>CAVPVI010000025.1:0-144240 GCA_963709135.1 uncultured Solirubrobacterales bacterium | reverse complement strand
TGGATCACCTTGCTCACGGATCCGATGCCGACGAGATCCAGCGGCAGTTTCCGTTCTTGACTTGGTCCAGATCCACAGTGCTTTGGGATATTATTACGACCATCAAGACGAGGTTGATCAGGATATCGCGAAGCGAATGCAAAAGGTAGATGAAATCCAGTCGCGATTGGGCAATCGCTCTGCCGAGAAGGCTTCGGTTATTGAAGAGCCAACCGTGAGCCTTTCGCTTTACATGGATCATCACGTTCGCGGACCGATAACGCGGGGGCTCGGCGCGTGGAGTGGACGTGCTTACCGCGTTTGAAGATGGTCGCGCAATGCGGCGGATGACGAGTTGCTCGCACGTGCCACCGAATTGGGACGTGTCGTCTTCACGCAGGACGATGACTTTCTGTGTTGGCCGACCAGTGGAACAGTAAAGGCCGCCATTTTTCTGGCATTGTCTACGCCCACCAGCTTCGCGTCACCGTTGGACAAATCATCGCCGATCTTCAACTAATCGTTAAGGCGGTCACAATGGAAGAAATCCGCAACGCAGTTTTGTTCTACCAATTTGAAGAACTATTGCGCTTTGCGATCAAGCCTCTTCAAAGCACTACGTTGATAGAACTCCTTCCGTCGCGCAATCTCAATCCTGCTCTTCTTCTCCGTGCAAGCAACTTCCTTGCCGCCATGGACCAACCCGGCACGCCGGTCAATCCAACTCCGACGCTGTTCGCCGTGCCGTGCAGGGCTCGCATCCAGGGGATGTCGAGCCACGGCAGGAAAAGAAATGCTCGATGCCGTAGAGCGGCAAGCCACATGCTGAATACAAGCGACGCCGCTACCACGGACCAACAAGCTCGAATGACAACCGGCCAGCGGCTTTGACATGCCATGCACTGAGGAATTGCAGGGTCCTGGCGATGCGACCAAGGCGGTCGACGGTGGTTCCGAGCCTCTACAAAGACAAGACTCGCAATCCCAGCGGGACAATCACGCAGGCCACCAGAATGAGAATGCGGGCGGTCCATTTTCCGTCAAAGGGCGGAAGAAACACAATGATCCCGACGGAAAGCCCCACGAAGGTCCGGGCAATCGCACGGATAACAGGACGGCCTTCCGTTCGATTTTCATGCCGGCTTCTCTTAGCCACGCGGCAGCCGCGATCCGCCGCATGGCCGCCTGGGATTGCAGCACGAATCGCCGTTGCAGCCCGCGGGTGATGGGGTAACCAGTCGCACAAGCCAGTAGTGCGGGCGGGAGAAGGCCCGCAAGTCGTACCAGACGTTGTCCTCGTGGTCCCATTCCACCATGAACCGCTCCTCACCTTGCTCGATGTGGCCGGGCAGAGTGCCGTAGGCGAAACCGAACCGCCGTGCTGCATGATGGCCGTCCACGTGATAGACGACCCGGCAGGCATTGACCCACCAGAGACCGAAGACGCGAGCGATCATAAGAACTGGTGTACCGACATCCTGCCTGGCCCCGGCCGGCCAGTCTCCGTCCAAGGGGCTGGGAACATCTGCCAGGTGACAGCCAGACAGGCCGCATCAAAAATCGGCTTCCCTTGGCCCAGCAGGGCCGGTTGTGATCGAGATTATAGCCGGCGGGGGCGCCGTCGCTGGACTGGCCAATTTCCGCGTAGGAGAACGGCTGCACGGCCTGGGCTTCCAGGAAACGCTGGAGTTGTTGATCGTTGGGGCGGAACAGCGAACACATGGGCGGCATGGGTCATCCCCTTATCTTATGGGTGGGCGTGAAGGGAACAGCTTCCGGAATCGCATTTCCGACCCAACATGCGGCTGAAGGTCAGGCGATGCCGGGCGAAGAATCTGTAAAAAGCATCGGCCAGCCATCGAATGCCGGGCCAGCCGGTTGGGGCAACGCGCCAGCCGAGCCCTACGGCGGCGTACGCCGCGCGAACGGCATCCATCGCCCGCAGGACGCGGCCATCGGGCAGAACGACGTGCATCGCGGTTCGCACCTGCTCCGCGGTCAGCCCATAGCGGGCCGGGTCAAAGGCTGGATCGGAGATGTCCTCCGGCACGATCCGCCCCTTGGCATCGCGGCGTTTCAATCCCTCCATCGCACGGCGGCAGAGGGCGCATTGGCCATCGTAGAGTAGTTTTATTGGTTCGAGGCATGGAAGCCTTTCACCAACATTCGGATCGGTCGGATATTGATCATTGTCGATGTCGGCCGTGATGTAGTCAACTAATCGAAATTGCCGCAGTCCAGGGCTGGCACGGATCCTCAGCAAAAGTCCCGCGATTGCGATTGCATGCCGTCGAGATGGACGGAAAAATCTTCCAGCTTGGCGACGAGGACGTGGATATTCTCGCCCTGGCCGCTGCAAAGGGCCGGCGGCGATGAGAATCGTGGCGCCGAGGGCGGCGGTGCGGTAACGCTTCCAGACCTCGGGGCGGATGATCAGGTTGGCCGTCGAGGTCTCGTCTTCCAAGGTGACGAACGTGATGCCCTTGGCCGTCGAGGGCCGCTGCCGCACGAGCACCAGGCCCGCCACGCGGACCCATTTGCCGTTGGGCCAGGTCTTCAGCCCGCTGGCCGGGATGACGCGGAGCTTCTCCAGTTCGCCGCGGAGGAATTGCAGCGGATGGGCCAGGAGCGAAAGTCCCGTGGTGCGGTAGTCGGCCAGGACTTCTTCGGCCGGCGTCATGGCGGGGAGGAAGTTGTCGTTGTCAGTTGTCGGTTGTCAGTTGCAGTTTCGTACGCCGCCGCTTGCGGCGGCATCGTTTCGGTCGTGCTTTCGGCCGCGTCAAACAGCGGCATCGGCGTCTGATCCTGGGCCAGCGCGTCCCACAGTGAATGGCGGCGATTGGTTCCCAGCGAGCCGAAAACGCCGGCCTTGGCCAGACGCATGATCGCCGCGCGGCTCAGGCCGGTGCGATGGGCGAAATCGTCGATCGATCGATACGCCCGCTCGCCGCGGCACTCGACGATCTGCTCCGCGTGCGCCCGCGGCAGTCCCCAGAGCATGCGGAAGCCGAGGCGGAGGGAGAGGAGGCGGAGAACGGAGAACGGAGTACGGAGACAGGAGTCTGGGCTCCCCTTCTCCCCTTTCTCCCTTTCTCCCCTGCTCCCTCTTCCCCCTCCAGCGTGCAGTCCCACTCGCTATAGTTCACATCGACCGGCAACACGGTCACGCCGTGCTCGCGGGCGTTGCGGACAAGCTGGGCGGGGGCGTAAAACCCCAGCGGCTGGCTGTTGAGCAAGGCGGCGGTGAAAGCGGCCAGGTAGTGATGCTTCAGCCAGCACGAGACGTAAACCAGCAGGGCGAAACTGGCGGCGTGCGACTCGGGAAAACCATACTCGCCGAAACCGCGGATCTGATGAAACACGGCCTCGGCCCACTCCGGCGTGAATCCGCGGGCGAGCATGCCTTCGGTGAGCTTGCGGTGGAATTGATCGATCACGCCCGGACGCCGCCACGCCCCCATGGCGCGGCGAAGCTGATCGGCCTCGCCGGGCGTGAAGCCGGCCGCCTCGACCGCCAGCCGCATCGCCTGCTCCTGGAACAGCGGCACGCCGAGCGTCTTTTCCAGCACGCGGCGGATGGCCTCGTTGGGAAACTCGACCGGCTCCTCGCCGTTGCGGCGGCGGAGATAGGGATGGACCATGTTGCCCTGGATCGGGCCGGGGCGGACGATGGCCACTTCGATCACCAGGTCGTAAAAACACTTCGGCCGCAGCCGCGGCAGCATGCTCATCTGGGCACGGCTCTCGATCTGGAAAACGCCCATCGTGTCGGCCCGGCGGATCATCTCGTAGACGCCCTCGTCGCCTTCGGGGATGTTGGCCAGCGTCAGTTCGCGGCCGTCGTGCTGCTTCACCAAGGCGAAGCACTTGCGGATCGCCGTCAACATGCCCAAGGCCAGGCAATCGACCTTGAGGATGCCCAGCTCGTCGAGGTCGTCCTTGTTCCACTGGATGACCGTCCGATGGGGCATGGCCGCGTTTTCGATCGGCACCAGTTCGCACAACGGCCCGCGGGTCATGACCATGCCGCCGGTGTGTTGCGAGAGGTGACGCGGGAAACCGACCAACTGCCCGACGAGCTCGATCCACTGCCGGGCGGCCGGTCGATTCGGACATCGATGCCCGCCTCGCGGCAAGCGAGCAGGCATACGTCCGGAGTGTGCCTGCTACCTTGGAAATGCTCGATCCGCTTGGCCAGCCGGTCGATCTGCTCGGCGGGCATGCCCAGCGCGCCGCCCACGTCGCGGACGGCGGAACGGGGGCGGTAGGTGATCACTTCGGCCGTCATGCCGGCCCGCTCGCGGCCGTATTTCTGGTAGAGATATTGCAGGACCTCCTCGCGGCGTTCGTGCTCGAAGTCGACGTCGATGTCGGGGGCCTCGTTCCGCTCGCGGCTGACGAACCGCTCGAACAAGAGGTCCATCCGCTCGGGATCGACGGAAGTCACGCCCAGGCAGAAGCAGACGGCCGAGTTGGCCGCCGAGCCGCGGCCCTGGCAGAGGATGCCGCGACTGCGGGCGAAGACGACGAGGTCCCAGACGGTGAGAAAGTAGGCCTCGTAGTGCAGCTCTCCGATCAGTTGCAACTCGTGCTCGATGAGGCCCCGCACCTTGTCGGGCACGCCGTCCGGGTAGCGATTCCGCGCCGCCTTCCCAAGCCAGCCGGGTCAGGTATTCCATCGGCGTCTGGCCGGCCGGGGCGAGTTCCTCGGGATACTCGTAACGCAACTCGTCGAGCGAGAAGGTCGTCTGCCGGGCGATTTCCAGCGTGCGCTGCAGGGCCTCGGGATAGCGGGCGAAGAGCACGGCCATTTCCTGCGGCGATCGCAGGTATCGCTGGGCATTGGGAAACAGCAGTTCGCCGGCCGCGGCCACCGTGCAGCCGTGCCGCACGGCGGTCAGCACGTCGCTGAGCGGCTGTCGCTGGGGCACGTGGAAATGAACGTCGCCCGCCGCGACCAGCGGCACGCCCGCGCGATGCGCCAGCGCCGCAAGCCGATCGAGCCGCTCTTGATCGTTGCCGCGATGGTGCAGTTCGGCGAGGAGGTAGCAGCGGTCGGGGAAGATCTCGCGGTAGGCGGAAGGAGAGGGAGAGAAGGGGAGAGGGAGCGAGAGGAGACGAATTGTGCGGTCTCCGCTACTCGCCCCTTGCCCCTGCCCCTTACTCCTCCGCCCCGCACACTCCCGCGATCAATCCGTCGCTATGCGCGGCGATATCATCGAGCGTCAGGCGGCATGCTCCCTTTTCGGCCCGGCGGCGGCCGCGGGTGATGAGCCGGGCCAGGCGGCCGTAGGCGGCGCGATCGGTCGGCCAGAGAACCACCGGCGGGGCGTCTTCCGGAGTGATCTCGGCGCCGATGATGAGCTTCAGGCCATGTTCCTTGGCCGCCACGTGGGCGCGGACGACGCCGGCCAGGCTGTTGCGATCGGTCACCGCCAGGGCCGCGTAGTGGAGTTCCGCGGCGCGCTCGACCAGTTCTTCCGGATGCGAGGCCCCTTCGAGAAACGAGAAGTTCGATTTGGCGTGAAGTTCGGCGTACATGTAAGGAGTTAGAAGTTAGAAGTTAGGAGTTAGGAGTTAGAAGTGGGACAAGGAGTCAGAAGATGTAGGGTGGGCCGAGTGAAATGAGTCCCACCATCTTCTAACTCCTAGTCCACTTCTAACTCCTCTTCAATCAAACATCCCGTGCAAAAACCAGGGGCCGGCGGGCAGGCGGCGGAAGACCCAATAGCAGCGGCCGGTGGTGGTCTCGATGCGGTAATAGTCGCGGGCCACGCCGACCATGGGTACATGGTGCCCGCCGCGCCACCAGCCGGTTTCGATCCGCTCGGGCCCCACACGCCGCACGATCCGCTGCTGCCGGCCGGCGAAAGAAAACGGTCCCGATCATGATTCCGCCCGGCAGCCGCACGGGCTGCGTCAGCAACCGCAACGGCCGGGGCTGAATAAAGGGGTCGGGTCTCTTTTGTGCGACTGCCGCGAGGCGGGCCCGCCTTCGGACCTTGACAAAAGTCATCTGACCCCTTTATTCCGGCCCAGGACCAGCGGCGTGTAGTGGCAGGCCAACTCCGGCTGGGCGTCGGGGATCAACCGCACCCGCATCACGCAGGTGTGGCCCAGGCGATTGCTGAGCCGATCGATCAGGCCCGCGAGGTGATGCGGATGCAGCGCGAGTTTGCCCCTCGGAAAACATCTCTTGCTGCCGCAGTTCCAGCGGCGCGGTGGAGGCGGCGGCCAGGCGGATCGAATCGACCGGGCCGGGCAGTTGCAACGACTCGAACCGCACTTGCAGCAACTCGACGAGGTGATTCGCCCAGGCCGTGGGGCGAAACAGACCGACGGCCACTTGCAGCCGACCCGCTTCGCAGGTACCCCGGCCCGCGGTGCATTTCAAGAGGCATTCCAGGCGCATGGCGCCGCGGCCTGCCTGGGTGAGCATGGCTGCCAGGCGGCGGACGAGGTGTTCCAAGGCGGCTTCGATCGTTTCTCGCCGGGCGGTGGGAGAACTCGGCCGACCAGCGGACCTCGAATTGCGGCGGCGGATCCCAGGCCGGCAGCGGTTCGCTCAAGCGGCCCGTCACGCGGTCCAGGCAATCCAGCAACTCCGGTCCAAAGCGCGAAGAAAGCTCGCGCCGCGGCAAGGCCTCCAACTGTTCGATCCGCCAAACGCCCAGGCTATGCAGCAGCGCCACGATCGGCTCGGGCAGGCGGAGGGCTTCGAGCAGAAGGGAGCAGGGAGCAGGGAGCGAGAGGAGGAGAGGGGGAAAGGAGAGAAGCTGCCTAGCAGCTTCATGCCCTGTCTCGCCTGTCTGCCTTCGTCGCCTTGCTCGTCCATACCGCGCCAGCGCCCACGCCGCGCCGGGCGTGCCGGCCACGGCGGCGCGAAGCTGCCAGCCGTCGGCATGCAACTCGCCGAGGATCCGCTCGACCAGCGCCGCTTCGCCGCCGAACAAATGGACGACATTCGTAATATCCAGCAGCACGCTTTGGGGAAAAACGTCCGGATCGATTCCCACCAGGGGCGTGAACTGCTTGCATCGCGCCGCCACGGTTTGGAGCGCTGCTTGTAGGGTGAGGCTTCAGCCCGACTCTTCTCGTGAAGGCTGGCCTGAGCCCACCCCACGCTTCTCAATCCTCAGGCAGAGGATGCGTTTCATGATCGATCTCCACTTCTACGGTTTGCTCGCCGCCGGCGTACACGGCCGCGGCAACGCAAGAGCACGACGCGCATCCGTCGCCATGGGTACATCGCGCACGCCGCCGGCCATAAGGCGACGTGCTCGGCAGCGGTTCGACCAGCAACCGCACGTCGGCCCAGGAGGGCTGGCAACGCACGCTTTCCGGCCGGATCAACAGGCCCAGGCCGCCTCCTTGTTCGGCGGCCAGTTGCAGCCGGCGGAAGGTCCGGCCGTCGAGTTTTCCATCCAGCGATTCCGGCCAGGCGACCACCGCGGCCACGGCCGGGCAGCGCAACGCCTGGTCCAACGCCCAAGTGTGATCGGCCTTGTTGCCGGGATGAACGACGATCAGCCGCGCGGGCTCGATCCCTTGGGCGACCGCCGCCAAGGGATAGAACTCGCCGCGTCCGATCGAGCACGACCACCGCCCCGCCGCCACGCATGCCCGTCGCGGCACGCAAGCCCCGGCGGCGGCACGGAAAGCCAGCGTGGCCGTTCCGTCGCCCTCGCCGCGGCACAGCCACTCGACGAGCGTGCCGGGCCGGAATCCTTTTTCAGGCAATGCCCGATCGAGTGCCGGGCAACCACTCGACAGGGCCGGCACCCGCTCCAAGGAGGCAGGATCCTCCAGCGACTGCCGCCAGGGCGCGGCGCCTTCCCATTGGGCAAGCTGTTGCCGCAGGGCCTCGATTCGCAGGTGTTGGCATATCGACGACGAGGTCGTCGAGACAGCCGTCGTCCCGGTGCTGGTCGAGGTCTTCGTGGCGGTGGTGGTCACGCAGTAGTTCGGGTCAGTGCTGCCCGCGGGGCAGATCGTCGTGGTCGAAACCGCCGTCGCCCCGGTGGTGGTCGTGCCGGTGGCGGTGCTCGTGACGCAGTAATTCGGGTTGCTGCTACCGGCCGGGCAAATCGTCGTGGTAGAAATCCCTGTCGTCACCGTGGAGGTAGCTAGGACCGCCGCCGCTGTCGCCCCGTGGGGCTCAGCGGACATGGGCAAGACCACAGCCGTCGCGAAACCCGCAACCGCTACGCCCAGAATCAAGACCTTCTCAAGCACGTGACCTCCTGGTCGACTGTCGATACGGCCGCCGACATCAGACTGACTAGACCCCTGCTGTCAAGACTCTTATACGCGCCGAATGGGCTCGGCCTGACAAAGCTCGCCATGAGGCACTTTCACTATTCAATGGAACGATGAGCGTCTTCGTGTCGGGCCACGGGCTTTGCCGCCACAAATAGACCTACGATGCGATCAGCAGCGATCATGCTCGGCCTACTGGCGCCCGCCTCCCGGCATCGCTCTCAGCTCAGTATCCGCCTCGGCCCTGGCCACGCCGCCGACGCGCGTGCTCGTGCCGCCGGGCAACGCGGCCGCCAGCCAGTGTGTAGACATGGGGGAGCGGCCGCAAGTTCAAGCGCTGCTGCGCCGAAGCGTCCGAGCACCCAGCCGCCGTCTCACGTAAGCGCGACGAGGTGGGAGCGCGGATCCAGAAGTGGGCGGCGAGCATCACCACGAGGAGATAGGAGCGGCGCTGGACGAGATCAATGCCTGCCGCGAAGATCTCGCGCTCAGCAAGGCCGAGGTTCAACTGATTGGCTTGTGGCTCTACACCGACCGACAGGTCGCCGACGGCGCAACCGCTGCGCAGCTCTACGCCGCACGCCAGGATCTGGACCCCGATGACCGCGACATAGCTGCCCGGATCGCGGCCGCGCAACTTGTGTTGCTGAGCGTCGTGCGAGCAATGCCAGGGCGCTGGATCGAACTGCATGACCTCACCAGGGGCCATGGTCAGGTGCGCGTGATCACCCACGGCATCCCGCGTTCGGCGGTCTCCGGTCAGGTGCTCATCGGGCGGGTTCGTCCGTCCAGCCTTCGGCGTGGTTGGCGGCTTGGAGGGAGAGTTGTTCGAGTTCGGCGAGTAGTTGGCGGAGTCGGTGGGCGTTCTCGAACCAGGGTGGTAGCGGGCGTGTTGCTCGGGGGTGAGTAGGCGTGTGTGGGTGGTGCCGTTGATCTTGCGGGTCCATTGGATGTAGGGGCCGTGGAGCTGGGGTGGGTCGGCTTTGCAGCGGCAGGTTGGCTTGCCGCAGCGGGTGGAGCGGACCACGAGGCTGCCGGGTAGTGCGGCGTCGATCTGGGCGATCTCGCGGGCGAGCTTGAGGCGTTGTTGCTCGGTGTGGGAAGCGCTGTGGCTGGTCATGTCGTGGTGGGTCGTGTCTGTGGTGTAGTAGGGTCGGCGAGAGGCGCCCGGCTGCGCGGCACGTGCTGGCCCGACTGGCCTGGTTTCCTCCCGCCGCCACCTCGATCCGTGCATGCGGTTCTCCGCACACGATGCGCCGCGAGGCGCGCTGCTGTATCCCCGGCGCAACCGGGATGAACTCGAAGGAAGGTTCGTGGGTCTGATGGCTTACCCAGATCCGAAAGGTGAAAGGAACAATCGCATGCCAGGAAAGATGCGCCGCGAGGCGCTCTGTTGTATCCCCGGCGCAGCCGGGAGGAACTCGAAGGAAGGTTCGTGGGTCCAATGGCTTACCCGGATCCGAAAGGTGAAAGGGACAATCGCATGCCAATACCGGCGGTCAAGCCCAGGTGTTAGGGGTGACGCGCCGTGGGACCCGTGTGATATGGCGAAAGCTAAAGCTAAACTGCCTAAACCCAAATCTCCAGAAGATGCAAGGCATCGTCCGCCGGAAAGACACCCGAGACCGGCGCCGCGTCCTGCGACGATATGATATCGCTCTTCTGTCGTTGCAACCTTCGGGGCGTGGAGCGTTGCCCAGCGAGGGCAATCAAGGAGATGAGTCTTGCGCCACGAGGCGCCTTGCTGTATCCCCGGTGCAGCCGGGAGGAACTTGGAGGAATGGAGGAATGTTCCTGGATCCAATGCCTAACCCAGCGTCGAAAGACAAAAGGAACAGTAGCCTGGCAGAAAACCAGCGGTCGTGCCCAGGCGTATGAGACGGTGCGCTGGGGGATCCGCGTGACATGGTGAAAGCTGGATTGCCTGATAGCCCAGTCTCCAGAAGACGCAACTCCTCGTCCGCCGGAAAGACGCCTGTGACCGGCGCCGGCCCTGTGGCGGCATCCTACTCAGGCCGCTGCAACCTTCAGGGCACGGAGCGATGCCCAGCCAGTGAGGACATTCAAGGAGACGAACGGGACACCTAAATCACGCTATGTAAGTACAGCAAGGACGAACGTGGGATCGCCTACGGGGCGCGAGCCCCAGGGCGACGGAGTGCCCGTAGTAGTCGTGGGAGTCACGACCCACCAGGGGGGGACGGGAGAGCCGTCCACAGGGCGAAGGGGCACAGGTGACCGGATATCCAAACATCGGGAGGTATGCGTAATGCAGAGCGCCGAAACGGTCCTGGATGTCCTCCGTGAACGCGGCAGGCGTGGCCTGCCATTTGGATGAGCTGTATCGGCAGTTGTTCAACCCGCAGCTGTACTTGCTGGCCTACGGGCGCATCTACTCCAACAAGGGAGCAATGACCCCCGGAGCCGGCGCGGAAACCGCGGACGGCATGACACTGGGTAAGATCGAACGGATCATCGACGCGCTGCGTCATGAGCGATATCGGTTCAGGCCCGTCAGGCGCCACTACATCCCGAAGAAGGATGGGAAGCAGCGAGCGCTTGGTCTGCCGTCGTGGTCGGACAAGTTACTCGGCGAAGTGATGCGTGTCCTCTTGGAGGCGTATTATGAGCCGCAGTTCTCCGATCACTCCCATGGTTACCGTCCCGACCGAGGTTGCCACACCGCGTTGAGCGAGGTGGTGACCAATTGGACGGGAACGACCTGGTTTATCGAAGGTGACATCTCCCGCTGCTTTGACGAGCTTGATCATCAGGTCATGCTCCAGACGCTCGGAGAGAAGATCCAGGATAACCGGTTCGTTCGGCTGGTCAGCCAGCATGTGGGATCGCATTCGAGCGCCGATGACGTGAGAGTGATCGGTCGCCTCTCGCGAAGCTTGCGCGAACAGCTAGGGTGTCCCGATGCACCGTCGCGTCGAACATCTCCGCGAGATCGCCCGTCTCCGCCAATCGGGCATGATCATCCCGTGGAGTGTCGAGATGGACTCGGCCGTGCTGCTGCGCTACGGCTCCGGGGTCGTGATCCAGAGCGGGACGTTGCTGGCGCTTAAGGGCGGCGAGCTGACGATGGGCGACCGGGTGATCATCGGGTCCTACAGCAACATCCGGGCTTTCAGGTCGTTCATCCGGATTGGTTCGCGCGTCCAGCTCGCGCAGTTCGTGTCGCTGATCGCGACGAACCACTTGATCGGCCCGGACGGCGTCCCGTCAATCGACGAAGCCGATCTGCGCCCCGGCCATCACGGCATCACCATCGGCGATGACTGCTGGCTCGGCGTGAACGTCACGATCTTGCCCGGCGTTGAGCTTGGCGATCGATGCGTCGTGGCAGCGGGCGCGGTCGTAACTAAGAGCTTCCCGCCCGGATCGCGGATCATGGGTGTGCCCGGCCGCGCCACCTAGACCCTTTGGAGGTCGGTCGGGCCGCGTGATCCAGGGGTAGACCGGTCGGCACCCCGCGCAGAGATGTGCGGGGACTGAGCGGCGGGAATGGGCCCGTCGTTGACGCCCTAGCTAGCTAGCTAGCTCTGGGAGGTGCCGACCATGCCGGACAGTATTTCGTTGGGGGTTTTGGACGTTCATGCCGCGCAGACGTATGCCGCAGTCACATTCGGACTTGTTCGCCTGCCGCGGCGGCATGCGGCGGGCACACCCAGGATGGGCGGGGCTCAAACATTTCCGAGTCCTTCATGCGAGTTGCGTCTTCTCGAAGAACGCGATCTCGCCGTAGATGTGCATCGAGGCGATTGGGGGTCGGAACGGATCCGCAGAACGTCGAAGCGTGGCATCGACCTTGTCCTTGATCATTGCCACGGCCGTACCCGGTGTCCCAGGCA
This sequence comes from uncultured Solirubrobacterales bacterium, assembly GCA_963709135.1. Taxonomy (GTDB): domain Bacteria; phylum Actinomycetota; class Thermoleophilia; order Solirubrobacterales; family Solirubrobacteraceae; genus Palsa-465. Next base: position 132,145 of record CAVPVI010000025.1, on the reverse strand, counting down.
GACCACCTTCCCAGGCCGGGTGGTAGGCCAACGCAAGGTCTTCGATGATGTAGAAGCCGCCCGGTTTGACCGCGTCCCACAGGAGGATCATGCTCGCGATGATGTGCCGACCAATGTGACTTCCATCATCGATCACCACATCAAGGGCCGGTAGGTTTCGACGAGGGAGCGTAGAAAATCCGGGTCGGATTGGTCGCCTTGCTCGAAATGGAGCCGATGACCGCTGATGTTCTTGGGATGTAGGTCGATGCCGAGGATCTCGGCTTTCGGGAAGTAGTCGCGCCACATCATCAAGGACTGACCGCCAGCTGCGGTCTCGTAGCCTTCGAGGGAAGTCGTGCCGCCCACGCCAATCTCCAGAACGCTGACCACCTTCTTGCGGCGAGGGCGCAGATGTCGCTCGTAGACCGCGGTGTAGCCGTTACCCCAAGAGGACTTGTCCGTGCCGTAGAGGCGGGCCAGCACATCTAGATTTAGCGAGCGAGCCTCATACCGCCGAGCGGTTGTGCAAGCTCGCGGTGATCTCCGTGGTGTTCGAGGTTCGGTATGAGCCTCGCTCGCGGGGCGTCCCTGCGGGACGCTGGGCGGTGGCCGCGGGGTACGCTCCGATCTAGATCGCGGGCGACGAACCGCCCGCTTGGAAGCCCCTGTGGGGCTTTGCGACCGTTTCCGGTAGCTGGAGGCACCGCCGTGGCCACCGTCTTAAGCCTACTCGCCGATCACGTCTCGCTCCGGGTCGTTCGGTCGATCGGATCTTGCTCGCGGGGTACGTCCCGCGGTTGCAGTGCGAGGGGCAGTTGGTGCGGTTTTTGAACGACCATGCGGGTGGGACGATCCCGTCGCCGGCGCTGTTCGGGAAGATCGGCCAGGCCTATGTGGAGGACGTCAAGGCGTTCGCGAAGGCTCGGGAGATCCCGGTCGTGCGCTTCACCAAGGACATGGTCAAGGAGGACGTCGCGCGCCCGCACATGCAGCAGGCTGAGCGGGAGGGCCGCAGCGGGGTCGTGATGCTCGGCGTGGCGCAGGAGAAGGCGTGGGCGTGGCGCGGCTGGCGCGACGGTGGCCGTGACGAGCACCCGCACTTCAAGTTCGCCCGCCAGACCGTGTTCGTCAACCACCACTATTGGTACATCTTCGATCGCGACTGGGGGCCGTCGTTCATCAAGACCAACGCGTACGCCCCATACTCGGTGTGGGTCTACCTCAATGGCCACGAATGGGCCAAACGCCAGCCGCGCGAGAGGGGATCGAGTTCACGCCGCTGGACAACGGCTTCCGAGTCTGCGATCACCCCGAGCGGCTCGCCGAGATCTGCGACTCGCTCTCAGAGCAAGACATCTTGGGGTTCTGTGACCGCTGGATGCGCGAGCTTCCCTCCCCGTTCACGACCGCGCAGCGGGGCCGCTACGGCTACCGCTTCTCGGTCCGTCAGCTGGAGCTCTCGGACACCCGCGTGTTCGACCGCCCCGACGCGGGCCGTGCGTGGTTTGAGCAGACGATCCGCGATCAGCTCGATCTCGGGCGCCCCGACAAAGTCCAGATCATCTTCGACCGCAAAGTCACGAGCCGGACCCCTGGCCGGTTTCAGACGAAGGTGATCACCAAGGGGGTCGAGCCGGTGATCCAGGCGCACTACAAGCATTCCAAGATCAAGCAGTACTTCAAAGAGGGCCGAGCGCTGCGGACCGAAACGACCGTCAACGACCCCTACGACTTCGCTGTCAAGCGCACCCTGACCGCCGACACCTGGGCGCAACTACGGTCGATCGGCGACGAGGTCAACGACCGTCTGCTTGACGCTCAACTCCAGGCGTGCAACTGCGCGCCGGACCCCACGACGCTGACGCGTCTGGTGTCGCCGTCGATCGAGGACGGCCAACCCGCGCCCGCTCTGCACTTCGGTGACCCCAGAGTGATGGCACTCCTCGCCTGCCTGTGCTGCTTCCAGCACCTGTTCGCAGGCCTGACGAACCGCACCCTGCGCCCACAGATCGCCGAGCTGATCCCCAGCTACAGCACGGGCCAGATGACCTACGACCTGCGTCGACTCAGATCAGACGCAAAGGCCTGATCCGCCGGATCCCACGCTCCCAGCGCTACGAGCTGACCGAGTTCGGCCGCCGGACTGCCGTCTTCTTCACCAAGACCTACGTGCGGATCGTCAACCCCGCCCTCGCCGAACTCGACCCCCACCTACCACCGGAGATCGCAAACCAAAGTCCGATCGCCCGCGCATGGCGCGCGTTCGAGCACGCGCTCGACGACAAGACAAAACAGGCCGCTATCGCGGCCTAATAAGATGACAGCCCCGTGAAGGATTTTTCGACCTAGCGGAGCTAGATCCAATGGTGCGATGGCACGGCGCAGCTTCAGCAGGGGAACCTGCGATGCGCGAGCCTTCGCCCTGAGCGCTTGGCGCTGCGGCTCGTCCAGATATCGCTTCGCCCAATTCTTCAACTGGTCGCCCCGCCCCATTGTGGGAAGCCTACCCGACCGTACGAGTTGCGTGAGAAGCGACAGACCGCTCGCACGTCATCGGCGCTCAGTTACCGCGAGATCGACGGGGTCGCCCCCCGATTCCAACACCGAGACCTACGCAGCGCTCAAGCTCGAGATCGACAACTGGCGCTGGGCCGGGGTCCTGTTCTTCATCCGCACCGGCAAACAGCTGGCGGACAACCGCACGGAAGTCCGGCTCGTCTTCAAGCACCCGCCGCGTCTCGGCTTCCTCCCCGCCACGAGCCGCCGTTCCAAGCCGAGCCAGATCGTTCGTCCGGATCGATGCGAATTCTCTAGCCCCTGCTCGACGCCGCTCCCCGGTCCCCTACGAGAAGGGCACCTGGGGGCCGAAGGAGGCCGAGAAGCTCCCCAACGTGCACGGCGCCCGGCGCGGCCCCTGGGTCGACGAGCCGAAGGGCTGAGACTCGCGCCCGGATCGGGTTGCCGTCGTGCGGTGAGCGATACACATGAACCGGATGGGTACCATCTGCCCTACATGAGCGACGACTGGTTGGTCGATCGGGTCTTGCGCCTCGGACGTGAGACAGTCACGACGATCGGCGAGTCACGTTTGGTCGAGGAGACGAGCACGACCATCGTCCACGCTGGGTATCCCTCGCTCGGCCCCGCCGCGTTCTTGGCGTGGGCCGCGCTCGAAGATGACAACGTGGCCGACTCGGAGTTGGCAGCCCGCATCACCGCGCAGTTCATCGCGGACACCCCGGTGCTGCGCCTCCGGCGACGGGCATACCGGTTAGCCACACGCATGCCGGATCGCCTGCAGCCACGGTGGGTGCCGCAGCACGCGATCTCGGCGGGCGCCACGCTGGGTTGGATCATTCTTGCGCTGGAGGGGCGGATGTCAGCGCCGGCGCTCCGTCGGATGCGCCAATGCCTCGCTCGCTGCTACGACGACCTCCAGCGGATGTCCCTGCTCGACTTCTACATCAATGGGAACTACGAGATCCCACTCTGCGAGCTCGTCTACCTGCACGCCCACATCAACGGCTCGGAGGGCGGCCACGAGGAGTACGAGCGATGCCTCGACTTCCTCTGTCATCCCGATCGCATGAGCCCACGCTGGCGTGGACATGGCTTGCATATAGTGCGAGATCCTTCAGAGCCCGATTGGCACGACGCGGTTGGCTACTTCTCCGAGGTCGAGGAAGTAAATCGCCCCGAGGATGGAACCTTCGACGGCGAGTACACGCAGCTCCAGCTCGACTACCTGATCAGGTTGTGGTTGCTCAATGGGGACGATCGCATCCTCAAGTTCTCGAACGCGCTCATCAACGCGATCCTTCCTCTCACCGATGAGACCACGTGGCAGATCGACACCCGAAACGGCTCCCGGCGGAACAACATCAATCCGTTCTGGAACGCTGGTGTGGCCGTGCTGGCCCTTCACGGTGGGAGATCCGACTTCCCGATCGAGAAGATGCACTCACAGTTCACCGCCGCGATCGATGACGAATATCGCCGCCGAGCGGAGGAGGACCCGATCAACCCGTACGTTCTCCGCGGCTACGGTCTGACCCTCCTCAGCATCCTCGTCGGTTCGTCGCCCAGGCTTTTCGACCGAGCGCGAATACCTGCACTTCGCCCGAGTCCGTCCAGCTAGCCCCATTTCCGCGCGCGCGTCAGCCGCTCCAGAGGCTCGCTGATCCGCCGGCGAGCGTGGGCACACGGCTGGTCCTCGATCTCGGGGCGCTACTCGCCGGTGCCGATGTCGATCAGGCGGTCAAGGTCTTCAGCCTAGAACGCGCAAGGCACCTCGAGAGCATCGAGGCACATAGGCGCGTTCTCTCATGATGCCTCTGTCGGTCCGCGACTTCGGGGCCGCCCGCTGGCTGGACACTGTGGTCCCGCTGCGGGATGACGAGGACCGCGAGCGCGTTCGCGATCTGCTCCGCGCGGTCGAGTACTCCTGCATCGATCCGCTCGTCAAGTACGCGTTCTCGCTCACCGTCCTGCCCGAGGGAACGTCGCTTGAAGCGGTGTGCACCATCCTCGAGACCCCTAACCGGACCGCCAGGCAGCTGACGCCGTTCGAGCTGGTCAGCGCTCGGGCGTTCGCCGGCGGGCATAGCCTGTACGACCTCTGGAACGACGCGCTGCCATCCCTTCCTCGGCGCCTTCGGCATCAAGCCGTACTATCTACTGCAGTGCATCGCCCTCCCCCTGGGCCTCTCGTGCAAGCGGCGGTCGGTGATCAGCCTGCCGGCGGACGCCATCGCCGATTGCTGGGAGCCGCGGTGAGCAGCATGGGCGCCGTGCTGAGGATGCTCCGCGACGAATGCGGCGTCTGACCTCGAAGTGGCTCCCGTACGAGCCGATGCTCATCCCGCTGGCGACCGTCTGGAACGAGGTGGCCGCCACCGCCGGTCCGGCTCACGGCGCGATCCGGACAAAGCTTAAGTTTAGGCAGGGTGGGAGGCGCTTCAGTCCGCGCTCGCCGACTGGCATGGTGGTCGCACGAGCTGGGAGGAATGGGGTGAGAGCACCGAGCGTGCCCGTGCGGTGTTCGCGCGGCTGGTCGGTGTGGAGCTGGCGCAAGTCGCGGTGGGTTCGACGGTCTCCGAGCTGGTCGGCTCGGTCGTCGCTGCCTTGCCGGAGGGCGCGAGAATCGTTGTCCCAGACATCGAGTTCACCTCGACGCTGTTCCCGCTCAACTGCGACCCACCCCTCGTTGCGGCCCACGTCAAAGGACACCGTACGGATTCGCTTTCCCGCGCGCGTGGCTGGGAAAGTCGTGCGTGTTGACCTCGACCGGCTTGCCGGCGGGCGCCCATTCCCGCCCGCCGTTCTTGAACTCCCCGACCAGTTCCTTCTTCTTGGTATCGACGCTGATCAGCGGCTGGCTGGCCACAAGCGAGTGCGCGACGATCCCGTTGAGATATTGAAACTGCGCGTCGCGGTCGGGGTGATCGGACCCCTCCCTGGTCTTGTAGTTGCCCTGCATCGAGAAACCCATCTGGCCAAGCAGCCGCAGCACGGTGCGATCTACCAAAACGTGACCCATGGCGCGCTGCTCACCGGCCAGCTTCGCGGCGCTCTTGGACGTCCACCGCACCGACACACGCTCCGGATCACCAACCGTCACCGGCTCAAGCAGCCCGTCCAGATCCTTCTTGACCTCCGGATCGCTCACGGTCACGGCCGGGCGTCCCGCACTCGGCCGACGCACCCGCCCCGCCTCCCACTCCTCACCCGACTCCAAAGTCCCGCAACCCATCCCGTACCTCGTCTGCGCCAGTCCCGTCGCCCGCGCGACCGACGTCACACCACCACGACCATGAGACCGCGCCTCCGACGCCGCCCACAACCGCCGCTGGCGCTCATCCAGATAGCCCTTCATCCCATCCCACCGCTTGGCAATCGCTTCCTCATCGACCATGCCCAACGGTTCGACACTACGGCCCCCCAACCCGGTCGTTTCGCTACAAGTGGTGTAACGAGCGTTGGGCGGTTCGACTGTCTCCTCTCTCGAGGAGGGGTCGGCCACCGCGGCGCCGAACTCGTCGGCTGTTCACGCAGTCAGACGATTGGAGACACCACGATGGCCGAGGGTCATAGGATGACGGTTGCCGATGTCGTTGCGCAGGTGCGCGATGGTCGGCTTGAGGATGTCGTGCGCGAGGCGGTGGCGGTGGTCTTGCGGGATCTGATGGAGGCGGAGGTCTCGGCGGAGGTGGGTGCCGAGCTCGGCGAGGTCGCGCCGGAGGTGCGCTGCACGCATCGCAACGGGTATCGCCGGCGGGCGTGGGAGACGCGGGTTGGGGAGATCGAGCTGTTGATCCCGAAGAAGCGGTCGGGCGGCTCGTATTTCCCGAGCTTTCTGGAGCCGCGGCGGCGCTGTGAGCAGGCGATCGTCGCGGTCGTGCTGGAGGCTTACGTCAACGGCGTCTCGACCCGCAAGGTAGACCGTCTGGTGGAGCAGTTGGGGATTGAGGGGATGAGCAAGGATCGCGTCTCGGCGCTCTGCCGGTCGCTTGATGAGCAGGTCGAGCTGTTCCGGTCGCGGCCGTTGGAGGGCGCCTACCCCTATGTATGGCTTGATGCCAAGCACGTGAAGGTGCGTGATCAGGGCCGGGTGGTGTCCAAGGCGCTGGTGGTCGCCTACGCGGTGCACGAGTCTGGGGTGCGGGAGGTCATCGGCCTGGACATCGGCGAGGTCGAGTCGGGCGCGTTCTGGACAGAGTTCCTGCGCTCCTTGAAGAGGCGCGGGCTGCACGGCGTGCGCCTGGCGATCTCCGATCAGCACGAGGGGCTTAGAAGCGCGATCGCGCGCGTGCTCGGCTGCTCGTGGCAGCGCTGCACCGTGCATTTCCTGCGCGACATGGTGATGCACTGCCGCCGTGACCAGCGCGGGCTCGTCGCCGCCGCGCTGCGCGAGGTGTTCAACGCCGAGGATCGCGACCAAGCACGCGCGCGCGTGGGACACGTGCTCGAGCGCCTCGCCGAGCAGGCGCCGAAGGTCTGCGAGCTGCTCGAGCTCGCCGAGGAGGACCTGATCGCGTTCTACGGCTTCCCGGCCGAGCACTGGACCAAGATCCGCTCGACCAACCCGTTGGAGCGCGTGAACAAGGAGATCGGACGACGCACCGACGTCGTCGGGATCTTCCCCAACGACCACGCGGGGATCCGGCTCGCCGGCGCGCTGCTCGCCGAGCAGAACGACGAATGGCTGATCCAGCGCCGCTACCTGTCGATCGAGTCGATCGCGATCACGCTCGCCGGTCCAGGCCACGACACCGACCCCGCACACGCCAGCGAGGAGGTGGTCGGCCATCTCGCCGCTGCCTAACCCCGGGCCAGCGATCGGGCGCGGACACCGACGGCCTCACGCGCGAGCGCGAGCGCCGTTTGGGTCCCAGATCGCCGTCCGGCAACACGCGAGGTCGACGGCTAGCGTCCGCTCCGCGGCTGTCAAGATCGGGTGCCCTGCGGGCACCTGCCCTTCGGGCACCGCTGACGCGGCTCACTTGACAGCCGCTCCGCTCCCGCTATCGGGAACCCACAACCGGCTTTCGCCGGTTTTATGGATAGCAACCGCAACGACAACTACCCACGGCGAGCACGCTCCCGACAGGAGGGACAGCGCCCGCCAGATCCGGACCGACGAGTGCAAGAACCGTTACACCACTACATTCGACTTGACTCCCAACCCTCCCAAGCCGAAAAATAATTAAGTCGCGACTCCTTAGGACTGTAGGACTAGCCGCTTCGGATTATCACCGGTGGCGCGACCCATAGGGGTTCCCCCTCCCCCTCTCCCTGGCGTGTGAGGTGCTCATGTCAACCGCTCCGTCTATTAAACTGGAAGCGGCGCCCACCGTCTGCTCGGGCACTCACGAAAGCCTGGCTGACCGACACGATCGGCGATCGCTCACAGATCGCCTAGGGCCTCGGCTAGCGTTCTATCCAGGTCGTTCAGAGGCACGATGACGTTTTGATGACGTGGCCGGGCCAGCGAGCGAGCCCGCTTTCCAGTGATGTGCCAGTGGGAATGTCCGGCCGCGGCGAAAGCCCCGGTGATGCTGACATTGATGTGTGCCGGTTGGTAGAACTCGATGCCGGTCATCTGCTTCGAGAAGACGCTGTTAACAAAGGCTGCGCCGTGGGGTCCGACGACCGCAGAGGTGCCAGCGAATAATTCGAGTTGCCGATCGAGCGAAAGCTTCCCGGAATCAACGGCTTCGAATCCGAGCGGTCGAAGTCGGTCAAGAATCGCTGGCTCATTTACGACGGCGCGCTGGGTGCGCCGCAGGTACAGACGACGGTCCGGGCTCGCCGACGGAGCGTGGAGCGCTTCTCGAAGCCAACGCACGAGAAACGGCGTTGGGTAACCAATCGGCGCAAGCGGGGAAGACCAAACAAGTTCATCGACGACGACGTGATTGCCGGTAAGCGTCGCGACGCGCGCCGGAGAAATCCCAACTCGATCGAGCGTCTCATAATGAAACTTGGACGGCTGAGCGCAGATGATGACGCCGTCATACTCAACTCCGCTCGCTTGAAGTACGGCCAGCCGAGGCAGCGCTTCGAACATCCAGTGGAAGTAGTTGTGGCTCCAAAGAGAGACCAAGGAGGCGTAGCGACCTTCCAGGTGAAAAGCCGGTGGCAGTCGAGGCGGCGGCTCGAACGCTCTCTTCCAATGGTCGTGGTCCCAGAGTGTCTCCCGCACCAGCACTCCGTCAGCAGTGACGACTACGCCCCCACTCGTGACGAGGTGCCCGCTCTCGACACTCGCGACTCTGAGCGGAAAGGTCACTTTGGCAGCCTCGCCGACGAGCGCAACTGGAGGTCCTTCCTGCACGGTATGCGTTGAAGCAGGCGGAGCGGGATCGCGTGGAAGATCAACCGATATGCTCTCTGCGGCAACGTCGTCAAACGCCGCGACATCTCTGGAGTAAGGCACTGTACAGCTTGCGCGAAAGGAGAACGCTCGCTTGGCGGACATCTTTCGGCGACGTTAGCAAACCCGGCTCTATCGGCATCGAGTGGTCAGTTTCAGCCGCGTTAGCCGAAATTACCGTCGTAGTTTCTCGACGCGAGTTATTGACGCCGCTGTAGCCCGGAAACGCTGGGTTCATCCAGCCGGTCGCCTGATGCGTCGGCAAATCGTCGTTTCCCGACACGGCACACACGCCCGATGGCTCCCGGTTGACGACCGCTCACGAATCAGCCGGGACGCACGCGATCGGCAGAGCACGATCCGCTACTTGGCGGCTGGTGCCACGTTCCTAGCGAATAGCCGTCTCACAGGATGCACCGTCTTCCTGGTCATCGATAGGCAATTTCATTCACCGCGGGTGGCGAAGCCCGCCATGACGACTTAATGGCAACCCTACCTCGCCGGCCAGCCGCACCTCACGCGAGCGCGCGTACCCCACGGTGAGAGCCGCCCGCCGCTCTGGGCACGCGAGCTCTCCAGCCGCCAAGGCGGCCTCCAACTGCTGGGGGGCTATCGCGACCGAGAGCATCACGGACTACCAAATCGCTCACGCGCCGAAGCCTTCCACACGCCGACACCGGCGGGAAGGGGCGGCTCGTGTGGCACATCTACCACACCGACGACAACGCCGCAAACCCGCAATCCCGCAATCCCACGGCGCTACGTCGCCGTCACCACCGTGAACGGCGTCAACCAGCCGCTTCGTACCCAAGTTGAACGGCGCTAAACAAACGGCCGACTGGATCCGATACAAGCGCTATGACTTCCTCACGCTCCCAGCTGATCCGCGCCGGCATCGTCGGCCTCGTATGGGTTCTCAGCATCAGCTTTGGGACCGGTTCGGCCCTTGCCGACAAGGCATCGGCTGCCACGGCTGTTGAAGGCTCAGTCGTGTCCTTCATGTCGCAGCAACTCGCCGGTTATCAGGGCGATCAGTATGGGCCGTTCGAAGACGGAGTCTGGACCGACTCGGCTAGCACCTGCTGGGCCTGCAACAACGGTGGCCCAGGGACAGCGGCGGCGACCCTGTACGTGCTCACCGGCGCCTCGGACCCGGCTTACCTGAAAGAGGCGGAGGAGACCTTCGACTCCGCGATCGCGAGTGAGCAGGCGTCGAACGGAGGCTTCGTTCCGCCCCAAGATTCCTCGGCGGACCCCGAACAGACGGCCTGGTTCGCCGCCGAGCTGGGCACGAGCTACCGTCTGCTGGCACCCTACCTCGAACAAGCGACCCGAGCCGCCTGGCAGGCATCGCTTGCAGAAGCGGCCAACTGGCTGGTCTCGTCGGGCAATGCGACCTGGTACATCAATGGCAACGTCAACCTCGTGATCACCGAAGTCTTCTGGCTGACTTGGAAGGCGACGGGTAACGCACAGTTTGAGACGGATTACGACAACTCCTGGGATTTCATCAACGATCCACCGCAGGCGCAGTTCCGGGGCGACGGCTGGATCACGGTCAAAACTCCTACACAGACGGACGGTTCGAACGGTGAGGGATACTTCGCAGAGAACGGAGCCGGGGGAACCGGATGGGATCCGTACTACTCGACGCTGCAGCTCGACGTGGCGGCTCGGCTCTATCTCCTCTCGGGCGACGTCCGCGCACTGCGGGTCGCCAACATGATCATGAATCTCGAAAACCCGCTGGTGAACACGTCGAACTGGATGATCGATACGAGCAACGGTACGCGCCACACTGGCACGAACGACTCCGAGTTCATCACGGCTGCCTATGCCGTACTCGCCTTCGAGGCGGGACGTACCGATCTGGCCGGTGACGTTCTTCCGCAGATTGAGCAGGAGCAGGCGTGGTATGGGGAGCCTGGCCAAGGGGACGATCCCGCCCTCCGCCGCGCCTTCGGCAACAGCGTCTCCGTGGTCGCCCTCGCCGCCGCCTTGGCGGATCCCGCCACGACCTCAACGGTGAGTCAGTACGGCCTCGCCGATGTGACGTCGCCGGTGTCGACCACCACCCCGGTGTCGACCACCACCCCGGTGTCGACCACCACCCCGGTGTCGACCACCACCCGGGTGTCGACCACCACCCCGGTGTCGACCACCACCCGGGTGTCGACCACCACCCGGGTGTCGACCACCACCCCGGTGTCGACCACCACCCCGGTGTCGACCACCACCCCGGTGTCGAGCACCACCCCGGTGTCGACCACCACCCCGGTGTCGACCACCACCCCGGTGTCGACCACCACCCCGGTGTCGACCACCACCCCGGGAAAGGCACCAAGCAGACCCTCACCGGTTAAGCCGACCCCAGTCAAGAAGACATCGCCCCCTGCCAAGAGCTCCGGCGACTCGGCGAAGAACGCCGGCAAATCGTCTTCATCCAAGCGAACCGCAACCACTGCTTCGCTGTCGAACCGGTCTCGTGCGAAAGCAACCTCACGACAGAAGGTTGTAACTAAGCATCGCTCGAGTCGAGCGCACGGCGCCGCCGTACACGGAGGCGCTCATGCACGACGGGAAAGGCCGGCGGAGTCTGTGATCTAACCCGCCGGAACCGTTCCCGACGGAGTGGCCACTGACGTCCCGATTGACCCGCCCCCTGGGTTGTCTGGAGGTCGTGATCCGCTCCGGTTTCGCGGCTGCTAGCCCACGGCCGGCATTTGGCCGGGCAATCGTGAGTCAGCCGGAATCGCGGTAGGGACTGCCCTTCGGCCGGGTCGGGACGTGGTCCACACCGCCTCGGGCAGCCCCCCGCACAGATCCCAGCGTGCGCGTCTAACGCACTGGGCTCCTGCCTTGGGTCATGGCGTCAAAGCGCTTGGTCGGCCATGGGTGTTGGATCTGGGCGCGGGGAAGCCATCGATCGGCGGTGCGCCACATCCGCTTCCAGCCCATCCGAGAGCGCTGGCTGCGGCGCTCGAGCGCGCGAAGCCAGTGCCAGATGATCCCGTTGCGGAACGCCTGCATCGCCTTGATGTTGTCGGGCACCCCGTAGTAGCGGAAGTGTCCGGCCAGGACGCTGGCCAGCCAGCGTCCTTGCTCGGGGATCGAGTGATGCCAGCGTCGCCTCAGTTCGACCTTGACCTGTTGAAGCTTGGCTCGCATCCGCTTCTTGATCGTGACCCGCTTGAGCTTGAACCGCCCGCTCCGATTCTTCGCGCAGATGTGCGTGAAGCCCAGGAAGTCGAACGTCTCCGGCCTGCGGAGCCCACGCGATGCTCGCCGTTCGGCGGCGTACCGTCCGAACTCGATCAGCCGCGTCTTCTCCGCCGCCAACTCCAGACCGAACCGCGCGAGCCTCTCGCACAGATCGGTCAGGAACCGCTCAGCGTCATCACGATGCTCAAAGCCCGCGACGTAGTCGTCAGCGAACCGCACCAGGATCACGTCCCCGCGTGCGTGTCGCCGCCGCCACTGGTCGGCCCACAGGTCAAACACGTAGTGCAGGTAGACGTTCGCAAGCAGCGGCGAAGCTGAAGCTCCATATGAGCAGCGCTGGGTTATGCGCAGCGCTGGCGTGCAGCCCCTGCTGCGACTGGGGTTGACCGCGGAGCGCTGCGCATATGATAACGCGGGGGTGGTTAGCGGAGGTTGGTGAGCCAGCTGAGCAGCTCGGGGTCCTGGTTCCATTCGGTCAGCTCGGCGCTGACGACCTGGTCATAGACGGCTTCGAGGGCTTTGCGTTTGGCTTCGGTCGAGGCGCGCGCGTAGATCTCGGTCGTGGAGAGGTCGGCGTGGCCGAGGATGTCGCGGATGTAGGGTAGCGGCACGCCCGCGTCGTAGAGATGCATCGCCCGACTGTGGCGGTTAGTAGGGTCGGCGAGAGGCGCCCGGCTGCGCGGCACGTGCTGGCCCGACTGGCCTGGTTTCCTCCCGCCGCCACCTCGAACCGTGCATGCGGTTCTCCCGCACACGGCTCTCCGACGTTCTTCACCGCCGGCATTCAGCGTCCCCGACGCCACGACCGGTTAGGGCGTGGCGCGACGATGGTTCCGCCGAGGCTGATCAGTCCCATCCGGTCCGGGGACTGATGGATCGCCCACCAGCCATACCGGCCACTGCGCTTGTGACGCTTGGCGATGAAGCCAGCCAGGCGCACGTACGCGTGGAACGTGATCTTGTCGAAGGCGACAGCGGAGTTCCCGTAGCGGAAATACCCCGCCCAGCCGCGCAAGAATTGGTTGAGATCCTGCACGACCTCTTCAACTGGTAGCCGCAACCTGCGGCGGTCCGTGAGTTCATGGATCCGCTCGCGGGCGTGCCGCATCGCCTGCTGTGAGGGCCAGCGGGCAAGGAAACAGAGATGCCGTGAAGCGGGCGTGTCCCCGCGCACCCAGCGATGGTGGAAGCCGAGAAAGTCCAGCCCCTCACCACCTTCGCGCAGCTCCACGATCCGGGTCTTGGCATCCATGAGCGTGAGCCCCAGCTCCGAGAGAATCTCGCGCAACGCCACAAGGGCGCGCTCGGACTCCGCCCGGGTCCGGCACATCACGACCACATCGTCTGCGTAACGGACCAGAACTCCGGCTCCGCGCTCGGTCCACTGCCGGTCAAGCCGATGCAGATAGACGTTGCAAAGGCACGGTGAGATCACACCGCCATATGAGCAGCGCTGGGTTATGCGCAGCGCTGGCGTGCAACCCCTGCTGGGAGGGGGGTTGACCACGGAAGCGCTGCGCATAACGCGGGGGTGGTTAGCGGAGGTTGGTGAGCCAGCTGAGCAGCTCGGGGTCCTGGTTCCATTCGGTCAGCTCGGCGCTGACGAGCTGGTCATAGACGGCTTCGAGGGCTTTGCGTTTGGCTTCGGTCGAGGCGCGTGCGTAGATCTCGGTCGTGGAGAGGTCGGCGTGGCCGAGGATGTCGCGGATGTAGGGTAGCGGCACGCCCGCGTCGTAGAGATGCATCGCCCGACTGTGGCGAAGGACATGAGGGCTCAGTTGGGCGTCGGTGAGCGTCGGGTCGTTTGCTTGGGCCTGGTATTTGCGCAGGATCCAAGCGATCCCGCCTCGGCTGAGTTTCTCGTGGTGTTGGTTGAAGAACACGGGGCGGTCATCGCGTCCGGGAGTGTCGAGTCGTCGTTCGGCGAGGTAGGCGGCCAGCAGCGCCGCCGTGTTTGCGTCGATCGGGACATGCCTCGTTTTGCGGCCTTTGCCCGTCAGCGCAACGATCGCGGGGTCCTCGAGCCGGATGTCCCGGACTGTCAGGTCGGCGGTCTCTTGGACTCGTGCGGCGGTGTCGTAGAGGGTCGCTAACAGGGTCGCGTCACGCCGGCCTTGGCGGGTGCGACGGTCGGGCAGGGCGAGCAACAGCCGGGTCTGCTCGACAGTCAGGTGCGCGATGGCCGGCTGGTTGTGTTTGCTTGAGGGGACCTGGAGGATGTCCTGGCAGCACGCCATCCGCGCTGGATCCTGGGTTTGCAGCCAGCGGAAGAACGAGCTGATCGCGGCGAGGCGCTGATTGCACGTCGAGGGGCTGTTGTGCCGCTCGGTGCGTAGCCAGGCAAGGAATCCGGTGATCGCGGCCGCGTCGAGGTGTTCGAGGGTAAGCCGCTCAGGTGGGACCTGCCGCTCGTCGCGGAACCAGCAGATCAGCAGCTTGAACGCGTCTCGATAGGAGCTGATCGTATGCGGTGAGCAGCCGCGCAGCCCGGCGAGATGATCGATGAAGAACCGGCGTAGGCTGAGGGCGAAGTCAGTCGCCATGATCGTCCGCTCCCACGACGGGTGCTGGGACGATGTCGCCGAGCGTCTGCTTGACGCGGGCGGTGACGTCCGGATAGGACTCCGCGGTCAAGCGCAGGTAGTAGGCGGTATCACCGATCGAGGAGTGCCCCAGGTACGCTTGCAGGACCGGCAGCAGCGCATCGACGTTCTCGCCACGCGAAAACCAGGCGCGGAGGTTGTTCACCGCCGCCGTATGACGCAGGTCATGGACGCGGGGGCCGTGCCCACGGCCGCCGTGCGGGATCCGTGCCTGCCAGAGAAACCGCCGGAAGTTGTGGTTGACGTTACCGAGCGTCAACGGCACGCCGGGCGTGGCGCCGGGGAAGAACCACTCCCAGCCCGGCTGCCCGGCGAGCGTGGCGTGGTAGCCGGCCAGTCGCTTGCGCAGTGGCTCTGAGACGGGCACCTGCCGGTCCTTGCCGCCTTTGCTGTCGCGGATCTGCAGCACGCCGTTCTCGACGTCGACGTCCTTCACGCGCAGCAGCCGGGCTTCCGAGCAGCGCAGCCCGCACGCGTAGATCGTGCGAAACAGGACCAGCATCACCAGATGCCGGAACGGCACCTCCGGGCAGTAGCGGCACCGGTCGGTCGCCGCGAACAGCGCCGCGAGCTCTCGGTCGCTGTAGATGTGCGGGACGTACCGGGCGGGCTTGGGCAGCACGCCGGTTGGGAGCACGTACGCCTCGATGCCGCGAGGACCAAGCCAGCGGGCGAGCTCGCGGACCGGCGCGATCAGCGTGTTCATGGTCGCCGCTGTCACCGCCCGCCGTCGCGCCGCGGCGATCCATGCCTGCACCGACGCTCGCGTGACGGTGTCCAGATCTGGGAACTCGCTGGCGCTGAACTCCTCGAATCGGGCTAGCGCTCGCTCCTCGCTCACGTACTTGTAGCCGAGCGATCGTTTCTCCGCGACCAGCCCCGCGATCGCGTCGGCCAGCACGATCTCGCTCATCGCGACACCTCGCTCGTGGGCGCGTCCGGGTCCAGCGCGCAGCTGGCCAACAGCCCAAGCGACGACTTCAGGTAGACGCCCGTCGACTCCACGGACTGGTGGCCGAGGATGTCGGCGATCTGCTCAACGGGCGTGCCGTCCTGCATCAACCGGGTCGCGAGCGTGTGCCGATTATGTGGAATTCCACGTAAGCGGCACACGGCCGCCATGACCCTGCTGCACGCCGGCGTCGACCCCGCTGTCATCGCCCTATGGCTGGGTCACGAATCCCTCGAGTCCACCGCCATTTATCTCCATGCCGACATGGCGATCAAAGAACGCGCACTCGAACGCACGACTCCCCACAACGCGAAACCCGGGCGCTACCGCCCACCCGAAGACCTCGAGGCGTTCCTCGACCAGCTCTAACTATGTTGCCTAGACCAGGACGATCTCCCCCGGCAGCCGCCGGCTGACGACAACCCGCCACATAGTTCCGGGCGCACCATAGATCGCGTAATCACGCTTCCCGGACGGGTTACCGCGATCGATCGCCTCCAAGACCTTCGCGACGTCGGCCGCCTCCCAGACCGACGGGATCCTCGCCTGCTTGGTCGATCTGGCCGCCGGGACCGTCTCCAGCACCCCCGGGCCGGTCAGCCCGCCAGCCGCGGCAAACCGCAAAAGCGACCTGACCGCGCACAGCTTGTGCTCCACCGTCTTGGGCGCATAGCCCGCCAACGTCACAACGAACGCGCCGATCACCGCGCCGTCCAACGCCGCCAGCCCGCCGCGGCTAGCCGTGAACGCGAGGAACTCCCCAGCGACCGTTGCATTCGCTGCGCGGTGCGCTGGCCGTCGCGATGATCGCCAACCAGACACCGATTCCGGTCGTCTCCGCCGTGCTCGGACACGCCTCGAGCGACACCACCCAGGCGTACTACCTGCGGTTCGACATCGACCGACTGCGCTGTTGCGCGTTGGACGTCGAGGACCTCATCGACCGTTATCCCGGCGCTCCAAGGGAAATCTTGCCGGGCCCGCCCCGCACCGAAGTGGCTGACCGAAGCGCTGACCGAGTCCGCGAAGGTCGCCGTGCGGACCAAGGGCACCTAACCCGCCACGACCACGCACAGCTACGCGGTCGGCGCGGTGAGGCCAAGCGATCGGCGCGACCCGCCCCTCCACGACATCCTCGTCGCCTACTACCACCTCGTCCGCGACGAAGTCCCGTTCTGCGACCTCGGCCCCGACTGGCAACGCAAGCGCTACTCACGCCGAGCACCGCGCCAGGCGCCCGCAACGCCAGGTCGAAGCGCTCGGCACAAGATCACTCCCGAGGAAGGCGAACAGGGCGAACGGGCCGCCTGACCTGCCGGGTTCGGCGTCAGCGGCGCTCCGCGCTCATGTCAACACCAGCGATCAAGTGCGGGCCGAGAACGCACGTCTCGCAAAGCGTACGGTCGCGATCGTCGAGCGGGCGACCGCCCGTTGCGGGTAGAACGCTACTGCCCATCGAGCCAGTTCGCGGCGTGACAGAGCACCCGACTTGAGGAGTGCCTGGTTCCACATGTGGGCCAGCGGATGCCGATCCCACGCCTGCCATGGCTTGCGGGGCCCGCTGAAATGCAGCACCACCGCGTCGCTGATCAGCTGACGGTGGTCTCGACGGAGGCGATCAACGAGATCAGTCGGACTAGCGTTGTCGAGCCAGAAGAACCTCGATTGCAGGTTGTACGCGAGCGGCAGCTCGTCCCAATCGGCAAGCACCCCATTGAGGGCGTCCTGGTCGCCGAATGTCAGCGGCTCGTGCTCGATGGCAAAGGCGAACACCCTGTCCGCGATGCCCTCTGCCCTCCATCGAGCCAGGTTCATAATCAGCACGCCGCCATTGAAGTAGCGAGCCTCGGGATGCCTGTTCCCGAGGTTTGCGATCGGCGAGTTGCTTGAGCCGACGCGTTCGACGAGGAAGTCCGGTACTGCCGCCACCGACGCTCCATGGAGGTCTCGGGTGGCGAGCGGCTCCAGATCTCCGAGGACGAGCATGTCGCCGTCTAGGTACACCACGCGCTGCACGTCGTCGGGGAGCAGCGCTGGTAGGAGCAGCCGCGCGTACGTTGCTGGGACGAGATGCCCGACGGTGCGGACGCTCCGGAGGAGGGAGGCATCCACTTGGAGCCACCGGACGTCGACAGCTCTTCTGGCGGATCGCGCACATACCGAGTCCACGCGCTCGCGAGCCCGGGCTTCCAGGCCGAGGTCGAGGATCCAAAGTCGCACCGGGCCCTGACCCGAAAGATGCCGCAGGAGGCCCGAGACGACCATTGCAATCGGCAGCGAGAACTCACCTTGACCGGCCATCGCGAACTCAAGCTGCGGCGAAGAAGGCCGCCTTGGAACGCTCATCGCCTCGAACCTCTCGCAGATGATGTGCGTTGGGCAAGCAAAGCAGACGGCCGATTGAGCGCGAAGTCGTTTCGGACCTCACCCACAAACACTGACGTTACCAGGGCGTACGCGCGAGTGTCCGAGGATCTGAGGCGAATACCTCCCTAGTCTAGTCTAGTCGGCTGCCTCCTGGGTGACGGTATGCCCGAGTTGTTGGAGCTGGGCGACGAGTCGGCGTGTCGCTCGTTTCAGGGTCGCGACGGGCGAAGTAGTCGCCTCCAAGATCGACGTGGACCTCGGCGATGCTGAGAATGTGCCGAACTGCAAGGAGCGTGGAGTGCGCCATCGCGGTGGTCGCCGGGGCGTTCGCCCGCAGCCACTTCGATCCCTTCCGGTTCTGGCCGGAGCGGCGTTGCCGGCGGACTCCGGGCAGAACCCGGGCCGTCTTGTCAATGTCCGCGGTCATCGCGAAGAACTGAAGAACTGCACAACTCGCCCGTCTCAGCACCCAGCACCGCCGCGACGATCTTCGTGGCGTGCACGTCCAAGCCTACGAGGGTTCTGACTAGCCGTCGCCATTGGCTGGTTCCTCCAATATGTGGTTGTGGGCTGCCACGCGAGGGCAACCGCGATTGTTTAGGCGGGGGTCCGGCCGCCGGCCGGAGCGGGCGCTCGGTATCGGATCCGCAGCTCTTCAGGCCAGGCTCGGAGGATGAAGAGCGCTGCCACGAAGACGAAAGTGCTTGCGACGAGCGCGCCCCGCTCCGAGAGCGACAGCAAGGCAAGCGCGCAACCCAGGCCCAGGGCCAGCGCGACCGCTGGCCGCCAGCTCACTTGCCAAAGCTGACGATAGGCGAGGTCGCCTCGCAGAGAGAAAATCGACGCGGAGCAGACCACTATCTCGGTGACGCTCGTCAGCCAAGCCGAGGCGTAAACCCCATACCGCGGAATGAGCATGAAGTTCCCGCCGACATTGACGACGATCGCGAAAAGATTCTGCTGGACGAGTTGCCGCGAACGACGTTTAGCGATCATGATGGCCCCGACCACGTTGCTGACGACGGTCACGCCACCCGCGATGCACAGGATGCGGGTGAGGGCGATTGCGCCTTCGTAATGTCTACCCAGAACGACGTTAACGAACAGCGGGGAGAACAGTGCCAGCGCGAGGAAGGTGGGCAGCGCGCTGATGAGGAGCCAATGCCAGACGCGCTGGACGATGTGGTTGAGGCCGTCGAGCAGCGCGCTCTGACTCGACAACGCGGGCAGCGCACCGCTCATCACCGTGCCGGCTAGTCCGGCGAGGACGGTCAAAAACCGGGATGCCGCAGCGTAATCTCCCAGCCGGGGACCAGTGACGTACCAACCGAGGATCACGAGATCGATCGAGAGGTAAACCCTCGTCATGATCGCGATGAGCCCGAGCGGCAGCGAACGTCGAATCAGCTCCCGGCGGCCGAACGTGCCGTCGGCCGGGGTCGCGATGCCATGCGCGGAGACGGCTACCCACACGCTTGATACCATGTTCCCAACGCTCAGCGACACCGTGACGGCAGCCGGCCCGAGATGCGCCGCGGCTAGCGTAATCGTTGCGCACGTCTGCAGTAGCAGGCAGATGACGCTGATCCTCGCTAGACGGAACGTCTGGTAGTTCACGATGAAGATGACGCGAGATGGGTTCAGACCGTTGAAGACCATGCTCGGCGCAAGAATGAGGATGGCCAGACCACGTTGGGTCGATAGCCCGGCTGCGAGCGCCATGACGATCATCACCGCTGCCAAGATGGCTGACCAGACCGTGGCGACTTCGTGCGCCGCTCGCAGCAGCGTCCGCTGGCCAACCGGGCTTTCCGCCATGTCCCGGGCCAAGACCGTCTGGAAGCCAAAGTCGGCCGAGGCGCCGAGCACAACCGACACGGCGACGGCCGACCCGTAAACACCATAACCCGTCGGGCCGAGCAGACGTGTGATCGCTATCGTAGTGACGGCCCCGAGCATCGTCGTGGCGCCTGATGTCAACACGAGGTTTAGCACCGAGATCGCGACCTTCTGAATCAAGGGCTGGGCCCCGGGAGTTGGGGCGTCGGACGAAGCGGAAACGGACGGATCAGGATCCACGATGGTCATTTTCGAGTCTCAAACTGAAGAAATTGTAGATCGGCGCTGGGACCGACTCGGTGCCGCGATCCGTTGCCGTGTCTAGCGCCCCGCCCTACGAAGCTCAGCGACTGCTCGTCCTGACCGCGATGGATCCGTGGAGCGCGTCGACACGGTACCGAGCACTCCAGCACCTGCCCAGGCTCAAACCCCACTTCAGGGATATCACAGTTTCTCATCCTCGGGACACAATTGCCCGGCGGCCCGGGCGCGTAGGCCAGGCCCGCTACTTCCTCACGCACGGAGCCCAGTACGCGCGACGTAGGGTTGAGGTCGGCCAACTCGTTGGCCGGTCGGACGCGGTCTTCGTCCAGCGCGGGCTGTATGCGTTCGGTCCCGCAGGCGTGGTGAAGTCACTCGAGCGCTTCCCCGGCCGAATTGTGTTCGACCTCGACGACGCGGTCTTCAGAACCTCGCCTTCACTACAGGCGAAGGGCCCGGCGGCACAGTGGCTCTACGGCCCGCATCAGGCGCTGCGGCTGATGCGTCGGGCCGATGCGATCATCGTGAGCACCCCCGCGCTTGCGGAGATGCTTCCAGCCGGTCTGGTCGAGCCCGCCGTGCTCCCGACCGTGCCAGACCCGTCGGAGTACGAACCCACCGTTCGCGACCCCGCGGCAGCCGTGGTCGTGGGGTGGGCGGGAACCGTCGGCGGCCTCGTCTACCTCGATCCACTAAAGGGGGTGTTTGAGTCGCTCGCGAAAGCCGACATCGCGACGTTCGAGGTCGTGTCCTCCACCCCGTGGAGCGGGCCCGCGTCATTCCACAGATGGCGTATGGACGAGAGCACGACGGTCTTCGGACGGTTCTCGATTGGGATCATGCCCCTGCCCGACGCCGAATACACCCGCGCCAAGGCCGGATTCAAGCTCCTCCAGTACATGGCATCCGGAGTCCCTGTGGTCGGATCGCCCGTGGGCGTGAACGAAGAGCTCATCACCCGCGCTGAGGCGGGCTTCGTCGCTCGGTCACCGGCAGAGTGGGAGGACGCCCTCCGGACCCTTGCCACCGATGCAGAGCTTCGGGCTCGGATGGGCGCAAACGGCCGGCGATTCGTCGAGGCCTACGCCGACCTCGACGCGCAGGCGCTTACGATTCGCCGCATGCTTAGCGGGGGGTCGGCAGCATGACGCGCATCACACCGATGCGTTCTTCCCGCCCGGCGTCTACGCCGCTTCGCAAGGTCGAAGTCACGCACATCGCGCCGAGCAGCTTCGGAGCAGGGGGGATGTGGGGCGGAGGCGAGCGCTATGCCCTGAGCTTGGCCCGCGCGATGAGCCAACACGTGAGGACGCGCCTGATCGTCTTCGGACCGCGAACGGTGCGGCACCGGATCGACGATCTCGAGGTATGCGTCCTTTCCGTCCGGATCCGCTGGAAGGGCGGGTCGGTCAATCCCCTGTCGGAGCTGCTTCCGATTTACCTCGCCCGGACGCGGATTGTCCACGCTCATCAATACCAGTCTGTGCTGACGAATGTCGGCTTGGTAGTGGGCCGGATGATGCGATGTGATGTGTTCGTGACCGATCACGGCGGGGCCTCATACAATTACGCGGATCGCTTTGGCCTGGAGCGTCTGGTAAGCGGGTTTCTCCCGGTGAGCCGCTTCTCAGCTACGCTTTTCCCGCAGCTTGCCGACCGGACGGCCGAACCGCTCCTCGGCGGCGCCGAGCACGACCGCTTTCACCCCGGCATACAGCCACGCATGCGTCAAGTGATCTACGTCGGGCGTCTGCTCCCTCACAAAGGCTTGGACGTTCTGCTCAATGCGGTTGATGATTCGGTCCCAGTCAGGATCTACGGTCGCGCCTATGACGCGGCCTACCGATCGAGGCTACAAGATCTCGCGCGCGAAAAGAACGTCGTCTTTCACGACTCGGCCTCAGACGCCGAGATCGCGGAGGCCTACCGGACCGCACGAGTATCGGTCCTACCCTCGGTCTATCGCTCGATCGACGGTGCGACCCACCGGTGGCCCGAGTTGCTCGGACTCACGTTGATCGAGGCAATGGCGAGCGGTACCCCTGTCATCGCCTCCCGCGTCGGTGGAATGCCGGAGATCGTCCAGCACGGGGTCAACGGCTATCTCGTCGAGCCCGGCAATCCGACAGAGCTCGGAGCTCGAATTCGGGAGGTTCTCGACTCGCCTGATTGGGAAGTGATGTCCCAGGCCGCACTTGCGGCGAGCAATGGCGAGCTCACATGGGATCGCGTCGCCCAGCGATGCCTCAATAGCTACCGACGGATGGGCGGGAACTGAAGAGACCCTCGGCCGCTTCCGCCGCGCGCCCTGAGGAGCAGGTCCAGCGTCGAATCCGACATCGTCGTCATCGAGAAGGTCTCACGCGTCCGTTTATGAGCACTACGGGCGAAAGCCGCACTCTTCTCCGGGTGCTCGAGCATCCAACATTGGGCTTCCGCAAAGTAAACAGGATCGGCGACATCCACTACTAGGCCATCGACGCCGTGCCGCACGACCTCGGGGAGCGGCCCTTCTTCACCGACGATGACCGGGGTCTCGGCCGCGTGTGCCTCGAGGACGACGAAGGGAAAGCCCTCCGATCGGCTCGGGAGCACGAGCAGGTCCGCAGCCGTGAGGAGGTCTGGAACATCCGCTCGATGCCCTAGGACCCTGACGTTCGAATAAAGGCCTCGGGCGCCCAGCTCGCTCTCCAGAAGTTCACGCTCCGGCCCCTCTCCCGCCCAGACCCACCACACGTCAGAGCGCTGGTCCATCACATACGGGATCGATTCGATGATCCGGTCGTAGGCCTTCTGAACATTGAGACGACCGACAGACAGCACGATTCGCGCCTCATCCGGCAAGCCCAGATCCTGCCGCACCTTTCCCCGCAGCGCCGTCCTGCGCTCGTCCGGCACTCCTGCCGCCTCAGGTGCTCCGTTGTAGATCCGATGAATCGTATTTGGATTCAGGCCCAAGGCGGACTCGAGCCGAAGCCGATTGTCCTCTGAGACGGCGATCCACTCGAGCCCCAGCTGACTGATGAGCCAGTAAAACGCTCGCCGCCCCTTAGTCAGCTGCCATCCGGTGGGCACAAGCTGAACGCACGCCACGGCAGCGTTCCGTGCGACTTCGACTGCCATCAACGCGCCGGGGATCACCTCCGGGTGTGACAGGACGACGAGGCTCGTGTCGGGCTGGACCCGCCGCAACCATCCGACCGTCCGGGCCATCTCCTGCAAACCGGCGCGCGCAACCTCAAGCTTTCCCTCGCCGTGACCCTTGCCGATGTCCAGAGGCACCACCTCCGCTCCTGACCGAAGGAGATCCTCTCTCAGGGCTTGTGTTGCGGCTCGATCCGGGAAGCCTGCGATGACCCTCCACTCTCGGTCGCGCGCAGCAACCGCGATCGCCCGCATGTACCGTTCGGCTCCCGAATCCTCTTCTGAACCTGAGATCAAAGCAAGAACAGGCTTCGCCGCCTGGCCGTTCATCGCTGATGCTCGCCTGCGTTTCGCCTCTTCGATGCTGGCCATGAGATCGTCCGTGGAGGCGGCCCACGAGAACTGTGCGCCGTGCTCGCTCGCGGCTCGACTGAAACGTTCCCGCGTCAGCGATGAACCGAGTACGGACAGCATCGCGGCTGCTGCCTCCGGTCGCCGTTCCACAGCGAAGCCGGATTGGCCGACCAGCAACGTCTCAGGTAAGCCACCTTCGTCACTGACGATCACAGGGCAGCCGCACGCTTGAGCCTCCAGCGCGACCAGTCCCAAAGGCTCCGCAGCCGCGAGGTACATGGTGCAAACCGCAGACCGGTAGAGCTCGCATAGCTCCCGGTCGGAGATACCGATGCGGACGTCGAGCTTGACATCCGCCGACTCGGCGATGCGGCGCAGCCGGGATTCTTCGGCCGGGTCTGGGCGCGGCGCGACGATGACCATCGGCCAATCGCCATCGGCGAGACCCGTGGCCCGGATGGACAGATCGTGTCCCTTTCCTGGAATGAGCGAACCAACGCTCAGGACGTGCTTGAGCGTCAACGGAGCCTTGCTCGGTGTGAATTCATCCGGGACGCCCATCCTGATCGGCTTGGCATCTCGGCCGTAGGCAGACCGGATCGAGCGCGCCGTCGCCGTCGAGTTGGTCACAACGACGGTTGCGGCCGCCGTCGCACGCATGTCCCACGAGCGCTCCGACGCGTAGATCGGCGCGTAGATCGGTCGCGTCCACGGGCTTCGGCTCCCTGAGGCCGACGGGTCGTGGTCGACACGGCGGACTTCGTGGCAGAAGTAGACCGTCGGCACCTGGAGCCACAGCAGCGCTGGGGGACACTGGAGATACCGACACGGATGCACGATGACCACGTCGACCATTGCCGCGTTCACCCGCCTCGCCAAGTCCCGCCAGGCTCGCAAAAGCGCAACGTGATCGACGTACCGGAGTGCGGGTCTCCAGGTCGGTGAGACGCGCTCTGCAACCTGCTGCAGCGGCACGATCGTAGCGTTCTCACTGACGGGCTGACCGGTCTCAAGTGTGAACTCCTGCACATCTCCACCGAGCCGATGAAAATGCTCGCTGGCCGTGCGATGTGCACCCCCCGGTTTGAGGTTGTGCGCAAATACGATTTTCAAGAGTGCTGCCCGCGTGAAGCAGCCGAAGCTTCCGGAGGTGGAGCCTGGCTCCCGATGAGCGAGTAGGAATAGTTGCCGATGACTTGATCCTGGTCGTTGGCGACCTTAACGTACGAATCGAAGTTCGAGATTATCAGCGCCAGCTCCTTGGGCACCAGCTTCAACAGATCAGATCCCCGGTCCGCAAACGCGAGAACGGGAAGGTCAGCGGATGCGAAGTTACCAAAGACGTTTGGCGTCGGGAAGCGGCTTCCATCGCCTGTATTGATTACCAGGTTCTTAGTGTTGATACGCGTCAGAAGCTGATTCATCAGGAAATTTGCGAGACGCAGGACTTTGCGTTGTCCGCTCAGGAGGTAGAGCGTCGACGCGTAGGTCGCCTGCAGAATCGTGTAGTGCGGGTCAAAGCCGGGAGCCCCGGCTCCCTTCTCGCCGAGATAGCCCGCCCGGTTGGTGCCCAGAGAGACTGTTGGCACTGGTGAGTAGTGGAGGCCGAAGCCCGGCCAGGACGGACCAGGATGGAGCGTGAACGCGTACGCAGTGTTGTACTCGTCGAGCAAAGACTTTTCGCCGGAGACCAACCAGCCGATGTAGAGGGCGAGCGCTAGTTGCAGATTGACGTTGCCGTTGACGTAGAAATTGTCGAGCTCGGCGAGGTAGTGGTCGGCCGCGAGGATGGCGTGCTTCCACCTCACAGCGATCTTGGACGGCACTTGATTTGCCATTTCCAAATATCCGATCCCGAGCGCGACGGTGGAGGTCCCCGTCTCTTCTTCATCACCGGTGGCCGGTGGCCCATAAGCTCCGGTCGGAAGCTCGTAGCGGTCGAGTGCCGTATCGAATGTCTTGATGGCGAGATTCCGGAAGAACTGGCTCGGCTTGTGGTGCGTCTCGATGGCTGCGGTGGCACCGAGCGATATCCCGCAGTAGAAGCACGAATACGTGGGATGCCAGACGCCGTCCACGTACTGGCGGGAGCGGACCATGTTCGTCAGCAGATTGGCATACAGCGCCAGCGAGGTCTTGTCGAAGATGTCCCGCTCCTTGAGCTGGGCTTTTCTCAGCTTCGACTCACCGACGACACGCGCGCGCGGTGATTGGCTCTCACGGGACCGGCGACGTGACGTGACTGGCCGGCTGTCTGTGGCGCCACCACATGCACCCAGGAAGAGGAGGCACGCGCACGTGGTGAGGAGCACAATGACCAGGCGCGAGCGATTCATGTCGGAGGAGCGCTTGCCTCCGGTGCGGCAGCCCGATGCGCAAGAGCAGCGGTAACTCCAAGCAGGATCGCTACGGTCGCACTCACCTGGACGTAGCGGAGCTCGACATCCGTGGACCACGTTATCACGGTGCCAACGAGCGCCCCGAGGCATCCGCCCACCCACAGGCGGTCGGATCGAAACGCCCGGAAGAGGTCCGTCAGCGCGGCGAGAAGCACCCCGATAAGCGCAACCAGGGCGAGGATCCCGCCTTCGGCTAGGAACTGGAGAAACTCATTCTGGGCGTTGGCAGCCGCCGTGACGGGCACGCCGTAACGCGGCAGGTACTCCGTGAGGTTCCCGAAGCCAACCCCGGCCGCGAGATGCGCCTCACTGACTCGTAGCGCAGCGCGCCAAATCTGTACCCGCTGAATGTCCTCGGCCGCTGTCCGGGTGGTCGACGCTCGAGCATGGAAGATCGAGTCGAGTCGCTGCGTGAGCTCGGACCCACCTAGCGCCAGTGCAAGAACAGCCACCGCGGCGCCGACAGCGAGCACCCCAAGACCGACGCTCAACCGGCGAGACCCCGGAAGGAAGACTAGGACGATCAGTACCCCGACAACGCCGCCCACCAAGCTCATCCGCGAGAGCGAGAGCTCAAGCGCAAGCGCGACGATCCCACCGAGCATCAACGTCGGGAGCGTTTGCGTCCAGCGCGACATCGACGCCGCGTAGGCCACGAGAAGCGGCAGATAGAGAGCCAGGACTTGGCCGAGACCGATGGGGTCGGGCAACGTCCCTTCGGCGCGGACGAGATTGCCGTACCGATAGAACGACTCATCGCTCGCCGCGTTGCTTCCACCCGCTGAATAGAGGTAGAGCTGGTGCTTGGTCTTGAACTCCCAGATTGCGAGAGCACTCTGGATCAGCGCTGAGAGCACAAACATGGACACCACGAATCTGACCCCGCCCTCCTCGTTGGCCACGATGAACACGATCCAGCCGGTCGCCAACGTGGCGCCCAACCAGACTAGCCAGCGGCCCGCCGAACTCGAGCCGGCGAACCCGGGCAACAGCATCAGAGCGAACACGATGCTCAGCGGGCGCAGCGCCGATTGAACGGTTCCGAACCGTGGAAGGGCAACTAAGAGGGCGACGACATCGACTGCCACGATAGGACTGACCTGCGCACCCTGAAACGTCACGACTGCATAGATCGGCGCAACAATTACGGCGACGCCCACGAGCAACTTGAGGGGGTCTCGTACGGTAGTCAGCAGGGCAACAAACGTGAAGCCGGCGACCGTGACGAGATACTTGATCGACGTCGGATCGTGGAAGACCCTGACAGAGATGCCTGACGCGGAGACGAACAGCCCGACCAGGCAGAGCCCGAAGATCAGGATGCGGAACCCGCGCCAGTCTCCGTCAGGGAAAGCGCGCCGAAGTGTCACGCTGGCGCGCCGGTCTGCGGTCGGCTGACCATGAATGCGATCCGGAAGGTGATTAGGAGCGCAACCACGAAAGCGACGAGCGCGTATAGCTTCGGCTGCGGCGACGTCACCGTAGCGGAACCCCCGGCGTTCACCATCTGGAGATCAGGAACGTTGCCAGCTGCGTCTCGGATGCTTTCGCTGATAACCGACGCTTCCTGTTCGCTGAGGCCAAGGCCGTAGGGAGTCACTCGCTTCGGCGTGACGTCGCCAGCTGGGACGGGGACTCGGCTCACGATGCCGTGCTGGACGGACGTGATGTAGTGGTCGGCGTACGTTTCGTACAGACCGTCGACGTATGCCATGAAGGCTTCGGCTCCAGCGGTCGCCCGGCTCTCGGCTTCGCTCGCGTTGGAGCCGGTCGCCGTGATCTGGACCAGGTTCTGAGCTGCCACGGTGCTGCCCGACAGTGTTCCTGTCAGGCTCGACGCCGGAACATGGAGCTTCCCCTCGGCAAGTCTGACAACCGGGTTGGATGAGACCAGCTGCGCCAACTGCGAGGCGAGATCGTTGGCAGCGGTGACGACCGTGTCGGTCACGCCACCCTCGGAGTTCAGATCGACTTCTACCGTGCTGGCTGCTGAATAGGTCTTGGTGAGTGCATGACCCACGACGAAGGCGGCTAGAGCGGCCGCGACAGAGATCACCAGGCAGAGCAACGCGCTACGAAAATTGAGCGGTCCAAAGATCTTGTTCACGTCCGGGGAACCTCCGTCGTTGCCATCGATCTACACGTCCTGGCTCCACTGCGGCCCGGAGACTAAACCAGAGGTTCCGAGCACCGGTGACAACCCGTGGTCTGCTTGGGCGCGGTCAGCAAAGAGGACTTCCGACCAACGCTGCCAGCGCGCCTGCCAGGTCTGATCTCGCGCCCACGCGAGACGCTCGGCGCGGTGTGCAGCGGGCTCGCTCACCGCTTCCTGCACCCGATCGGCGAGCTCAGATGGACTCGACGCCAGGAGCATATGCGGGGGCTGGTCGCTGATGCCCTCGACCGATACAGCCGTGGCCACGACGGGGCGGCCGCGAGCGGTGTAGTCGTAGATCTTCATCGAATCCTGTCCACGGGCGATCACGCGATTTGGCAACAGCAGCACATCGGCGGAGTCGAGCACGCCCGCGACCGCCTCCCGCCCTACGGGGCCGTGCCACCGTACACGGTCCGGAAACCGGTCGAGTAGCCGGACGAGCTCGTCGCCAGGGCGGTCGCCCCTACGAGCGTAGGCGCACGGGCCAAACAGGTCGAGCGTCCAGGCCGGGAGCTCCTCGAGCATCTCGGCGATGACCGGCGCGTCGAACCGCTCCGACAAGGTCCCGAGATAGGCCAGCCTGTGCTGCATCGGAGGCAAGCTCGCGTCATCGGCGAGCAAGGACGCATCGAGGCCGTTGCGTACGAGATCGACCCGGCGGTCTGGGAACAGCTCTCGCAGCGGCTCCGATACGACGGAGATCGCGTCCGCTTCGGCGCCGGCCCGCGCGTAAAGTTCGCGCAGTCGCCGCGCGCGACTCGGCAGCAGCGCGGTCCAATTGTCAGCAACGTCCAGAACCCGGCGATATCCGTCAAGGCCGCTTATGGCCGGCCACTGCCAAGGCAGGGTGATCACGATCGTGCTACCACGCGGGATCTGCCCGAGGATCGCTCTGTGCAATCCCCAGTTCTCCTGGCCCTCCAGCCGACGATGGAGGTGGGCAGGAAGGAGCGCAGCGCGCTGGATTATGCGGATCTCATCGACCACCGTCTGACGCGGGACCACGGCGCACCGCAGCCAGTGAGACGGCCCCATGACCCTTAGGCTCCGGATATCCCTGGGACGCTCGACAAAGCTCACGCGGTGATGATGGGCGGCGGCGAGGCGGGCAAGTTGATGCTCACGGCGGATGGCCGGGTACCACTCGCTCTTGGAGGCAATCAGTACCTCAGGCGTGTCGGTCATCGGCTGAGCCTCTGGTAGATCTCGAGGTAGCGGTCAGCGACTGCCTCCCAGCCCAACGCAGGCATGATCCGCCGTTCCGCGGAAGCACGTATGCGTCCGAGTCGGCGTGGGTCGTCGAGAACGGCCTTGACCGAAGCAGCAATCGACGGCGCGGCGTTATCTTTGGCCAGCAGGACCGGATCCAACGGCGCGAGCAGTTCGGGCGTAGCACCCGCGGGCGTCCCGATAACCGCCGCGCCGCACGCTAGTGCCTCGGCCGTCGTAAGGCCGAATCCCTCAAGCTCCCTTGTCGGCAGGACGACGAGCGACGCACGACGGTACCAGCGCACCAACTCCTCATCAGATATGCGTCCCAGAAATTCGATGGCGCCCTCGTCCGGACCAACCCGAGCGGCAAGAGCCCGCAGGTCGGGCTCCTGCGCGCCAGTTCCCGCGATCTTCAGTTGCACTCCGGGAAACGAGTTCGATATCGAAGGCATCGCTCGAATGAGTTCGTCCACCCCGGTCCGCGGAGTCAGGCGACGCGCCGTGAACAAGAGGGGCGGGCGCGCGTCCGCCGGCAGCTGGATGCTGCGGTCGGGCGAGAACCGGCGCTCGTCGATCCCGCCCGGAATGACCATCGATCGCTCCGCAGCGGACCGATTGAGCAGAGCGAGCTCCTGTCGCATGAACTCGCTCAGCACGACCGTGAAGCTTGCTCGCTTCGCTGTGAAGCCCTCGACGCTGCGCAACAACCGGACAGCGCCGGCCTGTGCAGCACCCGGTAGAGCGTAGCTGCCTTGCCGCTCGGCGAGCAGTTCGCGCCACACCGGCGCATGGAACGTGAACACGTATGGCTGACTCGCTGCGGCAAGCCCGAGGGCTTGCAGCCCCATATGGACATGAATAACCGAGCCGCTGCTCTTGCGATGGACACCCTGGGCGATGCCCTTCAAAAGGAATGCTGGATAAAGCGGCGCATACAGAGGATTGCCCTTCGAGGGAACCGAATGGCGCTCGATGATGACACCATCAGGTCGCACCTCTCGGCGAGGAGATTCGCCAGACCAGCGTTTCGCCACGATCGAGACGTCATGCCCACGCCGGCTGAGCACAGATGCGAGCTCTCGCACGTACCGCTCATGACCGCCCATCTTGTCTTCGAGGGCGTTATTCGTGACCATGATGACTTCCAAGCTGCGGTTCCTAACTGAACCGGCTCAGGGCACAGCGCCCAAAGCCGTTGTCTTTCGGTGTTGACGTTGCACCGCCATCCGGACGACCTTGATGCCGGCTGGAGTAAGCGCCAGGCATCTGCTGCGGTTCAAGCGTGACGCTTCTGCCCTCTCGGAGCCGCCGATGCCGCCTGCAATCAGGCTCCAAAGCATCGCAAAGCTGTCACGGCGGTCAGTCGCCCGCGACAGCCCCAAGCGAGGCTCTGTCGGAGGACAGCCCGAAAGTCTTGAGACAGACGTTACGGAACGCCGCCCGGCACTCTCTGACGTCGCAGCCGGCCTCACCATCGTATCTAGTGGCGTACCGATGCGATCAGGCTCGGCCACTCAAGACGCCTCGGTCTATTCCGCCGATGGTATCGGGCATGCGATCAATGCCAAAGCGCTCCGGCGACCTGCGCCCCACCCGTGCGCACAATTCCGCCGGCCGGATCGAAGGATCCCACGGACTCATGGAGACGATCAGCAGACCTGCGGGCGGCATCAGGTCATCTATCGCCATGGGTCGGTGACGAGTTGGGTGTACAGGGAGATCCAGCTGGCGGTCATCGCTTGGCCGGAAAACCTCTGGGCGGCCTGCGCCTGCGCCCGTTGCAGGTCGGCGAAGCGCACGTCGCTCTCCAGCAATTCTCGGATCAGGCCGGCCGCGTCCCCCACGGTGCGCCGAAGCTGCTGGGGACCGAGGATCTCGCGCACCGGCGGGATGTCGTGGGCAACGACCACAGTGCCTTGGCTGATCGCCTCCAGCACGCTGAGCGGGTGGCCGTCCCAGGCTGTCCAGTGCAGGTACACGCGAGCCGCCCGTGTGCGGGCAAGCACCTCGTCGCGGGCCAGCCAGCCGGTGAGCTCGGTGCCGCCGCGCTCCATCACGTCCGCCGCGACGGGATCGGCGGCGTCACCCAGCCAGGCGGTTGGTGTCCCCGGCGGCAGCGCCCCAAAGATCTTCGCCACCTCGAGCGGCTGGCGCTGGGCGCTCATGCGCCCGGCCGCCACGACCCCCCGGCGCGCGCCGGCCGCAGGCAGCTCGACGGTCGGAGCCCTCGCCAGCCCATCCAGCTCGGCTATGCCGTTGTGGATGATCCGCACCTCACGCGCGCCAAGATCCTTGGCCTCGGACGCCTCGGCCTCCGACACTGCCCCCAGCACGGTGATGCGTCGGGCGACAAATCGTTCGAGCGTCCGTGCTAGCGCGCGGGTCTTGGGCGGGATCGAGTCCATCAGGAAGGCGTAGCCATGAGGC
Source organism: uncultured Solirubrobacterales bacterium (assembly GCA_963709135.1). Classification (GTDB taxonomy): domain Bacteria; phylum Actinomycetota; class Thermoleophilia; order Solirubrobacterales; family Solirubrobacteraceae; genus Palsa-465. Next base: position 100,350 of record CAVPVI010000025.1, on the reverse strand, counting down.
GTGTACACGGTCGACAGACGCCGCGGCCGCACGGTCGCGCCGGCGACTCCTGCAAACGTCGAATGCAGATGCGCCAAATCCCATCTTCGACTGCGGAGGAGCCGAGCGAGTTGCAGGGTGCCCAGGATCAGGGTCCCTGGCCGTCGGCGCACATCCCAGGCCAACCGGTGGAACTGGACCCGCGGATCAAACAATGCCTCAAAGTCTGTCGGCGTCCACGGACGCATCGCGTGTGCGACGTGGATCTCGTGCCCGTCAGCGGACGTGGCGTTGGCGATCTGCCGGACCACCTCGAACACCCCGGTGGAGAACGCCTCCACGACCTGGAGGATCTTCAGCGGGCGCTCGCCCGAGCTGGCTACCGACACGGGTCAGAACGCCCCAGTCGACCCTGAAGTTAGCATCGCGACGGTCATCGCCAGGATCCTCAGATCCTGCGAGAGACTGAAGTTCTCCAGGTACTCGCGTTCGAGCGCGAGCCGCTCAGCGAAAGTCAGATGGCCACGTCCGTGCACCTGCATCGGCCCGGTGATCCCCGGCTTCATGCCACAGCGGATCGCGAGCGCCTCGGCGTCGTAGCGCCGTACCAGCCTGTACTCCTCCGGTCGCGGACCGACGATGCTCATATCGCCGCGCAGCACGTTGATCAGCTGCGGAAGCTCGTCGAGGCTGGTCCTGCGCAGGAACGCGCCGACGCGCGTCACGCGGGGATCCTTGCGAAGCTTCTTCTCGTACATCGGCCCGCCGACGTACGAGATGTCGACCAGATCATCGCGCCGATCTTCGGCGTTGGTGCGCATCGTGCGGAACTTGAACATTATGAACGGCACCGCGTCGCGACCCGCACGCTGCTGGCGGAACAAGACCGGACCCCGATCGTCCAGCCAGATCGCAGCGGCGATCACGGCGGACAGCGTCAGTGCCAGCATCAGCGCGACGGCGCTGATTACAATATCCAGTGTTCGCTTAGCGAAGGCTTGGGCAGGGGTGATCGGCCTGCAGTCGAACTCGAGCATCAGAAGATCTCCGACCTTGTGCAGTCTGGCTCGCGAGCCGATCGCTCCGGTGGACGTGGGCAGCACCGAGACTTTGAGATGTGTCTCAAGCCCGACACTGGTTGCCGCGCGCAGCTGTTCGCCGTTCAGGTCGTCTGCACTCACAACCAGCCGATCGCACTGCAGATCGCCGACCGCCCAAGTGATGGCTTCGGCAAGGTCGGCGCCGGAGAGCTCGGATCCGCGCTGCCGCGGGTCAATGGCGCCGACCAGAACTGCATCCAGCGTCCGTTCGAGCTCCAGCTTCCGCCGGAACCGATGGGCCTCGTTGGTGCCGGCAATGATCAGCACGCGCTCCCGATGGGTGAGTCGCTGACGTGCCATGGCAAACCCCTTGTGCAGGAAGGTACCCAGCACGAACGCACTGACGACGATCCCGCCCGCCTGCCACCGTGACAGGCCGCCGCCGAGCAGCTCCGTGGCCGCGGTCCCGACTAGCGACCACTGCACGATCACGATGAGATCGTGCACCGTGCTGCGGGCGAGTCGGATGTCGTGCGCGCGAAACTGATAAATCGCCGTGCCGACGACGACCCAAGGGGCAGCCACCACGAGCGCCGCGCCGATGGCTGACAGGCCCGCGATCGCCAGCGCCGGCAGGACCAACGCCAGGGCATCGCCCGCGGCGAACGCTACGCTCCACAACGCGCCGCCACCCCGAGTCTGGACGCGAGCCGGACCGGCAGTCTCGCGAACGGACTCCGCGGAACGCGTGCTCGCGCGAGGTACCGCCGTCTGCTCCGCTAATGTGGCCAATGGTTACCCCTCGCAAAACCCGACGATAGTCATCCTGGAATACCCTTGAAAAAGTCCGCCGTCCCGACGGGCAACGCGTTTCGCCGCAACCGATTAACTGCTGAGAATCCGTCTATTTTCCGCAGCTAGTCGTCGTGACGACTTTTTGAGACCCCTTCTAGCTAGTCGCCTCGTCCCATAAGGACCCGTAGCCCGCCGCATCACATCATGTGATTCGTCGCCTCGTCAACCCCGCGATTGCCGACCGGCAATCGGCCCCTGATGATACTCGCATGCGCAAGTATACGCTCATCCGGGGAGCGGAACGAGAGAGACACGCCCCGGATGGCGATCGACACCTCGCACTCGACACAACGCCTGCGAACGCACGGCTATCGACTCTCGTCGGTTTGCATCCCTCCAGATGCTTGAGCCAGCCGGTGCGGCGAATCGTGCGCTTGCCGATCGCGACGACCCGCTGCTCGCTGCCGGGGAGCCGTTAGTAGTGCCGATCGACGACACGCTGGCAAAGCGGCGTGGGCGCAAGGTGTTCGGGTGTTTCTGGCATCACGACGCGACTTCCAACAGCCGGGGCGGTGCGGTCGCGTGGGGCAACAACTGGGTCACCGCGGGGATCAACGTCAAGCCGGCGTTTGTGCAGCGGACCGTGTGCGTGCCGGTTCTCTTGCGGCTCTGGCGCCCAAAGCGCAAGCACATCGCGAAGGGCAAAAGCGATCCCGAGCGGCCTTCCAAACCCTTGCTCGCAAGAGAGATCCTGTGTCTTGTGGCCAAGCGCTTCCCGGAGCGCGAGATCCACGGCGTTGGCGACGCCGCTTAAGCCGCCGGCGCGTTCGCCCGTCTGCCGGCGAACGTTATGATCACCTTGCGCCTGAAGCGCAACGCCACCCTGCACCGCCTGCCGCCGCCGCGTCCGCCGGTCCGGCAGCGAGGGCGCGGCCGGCCGCCAAGCAAGGGTGCCGGGCTGCCGAAGCTTGACCAGATCGCACGCGACCCCGCCACGTGTTGGGTCGCCACGACCGTTGCAGCGCCACGGCACCACAGAGGAAATGATCGTCCACGCGCTCACGTGCCTGTGGTATGAGGTGTTCGGATCCCAGCCCGTCCAGGTCGTGCTCATCCAGGACACCGCCAGAGCTTCCGGCTACGAGCTGGCGCTCGTCTCAACCGACGAGGACGCGAGCGCCGCGGCGCTGATCGAACGCTACGCCGACCGCTGGCCGACCGAGGTCGCCTACGAGGAAGGCAAAGAGATCTTCGGCATCGGCGACGCCCGCAACCGTGCCGAGAAAGCGGTACAGCGCACCGTCCCGTTCCAGTTCACCTGCATGGGACTCACGATCCTCTGCTACGCGCTGCACGGCCACCATGCCGACGACGTCCAACAGATCCGCCGCCGCTCGCCCTGGTACCTCACACAACGCACCCCAGATCATAACAGCGTCTGGCTATTCGTCGGCGACGATTGATCCGACGCGGTCGGCGATCGTGGGGTCGCGGCGGGTGAGGTAGACCGCGTAGGCGATCGAGAGCACGAGGATCACGAGCGCGACATACGGGTACCAGCTGTACGGCGCTGCCTGCCCGGGCTTTGAGAGGTAGTACAGCGGCACGATGATCAACGCCGCGCCGAGCAGCGGCAGCACGAGATGGCGCAGCACGCTGAACATCTCGGGCTTGTTGCGGCGGATGAAGAACGGCAACGCGAGGTTCCCCGCGAGGTAGACCAGCAGCACCAGGATCGTGCCCATCGTCGAGGACTCCGCGAAGAAGTTCACCGGATTCAAGAAGCTCGTCCTGTCCCGCAACACGTCATACAACGCCCACCCGCCGATGATCACCAAGCTGATCCCGACAAACGTGAAAATCGCGTTCGTCGGGGTCCGGCGGTTCGGGTCAACCCGCCCGATCCAGCTCGGCAACAGCCCCTCGCGACCCGAGTTGAACACCAACCGCGCCTGCGAGTTCGTGCCCGCGATCAACGCCCCCAACGTAGACGTCAACCCCGCGAGATACGCGAACACCGCCAACCCACCAATCGAGGAATGCGCGACATTGATAAACGGAATCTCGGCATTACTCAAATTCGTCACGTTGTACTTAAACCCGGTCACGGTCGCGTACGCGAACAACAGATAGCTGACCGCCATCACCCCAACCGACAAGAACACCGCCCGCGGGACATTACGCCGCGGATCGTCGGTCTCCTCCGCCAACGCCGCCGAATTCTCCCACCCAATAAACAAGTAGACCGCGAGCGGGAACCCCGCCGCCAAGCCGCTGAACCCATTCGTGATATGGCTCGGCTCAAACGGCGTCAGCGACAAATGCCCTGAATCGCTGATGATCGACGCGACCGACACCAACACCAACACCGCCAGCTCAAACCCGAACAACGTCCCCGCGACCTTCGTCGAGATCGCGACCCCCCGAATCATGATCAACACCGCCGCCGCGGTCAACAGCACCGTCAAAATCCCCCACGGGATACTCACACTCAAATAGTGCTTCATCGTGATCTGCAAGAACCCACCCGAGATCGCGATCACCGACGCCATCGCAATGATGTACCCCAACCCCGCCAACAACGCCGTCGTGACCGCACTCGTCGGACCGAACGTCTTCCCCACAAACGTAATGAACCCACCCGTCGACGGCGTCAACTTCGAAAACTCCGCCAACGTATTCGCCAAAAACGCGATCGCGACCCCCGCCAACAAGATCGTCAACGGCGACGCCACCCCCGCCGTAAGCGCCAAGAACCCAAACCCAAAATAAAAGCTCATCGCCGGCGCGACATTCGCCATCGTCGCCGCCGAAATATCCACCAACCCCAAAGCACCCTTCTGCAAACGATGCTGATGCCCAACCTCCCCAACCGGCGGGGACTTGGACTCGCCGATCGGAAGCGGTGTACCTACCGTCATGTGTGGCCTTTCGTCGAACTACCTGGTCGAACGCGCCGGTCAGTGGCGGCGGACGCGGACGCATGCGGAATCGGGCGAGGGCTGTTCCAGTTCGACTCGGTGGCCACACCGATACGGAAAGCCTCTCCACCTTGCTGTGGAGCCGCGTGAATTATCGCCGACCGCCGCACCAAAATCAAGCATCCGGTTTCCGCGCCGGGCCCATGGGTAGCATCGCCCCATGCGTTGCTGCACTCTCTGGCCTGCGGACGAAACTCCAGCGCCTACTAGGACTGGCGCGTGAGCCAACGCGGACTCACACTTGGAATCGTGCCGCCGCGCGCGGGCGGACCGGCCGGCGCGCCGGGCCCGCTGACCTTCGTCGCCCGTCACGAACGCCGGCCAGGGACGGATTGGCAGGCGTTCTTCGAGGCGTGCGCACCCGCCTACCGCTCCTGGTACCTGAGTAAGGGCGAGCATTCGCGCCCCGACCGCGGGACCTGCGAGGCAATGCTGGCCGCGTACATGCCCGAGCTGGTACCGGTGCATGCGCGGCTGGTGGAGTTGGCGGGCTCGCATGAACTCGACGCCAGGCTGCTGTCGCTATACAACCCGCCGGCGTTCATCAGCGGCTGCTCGCAGGTCGCCTGGACGCGGGGATCCCCGGTGCTGATCCGTAACTACGACTACCCGCCCTCCCGCCTGGAGGGACAACTGCTGCTGACGGAGTGGGGCGAACGCCGGGTGCTGGGGATGAGCGACTGCCTGTGGGGGCTGCTGGACGGCATGAACGATCGCGGCCTTGCGGCATCGCTGACTTTCGGGGGTAGCACCGCGGTCGGCGACGGATTCGCGATCCCGCTCGTGATGCGCTATCTGCTGGAGGTCGCCGACACGGTTGCGCAGGCGTGCGAGATCCTCGCGCGGGTGCCGATTCACACTTCCCAGAACGTGACGCTCGTCGACCGCGAGGGCGACTTCATGACCGCCTACATCGCGCCCGGGCGGCCAGTGCGCTTCCAGCGCACGCCGATCTCGACCAATCACCAGGAGACGGTCGAGTGGCCGGAGTACGAGCGGGCGGTGCGCAGCGTCGCCCGCAAGGCGTTTCTGGCGAGGCTTGTTGCCCAACCGGAGTTGTCGACAGACGCGCTGCTCGCGGCGTTCCTAGCGGCGCCGCTCTACTCCCCTTCGCACGTGACCGGTTCGGGCACGCTCTATACAGCGGCCTACTTCCCCGCCGAGGGACGCGTCGAGCTGCTGTGGCCGCTTGACCGCTGGAGCGAGTCGTTCGACGGCTTCCAGGAGTTGCGCCACACAGAGGACTTCGCCCTACAAGCAGCCTAGGCCCAGCCTAGGCCCAATACCGTAAACTTAGCGTCCGGAGGGTTGGATATTCTGGCGGTGTGCCTCGGGCTGGTCAGCGCAAGCCGGCGTCTGATTCTCGTCTGACCGATCACGTATCGATCGGGGTGTTGACGCGGGTGTTTCCGCCGGAGTTGGTGGATGGCGTGGTGGTTGAGGCTGGCCGGCGGGAGCGTCGCTCGCGGTTGTTGCCGGCGCGGGTGGTTGTCTACTACGTGCTGGCGTTGGCGTTGTTCGCGGACTGCTCCTATGAGGAGGTGATGCGTCAGTTGGTGGAGGGGCTGGCGTGGGAGTCTGGGTGGCGTCAGGCGTGGGAGGTGCCGACGAAGGTCGCGATCTACAAGGCGCGTGAGCGGTTGGGGCGTGAGCCTTTGGAGTTGTTGTTCCGGGCGGTGTGCTTGCCGTTGGCTGTCGAGTCGACGCGGGGGGCGTTCTACCGCGGGTTGCGGCTGGTGAGCATCGATGGGACGTGTCTGGATGTGGCTGATACGCCTGCTAACGACCAGGAGTTCGGGCGGCCTGGTTCGTCGCGGCGTGAGGGTGGCGGCGCGTTTCCGCAGTTGCGGATGGTGGCGCTCGCGGAGTCCGGTACGCACGCGATCTTTGACGCGGCGCTGGGCGCGTATCAGACCGCGGAGCGAACGCTCGCGCAGGATCTACTCGCGTCGCTCTCGCAGGGGATGCTGTGCCTGGCTGACCGCGGCTTCTACAGCTTTGAGATGTTCACGAAAGCCCGCAAGACCGGGGCGGCGCTGCTCTGGCGGGTCAAGTCCGACGTCGGGCTACCGCGCGAGCAGACGCTCGCCGACGGCTCCTACCTGACCACTATTTACGCGCTTGAGGATCGCAAGGCTCGGCGCGATGGGCAGCCCGCGCGCGTGATCGAGTACCGCGTCGATGACCCAGCGCTCTCCGAGCCCGAGGAGCGCTACCGACTCATCACAACGCTCCTTGACCCCGAAGCAGCGCCCGCCAGCGAGCTCGCCGCGCTGTACCCCCAGCGCTGGGAGCTCGAGTCAGCACTCGATGAGCTGAAAACCCACCAGCGCGGACCGCGCGTGGTGCTGCGCTCAAAGAACCCCGACGGTGTCTACCAAGAAGCCTACGGACACCTCGCCACCCACTACGCAATCCGGCGCGTGATGCACGACGCCGCGCTGCAAGCGGACCTCGTCCCGCACCGCTTATCGTTCATCCACGGCCTACGCGCCGCACGCCGCAGCACCCGCACCCAGCCGGGATTTTCCCCCCCACAGGACTGACAGCGCACACAACCAGGCGATCGCCGAGATCCTCGCCAACCCGCTTCCCCAGCGCAAACCGCGCGAGAACCCGCGCGTCATCAAACGCAAGATGAGCAGCTGGCCCGTCAAACGTCCCGAGCACCGCGACTGGCACCAGCCAGCCAGGCCCGCCGAGGACAGCATCACCATCCTCGCCGCCTAAGTTTACGGTATTGAGCCTAGGCCAAGCCTAGGCCAAGCCTAGGCCGGCTTAGCGCGTGTTCTTCGAGAACCCGGCCTCGCAGTTCTTCAGCGCCTGGTGCGCGTTCAGGGCGCCGAACACCAGGTGATGGTGCGCGACGTCGTGGAAGGCCAGGTAGACGCTGTAGGCGCAGAAGGCGAGGTTCACGCGACGCTTGGCCGCCGGCGTCTTCGCGAGGTGGTTGGCGACGTCGTGCGCGACGACGTTGCCGGCGTAATGGCTGGCTGAACCGCAGCCCGCGATGGCCGCGGGGACGGCGATCAGCGCGCAGATGACGGCGACCGACGCCAGGGCTCGTTTGAAGGAATGGGCCACGGTCCGACAGCTTACTTCCTACACGAGCGGACCTGGCACCGTCGCTGCTTGTGTTCAAACGGTTTCTGCGGGCCGCTTGGTCCCGTGAGCCGCTTGCCGGCGAGCGAGCTGGAGGGTGCGGGCACGCTCGGGTGCCCCTCGCGCAGACAGCGCACTGGTTGAAGGTCGCGCAGACGCTTTCCTGCCGCGACGTGCGGGGGCAGCCCGAGTGTGTCCGGCGCCCTCAAGCGAGGACAAACGCCCCATCCACGACCGTCAAGAAATCAACCGCCGAGCCGGCCCCCCAGCCTTGCGGGCGGTCCTTTGCTGGTCGCTGTGGCGGGCCGCCCAGCCCGCAAAGCGGGCGGCCCGCAAGCAAAGCAAAGCGCACGGTGACGATCGCGCTGTCGTTCCGTCCGCCTATGCGGGCGGGGCCTCTGATCATGATGCGCAACCATGATGCGGATGGCACGCACCACGGTAGATGTAGACGAGACGGCGCGTCAGATTGTCTGCCCGCGGAGCTGCGCGAAGCCGATGGCATCGTGCCGGGAGAGCAGTTCGACGTCGAGCTGGTCAGCGCTGGTGAGTACCGGCTGACCCGGGTTGCGCCACCACCGAACCGCGGGGTCGTCGACTGGCTGCGCTCGTGTCCGTCGCCCGGCTGGTTCACGCCGGTGCAGTCGGAATCGACCGACACCATCTGAGGACGGCGGCTTGTGCGCTGTCTGGTCGACGCGAAGTTGGACCCCTGGGGCAGGCCAGATGGGATCGCTCGCCGGAGGCTGTGTGCCCGGCCTTCTGGGCGGTCACGTGGATCTGCCTTCCGCTCGGCGACGAGTAGCCGCGACCCCATTCGCTGCAAGCATGATTCGCAAAGGCAGCGTCTCGAGTCGGCCGGCGAGACCCCGCTTTGCCTGAGGCGGCTGTCGCTCAGGTGCTTGCTGATGACTTGATAGGCGCCGGCCAGCAGCCGCACGAGGGTCTCGCTCTCGTCGCCGAGCGAGCGCGCCCCACCCCGGTCAACCCGGCGTCGAGATGGGCGACCAGCCTCCCACCCGAGCGATGGTCGTAAGGAGCGATCTCACCCGAGCACGGTGTCCGCCTTCGCCAACCCTCGAACTGACGGCTGCCGATCTCCGCTCGAGACGTTTCGGCTATGCGCACGGCTGGCAGGGCTTCGTCGACGAGGACATCAGAGTCTCCTCGCCAAACCGGGCCCGCGGATCCCAGTCGCGCCGATGCTACTGACACCGCCTGCGTCACCCGCCGGGGGTAGCTTGTGGGCTTATGAGCGGTGATGCATGGACTGTGGCGTTTGACGTCGCCGCCAGCGGGCTGAGCGTGCTGGCGCTGGTGAGCGCTGCCTGGGCTGGGGCACGCAGTTCGCTGCGGCGCAACGCGTGGGTCGGGATCAGGATCCCGTCGACGATGCGCAGCGACGCGGCATGGCGTGCGGGCCACAAGGCGGCGTACCCGGTGAGCCTGCGCGTCGCGGAGTGGTGGGCCGCCTCGTGTGCCGTTCCCGTCGCCGCCCTACTTGTGGGTGTCGGTGCCTGGTCGGTGTTGTTCGGGTTCGTGCCGCTGATCGTGGTGGCGGCCGGGATCGTCCCGTATGTGAAGGCGGCTACCCGCGCCGCACGCGCAGCGTAGTAGCGCGGTGGAGCAGGGCCGCGCGGTTAGCCTCCGTCCGTGGCTGGAACAGCCTGCGGACGTGATCGGGGCCACTTCGTCGGCAGCAGCTACCGGCTGGATGATTGACGACAGGCCGATCATGCGCCACAATTGTGGCGTGAGCAGCGAGCCACTGCGGGCGGTCCGAGACCATCTTTCCGAGATCGTCGACCGCGTCGAGCGCGAGCACGATCGGGTCGTCATCACTCGCAACGGTCGTGAGGTGGCAGTGCTGCTGAGCGCCGCCGATCTTGCAGAGCTTGAGGAAACCCTGTCGGTCCTCAGCGATCCCGAAGCCCTCGCGGATATCCGCGAAGCGGATTTCGCCTACGCGCGCGGCGACGTCGTGCGCGGCGTTGACGCGGTGCGTGCTCTGCGGTCGTGAGCGCCCCCGACGAGTACGAGCTCGTCGTCACCCCGCCGGCCGCGCGAGCGATCTCCGACCACCTGCCAGAGCCTGTCGCGGCCGCCGTGATCGAGCTCTTGACCACGACGCTGATCCGCGAGCCGCGCCGCGTGGGCAAGCCATTGCGACGAGAGCTGGCCGGCGTTTGGTCGGCGAGGCGCGGGACGTACCGCATCCTGTACCGCGTGCGCGACGACCCACCCGAGGTCGTCGTGCTCCGCGTTGAGCATCGAGCAGACGTCTTCTACCGGCCCCGCTAATTGGTGTCACCGATGCCGGTGCTGAACCACGCCGGACGGGACCCGCACTACGCAGGCCGCCGCGCGTGAGAGGCGGGATCGGCCGCCCGTGAGCGGATCCCGCAGCGACAACCGGGCCCAACGATGCCTGTGCCGTCAAGAAAAGGAGGACTGTGAAGACAGGGCGGCGATCGACCTGCCCCCGCCAAATCCGAGACTTGGCCCGCCGACAAGCATCCGCTCCGATCCAGCGGCCTCGCTTTTCCTGCCCGGGTGCTCGAACCTGACTCTGATGAGACCAAGGCGCTGCGGGCGTTGACGCGCGCGCGTGAGGTCAGCATCCATAGAATTGAGCCGGATCGATGCTGATCGCCTCGTCGTTTCCAATTCTCTTCGTCGAGAACGTCGCGCGTGCCGTCGACTTCTACGGAGGCCTGCTCGGTTTTGAGACGGTCTACTCGTTCCCGCCCGGCGACGAGCCTGGGTTCGTTTCGATGCGCCTGCCGAGTGGCGACAAGCTGGGTGTGTCGCTCAAGAGCTTTGATCCCGCTCACGGTTTGGGGATGCATACCGTGAACGGCCGCCCGTTCGAGCTATGCGTCGAGGTCCCCGACGTTGACGAGGCCGTCGGCGAGCTTACCGACCACGCCGTGCCGGTGCTATCACCACCACGGGACATGCCGTGGAGGGAGCGGGTCGCATACGTCGCTGACCCGGACGGGAACCCGGTCCACATTCGCGGACCACTCAAAAACGCCGTGAACGATCCCAACAGCGACGTCGCGCCGCTCGCTCAACGATCGATGGAGATCATCCAGCAGATCCGCGACCGCGACTGGGATCGCGTCACTGCGGATTGGAATGAGACGATGCGCAGCAAGCTGACGATCGAGCAGCTCGCTGCGGCCTGGGAGCAGGTGCTGAGCAACGCGGGTGCCCTCCAGACCATTGGCCGGCCCTCGATTGTGCGTAAAGGACCGTTCCGCGTCGCCGACGTCCCGCTGGCGTTTGAGGGCGGCCCAATGAAAGCCCGCGTCACCTTTAATCACGACAACCGCGTCGCCGGACTGTTCATCCTCCTGCCGGACGCCGAATAGTCTTACCAGCCGCCCGCGCTCTGGCTCACGGGATAGTGTTTACGTTGCTGTACACAGAATTGTTAGACTTGCTGTGTAACAACTTCGATCGCGATCAGGCTCGCGGACGAGGATCGCGGCACCCTCGAGTCCGCCGCGCAGGCCGCCGGTCAGGGCATCAGCACCTACGTCCGGCGGCTCGCCGAGAGCGAGGCCCGGCGCATCCGCACCGAGCGAGTCCGTGCGGAAACCGAGCGGGTCGTCGCCGCGATCGGCGCCGACCCCGACGCGCAGGCCGAGGCAGAGCTGCTGGGCGGTGACGGCGAGGACTGGCCGGAGTGGACCGGCCCGTTGCCCGCGTGAGTCGCCCAGACGCCGGCACCATCGTGATCGTGGACTGGCGGGGCGCTCAGCACCCCGAGCCGGGCGCGCTGCGCCCCGGCGTGATCGTCGAGGACAGCTACCTGTTCCCGGGTTACCCAGTGATGCTCGTGGTGCCGTCACAAACGATGAGCGGTTGGCGCACGCCGATCCGACGGTCAGGATTGACCCGACGCCCGAGAACGGCATGAGCGCCGTCTCGTGGGCCCTGTCGCACCACGTCAACAGCGTGGCTCTGCGCAAGGTTCAGTCCACGGCAAGCCGGGTCACCACCGACCAACTCGGACAGATTCGCCAGCGGATCGCGCTCGCCGTCAGCGTCTCATCCGGACGCAGCTGGCCTCTTTGCGGTCAACGCGTGGCTGTTCGCGTTAGCGAGGGCGGTTCTCTTTGCGGCGGAGCGGTGCCTCGAGCTCGCGACATAGCTCCTCGATCACCTCCTCGCGGTCCAGCGCGCCGTCGCGGATTGACAGCTGCTCGTCGTCCCCCTCCCACGGAGCAAGAGTCTCGGGCCAGGCGATGCCGTCGGCGGCGCCGGTGAGCGCGCGAGCGATGACCGGCAGGACCGGCGCAACGTCCGAGCCGAGCGCGATGTGAAGGTCTCGAGCGGACCTGGCCGTTGCGACGACGCGCGCGCCAGCTCGCCGTCCGGCATAGGCACAAGCGCCGGCGCGTCCAGATCGTTCGCCGTCGCGCGCGACAACTGCTCCGCCTCACGCGATTCGTGCAGTTGAAACCATCCATGCTTCCTTACTTGCGTCGCCGGCACTGAGCACGGCTGCCTCTGTACGCTGTGGTCGTGCGCACGCTGCTCATCGATCCGGCCCCCGCCGAGATCGCCGAGGTCCTCGAGCGCCGTCGCCGTATCGGCGCCGATCGCTTCGACGAGGTGTGGCGGGGTGTGCTGCACATGGTTCCCGGGCCCGGCGACGTGCACGCGCTGATCGAGTGGCAACTCCCTCGCCTGCTCGGCGCGCCGGCCGACAGGACCTCACTCCTGCTGAGCGGTCAATTCAACCTGGGCGACGCGGACGACTACCGCGTACCTGACGGAGGACTGCACCGGCATCCGGGCTGGGGTACGTACGCCGCGACAGCCGCGCTTGTGATCGAAATCGTCTCGCCGGACGACGAGACCTGGCAGAAGCTCAATTTCTACGCTGCACACGGCGTCGAGGAGATCCTCGTCGTCGACCCGCAAAAGCGTTCAATCGACTGGCTCACGCTCGAGGATGGTCAATACCGGCACACGGAACGCAGCGCGCTGATCGAACTGGGCGCGAACGAGCTCGCCGCGAGCATCCGCTGGCCGGACGCTGGCTGAACGGCACAGTCCACGCCCGACGAGACGCCGTCGGCCAGGACAGCAAGCGCCTCGCCGACTTCGCACTGCCCTTCCGAGCCCGGTACGGCTCACGCGAAGCAACGATCGTCATCGCCTCTGTCGACCGCACACGGTTGATTCGAGATTAGTGCGCCACGCGGGCTCGGTGCGAACCCGCAACGTTTACACGCGCTCGCTCGGGCGTGCTCGGGCGGACGATTCGAAGCGCGCTTGGGTGGTTTGTCCGTTCGGTGTCGATTTTCGAGCCGGTACGGACGATCCGGCGCTCGACGCGAAGGATTGTCCGCTCGGACACGCGATTGGCGCTGTTTGCAAGCTCCGCGGGCGGCGCGACCGCACCGTGGCGATGACCGCCCAGACCCGCTGGAGATCAACCAAAACACCGCCCGTTGCGAGCGATGCCTGGCCGCTGGATCGAACTGCATAACCTCACCGGTGGGCATGTCAGGTGCGCGTGATCAGCCACGGCATCTCCCGTTCGGCAAAGCCCGGCGACGTACTCGTCGGGCGGCTGATGGACGGACCTCCGACCCCAAACGCTGTGGGGACCTGCCGGCCTCCTGAAGCGTGAGAGCAGCCGCGAACTGGACGATCTGTTCAACCCTACACGAACTCGCTCGGCCTGCGCGCGCAGCCCGCCGAGATCGCCGCCGCGATGCAAGCGCCTCGCGCGAGATCACGGTGATGCTCTCCCCCACGCTGCGACGCCACGGCCCGCTGCGGCAAGCCGCCGCGTAACCGGTGGCGATCGCGGCCAGCGCGCGAGCGCCCCGGTCTTGCGCAGGCGCTCGAGCCGGTGTCGGAGGCGCCGCCGGACGAAACTCAAGGCTAGGGCGTTAGTCGCGCCGTTGAGGGTCTTCAGACGGCGTACTCGCCGGGTCTGCGTGGACGGGTCTGGGACAATCGATTACCGTGGCTTCATGACGACGAAGGAGCGGCTGCGCCAGGCAGTTGAGACGATGACTGAGGATGAGGCGGCGGCGGCGCTTCGGACACTAGCTGAGGCGTCCGGTGACCCGGTCGCGTGGGTACTTGATCACGCGCCGCTCGATGACGAGCCGGAGTCCGAGGAAGAGCGCGAAGCGGTCGAGGCCGCCCGGACCGATCGCGAGCACGGCATTCAGCCGGTCCCGCTCGAGGATGTGCTTAGCGAGTTTGGCCGGGCGTGACCGAAGCGTACTGGCGGATCGTTGTTGACGATCGCGCCCGGAAGGATCTGCGGAGGATCGATCCACCGACTCGCGACCGGATCCTGAGCGCGATCGAGCGCCTCGCCCAAGGCGCCGAGTTGGCGGGCGATATAAAGCGATTGCGCGGATCGGGCGAGTATCGCCTGCGGGTTGGCGACTGGCGCGTGCGGTTTGAACGCGATGATCGCAAGCTCACAATCGTGATCGCGCGGGTGCTCCCACGCGGCCGCGCCTATGACCATTGAGGCTTGTGGCGCCGGCAGTGGTCGTGGCGGAGCGCTTCGACGGCACCGCTGACTTGAGTTGTGATGCCGGTCCGCCCAGGTTCGTGATGTGCCGACTCACCGCCGGGGACGCCGCGGTGTGGGACGCCCCCCGGCCGGCCGGCCGGCCGCGCGAGCGCGTCGGGCCACGCGTCCTACGTCCGCGCGAAGATGCCCGTCAACCCGCTCTGATCTGACCGACGAGCGCGTAGCTACGCGAAACGTCCTCGACGAATGCTGCTAAGAGATGCTGCCGGCGGAAGCGATCCATTGGCTGCTGAAGCCAGATGCGCGGGCCCACGCGGAGGTGTCGATGACCAGTGGGCCGGTGCCCCAGCTGAGCGCCATGCGCGGTCTCGAACGGTACGAAGCGACTCGAGATCCAGCCCTGACGCTCCGTCGGCGACCGTGAGCAAGAACTCACGCGTTTGCGCCCCTCGGCTTGGCCATCCTGCTCAAGCGCGATGGCGCCGCGGAGCGCAATTGCGTGGACGACCCGGGAGGACGCGGTCCGTCCCACAGCGGATTAGCGGCCCCCAACCGGCTCGGCTCGAGCGGCCCGCTCTTGTTGATACCGCGGTCTGGACATGGGTGCGAGATCGGCGATTTCCCGGGCTCGCGGAATGGTTCAACACCGACAAGACGCATGTCGTGTATATATGCTGTCGCTCTATGCCTTGCGCCGGGAGCCAAGAGCCTCGTTGGAGGCGCCACTTGCTCCGTGGGTTTGTCAATAGCTGAAGGCTTTCTGATCAATAACGGCACGTGCCCGTCTTCCGATTACCTCCGGATTGGCGTGTTGCCGTGGAACTGGGGCGTGAAGTGCATCCGTAACTGATTGGCTGGAGATTCAAATGGAACCTAAGTCGCAACCAAAGCGAAATAGCCGCTGGCCAGTATCGGTGCGGAGCGCAGTTGCATGCAGCGTATCGGTCTTCGTGGGAATGACTGCCGGCATCATCATCCATGCAGCTCGCGGCTCGGGTTTTGCTGGCTTCTGGTACGACGAGTTGGGCGTACTTGGGGGCATCGCATTGATAAATCTCGTCCTACGCATCGGAAGAGTCAGACACAAATCAGCCCGGTCACCGGCCACGTCGCTGCCGGTGATGGATAGGACAGGCGGGAAGGTAGACCCGGCTCCGGACAGCAGCGCGGACGCGGAGGCCCGAGCGGAGCGAGTGCCTTAGCGTCTCCACGACTAGCCACGATTGTGAGCGTTTGTGCGTGTTCGGTCAACGACGGCTTTGGCGAGCCTTGGGTCGGAGAATACGTTGGTCCACTCGCCGAACGGGAGGTTGGTGGTCACGATCAGCGATCCTCGAGTCGAGATTGGTGCGCACCATGGGCTCGGCGCAAACCCGCAACGCGTTTACACGCGCTCGCTCGGGCGTGCTCGGGCGGACGATTCGAAGCGCGCTTGGGTGGTTTGTCCGTTCGGTGTCGATTTTCGAGCCGGTACGGACGATCCGGCGCTCGACGCGAAGGATTGTCCGCTCGGACACGCGATTCGCGCTGTTTGCAAGCTCTGCGGGCGGCGCGAGCGCGCCGTGGCAATGATCGCCCGGACGAGGCTGCGACACGCCATGGTCAAGGACCCCAAGCTCGCAGCACTTTTCGGCATTTTGGAATCCAGAGGCACGCGCGAAGTCGTGGCCGGCGGTCACCTGCCGAGCGCTCTTTCCGGCGGGTGGCGAACCGCGCTTGACGGCGGGCGAGCTGGAGGGTGCGAGTACGCTCGGGTGCCTTTCGCGCAGACAGCGCACCCGTTGAAGATCAATCGAAGGCTCCCCAGCCGAAGACGTGCGGGGGCAACCCGAGTGTGTCCGTCGCCCTCGAGCGAGGACACACGCCCGCCCACGACCATCAAAGGACAACCGCTGGCCGGTCGGCTGCCCAGCATCGCGGGCGGTCCGCAGCGGACCTGAAACCGAGCGCTGTGCCGGGCCGCCCAGCCCGCAAAGCGGGCGGCCCGGAAGCAAAGCGCAGAACGACAATCACGCTGTCGCTCCGTCCGCCGAGCGCCGCATCGAGGTCCGCCGCAGTGCTGGGCTTCCGAATCAACAGGGTCTCATCTGGCGCCGTGGTGGCGCCGCGGGTGCGTGCCGCCGAACTCCAGCTCTTCACGCGCCGCAGCCTTACGAGCGCCGCTCACGATGGACACTCCAGGCGCAACTAGCGGCGGAGTCGTCATCCAAGCGCACGTGCAAGGACCGAGCCACGTCGCAGATGTAGCACGATTTGTTCTACGTAGGGCGCGTCGGTCGAATCACAGACCGTCCGCCCGACCCCACGTCGAGCATGCGAGGTCAGACGGGTTGGTGGGTCCGGGGCGTGGGAAGCGCATCGAGCAGCGCTGCGGGCAGCTGCCTGGTGGCGTTCCAGAACTCGAGTGCGACGAGATCGGCGGTGCGCTCGTCTGTCTCGCGTACTCCCCATGGCTCTTGATGGCCGACGGCGTGCTCGCCGTCGAAGCCAGGCAGAACGATCCAGGCAATGTCGGCGTCTCGATCGTAGTGACCGTCGAAGGGCATCACGCGGAGGCTAGCGCGGCCGGCGCCACAGGCTGATCACTCGCGCCCGGACGGACAGTCGCTTTACTTCCTAATAGAACCGTACCCCCTAACGCATCTCCTTGGGCATTCTCCGCTGAGAGTGCCCAAGGAGATGCGTTAGTCGTCCGAATGTGGGCTTACGTGCGTTGACCGTCAGCCACAAGGCGACGCATCTCGTTGGGCATTCTCGATTCAGAATGCCCAACGAGATGCGTTTGGGGGAACCGTAAAGCGATGAGCAGAGATGGGTCAGGTTAGCGAGGGCGGTTCTCTTTGCGGGCGGAGCGTTGCGCCCTGCGCTTGGCGGCCCGCTGGCCCGTGCCGCTGGGCGAGCGGTGGGACCGGGCGTGAGCGCGGAGCTTCGCGCATGCGTCCTCGAGGTCCGGCAGCGAGTCGCCGCTGAGGCTCCCGCGGGCGGCGAGAAAGCGGATCACAGCGAGCGCGCAATCCGGCGCTGCGGCGCGCGCCCCGACGTCAAGCTCGCTACAGGACGGGACGTGCCCGAGGAGGAACATCGAAAGATCGACGATCTCCCAGCGCCCGAGATAGCCCTCGCCGGTGGTGGCCCGCCAGCGGAACATCGCGCGCCCGACCGCGGCCGCGTGGCGCCGGACCGGGCTCGTCGGCGGCCAGTGCGCGTCGACGTGCTCCTCGAGCTCGCGACACAGCTCCTCGATCACCTCCTCGCGGTCCAGCGTGCCGTCGCGGATTGACAGCTGCTCGTCGTCCTCCTCCCACGGAGCAAGAGTCTCGGGCCAGGCGATGCCGTCGGCGGCGCCGGTGAGCGCGCGAGCGATGACCGGCAGGACCGGCGCAACGTCCGAGCCGAGCGCGATGTGAAGGTCTCGAGCGGACATGGCCGTGGCGACGACGCGCGCGGCCAACTCGCCATCCGGTATCGGCACAAGCGCCGGCGCGTCCAGATCGTTCGCCGCCGAGCGCGACAACTGCTCCGCCTCACGCCGCGGCATCGATGGCGTCAGCATGCACTCGACGAGCGCATCAGTTGCCGTGTCGATCCCGAGCACGAGCACCTGCCGGTCACGGCTGCCCGGTCGCGCGAGCACCGCGACGATCATCTCCGCGTCGCCATCCCCGCCGCCGGCGACCGATCGCACCGACAGCGTGCCGATCTGGCCAGCGGCCGGATGCGTGACCCCGAGGGCCGCAAGGCGCACCGCGGCTTCGTGCGCATACGCCGCAAGCGGCGTCGGCGCAAGCACCGCCAGCGCGGTCAACGTGGCGAACGCGATCGGATCAGCGCGCGCCGCGACCGCATCGACGACGACACGCCGCGCAGCCTCTGGGACCTCGGGCATCGAGATCGGCAGCAGCAGCGTGCCCGCGATCATCTCCAGATCAGCCGGATCGTCGATCTCAGGCGCCTCATCGAGCAAGCCGACGAGCTCCGCGACGAGATGCTCAGGCGGAAGCGCGGAGCGACTACTCATGACCGCCACGATACGACGTCCGCACGCGAGCAGCTCCTAGCAGCATCTGTCCGGCGCGATTTCTCCGCTGCACATTGTCTTGAGGGATCTCAAGAAGGCGGGCGCTCTCAGAGTCGAAGGCGCCGGGCGCGGGGCCAGATGGCACCGCCTGCACCGAGACTTTTGATCGCAGGCTCGCGGCAGCGATGTACATCACCGCTCAGATCCACGTCTCACCGTTGGCGAGGCCTCCATCGCCGGGGTACTCGGCGAGCCTGGCTTCGAGCGCCGCGACCAGCTGGCCGGTCGCGGCTCTGGTGATCCGGACGCTCGTGGGAACCAACACCATGCCCGCGTGGCCCTCGCCTCCGGCTGCGACAAGCTCGGCGTGCAGCGGGCGGAAGTCGCGAATGTTGGCCGTTACGACAGCGCGCTGCTCAGGCCGCGCAAGCGCAACGACATCGGGATCCGACAGCGATTGCCACTCGTCGCGCTCCTTGATCGCAACCGCGTCATGGCCCCGGGCGCGCAACTCGGCCGCGACGAGCGGCGAGAACATCTCGTCGAGCAAGAGCTTCAACGCTTGATGGCTTGCTGCCCGGCGATCCAGGCCGCATGTGCCGTCTCGCTCTCCCGCGCGTTGAGTTCGATCCACTCGTCGATCTCGTCTTGATACGCGCCGTAGTAAGCGACCGCCGCTTGGACCAAGCCGAGCGGGATCCGTAGATACTCCGCCGCGGCTCGCTCGTTGCCGTCGTTGTCGCGGACCACCGAAATGGCCTCCCAGACATCAAGGCCAGTGCCCTGGAGCCGTGGCCGCCGACCCGCAGGACCGTCCACGAACCGGATCAACGCATGCTCGTCTGCTCTGAGCCCTTCCTCAACGTAACGCTGTGCAAGCGTGCGCGGCGCGACGCTGCGGCTGCGCGCCCGAACGCCGAGCCGGTCGAGAGTCGCTTCGGGCAGGCGGAGACTAAGTGGCTGAGACATGTAGCGAATGGTAGCGCGTGCCGCTACGACCAACGTTGCAGTAACCCACGAGCATGTTCTCCAAACTCAGCGGCTGCTCGGAAATGCCGTCAACTGTGGCTGATTTGTGAGGAGCGCGGGCGGTTGTTGAGCGTCGAGTACTTTCGGCACGTCGCGTCACGGTGGTTCGGGATGAGGGGGATGCACGAAGAAACGAAATAAGTCGGGGTCGTGGGTTGGCCGTGTGTGTGTTCGTGGTTCCGGGGCGGATGGTGGTGGCGCGGGCCGTTGGCTTGGTGGGCGGGATCCCCTGCCACGACTCGGCATGATGTTCGCGCGTGCCGCCGGGCCGTCAAGGTCGGGCCTGCGGCCCGCGCTTCGCGCGCCGCTGACACGGCTCCCTTGACTGCCCGGCGGTCACGCGCAATGCTCCGCCGAGGTCGAGGCAGGGGAGCCTGTCGCCAATCCGATCAAGCGCGCGCGGTCCCGGGACTTTCGCGGCGACACCCCGTGCCGGGTGTCAGTGAGCGAGGCGGGGGGACGGGGAGCGAGGCGGTGTTGACGGTCTTCGCGTCGCTCACCACGGTGGTGGTCTGGTCAGCTGCTGGATGATCTCGGCGACCAGCGCTCTGGCTTCTTGCACGGTCAGCGTGAACGTGAGGCGCTGATCGTGGAGACGGTAGGAGATCAAGACCCCGCCGGTCGCCTCTTGGAACGGGGAAGGTCGAACGTCGATGGTGATGTTGGCGGACCCGATCGTGCTGAGCGTGATCGACATGGTGTCGGTGGGGTTGGTTCGGGTTAGGCGGTCGGTTGGGGTATGGCGGTCCAGAGCTCGGCGGGGCGCCCGGTGGTGGGGGTCTGGGTGCGGGTCGCGCGGCCGGCGAGAGCGAGCGTGTCGAGGGCGCGCTGGATTGCTTGGGTGGGCTGGTTGTGCTGCAGGGTGTCTGAGATCTGGGTGCGGGTCAGGCCGGCGGGATGGTTTGCCAGGGCGGCGTGGATCTGTTCGGCGAGGGGGTCGCCGCTGGCGTCTTTTAGCGCCCAGCTGGCGCAGCGGGCGGCGTAGTCCCAGAGGGCGAGCGCGGCTTGGAGGTGTTCGGTGTTGATCTGGCGTTTGCCGTCGGTGAGCGCGTAGAGGAGCGCGAGGCGGATCGTGTGCGCTTCGGCGCGGGCGCAGAGCGCGCCGGCGATCCCTGGCTGGGTGGTGTGCGCGAGCTGGGTGTAGGCGTGATGCCACAGCTCGCGTGCTTGCTGATCGAGGCGCAGCCGGCCGGCGGTGCGGGCTTGCTTGATCGCGGCGGCGAGCAGGCGCGGTAGGTCGCTGCCGGCGAGCGGGTCGTTGGCGCCGCCTTCGGGCAGCAGCCGGGTGCGGCGGCAGCTGACCAGCAGAAACCGGTTCGCGAGCCCGTTCGCGAGTTCGAGCGCGGTCAGGTGATGGCGCAGCTCGCAGGCGGTGATGTGGCCAACGACGGCGATGTGCGCGTCGCTGGCGCGGGCGGGCGCGGTGCGCGTGTGAAATGGCCTGGGTTCGACGGAGACTTCGTTTGTAGGTTAAGGATTATAGACAGTGAGTCAATTGATTGATGATGGTGTGTTAGGCGGTGTCGTCAACATCGCTTTGCCTCCTCGACGTTTCCCTTCCGCGCTCTTCGCCGGGGGTGTTGCAGCGAAAAGGGGTCCCGGGACCCGGCGACAGGCTTTCCCTGTCTCGACTTCGGCGGAGCACCGCGCGTGACCGCCGGGCAGTCAAGGGAGCCGCGTCAGCGGCGCGCGAAGCGCGGGCCGAAGGCCCGACCTTTACGGCCCGGCGGCACGCGCGACCATGATGCCGAGTCGTGGCAGGGGAATCTCGCCCAACCGCCAACCGGCCGTCGGCGATATCCCGGGACGCGTGAGACGGGCTTGTACCGGAGGGGCAAGGAGGCTGACGGCTAGGTGATGCAGACCATCGGGATCGCCCCCGTGATCGTGCGGTCGACCTCTCGACGGGGAGTTGGGCTGGCTCGGCCAGCGCGGTGGGCGATGGCTCGGCCAGCGTGTTCGCGGGCGCTGGACTCGCGGTCGCTGCCGGATTGTGCGCCGCGCGCGGCCCACCAGTCGCGCTCGTGCTCGGCCGGCGGGCGGTTCCCGAGCGAGGAGTGCAGGCGCACGTGGTTAAACCAGGCGACGTACTCGAAGGTCGCGAGCTCGAGCTGGCTGTGGGTGCGCCAGACGCGGTCGGCGATCAGCTCGGTCTTGTAGGAATCCACGAACGACTCCGCCATAGCGTTGTCGTACGCGTCGCCGACGCTGCCCAGCGACGCGAGCACGAGGTGATCCTCGAGGGTCTGGGTGTAGTCGATGCTGGTGTACTGCGAGCCGTGGTCGCTGTGGTGCACCAGCTGGAGCTCCGCGCCGGGCTGGCGGGTCGCGAGCGCCATCCGTAGCGCGTCCAGGACGAGGTCGGTGCGCATATGGCTGGCGATCTGCCACCCCACGATCATCCGTGAGAAGACGTCGATCATGAACGCGAAGAACAACCTTCCTTCCCAGGTCCGCAGGTACGTGAAGTCCCCGACCCACAAGCGATCCGGCGCGCCCGCGGTGAAATCACGGTTCACGAGATCCGGGGACTTCTGCGCCTGCGGATCAGCGATCGTGGTCCGCCACGGCTTCCCGCGGCGTTTGGCGCCCTGGATACCGTTCTCGCGCATCACACGCGCGACCTGGTCACGCCCCGCCGTCTCGCCCTCGCGCACGAGCGCCGCGGCCATCCGCCGGTACCCGTAGCACTCATAGTTGGCGTTGTGGACCTCTTCAATCCTGCCTACGAGGCGCTCGTCCTCGACCGCTCTAGCGGACCGCTGCCCGGTCTTAAGCTGGCAGTACGCGGACACCGACACGCCCAGGGTCTCACAGATCGGCTCAACCCCGAAGCGCTCGCGATGCTCATCAATGAACGCACTCACTTCGATCGGTCCGGGTCGAGCTCGCGAGCAAAATACAAGCTCGCGGACTTCAAGATCTCGTTCGCTCTGCGGAGCTCCAGATTCTCTCTGCGCAGCTTGCGAACCTCCTCACGCTCCTGGCTGGTCGGGACCTCGCCACCCTCACCGGCGTCGGCCTGCGCCTGACGCACACGCTTACGCAACACCTCCGGCCCGATCCCCAAGTCCTTAGCAACATGCGCAATCGGACGCCCGGACTCCAACGCCAGCCGCACACCGCGGTCCATCAACTCCTGCGGATACTTCGACGGTCTTCCCATGACACGGAATTCCCTTCCCGAGGACAGAATCCTCGAAATCAGGTCTCCGTCAAACCCAGGGCAGCTCAAAGCGCCGAGACGGCGAACGATGCGTGAGCAACGCCAAAACCGGGGACCCCACAGTCAGACGTAGATGGCGTACAGCCAAAGTACAGGCTCACAGGGCGCTGCGAGGCTCCGCGTCCGGCGTCTCATCCGACATCACCAGCGTTGGCTGTCGACCGGCGACCATGCGCGCGCGATTGTGCACTCGACTCCTGACAGAACATCCCTTTCGTGCACCCGACTCCTGGCCGCCCAGGGATGAAGAGCGCGATCCATCCGGAACACGAACCTCGTGGACCCCCCTACCATCAGCCGTCAGATGAACGACCGCGACCTCGGCGAATACGGGCTCAGAGCGGCGCTCGACCGTTTTTCGAGAGGGCATCCGCTCCCCGGATACACCCGCCGCCGTCGCTAGTCTCGGCGAGGTCCTGGCGTGGTGCTTCTCGCTCGAGGAGCTTCACCGGAAACGCCTGTCAGACCCCGTGTACTTCGCGCAGCGCAACGGGTCGATGCCAGGCCGGACGTTGGCTGGCCTGATCTATTCGCGCAATCTATTCACACACCAGCTCGCCGCATCAGCAGAGCTCGTGACGCTCCCCCGACGCTCAGATACACCCACAGCGCGGCCGGAACGACCGTCATCACACCTGGGCCCGTCGTGCCCGCCTTCACGTGGATGCCGTTCTCGTCGCTGCCGCTCCCCGACAAGCCCGAATCCCACCAGCGAGACGTCTACTACCAGCAGCACGTCGACGGAAGACCAGTGCTCGAGCCCCTTGACACCGCAGTGGGCTTCCTGACTTCTCTCCCGTGAGGTGCAAACGCCGGCCGCTCAGGCGTGGTGTTTCTCGCTACCTATTCAAGGCTGCCGAGCGGGACTCCTTCCGACTGTGGATTCCCACTCAGATAACATCGCACACACCGCTGCTATAGGTGCTTTCATGCCACTATAATAGGTGCCATTATGCCCCTATCAGGACCCTTGCGTGTGGGCCTCTTTCCCACCGGCGGCGCGATCGCCGAGGATCTGCAGATCGGTCGTTCCCGGGTGATCGACCAGGTCACGACCCATGCTCTCGGCGGCGAGACGCAGCTCCTTGCCGAAGACCGCCACCTCGGAAAGTCGAGTGTTCTCCTCGCCATGGTTAACCGCGCCCTGCGCGAGCCGGAGGACGGTCGTCTGGTGCTCTCGGTCGACCTGCGCGACGGCATCACCAGCTCAAGGAAGCTCGCCCAGCTCCTGCTCGCTCAAGCCACCCAGCAGAAAGCGGGACTCAGGATTGCAGCGCTCGCTAGGCGGGGCGCGCTCGCGCACCTGCGTCAGCCGGCCCGTGAGGGCCTGGCCAAGGCAGCGGATCTGTTCGGCCTGCAGGACGAGGCCGCTGCGGTGGAGGCGATCACCCAGGCTCTCAACCTCCGCGACGACGCGACCCTCGACAGCGCCCTCAGGGCGCTTGACGCGCGCGGCCACGCCACCAACGCGCGGACAGTGATCGCGCTCGATGAGGCGCAGGAACTCGCCACCTGGTCGGACAGCAACGCGGTTCAACGCTGTCTCGCGGCGACGATCAAGCGCGTCGACTCCACCGTCGCCTTCGTCTTCTCTGGCAGCGAGAAGCACACTCTGGTCGCGCTCTTCGAGACCCCCGAGGCGGCGCTGCACGGGTTGGGGATCCGCCGCTCCCTGCCACCGATCAGTCGCGAGGACTGGGTGGCTGGGCTGCGTGACCGCTATACCCAGGCCGGAATCGCGATCGACGTGGACACGATCCACAAGATCCTCTACTACAGCCACGAGCTGCCCCTACCGACGATGCTGATCTGCCAGCACACCCTCGACTGGCTCGAGCAGGACCAGGTCACCATGGCCACCGTCGAGCAGGCCGTCAACGACGCCCGCCGCCACCCCTCCTGGGACCTGCCAGCATGAACAGCACCTCCATCGAAGCCCTCGCCGCACCAGAGCCAATTGGCAACACCGTCACGCTCGACATTGCGCGACGGGACCTGCTGCTCCAGGTCATCGAGACGATCGCCGAGCAGCCCTTCACGGGGCTGGTCGGCGAGGCCGAGCTGGGGAAGACCGGGATCCTGAACGCGGCGCTGCGCCATCTCGCCAGCCGGCAGTGGGCGATCGTCAAGCTGGATCTGGACGGCGCGTGGTCACC
Source organism: uncultured Solirubrobacterales bacterium (assembly GCA_963709135.1). GTDB lineage: Bacteria > Actinomycetota > Thermoleophilia > Solirubrobacterales > Solirubrobacteraceae > Palsa-465. The sequence continues at coordinate 75,501 of CAVPVI010000025.1, read as the reverse complement.
GAACCGGCTGGCCTGGCGGTGGGCGCTTGAGCTCGCTCGGGCCGCTGTCGGTTCGGTACCCATCTCCCACCTGCACGCGCTGGATCGCAGCATGTGGCCAAGGAGCACCCGCTCGGCGGTGCTTTCTCTGCCCGGCGCGCTCGGGCCCGAGACGGCTGCGCTGGCCCAGGCCTCGCAGCCTCCCGACGGAATCGGCCGCGACGACGCGCTGCAGGCCCCGCTGCAGGCCACCCTCGCGCTGGCTCGCCAGCGAGAGATGATTCTCGCCATCGATCACCTCGAAACTCCCTCGGCGGCCGGCCTCCGCTCCCCTGACGTCGCCGCGCTGCTCTGGTCGATCCGCGCGCCCGGACAGCACTTGGACAACCTCCATGTCGTCGTCACGACTTGTCCGGCCGCACAGGAGCTCGCTAGCGGCACCGAGAGCGCCTACCACCTGTTCGGGCGCTGGCTGACCGTGCAGGCCCCTACCGCGGAGGAGTTCGCGATGGCCACCGGTATGCCGCTTCCGTGGTGTGAGCGTGTGGTCACCCACACCGGCGGACACCCCGCCAGCACCATCGAGGTCCTCACCGAGCTGCGCGCGCTCACTACCGGTCGTCGCCAGATCGACCCGGATCTCCCGAAGGGATACTCGGAGAAGCGCGCGGCCGCGTTGGTTGAGTACGCGATCGTTACCGTCAGCGAGCGACACCACGACCTAGCGCGCCGCGCGATCGAGCACGCCCGCAGCGTGCACCGACTAGGCAGCCACCTGCTCGCCGCCGTCGCGCGCGGCGAGGGCCCTTATCAGGCCACCCCGGAGATCCCCGGTAGCGAAGTCGCCAAGGCAATGGTTCGCCTGCACCTGAACGGACTAGTCCGCCCTCGGGGCAGCCAGCGAGGCTGGGAACCGACCGACCCCCGGATCCGATGGGCCCTGACCGGCGCGCCCCTGCTCTCCGTCGCCTATGGCGAACCTCCCGCCGAAATCCGCGAGTAGCTCACGTCGAACCCGGGCCGGACCCCCGTCGTGGAATCCGTGCGTATCCACGCGCCGGTGATCATGCCGTGTCGGCGGCGAGGCATCCCGTAAGTGGATCCCGCTTACGGGACACCCCCAGCCGATCGGGCGTCCTCGATGCCGCCTGGCCGGAGGGTGTCCCGTAAGACCCGCCCGAGAAAATGCCCGGTGATGGTCCCTTATATGGGACACTCCCCGAGGTGACCGGACTTCGGATCGGCTACGCGCGTGTGTCGACCGACGAGCAAGACCTCACTGCGCAGCGTGACGGGCTCGCCGCGTTGGGGGTTGAGCCCGAGCGGATCTACGTCGATCACGGCATGACCGGCACCACCCGCGCCCGGCCAGGCTTACGCGAAGCACTCGCGGCGTGCCGTGATGGCGACATGCTGGTGGTGACAAAGCTCGATCGGCTCGCCCGGTCGTTGCCGGACGCGCGCGACATCGTCGACGAGCTGACCGCGCGTGAGGTCAAGCTAAACCTCGGCGGATCTGTCCACGACCCGACCGATCCAGTCGGGCGGCTGCTGTTCAACGTTCTGGCGATGGTCGCCGAGTTCGAAGCGGATCTGATCAAGATGCGCACGCGGGAGGGGATGAAGGTCGCCCGGGCTCGCGGCCGGTTGCGCGGCAAACAGCCGAAGCTCAGTCCAAGCCAAGAAGCGCATCTCGTGGATCTCCACCGCGCCGGCTCGCACACCAGCGCCGAGCTCGCCGAGCTGTTCTCCGTCGCCCGCTCGACCGTCTACCGAGCGATCCAACGCGCCGGCTGACCGTACTTTGCCCCTGGTGTCACCGACCCGACCACTGGGCCGACCATTCCGGGGCCCCTTTTTGTCGTTTCAGTCACGGTCCTTAACGGCACCCCAGCTCGACTGATAGAAGGAGCCTCTCCGGACCCCCCGGTCAAGCTCGTCGCGCTCGCAGCTTCTCGGGCGCGAGTGCAAGCACCGGCTGGAAGCGCTTAGATACGCGCTCGGAACAAGACAGCGCCGCGGGAGACGATTCAGATGAGCTGGGGTAGTTTCTCCGTCGCTCTGGTGGTGGCCAGCGCGAGCATCGCGCTCGGTGCTTGCGGGTCCAGCACGCCCACGCCCTCGCCCCATACATCGTCGACAGCGCCACCGGCGAGCGGTCCGGCCACGTGTCAAAACCCGACCGAGTGCAGCACGCAGACCGGCGGTCAGCTCATTACCGGCGTGACGATTACCGACCCCTTGAACGTCCAAGCGGTAGACGCAGCGCTCTTCAACGAGTACGAATCACAGCTGAAGAGCGCTGGGCAGAAGACCGGCTACGTGGTTGCCCAGGCGCTATGTGCGCCCGCCGGAGCGACTTCCGGGTTCCCCGCGAACGACTACATGTGCGGCGGCATCGAAGAATCGACCGTCAACGGGCAGGACAGCAACGCGTTGACGACCCTTTACAACGTGCATTCGGATGGCACCGTCTACTGGGTAGGCTCGCCCTGCCTCGAATCGACCCCTGCGAGCGGCTGCGACTCGAACTACTGGAGTCAGGTCCAATCGCAGAACGTTGCGGCCAGCGCCGCACCGGCGCCAACCGCGACGGCAACGACGAGTGCGGTGTCGTGCGGCCCGTTCAGCGACCCGTCGGCTGCGGAGGGGGACCCCAAGCACTTCTCCAACATCACTGTCGTGGGAGCTTCCTGTGTGACCGCCCGGGCCGTTGCCATTTCCGCTGGTCAGGCCCCAGGCAGTTCGGGCGGGCCAGTCGCTGCGGAGGGCTTCGGTTGCTCATTTCCGCCAGACGGCCCGCCTTACGCGCAATGCACCAACGGGTCGGTCGAGGTCGACCTTTACACATGATGAGCTACGGCGGCGCGAAAGCGACGGAGGTGTGGCTGCAATCCATCGGCCAGCACGACGACCCGCTCAAGCGCGACTGGCGGATGGCCAGCAACGGTCAGGCGCCAGACCTCCTCGCGTACGTCTGGTCAACTCCTCATCCAGCCTCCTGGCGTCCGGGACACCTGGTCGTCTACTACGCGGCGGTGGGGCACGCTGGTCGGCATCGTGGTGCTCACCGGCGACCCAGTGCAGCTCGGAGAAGGTCAGTGGGGATGGCGCGCGCCAATCTGCCCGGTGTTGCTGCTTGACCCGCAGGAGGCGCCCATGTTGGCGGACACGGGCATCGCGCCACCGCGCACCTACGTCGGCCTCGACGCGGCGGAGTACGCGCAGGTGCGCGACCTGATGCTCGCCGCGGTCCCAACCTCGTCCTAGTATCCACACCGGTAGACGCCGATGTTCACCGGGCCGCCAATGCTCGAGCGGCGACGTGTCGCGCGTCGACGTCGCCGGCACCGGGCTGCGACGTCTGCCCGTCTTCCTCGGGCGCAGAGGACCGCGAACATCTCGGGTTGTCTGGGTTCCTATGCGCGACGGGACGATCTGACCTGTGTTCCTGTGCGCGAGGGGCGAGGTGGAATTGATGAGCAGCAGGCTTGATCGCGTTGGCTCGATCCTCGGCGCTTGGGCGCGTGTAGGCCCTCGAGGAGCATCGGAACGGAAAGTCACGATAAGGGCTTGGGGCGGCCTCGGGGTTGATCGGCCGTACCGTGTCTGGCGGTCCCGGTCGACTTTCTGAGCGGCGGACCAAGGCATCAGTAGCTGTCGTCGGCCTCGGCGCCGTCGTCCAGGAGGTCGACGAGCGGCGCGATCGTGGCGCTCAGCACGTCGGCGATCGCGATCACGACCGGGACGTGGATCACGATCGGCCCGAAGCTCTTGACCCCGTGCGAGACCGCCTCGCTCGTGACCCGGCTGACCTGTTAGACGGCCTCGACGAGCAAGCCGTGCTCGGTCGGGTCCGAGAGGTCATTGACGTCGACCTGGGGTCAGGGGATTGTTGGTACAGAAAACCGGCCTAAGCGCTCGCGGGCTCGCCGCGCGACACGGCACCTAACCTATTTGTCGCGGCGGCGGAACCCGCCAAACGGAGCCGCCTGGAGGCGATTAGCGGTGGCCGAGACGCCGCGGGCCGCGACTAACGGCTGTTAGTCGCCACCCAGCCTCGGGGCGACAGACGACTGGGATTGCGTGCGGATGATGGGGTGCTGGTAAGAAACGTGTCACCAGCCCGCAAACGAAGGGTCGCTCAGGCAAGGGCTCGCGGGCTGCTGCTGCCTGTCCGGAGTCGCTTGGGTTCCGCATCGATGGCTGGAGTCGGAACTTCGCGACTCGTGGGCCTCTGCCAGGCGCCAGATCTGCCGCTCACGCCGGAGATTGCTCCGTCTCCGCGCATTCTCGGCACTTTCTCGCTTGCTCGCTTGCCGCTCATGGTGGTCAGCTGGCAGCGCGAGGTCCCACGCGTCCTGCTAATGCGCGGGAAATGTCCAGATGGCAAGTAATAAGATGGCGCGATGCTGACCGTCCGACCGACCACCCAGCAAGAGCTTGACGAGCGTGGGATGTTCCGCAGCGCCGAGTCGCTGCTGAGTGCCGTGAACCCAGCTGGTGGCGTGATCGGTCTCATCGATGCCGATAGCCTCGAAATCCAGTGGGTCTCCCAAGCGGGAGATCGCAACGCGGTACTGCGGGCCGTCGAGGACTACAGGCTTACCAACGACCCACGTCGCGCCGGGGGCCGGGGCGTTGGGCCTTGAGCGACACGTCGTCGCCCGATTTCGGTGGAGGGTGACGATCAATCCGACGCGTTCGGCCGCGGGTAGATTGAGTATCAGCCGGCCCGCTCGACTGCGTGAATGTCGACCTGGCCACGCCTGCAATCTGTAATGAGTGCGGTTGAGTCGCGCAGGACGTCAGACAACCGGGCGCCGGGCGCCGGTCCGTCCGGACCGGTCGCTACGGTCCGGTCGTGGCCAAAGTGGTGTACGAGTTCGACGCTCGCCTGGTTGGATGCCCGGACGTTCGCCGGACGATCGGGGTGCGTAGCGACCAGACGTTCGTGCACCTGCACCGCGCCCTGCAGTCCGCGTTCGGCTGGGACGACGATCACCTCTACACCTTCTGGCTCGGGACGAAGTTCTGGCCCCGCGCCGGCACCGAGTTCTGCAACCCGTTCTCGTTCGAGAATCCCTCGTTCGAGAATCCGAGTCCGCTGGCCGTGTCCTCCGCGGACGAGCCGCCCCGGAAGCGATCTGCGGAGACGCGGCTCGACCGTGCCCGATTGCTGCGGGGCAAGAAGCTGGCCTACGTGTTCGATTTCGGCGACGAGTGGCGCGTTCTGCTGACCCTGAAGACAATCCGCGCCGATGACGGCCGGCGTTACCCGCTCGTGCTGGCGGCGGTCGGCGATGCGCCGCCCCAATACCCGGGCGAGGCCGACGCCGCCTGATCAACGGGTCGCCCGCCGATCGTAGGCGCGCTTTCACCGGCGAGCTTGCCCGGAGCTCCCGAGTGGAGCGGTTCAGTCAGCGGGCAGGCGTTCCGTCATTAGCGAGTGGCGACAAACACTAAGCGTTGGATTTCGCGAGGATGATGGCGCGACCCCGTCTTGAGCCATTCTTCCAGCGCGGCCCGGGATGGCCGGTTGAGCGGCACCTCCCGGTACGCGTCCCCTTCCCGGAACGGACCACCACAATGCCCTTGCGCGCCGAGAGATCGACACGTCCTCGACGTCGAGCGCGGCGAGCTCGTGAAGGCGGAACGCCGTGTAGAGCAGCAATGTCACGATCGTCCCATCGCGCGGTCGCGCCAGCTCGGCCGCCCGCAACAGCGCCCGTTGCTTCTCCGTCGACAGCGCGCGCGGCGCCGCCTGCGCCAACGGCTCGCGATTCACGTTCGCCGGCCCCAGGCCGAGAAACCGGTTGAAGTGATCCACCGCTGCGAGCGCCAGGTTCACCGACGACGGCTTCCAACCACGATCGACCTTCAAATTTCGCTTGAAGTCCCGCGCCGCGTAATCACGCCCCCGCGGGTCGCCGATCGCGAGCGCCGGCGCGGGCCGTCCGCCCAGCCAGGCACCATAGGCGCGGACATGCTGACCGTACGCATCCCGCGTCGGGGCCGCCAACGGCGCCCGCTCCAGATCCGCCAGATACCGCGCGATTGCGGCGTCGACGTCGCCTACCGCCGCCCCGCGCTTGTTAGTAGACGCGGATTTCCGCCGTTGTGACGCTGCCACGACGGGATTAGTAGACGAAGACCCGGACGGAACCGTCCTCTAAGGTGTCTTAGAAGACGGGGTTGCTACCCCGCGCCCTGGCGGGCTCTGGCCGGACAGGCTCGTACACTGAGCAGGCGATGAGTATCACCGTGAAGCTGCCCGACGAGCTCGCCGCGCTCCTCGCCGAGGAAGCCGCGCGCCAATCGCTGACCCCTGACGAGCTCGCCGCGCGCGTGCTGGCCGAGCACATCCCGACCCGGCGGCGCCTCGGGTTCGTCGCGATCGGCGAGTCCACCTCCGGCCGCACCGCGGCGGAAGCCGAGGAGATGCTCGCCGAAGGGTTCGGTCGCTGACCCTGCTGGTCGACACCGGCGTGCTGCTCGCCGCGGCCGACCGAAGCGACCCGGTGCACGAGGCCTGCCGCGACCTGCTCGAGTCGCATCCGGGCCCGCTGATCACGACCGAGCCGGTGCTCGCCGAGACCGGCTGGCTACTGGACCGCCAGCTCGGGCCCGCCGCCGAAGCCGCGCTGTATCGGTCGGTCGCCGACGGCGAGCTCGTCGTCGAGCCCCTTTCCCGAGCCGACTGGACGCGCATCGCCGAGCTGACCGAGCACTACGCCGACCAGCACCTCGGCGGCGTCGACTCCGGCCTGATCACCGTCGCCGAGCGGCTCGGCCTCACCACGATCGCCACCCTCGACCGGCGCCACTTCGGCGTCGTGAGGCCCAGCCACACCAAGGTTCTCACCCTGATCCCATGACAACGGTGGGCGCCAGTCCCACCGCTCTGGCTCATCCCGATGCCGCCAGATGGGTCAGATCGCTTTTCACTCTCCGACCCGGCCCGCAGAGACGACACTTCCGAGCAGAAATGGTCGACGGCGGTCAGTTGGAGCAGTTGGCGGGGGCGTACCGGCGCTGGGCCGAGGACACACGTGGACGGTCGCCGCTGTACGAAGAACTCGCCCGCGCGGTCGCTGAGGATCGCGCGCTTCTGCGCGTGCTCGCCGAACTCCCGCAGGCCAAGCAACAGCCCAACCTCCTGTTCGCCGGCGTGCGATTCCTCCGTGGTACCGCCGACGGGTGGCCGCAGTTTCGCCGCTGGTTCTTTGAGCGTCGCGAGGAGGTGCTGGCAGTCATGTTGGCGCGGCGCACGCAGACCAACGAGCCGGCCCGGTGCGCATCGTTGCTGCCGCTGCTGGCGATGCTCCCGCAGCCGCTGGCGCTCCTGGAAGTCGGCGCCGCGGCCGGCCTGTGCCTCCTCCCTGACCGCTACGCCTACGAGTTCAACGGGCAGCGCGTGGCTCCCTCCCAGCCGGTCGGCGTTGAGCCGCCGACGTTCGTCTGCCGCGCCAGCCGCTCGACGCCGCTGCCCGCCCGAAACGTGGAGGTAGTCTGGCGCGCCGGGCTCGACCTCAATCCCATCGACGTCCGCGACGCCGGACAGGTCGCCTGGTTGGAAGCGCTGGTGTGGCCCGGTGAAGGCCAGCGATTGGAGTTGCTGCGCGCCGCTGTCGAGGTGGCACGCGCGGACCCGCCGCCGCTGATTTGTGGCGATTTGCGCTACGACCTGCCGGCTCTGGCACGACGCGCGCCACCCGACGCCACCCTCGTCATCTTCCACAGCGCCGTGCTGGCCTACATCCCCGATCCGGCCGACCGTGCCGCCTTCGGCAACACGGTCGTCGGACTGAACGCCGTATGGGTGGCAAACGAAGGCCACGGGCTGATCGACGGCACCGACCCACCGCGCCCACCGTGGCCGACAGGCGACCGGTTTCTCCTCACTCGAGACAGGCACCCGGTGGCCTGGACCGACGGTCATGGCGCCAGCATCCAGTGGATCGCGTGACGTCACGCTGTTCGCAGCCAAGGCTCGGAAAAAGGGAAAGACCCGCCGCTTCCGGCATCTGGTGGACATCACGTCCCCGGCGATTGCGGACGTGCCTTGCGCGGATAGGAGGTTCGCCGTGCTCGGCTTTCCCTGCGGGAGCGCGAGCCAGGGCGATCCTCGGTCCGCTCTCCCTCTGGACGAGCAGCGGTCGTCGATCCGGGGGATCCACGTCGCTGCCGCTTCGTTTCGTGCGAGCGACAGTACGTCGATGCCCACGTGCCGTGACGGGTCCTCTAACGCTGATTAGTAGACACTACCTTGCGGCTCCTGACACGAACCCGAGCACTGGGCCTTTAGGGCAGCTCGTGCAGATCGAACGCGAGCTGCGGCTGATCGAGGGCGGCGAGCGCGGAGGGGAGGAGGGCATCGCGCCAGCGCGCCCAGCTTGACCCGTCGACGCTGTCGACGCCGAGCGAGTGCGCGTAGCGCAGCCGCCGCGCGCTGTTCACGCGCCCCATGTGCACCCACTTGGGGTTCCGACCACAAGTCTGCGAAATCCAACAGTTACCGTTAGTCGCCGTTCGTGTAAGCGGCGATCCGAGGCTGCGTCGTTCGGCTGGTCTTCGTTCGCCGCTCGCTTCGACATCGTTGCTAAGGGGTTCTGAGGCGGATCTTCGAGGTCGTGGTCGCCGGTAGGTTGGGGGTGGTGCCGGTCGAGTTCCTCACGGATGGGCGGTTCGACCACCAGCTCAGCTGGCCGCGCGAGCTGCGGCTGATCACCGGACGGCTGCACGGCAGCGGACAGCGGGACCTGCTTGTCGGGCAGCTCGCCGCGGACGAGCTGCGCATCGCGTTCAGCGACGGGTCGCACTGATGCTCACGAGGCACACATGCCGCTAGACGCATCGATGCCTCTAGCGCCCTATGCGCGACGCTTCCGCACCCCCGATCACCGAAAGGATCTCTCGCATGGCAGCACTCACCGAACTGACCGTGGTCGGCGACGCCGGCCGCGTGCGCATCAAACTCGAGGATCGTGCGTAACGTTTGATGGGGTTCGCGGGACTAGGGGTGAGCGCAGGAAAGATTCGTGGCTCGGGCCGCGAACGCACACTCAAAACGGGAGATCCTTCTCATGCTCGTCCGTCTCAAGATTAAGCGTTGGTTGCTTGCGGCCGTCCTCGGTTGCGGGCTGTTGGTTGGCGTCGGCGCTGGACGGGCCGCGGCCGACACCCTCACGTTCACCGACGCGCCGCAGTTCTACACCGTGCCAAGCGGTGTGTATGCGCTGTCGTTCACGGCCACCGGTGGTGCTGGTGGTAACGGCACTGACGACGGCGGATACTCCGGCGGTGGTGGGGGCGCGGGCGCGCTGGTCCGCGCGGACGTGGCCGTCACGCCCGGTGACGTGCTCGAGATCCTCGTGGGCGGGCAGGGCGCGAACGGTTCCGATGGCGGTGCTGGGGGCCTCTCCAGCGGCACGCCGTGGGCCGGTGGCGCCGGCGGGTCCAACGGTAGCGAGGCCGGTGGCGGTGGCGGCGCCACGGAGATCACGGACACGACCGCCCCCAAGCTCCTGGTGGTCGCCGGCGGCGGCGGTGGCGGCGGCGCAGCCGGTGGCCTCGGGTCCGGTGGGGCCGGCGGGTCAGCCGGCAGCGCCAACGCCAACGGCGGCGGGGGCGCCAGCCAGCAGAACGGCGGGGGTGGCGAGGCGGCAGCCGGCGTACAAGGTGGCGGCGGTAACGGGCTCGGATCGCCGAGCGGTGGCGGCGCGGGCGGCGGTGGGGGCGGTGGCTTCTACGAGCCCTCTCAGGGCGCCACGGGCGGCGGGGGCGCAGGAGGCAGTGCCGGCGGCTTTGCAGAAGGCGGCGGCGGGGGCGGCGGGGCCGGGGAGTCGTACACGAACCCGGCCGCTGCGGGCACCTCGATCACGGCCGACAGCACCGCGGAGAACGGCTCCGCGGTCATCTCCGCGCCGACGGTGAACGTGGCGGTGAGCGCCAACCCCGATCCGGCGCTCGTGGGGTCCAATGTCACCCTGACCGCGAGCGTGCAGTCGGTGCTCGGTGGGCTCCAGGCCCAGCCGGCGGGCACGGTCGACTTCTCGCTTCCCGACCCCGGTGACGGGGCGTCGTCCGAGGATCTCGGCAGCGCCACGCTGTCGAGCGCCGGAACGGCGAACCTAACCGTGCCGGTGAGCGAGATCGACGGCGCCGGAGGAGGACAGTGGACGATCGACGCCAGCTTCGCCTCGAGCAATAGCCTGTTCGCCAGCGGGCAGGGGACGGGAACGCTGAACGTCGAGCCCCGGACGCTGCCGAGCACGTCGCTGACCGCGAGCGCCAACCCGGCCGCGGTCGGCCAGCCGGTGACTTTCGCCGCGAAGGTGCAAGGCCCGGCGGGGGACGCGACGCCCAACGGGACGGTCAGCTTTTCGCAGACGAGCCTCACGACCGGCGCCCAAACGGTCCTGGCCACGGTCCCGCTCGACGGCTCCGCGGTTGCCACGTACACGACGAGCTCGCTGGCTGCGGGCGCCGATTACATCTCGGCCGAATACAACGGCAACGGCTACTACTACCCCGATAACAGCGCGTACCTGAAGGAGCAGATCACGGCGTCGACCACCACGACGGTGAAGTTCAACCCCGATCCGGTGGCCGTCGGCGACAGCTACACGGTCAGCGCGAATGTCGCCTCGACGTCCGGGCAGGCGCCGACGGGGACCGTCACGTTCTACAGCGAGGGAAATCAGGTCGGGAACCCGGTGGCACTCAACGGCTCGAGCCCGGGTGTCGCCACGATCACCGCACCGGCGCCCACTGCTGCGGGGTCGGTGACCTGGCAAGCGGTCTACAACGGTGACACCAGCGACAGCTCGAGCCAGAGCGCGGTCGTCGACCAAACGGCCAACGCCACCACCACGACGCTCAAGTTCAACCCCGACCCGGTGGCCGTCGGCGACAGCTACACGGTCAGCGCGAATGTCGCCTCGACGTCCGGGCACGCGCCGACGGGGACCGTCACGTTCTACAGCGAGGGAAATCAGGTCGGGAACCCGGTGGCACTCAACGGCTCGAGCCCGGGTGTCGCCACGATCACCGCACCGGCGCCCACTGCTGCGGGGGCCGTGACCTGGCAAGCGGTCTACAACGGTGACGCCAGCGACCAATCGAGCCAGAGCGCGGTCGTCGACGAGATGGCCAACGCCGCGAGCTGACCTTCAGCTACGCCAAGACCCATCCCCCGGGGCGGGCGGTCACAGCGACCGCCCGCCCCGGCCGTTTCCGTCGAATCGCCCTGGGGGCCTCGAGTGCAAGCCGCTGGCCGGGAGCCCTCAAAGATCGCGCCCGGCTGTTGGGCTCGAACGCGGGCGTCCGGTGGGCGCTGAAGGAGGGTCTACCGAGGCCGGTCGCCGCGCGTGCGCGGGTCGCCAGGAGCTCCCAACGCCGTAGGATGGTGTGCGAGCCGGGTCCGTCGGTGACGTCGGTTCGCTACCGGGTGGCTTGCCGGCGTGATCGATCCCGCATCCTCAGCGTCCCACGGTCGGGCTGCGCACGCAACGGCAGGCGTCGCGAGCGGATCGGCCGACGCGGAGATCGCAGCTGCGCTCGGGCGTGGGGACGAGCGCGCGTTTGGGGAGCTGTTCCGGCGTAAGTACACGGTGATGAGGCGCGTCGCGCGCGGGTACGTCGACTCCGACGCGGTCGCTGAGGAAATCGTGCAGGAGACGTGGCTGGCGATCATCAACGGGATTGACCGCTTCCAGGGAAGATCGTCGCTTGACACGTGGATCTTCGCGATCCTGATCAACCAGGCTCGCAAACACGATGCACGCGAGCGCCGGGCGCGGCCGTTCTCGTCGATCGCGCCGAGCGGCAGCGACGAGCGGTCCGTCGACGCCGATCGCTTCCAGAACGACGACGAGGCTTGGCCGGGCCACTGGGCCACGCCTCCGCGCCCCTGGCAGAAACCGGAGCGGCGGCTGTTGTCGCTCGAAGCGCGCGAGCACCTCAAGCACGCGCTCGGGCAGCTGCCCGAACGCCAGCGCGCAGTCGTGGGGCTGCGCGACGTGGAGGGGTGCTCGGCCGATGAAGTCTGCCAGCTACTGGAGCTCAGCCACGAGAACCAGCGGGTCCTGCTGCATCGCGGGCGGTCACGGCTGCGGGTCGCGCTCGCTGCCTACGCCGGTGAGGACGCGTAATGAACTCGAGACGAGAGAAACTAACCGGTGTGAACGAGTCCAGCGGATCGCCGCAAACTTCCTCGTCCGACGAGCCGCGCCGAGTGGCCGATGAGATCACCTGTCAGCAGTTCGTCGAGCTCGTGACCGACTACTTCGAAGGTGTGCTTTCGCCCCGGTCGCTCAACCTGGTCGAAGAGCATCTGGTGATGTGCGACTGGTGTGTCACCTATACCGACCAGATCCGGGCGACGGTCGCGTCCTTGGGCGAACTGCGATCCGAGCCGGCGCTTGGTGAGCCGTCGGCGGCTGTGCTAGCGGCCCTCCAGAAAAGAAGGGAGCGCTCGGAATGATCGCCTACAAGTTCCTGCGGGCCGGGCGGATCGGGCCGTTCAGCGGATTCCGTTGGCCCGAGCCCGGAGTGTGGGTCCGCGCCGCCGCCGACGACGTCGCGGCATGCCGGAGGGGCATCCACGCTTGCCGCGCCCAAGACCTGCCGTGGTGGCTGGCCGATGAGCTGTGGGAGATCGAGCTCGACGACGAGGTGCGGGTCGACGAGCACAAGATCCTCGCGCGCGCTGGTCGCCTCGGGCTGCGGATCGAGGGATGGACGCCTGCATGCGCCGATCAGTACGTGCAGGCATGCGCCTGGCGCGCACGAGATCGTGCGATCCAAGCGCTGACAAGAACCAAGCACGAACAGGCCGCCTCGCGCCTCGCAGCATGCACCACACTCGACGAGGTGCGCGTCGAGGCCGCTCAGCTCGCCGAGCAGCTACCGGACACCCGGATCAGCCTCACGATCGCACGCGGCGGGGCCGTCCGCGCGCTCACCGGCGCGCCCGCGACGAGCGCCTACATCGCGGCCCACGCCGCGATGCGGCTCGACGGGCACGCCGCATACACCGCCGAGCGCAACTGGCAGGCGCGCTGGCTCGTCGAGCAGCTCCGCCTGCGCACCGACGGCTGAGGCCAGACGCCAACCCGTCGAACTCCACCCCCGTCTGGCCACGACGCCCTTGCCCACCGCCCAGCAGGAAAGCTACTCGCGAACAAAGAAAAGTCCTGCAAAGCGCGATGTCGAAGCGAGCGGCGAACGAAGACCAGCCGAACGACGCAGCCTCGGATCGCCGCTTACACGAACGGCGACTAACGGTAACTGTTGGATTTCGCAGACTTGTGGTCGGAACCCCTGTCCGGGAGGAGGGACTGTCTACCGCGCGGATTGACGAGCGAGACGCGTGCACTCCGAACCGTTGGTTTATCGTGCCTCACCGCGACCCGCTCGGGCACCCGGCGACACCTGAGCGCAGCCCCGATCAGCGCATCGACGCGCTGCACCGGGCCAACGAGATCCGCACGCTCCGCGCAGCGCTCAAACGCGATCTCGCGACCGGCGCGACGTCGATCGATGCGCTGCTGCTCGACCCGCCCGCGTTCCTGCAGACCGCGAAGGTCCTCGACATCTTGCTCGCGTTCCCGAAGGTCGGGAAGGTCAAGGCGACCAAGATCCTGAACAGCTGCCGCGTCTCGCCCAGCAAGACCTTCGGTGGCCTCACCGACCGCCAACGCGCAGAACTCGCCGCACGCCTGAAGCAATAGCCCGCGCTCGTCAAAGGCGAAGGCGAAGATGGCGGGCAGGCGAAGAGGTGGGGGGCGCTTACGACGCAATGCGAGCCCGTCTCGCGGCCGTGCGACAAGCCCAAGTGTTCAGTTCACGCGAAGGCAGGAGCCTGGTGCCCCGGTCGACGAGCCGGCCGTGGTGCTGGGCACCAGGCGACGTGTCGCGTCTGACCCCTGTCTTGACAGCGCGGTGTGGTGAACTTCGGCGTCACGGAAGGGGGAGAGTGGGCGCGAGCGCGACAATTGGGGCCGCGCATGAAATAAGGCCCTCGAAGGGCAAAGCCACGCGGCAGACCACGAGCCCCTGACGTCTGCGCTTCGCTGAGGTCAGTCGCTCGCGCCCACCAACAGTCTAACCCAACCTTCGCGCCGGTCAGCGCAGGCGGCGTGCCACTTGCTTGGCGGAGCGCTGTTCGATGCGCTGGCGATGGGCCAACTGCGACACCAGGTGCTCGGCGGCGCTCCGCACCTCGGCAATCAGCGCACAGCTCGGATCTTCTGACGAGCTCGCTATCGCGGCGAGCGCGTCGACCCGGCGCAGCACCGAGCGAGCGTCACGCAGCAGCGCTTCGGTGCGCTTCATCTCCGCCAGCACGACGGTCGGATCGGAGTGACTCATCACGGCAGAAGTATGCCCTTTCGCCTGTACGGCCCAGTGCTCGGGTCCGTGTCACCAGGGTTGCCGCACCAGCGGCAAAGTAGCGTCGTCCCCCCTAACGCATCTCCTTGGGCATTCTCCGCTGAGAGTGCCCAAGGAGATGCGTTAGTCGTCCGAATGTGGGCTTACGTGCGTTGACCGTCAGCCACAAGGCGACGCATCTCGTTGGGCATTCTCGATTCAGAATGCCCAACGAGATGCGTTGGGGGGGCGTCGTCTAACCATCGTTAGTGGACGAATTGTCGGCCACTTTGACGCCGTTACTCACAAGACCCCACCGCGCGGAGGGGTGGCCGCCCCCGTCGTCGCCGGTCGGGCGATGATCCCCGACGCACTCCCCACCCACCCGTCGGCGATCTCGAGCGCTACAGGCACATCGCGCTCCTGTGGCTCCCCGGGCCCCCTCAGCGACGCGCCGGCGCGCGCGTACGCGCGGCCAACGGCGTCCAAACGTGACTGAGCTCGATGGCCCCGGTCCGCGGTCGAGATTTTTTCGGGCTGGCAGGGAGTGTTTGGTCACCGACCCTGTATCTGAAGCTTGGAAGCCCAAGACGGAAAGGAGCCGATCAGCATGAATATCGAGCAGGCGGTCGAGGAGGCAGCCCACGCCTCGGATGCTCAGCTGCGCAAGTCATACGAGGTGGCGCTCGCGTACGGCGCGAGGAACACGGGCTGGCGGCCTGAGGAGGAGCGTCTCTACGGGACTCTGCGGCTCGTGACGCTGGCGATCCTGCGGTTACCGGATCTGGCGATGATCGGCCAGATCATGCACATCGATAACGAGGACCCCGTCGTGCCGCGCGCCGCCTGCGAGGTCGCCGGCGGCGCGCTGCGGCTTGCTCACCGAGCGCTGGAGACGCACGGCCGTGATGTGGGCTATGAGACCGGCGCGTGGATCGAAGACACGCTGTTTACCGCCGTTGCCGAGCTCGCCCGCGAATACGACGAGGCCCCGGTCCTGATCGAGCAGGTTCGACTGGCGACACTGGCCCTTACGCAGGCCGCGGCCGCGATCGCAGAGGACCGAATGCTGGTAGCCGACCGGCTCGCCAAGAGCTTGAGACACTTGCTCGTGATCTACGTCATCGCTGAGCTGCTGGACGGTGCGAGCGCAACGCGATCCCGGCAAGGAGACCAACGATGAACCCGGACTCCACCGCCGGTGATCGCCTGCGAGTCAGAGTCCTCGACCCGGATCCTTGAACAGCTCGCTACGGTGCTCGACGAGCACGCCCCGAAGTTCGCGGGCCCCGGGTCGCCGAGGCGCCCGGGGGCGGCTGCGGTCAACCGTCGCCGATACCAGCGTGCCGATGCCGGGCCGCGATCCTCGAGACGCTCGGCCCGATAGCACCCCGGCGCCACTGGGGGTCTCGTTGGACGCGCGGATCTTCTTTATGTAGGACGTTGAGCGTCGTTGGCTGGGGCGGGTCGGGCCCCCCGGTCTGTAGGGCGTTCTGCGGCGCTGCGAGCGGTCGACGCGACCGAATGGTCCTCCGCGCCCGCGTTCTACCCGGTCGCATGGCTAGGCTGCGACCCGTGACCCCGAAGTCCTCGGGGCGCGGATCGCCGGCCCGCCGCCACGCGCGGCGGCACGTCGCGACGGAACCCATGCTGCACGCGACGCGCGTCGGACGAAACGCCGCTACAGTCGGCGACCGCTCGCACCCGAGTACGCTCCTGGATGCATGGCGACCGTCGGAGAACTGCGAGAAAGCATCGAGCAGCGTCTTCGAGAGCTGCTCGACGAAGCCGGCGAATCTGCCCTCTGAGCGCCCGGCCACGTTATGTAAATCAAAAGGGCCTGATTTGCAGGTCTGGTATACGTAAAACGATTATCGAGCGTGGTATGTGGAGGCCCCTCCCAGAGCGTAATCGACGTCCACCACGAGAGCCTCGCTCAGACCCTCCGCCTACGGGTGATCCCTATGGCCAGGATCTGCCTCCCGGTGACCAGATGCAAGCCGCAAACCACCGGCTCGCAGAACGTTCAAGGCGAAGCTGACCGAGGCGATCGCTTGATGGCCGGCCTAACCTCGGCGTGTCGCTTCGGACGGTTTCGGGACAGCGCAGTCTCAACCGGGGCGACAGCGGCTAGGGTCAAGCTATGCATTGCATGTTCTGCGCGAAGGATCGAACTCTCAGCCGTGAGCACGTTTTCGCGAGCTGGATATGCGAGCACTTTGCCGCAGTGGCCGTGGACGCCGACCACGAACGTCGGCTCGTGACGGAAGGCTTGGATCAGAGCGAGCGGCATCCGGCCAAGACGCTCGAAGTAGTCGTCCGCCGCGTCTGCCGTGACTGCAATAGCGGCTGGATGCGCGAGATGGACAACGACGTCAGACCCCTCGTTGAGCCGATGATCGATGGCGTAGCCATGACCCTCTCTATCCTCGATGAGGAGCTCGTCGCAAAGTGGGCGACAAAGATGATGCTGACCATGCAGGCCGCCAACATCGGCAGGGAGCGCGTCGTTGGCGACGAAACGTTCAGATGGTTTTACCAATACCGGCAGCCGCTCCCAGGTTCTCATGTGTGGCTCTGCCACTACACCGATCGGGTCCGGTGGCCGTTCGTCGCGCATCAGTGGGGTATGAGCGTTGCGCCGGAGGGCAGTCCTCCGCCTCAGGAGGGAGACGCCCTTAACGGCTTTGGGGTCGCCTTCGCCATTGGTGAATTGGCCTGTTGGTTGTTCGCCGCCGACTTCCCTGGCGGACCCCGAACGCAGGCCGGTTCCGACGACGGTCACCTGCTGATCTGGCCCTCGTTGTCAGGCGTTCGGTGGCCGCCGCCGGCAGCTATCGCCAGCGACCGCGAACTAGGTGAGTTGGCTCGCCGCCTTCCAACAGGCACCGCGGCACGAGGCCTCGAGCTGCGATAGTCATGGGCGACCATGGTGTTGAGCGTCGCTCTTTGTCTCAGGCTCTTGCTACCGGGCGCGTCCGGGGTTCACGGCCGTGGCAGTGGGCGCCGTAGGCTCTCGCGGACCGTCGCAGACGGAGGGGCGGCTCTGCGGATTCCGTCAAAGGCGGCGTGCTGGAAATTCTGGAGACGGGCTGTGACCTCGAGGAGCGTCGCCTCAGCGCCGTCTGCATCGAACCTCGTCGGCTGAAGCCGCTCACACGCCTCGGCAAGATCGTGTACGAGACTAGACGCTGCGTGGCCGGTCTCCGATCCGGGACCGAAGAGGAGGTCGATGCGCGCGCTGCGGCGGAGCACCGCGTCACGCGTAGTCCAGGCAAGATCGACGGTTTTCTTGACTCGGGCCGGGTCGGCGGCGTTTCTGACCTCGCCAATCGCGTTTCGCAACGCGATGAGCGCGTTCGCGGCGTCGCCCACGAACTCATCGGCCGCCGCGATCATCCGGTCACGGAAACGCTCGTGCCTGTCGTTCCATGCTCCCAGCCATGCGCCAAGACCGCCGGAGGCGAACACGGCGATGACAGCTACGAGCACAGACGCCCAAACAGGCACAGCCCGAGCGTAAGAGCGGGCCCGGACGCCGCCCCCGGTAAAACGCGTCGAGGACGTCGTCACGGCTGCGGGTGGCCGTGCCCGGCCAACTCGCAGCGTCAAGCCAGCGACCGCGACCATCAAAACTACAAACTATTCGATTTGCAGGGCGGAAGCAGCCCGGAAGTCATAGCGCACATTCTCGAGCGCAGAACTGTTCCATGGCAGTCGGATGCCCCAGAGAGGTCCCGAGATCACTGTTCCCGCTTTGGTTCCCCGGCTGACAGCTGACGAAGATATCGGAGTCCTGTCAAGCTCTTACTGCTGTGGAGGACCAGTCGGAGGCTCACGAGGACGAAGCGCGCGCACGTTCCCTCATTGACCTTGGGGCAGAACTCGCAGGGGCAGTCGGGGGCACCGGGGCAACGTTTGTTGCCGGACCAGTCGCGGGTGCCGCTCTCGGCGTCGCGATCACCCGTGGTGCAAAAGCGGTCGCTGGGCGTCTCCTCCGACGCGAGGAGATTCGAGTTGGCGCAACGCTGGCCTTGATCGCGGAGGACGGAGAGCAGCGGCGAGCGCGGGGCGAATCACCTCGTAACGACGGATTCTTCGATGATCGTGGCGCACTACGACCGGAAGCCGAAGACCTGCTTGAAGGAGTCCTGCGAGAGGCGGCGGCAGCCTACGAGGAGCGAAAGGTCGCTCTCCTCGCCCGACTGTTCTCGGAGACTGCTCACGATTCGAGGATCGACCCCGACGAGGCGATGTTCGTGATTCGATTAGTAGGCGCGCTGACCTACCGGCAGCTCGTTATTCTGGCAGCGTTCGCTACCAGCGATCCTCGACACGTGCAAAGGGTCGCCCGTGCGCGGGATCCAGATGCGCTTGACGACCTTGGCGAGCGGGGGCTTCTAGCCATCAATGTCAACGACGGACTTCGCGCACCCGGACGCCTGGCCCAAAACATGAAGCTCTCCGACTTGGAATCGTTTCCAGCCAAGATCAGCGACGAAAAGGCCGAGGTACGGCTTACGCGGCTAGGGTCACGGCTAGTGCGAATGACACATGCGGGCGAGACCATTCCGGCGAGCGCACGCGCGGCGTGGCGTGGTGGCTAGTCCACGCTCGCCGTCACATTTGACTTCCGACCCTTCCTTCTTCCTCGCGGACTGGTGAAAGCGATGCACGAGCGTGGCCTGACCGATCGGATGGAAATCACCTGCCGCCGCCCCGGGGCTACGGTTGTAGGTAATGCCTGACAATCAATTGTTGCTCGTGATCTTCGGCGCCGGCGCGTCCTACGACAGCTCAGGTCCGGTGCCGCGCGAGCCGAAATCACTTGCGCCTCCGCTCGCCAAGGATCTGCTTGAGCGCCACTTCGATCCCTTCGCCGTCAGCCTACCAGCCAGTCGTCCCATCATCAATCGCCTCCGGAACAGGATGGATCAAGGCAACGCGACATCGCTCGAAGTGGAGCTAGCCAGTTTCGTTGAGGAAGCTGCCGGGTCGCCGGAGTTCCGGCAGCAGCTGGTCGCGTTCCGCTTCTACCTACACAGGGTGATCGAGCACACCGTGAGCGACTGGCTTGCTTATACGGGCGGCTTCACCCACTACTTGACACTCTTGGGCAGGCTCTACGATTGGCACCTCGCCACGCGCTCGCGCGTTCGGCTGGCCACCTTCAACTACGACACCATGCTTGAACAAGCGCTGGAGAGCTTCTTTAGCGACTGGCGCTTCGTAAAGCCACGGGCGTACATCGAGCGCGACGACTTTCGGCTTTACAAGCTCCATGGCTCCACAACTTGGTCGCGGGTCATCGAAGCGCATCGGACCGCCGGGGAGCCCATGGTCGATGCCGCGATGGACTATGCCCGTGCACTGCTGCCGACAGGCGGCAGGATTGAGGGATGGCGGCCGAAAGAGCATGTAGACACGGACGGCAGGCTCACGCTACCAGCGATGGCGGTTCCGATGGCTGCAAAGACGGATTTTGAGTGCCCACAGGATCATCTGGATGCTCTGCGCGAAGAACTACCGAGAGTCACGCACGTGCTGATCGTGGGATGGCGTGCCGCCGAACCGCATGCGGTGGATCTCCTGAAGGGTTCAGATCCCAGGGAAGGGCTAATGCCAAGCTATGCGCTGGCCATCGTCGACGGGAGTGAACCAGGGCTCGAGGAGGTCAGGAGCAATCTCGGGATCGTCGGTAAGAAGGGTCGCCCCATCTTTTCGGAGGCGAACGGCTTCTCGTCGTTCATCGCTCGCCTGGAACAGATCATCGTGCCGTTCTTCGACGCTGGTTGGCACTAAGTGGATACCCAAGTAGCGATAACCGCATGTATCGCTAGTTGCAATTTCGGGCCGGTTCGGCCGTCGTGTGGAGTCCGGGATAGATGTCATTGGAAATCCGGATCGATGGCAGTGATTCGTCCGGGTCTCCTCTCAAACCCCCCATTGATCCCACGGTATGGGCTGTCGAGAAGCAGAACATCAACCAGCCCCTCGCCCGGCCTTCCCCGATCTTGGGTTGTAACTGTTCAGGTCCCTGGTTGACGTGCTTGGGTTGATCAGGCTGCTGGCGGGAGACGTTCGAGCAGTAGTGGCGGGCAGTTGCGGATCTGGCCGGAGCGGAATCGACCGATCGGTCCGTGGACGCAGACGCTTGCGCTGTCGCGGCCGAGTTCGGTGATCACGCCTTCGACGCCGCGCAGGTATTGGGGTCGGGTGTGGTGGTTGAAGCGGACGCGGTCGCCGACGTTCAGCATCGCGAGCGCCTTTGCGGAGTTGACGGTTTCGAGCAGGTCGATCCGGGCACCGACGGCGTCAGCGATCGCGTGCAGGTGGGCGTCCAGGGCGCCGGCGGCGATCTGGTCGAGCAGCAGTTGTTCGGGGTCGGGTGTGGGCGGCGGCCTGTCGGTCGCCTGGGGTGCGGGCAGCGCCTGGGTCGGCCGCGGACGCTGGCGTTGGCGGGAGCGTTTGCTCACGTCTGGGAGGATCGCGCCGGGCCCGGACGCTCAGCCCGAACGGGCCGCGGGAAGCCATGGGCGCCCGGCGGTCAGCGCGGTGAGCGCGTCGATCGGTCGCTGGCGGTGTTTGCGGGCGGTGGAGAGGTAGGAGCGGATCGCGAGGAACCGCTCAGCGCCCTCGATGGTGCGCCAGCAGCCGGAGATCTTCTGCTGCAGCTTGACCATCCTGATGTCCCGCTCAGCCAGATTGTTGTCAAACGGGACCCGGAAGTCGGTCGCGAACCGCAGCGCCTCGCTCTCGCGTTCGTCGAGGCGCAGCAGCAGGTTCTGCGCCTTGGTCCGCTTCGGCCGCCGCGCGCCGGTGTCGGCGGCGAGGCCGGGGTTCTCCTCATGGCCCATCGCGATCACCTCGCGGTAGCTGGCGTGCAACTGCGCGAGCTGCTTGTCGGTGAGCCGCTGGTGGCCGTCGGCCTTGGCCTGCTCGACCAAGCTCTTGGTGTCCAACAGCAGCCAGATCATCGCAAGCGCCCACACCTGACCATGCTCCTGCGCGCCGATCAGCTCCCGCAGATGGTGCGCGCCACAGAGGGCGTGCAACGCGTTCTCGTAGCTGCGGTAGGGAGCCCAGCCATCGTGGACCGCGACGCCGGTGAAGCTCGGCAAAACACCGGCGTCGTTCATCGCCTCAACACCGCGCTTGCGGTGCACCGACAGCAACGTCAGCATCTCCGTCGAGGCCGAGTGGATCCAGTGAAGCTTGCCGTCAACCCGTCCGCCGGTCTCATCGAAATGCGCGACCGCTGCGCCGGCGAGCTGGCTGCGGACCTCCTCCAGGAACCCCTCCAAACCGGCGGCGCCCTGCGCCACGAACGCCTGCAAAGTCGCGACCGAGACAGGCGCGCCCACCCAATCCGACAGGATCTCCGCGGCGCGCTCGTAGGGCAGGTGCTGATAGGACACCAGATAGATCCCCAACGCCCGGACTCTCGGCCCGTAGCACGTCGGAGCGGTCGCCTCCGCCGGGAACTGGGAACTCGCGAGGTTCCCGCACTCGCAACGGCGCACCTGGATCCAGTGCTCGACGCACTCAAGCGTCGGCATCTCGGGCAGGTCGAACACCTGCCGGCACTGCGACTGCTCGATCGGCGCCCCGGACAGATCCCGCCCGCAACACTCGCAGCTCTTCACCTCGTGCAGCACCGCCCGGTCGGGATCCTCACGCCGCTCCAGACGATGCCCCTCATGACCTGCCTGACCGCCCGGCTTGCGGCCCGACCGCCGCCTCAGGCTCCGCTTCTTGTTCTTCTCGGCCGGCTCCTTGGCGTACCCGTCCGAGGACGGCGGCTTGGAGCTGTTGCGCGAGTTCTGATCAAGCCGCTCGCGCAACTCCACCACCAACGCCTCAAGCTCACCGATCCGCTTCGCCTGCCGATCGATCAACGCATCGCGCTCCGCCAAGCGCCGCTCAAACTCGGCAACCGACACGCCCGATGAAACCTCGCTTGCAAGCGGCATCCGCGCAAGATTCGCTGCGACCCGCCGCGCTCCTTCTCAGCCGCTCAACCGACGACCTGAATAGTTACCTTGGGTTATGTTCACGTATATCGATAGGTGAGCTCCGTCGTACCGCCCAGCGGACGTCAGCAATGAGCTCGTCCGGAGCATTTTCGCCGAGCAAGGCCGTGCGCGTCAGGGCGTTGCGCAGCGCAATGTCGGGTAGTTGCCGTGAGATCCGATCGAGCACCTCGGTGCGGAGAGCCGGCAGGCCGGACCGCTGGCTCACGTCCTTGACGAGACCTGAGATCGCCAGCTCCGACAGGGCGTCATCCGGCGGGCCTAAAGGGAAGGCTAGCGCTAGAAACTCAGTCAGAGCAGCTGGATCGCCGGTGTCGAGGTAGCGCTGTGTCACCAGGCCCCGAGCTGCGGAGGTTTCGATCACGGTCGTGCTCCCGTCGTCCGTCAAGTCGAGAGCTTCGCGTACGAAGCGCTCTACGGCATCCGGGCTGGGATCGTTGCGGGCGCCTCCACGCTGGTCGATCCGGTTTACCGCGACTAGGACGGCCTGTGGATCGAAGCCCTTGGTGTGGGAGGCAAACAGTTGTGCGAGGTGCGCTCCGGCGGCGCTGCCGAGCAGCGCGTAGTCCATCACGACCAGGCATCCGTGCCCCTCGGCTAGCTGTCTGGCGACGATCGCCGTCGACAGCGACGAGACGCGAGCCTGATCGGGCCCCGGCGTGTCGATCAGAACGAGCCGCGCGGCGCCGGACGTCCCGATAACCGGAACGAGTACCTCGGGCGTCCAGTTGACGACGTGCGCCACGGTGTCGGACGGCAGGACCAGGGCTGCCAACCGCACCGTGTCGTTGAGCCAGGTCAGCACCTCGCGTACCGTGGAGGTACCGTCGAACACGCTAGCGAGGTGCGGCCACGGCTCCTGCGGAAGCCGTTCGGCCAATCGCTGCAGGTGCGGATGACTACACAACCCTGCCATAGAGCTGTTATCCAACCCGCTAACGATCTCGACCAGGAGTTCTCCGTGGCCGGCAACAAGCTCGGGCGCGAGGTGGAGGTGGGGTGCGGCGTACGAGGCTGGATCGACCGGAATGAACCGAGTGGGCAGCATGGTCCGCCGGGGAGCGATATCGCTGCCGAGCAGCGCGGAGAGCAGCGTCGACTTACCGGCTTTGATCGGCCCGACGATCGGGATCCGCAGCTCCGTATCGCCTCGGGCCAAGTCCGTGAGATCTTTGAGTAGACGCGGAGGAGTACCGCGATTCTCCACGTGGTCGCGCAGTGTCCGCAGACACACTCGCGTCGCCGCGCTTAAACCGCCACGATCGGGGACGTGCACGGCATTCCATTTCGCGCGGGCGTTCGCAAGGCTCCGGGACGCTTTGTCGAGTCCTTGACCGAGGCGGCGGAGGTCGTCGAGAAGCCTCTGTGCGTCGGACTGTTCTCGGCCGAGTGTGGTCAACCATGATTGTGGCAATTCCTCCAATGCAGTTAGGGCTTGGCCGTAATTGGACGCCCACATGGCGGCTACCTGTTGCACGGCGACCGTACGCTGGTGCTCTATGTGCAGTCGCCATGCGTCAAGACAGTTGTCCACCGTGATGGGGCGCTGTACGACAAAACGCCATCGCCCCAACAGTCTCGCCGGGCCACGCGGTCGGGAAGGTGGCGCGACCTCCGATGACTCTCGCTTCGCGCGCCAGGTGGGCGCCTGAACACTGCCGGATGCTGCGTCGGCGATCACAGTCTCGACATCTGAGGGCGGATCGCTGAGACACCAGGAAGCGAGCGGAATGTCGCCAACCGGCACCACACTCGGGCAGGCCAACGCCACAGCGGCGCGCAGGGCGACCAGGTCCGCACGGCTGCTCGCGACGGTGGCATCGAGCCGTGCCAGCGCGTTTGTCCTTTCGATGTCGAGCTGCTCTGCCGTACTGATCAGGAGCGGGATGATCGGGGCGACGAAAGCGCCCGTGCACGCACGCGCCGTGTTGACGTCGATGAAGGTCCGCGTTTTGTGCCGCCCAAGCTTGCTGGCGACCAGCGCTCGTAGGGAGCCCGGCCTCTCCCTGCCCAACGGGCTGGTGCGGAGGTCCTCGATTTGCTCACTTCCTAAACTCATGGCGGACTCCGCAGCGGTCGCGAATGCCAGCAGAAGGTGGTCGCGCTTTGCGGACTGCGATACCGGCACCGCGCCGCTGGTGATCCGGATTGCTTCACCGAGGACACCGACTCGGTCTACGACCTCGGCTTCCGCGACGGTCACACGCCGACGAACGTCAGCCAACTCGCCAGCAAGCTGATCGGCGTGACTCCAGAACGCGTCATCGAGCAGCGGCAATTCCCGCGTCAGGGGCATAGTCCGGGTGCGGTCGGCGGCAGCGGCCAGTTGCGAGGTCAACGACCAGATAGGCATCTCGCGGAGGTCTGCTCGCTCGCTGGGAGCCCGCAGCGCGAGGATTTCCTCGAGGCACCTCGTCGCATCCGCACGCAGACCGGTGATAACCCCCTGGTCGGGCGCTTCCATCACTGCTCTTTCCCAGCGGCGGGCTGGACAGCCAACTCCTTCAGACGGCCAAGGTACCCGTGAAGTCTGTCGCCCTCATCAGCGATCTCTTTGGCCAGGGTGGTGATAGCGTCCTTGCGCTGCGCCTTAGCGGCCTCGCTGAGTTTGGATTGGTCGAGTACGCGACTGAGCGTTTCGTGGTACTTCTGGAAGAAGTCCGTCAGATCGTCGTAGTACGCGCGGAGACTTGCAGTCAACTTCGTCGCGACATAGCCGTCCAGTCCGTCCTCTATCTCGGCCAACCGCTCGTCGAAGGCAGCGAGCAGTTTCTCAGCAACCGCGCTCCGCGAGACCATGTAGACCTCACTGGCGGACGTACCGTGTTTGGTTACCACAACGTCGTGTTTGATCAACGGG
Organism: uncultured Solirubrobacterales bacterium; assembly: GCA_963709135.1. Taxonomy (GTDB): domain Bacteria; phylum Actinomycetota; class Thermoleophilia; order Solirubrobacterales; family Solirubrobacteraceae; genus Palsa-465. The sequence goes on along the minus strand of CAVPVI010000025.1, from coordinate 50,253 downwards.
ACGTACCGCCACCGCCGCTGACGCTCGGTGACCTGATAGGAGTAGCGCGTGTGCTTCGTGCGAGCCGTGGGCTCCGCCAGTTCCACTGCGAGGACGCCGCCCTCGACGGCAGGCGGCGGCATCTTCAACTTAACGGAGAACGCTGCCGAGAGATTTGCAGCAGACCGCGTGATGAGATCGCGAACCTTGCCCTCCTGTTCGACAACGACCTGGGTCTTTATGTCTTTGACGCGGCTCTCGAGCTCTAGCTTGGCGCTGGCCAATAGTTCGTTGAGCTGGTTGGCCACGGAATCGCTCATGTCGCTGGTGAACTTCTCAGCTTCGCTCAGGTCGGGAAACTCCTGGACGTCGATGTCTGGCTTGCCGCGAAAGAGCCCGTCCCACAGCCGTACCTTGGTGAAGCGGAAAATCGAGTCGTAAAAATGTGTCTGCGGGTGCGCCTCGTGTGACGCCGCGCCTTCTGGCTCGTCGGGACTCTTGAGCAGTTCGACGATGGCCTGACCCTGTTCGTTGAGTCGCCGTACGAACTGCGCGAGTTCGTTGCTGAACCGTCGTTCCAGAGTCTTCGTGTCCGGCATCGCCTTGCGGTGCTCCTCCAACTCCCGGCTCTCCGCGTCGAGTGTGTGCAGTTCCTTCGCCACGGCTGCGCGCTCGTGTTCGGTGGCGGCGCGCTCCAGGGCGATCACCTCCCCGAGGCTCCTGAGAGCCTCCAGATAGCGCTCCACTCCCGCCTTCATGACGGTTGGAGCGGCATCGGTCCGCAACCGGACGATCGCGTTGTCCACCAACTCCTTGATGTGGCTCTTCTTGAGCAGTTGGTCCGCCGATCGGGTCAGACTCGCCGACGTGCTCTCGCCCAGAAGCTGCTCCCAGGAGTCCTCATCCTCAAGGGGGCTTTTCTCCCGAATTACCGCCCTCGCGGCGTCGCTGTGCATCGGGTCAAAGGCATCCCCCATGTGTTCGAGCTCGATGATCATCTGCGCGCCGGTCAGCCCATACTTGGCGACCGTCTCGAAGATCTGGTCGGCCGCTTGCTCTTTGGACAGTTCGAGGCTGGCGCGGACCGCGTTGCGAGTGTCCTCAACGTTCGGATCGCCTTTCTTTCGTTCGTCTACTTTGTTCACAACTGCGAGAACATTAGTGTTGCCGATGATGGCCAAGTGACGCTTGAGGCGGTCCTTGACATCCCCCTCGGCCGTGCTGCCTACCTGGGTGTAGTCCAACACAACGAGCAAGACGTGGCTCTGCCTCAACTGGGCTTCAAGAGCGGGACCGAGTTCCGCAGCCATCGCATTTTCATTAGGGCCGGGGGTATCGACGATGACCAGCTCGCCCGCCGTGTCGACATCCTTGGTGTACCTGCCCCAGTGCCCGGTTCGCAGCTGGGGTAACTCAGTCAGATCGTCGAGCATGTCTCCCGCATTTGCCAACTTCGCGAGGCGCAGTAGATCGTTCAGGAATATGAGGATTGACTGGATGGACGCGGTCCCCCTGTAGTGGGGTCGGAGCGGGTCTGCTCGGCCGCCTGCGATCGAAGTGGCCAACTTCTTCAAGTGAGGCTGAGACTCCATGTCCGGCCAAGTTGAGTCGGTGAGTTTCCTCTGTATTTCCTCAGTCATGCGCTGGAACAGCGCTAATGTCCGCTCCGGGATATCCAGTTCGGGTTTGTCCAGGTCGAGGTCGTCGACGAGTGTGATTCTCGTCGACAGGGTAGTCATTGCGCTGGCACGAGCAGGTAGCAGGGGATAGCCGATTATTGCGTTGATCAGAGTGGATTTGCCTGCTTTCATCGGTGCCACAATGGGCATGACGAGCTCCAGACTGCGCACTGCGTCGGCCTGCCCGCGCAGATCCTGCCACTCTGGACTGTCTTCCTTGAAGATGTCGAGTGTGGAGGCCTCATCAAGGATCACGCTGACCCTTTCCATCGACTCGATCACGTCCTGGCGAAGGATCTCGAGCGGCCTGTCTACGGGTTTCTGTTCATTCATGGTTTGCTGAATCCTTACTGTTGTCGTTCTTCGATGTGCGCTGGGGCTGCCGCTAGTCCTAAAGCAAGCGTAGGAAGGTCTTGAGGATTCGGGGCTGAGCCCGGAAGGCCTGTGTTTTCGGGGCTTTTTGGGCTAGCCGCGAGCCGAGGCCGGGTGGTTTGTGTGAGCTTTGAGGTGCAGCTGATCGCTTACGGGTTGGCTGCTTGTTTGAGCTTGAGCTCGGTGGCTTTGGCTGCGACTTCGCGCATCTGTGCGATGACGTCTCGTAGCTGGCGGTCGTTGGCGATCCATTCTTGGTAGAGCTCGGCTTCGGTCTGGTTGAGTCGGCGGGTGACGGTCTTGCCGTTGACCTTCGCGGTCCACTGGTAGTACGGGCCGTGCGGTTGGGGTGGGTCGGCGTGGCATTTGCAGCCCGGGGTTGCGCAGCGGGTGTAGCGAGCGGTGAGGCTGCCGGAGTGAATCAGGCCGATCGTCGCGAGTTGGGCGGCGAGGTCGTGGTAGCGCTGCTCGTAGTCGGCGAGCTGTTCGGTGGTGTCGGTCGGGGGCATGTCGTTAGTGGTCTCTGTCTTCTTTTCTTGGCGGTCAGTATCCCACAATACCAGACAGTATGTATACTGTCTGGTATTGTGTTATTGGCAACCAGGAGCAACCGATGAGCACCAAGCACCGCAAGCGAACCGCCAAGCTTCGGACACAGGCAGCCGCGATCGAGCGGCGTCTGGAGCGCGCCGTTGTCTCGAACACGAACGGGCCGGTGCTGGGGCGGGCGAAGATCGCCTATGAGCTCTCGGGGCGCACGAAGGGCACCGCGCACGGCGGTATGGGCGCGATCGCGAAGCTCGTGGGCGCGACCGGCCTGGCCGCTGAGATCGACAGCTCGCTACAGCTGCTCAAGTGCCACAAGCCCTACTACGAGTCTGACCACGTGTTGAACATCGCCTACAACGCGCTGTGTGGCGGGCAGCGCTTGGGGGACATCGAGGCGCGTCGCTGCGACGCGGTGTTCCTTGACGGCCTGGGTGTTCAGAGCCTCCCGGACCCCACAACCGCTGGGGACTTCTGTCGGCGCTTTGACGCCGAGGCGGTCCTCGCGCTGCAAGAGGCGGTCAACCGCGCGCGCCTCCGGGTGTGGCGCTCCCAGCCGGACTCGTTCTTCGCGGGGCCGGCGGTGATCGACGCCGACGCGAGCATCGTGCCGACCGCCGCGCAGACCAAGGAGGGGATGGACATCGCCTACAACGGGATCTGGGGGTACTCCGCGCTCCTGGTCTCGCTCGCGAACACCAAAGAACCGCTCTACCAGGGGCTTTTGGGCGCCAACCGCCCCAGCCACGAAGGCGTCATCGACCTCTACGACCGAGCGATCGCGCTCTGCCGGGAGGCGGGGTTCAAGAAGATCCGGCTGCGGGGCGACACCGACTTCTCGCTCACCACCGAGTTTGACCGCTGGGATGACGACGACGTGCAGTTCGTGTTCGGCTACGACGCCCGCGCGAACCTGATCAAGCGAGCCGAGAGCGTCGACGACGCGCTCTACCACGAACTCGCCGCCCGCGCCGAGCAGCAGATCGCCACCAAGCAACGCACCCGTCCGCGCAACGTCAAGGACGGCATCGTCCGCGAACGCAACTACAAGGTGCTACGCCAAACAGCACAGGACGTCGTGGAGTTCTCCTACCGTCCCGGCAACTGCAACCGCGACTACCGCGTCGTCGCGCTACGCAAAAACATCTCCGTCGAACGCGGCGAGAACGTCCTGTTCGACCAGCACAGATACTTCTTCTACATCACCAACGACCGGACCATGACCGCCGACGAGATCATCAACGAAGCCCGCCAACGCTGCAACCAAGAAAACCTCATCAGCCAACTCAAATCCGGCGTCCGCGCCCTACACGCCCCCGTCAACACCCTGTGCGCAAACTGGGCGTACATGACCATGGCCGCGCTCGCCTGGAGCCTGAAAGCCTGGAGCGCGCTACTGCTACCAGTCACCCCGCGCTGGACCGAGCGCCACAACGAACAACGCCGACGCCTGCTCACCATGGACTTCCGGACCTTCCAAACGGCGTTCATCGAGATCCCCGCCCAGATCCTCACGACCGGACGAACCGTACGCTGGCGCATCCTTGCCTACAACCCATGGCTCAGCGCGTTCTTCCGCCTCACCGACATCCTCTAACCACCCCGCCGGAGCGGCCAACGCGACCACCCCAACCACAACCCCACCCCAGCAACCACCGGCCACACACGCCGGCGCATCACCGACCCCAAACAACGCGTCAAACCGCCTCACACGACCCGTCCCCCACACCAACCACGAGCCCGAGCAGCACCCGACTCCTTCCTCAACGGCCCCTACGGCCTCGCTGAGGCCTCGCCGGTCCATCCCGGCCAGTGAACCCGCCTCATACCGCCCGATCGCTTGTTTTAGGGCTAGTACAGCTGCCCAGTGGTGGCGAATCCGTGTGCGTGTAGCTCGGGTAACGCAAGAGCGTCCTGGTAAGAACCTTCCATGCGGTGCTAGATGTCGAACGTGCGCCGGGTCCGCGGGCCGGTCTACACGATGGAGACCACGTGCTCGTGAAAGCGTCCGAGCGCCCCCACGGCGAGGACAGCATCCCGTTTCGGCTCGCCGGGGCATCTCTGGCCACGCTTGGGCCGTTGGCAGCGGCCCAGGAATGTCGGTCGAAGTGATGGAGCCCGCGGGCGTCCTTGAGCCCCGCGTTGGCCTCGGCAGACGCAGCAACTATTCTGGCGAGCAGCGGGAGCCGCTCGATCGGTGTACGTTCGAGGAGATTCCTCACCAGTTGTCCCGTGCGGTCGCCCTGCTCGGCCTAACCGGGTGCAAGTCTAGGCGACGTCGAGAAGCAGGCGTCCGACCGAACGCATCAGCTCGATGTCGTGACCGTCGGCAAACCTGTAAGCATCCACGTCCGCGCGAATTTTCGCCGCGCGCGAGTTCGCCTGGTAGCCGAAGGCACCGAGCAGCCACGCGAGCTCGTCGATCGCCGCCCTGGCCGTCTCGACCGCGCCCGCCTTTGCGGCGCGGGCGATCACGGTCGCGCGGGGAGCCCGCCGTTCCACGGCGATCGTCGCGTACATCACGTCGATCAACGCGCGACGGATCATGTGCTCGGTCTTGCCGATCGTGTGCAACGCCGTGTCCCGCGGACGGAGAATCACACCGCTGGACTTGCGCTCCCGGGTGAACGCGACGGTCAGATCCCAGTACGCGGCCGCGGCCCCAAGGACCGTAGCGCCGATCATCGGTCGGTAGTAGTCGAAGTGCGACGCCCACGCCGCACCCGCGTCATGGATGATCTCCTCATCGTGAACCTCGGCGCCGGTGAAACTGACTGAACCCCAAGACCAGCCACCGAGACCGGCGGGCGCCATCGGCTCCACGGTGATGCCCGGGCGGTCGGCGGGCAGGACCGCGGCGATCAGCTCGCCCTCATCGTCACGAGCGAGCACTGTGAACACGCTCGCCTCGCGGATGCGACTCACGAATTGCTTCTTGCCGGAAAGCGACCACCGGTCGTCGGCGTTCCGGTGCAGACGCGTGCGGAGCCTGTGCAGCGCTGTGCCACCCGTAGGCTCAGTCGCAAGGATGCCCGCGAGCTCACCGCCTGCAATCAGCGGCCGCTGCCAGCGCTCGCGAATCGCGGTGCTGCCCGACAGAAGCGGGATCCGTCCATGCCCGATGTGCACGACGTCGCGCAGATCAAGGTCGGTGTAACCCGCGGTGAACTGCGCTTGGGCCTGGACGACAGCGCTGTGTCCCGCGCCACCAAGCGATCGCGGCAGGTCCAGCCCACCGTACCCGAGACCGGCCAGCTTCTGCTTCCCCTCCTTGAGGGCGTCCCCGGCGACCGGTCCCAAGCGGACCACGCGACGAAGGTCTCGCTCGAGGCGGATCAACTCGGTCGGGCGGGGCAGCTCGCCCGGCCAGCCATGAGCAAGCCGCTCCAGCCACGCCTCAGCTCTGGGTGACTGCCCCGCGATCAACGTCAGGTGACTCCTAGTATGTTTCTCTACCGGCGTCGCGGGGCGGGGTGTGAAATCGTTCATCTCGAGCCTCTCCAATGTTCGGGGATGTGGGCAACAAGCCGTCACGTATATAGATGCGCGAGAGCCCGGATCTAGTTGCAGCGTCAGCTTGCCGCTTCCTCGTCACAGCGCGAACCGAGACGACGATGTGAGCGAGAGTGTGGGCGGCGCTCGACGCCCGGCGGCGGTATGCCTTGTAGGATGCGTCCGATTAGCGTGTTATTGACGCCTACCGCATGTCGATCCGCTCGTTGCTACCGATGGACTTAGACTTGGTGCTTGAGGCGATCTCGGTGCAGGGCTAGCTCTTATGACTGACCGAGCGCTCGCGGCCGCCGCCGCTTCGGGCGATCAAGCGGCGCTGACGAAGGTATTTAGACTGGCCTCACCACCGCTTTGGGCGATCGCGAGAGGTATGACCGAGCGGTGGGCGGACGCTGAGGAGCTCTTGCAAATCGGGCTTATCCGGGCGGTTCGTCCGCAGACACTTCGAGGCTTTCGTGACGAGTCTTCGCTGAAGACTTACCTCGTCAAGGTGGGCCTGCGGGCGATGAGGGCAGAGGTCCGGCTACCGCGGCACGAGAGGTATCGCGGGGAGGTCCCTAGCGAGGATCTCGGCTCGAGTGCGAGCGTGCCGTCACACGAGGACATGGTGGTGGCGGGGTTAGATGGGCCGGCGATGCGCGAACTCAAGAAACTGCCGCTGCGGGCACGCATGGTAGTCCTGCTGCACGTGGTCGGTGACCTGCGTTTCGAGGATATCGCCGTCGAGCTCAACTTGTCGGTCGGGAATGTGAAAGCAACCTACAGCAGGGCCCGCAAGGCGCTTGAGCGCGCACTCGGCTCGGATGAAAGTCCAAGTCGCTAGAGACTTCGGTCAACAGAGCGCTCGCTCGTCGTTTAGCGTTATGCGACAGCGGGGACAGCGTCTCAGCGTGAGCCGCCGAACCGTTCTAAAACGTGCCGTAGGAGGTTGTCGAACGGCGGCCCGTGGTGGTCTCCCATCAATTCGTGGCGAAGTGTCTCGGTTACGGAGTGCGACTGGTCGTGGGCCTGTGGTGCGTCTCCGAGGTAGCCTACGCCGGGCGTCACGTGCTGATCGGGTACGGCCTCTGCGTAGTGGTCGGGTGCGTTCAGCCACGATTCGAGCTGTGAATCGTGCGCGGGCCACAGCTCGGCTGGCGTCGGCAGCGCTGTTGCAACGCTGATCGCGTCGAACTCTGCGACAGCGTGACCGGCGTCATGATGCGCGGACTCGTGCTCGATTGGCGGATCTGCGTGGACGTGCTCGTCACCGTGCTCTCCGTCGTGAGACTCCGATGCAACGTCGTCGTACTCCACTGCGTCTAGCTTACTCGTTGTTTCGATCGTCAGAACGCCGCGTGGGTCGCACCTCGTACATGCGTAACCCTCGTTGCAGCCTCGTCGAGCAGTGCGAGCAGGTCCGCTTGCACGACCATGAGGTCGTCGCGCTCGCGACGGTAGCGGTTAGCCGCAGCGGCGACCGCAGGTCCGTAGGCGGCGAGATACGCGTCGATGCGATTGTTGAGCTGGTCGGCGAGCTTGGTAGAGGCGATCCCCAGGTGGGTTCGCACCGATGCCTTGATCTTCTCGAAGCCGTCGTCGAGCGCGGTACACAACGCGGTGGAGTAGGCATCGCGGTCGCCGTCGAGCCGTGCCCTGCCGGACAGACTGCCGCCGAACGCCGCGTCCGGGACTGCTGTTACGGCGCTGATTAGGCGACCGGCGATCTCCGGCGTGACGCCGCGCCTGGTCAGCCGGGGACGGCCACGGTCCGCGACCGACTCGTACGCCACCTCGAACCGCTTGTGAATGGCAGCGGCCTGCGCGTTCGCCGCTTTATTCAGAACCTCTAGCGACGCCCCAGCGCTCAGCGTCAGATCCGAGTCCATCGTGCCGATGAGTGCGCGGATCTGCTGGGGGGCGGTCACCAAGGCTTCGCGGCTGGGAGCGTCGCGAATCATCCTGGCGATGTGCTGCTGGAGGAGGTCGGCGGCACGGGCGAGGTGATCGTCGGCCCAGTCGAAGGCGTTGCGTCGCGCGAGCAGCATTGAATCTTCAACATGGTTACGCAGCTCCTCGGCTACCTCCTCGATTGGCTCGACGCGGAGCGCCTCAAGGGCGCGATCGCGTGTGTCCAGGGAGCGCCGTGCCTCTTCGAGCGCGTCCGTTAGTTCATCGAGCAGCTGTTCGATTGCGACTCGCACGCTGGCAGCGATGTCGATCTCGCGTCGCTGGAGCAGTCGGGTACGTAGTTCTGATTCGAGCGCCGGGAACGCTTCTGCCCATTCGCGTTCTACCGGCGACAGCTCGTCGCGACCCTCTAGCGCGCGAACGACCGCTCCCACGGAGCAGGTGAGAAGGAGTGGGTCCCTTATCCCGAGTTCCTGGGCGATGCGGCGTCGGCCGTGCTCGAGGAGCTCGTCGCGCTCGTCTTTGTCGACGGAGGCCATCCGTGTGATCAAGAAGATGCAGCGGTCTAGATGCGGCCGCAGGGGCCCGCTGAGGAGTCGCAAGATTGTCTGTGTCAGCAGCTTTTTGGCTAGCATGCAGACGACGAAGGCATCGGCCTGCTCGGCCACGACTTTCTCGACCAGGCTGGTGTTCCGCTCCGTGTGGTCGATGCCCGGGGTGTCGAGGACGACAACTCCACTGTCAAGCAGAGGGCAGGCCTGCGTTATGCGCACGCCCTTAAGGTGCTGACCCAAGCGGGCGTTGGACATAAGCAGCGATAGCAGTTCCCTCCGTTCGCGTGGCACCTTGTGTTCGCCGGTCAGCGCCCGAAGGTCGCAGAGGGTGGACCAGGACTGCGTGCTGCGCCAGTCCTCGTCGTCGAGCCGGACCGCGATGTCAGGTGGCCCCGAGCGCAGCTCAGTAATGGCGGTCGTTGTGGGTAAGATCGAGGCCGGCAGTAGGGATTCACGGAGCAGCGCATTTGCGAAGGTGCTCTTGCCGGCCGAAAACTCTCCCACAACTGCGACGTAGAGACACGGATCGGCCATCCGCGCCTCAATTCGTGCCACGGACGTGCGCAGCTTCTCGACGACCTCGGCGCGCAAGTGCGCTTTGGTCGCGCGCCTGATGAACTCGAGGTGCTCGTGCATGCCCGCTCCTATCGGTCGGCCCAATCCGCGATCAGCAGTTCGAGTTCGATTTCGGCCTCGATTAGCTCGCTAGTCATAGCGTCGAGCTCGCGACGCCGGGTATCGCTGTCGGTTTCGCCGCTGCGCCTGGCTTCCAGCTCCCGCTCGACCTGAGCCTCCAGGTCGCGGATGGGTTCGTCAAGGCTGACCGCGAATGCATCCCGAGCCTTTAGCAGCGGCCGCTCGACGCTCGCGGCGAGCTCAGATGTGCGCCTATCGGCGCTATCGCGCAACTTCGCGGCCATCTCGTCACCGACCTTCGTGGTGATCTTGGCTCCGAGCATCCCGCCTCTGCGCGCTGCCTGGACCAATCCCGTACCGCCGAGTAGCAAGAGGATTCCCGTGGGGTCTAGGGCGAGGACGAAGATCCCGACGGCTGCCACGGCGGCCTGGGTCAACAAGCTCCGTACCGCGGCTTCTAAGCCGAAGCTTGCCCCGACGATCGCGGCGGCGGGATCGCCGACCGCGAAGCCAGCGAGGCCTGTCATGATGCGCTCGAAGCTGGAGACTTTCGGCGCCCGTGTCTCGGCTTGTAGATCACCGCCGACGAGGTCGTCACGAATCTCGTCGATCAGCGTTCCAATCTCATCCGCGCTACGGACGACAATCTCATTCAGTTCTACTGCCCGTTCGGCGAGGTACGTGCGGAGATCGGTTTCAGCAAAGGCGCGGATTTGCGCCGTGAGCCAGGTGCTCGATTCCTCGGCCAGCTCTTCGACCAGTTCCGTGGCCTGCGTCTGTGGGGTTTTCCACCGCAAGCGAATCGGATTCTTCGCGTCGTAATCCTCGAGGTGAGGACCGATCCCGGCGGCGGCGCGCTCGAAGAAAGGGCGCCCGCGCTCTTCAACTCCGAGTCGCAGGACCGCAATCTGGGCATCGATGCGCTCCAGTGCTGCGTTGCTCTTGTCCTTGGCCAACAGCAACTTGATGTGCGCTTCCGCGTACCTCTGCTCTAGCACTTCGAGCTGGGTGTTCTGCAGACGAACCTGATATGGGATAGATTCGTTGCGCAGACGATTGTTGGCGATGAGCAGGTGTTGGGCGGGATGGGTGACCTTGATCTTCGCGCGCTTGGTGACAAGGAACTCCTTGAGCGCCCGCTCGAACGCTGGTACGCCGGTTGCGGCGATGTCGATGCTCCGATTCTCGCCGATGCGTTCCTTTAGTGCGTCGCGCGCACTCGTGAAGTGCAGCCCGTCGGCTCCGAGAGCGGTGAGCGGCACCAGCAGCGCCGTCAGGTGCGGACGCAGCTCGTCCAGCTCGTCCGCGCGCAGGGTGTCGATCGCGTTGACCACGAAGAACATCGATTGATGGCCGCGCATCCTCAGCTCCTGCTCCACGACGCCACGTTCGCCAAGCGTCCCAGCGTTCATCGCGGTAAACACCATGACGATCGCGTCGGCGCTGCCTGCGTAGTCGAGGGTGGTCTCGGTGTGCACATCGATGGCGTTCAACCCGGGTGAGTCAATGAGCTCAACGCCGCTCTGTAGCAGGGCCAGAGGCCAATACACGACCACCTCGCGGTACCGAGGTCGGTCGTTCGGGTTAAGAACATCCATTACGATGTGAGCCCTCAGCTGATCAGGCGCGATCTTGAGAGGAGCAGGATCGACGTCCGTCGGGGTAGGGTGGGGATATAGCTCGACCCTGGGCTGCTCACCCAAGACCAGACGCGTTATGACCGCAGTCGCGGGCGTAATCGCACACGGCAATACGTCCGCTCCCAGCATCGCGTTAATCAGCATGCTCTTGCCGACGTTGAAGTCGCCAAGCACTAGCACCTTGAAGCTGTCGGCGCGCGTTTGGGTGGCGAGGTCGGCGAGCCGCGCAGCCATGATGCCCTGGGCGAGCTGTGCTGCCAACGCGCTATGGCGGTCACACAGCGCGGCGACGCGCAGCCGCTGCTTTGTCGCCTGCTCGACGTTGTCGGTCATCTGCGTACTCACTCCTGATTGGCGGTATCGGACATAAATGCGGAGAGCCTTCCGGCGAGCTTCGCCGTACCGTTCACCAAGGCCTCCCATGAATTTGCGCCGCTGGGCGCAGCGGACGCGAGCAGCGCCTGCTCAGAGCCGGCCCGCCACTCGCGCTCACGAGTCTCGAGCTCCCCGAGCAGGCTTGAGTAGGCGCTGTCCAGCTGAGCGGTCAGACTATCGGCGTGGTCGGCGAACGCCGACCTCAAAAGGCTGATCAGCTCTCCTTCGACCTCGTTGCGCTGGATCTCTCTGCGCTGCCGGTTGCGAATCTCGGCGGCAACGACTGCGCAGGCCATAACGGAGATGGCGACGGGCAGGGCTGTTACGAACGCCGCTCCCGCCGCCAATCCAGCTCCGCCGATGCGTGCGTTCCATAGCTGCTTCTGGAGGTCGGCCAAGTCGAGCGGGCTTGCCTGATAGTCACGTCCCTCGATCGAGATCGGCTCCAGCGAAATGCCGTCCAAAATGTCGTCCTCTTCGATACGCATAAGCAACTCTCCGACCAGCCAGGTCACGTCGGCGTCCATGGCCTGCACCAGCTTGGCGTCAAATCGGCCGGCGACGCCGGAAAGCTTGTCCGGAAGGAGGTAGGAAAGCTGGCTATCCCACCACCCCCGCGGATCGGGAGACCGGCGTAGGTTGATCACTAGCTCGCTTTCAAGATCATGATGCAGGCTCCAAAGGTCCTCCCGAAGGCGCTTCGAGAGATCAAGACGTCGCTGCGTAAGCGCGGTCTCCAGCCTCGTCCAGTCCAAAGCGCGGCGTTCCTGCTCGTCTCGGTCCAGAGCGAGTTGCGAGATGCGCACCTCTTGGTCACGCCGCGCAGCGAGAAGGCCGTTCTCGGCTGCGATCCGCATCGACTCGAGCTCGTTACCGAGCTGGCAGGCAACCTGCCGCGTGCGCTCGACGCGCAGATCTCTCTTCAGTGTCTCGGAGATCCGCTCACGAACGAGCGAGAGCGACTCACTCGTGAGGGCGAACAGCTCAGCTCGTGGCGCAACGTTGGCGACGGCATGTGCAGCGAACGCCATGGCAGTGTTGCGGTCGGCCTCGTCGAGTAAGTGCATCCGGTTGACGACCACTATGACCAGAGGCACCCCGAGAGCTACCAGCCCATCGCGCAACAGCTCGCACTCGGTGGCGCGCGGGACGCCAGTCACCAGCACGCCGATGTCGGCACGGGCGAGCTGCGCTAGCACCTCCGGACGTACCTCCGGGCTATGGTTCCACGGCCGGGCCTCCACAAGCGACGCGCCGACCTCGGCCAGCCATCCGTTCGAGTCTCGTTCCAGACACATGCTGCGATCGTCTGGCAGCAGCGACTCATTTGCCACTGATGCATCGAGCATCCGGTTGATCAGGTAGCTCTTGCCCGAGTTGGCCTCGCCGACGACGACGATCGATCTAGCCCGGGACCGCAACCAGTCCGCAAGAGCGGCAATCCGTCCCGCCACCGACTCGAGACTGTGCTCAAGCGCGAGACTTTCGGCGTCGCGAATCAGCAGCATCATCGCCACCGAATCTCCACCCGAAGGGTCGGGGACGAGGTCGATCAAGCGCTGCACGAAACCAGGCGCCAGGTAACGGTAGGTCGGCAGCAGCGACGGCTCCAGCAACTGCCCGAGAAGCTCACGCATCCGCTGCTCACCGGCGAACTCAGCGAGCGAGCCGGACGCGCTCATGGCCGCGAAGAATGCGTCGTAGAGCATGTAGAGCTCGCTGCGCATTGCCGCGTAGCGCTGCGGTGCCAACCCTTTGATCGCCTCATGGGGCGAGATGCCCACGGGCTCGCCCACACGCGCACCCGTCTCGGCAGGCCCCAGCTCCAGCTCATCAACCAGCTCGCCGGTTTCCCAGTCGAGAACGAGCGCAGCCAACGGCGGGGTCAACGTCGTGCCCCCGCTCGGCCGCGGAAGCGCGCGGAACAGCGGGAACGCGACACGCACGCGTTCGTCATGAGTCAGCGGCAGCGGCCAGCCCGCCGCGACGTCCGCCGGAAAGCGGCCTATCGCACCTGACTTGCGAACCACCTCGTGGAACAGCCGTTCGGTACGCGAACTGCCGTCCGTGCTTGCGGCCATCATTCCTCCCCGATCTTGTGAGCAGCTATTTCGCGGCCGCGACTGGCGCGACCCTCAACCCCGGCAAGCTGCCGGCCACCCGTCTGGAAGCTGTGGAAGGCATTGTTCATCATCTGCGGGCACACTGCTCGCCTTGAGGTAAAGCGCTTCGGCTGATGACGACACGTCTATACGGATCGTTGGCCATGTCCCTATAGATGCGTGCCAGCTGCGATTTGGTTGCACCATATGCGGCTGGGAAAGGACGGTGCGGCCGGTAAGCCCCTCTTGGTAAAGCTGAAGGAGACTCGATCCTGTCCTCGCGGTCGTCGCAGCGGCAGCGTCTCAGCGGCGCGCGCACCGATAACCCTCCGCGGCACGCGTCACTAGCCAGCTCGCTCGGCGACGCTCGTGCTCTGGGCCGACGATCTCGGGCGACCACCGAGCGCCGAGGAGACCGGCCTACCCGGGACACGAGGTTTCCCTACCGGGCGATACAGCGAGAGTGCGGCAGCCTCAGCAGAGGTTGAAGGCCGCTGAGCTGCCCGCGAGGGAGCCCGGCGACCGTGCCGCAAAGAAGGGGCTGCCGGACCGCGCGCCGAGCGTCCGTGGGCCGATGGCTGGCTAACGGAGCGCTTCTACACCCGCGATCGGCGCCGCAAGCCGAACTACCGGCTGCCGGCGCTCGAGGTCAAGCTCGGATAACGCTTGACGTACGTTCCTGCTTACTAACCGTCAAAGCCAATCTCCTGGTTACGATCAAGGTGACCTACTACACGCAAGGATCGCCACCCCATGCTCGACCAGATACGCCGCGACATCCAAGCCCGCCTCGAGGAGCTGCTCGGCGAGATCGACAAGCTCCGCCGGGCGCTGGTGGCGCTCACCTCTCGCGAGAGCGAACCGGACCGAGGCGATCATGTGGCGCCGGTGTCCGGCTCGGCGCCGGATGGTGAGAGCGCTGCCAAGGGCCCTCGTGCCAGGGCGCGTCGGACCCCACGGACCTCAGAGAAGCCCGCCGCCTCAGCCGCTGCCCGCGCGCGGACCGCGCCGGGCGCGACCAAGGCCGCCGTCCTGGCCGCGCTGAGCGACGGCAGCGCGATGACGGCCGGCGAGATCGCGACTGGCACCGGACTCGGCCGCGCGACGGTCAGCACCACCCTCTCAAAGCTCGCGACGTCTGGGGCGATCACCAAGGCCGCTCGCGGCTACCAGCTCCAACGTGAGAGCGACGCTCCCGCGCTCGACGGCGCTGGGGAGACCGGCAATCCAACGGAGCCGGCGGTCGCGTAGAACGCCGGCGCTGCCGACGGAGCTCAGGGCGATCGCCGGGCCGGGGGGTGACTGGCCTCTCTCTGACAGGGGGGTCTCGCTGCTGCGCTCACGTCTCGAGCCTCCTTGATCGCCTGCGCAGCGGCGTCCAGCAGCCACCCCGGCTGCTGGCGTGGCGCTGTCAGCGTCGCCCGGCGGATCGCCTCGCGTGCTGTCGGTGCCTGCTTCCAGTCGCGTTGCCCGTGGCGGCGCGCGAGCCACACTCCCATTGCCAGCCGCTGCTCGCGCGGCGCGAGCGCCACTGCTGGCGCACGACTTCGACCGGCCCCCGCGGCGTCTGGATCGTGATCGTCTGCGAGCGGTTCGCGACGGACCTACCCGCCATCAGCCATACCTCGCCCGCACAGCGGCGCTCAACAATCCCCGCGCGCGTCGATCTGGCCACTCACAACTGAGTGGGAACGATCCGCTGCCATCGCTTGAGAATCCCCCGCTGACATCTGAGTGGGATTCCACAGCTAACCCGCTCACGCAAACAGTGCTTTCTGCAGGCTAGTCGTCATAAGGAACATTATCGAGCGTTGCTACTGCAGCTCTCCCACGGCCGCGCGCGACAACCCTGGTTCCAACGACCTCACCGCCTTTGCCGAACCGGCGTGATCGGGGGATCCAACAGCGACTCAGCGACTAATGGAACGGCGGCTAACGGCGAGAGTGATCGTCTGCTTGGTGCCGGCCGGAACGGATCGGCGCGATTCCTCGATCGCCGAGGAGTTACGGCTCGGTGAGCGGTTGTGGTCTGGCGATGTGGAATCCTTGGGCATAGTCGACGCCGTATTCGCGAAGGAGCGCGAGGGTTTCGGGGTTCTCGACGCCTTCGGCGATCGTGTGTTTGCCGAGGCTGCGTGCGATGCCGACGATCGCTTTGACGACTTCCTGGTCGGTGTCGTTGGTGGTGAGCTCGCGGACGAACTCGATGTCGATTTTGATGTAGCGCGCGGGGATGTGTTTGAGATAGGTGAATGAGCCGAAGCCGGTCCCGAAGTCGTCGAGCGCGACTGCGCACCCGTCACCGGCGAGCATTGCGGCGAAGGCGCGCGCGGCTGCGAGGTTGCCCAGTGCTGCGGTCTCGGTGATCTCGAAGATGACCGTGTCGGGCGCCAGACCCCGAGCGGCCGCAGCGTGGGTGGCGGCGATGATCGCTTCGTCGCCGATTGAGTGGCCGGAGAGGTTGATCGCCACCGGGGTGCCATGGATCGCGAGGCGTAGCCCGGCGTCGGTGACCCAGCGGTCGATCTCGCCGATCAGGCCGAACCGCTCAGCCGTCGGGATGAACCGGCCGGGGGCGATCAGCTCGCCGTCCAAGCCGAGCATTCGGATCAGGAGCTCGCGATGGGTCACCTGTCCGGTGCGGAGGTCGATGATCGGCTGGCTGTGGAGGACCAAACGGTCGTCGGTGATCGCGTCGCGGATGCGCTTGACCCACGTGAGCACGCCGTCTGCCTGTCCGCTGTATATGCGGGCCTGGTCGCCGCCGTGCTCCTTGGCTTCGTATAGGGCACTGTCGCCGCAGACGAGCATCTCATCGGCGGTGATCTCCTCGTGCCCGGTCAGGACGACGATTCCGGCGCTGACGGTCACCGGAGGCGCGCCCCAAGTTGCGCGCAGGAGCTCGCGGATGTCGTGTGCGACCGTGAGCGCGTCGGACTTGCCGGCCTCGGGCAGGATCACCGCGAACTCGTCGCCGCCCAGGCGAGCGACGACGTCGCTCGCACGCGCGCGGGACCGCAGCACGTCGGCGAACGTTTTCAGGAGCGCGTCGCCGGCGACGTGACCGTTCGTGTCGTTGACGGCCTTGAGGTGGTCGACGTCGAAGAGGACCAACGCGGGTGGACGCGGGCCGCGGGCGGCGAGCCGCAGCTGTCGCTCGAGCTCGTCGGTGAACCGCCGGCGGCCGTACAGGCTGGTGAGGGGGTCGTGGTCGGCGAGATACTGCAGGCCGTCCTCAAGCTTCTTGCGCTCGGTCAGGTCGAGTGACACACCGGTGCTGCCGACGATCTCACCGTCCACGGTCCACGGCGTGATCGTCGTGCGCACGTCGATCACTGTGCCGTCCTTGCGCGTGCGCTTGGTCTCGTATTGGAGCCGCTGTCCGTCGAGCACCTTCCTCATGCTCCCCGTGAACTCTTCAACGCTGACGGTCAGCTCGCGAACGTGCATGCCGACCGCCTCCTGCGGGCTGTAGCCGTACAGCCTCGTCGCGCCCTGGTTCCAGTGGCGCACGACGCCCTCGCGGTCGGTGGAGATGATCGCGTCGGTCGCGAACTCAGCCGCAGCCGCGAGCCGCTCGCGCTCGCGCTCAGCTTGTTTGCGTTCGGTCAGGTCGCTCACGATCGCGGTTGCGCCGAGCACCCGCCCATCCACGGTCCACGGCGAGAAGGTGATCAGCACCTCGATGACCGTGCCATCCTTGCGTCGTCCGCTGGTCTCGTACTGGTAAGCAGGTTCTCCTGCGAGCATTCGCGGGATCCGATTCCGCGGCTCCTGGGTGACCGCTGTGAGCTCGCACAGGCTGCGTCCCACGGCCTCAGCGGCACTGTAGCCGAGCAGCCTCTCGGCACCCTGATTCCAGTGCCGCACGCGAGACTGGAGATCGATGGAGATGACTGCGTCGCGGCCGAGCTCGACGGCGTCTGCCAGGCGCCGCAGCTCGCGCTCGGCGCGCTTGCGCTGTGAGATGTCGGTCGCGGTCGTCGTGGCTCCAATCACCTGTTCGCCCACACGCCAGGGCGTGAGCGTGATCAGCGCGTCGAACTCGGTGCCGTCCTTATGCCGGCGGCGCACCTCCAACTGCGAAACCCGCTCGCCGCGTAGCGCTCGCTCAACCGCGCCTTGACTTTCGGCGATCGCCTGCGGGGAACCGGAGACAAGCGCAGCCACTTCGGAGGTCCTCAGCCCGAGTACTTCGGCGGCGGCGTAGCCGTAGATACGCTCCGCGCCGGCGTTCCAGTAGCGGATCCGCAGCTCTCGATCAAAAGAGAGAATTGCGTCGCTGCCGTATTCGACCGCCTGGGCGAGACGCGCGAGCTCGCGTTCGGCCCGTTTTCGCTCGGTGATGTCAACCGTCGTATTGGTCGCGCCGACCACGCGCCCGTCGGCCCGCCAAGCAACGAACGTGCTCAACACGTCGTAGACCGTGCCGTCCTTATGTCGGCGCTGGGCCTCTACTTGGCAGCCGGACTCCCCGCGCAGGATCCTGGCGATCGCCTCGCGTGCTCTGATGCCGGTCTCAGGCGGCTCATCGGTGAGCGCGTTCAGCTCATCGATACTCAGCCCGAGTACCTCCGCTGCCGCAAAGCCCGAGAGTCGCTCCGCGCCGGGATTCCAACGGCGCACACGCATCTCGAGGTCAAACGAGACGATCGCATCAGCGCCATGCTCCGCGGCCTGCGCGAGGCGCTCAAGCTCGCGCTCGGCACGCTTGAGCGCGGTGATGTCACGCGTGATCCCGAGCGCCGCGCTCACCGCACCACGAGGGTCGCGGATCGGGGAGAGCGTGATCGCAACCTGGACCAGCTCGCCGTCCTTGCGCACCCGCGTGGTGTGGACCCGAACGAGCTCACCGGCCGCGGCTCTGGCTAACAGATCGCGTTCCTCACCGCGACGCTCGGCAGGCACAAGCATCCCCAGCTGCCGCCCGATCGCCTCATCAGCGCTAAAGCCGAACAGCCGCTCCGCCCCCTGGTTCCAGCTCGCGATCCGCCCATCAAGCTCGATCACGAGGATCGCGTCATCGCTTTGCTCCACAGCCGCCCCCAACCTGCGCAGTTCGCGCTCGGCTGCCTCGCGCTGCCAGGCGATCCCGAGCACGTGCGCGATGCCCTCCAGGAACACGCTGTCGTCCTCGGTGAAGCTTCGCGGCCGGGTGCTCGCCGCGATCAGCACACCCCACGGGCGCTCAGGAGTGCCGATCACGACGCTCGCGCTCCCGCGCGCACCATGAGCAACCAACACCGCTGCCGGGGTGAAGCGCCGCTCCGCCGTCAGGTCATCGCTGATCACCGGCGTCGCGGACAACAGCGTGTACCCCGCCTGCGAGCCCGTGCCCGCGCTGCCCCTGACCACCCCGATCGGAACATCCCCGAGCCCGACCGCCGAGCGCACAAGCAGATCTCCGTCGACCAACAGCTCATCGACAGCGACGATCTCAACCCCCAGAGCGCTCCTCACAGCAAGCACCGCCCGATCGATCAGCTCCGCCGGGGACGTGTGCGTGAGCGCCCGCAGCCCAAGCTCGGCGAGCACCTTCTGCTCCGCCGCCCGGACGCTCAGCATGTGCTCGCGCGCAACGCCCTCGGTCACGTCGCGCACGTTGATCAGCGCCCGCCTCGCGCCGCCAAGCGTCACGAGTCGAGCGCTCACCGCGACCGTTCGCCGATCGCCAGACTTTGTCGTGATCGCGATCTCCTTCTCCGCGACTGCGTGATCCCTCATCACCCGCGCGTGCATATCCTCGAGATCAAGCGCCGAGACGACGCCGAGCTCCGCAGTCGTGTGACCAACGACCTCCTCGCGGGCGTAGCCAACAATCCGGCAGTACGCGTCATTGACCTCGAGGATCCTCCGATCCTCGAGGCTCGCGATCAGAATCCCGTCGGCCACCTCGTGGAACACCTCCGCGAACAGATGCTCAGTCTCCGCCAGAATCCGCTCAGTCGACGCTGCGCTGGCGGTCAGCGACCGCGCGCCGGCGATCCGCAACGAATCCCGACGCCTGCGAGAGACTGACATGAAGATCGCCCCTGAAAGATCTGATTAGTTTGGTTTGACAAACCGAACCGGTAGCAAGCACGTTGATCGGCTGGCACAACCGGGAGCTTGAGCCGTACCCGGCCGCCGGGCTGAATTTACACATTTACACATTAGTACTCACTGGATGCTCGCTCGTAGCGCGTCGCTCAGTCAAGATCCGGGTGTCTTTGTTCGTGGTACGCGCCCTGGCTCTGGCCACGTCGCGGTGGTTTCCAATAAGCGCGACCTAGCCGGTCAGCACGAGCTGGGCGAGCGGTGGAGTGCTCGGTGTCCCAAGCCGGGTGAGCGAGAGGAAGAGACAGGCGACGGTGGGCAACCGCTGCGAATCTCGTCGATTTCGGGCGGGTCGGCGAGACACGCTGCCGTGCATGCGCCGGGCGTCGGTGGTCATCGCGGAGGAGATCGGAGGCGCTCGCGGCGGTGCGCTCCGACAAAGAAAGGCTTCGTCGAACGCTCAGCCCTTCGGTCAGTCCCCGCCCCCCATGCTGCACCGCGGTGATCGCGATGTCTGCCGAGCGCTGGGAACGTAGCGGCAGGGGAGCGCGTCGCACGCCCGCGCGCAGCCACATTCCACCGAGAGACTTGGTGGACTCCTGGTCGGCTAGAGCGCAATCTGGGTCGAGATCACGAGCTGCGCGGCGATCTCAGGGGTGACCCTAGCTAAGCTAGGTGTTGTGTGGGGAAACTACTGATCTGGCGTTTGAGAGTCTTCAGTATTCAGGGCTTCGGGATGATACTTGTTGGTGTGACCCGGTTCTCGATTCGTGGGTTGGGCATGCCGCGGGGTGTGTCGGGTGTCTGTTGATGAGCTGAGAGCCTACGCGCCGGGTGGGGTGACGTTGGCGGATGTGGGGTCCGAGGAGCCGTTGTCGTCCTCGGCTGAGCGTCTGCGGAGGATCTCGGTGGTGAGCGCGGCAGTCAACGCTGTGATCGCGGTGGTTGCGCTGGTGGGCTGGGGCGCGCATCTTCTGGTGCTTGCGCGGATCGTGCCCGGGTTGCCGGCGATGAAGGCCAACGCGGCGGTGTCGCTTGTGCTTGCGAGCTTTGCTGTGGTCGCGTATGCGCACTCCGGGCCGCGCTGCGGTGTGCGTTACGTCGCCGCGGCGTGCGCGGCCGTGGTTCTACTGGTGGGGGCGGCGACGTTGGCGGAGTACGCGTTTGGGTGGCGGTTGGGGATCGACCAGCTGCTGTTCCGCGATCGGTCGGTTGCCAGTGCTCCGTATCCCGGGCGGCCGGCTGCCAATATGGCGCTGGGTTTTGTGCTGGTGGGGTTGGCGTTGCTGCTCTGGGAGGTACGGCTAAGAGGCGTGTGGGTTAGTCATGTGCTCGCGTGGCTGATCGCGACGTTGGGGTTGCTGGCGCTGGTGGGCTACGCGTCGGGCGCGAAGGCGTTGGCGTCGGTGCCGTCGCGGCAGGGGATCGCGTTGGGGGCGGCACTCGGGCTGATCCTGCTGTCGCTGTCGATTTTGCTAGCTCGTCCGGAGCGGGGAGAGATCGCGCTGCTGGCCAGGGGCAGTCATGGTGGGCTTGTGCTTCGGCGCTTGTTGCCGGTCGTGGTTTTGCTGCCGGTTTGCGCGGGGCTGTCGTTGGCCGGCCAGCGGCTGGGGTGGTTCTCGAGCGCTACGGGCGCTTGGCTTTCGGCGATCGTCGGAACGCTCGCGCTAGTCGCGATCGCATGGGCGATCGCGGTCGCTAGCGAGCGCGCGGAGCAGGCCGCTGGACGGCTGGCGGCGGTCGTGGAGTCATCGGAGGACGCGATCATCAGCATGACGGCGGAAGGGGTGATCGTCAGTTGGAACGCGGCGGCTGAGCTGTTGTACGGCTACAGCGCCGCGGGGGCCGTGGGTCGGCATATTTCGATCCTCAGCCCGCCCGGCGGCGAGCACGAGCAGGCGCGGCTGCTCGCGCGAGTAGGAGCGGGTGAGCGTGTGCGCCATCTCGAGGTCGCGCGGCGGCGGCGGGACGGGGGCTTGCTCGAAGTCTCGCTGACGCTCTCCCCGATCCGTGACCGGGCTGGGCGGATCGTTGGGATGTCAGCGATCGCGCGGGACTTCACCGAGCACAAGCACGCGGAGCGCGAGCTTGAGCGCCTCGCGCAGGCCGCGGAGCATGGCGCTGATGCGATCGTCTCGTTTGACCTCGAGATGCGTGTGCGCCGTTGGAATCCCGGCGCGGAGCGACTCTCGGGCTTTGCGGCAGCGGAGGTACTCGGGCTGAGTATCGATGAGCTGAACGCGCTCACCGATGAGCCGCCTGAGACCGGCATCAGAGCACGCGAGGCGACCGCCAGGATCCTGCGCGGGGAGTCCGGCTGCCAAGTAGAGGCCCAGCGCCGACATAAGGACGGCACGGTCTACGACGTGTTGAGCACGTTCGTTGCTTGGCGGGCCGACGGGCGCGTGGTCGGCGCGACCAATACGACGGTTGACATCACCGAGCGAAAACGGGCCGAACGCGAGCTCGCGCGTCTCGCCCAGGCGGTCGAATACGGCAGCGACGCAATTCTCTCTTTTGATCGAGAGCTGCGGATCCGCTACTGGAACGCCGGCGCGGAGCGTATCTACGGCTACGCCGCCGCCGAAGTACTCGGGCTGAGGACCTCCGAAGTGGCTGCGCTTGTCTCCGGTTCCCCGCAGGCGATCGCCGAAAGTCAAGGCGCGGTTGAGCGAGCGCTACGCGGCGAGCGGGTTTCGCAGTTGGAGGTGCGCCGCCGGCATAAGGACGGCACCGAGTTCGACGCGCTGATCACGCTCACGCCCTGGCGTGTGGGCGAACAGGTGATTGGAGCCACGACGACCGCGACCGACATCTCACAGCGCAAGCGCGCCGAGCGCGAGCGTGAACGCGCCCTCGCGGAGCTCCAGCAAGCACAGCGGGTCGCGAAGCTGGGGTCGTGGACCTGGGTCCCCGGGAGCGGGGAAGCGAGCTGGTCTGCGCAGATGTATGAGATCTTCGGTCGCGACCCCGCCTACGGGCCTGTCACCGGCGAGGCACTGCTGATGTACGTGCACCCCGAAGATCGCGACCGAGCGGCCGGCTACGCGCAGATGTCCGTCGGCGCTTCGTCTATCGAGTTCGATTGTCGGATCATCGTAGCGGGGGTCGAGCGCGCACTGTATGTGCTCGCCCGGGCGGACCCCGCCCGGCTGGGCGGCTATCTGGGAACCGTTCAGGATGTGACCACGACGCGCGCGGTCGAGCGTGCGCTGCGGGCCGCGGAGGAGCGCTTTCGGCGCGCGTTCGAGGGCGCCCCGACGGGGATGGCGCTGCTCTCCATCGACGGGCGCCTTGAGCAGGTCAACGCGGCGCTCGCGGCGCTCTACGGATGCACCCGCTTGGAGCTCGAAGGAGAGCTGCTGAGCAAGCTGCTGCACCCGGCCGACGTCGAGCTCGCGAGCGAGCAGCTGCGCGCGCTGGCGCTGGGCGAGCGCCAGCGCGTAGCGGTCGAGCTGCGGATCATGTCCGCAGCCGGCTCGCCGGTCGATGTGATGGTGCACGCAAGCGCGTTGCGCTACGGCAACGGCGAGCCGACGCGGCTGCTTTTCCAGGTCCAGGACATCACCGAACGCAAGCGCTTTGAGTCAGAGCTGCAGTTCATGGCCGACCACGACCCCCTGACGGGCTTGATGAACCGCCGCAAGTTCGAAGCCGAGCTCGACCGGCACGTCGCGCACGTCAAGCGCTACGGCTCCGACGGCGCGCTGCTGATGCTCGATATCGACAACTTTAAGGCCGTCAACGACACACTGGGCCATAGCGCCGGGGACGAACTGATCATCTCGATCGCGGGCGTCCTTGGCCAGCGCGTGCGCGCCTCGGACGTTCTCGCGCGGCTCGGCGGTGACGAGTTCGCGGTGCTGCTGCCACGCGCCGACCAGGCCGAAGCGGCGCAGGTCGCCGACGCGCTGGTCCGTGCGGTGCGCGAGAACGCGGCGCTGCTCGACGGGCAGCGCCAAAAGGTCACCACCTCGGTCGGGATCGCGATGTTCGACGCCGACGACAGCGGCCTGTCGGGCGAGAGCGCGCTGATCGAAGGGGACCTGGCAATGTACGACGCCAAGGACAACGGCCGCAACGGCTACGCCTTCTACGCCAGCGCCGATCACCGCACGAGTCGCACCAAGGCGAGACTCACGTGGGTCACACGGATCGAGCAAGCGCTGGCGTCCGACCGCTTTGCGCTGGTCGCCCAGCCGATCCTCGACCTGCGCACCAACCGCATCGCCCAGCACGAGCTGCTGCTGCGGATGCTCGACGACGACGGCGACATGATCCCACCAGCCGCGTTTCTGTACCTCGCCGAGCGCTTCGAGCTGATCGCGGGAATCGACCGGTGGGTCGTCGCACACGCAATCGAGCTGATCGAACAGCACCCCGAACTGCGGCTACACGTAAACATCTCCGGCAAATCGCTGGGCAACCACCAGCTCCTTCAAGCCATCGACGAGCACCTGCGCGCCAGCCGCATCGATCCCCACCAGCTGATCTTCGAAGTCACCGAAACCGGCGCCGTGGCCAACATCACCGACGCCCAGACGTTCGCGCAACGGCTGCGCGACCACGGCTGCCGGTTCGCGCTAGACGACTTCGGGGCCGGGTTCGGATCCTTCTACTACCTCAAACACCTGCCGTTTGACTACGTCAAGATCGACGGCGAGTTCGTCCAGCACGCCGTCAACGGCCACGTCGACCAGCTCGTGATCGACGCCGTAGTCCGCATCGCCAAGGGGCTCGGGAACGAAACGATCGCTGAGTTCGTCACCGACGAGCAGACCCAGCAAATGGTCGCCCGGCTCGGCGTCGACCACGCCCAGGGCTACCACATCGGCCGACCCATCCCGATCCCCGACCTACTCAACCACACACCCACCAACCCCCTCTAACGCAACATGCGCCGCTCGCACGCGCCGGATCCCACCTCCTCGTCAGCCGCAACTCGCCCCGAGGCCGTCGCCGGCGGTAGCGCAACCTTCTGCGCGTCGTGGTTACGTTTAGGATCAGTCCTGCGATCCGGCCCGGACCACCACACGCTGGAGATCCAGCGCGCGCGTATCCAGCGGACCGCACCGAACAACAGCTACGAGCTTGTCGATGTGCTGACGGATGAGAATCATTCCGGTCGCAGCCGCAACCGGCCGCAGTTCGGCATTGCAATGCAGCGGATTCTGGTCGGCGAGGCGGACGCGATCATCGCCTGGAAGCTCAGCCGGTTCTCCCGCAACTGGTGGAAGGCAACCGAGGACCCGGAGCTCCTTGAATCTGAAACCACGGACCGAGAGCCGACGTACGAGCTGCTCGGTGCAACGCTCACGCGCACCGGGCACCTGCGCAGGAGACCGCACGCCCGAAAGCCAGGTGCACAAACAGCCTTCACACCCATCCCCACGCAGCATGGGCCACTGCCACCACCCGCCTCGACAGGAGCCGGTCCCTCCCCCACTCGAACCGCGCCGTCGCGGGAACCCGCGCCGATACCATGCCCCGCGCCGGCGCCGCCGTTCCCGAGACTCGAAAAGCTCAGTGGAGTGCCGCGCCCGCTCCCGTCCGGCCATGCGAGAGTCTCGACGTCGGATGTGACGACGCGCGTGCTTGCCACGGGAGTTCTGCTCTGCCGGACGAATCCAGCACTGCACAGACCGCGATCGGTGGCTCTCCGAGCTCGTCCGTAAGAAGCTAGCGAGGGAGTCGTCGGCGGAAGTGCCCGCCGCCGACCAAGCGCGCACACCACGGGCGAGACGGTGTCGGGTCCGGGCCTACGCGACATCGGCGAACTCGTCGCCGATGTCAGCTGTGGCTGTGAAGTGGAAGTTGCCTGGCCGGCGGACAGCTCGAGCGTGCGCAGCACGTGATCGCGGTCGTCGTACGGTCCCTGCACGTAGCACGGCTTACCTTGGCGTCCGAACTGGATCGCGCTCGGCCCCTGCCACGGGCCGAGCGCGTCCCGGGTGCGGTTGAAGTCCGTTTGGGGGGCGAGCCAAGCGCGCGCGTAGTCGGCCGCCCCGAGCAGCAGGTGGCGTCCTAGCTCAAGCGGAGAAGGCACCCCGGTCGAGTGCCAGGGTTTGAAGAACACGTCCCTGAAGGCCGCCAGCTCGCGTTCGCTCATGCGCCGCGGCCCGATCGCGTTCTTCACCCCGAGGCACCACGTATCGACGAGATAGCGATAGCCGCAGACGGCGAGCCTGCCTCGCGACGGTCGTGCAATGACCACCTGCGCGACGCCGGCCCCTCCTTTGGGGGCCCTGCCTCCGTCGCTCCATTCGGGATGACGATCCACGCGAAGGCCGTTCCGCCACCCTGGGCTCACCCAGCAACGGACGGGCTCCTGCGGCTGTGCGCGGTCGCGCTCCGGGGCGATGGCACGTGCCAGGCCCGCTACCTCCGCCGGCCGCACGCCGAGCGCTCGGGCGATCTCTTGGGGTGAGCGACCCCCGTCCCGCAAGATTCTCACGGCATCCATCAGCTCGTCGCGATCCATGGCCCCGATTGTTTAGCGAGCGCCCCGGACAGCAAGGATCGTCGCCCGAGCGCGCGCGGCGAGACGGTTCTGTCGTCGGCTACCCGTAGAGTTCACGGATCGTCGACGACAGCCCCAGCCGATCGTGCCCCCCGAGGCGCAGGTCCGATCGTAGGCCGCCCTCAACACCGGCACCGACACCGACACCGAAGCAGCGCGGTATCACCGCGAAGGTCGCGGCGGCTGGCGAGGGGATCCAAGGGTTCGACATCCCGTTGCCCGAGCTCATGGACACGGAGCAGCAGCGGGCGGCGGCGCGGGAGCTCGCCCGTCAAGCGTGGTCGGTCCCGGCGATCGGCCGGTTGCGGGAGCTTGTCGCGTTCGTTGGTGCGGGTCGTGAGGCGACGCAGGCCGGCAAGCTGGACGTCCGAGAGCAAGCGCGTGGAATCCAACGGTTTGCATTTGTCGCCGTCCTCGCCTCTTTGAGCGCCGCAGCGGGCCGACCTCACATTTGCAGGCGTTTCGTGGCGTCGTAAGCCGGCTCCGGCGCGGGTCACACCGGCAGTCGAGCCGAGCGGTGCCTGTTCGGCGTCGTGCTGACTCGTGCGCCTCCCGACGGTCTCGATTCCCAGTGGTTACGGGCCGTTGGCGACGGCGACAAATAGAAAGCGTTGCCGGACGCGCAGTTGCTCTCGGAGGTCCACGTACATCGTCAGGGTCACCGTGCGTTCCTTGTTCCGTTACTACCGGAAGGCCGGTTGACGACCGCTCACGAATCAGCGGGGACGCACGCGATCGGCAGAGCACGATCCGCTACTTGGCGGCTGGTGCCACGTTCCTGGATGGGGAATAACGCTCCTCAAGCTTCACCGGTTTGAGGTCTACCGGGTTGTTTTCACCCGCCCCGGGTGGCCGCCAGGCCAGGAAAGCTTAACGGCAACCCGATATCGACGATCTGCACGATCCGTCGCTCGTCAAAGCAGAAGCGTCGCGCGATCACGCCGCGGCGATCAAAGCAATCGTCAGCCGCGGCAATCCGGGCGCTCCGCTACCGCTGCAGGGTCATGCTCAGACGACCGCAGACCGTTTTTGTGCGGTTGACGGGCCGGTCTCGAAAGGCGTTCTGCCGACAATCTGCCGACGAGCGCTGCCGATGTAGGTCCGAAAGCCGCACTCTGAGGCTACCCGAAACGCCCGCCGCAGGAGCGCCGCTGCCGGTACGGCCTCTGCCGGGGCTCGCTCTGTTTTAGGCCCCTCGACGGTTTCAGTGGGTAGCCATCCGCGCAACCGATAGACGAAACGTAGCGCGACGGGCGGACATCGAGGAGGCAACGACCATGATCCACACCGCTGTCCTCTCCTCATTGTGTCGTTGTCGCGCGACGCCGACCGGTACGTTTGGCCTGCAAATGACAACTCCCGCACCCCGGCCACCCTTCCGAATCGCAGCGAGGTAGAGGCGGCGGAGCTGCCGTGCGTGCGATACGCCAGGGGCGCGTCCGCCGAGCATGCGAACCTTCTGGCTGTAGCGGCGGGCGTCGTGCGGGGCGGAGTCAATCCACACAAACCGTCGAGGAGCCCTGTTTACGCAGAAACGCCCCGGTGTGTTTAGACCGAGGCGTTGGGCGGTTCAGCTCGTACCTTCCCTGGCATCCCGCGCCTTATCTTGTGCGAACCCGCCAGGATACAATTTGCCATCGATCTTTAGAGGAGGCGTATTGATGAGATAGACCTGATCGCCAATCCGCATACCTTGCGCAGCACCATCCTGCTCTCCTGGTACGGACCAAAGCTTGACTTCTCGTGTTACGACTGGCCCAGCAGCGGTGCCCTTGGCGTTCGCGACCAGCTGCCCGTGAACAGTAACGACAGCGCCGCTTAGCTTGACGATTGATCCCTGAATCCCAACCGTATGTTTCACGTATCCAGTGAGATTGATATTGCTACTACCGCTACCCCCAGGGGCGGATGAGCCACAACCGGCGACGCCAGTGGCGAGTGCGGCGGTGATGGCGGCGATGGTGGCGAGCTTGCGGATCATGGGGGGGCGGCCTTCCTAAGGGATTCACCCATGATCTTCGGCACGATCGCGGCCGAGCATGAACGGCCGAGGTCAGCTTGGACGCAGGGCCTCGACCCTCCGCGACGGCCTGCCGCGCGTTGAGCCAGAGCGAGCGCACGAGGCGTTTGGGGGCTATCCTATTCGTCGCGGGATGGGCTAGGTCGTCGATGTCAGACCTAGCAGGTTGCCCAAGGCAGCGTTGGCAGCAGAGAATGAGTTGTTAGCGGGCTGCACGTCGCTGCTGAAGATCGAGTTGTAGTTGGCGACGTTATCCAGGTTCGCGGTCAGAGTGCCGATAGCATTTTCGATCGCCGCGTCAGCACTGATCACAGCCTGCACATCCGACTGGTCAGACGCCGGGAAATTGATCCCCTGGGCGGTCGAATCGAAAGCCGTGCGTGCTTTGATCTCACCATTCCACGCTGTACTACTGAGTGTGACAGTGCTGTTGTTCTCTGTCGATCCTTGTTCGCAATGGCCGCTGGCTTCGCTAGCGCGGCCAACACCAGCTTCCCTGGACTACTGATCGTTGGCGCCGGCGTCGCGGGCCACGTGGGGGCTGTTGCTGACCTGGGTGGCGTGCTTTCCGCGGGCGCTCCACTGCTGCAGGCCCTCCGTGACCGCCAGAGCGCCGCCCAACAGCTGCGAATGCGGCCGTTCTACTTCCTTTACGCACTCGACCGATCGCTTGGTGGGGATTAGCAGCGCCGCGGCTGGACGACGGAGTCCCGGAAGGAGGAGCGAGGAGCGCCCATCCTCGTTAGCCTGAAGACGCACCGAGTCCGCTCGCCTGGCACTTCCACTTTCTGGGGGCTCACATATCATAACGAGGATTTCTCGCGCATTGCCGACCAAGCAAGGGCCCGGCATTCGCCTCGAGCGCGCTCACGCCTTTACCCGGCGCCTGGGGAGTGGGGACGCTCACGACGCTCTCGGCGGCGGCGAGGTGGCGGTAGAGCGTGGTTGCGTCCCGATGCGCAGCGTGCGGGCGACCGCGTCACTTCAGGTGTCGAGGAAATCCCACTCGTCGCCGAGCACCCATCTCAGCGCCGAGAGCTTGCCGTTCAACATGCCCCACTCGAAATCTTCGTAGGGTCCGAGCTTGTCGACGCCGTACTTCGCCTCGACCCGTGCGCGCGCCGGTCCGGCGATCCGACGGAGCGCCTCAACGTAATCGGTCCTCTGCTCACCACTCATCGAGCGGTCGTACCAGATGCGGTCGAAGAACTCCTCCTCGGCAGCACGGATCTCTTCGTACGTGCGTGCTCCGGACTGATGTCAAACTCGTCGAGGAGCTCGTCGAACTCTTGCGGGAACTGCGAGTCCAGCGCTCCGGTAAGGATCGTGAACGGCCGGCTGACTGAGCACGTCGCATCGGCCGAACGCCGCGAGGGCCAGTTAATGGTGGTGACCGAAGGCTCGCGCAATGACTAGCGCTGCGAACACTAGAGCGAAACCGAGTGGCACTACCGAGGCGGCCGTCCATCGAGAGCGCCACAGATGGACGTCGTGAGAGTCCTCATTGCGTGCTTTCCACACTGCAACCGCCTGTTTGGCCGTTTCGCCAGCGTCCTGAAGCAGCGCGTCCGCCAACTCCTTTTCGGCGTCGTGCTTACGAGTGCTTGCCGGCTGCCTGCGCAGACGCGGCCGATAGGGAAGAATGCGGGCAAAGAAACTCGTCACGACGGCGAGAGCGGCGAAACCGAACGCCAACGCCGCATCGGTGCCGGTGCCTTGTGCCTTGGCTTGAGCTGCCGCCACGACGACCACTAACGTGAATGCCACAGAGGCGACCGCCGCAGCGCGGTTTTCCACGGTCGTCATCCTGTCTTGACGCATCCGGTACAGCTCGCGCCAGGTCTCAATAGCGATCTTCGCCGCCTCGAGATCGCAGCTGTCCGTGGTGGCGGGAACTGTCGGTGCACACGGCGGACGATCCATCCTAGGATGTTACGGCTCTAGCTCGGATTCCCCGAGCTTCCCCGCGTCACCGAGGCGGCGCAGTGACCAGCGCCGCCCGCCCTCCTTCCCCCGACACGGACCACCACGCGCGCACGTACGTATCGCCGCGGATCTGTTCTCATCGTCGTTCCGAAGCGATCGTTCGAAGCGGTCGCGTCCAGGGTCCGCGACGCGACGCCTCCTTCTGGGCGAAGCCCACCGTTGCGCGGTTGACGTGTCGATTTGCTGCTGAAGCGCGATCGGGTCGACGTTGCGCTCGCGCAGGTCGGCGCTCACTTCCAGCAAGTGGGGGAACCAGCCGAGCCGGTCGTGGCGTCCCGCGCAGTCTGGCTTGCCCCCACACACCTGGTCCGAGGCGTCCCGTAAGCGGATTCTGCTGCTGCACACCCTCCGGCCAATCGGGGACTCCGATGCCGCCTGGCCGGAGGGTGTCCCGTGAGACCCGCCCGAGAAACTGCCCGGTGACGGGGCGTCATATGGGACTTCGATCATGAGTGGGCTCCTCGTCGGCTACGAGCGGGTCTCACCGAAAGGCCAGGAGCAACCGGCCTTCCCGGCAAGGAAGACGGGCCTCTAGACCCAAACTCGCCTCCTTCCAAGGGTTTCCGCCGACACGGCGGCTAACGTTTATCGGCTCGTGGCGACTAGGCCAAACCCCAGCGAACGGAAGCGAGTGGGCACCCACTTCGGGGATGCCGACGCGTCCAAGTTCCCGCAGCCGCCACTACTCGCAGTTTTGCCCAGTCGGGGATCGCCTCCTGGGGGAGCTGCTCCGGTCGACTCAGGGCCTGAACCCGTGATGCTCTCCATGCGCGCTGCTCAGGAGTCGATGTTGCCTGTCGCGTGCGGGGACGCTGTCCAGCTGTCTCTTGAGCCGGCGCTTGGCCCGTACGTGCCGCCCGACGTCGACACCGCGTTCGGCGATGAGGCACTCGCTCGGCGAGCGAAGGCGATGGCGTGCACGGTCCCGCTTCATCACCTGGAGGCCAACAAGGGCCGAATGCGCGAGGGCGCGTTCAGCGCTTACACCGTCTGGGGGCTCGCGTTCGTCGCCATCGACACGGTCACCGTGCAGATGGACTTCGATCGTGGCGCCGCACACGGCACGGTGATCGACGCGATGCTGCCATACGCGCGCCGCCAGGTGCCCGACCGCGACGCAGCAGAGCACCGCGACGTCTGTACCTGGGTGCTCGACGAGCTAATCGGGACGACCTCGCAGCGCGAGTTCACGGTCGAATACGGTGATTGGAAGGGTGAGTATGTCCGGCGCAGCTTCGGCTTTCAGTTGTTGGTCGAGCGCCAAGCATCCGACGGCTCCGTGTACCTCCGGGCGACCGACGCCGCCATCAATGTGCTCGTTGGTGCGCTCGATACCGATGTCGAGTCAGCGCAGGCAGCCGCCGAAGCAAAGCTTGAGAATCTTGTGCGCCGCGGGCGGTTGTCAGAGGCCCAGTACGCAGCCCAGCAAGCTAGGTACCGCACCATCCAGCTTGGCGAGTTCATCCGCCAGGACCTTGCGGCAACCAAGCGGAATCTTGCGACCGTGGACTGGTCCGGCGAGGTCTCTCCACGGCTCGACGCTGCGCTCGCTCATGTCGGGGAGCGGCTGGAGGTCGAGCGACACATCGTCAACAACATCCGCGAGACGCGCGACCGCGCCGAGGAGTCCGAGAAGCGCGCTCAGGCGGCTGCGCTCATCGAGCTGCTCGACGAGTGCCAGAACCGCCACATGGTGCTGCAGCGCAAGCTGATGGAGGCCCGCCGGGTTTTCCTCACTGAGCAGGAACGCCAGGTGTTCGCGCCTCCAGCGAGCGTGCGGCTGCGCGACATCACCGGCGAGTTGCTGCTGCCGACGCTGGCGCTCTCGCTCACAGATGCCGCGCCGTTCGCCGTCCGGTTCTTCGAGCGCGTCCTCGGCCCGCGTCCGGGGCGCATCGGGCGGCTCACGACGATGGTCGCTCAGCTACTAGCGCCGGCGCGCGAGCGCGACGAGCTCGGAGCCGAAGTGATCGCGCCGGAGTTGCGCGAGCTGACGCCGTTCGAGGCCTTCCCGGAGCCGGTGCGCGCGGCAGCAACCACCATCCTCGACGAGGTCGGGGCGCAGCCGACGCGGCTGAGCGCGCTGCTCACGGCCGCGCTCGACGACTCACCGGCTACCGCTCATCTTGTAGCGCTGCTCGCGTTGCACGCGTTTTCCCCCGCGGTCGAATCACATCTACGCGTAGGCGATGAGAGCCCGCTGCTGGTCGCGTGGTCAGACGGCACGCCGCTACCGCCGTTGCTGCGCAGCGGCGACGCGACAGCTCCCGGCGACGACGCAGGTTTCTATGGCGATGACCTGCTCGTCGTGCGGTTGGATGTTGTCGCCGCAGCGCGCCGTGCGAGGGAGGCCGCGTGATGGCGGTTGAAGATGCAAGCCAGGCCTCGCAGCTGGTCGCCTTCGGCCTGCGCCCGAAGCTGCGTCCCGTCGAGGAGCCCGAGTACCTCGATCTCGTGCGGCGCTACCGCCAGCATGACAGCTTCGCGCGTACCGTACGCGCCGTCGCGGACGGGATGGGACTGGACATTCTCGACGTCACCGAAGCCGCCGGCGCTGTGCTGGGCGCGTGTGAGGGGTCGGTGTTCGCGCTGCGGATGGAGGACTATTACCGCCGGGCGAACGAGCGCAACCCGCGCTTGCGCGTGCTGCACGGCCTCGCTCAGCTTGCCATCGCGGCGAGCTGCTTCTCGCGGCCGGACGATCTCGAAGACCTTGAGCACGCGCCACGAGTTGCGGTCAACGAGGTCGACGAATATCTGCGCGACCTCTGCCGCCGCCTCGATGAGCGACATGCCGAGTCGGAGCTTGACCCGCCCGCCGAGAATCCCGGCCTGGAGCGCTCGTGGCGGATGTACGCACGAGCACCCGAAGCGGCCGCGACCGAGGACCGCCGCGCCTGGTCGGGCGCCACCCGTCAGGTCATCACGAAAGCTTTCGACGCCCTGATCGAGCAGGGGTTGATGCGCAAGGTGTCCGACGCGCTCGGCGGCACGTACCAACCGACCCCCGCTTACCGCATCCATGTACGCGAGCTTTCCTCCGAAGACGTGTGGTCAGAGCTGGACCGCCTCACCAACGACACCGACATTCACCGCTGGTAGCCCGTGTACGAACTGAACCGCGTCCTGCTGCAGTCCATCGGCCCGAAGGGAGCGCGCTACGAGGATGTCGTGCTCGACCTCCGCGACCGCACCGCCGACCCGGCTCGCGGCTCCGTGCTGTTCCTGGAGAACGGCGGCGGCAAGAGCGTGCTGCTCAAGCTCGTCTTCTCGGTACTGCTCCCCGGGCGCAAGTTCGTGCTCGGAGCGAACTCGACCAAGAAGACGCTTGAGAACTTCGTGCTGACAGGCGACACCGGGCATGTGGTGTTGGAGTGGCGGCGCGTGACCGCGGACGGTCAGGCCTTGCCGGAGCTGCTGCTCACCGGCAAGGTGTACGAGTGGCGAGGGCGCCAGCACTCATCCGATTCTCAGAACCTCCGTGAGGCGTGGTACACGCTACGCCCGGGCGCTGGCGCGCTGACGCTCGACACGCTGGGCCCTGACGCCGGCGCGCTCACGCTCGACACGCTGCCGACCCGCACCGAGCGGGACGGGGCAACGTTCAAGCGACCGTTCGTGTCGTACAAGGAGAAGCTTGATGAGGTCAACCGCGCTCATCCCGAGTTGGACCTTGTCTGGACCGATGTGCAGCGCAAGTGGATGGAGCACCTGGACGCGGTCGGGCTCGACCCCGAGCTGTTCAAGTATCAGCGCGAGATGAACGCCGATGAGGGCGACGCCGATGAGGCGTTCAAGTTCGCGACGCACGAGGCGTTCGTCGATTTCCTGCTGAAGGCCGTCACCGACCGTGAAGGACCCGGTGAGCTCGCAACCAATGTCGAGCGCTACGCGGAGAAGCTGCGCGAACGCGAGCGGTTGCAGCTGGAGCAGCGGTTCGTTGACGGCTCCCTTGACAGGCTGCGTCCATTGGCCGCGGCCGCGGAGCGACGCGAGTCAGCAGCGCTGGCGCTGGGTGACGCGCAACGCGACGGCGAGGACGTCCGTGCGCAGCTCGCCGCCGCGGCACAAGCCGCGGCGGTTGACCAGGACCGCTGCGAGGCCAGGGCCGAGGAGCAGGAAGCGCGGGCGCGGACGCTCGATACCCGAGGCCGTGAGCTCCAGGAGCAGCTGCGCGACCTGCGCCGCCGCGCCGCCAGGTTCCGCCTTGACAGCGCGGAGGCCGCCTTGGCGGAAGCTGAGCGCGCTCGCTCCACGGCGCAGCTTGAGCTCGCTGCCTGGCGCGCAACGGAACCACTAGCTGCTCACCGAGCAGCGGCGGTCCGGGTCAAGGTGCTCAATGAGCAGCTCGCTAATGCCGAGCGCGAGGCGGCGCCTCTGCTTGAACAGCGCAGCACGGCGGCTCGCCGCTACGCGGGGGCGCTGCTGGCGCGCATCGACGACGCTCGCGAGCAAGCGAGCGTCGCCGAGGACACCGCTTCGACCAGCGCCGAGGCGGCCAAAGCCGAGGACGCTGACGCCGGCGCTGCGCGCGAGAGCGGCGGTCGTCTGCGTGCAGAGGCAGCCGCTGCCGCGGCGAGCGTCGACGCTATCGAGACCGAACGTGACCGTCTGATCGCCGCCAAGCTCATCACCCACGGCCAGAGCGCCGATGACGCCCTCGCCGCGCTTGATGAGCGCCAGCGGGACGCCGACCGGCGTGAGCGCGCAGCCGCGGAGCGCATCGCTGCGATCGATGAGCACGGGCGTGCGCTCACTGACGATGTCGCACGGGCGGGACTCGCCGAGACGAGGGCCACGGACGCGGCAGCTCGAATCGAGACTCAACGCGATGAGCTTCGCGTCCGTGCCGACGACCTCGCCGAGTCCGAGCGGCTGCGCGAACTCGTCTCTGTCGAGCGCGTCGACCCTTGGCGGATGGCGGACCCGCTGCATCAGGCGCTCGTCGAGGCGGCCGCAAAGACCGAACGCGAGATCGTCCTGTTGGAGCTTGAGGCCGCCGATGACCGTCACGCCGCCCGCGTGCTAAAGGAAACGGGACGCCTGCCCGCCGCCCGCGACGCGCAGGTCGCTGTCGAGTCTCTCCGCCGCGCCGACATCGCTGCCGTCTCCGGCTGGGACTACCTAGCGGAGTCGGTGCGCCCCAGCGAGCGCGAGTCGCTTCTACGACGCTTGCCGGAGCTCGTCGGCGGCGTCATCGTCACCAATCCCGCGCACCGCGAGCGTGCCGAGGCAGTACTCGCCTACGCGGCGTTGAAGCCGACGACCGTCGTCACGCTCGGCTACTCCTCCGAGCTGGCGGCTGCCGACGCGAACGGTATGCGTGAGCACTTCGTCGTTGCCCCGAACGCGGCCCTCTACGACGACGACGCCGGCGGGGATGAGCTTGAGGTCCGCGCGGAACGGCTCGCGAATGTCGCGGAGCGCCGGCGGGAACTTGACGCCCGCTACCGCGAGGACCAAGCGCTGCGCCACGAGTTCAGCAGGTTCCTGACCGAATGCCCAGCCGGTCACCTCGATGAGCTCGCCGCCGGCGCTGCCGAGCAGCGCGCACGAGCGACCACGGCCGCCACCGCCGCCGCCACGGCCCGTAACGAAAACGCCTCGCTGATCGCCGAGCGGCCCCAGCAGCTCGCGGCCGCCGACGCTGCACGGGCCGACCTGCACGCCGTCGCCGACGCGCGACCCCGCCTTGAGGGCTTCCGCGAGCGCGCCGCTATCGAGCGGGAGCTGCGCGAAACCGTCCGCCGCTGCGGCGAGGACGCCGCTGCGGCGGACGAGATGTCCTCCCGTCATGCGCGCGCTGCAGAGCGACATCGAAGTGCTGCGCAGGAAGCTACGCGTCTTGCCGATGAGCAGCGCCGCCGCGTCGATCGGCTCGGCGAGGAGCTGCAGACGGTCGAGGGCGCCGGCGAGAGCATCGCTCGTGAGCGCACCGACGTGACAATCGAAGAGCTGCGTGGCGGATACGAGCTGGCGACCCGACTGCTCGCGGAGGCGACGACCGGCTCGGAGCTCGCCGCCGAGCACCGTCGCGCCCAAGCATCGGAGGCCGACGCGCGCGCACGGCTTGAAGAGCACAGCCAGAATGAACTCGCACGTGCGGAGCAGTTGCTCGCTGAGGCCACCGATCGACCCGCGCGACGTGAGGGCGAACGACGCGCTGACAGGAACGCCACCCTTGCCGAGGAGCGCCGCGCGCAATGTGTGGCCGAGCAGCAGCGCTGCGAGGAGGACCTGCGTCGTGAGACACCGCGAGACGAGTCCGGGCGCGGCCCGCGCGCTCAGCTGGCCGGAGAGCTCATTCCGCGCGACCTCAACCACGCCCTCCAACTGCAAAAGCGGCTCGACGCGCAACGCGCACAGACGCTCGAAGACCAGCGCACCGCCGCCGACGCCAGGCGCCAAGCGCGGGAGCGCGCGACGAAAGCGGAGTCGCGCAAGCAAGTCATCGGCTCCTACGCCGACTCGGTGGAGGCGGCGTTAGGCGAACACTCCCAGTCTGTGAGCGTCGCGACGGCGCCCTTCGCGGGCAGCCTCGAGGACGCCAAGGAGAGCATGCGGCACGCCACCTCGACACTTCAGGCCGCCGACAACGCGCTCGACGGCGCGGAGGAGCAGGTCCGCGAGATCGCGGGAGAGGTCTCTCGTTTCGCTGTTGACCCGGCCTTCGAAGCGATGGCAGGCGGCAACCTCCGCGAGCGGCTCGCGCGGGATGAGACAGCGACGCTCGCGCGCCGCAGCGGCGAGCTCATCCCGCATCTCGAAGCGCGCGCGAGCGAGGTCGCGAAGGAGCTCGCGTCGATCGAGCAGCACCGCTCACTGCTCGTGCAGCGGCTCGCGGCGCTCGTGCAGGGTGGGCTGAATACCCTGAGCCAGGCAGGTCGCGCGTCGCGGCTCCCCGCTGGTCTTGGCGACTGGTCGGGCAAGCAATTCCTGCGCATCGACTTCCAGCCTCCCGACTCCGAGGACGTTCTGCTGGAGCGCCTCGGCGAAGTGCTCGACTCCTCAGTCAGCGACGGCGGCGAGCGCAATCGCGATGGCATGACGATGCTGCTACGCGGCGTGCGCGCCGCGGCCGACCCGCGCGGCTTCTCGGTCACGGTGCTCAAGCCCGACACGGTTCTGCGCGACGAACGCGTTCCCGTGACCGACATGGACGTGTTCTCCGGCGGCCAGCGGCTAACGGCCGCCATCGCGCTGTACTGCACGCTCGCGGCGATGCGCTCAACCGCGCGCGGGCGCCAGAAGCCGCGCGCCGGCGTGCTCTTTCTCGACAACCCCATCGGAACCGCCAACGCCGAGTACCTGCTCGACATTCAGCTCAAGGTCGCCGACCGCGTCGGCGTCCAGCTCGTCTACACAACCGGCGTTTACGACATGAACGCGCTCTCAAAATTCCAGTGCGTGGTGCGGTTGCGAAACGACCTCGACATGCGCGCCGGCATGCAGCGCATCCGCGTCGCCGACAGCCTACGCAGCGCGCTTCTCGGCGGGCGCTCAGAGGAGGACGAGCGGGGCTACCTCGACGCTGCCCGCGTCGTACGCATGCGCGCCGATGAGCCCAGCGCGGCATAAGACGACGACGCTGGGCGTAACCGCGGCGTGGGTCGCTCGTCAGATTGAGAGTTGGCCGCGGCGGCAGGTCAAGCTCTCCGAGCTCCAGGCGCTGCTGCTCGCCGCCGAGCCCGCGCTCGAACACGCACCCGAGCGACGCGAGCGCCTGCACGAAGTCCTCGATGAGCTCGTCGACGCCGGACTCGTTCAACTGCCGAGCGCGCGCTCCTACGACCGCACCGCCAAACCTGCGCTCCCTCGCTTCGTACGCGTTGACCGGCCGATGCCGGCACCGCGGCGGCTGTCGGGAGCCGGAATCGCGTGGCGACCCGAGCTCTCCTGGGCGACGGAGCTCTCCGTCGACGAGCAGACGCTGTCGGACTTGCGGGCCGTCAACGCGTTCTTCCGAGACGGCGGCAGCGAACGCCTGGTCGTCCCGCTGCGCGAACGCTCGCTGCAGCTGTTCGGCTACGAGAAGCGACTGGAGACGCTGATGGGCGGCCAGCTGTTCTTTCCTGGACGTCTTACCTTGGAGCAGCTGCGCTGCGAGGAGGTCCATCCGCCGTTCGTCTTTCAGACCATCGGCCCGGGGCCCGACGTGCTCGTCGTCGAGAACCACCACACGTACGTGTCGCTGTGCCGCTGGCTACCACGCGAGTGCGAGATTGGCACCGTCATCTACGGCGCCGGCGCGCACTTCAAAGGCTCGGTGACGTTCCTCGCCGACCTACCGGCGCCACCGCGGCGCGTCCTCTACTTCGGCGACCTCGACATCGACGGGCTTGACATTCCCGTGTACGCAAGCACGGTTGGTGTTGCTGCGGGGCTGCCGGCGGTGGAGCCCGCCACTGCTCTGTACAAGCTTCTCCTCGACCACGGCCAGCCAGCCCCCGTCGAGAGCCCGCCCTCGCGCTACCTGGTGGGGAAGCTCGCTGCGTGGCTGCCGGAGAGCCTGCGCGCCACCGCCGTGTCGGTACTGACAGACGGGCGACGGCTCGCCCAGGAGTGGGTCGGAACGGAGCTCCTGGCACAGCTCGGTCGGTCGGAGTAGGCCAAGACCCGCGTGGAACGCTGAGTTCCAGCGAGCGCCGGTTGTCCGGTAACGATCGATTACGGACGCTATCGGAAGCCATCGTGAACACTGGCGATCCAGTGTTCCAAAACCCGTGATCTATTGTTCGCACCGCTTACGGTCGTTTACCCGCTCTGAGGCCGAGGAGAACTTCAAGGCCGAATCTGGGCACTACCCGATTCGAGTCAAGCTGCCCGAGCCCACACCGGACCCGCAGCTTGATGCGCTGATCGCCCGATGGTCCCGGCGCGGGCAACCACCAATGTTGCGATCGACGGATGGCAGCGTCGGCTCCTCCGTGCTCGCCCTCCGCCACCCGCAGCGCCGGACACTCGATCGCCAGTTTCCTACTCTCAGACGCTTGCACGAGATCGTAACTACGGATCTATCGGCGTGGCATCGGCTTCGAGAAGGCGAGCGACAGTCTTGAACGCTCGTACGAGCGCTTCCAGCGATTCCCTGACAAGTCCGCCCTCAAGGCGCTTCCGGTAGACCTGTTCGCCCCCTGGATCCGGGTGCTCAGGGTCGCCGGGCGGCAGGTCGTCTGTCGCGCACCACGTCGTTGTCTCGCGAATCATGGGTACGTTCTTGTACGGCTGGCTCGCCATAAACACGATTGCGTCCGCCCACTGATGGTGGACCCGGTTTCTCGCAAAGCGGATACCGCGCATGATGTCCGCGTCGGGCTGACGGTGAGCTTGCCGAAGCCCGCGAGGCGGTCGCGCCCATTGCCACACGAGCGCCGCTCGGAGCTTCAACGTCAGCGATGCCGGCTGTACTCTCGTTTCGTGGACGGACGGCCGACACCGACATTCTGGGAGCAGCTT
Source organism: uncultured Solirubrobacterales bacterium (assembly GCA_963709135.1). Classification (GTDB taxonomy): domain Bacteria; phylum Actinomycetota; class Thermoleophilia; order Solirubrobacterales; family Solirubrobacteraceae; genus Palsa-465. The sequence goes on along the minus strand of CAVPVI010000025.1, from coordinate 10,949 downwards.
TCGGCATTTTGGGAGCAGCTTTCGGCGACCGCAAATGCCTTCGGGACGTGGATCGAGGAGCATCAGGAGGAGATCCGTGCCTGGGCAATCTGTGGCACCGTAAACACCGCTTGCACGGACGCCCGGTTATACGCCCCAATGGACCGCGAGGCATGGCTTGAGATCACGGACGCCGTCCGTGCGGCGGGACACAAGAACGCTGCGGACTGCGAGGCGATCATTACCTCGATCTACGGTCCCGGCGGCGTCGGCTTCGAGACGCTCCGGCAGGAACTTCTCGACAGTCCGCTCCTGCGGGATCGGCAGCGCGAGATTGGTGAGGTCCTCGACAGCCTGGCGGAAGGCCGCAATTACTTTGCGATCTGCGGAACGCTACCGCTGATCGAATACGTCATCAGCGCCGCCGCTGGAAAATGGAACCACCCGCACAAGCACCTGGCTGAGCTGAAGCGTCGACTGCACCAGGACGACTTTGACGCCAACGACACGATCCTTCTCGAGTACGCAGCAGTTCAGATGGTCCTGGAGGAAATCCCGAATGTCTGGGACGCCGGGCCGCACCAAATCGGGGCCGTCGTCGACGAGTTGAACCGCCAATATGCCCTCCACGGCACCGGCGTCGGGTGGGACGACTCGACCAACGCCACGCGCGCAGTACTGCTTCTGGCGGCGGCCGGGCGAGTTGCAGACCCGCTGTTCAAGCCGCGTGCGGCTAAGCAGGCGTCTCGGGTTCCTCAGCGGTCCGTGCCCGTTTCATAACAGGCATTATGAAACGGGCAGGGGAACGCGCAGGAAACCGAGACGCCAGAGCTCCGCCTTGTGATCGGAGATTCCCGCGGTTCACGTCCAGCTGTCCCAGCCCATCATGATCATGCCGCACGTGTCGGGGAGCTCAAGCAGCCTGCCCGCCGCGGCGGGCAGGGGAGCTTCTCTCTCTCGCGCGCGCGAGACGGTTCTGCCGTTTGAGGCCGCGCGACGAGTCGCGTGACGTGACCCGCGCGCCGACACGCACTCCGGGACCTCGCGCACGTGTCGCGCGAGGCGGGCCGCTCGCCTATCTGGGCCCAGGGGGTGCCGTTAAGTCGTGACAGCGGGGCTTCGTATCAACCGGCCCCGCAAGTGTAATGGCCAACGATCAGTGCGACGGAACCGTTAACCGGCTGTCCCCCATTGGGATTTGTACCACATACGCCCCAATCCGACTTGATAATGATGCCGAAGGTCCCGCCACCCTCCGTGTGATAGCCGATGCCGTCGCCGTCGAGTTCGTTCTCGGCCACAGGGAGGCTTTCATCGACGAGATCGGCCGGCACAGTCTGCGCGCTGCCGGCAGAACCACTTCCTCCGCTCGCTGACGACGAGCGCACGCTCGGCGGAGCCGGCGCCTGCGTCACCGTCTTCGCCGGAGGAGCCGTCTGCGTCACCGTCCTTGCCGGAGGAGCCGTCTCCGTCACAGTCTTTATGATCTGCGTGACGGTTTGGACCGGAGCTGCTACCGGGATGGTCGACGTCGTGGAAGACGTGCTGCCTCCGCAGCCCGATATGACCACAGCAGCCAGCCCCGCGAACATCGCCAACCGCTTAGACATGATCTTGCTCCTCCTGAGCTATTAGAAATACGGCTTCCGCCGTAGCTGGAAGCGCGACGTTGTCTGCCACCCCTTGCGGGGCCTTCGGTCCGGTACGGTTGGGCTTCATATAGCTGTTAGGCGTGATGGTGATAGTCCAGCTACCGTCAGCTTCGCGCTCACTGTGTCGAATCGCATCAACAAAGACCGACCTTGGTCGCCGCGTACTGTGCCTGGGCCTCTGTGAACTGGTCACCGGCGGACGACGAAAGCTGCTGGATGAGTCCTTGGCAGGAAAATGACTGGTTCTGTAGATACTGCTTCGCGTCCTGGACGGCTTCAGCGTCCCAGTTGACGGTCAAGCTGTCGACGGCCACCGTGGCGTCACTGACCGAGTATCCGTCCCCAGCGGAGGAGGAAAGTTGATCGATCAGTCCTTGCTGGGAGAAGGCTTGCGACGAGAGATACTCCTTGGCGGCCGCGACAGCGTTTTGCTGGGAGGTCGTTAGGTTGCCAGATGAGCTCTGTGCGCCAGAACCGCTGCTGGGTGTAGATGCTGCTGGCGCAGGCGTGGATGCCGAAACCGTCTGCGTGACGGTAGTCGTCGGACCCGCCACGGTCTTGGTAGGACCAGGCACCGTACGCACGTGCACTACGGTCCTAGTAGGACCAGCGGGCACCTTCTCAACGACGGTCTGAGTAGGCAGCGTTACCGTCGCTGCTCGCGGTGCCGTCTTGCTCGAACCCGCGCCGCTGCCGATGCCCACACCGACGAGCAGAGCGCCCAGGGCGATGACCCAGCCGCGCCGGTACCAGGGCCCTCGGACGACCGGCGGTGGAACATCAGGAGGTCGCGGACCGTGCTCGGGCGCTGACTTTAAACTCAATTATGGCTGGACCAGCAGGCGGGAGATGACCGCCAGGGGGCGGTGTGACGGTTGTGCTCATAACTGATCTCCTACGAGGCGTATAAAGGTCTCGGGCGAGTCTGATTTGTGACGGCGCTTCTCGGATTCGCACCCTTTGACAGATGTATCGGCTTCCCGCTCGCCCGCTTGAGGGCCACCGCGGAGAGCTCTCAGCGATGATCACGGTCGGGCGCCCACCCGAACCGGGGTTCCGACCGAATCCTCGAAGGCAAGAACCGAGGCCGACACTTCAGAGAGAGGAACACCTCGCGGGTCAGATCTGAGATGGGTCAGACCTCGATTCCGCTTTCGACCCTACGCGAACCTTCGCCCACGCGGGCACCCCAATTCAACACCGGATCTGATTTGGATGTCGTTACCCGCAGCCGACCGGCCAGCCGTCATAGCCGGCAACGCGGAACGAACTCGGTCCGTGCGACATGAACAACCCCAGGTTGTGGTTGATCGAGAGCCGGTAGCCGTCGAAACTGTGCACTTCGAGCGTTCCGATGCCCACAAAAAAACCGCTCGGGCAACGAGCCACCACATGATGGTCCTCGTCGAGCCACGCGACAAGCTTCCGAGCGACATCACACGCAGTGTGAACGCTGATGTCCTTCAGGTACGAGACAACGCCTTCCGTGGGGTTCGAGAGGCAGTCGTAGTAGGCCTGCCGTTAACGAAGCTGTCATGAGGGGCAAAGTAGCCCGGCGCGGATCGCTCGTTCAGGCCGCGAGGGCATCGAGGTCTGGTTCCGGTGGCGTGGGGTGGGAGAGGTCGAGGCGGCTGGTCATGTTGATCTTGACCTCGCCGTATGGGGTCATGTTCGAGGTGAAGAGCGGGTTGACGCCGCGTTTGTCCTCGTCGGTGAGGGTTCCGGCCCAGGCGGGTTCGGCGAGGATGTCTTGGATCATCAGGGTGTTGATGTAGACGAGTGCGGCGTTGATCTGCTTGATCCTGGCGAGCGGCTCGAAGCCGAGCAGGCGGGTGATCGCGAACCCGATCTCGGACTGGCCGTGTGAGTCGACGTAGTTGCCCTCGACGTTCATCGAGGTGCCTTGCCGCATCACGCCCTCGATCATCGCGGCGACCTCGGAGGCCGAGCAGTTCAGGACTTGGGAGTGGATCGCCATCGTGCCTTCCTCGACGTGCCAGTAGACGAGCACGCCGCGGCCGCCGTAGCGGGCGTGCCACTCGGTGAAGATGTTGCGGTCAAACGCGCCGAAGTGGCTGGAGTCCGAGGGACTGTGGTCGTGCTCTCACCCCAGATCCACGCTTGCCGCGCTGCGAACGTAGCGTTCGCGATCTCGACGCCGGCGGCTTTCAGACCGGCCGCGGTGAAGTACCGCCGCGCGGTGTAGCGCAGATCTTCCTCGCTGTGGGCGTGCTCACCGGCGGCGACGGTCCGCAGACCGCTGTTGGTGCCGTACGCGTAGGCGATCAGCAGCAGCCGCTCGATCAGGACATCCTCGGGCAGGCTGCCGCGCGTCCCGACACCGGTCAGCGCGCGCAGCGCGCCGGTACGCAGCGCCGCTTCCTTGAGCATCTCGATCAACTGGACGGTCCCCCACCGCGCAACGCACGCCCGTTTCAGCTTTCGCAGGTTCCGTGGCTCGGGCACCGGGTCGAGCGGGGTCAGCTTGATCGCCCCGGCCGTGCGGTCGCTGATCTCGAGCCAGTCGAGGTCGGGCAGCGCCGTATTCAACGCGGTCAGCTCCCGTCTCATCTCGTCCTTGAGGCTGTCGGTGAACTGCTTGGCGGCGAGCAGGAGGTTCAGCTCGGCGTAGTGCTCCTGGCGCTTCTCGGCGAAGTCTTCGGGGAGGTCCTCGTCGGGGTTGCGCCACTCCTCGGCACCGACGACCCAGACCTCCTTGCAGCGCAGCCGGTCACGGAGCGCCTCGAGCACGGAGCATTCGTAGACGATCCGCACGACGCGCTGCCGGCCGCGGTGGTCGGTCGAGGTCGCGAACTCACGCCAGTCGGCTTTGACGACGCCGTCGAGCACGACCGGCAGCTCGACGGGGTAGAGCTCGGTCTTGGAGTCCGCGAAGCGCAGGATCAACTTCAACCCGTCGAGCACCGGCTGATGCTCGGCGTTGTTGGAGCCATCGCGTCGGCTTGGCGAATTCCGGAGTCGACGATCCGCGCGACCCGCTCGGGTGTCGGTGGTTCGATCCGCTCGTCCTTGCATTGGCGGAGCAGCAGCACGCGGACGTGCTCGACGCGCCGCTCGTCCTGCGCGATGTTCGTGGCGAGCCAGCCGGCGAGCGCTTCGGCGTCCGCGACGCTGCAGATCCGAAACCCGGTGTGGTTGCGGATCTCGCGGCGGTGGTTCTTGATCTGCCGGCCCGCGAAGTCATAGGCACCGATCTCCACCGGCGGCACCTTGACCTGCCGTGCGAGGTGCTCGATCGCGTCGTCGGGCAGCTCGAAGCGGCCGCGTGGGAAGCGGCCCTTCCAGCTGAGGAACTTCAGCATCGCCGCGAACCCGAGTCGTGTCGACCCGGACTTGTTGCGCAGCAGTTCTCGTTCGCCGTCGTCGAGCGTGAAGTGCTCGATGACGTCGTCAAGGCCGATCTCGCGGCGCGGCGCCGAGCCCTCGGCGCCTGGAGGGGTCACATCGCCTCGACGTAGGAGGCGGCGATCTCCTCGGGCGGGTTGGTGTAGCGCGCGATGTACCGCTGCGAGCGGTGGCCGAGCCGTCGCTCCAGCTCGTAGGCGTCCTTGCCCGTCGTCTCGGCCAACGCGAACGCGAACGTATGCCGCAACGCGTGCGGACGCAACGGGCTGATCCAGCGAGTCGGGTCCGTGTGCTCGGCGTCATGCCAACGCCCGATCCGCTCCAAGATCGCGTTGATCGACCGCGGCGAGAGCCGCCAACCCGGCCGGCGCGACACGACACTCACCGCCGAGAGGAACACCGCCGACGCGTCAGCCGACGCATCCCGGGGCCGCTCGTACTCGAGATAGTTCGCGAGCGCGGCCCTCGCGTCGGCCGAGAGAAACACCGTGCGGGTCGTGCCGCCCTTCCCGACCACCGCTGTGAACCGAGCCCGCTTCGCTTCCCGCAGCAGCCCCGGCTCGCGCGGGCTGACCTGTCTGAGGTCGAGCATCACGAGCTCCTCGCGGCGCAAACCGGTCGAGAGCAGCACGTACACGATCGCGCGGTCACGCATCGCGCGCGCGTGACCATTCTGAGCCTCGCCAATACTGCGCCGGCCCCTCAGCGCGTGAAAGCGCTCAGGCGATCGACGACGCTCTTCAGCGACCGCACCTGCGCCGGCGTCAGCGCCCGCGGCTCGAGCGGCGCCAGCGCAAGCGTCCGCACGCCGCTCGTCGGGTTTCCGCCAGGCAACGCCTCCGGGGCCTGCGCAGCAACCCAGCCGCAGAACCCCGCCAGCGATGCCAGGTGATTGTTCACCGTCGACGAGCCAAGCCCAGACGCGACGAGCGAATCGCGCCAGCCGACGACATCGCGGCGCACGACGGTCCCCACTCTCTGATGGCCGTAGGTCGCCTCCAGGTATTCCGCGAAGCGCCGCAGATGCAGCCCGATCCGCTCCGTCACCTCGCGTGAGCGGACCCCGGTCAGCGCCAGCTCCTCGTAGCGCGCAGCCCACGCCGACACCGTCGCATCCTTTCGTGAAGGCACTCTGCGTCGATCCGACGCCGTTTCGGGGCTCACAGACCCGATCCTAGACCAGTTCCCTTCACAGAAGGGCTCATTCGTGAAGGGAAACAGGGTGCCACGACTGGCGAGCAACCCGTCCAACATCTTTCGACGCAAGGATCCGACGAGCGGCAACTCACTGGCTGAGCGCGCGAGTTCGGCTTCCGGACGCGACGCGCTGGACATCGTCAGCAAACCACAGGACCACAGCAGACCATATCCGTCGTCCGCTGGCCTTTGCCCCTCGTGCTTCGTTAGCGGCAGACCGACACGTCGCGCCCGGCGCCGACGTGTCGCGCCAATCGGTGACGTCTCTTGCCTCGGGGCGGCGGCGGCCGGTACCCGGCCGACGACCGTCGCTGTCGGCAGGCGGGTCCCAGTTACGAACGCGCGTTCGCTGTCGCAGCGCCACTGTGACTCGACCGACGATCTACAGAAGCCTGTCGTGGTGTTCGTAGACTCGTGAAGATGCTGTTGCTGCCAGACGTCCGGACCCTCCGACAGGAGCGCTTGGTCGACAACAGTGGACGCGACAAGGACATCGACGTGGACGTCGACGATCTTGGATTCTGGGGTCACGCTTTGGCGCCCAAGACGCTGTCGGAGTTCGTGCGGGTCGTTCAGCGGACAACCCGCGAGACCGGGGAGCTGGAGGTGTGGCGTGGCCAGTCTCGTCTTTGGCCGCTGCACAGTGGAGCTCGTCGGCGTGTCCGTTGCGCCAGCGCATTGATGCGCCCCAGCCTTCGCGATCCGAGAACGCTCGAGGAGCTCGTCGCCCACTACGAGCGAGAACTCGTTGCGCACGCCCGCCTTGATGGGCATGGCGAAGTTGGTGGCCGCCGGCGTTCGGATCTTGAAGTCCTTGGTCTCTTGCAGCATCACGGCGCTGCAACGAGGCTCGTCGACTTCTCTCTGAATTGCTTTATGGCGCTTTGGTTTGCGTCTCGCGCTTACCCTGACGAATACGGTGTACTTGTCGGCCTCGATCTGACGCGCGCCAAGCAGGCATTTCGAGAAAAGGACGTCGAGGCGACCCTGTCGTTTCATCAGGGTCCGGGGCTGCGCTTCTGGCGCCCATGGGGGCTGTCTCCTCGTATGCCGGCACAGGCATCGGTGCTGGTGTGGTCGCAGGTGGTCTCACTGGGCTGGGGTTCCCTCGGTTACCGCGACGACGAGGGCGCGCAGGATGTGCGGATCGAGAGCGATCGTTGCCCATCGGAGATTGGTCCGGGGACCGTGAGCATCGCCGTTTCTCCCGATCTAAAGAGGGATCTTGCCCCACGGTGGGAGCCGCTGTTCGGCTACAGCGAGCGGTGGCTGTTTCCCGATCTCGATGGCTTCGCGCGGTTCAATTCGGCCGAACGCGGGTTCGAGCCCGGCTTTTGGTCGTCTCCTGTGACCTAAGAACGGATGTCGGCTCGTTGATGAGCTCCGCGCGACACACGTCGTGGTCGTTGCTGGGTGTCCGGATATTGCTAACCAAGGCTCGCTCCCCGCGAGCTGGACCTCCGAGAGCAACTGCGCGTACGGCAACACTTTACGTTTGTCGCCGTCGCCGTTCGGCCGTGAACTCGGGTATTGCGGGCGTGCGGCGGGACTCGCCGACGGCAACCATCTCGGGCAGCACTCCCGCTCCGTCATCACCCATGTGGCCCCTCGCCCGTCCGCGAGGCCGCAGACGCTCAGGGCACATGTTGGATCTCGCGCGTTTACCGTCGGAGGTCCAACACGTCGCGTGAGGCCCCTGCCGACATCGCGGGTCCTCCGTCCATCCTCGCCGCCTAGGCGGCGAGGTTGCTCAGGGCTTTGGTGCGTGCTTGCTCGGCAGCATTCCTGAGCTTGTCGCAGCAACACGGTCCGACCTGAACCACCAAGTGCGGCTTGGAACTCTGATCGATATGGCTCCTGCAAGGCTCGGCGTGGACGCCGTGCTCTGGGCAGGTGACCGACCGAATCGCTCGCTCGATCTCTCGATAGTCTCGCTCGGCGGCTGAGCGCTTGACGTCGTCGTCGTACCACTGCTTGGCGTTCACTTTGAGGCTCCTGCGAATTTCGCTTGTTGATGTGACGGGGAAGGCCTGTGGTCGAAACCCCGACCAGGCGGCCATGCGATGCCGACCGAGCGACCTGCTACGGGCGCCGCCCGCAGTTGGAACTCGACGCTGTACTTCCGTGGTCGCACAGGGCGACCGCAGCCTACATGGACCGCAGCCCAGCGCTGAGATGGTCTGCGTCGGAAAGCGATGGCCAGCGTCGCGCTATGTGGTCCAGCTCGACGCATGGCTACTATCGCGCAATGGCCGCTAAAATTGAGCGTCGGCCCTTGACTTGCCGCGGCGGCGGGGCGATCAGCGCTAGCGAGCATCGGCAGCGACGCATGACCAGGCGACCAACGATCGCGGCTGTTCTCGTGTGCGTTGCGTTCGCCGCGGCTGGCACTGCTCGAGCCGCAGCCAGCACGCTGAACCTCAGCGTCTCGCCCTACACCGACAGCTCGGCCAACTCAGCCGCGACGATCACGGCGAGCGGGAACACAGGAGCCGATCCATACGGCTTGGGCTGGGAGCTCGACGTGTTCACGGGCTCCGCTGGCTCGACGTGCGCTGCCACCGCTGAGTCGGAGGACCAGAACTTGGGTTTCCCCAGCTTCGATACGGCGCCATACCCTGGCTTCGCGCACGTGACAGGGCCGTTCTCACAGAACTTCACCCTCGATTCCGGGACGTCGACCGGAGGCACCTACGCGGTGTGCGCATACCTTAGCTAGCTACGCAGGTGAGTTTGGCCAGACCTACGCGACGGCGCAGACCACGGCGGTCTTGCCCGCTGCGGCACCCCCGGCTCCTCCGGCCTCGTCGCCGCCCGCACAACCCGCATCGACGCTCATGATCAGCGCAAAGCCGAAGAAAGACGCCGCGGGATACCCCGAGGAGATCGTCACAGTAACCGGAACCGCCCAGCCGGCCAACTCAGACCAGCTCGACGTCTTCATCGCAGGCGCAAACGCAACGTGCGCTCAGACGGCAGGCGAGGAGGACTCTCGACTCGCACCGAACGTCGGCAGTGCCGCCTACCCCATCAACGGCGTTGCGGCTAACGGTCAGTTCGACCACGTCATCACCTTCGACCCTCACGATGACCCTGACGGAGTCGCGACGTACGGAGCCCACACGGTGTGTGGATATCTAACCGAGGGCGGCATGTACGGGGTGCCAGGTGTGACCGACACGACAGCACACGCAGCCTTCGCAGTCGCGCCACCGCCCAAGCCGACCGGACAGATCGCCATCGCAACGTCGCGACGCAACGTGCCGACAACGGGCAGCGTTCGAATCAGCCTGAGAGGATGGCTCACCTGGACGGCGGTCCCAGCGCGACTAGTGGTCTACGTCGACGACGGGGGGTGCACACTGGACGATCTCGGGACACCCCCGCTGTTCGCCTGGGTCTTGGACTCGGCGCGGCCATTCCGGCGCAGCGCAACCTATCGCTTCCCAAAGAGCGACTACAAAGGCTACTTCTCGGTATGCGCGTATCTACGCAAGCCGAAGCAGGGCATTTACGGTCGAGCCCGCGCTCAGCTGACGTACGACGGGCCGCCAGCGCCACCGCCGCCCCCTGCGCCGAAGCCGCAGCCGCCGATCCAGCTCCAACAGGTCGAGAACGCGGTTCTGCAAGCTGCCGCGGAGGACTACGGCGGTTCCCTAAGCGACTACAACGTGTTTAGCTGCCGTCCGACCGGTCCGGCTACTTGGAACTGCATCGTTGACAGCTATGTGATACCGAATCTTGGGGCGCTTCAAGCGACCGTCAGTGAGATCGACGGTCACTACTACGTCGGCCCGTTCGAGCCCAGGCCGTAAGCGATCTTCCGCGATAGCAGGATGACGCGGGAGGCGCCACCAGCGGAGTTGGATGCGACGGTGACGAACAAGACCCGCGGGAAGATCACCACGGTTCTTCGCGCCGAGCGCTTGAGCGCTGTTTCGGCGGCGGCGCGAACCCGCCGCGGCCTTCTTCGACGCCGATCGTGGTTGGAAGCGGCTTGATCTGATCGGGCGGTAGCGGCTTTGGGGCCGTTAAGTCGTCATGGCGGGGCTTCGCCACCCGCGGTGAATGAAATCGGTGTTGCGGAGGTCGCGCGGTGAGGCGCGGTCGTAGACGATCTGCGGGCCGCGCGCCGACGCCGACGAATCCTTGGTGCTCGTTGAGCCCGACGTTAAGTCTGGCGTGGGGGCTTTGGCCGGAACCCCGGACTGTTGCCATGAGCACGAGCTACAGCATCGCTTGTAACGCGAAGCTCCCGCGGGCGGTGATCGTTGTCGATCTGAATTGAAGGGAGCTGGTGATGGAGCGGATCGTTGAGCGCCCCGGCGCGCTGGATGTGCACAAGGCGAGCGTGACCGCGTGCGTTCGTGTCTGGCAGGGTCGCAAGCTCGAGGAGCGGATGGCGGAGTTCGCGACGACCGTTCATGGTCTGTTGGCGTTGGGCGACTGGCTGGAGGCGCTGGGGGTCCGGCAGGTCGCGATGGAGGCCACCGGCGTTTATTGGAAGCCGGTGTGGGCGGTGCTCGAGGATCGCTTTGAGTTGATGCTCGTCAACGCCAGGCACGTGAAACAGGTCCCTGGTCGCAAGACCGATATCAAGGATGCGCAGTGGCTCTGTCAGCTGTTGGAGGCCGGGCTGTTGAAGGCGAGCTTCGTGCCGCCCAAGCCGATCCGCACCCTGCGGAACTTGACGCGGTATCGCAAGACGCAGATCTCCGATCGCCAACGGGAGGCTAACCGGCTGCACAAGATCCT
>CAVPVI010000024.1:0-60395 GCA_963709135.1 uncultured Solirubrobacterales bacterium | reverse complement strand
GCTCATGCTCGAGCAGCGACGTGTCGCCCGTCGACGCCGGCGCCGACCCACCGACTTCGGACGAGGGCGCGGCGCTCGGCTCAGAGCGCCTTACAACGCGCTGTCCCGCACGCGACCGGGCCGGTTTGCGCTCTGATGGGCTCCCCGCGCCCGTGGTGCGCGCGATCGGCGACGTCGCGGCGGCGAGCTTGGCGCTCTCACGGGCCGGGAGGGAGGACGACGACGTGTCGCGTCGAGCTCGTCCGCGGGATCCGGGCGACGTGTCGCGGGGGCGGCGCGCGGGGACGCACTCAGCGCAGTCGCTCCGCTCGCACATGGCCGCCCTGCGCGGTCCGGGGAGGATTCGGGCGCGATCGACAGCTGACCATCCCACTCGCCGGCGTCGAGGCTCTGGACGGACAGGCCGCTCAGCGCGCCGACGGCCGCCGGCGACACGTCGCCTGGGCTGCCCTGCGGGCGTGGTAGCTCATCCCACGTGTGGCCGTCGAGCTGCCGGCCGCCCGCCTTCGGAGTGCGGCCACCCCACTGCTTGAAGAAGAACCGCGGCCGGGTGCTGCCGCTCCCCTCGCCGCACAGTGCGCAGTCCTGGCGACGCTGATACTCGGAGCGACAAAACTCGCAGAGGCACTCGTCGCGGAGATCACGCACCCATCGAGGATCGATCGCGCGGTGCCGAGGACCGGACTCGCCGCCAACGATCAGCCAATCGATGCCGGTCAGACAGAGACTCGGGCCGGTGTACCCGTCAGGCCAGCGCCGCCGCGGACACCGCAACGGACCGAGCAGCGGCTCGGCGCTGATGAACCGCACCGCAGCGGGCGTGCGCCGGAGGTGCTCAGCCCGACCGACGAACCGGCGGTTCTCGATCGACGTCCCCAACCACACGTTCGGTAGCGGCGGGTCTTGCAGCCCAAGCTCCCGCAACAATCCGGGCATCCGCTCCGGGCGCTTGGTGAGCACCTGGAAAGTGTGCCACTCGGCGCGCGCCATCGTGCCCCACACCTGCGCGACGAACTGCTCGGGAACGTCGGGGTGAAACAGATCGGACATCGAGTTCACGAAGATTCGCTTTGGCTTGCGCCAGCGCAGCGGCAGCTCAAGCCGCTCGGGCCACAGGCGCAGATCGAATCCCTGCTCGTAGGGGTGGCCCGGGACGCCGCGGAAGCGCTCGGCGAACGTCTCCGCGTAGCAGTGCGCGCAACCAGGCGAGACCTTCGAGCACCCCGTGACCGGGTTCCACGTCGCCTGCGTCCACTCGATCGCGGTCTGACTGCTCACGACGCGCTCCGTCGGGCCAGCGCGGCAAGTCTCCAGTGCAGTTGGTCGCGGTCGAGGTTCGCCTGGCGCTCGAGAAAGCCCTCAATGTTGTCCACCGCCTCGACCGGGCCAAGCTCCGGCCACCCAGCGCGCATCGACGCCGCGACCTCGCTCAGCGGCAACCGTGCGAACACTGCCGCCACGGTGGCGTCGAATAGCTCGCCCTTCGCGGCGGGCTTGTTAGCTCCGGTGAGGTACAGCTCGCCGACGGTGGAGGCCGCTCGTGCGAGGCGCGCCCACGCGGCCTGCTGCTCGGGTGTCATAGACAAGGCTCGGTCCCGTCACTCGCGTCCTCAAGAAGCGTGACGAGAGCCTCGAGCGCGATCAGCGACCGCGCGATCGCGCACGCGGACCTCACCGCGAGACCGGCGGGCAAGCAGCCACGGGATCTCATCGGCGCGGTCGCTTCATCCGGCCGGCGAGTCGCTGGTAGCGCAGAGTGATCTCTCGCTCGGTCGCGCCCGTCGGCCCGAACGACCGCGCGATCTCGAGCAGCCGCCGCTGCGCGAAGGTGAGGCGTACATGATCGCCGCGGCGAGTCACGGGCGTGCGGCCTCGACCGCGGCCGGCGTGTCGAGCTCGCGCTGGAGCTCGGCGTCGGCGGCCAGCTCGCGCGCGTTGCGTGCAGCGCGGCCCGCGAGCCGCGCGACGTTACGCCAGTCCTGCGGGCGCCGGCTCTCGATCGCGACATCCGTCGCACGCCGGATCTCGCCCGTCAAGCTGCGAAACAGCAACTCGGACTCGTGCATCGCGTCAAACACGCGCCGAACCTGACCTCTATCGGTAGGGTCGGTAGCGCTCATGACCGCTGCCCAGCGCTCAGATCGCGGTACAGCGCGAAGCTGTGAAGCGCCGCGCCGCACGACGGGCAGCTCGCGTGATGACGCTCCCCGTGAACACGCTCGTGCCCGCACACGACGCACAGCGCGAGCATCCAGTGCGTGCGCACCAGCCCCGCGAGCGGCTGTGTGTCGGGCGTCTCGACGGGCGGACTTGCGTTACGTTGGGACGGTGGCATTGAGGGTTACCTCCTCGGTGTCTGCCCCCGGCCGGTTGCACCCGGTCCGGGGGCTCTTTACAGAACCAGCCGCCAACCTCTCACCACAGCAGCGGCAATAGCGCTCGCCGACCGCTCGCCGCCGGCCGCCCGGCGCGTACACCACACGATCAGCCGCAACGACCGTGACGTCGTGCTCGCCCTGCTCGCACCGAAGGCGCTGCAGCGCAACGACCGCGAGCCCCAGCCGAGCGTCAGGGGCGGGTGAACGGTACGGCATGTTTCTCACCTTGTACGACACTGGTTAATTCTCTCACCTTGACCGGACAGAAAGGCGTGGATTACAGGGATTTTTCGGGGGTAGCCGGGCCGCCCCGGCGGCGGCGCTGCGGCGTTTCACCGCCGTCAGCCGCGCCGCTTTCCTGTGCCGCGTCCTTCGTGGTGCTGGCGCGGAGCTGCGCTAGCTCGCCGCGCGCCTGGCCGAGTTCGTGCTCGGCCCGCTCGGCGCGCTGGCGCTGCTCGTCGCGGGCTTCCGTCAGCATCCGGGCGCGGTCGTCGAGCAGCTCGCGCAGCTCGTCGCGTTCCCGTGTGGCGTCGGTGCGGAGCTGGTCGAGTTCGCGCGCGGCGTCCTCTCGGGCGCGCGTGGTCTCCGCGCGTGCGTCCTCGGCGCGCGCCTCGGCCGCGGCGGCGCGCCGCTCGGCGTCCCGGGCGGCTTCTTGGTGCTGGTTGGCCTGCTCGCGTGCCTGGTCGCGGGCGGCCCCGGCGGCGCGTACCTGAGTCTCAGCCTCGGCTTGCGCCTCCTCGATCCGCGCCCTGGCCTGCTGCCCAGCCTCGGCGACACGGGCGTCAGCTTCGCGGGCGGCCTGCGCAACCTGGGTCTGGGCGGCTTCCTGTGCCGCCTCGATCGCCTGGGCCGTTTCGTCGCGGGTGCGCTGGAGCTCCGAGCGTGCCGTGCTGGCCTCAGCGCGGGCGGCCTCGGTATCGGCCTGGGCCGCCTCGGCGTGCCCGGCCATCTCCTCGGCCATCCGATTGGCTTCCTCGGCGCGATGCTCAGCCGCCAGCCGCGCTGCCTTCTCCCGCGCGGCTGCCGCCCGTGCCTCCCCCGCGAGCTCCTCAGCGTCGGCGACCTGCGCCGAGATCTGCGCGGCCGCCGCGTCAGGGTCCCCGGCGGTCGCGACCGCCTCGGTCAGCTGCTCAGCGGTTTCGCGCAGCGCGGCGGCCAGCTGCTCGGCCCGGTTCAGGGCGCTGCCCGCGGTCTTGACCGCCTCGGCGACCGGCGCACGGCCGGCCTGGCTGTCCTCCTGCAGAGCCTCCCCGGGCCGGGTCTTCGCCCGCCAGGCGTTCAGCGGGTTGTGCACCGGCCGCCCAGGGCCATCCGCCTGCTCGCAGTAGACCGGCGCCGGGCCTCTCGCCCCGCGCCGTGCCGCTGGCGGCCGGGTGCACTGGTGCCCGTCCTCGGACCACCGGCACGCCGGCAGGCCAGACGCTGCTGTTGCGGGTTCTTCTCGGGATGCCAGTTCGCTCATGCCCTTCAGTATAACCGATCTCATCTCATCGCGTCAACTAATCTCTACCCATCTCATTTCATCGCGTCTCATCGCATCGCATCTCATCTCGTAGCCGCTAGTAATTTGTTTCAGCACCGGCGCTGGCCCAGGCACAGGCGGGAGACGAGCTGGTGGACCTGTTTCCCGGGCTCCGAGAAGGGGTCGTGGCGGGCGCTACAACCGGCCGGCGGCGGTGCGAGACACGTCGCCCGGCAGGCGGCCCCCGCACCGGGCGGGCACCGAGGACGACTCGGGCGAGCGCTGAGTCGCGGGGATCCCGACGCGACACGTCGCTCAGGACCTCGCGATCGCCGGCGTCGGCGACACGTCGCCCGCGTCGACGCGGTCGCCGACGCAAGCGACACGTCGCGGCTCAGGAGATCCGGCGCGCGCGCTGATCGTCGGCGACGTGCCGGCGCGGCGGCTGCTCAGAGCCGTCGAACGGAACCGTCGCGAAATCGACCGATAATGAGAAGAGCCGGCGTGAGAGGCCCGCCCGCCTCTCAGAACCCACGGACTCGGCGTCGTATTGCGACGGGCGGACCGGGGCGTAGTCATCCGAGAGTTTTGCGACGATCGCGCTCGATGAGCACGACGAGCACCACGCCGCGGAAACGAACTCGACGCGACACGTCGCCGCCGGCCGCCACGCCGCCCGGCGCGTGGTGACCTGCTCGGCTACGCGCGCGTGTCCACCGATCAGCAGAACCTCGCGCTGCAGCTCGACGCGCTCGACCGCACGCCGGCTGCCGACGCGTCTTCCGCGACGTCGGCTCCGGATCTCTCAAACACCGGCCCCAGCTCGACGAGTGCCTCTCGTTCCTGCAGCCCGGCGACACGCTCGTCGTCTGGCGCCTGGACCGCCTCGGCCGCGGCCTCAAGCACCTGATCGAGCTCGTCGAGCAGCTCCAGGCGCGCGAGATCGCGTTCAGGTCGCTGACCGAGGACATCGACACCACCACCAGCGGCGGGCGGCTCACCTTCCACATCTTCGGCGCGCTCGCGCAATTCGAGCGCGAGATCATCCGCGAGCGGACCCGCGCCGGCGTCGCAGCCGCCCGCGAACGCGGCCGCGTCGGCGGCCGACCACCGGCGCTCACACCGGACAAGATCGCCGCGGCGCAGACGATGCGCCAGAACATGAGCATGCCGGCGATCGCCAAGGTGCTCGGCGTCAGCGTCGCGACCCTCTACCGCCACCTGCCTCCCCGCCCCGCCGCCCTCGCGCAGCAGACCGACGCCCAGGGACGACCACCTCAGCCAGCCGCGAACGATCGACGCCGACCAGCCCAAAGCCGCCGTCGCCCGCACCGTCCGCGGGACGACGACCCGAATTCCGCGGCGAGTGCTTAGACCGGTTTTCTGTACCGATCTTGCGTTGACCTCGGGATTTCGCGCTGAGAGCGCAATCGGATGCTTGCGAGCAACCGCGGGATGGCGGTAGGGTCAGGACGGATGGAGCACCCGCCTGGCGACGCCGCCGTCGACGACGCAGACGATGAGACTCGGGGACGACGAGCCGAGAGCGTCCGAGTCGCTGCGAGAAGCGGCGGACCAGCTGCTGCGACGGGCGGGCAAGCTCAGGTTCGACGCCGGAAGCGGCCGGGAGGTTGAGGATCGCCTGCTGACGCTGTTGAGTCGGATCGGGGAGATCGATTACAGGCGCTCGGATCACACGAGCATCATGGAGGACGACGAGCCGGAGCCGGCTGACGAGTGGGAGCGCGAGCATCGCGAGGAGACGACCCGCGCGTTCCTGTTCTGGTGCTCCGACCAGCTAGCGGAGGCGGCCGTTGTCGCGATCGAGTACGCCACCGCGGTGTACGACGCGATCAAGCCCGACTACCAGAAGCGCGCCGACATCCTGGCCGAGATGCGCGACGAGCTGCTCGACGAGCTCGCGATGGAGAGCGAATCGCTGAAACGCTGGGGCGAGCTGGAGCCGAGCAAGCGCGAGGTCTCGCACGAAGTCATGATCGCGCTGGGGTCGATCGCCCACGAGTTGGCGATCGCCGCCTACCACTGGAGGCAAGGACGTTGGCCAGGTGAGGCTGGACTGACGGGCGTCGAGATCGCGGCAAAGCTGCTGGCCCACGGCGAGCGGATCGCGCAGGCGAGCGGCCACGGAGCCTGGCCGCCGACCGACGCCAACGACTACTGAGCGGCCCTCGTCGGAGGTCGTCGGCCACCGCGCGACTGCCCGCGGAACGGGAGTGTGTGGCCGCGGTGGACTAGCGACGAGACCCTAGCAGCAGCCGGGTCAACAACGATCGTGACCTGGCCGGCGGAGGCTTAGGCTGCGTACACGGGAGTGATCTCATCGGCGCCCGCCCGGCGCTTTCGTTTGCGCCGACGGCCGACCTGGCGTCCGGCCGCTCCCCGCACCGGGAGCCACGCTTGCGGACGGGCTGCTCCGCACCGATCATCGCTCCCATGACCGAACACACGCCATACGACCAGGCCACGCTTAAGAGCGTTGCCTCTGTCCTGCAGGAGGACCTGCAGGACCTTTGGCCGCTCCGAACACGCACGCCGAAAATGCTCCAGCACGCAGGCGAGAGTGCGTTTCTACTTCCGCGGCCGGTGAATCTGGGTCAGAATGCGCGGGATCATTCGACAGGCAGGGGCAAACGACGTGACCGAGGGAAAGGCGACGCCACTCAGCCTGCAGGAGGTGGAGTCACGCCTGTGGGCCGCGGCCAACAGCCTGCGCGGACCGGTCGATCCAGCGGACTTCAAGAGCTACGTCTTCCCGCTCCTGTTCTTCAAGTGGGTCTCCGACACCTGGGACCTCGATCATGTCGCCGCGGTCGCCGACTTTGGCCAGGACATAGTTCCCGAGGTGGAGGCGGACTATCACCGGTTCGCAGTGCCCGACGGGTGCCACTGGACTGACCTTCAGAGTGTCTCCACGAACGTCGGGGTAGCCCTCCAGAACATCCTCGACCACCTGGCTGAGGCCAACCCTGAGACCCTCGCCGGGATCTTCGGTGACGTCGCCTGGGCCAACAAGGAGCGTCTCCCCGAGGCGTCCCTCCTCAACCTGATCGACTCGTTCGACCGGCTCACCCTGAACCGCACTGTCGTGCCCAACGACATGCTCGGAGCCGCCTACGAGTACCTCCTCCGTGAGTTCGCCGACGCGTCGGGCAAGAAGGCCGGCGAGTTCTTCACGCCCCGGGCTGTGGTCCGCCTCCTCATGCGCATACTTGATCCGCAGCCTGGCGAGGCTGTCTATGACCCAGCTTGCGGTTCTGGGGGGATGCTCGTCGAGACCATCAACGAGGTCCGCGAGGCAGGTGGCGACAGCCGCACGCTCCGGCTCTACGGGCAGGAGGTCAACCTCACCACCGCCGCCATCGCGCGGATGAACCTCTTCCTCCACGACTTGGAGGACTTCCGCATCGTTCGAGGCGACACCCTCCGTGACCCTCGCTTCCTCCAGCGCTCGGGACTCCGCAAGTTTGACGTGGTCGTGGCCAATCCCCCGTTCTCGCTCAAGAACTGGGGCGCCAATACGTGGACCAACGACCCCTATGGAAGGGCGTTTTGCGGCGTTCCACCTGCAGGCTCGGCCGATCTCGCGTGGGTCCAACACATGGTCTCGTCGATGAAGCCCGACACGGGCCGGGTTGGCGTTGTCATGCCACACGGCGTTTTGTTTCGCGGCGGTGTCGAGAAGACCATCCGCCAGTGCCTCGTCGAGCAGGACCGCTTGGAGGCCGTGATCGGCCTCCCGCCCAATCTGTTCTACTCGACCTCGATCCCTGCCTGCTTGCTGATTTTTAAGGCCGACAAGTCTTCGGAGCGGCGCGACGCCGTGGTCTTCGTCGATGGCTCGCCTTGTTTCGCCAAGGGCCGGAATCAGAACCAGATGGGCGACGATGACGTCGCCGCCATCGTCGCTGCTTACCGCGGCGGCGAACCCACTGCCGACGCAGAGGATGTACAGGTTCGTCTCGTCGGACACGCCGAGATCAAGGAGAATGGCTGGGACCTAAACGTAGGCCGCTACCTCAAGACAGCCGTAGCCGAAGGCATTAGCGTCGAGGCGGCGCTCGAACAGCTTGCCGGGGCCCAGGCAGCGCTACATGAGGCGGAACACACGCTCAACGAGCGGCTAACGGCAGCCGGATATGGGTGATCAACCACTTGCGGACGTGATGACGCTCGATCGCGATCCTGTTGCCCTGGAAGACGACCAGGTATATGCGACAGTTGGCATCTACAGCTACGGGCGCGGTCTTTTCGCGCGGCCACCAATCGCTGGCAAGGACACCAGCTATTCCACCTACTACCGGCTGCGTTGCGGTCAGTTGGTATACAGCAAGCTCTTCGCGTGGGAGGGCGCTCTTGCGGTTGTTGACGAGCGCTCCGCCGGGATGTTCGTGAGCCAAGAATTCCCGACATTCACGATCGACCGCGCGCTTGTAACGCCGGAATACCTCGCCCTGCTCTGCTCGTGGCGAGAAACTTGGGCGCGTGTGCGCATGGGAGAGACGGGCATGGGTGGCCGCCGCAAGCGTGTCCACCCTGATCGGCTTCTCGAAGTCCAACTGCCATTTCCATCCCTGGCAGAGCAGCGACGGATCGTCGATCTCATAGCGGCACTTGATGCTTGTCGTTTCGCAGCGGCCCACACGACTTTTGCACTCAAGGATCTTGCCAAGCGACTCCGTGCGGGCCACTTCGCAGCTGCTGCCGGGCCCGCATGTCCCGCCGGAGAGTTCTTCGAGATAACGATGGGCCGCCAGCGGTCCCCGCGGCACGCTACCGGCACTCACATGGTCCCGTACCTCCGCGCCGCGAACGCCAAGGACGGCCGCCTCAACCTTACGGACGTCAAGCGGATGAACTTCACTCCTGCGGAACAAGCCAAGTTCGCTCTCCGGTCCGGTGATGTTCTCGTGAGCGAAGGTTGCGGATCACTTGATCAGTTGGGCGCGACAGCCCAATGGAACGCCGAACTCAACGGCGTCGTGTGCTTCCAGAACACTCTCCTACGGGTACGGCCGCGGCCAGGAACGTCGACATCTGGATACGCGTATCAGTGGGCCCGCTTCTGCTTCGAGGCTGGACGCTTCGCAGCAATCGCGTCTGGAACGAACATCTTCCACATCGGTGCTGAGCGCGCGGTCGAGATCCCAGTCGCAGCAATCGGACTAGGAGCCCAACACGCAGTGACCGAGACCATCGCGGCCGTAGACCAGGCCGCTGAAAAGGCCCGGGCCGAGGAAGACGCCGCCGACACATTGCGCACAGCACTTCTGACAAGCCTTCTCTCTGGCGAACACGAGATACCCAACTCGTACGACGTCCTGCTGGAATCAACGTGAGCGGGTTCTCCGAGTCGTCGACCGTGCAAGCCGCGATCGTGCAGCGGCTGGCGGAGCTGGGCTGGGACCACGTATCGGGTAGGGACCTTCCTCGGGCGATCGACGGCGCCTTCGTTCAGCCCCACCTGACGGAAGCGCTCATCCGGCTGAACCCGCTGATCACAGAGCAGCCCGACCGCGTGGACGAGGTTCTGCCCAAGCTCCGAGCGGTTGCCCTCTCCGGCGTCAATGACGGGCTCTTGGCGGCCAACGAGCGGATGACTACGTGGATGCGAGGCCACCAGACGCTGAAGTTCATCGGCACCGACGACTACCTGCCGGTACGGCTCATCGACTTCCGCCAGCCCTCGGTGAACCGCTTGGTTGTGTCCGATGAGGTGACATTCGGGCCGCCCGGGCATACTCGCCGCTTCGACGTGGTGCTCTGGATCAACGGCCTCCCGGTGGTAGTTGGAGAAATCAAGACGCCGGTCGACAAGACCAAGTCATGGCTGAACGGTGCAAACGACATCCACGACACCTACGAAGTCGAGGGGCCTGCCTTCTTCACCACCAACGTGCTGTCCTTCGCAACCGAAGGCCGAGAGTTCCACTATGGCGCCGTCGGCCAGCTCGCCGAGCAATGGCTCATGTGGGGCGCCACGACCGACCCGTGGGACCTCGCCGACGGCGATCGCGTGATGCGATCGGTCGACCTGCTGCTAGCCCCGGGCCGGGTGCTGTCGATCCTGCGGGACTTCGTCCTGTTCGACAGGCCGAAGATCGGCAACCGGGCCGTCCTTCAGAAGTTGATCCCGCGCTACCCACAGGTCGAAGGTGTCGAGGCGATCCACAGGCGGGTTATGGATCCGACCCGCCGCCAGGGTCTGATCTGGCATTACCAGGGCACCGGTAAGACCCTCTTGATGGCTTTCGCTGCACTCCGGCTCTTGAACGATCCCGCCGTGGGCGGTCCGACGGTTGTGATCGTGCTCGATCGCATCGACCTCGTCGAGCAAACCGCCCGCCAGTTCCAGACTGCTGGCCTGCCGCGCCTGCGTGTCGCAGGCACCAAGGAAGCTCTGCGGCGAATGCTCGCCGAGGACCAGCGCGGCATCATCGTCACGACGATCTTCCGTTTCGAGGGAGCCGGGTTCCTCAACGACCGGCACAACGTCATCGTCCTGGTGGACGAGGCCCATCGCACACAGGAGGGTCGCCTCGGCCAGGACCTGCGCGTCGCGGTGCCGAACGCACAGTTCTTCGGTCTGACCGGCACGCCGATCTCCGACGCCGAGCGCAACACCTTCAAGCTCTTCGGAGATCCCAACGACCCGGGATGGGTGCTCAACCGATACTCGATCGAACGCTCGATCAACGACGGTTCCTCGGTACCGATACACGTCGAGACGCGGCTGGTTGACTTTCATATCGACAAGGCCGCCCTCGACGAGGTCTTCTCGGCGATGGCCGATGAGGAAGGACTCACTGACGAGGAGCGCGAGCTGCTCGCCGACCGGGCCGCCCACGCGCGGACGATCGTCCGTAACCCTGATCGCGTACGAGCTGTCTGCGCTGACATCGTCACGCACTACTTCATGAAGGTCGCACCGCTTGGCCTCAAGGCGCAGGTGGTGGCGTACGACCGCGAGCTTTGCGTCGCCTACTACGACGAGATCAGCCGCCTGCTCGGCGAGCGCGAGCCTCAGCAGCAGGCCGAAGCTGCGGTCGTAATGACGACATCTACAACCAAGAACGAACCGCCAGCATGGCAGGAGCGGTTCGGGTTGACGCGTGAGCAGGAAGCAGCAGTGAAGGCCCGATTTCGGGATCCGGTCGATCCGCTTCGGTTCTTGATCGTCACGGCAAAGTTGATGACCGGGTTTGATGCCGAGGTCGAGGGCGTCATGTATCTCGACAAGCCACTCAGGTTGCACACGCTTTTTCAGGCCATCTGTCGCACCAACCGCCGATGGAGCAACCCCATCACTGGCCAGGAGAAACTCTACGGCCTGATCGTGGACTACGTAGGGCTGGGCAACCAGATCGCCCGGGCCCTGCGCGATGCGGATCCAGACCGCGGTGGGCGGCGGCCGGTCGATGTCGATGGCCTGGCCGAAGAGCTCGTGGCGGCGATCGAGACTGCACTGGGGCGTTTCGGGAGCATTGATCGGACCGAAACAAGCTTCGTGGCTCTGATGGCTGCGCAGGAACGCATCCCGGCCGGGGATGCACGTAACGACTATGCCGCAGACTTTCTGCGAGTCCAAGGGATGTGGGAGTTCCTCGACCCTTCCCCGGTGACCCTCGCCCGCCGAGCAGACTACCGGTGGCTCGCCCAGGTGTACGAGTCGGTCCAGCCGGCTGGTACGAGCGATGCCTTGCTCTGGCAACGTCTCGGCGCCAAGACACTCGAGCTGGTCCACGGTCACATCACTCAGGTGCAAGTGACGACGGGTAGCGGCGTCGACGAGGTCATCGTTGACGCCGACACCATCGAGGCCATCCGCCAGCTCGCGCTCCCTGATCCAGGGGTGAAGCTAGAGGACAGGGAGCCAATTACCGTGCGTGAAGCTCTCGACACTATCGAGGCACGGATCCGGAGGCGGCTCGGCGCGACAGACAATCATCCCGTCTACGTCGCGCTGTCCGACCGTTTGGAACGGCTCCGTCACCGCCAGCTCACACAGGCGGCCGCTTCGGTCGACTTCCTACGCGAGCTCCTCGAGCTGGCACAGCAAGTGACGGCAGTCGAGCGTGCCGACGACGAGGGTCATCTCGCCGAGGTCAGCATCCTGCCCGACTCCAACGTCGGGGCTCTCACGCAGATCTTTCGGGAGTACGCGCCTCCACACGCGCCGGTGATTATCGAGAACGTGGTGGCCGACATCGACACCATCGTTCGCCAGGTTCGCTTCACTGGCTGGAGTCAGACCCACAACGGGGACAGGACCGTGCGGCGCGAGGTGCGGCTCACCCTCAAGAGATACGGGCTGCTCCCACCACCGGCGAGCTCTTCGACCGCGCCTACGCATATATCCGCGAGAACTACTAACACAGGTGACGGGCTGACAGCTAGACGCAACAGCAGGCACCAACCGGTGGCTGGCCGCGCGCGAGAGCGCGCTCATCAGCCGCCGTCATTCAACCGTCGTTCTACAGTCCGGGATAGATGTCGGTGGGGACCCATTCAGGGCACGATGTCGCGCGCCATCAGCACCGAACAGGGCGAGCAGATCGATCTCGCTACCTGGGCCCGGGAGCTCCAGGAGGAGCGCGAGCGGGTCGCGGAGGTCAACGAGCAGCGGGCCGCCCGCCGCGGATTCCTCGTGTTCGCCACCGACCCCGAGCGCGCGCCCGACGAGCCCGGCTACCGCGACGTGTACGCGACCGAAGCGCGGACGCCCGGCGAGGCGGCGGCCAAGATCAGGCCGCTCGCCGAGGGCCGTCGGCTCCGGACCTACCTCGCCACCGGCACCGAGCAGGGAGACCATTCCATGAGCCAGATCGCCCAAGCGCTCAGTGCTGGGCGAACCACGCTGTACCGCGCCCTCCGCCACGACGGCGAACTCCCCAAGCAGCAGAGCATGCGCCCGCCAGCACCGTCGCGATGAGCACCGTCACCGACGAGAGCGAGCGCGTGCAACAGGTTGTCGACGAGATGGCCCGCACGATCGGCTTGCAACCGCCGCGTGTGCGCGTGTGCGACACGAAGGAATGTGCGTCCGTAGGAAAGAACCCGCGTCGTGAGCTGACGCTTCACGCGGATCCGAAGCTGTCGTGCGCGCCGCTCAGCGTTCTGCGCAAGATGCTCGC
Organism: uncultured Solirubrobacterales bacterium; assembly: GCA_963709135.1. Taxonomy (GTDB): domain Bacteria; phylum Actinomycetota; class Thermoleophilia; order Solirubrobacterales; family Solirubrobacteraceae; genus Palsa-465. The sequence continues at coordinate 47,403 of CAVPVI010000024.1, read as the reverse complement.
TCACGAGCTCGCTCACGTGTGGTGCCGACATCCCACCCGCCAGCGGCGGACGATAGGGCTGATCTTCGCCGCCGCGTTGGGAATCTGGCTCGCAGCGCTGATCTGGGGCTGCCCTGTCGATCGCCTACGTCATCTCGTTCTGGACCTGTCGCTTATTGCGCTGGGGTGCTGCGCGGTTGCCGTAGCCCTATTGATCCGGGCGGCGCGAAGCCGAGCATACGAGCGAGAAGCCGACCGGACGGCGGTCGACCTGTTCGGAATCGGCGTCGATGGCGAGGTCGCGAACTGGATGCAAGCCAACGGATTCTGCGACGACCAGACGTCCGGATTCCTGCGCACACACCCCAGGCTCACGGAACGAGTACGGGCGACCGCCCACCACCAGCAGGCACAACGCCGCAAGAGCACCCGATCACAAGGCGCCCCGGCCGCAGACCTCTGCCCAGACGCAGGCAGCCCAGCTAATGGAGCCAAGGACGCTGGCTAGGTGAGGCTGGACTGACCGGCGTTTAGATCAGCGACTCGCTTTAAGCCGCGTCAGCGTGCTGCGTAGCGTGATCGGCTGTCAGTGTTCGAATCGCTTCAGCGGCGGCGAGGAGGCTGTTACGGCCGTTCTGAACTGGGCGAGGAAGTCCGATCAGCGCGTCGTTGAGCGGGTCTCGAGGCCAGACAGTCCGGGCGAGCCCTCCTAGGAGCCACACGCGGCCGCGGTCACGCGTACGGCCGATCTCGTACGCGTAGATTTCGCCGGTCTGCTCGGTGCGAGCGTCACCGACGGTGAGCCAGGAGATCCGCCACGTCGTTCGGCGCCACGGCTGCGCGGGATCCTCGAGCGTCCAATGGGCGCCGTAGTCGGCGCCGCCGGGCTCGCCGTCGGGAAGGCCCCGGCGGCGGTCCTCGGCGATGAACGCCTCAACGTCGGTGTACTGGACCACCCACGGAGGCGTGGACGGCTCGCGGCGAAGCCCGGCCGTCTGCTCAGCGGCGGCCGCCGCAGCGCCACCTCGCGGTCGAGGGCTTCGCGGCAGCGACCGAGTGCGTCCGTGATGGCGTCCACGCACCGGCCGTTGAGAGCATCTACCTCCTCGGCGTGCCGCAGTTCCCACTCGGCGTCTCGCACGGCGCGACGCTCAGGTGCAAACAGTAGCCACAACAGGCCATGCCGCCGCGACCGGCGCGAGTGCGCGCGGCTCGCGTCGAGGCGCTCTTGCGCGCCACGGAGATGCTCTTCGGCGCGACGTACGTGCTCAAGGTCCATGGACTGGCACTGCAGGCGCCCGTGTAGGGCGCTGAGCGCGTCACGCTCGTACAGCAGGTAGCTGTCGATGCGAGTCTCAGCCTCCACCCACCGCACGGTGTCCAGCGGCCATCCCGGAATCGCGGGCAACGGCTCAGCCGCGCGAACACCGTCGCGACGTCCTAGATCGTAAGCGTTCTGCAGTTTTTGCTGGTCGGCGTCACCCACGTCGAATCACGATACGCCCGATCACGGACGCCAGATCGCGGACACACCTGGACATCCCACGTCGTGGCCCGGCACGCGAGTACTCGCGGAACGGAGGAGTGTGTGGCCGGGCGCGCCCGGCCGAGGCGCCGGCGACATGTCGCGCGTCGACGGCCGCCGTCACGGAACCCTGCGCTGGCCGAGCCAGGCGCCAGCTGCTATGAGCTACGTACGTGCCCCCGGATGGTTCGCGAGAGTCTTCGGCCTACTACGGCATTGCAAACGCTCAGCAACCGAGGCCAGACCGCAGGAGCGATCACCGAGACGATCACGTAGCTGACCGGGTCGAGAACGATCGTGATCTGGCCGGCGGAGGTTACGTACACGGGTGATCTTCGGCGTGCGCCGGCGCTTGCGTCTGCGCTGACGGCCGACCTGGACGGCCCGGCCACTCCCCCGCACGAGGGAGCCACGCTTGCGGGCCGGCTGCTCCGCGCCGATGATGGCTCCCATGACTGAACTCACGCCATACGACCGGGTCACGCTTGAGAGCGTCGCCGCCGCCCTGCAGGAGGGCCTGGTACAGGAGCTGGCCGCTTCGAACATGTACGCCGAAACGCTCCAGCACGCGCTGCATGGCGACGCAGGTGGGAACGGCGAGGTGGACGACCTCGTCGAGGCCCTGCTCACGCAGACCAAGAGCGCGCTCGCACACGGTTACGCCCTCCGTGACGCTCTCGCCGCCGGACGGCTACCGACTTGAGCGGGCACCGCTCCGGCGCCGTTGGCGCTTCCTCGGCTCCGGTGGGTGGCTCAGGTGGCGCTGGGGACGGGCGACGCGCTGTGGCTGGTGTGGGCGCCGGTGATGTGCGACTGCCGGCCCGACGTGACGCTCGCGCTCGGCGCCGGCACGCCGGCCCGGGCGGCGGCGGGACAGGGGGTTGGATCTCGCCGGAGGCGCTAGGTGTCGTGCCCGTTGCCTGTCGCGTGCATGGCGTTCTCGGCGGCGGTGACGACCTCGTACAGGGCGTCGGCCGCGGCCGTCATCTGCTCGTCGAGACGGCCGAGGTGCCGTTGCGCAGCGGCCAGCTCAGTCTTCGCTGTCGTTAGACAGTCGCTCACCTCCTCGGCGCGCGTGCCTTCGGGCTCGGCGAGGCACATCGACTGCAGGAGCAACACGAGTGCCCAGGAAACAGCGGCTACGGCCTGGCCGAGCGGCGCGACGTCGTGATCTTTCAGCACCCGCAGCGGCGCGGCGATATGGGACGCCTGCCAGTGCATGGCCCCAGCAAACCCGGGGCCTTCGGCGCCGGACGCCATCAGCGCTTGCCGGCGGGCGAGCGTCAGGTCTACGTTGTTCTGGCCGCGGCGCTCCTGCATGCGCCCTTCCGTGAGCATCCCCACGCCGATCGCCGCGCCGTAGAGCGCGTTCGCGAGCGCGGCCGCCAGCACGTCTTCGCCGCCGGCGTGCTCGGCCTGCTCCTCGAGCTCGTGCTCGCTCGGCGCTGCGGCGTAGACGCCCAACGCGGCCAGCGCCGCTGAGATCTCAGACGCCTTCGGGGTGCGAGCGCCACTCATGCGCCACACCCTACAGGGGGCTGCCGCTAAGGAACGTGGCACCAACTACCCGCGGCTGCGGCGCGGGTGGCTGGCAGCGACATACACCAAAAAGCCAGTGGTCCCCGCCAGCACGGCACCCATGATCAACGTCGAGACGGCGGTGACGATCTGAGCATTCCCGCGCGCGGTGCTGAGCCACGTAAAGAACCGGCGAGAGCTGCCGGCCTCCGCGCTGCACGCCACAACCCACACGAGAGAGAGAACACACATCCCCGTGGTGCAAGTCAGGAAGCGTCGGTCACTCATCACGAGCAGCCCGATATAAGCGAACATCACCGCTGCTGTCGTGAACGCCTCGGCCGCCACTGCGAGCAAGAATAATGCCCGCCGCGGCAGCCACGCCAGTCGCGCCACTCCCGGCCTGCAGGTACGGCACCGGCAGGCACATGTCGCTTGAGATCCTCGCTCGAGCCGGGACGTGTCGCGTCCGCGGCGGCGTGCGTTCCCAGCCCTGGCAAGAAAGCTGTCGGCCACATGACGCCGCAAGCGCGCGCGCGCGTGAGGATGCCGGTGGCGCCATCACGCCCTCCGCGAACAGCCGCAGCTGGGGGTCGGCGAGCCGCTTGGCGCTCTCCTGCCTAGCGACCGTAATACGCGCGTCTGACGCCTTGGGGTGGGGGGGTGCTGTTGGTTCGCGTCGAACCAGGCGTCCTGGATCTCCTGCTGTGCGTCGGCGCCGAGCCGCCCGAGTCGGGTGGTGGCCAGCAAGGCAGGCGCCGCACAGTTCGCCGAAATCGTCGGGGTCGTCCGGGTCGATCGGCGCGAGCGCGATGCCGCACCCGGGGCAGTGGTCGCGCTGCTCTGGTTCGATCATGCGCGGTTCGGGTTGGCGTCGTCGGGGAACTGCGGACGGTCGGGGTCGAGTCCGTGCCGGGCGCACAGCCGCTCGAATTCGTCTTGCTCGATCTGCTCCTCGGCGAGCGTTTGAGCTTCGGCGTCCTCGGCGTGAACGCATGCCGGGTCGCGGCGCAGCCGCTTGAGGATCGCGGCGTCGAGCGCGCGCTCGAACTCCCATTCAGTGATGGCCATCAGCTGTCCTTTCCTGGGCGTGTTTGGTCAGACGATTGGGGGTCTGCGCCGAGCCGGAGCTGGATTCCGGCGCCACAGGCGTGCAGTCCGTCGCGCAGGTAGGTGTCGCGGTAGCGGACCCATTGGGTGCCGTCGATCGAGTCGCAGCCGATCGAGGCGGCGTACGCGATGCCGGCGGAGGCTGTTGACGCGGCCCATGTGGACCCACAGGCCGCGCTGGCGGGCTTCGGCGACGATCGCCTCGACCTCCGGGCCGAGCTTGAACTCGGTGCGTGGCGCCGCCGATGAACAGCGCCTGGATCGCTCCCCACGGGATCCGGGAGTGGTCGTCGTACTCGACGCCGGGCTCTTGGAGCACGTAGGCGGGCGGGAGACCGTGGCGCCACAGCAGCGGCGCGTACTCGTCAAACAGCAGCGAGGTCAAGCCGGCGTCGCCGACGATGTCGGGGCAGGTCACGAACAGGCAGCCGGGCAGGCCGCTGATCGCTTCGACCATCCGCAGGAACCGGCGCTCCATGTCGGTGTCCCAGCCGTTGAACGCGTCGTTATCAGCCGCCCACGGCACCCCCGAGCGGGCGGTGTCGGCGACGCGCGGGTAGTGGCGTGGTTGCACGAGCCGCCCGAGGTTGGGATGGCGGTGAGCGCGCATCTGCGGCTGCGCCTGGGTCGCGAGCAGCAGCATCACCCGCGCTCCTCAAACAGCGCGAGCTGGCTTGCGCCGGGGGCCGAGCGGGAGGCTGCGGAACGTCTCGACGGCCGTGTAGTAGCGATCTGACCCCTCGCCGACGGTTTGGTGGGGATGCCACAGGCGGACCAGGATCCGTCGCTCGTGGGGAAGCTCCTCGCGGCCGCGTTCGACCCAGCCGCGGCGCTTCATCGCGTCCAGCTCGGCTTCGCTGGTCCAGTTCCCGATGGGCGCCATGTCAGCCACCTCCACGAACAGCCGCAGCTGCGGGTCGGCGTGCCGCTTGAGCGTCGTCGCGAACTCGCGGCGACAGTCGGGGCACGCCTTGTTGTGCGTGATCCCGGTGCCGCGGATCGTGCCGGCGAGCTGCCCGAGGAGGCCGTCCTCGACGATCCGGTAGAAACGGTCGTCGGGGCGGCCGGGGATCCCGCCGGGCAGCACCTTGAACGCCTGGCCGCAGTCGCACGTCCAGGTGGGGACGGTCCGCTCCCACGCCTCCTGGCGCTCCTGCTCATAGAAGCCGGCGAGGTATTCGCCGGGGCGCGCGGCGAGCATGTCGTGCAGGACCTCGCCGGTGAACTCGACCTCGAGCTGGCAGACCGGGTGAGCGCCGTACAGGCGACGCAGCGCCGCGACGAGCTCGTCGTCGGGCTCCTCGGCAAACCAGCCCTTGCCGGCGAGCACGTCGAGCGCGATCGCGACGACGACTTCCTCGTTGCTGGCCTGGGTCGCGGTCATGCGCTCGCCTCGAACAGCGGCAGCTGGTCGTCTTCGACGTCGACGTGGCCGTTGGTGCTCATGCCGGGCTGGGGCTGGCGGCGGGATGCGGCGGCCTGCATCGTCCGCAGCGCGGCGCCGGCGCCGGCGGTCTCGGCGAGCGAGCGGCGGATCGCGTGGAAGGTGCCCATCCCGCCTTCCTGGGCCATCAGCGCGAGCGCGTCGATCACCGGGATGCCGTCGCGGGTGACCATGTCGAGCAGCCCGGGGACGTTCTCCATGCAGAAGCTGCGGGGGTGGATCTCGCAGACGATCCGCATGAACTCGAACACCAGCTCGTTACGCGGATCGTCGGGCTGGCGCTTGCCGGCCTTCGAGAACCCCTGGCACGGCGGGCCGCCGAACACGCACCCGACCTCGTCGCCGTCGAGGCCGAGCTCGGCGAGGATCCGCTCGCCGGTGAGCGCGCGGACGTCCCCGAAGAAGAACACCTCGCACGGCCGCACGTCCTTCTGCCCGGCGATCCAGCCCGACCCGGGCTCACAGACGAGCGGGCTCGGTCGGGCCTGCGGCGTGGTAGCGCTCGAGCCGCTTGCGGCGCTTGGTCCAGCGCTGCTCGTCCTCGGGGGTGCAGAACACGATCCGGGTGTCGCGGCGAGCCGAGGTTGCAGAGGTAGGTGTGGGCGGCGTCGACGTCGTTCTCGTTGGCGGCGATCACGTGCCAGCCGGCCTGCTTGAAGCCGCACGAGAACCCGCCCGCGCCGGCGAACAGGTCGATCCCGAGCGGCTGGCGGTCGGGGTTCTCGATCGATCGACCCCGGCCGCGCGTCGTCGAGCTCGGCCCAGTCGGGGACGTAGATGCCGCTGTCGGTGCCGATCCCAGCCATCGCCAGTCGCCGATCGTGCGTGTCGCTCTGAGCGCCATCAGCCCTCCTGTCGCAGGGTCGGCTGGGCGTGGGTGAAGCGCAGGCAGGCGCAGTAGCCGTAGGCGCCGTCGCGGCCGTCGTCGAACACGGAGAGCAGGTCCTCGCGGGCCTCGACGGCGAGGCAGCGGGTGTCGCCGCTGTCGGGCGTAGTCGTGGTGGCTGGCGCGGTGGCCGCAGATGCAGAGCGGGTCGTTCATCGCGATCACTCGGCCTCGGCGGTGGTTGGCGTGAGTAGTCCCCGCCCGTGGGTGTGTCCGCACTGAACGCAGAGCGGGCATAGGCGTGGCGCTTCGTGGCGATTCTTCAGGCGCCGTTCAAACGAGCGGTCCGCGCCGATCCACGTGCGAGCGAGGCTGACGCTCGCGCCGGCGCGCACGGCGGCAGCTACAAGAGGCGAGCCGTGGCCGCTGAGATGCTGCGCGAGGCGGGCGTCGACGTCGACAGCCCAGCCGAGATAGTGACGCGCGACGCGATTGCCGGTGACCGGCAGGCCGGGCTCGAAATGCAGGAGATAGACACCGCTGCCGCCGATCGTTCGGGTAACCTGAAGTGACATCGCTCGGCCCCCTATTCGTCGTCGTCGGGGGCGTCGGCGCTGAGCGCGGTGATGAAGAAGAACTCACCGTCGACCAATTCCACCTCGCTCGAACGGCGTGCCGCCCAGCGGAGCATCTCGCCCAAGGCTGAGGCGCCCCTGCCGGGCGGCCTGGACACGCTCCTCGGGGGTCATCGCCCACATGCGGGCGAGTCGGTCGCTGTCGATTCTCAGGCTCGCGACAGCAGGGATCGGTGTGGCACTACTGTGGGATTGCATTCGAGGCTCTCCTCGTTGCCGGCCCGGGGACGTTTGCGCGTCGCCCGGGCACCTTTACGCTATGTAACCATATATTACATGATGTAGCGGCGGAATGCTAGCCGACCTGTGCGATATCATCGTGTTATGAGCGATATTTCTGGTTCGGTAGACGACGCGATCGAGGCGCAGGCGCAGGCCGTGCGCGCGACGCGACGCAACCTCATCTCCAAGCTCAGGGAGGAGCGACGCGCCCACGAGGAGGCGCGAGAGCGAGCGGAGCAGGCGCGAGAGCGCTTTGAGCGCACAGTCGCGCTGCTGGCGTCCGAGCGGCCCGAACGCGAGGACTGGCACGCGTTTCCCGGCGCGCTGACCCGCGAGGAGCTGCTGAAGGAGTCCGGGTTGAGCACGCAGCAGCTGCACCGCCTGATGGAGCACCAACGGCGGCCGCCGGCGACACGTCGCTCAAGGCCTTGAGCGCAGGCGCGGGCGCGCGACGTGTCGCTCGGAGTCTCGGCCGGAACCCCCCCCTTCCCCGCCGCCTGTCTTTCGTCGTCCGCCTCGCTGCAGGCGCCGACGGCCACGCGATCACCTAAGCGCTGCGGCCCACCCCGGCGTACCCCTCACGTGGGACCCAGTTTCTCAGCGTGAACGACGTGTCGCGTCGAGATCTCGACGGCTGCCGAGCGACGTGTCGCGTCGAGCTCGAGCGGGGTCGCGCGCGGGGGGCGACGTGTCGCTTCTGTCGGCGAGGGTTTCGCTGGCGCTCCTCGGCGGCCGAGAGGTGTGGGTGTGCAGGAGCGAAGCGTCTTCGTCGGAGACACACTGCCGTGGAGCCCGCTGGCGAGTCGCTGCGGGTTCTTTGGCCGAAACCTTCCAAGGATCGTCCCCCGCACGTTCCCCCTTCAATGGTGCCGCTCTGATCAGCGCCGAATGGCGCGGCCGGGCGAACTTCGATCAACGTCGGAACTGAGCGCCGTAACCACTTTGCACCGGCACCCGCAAGGCTGTGGGACTGCTCGCGCCGTTCGGCTCTCGTACTGCGCGACGGCCTGCTGCGGCGCCTGGTGGCTGTTAACGCCGACGGCCGCGCCGGGCGATGGGGTGCGGCGCGGCCGTCAAAGGGAGGGATCTCTCGAGATTCGCTACGAGCAGGCTACGAAGCTGGCCGGACAGAAGCGCAAGGGCACTCGGCACCGCGCGAGGGCGACGTGTCGCTTCCGTCGGCGACCGAATCGAAGGCGGGCGACGTGTCGCGCGCCGCGCGGCTTGTTCTGTCCGGTGGGTGGGCGAACATGCGCGTATGCCTCTGTGGAGACTTCCGGATGGCTACGTCGAGGATCCGACTGAGGTGGCGCTGGCGCTGCGCGACCAGCATTCCGCGGCGCTCGGCGATCTTCGCCAGTGGCGATCGCGCCGACGCGATCGGTTGGCGGCGCCGCGCAACAGGCCCCCGACCGGCCGGCGACGCCGGGCGCGGGCAGGGCAACGGACACGCTGATTGACCTATTCGGTAGGGGCGACGTTCGTCGGTGCCGGCAGTCGGTGCGGTCTTGCGGTAGTCCGCCGCCGGCACCGGGCCGCGCCGCGCGCAGGCGAAGGGCGACAAGCGCCAAGGCCACGTCTCGCGCCCGGAGCCGACGACGTCTCTACCAAGAAGAGGGCGCGGTGGCGATCGTGTCGTCAGAACGCGGGTTTAGAGGTGTAGTTGGCCGTCGGGGAGGGCGGGGTGGATGTGGATGTGGCGTTGCCCGCCGGGGATCGCGGCCTGCCAGGGCGCGTCGGCGAGCGTCAGCGGCCGTTGCGGGCAGCCGAGCAGCACGCGCACGAGCGTGAGCGCTTGCTGCTCGCTCTGCGGTGGGCTGGCGTAATAGCAGCCGGCGTGTCCGGCGAGCTGCGCCAGGCAGCGGTCCTGGACCTCGACGACGTAGAGCTGTGCGGTGGCGGTCATGGCGATGCGTGTGTGCTGTTGAGGGATGATGGGCGCTCCCCCGGCGGTGGGGGAGCGCCCGTGATCGTGGTTAGAACGGGATGTCGTCGTCGGCGGGCGGTGCGGGCTCGAAGTCGGCGACCTCGGCCGGTGCTGCTGTGTCGCCGTTGCGTGGTGCGGCGAGGAACTCGACGCGGCCGACGACCCGGATCGCGGAGCGCTTGCCGTGGTCGGTCTCCCACTCCTCGTAGCGCAGGCGGCCGTCGACGGCGACCAGCCAGCCTTTGCGCAGGACTCGTGCGGCGGCCTCGCCGCTGGCGCCCCAGGTGGCGACGTCGATGTAGCCGGCGGCGCCGTCGCGGCCCATGTTCTCGACCGCGAGCCGCAGCTCGCAGACGGTCGCTCCGGACGGGACGCTGCGGAGTTCGGGGTCGCGGACCAGCCTTCCAGTTAGCTGTGCGCTGAACATGAGGGGTTTCTCCTTTGCGTCTGTTGGGGGTGGTGTTCGGTGAACGCAGCCAGACGACGCCGGCGCGGGCGGTGCGGAACCGAGCGCAGCGAAGGGGAAGGGAGCCTGCGACCTTGAAGCGCCTAGCCGGCGCCGGCGATAGTCAAAGGCAAGTCACCCGAAACGCCAGCCCCCTCTGACGAGCTAGGGGAAGGCCGGCTACAGCACAGCCGCTCGGGTGGGTGGCTCCGTGACCTCTGGCCCGCAAGCGACCGGACGGTGCGTCCGACGCGAGCTGCCGCGGCGTGGGGGTTCGTGACGTGTCGCGCGTCGCCGGCGTCGACGTCGCCACCTGGGGCGCGCAGCGGCGGAGGCGTGCGCGCGAAAAGCGCACGCTGCTCGGGCTCGTCGACGGCCGCCTGCGCTACGAGCGGCGGCGGGAACGGCCGGGGTGCTGCCGGTGCCGGGTATCCGTCCGCGGCGGCTGCCAAGCTGGCGGACATGCAAGCGGATCGGGCCTCGGTGCTCCGCGAGTTGGAGCGTCCAGCTCGAGCTGGATGATCATCGCGGCTGTGCGCCGCTTGCGGCGCGCGTGCGCGCGGTCGCTCAGGCGCAGAACGCCGGCGAGCGCAACGCCGAGCGCCAGGCGCTCGTTGATCTCGCCGCGGCGTGCCTGCGACGGGCCGAAACGCTGCCGGCACCGCGGTTCGCCGACGTGCGCTTGCGGGCTGCGCGGGAGCGAGCGGGGATCGCCGCGTAGGCGCCGGCGAGATGAGCGAACGGCAAATCTGTGCTTCCCCGTTTGTTCCGTCCGGGGCACCGTTCATCGTGTACTGGTCGTCATGAGGATCTTCCGCCGCACCTACCGCACCTCTTGCATCCCGGCGCCGCCGTGCCCTGGGTTATCGCCGCCGTTGTGCTCGGTGTCATTGGAAGGTGGCTGTGGGTTCGAGCGCGGGCCGCGTGGTCGCCTGAAGGCGCGTCGTTGTGGAGGTTTCTCGGGGGGTAGTCCTCCTGGTCGCGTTCGCGAGCGGCGTGGACGGCCTGTACGCGTTCTCGCCCTTGGTTTTCGCAGTAGGGGCGCTGGGACTGTCGCTCTATGTTCTGAAGGTCGTCCTCGACCTGCTTGGCAGGATGGATATCTAGGTGGCCTCCTGACGGGGGCAGCGGCTGTCTTTCCCTGCCGATAGGACCGCAGCCCTGCTCGGGAGGTCACCGAGAAACCGCTGTTACCGGCGGGGTCGAGGGGACCGTGACGGCGCGTGGGTGAGATCCCGCGTCGTCGGGTTGACGGTGGCCGGGGCGCGTAGAGCTTCCTCGATCGGCCTGGGCTGCGCGGCGCGCAGTAGCCGCAGCGACTCGGCGGTCTCCGGCTCTAGGTCGCGTTCCCGGGTTGCTGGCGGCTTGTCGTGGGTGTGGGCGGCGGGCGCGGGGGTGGGTTGAGCGACGGCCGTGGCTGGCTGGGGATGGGCGCGGTGAGCGAGCGCGATCGAGTTGGCGGTGTCGGCGTCGACGGCGGGGATCGCTGTTGTGGGCTCGGTGTCGTGTTGCTGGTGGTGGCGGTCGGCGATCTGTTGGGCGATGTGCTCTCGTTGGCGGTGGGCGTCGGCGAGCTGGTCGGCGTACTTGAACGGGCGTGCGAGCTGGTCGCGTGCGGCGGCTGTTTCGCGGAGCGCGTCTTGGCGCTCGTGGTCGAGGCGGGCGGCGAGGTCGGGGAGCGTTTGGACGCGATGCTCGAGCTGGCGGATCAGCGACAGGCCGGCGTCCGCGAGTTGGGAGCGTGTGAGCGTGGCGGGTTGGGCGGGGAGGCCGTGGAGGGTGAGGTGGAGGTATTGCTCGCCGGTGTGGTCGCCGAGCAGTTCGGCGTCGACTTGGAGGCCGGCGAGCTGCGCGACGGGTCGCGCGGGCCCGCGACGGATGGTCCGCAGTTGGGTCGCGAGCGCGCTGGCGGCGTCGGTGCGGTGCGTGTAGGAGCGGTCGTTGATGGTGATCGCGAACAGGTCACCGCGGGTGTCGCGCACGTGCGGGAGTGCTTGGTTGACCGCGGCGAGCTGCCGTTCGCGGGCGCCGGCGCGCTCTTGGCCTGCGGTGATCGTGGAGCGCAGCGCGTGGTGTCCGCGCTGCCACGCGCGGTGCACGCGGCCCAGGCGTTCGGCTTCGGCGTCGATCTTGGCCTGTTCGAGGATCAGCGGGTCGCCGGACGCGATCGCTTTGAGCTCGGCGAAGCCGATCACGTCGTCGCCGAGGTCCTCGATCTCGCGGACGTCGAGGCGGCCGCGCATCACCTGGTTGATGAACCGGGCTTTGCGTTCGAGGGTCTGCCACATGTAGGTATCGAACGAGCCCTCGGTGACGTAGCGGTATATGCCGACCTGGTCGGTTCTGATTTCCCTGGCGCCTGATTCTGCCGTCCCTTTGGGCGATGTCGGCTGGCCGCCACGGAGCGTCCAAATGGTGCAGCGCGATCGCGCGCGCTTGTATGTTGGTGCCGATCCCCATCTTCTGCGTCGAGCCGAGGATCACGCTTACGTGCCCGGCGCGGCAGGCCGCGAACAGGCGGGCTTTCTCGAAGTCGTCGCGTGCCTGGTGGATGTAGCGGATCCGGTCGGCGGGGACGCCGCGGTCGACGAGCTCGTCGCGGAGCTGGTCGTAGGCGTTCCAGCCCTCCGCGGGCGTGGAGAGGTCGCAGAACACGATCTGCAGCGCGCCTGGTGTCGATGACGGGCGGTCGGTGACGGGGTCGAGGTACTCGCGCTCGCGGGTGGCGTGATACAGGCGGGCGATGTTCTCGGCGGCTGCCTGGAGCTTGCCGGGGGTGCTGGCCGGCTGGCCGGTGACGAGCTGCATGTCGAGCGCGGCTTTGCGGCCGTCGCCGGTGATCTTGAGCATGTTGTCCTCGGTCGGATCGACGGCCCGGCCGCGGACCTTCTCGGCGCGCGCGCCGAGCTGCTGCACGTAGCCGGTCAGCTCGGGGCTGGCCGCGATCAGCTGCGCGATCGGCGCGCGCTGCCCGTCGGGGCGCTGCGCAAGCTCGGGAACCGGCAAGTTGAGGTCTTCGGCGGTCTTGACGTCGGCGAACCCGTGCCAGGTGCTGCGCAGCATCTCGGGGACGTTCTGAAAGCGCGCGAAGCGGGTGTGCATCCTGTAGTCGCCGCTGCGGGCGGGGTCGACCTCGATCTCGGTGACGGTCTGCCCGAACGTCGCTGCCCAGCTGTCGAAGTCCTCGACGCCGGCGCGCGCGAGCAGGTCGGGCCGCAGGTAGCGGCTCATCACGTGCGCCTCGGTGATGCTGTTGGCGATCGGGGTCGCGGTCGCGAGCGTCGCGATCCGGGCGCCGTGGCGCGAGCGGAGGTACTCGAGCTTCATGTGCAGGTCCGAGGCGCGCTTTGAGCCAGTGATCGACGCGTCACGGATGTTGCTCTGGGTTTCCAGGTTCTTAAAGTCGTGCGCTTCATCACATAGCACGTAGTCAAGGCCCGTGTTCTCGAACGAAATACCCGGGTCGCGGGGCGCGTCGAGCTTGGCCTTGAGGTCCTGCTCGCGCCGTGCGATTTGCTTCTCGATCAGCTTCACCGTGAGGCCGCGGCCGCCGTTCGCGCGGTCCAGCATTTCGCGTAGCTGCGCGACCTGTTGGCGCTCGTAGGCGGCTTCGGTGTCGGTGGACACCGGCAGGCGGCTGAACGCGGAGCGGGTCATGATCACCGCGTCCCAGTCGTTCGCGGCGACCCGCGCGACGAACTGCCGGCGGCGATCGCCGGCGAGGTCCTCGCCGGAGGCAGCCAGGACCCGGGCTTGCGGGAGAATCTGTAACCACTCGCGACTGAATTGCTCCAGCATGTGGTTCGGGACCACGACGGCGGGCTTGTTGACGAGCCCGAGTCGCTTCAGCTCGCTGGCGGCGATCGCGATCGTTGCGGTCTTCCCGGCGCCGACCTCGTGGAACAGGCCGACGGCCGGCTCGGCGACGATCCGCGCGACCGCGGCGCGCTGATGCGGTAGCGGCGTGAACGTGCGGGCGACGCCGGGCAGCGCGAGGTGCTCGCCGGCGGTGCTGTAGTCCCTGATCACGAGGCTGTTAAAGCGCGTGTTGTACTCGGCGGTGAGACGCGCGGTGCGCTCGGGGTCCTCCCAGCACCACTCCCCGAACCGCTCTTGTAACGCGTCGGCCTTCTCCTGCGCGGCGGCGGTCTCGGTCGCGTTCAGCACGCGCTTGGTGCGATCGCCGACGTCGATCTCGTCGGTGACCCGCACCGCTCGCTGCTCCATCACCGCCTTGGCGATCGACAGCGCGTCGATCCTGCCCGTCCCCCACTCGCTGGCTGCCTTGACGGTGTAGGTGCGGCCCTTGACCGCCCAGATCGCCGCGCCGGGATGCTCGACCACGACGCTCGGGATCCTCGAGCACCTCGGACAGGAACTGCCGGTGGGTGTCGGCGTCGATCCACGCGGCCCCGAGCCGCGGCGCGATCTCCTCGGGACCAAGGTACGGCGGCAGTACCCGCTCGAGCGCCGCGACGTTGACCTGCAGCGACGTGTCGCGCGCGGCCGCGGCGCGGGCCTCCTCGAGCTTGACGCGCACGTCACCGGAGAGATACTCGGCCGCGGGCACCAGGCGCTGATCGGCGGGGTCGTGGTAGACGAGCTCGCCGAGCTGCTCGCGCGCGTCCTCGGTGGTGGTGCCGAGCAGCCGCGCGACCTCCTCGATCTCGACGCGGGCGTGCGTGTCGAGGCAGATCGCGAGCGCGTCCTGCGGGGTGTCGGCGCCGAGCCGCGGCGCGCGCGGCGCCACGACCCGCTCGCTCAACAGGGTTGCTGGCGCCGCGGTCTGGGTGCTGTCGTCGAAGTTCTCAAGCGCGCGCACGAGCGGCCCGAACGGGTCGTGCTTGCACAGCAGCCGCACCGCCGGCGGCGTGATCCGCGCCATCCGCTCCTCGCCATCGTCTGGGTCGGCTCGCCCGGTGCGGCGCAGCGTGTAGCGGTTCAGAGGGCCGTAGCGCTCAACGTAGGCGCTGTAGGCGACGCGCAGCCCGTCGCGCAGCACAGCGAGCTCGGGCGTGTCCTGGACGCTGGCGGCCTCGGCCGCCAGCAGCCCCCGTGCACGGTCACGCAGCCCGAGCAGGGACCGAAGCTCCGCGGCCTGGGTCGCGGGGACGGACAGGGGCTCCTGCGCGCCGTGGGCGACGGTCGCGAACGTGCCGTCCTCGCTGGCGATGATGTGCCCGTCCCACTCGCCCGGCGGAGCGAGCGCCACCACCTCGCTATGTTCGCCGCCGGCGGGCGACGTGTCGCGCGCGGCCGCCGTCAGCCCGTGCTGGCGGGCGTCGGCGGCGAGTGTGCCGGCGGCGTCGCGGAGCCGCTCGGCGAGCTGGCCGAGTGGCACGTCGGAGCGGACCAGCAGCGTGTCGCTGGCGTACATGCCCCGGCCGGCGGCGAGGTGCCCGAGGATCATCTCGGGGCGCTGCGCTAGCCAGGCGTTGATCCTGATCTGCTCGCCGTCGACGTCGACCGAGCGCGTGGTCTCCCAGCTCGGGTCCGCGGGCTCGCCGTCGCCGCGGCGGCGGAGGATCAGGAGATCCATGACCGCGTCGGTGCCGGCGGTACGGCGGTGCGATCCGGTCGGCAGGCGGATCGCGCCGACGAGGTCGGCGAGCTGGCTCATCTCCCGCCGCGCGGCCGGGTTGGCCGCATCGAGGGTGTAGCGGGAGGTGAGCACCGCGACCAGCCCACCGGGCCGCGTCAGCGCCAGCGACTTGAGGATGAAGTGGTTGTGGATCGAGTGCCGGCCGGCGTTGTGTTGCGGGTCGTGCAGCCGCACGTCGGCGAACGGCACGTTCCCGACCGTCAGATCGAAGTGACCGTCCGGTAGCCGCGTGTCGGCGAACGACTCGATCCGGACGCTGGCGTGCGGATACAGCGCCTGCGCGAGCCGGGCGCTCGCGGGATCCAGCTCCACCCCAGTCAGCTCAGCGCCCGCTGGGGCCATGCCGATGAACGTGCCGATCCCGCAGCCGGGCTCCAGCACCCGGCCACCGTCGAACCCGAGCTCGCGAACGGTCTGCCAGATCACGGCAACGATCGCCGGGTCGGTGTAGTGCGCGTTGATCGTGGTCCGCCGCGCCGCGGCGTACCCATCCTCGCCGGCCAGCTCGAGCAGCTCGGAGCGCGCCTGCGCCCATTCGTCGCGATCCTCGTCAAACACGCCGGGCACCGCGCCCCAACCGGACCACGCCGCCAGCGTCCGCTGCTCCTCCTCGGTCAGCGCGCGGTCTTGCTGGTCGAGGTCGCGCAACAGGCGCAGCGCGGCGAGGTTCGCGTCGACCCGCGCTCGCTCACCGCTCGGCGCGAGCTGCTCGCCCGCCGCCGGCGAGAACGCTACTCGTCTTCCTCGTCCCGAATCCGGCGCAGATCCTCGAACAGCTGGAGGGCCTCCGGCGACGGCGAGTCGTCCTCCTCGTCCTCCTCCGGGGCTAACAGGATCAGCTCGGGCAGCACCTTCTCCTCGGCCTGCATCCGCGCCGCGTTCAGCCGCCCGACCTTCTCCAGGTACCCCTCCCCCTTCGGGTCCGGTCCCGCCAGCTGCATCTGCAGCTCCTCGATCTCGGCCGCGGCCAACTCCCCCAGCTCGGTGAAGAACCGCGTCCGGTCGGTCTCCGGGATCGCCCGCAGCCTGTCGGGCAGGAACGTCTGCCAGTGGCGGATCGCCATGTGCGCGTACTTGTTCATCGCGAGTAGGCTCCGGGTCGGCCCACAGGGCCTCGAAGCTGAGCTGCCCGTCGTTATAGCCGCTACGCCCGCGCGGTGCCATCTCAGCCTCTCCCCCCGGCGAGGATCGCTCGCCGCCGCCGAGCTCGTGCAGAACAGGTCTCGTCTGGAACGCATCGCATCACAACCGCTTGCCGATCCCCGGGGATGGTAAAGACGACCGCGGACACCGGGGCCCCGGGGGCGGGGGCTACGGGCCGTCATCGCGGATCTCGGCGAGCTGCGCTTTGAACGCCAGCACCTCCCGCCACGTTTGCTGGGCCTCTTGCAGGCGCAGCTGCGCCAGCCACGCTTGGCGGTAGGCGGGCGCCAGGCGAGCGAGTACGCCCAGCGGCTGGTCGGTGCGGTGCGCGAGCTCCTCCAGCTCGCGCTGATCGTCACTGAGCACCGGGCGGCGGGCCGCGGGTGGGATCTCTCCGTGGTTGCGCAGCGCCATCTGCTTGCGGCCGTCGACGTCGACCGGCAGCAGCCGGGCCGCGAGCAGGTAGGCGTCGCGGACGACCATCCGGTAAGCGTCGCTGTTGACCGGCGGCACACCCCGCGCCTGGGGATCGAGGCGCAGCATCCCGAGCCGGTCGAACATCGGCTCACCGCGCTCGTCGAGCAGCACCCACGACGGCCACGCCGCCCGACAAACATCGGCTCACCGCGCTCGTCGAGCAGCACCCACGACGGCCACGCCGCCCGGAACGCGAACGGCAGCGCCCGCCGGCGGTCTTGGCGCCGCCGCGCGCGGCCGGCCGCGCGGCGGGCGTGCTCGGCGCTGTCGGCGGTCGCCTCGGCCCGCATCCGCCGCGAGAGCTGATCGAGCGCCCCGATCGCGTAGCGCAGCGTCCGCGGCCCGCCGGCGAGATCGCCCGTCCCAGCCAACGCGCCGATATGCAGCAGCCCGGCGAGCCCGCCCGCCGGGTAGCCGTCCGGCGCAGCGGTCCGGTGGCGCTCGTACCGCTCGACCGCGCGGCGCAACCGCGTGTAGTCCTCGCCGTACAGCGGCCCCGCCCGCGACGGGCCGCCATCCGCCGCCGCGAGCGCACCCCACCGCGCGACCACCCACGCCTCCCGCAACCGGCCCGCCGGCCACGAGCGCTGCAACCCCCAGCCGGCGACCTCGACCGCCCGCTCGACCGCCTGCGCGGCGATCGCCTCCAGCACCGGCCGGCGCTGCGCCTCCCGCTCCCGGACCCTGGCCACCAAAGCCTCCGGATCCCACACAGGGCCCCCAGCGGCCGCACACGAGCCCACAACACCCTCCACGCTCGCCGACCCGCCCTCGGCCACCCGCACCTCCCCCTCCCCGCCGCCTGTCTTTTCGACGCCATCGAGCGCGGCGCTCACCTCTGAAGCCGCGGGTGCGCTCGCGCGCGTCACGCCTGTTCTTTGACAAACCTTTCGCAGCTCTAGAGCGTTTTCGGTAACAAGGCTGTTCTCTGGCTCTGCCAGAGCCCCGGAGGGGGGTGCCGTCGACAACGAACCAGGATTTTGGGTTTTGGCGTGATCCACGCCTCTAGCCCGGCGGCGCGCGGCGCCGGCGCGGGTGTGCTGTACGCCGCGGCGCTGGCGCTCTGAGGCGCTGAGCGGCCGGCCGTGGCTCGCCGCGTTGCGGATCCCTGTCTTGGACCCGGTGTCCAGCTCGGGTCCCCACTTGGCCTGCCAGCGCTCCAGCTGGCGTGCGGCGGCCTGCAGCTCCTCGGCGCTGACCTCGGGCGCTTCGAGCAGCTCGAGCTCGGTGCGGCGCTCCTCGCCATCAAGGTCGTGCCCGACCCGCCAGCGCAGCAGCCCCATCGCCTGCAGCGCGGTGAGGCGTCGCCGAACCGCGCTGTGATGGCGATCGCGATCCTCGAACCCGTCGCCGCCGGTGATCTTCCAGTTGGGGTGCAGCGGCGCGATCCCGGCGACGAGCTGACGCATACTCGTCACGACCGTCCCCCCCGCTCTGCCCGCCGCTGCCAGCCGCCGCAGATACGCGAGCTCGGCAAGGCAGCACTTGAAGATCGTGAGGCCGTAGAGCCGGTCGGGCGCGAACTCGCCCGCCGCGACACGCGGCGCGCGCACGCGCGTCAGCAACGCGAGCAGCTGCACCGGCTCGACCGGCTCGGGCATCGGCGTCGGCTCGACCGGCGGGCACGGTGCCGGCGTGCGCGCGCGGCGGAGACCTCGCGCGCGGGCCGGGTCGACCGGCGTGGTAGGCGGGGCTGTGAGCGCCATCGCCAACGCCGCAGGCAGCGCGCACGGCGCTCGCGGCGACACTCACGGCAGGAAGGCCGGTCGACGCGCGTCAGACATCGATCGACCGCGGTTGCGGCTGGACATCCATCCGCACCCCTCGCTACAGTTCCTCCCAAGGGATTTCTTGGTCGGATTCGTTTTGTCGGCGGGCCCCGTGGCTTTAAGAGGGATCAGCCTTTTGCTTCACCTAGGACCGAGCTGCGCGGCTCGGTCCTAGGCCGTTAAAGAGGCTGCTAAGGAAGGCGGCGGCTGCTACACGAGCAGCTCCTGGTGGCTCGACGTACGATCGTCGTCGACCACCCAGCTGGCGATCGCGTCCCGGAGGGCGTCGGTCAAGCTAAGGCCACGGGCGCGGAATTGCCGCTCGAACTCGGCACGGAGCTCGAGCGGAACCCAGCCGCCGGTGAAACGAGCGTTCTGGCTGCGAAGCTCGTGGCGTGAGGGTGCGCGGTGCTGAGACATCCCCGAGATCATGGTTAACCTGTCGGACGGATCGAGGTCACCACGGGGTGGTGCTGATCGCGCACGCGGGCGGGCGCTGGTCGGCGGGAATCTGCTGGCGGCCCTGTTCGGTGAGGCGGAAGTGCAGGCCGCTCTGCAACAGGCCGGCCCCCTCAAGTTGGCGCAGCACGGCGAGCAGGTTGCCGTGCTCGCGGTCGTCCCAGCGCAGCTGGTGGCGGAGCTCGGCGTGGGAGATGTGCAGGCAGCCGCGCGCGATCCGTGTGAGGATCTCGACGTCGCCGGGAGCTGGTTGCGACCTGGCGGTGCGGGTCGTCGATCGCCGTCGTGGGGTCGGCTTGGCGGGGCGCTGCCGACTGGCGGTTTCGCTACGTTGAGCGAGCATTGAAGGGTCCTTTCCTTCGGTGAAGTCGCCCCGTTACCGTGTACAGCGGTGCGGGGCGGCGCTATTTAGAGATAGACACTTGGGACGCTACCGGGCGGCGCGGACGGAACGACGTCCACGAGTCCGGTGTCGCGCCCGGCCCTTCCCCCTCTGTGGGGGAAGGCCGGGGTGCTCCGGGTGTGGCGCGGCGCCAGCGGCGCTCGCGGCCGCGCTCGGGACCCCAACCGCGCCCCCCTGTTTCTCTCAGGCGTTCCCGATGTTTGTGCGATAGAGGTCGAGCATCTCGCCGAGCTGCTTGACCTTGTCGGCGTCAGTTACGTGGGCAGTGAGCATGACGGCTAGGAGTTCGGCGGCCGTGGTCTTGGTTCGTGTGGTGGTGGACAGTTCGATGACGGCCATCTTTAGTTCGCGGCCGAGCGGTGTTGGCACACGGCCGAACACGGGTTCGAGATCAGTCTGGGTTGTCGGGGCTGCCCGCGGCTTGCGTGGCTCTGTCTGCGGGCCGGGCCCGAGGGGGTCGTCGGTGA
This sequence comes from uncultured Solirubrobacterales bacterium, assembly GCA_963709135.1. Classification (GTDB taxonomy): domain Bacteria; phylum Actinomycetota; class Thermoleophilia; order Solirubrobacterales; family Solirubrobacteraceae; genus Palsa-465. Next base: position 27,452 of record CAVPVI010000024.1, on the reverse strand, counting down.
CTTGGAGCCTGGGCTTAGTGTCGGCGGTCATGCTGTCGCCGCCAGCGCGCGAGGTTGGGAGAGCTCGTGCGCGAGTCGCCAGTAAGCAACGGCACCGGGCGAGTCGGGTCGATCAAGGGCGAGCGGGACGCCGTTAGTTGCGGCGTTGTCGAATTCGGCGCGGAGCGGGATCGCCGTGGTGGTTATCGTGACGCCCGCGGTGGTTGTGAGTGCTTCGTCGATCGCGGCGAACGTGACGCGCCGGGGGTCGGCTTTCGTTCGCGCCGCGGTGATCGCGAGGTGTGCTGCGCCGAGCCGCTCGCAGACCTGGACGGCGGCGGCGCGCGTTTCGGCGAGACCCTGCAGCGCACCGGGGTCGGTCATCGCCACGGGGATCAGCACTTCTGAGGCGGCCAGGAGCGCGTTGACAGTCAGTAGCCCGTTGGTCGGGGCGGTGTCGATGAGCACTAGGTCGTAAGCGTCGAGCTGGCCGTCGAGCGCTCTGGTGAGGAATCGTTCGCGGCCGACCTCGCCGGCGAGTTGAACTTCGAGGCGGATCAGGTCGCGGCGGCCGGCGACAAGGTCGACGCCGGGGATGGCGTCGCGCCATGCCGTCTGCGCGAGCTCTGCAGAGCCGGTGAGCAGCTCGAAGGCGGTAGCGGGTGCATGGGATGGGGCGAGTCCGAACATGCGGGTAAGGCTGAATGCGGGGTCGAGGTCGACGACGAGCACGCGGCGGCCTTCTCGGCCCCAGACGGCGGCGAGGTTGGCACAGCTCGTGCTCTTGCCGACGCCGCCTTTGAGTGCGGCGACGGCGATGATGGGGGTGTCTGCTGGCATACGGGCAGACTAGCTGACGGGTCGGCTAGAAGACTGGCGGACTGGTCGGCGGGCAGGCTAGTCGACTGGCTGGCTCGCAGACTGGTGTGCTGGTAGGCTAGTCGACTGGCAGACTGGTGTGCTGGTAGGCTGGTCGACCGGCGCGCTGGCAAACTGGCCTGGCTGGTCTGGTCGCGGCTGGTCGGTCGGCACTCAGTGGACTCTCCTGCGCGCCGCCATGAGCGATGCGCGAGCGCGGATAGGCGTCTGGCGGGAGGCTCGGCCTTGAAGGCGGTGTACGGCCCCGCTGAGCGTTCAGCGGACGGTTGCCTCGTGCACGCCGCTGATGCCGGGTTGCCATGCCGAGGTCGGCATGGTGGTGGCGCGGATCGCGTATCTGTCGCCGACGGTCGATGGGTCGGAGTGGTAGGTGTAGCGGTATGAGCCCCACGGGCTCGGTTGGCACACCCCGAACGTCTGCCAGCCCGTGGGCGCCAAGTCCTGCAGCACGACCGTCGGGTTCTCGGCGGTGTCGGTCAGCACGCGTCCCCATAGGATCAGCACTGCGCGGGGGCGGGCGTGAACTCGCAGCGAGATGTTTGGGCTGACGAGCTCGCGGAACGTCAGCGAGCCGCCGTCGAGGTTCTCGATGGTTAGCAGCCTGGATGCGCCGCGGGGGATGCGGAACCCGTACCAGCCCTCGGCGTTGGTGTGGCCGGTCGCGATGACGGTGGGGTTGGAGCCGTCGAGAGCGGCCGAGACGACGCTGACGGGGGCGGCCGCGGCGGGGGAGCCCGTCCCGGTCAGAACCTGGCCGGCGAGCGTCAGATCACTGAACCGGTAGGACCGCCGTGAGACCTTGCCGGCGAACGCGTCCGCGGTCCGCGCGCCGCACGCGGCCGGCCGCAGGTACGCGTCGTCGACGCTGACGGTCAGCCGCTGCGTGCAGCCGGCGGCGTGGGCGGTCGGCGCGAGCGCGATGATCGAGGCCGGGACCGTGGCGAGGGCGAGTAGCGCGACGGTTCGTTTGGGACTTTTGAGAGTGAGCAAGAGGAGTGTCCTTTGGTGGTCAGCAGCCCAGCAAGCCGGGGTAACAGTGAGATGAGGGATGAGAAGGCGCCGCGGGCGTCGGTGCAGGCGCCGACGTTTGTGCCGGCGCCGGTGCTGGCGGCGCCGCTGCTGTGGCAGGCTGCGCAGCTGCTGGCGGCGGCGCAGCTGCAGGCGGCGGCGCAGCTGCAGGCGGCGGCGGGGAGGAGGGGTGGTGGCTCGCGAGGCGGCTACGACGGTGTGCTGTAGGCGATGAGGTGCCCGTCTGGCGGGATGGTGGGTGCGCGGAGCGGGGCGGGGTTGGTGACGGTGGGGTGGTGGTGAGAAGGAGGTGCGTAGCGCGAGGAGCTTGGTTGGCGCGGCGTCGCGGGGCGCGTTGGACGCGGGGTGGGTGACGGCGCGTGGGTGAGGGGGCGCGCTGGCGCGTGCGAGGTGAGCTGCGCCTGCGGGCTTGTTCGCGTCGGTTGCGTGCAGCACTAGCGCGGCGGTGAACGCTGCGACCAGCATGAGCGCAATCGCGGCGACTCCCCGTCGCCAGCTTCCGTGACGCTTTGTCGGAGCGCGGCGTGTGCGTGGCGCTCGACGCCGGGCGCTGGTGGCGAAAGGCTCGAGGTCTGGCGCGAGGTCCTCGGCGAAGATGTCGAGCGGGTCTCGCGGCGCGGCAGGCGCGTCGTCGGCGGGGGGAGCTGTGTCGGTTTCGTGTTCGGTGATGGGCTGCGAAAGCCGCTGCGTGGCATCGCCGGCGGTCCTGTTGCCGTTGGCGTTGGCGGGCGGGGTGTGTGGCGGGCGGGGTGCGCGGGGCGCGAGCTCGACGTAGGTGCCGTCGGGGTGGACGCCGAGTAGGCTGAGTCCGCCGGGGTCGTTTGCCTGTAAGCGCACTGGGCGCTTGAGGGTGTCGCGGGCGTACTCGGTCGCGAGCCGTAGCGCGTCAGTGGCGCAGGCACGATGGTCTTCGCCGTGCAGCTCGCGTTCGCCGTCGGGGAGCGTGAGCTGCCCGGAGCCGGCGGCGAACAGCTCGGCGATCAGGGTCGGGAACTCGGGAATTTCGGGTGATTGGCGTTCGTTCATCAGCTACCTCCTGATTTGGCGCGTGCGATCAGCCAATCCGTGACGCTTGAACCGGACCGTGATCGGACAGGCTGTAGTGGCGCTGCGGGGATCGCGCCGGGCGGTCGTTGCGGGGAGCCGACCTTGCTGACCAGCCATCGGCTCTGCGCAGCTACGACGGTCAATGGCAGGTCGTAGGTCAGTGCTCCGTCGTTCACGGTCACGTACGCCAGCCACGATTTGTCGGGGGCTGCCTTTAGCGCGAGCGCGACGACATGGGCGAGTGCGAGATACGCGGGCGGATAGTTCGCCGGGGGGTTTGCCTTCAGCTCCGTGAGCAGGGACGGGGTCGCGTCGGCGATCGCGTTGGTGGGGCCGTGGCGGTATAGCCAGGCGAGATAGCCGTTCATGAACGCGCGTGCGGCGTGCTGCGCGCCGGCGGACCCGGCCGGCGGCGGGATCGCCGACGTTGGGGGGCCGAGGATCGTGTCGAGATCGGGTGGCGAAATCGTGCTGACCTGCCACCCGGCGGCGGTGGCGGTGAGCGTGAGCTGCGCGCCGAACGTGTGCTGGCGGTCGCGGAGGCTGACGATGTAGCTTGGGCCGCCGGCGATCTGCGAGATGGCGACGAGTGCGAGCGTGCCGGCGCGCCGCGGGGCGGGGATCGGCGGGCCGACCTCCGCGCGCGCGGCCGCGGTCGCGTCCGGGAGCGTCGCCGCGGGCACGCGACCGTCGAGGTAGGCGCCGTAGGCGCCAGCGAACGTTTGCAGCGCCTGCAGCGGCGGCGCCGAGCTGGTGTGCGTCATGGTTGTGGTGGTCGCGGTCGACGAGTTCGTGTGCGAGCCAGACCGCGGGTGCGTAGCGGTGTGGGTACGCGGCGTAGTGACTGGCGGGTTAGTGGCGGCTTGGTTTCCGCACGCGCCGGCGAGCAGCGCCGCGGTAACGATGAGGAGCGGGGTCGTTCGCATCACAACCCCGTGGGATGGCGCTCGTCGAACCAGCCGTAGACGTCGCCGTGCACCTGTGCGGGGATGATCGATGCGGGCTGCCAACGCGGTCCGCTGGCCGGCCCGCCGTTGTCGGGATCATCCGGGGGATAGGAGTCCGGGACGCTGGCGGGCTGCACGGAGGAGTAGGGGGCGGTATCCAGGACCACCCCCGCGATCTCGATGAATGCGTGGCCGGGGTTGGCGTAGACGGTGATCCACTGCCCGGGTCCGGTCTGGTCGTAGGTCTCGAGTGCTGTGGAGTCGCTTGCGGTGCCGTCGCCGACGTCGACCTGCGGGGAGCTGAGCCCAGCGTTGTAGAGCACGAAGTCGGTCGACCCTGAGCAGTCGTAGGAGTCCTGGACTTGGGTGAGCATGTGCGCTCTCCTCTCCTGCGAATAGAAGGTGTTGATGAGCGCGTTGCCGGCGGCGATCGCCTGCTGTACCTGCTGTGGAGCGCCCTGCGGGATCGTCGCCTGGCCGTCTGGGAGGATCGACGCGACGCCGCCCGAGACGAACGTGCCTGACGACGGCTGGCCGCACCCGATCGGGTCGGACACGAGCGTGCCGCTGGCGGCTGTGGTGCCGGCGGCGCCGGCGAGGAGGTCGCTGGCGACCGTCTGCATGATCGTCTCGCCGGCGCCCTGGCTGCCTTCGCCCTCGGAGACGATCGCGATCCCCGCCGCCTGGCCTTGGAGTTGGAGCTGGGCGGCCTGGTTGACGACATGGCCGTCGGGCTCGGTCTTCCACCCGGCCTTGCTCGCGGTCACGCCGATCCCGGCGTCGAGGATCCCCCAATGGTCGCCCGCGGAGATGTTCGCGAGCAGCCCCATGCCGTACCCGCGGTTCTTTGCCGGCATCAGCTGGTCGATTGTTGAGAACAGGCGCGCGAAGTCGAGCGCGGTGATGCTGCTTTGCCCGAGCGTGTAAAGGGGGTCGCTGGTGTCCAGCGCGAACCCGGTCATGCCGGCCTGCGCGGCGACATGGTTCACCGCGGCGGCGCCGACCTGCGCGAATGTCCAGCTGCCTGCGGCGTTGTCGGAGATCTCGATCATCGGGTCAAGCTCGGCCTGCGCGGCGGGCGGCACAGGCCGATTTCCGAGCTGCTCGAGGTAGGCGACCAACAGCATCGCCTTGGTGATGCTCGCGCCCGGCACCTGCGTGGTGGCGTCGTGCTGCGCGAGCACCTGCCCACCGGCGGTCACGATCGCGTAGCCGACCTTGACGCCGGCGCCGAGCGCGGCGATGTAGCTCGTGGCGGTCGTCTGGTCGATCCCGGCGCCCTGGGCGGACACCGGCACCGCGCCGCTGGCGGTGTTGCTGCCGCTCGCGGCAACGACACTGGCGTACAGGCCGGGCAGGTCGCGCTCGCCGCTCGACGCAAACCCGGAGCCCTGGATGGCGGCGATCTGCACCGCTGCGGGCTGGCCGGCGGTCGTCAGGATCGCCTGCACCGAGGGCGCGCCGCCGGGGTAGCCGGGGACTGCGGGGAGGCCGTGCAGCCAGGCGGCGGTCGCGTCGGCGGCGGTGATGGGGTTGCTCCAGACGGAGTCGGTGGAGCCATATGTGCCGCTGTCGGTGTACCCCACGTCCAACCAGTCGTTGTTGTTGGCCGCTTGGCGGGCGGCGGCGTGGGAGCCGTTCTGCTCCTGCAGCTCCCACGCCGCGATAACGTCAGCGTCGAGGCCGGTGCGGGCGGCGAGCTCGGTGGCGAACTGCTGTTGGCCGGTGGTTAGCTGCCCGGCGGTGACCGGAGCTCCGCCACCACCACCGCAGCTGGCGGCAGGGTTTGCGGGGGACAGCAGCAGGATGATCCCGAGCGGCAGCGCGAGGATGAGCGCGAGGACGCCCGCCGCGGCGGCGAGCAGGGTGCTCGTCACGCGGTTCATGGAGCCTCATCGCGCACCGCCGAGGCATCCCCTACGCGGGCGGCGGTTCGTCCGGCGGTTGCTGTGACCACGGGCCGGCAGGCCACCGCTCGCGCAGCGAGGACGGCACCAGCGGCCAGACCGCGTGTTGCGGGACCCGCCAGACGCGGCCGATCTTGATCGCGTCGATCGTTCCCTCGTCACACCACCGGCTGACCGTCCCGTGGGTGATGTTCAGCAGCTGCGCGACTTGCGCCGGAGTCATCAGCTCGGGCCAGCGGTCGGGTTCGTACAGGCTCAGCTTCACGGCTCCTCCGAGATCTACGGGTTTTAGGGCGTTTGGCGCGATCACACGTATAGGCGACCGCTGCGCGCGGAAAGCGTATTGGTCCCGCGGGACCGAGACTCGGACAGAACTAGTCATGATTGATGAGACATTCCTGAGCGCTCAGAATGTATCATGCGCTAAGCATGACTCGCGGCGTAAACGCACTAAGATCCGGAAACTCGCTAAACCTGCTAATAGGTTATTGCGGCGTGAGCTGGCTATGCAGCAGCGTGCGTGGCGCAGGTCGGACGGTCCCCTGCCGAGCGCGCCTGGTGCCCGGAGAGCGCGCGGCAGGTTTTCATAACACGTCTTGCGGACGGAAGCAATGACTGCCGCGTCTGAAACGGTTCAGAAGGCGGCGGCGGCCGGAGCGGGATACCCCGGTCGCGGCGGACCCGTGGCAGCCTGGCCCGCAGGACACTGAGCTGCCACCGCCAGTGCGGGAGGTTCGCCTCAGCGGCCCGTCCGCGCCGCAGCGCGGCGTGCCTGGAATCGAGGGCGGCTTACCGATCCGCATCCAGGCGGCGTCGCAGGACGGGGTCGGTGTCCTGGGTTGTAGCGGCGGGAGCGGGGAGAGCTCGCTGGCGACGGTCCTGGGCGGGCGCGCTTGCGCGCACGCGTGGCCGGGTGCCGGCGGGCCGGTGGTGCTGTGCGCGCGCACGACCGCGATCGGGCTGCAGGCTGCGCAGGCAGCGCTTGCGCAGTGGGCGGCCGGCGCGGTCAGCGCCGAGGTGCTTGGCCTGGCGCTCGTGCCCGACGCGCCAGGCCGCCGGCCGAAGCCGCTACGAGATCTCGAGCGGCTCGTGGGATCGGGCGCCCCGCGCGTATGGCAGATCCCGTGGATCGCGCAGTGGCGCGACGACCGCGCGCGCGCGGACAACGCACCACGCCAAGTCCAGAACTTCATCGACGATGTCGAAACCCTCCTCGCAGAAAGGAGTGGCAGTGCCTAATCTCGTAATTGCCTGGCTGACCGGGGTCAGCGGGGAAACACCACCGCCGTCGTATGGGGCGCACGGCCTGCCGGCCGCGATCCAGTGGGTTCTTTGGGCCTGCGCATTGGCGGCCGTGGTCGGCGTGATCCTCCAGCTCGGAAGGCTTGTCTTCGACGGCCACAGCGACAGGGTCGGTGCCGAGCGCTTGGTGATGAGCGTTGTGGGTCTCCTCGTGTGCGCCACGGCCACCGCAATCGTCGCCGCCCTGGTGTAAGGCACCACGCCAAGCGAAGAGACTCGATCGCCGATGTCAGAACCATTTTCGAAAGGAGGAGCAGCAGTGCATAACCTCGTAATCATCGCCGGGGTGTCCGGCGCCAGAACCGAGATGCCGTCGCCTGTGGTTCAGTTGCAGGCCGCAATCCCCTGGCTTCTGTGGTTTGTAGTGATCGTGGCGGTGGTTGGCTGCATCGTCCAGGGCGGAAGGCTCGTGTACGCCCTGCGGCCGGGCGTGATCGTTGAGGGACCCCCGACCGCGGTCAGCTTAATCGGTTTCGTCCTGGTCGCGGTCGTGACGATGCTCGTCGCCATCCTGACGTAACGCACAACACTTGATCGCCGGTGTCAGCGGCGAAGACGTACACGAACAGCCGTTCGACAGCAGAGAAAAGCATTGAAGGCCCACTCAATAAGGAGCAGGAACAACATGAAACCCAAAAGAATGCTCGTCCGAATCCCGTCGCTGGCGACACTGGTCTTCGTCGGGTACGTGGTCCCCGCACTCGCGGCTACGACTACCACGACTACGAATACAAGTACGAGTGCGGCGGGGGGACTGTCCGGTTTCAATGTGCAAGAGCAGGCGTCTGAACCGCCGTTCGCGTCCGGTCTGCTAACAGCGTTCCACTGGTTTTTGTGGATGATCGCGCTGGTGGCGACGACTGGCGTGATCGTCCAGGGCGCAAAGCTTCTGTTCGCCGTCCGCGATGGCAGAGTGGGGACGACGGAGCATGGCCAGGGACTCGCGCTGAGCGTTGGCGGGCTCGTCGTGATCGCTGGCGCGACCGCAATCGTCGGCGCCCTGATCTAGCACACAACACTACACACAAGCACGTCCGGAGGGGTGGCCAATGGCAGGCGAGGAGCAGCGCACAGACAAGTCGCTCGCGCTCACCGACGAGCGACACGGCGGACTACGGCAGGCATGGGAATCCCAGACCGCGTTCAAGATCTCCGGGGGATTCCTGCTCGTCTTGGCCGCCCTCGGCATCTGGGTCGCCATAAGCGGAAAACCCGGCACAACCACGACCGCCCACGCACCCGCCGCGCCGGCACAACAACAGGTGATCATCGGCTCCACCACCCCGACCTCGACGACCAACAACGCGACGACGAGCTGCTCGCTCCCCGCGGGAAATCAGAGCGTGCCGGCGAACGGAGCGCCTGCGGGGATGTCGGAGGGGCAGGTTGGGAGCATGAGTGTCCCGGAGGCTCCACAGACCTACGGACCGCAGCACGACGACGGCACATGGGCATGGTGCTTTGCACACAACCCCACGGGCGCGCTTCTAGCAGCTGCGAACTTCTACGCGGAAGGGACGGCCGCGGCGCCTGCTGAGGTTCTCGAGCGCTTCGCCGCAGATACTCCCACGAAGACGGCGGCGGTCGCTAGCGAGAGGGGCGTGGGTGCTGGTTGGCAGGGGGCTAACGGCCCGGTGCAGATGGTGGGTTACAAATACGGCTCGTACACGGGGTCCGAAGCGGAGATATCGCTGCTGTTTACGGGGCCGGGGTCGGCGGCAAACTGTGTAGCCGAGGCAGTGACCATGCTGTGGTCGCAGGGAGATTGGCGATACGTCATCCCCGCGGGCGAGCAGCTCGCGAAGCAGATCGTGAGCTGTAGCGACTCGACCTATGTATCTCTCGGAGGTCTGTCATGACGGCGCGGCGCCTAGCGCTGGCATCTCTGGCGCTCACGGGTGTCATAGCGATCGTTTTGACAGCGGCACCTGCGGCGATGGCGCTTGGCCCTAGCTGGGCTCCCTGGAATTGGCCTGGAGATGCTCTTGGAGCAGCGGGTGGAGTCGTGTCGGGTGTGGCGTCGGGCGCGATCGGATCGGCGATTAGTGACGTGGCTCAGGCTGTTATGGGGTTTCTGAATGAGATTTTGGCGGCGGTGGTGACGTTTTGGGTGAGTGTGCCGACGCCGGATTTGGCGAGTGGTGGCGTGGTGAATGGGGTTCCGACGCACCCGTCGGACGCGGTCGCGTTTTTGCGTGACGGCTTGTCGTGGGTTACGGGGCTGATTGCGGTGTGCTCCCTGATTTACGGGGGGGCGCGGCTTATAGTGGAGCAGCGTCGGCGTGGGGCGGGGGACGAGGCTGGCTATCAGCTGGTGCATGGGATGTTGCGGTTGGTGGTGGTGAGCGGCGGTTCGGTCGCGCTGGTGTATTTGTTCGTGCAGGCGGGTGATCAGTTCTCGACGTGGATCATTCAGCAGTCGTTGCGGTGCGTGACGGTGAATGGGCACAAGTCGTGCAACGACTTCTCGGCGAACCTCGCGGCGATGATGGCGGTGGGTGCGTTGACGACCGGGGTGATCGCGGTGTGGGGCGCGATCATCATGGGGTCCCTGGCGATTTTCGCGTCGCTGGTCCAGGTGATCTTGATGGTGCTGCGCGGCGCGATGTTGGTGATCGGCCTCGGTGTCCTGCCGGCGGCGTACGCGAACTTCATGACGGAGAACGGCAGGTTTCAGCAGCGGAAGGCGTTGACGTGGTTGACGGCGCTGGTGTTGTACAAGCCGGCGGCGGCGATCGTTTACGCGGCTGGGTTCAAGCTGGCGGGAACGCCGATGTGGGGGTCGGGGATCGTGTCGGTGATCTCGGGAATGCTGGTTCTGGTGGTGGCGGTGCTGGCGTTGCCTGCGTTGATGCGGTTCATCGCGCCGGCGACCGCGGCGATCAGCCAGCCGAGCGTGGCGGGGATCGCGGCCGCGGGAGCGGGGTTGGCAGCGGTCGGCGCGGGCCTGCCGACGGGCGCGGTGGCGCTGGCGGGAGGAGCCGGACGCGGGATGCTCCAACCGCGCCGGGCCGGCGGCGGCGGCGGTGCAAGCGGTGGCGGCGCAAGTGGCGGCGGTGGGGGGTCGGATGGTCCGAGCGGCACGGGCGGCCAGTCGAGCGGCGGCGGGTTCGGCAGCTCGTTGCGATTTGGGGCGGCGGGCGCGGGCGTGTATGGCGCTCGGAAGGCGATCTCGGCGGCGGGCGGCGCGATCGAGAGCGCGCGGGGCGGGGGCGGCGGGGAACGGCGCGAGCCCATCGGCCAACGGCAGCGGCGCCGGCGGTAGCAGCGGCAGCGCCCCCGGCGGTAGCAGCGGCAGCGCCCCCGGCGGCAGCAGCGGCAACGGTGGTGGTGGTGGTGCCCGGCGCCCCGGCGGTGGGGGACCGACGGACGGTGGTGGCGGGTCGCAGCGTGCTGGTCGAGCAGCGCGGCTGGAGGAGTTGCGCGCCCGCGCTGCGCGGAGCGCGGAGGACGGGAGCGGCTCGGAGTCTGACGGTCCGTCCGGGTCGAACGGGGGCCGGCCATGAGGTCGGCGTTCCGGGGTGGTGTGCGCGGGGCTCGAGGAGCGATGATGACGCTCGCCGAGGCGCTTGTAGTCGAGCGGCTTGGGTGGGATTGCGAGGACGTCCGCTGCCTGTTGGACCCGGGCGCCGCTCCCGGCTTCTCGCTGCTCTCACGCGAGGCTCAGCATGTCTCGCGGAGGGTGGCGACCCGATTGCTCTGGCGGGTGCTGTTCGAGTGCTTACTCAGAGCCGGGCTTCTTTTCGTGGGCGTAATCACGGCGCTGTGCGTCGCAGTGGGCGCTCTCGGAGTCCTGAGCGCGTCTTGGCTGCCGCGATATTGGCACCTGGTGTCGCTGGTTGGTCTGTGGCTCGGCGAGTTGGGTAGGGCAGCTGCTTCGGAGTTCGTGATTCCGCTGTTGTTCGGCGCGGCTGTCTGGGTTGTGCTTTGGCGTAGCGTCGTGCGGCTGACTTTGGTGCAAGAGGCACTGCTTGTTCGCAAAGTAGAGCCGCAGCTGATTAGGCGGTGGTGGCTGTGAAACCGACTGATCGGAGGCGTGGCGCGGCGCGAACGAATGAACGTCTGGAAGCGATAACAGAGGGGGTGTGTGATGGAAGCGTCGGGTGAGCGCGGCGTCGAGCGGCGGATCCACCAGCTGGTGATCATGGACGAGCTGTGGCGGCCGATGCGCGCCGCGCCGCGGATGGTGCAGCGGATCGACTCGCTCACGAGGCTCAACAGGACGAAGGGCGCGGGCACGATGAAGTGCACGCACACGATGAGCGATTTCCTCGCGCTGGGAAGCGAGGAGGAGCGCCAGAAAGCGATAACAGAGGGGGTGTGTGATGGAAGCGTCGGGTGAGCGCGTCGAGCGTACGTATGGTGCGTGGTGGCTGGCGAAGTCGTTCGGGTTGTTTGGTTTGCGGACGTGGGGGACCGCGGCGATGTTCGCCGCGCTGGTGGTCTGGATTCCGGTGATGATCTTCGCCGGGTTGTTGCTCGGGCTGGCGTTGTTCGTGTTGGTGGTGCCGGGGGTGTGGTGGGCGACGCGCGAGGATCGTCATCACCGCACGCGCGGGCGTAAGCTCGTCGGGTGGGTAGCGCGGCGGCGCGCGGACGCGAAGGGGAATTGGCCGTATCGCTCGGGTCCGGCGGGGAGGGTCCCGTCGGGGCGGTTCACGCTGCCGGGGGTGCTGGCGGGTACGTCGCTGTACGAGTTCGAGGACGCGTACCGGCGTAAGGCGGCGGTGATCCATCATCCGTCGGTCGGGCACGCGGCCGTGGTGATCCGCACGATGCCGGATGGCGCGGCGCGGGTGGACGCGGAGGTGGTTGACCGGAAGGTCGCGGAGTACGGCGAGTTCCAGGCGGCGATGTGCGAGGAGGCGGGGCTGGTTGCGTTCTCCGCGACGATCGAGACGGCGCCGGCGACCGCGGCGGCGCTGGAGGATGCGATGAGCCGGCGGGTGGCGCCGGACGCGCCCGCGCCCGCGCGGCAGCTGGTCAGCGAGATCGTGGATGACGTGACACGCGGCGCCGCGGAGCTGGCGGGGTGGGTGACGTTGACGTACGCGCTGGAGTCCGGGCATCGCCGCCGCGGGCTTGAGGACCGGCTGCGGGAGCTGGTCGAGCGGCTGCCGGTGATCACCGAGGCGCTGGAGAGGACCGGGGCGGGGATCGCGCGGCCCGCGAGCGCGCAGCAGGTGTGCGAGATGGTCAGGGTCGCGTATGACCCGGGGATCGAGGGGCCGCTCGAGGACGCGCGCGCCGCTGGGCATTTGCCGACGTTGAGCTGGTCTGATGTCGGGCCGCACTACGCGGACGCGAAGGCCGGGTACTACAAGCACGACTCGGGCTACAGCATCACTTGGGCGATGTCGGATGCGCCGCGCGCGCACGTGACGCACACGGTCCTGGAGCGGCTGCTCGCACCGCACCCCGCGATCGACCGCAAGCGGGTGACGCTGATCTACCGGCCGTTGGATCCCGGCGAGTCTGCGCGTCACGCCGAACAGGATCTGAAGGCCGCGGCCGGGTACGCGCAGACGAACGGGACTGCGGCCGGGGCGCTGCAGTTGCAGGCCGCGCAGCAGATCGCCAGCGAGCAGGCACGCGGCGCGTCGATGGTCGACTTTGCGTTGCTGGTGACGGTCACCGTGACCGACCGGGCGCGGCTCGCTGACGCGCGCGACGCGATCAACTCCGCGCGCGGGCGGATCGTGCTGCGCGAGATGCGCGACGCGCAGCAGGTCGGGTTCGCGGCGTCGCTGCCGCTTGGCGTGGTGCTGAGCGCTCATCTGCCCACGGCGAGCCTGCAGCACGCGATCCGGCCGCGGCTGCCGGGCGCGCTGAAGGGCGAGTTCGCCGAGGACGAGGACCTCTCGTGAGTCTCCTCGGCGGGTGCTCGGGCGGGTGCTCGGACGTGGACGCAAGATGGCCGAGGAGCCGGCGGCGGGGGCGGGCGAGCGCAGGCCGCCCGCCGTGCGGGCGGCGCGGGCGCCCGGGGCGCGTGGGTACAAGGGCGCCGGCTGCGGCAGGGACGGGTACATCGACACGCCGGTGATGTGGCGCGGCTCGACGTTTCAGGTGTGCGGGCTGTGGCCTTGGCTGTTGGGGTCCAACTCGCCGCGCAACGCGGCGCTGCTCGGCCGGCACATCGACACCGGCGAGATGGTCTGCGCCGACCCCTTGAGTTACTTCAAGGGCGGGTTGATCACGCAACCCAGCCTGATCCTGCTGGGCTTGAATGGCTACGGAAAGAGCTCGTTGTTGCGGCGGATCGCGGCGTGCGTGGCGGCGTTCGGGGCGGTTCCGCTGATCCTGGGGGACCTGAAGGGCGAGTTCGTGACGATGATCCGGGCGCTGGGTGGGCAGGTCGTGCGGCTCGGCCCCGGCCGCGGGTGCCTGAACCTGCTGGATATCGTGGACGTGGTTCGGGTCGCGCAGCGGCTGCCGCGCCGCGTGCGGGACGAGGTCGTCTCGCACGCGATCGCGAACCGCCAGGACATTCTGCTGTCGCTGATCCAGCTGCGCCGCGGCGAGCCGCCGAGCGAGACGGAGGAGATCATCATCGCGGAGGCGCTCGCGATCTTGGACGAGCGGACCGGCGAGACCGGCACACCGCCGATCCTGCGCGACTTGGTCGACTTGATCGACGCCGCACCGGAGCGGCTGCGGAAGGTCGCGCGGGACCGCGGAGAGATCGGCCGCTACCAGGACCGCACCGACGATCTGCTCGACTCGCTGAACGGCGTGATCAACGACGGCGAGCTCGGCCCGACGTTCAACGGGTTCACGACGGAGAAGCTGCTGGTCGATCGCCCCGCGGTGATCGACGTGTCGTTCTTCGAGGGGTCCCCGGATCTGCGGGTGCAGGGCGCGATCCTGACCGCGTGCTGGGGCATGGCGATGAACCTCGTTGATCTCACGCAGGCGCTCGCCGACGAAGGCGTCGAGCGGCGGATCCACCAGCTGGTGATCATGGACGAGCTGTGGCGGCCGATGCGCGCCGCGCCGCGGATGGTGCAGCGAATCGACTCGCTGACACGGTTGAATCGCACGAAGGGCGCGGGCACGATGAAGTGCACGCACACGATGAGCGACTTCCTCGCGCTGGGTAGCGAGGAGGAGCGCCAGATCGCGGTCGGGTTCCTCGAGCGCGCCGGGATCGTGCTATGCGCAGCGCTGCCGCCGCGCGAGTTCCCGATGCTCGAGCAAGCGATCGATCTCTCGCGCGCGGAGCAGGCGCTGCTGGAGTCATGGCAGCTTCCACCAACGATGGACCCCAGCGCGCTGGACGGCGTCACCTTCAAGGACGGCGACCGCGGCCCGGAATGGCTCGGGGAAGGGTGGGAGCGCCCGGCCGGCGCGCAAGAGCACACAGGCGCGCGCAAGAAGGTGCACCCTGGCGTCGGGAACTTCCTGTTGAAGCCCCGCGGCCGGCCGGGGCTGCCGTTCCGGATGACCCTGTATCCGGCCGAGGAGACGTGGCACGAGACCAGCGAGCGCTGGTTTGAGCCGAGCGGCGAACAACGCAACAACCACCACCACCAGGAGGAGGAGCCCATCAATGACAGCACCCTTGAGCGAGAGCCCGCGAGCTGACCGGCCGCTGGCGATGATGCAGTTCTCCGTGCGGATCGAGCTCTACGAGGACCCGTGGAAGGCGGCTGGGTACCGCGGCGCGCTGACCCGCGAGGGGTTCATCGGGCTGGCGCTTCCCGCGCCCGGCGATCGGCTCCAAGGCGTCGGCGGGTTCGCGTGGTGCCCTCCGTTCCCAGTGATCGCGTACGTCGATCACTGGTTCGACCACCTCGATGATGTCGAGGCACCCGACGCGTGCCGCCGCAGCGACCCGCTGCCGGCGTGCTCCTGGCATGACGTGGACGGGCCAGCCGCGACTGTCGTCGCGCACGCCGACGCGATCGAGGGCGAGCGGGCCCGGGAGGCGTACGAGCAGCAGGGATGGCGGTGGTGGCCGTTGTACCCCACGCTGCGCGGTGAACACGCCGATCAACTGGCGGCCGAGCGATGAGCGTCACCAACGCGAACGTCCGCGGCCACACCTCCGCAGCGGCCGTGTGGTTGTGGATCGGGTTCGCGGGCGTGCTCGTGATCCCGCCGCTCGCGGCGTGGGCGGCAGCGCGGGTGGCGCTGAGCGTCGACGGCGGGCACGAGAAGCTGCCGGTCAACCCGTGGGCGTTCGCGATCGACTTGATCTTCGGCAAGGCCGCCTGGCCGAAGCACGCGACAGCGATCGCGATCGCGATCCTCGCCGCGGTCGCGATCCTCGCCGGGGTGACCGCGTACGCGCGGCGCGGGCGGCGACCGAAGCGTCACCGGATCGACCGGGCAGCGAGGCACATGGCCGCCGGCCGGGAGATCGCACCGCTGACGGTGAAGGGCAGCGCCGGCCAGCTCGCCAAGCGGCTCGGGTTGAGCGCGCCGGGGCTGCCGGTCTGCAAGCACCGCCAGAGCGGCGCGCAACTGTACGCCTCCTGGGAGGACGTCGGCGTCCTGATCGCCGGACAGCGGACCGGCAAAACGACAGGCCCCGCAACGGCATGGCTACTGAGCGCGCCCGGCGGCGCATACGGAACATCGAACAAACCCGACCTCGTGGAGCTCACGCGCGGCGTGCGCGAGCAGCACGGCCGGGTGTGGGTGTTCGACCCGCAGAGCATCTACGGGGAGGAGGCGTGGTTTCGCTGGGATCCGCTCGCGTACATCACCGACGAGCGGACCGCCCGGCGGGTCGCGGCGATCTTCGCGCAGGCCAGCCGCCAGCGCGGCGCCCAGGTCGACGGGTACTTCGAGCCGTCCGGCAAGACGCTCGTCGCCGCCTACCTGCTCGCGGCGGCGGTCGATCGCCGCACGCTGCTCGACGTGCAGCACTGGATCAGCGACTACGTCAACGACGAGCCCGCCGAGATCCTCAAGCGCCACGGGTTCCCGGAGTGGGAGGTGTGGGTCCGCGCGAAGATGGCCGCCGCCGAGGAGGAGAAGTCCGGGATCTACGGCACCGGCCAGACGTTCTGCGCCTGGATGCTCGACCAGCCCGCGATGCGCTGGGTCGTCCCGCACGGCCCGGTCGACAACCGCCCGCTGTTTGACCCGCACGCGTTCGCGCGCGCGACAGAGACGCTCTACTCGCTCTCACAGGAAGGCCCCGCGAGCTGCGCCGCGCTCGTGACCTGGCTGACGGTCGCGGTGTTCGACGCGGCCGAGAAGTACGCGCTGGCGCAGGGCGGACGGATGCCGGTCCCGTTCGTCGCGGTCCTCGACGAGGCCGCGAACACGGTCATGTGGGACGAGCTCCCAGCGAAATACAGCCACTACGGATCCAAGGGGATCTGCGTGCTCACGATCCTGCAGTCCTACACCCAAGGCGAGGCGCGCTGGGGAGCGGACGGGATCGGCACGATGTGGGGCTCAGCGAACGTCAAGCTCTACGGCGGCGGGTCCGCCGACGCCCGGTTCTTGCGAGACCTCCAGGAGCTGATCGGCACCGTCTACATCAGACAAGGATCGATCACCCACAACACCGGCGGCAACGGTCCCGCGTCGCGCTCCTACAGCCAGAGCGTCCACCAGGTCCCGATCCTCGACGTCTCCGACCTCACCTCGCTCCCCAAGGGGTACGTGGTGCTGTTCTCAAGCGGCGTGCGCGCCACGCTCGGCACCTTCACCGGCTGGTGGACCCAGCCCTGGGCCAACGACGTCCAGGCATCCCTGGACCGCTACGGCGTCGCAGCGCGATCGCGACGCGACACCACGCCGCAGCCCGGCGACTTCCCGAACCCCTGGATCCAAGCGGCTTGAGCGCCGACAGCCTCCAACAACGACTGACCGCCGCGATCCGGGCGCGGTTGCAGAACGCGGAGTTGCCAGACGACGTGGACGTCGACGAGCTCGCCGAGCTGGCCGTCGCCGCCGCGCTCGACGGCCAGCAGCCGCCGCAGCCGGAGTTCGCGTCACTGTGGGATTTCGTGTCGCAGTGGCTGCTACCCACCTACCGGCGGATCAGCGACCACCCCAACTTCGCGTGGTGCCCGCAGTGGTGGCGGCACCCCGAGGTCGTCGTGCGCCTCGACGCGCTCTGGCGCTCCTGGGAGCACCTCCGACTCGAGCCGGGGACCGGCATGAGCGTCTGGCTCAAGGACCACCTCGACCACCACATGGCGATCCTGCTCTCCCAGGACGGGCCGATGCACCGCTGCAAGCCAACCGGCCACCACGACCGGGCGCTGGAACCGATCCCGAGCGACACGCCGCCGGCAAGCTGGATCACCGGCGACGTCGACCTGGCGCCGGACGGAGGCGAGACGTGAGGAGGTGTGCTGCGGGACAAGACAAGGACCGGCTGGCAGGAAGCTACGTCCGGGTGTGCGCGCACAATGACGAGGCCATGCAGCGGAAGGTGGACGCGACGGCCCAGAGCGGGCGGCAGCGATGACGAGCGTCGCGGTCGTGTCGCTCAGTCGGGAGCTGAATTCCGCCGCCGCCGTGTTCGGCGTGGGCGTGGCGCTTGGCGTCCTCTTGAAGATTCTGCTCGGGCCGCTCTGTTCTCTGGAAGGCGAAATGGGGGATGACGTCCGCTGGTGGTGGCAGCTATGGCTGCGTGCGGCCCGCGTGGTGCGTGGCGCCGGCGTCGCGCTTGCGCTCGTGGCCGCCGGCAGGTGGGCGATCCACCGGTGGTTCCCGACCTGTCCAGCACGAGCTGGAGCGTAGCGTTGATCGGCCTCGCGATCGATGGTCTTGTGGGAGGCCGGCAGTTTCGAGGTTGGCAGCTTCGGGCCGCGTTCCGAGCCGCGCGTGCCTGAGAAGACCAGCCCAGGGACGTGACCAAGAGGCAAGGCTGCGAGGGCGTGCTGGGTGCGCGTCGGTCAGCGCCGGCGCTGCTGCTTGAGCGCGGGCCGGCGGGCGGTTGGGGTTTTGCTGGCGCGCGGCGCGCGGCGCGAGCTCACCGCGGCACTGGGCGCGTCGGGCTGCGCGACGACGCCGAGAACCTGCGCCTGCACCTCGTCCTCGCCGAGGCCGGCGTCGGCGAGCCGGACGCCGAGCGTGTCGCGCAGCTCACGTGCGACGTCGGTGCTGGCGGCGGCCGCGGCGGTGACGGTCGCGTCCCGGTCCTCGCGGCGGGTTGCTCGCTCCCGTGCGAGCGCGCTGTCGGGGTCGGGCGAGATCGCGCGCTGCCCCCCTCCATCCCCTCGCCAGGTCCCGCAGCTCTTGAAGCTCCTGGACGCGGGCGGTGAGCCGCTCGACGTCGTGCGCAGCTGCCGGACTGCCCGGGTCGCTGTGCGCGGCCCGCAGACGCTGCACAGCCTCGTGCTGTTCGGTGTCGAGCTGCGCCTGCAACGCGCGGATCTCCCCGACGGTGAGCGACGCTCGTTCGGGCAGCTGGTGCTGGCGGCCGAACGCGGCGGGGTCGACCTCGGTGACGTCGAGGCCGTGGCGCTTGCGCAGCTCGTCGGCCATCTTCCAGACCGCGTTCGCGGCGCGAGGATCCTCGGCCTGCCAATCGCGTGCGGCGAGCCACGCGTCGCGGATCCCGGCCGCGTCGGCGTGATCCCACCACGCGGCGTGCGCCACGCCGTCGAGCGGTCGCAGCGACTGCTGCTTGAGCGCGTGCTGGCGCTGCAGCTCCGCGCGGGCGCTCTCGACGCTTTCGCGGGCGGCTTGGCGGAGCTGCTCGGCGCGGCGTGCGGCGCGGTGCCGCGCGAGCTGCCCGCCGATCATGATCGCCCCGCGCAGCACCTCGTCGAAGACCTCGCCGACACCATCGGGCTCGTGCACTGACATCGCTTCTACCTCTTTCGTTTCGGGGACTGTGACGGGCCTGGCGGCCGGTTCGGCGCCGGCGTCGTCGCCGGCGACGCCGGTCGGGGTCGTACACCGGCGGGCGGTCGGGCGGCGCGACCGACCGCGAGCGCCTGCTGCTCGCCCGCCCACGCGGGATCCTCCACGCCACGCTGCCGCTCGAGCTCCCGGCGCAGCGGGGCGAGCTCGGCGACCGCCTTGGCGAGGGCGCGGGCCTGCTGCAGCTCGCCCGCGGCCTGGTGCTGGCGCGCGATCGCGTCGACCAAGCCGCTCATCACCTGCGCCAACGCCATCAACTGCACCGTCCGGTTCTTCGGCTGGCTGGCGGCGAGCAGCAGCAGCGCCGCGCCGCGCGGGCGAGGCAGCGGCGCCGCCAGCCGGGCTTCGGTCGCGCGGATCTGAGCGGACAGCGCGAGCCGCTGCGCGGCATCGCGCAGCGCGGCCTGATGGTCGCCCTGCAGCGACGCCCACCCCTCGAACACCGCCGCGGCGGCGCCCGCGAGATCCGCCCGCTCCGCCGGCGGAGCGTTGGGAAGATCACGGGCGCCGTCGCGCATCGCCCGCAGCTCGGCGAGCGCGTCCTCCCACGAGGGCAGCGCCACCCACGGGTTGCTCTCCGCACCAACCCCGGGCTCCCGCCCCTCGAACGCGCGGCGCCACTCATCGATCGCCGCGGGGTCCGCCGCGGTCCAGCCGTGCGCGCCGCGCAGCCGCGGCAGCGTCAGGTCCTTCGCCAGCGTCCCGCCGGCGTGCCGCACCAGCTCGCGCCCCTCGGACGGCGCGAGCGCGACGGAGTAGCCGACCACCTGGTCCTCACGGCCGGCGGCGAACCGCGGTCTGATCACCAGGCCACGCCCGTCGAGCGTGTGCGCGCGGACGCGGCGGACGAACTCTGCTTCGCTCGCCGACGCCGCGGCGAGCGTGCGGACCGCGCGCTCCAACAGTTCGCGGTCGGGCTCCGGCGACGGGATCTCTCCCGCGCGATGCTCGCTCTCCGCGCGCCTGGTCTGCCGCGCGTTCGTCGCGCGGGCGCCACGCGCGCGGTCGCGTCCCTCGACGACCCGCAGCCCATGCCGACGCTCGAGCTCGCGTGCGCACTCTTGCGCGCGGGGGCGGTCGAGATGCACGCTCGCCGCGTGGCCGCTCTCGCCGACCAGCGCCACGACGAGGTGGACATGGTCGTTACCGCCCGCCGACTCGCCGTGACGCACAGCGACCCACCGGCAGCCTGCCGCCTGGAAGCCCATTTCGGCGACGAACTGCTCGCAGATCGCTCGCCATTGGTCATCTGCGAGCGGGTCTTCGCTGGGATGCAGCGACAGTGAGCAGTGCCACACGTGCGCGTCCTTACGCTTCGCCTCGCCGTGCTCGTCGAGCGCCGCCGCGCCGTCCTCGCCCTTCACCAGCGTCGTCACGCGTGTCCCGTAGCGCGCTCGCGGCGCGTCGAGATGCGCCGCGATCTGCTCCGCGGCCGCCACATCGAGCTGCGGCTCGGCGCCCCACATCAGCACCGCCTCCTGATCGCCGGCCACCAGGTGCGGGCTGGAGTGGACCTGCGCCTCGTCGTGCCCGGGGCCGACGAGGTAGCGCAAAAGCCCGCGGGTCCGTCCGCCGCGTGTCACGTTCGGGATCACCGCGCCGGGAACCTCACCAGCACCGGGCGCAGCTCACCAAGCACCCCGCGCAGCTCCCCGAGCGCCTCCTGCCAGCCGCCGTTCGCTGACGATCTCACCGGCGATGTTCGCGGCGTGCGCGAGCTGATTGAGATTGTTCCCGACCCGCAACAGCTGCTCACGCACCCCATCAAGCGCCTGCCCGACCTCGGCCACGCCCTCCGGGGCGGGCGCGTGCGGCGCCGGTAGCGGTCGCTCCAGGGCGGCGTTGACCATCAGCATCCCGACCGAGATCCCGCGCGCGTCAGCGCGCGCACGCAACCCGCGGCGCTCGGCCTCGGACACCTTGACCTGCAGCTGCGAGCGCGGGCTCTGATCCCGGGAGCGCCGCCGCGCGGTCCCCTCCGACTCTCGCGCCCCGCCCTCACCGGACCCGCCCGCGGCGGGCAGCGGGCGCTCGAGCGCGCCGTTGACCAACAGCATCGTGACCGACACCCCGCGCGCCGCCGCCCGCGTCCGCAGCTCGCGGCGCTCCGAGTCGCTGAGGCGGATCACCATCTGCGCCCGCGGCTCCCCGGCCCTCGCCCGGCGCCGCGCCTCAGCCATCGCCATCCCCGCGCCCGGCCGCGCAGCGCTGACCTGCCGGTAGCGCCCCGGCGTTCCCCGTCCCCGCCGCCCGCTGCCGTCTGGCCGTTGCCGTCGCCGTGGCCGTTGTTGTTGGGGCGAGCGCGACAGCGAGCCCGCCGCCGTTGCAGCGAGCGTGACAGCGAGCGAAACGGACCGGCCGGTCCGGTCGAGCCGATGTCGATGCGAAGCATCGACGGAGTATAGCTCGCTCCCCGGCGCGAGGCAGCAGCTCCCGCCTGGGAAATTTTCGCTCCCGTTCGCGTGCTCACCGCAGACCAACGGGGACTGCGCCGGGGGGCCGTGCCGTTGGCCGGTTCACACCGCGATCGCCTACACGGGCAACGCTTCGCGGGCGGCGGAGAGGGGGGCAGGTGTCACGCTCGTGCGGGGGGCCGCTGGTCTCGTACGTGTGGTGTGGCGACGCCCAAGAGCCCCGTTCGTGCGCAGTTCTCGCACAATGGTCGAAACCTGCTGGGAGACGCCATTGGCGCAGGTTTCACCAAGCGCCTGCTTGCGGGCGGCGTGGGCGTGCGGTGCACGTTGCGCGCGCTCATGGCTTCTGGCCGGTGCGTGTGGCATGGTGCGTCGTGTGCTCAGTCACAGGTTGATCGACTTGAAAGGATTGGTGGTGTGATGGCGACACCAGTTGTGGATGCGCTGCCGGGGCAGCTTGAACCGGTCGCCGCGGCGGCGGCGCAGCGGCTGCGTGCGCAGGCTGCCGGTGATGAGCCACAGGCCGCCGCGGCGCAGCAGGCGCTCGTCGCCGCCGCCAGCGCAGCGATGGCCGCGGGTGTGGATCTCGCGGAGATCGCGGCGGCGCAGCAGACCGGCCAAGCGCGCGTGCGCGACGAGCTCGGCAAAGACGCGCTGCGTGGCGTTGAGCGTGCCGCACGACGCCGTCGCGAGCTCGAGGTCGAGTACCAGGACGCGATCCGCCGCGCTGGGCGGCTCGGGCTCGCGCACCGCGACATCGCATCGGCCGCGGGTGCCGCGGCGGGCACGATCCGCTCGCTGCTGACGCGCCCCGCCAACGGCACGCCCGCCGCTACGCACGACCAGCCGCCGGCAGAGCACCGCGACGACGAGTGACACGCTCGGCGCGCCACGCCCGACGCCGCGCGCTGACGCGCGCGCCAGCGTGGCAGCTTTAGCGGTGCGGCCGTGGTGAGCGCGCCGCACCGGTCGTGCGCACGGGGCGTGCCGGGACGGCGACCGGGAGCGACGCACTCTTTGCGCGGGTTGCCGGAGGGCGCGCCGCCGCGGCCAGCGCGAACGCTGCGCGCGCCTCGGCATACGGGTCCGCGTCGGTAGCAGGATGCTCCGGTATCAGCGGGCGCTGTCGCGCTCGGCGCGGTGTGCTCGCGTGGACGTGCGCGCCCGCCCTGCTGCCCTTGGGCGAGTTGGCGCGCGTGGAGGATCTCGCGGGCAGCGACGCCCTGCAGGAACGCGCGTGCGTGCGTCGCGCCCACCGCTCGGGTGTGGCGTCGCGCGCGCACAGCGCATCCAGCCGCTCGGCGATGCGCGCGCCGCGGGCCTGCAGCTGCTGGGCGCGCTCATCCAGCTCGGCGAGCTGCCGGCCACGAGCATTCTCCGCTGCCGCCGCGGCGTCGGTGCCGAGGTCGGTAGGGGTGCTGGTGATCTCGGTGATGCAGGCGTGCACGCCCGCGAGCACCGCTGCTGTGCGCTGTTGCTCGCCGGTCAGCGCGAGCGTCTCGCGAGCGCCGGCTTGGTCAAGCGCACGCCACGCCTCCCGGCCGTCGGCGAGAGCGGCGCGCAAATCGCTCTCGCCAGCATCGACCAGTCCGCGGTAGGCGACCGGCAGCCCGTCGGCGAGCTGGCGGACGAGCGCGGTGCCGAGGACAGGTTCGCAGCGCTCCAAGCGCCGCGCGCAGCGCCGCCTCGCGCTCATGGTCCAACTGCGCGGCCGAGGGCTCCGCTGAGACGAGCGTTGTTGTGCGCGCAAGCCGCGCGCGCAGCTCCGACGCGCTCGCGTCGCGGTTGGCGATCAGCCAGTCAGTCAGATCCGCGCCATCCTCACGACCCGGGTGCAACTCTGCCACCCGGACCTCGAGCGCGACCGCCGCCAGATCGGCTGCGATCCGCGCCGCCGCCGTCCGGCCCGGCTGATCGGCGTCCATCACGATCGTCACCCGGCGGCCCTCGAGCAGCCGCGCCCATTCTGGCTGCCATGCGTCATCGCCCGGGACCGCGAACGCGCTCCATCCCTGACAGCGCGCCGCGAGCATGTCCGGCGGCCCTTCGACCAACAACACGTCAGCGCTGGGATCGGCAGCGGGGTGGGGGAGGAGCCCCAGCGTGCTACCGGCCGCAGCGAGCATCTTCGGCGCCTTCTCGTGCGTCGGCGCGTAGCGCAACACGCCGCGCAGATCTCCCGCGCGGTCGCGGATCGGGAAGATCACACGCCCACGGTCAAACCCCAGCCCAAGCCCCAAGAGCGTCTCGCGCTTCCACAACGCACGGTGCTCTGAGCGCATCACCCGCAACGGCCAGCGCATCCGCTCAAGATCCGCGCGCCACCCGGCCATCTCCCGCTCGGAGACTTCGAACGCCCTCGCGGCCGCTGGCTGGACAGCAGCGACCCGCGACGCAGCAGCGGCCCGCTCACGCACGCCGGCCGGCGGCCGCGCGCCCGCGGGGCGGCGCTCCGCGAGCTCGTGCGCGACCAGCAGATCCATCGCCTGCCGCGGGCTGCGGCCAACCGCGATCGCGGCGTCATACGCGCCACCCGCGGCGCCGCACCCGTGGCAATGCCATGCGCCACGCTTGACCAAGCTCACCGAGCACGACTTCGAGCGATCCTCGTGCTTGTGCGCGCCAGGGTCAGCGAAGCACGACACCGCAGCCTCGGTCACATCCCATCCCGGCAGCTCGATGCCAAGCGCGGCGTAGAACCCGCGAACATCACCCGCCACCCCGGACATGCCGCTCACGCCGCCCTGCGCACTTGGCGCGACGTGTCGTCTGGCGCGGCCGCGTCCGTGGCCGGCGGCGTGCAGTCCGTCGTGGTGTTGCCTTTCAGCTGCGCGCCGCAACGCACGCACGCCTCGACCTGCCGGCGGCCCGGCGCCTGCATCACGAAGCACATGAGCGACCCGGCGTGGTAGGTGCCATACACGCGCCCGCAGCCACACCGCCGCGTGCCATCAACCTGCCCGCCGGGGATACCGGCAACTCTCACCGCGAACTCCTCGGGGCGCGGATCGCCAGCCGCCGCGACACACACAGCGCACGGCTCGCTGTAGCCAAAGCACGCCAAGCACTGCGACACCTCGCCCACCACCGAGCCCTTGTGGCGAGCGGCGGTGCGGGCGACGTGTCGCGCCCGACGTCGCCCGGCGAGCCGCTCGAGGATCCCCGCGACGCGTCGCTCAGGACCTCGGCGATCGCCGGCGTCGGCGACACGTCGCCCGCGCTCACCGGGGCGGCGGGCGCCGGCGGGGACGACGAGTCGTTTGGCGCCGCGGCGGTGTAGCGCCGCCACGCCTCGCTGACCGCGCCCGAGCCGGGGAACAGGTCGACCAGCTGATCACCAGCTCGCGTGCCGAGCTGCGCGAACGCCCAGGCGGCGTACTGCGGCGCTTTCATCCCGGTGATCGCGCCGGGGAAGGCACGAAACCGGCCGCGGTACTCCAGCGCGTCGGTGACCGCCTGCGGCGTGCTGGTGGACAGCTCCCGGCCGCCGTAGACAATCAGCGGCTCCCAGGCCGAGAGCGGTCGCCGCGAGCGGGTGCGGCGCACCGGCCGATGCCAGGAGCACACCCGCACGCCAGGCGGGCACAGCGCAAGGATGTCCTGGAGCGCTTGCGCTGAGGTGGACAGCGCCCACCCGTCGGGGAACTCGGTGATCAGCCGGCTGATCAGCTCGGCGTGGTCGACCTCGCCGGCGTAGTCGGGATGGTCGCGATACACGCGCGCGTGGCCGGGGTAGGGCGGGTCGGCGTAGCCGAACCGCATCGCCCGCGATGTCTGCGCGGCCACCGGCGTCGGGCGACGAGCGCGAGGCCTCGACGAGGGGCTGCAGGCGCGACGTGTCGCGTCGAGCTCGCCGCCGCCGGCCGCACCTGGTGCTGGCGACGTGTCGCGCAGGCCTCGAGCAGGGGCCGGGGCCGAGGGTTGCTCGCCGGCGGGCACGGTGATTGCGGCGAGCTCGTCGGTGGTGGGCCACCGCGGCAGCGGGACGGGCATCGCCTCATCCGGGGCGCCGGCGCGGCGGATAGCGATGTCACCTGCGGGATCAGCGCACCCCCAGTGCTCGTGCGGCTCCCAAGCAACGCGCAGCTCGAACCGCCGGCCGCGACGATCACGCTCGGGGACCCACACCTGGCAGGACACGTTGTACGTGTCGAAGCTGTGCAGGTAGATCGCCGGCCCCACGTACGCGGGCTGGCGCGCGACACTACCGTTCTCGTCGGTGACGGTCACGCGCTCGCCGCGGTGCGGCCATCCCAGCGCGACCGACAGCGCGTCGCGCGCTCCGTACAGCCACGCGCGCCGCTCGCTCCACGCCGCGCGGACCGGGTCGCGCTGCTCCTTGCGACGCTGGGCGGCGATCGCAGCCTCTACAGCGCGCTCCTCCGTGACCTGGGCGCGCAACAGCTCCACGCGCTCCAACTCGGCGACCGTGCGCAGATCCGGATCGGCGCACCACGACCGCAACCGCTGGGCCGCCTCATGCACCGCCCTCTGAGACGCGACCACAGCATCGGGGTCGAGCGCGCCGCGACGGTCAAGCAGCACACACCACGCGCCAAAGCAATCCCGCTCGACGGCGAGGAACGCGTCGACGAGCTCGACCGTGCGCGCTCGCAGCTCGAGCGGCCCGTCACGCAGTTGATCGCAGCGAGGTCGTTGTGCCCGTGGCGGTGACGCGTCGCGCGGGCCCGCCGCGGCGCCGGCCGGCCGCAAGGCTCTCTGCACCGCCAGGTCAAAGCGGGACGCGGCCTGCCGACAGCGCTTCGAGCAGTACCGCGCCTCGGGGCGCACACCCTCCGGCATCGGCCCCGGGCACCACGCGCACGTCTCGGGCGGCGGGGAGGGAGACCGGGCAGGCTGGGCCTTCAGCCTGGCGCGGGACGCGGCCTGCCGGCACCGCTTCGAGCAGAACTTCGCCTCTGGGCGAACGCCGGGCGGCATTGGCTTTGGGCACCACGCGCACCCGCCCGTAGCGGGCGGGTCCAGGCGACGTGTCGCGTGCGTCGCCGACGCCGGCGGGCGCGACGTGTCGCCGCCCAGCAGCCCGTGTGCGACCTCGAGCACGGCGCGCGATCGCCGCTGCACCGCGTCGACGTCGATGCTGGCGCGCGCAGCGTCAGCGAGCACCGCGCGGATCGAGACCTCGCACCCCTGCGCGGCCGCGTCGGTCCAGGCCCACTTCGCGTCCGCCAGCGCGCGGCGGGAGGGCCGGTAGGCGAACCGGTCGCGCAGCTGCTGGGCGGCGCGGTCCAGGTCGTGCCGCGTCCGGGACGACAACCCCGCGCGCGCGGGGACTCGAGGCGTGCGCGACGTGTCGCGCGAGGCCCTCGACTGGCTCTCCCGCTCCTGCCGCTCCTGCCGCTGGGCGGTGTCCTCGCGGACCCACGTGCGCGCCTGCCCCCACGTCAACCGGACCTTGCGATGCTCGGATCTCGGGGTCGGCGGAGAGGCGGCCATCAACTGCTCGTCGTCGAGATTCGCGCCGCCGAACCCGCCGTGCCGATCCCAGTAGGAGTGCCAGGCAAGATGCGAGCGCCACGCTGCCGGCGTGTATTGGCTGACGAGGATCTCCCGCCGCCGCAACGTCACCTCCGGACGCAGCGGCCCGGACGAGCTGCTCAGCTCATGCCGAGGAGTGCCGCCCTCAAGCAACAGCCGCTTGTCGCTGGGCGACAGCGCGGCAAGCACAAGCTCGCGCACCCCCGGCTGCTCATGCTCGAGCAGCGACGTGTCGCCCGTCGACGCCGGCGCCGACCCACCGACTTCGGACGAGGGCGCGGCCGGCTCGGCGGGCGGCTCAGAGCGCCTTACAACGCGCTGTCCCGCACGCGACCGGGCCGGTTTGCGCTCTGATGGGCTCCCCGCGCCCGTGGTGCGCGCGATCGGCGACGTCGCGGCGGCGAGCTTGGCGCTCTCACGGGCCGGGAGGGAGGACGACGACGTGTCGCGTCGAGCTCGTCCGCGGGATCCGGGCGACGTGTCGCGGGGGGCGGCGCGCGGGGACGCACTCAGCGCAGTCGCTCCGCTCGCACATGGCCGCCCTGCGCGGTCCGGGGAGGATTCGGGCGCGATCGACAGCTGACCATCCCACTCGCCGGCGTCGAGGCTCA
>CAVPVI010000023.1:0-716567 GCA_963709135.1 uncultured Solirubrobacterales bacterium | reverse complement strand
AGGACGCGACGGCGCCGCTCATCTCGGTGCTCACGCCCGTCCACGATCCCCCCCTCGCGATGCTCGAGGAGACGATTGAATCAGTCTCCTCCCAGACCTTCACCAACTGGGAGTTCTGCCTCGTCGACGACGGTTCCCGCGACCCCGAGATCATCGAGGCGCTCAGGCGACACGCCGACAGCGACCCTCGCATCCACCTACGCCGACGAGAGGTGGCCGGCGGCATCGCCACAGCGACCAATGCCGCGCTCGAACTCGCGACCGGCGAGTACGTCGCGCTGCTCGACCACGACGACACGCTCGAACCGGTCGCGCTCCAGGCAGTCGCCGATGCGATCGCCCGCGACCCCGACCTCGACATGATCTATACCGATGAGGACATCGTCATGGACGGCCGTCAGATCTGGGTGCACTACAAGCCCGGATGGTCGCCCGACACGCTGCGCACCAACGGCTACACCTGTCATCTCGGCGTCTACCGGCGAGCTGCACTACGGGAGATCGGCGGCTTCCGGCAAGCGTTCGATGGATCTCAGGACGTTGACATGATCCTGAGGCTTACAGAGCGCACCGATCGGATCGCACACATCCCCCGGATCCTCTACCACTGGCGCGCGCACCCCAACTCCACGGCAGGCGGCGACGCCAAGCCTTACGCATACGTATCGGCGAGACGGGCGATCAACGATCACCTGCAGCGCCTGGGGGAAAGCGGCGCGAGGGTGGACTATGGCCCGCCTGGGCTCTACCGCGTCGAATACGATGTGGACCCCGCACAGCTGGTCGCCGTGGTGCTCGCGGTGGGCAGCGAGAGGGGGCTGCGCGAGCTCGGCGAGTCTTTGCGGCGCCAGCGCGGAGTTGCCTGGAACCTGACTCTCGCGGCTCCCGGCGACAAACTGGCGGTGTGCATCGCCGAACTCGACGCGGGCGGCGTTGGTGGCGAGCGTCTCGTCAGCTTGGCGACGGAGCCGCAAGCCGAGACGTCCAGTTCGCTGGCGGCGGCCGTAGCCGCCGCCACTACCGCGAACGTGGATCACCTCCTGCTGCTGGAGGAACCGGTCGACGGGCTTACGCATGACTGGCTGCACCGCCTCGTGGGCTACAGCAGCCAGCGCCACGTCGCCGCCGCTGGACCGCTGGTGCTCGCTTCCGATGGACGGATCAAGCACGCCGGCGTGGCGCTGCCGGAGGGAATACCGCTGTTCCTGCTGCACGGGCTGCGTTCGTCGATGGACGCGCATTTCGGCTTCGGGACGTCCGTTTACAACGTCAGCGCGCTCAGTGGTGCACTCGTGACACGGTGGGAGATCTTCGAGCGCCTCGGCGGCCTGCACCTGGGCCTTGGCGACCTCGCGCTGATCGACTACAGCGTTCGAGCGACCGCCGCAGGCATGACCGCCGTGGTCGTGCCCGACGCCCGCATCCGAACGCTTGGCCTGGACCACACCACCAACGATCTCGCCGTCATCAGCGAGTTGCGCAATAGCTGGTTGCAGACTCGGATACACGACCCCTATTACAACCCCAACTTCCGGTCTGATCGCGGCGACTTCGTCCCCGGGCCGCGTCGATAGCCTCGAGCTGATGAGAAAGCGTCCGGCCGCGGCACGCAAACGGGACGGAGCCGGTGCTCTGGGACACGCCACAGGCGCGAGGATCCCACTGTCGGCGCTGCGAGAACGGCTCGATGGTGGTCCGGCCGGGGCGCACTGGTCAGTTCACGCCGAACACATCCCTGAGCGCGGACTGGTTCAACCCGCTGACCGCGACATCTCCTTCCCCGTGAGGCTCGGCGGCCCTGTATCGCTGCACGGACGCGTGCGCCTGCTACCGCACGACTGGCGCGACGGCAGCGCCGGCGTCCGCGCCTCGATCGCCGTCACACAAGCGGACGCAACCAGACACGAGATCTGGACCGGGCTGCTGGCATCCGCCGCGGCTCACGGCCATCCAGATGGCTTCGAGCTGCACTGCGAACTACCGCCCAGCACCACCGCGCTGCTACTGAACGTCCAACAACACAACCCGCGCGACGGACGCTCGATCGGACGCGTGATGTGGCTCGAGCTCGAGCTCGTCGACCCCGGCGCCGGCCCCGACCCGTTCCCACAATCAAACGACAAAACCGACCAGCGACCCACCGCGCCCGCCTCGAGTAGCGAACCGCTGATCTCCGTCCTCACACCCGTGCACGACCCGCCGCTCGAGATGCTCCAAGAGGCGATCGCCTCCGTGCAGCACCAGACCTTCACCAACTGGGAGCTGTGCCTCGTCGATGACGGCTCCCGCAAGCCCGAGATCATCCAGGCGCTCCAGCACCACGCCGCCAGCAACCCCCGCATCCACCTCCTGCGACGCGACAGCGCCGGCGGCATCTCCACCGCCACGAACGCCGCCCTACACCAAGCCACCGGCCAATACATCGCCCTGCTCGACCACGACGACACCCTCGAACCCAACGCCCTCGAACTCATCGCAGCAAAACTCCACGACGACCCCACCCTCGACATGATCTACACCGACGAGGCGGTCGTCAGCGACGAGGGCGCCGTAGCGCGGATCCACAAGCCTGATTGGTCACCTGAGAATATGACCGCGCTGATGTTCACCTGTCACCTGGGTGTCTATCGACGGAGGCTCGCGCTCGAGATCGGGGGGTTCCAGCCGGCGTTCGATGGCTGCCAGGATTACGACTTCGTCCTGCGTCTGGCAGACCGCAGTGATCGCATCGCGCACATCCCCCAGATCCTCTACCACTGGCGCGCGCATGCCAGCTCCACGGCCGGCGGCGACGCCGCCAAGCCCTACGCCTACCTTGCCCAGCCACGTGCGATCGCCGATCATCTCGCGCGCACGGGAGCGGGCGATGCCAAGGTGCTGTTCGGACCAGACCCGGGCGTGCACCGGATCGTCTACCCGGTCAACGATTCGCTGAGCGTCTCGCTCGTGCTTGCCGTGACCGATGACCGAGGACTCAGCGACGCCGGCCGATCATGGCTTGCGCAGCCACACCACAGCTGGCAGGTCGTGCTCGCTGGTCCGCCCGCTGCACTCGCCGCCTGCGCGGCGGCGCTACGAGCGGCTGGCGTCAAGCAATCTCGGACGACGATGGTGCCGGTCGCTCCCGGGACGGACCGCGCGCAGGCGCTCGCCAGCGCCGCCGCGGCCGCCAGCGCAGACCACCTGCTACTGATGCAGGTGCCGATCGTCGGCCTTACCTACGACTGGCTGCGCAGGCTCCTCGGATACTCCGCTCAACCAGGCATCGCCGCGGTCGGACCGATGCTGCTCGCGCCCGACGGACGGATCCTCGAAGCCGGAATCG
Organism: uncultured Solirubrobacterales bacterium; assembly: GCA_963709135.1. Lineage (GTDB taxonomy): Bacteria > Actinomycetota > Thermoleophilia > Solirubrobacterales > Solirubrobacteraceae > Palsa-465. The sequence goes on along the minus strand of CAVPVI010000023.1, from coordinate 713,242 downwards.
CAATCCCGGCCGGAATTCCGCTGCACCTGCTGCACGGGCACAACCCCGCTGCGGCCAGTGACATCGTGATGAACCTCAGCGCGCTCGATGACGTGCTGATGACTTCCCGCGGGACCTATGAACAGCTCGGCGGTTTGCACCCTGAACTCGGCGCTCTCGCCCTGATCGACTTCTGCCTGCGCGCGATCGACGCCGGCCAACGCATCGTCTCGGTCCCCGACGCCCGCGTTCGCGCCACCACCAGCGAGTACATCCGTCAACGACCTCCCGGGCCTGTGGCAGCTACGCCGCAACTGGTGCAAGTCCCACACCCGGGACCCGTACTACAGTCGCCACTACCGAAACGATCGCGGCGATTTCGCGCTGTCGCAAGCCGCTCTTCACCCGGCCGATCCGGCTCAGAACGCAGATACGCCGACGCCCGCCATCAGCCTGGGCGCGCGGTCGGCGAGCACGCTGAGCCCAACGCTGCTGGCTGAGATCATCGCTGAGGACTCCGCCGAGGAGATCGAGGTCCGCTGACGCGCGAGGATCTGCGGTGCGAGCTGGCCACGCCAGCCTCGCTCGGCGATCCGGCACCAGAGGTCATAGTCCTCGAGGCCCCGTAGCCGCGGCTCGTCGGCGAAGCCACCGAGCTCGCGCAGCCACTGCGCCCGTACCAGGTAGGGCGTATTGATGTAGTTGCCCAGGCGCAGGCGCGGCGGCTCCCAGCCGAACATGCTCGAGAGCTGCTCACCGCCGGCGGGCGCAGCGCCGTCTGCCAAGCCGGTGCGCTGGACGATCGGGTAGACGAACGCCGCGTCCGGCATCGCCTCGAGCGTGCCCAGCAACACTTCCAGGCAGCGCGGATACAGCTCATCGCCGGCTTCCATCACGAGCACGTAAGGCGCACGCGCGTGTTCGAGCCCTGCATTGCGGGCGGCGCCGCAGCCAAGCTGTACCTGCTGCGATACCAGCCGCGCCGGCAGGCGCGGGTGCGAGCGCAACCATGCCGAGGCGAGCTCGAGCGAGCCCTCACGCGAGGCGTCATCAACCAGCATCAGCTCGTAGTCGGACATCCGGCTCCTGGAGAGCGCCTCGAGCGTGGCTCCCAACCCGCGGCGTTGCTCCCGAAAGGTCGTCAGCACGCTCACGCAAGGAACGCGGCGTGCCCGCCACGCGGGCGTCTCTTCGAGCACCCGCTGCGCAGGCACGCCATCCCGGGACGCGACCAGCTGTTGGAGATCGGCGACTTGACGACGAACCTCGAGCAGATCGACCCGCGCCTGCCGGAGCTCGTGCTCGAGCACGAGCAACGCGGGATCCGGCACGGCCGGAACCGGATCCCAGCGTCCGGCCGGCACCGACGGCGCCACCGGCGGGCTGCCGGTTGAAGCTCCCGGCGCCACCGGCTGACCCACGAGCTCGACCAGTGCCGCACGCAGAACCGCGATCGACAGCGCGAACGGGAGCCAAGCGCTGAGCCGCTCGTACGCCTGCAAACGGAGTCGCTGCTGCAGCGCGTCGTCGCGCAGGACCGCCTCGGCGATGAACGGCAGCGAGTCCGGGCTCGCCACAAGCAGGTGCTCACCCGCGACGAACGGAGCGAGACCCGAAGCATGTTCGGAGACCACAACCGCTCCACAGTGCATCGCCTCCAACCCCCGGAGCCACTCGAAGTACGCGTGGTCGTCCTTGTGGAGGTTGATAACGAGCTTGGTCTGGGCCAGCAGGTCGTACTTCGACTCTGCAAGGTACGAGCTCGAGCCCGAGGCGTTTGCGTACGCCCCGTCCGCGATCTGCAGGAGGCAGTTGTGGCGCGCGAGGATCGGGGCGTAGCGAGCGAGCAGCTGCGCGCGCCGCTTACTGTGCGTGCCAAGGAACATCACATCGATCGGACGCGCCGCTTCCGGGTCGAAGCGGTCGCGTAGCTTCGAGTAGCCGGGCCTCAGCGTGCGCGCCGGAATCCCGGCTCGGTGCAGGGCGACCACGGACCTGACGTCGAGCTCGAACACGGAACCCGCGCTGCGCAGCAGATCGAGGTCGCTCCCGCGAGCCGCGAGCGCGGGAGGGTCGGCGCAGATGAACGCGGTCCGCTTCAGGATCGACTCGTGCGGAAGTGCCTGCGGACCTTCGAGGGCCACGAACTGCTGCGGCGCCGGCAGCACGTAAACGCGGTCGGGACGGGGGTCGGGAAAGCCGTCGGTGTGCAACGACGACGGGATCCCCTGGAGCTCGAGCTCGTACATGACGGTCTCCATCAGCTCCCGCAGGAACCAATCCTGACCAGGGGACATGACAATGGCCAGCTCAGGCACCGCACCATCGTAGCGGCGAGCCCGGGGAGGGAAGCACGCCAAGCAAGGCCTGCGTGGATAGTCTGTTTGACGTGGAAACCGATCTCGCGGGAGCCAGGAACGGGATCTCGGAGCGCTTCGCTCCCGACCGGGACAGCGGACGCCTGATCGAGGCCGAGCACGTCGCGCGCTACCGCTGGGCCGCGCAGGCGGCAGCCGGTCGCACGGTCCTGGATGCCGGCTGCGGCACCGCTTACGGCGCGAAGTTGCTGGCCGAGGCCGGCGCCCGCGAAGTAGTCGGGGTCGATCTTGCGAAAGGCGTGCTGGAGGCGGTCGCAGCGGGCATGCCCGACAACGTGCGCCTCGAGCCGGGTGACCTGCGGCAGCTCGCCTTCGAGGACGCCAGCTTCGATCTGATCGTCTGCTTCGAGGTGCTCGAGCACTTCGAGGAACCGCTCAGAGTGCTCGACGAGCTCCAGCGGGTCCTCGCTCCCGGGGGCCTGCTACTGATCAGCTCACCGAACCGGGGCGTGTTTCCCGCCGGCAACCCGCACCATCTCCACGAGTTCGAGCCGGACGAGCTGCGCAGCGCCCTGAGCGCCCGCCTGGCGAACGTGAGGCTGGTGCGCCAGCACGACTACCTCCTGTCGGCCGCTCTGTCGGACGAATCGTTCGTTCAGGGCGACGGGCACGAGCTCGCGATCCGCGTCGACAAGCTCGTTCACGATGAGCTTGGCGGCGAGCTCTACACGCTGGCGCTGGCCAGCGACGGCGAGCTACCGGAGCTCGGCCAGCTGGGAGCGTTGACCGGTACGCTCGAGTTCCGCGAATGGCTGTCGGTGTTCGACGAGCAGACGCAGGCGATCCGCGACAAGGACAACTTGATCGTGGAGCTCCAGGCGCGCATCGGCGAGCGAGACCAGCTCAACGCGCTGCTCCTGGAAGCTGAGCAGCGCCTGGCGGAGATCCCCTTGCTGCATCTACAGATCGCCGACCTCAGGCACGAGCTGGCCGAGGCGCGAGCGGCGGCGGAAGGCGCGCGCGCGCAGCTGCAGGAGCTCGATGAGCGCTTCATGCGCGCGCAGCGGACGCTCGTCGAGGTGTTCCAGTCGCCCAGCTGGAAGCTCACCAAGCCGCTGCGCACCGCTAAGCAGCGGCTCCGAAACTAACCTGTAGCCGCGCGCCGCCGCTGGCGGCGCGCAGCGTCGATCATGAGAAACGATCCCAGAGACCCTTTGGCGAAGCGCGCAGTCGACGGCCGTCGTCATGGCCAGCTGGCCAACCTGCGCCGGCGCATCTACCTGACCTACAAATACCATGGGCCCAGCTCGCTGATCTACCGGGCGCTGACCTTCCCGCTGCGCTTCACCCCGCTGAAGCCCCTTCTGCGCCTCGACGGCCGCTCCCGGGTCGATGCGGCCGAGGCGATCGCCTGGTACCGGCGCAACGGTCGGGCGGTGACGGTGGTGATCCCGAGCTATCGCGACGCCGATCTGGTGGCGCAACTCGTCCGCGCGATCCGCAAGACGACGTCGCGCAGGCGCGTGCGGATCATCATCGCCGATGACGCGAGCGGGCCCGAGCACCTCGCTTCGCTGGCCCGGATCAAGGGGCTCACGGTGATCGCCGGGGAGCACAACCGTGGCTTCTCGGCCAACGTCAACCGCGGCCTGCGGGCCGCGGGCACGGGCACCGACGTCGTCCTGCTCAACTCCGACGTGATCCCGCAGAAAGGCTGGCTGGCGTGCCTGCAGTACGCCGCGCGGGGACCCGAGGTCGGGCTGGTCGGCGGCAAGCTGCTGTATCCGGACAACCGCATTCAGTACGGCGGCACGGTCCGCAACCTCGGCGCCCCGGAGTGGTTCGATCACCGCTACCGCTTCAAGCCCGCCGACTGGGGACCCGCGCTCGTCGGCGGCCCGACACTCGCGGTCACCGGCGCGTGTATGTACATCACGCAGGCCGCCCTGCGCCGCGTGGGGCTGTTCGACGAGGCCTATCCGATGGCCTACGAGGATGTCGACTACTCGCTGCGCACCTGGCAGGCGGGCCTGCAGGTCCGGTATGCACCCACCTCGGTGCTCTACCACCTCGAGTCGACGACTCGGGGAACCGAGGTCGGCGAGCGGGAGCGCGCCTCACAGCGCGTGTTCTGGTCGCGCTGGTCGGACTTCCTCGACGCCCGCAACGTGCGCAACTCGGAGGGCATGCTGCGCGTCATCTACGTGACCGAGGGCACCGGTGTCGGCGGCGGGCATCGGGACATCTTCGAGCACCTCAACGGGCTGCTTGACCGCGGGCACGAGGTAGAGCTATGGAGCCTCGGCGGCCAGCCCGACTGGTTCGATCTGCGGGCGCCGGTGCGCACCTTCGAGGACTACGAGGAGCTGGCGGAGGCGCTCGCTCCGATCGAGGCGATCAAGGTGGCGACCTGGTGGAACACCGCCGCCAGCGTGTGGCTAGCAAGCGTCGTGCACGGCATCCCGGTGTTCTTCGTGCAAGACATCGAGACCAGCTACTACGTCGACGACGAGCGCTTGCGCCACCGCGTGCTCGACTCCTACAAGCACGAGTTCCGCTACATGACGATCTCATCGTGGAACCGCGATCGGCTGCGCGAGCTGGGGCTCGACGCGGTGCTGATCCCGCCGGGCATCGACCTGGAGACCTTCCGCCCGCTCGCCGGCGTGCAGCGCCGTGACGACATGCTGCTGGCGCTGGGACGATCGCACCCGCTCAAGAACCTCCCGCTCACGCTGAAGGCGTGGCGGGCGCTGCCCGAGCCCAGGCCGGAGCTCTGCCTGTTCGGCATCGAGCCTGAGGTAGCAGAGCAAGATCCGCGCATCCGCTATGTGCAGGCGCCGTCGGATGCGGAGGTCAACGAGCTGTTCAACGAGGCGACGATCTTCGTTCAGACCTCCACGCACGAAGGCTTCTGCCTGCCCCCGCTCGAATCGATGGCGACCGGCGGCGCCGTGGTCTGTACGGACGCACACGGAAACCAGGACTTCTGCAACGACGGTGAGAACTGTCTGATGCCCGCGGCTGAGGTCGACGCGGTGGCGAGCGCGATCAAGCGACTGCTGGATGACCGGCGGTTGCGCCGCCGGCTGGGTGAAGCCGGCATCGCCACCGCCGCGGACTATTCGTGGGCACGCCGGATCGACGCCCTCGAGCGCTTCATGACCGAGGTGGCGACACCCAAGCAGATTGCCCCCTCCACGGAAGTTGTGCCGGGAGCATCGCCGGCTCGGGCTGCAAAGTAGCGGGCCCTCTACGTCACAGCGTGGCCCGCCTATTCCTTCGCTATCTCGATCGTGTGTGGGAGGTCCACGGCGCCGCCGGCCGGACGGCTGGCGAGCATGATGATCGTGGTCTGGGAGTGGAGGTCGAACACGTCGGCACCGAGTCCTTCGCGTGCGACTGACGCGTGCAGGCGGTGACGTCCCGGACCGATCCAGTTCTCGAAGCCGAAGCGAATCACGGCTGTGTCGCCGGCATTGAACTGGCCGGACGCGATCTGGTCGCTATGAGTGTTGGCGGCGAACACGTGATGGCCCAGCTCGTTGCTGAGCGCGATCGCAAAGATCGGATTGGTCGCGGCGGCATGGAAGCGGACCTCCATGCGAACACACAGAGGATCGCCCTGATTCGACGAGACCAGCACCTCACCGGCCGGCGATTCGAACACTGCGCTGCGGACCTCTGCAACCGGCGCGTTACGGAAGACCTCCTGACCGCCCGGCTCGCAAGCTTCCTCTCTGACACGTCTGAAGTTCAACTCGTTGTACTGCCGTGCGATCGAAGCCGGAGCGCCGACGTCGACGACGCGGCCGCGCTCCATCAGCATCGCGCGGTCACAGAATCCCTCCACGGCGCCCATGTCGTGCGTCACGAACACAATCGTGCGTCCTTCACGCTTGAGCCGGTTGAACTCGTCGTAGCATTTCTGCTGAAACGAGGCGTCGCCGACGGCGAGCACTTCGTCGACAAGCAAGATCTCGGTGCTGATCTGGACCGCCACCGCGAACGCCAGCCGCACGTGCATGCCGGACGAGTAGTTCTTGAGTTTGAGGTCCATGAACTCGTCGAGTTCTCCAAATGCAACGATGTCGTCGAAGCGCGCCACCGCCTGACTGCGAGTCAGGCCCAGCATGATCGCGTTGATGATCGCGTTGTCCCGAGCCGTCAGCTCCGGGTTGAAGCCGACGCCGAGCTCGATGAACGGCGACAGCCGGCCGCGCACTTTGAGATCGCCGGAGTCGATGCGGTAGATCCCCGCCAGGCACTTCAGTAGCGTGCTCTTGCCGCTTCCGTTGCGTCCGACGATGCCGAAGAACTCGCCGGGCGCGATCTCCAGGCTGACGTCGTTGACCGCCTCGAGGATGTCGTACGTGCTGGTGCGGAACGGATGCAACGCGCGCTCTTTGAGCGTGGTGGCCTTCTGGTGAGGCAGCTTGAAGCGCTTGCAGACATGCGAGAGCGAAACAGCCGGCTCCAGCGTGGAGCCGGCGCCTTGCGGCCATTGGGGTCCTTGAGTGTGCGTGGAGACGGCCGTGGAAGATGACGAGAGCAGGCGATCCATCACCTAGAGGTTTTCGGCTACACGAGGGGCCTCGTGCGCGAAGAACCACAGTCCGAAGCCGAGGACGAGCGGTACGACCGCGACCGAAGCCAGAACGTGCTTGAGTCCACCGGCGGCTGCAAAGCCCGATGGCATCGGAGCTTCGAGCACTCGCATCGGTCCCTTCGGGCCTGCCACGATCGTCCAATACGCAGCTGGGTGGACGAACGCGTGACCCATTTCGGTGAGCATCAGTGCGAACGGGTTGAGCATCGCCAAGTGCTCGAAGCTCTTGAAGAAGCTCGCGAGGTACATGATCGGCGAGCAGTAGAACAGAATCTGTGAGCTCACGTCCCAGATCGGCTGTACGTCTCGGAAGCGGACGTAGAGCGAGGACAGCAGCAAGCCCACGCCGAGCGCCATCATGATGAAGCCCAGCACTATCGGGAACATCCAGAGCCAGCTCCATCGCGGATCGACGCCATTGACCAGCGCAAACACGATCACGGCGATGAAGTTCATCGCAAGGTTGAACACAGACGTCAGCGTGACCGCGAGCGGTATCGCGATCCGCGGAAACCGAACCTTCCTCAGCAGGGCCTCTCGCCCGACCAAGGCGGAGACAGAGTTCCCGGTCGCCTCGCCGAAGAACGTCCAAAGCACGATTCCGGTAAGCAGGTAGACGCCATAATGCGGGATCCCTTGCCCGACGTGGAGGATCTGCGTGAAGAAGACGTAGATCACCCCGAAGAACAGGAGCGGCCTCGCGAGCGACCAGAAATAGCCGAGCGCGGAGCCGAAATAGCGGAGCTTGAAGTCGGTATGCGCCAGCGTGAGCGTCAGTTCGACAAAGCGACGCAGGCTCCCGCCAAAAGCCGACGGGCCGTACGCCTTCGCAGCCTGCGTGCTCATGACCTCGACAAGCTAGCACCCGTGCGCTCGAACATGGACGGACAGTGGGCCACCGCAAATGGCAGCTCGGCGCCGTTCTCGGAGACGGGGATAATGAGCCGCGTGAGTGTAGAGCGGCTCGGTCCGGGCGCGGCGATTGACGCCCAACGTGGCGAGCTGGTCGTCTGTATTCCGGTTTACGGCGCTCATGAGTTCTTCGTGGGGTGCTTGGGCAGCGTGCTGGCGCATACGCCGGTCGACGTGCGGATCCTCGTCGCGGACGACGCCAGCCCCGACAACCGGACAGTCGATTTCGTCCGCACGCTGGACGAGGCCGGATCGATCGAGCACAGGATCTTCTACCAGCGCCGTGAGGTCAACGTCGGCTTTCCCGCGAACGTGAACGGTGCGTTCGCCGCCTGCGCACCGGCTGACGTTGTGATCCTCAACTCGGACTGCGTCGTCGCCGAGGGATGGCTGGAGGGGATGCGCGAGGCCGCCTATTCCGACAGCACGGTTGCTACCGTGACAACGCTGACCAACCATGGCAGCCTGGTCTCCGTTCCTGCGCGCGGGATGCCCTCGGGCCTGCCGCAGGGCTGGAACGTCGATCGGGCGGCTGCCGCTGTGCAGGCCTCATCGCTGCGACTACGCCCGCGGCTGCCCAGCGCGATCGGACATTGCGTCTTGGTTCGCCGCTGCGCGCTCGAGCTCGTCGGGGACTTCGACCTGACGTTTTCGCCCGGCTATGGAGAGGAAGTCGATTTCTCGCAGCGCTGCCTGGAGCGAGGCCTGTGTCACATCGTCGCCGACGACGTGTTCGTGCTCCATCACGGCAGCGGAAGCTTCTCCCAGAACGGAAACCGCAGCGCGATCCAGGACGAGCACGAGCAGATCGTCGCCGTTCGCTACCCCTACTACCACCGGGCTGTGCGCGCTTGCGAGCAGGACGTCTCGGGCCCTCTGGGGCGGGCGCTCGGGTGCGCGCGACGGGCGCTGACGGGCATGTCGGTGATGATCGACGCGCGTTGCCTCGCCGGCCCGACGACCGGCACGCAGCTACACATCGTGGAGGTGATCGGCGCGCTGGTGCGCAGCGGTCGGGTGAGCGTGACCGCGATCGTTCCGGAGCAACCGAGTCGCTATGCGACGGCCGCGCTGGGCAGCCTTGACGATCTCACGGTCCTCACGCGTGCCCAGGCCGAGTCGGTTGGTGGTACTCGTGCCGACATCATCCACCGCCCGTTCCAGGTCGTCGACGAGGACGACCTGGAGATGCTGGCGCGGCTCGGCGATCGAGTGGTGGTGACGAACCAGGATCTGATCGGATATCACAATCCGGCCTACTTCCGCGACTTCAACGCGTGGGAGGGTTACCGGCGCACCACCCGCTCGGCGCTTTCCGCGTCCGATCGGGTGCTGTTCTTCTCCGCCCACGCTCGCGATCAGGCCCTTGCCGAGGACCTGATCGAGCCCAGCCGGGCAGCGGTCGTTCATATCGGCGTGGACCACAGCTTCAGCGAGCCGGCGACGTCTGGCGTGAACTCGCCGGGCTGGCATCCCGAGTTGCCTGACGGAGCAGACGCGATCCTGTGCATCGGCACCGACTTCCACCACAAGAACCGAGTATTCGCCTTGCAAGTGCTCGAGCAGCTACAGACGCGTCACAATTGGACGGGATACCTGTTGCTTGTCGGTCCGCGCGTTGCGCACGGATCGTCCGCACCCAGGGAAGCCGAGATCCTCGCGATGTATCCACATCTGGCGGCGTCGGTGCGGGCGTTCCCGGCCGTCACCGAAGTCGAGAAGTCGTGGCTGTATGACCGCTGCCGCCTGGTCCTCTACCCCACCGTCCACGAGGGGTTCGGGCTGGTGCCGTTCGAGGCGGGAGATCATGGGGTGCCCTGCCTATGGGCAGCCGGCACATCGCTCAGCGAGGTTCTGCCAGACGCAGCCGCTGAGATCGTCCCGTGGAACGCCGCGCAGACCGCCGATCGCGCGATCGCGCTCATGCGAGACGACGCAGAGCGTACGCGCAACCTTGCGGCGATCCGCGACGCCGCTCGCGATCTGACCTGGGACAACACCGCTTCGAAGCTGATCGACGTCTACACCGATACTTGCAACGGGCCGACAACGCCGAACAGCCGGCTGCGGCGCGAACGCCCGCTGCAACCGGGCGCGCGTAGCGAATGGGCGACTCGCCTCGTGGGACCCAATGGCGCGCTGCCCGAAGATCTCGAACGACCGCTGTTGGCGGTCGCAGTCCGCCCAGCGCTCAGCGTGCCGATGTTCGGGGCGCTCAGAGTCGCCTACCGCGCCGGCAACGCATGGCGCCGACGACGGTTGATGCGCTGACCCGGAGAGGGCTCGACCGGCATCGATCAATTACGCTGGCAGCGATGAATCAGCGGCGCGCCACCGTGCCGAAGCCGCCGGCACTCTCCGGAGCGGGTATCGGTCCGTGAGATCTGGCAGACGGCGTGGAAGCGCAGGATCTGGCTCTCCTGCATCGGCGTGCTGATGAGCGAGCCACGATCGCACGCCGAACTGGCGGGCAAGCCACACCATTCCGCCGTAGGCACTCATGATCGACAGGACCGATACTCCGTTGAACGCGACGGCAGGGCGACCGCCGATCAGAACGCCGAGCGCGCCTGTCAACGCGTACAACGTACCGCCGTAGAACATGTAAGCGGATAGAAGATCCCGGTGGACGGCGTGTTGATGAAATACGTCGGCAGTAGGTGCTGGCTAATCGCCTGCTCCTGGACCCACACCATCCACATGTGGTTCGTATAGTCGAACCCGAACCCGTTGTGGGTGAAAAGCGCCGGCCCCCCGACGACGAGGGCCACGACAAGTGTGACCAGCGCATCGGCGATCGACTGGACTCGGACGCCACTTCTCACGGCGCGCATAGTATTACGGTACAGTCGCGATGGTCGGACACCGTATCGCCGTGGGGCCGGGGCGCCAGCAGGGCCAATCCGAGCCTGTCTTGGTTGCCGGCACGGGGCATTGCGTCCAGCAGCGTGCGTATGACCCGGTTCGTGTGATTGCCCTCATCCACCTCTGGCTGGCCTCCTACGGTCGCGCGGCGCTGATCCTCGGCCTCGGCGTCCTGCTCGGCTACCCCGCAGGGCGAAGGTACCTCCGCGGAGCGGCGGCGGCGCCGCTCACGGTCCTGCTGGGCCTCGCCCTCCTGAGCCTGATCATCTGCTTGCTGTCGTGGGCGCACTGGTTCGCGGGGTGGAGCGTGATTGCCGTCGCGACGGTCGGCTTCGCCGCCAGCGCCTTCAACGTGTCCCGCGATCTGTCGCGATGGCGCACGAGCTGGCGGGCACGCCGCCGGCCCGAGCCGGCGGTGTTGCTGGGGTTCGGCCTGCTCCTAGCCGCCTTGGCGTTCTTCTCCGTGCTTGCGCTCTACCCGGTCAACGGCTTCGACGCCACGTCCTACCACCTACCGCTGGCCCGCGACCTCGTCCGCCACCACGGCTTCAGCTATGACCCGTACGTCCGCTACAGCTTCTTCCCCCAGGCGGGAGAGTCGATCTTCGCGGTGATGTTGATGTTGTCGAGGAACCCGGTCGGCTGCGCGGCATTGGAGTACAGCGTCTTGGCCGTCACGGCGCTGCTGCTGCCGTGCTGGTTCATCAGCGCGCGGCGAGGCCTGGGAGCCGGGTTCGCTGGGGCAATCGTGCTGCTGGCCAGTCCCGACGTCATCTTCTGCGGGACGACGGCATACGTGGACACCTGGACGATGGGCTTCGTGCTGGCCGCGTTGCTCGTCGGTCTGGACGGCGCCACGCAGCCGGAGCGGCGCCGTTCCTCTCTGGCTCTGATGGGCGTGTTCATCGGCGAAGCGGCTTCGACGAAGTACACCGGACTCCTGTTTGGCGTGCTTGGCGGCGTCGGTGTGCTCATCGCAACGGGCCGCTCTCCGCTCGCCCTGTGGCGAGAGCTCGCGGGCGCCGTTGCGTTCTTCTGCGTCATCGCTCTCCCGTGGTATGCCTGGACGATTCACACCGCCGGGGACCCGTTTTACCCGTTCGCAATCGGACTCTTCGGTGGCAAATCGCTGTGGACGCCGAGCGAGGTCGCGTTCCAGAACCTGGTGGCACGAGCGACCGCGCGCTCCGGCTTCTCGTCGATCCTGCACCAGGACCTGCGCTACCTCTCCGGCGCTACTCCCTACGACACGGGCGTCCACCGCTCGCCGCTGTCGTGGCTGCTCGGCGGGGGAGTACTTGGGCTTCTCATCCCCGCGGCGCGCCGGGACCGGGCCTTCATCGGCACGCTGGCGGCGGGCGTTCTGTCGATCGCCGCGAGCCTCCAGCTATCAGCCGATCCCCGCTACACGATCCCCGCAGTCGGACCACTCGCGGTCGCCGCCGGAATGACCGCCGGTCACGCGTGGCGGCTGGTGCAACGGTGGCGACCAGCGGTGCGCTGGCGCGAGCTGCTCGTGCCCGTAACGCTGCTCGCGTCGACTATCCTAGGCCTATGGACGTCCATCGCCTTTGCGCGCGACGACGTCTATGACGGCGGCTCACCGCCGATCACCGGCCAGCAGGTGGATTCCTACGTGGCCGCACGCGTCCCGTGCTTCCCCGCCGTGGAGTGGCTAAACCATGACCTCGGCTCCCACTACCGCGCCTGGGCATACGTGTGCGAGGAGACCCGCTACTACGCCCAGGGGCTGCTCATCAGCGACACCTTCTCAACCGGAAGCCGCATCCGCGTCTTCGACAACAACGGCAACACGCTGCCGCCAGCGGCCGTCCTCTGGCGCCGTCTCGCGCCGCTGCGCGTCAGTTGGATGATCCTACCGGCCGGCACACCCGCCAACCCCGCTACGCTCGACTCCGGTCACCTGTTTCAGCTCGCGGCGACTGCCGGGCCCAACGACATCTACCGCATCGAGCCGTAGCGCCGGCCGACGGTCAGCCGGGGATCCTGATCAGGATCCCCCAAGCGCCGGTGCGAGCGGACGCCGAGTCGCCCGAATCGGCAACATAGGGACGATGCAGCCGCCTGACCAGAATGCCGGCGAGGAGCGCCACCGCAACCTCAACGGGCGGCATGATGCCGATCGGCAAGCGCACGCTGCGCAGTCTCCGGCGGTCTATTGCAAGTACACCTTGCGCGACCGCGCTGCTCGCATCTAGCATGCAACCCTCGTTTGCCGCCGAGTTCCTCCGCTGCCCCGCGTGCCGCGGGGAGCGGACGCTAAGGCTGGAGGCTTCCGAGACCAACCAGCTCGAGGTTCGCGAAGGCACGCTGCACTGCGGGCGGTGCGGGCGGAGCTTCGAGTTGCGCCGCGGCGTCGCTCACCTGCTCGTCGACCCACCCGAGCACGTCCGCAAGGAGGCCGCCGGCCTGGAGCGATTCGCCGGGCACATGGAGGGGCACGGCTGGAACCGCGAGCAGATCCTGAAGCTACCCGACATCCAGGACGGCTACTGGTTCGTCCAGAGCCGGTCCTTCCAGCAGCTCACCGGGATCGTCGCACCGCGGCCAGGGCAATCCCTGCTCGACGTCGGCTCGAATACCTGCTGGGCGACCAACAAGTTCGCGCAGGCCGGCCTGCGCGCGATCGCACTCGACATCAGCACCGCCGAGCTGCAGGGACTGTATACCGCTGACTACTTTCTGGAAGCGGGGACCAGCTATTTCGAACGCGTGCTCGGCACGATGAACGACATGCCGATCGCCAGCGGCAGCCTCGACTACGTGTTCTGCTGCGAGGTCCTGCACCACAACGATCTGGGCGGCTTGTGGCGGACGTTCCGTGAGGCGCATCGCGTCCTGCGTCCCGGCGGCAAGCTGCTGGTGATCAACGAGACTCTGAAGTGCCTCAAGGATCCCGACGGCGTACATACGGGGGACATGGGTCAGTTCGAAGGCTACGAGCACGCCCATTGGGCCTTCCAGTACCGCCTCGGTGCGCAGCTTGCCGGGTTCTCGACCGAACTGCTCGAGCCCGCTTATGTGCCTTATTTCGATCCGGTGGAGCTGTGCGTGCCCGCGGGCACGCCCGCTTCTGAGGCGGCGCGGCGCGTCGCCTACTACTTCCGGCACTCGAGCCGGATCGCCCGGCGCGCATACCTGATGTGGCTCAACCACGTCACCGGCGGCGTGTCGTTCTCGATGATCGCCACCAAGCGCGGCGGCTGATCACCCGCGCGGCCACGCGTGCCGGTGCTGCAAGGGCCCGACTCAGAGGTTCTCGGCCACGTACGGCGCGGCGCGATTGAACACCCAGAAGCCAAGCACGAAGACCGCGAGCACGAACGCGACCGAGACGCCGACCCACGCGTAGCCGCCGGCATACACCGCCGAACCGTAGGACGCGTGGTTGACGACCGCATGCTTGAACTGTTGAATGGTCACCGCCATCGGGTTCAGCATGTAGATGTGCATCATCGTCGGGCTCAGCTTGCCCGCCACCGTGACCATCGGGATGATCACAGGCGAGGCGTAGAACAGGATCTGCATGGCCACTTCCCAGATCGGCTGCACGTCCCGGAAGTACACGAACGCGGTCGACAGCAGCATCGCGAACCCCGCAGCCAGGACCGCGATCATCGCCACGATCAGCGGTAGCTCGACCCAGCTCAGCATCGGACGCACTCCCTCGATGAGGGCGAAGACGAACACCACGATCATGTTCAGGGACACGTTGAAGAAGGACAGGAGCACGCAGGACAGCGGGATCACCATGCGCGGGAACTGGATCTTGCGCACCAGCGCCTCCTGGTCCACGACGCAACGCACCGCGGTGGACGTCGCCTCCTGCAGGAAGGTGAACAGCACGATCGCCCCGAGCAGCTGCGCCCCGTAGAAGTGATCGGGCTGCCCGGGACCAGTGCCGACGCCTGAACCGATGTGCGCGACCTTCGTGAAGAACACGTACAGCACGCCGAACAGCAGCAGCGGCCGGATCAGCTGCCAGAAGTAGCCGAGCACGGACCCGAAGAAGCGCATCTTCCACTGCGTCTTGGCGATGTTGAAGGTCAGGTGCCAGAAGCGCCGCCAGCCGCCTGAAAGCGCCTGGGGACCCTTGATCGGCGAGCCGAGCCGGGCCAGGTCGAAGCTCTGCTGATCGAAGCCGGTGGCGCTCATGCGGAGATGCTCTGGGCGTAACCGATGCGCTCGACGCTGACGTCGACGGGAAGGTCGACGACCCCACCGGTCGGGCGCGTCGCCGTGACGACGAACGAGAAGCCGCTCTCGAACCGATCGATCACGTCGAGCCCGACGCCGCGGTGGGCGAGGCTGATCAGCGGGCTGTACCTGCCCGGGGCGAGGACGTTCTCAAACGCGAACGAGAAGATCACCTCTTCGCCGGGGAGAAAGGTGCCGGTCTGCCGCAGCTGCGCCTCGGTGTTGGCGACGGTGACGGCCTTGTGCTCGTCGTTGAGCACATAGACGCTGGCGGCGGGGTCGACGACGCTCACGCTGAAGGCGACGCGCGCTCGCAGCTTGATCCGATCGCCCTGCGCAACGGCGGCACGGCGCTCGCCCGCTTCGTCCTCGACCCAGACCTCGACCACGCGCGCCTCGCCGCCGCCCGCGCGCGCGTCCCCGGCCGCCTTGGCCTCGGCGACCGGATCGCGGCCGAAGTTGATCTCCAGGTAGCGATCGGCGACCTCCTGGGGCTCGCCGATATGGATCATCTCGCCCTGCTCGAGCAGCATCGCGCGATGGCAGAACTGAGTCAATGAGCCCATCGAGTGCGTCACGAACACGATCGTCTTGCCCTCGTCACGCATCCGGTAGAACACGTCGAAGCACTTCTGCTGGAAGGCGGCGTCGCCGACCGCGAGGATCTCGTCGACGAGCATGATGTCGGCCTGGACCTGCACGGCGACCGAGAAGGCGAGCCTGATCATCATGCCGGAGGAGTAGTTCTTGACTTTCAGCTCCTGAAACTCCTCCAGCTCCGCGAACTCGATCACGCGCTCGTAGCGCAAACGCGCCTCCCGCGGGCTCAAGCCCAGCATGATCCCGTTGAGGATCACGTTGTCGCGGGCGGCGAGCTCCATGTTGAAGCCGACGCCGAGCTCGATCATCGTCGACATGCTGCCGTGGCACCAGATCCGCCCCTCGGCCCGGTAGATCCCGGCCAGGCACTTCAACAGCGTGCTCTTGCCGCTGCCGTTACGGCCCGCGATCCCGAAGAACTCTCCCGGCTGGATCTCGAACGAGATGTCGTGCAGCGCACGGAAGTCCTTGGCGCGGATCCGCCGCCGTGGGTGCAGGGCCCGCTCCTTCAGGGTGTGCCTGCGCTCCTCGGGTACATGGAACGTCTTGCTCACCCCGCGGGTCACGATCGCGGGGGCGCGCGCATCTCGAATCGCATGCATCGAAACAGGAGATTAGCCGGGAATCGGCCTGGCAAGCTCGCGATCCAGGCGATCACCCACCTCGGCCCTCCAGCGACAAGCGACGAACTGCGCGATCAGGCAGGCGGTCCGCTCTTGCCCCAAGCAGCGTCCCGGTCATTCGCAGCGTGCGATGGGCTGCGCAGCGCACCAGCACGGCGAGCGCTTCGCCGGCGCCCACAGTTGGCCCGGTAGCCCGCCGCCAGCGCCAGTCGGCTCCCACCTCGCCCCAGAGCTTGAGCGCCAGCTGCCGAGCATCGAGCGGCGGCACGTACCCGTAGACCTCGCGCAGCGCGCGAGCCTCGTCGAAGCTTCGGCGCAGCCAGTCGGCGGCGGCGTAATCGTGGGAGTGGATCACCGCCGCACGAGGCAGGAACGCCTTCGCATAGCCCGCGCGCAGCATGTCGTGCGCAAGCACATGGTCCTCGGCGTAGCGGACCGGCCTGAACGGCACCAACTCCCAGGCGGGCCTCGCCACGCAGCCGTTGGCGTCCGTGAAAAAGCCGCGGGGACCGAGCAGCACGCGCGCAGGCAGGTCACGCTCGCCAGCGGCGAGGCGGTCGATGCGCGGCGAGCCGTCCGGCGAGAACGAGCGAAACCAGTCGCTCAGCTCGCGTGCGATCATCGGGCTGGCGTCCGGCCGCGGTAAGTACGGACCGAAGCTGAGCGCGATGTCGCCGGCGAGCGAAAAGCCGTCCAGCAGGCGCGCGAGCCAGTGCGCATCCGCCGGCTCGGCGTCCTGGGTGAGGAAGGCGACGTGCTGGCCTTGCGCGCGCTCCATCAGCAGATTGCGCGTGGCGCCATGCGAGAACGCCGCCGGTGGGATCTCGATCAGCTCGGCGCCGAAGCGCCGCGCCAGCGCCACGGAGCCGTCCTGAGATCCCGAATCGCATACGAGCAACTCGACCTCGGCCGCCAGCTGCTGAGCGCGTACCGCCGTCAGCGTCCGTTCGAGGGTCGCGGCGCCGTTCAGCGTCGGGATCGCCACGGTTACCAGCGCTTCCATTCGGTTCAGAGCGTGGCGAGGATCCGGCGCAACCCGTCGCGCAACCCGACGCTCGCCTCCCATCCCAGCTCACGAGCGGCGCGCTTGACGTCGAGGCAGCTGCGCCGCACCTCGCCGGGGCGCTCCGGCACGAACTCGGGCTCGGCGAGCTCGGCGATCGAGAGCTCGGCGCCAACCTCGCGCAGCGCCTCGATCAGGTCAAGCACGGAGGTCTCGCGGCCGTGACCGATGTTGACCGCACCGCAGAGCTCGCTGCCGGCCGCCAGCAGGTTCGCGGCGACGACGTCCGACACCTCGACCCAGTCGCGCGTCTGGCGACCGTCGCCGAACACGGTCGGCCGGCGCAGCTCGAGCAGATTGCCACAGAAGATCGCGACCACGCCGGCCTCGCCGTGTACGTCCTGGCGTGGCCCGTAGACGTTGCCGTAGCGCAGCGACAGGGTCGAGAGGCCGTGCAGGCGCGTGTACAGCTCGAAGTAGCCCTCGGCCGCGTATTTACTCTGCCCGTAGGGCGCGAGCGGGCGGATCGGGTGATCCTCCGGCGTGGGCAACACGTCGGCATCGCCGTACAGGCCCCCGCCGGTCGAGGTGTTCACCAGCCGCCGCGCGCCACTGCGGCGCGCGGCCTCGAGCACCGCGATCGAGCCGAGTACGTTGCAAGCGGCGTCAGCGGCCGGCTGCGCGACCGAGTAGCGCACGTCGATCTGCGCGGCGAGGTGAAACACGACCTCGGGGCGCAGGGACTGCAGCAACTCCACCAGCGCCGACGCGTCGCGAACGTCGATCGCGTGCAGGATCGCCCCCTGCGCGAGCGCCGGTTCGAGGTTGGCGCGCTTGCCGGTGAGCAGATTGTCGACGACGTGCACGCGGTCCCCGCGCGCCACCAGCGCATCCACGAGGTTGGAGCCGATGAAGCCAGCGCCGCCTGTCACCACGCAGTCCATTGCGGGCCTAGATTACGGCACCGACGACGACTGCCCGGAGTTTGTAAGTTGTGCGCGGTGCGCCTGCGCGTGATCGATCCACCGGCGCCCGCGGGCCCGGTCCTGTACCTGATCGCCGCGGTGGCGATGTTCGTTCCCCGCCTCGTCGCTCACAGCGACCAGCTGCTGGGGGTCGGCACCGATCCCGACATCTTTGTGTGGGCGCTCGGCTGGCTGCCCCACGCGCTCAGCCACGGGCTCAACCCTCTCTTCGCGAGCAACATCTACTACCCGCAGGGGTTCGATCTCGCTCACGCGACGATCGTGCCCGTTCCCGCGCTGCTCCTCGCTCCGGTCACCGCGCTGGCGGGCCCGATCACGGCCTACAACGTCGGCATGGTCCTCAGCCCGACGCTCACGGCGACATTTTCCTTCCTACTCTGCCGGCGGCTCACGCGCTGCTTCTGGGCGTCGCTGGTCGCCGGCTGGCTGTTCGGGTTCTCGCCATACGTCCTCGGGCAGATGGCGGGCCACCTCAACCTGACGCTGCTGTGCATGGTGCCGGCGATCGTCCAGCTCGCGCTCCAGGCCGGCGCGCGCGAGGTCTCGCGCGAGCGCTCCGTCGTGCTGCTCACGCTGGCGTTGACGGTCCAGTTCTGCATCTCCGACGAGGTCCTAGCGAGTTTCACGCTGTTCGGGGCGGTCGTCCTGGCGGCCGCATACGTGCTCGGCGATGGCGCCGAGCGTGGCAAGCTGCGCTACCTGCTCCGCACGCTCCTCTACGCCTATCTTGCGACGGCCGTGCTCTGCTCCTGGTACATCTTCCAGGCACTGAGGGACGGACAGGTTCCGGTGCTGCCGGGACGCAGCGACATCCTGTCCGCCGACCTTCTCTCCTACTTTGTCCCGACGGCGCTGACGCAGATCGGGGGCTCGACGTTCCTGACGGTGACCTCGCGCTTCACCGAGGGCCCGTTCGAGGGCGGAGCGTACATGACGCTGCCGCTCATCGTCATGGCCGCGCTCGCTGCCCGCCGTCGCTGGAGCAGCCTCGGCGTGAGGGCGGCATCGATCGCCCTGATCGTGATCGTGATCTGCTCCTTCGGCGGTCACCTCCACATCGTGGGTGCCATCACGATGCCGATGCCTTGGGCTTTGGTCAACGATCTCCCGGTCATCGGCTTGCTCCTCCCGGCGCGATTCGCCGCCTTTGCGCTGCTGATCGTGGTCGTGCTGGCAGCGATGTGGATCGCAGCCACGCGACGGCGCGTCATCGCGACCATCCTGGCGGCGCTTGCCGTTGCGCTGGCGTGGCCGATCATGTCGAACACGCCATGGGACAGCACGGCTCCGGTTTCCACCCTGTTTGCGAGCTCCGCATACCGAGCCAGCATCCGCCCGTCGGATGTCGTCCTCGTCCTGCCGATGGGTGGCGGCGGCCCATCGATGCTCTGGCACGCCCAGGCCGCCTACTCGTTCACGCTGGTCGGCGGCTCGCTGCTGCCGCCCGAGGGGCACACCCCGTACACGAGCGACCCGGCGTACCCGTTCCTCGTGGGAGCCCCGGCCGTGCAGGCCGGGGGCGTCATCGCCGTGTTCCTCGCCCGCTACCGCGTCACGCTCATTCTGATGCAGCCAGGCGCACCGACGACCGCTCCATGGGAGGCGCTGCTCACAAGGCTCGGGTGGCGCGCCACGGTCCGTGGGGGGGTCGTCCTGATGCGCCGCGCCTAGCCCGATCGCCTAGCCCGCAGGATCGTACGACATCACGATCACTGCAGGGCTCATTAAAGTCGGCGGACCCGCGCCGCATACGCAGCGCGGGTCCAGCCAAAGGACGGCCCTGGTAGGGCTGGGGGGCCGCCCGGGCCCGCGAGAAAGGGGGCGATACTCGCGAACCGCTCGACATCCGTGTCTTTTGTCAGGATAGCGCTGGGTCGTGGACAACACGCTAAGAATCTTGCAAGTCGCACTGCCAAACGCGAAACCAACGGCTGGATCGATCGTTTCAACAAGATGGCCTGCACCCAGCACGACCATAGAAAGTAGGCTGAGATCACCTCGATGCGCCACCAGACCGCGCCGGAGGGCATTGCCGGTCCAGCCGGCGAGCCACGACCGGTACAGCTCTCGCGCACCGTCGAGGTGCTCGGCGTGCCGCTCGCGCTGACCGACTACGACCGCACCGTCGGGTGGATCGACACCTGCGTGTCTGAGCGCCGTCGTGGCTACATCTGCGTCTGCAACGTGCACACGGTCAGCGCGTCGCGCGAGGATCCCGAGCTGCATGCAGCGCTGCTCTCCTCAACGCTCAACGTTCCCGATGGGCAGCCGCTGGTGTGGGCGATGAACGCGCTGGGGCACTCGCTCGGTGACCGCGTCTACGGACCGGAGCTGATGCTGCGTGCGTGCGCGCACGCAGCCCGAACCGGGCAGCGCTTGTACCTGTATGGCGGCCGTAGCCAGGGGGCGCTCGCGCAACTCGCGCTGAACCTTCGCCAGCGCTTCCCCGGCATCAGGATCGTGGGGGGCTACTCGCCGCCGTTCCACGAGCTGACCGCCGACGAGCGCGCCGCCGTGATCGAGGGGATCAATCGTTCGGATGCGGACATCGTCTGGGTCGGGATCGGCGTGCCCAAGCAGGAGAAGTTCATGGCGCAGATGCGCCCGTACCTGCAGGCGCCGGTGCTGATCGGGGTCGGCGCTGCGTTCGACTTTCACGCGGGTCTCGTCCCGCAGGCGCCCGCGTGGCTGCAGAAGGCGGGGCTCGAGTGGGCCTACCGGCTCGCGCGCGAGCCGCGGCGCCTGTGGCGGCGCTATTTCCGCTACAACCCGCGGTTCGTGCTCGCGTTCGGCGCGCAGCTCGCGCGTCACCGCTCCTCGACCGGTCGATGACTCGCGGCCGGGGTCTAGCTCACTAAGCCGGTGTGCGGCTGGCGAGCAGCTCTGCCACGATCGATCCGTGTCCATTCCACATGCACAAGACCCGTCCGCAGGCACAGGACCCAGCGCCTCGGTTCTGATCCCGACGCGTGCGCGTCCCGACTACTTGTCTGTGACGCTGGACTCGATCGTGCCGCAGGCGCTGGCGGCCGCAGCCGAGGTGATCGTGATCAGCGACGGACCCGACGCCGCTACGCAGTCGCTGGCGGCGCAGCACGGCGCCAGGCTGGTCACGTTGCCCGTCCCGACCTGCCTGAACGCCGCGCGCAACGCCGGCGTCGCGGCGGCGCGCGGCGAGCTCGTCGTGTTCGTCGACGACGACGTGCTGGCGCCCGCGGGCTGGCTGGCAGCGTTGCTGGCGGGCGCCACGCAGGCGCCCGCTTACGACGTGCTCGGCGGACCGATCCGGCCTCTGCTGGAAGGCGGCGGCCCACCTGCCTGCGGCCGCGAGCCGGCACCGATCACGGCGCTCGACCTCGGCGCATCCGACCGCGACACCGGCTTCGTGTGGGGCGCGAACATGGCGATCCGCAGGCGCGCCCTGGCGCAGATCGGCGCCTTCAACGAGGCGCTCTGGGGTCGCGGCGACGAGGAGGAGTGGCTGCGCCGCTACGCGGCGGCCGGTGGCCGCGTCCGCTATGTGGCGGCTGCCGGGCTGCACCACCGCCGCGCCGCCGAGGACGCCACGGTCGCGCGGTTGTCCCGCGCCGCCTACGCGCTCGGGCGGACCGCGCGCCGCAACGACGTCCGCCTGCGCGCCGCCAAGCCGCTGCACCGCGAGCTGCAGACGGCGGCGGGCTGCGCCTGGCACGCGGTCAGGCGCCGGTGCGCGTTCGGTGTCGTGATGCTCGCGCACACCGCCGGCCGCGTGCGCGAGACGGTCGACCCGGCGCTGACGCCGCCCGCCGGCGAGCGCGACGATTTCCTGTCGGGAACCGCCGGCGCGATCACGGGTGTGCGCGCCACCAGCCGCGCGCTGCTGAGCGATGCGCTCGCCGACGCCGCCGCGCTTCCGGCCCGCCGGCTCCTACGACGCGCCGCCGCCGCGGGCCCACGCCGGCGCGTGCTGGTGCTCGGGATCGAGCGCACGAACGTGTCGAATCTGATGGCGCAGGAGTGCGCCGAGTTGCGCCGCTCGCGTCACGAGCTCGAGATCGCAACGGTCCCCGCCGGCGAGCGCGGGAAGTTCGAGAACCTGAGCGCGCTGCTGGCCGAGCACCCAGCTGCAGGGTTCGACTGGCTGCTGGTCATCGACGACGATGTCGCGCTCCCCGCCGGCTTCCTCGACACGTTCATCTTCCTGGCCGAGCGCTTCGACCTGCGACTGGCGCAGCCTGCCCACCGCAGCCGCTCGCATGCCGCCTGGAAGGTCACGCGCCGGCGGCCGCTGAGCCTCGTGCGGGAAACGGCGTTTGTCGAGGTCGGGCCCGTATTCGCGTTCCACGCCAGCACGTTCGATGTGCTGCTCCCGTTCCCGCCGCTGCGTGCCGGCTGGGGCCTGGACGCGCACTGGTCGGCGCTCGCCCGCGAGCGCGGCTGGCGGCTCGGCGTGATCGACGCCACACCCGTGCGCCACGGCCTGCGGCTGATCGCCTCCTCGTATCGCCACGACGACGCGATCGCCGAAGCCCGAGAGTTCCTGCGCGAGCGGCCGTACGTGCGTGCCGGCGAGATCCAGCGCACGCTCGCCACCCACCGGAGCTGGTAGCCCGCTTGAAGGTCCTGGTGCTCGCCGAGTACTACCCGCGCGCGGGCGATCCCGTGCGCGGCATCTGGGCTCACCGCCAGGCGCTCGCGGCACGGGACGCCGGCGCCGAGGTCCGCGTGCTCGTCCTGCACCGGCCGTTGCCGCCGCTCGCGAGCCTGCGCCGGGGCGACCTGCGCGCGGTCGCCGGCGAGCTGCGCCAGCCCGCGCGCGAATCACTCGATGGCATCGAGGTCGAGTACCTGCGCTACCTCTCGCCGCCGCGCCCCTGGAGCTACGGCTCCTGGGGCGCCTGGGCCGCGCCGCCGCTCGCGGCCAGGCTGCGCAGGCTGCGAGACGAGTTCCCGTTCGAGCTGGTCCATGCCCACTACGCCGTGCCCGCCGGCGACGCCGTCATGCGCGCGGCGCCGAGCGCACCGCTGATCGTGTCGGTCCACGGCCACGACGTGTTCGGCGCCGGCGCCGGCGGCGCCCGCGTGCGCGCGGTCCTCGGGCACGCGCGGCTGGTGCTCGCCAACAGCGCCGGGACGGCGCAGCGCTGCCTGCAGGCGGGCGCGCGGGAGGTTCGCGTCGTGCACCTCGGCTCGGATCTGCCGGCCGCCGTCGCGCCGGCGCCGGCGCTGCCGACGCTCGTGACCGTCGCGCACCTGGTCGAGCGCAAGCGCCACCGCGACGTCGTCTCAGCGGTCGCGCTGCTGCGCGAGCACCACCCCCAGATCCGTTACCTGATCGTCGGTGAGGGCCCGCAGCGCGAGCAGCTGCAAGCCCAGATCATCGCCCTGGGGCTGGAGGGCAACGTCGAGCTGTTGGGGGCGCTGGCGCCCGCCCAGGCGCTACAGGTCGCGCGCGCGGCAACGCTGTTCGTGATGCCGAGCGTCGACGAGGCGTTCGGCGTCGGGTATGTCGAGGCGATGGCGGGCTGCGTGCCCGCCATCGGCTGCCGCGGCGAGGCTGGCCCCGAGGAGATCGCGGCCTGCGGCGGCGGCATCGAGCTGGTCGGCGCCGGCGAGCCCGCCGGCCTTGCGGCGACGGTGGCGCGCCTGCTCGGGCACCCGGAGGCGCTGTCGACGCTGGGCCACGCCGCCCGCGAGAACGTCGAGCGCTCGTTCACCTGGAAGGGCGCCGGCGCCGCCACGCTCGACGCGTACGCGCAGACGCTCGCCGGCGCGCAGCGTTCACAGCCGGGGGCGGCGCCGTACACGCCCCGCAACCTGCTCGACAGGCTCAGCGCGAGCTCGACGTTGCAGCGCCATTACGATCACCTGGAGGAGCGCGAGCGTCGCCTGCTGGCGCAGGTGCTGCCGATCACGAGCGGCCGCGTGCTGTCGGTCGGTTGCGGCTGGCACCCGGGGAGGCATCTGTTCCCGGCGCCGGCATTTCACCTGGTCGGCGTCGACGCCGACCCGGCTCGCGTCAACGGCGTGCTGGAGCTCGGCTACGTCGACGAGGCGTTCGTCGGCTACGCCGGCGCGCTGACGCTGCCGGACGCCAGCTTCGACGTGGTCCTCTACCGGCTCGCGATGCACCACATCGTGTTCCAGGGGCCGCTGACATCGTGCTTTGCGGAGGCAGCGCGACTGCTCGTGCCGGGGGGTGCGCTGGTCGTGATCGAGCCCGGGCTGTGGCACCCGGTCGGCGCGGCGCTCGCGCTGGCGAACCGGACCGGCGCCGCGACCGCGCTGCACGGAACGCCCGACGACGTGCCGCTGTCGCCCCGACGGCTGCGCCGGGAGGCGCTCGGCGCCGGACTGAGCCCAGAGCTGCACGCGGTCACCTACACCTGGCGGCGGCTGCCGAAAGCCCTGCAGCGCGCGCTGGCGCCGCTCGACGAGCTCGGGTCCCGTCCGCCGCTGGCGCTGCTCGGTCATACGCTGATGCTGATCGCGAGACGGCCGGCATGAGGGTGCCGGGCGCGACTGCGACGAGGCCGCGGACCGACCTGCGTGCTTCTGGGCTGGCGAGCGTCGACGCCGTCGCCGCGTTGCTGCTTGCGGGCGGACTGGTGACGGTCTCGTTCGTCACCAACAGCAAGAGCCTCGTCGCCAACCTCGGGCCCAACACCTGGCTCGAGCTCGCGCTGATCGTGTGCGGCTGCGGGCTCGGGCTGGCGGTGCTGCTGTGGGGCGCGGCCGGCCCCGCCTGGGGCGCCTGGGCGCTGGCGCTGTTCGCCGCCGTGGCGGCGCTGACGGCGGCGTCGGTCGCCTGGTCGGTCGCGCCGGACGTGTCCTGGATGGAAGCGGGACGGACCGCGTCTTACCTGGCCGCGTTCGGCGGCGCCCTGGCGCTGGCGCGGATCTTCCCGCAACGCTGGCCGGCGCTCGTGTGGGCGATCGTGCTGCTGGCGGTCGTGCTCAGCGGCTGGGCGATGCTGGTGAAGGTGTTCCCCGCGGCGCTGGACCGTGATAACACGATCGGCCGCCTGATGGCGCCGTTCCAATACTGGAACGCGACCGGCCTGGCGGCGGCGCTCGGCCTGCCGGCGTGCCTGTGGGCGGGATCTCGGCGCACCGGGGCGCGCGCCCTGCGGGCGCTCACGATACCGGCGGTGGCGCTGCTGGTTGCGGTGGTGGCGCTGTCCTACTCGCGCAGCGCGATCCTCGCGGCGGTGCTGGGCGTCGGCGTCTGGTTCGCCGCGGTTCCCACGCGGCTGCGGGGCGCCGCCGTGCTGGCGCTCGGCAGCGCCGGCGCTGGCGTGATCTGCGCTTGGGCGCTGAATGCGATCGCGTTCACCCAGGATGGGGTCGGGCTATCGACCCGCGTGCACCAAGGGCACACGTTCGGAGTGGTGCTGGCGCTGGTGCTGCTGGCGACGCTGCCGGCCGGCTACGGCGCCGTCCGGCAGCTCGATGCCCGCCGGCTCACGGCGCCGGAACGTCAGCGTCTGGGCAGGATCCTGGTCGGGCTGCTGGCGCTGTTTCCGCTTGCCGGGGTGGCCGCGCTAGCCGGGTCTTCGCGGGGGCTGACCGGCGAGGTCTCGCACATCTGGGCCAGCTTGACGAGCACCCACCAGTACGTCAGCGACCGCCCCGGCCGGGTGATCGACCTCGCCAACAGCCGCCCGCAGTACTGGCGCGAGGGCATCACTGTCGGCAGCCACGCGCTGCTGCACGGGGTCGGCGCCGGGGGCTTTCAGTTCGCGCAAACGCGCTACACCGACGACACGGCGTTCGCCGCGAATGCCCACGGCTACGCGATCCAGACCTTCGCCGACTTTGGCCTGATCGGGATCGCGCTGAACCTGGCACTGCTCGTCGCCTGGTGTCGCGCCGCGTCGGTGACGCTGGGACGCGGGCGCGGTCCCCGCCAGGACCGCGCCCGCGAGCTGCCCGCGGGCTCGATCAACGGGCGCAGCGAGGATGAGCGTGCCTCCGAGTTGGGTCCGGACTCGACCAACGGGCGCAGCCAGGGCGAGCGCGCCGGCATGGTCACGCTGCTCGCGGTCGCGGTTGCGTTCGGCGCGAGCTCCAGCATCGACTGGACCTGGTTCATCCCGGGCGTGACGCTGCCGGCGCTGCTGTGCGCCGGTTGGCTGGCGGGACGGGGTCCTCTGCACCAGCGCGTGGGTGTGCGCCAGGCAAGCCCGCGCCAGGCGGGGCCCGCCAGCGCCGCCAAGCGATTGGCGGCAACGGCCGTGGTGGCGCTCACCGTGCTGGCGGCGTGGCTGGTCTGGCAGCCGCTGCGTTCGGTGCAGGACGCCAACGCGGCCCTGAACGCACTGGCGCAAGGAAACGCCACCAGCGCACTCTCCGACGCGCAGGCGGCAGCGTCCGAGGATCCAGTCGCGTGGCGGCCGCTGTTTGACCTGTCGCTGATCTACAGCGCGCTGCGCGACCAACATCAGGCACGTGCCGAGCTGCTCGATGGCGTCGCCCGGCAACCCGACAACGCCCAGGCCTGGTCTGCGCTCGGAACCTTCGAGCTCTCGTATGGACCGCTGCGGCCGGCCGTCATCTCCCTGCAGCGCGCGCACGAGCTCGACCTCGCCGACACCACGACGACCTCCCAGCTGGCGCAGGCCCGCGCAAAGCTGGCGCGAGCCCGCGCAAGCCGCCAGCCCCGCGCAAAGCTGAAACGCTAAGGGCCTATCTCACTAACCCCGCGCACACTGGGTTATTGAGACAGGCCCTAAGGGCGCAGCCTTGGTCGTAGCGCTCCGGGGTCATCACCGCATCGAGCCGCCTCAAGCCGACACGCCGCACGCGCGCTACCTCGCGGCGCCGGGCCATGAAGCGCGGCGCGGCGCGGGCTGCGTCGGCGATCGCGAGCAGCTGCAGGCCGGCGGTGCCGTCGCGCAACCCCCGCGCGATCAGGATCAGCTGACCGACGACGATCTGCGGCCAACGGAGCGCAAGCGCGGCCGCGGGGTAGCACTTGAGCACGACGAGCAGCTGATTGCGGCGCTGGCGCCGCAGGTACGTCGGATCCTGGCCGTAGGTGGCGGCGCCGACGTGGTAGGCGACCGCCCGGGGCTCGTAGCGGCAGCTGTAGCCGGCAAGCTGCGCGCGCAGACCCCAGTCGACGTCCTCGTAGTAGGCGATCAGCCCCTCGTCGAACAAGCCGACGACGTCGAACGCCGAGCGCCTGTAAAGCGCGAACCCGGCACACGCCGAGATTACCTCCTCCGGTTGGTCGTACTGACCCCGATCAAGCGCGCCGTGACCGCGGCGCGTGGCGCCGCCCGACCAGCGCAGCTGGTCGCCGGCTCCATCGAGCCGGCTGCGATCGTGGGACGCAAGTGTCTTGCCGGTTGCCGCCGCCGCCCGTGGATACCGATCGAGCGTCGCGACCAGCAGCTCGAGCCAGTCCGGCTCGAGCTCCACGTCGGTGTTGAGGATCGCGACGTATTCCGAATCGGTTGCGCTGAGCCCGCGGTTGACGGTGACCGCGAAACCGCGGTTCGTGGTCCCCTCGAGGACTTCGACCGAGGGCCAGCGCCGCCGGACATACGGCACCGAACCGTCGCTGGAGCCGTCATCGACGACGATCAGCCGGTGCTCGTCGAAGCTCTGCGCGCGCAGCGAAGCGATCAAGCCTTCGAGCAGCCCGATCCCGTTGTAGTTCGGAACCAGCACGGTCACGCGCGGCTTCATCGGGGGGGAGTCGGCTTCATCGGAAGATCCGCCGGACGGGCCCCCGGGCGCCGGCCGCTACGATCAAAGCGTGGGCGTAGCCGATGACGCCACCGTTGTACGCGCAGCGTCGGGGGGCGAGACCCAGGATACCGTCGCGGTCGTGATCCCCACGTACAACGCCAGGGAGCTGATCATCGAATGTGTGCGGCGCCTAACCGGCGAGCGCTGCGTGGGGCGCGTCGTCGTGGTCGACGACGCCTCCAACGACGGGACGCTCGAGGCGCTCGAAGCGCTCCGTGTGGAGCTTCCGATGCTGACCGTCGTGCGCCTCGATGCTCATCATGGACTCGCGCATGCGCTCAATCGAGGCACCCTCGCGGCCGATGCCCGCCTCGTGTTGTTCCTCAACAACGACGTTCTCGCGCAGGAGGGGGCGACACAGCGTCTCGTCGAGGCGTTGGCGGACGATCCCGAGGCGATGTCGGCAGGGGGCCGGCTCGTCGACCCGGGCAGCGACAGGACGCAAACGCCATATCAGCCGCGCGCGCTGCCCGGCGCGGCAGGCCTGATCGCGCGCGTGAGCGGCATCGAGCGCTGGTGGCCGCCGAACCCCTGGACGGGCCAGCATCTGCGGCGCCCGCTGGACCAGACGGTCACGCAGCGCACCACGCGACAGCCCGCGGGGGCGTGCTTGATGGTGCGCCGTGAGGCGCTCGAAGCGATCGGGGGCTGGGACGAGCGCTATTGGATGTGGTACGAGGACGTCGACATCTCGCGACGCTTGCTGGACTTGGGGCCCGCGCTGTACGTGCCGGCGGCGACGTTCGAGCACGTCGGCGCCGCCAGCACCGGCGGCTGGCGCAAGCACGATCAGCGGGAGCGCCTTTATCACGGAACGATGGTCTACGCCAAGGCGCACCTGGCGCGCCCGGCGCAGATCGCCGTCGGGGGGGCGTTGCTCGCGGCCTGCCTGCCGCGCTTGCTGCTTGCACGCGCGCTGCGGGCGGGCGCAGGACCGGCGCGCGCGTACGCCCGGCTGTCTGCCAACGCCGCCAACATGTGTGCTTTGAGGCCGCTCTCGGCGCCACGGTTCGACCTCGATCGGCCCGCGACCGGCTGATGCACGGCCCCGGCGACAGCGGCGCTCCGACGGCCCGCGCGAGCACCGCGAACTCGCATCACCCCGCGACAGCGCCGGCGCTGTCGGTCGTGATCCCCAACTACCAGCGGCCAGCGCTGCTGCGCCGCTGCCTGCACTCGGTGCTCGCGGCGCAGGCCGCGAGCGCTCACGAGGTCGAGGTGGTAGTCGTGGATGACGGCTCCGGCGACGAGTCATGCGAGCTGGTGCGCTCGCAGTTCCCGAGCGTGCATCTGGTCGCGCTGCCGCGTAACCGTGGCTACGCGGCCGCCATCAACGCCGGCGTCGCCGGCAGCGTGGGCGGTTGGATCCTGACTCTGAACAACGACACCACGATCGATCCAGGGTGCCTGGACCGCCTGCTGGAGGTCGCCCTCGC
Organism: uncultured Solirubrobacterales bacterium; assembly: GCA_963709135.1. Lineage (GTDB taxonomy): Bacteria > Actinomycetota > Thermoleophilia > Solirubrobacterales > Solirubrobacteraceae > Palsa-465. The sequence goes on along the minus strand of CAVPVI010000023.1, from coordinate 683,955 downwards.
AGAGCCGGGCCTCGGCTTGGCGGCCGCCGAGCAGCGATTCTCCTCCCAGCCGGACCGAATCTACTCGGCCGGCACCGTGATCGATGGACGCGCGCATGCCAGCGATCGCCTGATGGGCGAGTCCACCAGCGCGGTCGAGGATCAGCCGGTCGAGGTGTTCGGCGCCTGCGGCGCGGCAGCGCTGTACCGGCGCACGATGCTCGAGCAGGTCGGCGGCTTCGACGAGCTGTTCAGATTCGGGCTGGAGGACGCGGATCTGGCCTGGCGGGCGCGGATGTGCGGCTGGCGCTGCCTGTTCGTGCCTGGCGCGATCGTCTACCACGACCTCGGCGGCACGATCGCGCACGGCTCACAAACGCGCCTGTACCAGGCCGGTCGCAACCGCTGGCTGTTGATCGCCAAGAACCTCGACACACGGCAGTTTTGGCGGGCGCTGCCGGCGATCGTTGCGTTCGACCTCGCGTACGTCGCCTACGCCTGCCCACGCTTGCGGACGCTGGCGCCGCTTCGCGGCAGAATCGCCGGACTACGCTTGTGGCGTACGGCACGGGCAGCCGGCGCGGCGCAACGCGCGCCGGTGGCGCTCACCGACCCCGCGCCGCTGCGCGCGGCGCTTGCGCGGCGCCGCGCCTGGCGGCTCGCCGGCGCCGGCGCCGGCGCCGGCGCACCTATTGCAACCACGTGTCGACCGCAGGCAACGCCGCCCCCGTGCCGATCGAGGCCTGCGCCGCCGCGCAACATCCTGTTCGTCAACCAGTACGCACCGCCCGACACCGCGTCGACCGGCCGCTTTGCGTTCGAGGTGGCACGCGCGGTGGCCGGTACGGCCACCGCCGAGGGGGAGCGCGTGATGTTCCTCGCGGGACAGCCCAGCTACAGCCCCGCCCAACCGCTCGCGCCGCGGCGCGAGCGGCTCGAGGGCGTCGAGATCGTGCGCCTGCGAATGCTGCGGCGTGGCGGCCGGCGCACTCGCGCAAGCAGGTTCCTCGGTTACGCCTCGTTCCTGCTGCGCGCCACGGCCACCGGCTTGCGCCTGACGCGAAGCCGCCGCGTTGGGACCGTCGTTTGCTTCCACAACCCGCCGCTGCTGCCGCTGGTCGGCGTCCTGCTCGCGCGGCGCGGTCGCCGGCTGATCACGGTAGTGCTCGACGTCCACCCGGACGTCCTGGTCGCGACCGGCTGGATCTCGCTGCCGGCCTCGCTGCTGCGCGCGTGGGACGCCGTCAACAGGTTCGCGCTGCGGCGCGCCGACCGCATCGTGGTGCTGAGCGATGGCATGAAGCAGGCGCTGGTGGCCAAGCGGATCGAGGCCCAGCGGATCGACGTGATCCCGATCTGGGCGCAGCCAGAGCTAGAGCCGCGCCCGGCCGAGAGCGCGGTTCGCGCGCGCCTCGGCGTGCGCGAGGACGAGCTGCTGGTGCTGTTCTCCGGCAACCTCGGGATCACTCAGCAGCTCGAGCCGGTGATCGAGACGGTAAGGCTGCTGTCCGGGAGCCCTGTGCGGTTCTGCTTCGTGGGCGCCTCTGGGATCCAGGGGGCTGCTGTGCGCGAGCTGCTCGCCACGCACGCCTCGGTCACCTTCCTGCCATTTGCGAGCGAATCGTCCTATCAGCAGATCATCGCCGCCGCCGACGCCGGGATCGTCACGCTGGTGGCGGGGCTCGAAGCGCTCGTCGTGCCCTCGCGTGCGTTTCCGCTGCTCTCGGCGGGCGTGCCGCTGCTGGCGGTGATGAGCCACGCGAGCGAGCTCGGCGAGCTCGTGCGCGAGTACGGTGCCGGCGTCTGCTCGACTGTCCCGGGCGAGCTCGCGGCGACGCTCACCGGCTGGCATGCCGATCGTGCGGCACTGCGCGAAGCCGCCCGCGGTGCCCGAACCGCCTACCTGGCAACCCGCAGCCGCGCTACGCTAACCCAGCGCTACGTGGAAGTCGTGCGCGATCGGGGCGCACGCTCCTGTTTCCCACCCACCGCGACTGCCGTACCCGTGAGCCAAGGAGACAGAAGTGGATCTTAATCTCATCCGCCGGATCGCCAGCAGCGTCGCGCTCGCGTTACTGCTGTTCGCGGGCGTACCCGGTATCGCCCTGGCGAGCACGCTACCGAGCGGCGTCCATGCCGACCCCGGCAGCCCTGCTGGCAAGGAGTACGCGATCCCGCTCAACCAGGCCCGCGGTGGTGGCGGCGGCGGGACCAGCGGCGGCCGCGGCGGCGGGACCAGCGGCGGCAGCGGCGGCGGGACCAGCGCCGGCAGCGGCAGCGGGTCCTCCCAGCAGCTGTTCGGCAGCGGCATCACGGCGGCGCCGACGGCCGCCGCGTGCGGCAGCGGCGCCGCGAGGGGAGCCGGCGCCGCAACCGGCACCGGCGCTAGCGCCGGCGGCGCCGACCAGTCCACAGCGGCGAGCGACGGCCAGCGAACCCAAGTCCACAAGACGCCGGTCACACGCCCGCACAAACGCGTGCAACCGGTATCGACCGCGAAATCGTTGTCCCCGGCACAGGCTGCGAGCGCCACCGTGGCCAACCAGCGCAGCGCAGCTGCCCCGGCCGCCAACCGGGCGCTGGGTACCGGCCACTCGAGCGGGCTGTTCTGGATGCTGGGCATCGCAGCCGCCGTGTTGCTTGTCGGCCTGCTCGCGAGCCTGGCGGTCAAGCTACGCAACAACAGGAGCGTCGCGCCCGGAGCCGGGTAGCGGGAGCCTCTGGGCTGGAAGGCGCCGGCGTGGCACCGCCACCAACTGACACGATGCAGCCGGCCCGCGACGAAGGGCTCGGATCGGCGCCCGCGCTAGCGACGGTCGTGCCGATCGACCTCCACCGCCGCGACCGCTCGGCGGCTGCAGAGCGATCCCCGATGGGCTGGTCAGCGATCGCGATCGCGATCGCGCTGGCCGTTTCCCCGCTCGCCTCCGGCTACTTCGATTTCACGGTATGGGGACCGCTGGCGCTCGGCGCGATGGTGCTGCTGGTGATCGTCGTGCGCGTGTCGAGGCCGGTGTTCACGCGCCTTGGCGTGCTCGCCGCCGCCGGCCTCGGCGCGCTTGTGGCCCTCAGCGCGGCCTCGATCCTGTGGGCCGAGTCGAAGGACTCGGCGTGGACCTCCACAAACCGCGTAGCCCTGTACGCGGCGATCTTCGGGATCGTGCTGCTGGCCGTCCGCGATCGCTCAACCGGGCGCGCGATCGTGATGATCCTCGGGGCAGGGGCGTTGATCGCCTGCGTATGGCTCGACTGCCGGTTCGCGCTCGGTCATGGTCAAGACGCGTTCATCAACCAGCGGCTGGATGCTCCGATCGGGTACGTGAACGGAACCGGCGCGCTGCTGGTGATGGCCTCCTGGCCATGGCTCGCTTACGCCGAAGCCGCCGGGCGTCGCTGGCTGCGCAGCGCCGCGCTGGCAGCGGCTGCGCTGATGGTGTCGACCTGCGTATTGACGCAGGCGCGGGCGGTGGTGCCGGCGATGGTGATCGCCTCCGCGCTGGCGCTGCTCTGCTGCGAGGACCGCGTCCGGCGTGCGCTCAACCTCTGCATCGTCGCCGCCACGGTCGCGTGCAGCCTCCCCTGGACGCTGGCGGTGTACAACGGCGCGACCGCGCTGAGCGCGGCGCCCACCCAGGCGCACATCCAGGCAGCCGGGATCGCCCTGCTCGGCGCCGCGATCGCGGCCGGGCTCGCTCGGCAGGGCCTCTCGCTCGCGGTCGCGCTGCTCTCCGAGCAACGTCGCGCGCAGCTCACCCGGACCTTGGGCGCCACGATGCTGGCCGGCTTGGCGCTGGCGCTCGTGGTCGGCCTCGCAGTGGGCGAGCCGTTGATCGTGCGGGAGTGGCACGAGTTCACAGCGCTGCACGTCAACCAGAACGTGTCAAGCCGGTTCGTGGACGCCGGTGGGTATCGCTACGACCTCTGGCGCGTAGCGATACGCGAGTTCGTGGCACATCCGCTTGCCGGGCTCGGTGCCGGCAACTACGACGCCGGCTACTACCTGCTGCGCCACAACCCGGAGTACGTGCTGCAGCCCCACAGCCTCGAGCTGCAGGAGCTCGCCGAGCTCGGGATGCTCGGCTTCGCAGCGCTGCTGGTGTTCTGCGGACCCGTGCTTGTAGCCGGCTTGCGGCGCGGCGGCACGCTCGCCTCCGAGGACCGGCTGATCAAGGTGGCGGCGCTCGGCATGTTCACCGCCTGGCTGGTCGACACAAGCGTCGACTGGCCCTACGACATACCCGGGATCGCCGGGATCGCGTTCGTCGCAGCCGCGCTGCTGCTGGTGCCCGCGGTCGCCGGCGCGACCGTGCGCAAGGGGCGCCGGGGCTCGAGCTTGTGGACGATCCCGGCGCTGGTCGTGATCGCACTGCTCGCCGCCGGCATCGGGCGCCAGTACGCGGCCACCCGCATCTCGCAGGCCGGGCTCGCACAGGTCGCGCGCACGCCGGCGAAGGCGATCAAGACCTTGAGGCGCGCGGCGCAGTTCGATCCCTACTCGCTGAACACGCTCTACGGGATCGCATCCGCGTACGCGCGACTCGACGACTACGTCGACGCGCGTGACGCACTGCTGGTGGCGGCGGCTCGCGAGCCGCGCAACTACGTGCCGCCGACGCTGCTCGGCGACCTCGCGATGCGCCGTGGTGACGATTCCCTTGCCGCCGCCGAATACCGGCACGCGATCTCGCTGGACCCCGATGACCCGTCGCTGACGAGCTCGCTGGCGGCGGCGCTTGGAGCCGTCAAGTGACTGATCTCGCCTCAGCAGTCGAGCGGGCCGCGAGCATCGAGGCGGGGCCCGACACTCCCCCGCAGCCAGACACGCACAGCGAAGCTCCGTACTGGCCCGTGACGAGACTGGTGTCGTGGTCGCTGACGCTGCTGCTCGCGGTCGAGATCCTCGTTCCCGCGGCCGGCGCCCGCGGGCATGCGCTTGACGTGCTGGCCCTGTTGCTGCCGACGGCGGTCGCCACGGTCAGCGCCAGGGGGCTGTTCGAAACGCTCGGCGTGACCCTCGGACATCGCGGACTGCCGGGCCGGATCGCCGCCTCGATACCGGCCGCGCTGGTCGCGATCGCGGTGATGATCGCCGCGGGCGCGATCGTCGACGGCGGCTGGTCGCTGCCGGCCACTGCGATCTCGGCGGCACTGCTGATCGCGACGCTGATCGCCGCCGGCTCCGCGCGCGACCTGGAGATCAGGTTGCGGCGCAGCATGCGGCGCGTCTTCTTCGCCGGCTCGCTGGATTCGCGCCGGGACCTCGAGCGCGAGCTCGCGCGCCGCATGGACGCGCGGCTGGTCGACGCCGGCGTCGCGGGGCAGTACCCGACTGCGGCGAGCCTCGTCGAAGCGGTCCTCGCCTCACGCGCCACGGTCCTCGTGCTCGACGACCAGGCGATCCACGTACCGCAGCTGGTCGACGCGGCGGCAGCGCTCAACCTCTCCGGCATCCGCGTGCGCGACCTTGTTTCTTATTACGAGTCCGAGTTCAAGAAGGTCCCGCTGGGGGAGATCTCCTCGATCTGGTTCCTGTTCGACATCGCTTCGATCCACCGGCAGCGCGTGTACCGCGCGCTACGACGCAGCGTCGACGTGACCGTCGCGGCGATCGTCCTGCTGATCTCGCTTCCAGGGCTGATCGTGACGGCGATGCTGATCCGGCTGAGCAGTCCCGGACCCGCGCTCTACCGCCAGCGACGCGTCGGTAAGGACGGGCTCGAGTTCACATTGCTCAAGCTGCGTACGATGCGCGAGCCCGAGGCCATCAGGCCGCCCGCGTGGGCGCCGGCCGAGTCACACCGCATCACCGCCGTCGGCGCGTTCCTACGCCGCTTCCGGCTCGACGAACTGCCGCAGATGTGGAACGTGATCCGCGGTGACCTCGCGCTGATCGGGCCTCGCCCGGAGCAGGTGGCGATCGCCGCCGAGCTCGGGCAGGAGCTGGCGCACTACAGCTCCCGCCACTGCGTGCGCCCGGGCATCACCGGTTGGGCGCAGGTCAACCTCGGTTACGCCGGGTCGTTGGAGGGATCCGCGGCGAAGCTCCAACGAGACCTCTATTACGTCAAGCACAGCGGCCTGCGACTGGACGCCCTGATCGTGTGGCTCACGCTCAAGGCGATCCTGCTGGGGCCAGACGCCGAGTCGCTCAATGGCCCGCGAGCTTAGTCCAGCTCGCTCTCGACCAACTCATAGATCCAATCGAAGGTGCGCTGCAGCCCATCCCGCAGCGGCGTGCGCGGCTCCCAACCCAGATGCGCAAGCAGCAGGGTGTTGTCGCTGTTGCGCCCGGTGACGCCTTGCGGTGCCGAAAGGTCGTAAGTTCGCCGGCAGGTGATGCCGGCGATCTCCTCGACCAGCGTGACCAGCCGATCGATGCTCACCAGCTCCGTGGAGCCGAGGTTGACCGGCTGATCGATCTCGGAGTCCATGATGCGCGTGATCCCGCTGACACAGTCGTCGATGTACATGAAGCTTCGCGTCTGCCGGCCGTCGCCCCAGATCTCGATCTCGTGAGCGCCCGATAGCTTCGCCTCGGCGATCTTGCGACAGATCGCGGCCGGCGCTTTCTCGCGACCGCCGCGCCAGGCCCCGGCTGGTCCATAGACGTTGTGAAACCGCGCCACGCGCGTGCTCAGGCCGAAGTCCTCGCTGAAATGGCGGCACAGCCGCTCGCTGAAGAGCTTCTCCCAGCCGTAGCCATCCTCGGGCATCGCTGGGTAGGCGTCGCTCTCCTTGAGACCCGGATTACTTGGATCGGTCTGCTTGTCGGCGGCGTACACGCACGCCGAGGAGGAGAAGAAGTAGCGCTCGACGCCTGCCTGGCGCGCGGCGCGCAGAAGGTTGGTGTTGATCAAGACCGACAGCATGCAGAGCGCTTTGTTGTCCTCGATGAAACCCATGCCACCCATGTCCGAGGCGAGGTTGTAAACACGGCTGACGCCCTGCACCGCGGTCTGGCACGCTTCGAGGAGGCTCAGATCGAGCTCGATGTTCTCGGCCCGCCGATCGAGCTGCTCCCAGGCACCGAGCGGCTTGATATCGATCGCCCGGACGGCGAAGCCGGAGGCGAGCAGGCTGCCGACCAGATGTCCCCCGATGAATCCACCGCCGCCCGCGACCAGAGCCACCGCTCCCGGCGGTTCAGCCATTCGCGAAGGCGTAGAAGTCCGGCTTTGGCGTTCCGTCCTGGGCCAGCAGCCCGCCCGCGATAACCGGCAGATCGTCGTAGACGTTGACCCATCCGAGCGCGTAGATCCGGTGCCAGGCGCGCGATTCGCGCATCGCTTCGGTGACCCACCGGGCGGCAAGTCCTGGATCCACATAGAAGTTGAAGGTCTGATCGAGCTGGGTCGGGATCGTCCACTCCGACAGGAACAGCGGCAGCCCCTTGTGGAGGTACTTGTCAACCCAGCTCGCGAGCTGCGGCAGGTTCTCGAACTGGATGTCGTCGAACTCCGACGGAACGTCGGTGAACAGCGGGGTCTGATAGCTGAACGGATTGTGCGCGTACATGTCCATGCGCGGCGGCTTGCCGTCTGGCAGGCGCAGATTCTGGATCCACTGCAGCGGATCGATCGCGCCTGTGGTGTAGGTGCTGCCGCCGATGATCAGGTTGCTCTTGCTGATCGCCTTCAGGACTCCGTAGGCGCCGTCGAGCATCTCGGCATACAACTGGACCGAGTGGCGCTGGGCTCTGTCCAATGGCTGCCCCGCAAGCGCCGGCGCGAGCGGCATGAAGTTGCCTATCTTCGTAGGCTCACCCCAGATCATCCAGAGGTGCACGGTCGGATACTGCAGTCCCGCTGCATGCGCGAACTCGACGAAACCACTTGCCGAGATAGGTGCCCAGCCGTCCCCGGCATGGCCGCCGTTGGCCCATGGCGGCGCGTCCATCAACTGCAGCAGCACCCGCATGTGGTACGAGGTGGCTTCGTCGAGCTCCTGCTGGACCGACGCCGGCCACTGGTAAGCGGGGTCGGCCGGGTTGGCAGGGTGAGCCGGACGCGTCGGCGCGATCTGGCTCCAGTCCAGTCGCATCTCGATGATCGACACGCCGAGCTGCTTGTAGATCGGGAACTGGTCGACACCGTTGTATATGCTCGGGCCCCAGATCGCCTTGGCAAACGCCGACGCGGAGCTCGGCTGCAGGGCCGCGAGCACGCACATGAACGCGATCATCAACGCTCCGATATGCGCGATCCTCACCCGAATCGCAGTCACCGCCACGGTCGGCCATGATACCGACCCGCAGATGCGCCGCCAGGAAGTCGCTGCGTACAGCCAATTCGGGCAGCTCGAGCTCAGCCGGAAGGCGACTCCCACTGGTCCTCGAAGTAGTGTTTCATGGACTCGAACTTGGCATGAGAGCTACAGTCCGGCGAAACAGTCGAGGTGAAAGATGAAGGTCGCGTTCGATAGCCGCCCCGCAAAGGACCCGCGCGGGATCGGGCGCTATACGAGCTGCTTGCTGAGCGCGCTACGCGCCGCGCCGCACGGCGAACTGGTCGAGACGCATCAACCCAAGCGCTGCGACGTGTTCCACTCGCCCTGGGTCGACGGCGCCCTGCTGCGCTCGCCGGTGCCGATGGTGGTGACGCTGCACGACGTGATCCCGCTCAAGTGCGCCGGCGAGTACTTGCGCTCCGGGCTGCCCGCACGCTTGCACTACCTGGCGGTGCAGCGCGCGACGCACGTGATCGTTCCGACGCAGGCGGTCGCCGACGACGCGATCCGTACGCTCGAGCTCCCCGCCGAGCGGATCGTCGTGGTCGCCAAGGCGGTGGCGCCGGCGCTGCAGGCGCGCAGCGACGAGGAGGTGGCCGCCGTGCGCAAGCGCTACCGGCTGCCCGACGATTACCTGATGTGGGTGGGCGGGATGCGCACGCCGGACCCGCGCAAGCGGATCGCGGCGCTCGTCAAGGCAAAGCGGACGATGCCGCTGGTCCTGGTCGGCTCCACCGGGCGTTGGGCGCGGGAACTAAAGGACGTGACGCTGACCGGCGAGGTCAGCGACGACGATCTGGCCGCCATCTACACCGGCGCGCACGCGCTCGTGTACGCCAGCCGTGACGAGGGCTTCGGGCTGCCACCGGTCGAGGCGCTGGCATGCGGCACGCCCGCGGTCGCGTGCGACTGCCCGGCGGTGCGTGAGGTGCTCGGCGACCGCATCGAGCTGACCGCGATCGACGACCTCGACAGCCTGATCGCGACCGCCGAGGCGGCCCAGCGCCCGGCGCCGGCGCCGCCGGCCTGGACCTGGGAGGACGCCGCCGCTGCCACCTGGGACGTCTACGCCGAAGCGCTCAACGCTCCCGTCGTCTGGCGCGGCAAGCGCCGCCAGCGAAGCCGTCGGCTACCCATCTCGTAAGCGCCGAGGCGCCGAGAGCGGTCTGGCGCCGATTTCAGCCACGCCCCGTGTCCGAACGGACATTTCTACACGTCTGGCGCCCGTTTGTCCGTCCGATGTCGATTTTCGTGCACTTACGGACAATCCGGCCCGATGCCACAAGGTTTGTCCGCTCAAACACGGATTGCGAGCCGCCGCCGCTGAAACTGCGCTCGTCAAGCCGCAAACGGCGCACCAGCTCATCGGTCGTAAACCTCTCGCCGATGGCCTAGCGTGACCACCACGACCAGCAGGACGTCGTCGGTAACCGTGTAGATGATCCTGTAGTCGCCCACCCGGATGCGTAGCCCCGGCCGGCCGCGGAGAGCGCGGGCGGCGGGTGGGCGGGGGTTCTGCGCCAGAAGAGCGATCGCGCCCTGCACGCGTTTGCGGATCGGCGGCTCCAGCTTCGAAAGGGCGCGGACCGCCGCCGGTCGCAGCTCGATGCGGTATTCGCTCACACCCAGCCGAGGTCGGCCTTCACCTGCTCCCAGGGGATGTTCGGGCCTTCCTCCGCCATCGCTTGATCGAATGCCGCGGCGTCTTCGGCGTCCTCCAAGGCCGCGATCAGAAGCTCGTAGCGCTCAGGGCTGACGAGCACCGCGGCCGGCCGGCCGTAGCGCTCGAGGATCACCGCTTCGGTTCGGGCCAGCTCAACGGCTTCGGGCAGGTTGTCCCGCGCTGCACTGATGTTCATGGTCGCCATCGGGCAATTGTACGTCTTGACTCCGATCTTGTACAAGAAATCTCCCGTGGAAGCGGTCAGGCTCCATCTGCAGTCCTTGTGATTCAGCACGAGCGCGTTCGGGCATCAATTTACGGCCACACCCCGTGTCCGAACGGACATTTCTACACGTCTGGCGCCCGTTTGTCCGTCCGCTGTCGATTTTCGTGCACTGACGGACAATCCGGCCCGATGCCACAAGGTTTGTCCGCTCAAACACGGCAAGCGGCAGTCGCAACTAGCGTTCGAGCAGCAGCGTCACGGGCCCGTCGTTGACCAGCTCGACCGCCATCATCGCGCCGAACACGCCGCGCTTGGCGCCGAGGCGCTCGCAGAAGCGCTCGTACAGGGGCTGCGCCTGCTCGCCGGCGGCGGCCTCGACGTAGCTCGGGCGGTTGCCGCGACGCGCGTCGCCGTACAGCGTGAACTGGCTCACGCACAGCACCTCGCGCTCGCCCAGCGGCTCGTTCATGCGTCCGTCGGCGTCGCTGAACACGCGCAGCGCGCGGACCTTGTCGGCGAGCCAATCGGCCTGCGCCTCGGTGTCATCGACCCGCACCCCCAGCAGTACCAGCAGACCGGGGCCGATCGCCGACACCAGCTCGCCGTCGACGCTGACCGACGCGCGCGCGACGCGCTGTACGAGCGCCCGCACCAGGCTCAGACCTCCCGCAGCTGCGCGGCGGCGTGCTCGGGGGCGACGATGTTGAGGTGCAGGCCGACGCCCAGCTCGAGCCCGGCCGGGTGCGTGAGCCGCGGCAGGATGTCGATCCGCCAGCAGTAGTGCTCGGCTCCGCGTGGCGCGGTGCGCACCCACAGGTTCAGTGGCGGCAGCGCCCCGAGCAACCGCGCCAGGCGGCCCAGCGCGTCGTGCAGCAACGCGGCCCCCACAGGGCCGTCGTCCTCGAAGCGCATCCGCGGCCGGCGCGGCGCGAGCAACAGCTGATAGGGCACACGCGAGGCATAGGGCGCCATCAGCACCGCCTCGTCGTCGATCGCGACGATCCGCTCACGCTTGCGGACCTCCTCCTGCACGAGATCGCCGAGCAGGTTGGCGCCCATCGTGCGTTGCGCGTAGGCGCCGAAGCGCTCACGCTCGCGCGCGACCTCCGACGGCACGAACTGCAGCGCGAACAGCTGCGCGTGCGTGTGCGGGACCGAGGCACCCGCCGCCGGCTGCTCGTTGACGATCAGATGCGTGTACGCGGCGTCCGCATGGAAGCGTATGCGCTGACGCCAGACGTCCATCGCCGTGACCACCTCGGGGACCTCGAGCTCGCCGAGCGAGACGACCTCGCGCACCGAGTTGATGATCACCTCGTGCGCGCCGAGCGCCGGCGCGGACCAGAACAGGTCGGTCTCGCGGTTAGCGCGCGCGAGCGCCAACGGATCGAAGCTCTGCCCGCTCCGCCCGCCCTGCCCGCTCCGCCCGCCCTGCCCGCTCCGCCCACCCTGCCCGCTCCGCCCGCCCTGCCCGCTCCGCCCGCCCTGCCCGCTCCACCCGCTCTGCGCGGCCGCGCCCGGCGGGCGCGCGGCCGCGGGCTCGTGATCCTCGCCCGACACATCCCACTCGGGCCCGGCGCCGGCCAGCGCCGGGTACAGGTTCGGCACCACCCGCACGCGCCAGCCGGGCGCGTCGGCCTCGGCGCCGTTGTCCCGCAGCGCGAACAGCTCCGGCGGCGTCCACAGCTCGTGACCTTCGGCGAAGGGATCGTCGTCGGGGATGACCTGGCCCGGCGGCGGAGCCACAAGCCCGCCGCCGGGACGCTGCTCGCGTGAGTCGGCCAGAATCACCCGATGGCCCGAGAGCGGATCGAGCCGCAGCTCGGGAGCGCTCAAAGGAGCTTTTCCATCGCGACGTGCTCGATCCCGGCCTCGACGAACCGCGACCCGCGGGTCACGTAACCGGCGGCCTCGTAGAGCGGCAGCGCGTACGTCTGGGCGTGCAGTACGAGGCGGTCGGCGCCACCCGCGCGGGTCTCACGCTCGGCCGCTTCCAACAGCGCCATCGCGATCCCGCGGCGGCGAGCGCTGACGGCGACCGCGAGGCGGCTGAATTGAACCGTGCGCCCGACGAACACCAGTCGGCAGGTGCCGAGCACCTCGTCGCCGGCTCCGGCGACGGCGATCAGGTGCAGGGCATTGTTGTCGCGGCCGTCGCGCTCCTCACGGCGCGGCACCCCCTGCTCGGTGCAGAACACCTCGAAGCGCAGGTCCATCGCCGCTTTCAGCTCCGAGCGACTGCGGATCCGGCGAATCTGGTAGGCGAGCGCTGTCATCGCCAAACGTTTATACGGAGGTCCGCCGCGATCCCGTCGCACACCCGGGCTGGCCGGACACGGTGCTTTTCCACGCTCTAGAGATTGCCACACCTACGGTTTGCTTAAATACCCGTTATCCTCTTGTCTAGGTTCTGGCGAGAGGACTGTTTGCCTGAGGAGTTGCTCGCTGGCGCCGGCCCGGTTCTGCCGAGACCCTCTTGAGCCGCAACGACGTTTTCACGCGGCCCGAATGTTCTGACGAAACTGTTCAATCCCGAAATGGGTGAATCCACCCGACTTCCCACGTCTGCCGTGATCAAGCGCGCAGAGAAGCTCACACACGAGCGGTTCGTGTACGAGGGCGAGACGATCGCGCAAGCGCTCTCGCCGGGCTCCGCACGCCGCCGTGCGCTCGATGCTGCGCTCGCGGAGGTCGACCAGGGCAAGCTCGTTCCCTCGGTCGAATGGCGGCGCAAGTACTCGCTGCTGCTCGGGCTCGAGCGGCTGCTGTCCGAGGACGAGCCGCACCTTGCCGACGGCACGGTGCTGTCTGCGCATCAGGTCGACGCGCTGTCGGGCACGCTAACGGCATTGCTGGCGGAGAACCAGCGCAGCGCCAACGGCGGCGCGAGCGGCGCCGCAAACGGCAACGGCGCAGCGCACTCCAACGGCAACGGCACCGGCAACGGTAACGCCGCGGCGCCGGTGCCGGCGCCCGCACCGGTGCTTGCCTCCGCCGCGATCCCCGGCGAGGAGGAGACCGACCTCGATGACGGCGACAGCGAGGACGAGGAGCCCCAGGACTGGCAGGACGAAGACGGGCTCGACGCCGATGTCGCCGCCGCCGGCGGGCTGCCGGAGGACCCCGGCGCGGACCGCCGCTTCTGGTTCGAGCACGCAACCGGTGCCGGCAAGACCGTCGCCGCGCTCGGCTTCGTCGAGGCTTCGCGCACCGGCGGTGTCCTGATCCTCACGCACCGACGCAACCTTGTCGACCAGTTCAACGGCGAGTTGCGCGACCGCGGTTACAGCGACCGGCTGTGCCGCCCGCTGCTCGACGGCGCCGATGCCGCCAACGGCCCGGTCACGGTCGAGACCTACCAGTGGTTCGTGCGCAACGTGCGCCGGATCTCCGACGCGTACACGATCGTGATCTGCGACGAGGCGCATACCGCGCTGGGCGAGAAGACCTCGGCCTCGATTCGCGGCCTGTCGGGTCCTGTGTGGATCGGAATGACGGCGACCGGCGCCCTGATCGCGCGCCACGTCACCGACCTGTTCCCGACGCAGACTTCGCGCTTCGATCTCGCGCAGGCGGCGCGCCGCGGCGTGATCGCGCCGCTGCGCTGCATCCGCATCCCGCCCGGACCGGGCGTGCGCACGATCGCCAAGGTGCCGTTGCGTCGCGGCGAGGTCGACACCGAGTTCGACCAGGAGATGCTGGCCGAACTGCTCGACCAGACACCCTTCAACATGGCGATCGCCGATCTCTACAAGACTCGCTTCAACGGCGTTCCGGGGGTCGTGTATGCCGCCGGGGTGCGCCACGCCTACAACGTCGCGCAGTCCTTCCGGGACCTCGGGATGAAGGCGATGGGGGTCTCCGGCGAGACGCCCAAGCGCGAACTGGCCAACATCCTCGCGGACTACGAAGCCGGCAAGATCGACGTGCTGGTCAACGCCCAGCTGCTCGCCGAGGGTTGGAACAGCCCCCGCGCGACGGTCTGCATGCACCTCGCGCCGACCGCCTCCAAACGCGTCTATCAGCAGCGCGTCGGCCGCGTGACGCGCCGGCACCCGGGCAAGGAAGCGGGCATCGTGATCGACTTCGTGCATCCCGCGACCAAGCACGACGACCCGGTCGTGACGCTGCATTCGCTGCTCGATCGCGACGTTTACCGCGGCGGCGCGATCGTCGTCGGGCCGGTGCGCCGCGGGCGCGGCCGGCGCGTGCGAGTGGAGCGTCGCGTGCTGCCGGTGACGCCCGATCCGGAGCGGCGCGCCGAGGTATTCGAGCGTGAGCTGTGGCGGATCGCGGTCGAGCACCTCGATTACCGCGAGCAGCATGTGTGGGCAGCGCTGGCGGGCGCGCGCGTGGCCCCGAACGGCTGGCGGCGCGCGAAGGCGATGCTGCACTTCGACCGTGAGGGCGAGCTGCGCCGCCGCTACCTGCTGAGCGCGCTGCAGCGCAACAAGAATCCCCAGGTGCGCCTGCGGGCGCTGCAGGAGATCGCCGCCGGGCGCGATGCCGACGCGTTCGACACAGCCGTCGACATGATCGGCGGCTGGCCGCGCGAGGAGCGCCGCGAGGGCGTCAAGATCATGCTGCTGGCGCTCGCCGAGCGCCGCATCGGCCGCCGCGACCAGGCCAACGCCTGGATCTGGCGGATGGCCGAGTACACGCGTGAGGTGCACGAGGAGTACGCGGTCCAGCGGATGCCGGAGACCAAGCGGTTGCTGGGTCTGCTGGTGAACTCCAGCGGCGCCGCGCACGCCCGCAACGCGCGGCGGCTGGTGCATGCCTCGCGCAAGGAGGACCGGCGTCTGTCGGCGGCGCTGCTGGCGGCGGCGCTGGCGCACACGCCGGAGGCCGAGGAGGCGTTGCGCGGCGCGCGCACGCGGATGGCGCGCAAGCCGGCGGCACTCGCGCGGGAGCTGCTGCGCAACTTCCCCAAGGGCCGGCGCAGCAAGACACGGCGGCGGCGCAGGCCCGGTGAGGGGCCCGAGGGCGCGTCGGCGGTGGCGGCCGGCGCGGCGGCGAGTGCGGGCAACGGCGAGGTCAGCGAGCTGGATTTGGATGAAGCGGTGGTCGAGCTCGACGGCGGCTTCGACCTCGACGGCTCGGTGGTCGAGCTGGATGTCGACGACGATCTCGATGAATTCGCGGTGAACAGGATCGGTGGCGCGGGCTCGCTTGCCGGCCTGCTCGAAGATGATGACGATGACGACGGCGATCTCGTGGACGACGACGACTTCGACTACGCGCGGGACGCGGATGACGTAGACGCGGACGACGAGAGCGCGGACGCGGACGAGCCGGACGACACCGATGACTCCGACGCCGAGACTCCGCGACGACGCGACGGGGGAGACGACCTCGACGATGACGAACCCGAGGAACCCGAGGAATCGCGCGACGACGAGCGCGAGCAGCGGCAGGAGGCCGAGCGCGAGCAGCGGCAGCAGGCCGAGCGCGAGCAGCCGCAGCTGTCCGAACGCGAGCAGCCGCAGCTGTCCGAACGCGAGCAGCCGCAGCTGTCCGAACGCGAGCAGCCGCAGCTGTCCGAACGCGAGCAACGGCCGCTGGTCGAGCGCCAGCAGGCCGCGGCCGAGGAACAGCTCGAGCTTCAGCCCGCACCAGATTCCGAGCCAGATTCCGAGCCACCGCCTGAGCACGAGGCCGAGATCAAACCGGCGGCCGCGCCCGCGCCCAGACGCCGGCGGCGCACCGTCCGCAACGCCGACCCGGAGACTCGCCTCGACGCCCACCCTGAGCCGCAAGCCGAACCGGCTGGCGCGTCGGCCGCGCAACCGGCGGCCGAGCCAGCCGCCGCGCCGAAACCCAGACGTAGACGGCGCACGGTCAGCAAGGCCGGCCCAGAGGCCGGCACCGACGCCCAGCCTGAACGCAAGCCGAACCGGCGACCGAGCCAGCAGCGCAACCGGCAGCCAGGCCGGTACCCACGCGCCGGCGGCGCACGGTCCGCAGCGCCGCACCCGATACCGGCGCCGCACCGCTTGCCGACGCTCAGCCACCGGCAGGTGCCGAGCCGCCGACCGACGGCGTGACGCGGCGGCGCACCGGCCGCGACGCCGCCTAGTGGACCTTCCTGCATTCCCGTCCCGCTTGGCGGCGGCCTTACAGGACAGCCCGCTATCCGCACGCGTGATCTCCCACCACCCTGAGGGGCTGCCGCACCCCAACAGCCCCGAAACCGTGAACCTCTCGGCGGTGTACGACCCCACCCGGCGAAAGTTCGTAATCGTCCTGCTCGCATAAGAACGAGGCTACTTGTCACTTGGTGCCGCGTTCCTTGATCAATTAGCTCGCTTTGGTGGCCAGCTTCAAGGTAAAGGCGGACCCGCCGATGAAGTGGAGCGTCGAGCGCAAAGCTGCTGTGTTGTGGCGAGGAGGAAGTGTAGGGATGAGACGTCAATCGGACGGGTCGGTCAGGAATCTACTTGGTGGCGGGGTTCGTGGATTGCTTGCCTGCATGGCGCTGGCGGTCGCGGTGTGCTGGCTCATCGCCGGGGTGGCGTCGGCTGTAGGACCGGCGTTCAGCTTGGCACCAGGCTCGCCGTTCACCAACGCCGGCGGGCCGTACTCGGTGGCGTTCAGCCCGAACGGGTCGCTGCTGGCGGCCGCCGACACGACATCGTCGAAGGTGTCAGTGTTCTCTGTTAGTGCCACTGGAGCGCTCAGCGGAGTGAGCGGCTCGCCGTTCACCCCGCGTGGGAGCTTCCCCCAACCGAATTCGGTGGCGTTCAGCCCGTCCGGGTCGCTGCTGGCGGCCGTGGACAGCGGTTCGGGGAAGGTGGCGGTGTTCTCGGTTGCGGCTGGTGGGGCATTGAGCGAGGTGTCGGGCTCGCCGTTCGCGCCGAACGACTCCCCTTACCCGGTTTCGGTGGCGTTCAGCCCGGGCGGCTCGCTGCTCGCGACCGCAAACCTCGGCTCCAACACGGTGTCGGTGTTCTCGTTTGCGGCCGGTGGGGCGCTGAGCGAGGTGCCGGGGTCGCCATTCGCGCTTAGGGACCCCGGCTTGAACGGCCTACCTTACTCGGTGGCGTTCAGCCCGAACGGTTCGCTGCTGGCGACCGCGGAGCCGTTCTCCTCGAAGGTGTCGGTGTTCTCTGTGAACCAGACCTCGGGCGCGTTGAGCGAGGTGTCGGGCTCGCCGTTCGCGCTCAGCGACAGCAGCGGCATGCCGTACTCGGTGGCGTTCAGCCCGAACGGAAATCTGCTCGCGACCGCGGACAAGGCCACCTCGAAAGTGTCGGTGTTCTCGGTCGACCAGACCTCGGGCGCGTTGAGCGAGGTGTCGGGCTCGCCGTTCCCGCTGAGCGGCAGCGCCGGCGGACCTTACTCGGTGGCGTTCAGCCCGGACGGTGCGCTGCTCGCGACCGCGGACTTCAGCACATCGAAGGTGTCGGTGTTCTCGGTCAACCAGACCTCGGGGGCGCTGAACGAGGTGTCGAACTCGCCGTTCTCGTTGAACGACAGCAGCGGCGAGCCTGTCTCGGTGGCTTTCAGCCCCCTTGGCGGGGTGCTCGCGACGGCGGACACGCACTCCTCGAAGATATCGGTACTGACCTATCCGCTGGGGGCGCCATCGGCATCGATCTCAACGCCATCGCCGGGCGGGACCTACACTGAGGGGCAGTCGGTCCCGACCGGCTTCTCGTGCACGGATGGTTCCTACGCGCCAGGGATCCAGTCGTGTGTGGATTCCGGTGGCGCGAACGAAGGTGTAGGGCAGCTCGATACGGACTCACCGGGGCACCAGTCCTACACTGTGACGGCGACCTCGAAGGATGCTAAGACCGCGCACCAAAGCATCAACTACACCGTCGCGGGGCCACCGTCGGCGCAGATCACCGCGCCGGACGACGGCGAGACCTACACGGTCGGACAAACGATCGCCACAACGTTCTCCTGCAACGCGGGCGTGTCTGGTCCCGCGCTCGCTTCTTGCACTGATAGCAACGGATCCAGCAGCCCCGGTGAGCTCGATACTTCCAACCTCGGCAGCTACACCTACACCGTCACGGCTACTGGCAGCGATGAGCAGACGGGTACCGACAGCATCGGCTACACCGTCGCCGCGGCGCCGTCGGCGCAGATCAGCTCGCCAACGACGGGCGGGATCTACGCGGTCGGGCAGACGGTGCCGACTAGCTTTTCGTGCACGGATGGCGCGTATGGTCCGGGGATCTCGTCGTGCACCGATAGCAACGGTGCGAGCAGTCCCGGCGATCTGGATACCACGACCGCGGGTAGCCACACCTATACCGTGACCGCGACCAGCGGCGACGGGCAGAGCGCCACCGACAGCATCGACTATACCGTCGCCGCGGCGCCATCGGTGCAGATCAGCTCGCCGGCGACGGGCGGGAGCTATGCGGTCGGGCAGTCGGTACCGACGAGCTTCTCCTGCACGGATGGCGCGTCCGGTCCTGGGATCTCGTCGTGCACCGATAGCAACGGCGCCGGCAGCCCCGGCGATCTGGATACCTCCACCCCCGGCAGCGACACCTACACCGTGACCGCCGCTAGCAGCGATGGGCAGACCGCCACCGCGAGCATCGCCTACACCGTCGTCGCGGCGCCGTCGGACACGGCTCCGCCCGTGATCAGCGGCACAACCACCGAGGGACAGACCCTGAGCGCCAGCACCGGAACGTGGTCGGGAAACCCGTCGTCGTACGCCTACCAATGGCAGGACTGCGACAGCCACGGCGTCAACTGCGTGAACATCTCGGGCGCGACGAACGCGACCTACACGCTCGCCGACGGCGATGTCGCGCACACGATCGTGGTCGTCGTGAGCGCAACCAACGCCGCCGGGTCGAGCTCCTCAGCGTCGGGCGCGACCGCCGTCGTGACAGGGCTCCCCAGCCCGACCCCCACGCCCACGCCCACGCCCACGCCCACGCCGGTGACGCTCGGCACAGTGCCGGCGGCCGGGATCACTGTCAGCGACCAGGGTCAAGTGATGCTGCCGCTGATCTGCCCGAGCACCCCGTCAGGCTGTGACGCCAGCGGCGTACTGACGATCTACCTACCCAAGACGCTCGTCCTCGATACCACGAACAGCTTCACAACGAACGTCTCGAGCGCAACCAGCAGCACCGTCCTGGCGAGCTTCGCGGGCGCGCAGATCGCGTCCGGGCAAAGCGCTCTGCTGGCCGTCCGACTGGACCCCGCGGTCCTACGCCGCCTGCAGACCCTGCAGATCCGGCGCGTCAAAGTCACGCTCAGCATCTCCAACCACCTCAGCGGCGGACCAGCCGTCAACAGCACCGAAACGCTGTACCTACAGATCCCGCCGCTACCCGCCAACGCATGCCCGGTCCCCACCGGACAAATCACCGCCACCACCCTCGGACCAGTCACGCTCGCCAGCACCCGCGCCCACGAGCGCCACGCCCTACCGGACTACACCGCACGCGACTACCACACCGACGTGTTCTGCCTGTACCACGGCTGGGGTATCCGCGCCGGCTACGCCTCCGCGAGACTACTCGGCCCCAGCGCCGCCGCGCCAGCAGCCATCAACGGCACGGTCGTGCTCGCGCTCACCGCCAACCCGTTCTACACGCTTGACGCCGTCAAGCCAGACACCAGCATCGCCACCGCCGCACACCACCTCAAACTCGGCCAAGCCATCCATCTCGGCCTCAACGACTGGTACGTAATCCCCGGCGCCACCAGCAACGCCGTGCTCAAGACCCGCCACGGCATCATCCAAGAAATCGGGATCGCCACGAAAAGCCTGACCGCCACCCGCGCCGCACAGACCCGACTGCTGATCAACTTCTAGCTCTAAACACCCAGATCAAGCTAACGGCCCTTCACTTTCGCCGGCGGCGCGTCAGCTGCCAGGGACCTGGCACGAACTCCAGCGCGAGGTTCACGATCCAGACGATCACGGTCGCGTCAACGAGGGTCCAGAAGCCGTGGATGTGAAAACCGCCCACGGCCTGCTCGGTGAGCAGCAGCATCAGCAGGGAGACGAAGAACCTCGATATCCCGAGCGTCAGGATCGCCAACGCACTCGTGCTGGCGATCGTCGTGGCTGGCGGCGATCCGGCATAGTTTGATCCGAGCTGGTTGTTTGTGAGAACGCGCTTCCTTCTGTTCTTGATCGCCGGGCTTGCGGTTGCGGCGCTGGCAGGCTGTGGAGGCAGCTCCACGCACACGAGCAACTCCGTCCGCGCAACCAGCTCCACGCTCGCGACCAGCAGCTCCACGCACACGACGACCTCGGCCCAGACCACGCCCGAGCCGATTCAGACCACGAAGCTCCAGCCGCTGCGCGCCGGCCCGGCGGCGGCGCAACTCGAGTGGGTGGTCGCGGCGCTGAATCGGGGTTCAGCGCCATCTGAGGCCGAGCTCGCGCAGCACTTCTCGGCGCCGTTTCTGCACGCGCTGGCGCAAGAAGGGGGGGTCGCGGCGTTCGCCCCGATCGTCGCGCAGGCTCCACTCGGGATCGCCGGCGTGCTCGCGAGCAAGGGGGAGTTCGCGCTGCAGGCCGAGCTGACAGCGAGCGAGGGGGTCACGCTGAGCGCCGCGATCGCCGTGTCACCCGCGGCACCCCACCTGATCGAAGGGCTTCTGTTCACGCCGCTCTCCAGCCCGATCACGAGCTGGAGCGGCGTCGATCAAGCGCTGCAGCGGCTCGCGCCGCACGCATCGCTCTACGCCGGCTACGCCGGTGGCGGCGAGCTGCACGCGTTGAACGGCACCGAGGCGGGCGCGATCGGCTCCGCGTTCAAGCTCTACGTGCTCGGGGCGCTGGCCGAAGCGGTCGCGCACAGCCGCGTGCACTGGAACACGCTGCTCGCGATCCACGAGGACTGGAAGAGCCTGCCGTCGGGGAACATGCGCCTGGAGCCGGCGGGAACCAAGTTCACGCTGCTGCACTACGCCCAGCAGATGATCTCGGTCAGCGACAACACCGCCGCTGATCACCTGATCCACCTGCTCGGCCGCGGCGCCGTCGAGGCGCAACTCACTGCGCTGGGCAACCACAGCGCAGCCCGGGACACGCCGTTCTTGACGACTCGCGAGCTGTTCGCGCTCAAGCTCGCGGCGCCCGCATCGCTGAGCGACGAGTTTGCAGCAGCCGGCTCGTCGAAGCGCGAGCAGCTGCTCCCGCGCGTGGACAGCTTGACGCCGACCTTGGCGCAGGCAAGCTCCTGGACGACACCGCGGCTGATCGACACGATCGAATGGTTTGCCTCGCCCTCCGATCTGGCGACCGCGATCGGCCGCCTCGAGGCGGACTCGCAGCCCGGCCTGGCACCCGTGCGCCAGATCCTGGCGATCAACCCGGGCATCGAGCTCGATCGCAGCACGTGGACCTACGTCGGCTACAAGGGCGGCTCGGAGCCCGGCGTGCTGAGCCTCACCTGGTACCTACGGCGCCGCGACGGCCGCGCGTTCGTGCTGTCGATCATCCTCAACGACCCCAAGCAGGCGATCAGCGAGCTCGCACCTGTGTCGATCGCACAAGCGGCGATCGCACTGCTGGCGCGCGCGGCCTGAGGTCGGCAGGCGAGGTGCGGACGGCTCCTACAGGGGCGTGCTGGCGACGGCGCTCTTACCGAACTCTTCTCAAGTCGAACGGTTCACAGCCGATTACAGAGGCAGCACCTTCACTCGACTGGGAGACATATGTCCGTTAACGCCATCGGCGCCACGCAGGCTGTGGCGCAGCAACAGAGCTCATCCTCGCAAAGCAACTGGCAGAACGTTCTGAACTCCGTGTCCGGATCGCTCGGCCTGAGCACCAGCGCCGTGCAGCAGCAGCTGCAGTCCGGTCAGAGCCTCAGTTCGATCGCTGCGGCCCAGGGTGTCTCACAGCAGTCGCTCGTGCAATCGATCTCGACCGCGCTCACGCAGAACGGCTCGGGCGCGTCAGGCTCGCAACTGCAGCAGATCGCCACCAACATCGCCAACCGCACACCCAGCAGCGGCGGGCACCATCACCACCATCACGGCGGCGCCAGCAGTAGCAGCAGTAGCAGCAGCGCCAGCAGCTCGACCGCTCAGACATCCCTCATCTCGTCGCTGCTTGCGGCTGTGCTCGGCCAGAGCACGTCATCGAACGCGAATTCCAGCTCCAGCTCAGGCTCGACAAGCACCGCTTCGACGCCGTCCAGCGACGCGACGCAGTCAGTCGTCCAGGGTCTGAACCTGCTCGCGTAGCCCAACGCCTAGGCCGCGCGAGCGTCACCCACGTAGGCGGCCCCGGCGGGGCCGCAAGGCGCTCAGTGGTCTGCCTATTCGTCGGCGACGATTGATCCGACGCGGTCGGCGATCGTGGGGTCGCGGCGGGTGAGGTAGACCGCGTAGGCGATCGAGAGCACGAGGATCACGAGCGCGACATACGGGTACCAGCTGTACGGCGCTGCCTGCCCGGGCTTTGAGAGGTAGTACAGCGGCACGATGATCAACGCCGCGCCCAAGAGCGGCAGCACGAGATGGCGCAGCACGCTGAACATCTCGGGCTTGTTGCGGCGGATGAAGAACGGCAACGCGAGGTTCCCCGCGAGGTAGACCAGCAGCACGAGGATCGTGCCCATCGTCGAGGACTCCGCGAAGAAGTTCACCGGGTTCAAGAAGCTCGTCCTGTCCCGCAACACGTCATACAACGCCCACCCGCCGATGATCACCAAGCTGATCCCGACAAACGTGAAAATCGCGTTCGTCGGGGTCCGGCGGTTCGGGTCAACCCGCCCGATCCAGCTCGGCAACAGCCCCTCGCGACCCGAGTTGAACACCAACCGCGCCTGCGAGTTCGTGCCCGCGATCAACGCCCCCAAGGTAGACGTCAACCCCGCGAGATACGCGAACACCGCCAACCCACCAATCGAGGAATGCGCGACATTGATAAACGGAATCTCGGCATTACTCAAATTCGTCACGTTGTACTTAAACCCGGTCACGGTCGCGTACGCGAACAACAGATAGCTGACCGCCATCACCCCAACCGACAAGAACACCGCCCGCGGGACATTACGCCGCGGATCGTCGGTCTCCTCCGCCAACGCCGCCGAATTCTCCCACCCAATAAACAAGTAGACCGCGAGCGGGAACCCCGCCGCCAAGCCGCTGAACCCATTCGTGATATGGCTCGGCTCAAACGGCGTCAGCGACAAATGCCCGGAATCGCTGATGATCGACGCGACCGACACCAACACCAACACCGCCAGCTCAAACCCGAACAACGTCCCCGCGACCTTCGTCGAGATCGCGACCCCCCGAATCATGATCAACACCGCCGCCGCGGTCAACAGCACCGTCAAAATCCCCCACGGGATACTCACACTCAAATAGTGCTTCATCGTGATCTGCAAGAACCCGCCCGAGATCGCGATCACCGACGCCA
Organism: uncultured Solirubrobacterales bacterium; assembly: GCA_963709135.1. GTDB lineage: Bacteria > Actinomycetota > Thermoleophilia > Solirubrobacterales > Solirubrobacteraceae > Palsa-465. The sequence continues at coordinate 660,489 of CAVPVI010000023.1, read as the reverse complement.
TCGCAATGATGTACCCCAACCCCGCCAACAACGCCGTCGTGACCGCACTCGTCGGACCGAACGTCTTCCCCACAAACGTAATGAACCCACCCGTCGACGGCGTCAACTTCGAAAACTCCGCCAACGTATTCGCCAAAAACGCGATCGCGACCCCCGCCAGCAAGATCGTCAACGGCGACGCCACCCCCGCCGTAAGCGCCAAGAACCCAAACCCAAAATAAAAGCTCATCGCCGGCGCGACATTCGCCATCGTCGCCGCCGAAATATCCACCAACCCCAAAGCACCCTTCTGCAAACGATGCTGATGCCCAACCTCCCCAACCGGCGGGGACTTGGATTCAGTGATCGGAAGCGGTGTGCTGGCGGACATGCGCGGCCTTTCGTCGAACTGCGCCGATCATCTCCGACGGGACAGCGCAGGTCAAGCCATCTCGGGCCCGTTGGACGAACCGGAGCGCGCAAGCGCCTTTGCTGCTACAGAGGAGCTCCCGGCGCTTCCAGAGAGAGAGAACGAGATGACCGACAAGCTGAGGCTGTACGTATGCACCATCGATGACGGCGGGCCGCCGCCCCACGCGTGCAAGCGAGCCCAGCGCGCGCTGCGCGCAGCAGGCCACGACTTCGACAAAGTGGTCTATGGCAGAGGCATTCCGTTCGGTCTGTTCACGACCGGCCGTCGACCCGAGCTCAAGCAGCTGAGCGGCCAGGAGAAGCTACCTGTCCTGCAGTTGACCGACGGCTCCACGATCAGCGGCAGCGGCGCGATCATCGCTTGGGCCAACAGCCATCCGCCGCTGGCCGGCGGCTAGCGGCTAGCGGCCCGTCGTGCGATGCGCCGTGCCGCGCGCGTACGCTGAGCGGCCTTGCCCGGCCGCCGGACCACCGCGCGTCGCGCCGCGCGCGGCGCCCGGAACCGGCGGCGGCGTGCGACGGATCAGCAGTCGCAGCGCCCGGTCATCGGGTCCTTCCTGTGCGCGTTCCGTGAGCGCCGTCGGATTGACCGTACGAAACTGCGGACCGCGGCTGGGATCGACCACGGCCACTACGACCTTCGAGCTGCTCGGCGTGTCAAACACGATCCCGTCGAGCTCGCCGTTGGCACCGGCGACTTTCACGAGCTCACCTGCGCTTGCCGTCTTCATCGTTTGAGCTTACGGCACCCGCAGCCGTTACGGGATCGTCCCGTGCGGCAGTCGCGCCCAGGGACGACCGCTCACCTCAGCTCGGGTCCAGCGGGCCGAGCTGCCAGAGGTCGTCGAGCTCGTGCTGCTCGCCGAGCCAGCGACGGGCATCCTGCTGGCCGAGCTCGATCAGCGCGCTCGCGAACTGCGGCGCGAACAGCAGGTAGCTGAGCACCTCGGCATGCTGCGGGTCCGCCTCGGCCGCGATGAGCTTGGCCAGCAGCGCCAGGTCCGGGGAGTGGACCGCAGCGAGTGGCCCGGAGCAGTGCTCGCGGACCACGCGCTGCGCGATCTCGCCGATCGTCGTGCTGGTCCTCGGCGCGATCAGGATGTACGGGACCTGGCGCTTGCCGGCGGCCGTCGAGCCGCCCGCAGCGCCAACCAGCGTGTTGACCGTCGAGAGCGTCTGCAGGTCGTGGATGAGCTGGTCTTCGAGCAGACCCAGCAGGATCTGGCCGGCGCCGTGCAGCGCGTCCGGGCGCGCCTCGCCGGCGAGCCGCGAGGACTCAGTGGCGAGCGAGTTCACCGCGATCACGACCACGCGCTGCGCCCCGAATGCGAGCGCCGGCTTGATCGGGTTGTTCAGGCGTGTGCCGCCGTCGAAATACCAGCCGCGTGCGACCGGCGGGCGCTCGACGTGGACCGCCGGAAAGATCGCCGGGATCGCCGACGAGGCGAGTACGTGGTCCTCGGCGAGGCGTGTGGCGACGTAGTCGATCCCGCGCCTGCGGTCGGGCGGCGGCGACTGCAGGCCCCTGTGCAGCACGACCGAGCGACCCGTCAACGCCGAGGTGGCGACTACGCCGACGACGTCGAGCCGGCCGGCTTTGAGGTTGCGTTCGAGTTGTACGAAGTCGATGCTGCGGCGCAGCGTGCGACGCAGCGGCGAGGGATCGAGTATCGACCACAGTCGCACGCCGGGCACGCCGGCCGCCTCCCCGAGATATGACCACAGCCTCAGCAGCGAGGCGCTCGAGAGCAGTGGCCGCACCACGTCTCCCCATGCGATCGACTCCCAGACCGCGATCGCGCCCGGCAGCAGCTGGGCCGCGGGCAGCTGCGCGCCGGCGCCCAGGTAGGCGGCGTTCAGCGCCCCCGCACTCGTGCCGATCACGATCCGGGGCCGCTCCCCGCGCGCCTCCAGCAGCGGCAGCAGGACCGAGAGCGCCCCTACCTCGTACGCACCTCGTGCACCACCGCCCGCCAGGACGATCGCGACGGAGGCCCCTGTTCCGGTGTCGGCCACGCCTGCAGACTACGACTCGAACGCCTCGACAGCCCGCGCGGCGATCGCCGCCGAAAGCTGGTTGGACTCGGTCACGCGCGCGAGCGCGTGCATGAGCTCCCTGCGGCCGGCGCAGAACGCCCAGCACTCGAGCATCAGCGGCCGCGCGCGGATCGCGCCCTCGAGCCGTGTCAGCTCGTCGCGCTCGAGCTGCACGCTGCGGCGGTAGCGCGAGACCACGGGCTCGATCAGCTTCGGACTCGTCGCTCCGGCCGCCCACAGCAGAAAGCCCAGCGACCATAACCGCGGGCCACGGCCGGCGCCGGCCCAGTCGACGATCACCAGGCGATCGTCAGCCGTCGGAATCGCGTTGGCGGGCACGAAATCCGGGTGCACGAACGCATGCGGCAGGTCCTCGCAGTCGTCGCTGCGCTCCACCTCGTCACGCAAGCGGTCAAACAGCGCAAGCTCCCGGACGCCGACGCGCGGCAGCGCATCCTCCAGCAGCGCCGCCGCGGCATCGATCTCGGCGCGCGGGCCGCCGACGAACGAGAGATGGTGCCAGGCGCCGCCCTCGCGCAGCTGCGGGCCGGGTCGGGCGTGCAGCCGCCCGAGCAGCGCGCCGAGGATCCCGTACGTACGCCCGGGACGCAGCGGCTCGGCCGCCGCCACGAACTCGGTCACCAGCACCGCCCGCCCCTCGTGCAGCGATACGGGCTCCGCGTGTGCGCAGCGCTCGGCCGGAAAGCCTGCCTGCTCGAGCCCACCCAGGATCGCAGCGTCCCCTTCCACCCCCTCGAGCGGGCGCTCCGCCGGGAACACGCGCGCCACCCAGCTCGGGCCGTCGTCGCGATCGATCCTGAACACCGCGGTGTCCAGCTCGGTGATCGCCGCCACGCCGATCCCGTAGCGGTCCTCGAGGTGCGAGCGCAGACGGTCCTCGCGCATCGGCAACGACCGTAGCGAGCCGCGGCGCGCCGCGCGCCGGCGGCTACCGGCCGCCGCCCGACAGATGCACCTCGCCGGAGTCGAGCGCGACCTGGTCGTCCTTGGTGGCCACGAGCAACAGGCCGCCGCCGTCGATCCCAGCGCCGACACCCTCGCCGCCGGCCCAGTGCACCGGGCGGCCGAGCAGCGCGTCACGGCACCGCAGCGCTTCCAGTACCTCCTCGGTGGTCGCCGACAGCCAGCGCTCGAGCCGCCCGAGCAGGCTCGCCAGCACCGGCTCGATCGCGTGCGTTCCGAGGCCGAGCGTGCCGGCGCGTTGACGCAGCTCGGGCGGAAAGTCTTCCTGCTCCAGCGCCACATTGAGACCGATGCCGAGCACCACCCAGCGATCCTGGGGGCGGCCCTCAGCGAGTATCCCGGCGACCTTGCGGCCACCGAGCAGGACGTCGTTGGGCCACTTGATCTGCGCGCGGCCTGCGGGCCAGCACGCGGCCGGCTCGGCGGCCGGCTCGGCGGCCTGACCGGCGGCCTGACCGGCGGCCGGCCCGGCGGCCTGACCGGCGGCCGGACCGGCGGCCGGCTCAGCGAGGAGTCCGTCGACCAGTTCGGCGACCGCGACCCCGGCGACGAGCGCCGTCAGCCGTGGCGGATCGCGCACGACCACGCTGCACAGCAGGGCCTTGCCCGCCGGTGCCGACCAGGTACGTCCCTGGCGACCGCGCCCCGCGAGCTGTTCGCCGGCTGTCACCAGCGTCCCATGCGGAGCGCCACGGTGGGCGAGCTCGCGCGCGCGGGCGTTGGTCGAATCGGTCTGGCGCAAATGCAGCCGCGGGTATCCCAGACGCTGTCCCTCGATCGACGAATCCTAATGCTCGGATCCGTCCGGCAGCGCGGTGCTCGACGCGAAACGTCCCCATGTGGGACGTTTCGCGTCGAGCACAATCAGAAGGCACGCTCCGAGATCGCGACCACATCTCCCGGCCCCACGCTCAGCCGCTGCGCCGCACTTCCGCGGTTGACCGCAAGCGCGAGCGCGCCCGCCGAGTCGAGGTAGACGATCAACTCGTCGCCGTGCGCATCGGCGAACGTGCGCACGTAGCGGGCGCTCGCGGCGCCGCCGGAGGCCCCGGACGCCCTGGAGCTCCTGTGCACACGCAGCGCCACCAGGTCGGCCCGCGCCCGCTCGGCGCCGGCAGCCAGCTCGGCCAAGCCGAGCGCCTCCAGGTCCTCGCGGGTCGCACCGAGCAGGACGTTCCCATACGTGTCGATGTGGAGTACGGGGGCGAGCAGGACTCCGCCTGCGATCGTCGGCCGCGGCCGCGCCAGCGCGACCAGCGCATCTACGTCAAGCGGGCTGCCGACGGCGCTCAGCGGCACCCCGGCGGCGAGGTGCGCCGCGATCGGCGCGAAGATGTCGCGCCCGTGGAAGGTGGCCGACACGGGTTCCAGGCGCAGCGGCGAGTCGGAGATCTCGACGGCCCGCACCGCGCCCGCGCAGACCGCCAGCGCCGGCCACAGCAGGCCGTTGTCAGGTCCGACGAAGCGCCGGCCGTCGCCGCTCGCCACAGCGACCGCACCCCGCTCAGTGCCGACGCCGGGGTCGACGACCGCCATGTGCACGCCGACGGGGAGAAAGCGGATCGCGCTCTCGAGTACCAGCGCCCCAGCCAGGACATCCTGGCGCGGGATCCCGTGCGTGAGGTCGATGATCCGCGCCTGCGGGCAGATACCTGCGATCACGCCGTGGCAAACGCCCACGTAGCCGTCGGCGAGCCCGTAGTCGGTCAACAGCGTGACCACCGAAGCGGCGCCCGCGCTCAGCTGGAGACCTCGCCGCGTGCGTCTAGCGCATCCCGCTCGCCCCGCGCATCCCGCTCGCCCCGCGCATCCCGCTCGCCCCGCAAATCCCGCTCGCCCCGCAAATCCCGCTCGTCCCGCTCGCCCCCGCGCCGCTCGGCGACATCGGCCAGCAGCGCCTCGAGCAGGCCATCGATGTCGTGGCGCGCCGCCTCGACGTGCACCGTCAGGCCACGCTCGCGCAAAGTGGCGCTGGTGACCGGTCCGATGCTCACCAGCCGGCTGGCGGCGGTGATCCGATCGGCGCCGCCGAGCGCGGACAGGAAGTTGCGCACCGTCGAGGACGAGGTGAAGGTCACGTAGTCGGCCCCGGCGAGCGCCGCCAGCTGCGCCTCGTCGAGCTCCTCGATGACCGTCTCGTACAGCGCCAGCACGTCGACTTTGGCGCCGCGCTCGCGCAGCGCGTCGACCAGCACCTCGCGCGCCTGCGCCGCGCGCGCGATCAGCGCGCGGCGGACGGGGACATCGGCCAGCGCCTCGACGAGACCCTCGGCGACGAACCGCTCCGGGACGATGTCGGCGATCACGCCGTGCGTGCGCAGGGCGGCGGCGGTGCCCGGACCGATCGCCGCCACGCGCGCGCCGGCAAGCGCGCGCGCGTCCAGCCCGGCGCGATCGAGCCGTGCGAACAGCGCCTGCACCCCGTTCGGGCTGGTGAGGCACACGAGGTCGTAGTTCTGCAGGTCCGGCGCCGGTCCGTCGAGCGCCCGTATCCTGATCGCCGGCGCCTCGATCACGCGCGCGCCACGGGTCCGCAGGGCCGCCACCAAGCCGCTGGCCTGTGCGCGGGCACGCGTGACCGCGACGCTGACGCCGAACAGAGGCCGCTGCTCGAACCACGCCAGGCGCGAGTGCAGCGCCGCGACGGGCCCGAACATGGCGATCGCCGGAGCTTTGATCTGCTCGCGCTCGGCGCGCGGCGCGATCGTCCCGAGCGTGGCGTGGAGCGTGCGCTGATCGGGCAAGGTCGCGCGCCGCACGAGCGCCGCCGGCTCGTCCTGCGAGCGCCCACCCTCGATCAGCCGCTGCGCGATCGCGCCAAGCTGGCGTACTCCCATGTAGACCACGAGCGTTCCCGGGAAGGCCGCGAGCGCGCGCCAGTCGAGCCCGGCACCCGGCTTGTCGGGATCCTCGTGACCGGTCAGGAACGCGACCGCGCTGGCGGCCTCGCGATGGGTCACGGGGATGCCCGCGTAGGCGGCCGCGGCGATCCCGGCGGTCACGCCGGGCACGACCTCATAGCGGATGCCGGCGGCTTGCAGTGCCTCCGCCTCGTCGCCGCCGCGGCCGAACACGAACGGGTCGCCGCCCTTCAGCCGCACCACTTCCAGGCCGAGCCTGCCGTGCTCGCAGAGCAGACGGTCGATGTCGGCCTGGCGCGTCGAAGCGGCACCACCCTCCTTGCCGGCGTAGAGCAGCTTGGCGTCGGCGCGGGCGCCATCGAGGGCCGTATCGGGGATCAGCCGGTCGTAGACGATCACGTCAGCCGCCGCGATCAGCTCCAGGGCGCGGGCCGTCATCAACCCAGGATCCCCGGGGCCGGCCCCGACGAGATACACCGTCACGCCGGCGACCCGCCCGCGGCCTCAGGCTGAACTTGACTGCCAGCCTCTGGCTGCAGTTGACGCTTCACCGCGCGCTGGGCGCCCTGCGCAGCCGCGCGCGCGGCGCCCTGCGCAGCCTCGCGCTCGGCGGCCTGCACAGCCTCGCGCTCGGCGGCGCGCAGCAGCTCGTCGGCGCCGGCCGCGCGCAACCGCGACGCGACCTCCACGCCCAGCGACAAGCCCGATCCGATCAGCCGGTCGGCGATCCACTGCGACCCGTCCGGCAGGCCCACCCATGCGTGCAGCTCCAGCAGCCCGTCGCCCGCGATGCGCGCATGGGCGCCGACGGCGGTGTTGCACGAGGCGCCGAGCGCACGCGTGAGCTCGCGCTCGGCCGCCACGCAGGCGGCCGTATCGGGATCGTGGAGCGCATCCAGCAGCGCCGCCGGGATCACCCCCGGACGCGCCTCGAGTGCCAGCGCACCCTGACCGGCCGCCGGCACGAGGCCGTCGAGCGTGCCACCGGCGGCCTCCTGCCGACCGAGCCGCCGTAGCCCTGCCATCGCGATCACGAGCGCGTCGACCTGGCCTTCGGCGAGCTTGCGCAGCCGCGTGTCGACGTTGCCGCGCACGGGCTCCACGATCAGGTCGTCTCGCAGCGCCCGCAGCTGCGCCGCGCGACGCAGGCTGCTGGTGCCGACGCGCGCGCCCGCGCCGAGCTCGTCCAGCGATCGCGCGCCGCAGATCGCGTCGCGGGGATCCTCGCGCGCCGGGATCGCAACCAGCGAAAGCCCGCTCGCCAGCTCCGCCGGGACATCCTTGGCCGAGTGCACGGCGACGTCGATGCGCCCCTCGAGCAGCGCCTGCTCGAGCTCGGACACCCAACGCGACTTGTCCGCTAGCCGCTGCGCGCGGTCGCCGGCGGTCGTGATCACGACCAGCTCGGCGTTCTCGCCGAGCCGCTGCGCGACCCATCGGGCTTGCGTGAGCGCAAGCGCGCTGCCGCGCGTCCCGATTCGCATCAGCCGCCCCCGCGCTCACCCATCAGCGGGCGCGCTCGCCGATCCTGTGCACCTCCGCCAGCCGCTCGGGCTCGCGTCCGGGCGGGGCACACCCGGCGCCAGCGGCGCGCGACTCGGGCTCGCGTCCGGGCGGGGCACACCCGCCGCCAGCGGCTCGCGACTCGGGCTCGAGCTGGGGCCCGGGCCTGGGCTCGGGCTCGCGACCAGCCGCGCGATCGCTCACCCGGATCGCCCGCTCCTCGTCGACCTCGAGCTCGAACAGGTCGCGCACCATCGCCATGCGCGCATGCACGCGGTCGTCGCGCAGCTCCTTGAGCCGCGAGGTGGGGTGGTGCAGGAGCCGGTTGACGACGGCGTGCGCAAGTGCATTGATCCGCTCGAGGTCGCGCTCTGAGGCTGACTCCCACTTGCCCTCGTTCTCCCGGATTAGCTGCGTCGCGATCGCCTGCCCGTGCGAGCGCAGGGCCGCCAGCGTCGGGCGTACCTCGAGCGAGCCAAGCCACGCGGCGAAGTGCTGGATCTCTTCCTCGATGATCCCCTCCGCCTTGCGTGCCTCGGCCTGGCGGACCTGGCGGTTACGGGCGACCACGGCCTGCAGGTCGTCGATGTCGTACAGCGAGACGCCATCGATCTCGGCGCACTCGGCGTCGACGTCGCGCGGCACCGCGAGGTCGATCAGCAGCATCGGGCGTCCGGCGCGGGCCGCCATCACCTGGTTCAGCTCGCGCGCCTCGATCAGCGCGTGCGGTGAAGCGGTGGCGGCGACCAGCACGTCGGCGCGCAGCATCGCTTGCGGCAGCTCGTCGAAGCTGACGCTGCGGCCGCCGTAGGACTGCGCCAGGCTGTCGGCCCGCTCGCGGCGGCGGGTCGCGACGAACAGCGTCCGGCCGCCGTTCTCCGACAGTGCCCGCGCGGTGAGCTCGCCCATCTCGCCGGTCCCGATGATTACCACTTCGCGCCCGTCGAGATCCCCCAGCAGCTCGCAGGCGAGCGTCACCGCCACTGACGACAGGCTGATCCGCCGCTCGCCGATCGCGGTTTCGGTGCGAACCCGCTTGCCGGTCGCCAGGGCCGCCTTGAACAGGTGGTTGGTGAGCGGCCCGACGGTCTCGCGCGTGAGCGCGGTGTCGTAGGCTCGCTTGACCTGCCCCTGGATCTCGGCCTCACCGACGATCATCGACTCGAGCCCCGCGGTCACGCGATACAGGTGCCGCGCGGCGTCGCAGTTGCGATGGGAGTAGATCGCGCCGACGAGGCCGGTCGGGGGGATCCCGGCGTGCCTCGCGAGCATCGACAGCACCGTGCTCTCGGCCTCGACCGGGTCGCTGGCGACCAGGTACAGCTCGGTGCGGTTGCAGGTCGAGAGCGCGACCGCCTCCTGGATCTCCGCCGTGCCGCGCAGGTCACGCAGGAACTCCGCGATGCGCGCCTCGGGCAGGGCCAGGCGCTCGCGCACCTCGACCGGCGCAGTCTTGTGCGAGACCCCGATCGCGAGTACGTCGGTCACCGGACGGGGTCCTTGTCCTGCTCCTGCCGGCGCTGCTCGTCCTGCTCGCGCGCCAGCAGCTCCCGTCGCAACTCGACCAGGGCGCGCTCGGTGCGCCGCTGGCGCACGGCCATGATCACGACGTAGGTGAGGATGATCGCGAGGAAAACGATGTAGGCGCCGGCCACGAACTTGACCGACTGGTGCAGCGTCAGCTCCGGTGCCGCGAACAGCGTCATGACGGGGCAGCGCTTCGGCGCAGCGGCCGTAGATCGTCGTCGCCGCGCAGCATCCGGCGCAAGCGCCGCGTCTCCATCCGTGCCGTCTTGGCCGCCATCTCGTACTTCATCAGCGTCGCGAACAGCAGTCCGATCCCCAGCAGCGAGACGTAGAAAGCGAGCGCCATCGAGCCCGGCAGGTTGCCGCCCTCGAGGTTGAGGATGCGCGGGTGCACGTACTCGGCCGAGAGGCGCACGGCGATGAAGTTGAGCGGTACGAACGCCCCGGCGAGCACCGCGAACACGCTCGCATAGCGCGCCTGGCGCTCGGGATCCTCGATCGAGAAGCGCATCGGCTGGTAGGTCGCGAACAGCAGGATCACGATCAGGTAGGAGACCAGCGTCGGCTCCTGCCAGACCCACCAGTGCCCCCACGATCCCTTTGCCCAGATCGAGCCGGTGATCAGACCGCCGACCGAGAAGATCAGCGACATGTGGATCGCGCAATACGAGCGCATGTCCCAGATCCGCTCGCCGGTACGCAGATAGCCGATCGCGAGCGCACCGCCGAGCACGAACCCGGACAGTGACACGATCGCCAGCGGCACGTGCAGGTAGAAGATCTTCTGGATGAAACCGAGCGTCGCGTCCTGCGGCGCGTAGAAGAACACGAGCGCGTACGCGACCGTGAGCGTGATGGCTGTAGCAATCGAGAGGCCGCGTAGATGGCGGCCATGGGGGTTCAAGGCGGCTCAGTCCTCCAGCAGGAAATCGAACACCGCGTAAGCGACGAGGACGTTCACTACATCATAAAGAGCCAGGACCGCCAGCCATTTACCGGGTGGGGCGCTGGAGCCGTGCGCGCGCAGCACAGGACCGATCCCGCGCGCGGTCGCGATCAGCGCCGGCAGCAGCAACGGCAGCGCCACGATCGGGCCGATCAGGTCACGCGCCCGGCTCTGCACGGCGATTGCCGAGACCAGCGTCCCGATCGCCGCGAAGGCGACGTTCGCGAGCACCAGCACGAGCGCCAGCCCTGGCACGATCGCCGGCAGCGAGCGTGCCAGCAGGAACAGCGCAAACGCCGGCACGGCGATCACCTCGAGCACCGTCAGGAACACGAACAGCGCGGTCGCCTTGGCCGCCAGCATCGCGTTGCGATCCACCGGCGCCAGCAGGAACGCGTCGAAGCCGCCCTGCTCACGCTCGGCCACGAACAGGCGGTTGATCGCCAGCATCGCCGCGAACAGCAGCGTCGCGGTCAGCACGCCCGCGGCCAGCTGGCCGCTGATCGACGGCTGGTTGAGCCCGAAGTGGAAGATCACGAAGGTGCTCACCGAGAACAGCACCATCGCCGGCACCGTCTCGAACGTGCGCAACTCCAGCAGCAGATCCTTGCGCAGGACCGCAAGCGTCGCGCTCACGCGTAGCGCTCCGCCAGCAGGACCGCGAGCGTCGCGCTCACGCGTACAACTCCCGCAGCATGCTCGCGTCGAGCGCCGCCGGCGTCCCGACGAAGGTCGCGCGGCCACCGCGCAGCGTCAGCACGAGGTCGGCCTCGGCCAGCGCCGCCTGCGGATCGTGGCTGGTGATCACGCGCGTGGTGCCACTGGCGCGCCCGATCAGGGGCGCGACCAGCTCGGCGGCCGCGGGGTCGAGGTTCGAGCGCGGCTCGTCCAGCAGCAGCAGGCTCGGCTGGTGCAGCACGGCCCGCGCCACCGCCAGGCGCTGCACCATGCCGCGACTCAGCAACCGCACCGGGTCATCGGCCCGCTGATCCATCTGCACGGCCTCGAGCACCTCCTCGACGCGTGCGCTCGACACCCGGTGCAGGCGCGCGTGGTAGCGCAGGTTCTCGCGCCCGGTCAGGTCCCGGTAGAGCAGCGGCTCGTGGCCGAGCAGCCCGAGCCGGCCGCGCACCTTCCAGGCGCCCCGCGGCAGCTCCTCGCCGAGCAGCGAGATGCGGCCCGCGTGCGCGCGCAGCAGCGTCGCCAGGATCCGCAACAGGGTCGACTTACCGGCGCCGTTGTGCCCCAGGACCGCCAGCGTCGCGCCCGCCGGGACCTCCAGCGAGACGTCGCGCAGCGCCGTGCGCTCGCCGAAGTGGCGGGTGACCCCGACCAGCGCGATCGCCGGCGCGCCGGCGCCGGTGGTTTGCTTGCCGCCGGCCGGCTGCGCCGTGCCGGCCGGCGGCCCATCAGTGCTCAACTGTCTGCCCAGGCGCACGCTGCAGGGTCGCAATCGCGTGCTCCAGCACCGGCGCGATCACGCCGAAGCACTCGCGCACGGCCTTCGGGCTGCCCGGGAAGTTGACGATCAGCGTGTTTCCCGCGATCCCCGACACGCCCCGCGACAGCATCCCCATCGGCGTCTGGCGCAGCGACTGCGCGCGCATCGCCTCCGCCAGGCCGGGGGCGTCGCGCTCGATCACGGCGCGGGTCGCCTCCGGGGTGACGTCGTCTGGCGTGAAGCCGGTGCCGCCGGTGGTGAGGATCAGCGCCACGCCGGCGGCGATCTGCTCGCGCAACCAGGTCTCGATCGCCCCGCGGTCGTCGCTGCGCACCGCCCGCGCGACCAGCTGCGCGCCGGCTGCGCGCGCCAGCTCGCAGAGCACCGGGCCCGAACGGTCCTCGCTCGCCCCGGCTGCGACGGACGTCGAGACGGTGAGGATCGCCGTCTTCATCGGCTTTGAGGTTAGGGCACCCGCACGCCCTCAGGGCACCCGCCGGGGCACCCGCGCTTATCGGCGCCAGTCGCCAGAGCGCCCGCCGGACTTCTCCAGCAACCTCACCTCGACGATCTCGGCGCCCCGCTCGATCCCCTTGATCATGTCGTAGACGGTCAGCGCCGCGACCGTGGCGGCGGTCAGCGCCTCCATCTCGACGCCGGTCGGCCCGCTCGTGCGCGCCTGCGCGATCAACTCGATCTCGCCGGCGTCCACGTCGACGCGTGCCTCGACGCCGACGAACGTCAGCGCCAGCGGGTGACACAGGGGGATCAGCTCGGAGGTCCGCTTGGCCGCTTGGATTCCCGCGATCCGCGCGACCCCGATCACGTCGCCCTTGGGCGCGTTGCCCGCCGCCACCGCGGCGGCGGTGCTCGCCGACACGCGCACGACGGCGCGCGCGCTCGCGCGCCGGTCGCTTGCGGGCTTCTCGGAGACGTCGACCATGCGGGCGCGGCCGTGCTCGTCGAGGTGGGTCAGCTGCTGGGTCTGCGGGCGCGCGTCCGTCATCTCGGCATCGCAAGTGCGCTATGCGGGCACATGGGCGCGCTGGGCGGCGATCACGAGCTCCTGCACGCCGCGCATGTCGCCCGCCCGCAGCAGCTCGATCGGATCCGGCTCGCCGTTGACAATCGACTCGAAGAACGCCTTGCGGTCCTGGTAGGTGGGCAGCGTCGCCTTCGCCCAGCCGCGGGCGCTGTTGAGCAGAACCGCCAGCATCGCGTAGGGCTCGCCGAAGCGCGCTTCGATCTCGCGCCTCATGCGCTTGGCGAGCGCCGGCGAAGCGCCTGCGGTCGAGATCGCGATCGCGAGCGGGCCGCTGCGCACGACCGCCGGCACGATGAAGCTGCACAGCGGCGGCACGTCGACGACGTTGACGAGCATCGCGCGGGCATCGGCGTCCTCGAACACGCCGATGTTTACCTCGCTGTCGTCGGTGGCGGCGATCACCAGCAGGCAGCCGTCGAGGTCGCCGCGCTCGTAGGGCCGTTGCTCCCAGCGGAGCGAGCCTTCGAGCGCCAGCTGGATCAGCTCCGGGTGGGCGCGGGGCGCGATCAGCGTCACGCGCGCGTCGCAGGCCAGCAGTCCCTCGACTTTCTCCAGCCCGACCTCGCCGCCGCCGACGACCAGGCAGCGGCGCCCCTTGAGCCGCACCGCCGCCATGTAGAACGGCGAGGACAGCATGTCCGCCACGCACGACTCGTCGCAGATCCCGCGCCGGTACTGGCACACGCACGGCTTGCCGTTGTAAGCCTGAGCGGGCATCTCGGGCTAAGCGTAGAGCGCGGGACGCGCTAACGCGCGTCCTGGAGATTCGCTGGCGCGAATCTCCAGGAATCGGTTACGGACCAGCGCTAGCGGCGGGCTTTGAGCGACTCGCGAACGATCCGCCAGGTGAGTCGCATGAACGGCACGAACCCCTGCCGTACCGCGCTCAGCCGGATCGACGGCCGGCCGTAGAGGATCGCAGCCACCTGTCGCAGGGCCGACCCGACGGTCTTGTCGTACGGGTGCCACCACGGGTTGCGGATCAGCGAGGGCTCCCACACGCGGAGCTTGACGTTGACGCACTCGTACAGACCGAACTTGGAGTGGGTGCGCCCGAGACCTGATTCCTTGACGCCGCCCCACGGGGTCTGGCAGGCGCCGTGGCTGAACATGTGGTCGTTGATCCAGACCATGCCCGCCTGCAGCTCGCGGGAGATCCGCTCGCCCTTGGCGCGGTCGGCCGTCCAGACCGAGGCGCCGAGGCCGAAGACCGAGTCGTTGGCCAGCCGCACCGCCTCGTCCTCGCTGTCGACGACCACGATCGGCAGCGCCGGGCCGAAGATCTCCTCGTGCATGATCCGCATCTCGTGCGTCACGTCGGTCAGAACGGCCGGCGCGTAGTAGTCGCCCTGGTCGAACCCGGGCGGGCCGTGCACGGGGCCACCGCAGCGCAGCCTTGCGCCGTGCGCGACGGCATCGTCGACCAGCTCCTTGACGATCTCGTACTGCTCGCCGGAGGTCATCGGGCCGATCTCGGTATCCCACTGCAGCGGATCGCCGACGCGCAGGCCCTGCGCACCCGCGACGACTCCCGCGATGAACCGCTGCGCGACCTCGCGCATCACATACACGCGCTCGACCCCGGCGCAGCTCTGCCCGGCGTTTGCAAACCCGGCCCACAGCGCCCCCGAGATCGCGTGCTCGACGTTCGCGTCGGCGAGCACGATCATCGGGTCCTTGCCGCCGAGCTCGAGCACCGAGCCCTTGAACTGGCGCGCGCACTCCTCGCCGACGCCGCGTCCGGTCGGGACCGAGCCGGTGAAGAACACCTTGGCGACGTGCGCGCGGACCAGCGCGTGACCGGTGCCGGGGCCGTGCACCGTGCGCACAAGCCCTTCGGGTACGCCGGCACGCTCGAACACGTGCACGATCCGCTCGCCGAGCAGCGGCGTCAGCGTCGCCGGCTTCAGCACGACGCCGTTGCCGGCCATCAGCGCCAGCGCCACCTCGCCGAACGGGATCGACCAGGCGTAGTTCCATGGCGCGATCACGCCGATCACGCCGAGCGGCTCGTAGCTGAACGCGGACTTCTTCAAGGCGAGGTAGGCCTGCGACATGCCGATCTTCTCTTCGGCCAGCAGCTTCGGAGCGTGGCGGGCGATCCAGCGCAGCGAGTCGATCGTCGGCAGGACCTCCATCGCGAACGCCTCGTTGCGCGGCTTGCCCTGCTCGCTCGAGATCAGGTCACGGACCGCGTCGGCTTCGTCGAGCAGCACCTGACCGGCGCGCTCCATGTAGCGGGCGCGGTCGGCGAGCGTCAGCTGCGCCCAGAACGGCTGCACCTCCAGCACGGCGTCGACGACGCCGGCAACCTCGTCGCGCGGCGTGATCGGCACTGCTCCCAGCAGCTCGCCAGTCGCCGGATTGAACGACTCGAGCTGCGCCGTTGCGGTGACCGTTGACACCGGGTCTGAGACTAGCGCGATTGACTGGACCGGAGGCTGGGCGAAAAACGACGATATACGACGCGTTTTTCGACCAGGCTCGCTAGTCGCCGCGCCCGCGGGCGCGGCGGATTTGCGCCAGCCGCTCGCGCAGCGCGGCCTCGGCTTCGTCGGGCTCGTAGAACCGGGCCCCGACGGCGCTGGCGGGCGCCAGTTCCTGGGCGCAGACGTGTCCCGGGTGGCGATGCGGGTTGTCGTAGGCGCCGTCGCTCCGGGTGGAGGAACGGAGGTGTGGCGGCGGCGGCTGGGACCCGCGCTCGCGGATGAAGGCGCGCGCGGCGGACACGGCGCGTTTGGCATGGTCGGACTTGGGCGCCAGCGACAGGTAGATCGCCGCCTGGGCGAGCGCGAACTGGCATTCCGGGAGCCCGACGTGCTCGACCGCGGCGGCGGCGGCGGTGGCGACCACGAGCGCCTGCGGGTCGGCATTGCCGATGTCCTCCGAGGCGAGGATCACCATCCGCCTGACGATGAAGCGGGGGTCCTCGCCGCCCTCGAGCATCACCGCCAGGTAGTACAGCGAAGCGTCGGGATCAGAGCCGCGCGTGGCCTTGATCCAGGCCGAGATCGTGTCGTAATGGTTGTCGGCCTGGCGGTCGTAGCGAAGCGCTCGTTGCTGCAAGGCGTCGCGGACGTGCTCGACGGCGACCGCCGCACCTGGGCCGGCCGCCTCGCACGCAAGCTCCAGTCCGTTCAGCGCCGCGCGCGCATCTCCGGCGGTCCACTGGGCGGCGTAGTCGAGTGCCTCGGGATCGATCGTCTGCCCGACGCCGCATTCGCCTCGCTGCACGGCGCGGTCGAGCAGGACCCGAACTTCGTCTGGCCCGAGCGCCTGCAGCTCGTACACGCGCGTACGCGAAAGCAGTGCCGAGTTGACCTCGAAGTACGGGTTCTCGGTCGTGGCTCCGATCAGCGTGATCAGCCCGTCCTCCACGGCCGGCAGCAACGCATCCTGCTGAGCCTTGTTGAAGCGGTGGATCTCGTCGAGAAAGAAGATCGTCGGCACGCCGCGCCCGTCGCGGCCTGCCCCGGTGCCGGCGTGCCGGCGCTCGCGTGCGCGCTGCACGACGGCCCGCACCTCGGCACGTCCGGCCTGCACCGCACTCTCCTCCTCGAACGCCGCGCTGGCGGCCGTGGCGACGATCCGCGCCAGTGTGGTCTTGCCGGAGCCGGGCGGCCCGTGCAGGATCATCGAGTGTGGATGACCGTGCTCGATCGCGTGCCGCAGCGCCGAGCCGGGCGCGAGCAGCTCCCGCTGGCCGACGAAATCCGCGAGCGTCGAGGGGCGCATACGCGTCGCCAGCGGCATGTCAGCGAGTTGCGCCGGCGCCCGGCGCCGGCGGGGGTGAGCCGTCGTCACCGAACAGGTGGTCCATGACCGAAGTATGGGGCGCACCGGGCGGTCCTGCGGCAAACGTTTCGGCTCGCGCGCAACCGCGGCCGTTGGGCGATCGCCGACTTTCACTGCTGATCACCCGGACGGCCGGGTGCAGACTTCACTGCGCGCGAGCCGGCCTGCCGAGTGCTCAGAGCGTGCGATTACTCAGGGGCCGACGACTCGCGCTGACGCGCGGGTCCCGACGAGCGCCAGCGCGGCGTCGTGGACCAGGCCGTTGCTAGCGATCCCGGAGCCGCCTGCAATCGTATCGACCCCGGCAAGGTCTGTGAAGCGCCCCCCGGCCTCCTCGATGATCACCTTGAGCGCCGCCAGGTCCCAGACGCTGACCACTGGGTCCAGAGCGATCTCGGCAGCGCCCTCGGCGACGAGCATGTACTGCCATGCGTCGCCAATTCCGCGAGTACGCCAGCAGGCGCGGCCGAGCGCGATGATCGCGTCGAGCCGGCCGACTTCATCCCAGTCCTCGATCCCGCTCCAGGCGAGCTGCGCCTGCGCCAGCGCCGGCACCGCCGAGACATGGATCGAACGGCCGTCGGCGAACGCACCGGCACCGCGGCTTGCCCACCAGCGGCGTCCGAGCGCCGGCATCGAGACGACGCCGGTGGTGATCTCGCCGTCGACCTGCAAGCCGATCAGCGTCGACCACGTCGGCACCCCGCGCACGTAGCTCTTGGTGCCGTCGATCGGGTCAAGGATCCAGCTGCGCGCGTGCGCGCCCGCGCTGGCGCCGTACTCCTCGCCGATCACGGCGTCAGCCGGCCGTGCGACGGTGATGCGCTCACGCAGCGCCAACTCGACCGCGCGATCGGATTCGGTCACCGGCGTCAGGTCGGCCTTGGTCTCGATCGCCAGGTCGCTCGCGCGGTAGCGCTTCATCGTGAGCGCGTCGGCGATGTCCGCCAGCGCCAGCGCGAGCGCGAGATCGTCAGCCGCCTCGGGCACTCAGTCTTCCTTGGTCCAGCTGCCCGCGTGTGGATCGGCGCCCGTGAACATGCCCAGCACGTGCTTCCAGGTCGAGGGCTTCACGCCAGGCTCGCGGTCGTGCCAGGCGGGCGCGGCGCCGTGCGGAAACGGTGCGTTGGCGACGGCGGAGCTGTCGATCCGCAGGTCGACGCCACCCTCGTGCAGCGAAGCGATGTCGGCGGCGGCGATGAACCGCAGCCCATCGGGAACCTTGATCACGATGCCGTGAAAGATGTCCTCGGCCGGCGCCGAGACGACGTGATGAACGCTGCCGACCTCGCGGCCGTCCGATGCGTACACCGGCACGTGATGCGAGAGCTCGAGGTAGGAAATCGGTTGACCCTCGTCCACGAGCCCATCCTAGCCGCTCGTTAGTCTTCCTAAGCAAGCGATGCCCGACACGCAGCTACAGACCACCGAACTGTTGCAGGCACTGATCCGGTTCAACACCGTCAACCCTCCCGGGAACGAGCGCCCCGCGATCGAGTACCTCGACGCGTACGTCTCGGAGGCCGGCTTCGAGACCGAGATCCTCGGCCACACCGGAGCGCGCGCCAACCTGATCGCGACGCTCGACAGTGGCGTGCCGGGACCGACGCTCGTGTACCTCGGGCATGTCGACACCGTGCTTGCAGACGCGGCGGACTGGAAGCACGATCCCTGGTCGGGCGATCTCGCCGACGGGTATCTCTGGGGTCGCGGCGCGCTCGACATGAAGTCGCAGGTAGCGGCCGAGGCAGTCGCCGGGGCGGTGCTCGCGCACGCCGGGTGGCGCCCTGCGCGTGGCAAGTTGAAGCTGGTATTCGTCGCCGATGAGGAGACGGGCGGCGAGCTCGGCGCCCAGTGGCTGACGCGCCACCATCCCGACAAGGTCCGCGCCGACCTCCTGATCAACGAGGGCGCCGGCGCCGTGTTCGAGTACGGCGCCAAGCGCCGCTACGGCGTTTGCTGCGCCGAGAAGGGCATCTTCCGCTTCACGCTGACCGCGCACGGTACCGCGGGTCACGCCTCGCTACCGCGCGGCGGCGACAACGCGCTGGTCAAGCTCGGGCCGGTGCTGACCCAGCTTGCGCGCGCCCAGCCGTCCTATGACGTGACCGAGGCGCCGGCAGCCTTGCTTGCGGCACTGGGCGAGGACCCCGCGGATCCGGTGGCGGCGATCACGCGGATCGCCGCCGGCGAGCCAGCGCTCGGCGCGCTGATCGAGGCGATGCTCGGGGTCACGCTGGCGCCGACCAAGATCCATGCTTCGGACAAGGTCAACGTGATCCCCGCCAGGGCTGAGCTGAAGATCGATTGCCGAGTCCCCCCGGGGCTGGGAGAGGAGCTCACGCGGGCGCGGGTCGCAGAGGTGCTGGGCGACTACCTGGACACGCTCGAGCTGACCTTCACCGAGACCATCGTCGGCAACAGCTCACCGGTGGACACGCCGCTGATGGACGCGATCGAGCGCCTGATCGAGCGCGTCGACCCGGGCGCAGCCGCTGTACCGCTGATCCTGCCCGGTTTCTCCGACTCGCGATGGTTCCGCGACGCGTTTCCCGAATGCGTCGCCTACGGCTTCTTCCCGCAACGCCACCAGCCACTACTGGAGGGCTCGCCACTCGTGCACGGCGCCAACGAGCGGATCGACGTTCGTGACCTCGGGTTCGCGACCGACAGCTACATCGCGCTGACGCGCGACCTGCTGGGCTGATCCGGCCCGCGTCGCCTTCGCGGGCAAACCACTTCCAGCCGGCGATTCGCGCGTCGGCCGGTTCGCGTGGGTTGCGTGGGCTGCGGTTACGCTCCCGTCCGTGGAGCCGATGGATCGCAGCGTTGAGGTCGTGCGGGTTGTGGTGGTCTCGCCGGACCGCCTGACCAATCCAGCCAGCCCTAGGCTCTCTTACGGAGACCAGTTGGTCTCTACATCGGGTACCATGTTTGCGGATGTCGGGTCGAGCGCGTCGCCAGGGAACACCGTTCCCGTTCGAGGGCCCGGTTGCACCCGAGCTGCTCATCGACCGCGAGGGCGAGCTCGCCCTGCTCGGCCGCCGCGCCGGCGACCGCGTGAACGTCCGGCTCGTCGCGCCCCGTAGATACGGCAAGACCAGCCTGCTGCTCGCGCATGCCGCCCAGTTACAGCAGGTCGGTTGGCGAACCGTCCACGTCGACCTGTACGGCATCGCCGACTTCACCGACGTCGCTCGTCGCGTCGCCGCCGCCTACGGGGATCTCGACGCATCTTGGATGAGATCGCATCTGTCCGGCCTGCTCGGACGGCTCGGCGTCACCATGTCCGCGACGGGCCCAACGGTCACGCTCGGCTCCCGGCCCTCCGCGACCCCGGACGCGACCGCCGCCGAGACGGTGCTGGAACGGCTGCTGGACCTGCCGCTCACCCTGTTCGAGCGCGACAGCGCCTCCACGCTCGTCGTGTTCGACGAGTTCCAGGAGCTTCTGGTCGCCCGCCGAGACCTCGACGGCCTCCTGCGCTCCCGCATCCAATATCACGGCGATGCCGCCGCGTACGTGTTCGCCGGGTCGGAGCCCTCAATGATGCGCGAGCTGTTCGAAGCGCGCGAGCGACCGTTCTTCGGACAGGCGGACCCGCTGACCCTCGGGCCGCTCCCACCGGAGCAGACGATCGCTGACCTAGCTGCCAGGTTCGAGCAAGAGGAGCTCGACGGCGGCGAGGCCCTCGGGCAGCTCGTCGTCTTCGCTGGCGGGCATCCGCAGCGAACGATGCTGCTCGCCTACCTGCTCGCTGACCGCCTCGCCGCCGGTCAGACGTCCACCCCAGCGCTCGCCGACGCCGTGATCGTGGACGCGCTGGCGCGGACCGCGCCGGCGCATCAGGCGCTCTGGCAGGAGCTCGGAGCGTTTGACCGAGCGGTTCTCGCGGCCGTCGCCGATGGAGTCGCTCCGACCAGCCGAGCGCTCGCCGCCGAGCATCGCGTCAGCCGCAAAGCGCTCGCCACCGCCGCCGACCGCCTCGCCGACCAGGGCCATCTGCTCAGGCTCTCCCGCGGCGCGCAGCTCATCGACCCGCTCCTCGCCGAATGGCTGCGGCGACGCTGAAGGGGTCCGCCACCCGCAGCACGCTCATACAGGACGCAGGAGGGCTGCAGACCGCAGGGGCCGAGAAGCGCAATCCAGCAACGCTCGATAATATAGCTGTTTGGCAGCTGCTCGTTCAGGCGTGCGGCGGGCTCCGCGCGTTGGCGGCCGGTGAGCTGTCAGGCAGATGCGCTGTCAGCGAGCGATTCGATCTCATCCTCGCTGTTCCAGGCGCCAACCGAGGCGCGCACGAGACCGCCGATCGGGATACTCCTGACCGCGAATCCGCAGGCGGCGAGCCGCTCGACCTCCATGCCGGGATCAGGGTGCGACCACGAGACCAGGGTCGAGCTCCCGCGCGGAGCAACCTCGAGCGCCTGCTCCGCGAGCAGCGTGGCCAGGCGTCCGGCAAGCGTGCTGGCGCGCGTGTGAATCCAGTCCCAGCCAGCGTCCCGAAGGACCCCGAGCGAAGCGACCGCCCAGGCGCTGCTGATGCCCGAAGGGAAGCCGTGGTCGAGTCGTTTGACACCTTCGGCTAGACCCGAGTTCAGGGGATCGTCGTGATCGGCGAGCGTGCCGAACGAAGGCCAGGGGGGCTCGAGCTCGTCGAGGCGGTCGGGGCGCACGTACAGGCAGCCGCTGCCCTCGGGGCCGCACAGCCATTTCTGGCCAGAAGCGGCGTAGAAGTCGCACCCGAGCGCCTTCACATCCACCGGGATCGCCCCGAGCGCCTGGGCGCCGTCGAGCAGAAGGGGCACACCCGTGCTGCGCAGCGAGGCGGTGTCGAGCACGCTCCCGTTCACCCAGGAAACGTGCGAGCACGCCACCAGGCGCGTTTCGGGACGCACCTCGCCGGCGATCTCGGCGAATGGCACGACCCTGATCGAGACGTCTTGCCGCGCGCGGGCCAGGCGCAGCGGGCCGAGCAGTCCGGGATGCTCCTCGTCGCTGGTAAGGATCTCGTCCCCCGCCCGCAGGCGCAGGCCGCCGAGCACCGTATTGAGCCCGTCGGTGGTGGACCCGGTAAGCGCCACCTCGGAGGGTCCGGCGCCCAGCACGGCCGCGTAGCCAGCGCGTGCGCGCTGCGCTAGCGCGAGGACCTCGTTGAAGTACTCACGCCCGATCCGTCCGGCGGTGACGTCGCGATCGACACGTCCGCGGACCGCCAATCGAGCGGCCTCCGGCACGGGGCCCTCGGTGCCGGCGTTCAGGTACGCGCCGCGCTCGACGATCGGGAACTGCGCGCGGAACGCTGCCGGATCGCTCATCGCGAGTGCCCTGCCGTGGGCTGCTCGAACGGCAGCGGGACGGGAATTGCAGGATGGTCCACTAGCCGACCTTGATCCCCTGCTTGCGGCACTGCGCGCCGACGACCGAGGCGAGCTCCCCGACGTAGCCGCCGGGAGCGCCGACCGACGCACACATCGAGCGGGCGGTCGCGCCGCAGCCTGCCATCACCTGCCCACCCAGCGAGGATTGCACCGTCACGTTGATGCAGCCCTTGGCCGGCTTCTCCGCGCCGCTCGTGAGCGAGAACAGCGCCAGGCCGACCAGCACTGCGGCGACGATGCCGACGAGCACGACGGTCCGCCGCTCGCCGCCAGCCAGGCGCCTGCGATTGTTCACTGCCTGGGCATGACCGGGGGGGAGGATCAGCACGCCAGCAGTCTAATGCAGCTTTCCGGTGGGGCTGCGAACCCAACCCGGCGAGTGCTCGGACCAGTCATGGCTTCGACGCCGCCACAGTCGGTGACATTCTGGTGAGAATTCGGAGAAAAGCCTAATAGTGCTCTGGTAGATGAGCGGCCCTCACCAGCGTGCATCTTATGCATATGCAGGGCCTGGGCGAAAAACGACGAAATGCGCGACGTTTTTCGCCCAACTCCCGGAAGGCGGCGCGAACGCTGCCGATCGCATGCTGGATAACCCAAACCGGGGTCGGCTGAGCCGTTTTTGGTCCGTGGCTCTCGTAGAGCTGCTCGAGAGCCAAAACCGCCAAAGACACCGCCGCTTTGGGTTGCTCAACAGCTTCATAGCAGTCTTCGCCCCGGGGCCGGTCGAGCAGATCTCCCCAGCGAGCCTCGGGGCGGTCGAGGAGATCTCCCAGGCGAGCGTCGATCCGGCCGATCCGGGGTTGCTGCGCCCTCCAGCAAGCCACCGCGCGCCCCGACTGGTGGCTCGAGGCACGCCACCACCACGCCAAAGCGCCCGATCAGCCCGCACCGTCTCGCTTGGTCCGGCGCTCGCCAGCCGCACACTGGGTAATTCGGACAGGCTCTAAGGCGCCCTAAGGGCGCGCTCTAAGCAATGAAGCCCTCCGGCCGATTACTCTGGCATGGCAACACTCTCGCTAAACGCTCAGCAACTGGACGAGGTCGTCGCCGCCTATGTCGAGTGGCACAAGCATGCCGACTGCGTCCAGAGCGCGTACACCGCCTGGTCTGGCTCGAAGCGCATTGAAAAGCCGCTCCGGTACGCCGCTTACCTCGAAGAGCTCGACCGCGAGCAGCGCGCCTGCGAGGAGTATGCGGCGACCGTTGCGCGCGCCGCCGCCGTCTCCGGCAGGCACGAATCCGCGCCCGCCCAGCTCCGGCGACGCGCCGGATACTGACCAGCACTGCGCCAACGATCCGCTCCTACTGGCCCAACCATCCGCTACATAGCCGAACATATGTTCGGCTATGTATGTAGAGCTCCACTGCCACTCAGCGTTCTCGTTCCTGGACGGCGTATCGCTTCCCGACGATCTCGTCGCCGCGGCGCTGAGCTGCGGCTATGACGCACTCGCGCTGACCGACCACAACTCCCTGTCGGGGTCGATGGAGTTCGCTGTGAGCGCCCGCTCGCTCGGGCTGCGCCCGATCCATGGCGCCGAGATCGACCTCGACGACGGACGCCATCTGACCATTCTGGTCGAGAACGCCCGCGGCTGGTCAAGCCTCTGCCGGCTCCTAACGCTCGCGCACGCCCACACGCGCGATCAGCCAGGCCCCCCAGCGCAGGCGCAGATCCCGCTCGCCGAGGTGCTCTGCCACGCGGAAGGTCTGGTCTGTCTCAGCGGCTGCGCCCTGCGCGGCGTGCACGACGAATTCACGCTGCGAGCACTGCGCGAGGCGTTCGGGCCGGATCGCCTGCGCGTCGAGCTGCAGCGGCCGTTCCTGTGCGACGACCGGGCTCGTAACCGGCGGCTGGAGAGACTCGCCGCGACGCTTGGCGTGCCATGCGTGGCGACCGGGAACGTGCATGCGCACGCCCATAGCCGCGCGCCGTTGCAAGACGCGTTCGTGGCGATTCGCCTGCACACGAGCCTCGATGCCTCCGAGCCCCAGCGGCGTGGGAACTTCAGTCACGTGATGGCGTCGCCGGCGGCGATGGAAGCACGCTTTCACGAGCACCCGGATGCCGTCGCCGAGACCGCGAGGCTGGCCGACCGTCTGCAGTTCGACCTCTGCAGCGACCTCGGATACCGCTACCCGGGCTCTGAGGCAGCGGATGCGATGGCCAAGCTGGCCGAGCTCTGCAGCGCGCGGCTGCACGACCGCTACGCGCCGGCGACGCGCGCCGTGCGCGAGGTCGCGGCCGGACGCCTGCAGGAGGAGCTGCGGATCATCGAGAAGCTGCAGCTCGCTGGCTTCTTCCTGCTGCATCACGACATGCTGGAGCTCGCACGCGAGGTAGCAGCCGAAGTGCGCGGGGCGGGCGCAGCCGGCAGGGCGGGGGGGCCGGGCTCGCCACGCTCGCTGCTGCCGCCCGGCCGCGGGCGCGGCTCGAGCGTCTCCTCGATCGTCTGCTACCTGACTGGCCTCTCGCATGTCGACCCGATCGCCAACGAGCTGATGATCGGCCGCTTCCTCAACGAGGAGCTGACCTCGCTGCCCGATATCGATCTCGACTTCCCGCGTGACATCCGCGCGGCCCTGATTCCCCGCGTGCACGAGCGCTACGGGCGCGATCGCTCGGCGCTGGTGGCGGCTTTCCCCACTTACCGCGCGCGTGGCGCGATCCGCGAGCTGGGCAAGGCGCTGGGCCTACCGGCGGGGGAGATCGAGCGGCTGGCCAGAGGTAGCGAGGGCTGGGACTCGCGCAACGTGGCCAACGACATCGAGGCCACGTTCGGGGAGAAGCGGCGCCATAGCGGGCGCTGGCTGTGGCTGGCGCGGCTGGCGGCGCAGGCGCACGGACTGCCTCGCCACCTCTCCCAGCACTCCGGCGGGATGATCGTCGCCACGCGCCCATTGATCGACTGCTGCCCGATCGTGCCAGCGGCGATGGAGGGGCGTCAGATCGTCCAGTGGGACAAGGACTCCTGTTCGGACGCCGGCTTCCTGAAAATCGACCTGCTCGGGCTGGGGATGCTCTCGGCGGTCGAGCGGTGCGTCGAGATGATCGCGCGCACGCGTATGCAGCGCATCGACCTGAGCCGGATCCCGTATGACGATCCGGCGACCTATGAGTGCATCCAGAGCGCCGATACGACCGGGGTCTTCCAGATCGAGAGCCGCGCGCAGATGCAATCGCTGCGCCGCACTCGCCCGGAGAACCTCAAGGACATCACGATCCAAGTGGCGATCGTGCGGCCGGGGCCGATCCAGGGAGGAGCCGTCAACCCGTACATCGAGCGACGTCAGCGACTGCGAATCGATCCCTGCTACCGCATCCCGTACGAGCATCCGTCGCTAGAGCCCGTCCTGCGCGAGACGCTCGGGACGATCATCTTCCAGGACCAGGTGCTCGAGGTGGCGATCGCGTTCGCGGGCTTCTCGCCGGGAGAGGCGGAGGGCCTGCGACGTGCGATGAGCCGCAAGCGCTCCGAGGCGGCGATCGAGGCTCACCACAAGCGCTTCGTGGCGGGCGCGCAGCGCCTGCACGGCGTCGATCAGCAGACCGCCGAGCGCGTGTTCGAGAAGGTCCGGGGCTTCTCGGGCTTTGGCTTTCCGAAGGCACACGGCGCCGCATTCGGGCTGCTCGCCTACCAGTCGACATGGCTGCGGGTGCATTACGGGCCGGAGTTCCTGTGCGCGCTGATGAACGAGCAGCCGATGGGCTTCTACCCGCCCGACGCGCTCGTGCACGAAGCCCAGCGACGCGGGATCGAGGTGCTGGCCCCCGACGTCAACGAGAGCGACGTCGAGTGCAACATGGACGCCGGCGCCAAGGTGCGAGTGGGCCTCGGATACATCCGCGGTGTGCGCGGCGAGGAGGTCGCGGCGCTGGTGCAGTCACGCCAGCACGGTGGTCGCTTCCGCAGCCTCTCAGACCTGGCCTCACGCGCCGGTGCGCACTCGTCGTCGCTGGAGCTGCTGGCATGGTCGGGAGCGTGCGATTCGCTTGTCGGCCGCGTAGCTGGCGTAGCGGATGCCACGACAGCGGCGGGCTCCACGGGCGCGACGGGCGCCACGGGCGCCACGGGCGCGGCGGGCGTTTCGCCGCGACGCCTGGCGCTGTGGCAACTCGGTGTTGCAACCCCTGGACGCAGCGTGCCGGGCGGCGTGCAGCTCGCGCTGCCACTCGACCTGCCGGCACCGCCGCAACTGCGCGAGCTGTCGCCTTGGGAGTCGATGCTCGCCGACTACGGCACCACTGGAATGACCGTTCGCTCCCACCCGCTGGCGCTGCTGCGCGGGGGCCTGCCGGCCGGGAGCGTGGACAGCCGCGCGCTGGAACGGCTCGTACACGGCAAGCGGGTGCGCGTCGGCGGCCTCGTCGTCGCCCGCCAGCGACCTGGGACGGCCGGCGGCGTCGTGTTCGTACTGCTCGAGGATGAGCACGGCACGATCAACCTGATCGTGCCGCCGCCGATCTACGAGCGCTACCGCCTGACGGTGCGGACCGAGCCACTGCTGCTGGTGGAAGGAAAGCTGGAGCGGTTCGCGGCCGCGGGTGGCGCGATCAACGTGCTGGTGGACAAGGTCGGCACAATCGCCGCCCCAGACCGGATCGTGGCCCAGATCAAGAGCTTCTCGATCCTCGACGAGCAGGTTCGCGTCGGCCTGGCCAAGCAGCAAGCCGCCGATGACTTCCACGCGGTAGCACCACCAGTGATGAGCTTCGCCTCCGGCAGACGCCGCTGATGTTTGATTGAAACCGGCGATGCCTGCGGGTCAACGTGTCGGGATGGACAATCCGTTGCGAGCAGCGCCGGATCGTCCGTACATGCTCGAAAATCGACATCGAACGGACAATCCACGCAAGCGCACGTCAAATCGTTCGCTCGAACACGCCCGAGGGCGGCGCGAATCCACTTCGCAGATGCGCGAACGACGCTCTCACGATATGGTGCCGCTTGCATGCTCGCGATAATCGTGTTCATAGCCTTCTGGGTGGTCCTCGCCGGAGGGCTGTTCCTGATCGGCCAGCGCAGCGGCGGTCGCGCCGCCAGGGAAGCTAAGGTACCTCGCGCATCACGCGCGCGCAGCTGGGGCTTTGGCCTCACGATCGCGCTCGTCTACGTCGCGTTCGTCGCTGTCGTGCCCGCGATCATCCTGATCGGCAACCACGACAACGCGAGCGCCAAGATCGGCTCCGTCAAGCTGACAGCTGCCGAGAAGCAGGGGCGTGTCCTGTTCGGTGAGCACTGCGGGATCTGCCACACGTTGTCGGCGTCCAACAGTGTCGGCAAGGTGGGGCCGAACCTCGACACGCTGCGGCCGTCGGACGCGCTGGTCCTGCACACGTTGGCGAACGGCTGCCTGGCGAACCCGTCGTCGGCCTCGTCTCCCCAGACCTGCCTCGGGGAGGGCACGATGCCCGCTGATGTGCTCGCCGGCAAGCAGGCCCAGCAGGTCGCGGCGTTCGTCTCAGCGGTCGCTGGACGGGAGTAGCTCCGGAGCGCGCGCCGCGTCTGGCGCCGCTTTGAGAAGCTCAGCCCCTCCCCCGACGCGCGCCTAGGTTTCCCGATGCCTTGACGTTCAGCTCAGCGCTCCGGTGTGCTGCAAGGACTCGCCCAGGTCGACCTTGGCAGCATTCTGTCCGCGATCGCTGGTACGGTTACGTGCACAACCGTAGACGCTGAATTCCACCGTGTGCTTCTAGCTTGTTGCACGCGAGGAAGCGGGGGAACCAAGTTGTTGGGGCTAGTCGCGCTCTGCGCGTAGTGCCGCTCTTTCGGCACGAGCCCGTCAGCTAACCCCGCAAGCCACAGAAAGAGGACGGATCTAAATTGCCGCCATACGAGCGCACGCCGCAGTACCGATCCCCCCGGCTTCGCGACGCAGACGAGCGAACGCGGCCCTATCGCACCCCCGAGAGCATCGCGACCCGCGACGGCAGTGATGGCCGCGAACGTGGATTTGCTGCCCCGAACCGCGATCAAGTACGAGCCCAGAGTCGGACGATCGATAATCGGGCTCGCCCGGCGGGCGCGCGGCGGACGCGTCACCGTCCTGCCGAAGATTGGATGGCGGATGTCGCCCCGTACGCCTCCAGCACGCCGACCCGGCGCGCCCGCCCGGTGCACGACTGGACGCATGAGCCACCCGCCCCAGCTAGCAGGCGCGTGGACGCCCTTTCCGAGCCCGGCAGCTCTCCCACTTCGAGCTTTAGTTCAGGTGATGCCTCAGAGCGCCCCGCACCCGAGCCGGCGGTGGCCGCGTCGAGCCTTCCCGTGCGACGCACGGTGACGATCACCGGCCGCGGGGCCGAGGGTTCCCGTCGCGGCGATCAGCATCCCGTACGCACCTACGAGCACCGCGGTCGCACGCCCGACCGCGTCGCGATGTGGGCGGTACTGCTCGGGATCGCGCTGGCGGTGGGCGCCGCGACCAGCTCGCACGCCGCCGTGCTCACGCACGTCGCGCTGACGCTCGGCCGCTAAGGGCACCCGCAGAAACCACTGGCGTTTCCGACGGATTGCGCCAGTAATTTCTGCGGGCGCCCTAACAGCTGTCTCAATAACCCCCCCGCACGTCTGCGGCGGCGGGCGCGGAGCGGAGCGGCTCCGCGCGGGCGCTCGAGGCCGACCGATACACGTCCGGCGGGCTCTCGAACTTGATCCGTTGAGTCGGCGTCCTTACGAACTAAAGATATTGCGATGAGCCGCCGTTTAGGCGACTACGTATAAACGTATTTGATAGGTGAGCGAGCGTACGGGACGGCTTGTGCAGCGAGCCAGGGCCCGCTAGACTTATCAACCGTAAGCTGATCTCTAAAGTATAGGGCTCGGCTCCTTTCCCTAACCGCCCCGGCAAGGGCCTTTGGTGGTTCTAATGAAGACTTCAATGAGCAGGTTCAACATCCATGACGACCTGACCGCGCCGGAGCGTTCGGTGCCGGTGCTGCGGGGCGCGCTAGCCGGAGGCGGCCAGCTGCCCAACTTCCTGGGGGTGCTCGCCGGCTCGCCGGCGACATTGCGAGCATATGCGCGCTTCCGCTCGGAGTTGCGCCACGGCAAGCTGTCGCTCGCAACCCTGGAGCGGATCGCGTTGGCTGTGGCAGAGCACTACGGGTCGGAACCGGGCATCGTCACGCACTCGCGCGCGGCGCGGGGCGCAGGGCTTGGAATCGACGAAGTCGCGGCCGCTCGCAAGTTCAACTCCAAGGATCCGCGCGAGGCAGCGTTGCTGCGCTACCTGCACGCGATCGTGGTCGACGGGCATCCGCCGATGCACCTCCACGAAGAGGCGCGCGAGGCCGGCTGGTCTGACGAGCAGTTGCTCGAGGCGATCGCGGCAGTCGCGATCGAAGGCTTCGCGGCGATGGTGAACGTCGCCGGCGAAGTGCCAGTCGACGGCTCCAGCGAAGAGTCAAGGACGCTCAAGGCCGCGTAAAGTGCCGCAAGTCAAATGGGCGCGCGCGAGTGCATCGACGAAAACGACTCGCCCGGCGCCCGCATGAAGGGCTGCTGCCCTCTGTATCACGAGGCGGTGGAGCTTGTCGGCCGACGTTGGACCGGCGCGATCATCCGCGTTCTGATTGACGTCAACGGTCCGATGCGATTTTCTGAGATCGGACAGTCCGTGCCCGAGCTCTCGGATCGGCTCCTGTCGGAACGCATGAAGGAGCTCGAGTCGCGCGGCATCGTCGAGCGCCGGGTGATATCCGGTCCGCCGGTGCGCGTCGAATACCGGCTATCGGCGATGGGCCGCGAGCTCGAGCCGGCGCTCACCGAGCTGCAGCGCTGGGCCGGGCGCTGGCTCGGAGACCGCTCAGCCGAAGCTCGCGTCGCGATCTGCGGCGTCGCGGCACCAGCTCAGACGCGCGCCGCGCGCGCTCAGGTAGCCGGTCGTGAGCCCGTCGGCGGCGCCCAGCAACCCAAAGCCGTGGTCAGCAAGTAACGTTCACGCGGCAAATGCCCGAAGCGCCGCTCACAGCCGAAGACGTCACCGCGCTGGCGGCCCAGAACGATATTCGCTTCATCCGGCTGTGGTTCACCGACATCCTCGGCCAGTTGAAGTCGTTCTCGATCAACGCCGCCAAGCTGCGCGACGCGTTCGAGAGCGGGATGGGTTTCGACGGCTCATCGATCACGGGCTTCAACGCGATCGAGGAGTCCGACATGATCGCGATGCCCGATCCGAGCACCTTTGCGGTGCTGCCCTGGCGACCGCAGGAAGCCGGCGTTGCGCGCTTGTTCTGCGACGTGCTCACCCCGGAGCTGACGCCCTACGAAGGGGATCCCCGGCACGTGCTGCGCCGGGCAGTGCAACGCGCGGAGGCGATGGGTTTTGACCACTACTACGTGGGACCGGAGCTGGAGTACTTCTACTTCAAGGACCCCAAATCCACCGAGGTGCTCGACGAGGGCGGCTACTTCGACCTGACGACGCTCGACGCCGGCTCGGATCTGCGCCGCGAGACGGTGCTGGCACTGGAGCAGCTCGGGATCAGGACGGAGTACACCCACCACGAGGTCGGACCCAGCCAGCACGAGATCGACATGCGCTACGACGACGCGATGAAGATGGCCGACGACGTCATGACCTACCGGATCACCGTCAAGGAATACGCGATGAAGTACGGCTACCACGCGACCTTCATGCCGAAGCCGCTGTTCGGTCAGAACGGCTCGGGCATGCACACGCACCAGTCGCTGTTCCGTGGCGAGCGCAACGCCTTCTTCGACGCCAACGACCCGCACTTCCTCTCAGATGTCGCCAAGGCGTTCATCGCCGGCCAGCTGCGACACGCGCGCGAGATCTGCGCGGTGTTCGCGCAGTGGGTCAACTCCTACAAGCGCCTGGTTCCTGGCTACGAGGCACCGGTGTACGTCGCCTGGTCGCGGCGCAACCGCTCGGCGCTGGTGCGGATTCCCCTGTATCACCCCGGCAAGGAGCGCGCCACGCGGCTGGAGCTGACCTGTCCGGACCCGGCGTGCAACCCGTACCTGACGTTCGCAGTACTGCTGCAAGCTGGCCTGGAGGGAATCGAGAACGGCTACGAACTGCCCGAGGCGATGGAGAAGAACCTCTACAACCTGTCGGCCGACGAGCGACGGCGGATGGGGATCGAGCAGCTGCCGGAGAACCTCGGCGAGGCGATCGAGCTCACCTCCCAGTCGGAGATCGTGCTGCGTACGTTCGGCGAGCACATCTTCAACCGCTACATCGAGATCAAGCGCCAGGAGTGGGACGACTACCGCGTCCAGGTCACGCCGTGGGAGCTCAGCCGCTACCTGCCCGTGCTCTAGGTGGCCAATTCCTCTCGGTAGCGATTCCACCAGGTGGCCGACTCCACCAGGTGGCCGATTGCTCTAGGTGGCCGATTGCTCTAGGTAGCGATTCCACCAGGTGGCCGACTCCACCAGGTGGCCGATTGCTCTAGGTGGCCGATTGCTCTAGGTAGCGATTCCACCAGGTGGCCGACTCCACTAGGTGCCCGATTGCTCTAGGTAGCCGATTGCTCTAGGTGGGCGATTCCACATCGGGTGCAAGGCCGGGCGTGGCGGGAATCTGCCGCAGCCAGAATGGTGGGCCGCCGCGCGGCAAGTGGGAGGGCACACGGAAATTGCGAGACGGTCGCGAAGGCCGTGCTCGAGCGAACAAACCTCGGTGCGCCCGGATGAATTGTCCGTTCGATGTCGATTTTCGTGCGCCAACGGACGATCCTGGGCTCCCGACCGAGGTTTGTCCATCCCAACACGCCCTAAACTAAAAAAACTAAGAGCCTGTCTCAATTACCCAGCCGTCAACGACGGCGGCGCAGGATGCGCGTGTCGTCGGCTCGTCGGCGCGTGAGACCGACGGTGTCGAAGTAGTCGAGCAACGCCTTCGCCTGGCTGCGTGAGCTTCCGAGGCGGTCGCGCAGCCCCGGCAGCGTCAGGTGGCCGTTCTCGGCGATCAGCGCTCTGACCTGCGCCTCGGCGGCGGCGACGGTCTCAACCGACGCGTGGTGACCGTGAGCGAGCCGGATCAGGCCCGGCTCGCCTCGCGCCGGCACGAGGCCCGGGCCAGCGGCTCGCGTCGCCCGCCCGGCGGGCCGGTCGCGCACGTTGGCGGGTCCATCGCTCACCACAGCTGGTCCATCGCTCACTACAGCTGGTCCATCGCTCACTACAGCTGGTCCATCGCTCACCCTGGACGACGCAACGCTCAGCACAAGCGCGCCCCCGAGCGTCTCCCGACAACCGGCATCCCGTAACACCAGCCGATCGCCGGGGCGGGTGAGCAGTGGCGTCTGGCAGCGGAGCTGGATCAGCTCGCCGCCTGCCAGGCCATCGCCCTGGCCCCACACGTGTCCGCGGGCAAGCGTCGCGCTCTCGCCCGGCACGCGCGCAAGCGTCGCGCTCTCGCCCGGCACACGCACGCGGGCACGCGTAGCGCTCTCGCCCGGCACGCGCGCAAGCGTCGCGCTCTCGCCCGGCGCGCGCACGCGCGCAAGCGTCGCGCTCTCGCCCGGCGCGCGCGCAAGCGTCGCGCTCTCGCCCGGCGCGCGCACGCGCACGCGCACGCGGGCAAGCGTCGCGCGGGTGCCGTGATGCACGTACACGACGCGCCTGCCTGCACTCAGCGCGATGTCGGCGGCGGCGTCGATCGCAAATGCGACGCGCACCGCTCCCGCACTGGCGAGCACATCGCCGCGGGCGATCGCGCTGCGTGGCACCCCCGCCAGGTTCACCGCCACGCGCTGTCCAGCACGCGCCTCGAGCACGGCGCCACCGTGCACCTGCACGCCGCGCACCCGCAGCTCGAGCTCCTGGGGATAGACGACGAGCGTGTCCCCACGCCGCAGCTCACCGCAGGCGAGCGTGCCCGTGACCACGGTGCCGGCGCCCGTGATCGTGAAGCAGCGGTCGATGTGCAGCACGACGCCGGCGCCCGCGCTCGTCGCGGCGCGGCCCGAGATCCCTCGCGCCAGCGCCTCGAGCGCCGCCAGCACCGGCGCGCGCCGCTGCGCGGGCAGCGCCGGGCAGACCACGACCGCCGCCCCGGGCAACAATTCCGTGGCATCGGCGATCGCCGCCGCCGGATCGGCGAGATCGGTCTTCGTGATCACGACGATCCCGGCTTCGATCGCGAGCGCGCGCAGGATCTGCGCGTGCTCGCGGGTCTGCGGCATCGCCGCCTCGTTCGCGGCGATCACCATCATGTAGCAGTCGATCCCGCTCGCGCCGGCGACCATCGTGCGGATCAGGCGCTCGTGGCCGGGGACGTCGATCAGCGATAGCTGCCGGCCCGATGGCAGCGTCAGCGGCGCGTAGCCGAGCTCGATCGTCAGGCCCCGACGCCTCTCCTCGGCCAGGCGGTCGGTGTCGACGCCGGTCAGGGCGGCGACCAGCGCCGTCTTGCCGTGGTCGACGTGGCCGGCGGTACCGACTGTGAGCGGCCCTGCGGGGCCGCTCACGACACCCGCGCTCGGGCTACACACTCGCCGACGAGCGCGATCTCCTCGCCGCTCAGCGTGCGCGCGCTCAACAGGATGCGGTCGTGATGGACGCGCACGATCAGGGGCGGGTCCCCACGCCGCAGGCGCGCCGCGAACGCGTCGGCGCCGCCGGACGGCGGGTGGAGTGCAACCGCCGGGCCCTGCAGCTCGACGTGCGCGAGCGAGCCGCCACCGGCGGCCGCCGCCATCTCGACGACCTCGCCGCCGGTCAGGTTCGCCAGCTGCTCTGTGCGCCGCGCCAGCTCGTCAGCCGCCACGCCCAGCATCGCCAGCGCCGGGACCTCGCTGCAGTCCGGCTGCGCCCGCGCGTGCAGCTCGAGCGTCGCCTCGAGCCCGGCCAGGCAGAGCTTGTCGATTCGCAGCGCCCGGGAGAGCGGATGCTCGCGGCAGGCCCGCACGTATGCCGCGGAGCCGATCAACACGCCTGCCTGCGGTCCACCGAGCAGCTTGTCGCCGGAGAAGCACACAAGCGCGGCACCGGCGGCGACCGAGTCGCGCGCGTTTGGCTCGCCGGCGAGCTCCGGGCGGCTGGCGTCAAGCGCGCCCGATCCGAGGTCGTCGATCACCGGCACGCCCAGCGCCACGAGCTCGCGCAACTCCGGGCGCTCGACGAACCCGAGCATCTGGAAGTTCGACTGGTGGACTCGCAGAATCGCCGCGGTCTGCGGGCCGATCGCCTCCGCATAGTCGGTTGCGCGCGTGCGGTTCGTGCTGCCGACCTCGACCAGAGCTGCGCCAGACTGCGCGACGACATCGACGATCCGCAGCGAGCCGCCGATTTCGATCAGCTCCCCGCGTGAGATCAGCAGCTCGCGTCCGGGTCCGGCGATCGCCGCCGCGGCCAGCAGCACGGCTGCGGCCCCATTGTTGACCACGAGCGCATCCTCGGCGTCCGACAACGCGACCAGCAGGCTCTCGGCACGTCGTCCGCGGCGCCGGCGCCGGCCGCTGTCAAGGTCCAGCTCCAGCGCGCTGTAGCCCTTGGCAGCGGCTGCGATCGCGCTGCACGCCTGTGGCGCCAGCGGCGCGCGGCCAAGGTTGGTGTGCAGCACCACACCGGTGGCGTTGATCACCCGCAGCGCGCCCGGCTGCAGGCGGGCGCGGGCCCGCGCCACGAGATCGACCGCCTCGTCTCCCGCGCCTGCCAGGATCTCCCGGCGCCGCGCTTCGAGCTCGGCGCGCGCCACCGCCGTCGCGAGGCGGTCGACCGGCGGCAACGCTCGCAACCGCGCGTACTTGAGGTCGGTCGCGCCGGCATCCGGAGCGATCGGGTCTTGCTTGGGGTCGGTCGCGCCCGCATCCGGAGCGATCGGGTCTTGCTTGGGGTCGGTCGCGCCCGCATCCGGAGCGATCGGGTCTTGCTTGGGGTCGGTCGCGTCGTTCATCGAGACCGCCCAGCGGAGCGACGAAGGAGTCGAACCTTCCCACCGTGGGGCTGCCACGGCTCACCGGCTTTGAAGGCCGGGTGGGGCACCGGCCCCGGCCGCTCCGGGTGGCGCACACCGTCAGCAAGTCCCACGCATGGGCTCCAGCGGGTTAGGGCGCGTGCCCTGGCCCCGCAGAAATTACTGGCGCAATCCGGCGAGTGGCTGGGCGTGTCTGGCGTCGCCGGCTCGCCCGATAATACCGGGAGTATGTGAGGGCGAGCCGGCGGCGTCAGGCGCGTCCAGACGCCGTCGGAAACGCCAGTAATTTCTGCGGGTGCCCTTAGTGTCCCGCATCGGCTGATAGCGCAGCTGCGCGTGCTCCTCACTGCACGTGGATCGTAGCGGCGGGACCCTCGAGCACCTGGCCGATCACGACCCCGGCGATCTCCCGCGCGCGCTCCGGCGCGAGCGCCAGCAGCAGACCGCCTGACGTGGTCGCATCGTTGAGCAGCCACCGCTGCCAGCTCGCGACGCCGGCGTCGAAGCTCGTGTACGCCGCCGACCAGTCGGCGTTGCGCCGCGTTCCGCCCGAGATCCCCAGCTCCTGCGCCAGCAGGACGATGGCGCCGCTGAGCGCCGGCACCGCGTCGGCGTTGAGCGCGATCGCGACGGCGCTCTCGCGTGCGATTCCGTAGGCGTGGCCGAGCAGGCCGAAGCCCGTCACATCGCACGCCGCATGCGCGCCGGCGGCCAGCGCCTGGCGGCCGGCGGCGTCGTTGAGCTCCCGCATCACGGCGATCGCCTCGGCCAGCGCCACGCGCTCGACGTCGCCGTGCTTTGCCTGCGTGGCGATGACGCCGGTGCCCAGCGGCTTTGTCAAGATCAGCGCATCGCCGGGCCGCGCACCGCTGTTGGTCAGGATCCGGTCGGGGTCGACCAGACCGCTGACCGCGAGTCCGAACTTCGGCTCGGGATCGTCGATCGAGTGACCGCCCACCAGCGACACGCCGGCGCCGTCGAGCACGTCGATCGCGCCCGACAGGATCGCGCGCAGCACATCAGCCCCGAGCTGCGCCAGCGGGAAGCCGACGATGCTGAGCGCCGACAGCGGCCGCGCCCCCATCGCGTAGATGTCCGACAGCGCGTTGGCGGCCGCGATCGCGCCGAAGTCCTCCGGGTCATCGACGATCGGCGTGAAGAAATCGACCGTCTGGACCAGCGCGAGGTCCGGGTTGATGCTGACGACCGCCGCGTCGTCGGCGCCCTGAAAGCCGACGATCACGCGCTCGTCCTCGCGCACACGCAGACCTGCGAGCAGCTCGTGCAGGTCGGCCGCCGGCAGCTTGCAACCGCAGCCCGCGCCGCGTGAGAACGCGGTCAACCGCACTGCCGAGGCGTCCTGATCCCTGCGCACCGAGGCTCACGATTCTAGTAGGGTCCGTTTTCAAGGTGACCATGACGTTCACGCTCCACGCCAACGTCCACACCTGATCGGGCATGTCGAGCAGGCGCGTTCTAGGGGCGATCGTCGCGGTGTCGCTGATGCCCCTCGCGTCGGCGCTCGCGGCGGGGACTGCAACCGAGACCGCAGCGTTGGCGCGATCCTCGACTGGGACCGCAGCGGTGGCCCGATCCGCGGCGCGCGGGCAGCCGCGCGGGCTGCCCGGAAGGGTGCTGGGAACGTTCATGATGAAGGGCGAGATCGAGACGGCCGTGAACGTGCTCGGTGAGCGGCCGGGACAGATCGTCCGGCGCAAGTGGACGTTCACGCCCAGCGCCTGCAGGCACAGCAGCTGCCGGCGGCTGTTGCTGCGCCGCGAGCGCAGCGACGGCAAGTACAGCGCGCTGGTCTTGTCGCGAGTTGCAACCGGGCGGTACGCCGGCGAGAGTCGCTTCTACAGCGGACTGGTGTGTAACGGCCAGGTCTACTCGCAAGCAGAGATCGTCCCCTACCAGATCACCGTGCGTGTAACGCGTGCGGTGACGCTCCAGGGAATCGCGTTCGCCACCAACATCGTCGCCAGCTACACCAACCCCGCCCGCGACGACCTCACCGCCTGCCCGCTCGGTCCCAGCCACGACGCCGCCCGCTACGGCGGGGCGGCGACGCGGGTGCCGACGCCTCCGTCCGCAGCGTTCACCGTAATCCCGACAAGCAACGCCAGCGCGGTCGCGCTCGCCAGCACCTCGTCGCGTGGCGCCGGCGAGGCGCCGATCGTCGCGTGGCACTGGCAGTTCGGCGACCCGGCCTCCGGGAGCGCGGACAGCGCCACCAGCGACGGCGCGATCCACGTGTTCTCCGCGGCGGGAACCTATCAGGTGACGTTCAGCGTGCGTGACGCCAACGGCCTGACGTCAACGACGACCCAGCCCGTCACCGTGAGCTGAGCGTGCTGAGTATTGCGTGTATATCGCGTAATACTCATCAGGCACTGTCACGGAAGTGAACGTCGACGTGGCTAGCTTGCTACGGGGACTCGATCACAAGCGTCGACAGCACACTCTCGAGCTCCGCAACCAGACGCTCGGGGCGCTTGCGCACCGGTGCGACCACGCAATACACGCAAAACGGCCGCCCCGCCTCGGTGAAGAACCTTTGCGAGCCGAGCTGCCCGGGCCTGGTCACCTGCAGCTGATTGGGACCGAACTCGCGCGCGTGCAGTCGCCGGTTCCAACCGGCGGCGCCGAACAGTCCGACGCTGGCGGTGACGTGGCGGTCGACCCTGTACTGCACCAGCGCCGCGAAGGCGTCGTCGGCGCGCATGCGGCCGGTCGCGGCGGCGCCGAAGTCACCATCCTCGCTGCGCAGCGTGAAGCTGGCGAGGTGCAGGTACGGCGCGGCGTCGACGCGTTTGACGATCCTTGCCTCCCAACCGGGAGGTGCTTCGATCGCGAGGCCGTGTGCCGCGGTCCTCATCGCAGCGCTCCGATCAGCAGCGCGACGGCGGCGAGCTCGGCGCCGACCACAACCCAGCGCGCGCGCGGCTCGAGGCGGGCGACGGCACGGTGCAATCGCATCAGTCCGGCGGGATCGCGCGCGCTACGCGCCGGCAGCAGCGAGAGCGCCCGGGTCAGGCCGAACGCGCCGCCGACCACGGCGCCGGCGGCGGCGCTGCTGCATAGCAGCGTTCCCGCCGTGGCGGCGTAGATCGCGGCGCTGGTGACGACGGTCGCGGGGCCGACGCCAAGCTGTGCGCCGAAGCCGAAGCCGTAGACCCAGCCGCGGTAACGCGCGAGCCAGTCCTCGTTGACCTGGCGGCGCGAGCTCGGCAGCCTCCGGGCCAGGGGCGTGGCGTCCCAGCACAGCGCCGCGCCCAGCAGCGCCAGCGCCGCGAGCTCGCGCCAGCGTCCGGCGGGCAGCAGGGAACCGGCGCCGCCGCCGAGCGCGCCGGCAAGCGCGCTCGTGGACAGGGCGCCGGCGGCGAACCAGGTCGCCGTGAGGTTCCATGAGAATCCCCGGCTCCGCTCACCGAGCGGAGTGATGCTCGCGAGCATCGACTGCCCTCAGGGGGACCAGGCGGCGCGTACCGCGCCCGCCACGCTGACGAGCACCAACGACCACATCAGCGTCGAGCCGATCAAGCGTCCCGCCTGTCGGGGTAGAGGCTCGGATGCCCGGGGGCGATCCCCGAGCGTGCGAGCGCGGCCTCGGCGCGAGCGGCCCGCTCGCGGGTGCTGCGCGCGCGCGCCGCCGGGGCCGCAGCATCCTGCGCGTCCTGCACCTCGTGCGCGTCGCGGACGCCGCGCGCGTCCTGCGAGTCCTGCGCGTCCTGCCAGTCCCGCGCGTCGTGGCGGGCGTCCTGCACCATCGACACCAGCTGCGTCCAGCTGAGCGCCGAGCCACGGCCGGCGATCCCGCCGGCGCCGTCGGTCAGCACGAAGTGCGGCGAAGCCGGCACCGCGTAGTCCTGCCAGGCGCCGCCCGCCAGGATCAGCTCGACGCCGGTGGGCGCCAGCGCCCGCAGCCGCGTCGTGCTCTCGCGCGCGGGATCGTGCGTGACGATCACGACCCGCGCGGCCAGCGCCGGCAGCTGGGGGGCGTCGCGGATTCCGTCCCACAGCGGCCCGCAGGCGGCACAGCCGCTGCTGAGGAAGGCGAGCAGGGTGGGCGGCGATCCGGCGCCGAGCGACAGCTTGACCGAGTCGCCGGCGAGCGTCAGCCCGCTGATGTCGCCGGCCGCCACCAGCGGTACGCCCTCCGGGCCGCGCCCGCCGGCCGCCACCAGCGGTACGCCCTCCGGTCCGCGCCCGCCGGGCGCCGGCGCACCGGCGCCGCCGTCCTCGAGCACGGCCAGCCGCCGCAGGATGTCGGCGTGGCTGCGCAGCAGCGCGACGATGAACACAAGCGCGAGCGCGAGCAGCGCGGTGTCGCTGATCGCGACGATCGCCATCAGGCGCCCCCGGCTCCGGGCAGCTGCACCGCCAGCGGCTGCAGGCAGGCCGCCTCGTGCGCGCAGACGGCGTCATCGACCATCACCGCCGTGCTGCAGTTCAGCGACGGGATCAGGCCCGGGTTCTCGCAGACGACCATCCGGCACACGACCGCGGTCGTGCCGACGACCTGCGTGTTGCACTGGCCGTAGCGGAAGATGTTGCACGCCACCCGCCGGTAGGCGCAGTTGTCATCGGCGCACCGGCACCCGCCCGGGAACGGCTGACCGGGCAGCGCGTTGCAGTCGACGTAGTAGCGCACCCCCGTGCCCTCGCACAGCTGCGTGCCGGTGTAGTCGGTGCACATCCACCAGCCGCCGGGGTAGGTGCCGGTCGGGCAGCCGTTGATGCCCTGGTTGATCTCGCAGCAGAACGCGGTGTAGCCGTCGGTGCACAGCCCCCCGCCACAATCGCCGGGAACGACCACCGCCAGTGCCGTGCCCGGGTAGAGCAGGTAGCGCAGCGGCGCCACGCACAGGGCCGAGCCGGCCACCGCCAGACGCACGAGCGCCGAGCGCCGCGAGAAGCGCGCTTCCAGCAACCGCGCCGAGGACTCCGTCAGTCGCACCGATGAGGCGTCGAGCGCCGCCGCGGCGCGGCGCAGGACGCCGCCGCGCAGCCACTCACGACCCGCCAGCGCCAGCGCCAGCGCCGCCAGCAGCAGCGCGAGCCCCAGCGCAGGATGACGGGCTCCGAGCGCCGCCAGACTGTCCGGAGCCAGCGCCGCACCAGCGCCGGCCAGCAGCGCCGCGGCGAGATTGGCCAGCGCTTGTCGGCGGCCGAGCGCCACGCCGTCGAGATCGCCGAAGCATCCGCAGGGATGGTTCTCGAGCCTGCGCGCGAAGCCCGCGGCGCCGGCCGCCAGCAGCAGCAAAGCGCCGGCCACGAGCGCGCCGCCCAAGCGGCCGGGAAGGCCGAGACCGGCGAGCGCCACCAGCAGCTCGAGCGCCGCAAGTACCCGCACCGCGAGCGGCGCCAGCGGCACGCCGGCCGCCTGGAACGCCTGCGTGGCGGCAGCGGGCGCCCGCAACTTCGCCCAGCCGGCGAGTGCCAGCAGCAGCGACAGCGTCGCGACGACCAGCCTGGCGAGATCGTCAGTCAAGCAACGTCACCAGCTCCGCCGCCGTCGTGACCGGCGCCCGGCAGGCGAAGCGCTCGCACACGTAGGCCGCGGCGCGCCCGTCGACGAGGCCACGCCCGTTCAGCAGCGGGACGCCGTCGGCGCCGCCCGCGAGCACCAGGTGTGGCCGGAAGCCGGCCCTGACGGCGCGGGCCAGCGGGCCCGCGCCTGCATCCTCCTCACCGACGATCGCGACCTCGCGCACGCCGGCGAGATCGAAGTCGGCGGCGCGCAGCAGATTCGCGAAGCCAAGCGGTTGATCGAGCGCGAACGGCGCCAGCAGACGCAGGACGCCCTCAGCGTGGCGCTCGTAGGCGGGCGCGCCCGACAGCCTCGCGAGCCGCAGCAGCGCCAACGCCGCGGCCGAGTTGCCCGACGGGATCGGCATGTCGTCGAGGTCCTTGCGCCGCGCCACGAACAGCTCGTGGTCCTCAGCGGTCGTGAAGAAGCCGCCGCGCTCGGGGTCAGCGAAGCGCGCGATCATCGCGTCGGCCAGCGCCACCGCCTCGCGGTACCAGCGCGGCTCGAAGGTCGCCTCATAAAGCACCAGCAACGCATCGAGCAGGAACGCGTGGTCGTCCAGGTACGCGTCGATCCGGCCGTGCCCGTCCTTCCAGGCGCGCAGCAGGCGTCCGCGCTCGTCGCGCAGGCAGGACAGCACGAAGGCCGCGCAGGCGCGCGCGGCCGCGAGGTAGTCCGCCCGCTCGAGCACCGCGCCGGCGTCGGCGAGCGCGGCGATCATCAGCGCGTTCCAGCTCGTCAGGCGCTTGTCGTCGAGTCCCGGGCGCACGCGCTGCGCGCGGGCGCCGTAGAGCTTGCAGCGGATCTCCGGCAAGCGCTCCGGCTCCGGTCCGCGTCCTTGGAGGACGTTGAGCCCGCCCTCGAAGTTCCCCTGGGCGCTCGCACCGAAGTAGGCCACGGCCTCGTCGGCGAGCCGGCCGTCTCCGAGCGCCGCACGGAGCTCGCCGAGCTCCCACGCGTAGAAGCGCCCCTCCACACCCTCGGAGTCGGCGTCCAGCGCGGCGCAGAAGCCGCCCTCCTCGCCGCGCATCTCGCGCAGCGCCCAGTCGAGCGTCTCGCAGCAGACGCGCTGCAGGCGCGTCTCGCCGCTGAGCTGCCAGCCGTGCAGGTAGGCGCGCGCGAGCAGGGCGTTGTCGTAGAGCATCTTCTCGAAGTGCGGCACGGTCCAGGTCCCGTCGACGGAGTAGCGGGCAAAGCCGCCGCCGACCTGGTCGTAGATGCCGCCGGCGGCCATCGCCCGCAGCGCCGCCAGCGGCAGCTCGCGCTCGCCCCGGGCAAAGAGGAACTCGATCGCCGACGCATGCGGGAATTTCGGCGCCCCGCCCCAGCCGCCGCCGGCCGCGTCGAAGCGCTTGCGTAGCCACTCCAC
The DNA here is from genome assembly GCA_963709135.1 of uncultured Solirubrobacterales bacterium. Taxonomy (GTDB): domain Bacteria; phylum Actinomycetota; class Thermoleophilia; order Solirubrobacterales; family Solirubrobacteraceae; genus Palsa-465. The sequence goes on along the minus strand of CAVPVI010000023.1, from coordinate 618,762 downwards.
CGCGCCGCTCAGCAGCTCGTCACGGAGTGGCTGCGTGGACGGTGCCAGCCGCGCGCTCGCGCCCAGCATGCGTGCAATCTCCTCGCCCTGGGCGACGATCTGCTCAGGCCGCTGCGCCCACGCGTCGGCGATCGCCTCGAGGACCATGCGCCAGCTCGGCATCCCGTGGCCTTGCACCGGTGGGAAATACGTACCGGCGTAGAACGGGATCTGCTGCTGCGGGGTCAGGAACGTGTTCAGCGGCCAGCCGCCCTGGCCGGTCATCCGCTGGCAGGCCTCCATGCAGATCGCGTCGACGTCGGGACGCTCCTCGCGATCGACCTTGATGCAGACGAAGCTCTCGTTCATCAGCGCGGCGATCTCGGGGTCCTCGAAGCTCTCGCGCTCCATCACGTGGCACCAATGACAGGCCGAGTAGCCGATCGATACCAGCAGCGGGCGGTCGCGCTCGCGCGCGAAGGCCAGCGCTTCCTCTCCCCAAGCAAACCAGTCGACGGGGTTGTGCATGTGCTGACGCAGGTACGGCGAGGTCTCGCGCGCCAACCGATTCGCGGCGCCGCCGGCGTGACCCTGCCGCTCCATGCGCATTAGGCTACGCGCTTCAGCGAGCGCTAGGAGAAGATCAGTGCCAGCCAACCGTCAATCCGTGAACGCGCCGGGGGCTCCGGCAGCCGTTGGTCCGTACGTACATGCGGTGCGGGCGGGTGACCTGCTGTTCTGCTCTGGACAGATCCCGCTCGACCCGGCGACCGGCGAGATCAGCGGCTCGACCGCGGCCCAGCAGGCCGGCCGCTGCCTGGAGAATCTGGCGGCCGTCTGTGAGGCCGCCGGCGCGAGCCTCGGCGACGCCGTGCGCCTCACCATCTACATGACCGATATATCGGCGTTCGCGGCCGTCAACGAGGTGTACGGATCGTTCTTCGAGAACAACCCGCCGGCACGGGTCGCGATCGGGGTGGTGGCGCTGCCGCGAGGCGCACAGGTCGAGATCGACGCGGTCGTAGCGTTGGCGAACTAGCGCGCCCTCAGGGACCTGCGACCTGCGACCTGCGACCTGCGAAGATTGCGGGATGGAGGAAGGCACCTCACGCACCCGCTTGAGTGACGAGGCAACTGAGCGGTTCGTCCCGCTCAGGAGGCAGCTCGGTGTCAGCGCGTTTGGGATCAACCAGATCGTCTTGACACCGGGACAACGCCTGCGGATTCACCGTCACGCGCGCCAGGAGGAGGTCTATCTCGTACTCGAGGGTCAGCTGACGCTGTTCGTCGAGGGCGAGCCGAACGAGCTCGTGCGCGGCGAGCTGATCCGGGTCGGACCCCACGTCCGCCGGCAACTGGTCAATCGCGGTCCCGGCAAGTTGGTGCTGATCGCACTCGGTGGCGACGGCGAGCACGACGGGCGCGATGCCGAGGCGTTCGCTTCGTGGGAGGCACGCACCGGAGCGTCGCCGCAGGAGGTACCGCTGCCCGCCGACCTGGACGCCGAGGAGCTTCGGCACTAGGCCCCGCCGGCGCCCCGGTAGCCCCGACGGAGCGCGCCGGGCAGGCGTCGGCACGGTAGGCTGAGCGCCGTGCTCACGACCGCAGGTGCATTGCAGTCCAGGCCCTACCCCGGTAGAGGCTTGCTTGCCGCCCGCACGGCCGGCGGCGCGCGCTGCCTGCTCTACTTCGTGACGGGACGCAGTCCCTCCTCGCGGGCGCGCAAGCTCGCGATCCTGGAGGGTGGCGATGTAGCTGTGCAGGGCAACGAGCCCGGAGGCCAGTTCGACCCGCTGCGCCACTACGTGGCCGCAGCCCGGCGCGCTTCGTGGATCGTCGTCGGCAACGGCGCCCAGGTGGTCCCGATCGCGGCCTCCCTGGCCGCGGGTGCAGACGTGCTCGGGGTGTGGCGGGCGCACAGCTACGAGCCCGACGGTCCGATCTTCACGCCCAGGATCTGGGTGGCGAGCCCCGCCGGCTCCGGCGAGTGCCTGATCGGGTACGCACTGCGACCCGATCGCGGCGGCGAGGGCGCCGATCGCGTCGTCTGGTCCGTCGACGATCTGCGGCCCGGTGAGGGCGTGCTGCTGACCACATACGACGGCACGCCGGAGCAGGTTCACAACGCGCGCGTGCCGGTCGACGTGCAGTCCGCCGGCGCGAGCGCGGCCGAACTGCTCGACGAGGTCTGGGCAGCGCTGGCACCAGAGCTGCGCGTGGCCGCGTTCGCGCTCGACCCCGACGACGCCGGCGCCGGCATCCTGCTGCGCCCCTGAAACCAACGGGATGACCCGCGGAACCGGGACGCGCGCGAGCCCCAGTGGACCATCTGACAATTCCCGTCCCCGAGCTTGCAGGACAGCCCACCCGCCTGAAGCTCCCGCTTCGGACTAGCCGAGTGCGGCGACGCCGTTGCGGGTGCGGACGGCGGACAGGAATGCGGCGTAGCTCCAGGTGAGGTTGGCCACGCTCTTCTCGTAGCCGCTCGTGCCGTCGAACTGCTCGCTCAGCTCGAGGTGATCGCTGTGGAACACGACGGCTTGGAGCATCTGATCGCCGGCGGCGATCAGCGCCGTCTGCGCTTGCGCGGGCGTGCTCTGGGCGCTGACGCCGATCTGTGCGAAGAACGGCGCCGAGAGGTCGTCGAGCGGCACCGCCTGGCTCGTGTTGATGGCCGCCGCCAAGAGGTAGTGCAGCTCGGCGACCGCACACGTCACCATCGCCCACGGGTGATCGCCGAGCGCCGGGTCGGAGGTGTCTCCGTCATACACGTCGCCGGGGTAGCGGCCGAACATCGGCCCGAAGCCGCGCGCCGCGTCGGCGCCGTTGATCGGGTAGAACGACGGCGAGCTGCTGTCGGCCCACTGGCTGCGTAGCGCCGCCGCGGTCGCCAACAGCTGCGTGTCGGTGACCGACGCGCCGCCGTAGACCGCGGCGAGCACGATATCGCTGTTGGGGTCATAGCCACCGGGTGCCGGCAGCAACGACTGGTAGATGGTGCCGTTCCAGTGCCCCGCGAGCGCGCTCTGCAGCCACGTGATGGCCGCGGCGATGCCGTCCGGAACGGGGATCCCGAGCGTGTTGGCAGCGATCTCCTGGAAGCAGCGCAGCTGCACCGCACGCGCGAAGAACGAGTAACCAGTGTGCTCCTCCCAGAGGTTGACGGTCTGCTGCTGGTAGGCGCCGAGCAGGTAGGCGAGGTTGTTGGCGATCAGCGTCTGCGCCGTGGCCTGGGTCGCGGCGTCGAGCTGGGGGTAGGCGAGCAGCAGCGCCGAGGTCTGCAGCGCCGGACCGTCGCTCTGCTCGGTCCACGGTCGCGGCTGGCCCTCGATCGTGAAGCACGCGTGCCCGAGCGTCGGCGTCGCCGTGCTCTGGCAGGTGCGCGCGAACGCGACGTAATCGAGCAGGTACTGATTGGTGGGATCGCTGACCGACGCCAGCTCGACCGCGGTGATCGCCGCGTCGCGGATCCAGTTGAACACGTAGTCCTGGTTGACGGTCGCCAGATCGGTGGGGTAGGAAGGCGACGCGACGATGCAGCCCGGACTGGAGAAGCTGCCAGGCGACAGCGGATCGGCGAACTGGAACCCATCCGTGGCGATGTTGCGCAACATCAACGCGTACAGATGCTGCGCGATCGACGCAAACCCCGGTTGCGCGCTCGAAACGTTGACAGAGCTGTATTGCAGTGCGCCCATCGGACCTCCCTCAGCGGCCGTGTCCGCGCACGATATCGCCACGAGCGCGCCGGACGCGTCGTCAGCGCGCCCGCCTTTAGACCCTGTCTTAGCGCTTTGCAACAGATTTGCGGCCAGTGAAGTTGGAAACTCGAGTAGAACCCCGGTCGCATTCGCTTTATCGTGCAGATTGGATGTTAGTGACCCTTGCCAAGCCAACGCGCTACCTGCTTGCGGGCGCGCAGGCGCTGAGTACCCCGCTGTTGCCCGATGACTACCTGGGCTACCTGAACCCGCTGTGGTCCCGGCGCGAGCCGCGCGGCGTCGTCGATGCGGTGTTGCCCGAGACCGCCGACGCGGCCACGATCTGGCTGCGCACGCCGCCCGACTGGCCCGCGCACAAGCCGGGTCAATACGTGCGCGTGGGCGTCGATGTCGACGGCGTGCGCCATTGGCGCACCTACTCGCTGACCTCAGTACCGGGCCGCCGCCGCGGTCGCATCTCGATCACCGTCAAGGCGATCCCCGACGGCGTCGTCTCCAACCAGCTCGTGCGCGCCACCAAAGTCGGCGACGTCGTGCGGCTGGGTCCGCCCACCGGCGAGTTCACGCTCCCGCACGAGCTGCCGGAGCGGATCCTGTTCCTCACCGCCGGCAGTGGCATCACGCCGGTCGCGGGGATGCTGCGCGACCTCGCCCGCCACGATCAGCTCGAGCACGTCGTCCACGTCCACCTGTCCGCCAGCCGGCAGGAGGCGATCTTCGGCGATGAGCTGCGCCGGCTCGCCCACCGCCAGAGCCCGGCGCACTACCTGCTGCACGAGCACTTCGACGACGCGCATGGCCTGTTCACGGTCCAGCGACTCACCGAGCTCGTCGGCGACCTCGCGCAGCGCGATACCTGGGCGTGCGGGCCGACCGGCCTGATGGATGCCCTCACCGAGCACTGGCAGGCGACGCTGCGCCGGCCCGAGCAACTGCGGATCGAGCAGTTCCGGCCGGTGCTGGCGGCGGTCACCGGCGAGGGCGGCAGCGTGCACTTCACGCGCAGCGCCCGCGAGGTGCAGGCCGACGGGGCCACGCCGATCCTGGTCGCCGGCGAGCAGGCCGGGCTGCTGCTGCCGTGTGGCTGCCGGATGGGAATCTGCAATAGCTGCGCGGGCCGCCTGACGGCCGGCGCGGTGCGCGACCTGCGCACCGGCGAGCTACAGCTCGCCGAGGACCAGATGATCAGAACCTGCTGCTCGGCTGCCGCCGGCGCGGTCGAGATCGAACTCTAGGAGCACATCAACGAATGACCCTCAGCCCGATCGAACGCCTCAGCCCCTCCCAACTCGAGCAGATCTGCGCGGAACTGGACGCGATCCGCGACGAGGTGATGGCCGATCTCGGCGAAGACGACGCCCGCTACATCCGCAACCTCGTCAAGACGCAGCGGCTGCTCGAGCTCGGTGGTCGCGGCGCGCTGCTCGTGTCGCTGTTCCCGCCCGCCTGGCTGGCCGGGACGGCCGCGCTGTCGGTGGCGAAGATCCTCGAGAACATGGAGATCGGCCACAACGTGATGCACGGCCAGTGGGACTGGATGCGCGATCCCGAGATCCACTCCAGCACCTGGGAGTGGGACAACGTCTCGCCCGCCGACGCGTGGAAGCGCACGCACAACTTCGAGCACCACACGTTCACCAACATCGTCGGCAAGGACCGCGACCTCGGTTACGAGGTCCTGCGCGTCGGTCCCAAGCAGCCGTGGCATCCGGTGTATCTCGCGCAGCCGGTCTATCACTGGCTGATGGCGGCGTTCTTCGAGTGGGGCGTGGCGATCCACGACACCGAGTTCGACCAGGCTTTCCAGGGGCGCAAGCCGTGGTCGGCGGTCGGACGCGATTTCATGCGCGTTGCCGGCAAGGCGCGCAAGCAGATCGTCAAGGACTACATCGCGTGGCCGGCGCTGGCCGGCCCGTCGGCGATTCCCGCGTTCCTGGGCGCGTTCACGGCCAACATCGCCCGCAACGCGTGGACACAGGCGGTGATCTTCTGCGGACACTTCCCGAGCGGCGCCGAGACCTTCGAATACACCGAGGAGCAACTCGAGCACGAGACTCGCGGCGAGTGGTACGTGCGCCAGATGCTCGGGTCGGTCAACATCGACGGCAGCCGCTTGCTGCACATCATGACCGGCAACCTCTCCTACCAGATCGAGCACCACCTGTTCCCGGACGTGCCGAGCAACCGCTACCACGAGATCGCCCCGCGCGTGCGAGATCTCTGCGAGCGCTACGACCTGCCGTACACGAGCGGTCCGTTCTACCGCCAGTACGGCGAGGTGCTGCTGCGGATCACTCGCTACGCGTTCCCCGGCGGCGGGTCCGCCGCGGACGGGGTGGAGCTCGACGCGGCCTCGCCGCCGGCGCCGGCCGCGGTGCAGACGGCGCCCTTGGCCGCCGCCGCCTGAAGCGCCAGCGCCAGCTCGAGCCTGCCGGCCGGATCATCGAGGGCACGGTCACCGAACGCCTCGCGCAGGCCGCTGAGCCGGTAGCGGACCGTCTGCGGGTGCACGTGCAGCGCCTGCGCGGCAGCGGACACGTCGCCATGCGCGTCGAGCCACGCGCGCAGCGTCGCGGTCGCGCGCTCGCGTGCCGCCGCGGTCATGTCCGCCAGCGCCCCGAGGTTACGCGCCAGCAGGTCTTCGGTCAGCCGCGGGCTGGCGGCCAGCAGCAGCGTCACCAGATGCTCATCGGTGCGCGCCAGCGTCTGCTCGCCGAGACCGCCGGCGAGGTGTACCGGCCACGCGAGCAGCGCCCGGCGCACCGACGCAGCGGCGTCCTCCCAGCTGACGGTCGGCCCGAGCACGGCGCGGCGCTCACGCAGGACCGCGCGCACGCGGGCGCCGGCACCGGGCGCTTGCGGATCGGCGATCAACACCAGACCGACCGCTCCGAGCACACCGCCGATCGAGCCTGAGGGCAACCGCCGCGCGAGCGCGGCCGGGTCGCTGACGCTGACCGCGAGCGCGGCGACGTAACGGGGTGGCGGCGACAGACCCGCTTCCTCGGTCCGGCGCTCGAGCTCACCGCGCTCGAGCGCAGCGGTGCCGGCGAGCGCCTCCAGCAGCGCGTGCCGGCGCGCCTGCAGGGCGCCGGCATGGCTCGCCTCCGCCTCCGTGAAGCCAGCGACCGAGGCGGCCGCCCAGCGATCGATGTAGGCGAAGATCGCTTCGGCGAGCTGGTACATCGTGACCGGCTCGACGCCGGCGGCGCCGCCGACCTGAGCCATCTCGCGCCAGGCTACGCGCGCGCCGACCCGGTAAGCGGACTGCAGCGCGTCGAGCGCGCGCCCGGCGCGGTGCTCGCCGCGGCCGAGCGCTTTGGCCATCGCCGGATCGGGCACGTCCTGGTCACGGCCGAGCAGGCCCACGAACTGCTCGAGCGCGACCCGCACGCCATCCGAGATCAGCTTCCCGAACTCGCCCTCCAGCGGGCGCGCGTAGGCGGGGACCTCGGAGCGAACGGCCGCGATCACCTCCCCGACCACGTCGGGCAGGGCCGCGCGCAGCAGCTCGCGCAACTCGGTCGGAAGGTCTCCCCAGGGGTAAGTCGGTGCCACTCGGTGCCACTTAGGGCGAGCGCGTATCCTTACCCGCGGCGACTGCGGTAGGCGCGTGCCTCCGCGACGAGCGAGGCGACGACCGTGCTGCCCTGATCGATCTCCGGGTGCCATTGCACCCCCAGCACGTAGGTGCGGGCCGGCGCTTCGATCGCCTCGGGAAGGTCGTCGAGCGTCGAGCGGCCGGTCACGACCAGCCCTTCCCCGATCACCTCGACGCCCTGATGGTGATGGGACATGGTCACGTGCAGATGCTCGCCGGTGGCGCGCGCGGCGAGCGATCCCGGGTCGAGCGTGACGTCGTGCTCGGAGCCGTCGAAGCTGCCTGGGTTACGGCGGTGATCGCCGTGCCCGACCAGATCGGGGAGGTGCTGCACGAGCGTGCCGCCGCGGGCGACGTTGATGACTTGCATGCCACGGCAGATGCCGAGCACCGGTAGATCGCGCTCGAAGGCGCCGCTCGCCAGCGCGAGCTCGACCGCGTCGCGCTCGGGCACGATGCCACTGGTCTCCGGGTGTGGAGTGCGTCCGTAGCGGGATGGACCGATGTCGCTGCCGCCGGCAAGCAGCAGGCCGTCGAGCAGGTCGAGCATCTCATCGGGGTCCTTGACCAGCTGCGGATCGGGCGGGATCAGGAGCGCGAGGCCGCCGGCTCGCTGCACAGCGTTGGTGTAACCGACCGGCGAGAGCGCCGCCGGCGAATCCCAGACGCCCCAGCGCGCCTGCTCGAGCGCCGTGACGATCCCGACCACCGGCCTGTCCACACCCATTGGCTCCTAGCCTACCGGCCAGACGCTAAAGGTACGCGCCCTTAAGACGAGAAGTGCTCGGCCCTGAGGACCGCCCGCCGGATCTTGCCGCTCGCGGTCTTCGGCAGCTCGGCTGCGAACTCGACGATCCGCGGGTACTTGTAGGGGGCCGTCTCGGTCTTGACGTGATCCTGCAGCGCCCGCGCGAGCTCGGGACCGGCGGCGAACCCGTCGCGCAGCACGACGATCGCGCGCACGACCGCACCGCGTTCCTCGTCGGGCGCTGCGACGACCGCCGCCTCGGCCACCGACGGATGCGAGACGAGGGCCGACTCCACCTCGAACGGGCCGATCCGGTAGCCGGAGGAGATGATCACGTCGTCGGCGCGGCCCTCGAAGTACAGGTAGCCGTCCTCGTCGCGGTGAACTCGGTCGCCGGTGCGCCACGGCCGGCCGGTCGGCGCGCTGCTGCCGCCGAGATAGCCGACGAAGAAGGTCGGGTCCGACGCCGGGTCGCTGAGCACCAGCTCGTGGTTGTCGATGCTGAGCTGGACGCCGGGCAACGGCAGGCCCATCGACCCCGGTCGCACCGGGGCGCCGAGCGGCATCCCGGTCAGCTGACCGGTCTCGGTCTGCCCGTAGCCATCGCGGATCTCCAAGCCGGTGGCCTCACGGAAGCTGCGCAGGACCTCCGGGTTGAGCGCCTCACCCGCCGCCACCAGGCCACGCAGGTCAGGCAACGGCTTGATCTCGGCGCGCTTGGCGATCACGCGGTACTCGGTCGGCGCCATGCACAGGACGTTGACGCGTTCACGCGCGAGGATCTCCAGACGCTCGTGCGGATCGAAGCGGCCGTCGTGCAGGAGCGCCGCGGCACCGGTGATCCACGGCGCGATGAACACGTTGCGGGCCGACTTCGACCAGCCGCTGGCCGCCGTGCACCAGATCAGTGTGCCGGGTCCACCGCCGAGCCAGTGCTCGGCCTGCAGCCGCTGTCCCGGCAGGTAGCGCTGGCCGTGCAGGATTCCCTTCGCCTCGCCCGCCGTGCCACTGGTAAACGTGATCAAGCAGGGATCGGTGAGCTCGAGCTCGGCCGGCGACGCGGCCTCGCTCTCGAACAGCGAGTCGTCCGGGATGCTCAGCACGAGGCACTCGGGCTTGGCGCGCGTGAGCTCGCCGAGATCGCGCTCGTCGACGAGAATCACCTTCGGAGCCGCCGCGGCGAGCCGCAGCTCCAGGTCGTGCGCGCGCAGCTGTTCGTTGCAGGGCAGCGCGATCGCGCCGAGGCGGAAGCAGGCGACCATCGCCAGCACCCACTCGGGCCGGTTGCCGATCAGCGTCATCACGACGTCACCGCGTCCCACGCCCAGCCGCGTGAGCGTGCCGGCGAGTGCCGCGCTGCGCTGCGAGACCTCGCCGAAGCGCCACTCGCGGCGGCTGCCATCACGCGCGAGCTCGATCATCGCCAATCTCTGCGGGTCGGCCGCGTCCACAACATCACGTGCGAAGTTCATGCCGATAGGATGACGTGACTTGGCCTGGGGAGGCGAGTGACCACGATTCAGGCGCCAGCTGCTGAGCGCCGTCGGCCACGGCGGCACAAGCTCGACCTCATACTCGCGGGCGCTGCTGCTGATTGTGATCTACGCCGCGATCGCCGCCGCCGGCACGCTCGTCCTGTTCCGGCGTCGCGAGGCTTTAGCTTAGCCGGGCCTTAGCCGGAGCTTTTGCGGAAAACCGCGTAGGCTTTTGTCGACCTTTCAGCTATTGGAGAGAAGAGGGTATGGCCACACAAGCACCGCAGGAGACTGCCGGCGCCACGAAGGGCGCGACCAAGTGGGTGTATGACTTCGCGGAAGGCTCGCGGGATCTCCGCAACACGCTCGGCGGCAAGGGCTCCGGCATCGCCGAGATGACCCGCGTGCTGGGCGCCGCGATGGTCCCCGCCGGCTTCACGATCACCACCGAAGCGTGCGTCGCCTACATGCGCTCCGGCAACACGCCGCCGGAGGGGATGGACGAGCAGATCGATGCGGCGCTCGCGCGCCTGGAGAAGCTGGCCGGCAAGAAGCTTGGCGACCCGAGCGACCCGCTGCTTGTGTCGGTGCGCTCCGGCGCCCGCATTTCGATGCCGGGGATGATGGACACGGTGCTGAACCTCGGGCTCAACGACGCGTCGCGGGCAGGTCTGGCGGCGCGCACGGGCGACGAGCGGTTTGCCTGGGACTGCTACCGGCGCTTCACGCAGATGTTCGGCAACGTCGTGCGCGGCGTCGACGGCGTGCTGTTCGAGGATGAGATCGCGCGCGTCAAGAGCGCGCGCGGCGTCAAGCTCGACACCGAGCTCGACGCCAGCGCCCTGCAGGAGCTGACCGAGGCGTTCAAGCAGCTCTACGACTTCCCCAGCGACCCGCGCGAGCAGCTCGAGCAGGCGGTTCGGGCGGTGTTCGACTCCTGGATGGGCGAGCGCGCGATCGCCTACCGGCGCATCAACAAGCTCCCCGACGACTGGGGCACGGCCGTCAACGTGCAGCAGATGGTGTACGGCAACAAGGGCAAGACCTCGTGTTCGGGCGTGGCCTTCAGCCGCGACGAGGTGACCGGCGAGGAGACGCCGTCAGGCGACTTCCTGGAGAACGCGCAGGGCGAGGACGTCGTCTCGGGCGTGCGGACCCCGACCGACCTGCACGAGCTCGCCGCCTGGAACGCGCAGACCGCGAAGGACCTGCACGACATCCTGCGCAAGCTCGAGGCCCACTACAAGGACATGCAGGACACCGAGTTCACGGTCGAGGAGGGGCGCCTGTACATGCTGCAGACGCGCAACGCCAAGCGGCCCGCCCAGGCCGCCACGCACTTCGCCGTCGACGCCGTCAACGAGGGCCTGCTGACAAAGGCCGAGGCGCTCGCGACGATCGACGCGGATTCGCTCGACGCGCTCCTGCACCCGTCGTTTGACCCGGACGCGAAGTTCACCGTGATCGCGACCGGCGTCGCGGCGTCCCCAGGCGCGGCCAAGGGCAAGATCGTGTTCACCGCTCCGCAGGCGGTCGAGGCCGCCGCCAAGGGCGAGCAGGTCATCCTCGTGCGGCCCTTCACCGAGGCTGATGACGTGGCCGGCTTCCACGCGGCGGTCGGCATCCTCACCTCCGAGGGCGGCAAGGCGTCGCACGCGGCGCTCGTCGCACGCGGCATGGGCCGCCCGGCGGTCACCGGCGCGTCCAGCATCGAGGTCAACCTGCGCACCGGCGAGGTGCGCGCAGGCGAGTTGCTGCTGCACGGCGGCGACTTCATCGCGATCGACGGCTCGACCGGCCGCGTGACGACGGATGATGTGCCGCTCATCGAGGGTCGGATCGACGCCAACTTCGAGAAGGTCCTCGAGTGGTCCGACGAGTTGCGCGACATTCGCGTGCGCGCCAACGCCGACACACCGGAGGACGCTGTCCGCGCCGTCGAGTTCGGCGCCCAGGGCATCGGCCTGTGCCGCACCGAGCACATGTTCATGGCGGCCGACCGCCAGCCGAAGATGCGCGCGATGATCATGGCCGACGACGTCGAGGGCCGGATCGCGGCGCTCGACGAGCTGCTGCCGCTGCAGCAGGCCGACTTCGAGGGCCTGTTCGAGGCGATGGGCGCCCGCCCCGTCACGATCCGGCTGCTCGACCCGCCGCTGCACGAGTTCCTGCCGTCCCAGATCGACCTGAACGAGGAGATCCTCAAGGCCCGGTACGAGAAGGCAGGCCCGACCGACGACCTCCAGCGCCAGCTCGACATCGTGCGCTCGCTCGCGGAGACGAACCCGATGCTCGGCACCCGCGGCGTGCGCCTCGGCGTCATCCACCCGGAGATCTACGACATGCAGATCCGGGCGATCATGCGCGCGGCGAAGGCCGTCCGCGAGCGCACCGGGGCGGCGCCGACGCTCGAGATCATGATCCCGCTCGTCGCGTACATCGGCGAGTTCGAGTTCGAGCGCGACCGCGTGCTCGAGATCGGCAAGGAGGAGGGTCTGGAGTACCCGAAGGAGTACCTGATCGGCACGATGATCGAGCTGCCGCGGGCAGCCATCATCGCGGACAAGATCGCCCGCACAGCCGATTTCTTCTCGTTCGGCACCAACGACCTCACGCAGTGCACGATCGGGTTCTCCCGCGACGACGTCGAGAAGGGGATCATCCCGTCGTACATCGACAGCAAGATCCTCAACGGCTCGCCGTTCCAGACGATCGACCAGGAGGGCGTCGGCGCACTCGTGCAGTTGGCGGTCGAGCGCGGGCGTGGTGCCAATCCAGATCTCCATCTCGGCATCTGTGGCGAGCACGGCGGCGATCCGGAGTCGATCCGCTTCTTCCATTCGGTGGGTCTGGACTACGTCAGCTGCTCACCGTTCCGCCTGCCGATCGCCCGCGTCGCCGCCGCACAGGCGACGATCGAGGCCAACGCCGGCAAGTAGCAGCGCGAAGCAGCAGCGTCTGAAGCAACGGCGCGGCGATCCGTTTGAGCGGATCGTCGCGCCGTTTTGCTTTGAGCGAGCGGGCCGCGCTCAAGTTTTGCTGACTATTTAGCTAAAGACGAGGTAGTCTAACGAGTGGCTGGGAGGCTGCGGTTTCGCCGGGCTGGGGCGGTCGCTGGGGACCGCCCCAGCCTCACGCGCTCACGGAGCGCTCACGGAGAGATGATGGCCATCTCGGTCACCTCCCCGCTGCTCGGCGTGTGTTCCCGCTGGGCGAAGTAGACGAGCTTGATGTGGCGCTGCTCGTCGGCGACCAGCTCGAGTCGGGCGCCGGCGAGTTGGCCGTCCACGGCGCGGCAGACCAGCCCGGCGCGCCGCAGCGCGCGCCGCACCGCCGCCGGCGGATGGTGGCGCTGGACGTGGCGGCTGGAGCGCCGTTCCCAGAGGCCGTCGTTGCGCTGGGCGAAGATCTCGACCGTCGCCGAGACGATCTGACCGGGGGCGATCGTGGCGCTGCCCTCACCGCGCCAGCCGAAGAACAGGCCGTCGGTATTCCGAATCATCGCCTGGGCGAAGGAGCTCCGATAAGTCCGCAGCGAGTTCAGATCGAACGCGAAGATGCCGTCAGGCGCCAGCGCCGCCGCGACGCCGGCGAAGGTCGCCTCGAGATCGTCTTCGGAGAGCAGGTAGTTGACGGCGTCGTCGAGGCACAGGACCAGGTCGAACTGCCCTAGCAGCGGCAACTCGCGCATGTCGGCCACCAGGAACGACTGCGCGTGCGCCGGAAACTTGCGCCGAGCCTCGCGCACCATCTCGGCCGAGATGTCGCAGGCGAGCACGGAATAGCCGCGCGCGAGCAGCGGCGCCGTGCTGTTGCCGGTTCCGCATGCGATGTCGAGCGCACGGCATCCGCGTAGGCCAAGCTCCAGCGCACGGCGTTCGATCGCCGCCACCCACTCCTCGTGAGCGTAGCCCGCGGTGAACTCGTCGTAGTAGGGCGCCAAGCGGTCGTAGGCGTCCGCGGCGCGATCGAGCTGTGCTAATTGGGTCATCAACAATCGAAGACCCGCGAGCGCTCAGAAGTGTTTCACCCAATGCAGCATTCTTTTTGCTATTGCCGTCAGCGCGCCATCGAGCGCCCCGGGGTGCGCCGGGGAGACTTGGGACTGGCCCGTGATCCGTGCCCGCTGCCTGCTGGAGGCACGACGCGTGGTGCGAGGTCGCGACGATGTCGAGGAAGTCGTTCAGGAGGCGCTCGCGCGGGCATGGCGCGCGCGGTCGTCGTGCCGCACACCCGAGGCACCGTTGTCGTGGTGCTTGCAGATCACGCGCAACGAGGCGCTACGGCTGCTCGCGCACCGGCGGGCCGAGCCGCTGCAGCCCGAAGCAGAGCTCGAGGATCAGCGCTCGCTGGGCGAGTTCGACCGTTCGCTTGACCGAATCGACATCGCCCGAGCGCTCAAGCAACTTACAACAGACGAACGTTGTCTGATTTCTCTAAGGTACGGGCTCGACAGTTCCCATCCTGAGATCGCCGCTAGGCTCGGGATTCCCGAGGCGACCGCGCGCGTACGCCTGCACCGGGCGCAGAAGCGCCTGAAGCCACTACTCGAGGTTCCGCGTTGAAGCCATATCAAGACATCACCGACCCGAAGCTCGCCAAGGCCCTCGCGCACCCACTGCGCACACGGATCCTGGCGGCGCTCGAAGGCCGCACCGCCAGCCCCAGCGACCTCGCGACCGAGCTCGGCACCTCACTCGGCGTGATCAGCTACCACGTCCGGCGACTCCAAACCCTCGGATTCGTCAAACTCGTCAAACGCGTCCCCCGCCGCGGCGCCGTCGAGCACTACTACACCGCCACCACCCGCCCCCGCATCACCGACGCCGCCTGGAGCCAAACCCCCGGGATCGTCAAGCAAGCCACGATCAAGGCCGCGCTTGACCAAATCGGCAGCTACGTCAGCGAAGCCGCCGCGCTCGGCGGCTTCGACGCCACCCAAGCGCACCTCACCCGCAGCCCCGTGACCGTCGATCAGGAAGGCTTCAGCGACCTCGCGCACGAGCTCGAAGCCCTCACCAACCGGATCGCCAAGATCGAAGCCGACAGCCACAGGCGCCTGCTGAGAAACGACCACCACGACGAGCAGGCCGCCACCGTCGTGCTGATGCTGTTCAACTCTCCGACCACGACCGCCGCCCCAGCCGCCACCAAACCAGCCCGCAGCACCCGGGGCGCGCACAGCGGGCGCGTCGCCGCGCTGTAAGGGCGCCCTAAGGGCCCTAAGCGCTACTGCGCTGGCGTGCGCGGGGCGTAGCGGTGGTGGAGCATCAACGCGTTGCCGTCTGGGTCGGCGAAGAACGCCATGTGACAGACGCCGGTGTCGAAGGTCTTGCCGGCGAAAGCGACGCCCTCGCGCTCCAGCAGCTCCCGGGCCGCCTGCACGTCGTCAACGTGCAAGGCGATCGCGTTCGGGCTGCGGTGGTGCTCCATCCCCATCGCTTCGGGGTTGATCACGCTCAACGTCAGGTTGCCGGTCTCGAACTCGGCGAAGCCGCGGTCCGGGCGGTATACCGAGCGCAGTAGGCCGAGCGTCTCGCCGTAGAAGGCGACCGCGGCGTCGAGATCACGGGTTGGCACCGACACGAAGTCGACGCCGGAGATCAGCTGTTCATCCACTGGCATTGGGCAAGCTCCTGTTTGCGGGACACTCGACGAGCAATGGTCTCAGACCGCCAGCCCCGTCTCGTCATCGCCGTCGGCGCGGTCGTGTTCGTCGACACGATGCTATACGCCGTGCTGGCGCCGCTGCTGCCCGGACTGGCGCACACACTGCACCTCTCGAAGCTGTCAGCCGGCGCGCTCACCGCCAGCTACCCGGTGGGGATGCTGATCGGATCGTTACCGGGCGGCGTGCTCGCGGTGCGGGCGGGGCCGCGCTTCGCGGTGCTGAGCGGCTTGACCCTGCTGTTGTGCTCGACGGTGGCGTTCGGCTGGCTGCACGCGGTCGCCGCACTCGAGCTCGCACGATTCGTGGAGGGCGTCGGCGGCGCCTGCTCGTGGGCGGGTGGGCTTGCTTGGATCGTGGCCGACGCGCCCGACGGCCAGCGCGGGGCGCTGCTGGGGCGCGCGGTCGGAGCGGCGATCGGCGGCGCGCTGCTCGGTCCGGCGCTGGGAACGCTCGCCAGCGCCACCGGTCGGCCGGCGGCGTTCACGGCGCTGGCGGCGCTTGTCGGGCTCGTGCTGCTCTGGACTCGCCACCTGCCCGTACGGCGGCGCTCCTCCGGGCAGGGGATGCGCAGCGCATTGGCAGCGCTCGCCAGTCGCAACGTCGCCGCCGGAATGTGGTTGGTGACGCTTCCAGCGATCGCCTCCGGTGCCATCAACGTGCTGGGTCCGTTGCGCTTTCACCGGTTCGGCGGGGGCGCCGCGGTGATCGGCAGCGCGTTCCTGGTGGCCGCCGCAATCGAGGCGGTGCTGGCGCCCACAGCCGGCGGCCTGTCGGATCGGCGCGGGCGTCTACTGCCGCTGCGGATCGGGCTGTGCGGCGTGATCGTTACCTTGATGTGCTTCGCACTGACGCGCGATGTGCTCGGGTTGAGCGCCGTGATCGTGCTGAGTGCGTTCGCGCTGGGCCTGTTCTGGGCGCCGGCGATGGCGATGCTCGGGGATGCCGCGCAGCAGCACGGGCTCGACCAGGGGTTGGCGGCGGCGCTCATGAACGTCGCCTGGGCCGGCGGCCAGATCATCGGCTCGGGCGGCGGCGGAGCCATGGCCAAGGCGAGCGGCGACCTCGTCCCGATGGCGATCACCGCGGGGCTGTGCGTGGTTACGCTCGCGTCGCTGCTGTGGCGCGAGTTGCTGCGCGCAGCGTCGCCGCGCTGAGCGAGGCGTTCGGGCATCTGGCCTACAGTGTGTGCCGTGAGCGAGCCCGCGCAGTTGCGAGAGCAGGACGTCGACCCAGACCCGCTGACCCAGTTCGCCGCGTGGTTTCAGGATGCGACGCAGGCCGGCGCACCGGCACCGGAGGCAGCCGCGGTGGCGACGGCCGCTGCGGACGGCGCGCCATCGGTCCGGATCGTCCTGGTCAAGCGATTCGACGAGCTCGGATTCGTCTTCTTCACGAACTACGAGAGCCGCAAGGGCCGCGAGCTGGCCGCCAACCCGCGCGCCTCGCTGCTGTTCTACTGGGTGGAGCTTGGTCGGCAGGTGAGAATCGAGGGGCGGGTGCAGCGCACCAGCGCGGAGCAGTCGCGCGCGTACGCGCGCAGCCGGCCGCGGGCGAGCCAGCTGAGCGCGCTCGCCTCACCGCAGAGCGAGCCGATCCCGACCCGCGCCTTCCTCGAGCAGCGCGTCGCTGAGCTCGACGCTGCCCACGCGAGCGCCGAGCTGCCGGTGCCCGATGACTGGGGCGGCTTTCGCCTGATCCCTGCGAGCTTCGAGTTCTGGCAGCAGCGCGACGACCGGCTGCACGACCGCCTGCGCTACACGCCCCTGGCGAGTGGTGGCTGGCGTCTGCAACGCCTGGCTCCGTGAGGGATACCGGCGCCAGCGGGACCCCGTACATTCCCGGCCGTGGATTCCAAGAGCCACCAGGAGATGATCGCGGCGCCCGAGCATGGCCGCGTGTTTGGGCTGCAGGTGCGGCCCGGGCTGGCGGATTGCGCGCCCTCGGGACGGCTGCGCCTGGATGCACTCGCGCGCTGGCTGCAGGATGTGGCCTATGCGGACGTCGAGGACGCTGGGCTCGCAGAGGCCGCCGTGTGGGTACTGAGACGTACCAGGATCCGGGTTGCTCGCTTCCCGCGCTTCGGCGAGCACCTGGAGGTGCGTACGTTCTGCAGCGGTATCGGCCGCATGTGGGCCGAGCGCCGCACTTCGGTGGCGCGGCACGGCGCCGCCGACGCCGACGTCGAAGCAGTCGCGCTATGGGTGCATCTGGATCCGAGCACGTGGCGTCCGACGCCGCTGCGCGACGCCGAGTTTGCGATCTACGGCGCGACCGGCTCGGACCGGCGCGTGACCGCGCGACTGCGGCACCCGGCGCCGGACGCCGGCGTGCCGAGCGTCGGCTGGACATTCAGGGCGACCGAGTGCGATCTCGCCGACCACGTCAACAATGCCGCCTACTGGCAGCCGCTGGAGGAACAGCTGCTGGCCGGCGGCGAACCAGATCGGATCGACGCCGAGATCGAATTCCGCACGCCCTCACAGCCCGGCCAGAAGCTGATCCTCAGCAGCGGCTCACGACGCTGGATCACGTCCGCCGACGGCGAGGTCAACGCTTCCATTCTGATCCACGCGCTGCACCTGCAGAGCGACTGAGGTGCCCGCCGGCGTCGGCGCCGGCGCCGGCTGCAGGCGGGCGTCGAAGGCGCGGGCGACGCGCTGCGCGTGTGCCTTGGCGAGCTCCGCGCGCTCGCCGGTGAACAGCTCATCGACGGTCCCGCGCCACAACCACAGCCAGCGCTCGAAATGGCCGCTGCGCAGGCGCACCTGCTCGTTCAGGAGCGCGTGCGGGCGGAACGCGCCGCCGCGGTAGGAGCCGGCGCCGAGCAGGATCGTCTCCCAGAACGACGCGATCCGCGGAACGTGCGCCTCGACGTCGAGCTTCGCGACGTCGACGAAGATCCAGCCGATGACCGGGTCCACGAGCGCGCGCGCGTAGAACTCGCGCACGAGGCGCTCGCAATCCTCCCGAGTCTCGATGTCGACCACTACGCTTGGCACCGATCCCCAAGTTAGCGCGTCCCCCCGGGAACGATCAGCTTCATGATCCGCGCTCGCACGCCCCGCCAGGCTAGCTCCCGGCACTCAAGCGCTCGCACTCCGACCACAGCCGTTCGCGCTCCTGCGAGCTCTCGCTGGTTCCGGGGAGGATGTGAGTCGGGCGGCGGCGGCGGTCGTGCCAGAAACCGCCGCTGCTCGCCGCACCCTGCGGCGAGGCGGCCAGCCACACGATCGTGTCGGCACCCTGGGCCGCGGTCCGCAGGAAGCCGATGCCCGACGTGGCGCCCGAGATGACCACCGTCCGGGCGTCCATGCGCGCCAACTCGCGATCGTTCCAGCGCAGCGCCCGCAGATGGTAGCCGACGCTCGTGTAGCCGCCGAGGATCGTGCGGTCGAGCACCGTGTCGAGCAACGCCGCGCCGTTCATCGGTCAGATTCTCGCATCCCGCACAGTCATGCCGGCGGCCTCAGTCGTCTTCGACGATGAAGTCCCAGCCCACCAGCGGCTTGTGACCAGCTTTCGCGAAGCCCGTCGGGTTGTATGCGATCGAGCCGTCTCCGGCCGGAATGATCGTTCCCATCACAAGCGTCAGCGTCTGGCCGAACGCGACCTGCTTGGGAAGCGCGCCACCACCCTTGACTTGGATCTCGGGCACGAGGTTGTTGCCGAACTGGTCGAGAATCGTGAAGTCGTGGTCAGCGATCGGGATCGTCCCGTGCACGTTCGAGAAGCTGAGCACGAACTGCGCTGGAATCGCCGGATCGTTGGACCCGACGTACTTGTTGTTGTAGAGAGGGCCGTTCAGCGTGGCCAGCGTGCTGCCGCTCGGCAGGTCGAGCTGGACGCTGATGCCCTGGATGGCCAGCTGGGGATGCGAGGGTGTCGCGGTCACGATCCGCTCGGTCGGCAGCGTATCGCGGGGGATCCAGCCTGGGACACCCGTCTTGGAGCCCTTCGGCGCAGGGGCATGCAGGCTGGCCAGCACCTGCGCGTGGAGCGACTGCTCCGTGCGGATCGCCTGAGAGATCGCCGGCTTGGGGGAGTCGTTCGCTGTGCGGGTCGTGGCCGGCGTCGCCGTCCCGCACCCCGCGAGCGTCAGGCCGGCGAGGACAACGACCGCGAGCCGGGCCCGAAGGCCCGGCTCGCGAGGACGCTCGACGCCGGATGTGCGTCTTTGCACGGCAGTGCTAGCCGCGCCGATCGGGGGAGTTGCGGCCGGCGTGGCTGTTGTCGACGTGGTGACTGCCGTCGACACAGCCCCCACGAGGTCGTCCTGCGCCTTGTAGGCGCAGGAATGAGGCCCGTGAGCGACAACGTTGAACGTCAACGCCACGTCGGGCCGGCGCGTTGGTGAACACGTCGCGGCCGAACGGGACGAGGCCGGGCTGCGCGGCGTAGCCGATGTGACCCTCGCCGTCGAGACCCTCCGCGACGGGGTTGCCGGCGCCGCCCACCGCGAACAGATCCTCCATCGTTCGCAGCCAGCTGTAGTGGTTGTAGTAGACGTTGCTGACCGTCCCCGGCCTGATGTACGGGCTGATCAGCACGCTGCCGGTCTGACCGCCGCCGTAGGTTGCGGTGTTGGAGTCGTAGTACGGGTCCCAATTCGAGCTACTGCTGCAGTAGGTCGCTGCCGTCGTCGCCGGCCCACCTTCGTCCACCGGCGTCGGATCGCAATCAGCCGAGAGCGTGATGCTCGTGACCGGACCGCCCGGCGTCACCGACCCGCCCGCGCTGTTGACGAGCTGGAAGAACGCCGTATAGCTCTGGTTACCCGTGCTCCCGCCCAGGGCCGGTGCCGGGTCCGCGAGTCCTGCGGCGGTGCAGTTCGAGTAGCTCGTGCAGGTGGCTACCGGACCACCGACGACGGCGCCGACATACGAGCCGGCCGGAATGTTGGTGCCGCTGACGGCGCGGCCCTGATCGGTGACCCTGACCGAGGAGTCCTGGATCCCCGACGAGCTCGCCGACCCCGTGACCGAGTCCGTCCGGGCAGTGATCACCGACGTGTCAGCCGAGGCTGCCTCCGGCTGGAACCCGAGGATGCACGTGCCCGGTGTCCCGGTCGACGAGTTGTAGTCGCTGATTGTCACGCTGTTGCCCGACGTCTGCGCCTTGCAGTTGTCCGGCCGGTCAAGGCCGGCGCCATCGCCTGGACCCGGCGACATCACCTCGCCCGTGATCGGATCGGTGATGACCGGAACGTTCGGGCCGGTCGGCTCGATGCTCACCTGGCAGTCGCCCGCGCTTGGCGTGTTGTAGGCGCCTCCCTGCTGGGAGCACTGCCAGCTGCTCTCCCGGAGCGTTTCCCCGGCTGCATCCGAATTGAGCTCGATCCGCGCTCCCAGCCCATCCTGTTGGGTTGTGGTCTGCGTGGCCCCGGTCGAGGTGGTCCCGTCGGAACCGGTGGCGCCACTACGGCCGTAGGCCAAGAACTGGTTCTGGTCGTCGTAGAAGGAGTTGCTGAAGGTCTCCGGCGGGTAGCCCTCGTCGAACGTGACGTCGATCAGGCCGCCGTCCTGGAACTCCTTCGAGGCCTCGATCTCCGGGACGACGTGCTTCAGGAACAGGTCGGCGGCGTACAGTCCGCCGGTTCCGTTCACGCCGCTGCCGGAGGTGGTCGGCGGATTGGGGATGTCCTGGCCGCTGACCGGGCCCGTGGTCGCGTCCGACTGGAAGTCGCCCGACAGGTTGCCACCTTCGCTGTGCCCGTTCAGCGTCTCGGCGCCCGCACCCGTGTTCGCGCAGGAGGCGTCGTGAGCGTCCGAGCAGTTGTCCGGCGTGATCCAGACGAAGTTCGGGTAGGCGTCCGGCTGATTCTCGTCGGCCTGCAGGTCGCTGTAGAAGTCGGCGCTGTTCGCGCCTGCGGCCTCGCTGGGTTGCGGGTCGTCGAACGCCGGCCCGATGTGCTGCGGATTGCAGTCGCTCTTGTTGTCAAGCAGCGACGAGAACCACGGGAACGGGAAGTGCTTGGGCACGTAGGCGCTGTCGGTGTTCGCCGAGCCCGGGTTCGCCGGCGAGGTAGCACCCGCAGCGCCCACCGACGCATACGGCCAGGTGGTCGCGGTCGAGCTGTCATACGGCGCGCCGCACGCGTCCTGGTCGAGCGTCAGGCCAGTCAGGCCGCTGCCCCCCGCCTGGGTCTCGTTCCAAGGCGTGCCGCTGTTTGAGGCTGTTTCGGCGTCGGTGGTGGGATCGCCGAGGTCCTGGGCATAGCCCTTCCAGGTGATGCCGGCCGCGTCGAACTGGTTGAACAGCGTCGGCACGTCCTGCGGGTATACGCATCCGTTGGTATAGAGGTAGGCGTTCGCACCATCAGCGGACGTCCACTGGCCGAAGTTCGGGTTGGCGGCGTAGGTCGCCGGCCAGTTCAGCGATCCATACAGGGTGTTGCTGGCGAAGCCCTTCGTCACTTCACCCGACGTGTCAACCCCTTCGTCGGTGGCCACGCCGTTGACGCTGCTGGCGCCGTTGTCGGCGGTGTAGTCCTGGCAGTCGTCCTGAATGTCGGGCTGCGGCGCTTGGCCGGACACGAGCGAAGTGTAGTTGTCCTGGCTGCTGTGGCCAGTCGCGAAGTAGTTCTTGAGCAGCACGCCCTGACTCGGCAGAGTTTGCCACAGGTAGGTGTTGTTGTTCAGACCCGTGAACGACGCGTCGTAGGACTTGTTCTCGAGAATGATCAGCCAGACATGCTTGACCAGTCCCGGATGGATGCCGAGACCGTCGTTGTATGTGGGCTGTGCCGCATCGGCCGCGGCCGCGGGCGTGTAGACAGATGCCGTCGGAATCGCCAGGATCCCCAACGTACCGAGCGCAACGGCTGCAGCGCCGGCGAGCCGGCGGCACGTCATGCGCATCCGGGTGTGCGCTTCGAGGCGCCCGCGAGCGGAGCGTCGACTCATCAGCTTCGTCCTTCCCTAACACGTTTTTGGAATTTCGAAGCCATCCTCATACGCAGCCGTCTAAGAGAAGTTAAAGAGGTGCGTCCGCCATGTGACCTTCTTGTGGCCGGATTGTTACTAGTTCGTGAACGCCGGCGCGGAGCTGCTAACGGGGACCCGTTACGCTCTGCAGACGGACACCTCTGGCGGCGGCGAAAGGAACGACATGGCGTTTGCGGACAAGTTCAAGGACCTCACCAAGCAGGCCAAGGAGGCCGTGGCCGAGAGCAAGGACAAGATCCACGAAGCCGTCGACGCGGTCAGCGCCGTCGCCGACGAGAAGACCCACGGCAAGTACACGGCCAAGATCGCGAAGTTCGGCCAGAAGGCGACCGATGCCGTCGACAAGCTCAGCGCGGACCCGGAGCAGCCAGCAGCAGAGCAGCCCGAGACCGAGCAAGCCGAATCCAGGACCTGAAACAGCCAGCGGGTCAGCCCCGAGTTCCGCAGCTGCGGAACCCGGGTCAGCGCCAACCCGGGGATTCGCGTAGCGAATCCCCAACGCAAGCGCGAAGCGCTTCCGCAATCCCCAACGCAAGCGCCAAGCGCTTCCGCAATCCCCAACGCAAGCGCCAAGCGCTTCCGCAATCCGTTAAGGGGGGCGCGTAGCGCCTCGGCGAGGCCCGCGGCGTGTCCGGACGGACAAACCTCTGCCGGAAGCGCCCGATTGTCCGTGTGCGCACGAAAATCGCCATCGAACGGACAAACCAGCCCGGCGCACCGAGGTTTGTCCACTGCAGCACGCCTTCCCCGCCGGTTCCCGCGCCGGTTTGGAATCAGTCGTCTAGGTAGTGGGCTGTCCTGTAACTGTAAGAGCCTGCCCGATTTGCGAGAGAGAATCGAGCTTGGTCCGGCCCTCGCCGCGCGCACTCGGTAGACAGGCTCTAAATGGGCTCCCAGTCGTCGGTGTCCCATGGAAGCTGCCAGCCGCCGTAGTCCTCGACCAGCGCTTCTGCCTCCGGGGGACCCCAGCTGCCCTTGCCGTACCTGTGCACGGTCGGCGGTGAGTCGAGCAGCGGCTGGAAGATGCGCCACGTTTCCTCGACCGAATCCTGGCGCGTGAAGCGCGAGCTGTCGCCGGCAAGCGCATCCAGCAGCAGCACCTCGTACGGCGTCGGACCTTCGCCGCCCTCCTTGGCGAACTCCATATCCAGCGTGATCGGTTGCGGGCCGCCCTTGTCGGCGCGATGCGCCTCCCAGACGACCCGTACGCCGGCGCCGGGATCGAGCTTGATCACGAGCTGGTTGGGGTAGGGGCGGCGACCCATGCGGTCCATGAACAGCAGCCGCGGCGGCTCCTGGAAAATCGCGCGTATCTCGGTCTGGGTTACCGGCAGGGACTTCCCGGTCCTGATGAACCACGGGACTCCCGACCAGCGCCAGGTGTCGATGTGCAAGCGCAGCGCCGCAAAGGTCTCCGTGGTCGAGTATGGGGCGACGCCGGCGACGTCCCGATAGCCCTCGTACTGCCCGCGAATGTAGTTCTCCGGGTCCGCGTCCTCGATCGCGCGGAACAGCGAGTACTTGGAGTCGTTGAGCGTCTTCGCGTCCCGCCCGGATGGCGCTTCCATCGCGGCGAACGCGACGATCTGCATGAGGTGGTTGATGACGACGTCGCGCAGCGCGCCGACCGGGTCGTAGAAGTGTCCACGGTCGGCGACGTCGAAGTCCTCGGCCATCAGGATCTGCACGCTGGCGATGTGATCGCGGTTCCACACCGGCTCGATCATCGTGTTGGCGAAGCGCAGGTACAGGAGCTCCTCGGTTCCCATCTTGCCCAGGAAGTGGTCGATGCGGTACAGCTGGCTCTCGTCGATGTGCTTGTGGATGTCGTCGGCGAGCGTGCGCGCCGACGCGAGATCGTGACCGAACGGCTTCTCCACGACCACTCGCGCGTTGGCCGTCAAGCCCGCGTCGGCGAGATGGCCGATCACCATGCCGAACAGCGACGGCGGGATCTCCAGATAGAACATCGGGGTACGGGCGCCGCCGGTCACGCTTGCCAGTCGCGTATAGGTGGCCGCGTCCGAGAAGTCCCCCGAGACGTAGGAGAGGCGCGCGGCGAAACGCGTGAACACGTCCTCGTCGAGGCTCTCGCCGGTGGCCGTGATCGAGCTGCGGGCGCGTTCGACGAGCTGCTCGATGCTCCAATCCTCGATTGCGACCCCCGTGATCGGACAGGTTAGGAGGCCCCGCTGCTCGAGCCGGTAAAGCGAGCGAAACGTCATCACCTTTGCCAGGTCGCCCGTGATCCCGAAGATCACGAGGCGATCGGCCTGCTGTGGCGCCGGGCCCGCCGTGGCGGCCGAGATCTGCGGCGATGTGGTCGTGGTCTGCGGTGTCATGCCAAGCCTCCGCTTGCTTAGGGGTCCCTTGCGCAGGAGACCGCTAGGAACGTGGGTTCATAACGAATGCCGGGAGATTCGCGCCAGCGAATCTCCCCAAGGACGCGCGTTAGCGCGTAGGAACGTGGGTTCATAACCAATGCCGGGAGATTCGCGCCAGCGAATCTCCCCAAGGACGCGCGTTAGCGCGTCCCTAGGACTGCTTTTCGACGTGTCCGCCGAACTCACTGCGCATCGCCGACAGCAGCTTGCCGGTGAACGAACCGAGGCCGCGGGATTCGAGGCGCTCGTTCAGCGCGGCGGCGATCACCGAGCCGGGAATGCCCTCCTCGATCGCCGCGATCACGGTCCAGCGCCCCTCCCCGGAGTCCGACACCCTGCCCGTGAACTCCTCCAGGTTCGGCGAGCGGGCGAGCGCGGCGGCCGTCAGATCCACCAGCCACGAACCGACGACCGAGCCCCGGCGCCAGACCTCGGCGACCTCGGCGACGTCGATCTCGTACTGGTAGTACTGCGGCTCGCGCAGCGGCGTCGTCTCGGCGTCGATCTCCTGCTGATGCTTGCCGGCGTCGGCGTGGGCAATGATCGACAGGCCCTCGGCGATCGCCGCCATCATCCCGTACTCGATGCCGTTGTGGACCATCTTCACGAAGTGGCCCGCGCCATTGGGCCCGCAGTGCAGGTAGCCGTCCTGGGCGGTGCCGTCGTTGCGGGTGCGCCCCGGGGTCGGCTCGACGTCGCCCGCCCCGGGCGCGATCGTGCGCCAGATCGGGTCCAGCCTGACCACGGGCTCGTCTTCGCCGCCGATCATCAGGCAGTAGCCGCGCTCGAGTCCCCAGACCCCGCCGCTGGTGCCACAGTCGACGTAGTGGATCCCTCGGCCGCGCAGCTGGGCAGCCCGCGCGAGGTCGTCGCGGTAGTAGGAGTTACCGCCGTCGATGACCGTATCGCCGGCGTCGAGCAACTCGGCCAGTTGATCGACCGTCGCCTGCACGAAACCGGCCGGCACCATCACCCAGATCGCGCGTGGCACGTCGAGTTTCGAGACGAGCTCCGCCAGCGACTGCGCGCCGGTCGCACCCTCATCGCTCAGCTGTGCCACGACCGTCGCACTGACGTCGTAGACCACGCAGCGATGGCCGTCGCGGATCACGCGCCGGACGATGTTCGCACCCATCCGGCCCAGGCCGATCATGCCGAGTTGCATTGGGTTGTCAGTCGCCATGACGGTGCCTCCTGAGGCTCAGGGGCCACCCCAGAGGCCCCTTTGGGTGGTCGTGGATGGTGGCGCGCAGCGATGCACGCTGCGCGCAGCTGGGCGCGTTCATCGTCAGCTCACCACAGCCGATTGGGCTTCGATGCGGGCGATCAGGTCCTTCCAGGCGTCGACGAATGCGTCGGCGCCTTCGTCCTGCAGCTGTGCAGCCAGCGCCTTGACATCCACGCCCGCGTCGGCGAAGCGCGCCAGGACCTCGTCGCAGTCACCGCCGTCGGCGGGCAGCGGCTCACCCAGGTGTCCGTGGTCGGCGAACGCCTGCAGCGTGCTGTCGGGCATCGTGTTGACCGTGAACGGTGCCGCCAGCCCGGCCACGTACAGATCATCGGCGCTGCGCGGGTCCTTCGTCGAGGTGCTCGCCCACAGCAGGCGCTGCAGCCGCGCGCCCTCGCCCGCGAGCCGCTGCCAGCGCTCGGAGTCCTGCAGCTCGCGGTAGGCGCGGTAGATGTCCTTCCCGACGGCCAGAGCCAGACGGTCGCGCAGATCGTCGGGCACCTGCCCCGCGACCGCTTTGTCCCAGCGCGACATGAACACCGAGGCGACCGACCCCACCGCCGGGTTCTGCCGTGCCTGCACGCGTCGTTCCGCGCCGCGCATGAACGCCTCCGCGGCCGCCTGGTACTGCGCTGCGTCGAACAGCAAGGTGACGTTCACCGGCACGCCGGCGGCGATGCACTCCTCGATCGCCGGCAACCCCTCCGAGGTCCCGGGGATCTTGATGAACAGGTTCGACCGCGCCGCGTGACGGTGCAGGTCCATGGCTGCGGCGACCGTTGCCTCGGTGTCGTGGGCGAGCTCCGGGGAGACCTCGAGCGAGACCCAACCGTCGACGCGGTCGGTCCGCTCGTGGACCTCGAGGAACAGGTCAGC
Source organism: uncultured Solirubrobacterales bacterium (assembly GCA_963709135.1). Taxonomy (GTDB): domain Bacteria; phylum Actinomycetota; class Thermoleophilia; order Solirubrobacterales; family Solirubrobacteraceae; genus Palsa-465. The sequence continues at coordinate 592,134 of CAVPVI010000023.1, read as the reverse complement.
CGCCCGCTGCAGATCCTCGATCGCCAGCAGGAAGAACAGCGCCTCGCCCCCGTGACCGTCCTCACCGGCTTCCCGGATCGCGTCGTCGTAGGCGCCGGAGGCGATCGCGTGATCGAAGATCGACGGATTTGAGGTCAGCCCGGTGACCGCGTACTGGTCGATGTAACGCTGCAGCGTGCCGTCGTCCAGCAGCGTCCGGGTGATGTTGTCGAGCCAGATGCTCTGGCCGCGTTCATGGAGCGTCCGGGTTGGGCTTGTCATGTGTTCTCCTGTGTAGATGCCGGCGCCGGCCGGCCGTCAGTCCCTGGTCGCGGCGAGCACGTCGCGAGCGACCTCGCTCACGCGGTCGGGCGTGAAACCGAACTTGGTGAGCAGCTGGCGCAGCGGCGCCGAGGCGCCGAAGGTGTCCATCCCGACGACCGCCCCGTGGTCGCCTACCCAGCGATCCCAGCCGAGCTTCGAAGCCTGCTCGATCCCGACCCGCGCGGGCACGTCCGGCGGCAGCACGGCGTCGCGGTACTCGGCGGGCTGGCGCTCGAACAGCTCCCAGCACGGCATGCTGACCACGCGCGCGGCGATTCCCTCGGCGGCCAGCTCCTCACGCGCGCCGACCGCGAGCGCCACCTCGGAGCCGGTCGCAAGCAGGATCACGTCAGGGCGCCCCCCGGGGCCGTCGGCCAGCACGTAGGCGCCGCGGGCTACGCCTTTGGCGGCGCCGAGCTCGCTGCGATCGAAGGTCGGCAGCGCCTGACGGCTCAGCACGATCGCAGCCGGCTCGCGACGCAGGCCGATCACCACGCGCCAGGTCTCCGCCACCTCGTTGGCGTCGGCGGGACGGAACACGAGCAAGCCCGGCATCGCACGCAGCGCTGCGAGCTGCTCGACCGGCTGGTGCGTGGGACCGTCCTCGCCGACGCCAATCGAGTCGTGGGTGAAGATGTGCAGCACGGGGATCTCCATCAGCGCCGAGAGCCGCATCGCTCCCCGCGCGTAGTCGGAGAAGATCAGGAACCCCGACCAGAACGGCCGCAGCTTGGTCACCGCCATGCCGTTGGCGATCGCCGCCGAGGCGTGCTCGCGGACCCCGAAGTGCAGGTTGCGCCCGCCTGGGGTCCCGGGCTGCGCGTCGCCAGCGCCGGGGAACGTCAAGGCCGTCTTGGTGGAGGGCGACAGATCAGCCGCACCACCGAGCAGCCACGGCACGCGCTCGGCCAGGGCGTTGAGGACGCGGCCCGAGGACTCCCGCGTGCCCATCCCCTTCGGGTCGGGCTCGAACACCGGGATCGCCTCCTCCCAGCCATCGGGCAGCTCGCGTCGCTGCATCCGCTCGATCTCGTCTGCCAGCTCGGGATGCTGTGCGCGATAGGCCTCGAACAGCTGCTCCCAGCGCTCGCGGGCGGCGCGCCCGCGAGCCCCGACGCCCTGCGCGAAATGGCGGCGCACCGCGTCTGGAACCCAGAACTCGCGGTCGGGCGGCATCCCCAGGAACTCCTTGGTCGAGCGCACGCCCTCCGGGCCGAATGGCTCGCCATGCGCCTTGGGCGAATCCTCGACCGGCGAGCCGTAGCCGATGTGGCTGTGCACGAGGATCAGCGTCGGCCGCTCGGCCTCGGCGCGGAACGAGTGCAGCGAGCGCTGCACCGCGCCGAGATCGTTGACATCGGCGACCGTCACCAGGTTCCAGCCGTAGGCGATGAAACGCGCCGCGACGTCCTCGGTGAAAGTGATCGAAGTGTGACCCTCGATCGTGACCCGGTTGGAGTCGTAGATCCAGCACAGGTGCGACAGTCGCTGGTGGCCGGCGAGCGAGGCCGCCTCGGACGCCACGCCCTCCATCATGCAGCCGTCTCCGGCGAGCGCGTAGACGTCGAAGTCGAACAGCTCGAATCCGGGCCGGTTGTAGCGCTCCCGGAGCCAGCGTCCGGCGAGCGCGATCCCGACCGAGTTGGCGACACCCTGACCCAGCGGGCCGGTGGTCGTCTCCACACCGGTGGTCCAGCGATACTCGGGGTGCCCGGGGCAGTGCGATTCGAGCTGGCGAAAGGATTCGATGTCGGCCATCGTGACCGCCAGGTCACGCTCGATCTCGTAGTGCTCGTCGACCGCGTGGACCTCCGCGAGATGCAGCAGCGACCACAGCAGCGCCGAGGCGTGCCCCTCGGACAGCACGAAGCGATCACGGTTGGGCCAGGGTGGATCAGTCGGGTCGAAGCGCAGGACGCGGTTCCACAGCGTGTAGGCGACCGGTGCGATTCCCATCGGCGTGCCCGGATGTCCGGAGTTCGCTCGCTGGACCATGTCCATGCAGAGGCAGCGGATCGTGTTGACCGACAGCTGGTCGAGCTCGGTGCTGATCGTGGCGCTCATCGTGCTCCTGCGTTAGTGGGGTCCCGGCTCCCGGCATTTTCACGGATCGATCGGCATGCCCGCTGCAGGCCGAGCCGCGCCTGGAGGCTGCAAGCCGGGATCAGACGTAGTACCGGAACAGGATCTCGGCCACGCACGGGGGCTTCTTGGCGCCTTCCAGCTCGAAGGTCGCTTCGATCATGACCTGAACGCCGTCGGACACGTCGTCGACCGTCCTCAGCAACGCCCCCAGCCGGATCCGCTTGCCCACCGGGACCGGCGTCGGAAACCGCACCCTGTCGACGCCGTAGTTGACAACGAAGTTCGTGCCCTGCACCTCGAACACGTCGAACAGCAGCGGCACCGCCAGCGACAGCGTCAGGTAGCCCTGTGCGATCGTCTGACCGTACGGCCCGGTCTTGGCGCGCTCGACGTCAGTGTGGATCCACTGGTAGTCCTCGGTGGCATCGGCGAAGCTGTTGACCTCTGCCTGCGTGACCTCATGCCACTGGCTGTAACCCAGATGGGTCCCGGCGCGGTCCTTCAACTCGTCGATGCTTTGCAGCGTTGTCTGGGCCATGCGATCTCCTCGGTTGGTACGGATGGCGTTTCTCGTCAACGTCGCGGTCTCAATCGGAGTGCCCGCCGCCGATCAGCCGGTGAGTCATCGTGTCGGCGGCTGACAGCGAACCGGTCGCGACGGCGCGCAGCGCGCGGCTGAGCTTCGCCCCGACGCCCCGCTGGGGTATGTCGATCAGCATCTGGAGCTCGGTTCCGTCGCGCGTGAGCGCGGTGCGCCCGATGCCGCGTAGCACCTCGATCGCGGTCGGGTTCTCGACCTTGACCTCGGCGGCGAACTGCCGAACCCCCTCCTGCCGGGCGCGGCTCGCGAGCCGGCGTAGCAGCACGCGTGCGACGCCCCGCCCGTGCCATTCGTCGATCACCACGATCGCCACCTCGGCCACCTGGCTCCCGGGCGCCAGGCGAATGTAGCGCGCGATCCCAACCGCTTCACCACCGGCGCTGTCGATCGCGATGATCGCCTCGTGGTCGTGGTGGTCGACTTCGGTCAGGTAGGCGAGCTGCCCGGCACCCAATTCCTTCATGTAGGTGAAGAAGCGGCGGTAGCGCGAGGTCGCGCTGAGGCGCTCGAAGGCGGCGGCAAGCAACTGCTTGTCCTCGGCTGCGATCGAGCGCAGCGTGACCCTCGAGCCGTCCCGCAGCTCCGCGGTAGACGATCGTCCCGGCGAGCTCATCGGCTGGATGATGACGGTAGGCATGCGAATTGCGTGACGATCGATGACTGCCGGTACGCTGGAGTCATGGCCCATGCCGAAAGCGAGCCTCGCCGGCCTCGCGCAACCAAAATCGCGAAGCGCCTGCGTCGGCGCCCGGGCTCGTGACGGCGTGAGCGGGACGAACCGGACCACCCGGATCGCTGGCCGGCGCGACACGATCCGCAAGCCTCCAGACGAGCTCTCGCTATTGACGGAAATCTGGCAGATCAGCCACTTCGGTTGGGTACCGGAGGCGGCCATCCGGCGCGGCGTGATCATCGCCGGCAGCGGTGACGTGTCGCCGGGGATCCTCGCCGAAGTCCTGGGGCAGCTGTCCGAACGCGGCTGGGTGGAGCAGCGGCCGAGCGTGGCCGGCATCGACGAACCCGAATGGCGGCTCACCAACCAGGGCCGCAGCGCGGTGCCTCGACGCTGAGGGCACCCGCAGACCTGAGCGTCAACCCCACCCGTCATGCGACGCGCCGTCGAGCCTCCCCGCCCACCCGATCTGATGGCGGACCTGGCGGCGCTCGAGCTCACGAAGCTCGGACCCGGTAGCACCTACGAGGATGTGGCCGTCAGTGCCGCGACGCTGCCGGGACGGCGCGCGCGCGCCGTCAGGTTCAGCGGCGCAACCCTGACCGACGTCGATCTCTCGGGCTCGCAACTGGCAGAGCTGCACCTGCGTGACTGCGTATGCACGAACTCCAGTCTGGCCAACGTTGACGCCCGCGGCGCCAGCCTGACGCGGACGACGCTAAAAGGCAGCCGGCTAACGGGCCTGCAATTGCATGAGAGCCGATTGCAGGATGTGCGAATCGAAGCGTGCCGCCTGGATCTCGGCTCCTTCAGCTTGTCCAAGCTGGAGCGCGTGAGCTTCGTCGACTGCATGCTCGTGCAGACGGACTTCCTGGAGACGGAGCTGAGGTCCGTGAGCTTTGACGGCTGCGACCTGACCGGCGCCGACTTCCGCGGCGCCCGTCTGCAACGCTGCGAGCTGCGCGGTAACACGCTTTCAGACCTGCAAGGGGTCGCGAGTCTGCGCGGCGCCGCGCTGGAATGGTCGGCGGTGCTCGAGCTGGCCGGGGCGTTCGCGGCCGAGCTCGGCATCGAGATCCTCCAGCTCGACGACGGGCAGGAGCCGTGACGCAAGAAGTCTGGGGCGATGAGTCAGCGGTGGTGAGCGCCGCCGTGCACTGGGCGGGGCGGCGGGTCGTGCGGCCGACCGACTCCAAGACGACGGCGCGCCCGGCATCGGAGCTTGCCGGCGCCGCCGGGCGGACCGTGACGCCCGCGGGGATCGGGGGCGTCGAGGCGCTACGGGTGTTCCACGACATCCTCGAGCCGGCAACGCGCGCGCAAGACGATCCGATGAACCTCGCCTACATCCCGTCCGCTCCCACGCGAGCCGCGGTCGCGTTCGACCTCGTCACGAGCGCAGCCAACGTGTTCGCCGGGACCTGGGAGGCTGGAGCGGGCGCGATCTACGCCGAGAACGAGGCCCTGGCATGGCTGATCGAGCTGCTGGGGTGGACGCCGAGCGCCGCCGGTTGCTTCGTTGCCGGCGGTACCGTTGGCAACCTGTCGGCGCTCAGCGCCGCCCGGCACGCCGCGCAACGGCACCGGGGCGAGCGTCCCCCCGGCGGCTGGAAGCTGGCCTGCACCGCCGATGCACACTCCTCGATCCGGGGCGCCGCGCGCGTGCTCGACGTCGGCGTTATCGAGGTTCCCGAGGACCCCCGCGGTCACCTCACGGGCGACGCGCTGGCAGGCGCGCTGACGGACAACGCCGACGACGTGTTCGCCGTGGTCGCATCCGCCGGCACGACCAATGCAGGGCTGGTCGACGACTTCGCGAGCGTGGCCGACACCTGCGCGCAGCGCGGCTTGTGGCTGCACGTCGACGGCGCCTACGGCGGCGCTGCGCTCGCCGCTCCCAGCGTCCGTCACCTGTTCGAAGGCATCGAGCGCGCGGACAGCTTCATCGTCGACCCCCACAAGTGGCTGTTTGCCCCCTATGACTGCTGTGCATTGCTGTACCGCGATCCCGAGCCGGCGCGGGCTGCGCACGCGCAGAACGCGGCCTACCTCGACCAGATCGACCGCGAAGCTCTGAACCCGTCGGATCTCGCGATCCACCTCTCGCGGCGCGCGCGCGGTTTGCCGTTCTGGTTCAGCCTGGCCACGCACGGCACCGATCGCTACGTCGCTGCGGTCGAGCGCACGCTCGAGATTGCCCGCATCGTGGCCGACGCGATCAGGACCTCCGACCACCTGGAGCTGGTTTGCGAGCCGGAGTTGTCGGTGCTCCTGTTCGAGCGGCCCGGGTGGCAGGGCTGCGACTATGCCGCGTGGTCCGACGCGCTCGCCAAGGCGGGCGTGATCCTGTGCGTGCCCACGAAGTTCAGTGGCCGCACGGCGCTGCGGCTGGCGTTCGTGAACCCCGTCACCGAGCCAGAACGGGTTATCGAGGTGCTGCAGACGCTGCGATGAGGGCTGCGCTTCCCGCGCTGGCCGTGCGTCGCGCGATACTCGGGTAATGGACGACCACGGCGCGCTCGCACGCAAGCCAATGCCCGCAAGCGCCAGGAGAGCGCTCGCGGGCGCGGGCGCGCTGACGGTGCTGCTGGTAACGGTCTACGTCGCGATTCACAGCAATCGGGTGCAGCACGCTGACTACGCGATCCTGCGCGGCTTCGCCGACCTCGACCGTCACCCTGGAGTCAACTCGGTCGCCAACTTCGTCGCCCATCTCTGCAGCCCCAACCCATACGTGTACCTGTGCGCGATCCCGCTGGCGGTGTCGCTGTTGCGCCAGCGCATCTGGGTGGCCCTGACGATCGCGGCGATCCTGCTCGGCGCCAACGAGACAACCGAGCTGCTGAAGCCGCTGCTCTACGTCCGGCGTTCGTACTCACCGCCGGGTCCGCCGAATGCCGGCTCGTGGCCGAGCGGCCACGCAACGGCGGCCATGTCGCTGGCGCTGTGCTGCGTGATCGCCGCTCCCGCCCGGCTGCGGCCCGCCGTCGCGGCGCTCGGCGCGCTGTTCGCGGTGGCCGTCAGCTACTCCTTCCTGTCGCTGGAGTGGCACTACCCCACGGATGTGCTCGGCGGTTTCCTGGTCGCCAGCATCTGGACCCTGCTCGGGATCGCGGCGATCTGGACCGGCTACAGCCGTCGCGACCGCCCGCTTCGGGAGGCAGCTCCGTCGCGGCGCCCGACGATCTGGCAGGCGCTAGGTCCGCCGTCGCTCGCCCTGCTGGCGGCGGTCATGCTGGCCTTGATGGTGGCGATCGCGCGCCCGCACCAGGTCGTCGCCTACGCGCGCCTGCACGAGGCGTTCGTGATCGGCGCGGGCGCGATCGGGGCGTTGGCACTGACGTTGGCCACCGGCGTGATGCTGGCGCTCCGACGCTAGCGGTTCCAACCGCGAGCCTCGCGACAAGGTCAGGGCGCCCGCAGGGGCCGGCCCGCGGGCCGGCCGTGCGTCACTCTTGGCTGGCCGCCGACACCGATCCGGATCCTGTCCGCGCGGGCGCGAGCCGGTGCCGGAGCGCCACGATGTCGCGCTCGCCCAATCCATGCGCCGACAGCCAGCGAACGGATCCGCCAAAGCGCTCGTCGATGAGCTCGAGCAGCCGCTCGATCGTTCCCGGCACCGGAGCATGCCGCTGAGGGTCCTGCCCCTCGAGCTCGGCACGGTAAGTGGATGACCGCACGAGCCGGGCGATGATCGCGTCGATGCGCTCACGCGTCGCGAGATAGTCCTCGACGATCGCGTCCCGATCCACTCCGGCCGCGTCGAGCGCGATCGCGACGACCACGCCGGTGCGGTCCTTGCCGGCAGCGCAGTGAACCAGGACCGCGCCCTCGGTTCGGGCGATCGCGCGAACCGAGCCGACGACCGAGTCTGGACGGCGACGCAGGTAGCTCAGGTACGCGCGGACGGTGGGCGGTTCATCCGGCGACTCGCGATCGTCGGCGGGACCCCACGGCCTGACCGTGTCAGCGTTCAGATCGGCGTTGGCACCGGCGTCCTGGTACAGCGACCGGTGCTCGATGCGCACCGCCGCTTCGGCCATCAGAGGCCCCGGCCCTTCACGCATGACCTCGACGTCGGTACGCAGGTCCAGCACCACCTCGAGCGCCTGCTGCTCGATCAGCAGGCGCACATCGCGCGGGCTGAGTGACTGCAGGTTGTCGGCTCGCAGCAGTACGCCGGGCACCACGGCGCGGGCGTTCACCGCCCCGTCAAGCGCGATCCACCGGGGACTACTGCTTTCGATGCTCACCTCCATGATGGTCGCACGCCGCCGTCCGGGATCTGCGAACGAGCTGTGATCGACCGGCAGCCGGCCCGCTGCAGGCACCGCGCAACACTCTCAGTTTAGGCGCGCCCTTAACATTGCCGCCTTGACCAGCACTCACGCCATCGGGATCAGGCGGCCGCTCAGCGAGCCCGCCGGGCGGCTCTGGCCGGCGCCGCGAGTGGCTGTGCTGTGCTTCGCCGTGGCGGTGGCAGTCAACGCAGTGCTCGTGCACCAGGTTGGCTTCTCCGGCGACGAGGCCTACTACGCGCGCATCGCCGAGCATCCGGCTGGCCCGCACAACTTCCCGTACGCGTTCAGGATCGGGATCCCGTATCTGGTGCACGTGCTCCCGTTCTCGCACGCATTCTCCTGGGAGCTACTGGCGCTGCTGGCGGCAAGCGTGGCGGCCGCAGCGCTGTACGCGTTGCTGCGCGAAGCCGACGTCGGCCCGCAGCTCGCCGTCGGGTTGGCGCTCGGGTTCGTGGTTTCGCCACCACTACTGGTCGTGTTCCTGCGCAACGGCATCGACATCGACGCCGGCGCCGTCATGGTGATCGCGCTCGGTTGCCTGTTCATCGTCCGCCGAGCGCTGCTGCCGCTAGCGGCCACGCTTCTGGTGGCCACGACGGTCCATGAATCGTGCCTGTTCTTGATTCCTCTGGCCTATGCCTACTGGGCACGTAGACCCGTAGATCGCGACGCCCTACGCGATCTGGCGCTCGTCGCCGCGCTGCCCGTGCTCCTCTATATCTATCTGCGCAGCTCGATCGTCGCGGTTGGCGAGAGCTACCAGCCCGGATACGCCGGTCCGTTCCTCAGCGAGCGCTTCGACGTGCTGCGCGACGCACTCGGTGCCGCTGGCTGGAAAACGGAACTGCGGCGGTTGGCGGTCGTCTACGGGCCGCTGTGGCTGGCGGCCCCGTTCGCCGTCCGGCGGCTGCGCTTTGCCCAGCGGGGGCTCGTGCTGTTCGTGCTCTGCCTGTGCTCGATGCTGTTTGCGCTCGACTGGGGACGGATGGTGTTCTTCGCCGCGCCGGTCGTCTACGTCGCCGCCGGCTACACCCTCCGTAACCGCCGCCGGCTCGCGATCGCCGCCGTCGCGGCCCTGCTAGCGCTCGACCTGGGGTACGCCGCATACATGCAGTTCCACGGCGTCAAGCATGGCCTGGACAACAGCGCCCCGCCAGCCCGTGGCCCTGTCTATTAGCACTTGGTCAAGCTTGCAACCCGCGCTGCCGATCATCTGGATAGTGTCCCCGCCAGGGGGCCATACGGATGAAGGAGTCCCTGTGAGCGCAAATAGCGTTTGGGTGGTCACCGCCACGGGCGTGGTCCGCGCGGTGTGCGACTCGTCCGAAGGTGCGCGCGCGGTAGCGCGGCAGTGCGAGGGTCGCGTTCAGCAATGGCCGGTTCTGGACGACCTGACCCTACCCAGATAGTGAACCCGATTGCCGCGGAGGCGCTTTCCGCCTCCGCGGATCGCACGAACAGCCGCCAACCGCGGCGCGACCCGTACAGCCGCACAAGGACCAGTGCGGCAAGGACACAGGTGTTTGGGTTGGCGAGCCTGCGCCGCGCGGTCAAGTTGGCTGCGCCACAGCCGATCACTAGAACAGATTCCGGGGAGGAAAACGGACCTACTCGCGCGCGGGTGAGCAGGCTCTTGGCGATTTGCAGCACACCGCCGAGCGTCGCTGCTGCGGATGGGATAGGCAAATCGATCGATTGATTGGAGTTGGGGTGCGGTCTTTCAGGGACATGTCGGTCAGGTTGAAGCTGTTCTGCGGTTTTGGCGTGGTATTGCTGCTGACTGTGATCGTCGGCATCGCCCTGCTGCGCGAGATCGGCAGCGTCAACAACGGCAGCGTGTACATCGCCACCAACTCGCTGCCCAGCGTGGAGTTGATCGACCAGGTCCAGTCCGACGAGAACGGCTACCGCGCAGACCAACTCTGGAACATCACCAACACGGACACGCGGCTCTCACAGGAGCCGCTCGCGGCAGCAGCCGCTGCCGCCGCGCAGATCAGCTCGGACTTTCACCGCTACCGCTCGATGATCAGCAACGCCCAGGACGCGCGCCTGCTTGCCAGCGCCCAGTCGCAGTGGTCGGCGTACACCGGCGCGAGCGGTCGGCTGCTGCTGGCCGCCTCCAACACCACCCAGCCAACGACGGTGGCGCTGGCAAACTCCTCAGCGATCGCGTTCACCTCGTTGGGGCGCACGATCAGCGCCTGGATTGGCTTCAACACCGGGCTCGCGCGCAGCCAGAGCCGCGCCAACGCATCGACCTACAGTTCAGCCCAGACGGTGGGGATCGTGCTGCTGGTGATCGCTGTGTCGTTGGGGTTGGGGATCGCTTTCTTGATCTCGAGGTCGATCAAACGCACAGCCGACGCTGTGCTTGACTGCCTCGCGTCGCTTTGCAAGAACGGCATGACCTGGCTTGCCGATGGCTTGCAAGCGTTCGCTCATGGTGACTTGACGCTCCACTTCACGCCGGTCACGCAGGCAATCGAGAACCCATCCAGGGACGAGCTTGGGCAGATCGCGACCCACGTCAACATCGTGCGCGACAAGATGAGGACCGCGGTGTTTGGCTACAACGAAACGGCCGAGCGCCTGCGGGAGACGATCGGGCGCGTCTCGCAGACCGCTGGTAGCGTCGGCTCGGCCTCACGCCAGATGGCCGCCAGCTCTGAGGAGACCGGCAAGGCGACGGGTGAGATCGCGCATGCCGTCGGTGATGTTGCCCAGGGCGCCGAGCGGCAGGTACGGATGGTGCAGACCGCCCGTGACTCCGCCGAGGACGTCGCCCGGGCGGTCAGCGAGTCCGCGCAGAGCGCCAGCCAGGCGGCCGAGGTCGCGCATGACACCCGCAAGGTCGCGCACGAGGGCGTCAACGCTGCCGCGCAGGCCAACGACGCGATGCGCGCGGTCACGGACTCGAGCCAGGCCGTGAGCGACACGATCCGGGAGCTGGCCGCCAACTCCGACCAGATCGGCGCGATCGTCGCGGCGATCACCGCGATCGCGGGGCAGACCAACCTGCTCGCGCTCAACGCCGCGATCGAAGCCGCCAGAGCAGGTGAGCAGGGCCGCGGGTTCGCGGTCGTCGCCGAGGAGGTCCGAAAGCTCGCCGAGGAATCCCGGCGCGCCGCGCAGGAGATCACCACTCTGATCGCCGCGATCCAGGCCAAGACGAGTACGGCGGTCAGCGTCGTGCAGGACGGCGCCAAGCGCACTCAGGACGGCGCCGCCGTCGTGCAGAGGACCCGCGAGGCGTTCGAGCAGATCGAGTCATCGGTCGATGAGGTGACCGCGCGGATCGAGCAGATCGCGGCAGCCTCCCAGCAGATCGCCGCCAGCGCCGTCAGCATGCAGGAGAACATCGCCGAGGTCGCCGCCGTCGCCGAGCAATCCTCCGCCTCGACCGAGCAGGTGTCCGCCTCGACCGCGCAGACCTCCGCCTCCGTGCAGGAGATCGCCGCCAGCGCTCACGAGCTCTCAGGCAACGCCGAGGAGCTCAACCGCCTCGTCGCACAATTCAAGATCGCCGCCTGACCGGGCAGCCGCGCTCACGCCGTCGCGGTGCTCGGGAGCCAGCTGAACCGCCAGACCGCAAACGACGTCGCTGCGATTGCCCAGGCCGCGAGCACGAGCAGGTCGCCGGCGGAGATCGCGCCTGCGAACGAGCCGTTGACCGAGGCGAGGTGCAGGCTGTTGGCGAGATGCTCGACGGGGAACAGCTTGCCGATCGTGGCAACGGAGTTGCTGAGGTTACTCGTCGGGATGAATACCCCGGAGATGAACCACAGCGGCAGCATCGTCGCCTGGACGATTGGCTGGGCGGCGTCTGGGGAGCCGATCATCCCGGAGACGGCATAGCCGATGCAGGAGAACGTGATCGTGCCGACCAGCACGCTGCAGGCCATCGCAGCAAGCGCGGCCGGGGCGATCCCGACGCCGTAGGCAAGCTTGGCGATCACGAGCAGCAGCGTCGCCATCACGGCCGCGACGACGACGGTCGAGAGGGCCTGCCCGGCGATCAGTACTGCCGGCGGCACCGGGGTCGCGCGGCGGCGCTTCAGCACACCGGACTCGCGCAGGCTGGAGATCGAGATCACCAGGTTGGCGTAGCTCGCGACCACGACCGACATCGCCAGGATGCCGGGCACGTAGAACGTGGACAGCTTCACCCGGTGTCCGTCGACGATCGCGTGCCCGCCCCCGAACACGCCGTTGAAGACGACCAGGATCACGATCGGAAAGAAGAACGTGAAGAACCTGGCCCGCGGGTTGCGCAGGCTCGTCTTGAGATCGAACCGGACCTGGTGGGCCAGGAGCCAGAGCGGGCCGCGAGCGGCGGCCGACGGGCGGCCGGAGCGGGTGCGCCGCCGACGGGTGGCGGCTGGGGTGCCGGCGAACTGCGGCTCGCCGGCAGGCGTGGGCGCCCGGCGGCGCTGCCACAGACCGAGCAGGTATTTGACCAGCCAGTACATGTCAGCCTCTTGACTGCCGCCCGGCCTGGCGGCGACGCAGTTTGCGAATCAGAAACCTGATCAGGAGAACCATCGTCAGCTCCTCGCGTGGTGGTTGTCTTCGCTGGTGAGTTGGAGGTAGACGTCTTCAAGCGCCGGGCGGCGGACTTCGAGGTCATCGAGCTCGAGCCCCTGATCGACCGCCCATCCTGACAGGGCGTGGAGATCGGCTGCGACGGTCGAGCTCGACAGCAGCACATGGCCGCTCGGCTGCGGCTCGAGGCGACGGCCGAGATCCGGCGGGAGGTCGGCGGCCGTGGTGCCGCTGGGAGGCGTGAAGGTGATCTGGGATGCCTCGAGCGCGCGGCCGCCGAGCGTCTGCGGCGTGCCCGCCGCGACGATCCGGCCGGCGGCGATCACCGCGATTCGATCGGCGAGGCGCTCGGCTTCCTCCATGTAGTGGGTCGTCAAGAAGACAGTCTTGCCAAGGTCCCGCAGGCCCGCGATCACTTCCCAAGCCGCGCGCCGCGCCGAGGGGTCAAAGCCGGTCGTCGGCTCGTCGAGAAAGATCAACTCGGGGTCGCCGATCAGCGCCAGCGCCACATCGAGGCGTCGCCGCTGGCCGCCGGACAGCGCCGTGGCGCGCTCGTCGGCTTGCTCGGCCAGATCGACGAGCGCCAGCGTCTGATCGACGTCGCTCGGCGCGTGGTAGTACCCGGCATACAGTGACAGGCACTCGTGCACGGTGAGGCCGGGCTCGGCCTCGGATTCCTGCAGGACGATCCCGATCCGCTCGCGCCAGGACGACGGCGCGTGCCAGGGGTTCGTGCCCAGCACCTCGACGGTGCCGCCGGTGGCCTGGCGAAAGCCCTCGAGGATCTCGACCGTGGTCGTCTTGCCGGCGCCGTTGGGACCGAGGAACGCAAAGATCTCGCCGCGGTGAATCTCGAGGTCGATCCCGCGCACGGCCTCGTGGTCGCCGTAGCGCTTTTGCAGACCGCTGATCGATATCACCGGCTCGGTCGCTGAGGGTCGCGGGGCCGCGGGGGAGCCCTGGACCGCGGCATCGAGCTTGTTCGTGTGCATTGCTCCAAGCTAACGCGCGGAGGCAGTGTGTTCATCGGCGCAAGGGTCGAACTTCGGTCTCCACCCGTGGGTGGAGACCCGTCCCCTCCCCGCGCTCATCGCGCTGTCGAGCGCGATCATCCGCGGCGTCCGCGCGAGGCGTGTGAGCTGCTTGGGTTCGATGTCGGCTAGCCGCGCAACTCGCTGTCCAAAGCAAGGTTGTAGTGGATCGTTGCGGTCTTGCAGACGTCACCGCTGACGGCGACCGTGCCGGTGATCCGCTTCGCGCTCGTGACCGACCCGCTGATTCGCAGCTTGAGCGTGCCGCTGGTGGGACTCCCAAGGAACGTCGGGTTGGTCTTCGTCTCGGTCACCGAGAAGCCGTACTTGCCTGCGGAAAGCGTCAGGCTCGCACCGGGGAAGGGGAACTCGGCGATCTTCGACGAACTCGGACACTCGAGGTAGCCGCCGCTGTAGGCGGTCTGGCTGAACTCCGGTACGCCCGACTCAATCTTCTTGGCGTTGCTCGGGCTGATCACCAACGTCAGCGTGATCTTGCTCTTGCCGACAGTGCCGTTGGTGTACACCGTCCCCGCCTTGGGCAACGGCGGCGACGACGCCAGCGCCGTCGCGGCCAAGACGATCGCGATTGCGCTGCCCGCAATTCCCACCCTTCGTGCTCGCCGAGCTGGCACTTGCATCGCTCCTTACCGTGACTGCCGACAGTCCGGCGCAGTCTACGCGGGTGTCGCCGCGGCGGCTATGAGTTCTGGCGCCGGGCCTCAGTTGGACTTCGATTTCAGGTCCGACTCTGCGCGCGTGGCGGTGGCTCTCGCCACCGGCGCATCCCGAGCTCGGTCTCGGCCCCAACCCCGCGCAGGAGCTCGACCAGCGCCTCCAGCCGCTCGTCTGAGTTGACCGATATCTCGAACCCATCCGGCTTGGGCTCAAGTCGCCCACGCAGCCAACGCTGCGGCTCATCGGGCTCCTCGATCGGCTCGCCGTCGCCGGTCAGCGAGCGGATCTGCGCGAGCGCGCCCTCGCGCTCGAGCTCGCTCAGCTCGCGCCCCCACCAGCTCAGCTGCCCCGCATCATCGACCCTGAAGTCCGCGTGCGCAGCCAGCATCCCGGCGACTGCCGCCGGGTCGTTCACCGCGATATCAGCCGTGATCATCCGCAGGCGATGCCCGTCGGTGTTCGTCAGCTTCGGGCCGGTCGCGCGCCGGCGCCACACGTCCCCGACGATCCCGGGCAGCAGGCTGCCGAGCACCTTACTCATCAACGCGGCGATCTCCGGGCCGATCGGTTCAGCGATCTCAGCGATGACGCCGTGGGGGTCAGGGTCGCGGCGCCGGCTGGGGCGCCGTCCACGCTGACCGGTCAGCTCCTCGGCGACCGCGACGCTCGCCTCATACACCAAGTCGGCGGCGCCGTCGCCCTCGGACGGGCGCAGGAGCACGACCGCGCCAGTTGTCCGCCAGACCCCGTCGAGCGACACCAGCGCCCCGAGCAGCACGCTCCAGCGGCTCATCCCCGGAAGCTGCTCCGGCGGGATCGCGGCGTACCGACGAGCGCCGGTGACAATATCGGTCAGCCACAGGCCCGGACCCGGCTGGGGGTCGGAGATCTGCCAGAGGCCGTAGGTGACGGTCCTCAACCATTCCTTCGCTGCGCTCGAGATCTCCGGAGGGACGTCCGGGTCGGTCGCGAGCAGCGCCAGCGGCGCGGCCGACTGCTCGAGCTCCGGCTCGAGCTCAAACCCGAAATCGTCGCCCACGTCCTCATCCGGGTCACCATCCATCAGCCAGGCATGCTCGATCGCGAAGCGCAGGAGCGCCTCGGAACGCTCCTCATCATCGGGTTCGGGCGCGAAGTCGTCATCGGCCGCGCGGCCCTCGGCTGCATGCAGCTGCTGCACCCAGTTCTCGACGCAGCCGTCGATCAGCGCCCGCAGCTCCGGCCGGCGCTCCTCGACGAGCACCCGCATCGCATCGCGCAGCGCGTACAGGCCGGTACGGTCCGCGAACCGATCGAGCTCCGCGCACCCGGCCGGACCGAGCTTCTCGTCCGCCCCGCGGCGGCGGTGCAACTCCTCCAGCGCCTGGCCGTAGACCGCCAGGGCGTCCTCCTCCTCGGGCTTGTCGTCCAGGACCTCCCGCACCAGCTCGATCGCGTCGAGCTGCCGGCCGGCCGCGAGCATGTGCTCAGCGAGCTCCACGGTCCCAGCTGGGTCGACGTGTGCTTCGAGCGCCTCGTCGAGCAGATCGGCGGCCCGGTCGTAGTCCTCATCGAAGGCGCCGGCGATCTCGGCTACGAGCGTCAGCGCGGTGACGCTCCCGGGCGCGAGCCGCTGCACCTCCGCTGCCACGGCCCGTGCCCGCTCCTCGGATCCATCGCGTCTCAACCGGATCGCGAGGCCGGGCGGCGAGGGCAGATCCTCGAGCTCCTCGACCAGCAGTGCCGCAATCCGCTCCGGCGGCGTGTCCGGCGAGAGCGCCTCCTCGTAGCGCCGACGGGCCTCGGCCAACGCAAGCGCCGCCTCCCGCTCGATATCGATCCCAGCAGACGAGCGCAACGGAACCTGCGTCCGCCGCGCGGGATGGCCCTCGGGTCGCCGCTTATGCTGCTGCCGCTTGCGCTTGGATTTTGCCACGTCTGTCCTCGTCCTCGCCGATAGCGGGCAAGCGTACGCTGCCAACGCGACGGGCGCCATGCACGACCCGAGCTATCACCTCCCGCCCTCGCTTCGGAGCGCCCGCGACGCGACCGCGGGTGCACAATCACATCGGAGTAGCATGCCGCGACAAGAGGAGACGCCAATCGTCTAGCTGCGCCAGGATTCGGTCTGGTTCCCAAATCGGATATTGGGGGTGTATTCGTGCCAACGCGTATCGGCCTCGCTTTTTCAGTGGCGTGCTTGCTCGCACTCAGCGGATGCGGGAGCGCATCAACGGCCAAGCCAGTGAATTTGAGCGACTTCACAGCTGCATCGCACAAGGTCGCGGGAGCGGCGTTCGGAGCACGCACGCCGACGAGGACCAAAGCCGGCGCCGGCGCTCCGATGCTTCCCGGCACCAACTGCCCCGCGTTCCCCGCCAACAACGTGTGGAACACCCCGGTCACCGGTCTCCCCGTCGATTCGCACTCCGCGCAGTGGCTGGCGAACATGGCGGCCGGATCCACTTTCCTACATCCGGATTACGGCCCCGGCGGTGGCGCGAGCCCGTACGGGATTCCGTGGCAGATCACGCCCGCCCACCCAAAGTTTGTGCGGGTGCGCTTCCAATACGCCGACGAGAGCGATCCTGGGCCCTACCCGTTCGCCGCGAACACTCCGATCGAAGGTGGCAGCAACGCGACCGGTGACCGTCACGCGTTGATGGTCGATCCCTTCACGTGCAGGTTGTATGAGCTCTACGACGCGTACTATCACCCTGGTGGCAAGTCGACGGCTGGGTCCGGAGCGATCTGGAATCTCGGCTCAGATCAGCTTCGACCGGCAAGCTGGACGTCGGCAGACGCCGCCGGCCTGCCGATCCTCCCCGGCCTGGTCAATTACGACGAGGTGATGTCGGGTCACGTCGACCACGCGATCCGCTTCACCGCACAGACCACCGACACCAGCTACATCTGGCCGGCGCGTCACCAGGCCGGATCGGCCACAACCGACGCCTACCCGCCGATGGGCGCCCGGTTTCGCCTGTCGGCGAGCTTCACGCTGCCGAGCTCGGAGTGCGCCACACCATGCCAGGTGGTGATGCGGGCGATGAAGACCTACGGACTGATCCTCGCCGACAACGGTAGCAACTGGTACTTCCAGGGCACCACCGACAAGCGCTGGACCTACACGATGGTCGACCAGCTCAAGCAGATACCGGCAAGCGCCTTTCAAGCGGTCGACGAGTCATGCTTGATCCTCGATCCTAACTCGGGGCAGGCGCTGCAACCGGGCACGCCGGCCTACGACAAGGCCTGCGCGGGCTGACCCGGGTGCCGTTAGGGAACGCGGGCGCCGGTAGCGTGCCTCGACGCTCGGCTCAGCGAGAGCCGAGTCGCTGGGATTGGCATAGTTTCGCGTCCCGACCATCAGGTGAGGCAACAATGACCGCGACTCCAGGCGTGTCGAACGAGGGGCCGATCGCGCGCTACGAGCAGAGCGTGATCGATCGGATCGCTGATTTCAACGATCCTCACCAGGAGTGGCGGCGGTTGTTCTCGGAGCTGTTCGGCACGTTTCTCCTGGTTCTTGTCGCGGCCGGTGGCGGCATGATGGGCCACGCCTTCCCGGGTGCCATCACTCGCACCGACGCGGTCGTCGCGCCGGGGCTGATGGTCATGGGAGTGATCCTGTTCATGGGCAAGGTCTCGGGCGCCCATCTCAATCCCGCTGTGAGCATCGCGTTCGCCCTGCGTCAGGACTTCCCGTGGAAGCGAGTGCCCGGCTACATCATCACGCAACTCGTCGGAGCGACGCTCGCGGCGCTGTTCCTGCACGCGGTCATCAACGTGTCGGCGACCTACGGATCGAACTACCCGAGTGCCGCGTACTCGACCGGCGCCGCGCTCGCGATGGAGGCCGTCCTGACCCTTGGCCTGGTCAGCGTGATCCTCGGAACGGCGTCGGGCGCGCAGAACGTCGGCCTGTTCGGCGCTCTGGGCGTTGCGGGCTATATCGCGCTCGCCGGCCTGTGGGGCAGTCCGATCTCCGGCGCCTCGATGAACCCGGCTCGCACGTTCGGCCCGGACCTCGTCTCAGGGAACTTCTCGCACTACCTCGTATACGTCGCAGGACCGATCGCCGGCGCCGTCCTCGCCGCGGGCATCGCCTTCATCCTGCGTGGCAGAGGCGGCGGCACAGCTGGATCAGGAGCAGGGCAGGGCGCGCTGTTCACCGAGACCCACGATCCCGGCAATCCCTGAGCGCCACCGGGTCCCGAGAGAATCGGCCATGGGAGAGACAACGAAAGCAAGACGATGACTGAATCGACTGTCCAGATCAAATGGGCCGCCGACGTCGCGGAGCACGACTACGCCGCGGCGGAGGCATACCTCTCGCTCAAACTCGGTGAAGAAGCCGTCGCGAAAGCCGTCCAACGCCTACAAAAAGCCGCGCTTACCCACCGTCGAGCAAACGACATCCTGCGCGCCGCCGGACTCACGGCAGCACCGCTCGATGACCCCGGCGTCATGAAGGACCTGATCAGAGCGATCGAGGGCCAGCCGCTCAGTCCTGTGCTCGTTCTCTGCAGCAAGAAAGGAGCTGACATCGCCGACGGCTTCCATCGAATCTCACTCGTATACCAACTCGACCCATACGGGCAGATACCGCTCAAGCTCGCCTGACCCGACAGGCGGGCTCAGGGCTGCCGTGCGCGCTGACGATGGCGCAGCTGGCGGCCGAACATGCCGACGCAATCGCCAGCCCGACGCTGCTGATCGCCGGCGGCCGCGGCCGGTTCCATGACCTCGCAATCCTCGAGAGACCGCCGCGTTGATTCCCGGCTCGGCTGGAGCACCCTAAGGTTCGCCAGAGGCTTTTCGTACGGCGCCTTTCACGTGGCGAAAAGATGTAAGCATTCGGTTGGTTGGGCGGCCTCGCGCAAGCTGTGGGAGCTCGTGGCGAGTCGGCATGTCGGGACGGACAAACCTCTGCGAGCAGCGACGGATTGTCCATTACGGCCCGAAAATCTGCACCGCACGGACAATCGACCCGCCCACGAGGAGGTTTGCCCGTTCGAGCACGCCGGCCGGCGTCACTGCGCCGGCGGCGGGCATTTGCGCGATCGCGGAGTCCGGCAGCTTCTTGAAGGTCTGCCTCACAGACCAGCTTTCGCGGTTTTCTCACAACGCCAGATATGATGTGGTCATGCTGGCTTCGTCGTTCGTTCGATCGCTTCGTGAGCGTCACGAGCTGAGTCAAGCTCAGCTCGCCTACCGGGCTGGCACGACCCAGCAGGCGGTGTCACGGATAGAGCGCGGGCTGGTCTCGCCGTCGGTCGAGTTCCTTGGACGGCTGGCGGCGAGTTGCGGTGAGGAGCTCGAGCTGGGCGCGCGGCCACGGTCAGTGCCATTCGAGGAGGCGCAACTGCTAACGCGCCTGGCGCGATCCCCCGCGGAGCTGTCGTTCAGCTGGAACAAGCTGGCCGGGGATCTCGCCGGAGCAGGGGCGAGGGCGCGTGGAGCACTCCGGCAGTAGGCCGCTCGACGCGCTGCAGGTCCTCGCCGCGCTTGCCCGACACGCCGTCGAATACGTGCTGATCGGTGGGGCCGCCATGCAGGTCCACGGACACGTCCGGACGACCCAGGATGTGGATGTGATCGCGAACTGGACGACACAGAACATGAGCCGGCTGGGCGCAGCCCTCCGCGATTTGGACGCCCGGCTGCGCGGTATCGACGCGGACCTGCTTGCGATCGATCTCACCGATCCGCGCCAGCTCCTCGATGGCGGCAACTTCCTGCTGCACACCCGGCATGGCGATCTCGACGTGTTCGCCGTTGATCAGACGGCTCTAAGCACCCACGGCCAGGTCAGGATCGGTCGCAGGAGGACGATGCCCTCGGCGCCCGACGCCCCAGTCCGTCCCCGGCGTGGTTCGGGGGCGGGCCGGCCGCGGGAACGAGAGCGCGGCGCCGGGACTCAGACTCAGGGGCAACGTTAGGGGTGGCGAAGCACTGCCCCGCGGTTCCTACGCCCAGGTCACCTACCTGGCGCCCCCCTCACGCATCTCCGTGTGCATTCTGAACTCGGAAGTCCACTTTCGGCCTGCTCAGGTTCGAATACTTGATTTTGAGAATGCACGTGGAGATGCGTGATGGGGCCTGGCGCTAGTCAGCCCACCAGTTGCGCTGCCCATGGACGTCTTCGCGCACAGCCTTACCGAGATTGGGCGCGCCGAGGACTAGGATCTCGAGGCCCTCCGGCCCGGCCTCGTACCCTCGCCAGGTACCGGGTGGGACGCGGACCGCGTCCCATTCCTTGAGCTCGACGATCTCCTCGTCGACCTTCATCCGCCCGCTCCCGCCAACGACCACGTACACCTCCTCTTGCTTTTTGTGCGTGTGCCCGAACGGAAAGCGATAGCCGGGCGGAACACGCTGGTAGGTCAGGGCGGATCGCTCGAGCGCGAGCGGTCCGGTCGCCGCGCGGAACTCCAGGTCCGGCGCGCCGTCGAACCTAGAGCCAACGTCCTCGAGGTCCTGCTTGAGGTTCGTGAGCGTGAATGGCATGGCGCGATCCTATGGCACCTCTGGCTGGGTCCGCCGGATCTGATGCGTCAAGCGTCACGCTGCCATGTTCCTTTCCGGCGGCCGCTCTCCAGCCAGACAGTAGGAACTGCCTTCCATGGCAGGGGGGCGGCGTCCTCGCCGTTGCCCCTCGAGGCGTAATCCGGCAGCGCTTCCGCACCTGGCCGACACCTACTGTGCTCCGGCCGGTGAGCGTTGTTGCGAGCCGCTGGTGTATCCCGGCGTCGAGTGCGAACATGCGGCTCGGATGGCGCTGGTCGCCAAGGCGCTTGGTGATCCTGTGCGTGTGCAGCTCGTGGATGTGTTGCGCACACAAACGCGATCGCCCGCGTGCGCGAATCCGCCCAGGGAAGGCAGATGGTTCGAGCGCCTCCGTCGTGCGCGGGAACCAATCGTGGGGCGACAAAGGCATAGCGGAGGTCGTATCGCCCGATCGTGCAAGCGCCCGTCGCCGGCCGACGGTGCGCTCGTCCGGGACGACCCCGGTGGACGATCGCCTTGTGGCACACCAGTCTCGCCACCGACCGGCTCGGCACGCTCCACGTGCTAGCTGGAGCGCGGCTCGTACAGCAAACCGACTTTCGCGTCGATCCGCGAGAGTGGCTTCGTGAAACGGGGAGCGATCATCTGTCGTAGCCCTCGTTGTGCTTGGGCGCGTGGCGGAGCGCCCGCGCTCGCCAGCCGCACACTGGGTATTTCGGACAGGCTCTTAGCCCGAACTAGACCGTATGGTACCCTAAGTGGAACTGAGCTGTCTAGTCTAGATCGGAGGGAGGCGACGATGCACGCAACAGAAGAGAGCCGCTCGGTCCGAAAGCACAGGCAGATCGTCGAAGCAGCGACGACCGCGTTTCTGCAGAACGGCTTCGACGGCACGAGCATGGACGAGATCGCCACCCTTGCAGCCGTCTCCAAGCAAACGGTCTATAAGCACTTCGCCGACAAGGACACGCTGTTCGCCGAGATCGTGCTCGCGACGACCGCGGACATCAACGAAATCGTGAGCCTCGTGACCGACACGCTGACCGACACCCCAAACCTTGAGCGGGACCTCGGAACACTGGCCCAGACATTCGTGACGGCGCTGATGGCGCCACGCGTCCTCAAGCTCCGACGGATGATCATTGCGAGCGCAGACCGGTTCCCTGAGCTCGGCACCAGCTGGTACGAGCAAGGGTTTGAGCGAGCCCTGACGGCCATGGCCAGCGCTTTTCAAGGTCTCGCCGAGCGCGGCCTTCTTATCCTCAAAGACCCGGCCATGGCTGCCAACCAGTTCGTCGGGATGCTCCTCTGGATCCCCATCAATAAGGTCATGTTCACCGGCAACGAGAACGCCGTCACCGAAGCCGAGCTCATACGCTACGCCGAAAGCGCCACACAGACATTCCTCGCCGCGCACGCCTCGCCGTCTGGAGCCAACCGTCAACGTGGATTCACGGTCAGAGAGGAGGCCGGAAAAGGCGGATACGAGCCCGACGGAGCATCAGGCTCGACGGCTAGGTGACAACTCCGAGCCGGTGGCTAGCCGTGAGCGCCAGCCCAGCATTCCTCTCCGGCCAGAGCCAGGGCCTGCAGCAGGCCGCTCGAGCTCGTTCGCGTCGACTGGGTCGAGAGCGACGACTTCGAGCTGCCGGCGCTGTTCTTCGCGTCTACCGCGTGACGCGTGCGGCGCACCGCGCTCGTTGCAGTGCTTAGCGCTGGACGGTGATCGGCCAGTCGAGCGTGAGCGAGCCCAGGGTGGTGTGGAGGACCGCCCGGACGTCAAGCGGCACGCCGACGGCTTCGGCCGGGAACGTGAGCGTGTTGTTCATGTGTCCGTCGGTTACCTGGTCCGTCGGTGGCGTGTTGTGCCCGACGACCTGTCCGCTGAGCGCAAACTCGATGTTCACGGTTCCCGACACCGGGTGTCCCAGAGCGTCGGTCGCCGTGACGGAGTAGCTCCACGGTTGATTGACCTTCGGTGCATGGTTCTCGCCGACGAGTGTCGCGTGCAGTGGGCGCGTGTCGGCCGGGCTCGTGACGGCAGCCTTGCCTGGCGCTCTGGTCTTGGAGCTCGTCGTGGAGCCAGTCGCGCCACAAGCGGCGAGACTCAGCGGAAGTACGACGAGGCTGAGAGCGGCAGCCAAGGTTCGCCGGCGCAGCAGCGAAGAGAGGCGCGGGAACGAATTGCTCTGGATCAGATCGGTCATGTGAGCCGTCGGCTGGCTGTTTGCATCAGTGTGAGAACCTCGTTTGGAGGGATTGGGCGGGAGAAGAGGTATCCCTGGCCGAGGGAAGAGTGCATCAGTCTGAGCTGCTCGGCCTGTTGTTGGTGCTCTATGCCTTCGGCGATCACGTCGAGGTTCAGGCTCTCGGCGAGGTTGATGATCGCCTGCACGAGGTTGGCTTTCTGGTCGTGGAGTTCGTCGATGAAGGATTTGTCGATCTTGAGGATGTCGATCGGGAATTGCTGCAGGTGCGATAGCGATGAGTAGCCGGTGCCGAAGTCGTCGACGGCGATCCGAAGCCCCAGCTGCTTGAGCGCCATCAGCTGCCGCACAATCGCGTCTCGGTCGCCGGCGAGCATCCCTTCGGTGATCTCCAGTACCAGTGATCCTGGCTCAAGTTTGGTGCGCGCGAGGACGTCGGCGACAGCTTGGGGAAAGTCGTGCTCCTGCAGCTGCCTGATCGCGACGTTGACGCTGACATAGAAGGGTTGGGCTTGGGTCAGCCTGAGTTGCCACTCGCGTGCTTGGGCGCACGCGCGCTCGAGGACCCAGCTCCCAAGCGCTACGATCAGCCCGCTCTCCTCGGTGAGCCCGATGAATTGATTCGGGCCCAGACGCCCCCGCGTCGGATGGCGCCAGCGCACGAGCGCTTCGACCCCGACGGGGTGGCGTTGCTCGAGCGAGAAGATCGGCTGATAGTCCAGGTAGAACTCGTCCTCGACCAACGCTCGCTGGAGCTCGCTGCGCAGTTCGAGGCGCTCGAGCGCGCGAGTGTGCATCTTCTCCTCGAATGCGTGGACGGAGTTCTTGCCGTCGCCCTTGGCGGCGTACATCGCGATATCGGCGTTGCGCAGCAGTTCCTCGGCCTGCACCGCTCCGTCGTTGAGCGCGAACCCGACCGACGCGGTCACATTCAGCTCCCGGTCGTCGATCGTGAACGGGTCACGCAACGCGTCCGCGATGCGCTGGGCGATCGCCCGCGCCTGCGTGTTGCCTTCGACCCCGTCGAGCAGCACCGCGAATTCGTCGCCGCCGAGTCTCGCGGCTGTGTCGGTCGGTCGCAGCAGCGGGTCGATACGCGCTGCGATTCCCTTTAGCAGCGCATCCCCCGCGCGGTGTCCGAGGCTGTCGTTGATCGTCTTGAAGTCATCGAGGTCAAGGAACAGCACCGCGAGTGAGTGCGGCGCCCGGAGGCTGCCCGCCAGCGCATGCGCCAGCCTGTCCTCATACAGCGCGCGGTTGGCAAGGCCGGTCAGGGAATCGTGAAATGCCTGGTGGCGTAGCTCGTCCTCAAACGCCTTACGTTCGCTGATGTCTCGCATGTTGAGGACCAGGCCATCCACCGCCGGATCGGCGTAGCGGTTCTCAGCGACGGTCTCCACCTCGCACCAACTGCCGTCGGCGTGACGCAGGCGAGCTCGCAGGGTCGCCGGCCCGCGGCCGTCCACAACCGTCGCCAGGAAGCCGTTGAACAAGCCCTCGTCGTCGGGATGGGCGATCGCGCTGATCGGCGTCTCGATCAGCGCACCTGGCTCGTAGCCCAGCAGCCGCTGCATCGAGGCGGCCTGCCAGCGCACCAGCAGGTCACGACCGAGAACCGTGACGACGTCGCTTGAAGACTCGACCAGCGCGCGGATCCGCTGCTCGCTGCGACGTTCGATCATACGCACCTCATCGGCCAGCATCGCGCGACGATGCAGGCGCCCAAACCGCAAGCCGAGCGCTGCCAACGCGGCCAGTCCGAGCAGCATCGACCCGATCGACCCGATATCGGCTCGCTCGATCGCGGCTCCAGCTACCACCTGCTGATGAAGCGCAGCCCGCTGCGCGTCGCTGTCCATCCGATCCAGGACCGGCTGGAACTGGCTCGCGATTCTCCCACCCAACTCATTCGGGTTCTTCTTCGCCGCCGTGAGCGCCCGCAACGCCGCGAGCTGTTGCGACCCGATCGCGTAAAACTGGTGCACATCGTCCCTGAGCCGGTCGGTATCCGCCCCTGGCTGCAGCTCGCCAAGCTCCGTGAGCTGCGCGTTCATCGCGGACACCAGCCCGACACCCTCGGTCACGACCGGAGCGAGATCGGCGTTTCCCAGCAACACCTCCGTGTTCACGCGCCATCGCAACGCGCTCAGCTCCTGCGCGTCCCCGCGTAGCTCCTCGACCAGCACCTGCGCACGACGATGAACATCTGCGCTCTGGCGCGAGAAGGCGGCGGCCGCGACCATCGCCAACACGACGACGAGCGACATCACCACGGCCGCTGCCCCACGGACCGACACCCGTGCCAGGCGACGACGAA
Source organism: uncultured Solirubrobacterales bacterium (assembly GCA_963709135.1). Classification (GTDB taxonomy): domain Bacteria; phylum Actinomycetota; class Thermoleophilia; order Solirubrobacterales; family Solirubrobacteraceae; genus Palsa-465. The sequence goes on along the minus strand of CAVPVI010000023.1, from coordinate 566,901 downwards.
CGCGTGCGATCCAAAAAGCCCTCATCACGCAACTGATCGACCGCGACGCCCAAAATCTGTGCGTTTCGGCCTAAGTCCCAACGAACCGACATCGCGACGCGCAGTCGAGGCCCCCCGGCATGCTCCAACTGGCCGCGAGCCTTGTGCGGGCTTGTAGGAGGAACTGCGGGCGGCGACCTGCTGGCGGAACGCTTGGCGGGTCGCTGTCAAGCTTTGGCAGCGACGACGGCGAGCAGCGCGGCAGCGACCGCTGGGTCGAACTGGGTGCCGGTGTTGGCTCTGATTTCCGCAGCGGCCTCCGCGGGCGCCATCGCTGGGCGGTAGGTGCGGGTGGTCGTCATCGCGCTCCACGCGTCGCAGGCGGTGATGATGCGCGACTCTATCGGGGAGGCGTCGCCGGCAAGGCCGTCGGGGTAGCCTTTCCCGTCCCAGCGTTCGTGGTGGTTTCGGACGATGGTGCCGACCTCGGTCATGAACCCGCCGATGCGGGCCAGCATCTTTTCGCCTTCGGCGCAGTGGGACTTCATGGTGGCCCATTCCGCATCGGTGAGCTTGCCGGGCTTGTTGATGATTTCCTTGGGAACGGCGATCTTTCCGACGTCGTGCAGCAGGGCAGCGAACTCGATGTTGCGTTTGCGGTCGGCGTCAAGGCCGAGCTGTGCGGCGACCGCAACGGCGAGTTGGACGACATCGTGGCAATGCGCGCCCGTGTACGCATCATCGGCTCCGATGACCTCCCCGAGCAGCAGCGCGGTTCCGCGGTAGGTTCCGTTGAGTTCGATGAGATGCTCCAGGCGTTGCGTTCGTTCATGCGCGAAGTAGGCCAGCAGCGCCAGCATCGGCACGGTCAACAGTGGCGCGAACGCGGAGCTGGCGCACAGCGCCGCGACCGGGTACGCGACGGCTGATAAGGCGAAGTCGGCTCCGTCAATCCAGGCGTCACCCAGGTTCTCACGCCAAGCGACGCCGTACACGACTCGCTGGGAGACCGAGCCCACGGAGAAGTCGATGATGAATTGCGTCGCGAGAGCCAGGCAAAGCGCAAGCAGGGTCGCGTGCCCGGCGCCGAGGAGCGCCAGCGTCCATGCCGGCCCGAGGGCGAACAAGCAGTTCTCGGGCACGCGCAGCAGCCGGCCTGGGCTGAGCGTGCCGGCGTGGATGCGCGGCAGCCAGGACATCCCCATCGCCAAGCAAACTCCCGGGGCCAGCAGCGCCGGCGGCAGCACGAACATCAGGGGGACGAACCCGAGTTGCGCCGCGGTCGTGAACCCCAGCGGCGTCTCGAACCGCACGAGATACCCCAAGGTCATGGCGGTCAGAGCACAGGTGGCGGCGACCACATCCGCATGTCCGGGCGGGAAGAGCAGCCAGAGAAGAACGGTGGAGATAAGGAGCACCGCCGCTGAGCTGAGGGCAGCGATGAGCACGCGGCGGGATACCGACTCGGTGGCGCGCGCCCTGGTCGCGACAAGTCGCTCCTGCTCGGACACGGAAAGCTCGTCGGAGCTGCTCGGACCCCGCGAGGCGCCGACCGCCGCTAATGGCCGCTCGGCGTCGCCGCTGACGGGCTGCGACGAGGCCTGGGCAGCCAGTTGCGTTGCGGCAAACTCGGCTGCGAGTGGGGAAGTACCTGGGGCAGAAGAGGCCATGTGCGGGAGGGCTTGCGCCTCCGAGGCGGGCTGTTGGGTAGTCATGGCCTGACGCTTACGTGTCAGACCGGACCAGAGCCAGGCCCGCCGCCGCCCGCCGCCGCGGACGCCGCCAGGCCGCGAACGGCGCTGTTGCGCGCCGACCACCGCTTCCACGCGTTGCGCCGCGCCGACCGGCCCGAGGCAAGAGTGCGCACGGCTCGCCCACTTCCGGCCCACATGCCGGCCACGCTATCTCCTGCTTCTCAGACTGCGACTTGTAATTCGCCATGAGCGGCTCCGATTTCGGGCTGGCGGCGCGCGGAACGCGCGACGCGGCCCGGTCACACCTGTCTAATCGGGACGTTCAGGCGCAAACTTAACCGGTGCGATGGCGGCGACGTGCGCGATCGCTCTTGATGCATCGCCCCGGCAACAGACCGAGGATATTGGTTTGGCGCCGCCTCCCGCCTCCGGCCGGCTTGAAAGAAGTGGAGGCGGCGCATTCCTGTGTCGCTGTGTGGCCTGCGACCACGCCCGCCCTGCGCCTCATCGGTTGATCCGGGGATGTACCTTTTTGCCGCCGAATCGGTCAGGGACTCGCGCCTCCGCGTGAGGCTGGCGAACGGCGTGGGCTTGCTCCGGAGCAGCCCAGGTGGCAAACTGGGGTCCGGGTTCTCAGTCGGAGTAGCGCGGATCGACGTAGAGGTTATAGATCTGCGATTCGCCGGAAGTGCCTCCCGGGAGCAGCGTGAACTGGACGAGCTGCCATCCAGTCTGGTCTGCGAGCTGGGTATGGAACTCGCCTGACAGGCCCCATGATCCCGGGGTCTGGGCATGGATCGTGCTTGAGCTGATCGGCGTGCTCGCACCCGCCAACGTCGCTTCGATGGTGACGCCGACACGTCCCGTCAGCTGGCGGATCATCGTTCGCACGCTAGGGAAGTCGTTGTCGACGCACATCAGCGGGCTGACCGCCTTCGAGCCCGCGGGGAGGTCCAGAACGGAGCCGGTCGTCGTCCCGTCGTACAGCGTTGTCGTGACGATGCTTGCGCCGCCGGTCAGAGTCCATCCGGTGCCGGTGAAGCTGTTGAGCGCCTCGCCGGGCACCAGCGCGTATTGACTGTCGTCGCCGAACGACGCAAACGGCGTCGATAGCGTCGGCATCGTGCAATTCGCGGCGGTGGTGGTTGCGGCGGACGCCAGCGACGGGCTTGCCGTGATCGCCGCGATCACGACTGCGGCGAGGGCGCCGCGAACGCGTGCTTGGCGTCTGCGGTGACTGGAGCAGCTGTTCTTCATACGTACGCACCTTCTGTGGTGAGCACTGGCGGCCGAGCTATCTCACCCGGTGTGAGACCTCTGGCTTTGCGTCCCTGGCTCACGCCGGGTTTGCCCTTGTCCGTGCGATTGTTATTGATCTTTTTTCTGGTTCGACGAGGCTAGCCTTCTGACGGGAGCCGTCATTCGCGGACTGGACGGATGTTCGATCGCCGCGATCCCGCTCGCGCATTCGGGTCATGGGTCGCCCGAGAAGGTGACGGGTGGTCGCCTCGCATCGGCGTGTGTGCTCGAGCCCCTTGGCCACCCTGGAGCAGCATCGGGGTGGGTCCCGGGGCCCCCGCTGTCGCCCCGCGTCCTGCTCAGGAGGACAGGACGGAGATCCCGGCGGGTCGGTTTGAGCTGAGCTGCGGCTGTGTCTCGCGTGCCGGCGCGCTCGCGGGAGCGTCGGTGTGTGGGGCGGCGACGACGGCGAGCAGAACGGCGGCGATCCTCGGGTCAAATTGACGCCCAGCATTGGCACTGAGCTCGGCGACAGCCGTCTCCTGCGGCAGGGCCTCTCGATAGGGGCGAGTCGTGCGCATCGCGTTCCAGGAGTCACAGCAGGCGATGATCCGCGCCTCCAGCGGGATCGCATCGCCAGCCAGGCGATCGGGATAGCCTGCTCCGTCCCAGCGTTCGTGATGGGAGCGGACGATGACGCCGACCTCGCGCATGAACCCCCCGACACGGTCAAGGATCCTCTGCCCCTCGACGGTGTGGGTCTTGACAAGCATCCACTCATCCGGATCCAGGCTGGCCGGCTTGTTGATGATCGCCTTCGGGATCGCGATCTTGCCGACATCGTGCAGCAGGGCCGCGAACTCCAGGTTGCGCATTCGCTCGGCGTCCAGTCTCAGCGCCTTGCCGACGGTCAGCGACAACGCGACCACGCTCTTGCAGTGGATCCCGGTGTACTCATCGTCGGCTTCGACGACGTCTCCGAGCACGAGCGCTGTCCCGCGGTAGGCGTTATTGAGCTCGAGCATGCTTTCCAGGCGCTGGCGGCGCTCGCGCGCCAGCACCCGCAGGAGGGCGAGCAGCGGCAGGGGCGCGAAGACCGCGACCGGGTGGCCATGAATGTCCTCGGCGATGATCAGCCCGACGCTCGCCAGCGCGGCATCGATCGCGTAGACCCATGCATCGCTCAGTTGCGCGGCCACTGCCGCGCCGCGGTTGATCGCAAAGCGCGTCGTCGAGACAACGAGGTCGACGATGAACTGCACCGAGAGTGCGCCCAGCAGCAGCACCGCGCCAGCGTGACGCGGCGCGGTGCCCGCAAGCGCGAACACCGCCACCGGGCCGATCACACACCACGAGTTGCCGATCACCATCAGTAGCCGGCTTGGCTTACGCGTGCCGCCGAGAACCTCGGGCAGGAGCCCGATCAGCCACGCAACAACCACGGCGCCTGGGACCAGCGCGAGCGGCATCGCGAACAGCAGCGGCACGAACGCCAACTGTGTCGGTGCCGTGTACCCGAGCGGCATGTCGATGCGGATCCGTGTCGCGAGCGCCAGAACTACCAGGCACACCACTGCGGGCCACACCGCAAACGAAGCCGGCGGACGCAGCCACCACACACCTGCCGCGGCCGCGACGAACCCGGCAGCGACGACCACCTCGGTCCGGCGCTCTGCCGCACTCAACCCGGTGCCAGGGCGCTGCAATGTCTCCGCGAACTGTGCCTGCTCCTCCAAATTCGGCTCAATCGACATGTAGTCTGAGTATCGGCCGATCCAAAGCGGTCCGTTAGCGACCCGCAGAGGCCCACCACCTCGCGTGGGCCCGAGACCGGCTCGCGGCGGTGGGCGCAGACACGGCATCACCTGGCTGAGATGAACAACGCACGGACGCGTCCGGTCCTGTGATCGTCCGGGTTCTGGCGTCGCGCTCGGTGCTGTTGAGCGTCGCTGTCGTCGGACTGCTGGTCGGCGTGCGATCGTCCAGTTCGACATCTCCACGCCGGGAGTCATGCTCGCAGCTGCCCTGCCGGTCACTCAGCTGGGATGATGCACGGCGTGCGCGGTGGGCTGCTCGGTGCCGCCGCTGCACTGGCTGCGTTTCTTGTGCGGGCGCTCGCGCGTCGGCACGCCCTGCTCACCGTCGACATCGAAGAGCCCCTGCTGTTCTTCGGGTTGGCCCTGTTGGCCGGCATCTACGCACACGGGGCATTGGGTGAGGTCGATTCGCGTCGTGCGTTGCAAAGGGCGAAAGTCGCGTCACGGGATCCAGCGCGGCGAAGTCGTCTTCTAAGACCAGCCGCTGGCTGAGACACGGACCGGTCGGGTCATCGGTGTGGAAGCGTTGGCGCGCTGCGAGCATCCAGCGGGGGGTGCTCGAGATGCGGGACTTCTGCTCGGGGTCGCGCGGAGGCGACCTCGGTTCCGCACGGCCACGCGTAAGCTGTCCGTTCAACGCTCTTTCCGCACGGTTCAAGGGGCTCTGGACCGCCATGACCGACGCCGCTGCCGGTCAAACATCCGCCAGGCCGGTTGATCGCGCCGGGGCCGCACTGCCACGACGGTCGGTGACACGGCCAGGCCCGAAGGCGCCAGGAACTCAAGCACGGAGATCTCGCGTTCAAGCCACTTCCGCGGGTCGTCGTGAAGCGCCACCGTTCCGGTCATCACGCGAGCCACGATCGGCGCGTGTTCAGTCATGGCTCTGGGACGAAAGGGACGAGAGTCATGTTGTCCTCGATGTGCGGAGGCCCCGACTGTCGCCTTCGCCCGCGACTCACAGCGTACGTGGCGCGGGATACTGTCGTCACCCGAGCACTGGAGGAACAATCATGCATGCCACGTTGCGACGACTCCGATGCGCACCCGGGAAGGCCTCCGAGATTGCCGCGCTCATCCAGACCGAGTACGTCCCTCAGCTTGAGGATGTCGACGGCGTCGTCTCGTACACGCTCGTCGATCTCGGAGAGGATGAGATCACTAGCCTCGGCGTCTTCAGCAGCGAAGCGGGCGCGATCAAGGCCAACGAGCTTGCCGTAGCGTGGGCCAAGGACCGGCTCGCGGCCCTCGGCGCGGCTCCTCTCGAGGCGTCCGACGGTGCGGTGCTCGTGCACTCGAGCTTCGCGTCCTGACGTAGGTGCGCTCGACGGATCGCCCGTCGCCGCCGGTCAGCGCGTTCGCTATCGCGCCATTTCGGGGTAGCTCTGGCTAGCGCCGGAGGCTACCCTTCCCCCATCGAGACGGTGTGGACGATCGGCTACGAACGGCTGCTGCCCGAGATGCTTGTGGCTGAGCTACAGCGCGCTGGTATACGGCGCCTTATTGACGTGCGGTTGCGTCCGCAGTCGCGCCGGCCGGGGATGTCGAAGACGAAGCTCGGGCTCAGGCTCGCCGAGCACACAATTGCCTACGAGCATTGGCGCGAGCTCGGAACGCCGATCGAGATCAGGGTCCTGTATCGAACCGGCGCTAGCCGGGCGGCGGCCACCGCTTATCGCGAACACCTAGCGCGCGAGGCCAGCGACGAACTCGAGCGACTCGGTGCGACATTGCGGGACGGGCCTGCCACCGCGCTGCTCTGCCTCGAGGCAGACCCTGCCCATTGCCACCGCCGGGTCATCTGCGAGGCGCTCGTGGCACGCGACCCGCGGCTTACGATCATCGACCTCTGATCAGGGCCGACGCGCCCGTGACCAGGGACAACTGGTTCGTGCGCAAGCGGCGTTGCTTAGCGCGAGGTGGCCGGGCCGAGAGCTTCGGCGGAGTCGCCAGCCGGCGGGTGCCGGCGATGAACGGCGACCGGTTTGAGGAGCAGGACGCCCGAGCTCCTGCGGTCGCTCCTGCCCTCGTTCCGGTATCAGCGAGGACCAGCAGGCGCCCATGCTGTCCGGCGCCGCCGTTCAGTAGTTGGCCCAACCAGATCCGGGGCGACGCCCCGATGCCCCCGGTCCTCCGCTAAGTCACGCTCGCCAGGCAAAGCCACGACTCCCGGAGCGTGAAATGAAGGCCATCGTCGTCTATGAATCGGTATTCGGGAACACGCACGCGATTGCCGAGGCAGTGGCCGAGGGCCTGGGTGGCGTGCCCGTCCTGTCAGTGCACGAGGCGATCGAACGCGCCGAAGACCTCGACCTGCTGGTCGTCGGCGGCCCCACTCACGCCCACGGGCTCGCGACGGACCGAACCCGTCATATCGCCGTCGAACATGCGCACGAGGGTGCCCATGTCGAGCCCGACGCCACCGAGGAGCCCGGTCTGCGCTCCTGGCTCGGTGATCTTCACTGCACCGCGGGTTGCCGCGCCGCAGCTTTTGACACCCGGGCCGACGGCGTGCCGCTGGTCACCGGTTCGGCCGCGCGGGGGATCGCGCGACGGCTACAGCACCACGGCCTCGACGTGCTCGCCACCGAGAGTTTCGTGGTCAAGGGCACCGAGGGACCGCTCAAGTCAGGCGAGCTGGAGCGGGCGCGGGCATGGGGCGGAAAGCTAGCCCACTCGATGCCTGCTGCCACCGAGATACCCGCGCCACTTGCGTGATCCTAGAGCGCAGAGAAGTGCGTCAGTTCGGACGCGGCGAGGGCTCTCTTTACCGGCAGAGGAGCAGCGCGGACCGGCCGGGCGCTGTAGGGGTAGGTGAGAAGTCTCAGCACTTGTTTGCGCTCGTGCCATTATTGCGAATCCCTCAACCTTGCACACTGTTCGGCCTAGCATTTACGGGAAGGGGATAACGTGCCATGGCCGCTGACTCGGATGTTTCGTCTACCGGTCGCGTGCATATCTTGCTTATTCCAGGGTTCGCTGGATTCGACGCTCTTGGGCAGATTATGTATTACGCGGGGATTACCGAGAGGTACCGGCGCTGGCTTGACAACGGAGGATCGCGCGGACAAGCGGTCGTGCTTCATTACTTCGGCGATCTGCCGACCGCCACGGTGGCGACACGCGCCGCGTGGCTCCGCGCCTATCTTGCCAAACGTATCGCACGCGGTGAGATCCAGAAAGACGACAGGGTCGCTCTGGTAGGGCATTCCACCGGCGGGTTGGATATTCGTCGGCTACTGTTTTCCAAGGGGCAGGCACCGGCGGAGCTCGACATAGATGGTGGCGATGTGACGGATAGCGCGCCGGCCACCGCGATCAACGTGGACCAGCGGCAGATCCTGAGGAAGGTGAATCGCGTGGTGTTCGTCTCGGTACCGCAGTACGGGACCAACATCGCGGACTGGGTGCGCCGCCATGCGCTGCTTCGGCGCGTGGTCATTGAGGACATGCTCCGTGTCGTCGACGGAGCTCGCACCCCGCCGCTGGAGAAAGGCCTCTCGAGTCTTCTCGGCGAACTCGCGAGGCTGGGAAAAGAACCCGATCTCGTGCTGGCAGCGCGGGATGCCCTCAACGAGACGAGAGCATCACTCGACGATCCGATAAGGCGGGCCAGCGCCGAGAAGGCTGCGTCTCAGCTACGGCTCTGGCTGCAGCATGCGGTCGACGATTTCGGTGTCATTGACGATCTGGCGAGCTTTACCAAACCTCCTGAGAACTCCCCGAGCCCGGCCCACTACTCCGTTGGCGACCGTGACGAGGAGCGTGAGGAGTGGGACAAGTACGGGATCCAGACAATGTCAATTGCGACATTAGGCCGGCGTGCTTTCAAGTTTGACAGCGGCAAGCGAGCCGCGCCGTTCGATCTTCTAGCTCCGCGAACGTGGCCAACCCACGACCTCGTCGACGACGCTAGCCAGATGGACATTTCTTACCTTTTGACCTACCGTGCCTGCGCTGGCGGCTTGTTCGACTATCCGCCACCCTTGGCCGAGCTCTGCCACGACATCGCGAACCTCAACACCTCGCTATTGGAGGAAACGAAGCTCGAGCCATTTGGCCCGAAACCCGGGCAGGCGCTGGAAGTCTGGGACAACGACGGGATTGTCAACACCGCCTCGATGCTGTGGCCTAACGGGACAGACACGCGGCTCGTCGCCGCCGATCACCTCGACACCGTCGGCCACTACGTGCTACGCAAGACGATGCCTTCGCCTAACCTTTCCGGACGCCTCTACGCGTCCGTCGACGCGCTCAAATCACATACAGAGTTCACCAGTGATAACTTCGGTCGGATCTGGAAAGACATATTCGATTTCTGCGTGAGCTGATAGCTGTGACCCGACCCCGAGTTACCAATCTTCGCCCCGGACACAGTTGGTGGGTGGGGAGCGATCAGCTCGGCGAACTCGTCGTTGGTCAGCAGGCGGCCGCCGAGACGCTGGCGGATCGCTTCGAGCTCGACCGCGACGCAACCGGGGGGTGTGGCATAGTTATGGCATGGCTCGCACACGGCTCAGCACGACTGTCGATGCGGCGCTGCTGGACGACGCTCGGCAGCTGCTTTCCGGGCGCAGTGATGCGGCGCTGATCGACGAAGCGTTGGAGGCCCTGCTTGCGAGGTATCGCGCCGCCGAGATCGACTCCGCTTACGCCGCCTACGATCGCCATCCGCTCGAGGAGCCGGATGCGTGGGGCGACCTCGTGTCGTTTCGCCGAGCTGCTGCGGCGTCGTGAGCCAGAGTCCGTGCCGGGGGGAGCTGTGGTGGTGCGAGCTGGCGGAGATCGGCCGCCGTCCGGTCGTCGTGCTTTCTCGTGATGCCGCGATTCCGCGGCTGCGCCGGGCGCTCGTTGCACCGTGCACGACAACGATTCGATCACTTCCAAGCGAGGTGATCCTCGAGCCGGGGGACGACCCAATTCCCGAGCGATCGGCGGTCAATCTCGATTCGGTCGAGAGCGTCTCGCTCGGCGTCCTTGTCGAGCGGCTCGGCCGCCTCGCGGACGCACGAATGCGCGAGATCTGTGCGGCTCTGGCCGTCGCTGTCGATTGCCGGCCGTGAGCGAGCGTTCATTTCGGTCTGGACGATCGCGTTCGTCTAAGCGTCACAAGTGAGCTGGACCGCACGGCCGTGGTCGGATCACCGGTCCTCGAACACCAAAGCGTGGCCGGCTTGTGCAGGGGTGCCGGCGTGGTCGCGAGGCCGTTCGCGAGATCCCAAACGCACCGCTCACGTGTGCGCCCTGACGCTCATGGAGTCGTGGTCGCGGAACTCGTCGCGGACGCGCTTGAGCGCGCCCCCGAGAAGGTTCTGGCCGCGGTAGCCGGCGGCGTGGTCGCGGCATTCCCAGATCGGATCACACGGAGAGTCCTCGGCGAGTCGCCGCCCGCCGGTGGACAGGAGCAGATCTCCGAGCTCCGGGGCTGCGAACTCCGCGCGACGAGCAATGCCGCGAGCGGCTTGACACCCGTGTTAAATTAGACGACGAAGGCTGACAAATGCCATCGACTGAGCGTTCTGGGGACGCGACAAGGGTTGAGTTAGAAGGCCGCAGGCCGCTCTTACCAACGCGCGTCTCCGTCCAGGGACGAGCCTGGATCGACTCCGGTGCCGAGCCGCACACTCACACGTTGGGTGTCGAAGACAGGTGCCGAAGGGGCTGGTAGGGATATGAGCGCTACAACATTCGGTAAGCGTTGGGGCCGACTGCGAGCCAGCCCACGGATGTTCGACTTCGGGCTGTCCTCTCGAACCTGCAGAACGGTTGCGCTCGTGGCGGTCGTGGCCGGGGCGCTGTCGCTTCTCGGCCAGGTTGCTCCGCAGTCGCGACCGGTCTCATCGGGTCGGACTGTTGCGCGGTCGACGGATGGGTGGGCGTCGTTGCCAGTCGCGGCGCGATTGATGGTCTCGCGTACGCTCGGGGAAGATCTGTCGCAGTTCGCGGTCCGCGCAACCGCGGACGAGACGTTCGCCGCTCGCGCCGCCGGGCTCACGGCCAACTTCACTGCCGGGCAGGTCATGGTTCACGGGCCGACAGGCAGCGGTCTAGCGCTCGGGCTCACCGCCATCGGCCGCGTCGGCCTGATACGCAGCCTCCCAGCAGCCAACCCCGACAAGTCCGGCTATAACCGCGTGAGCTACCAGCATGGAGGCATCCGCGAGTGGTACGCGACAGGGCCGCTCGGACTGGAGCAGGGGGTCACACTTGTCGATCGGCCCGCCGGCGCCGGTGCACTGCTGCTGGTCGTGGGAAAGCTTTCCTCGCACAACCGCGGCCGAATTGCCCACAACGGCGAGCAACTCACCGTGACCGGCCGCCTGGGCCATGGCTCGCTGACTTACGGCGACGTCAGCGTCACAGACGCGGCCGGCCGGTCGCTCGACGCTCACATCGTCCTTAGCGGCCAGCGCATTTTGCTCCGTATTGACGACGCCGGTGCAAGGTATCCGCTCCGCGTTGATCCGCTCGCGCAGTTGGCGGAACTGACTGCCTCAGACGGCGGCTACGAGTGGTCACTCGGGAACGCGATCGCGATGTCCGCTGATGGCTCCACGGTAGCTGTCGGTGCGTACGGCGCTTTTCCCGTCCAAGGAGCTGAGACGGGAAGGGTCTACGTATTCAGGAAGCCGCCGAGCGGATGGGGCAGCGCGACACAGACAGCGGAACTCCAGGACTCCGGTCAAGGACCTATATCCGCGGGCCTCGGGTTGGGGCTGTCGGTTGCGATCTCAGGCGACGGGTCAACCATCGTAGCGAGCGGTTTCGCCCCTCCCGGGGTCGCCGACGTGTTCGTAGAGCCCCAAGGCGGCTGGACCAACGAGACACAGACCGCGGAGCTCACGTCAACCGACCCTGCACAAGGCCAGAGCATCTATTGGGGGATGGCGATATCAGGGGACGGCAGGACGATCGCTGCAGCTTCACCGACATCGGTAGTCAACGGCACGCAGCAAGGCGCAGTCTTCATCTTCTCAGAGCCAGCTGGCGGATGGGCGAACGAAACCCAAACCGCAACGCTGACGGCGTCCGATGGCCACTACGGCAGTAGTCTAGGCGGTGGCTCCACCACATATAGCGACGCGGTGGTCGGCATGTCCTCAGACGGGTCCGTCGTCGCAGCTCCAGAGTACGTCGGAGGAGGAGACTGGGTCATCTGCGTGTTTACGGAGCCATCTGGTGGATGGACCGACGAAACCGAAACGGCGCGCCTGGACGCCTCCCCCTCGTCATCAAATATCGACCTGGGCGCTTCGCTGGCTCTGTCTGGCGACGGCAGCACGATCGTCGCCGGCGCTCCGTTTATCACCGTCAACGGGAATAGCGGTGAGGGCGCGGTGTTCGTGTTCACCGAGCCAATAACGGGCTGGGCAAACGAAACGCAAGCAGCCACGCTGACCGACTTCCTCGGCGCCCAGTACGAAGAGTTTGGCACTGCGGTGGCGGTCTCCGGCGACGGAAGCACGATCGCCGCTGGCTCGCCCGGTAGCGAGAGCCCGGGCGAGGTCCTCGTGTTCTCGAGTCTACCCACGGGAGGGTACGGATTGCTTGAGACCTTGACTGCGCCTGGCAGCGCCACCAGCGAGGCCATGCTCGGTTCATCCGTCGCGGTCTCGAGTGACGGGAGTAGCATCGCCGTCGGCGCTCCAGGCACCGAATCCGACAACGTCAGCAATACGGGCGCGGCGTTCGTGTTTGGCTCGTTGACGGTTGGTCCTCCGACCGCGTCGATCGGTTCGCCGGCTAACAACCAGACGTTCAATCTCAACCAGTCGGTTCCGACGAGTTTCTCGTGTGCGGATACGACGGGCGGTCCGGGCATCCAGTCGTGCACCGATTCGAACGGCAGCACGAGCCCCGGCACCCTTGACACCAGTAGCGTCGGTGCGAACAGCTATGTGGTGACGGCGACCAGCCTGGATGGGCAGAGCGCCACGGCGATCCTCAACTACACCGTCGATCAGCCGCCATCGATCACGAGCGGCACGTCGACCTCGGTCGGGATGCGCTCGCCGTTTGACTTCACGGTCACGACGGCCGGGTATCCGACTGCCGCGCTCGCGGAGACGGGTTCCTTGCCGGCTGGTGTGACGTTTACAGATAACGGTGACGGGACTGCCGATCTGGCCGGTCCTGCCGCAGCTGGGAGCGCGGGTAGCTATCCGATCCGGATCATCGCGTCCAATGGCTTCGGGAGCCCCGCGAGCCAGTCGTTCGTGCTAACGGTGACCTCGGCGCCGTCCGCGCCGGCGATCACGAGCGACGCAAGCGATACGGAGACGTTCGGCGTCGCGTTCAGCTTCACCGTGGACACGACGGGATACCCAGCTCCTAAGCTCACAAAGAGCGGTGCGCTTCCATCCGGAGTCGCCTTCGTCGACAACGGGGACGGCACCGCCACGATCGCTGGGACTCCGGCGAACAGCGCCCTCGGCGTGTACACCCTGACGATCACCGCCAAGAACTCGGCCGGCACGACCACCCAGGCGTTCACGCTGACGGTGACCAAGGCGCCCGTGATCAAGACGATCCCGACGACCAGCGACCACGTCGGCTCGACCTTGCGCCTGACGATCATCGCAAACGGCTATACGACCCCGGTGCTGACCGAGTCCGGCCCGCTGCCCAGCGGACTGACGTTTACCGACAACGGGGTGGGCACGGCAACGATCGCGGGCGTCCCGGCCGTCGGCAGCGCCGGCGCCTACGTGATCACGGTCACCGCAACCAACGCGCTCGGGACAGCGACCCAGTCGTTCACGCTCAAGATCGACGAGGCGCCAACGATCACCAGCGCTGCGACGGCCACAGCGAGCACAGGAGCCCCGTTTTCCTTCCAGGTCACAGCCACGGGCTATCCGGCGCCGAAGATCACGAAGACCGGCGCTCTCCCGAAGGGCGTGAGCTTCACCGCGGCAACCGGCACGTTCAGCGGCACACCAAGAGCCCGGACCACCGGCAGCTACCCGATCACGATCACCGCGACAAACCGCACGGCAGCGGTCACACAGCAGTTCGACCTCACCGTCCGGTAGAGCGTGCCTTCGACGCACGGCGCCGCTCCCTTACGTACGGGGACCTGCGGCGTCCCCGCGCCGGTCCCGCACGAGAAGGCTCGCCTTTCCAGCTTTCGTGCCTAAGAGCCTATCCGGATAACTGCATGACGCCCATCTGTTGCCAGGTGATCAGCGCGCGGATGAACGCGCGGTCGCAGGTCTTGTCCAGACACACGCCGTGTGGCCGCGTCGGGTGATGACGCGTTACCGTGGTGATACCGGCCGCTTACAGTGGAGCGGACCGTGCAGCCCGCACCACTTTTCGCAGCGCTCGCCGTCTGCGCTGTCGCAATCGCGGCGTGTGGCTCCGCTACTAAACCAACCAAAGCGCAACCGTGGGAACGTGCCGCTGAGGGCTCCGCAGCCGGAGCAAAGCGGGTCGCGGCGAGGAGCGAGGACGGCGGCTGCAGTTGCAGACCAGACCCTGGTCATCGGGTCTGGCGGTCTGGGGTGGTTACTGGTGCAGCCTGATCCCGATCGTCGGCAGGAACAGTGACGCGACGTATTGGGGCCAGAGGATCGCGCCGTTGCAGCGGAAGCTGATGTTCGCGCCATCCGTGGCGTCGAAGTTCCTGGACGGGCTTGCGTAGCGACCGGTCTTGACTTGGAGCGTGTGCGGCCCGGGTTCCACCTGAAGCTCGACGGTCTGGTGCCGCTCGATCGATCCGGCAGGTTTGCCGTCCAGGACGATCTCGAAAGGGCTGCGGCGAAGCTCGATGGCGCCGGTGGCCGCTCGTTCCAGCGTGAGGGTGGATGACATTCGTGGCTTTCTTCGGTTGTTGATCGGGGGTGACTAGCGCATCAGACTGAGGGTGCCGCGAGCGTCAGATCGGCGTTAGGTGCGTGTCCCCGTGATCAGTCGCTCGCGGTCGAAGACGGCCGCGACGGCTCGCCAGGCGAGCAGGTCGATGGCGAGCAACGTCGCGGCGAGCCCGAGTGCGAGGCCGGTTGAGACGGTGATCACGTTCAGCGATATCAGCGCCAGGATGGCCAGTAGCGGCAGGCTGCCGAGCACGCTCAACTGCTGGGCGACGCGCACATCTGTGGAGCGGGCGGAGACCGCGATTCCGACCCAAATCCCCCAGCCCGCGAGCAGCGGGGTGAACAGCAACTGGACCAGCACGTGCGTGCCTGCGTAAATCGCCGAGACGATCACCGGATGAGCGATCAGGGCCGCAGCGGCGAGGAAAACGCCAAAAACCAAATAGGAGATGACGAGCGTGGGTGCGAAGGCGGCGAGCGCCTTGCCGATGAGGAACTCTTCGCGGCGGATGGGGGTGATCAGGACAGGCTCAAGGGTGCCCTGCTCGCGCTCACCCACGACTGAGTAGGCGGCCAAGGTGGAGGGCATGAATGCCGGGATGATCAGCATGTAGAGGAGCGAGGCTCCGATGCGAGTGTTGAGGTGGGTCGTGCCTACCATCGCATTGGCCAAGAACAGCTGGACTATCGGCAGGGTTACAAAGAGCAGCGGCATCACCGTCATCGTGCCGATCACGAAGCGGTTGCGGCGATAGTCCCGCAACTCCTTGATGGCGATCGCCCTCACACGCGTCCAGCTAAAGGTCATCGGCTCTTCGCCTCGACATCCTCGTCGATCAGCTCGAGGTAAACATCCTCCAGCGAGTGGCTGGACTCTGCCAGCGAGAGGATGTCAGCGCCGGCGCCGACCAGCGCTCGCGCCACCTGCGGGGCCGCAAGCTCGGGGTCTGACACGACGAGCGTGTACCCGGATCGCGCCTGCTCCCATCCTTCGACCCCGGGCAATCCGCCGAACACTGCGCTTGGATCCTCAAGAGGCGTGCTAACTCGCACATCCAACGATCGGCTGAACAGGCGGTCGCGCAGCTCATCCGGCCGGCCAATCAGCCGCAAGGTCGTACTCAGGATCGCCACCCGATGGCACAGCCGCTCGGCCTCCTCCAACCGGTGGGTCGTGAGGAAGATCGTCACCCCCCGCGCGCGCAACGAGCCAATCAGCTCGTGAACCTCACGCGTCGCTACGGGGTCAAGGCCCGACGTCGGCTCGTCAAGGAACAACACGGCCGGGTCGTTGAGCAGCGCCCGCGCAAGCGCGACACGCTGGCGCAACCCCTTCGACAGTGCCCCGCACTGATCGCTTGCGCGGTCGCCGAGGTTGACTGCCCGCAGCGCCCGGTCGATGCGTCCGCGAACATCGTCGAGCTCGTAGAGCCCCGCAAAGCACTCCAGGTTCTCCATGACAGTAAGACGCAGATACAACCCCGGGGACTCCGGCATGATCGAAATCCGCGACCGGATGGCTGGTCCGTTCTCCGGGCGCAACTCGATCCCGGCCACCGTCGCGGACCCCGAGGTCGGCGCGATCAGAGTGCCGAGCGTCCGCACGGTCGTCGTCTTTCCAGCCCCGTTGGGACCGAGGAAGCCGAACACCTCGCCATAGCCAACCTCAAACGAAACGTCCTGAAAAGCGACGCGTTCGCCGAAGCGTTTGCCCAGACGCTCAACCGTGAGCGCATGATCGCCCGGCGCCGCGGTGAGCGCGCCGGCGATCAGGTGGGCTCGCTTCTTCGGCTTCGCTGTCTTAGCCTGCGTGTACCTCACATCGCCCACGCTAACAGCGGTTAGCCAGTTAGTCGACAAAACTTCTTTGCGTGCTAATTTCTGGCCATGCGGTCAAGCGACCCGGGCGACAACCGCTCGTTTGTGAACAACGCCAGGCGGGCGCAGATCGTAAACGCTGCGATCGACACGCTCGCCGAAGTCGGGTACGCGAACGCCTCGCTCACACGCATCGCGGCACGGCTCGGCATCAGCAAGGGCGTGATCAGCTACCACTTCGCCGGCAAAGACGACCTGATCGCAGAGATCGTCAGCCAGGTCCTACAACAAGCAAGGGCCTACATGCAGCCTCGCGTCGAAGCGCAGACAACCGGCGCGGAGATGCTGCGGACCTACATCGAGTCCAATCTCGAATTCATCCGCGACAACCCCAACCAACTCCGGGCCATCGTGGAAATCGTCCGTGCGACAATCGCCGGCGCCAAAAGCCCATTCACCGGCAACCCTGACGGGGCCGCCCACATCCTCGCCGACCTCCTCATTCGCTTCCAAGCCGCTGGCGACTACCGAGCCGACTTCGATCCTAAATCGATGGCCATCACGATCCGCGCGGCGATCGACGTCGCACCAAGCCGGCTGACCGACCCAGAGTTCGACATCGACAAATACGCCCACGAAACAGTCACCGTATTCCACCTAGCAACGCGCGCAAACGCAAGCTGAAAGCATGAAATCGGCGCCTCGTTTCGAGATCATTCGCCGACGCGTTGCGCCTGTTGGATCGCCTCGGCGATCCCGGTCTCTCTTCGGAGGATTGATGATTTTGTTCGGTGAGCTCAGTGGATGCGCCGGTTCGGGGTGAGGTGAACGGGTTCACCCGTGGACGAGTTGGAGGCGTGCGACTCCGCCGCGGCGGTGCGCGGGGTTCAGGGAAGGCTGGCGCTCTGTCGCGGGTGGCGCAGTAGTGCATGGATTCCGCCTGTGATCCCGAATCCGCTGGCCGCCGATCAGCTCCCACGACCGCGCGATCCCGCTGAGGAAAGCAGATGACGGTGATGATCGCGCTCGTGTGCTGCGCGGCGGGCGCGGCGGGCTGCCCTGCCTTGCGCAGCCCGGTGATCAGCTGTGCGGTGAAGGTCACGGCCAGAAGCCCGAGGATCATGAGGTTGTCGCCGCGGTGTTCGCCGACACGGATGAGTGAGGCGAGCGAGGCGAGCGCGCACAGAAGGCCGGCGATACCGGCGCCCGTGGCGGGGATCGCGACGGCCCGCTGCTCGATCAGCCCGAACAGCGACACGCACGACGGTGCCAGTCGTAACCGGTGCGTCTGGCTCCGATCGAGGCGAAGCTGCTCACGAACAGTAGGGCCGGCAACGACCCCACACGCGATCTCGGCCGGGATCATCAGCCCCTCGTTCTGCCCCAAGGACGTGAGAATACGGTAAGGCACGACATCGATGCCAGCGGGCCACGTCAATCACGGCGAGAGACGCGGGCCGCGTTGCCGCTTCCGGCGGCCGTCAAAGCCGGTGGCTGCTCGGCCGCTACTCGAGGCGCTTCGCGTGCCGCCCGCTTTCGGGTCTGAGTTCGTCAAAGCGGCGATCTCCGTGCCGTCGGACCAAAAGCAGAAGACGTTCCGAGCGGATGGTATCATTCATGATACCATCGACGTATGGCAATGACCCTCCGCTTGACTGA
Organism: uncultured Solirubrobacterales bacterium; assembly: GCA_963709135.1. GTDB lineage: Bacteria > Actinomycetota > Thermoleophilia > Solirubrobacterales > Solirubrobacteraceae > Palsa-465. The sequence continues at coordinate 548,877 of CAVPVI010000023.1, read as the reverse complement.
TGAAGAGACCGACGCTCTGCGGCGTCGGGCGGCCCGCGAAGGCCGCTCGATGCAGGATGTCGCACGCTCCGCGGTCCGCGACTACATCGACCGGACCAGCCGGCGTGAACTGCTCGACGAAGTGCTCGACCAGGAGTTGCCGAAGTACTCCGAGGCGCTCCGCCGCCTGGGCGAGTGATCTTCCTCGACCTCGAGGCGTTGCTCCACATCGCGACCCGAACGCTCGAGACCGACCCGGTCGTTCGCGATTACGGACTGCTGGAGTCCGCGCTCGCACGCCCACGGGCATCAGCGTTCGGCGAGGACGCCTACGCCACCATCCACCAAAAGGCCGCTGCCCTGCTGCACTCGCTCGCGCGAAACCACGCCCTCGTCGACGGCAACAAGCGACTCGCCCTCGCGTCCACCATCGCGTTCCTCGGTATCAACGGGCTGCGGCTCACACTCACCAACGACGAGACCTACGACCTCGTCATCAGTGTCGCGACCGGTGACCTCGAGGACGTCACCCAAATAGCGGCCGTGATCGAGTCACACACCGTTCCTCGCTCGACCTAGCCCGCTTCGCTGGCTGCATCGACAGGCATTCGCGAGCCCGGCATCCATCACCGATCGGTCCCGGAGACAATGCCGAGGCGCGTGACTGGTCCGCCGCCCCTGCGGTCGTGAGGGACGGTGGCCACTTCGATCGGCGCAGGCCCTCGAAGCAGGCGTCGGTGAGAAGTGCTCGTGCGGCAACCACGACGGAGTCTCTGTTGGCAAATGGCGCGGCGTTGTCGTTCGCGCCCGCGCTATGGCGTCGGTCAGTCGGTCGTGGCCGCTCGATACGGGCGGAAGAACTCGCGCAGCTCCTGCGCATAGATCTCGGGCTCTTCGAACGGGGCGAAGTGTCCGCCTCGAGCTGGCTCGCTGACGCGTACGACGTTCGCTGTGCGCTCGAGCCACGCCCTTGGCGGACGGACGATGTCGCCTGGAAACAGCGAGAAGCCGGAGGGCACCCCAACCCGCCGGGCGAGCTGCGCGGGCTCGATCGCAGCGTTCGCGTGGTACATACGCATCGATGAGCCAATCGTCCGCTGTAAGCCAGTAGATCGTCACGTTCGTGAGGATCGGCAGAATACGCCCAACCGGGGCGACGGCGCGGACGTACACGAAATGGAGCCCAAGGCCGCCGAGCGCAACACGGAAACGAGGCAACCGCGTAAGCGCCGCCTCCTGCGCCAGCCAGTCAAAGTCCTGCGCCCAGTACGCGACGAGCTCACGCAGGTAGGCGACATCGGCACCAAGCGACCATCCAGCATCCGCGGGCGTGTCCGGCCAGCGTGTCGCGCGCAGCCGCGCACGGAGATCCTCAAGCGCCGCAGAGGCCGTCTTTTCAGCAAACAGCTCCAGGCCAGCAGAGGCGTCCGGCACGCGCCCATCCTACGGGGCGAACTCAACTCCGCGCGCCTCTTCCGATGGACACGGGCAGCCGCTGCCGGTGGTGCCATCGCTTCAGGCTCCGCCGAGTCTCAGACGCGGACACCCCGGCCCGCTTGCACCCCCCGGCGTCCCGGGGTCGGGCCAGCCACATATCATCGACCCATGGCTGCGCAGAAAGTCCCCGGTGGAGTCGTTCACAAGCTTCCTGCTGACCTGCGTCGGGCGCTCATTGCCAACGCGATTGCGCTCGATGCCTGGACTGACATCACGCCTTTGGCTCGTAATGAATTCATCTGCTGGGTCGAGGACGCCAAGCAGCAGAGCACCCGTGAGCGCCGCATCCGCCGCACTCAAGAGGAGCTCGAGGAAGGCCAGCGCCGACCCTGCTGCTGGCCAGGGTGCAAGCACCGCGACCGTAGCGGCACGTAATCACCTCAAGCCACGGGCGGCACGCCACGCCCACGCCTTTTCGACGTACTGGGGCACCGCGTACACCCTCGAGACCTACGACAAGCGCAACGGCTACACGGTCTGCACGATCTATCCCGGTGTCAATCACGAACGGCACGCTGTCGGCCAGGGTCACCCGGCACGCCACTCTCAGGGTGCGCAGTCATGACTCCACGACTCTCTACCACCTCAATCCCGGCGAGAACGCGTGCTCGGGCCAGGTCGAGCCGCGCACCGGGCTGGCGCGACTCGGTGACGGCTGTTTCAGCCCCACCGGCCGTCTCATCGCCCAGCCCTAAGCCGAAAGATGTCACATGCCGGTGGGCCCGTAACCTGCGGAGCCAACGCGAGGGTCGAGGACCGAAGTAAGGCTTGGCGCCCGCCGGAGCCCCGGTGCTTGCAACGCCCCAGCAAGCATGCCGATCGAAAGCGACGGTCTCACTCCCATCCAACGCGTCGTTGGAAATGGCGCATTGCGACGACGTCCTTCCGACGGCCGTCGGGGATCCTAAGAGCCACTAACGCGATCGCGCCGGCTCGGCTAGCGCCAGCTCGTCCGGACCAGGCGCCGGTCAAGGCCTCGCGCCGGCGGCTCCACACCAGCGGCTCGGCTCCCCGACGCTATGAGCCCCGACGAAGAACGTCCGTAGACGGCTGAAAGACGATCGCTGCGTCCCTCTCGGCACAACATCTCGCGCCCGACGCGGACGAGCGGTGCGTCGCCCAAACGCTCGTGCGCCCATGCCGTGCTAAAGGGCGAAAGGGATCGCCTGGCCTGCCGCCGTTCGGATACGCAAGTTCGCGACGTGATTCGGCCCGCTTCGATCAGAGTGCTTGGTTCGCGGGGGCCTCATGCTGGAGGCTGCCCGGCGCTCTCTGGTGATCGCACTCTCGCGGTCAGGACGGGGTCGCGTAAGTCAGTCGCGCCGTGGCGCAGTGTGTTCGCTGAGGTTGCGTTGGGCGGCTGATGCGTTGCGGTGCTGGTCGTGCATGTGTGGCGCGAAGACGACCCAATGACCTCTGCCCGAGCGCTTGGCGCGGTACATCGCCGTGTCGGCGTCGCTGAGCAGCGCGCCCGCGTCCTCGTGAGCGGGCGTCAGGGCCGCGATCCCTACGCTCGCGCCGACACGGACCTCGGAGCCGGAGATGATGAATGCGGTGGAGAGGGTGTCGATGATCCGCTCGGCGAGCTTCCTGCCGGCGTGCAGATCTCCGCGGTCGAGCAGGATCGAGAATTCATCCCCGCCGAGCCGGACGACGATGTCGTCGCCGCGGATGCAGGCGGTGAGCCGCCGGGCGACCTCGACGAGCAACTCATCGCCGGCACGATGTCCGAGTGTGTCGTTGACAGCCTTGAAGTTGTCCAGGTCGATGAACAGGACCGTGACGTCTCGTCCGTCGGAGCATGCGTCGCTGCGTGCCTGCTCGAGACGTTCCAGGAACAGGCGGCGGTTCGGGAGGCCGGTGATCGCGTCCTGGTGGGCCTGGCGTAGTGCGTCGAGCGCCCGCGCGTCGGTGAGCGCGAGGCTGACCTGTTGCGCGAATGCGGTCAGCATCTCGCCCTGTTCGCGGCGGCGTGCGCCATGCTGGTCGGGCCGAGCGACGAGCCAGCCGGCGGTTTCGCTGCCGATGAGGACCCGCTCGACGAGCATCTCCTGACGCTCAGAGCCGGAGCCCTCAGCCGCGTCTTGATCATTGGCGATGAGCTGAGCTATGGTGGCGAACGCGGCCGGGTCAAGCTCGCCGCAATCGTGGAGCGACGCGGGCATGAGAGCACCGGGGGTGAGTGGATCGGTCAGCAGAAGCGCGATCGGGCATCCGCCCAGGAGCGTTGATGCTCCGGCGGTGATGGCATCGAGCAACTCGTTCAGTGGACGGTGGGCGGAGATCGCGCGTTGGATGGCCAGCAGCGTCTCGACGAGCTGGTGCCGTGAGCGTTCGATCTGGAGGCTCTGCAGGTTGTGCAGCACGAGGCCGAGCACGAGTGCCATCCCGCGGAGCATCTGGTCCTCCTCGGCGGTGTACTGCTCGCCAAGCCGTCCGACAATCAGCCAGGCCTGCGAGGCTCCCGGTCGCCCGCGGCCTTGGTTGAGATCCGCGCGCAGGACGTGGACCAGGCCGAGCCTGGAGATCTGCATCGTCGCACAGTCACGGCCGGCGGCGATGAAGGGCTCGGGCGCGCCATCGCGACCGAAGCCCACGGTCCCTCTTACCTCCCCGTCGATCATGACCGCGCCGAGTTCGGCGTCTAACGCCTCAATCGCGCGCTCGAGCGCCGTCGTGACCGCCGCCGCGGCGTTCTGCGGCTGGCTGACGCTGAGCAGGTACTCGGTCAGCTGATGGATCGACCAGTGGTAGGACATCGCCTCATCCCTGCCGGGCTCTCGTCACCCGAGCGCAAGAGTTACCACGGTCAGATGGTGCATCCCGCGCGATCCCCGGGTCCTCGCGATCTCGCCAAATGTGTAGAACCCGCCGAACGGCGCGCCCGCAGCTGTCGCTGCGATCGCGGCCTGCTCGGCGCCGATCCTGTCTCGGCCCAACTCTAGCTTCCGCGCGCCGCAATCGAACACGACAACTCCAATCGGGAGCTGGCCGCCGAGCGAACCGACGGCCATCTCGCATGAGCGGCCGGCCGCGGCCACGAGCGCGTCGGCATCTGTCGACATCGTCCACACGAGCGCGCCCTGCGGCACGTCGGCCAAGCACAGCAGCGACCCCCGGTCGCGATCGGCGCTGTGCACAACCCGGATGTCCTCGCCGCTTCGGCGCGACATGCCGAGTGGGTTCCGAAACGCCACGTCGCGGAACCTCACGATGTCGTCGAGCAGAGAACGATCTGCGCCGATCCGGCGCAGATAGACATCGAGGGCCGGCTCGTCGTCGATGAGGAACACCTCGCCCCCGTTGCTGCTCGTGACGACCATCGGCTCGCCGTGCTTGGACCAGCCGTGCGCGATGCCGATCCCGATCGGCGCATTCGATCCCAAACCGACGGCAACGATGGAATCGACCAGTCGCTCGACGCCGGCGCCGGTGCCATGAAACTGATAGGTCAGGGCGTACTCGGCGTTGTCGGCCGAGCAGCCCCCGACCATCGGCACCGACGCGCCCAGCACCGAGTAAGCGCCGCGGACCAGATCATGCTGCTCGCGCGTCAACCCGTCGACGAGCATCAAGAGGACGCGATGCGGCGCGTCAACCATGGCCACCACAGCCGCAGCCGCAGCGCCGGACCCGCGTCGATCGGCACTCGCATGGCGCACCACCGTGCTGCTCACGCAAAAGCCCGGGCCGCCAAGCGCAATCGCCACGACCGCCGTGCCAACGCCGATCTCCTCCACGCCTGGTCCGGCCTGCGCGATCTCGCCCATCGACGTGCCGCCAACGACGAGCACATCATCCGGAGTGACCGAGCAAATGCCATCGAGCACCTCTATCGAGTCATAGTCGATCGAGCTGAACACGATCAACAGCTTCGCGGACCGGTCGCGCAGTGCCTGCGTGGCGGCCTCCGCTCCGGCCCGCCGCCCGTCATCGGCCATGCTGCGACCCACGCCAGCCCAACGCTCCAGGGTGCCGGCAGGGACAGATGGGGACATATGGAACTGAATCGGACTGCAGCCCCGATGGCTTGAGGTCCACTCGCCGATCCAGAGCCTTCAAGCCAGACGTGACCCCGACAAAGCGAGCATGGCTCCCGCGGAACTGGGTCAACGATCCGCGCGATCCGGCGTCGATCTCGATGGAACGGCCATCAGTGTTCAGCGCTCTTTGAGGTTCTGTCGCGCTCCGCTCGTTTCGCGGTCCGTTGGCCTCGTGAGTTCACTGATGGATCACGGTTGCAGGGCGCGGAGGAGGTCCATGTTGTGGCTGTGTGCGGCGAATCGTCGCCGAGGGGCCCGCGAATCGCGCCGCTGAACACCGCACCGCCGTCGTGTGGGGCCATTGCGTCGCGGCTTGCCAGAGCAGGACGGGCCGCGTGATTGAGGGCGAGACTACCTTCACCCACTGCTTGGCGGAAACTTGGCTGGATCTGCCTACAGTCGGGCGCATGGCGTTCCGATGAGTGGATAGTGGTGCACCGGGGCCAATCAGACGTCGCGGGAGAGGACGCGCCTAGGATCGCGGGCGGGTTGATGCGCGATTCAGGGCGGGACGAGGGGCGTCTGACCGGGATGCCGCGGTGGCGGGGCTGGGCCGGACGGCCGGGCGTCGCGGGGCGACTGTTGGTCGCGGTGCTGTTGCCGATCGCGATTCTTGTGGTCGCGGCGGGCGCGTTGGTGAGCGAGCGTTATGAGACCGCGCGGCGCGCGGGTTCGGTCGCAAGCGAGGTAGCGACGCTCAACGGCTTGGTGACGCTCCGCAGCCTGTTGGATCAGGAGCGGTTCACGGTCGAGGCCGGCAGCTCTGAGATCCGCTCCGATCTGGGGTTTGACATCCCCGACATCGCGAGCGCGTACGGGTTCTTCACCGTGTCTGAGCGAGACGCCCGGGCCGCGGTCAATGCGCGGGTGCGGTTGCTCGGAGGGTCGGTCCCGGCGGACTTCGTGAGCGGTTTGCGGGGTTTGCGCCGCCAGATCGATGAGGGCCAGATCACCGCGACAGCGGCGGATCTTGCGTTCAACAGGCTTTCCACTGTGCTGATGGGGGTGTTCTCGGCGCGGCTGTCGGCGCTGCAGTCACGCACGGCCGACCTTGGCCAGGCGGCCGAGCTCAACCGCGCCCTGAACACGCTCAGCGACGCCAGCGACGCGCTCGACGCCGGCGGCTCCGAGCCGTCCGAACTCACGGACGTCTATCTCTCGATCGGCGTTGAGCGTGCGAGTGCGTTGAGCGCGCTCGGCGCCGATCTCGCGCTGTTTGACTTGGCCAGCGCGCGTCTTTCAAGCGCGGTCGGCCCGCCGCGTGCTGACTTTGCTGCGCTACAGCTGGACGGGGCTTGGCGGCAGTTCGAGGCGGGGGTGTCGGCGGCCGCCTCGGGCGCTCCGCTCCCGGCCAACGCGGCTGGGTCGTGGGTCGCGTCCAGCGCGCTCCCATCGAGCTTCGCGAGTCTGTTGCCGTTGGCCGATCTGTTTCGCTCGGGGATGAGCGGCCTGCAGCAGCTTTACGGCCTGGTCGCGAACGCCGAGCGTGGGGTGCGCGACAGCGCGGTGAGCCTGCGAGCGTCGAGTGCGGCCGCGCTGCGCACGTTGCTGGTCGAGACGCTGGCGGCAGTCGGTCTGACGATCGTCGTTGCGCTGTTGCTCGCGCGGTCGATCACGCGTCCGTTGCGGCGCTTGGAGGATCACGCGCGCGCGGTCAGCGGCGGCGATCTCGAGCTTCCTGCCCTGCCCGCCACCGGGCCGATGGAAACAGAGGTTGTCTCACGGGCGTTCAACGAGCTCGTGTCCAACCTGCGGCTGTTGGAAGCGAAGGCCCGTGCGCTGGCGGAGTGCGCGTTCGCGGACCCGGTTCTCGCCCAGCCGCTGCCCGGACGTCTCGGCGAGGCGCTGAACGAATCCGTGCGCGTGCTCTCGCGCTCGGTGGTGGAGCGCGAGAGCCTCCAGGACAGGCTCGCGCACCAGGCGACGCATGACGCGCTCACCGGCTTGCACAACCGCGCTGCGGCGCTTGAGTTTCTTGCTCAGGCGCTCGCGCGTGCGGTCCGCAGCGGCCAGCCGCTCGCGGTGCTGTTCATCGATCTCGACGATTTCAAGCGCGCGAACGACACCCACGGGCATGCGGTCGGCGATGCGATCCTGAAGAAGATCGCGGTGCGGATGGCGCACGCCGCGCGGCGCGGGGACTTCCTCGCACGGCTCGGCGGCGATGAGTTCGTGGTCATCGCCGACGGCGTCGGCGATGGCGCCGAGGCGAGCGCGATCGCCGCCCGGCTCGTGCAGGCGGCCAGCCAGCCGATCGAGCTCGACGGCGTGCGCGCGAGTGTCGGCGCGTGCGTGGGTGTCACCTTCGCTCTCGACGGCACGGCCGATGACCCCTCGCAGCTGCTCGCGCGCGCCGACCTCGCCGTCTACCGAGCCAAGCGCGGCGGCCCCGGCCGGGTGGAGATCTATGACCAGTCGCTGCAGCAGGCGCTGATCACGCGCGCCGAGGTCGAGCAGGCGCTGCACGACACGCTCGATCACGGCGGCGAGGACCTGCTCTTGCACTACCAGCCGCTGATCGACGCCCGCGGCGGCCGGCTGCGCTCTCTCGAGGCGCTCGTGCGCTGGGACCGCGCTGGTCACGGACCATGTCAACCCGACGACTTCATCCCCGTCGCCGAGGGAAGCGACCTGATCATCCGCCTCGACTGCTGGGTGCTCGCCAGCGCGCTCGAGCAGCAGCGACAGTGGAGCCAGTCCGGGCTTGGTGAGCTCAGCATCGCGGTGAACATATCCGGGCGGCACCTGCTCTCCGGTCATCTTGTCGACCATGTCGAAGAGGCGCTGAGGGCCAGCGGGGTGCCGCCAGGACACGTCATCCTCGAGCTCACCGAGACTGTGCTGCTCACCGACCTGCCGACCGTCGCGCTCGAGCTGCAGCGCCTGCGTGACCTCGGCGTTCGCGTGGCGATCGACGATTTCGGGACCGGCTACACCTCGCTCGCGCACCTCCAGCATCTGACTGTCGATGAGATCAAGATCGATCGCTCCTTCGTCGAACAGCTGCCTGATGGACGCGACAGCTCACTCGTGCGGATGGTCACCGAGCTCGGGCATCACCTCGGCGTCTCGATCGTGGCTGAGGGCATCGAGACCGGCGAGCAGCTCGCCGCGCTGCGCGAGATCGGCTGTGACTGCCTGCAAGGGTTCCTGATCGGGCGACCGCTGACCGCCGAGCAACTTCCCCACTGGTGTGAGCAAAACCGCAGCGCTTCGCCTCCGACGACCCTGACCGACGCCGCGTCGCAGTCGTGATCAGCGCCGCGTGGGTCGGCGTTGACCAATCGCACGTCACCTCCGACGCTGCCGACGCTTGCCTGTGTTTCGGCCGAGATGTACGTTGCGCGGGGCTGCAAGCGACGAACCGGCGCGGGAGTTCCCCGGATCGACGGCCGGCGGCAGCGGCGGCGGCAGCTTCCTCGATTTGTTCGGACGAATGCCTGCGGGCCCCTGAGAAGCCGCTGGGGAAGCTGCAAGCACTGTCGCGACACCGGTTCTCAGCGCGTTCACGCCGTTCATCAAACCCGTCGTGCGTGTTGCATGTCCGGTCGGTTGATCGTTGTCGCCGCGGGGCTCCTGTCCGCGGCCGGTATGCGGCCCGGTGGCGGTCGCGTCCCCCGGGTCTCTCAGCTGGTGGGTGTGAGGTGCAGGATCACGACCTCGTTGGTTGGTGCGTCGGGGCTGCCCGCTTGGTAGGTGTTGCCCGACGTTGGCCAGCCGGTGAAGTTGCTGGTGTCGTATTCGTCGAAGGCGACGCCGTACACGGTCGGGATGATCGGCAGGTTACTGGCCACGTACTGCTCGATCGGGGTCAGATCGGCCTGTTGACTGGCGAGCGAGTCGGCGGCCGCAAGTTTGGTGAGCATCCGGTCGACGTGCGGATCGTTGAGGCGCTCGAAGTCACCGGCGGCGTTACTGGTCGCCGTCGCGCTGTTCAGCCAATCGTTATAGAGCTGGTACGGGGCAACGCTCGTCTGTGACCAGTGCTGGGTGAGCTGGAAGTCGCCGCTCGCGATATCGGAGGACCAAGCGGTCACCGACTGGCCGACGAACGCGGCGTCGATCCCGGCCTGTCGAAGCCAGCGGGCGATCATCGCGTCCCCGGTCGCGTAGTCGCTAAACGACGACGGGTCGGTGATCGTGATCGTGAGCTTGCGGCCGGAGGCGCTCCGGAACATTCCGTCGGGACCCATCACGTAACCGGCGGCTTTCAGCACCGCCTTGGCGGCCGCGATGTCGGAATGGGGCGCGAGCGTGTCGTCGGCAGCGGCTGGGGAGAGGAACGCCTGGAAGACCGGGAGAGTCAGCCCACTCGCCGTGCTCACGGGCGGCTCTAATCCCGCTTCTGCCTGCGTGCTTAGAGCGGTGCGGTCGATCGCGAGGCTGATCGCCTTGCGGACCGCGAACTGGTCGGTCGGGAACCTGGTCAGATTCGGCTCCAGGCTGTTGGTCTGCACCGGCGCGAACCACACGTGATGGTCGGGGTCGCCGGCCACGAACCGCTGCTGAATGCCGGTGATGAAGTTCCCGGCCCAGTCCAGCCGGTCGGTCTGCAGCGCCGACAATGCCGCGTCCGCGGATGGGTAGGTGGGGAACTGCACCTCGGCAACGGGTGGCTTGCCGCTCCAATAGGCGGGGTTCGCCTTAAGCGTGAAGCCCTGCGCGGTGAAGCTCCCGAGCGTATACGGTCCGGTCCCGACGGGGTCCGCGTCCACGTACTTGCCCGGGTCACGCACCTTGCTCCAGATCGACTGCGGCACGATGTAGACCTGGGCCGCGATGTTCTGCAGGTTGGCGTACTGCGGCGAGTCGAAGCTGATCGTCACGTGCTGGCCCGAGGCGCGGACGCTGGTGATCGCCAGGCCGGTCGTGTTGACGTCCGGGTAGCGCTTCAGCATCCGGTAGGTAAATGCGACGTCGGAGGCCGTGAACGCGCTGCCGCTTGACCATTTCACCCCGCGGCGAATCGTGAACGTGATCGAGTCCCCGTGATCCGACCACCGGTAGCCGGTGGCCAGCCACTTGTAATACATCCCGGGCAGCATCGTGTTGGCCTGCAGGAGCGGTTCGTAGATCAGCGAGGTGGCGCCCAGCAACGACGCCGCCGAGGAGGACACGTACGGGTTGAGGTCCTGTGTGATCGAGTTCTGCTGGCTGGACTCCACCCGCAGCACAGAGGAATGGGGCGCGCTGACCGGCGAACTCTGGGACCAGGCGGCGCTCGTCGTCGAACTGCCGCCGCATCCCCCCAGCGCGGCGGCCACGGCGAGTGCGCAGCACGCACCGCGCACGGTGTGGTTACGGATCAATCGCGTCATCTAGCGAGCCCAGAACTTCTGTGGACCGCGCGCGCATTCGGCATCGGGGCTCCGACAAGTCGAACACATCGTCCCTCTGATCATCGACCGCGCGCTCCCCGACCTGAGCCCCGAATAGCGATCGGGTCGGCGTGGGCGTCTGCCCTGTGGTCTCGACCGCGACCGATCGCTGGGAGACCACGCTGCAGCGACGCGTTGCGGTAAGCGCCTGGCGACGACTATGAGGCCGCCTGGGGCTTCCGTGGAGTTCACCGGCCAGATGCAAACCCCCAAGGGGCTTCATCCCACGGTCTCGATCTGCGATGCGGCTTGAAGGAGCGCGGGGGTTTGAGCCGTGGTATGTGGGAAACCAACGATTTGGCGCTTTCTACTACCTCAACCACCTCCCCTTTGACTACGTCAAGATCGATGGCGAGTTCGTCCAGCACGCGCTTAATGGCCGTGTGGATCAGCTCGTTCGACGTGCTGCGAGATGGAAGATCGGAGCGCTGGCGGGGAGCAGCACCTCACCAGGTTTTGACGCGCTGGGTGGGGCTGTGGTGCTCGATTCGCAGTCGGGTGTTGAGCACGATCGCGGCGTTGGTGTTACAGCGGACGGGGTTGAGGTCGGCTTCGACAATCTCGGGGACCTCTACGAGCAGCAACGCGAAGCGCAGGATGACATGACGCAGCGCCTCGCGATCGAGGATCGGGCTGCCGCGGAACCCATCCAGCGCGGTCGCCAGTCCCTTGGCGGAGTCGATCAGCTCGTCGGCTTCCGCGTCGGTCGACGGCGGCATGCGGACTGTCGCGGTGTCGGCAAGCGCGGCGTGGCGTCCGCCGAGGCCGACCGCGAGCACAGGTCCGAGATCGGGGTCGCGGATCGCGCCAACCAGCACGTCGGCGCCGGGCGCAACCAATGGTTGAACAATCGCGCCTTGCCATTGGCGTCCGGCCCTCCGCACGCGTTCCTCGAGCTCGCGCCAACCGGACCGCAACGCCGACTCGCCTTGCAGTCCGAGCAGCACCGCGTCGATCTCGCTGGCATCCACGGGAGCGGCAAGATCGGCCTTCAGTGCGACCAGACCGCCTATCTCTCGTGCCGCTACGACCACCCGCTCAAGCCGCTCGCAGCGACGCGAGGCGACGACCGCGATCCCGTGCGTGGCCAGCAAAGCTTCGGCGTCAGCGAGCGACAGCCAGCCGCCGGCCGGCTCGCGCTCAAGGAAAGATGAGATCACTGAGCGCGCTGCGGACCCGTCCAGATGGGGGTAGGAAGGGCGCTCACCTAACGGGCGCGAGAGCCACGCGCGCCGTGCAGTCGCGACCGCGAGCGCCGCGGCACACAACTCCGGGAACAGGAAGTTCGGGACGCCCGATCCACTTTGCGCGGGCAGCCGACCATCGGAGCGCACGACACACGCCACAACCGGCTTGGAGCGGCCCCTTGACGCGGCCGAGATCGCGTCCAGCACGGCCTCCGGGTTGCCCCCGTGACGGTCCACGTAGCAGACCACGAGCGCGTCGATGCCGGCGTCGCGGATCAGCTCGCGCGTGCTCGCCGCGTACTCGTCGGGGCCGGCGCCGACCCCCAACACCATCGGGTTCTGCGCATCGCTGGCGTGGCTGACCGTCAGTCCCCGCGTCGAGCAGGCGTCCGCCGCGAGCAGCGCCACGGCCGGCGAGTTGCTCACCACCCCGATCTCTCCTCCGTGCGGAAGCGGCTGGCTCTCAAACAGCTCAGCGGCATGAAACAACTCTTCGCCGCTGCGGAAGCGCAGCACCCCAGCCTGGTGCAGCACGGCATCGAACACCGCATCCGCGCGGAGCGCCGAAGCCGTCCGCGACCGCGCGTCGTTGCGCGCCGGCTCGGCGCGGCGACTCCCCTTCACGACCAGGATCGGCTTGTCGCGCGAAACGCGCTGAGCGACCCGCGCGAAGCGCTGAGGATCGCCGAGCGTCTCCAGATAGAGCATCACCGCCGCCGTCCGCTCGTCATCAGAGCACCACTCGAGCAGGTCGCTGGTCGAGACGTCCGCGCGGCTGCCGAGCGAGACAAAAATCGAAACGCCCAGCCGTCGCGCCGCAGCATGTCCGAGCAGCCCCAACCCGAGCGCCGCCGCATGCGATCCGATCGCAAGACCCCCCGCGCGCACACTCGCGCCGCTGAAGGTCGCGTTCAGACCCACCTCAACTGCTGTGTTGAGCACCCCCAGCGACCTCGGCCCGACCATCCGCAACCCTGCGCCGCGCACAATCTCCAGCAGCCGCTGCTCTTGCTCTGGGGACGGGTCGCCGTAGTCCCCGGGGCCGGCCGGTAGCACCAGCAACGCTCTCGCTCCGCTTGTCGCTGCCTCCGCGGCGCGCTCCAGCAGCTCATCGCGTGCGGTCGCGATGATCACCAACTCCGCGGCTACGATCAGCTCGCCAAGGCAACGAGCGGCCCTCAACGAGCAGACCACGCCCCCGTCGCGGTTGACCGGTGTCACCACGCCCCGAAAGCCGCTCGCGATGATGTTCGCCAACACAGCTCGCCCAACATTCCCGGGCGTCGCCTCGGCGCCAACGACCGCGATCGAGGTAGGTGCCAGAATCGCACGCAAAGACGCGACCGCAGCGGAATGATCGCGCTTACCGATCCGCTCGCGCACCGCCTCGGTCAGAGCGATATCAAGCGAGACCGTCACCTCCCCCCACGAACTCCGGCGGCGCACCGCAAAACCAGCGTCCTCGAACACGCCAAGCATCGTGCGGTTATCCGCCATCACCTCTGCATCGAAGCGATGAATCCCGCGAGCCGCCGCGATCAGCGCGAGCTGCTCGAGCATCCGCATCCCAATTCCGCGCCGCTGAAACTCGTCGGCCACCGCGAACGCAGCCTCCGCGACCCCCTTCTCGCGCAGCCCATCGCAGCTCGCCACAGACACGACCCGGCCATCGTGGCGGCCGATCAACGCCAGACGATCAACACCGCTCGCCTCCGCCTCCGCACGCGCGACAATGTCCGTACGTCCAAAGCCGTGGAACCGGAAATACCGGCTCTCGGGCGACAAGCCGTCATAGAACGCCTTGATCTCGTCAAAGTCCTGGGCAGTCGGCGCCTGCAACCGCAACGTCGACCCATCCCGCAGCAGCACGTCGCGGACTAACGCTTGGGGCTCTGCAGCGCACAAGCGAGCATCACATCCCTCCACAAACAAGCGGCTCGCGCCTGCCGAACCGCCCACCTTGCGCACCGGCGACGTGATCACGTCGCCGTCCAAACGCTTCTGCTGAGCCGACGAACTCCGCGAGCCTCCGTTTGCGCAACCAGCGCGCGCCGTCCACGATCGCTTTGACCAGCACCCGGTCAACGCTGCCGCCCGGCCGGCCGCTCACGGACTCGTCCTCGGTTTCAGGTACAGGACGAGCGGTTGCTTGACACACGAGAAGAACCCAACCCCCGAGCCGAACTCGTCCAGTGCCCGTAAACGGGCCACCCAGGCGAGCCCTAGCTGGACTCGCGCGAGACGCCAAGAACCTCGCGATCGTCCCAGTAGAGGTGTACGCAAACTTCCGCCATTATATTTATATGGGGGGGCTATACAAAAATACAAACGCCTCGCGCGAACGAGTCTCCGCAAATGACCGCGGATCCGACGCGCTGCGGTCAGATGAACTTTGGTTACGAAGACCCGCGCGATCACGAAAGCGTCTCGCCTATCCGCGGCCGCCCGGTCGTGCGCGCCTCTCCGTCCGCGCGCACGAACGCTGTTTCGACTGATCTACAGTGAGGTGGCGCGCCGATGTGTCCCTCTCGCTGTGATCCAGCGACAATTGCTTGTACCCCGATCCAGATTCGAGAGGAGCGCGATGTCCACCGCCCCGACAGAGGTTTTCCGCACGCCCGATGAGCGTTTCGCGGGGATGCCGGGTTTTCAGTTCGCCCCGCATTACGTCGAGCTTGACGGGCTGCGGCTGCACTATGTTGACGAAGGGCCCGCGGAGAACGCGCCGATCGTGTGCTTCCACGGCGAGCCGACGTGGGCGTTTCTGTATCGCAAGATGCTCCCGCCGCTTGTCGCGGCCGGCTACCGCGTGATCTGCCCCGACTACGCGGGGTTCGGTCGCTCGGACAAGCCGACCGACCGTCGCTGGTACACCTATGACCGCCACGTCGAGCTGGTCGCCGGGTCGTTGGGCCGGCTCGATCTGCGCGGCGCGACGGTCGTCGTGCAGGACTGGGGCGGGCCGATCGGTTTGCGGTGGGCTGTTGAGCACGCCGATCGCATCGAGCGGCTCGTGATCCTCAACACGGGCATCTTCACCGGGCGGGTGTCGAAGGGGTTCTTGGCGTGGCGTGCGTTCGCCGAGCGCAACCCGGATCTGCCGATCGGGATGGTGATCCAGGGCGCAACCAAGAGCGACCTCCCGGCCGAGGTGATCGCCGGCTACGAGGCGCCCTTCCCGACCGCGGAATCGAAGGCAGGAGCGGCGCAGTTCCCGCTGCTCGTACCGACCGACGATGCTGCGCCTGGCGCTGCTCAGATGCGCGCAGTGGCAGACGCGCTGTCTCGCTGGGAGAAGCCTGCTCTGGTGGCGTTCTCCGACTCCGACCCGGTGTTCCCACACCCCACATCAGGGCAGGTGTTCTGCGACAGGATCCCCGGCGCGCGCCCCCAGGTCACCATCGCCGGCGCCGCGCATTTCCTGCAAGAGGACCATGGCGAGGAGATCGCGCAGGAGATCCTGGCCTTCCTCACCGATGACGGACCCCAATGACACTCGTCTCGGAGGACCGGGTTGACCGGTCTTCGACCCGGTTTGTTGGTAGCAGCAGTCACGGCAGCGACGCCGGCTTTGCCGTGACTGCCTCTCAAAGCCCAGGGCGGACTTGCGGTAGGTTGCCGCGCGCTGGACGGACTGCAGATGGGCAGTTCACGCGTCGTCTGCATTCCGAAGCGCTGGTCGCCGCTCACGCAGCATCGTCGAGCTCCTTCTCGTAGATCACCCAGCCGAGCACGGGCGCCATCCCGGCGCGCTCATAGAGGCGGAACGCGCCGGTGTCGCTCGCCGCGTCCACGCCGAGCCCGACGCTGCGCTCGCCGCGCTCCCAGAAGCGCCCGAACGCGTTGCCGAGGAGCGCTGCGCCCACGCCCTGCTTGCGCCACGGGCGACGCGTGAACAGCGCGTGGACCCAGCCGCCGCCGTACGTCTCGCCCGTACAGATCGTCCCGGCGGCGATCTCGTCCCCGGCGCGGACAACGCACCACAGCATCGGGTCAAAGCGCTCGCTGCCGACGTGGGTTCTTGACCACGACGCGACATCGCGCGGCACGTGGCCCCAGTGATCGCCGAACGCCTCTTGGCCCGCGGCGTAGAACTCGAGTGCGTCACGCTCCGGGTCAAACGCGACGACGCGCAGTCCGGCGGGCCACTCGGGTCTGCGCGGCGGCGCCTGGAGCTCGACCCGCAGCTCGCGAAACACCCGCACGGCGCCGTAGCCGAGCGACTCGAGCAGCCTACAGGCGACGGAGTCTGCCTCCAAGACGCTGTTTTGGATCCGGCGAGCGCCGTGGCGGGCCGCGTCGCGCTCGAGCCCGGTCGCGAGCAGCTTCCCGATCCCGCGCCCGAGCGCGTCGGGGTGAACGTACCCCTCAGCGCGCCACAGCTCGCCGCTTTCGCGCACGGCGCCGTAACCGACGATGCGATCGCCGTCGCGCACGACGCGCGCATGCTGCTCGAGGTCGACGTCTGACCACTCGTCCTGCAGATCAGACTGCGAGAACGCGCTCTGCCCGTACAGTGACCGCTCCAGCGCCACCACGACCTCGGTCACCGCCACCGCGTCAGCGGCGACGACGGGGTCAAGCCGCCACGAGCGCGGGTATATGCCGGGTTCGACCATCCCGCGAGCATTCTCCCTTACAGCCACTCCTCGCTTTCGTGAGCGAGGCGGCCGCCGCCGCCAATCCTGCATTCCATCGGCCGACACCTGCTCGTGGCAACTTGCGAGACTGCCAGCAGCTCTCGTGTGACTCCTCCTCTTGTGTCGGCCCGGGCATGCCGGGATCGCGTCGCGGCATCCTTGTGCCACCCCGTCCCCGATACGGTCCCGGGCGCTACGGTCTGGAGCCATGCTGATCTATTCGATGGGCGTTTCGGTGGACGGCTTTATCGCCGACCGCGAGGGCGAGTTTGGGTGGACTGTCCCTGACGAGGAGCTGTTTGGCTTCCATCTGGCGAGGGTTCGCGAGCTTGGCTGTCATCTGTGCGGCCGCAAGCTCTACGAGACCATGCTGGTGTGGGAGACCGATCCGTCGCTGCGCGACAGCGAGCTCCACGCCGCGTTCGCCGACGTCTGGTGTGCGCTTCCGAAGGTCGTCTTCAGCCGCACGCTCGACAGAGTCCATGGCAATGCTCGGCTCGCCGAGGGGTCGGTGGCGGAGGAGGTCGCCGCCGCGCTCGGCACGACTGACGCGGACGTTGAGATCGGCGGCGCCGGCCTCGCCGCGACGGCGATCAAGCTCGGTCTCGTTGATGAGCTGCGCATGTTCCGCCATCCGATCGTCGTCGGTGGCGGCACGCCGTTCCTCCCGCCGGTCACCGAGGACATCCTGTTGGAGCTGATCGAAACCAGGACGTTCGGCTCCCGGGTCATCTGCGAGCGGTACAGGCGCATGCGCGCTGAGAACGACTGACGCTCCTGACGGCCGCGACAGCGCTAGCGCGACGCGCTGCCCTTTGGTTCAAACCCGGGCGCTCAGCCGAGTTCTTGCGCGAGCCCGATGAGAAGTCCTTCGGGCCCGCGGATGTAGCAGAGGCGGTCGTCGACGACGATGCCTACGTCGTGCATCCGTTGGACTGCCATGCGCCCAATCTAGCCGCCGGATGGGAGCCTGCCGGCCGCGAGCTCTCTGGCCCAACGTCTCAAGCAGCAAGAAGCCGAGGGTCGAGACGCGCGTTGCCTATCCCGCGGTACTGAGAGCGGTTTCACGCGGAGACCTCCTCAGCGCGGACAGGAGGGCTGGGCTTGGCGTTCCGGTGGGGTCGATTTTCGCCCGGCGTACCGCGAGAGCCGGCGCTTACGAGTTGAGGAAGCGTTCGATGTCCGCCGTTTCGCTGTCGAGGGCCGCGCTTGGCGCGGGCCGGCCGAACCATGTCGGCTCGGGGCGACGCTTCCTGATTGACCACGTGCCGGTCGCCACGCCACCGCTGAGCGCGACGGGTTTGAGCATCCCGCCGCCCCTCAGGACGTAAGAGTCGTGCTCGGCAGCGACGAACGGCTCGCGGGAACGGTGCCCGAGCATCAGGGTGTCGAAGGCGGCGAGCAGCAGGCACGGCGGCGCGTCATCGACGGGCCGCGCATCGAGGCCCGGCTGCACTCCGGCCGCAGCGAGCGCCCGGCGCGCCAGGGTGATCGGCAGCGCAGACCACTTCGCGAGGTCGGTCGCGTCGCACGGGCCATAGCCAGCGGTGTAGCGGGCGCCGAGGATCGCGAGCGCCTCGTCGTGGTCGACCGCCGGCGGGGGATCGCTCGCGTGCAGCAGGCCATCGACGTCGGTGAGGATCAGGCCCTGCGTTGAGAGCCACGGGACGAACGTGTTGATCGGACCCTGCTCGAGCGACGGGTGGCCGCGCTCGAGGAGAGCGCGCAGCAGCGACGCTCGGTCGCGCGGCCGCTCGGCACAGAGCTCCACGACATCGCGACGCATCGCGTTGACAACGTCGACGATGCCGAAGCGCTCAAAGCGTGCCCCGAACGCGCGGGCGTTTCGCTCGGCCAGCAGCGCGTGCAGCCATGGACGATCCGAGGCCGCGATCAGGTGCACGGTGCCGCGGACCGTCCACGTGCGCAACAGCGGCGCGGCGCGCACAGCGCCACGCGTCAGACCCGGCACGCGCGAGCGCAGCGCCAACTGCGCGGCGCGCAGGTCCTGAGCCTGCACACCGATCACAGCGCGCGCCGCTTCCTCGGCAGTCGCACATGCCGTCCCCGGCGTCAGTCGCTGCGTCGCAAGGCGCGCGCGCCGCAAACGCTCCTCAGCATCCATACAGCGAAATGCTCGCATGCGACCCGAGATCAGAGGCGACGCCACCGACCCCGCTCGTCCTCTCACAACAGCACTAGCATCTCCTCTCCACGTGCAACCGCCCCGCTCTGCGCGGAAACGAAGGGCCGTCGAAATCTGCTCGGGAAGCGAGCCGGCTTGGCGGTTCAGGCGCCGCCCCAAGGATTGTGCTGACGGGCCTTGACTCTGACGTCACGTGAGGCCGTAGCCTGGACTGCATGAAGACGGTTGGCGAGGTCAGCGCCCTGGCGAGGATCACTGTGCGGACGCGGCATCACTATGACGAGCGCGGGCTGCTGTCGCCCAGTGGCCGGAGCGATCCTGGACATGACCGGCACTCGGCGCTGCGAACTGGCGCGGCTTGCCGGGTTGGCGCGGGCGCTCGATCGGACGATCGCCACCCTCGAACATGGCGATAAGCAGAATGAGGAAACGATGTTCGACGGATTCGATCCCGGTCAGTCCGCGGACGAGGCGCGCGAGCGCTGGGGCCACACCGACGCCTACAAGGAGTCCGCACGCACGGGCGCTCGGCGAAATGTGCGTCGCCGACCCGCGGTTCGCGGCCAACTACGAGAAGGTCGAGCCGGGCCTGAGCGCCTACGTTCGCGACGCGATCGCGGCGAACACACCGCGTGCCGAGGCCTCCTCTTAGGAAGCGGTTGGCGGGTTTTGGGTGTGGGTTCTCCTCAGACACTGATCGAAGCCGACGGGCGGTCGTTGCGATGTGGGCGGCGGACTGCGCGAAGCGGGTGTCGGCGCGCACGCCCTGGGTGCCGCCGCGTACGCCGCCAAGGCCGCTGGACTCGCCACCCCCGACCAGCCGGAGGCGGTCAGCGAGAAGATCCGATGGCAGCTTGGCCACATGACCGCCGCCGTCCGTGAAGCGCTGCGACCCTGTTCCTCGCCACGCACAGGGAGCCGGGCCGCGGCCAAACAATTGCCGTTGTGGTGGCGCGTGTATCGCCATCTCTGAGCGGGCCCTTGACTTTGCCCCACAAAGTCCGCTAGGGTTTGCCTCACAAACACTAGCTGGGAGACAGGATTATGATTACACACATCGGACCGTCATCCGGAACCCCCGAGGAGGGCAGGATGGAACCCCGCGAGGCGGCGCGCCTGCTGACACAGACGCAGGCGGCCGCTCGGCGCGCGCTGGATTTCCGGGCGCCTTGGGTGTCGCTGGTGGCGGCGGTGGTGGCGCTGGCCGGCTTCGGGATCGTGTGGCTAAACGTCCGCAATCAGCACCCCTTCACCGGCCCAAGCGCCGCGTCGCTGGTGTTCTTCTACGGGCTGATCGCACTCCGGATCGCCACCGTCATCTACGCCTACGCGCGAGCGCGGACCGGCATCAGCGGCCACTCCGTGAGGGTCCAACGCGAGGAGGCCGTTGTGATGAGCGGGGTCCTGCTTGTCTGCTATCTGGCGCTGGTCGGGATTGCGAACAGCGGCTCACACCACGGTGCAGGATTCTACTGGTCGCTTTTCCTGAACGGAACCCTGATCGCGCTTGCCGGCGTCTGGGCCGGGCGCTGTGCGATCCACAAGCGCTGGAACGAAGTCGCGCTCACCATTCCGGTCGCGCTGATCGCTGCCCTCGCCGCAATCGCCGGCCCTCGAGGCATGTGGCTCGTCAACGGTGTGGGGCTCTGCGTGCTGCTGCTGGCGAACGCGGCGATCGGCACGTGGCAGCGGCGCGCAACTCGAACACACACGGTGCGGACGGGCGCATGAGCGCCCAGGCGCTCGACCCGCTGATTCACGTCCCGGCGCGACTCCAGATCATGGCGGCGCTGGCCACCTTGCCCGACGGCGACCAGCTGTCCTTCAAACGCCTCCAGGACATGATCGAGCTAACGCCGGGCAACCTGATCACGCACCTCCGCAAGCTCGAAGAGGCCGGCTACCTCGCGACCAGCAAAACCGGCAGCGGACCCGCTTCCCGCACCTCGGTCGCGCTTAGCCACGACGGGCGCCACGCCCTCGAGATCTACGCCACGACACTGCGGGGACTGCTGAACGGAGTCTCAGCAGGCCCCACCGGCGCCTCGGGCTCGCATCTCGACCGCCACGGTGCTAGTCCGGGCCCCCTACGCATCCTTGGGCATCCCGCTGAGAGTGGCCAGAAGCGTAGGTCCGAATTGGGCTACGTGCTTGCCGTCAGCTTCAAGGAGACGCATCTCGGGGCATCTCGGCCGAATGCCCAAGAGATGCCTTGGGGTCCCCGGGCTAATCCGACGCGAGGCGGTGGCGGTCACCGCACCGGCGGCGCACTCGAGCGAACACATGTGGCGCCCTCGATTCATGGATGCGAGTCCTGGGCGTCGGGCCCGCAGCCAGCGCTGCATCGACCTGCCACGGAATACCGTTGTGCGCGGCGCGCGTGAGCCTACCGTCGTAGCGAAACAGGAGGCCGCAAACGCTGAGCGCGGCCGGTCGAGCTAGGACTCGACTCTAGATATTTCAACTGTATATATTGTGCGGTATGGCGAGACGGGCGATGCAAGAGGCGACGTTCTTGATCCTGACGGCTCTGGCCGCCGGCAGCCAGCATGGCTACGGGATCATCACCGACGTCAAGGCGATCTCAGCCGGCCGGGTTCAGCTGAAAGCCGGAACCTTGTACGCGGCGCTTGAGCGTCTGCGCGCGGACAAGCTGATCGAGGTAGACCGGGAGGAGATCGTGGACAGCCGACTGCGCCGTTACTACCGGCTAACACCCGCCGGCGGAGAGCTGCTGGCAGCCGAGGCAGCCCGGTTACAAGCCAACGCCCACGCCGCGATCTCGCGCTTGAATCCGGCTGCAGGGATCATCACATGAGTGACTCCGCAGACCTCGAGCGAGGCTACCGGCGGCTGCTGGCCTCCTACCCTCGTGGATTCCGGCGCGAGCACGAGCAGGAGATCCTCGCGGTGCTGATGGCCGGCGCCGACGACGGTCAGCAGCGACCTCGGCTGGGAGAGGCCGCCAATCTGATTAAACACGCGCTCTGGATGCGTCTGGGGCTTTCCCGAGGAGGGATCATCATCAACGAGAGGACGTTCGCGATCAGCGTCGACCGACCCAGCCGCGCCCTCATGACGGCGTTCGGCGCCGGTCGAAAAGCCCCGCGGGTGACGATGAGCCCTTCAACGGTCGACGTTCGCATGGGGTGGGCGTTTCACGCCACGATCCCTCGCGAGACGGTGGCATCTGCTCGCCCGATGGACAGAAGCGAACTGCGTGGTGCTTTCCGAATCAGCGTTCTGCGCGGAGTCAACTACTGGCCACGCACCGCTCTCGTCAACGGCGCCGGCACCCGACTGGTCGAAATCACGTTGAATCGGTCGAAGTGGGTGTGGCTGGGTCCGCTCCGGGCCCCGATGCGCCGGCTCATCGTCAGCGCCGAGGACCAATCCGGGCTCGTCGCGGCACTCACCCCGAGCACCCCACCCTCGCCAGATCCAAATGACCCAAGCCTGTAATCGCAGGCCCGGTCGATTGTCGATTCGCAGACACCGCCAAATAGCAGAGCGCCGGCGCCGAATGCTGGCACCGCTCGCTGGCTGGTGACCCGTGCCCCAAGCGGGGCCGAGGCCTCGGCTGTGGCCGCCGCATCCGCGACGGCGTGCGGGTTTAGGTCGCATGCCGCCACCGAGCAGCCCTGCGCCGCTAGCTGACAGACAAGCTCGCGGCCCATGCCCGAGCCACCGCCGGTCACCACCGCGAGCTTCCCTTTGAATGAGTCCACTGCCCCCACCTCTCACGGAGCGCGCATGGCCAGCCGCTCAGCCGTTTGCGGCACCGTAGCCCTAGTGTTCACCATCGGCGCGGGGTCGTGTCGATGGCCGCGAGGAGGTTGTGCAGCACTTCCAGGTAGGCGTCGAGTGCGGCGCGGCCGCGGCTGGTGAGCGCGACCGAGGTCCGCGACGCGACCCCGTTGATGACCTTCTCGCTGTTGAGGTAGCCGGCGTCCTCGAGCTTCTTGAGGTGCATGCCGAGGTTGCCGGGCGTCAGGCCGATGATGTCTTGCAGGCGTGTGAATGAGAGCGCGTCGCCGTCGGGTAGCGCCGCGAGCGTGACGATGATCCGCAGCCGCGCCGGGACGTGGATCAGCGGGTCGAGTGTCTCGGTGCTCATCCGCGTCCCGTCAGCCGCGGCGTAGCCACGCGGTGGCGAGGGCGTACCCGGCGATCGCGAGGAACAGGCCAGCGCCCATCAACAACCACACGTTGATCGGGCCCGCGAATGCGCTGATGCAGGCGATCACGGCGACCGTGATCCCGGCGCCGAACCCCGGCCAGTTCTCTCGCGCAGCTTGAATCGCCGCGGCGACGCAGCCGACGGCGAGCAGCGGCGCTGTGGCCGGGAAGATCCCGTCGATGATCGCGTGGCTCGCGCCGGCTTTCTTGAGCGCATCCTGGAACACGCCCATGAGGATGTACGTCGTCAGGACCGTGGCGCCAATGGCCAGGTCCCGGCGCGAGGAGCGCCCGCTGACGCCCGCTCGCGCGTGCTTGAGGTAGGACGCGGCCGCGGCGATCACCACGACCACCGCGCCGCCGGCGACCGCCAGCGCCCAGCCGCGCGGACCCGTGTAGGGGTGCTGGCCGCGTACCGAGAGCCACAGCGCGCCGAAAGCGACGAAGACAACGCCCGCCAGGAGCGCCGCCAGCCAGGGCGGCGCCGCGAGGTCCAGTTCGCGCTCGACCTGTCGTTCGGTCTGCCTGATTAGCGCGGCGGCCTCGCGCGGATCGAGCTCGCCTTCCTCGGCCAGCTCGGTGTCATTTTGGTCGAGCGTGCCATTCATGTCTGCCTCCTTCACTCGCCTGGCTCTGCGCAGCAGAGCACTCTGTGGCGCAGAATAACCTACTTTGCGCCACAGAGTCAAGCGGTCCGGGGGAAAATCTCCTCCGACCCCGATCGGCGCCCGCGTAGTTCTTCTCCCCGCCCTGCTCCTGCTGACCGTCGATCGGCGCCTGGCTCGAGTCAACGCGTTGAAGAACATGAGATGGCTCATCGCCAGCCTCGGCCTTGCAATCCAGCTGCGGTTCAGCCCATAACCGCCTTTCGACGGCAGCAGACTTCTGGCTAGCCGACAGGCGCTGATCATGGCCTGAACGCTACGGTTCGCACGATGTATGAGACTCGCCACCAGTTCCGCGAAGACCTCAAGGAACTCGAGCGCCAGACGCTCGAGGAAATCGATGTCGTGGTCGCGCAGCTCGACCGGGCGCTCGCGTCGCTCAGTAACCACGACATCGAGCTCGCCGGGCTGGTCGTCGCCGCCGAGCTCCGGATCGACGCTCGCTGTCTCGAAATCCACCAAGGCGTGCTGTTGCTGCTCGCCCGCCAAACACCCGTCGCTGGAGACCTGCGGATCCTCGCGGCGCTGCTGCACGTGGTCCGCTACGTCGAACGGATCGGTGCTCAGTGCGCCAACATCGCCAAGCTCGTGCCATTGTCCGGCGACGACCCGACGACGGACAAGCAGACCCTTGAAGCGATCGAACGGATGGGGCAGCTCGCACGCCGCCAGCTCACGCAGGCCAAGGACACGCTCAAGACACGCGACGTCGCGCTCGCCCGAGACCTCGTCAGCAAAGACGCCGGTATCGGTCGGCTAAACCGCGAGCTGTTCACCCGCGCCGTCGAGATCGGCGACGACATCGACGTGCGCGAGTGGGCGATGTTCATGATCCTCGTGGCCCGCGCGCTGGAGCGTATCGCCGATAACGCGGTCGCCATCGCCGAGCAGGCGGTATTCATCGTGACCGGCTTGTTCCGCGAGTTCAGCGACCCATCGCAGCTCACATAGACGCAAGCGACCCTTCCGCTGTGCGATTCGGAAGCAGCACTGGCTGGCTTCGTCGGGACGGCTTCTGCCGGCGCTCAAGCCCGACACTCTCGTCCGCGACGTACGACCCGCCTGCTTCGCCTGGCGGCGGTGTGTCTCGGGCGCGCCGCGAGAGGTTACGTGTGGTCGATTACTGAGCCGGCTGTGGCGGGGGCGCAGGGTTGGTGATCAGGGTTTGTGCGTCGACGAGGGGTAGCGGCTTGGCGAATAGGTAGCCCTGTCCGAGCGGGCAGCGGAGTTCGCGCAGCACGGCGAGTTGGCTTTGGGTTTCGATGCCTTCGGCGATCACGTTCACGCCGAGCGCGCGCCCGAGGTCGATGGCGGCGCGTACGACCGCGACGCCGTTGTCCTGGGTTAGTGCGTCGGTCAGGGTGCGGTCGAGCTTGAGTAGGTCCAGCGGGAATCGCTGGAGGCTGCCCAGCGATGAGTAGCCGGTGCCGAAGTCATCGAGCGCGAGCTTGGCCCCGAGTGCTCGGAGGCTGACCACGACTGGCTTGATGGCGGGGTCAAGGACGAGGCTTTCGGTGATCTCGAGCACGAGCCGGCCGGGTGTGAGGTGATGCCGGGCCAGTTGGCGCTCGACTTCGGCTACGAGCTGCGGGGTGATCTGCAGGGCTGAGAGGTTCGCGGAGATTTGGATCTGCTCGGGCCACTTGGCGAGCTGTGCGCAGACCTCGTGCAGGACCCAGCTGCCGATCGGGATGATCAGCCGGGTTTCCTCGGCGATCGGGATGAACTGGTCCGGGGCAATCAGCCCGCGTGCGGGGTGCCGCCAGCGCAGCAGCGCCTCGAATCCCACGACGCGTTGATCGGCCAGGTTGATCACCGGCTGGTAGTGCAGCTCGAGCTCGTCGCGCTCGAGCGCGTGGCGCAGATCGCCCTCGAGCGCCATTCGCTGTACAAGGTCCTGTCGCAGTGCGACATCGAATAGCTCAAAGCGGCTTCCGCCTCGCTCCTTGGCGCGGTACATCGCGGCGTCGGCGTCGCGCAATAGCTCCTCTGGCGTCTCGGCACCGTACTCGCTGAGGGTAATCCCGACGCTGGCGGTCAGGAACACCTCGCGGCCCTCGAGCCCGAACGGCTCGATGACCGCGTCGACCAGTCGCTGGGCAACCTCGGAGATCGCAACGTCGCTCGCGGTGCTGGTGCACAGGACGGTGAATTCGTCGCCGCCGGGACGTGCGACGAGGTCCTCCTCGCGCACGCACGCCTTCAGGCGCGCCGCGACCTGGCGCAGCAGCGCGTCGCCGGCGCTATGGCCGAGGGTGTCGTTGACGGTCTTGAAGCGGTCCAGATCGAGGACCAGCACGCACACCCGGTTACCGAGGCGGCGGGCATGGCGAAGCTCGGCGTCGAGCTGGCTGGAGAGCAGCGCGCGGTTCGCCAGCCCGGTCAACGGATCCTCCAGGGCGCGGCGGCGCAGCTCGTCCTCGCACGCCGCGCGATCAAGCGCGCCGGCGATCACGTGCGCGACCGCCTGGACGAACTGCACATCGTCGAGGGTCAGCGAGGGCATGCTCGCTGGTCCGTGAGCGAGGATCACGTGGCGAGCGCCGGAGCGTTCGGGCAGCGGCACGCTGAGGCTGCGGCGCATACCGCGCTCAAGCACGACCGCTGGTACCGGAAAGCGCGTCTCGCGCGCGAGATCGTTGCTCAGCAACGGTTGGCCGAGCTTGAGTGTGTGCGCGGTCTGGGAAGCATCCCCTGCAGCGAGCATGAACCCGAGCCCGTCGCCGATGCCGGCGACCACGCGCACCTCGCTGGTGGCTGAGCAGCGGGCGATCACGCAGTTGGTCGTGGCGAGGATCTCGCGGACCGTGCGCGCCGCCTCGCCCATCAGCGCCACCACGTCGCCATTCGCCAACGCCTGACGGCCGAGATCACAGATCGCAGCCCTCTGGCGCTCGCCGCGACGCCGGGCGGTGACGTCCTGGCACTGAGAGAGGAAATAGCGCTCGGAGCCCACGGGCTCGATCAGCGCGGTCGTTACCTCCGCCTCGATGATCGACCCGTCCGGACGCACGTAGCGCTTGATCAACGGCGCGATCACACCCCCGCCGGACCTGGCGTCGTTCCACTCCAGGCTGCGCTGGACATCCTCAGGATGCGTGAACTCGAGGATCGTTCGCCCCACGAGCTGGTCGGCGTCGCGGCCCAGCAGCCGGCACATCGTCGCGTTCGCGAGACAGACGCGCAACCGCTCGGTCAGCATCACCATCCCGATCGGCGCTTCCTCAAACGCGCCGCGGAAGCGCTCCTCGGCCTCGACCAGCGCCGCCGCGGCTCGTTTGCGCTCGCTGATGTCCCGCGCGACCGTCGAGGCTCCAATCACGGCCCCTTGAGGATTGCGGATCGGTGAGATCGTCACCGATACGTCGATCACGCCACCATCCTTACGCAGCCGCCGGGTCTCGAAATGGTCGATTCCCTCCCCTGCCGCGATCCGCGCGAGGATCCGCTCAAGCTCGAGCTCCTGCTCGCGTGAAGGGCACAGCATCCCGACATGCCGACCGAGCGCCTCTGCTGCGCTGTGGCCGTAGATCCGCTGCGCTGCGGGGTTCCAGCTCGTGATCGTGCCATCGAGCCGCTTGCCGATCATCGCGTCATCCGATGAGCGCACGATCGCCGCAAAATGAGCGAGCTCCGCATCCAACCGCTCGCACTG
Organism: uncultured Solirubrobacterales bacterium; assembly: GCA_963709135.1. Classification (GTDB taxonomy): domain Bacteria; phylum Actinomycetota; class Thermoleophilia; order Solirubrobacterales; family Solirubrobacteraceae; genus Palsa-465. The sequence goes on along the minus strand of CAVPVI010000023.1, from coordinate 521,508 downwards.
GCTGATCTCGCTGATCGCGGCCGGGATCAACACGCCGCGACCGGTTTGTAAATGGCTCGGGCCGACCTGCACCGCGAACTCGTTCCCTTCCTCGCGAGGAGCGAGGAGCTCAACTCCGATCCCTACTTCTCGGTTTGTTGCCTCCATGTTGCGAGCGGGTCGCTTTTGCCTAGACGGCGGCCAGTGCGTCGCCGTGGAAGATCGTGGCAAGCGCGAGCAGCACAACGAGCCGGTCTCCAAGCTTGGCGATCGACTCGACGAGTGTCGCGTCGGCGCCGGGCGCCTCCTCGAAGTGCTGCTGTTCGAGCGTTAGGACCTCGTCGACCTCGTCGACGATCACGCCGGTCGTCTCGCCGCCGGCTTCGACGATCACGATCTTGGACTGCACGCTGACCTCGGTGGTCACTCCGAGGCACGCCGCGAGGTCGTAGACCGGCACGATTCGTCCGCGGAGGTTCAGCACGCCGCGAACCCGGCAGTCGCTGGAGGCGACCGGACGCGGTTGCGTGTACCGGATGATCTCTTGCACGTGCGCGATCGGGAGTGCGTACTGCTCGCCCGCGAGCGTGAACACGACGAGTTGGCGCGCGCTTGAGTCCTGGGGCATTGGGGTTGCTCCTATCCAGCGTGGCTAGGCTAGACTGTGAACTTGGCGACCAGTTGTTCGAGGTCGTGGGCCATGCCGGCCAGCTCTGTGCTTGAGTTCGCGACGTGCTGGCTGGTGGCCGCGGACTCCTCGGCGGACGCGGACACCTCTTCGGTGGCGGCGCCGGTGTCATCGGCGACGTGCTCGACCTGCGTGACGGCTTCGTTGATCTTGGTGATGCACGAGCTGACGCTCTCAACACTGGAGCTGAGCCCGTCAAACGACTCGCGGGTGCGCCCGGCGGCCTTCGAGGCAGATTCGGCGAGCTTGCGGACCTCTTCGGCGACGACCGCGAAGCCGCGGCCCTGCTCGCCGGCCCGCGCGGCCTCGATCGCGGCGTTTAGGGCCAGCAGGTTGGTCTGGCTGGCGATCGCGCCGATCTCGCCGGTCAACGCAACGCCCTCAGCGGCGACCTCCCGTGCGTGCGCGGACATCTCGACGGCTTCGGCGGTCACTTTGCGTACCTCGTGGACCATGCCCATCTGCTTTTCAGCACCCGCCGCGACGCTGCCCGTCGCCTGCGCGATCTGCTCGATCGCGGCGCTCGTCTGCTGCGAGGCGGCCGACATCGCCTGCGAGGAGCTCGAAACCTGGTTGGCGGTTCCGCCGATCTGACGGATCATCGCCGCCAACTCGCCACGCATCTCGTTATAGGAGCTCAGCCCTCCCTGCGCCTGGCCGAGCATCGTGTTGAACACCTCACCCAGCTCACCAATCCGTACGCCGGAGCGAGCCTCGAGCGGCTTGGTCACCGGCAACGCCTCGACTGTCAGATCGCCGGCCGCGGCCGCCTGCAGCCCTGCCCCCAGACCAGCGAGACAGCGGTCAGACAGGCTGTGCAAACGCTCGGTCAACCCCTCCAGACACGACTGGTCACCAAGCGCCACGCGCAGTTGCTCACGTAGCTCGTTGTAGCCCGCCAGCGCCGTCTGTGCCTTGGACAACATCGAGTTGAACACCGCAGCAAGTTCGGCGAACTCCGGATCGGACGTCTTCGCATCGATCGGCTTGGTGACCGGGATCACCTCGACGGTGAGATCGCCCCTGGTCGCGGCGGTCACGCCATTGACGAGGTTCTGCAGGCAGTTCGCGTCGAGGCTGCGCAGACGCTCGATCAGCTGCCGGCGGACCTCGGCCGCCTGAGCATCATGCGAAGTAGCTGCAGGAACCTCCAGCGACTTGCGCCTGAGGGTGACTGACATGAAGACCCTCCCTAGAAGATCTGATTAGGTTAATGCGGTTCGACTAGCCGAACCGGTAGCAAACATGTAGGCAATCGGCAGATTGAGCCGCTTCCCGGCCCTGGAATGCTCCAAGGGGATACGTCGTCAGCTAACATAATCGGCCGACCGGCGGCGGTGGCTGACAGCGAGTTGTGAGATGCTGCGGGAACCTACGGTACCCACCGCCGGGTTGGTTGTCTATCGTGCGCGGGGTGACGAGAGGGTCGGTACGCCGTCCGGACTTCGCTGAGCTCGAGACCTTCCTCGTGGCCGCACGCGCCGGGAGCCTGGCGCAAGCGGGCGAGGAGCTGCGGATCACTAAGACAGCTGTCGCGAAACGGATCTCTGCACTGGAGGCGCTGCTCGGCTGCAGCCTGCTGGCTCGCAGCCCACGCGGCGTGACTTTGACGGACGCGGGACGGCAGCTCGTTCCGCGTGTCGAGCAGGTGCTCGCCGACGCGGACCATGCGTTTGGGACGATCGACGCGCGGCGCGGCGCGCGTGACCGGTTGCGGATCGCGGGCGCGAGGTCGCTGACCGGCGCGCGCGCGCCGTCGACCGAACGGGTTCTGGCCGAGACCGAGCACCTGTTCGCGGAGGTGTTCCACCAGGTGGCCGATGGAATCGTGATCGCGAGCATCGAGGATCGGAGGATCCTCGAGGTCAACGACGCGTACTGCCGGATCGTCGGCTACGCACGCGAAGAGCTCGTCGGACATACGCCGGTCGAGCTCGGGATCCTCACAGGAATTGACCTGGAGGAGATGCGCACGCGCGTCATCAGGAACGAAGGTCTCGCCGAGCGGGAGATCGCGGTCACGACAAAGAGCGGCGTGCCGCGAACGCTCGCGCTGACTGCTCGGCCGGTCACCGTCGGCGGCGCCGAGCGGGCGCTGATCAACGTGCGGGATGTCACCGATCGCGTCGCGCGGGAGCAGATGCTGCGCGTCCGGGCGGCGCAGCAGAAAACGCTCGCTGAGCTCGGGCTGGGCGCGCTCACACGCGCCGCCCCGACGAACCTCATCGATCAGGCCGTACGTGCTGTGGAGTGCGCGCTCGGCGTCGAGATCGTCGCCGTCGATCAGCTGCTGGCCGACGGAGATCTGCTCGTGTACTCGACTGCCGAGCCCGGAGATCGCCCGCTCCTGGTCAGCGACAGCGGCGGCCGGCGCTCCCAGGCCGGCTACACGCTGCTCTGTGCGCAACCTGTGATCAGCCCCGACCTGATCGCCGAACGACGCTTCACGCCAGCGGCCGCCTTGATGGCGCACAGCGCACGCAGCAGCGTGAGCGTGTTGATCGGCACCCCCGAGCACCCCTGGGGCGTGCTGATCGCAGCGAGCACCCGGCCGCGGAGCTTCACGGACGACGACATCGTGTTCTTCGAAGGGATCGCGCACGTCCTGGGGATAGCCTGGCAGCGCGAAACGGCAGAACGTGAGCTGCGGCGCCTCGCGGACGCTGTCGAGCTCGGCACCGACGCCGTCATCTCGATCGACTTGCAGGCGCGCGTGCGGCACTGGAACGCGAGCGCCGAGCGGCTGTACGGGTACAGCGCCGAAGAAGCCGTCGGACGGAACCTGTACGAGCTGGTGTCCGTCACACAGAGGCCACGGGATCACATCGAACGTATGCTCGCAGGGGAACCTGCCTACCAGTACGAGTCCCGCGGGCGGCGCAAGGACGGCACGATCATCGACGTGCTGCTGACGATCTCGCCATGGACCGTGGACGAGCGCGTGGTCGGCGGGACCGCGATCGCGAGCGACCTGACCGAACGCAAGCAGGCAGAGCGCGAGCGCGAGCGGCTCGCAGCCGCCGCAGAGTTCGCGACCGACGCGATCATCTCAACCGACCGTGAGGGCATCGTGCGGCACTGGAACCACGGCGCGAGGAGGCTATACGGATACAGCCCAGACGAGGCAATCGGTCGACCACTTCATGAGCTGACCGTGAGCGTCGAGGAGTTCACAGCGAGCCAGGGGAAGGTGCTCGCCGGGGAGCGGCTGCAATACGAGTCCAAGCGCGGGCGCAAGGACGGCACGGTAATCGACGTTCGCACGACAATCTCGCCGTGGACCGTGGACGGGGAGATCGTCGGCAGCACGGGCGTGTCGATCGATCTGACCGAGCGTAAGAAGCTCGAGAACGGTCTTCAATATCTCGCTGACCACGACCCGCTGACCGACCTCTACAGCCGCCGGCGGTTCACCGACGAGCTCGAGCGCCAACTGCGGCTCGCCGCCCGCGATAAACATCCACCTGCGTTGGTGATCTTCGATCTAGACCACCTCAAGGCCGTCAACGACACCCACGGCCACGCTGCCGGCGACGCGCTCCTGAGGGCATTCGCTGACGTGCTCCGGTCCCGCGCGCGCTCAACCGACCTCGTGGCTCGGTTGAGCGGTGACGAGTTCGCGGTGATCCTGCCCGAAGCCGGCGAAGCCGACGCGCGTACCGTCGCACACGACGTCCGCGCGCTCCTGCGCACGTCGTGGGGCGCGCCGTCGGTGACCGTCAGCGCCGGGATCGTGATCCTGACCGGGTGCGACGAGATCACCGCTGATGGGATGCTCGTCTGCGGCGACAGCGCGCTGTATGAAGCCAAACAGCACGGCGGCGACCAAGCCCGCATCTACGGCGGACAGGCGGACGGCGCGCTGCACTGGGTCAAGCGCATCCACGCCGCGATCACCCACAATCGGCTGGTCCTGCATAGCCAGCCGATCATCGACCTCCGGACAGAGGAGGTGATGCACCGCGAACTGCTTGTCCGGATGCTCGACGAGGACGGCGCGCTGATCGCCCCGGACAGGTTCATCCCGACGGCCGAGCGGTTCGGGCTGATCGGCGAGATCGACCGCTGGGTCACAGACGCCGGGCTACGCCTCGCGCTCAACGGAACCCCGGTCGCGATCAACCTCTCCGGTCACTCGATCGGCGACGAGGCGATCATCGCCGCCACCCACGCCGCAGTCGAGCACGGCCTCCAGCCCGGCACGGTCATCTTCGAGATCACCGAGACCGCCGCACTGAGAAACATCGCGGCCGCCCGCGCGTTCGCTGGAGCGCTCGCCGACGCTGGTTGCGCGGTCGCGCTTGATGACTTCGGGACCGGCTTCGGGTCGTTCACATACCTCAAACACATCCCAGCGCGCTACCTCAAGATCGACATCGACTTCATCCGCGAACTCACCACCAGCGAAACCGACCAAGAAGTCGTCAAGGCGATCGTCGGCATCGCCCGCAGCCTCGGCAAGCACACGATCGCCGAAGGTGTCGAAAACCCCGAAACGCTCGCGCTCCTTCGCGAATACGGAGTCAACTACGCCCAAGGCTTCCACATCGCCAAACCACAGTCGCTCGACGAGCGCTGACCCGCCCACTCAACCACTCAGCCACACACCACCGCAATATCCGCCTCGTCTCGGGAAGTGCTACATCTCGCTGAGTGATGCGTAACCGGTGCCGAAGTCGTCCAGCGCGAGGCTCACCCCGAGGTCGCGGACCTTCGAGAGCACCGCGTGACGTCGCGCGCCAGCGCCGACTCGGCGATCTCGATGACCCCCGTCGCGGATCGCAGCCGGCGTCGGCGAGCGTCGCGCCGACGACAGCCTTGAGGTCACCCCCTGCGCGGTGCCCGTGCTCCCGTCCGCGGTCGTCCAGGCCGACCGCGGACGCCTGCGGACCCTTTCTAATTTAGCCGCGGCGCGAGCGAGAAGGCGTGCCCGGCATGGGCGGTCCGTTGACGCCGGTTGGACGGCGCGCGATAATGGCGCGGCGCGGCAAGCACGCAGCGAAGATGAGGGGGTGCGTCGATGTCGTCGACGAGGTCCAGATTCACCGAACGGGAGTTGCACGAATTCGTGGACTGGATGTCAGAAGCGGAACGCATCGCCCATTTCGGCGTCTTCCGGTGGGACGTCAACAGCGGGGTGGTGCGCTGGTCCGATGAGCTTCACCGCATCTACGGGCTTCGGCCAGGCGAGTTTCCCGGCACCGTCGAAGCGTTCCTGTCGTTCCTGCATCCCGACGACCGCGAGCGCATCCGGCACGAGGTGCAGCGCTCGCTGCGCACCCTCGAGCCGTTCATCTATGAGGAGCGTATTCTCCGAGCCGACAGCCAGCAGCGGGTGTTGATGTCGCGCGGACGCCCGCTTGCCGGCCCGGACGGGCACGCCGTCGCGGTTGTCGGCGTATGCCATGACGTGACCGAACGGGTGATGGCCGAACGGGCGCTCGGGCTGAGCGAGCGGCGGATGAGAGCCATCATGGACCACTCGCCGTCGATCATCGCGGTCAAGGACCTCAACGGGCGCTACCTGATGAGTAACCGGGAAACCGGACGGGTTCTCGGCTTGCCCGCCGACGAGGTCATCGGCCGATATTGCACGGACCTGTTTCCGAGCATTGCCGAGCAGTTGCGCGCCGATGACCGTCGCGCCGCCGCGGAGATGGAGCCGGTGTACGACGAAGCCGCCTTGATGCTCGACGGCGAACTGCGCCAGTTCCTCACCGTCACGTTCGCGCTGCCCGATGACGCCGGCCGGCCGGTGGAGACGTGCACGATTGGCACCGACGTGACCGAGCGCAAGGAGCGAGAGTGCGAGCGGCGGGAGCGCCAGGACTGGGAGATACGCATCGCCTCGGCACTCGACGACGGACGGATGCTCGTCTACTGCCAGCCCATCGTCGAGCTAACCGGAGCGCCGGGATGCTGGGGGCGCGAACTGCTCGTGCGGATGCGCGAGGACAGTCAGGTGCTCGGGCCGGAGATGTTCCTGCCCGAGGCCGAGCTCTACGAGCTCGTTCAGGCGATTGACGTGTGGATGGTCGCCCAGGCGTTGAGGCTCGTCTCGGTTGCCCCGGGGACCGTGCTGTCGGTCAACCTGTCGGGCCTGACGGTGTGCGACCCGTCAGCCCGGGCGAAGATTGCCGCCATGCTCGAAGCCGACCCGGCGGCAGCCCGCTCACTCGTGTTCGAGATTACCGAGACGGCCAACGTCAAGCATCTGCAGGCGGCGGGCGAGTTCGCGAGGGAGCTGACGCGGCTCGGCAGCGAGGTCGCGCTCGACGACTTCGGCGTCGGCTTCGGCGCGTTCACGTATCTGCGGCAACTGCCGGTGAGTTACCTGAAGATTGACCGGTCGTTCACCTGGAACCTGCCTGGGTCGCCGGAGGACCAGCGGATGGTCAAAGGGGTCATCGGTCTCGCGCACGAGTTCGGGCTTCGAGTCATCGTCGAGGGCATCGAGAATCACGCGACCCTCGATTTGGTGCGGGAGTACGGCGCGGACTTTGGGCAGGGGATGCACATCGGCCGGCCGGCGGCCGCGACCATCCCATCCGCGGTGGCGTGACCTCGCGCTCCCTGCAGCCAGTCTGTCCTGCCGCCGACGGCAGATACCGTCGGGATGATGCAAGTAGAGCGCGCTCTGCTCAACGGACCGCCATTGTACGCGACCCGCGCGACCGCTTGGACGAGAGGCTCACCGAATCGGACGGTTCCGCCGGGAAGGTGCCACAGCCCGGCGCACGGCCCCGACTCTGCTGGCGGTAGCCGAGGCGACGATCGTCGCCCGCGTGCTCGGCGCCCCATCGATCTAGTCCGCCCGGCTGAACGATGACGCCTCAGAGGCCGCCGTCGCGCTTGGACCGCTCGAACCCGAGGCACCTGGCGAATCGCCAGCCGAACCGCAAAACGTTCCGCAGTCGTGAGACGCCGTTCCCGAGATTTGATCGCAGACCATGTGACAACTACACAGCTGTGTGCTTGAATACGAGTATAACGAGGGTTTCTTGCGCCGTCGGGCCGGCTGCGCAATGCCTGCCTCAACCTGGAGCGTGTGATGATCAACAGTTCGTCTGGGCGGTCGCTGTGAGCCGCGTCGTGGTCCTCGGAGCCGGCATCGCCGGGCACACAGCGGCGGCGTTTGCGCGTCACTGGTTGGGGCGCGGTGACAGCGTGACGGTCGTCTCCCCGAAGCCCGACTACAACTGGGTGCCGTCGAATATCTGGGTCGGGGTCGCTCTGATGAAGCCGGCGCAGGTGACGTTCCCGCTCGCGCCCGTGTACGAGCGGGCCGGGATCGAGTTTCTGCAGGCGGCGGCGCGTGAGATCCATCCCGAGGGTGATCGCGAACACTCCTCGCCGTACGTCGTCACGGAATCCGCCGACGGCAAGCGGATCAGTGTGGGCTACGACTTCCTGATCAACGCGACCGGTCCGCAGTTGCGATTTGACAAGACCGAGGGTCTCGGGCCGGACGGTGGGCACAGCCTGTCGGTCTGTCAGCCGGCGCATGCGGCGCAGGCCGCGGCGGCGCTCGATGAGGAGGTGCAGCGGATGCGCCGCGGCGAGAAGCGCCGCGTCCTCGTCGGCGTGGGCCACGGCACTTGCACCTGTGAGGGCGCCGCGTTTGAATACATCGTCAAGCAGTCGCGCGCAGCATCGTCGACATGATCGCCGGCGCCAAGCAGCCCACCCGGACGGCCTCGATGGCGGAGATGGGCGCCGCCTGCGTCGCCTCAGCGGGCGCGAACCCGTTCAAGGGCACCGCAGCGTCGATGACGGTGTTCCCGATCGTGCCCGACTACGAGCAGTACCCCGAGCACGGCCGCGACCCGGACCGCATGTTCGGCGAGATCGGCCTGCGGGCCACTGGATCAAGATCCTGCTGCACCACATGTTCCTCTACAAAGCGCGCCTGCGTCCCGGCTGGCGCTTCATCCCGGAGTAGCGCCATGGACACCGACAAGACCCGCTATGTCACCAAGCCCACCAGACGCACGGTGTTCATGCGCACCTTCCTGCCCTGGCAGGCGTGGCGCTTTGCCGTGATCAACATGAAGATGATCAGCATGATCAGGCTCGGTCACAAGTCCCAGCACCCCAAATAGCTTCACTCGTCACCGACCGCGCTCATTTTCGATGCCCGCGGGCGTGGCCGCGACGTCGGCCAGCCAGCGCCAGAGCGCGCGGGCTGGCCCTGTCGGGGCCGGCCGGCGACGGCGGATCGCTTTGAGCTCGCGTTTGAGGTCCAGTCCGCGGATCGGGATGCCGGTCAGGGTGCCCGCGCGCTGCTCGGCTTCGATGGTGATGCCTGAGATGAGCGTGAAGCCGCCGTCCTCCAAGGCGCGTTTGAGGCTCTGCGCGCTAGCGGCCTGGAGCACCGGTTGAAGCTCGATGCCGGCGGTCGCGAGCGCGGCGGTCGCGACCGCGCGCGTGCCGGAGGCAGCTTCGCGCGTGAGGTAGGGCTCGTTGAGTAGTTCGCGCGGGGAGAGTACGCGCCGCCTTGCCCAGGGGTGCGAGGTGGCGATGACCGCGACGATCTCGTCACGCGCGAGAGTGAGCGCCTCGAGGCCTTCGAGCGGGTCGAGTCCTTCCACGAACCCGATCTCGCAGCGGTGCTCGCGGACTGCTGCGAGTACTTCGGTTGAGTTGGTGATCTCGAGCTGTGGCCTTACGTCGGGCCGCGCCTGACGAAACGCCGACAGCCATGCAGGCAGCAGGAACTCGCCGATCGTGACGCTCGCGCTGAGCCGCAAATCGCTGAAGCCGGCCTGACGGGCCTCCTCAGCCGCTTGCGCCACGGCGTCAAGCGCTTCCAAGGCCTGCTTGGCGGAGGGGTACAGCGCCTGCCCGAATGCTGTGGGCCGCATGCCGAACCGACCGCGCTCGAACAGGCGCCCGCCGAGACGGGCCTCGATTGACAGGATCCGCTTTGTGACCGCCGACTGCGTCAAACACAGGGCATGCGCTGCCCCGCGCACGCTGCCCGCCTCGAACGCCGCCACGAACGCCGCGAGCTCTGAACCGGCGAGCGGATCGCTGTTGCTCGACGCGGACCGCCCCATCTGACCAACGTACCATTCCATTCGGGAATCGATCAGTGCGCGATCGGACTTGTTAGCGGTGCTCGCGTGCTCGAGCATGGCGACATGCAATCCGAGTCGCATCGCGGCCCGCTCGCCAGCTCGCCGGCGTCGTCGATCAGCATCAGCCGGCGCTCGCTGGATGTGACGCGCGGTCCGCGTGGGGCGTTGGCGCACATCGGTCCGAACTGGTTCGCGTGCGTGATGGGGACGGGGATCGTCGCGAACGCGGCCGCGCTGCTGCCCGTCCACAGCAGCGCGCTGAACGGTCTCGCGCTCGCCTTCTGGGTTCTCGCGGCGGGCATGCTCGTGTTCCTGGTGCTCGTAACGACCGCGCACTGGGTCTTGCACACCGACAACGCCAGAGGCCACCATCTCGATGCACGGATGGCACCGTTCTATGGGGCGCCGCCGATGGCGATGCTCACGGTCGGCGCCGGCGCGCTGCTGATCGGCAAGCAGGTCATCGGGTCCCCGGCCGCGATCCGGATTGACGAGCTGCTCTGGGTGCTCGGGACGATCGGCGGGCTCGCGTGCGCGGTGGCGATCCCGTACCTGATGTTCACCCACCATGAGCTGCACGCCCAGGACACGGTCGGGTCGTGGTTGATGCCGATCGTGCCACCGATGGTCTCCGCCGCGACCGGCGCCGCGCTGATCGCGCACCTCCCGGCCGGCAGCGACCGGATCACCCTGCTGCTGCTCTGCTATGCGATGTTCGGCCTGTCGCTGTTCATGGCGATGATCGTGATCGTGCTGATCTGGGGACGGCTCGCCTACCACGGCCTGCCGTCCGCTCAGGCGGTCCCGACACTCTGGATCGTGCTCGGTCCGCTGGGCCAATCGATCACCGCCGCCGCGCTGCTCGGCAACGCCGCATCCCGGTTCTCGCCGCCGGCGTACGCCTCCGCCTTGCACGCCGTCGGGATCGTGTATGGCGTCCCGACGTGGGGTTTCGCGATCGCGTGGATGTCGATCGCCGCGGCAATCACGATCCGCACCGCACGTCGGCATCTGCCGTTCTCGCTGGCATGGTGGAGCTTCACGTTCCCAGTCGGCACCGTCGTGACCGGGACCGCCGAACTCGCGCTCCACACCCACGCCCCGCTGTTCACCGATATCGCACTCGCGCTCTACGCGCTGCTCGTGGCGACTTGGCTGACCGCAGCCTCAGGCACCGCACGAGGGACCTTCACAGGCCGGCTGCTGCGCCCACAACCCAGCAGCTGATCCCTGCTGCGCTGCAGAAGGGCGACGGGCGCGCGCGTCGAGCGCGACGCGTTCGCTGTCCGCGGTGTGCCCGGGCGCATGCGCGCCCGCGCGCCTGCTCGGCTCTCTTGGCAGAAGGCTCGTCCCGTCTGGGAGGTTTTCAGCAGGCCGAACACCACCCATAACTGGCGTCCCACCTCGGTGAAGATCCAGCCCGTCCAGTTCGCGACGATCGGCAACAGCAACCCGATCAACGCCAGTCTCTAGAAGCGACGGCTGACCTCGAGCTTACGCGGGCCATCTGCACGACACCGAGCACGGCGATCAGCGCCAACAGCATGCCGGCGCCGACCATCAGCCGAAAGGACAAGTACTCGACGCCAACGATCGGGATGTAGTTCCCCGGCCCGTACTGCTTACCCTCCTGCGCCTGGATGTTGTCCATCCCCTCCACCGAGCCGTTCCAGCTCAGCGTCTCGATCAGCGAGAGCACATGCGGGATCTTGACGTTGACCGCAAGGTGCCCTGGATTGTGTTTGGGGGAACCTGCCGCGAAGATCGAGAAGCCCTGCCCGCTGCCACTGTGGTACACGCCCTCGGCGGCCGCCATCTTCATCGGCTGCTCCCGCGTCAGCAACCTCCCCTGCCCATCCCCGAACCCCATCGTCAGCACCACCGCGACCACGGCGCCACGCTCCCGGGGCTCGGCTCGTCCCCGGGGGCGCGGCCCGCCGAACTCGCCGCGGGGAGGGGTGTGCGAGCGCGAAGTTCAAATTGTCTCCGGACAGAGCGCAGCGCGCCGCTGGTCTAGAAGGCGAGATGCGCGATGTCGGTCTGTTCGTTCTGCTCGTAGACGATCACGTTGCACGGCAGCAGCACCCCGAGCTCAGGCTCGGCTTCCAGCGCTGCATGCGCAAGTTTCGGGTTGCAGGCACCGAGGATCAGGTACGGGTCGCGCTGCACGCCGAGCTTCGCCTTGAGCGTCGCCTGCACGTCGATTTCGCACAGCACACCGAACCCCTCCCGCGCCAGTTCCTCCCGAACGCGGTCAACCGCTTCGGCGAAGCCATGCTCGGAGGGCCTGGGCTGCCCGTCGACCGCGAGTGATAGCCGACCGCTATCACGCCGTCAAGCTCTGCAGCCCGATGCGCGGGCGCCTACTCGGACCCCTGCGGTGAGCGCTCCAGCACCTTTCAGCTCAGGCGCGCACGGCCGATCGCAGGTACTGGTCAGAATATGGAGGTACTAGACATGGAGCAGTCAAGGGGTGTCGCTAGCGGTCCACGCGGGACGCGGGGACGCCGCCGATGGACTCACTCGCCGACCTCGCGCTGCATACACCCAAGACGGGCAGCCACACGGTCAAACGTGCGTCCCGTCAAGCGAATTCGAGGTCACGATGCGCTCCTCAAACACGAACCCTGCTTCAAGCGCTCGCCGCACCGGACACGTCGCCGCCACACGCTCCAGGCGGACAACCTGATCGGCCGTCAACCGGTCCGGGAGCCGGACGCTGACCTTCACCCGCCGCGGGGTCACGTCGGCGTCATAGAGCACATCGACACGCAAATCGCTCAAGTCCCAGCCGTGACGGCGCGCGTACAGAACCATCATCGTCGATACGCACGAGGCGAGCATCGCCGCCAGCAGCTCATGAGGGGCCGGCGCCCTGTCGCTCCCACCCAGGCTGACCGGCTCGTCGGTCGCGATCGTATGACGCCCATTCACATCAATCTCGTGACGGAGCGTTCCGTCAATCGAGCGGGCGGTAGCGGTGAAGCTCATATGCAACCTTTCTTCCGACAGCACAACTGCATCTTTGTAAATGAGTATAGCAGTCATGGCGTCGACCGCAAACCGGGTCAGCATTGGAGTCGAGTCGGCTCCACGATTCTTCGTGGTCGACCGCGTCACGTCGCCGACGCACGAGCGGGTCCGACGGCCGGCCTCAGCAGCAACGACCGCAGTGGGCTGCCGTCGCTTATGAGTTGGCGCCGGTACGCTGCCAAGGGCAGATGGGCGCGCGATGAGACTCGACTCCGTGTTCTACCGCCTTGCCTATCGCTCCGGAAAGCCGGCGTGGGATGGCGATCAGCCGCATCCCGATCTCGCCAAGATCATCGAGGGCCGCGAGCCCGGGCGAGCGCTCGATCTCGGCTGCGGCACAGGTACAGATGCCCTCTACCTTGGGCAGCGCGGCTGGGAGGTGGTGGGCGTCGACTTCGTGTCCGGCGCGATCGACCGCGCGATCGACCGCGCGCGCGAGAGCGGGTCGTCCGTCAGCTTTGTCTGCGGCGACGTTACCCAGCTTCATGACAGCGGTGTCGATGGGCCGTTTGATCTGATCATCGATGTCGGCTGCTACCACTCGATCCCGACGGACCTGCGAGACGCCTACGTGTCCGGGGTGGCCGCCGTGGCGCCCCCGGGAGCCGAGCTGTACCTCGCCGGGATCTCGCACCCGCCCGCGATCTGGCGGGTCATCGGAGCTCGTGGCGTCGACGGCGAAGAGCTTCGCCGTCGCTTCGGCGCCACGTTTGAACTGGCCGACCAACATCCGATCAGGCCGATCGGGCGCGCGTCGAATTTCGTGCTCTACCGCCTGGTGCGGATCGCCGCGGACGGCGCCTGAGCGATCCAACGCGCGCGTCCCGATCCTGACTGTCGCCCGCGGGCGACAGTCAGAACAACAAACGCTGAAGCAAAAGCCGATCGGTTCCGCCCGAGCAGCATCAGGCGCTGGCCTCGAGATGGGTCACCAACGACATGGGCGGTGTCCGTGAGCCGATCTCAGACCGTGGTAACACCAATAACATCTGCGCCTGCCGTAGCCGCGGACTTCTGTCAGCGTTCCGGCCGGTAACAGAAGCCGCCGTGGTCCAGACCTCTCGACAAACCAGCGGAGCGGGCCGTTTGGTTGGAACCCTGCTGCAGGCCAGATTCACGCGCTTGCACTACGTCGGCTGATTAACAGATACCGCTTCGTCGGCGACCGGGGCACCCCGGTATGCCACGTCGTCGAGTGGATTGACGCCGTGCGTGGTTGCGTGCTTGCACGAGCTTCAGAGCCTCTCGGAAGGACACCCCCGCCCTGGTCGACCACCGGCCTTCGCCGAGAACGAGGCGGCCGTCGGAATTCGGAAGCTCCACCCAGCGGTCCATTGCGCACGCGTTATCCGGGGTGCCCACAAGACGTGCCAAACCAGCACGACGTGGAACGCGCCGGTCAGGCACGGACGAGCGATCCCGTCGGCACGTCGAAGTTCGCGCCATGCAGTCCTCGCAGCGCATCAACGCCGAACCGCTCAGAGTCGAGCACGATCCGCGAGATCACCGCGACCCAGTCATCATCGGCGACCTCAGCGCGCCGAGATTCGACCCAGGCGATCGGCCGGACCGCAAATGTTGTCGACATGAGGGTTCCTCGTTAGCCATCAGGCCAGACGCCCACACGGCACGGCGCTACCGGCAGCCCGGCACCCGGGCCAATGGCAGATCTTTCCAGCTCCCATCTGCTCGGCGGCGCGCCACAGGTCGCGGCCGCCGGACAATGACCCGAAAGCGAACACAGGAGCTCCGATGACCACGTTAGCCGATGACGTTCTGCGCGACGGACCGATCGTGACGAAACTCAGTAACCGCTCGGTGCCAGACACCGTGACGCGATTCACGACGCTGCTGCAGTCCAAGGGGATAAAGGTGTTCGCCGTGATCGATCAAAGCGCCGAAGCGCAGTCAGTCGGCCTGTCGCTGCGCGACACAACGCTCATCATCTTCGGAAACCCCCAGGCGGGTACACCTGTGATGGATGCGGCGCCGCTCGCGGCACTGGATCTGCCGCTCAAGGTGCTCGTGTGGGCCGACGGACCGCAGACGAAGGTCAGCTACACAGCGCCTGGCGAACTCGGCGCGCGCTACCACCTGAGCGAGGACCTCGTCGGCCGCCTCGCCGCCATCAACGCGCTAACGGACGCCGCAACCGCGTAGTGGCGCGGGCACGCGCACGGCCCCCGCCGCGAGAACGTGACGGGGGCCGAGTTGGACTTCTGGCGATGCCCGGGTCCTGCGGGGCTCTCGCCGCGATCGCTATTGCAAGCGCCGTCATGAGGCCGTCGCTGTCGCGGCTCCCGTGCGACCGCGGTGACGGTGTCTCCACGCTACGAGGCGGGAGACAGTGTCGAGATCAGCGCCACGCCGGACACGAGCGGTCGGCTGTTGTGCTCCTGATGGATCGCCTCAAGCTCGGTCTGGGGGCGCAGCACCACGCGCCGGTCGTGCAGCTGTTGCTCGACGACCTAGCGGGTCGGTTCGCCGTCGCCGATCGCGAGCTCGATGATCTGTTCCATCAGGAGCATTCTCTCAGCTGCGGTCGAGGTGCTCGAGGTAGCGGTCAGGCGGCGAGTTGGCGACCGGGATCGCCTGGAGCTTGGCTGCTTGGGCTAGGTCCGGTGCGGCGTACCCGTCCTTTTCGAGCTCGCGCTCGATGATCGACACCCTCGCCCGCAAGGTCGAGAACGCCATCACCACCACCACCGGTTTCGCGGGCGGACTGCTCGGCCTTCAGTTCCGCGAACGTGAACCCGGTGCTAGGCTCACAACAATCATGGTTGATATGACGTTGGTGCTTCCGGCTGGTCCCGCCGCCGCGCAGTGCTGCGCGCCGTCCGCCGGGCTTGACGGTGCGCTTGATGCCGAGCGGATCGCGGCTGTCGCGAAGACGCTGGGCGAGCCGCTGCGCGTCCAGATCCTGGATGTGTTGCGGCGCAGCGCGGGACCGGTGTGCCAGTGCGAGCTGATCCCGTTGTTCGAGATCAACCAGTCGCTGCTCTCCCACCACATGAAGAGGCTCGTCGACGCCGGCCTTGTCACGGTCGAGCGCCGCCACAGATGGGCCTACTACTCCGTTTCGACAGACGCTCTGAAGGAGCTGACGGCATGGCTGAGCTGAGCACCGATCCGACCGCGCCGGCATCGGCCTGCTGCTCCCCGCAGGCACAGGCGACCTGCTGCGAACCGTCTGAGAAGGACTCGTGCTGCGACTCAGCGCAGACGGCTGGCGAGGGTTGCGGTTGCTCGGCGGGTCAGTTCGCCGAAGCCGACTCGGCGAGCATGAGCGATGTTCAGGACATTCGCGAGGTGGTGCGCGAGAAGTACGCGGCGGCAGCGCGGGCCGTCGCCGAGCAGCAGCAGTCATCGTCGTGTTGCGGCCCGATCGCACTGAGCGACGGCGATCGCGCGCAGGTGTTCGGCGCAGCGCTCTATCAGGACGCCGAGACCCAGGGCGCGACCGACAGCGCCGTCGCCGCGTCGCTGGGATGCGGGGTCCCGACCGCGGTCGCGGACCTCCGGGAAGGAGAAACGGTGCTTGACCTCGGGTCGGGCGCCGGCGCCGATGTGCTGATCAGCGCGAGGCGCGTCGGTCCCGGCGGGAAGGCGATCGGGCTTGACATGACAGACGAGATGCTAGAGCTCGCGCGCGCAAACGCCGCGCAAGCCGGCGTCGCGAACGTCGAGTTCGTCAAGGGCTACATCGAGGCGATCCCGCTCGCTGACAGCAGCATCGATGTGATCGTGTCCAACTGCGTGCTGAACCTCTCCGGCGACAAGCCCAAAGTCTTGGCAGAAGCCGCACGGGTACTCAAGCCCGGCGGGCGCTTCGCCGTCTCAGACGTGATCGCCGGCCCCGACCTAGACGACGCCACGCGCGCCGTCCTTGCCGCCTACACCGGCTGCATCTCCGGCGCATTCACCGAACAGCAGTTCCGCGAAGGGCTCCAGGCAGCGGGGTTCATCGACATCGAGATCCGCGAGAGCCACCGCGTCCACGAGCACGCAGCCGCGGCGATCATCCGCGCCCGCAAACCCAGCAGCGCCACACACCCCGCAGACGCCATCGGCGCCGAATCGGGCGTCACGCTCTGATGGCGACCGCGCTGTTTGTCTGTCTGCACAACGCCGGGCGCTCACAGATGAGCGCCGCGCTGTTCCAACGCTCAGCCCAAGGCCGCCACCAAGCGCTCTCCGCAGGCAGCGAAGCCGACCCCAACGGCCACGTCCACCCCGAAGTCGTGCACGTCATGAGCGAGCTCGGGATCGACCTGTCCACCCATCGCCCACAACGACTCACCCGCGAACTGGCCGCGCAAGCAGACGTCGTGGTCACGATGGGATGCGGCGACGCGTGCCCCGTGATCCCCGGCAAGCGCTACATCGACTGGAAGCTCGCAGACCCCAAAGGCAGACCGATTACCGAGGTACGCGCGACCCGAGAGGACATTTCCCGCAGGGTTCAGAGGCTAGTGGAAGAATTCGACTCCGCCGCGAGCGCTACCGCGGACTAGGCGTCCATCGGGAGATACATCGATCTGGCCTGATGCTTTACGACGCCTGCGGCGCGCTCCAGGGGTGGCTCGCGGCGAGGCGCAGGTGTTCGGTATGGAACACGGCCTCGTTGAGGAGCGCAGCGACGTGGTTGTCGTGAAGGGCGTAGATAACCTGGCGGCCGGTGCGCTGGCCGACGACGAGCCCGAGTTGGCGCAACATGCGCAGCTGGTGGGAGACCGCGGAGGGCCGCGGCACCTGGCTCGGCGCTGGGGCGTGCGGGGCGTGCGTGCGCGTCCTGCGTGCGCGGTGTGCGGAGCTTCTCAGGCCGCTACCGTGCTTGCCGGCGACGGCGCTCTCTGCAAGCGCGTCGCCATGAAACGAATCGCGCGCGAAAGCCTCGACGATAGGAATCGCGTGAACCCGATCACGCGCGTCTCGCGTGCCGCGGCGCCGCTTGCCGCGTGCCTCTCGTGTCCGAGCCAGAGAGCGATCGTGAGGATGATGTCGCAGCACATGCGGGGTCACCCGCGCGCCGGGCCTCTTGAGGGTCACGTCCTGCAGGCGCAGGTTGGTGATTTCGGAGACACGTAGCCCGCGTGCCTGCACAACGGGGAGTACGGAGCCAATGCGAGCAGAAACACCGCCCGCGACCGGGGTGCCGTCGCTTTCCGTCACACCGCGCCGCGGTGCATCGCGCGATCCCGCGTCGTCGCTTGGCGCCAGATGCGACGACGTCGACTTCGGCCCACAGGTCGTCGCATACGGCCCAGCGCTTGCTGAGGTGTTGCTAGCGCTGACGATCCGGTGCTCGTCGACCGCGACCGTCCTGGTGGGGTGGCTGAGGCTGTCAGATCACGCAGTTGCAGTCCGACCGTCGACGACGCTTGCCGCTTGCAAGATGGCGTCGAGCGCGACCCGTGGCTTCTGGTTTTGGTGGTGGACGGCCCGTGGCCGTCGTGTTGTCGGGCGCGTCTTGGAGGTGCAGCGGGGTGGATCGCGGAGCGGTACTCTCGTGTGCGGGCGGCGGTTTCCGTCTCTCTCTGTTTGGTATAGGGGCCGCAGCCCATCGTTCCATGTGAGGCTGATGCGAAATGTCGGATCAGGTGCCGGGGCGCTTTGATGTGCGCGGTGTGCGGTGGCTGGTCGGGCGTGGCGCGGCGGTGGGTTTCCCGGGCCTGGTTGGGGTTCTGGTGTCGCTGGCGGCGGTGCGCCGCGGTCGGCGTGCGAGCGTGGTTTCGAAGCGGGCGGGTGTGGTCATGGACTGCGCCGAGGGGTTGTTGGTTGGTTTGTTGAACGCTGAGACGGGGCAGCGAGGGTTTCTGTTGACGGGCCGGGCCGAGTATTTGGGGCCCTATCACGCCGGCTCGCGCGCCGCCGAGCGCGACCTCGCCGCGCTCGCAGCCGCGAGCGGGTCAGACGCGCGGCTCGCGGCGGAGTTTTCGGTGGTGGGGCCGCTGGTTGCCGAGAAGCTCGCGGAGCTCGCGCGGACGGTCGCTTTGGAGCAGTCCGGCGCTCGCAGCAGTGCGATGGCTGTGGTCAACACGAACGCCGGCAAGCGCGCGATGGACGCGATCCGTGAGCGGATCGCCGTGATCGACCGCCGCGCGGGGCAGCTGGAGCGCTCAGCGCGGGAAGCCGCAGACCGCGCACAGGATCTCGCGCTGGTCATCGACGCTCTGCTGATCGCGCTCGCGCTCACGTTCACAGCACGCGCGCGGGCGGCGCGCGACCGGGCATTCGAAGAGCTTGAGGGCGAGGCGCGGCTGGAGCGCGCGCTCGGCGAGGTCGCCGCGGGCGCCGCGGGTGAGCCAGACGAGGGCGAGCTCGCCGGGCTGATCGCTGCGCGGCTCTTCGATCTGTTTGACGCGCGCAGCGCGGCGGTGGTCCGCGCCGAGCAGGAGTGTCTGCGGATCATCGGCTATCACGGCCCGACCCCATACCCCGAGCAGATGGGCTGGGAGGAGGCGTCCTCATCGGCGCAGGCGATCCGAAGCGGCGCGCTTGCGCGTGTGGAGGACTACGGGACCGATCAGGGAGCGGTCGCACGGTTCGTTGTCGCGCAGGGGGTGAACTGCGGGATGAGTGTGCCGGTGCGGATGGCGGGGCGTGTGTGGGGGTGCCTGACGGTGACCACGACGCGTGAGGGTGGGTTCATGACTGGGCAGGAGCGGTGGCTTGAGCGTTTCGCGAGCCTGACGTCCGCGGCGCTGGAGAGCGCCCGCGCGCGAACCCAGCTGAGGCGGAGGCGCGGCTGGAGGGCGCGCTGCGCGACGTCGCGCTCGCGAGCACGAGTGGACGGTTGGACGAGCGCGCGTTGGGGCAGGTGGTCGCCGACCGGGTCGCGGACCTGCTGCACGCGCCGAACACCGCTGTCGCGCGGTTTGACGAGGGGTGGATGACGATGCTCGGCTATCACGGCGCGGCTGAGGTGCCGGGCAGGGTGCCGTTCGGGGAGCCGAGTGTCGTGGACGAGGTTCGCCTCTCCGGCGCGACCGTTCGCGTCCAGGACTTCGACGCGCTCGACGGCCGACTCGCACAGCGGGTCGCGCTGGAAGCCGGTGTGCGCTGCGCGGTCGGGGTGCCGGTGTTCGTCGAGGGGGCGGTGTGGGGCGCGGTCATCGCGGGCAGCGCCGAGCCGACCCTCAGCCCGGACATGGAGGGCGCTCTTGAGCGGTTCGCCGAGCTCGTGTCGGTCGCGCTGGCGAACTCCCAAGCGCAGGCACGGTTGCGCGAGGAGGCGCGGCTGGAGGGCGCGCTGCGGGAGGTCGCCGCCGCGACCGCCGGCGGTGAGCTTGACGCGCACGAGCTGTTCACGCTCATCGCAACACGCGCGGGCGAGGTGATGAACGCGTCCGCCGCGGCGATCCTGAGCGTCGAGGGGACACGTGTCACCCCGGTCGGAGCATATGGTTTGGACAGGCTTCCCGCCGCGCTCCCGTTCACGAAGGGCGCTGCGACGAGCGTGGCGTGGGCGACCGGGCGCTCCGCGCGTGTGGAGGACTTCGATGCGCTCGGCGGCGGGGACGCGGCGAGTGACGCGGTCGCGGACGGTCACCGCAGCGCGCTCGCCACGCCCGTAAGCCTGCACGGGCGCCAGTGGGGTTTGATCGCGGTCGCCAACACGGACCCGTACAGCTTCCCGCCGGGCGCAGAAACGGTCCTTGAACGATTCGCCGGGATCATCGCGGTCGCGCTCGCGCAGGCCAGCGCCCAGGCCGAGCTGCAGCTTCAGGCGAGCACCGATGGGCTGACGGGCTTGTTGAACCACCGATCCTTCCAGGAGCACCTTCGGCACGAGTTCGCGCGCGCGCGCCGCCACGACCGGCCGTTATCGCTCGTGGTGTTCGACCTCGACGCGTTCAAGCTCGTCAACGACCTGCACGGTCACAGCGCCGGGGATCGGACGCTGGAGGCGGTCGGCCGGGCGCTCGCGCGCGAGCAGCGCGCCGGCGACATCCCCGCCCGCGTCGGCGGTGACGAGTTCGCGGTGATCGCCCCCGAGACCACCGCCGAGGAAGCGCTCGTGCTCGCCGAACGGATGCGCGCCGCCGTGACCGAAGCGCTCGACCAGCTTGCGCTCCCCGTCACCCTCTCAGCCGGCGTCACCGACCTCACGCACGCCCAGACGATGCGCGATCTCTTCCATCTCGCCGACAGCGCGCTGTATCACGCCAAGCACCACGGCCGTGACCGCGTCGAGCTCTACACCCCCGGGGTCGAGAACGACTTCGCCGCCCGGGACAGCCACCGGCGGCTGGTCGCGCACAACGGCATCGCGGCGCTCCTGCGCGCCTCAGACGCGAAGGACGCCCATACCAGCCGGCATTCCGAACGCGTCGCGCACATCGCCGCGCAACTCGCCGCCCGCCTCGGATGGCCTGCGGAGCGCTGCGACCGACTGCACGAAGCCGCGCGGCTGCACGACGTCGGGAAGATCGCCGTGCCCGACGGCATCCTGCGCAAACCCGGCGAGCTCACAGCCGAGGAATACGAGCACGTCAAAACCCACGCGCGCCTCGGCGCGCAGATCGCCGCGGGCGTCCTTGACGCAGAACAGGTCAGCTGGATCCACAGCCACCACGAACGACCCGACGGCCAGGGGTACCCCGACGCGCTCACCACCCCCGATATTCCCGACGGGGCGCTGATCATCGCCGCAGCCGACGCGTACGACGCGATCACCACCGGCCGCCCGTACAAAGCAGCGATCTCACCGACCGACGCCATCGCCGAGATGCGTCTCCACACCGGCACCCAGTTCGACGCCACGCTCATCAACGAGCTCGAAGACTGGGCCCGCTACCACGAGAACGGCGCCGGCCGCGACGCCGCCAGCGTCCAACCCATCGCTCCTGCACCAGCCACCGCGGACCCAGTCCAAGACGCAACGTCCCCGTCCGAGCGCCAGCAACGATCCGCCTAGAACTCGTACCGCCGCCCCCCGTGACAGCCCTGATATTGGTATGCAACTGCACCAGACCCCCGGGGCCTATCGTGTGGGCCAGTCCTGAGCTGCGTCACCACGACGAACTGCAGCTAACGGCCCGACATCACAACGCAAAGAGCCTCAGCGCCCACGGCGCCGAGGTGCGCGTCGGCAACCAAAAACTCGGCCCGTGAGGCACATCCGTTCGAAAAGTCAGGCCCGGTCGTCGCGGCGTGAGCCGCGCTCACCGGACGCGTCCGTTGCTGCTGATCCTATGCGCGTTCACGCGCTTTCTGGCGTGTCGTCGTCGGCTGCGGCTGTGCGGGAGTCGTTGGCTTTGGCAGCGGCGCTGCGGAGGATCTCGCTTGTGAGTGCGGGGCTGACGGCCGTGATCGCGGTGGTTGCGCTGGCTGGGTGGGGTGCGCATGTTCTGGTTCTCGCGCGGATCGCGCCGGGGTTGCCGACGATGAAGGCCAACGCGGCCGTGTCGCTGGTGCTCGCGAGCTTTGCTGCGGTCGTCTACGGGCACTGCGCGTCGCGGGGCGGGGTGCGCTACGCCGCCGCGGCGTGCGCGGTGGTGGTTTTGCTGGTCGGGGCCGGGACGCTGGCGGAGTACGCGTTTGGGTGGCGTTTGGGGATCGACCAGTTGCTGTTCCACGCTCGGGCGGCCGCGAATGTTCCCTATCCCGGGCGGCCGGCTGCCAACGCGGCGCTCGGGTTCGTGATGGTGGGGCTGGCGTTGCTGTGCTGGGAGGTGCGGTTGTGGGGTGTATGGGTCAGCCACCTGCTCGCGTGGCTGACCGCAACGTTGGGGTTGCTTGCGCTGGCGGGGTATGCGACGGGCGCGACGGCGCTCACATCACTGCCCTCGCGGCAGGGGATCGCGGTGGGGGCGGCGGTCGGGCTGATCCTGCTCCCGCTCTCGATTCTGCTTGCGCGTCCGGAGCGGGGGGAGATCGCGCTTTTGGCTAGCGGCGGTCATGGTGGGCTGGTGCTGCGGCGGTTGTTGCCGGTCGCGGTGCTGCTGCCGGCTTGCGCGGGGTTGTCGTTGGCTGGTGAGCGGCTGGGGTGGTTCGCGAGCGCTACCGGGGAGTGGCTGTCAGCGATCGTCGGGACGATCGCGCTGATCGCGGTCGCGTGGGCGGTCGCGCTTGAGAGCGATCGCGCCGAGCTGGCCGCGGGGCGGTTGGCGGCGGTCGTTGAGTCCTCGCAGGACGCGATCCTCAGTGAGACGGTAGACGGGGTGATGATCAGCTGGAATCTGGCAGCGCGGCGGATGTATGGTTACAGGGCCGCGGAGGCCGTTGGTCGGCATGTTTCGATGCTCAGCCCGCCCGGGCGGGAGCAGGACAGCGTCCGGCTCCTCGCGCGCGTAGCCGCGGGTGAGCGTGTCGATCATCTCGAGGTCATGCGGCGGCGCAAGGACGGCAGCCTGCTCGATGTCTCGCTGACGCTCTCCCCGGTCCGGGACCGTGCCGGGCAGATCGTCGGGATCTCGGAAATCGCGAGGGATTTCACCGAGCACAAGCGCGCCGAGCGCGAGCTTGAGCGTCTCGCGCAGGCGGCTGAGCATAGTTCAGACGCGATCGTGTCGTTTGACCTTGACGGACGCGTGCGTCACTGGAACCGCGGCGCTGAACGGATTCTTGACCTGAGCGCCGAGGAGGCGATCGGGCTCAGCGTCGAGGAGCTAAACGCGGAGGCAAGCGCCCGCACGCGGGACGCGTTCGCCCGGGCGCTGGCCGGTCAAGCCCCTGTGCGGCTGGAGTATCGGCGACGACGCAAGGACGGCACGCTGATTGATCTTGAGACCACGATCACCCCATGGCGGGTGGACGGGCGCGTGGTGGGCACGACGAGCGTCGCGGTCGACGTGACCGAGCGCAAGCGCGCGGAGCGCGAGCTCGAGCGCCTCGCGCAGGCGGCTGAGCAGCGTTCAGACGCGATCGTCTCGTTCGACCTCGAGATGCGCGTGCGCCATTGGAATCTCGGCGCGGAGCGGATCTCGGGCTTCCGCGCGGATGAAGTGCTCGGGCTGAGCATCGATGAACTGAACGCGCTTAGCGACGAGCCGCCGCAAACGCGCGTCAGAGCACGCGAGGCGATCGCCAAGATCCTGCGTGGGGAACCCGGCTATCAGGTCGAGGCCCAGCGCCGCCGCAGGGACGGCACGGTCTTCGATGTGCTGAGCACGTTCGTGGCGTGGCGGGTTGACGGGCGTGTGGTCGGCGCCACGAACACGACGGTTGACATCACGCAGCGCAAACGCGCTGAGCGCGTCCGGGAGCGGGCGCTGGCTGACCTCGAGGAAGCGCAACGGGTCGCGAAGGTGGGTTCCTGGACTTGGGATCCCGCCAGCGATGAGGCGAGCTGGTCGGCGCAGATGTATGAGATCTTCGGTCGCGATCCAAGCCAGGGCCCGGCGGCCGGCGAGGCGTTCTTCGCGCTGGTCGCAGCCGAGGACCGTGAGCGGATCCGCGCCGGCTACGCGGAGGTGTTCGGTGGCGGGCCGTCGTTCACGCTGGACTACCGCATCGTTACACCGGACGGGCGGCAGCGGACTGTGCATGCCGTCGGTCGCGCGGACCCCGCCCGTGCGGGCTGCTATCTGGGGACCGTTCAGGACGTCAGCGAACAACGCGCCGCGCAGCACGCGTTGCGTGAGGCCGAGGAGCGCTTCCGTCTGGCGTTTGAGGAGGCGCCGATCGGGATGGCGGTGATCTCGACCGACGGGACGCTCGAGCACGCCAACGCCGCGCTCGGAATGATCTGCGGACGGGTACGCCACGAACTGCACGGCCTACCGTTGCGGGAGCTGATCCACCCCGGCGATAACCACTCCGTTGAGCAGGAGCTCAGAGCGCTCGCGGGCGGAGCTGTGGGCAAGCTGGTGCGGGAGTTGCGGGTCCTGCCCGCGAGCGGCTCCCCGGTCGAGGTCTCGATCCACGCGACGGCGCTGCGCTACGGCGCCGGGCGACCGGACCGGTTGCTGTGCCAGGTCCAGGACATCACCGATCGCAAGCAGTACGAGTCACGGTTGCAGTTCATGGCCGACCACGACCCACTCACGGGCCTGATGAACCGCCGCAAGTTCGAGGCCGAGCTCGACCGCCACGTCGAGCACGTCAAGCGCTACGGACCCCAGGGCGCGCTGCTGATGCTCGACATCGATAACTTCAAAGCCGTCAACGACACCCTCGGTCACAACGCCGGGGACGAGCTGATCATCTCGATCGGCGGCGTCCTGAGCCAACGCGTGCGCGCCTCCGACGTCCTCGCGCGCCTCGGCGGTGACGAGTTCGCCGTGCTGCTCCCCCGCGCCGACCAGGCCGAGGCCGCACGCGTCGCTGATGCGCTGGTGCGCGCGGTGCGCGAGAACGCGGCGCTGCTCGGCGGTCAGCGCCAAAAGGTCACCACCTCGGTCGGGATCGCGATGTTCGACGCCACCGACAGCGCGCTCACCGGCGAGAGCGCGCTGATCGAGGGCGACCTCGCGATGTACGACGCCAAAGAGAACGGCCGCGACGGCTACGCCTTCTACGCCAGCGCCGATCACCGCATCAGCCGCACCAAAGCAAGACTGACCTGGGTGGCACGGATCGAGCAGGCGCTCGCGGCGGACCGCTTCGCGCTCGTCGCCCAGCCGATCCTCGACCTGCGCACCAACCGCGTCGGACAGCACGAGCTGCTACTGCGGATGCTCGACGACGACGGCGACATGATCCCGCCAGCCGCTTTCCTATACCTCGCAGAGCGCTTCGAGCTGATCGCCGGAATCGACCAGTGGGTCGTCGCGCACGCGATCGAGCTGATCGAACAGCACCCCGACCTGCGGCTACACGTCAACATCTCCGGCAAATCGCTCGGGAACCAGCAGCTCCTTGCAACGATCGACGAGCGCCTACGCGCCAGCCGGATCGATCCCCGCCAGCTGATCTTCGAAGTCACCGAAACCGCCGCGGTCGCCAACATCACCGACGCCCAAACGTTCGTGCAGCGCCTTCGCGACCACGGCTGCCGGTTCGCCCTGGACGACTTCGGCGCCGGATTCGGATCCTTCTACTACCTCAAACACCTCCCCTTTGACTACGTCAAGATCGACGGCGAGTTCGTCCAGAACGCGACTAACGGCCGTGTCGACCAGCTCGTGATCGACGCCGTCGTCCGCATCGCCCAAGGGCTCGGGAACGAGACGATCGCCGAGTTCGTCACCAACGAACAAACCCAACGCATGGTCGCCCGCCTCGGTGTCGATCACGCCCAGGGCTACCACATCGGCCGACCCATCCCGATCCAAGAGCTACTCAACCGCCACACGCTCGAGAACCCCATATAGCCGACGCGCGAACCGACCACTTGACAGCCTCGACTTTGCTGCCGGGACAGCTACCCAAGCACGGGACAGACACGGCGGTCTTGGATCATCAAGTCTGCTCCAGCTGGCCCAAGCGCCGCACGCCGCCTGTCTCGTTAGTCGCACCGTGGGCTGTTTGGCTTCCGCTTTCCACACGCGGAGGCGCAGCCAGCTCATGACGGGGTCCGACCCCGCCCGGCGGTCTGCTGAGGATCGCTTTCCGGTTCCGGGCGCGACGAAGCTTGCCATCGCATCGGCGAAGGATTCGCCAGCCGGCGCCCACGAGGCGGCGAGTCCGCGCGAATGCCTGGCGTGAACCCGATTGTCGGCTCGTTCAAGCCGGAGCGATCCCAGTCGCCAGAGAAGCGGCTCAACAGCACGATCGTGCTTGCAGCGTTTTCTGCGAACAGAAGCGACGGCCTCAGGTGGGAATTCGACGTCGTTGGATATGGCGCCAAACGACGACGCGGGATCGGGCGATGCACCGCGGCGCGGTGTGACGGAAAGCGGGCAGCGCTTGCTGGCGACGGCGCTCTCTGTAAGCGCGTCGCGGTGAAACGAGTCGCGGGCGCACGACAGCCTGGACGATAGGAATCGCGTGAACCCGATCACGAGATTCCCGCGGAACGCGGCGCTGATCACTCGGCCGTTGCGACGAAGGCTTTGCCACTGGCGGCGAGGCGGACGTGCGATGGCTAAGGCGACGAAGGACTCGCCCGCATCGTCGGGTTGTGCCTGGCGACCGCGTTATTGAAACGAGCCTGTCTTCCGCGCATGCTGGGCCGTCCATAAAAGGACCGTATTCGGCACTGTCATTTTCCGACCTCCCCTGTGCGTACCATCCGACTGTATGGTCAGCATCATCGGGTGCCTGCTTGATCCAGTGAGGGCAGTCCGGCAGTTGCGATCGCGGG
This sequence comes from uncultured Solirubrobacterales bacterium, assembly GCA_963709135.1. GTDB lineage: Bacteria > Actinomycetota > Thermoleophilia > Solirubrobacterales > Solirubrobacteraceae > Palsa-465. The sequence continues at coordinate 494,537 of CAVPVI010000023.1, read as the reverse complement.
CCGGTTCAGCCGTCCGCATCGTGCGATCTTGTTGTCAGTTGCTGGCGGTGTGACCCGGCCCTCGCTGGGATCCCGTCGCGCTGTCGTTGGTGCCGAGAGCGGTGCGCTCGCTGGTGAGGAACGTGGCGGCCGCATCCCGTCTCGTTCCGGCCGTCCAGCCGGCGCGCATGACGTTGGTCGACTTGGCGAGCAGCCTCGTGCCTCGGGGGGTTGGGAGTGCTTGCACGGGAGTGTGTTCGAGGCACACGAACTGTGGGGCTACGGTCGGGCCTGGTTAGTGTTAGTCGGCTCCCGCGAGCCGTGCTCGCACTGCGGTGCGTGCCCGGTCGATCGCGGTTTGGTCGTCATGTAGGACGCTGAGGATGTTTGCGCCCGCGAGGATCGCTCCGAGCTCGAACGCGAGCTGGCTGGGGTCGGTGTGTGCGGGCAGCGCTCCGTGCTCGTACGCGGCGTTTGCCTGCGCGGCGAGCAGCGTCCGCCACTCGTTCTGGTATGCGGCGATCCGGTCGTGCAGCCTGCCGGGGCGCGCGCCGAGCTCCGCGGAGGCGGCCACGAAGAAGCAGCCGCCAGGAAACACGCGTCGCTCGACGTGATCCAGGTATCCCTCGCACAGCGCCAGCAGCAGCTCGCAACCGGTTTCCGAGGCGGTCAGTGCCGGGATCACGACCTCGGCGGCGAACTGCTCGCGGGCGGCGTCGACGGTCGCGAGTTGCAACTCCTCTTTGGAGCCGAACAGGACGTACACGCTGCTCTTCGGCATCCCGGTCGCCTCGGCGAGCCGGCCGATCGAGAGGCCCTCGAGCCCCTCGATCGTCGCGAGCCGCGCTGCCTGCTCGAGGATCCGCGCGCGGGACCGGTCACCCGGCGCGCGCGTACGGCGGCTGGTGCCGGGTCTCAGTTCGGAAGCCGGCTCGGGTTGCGTGCTCACCCTTGACAGCATAAACGACCGTACGTACAGTTCTTGAACGATCGTACGTACAACCAGGAGATAGGAGGACAGCGAATGCAGCTCTACGCAGGACCGAGACGACGTAGCTGGCGCTCACCGGCGGAGGTTCATCCCGTCGCGGAACGCTCCCGCGTCGAGTGGGTCGCGGGACCATGAGCGCCGGAGCGACGAGCGGGTCCACCGTGCGGCGGCTACAGCAGCCGCTGCGCACCCGCTACATCGAGGACCCGCAGGAGGCGATCACGTTCAAACGGGTCCGCGCGGTGAACGCACCCGACTCCGACTTCATGCACGGAAGCGTCGTGGCGACCGCGCCCGAATATGACGACGTCGTCTGGCGTTACGGAACGGACCGCAAGCTCGGCGGCCCGCACGACGCCCCCAATGCCGGTGAGATCCTCTGTGCAGCCCTCGCCGCGTGCATGGACAACATCGTTCGGATGCTCGCCGACCACCTCGCGATCGAACTCGCCGACGTCCAGGTCGAGGTCACCGGCGACGTCGACGTCCGCGGTTGCATGGCGATCGACCCCGCGGTGCGCCCCGGATTCCGATGGCTCGCTGTGGATACGAGCCTGACGCCCGCGGCCGGCACCGACGAGCGCCGGCTCGCAGCGCTGACGGCGAATGCCGAGCGCCTCTGCGTGACGCTCGACACGCTGCGCCGCGGCACGCCTGTCGAGGTCCGGTGGCAGACACACACGTACGACCAGTAAGGAGGAGCAGAGCATGCCGTTCATTGAGATCAAGGTGATCGAGGGGGCGTTCACCCACGAGGAGAAGCGCCAGATGGTGCAGCAGGTCTCCGAGGCCGTGATCGCGGTCGAGGGCGAACCGCTGCGCCCGTTCACCCACACCGTCATCACCGAGACGCCCAGTGGCGAGTGGGCAATCGGCGGACAGTCGCTGACCGCCGAGGACGTACGCGCGAAACGCGCAGCTCCGGCACACGCATAACCACCGACGACGAGAACGAACCGGGCGGGCCACCCACGCGCCCGCCCGGCACTCGATGTCCATTATGCGAACTAAAGCGGGTCGGTCGACGCGCTCGTGATGATCCACAATCACGAGCCCCCCGCGAGTCGGTCCGATCGCTTCCCCATCGGTTCCCAAAGCAGTCACCAAGGCTCGCAACCCCAGGTGACCGGCCCCACCCAGGACCCAGCAGCCGGCGCCGGTCCAGCGCTCAGGCCAAGGATCGGCCGAATACTCACGTTCTTACAAATTCAGGCCATAAGTCTTCTCGCCGAACGAGGCCGCGACCACGGGTCGACGGCCGAAATGCCGAGATACCCGGCCCGCTTCCGCACTGCGGCGTGCCTTGTCCGAGCTCTCGGCCGCGTGCGCCCTCGGCCGCGACCGCTTGGCTGGTCAACGAGCGCTTTCCCGCTGGCGGCTGCGCGATCGCGGCTATAGCTGTGGCGGCGAAGGAGGCGCCCGCCTCGTCGGGTAGTGCGTAGCGACCGCGTTGCCGAGAGGAACCCGGCTTCCGCGCCTCCTGGGCCCGTCCCGTAAAGGACCGTATTCGGCACACGTCGACTGGAACACTCCCAGCCGTGCCAAGTAAAGCCCTATAGCCTCAGGTCCGTGGAGATGGACCTACGGGCGACGACCGGAGGGGACCTGACGGGCGCAGCGGCGCTCTCACGAGCGATTGGCATCCTGCGTGTCTCGCGTCAGACCCGCAATGAGGATTCAAGAGAATCGCCGGAGGTTCAGCGCCGGTTGATCACGAGGTTTGCGGGACCTCAGGGCCAGGGTTGGGATCTGATCGAGATCCTCGACGAGAACGAGCTTCGTAACGGCAACGTGTCCGGCGGTGGCGATGTCTTTAGGCGACTGGGATTCAGCGCCGCGATCAAGCGCATCGAGGCTGGCAAGGCTGATTTGATTGTGGTGGCTGACCGCGGTCGACTGTTTCGGGATATCGACGTCCAGCGTGCGGCGATTGATCGGGTTGAAGTCGCCGGTGGTCAGCTATGGGCCGTCTCGAGCGGTCGGATCACGCACGAGACGGCGGACGCCGAGCTGATGGCGAACCTGAAGGGCTCGATCGACCACTACCAGCGGCGCTACGCCCGTGAGAAGTCGTTCTTGGCGGTCGAGCTCGCGATCGAGACGGGCAAGGTCCCGTGGCCGGGTGAGATCCCGGGCTACATCCGGGATGCCGACAGCAGGCTGACTCCCGATGATGAGATGGTGGCGGTGATGTGCGGGCGTTTGAGATCCGCAAGGACGGCGGCACGATTGACGCGGTGCGAGCTGACCTGTGGGCGAATGGGATCGAGCACAGCTACACCGCTACGCAGCACTTGCTTGGAGATCGCATCTATCTCGGCGAGATCCACTTCGGCACGCACACGCCCAACCTGGGGGCGTGCACGGCGATCATTGGCCACGAGCTGTTCGGCGCGGTGCAGAGGACCAAGATCTCGCGCGGGAGGCGTGCGAAGTCCGACCGGCTACTCGCGCGGATCGGCGTCCTGCGGTGCGGGAACTGCGGCTCGCGGATGGTCGTCGGCACCAGCGACAGCGCGAACTACCACGTCTATCGCTGCCAAGGAAACGACTGCACGCAACGGATGACGATCTTGGCCGACACGGTGGAGAGGATGGTGATCGAGAAGGTCGAAGAACTGCGTGCTTGCAGGAGCAAGAGCGCGCGTGATGAGTGCGACGCCGTCGAGCAGGCACGACTCGATGTGGAGCGCGCTCAGGCGGCACTGGACGGGGCGATCATCGCGTTCTCGGGGCTTGAGGTCGAACCTGCGGCGATCAGACGGCTGCGGGAGCTGCGGCAGGGAAGGGACGACGCACAGGAGCGCTACGTGGCTCTGGAGGCGGCGTATGCGCAAAGCGACTTCGCCGCCACGATGGGTCCTTGGGAGAGCTTGTCGCTCCAGGAGCAGCGCGATCTGGTCCGCGCCCTGATCAAGCAGGTGTTGATCAGTCCGGGCCGTGGGCGTCAGCGCGTCGATGTCCAGGAGATGCCGGATATCGCCGATCCAATCGAGATCCGATGATCTACACAACGTCATCGACGGCATTGATGGGAGCCGATCGGGCCGACGTGCCCGGCCTCGCTTCGTGCCGGATGTCGTGTGTGATGCGGTGATGCGCTAGCATCAATCGTGTGCGCACGACCCTCAACCTCGATGACGATGTCGTCGCGGCCGCGCGGGAACTCGCCGTGGGTGAACGTCGCTCCCTTGGCTCGGTGATTTCCGATCTCGCCCGCCGCGGACTGACTCCCGCCCGGGTCGACAGCGCCGACGGCCTGCCGGTCATTCGCGTTCCACCCGGCACGCCCGCGATCACTCCCAGCATGGTTCGTCGAGCCCTCGACGACGACTGAGCCCTGGTGGCGCTCCTCGACGTGAACGCGCTAGTCGCGCTGGCGTGGGACTCGCACGTACACCACCACGCGATGCGCTCTTGGATGGCCGTGCACGGACACCTAGGCTGGGCGACCTGCCCGCTCACAGAGAGTGGCTTCGTGCGCGTGTCTGCAAACGCAAACGTGCTCCCCAGCGCGATCGGCGTCGAAGCAGCGCGCGCCGTCCTCGTCGCGCTCCGAGCAGCCGAGGGCCATTGCTTCTTGACCGACGACGTTTCGATCTGCGATGACGACGTCCCGAAGCTGCACGGTCATCGCCAGGTGACCGACGCCCATCTCCTCACGCTCGCGCGACGGCGCGGAGTCCGACTGGTCACCTTCGACGCGGGGCTCCTCGCTCTCGCCCAAGGACACGACGTTGAACTACTCACAGCCGCTTGATCGCCTCAATCCCGGTGGTCCCGGCACTCCAGAATTCGGACCACGCGACGGACGATGCTCGACCTGGCGAGAGAGCGACTCGAGCGCGGTGGTACGAGCGTCGCCGAGTCGCCGCGAGGAGCGTCGTTGCTTGGCGCCTTACGCGACGACATCGGATATCAGGCTGCAGGTCATCGCTTCTCTCCCGTAGTGCTTGCTGAAGTGCAGCAAGCACGAGCGTGGCTCTTGAGCCTCTTCTCCGACACCGGGGATCACTTCCGGCGTGAACGAGCCGACGATCGCGTTCACGCGAAGGCGATAGTCCGCTTCCGGCTGCTGTGGTTGTGCGCCACAACCAGGAAGCGTGTCATCGACCGGCTTGTTGGCGCTTGCGTCAGTCAGTCGCGGTCACCCCCACGGCTCCCGTAGGCCCGCCTGATCGACTAGCCAGTCTGGGCTCGTCCAAACGTATACGTGCGTCTCGTAGCGTTTCACAGTTGGCGACTGCGACGCCGTGATCCTGCTGGCGAGGCCACGGGCCGAGCTCGCGGCGGTTGACGCGGACATCGCCTACGGCGCGGCCGAGTCGGTTGCCGCGCACGAGCTCGTCGCGGACCTCCCTGTCGGAGCACTTGCGCCGAATGATCCCGCTCGCGCCGTCTCCCTCGCGGATCGTCTCGACGGGAACGCGGTCGCCATGTGTGTTTGGGCGAATGCTTTGGGAAGGGACTCGACGTCCACGCCCGCGCGAGACGAGTCGCCCGCGGTGCAAAAGGCTCCGCGTGGTCGCCTGCTGGCCGCGCGAAGTCGCGCGAGTTAGTCCAGATCGCCCGCGAGATCGTCTGCTGCTGATCGTGCTCGGGTCTTCACGCGGTCGCCGGTCCGCCCCCCACCGTACTAGCGTGATCTGCCGTGTCTCCACTCGACAGAGTCAACACTCAGCTTTCCGGACTGACGATTTCCGTGACTCTAGTGTCCTACTGTGCGAGAGCCTGGAACGTGCTGCTACCGCTCACGGTGGTGGTGCGCCACGCCAGTTCTCAACGCACGGCTGGCTCGGCTGGCTGCTCTATTGACGGATCGTATGGAGTGGTATGGGGTCCACACGCGCCCCGGGACCGGGGCGGCAGCGGACATCGAGCGGGATGCTCCATGGGGAGGAGCAGAGTGCCACCGTTTGCGTTGGGGCTTCACTCTGCCATTGTCAGCACCGCACAGGTGGCAGCGGGTAGCCCGTCTGTTCAGACCATCCAGAGTTTCGACGGGCAGCCCGTTCAGGTTGGTGTCCATTTGCGGTGGTCGTTTGCGCCGGAGTTGGGTTTTCCGCCCGGTTGCTTTTGGCTGTCGCGCAGGGTGGCGACGGGTGATGTTGCTGGCAAGCCAATCGCACCGCCGGCTGCTGTAGCGGGCGTGATGGCGACGCAAGCGGCAAATACTTCGGCGAGTCCGACGGCGCTAGATGCCCTCGCGTATTGGAATCCGTCGGCCGGCCAGCCGGTCCGGCTGATGCGTGCTGACCCGAGGCGGGGCGCGTTGCTGCTCGAGCGCGCGTGTCCGGAACCGATCTGTCGACGCTCGATGACGCTTCTGCTTTGGCGATTGCTGTTCGATGTGGCCGGACGCCTGTGGCGCCAGGCGGCCCGGCCGTTTCGGTGGATCGGCGATCACGTCCCGCGCTGATCTGAGGGCGTCGAGCCTCCGCAGCGGGATTGCTTGCTGCGGCCGTCGGTCGCATGCCGCTCTTCAGTGGCTTGACCGGTGGCCCCACCCCACGACGCGATCGAGATCGTGCGGGCCATCCAGCGCTAGCCCCCGAAGAGGGTTTGCTGCCGTGCCCGGCAATCGTTGGGTTTCGAACTCCGGTCAGCCCGCTATGGTTCGCGCATGTTCAGGAGATGGCGGGGCGTGTTGGTCGCATTGGCGTTGCTCGTCCTCGGCACGGACGCGGCGCTGGCGACGACGACGGTCAAGCGCTGTGGCTACGTCGCCAAAGGCTTCTACGGCAAGGACGCGATCTACCCGTGGCACATGTCCTGCGTGACGGCACGAAGGGCCGTTGCCGCTGCCACCAACCCGAACGCGAAGACGATCACACTCACCGCTGACGGGGCCAGCACCGGCGATGCGGGCCCGGTGCTCATCAACGGTCACTGGTGGGTCTGCGGCGGTCGCATGGGAGCCTATTTCTGCGGCTACCCCTACCGGTGTCGGTGGCCATGAGATCCTCCCCGTATGAGGCCATCGAAACGCCCCACTGGTGGCCACGGTTTCTCCCCACTCATGGCCACGGTTTCTCCCCACGGTTCTGTCCTGATGCGCCCTACGGTGTCGCGTTCTGTCGACGCGAGCTGTGGAGGGCGAAGAATCGTGAAGAGTCCGGAGGAAGTGATGGAGATTTTGGAGGCGTATGACTTGACGGGGTCGTTGCGTGGTGCGGCGGCGCTGGCGGGGTGTGATCACAAGACGGTCGCGCGGCTGGTCGCTGCGCGGGAGGTGGACGGTCTGCCGGCGCGGGCGCGGCGGCGGGCGCTGGTGGACGGGCATGCGGCGAAGATCGAGGAGTTGGTGGAGCGTTCGCGTGGCAGGGTGCGGGCGGATAAGGCGCACGGGGTGCTGGTCTCGATGGGCTATGAGGGGTCGTATCGCACGACGCGGCGGGCGGTTGCGGAGGCGAAGGCGCGGTGGCGGCGGGAGCACGGACGGGTCACGCGGCCGTGGATTCCGCAGCCGGGGCTGTGGCTGCAGTGGGATTACGGGGACGGCCCGGTTGTGTGCGGGGCGCGGGCGGTGTTGTTCTGCGCGTGGCTGGCGTGGAGCCGCTACCGGGTGGTGGTGCCGTTGCGCGATAAGACGATGGCGTCGGTCGTGATCGGGCTGGACCGCACCCTGAGGCTCGTGGACGGGGTCCCGACCTACGCGCTGACCGATAACGAGAAGACGGTGACGGTCGATCACGTGTGCGGGATCGCGGTCCGCAACCCGACGATCGTTGAGGTCTCGCGCCATTACGGGTTGACGATCGCGACCTGTGTGCCCGCAGACCCGCAGAGCAAGGGCGGCAGCGAGGCGGCCGTGAGGGTCGCGAAGGCGGATCTGGTGCCGACCGAGCACAACCTCAGGGAGGAGTATCAGGATTGGCAGGCGCTCGAGGTGGCCTGCCAGGAGTTCATGGCCGAGGTCAACACGCGCCCGCACCGCGCGACGCGCCAGGCGCCGGTGGCGCTGTTGGCGCAGGAGCACGCGCAGCTGCACCGGGTCCCGCGGGTGGGGCATACGTTGTGCTTCGGTCAGACCCGCAAGGTTGACCCTCAGGCGACGGTCTCGCTCGGCGACGCGGTCTACTCGGTGCCGCACGAGCTGATCGGCGAGCGGGTTTGGGTGCGCTCCGACGGCGAACAGTTCATCGTCGTGCACATCGATCCGACCCAAGGGCCCAGGGAGGTCGCGCGCCATCAGCTGACCACGCCCGGGCGTCCGAGCATCAACGACGAGCACTACCCTCCGCGGCCGGCGGGGGCGCTTGAGCGCAAGCCGCGGGCCCGGTTGGAGGAGGAGCGGGAGTTCCTCGCGATCGGGAACGGAGCTGAGCGGTGGCTGAAGCGTGCCGCCGCGGAGGGCACGGCGCGGATCCGGCGCAAGATGGCCGAGGCGGTCGATCTGGCCAAGCTGCACGGCGCCCAGCAGGTCAGCGAGGCGCTCGAGCGGTGCGCCAGCTACGGGCGCTTCGCCGACGGGGACCTTGCGAGCGTCCTCGCCCACCAACAACAAGCGAAAGTGATCGCGCTGCCCCACCGGGCGCCGGAGGACGCGTCGTTGCAGGCCTCGTCGCGCAGCTGGGAGGCGTTGGGACGATGAGCGAGTACACGCACGTGCGCGCGTACCTGGACCCGCTCGGGCTCGTGCGCACCGAGCATGGATATGAGTGGGAGATCGAGCTGGTGCTCAGCGACGACCCCGACCGCGACCCGGCCAGCCTCGCGGACCCGGTCTGCCGGCTGGACGCCGAGCGCGCCCGACAGTTCGCGCACGAGCTGCTGGAGCTCGCCCGCGACGCTTGGAACCCCCACAGCCCGGGGAGGGTGCGATGACCGTCACGCTACCGACCCCGCCGCCCCTCAGCGACGAGCTCGAGCGGCTGCTGCGACGGCTGCGGCTGCCGTACGTCCGCCGGGCAGCGCCGGAGGTGATCGCGACCGCTAACAGCCAGCGCTGGGAGCACGCCGAGGTCCTGCGGGTACTGCTCGTCGAGGAGGCCGCCGGCCGCGACAAGGCGACCGTCGCGATCCGCCGGCGAGCGTCCGGGCTGCCAGCCGGCAAGACCTTCGACGCCTGGGAACCCACCAAATCAGCCATCCCGGTCGCCACCCAGCACGCGCTCCGCACCCTGGAATGGGTCGACCGCGCCGAGGTCCTCGTCGTCTGCGGCCCGTCCGGGACCGGGAAGAGCCACTTCATCGAAGCGCTCGGCCACTTGGCGATCGACCACGACAAGACCGTCGCCTGGCACACCCTCGAGTCGCTCGCCGCGCTCCTACGACGCCACCGCGCCGACGACTCGATCAACAAGGCGATCAGCAGGCTGATCCGCGCCGATCTCATCCTGGTTGATGATGTCGGGCTGCTTCCGGTCTCCAGCGACGCCGCCGAGGCGCTGTTCCGCGTCGTCGACGCCGCCTACGAGAAACGCTCGATCGCGATCAGCTCAAACATCCACCCATCCGGGTTCGACGAGCTGATGCCCAAAACGCTGGCCACCGCGACCGTCGAGCGGCTCCTGCACCACGCCCACGTGATCATCACCGACGGCCAAGACAGCTACCGACTCGCCCAAGCCACCGCCGGCAAGGGGGTGAAGCCCCTGACCTGACCCCTGACCTCACCCCGCCCCCCCCTTGTGGGGAGATCCGGTGGCCACCAGTGGGGACATTTGGTGGCCACCAGTGACCAGTGGGGAGATTTGGTGGCCACCAGTGGGGACATTTGGTGGCCACCAGTGGGGAATTTTCTGGCCGTAGTTGGGGAGAAACAGATGGCCATTGACAACTGGCAATCGGCATATCCACGATCAGCAATCTAACTCTAACGATCAAACATCGACATGTCAACGCGCCCGAAATCTCAAGGTACACAACGTTTACTTCGACCGCGATGACGCAATTGACGCAATACCGAAGGCATCCAGGGCCTCCACAACAGGGATCTCGTTACCCTGCAAATGAGGTATTCGGCGTAGCCGTTGCAGCTCTCCTGGCTTTCCATAAAAGTGCGGCTGGCGAATGTTGTTGGTGTGGAGCGGTCCGAGGCTGACGCGGATCTATGAGTCGAGGCGTGAGGCCTGCGTGGAGTTCATGAGTATTCGGCTCCGTCTTGGGGTCCCGATCGCCAAGAACCTGTCGATCGAGGGGTGCAGATTAGTCCATCGAAATGTTGTGCGCCGGTGCGTGCCCGATCACAATCTCCGACATGCCCCAGCCCGCACGAGGATCCATCAGCCCAGCGCACAACCATACGCTGGGACACCCGTCGATACAGCCCACCGCGCGACTGGAGCGCGACGCCGGCATCGTACCCGCTTCTAGGTCGCTGGACGGTCAGGCACTGTCGCGTGTGGTGGCGGCGCAGATCACGCCAAGTAGGAGGTCGTGGTGATCCGCTTGATCTCGGCACCCGTCGCTTCTGGGAGCTCCCGTTCGGATGCGGGCGAGTCAGATTGCGCCGCGACGCAGGCTCTGCGGCTATCAGACGGCCGCGTTTTGTGTGCGCGCCGGTGGCCCGGGACAGGCGAGAGCCCGCTGGTGCTGTTGCATGGTCTGCTGGACTCATCTGAGGGTTGGAGCTGCCTAGGCGAGCGTCTGACCTGCCCCCGGGTTGCGTTTGACCTTCCCGGGTTCGGTTATTCGGATGTCTCGACGCCGGGCTCGATCGCCGGCTATGCCAGCGACGTCGCCGAAGGCCTGCAGCTGCTCGGAGTCGAGCGCTTCACCTTGGTCGGGCACTCGCTTGGTGGCGCGGTCGCGACCGCACTGGCGGAACTGTTGCCCGACAGGATCGACGCGCTGGTGCTGCTCGCCCCAGCCGGGTTCGGGCGCATAGGCCTCGCGGAGGCAGTCTCGAGGCCAGGCGTGCGCCAGCTGTTTGAAGTGACGCTCCCGCTGGCCCTCTCAAACGAACGATTCGTGAGCGCCGCATACCAACGGATCGTCTCCAACCACAAGACGCCGGCGGGCGCAGTCATCGACCGTGTCACCAGCCGCGGCGGCGAGCTGGCGGCCGGCACCCGCGAGGGAACCAGGGCGGTCGTGGAAGCAGGTCGTGCTCGAGACGCCTTTCATCAACGGCGCGTGCACTACCGCGGTCCCGTCGAGGTCGTCTGGGGAGACCGCGACCGACTCGTGCCGCCATCGCACCGACACGGAGTCCGTAAGGCGCTCCCGCAAGCCCGCATCCAGCTCTGGCACGGGATCGGGCACGATCCGTTGCGCGAGTGCTTTGACGAGGTCAGCGGCTTGATCACACAGTCTCTCGGAGGCGCTCCGTCTCCGAGACGCCCGCGCCGCACCAAGCCGACAGCCCGCCGCCTGGCCTACGCAACCGCCTAGCCGGCACTGGTCGTGGTGCACCTGAACAAGCCGGTCCGACGCACAAGCCTGTGCCGTCCCCTCCCCCTGCGGCAGACAGCCTCGCCCGCCTCGTAGCGCTGGCCGCACGCGGCGGACGCGCACTACGCCTACCGCTGCCAAGCAACACACTCGCAGACGGTGTATCGAGAGGTTCTGTTGGTCCGCCGGGACCAGGACAACCCCACATCCTCCTGCGGCACATCACCGGACCGATCGCACACCCCGATGCCGCCTGGCCGGAGGGTGTCCCGTAAGACTGGTTCGGTGAACCGTCCCGATGACCGGGGGCCAACCGGCATGCTTCCCAGCCGTGACCGGACTAGCAGAGATCGCGGAATTCACGCTCGATCACGACTGTTGCCGGATATCGTGGGCGACGTTCGACCACCGGCGAGCGGGGATCTCTTCGTCAAGGGCATGGCGAGCGAAGATTTGCTGAGTGGTGATGGCTCGTTGCGGACGCCCGCGACCGACGAAAGCGATCGTCCAGCTGAATAGCACAGCGACGCGGTTCTTAAAGCCAGTCAAAGCGAACAAGTGGACGGCCAGCCACAGCACCCAGGCCGCGAAGCCAGATGTATGCACGCGTCCGATGCTGGCGATCGCCTGAAAGCGCGAGATCGTCGCCATCGTCCCCTTGTCTCGGTAGTGGAAGGGCCGCTCGGCCGTGTCGCCGTGCAGGCGGCGGACGATCGTCTCGGCGGCATGGCGGCCGGATTGGATCGCGACCTGCGCCACGCCGGGCAAGTGATCGAGGTTCATCAGGTCACCGATGACGAATACCTCGGGGTGCCCGGGAAGCGAGCAGTCTGGCCTCACGTGGACGCGGCCGGCACGATCGACGCCGGCCCCCGCGGCCTTGGCGACCATCCGTCCCAATGGAGACGCCTCGACGCCCGCCGCCCAGATCTTGGTCGCGGCCTCGATCCGCCGCAGCTGCGCGTCCTCGGCGTTGGTGTCGATACCACGCGCGTCGACGGCGGTGACCATTGCGCCGAGGTAGATCTCGACTCCTATCCGCTCGAGGTGCTGGGTGGTATGGCGGCGCAGCGACTCGGGGAACGTGCCGAGGATCGTTGGGGCGGCGTCGAGCAGAACGATCCGCGCCTCGCGGGGGTCGATGTGGCGGAAGTTGCGGTGCAGCGACCGGTGCGAGAGTTCCGCGATCTGCCCGGCGAGCTCGACGCCGGTCGGACCAGCGCCCACGATCACGAACGTCAACCAGATCCTCCGCAAGTTCGGATCGGACTCGCGCTCCGCCATCTCGAATGCGCCGAAGATCCGCCCTCGAAGCTCGAGCGCATGGTCGATCGTCTTCATTCCAGGAGCATCGTGGGCGAACTCCGGATGGCCGAAGTACGACTGGTTGCTGCCCGTTGCGAGGATCAAACTGTCGTATGCGACTTGGCTGCGAAGGCCCAGGGTGTTGACGGTGAGACGGCGGGCTTCCAGGTCGATTGCTTCCACGTCTCCCAGCACCACGCTTGTATTACGATGATGCCGGAGGATGTCCCGGATCGCCGGCGCGATGTCGCCCTCGGCGAGTACGCCGGTCGCCATCTGATACAGCAGCGGCTGAAACAGGTGATGGTTCGTTCGGTCGATGACCGTCACCTCGACATCAGCGTCCCGCAGCGCCTTGGCCGCGAACAAGCCGCCGAATCCCGCACCGACGATCGCCACGCGATGCTGACGACCTCCGGCGTCGCCGCGGCTGGTGAGATCCGGACTCGATTCGCGGTCGCCCATCAAGTCGCAAGCCGCATGCAAGAACCTTGCGCCATGTCAATCACCGTTGCCAGCCTAGCTTCTGAGCGACTGAGACGTCTTCACGCACGTTTGAATCCCGCGCTGATGATCGAGCCTCAAGGCACGCTCGCAGATGCCCGCCTGCGACCAGCGATGCTCGACGCGGATGCCGGGGTCAGGGGATTGTCCTCGATAGCGCTGGTGTCCAGCCGCTGCGGCTGTTCCCGCGCGATGCCGATCAGAACGCAGGCGGCCCCGAGCGGCGAGCGAACGCCGGACGGCCAGCGCGAGCCTGGAGCGTGAGGTACAGGAGCGCAGCGGCGAGGATCACAGTCAGGTAGAAGCCCCAGCCGAACAGGCTGAAATGGATGTGGAACAGGAACTTCAGCGCAACACAGACGCTGGCGACGGCCGCGAGGATGAACCTGGTCGATGCGCGGCTGCCGCCGATCGCCGGCAGCTGGGTCTGGGGCGAGAGCGGCTCGATGGCGATGTCGGCAACGATCAGGATCGTCGCCAACAGGGCGATGACTCCGAGCCATCCGTCGGGCGATCCGGTCGCTGAGGAGGTGGCCGAGGCCGAAAAGGGACCGATGCTCACGCTGATGCTGAACCACGGGAAGAACAACAATGAGATCGCCAGCAGCAATGCCAGGCCCCCCAAGAGCCAGTCCTCTCGCGTGACGTTTTCGAGCTTCACTGGCTTCTCCAACTTCAAGTGTAGGTCACGAATGTGATCCAGTGATCCACCGTATTTGGACGAAGATCGGCGATTTCCTGCCGTGTCCCCGCCTGCGGTCAGCCCAACCTTAGCGCGGGCCGGAGTCGGCGAGATCGCGGCGCAGCACCTTTAGGTTTGCGCGCGGGCGACTGACCTAGCGAAGCGCAGACGTCAGGAGCTTTGAGGCTCCCGTGCGGCTATGCCCCTAGCTACAGGGCCTAATCTATGCGCGCTCAGTTGGCGGAGTGCTTTCGCGATCTACGGCCCTCAGACCTGACGGGTGCTTCGGCGAAGCAAACGTTCTCAGAGGGGCAGCCGTGACGGACGGTCGCTGGTGGGCGGAGCAGCAGAGCGCCCGAGCGATCACATCGTGTACGAGGGGCCTCCGCGACCGGCGCGGCGTCTCCGTGCACGCGTCGATCGTGCGGCGGGCGGGGGGAGGGGGACCTCGCCCGCCGCCCGGCGCGTGCCACGCTCGCCTTCGGTCAGTATGTGTAGTCGGTGCCCCAGTTGAACGCGACCTGCTCGGTGCCGTTGGCGCACGAGTAGGCGTAGTAGGTGCTCCCCCACGCGGAGGCCCACTTCGAACCGGGAACGACTTCGATGCTCGCCGTGCAGCTGAAGCCGTCTCTGCTATAGGCCGCGCCGCGCGCGGTGTCGGCGCCCTGCATGACGGTATCGGCGGTGCCGCAGGTCGCGTTCGCGATCGCAATCTGCGCGACCACGGAGTGGTCGGCGAACCCCTCGGCCTGGCACTGCCCCTGACCGACTGCGGCCGGAAGCAGCTTCCCGCCGCTCGAACTTGGCGAGGTAGAGGAGCCGGACACGTTCCTCCACCAACCGCCGCCGTGCGCGTACGTGTGGCCGTTCGCGCGATTGATCAGGTACGCACAGATGCCGTGCACGCCGAGGTTGTCGGCGCCGAACTGAGCGACGAGCGTGTAGCTGTCGTGGACGGCCTTGCTGAGCCACAGCGTCAGCCCGTACTTGGCGGGCTGCGATTCGCGCGCGAGCTCGGCGGAGTACGTCGGGGCGCAGCCGGACTGCTCGTAGTACTGCTCCCACGCGACCACGCGGTTGGCGTCGTCGCCCGCGTAGCCGCTGATGGTCCAGTTGAAGTCATGGCCGATGACGTTCGTCGCCGCTCCGCTGAGCTTCAGCGAACTGCCGGCGGCGAACGCTGAGGCTGCGCAAACGGCGATCAGCGCGAGCGCGACGGGTGGGATGAAACGGTTGCGGACCATCTTTCTTCCAGTGTGTCGTGTGGACGGTTCTGACAGTCGAAGCGATACACCTCGAACGCCGGATACACGTGACAGAAGAGCGAAAACTTCCGACCTAATCGTCGTTGCCGTCTCGACAGCTCAAACGATCAAACGATCATCGTGGCAAAGGTCGCGCACATCCAGCGGCGTCGGCAACGCACCAGCGCGCCCACCGACGTAGCCGTGCACAGCGGCGAGACCCTTGCGGCGCGGACCGGCCGATCGCGTAGATCGCTCGTGCTCGGAGGCGACCGCGAAGCGGCTGCTCGTCGCGGAAGGCAGCCACGACATCGGCGCCAGTCGGTGACCCGTCCCGGTGCGGGGCAGTCACGGCCTGTGGGGAACACAGAGTTGCTCCTATGTCAAGGGAGATCCGCTATTTGCGGGTTTCTGAGTGGGTTGGTGAGGTGGATCGACCCGACGGCGATGGCACAACTGTTCGCTCGGATCCCAGATCGCGGCGCTTGGCGATTCGAGGGTCTACGGCTAGCGTCCGCTCCGCGGCTGTAAAGGTCGGCCCTTCGGGCTGCCATCCGGGCACCGCTGACGCGGCTCGCTTGACAGCCGCTCCGCTCCCGCTTTGTGGCGATGAGGTCCGGTTGGCACCGGACTGGGCAACACCATCCCCACCCGAAACCTCTTGCTCCGCAACCAAGGAGGGGGGGAAGTTCGGCGCTCCCGACGGCGTGCGCCGCAACATTCCCAGAGCGGCCTTAGCTTAGAGCGCGTTGGTTGGCGTCGGTGGGGTCGGCGCCCGTATGCGTCGATTTGCGCAGGTGTCGTCGCACGGCGATTCTCGCCGCGTGGGGCAATCGCGGCAGAGAGGGGCCGCGGCGGAGTTGTGGTGGCTGCGAGAGGGAAAGAGTTGGCGGCTAGGTGATGCAGAGCATCGGGATCGCCCCGGTGATCGTGCGGTCGACGTTGAGCTGCCCTGGGTTTGACGGAGACCTGATTTCGAGGATTCTCTCCTCGGGAAGGGAATTTCGTGTCATGGGAAGACCGTCGAAGTATCCGCAGGAGTTGATGGACCGCGGTGTGCGGCTGGCGTTGGAGTCCGGGCGTCCGATTGCGCATGTTGCTAAGGACTTGGGGATCGGGCCGGAGGTGTTGCGTAAGCGTGTGCGTCAGGCGCAGGCCGACGCCGGTGAGGGTGGCGAGGTCCCGAGCGGCCAGGAGCGTGAGGAGGTTCGCAAGCTGCGCAGAGAGAATCTGGAGCTCCCCAGAGCGAACGAGATCTTGAAGTCCGCGAGCTTGTATTTTGCTCGCGAGCTCGACCCGGACCGATCGAAGTGAGTGCGTTCATTGATGAGCATCGCGAGCGCTTCGGGGTTGAGCCGATCTGTGAGACCCTGGGCGTGTCGGTGTCCGCGTACTACCAGCGTAAGACCGGGCAGCGGTCCGCTAGAGCGGTCGAGGACGAGCGCCTCGTAGGCAGGATCGAAGAGGTCCACAACGCCAACTGTGAGTGCTACGGGTACCGGCGGATGGCCGCGGCGCTCGTGCGCGAGGGCGAGACGGCGGGGCGTGACCAGGTCGCGCGTGTGATGCGCGAGAACGGTATCCAGGGCGCCAAACGCCGCGGGAAGCCGTGGCGGACCACGATCGCTGATCCGCAGGCGCAGAAGTCCCCGGATCTCGTGAACCGTGATTTCACCGCGGGCGCGCCGGATCGCTTGTGGGTCGGGGACTTCACGTACCGGCGGACCTGGGAAGGAAGGTTGTTCTTCGCGTTCATGATCGACGTCTTCTCACGGATGATCGTGGGGTGGCAGATCGCCAGCCATATGCGCACCGACCTCGTCCTGGACGCGCTACGGATGGCGCTCGCGACCCGCCAGCCCGGCGCGGAGCTCCAGCTGGTGCACCACAGCGACCACGGCTCGCAGTACACCAGCATCGACTACACCCAGACCCTCGAGGATCACCTTGTGCTCGCGTCGCTGGGCAGCGTCGGCGACGCGTACGACAACGCTATGGCGGAGTCGTTCGTGGATTCCTACAAGACCGAGCTGATCGCCGACCGCGTCTGGCGCACCCACAGCCAGCTCGAGCTCGCGACCTTCGAGTACGTCGCCTGGTTTATCACAGTGGGCTGCTAACAGTTCCGCATGTTGATACAATTGCGGGGTGACTGACGATCAGACAGACGCTCGCTCGCTGTCGCAGGACGCGCAAGAGGTGTTGCGAGTCAGGGCGGTAAAGATGCTTGAGGATGGGTTGACGCAGGTCGAGGTCGCGGAGCATCTGGGTGTGAGCGATCGGGCGGTGCGTGCGTGGGCGCGGCGGTTTCGGCGGGGTGGCTGGAAGGCGCTGGCGAAGCGCAAGCGTGGTCGCTCGTCTGAGGATCAGATGGTGCTCTCGGCCGCTGATCAGCAGCGGATCGTGGAGGCGGTCCGGACCCGGTTCCCGGATCAGTTGCGGATCCCGGGGTTGTTGTGGACGCGCTCGGCTGTGCAGGCGTTGATCGAGCGGGAGTGCGGGGTGCGGCTGGATGTCACGACGGTCGGGCGCTACCTGCGGCGTTGGGGGTTCACGCTCAAGCGTCCGGTGAAGCGGATGCTGGAGGCCGATCCGGTGGTCGTCGAGGCGTGGCTTGAGGAGGTGTACCCGGCGATCAAGGCGCGCGCGAAGGCGCAGGGAGCGCTGATCCTGTGGCAGGACGAGTCCGGGGTGCGCCTGCAGCATTTGACCCCGCAGGCCGGGTACGCGCCGCGTGGTGTGCGGGCGGTCGCGAAGGTCTCGGGCAAGTACGTCTCGGTGAACATGATCAGCTCGCTGTCGAACTCCGGGCAGCTGCACTTCTCGCTGTTCGAGGGGAAGTTCACCGCGCAGGTGTTCATCGACTACCTCACGCGACTGATCGGCGACTACCAAGGCCGCAAGATCATCCTGATCTGCGATAACCACTCCACCCACCACGCCAAAGAGCTCAAGGCGTGGGCGGTGGCGCACACCGAGCAGATCGAGCTGTGCTTCCTGCCGGCGTATAGCCCGCACCTGAACCCTGACGAGTACCTCAACCAAGACGTCAAGCGGCACATGCGAGCGCTGCACGAGCGCCCCAGCACCAAGCCGGCGCTCAAGGACACGCTCACGAGCTTCCTCGGCCTGCGCCAGAGCCAGCCGGAGATCGTGCGCAACTACTTCAACGCACCCGAGATCCAGTACGCCCGTTGAGATCGCCGCAACGACCTCGTCACTCAACCCGACAAAGCCGGAACTAAACGCCGCCCGCCGTGATAACCACGTGCGCCTGCACTCCTCGCTCGGGAACCGCCCGCCGGCCGACCACGAGCGCGACTGGTGGGCCGCGCGCGGCGCACAATCCGCCAGCGACCGCGAGTCCAGCGCCCGCGAACACGCTGGCCGAGCCATCGCCCACCGCGCTGGCCGAGCCAGCCCAACTCCCCGTCGAGAGGTCGACCGCACGATCACGGGGGCGATCCCGATGGTCTGCATCACCTAGCCGTCAGCCTCCTTGCCCCTCCCTACAAAGCCCGTCTCACGCGTCCCGGGATATCGCCGACGGCCGGTTGGCGGTTGGGCGAGATTCCCCTGCCACGACTCGGCATCATGGTCGCGCGTGCCGCCGGGCCGTAAAGGTCGGGCCTTCGGCCCGCGCTTCGCGCGCCGCTGACGCGGCTCCCTTGACTGCCCGGTGGTCACGCGCGGTGCTCCGCCGAAGTCGAGACAGGGAAAGCCTGTCGCCGGGTCGCGGGACCCCTTTTCGCTGCAACACCCCCGGCGAAGATCGCGGAAGGGAAACGTCGAGGAGGCAAAGCGATGTTGACGACACCGCCTAACACACCATCATCAATCAATTGACTCACTGTCTATAATCCTTAACCTACAAACGAAGTCTCCGTCGAACCCAGGCCATTTCACGTCTCGACGGGGAGTTGGGCGTTCTGGGATTGCGAGGGGCTCTGACCCCGGCGCGTTCGTGGGCGGCACTGGCTCGGCCTGCGTGTTCGTGGCCGCCACGGTCGGTGCGTTGGTGGGCTCGCCTGTGGCGGCTTGTTCGGGTTCGAGTGGTGGCTCGGCGAGCAGCCGCCAGAAGCGCCGCGCGAGGTAGCGCTTGAGGCAGCGCAGCGCGCCCTTCTTGGTTTTGCCTTCGGCCTACTTGCGCGCGAGGTACTCCTTGGTGGCCAGGTCGTGCTGGGCGCGGGTGATCGCGATCGTGTGCAGCGCCCGGTTGAGCTGGCGGTCCCCGCCGCGGTCAAGGCGGTGCTGGGTTCGCTGCCCGGAGGAGCACGGAATCGGAGCTGTGCCTGACTGGCGCCCGAAGCACGCGTCTGAACGGAATCGCTGCGCGCCGGCGGTGTGTCCGATCAACAGCGCCGCGCTCAGCGCACCGCAACCCTGCTCTTCGAGCAGCCTCGGCCGGTAGGCCCTGATCAGCTCGAGCAGCTCCCGCTCGAGCTCGTCGGCCTCGCGAGTCAGGCGACGGATCTGCGCCACCTGCTCACGCGCGACACGCACGCGCGCGCCGGTGCCGATCCGCCGCAACCGCCCGTCCAGGCGCTCCAGCTGGCGCAGATCAGACAGCGCGCCGCGGCCGAGCTCGGCCTCAAGCTCAGGATTTAGCTCCAGCAGATGCCACCGAAGCCGGTTCTGGAAGCGGGTCCGCTCCCGAACCAGGCCCTCGCGATGGTCAAACAGCAACCGGATCTCCATCGCCCGCGCGTCCAGATAGGCGGCGGGGAACCGCTCGACGCCGTCCTTGACGACCGCGCGAGCAACCGCCTGCGCGTCGATCTGATCAGACTTCCCGCGCTCGCGCTCGCCGCGGCGCGAGGCGCCCATCATCTTCGGCGCCACCCTCACAACCCGCTCGCCCGCCGCGATCAGCGCCTGCTCCAGACGCCCGGAGACATGCCGGCAGTCCTCGATCGCCCACACCCGCTCCGGATCCAGGCCGCGCGCCCATTTCACCGCAGCCAGATGACCCGGCTCAGTCGCCTTGATCTCGGACGTGCCGCGTACGCGGCCGGTTCCCTCGTCGACCGCTGCCAACGCGTGCGAAGCCTTGTGCGTGTCCACCCCGATCACAACCATCTGCACCGTCCCTTCGTTTGGTTTGACCAGCGATCAAGCGGATCTCCGGCGGACATACCTCTGTCAATGCAAGCCAACTGCCAGGCTCCTATCAAGTCACGCCGTAGATCCTCGGACGGCGACGGGCGACACAACGAATGTTCGGTCAGACCAACCAGTCGACAGGAACGAAAAGAGTCAGCCCGCCACCAGCCCGAGGACCTATCAGCCGGGTCGGACGTAACCGGCCCTTGACCAAGCACCTTTGCACAGAGGAACGAAAAGTGCCGCTAAGGCATCGCGACTATTCAAATCCTCGCAGTGGTCGGCCCAAAGCCCAATGAATCCGCGGGTTCTGGCCAGGTCACCAGAAGATCTACAAAGTCGCGACTCCTGATCTAAGGGCTCCGGGATCCGATCGTGGCTATCGTGGCTATCGTGGCTATCGTGGCTATCGTGCGGGTGTGCCGGTCGAGTTCTTGTCGGACGCGGAAGCGGCAGCGTACGGACGCTTCGACGGCTCTCCGTCGCGGGTGGAGCTGGATGGGGTCTTCTTCCTGGATGACGCCGATCGCGAGCTGATTGCTAAGCGCTGCGGCGCGCCGAATCAGCTCGGATTTGCGCTGCAGCTGGCGACGGTCCGATGGTTGGGCACGTTTCTGGCTGATCCGACAGACGTCCCGCCGGTGGTGCTGGCGTACGTGGGGCGCCAGCTCGAGATTGAGGATCCGTCTTGTGTAGCGCGTTATCTGGAGCGGAGGCGGACTCGGTTCGAGCACGCGGAGGAGATCAAGGCTTCCGAGGGGCTGCGGGATTTCGCCGCGCTCGCCGGCGAGTTCGAGGAGTGGATCGCCGCCCGCGCGTACATCACTGGCGACGGCCCCTAGGCGATCTTCGAGGATGCAACCAGCTGGCTTCGCGGGCAGCAGGTGCTGCTGCCCGCGTGACGACGCTCGCGAGACTGGTCGCGCGCGAGGTCCGACGGTGAAAGCCGGCTGTGGGAGACGCTCGCGGCCGTCCCGACGGGCCCCGAGCGCGTGGCGCTGGACGCGCTGCTGGACGTTGCGGAGGGAGCCCGCACGTCGGAGCTCGAGCGAGCGCGTAGAGGGCCCGCCGATCCGACCGGCACGAACCTCAAGCTGGCGTTGCATCGCGTGCGGGACATCCACGGGGTCGGGGTTGATGGCGAGCGGGCGCGCGCGCTGGTGCCGGCGCGGCGGCTGGCGGAGTTGGCGCGCTATGGGCTTGCGGCCAAGGCTCCCCGGCTGCGCCGCCATCCGCCCACCCGGGTAGGGTGGCCGGGGGCGTTGCAGCCCCCGGCTCCCGCAGATCCCGGCGTGACAGTCTCCCGTCACCGGGCTCTTCTCACCAGCCGGTCAGTAAGCACGGACCCAACGCCAATGGGCGAACAGGCCGGGATCTCTTTCGAGGAGCCCGGCCCACCACCGCTTGAATCGGTGGTAGGTCCGTAGTCGCCGATACTTCTTCCCAGCCCAGCGCCTCAGGTAGGCATTGATGCGCAGCAGGAGGGGAGCAATTGCCGACCGGTAGAACCGGCCGTAATAGTTCATCCACCCGCGCACGATGGGGTTCAGCCATCGCGCGAGGTCGTCCAGGGTCAGGTTGGTGTGCCGGTGGATCCGCTTCGAGCGGAGGTCGGCGCCTTTGGCTTTGAGCGCCTCGGTGCTGATTGCGGGCAGGAAGCCGGTGTAGTACCCGCCTCCCCGATTCCGCGCCTTCCGTGCCCGGAAGGTAAACCCGAGGAAGGTAAACGAGGTGTGCTCATGCTCGGCCCGGCGCTGGCCGTCTTTGCAGTAGACGATTCGCGTCTTGTCCGGGTGAAGCCTCAAGCCCACCTCTTCCATCCGCGTGGCGATCCCGGCAAGCACGTCTTCGGCCTGCCGCCTGCTCCTGCAGTGCACGACACCATCGTCGGCGTAACGCTCGAACGGACAGCCCGGGAAGTTCCGGGTCATCCACGTGTCGAACGCGAAATGCATGAACAGATTCGCCAAGATCGGCGAGGCCGCCGACCCTTGCGGGGTTCCCCTATCCCGCTGCTCAAGGGTGCCGTCCGGACGCTGGAGCGGCGCTGCAAGCCACCGCTTAATGTACAGCAGCACCCAGCGGGCGTCAGTGATCGCCTCGACCGCCTTGACCACGAGGTCCCATGGAACGGTATCGAAGAACTTCTGGACATCGAGATCGATCACCCAGTCGTACCTCCAGCACCGCTGCCGGCATGTCTCAAGCGCGTCATGGGCCGACACGCTCGGACGGTAGCCATAGGAATCCGGGTGGAACCTCGGTTCCACCAACGGCTCCAGATACATGGCCACCACCGTCTGCGCAACCCTGTCCGCGACCGTCGGCACACCAAGCACACGGACCCCGTTGCCATGCGGCTTGGGGATCTCCACCGCCCTTACCGGGGGCGGGAAGTAGGACCCCGAGCTCATCCGATTCCAAATCCGATAGAGGTTGTTCTTCAGATCGGCCTCGAACTGCTCAAGATCCTCTCCGTCCACTCCCGGGCCACCCTTGTTAGCCGCAACCTGCCGGTACGCCTCCCAGACCATCGACTTGGGAATCGCAAACGGCTTCTCTTCTGGCTTTGGGATGTTCATCTCCGCTTCCTCCCGAGGCTGACGCCCCGGTTGATCGAATCGACATTCCTGGTGAGCCGGCCCCTTTGCTCCACCGCCACCCCAGCGAGCAGCGGCTTCTCGGCTACTACAGGCCGGTCCGCCAGCGAGCGCCGCGACTGGTACTCAGTGCCTTCGGTTTCTGCCTCGGCACGCTCCCTCTCGCGACCTTTCAGGGCCTGCGACCCTGGTCGCCGTATCGACGCTCGCTTTCTCACGTTCCGTGCAAGAGCCGCAGACCAGGCTCACGCCGCCTCTACGCCGGACACCGCTTGGCCAATACACGGGCACCCGCCAAGCTCTATCTCGAGGGAAGAACCAGGACCTCGATTTCGATGCCATCTAAGGTTTTCGACGCTTCAACGGCGACGCCCGCCCCGGCACTTTGCCGGGCCGAGCGCTTCTGGGACGTCTTCCTGGTCCCCACCTGACGCGATCAAAGCCACGCCTTTTCCCTGTCGCTCACCACGACGGTCTTCAGCCAACGCAGCACAGGGTGGTTTAGCGCCTGCTCCCGCAAGCCGACGCTGGAGGGCCAACTGTCCTCCATCTCTCGCACAGCTCCGCCTTCAAAGGACCTCCTACACGATGCCTCCTTCAGCGTTCGTGACGCACGGTTCCGACCACAACTCTGCGAAACCAACAGTTACCGTTAGTGGCTGTTGGGGATAGAGCCCATTACGGCGCCAAGGTGCCGGCAGCATAGGCGAGAACTCCCTGCAATGGCGCTCTATCTTCGCCCCGCGGCCAGCCCCATCGGACGGCGGAAGCGGCCCCCGCGATGACGACTGCCACTGCACTAACCGGACGGCGACGAACCGGACGGCGACTAACGGGAACGCCCTGGGCAGACGGCAGGATTCTCCCGTCCGTGCAGCGACTAATGGGACGGCGACTAACGCTTACCGTTGTTTTTCGCAGAGTTGTGGTCGGAATCCCGAGCTGGCCGCCGCGCGCCGGCACCTCGACCGTCTCGGCGAGCAGATGGCCGCTGCGGCCGACGCCTTGTACGAGGTCGTCACCGCCGCCGAGAACGCCATGCGCGCGACGGGCAACGGCCACGGTACCTAGCCCGTCCGCCACGCTCCCCAGGTTCGTTGCCTGGCCCAGCTGGCGCCGGGAAGCCGTCCGACCCTTCTGCCAACCTCATTGAGCGTCTTTGAACCATAGGCGGCAGGCGAAAGCGAGCACTAGACTTCGTATGGAGAATGCGATGACTGAGCGATCCGTTCAAGCACCGCGTGAGCTGTCTACGGCTCGCGAGAACCACGTCACCGTGCTGGTCGACTTTGTCACCGGGCAAGTCCGTTCGAAATCGGCCGGACAGGAGCGTGAGCTGGCCGAGGCGACCCGGCGCGCTCAGCGGGAGTCTGGGTTGCGTCTACTCTCCACAGCCATCGCGTGAGAATTCAGGCGGCGCTTCTAGCGCGCTTTGCGGAGACTGATCCCGAGAGCGGTCTCCTCGACCTCGTTGGTGGCGGCGTTGATGTGTTCGGGCTCGATCAGCTCCCAGCGTAGTTTCCGGTCGCCTTCGCAGTTCTCCTGCGATTCGCGGAGAGCGAGGCAGACCGGACGTTCGAGCTAAGGTTCGTCCTTCGTGGACCGACGCTCGAGCCGGTAGGCGAGCCGACGAGCTTCGAGATAACACCACGCCTCGGCGAGTACCACGCTGAGGGCTGGGAAGGAACGTTCACTGCCACGGGCGTGCTCCGCCTAATCACCAAGTCTGTTGGCACGCACAGCGTCAGCGTCCAGATCGACGGGATCGAAGCTGGCGTCATCCCATTTCAGGTCTTGCTCTCGGAGACCTGACGATCGCGGCGTTCTCTTGGGGACGGCGTGGCCAGTGAGGAGGAACTGTATCTCACGGCCCCCCGTCAGACCCAGGCTACGACTACGACCCACGCTCGGCACCTTCGTCGTCCGCAGATTGTCCGAGTTCCGGCCCAAACTGATGTAGGAAGCGCGGAAGCTCGTGCATCAGCACGGCGACCTCGCGGCGTGATGGTCCCATCAGCTCATGCATGAATAGTCCCCGCTCCAGCGATTCCGCGTCCCCCACGAAGGCACGGTACGCCCGCCGCATGGCGGCGCGATCCCCCGCCAGCGAGGCTCGATACAACTCGACAGCCATCGTGTAGAGCCACGGCACATCGTCGCGTAGGAACGACGTCATGATCAGGACGGTCACGGCGACATCCGGCTCGCCCCTGTGCGTTGACATCATCACGAACTCTTCCAGCATGCCGGGATGAAGCCGTCGCCCGCGGAAGCGGCGTGTCTCACCCACAGACTCGATCCGCGACGGAAGATCTTGGAACATGACCTTGATCTCTTCGAAGAGCTTGGCGCTGGAAGCGACGCCCGTGGCGATGTCGGCATCGCCCTCGGACTCGCCCTCGGTGGCGAGGATCTCGTGGACTTTGGTCTTAAACGTCGTCACCTGACCCATGACAGTCTCGTGATCGGGTTCGGCGTTTGGGAGTCGCCGTATCAGTTGCTCGACGAGCTTCGTCAGGGCGTCAGCGCTGTCATCGCAGTTCTGAAATTGCGCAAACGGCCCAATGCTGACGCTGGCGAGCGGTACGCCCAACGCCAAACCATGAACCGAGATATCGAGTTTGCCCTTCGCCACGCCGGCCTCGTACAGGATCCACTGTCGGCCGAGGCTGCGCGGCGTGAGCAACAGACAACATCGCAGGCGGTATCGAGCTTTCTCATCAGCTCCGGATACCACTCAACACCGAAGTCGATCCCCTGAACGCCTTTGCGATCAGATGATCGGAAGCTCTTCAGCATGCCAGCGCTGACGCTGGAAAGGAGCTTGCCGAACGCCTCGGCCAGTTCGGCATCGCGCGAGTCGTGGCTTATGAACACGAGTGGCCCGCGCGCGCCGGGCCGAACCTCTCGAGCTCCCAGGCCGTCGTTATCCTTGGGATCAGCGTCGGACCTTGCGAGCAGCTTAGCCGCCGCGGCACCCGACGCCGTCGCCGGCGAACTCGCCTACGCCGCCGCGATCGCGACAGCCGCGCCGGATGAGATCGAGCAGCGCAACCTGTTCGGCGAGGCGCAGCGGATCGCCGCCCGCGCCGCCTCGGCTGGCACGCGCTGGGAGTACGCCGCGATCTTCCGCGCGTTCGGCGACTGGCTCGCAGGCGAGCTCGGCCGCCCGCCGCTCGTCGGGGACGTGGATACCGACGCGATCGCTGCCTACGCCCGCCACATGGCCACGGCTGCGTCGCGGCGGGCGCCCGGCGGCGCCGGCCACCACGCGCGTTGTATATATCGATGATCCGAGCGCTCGCGCGCGACGTCGAACGCGAGGATCAGATCGAGGGCGTACGGGTCCCGCGCCACGAGCCCGGGCCCGCCCGAGACGCTCACCGATACCGACTACGCCAACCTGCTGCGCGTCCCGGACCGCCGCAAGCTCGCCGGCAAACGCGACTACGCGCTGCGCTCCGCCGAGCTGCGCGGTCTACGCGCCCGGGATCTCCGCCGCCTGCGGTCGAACGCCTGGCACTATCGCCTGTTCGTGCGCGGCAAGGGCCGGCCGCGAGCGTGAGGCCCCCGTCCCGGAGGCCGCGCAGCAGGCGCTCGAGGACTGGCTCAAGTCCACCCGCTCGCGCGTGGGGTCGCGCTGCTCGACGACCAGCCGCTGTTTGTGCGCCGCTACCGCCACGGACGTGAGGAGACCCTTCCGCTCTCTGCTGTCGGGTACATCGGCTCGTGCGGCGCAGCTGCAAGGCGGCCGGCGTGCCCGAGCGGCCCGCGCACCCGCGCGCGCTGCGCGCGCCTACTGAGGGCCACCCACTGCCTCGAGGCCGGCGTGCCATGCACACCGTCTCCGCCAGACTCGGGGACGTCGACCTGCGCACCACCGCCACGCTACGCCGCCCCACGGCCCAAACAGATCGACGAGATCGCCGACGTGCTCAACCGTCGCCACCAGGCCGCACGCCCGGCGGGTGGGATGGCGTAAGCGCAAGCTAGGGCTAGGCGTTGAATTGCTCCGCTCTTGGATTCGAACCCTGAATGAGTGAGAAGAGGCTTTCATTTGCACCGTGCCCGGGAGCCCAATGGTGACTACCGATTCGGGCGGCTACGGCCAGGCCAGTCGCTTACAAGTGCCTGCAAAACGGCCATAAAATATCAAGCGTGCAAACTAGCGCACACAGTGTCAGGTATATTCGCAGGAAGAGATTTCGTCGGGACCGAGGGCCAGCTTCCTTCTGGAATGTCCGACGAATCGTGGCTCTGACGGGCGGAGTGCTTCTGCAATCCCAGAGGAGTTTGGTGACTGTTGCCGCAGCCACCAACACACGCTTCACCCGGCGAGGTCTCCTCTAGCTACTGCGTTAAGTATAACGCAGAAAATGGACAGTTCTGACGTGTGCCGCTGTGTTCATCTACGGCAGTGGTTGTGATGAGTCTGGGGGCTGTAGTGCCAGGCGGCCTCGACGAGGATCCGCCGGGCGTACTTGGAGCCGGTCTTGGTGATCGCTCCGTGCCGGTCGTGCTCGCCGGATTGCTCGCGGGAGGGAACGAGCCCGAGCCATGAGCCGAGCTGCACGGCGCGCGCGAAGCGGGTGAAGTCCGCGACCTCGAGCACGATGATCAGCGCCGAGAGCGTGTCCAGCCCGCGGAACGCGCGAAACCGGGAGACCAGCGGCCAGAGTTCGGGCTCGAGCGCGACGCGGGAGAGCCGCTCGTCGAGGGCCTGTTTGCGCGCCGTGAGCCCGTCGGCGGCGGCGAGGTTGTCGATGAACGCCAGCTCGGTGTTGGGCTGCTCGAAGCTCTGCGCCGCCAGCCAGCGCGCGTGCGCTTGCGTCCAGGCCTTGCGGTCCTACACGCGGCCGTGGCGTAGCAGCAGCTTCGAGACGGCGGTGGCGGCAACGCATCAGGTCCGCTCTGATCTGCTCGCGCGCCCGTGCCAGATCGCGGGCCGCTTCGAACGTGGGCGATGGGACCGCGACCGGCGTCAGCGCGCCGGCCATCAGCTGACGCAACAGCAGGTCGGTGTCGCGGCGGTCTGACTTGTTGTGATCGCCGGGCGCGCGCGGGGTCTTGCTCGGTGCGATCACCTGGCAGTCGATCCCGGCCGCCCCCGCCGCCCGGTACAGCCCGAACCCGGTCGGTCCAGCCTCGTAGCACGCGCGGACCGGCCCCGGCAACCCGGCCAGCCACTCCACCACCGGCTCGACCGCGCCGGTATCGAACCGCCGGCGTGTCAGCTCGCCGGTCATCACATCCAGCGACGCGGCATAGGTAGAGCGCGCGTGGACATCCATCGCGGCCCATGTCATCGTTCCGGTCACGGCCGGGCCTCCTTCGTATGGGGTCAGCCGGAGCCCACCTCCGGCCAGTCAAACCCCCGCATAATGCGTTCGAGGTCCGGCCTTCGACGTCTCGGCTCAGCATCCTCCATAGGGCTTCTAAGCGTTAGTCGCCGTCCCATCAGTCGCTGCACGGACAGGAGAATCCTGCTGTCTGCCCACGGCGTTCTCGTTAGTCGCTGTCGGGGCGAGCGTTCCCACCGCGGCTTCGCCGACCACCGCGTCGACCCGGCGAACTCAAACCCGTCTGGCCACGCGGCTCTGGCATCCCGCCGCACGGGAAGACAAGCCCCGGAACCACAAAAGTCCTGCAAACGCGCATGCTGAAGCGAGCGCAGAAACGAAGACCGCCGAACCACGCAGGCTCGGATCGCGGCTCGTCGCGAACAGCGACTAACGGTAACTGTTGGATTTCGCAGACTTGTGGTCGCAACCCCCACTCGTGACCTCCGCAGCATCAGGCTGACCGACCGGGACACCCACATGACTCGCTACCCTTCCCGGGCCCCGTGCTACTGGATCGCGCGCACCGAAGTCGACCAGTCGCTGCCGAACGCGCTGCTCGCAGCGGTCGCCCACGAATTCGCATCGCGCTCGCCGACGCCCAGCACGCCTACGATCAAGCGATCGGCCGCCACCCAGTGTGACCACGGCAAGCCGAGAGGGTCCATAACGCCGGCTCGTTTGCGGCTGGTGACACGTTTCTTACCAACGACCCTACTGGCGGTGGGTGGATGCAGTCAATCTCTCGCCGCGATACGTCATGTGCGTTACGGTTTACGTGCAAGTCCTAACGTGTCTGTCAGACCGGGAGGCCCAGGTGACTGTTGCGGGGTTATTCGAGCGTGAGGCTGAGCTGGCACGCGTGGATCAGGTGTTTGATCGGGTGGGCTCCGGGGTCGGGGCCGTAGTTGTGGTTGAGGGTACGGCCGGAATTGGGAAGAGCGCGATGTTGGCGGCGGTGGGTGCCGCGGTGCGGGCGCGTGGGTTTGGGGTGTTGCGGGCGCGGGGGTCGGAGTTTGAGGCGGAGATCGCGTTTGGGGTCGCGCGTCAGCTGTTTGAGCCGATGCTGCGCGCCGCTTCTCCTGGGGACCGGCGTCAGTTGCTTGAGGGTGTCGCAGCGGTGGGCGCACGGGCGTTGGGGGTGCAGGAGGACGAGCCGCCGCCGGACCGGTTCGCGGCGGTCCATGGGCTGTTTTGGCTGTTGGCGAATAGGGCTGAGCGCGGCCGACTGGCGGTCCTGGTCGATGATCTGCAGTGGGTTGATGATCCGTCGCTGGCGTGGCTTGGGTATGTCGCGCGGCGCGCGGGGGATCTGGCGTTGCTGTTGGTAGTGGGTCTGCGCTCGAGCGATCCCGGGGGTGAGCGCAGCGAACTCAAGCAGCTGGTAAGCGATGGTGGGGTGCAGCGGATCGTGCTTGGGCCGTTGAGTGCCGCTGCTGTTGGTGGAATTGTGCGCGCGCAGTCGGATGAGGATGCTGATGACGGGTTCTGTGCTGCGTGCTGGGAGTTGAGTGGCGGGAATCCCTTGTTTGTGCGCGAGCTGTTGGCGGCGGCGGGCGGTGAGGGGCTGGCGGCGCGGGGCGAAAGTATCGCGGCACTGCGGCGGATCGCGCCGGGTGCGGTCGGGCCCTCAGTGCTCGCGCGGCTAGGGCGGATGGGCGCCGACGCGGTCGCGTTGGCGCGTGCGGTCGCGGTCCTCGGCGCCGGCGCGGAGGTCGTGGTCGCAGCGCAGCTGGCTGAGCTGGAGCCAGTTGCGGCCGAGCTGGTTGCGGATCGGCTGGCGGCGGCGCAGATCCTCGTGCCCGCGCGGCCGCTTGAGTTCTTTCATCCGTTGGTTGGCGCTGCGGTTCGGGAGGACATCACGCCGGGCGCGCGTCGGGTGTCGCACCGTCGTGCCGCAACGCTTCTTGACGACGGTGGAGGCGAGGGAGCGCTGGCGCGGGTTGCTGCGCATCTGCTTGCGTGCGGCCCGGCTGGGGACGGGTGGGTAGCGCAGCGCCTTGGCGACGCGGCGCGCGAGGCACGGGAGCGCGGCGCGCCCGAGGTCGCCGCCGGCTATCTGCGCCGCGCGCTGCTAGAGCCGCCAGCGGCCGGTGAGCGCCCGGCCCTGTTGGTGTCATTGGGAATGGCCGAGTGGCTTGCCGGGCATCCCGAGGCGATCGCGCACCTCGAGCAGGCGCTCGCCGCGGCCGGCGAGGATCTCGGCACGCTGATCCTCGCCTGCGCTGTGCTCGCGCACGCGTATAACCTCACCGATCGGGGTGAGCGCGCGGTCGAGGTGCTCGAGCGACTACTTGCAGCCGTGGACGACAGGGACGCCGGGATGGCGTTGACGGCCGAGGCCGGGATCGCGACCGTCGGAATGATGGATGAGCGCACCGCGCCGGCCGCGTTGCGGCGTGCCGAGACGTTACGCGGCCGCCTGATGACATTGGTCGACCCACCGGTGCACCTCCTTGTGATGTTGGCCCATTACGCGGCGCGAGGGAACCGTGGCGTCGAGGCGCTGGAGCTGGCGCAGCGGGCGCTGGCGTACGAGCCGTATCCGCCACCGCTCGAGATCTGCATTCCGCTGATCTCTACGCTCATCCTCGTAGAGGGCCACCACGTGTTGGCGCGGCTGTGCGAGGACTTGCTCGTGGCCGCGCGCCGGCATGGCGCGATGCAGGCGATGGTCAGCGTCTCCCTGTTTCGGGCGTGGGCGTCGTGCGACTGTGGTGAGCTGGCCGATGCCGAGGCAGACGCGCGCTGGGTGCTGGAGCAAGCGCACGACATCCGCCGGATCCACGCCGTCACCGAACTGATCCTGGTGCTCATTGAGCGCGACGCGCTCGATGAGGCACAGGACATGCTGGACCAACTCGTCGATCCGCGCGCGTCGCGCTCGGTCGAGATGGTGAGGTTTCTGCTGGCACGCGGCCGGGTGCGCGTCGCCCAGGGCCGGCTGCAGGAGGCGCTTGGCGACTTCCTGGAGTGTGGGCAGCGATGCGACCGGCTCGGGCTCTCGACCAGCGCCACGTTGTGGCGCGCCGAGGCGGCGCTCGTCCACGCCGCGCTCCGCAACACCGAGGAGGCGCACCGACTCGCGGACGAGCAGCTGGACCTCGCGCGCGAGTTCGGGCGCCCACGGACGCTGGGTATCTCCCTACGCGCGTGCGGGCTGGTGCACGGCGGAGCGGCCGGGCTCGCGCTCCTCGCAGAATCGGTGAAAACGTTGCAGAACTCCCAAGCTCCCGTCGAGCTCGCCCGTGCGCTGACCGATCACGGCGCCGCGCTGCGTCGCTGCGGCCAGCGCGTCCAGGCGCGTGAGCAGCTCGAGCAAGCGCTCGATCTCGCTCACCGGCTGGGCGTGCGGCGGATCGCCAACCAAGCGCGCGAGGAACTGCTCGCAGCGGGCGCGAAACCAAGGCGTGACGCGATCACCGGACGCGACTCACTGACCGCTGGGGAGCTACGCGTCGCAAGGCTCGCGGCCGAGGGCATGACCAATCGCGAGATCGCGCAGGCGCTGTTCATCACGACCAGGACCGCCAAGGTCCACCTCAACCGGGCCTACCGCAAGCTCGAAATCACCCGCCGCGGGCAACTCGCCACCGCGCTCAGCAGCCGTCTCGGCGACGGCCACGAGGACCCGTTCGCCACGAGGGCGGCCATTTCCTAGAACCCCCGCGCGCAAAACATTGAACCCCCGGGGCCAATGCGGCGCGCGCCAAGCGCGGCGACACTGGCTGCCATGCAGCTCAACGAGACCCAGCGTCTGATCCTCGACGCGTCGATCGAGCACTCCGTGATCCGCGGCACCCTGACCGCGCCCTCTGGAGACGGCCGCGGCTTTTACGGCTGGCTCGAGCTCAACACCGCGCTCGAGGCGATGCTCGACTCGGGCACGCAGCGGCGCGACGCGGGCCATACAGCGGTCAAAGCCACGCCAAACGCGAGAGATACCGTCACCAGCATCAAGGATCACCGCTGAGTCCGAAAGAGGGCCGAATAGCCCGCTGACGCCCTCTCGAGTTGGAAGCGGCTTCTCGGGAGCATTTACACACACCGGCCGCGGTTTCTAATGCACCGCTAGTTGATTATCACAAGGGAGATCATCATGTTTCGACCATTTCGTTTCGCTTTCGCCGCTCTCGCGACATGCGCGAGCATCGTCGGCGTCGTTGCTCTAGCTGCCCCTGGGATCGCGAGCGCCTCCGGCTGGCCTGGAACGATCCAGCTGAAATTCGCTCCGGCCAACGGGCCACTCCAGGACGTGACGCCGTCGCCGACTTCGAGCCTCGGAGCGCTCCTCGCCAGCGACTGGACGAAGGTCACTAAGGTCGATCCAACGAAGAGCACGACGAGCCCAGTCTGCAGCGACCTTGAGAGCCTAATTCCGGAGGTGCACTGGGACAGCTGCCAGATCCCGACGATCGGTGATCTTCAGGCCCAGGCGATCGACCCCGCCGCCCCCGGCCAGCTGCACCTGACCTTCGCGGTGCCGGGCAACTCCATCGCGTTCGACGCCCCCAGCGAACCGACCGACCCCGAACTCTACGCCGCATTCGATCTGGAGATCGACGTCACGCTCCAGGTGGACCCGACAATCGCGGACGATGGCAGCGGGTCGCCATCCGGCCCGATCAGCCTAGCGTCGGCCGTCGTCAGATTCTCCAACGCCCACGCCACCACGGCGAATATCGGGGCGAACGCCGTCGACGCCAGCGGCCAACTCGAAAACCTCATCGACAACGAGGTCGTGCCGCTGAGCGACACGGGCATGGACCTGACCGGAGCGATCGCGAGCGCCAACACGGAGCTTGACACCGTCGCTCAACAGCTCAGCTCCAACCAGCTAAAGCCGGCCCCGAACGAGTACCTGACCCCAACCCTCGATCTCGCAACCAGCGTAGACGCGAACTACCTGACGTTCACCTTCAGTCATGGCAGCCCGCCGCCCCAGCCACTCGGGTGCAGCTTCTGGGAGCCGCCGGGCAGCGATCAGCGGGCGGGGGATGTCTATGCCACCTGCGGCGCGTGGCAACCGGACGGTGTGACCGATCTATTCCTGCAGGTGCTCTATGGCGACCCGGGCGGCCAATGGAGCGCCATGCCGGGCGACCCGCGCAGTTTTTACGGCGACCCCAGTTGGGCCGACTCCCCCGAAACCATCCTCTCAGGCGGGAGCTGGACGTTTCAGGTAAGCGGACAGCCCGCACTCGTCGGGTCAGGTCAGTCTGGCCCCGCCGAGGTGCGCGTGTGCAGCAAGAACGAATGGGGCATTGACTGCACCACGCCGGTGAGCGTGGTTATCCCCATACCGACCGGGCCCCTTCCGCCGCACTGCGGCCCAGGCTCGCACCCCTACAACCCGTGCCACGTGCTCAAAGTCGCGCCTGCCGGGATCATCACCCCCCCGAGCCCTCTCGGCCCCTGACAGCTGCAGCGAATCCGAATATGACCGCGCCGTCTCTCGTATCAACCGGAGCGAGGAGCGATCAGCCAAACGCCGCCTCGACCGGCGGCGCTCGAGACTAGGACGAGGCGCAGTCAAGGCCGGCCGCAGGACGCCCAAATAGGGGCGCTCTGCGGCCGGCGATCGATCAAACCGAGGAGCAACAACACCATGGCAATCGTCACCACCACCTATGAGATGTTCATCCCCCGGCGCCGCCGGATCGGCACCGGAAGCGCGATCGAGATCGGGAGCCCACCGCCGCCCAGCGCCGTGACGGGCGGCTATCCGGCGCAGGCGCCCGGATCGATCGGGGTGAACTATCCTACCCCCAGCGATCCGAAGCGGTCGGCGAGCTTCGCTTTCTGGAGCGTGAGCGGCTCGGCCGTCGGCGACTTCACCTCGGGCGATCCCGCGCTCGTCGCGCAGACGGGCAGCGGGCCGATGAGCGTCACCGCCTGGTACGTCCTTGACGCCGCTCCCGGCGGCGACGGCCCCACCGAGCTCGAGACCGACGCGTTCCTTATTAGCGAGAACGCGTTCATCGACCCGACCCCAATCGCAAGCGTCACACCGGCCGGCGCATGGGACCAATCCGACGTGGACGAATTCGTCCTCACGGCCGATGAGGCGTCCGACGTCCAGGCGCTCGACGTGATGGGCGGCTACCCGACCGAGCGCTTCGAGAGCTGGTACTCGATCGAGGGCGGCGCTGTGCCGAGCGGCGGCCGCCTCCTGCACGTCCCGGTCGGCGACAACGGGGTGGCGATCGCGACCTTCCGCGTGCCCCCCGGCGGGCAGTCCCCGGTACTCAGTCCTGTGCGCGGCGGAGAGATCTCCGTAACGCTCGTCGGAGGCGTGGCGGTCGACGGCCCCGGCTGGGTCATCGTGGGTGGCATG
The DNA here is from genome assembly GCA_963709135.1 of uncultured Solirubrobacterales bacterium. Classification (GTDB taxonomy): domain Bacteria; phylum Actinomycetota; class Thermoleophilia; order Solirubrobacterales; family Solirubrobacteraceae; genus Palsa-465. The sequence goes on along the minus strand of CAVPVI010000023.1, from coordinate 460,115 downwards.
CGCCACCCCGTCGATCCGTGGGGCCCGCTCCTCGCCGCGCTGACCGTGCTGTTGGCGGCCCAGAGCCTCGACCCCTCCGCCGCGGCCAGAGTGCAGCTCGACACCCTGCGCAGCATGGGTATGACGATCGAAAACATGACGCGACAGATCGCGACGTCCGCAGGCAGCCAACAGCAAGCGACCGCCTCTTGACGTCCTCCGCGCACAGCGATCCGGACCGCGCTCCACGCGCGTCCGGACCGCTGCGCGCGCGTTGGACACCTCGCGCCGGCTGGTGCCGGTGCCTTGCGCAGTCACGACGCACGGACCTGCAACGCCGCCCGCCCTCGAGACCCCGACGTACACCTGGCTACGGAGCCAGAGTTCGACCACCAGACCCGTGGTGACCCACTAAAGACTGCAAATCGGGCAAAGGGTCGTAGTGGTCGTGCTCGACGGCACGGTAGTCGTGGTGGTCGTGCTCGACGGCACGGTCGTGGAGTAGGTGACGGTGGCGGCGAAGTCGATGCCCGTAGGGTTCTCGCCTGCGGCTGGATAGCAGCTGTCGACATCGAACGTCAGCGTGTTCACGCCTGCTACGAATCCGCTCGTTCTCAGTCGACCCCGAAACGGGCGGACCGCTATACCCGGGTTCCGCAGCGCGTTCTCTGAAGCCACACCCCCAGTCTACTTAAGAGAGTATCTGTTCTCTGACGTAGCGGGGCCCCCTCCGCGCGATCACCGCGACCGGTCCAGGCGCCCGGCGAGACTCCGCGCGCTGGTGTTGGCTCAAGGCCGCGATCGTCTTGGAATCCGGGCCGGAGACCGCTCAAGCGGTCTTCGTGGATCGAAATCCGGCCGCAAGTGCTCCGGTCAGCGTGCCGATACCTCCTACAGTCAATGAACACCCTCCGAATCTTCAAGCCTTCAAGCGAAGAGAGCAGGTCATGGACAGCACCCGCACAACCCGCTACGACGCTTACAAAGCAGTTCGCGGTCTGGTTGAGGAGCTCCGCAAGGTAAAGCTGTTCGACGCCGAAGCCGCAGCATTCTGTGGGCAGCCGAAGGGCTTCTGCTCGCGAACTCCCCGACCGACGCCGAAGCCGTCGAAGCTCGCACGACGTTCGACACGCTGATGCAGGGCCTTGCCGCCAAACGCTGGCAGGACAACGGCCCGACCACCGCCGCATCTCAGCGTAAGCGACTCGTCGAAGTATTCGCCGAGTGCGCGCCACTGGCAACGGTCTCGGCGTCCGCATAGCAAGCCCGATTCAAGGGCGCCGCTGACGGGCGCCGCCGCCCACCACCGCTCCGTCAACTGCTGGCTGGATATCCGGACACGCGACGCGGAAGCTGCGCAGTCGCGTACCTGACGAGTTCGTCGTAGCGCTGGGAGCGATGAGCGAACAGCTTCAGTTCGGGGACCCTTTTATGCGGAACGAGCCGCGGCCCGCGGGCACCGGGCCCACGGGCCGCGGTCGGCTCAGAACGTCGTGACCCGTGCGGTGATGGCGACGACGCCGCCTTGCGGATCGGCGACGACCGCGCGACGGAACCCCGGCGTGTCCGTCGGCGCCAGCAGCACGGTCCCGCCGAGCTCAGCAGCCTGTCGGGCGGTCGCATCGGCATCGGCTACCAACACCGCGACGCTCCAGTGCGGCGGCGTCGGATCGTCTGCGTCGATTGGGGCGAGCACGCCGACCACATCGCGGGGCATGGGTTGCCCGGGCTCGCCCCCGACGTGCCCGTCGAGCCGCCAGAACGCGATCGGGGCGTGAGGGGCGCTCTCCAGCCGCCAGCCGAACGTCTCCCCATAGAACCTCGCCGACACCTCGCAGTCGCGCGCGTGCAGCGAGCTCATCGTCCACGAACCCGGCTCGTTGACCCGCTCGGCACCCCGCCGAACCCCGGCCTGCCAGATCCCGAACGCGACGCCGACGGGATCGGTCAAGACAGCCAAGCGGCCTTCACCCCCGTGGGCGATGGGCCCGACGATGATGCCGCCACCGGCGCCGCCCACACGAGCGGCGGTCGCGTCGACGTCCACGACGGCGACGTAGGTCGTCCAGACCGCCGACGGGAGCCCTGGCGGGGCTTGGCCGATCCCGGCGACCAGGCGGCCGTCGCAGCGCGCCGCCAGGTACTCGCCGGCTAGACCATCCGGCATCGCCACCGGCGTGTCGAAGGTCCAGCCCAGCAGCGGGCCGTAGAACTGCACGGCGGCCTTCGGGTCGGGCTGGAGGGTGTCAACCCAGCAGGGGACGCCCGCGCGATAGTTGGTGATGTTGCTCATCGAATTGCTCCTGTGCACTCACCCCTTCGGCATCGAGCGCGAAGGGAAATGGAGCTCGGACAGCAGGTCGCCGTCCCGAGCGGGATCGCTGGTCAGACCCACTGCGCCGTTCGGGCGCAGAGAGCCGCCTCCGTCATCCGATGACGAAACTCAGGGTGCCGCCATGAGCAGGCGACGAGCGAACAGGCGGGCGAGCCCGCACCAGCGCGCTCAGCGGTCGTGCGAGAAGCAAGCGATTCGCCCACGATAGCCGCAACGGTGGCGCGAGGGCGAGCGGTCAATCGCCACAGACGGTGGCTCAGGACCGAACATTAGACCCCGCCCCGTAAGCCGATCCTCGGGACTGCGAGCTGCGCTCCGCTGGCTGCGCGGCCTGCGCGCCCGGGATCTTGCGCCGCCCGCGCTCCAACGCGCGGCAAGACCGCCTCCACGTCCACGGGAAGGGCGGCCGCGAGCGCGAGGCCCCGTCCCGATGCACGTCCAAGCCGCGCCGCTGTTCATCCGACTCGGCCACCACGGCGGGTACCGCCAACATAGCGGCTCCATCAAGCTAACCCTAAAACAAGCGATCGGGCGGTATGAGGCGGGTTCACTGGCCGGGATGGACCGGCGAGGCCTCAGCGAGGCCGTAGGGGCCGTTGAGGAAGGAGTCGGGTGCTGCTCGGGCTCGTGGTTGGTGTGGGGGACGGGTCGTGTGAGGCGGTTTGACGCGTTGTTTGGGGTCGGTGATGCGCCGGCGTGTGTGGCCGGTGGTTGCTGGGGTGGGGTTGTGGTTGGGGTGGTCGCGTTGGCCGCTCCGGCGGGGTGGTTAGAGGATGTCGGTGAGGCGGAAGAACGCGCTGAGCCATGGGTTGTAGGCAAGGATGCGCCAGCGTACGGTTCGTCCGGTCGTGAGGATCTGGGCGGGGATCTCGATGAACGCCGTTTGGAAGGTCCGGAAGTCCATGGTGAGCAGGCGTCGGCGTTGTTCGTTGTGGCGCTCGGTCCAGCGCGGGGTGACTGGTAGCAGTAGCGCGCTCCAGGCTTTCAGGCTCCAGGCGAGCGCGGCCATGGTCATGTACGCCCAGTTTGCGCACAGGGTGTTGACGGGGGCGTGTAGGGCGCGGACGCCGGATTTGAGTTGGCTGATGAGGTTTTCTTGGTTGCAGCGTTGGCGGGCTTCGTTGATGATCTCGTCGGCGGTCATGGTCCGGTCGTTGGTGATGTAGAAGAAGTATCTGTGCTGGTCGAACAGGACGTTCTCGCCGCGTTCGACGGAGATGTTTTTGCGTAGCGCGACGACGCGGTAGTCGCGGTTGCAGTTGCCGGGACGGTAGGAGAACTCCACGACGTCCTGTGCTGTTTGGCGTAGCACCTTGTAGTTGCGTTCGCGGACGATGCCGTCCTTGACGTTGCGCGGACGGGTGCGTTGCTTGGTGGCGATCTGCTGCTCGGCGCGGGCGGCGAGTTCGTGGTAGAGCGCGTCGTCGACGCTCTCGGCTCGCTTGATCAGGTTCGCGCGGGCGTCGTAGCCGAACACGAACTGCACGTCGTCGTCATCCCAGCGGTCAAACTCGGTGGTGAGCGAGAAGTCGGTGTCGCCCCGCAGCCGGATCTTCTTGAACCCCGCCTCCCGGCAGAGCGCGATCGCTCGGTCGTAGAGGTCGATGACGCCTTCGTGGCTGGGGCGGTTGGCGCCCAAAAGCCCCTGGTAGAGCGGTTCTTTGGTGTTCGCGAGCGAGACCAGGAGCGCGGAGTACCCCCAGATCCCGTTGTAGGCGATGTCCATCCCCTCCTTGGTCTGCGCGGCGGTCGGCACGATGCTCGCGTCGGCGTCGATCACCGCCGGCCCCGCGAAGAACGAGTCCGGCTGGGAGCGCCACACCCGGAGGCGCGCGCGGTTGACCGCCTCTTGCAGCGCGAGGACCGCCTCGGCGTCAAAGCGCCGACAGAAGTCCCCAGCGGTTGTGGGGTCCGGGAGGCTCTGAACACCCAGGCCGTCAAGGAACACCGCGTCGCAGCGACGCGCCTCGATGTCCCCCAAGCGCTGCCCGCCACACAGCGCGTTGTAGGCGATGTTCAACACGTGGTCAGACTCGTAGTAGGGCTTGTGGCACTTGAGCAGCTGTAGCGAGCTGTCGATCTCAGCGGCCAGGCCGGTCGCGCCCACGAGCTTCGCGATCGCGCCCATACCGCCGTGCGCGGTGCCCTTCGTGCGCCCCGAGAGCTCATAGGCGATCTTCGCCCGCCCCAGCACCGGCCCGTTCGTGTTCGAGACAACGGCGCGCTCCAGACGCCGCTCGATCGCGGCTGCCTGTGTCCGAAGCTTGGCGGTTCGCTTGCGGTGCTTGGTGCTCATCGGTTGCTCCTGGTTGCCAATAACACAATACCAGACAGTATACATACTGTCTGGTATTGTGGGATACTGACCGCCAAGAAAAGAAGACAGAGACCACTAACGACATGCCCCCGACCGACACCACCGAACAGCTCGCCGACTACGAGCAGCGCTACCACGACCTCGCCGCCCAACTCGCGACGATCGGCCTGATTCACTCCGGCAGCCTCACCGCTCGCTACACCCGCTGCGCAACCCCGGGCTGCAAATGCCACGCCGACCCACCCCAACCGCACGGCCCGTACTACCAGTGGACCGCGAAGGTCAACGGCAAGACCGTCACCCGCCGACTCAACCAGACCGAAGCCGAGCTCTACCAAGAATGGATCGCCAACGACCGCCAGCTACGAGACGTCATCGCACAGATGCGCGAAGTCGCAGCCAAAGCCACCGAGCTCAAGCTCAAACAAGCAGCCAACCCGTAAGCGATCAGCTGCACCTCAAAGCTCACACAAACCACCCGGCCTCGGCTCGCGGCTAGCCCAAAAAGCCCCGAAAACACAGGCCTTCCGGGCTCAGCCCCGAATCCTCAAGACCTTCCTACGCTTGCTTTAGGGCTAACTGGACGACCGTTGGATCGCGCCATTGTCGTCGAGCCACAATCTTATTTGCGTCTTCCGGCCGCGCCTCTTGCCGATGACTTCCCACGAACCATCGGCCTTTAGGTAGGGAATCCCGCCGATCTCGTTGGCGATGCGGAGAGCTTCTTGCTCCAAGAGAGCTTCTCTCTCCAAGAGCGTTCTGTTGTCGTCTTGCCGTGCCGATTGAGTTATCTGCGAGGTCGCGCTCGGTGGATGTTCACCCGCCGGGGTGTCGTCACGCCGACGTGCGGCTGGCTCGGCAGGAGCGCTCGGTGGCTCTTGGCTGCCTATGTCCACAGATTTGGGTGCTATGGATTCATGCTGGCTTTCAGCGAAACCAGGGCTGAGCAATCCTTCGGAAACCCCCTCTATCAGGGGTACGGTGCTTTGCTCTCCGTCCCGTCTCTCGGTGTCACGGTGGCCGTGTTCCTCGGCGTCACGCTGTCCGTGCTCAGGCAGTTCATGCTCGGTGGATGCCAGCGCCGGCGTCGTGATCTGGAGCCCATGGGATTCGGACGCCGCGCGCTCTCGCTCAGCGAGCACCTGGGTTGCTCGGCGGGCCACGCTTCTGCTGTCGTCATCCTTCTTCATTTCTTCAAGTTTGAGGCGTGCGGCTAGAGCGATGCTCTTGTTCGTGGACGCCAGCAGTCGCGCGAGGACCTCGATGCCTTCCAGGCGGGCCTTGGCGACAGGGTTCTCGGTCACGCTGATCAGCCATGGGTCTAGTTCGGCTGGCTCGATGGGTGGTTCGTAAACGCTGTGGGCGACGTAGAGCGGGCCTTCGAGCTCGATCTTCTTGATCGGCGTCTGGTTGGGGGTCTTCTCCTTGACCCGATCGTATACGTAGTCGTAGAGCTCATCGACGGAGATCCAGTGGTCGCCGTCGCGGTCGGCTTCACCCGTTCTGAGAGCGTCGATGACCGCTTGGGTGAAGTACGAGGGCTGGCCTTGGCCTGAGCGGTCTACGCCTTCAAAGGCATATTCCATCGCGTTGGAGGCGGTGATCACAGCGTGGCCCTTGCCTCGGAAGTGTTCTTGAACATCGACCCGGTCGCCAGCTCGATGCTGCGTGCCGAACGGGAAACGGCCGCTGAAACAACAGTCCAGCAGCAGCAGGATTCGTCGCGACATGCTTTTGGCGATCTGGTCGTTGAGCCAATTAGCAGCGATTGCCGTGGCGTCCGGGAGGTCAATTTCCGTGTCCGTGGTAGCGAAGTACAGATCCCCACGGTCGTCCTTGATTCCGTGGCACGAAAGATGCACCAGCAGCACATCGTTTCGTTTGGCATCCCGGAAGAACCGGGCGAGGCGACGAGTCAGCTGTCCCTCGTCGGCATCGAGCATCACCTCCACGGCAAAATCACCGATCTCCGGAGCCTCAAGGACTGCGGCGAGTTGTTGCGCGTCCGCGGCAGGGGCGCGCAGCGCGCGGAAGTTCTGATCGGCATAGCTGCCGGTGGCGATGAGCAGTGCTCGTCGTGCGCCCTCGGCCATCAACCCGAGCTTGAGACGTGACGAGCTAGGAACGCGTCCAGCAACCGCTGCTGATTCTCTGTTGAGACGTTGGTCAGCTCGATTACGTCCTCATCGAGTTGCAGCGTGATTGTTCGCCTGGTGTTGCGGGACAGCCAGTCGGTCAGCACCCGACCGAGCGCCCGGATCCCCTCTCGTCCCAGCGTGACGAGCAGTGTTCCGAGTACGACCGCTTCTGCGCCTCGTGTGCCCGGCGGCGGAGGCCCGGCCGCGGGTCGCTCTACATCGTCGATATCGAGTTCGAGCAGCTCGCGACGCAACTGCACCGTGGCCTCATCAAGCTCGCCAGCCTCGGCGTCAGGCGCATCCCCGATGTCGATGCGCAACTTGACCTGCTCCGGTTCCATCTCGATGCAAAGACTAGAACGAACAACCTGAACGTGCGTGCCGCGGACTATTGGACCTGCATTTGTCGCGGTCGAGTCTCGGCCTCTCTGATCGGGCCGTCGTGAAAAGACGGGCTGTGACCTATTTCACAATTCCGGCCATTTACAGGACTTTTGTGGTGATGCGGCCGGACCGGCGGCACCGGTCACGACCCGCTGATGATAAAGAGCCAGATTGACCGCAAGCGGATACTGCTAATCGCGGCGCTAAGGGGCGGGCCTTACGTCTACGCGCGCGAAGCCGGCAAGATCAGCGCGCGGTCTCCAGTTCCGCGCGCTCACAGTAATGAGCGCCGGATCGGCCGGTGGTAGGCGCGCCTTCGTTTCGGCGACGCGAGGATCTGAGACGGCTCGTGGTAGCTGTCCCCAGAGGCGGAACCCGTCAACGCTGGGTCTGCTCCCGCTGGTTCTGGATCGCTGGCACGGAAGAGCCCGCGACCGGCCTCTACTTGCCCCGAGGGCAACCATCCATCCAAGGAGAGGGCCTACCGCTCCGGGATCGGGTCGGAGGTGTTGACGATCGCGGGACATCTCTCAGCTGATCGTCGGTTGCCGGGAAGCCGATGGTCGGTGTCCGGTAGCGATCGTCTGCGTTACACGTCCCGGCGTGGTCAGCGAGGCCAGTGTTCCTGGGACGCTCGGTGTAACGCGACTCGTGTACGCGCCAATGTCTACCTCTCCCCCGTTCGCGGACGGTCGTTGTCGCGAGCGCCGAGACGATCGTCGCCAGCGAGCTGGGGCTCACGCTATCGCTGTTGCGCTGGCGCGCGCTCGCGCAGCTCCTCGATCACGACCCGGCGGCGAGAGAGCGCCCGTGTGTAGATCTCCAGCGGACGATCGACGCCTTCAAATCTCATCTTCAGGTGACGAGCCTTCGGCCAACCAGCTGCGGCCAACCTGACCCTCACCGCACCCGACGTCGATGGTTCGCCGCCCGCTCCAGTCCGGGCGGCGGGGGGCTCCATCCGGGGGTGGAGCCAGTGGCGTAGATCAACCCGACGATCCACCCGCGAGCCGATGTGCATCCCCGCGCGGCGGAGCACGATGCAGCTATGACAAGCACTGACTATCTCATCGACTCGACGCTGGTGCTGCTCGTCCTGCTGCAGATCAAGGAACGGCCCCTCACCGTCCGCCAGCTGCTGCGCCCGCTGGTGATCGTCGCGATCGCCGTCGCCTCCTACCTGCACGGCATCCCGACCGCCGGCAACGACCTCGTGCTCGCCGCGATCACCGTCCTGATCGGCGCGACGATCGGCATCGCCAGCGGCCAGACGGTGATCATGCGCCGCGGCGCCGGCGGTGAGGCGCTGGCCCGCAGCGGTTGGATCTCGGGATTCTTCTGGGTGCTGGGGATGGGGTCGCGGATGGCGTTCCTGGTCTGGATCTCCCACGGCGGTAGCGCCAGCATCGCCAGTTTCAGCGCCCAGCATTCGATCACCAGCAGCGAAGCCTGGACCGTCGCGCTGCTCGACATGGCCCTCGCCGAGGTCCTCGGCCGCACCGCCGTGCTGGCGGTCCGCTCCCGCCGGATCGCCGCCCAGACGATGATCACCGCGACCGCGTAAGCACCGCCGGGCGCCCCGGCCGCGGCCTCGACGATAAGCGCCCGGATGGCTCCCCGCCATCCGGGCGCTCAGGGTCGCACCGGCCATCGCAAAGCCGTCAGCGGGAACCGCGCCGACGTGCGGTGAATGTTGCACTGCGCGAAGCTGACGGGTCTGAGCGCATCGCGCGCGATGCTTGCGATATGGCCGCGCTCGAGCTACCCACGCTGGCGACACGCGATTGCGTTCTGCGTCCCTGGGCGCTTGAGGATGCCGAGGCGTTACGCGAGGCCTGCGGAGACGAGGACATCTGTCGATTCACGACGATCCCGCGCCGCTACAGCGAGGACGCTGCCGCGCAGTGGATCGCCCGCCAACACGCGCACGCCCGCGCAGGGACCGCAGTCGTCCTGGCGATCGTCGCGGACGGCGAGCACGAGCCGGCCGGAATGGTCGGACTATTCGGGCTGGATCAGCCCGGACACCTCGCCCGGTTCGGGTATTGGCTGCTCGCGCGAGCGCGGCGCCGGGGGCTCGCCACCTGCGCCGCGCGAGCACTGGGTGATTGGGCGTTCGCGTCGCTGGGGCTCGAGGCGATCGCCATCGATTGCGAGCCAGGCAACGTGGCGTCCGCCCGTGTTACTGCGCACCTCGGTGGCACGCGCACCGGCTCGCGGCGTGTGCGTGTCGGCGCTACGGAGGTCGAGCTCGAGCGCTACACGCTGACCCGGCGGCCGGGATGATGCCAGCGGTTGCTCGTCCTTCCCGTTCTGCGACGCCCCGGCTGGCGGGAGCGCTCGGCGAACGGCCCACCCAGGCACGACCATTGCGGGAATGCCACTCACGCATTGGGCCACTTCGTTTGGCAGCAGTGGGCTGTGGCCTTCGCTTGCCTATGGCGTGGGCAGGTTGCGTTGGGGCTCGTCACATGGGGAGCCGCCGCTTGATGCCTCGCCCCCCGGCATGAGGCCGCTGTGAGCCGCGCCTGGCGCGCCTCACGCCCGGCCGGGCTCGCTTGGAGTGCCCCGTATTGCTGCCATGCACCGGTAACGCTCCGCAGCGCAGTTGCTCACTTGCGCGCTCGATCCTGGCGGCTTCCGTGTGGCGTGTGGTGGTGTGCGTTCGAGGCGATGCGCTGTCTGACCGCCTCACAGAAAAGCGGCTCCTCGACGGCTTGCGTGATGCGGACCGGTTGAGAGAACGAACGTCTGTATCGACCCGGTAGCGTTGGGGTGTGGCGACGCGGTTAGGTCGTGTGCTGGGCGTGAGTGGGGCGAACGCGGTGGCCGCCAAGGTCGGGGCGGCGGTAGCGGCCGGGGCAGCTCTCGCAGCCGCCTTAGGCGGCAAGGCGGGCGTGCCCGGGTGGCTTCGAATTGTGTTCGTGGCACTGGCCCTAGTGGTCGCGATTATGGTGGTCGTCCTGACACTTTTTGAGCAGACGGCGGGCCCGCGAGCGCGAGTGCAGCGCCGGCGCGATTGGGTCGAGGACCACTTCGAGCCGCGTGGGCGGGGAGTCGCACGCAAGAGCGAGCCCGGGGCGTACTTCACCGGCCGGACGCGCGCGCTGCGCGAGCTGGTCGCGTGGCTGGGCACCAACCGCGGTGGGCTGTGCGTCGTGACGGGTGATCCCGGATCGGGCAAGTCGGCCGTCCTCGGACGCCTCGTGGCGCTCGTGGAGCCTAAGCGTTGGCGCGAGCTGGGGATCATGCCCGCTGGCACGGTGCCGCCGGAAGGCAGCATCGACCTGACCGTCTGGGCGAGGGGACTCACGATGGGCGAGCTCATCGAGGAGATCGCGGCGAACGATCGGGACATCGGCTACGACGCCGGATGAGCTGATCGACGCAGTACGGGAGCGCGGACGTCGGTTGGTTGTAGTGATCGACGCGCTGGATGAGGCCAGCGGCGAGGGCGAAGCCCGCCGTGTCGCTCAGCGCCTGCTCAAGCCGCTGGCGGCCGCTGGCCGATCGATCGACGTCAAGGTGGTGGTGGGTACGCGCCGCGGTCCCGGCAACGAGTTGCTCGACGCACTTGGTGCCGCCAAGCAAGTCCTGGATCTCGACACGCCGGACTACCTCGACCGCGCCGACCTGGTCCAGTACGTGCACCGCCGGCTGCGCCGGGAGGGCGAGACGGATGCGCGCACGCCGTATCGGGCGCAGCCGGCGCTCGCCGCGCACGTCGCTGAAGCAGTCGCGGCCCGCGCCGATCCCAGCTTTCTCATCGCACAGCTAGTGAGTGCCACTCTCGCCGACGCGCCGGCGGTCATCGATACCAGCCAGCCCGGCTGGGAGAACCAGTTTGCGGCCGACGTCGGGTCGGCGATGGACGACTACCTTGACCGCTTCGAGACGGAGCGCGACCGTCGCCGAGCCCGCGATCTGCTGACTGCCTTGGCCTACGCGGAGGGAGCGGGGCTCCCGGGTGACCAAAGCGACAATCTCTGGCCACTGCTGGCGAGTGCGCTGGCCGCCAAGCCCTACGACGGCGACGACATCGACTGGGTACTGCATACCGCGGCCGCCGATCTAGTCGACCACACAATGGCCGACGACGGCAGCTCGACTTGCCGACTGTTTCATCAGGCGCTCGACGATCACCTGCGCGGACCTGCCGAGCAGCAGCGCAACCGCCAGCGAGCGCTCGCGGGCGCTCTTGAAGCGACCGTGCCACAGCCCGAAGCGACGGCGTTCACTCACCGCTCCTGCTGCCTGCGTGGCCAGACGGGTGTACCGACGCGCGTTCGACGCTCTACGTGGCAGCCCGCCCGAGGAGCGCGCGAGCTACCTGGAGATGGCCGCGCGCCAGGGAGGCGCCGACGACTTTGCCGACCAGCTCGCACGCCGAGCGCCAACTCGCCCGTGGTCCGCGCGGTGGGCTCGCTGGCAGCCCGCCGCGGAGCACTTCATCGTCGGCCGCCACTGGGCGGTGGCGTTCGGTGAGCTTGAGGGACGCGCGGTCGCGCTCAGCGGCGGCCTCGATGGGACGGTGCGGGTGTGGGATCTCGCGTCCGGCGAGCAGCGCGGCGAGCCGCTCACCGGCCACAACGGAAGGGTGGGGTCGGTGGCGTTCGGTGAGCTTGAGGGGCGCGCGGTCGCGCTCAGCGGCGGCGACGATGGGACGGTGCGGGTGTGGGATCTCGCGTCCGGCACCCAGCACGGCGATCCGCTCACCGGCCACCACGGCTGGGTGTGGTCGGTGGCGTTCGGTGAGCTTGAGGGGCGCGCAATCGCGCTCAGCGGCGGCGACGACGGGACGGTGCGGATTGTCAACCTGGTCGAAAACCGCAGGTCGACGCTTGAGGTAGGCGCGCCCGCTTATGCCGTCGCCTACACACGACCGTCAATCGCGCTCGTCGGCGCAGCCGACGGCTTGATGCGAATCGACCTCGCGGCGAACTGATCGCGGCGAATGATACGTGCGGCGGCCACATGTCCCAGAATGCCCATTCTGGGCCGTGTGGGCGCGTCGCGGGCCTTGTGTTTGCAAGGCTCGGCGCCCTGGCCGGACTGGATTCTCGGGACGTGTCGGCGCTTCTATCGGAGATCGGCGTCGACGCCGGCGGTCGCCAACTCGGGACGCGAGCACCGCACGTCGGCCGGTGATCTGATCGCCTGACTGTGTGCCTGACGGCGTGGCAATGCTCGATGCCGAGTGGTTGGCGGCGGGTCCGCGCCCGCTCCGAGCAAGAGTCGTGTGGTTGGTGGTGAGCCTTTGGTGTTTATCCAGTCTTGGAAGCGGCTGTCGCCCGTTTGATGCGGTCGCGCCCGGCGCGCTTGGCGCTGTACATCGCGGCGTCGGCCGATCGGAGCAGCTCGTCGGCGAGCGCCTCGCCGTCCCATTGGGCCAGGCCAGCCGAGAACGTGGGTCCAGATGCTTGCCCGTCTCGAAGCTTGTTCACGATCAGCTCGGCCTTGTCGATGTCGGCGCCGGGGAGCACGAGCACGAATTCCTCTCCTCCGACTCGCGCCAGCATGTCGGAGCCGCGAAGCTGGCGGGTCCAGGCGGCGGCGATCGACTTCAGGAGGAGGTCGCCGGCCAGATGGCCGTGCTTGTCGTTGAACGCCTTGAAGTGGTCGAGGTCGAGCATCGCCAGCGAGAGGGGATGACTGTCGCGGCGCGCGGACTGCATCGCGTCGGCGAGGTAGTGCTGCAGAGCACGGCGATTAGGCAGCCCTGTGAGCTCATCCTCGAGTGCAAGGTCACGCAACCGCGCGGACTGGCGTTGCACGTGAGCGAGCAGGTAGGACATCCGCAGGATCACAAGCCCAGTCAGTAGCGCCGAGGAGATCGCGACCGCGACCGCGATGCCATCGCTGACACGCCCGGTGAGCGTCTCGCCGGCAAGCGTGACCGGGGCGACCAACCCCGCGAGCACGACCCACGCCAGCAGCAGCCTACTCGTACGCTCGCGGTTGTCGGCGCCTGGGAGATCAAGCGTGCCTGTGGAGCTATGGAGCGCCGCGGCGCCGAACAGCGCGCACGCGAGTAGATAGGGGTCCTCGAGGAGCGTGTTGACGGTCGCCGTCGTGCTCCAGTTGTTGTTGTTGACGATCGCCCAGGCACAGTCAGCGGCCAGAAACGCGACCAGCGCCAGGCACATCATCATCAGTGGCGGCGTGCGCCATCCTTCCGCTACCAAGACCCCGGACAGGATCGCCAGAAGCATTAGATCCCCGAGCGGATAGGCGAGAACCACGACCTGGGCAAGTACCGACCCTGACGCGCTGGCCGCGGTCGGTCGGATCACGAACAGCCAGAGCAGTAGCCCCAGCCCGACGGTCACCGCACTCGCGTCGATCAGCTTCGCTATCCCCATAGCGGGATACCTGGCGCGAACGATCTTCAATAGGCCGACCGTCACAAACGGGTACAGAGCGAGGTACAGGCCGTCGGCTGGGCTGGGGTTCGGCACGTGGCCCAGCACCTGGACTTCGATCGCTTCCGCGATCGTTCCGGAGGCGTTGAAAGCAAGACCCGCGCCGATCCACAGCCACGCCGCGGGAACCCCACGCCCGCTGCGGTAGCGCCAGAAGCACATCAGCGCGCTCGCATATCCAAGCGCCACGTTCAGCGCCGCATGTTCCCCGTGCGAGGTCAGGCACCACGGCGCCAGCACCAGCGCAACAGCCGAGACAAGGAGATATCGCCACCAGGCCGTTGGCGAACCCAGGACCCGAGGCACCCCCGATTCAAGGCGAAGCGATCCCATGCCGACCCTATCGACAGCTGTAGCGAAAACTTGAGAGGCAGCGGCCTGTGCCCGCATCCGGACTCATGCCCAGCGCGGCGCCCGCACCGCAAAGCGCAAGTGCGAGGTAGCTCGACGGCGCGATCCGCGGGGACGCTCCTGCGGATGCGGCGGCTATCAGCCTTGCCATTGGTGCTCTGATCGCGCACCCCGATCGTTGATGCATCGCGACGCCTCTCGTCCCGGACCGATCACCACATGCAACTACATCGCAGTACTGACGCCAACCGAGCATGAGTCACCCCGTCGATCGAAACCCAGCCCCCGAGCCAGCCCTCCCGAGGCAGCCATTTACTGACCCAGACACTCTCAGGCTCTTGACTCGAGAATCCTCCGTGATGGCCCGCACCCATTCCGCGGGCGACTACCGATACGCGTCAACAAGCACAATCGCCGCCGTGAGCGAGGTGCCCATAACGAGCTTTTATCGGACGCAGCCAGCCGGGGCCGTGGCGTTCGCCTCGACCGCGCTGACGCTTTACCCCGCAGCCGGGGACACGTGGGACGAGATCGACAAGCTCCGCCGGGCGCTGACGGCGCTCACTTCGCGCGGGAGCGAACCGGACGAGGCGGATCACACAGCGCTCGTGGCCATAGCGCTCGTGGCCAGCTCGGCCTCCACCGGCGAGAGCCCGCGTGCGAGCGCGCGTCGGGCCCCGCGCACACGCAAAGCTTCGGTGCCGCCGCGACCGGCGACGCAGACGCCCGCCAGCTCAGCCGCTGCTCCTGCCCCTGTGCGGACCGCGCCGGGCGCGACCAAGGCCACGGTCCTGGCCGCGCTAACGGACGGCGGTGCGATGACGGCCGGCGAGATCGCCGCCGCGACCGGGCTCGGGCGCGCGACGGTCAGCACCACGCTCTCCGAGCTCGCAGGGTCCGGCGAGATCACTAAGGCCGCGCGGCTACCAGCTCGGGCGCGAGAGCGACACGAACCGCAAGCCTGCGCCGCCACGCGCCTACTCGTGCAATAGCAATTGCAAGTTCAATTGACACAGAAGGCAGGGGTTACCGGGAGAGCCTGGATCGCTCAGAAGATCGACTTTGACGGGAAGCCTGCTGATTTCATCGGATATTGGGAGACAGACGAGTCCGAGCCAACCGTCCTCGAGGAGGGTCCGGGCTGGCAGGTCGCGGAGGCAGCGCTTCATTGGGCGCGTGAGCGAGCCGCGGTAGTGATGATTCGGCTCGCACACACCGACTATTATTCGGCCGGTCAAGACGCCCCGAGCTGGGACTTACACGCTCCGCGCTGGGCTGACGAGGACCCACCGTCGTAAACCTGCGCTCTCCGTCCGTTGTGGGAAGACAGGCTCCGTCGTCGGATCTGCCGACGTGCACCTGCACACCGTTGCAGATTGCGTGAATGATGCCTTGGGCACTTGGGCGGCTCGATGGTCTTATCCCGCACGCCTGGGCTGGTTCAGCAGTTCGGTAACCTCGGCGACCGCAGCAGGACTCGGGTGGACGTAGCGCATTGCGGTTCGCGGCGATCGGTGTCGAGTCTTGGCCATGATCAACTGCAAGGGGACCTTCTTCTCGCCGAGGTGGGTGGCGGCGGAGTGCCGGAGCTGGTGCAGCCGCCAGCCGGTGTATTGGTCAAGGAGAACGCGGGCGCGGTCGTATCCGAGCCGGGGCCGACCGGTGTGCGGGCAGATGTCCCGTGGCTGGAGCTGGCGGGCGGGGGTTGGTTTGCAGTTGGCGAGGAACAGCGGTCCGCTGGGACGACTGGTTCCGTCTGATAGCCGCAAGAGTCTTGGGAGCAGGTGCGCGGTGCCGGTGCCCCAATGCACCCATTCGGTCTGGCCGCCTTTGGAGCACACGGGTGCTCGGCGGTTGGCCTGCAGGAAGGCCGCCACTCGCTCGCCGGTCACTATCGCGACGGTAGGTGTCGTCATCGATGCCGCAGATCGTGTAGCCGCCAGCTGCCGAACGGCGTGAACGTGACCGAGCACGACGCGCTGCTGGTGCCGGACGATTGGAGCGTGCAGCTCCCGGAGCTCCCGAACGTCCCGCCGCTCGGTGAGGCGCCGAAGCTGACAGTTCCCGTCGGCGTGCTCGCGCCGCTCGTCGCCGTGTCGGTCACGGTCGCGGTGCACGACGTCGCGCTACCAGCCGCCGCCGATGTCGGCGAGCAACCGACCATGGTCGAGGTTGGATCGACGATGGTCGTGATCGTCGAGGACGTGCCGCTGCTGGTGGCGTGGGTGCTGTCGCCCTGGTAGTTGCCGGTGATCGTGTAGCTACCGCCGGCAGAGGGGGTGAACGTGAGCCGGCAGGACGCGATCCCGGTCGTGCCCGTCCCGGGTGAGCGTGCAACTCCCCGAGCTGCCCAACGACCCGCTCGTCGGCGAGGACGCGAAGGAGACGGTGCCGGTCGGCGTGCTCGCCCCGCTGGAGGCGGTGTCGCTCACCGCCGCAGCGCGAGATGGCCCATACCCCGGCGGTGGCTGTTCAAAATCCTCGGGAGTCTGGAATGCTGTTGGGCTATGAGTCCCCGTCCACTGGTGCTGGTCCCGGGCGCGTGTCTTGGAGGCTGGGCATGGCGAGAGGTCGCCGACCAGCTGCGTGCCCTCGGTCACGATGTCTATCCGGTCACGCTCACCGGCCTCGGCGACCGCGTTCACCTGGCGAACGAGCGCGTCGACCTCGACACCCACATCGCCGATGTGCTCGGCGTCCTCGACTACGAGGACTTGAGCGACGCCGTCCTCGTCGGCCACAGCTACGCCGGCCTGGTGGTCGCCGGCGCGGCGGATCGCCGGCCGGAGCGACTCGACGCCGTTGTGTACCTGGACTGCTCGCCGCTACCCGACGGCTTGGCGATCAGCGATGTACAGACCCCCGAGGAACGCGACGCTCAGCGCTCCGCCGTGGACCGCGACGGTGACGGCTGGCGCTGGCCGGTCCCCGACCGGGCTACGCTCGAGACGGGGCAGTTCGGCAGTGCCGCAGGACTGACCGACGAACACTTCGCCACGATTGCGAAACGCGGCACGCCGCAGCCCTACGCGACTTTCACTTCGCCGCTGCGGCTTGAGCACGAAAGGCCGCCCGGCGTCCGTCGTTCGGTGATCTTCTGCGCGGCAGGCGGGATCAGCGTCGCCGCGGTTAGAGAGCTGATCGCGCAGGGAGACCCTCGCGCCGCCCCGTTCGCCGATCCGGACTGGGACCTGCGTGAACTCCCCACCGGTCACTGGGCGATGTTCTCCGCCCCCAACCTGGTCGCCGAGGCGCTCCACGACATCGCCGGCTGAACGGCTGTCTGGTTTGCGGGACATCAGTCGAACAGCTCGGACTGTGACGCGCCAGCCCGGGACGCCGTCGCTGGATGGAGCGTGTCGTGCTCCAGGTGCACTCGCGCCTCGCCGCGACCACGGTACGTCGTCGCGGAGCGCCGCGCGGGATCGACGCCGAGCACGAGCGTCGTGCCGGCCCCGAGCCTGGCTTGACGAACGTACGCGGCGACAGCGCGCCAACCGTTGACGCGACACGATGGATGGCTCTCGCTGGCAGGCCGACAAAGGCCGAGTTGACGTAACGCAGCAGCCGGAAGCTCAGCCCGACATCCAGCGCGAGCTCGTGCTCCAGGTCGGCGATCTCAACATCGGGATCGTGCAACATCGCGAGCAAGCCGAGCACGACATCTCGGTTCGCGTCAAATCGCTTGCTCCTCATGATCTCAGATCCCTCTCTCTGGAACCACCGACTTAACGCGACATGCGACATGCGACTCTAGAAATATCCCGACGGAAAACGTCAGTCGTAGGACTCGGGGACGTGCTTGAAGGTCGGCCACGCGTCCGGGTCGTGGCCGGTCACGACTGTCGCGTTGCTTCGGCGCGCGATCCTGTGAAGCTTGCGAACCGAGCGGACGGTATCGACAGCCGAGGCGAGAAAGCCGGGCAGCGCTTTCTCCTCCCAGTGGTCGGTGGTGTAGGCGGCGTCGACTGTCAGTAGGAACACGCCGCTGTTGGGCAGCTTGACCTCGAATGACTGGTGGCCGGGCGAGTGGCCAGGCGAGCGCCAGCAGCGGATCACCCCGTCGCCGAACACGTCATAGCCGTCGTCGGTCTCATCCAGCAGCGCCCAGGGCACGCCCGGCTTCTGGTAGTCGGCCTTGATGTATCCGCCCTCGGCGAACCAATCGGGGGCGTGACCGTACTCGTACTCGGTGCGTGTGACGATCACCTCGGCGTTCGGGAACTGGTCGATCACGCCGAGTGCCCCGGTGTGGTCGAGGTGCAGGTGCGAGTTGAGCACATAGCGCACGTCGGCCGGGTCAAAGCCGGCGGCCTGCAGGGCGGGCACGCACGCCTGCTCCGGCGACATCACCGGCCAGTAGACGTCGGTGATCGCGCCCCAATGCTTGATCGGGTCCGTGGCGCACTCGGCGGCGTTGCCGCCGTCGATCACGACGAGCCCGCGCGGGTGCTCGATCAGAAACCACGGCACCGGAATCTCGTACTCCTCGCCGAGGCCCTGGTTCATCTTGATGTTCTCGACGTGGCACTTCAGCGTGCCGCCGTCGAACATGTGCAGCTTTACGGCGCCGTTGTCGCCAGACATGGTCGCGATCGTCCCCTCTCGTTGCTGTCGGATTACCAGTTCGTCATCGACGCGTTGATGATGTGGCGCAGATCGTCGGCGCTCGGCTCGCGCGGCGCGATCACCAGCAGGCGCTGCTGCTTGAGCGCCCCCTCGACCAGCGCCGGTACGTCGTTCTCGGTGTAGCCGAACTCGGCAATACCGCGCGGCGCGCCGACATCCTGCATCAACTGCCGAAGCACGTCGGGGAGCGTGTCGGGGCCGGCGTCGGGGATCTCCTCGCCGGTCAGCAGCTCGGCGACGTGGTGGTGGCGCTCGGGCATCGCGTCGTAGGTGAAGCGGAATGACGCCGGCGCACTGACGATCACCGAGTGACCGTGCGGTACGAACGGGTGGTCGGTCGGGTAGCCCGGCGGCTGATATTCGTGCTTGAGACCGGCGACCGGATAGGCGATCGAGTGCGGGATGTGCACCCCGGCGGAGCCGAAGCCGACGCCCGCCATCGTCGCGCCGAGCATCATGTAGCCGCGCGCCTCGACGTCGTCGGGGTCCGCGACGGCGCGGCGCAGATACTTGCCGCCGAACTCGAGTGCCTTCGCGGACCAGATGTCGGCGACGGGGTTCGCGCCCTGGTACGGGGGCCGGTCGTCGGGAGAGCTTGGCGCGGGCCGCGTATCGAACGGCTTGGAGAGGAACGACTCGGCGGCGTGGCAAACGACGTCGAGGCCCGCTGACCCGGTCACCTCGGGACCGAGCGTGCGCGTCAGTTCGGGGTCGACGATCGCTTGCGAAGCGCGCATGTAGCGGTGTGAGATGCCGGTCTTGAGCTTCAGCTCGGGGATGTCGAGCACCGCTACGGTGGTTGCCTCCGAGCCGGTCCCGGAGGTCGTCGGGATCGCCAGGTGCGGCTTCAGCGGGCCGGGGGGCTTGCGGCCCTCGCCGACGGGCGGGTTGACGTAGGCCATCACCGGCGCGGGGTACGAGAGGATCAGGTTGGCGACCTTGGCGGTGTCCATGCTCGAGCCACCGCCGACCGAAACGAAGCCGTCGACCCCGTGCTCGACCGCGAAATCTGCCGCGTGCTGGAAGGAGTGGATCGTCGGCTCGACGCGGCTGCGGTCGTAGACGACGACCTCGATCCCCTCCGCCTCGATCAGCCTCTTGATCCGCTCCGGGTGACCGAGCGCGGCGACCCCCGGGTCGGTCACCAGCATCGCGCGCTTGACGCCGAGGCGCTTGAGCTCCCAGCCGGCGTCTTTGGACGCGCCCGCGCCGAACTTCACGGGCGTGGCCTCGATCGTGAAGATGGTCTCGAAGTCTGTGGCCATGACTCTCCTCCAGGTCGGCAGCGGGGTTGCAAGAAGCTTGTCACAAAAGCCACAATTACGGATCGAAGTTCGGCCTGTCGATCGCGGCGCGCCCGGGTGGCTGTCATGCTTGACGCTGTGGGCTTACGAGAGTCGCTCGCGAACATCGTCGGGGACCGCCACGCGCTTGCCGACCCCGACCTGCGCGCTCCCTACGAGCGCGACTGGACGGGGCGTTTTGGGGCCCCCGCGCTGCTCGTCGTGCGCCCGGCCGACACCGCCGAGGTGGCGGCCGTCGTGCGTGCCTGCGCCGACGCCGGCGTGGCAATCGTGCCGCAGGGCGGCAACACGGGGCTCGTCGGCGCGAGCGTGCCGCGCGGCGGCGAGGTGCTGCTGTCGCTTACGCGGCTGAGCGCGATCGGCCCGGTCGACGCCGCGCTCGGGCAGGTAACGGCCGGCGCCGGGGCAACTCTTGCCACGCTGCAGGCGGCATGCGCGGCGGCCGGCAGGGACGCGGGCCTCGACTTCGCCGCGCGCGACTCGTGCACGCTCGGCGGCGTCGTCGCCTGCGACGCCGGCGGGGCACGGGCACTCAGCCATGGCACCGCTCGCGCGCACGTGGTCGGGCTCGAGGCGGTGCTCGCCGACGGCGCGATCGTCTCGCGCCTGCAGGGACTCATGAAGGACAACGCCGGCTACGACCTGTCCGCGCTGCTCGTCGGATCGGAGGGCACCCTTGGCATCATCACCGCCGTGCGCTGGCGCACCGCCGCGCTGCTTCGGGCGCGCGTCACCGCGCTCGTGCCGGTCGCCTCGGCGACCGTCGCGGCGCAACTGCTCGCGGCACTGCGCAGCGAGGCCCCGTCGCTCGACAGCTGCGACTTCTTCTGCGACGAGGGGCTCGAGCTGGTGCTAGCACACCAGCGGCGCTCGAGTCCCATGCCGCGCCGTGCGCCGCTGTACGTGATCGCCGAATGCGCCGCTGGCAACGACCCGACCGAGGAGCTGGCCGGCGCGCTGGCGCGCGCCGGCATCGACGACGCGCTGATCGCCGACGACACCGCCAGCCGCGAGGGCCTGTGGCGCTTGCGCGAGGGCCACACCGAGGCGATCAGCGCCGCGGGCGTGCCGCACAAGCTCGACATCGGGATCCCGCTGGCAGCGCTCGAGCACTTCCTAGAAGCCGTACCCCGGGTCGCGGCCGATGCTGTCCCCGGCACGCGCTCGATCCTGTTCGGCCATCTCGGCGACGGCAACGTCCACGTCAACCTGCTCGGTCCCGCGCTCGACGACGAACGCGCCGACGACGCCGTCCTGGAGCTCGTCCTGCAATGCGGCGGCACGATCAGCGCCGAGCACGGCGTCGGAGTCGCGAAGGCGCGCTGGCTAGAGCGTGCCCGCGGCGAGTCGGAGGTCGCGGCGATGCGCGCGATCAAGCGCGCGCTGGACCCCACCGGACTGCTGAACCCCGGCGCTGTGCTGGCCGACACTCGCGGTTAGGAGTTGATCGAGAATGCCGGCAGAGACGCACAGAGAACTGGATCTCCTTGGGACCGGGATCGCCAGAATGATCCGTGGCGATGGTGCTCCGATCGTTAGTGTTAGTTGGCTCGCGGTCCGCGTCGATCATGGCGTCGCAGCTGTCGCCGCGCCCCCGCCAAGGGCCTCGAGCAGCGCGGTGCCTTTTGGCGAGCCGTTCCCGCTGCAGGCATCCCACCCAGGCCCGGCAGTGTAGGACGGGTTGTTGCCCTGGGTGATGTCGTTGAATCCCGCCTGTGCCGAGCTGGCGTAGAACTGCGGCTGCACGTAGCCGACAGGCTTTCCGAGAGACTGGTTGAGCAGGATCGCAAGTCCGGCCCACAGCGGGGCCACAGCGCTCGTGCCCCCGATCGTCTGCTGCGTGCCGTCGACCAGGATCGAGTAGCCGGTCTGCGGATCGGCGTCGCCGCTTACGTCA
This sequence comes from uncultured Solirubrobacterales bacterium, assembly GCA_963709135.1. Classification (GTDB taxonomy): domain Bacteria; phylum Actinomycetota; class Thermoleophilia; order Solirubrobacterales; family Solirubrobacteraceae; genus Palsa-465. Next base: position 438,359 of record CAVPVI010000023.1, on the reverse strand, counting down.
GGCACGCCGCGACCGGCCTTGCCGGTGTCGACGTTGGTCGGCATCTGAGTCTCGCTTTGGTAGGACGGTACAGGGAACTCGATGCTGATCCCGCCGCCGGTGGCACCGTCGCTCGGGAGGTCGTTCCACACTGTCTCACTCGTGATCCGACCGTTGTCGATCTGCAGCGAGGTGCCGCCACAGCCGAGCGCGTGCGGCGCGGACGCCGGGAAGTCGACGTGCTGCTTGCCGTCGCTGACCCCGTCGGTGGATCCGTTGTCGCCGGCGGCGACGGTCACGGTCACGCCGAGCGAGGCCCCCTCGGTGAGGATCTGCTCCATCTGTGTCCGTGCCTGCGCGGTCCAGGAGCCCTCGGGACCACCCCAGCTGATCGACACCACGGAAGGTTTGTTGGTGGTGTCGTGCACCGCGGTCGAGACCGCATCGAGGAAGCCCTGGTCGGTGTTCGGGGCGAAGTAGACGACGATGGTTGCGCCCGGAGCCACCGACCCGAGAACCTCGATATCGAGCATCACCTCGCCGTCGGCGTTCTGGTCGGTACCGGGCGAGTTGGTGCCGGCGTCGACGCTCACCGCGCTGACCGACGGCGCCGTGAGCCCGAGGCTCCCGAAATAGTTGGTCAGGTCCGTCTCGTTGTATCCGCCGCCGAGCTCGATGATGCCTGCGGTCTGTCCCGTGCCCGTAACTCCTGACGGGAAGCCGTAGGCCGCGGCGACCTGGACCGGCGTGTAAGACTGTCCCGCCGCCGGGTCGCTGTGGCGGCGCAGGTGGGGGGTTGCCTGCGGGCGATCGTCGATCCCGAACACTCCTCTGATCACGTCGCCGAGCTCGAGCGGGATGCTCAGCGGTCCGCGCCGAGCGCGGTAGGCGCCGGCGGTCGGGTGCCGGAACAGTCCTAGATCCTGAGCGCCGAAGGCCTTGCCGACGGCGTCCACGGTGCCGCGCAACACAATGACACGTCGTGCTTGATCGATTGCGCTCACCGCGAGGCCATACTCGTTCGCAAACGCGCGCACCGCCTCAACGTCCTCACCGCTCGCTCCGTGAGTGCTCGCAAATTCCTCCCGTGAAAGCACGCGCCGCTCAGCAGGCGGGCGGCGTGCCTCTTCGTCTACCCAGTCAAGCGGCGCTAGCGAGCGCAAATACAGAGTTACCTCGATTTGCTCGCTGCCGTCGGTCTCTCCGATCCGCTCGTGCCTCGGGTCTAGCTCACGCTCACTGCCAGGGATCTCTACACGCTTGCCTGATGCCATCGTCATGCCTCCTGTTGATGCTCGGCCTCATCCATGCCCATTGCTCCGTCCGAGCCTTGGTAGACGTGCACACTGCGGAAGCTTATGCGAGTTATGCGGGCACGCACGCAGGGTCGCCGGCGACGCCGGCGAACCCTGCGGGCGGTGCCGGTCAGCTGAACGGGACGAGCGTCACGACCACTGGGGTCGTGTTCAGGTAGTAGGCTCCCCCGGTTTGAGCGATCACTACGTCAACCCGTAGCTGGTGGCGCTCACGGAGCAGTCGTCGGCCGAGGGCGCTGAGCGTGAAGTGCACGATGCCGCCGTTATCGGACGCGACGCCAAACGACCCGCGCTTGCCCAGCGTCACACCGCTGCGCGACAGCGTCATGCTCCCCTTGCAGCCGCTCTGCCCGAAGCAGCCGACGAAGATGCCGCCGACGCCCTGCGGGGAGACGAACGCGGTGTGCCCGACCGGCGCGAGCCGCGAGGGAATAGGAGGCGTCGTGGTCACGCTCGTCGCGGCGGCGGTGCTCACGACCGGAGCAGCGACGGCCGCTTGGGCAAGCGGGATCGGGACGAGCACTCCCAAGAGAATCAGGGCTCTGCGCATGCTGTCTCCTTCTGTTGACTGAGTCTGACTACGACTACGTTAACAACTACCTTTACCGCCGGCGTTTTGAACTTCCCCGGCTTCGGGACGGGTTAGGGCTTCGTTTCAAGCCTACCGAGCTAATCTAAGGGCTCCTGAGGGCTCACCATGGCGTCATGCACGCGAAGCTCGACCAGGCTCAGGGCACTGCATCGCCGCCGCGCTCGCGGACAGGCAGCCGCTTGCCGTGACGGCGACAGCGAGGCTCGAGCCGGCCGCGGTGAACGCATAGATGGCGTAGCGGCTGACCTCGTTACGCGCCGACACCACGATCTCGATCCGGGTTGCCACCGACAGCAGAGCGGGACGGGCGAGCGTGATCTTGCTCAGTACGATGTCCGTGTTCAGCGGCGGGACGTTCAGCGCGAGCGGGGCTTGGCAGGCCACCACGCAGCGGACCTCGAGCGATTCCCCGCTAGCGGCACCGGCGATGCCCTGGATGCCAAGCAACTCGCCGACGACCCCGGGACGGTCGGTGACTCGCTCGACGAGCAGGCCGACGAGCGGGGCGCCGACCACCTGTGACTGTCCCGTAGTGAAGGTGCCGGCGGCGCCGCTGGTGGTGCCCGCGAGCGTGCTGACCACGAGCTCGTAGTAGTAGGTGCTTGCCGGTTGCAGGTCCGTGAGCTGTGCGCTTACGGCGCCCGGCGCCTCGGTCGCCCCGATCGGCTGCGAGCACGCCACCGCCCGCCCATAGCTCGTCGTGGTTCCGTATTTGAATTGGCAAGCGGTCAGCGGCAGGCCGCCGGCGTCGACCGTCGCGTGCAGCGCCACGCTGGTTGACTGGCGAGCGCTGAGCGGGGCGCTACTGACCGTCGGCGCGCGCGCGTAGGTGAATGTGCCCGCAGACCAGATGCCAGAGGGGGCGCCGGCGGTGCTCACGTGAACCTCAACCGTCCCGGCGCCGGCAGGCGGTGAGACTGCGACGATCTGACACGCGGAGACGACCCTGAAGGCGGCCGCCGGCTGCGACCCGAAGCTGACGGCGATCGCGCCCGCCAGGCCCGGGCCGGTGATCGTGACGGTGGTGCCGCCGGCGAGCGGCCCACCCGCGGGGAACACGGCGGGGATACCTGCGCGCACGGGGACCGCCACAACTGGCTTGGGCGCGGGCGTCTGGGCCAGAGCCGGTTGTGCGAGCATCGCCGCCAGACCAAGTACCCCGGCCAGCATCGCCGCCGGACCAAGCGCCCCGGCCAGCGACAGGCATGCCCTTCGGCGCTGGCATCTGCGTGGCTTCAAGTCGCGGGCCATGGGATGCCGGCTCAGTTCGTCGGAACGACGACCACCATCGACGGCGAGGTCGCGCTCTGTTTGGAAGCACCCGTTTGGGTCGGCACCACGATCACGGTCGGGGACGGCGGGCCGCTGCTCGAGCTCGTGGGCGCCGGGGCCGGAACTACAGCCGGAGGGGACGCGGCCGGCGGCGGGGCAGCAACGGCGGCGGGTGACGGTGCCTCAATGGCCGGCGCAGTCGCGGTCTGGCCCGAGGCGGCGCCCGAGGACGCTGATGCCGCGGGCGCAGGAGCCGGCGGCACCGCCTCCAAGGCGTGCAGCGCCGGCGGATGCAGTCCCTCGGCGGCCAGCGAGCGCAGTGGCGCTCTCAGCGCCACGCCACCGGACAGGTCAAGCTCGCGCGCCCGCAGATACGCGCCGCGGTCGTTGTCGACGGCCGCGCCAGCAAGATCAGTCAGCGCAGCGGCCTGCGCGATCAGAGCATGCCGCAGGGCACCGATCGCGCGCGCGCTCCGCTCCGGCGGCGCGAGCCGCGCAAGCAGTGAGCTCGCCGCGAGCGCGAGACGGGCGAGGTGACTCGCCGCCGCCGCGCGAGCGGGCAGCGGTGCCACTCCGAGACCGCGGGCGACGTCGAGAGGCCCAAGATCCTGATCGAGCGCGGCCGCCAGCGCCCGGTCAGGACCCGGCGCGAGCACAGTTACGCCGGACACGGTGGCAGCTCCAGCGAGCTGCTGGCATGCCGCTAGCGATCGCTGCGCGCGGACCGTGGCCGAGCAGATCAGCGCAAGGTCGGACCCAGCGCTCGCAAGCACGAAGCCGACCAGGGATCGGCCGCCGGGGAGCGTCCAGTCGTAGCGGCTGGCAGCGTGGCCGGCGATCGATGCTGCCGCGGCGCTCGCCGGCCCGTAGCGCAGCACAAGCTGGGGCGGTGCCCCGCCGGGCACCGGCGACGAGCGCGCGAGCGGACCGGCCGCCAGCGTCGCCGGACCCGAGCTGAGCAGGATCGGAGCCTGCCCGGGGCTTCCCACTACCGCGAAGGCCCCCGGCACTGTGCCGGGCGCAGCGCGCCACGGTGGCCGATAGCGGATTCCGAGTGGTCCGTCGCTGACGCTCCGCGCGCTCTGCGCCTTGCGCGGGACGCTCACCGGCCCCGTGTTGGAGCGGGTTTCCGCCTCCAGCACGCCGGCCGCGATCACTCCTGCGCAGAACAGCCCGAACGCCACTCTGCGCCACGGCGCTACCGGCTCCGGAGAGCTCCGCGACGGACCCCAGGAGGCGCTCGCGACCGCCTTGGCGGCGTCTTCGATGAGCGACCGGGCCTGCTCGTAGCGATCCGCCGGCGCTTTCGCCATCCCCCTGGCGATCACGTCGGCGAGCACTGGAGCGCCCGGTCCTAGACGGTGCGCGCGGCGCGCCCGGGCTTGCTGGCGCTCGGCGCGTGAGTCGGTCTGCTCCGGGACGCGTGTCTCGCCGGTGAGGCAATGGCACAGCACCGCGGCCAGCGAGTAGATGTCTGACGCCGCCGTCAGCTGCTGGCCGCCGAGCGACTCGGGCGACGCGTACCCGATGTCTCCCAAGCGGACACCCTCGACCCCAAGTCCGGAAACCCGCACGGGCACGTCGAGCGCAGCTAGGCGTGGAGTCCCGGCGGTGTCGACGCGCACCGCATCCGGCGTCAGCTCTCCGTGAACCAGCCCAGCTGCGTGCGCCGCGTCGAGCGCGTCGGCTATCGGCGCGAGCAGCGCGAGCGCCTGTGCCGCCGGGATCCCGCCACCCGCGAGCCGCTCACGCAAGGTGTCGCCGTCGATCGCTTGCGTCACGAGAAACAGCCGGCCATGCTCGAGTCCCGCCTCGTAGACCGCGAGGACATTGGGATGCGTGAACGAGGCAACGCGCTTGCCATCGCGAACCAGACGCTGGGCGAACGGCTCGTCGGAACTGTGCTCTCGCTTGAACACGGTCAGCATCACCGGCAGGCCCGACGAAACCTCCGTGGCGTGGTACAGGACAGCCGCCGTCGCGAGCCCGCGTGGCTCGCGACCCGGATCGCCCGAACCGCTGTGGGAAACGATCCGATAACCGCCGAGCCGGTCACCGGGTGCCAGGATCGCCCCCGGGACGAGCTGGGTGTTGCCCGGCCAGCGCATGTTTGTTGCCGGCACTCCTAACGGTCTAGCGTGTTTGCAGGGCCTTTCGCATAGTCAATCACCGACTACGCGGGTTACGAGGTTGATGCCACGGCGCCAAGCCATCTCCTGCCCGTGAAACAGGTATCGCATGTTGGCAATGGCTCATCGCCTGTCGCTCACGGCGCTGTCATCCTTTCGCTCTTTAGGCCCAAGACGCGTGACAGGAGAGCGAGATGACCACACCTCGAGCTGAGATGGCAGTGGTCGGCCGGCGGCCGAGTGCGAGCATGCTGGTGGACGTCGATCGGCTCGTCGGGGCCTACTACGACGAGCATCCCGATCCGGACAACCCGGCCCAGGCTGTGTCGTTCGGCACCTCCGGGCACCGCGGCAGCTCGTCGTCGGCGACCTTCACCGAGGACCACATCGTCGCGATCAGCGAGGCCATCGCCCGCTACCGGGCGACTCAGGGGATCGGCGGCCCCCTGTTCCTTGGGCGCGACACGCACGCCCTGTCGGAGCCGGCGTTCCGCACGGCCGTCGAGGTTCTGGTCGCGCACGGTGTCGATGTCGCGGTCGATTCCGATCTCGGCTACACGCCGACGCCCGCGATCTCGCACGCGATCTTGACGCACAACGCCCGCAGCGCATCGCAGGCAGACGGAATCGTGATCACGCCGTCGCACAACCCACCGGAGGATGGCGGTTTCAAGTACAACCCGCCGCACGGCGGTCCTGCCGACACCGGTGTCACCAAGCAGATCCAGGACACCGCCAACGAGTTGCTCCGATCCCGGCTGCGAGGCGTGCAGCGGCTCACCTATGACGAGGCGATCAAGCGAGCCCGCCGCCACGACTATCGCTCCGCCTACGTCGGCGAACTGGGAGCGGTGGTCGATCTGGAGGCGATCGCTGACGCGGGTATCCGGCTCGGAGTCGACCCGCTCGGCGGCGCCAGCGTCCGGTACTGGGAAGCGGTTGCCGAGCGGTACAAGCTCAACCTGGAGATCGTCAACGACCAGGTCGACCCCACCTTCTCGTTCATGCCGCTCGACCATGACGGCAAGATCCGCATGGACTGCTCCTCACCGGCCGCGATGGCCGGGCTAATCTCGCTCAAGGACCGGTTCGACGTCGCTTTTGCCAACGACCCCGACGCCGACCGCCACGGGATCGTGACGCGCAGCGCCGGCCTGTTGAACCCGAACCATTACCTCGCTGCCGCGATCGCGTACCTGCTCAGCGGCGTCCGCGGCGAGTGGCCGGTGGACGCCGGCGTCGGCAAGACAATGGTGTCCAGCAGCATCATCGATCGCGTCGTCGCAGGACTTGATCGCCGGCTCGAGGAGGTGCCTGTCGGTTTCAAGTGGTTCGTCGCCGGCCTGCTCGACGGCAAGCTCGCGTTCGGGGGCGAGGAGAGCGCCGGCGCGAGCTTCCTGCGCCGCGACGGCCGCCCATGGAGCACCGACAAGGACGGTCTGATCATGTGCCTACTCGCGGCGGAGATGACCGTCCGCGGCGGCAAGGACCCGGCAGCGCTCTATGCAGAGCTGACCGAACGCTACGGCGCGCCCGTCTATCGCCGCATCGACGCGCCCGCGACGCCTGCGCAGAAGCTCGTTCTGGGCAACCTCTCGCCTGAGGACGTGCCAGCCGGCGAACTTGCCGGCGAGCCGATCACGGGCGTCCTCACGGCGGCTCCGTCTGGCGCCGCGCTTGGTGGTGTGAAGGTCGTGACCGATGGCGGCTGGTTCGCCGCGCGCCCCTCCGGCACCGAGGATGTCTACAAGCTCTATGCCGAAAGCTTCAACGGAGAGCAGCACCTCGAGCGGATCTTCGAGGAGGCGCAGGGACTCGTGGACGCCGCACTGCGGCGCTGAGGGCTGAGGGCTCGCGGGGCTGGGGTGACGGGCCCCTGCCGGCCCCGTAACTCGTCGCTCGCGCCCGCGTCGGCGTCCACAGCGGACGCCGTGCACGCGGGCGCGGGGATGATTGCTGGCGCAGCGATCAGGCCAGCGACGCTTCGAGCGTGATCTCCGGCACGCTGGCGAGCGCGCGACTCACCGGACAGCCCTCCTTCGCCCCCTTGGCGGCGGCCTGAAAGCCGGCCTCGTCCAGCCCGGGCACCGTCCCGACGGTGCGCAGCGCGATTGCCGTGATCGTCGGCGCTCCGTCCACGAAGCGCAAGGTGACGGTCGCGTTGGTGGATACCGATGTCGGCGGGGTGCCGGCGTCGGCGAGTGCCGCCGACAGCGCCATCGAGAAACACGCCGCATGTGCGGCGGCGATCAGCTGCTCGGGATTGGCGCCCGGGCCATCCTCGAAACGCGACTTGAACGAATAGTCCCCGCCGATGCTGTCCCCCGCCGTGAACTTACCGCTTCCGGACTTCAGATCGCCCTGCCACTCCGCGCTGCCCTTCGCTGCCATTTGTCCTCCCTGATGGTCGGTTGATCGACGGGACGAGATGCTACGAGACGGCGCTCGCGGGAATGGCCGGTTGCCGGCGTATCCTGATCTCACTGCTGCAAGACATCCACAGCCACACCGAGAAGACCAGACGCACCAGCGAGCGTCAGGACCCCGCGTCGAGCGGCGGGTCAGCACCGCCGGTCCCAGTCGAGGCACGCGAGGATCTGCTCGCGCTGAAGTCCGGCGGCGTGTTCCTGTGCCTGCGCCGCAACGGCGATGTCGCGGCGCGGCCGATGTCCGGGATGGGCCTCTACGCGCACGACACGCGCCATCTCTCCGAGTTGTACCTGACCGTCGGCGGGGAGCGTCCGGTGCCGCTGTCGGCAGCGATGGAGTCCGGGCACCACGCCGTGATCAACGCGACCAACCCGACGCTCGGCTCCGATCAGGCGATCATCGCGCAGGAGACGATCAACGTCCGCCGCACGATCGTGCTCGGCGAGCAGCTCCACTACGAGGTGAGCCTGCGGAGCTTCGCCGGACGACCACTGGCGACGAGCGTCGAGCTGTCGCTGGCTGCGGATTTCGCGGACGTGTTCGAGGTCAGGCAGCTCGGGCGCCAGACGTCGGGGCAGCTGCTCGAGCCCGTCGTCAACGGGAGCACGATTACCTTCCGTTACCTGTCGGCGGACGGCGCGCGCCGCACGACGTGCGTGCAGCTGAGCCCTCCCGCGGGCCGGCTCGAGGTGGACGGCGAGCGCGCGCTTGCCGTCTGGGAGGTCGAGCTGTCGCCTGGTCATCCGGTCGCGCTCAGCATCGTCGCCGATCCCGCAGGCGAGCCGCCGCCGGAGTCAGAGGCGGAGCAACCGCCGGCGCCGGGCTCGAAGCCTGGGCAACCGCCGGCGCCGGAGCGTGGGCCGCAGGCACCGAGCCTCAGGCATGTCGCGGCGGGTCTGGACAACGCGTATCTCGAGTGGGAGCGAGGGTGCACGCGGATCGCGACCGACAACGATCTGGTCGACCGGCTGTTCGACGCGTCGATGCGGGACCTCTACGCACTGATGATGCCGACACACGGTGGTGCGCTGCCGGCAGCCGGAATCCCCTGGTACGTCGCGCCTTTCGGCCGCGATTCGCTGCTCACGGCCGGCGAGACGCTGATGATCGACAGCGGCATCGCGCGGGGAACGCTGCAGGCGCTGGCCGCCCTGCAGGCGCGCAAGGACGACGCCTGGCGCGACGCGGAGCCCGGCAAGATCCTGCACGAGTTGCGCACCGGCGAGCTCGCGCGCACGGGCAGGGTGCCGCACACGCCTTACTACGGCACGGTCGACGCAACACCGCTGTTCCTGATGCTGGCCGGCAGCTATTTCCGCTGGACGCATGACCTCGAGACGATGCAGCGGCTGGCGCCGGCGCTCGACGCCGCGCTCGCCTGGATCGACCGCTGGGGCGACCTCGACGGCGACGGCTTCATCGAGTACCAGCAGCGCTCCGAGGCTGGGCTGGTCAACCACGGCTGGAAGGACTCGCACGACAGCATCGTGCACGCCGACGGATCGCTGGCCGATGGCCCGATCGCACTGGTCGAGGCGCAGGCCTACGTGTACGCCGCCAAGCATCAGATCGCCGAGGTCTACGACGAGCTGGCGCAGCCCGAGCGCGCAGCCGCGCTCCGAGCCCAGGCGGCGGCGTTGCGAGTCGCCTTCAACGACGCCTTCTGGGACCCCGAGGAGGCGTTCTACGTGCTCGCGCTCGACGGCCGCAAACGGCAGGTTCGCAGCGTGACCTCGAACGCCGCGCACTGCCTCTACTGCGGGATCGCCGACGTCGACAAGGCGGCGATCGTAGCGCGGCGGCTGATGGAGCCGGACATGTTCTCCGGCTGGGGGATCCGAACGCTCTCGCGCCTGCACCCGGCATTCAACCCGATGAGCTATCACAACGGTTCGGTTTGGCCGCACGACAACGCGATCGCGGCCGCCGGCTTGAAGCGCTACGGCTTCCACGATGCCACCGCCCGCATCGCGCAAGCGCTGTTCGAAGTCGCGTCCGGCGCACGCGACCTGCGGTTGCCCGAGCTGTTCTGTGGATTCTCCCGCGATGAGTCGCCGTCGATCGTGTCCTATCCGGTCGCGTGTATCCCCCAGGCGTGGGCTGCGGCGGCGCCGTTCATGCTGCTGCAATCGTTGCTCGGGATCTCGGCCCAGGCGCCGAGCAACCAGCTCACGGTCGAGAAGCCGACGCTTCCTCCGTGGCTGCAGAGCGTCGACGTCCGCGAGCTGGACGTGGGCGGCTCACGCGTGAGCCTGGCGTTCCGCCGTACCGGATCTGGCACGACGGGCTTCTCACTGCTCGCCAACCCGGGCGAGCTGCACGTCACGATGTCCGCCTGAGCGCTCGCGCCGGCGCTGATCGCGATCGGCGCCGTGCGTGCCCCGCTCACGGTCCACCAGCGCTTCCAGGCGCTCGAGGTCCTCGGCGCTGAGATGCTCGAAGGCGATGCCGACGTGGGTCGTCGTCTGGCGCGTGAGCAGCGCGCCGCAGCTCACCGCAACCGGATCGCCGGGCAGGAACAGCTGGATCTGCCATGGTCCCTGATCGAGCCCAGGCTGACGGCGCAGCAACGCGCCGCTGATGCTGAGATTGGCGGTTGTCGTCTCAACCGCCCGCGCTGTGCGGCCGGCGCCGACCAACACTGCGCGTACGCCGAGCTCGACCGAGGTTCGCGCCGCCCCGCGGCGTTCGGCGATCTCGACCAGCCGCTCGGTCGCGTCCGCCAGCGTCGCGCCGCTGCGGTCGGTGGCTGCCCGCTGGGCTACGACGGTCGCCTCGATCTGACGCGCGGCGTGGTCGACCGCCTCCAGCGTGACGCTGGTCTGCTCGATCGACGCCGCGACGCTTTCGCTCTCGCCGTTGACGCCACGGATGTGCGCGAGCACGCGCTCCGCAGCGCCGCCGGCCGCCTGCGCGAGCTGCCCCACTTCGTTGGCGACGACCGCAAATCCCCGCCCGTGCGCGCCGGCGCGAGCAGCCTCGATCGTGGCGTTGAGCGCGAGCAGCCGCGTCTGCTCGGCGACCGCGGAGATCTCACGCGTCACCTGCGCGGCGGCGCCGCTCGTCTCGCGCAGCGCCAGGCTACTCTGCACGGCCTGCTCGACCTGCGCACGAGCGGCGGCGGCGGCCAGCAGCGTTTCGCGGGTGCTGTCCGCGATCGTGTCGCTCGCGCTCGCGAACACGCCAAGCGTGGCATCGATCTCATCGAGCGCCGCGCGGGCTTCGGCGGCGCTGGAGCGGCGCGCCTGTGCGGCAGCCTGCTGGCGTTCGCGCTGCGCCTCAACCGAAGCCGCCTCGAGCTCGTGCCGCGCCAGCGCGGCCGCCTCCGCGCGCTCGCGCTGCGCCGCAATCGCCGCCTCGGCGCGCTCGAGCTTGGCGCGCGCTTCGCCGTCGCGTCTGTCGGCCGCCGCCGCCGCGCGCTCGGCGCTCGCGGCTTCGCTGACCCGCCGCGCCTCGGTCTGACGCTCGGCCATCGTGTCGAGCAAGCCGTTGACGCCGTCCGCCAGTACGGCGAGCTCGCGCCCCGGCGGCGCCACCCGCCCGCCGTCCGACGCGGCACGGCTGACGGCCAACTGGAAGGCGCGGTTGCGTCGCGCCTGTCCCACGCGCTGGGCGAGGATGCTGATCATCAGCAGGACAACCCCAAGGATCCCGATGATCTCGGCGCTCAGCGTCGCGCTGTTGATCGCGGCAATGTGCACGGGGCGGCCAAACGCCGCCTCGAGCACCAGCGGCGCGCCGCCGTCGACCGCGGGCACCTGGACGAGCAGATCCATGCGCCGGTCTCCACCCGCGCGGGTCTGAACCGCCAGCGGGCCGAGCGCGCTGTGCAACAGGCTGCTGGCGCCGTGCAGGCGCGCGGACAGCACGCGGACCTGCAGGCCGCCCTGCCGGCCGATCGCGGCGGCACCCGCCTGGTCGAGCGTCAACAACGCCACGAGCGTTCCCGCCGGAGGGCCGCTGCCGTCGGTGTGCAGGATCGGGGCGGCGCAGTAGAGGTAGTGCGACGGCGCCGCCGCCAGCACGCCGCAGCTCCCGCTCGTGTTCATCATCGAGGGTTGCGCCAACGCCGTCGAGAGGCTGCTCGGAACCGGCTCGAAGCTCACCGCGCTACGCCCCACGAGGCCGCCGCCGACGATGCTCCCGGAGTGGTCCAGCAGCGCCACGCCGTCGAGCCCGAAGCTGGTGCGCATCTGCGCCGGCGGGAACAACACCGCCGCGGCGCTCGCATCGTGCGTGGCGACCGCCGTGTATGCCTGGTCCCACTGTGCGTTGGTGAGCACGAACTGGCGGATCAGCGTCTGCTGGCCGGCCAGGCTGCTGCTGATCCGGCTCGCTTGGGCGCTGACGTTATCGCGCTCGAGACGGTCGAAGCTGCTCGTCATCGCTGCCTGGAGCACGCTGTACGCGGCCAGGACGCAGGCCACAAACGCCACAGCTACCCAAACGTACTCGTTGCGTGCCAGCCGTTTGATGCCCCGGTGCAAGCTCATCAGCCGGGGTTATCGACACGCCGTCCTAACCTTTGATGAGCTGTCCGACTAGTCTGACCTAGCTCATCAGCTAAGAAAGATCTCTCAGCCCTCAACGATCCGCGCGATCTCGGCGATCACATGCGAGAGCCGGCTTCCCTGCCACGCGATCGGCGAGGATCCGGGCGGGTCCTTGACCAGCACAGCGCCCGGGATCATCGCCGCGTAAGCCTCGCCGACCGCGAGCGGGTGGCCGGGATCGGCTTCGTCGCTGCTCGCCACGACCGCGACCGGCACCGCGATCGCACGCAGCTCCGAGATCGGGCCGAACGGAACTGAACGCGGCACCGCCATCAGCGCATCGGCAACCGCCTCCGGGTGCTGGTGCAGAGCCAGCCGCTGGCGGATCGCCCGGACCACGCTCTCCCGGAACGCGGGCGTCACCTGGGGCGCTCCGTACGCCTCGAGAAAGCCCTCCACCCCCCCGTGTCGCAGCCCCTCTGCGAGCGCATCCCAACGCTCCAGCCGCGCCGGATCATCAAGCTCCTCGCCCCCGTATGACGGGGTTATGACAACCATTCCGGCAACGCGCCGCGGTTGCGCCAGGGCGAAGCGGAGCAGCGTGTGCGCCCCCATCGAAGCGCCGGCGAGCACAGCGCGCCGGAGCTCGAGCGCGTCCAGCACGGCCTCGAGGTCGCTGGTCAGCTCGGCATAGGAGTACGCGTCAGGCGCCGGCGCCGGCGTCGAGCGCCCGTGTCCGCGGGCGTCATAGGAGATCACACGGTGGCCTGAGCGCTCCAGCACGCGCGAGCCCATCACCACGTAGCGCCGGGTCGCCGTGAGGCCGTGCAGCAGGACGACCGGAACCCCCTCACCCTCGTCCTGGACGGCGAGCTGCACGCCGCCGGTCTGGATCACGTGCTCGCTGGCCATGAACGTGGTTTCTAGACGATCTGCGCCCCGGGCGGCGTAGCATCTGGGACGTGGACGCAACTCAGGAAACCTTCCAGTCAACCGTGATCGAGCGCTCGCATGCGCTCCCCGTGGTCGTCGACTTCTGGGCGACATGGTGTGCGCCGTGCCGCCAGCTCGGGCCCGTGCTAGAGCGCGCCGTCGCCGCCCGCGCCGGAAAGATCGAGCTCGTGAAACTCGACACCGACGCCAACCAGCGGCTGGCGCTCGAGTACCGCATCCAGGGCATTCCAGCGGTCAAGGCGTTCAGGGATGGGCGCGTCGTGGCTGAGTTCGTCGGTGCCCAGCCCCCGGCAACCGTCGAGCGCTTTCTCGACGGGCTGCTGCCCTCCGCGGCCGACCTGCTGGTCGCCGCCGGCGACGAGCAGTCGCTGCGGCGCGCCGTCGAACTGGAGCCGACGCGCGCCGACGCTGCGGTCCCGTTGGCGAAGCTGCTGAGCGCTCGCGGCGAGCCCGACGAGGCACTGAAGCTCCTCTCGCGGGTGCCGGGAAGCTTCGCCGCCGACGGCTTGAAGGCTCGCATCGAGCTCGAGCGGACGCTTAGCACGGAGCCTGCGCAGGCGCTCGGCGCCGAGCTGCGCGATGCACTGCACGCGCTCGATCTCGGCAACACCGAGGATGCGCTGGAGCTGTTGCTGAGCTTGCTGCCGAGCGCCGACGGCCTCAAGAACGACCTGCGCCGCGTGATCGTCGGCATCCTCGACGAGTTCGGCGTCGAGCACGAGCGCGCTCGCGATGCGCGCCGGCGCCTCGCCGCCGCCCTTTACTGAGAGCTGTCTCCCTTTACCCTGAGGTGCCTATCCAAGCGCGTCACAGCGCCAGCGTGAGCTGCTGCTCGGCGCGCTCGGACTGCTCCAGACCCGCGACCCGGACGCCGAGCAGGCGCACCGGCCGCGCCGGCGCGAAGCGGCGCAGCAAGTCGAGCGCGACCGGCTCGACGTGCTGCGGCGAGCAGGCCGGCTGCGAGAGGGTACGAGCGCGGGTGTAGGTCGAGAAGTCATCGAGTCGCACCTTGATCCCGATCGTGCGGCCGGCGCGGCGCTGGGCCGCGAGCCCTGCGCAGAGCTCGAGCACGAGCCGCTGCAGGACCCGCTCGAGCGCCAGCAGGTCGTCGATGTCGGAGTCGAACGTCAGCTCGCGGGATTCCGAGAGCACTTTGCGCTCCTCGCTGACCGCGCCCTCGTGCTCGAAGCGCGCGAGCGCCTGCAGGTGGGCTGCCGCGCGTCCCCCGAGGGCGGCAAGCTCGGCCTCTCCCGCGCCCGCGAGCGCCGCGATCGTGTGGATTCCGAGTGCCGCGATGCGCTCGGCGCTCTTGGGGCCAATCCCCGGGATCAGCCGCGGTGAGCAGTCGGCAAAGCGCGTGCACGCCTGCTCGCGGGTCAGCACGACGAACCCGCGCGGCTTCTCGGCATCGGAGGCGACCTTCGCGACCAGCTTGTTTGGTCCGATGCCAACCGAGCAGGTCAGGCCGGTCGCACGCTCGATCTCGGCCCGCACGCGCCGCATACAGGCATGTGGAGCCGGCAGGCCGGTCAGCTCCAGATAGGCCTCGTCGAGACCGACCACTTCCACCAGCTCGACGTGCCCGCGCACGATCGCCATGACCTCGCCCGACGCCTCCCGGTAGCACTCGAAGTCAGGCGTCAGGAACGCGGCCGTGGGGCACAGCGACCGCGCCCGCGAAGCCGGCATCGCCGAGCCGACGCCGAACCTGCGCGCTTCGTAGGAAGCGGTCGTCACGACCGCGCGGGGTCCGCTGCCGGCGACCACCACGGGGAGGCCGCGGAGCTCTGGGTGCCTGCGCAACTCGACCGACACGTAGAACGCGTCCATGTCGAGATGGGCAACGCAGCGATCGTGCATCGGCTCCGGCCACGGTAGCGCTCGCGGCAGCTGGATCGAGGGATCCGCGGCTACGCGCGCGTGGGTGCGAAAATCCCCGCATGGCAAAACGGGATCGCCTTTCCGGCCTTGACAGCTCGTTCCTGCACCTCGAGAACGACGCGACGCACATGCACGTCGCGGCGTGCGCGGTATTCGAGGGCCGACCGCCGAGCTACGAGGACCTGCTGCTCGTGATCAGCGAGCGCCTGCACCTGATCCCCCGCTACCGCCAGCGCCTCGCGCATGTGCCACTGGATCAGGGCCGGCCCGTGTGGGTCGACGACCCACATTTCCACGTCGGCTACCACGTCCGGCACACGGCGCTGCCCAGGCCGGGAGGCGAGTTGCAGCTCAGGCGCCTGGCCGGCAGGGTGTTCTCGCACGCGCTGGACCGCTCGCGCCCGCTGTGGGAGGTGTGGCTGGTCGAGGGCGTCGACGAGAACCACTTCGCGCTGCTCACCAAGACCCATCATGCGCTCGTCGACGGCGTCTCGGGCGTCGACATCGCGACCGTGCTGTTCGACGCTTCGCCAGACCCGCTCCCGGTCGCGGCGCCCGCGCAGGCGTGGGACGCGCGGCCGCTGCCAACCAGCTCACAGCTGCTCGCCGAGGCGCTGATCGAGCGTGCCAACGTCCCGAAAGAGCTCGTGCGCGGCGTCAAGGCGACGATCCGCACGCCCTGGCAGGTAGCCGGGAAGCTCGGCGAGGCGCTGTACGGACTCGGCGCGCTGACCTCCGCCGGATTGAAGATGGCGCCCGAGACCCCGTTCAACGTGCGGATCGGCCCGCACCGGCGCTTCACCTGGGTCACCGCCGAGCTCGACGAGTTCAAGGCGATCAGGCGCGCGCTCGGAGGCACCGTCAACGACGTCGTGCTGACGGCGGTGGCCGGCGCGCTCGGACGCTACATGCGCCTGCACGGACACGACACCGAGAACGTCGTACTGCGCGTGATGGTCCCGATCTCGGTGCGGGCGGAGATCGAGCACGGTGCGCTCGGCAACCGCGTCTCCGCGATGTGGGTGCCGTTGCCGGTCGGTCTATCTGACCCGGTCGAGACATTCACCGAGATCTGCGAGGCGACCGCCGAGCTCAAGGAGTCCGGGCAAGCGCTGGGCGCTCAGGTGCTCACCGGCCTGTCGGGCTTCGCTCCCTCGACGATCATCCATCAGGCGGCCCGCCTGCAGGCGCACCAGCGCTTGTTCAACCTCGTCGTCACCAATGTGCCGGGGCCACAGCGCCCGCTGTACCTGCTCGGCCGCGAGCTGCGGGCGATCCACCCGATGGTGCCGCTGGCGCAGAACACCGCGCTCGGTATCGCGATCTTGAGCTACAACGGCGAGCTGCATTTCGGGCTGGTCTCCGATTACGACGCGCTGGCGGACCTCGAAGCCGTCGCCGACGAGCTCAGGGCCTCGCTCGAGGAGCTGTCCGCCGTCGCCGCCGCCACACACCCGGCGCCGGCGAGGCACAGCGGGTCGCCCTCGGTCAAGTGAGCCGGTACCGGCGAAGGGGCAGCCCGGCACCGCCGGGCTGGCAGCCCGGCACCGCCGGTTCTCTACCCTGAGCGCTCGGATGGCCACCGTCGACACATTGCCCGCCGACCAGCGCGCCGTACTGTCACTGGTGCTGGAGCGGGGATTCGCCTACCGCCAGGTCGCAGAGGTCTTGAGGCTCGACCCCGCCAGCGTCCGCGGGCGCGCGCTTGCCGCGCTCGCGACTTTGGGCCCCGCGGACGGACTCAGCACGGCGGGGCGCGCCGAGCTATCTGACTACCTGCTCGGCCAGCTCGCAGGCCAAGCCGCTGCGCAGGCACGAGCGCGACTCGCCGCCTCGCCGGCGCAGCTGCGGTGGGCGCGGATCGTCGCCAGGGAGCTCGACGCGCTCTCTCGCGCACCGACGGAATCGATCCCGTGGGCGATCACCAAGCCAGGGGCGGTCGATCAACCGAGGTTCGTGTGGCTGGAGCGCGCCGGGATCCTCGTCGCTTCACTTGCGCTCGCGGTCCTGCTGATCGCGCTGATGTCGGGCTATTTCGCCGGGCACGACGCCGCCGCCGTGTCCGACACGGTCGCGGTCGGACTGCGCTTCGCGGACCAGGGCGACGCGGCGCTGGCGCCGGGCTACCCCGCGCCGGTGTATGACTCGAGCCCGCCGACCAGCGGTCCGCACACCAGCCTGCCGGTGCCGGCTGACGATCAGCAGCTGAGCGACAACCAGATCCTCACCGCGCTCGCGGCCGGCAACGTCGTGATCGTCTACGGGTCCCCGCAGCCGTCCGGCGCCCTGCGTCGGCTGGCAGGGCCGTTCAGCGCCGCACAGGCGAGCATCGGCGCCGCGGTGATCCTCGCCCGCCAGCCCGGCACAGCCGGGCTGATCGCGCTGGCGTGGACACGGATGCTTAGGGTCAAGACGGCGAGCAACCCTGTGCTGGAGGAGTTCATCCAGGCGCGGCTCGGCAAAGGCGCCACGGCCGGCTGAGCTCCGCTACGGCTACGGCGCCGGCGCTGCAGGCGCCGTCTGCGGCAGGTCGCGGACCGCCACGGTCACGCGTGAGAGCGCGCACAGCTTGCCGGCGTCGTCGCTGATCTCGACCTCCCAGACCCAGGTCGTGCGCCCCATGTGCCGGCGCTGCGCGCGCGCATGGATGACACCCTCGGTGATCGGCCGCAGAAAGCTCGTGTGGTTGGAGATACCCATCGCGGCCTTGCCGTCTGCGAGCACGCCGAGCGCGGTGCCGTAGGACGCCAGGCCCTCGGCGATCGCGGCATAGACGCCGCCGTGGACGAGGCCGAACGGCTGTTTCAGCTGGTCGCTGACGACGACCCGGGCGGCGAGCTCGTGCGAACTCGCCTCGAGCACCTCGAGTCCGTAGAGGGCGTCAAACCCGACCGGTGCCGGGTTGTCGGGATCGAACGCCATGGCGCTAACCATAGTGCGGGACAGCGCCCGTCGGCGGCGTTCTCTACGCTACGGCTCGCGATGGCCAGCCTCGAGACACTGCCAGCCGATCAACGCGCGGTCCTCGCGCTGCTCCTCCGGCAGGGACGTACCTACGAGCAGATCGCAAAGCTGCTCAAGATCGACCGTGCGGCGGTTCGCAGCCGTGCGCTGGCCGCCGTCGCAGCGCTCGCCGTAAGCGAACCGGCCGACGACGCCAGCGCGTCGCTCGCGGCCAGCGAATCGGCCGATCTGGTGAGCGCAGCGCAGCGCACCGAGCTGGCGGACTATCTGCTCGGGCAGCTCTCGCCGCAGGCCACCGAACGGGTGCGCGCGCAACTCTTCGGCGCGCCGGCACAGCTTCGCTGGGCGCGGGCAGCCGCCTCAGAGCTCGCTTCGCTGTCGAGCGTGCCACTCGAGTCACTCCCACGGGCACCGCTCACGAAGCCAAGCTCGCGCCGCGGTGGCGCAATCCTGCTCGCACTGGTGGCGGTGATCGTCGTCGTGATCGTGTTGATCGCGCTGCTGAACGGCGGCAGCTCCAAGCCCAGCACGACGAGCACGCGACGGTCCAGCGCCACCGTCACGAGCACGACCGCCGCCGGCTCGCAGCGATCCTCAGCGACCTCGCAGACCCAGACGAGCTCGACCGGCAGCCCGGCCAAGCTCGACATCGTCGCGCAGGTGAACCTGCTCTCGCAGGAGCCGGCCTACCCGAGTGCGGTCGGCGTGGCGCAGATCGTGCGCGTGGGCACCAAGACCGGCATCGTACTCGTGGCGCAGGGGATGCCGGCCAACCCCGCCAACGAGTACTACGCGGTCTGGCTCTCCAGCACGCCCAGCGACAGCCGGTTCCTCGGGTTCCTCCCGCAGATCCTGACAAAGACCGGCGAGCTGAGGGCCTACCAGGGTCTGCAGGCCGCCGACGCGCGCTACTCCAAGCTGTTGGTGACGCTCGAGACTCAGGTGCACCCCACCCTGCCGGGCAAGATCGTGCTCGAAGGCGCCTTCAAGCTCCCCAGCAGCTAGGCGCAGACCCGCGCGAGCCCGTCGAGCGCCTCGCGGAGCTGCGCCGCGGTGCCGCGGCGCAGGATCAGCCTGCCGGCGCGCGAGTAGCCCTTGAGCTTCTGCTGCTGAGCGATCGTGACGCGGGTGCCGGCGCCGTCCGGCTCGAGCAAGATCTCGATCAGCGACTCGCCGAGCACGCGCTCCAGCGGCGTGCCGGCGATCTCCTGCTCCCACAGCAGGCGGCGGGGCGGCTCGGCCGCCACCAGCCGGAAGTCGAAGCGTACGGGCCGTCCCCGCTTGGTCAGATAGACCTGGGTCCAGCGCTCGTCCTGGACTGATTCAACGCGCGTGACGCCCGGCCACCATCGCGGCAGATGGTGCGGATCCTCGATCACACCCCATACGCTCGCCGGCGGCGCAACGATCGCCTGGCTGGCGTGGACCGTGCTGGTCGTGGCGTTCAAGCGTCCCGGCGGACTCACGCCGCGGCTCACTCGTCGTAACTGATCAAAGCCTCGACAAGGTTCGGGCTCAGGCGTTCGCGCCCCCGGAGGGATCTCAGCTCCACCAGGAAGACGCACGCCGCGATCTCGCACCCCAGGCGCGTGATGAGGTCGCATACCGCGGCGGCGGTGCCGCCGGTCGCAAGCAGATCGTCGTGCACGAGCACGCGGGAGCCGTGATTGAGCGCGTCGGCGTGCACCTCGAGCGCGTCGATCCCATATTCGAGCTCGTACTTCGAGGAGACGGTCAGGTGCGGCAGCTTGCCGACCTTGCGCGCGGGCACGAAGCCTGCGTGCAGCTCGTGCGCGAGCGCGCCGCCGAGGATGAAACCGCGGGCCTCGGCGGCCACCACGTAATCCACCTCGAGGTCGCGCGCAAGCCTGGTCAGCCGTGACACCGCGGCATCGAGCGCGCGCGGGTCCAGGAGCAGCGGCGTGATGTCCTTGAACACGATCCCCGGCTTCGGGAAGTCCGGGATGTCTCGCACGAATGCACGCAGGTTCACGCCTTCTTCGGAAGCTGGGGACGGCATCATTGACGGCGCTCAGTATCTCAGGACACGGGTTCTCAGGGCGCGGATCCTCAAGTCGCGATCCTGCGCAGGTCTCGGATCAGTAGCAGGTGCTTGAGGTGGGTGGTGACCGAGACGAGGTTCTCGAGCGCCTCGATCGCCTCCTTGCGGCGCGTCGGGTTGTGCGAGCGCAGGGCCGGCGCCAGGATGCTCTGCAGCAGCTGGGCCTCGCGGTCAGCCGAGGTACGGAAGACGCGCAGGTTCCTGCCTCCGACGCCGTAGCGCGCGAGCTCCGAGACGGCCCTCACGATCTCGCGCTCGGTTTCATCGAAAAAGCGCTTGCCGGCTCGGATCTCGCCCTTGATGACGCCGAACTCGACCAGTTCGGCGATGATCTTTGCGTCCGCGCCGGTGTCCTCCACGACCTCCTCGAGCGAGTACAGCGCCCCCTGGTCGCGGACGGTCATCGCCGAGCGGCGCAGCGGGCGCACTTCGGCGCCGGCTGACACCTCGCGATCGGAGCGTCCGCCGGCGAGCTCCTGGCGGATCACCCGCAACGGCAGGAACTCGTCGCGTTGCAGCCGCAGGATCGTCCGCAGGCGCTCGACGTCGGCCTGCGAATACAGGCGGTAGCCGCCCTCGGTACGGCGCGGGGTCAGCAGCTTCTGGTCTTCCAGATAGCGGATCTTCGAGATCGAGATGTCGGGAAACTCCTGCTCGAGCGCCTTGCAGACAGCCCCGATGGTGACCGACTTGTGGCGCTGCAGAGCGGCGGCTGGAACGCCATCGATCGCAAGTTGCTGTGCGTCGAAGGTGCTCATCAGCGGCTCAGGAAGGCGAGCTTGTACTTGCCGATCTGGAGCTCGTCGCCGTCGCCGAGGCGGTGGGACTCGATCCGGTGACGGTTGACGTAGGTGCCGTTCAGGGAGCCGCAATCGTCGAGGTAGTAATCGCTGCCGCGGCGCACGATCACCGCATGATCTCGTGACACGGTCACGTCGTCGAGGAACACGTCGCTGTCCGGCCGCCGGCCGACGGTGATCCGCTGCCGGGAGAGCGAGAACGCCTCGCCCGCGCGGCCACCTCCGGAGCGGATCACGAGCGTGGCGCCGCGGGCGACGATCTCATCGAGCGCTACCTCTTCGAACTCACCGGTCTCGACCAAGCGGTAAGCCGCCGTCGTGTCACCTGGGCTCGGGTCGGAGCTGGCGAGATACGCCCCGCAACGCTGGCAGTAGTTCGCGCCCTCAGCGTTGGCAAAGCCGCACTCAGGACAGTGCTGGGCCACCGTTCCGGCGCCACCTATGCGTGCGCTTCGTTTGCGCCAGGCTGCTCTGGGTCGGAGTCCGAGTTGCGCTCGTCGTCGGCATACGGCTCGAAGTCTTCGCCGTCGTCAGTCGGAACGCGACCCGCGAGGATGTCGGTCAGCTGCTGGACATCCGCCCCGGATATCACCAGCTCGCCGCTCTCGTCCTTCTTGCGCAGCCGGTTCACAAGCTCGGCGCGTAAAATGTCGATCTTGCCGTGCAGGATTCTGCGCCGGTAGGAGATCTCACCTTCTTCCGCGGTGAGCTGCTTGATTAGGTCCTTCAGCTCCTGGTCCGTAAGGGAGCCGAGGTCGGGAAAAGTTGTGTCCATTCGAGCTTGAAACCCCCTACTACCGATCGCGATCCGTGACGAGCCAGTATACCGCCGGAGCCCGTAGGGTCAATCTGAGCTTTAGAGTTTGCGTGCAGTATCGGCACTTGCTCGCGTCTGCCTGAGCCCGTCCTGGAGGTAGCGCGCGGTCGCCAGCAGCGTCAGGGTCATGCCGATATACAGCATCGCCAGCGCCAGCCAGTGGACTCCGGCCATCGCGAAGAACGGCGCCCCCATCGTCGGCGCGACGCCGAGCCTGCCGGCCCAGTTGATCCTCAGCTCGACGCCATGCGAGAGGCCGTAGCGACTGAGCGCGAGCATGGACAGCTCGCGCGCGATCACGACCGCGATCGCCCAGCGCGGCAGCAACTCGAAGCGCCACGCAACGGCCATCCCGGAGATCACCAGCAGGCGGTCGATGATCGGATCCAACAGCGCCCCGAAGCGGCTGAACTGCCCCGTCAGGCGCGCCGTGAACCCGTCCAGGTAGTCGGCCCAGCCGACCACCGCAAACAGCACCACGGCGAGCGCGTCGTGGCCGCCGCGGCTCGAGCAAGCGACCACCAGGAAAACGGGAATCAGCGCCAGCCGGATGAACCCGATCCCGTTTGGCACCGTCCACAGGTTCAGCGGCTGACCCGCGAGCGTCTGCGCCGGTGGCGGGCCTGAACGGTCGACCCCGAGCAGGCGGCGCCTGGTGCGTCCCCTCAGGGAAGGGTCCGCCAC
Source organism: uncultured Solirubrobacterales bacterium (assembly GCA_963709135.1). Classification (GTDB taxonomy): domain Bacteria; phylum Actinomycetota; class Thermoleophilia; order Solirubrobacterales; family Solirubrobacteraceae; genus Palsa-465. Next base: position 415,986 of record CAVPVI010000023.1, on the reverse strand, counting down.
AACTCGGCGACCGCCGCCGCCGCAACCCCCGTCGCCGCCTGCGGCGCCGACCCCACCGCGCGTTGGGAACCGTCAGCCGCCCCGGCGTCCGTCAGCGGGGCCGTCCTGGTCTCACGGCCACGGCGTACCTGTACCTCGAGCTCACCGGCGGCAAGCGTGCGCCGGCCAACGGTCACGCGCAGCGGGCAGCCGAGCAGCTCCGCATCGGCGAACTTCTCACCCGGGCCGGCGTCACGGTCGTCGTACAGCGTCGCCAGCCCAACTGACTGCAGCTCCGCGTAGAGCGCATCCGACAGCGCCCGCTCGTTGGTGCCAGGCTTGCCTAGCGTCACCAGCTCGACGTCGAACGGCGCGATCGCACGCGGCCAGGCGATCCCGTGCTCGTCGGCGAATTGCTCGACCGCGGAGGCCGCCGCCCGCGCCGGGCCGAAGCCGTAGCAGCCCATCCAGATCAGCTGTTGGCGACCGGTCTCGTCGAGGTAGGTGGCGCCGAGCGGCTCGGAGTAGCGCGTGCCGAGCTTGAAGATGTTGCCGACCTCAATCGCGGGCTCGATCCGGATCGCGGCGCCGTTGACGGTGTCACCTGCCACCACCGCGCGCACGTCGGCGCGCTCGAACTCGAAGTCGCGACCGGGCGAGACGCCCTCGAGGTGAAAATCCTCGAGATTCGCGCCGGTGACATATGAGCCGGGCGCCACGGCGGCGTCGAGCAGGATCGGCATCTGCGCTCCGACGGGACCGATGAACCCCGGCGGTCCCAGCTGCTCGCCGATCTCCGCGGGCGTGGCGGCGCGGAAGTCGCTGCGCAGCGCCGAGCGCAGCTTGAATTCGTTGACGCGGTGATCGCCGCGGACCACGACCAGCACCATGTCGGCCGGCCCCTTGCCGGCGGGCACAACCGGGAATGCCTTCAGCAGGGCGCCGTCGGCGACGCCGAGCATCTGCGCCACGCCCCGGACGGTCTTGAGACCCGGAGTCGATAGGAGCCGCGGGGCGGCCAGCTCCGGCGGCAGGCTGACCGGCTGGGCCTGCGCTGAGGCGACCTCGACGTTGGCGGCGTAGCCGGGTGCCAGCGCGACTTCGTTCTCCCCCGCTGGGCACGGGGCCATGTACTCGTCGGCGCCGTGCCCTCCCATCATTCCGACGTCCGCTTTGACGCGATACCACTCCAGCCCGATGCGGTCGAGCATCCGGTCGTAGGCGACGACGTGCTTCTGGTAGGCGACATCGAGGCCTTCGGGGTCACGATCGAACGTATAGGAGTCCTTCATCACGAACTCGCGCGTGCGCAGAACCCCTGCGCGCGGGCGCGGCTCGTCGCGCTCCTTGGTCTGGAAGTGGTAGAGGATCTGCGGCAGGTCGCGGTATGAGCGGATCGCGGCCGCCGCATGGCCAGTGACGATCTCCTCATGCGTCATCGCCAGGACCATGTCGGCGCCGCGGCGGTCCTTCAGCTTGAACAGCTCGTCGATCTCGTAGCGCCCGCTTCGCCGCCACGGCTCGGCCGGGTGCAGGACCGGCATCAGCATCTCCTGGCCACCGATCGCGTCCATCTCCTCACGCACGATCTGGACGATCCGCTGATGCACCCTCCAGCCGGCGGGGAGCCACGACCACAGGCCGGCTCCAATCTGACGGATCAGTCCCGCGCGAACCATCAGCTTGTGCGAGATCGCCTCCGCATCGGCGGGCGGCTCGCGCTCGGTCGGCAGGAAGTATTCGGTTAGCCGCGTCATCTGAGTGCACGAAATGTACCCGCGATGACCACTGGAGCCTCTGGTTGAACGCGAAGACCTATCATTGCGCTCGGAATTAGCCACCGGTGGCACCACTCTTACAAGGAGCAGCCCGATGTCCTACACCGTCCCGCCCCTCCCCTACGACTACGACGCACTCGAGCCCTACATCGATGTGCTGACGATGCAGATCCATCACGACAAGCATCATCAGGCCTACGTAGACAAGGCCAACGCCGCGCTCGCCGGCACCGAATGGGCCGACACGCCAGTCGAGGAGATCCTCAAGCACCTGAGCGCGCTTCCCGCCGACAAGCAAGGGCCCGTCCGCAACAACGCCGGTGGCCACTACAACCACTCGCTGTTCTGGACGTCGCTGGCGCCCGCCGGCGGCGGCGAGCCCGACGGTGCGCTGGCGGCCGCGATCGACGCCAAGTTCGGCTCGTTCGCCGACTTCCAGGCCAAGCTCAAGGATGCCGGCGTGAACCGCTTCGGCTCCGGCTGGGCATGGCTGGTACACGACGACTCGGGCCTCGCCGTCGTCTCGACCGCCAACCAGGACAACCCGATCAGCGACGGGCAGACGCCGCTGCTGGGAGTCGACGTCTGGGAGCACGCTTACTACCTCAAGTACCAGAACCGCCGCCCCGACTACATCGACGCGTGGTGGGGAACCGTCAACTGGGCCGAGGTCGCAGCGCGCTACACCGCTGCCAGCGCCTGACGCAGGCCAAGGCGCGGGACTCCAACGAGTCGGCGTCGAATAGCTGAGCTGACCAGGAAGCCATCCCCGCGGGGATGGCTTCCGTCGGCACCCGCCGATGCGTGCTCCCCAGCGACCGCGGGCGCGCGTCCTCAGCACGCGCCGATGCGTATCCGTCAGCGCCCGCGGGCGCGCGTCCTCAGTGCCCGCCGGTGCGTACTCGTCAGCGCCCGCGGGCGCGCGTCCTCAGTGCCCGCCGGTGCGTACTCGTCAGCGCCTGCGGGCGCGCGTCCTCGGTGCCCGCCGGCGTCAGCTCTCTTATCCGTTCGTCCTACGGCTGAGCGCTGCAGCCAGCCGGGCGATCACCGCGAAGGGCTCGCGCTGCAACTGGCGCGCGGTGACGCGGATCACCGTATAGCCCGCCGCCACCAGGCGCTGATCGCGCAGGCGGTCGCGCTCGAACGATGAGCGGTCACGATGCGTCTCCCAGCCATCGAGCTCGACGATCAGGCGCTGGTCGGGCCACAGCAGGTCGACCTCGTGGCCGCACGCACGGGCATTGGCGATCGGCCGCGAGAGCTGGGCTTCCCGGATCATCCCTAGCAGCAGCCGTTCCCCATCCGACCGCGTGAGTGCTGGCGCACCGCCCGCGAGTAACTCACGCAGCTGCGCGACACCGCGGTGATGCGGCGCGCGCGCGATCGCATTCTCGATCTGCCGGTCGCTCGCCAGCCGCTGCGAGCGGCACTCGGCGAACGCACTCTCCAGCTCCAGCTCGGTGACGGCGCCGGCCAGCTCAACCAGCACCCTGGCGGGCGATGTAACCGGCAAGCCGTCACGCCTGCGGAGGTCCGCCGGGGAGATCGCTGTTGCTCGGTGCAACTCGAGTCCGGGTCGCCGCCGCAGATCGCGACCGACGACGGTCAGCGTCGACGCGCCAGGCCGCTGCCCGAGCATGCACCACATCTCCGCCGCGGTGCGATGGCTGACGACAGCGTGGCCGCGGAAGTGGAGCACCGCAGCCATCGCCGGCCCCAGCGGCTCCGGCCGCGGGCGGCCGAACAGGTAGACGTCGCGGTAGTAGGCGTGCAGGCGCTTGTGCCTGATGCGGTGAGTGATGGCGCCACGGCCGATCCCGGCGGCGAGCAACTGCTCACGGTGCACGAACCCCTTCTGCCGCTCTGCGATCCTCGCCACCTCGGCATCGCCCCTGCCACGGACCTGCTCGGGAACCCAAACCGACGCGGCGATCGGCGTTTCGGGATCGTCGCTCTCCATACGATGCCCGAGAACCCAACTCGGCGCTCCGGCGGGCGATTTGGGTTCCTGTGCATGCTCTTGCGCGTCCATGACCGGCACTATCGAGCTCGGCGGCGACGGCTTCAAGGAATGTGCCGGAATTGGCGCAGAATCGTTGCGCTCAGGGCACAAGCGTGACGCTCACGGCACAGCTGCGGCGCCCGGGCGACCGCTGCCCGCCGCGGCGCGACCGCTGCACCGGGCGACCGCTGCCCTGAGAATCAGACGCGGTTGAAGCGGCGGCCCGCGACCGGCGAGACCGACTCGTCCAGGCGTACCGGTTCGGGCGCGGCGATCACTGCCAAGCGCTCGGCGCCAGCGGCATCCACGGCAGCGGATCCGGCGTCCACTCCGCCAACTGACGCGGCAGCCTCGGCCGCGGCGGCCGCGGCCTCCATCGCCGCCAGACGCTCGGGCGTGACGGCGCTCTCATCCTCGTTCTCGGCCAGCCAGGCGCGGGCCTGCGCGGCGCTCGCCTCGTCACGCACAACCCGCTTGCCGGCCGCGTAGTAGCGGTCGATCTCGGCGAACAGCTCGTCCACGAGCCGCTCGGTTGGCACCCGCTTGAGCGGCTCGCCGCGCGAGTAGATCGCGCCCATGTTGCGGCCACCGGCAATCCCGAAGTCCGCGTGCGCGGCCTCGCCGATGCCGTTCACCGCGCAGCCCAGGACCGCGACCTCGATCGGATCCTCGTAGGCCTCCAGACGGCGCTCGATCTCGGCCACGACGGTGTCCATGTCGAACTGCAGGCGTCCGCAGGTGGGACACGCGATCAGCACCGGTCCCCGCCGGCGCAGCTTCAGCGCCTTCAGGATCTCCCAGGCGACTTTGACCTCCTCCTCGGCGTGGAAGGTCGACAGCGAGATCCGGATCGTGTCGCCGATCCCGTCCGCCAGCAGCGTCCCGAGACCGACGGCGGACTTGAGCGAACCCGTCCACTTCGTGCCCGCCTCGGTGATGCCGAGGTGCAGCGGGTACGGGATCCGCTCGCTCAACAGGCGGTTGGACGCGATCGTGGTGGGCACGCTGGTCGACTTGATCGACACCTTGAAGTTCTCGAACCGCAGCCGCTCCATGAGCTCGACGAACTCGACGGCGGCGCTGACGAGCGCCTCGACCGGGTTCTCGCGCTCGAGCTCGTGCAGGTGCCTGGGCAGCGATCCCGAATTGACGCCGATCCGCAGCGGCGTACCGAGCTCATTCGCGCGCGCCGCCACTTGGGCGACCTTGTCGGGCCCGCCGATGTTGCCGGGATTGAGGCGCACGCAGTGCGCGCCCGCGTCGAGCGCCTTCAGCGCCAGTGTGTGGTTGAAGTGGATGTCGGCGATCACCGGGATCGGCGACTCACGAACGATCGTCTGGAGCGCCTCAGCGTCCTTCTCACGCGGTACGGCGACCCTGACGATGTCGGCGCCGGCATCAGACACACGATGGATCTGCGCCATCGTCGCCGCCAGATCGGCGGTTTCGGTCTTGGTCATCGTCTGCACGACGACGGGGGCACCACCGCCGATCGGAATCCCGCCGACGTGAATCTGTCGCTTGGAGGGCATTCCCTGAGTGTAGAGCTGACGCCGCGAGGCTCCGGACGCCCGACAATCCGCGAGGGAAACGCAACTTTCGCAGCGTTTGTGGTTCCTTTTGTACATGCCCTTCATCAGAAGACTCGTAACGGCGCTGTCCTTCTTCGCGGTCGCCGCCCTGCTTGCCGCGCCCCTGGCCGCCGCCTCGACCACCCAGGAATCGGTCGTCGAAGACGACGTGAGCCTGCACGCGAACGTCGACCAGACGCTCGCGACGCTGGTGTCCCTGGGCGCGACGCGGGTGAAGGTCGCGGTCGACTGGAATTCGATCGCGCCCGACCCGTATTCGTCCAAGGCGCCGAAGGCGTTCAACGCGAGCGACCCGGCGGCATATCCAGCCGCCAACTGGACCTACTACGACCACGTCGTGCAGCAGGCGCAGGCCGACGGCCTGAAGGTCGGCTTCATGGTGACCGGGCCCGGGCCGCTGTGGGCAGCCGGTTCCGGCATGCCGAAGACGAGCAACTGCCCGTGCGGCTGGTGGAAGCCCTCCGACAGCGCCTTCGAGGCGTTCGTGCACGCCGTCGGCGAGCGCTACGACGGGAAATACACGCCGACCGGCGCCAGCACCCCGACCGGCGCCAGCACCCCGACCGGCGCCAGCACCCCGACCGGCGCCAGCAGCCCGACCGGCGCCAGCACGCCGACCGGCGCCAGCACGCCGACCGGCGGCACCACGCCGACCGGCGGCACCACGCCGACCGGCGCTTCCGCCCCGCTGCCGCGCGTCAGCTGGTGGTCGATCTGGAACGAGCCCAATTACGGGCCCGACCTGGCGCCGCAGGCGATCGACGACGACACGATCGAGGTCGGTGCCGTCGAATACCGGGGGCTGCTGGATGCCGCGTGGACTGCGCTGAACGCGACCGGCCACACCACCAAAACCGACACGATCCTGATCGGCGAGACCGCCCCGCGCGGCCTGGACCATCCGATCGGCGACTTCTCGGGCACCAAGCCTCTGCGCTTCCTATGGGCGCTGTACTGCGTGAACAGCTCTCTGCAGCCGCTGCGTGGCAGCGCCGCCAGCGCCCGCGATTGCCCGACGACCGCGGCCGGCTCGCGCGCGTTCGCCGCCAAGAACCCGGCGCTGTTCAAGGCCAGCGGCTACGCGGATCACCCCTATGAACAGGGAACGCCGCCAAACCTGCCGACCTACGCCTGCGACGTGAACAAGTTCTGCTCGAACCCGGTAACCCTCCAGAGCGACCCCGAATACGCCGACTTCCCGGAGATCCCGCGCCTCGAGCACACCCTCGACGTGATGAACGCCGTGTACGGCTCGCACACCAGGTTCCCGATCTGGAGCACCGAATACGGCTGGTGGAGCAACCCGCCGGATACCTCCGTGGGCTCGCTGCCCCAGGCGACGGTCGCCTCCTACATGAACTGGGCCGAGTATCTGAGTTACACCCAACCGCGCATCATGAGCTACGACCAGTACCAGGTGAAGGACTCGCCCAGCGGCGACTTCGCCAGCGGTCTGGAGCTGTCCAACGGCAAGCACACGGCGATGTACAGCGCGTTCGAGGTGCCGCTGTACATGCCCACGACGCTGGCGCTCGAGCCCTCGAGGCTGACCGTCTGGGGCGCGGTGCGCCCGACGCCGTACGCGCTCACCGCGGGTCAGTACGCGATCGCGGGGCCGTTCGAGCAAGCACAGATCCAGTTCCAGGCCGGCTCGCGCGGGGCCTTCAAGACCGTGCAGACGGTCACGATCACGAGCTCGCGTGGCTACTTCGATGTCAAGCAGGCATTCACGCGCAGCGGTTCGGTCCGGATCGCATGGGCGCCGGCGGGCTCCGCCGTCCCGGCCTACAGCCGCACACTTAAGGTCACGATCCGGTAGCCGGCAAATCCCGGTAGGCGGGGCGCTGTCGCTGCGGGCTGCGAGCCTGTTGAGGCTGTCAAGCAGCACCGGCGGCGGGGGGCGGCGAGCCCCCGCCGCCGGCGCCCCGCCTGCGCAACCCAGACAGCGCAAAGCCACCGCCGCCGAGCACGATCACCGCCAGCACGATGAGCAGCGGCACCGACAGCAGCGAGCCGCCCGAGTTCGAGCTCGTCTTGCCATGAGCGGAGACGCCCTTGCTCGAGAGCTGCTTCGCAAGCTGCGTAGTGATCAGGTCATAGCAGTCCCCGTACTCGATGTCGGTGGCCGACAGCTGCGAGAGCGCCGCGCGCAACTGCGCGATCGTGTACTGGTGCGTCATCCTGCTTGGGTGCGCCCTGCAGTCGACGATCACGGGCGAGATCGCGGACGCCGGGGCGGCCTGCGATGCGAACCCGGCGAGGACGAACAGGACCAAGCAGATACAGTGCAGGCGGTGCATCGGGCGGGAAGCTTAGGTCTAAACCCCGGTCCGAGTCGGCCGCCCGCCCTCGCGCGGGACGCCTCAGCTCCGAAACTTCCCGCGCGAAGGTGCGTTACCGCCTCTGAGCCCGCATGATCCGCCGTCCGTCAAATCCCCGGTCGCCGCTGCCCGCGCTCGCCCTGTGCTGCCTCGCCTTGCTGGCGGGCTGCGGTTCCGCAAGCCACACGAGCACCGCCAAGCCAGCGCCGCGGCGCTCCAACCTACTGTCGATCCTGCAGGACGACGGCCTGCTGCAGAGTAACCCCGCGGCGACCCTGGCCACAGTCCACGCGCTCGGCGTCGAGGTCGTTCGCACGAACGTCTTCTGGTCGCAGATCGCCCCCGACCCCAACTCGGCTGCGCGGCCGGTGTTCGACGCGGCCGACCCGGCGGCGTACCCCGCGAGCGGCTGGGCGATCTATGACGAGATCGTGCGCGACGCCGCCGCCGACGGCGTGCAGATCTACTTCACGGTCATGGGCCGCCCACCGCTGTGGGCGGCAGGTCCCGGCGCCGCGAGTCGGCACAACTGCTCGGCGGGCTGCGCGCAGTGGGAGCCTTCGGCCGCCGATTTCGGCGAGTTCGTGCACGCGCTCGGCGTCCGCTACAGCGGCCACTATGTGCCCGCCGGCGCTTCCAGCCGGCTCCCCCGCGTCGATTTCTGGTCGATCTGGAACGAGCCCAACTACGGCCCGAACCTGGCGCCGCAGGTGACCGACGGCACCTCCATCGAGGTCTCACCGCGCCTTTACCGCAACCTGCTCGATGCGGCCTGGAGCGCCCTGCTGGCGAGCGGCCATGGCCCGTCGACCGACACGATCCTGATCGGCGAGACAGCGCCGCGCGGCGTGATCGCGTTCGGCGGGATGGTGCCGTTGCGCTTCATCCGCGCGCTCTACTGCGTCGATGAGGCATACAAGCCGTTGCGCGGCGCCGCCGCGACGCTGCGCGGCTGCCCCGCCAACGCCGCCGACTCAGCCAAGTTCGCGTCACAGAACCCGGCGCTGTTCGAGGCGAGCGGGTTCGCCGACCACCCCTACCCGCAATCGCTCGCCCCCAATGTTCCCACACCCGGCGAGCCCGACTACGCGGATTTCGCATCGCTGGGAAGCCTCGAGCACGCGCTCGATAGCGCCGCGGCAGCCTACAAATCGAGCGTCCGCATGCCGATCTACTCGACCGAGTACGGCTACAAGACCGACCCGCCCTATGCCGGTGGCGACCCGATGGCGAGCGCCGCCGCCTACCTCAACGAGACCGAGTACCTGAGCTGGCTGGACCCGCGGATCCGCTCCTACGACCAGTACCTGCTGGACGACCCCGCCGCGGGCAGCGGCTCAGACTTCGACACGGGGCTGCGGTTCGCCGACGGAACCCCGAAGCCGACCCTGGCCGCGTACAGAATGCCGCTGTGGCTACCGATCACATCGGGGTCTACCGGCAAGTCCCTGGAGGTGTGGGGATGCGCACGCCCGGCGCCCAACGTACAGCGCCAGACCGGTCGCCCCCAGCGCGTGCAGGTCCAGTTCGAGAGCGCCCCCGGCGCCCCCTTCAAGACCCTGCGGACGGTCGCGCTCACGGCGGCCGGGGGCTGCTACTTCGATATCGATGTGAACTTCCCCACGAGCGGCGTGGTGCGACTCGCGTGGGACGGATCCGGCATCGTGCGCTACAGCCGCGTGCAAGCGATCACGCTGTCTTAGCTTAGGGCACCCGCACGTCTGGGTCATTAAGGGCGCCCTGCGGGTGCCCCAAGTCAGCGATACTTGTCAGATGAGTGGCAATCAGCATCTGATCTCCGCATTGGCGCGGATCTGTGGTGCCGAGCACGTCCTGACACATCCTCACGCCCTGGCCACCTACCGCTCCGACGCGCTGCTCCAATACCGCCAGTCGCCGATCGCCGCTGTGCTGCCCGGCAGCGCCGCGCAGGTCCGGGCCGTCGTGCGCACCTGCTACGAAGCGGGCGTGCCGTTCGTCGCGCGCGGTGCCGGCACGGGCCTCTCCGGCGGCGCGCTCCCGGTTGGTGAAGGGGTTCTGATCGTGTTGACGCGCATGCAACGGATCTTCTCGGTCGACCTCGACAACGGCTCGGTCGAGGTCGAGCCGGGCGTCAGCAACCTCGCGGTCTCCCGCGCGGTCGCGCCGACGCACTTCTATCCGCCCGACCCGTCCAGCGAGAACGTCTGCTCGATCGGCGGCAACGTCGCCGAGAACGCCGGCGGCGCGCACTGCTTCAAGTACGGGTTCACCGCCAACTACGTGACCGGCTTGGAGATCGTGCTGAGCGACGGCACGCTCGTCGAGCTAGACGGGAAGGCGCCCGGCTACGACCTAATCGGGGCGTTCGTCGGCTCCGAGGGCACGCTCGGCGTGGCCACCCGGATCCGCTTGCGCGTGATCCCGGTGCCCGAAACCGTGCGCACGCTGGTCGCGTTCTTCCCCGACACGGTGACAGCAGGCGACGCGGTCAGCGCGATCGTCGCCGCCGGGATCGTCCCGGGTGCGATCGAGCTGATGGACCGGCTCGCGATCCGCGCCGCCGAGGGGGCGACCGGTGCCGGCTTCCGGCTCGATGCGGGAGCCGCGCTGCTGGTCGAGCTAGACGGCCCCCGGCAGGAGTGCGAGGCGCTGATCGTGCGCATCGAGGAGCTCTGCACGAGCGCCGGGGCGTTCGAGGTCAGGCGCGCCCGCGACGAGCAGGAGCGGGCGCTGATGTGGCGCACGCGCAAGGCCGCAGTCGCCGCGATGGGCAGGATCGCGCGCTCCTACTTCCTGCAGGACGGAGTGATTCCGCGCACGCGGCTGGCCGAAGTCCTGGGACGGATCGACGAGCTCTCGGCCCAGTACGAGCTGCCGGTCGCCAACGTGTTCCATGCCGGCGACGGTAACCTGCACCCGATCGTCTGCTACGACTCCGCGGTACAGGGCGAGGTCAAGCGCGCACACGAGCTGTCGGGCCTGATCGTCCAGGCGTGCGTCGACGTCGGGGGCTCGATCACCGGCGAGCACGGGGTCGGCGTCGACAAGCGCGACTACATGCGCGCGATGTTCTCCGACGGCGATCTCGCCACCTTCCAGCGCCTGCGCCAGGCGTTCGACCCGAACGGCCTGGCGAACCCCGGCAAGCTGATGCCGGCGCCCCGCATGTGCGGCGAGCAGCCAGAGCGCCAAGGCCAGCGTCCGCCGGCGCCCGACGGAGTTGGCGCCACGATCTGATGGCCGATTCGATCACCCCAACCGATGCCGAGTCAGCGGCAGCCGCGCTCGCCGGCGCGGCGGCGTACGGGATGGCGGTGCGGATCGTCGGCGGTGCCACCAAGCGCGACTGGGGCGCGGCCGGCAACCCGGCCGCGATCGAGCTGCACACCACCAACCTACAGGCGACGCTCGAGCACAACGCCAGCGACCTGACCGCCATCTTCCAAGCCGGAGTGCCGCTCGCTCGCGCCCAGGAGGAGCTCGCGGCCAAGGGCCAGATGCTCGCCCTGGACCCGCCGCTGTCGGCCACGGGGAGGTCGCGCGCGACGCTTGGCGGCGTGTTCGCGACCGCCGACTGCGGGCCGCTACAGCACCGCTACGGACAACCGCGCGATCTGGTGCTGGGGATCACGGTCGCGCTCAGCGACGGGACCCTGGCGCGAGCCGGGGGCAAGGTGATCAAGAACGTGGCCGGCTACGACCTCGGCAAGCTGTTCACCGGCTCGTTCGGCACGCTCGGGCTGATCGTCTCGCTGAGCGTGCGCCTGCACACGCTGCCGCCAAGAACCGCCACTGCGTTCGGGACGACGACCGAGCCGGCGGCGCTCACGGCCGCGGCGCTCACGCTCGCGCGCGCGCCGCTGGAGCTCGAGACACTCGACGTCTCCTGGCGCGACGGGCGCGGCGAGCTGCTCGCGCAGTCGGCTGGAGCCCGCGCGACCCTGCGGTCAGGATCGGTGGCCGCGCTGATGCGCTCCAGCGGCCTCGACAACGTGCACGTCGTCGGCGACGACGCCAGCTTGTGGGCGCGTCAGCGTGCCGGGCAGCGCTCGACCAAGCTCGCGATCGTGCGCGCCGCCTGGCCCCCGCGCGAGCTTGCGAGCGCGCTGCGCGCGGCGCAGGCGTGCGGCGGCGCGGTCGTCGCTCGAGCCGCACTCGGGATCGGCTACGTCGAGCTCGACCCGGCAGCGATCGTCACACTGCGCGAGCTCATGCCGCGCGGAACCCTGTGCGTCGTGCAGGACCTGCCGTGGCAAACCTGCCCGGCGATCGATCCGTGGCCCCACGGCTCCAGCGGGGCGCTCGAGCTGATGCGGCGCGTCAAGCGCCAGTTCGATCCGGCGGCGGTCTGCAATCCGGGCGTCTTCGTCGGCGGCATCTGATGAGCGCCGACGCCGATCAAGCGCCCGACACCCTCACAGCCCTGCTCGGCGCCGGCGAGCTGGTCGATGCCTGCGTGCACTGCGGCTACTGCCTTCCGAGCTGCCCGACGTACGTGCTGTGGGCGCGCGAAACGGACTCGCCACGCGGGCGGATCGTCCTGATCGGCGACGCGATCCAGGCCGGCGGACAGATCTCTGACGAAATGGTCAAGCACTTCGATTCTTGCCTGGGCTGCCTGGCATGCGTCAGCTCGTGTCCGTCCGGCGTGCGCTACGACGAACTGATCGAGCTCGTCCGGCCCGAGGTGGAGCGCCAGCACGCGCGCTCCGCCGGCGAGCGGGCGCTGCGCCGGACGCTGTTCGAGACGATTCCCCACCCGGCGCGGCTGCAGGCGCTCGCGCCGGCGCTGTCGGCGACCAAGCGCTTCGGAACCCGACTGCTGCCTGCACGGCTGGCGACGCTCACCGAGATCGCGCCGCGGCCGCCCTCGCGGGCACAGCTCCGCAAGCTGCTGCCGGAGCACACGGATGCGGTCGGCGCGCGACGCGGCCGCGTCGCGTTGCTACTGGGCTGCGTGCAGCGGGTGTTCTTCGCCGAGGTGCACCGCGCAACGCTCGGCGTGCTCGCAGCGGAGGGCTACGAGGTGCTGGCCCCGCAAGCTCCAGGATGCTGCGGCGCACTGGAGCTGCACGCCGGCGCACCGTCACAGGCTCGCGCGCGCGCGAGCGCGATCGTGGAAGCGTTTGGGCAGCTCGGCGAGCTCGACCACATCGTCGTCAACGCCGCCGGCTGTGGCGCCGCGCTGAAGCACTACGGCGCGCTGCTGGGCACGCCCGCCGCGCACGCGTTCGCGGACAAGGTGCTCGACATCTCCGAGCTGCTCGCCGCCGGCGAGACGCGGGCGCCGCGGGGGCCATTGCCGCTGCGCGTCGCCTACCACGACGCTTGTCACCTGCGCCATGCCCAGCAACTGCGTGCGCAGCCGCGGGCGATGCTCGCCGCGATCCCCGGCCTGGAGCTGCTGGAGGTGTCGGCGGCAGAGGCGGACGTGTGCTGCGGCTCCGCCGGCACCTACAACATGCTTTCGCCCGAGCCTGCGGCGGCGCTCGGCGCGCGCAAGGCCACGACCCTGCTCGCCACCGGCGCGCACGCGATCGCGACCGGTAATCCCGGCTGCGCGGCACAGCTGGACATGCACCTGCGCAAGCTCGGCCGGCCGCTGCCGGTCCACCACCCGGTCGAGCTCGTCTGGCGCTCGATCCAGGCGGCCGACCAGGCTTAGCTCTGCGGGTGCCCTTAGCTGTACATCTCGTCGATCTCGGCTTCGTACTTCGCCGCGATCGGCCTGCGCTTGAGCTTCATCGTCGGTGTCAGCTCATCCCCGCCGGGATGCCAGTCGCCGCTCAGAACCTTGAACTTCTTGATCTGCTCGACGCGCGCCAGGTGCTTGTTGGCCTCCTCGATGCCCTCCTGAACCGCCGCGAGCACAACAGGATCCTGGGCCAGCTGCTCCAGGGAATCGGTTTGCACGCCGTGGTTCTTGGCCCATTGCGGCGCGTAGTCGGCATCGAGCACGACCAGCGCCGTGTTGTATGGCCGGCGGTCGCCGATGCAGCAGGCGAGGCCGATCAGCGGGCTGCCCGACTTGATCGCGCCCTCGATGTTGGCCGGCGACATGTTCTTGCCGGCGGCGTTGATGATCAGCTCCTTCTTGCGGTCGATCAGCTTGACGAACCCGTCCGCGTCGATCGTCGCGATGTCGCCCGTGTGCAGCCAGCCTTCGGCGTCGATCGCCTCGGCGGTCTTCTCGGGAGCGCGGCGGTAGCCGAGCATCACGCACTCACCGCGACACAGCAGCTCGCCATCCTGCGCGAGCTTGACCTCGACCCCCGGCGCCGGTGGCCCGACGGTGCCGATCTTGACCGCCCCGGGTCGGTTCACCATCCCGAACCCGCACGTCTCGGACATCCCCCACAGCTCGGCCAGCTCGATTCCGAGCGCGTGGAAGAACTCCAGCACCTCGACCGGCGTCGGCGCCGCGCCGACGTGGACGGCGAGGATCTTGTCCAGCCCCAGCGCCGCGCGCAGATGCGAGAACATCTCCTCATCGGCCTGCGCCACGCGTGCTTCGAGCTCCGCTGGCACCGGCTCGCCGCGCTGGCGCAGACGCACCCGCTCCAGCGACGCGGCTAGCGCCGCCCGCACGATCTCCTGCTGCTCGGCGGGTTGTGCCGCCTGCATCGCCTCCAGACCGGCCTTCAGCTTCTCCCAGATGCGCGGCACCGCGAAGAACCAATCGGGTCGCACACGCGGCAGGTACGAGACGACCTCACGCGCATTCGGGCAGACCGTGACCGTGCCCGCATATACGACCGGAACGTACTGATGGGCCATGCGCTCGGCGATGTGCGCCGCCGGCAGCCACGAGATCACGCGTGCACCGGGCGCCAGCGCGATGATCTCCTCGATCGCCTTGGCGGTGGACATGACGTTGCGATGCGAGAGCTGCACGCCCTTCGGCGGACCGGTCGTGCCTGAGGTGTAAATCAGCGTGAGCACGTCGTCGGCGCCCACGGCCGCGCTGGCGGCGTGCGCGTCGAACTCCGGGTTGGAGCCCTCCAGCTCGGCAAGCGAGACCGTTCCCGCGGGCGCCTCACCGTCGATCACGATCACGTGCCCGATCGCGGGCACGTGCTCGCGAACCGCCAGGATCGTCGGCAGATAGACCTGCTCGACGATCACCGCCTTGGCCTGCGCGTCGGTGCAGAGGAATTCGATCTCGGCCTGCGGGAGGGTCGTGTAGATCGAGAACGGGGTCGCACCGAGCATCGCGACCGCCAAGTCGGAGATGTTGAACTCCGGCCGGTTGGTGAGCATCAGGGCGACCGTGTCGCCGCGGCCGATGCCGAGCGCGGCGAGGCCCCCGGCAAGCGCGTCAACCCGCTCGAGCAGCTGCGACCAGGTCAGCGAGACGCTGTCGTCGATCGTTCGCACGGCGACGATGTCGGGGTTCTCGGCGGCGGTGCGCCGCAGCGCCTCCGTCAGCGTCGGCGCGTCGATTGCGCGCGTGCTCACTTGGACCGTGCTGGTGCTGCTCTCCATGCTGGGCTCCGCTCTGAGACGTTGAAATCAGTGGGAAACGTAGCGCAGCGCGGAGCTTGCGCAAGGGCCGCTCACTTGATGTTGAAGCCGTTGCCGGCGAGCGTCGAGATGTCGTTGCTCAGGCCGATCACGAACAGCATCACGATCAGTGCCGCCCCCACGAAACCGGCGCGCTCCATGACCTCGATCGAGATCCGGCGTCCTCTCACCTTCTCGGCCAGGGCCCAGAAGATGTGGCCGCCATCGAGCGGCAGGAACGGGAACAGGTTGATCACCCCCAGCGAGAGCGAGATCAGCGCCAGCACCTGGAAGGCCAGCGACGGGCTCGTCGCGAACGACTTCTGTGTGACCGTGTAGACGCCGACGACGCCGTGCAGCTGCTTGCGCTCGCGCGGCTCGAAGATGCGCACGATCGCCGACACGGTCTGCGTGGTCACGCTCCAGAGGCCGCTGGCGGTCAGCGACACCGATTGCAGGGGCCCGACCGAGGCAACCTGCTCGCCGAACTCGAAGCCGACCAGCGGCCGCTTGTCAGCAGCGTCGTAGCGCGGACGGATCTCGAGCGTCAGCAGGTGCCCGTCGCGGCGCACGACGATCCTCGCGGGGGTGCTGGCGACGCACCCGTTCACCTGCGGCCCGGCGCAGTGATGCCTGGCGATCACGTCGCGCAGCTCCGCGGGGGAGCCCTTGACGCCATCGATCGAGATGATCTGGTCACCCGGCTTCAGGACGCCGGCGGCGGCGCTGGAGTGCACGATCGCCTGCACCTGGTGGCTGCTGAGCACCTGTCCGTTCTGCATGAACAGCGCCCAGATGATCACGAACGCGATCACGAGGTTGACGGCCGGCCCGGCGGCGATCACGACGATGCGCTTCCAGACCGGTTGGTTGCAGTAGGCGCGCGGCGCCACCTCCGGCGCGAGCTCCTCCTCCGGGTTCATGCCGCTGATCTTCACGTAGCCGCCGAGCGGGATCGACGCGATCCCGTACTCGGTCTCCCCCCATTGGCGCTTGACGAGCATCGGGCCGAAGAACAGCGAGAAGCGCTCGACGCGCATCCCCACGGCCTTGGCCGCGGCGAAGTGGCCACCCTCATGCAGGATGATCAGGGCCGCAAAGCCAAGGAACGCGAGCACGTACGACATCGATCTCTTCTCAGTTTGGCATGACCGCGGAGCAGCCTTAATGGGTCTAGTCGAAAGCGCTCGCGCGCGCCTTGACCAGCGCTGCGGCAGTTGCGCGGGCCTGCGCGTCGGCGTCGGTGAGCGATTCGAACGAGAGCACCGCCCCGATCTCCACGCGCGCGAGCGTCTCCTCGATCACCTGCGCGATCTGCAGGAATCCGAGCTGCCCGGTGAGGAAGGCGTGCACCGCTACCTCGTTGGCGGCGTTCAGCGTGCAAGGCGCGGTGCCGCCGGCGAGGCCCGCTTCACGGGCCAGCCGCAGGCACGCGAACGTGTCCTCGTCAGGCGGCTCGAAGGTCAGCGATCCGACGGCCGCCAGATCGAGCGGCGCGAGCGGAAGCTCCACGCGCTCGGGGTAGTTCAGCGCGTATGAGATCGGCACCCGCATGTCGGGGTAACCAAGGTGCGCCAGGGTCGCTCCGTCACACAGCTGCACGAGGCTGTGCACGATCGATTGCGGGTGCACGACGACGCTGATCTCGCTGTAAGGGGTGCCGAACAAGTGGTGCGCCTCGATCACCTCGAGGCCCTTGTTCATCAACGTCGCCGAATCGATCGTGATCTTGCCCCCCATCGTCCAGGTCGGATGGGCGAGCGCCTGCTCGATGCTGACGTGCGCCAACTCGGCCACGACCCGCCCGCGGAATGGTCCACCCGAAGCCGTCAGCACCAGCCGATCGATCGTCCCCGAGCGCTCGGCGGCGATCAGCTGGTGCAGCGCCGAGTGCTCGGAGTCGACCGGGATGATTAGCGCGCCGGTGGCCTGCGCCAGCTGGTTGACGAGCTCGCCGCCGACCACCAGCGACTCCTTGTTGGCCAGCGCCAGGTCGATCCCCTCGCCCAGCGAGAGGACGGTCGCCAGCAGGCCGGCTGAGCCGACGATCGCGTTCAGAACCATGTCGGCGCCGGCCTCCCTCACGAGCGTCACGAGCCCGTCGGAGCCGACCAGCACCTCGCCCTCGGTCCAGGCCTCGCTCGCCTGCGCCGCGGCGTCCGCGTCGGCCAGCGCGATCCGGCGCACGCCATAGCGGTGCGCCTGGGAGACGAGCTGCTGCCATGCGGTCGCGGCGCTGAGCGCAACCACCTCAAGCGCTCCGTTGCTGCGAGCGACGACGTCCAGCGCCTGCACGCCGATCGATCCGGTGGCGCCGAGGATGGCGAGGCGGCGGGTCACCGAGACGATTCTAGGTGGCCGACGACTGCAGCTCGGCCGGCGCCGGCAGCTGGCGCACGATCGCCTGGGCCGTGATCCGCGTGACGCCCCGGTCCGCGAGTTGCAGCGCGCCGATCGTGACGCTGGCGACGATCGCCTCGCGGTCGGCGCGCAACGTGAACCCGAACGTAGCGCGCGTTGGCTCGTACGCCGGCGCCGAGCCCATCGTGACGTTCGTGCCAGGCTCGTTGTGATGCGTCGGATGCAGCTCGAGCTGCGCCTTGCCGAGATTGCGCACCACCGGCTGCAGGCTGTCGCGACCGACGATCACGTCGAACCGGAACAACCGCTCGACGAGCATCAAGGTCGCGCGCGCGCCGCGCTCGAGGTCTTTGGAGCACGAGATCACGAATGCCGGTGGACCGTCCGTCTGCAGTGGCGTGACGAGCTGGCGGTGACCGGGCCGGTCAGGCACCATGACCACCGACTGCCTGCCCGAGAAACGCTAGCTCGGCGCCGGGCGCCGAGCGCTCGGCGCTCAGCACGAGCGTCAGCACGTCGCCGTGCTCGGTGCGCGAGCCGGCCAGGACCGGGCCGATCTGGAGTTGCAGGGTCGCGAGCTCGCCGGCAGCCGGCACCAGCGCGAGCTTCGTGCATCCGCAGGCGAGGCTGCCGTGCGTCTGCTGGCCGCACGCGAGCGCCACGAACGGCAGCGCCACGACGCCGTTGTTGAAGACCACGACATACGCACCCTGAGCGTTGGCTTCACCGGAGCCGGCGCTGCCGGCGTTGACGGTGATCAGTCCACCAAGCGCTGAGAGCAACTGCTGCTCGGCCCCGGGCGCCGTCAGCACGACGGCGCCCGCCACGTGCTGCACCTGCGAGTCGTAGAAGCTCATCGGCCAGCGAACCTCATCTTCGCTGGAGCGTGATCACGCTCCAGCCGTAGCGCTGCTGGCGCTCGATCGCCTGAAACCCAGCCACGCCGTAGGCTGCGATCAGCTCGTCATCGCGGTCCGGGCCGAAGCCGGAGAGGATGCCCCAGCTCGCGGCCTGCAGCTCGCTCGCCGTGGCCAGTACCAGATGCACGGGACCTGGCATGTTCGCCGCGAAGGCGCTCGCCTGCGGTGGGGGGCGCTGGGTCAGGTCGCCGATCACGACGTCTACCTCGACGCCGTTGCGCCGCACGTTCGCGCGCGCAGACGCAGCGCTGGCCTCGATCATCTCGAGGCCCGTCACCGGCTTCCAGCCGAGCATAGCGGCAAGAATCCCGAGCACGCCGGAGCCACAGCCCAGATCCGCGAATGACCCCAGCGGTTCCAGCTCCAGCAGCGCCAGCAGGATCGCGTGTGTGGAAGGGTGAGCGCCGCTTCCGAACGCGGTGTCGTCGGACAGCGCGATGTCGATCAGGCCCGGTCCGGCCGGCGGAGCCCAATCGGGGCGCACGACGAGCCGGCCCCCGATCACCTGCTGGCGGTACTCGGCAAGTCGCCGCTCGCGCCAATCGTCGGGCACCTGGCGCTCGCGCAACGAGTGCGGCCAGCGCTGTACGTGCCGCGCGATCTCGGCCCTGCTCGGCAGGTCGTAACCGCTCATCCGCAGCTCGACATGGTCGCCATCGGGGATCTCGCGCACGCCGCCCGGCAGCAGCGGCAGCAGGCGGTCGAGCACCGGCTCGACCGCGCCGGCGCCAACGCGCAGGACTAGCTCACGCATCTCGGTAGTTCACGGCGGCGGCCAATCAATGGTGTACGGCCGCCCAGATGAAGTAGGCAGCGACGATTGTGAAGATGATCGCATCGAGCCGGTCGAGCGCGCCTCCGTGCGCTCCGAACAACGACCCGGTGTCCTTGGTACCGGCGTCGCGCTTGACCAGCGACTCGAACAGGTCGCCGATCGGCCCCAGTACCGCGATCGTCAAGCCGAGCGCGAGCGCCTCCCCTTGCGTGAGCCAGGTCTGGTAGAGGCCGGCGACGAACACCACAAAGATCGCGACGAGCATCCCGCAGAACAGGCCCTCAACCGTCTTCTTCGGCGAGATCGCCGGCGCGAGCGGGTGGCGCCCGAACAGGCGTCCGCCGAAGTAGGCGCCGGTGTCGCCGAGGAAGGTACCCACCATCACGTCGATCACGACCCCGTTTCCGTGGTGCAGCTGACGCAGCAGCACCGCCTGCGCGAACGCGAAGGCGAGCCAGTAGACACCCAGGAGAGTGCCCGCGATCGCGACCGTCGCACCACTGGACTGGCCTCTCAGGACGATCGCGCCGAACAGCACCGGCACCGTCCCCAGGGCGACCTCCATCACCTGCCGCTCGCCGCCGAAGTGCGCGGCCAGGCACATGCCGGCGACGGCCAGGAAGCCGACGGCCGGCACCGGCTTCCAGCGCGCGAGCATCCTGTACAGCTCCGCGCAGCCTGCGCATCCCAGCGCGATCATCGCGAGCGTCCACGCCAGACCGCCGACATCGACGAGCACGATGGCGACCACGAACGCCGGCACGGCGACCACCACGCGTCCGAGCAGGTCGGATCTAGGGCGCGCGCTCGGCGGCGCCTTGGCCTGCGGCATCAGCGCCCCCCGAAACGCCGTTTGCGGGCGGCGTACTCGGCCAGGCTCTCGAGGAACACCTCACGCGAGAAATCCGGCCACAGCTCCTCACGAAACACGAACTCCGAATAGGCGCATTGCCACATCAGGTAGTTCGAGATCCGCTGCTCGCCGCTGGTTCTGATCAGGAGATCGGGGTCGTGCATGTCGGGCGCATACAGATGCTTGCGGAACTCCTCCTCGTCACCGCCGGTGAAGGTCCGCGCCGCATCGACGATCTCCGCTCTTCCCCCGTAGTTGAAGGCGACGAACAGCGTGATCCGATCGTTGCTCTCGGTCACCGACTCGGCCCACTGCATCCGCTCGATCAGCGCCGGCGGTACCGGCGCGCCACGCCTGCCGATGAATCGCAGTCTCACGCCTTCTGCATGGAGCTCGGGCGTCTCGGCCTCGATCCGCCGCCGGAACAGGCGCATCAGCGCCGCGACCTCGGCTCGCGAGCGGCGCCAGTTCTCGGTCGAGAAGGAGTACACGGTGAGCTCCTCGACGCCGAGCTCAGCGGCGTCGCGCAGGCGCTGCTTGACCGTGTCCGCACCGGCCTCGTGGCCGGCGACGGTCGGCAGGCCGCGTCGCTTGGCCCAGCGACCGTTACCGTCAGTGATGATCGCGACGTAGCGGGCCTCTGAGGTGGGGCCTCCTTCGCCGGTCAAATCAAACCTCGAGGATCTCTTCTTCCTTGAGTTTCAGCAGCTCGTCGAGCTCGGTGATGCGGTTGTCGGTCACCTTCTGAAGCTCCACCTCGGCGCGACGTTCGTCATCGGAGCCGCTCTCGCCGGACTCCTTGAGCTCGCGCAGATCGTGCATCACGTCACGACGGACGTTGCGGATCGCGACGCGCCCCTCCTCAGCGAGGTGCCGCACGACTTTGACGAGTTGCTTGCGCCGCTCCTCGGTCAGCTCGGGAATCGAGAGGCGAATCATCTTGCCGTCGTTGGACGGCGTCAAGCCGACGTCGGACTCGAGGATCGCGCGCTCGATCGCCTTGATCGAGCTCTTGTCGAACGGCTGGATCGTCAGCAACCTAGCCTCGGGGGCGCCGATCGTGGCGAGCTGCCTGAGCGAGGTCGCCGTGCCGTAGTAGTCGACCATGATCCGGTCCAGAAGCGCCGGGCTCGCGCGCCCCGTGCGCACAGATCCAAATTCGTGCCTGGTGGACTCGACGGACTTCTGCATCCTGTCGTTTGCGTCATCCAGCATTGCGTCGATCAAGCTCTCTGTCATGTCCTCACCAACGTTCCCACGCGTTCACCGGACACTATCTTGTCGATGTTGGCACTGTCGGCCATGTTGAACACGATGATCGCCAGGTTGTTGTCCATGCACAGCGCCAGCGCCGTCGAGTCCATCACCTGGAGCCCGCGCGTGAGCGCCTCTTTGTGGGTGATCTCGGGAATGAACTCCGCCGAGGGGTCCTTCGCCGGATCCGCCGTATAGACGCCTTCGACGCCGTTCTTTGCCATCAGCACGACTTCCGCGTGCACCTCTGCGGCGCGTAGCGCCGCAGCCGTATCCGTGGTGAAGAAGGGATTGCCGGTGCCGGCGGCGAAGATCACGATCCGCCGCTTCTCGAGGTGCCTGATCGCGCGGCGCCTGATGTAGGGCTCGGCGACCTCGGAGATCGTCAGCGCCGATTGCACGCGCGTGGCGATCTGTTCGGTCTCGAGTGCATCCTGCAGCGCCAGCGCGTTGAGCACGGTCGCGAGCATCCCCATGTAATCGCCTGTGGCGCGGTCCATGCCCTTCGCCGCGGCGGCCAGCCCGCGGTAGATGTTGCCGCCGCCGACGACCACGGCGACCTCGACGCCGCGACGGTGCACAGCCGCCACCTCGCACGCGATCGCGCGTACGCAATCGGGGTCAGTCCCGTACTGGAGATCGCCCATCAGCGCTTCGCCCGAGAGCTTCAGCAGCACCCGGCGGTAGACGGGCGCAGACGCAACCCGGTCCGGGTCCGGCATCACCACGGTCTCAGCCGCCGACGACGAACCGCGCGAAGCGACGAATCACGATGTTCTCACGCGTCTCGGCCGAAAGCGCCGCGCGGAGCTCCTCGATCGTCTTGCCTTCGTACTTGTCGGTGTTGACGTGCTTCTGGCGCAGCAGCACGACCTCGTCCAGCCACTTGTCGAGCTTGCCGGTGACGATCTTCGCGCGTACATTCTCGGGGCGGTCCGCGGCCTGCTCGGTAGCGATCCGCTGCTCGCGCTCGCGATCCTCGCTCGGAACCTCTGCCTCGGTGATCGCCACCGGTGCGGCCGCGGCGATGTGCAGCGCGACGTCGCGCGCGAACTCGACGAACTTGTCGTTGCGCGCGACGAAATCGGTCTGGCAGTCGACCTCGACGATCACGCCGATCTTGTTGCCGGCGTGGACGTAGCTCTGAATCGCGCCCTCGCGCGCTTCACTGGCGGCTCGTTTCGCAGCTTGCGCCTGGCCGCGCGTACGCAACAGCTCGATCGCACGTTCGAGGTCTCCGGCGGTCTCGCTGAGAGCGTCCCGGCAGGCGACGATACCGGCTCCCGTGCGGTCCCTGAGTGCCTTGACGTCCTTTGCACTGATCGCGCTCATGCTGTCTCCTGCGCGGCGCTGTCGGCCGCGGTGTCAGCGCCGTCCGCGACGGCGGGTTCGTCGGATTCGGCTGCGCCGGCTTCGGGCTCGGGCTCCGGTTCGGCCGCCACCGACTCCGGCTGCGACTCGGCCGCCACGGGCTCGGGCTGCGACTCGGCCGCCACGGGCTCGGGCTCGGCGACGCTCTCGGCGGCGCTGTCAGGCGCGGCGGGCGCGCTCGCCTGCGCCTCGGCTGCCTGCCGTTCGCTGTCCTGCGCCTCCTGGCGTTCGCGCTCCTGCGCCTCCTGGAGTTCGCGCTCCTGCGCCTCCTGGAGTTCGCGCTCCTGCGCCTCCTGGAGTTCGCGCTCCTGCGCCTCCTGACGGGCGCGCTCCTCGGCCTCCTGACGGGCGCGCTCCTCAGCCTCCCGGCGCGCGCGCTCCTCAGCCTCCCGGCGCGCGCGCTCCTCGGCCTCGCGACGCTCGCGCTCGAGGCGTGCGCGCTCCTCCTCGGCTCGGAAGATGCCGTGTCCCTGGGAGACGACGTCCCCGATCGCACGCGTGATCGCGGCGCACGAGCGGATCGCGTCGTCGTTGCCCGGGATCACGAAGTCGATGCCCTCCGGATCGCAGTTGGTGTCGACCAAGCCGATGATCGGGATCCGCAGCCGCTGCGCCTCGCGCACGGCGATCGCCTCGGTCTTCAAGTCGATCACGAACACGGCATCCGGCGGGCGCTGCATGTTCTTGACGCCGCCTAGGTTGGCGCGCAACTTCGCGAGGTCCGCCTGCGCGGCCATCCGCTCCCGCGTGGGCAGCAGCTCGAGCTGGCCTTCGGACTCGTAGTGCTCGAGGTCGTGCAACCGCTTGATCCGCAACGAGATCGTCTGGAAGTTCGTCAGCAGCCCGCCGAGCCAGCGGTGGTTGACGTACGGCATGTCCGCGGCCTCGGCGATCTCCTTGACCGCGTCGCGTGCCTGCTTCTTGGTCCCGACGAACATGACGGTCCCGCCATGCCGCGCGACGTCCTCCACGAATCGGCAGGCGTTGTTGAGCAACGCCTCCGTCTGGAGCAGGTCGATGATGTAGATACCGTCGCGTTCACCGAAGATGAAACGGCGCATCTTCGGATTCCAACGGCGCGTCTGGTGACCGAAATGTACGCCGGCCTCCAGCAGCTCCTTGATACCGATCTGGGCCACTGCCGATACTCCCTTGTATATGTGAGACGCCCCCGTGCGTTTGAAGTTCGCGACCCGGCGAGCGCCGGGCAGGGCGCGACTCACGCGTCACGGGAGATTGAAGACTGGATCTGGCGTCAGTTTACGCACCTCGCTGATCGATGCGTCCCGGGTCGCTGACGAGCTCGAGCGCCCGCTCGAGGTCAGCGGGCAGAGGTGAGCTCAGATCGAGCGCCTGACCGATGACTGGGTGCACGAACGCGAGCCGCGCCGCGTGCAAGAACTGGCGCTGCAGGCCGTAGCGGCTGCTTGCCCCGTACTGCCGGTCGCCGCACACCGGATGGCCGATCGCCGCGAGATGCACGCGGATCTGATGGGTTCTGCCGGTCTCCAGCACGACCCGCAGCAGCGACGCATCAGCAAACGACGCGAGCAGCTCGAAGTGCGTCCTGGCTTCCTTCGGCTCGTCGGTCTCGATCGACATCCGCGTGCGCTCGCGGCGGTCGCGGCCGATCGGCGCATCGACGGTTCCCGAGCGTGCGGGCGGCACTCCCTGAACCAACGCCAGGTACTCCCGGCGAAGCTCACGCGTCGCGATCAGCGCCTTCAGCGCACGATGCACGGAGTCGCTCTTGGCGACCACCAACAGCCCCGAGGTGTCGCGATCGAGCCGGTGCACGATTCCCGCCCTGCTGGGGTCCTCGCCGCCGGCGGCGCGCGCGGCGAGCGCCTGCGCCAGCGTCCCGGTCCAGTGTCCGCGCGCCGGGTGTACGACCACGCCGGCGGGCTTGTCGACGATCAGCAGATGGGCATCCTCGAAGAGCACCGCAAACGGCACGTCAACCGGCTCCCCGGGCTCCGCGACGCTGTCGGGCGCGGCCACCTCGACGCGCTCGCCGGGCAGCATCTGATGGCGTTTGGGCACGCCGCGGCCATCGAGCTTGACGAATCCCGCCTCGATCAAACGAGCGGCTCGCGCGCGCGAACCGAGCGGCCCGGCGAGGAACTGATCCAAGCGCTTGCCGCGATCGGGCTCGCCGACGAGGATCGTGAACGGCGGCTCGGTCAGCTCCGCCTCGTGCCGGCGTCGAGCACGAACACCAACACGATCACGCCGAACGTGATCGACATGTCGGCGAGGTTGAAGGCCGGCCACAGCGGCAGCTTGATGAAGTCCGTGACCGCGCCGCTGTGGACCCGGTCGATCAGGTTGCCGACCGCGCCGCCAATCAGCATCCCGGTCGGCAACCACAACCACTGTCGTGCGGGGTGCAACCACAGGTACGCCACCAGCATGCTGAGCGCCATCGCCGCCAGCAGGTAAACGATCACCCCGCCGCCGGTGAGAACACTGAACGCGACGCCCGAGTTGCGCCAATGCACCAGCTCGAGCCCCGGCAGCAGCTTACGCACCTGCCCGGGCGCGATGCTGGCGACGATCAGGTGCTTGGTCAATTGATCGAGGGCGATCACGATCGCGATCACGACCCCGGCGCGCGCGAACGCGGTCCGCCGCGCCGCCGCCGTCCGCACCCCGGTCGCAGGCTGAACCACGGCGCCGGACATGTCTAGTGGACCACCCTGCAATTCCCATCCCGCGTCGCGACGGAACTCACCGGACAGCCCACTAGCGGATCAAGCCGACGATCAGGTCCCCGACGACATACAGGACGATGATCGCGACGATCGGGCTCAAATCGAGCATTCCGATCGGCGGGATGAACTTACGGAAGATCCGAAGGTAGGGCTCGCTGACGTCCCGCAGAAAGCTCAGGACCGCGTCCGACCAGCGCGAATATGGCGGTCGCAGCCCGAACGAGAGCAGCATGTTGGACAGGATGTAGACGAAGATCAGCAGTACGTAGACGTAAAGCAGCGCGTTGACGTAGTTGGCGATATCGCCCCTTGCGCTCGCCGCCAGCAGCATCACCGCCGCTCACCGCCTCCGTCGATGACCGCATCGATCGCGAACTGCAAACCAGCTCTCATCTAGTGAAGGCTAGCGGCGCGGCCGCCGCGCGGCGCCTGAGACGCTTAAGACTGGTTGAAGAAACCCTTCTCGAGCAGGGCCGCGCGTTGCTCGGCCGAAACCTCGACGTTCTTCGGCGTCAGCAGGAACACCTTGTCCGCGATCCGCTGCATGCCGCCATCGAGCGCGTAGGTGAGGCCGCTGGCAAAGTCGATCAGTCGCTTGGAGAGATCCGTGTCGGCCGCCTGCAGATTCAGGATCACGGGGATCGTCTCCTTGAACTTGTCGGCCACGTCCTGCACGTCGTTGAAGTTCTTGGGCGCGACGAAGTGCACGCGTACGTCGCCGCCACCGCGGCCGTTGCCCCGCGGCACCGACCGCAGGGCGCTCGTGCGGTTGTCGTCGTCGTCGGCGAAGATGTCGTCGAATTCGTCGCGCCGTCGGCGCGGGAGCCGGCGCACAGTCGGGCGCTCGCGGTAGCTGTCCTGCATATTGTCCTCTGGCTCGGGGTAGGGCTCGATGTCCTCCTCGTACGCCGCAGCATCGGCCAAGCCGAAGTAGACGAGCGTGCGATGCCATGTGTCACGGATTGCCATGATCGTTTGCAGGTTCGATTCAGCCGGCCATTTCCCTGCTCGGATTATGACGCGCGGTCGAAGTACAGGCTTCGGCCCAGGCGAATGATGGTCGCGCCCTCCTGCACCGCCACCAGATAATCCTGGCTGGTCCCCATCGACAGCTCGGCGAGATCGTGGCGCTGTGCAAGCTCTCGCAAGGCCGCGAAGTGGATCCTGCTGAGCTCCGGATCGTCCACCAGGGGCGGCATCGTCATCAGGCCCACGACCGGCACCGGCGAGCGCTGCAGGAAGCCTTCGAGATCGGCCGGCGCGACCCCGGACTTGCCCGCCTCCCCGGCGAGGTTGACCTCGATCATGATCCGCGTCTGCGGCGTGGCATGGCGGGCGAGCTGTGCCAGTGCCGAGTTGCTGGCGACCGAGTGGATGTAGCGCACGTGCGCAGCGATCTGCGCGACCTTGCGGCTCTGCAGCGAACCGATGAAGTCCCACGTGAACACACCCGGATACGCGGCGGACTTGGCGACGAGATCCTGCGCCCGGTTCTCGCCCAGCAGTGTCAGGCCGGCCGACTGCAGCTCCCCGAGCGCCTCGATCGGCACGTACTTGACGGCGGCGAGAATCTGCACCGAGCCCTCCGGGCGGCCGCTGGCGGCGATCTCGGCACGGACCCGCTCGAGGTTGGCGCGCACCGTATCGGCGCGCAGGTCCGCGATCAGATCAACCATGCGATCCCCGCCTGACGCCCGGTCAGCCCCCGCTCGCGCCGGTGCGAGAAGAACAGCGAGGGCTCGCAGCAGATCGTGCAGATGCCGAGATCGTGGACGCGCTGCACGCCGGCGGCCTGCAGCTGGCGCCTGGCGACGAGCTTCAGGTCCGCTTTGGCACCGCGGCGCGCTTCCGGGCCCGCGGCCTGCAGGGCCGCGTGCACCTCTTCGCCGACCTCGTAGCAGCAGACCCCCGCGCCCGGGCCGATCGCGGCCTGCAGCTCGCCTGCTTCTCCAAGTCCGCGCAGCGCCGCCACCCCCGCGTCGAGCACGCCGGCCGCAAGGCCGCGCCAGCCGGCGTGCAGCATCGCGACCGCGTGCTCGCCGGCGATTGCGATCGCAAGGCAGTCAGCGGTCAGCACGAACGGCGCGACGCCAGTGGCGGCGCTCACGTGACCGTCAGCGTCGAGAACCTCGACCCCGGACTCGGTGATCCGCTGCGCAACGGCGACCTGCGCGCCATGCACCTGGCGGCCGTAGGCGAAGCCGACGCCCAGCGCGCCGGCAAGCTGCTCACGGTTGGCGTTGACCCGCATCGGGTCGTCCTCGGTGAACAGCCCCAGGTTGAGGCTCTCGTAAGGCCCGCGCGAGCACCCACCGCGACGCGTCGTGAACACGACGCGGGCGGCGGCGAGGTCGATCCCGATGTGCTCGCCCGCAGCGTAGAAGGGGTCCGGGAGCTTCAAGCACCTGGAGCCTAGCGCTGGGCGGCGGCGGTGGCCGCGGCTGCGGCCGCTCGCAGCGCCTCCCGTAGCTGTTGCTCGCGGTCCGGCGCGCGACCGTCCAGCGCCGCCGCCAGCGCCGCTCTTAGGCCGCTGCCGACCGCCGGCCCCTGCGCGACGCCGGCCGCGAGCAGATCGGTGCCGTCGATCTGCAGCGCTACGTGGCGCAGCGTCGTCAGCCAAGCGCGCGCCGGCGCCAGCGGACCAAGCGCCCCGGCGAGCGCTACCTGCTCGGCGCCGGCACCGCTGACCGCCGCCGCGATCTCGGACGGCCGTGTGGCATCCCGAAGAGCGCCGGCCAGCGGGCCGGCGCCCGTCGCCGCCGCGATGATGCCGTCGCGCTCCGGCGCTTCGAACGCCAGCTCGTCGAGCAACCTGCGCAGCTCGCTGGAGCCCAGCCCCCGGGCCGCCAGCGCGAGCGCGAGTACCGGCGGGCGGCCATCGTCGGGCAACAGCTGCAAGGCACGCTGCGCGAGTTCGGGATCGCCGATCCCGAAGCCGGGCGCGAGCGCCTCGTCGAGCTCCAGCTCACGCAGCGCCCGCAGCGCCCGCAGCGGATCGCGCTCGCGCGCGAGCGCACGTAGCTCGTTGCCGATGCGAGCGCCGCTGATAGTGCCCAGCGCACCCCTCGCGACCGCCTCGCGCGCCAGTTCCCGCGTGTGGCGCTCGATCGTGAAGCGCAGCCGCGCGCAGTAGCGCGCCAGCCGCAGCAGCCGCGTCGGGTCCTCCAGGAAGCTGGCGGCGTGCAACACGCGCAGGCTCCTGTCGGCCAGATCCTCGAGCGCGCCAGGAGCGCCGAGCAGCCGGCCGCGCTCGGGCCCGGTCAGCGCCAGCGCGAGCGCGTTGACGCTGAAATCGCGCCGGAGGAGATCTTCCGCGAGCCTCGCTGGCTCCACCTCCGGCAGCGCCCCGGGGCGCGCGTAGCGCTCGCGGCGCGCCGTGGCGATGTCGCAAGTGGTGCCGTCGCCAAGTGTGACGGTGACGGTCCCGAAGCGGTCGTGGCTGCGCAGGTTCCAGCCGAGTCGCTTGGCGACGCTCGCGGGCGGCCCTTCGAGCACCAGATCGAGGTCGGAGGGCGCGCCGTCGAGCAGCAGGTCACGGACCGACCCGCCGACGAGGTAGACGGCCGGCAGCAGATCCTCCGGCAGCCGCGCGAGCAGCGCAGCTCCGGACGGCAGCGCGCGGACGGCTTCGATCAACGCTTGGCCGCCGGCTTCGGTCACACCGGGATGTTCGCGCCTGCGACGCCGCGGCAAGCCATAAGATCGGCGCATGCCCATCCGTAGACCGGGAAAGGCGATGCGGCGCTGGGTGGCCGCGGCGGCGGTGCTGGTGGCGATCATCGTCGGCGGCGTGCTGGTGCTGGCGCTCCACAAGCCGGGCAACGTCTCGCATCCTGACCTGTCGTTCACGGCACCTACCACGCCGACGGTGACCGCCCCGCCGCGTAAGCCGGTGGTGCTCGACAACTTCTCGTGG
This sequence comes from uncultured Solirubrobacterales bacterium, assembly GCA_963709135.1. Classification (GTDB taxonomy): domain Bacteria; phylum Actinomycetota; class Thermoleophilia; order Solirubrobacterales; family Solirubrobacteraceae; genus Palsa-465. The sequence continues at coordinate 386,665 of CAVPVI010000023.1, read as the reverse complement.
CCGCTGTACGGATACTCCGGGTCACGCACGAGGGATTTCACCGGCGCGCCCGACCTGCAACCGCCGCTGCGCGTCGGCTGGCGCTTCGGGGGCAACGCCCTGCTCGAGTTTCCACCGGTGATCTACCGGCACACGCTGTACTTCATCGACGACGGCGCGACGGCCAAGGCAATCAGCGGGACTAGCGGCCACCAGTATTGGGCCACGCACCTCGGCACGCTTTCGGCGGCCTCACCGGCGCTCGATATACACCTACAGCTGCTGTTCGTGCCGATCCTGTCCGATCACGGCTCGAGCCCCGGCGACGGCAGCTTCGACGCCGTGTCGATGCGCAGCGGTCGTGTCGTCTGGTCGCGCCCGCTGCCCGCTGGCAGCGAATCATCGCCGCTGGTCTCCGGAAGGAGCGTGTTCTTCGGCGACCAGGCCGGCACCGTCTATTCGCTGGATGCCGCAACAGGCACCGTCAACTGGACCTATCAGGCGTCGGGCGCCGTCAAGGGCGGGCCGGCGCTCGTGCACGGAGCCCTCTACTTCGGCGACTACGCCGGGCGAGCCTATGCGCTGGACGCGGCCAGCGGCCACCAGATCTGGGCCGTCGGCACGAGCGGCTCGGCGTTCGGCTTCGGCTCGGGCAACTTCTACGCATCGCCGGCGGTCGCCTACGGGCGCGTTTACATGGGCAACACCGACGGCTTCGTGTATTCGTTCGCCACGGGCAGCGGCGCGCTCGCGTGGTCGACTTCGACCGGCGCCTACGTATACGCATCGGCTGCGGTCGCCGACGTGCCCGGTCTGGGGCCAACCGTGTTCGTCGGCTCCTACACCGGCGAGTTCTACGCCTTCGACGCGCAGTCGGGGGCGGTCCGCTGGAGCTACGACGCCGGTTCAAAGATCTCAGGCTCTTCAACCGTGGTCGACAACGTCGTCTACTTCTCGGCACTGGGGTCGCGCTCCACGACAGGCCTGGACACGCGCACCGGTCGCGTCGTGTTCTCGTTCCCGGACGGCGCGTTCACACCGGTGATCGCCGATCCTCATACGATCTTCCTAAGCGGCTACGACACGATCTACGAGCTCTTACCCAGGCGCTAGCCGAGCCTCCTTAGAGCCCTTAAGGCCTCTATACAGGCTTAACCGACAAAAAGCCGCGCGACAGCAGCCCCGGAGCCAGTGCGATCCAAACTTAATGCTATTCTACTGACATATGCGTTGTCGTAGTGGAAGTCATTGTCAAGAGACGGCCATCAAGGGTCGCCGATTCTGTGCGGAACACGCGGCCGAGCTCGATCGCATGCGCGAGGAGCTCAAGGATGCCGCGGCGGCCCGTATCGGTCGGGGCCGGCCCAAGCGGTCGTCCACTTGCTGCCGTCCGGGCTGTTATGAGCCCCGTGTCCCGCCTGCCGCGTATTGCGATTCGTGCTCCGCGGCAGGGTACGTAGAAGAGGCCGCCTAACCGCGGCTCTTGTCCAAGCGGACACCTTAAGGAACCACCATTCGCCGTAAGTTGCGGGTCCTCCCGCGGCGTGTGAGCAGCTGCTCGAGTTTCTCTAGCCGCTACTCGTGTGCCGCGGGCAGGCTTCGCCGCGATCCCCGGCGGAAGCGACCGTGGGCTAAGACTCATCTAGCTAACAACCGGGCGCACGGCGATTCCGTCGCCCTCGAGGTAGTGCTTGACCTCCGCGACCGTGTGCTGGCCGTAGTGGAAGATCGAGGCGCACAGCACGGCGTCGGCGCCGGCTCGTAATGCGGCACTGAGGTGCTGTAGCTCGCCGGCGCCGCCCGAGGCGATCACCGGCACGTTCACCGCCGCTGCCACCGCCGCCGTCAGCTCGAGGTCATATCCGGCATTCGTGCCATCGCGATTCATGCTGGTCAGCAGGATCTCGCCGGCGCCGCGCTGCACCCCCTCGCGCGCCCAAGCGACCGCATCCCGGCCGGTGGGTGTCCGTCCTCCCGCTACATATGCTTCCCATGCACGCGGGCCGTCCCCTGCCGGCCGCGCCTTCGCATCGATCGCCAGGACCACGCACTGCGCCCCGAAGTTGCGCGCCAGCCGGTCGATCAGCGCCGGATCGGCCAGCGCTGCCGAATTCACCGAGATCTTGTCGGCGCCCGCGTCGAGCACCGCCTGCGCATCCTGCACGGACCGGATGCCGCCACCGATCGTGAACGGGATGAACACTTCGTCGGCGGCTCGCCGCGCCAGCTCCACGACCGTGTCACGCTTGTCCGAGGTCGCGGTGATGTCGAGCAGCACCAGCTCGTCCGCCCCGGCGGCGTCGTAGCGCGCGGCAAGCTCGACCGGGTCGCCGGCATCGCGCAGATCGATGAACGCAATTCCCTTGACGACGCGGCCACGGTCCACGTCCAGACACGGGATCACCCGTTTGTAGTGCATCAGTCAACCTTGTTGAGCACTGCCTGCGCCTCACCGAGCTCGAAGCGGCGCTCGTAAAGCGCCGTGCCGACGATCACGCCGGTGAGGTTGACCGCGCGCAACGAGACGAGCGCAACGAGATCCTCGAGCGAACCGATGCCGCCGGAGTAGACGAACGTTCCGTGTACCGACGCGGCGACCTTACGAATCCAGTCCAGATCTGGACCAGTGAGCATCCCATCTCTCTCAATGCTAGAGAAGACGAAGCGCCTGACACCTCGATGACCTAGATGCTCTATGACAGACGTAACGGGGATGGTGGTCTGCTCGGTCCAGCCCGCGGCCGCCAGCATGCCGTCCCTGCCGTCGACTGATACGGCTACGCGATGGCCGTGCTCGGCGATCACGCCGTCGAGAAACTCGACATCCCGGAACGCCGCCGTTCCGAGCACGACGCGCGAAGCTCCCGCCGCGATCGCGGCAGCGACCGCGTCGGGCGAGCGCAACCCGCCGCCCAGTTGCACCGGCACGCTGACACCCTGCGCGATCCGGGCGACCTGGTCGAGATTGACCGGCTCACCGGTGCGGGCGCCGTCGAGATCGACGACGTGCAAGGCGCGCGCGCCCGCCGCTACCCAGCGCTTGGCGGCGTCCAGCGGATCGGCGTCGTAGACCTTCTTGGCGTCGAAGTCACCGCGCTGCAGGCGCACTGCCTTGCCGTCGATGATGTCGATCGCCGCCAGCAGGATCATGCGCGCACTCCCGCCTGCGACCCCGAGCGAGAAGCGCCCCTGCCGCCGGCGAACGCGACGAAGCTCGCGAGCATCCGCAAGCCGTCGAGGGAGGATTTCTCGGGATGAAACTGCACGCCGAACACCGATCCGTGCGCGACGATCGTCGCGAACGTCTCCCCATACTGAGCCGTGGCAACGATATCGCCGGGGTCGCCAGGCCGCGCCGCAAACGAGTGCACGTGGTAGAACGGCCGCCCCGGCGCCGGCAGCGATGCGGTCAGCACGCACTCGCGTTCAAAGCGCACCTCGTTCCAGCCGATGTGCGGCAGCCGCAACCCGGCCGTGTCCAGGGGAGTCACCTCGCCGGCGATCAGGCCGAGTCCCGCGGTCGGCTCGAGCTCGACCGAACGTTCGAACAACAGCTGCATGCCAAGGCAGATTCCGAGGATCGGCGTTCCGGCTCGCGCGCGTTCGATGATCAGCTCGTCGAGCCCGAGCGCGCGCAGTTTCGCCATGCCGGCGGGAAACGCGCCGACACCGGGCACGACCAGAGCGTCCGCTGCAAGTAACTGCTCGCGTCGCGAGGTGATTCGCGCCTGCGCGCCGACGTGTGCAAGCGCCTTCTCAACCGAGCGACGGTTGCCCATCCCATAGTCGACGACGGCGATCATTGCAGCGTTCCCTTCGTGCTCGGCACGCCCACCTGCGTCGGGTCCAGCGCAACCGCGCCGCGCAGCGCCCTGGCAGCCGCCTTGAAGATCGCCTCGAGCATGTGGTGCACGTTGCTGCCCGCCTCCAGGGTGATGTGCAGCGTCAGCTTTGCGTTCGCCGCCAGCGCCCGGAAGAACTCCTCGGCGAGCTCGTGCTCGAACGCCCCCGTGGTGCCACGAGGCAGCTCCGCTCCGAAAACAAGTAGTCCACGCCCTGAGATGTCAACCGAGCAAGAAGCTCGCGCCTCGTCCATCGGCGCCGTCGCGTTGCCATAGCGGGTGATCCCAGCGCGGTCGGCCAGCGCCTGATCGAGCGCCTGACCGATGCAGATGCCAACGTCCTCGACGGTGTGATGCGAGCCGGTCTGCAGGTCGCCGCTGGCTCGCACGTCGAGATCGAAGCGGCCGTGGCGCGCGAGCTGATCGAGCATGTGATCGAAGAACCCGACCCCGGTCTCGCGCGTGCCGGCGCCGGTGCCGTCAAGCGCGAGGCTGACGTGAACATCGGTCTCCCCCGTGCGGCGATCGATCTGCGCGCTGCGGCTCATCGCTCAATCATCGCCGATGCGGGCTTCCATCGAGCGCGCGTGCAGCTCGAACCCCTCGGCGCGCGCGATCGGCGCCGCCGCCCGCGCCATCTGTGCACCGTCGGTGATCCGGACTTCCGTGAACGAGCGCCGGAAATGCGCGGTGCCGAGGGCCGACGCGAAGCGAGCTGCGCCGCCGGTCGGCAGCACGTGATTGGAGCCGGCGATGTAGTCGCCGAACGCGGTCGCCGAGGCGACCCCTACGAACACGCAGCCGGCCCGCGTGACACGGCCGGCGAGCTCCTGCGCACGCGGGCCGATCAGCTCGAGGTGCTCCGGGGCGAACACCTGCGCCAGTGCCAGCGCGTACTCGCTGTCTGGAACCTCGATCAGCCGATAAACGGCGCCGGTGCCCGGCACGTGCGCCAGCCGGTCGCGCAGCGTGTGCAGCAACGCGGCGCAGCTCGATACGCCGACCACGAGCGTGCCGTGGCCGTGCTCGCCCTGCGCGAGCATGTCCAGCACGATCGGCTCGGGATCGCTGCCGGCGTCGGCGATCACGAGCAGGTCGCTGGGGCCCGCGAACGAGTCGATCCCGACAACGCCCGAAAGCTGGCGCTTGGCCTCCTGCACGTAGAGATTGCCGGGGCCGACGATCACGTCGACGGCCCTCACCGTCTCTGTCCCATGGGCGAGCGCGGCGATCGCCTGTGCGCCACCCATGCGGTACACCTCGGTGGCTCCGGCCAACTGGCAGGCGCCGAGCACGACGCGGTCAACCTCACCGCCGTGACCGGGCGGCGAACAGACGACCACCTCCGGCACGCCCGCGGCACGCGCGGTCACGGCGCCCATCACGACGGTGCTCGGGTACGGGGCGCGGCCGCCGGGGACATACACGGCGGCGCGCTGCACGGACGCCTCGCGCAGGACCACCGCATGGTCGGCGAACACGACGGTGCGCTCGTCGCGCAGGCTCGCCTGCGCGACGGCGCCGACGTTCTCGATCGCCTGCTGCAGGCCCGCGCGCACATCCGCGGCCAGCCCGCGCGCGCTGTCCTGCAGCACCTGCGCGCTCACCCGCAGCTCCGGCGCCGGCATGCCGCCGGTGTCGTAGCGCTCGGTGTAGTCGGCGACGGCGGCGTCGCCGCCGCCGCGCACGCGTTCGATGATCTGCTTGACGCCGTCCGCGACCGAGGCTCCCGCCGGGATCAACAGCCGCAGCGCCGCGACCAGCTGCTCCGGGGTGCGCGAGCCAGCGCTGAGCTGATCGAGCGCCACGATCGGCTCAGAGGGCATTGATCCGCTCCAGCAACGCGTCGATCTGCTTGGCCTTGAGCTTGTCGGCGACGGGGTTAGCGATCAGTCGTGCCGTGCACACCGCGATCTCCTCGCGGATCACGAGGTTGTTCTCGCGCAGGGTCGTGCCGGTCGCGGTGAGGTCGACGATCGCCTCCACCAGGCCGGTCAACGGCGCCAGCTCGACCGATCCCTTGACCTCGACGATCTCGGCCTGGCGGCCGGTGTCGAGGAAGTACTGCGCGGCGATCCGCGGATACTTGGTGGCGATCCGCACCACCCCGAGGCGGCGCAATGCCGCGGCCGTGAGATCCTCGCCGGCGACCGACGCCAGAACCATCGTGCACTTTCCGTAACCGAGGTCCAGCAACTCGTAGACCTCGCGCTCCGAATGCTCCATCAACACGTCCTTGCCGGTGATGCCGAGGTCGGCGGCGCCCGCCTCGACGTAGGTCGGCACGTCCGATGGGCGCATCGTCACGATTCCGGCATCCTCGAACAGGAGCTTGCGGTCGTTGGCGCGCACCTCGGCCGTGTCGATGCCGACCTGGTCGAGCAGGTCGAGCGTCTCCTGGAGCAGCGCTCCACGCGGCACCGCTACGCGTAGCTCAGCCACCGCGGCGCTCCTCGCCCGTCAGCGCGATATGCAGCCGCTCCACCGCCAGCGCAAACCCGACGGCGGGCAGCGGACGCCCGAAGCGGGCCAGGAGATCGTCGTAGCGGCCACCGCCGCCGATCGGCACGCCCAGCGCCGGGTCGTACACCTGGAAGACGGCGCCGGTGTAGTAGCCGAGGCTGCGCACAAGCCCAAAGTCGAAGATCACGCGCTGCGCGACCTCGGGGGCCAGCAGCGAGTGCACCGCGCGCATCCCGGTGCCGGCCTCCTGCAGCGGACCCGTCGCCCGTTCCAGGACCTCGGGACCACCGCGCATCCGCGGGACGCGCAGCAACAGCTCGGCGTCGGCGTCGGCGAGGCGCAGCTCGGCCAACTCGAGCTCGACCGCGACGAAGTCGCCGACGGCGAGTTTCTCCAGGATCCGCTCACGGCGTGACTCACGCACCCCGAGGGACTCCAGCAGCGCCGGATACAGCATCACGTCGCCCAGTCCGACGCGGAAGTTCTGCAGCCCCGCCGCATCCAGCGCGTCGCACAGCACCTTGAGCGCCTCGGCGGTGCCCTCCGGTCCCGGTGCGCCGACCAGCTCGATCCCCGCCTGCAGGAACTCACGCGACTGCCCGCGCTGCGGACGCACCGGCCGGTACGCGTGCGCGAAGTAGCAGAAACGCAGCGGCGTCGGCGCGGTCGCGTAGCGCGTGGCGGTCAGGCGCGCGATCGGGATCGTCATGTCGGGCCGCAGCACGAGCACGTTGCCGTGCTCGTCGAACAGCCGGTAGGCGGCGGGCGGACTGGCGCCGTCGCGCTGGAAGGTGCTCTCGTATTCGAGCGCGGGCGTGTAGACCTCGCCATAGCCGGCGCGCTCGAACACGGCCCGAACGCGGTCGGTCATCAGGCGCAGCTCCCGCATCTCCTCGGGCAGCACGTCGCGAGTTCCGCTGGGGATGCGGTCGACCATGCCTAGAGAGAATCAGACCGGCGGCGTTGAGGGCGGTGCCCTTACCCTGAGCCTCGATTATCGGTCGGGGCCGGACCGATAATCCAGGTTAGGGCACCCCTTAGACCGCAGCGGGCGCATCCTGCACCCGCTCGATCCGCGCACCGAGCGCGCGCAAGCGCTCGTCGATGCGCTCATAGCCGCGGTCGATCTGGCGAATGTTGCCGATCTCGGTGATGCCCTCGGCGCACAGGGCGGCGATCAGCATCGCCATGCCGGCGCGGATGTCGGGCGACTCGACGCGCTGCCCGCGCAGCCGCCGCGGTCCCACGACGATCGCACGGTGCGGGTCGCAGATCGTGATCCTGGCGCCCATCAGCTGCAGCTTGTCCGTGAACACCAGGCGGTTCTCGAACATCCATTCGTGGATGATCACCGACCCCTCCGACTGGGTTGCGAGCGCCACCGCGATGCTCGTCAAGTCGGCGGGGAACGCCGGCCAGGGCCCGTCCTGGACCTTCGGGGTGTGGTCACCCTCGTCGCTGCGGATTCTCAGCTTCTGATGGCCGGGAACGATCACATCGTCGCCGTCGAGCTCGCTCTGCAGGCCGAGGCGGCCGAATACGCGGCGGATCATGCGCAAGTCCTGCGGGAACGTGTCCTTGACGACCAACTCGCCGCCGGTGACGCCGGCAAGCGCCATCAGCGAGCCGACTTCGATGTGGTCGGGGGCGATCGTGTGCTCGCAGCCATGCAGCTCGCGCACGCCGTGCACGGTGAGCACGTTCGAGCCCTGGCCCTCGATCTGCACGCCCATCTTGATCAGCATGCGCGCGAGATCCTGCACGTGCGGCTCTGAGGCCGCGTTGCGGATTACGGTCGTACCGCGTGTCAGCGCGGCGGCCATCAGCGCGTTCTCGGTCGCCATCACCGACGGCTCGTCCATCTCGAAGTCGGATGGCGTGAGTCCGAGCACCGGGGCTTGCACCTCGATGTCGCAGCCGTGCACGACCGTGGCGCCGAGGGCTCGGAAGGCGTCGAGGTGCGGGTCCAGCCGTCGGCGGCCGATCACGTCGCCGCCGGGAGGCGGCATCAGCGCGTGGCCGAACCGTGCGAGCAACGGCGCCGCGAGCAAGAACGAAGCCCTGATCCGCTCCGACAGCGTGCGGTCGACCTCGGTGCCGTTGACCGCGGAAGCCTGCACCGATAGCTCGCTGTCCCCCAGCCACTCGACCGTCACGCCCAGCGACTCGAGCAGCTCGAGCATCACGTCGACATCCCGGATCTGCGGCACGTTGCGGAGGATCACGCGCTCCTGCGTCAGCAGGCACGCAGCCAGAATCGGCAACGCGGCGTTCTTGTTGCCGGCGGGAGTGATCGTGCCGCCAAGCGGCACTCCACCTTCGATTACGAACTTCTCCATAGGCTTTTGGAACGCACCAGGATTCGAGCGTTCGGCAGTCAGCGTAGCTGCTGGCGCGTCGGTGGTACGCCCCGGGTACCTCGCCGGGGTCCTCGGGTGCTCTAGGGTAAGTGCCATGCAGCCAGAGATTTCGAGATCGGAAGCCTGGACCCTTCTTTGCCAATGGACGCAGTCCGATTCGCTGCGACGGCACATGCTCGCGGTCGAGGCGGCGATGCGGGCCTACGCCCCGCGCTTCGACGGCGACGTCGAGTTGTGGGGCTTGACGGGGCTGATGCACGACCTCGACTACGAGCGCTATCCGGACCTCGAGACCGGTCATCCCCGCTACGCGATGCGCGAGCTCGAGCAGCGCGGTTACCCGCCCGAACTCGTGCGCGCGATCGCCTCGCACGCTGATCTACTGGAGGTCGAACGGATCACGCCGCTGGAGAAAGCGCTCTACGCAGTCGATGAGCTGTCGGGGTTCATCCTCGCCTGTGCATACGTGCGCCCGGAGCGGCTGGACGGCATGACCCCAAAATCGGTCAAGAAGAAGCTCAAGCAGCCGAGCTTCGCCGCAGCCGTCAACCGCGAGGAGCTGCGCCACGGGGCCGAGCAGCTCGGCGTCGAGTTCGACGAACACGTCGCATTCGTGATCGCCGCGCTGGCCGCGCGCAGCGAGGATCTGATCCCCGCGGCCGCCTGAGAGCCTGTCCGAATTACCCAGTGTGCGGCTGGCGAGCGCCGGACCAAGCGAGACGGTGCGCGCGGAAGGCGCCGCGTAGCAGCGCTACGCAAGCCTTCCGACCGTGCCGTATCGCGCCGGTCCGCCGCCGCCAGCTAGCGGCAGTCGGGGCAGTCGCCGCGGAGGATCACGTCGTGGTCCTTGGTGTCGAACCCGAGCCGCTGCGAGAGCAGGCTGATCGAGTCCTCGAGCGCGTCGTCGTGGAACGGCACCAGCTGCCCGCAGCGCTCGCACAGAAGGTGGTGATGATGCTCGCCGGCGGGATCGACGATCTCGTAGCGCGCGATGCCGTCGCCGAGCTCGAGCGCCTTGACGAGGTTGTAATCCGCCAGCAGCTCCAGGACCCTGTAGACGCTGGCGCGGGCGATCGGCCGACCGCCGGCGTCGCCGCGCCGTAGCGCGTCCTCGATCTCGAGCGCGCTGAGCGCACAATCCTGGCGCGCGAGCAGCTCGATCAGCTCATCGCGGGCGGCGCCCCGGTGGTGGCCGGCCTGCTGCAGCACACCGCGCGCGTAGTGCGCCCAGTCTGAGCCTGTTCGCTCGTGCACCAACCTAAGCATAGACGTGATTCCGCCAGTCGCAAAGATTGAGACTCAGACTCAATCCTTATGCTTTGTATCCATACTTGCCCGTTCCGTCCGACGCTTAGCCTAGGCTTTACGAACATATGTTCCGCACGGCCGCAATTCAGATCCGCAAATGGTGGAGCGCCAGCACCGCCGACATTCTTGGCGCGGATCTCGCATCCGCTAGCGCGGAGGAGCGTCCAGGGCGGCTCGAAGACGCCTATCCGCACGCGCATCGCTTGCCGTTGCGCTCCCGACACGAACGGCGCCCGGGCATGGTCGCGCCCCGGCCGGCGATCTGCATCTCGCCAGTGCCGACGCGGGCCGAGAGCATCTCAGGTGTCAAACGCAGCTAGCTCGCTACAAAGCGCGCGTGCCCTAATTTCGTCCTACGAGCCTGTCTTGACGCCGAGAGATCAGGCGAGGTCGAAACGGTCCAGGTTCATCACCTTGACCCATGCCGCGACGAAGTCGTACACGAACTTCTCGCGTGCGTCATCACTCGCGTAGACCTCCGCGAGCGCGCGCAACTCCGAGTTCGATCCGAACACGAGATCGGCGCGGCTGCCCGTCCACTTGAGCTCGCCCGTGGCGAGGTCGCGGCCCTCGAAGTCCTCGGCATCCGCGGATGTCGCCGTCCACGCGGTCCCCAAGTCGAGCAGGTTCACGAAGAAGTCGTTGGTGAGCGAGCCGGGCGTCGAGGTGAAGACACCCAGCGCCGACTGCTTGGTGTTCGCTTGCAGGACGCGCAGGCCACCCACGAGGACGGTCATCTCGGGGGCGCTCAGGGTCAGCAGGTTCGCGCGGTCGATCAGCAGGTACTCGGCGCGCAGCCGGTGCCCATTCCCGAGGTAGTTGCGGAACCCGTCCGCGGTCGGCTCGAGCGCGGCGAAGGACTCTACGTCGGTCTGCTCCTGCGATGCGTCCGTGCGTCCAGGCATGACGGGGACCTCGATCTGATGGCCGGCGTTCTTGGCGGCCAACTCGATCGCTGCCGAGCCGCCGAGCACGATCAGGTCAGCGAGCGAGACCTGCTTGCTCCCGGTCTGGGAGCCGTTGAACGCCTCCTGAATCTTCTCCAGGGCGCGCAGCACGGTCGCCAGCTCGTTGGGATCGTTGACCTCCCAACCGTTCTGCGGTTCGAGGCGGATGCGCGCCCCGTTGGCACCGCCGCGCTTGTCGCTGCCGCGGAAGGTCGACGCCGACGCCCACGCGGTGAAGACGAGCTGCGCGACGGACAAGCCCGATTCGAGGATCTGGCCCTTGAGGGTCGCGATGTCCAGCGCATCGATGAGCTCGTGCGTCACTTCGGGGAGGGGGTCCTGCCACAGCAGCGTCTCGCTCGGGACCTCCGGGCCGAGGTACCGCGCGACCGGCCCCATGTCACGGTGGGTGAGCTTGAACCACGCCCGCGCGAACGCGTCCGCGAGCTCGTCGGGGTGCTCGTGGAAGCGCCGCGAGATCTTCTCGTAGGCCGGGTCGAAGAGCAGCGAGAGATCGGTCGTCAGCATCGTCGGGGTACGCTTCGGTGAGCCCTCGTCGGGACCCGGGACGGTGCCTGCCCCGGCACCGTCCTTCGGCTGCCACTGGTGCGCCCCGGCCGGGCTTTTCGTCAACTCCCACTCGTAGCCGAACAGGTTCTCGAAGTATCCGCCCGACCACGCCGTGGGCGTAGCAGTCCAGGTCACCTCGAGACCGCTCGTGATCGCGTCGGCGCCTTTGCCGGAGCGGTAGGCGGTCCTCCAGCCCAACCCCTGCAGCTCCAGCGGCGCGGCCTCGGGCTCAGGGCCGACGTACTGGTCCGGGTCCGCCGCGCCATGGGTCTTGCCGAAGGTGTGGCCGCCGGCGATCAGCGCGACGGTCTCCTCGTCGTTCATCGCCATCCGGCGGAACGTCTCTCGGATGTCATTCGCCGCGGCGAGCGGGTCGGGGTTGCCGTTGGGACCCTCCGGGTTGACGTAGATCAGACCCATCTGGACGGCGCCGAGCGGCTGTTCGAGCTCATGGTCGCCGCTGTAGCGCTCATCGCCCAGCCAGGTGGTCTCGGGACCCCAGTAGACGTCCTCGTCGGGCTCCCAGACGTCCTCCCGGCCGCCGCCGAAGCCGAACGTCTGCAGGCCCATCGACTCCAGCGCCACGTTGCCGGCGAGGATCATCAGGTCCGCCCAAGAGAGTTTCTGGCCGTACTTCTGCTTGACCGGCCACAGCAGCCTACGAGCCTTGTCCAGGTTCGCGTTGTCGGGCCAGCTATTCAAAGGTGCAAAGCGCTGCTGACCGGCGCCGGCGCCACCGCGGCCGTCGCTGATCCGGTACGTACCGGCGCTGTGCCACGCCATCCGGATCATGAACGGGCCGTAGTGGCCGAAATCCGCCGGCCACCAGTCCTGCGAGGTCCTCAACACGTCCTCGATATCCCGCTTGACCTCGGCGAGCTCGAGGGTCTTGAACGCCGCCGCGTAGTTGAACTCCTCGCCTAGCGGGTTGGCCACGCCGGGGTTCTTGGCGAGGATCCTCAAGTTGAGCCTGTTCGGCCACCACCCCCGGTTTCCGCCGGCTTGGGTCGGATGCGGGGCACGCCCGTCCACGATCGGGCAGCCGCCACCGTTCTGTTCGTTCATCTCTCCTACGACGGCGTCAGGACTATCAGACACGGGAACCCCTTCCGGGATCAGAGGGTTATTCAGACACTGTGAGCGGTCGAGCATCCGCTGTGATGACGCAGGCCCCGCAAGCGTCACCGGTCGAGCGCCAACCGGGCGCACAGCCGCGAATGCCGGCTGTGAGGGATTGGTGCTCGGCCGTCACCGGAGGCCAGTCTAACAGCTTTTCTGGATTGACTCCAGAAACGGTGGGTTCCAAGAACGTTGTTTCCAAAGTGTGTCGAGTACGCTGGCTGACGTGCTGATCGAAGCTGACGCGCTGCCCGAGATCCTGCGCTCGCACGGCCTGCGCGTGACCGCGCCGCGACTCGCGGTGTACCGCGCCGTGGCGCAGGCCGACGGGCATCCCGACGTGGAGGAGATCGCACGTCGCGCCCGAGCACTGATCGGAACGCTATCCACGCAGGCCGTCTACGACGTACTGCACGTGCTCACGCGCGTCGGTCTCCTGCGCCGGATCGAACCCGCCGGGGCACCGGCACGCTTCGAGACCCGAGTCGGCGACAACCACCACCATGTCGTGTGCCGCGCATGCGGGGCCACCCGCGACATCGACTGCGTCCAGGGGGCAGCGCCCTGCCTGGCGCCCAACAACACCAGCGGCTTCGTGATCGACGAAGCCGAGATCACGTTCTGGGGACTGTGCCCGACCTGCCAAACGCAGTCGGAGCATCCTCAAAGGCCCGAAAGCCGTGAGATCACGACATGATCTCACGGCTTTCGCTCTAGATAAACCGGCGGCGACCTACTCTCCCAGGCCCTTTCAAGCCAAGTACCATCGGCGCTGAGGGGCTTAACGGCTCTGTTCGGAAAGGGAAGAGGTGTTTCCCCCTCGCCATAGCCACCGGAAACCGGTAGAGACCGCCCCACGCGGTCCTTCAAAACTACACAGCGCCAATGAACGGGTATCAGAAAACCGTCAAGCCCTCGACCCATTAGTACCGGTCTCCTACGGGTGTCACCACCCTTCCAGATCCGGCCTATCAACCTGGTGGTCTACCAGGGGTCTTACTCCCTCTAGGGGATGGGAGAGCTCATCTCGAGGCCGGCTTCCCGCTTAGATGCTTTCAGCGGTTATCCGATCCGCACGTAGCTAACCTGCTATGCCCTTGGCAGGACAACAGATACACCAGAGGTGCGTTCATCCCGGTCCTCTCGTACTAGGGACGAATCCTCTCAACTCTCCAACGCCCACGGCAGATAGGGACCGAACTGTCTCACGACGTTCTGAACCCAGCTCGCGTACCGCTTTAATGGGCGAACAGCCCAACCCTTGGGACCTACTTCAGCCCCAGGATGCGACGAGCCGACATCGAGGTGCCAAACCGGGCCGTCGATGTGGACTCTTGGGCCCGATAAGCCTGTTATCCCCGGAGTACCTTTTGTCCGTTGAGCGACGGCGCTTCCACTTGCTACCGCCGGATCACTAAGGCCTACTTTCGTACCTGCTCGACCTGTCGGTCTCGCAGTCAAGCTCCCTTACTGCCTTTACACTCTACGCACGATTTCCAACCGTGCTGAGGGAACCTTTGCGCGCCTCCGTTACATTTTGGGAGGCGACCGCCCCAGTCAAACTACCCGCCTGTCACTGTCCGGCGCCCGGATTCACGGCGCGCCGTTAGAGATCCAATACATCAAGGGTGGTATCTCAAGGTTGGCTCCACACCAGCCGCAGCCGGTGCTTCCAAGCCTCCCACCTATCCTGAGCGAAATGCATCGAACCCCAATACCAAGTTGTAGTAAAGGTTCACGGGGTCTTTCCGTCTAGCCGCGGGTACTCGGCATCTTCACCGAGACTGCAATTTCACCGAGCCCCTCGTTGAGACAGCGTTCAAGTCGTTACGCCATTCGTGCAGGTCGGAACTTACCCGACAAGGAATTTCGCTACCTTAGGACCGTTATAGTTACGGCCGCCGTTTACCGGGGCTTAGTTTCGGTGCTTCGGGCGAACCCTAACACCTCCACGTAACCTTCCGGCACCGGGCAGGCGTCAGCCCCTATACGTCGTCTTTCGACTTAGCAGAGACCTGTGTTTTTGGTAAACAGTCGCTTGAACCTATTCACTGCGGCCCTCTCGGGCTCCACTCGCGAAGAGTTTCACCCTACTGGGGCGCCCCTTATCCCGAAGTTACGGGGCGATTTTGCCGAGTTCCTTAACGAGGGTTATCTCGATCACCTTAGTGTACTCCACTTGCCCACCTGTGTCGGTTTTGGTACAGGCACGCGCTTCCTCCCTAGAGGCTTTTCTTGGAGGCATGGCATCCGGGACTCGCCGGCTTAGAGCCAGCTGATATCGCGCCTCAGGTTATGCGGCTCCGGATTTACCTAGAGCCACCCCTACACGCTTATCCCAGGACGACCATCGCCTGGGATCCCATAGCCTTCCTCGTCCCCCCATCGGTCAAACGGATGCGACGTGGTACGGGAATATGAACCCGTTGGCCATCGACTACGCCTTTCGGCCTCGCCTTAGGTCCTGACTAACCCTGAGCAGACGAACTTTACTCAGGAAACCTTGGGCAATCGGCGGAGGGGATTCTCACCCCTCTTTCGTTACTAATGCCGGCATTCTCACTTCCGACGCCTCCACGGCTGGCTTACGCCGCCGCTTCACTGGCGTCGGAACGCTCTCCTACCGCGTGATCGGCCCGAAGGCCTCACACACCCGCAGCTTCGGTGACTAGCTTGAGCCCCGCTACATTATCCGCGCTCGAACACTTGACCAGTGAGCTATTACGCACTCTTTCAAGGGTGGCTGCCTCTAAGCCAACCTCCTGGTTGTCTATGCGCTCGAACATCGTTTACCACTTAGCTAGTACTTGGGGACCTTAGCTGGCGGTCTGGGCTGTTTCCCTTTTGACGCTGAAGTTTATCCCCCAGCAACTGACTCCCGGAGTAGCCGTGACGGTCTTCGGAGTTTGCCTGAATTCGGTAACCTGGTAGGGCCCCTAGTCCAAACAGTGCTCTACGGCCGCCACGGAATTTATCCGAGGCTATACCTAAATATATTTCGGAGAGAACCAGATATCACTGAGCTTGATTAGCCTTTCACTCCGACCCACAGGTCATCCGCCCAGTTTTCAACCTAGGTCGGTTCGGTCCTCCACGAGGTCTTACCCCCGCTTCAACCTGCCCATGGGTAGCTCGCTCAGCTTCGGGTCTACCGCCTACGACTATGACGCCCTATTCGGACTCGCTTTCGCTACGGCTCCGCTCATCGCTTAACCTTGCCGCAGACGAGTAACTCGCCGGCTCGTTATGCAAAAAGCACGCGGTCACGGCACGAAGCCGCTCCCACCGCTTGTAGGCACGTGGTTTCAGGTACTATTTCACTCCCCTTCCGGGGTACTTTTCACCTTTCCCTCACGGTACTAGTCCGCTATCGGTCACCAAGGAGTACTTAGCCTTGGAGGGTGGTCCCCCCAGGTTCAGTCCGCGTTTCACGGGTGCGGACTTACTCAGGTACACCTGCGAGAGTTCCAGCGATTTCGTCTACGGGACGGTTGCCCTCTATGGTGCGCGGTTCCACACGCTTCGACTATCACTGAATTTTGTAACTCTCGCTGGGTCAGCCACGACCCAGACCAGGTGCCCTACAACCCTCGACGCGCAACGCGTGGCCGCTTACACGCGCCGAGTTTGGGCTAATCCCTTTTCGCTCGCCACTACTCAGGGAGTCTCGTTTGATTTTCTTTCCTCGGGGTACTGAGATGTTTCACTTCCCCCGCTTGTCTTCGCCGTGCCTATGTGTTCAGCACGGGATAACGCCGCATTACCAGCGCTGGGTTTCCCCATTCGGGCATCCGCGGGTCAAAGGCCATTCAGCGCCTCACCGCGGCTTATCGCAGCCGTTCACGCCCTTCATCGACTCTTGGTGCCAAGGCATCCACCATGTGCCCTTACTATCTTGACGGTGATCGTGGAATCGCGCATAACGCGATCCCGGTCGGAGAAATTATTCATTTCTCCCAAGGCAAAAGCCCTAAGGCTCTTGCCTTGATACCCGTTTACATTGGCTACTGTGCAGTTTTCAAGGACCGCGAGGAGGCAAACGCGCGGCACGGACACCCGGGATCAGATCCGCGAGCGGCCGGCGGCGCGCCGGTCTCTCAAAACTCAACAGCATGCGGTGTCATTTCGCAGAGCAAAATAACATTTGGGAGAATCTTCGATTCTCCCGTCTCACTTTCGATTCGTTCGGAAAACCTGGGCTTCCCCCCGTGCAGCTCGTTTCCGAGTGCCCGGGCGCAATCTCTGATTTCTCCAAAGCGAATCGCGGAGCGATTCGCCAGGTTCGGTCGACATATCTAGTTCCGGACGACGAGCGTCCGGCCGCCCTCCGATGGAGGGCTCCCTAGAAAGGAGGTGATCCAGCCGCAGCTTCCGCTACGGCTACCTTGTTACGACTTCACCCCAGTCACGAGCCCCACCTTCGACGGCTCCCTCCCTTGCGGGTTAGGCCACCGGCTTCGGGTGTTGCTCACTCCCATGGTGTGACGGGCGGTGTGTACAAGGCCCGGGAACGTATTCACCGCGGCAATGCTGATCCGCGATTACTAGCAACTCCGCCTTCATGCAGGCGGGTTTCAGCCTGCAATCCGAACCGAGACGCGCTTTAAGGGATTCGCTCCACCTCGCGGTCTTGCAGCCCTCTGTACGCGCCAATGTAGCACGTGTGTAGCCCTGGACATAAGGGGCATGATGACTTGACGTCATCCCCACCTTCCTCCGGTTTGTCACCGGCAGTCTCGCATGAGTCCCCAACTTAATGCTGGCAACATGCGACGGGGGTTGCGCTCGTTGCGGGACTTAACCCAACATCTCACGACACGAGCTGACGACAGCCATGCACCACCTGTGATCCTGCCCCGAAGGGAGACCGTGTTTCCACGGCTGTCAGGAACATGTCAAGCCCAGGTAAGGTTCTTCGCGTTGCGTCGAATTAAACCACATGCTCCGCTGCTTGTGCGGGCCCCCGTCAATTCCTTTGAGTTTTAGCCTTGCGGCCGTACTCCCCAGGCGGGGCACTTAATGCGTTAGCGTCGGCACGGAGGGAGTCGACACCCCCCACACCTAGTGCCCATCGTTTACGGCGTGGACTACCAGGGTATCTAATCCTGTTTGCTCCCCACGCTTTCGCGTCTCAGCGTCAGTACCGTCCCAGTGAGCTGCCTTCGCCATTGGTGTTCCTCCTGATATCTGCGCATTTCACCGCTACACCAGGAATTCCACTCACCCCTTCCGGACTCTAGCTCGACAGTTTCCACCGGCATTCCAGGGTTGAGCCCTGGACTTTCACAGCAGACTTATCGAGCCGCCTACACGCGCTTTACGCCCAATGATTCCGGACAACGCTTGCCCCCTACGTATTACCGCGGCTGCTGGCACGTAGTTAGCCGGGGCTTCTTCTGAAGGTACCGTCACTCCAGCCGGCTATTCACCGGCGAAGCTTCGTCCCAACTGAAAGGGCTTTACAACCCGAAGGCCTTCTTCACCCACGCGGCGTTGCTGCGTCACGCTTTCGCGCATTGCGCAAGATTCCCCACTGCTGCCTCCCGTAGGAGTCTGGGCCGTGTCTCAGTCCCAGTGTGGCTGATCGTCCTCTCAGACCAGCTACCCATCGTTGCCTTGGTGAGCCATTACCTCACCAACAAGCTAATGGGCCGCGGGCCCATCCCGATGCGGAGGCCGAAGCTTCCTTTCCCCACCGGCCTTGAGGCCGTAGGGCACATTTGGTATTAGCCCGAGTTTCCTCGGGTTGTCCCAATCATCGGGGCAGGTTACCCACGTGTTACTCACCCGTTCGCGGCTTTGCCCCGGGCCGAAGCCCGGTTCGTCGCTCCACTTGCATGTGTTAGGCACGCCGCCAGCGTTCGTCCTGAGCCAGGATCAAACTCTCCGTGAAGAACTCGGGATAACGCTAACAGCGTCTCCCTTCGGAGGCCGCCGGACGGCGATCTCCGTCACAAAGAGTCGTCAGGAATGCGGCCCGTCCCGTACATGCGACTGATCGCACGGCCGGAGCGGGTCAAACCTGGGCCTCTCCCTGGTAGGAGAGACCCTTGCGCCAACTATCTTGGAAGCCCGATGTACACGGTGGGCTCCCCGGCGCAAGACGGGGTCAATCTTGGCACCGCCGGTCGCTACGTCCCCAGAAGGAACGGTCGAGCGGCGGCGTCGAACCTGGACACACACTCGACCTGGGTAGGTCGAGGTGCGCATGCTGTTGAGTTTTCAAAGACCGTCGCGCCTCCGGGGAGGGGAAATCCCTCCGAGCGGCACGCCCAGACCCGAGATTTCGGATCCGGCGCAGACGAGCTAATATAGCACGGCAGACAGCCCGTTGCAAATCTGCTCGACCTTCCGGCGAGCCGATTGCGTCTGCGGCTGGCAGCCGGGCGCATTCGGAACGCAAGGCGGACGGTAGCAGGCTTTGCCCGCGACCGACGAGCGGTGAGCATCGACGCCGCGTCCCACGCGGCACGCGTCCCCACGATCGCATGCTGAGGAACCCAAGGGCACCCGAAGGGCACCCGGGCACGATCACGAAATGACGTGCACCGTGACGCTGCGCGTGCGAGGACGATCGTCGAAGTCGATCAGAACGATCTGCTGCCAGGTCCCGAGCACCAACTCACCGCCGACGACCGGTACGCTCTCCGATGGTCCGATCAGCGCGGCCTTCAGGTGGGCATGAGCGTTCGTGTCGTAGTTGAGCCGGTTGTGCTCGTACTCGCCGCGGGCCGGCACCAGCGCCTCCAGCAGCGCGGTCATGTCGGCAATCGCACCCGGTTCGTATTCGATCGTCGTCACGGCGACGGTCGCCCCGGTCGCAAACACGGTGCTCACGCCGCGTTGCACTCCAGCTGTGCGCACGACGCGAGCCACTCCTTCGGTGATGTCGAGGATCGCGCCGTTGCCCGGTGTCTGCAGCCGCAGCACGCCGCAATGGACTGCCATCGCCGGCTACCTGCAACCGATCGCGGGCCGCACGTTCTCAGTGCGCCTTTGTATCGATCCCGGACGGCGGGCCGTCGCCGGCCGCGCGCACGTGCACCCGCGCGAACTTCCGCCGGCCCCGCTGCAGGACCTTCCCGTCGACGCTCGCAGCTGGTAGATCAAGCGCGCCGCCAGGCACCGCTTCGCCGTCGAGCTTGACAGCCCCCTGGAGGATGTCGCGCCTCGCCTGCGAGGTCGAACCGCCGAACGCGCGGACCAGCAGCGCCGGCAGATGCACGAGCGCGTCCTGCGCCTCGCCGTCGTTGGGCTTACGCGCGCCGTCGGCAACCCACTCAACCACCGGCATCTGATCTGGCAGCTCGCGATCGCGGTGCACGTGGTCGAAACGCTCCTGCGCAGCCGCGGCGTCAGCAGCCGCGTGGAAGCGCTCCACGAGCGCGCGCGCAAGCGCCCGCTTGGCCTCCCATGGGCCCAGGTCGGCCGGCAGCGCTGAACCGAGCAGCAGCTTGTACCAGGCCGGCAGCGACTCATCGGGAATGCTGACGGTCCTGCCGTAGATCTCGTCAGGCGGATCGCTCACGCCGATGTAGTTCCCGCCCGATTTCGACATCTTGAGCTTGCCGTCGATGCCGGTCAGCAGCGGCATCGTGAGGATCACCTGCTCCTCCTGCCCGAAGTGGCGTTGGATGTCACGGCCCATCAACAGGTTGAACTTCTGATCGGTGCCCCCGAGCTCGACGTCGGCCCGGACCGCGACCGAGTCGTAGCCCTGCAGCAGCGGGTACAGCAACTCGAGCATCGAGATCGAGGCGCCGGCGGCGAAGCGCTTGGCGAAGTCGTCGCGCTCGAGAACCTGTGCAACCGTGACGATCCCGAGCAACCGGAACAGCTCGGCCATCTTCATGTCGAGCCAGGCGCTGTTGTAGACGACCTCCAGCCGGCCGGGATCGAGCACCTTCAACGCCTGCTGCTGGAAGGTGGTCGCGTTGGCATCGATCTGCTCACCGCTGAGCACGGGGCGGGTGGCCGAGCGCCCGCTTGGGTCCCCAACCCGCGCCGTGTAATCACCCAGGATGAGCACGACCGTGTGACCGAGGTTCTGGAACTCCCGCAGCTTCTGCAGCACGACAGTGAAGCCGAGATGGATGTCGGGAGCCGTGGGGTCGATCCCAAGCTTGACCCGCAGCGGCCGCCCCAGACTCAGCTTGCGCTCCAAGCCGCCGTCAGGTAGACAGTCCACTGCGTTGCGGGAAAGGTACGCGGCGACCTGCGCAGGAGTCGAGCTCCTGCTTGGTTTCGGTGCATCGGGGGTGATCGGCACGTCGAGGGCCACAGGCCAATGCTAGACTCTCGCCTTCGACGGGACCCGCTGCCCGACTTCGTCGGGGCGTGGCTTCTGCCGAAGCGAGTCGCAGCCGAGACCGGCACCCCTGAGGCGGCGCCGGTCAAAGCATGGATCGCATGAGCGCATGAGCGTCGACGAACACACGCTGATCGAGGCCCCACAGGCCGGCGGTTCAGCGCTCCGCAGCAAGGGTCGCCGTCCGCGCCTGCGTCTACGCCGACGCATGCGCCCCCCCAAGCCCCGCCTGCGCAAGCTTCGACTAGTACTGCTCGTGCTCGGATTCCTAACGCTTGCGGTGATCTCGATGGCTTTCGGGCTGCTGGTCAGAGTCGCGCGCGAACTGCCGCGGCTCGAGAATCAATCGCAATACGCGCTCCAACACACCTCGTACCTGTATGACGACGACTGGCGTCCAATCGGGGTGCTCGCGCCGCCCAACGGTAAGCTGATCGACACCTGGCAGGAAATCTCGCGAGCGATGGCGAACGCGATCGTGTCGATCGAGGACAAGCGCTTCTGGAGCGACCCCGGAGTCGACCTCAAGGGACTGCTGCGCGCCGCGCTCTCGGACGTCACGGGGGGCCCGCGCGAGGGCGCCTCGACGATCGCCGAGCAATTCGTCAAGAACACTCTCGCCGAGCAGGACGACCGCACGATCTTCGAGAAGCTGCGTGAAGCCGGGCTCGCGTTCCAGCTTACGCACAAGTGGACGCGAAAGAAGATCCTGACCTCATATCTGAACACGATCTACTTCGGAGACGGCGCTTACGGGATCGAGTCAGCGGCACGGATATTCTTCGGTTGGGCGCACGGATACAACGCGGAGAATCCCGACGCGAGCCCAGGCGGCTGCGGCCCGACGCCTGCGTATCCGCGCCGGCCGGAGTGCGCCGACGTGCTCACCTACTGGCAGGCGGCGTTGCTCGCGGGGATGGTTGCCAACCCTTCTGCGTTCGACCCCGTCGCCAATCCGAAGGCCGCCCTCGGCCGCCGCAAACTGGTGCTCGAAGACATGCTCCAGCAGGGGTACATCAGCCACGCCCAGTACGACTACGGAATCAACCAACCGCTACCGATCGCAGCCGACATCCAGCAGCCGCAGGAGCCAACCGCCGCGCCCTATTTCACAAGCTGGGTGCGCCCTCAAATCATCGAGGCGTTGGAGCGCGAAGGCGTGCCCGCCAAGCTTGCCCCATACAAGGCCTTCTACGGTGGCCTCAAGATCCGCCTGACGATCGATCTGCCGATGCAGCAGGCAGCGCAGACCGCGATCGACAACGTGCTGCCGTCGGGCTACGGCCTGCCGACGGCGACGCTCGTCTCGATCGACAACAAGACCGGCGAGGTTCGGGCGATGGTCAGCGGCGACAGCGACGACTACACCCAGTCGCCCTTCAACCTCGCCACGCTCGGCTACCGTCAGCCGGGCTCGGCCTTCAAGCCATTCACGCTCGCGGAGGCTTTGCGAACCGGCGATTACACGCCCTACTCGATCATCGACTCAACGCCGCAGGACTTCATCGTGCCTAACAGCGGCGGCAAAGAGCACTTCATCGTGCACAACTTCGGTAACACCTACTCGGGCCTGATCACGCTGACCGAAGCCACCGCGATCTCCGACAACACGGTCTACTCGCAGGTAGGGATCCACGTCGGTACGCAGAAGATCGCGGCGCTTGCTCAAGCGATGGGGATCCGTTCGCCCATCTCGACCAACTACGCGATGATCCTCGGAGGGCTCAAGACCGGTGTCTCCGCACTCGACATGGCGCACGCCTACGAGACCTTCGCGACGGGCGGCAACAAGGTCTTCAATCCGATTCTCGGCGACGTGGACCACGGGCCGACCGGAATCGCAGAGATCCAGTGCAAGAAGGTATGCCCGTTCACGGACCTCGTCGACAATCCAACCAACCTGCGGATCCTCCCGACATGGGTTGTCCAGGAGGTGCAATCGATCCTCGAGGGCGTGGTCGGCCCCGGGGGCACCGCGTCGAGTGCCGCAATCCCCGGCGTCGTGGTTGCCGGCAAGACCGGTACCACCTCCAACTACGCCGATGCGTGGTTCGTCGGCTGGACGCCCCAGCTGACCACAGCAGTATGGGTCGGATACCCGCAGGGAGCCGTCTCGATGGCGTCCGACTACAACGGCGCACCGGTCGAGGGCGGCACCTACCCGGCGATCATCTGGCGCGACTTCACTGAGGGCGCCCTCTCGATTCTCCGGCAGGAGCAGGCCGATCGCAGCGCGCACGGCAGCACGACGGCGACTACCGCCGTCCCGACTCCACAGACCTATGTCCCGAGCGCCGCCAACTCGGGAACGAGCGCACCCGCCGCGGCCGGGGCCTCACCCGCGGCTACGGCGCCGGCCGGGACCGGCGGCACTGCAGGTGGAGGCACTGCCGCTGGCGGAACCGCGGGCGGCACGACCGGCGGCGCCGGCGGCAACACGGGCGCGACCGGCGGCGCCGGCGGCAACACGGGCGCGACCGGCGGTGCCGGCGGCGCCACAGGCGCGACCGGCGGCGGTGGCGGCAACACGGGCGCGACCGGCGGCGGTGGCGGCGCCGGCGGCACCACAGGCGCGACTGGCGGCGGTGGCGGCACCACAGGCGCGACTGGCGGCGGTGGCGGCACGACCGGCGGCGGCGCCGGTGGTGGCGGCACGACCGGCGGCACGGGCGGCACCGGCCTCGGGGGCTAGTAATAGTGCTCCGGTAGGTGGTCACCAGTTGTGTTGGGCCTGCTGATCGGGCGCTTTGGCGTGGTGGTGGCGTACCTCGAGTCAGCGGTCGGGGCAGTCGGCAGCGTTCGCGGCGCCTTCCCGGGAGGCTGGGCGAAAAACGTCGCGGATTCCGTCGTTTTTCGCCCAGGCCCCTGCGCCCTAAGGCCCTAAACCGGCGCAGACAGGAAGCGAGAACCGGAGGCGCAGAAGCGCCATGGCAATTCGACCGCCTTTGTGATCCCGATGCGACGGCAGGTCGAGATCGCCGGATCCGACCAAGCGGCCGGCCGGCCGGAGATCTGAACCGGCCCGCGCTCGAGGTCGCAGCCGTTGTCGCTCAGCTGGATTCCGAGCGCCTGCGTCAGCTTGCCGGGCCCTGAGCAGAGGTCTCGCAGGCGATCCAGACCGCGCCGGCTCCGCATCGAATCGACGCCCTCGAGCGGCTCCAAAGCCCTGATCAGCACCGCAGCACCGATCCCCTCAGGCTCGCACACGGCGTTGAGCATCGCGTGTACGCCGTAGGAGCGGTACACGTAAGCGAGGCCAGGTGAGCCGAACAGCGTCGCCGTGCGGGCGGTCAATCCGACGAACGCGTGGCAAGCCGGCTCGCTGTCGTGGTACGCCTCGGTTTCGACGATCACGCCGCCGACGCCGTCGTGACTGACCACACAGCCGATCAGGTCGTGCGCGACCTCGAGCACCGGCCGGTCGTAGAACGCCTGCCTCACGTCAAGGCGCAGCGGCGCGCGCTCGCTGTACCTGTTGCTGTGCGCGCTCGAGTTGCGCCAGCACCATCTCGCGGGCGGTGCCGCCGCGCGAGACCTTCGACTCCAGCCATGCGCCTTCGCGCAGCAGCTCGTAGAAGCCCTCGTCGAGCAGCGCCGACTGTGCCGTGAGCTGCGCCGGCGTCAGCTCCGATAGCACCTTGCCCTGCTCGATGGCATCGCGCACCAGCCCTGCGACCACCCCGTGAGCCTCGCGGAAGGGCATCCCGCGCTTGACCAGCAGGTCAGCGATGTCGGTCGCCGCCAGAAACTCGTCGGCGGCGGCCGCGGCCAGCGCCGCGCGGTCAAAGCGGATCGAGGCGATCATCCCGTTCGCCGCCGCGAGCGAGAGCTCCAGCGTGTCGACGGCGTCGAACAGGTGCTCCTTGTCCTCCTGCATGTCCTTGTTGTAGGTCAGCGGCAGGCCATGCATGACGCCGTGCAGCGCGACCAGGTGCCCAGCGATCCGAGGCGCCTTGGCGCGCAGCAGCTCGGCGCCGTCAGGGTTCTTCTTCTGGGGCATGATCGAGGAGCCTGACGCCCAGGCGTCCGACACCTCGCAGAAGCCGAACTCGGCGCTCGACCACAGCACGATCTCAGCGCCGAGCCGCGACAGATGGGTGGCACACGTAGCCGCCGCCGCAAGATAGTCGAGCACGAAGTCCCGGTTGGAGACCGCGTCGATCGAGTTCTCAGCGACGCCCTCGAAGCCGAGCTCGGCCGCAACGAGCGTGCGGTCGGTGTCGAAGTTGACGCCCGCAAGCGCGCCGGCGCCGAGCGGCAGCGCCGCGGTGCCCTCCAGCACGAGCGAGAACCGGCGCTGATCGCGCAGGAACATCCAGCTGTAAGCGAGCAGGTGATGGCTCAGGTACACCGGCTGCGCGCGCTGCAGGTGCGTGTAGCCCGGCATCGGCCAGTCGAGGTGTGTGCGTGCGCGGTCGAGCAGCGTCTGCGCCAGCTCGAGCGCCGCAGCCGCACCGGCGACGGCATGCGCGCGTACGTACATTGCGACGTCGGTCGCCACCTGGTCGTTGCGGGAGCGCGCCGTGTGCAGTCTTCCTCCCACTCGACCGGCGATCTCGGTCACGCGCCGCTCGATCGCCATGTGGATGTCCTCGTCGCCGCGCTCGAACGGGAACGTGCCGTCACGCAGCTCACCGGCGACGAGCTCCAGAGAGCGATGCAGCTCGTCGCGATCGACTTCGCTGATGATCCCCCGCGCCGCCAGCATCGATGCGTGCGCACGCGACTGCGCAACGTCGAACGGCGCCAGCCGGCGATCAAACGCGAGCGAGTCGTTCAGCGCCCGGAAGATCTCGTGCTGGGGCTCGCCAAATCTGGACACGGCTGCCGATATTAGGGCGCGCGCAGAAATTACTGTGGTAGGGCCTCCACGATCTCGGTGCGGACCGTGACCGCCGCCCAGCGTTCAGGCCGGACGGCCTGAGAAGCGGCGGTCGGCGGCGCGCGGCGCCGCGAGCACGTCGCCCAGCGCGGCCGCGACGCGCGCGACCTGGGCTTCGGTCATCTCAGGGAAGAACGGCAGCGCGATCGAGCGTGCGGCGACGTCCTCGCACACAGGGAACTCACCTTCCCGGTGACCGAACGTCTCGCGGTAATAGCTCATCAGGTGTACGGCGGGAAAGTACGGCTTGCTGGGGATACGGCGCTCGCCGAGCGCCCGCACCACCCCGTCTCGATCGAGCCCGTTGGGTAGCTGCACGACGAACACGAACCAGCCGCGCCGCGCGCCACCGGCATCGCCGCAGGGCAGGGTCAGTTCGTCGAGCTCGGCCAGCGCCGACCGGTATGACGCCGCCACCGACGCGCGCGCCGCGAGCATTCGATCCAGACGTTCGAGCTGGGCGAGGCCAAGCGCGCAGGCGATGTCGGAGAGCCGGTAATTGAAGCCGAGGCGATCGTGATCGAGCCAGCCCATGTCGGGCGCCCGGCCCTGGTTGCGCTCGGAGTCGATCCGCGCCTTCACGGAGTCCGTTGCGCAGGTGACCGCGCCGCCTTCCCCGGTGGTGAGCTGCTTGTTGGCGTAGAACCCGAACACGGCCGGGTGACCGCGCCCGCCGACCGCCCCGCCGTCGGCGTACCGAGCGCCCAGCGCCTCGCACGCATCCTCGACGATCGGCAGCCCGAGGCGCTCCAGCGCCGCGATGTCGGCGGGGTAGCCGAATACGTGCACGGGCAGCACCGCCGCCGTCCGTGTGCTGATCGCGGCGGCCGCCGCGGCGGGGTCGAGATTGAGCGTGACCGGATCGATGTCGGCGAACACCGGGCGCGCACGCTCGTACACGGCGACGTTGGCGCTGGCGACGAACGAGAACGGGCTCGTGACCACCTCGCTGCCGTCGCTTACCCCGACCGCGCGCAGCGCCAGGTGCAGGCCTGCGGTCCCAGACGAGACCGCGCTCGCGCAGCGAGCGCCAACCTGCGCGGCGAACGCACGCTCGAACGCCGGCAGCATCGGCCCCAGCGACAGCTGCCCGGAGCGCAGCACCGACAGGACCAGCTCCTCTTCGCGCGCCCCCAGCAGCGGCTTGGCCAGCGGTATGTCCTGCGGCGTCTGGCGCTCCAGCGAGCCGCTCACGCGGACGCCCCAGGCGTCGAGGCGGGGTCGCCCCGTAGCCTGCGACCGGCCTGCATGCCGTACTCGAGCGAGTCGACCAGCGCCTCCCAGGAGGCTTCGATCACGTTCTCTGAGACGCCGATCGAGCCCCAGACGGCGTCGCCGTCGGAGGCGTCGAGCAGCACGCGGGTGACCGCGCCGGTGCCCTTCGACTCGTCGAGGATCCGGACCTTGAAGTTGACGAGGTCGATCTCGCCGAGATGTGGATGGATCTCGGTCAGCGCGTCACGCAGCGCCTTGTCGAGCGCGTTGACGGGACCGTTGCCCTCGGCGGTGCGAACGTAGCGCTCGCCATCAACCCAGATCTTGATCGTCGCCTCGGTCTCGACGCGGCCGTCGGCGCGCTTCTCGACGATCGCGCGCCAGGACTCGAGCCTGAACAGCGGCTCGTACTCGCCGGTCTGCTTGCGCAATAGCAACTCGAACGAGCCGTCGGCTGCCTCGAAGTGATAGCCGCTGTGCTCAAGTTCCTTGACATGCTCGATTACTTCAACAGCCAGCTTCTCATCGATCGAGATACCAGCCTCCGCCGCACGGCTTAGCACGGTCCCCTTCCCTGATAGCTCCGAGATCAGCACTTCCCGGCTGTTGCCGACCAGTTCGGGAACGATGTGCTCGAACGTGTGCGGGTCGGTAGCCACGGCAGCGACGTGCATCCCGCCCTTGTGCGCGAACGCGTTGCGCCCTACATACGGCCGATCCGGGTTTGGACTGAAGTTCAGGAGCTCGTCGAAGAAATGCGAGGTCGCCGTCAGCGACGCCAGCTGCTGGTCGCTGAGGCACTCATAACCGAGCTTCAACTGCAGGTTCGCGATCGTGGTGACGAGGTTGGTGTTGCCGCAGCGCTCACCGTAGCCGTTGATCGTCCCCTGCACCTGCGTGGCGCCGACCTGCACGGCCGCGAGCGTGTTCGCGACGCCACAGCCGGCATCGTCGTGGCAGTGAATCCCGACGGCGACGCCGTCGGCCGCGAGCCCGTCGAGCACGGTCGCGATCGCGGCAGCGATGCGGTCGGGAAGCGTGCCGCCGTTGGTGTCACATGGCGTGACCGTCTGCGCGCCCGCCTGGGCGGCGGCGCGCAGGCAGCGCACGGCATAATCGGGATCCTCCGCGAAGGCGTCGAAGAAGTGCTCGGCGTCATACACGACCTGCTTGCCGACCCTGGTCAGGAACGCGACCGAGTCCGCGATCATCCGCAGGTTCTCCTCGCGGTCGACCTTGACCACCTTCTCGAGGTGCAGGCTCCAGGTCTTGCCGACGATCGTGCACACGGGCGCGAAGCACTCGGCCAGCACCCGCAGCGCCGGGTCCTGCTCGGCCTTGGTGTCACGCCGGCGGGTCATCCCGAACGCGGCGATCCGCGCGTGCGCGAACGTCTCACCCGCGAGCAGCTCGAACAGCTCGAGCTCCTTCGGGTTGGAGCTCGCGAAGCCGGCCTCGATCACGTCGATGCCGAGCTCGTCGAGGCGGTGCGCGACGCGCAGCTTCTCCTGGGCCGAGAGCGACATGCCCTCCCCCTGCATGCCGTCGCGCAGGGTCGTGTCATACAGCTCGATTCTGGTCATGGCTGCGCCCTACGTGGCCTTGCTGGGAAGCTTGACGACGTCCAACCACTGCGCGTAGCGCTCGTCGCGGCCGTGCAGGGCATCGTCGAACAGGCGCTGCATCTCGAGCGTAACCGGACCCGGCTCGCCGGCGCCAATCGTGTGGTCATCGATCTCGCGCACCGGCACCAGCTCGGCCGCGGTGCCGGACAGGAAGACCTCGTCGGCCAGGTACAGCTCGGCCCGCGCGAGGTCGCGCTCGATCACCTCGTGCCCGAGATCGCGGGCGATCTGGATCAGCGACTTGCGGCTGATCCCGTCGAGGATCCCAGCCGTCTGCGGCGGCGTCAGGATCCGCCCGTCGCGCACGAGGTAGATGTTCTCGCCCGAGCCCTCGGACACGTAGCCGTGCTGATCGAGCAGGATCGCCTCCTGGTAGCCTGCTTTCGAGGCTTCGATCTTGGCCAGCACGCTGTTCAGGTATTGGCCGCTGGCCTTCGCCAGCGGGATCAGGGAATCGTGCGGGATCCGCCGCCAGCTCGAGACTTTCGCGCGGATGCCGTGGCGCTTGCCCTCCTCGCCCAGGTAGCTGCCCCACTTCCAAGCCGCGATCGTCACGTCGACTGGCGCGTCGAGCGGGTAGAGGCCCATCTGGCCGTAGCCGCGATAGACGATCGGGCGGATGTAGCACTCGCGCAGATCGTTGGCGACGATCAGCTCGTGCGTGGCGCTGCGCAACTCCTGCAGCGTGAACGGGATCGGCATGTAGTACAGCTCCGCTGACTTGAACAGCCGATCGAGGTGATCGTGATGGCGGAAGATCGCCGGTCCCTTGGCGGTGTCGTAGGCGCGCTCGCCTTCGAACACTCCCGTGCCGTAGTGCAGCCCGTGCGTGAGTACGTGGATCTTCGCGTCCTCCCAGGCAACCATCTCACCGTTGTGCCAGATCAGGTCCGCTGTTTCCACGACATGCTCCTTGGTCGATGCACACTAAAGGTGTTTGAGAACGGCCTCGGTCGCTTCGCGTGTGCCGGCGGTGCCACCGAGGTCCTGCGTACGCATACCATCCAGCAGCGCACGGTCGACGGCCGATTCTATCGCCGCCGCCTGCGCTTCCATACGCAGTCCGTGGCGCAGCATCAACGCCGCCGACAGGAACATCGCCAGCGGGTTGGCGATGCCGAGGCCGGCGATGTCGGGAGCGGAGCCGTGCACCGGCTCGAACAGCCCGGGGCTGCCCTGCGGCCCCAGCGAGGCGCTGGGGAGCATGCCGATCGATCCCGTCAGCATCGCCGCCTCATCGCTGAGGATGTCGCCGAACATGTTCTCGGTCAGGATCACGTCGAAATGGCGCGGAGCGGCGATCAGGCGCATCGCGGCGTTGTCGACCAGCAGGTTCTCGAGCTCGATGTTGGGGAACTCGCTGGCATGCAGCTCCCGCACGACCTCGCGCCACAACCTGCTCGTCTCCAGCACGTTTGCCTTGTCGACGCTGGTCACGCGTGAGCGCGCCGCCGCGAACGCGACCCGCGCGATTCGCTCGATCTCCTCACGCGAGTAGGCGCACAGATCCGAAGCGCTGTCCGCCGTACGCGTCTTCTCGCCGAAGTAGATGCCGCCGGTCAGCTCGCGCACGACCAGCATGTCGGTCCCGTCGATCACCTCGCGCTTCAGCGGGCTCGCGTCGTAGAGCGCCGGCAACGGCCTCACCGGTCGCAGGTTGGCGTACAGGTTCAGACCCTTGCGCAGCCCGAGCAGCCCCTGCTCGGGGCGTGGCTTGGTTGGATCCGTGCTGTCCCACTTGGGACCACCGACCGCCGCCAGCAGCACGGCATCGGCGCCGCGGCACGCCGCCAGCGTCTGATCGGTCAGCGCGACGCCATCTGCATCGATGCTGGCGCCGCCGAACAGGTGCTGCTCGAACGACAGCTCGCCGGGGGCGACGGCGTTCAGGACCTCGACGGCCGGGCCCGTCAGCTCGGGGCCGATTCCGTCGCCGGGGAGGAGGATGACGTTGAACGTTGTGATGGTTCGCCACGGTACTGGATCTCGCCCTCCTGGCTCAACGACGAAGGCCACCAGTTGCGGCGGCCGAGCAGGATCACGGTCGACGGAACCAGCAGCGAGCGCACGAGGAAGGTGTCCATCAGGATCCCGGCGGCGAGCCCGAAGCCGATCGCGCGCAGCTGGCTACCGCCGGAGCCGCCGCCGCCGACCAGCGCGAACACGGCGAACGTGCCGCCGAGGATCATGCCCGCCGAGGTGACCGTGGAGCCCGTGCGGGTGATCGCCTTGACGACCGCTTCCTCCAGCGGCGCGTGGTGCGCCTCCTCGCGGATCCTGGTCATCACCAGGATGTTGTAGTCCTCCCCGAGCGCGAGCAGGAAGATGAACATCAAGAACGGGAGGATGAAGATGATGCCGCTGTCACCGCCGATGTCCATGAACACGATCGTCGCGAGCCCGAGCGAAGCCAGGAACGACAGCACCACGCTGACGATCAGGTAGAGCGGCGCGACCAGGCTGCGCAGGACCAGCGCCAGCAGCAGGCCGATCGCGACGATCGCGATCGGGACGATCAGCTTGAGGTCGTTGTTGGCGGTCGTGCTGATGTCGTACAGCGCCGCCGCCTCGCCGGCGACGCCGCTGTCGCTCGCGCCGGAGCGCGAAGCGGCGCTGCTGACGGCAGCGCGGACCGGAGGCGTCGCGTTCATCGCCGCGGTCGAGCTCTGCGACCCGGCGCTGAGCGCCGCCAGGAACTGAATCGTGCGGCCGTCGGCCGAGACGTACTCGGCGCTGGCGCGGTAGGCGTTGTAGGTCGCCGCAGGAATGCGCGCCCGCAGCGCCGCCGGCTCGAGCGCCGCCAGCCGCGCGGGCGAGCCGAGCAGCGCGTGCAGGCCCGTGAGCTGCGCCGCGGCGAGCGTGGTGCCGTTGGGGACCAGCGGACCAGCCAGCTGCGTGAACTGGCCACTGGAGCGCAGTGACGCCGCCGCCGTGAGCAGCGGCGCCGGGTAGGCGTACACCGACCGCGGATAAGCGAACACGAGGTTCGCCGGGTTGGACGCCGTCTGCGGGAAGTGCGTGGACATGGCGGCGTTGCCGGCGGCGGCGTCGGACCCGGCGGGTGCGGTGTTGGAGCCGCCGAAGCCCCCCGACGTGTAAGACAGCGCGCCGGCGGCGAGCGCCAGGAACACGACGATGCCGACCGCGAGCGTCGCCTTCGGTCGCTGCACGAGGCGCGCGGCGACCTTGCCCCAGGCGCCGTCGCGCTGCGTCCCGGCCGCCGTGTTCGACGGCCAGAACGCCTTGCGGCCGAGGATCGCCAGTAGCGCCGGCAGCAGCGTCAGCCCGATCAGCAGCATCACGGCGACGCCGACGGCCAGCGGCACGCCGAGGTCGTGGTACAGACCGAAGCTCGCGAACAGCAGCGTCAGCAGCGCCAGGATCACGGTGCCCGCCGAGGCGGTGATCGACTCGCCGACCCGCACCAGCGCTCGGATCACGGCGTCGTGAGGCTCGAGCCCGTTGCGTAACTCCTCGCGCACGCGGAACACGAGGAACAGCCCGTAGTCGGTGCCGGCGCCCAGCAGCAGCACGATCAGCAGCTCTTCGGTGATCGATGAGATCGACAGGCCGCCGGCCCCGAGCGCGCCGATCAAGCGCATCGAGATCACGAGCGCCACCCCGCTCGGCAGCAGCGTGACCATCGCCGCCGGCAGCGAGCGGAACACGAGCAGCAACAGGATGATGATGAACAGGAACGAGAAGCCCTGGATCTTGCTGCCGGCCTTGTTCGAGCTCGCCTGGTTGTCGATCAGCGTCGCGATCTGACCGGCCAGGTGCAGCGCCAGCCCAGGCGGCGCGTTGGCGTGCGCAAACGTGGCGGTCAGGTCATCGACGGTCGTCTTATCCTTGACGATGTCGTTCTGGCTGAGCTGCACGCGCAGGCGCACCTGCGCCGCCTCGCCGTCGGCGGAGATGCCAAGCAGCGTCGCGGACCTGACGCGCGCCACGCGACTCGCCAGCGCCAGCTCGCGTGTCACCGCCGCCAGGTCGGCACTGGTCAGCTGGCCGGCGCGCGAGGCGATGATCGTGATCTCGCTGATCTTGCCGGAGGCGCCGGCACCGAGCAGCGGGGTCGCGAGGTTGGCCGCCTTGTTGCTGGCGGCGCTCGCCGGCAGGAAGGCGCTGTTGTTGTCGTTCACCTCGCTGGAGAGCGAGGGCAGCGTCGCCGAGAGGATGACCGCCGCTGCCAGCCAGAAGACCACGACCAGGTAGCGGAAGCGCACGACGAAGTGCGCGAGGGCCGAGAACACATCATCCATAACCGGACCGAATGGTACGAGATTGGGCGCCGGTGCCAGCGCCGATTCTCGTTAAGCGCGAGCCCCGACGCCGGGCTTACTGCGCCGGCGACTCCACCCGCTTTGACCACTGCGCCTTGTGCAGCTTCTTGGCCGCCTGGTACTCGGCCAGCGCCGGCGGGGAGTCGACGTCTCCCAGCGTTGGATGCCACGGCACCAGACCCTCGGCGGATGCCACGCCGAAGCGCTTGGCGAGGACCGAGCCGAGCGCTTTGATCTTCATCTCGCCGAACCCCGGCAGGGCGGTCAGGTTGGCGCGCAGCTGCGCGGTGTCCGCAGCGTCGCTCCAGACCCGGGCGGCGTCGCCGCCGTAGACGTCGCGGATGTGCGCTGCCAGCTCCTGCACGCGCGTCGCCATCGCCCCCGGGTAGCGGTGCAGCGCCGGCTTTTCGCGGAAGACCGCGTCGAGGTCGGCGCTCGCGAGCGTGGCGGCGTCGAGCGTGCCGACCCGCTGCTTGATCACGAGCGGTCCCGAGAACGCCTTCTGCACGCTCACCTGCTGGTCGAGCACGAACCCGATCAGCAGCGCCATCGGGTCTGAGGCGATCAGGGCGTTGGCCTCGTCGGAGTCGGTGAAGTGAAGACGGTTGGGCATTACGCGTCCTAGATTTTGCGAGCGGTCAGGTTGAGCCTGACATAGTCGAGCACGAGCGGCGACGGCAGGCGCGCGAGCACGGCGTCCACGAACTGCTCGCGGAGATCCTGCGGCAGTGGGTCGAGGTGGCGCACGAGGCACACGGTCTGGATGAACGCCCGCGGCTCGGCGGGCGTCACCGGCTTGGGCTCCAGCCAGCAGCTGACGTCCTGAAACCCGGCGGCGCGTAGTCGCGCCTCGGTCTGCTCGGCGGTGGCGTAGTTCCATGGCTGCTGCCAGCGCTCGAAGTGCTCCGCGAAGGGCTGCTCGCGGGCGACTGCGTCGGCGCTCGCGCGGAAGTAGTCGATGTTGCCGCGCCCGCCGCACTGTGCCAGCAGCCGGCCCGAGGGCTTGAGCATCCGGTACAGCGAGGCAAACAGGGCGTCGTGGTCGAGCACCCAGTGAAACGTGGCGTTGGAGAAGATCACATCGACCGGCTCGGGCAATTCCAGCGCAAGCAGATCCTGGCAGATAATCGTGGCCCGCTCGCCGAGCGCCTGCGCGGCGTGGGCGGCCATCGAGGGAGCAACGTCGGCGCCGTAGACATGGCCCCGCGGGGCCATGTCTACGAGTAACGCGGTCA
This sequence comes from uncultured Solirubrobacterales bacterium, assembly GCA_963709135.1. Taxonomy (GTDB): domain Bacteria; phylum Actinomycetota; class Thermoleophilia; order Solirubrobacterales; family Solirubrobacteraceae; genus Palsa-465. The sequence continues at coordinate 352,529 of CAVPVI010000023.1, read as the reverse complement.
CGCGGCCGGATCCGCAGCCGGCGTCGAGCACGACCTCGTCGCCGCGCAGCGCCAGCCGGGACAACTGCTCGAGCGCCCATCCCAGCTGGATGTCGGACACGCGGTCATAGGTCGCGGCGTCCCAGTCGCGAGCGCGGCGGGCGCTCATCGCAGCGCGGTCGTGACTGGACCCGAGCGCTCGCGATCGTGCTCGTAGGCGTCGATCGCGCCGGACTGCGCGAGCGTCAGGGCGATGTCGTCGAGGCCGCCCAGGAGGCGGTGCTTGACCTCAGGATCGATCTCGAAGTGCGCGTTGCCGGCCGGCCAGCGGACCTCCTGTGCGGCGAGGTCGATCTGGGCCTCCCCCGCCTGCGCGATGGCCGCGCACGCCTGTGCGCTCAGCTGCACGGGCAGCAGCCCGATCTTGGTGCAGTTGGAGCGGAAGATGTCGGCGAAGCTGGGCGCGATGATCGCCTGGAAGCCGTAATCCTCGAGCGCCCACGGCGCGTGCTCGCGGCTGGAGCCGCAGCCGAAGTTACGCCCGGCAAGCAGGATCGGGTTGGCCGGCAGCTCCCAGTCGGGCTCCTTCGCCCAGTCGTGGAACAGGAACTCGCCGAAGCCGGTGCGCTCGATCCGCTTCAGGAACTGCTTGGGGATGATCTGATCGGTGTCGATATCGTCGCGGTTCAGCACGCTGACCTTGCCGGTGATCGTCTCAATTGCTTTCACAGTGGTCTCCTCCGCGGGGCACCAGCCCCGCCCTCGGATTTCGAAGCTCGACCTCCAGTCTCGCTTTAGCGGTCGCGCTCACGCGGTCCCTCCCAAGTGCGGAGGTCGACGAAGTGGCCGGCGATCGCGGCCGCGGCCGCCATTTGCGGCGAGACCAGGTGCGAGCGAGCGCCGCGGCCCTGGCGGCCTTCGAAGTTGCGGTTCGAGGTCGAAGCGACGCGCTCGCCGGGCCCGGCGATGTCGGGGTTCATCCCCAGGCACATCGAGCAGCCGGCGCCGCGCCAGTCGAACCCGGCGGCCTTGAAGACCCGGTCGAGTCCCTCGGCCTCGGCCTGTTCCTTGACGGCGTTGGAGCCCGGCACGACCATCGCCTGTACGCCCTGCGCGACCTTGTGCGAGCCGACCACGGCGGCGGCGGCGCGTAGGTCGCCGATCCGCGAGTTCGTGCACGAGCCGATGAACACACGGTCCAGCGCGAGCTGCTCGATCGGCGTGCCGGCCTCCAGCCCCATGTACTCGAGCGCGCGATGATCCTGCTCGGAGCTGGGCTCGGGCACGGTGGCGGTGACCGGGACGACCATCCCCGGCGTCGTACCCCAGGTGACCATCGGGCTGATTGCGGCCGCGTCGAGGATCACCTCGCGGTCGAAGCTTGCACCCGGGTCGCTGGCCAGCATGCGCCAGTCCTCGGGAACCGACGCCGGCGCCGCCGGACGCCCGATCACCCAGTCGAAGGTGGTCTGGTCGGGAGCGATCATGCCGGCGCGACCGCCGGCCTCGATCGTCATGTTGCAGACGGTCATGCGGCCCTCCATCGAGAGCGCCTCGATCGCCTCCCCCGCGTACTCGACCGCATGCCCGACGGCGCCGTCGACGCCGATTTGGCCGATCGTCGCGAGGATCAGATCCTTGGCGGTGACCCCGTAGCCGAGCTTGCCCTCGTAGCGGATCCGCATCGAGGCGGGCTTGGACTGCTGCATGCACTGGGTCGCGAGCACGTGCTCGACCTCGCTGGTGCCGATCCCGAAGGCGAGCGCGCCGAACGCCCCGTGTGTGGCGGTGTGCGAGTCGCCGCAGACGATCGTCATGCCCGGCTGAGTGACCCCCAGCTCGGGCCCGATCACGTGCACGATCCCCTGGTGCTCGGAGCCGAGCGAGTAGACGGGGATCCCGAACTCGGCGCAATTGGCCTCGAGCGTCTGCACCTGCACGCGTGAGAGCTCGTCCTTGATCCGCGCAGCCACCGGCGTCCCGTCGGTTGGCACGTTGTGGTCGGCGGTGGCCAGCGTGCGGTCGGGGCGGCGCACGCCGCGGCCAGCCAGGCGCAAGCCATCGAACGCCTGCGGGCTGGTGACCTCGTGCACGAGGTGCAGGTCGATGTAGATCAACCCGGGTGCCAGCTCGTGGCGCTCCCAGATCTTGTCGAACAGGCTCTTGGGCATGACAGTCGGTCTAGCTCCTTCTGAGGCCGGCGCTCACGACCGCGAGCAGGGTGGCCTCGTTGTTTCCAGGGTTTTCGAAGTGATGGGGCAGGTCGGCGTCGAACGTGACGCAATCGCCGGCGCTCAACTCCCAGCGGGCGCCATCGCAGTGCAGCACGACCCGGCCGGACTGCACGAGCGCGCTCTCGCGGCTGCCCGGCTCGTGCATCGGGGGGTCGCCCGGGCCGGCGGTGAGGGCGCCCGGAGCGAGCGTGTGCAGCGACAGCTCGGCTCGCTGGCCCGGCAACGGCGGCGTCAGGATCTCGTAGCGGTGGCCGTGGCCCTCGCCATCGGTGTCCGGGGAGGGCCCGATCCGGCGCTCCTGCCGGCGCACGATCGTCACGGCGCCATCCTCGTCGAGGCGCAGCAACTGCGAGAGCCGCAAGTCGAGGCCGGCGGCGATTCGCGCGGCGATCTGCAGCGTCGGCGAGGTGTCACCTCGCTCCACCTGGGAGAGCATCGGCGCGCTCACGCCACTGCGCTGCGCGAGGTCGCGCAGAGACAGGTCCATCGCCTCCCGCAGCGCCCGCACACGCGGCCCGACAGCTTCGATGTGCGCTCCGTTCCCCGCCATTACGTTTGTATGTTATCACGTACGGCCGTGGCCGCCGACGCAGACTCTGATGTCGTTTTGGGGCTACATCCACCCAAACGACATCAGAGTCCGCGCGGAAATCGCCTGAGGCGCGGGCTCGCGTTAGGGCCAGTAGAACTTGGGGAGCAGGAGACGCGCTAGCGACTCGACCTGGGCGACCTCGCTGGGAACGGTCAACGGCCCCTCGGAGTTGTCCACCTGGAGCTCGATCGCGTTCAGGCCGTCCTGCACGCGCAGGTCAACGCCGCTGATGTACTGCGTCCCGCTGGGACCGGCGGCACTCAGCGACTGCTGCACGTAGAGCCATGCCGGACGCCCGGGTGCCGGACACGTGTCGGAGCTCAAGCACTCACCGAGCCCCTTGACGTAGGTCGATCCGGACCGCGGCCGGTATCGCTGGAGCTCGGCGTACTGCAGGAGCACGATCGGGTCGTTGCCGATCTGCAACTTGGGCCGTCGCTCGAAGTAGCCGCAGGTGAGCACGGGGGCGGCAAAGGTCGACCATGTAGGCTTTCCCGCGCCCACCGGATCGGCGAAGGTGCGGCTGAGCAGCGAGCTCGAGGCCCATCCGCAGCTGGGCACCGGGAAGCTCTGCGCGGCCGCGCTCGCGGCCCCCGCGGCGGCGAGCGACGCGACCGCGAGCAGTACCGCGAGGCCGCGGCCGACGGCATCGCCGAGCGTGCTCACGCGCGGCCGCCCCAGTTCGCACTACGCGCGCACTTGGTTTCTCGGCCCATCACACCCAGTTACTCGGCCCGTTGCAGGCATTCTGAAGTTCAACCCCAGTACGCTGGTGGAGGCGATGCGATCGCGACCGGACATTCTCGTAATCGGCGCCGGCGGCATGCCCGCAGGCACTTGGATGACGGGTGTCCTTGCAGGGATCGAGGATGCTGCCGGCTTTGACCTGCGGCGCTGCGAGTACTTCGTCGGAACCTCGGCAGGAGCGCTCTTGGCAGCCCGCCTGGCAGCAGGCCGCTCGCCCGAACGCCCGGCCGATCAGCCCGCCAGGCCCAAGCCCGAGGAGGCACGCGACACAGACGCGGCCGCGGAGCCCGAGCAGGGCTCCGACGACGCGGCCACGCCGCCCGCCGCGCTGCAAGTCGTCCGGCGTGCCGGCGAGTGGGCGTTGGCGCTCGGCTCTCCGTTCGCGCCGGTCACGCTTGGCTTGCTGGCGCCCGGAGGTGCGATCGCACGCGCGGTCGTGCTGCGGTCGATGAGCGAGCAGACCGACACGCCGGTCGGCGTGCAGCAAGCCCTGGCACAGGTGCGCGCGTCGTTCGACGGACGCCTGCGGATCGTCGCGGTGCAGCGCAGCAACGGGCGTCGCACCGTGTTTGGCCAGCCCGGCGCGCCGAACGCCACCGTGGCACAGGCGGTGGAGGCTTCGTGCGCGACGCCGTGGCTGTTCGCGCCAGTTTCGATCCAGCGGCGGGAGTACGTCGACGGCGCCGTGTGGAGCCCGACCAACCTCGACGTCGCACCGGCCCTGCGCGGCACGCAGGTGCTCTGCCTGAACCCGACCGCCGGCGTGTCCGGCGCGCACCCCGGCTTCGCGCTGGCACGCGGCACGTCGCGGGCGCTGATGCTGCTCGAGGCCCAGGCACTGCGCGGCCACGGCGCGTCGGTGCGCCTGGTGGTGCCCGACGCTGAGTCGGTAAAGGCGATCAAGCGCTACACACGCGCGCGCAATTCGCGCGCGCGTGTGCTCGCCGCCGGCTACACCCAGGGTCTGGCGCTTGGGACGCGCTAACGCGCGTCCTTGGGAGATTCGCTGGCGCGAATCTCCGGGGAACGGCTATGACCCGTTCCCAGATAGGTAGCGTGGTCGGCAGCGTTCAGGGGGCGCTGACCGGCGACTGCGCGGCCGCGTGTGCGGTCGCCGCCTCGGCCTCGGCGCCGATCCCACGGCGGCGCATCGCACTCGAAAGCGCCCGCACATATGCGCGTGCAGCCGCTTCGATGATGTCGGTCGAGACCGCCTGGCCGGCGCCGAGGATCGGGTGCTCGGCGCCCACGCCGCCGCCCAGCTCGACGACCACCGAGGTCTCGCCGAGCGCGTCCTGGCCGCCGGTGACAGCTTCGACGCGAAACTCGCGCAGCTTCGCGTCCGCGCCGGTGGCGGCGTTGATCGCATGGAAGATCGCATCGACGGGGCCGTCGCCGGTAAACGAACCGGTCAGCAGCTCGCCGTCGGGATCGCGGACCCCGACCTTGGCGTGCGGCGGCCGGCGCGAGGACGCTTCGACGTCGAACCATTCGAGCGTGTAGGCGAGCGCCGCCTGCTCGCGCAGCTCGTCGGTCACCAGCGCCTCGAGGTCCATCGCGGTGACCTGCTTCTTCTTGTCGGCGATCTCCTTGAAGCGCTTGAAGGCGGTGTTGAGCGCCTGTCCGTCGACCTCGATTCCGAGCTCGCCCAGCGCCTGTTGCAGCGCGTGGCGGCCGGAGTGCTTGCCGAGCACGATCGAGTTGGCGTCCAAGCCGACCGTGGTGGCGTCCATGATCTCGTAGGTGGTGCGCTCCTTCAGCACGCCGTCCTGGTGGATCCCGGACTCGTGTGCGAACGCGTTGCGACCAACGATCGCCTTGTTCGGCTGCACCACATAGCCGGTTAGGCGCGAGACCATCCGCGAGGTGCGTGCCAGCTCGCGCGTGACCACCTCGGTGTGCAGGCCGATGTCCTGCTTGCGGGTGTGCAGCAGCATCACGAGCTCCTCCAGGGAGGCGTTGCCGGCGCGCTCGCCGATGCCGTTGATCGCGCATTCGACCTGGCGGGCGCCGGCCCGCAGGCCGGCGAACGAGTTGGCGACCGCCAGACCGAGGTCGTCGTGGCAGTGCACCGACAGCACGACGTCGTGCAGATCGGGCACCAGCTCATACAGCCGCTGCAGGTAGGCGGTGAACTCGTGCGGCATCGTGTAGCCGACGGTGTCGGGGATGTTGATCGTGCTGGCGCCCTCGTCGATCGCGATCTGCACCACCTCGGCGGTGAACTCGAGCTCGGCGCGGGTGGCGTCCATCGGCGAGAACTCGACGTCGTCGAGGTACTGGCGGGCGTGCGCGACGGCCGCTCGCGCCTGGCCCTTGACGTCCTCACGTGTGGTCTGCAGCTGGTACTTGATGTGGATGTCAGAGGTCGAGATGAACGTGTGGATGCGCGGTCGCTCGCTGTCGCGAACCGCGTTCCAGGCGGCATCGATGTCGGCGAACTGGGTGCGCGCCAGACCGGCGATGACCGGTCCTTGCACTGTCCGCGCGATCCCCCGCACGGCTTCGAAGTCCCCCGGCGAGGTGATCGGAAAGCCGGCTTCGATCACGTCGACGCCGAGGCGCGCCAACTGCTGGGCGATCTCCAGCTTCTCCTGCGCGTTCAGCGAAATGCCCGGCGCCTGTTCGCCGTCGCGCAGGCTGGTGTCGAAGATCAGTACTCGGTTGGGGTCAGCGGGCTTGGTCATGTCACTCCTGAGTGTTTCGAAACTTGGCTTCTTCTAGGTGCTGGTTCGCGGCTACGTGCGGCCGCCGGCGCGCTATTCCCCCCGAAGGGGGAGGAGAAGAAGCCGAGCGTCGAGCGCGAGCGTCATGCCGAGACGAAGCCTAGCACCCGGTGTGCGGCTGGTTTACAGGCTGACGGTCCGGCCGGTGAGGAACCCGTCGCTCGAGACGATCTCGGAGATCACGTCGGCGCCGACGGCGGTGTCGGTCGTGATCGCCATCACCGCCACCGGCCGATCGCCTCCGTCCGACGGGCTCGGGTCGCGCCCGACCGCGGCGGAGACGATGTTGACGGCGTGCTCGCCAAACGCGGTGCCGACCCGCCCGATCATCCCGGGCACGTCCTCGTAGCGGAACAGCGTGACGTGGTCCTCGAGCTGGATGTCGAAGCGCTGACCCCAGGCTTCGAGCAGGTGCGGTCGGTACAGGCGTCCGATCACGGTGCCGGCGACCCGCACCGTGTGCTCGCCGCTGGTCACGCTGACGCGGATCAGATCGGTGTAGTGCCGGGCGGAGGACTGCTTGACCTCGACGACCTCGATGCCACGCTCCTCGGCCAGCGACGGCGCGTTGACCTCGTTGACCTCCTCCTCGGTGTGCCCGCGCAGCACTCCGAGCAGCACTTGGATGCCGAGCAGGCGCGTGTCGCGCTCGGCGATCCGGCCCATGAACTCGGCCTGCACGCGGTCCACCGAGGAGCCCTCCTTCAACTCCACCGCGATCCTTCCGAGCGACCGGCACAGCGGCACGAACGGACCGAGCACCGCCATGTCCTCAGCCGCGATCGCGGGCACGTTGACGGCGCTCGTGACGACCCCGCCGGTCAACGCGGCCACCACCTGCTCGGCCGCCTGATAGCCGGCACGGTCGGTCGCCTCGGCGGTCGAGGCGCCGAGGTGCGGCGTCACGATCACGTTCTTGTAGCCGAACAGCGGATGCTCGGTGATCGGCTCGGATTGGAACACGTCGAGCGCTGCGCCGCCGACCTTACCGCTGACGAGTGCCGCCTCGAGGTCCGCGTCGACGATCAGCGGTCCGCGGGCGACGTTGAGGATCCGTACTCCGTCCTTGCACTTGGCGAGCGCCTCGGAGTTCAGCCAGCCGATCGTCTTGGGTGTCTTGGGCAGATGCAGCGTGAGGAAGTCGGCGGCCGCGTAGACCTGGTCGGAGGAGTCGGCCTGCTCGACGCCGAGCTCGCGATAGCGCTCGCTCCCGACGTACGGGTCGAACGCGATCACCCGCATGCCGAAGCCCTTCGCGCGCTGGGCCACGAGCTGCCCGATGCGGCCAAAGCCGATGATCCCGAGCGTCTTCTCGTACAGCTCGATGCCGGAGAACTTCGAGCGCTCCCATTTGCCCGCCGTCAGCGACGCGTGCGCCTGCGGGACGTTGCGGGCGAGCGCCAGCAGCAGCGCCAGCGTGTGCTCGGCGGCGGTGATCACGTTGGACTCCGGTGCGTTCGCGACCACGATCCCGCGTTTGGTCGCCTCGGCGACGTCGACGTTGTCGACGCCGACGCCGGCGCGTCCGATCGCGCGCAGGCGGCCCGAGTGCGCCAGCAGCTCAGCGTCGAGCTTGCTGGCCGAGCGGATCAGGATGCCGTCGAACTCTCCGAGGCGCTCGACCAGTTGCGAACGCGTCCAATCGAAGCCGAGCTCGACATCGAAGTGCTCGCGCAGCAGTGCGACGCCTGAGTCGCCGATCTTCTCGGCGACCAGCACATGCGGGCGCGCGCGGGCGCCGGTGGTGTCACTTGCAATGGCGTCTGGCGTGCTCATGACTGCTGCTCCAGCACCCAGTCGATGCAGGCGGTGAGCGCCTGCACGTCAGCTGGATCGGTAGCCGGGAACATCGCGATCCGCAGCTGGTTGCGCCCGAGCTTGCGGTAGGGCTCGACGTCGACGATCGCGTTGGCGCGCAGCGTCGCCGCGAGCGCGGCGGCGTCGACCTGATCGTCGAAGTCGATCGTGCCGACGACCAGCGAGCGCTTGGCGGGGTCTGACACGAACGGGGTTGCGTGGGCGTGCTGCTCGGCCCATCCGTAGAGGTGCGAAGCGGACGCCGTCGTGCGCGCCACCATCGCCTCCAAGCCCCCCTGCTCCAGCATCCATTCGAGCTGGTCGACGAGCAGGAACAGAGTCGCGACCGCCGGGGTGTTGTAGGTCTGATCCTTGACCGAGTTCTCGAGCGCCGTGGTCAGCGACAGGAAGTCGGGGATCCAACGGGCGGGACCGACCGTAGGGCTGTCAGTCGCGATCTGCTCGATCCGCTCCAGCGCCGCCGGGCTGAGCAGTGCCAGCCACAGGCCGCCGTCGGAGGCGAACCCCTTCTGCGGCGCGAAATAGTAGGCGTCGGCGTCGGCGATGTCGACCGGGAGCCCGGCCGCGGCGGAGGTCGCGTCGATCAGCACGAGCTGGTCGGCGTCGCCGCCGGCGGGCCTGCTCACCGGCACCATCACGCCGGTCGAGGTCTCGTTGTGTGCCCACGTGATCACGTCGGCGCCGGCAACGCCGGCCGGCGCCGGCGCGTCTCCCGCAGGCGCCTGCACGACGATCGGCTCCGCCAGGAACGGCGCCTTGCGCGTGCAGGACGCGAACTTGGATGAGAATTCGCCGTAGGTGAGGTGCTGGGCGCGCTCGCGCACGAGGCCGGCGGTGGCGGCGTCCCAGAAGGCGGTCGTGCCGCCGTTGCCGAGCGCCACCTCGTAGCCGTCGGGCAACGAGAACAGCTCGCGCAGGCCGGCGCGGGTGCGCCCGACGAGTTGCTTGACCGGCTTCTGGCGGTGAGATGTGCCCATCACCGCGGCTCCGTCGGTCGCCAGCCGGTCCAGCTGGCCGGGACGCAGGCGCGAGGGTCCGCACCCGAAACGGCCGTCTGCCGGCTTGAGGTCTTGTGGGATCTGCAGGAGAGTCTGGGCCATGTTTGTTCCTCTGAGTTAGAAGGGAACTTACTCGTGGAAGCTGGTGTCGATCCAGGCCATCTGCGCGCGCAACTCCTTGCCGACCACCTCGACCTGGTGCCCGGCCTGCTCCTCGCGCATGCGCTTGAAATTCTCCTGGCCGGCGTTGTTCTCGGCGATCCACTCGCGCGCGAACTGACCGGACTGGATCTCGGCCAGCAGCTGCTTCATCGCCGCGCGGGACTCCGGCCCGATCACGCGCTTGCCGCGCGTCAGGTCCCCGTACTCCGCGGTATTCGAGATCGAGTAGCGCATCCCCGAAATCCCCTTCTCGTACATCAGATCGACGATCAGCTTCAGCTCGTGCATGCACTCGAAGTACGCCAGCCGCGGATCGTACCCCGCCTCCACAAGCGTCTCGTAGCCGGCCCGCACGAGCTCGGTGACGCCGCCGCACAGCACAGCCTGCTCGCCGAACAGGTCGGTCTCGGTCTCCTCGCGAAAGCTGGTCTCGATCACGCCGCCGCGGGTACCGCCGATCCCCTTCGCGTAGGCGAGCGCAAGCGCCAGGGCGTTGCCGGTGGCGTCCTGCTGCACGGCGACCAGGCACGGGACGCCCGAGCCCTCGGTGTACTGACGGCGGACGAGGTGACCGGGGCCTTTCGGCGCGACCAGCGTCACGTCGACATCGACCGGCGGCGTCACCGTGCCGTAGTGAATCGAAAAGCCGTGGCCGAACATCACCATGTTGCCCGAGGCAACGCCGTCGCCGACGCCCGACTCCCACACCTTCGCATGCAGCTCGTCGGGGGTCAGGATCATCACGATGTCGCCCTCGCTGGCGGCGTCGGCCGGGTCGGCGACGCGCAGGCCGTTCGCGCGCGCCTTCGCCACGCTGGAGGAGTCCGGGCGCAGTCCAACCACCACAGAGACCCCCGAGTCCCTCAGGTTCAGGGCGTGGGCATGGCCCTGGGAGCCATAGCCGATGATCGCGACGGTCTTGCCGTCGAGCAGGGTCAGGTCAGCGTCGTCGTCATAGAACATAGGAGCGGCAGGCTACAACAGGCGCAGTGGCAGCTGCGCGCGCCCCACTCGCCTGCGGGTGCCCTAGCCGCCGCCGAACTGCTGCTCGAGCGACATCACGTCGGCGACGTACTGCTGCGTGTCCGCGTACATCCCGTACTGCTGGACCGACGACAGGCCCTGGTAGTAGCCCGCGGCCGCCTCGGCGTCGTCGTCCCCGGTCGAGTTGAGCAGCGCGTGCAGCATCAGCGTGCCGGCGGCCACGTTGCCGGTCGCGGATGCGGGGTCAAGCGGCGCTCCGACGCTCAGCGAATTCTGGATCCACGTCCAGGTTCCGGGGAGGATCTGCATGACCCCGATCGCATCGTCGGGTGAGACCTCGTCGTTGTTCCAGCCGCTCTCCTGCCAGCCGATCGCCTCGGCCAAAGCCGGCGGCACGCCGTTGGCCTGGGCGATGTCGGCGATCTGCGAGCCGCTGACGGTCTGCGCGGTCGGGTACGGCGGCCCGCCGTAGGAGCCCTCCGCACTGGCGCCGACCGGTTGGCCGTCGGCGGTGCCCGCGGACGCGGTCGAACCGGCGTCGGACGGGGCGCCCGCCGCGCTGCCTTCGCCGGGAAGCCGCAGCGTCGTACCCGACAGCAGGAAGGCGTTCGGGTTCAGGCCGTTGTACGCCGCCAACTCGGCGACGGAGGTTCCGTCGGCCGCGGCGATGCCCGACAGCGTGTCGCCGGGCTCCACGAGGTAGCCTCCGGAGCCCTCGGCGGCACCGCTGGGCGACACCGTCGAGGCGGTGCTCTGCGCGCCGGCGCCGGAGCCGAGCAGGTAGTTCTGCGGCGGGATCTGCAGTGGTTGGCCGGTGACGAGCTCGGCACCGGGTGAGACGCCATTGGCAGCCGCCAGCTGCGCGATGCTGATGCCGTCGGCCGCTGCGACCGACGTGAGCGTCTCTCCCGGGCCAACGATGTGCACGAAGTAGGCCGACGCTGACGTCGGGGCGGCCAGCGCGACGACGAGCGCCGCCAGCCAGCTGATCTTTCCGAAATTCATTCGCGGCAGTGTCCCGCAACTTGCCGTCGCGCAAAAGCGCTGCAATCCTGCTCGCAGCCCGCAAGAATCCGTTCAGGCGTATGCCAGCGCGGCGAGCGAGCTACCGGGCAACCGAACGGCGCCGTCGGCGCCTGTGAACGGCGCCGCCAGCCTGCTGACCTCGGTCAGCGTCGCCGCCCGATCGTGCGCGCTCAACGGTTCCCAGATGGCGCGCAGCATCGCGGAGACGTCCTGTGACTCCTCGATCCATGCTTGCACGGAGGCGTAGCGGCGCTCGAGCGCGACCGCCTGCACGCTCACCTGCACGAACCCCGCTCCCAACAGCAGGTCCTCGAGCTTGGCGGCGTCGCTGAGCGCGTACATTCCGGGGCCGGCGCGATCCGGAGGCGGCGCATAGCCCAGAGCCGCGAGCGCCTCACTCGGGATCGTCGACCACGGGTTGCGCGCCGGAGCGTCCCAGACCGCCGCCGCAAGGCGACCGCCCGGCGCCAGCACGCGCCGCCACTCGTGCAGCGCTGCCGCCGGATCGGCGCTCAGCATGATCCCCCAGCGGCACAGGATCACCTCCACGCTGGCCGTCGGCAGGTCGATCCAGTCCATGTCCAGGGCCTTGAACTCGACGTTGGCGACGCCCTGCGCAGCCGCTCGCGCCCTTGCAACCTCGAGCATCGCGGGCGAGCTGTCGCTGCAGATCAGCTTGCCACCCGGCAGCACCAGCTCGGAGGCGAGAAAGCCGGTGTCGCCCGGACCCGCTGCCAGCTCCAGCACGCGATCGCCAGGCTGCAACGCGACCGCGTCGATCATCCACAGCGATAGCGCCATCCCGTGTACGCGCAACTGGTCGGCATGCCGCGCCCAGCCGGCTGCGGCGCGCTCCCAATCGATCTCGTAAACCACGCCGCGATCATAGGGACGCGGCTCGCCACCCTGCTCAAACCAGGCGCCCAAGCTCAGCGCGCAGAAGCTTGCCCGAATCGGTGCGCGGCAACTCTGGCACGAACTGCACGCGCTTGGGCACCTTGAACGCCGCCAGATGCTCACCGCAGAACGCGCGCAACTCGGCGACGCCGACCGGCGCCCGATCGCGCAGCACGACCAGCGCGATCACCGCCTCCCCCCACTCCGGGTCAGCGCGCGCTAGCACCGCAGCATCAGCCACGGCGGCGTGCGCGAGCAGCACCGCCTCGACCTCGGCCGGAGCGATGTTCTCGCCGCCGCTGACGATCGTTTCGGACCGGCGCCCGATGATCATCAGCCGACCGCTGTCGTCAATCGCACCCAGGTCGCCCGTGTGCAACCACCCGTCGGACGACAGCGTGCCCGGCGCCACGGCCGGCCCGCGCACGAGGATCTCGCGCTCCTCGCCTTCGAGCCTGATCTCCACTGCCGGCAGTGGGAACCCGAAGGTCGCGATCTGCGAGCAGGCTTCGGTCATCCCGTAGGTCGGCGCCAGCGGGACGCCGGCGTCGGCGGCGCGCGCCAGCAGCGCCGGCGCGATCGGGCCGCCGCCTAGCAGCGCCCAGCGCAGCGCCGGCGGCGCGCGCAAGCCGGCGTCCAGCAGCCGCGCGAGCATCGTCGGCACCAGCGACACGACCGTGATCCGCTCGCCCGGATCCATCAGCGCCGCCAGCACCGCCTCGGTCTCGAAGCGCTCGTGCAGCACGACGGTGGTGGCGTAGATCGCGCTGCGAATCAGGATCGAGAGGCCACCGACGTGCGCGAGCGGCATCGTGCACAACCAGCGCTCCTCGACGTCCAGGCCGAGCGCGACCGCGGAGCCGAGCGCGTTCGCGAGCCAGTTCCCGTACGTCAGCTCCACGGCCTTGGGTGCCGCCGTCGTCCCGGAGGTGTGCATCACGGTCGCGACGGCATCGAGCACCGGCGGCACCGGCGGCACCGGCGGCTGCGTGCGGGGCCCGCCGGCGCCGACGCCGGCGATCGCGCCACCGAGACCGCGCTCGCTGAGCAAGATCGCGCCGGCTGCTCGCGCTGCCCGTTCGGCGCCGCTCAGCCGCAGGTCGATCGGCACGGCCCGCGCCCCCGCCAGCAGGCATGCCTGCAACGCGACCGCGAACTCGACGCGGTCCGCGTAGCCGAGCGCGACGCGATCGCCCGGCTGCACGCCGCGCGCCACCAGCGCGCGCGCCCCGAGGCCCGCCCGGAGCGCCAGCTCCGAGTACGTCAGCCCGCCGCGACCGCTCACCAGCGCGAGCCGCTCAGGACGCAGTGCCGCCGCGCGTATCAGCCAGTGCTCCACTCCGGAAACGCTAGTCTGAACGTCGCGTGAGCGTCATCTGGAAAGCGGCCGCCGAGTACGAGGACATCCGTTACGAGCTCGCGACCGGCGAGGATGCCGGCATCGCGAAGATCACGATCAACCGCCCCGAAGTTCGTAACGCGTTTCGCCCGGAGACGGTCGTCGAGCTGATCGATGCGTTCGAGCGCGCGCGCGAGGATGCCGCGGTCGGGGTGATCATCCTCACCGGCGAAGGCCCTGATGCGTTCTGCTCCGGCGGCGACCAGCGCGTGCGCGGCAGCCGCGGCGGCTACGTCACGGGCGCCGACCCGCAGAACGCCGGTCATCAGCAGGCCGTCGGACGCTTCCACGTGACCGATCTGCACGTCCAGATCCGTCGGCTGCCCAAGCCGGTGGTGGCGATGGTCGCCGGCTACGCGATCGGCGGCGGCCACGTGCTGCACATCGTCTGTGATCTCACGATCGCCGCCGACAACGCGCGCTTCGGCCAGACAGGTCCGAAGGTCGGCTCGTTCGACGGTGGCTTCGGCGCGAGCGTGCTCTCGCGCCTGGTGGGCCCTAAGAAGGCCAAGGAGATCTGGTTCCTATGCCGCCAATACGACGCGCAGCAGGCGCTGGCGATGGGTCTCGTCAACACGGTCGTGCCGCTCGCTGCGCTCGAGCCCGAGACCGTCAAGTGGTGCCGGGAGATGCTCGCGCTGTCGCCGTTCTCGCTGCGGCTGCTGAAGGCGAGCTTCAACGCCGACGAGGACGGCCTGGCCGGTATCCAGCAGCTCGCGCACGACGCCAACCTGCTCTTCTACATGAGCGAGGAGGCCGCCGAGGGGCGCCAGGCCTACCTGGAGAAGCGCCGACCGGACTTCTCGAAGTTCCCGCACCGCGCGTGACTTGATGGCCGGTACGCAGCGCGCCACGCTACCGGGCGGGATCCGGATCTGGCTGATGGCCGCCCGCCTGCGCACGCTGCCGGCCGCGGCGGCGCCGGTGCTGGTGGGAACGGCGCTGGCCGGCTTCGAGCATGTGTTCCACCCGCTGCGGTTCGCGGCCGCGATGATCGGCGCACTGTTCATCCAGATCGGCACCAACCTCAGCAACGACTATTCAGACGCCCGGCGCGGCGCCGACACCGAGGACCGGCTCGGGCCCGTGCGCGTCACCGCCGGCGGGCTGGTGCCACCCAAGCAGGTGCTGATCGCCACCTACGTGACGTTCGGGTTGGCGGTATTGGCGGGCGTCTACCTGATCGTGGTCGCCGGCTGGCAGCTGCTGCTGGTCGGCGGCGCTTCAATCCTCGCCGGCGTGCTCTACACCGGCGGCCCCAAGCCCTATGGCTATGAGGGGCTGGGCGAGGTGTTCGTGTTCCTGTTCTTCGGGGTGGTCGCGGTCGCCGGCTCCTACTTCGTCGAGGTCAAGCACCTGCAGTGGGAGGCGTTCGCGCTGTCGGTACCGGTCGGCTTGCTGGCATCCGCGATCCTGGTCGTCAACAATGTCCGCGACATCGACACCGACCGCCGCTCGGGCAAGCGTACGCTGGCCGTCAGGCTCGGGCGCGAGCGCACCCGCATCCTGTACGCGGCGATGCTCGCCGGCGCCTACGTGCTGGCGCCGGTCAGCTGGCTGTTCGGGCCGCTGAGCGCTTGGCTGCTGGCGGCCTGGCTGTCGGCGCCGCTCGCGATCGGGGTCGTGAAGATCGTCAACACCCGAACCGACGGGCCGTCGCTGAACCAGGCGCTGGCGAAGACCGGCATGCTGCAGCTCGTGTTCTGCGCGCTGCTGTCCGCCGGTCTGCTGCTCAGCCGATGAGGGTCGCCATCTCAGTTCATGGGGCGCGCTTGCGCGCGCCTTTGGTGTCGTCTCGCGACTCAGTCAGCGTGCGGCCGCTGATCCTGCTGGCGCTGCGAGACAAGCGGGACGGCTTGACCGGCTTCGGCGAGGCAGCCCCTTTGCACGGCTACGACGGGATCGACGATGCGAACGTGCTGGCCGCACTGGACGCCTGCGCTCCGCTGCTCGCTGCCTCAGACGGGCGCGACCGCGAAGCTCTGCTGGTGCAGTGCGCGGAGCTCGCGCCGCTGCCGCAGGCGCTGGCGGCGATCGACCTCGCGCTCTGGGATCTCGCCGGCAAGCGCGCCGGCGAGCCGGTCTGGCGACTGCTGGGCGCCGCCGCGGCGGCGCCGGTGGAAGTCAACGCGACGATTGGCGCGCTGCACCCGGCGGCCGCCGGGAAAGCGGCGGCGCACGCCTGCGCCGCGGGGTTCGAGACCGTCAAGGTGAAGGTCGGCGACCGCGACGACACGGGCCGCATCGAAGCCGTCCGCGCGGCGGCCGGCGACGCCCTGCAGATCCGGATCGACGCCAACGGCGCCTGGTCGGTGCAGGAGGCGATCGCGGCGCTGGGAGCGTTGGCGCCGCTGCGGATCGAGTGTTGCGAGGAGCCGGTGCATGGCCTGGCGGCGATCGAGCGCGTCGCCACCGCCAGCAACGTGCCGATCGCGCTGGATGAGACCGTCACGGCAGCGGGCGCGCTCGAGCGCCGCGTGTGCGACGCGGTCTGCCTGAAGATCGCCGGCTGCGGCGGTGTCACGGGTGTGATGCGCGGCGCCGCGCGCGCACGCGCGGCGGGCTACGAGGTCTATCTGGCCTCAACCCTCGACGGCCCGCTTGGGATCGCCGCGGCGCTGCACGCCGCCGCCGCGCTCGAGGTCGACCGTCCCTGCGGGCTCGCCACCCTGGCTCTGTTCGACAAGCGCGAGAACCCTCTGATGCCAGCGGCAGGCAGGCTCGCCGTCCCGCACGGACCTGGGCTCGGCACGGTGCCGGACTGGTATCGGGCTACGCGGTGCTGAGCTCCATGCCCGCGGCGCGCGGCGCGCGCGATCTCGACCACAGTCAGCGCGAAGATCCGGCTACTCGGTGCTGAGCTCGCGGATCGCGGCGCGCACGATCTCGACCACAGTCAGCGCGAGGATCCGCAGATCGAGCACGATCGACCAGTTCTGGATGTAGTAGTTGTCGAGCTCGACGCGCTCGTCGATCGAGGTCTGCCCCCGCAGCCCGTGCACCTGGGCCCACCCGGTGATGCCCGACTTGACGCGATGGCGCTCGGCATAGCGTCGCACGTCGCGCTCAAACTGCTCGACGTACTCCGGGCGCTCGGGCCGCGGGCCGACGATGCACATGTCGCCGCGCAGCACGTTGATGAACTGTGGCAGCTCATCGAGCGACAGCGCGCGCAGCCAGCGTCCGACACAGGTGCAGCGATCCACGCCCTCGACTCCTCCCGGCGCGACTCCCGCGGGCAGCTCAAAGGTCTCCGGCTCGTCCCCTGCCGACGCGCGCATCGTGCGGAACTTCAACAGATAGAAGGGATGCCCGTCACGTCCGATCCGTCGCTGCCGGAACAGGATCGGGCCCGGCGAGCTGAAGTGCACGACGGCGGCGAGGATCGCCATCAGCGGCGCAAGCAAGACCAGGGTGACGGCCGCGAGGAAGCAATCGACGATGTGCTTGGCGCCGAACTGCCAGCCGCGCGGGTCGACCTCGCGCAGAGTCAGCAGCGGGATCCCGCCGACATGACCGAGCGTCGCCCGCTGGTTGATCGACTCGAACAGCCTCGGGACGAGCGAGACCGCGACGCCGAGTCGCTCGCACTCGCGCACGTGCGCCAGCATCACGAAGTCCGGTGCGCCCGAGAACGCGAGGATCACGTGGCCCGCGCCGGTGCGCTCGATCGCGCGGGCGAGATCCTGGGGACCGCCGAGCACGGGGATCGGTGACTCGGCGCCGTCCTTGGCCGGCAGCGGGTTGGAGTCCAGAAAGCCGACCGGCCGCAAGCCGTAGCGAGGCTCTGCGAGCAGGCGACGGACGAGGTGGTCGCCGACCTTTCCCGCGCCGATCACGAGCGTTGGCGTGCCCAGCGCCGGCACGCGCATCGCGGCCGCGCGGACCGAGAACAGGAGCGCGCGCTCGCCGACCAGCGCCGCCGCACACAATCCCCACAGCCGCATCGACAGCGCGACCACATGCGTGCCGCCCAGGATCGAATCGGCGCTGAGCAGGATCAGCGCCGACAGCGCCAGCGACCCCAATACGCTCGCAATCATGTCCAGCAGCGAGGTGTTGAGACGGTTCTCGCCGGAGCGGCGCACGTGCAGCACCGTCAGCACGAGCGGCGGGAAGGCGGCCGCCAGCAGCCGGTTGGAGCCGGCCGTTGACAGCTGCCCGTCGGCCGCGATCGCGACGCCAGATGCGGCATACAGGACGATCAGATCCAGAGCACGGCAGAGCTTCGACCAGCGGCGCGTCGCCAGCAGCGGCGCGACCGGATGTGGCGCGCGCAGCTGCGCCGGTGAGACCGGCGGCGGCAGAAGCTGCAGCCTTGCCCGGTTATCGTCTGCTGCCCCACGTCGGGGGGTATGCGGAGCGCCTGCGCGGCTTGGCGCACGATGGGATGGCGTTGTGGTTGAAGACCTCGGCACGTACGCTGATTCGGCATCCGCACACTGGGCCATTCCCAAAGTCAAGAAACGTGGACGTATGTCCGTTGGGCGCGGCCGCCTAGCGCGCTTGCCGCACTTTACGCCCAGCGCGAATGAAAGGATCCGATGGCGACAAACATGCTCGCACGCAACATCCGGCTGCACCTCGAGGACCGCGCGCCGGGCGCCGCCGCGCACGTCCTGCGCCCCGCTCGCGTTCCGAGCGCGCCGGTGCGGATCGCACAGCAACTGGCATTCAAGGCCGGGCGCATCGACTGGAACGAACGCTGGCTGTCGCCGCTGCTGGCCGCGCGCGCCGATGCCGGCCTCGGCTCGGGTCCGCCGCGGTTCCTGGTTCGCGTCGACGAGTTCCCGGATTCGAGCTCGCTGGACGAGCCCGAGCGCGGCGGCCTCGGCGCGGCGACGGCCTTTCACGAGATCATGCGTGCCGCCGGTGTCGCCTATCTGATCGCGATCGTGCCCCAGCTCACGCACGCGCCGCTGGACCCCAACGCCACCGGAGGACGCCCGCTGGGACCGCAGGAGATCGCGTTCCTCGAGCAGATGCGCAGCGACGGCGTGGCCTTCGCACAGCACGGAACCACCCACCGCAGCCGCTATCGCAGCCCGCAGCGCCGCTCGGAGCTGGTCGGCATGCCGGTCGCGGAGGCCGAACGCCTACTCGATCGTGGTCGCGCCACGCTGGCCTCGCTCGGGATCCACCCGCGCATCTTCGTGCCGCCGTTCAACCGTTTCGCCGCCACGCAATGGCAGGCTCTGAGCGAGCGCTATGACGTGATCTGCGGCGGTCCGGAGAGCGTCCGGCTACTGGGCTGGCAGGCGGGACCGCTATGGCGCGACGGCGCCGTCTACCTACCCTGCTACCCGCCGCTCTACGGTCGCGCCCAGGATGTGCTCCGGCCGGCGGCCGAGCTGATCCGACTCGCCCCCGGCACTTGGATCCCGATCGTGCTGCACGTCGTCTGGGAGCTCGAGGATGATTTCGCCGGCCTGCGAGCGCTAGCCGAGCAGATCGCTCCCTACGCGGTCTCGTGGGAGGAGTTCATGGCCGCCCTCGACCGCAGCCGTACCGAGCCTGCCGCACGACTGACCGCGTCGCCGCCACCCGACGCTACCGTGGGCTGAGCCTGGCGATCTCGGCGGCGACCGTCGCCGGCGCTTGCAGGTGCGCTGCGTGCCCGGCGCCGGCGACGATCTCGAGGCGCGCGCGCGGGATCGCTGCCGCCATCACGTGCGCGATCGCGGTGAACTTAGCGTCGCGCTCGCCGGCAAGCAGCGCGACCGGCATCGGCAACTCCGGCAGGCGCTCCCAGAGCGACGGCAAGGCACCGGTTCCAAGGCCACGCAGCGCGCGCGCGAGGCCCGCCGGCGTGCTGCGCAAGCGGTCCGCGTGCACGCTCGCCGCGAGCTCGGCGGGCAGCCCGGCGAGCACCGGCGTCTGCGCCCAGCGCCGCGCGAACTGCTCGATCGTGAGCTGCTCGATCTCGGCCGCGAGGCACTCGTCGGCGCCGCGCCGCGCGGCACGGCGCGCGAAATCGGCGATCCCCGGGCTGGCGCCGATCAGGACCAGCGCTTGCACTCTGGCGCCCAGCGCCAGCGCCACGTGCAGTGCAACTCGCCCGCCCATCGAATAGCCGGCGAGCACGAACCGCGGCGGCGCCAGCGCGGCGATGTCGCCGAGCACCGCCTCGAGCGTGACCGGCTGCCAGGACGAAGCCGAGCCGTGGCCGCGGATGTCCGGCGCCAGCGGCCGGTAGCGTTCCCCGAGCCGGTCGATCACCGCCCTCCAGCTTGCGCCAGTATGGGTGAAGCCGTGCAGCAGGACGAGCGCCGGCGCGGAGTCTTCGCGCGCATCTGGGCTTGCGGCTGAGAACACCACGAGATCCAATCATGACCGCCACCGATTCATATCTGCTGCTGCGCGCGTTCGTCGACGAGCTGGCCCGCTGCGGCATGGAGCACGCCTGCACCTCTCCGGGGTCGCGCTGCACCCCGATCGTGCTGACGCTGGCGCGGGAGCGACGGATCCGCTGCTGGTCGCACATCGACGAGCGCTGCGCGGGCTTCTTCGCGCTCGGCGCGGCGAAGGCAACAGCGCGACCGGTGGCGGTCACCTGCACCTCCGGCACGGCCGCCGCGAACCTGGCGCCCGCGGTGATCGAGGCGCGCGAGGCGCGCGTGCCGCTGATCGTGCTCACCGCTGACCGGCCGCCGGAGCTCCGGGAGATCGGGGCGGGCCAGACGATCGACCAGCTGAAGCTCTATGGCGACGCCGCCAAGTGGTTCTTCGAGGTGGGCGTGCAGGAAGCGAGCGTGGAGCGCTTGCGCTGGATCAGGACGCTCGCCTGCCGCGCGTACTGGACGGCGCTGGCAGGGAGGGCCGGGCCGGTACACCTGAACTTGCCGCTGCGCGAGCCGCTCGTGCTCGACGTCCCGCTCGGCGGTGAGCCGGGCGGCGGCGGGCGGGCGCAGGGCAGGCCCTGGGTCACCTTCGATCGGCCCGTGCGCGAGCCGCCGGCGCTGGCGACGTCGCCAGCCCCGCGCGCCGTCGATTCGCGACGGCATCCGTTCCGACGCGCCGTGATCGTCGCGGGCGCACTCTCGCCCGGCGCTGCGCTCGGGCGCCAGCTGGCGGCGCTCGCGGCCCGCGCCCAAGTGCCGTTACTTGCCGATCCGCTGTCAAATGCGCGCCTCGGGTCCGCCGCGATCGCCCACTACGACTTGCTGCTGCGGGACGCCGAGGCGGCGACGGCGCTGACTCCCGAGCTGATCTACCGGGTCGGCGAGCTGCCGACGTCCAAGCCGCTGCGCGCCTGGTTGGCCGGACTCGATGTGCCGCAGATACAGTTCGCCGCTGACGACGCCTGGTCGGATCCCGACGCGCGGCTGAGCGAGCGCACGTTGGCGGCGCCGAGAGAGCTGCTCCAGCGGATCGCGCTCGAAGCATCCGGTCCGGATGCTGGTGACTGGCTGGAGCGTTGGCGGGACGCCGACCGCCGCGCCGCCGCGGCGATCGCAGCGACGCTCGACGCACGGCTCTCCGAACCGCTGCTGGCGGCGCGGCTGGCGGCATGGCTGCCGCCGGATGCGACTGTGTTCGTCGCCTCCTCGATGCCGGTCCGCGACCTGGAGAGCTACCAGCCGGTGCTCGAGCTCGCGCCGCGAATGCTGTCCAACCGGGGCGCCAACGGGATCGACGGAACGGTCTCAGCCGCGTTCGGCGCCGCCGCGACGAGCAGCGCCCCGGTCGTGCTGCTGATCGGCGATGTCGCGCTGGCGCATGATCTCGGTGGGTTGATGGCGGCTCGGCGCACGGGCCTGGCGCTTACGATCGTGCTGATCAACAACGACGGCGGCGGGATCTTCCACTTCCTGCCGGTGGCCGACGAGCACGATGCGTTCGAGCAGCACGTGGCGACCCCGCACGGCCTGGAGTTCGCACACGCGGCCGCGCTCTACGGGGCCCGCCACACGCTCGCCGGGAGCATCGAGGAGCTGCGCGCCGCCCTGCAGCGAGCGCTCCAGGGCGGCGAGACCAGCATCATCGAGATCCGCACGCAACGCAGGCGCAACCTCGAACTGCACAGGCGGCTCGCCGCGGCGGTCGAGGCGGCGCTCAGCCCGACAGCAGCGGCATCAGGGCCTGGAGCTTGACCTCGGTCTCGGCCAGCTCCGCCGCCGGGTCGGAATCGCGCACGATCCCGCAGCCGGCATAGCAAGCAGCCTCGGCGCCGCGCAGCAGCGCGCAGCGGAGCGCCACGCAGAACTCACCGTCGCCGCCGGCGTCGCTCCATCCGACCGGCCCCGCGTACCAGCCGCGATCGAGCCCCTCGAGCGCCGGGATCAGCCGTTGCGCCACGTCGGACGGTTCACCGCCGACGGCCGGCGTCGGGTGCAGCGCCCCGACCAGCTCGATTACGCCGACCGGGCCGCGGAGCTGGGCACGGATCGGCGCGCCGAGATGCTGGATGTTGGCGACCTTCACGACCATCGGCTCCGGCGCCGCCGTCACCCATACCGCGTACGGGGCGAGCGCCCGGGCGATCCGTCGCGCGACGATCGCGTTCTCCTCGCGATCCTTCTCGCTGTGCAGGAGCCGCTGCGCCAGATGCTCGTCAACCGACGGGTCGGCGCTGCGGCGCGTGGAGCCGGCGAGTGCGACGGTGCTGGCGCGCTGTCCTTGGCGGCGCACGAGCAGCTCGGGGCTGGCGCCGAGGAAGGTCGCTTCGCCGCGCCCGACCGCGTACACGTAGCACGACGGGAAGCTGCCGCGCAGCACCCCGAGGATCGCAGCCGGATCGTGCGCGCGGGGGGCCCTGACGTTGACTTCGCGTGCGAGCACGAGCTTCTCGAGCTCGCCGGCCCGGATCCGCTGCACGGCGCGGGACACCGCCTCCTCGTAGTGAGAGGCGGGAATCGGGCTACGGACCAAGTATCTACCGGTCAGCGCCGGGTCCAGCAACGGTAACGGCGTGGTCCGCAGCGCGGCGAGCCTCGCTTGCAGCCGCTCGAACAGATCCTCGTAGGCATCATCGGGCGCCACCAGTGCATTCACGGTCAGCCATGTCTCGCTGCCGCTGCGCGCGAGTGACAGTTCGGGGACGAGCATCGAGGCTGGCGCGTAGCCCTCCCAGCAAGGCGCCTGACCACCGGATGGAGCGAACGCGAATCCGCCGACAGCCGCCAGGCCGGAACCGGCTGGTCCGGCCGGCGGATCTGCCAGCGCGGCGCTCGCAAGCGCTCGCCAGCGCGCGTCGAGCTCGCCGAAGCGCCCCGGGCCTGCGGCGCGCAGCTCGACGGCGCAGCCGAGCGCGGCCAGCGCGGATCCGTCGCGGTCGCTCTGGCCCATGCAGAACCAGGGTTCCAAGGGCCGGCGCGAGGCGGCGACGATCGCCGTCGGATCGAGCAGCTGCGGCGCTGTCCCGGTGACGCTCGCGAGCGTCGCCAGACCGCTAGATCTCGCTCGGCGCGCTGCCTCGATCAGACGCTCGCGCATGCGCGCGAGCGTCTGATCGTAATTCCTGCTGAGCGTACGCGGCTGCTCAGGTCTCGCCACGGCCGCGAGCGATCGCGATCTCGCCCGTGCGCGCCATCTCGATCAGGCCGAAGGGGCGCACGAGGCGCTCGAACGCCTCGATCTTGTCGTGCGTACCGGTCAGCTCGATCACCAACGAGCGCTTGCTCACGTCGACGACCTTCGCGCGGAAGATCTCGCAGATCTGCATGACCTCGGCACGGCTGCTGCCGTCAGCCGAGACCTTGAATAGCGCCAGCTCACGCGCGAGCGTGTCCTGCGGCTCGAGATCGCGGATCTTCAGGACGTTGACGAGCTTGTGCAGCTGCTTGGTCACCTGGTCCATCGGATGAACAGCGCCATCGAGCGTGAGCGTGATCCGCGAGAACGCCTCGTCGTCGGTCGGGCCGACCGCCAGCGTGTCGATGTTGAAGCCGCGCCGCGCGAACAGTCCGGCGATCCTGGTCAGCACGCCGGGCTTGTTCTCGACGAGGATCGAGAGGATGTGCTTGCGTCCCGTGCGCAGCCGCCCTGCGGCCTCGAGGTCGTCGAGCGAGAGCAACTCCTTGGTTCCTGGCTCGCCCATCATCCCACCATGTCCCTTGCAGCCTGACCCGCGGGGATCATCGGATAGGTGTTCTCCTCCCGCGTGACGCGCACGTCCACCATCACGGGCCCTGCGGTCGCCAGCGCCGCCTTGAAGTCGTCGACCAGCGTGTGCTTGTCGGTAAACCGCAAGCCGGTGGCGCCGTAGGCCTCGGCGAGCTTGACGAAGTCCGGGTACGTGCCCGTGTCGACCTGGCTGTAGCGCTTGTCCCAGAACAGCTCCTGCCACTGGCGCACCATGCCCAGGTAGCCGTTGTTCATGATGAACACCTTGATCGCGATACCCTCCTGCGCGCAGGTCGCGAGTTCCTGCGTGTTCATCTGAATCGATCCGTCACCAGCGATGCAGACGACCGTCTGATCCGGACAGCCGACCTTGGCACCCATCGCCGCCGGTAGGCCGAAGCCCATCGTCCCGAGGCCGCCGGAGGTGATCCACCTGCGCGGCTTGGCGAAGTCGTAGTACTGCGCGGCCCACATCTGGTGCTGGCCGACGTCGGTCGTCACGATCGCATCACCGTCGATCGCCCGCTGCAGCGCTTGGATCATGTATTGCGGCTTGATCTCGGCGTCACGGCTGTCCTCGTAGGCAAGCGGGTGTCGCTCCTGCCAGTGGCGAATCCGTGACCACCACTCGTCGAGGCGCTGGGGATCGGGGGACAGCGAGCGGTACTCGGCGAGCAGCCGCGGCAGGACGTTGGCGGCATCGCCGACGATCGGGATATGCGCCGGCACGTTCTTGGAGATCTCGGCGGGGTCGACGTCGATGTGGATGAACTTCGCGCGCGGGGCGAACTCCGACAGCTTGCCGGTGATCCGGTCGTCGAAGCGCGCGCCGATCGCGACGATCAGGTCAGCCTCGTCCATCGTGTAGTTGGCGGTGCGGGTCCCGTGCATGCCGAGCATCCCCAGCCACTGCTTGTGCGGTGCCGGGAACGCGCCAAGCGCCATCACCGTGCTGGTGACCGGCAGGTGACCGAACGTCGCGAGCTCGAGCAGATCCTCCGAGGCGTTGGCGCTGACGACGCCGCCGCCGACATAGAGCACCGGCCGGCGCGAGTTCGCCAACGCTTTGGCCGCGAGCCTGATCTGCTTCTGGTTGCCCTCGATCGTCGGCTGATAGCCGGGGAGGTGCAGGTCGCGCACCGGCTCGTACGGGATGTCCCCACGCGAGAGGTCTTGCGGGATGTCGATCACGACCGGTCCGGGGCGGCCGGTCCGGGCGATGTGAAACGCTTCGTGAACCGAACGCGGGATCTCCAGCGGGTGCTGGATCATCACGCTGTGCTTGACGATCGGCATCGTGATGCCGATCGTGTCGGCCTCCTGGAACCCATCGGTGCCGAGCAGTTCGGTGCGCACCTGGCCGGTGATGAACACGACCGGAACAGAGTCCATCATGGCGTCACAGATCGGCGTGACCAAGTTAGTCGAGCCTGGGCCGCTGGTGCCCATCGAGACGCCGACGCGACCGGTCGCCTTCGCGTAGCCCTCGGCGGCGTGCCCGCCGCCGGCCTCGTGACGGACCAGGATGTGGCGGATGCCGGCGTCGTAGAAGGCGTCGTAGGTCGGGAGGTTCGCGCCGCCGGGCAGCCCGAATACGACGTCGACACCTTCTGCTTTCAGACATTCCATCAGTGCGTCAACTGCACGCATAGCGCTCGCCTCCTTTCTTTGACTTGTTGGATCGGGCGGGGTTCGTGAGTGTACCGACCAGACTGGCAGCTCCCGCCAGTCACGTGCGCAGATCAGGCGGGCCGGCTGCGCGCCGCGGCCGTGGGCGAGATCGCCACATCGGGAAACTCGAGCTCGGCCCCACAGTGCATGCAAACCGCGTCGTGAAGCTTTACAACGCGATGGCAACCGGGGCACTCGCGGCGCAGCTCGGCATTCTCGTGGCGGAACAGCAGCGCCGTCAACAGCCCCAGGAAGGGAATCGTGAACGACACGACAAACCAGATCGCGAACGAGCCGCCCTTGATCTTGCCGACCACGCCGCCGGCGACGCCGAAGAAGAGCATGATCACTATCAAGCCGCCGCCGGCCATCGGGCGCCAGAGATCAGAGGATCGTTGCGACTGCCCAGACCACAGCTGCGACGACGGCAACCGCAAGCGCGACGTATACGACGGTCATGATCAGGCCGAGCAGCAGGTGGATCGCGATCACACCGGCCACGATCAGAACAACGCCTGCTCCGGCGCGTCTCATGATCGGCGGCTTGGATCGCGTGCGTTCGATTTCACCGGGCATTCACTAAGCCTAGCGCGCCCGTGTAGTGGGCCAGCGCGATCGCGCCTTGGGACGCCTGACGCAGTCGCCGTTGTGCTGGCTCGCCGTGATCAGAAGCAGACGTCGACGCGAACTCCCGGATTTGCGACTGATGGGCGCAGCGCTTTGATCGCCGGCTTGCATGCAATATGATCGCCGCCATCGATTACGCGAGTGCCAATGGATCAGGCGATCGCGCAGGTACTGGCGCGAACGGCGCGTAGCCTTGACGCAGCCAGCTTCTCTTTAATGTGAACCGGTAATGACGCCTCCGCCTGCAGCAACAAGCGCAAGCCCGACAAGGGCGATGCGGATGCCAGCCGCGCCATCGATCGGCGCGCCGGGTGGGCCGGTGGCCGCGCCCCAGATCGCCACCGGCGTCGGCGCGCGCGCGTTCGAGCCGAGCTTCTGGCCGCGGCTGAGGCTGGCCGTCGACGCGTTCGTGCTGATCATGGCCGCAGCAGCGGCGGTGTTCGGAGCCACGAGCTTGCAACTGGGCTGGGAGAGCCGGGTGCTCGGCGCCGCTTTCCCGTTGATGGTCCTGACGATCCTGCACGCGCGCGAGCGCGCGAACAACCGCATCACCGCCGGGGTGGTCGACACGCTGACGCAGATCCTCGGCGTCGTGTCGCTGGGCGCGATGGTCGTGATCGCCGCGGACGCGATCCTTGGCGCGGACCACCCCGTTGCGCTGGCACTGCGGCTGTGGGTGTTCTCGCTGTTCTACCTCGTGATCGCAAGGATGACGCTGCGCTCGATTCGCATGCAGATGTTGCGCAGCGGCAAGCTGGGAACCCCGACGCTGGTGATCGGCGCCGGCGTGGTCGGCGACCGGCTCGTGCGAAGCATGCTCGAGAACCCCTTCTATGGCCTGCGCCCGGTTGGGCTACTGGACCCAAACCCGTTGTCGCGGCCAGATCCCGGCGCGGAGGCAGCCGTGCCGCTGCTCGACGGCTCCGGCGGACTGATGGCCGCGGTCACGCAGACCGGAGCCCAGCAGGTCGTGGTCGCGTTTTCCTC
This sequence comes from uncultured Solirubrobacterales bacterium, assembly GCA_963709135.1. Taxonomy (GTDB): domain Bacteria; phylum Actinomycetota; class Thermoleophilia; order Solirubrobacterales; family Solirubrobacteraceae; genus Palsa-465. Next base: position 325,617 of record CAVPVI010000023.1, on the reverse strand, counting down.
CGAGCCCGACGGCGATTTTGTCGAGGCGCTCGAGCAATGCCGGCGATGCGGGATCGAGGTTGCACTCGTGCCGCGCATGTACGAACTCGTCAACGAGCGCTCGACGCTCGACCACGTCGGTGGCGTGCCACTCGTCTCGCTGCGTCCGACCAACCCGCACGGCTGGCAGTTCGCGGTCAAGCACGCGATCGACACCGCCGTCGCAGCGATCGCGCTCGTCTTGCTGTCCCCCGTGTTCGCCGCGATCGCGCTCGCCGTGCGGCAGTCCTCACCTGGCCCGGTGTTCTTTCGCCAGTGGCGCGTGGGTCGCGACGGACGTGAGTTCGAGCTGCTCAAGTTCCGCACGATGACGACCCCTGTGACCTGGACGGCCTTCAGCCTTCCGCGAGGACTCGCGCCCGGAGGCGTCGAGGGCGCCGATCGGCGCACGCGCTTGGGAAGCCTGCTCCGCGCGATCTCGATCGACGAGCTGCCGCAGCTGATCAACGTGCTGCGCGGGGAGATGAGCATTGTCGGACCGCGGCCCGAGCGACCCGAGTACGTACAGCAGTTCGTCGCCGAGGTCCACCGCTATGACAGCCGTCATCGTGTCAAATCGGGGATCACGGGCTGGGCACAGGTACACGGTCTGCGTGGCCAGACCTCGATCGCGGACCGCGTGGAGTTGGACAACTTCTACATCCAGAACTGGTCGCTCTTGCTCGACTTGCGGATCATTCTGATGACCGTCGCCGAGGTGTTCCGCGAAGCGCGCGAGTACGTGGGCAAACGGCCGCGCTCGCCGGCGGACGCGCGGCTGACAGCGCGAGCTGACACGGCCTCGCGCAAGCTGTAGCACTGCGTTCCGCGGACCGCGACGGCGCTCCCGATCCAACACCGATGGCCAGCGCGCTATCGCTCAACGACGTCATCGTGCCGGCACCTCATCGAATCGGAGTGCTGGGCCCGAGCCGCTTTGACACGCCGTTTTCTAGTTGATTTCTAGTACCGGGGATAAGCGCCCGTTCGAGGACACGGGGGTGGACGCCCGCACCAGTACACCGTATAGGCGCCCGGTCGAACAGGTGTCCACCAATGCTAGCTGAAGTCGGCACACACCCCTTCTGCAGTCGACGAAGGGCACATGAACCGTCGCCTCTCATTCGCCCTTGGGAACATCGGCGCCCTCGTGGTCGCGCTGACCCTCAGCGCTTCGGCGCTAGCCGCCGTCAAGGCCCCCTCACGCAAGTCACCTCAGCAATCGATCTGTCTCACCGCCAAGCGGCGATCAGAGCACGCGGTAGCCTGCCGATCCAAGCTCGCCTCGCAAGCCGACGTGATCGCCCATGTCACGAAGGTCATCAGCGTGGCCGGCGACCAGGCGACGTCGAAGGCAACCGCCCGCAAAGCCACCACAACGACCGGCAAGGGTGCGGGTAAGGGCAAGAAGGGAAGCGGTTCGACCGGCGGCAGCGGCAGCTCCACCGGCGCCGGCGGCAGCTCGACCGGCGGCAGCGGCAGCTCCACCGGCGCCGGCGGCAGCTCCACCGGCGCCGGCGGCAGCTCCACCGGCGCCGGCGGCAGCTCCACCGGCGCCGGCGGCAGCTCCACCGGCGCCGGCGGCAGCTCCACCGGCGCCGGCGGCAGCTCCACCGGCAGCAGCGGCAGCTCCACGGGCAGCAGCGGGAGCTCCGCCGGCAGCAGCGGCACTTCCGGGAGCAGCTCAAACCCAGCTGCGTCACTGACAGGCCGACTGATCGTCGGCCTCAACGCCAACACGGCCGGCTGGGGCGGCGCCAGCACCGGCCCCCGGCTGGATCAGGTCATGTCACAGACAAACGCCACGTGGTTGCGCGAGGAGTTCCAATGGGGAACGATCGAACCGTCGCCGGGGGTGTTCGACTTCTCCTACTACGACAACTACATGTTGCAGGCCGCGCAGCGGGGTGTGCATATCCTGGCAGTCCTCGACGACACCCCCGCGTGGGCTGGCGCGAACTGGGACACGCTTCCGTCGGACCCGACCGCCTACGCGCAGTTCGTCGCCGCCGTCGTCGGACGCTACGGCGCAGGCGGCAGCTTCTGGACCGAGTATCCCAGCCTCGCCGGTTCCGCGATCACGACCTTCGAGTTCTGGAACGAGGCGTACTACGTTCAGGATCAGGGTGCGACCTACGACCCCACCGCATACGCGAACATGGCCAAGGACGCGGCGATCGCCGGCCGTGCGGTCGATCCCAGCGCGAAGTTCCTGATCGACGCGGAGATGACGGGCGCCGCCGACGCGAGCGGCAACTGGGTTTGGTGGGTCGATGCGCTCTACCAAGCGGTCCCGGACCTCAACGATTACTTCGACGGAGTCTCGGTGCATCCATACGGCACCGACCTCACCGACCTGAGCCTCCCTGTCACGGGACAGGCGTACACGGGCATCGATCAGGTCCAGCGCGTCGAGGCGATCCGCCAGCAGTTCATCAGCCACGGCGCGACCGACAAGCCATTCTGGATCACCGAGATCGGCTGGTCGACCTGCACCGGCGACAGCGACTGCGTGAGCGACAGCCAGCAGGCCAGCAACCTGAGCACGGTGTTCGGGTGGGTCAACGGAAGCTGGAGCGATTTCGTTCAGGGCATCTTCGTCTATTCCTACACCGACGGCAGCGACGCGACCGGTATCCAGGACGGATACGGACTCACAACCGACACCTACAGCGCCAAGCCGGTGCTTGCGGTGTTCGAGCAGGAGGAGTCCGGCGCCGGTTCGTGAGCCACCGTTGGCCGCGGGGCTGTGCTAGATTCGCCTGCGGCCTGGGCATACGAGGGTCGCCGCTCCGAAAAGCCGGGCGGCGATCGTCATTCCGTCGAGAGCACTCAAGCTCAGTCAGTCCGCTACCGACCGAGGGTTAACAAGCATGCGTCGTCGCCACATCTACCCCCTGATCATCACCGCTGTAACGATTTCCGCGCTCGCGACGGTACTCGTCGGGATCTGCGGAGCAAACCGGCGCACCAAGTCGGTGCCGCTGCGCCCGGCGGTGTCAGGCAGTCTGATCGTCGGCTTGGCACAGGGGGCATCCGGTTGGGGAGGGTCGAGCACCGAGACGCGGCTCAACGAGCTGACCTCAACAGGCTCCAAGTGGATGCGCGACACCTTCTACTGGTCTGAGATCGAGCCTTCGCCAGGACGCTTCGACTGGTCCTACTACGACCACTACATGCTCCTGGTCGGCAAGAAAGGGCTGCACATCGTCGCGCAACTGGTCGGCGCACCCAGCTGGGCCGCACCGACGTCCACCTCCGTCCCGGCCAATCCCGCAAGCTTTGCCAAGTTTGTGGCCGAGGTCGCGCACCGTTACGGCCCCGACGGAACGTTCTGGCGCAGGTACCCGTCACTGAGCGGCTCCGCAATCGACGAGTATGAGATCTGGAACGAGCCCTACTACAGCAGCGGCGACGGCGGCGACTACGACCCCGGACGCTATGCGCGCCTGGTCAAGGCAGCCAGCATTGCCACTCACGCGGTCGCTCCCTCGGCGAAGATCCTGCTCGAGGCCGAGATGCAGCCCAACCTCACGAACGGAGTCTGGGTTTGGTGGACAGATGCGCTGTATAGGGCGATGCCCAACCTGAACAGGTATTTCGACGGCGTCGCCGTCCACGATTACGGGCCATACATGAAGAGCCTGAGTCCAATCGTGTACGGCCAGCCCTATCCGAACTTCCAGCACATCCGCCGCATCGAAGACCTCCATCGGCAGTTCCTGCACCACGGCGCCGCCTCCAAGCCGTTCTGGATCATGGAGACCGGTTGGGCCACGTGCAACCAGGACAACATCGACTGTGTGACCCCCGCCGCGCAGAAGACCAACCTGGCCACGCTGTTCGGCTACCTCAACACGACCTGGAAGACGTGGGTTCAGGCGGCCTTCCTTTACACCTACCAGGACGGCTCGCAGCCCGACACGGTCCAAGGCGGCTATGGCCTCGTCTACGACAACGGACAGCCCAAGCCGGCGCTCTCGCTGTTCAAGCAGTACGCCGCCGCGTCCGCCGGCTGACTCGTCCGCGCCCAAGGACGGCTGCAACCCCGGGCGCCAATCAAGCCGCGCGGCTAGCGTCCGATACCGTGGCCTAGGCGATGCGGGCTGTGCTGATCTCTCCGGACCCGTCGACGAACGCCGGCGGCGTCGAGCGATTCTGTTCCCTGATGCGGGTGATCCTGGAGTCTGCAGGCTGGAGCACGACTGTCATCGGCCCGAGATCGACCGTACCGCGGCCGCTCGGCCGGTTCGGGCTGCAGCCGTCGCTGCAGGCGGCTTCGGTTGCGCGCCGGGCTCGCTCCGAGCGCCCGAACCTGGTGATCAGCAACGGTTTCCTGGGAGGACCGACTTGCGGCAAGCGGATCCACGTGTTCCACGGAACGATGATCCGCCACGTCTGGGCCGGCGCCACGGGCAGCCGCCGCTACCGGTTGCGAGAAGCCGTCGGTGGCGCCGTCCCTGAGGCGATCTGCGGCCGCGGCGCCACTGTCGTCGCCGTCTCGAACTCCACCGCCGCGGAGCTGCGAACGTTCTATCGCCAGCCGGTCGACGCCGTGATCCCCAACGGCGTGGATACCGAGCTGTTCGCGCCCGGCGACCGCGCGCAGGCGCGAGCCCAGCTCGAGCTCGCTCAAGACACGCGTTACGCGCTGTTCGTCGGCAGATTCGAGCACCGCAAGGGCGCCGATCTCGTTCCGGAGGCGTGCGATCGCGCGGGGTTCAAGCTCGTCGTCGCCGGTCCGAGCGCCCCGAGCTCCGCGATCGCCCTGGGTACGCTCTCGCCCGCGCGGCTGGCGCTCGCCTACCAGGCCGCGGACTGTGTCGCCTTCCCGACCCGCTACGAGGCATGCAGCTTCGTCGTGCTGGAGGCGCTCGCTTCGGGTGTGCCCCTGATCACGACCAGCGTCGGCTGGATGCACGACTTCCTGGGATTGTGCCCGGGCTACACCCGGTTCATCGTCAGGCCCGACGTGCAGAGCATCACGAGCGGCCTGATGGAGCTGACCGACAGCGACTGCGATCCGCTGCTCGCGCAGGCACGGACGCTGGTCCAGCGCCACAACGGTCTGGAGGCGTTCGGTCGGCGCTGGCTCGAGCTGATTGCCGGGACGATGTCACGATGAACGGTCGCGGCAGCGCCTACCTCGGAGACCTGCTCGCGCGCGGGCGGGTGCTGGGGTTTCTGTTCGCGATCCTCGCGAGCACCGGCGCAGCCTGGTTCATCACGCACAGCGACACGCGCACGCTGGCGGTCGCGGCGATCGGCCTGCTGGGCACCGCGGCGTTGATCCGCTGGCCGTCCCTGACCGTCTTGTCGCTGCTGATCATCTGCCAGGAGCTCGACCCGTCCGGCGGATTCGGCGGTCCGTCGGCCAGCGGGTTGCTGTTCCTTGGGCATCAGTTGTACTTCACGACGGTGGGGCGCATCAGCGTACTGACGCTGATCCTGCTCGTGGCCACAGGGAGGCTGCTCGTCACCGAGCCCCCGCAGGGCCGGCCTCGCCTGGCCGGCGTGCTGCTGGTGGTGGCAATGGGTATCTATTACACGGCGAGGCTCTGGGCGGACGGTACCTCGGTGTCATCTGCGATCAATCAGGACAGCCGTTATGCGCTGCTGTTCGGCCTGTGCTTTGTGATCGGCGCCAGCGCCAACCGCAGTAGCGACTGGTCACGTTACGCGGTCCCCGTGGCGCTGGCGGTGATCTCGGCAATGACGCTCGTCGGCATCTACCTGGCCGCGACCGGCCAGGGAGAGGCGGACACCGGCACGACCGTGATCTTCTACGACTCGGCGATGGGCGCGGTCGCCGGCGCGATCGCGCTGGCGGCGTTCTTCTCGCCGCGCTCGCAGCGCAGCCGGCTAATCTGGCTGCTCGCCGGCACGTCACTGATCGTGGTGATCCTGTCTTCCCGGCGCAACGTGTGGGCGGCGATGATCGTCGCGCTGCTGCTCGGACTGATATTCACCCAGAACCGCATGCGACTGATGCTGCGTCTGCTGGCCGCGACCGCCGTCGCGGGCGCCGGCGCCGCCGCGCTTGAGCCGTCGGTGATGAGCGGCATCGGTCATCAGCTGGCGGATATCTGGGGTGCAACCCAGGGTACGGCGGCGGACGCGAGCGTACAGGGTCACCTCGGCGACATCTCGGTCGGCTGGCGCGCGGTTGAAGCGTCCCCGATCTCAGGCGTCGGACCCGACGGCCACGTACTCGGCCTCGTTGTCGAAGGATCCGGCCCGCTGTACATACACAATCAGATCCTCGAGTCCTGGCTGCGGTTCGGCCTGATCGGCGCCGCGCTGGTCGTGGCCCTGCAGGGTATGTTGATGGTGCAAGCGGTGCGAGCGCTGAGAGTTCCAACGATCGATTTCAGCACGCGCTGGGCGGCAATACTGCTGCTGATGGCTCCGGTCGCAATGCTGACGGCGCCGTTCCTGACCACCACGCAGAGGTGGCCGGCGATCCTCGGGCTCGCCGCCGGTCTGGTCGCCTCGGCCACGAGCGCCGGCTCGCCCGCTGGCGGCTGATCAACCGCCGCTACCGGCGGCCCGCCGCCCCGCCGTCCTGCGCACCTGCCAGCGCGCGCGTGTGTAGCCGATCGCCACGCGCGCGAGCCGCCCGCCCACAAACAGCGCCTGCGCGCTGTAAGGATCGCGGATCTCGCCAAGGCTCTGCAGCGCGCGCTGATGCGAGCGCAGAAACCGCCAGTTGTTGCGGATCACCCACGCCTCGTAGGAGAGACGCGGTCGTCGCTGGCCGCCGCTCCACTGACCAAGCTGAAAGGAAGCGGTGCGCGGCGTCAGCACGCAGCGAAACCCTGCCCGGGTGGCGGCGAGGAACATGCTGGTCTCCTCGCGCCACGCGTTGCCGCCCAGCGACCCGTCGTAGTGAACAACGTCAAACACGTCCCGTCTGGCCAGCACGATCCCGTTGAGGAACGGCGTCTGCAGCGCGACCTTCGGAAACACGCTCGGATGCGTGCCGAGCCGGATCGTTTCGTGCGCGTGCCGGCGGCCTCGCTCCACCGCCGCCGCCATCTGGTCCCGGCTATCGATCTGTAACCAGGGCGCGCTGACGATCTGCGCCGCGTGCGCGAGCGCCACCTCCAGCAGCGTGAGCGCAAACTCGGTGGGCAGGTAGCAGTCGTCCTCGACCATGAGGATCCAATCGCCCCGGGCGCGGGCGACCCCGGCGTTGCGGGCCGCCGGCGATCCCTGCTGGCGCTGATTGATCAGCTCCAACCGTGGATCATCGAGCGATTGCAGCCATTCCGCGGACCCGTCGGTAGAGCCGTCCACCACCACTACGATCTGCGACACGCCGTCGAGCTCGCGCAGCGACCCGAAGTTCTCGCGCAGCGCAGGCAGACGGTTGAACGTCGGAAGCACTACCGAAATCGAATTCCCGCCGGAGCTCACGCGTGGGCCGCCGCCTTGCGCACCAGCAGCGACCGCAGCTCGGCGAGCGACAGCGCGCGCGAGGCGAGCAGGCAAGGCGCATAGACCACCACCGCGACCACGAAGCTCAGCTCCAGCGGCGCCCGCCGCGCCAGCCACACGACCGCGGCCGTGACTGCAGCCGCTGCCAGCGCTCGAGCCGCACGTGCCGCCGGCAGCTTCAGGCCAAGTCGCGTTGCGACCACGGCCGCGATGAAGCCCATGCTGAGGAGTTCGGTCCCGAGCGTCGTCCAGGCTGCGGCGGCCGCTCCGTAACGGGGAATTGCGAGCATGTTCGCGACCACGTTGACAACGGCTCCGACGAACGTGATCGCGATATAGGGCCGCAGCAGGTTGTGCAGGATCAGCTGGCTGGTGAGTGCGTAACCGAGGCAGATCGGGATAAACGCCGGAAGCAATACCGCCAGCAGGTAGGCCGAGCTGTGGTAGTGACCACCGTAGATCAGGCTCACGATCTTCGGTGCCAGGATCCCCCCGCAGACGGCGACCGGGATCGCGACAGCGAGCAGCAGGGTGACCGCGAGCTCGAACAGCTGGCTGGCCGGCACGTTACCGGTGGGCTCGCGCTCAGCGCTCGCCAGGAGCGGCAGCAACACCCCGCTGACGGTGACCGGCAGGATCTGCAGCACGTCGAGTACGCGGTAAGCAGCGCTGTAATAGGCGGTAGCGGTCGCCCCCCGATAGTGAAACAGGATCACGGCATCGATCCGGTAGTAGGTCGTTACGAACACCCCGGCCAGTCCGATCGGCCACGCGAGCGCCAGCAGCCCGAGCACGATCCGGCGTGTTCCGAGGAACGTCACGTGCGTTACGCGGACGGCGACTCCGAGCGTGACCGCCGACTGCGCGACCCCGGCGACCAGCGCCCCGACGCCATACAGCGCCAGCCCCCCGTGCAGCGCTCCGAGCGCTACCACCACCGCCAGCCAGATGACGTTCTGAACAAGCGGCGGGATGATGACCAGCTCCGGCCGCAGGCGAGCCTGCGATGCGATCGTCAGGCCGCCGACTGCCCCGACCGGCATCGTCGCCATCACGAACACGGCCATGATCCGCGCCTGAGCCTCGGGCATCAGCGCGAACGCCACCGCGACGCCGGCGACGCCGAGCACGATGCCCATCGTCAGCTGCGTCACGCACAGGGCGCCGGCGATGCTCGCTCGATCCTGCGGGCGGCGTGCCATCTCCCGCACCGCGATCTGGCTGATGCCGAGGTCCGCCAGGCTCGACGCGAGGGTCGCGATCGTCAGCGCGATCGAGAGCTTCCCGAAGTCGGGGCGGCTCAGCGTACGTGCGAGCGTCGCCGCCACCAGTACCCCCATGAACGCCCCCAGCACGCGGCCGCTGAGCTGCGCACCCGCGGCGAGCGTCAAGCGGCGCCGCGATACCGTGACGGTGGTGGCTTTCACCCCACCAGCATGTCAGACGTGCCCGGCTCGTTAGACTCGCCGGCCGGTGATCTGTCTGTGGCTGTGGAAGCGGAGCATTTGGTGCCATCAGCGCCAGTTTCAGCTCGGGGCACGGTTCTTCAAATCCGTGATCTTCCTGCTGTTCGGCTCGATCCTGGCGCCCGAGACCACGCTCGAAGGCCATGTCAACTTCGCGCACCGCGGCCTCGGCGTGGTGATCCACGGTTCGACCAGGATTGGAGATTGGGCTCAGATCTGGCAGTACGCAACGATCGCCGCCACCGACGACAAGCTAACTCCCGGGATCGGCGTCCGCATTGGGCGCGGAGCCGTGATCGGCGCGCATGCGATCGTTGTCTGCCCCAAGGGACGCACCTTGACGATCGGCGAGGAGGCCGTGATCGGAGCAGGGGCGATCGTCGTGGATGACGTCCCCGCCCACGCGATCGTGCTCCCGGAGCCAAGCCGCATCATCGTCCGCTAGTCCGCAGGAACGTCAGCTTCACGACGGGCCGTTGGGCCACCAACCGGAAGCCTTGCCGATTCAGGGTCTTGATCAGCGCCAGTGCCTGCCTGACCGAGCCGGAGTGGTGAAGCTGGATCGAGAAAACCAGAACGCCCAGCGCCACCAGGTCGAGCGTCGGCACGAGCTGGTATTCGAGCCCTTCAAGGTCGAGCTTCAGCAGGTCGATTTGCTGGTCGCCGAATTCGGACATCAGCGAGCGCAGCGTGCGCCCGTCGACCTCGACCCAGTCGTGGGTGTCGTACAGTCCGGCGGCCGACAGCGAGCGGCTGGCGGTCTCGTGGTGAGCTTGCATCCGCAGCGGACCGTCGCTGGTCGTGAGCGCGGCGCGGCGGAAGCTGAACAGCGGCTCGCCAGCGGCCGCCTCGAGCGCGTGACGCTCGTAGATCTCGACCGGATCGACGGCACGGACGGCCACACCGTAGCGGCCGATCAACTCTAGGTCGAAGCTGATGTCGTCGCCGGCGCCGATGCAGTAGCAGACGTGACCGGCACTGAGCACCCCGTCGGGAATCTTCCAGCCCCCGTAAGGCGTGCCGAGTTCCACAATCGCGGTTGTGGGCTCGACCGGCAGGCGCCCGAGCCGCCACTCGAAAACCCGGCGGCGAAGCGCGCTGCGGATCTTGGCGGGACGTAGCTTGCGCCAGGCAGCGCTCATCCCGCCGTCAGCAAGCGCTCGATCATCTCAGCCACCACGGGTCGAGCGTACTGGCGCTCTGCCCACGCGCGCGCGGCCTTACCCTGACGCACTCCCAATCCCGGATCGGCAAGGTAAGCCGACAGCAACCTGGTCAGCGCCGCGGGGTCGTTCTCGGGCTGCGTGATCGCGCCGAACGCAGGCAGGATCATGTCGGCGACGCCTTCCGCACCGGTCGCCAGGCACGGTCGCTCGGCCAGCATGCCGAGGATCGTTGCACGTGGCGCGCCCTCAGTCGGGGACGGGCAGAAGACGCTCACATCGAATGCACTGAGAACTGCTGCGACGTCATCGCCGGGCGTGGCCAGGAAGTGGATCTTGTCGCCCAGTCGCTGCGCCCGGCGGCGCAGATCGGCTTCGGTCTCGCCGCCGCCGGCCATGATCAGATGGACACTGGGATCGCCGAGCCCGGCGACACCATCGACGACGACGTCGTTGCGCTTCTTGGGATGAAATCGCGAGATGCAGCCGACGACGAATGCGTCGGCTGGGATCCCGAGCCGATCGCGCACCGCCTGTCGCCCGGCCGGCGTGTACCTGATGCTTTCGACATCAACCACGTTCGGCACGACGATCACCTTCCCAGGCGCTACGCCAACCGCCTCGACCGACGCCTTCGTCCCGGCTGAGACGGCCATCACGAACTTGGCCCGCCGGCTGGCAGTCACGTACGCCCGACGCGGAAAGCTCGTGCGCAGCTGGTATGGAACTGGTCCCCATTCCGCCCACACAAGCTGCCCGCGCAACCGCTGCGGCAGCAACGAGGCCATCAGCTGCTCCTTCTTGTAGTGGACCAGCAGCACGTCGTAGGGAAGCTCACGCTCGAGTTGCCGGCGTAGGCGTCCGAGATACGCGACCCAATGAACGAGCAGTCCCCCCCAAGTGCTCGCCGACAGCTTTGGCCCGATCGCAATCGGGATTATGCGAACCCGAGTCCCCCTACCGATGCCGGGCAGATCGCTCAGCATCGCGACGTCATGCCCGCGCTCGGCGAGCGCGTCGAGCATCTCGACCGCCGCGAACTCAGCACCGCCCGCCGACCCCGTCGTCATCACGCTGACGATCTTCAACGATCTGTGCTCCTGGTCATGGCGCGACCAGATTACTCAGCGCATCGATCGAATAGCAACGACATGCGAGCCGGCGGCCGGCGGCGCCGACGCGGGCGGCCGCCACCGGGTCGTCCAGCAGCGCCAGGATCGCCGCGCCGAATTCGCCGGCTCCATCGGCTGCCAGGAAATCGCGGTCCGGGACGCCGTCCTCGAGCAGGCGTGCGGCATGCCGGGTGGCGACGACCGGCAGCCCGTACGCAAGCGCCTCGACGAACTTGAGTGGCGAACCTCCGCCACTCAGCAGCGGCACCGCCACGACATCGGCGGCGGCGTAGGCGGCGCGCAGGTCTTCGACGAACCCGGGAGCCTCGATCCTGGCGTCGCGCGGAGGCTCGCGCAGGCCGCGGCCCACAACTGCCAGGTGCAGATCCGGCCGGCGCTGCCAGACCTCCGGCAGCACGCTGGCGGCGAGAAACGCAAACGCCTCACGGTTCGGCGCGTACTTGAAGTCGGCCACGAGCAGCACGCGCCCCGCCCTCGACGGAGCCACCGGCGCGATCCGGGCGACATCGACGACGTTCGGTACGTAGCGCGTGGAGATCTGCAGACCCGCGAGCACCTTCGCGCCCTGCTCATCGGCGCGCGTCGCCATCCATGACTCGGTGAAGGACCGCAGGACGGAGCGCTCGAAGCGCACGAGCGCAGCGTGGCCAGACGGCCCGCGGAACCCGCTTGATTCGAGGTTGTGGGCGAGATAGACGAGCTCGCGGCGGCCGGCGGCGGGTAGCAGCGCGGCTGCTGCCACGGGCCCGTCGGCGATCACGCGCACATCGGGGGCCGTGGCCTGAACCGCCTCGAGGAGTGCTGGCGAGACACCGCGCGCCAGATCGGCAGGGACGCGTCGGGACCGCGCACGCGCGTAGGCGAGCACCCTCGAGGGCCCACGTGACGCGTGCATGGCTCGCATCGTCACGCCTGCCAGCTGCTCGTAGACCGGGGCCGGCCGGCGGGCGCCGAACACGACGTAAGCGAGCTCGACCGCGCCGTGGCGGGCGAGCGCGGCCGTGACCCCGTAGGTTCTAAGTCCGGTCCCGCTGCTCAGCGTGGGCGTCACGGAGCTCACGATCAGGTCGCTCATCAGCTCAGCGCGGCGGCGATTTCTTGTAGCCGCGCATCCCAGGAATGCCCGCTAGCCGCTTGGCTGCGAGCGCGGCGGTGCGCGGGACAGTCATGATCGATCACGCGCTCCAACGCCGTCACCGTCGCCGGCACGCCTTCGACGAGCTCAACCCCATCGACACCCTCCAGCGCGGGTAGCCCGCTCGCCACGACCGGCAGTCCTGCGGCCAGATACTCGTACACCTTCATCGGAAAGATGCTCTCCGTCAGACGCGAGCGGCGGTAGGGAATCAGGCCCGCGACCGCCCCGCGCAGCACGGCCGGCAGGGCGCCATGTGCGCGCGCGCCGAGCATATGGATGTTCGGCGCCGCGGCGAGCTCGGCCACGTCGGTGTCCGGGTCCCCGAGCCCGACCGGTCCAACGAGCGCGAAGCTCCAGTCGCGCCGGGCCGCGGCCACCGCCGCCAGCAGCTCGAAGTCAAGCTTCTTCGCGACGACCGCACCCACGAACACGATTCGCGGCTCCGGCAGCGTGAGCAGCTCGCGGTCGATCGGACCGGGATCCAACGCTGTCGCGAAGCTGGCCGTGTCGGCAACGTTGGGGGCATACAGGACCTTGCGCGAGAGCTTGCGCATGCGCTCGGCGAGCGCGGGTGCGCTCGCGATCACCAGATCTGCACGTGCGGCAAAGCGGGCTTCCGCGGCGGCGAAGCTGTCGGCGTCGACGCCTTCCTGCGCGGCGATGTCATCGACGCAGTGGTACACGACCAGCTCCGGATCGAGCACGTCGAGCAGCGCTTCCGCCTGGGGGACGTAGCCCCACAGCACCGGCCGCTGCATTCCGAGGCGGCGCGCGGCGGCGCCCACCTGCAGGCGCAGGCTGATCGCGTTCATGGCGCGCACGGACGGGCTGGCGTGCAACGGCAGCACGAGCGGTGAGAGCACCGTCACACCATCGCGGCGCCGGGGCGCCGTGAGTCCCGTTCGCAAGCGCCTGGCGATGCGGCTGAGGTCCCGGCCGGAGCTGAGCTTGGGCCGCCTCAGTCCCAGGGACTCGACGAACAGCACGGCGCTGCCGCTGGCCGCGAGCCGCGACATCAGGTGATGCTGGTTGGTCCACACCTCGTTGTCCCAGTCGTTGAAGCCGGCGCAGACGACTGCACGGCCACCGATCGGATTCTCTGACACTGCGGGTTAGCCCTCGGGCAGAAAGCGCTCACGCAGGCGGTCGAAATCATCCTGCGCGCGTTCGTAATCGTCGCTGCGACCGATATCAAGCCACAGATCCTCCGACGGCCAGGCGCGAACCGTCTCGCCGGCACCGATCAGGCGCAGCACCAGTTCGGGGAAGTCGAGCCTGCCGCCGAGCGGAATGTGTGACCTTACCCTCGGCGCGAAGCAGTACACGCCCATCGAGACCTCATAGGTGATCGTCGGCTTCTCGATGTACCCGGTGATCCGGTGCGTGTCCGCCCCGTCCTCGCAGCGTATGACCCCGAGCGAGATCGGTACCTGGCGCGTGTGCGCGGCGATCGTCGCGGCCTGCCCGCCGCGCAGATGGTGCGCGAGCAGCGCCCGGTAGTCGAGATCAGTCAGCACATCGCCGTTCATCACGAGGAAGTCCTGATCGAGCCCTTCGATCAGGCTCAGCGCCCCGACCGTGCCGAGCGGCTCGGATTCCCGGAAGTAGTCGATCGGGATGTCGTATCGCGCCCCATCCCCGAAGAACGCCTCGATCAGCTCGGCCAGGTACCCGGTCGCGATCGTCACCCGGTCGAACTCGGCGCGCGCAAGCTGCCGGATCACGATGTCGAGGATCGGCCGGTCGCCGACCGGCATCAGCGGCTTCGGCAGGACCGTCGTATAGGGCCGTAAGCGGGTGCCGAGCCCCCCGGCGAGAATGACCGCACGCCTCATCTGCCGGCAAGCGTAACGGCAAGTGGGCGTCCGCTACCGTCCAGCGGCCATGGAGCAAAGCGCGCAAGCAGCCGCACGCCTGCGGTCCGCCGGCGTGCTCGTGGTCGAACAGGGCGGACGCGGGGGCGTCGCCGACTACACGGGCTGCCTGGTGGACGCGTTGGCGCAACGAGGGATCCCGGTGACCCTGGCGACCGCCCGCGACCACCTGTTCAGTACCGCCCCCGGCGTGCGTGTCGCGCCGGTGTTCGTCTACATCCGTGGCGATTCGCCGGCGCGCCGGCTGCTGCGGCGGCTCGGTCTTGGCCGTGTGGCGAACGGGCTTCGATTCCTCTGCTCGGTGCCTGCGCTGATCAGGTTGGCACGGGGCCGCGCGATCGTTCACCTCCAAGGCTGGGAGCGCAACTCGCTGGGATTGATCGCGACGCTCGCGCTGCGCGCGGTCGGGGCGCGAATCGTCTACACCTCGCACAATTCGTTCGAGCGCCGGCGCTGGTCGCTGAGCGGGCCGCGGATCTTCGGAGCGCTCGCTCGTGTCACGATCGTCCACACCGAGGCGGACCGTCAGGCGAACACCGGAAACGTCGTCGTGATCCCGCACGGTACCTACGCCCCGTTGGCCGACACCGCGCCCGCCGTGGATCGGCGCGAAGCTCGCGCGTCGCTGGGGCTGCCGCTGGATGCGCCGGTCGTTCTGCTGTTCGGCGTCCTGCGGCCGGATAAGGGGCTGGGCGATCTGCTCGACGCGGCGGCCGAGAGTCCCGATTGGGTGGTGCTGGTCGCCGGCGAGGACGACGGCGCCCTGGCGGCGGCCGCCACACCCCTGCAGTCGCCGGCTCTCGCGGGGCGAGTCAAGGTGATCGAGGGGTTCCACCATATGCAGGACGTAAGCCGGTTCTTCGCGGCCGCCGATCTGATCGCGCTGCCTTACCGGCGCGCGAGCCAGAGCGGGGTGCTGCATCTGGCGTATGGCTTCAGTCGCCCGGTCGTGGCCTACCCCGTCGGCGGCTTGAGCGAGGCGGTGATCTCAGGTCGCACCGGCTGGCTGTGCGAGGAGGCGTCCGCGACCGCGCTCGCAGCGGCGCTGCGCGCCGCGGCTGCATGTGGCAGGACGGAGATGCACCGCCGCGGGGCAGCGGGCCGACAGTGGTCGCTGCAGACGTTCGACTGGAGCACGATCGCCCAGGCGACGGAGGCGGCCTACGTGCGCGCGATGCGTCCTGCGGGCTCCCGCAGGAGCCATCCCAGCGACTGATCCGCGCCCTCAGGACCGCGCGCGACGGGACCAGCGCCGGCGGCGATCCTCAACCTGCGGTGGTGGGGGCAACGGGGCGCCGTTGATCACCGCCGCGGGTGCGACCTGGGTGAAGTAGTCGATCTGGCGGTCTGTGAGACCCGCGCGATCGAGCACGGAGCGCAGCTCTGGGGGGCGCCGATCGGTGTCATGCGAATCGGATGCGATCACGTGCACGAGCCCTTCGGCCAGCAGTCCGCGGGCTGCCGAACGTGTCCGCCCGCCCGCGCGCTCGCGAAGCGAGCCGGCGGACAGGCAGCACAGCAGCCCGCCGTCGACGAGTTCGCGGACAAGCCCCGGGTTGCTCTGGAGCGCGGGCGAGCGTTCCGGGTGCGCGAGCACGATGCCGACGCGGCGCTGCGCGAACGCCCACAGCGCTTGGACCACGCCGGCGCCGATCGATGTCCAGGGGAGCTCGAGCAGGACGTATCCGCCGCCGGCCAGGCACAAGCGGCGCAGCTCGTCATCGGACAGCTCGGAGGCGCGCGACAGCGCGACCTCCGCACCGGGCTCTATGCTCAGATCGATCGCCGCCGCGCCCAGCGCTTGAGTGAGGGCCAGCACCTGACGCTCGATCACCGCCGCGCTGACGTCCGGATAGGTCCAGTTCACGTGTGGGGTGGCGACGATCGTGCGGGTCCCGTTCGCGTGCGCGGCGCGGCACATCGAGAGCGAGTCTTCGAGCGTTGACGGTCCATCGTCGATTCCAGGGAGAACGTGGCAATGAAGGTCAATCAAGACCCAAAGCGTACGCGGCCATTGCGATCACCAAGCGGCACATGAGCGCGGCGCTGGCTGCGCGGTTTCCGAGGGTCGCGGTGGTGCATGAGTGGCTCACGATCCCGGGCGGATCAGAGCAGGTCGTGTGCGCGATCCTCGACTTGCTGCCGCAGGCCGAGCTGTTCACGTCGATCTACGATCCGGCGCCCTGGCCGCAGACGATCACGAACAGGCGCGTGCACGCCACGGCACTCGACCTGCTGCCCGGCGCCAGGAGCCACTACACGCATTTGCTGCCGCTGATGGATACGGCATTCCGCCGGTTCGATCTGTCTTCGTTCGATCTGGTGATCTCGTCCAATCACGCCTGCGCCAAGAACGTGCGCACCCCACCGGGCACGCTCCACGTCTGCTACTGCCACACGCCGATGCGCTACGCGTGGGATCCGGCGTTCTTTGAAGGTGAGGCGATCGGCTCCGTCACACGGCACCTGCTGCCGGCCGTCACGGCCTGGCTGCGCCACGTCGACCGCCGGCGGGCGGCGGGTCCGGACGTGTTCGTGGCGAACTCCACGTTCGTCGCCGGCCGGATCCGCGAGGCGTACGGGCGCGCCAGCCACGTGATCCACCCGCCGGTCGAGGTCGCGCGTATGCTGGCCGTGCCGCGCGACCCCGGCGACGCCTACCTGGTGTTCGGTCGGCTGGTGCCCTACAAGCGGGCCGATGTCGCCGTCCGGGCCTGCGAGCGCCTCGGACGCCGGCTGATCGTCGCCGGCGAAGGGCGCGACTTGGACCGTGTCAAGCGGCTCTCCACGGGGCGCACCGAGTTCGTCGGCGCCGTCGCAGCCGAGCAGGTGCCGGAGCTGTTCTCGCGGGCGCGGGCGCTCCTGTTCCCAGGTCTCGAGGACTTTGGAATCGTACCGGTCGAGGCGCAGGCAGCCGGGCTACCGGTGATCGCCTTCGGGGCGGGAGGGGTGCGCGACTCGGTCCTCGACGGGCGCACCGGCGTTCTCTACGAGCCGGGAACCGTCGAGGGTCTCTGCGGCGCGATCGAGAAGTTCGAGTCGCTGTCGTTCGACGAGCGAGAGCTTCGTTCCAACGCGCTGCGATTCGCTCCGGAGCGTTTCGCAGCCGCATTCGAGCGCCTGTTGGTCTCTGTTGCAGAGACGACGCTGTCTGCCGATAACCTTGCAACGTGATGAGCAGCGGGCCGACCGTCTCGGAGCTGGAGACAAAGAGCGAGCATTCGGAATTCCTCAACGCGGTCCGCGTCCTGCGTGAGCGGCGCTGGCTGGTGGTTGTGTGCTTCGTGGTGGGCGCCGGCGTCGCGTGGTTTCTGGGCGCGCGCGCGGTCAAGCAGTACACGGCGACCTCCACCCTGCTGGTCGCCCCGTCGAACCTGACGGCATTGATCGACCCCACCCAGCAGCAGAGCACGGACGCGACCACGCTCGCGCGCCTGCAGTCCGACGACGTTTCACTGCTGGCTTCAAGCGCTGTCGCCTCGCTTGCCAGGCAGTCACTGCACACTTCGGAATCGATCGGCGACCTGCAAGACGAGGTCGCCGGCAACCCAGGCGCGAGTAACGATCTGATCGATGTACTGGCGACCGATCCCAACGCCACCAGAGCCGCGGCGATCGCCAACGCGTTCGCCACATCGCTCGTCAACTATCAGAACGCGTCCGCGCAGGCGCAGCTGATCTCCGGGCAAACCCGACTTGTCGACGAGCTCAAGCGGATCCTGCCCAGCAACCCCGAGGCGGGACCGCTGTCGCAAGCGCTCAAGCAGGTCGTCGCCCTGCAGGCCGTCACCAGCGGCGGGGTTCAGATCGTCGACCTGGCGTCGGTGCCGTCCTCGCCGTCGTCGCCGAGCGCGAAGCGCGAAGCTGCGATCGGCGGCGTGGTTGGGCTCGCGATCGGACTGGCGCTCGCGTTCATGCTCGAGCTGTTCGACCGGCGGATCAAGACCACCAAGGAGATCGAGCGGCTATACGGGATGGAGACTCTGGCGATGGTGCCGCTGAGGCGACGGCAGGCCGCCAGCGAACGTGCGCTGCTCGCGGACCTCGAGCCGTTCCGGATCCTGCGTGACGCGCTCGCGTACGTTTCGCTGCGCAAGGAGACACGTGTCGTGCTGGTCACCAGCGCCATCCCCGGCGAAGGCAAGACCCGCGTCGCGAGCGGCCTCGCGCAGGCGATTGCCGCGGCCAACAAGCATGTCGCGCTGATCGAGGTCGACGTCCACCGCCCCGCGCTACGGCGCAGGTTCGAGATCCCGAGCAACGGCCGCGGCCTGATGAACGTGCTCGTCGACGGCTCCAGCCCGATCGAGCTGATGCGGCCGGTGCCCAAGTTCGGACCGTTGGCCATCCTGCCATGCGGCCCGTTCACGCCGAACTCCGCGGAGTTGCTGCGCCTGCCGGCGATGCGCGACGCGCTTGCCGATCTCGCGCAGGCCTATGACCTGGTGATCCTCGACGCTCCGCCGCTGCTGCCGGTGGCCGACTCGCAAGTGCTGCTCGACAACCCGATGATCGACGCAGTGATCATCGTCGGACGGCCATACCTGACCACGCGCGACCAGATCAGTGCCACGCTCTCGATCCTGAAGCGCCATCCTACGACCGGCGTGGGCCTGGTGATCAACGGCTCGCACAATCGCGACGGCAGCTACTCCTACAACTATCCCGGCTCGCGCACCGATACAGAGCCACCGGCTAGGCGCAGGATCGGTCGCCTGGTCTCCAGCAAATGACCAACCGTGGGGTGAGCTGTGGCAAGTGAGCAGGCGCGGACGATCATCGTCACCGGGGGCGCTGGATACGTCGGCGCGCCGCTGTGCCTCGGATTGGCGGCAGCGGGCTACCAGGTGCGCGCGCTCGACGTCCTCTTGCATGGTCAACAGCCCGTCGCGGCCGCACTCGCGCACGCCGGGGTGGAGCTGATTACGGCAGATGTCCGCGATCACAGCGCCCGCGATCGAGCGCTGCGCGGCGCCAGCGCAGTCGTCCATCTGGCCGCGATCGTCGGGGATCCGGCCTGCGCGCACGATCCTGAGCTCTCGCGGGCGGTCAACGTCGAAGGCAGCTTGGCACTCGCCGCTGACGCGCAGCGCCATGGCGTGCGGCGCTTCCTGATGGCATCGACCTGCTCCAACTACGGACGGATGGCGGATCCAGCGACGCCGATCGACGAGCGGGGCGAGCTCGCACCGGTCTCGCTCTACGCCGAGCAGAAGGTCGAGGTCGAGCGCGCATTGCTGGGCGGTGCGAGCGGCTCAATGCAGCCGACGTGCCTGCGCTTTTCGACCGTCTACGGCGTCGCGCCGCGGATGCGCTTCGACCTGACCGTCAACGAATTCACCCGTGACCTTTGGGCCGGACGCCGTCTGGAGGTGTTCGGGGAGCAGTTCTGGCGGCCGTACGTCCACGTCCGCGACGCCGGGCGGGCGATCAGGACCGTGCTCGAGGCTCCAGACGAACTGGTCGCCGGCGAGGTCTTCAACGTCGGTCGCTCTGGCGAGAATTACCGCAAGCTCGACCTCGTTGCGGAGATCCGGAAGCTGACCGATCGAGGCGAGGTGAGTTACGTGCATCGTCAGGAGGATCCGCGCGACTACAAGGTCAGCTTCGACAAGATCCGCAGGGTGCTGGGATTCGAGACCGAGATGAAGGTCCCAGACGGCATCGCGGAGCTGCTCACGGCGCTCGAGGAAGGACGCTTCGACGACCCGTTCGATGCGCGCTACCGAAACATTCCCTGAGGCATTCCCCGAGTCGATGATCCCGGTCTTCGACGTCCGGATGAGCGCCGAGGACCTGCAAGCCGTCGCCGAGACCCTACGTTCGGGATGGCTGACGATGGGACCGCGGACGGCCGAGTTCGAAACCGCATTCGCGCGGACGATCGGGGCTCGTCACGGTGTTGCCGTCGCCAACTGCACGGCGGCCCTGCACCTCGCCTACCTCGCCGCCGGCATCGGCCCCGGCGACGAGGTGATTGTCCCTTCCTACACGATGGTCGCGACTGCTGCGGCCGTGCTGTACACCGGAGCGACGCCGGTGTTCGCCGACATCTGCGCGATCGAAGAGCCGCTGATCGACCCCGATCACGTCGAGACGCTGATCGGCGAGCGAACCAAAGCCGTAGTCGCGATGCACTTCGGCGGCTACGGAGCCGCGGTGGATCGGCTGGCAGCGATCTGCCGGGAGCACGATCTGGCGCTGATCGAGGATGCGGCGCACTCGCCGCTTGCGACAGTCGCGGGCCGGAGCCTAGGGACCTGGGGGCTGGCGGGAGCGTTCAGCTTCTTCTCCAACAAGGTGCTGTGCGCCGGCGAAGGTGGCCTGCTCGCCACCGATGACGACCAGGTCGCAGCGTTCGCCCGCTCGCGTCGCTCACACGCGATGACCACCGGATCATGGGATCGCCATCGCAGCGGCCCGAGTCACTACGACGTGCCGGCGCTTGGGTTCAATTACCGGATCGACGAGCCTCGCTGCGCGCTGCTGCTCTCGCGCCTGGCGCGGCTCGAAGACGAGGTCCGGCAGCGCCGCGAGATCACTAGGCGCTACCGCCGGCTACTGGCTGAGGTCCCGGGCGTGGTCGTGCCGTTCGACGACGAGCGCGTTGAGAGCTCGTCCTGCTACGTGATGTGCGTGATGGTCACCGATACCGACCGGCAGCACTCGCTGCGAATGGGGCTACGCGATACTCACGGCATCCAGACCAGCATCTTCTACCCGGCAGTCCACGAGTTCACGGCGTATCGCTCGAGGTTTCCGGGCGTGTCGCTGCCGATCACCGAACTGGCAGCGCGCAGCCAGATCACGCTGCCGCTGTTCCCGCACCTGACCGAAGCGCAGCAGGACCGCGTGGTCGCTGCGCTGCGTGCGGAGCTGGCCCGATGAGCTGGGCGGTGCCGCTCACCGACGTCGTCGTGACCGAGCGCGACATCGACGCCGTGCTCGAATGCCTGGCCGGCGGCTGGCTGACGATGGGACCGAGGATCGAGCAGTTCGAGCACGCACTGGCCGAGCTATGCGGCGTTCCGCACGCGGTCGCGGTGTCGTCGGGAACCGCCGCACTGCATCTCGCGCTGCTCGCGGCCGGCGTACGCCAGGGCGATGAGGTCATCGTTCCGTCCTTGACGTACGTCGCCGGGGCGGCGGCAGTTCGCTATTGCGGTGCGCTGCCCGTGTTCGCTGACTCTTGCGGCTCCCACGACCTGAACATGGATCCGGACGACGTGGAGCAGCACGTGGGCCCGCGCACGCGCGCGGTGCTCGCGACGCACTGGATGGGCTACGCGTGCGACCTTGCGCGGCTAGAGCGAATCTGCGAGCAGCACGGCTTGGCTCTAATCGAGGATTGCGCGCAGAGCATCACCGCCCGAGCCGCGGACGGGCGCATGACCGGGAGCGTCGGCGCTGCCGGCTGCCTCTCGTTCTTCTCCAAGGAACAGCTGTGTGTCGGTGAGGGCGGGATGGTGCTCACCTCGGACGACGGCCTTGCCGCCAAAGCGCGCTCGCTGCGCTCGCACGCGATGACCTCAGTGACGTGGGACCGCCATCGAGGTCACGCGGTTAACTACGACGTGCTCGACATCGGTTTCAACCTGCGCATGGATGAGCCCCGCGCGGCGCTCGGCCTGAGTCGGCTGCCGCGGCTGCGTAGCGATGTGCAGGCACGGCGCGAGCTGGCTTTCGGTTACCGGCGGTTGCTCGCAAAGCTGCCCGGGATCACGCTCCCCTGGACCGATGATGAGGCTGGGCGGGCGGCTCACTTCGGCTTTCCGATCCTGCTGGGATCCGAGCTCGAGCGAGACCGGGTCAGCTCGGAGCTGACCGCGCGCGGGATCCAGACCACCGCCTACCCGGCGATCACGACATTGTCGGCGTACCTCGACCATCCTCGCTGCCCGCGCGCCGAGGATCTGGCCGCGCGGCATGTGCTGCTGCCGCTGTCCTCGACTTTCGGTGATCGGCAGCTGGATCTGGTTGTGTCGCACCTGACTGAGATCGCAGCCGCGGACAGCTAGCACACCCGAAGTGGCGGCCGTCAGAGTCACCGAACGCCTGCGACGAGCCGGCGCCGTCGCGGCGCTGGAGCGTCTGGAAGCTGACCGGCTGACGCTGCTGCCGTCGCTGGCAGCGGTTGCGCTGATGCTCCTGTGGGCGGTGCACAACGGCGGCTACGACGCGGACACCTGGTACTGGGGGGCGCTGGTGATGCTCGCGCTGCTGACCGCCAGCGTGGTCGCGCTGGGGCCCCGCCGGCGAGCACTGTCGCGGCCCGCAAAGCTGGCGCTCTGGGCGTTCGCCGCGTATGTTGCATGGTCCTATGCCTCGATGGCCTGGGCGAGCGTGCCGGGGTGGGCGCTGGAGGGAAGCAATCGCGCGCTTCTATACCTGCTGATCTTCGCGCTGTTCCTGATCCTCCCCTGGCGAGCGCAGACGCTACGGATCGTGCTGGTCGTGTACGCCGTCGGCGTTGGCGTGGTCGCGCTGGGGATGCTGCTGAGGCTGGCGTCCGGTGCCAATATCCCGGCGCTCGTGATCGAAGGCCGCTTGGCCGCGCCGACGGGATACTTCAACTCGACGGTGGCGCTGTTCATGTTCGGCGCCCTGCTCACCACGGCGCTCGCTGCGCAGCGCGAACTCCCGGGCCTGCTGCGGGGTTTCCTGGTGGCATGCGCCTGCGCTTCACTGCAGATCTGCCTGATGGGTCAGAGCCGCGGGTGGCTGTTCACATTGCCGCTGGTCGTGATCTGCGCAATTGCGGTGTTGCGTGATCGTCTACGTGTCGCCGCCGTGTCCGTGCTCCCGATCGCGGCAAGCCTGATCCCGGTCCATCGGCTGCTGGGCATCTTCCAGGGCAATGAAGAATCGAACGGCGCGCTGACGCACGCGGCGCAGGGCGCGGCGCGCACGTCGCTGCTGATCTGCGCGGCGATGATGGTGCTCGCCACGCTGCTGGCTTGGACAGAGCTGCTGACCGGCGGGCCGACGATCTCGGTCGCCAATCGAAGACGTCTGGGCATCGCCGCCGGCACGCTGGCGCTCGCATGCGCGTGCGCCGGCGGAATCGTAGCCACAGATGGACACCCGATCGCGTTCGTCAAGCGCCAGTTGGACGGCTTCGGCCAGCAGTCGTCGAGCGTCGCGAGCACATCTCATTTCGAGCAGGTGGGCAGCGGCCGCTACGACTTCTGGCGCGTTTCGCTCGACGCTTTCGTGGCCGCTCCGATCGGCGGCCTCGGGCAGGACAACTTCGCCGACTACTACGTCAGCCGACGCCGGACGACCGAGGACCCGCGCTGGACGCACAGCCTCGAGCTGCGCCTGCTCGCGATGACCGGCGCGATCGGCTTCGTGCTGTTCGCCGCGTTCCTGGTCGGCGCGCTCGTCGCAGCCCTGCGCGGACGACGCCGGGGCGTTCCCCTGGCCCGCGTGATGGCCGCAATCGCCTTGCTGCCGCTGGTCGTGTGGTTGATCCACGGATCGGTCGATTGGTTCTGGGAGATGCCCGCTCTAAGCGGGCCGGCGCTCGGCTTCCTCGGGGCGGCAGCCGCACTGGAGCCCGTGCTCCCGATCCAGGGCTCGACTCGACGATCTCGGACGCCGGCCCGTCTGAAATGGTTCACCGGCGCCGCGCTGCTGCTGGGCTGCGTCGTGGTACTCGGTTTCCCCTATCTCTCGGTACTCGAGACGTCGCTCGCGAGCGGTATTGCGGGCGCCGATCCGCAGGCCGCCCTGGCGAAACTGCAAACCGCGGCCGATCTCAACCCATGGATGCCGGACCCCACCAGGCTGGCGGGAACGATTGCCCTGCAGGACGCCGAGTTCGGGGTCGCACAGCAGCGCTTCCGCGAAACGATCGCGCGCGAGCCAGACGGCTGGTTCGCATGGCTCGGCGCAGGGTTGGCCGCCTCCGAGCTGGGGCAGCGCCGCACGGCGGCGCAGGATTTCAAGACCGCCGCCTCGATCAACCCCGAGGATCGGCCAATCGAGCTGGCGCTCGCGCGTGTCGGGAGCCAGCACCCGCTGAGCGCCGCGGCGGCGCTCAGCATGCTCGCCTCCGAGGGCGACACTTGACCGCTCACGGAGCCGGTGCATCGACGGGAGACCCGCTCGCTATGCTGACCGGCGGGGAGCGCAGCGGGACAGCAGCGCCGGGGTCCGGCCTGCGGCGCTGTCGCAGCCAACCACGAGACCGTCCGCCGCAGCGCCAGATCGGACATAGAGTCCCTGCAGATGAAAATCGTTAGCGTGATGACGAGCGATGCGCACGGAGGCGCCGAGTACGCCGCCGTCGACATGCTCGACGCGCTGCACGAACGCGGGCACGAAACGGTGCTGCTGACCAACCTGCCCGAACTGGTTGATGGTCGCGGCGTGCGCGCCCGCAGGATCGATCTCGGGCGCAAGCTGTCCAACTCGTCGTATCGGCGGCTCGGTCTGCGCTGGCCGCAGCTGGCGCTGCGTCTGCGCGCGGAACTCGAACACGAGCGGCCCTACGACGTACTGCTTGTGCACTATAAAAAGGAGCAACTGCTCAGCGCGCTACTACCCGCGCAGCTGCGCGCGCAGCTGGTTTGGGCTGAATGGGGGCCGGTTCCCAAGCAGATGCGCCGCGGACTCGCGCGCGTGCTGTACGTCATGGCTGCGCGCCGGGCGACGCATGTGCTCGCGGTCTCCGCCGGGACGCGTGACTCGATCTGCGAGGTCGGCGTGCCCGCCGCGCGCGTGCAAGTGGTACCAAACGCGGTCCGCGTCGAGCAGTCGCGGTTCAGCGCACAGGGGCGCGTGCGCGTGCGCTCGGCGCACCAGATCCCAGCCGACGCGCTCGTGATCGGCTGCGTCGCTCGGCTGCACCCGAAGAAGCGCAACGACGTCGCCGTCGATGCCGTCGTGCGCCTCGGGTGGCCAAACGTCCACCTGATCATCGCCGGCGAGGGCGAGGCCGAAGCGGATCTCCGCCGACGGGCGCACCCGCTCGGCGAACGCGCCCACTTCCTGCCGAATCCCGGGAACGACATCGCCAACGTGCTGTCGGCATGCGATGTCGCCGTCTTCTGCCCAAGCCCGACGGAGGGCGCACCGCTCGCCGTGATTCACTCGATGCTCGCCTCGCGTCCTTGCATCGCGGCCGCTCGGGAGGGCGCCGGGGGTCTGATCGTGCCGGGCACCGGCACGATCGTGTCGCCTGAGAACGACCCCGCCGCGCTGGCGGCGGCGCTGCGGGACTATCTCGAGGATCCCGCGCGCCGTGAGCGCGAAGGCGCGCAGGGCCGCGAGCTGGCGGAGCGGACCTACGGGGCGGCCACGGTGGCCGTTCAGATCGAGCGCCTGCTGCTCTTGCGCGACGCCGGCTGATCTAGGGAACTGTGAGACAGAGCATGGCTGTGGACACCGGCAGCCACCACAGATATCCTGGCCACAGCCGTTTCAGGTAGGGTATCGGCCGTGCATGCGGGTCAACTCCCGCTGTTCTCGTAGCTTCGCCCCTACTTTTCCCGATACGTGGCAGGATTCAGCGCTATCGGTTGCAGGTTAACTAGACACACACGCGGAAAGGCGAGATGAAGCGACTTGCGATTTTGATTACAAGTGCGGTGCTTGTGCTTTGCGCTGCCAGCGACGCCATGGCGGCGGGCTCGACGTGCTCGGCATACAGCCCGCAGACGTGCTCGACGGTGACCACGACCACCACACCCACTGCCACCGCTGCGCCGGTGACGAGCACGCTGCCGTTCACCGGCATGGACGTGGCGTTGCTGCTCGTCGGTGGTGTCGGGCTGCTCGGTGCCGGACTGGTGGTTCGCCGAATCTCGCGCCGGATCAACTGATTCGCTAGCGCACTGAACGCTAGTTACCCGCGTGGGCATCCCGACCGGCCTGGATGCCCACGCGGCTCACGCGTTTATTTTTCTAGCTGCGCCTTGATGAGACGCGCGACTTCACCACCGTCCGCGCGTCCCTTGGTCTCACGCATCACGTAGCCAACCAGCGGACCGGTGGCCTTCATGTTGCCCGCGCGCACTTTCGCGGCGGCAGCAGGATCGGCTGCGATCGCCGCCGCGACGATCGCGGCGAGCGCGGCGTCCTGGTCGCCAAGCGCGCCGAGACCCTCGCGCTGCACGATCTCACGAGGATCCCCGCCCTCGTCCACAAGCGTGCTGAGCACGTCGCGCGCAGCATCGCGGCTGATCTCCTTGGCGCCGAGCATCCTGACGAGCGTCGCCAGGCTGGCTGGCGACACGCGCGAGCTGGACGGGTCTGCGTCGCTGCCGATGCGCTCCACGAGCTGTGGCAGCCAGTTGGCCACGGCGGCCGGATCGACCTCGCCGCCGTCCGCGTCCAGTGCCTGCTCGAAGTAGTCGGCGAGCTCGGTGCGGAAGGCCAGGTAGGCGGCTCGCTCGGCGGACAGTGACAGCTCGCGCTCGAAGCGCTGCGCGCGCGCCGCCGGCAACTCCGGCAGCGCGGCGCGCGCCGCGTCGAGCATCCCGGCCGTGGCCAGCAGCGGCACCAGATCTGGCTCCGGGAAGTAACGGTAGTCGTGCGCCTCCTCCTTGGAGCGCAGCGGCGTCAGGCTTCCCGAAGCCGGGTCGAAGTGCAGCGTCTCCTGAACCACTGGCGCGCCGGACTCCAGCAGCGCGATCTGGCGATCGATCTCGGCGCGAACTCCCTGCGCGAGGAACCTGAACGAGTTCATGTTCTTCAACTCGGTCTTGGTGCCCAGGCGTTCTGAGCCGACGGGCCGTACCGATACGTTTGCGTCGCAACGCAGCGACCCCTCCTCCATGTTCACGTCGGAGACGCCCAGCACGCGCAGCGTGGCGCGCAGCACATTGAGCCAGTCGCGCGCCTGCTCGGCGGAGCGCAGGTCGGGTTCGGTGACGATCTCCACCAGCGGCGTGCCGCCGCGGTTGAAGTCGACGACGCTGCGCTCGGAGCCGTGGATCCGGCCGCTGTGGCCAACGTGGACGAGCTTCGCGGCGTCCTCTTCGAGGTGGACGCGGTGGATTCGCACCTCGCCGAGCGAGCCGCCGCTGCACAGCGGCACGTCGTACTGCGAGATCTGATAGCCCTTCGGAAGGTCCGGATAGAAATAGTTCTTGCGGTGGAACAACGAGCGCGGCGCAATCGTCGAGCCGAGCGCCAACCCGATCATCATCCCGAAATGAACCGCGCGCGCGTTGACGACCGGCAGCGTGCCCGGCAGTCCGAGGCAGACCGGGCAGGTGTGCGTGTTGGGCGAGTCGCCGAACGACAGCTCGCAGCCACAGAACATCTTCGTCCGCGTCTTCAACTGGACGTGGATCTCCAACCCGATCACTGGCTCGTAGGCCGCCGCGCCGATCTCCGCACTCCGTTCCGTGGCGCTCATGCGACCGCCCCCGTTCGAGCGGGGCTGGCGTCGAAGCCGATCGCTTGCTCGAGCGCGAACGCGGCATCGAGCAACGCGCTCTCGCTGAACGCCGGGCCAGCCAACTGGAAGCCAACCGGTAGGCCGTCGCTGAGCCCGGCGGGAATCGAGATCGCAGGGATTCCCGCCAGCGACATCGGCACCGTACAGAAGTCGTTGAGGTACATCGCGAGCGGGTCGTCGGCCTTCGCACCGAGCTCGAACGCGGTCCCAGGGCTCGTCGGCGTGACGATGAAGTCAAACCCCGAGAACGCGGAGCGAAAGTCCTCGGCGATCCTCGTGCGCACTTTCTGAGCGGTGCCGTAGTAGGCGTCGTAGTAGCCGCTGGACAGCGCGTAAGTGCCCAGCATGATGCGGCGCTTGACCTCCGCCCCGAAGCCCGCCGCGCGCGTGCGGCTGTACATCGAGACCAGGTCGCCGTCGCCTTCGACGCGCAGGCCGAAGCGCACGCCGTCGTAGCGCGCGAGGTTGGCCGACGCCTCGGCCGGAGCGATCAGGTAATAGGCAGACAGAGCGTGCGGAGCGTGCGGGAGCCGGCACGGGTCGACGCTGGCGCCGAGCTGCTCTGCCAGCGCGAGCGTCTGCTCGAAGCAGGCGCGGACCCCCGCGTCGACGCCGCCCTGCGAGCCGATCAGCTCCTGAGGCACGCCCAACCTGACCCCGCGCAGGTCCTCACGGCGCGGCAACGCAATCGCGCCGGGAAACTGCAGCGAGGTCGAGTCCCGGTGGTCGCGTCCTACCATGTGCGCCACCAGCAAGGCCGCATCGGTCACGTCCCGCGTCAGCGGTCCCGCCTGGTCCAGCGACGAAGCGAACGCGATCATCCCGTAGCGCGAGCAGGCGCCATAGGTCGGCTTCAGCCCGACGATCCCGCACAGCGCCGCCGGTTGGCGGATCGATCCCCCCGTGTCGGTGCCCAGTGCCCAGGGCGCCGACCCCGCGGCGACGGCGGCGGCGCTGCCGCCGGAGGATCCGCCGGGTACGCGCGTGGTGTCCCAAGGGTTGCGGGTCGGGCCAAAGCCGGAGTTCTCGGTGGAAGATCCCATCGCGAACTCGTCCTGGTTGGTCTTCGCCAGCAACGGCGCGCCCGCGTCGGCGAGCCTCTGCACGACGGTGGCCGTGTAAGGCGGGCGGTAGCCCTCGAGGATCCGTGAGCCTGACTGGCTCGGAATGCCCTCGGTGCAGAACAGATCCTTGACGGCTAACGGCACTCCTCCAAGCGAAGCGTCGCCCGCCGGCGGGACAGGCGGCGGACCTTCGGCGACCCACGTGAACGCGTTCAGCGTGTCGCTCTGAGCGCGGGCGCGGTAAACCTCGAACAGTTCAGCGCTGTCGATCTCGCGCTTGCGCACAAGCGCCGCCGCCTGCGCGGCGCTGAGCTCCAGCAACTCGCTCATCCGGCGGCCGCCGCCCCGGGACTGGGGACCCCGAAGCCGGAGTCAACCGCCTCCGGGGCGCTGCGCAGCGCAACTTCGCGCGGCAGTGAAGGCTCCGGTTCGTCTGCACGCAGGACGTTGACGACGTCGACGACGTGCGAGGTCGGCGCGACGCCTTCGAGGTCGAGCTCGCTGATCTTCTCGATGTGGCCGAGCACCTTGGAGAGCTCGGCGGCCATGCGCTCGACCTCCGCCTCGGTCAGTTCGAGGCGCGCGAGGCGGGCGACGTGGATCACCTGGGCGCGCTCGAGCATGCGATGAGTCTAATGGACCATCATGCAATTCCCGTCCCGCTTCGCGGCTGCAGGACAGTCCACGAGATGGTCGATCCCGCTCGGAGCGGGGTCGTCAGGGCGGGCGCCCTCAGGGCAAGCGCTCGGCCAGACCGCCGTCCAACGAGAGCCGCTCGATCTTGACCGTAGCATCGGGGGATGCGTAGTCTTGGCGCAGCGAGCGGTAGACCCCGATCACGATGATCGCGTCGAAGAGCAGCCCGAAGTAGGCGCCCAGCTTGACCTCGACGAACTGCGTGTGGATCCCGTAGATACCGGGAACACCGATCAGGACCCGCCAGATCAGCGCCAGCAACAGCAGCCCGGCAGGGATGATCGCGACCTCGGTGAGGACGGTGGGCACCGCCGGGGCTTCGCGGGTGGCCTGGAGCCACCAGATCGCGATTCCGACCAGCGCGGTCAGCAGAATCAGGAAGCGGACCACCGTCAGCGCGTGCCAAGCATCCACGGAGCTGTGCGGAAACTGCACGAACACGCCCGGCTGTACCTGTCCGCCGATCGCGTACCAGGGGACCAGGAAGGTGTCGAGCGCCAGCAGCACCGAGGCTGCGCCGATCAGCCACTCCGGCGTGCGGAGCTTGGAGCTGTCGAATCGCATTTCAGATGCAAGGCGCTGAGGATCGAGATGTCCGGCAGCGGTCCGCCAGATCTCGCGAAACACTACCGGGCGGCGCGCTCACAGGCGGATCCAAGAGCTCAACGCTTAGAGCCTGCCCTTGGTGATCGGCGCCAGATCGGCGACGAGCTTGCGCTCGGAGCGGTCCTTGGCGAAGCGGATTACGACGATTCCGCCCGGCTCGAGCCCGGTCACCACGCCCTCGCCGAAGCTTGGATGGGAGACATCTTCTCCCAGCCGGAATGCGACGGGGGCGGGCTGCGTACCGGAACGCATCCCGTGCCCCGAACCGGCACCTCCGGCGCCCACGCCGTCCCCCGCGCCGGCGCCCCCGGCGCGCCGGCGCACGCCACCATCGCCGCCGTCCCAGGGCGCATGCTCCGAACGCCAGCTGGTCGATCGCTGGCGCAGGCCACCGAGCTCGCGCACGGCCGGCTCGCCATGGTCGATCAGCTTCGTCGGGATCTCGGCCAGGAAGCGGCTGGGAATGCCGTAGGTGCGCGCCCCGAACACGGTCCGGGCGCGGGCGTAAGTCACGAACAGGTCGTTCTGAGCACGCGTGATCCCGACATAGCAGAGCCGTCGCTCCTCCTCGACGCCGCCCTCCTCCAGCGCCCTGGAGTGCGGGAACACGCCCTCCTCGCAGCCGATCATGAACACGATCGGATACTCGAGACCCTTGGCGTTGTGCAGCGTCATCAGCGTCACGAGGCCTTGGTCATCCGTGCGCTCGTCGGCGTCGGCGACCAAGGCGAGCTGCTGGAGGAATTCCGCCAGCGAAGGCTCGGCCGACTCACCGCCGTCGTATTCACTGGCGACGTTGATCAACTCCTCCAGGTTCTCGATCCTGCCTTGCGCCTCGATCGTCCGCTCCGCCTTCAGCGCGTCGAGATAGCCCGTCTCGGCGAGCGCCTCGCCGAGCAGCGCGGCGATCGCGGCGCCGGACTGCGCGCGCTCGCGCAGAACGTTCATCGTGCCCATGAACCGTCCCAGCGCCTTGACGGCGGCGGGACCGAGCCCGGGAATCTGATCGGGCGACGCAGCCGCATCCCAGATCGGGACACCGGTCGTGTTGGCGAACGACAGCACCCTCGCCAGCGATGTGGCCCCGATCCCGCGCCGGGGGGAATTGACGATCCGGGTGAACGCGCCGGTGTCCTGGGGGTTGACGAGCGCAGTCAGGTATGCAATCGCGTCCTTGATCTCGGCGCGCTCGTAGAACTTGGTGCCGCCGATCACCTGATATGCGATCTCGGCCCGCACGAGCGTGTCCTCGAGCACGCGCGACTGCGCGTTGGTGCGGTACAGGACCGCGATCTCGCTGCGCGAGGAGCCGCCGTCGATCAGGCCTTGGATCTCGCCGGTGACGAACCGCGCCTCAGAATGCTCGTCCTCGAGCTCGCGCATGTGGATCGGGTCGCCACTGCCGAGCTCACTCCACAGACGCTTCGAGCGCCGCCCACGATTGTTGGCGATCACCGCGTTGGCGGCGTCCAGGATGTTCTGGGTGGAGCGGTAGTTCTGCTCGAGCTTGACCACCCGCGCGTCCGGGAAGTCGTTCTCGAACTCCAGGATGTTGCGAATCTCCGCCCCGCGGAAGCCGTAGATCGACTGGTCCGGGTCGCCCACGACCGCGAGGTTGCGGCGCTCGCCCGCCAGAAGCTCCAGCCAGCGGTACTGCACGTGGTTGGTGTCCTGGTACTCATCGACGAGCACGTGCCGGAACGCCTGCACGTATCGTGCACGGACCTCCGGGAAGAGCTCGAGCACGTTGACGGCGCGCACCAGCAGGTCGTCGAAGTCCATCGCGTTCATCCGGTGCAGCTCGCGCTCGTAGCTGCGGTAGACGTCGGCGACGGTCTGCTCGAAGTAGGACCCGACCATCTGCGCGTACGCGTCGGCGTCGCGCAAGCGGTTCTTGGCGTCGGAGATCTGGGTGTGGATCGAGCCCGGCGTGAACCGCTTCGGATCGACGTTGTGCTCCTCCAGGCAGCGCTTGATCAGCCGCCGCGAGTCGGCCTGGTCGTAGATCGTGAACTGGCGCGTGTAGCCGAGCCGATCGGCATGCGCCCGCAGCATCCGCGCGCAGGCCGAGTGGAAGGTCATCACCCACATCACCCGCACGCGTGCGCCCACGAGCAGCTCAACACGCTCGCGCATCTCCTTCGCCGCCTTGTTGGTGAACGTGATCGCGAGGATCTCGCTCGGCTTGGCGACATCGGTCCCAATCAGGTGAGCGATCCGGTGGGTCAGCACACGCGTCTTGCCAGAGCCGGCGCCGGCGAGGATCAGCAGCGGACCCTCGCCATGCCTCACCGCCTCGCGCTGGGGCCCGTTGAGTCCTGCCAGCAGCATCTCGAGTTCGTCAGCCGTCTGCACCATCGCCAGCTTTCAACGGTAGCGTCCGCGGTGGTCGTTGCGATCGCGAACGCGGCCTTTGAGCGACGTCGGCCGGATCGCAACGCGACTGCCAGACCGTTGCTCGCGTGCTGTTATCTCAAACCGCCTGCGCCTCCGCGTGCGCGCGCTCGATCGCCCGCGCCCCGTCATCGCCGACCAGCAGCTCGGGCCTGATCGTCCCGCTGGCGGGCACGTCGACCGCCGGAAAGCGCCCGGCGCCGGTCCGAGCTGCGTCGAGGGCGATCACCGTCGTCTCGCCGCCCAGCGGCCGTGTCGCGGTCGCGATCAAGGTAAGCGAGCCGCCGTCGACGATCGCGCGGGCGGCGGCCAGCAGCTTGCGAGCGCTCGGCGGATGCAGACCGTCGAGCGTGTCGATCGCGACGACGGCGTGGCCGCCGCGCGCCGCGATCCGGCGTGCCTGGTCGACGACGAGCTCGACCGCCTGGTCCTGCGCATCGGCGGATGCGGCAAAGCTCACTGCCGACGCCGGTGACCCGGCGCCCGACCAGTCGGGGATCTCCTCCGGCCTGACGCCGGCCAGCGCGATCAGCAGCTGCAGCTCGGAATCCGTGCCAATGGCCTCGGTGAGACGGCGCAGGAGCGTCGACTTGCCAGCGCGCGCGGTGCCGCTGATCGTCACGCGCGAACCGCGCCCGATCGGGGTCAGCCAGTCGATCAGCGCCAGGGTCGGATCCTCGGAGCGCAGCTCGATGCGCACCGAAGGAAATGCGACAGCCAGCTCCTCGTAGCGCGTGCTGTCGGCCAGCTCGGTCGCCGGACGGCCGTTGATCGTGTCGACACGCACCAGCGAGGCGAACCGCTCCGAGCGTCGCGGCGCGCGCCTGGGGCCCGTGACACGGTCACCGCTGACCAGCTCGCAGCGCTTGACCTGGGTGGCGGAGATGTAGACGTCCTCGTCGGCTGTCTCACCGGGCGTCGAGCGGATGAAGCCAGAGCCGTTCGCCAGCAACTCGACCACGCCCTCGACCAGCACCTCCTCGACCTCGGCCGCGGCAGCTTCCGGCTCGGAGACCACGTCTTCCGGCACGCTCTCCTCGCGCGGGCCATCGTCAACCGCTTCCTCGCGCCCGGCGCTGCGCCCGCGACCACCGCGCCGCCCGCGCCGCCGGCGCGTCGCCTCGACTCCCGACGCAGGCGCCCCAGCCGCCGGCGAGTCGCCTTCATGCGGTGGCTCGGCGGCTTCTTCGGTGACCGCCACGGGTTCCTGGAGCGTGGCCTCCTCTTCGGGCTCCTCGCGTTGACGCCGTGGCGCGCGCGACCGTCCAGCGGGGACGCTCTCGGGAGCCTCGAGCTCAGGGCTGACGAGCTCGGCAGCCTCGCTGTCGCCGCCGGCGCGGTCAAGGATCGCGTCGATCAGCGTGGCCTTGCGCAGACGGCGGTAACCGTCGATCGACATTTCGGACGCGATTGCGTGCAGGTCGGCCAGTGGGCTGGCCTGGAGTGCGGCTCGTTGCAGCACGGGCATGTCTGATTCCCCTTTGCGGTGGATCGGTGGGCTCCGAGCGCGTTGAGGCAGCGTCCGGCGATACGTGAACAAGAATCTAGCGGGTCACATAGTCGTTGCGCCGGGCGGTTCCCGGCGCAGCGCATCTTCGAGTCGCAGCGAAGCGTCGATCGCCGTCGCCCCGCGCAGCGCGTCACGCACAGCGATGTAGTCCGCGGCGGCGCCGACGTCGTGCACGCGTGCCATGTGCGCACCAGCGCGGATTCCGTGCTCGAGCGCCGCGAGCGTGCCCGCCAGGCGAGCCCGCGGCGGACGGCGGGTCAGCGCGCCGATGAAGTCCTTACGTGAAACCGCCAGCAGCAGCGGCCGCGCGAAGGCGTGCAGCTCCGGCAGCGCCCGCAGCACCTCGACCGTCTGCGCGGGAGTCTTGCCGAAGTCCGGGCCCGGATCGAGCATCAACTGGTCGGACCGCACGCCGCGCGCGCGGGCGAGCTCGATCAGCTCGCCCAGCAACTGCAAGACGTCGGCCACGATGCGGCCGTCGTAGGAACGGTCGAGCAGCTTCTGCTTAGGCACGGCCCTTGTGTGCATGAGGATCAGACCCGCTCCTGTCTGCGCGCAGACGTCCGCCAGCTCAGGGTCGCGTAGCGCGCTCACGTCGTTGACGATCGCAGCACCGGCGGCGATCGCAGCGAGCGCCACCGCCGGCTTGTACGTGTCGACCGAGACGAGCGCGCCGAGCTCGCCCGCGACCCGTTCGATCAGCGGCGTGACGCGCTCGATCTCCTCCTGAGGATCGACCGCCGGCCGGTTGGTGACGCCCGACTCGCCGCCGATGTCGATCACGTCGGCGCCGGCAGCCAGCAGCTCGCGCGCCAGCTCGACGCGCTGCTCCAATGCAAGCTCCCCGCGGTCGGAGAACGAGTCAGGCGTCGCGTTGACGATCCCCATCAGCCACATCCGCCCGCCGAGCGTGAGCTCTCCGCGCGCGGTGGCGAAGCTCATGGCCGGGGCGTTCATGACGGCTGGATGAACCGGCGGCGCTCCTCCATCAGCTCCTGGATGCGCTTCAGCGTCGCCAGCGGCATGCGGCGGATCTCCCAGTGGGTCAGCTTCAGCAGCAGCATCGGCGAGGTCGCGATCACGTCGGCGCGCCGCAGTTCGTGGGAAAGCAGGCCCAGCTCGCCGATCACGTCGCCGGGGCCCAGGGATCCCAGTGTCACTCCGTCGCGGATCACGTCGGCGGTGCCCTCCTCGATCGCGAACAGCTCGGTCGAGAAGTCCCCCTGGCGGATCATCGCCTCGCCGTTGGCGATGCTGGTCTCGACCGCAAACGCCGCGAGCCGCCGTGCCTCCTGCTCGGACAGATCGGAGAAGACGGGAATCGCGGTAAGCCGGTGAGGATCCATCCTCAGCCGGCCTCCGCGACCCGTCTAATTCCGGATGCTCCGCTCAGAGCTCGTCAACCTCAGAGACGAGCGCGCTGACCGACGCCTTCGCGTCGCCGAACAGCATCGCCGTCTTGGGGTCGTAGAACAGCGGGTTATCGATCCCGGCGAAGCCCGAGGCCATCGAGCGCTTCAGCACGATCACCGCCGCGGACTTGTCGACCTCGAGGATCGGCATGCCGTAGATCGGCGAGCTCGGATCGTTCTCCGCCGCCGGGTTGATCACGTCGTTGGCGCCGATCACCAGCGTCACGTCGGTGCGCGAGAAGTCCGGGTTGATCTCGTCCATCTCCTTGAGCAGGTCGTATGGCACGTCCGCTTCGGCGAGCAGCACGTTCATGTGCCCCGGCATTCGGCCCGCGACCGGGTGGATCGCGAACTTGACCTCGACGCCCTTCTTCTCGAGCGCGCGCTCGAGCTCGCGCACTGCGTGCTGAGCCTGGGCCACGGCCATGCCGTAGCCGGGGGCGATCACGACCAGGCGCGCATAGGACAGCTGGATCGCGACGTCCTGCGCGGTGGTCGAACGGGCTGAGCGACCGTCGGCGCCGGACGCGCCGACCGGGGCGGCGACCTCGCCGCCGAAACCGCCGGCGACGATCGCCGGGACCGAGCGGTTCATCGCCTTGGCCATCAGGTTGGTCAGAATCGTGCCGGACGCGCCCACGATCATGCCGGCGACGATCATCGCCGGGTTGTCGAGCGCGAGCCCGGTGGCGGCCGCCGACAGACCCGTGAACGCGTTCAGCAGCGAGATCACCACCGGCATGTCGGCGCCGCCGATCGGGAACACGACCATGTTGCCGAGGATCGCGCCGACCACCAGGATGCCGAGGATGAACAGCACCTGAGAGTGCGTGCCGGACGCGAGCACCACCGCACTGGCGACGGCAACCGCCAGCAGCAGGAAGTTGAGATAGGTCTGATTGTTGCCGGGGAGCTTGATCGGCTTGCCGGGAATGATCTCCCGGAGCTTGCCGAAGGCGATGTTCGACCCCCAGAAGGAGACCGAACCGACGATCGCCGCGAACAGCGACGGGATCATGATCCGCAACGCGAAGTGGCCAGGTTGACCGTAGCCCGGGGCATATCCGTGGCGGTACTCGATCCAGGCGATCAGCGCCACCGCGCCACCGCCGACGCCGTTGAACAGCGCGACCATCTCCGGCATCGCCGTCATCTTCACCCTCAGCGCCGCCGGAATCCCGACCGCGGTTCCGATCGCGATGCCGACGATGATCAGGATGACCGTGCCGGACCCGCTGAACTCATGCTTCTGCAGCAGCGTGGCGATCACCGCGATCGCCATGCCGACGCCGGCGATCTTGTTGCCGCGGACCGCCGTCTGCGGGCCTGTCAAGCCGCTCATCCCGTAGATGAACAGCGCGAACGCGACGATATAGGCGACATCGATGAAGTCGCTGCTCTGGAGGAACGTGCTGGCGAAGAGGTTCACTTGGGACCGTCCTTGGCGACGGGGTCGGGCTTACGCTTGAACATCCCGAGCATGCGGTCGGTGACGAAGAAGCCACCAATCACGTTGATCGTGCCGAATGCGACTGCGATCACCAGGATGATCTTCTCCAGCGCGCCGCTCGACTCGCTCATCAGCAGCAGACCTCCGAGCACCACGATCCCGTGGATCGCGTTGGTGCCGGACATCAGCGGCGTGTGCAGCGTGTTCGGAACCTTCGAGATGACCTCGAAGCCCACGAACGCCGCCAGCACAAGTATCCCGACGTCGATAACCAGATGATTAGGCATTGCCAATCCTCTCCTCGCTAGGCGGCGGCCGCAGCCGCAGCTTTGGCGCCCTCGTTGACGATCTCGCCCCCGCGAGTGATGCAGGCGCCCTTGATGATCTCGTCCTCGAAGTCGAGCTGCAGCTCGCCTTCCTTGGTGATCATCAGCCCCAGTAACGCTTCGATGTTCTTCGCGTACATCTGCGAAGCGTCCTGGGCGAGCGTCGCGGGAATGTTCAGCGGCGCCACAATCTTGACGGAGTGCTTGATAACCGTCTTGCCGCCCTCGGTCAGCTCGCAGTTGCCGCCGGACTCCCCGGCGAGATCGACGATCACCGAGCCGGGCTTCATCAGCTTGACGGCTTTTTCGGTGACCAGGATCGGGGCGCGGCGGCCCGGCACCTGCGCGGTGGTGATCACCACATCGGCCTTTCCGATCGCTTCCGCCATCAGCTCCTGCTGGCGCGCCTGCTGCTCAGGCGTGAGCTCCTTGGCGTAGCCGCCCGAGCCCTCGAGGTCGCCGCCGAGGTCGAACTCGAGGAACTTGGCGCCGAGCGACTGCACCTGATCCTTGACCGCCGCGCGGACGTCGAAGCCCTGCACGACAGCGCCGAGCCGGCGTGCGGTCGCGATCGCCTGCAAGCCGGCGACGCCGACGCCGAGCACGAGCACGGTCGCGGGACGAATCGTTCCGGCCGCGGTCATCAGCATCGGGTAGTAGCGCCCGAGCTCCTGCGCGCCGATCAGAGCGGCGCGGTAGCCGGCGATGTTCGCCTGGCTGGAGAGCGCATCCATCGTCTGGGCCCGGCTGATGCGAGGCACCGACTCCAGCGCGAAGCTGGTGATGCCGGTCTTCGCGATCGCGGCGATCCCGGGGCCGTTGGTGAGCGGGTTCAGGAACCCGATCAGGATTCCGTCCTTGTTGAGCAGCTTGGTCTCCGCCGCACTCGGCGGCGAAACCTTGACGACAACATCCGCTGCGAACGCGTCGTCCAGCTTGTCGACCAGCTTTGCACCCGCTTCCTCAAATTGGGAGTCGGGGATCAACGCGCCGTCTCCGGCGCCACGCGTAACGAGCACTTCGTGCCCGGCCGCGGTGAGTTTCTTGACCACAGCAGGTACGAGGGCCACGCGGGTCTCGCCTGCAGCGGTCTCTTGGGGGACGCCGATCTTCATTCGGCGCAGCAATGTATCGGGAATCACAGATTCACGTCAACTGACCCGTTAACGATTCGTGATCGGTGAGCGTCAGTTCGCGTCGATCGGCGCCGGCGCATGCTCAGCGGCCTGGCGTCAGCGGCAACGGCAGGCTCTGAGCGCCGGCGAGCGCGAGCGCGAAGTGATCGTCCAGGCGAGCCGGCGTCAGCGCCGCGGCGGCGGCGTCGACGCCTGCCACGTCGGTTCCGGTGACCAGCCAGGTCGGCTGATCTTCGGAGGCCTGCTCGGTGGCGGCGATCAGCCCGGCAGAGCCGTGCAGCGTCTGGCGCACGTCGCCGTCGGGGTCCAGCAGCTCCAGCGCCGTGTTGTGGAGCCCCACGAAGCGCGCGTACACGCCGCTGGAGGCCGGACCGCGCTGCAGCAGGTAGGCCGCCACGACGCCCTGCAGGTCGCTCCAGGTGCCGACCACGATCGGCAGCGATTCGGTGCTCGAGCCACCCCCCAGCGCCTGGCTGGCGACTGGCACGTGCTCGCCCCGCAGCAGCTCTGAGACGGTCTGGCAGGCGCTGGCAACGTCCTGCGCACAGTCGACGATCGTCGGCAGTCGCTTTCCGCCGAAGCCGTCTAGAAACGGCTCGGGGAACGACCCGACGACGGCCGGGACCGTGTCTGTCGCGCTCAAGTCGTGCAGATCCCACCAGATGTGGTCGCCGCGGTGCACGGCGGTGCTCGCGGCGCCGGCCGGAGCCTCGATCCCGTTCACGTAATCGGACCAGGCGCGGTGCGCCGAGCTACCGGAGAAGCCGTCGATCGACTGCACCGAGCGCCCGCCGTCGCTGGTCGAAACCGGAAACGCCCGCCGCAGCATCTGCATCACCGTCTCGGCGCCGGGAACGCGCTTCTGATCGAGCGTGCCGACGTAACGCGAACCGAAGTCGCGTGTGACCGTGATGCTCGCGTAGCTGGCTCGGTGAGCAGCATCCAGGCCGCATCCGGCGATCGCCGCCGCCGTCAAGGCTGCGGCGAGCGCCGCGCCTACAGCGAGTTTCCGTGCGCGATTCAAGAGAGCCACGCGATCGTAGCGCGCTTGGAATTTGACATGCCGGCCGCGCGCGGCCGTAGACTGAGAGCTGTCATGACGGTCAACCTGACCCGCATCTACACGCGCTTGGGCGACGGCGGCGAAACGCATCTTGGCGATATGAGCCGCGTCTCCAAGACGCACCCGCGGATCGAGGCATACGGAACAGTGGACGAGCTCAACGCGCAACTCGGCGTAACGCTCACGGTCGACGGTCTGGCCGGCGCGCACCGCGAGTGGCTGACAAGGATCCAGAACGATCTGTTCGACGTCGGCGCCGACATCTCGGCGCCCGCGGATCCCGGTAGAGAGCGCCTTCGCGTGCTGCCGCAGCAGACCAAGTGGCTCGAGGAGTGCTGCGACGAGGTCAACAAGACGCTCGCGCCGCTGCGCTCGTTCGTGCTGCCGGGCGGCACCGCAGCCGCCGCCCACCTGCACGTCGCCCGCACCGTCTGCCGACGCGCCGAGCGGCTCGCGGTCGCGTGCGGCGAGGACATCAACGCCGAAGTGGTCCGCTACCTGAACCGGCTCTCGGATCTGCTGTTCATCTTGAGCCGCGCCGCCAACGGCTCCGAGGAGCCGCTCTGGCAGCCGGGTCGCTACCGCTGAGTACAGGGGACAGGCCGGTGAGCGACACCGCTGAATTCCTGATCGGCAGCCATGTCATCTGCACCGACGGCGCCGGCTGTGATCTACGGCGGGTCGTGCTCGATCCCGTCGCGCGCAGGATCACCCACCTCGTCGTCGAACCGAGGCATCGCCACAACGCCGGACACCTCGTGCCGATCGAGTACGTGGCCGGTGCCGGTCAGGAGATCCACCTGACTTGCACCTTGGCCGAGCTGAACGCCTTCGACGAGGCGCAGGAGCGTCAACTGGTGACGCTGCCTGCCGGTCACCTCGGATACGAGCAGTCGCAGGTGCTTGCGTGGCCGTATTACGCTCTACGCGCCGGCGCACCCGGCGCACCCGGCGCAAGCCGGGCAGCTGCAGCGGGCGCCGGCGCCCGCGTGGTCAGCCACGACAAGCTGCCGCTTGGTGAAGTGCAGGTCCGC
Source organism: uncultured Solirubrobacterales bacterium (assembly GCA_963709135.1). Classification (GTDB taxonomy): domain Bacteria; phylum Actinomycetota; class Thermoleophilia; order Solirubrobacterales; family Solirubrobacteraceae; genus Palsa-465. Next base: position 285,283 of record CAVPVI010000023.1, on the reverse strand, counting down.
CGCGGCGAGCCGGTGCTTGCGAGCGACGGCGCGATCGGGCGCGTGCAGGGACTGGTGATCGATCCGGACGATCGCAGCGTGACGCACTTCCTGCTCGAGGAGGGTCACATCTGGGACCAGAAGCGGGTGGCGATCCCGATCGGCGCCGTGACGAGCGTGCAGGACGGCGTCCGCCTGAGCCTCAGCAAGGACGAGGTGCGTGACCTGCCGGCAGTCGAGCTAGCGTGACGGCGGCTGGGCCGCCGCCCTGGATGCGCGACCCCAGCGGAAGTAACCGACCGCGCCGAGCGCGTTGAGGCTGACCAGGCGCCAGAACAGCTTGGGGCCGCGCACCTGGTCCTTGGCGCGACTGTGGATGTCGTATTGCGCCGACGTGATCAGACCCAGCGAGGTGAACAGCAGCCCCACGGCGATTTGGCGTTTGAAAGGCGACAGCGCCTTGAAGTCTCTGATTGCTTGCAACGCGGGGCTATTCTACGTCGGCGGGGTCGCTGACGGGGCTGGTGGCGGGTTCGGCAGAGCCGGTAGCGGACTCGGCAGGGCCGGTAGCGGACTCGGCCGCGCGAGCCTCGGGCTCGGCAGCGCCGCCAGCAAGCTCGGCAGGGCCGCCGGCGGACTCCGCGGAGTGCGCAGCGGGATCAGCTTGATGATCCGTGGCGCGCTCGCGCACGGCGCGTATCACCCTGATCTCGGGCGCCACGCCCGTGCGGGCGACGTGGTCGTAGAACTCGATCCACTCGATGTCGGCGACCTCGAGCTCGAGCCCCGGGCCGAGCTTCACGCGCTCCGCCTCGTACAGCAGATCCTGGTAGAGCGGCGCGCCGTGCGGGTTACCCTCGATGTCCAGATCGTGCGAGCCCAGCCGCAGCGGCCAGCGCCCGCCTTCGAGCAGCTTGGCGGCCTTCAACTTGACCGGCATCGTCTGTGCAGTCGGCGAGTCTGCGCCGGTGCGCAAGCGCGCGTTGGCTGCGCCGCAGGCTCGCACGAGCCGCTCGATGTTGCGGCCGTAGGGAGCCGGCACGATTGCGACGGCTCCCGAGACCCTTTGATCGCCGCGCACGGAACGCGCGACGGGGCCGACAAGTACGAACTCGACGTGGTTGGCGACCAGCCAGCTCAGCACGTCGAGTGACCCGGCAGGGAGGTGCTCGAAGCCCTCAGCCACGCCGGCGGGTTGAGGATCGATCGCTGAAGCGCGGTGACGGATTCGCATGCTCGCCCGTTTCGCGGCAGCGGCGCAGAGTCCTTCATGCTTCGGACCGAATCTCCGCGCGAGAGAGGCTACGCTGGAACTCGATGGCGAAGCTGTCAACCGGGCCCGGCGCACCGGCGTTGCTGATGCGCGGCCGGCCTCCCGCGCTGCTCGGCGTGCTGACGGCGAGCGCTGGCGTCGCGGCGGCGACGGCGGCGATCTATCCGCTCTCGAAGATCGCCCCAACGGTCTCGCTGAGCGTCGTCTACCTACCCGTCGTACTGCTCGTCTCCGCCGCCTGGGGCCTCGTGCTGGGGCTGTTTTGCTCGCTCGAGAGCGCCGCCGCGTTCAACTTCTTCCACCTCCCCCCCGTCGGCCAGTTCACGATTTCCGACCCCCGCAACTGGGTCGCGCTGGCGGCCTTCACGACGGTTGCCGCGGTCGCCAGCTGGATGGCGGAGGTGGCGCGCACGCGCACACTCGAGGCAGAACGGGGGCGCGGTGAGGCGGACCTGGCCGCGGCGCTCGCGCGCGAACTGCTGGCGGGCGCCGATACGCGCCAGGCGCTCGGCACGGCCGCGTACCGCCTGGCGGTAGCGCTGGCGCTGCCGTCGGCCGCGATCGAGCTCGGCGACGGCGACGGCGACGAGCGGCGGCGCGCGATCCCGCTGCGCGACGCCCACGGGCACCAGATCGCGACCCTGATGGTGCCGTGGACGCTGCCGCTGGAGCTCGACGAGCGGCTGCGCGCGCAGGTGGCGCCGACGCTCGCCGCGATCGTCGCGATCGCGCTGCGGCGCGACGCGATCCAGTCCGAGGCGGTCGAAACGGCGGCGCTGCGGCGCAGCAACGACGTCAAGACGGCCCTGCTCAGAGCTGTCTCGCACGACCTGCGCTCGCCGTTGACGGCAATCGTCGCCGCCGGTGACGCGCTCGCCTCCAGCTCGCTCTCCTCCGAGGATCGGATCGAGCTCTCCAGCGTGGTCGTGACCGAAGGCGAGCGTCTGGCGGCGCTCGTGGACAAGCTGCTCGACCTTTCCAAGCTGCAGGCCGGCGGGGCGCCGCCGCGGCGCGAGTGGGTGTCGATCGAGGAGGTGGTGCTCGCGGCGCGCTCCAGCCTCGGGCCGAGCGCCGATGCGGCGGTTAGGATCATCACCAAGATCGACCCGGACCTACCAGACGTCAATGCCGACGCGGCACAGCTCGAGCGCGCGTTCGCCAACCTGCTCGAGAACGCGAGCCGCTACTCCGGCTCCGCGCCCGTGTCTGTCACCGCTTCGCTGGTCGGCCCGAAGGTCGTGGTCAGCGTGGTCGATCACGGCCCCGGGATCGCACCGGCGGAGCGCGAACGCATCTTCGAGCCGTTCTATCGCGGGCGCATGGCGGACGAGGAGCGCTGGACAGGATCGGGGCTCGGCCTGGCGATCGCCAGAGGGTTCGTCGAGGGCAACGGTGGCACGATCAGCGTGCAGTCACTGCCGGGGCAGGGAACGACGTTCGTGGTCTCGCTGCCGATCGAGCTTGCACGACCCGTGCGTGCGCCGGCATGACCAACGCGGCACGCCAACGTGTGCTCGTGTGCGACGACGAGCAGCAGATCCTGCGAGCACTGCGCGTGATCCTGCGCGACGCGGGTTACGAGGCGCTGCCCGCGAGCACCGCCGAGGAGGCGCTCGACGTGGCGGCGGTCGGCAGGCCGGACGCCGCGATCATCGACATGGTGTTGCCCGACGGCGACGGGATCGAGCTGTGCCGGCGGCTGCGCGAGTGGAGCGAGATGCCGGTGATCGTGCTCTCGGCGGTCGGTGACGAGGACGCCAAGGTACGCGCGCTCGCCTGCGGAGCCGACGACTACGTCACCAAGCCGTTCGGTCCGCGCGAGCTGATCGCGCGACTGGAGGCGAACCTGCGCCGCACCGCCCACGACAACGAGCAGGCCGTGATCGAGGCCGCCTCGCTGCGACTCGACCTGGCACGGCGGATGGTCAGCGTCGAGGGTGAAGAAGTCCACCTGACCCCCACCGAGTTCGACCTGCTGCGGGCGCTCGCACGCAACCGTGGCCGGCTGATGACCCACCGCGAGTTGCTGTCCTCGGTCTGGGGGGCCGGCTACGGCGACGACACCCAGGTGCTGCGCGCTCACATCGCAAACCTGCGTCGCAAGATCGATCGCCACGAAGGGCCCCAGCTGATCCGCACCGAGTCGGGCGTCGGCTACCGGTTCGCGGCTTGATCCAGCGCTAGGGCCTGTTGCAACCCGGAGCAGATCTCGCGCGCAGCGCGATTCCCCCGCGCCAGCGAATCTCACAAGGGAATCGCGCGCAGCGCGATTCCCCTAGCCCTTGGCCGCTCGGGCGTCCTGGATGCGGCGGGATTCGCCGCCGGCGGTGACGCCGGCAGCGGCGGCCCGCACGGCTGCATACTCGTGCTCCACGTCGGCCCGATCGGCCGCCTCGCCGATCGTCCTCTCGCTCAGGCGGAAGATCATCGTCGCCTGGGCCAGCAGCAGTTCGCGCTGCTCCGCGGTGCTCGTCTCGTACATGATCTTCTCGATTGCCTCGAGCTGGCGGATCAACACGGCAGGCATCCCGGCGCCCGCCTGACGGATCTTCTCGAACGACCGTTCGACGAGCCGCGTGTAGCTGACCTCGGCGGTGATCACGCGGACGAACCCATGTGAGTCGCGGTGAACGCGCACCGGTCGCCAGCTGGTGGTCACGCGGCACAGGCTCTCCCCCAGCCAGTCGATGCAGGTCAGCGCCGTGAAAGTGTCGTTGACGGCCGGCGACAGCGCCCGGATTGCGATCTCCACCAACTGGTCGACGGCGAACGCCAGGTCCTGGACGAGCGTCCTGGTCGTGCCGGTGATGTGCGCACGCCGCAGCGCCCGGCTGATCGCCGGCGCCGCCTCGGGCGGCCACACGGTGGCGAGCGGATGGCCGCGGACGATGAAGTGGCCGGGGCGGTGCAGCAGCCGGACCACCGCGCCGCGCTCGGCGGCGAGGCCGATCAAGAGGTTGTGGCGGATGAACTGCAGGTAGCCGCTCGCCGGCGCCTGCACCTCGCCGCCACGCTCGCCCATCCGCAGCAGCAGCTCAGCGACCGACGGACCTGCTTCGTTTCGGACCTCGCCGGCGATCGACTCGGCATCGATCGCGCGCGAGAGCTCATGCGCGATGCTGGCGATCACGTTGGGGAGCTGGATCGAGGCCGCGATGTGGTGGATGAAGTAGATCAGCACCCCCATCGAGACCATTACGAGGGCGACTGAGATCGTGATCGAAAGGTGCGGAACGTGATTTCCCGGGCCGATCGAGATCAGTACCAGCGTCGCGTACACGAACGTCGCGACGAACGTCCCAAGCGTGAACTGCGTGCCGCGATCGCGGATGAAGTTGCGCAGCATCCGCGGGCCGAACTGCGTCGAGGCGAGCGTCAACGTCACGATCGTGATCGAGAACACGATCCCGACCACCGTGATCACAGCCGCCGCGAGCGCCGTCAGGACCGTGCGCGCCGCGTCAGCCGAGCCGAAGATCACCCACGAGGGCAGCTTCACCGTGCCACGGTAGGCCGCATCGTCGACCGCGTGGGTGATCAGGAACAGCACGACCGCGCCGAGCACCTCGAGCACCGGCACGAACCACAGGTTCGTGCGGAGCGCGTCGCGGCGCCAGGCTGAGGGAAGCAGGAACATCAGGCGAGTGGGCTGACCGTAGCGCGCCGCCGCCGGGGCTGTCACCATTGGAGCCGTGAGCCGGGACACACTTACCGTCATCGATAACCGCACGGGTCAGAGCTTCGAGGTCGCGATCGAGAACGGCGCGGTCCGAGCCGGCGAGCTGCTGGCGCCGTTCGCCCGCGCCAACGGGCGCGGGCTGATGATCTACGACCCGGGCTTCACGAATACGGCGAACTGCCAGAGCGCGATCACGAGCATCGATGGCGACCGCGGCGTGCTGCTGCACCGCGGCTACTCGCTCGAGGCGCTGTGCGAGCGCTCGACCTTCCTCGAGCTCGCGTACCTGCTGATCGAGGGCGAGCTGCCGACCGCGGCGCAGTTCGAGCACTGGCGGCACGAGATCGCGGTCCGCACGTTCGTGCACGAGAACCTCAAGAGCTTCCTCGAGGGCTTCCAGTACGACGCCCATCCGATGGCGATGCTGGCGGCGTCGGTGGGAGCGCTGGCGAGCTTCTACACCGACGCGGGCGACGTCGAGGACGAGGCGGCGCGTGAGCTCCAGGTGCTGCGGCTGCTCGCGAAGCTGCCGACGCTCGCCGCCTACTCGTTCAGGCATGGCACCGGCCGGCCCTACGTGCTGCCGTCCGGCGAGCTCACCTCCGGCGAGCTCAGCTACGCCGGCAACCTGCTGTCGATGATGTTCCGGATGAGCGAGCTGCGCTACACGCCGGAGCCGCGCAAGGAGCGGGCGCTCGACATCATGCTGATGGCCCACGCCGATCACGAGCAGAGCGCGGCCGCGGCGGCGGTTCGCGCGGTCGGCTCCACCCACGTCGATCCGTACTCGGCTGTGGCCGCCGGCATCCACGCGCTGTCGGGGCCGATGCGCGGCGCCGCCGACGAAGCGGTGCTGAAGATGCTGCGCCGGATCGACAGCGTGAAGAACGTGACCGGCTTCCTCGGCTACATCAAGCAGAGCAGCGAGCGCGTGCAGGGCTTCGGGCACGCGGTCTACAACACCACCGACCCGCGCGCGAGGATCCTGCGAGCGCAGCTCGACGTGCTCTACGAAGACCGTGAGCCGAGCCCGCTGCTGGCGATCGCCGACGAGCTGGCGCGGCAGGCCGCGCAGGACGAGTACTTCGTCTCACGACGGCTGTACCCGAACGTCGATCTCTACTCGGGCCTCACCTACGAAGCGATCGGCATCCCGGAGCAGATGTTCGGAGTGATGTTCGCGCTGGCACGCAGCGCCGGCTGGATCGCGCAGTGGCGCGAGATGGTGCAGGACGCCGAGCAGAAAGCGGTGCGTCCACGCCAGGTCTACGTCGGCGCCGGCCCCCGCCCGTACGTGCCGCTGACCGAACGCCCGTGAGGCATAGCTTCGCGATGCCAAGGCACCGCGCCCGTAGGAGATTCGCGTAGCGAATCTCCCAAGGGGATCGCGAAGCGATCCCCCGGTCACGGCAGCCGGAGATTCGCGCAGCGAATCTCCCAAGGGGATCGCGAAGCGATCCCCCGGTCACGGCAGCCGGAGATTCGCGCAGCGAATCTCCAAGGGAGTCGCGCGCAGCGCGACTCCCCGTCTTCACAGGATCTGTACACCGACCTCGCGTTTCTGCACGGCACCTTGACGTGCCCGGGCTGATGATTGTCGGCATGGACATCGTTGCAATCGCAATCGGGATCGGCATGTTCGCCCTGCTGCTTGGGTTGATCGCCGCAATCGACCGGATATGACGCTCGCCATCGCCTCGATGGGCGCGGCCGACGTGTTCGGCCTGGTCGTCTCGCTCCTGATCTGCGCATACCTCCTCTACGCCCTGCTCCGCGGGGAGAAGTTCTAGATGACCGTCTCCGGATGGCTCACCATCTTTCTGTTCGCGGGGATCCTGACCGCCCTCGCGATCCCGTTCGGCTCTTATCTGGCGGCGGTCTACACCGGTGGGCGCACGTTCCTGGACCCGCTCCTGCAATTCCCCGAGCGCTTCCTCTACCGAGTCATGCGCGTCGACACCGGCAACGGCCAGGACTGGAAGGCGTATGCCAAGAGCCTGATCATCTTCTCATTGGCCGGCTGGCTGCTTCTTTACTTCATCCTGCGTACGCAGGGCCTGTGGAGCTTCACCGGGCTCAACCCGATGGGCTACCACTCCGCCCCGTGGAACGTCACGTTCAACACGGTCTCGTCGTTCATGACCAACACCAACTGGCAGTACTACGGCGGCGAGACGACGATGAGCTACTTCAGCCAGATGGCTGGGCTCACCGTCCAGAACTTCCTGTCCGCGGCCGTCGGGATCGTCGTCGCGGTCGCGCTGATCCGCGGGATCATCGGACGCAGCGGCAAGAGCATCGGCAACTTCTGGCAGGACATCGTGCGCACGGTCCTGTGGGTGCTGATGCCGATCTCGATCGTGGTCGCGCTGATCCTGGTGTTCCAGGGCTCGATCCAGAACTTCTCGCACTACTTGAGCTTCAACGGGATCACCGGCCTTGCGAACCAGATCGCGATGGGTCCGGTCGGCTCGCAAGAGGCGATCAAGCTGCTCGGGACCAACGGCGGCGGCTTCTTCAACACCAACTCCGCACACCCGTTCGAGAACCCGACCGCGTTCACCAACTTCGTCGAGATGCTGGTCGTGCTGAGCATCCCGGCGGCGCTCGTGTTCACCTACGGCAAGCTGACCGGCAACCGCCGGCAGGGGTACGCGATCTACGCGACGATGATGGTGATGTTCCTCGGCGCGGCGATCGTCTGCTACGTCGCCGAGGCCCACGGCTCCCCCGCTCAGCACGCCGCCGGCTTGCACACGGGCGTGCGCGCCGGCTCGACCGGCGGCAACATGGAGGGCAAGGAGCAGCGCTTCGGGATCGCCGGGTCAGCGCTGTTCGACGTCGTCACGACGGTCACCTCATGCGGTGCGGTCAACAGCGCGATCGAGTCGTTCACAGGGATCGGTGGCGCCGTGCCGTTCGCGAACTTGAGCGCCAGCGAGGTGATCTTCGGTGGCGTCGGCACCGGCTTGTACTCGATCCTCCTGTACGTGCTGCTGGCGGTCTTCATCGGCGGGCTGATGGTCGGCCGCACGCCGGAGTACATCGGCAAGAAGATCGAGGCGCGCGAGATCAAACTCGTCTCACTCGGGATCCTGATCACGCCGCTGACAGCGCTGTTCTGCACCGCGATGGCGACGGCAACCGCCGCCGGCAGGAATTCGATCGCCAACGGTCACACGGTCGACGGCGTAGCGCTGTCGAACGTCGTAGGCCACGGGCCGCAGGGCTTCTCCGAGACGTTCTACGCCTACCTGAGCCAGGCCAACAACAATGGTTCGGCGTTTGCCGGTTACACCGGCTTCATCCAGCCGAACGCCGGCAACCTCGGTTCGCACGGCATCAGCTTCGCCGACCTGCTCGGCGGCTTCGACATGCTGTTCGCGCGCTACGCGCCGATCCTGTTCGCGCTGGCGGTCGCGGGTTCGCTCGCCGGCAAGCGCGTCAGCCCGGCGGGCCTCGGCACGATGCGCACCGACAACCCCACGTTCGTCGTGCTGCTGATCGGGATCATCATCCTCGTCGGCGCGCTGACGTTCTTCCCCGCTCTGCTGCTCGGTCCGATCGTGCAGGGCCTGACTGGACATCTCTACTGATATGGGCACTTCACTGAAAAGAGACGTAATTACCTCCGCGATCGGGATCCTCGTCCTGACGCTGCTATGCGGGATCCTCTATCCGCTACTGATCACCGGCGTCAGCCAGGTCGCGTTCCCGGGCAACGCCAACGGCCAGCAGGTGTTCGTCGGGGGCAAGCTTGTCGGCTCGAAGATCATCGGGCAGAACTTCGCCCTGCAGGTCTACAAGCACGGCAAGCCGGTGATGGCCAGCGGCGAGCCCGTCACAGCGCCGGACCCGCGCTACTTCCAGACCCGCCCGTCGGGAACGGTGCCGGCCGACAACGACGCTGCGACGAGTTTCGCCAACTACGGACCGAACAGCACGATCACCGAGCAGGCGATCGCCGGCAACATCGCGACTTATCTGGCGCTCAACTGCCCGACCGCGTTGAGCGGCTCCAAGCCGTGCCCCGACCCGTACGACTCGGCTGTCACGAGCGCGGCCGAGGTACCGGTCGACGCCGCCGACACCTCGGCATCGGGCGTTGACCCCCAGATCTCGGTCGCCAACGCCGACATCCAGGCCTACCGGATCGCGAGCGTGCGCAAGCTCTCGCTGCCGACCGTCGAGGGCCTGATCTCCGACTACACATCGGGACGCGGACTCGGCTTCTCCGGCGAGTCCGGCGTCAACGTACTCGAACTGAACCTCGCCCTCGACCGACTCAGCACAGGACATCGATGAGCACGACCACTCCAGCCGCGACTCCCCCGGCCACGCCGCAAGAGCGCCAAGCGATCTCGCTGTTCCGGCCCGACATCGTCAAGCGGGCCTTGATCGACAGCTTGATCAAGCTCGATCCGCGCGTGCAGATCCGTAACCCGGTGATGTTCGTGGTCGAGATCGGCGCCGTGATCACGACCGTGACCTGGTTCATCCAGGTGGGCGGTGGCAAGGCGCTGGGCGGGTATGACCCGGCCTGGTACACGCTGACGATCTCGATCTGGCTGTGGCTGACGGTCGTGTTCGCGAACATGGCCGAGGCGTTTGCCGAGGGTCGCGGCCGCGCGCAGGCCGACACACTGCGTACGATGCGCCAGGAGACGCTGGCCACGTTGCGCGACGGCTCGGTCAAGCAGGCCTCCGAGCTGACCCGCGGGGACATCGTCGTGGTCGTGGCGGGCGAGCTGATCCCGGGCGACGGCACCGTGATCGAAGGGATCGCGTCGGTCGACGAGTCGGCGATCACAGGCGAGTCGGCCCCGGTGATCCGCGAGTCCGGTGGTGACCGCAGCGCCGTCACCGGCGGCACCCGCGTGACCTCCGACCAGCTCGTGATCGAGATCACGCAGGAGCCCGGGCAATCGTTCCTGGATCGCATGATCTCGCTGGTCGAGGGCGCCTCGCGGCGCAAGACGCCAAACGAGATCGCGCTCAACATCCTGCTCGCCGGGCTGACGCTGATCTTCATGATCGTCGTCGCCACGCTGCGGCCGTTCGGCCTGTTCGCGCACACCACGATCTCCGAGACGACCCTGATCTCGCTGCTGGTGGCTCTGATCCCGACGACGATCGGCGCGCTGCTGTCGGCGATCGGGATCGCCGGCATGGACCGCCTCGTGCGCCGCAACGTGCTGGCGCTGTCGGGCCGCGCGGTCGAGGCCTCCGGCGATGTCGATGTGCTGCTGCTCGACAAGACCGGCACGATCACGATCGGCAACCGGCTCGCGTCGGAGTTCATCCCGATGCCCGGCGTCAGCGAGGCCGAGCTCGCCGAGGTCGCGCAACTGTCCTCGCTCGCCGACGAGACGCCCGAGGGTCGCTCGATCGTGGTGCTCGCCAAGCAGTTCGGAATCCGCGAGCACGACATGTCGTCCCTGCAGGCGGAGTTCGTGCCGTTCACGGCGCAGACGCGGATGAGCGGCGTCGACCTCGACGGTCAGCGACTGCGCAAGGGCGCCGGCGACGCGGTCGTGCAGTTCGTGACCGACGCCGGCGGACGCCCGCCGTCGGAGCTGGCACCGGTGCTGGAGCGAATCTCGCGCGAAGGCGGCACGCCGCTGGCGGTCGCCCGCGACGCGCAGGTGATGGGCGTGATCTACCTGAAGGACACGATCAAGGAGGGCATGCGCCAGCGCTTCGACCAGCTGCGCGCGATGGGCATCCGCACGATCATGATCACCGGCGACAACAAGCTGACGGCAGCCAAGATCGCCGAGGAATCGGGCGTCGATGACTTCCTCGCCGAGGCGACACCGGAAGCCAAGCTGGCGCTGATCAAGGAGCAACAGGCCGCCGGACGCATGGTCGCGATGACGGGCGACGGCACGAACGACGCGCCGGCACTCGCCCAGGCCGACGTCGGCGTGGCGATGAACTCGGGCACGCAGGCAGCCCGCGAGGCGGGCAACATGGTCGACCTCGACTCCAATCCGACGAAGCTGATCGAGATCGTCGAGGTCGGCAAGCAGCTGCTGATCACGCGCGGGTCGCTGACCACCTTCTCGATCGCCAACGACGTGGCCAAGTACTTCGCGATCCTGCCGGCGATCTTCGTCACCACCTGGGCATACAAGCACGGCGGCGAGGGGCCGCTGCACGTGCTCAACGTCATGAACCTGGGCACGCCCCGCTCGGCCGTGATCTCAGCGATCATCTTCAACGCGATCGTGATCCCGGCACTCATCCCGATCTCGCTCAAAGGCGTCAGCTACCGCCCGATCGGCGCCAGCGCGCTGCTGCGCCGCAACCTCTGGATCTATGGTCTCGGCGGGCTGATCGCACCCTTCATCGGGATCAAGCTGATCGACCTGGTCGTGCACAACCTCCTGGGAGCGTGATGGCGCGTGGCCGCTACAAGATATTCCTAGGCATGGCGGCGGGAGTCGGAAAGACCTTCCGCATGCTGCAGGAAGGTCAGGCCGAGGCCGAAGCCGGGCGCGATGTCGTGATCGGCTATCTCGAGCCCCACGGCCGCGCCCAGACGACCGCCCAGGCCGAGGGCCTCGAGATGCTGCCGCGCCGCATCATCACTTATCGCGGCAACCAGCTGACCGAGATGGACCTGCCGGGCATCCTCAGACGTAAGCCCGAGCTGTGCCTGATCGACGAGCTCGCGCACACGAACGCCCCCGGCATCGAGCACGAAAAGCGCTATGAGGACATCGAAGAGGTGCTCGCCGCCGGAATCGACGTGTTCTCGACCGTGAACGTCCAGCATCTTGAGAGTCTCAATGATCAAGTAGCTGACCTGACTGGAATCCGAGTTCGCGAGACAGTGCCGGACGCGATCATCGGCACCGCCGACGATGTCGTGCTCATGGACATCACGCCGCAGTCGCTGATCGAGCGACTCCTGGCGGGCAAGGTCTATCCGGCCGAACGCGTGACTGCAGCGCTCAACAACTTCTTCAAGATCGAGAACCTGTCGGCGCTGAGGGAGGTGGCGCTACGCCAGGTCGCACAGGAGGTCGGGTCCAAGCGAATCGTTCCGTTCGAACAGAACGGGCGTCCGCGCGACGAGCTCTTGGTCGACACGACCACGCCCCAGGCGATCGGCGAGCGGCTGCTGGCCCTGATCAAGCCGCGGTCGGAGTCACAGCGGATCGTGCGGCGAGCGTGGCGCTCGGCACAGCGACTCGGCGCCGAGCTCGACCTGCTGTGGGTCGCCGAGCACGAGCCGCGTCCCGAGGAGCAGGAGCAACTCGACGCGCTGCGCAGGCTCGCCACAGTGCTGGGCGCGCACCTGCTCGTAGAACGTGGCGACGACGTCGCCCTGGTCGCCCAACGGGTGGCCGATGAACGCGGGACCACTTACGTACTGATGGGGACGCCCAGCGAGCGCAGTGCGCTGGCGCGCCTGCGCGGCAACTCGTTGCCGACGCGCCTTCTGAGGCTGCTACCAGGTCGGGACCTGCGCATCATCGCCGACCGCAGCCAGAACCCGGAGCGTGAACCGAGATGATCGTGCTGTTGATAGTGATCGTGGTGCTACTGGTGGCCCTGGCCGTGCTGGGGTCACTGTACTTCGCCCCATCGCGCCGCCGGCAGCCGGCGCGCGCGCCGACGAGCGGCACGACCCGGATCCTGTTCCCGTTCGTCGCGAAGGCGCTGTCGCTGCGAGCGCTGGACGCCGCCCTGCGCCTGGCCCGCGCGCAGGACGCGACGCTCGTACCGGTGTTCCTGGCACGCGTGTCGATGCACCTGCCGCTCGACACGCCGCTGCCGCGACAGTCGCAGATCGCGCTGCCGCTGCACGAGGCGATCGAGCAGCGCGCAAGCAAGTTCGGAGTGCCCGTCGACTGCCGCATCGAACGCGGCCGCACCTACCGCCACGCGCTGCGCCAGACGATCGCGAACGAGCGCTTCGAGCAGATCGTGATCGCCGCCAGCGCTCGCAAGCAGCCGGGCTTCGACCCCGACGATGTCGCCTGGCTGATCGACGAGGCCCCCGGCGAGATCGTGGTCTTGCGCCCCGACCCCGAACGCAAGCTCGAGCAGCCGCTGCCCCGTGCGGTCGCCAAGCGCAGCGCTTCCGTGCTGACGCTGGCGACGCGGGTGTTCTTCTGAGGACGTAGGTCCAAGCCGCTTTCCGGCGGCCCTCCTGCGGGAGGGCCAGCCCGCAGCTGCGGTCCATCCCGACCGCGGTCGGCCGTCCCTGCCTTGCGCGTAGGGTTCGCGTAGATGAACGCGCTGAGTGCCGCATGAGCCTCCTGCACGCGCTGGCGATCTTTGCGGCCGGGATCGCGGCGGGGACGATCAACACGGTCGTCGGCAGCGGCACCCTGATCACCTTCCCGGTGCTGCTGGCGTTCGGATATGCGCCGGTGACCGCCAACGTCTCGAACACGATCGGGCTGGTCCCCGGCTCGGCCGCCGGCGCGATCGGATACCGCTCCGAGCTCGCCGGACAGCGCCCGCGGGCGCTGCGCCTGGCAGCCGCCTCGCTGCTCGGCTCGGTACTCGGCGCGACGCTCCTGCTGACGCTCCCCGCGTCGGCGTTCAAGGCGATCGTGCCCGCCTTCATCGTGCTGGCGCTCGTAGCGATCGTGCTGCAGCCGCGGCTCGTGCGCGCGCTCGGCGCGAAGCGGCGCGAAGCGCACGAGCACCCCGGACCGGTGGTACTGCTCAGCGTGATGCTGAGCGGCGTCTACGGAGGCTACTTCGGCGCCGCCCAGGGAATTCTGCTGCTGGCGATCCTCGGGCTCGCGCTCGACGAGTCCCTGCAGCGCATCAATGCGCTCAAGAACGTGCTCGCCGGGCTCGTCAACTTCGTCGCCGGCGTGATCTTCGTGTGCGCCGCGCACGTGGCCTGGGCTCCCGCCGGGCTGATCGCCGCCGGGGCGATCTTCGGTGGCGTGATCGGGGCCCGCTGGGGCCGACGGCTGCCGCCGCCAGCGCTGCGCGCCGCGATCGTGATCGTCGGCGTAGTCGCGATCGTGCGGCTGCTGTAGGGATCCGCCAGCCCAAGGCGACGGGCTAGCCGCGCAGGGCGTACTGCTCGATGTCGGCGTCGAGCGTACCCGCAGACGCGTACTCGCCGACGTGGATGTTCACGACCTTGCCGTCAGCGTTGATGTAGAAAGTGGTCGGCAAACCTTCGACGCCGCCGGGCAGGAACGAGTCGAGGTCCCCTGGGTCAGCTCGATAGCTCGGATAGCTGAGCCAGTGGCTGGCCAGATAGGCGCCGGGATCGCCGTAGTCGGCGTAGTCGACGCCGATGAACGCAACCCGCTTCCCGTACCGTGCCGAGGATTCGCGCATCAGCGTGAACTCAGCCTGGCAGGCAGTGCACCAGGTCGCCCAGGCGTTGACGACGATCGAGTAGCCGCGCAGCGCACGCACCCTGGCGCGCAGCGCCGGCGCCGAGCCGAGCAGCTGGCTGGCCTGCTGGTGCAGGGCGGCCAGCGCCGGCGGCGAGCCGGCGAGCAGGCGCTGCGTGGCCAGCTCGGTCGCTGGAGCCTTGGGAGCTTTCATGAGCGCGTCACGCACGGCCTGCTCGAGGCCCTTGATCGTCGGCCAGTTCGGGGCGTAGATCGGCGAGTACCAGAGGATCTGGCCGCTGGCGGAGGTAAGCACGAAGTAGGGCTGGCCGGTGACCTCGTAGCCGTCGGCGACGCGCCCGCTCTGATCGATCCCAACCGGGTAGGCGAGTGGGCGCGGCAGCGCCCGCAGGAATGCGGGCAGCGAGCTCGCTGACGGCTCGACGCTGCCCTCGTCGATCGCGGTCAGCGACGGCAAAGCGCCCGACGCGGCACCCGCCTGGTAGCGGTTGAGTTCGTCGAGCTCACCGGCGAGTCCTGTCACCTCGCGGTCCCAGGTGGCGAAGAACAGGTAAAGGCGCGGTGCGGCGGCCGGCCCGAGCGCCACGCTGCCGCCGCCGGCGCGCGGGACGGTGACGCGCACCGTGGGGCTGATGCCCCTGATCTCCGCGTAGGACAGGCTAGCGTCGACGCGCGGGTGGCCCGGCAGCCAGCGCGCGGCATCCGCGGCTAGCACCTGGCCGAACTGGCCGATCGCAGCGTAGGACTGGTAGGTCAGGTAGACCTTGCGCAGCCGGCCCTGCGCATCGATCAGGTACAGCGCCGGCGTGTGCGAGATCAGCCCGCGCGTGATGTCGGCCTCGATCCCGTAGTCCTTCCAAACCTGCTCGAGCGCCGGCAGCGACCCGGTCAGATACACCCACTGGCCGCTCAGTCCGTGCAGCTGCGTGTAGCTCGCGAGATCCTCCAGCGAGGTCGCCTTCGGGTCGGCGTCGACACCGAGCAGCTGCACGTCCGAGGCCGCCGCTCCGAGCATGCGCTTGGCGTCGAGCATCGCGCTCGTGGTCAGCGGGCAGATCGTCGTGCACTCGGCGTCGTTGAAGGCGAGGATCACGACCTTGCCGCGGAACGCGCGCAGCGACACCGGTTGTCCGTCCTGGCTGTATAGCGTGAAGTCCGGTGCCGGTGTACCCGGCAGATCGGTGCCGGGATCGAGCCTGGGGTTGCTCGCCAGCTCCTGGCCGGCCGTGCTCGAGGAGGAGGAGGAAGTCAAGCCCACCACCACGACGCCGATCAGCAGCACCGCCGCCAGCACGGCGAACCCGGGAAACGCCCAGCGTAGCGTCGTGGCAGCGGTCCGTCGCTGCCAGCGGAGCAGCAGCGCGGCCGTCGCGAGCACCAGCGCGAGCACGACCACAGCGGCGATGATCACGCCGGTGTCGCTGTTGCCGGAGCCGCCGGAGCTGCCCGCGCCGGCGGAGCTGCCGGAGCTGCCCGCGTTGGCGGAACCGGCGGCGCTGACGGCGCTGTGAGAAGTCGAGGCCGAACCGCCGGCGCCAGCCGCGGTCGAAGCGCCGGCGCTCGTGCCGGCGACCGCGGCGAGCTTGACCCCGTTGCCGGCGGCGAGCCGCTTGACGGCCGCGAGCGTCGCGTCCGTGAGGCCGGCTGCGTCCGGCTTGATCGCAATGCCGCTCAGCAGCCCGCTGGCAGCGGCCGTGTCGTGGCCGGGCCAGTTGATCCCGAACCCGTTGGGCATCACCACCAGCAGCAGATGCGTGTAGGCGTACGACAGCTCGTAGCCGAGGAATGCCGCGTAGTGGGCAGGCTCCAGCCACAGCGGCGTGATCGAGCCGAGGTCATCGGCCTGCGCGATGATCGCGACGCGCACCGGGAAGCCAGCCTTGTCGGCCGCGTTGAGGGTGCCCTCCAGCTGAACCTGCTGGCTGACCGTGATGCCCGCGTCATAGCCGAAGAACAGGTTCTGGTTGACGAGCACATCGCTGCCGGGGTCGCCGTCGGCGCGTGCGCTGGCAGCCAGCCAGCCCAGCGCCAGCGTGAGTGCACATGCGAGCAACGCCGCCGTCAGCCCGAAGCCCAGCGAGCGGACTCGCACTGCCTTTGACCGCGCAGCGCTGGTCATGGAGCCGTGGGGATCGTGTCGCGTCGCAGATGCAAGGGCCGCGCACGCAGGCTCGCGGCCCACGCCAGCCCGACCAGCGCGGCACCTGCTGCGAACGCCAGCCGCGAGGGCAGCTCGTCGGACGCCGGCGCCGCGCGTGGCGACGCCGCCGCGATCAAGCTCCTGGATAGGGGATACCCCGCCGCCGCCGAAAGCCCGCGGACCGCGGCAACGGCCGCCGCAGGTAGGCGGCGGCTCGCGCCCGGCGCGGACATCGACCCGATCGCAGCGCGCTCGGCGGCCGGCAGCGTGCCGGAGCTGAACAGGCCGAGACCGTCCGGCATCACCACCAACAGCTGTCCGCGATAGACGAACGACAGCTCCTCGCCGAGGAACCGCGCGTATGCGACCGGGTCGCCCCACAGCGGCGTCACCGAGCCGAGGTCGTCCTTGTAGGCGATGATCGCCACCCGGATCGGGAACCCGGCGCGGGCGGCCGCCTGCAGCACGCCGGCGAGCTGTCCTTGCTGCGCCACCGCAGCGGTGCCGGCGTCCCATGGCAGGAAGTACGAGTAGTTCAGCAGCACGTCGCTGGCCGGATCGCCATCGGCCCGTGCCAGGGCGCCGCTGCATCCGAGCGCGGCCACGACCGCCGCTGCCAGCGCGAGCAGCCGCCGCGCGGGGCGGCGATCGAGAATATGCGTGAAATCAGTTGCCAACAGCGATGAAACCGAAGACGAGACGTCGGCGCCGGCGGGTGCTTGCGCCACGGTCCGCGACCAAGTGTATGGCCGCGCTGCTCGCGATGAGCGCCGCGCTCGCCGGCTGCGGATCTGTGGCCAAGACGCCGGCAAGCGGCGCGATTCCCAGCTGGCTGCTTGCGCAAGCGCGTACGATCGGCGCCGGCCCGCAGTTCCATCCGCCTGCCAGTGGCCCGGTGCTGGGGCCCTGCCGGACGCGGCTCGGACAGCGCATCGAGGCCCATGTCGAGCTGTTCGCCGAGAATCACGTGGTGCTCGTCGCGGCCGGTATCGGCACGCGGCCGCCGCGCGTGCGCTCCGACGGACGGATCATCGGCGCGCGCTGCTACGGGGCGCTGGTCACGCTCGATCCGACCGGCGTGGTGTTCGCAGCCCGCGGGGGGCCGGCGCTGACGCTGGCGGATCTGTTCCGATCCTGGGGCGAGCCGCTGAGCGCAACCCGGCTCGCCGGCTTCACGGCGCCACGCGGTACACAGCTCGCAGTGTTCATCGATGGGCGCGCCCGGCGGGGCGCGCCCGGAGCCGTCCCGCTCACGCCCGGCGCCGAGATCGTGCTCGAGGTCGGACCATACGTACCGCCGCATCGCTTCTACACGTTCCCGCCGCTGCCCTGAGCAGTGCTGGGCGCCGCAACCCGGCGATCCAGCGCTCGCGCCGATCTGAGTGATCGTGGCCCAGGAACGCGGGTCCGTAACCGATTCCTGGAGATTCGCGCCAGCGAATCTCCCAAGGACGCGCGTCAGCGCGTCCCGAGCTCACCGCTCGTGCAGGTGGAACGGCAGCGTCGCGACGACCACGTCGGTACGCGACTTCAGCACGACCTCCAGCAGGCGGCCACGCTGGTTGTGCAGGATCTCGTGGCGGCGTCTGCGCGGCATGATCTCCGGGATGAGGACCGTGATCGTCACGTCGCGCTCGGCCTCGATCGACTCGATGTAGCGCAGCACGGTGCGCACCAGCGAGCGCTGGCGATCGATCAGCACCTCGATCGGGACCGCGCAGCGCCAGCGTCCCCAGTCGTCCAGGATCTGCCGCCGCTCGCTCTCGTCGCCAGCCACGGCCACCGCGATCACAGTCTCGCCGAGCGACAGCGCGGCGCTCAGCGCCCGTTCGCTCAGCAAGTTGACGGTCGTCGTCGGCACGATCACGACGCTCGGGCGCTTGCGCGGCACGTGTGGCAGCACGCCGAGCTGCAGTTCGTCGGCGACCTCGGCGTAGTAGGTCTCGGTGTGCGAGAACAGCCAGATCAGCAACGGCACCGCGATGCAGACGACCCACGCGCCCTCGAGGAACTTGGTCGTCAGGAAGATCACGACCGCGACCGCGGTCATCGATGCGCCGGCACCGTTGAGCGTCGCGCGCACGCGCCAGCGCGGCGGGCGCAGCTTGCGCCAGTGGCGCACGAGCCCGATCTGGCTGATCGTCAAGCCCACGAACACGCCGATCGTGAACAGGGGGATCAGGCGCTCGGTATCGCCGTTGACCGCGATCAGCAGCAGCAGCGAGGCGAACGCCAGCGCGATGATCCCGTGGCGGTAGACGGGCTTCTCGGCGCGCAGGTAGAACAGGTGCGGCAGCCGGTGGTCCTTGGCCAGCAGGCTCATCAGCACCGGCAGGCCGCCGAAGCTCGTGTTGGCCGCGAACGCGAGCACGAGCGTGACCGCAATGTTGGCCACGTAGAACATCCAGCCGGTCCCGAACGCGCCGGCGGTCGCCTGCGCAAGCACGGTCACGTTGCTGCGCGGGACCAGGCCATGGTGGTGAATCAGGACCGCCAAGCCGACCAGCATCGAGCCGAGCAGGACGCCGAGCAACACCTCGGTGATCTGCGCGTTGCGCACCTTCGGCGCGCGGAAGGTCGGCACGCCGTTGGCGATCGCCTCGACGCCGGTCACCGCCGAGCAGCCGGACGCGAACGCCTTCAAGATCAACAGGATCGTGAGCGCCTTCGCCGGACCGCGCTTGATCAAGGTGCCGATGATCGCGACAGGATGGGGATGGAACGGACCGACGATGATCACCGCGAAGATGCTGGCGATGAAGATCACGGTCGGGCCCATCAGCAGCTTCGCGGACTCGCTGATGCCGAACAGGTTCACGATCGTCAGCAGCGCCAGCCCGACCAGGCAGACGAGCAGCAGGTGGTTGGCGAATACCGGGAACACGCTGCCGAGGCTGGCGGCGCCGGCGGCGAGGCTGACCGCTACGGTCAGCACGTAGTCGACCACCAGCGAAGCGGCCGCCAGCAGCGCCCAGAAGCGGCTGAGGTCGTTCTTGGCCACTGCGTAGGCGCCGCCGCCTTCCGGGTAGGCTGAGATCACTTGGGTGTAGGAGATGACCAGCAGGACCAGCATCGCCGTGATCACGAGCGTCAGCGCAATCGCGTAGCGCAGCCCGCCCGTTCCGGCGATGATCAGCACGCTGATCATCGCCTCGGGGCCGTAGGCGACGCTCGACAGCGCGTCGAGGCTGAGTGCGGCAAGACCGCCCATCACGCCAAGTTCGTGGCTCTGTCCGCGGTGCTTACCCGGCTTGATCAAAGCACCGCAACTCTACGATCAATGCAATGAGTTCGGCACCTGCTCCCGCAACCGCGCAGCTCGACCGCCGCCGGCGGCTGGTGGTGCTCGTGATCTGCTCGATGAGCCTGCTGATCGTCGGCCTCGATACGACGATCGTCAACGTGGCGCTGCCGTCGATCCACCGCTCGCTGCACGCCTCGGTGTCGGGCCTGCAGTGGACGATCGACGCGTACACGCTGACGATCGCGAGCCTGCTGATGCTGGCCGGCTCCACCGGCGACCGCGTCGGGCGCAAGCGCGTGTTCCAGACGGGCCTGGTCGTGTTCACGCTCGGCTCGGGACTGTGCGCACTGGCTCCCACGCTCGACACGCTGATCGCCGCGCGGGTGCTGCAGGCGGTCGGTGGCTCGATGCTCAATCCAGTCGCGATGTCGATCATCCGCAACGTGTTCGAGGACCCGCGCGAGCGCGCGCAGGCGATCGGCGTCTGGGGTGCGATGATCGGGATCAGCATGTCGCTGGGCCCGATCGTCGGCGGCGCCCTGGTCGACAGCGCGGGCTGGAGATGGGTGTTCGTGATCAACCTGCCGGTCGGGGCGCTGGCGCTTGTGTTGACGACGCTGTTCGTGCCGGAGTCGCGAGCCGCGCGGGCGCGGCGGCTGGACCCCGTCGGCCAGGCGCTCGTGATCGCCGCGCTGGCGTCTCTGACCTACGCGATCATCGAAGGTCCCGGGCACGGTTGGGCCTCGGCCGAGATCCTCGGTCTGTTCATTTTCAGCGCGCTGGCGTTCGCGGCGCTGATCGGCTACGAGCTGCGACGCGCCGAGCCACTGTTGGAGATGCGCTTCTTCCGCAGCGCGCCGTTCGCGGGCGCCAGCGCGATCGCCGTGTTCGCGTTCGCGGGCCTCGGCGGCTTCCTGTTTCTCAACACCATCTACTTGCAGGACGTCAGACACCTGTCGCCGCTGGACGCGGGCCTCTACACGCTGCCGATTGCCGCGATGATGCTGGTGTTCGCGCCGCTGTCGGGAAGCATGACCGGCCGGACTGGCTCGCGCGCGCCGCTGGTCGCCGCCGGCGTCGCGCTGATGATCAGCCCGCTGCTGCTCACGGGCCTGGATCCGACGACACCCGTGTGGCAGCTGTTCGCGTCATACCTGATGTTCGGGATCGGCTTCGGGATGGTGAATCCGCCGATCACCAACACCGCCATCTCGGGCATGCCACCTGCGCAGGCAGGCGTCGCCGCCGCGGTCGCGTCGACCAGCCGCCAGGTCGGTCAGACGCTCGGTGTCGCCGTGGTCGGCGCGATCGCGGGTGCCGGCACCACGAACGCGTTTGGACCGCGGTTCGCCGCCGCGACCCATCCGGGATGGTGGATCATCGTCTGCCTCGCCGCGAGCGTGCTGGTGCTCGGCGTCGCGACGACCACCGGCTGGGCCCTGGCGACGGCGAACGCGACCGCGGCACGGCTGATGCCGGGCCGCAACCAGCAGGCGCCCGGCGAGGCACCCGCGGCGACCCGCGTCGAGGCGGTCAGATGATCGCGGCCGTCCTGGTGCTCGCGTTGATGCTCGGCGCCTGCAGTACCAGCGCCTCGACATCGACCGCGACCGCCGGCGCCTCGACATCGGTCGCAGCGGGGAAAGCCGTGTTCACCGGGATCGCGGGCTGCGGCTATTGCCACACGCTTGCGGGCGCCGGTTCAATCGGCCAGGTCGGACCTGACCTCGACACGCACCTGCGCGTCGATTGCGCGATGTTGCTGGCCGAGCACTCCCACAGAACCTCGCTGCGCCAGTGCATCGTGACGATGATCGTGCACCCATACGAGTTCATCACCAGCGGCTATCTATCGAACGTGATGCCGTCCGATTTCGGCAAGAAGCTCTCGCAGACGCAGATCGAGGCGTTGGCCAACTTCCTGGCGACCGACGCCAAGTAGCCACGCGCGGCCAGAACCGGCGCGCCTGTCAGAACCGGCGCGGGCGTGGATGCGTTGCAGTAGCTTGCTGGCACTCTCGATGATCTATCTGCTGCTCATACTTCCCCACATCGCGATGATCGCCGGCTTGCTCGCGTTCGCCTACTACTCGCATCGCACCGTCGTCGGCGAGGGCGATGATGGAGGCTCATACGGCTACCGGACCGACGCGCCGGCGCCCCGGTCCCCCAAACCTGTGCCCTCCGGCGGCGGCCTGCCGCTTGCCGACAGCGCGTCGCCGCGACGCCGGTTGCGAGGGGGTGAGCGGCTCTCCGAGATCTATCCACGCCGCTTGCGCCGCCAGCACCTGCCCGCCGCGGAACCGCAGCGCGAGACCGCACGCCAGTAACGTATTAACGTAAGAGCCTGTCCGCATTACCCCGCGCATGTCTGACGGCGGCGGACCGGCGCGATACGGCACGGTCGGAAGGCTTGGTAGCGCTGCTACGCGGCGCCTTCCGCCCGCACCGTCTCGCTTGGTCCGGCGCTCGCCAGCCGCACACTGGGTAATTCGGACAGGCTCTAATAGTGCTCTGGTAGGTGGTCATGAGTTGTGTTGGGCCTGCTGATCGGGCGCTTTGGCGTGGTGGTGGCGTACCTCGAGTCAGCGGTCGGGGCGCGCGGTGGCTTGCTGGAGGGCGCAGCAACCCCGGAGCGGCCGGATCGACGCTCGCTGGGGAGATCTGCTCGGCCGCGCCGGGGCGAGGACTGCTGTGAAGCTGTTGAGCAACCCAAAGCGACGCTGCCTTTGGCGGTTCGGGCTCTCGAGCAGCTCTACGAGAGCCACGGACCCAAAACGGCTCAGCTGACCCCGGTTTGGGTTATCCAGCATGCGATCGGCGGCGTTCGCGGCGCCTTCCCGGGAGGCTGGGCGAAAAACGGAGCGGATTCCGTCGTTTTTCGCCCAGGCCCCTGCACAAAAGCAGTTTTGCAGGGCAAATGTCACGTATTCGTAACGAAATGTGACAACGCCCACACAAAACGGGTGCCTCGATCCCGTCAACGAACCGCGCCGAGAGCCACGCGAGGAAGCGCTGATCACCGAACCGCCGACACGCACGAGCACCCCAGCGACCTACAAAATCAGCAACCCCCCAGCCGACATCGAACCCAAGCAGCTCACACACCTCGCGGGCGCCGTGGATGATCGCGCCCGACTAACCACGAGCTCCCGCGGCCTGCGCGGGACACGACTCACGCTGACAGCGCACGGGTGACGGCGTCGGCGAAGAGGCGGCCCTCGCGGGTGAGTTGCACGCGGCCGTCGAGGATCACGACGCGGCCCCGTGCGGCCTGGTCCTGGGCCGCCTGCACCGCCTCCTCGCTGAGCGATGCAAGCGGAAGACCTTCACGCAGCCGCAGGCCGAGCATCACCGCCTCCAGCGCCAGTTCCTCGGCGCTCAGGACCTCCCGGCCCGCGGCGGGAGAGCTTCCCTGACGCAGTCGCTGGGCGTAGGCGGCGGGGCGGCGGACGTTCCACCAACGAACGCCGCCGACGTGTGAATGCGCGCCAGGCCCGATCCCCCACCAGTCATACGAGCGCCAGTAGCCGATGTTGTGGCGGCAGCGCGCCTCGTCGCTCGACGCCCACGAAAACAACTCATACCAGTCAAAGCCGGAGGCCCGCAAACGATCGTCGGCACGCACAAAGCGCCGTGCCTGGTCGTCGTCGTCCGGTTCGCGCACCGCACCCCGCCGGATCGCCGCCGCCAGCGCCGTACCGGGCTCAACCGTCAAGGCGTATGCCGACACGTGGTTCACTTCGGCCGACAGCACCGCGTCGAGGCTCAGCTCCCAGTCCGCATCGGTCTCGCCCGGGGTGCCGTAGATCAGGTCCAGGGAGACGTTCTGGAAGCCGGCCTCCCGCGCCTCGACGGCCGCAGCCACCGCGCGGCCTGGCGTGTGAAGGCGGTCGAGCGTACGCAACACATGCGCTGCCGCTGACTGCATGCCAAGCGACACACGGGTGAAGCCGCCCCGCCTCAGCGCCCGGAAAGTCGCGGCATCGACCGACTCAGGATTCGCCTCGGTCGTCACCTCCGCGTCCGCAGCGAGCCCGAACGTGTCAGCGACGCCCGCCAACAGCCGCAGCAGATCGTCGGCACCAAGCAAGGTTGGTGTCCCACCGCCGATGAACACGGTCCCCGCCGGCCGCTCGCCGAGCTCGGCGCGAGCGTTACGCAGCTCCAACAGCGCGGACTCGACGAACTCGCGCGGCTGTCCCCGACCCTCGGGCACGTAGGTGTTGAAGTCGCAGTAACCGCACCGCGCCGCGCAGAACGGAACGTGAATGTAGACGCCGAAAGGTGGCTCGCGCTGACCCATGCCCCAATAATGATGACCGCCAGGAACAGCGCTGACGAGGCGCAGCGTGCGCGGTTGCCTGCATGGGCCCAAATCTGAATCTAGGAACCTCTAAGGGCGCAAAGCAGACACGCTCTGCAGGGTCTCGCCCAGCAGGGCGACCGAGCGCAGGCGACTCTGGATAGTTGGCGCCTGGTGCACGACGATCAACTCGTCGGCTCCGGTCCGCCGCAGGAAGCCCTCGAGATAGTCCTGGACTTGGCGCTGGGTTCCCAGTGCCGTGTACGTGAGCATCTCGTCGACTTGCGCTGCAGCCCCGAGGGCGAGCACCCGGTCGGCCTCCGCGTCGGTCATGTCGAGGTCGTTGATGTCCAGCTGGCGTCCGTAGAGGCTGACGGCTCGTCGGCGCCGGATGTCCTGCAACTGCTCTTGGGCAGCACCGGCGGTGTCGGCAGCGATCACGTTCACCCCGGCGATCACATAGGGTCGCTCCAGCTGTTCGGAAGGGCGGAATTCGCTGCGGTAGGCGGCGATCGCCGCATCGAGCGCCGCGGGAGCGAAGTGCGAGGCGAAGGCGTAGGGCAGACCCAGCGCGGCGGCCAACTTTGCCCCAAACAGCGACGAACCCAAGATATAGAGCGGGACCCGTGAGCCCTTGCCGGGAACGGCGTCGACCCCCGGCACGATGCTGTCTCCGGCGAGATACCCCTGCAGCTCCAGGACGTCGCGGGGAAATGCATCGGCCGAGCTGGGGTTTCGTCGCAGCGCGTACATCGTGTTCTGGTCAGAGCCCGGCGCACGGCCCAGGCCCAGATCGATACGGCCCGGGTACATGGCCGCCAGCGTTCCGAACTGCTCGGCGATGATCAGGGGCGCGTGATTTGGCAGCATCACCCCGCCGGCGCCGAGCCTGATGCTCTGGGTGTGAGCGCCGACATGCGCAATCAGGACGCTGTTTGCCGACGACGCGATCGTGGGCATGTTGTGGTGCTCGGCGTACCACACCCGGTCGTAGCCGAGCTCCTCCGCCAACTGGGCCAGCGCCACGCTCCCCGCGAAGCTCTCACCAGCGCTCCCGCCACGCCCGATCGGCGCCAGGTCAAGGATCGACAAGCGCATTCGCATTGCCGTCCTACGTTAGCGCGCCGTCCGCCCGCACCGCGCGGGCCGCAATGGCCGTGCCGGCACAATTGCTCTACGGCCGTGACGTGCTCCCATCTCGATACGATCCACCATATGCAGGGGCGGCCGGATCCGCGTGTCTGCCCGGACTGCGTGGCGATCGGTGGTCGCTGAGGGCGCGCGCCCTGACCTGTCGGCACCTGGACGTTGAACCCAGCAGCAGACCGTCGCTACAGTTCGTCGCGTGCTTGGACCAGGTTCCGCAGTGCTGTCCGATGCGCAGTTCGCGACGCTGCGCTGTCATGGTCACGAGCGCATCGCCGAAGTAGGCCAGATCCTGTTCCGGGTCGGCGATCGTGAATACCCGTTCTTCGCGATCCTGGAAGGCGAGGCCGCGATCCTGGATCCGGCTGGGCACGAGATCCTGCGGCATGGCGCGGGCGGCTTCCTCGGCGAGGTCAACTTTCTGTCCGGGCAGGAGGTGTACCTGACGGCCGTCGTCACGGCGCGGATGCGATACATCGCGGTCGAGCGCGAGACGCTGCGCGGACTCCTGTTCGACGACCCTCGACTCAGCGACACGATCCTGTCGGCGTTCGTCGCGCGGCGTGAAGCGCTCCAGGGACTCGACGGCGTCGGCCTCGAGATCCTCGGACCTCACGCCTCAGAGGCGACTCGCCGGCTGGTCGACTTCGCGCGCCGCAGCCGGCTCGCGCATCGATGGCATGACACCAGCCGCGACGACGCCGGCTCGGGCGTATCCCTTGTGGCCGGCCTGGGCCCGAGCGAGCTGCCACTCGTGGTGCTGCCCGACGGACGGCAACTGCGCGGTCCCAGTCCGGGCGAGTTGTCGCGAACGCTCGGGATCGGGCTGACCCTCTCCGAACGCGAGCAGGTCGACCTCGTGATCGTTGGCGGGGGTCCCGGCGGGCTCGGCGCCGCCGTCTACGGCGCATCGGAAGGGCTGACGACGCTCGTACTGGAGGGAACAGCGCTCGGCGGACAGGCGGGCACCTCCAGGAGGATCGAGAACTATCTCGGCTTTCCCGCCGGCATCAGCGGCAGTGAGCTCACCAGCCGCGCCGTCACCCAGGCCCGAAAGTTCGGCGCCCGGACCGCCACGCCGTACCTCGCACTCGGGCTCGCGCCCTCGCCGAATCGGCATGTCGTCCACCTCGAGGAGGGCCGGCAGATCGAGGCCCGCGCCGTCGTCCTGGCCACCGGCGCGGAGTACAGGCGCCTCGAGGTCCCCCACCTCGACGACTACGAGGGAACCAGCGTGTTCTACTCCGCCGGGCCGGCCGAAGGGCGCCGCTGCGCGGCGCACCGCCTGGCAGTCGTCGGCGGCGGCAACTCAGCCGCCCAGGCGGCGATCTGGCTTGCGCGGGGCGGGGCGCTTGTGACCCTGCTGCATCGCCGGGCCGACCTGCGAGAGACGATGTCGGACTACCTGATCCACGACCTCGCCCGCTACGGCGTCGCCGTACGTGACCGCGGCGAAATCGCCGAGCTGCACGGCGCCGGCGGTCAACTCGAGGCCATCACCCTGAAGGATGGCGAACACATGCCGACCTCCTTCCTGTTCCTCTTCCTCGGCGCCGTACCATGCACCGACTGGCTCGGCGACACCGTCGCCCGCGACGAGAAGGGCTTCGTATACACCGGCACCGCCGCCGGGGCGGATAGCTTGCTCGAGACCAGCGTTCCCGGCGTCTTCGCCGTCGGCGACGTCCGGTCAGGCTCGATCAAGCGCTGCGCCACCGCCGTCGGCGAAGGCGCCATGGTCGTCCGCTTCGTACACGAAGCGATGACCGGCGTCCCGGCCTGACGGTGTGGAAGTCATGGCCGGGCGGGGCGTGGGACTGCTCGCGCGTTTGACCGCCGTGTACGATCGCTCTTGGCTAACCCAAAAGGGTGTGCATTGCGCGATCGATCGTCCCGTGAACAGACCCAGCAGCTCGGCGAGCAGCTTGACGGCGTGGCGCAGTCGCGCCGTGTGCTGGTTTCGCTTGACCCGCGCTCTAAACCCGCTCCCGCCCTTGCAGGCAAGCAGCTCGGCGACCAGTCACGTGCTGCTGGTGGATCGTGAACGGCGCTGACGCATCCGACGGACTGCCGGAGACGCTCGCGCTGCGCCGCTATCAGGGCGAGGACGCCGACGCAGTCCGAGGGCTGCACGATCTCGCGCTGATGGCGGCCGGAGTCCATCTGGGCCGCGGCCCGTGGGACGAGGACCTCGACGCGATCCCCGCCACCTACATCGACACCGGCGGCGAGTTCCTCGTCGGGTTCGTCGATCGCCGGCTGGTCGCGATCGGCGCGCTGCGCCACGTCAGCCAAACCGACGCCGAGATCAAGCGGATGCGAGTACACCCCCGCTTTCAACGCCGCGGATTCGCACACGCCGTGCTCGCCCAACTCGAGGACTACGCCCGGCAACATCACTACCGACGGCTCAGACTCGATATCACGCTGCTGCAGATCGCCGCCCAACGATTCTTCGAGCAGGAGGACTACCGCGAGGTCGGCCGCGGAGAGGTTGCCGGTGTCGCGATGATCTACTACGCCAAACGGCTCACCTGACAGGACGCCGGGCGAGCGAGAACCGCGCCCCCGCTGCACTGGTGGCGAGCGTCGGCAGTCGGGACGGACAAACCTCTGCGTGCAGCGCTGCAATTGCGCAGCTTCCGGGGCGTGGGCTTCGCGGATCAGCGGCGCGGCGTCGCGCGCAAGCGGATAGCGTTCTTGGGGTGGCCACCGTTGCGCATCCCCGTCTTGACGGTGCCGAGTACCTCGCGCTGCAAGCGGCGGCGGGCTGGCGCTCGGCCGTCGAGCTCATCGGCGGCGAGGCCGTCGTGACGCCGCCGTCTGGCGGGCAGGCGGCATCCGCGCAAGGCGAGATCTTCTTCGCGTTGCGCCGCTGGCAGGAGACCTCGGGCGACGCGGGCCTGCTCCTGCAGGATGTCTTCATCCGCCTTACCGGCGAGACCTACCTCGCGCCCGATCTCGCGTGGTGGGCGGCGGCACGGCGGCCGGCGCTTGCCAAGGGCGCGCTCGACGTGGTCCCCGACCTTGTCGCCGAAGTACTCTCTCCGGCCACCCGCGTGAACGACCTCGGCGCCAAGCGGGACGTGTACCTGGCCGCGGGCGCCCGCGAGCTCTGGTTCGCCGATCCCCAGTCCGCCACGGTCACGGCGGTGCGACCGGACGGCCGTCAGCAGACCGTCGGCCACGGCGACCGGCTCATCAGCTCGCTGCTGCCTGGGCTTGCCGTCGACGTCGAGCGCGTTTTTCTCACATAGCCAGGGTGCGACAGCGCGCGTCTAGACGAGCGCGAGACGGAGCGCGGTGTACCCCCCCAGCGCGAACAACGCCAAACCGGCCGGCGCGGAAATCACGACCTTCCACAAGGCCGCGCCGGGGATCCCGCTCCACCCGAAACCGAGAATGAGCGCACACGCCCAGGAGGCGACGGCGAGCACAGCTGCACCCGCGATTATTCGCACGCCCGCCTGCACCGCGCAACCGGCGGCCCGTCGGACAGCCGGCGCCGTGTGGATCATGCTGGCTTTCTCGCTGATCACCTGCACCCTGTATTCGGCTGTCAGGCACCGTGCTTGAGACGGCATACTCGTCAGAAGTCATGGCGTCGCACTGCCTGTAGACCGAGAAGGAGCCAGCTCGAAATGGTCACCGTGTTCGTCTTCGGGGCCCGCGGTGACAGAGACAGCGAGTGGGCTCGAGATCAGGCCGCGATCTGGCGCTCTGTGCGTGGAGCGGGTTATTCTTGCGTGGATGTCTTCACCCGTAGCTCCGAGGTGGTGATCCACCCACGACCAGCCCTGGCAGCGTCCGGCCCTAGCACTGCTCTAGGCCATCATGCTCGCGCCGTGGGCTTGGGTGGGGCGCGGTTGCTGAGGGGTTGGTTGGGGGTTGCGGGTCTGGTCAGCGGAGTTCCCGGCGCTAGCAGGTGGCGTTCTCCTCGTATGGTGAGCTCGAGGGGATCGCCGTGCTGGATCGTGTAGGTCTCCTGGTTGTGGGTCAGGCGGATCTGCAGCTGGCGCCCGCGAAATCGCAGCGAAAAGCTCAGCGAGTTCCACGGGGCCGGCAGGTGCGGTGTGATCGACAGGGCTTCGTCGTACTCGCGTACGCCGCCGAAGCCGAACACGAGCGCCCGCCAGACGCCCGCCGCGGCGGCGACGTGGACGCCGTCGGCCATGTTGCCCGAGACGTCTGCGAGGTCCATCAGTAGCGCGGAGCGGAAGTACTCGAGCGCGGTCTTCTGCTTGCCGATCTCGGCCGCGACGATGCTCTGGATGCACGCCGAGAGCGACGAGTCGCCTGTGGTCAGGGCGTCGTAGTAGTCGAAGTTCGCGCGCTTTTGCTCCTCTGAGAAGACGTCGCCGAGCAGGAACATCGCGAGCACGATGTCGGCCTGCTTGAGCACCTGGTGGCGGTAGATCACGAGTGGGTGGTAATGCAGCGCCAGCGGGAAGTGATCGGGCGGGGTGGCCTCGAGGTCCCAGCGCTCGCGCTCGAGGAAGTTCGCGTCTTGGGGATGGATCCCGCGCCGCTCGTCATAGGGGACGTACATCGCCGCTGCCGCGCGCTCCCAAGCGTCGAGCTCTTCTGGGCGTAGCCTCAGCTCGGCCACGAGCGCCGCGTGGTCTGCGGGCCGCTGGGTTTGCATGGATCGCACGGTCGCTGCGGCATAGCCGAGGTTCAGGCGCGCCATCAGGTTGGTGTAGGTGTTGTCGTTGACAACGGTGGTGTACTCGTCCGGGCCGGTCACGTTGTGCACGTGAAAGCGTCCATCAGCGGCATAGAACCCTAGGTCCGCCCACATCCGCGCGGTCTCGACGAGCAACTCGGCGCCGGTCTCAGCCAAGAAGTCGGCGTCGTCGCTGGCGTTCATGTAGCGCCGGACCGCGAACGCGATATCGGCGTTGAGGTGGTATTGCGCGGTGCCGGCCTGATAGGAGGCGGATGCCTCCTCGCCGTTGATCGTCCGCCACGGGAACAGCGCGCCCTTGTGGTTGATCTCGCGCGCCCGGGCACGCGCCTGCGGGAGCATGCTGTGGCGAAAGCGCAACAGGTTGCGCGCGATCCGCGGCTGTGTGAACGACAAGAACGGCAGCAGGTAGATCTCGGTGTCCCAGAAATAGTGCCCCTCGTACGCCTGTGCCGTGAGCCCCCTGCGAGGGACCCCGGCTTCTTCCACGCACCAGGTTGCCTGGCAGAGCTGGAACAAGTTCCAGCGGATCGCCTGCTGCATCCTGGCTCCCTCCCCTGACTCGACCACAACGTCTGCGGACTCCCAGAAACGGTCAAGCTCGGCACGCTGGGAGGACAGCAGCGCGTCGGCTCCGTCACCGATCGCGCGGTCGAGGGTGCGTCCGCAGCGCGCCACCAGCTCGGCCGGCGGGGCCGAGCGCGAGGACTGGTAGGTGATGTACTTGATGATCCGGATCGGGACGCCGGGCTGCGCATCAGCCGTCAGCACGGCCTCGCCGACGTCGCCGTCAAGCGCGACACTCAGCTCCACATCCCTCGGTGCCTCGATCACGTGGTCAACCCCGACACCAAGCGTCATCTGACTGTTCGTGGTCCGATACCCCAAGAGCATCCGATTGGACTGTCTCGAGACGACCTCGGCATTGAGCACGCGATGGCCCAGCAGCGTCGCACGACGCGGGTCGCTGCTCTGATCAAGCCCGGGGTCATGACGCAAGTGCACGTCCTGACGATTCAGGATCATCGAGGAGATCGCGATCGGCGCCGAGTGCTCGGGCAGCACCACCTCGAAGACGACCGCCATCAGATGACGATGCGCGAGCGACACGATCCGGCAGGAACGCACCACGACCCGCTTACCGGACGCGGTCTCCCACACCAACTCGCGCCTCAACGTCCCCGCGCGCATATCCAGCACGCGCGCGTACTGCGACATCCGCGCGGTCGCGAGGAACAGCGGCTCGTCATCGACATACAGCCGCAGTACCGTCGCGTCCGGCACGCTCACGATCGTCTGGCCTGTACGAGCCAGCCCATACGCCGCCTCGGCGTGAAGGATCGGCCATTGCTCATGAAAACCACTCACGAACACCCCGGGCGCGTGCGCAGGCACACCCTCATCAGACACGCCACGGACCCCGAGGTACCCATTCGAGAGTGCGAACGCGGTCTCGCACTGATTGGCGTAGGACTCGCTGAACCGCGCTTCCACGATCCGCCACTCGTCCGTCGGGAAGACATGCTCGGGAGGCAAGACAAACGTACGCCTTAACACAAGCTCGGAGCCTATCCGCTTCCGATCCTCAGCAGCTAATCCGACGCGCGAGGCCGCGCGAGCCAGGCTGGGCTATTTGGCCATCTCGTCAGTTTTGGTCGCGATGGTCGCCTGTTTGACGTGGTTGCGCCCGGCGCGCTTGGCGCTGAAGGTAGACGGCGCCGCGCGGCTGCTCTGTCTTCCCCCTCGGGTGTCTGGCCGCGCGGCGCAGTTGTGAGAGCAACGAAATGGCCGCTCCGCAACTTTCAGGTCAAGTGGTCTCGCGCCACGGCTCGTGCATCTCGGTTCGGCTATGGGCGACTGCGGGCGTCGAGGTACTTGGCTGGGCTGGCCTCGAAGGCGTGCAAACAGTGGTCTGAGCAGAAGTAGAAGGTCCGCGCGTTGAAGTTCTTGGTGACGGCCTTGGCGCGGTCGACCTTCATGCCGCAGACCGGGTCGGTCGTTCCGCGTCTGGCCGTCAGCCAGAACAACGTGGCGAATATGACCAGGCCCGCGAGGTTGAGCACGAGCTTGTAGTTGAGGGCGAGGGAGCCGAAGATGTCGGTCCGGGTGGGCCGTGCGCCGCTGGGTATGAGGCCGAGGGCGCGGAACACGGCGTCGATGATGAGGGCGGCGAGGACGATCGTCACGAACATCAGCGCGGTGATGCGGATCGCGAACTTGGTGCCGTAGTACTTGCGGTAGATGGCAAGGATCGGCAGGACGATGAGGTCGGCGAAGATGAACGCGATCACGCCTGCGAAGCTGATGCCGCCGCTCCAGAGCACGGCCGCCAGCGGCACGTTGCCGACCGAGCAGACGAAGCTCAGTACGGCGATCAGCGGTCCGATGAACGCGCCCCACACCGTCCGGAGGAGCTGCGGGGAGCTCTCCAGAAACAAGCTGTTGAAGAGCTGGTTACCGAGCTGCGCGACGAACCCGGCGAGCAGGATTCCGATCGTGATTTCCTTCCACAGCATCTGCCAGTCGCCGCGGAAGTTGTGCGCGACGTCTGACCATGCCGAGGAGCTGGTTAGCCGCCGGCGCCAGCTCAAAGCGTCCCTGGCGACGTGGTGCTGATGACCGCTGTCGGCCTGTTGGGCGTGCTCGCGAGCCTCCTCCTCCAAGCCGCGAGAGACGAAAACGCGCAGCAGCAGCGCCATCAAGGCGATCATCACGATTCCGCCGACGTACTCGGCCACCGTGAACTGCCAGCCGATGAGAGCCCATAGCACAAGCCCGAGCTCCCACACGAGGTTGGTGGAGGCGAACTGGAAGGCCAGCGCGGAAGCTGCCGAAGCGCGCTTCTGGAACAGGCTCTTGGCGATGGCGACCGCCGCGTAGGAGCACGATGACGATGCCGCGCCCAGTCCCGTCGCCGTGGCTAGCGCCCTGAGGCCGCTGCCCGACAGGGCGCTCTCGATGCGCTCGCGCGGGACCCATGTCTGCACGACGGCGGAGATGAAGAAGCCCAAGACCAGCGCCCACCACACCTCCCAGCCCATCAGCAGCGCATCCCGAAGGCTGTGCCAGATGACATCGAGCACTGCACTCACCGCAAACGATCGAGGGTCATGCTCACAACATAGCAAGTACCCCCAGGGGGTATAGGTATGCTCGGGGTATCGCTATCGACTCGAAGCCAGCACTGCTTGCTGCTGTCATGCGCGTGCAGGGTCGAGCGCCTGGGCTTGCCCGGCCAGCGCTCGTGGGAGTTCCTCCCGTGTGTGAATGTCCAGCTTCAGGTACACGTGACGCAAGTGGTATTCGATCGTCTTGGGGCTGAGGAACATCGCCGCCGCCGCCTCGCGGGTCGTCCTTCCGCCGGCCAGCAGCACTGCGATTTGCAGCTCTTGCGGAGTCAGCTCGTTGATTGTGCTTGGGTCTCGGCGCCTGAGCGTCTCGCCGCTGGCCGCGAGCTCCGAGCGCGTACGATCGATCCAGGGACGCGCATCCAGCAGCTCGAATGTCTCGAGCGCGGCGCGGAGCTGCTCGCGCGCCAGCTTGCGGTTGCGCGCGCGGCGTAGTCGCTCGCCGTAGGCCAGCTGCGTGCGCGCCGCTTCGAACGCGTCGGGCGTGTTGGCATGCTGATCAAGAGCCTGCTCGAAGGCGGAGGCGAACCGGTTGTCGAGGGCGACGAATCCCTGGGCGCGAAGCGCGCGGGCGATCGACCAGGGTTGACCCTTCGCCTGGGCGGCGGCGCTGAATTCGTCGGCCAGCGCCCGTGCCTCCCGGGCGCGTCCCAGCCGGCAGCACGCGTCGATCAGCTCTGGCGTCGCGGACAGGTCCGGATCGGTGATTCCGAGCGTTTCCACCAGCCGCTGCTGGCGTTTTAGGTGTTCGACCGCGCGCTCGGTTTGGCCGCTGCCCAGCTCGAGCATGCCGAGTGCCTCGACGGCCCACACCTCGTGCAGCCGCGTCCCAAGGCGAGCACAGAGCTGCAGGGCCTCGGCGACGTTGGCCCTGCACTCGCGTTCGCGTCCCCGGCGGGCCTGGAGCCGCGCGAGCCCTGAGAGCCCGAACACGAGGTCTGTCTGCTGGCCGGTCTCGCGAGCGAGACCGATCGCCTCCAGGTATGTGGCCTCGGCCACGGCCCAGCGGTCGGTGGTGGCGTGGTCGAGCGCGACCAGGTCGAGTACGAGCGGCAGCGCCCCGATCGCCGACCGCTCCCGCGCGACCTCGAGCGCGCGGTCGAGCAGCACGCGCCCGGTGCCGGCCTCGCGCAGGAAAATCGGCGCGATCGCCAGCCATGGAACCAGCTGCAGGTCGTCGCGCACCTCGGCCGATGCACTGGCAAGCGCGACCGCCTCCTGGATCGCCTCCGAGCCGGCGGCGGCGTCCCCACCGGCAACGCGGGCCATCCCGATTGCGATCGAGGCCAGGAAGCGGGTGCGCACCGGGGCGCCTTTCGGCGCCAGGCTCGAGGCTCGCTCGGCGACCACCAGCATCTCGGCCGGATTGCCGGCGTAGAAGCAGGCGCCGGTGGCCTCGGCCAGCATCGCGATGGCGCGGACTGGATCGGCGCGCTGGGCTGCGGCAGTGAGGATGGCGTGACCTCGCATCACGGGTCCCTGGCGGGTCGCTATGTGACCGGCCAGCTCGTCGACGTTGAGCAGGCTCTCGCGCTCGCCGGTGGATGCGCGGGCCTCGTTGAGCAGCGCCACAGCCCGTGGCACGGATCCGGCGTGCCAGCTCTCCTGGGCGGCAGCGAACACCAACCGGGCGCGGCGCTCGCCGTCGGACGCCAGTTTCCCGGCACGTTCGAACGCAAGCGCGGCAGTTGCGTACGCGCTTCGATCGCGGGCCCTGACCCCTGCCTGCTCGAGCGCGGCCGATGCCTGTTCGTCGATGCCCGCAGCGGCGGCGGCCAGGTGCCACGCGCGGCGGTCGATGTCGCGATCGGGCAGCACGGAGGCCAGGGCCCGGTGCATCGCCCGGCGTTCCTCGGGGTGCGCGCCGGCGTAAATCGCTGAGCGCGCCAGCGGATGGCGGAACTCAACCGACCCGGCCCGTATCGACACGAGCCCGGTCCGCTCGGCGGCCGACAGCGCAGAGAGCTCTACGCCCAACCTCCTTGATGCGCGTTCCAGTAGTGCGAGGTCACCGCTGTCGCTGGTTGCAAGGAGTAGTAGCGCCCGCCGCTCGGCCGCGTCGAGCGCATCCATCCGGCGCAGGAACTCGTGGGAGATCCTCGCCGACACGAGGACCGGGGCTCCCTCTGGAGTGAGCGCAAGCTCATCTACGTCGTGGGCCAGCTCCAGCAGCCCGAGCGGGTTGCCAGCCGTGGCGTCGTGCAGCCGGGAAGCAGCGTCCGGCCGGAGCCCGTCCAGCAGCGACGCGGCTTCCTCGCGGCTGAGTCCGCTGATCCGGATGGTCGGCAGGTCCGCGCCGTCGAGCAGCGAGGGCTCGCCCTCGCGAACCGCGACCAGAACCGCGATCGGGTCGGCCACAAGCCGTCTGACGGCGAACAACAGCGCCTCTGCGCTAGGCCCGTCGAGCCAGTGGGCGTCGTCGACCAGCACAGCGACCGCTCCCTGCTCGGCGTAAGTGGCGAGCAGACTGAGCGTCGCCGCGTCGACGGCAAACCGCTCCTGGGCCCGGGCGGGCCTGAGTGCGAGGGCGCCCTCGAGCGCAACTGCCTGCGGCTCGGGGATGCGGTCGAGCGCCCCGAGCGCCGGGCGCAGCAGTTCAAGCAGCGACGCGAATGGAATCTGCGCCTCTGACTCGATGCCGCGCGCGCGTAGCAGTTTCATCCCGCTTGCTCGTCCCGCAGCGTGATCGAGCAGCGCAGTCTTGCCGATCCCTGGCTCGCCGATGATTGCCAACGTCGCGCTCTCGCCCGCTCGCGCGCGCTCAAGCACACGCTCGATATCACCTCGCTCACGCTCGCGCCCCACCAGCATGGCGCGATTCTGACACCGGGTACCCCAAGCGTAAAGACTAGGTGCCCCCCGGAAGCGAACTGCGGCTCTCGCGCCATACAGTCGCACCCGTCAACCAACCGAGGAGGATTCCCTAATGGGCGCAACCACCGAAGCCGTCGGAGTCAATGGCGACAAGCTGATGCAGTTCGTGTTCCGGGCGGTCGATGAGGTCGGCGCCACGCTGAACGCCGCGCTGGTCGTAATGGGTGACAAGCTCGGGCTCTACCGCGCGCTCGCCGGCAGTGGCGGGCTGTCCCCCGCGGAGCTCGCGCAGCGCACCGGCACCGCCGAGCGGTACG
The DNA here is from genome assembly GCA_963709135.1 of uncultured Solirubrobacterales bacterium. Classification (GTDB taxonomy): domain Bacteria; phylum Actinomycetota; class Thermoleophilia; order Solirubrobacterales; family Solirubrobacteraceae; genus Palsa-465. Next base: position 249,226 of record CAVPVI010000023.1, on the reverse strand, counting down.
TACGCGAATGGCTGAACGCGCAGGCCGCGGGCGGCTTCGTCGCCTATGAGCCGGACAGCGGCCGATACGCGTTGCCGCCCGAGCAGACGGTGGCACTGACCGACGAGTCGAGTCCCGCCTACCTCCCAGGGTTCTTCCAAATCGCGCTCGGGTCGGTGATCGACTCGCCGAGGATCGTGGAGAGGGCGCGTGGCGGCGACGGGCTCGGCTGGCACGAGCACGTGCACGACGTGCACGAGGGCTGCGAGCGCTTCTTCCGGCCCGGCTACAACGCGCACCTGGTGGCCGAGTGGCTGCCGGCGCTCGATGGCGTCACCGAGCGCCTCGAGCAAGGTGCGCTGGTCGCCGACGTCGGCTGCGGCCACGGCGCGTCGACGATCTTGATGGCGAAGGCGTTCCCGAACTCGACGTTCGTGGGCTCCGACTATCACGACGGCTCGATCGAGACCGCGCGCCGGCGGGCAGAGGAAGCTGGGGTCGCAGACCGCGTCAGCTTCCAGATCGCGCCCGCGGCGGCGTACACTGGCTCAGGCTACGACCTGGTGACGATGTTCGACTGCCTGCACGACATGGGCGATCCGGTCGGCGCCGCGCGCCATGTGCACTCGACGCTCAAGCCAGGCGGCAGCTGGATGATCGTCGAGCCGAGCGCTGGCGACCGCGTCGAGGACAACCTCAATCCGGTCGGCCGCGCCTACTACGGGTTCTCGACGCTGCTGTGCACACCGGCGTCGCTGTCCCAGGAGGTCGGGCTGGCGCTCGGCGCCCAGGCCGGCGAGGCACGGATCCGCGACGTCGTCCAGACCGGCGGGTTCACCTGCTTCCGCCGCGCGGCCGAGACACCGTTCAATCTCGTGTTCGAGGCGCGTCCGTGACGACAACTTCCACCACGACCGTGGCGCCCGCGGGCCTCGCGGGCGCCCGGTCGCGGGAGCAAACCCGCGCCCGGTATCCGGACCTCACTGGACATGTCGAGCGCGATTGCGTGCGCGTCTTCTATGAGGTGTACGGGTCCGGCAATCCGACCATCCTGCTGCTTCCGACGTGGTCGATCGTGCACTCGCGGTTCTGGAAGGCGCAGATCCCGTACCTGGCGCGCCACTTTCGCGTCCTGACGTTCGACGGCCGCGGCAACGGCCGCTCCGACCGGCCGGTCGGAGCAGCCACGTACACCCCGGACGAATTCGCGGCGGACGCGCTCGCGGTGATGGATGCGACTGCCACCAAGCGGGCGGTGCTGGCGGCGGTCTCCTGCGGCGCGCTGTGGGCCACCATCCTCGCGGCCGACCACCCGGACCGCGTCGACAGCGTCATCTACATCGGCCCCGCTGTCGGCCTCGCGCCCGGCCACCCCGAGCGGGACGTGCATCCATTCGACAAGTCGCTCGCGACCGAGGAGGACTGGGCCAAATACAACAGCCGCTACTGGCAGCGGGACTACCTGGGGTTCCTCGAGTTCTTCTTCGCCAAATGCTTCAACGAGCCGCACTCGAGCAAACAGATCGAGGATTGCATCGGCTGGGCGCTCGAGACCGATCCCGAGACGCTCGCCGACACCACCCGTGGGATCGGCCTGGCCTGCAGGACCGAGAGCTTCCGGGACACGTGCGCCCGCGTTCGGTGCCCGACGCTCGTAATCCACGGCGACGAGGACCTCGTCCGCCCGCACGCCCAGGGGGCTGAGCTCGCCAAGGCAACCGGCGGCGAGCTGGTCACGCTGCGCGGCTCGGGACACATCCCGTCCGCCCGCGATCCGATCAAGATCAACCTGATGCTGCGCGAGTTTGTCGAGGGACGGCCTCGGCCGACCTCCGCCTGGACGCGCGCCCGCGGCCGCCGGCGGCGGGCCCTGTACATCTCATCGCCGATCGGACTCGGGCACGCGCAGCGCGACGTCGCCATCGCCGACGAGCTGCGCACGCTGCACCCCGAGCTCGAGATCGACTGGCTGGCCCAACACCCGGTCACAAACGTGCTCGAAGCACACGGCGAGCGGATCCATCCGGCAAGCGCGGAGCTCGCGAGCGAATCCGGCCACATCGAATCCGAGTCGGCCGAGCACGATCTGCACGCCTTCCAGGCGGTTCGGCGGATGGACGAGATCCTGGTGGCGAACTTCATGGTCTTCCACGACCTCGTCGCGGCCGAGCAGTACGACCTCTGGATCGGCGACGAGGCCTGGGAGCTGGACTACTTCCTGCACGAGAACCCCGAGCTGAAGACGGCCGCATACGTCTGGCTGACCGACTTCGTCGGGTGGCTGCCGATGCCGGACGGCGGCGCGCGCGAGGAGTTCCTGACCGCCGACTACAACGCGGAGATGATCGAGCAGCTCGCGCGCTACCCGCGCGTCCGCGACCGAGCGGTGTTCGTCGGCGACCCCGACGACATCGTCCCCGAGCGGTTCGGGCCCGACCTGCCCGCAATCCGGGACTGGACCGAGCAGCACTACAGCTTCGCTGGCTACGTCACCGGCTTTGACGTGGCGGCGTTCGCCGACCGCGAGGCGCTGCGCGGCGAGCTCGGCTACCGCCCCGGTGAGCGCGTGTGCATCGTCACCGTCGGCGGCTCGGGCGTAGGCGCCGACCTTCTACGCCGGGTGATCGCGAGCTTCCCCGAGGCGAAACGCCTCGTCCCCGGACTGCGAATGATCGCCGTCGCCGGACCGCGGATCGACCCGGCATCGCTCCCCGGTCACGACGGGCTCGACGTCCGCGCGTACGTGCCGGACCTCTATCAGCACCTGGCGGCATGCGACCTCGCAGTCGTCCAGGGCGGGCTCACCACGGCAATGGAGCTCACCGCCAGCCGGCGGCCATTCATCTACTTCCCGCTCAAGCACCACTTCGAGCAAAGCCTCCACGTCCACCACCGGCTGTCGATGTACGGCGCCGGGCGGCGGATGGAGTTCGACGAGTCGCCTCCGGACGCGATCGCAGCAGCGATCGCATCCGAGCTCGGCCGCGAAGTCGACTACCGCCCCGTCCAGTCGGATGGCGCCGCTCGGGCGGCGAAGCTGATCGCCGAGGTACTCTGATGCCGATCCGCGCCATCGCATTCGGATCGATGCGGATCCGCGCCATCGCATTCGGATCGAAGTCGGTTCGCAGATCCCCGGGGATCGAGAGGCCGAGCCCACGGACCCGCGGCGTGGTTAGTGTGGCGACGGGTGGCGTTTTCGTTGCAGGTGTTCCGCTCCCGTAGCGGTCACCGAGACGAGCGTGCCCTGTCCCGGCTGGTGATGACGTGAGATGAAGCCGCGGTCGTTTGCGTCTTCCCAGATGGCGAGGCGTGGGCATGACGTCCGCCATGCCTCGATCACGTCGGCGTATGGGCGGGGGTTGGGGCCGACCCACTCGAGGAGGTCGAGAATCAGCGTCTCGACGGTGTCGGAGACTGGTGGGTCGGCGGATGGGTGCTGCTTGGTCACTGTGGTTGCTCGTGGTCGATGTCGAAGGCTGGAGCGGTTGCCAGCTCTCGAGGCGGGTTGGGAGACTGGTCTGGTCATCGTGAGATCACCAGCCTCAGCGTGTTCAGTCACGAAACGGGCGCGATCAAAGCCAACGAGCTTGCCACCGCGTGGGCCAAGCACGTGGCCGACTTACTGCCGATGTGACTGGAGTCACCGCTGTAGCTGGCGCTGAGGTTGGCCGCCGCCGACCAACCGGAGGTCGGCGTGTAGGTCACAAGGCAACTGGCGCTGGCGTTGGTGAGCGCCGATAGGTCGCACGAATCCCCACGGAATTCGCTCGCTTTGTCGCTGGAGAAGGTGACCGTCCCGGTCGGCGTGGTCGGAATCCCGACGTCGACGTCGGTGACGGTCGCGATACACGTTATTGGCTGGTTCGTCTGCGCGTCTGTCGGCTCACAATCGAGCGAGGTGTTCGTAGAGCGACGGTCAACCTGCACGGTGGTCGTGTCGTCACTGGGTTCGTAGGAGAGATCACCAGCGTAGCTTGCGGTGAGGACGTGGGTCCCCGACCCGAAAGCCGTCGGCGTGTAGGTGACCTCGCAGACGCCGTTCGACAGCGCGCAGCTGTTAGCGGACAACAAGCCGCTTTGGTTCGACGAAAACTCGACCTCGCCGGTCGGCAACGCCGGCGTCGCAGGCCCGACGTCGACGACGGTAACCGTGCACCTCGTCGGAGCGTTCACCGGCAACGGCTGCGGCTCACATACGAGGGAGGTGCTCGTGGCGGAGCTGGACGCGACCCCCACGGACGGGGGGACGACTCCGACAGATGTGGGGACTGCCCCCACGGACGGGGGCGCGGTCCCCACGGACGGTGGCGCGACCCCCACGGACGGGCTGACCTGTACGGCGATCGTATCGCCGCTTGGATGGTACGTGTGTTGACCGTCGTAGCTCGCGGTGAGGTCGTTGGTGCCCGGCCCCACGACCGTCGGCGTGTAGGCGACCTCGCAGGACCCGCCCGCGAGCGTGCAGGAGAGCGCGGCGAACGACCCGCCACTGTCCGAAGAGAAAACAACCGTGCCTGTGGGTGTGCCGGGCGCGTAGCTGTCGAGGTCGCTCACGTCAACGTGGCAGGTCGTCGCATCACCGATCTGCACTATTGCCGGTGAGCACACCAGCGTCGTCGCGGTTGCACCCAGCGGCTCGGGACTTGGCTGCGGCTCGGCCGGCGCGGGTGTCGACTCGGTCGGCTCGAACTCGCTGCCCGTATCCGACGGGTCGGACTCATCGCTTAGCGTCAGCTGGCCAACCACTAGGCCGTGCTTGGTCTCGGTCACTGGCATCGCGTCCCCGGCGGCCCAGTCCGCGTAATCAAAGTCGGCGCTTATACCTGTGCCGATCCCGACGTCGCGGTGGGCGAACACGCTCACGCCGTTGCCGACCATGTCCATCGACAAGTCATAGCTCCCGGCTCCAGCGAGGCTCATGCTCTGGTTGGCGACGTCAAGTGACGCTGATATTTCTCGGCCCGACGGCGTTCCGAGGTCGGCGATATTCCATTCGTGGTCGTTCGTGCCGGCGGCGGCGTTGCCGAGCACGAGCTCAGGCGCCTGCCGGCCGGCGTTATGAGACAGAAACGAGATCGCATGTCCGCTAGCGGGAAGATCAAGTTGAGCTTGCTGACCGGAGTGCGTGTCGATCCCGCGTACGGCGGCGACAAACCCCGGCTCGAGCACGGTCACGGAGGCGCGTGAGCTCTGAGCAGCCCGTCGACCTGGGGCAGTCGCCTCGCCCGTCAGCTCGATTCTGTAGCGTTGGCCAGTCGGCAGCTCGTACTCGGGCTCGATCTGGTCAAGCCACGTGCTCGCCCCGCCGACGAACAGGCTGACGATCCGCGCGCCGGGGATCTGGTCAACCGGGTGCCCGTTCACGAACCCGACCTGGCGCCCGTGCGCACCGGTGATCAGCAGATGGCCGCCCACAGGACCCGCCGTCTGTAGGCTGACCGCCTCGTACGGCGGCGCTCCAGAGCTCGCGCCGGGCGGCGTTGACGTCGTCGATGTCGTGGCCGTCGTTGTCGTTGTCGTTGTCGCGGCCGTCGGCGTCGTTGTCGTCGTCATCGTGGGCGTCGGCGTCGGCGTCGGCGGCGTCGGCGTCGGCGGCGGCGTCGTCGTTGTCGGCGTCGTTGTCGTCGGCGTCGTGGTCGTGGTCGTCGTCGGCGTCACGGGTACCGCCGAGCAGAACGGACACGGCTGCACGCCGAGGCCCGGACGGGTTGGCAGGAGAAACAGCGAGTGGGTCGTCGCGTTGCCCGTGTACAAGCTGTCCGGCTGATTTGGAGAGGGAGCCGCGTCGTAGCTCCAGGTGTCGCTTTTCGTGTTGACCTGGACCGCCCGCGTACTGCGAGGGTAGTTGTTGTCGTAGACGAGAATCGCGTACTCGTTCGAACGCAGGCGCTCGATCTCATACGGTGTGACCGCGTGACCGCCGCTCCCATCAGGCTGGGTGATCGCGAGCGTGTACAGCTCACGGCCGGTGCGCAGGGCCGACGCGAGCCGCGTGAGTACCTCGCGCGGCGAGCCGGAGACCTCGGCGTCGCGGACGGAGTCGAGCGCCTGGAATACATACCCATACGCGATCTCGCGCGCCAGCAGTTGGTTGCCCGCGATCGTCAGCCGCGGGACCGCGGCAGCGCCGAACTGACCCGGGCTGCTCAGGTCCGCATAGAAGAACAACGCCGTGACCGAGAACCCGACGCAATGGCCAGCAGCCATCGCGTCGTTCTCCTGCTGCATCCAAGCCAGCGCCGGCGGCGACAGCACGCAAACCCCACCCGAGAACCCCGCGCACACGCCGTCGCCGAACAGCTGGCGCATCTCATCGCTGCCGAGGTTCGGCAGCCCCGACGCGTTACCGTAGTTCGCAAACGAATAGCCGCTGCGCGGCGGGCGAAAGCCGCTGGCGACCACCACCGTTGGGCGTTCAGTTGGACGCGGTCGGGCTGCGGCCGCTGGACCGCAGCACAACATCCCACCGACCACGAGCAGCACGAGCCAGCCAGCGACTGCCGCGCTTGTCCTCGTACTGTTCGAAAGTGAAGCAACCACGGCCAACCGAAACTCAGCTACCGCACGACCTTGAACGCTTGCTTCACAGTCGCTCCGCGCAGCCCCGCCCGATTGCGCGGCGAGGCGATCATGAGATACGCGCCGGGCTTCAGCTCGCCGCCATTGAACCGGCCCATGAAACGGAACCGGTTGGCCCCGGCAGCGTCTGCGTGCGCACACGACCCGAGCGTCTGGTAGCGGATGCAAGCCGTTTCGCCCTTGCGCTTGTGCGAGGGTGGGGCGACGCACCCGCCTTTGCCGACCCCACCAGATAGTTGCTGCTCAACGGTGAAGGTCGTGACCGAGGCCTGCGAGTCGCTGTAAGAGACGACCGCCCCGGCCTTCTCCGGCATCTGCGTGTCCTGTTTCGCCCGCACCCCGTGGGCGTCTGCCAGACACTCGGCGTCGCTCGAGCAGGAGCTGAAAATACCGATTGCGCCCGGGTTCTGAGGCGGGATGATCGGCACGCCCGGGCCGGTCGGCGAGGAGGTGGTCGTGAACGTCTGCGCCGAGGCCGAAACGGCGGACGCGAGCGTGGCACGCGCCGAGACCAGCGCGACAAGGCCGACTCGCGTCAGGACCGTCCGGCCGGGGAGTCGCCGACGGCCACGCACGCAAACCGGATTAAATGCCCAGCCAGAAGACGACATTGATCCCTCTCCAGGTCAGCCGCCTGCATAGAGAGCCGGGCCCCAACAGAAGCCCGGTCAACCCCACGCCCGAGGCGCTTTCACCACTATCTCACAGCGGCAAGTGGTTTTGCATTTTTTTTGCCGTACTAGCTACTTTTATGTAGGGTCGGCGAGAAGCGCCCGTACCGCGCAGGCACGTGCTGGCCCGACCGGTCTGGTTTCCTCCCGCCGCCACCTCGAACCGTGCATGCGGTTCTCCCGCGCACGGGCTCTCCGACGTTCTCCGTGGCCGGCAGGCGCGTCGGACTGCACATAGCATGCAAAGCAGCAGCGATGGCCCACGAGTCCTTCGACGCGAACGCGATCGTCCGCCTCGTCGATCGCTGATGAGGGCGCTCGTGACCAAGCGATCGTGCGCGGCGGCGGCAATCGGCACGATCGACGCGCTAGAGTGGCCGCCTCCAGCCACGCTGCGGCGCTTCCGGTGAGCGAGCGGGTCCTGGGGAGCGGCACGGGGCAATCGCCCGACGCGCCGTGACGACGCCCGGGCGTAAAGTGCCCGCCGTCGTGCGCTTAATACATCCCGGAGGACGAGGAGGTTCATCTCAATGCGGCTGGCAAGCCATCACACAGGACCCATTCAAAGGCGTGGGCGCCACACCAGCAGGCTGGCAGCGGCCGCCGGCTGCGCCTGCGCTTTCATCATGGTTGCGGGCACCGCCGCAGCGCAGGCGCAGCCTACGATCAGCACCGGTCAGGTGCTCGCAGTGACGACAACCGGCGCCGAGGTCAACCTGACTGTCAACCCGGAGGGCACCGACACCTACTACCAGGTGCTCTACGGACCCACCGGCGGTGCCCTGAGCCAGATGACGGGCTGGCAGGACGCCGGCTCTGGCAGTTCGCCGATCATCGAGACGCTAGGGCTCTCTGCGCTGAGCGCCGGCACCTCCTACACCTACCAGGCGCAGGCGTTCCAGAACGCGACCGGCCAGGCCACGACCGACCCGACGACAGGCACGTTTACGACCACCGCCAACCCGACCGGCCCCGGCACGCCGATCATCCCACCGCAGAACCCGGCGAGCAACGGGCTGTTTGGCTCCTGCTCGACCGACGCGCAGTGCGTCTCTGACCTCAACGGCGACAACGCGCTGCAGGACGGCGTCGGGCCGTTCGCGCTGCCGAGCAACTGGGGCACGCTATCCGGTCCACAGCAGCTGTTCGTCGCGACCAACCTGGAGCGCGTCGCGCTCAGCGAGACGCCGATCCCCAACCTCGTCGACACCTACGACGCCGAGGTGCAGGCCGGCGTAGCCAACGACACCGACCCCGCGCTGGGCGACAACCTGCCCGAGACGGCTGTGTGGGCCGGAGCGTTCCCGACGCCGCTCGGCGCGGTGTACGGCTGGCTTGACAACGACGGCCCGGGCGGCTTCAACCTCGACTGCACCGCGGCCTCGATCACCGGCTGCTTCGGCCACCGCGACGCGCTGCTCGACGACCCGGGTGGAACGATCGGCAACCCGACCGAGATGGACGCAGTCGCCGGCACCGACAACAGCGGCCAGGCTGGATACGCGGCGATCTTCGCCAACAACCCGAACCCGACGCCGGCGGCGAACATCGTCTTCAGTTGGAGCTCCGAGCAGCAGTTCCTGGCGCCGCCGCCGCTGGGCGGGATCCTGCCCCACGGCCCGGTGCCAAAGGACAGTCACCTCACGCTCAGCCCCTCATCGCTCAAGCCCCTGAAGGGTCGAAAGGAGCCGTCGATCGTGCTCAACACCGAGACCAGCAAGAGCGTCGGCACCGTGATCTCCTACACCGACTCACTGGCCGCGACGTCGACATTCACGATCAAGCGGGCCGTTACGGGCGTCCTCAGCGACGGGCGCTGCGTCGCGCCGGCGCGCCATCAGGGAAGGAGCCAGAAGGCCTGCACGAGCTACCAGACCGTCGGCTCGTTCGTGCACGTTGATGTCGCCGGGCATAACAGCTTCCGTTACCTGGGGCGCCTTGACGGCAGCGCGCTCAAGCCCGGCGCGTTCCTGATGAGCGTGTCGCCGCTGTCGGCACACGGGCGCCTCGGCAAGACGCTGACGCACGCGTTCACGGTCAAGTAGGGCGGTCAGTCAGATGAGAGTTGCGCGCACATCGGCTATGCGCATTGGGCAAAACCGTCGCAAGAGTCTTGCGGTGGCTGTTACTGGCGCTCATGGCCGGGTGCGCGTGCTGCGTGGGGCACTCCAGTGGGCGTAATTCAGTGCCCCTGAGGCGGCCCCAGGTGATGAGCGCGCATGCGAGGCGATGAGGCCTCGTAGTTCGCGTCGTTGGCGTCCACGCGCCAGCACATTCTCTTGAAGGGTGAGCGTCTCGATGAACAAATTGGTCATCGAGACGCTTCGCGCCGTCAATCGCGATCTAGACAGGAATCGCGCGGCGCGTGGCCGCGACGCTTCACGTCGCCCCTGGTCAGGAGGACAGGACGGGGATCCCGGCGGGTCGGTTTGAGCTGAGCTGCGGCTGTGTCTCGCGTGCCGGCGCGCTCGCGGGAGCGTCGGTGTGTGGGGCGGCGACGACGGCGAGCAGAACGGCGGCGATCCTCGGGTCAAATTGACGCCCAGCATTGGCACTGAGCTCGGCGACAGCCGTCTCCTGCGGCAGGGCCTCTCGATAGGGGCGAGTCGTGCGCATCGCGTTCCAGGAGTCACAGCAGGCGATGATCCGCGCCTCCAGCGGGATCGCATCGCCAGCCAGGCGATCGGGATAGCCTGCTCCGTCCCAGCGTTCGTGATGGGAGCGGACGATGACGCCGACCTCGCGCATGAACCCCCCGACACGGTCAAGGATCCTCTGCCCCTCGACGGTGTGGGTCTTGACAAGCATCCACTCATCCGGATCCAGGCTGGCCGGCTTGTTGATGATCGCCTTCGGGATCGCGATCTTGCCGACATCGTGCAGCAGGGCCGCGAACTCCAGGTTGCGCATTCGCTCGGCGTCCAGTCTCAGCGCCTTGCCGACGGTCAGCGACAACGCGACCACGCTCTTGCAGTGGATCCCGGTGTACTCATCGTCGGCTTCGACGACGTCTCCGAGCACGAGCGCTGTCCCGCGGTAGGCGTTATTGAGCTCGAGCATGCTTTCCAGGCGCTGGCGGCGCTCACGCGCCAGCACCCGCAGGAGGGCGAGCAGCGGCAGGGGCGCGAAGACCGCGACCCGATCAGCCACGCAACAACCACGGCGCCTGGGACCAGCGCGAGCGGCATCGCGAACAGCAGCGGCACGAACGCCAACTGTGTCGGTGCCGTGTACCCGAGCGGCATGTCGATGCGGATCCGTGTCGCGAGCGCCAGAACTACCAGGCACACCACTGCGGGCCACACCGCAAACGAAGCCGGCGGACGCAGCCACCACACACCTGCCGCGGCCGCGACGAACCCGGCAGCGACGACCACCTCGGTCCGGCGCTCTGCCGCACTCAACCCGGTGCCAGGGCGCTGCAATGTCTCCGCGAACTGTGCCTGCTCCTCCAAATTCGGCTCAATCGACATGTAGTCTGAGTATCGGCCGACCCAAAGCGGTCCGTTAGCGACCCGCCACGATCCGCGCAGACCCCAATCAGCCCCGTGCCAAGGCGTGCGCGCCGCGTGCCTAGGCGTCAGGTAAGGGCGCGCGCCCTAAGGGCACCCGAAGCAAGGTGTTAGCCACAAAGCGGAGTTAGGTGCAGTTGATGTGGATGAGGTGCAGCAGCCAGCTCCCTGGTGCGCTGCCTGAAACGAGATCGACGGTGCCAACGCAGTGCTGAGTACCGTCGGTGCGCACCGACGTGGTCTGGACCGCGACGGTCGCGTCCCCGCTCGAGCGGCTAAGGACCCGCGCCGCGTCGAATGTGATCGAGCGGTCGTCCGCTAGTCCCGCTTGGAAGCTTTGATACCCGTCGAGTTGGGTGCGAAACGTGGGGTCCGCGAGCGCCCACGCCTCGGCATACCGGTGGGAGGCGGCGAGACCGTAAAACGACTCGACGGCCGACACCGGGCTGCCGGCCGGCGCGTTCGCAGATGAGCTGGCGGACGTAATGGCCGGCGGTGAGCTCGCGCCGGTTGGCGCTGCGCTGTTCGTCGGCGCAGAGCTCGAACCAGCTGCGGCAACGCTGTGCGCCGGCCTCTGCGACGACGGCGAGCTCGCACCTGTCGCGGCTGCGCTGTTTGCCGGCGCGGAGCTCGCACCAGTCGCGGCAACGCTGTTTGCCGGCGCGCCGCTCGCACCAGTCGCGGCAACGCTGTTTGCCGGCGCGCCGCTCGCACCAGTCGCGGCAACGCGGCCCGCCGGGGCTTTCAACGCCCCGCTCGTTCTTGCGGTCGTGCGAGAGAGACCTGAGACCGCGGACGAGCGGCGGTTCGTCGAGGCACCGCTCGGCGTGCGTGCTGGTGAGCCGACCCCGCTCACGGCAACTGTGGCTACGACAGCGCCCGCCACAAGCGCGATCGATGCAGCGCCGAGGATGCGGCCGCGCGACCGACCGCCGCGGTGGGAAGCGACCAGCGTGCGTGCTGCATTCGCTGGCATGAGGCCTCTTTCGCGGGCACGACGGTCGGTCGACGGTTTCGCAGCAGCGTCAGGTGCGGCCGCGTGCGCCGCGCCTGACCGGCGCGCCGAGGACGCGCCAACGCCAGCCGTCATGACAGGCGGCGACGGGGTCCCCCGTCGGCCAGCGGACGGCTCCGATCCCGGCGAGGGCCGCGGCCCCGTGTCCGCGCGGCCATCGCGCAGTACAGCGCTCCCGCAGCCGTCGCGCCGTTTCTCTTGCTCCACACTCACCGCCGCAGCGGCAGCGTTCTCGTAGGACGGACGTCGGGACTTCCCCGGCGCCTCGGGTGTCGGCGCGGACCCGCCAGGAGACATCGGGGCCCGCGCGCTCGAAAAGCCCGGCGGCGCGCTCACCCCGGCAGGCACCGGCATTGCCGCCGTCGCGTGAGGCTCCAGAGCGGCGCGCAGACGGCCCGCAAGCTCGCCGGCCGAGCGAGGCCGCTCGCTCGGTTCGCGCGACATACCCCGCACGAGCAGCTCGACCGCCGCCCTGGGCGCCTGCGGCCACACCTCGCTCAGGTCAGGCGGCGGCTGCGTCGAGATCGCGTGAGCGAGCGCGAAGGGATTGGCCTCTAACCGAGCCTTGCGACCCGAAAGCACCTCGAACGCGACCGCCGAAAGGGCGTACACGTCGACCGCGGCGGTAGGCCGCGCGCCGTCAAGCTGCTCGGGCGCCATGTAGCTAAACGTCCCGAGCACAGCCCCATCCGCCGTGATCCGAGTGCGATCAGCGGCTGACGCGATGCCCAGATCAGCGAGCTTGATCGCACCGTCGGCCCCGAGCAGGATGTTGGCCGGCTTCACGTCGCGATGCACGATCCCCCGCCGGTGAATAGCGTCAAGAGCGGCGCTCACACCCTCGATCACACGCAAACCCTCGGCGACCGCAAGCCCTGACCCGCCACGCAGCGCGTCGCGCAACGTCTCACCCGCGACATACTCCATGACGATCACCTGCTCGTCATCCTCGCCAGCAAACACGTCATAGATCGAGACGAGATTAGGATGGCTCAAGGACGCGCCGACGAGCGCCTCACGACGCATCCGCAAGCGCGCGGAAGCATCCCATAACGTATTCACCCGCTTAAGCGCAACCAAGCGACCGAGGGTCATGTCCTCGGCGAGCACAACCGTCGCCGTGCCCCCTGAACCAAGACGCGAGATGTCCCGGTAGCGGGCCAGCTTGCTGATCGCAGCCACGGGTCATCATAACCGCAATTGGCGCCGCGCCCTCGAACGAGCGGATCGCCGCCATCGCCATCGCCATCGCATCGCCATCGCCATCGCCATCGCCATCGCCATCGCCATCGCCATCGCCATCGCCATCGCCATCGCCATCGCCATCGCCATCGCCATCGCCGAGCAGACCCTATTCATCCTGACCGGACTTGTTGGGCTGCCGTTAGTAAGTCGTCACGGCGGGGCTTCGGGACCGCGACGGTCACCTCGGTGGTGGCGAACCCGTTCGTGGTGCTCGGCCAGACGGTCGCCGTGCGCGTGGTGGGCATCATCTCCGCGGTCGGACTCCTGCTCGCGCTGATCGCGATGCTCATGCTCGTCGTGCGAGCGAAGCGTACGAGACCGCTGAGCGATGAGGCCCGCATCGAAGCGCAGTACGGGCAATTGATCGTTCCTGTGAGCGCTTTCGCGCCTGTCAGCTCGGAGCCGATCAACGTTACGAGCATCGATGCGCTCATGCGGTTGGCTGAGCACGCTGGAGCGCTCGTGCTCCACCAGCACAACGGATCAGCTGACAGCTACCTCGTCAACGACAGTGGCACCGCGTACCGGTACGTCACCGGGCACATGAACGGCTCGGGGGCGAGCACGCCGGGGCTGGCTGAGCAGCCGCCCAAGCGCAATCGCGACGTCGGTCCGGCGCAGACGGCAGCGGCCCCGTTGACGAACGGCTCGGCCGGTGCTCGGCAAGCCGCTCCGGCCGCGGTTCCCGACACCCCGCCCGCTCCCGTGAGCTCCGAGGAGCTCCCCGAGACCGCGCCCGGCGTGCAGGCCTCGGCTCCCCAGGCCCAGCGCGACCCGGCATCCGAGCTCGTCATTGAGGAACCGGCCGGCTCGACTGCCCCGCCGCGCGCGGACGTGGTTGCCCCGCCGCCACCGGACGCCGAGCCGCCCAGTGGCCTGAGCCCGGGCGCGCTATCGCTTCCGCCGTGGCCGCCGTCCCTGAACCGCTGGCAGCCCGGCGGGGCCAGTCCGGCGCCTAGCGCGCTTGATCCGCGGTCGTTCACTTCGGGGTCGTCTGAGTAACGGCGCCATGGTGGCCAACAGTCCCTATCCCCTAACACGCGGTATAGGAAGGATGCGCGCCGCTATGTTGAGCGCATGCCGCGCGCTGACAGCGACGGGGTGAGCATCCACTGCGAACTCGCTGGGACCGGCGACGGGCTCGTGCTGAGCGGCGGGCTCGGCGTCCAAACCGGCGAGTACCGGGCGCTGATCGACGCACTCGCCCGCCACCACCGGAGAAACCACGGCACGTTCACAAGCCACCTGCACATAAGGCGTCGACGGTAGCCGTTCAGTCGATGGGCGTGCCTGGCCAAAGTGCCAGTCGGGCGGTGCCCGAGCGCAGTGACACCTCGCGGCGTGCTCGAACGGACAAACCTGCTCGTGGGCGGGTCGTTTGTCCGTGAGATGCAGATTTTCGGGCCGCAATGGACAATCCGGCGCTGTACGCAGAGGTTTGTCCGTCCCGACATGCCGACGCTCGCCACCACGAGCTCCCACGGTTTGCGCGAGGCCACCAACCAACCAAACCGGCGGCTCGCTCCCCGCTTTTTTCTTGAGACCAGCGCCCCGGACCCGGGGAACTGCACGGTGAACAGCTTGCGGAGGTACGGTCGGGACCTAGACATTGCGCTGCTTGGTTGCGAAGCTACGTGTGTGTCGCCGCTTGAGCAGCGCTGCCGCAAGACGCTCGAAGGGAGCTGGCTCGTTGGTAAGCGGGATGGTGTGCCGTTCGCGTACACGCGTCCGAGCCCGGGGCGCTATCGCTGGCAGTGGTATTGGGACTCTTGTTTCGCGGCGATCGCGTGGCGGCATTTTGACCCGGCGCGCTCGCGGGCCGAGCTCGAGACGCTGCTCGCTGCGGCACGGCCTGATGGTTTCATCGGTCACACGATCTTCTGGGAGCATCCGGTCAGCGGTCCGCGGAGGCTGTTCTATAACGTGATCCATCACGACGACGTGATGACGGCAACGATTGAGCCGCCGGCGCTGGCGTTCGCGTGGCGGGTAGCGGTCGGCGATCCTGCAATGGAGCCGCGAATCGTCGCCCACCACGCCGCGATCAGCCACGAGCGTGACCTCGAGGGCGACGGGTTGGTGTGGATCCTGCAACCGGATGAGTCCGGTTTGGATGCGTCGCCGCAGTTTGACCCGATCTGGCGTGAGCGGGCGCAGGGCTTGCCGGGCTTCGTCGAGTTGGTGGCGCGTAATCGCGAGCGCGAGTTTCGGATCGATGCGGTGCGCGGCGATGGTGACCCGGTCGTCTGCGAGGTGCTGACGAATGTGATCCATGGGCTATCACGACTGGCGCTTGGGTTGCCGTCGATCACGCCGGCGCTGATCGCTCGCTGCTATGACGAACCGAGCGGCCTGTTCCTGCCGGCGGTCGAGCCGGCGATCAAGGAGCGGATCCCGCTGACTTGGACGGCGCTTGCCCCACTGGCGCTGCCCGACCTCCCGGAGGAGATCGGTCATCGTCTCGTGCGGTACCTGCTGGACGAGCGTCGTTTTTGGACGACGGTTGCCCCA
This sequence comes from uncultured Solirubrobacterales bacterium, assembly GCA_963709135.1. GTDB lineage: Bacteria > Actinomycetota > Thermoleophilia > Solirubrobacterales > Solirubrobacteraceae > Palsa-465. Next base: position 233,711 of record CAVPVI010000023.1, on the reverse strand, counting down.
CCCTCGGTTTCGCTCGATGAGCCGTCGTTCTCGCTGCGGGAGCACTTTGAGGGTTTGCGGCGCTACTGGCGGGGGCCGACATGGGTCAACAGCGCGTGGCTGTTGTGGCGTGGCTTGGTGCGCCTGGGGTACGAGCAGCAGGCGGCGACGCTCGCCCGTGCGACCGCCGAGACGGTGGCGCGGGAGGGGTTGCGCGAGTTCTATGACCCGCACGACGGGCGCGGCATGGGCGCCGAGGACTTCGCTTGGTCGGCGCTGGCGCTCGAACTGCTCGACCCGAGCAACGCGAGCGTCGGCGTACCCATCTGCCGGGCGTGATTGTGGAGGGCTCGCTGCCGGCGACGCTGGACGCCCCCGCGCAGGGGCACCACGCGCGGCGTGCGCTGAGCGACGTCAAGCGTCATCTGCAGAAGTCAGCCCTCAAGCTGGTTGGGTGTGTCGTCGCCGCCTACGTGGTGCTGAAGCTGGTTCCGACGCTCAAGCAGGCATTGCGCAGTCTGGAGCACGTGTCCTGGGAATGGGTGCTCGGGGCGATCGCTCTCGAGGTCCTGTCCGAGCTTGGGTTTGTCTTCGCCTGGGGCGCAATCGTCGACCCGCAGAAACTGCTCGATCGTGACGGCCACGGACGGCGAACCGACGACGACGTCGCCTGGGCACAGCTCGCAGGAGGACTGCTGCTCCCCGGCGGGGCGTGGGGAGGCGCGGGACTCGGAGCGTTGATCCTGCACCGGTTAGGAGTGCCGACCAAGCTGATCGCCGAGCGCGAATTCAACCTCAGCTTTCTCAATACAGCCGTCGACGCGCTGGCGCTGATCGTCTTCGGTGTCGGGCTCGCGACCAGCATCTTGGCCGGCGAGCCGCATGTTTTGCTGACGGTGCTGCCGGCGGCCGTCGCGGCGACCGGGATCGCGGCCGCGCTACTGGTCGCCCGACGCGCCAGCAGCCATGCCGAACGCCTCCAGGTCAAGCACCGCAAGATCGCGAGCGCGCTCACCACACTCGCCAACGCCGTGGACGACACGCAGCGGCTCCTGGTCCACCGCGGCAACTGGAGGAGCGTGCTCGGGGTGCTGGCCTACCTCGGATTCGACGTGCTCGTCCTGTGGACTGCCTTCCTCGCCATCCATGTCCACCCAGTCCCAGGGTTCGCGATCGTGATCATGGCCTACATCGTCGGTGCCCTTGGCGGATCGATTCCCCTACCGGCCAGCATCGGAACGATCGGCGGCATCGCAGCGATGCTGATCCTCTACGGCGTGGCCCACAACGCCGCGATCGCCGCCGTTCTGCTCCACCAAGCGATTGGGCTGCTCGTGCCGCTGACCGGCGGCGGGATTGCGTACGCGATCCTTCGCCGACGCGTTGGCCCACTCATCAAGGCAGCCAATAACCCAGGTCGGACCAACCAAGATCCGCCCCGCACGTCCGAGCCAAGCGGCCAGGATTGGAGAAGTCGATAGGCCGCCCGTCAGACGTTCGTGACCAGCCTTCCGCTGCCCGAGCAGGCGCGAGCGCCCGTGAGACGGACGCTCCGGCGCGCCGGTCGCCTGGCGTGGTCGGGCTGTAGCGATCGGTGTCGTGCGCCTCCATGTGGCCATCACGACCCGCCAGCGTCGACTGGAAGGAATGCGAATGAGATAGCGCGTAACCAGATCTACGGGACACGCCAGCCGCGCAGCGCCCTTGACCGTCGCTAACGCAGGACTTAGCATGGTCGAGTCGCACGTTGGGCGCAGGGTGCCGTAATGCGCCCTCCGCGAACAGGAGGTCGTGTGTTGTTCCGAAACCGGACATCTGGATTCATGTTGTGCGCGCGCCAGCGACGCGTCCGTGTCACCTTCGCCGTCATTCTTGGGGCGTCTTGCTTTGCGGGGCCGGCGCTGCTGCTCACGCCGGCGTCGGGTGCGCCGACCCGAGACGGAGACGTCTTTCTCAGCGCGAACGCGCGTGGAATGACGCGGTCAAGCTGGAACAGCAGCGATCAGGTCGCTGGCACTTCCGTGCCTACCAACTGCTTCGGCACTCCGTACGTGTGCAACTTCCCGGATCCTGCTCATGCCTGGGTGAGCGACGATAACGCGTGGGCAAGCGGCAACGGGGGTGTCGGGCCGTACTGCGACAGCCAGCTCTCGGCTCTCATCCGCTGCACGTCGAACAGGGCCGTGTCGTGCACCGCTCTCCCGAAGAGGTCGGCGGGTGGGACGCTTTCGGGCAAGGTGTCCGATACCGACATCATCGGGTCGGTGACGGTCCTGAACAGCGTAACGCTCCATGACGACTGCATCACGGTGACCGGTACGAACGTTGCCAGGTCTGGGTCGGCCGCTGTCGAGCTCACCGGGGGAAAATCGACGATCACGGACACGACAATCAGCTCGGTCAGTGACTCCCAAATGATGGAGTACGGGGTTGAGAACTACAGCGGGAACACGGCGACCTTGCAGCACGACTATGTCCACGATTTCGGCGAGACGCTGAACAGCGGCAACTGGAACGTGTCGGACAGCTACATCTTCACGACCAACGGGTCGTTTGCATACAACGGCTCGGGCGCGCCCGGACCGTGCACCAGCCAGTGCCCGGAATCCACGCAGGACGTGTACTTCAACGCGGCGACGACCGCGACCTTCACCCACGACACGATGCTGAATCCGCACGGCGAGGATATCCTTACGGGGAGCGGCCAGAACGGGGGCGAGGGCGCAGTTATCTTCGGCGACGACTACACCGACGCGCCCTGCAGCCAGATCCTCACGGTTAGCAACAGCCTGCTCGCAGGCGGCGACTCGGTGATCACGACGTGCGGGAACGGCAAGGCGCCGAGCGCGGGCACCTCCAAGCTGGACATCACGGACAACGACTACGCTCGCTGTACCACCGCGGCGATCGGCTATTCCCCCTCGGGCGACACGAACTCCGTCACCTGTCAGGGCGCGACCGTCCCCGCTACGGCGAGCAACTCGGGCGCCGGCGTATTCCCCGGGGCGGACAGCCACGGGTACGCTCCGAACGGCGGTGGCAGGCTCGTCAACGGCATCCAGTACTGCGTCGGGACGGTATCTGGAAACTACTGGGATGACACCGGCCAGACCGCCGCGCAGCCCGGCATCGGCACGCGACCGTTGAACACATGTGGCAACACGGTCAGCGGCGCCCGGCCTTTCAGCGGCGCCGGAACTTCCAGCGGCGCCGATCTTCTAGCGCAGTCATAAGTTCACCGGCGTCTGGGGTCCTGGCCCTGTCGCACTCAGAGATCCGGGCTCTTCTCGCGAAGACACTCGTCCCCGATCCATGCGCATTGCGCGACACGCACGCCGCCACGATGAACTCGGCGTCATACCCCCCATTCGCTCTCCGACAAGCATTGTCACTTGGCTCCGGCGAGGCTCGCAATGCGCGGAGCGCGGGTTCGCATCGCAGACGCCCAGGGACTATCGGACGCCCCCGGGCGTCCGATGAGGCCCCCGTCGTCTGGCGACCCATTTCGCTCTTGCGAGCACTCGCACCGAAAACGGGGTACGGCCCAGAGGCCACGCAGACGATGCTCTTGGTAGCCCAAGTCTCGCCCCGGCGCGCAAGCACCGGATCAGGGATTGGTTAGTCGCCAGGTGACGGAGGGTGCAGGCAGAGCACGCGAGGCCAGCAGCGGCACCGTGACGCGCTGCGTGCCTGCCGCTAAGACCACGCCGGCTACGTTCTGGCCCGCGGCGATCGGCGCGGTTGGCTGGCGGGGGACGACGATGCTGAGCTGGATGCGCAACCCGCGCCATCCGGTGAGCGACACGGATCCGGCAGCGCGAAGCGCGACTGGATTTGTCCACGGGGCGTTCGCGAACGCGAGTGTTTCGCCGCTTCGGACCATGCGGCGACTGACGAGCACTCGCTCAGTGGCCGCCAGGACCGTCCTCGTGGCATCGAAGGCAGCGGTCAGGAGACTCGGATGAGTCGCGCCAGCATGTTGACCCAGAACCGCCCCCACGACGGTGACCGTCCGTCCGGCGAGCCGTCGACTGGCGGCAAACAGGAAGCACCCTCCAGCTTGGGACGTCGTCCCGGTCTTGATCCCAATGATCCCGTCCTGGCCGAGCAGACCGTCGAGGTTGCGCTGCCGTCCGTCGACAGGCAGGACCGCCTGGGGCAGCGCGACGATCTGGCGGAACGCCGGAACCTCCATCGCCTGCATTGCCAGGCGCACTTGGTCACGGGCGTTGCTGATCGTTGCGGCTTGCACGCCGCTGGCGTCCGCATAGTGGGTCTGGAGAAGGCCGAGCCGGCGCGCAGCAACGTTCATCTTCGCCACGAATGCAAGCTGGCTGCCGGCGTCCCACCGGGCCAGCAGCGCCGCGATGTTGTTGCCCGACGGGAGCAGCAGCGCCTCCATCGCCTGGCGCTCGGTGAGCCGCTCGCCGGCTTGGACGGCCACCACCGACTGTCCGGCAGCGCTGTCGGCTCGATAGACGCTGACATCGGCGTGGCTCACCTCGATCACCGGTCCGTTCCCTCTGGCGGGCAGCGGGTGATCCCGGAGCACCACATAGGCCGTCATCACCTTGGCCAGGCTCGCGATCGGCACCGAGCGCGCAGAACCGTGCGAGCCGATCAGACCAACACGTTCAACCCCAACCGCGGCCTGGCCCTGATCCGGCCAACCGAGACTGGGTGGTCGGCCCGGAACCGACGCAGCGCCGCCCGCAGCCGTCACCGTCGCGAGAGGCAGCGGGCGCAGCAGTGCGAAGGCGACATACGCGAACGCGAGCGCCACCACCACCACTGCCGACGACGCCACCCACCTGCCCCACAGCACACGGCGCCGCTGCGACGGCGGTCGGAGCGCCAAGCGCGGCGTTGGCCGTCGGGCGTGCCGGCGTCTTCGCGCCGGAGCCAGCTGTAGATCAACCCGCAAGGACACCTCCGATCAGTTCAACTGGCCAGCACAGCAAGGTCCCGAGACAACCTCGGCCAATCCGGCAGCCTCGAGCTTCCCCGAGACCGACCCACCGAACGTCGTATAGCACCGGCGTAACGTCCCCGCAACAGCGATCCCTCGTCGTCATGCCTCGTGACTGCGCCGCGGCCGACGCCGATGACCAAGACCATGAGACCTGCCGCGCGAAGGACTTCGCCCGCATGGCGCAACTCGTGACGACCTATGCCGACTTTCCACTTGGCGGCACCGACGCCAACGTGATCGCGCTCGCCGAGCGCATCGGCGCCGAAATAGTAGTGACACTCGACCGCCGCCACTTCGCCGCCGTCAAACCGAACGACCGCGACGCTTTTCAGCTACTGCCGTAGCTGCACACGAACGGCCGGCGCCGACCAGGCCTCACGTGCCTCAGATCAGAAGTCGAACGGCTCTCGGGCGTTGCGTGTCGGAAGGCAGCGGCCGATCCGAGGCGCGGTAGGGATAGACATTGACCTTGTCCGGCGGGAGAATCCGCGGAATGCTCGGCGCCGGGTCTTCTCGCAGGCAGCTCGCTCGCAAGCTGACCGCTGCTTACGCGGACGGCCTCATCAGCGAGGAGACACTCGCGTGTCGCCTTGATCACGTTCTGCGAGGGCGCATTATCGACCCGCGTGGACTGGTTGGCGATCTCGACTTTCGAGCGTCACGCTCGGCCCTGCGGACGCGGCTGTCAAGCACCGTAAGCAACGTATTGGATCACATCGGAAGCATGCTCGGCGACGAGGCGGCCGAGGCGTGCACGTTACTGGCGCTTGACTGGGGCGGCGAGCGCCAAGAGCTGCTGGTCGGACGCCACCGCGGCTGCGACATCGTTCTCTCCGACCTCAGCGTCTCGCGGCGCCACGCGCGACTCATCTTTCGCGACGGGAAGTGGGTGCTTCAAGATCTCGATTCGACCAACGGCACGATCGTCAACGGGCGGCGCGTTGGACGCTGTGAGGTTCGCCCGGGCGACCGCGTGTTCATCGGCGAGGAGAGACTCCGCATCGATTGAACCTGCACAGCGAACGCGTCCCGTTCATGGCCGCGTCGGCACGGGGTCCAAGGTCGGTGGCCAGGACACGTCGCAATGCCGATCCAGCAGCGCACGCTCCGACCGCGGCCTCGCGGTTGTTCGCGCCTGAAGCGACGAGGCTGAGCACCTCGAGTTCCCGTGGGCTGACGATGTCGCTGGTCGGCGTGCGCATCTGGTCGACGAGTCGCGTGGCGATCGAGAGGGCGAGCGCCGCCTCGCCTCGCGCGACGGCGTGTACCGCGCGGAACAGTTCGTCCTTGAGGGCGTCTTTGAGCAGGTAGCCGGTGGCTCCTGCCTCGATCGCGCGGAGAACGTCGCCGTCGGTGTCATGGGTGGTCAGGACGATCACGCTCGCTGGCGCATGGCCGTCAGCCCGAACCCTCCGCGCTCGCTGGGTACGTCGTCGACGCGCTCGTGGGCAAGCCAATGCCGTCGTCGCGGATGTCGAGCGTGACGACGTCGCCCATGTAGGAGAGCGTCACGCCGACGCGGTTGGCTCGAGCGTGCTTGGCTGTGTTCGCGAGTGCCTCCTGAGCGGTCCGCAGCAGCGCGACCTCGATTCCCTTACACAGCTCCTCCGACACTCCCGCATAGCAGCCTGCGGCTCCCCGTCTCCCTACAACAGATTCTTGAGAGACGAACCGGCCGCGCGATGGTCAGCGCGGCCGTTTGTCCCTGCGACCCGCTGCTTGATCTGGACGACGACCTTCTCGCAGAAAGCCTCCCACTCTTCCAGTGCTGCGGCGGCCTTCAGCTTGCGCTTCGCGCCACGCCCGCGCGCCTTGCGCCGGGACTGATCTGCACGAGCTGGCGCGCCTCCTTGGGTAGCTGTCCCGATCCGCGAGGTAGCCTGCTTGGAATCCACTCATAAAGGATGGGATCCGTATCCCCGCAAGATACGCTAATTTGTGGCTCCCTGTAGATAATATTCTTAACAGGCGTTGATGGTGGTTGAGTCCTTCCGGGGGGAGGGATACTTGTGCGTTAGCTGGCGGCGAGCGTGAGCGTGGCCTGCGCGGTGGCGTGAGCGCTGGTGGTGATGACGAGCCGGTAGCGGACCCGCTGGCCCGCCTTGAGCGTCACCTGCACGCGCGCCCCGCGCGCGACCACGCGCGAGCCGACATACCAGACGTAGGTGAGAATGCGTGCGCCCGGCGCCTGACTCTGCGAGGCGTCAAGACGATAGGAGACGCTCTTCTTGCCGTGAGCGGCGAGTGGGCGCGCGAGCGCCTTGGCGCTCGGAGCGCTGGTCGACGGCGTGCCGCCAGAGGTTGACGAGGAGCTTCCGCCGGAGGAAGGGTGGCTAGGTCCGGACGGGGATGTGGGGCCGGACGGGGATGTGGGGCCGGACGGGGATGTGGGGCCGGACGGGGGGCGGGGATGTGGGGCCGGACGGGGACGTGGGGCCGGACGGCGCGAGCACGGTCCAGGTGGCGGTGATGGTCGGCGAGTTCGTGCCGTCGGGCGCGTTCGCGGTGACTGTGAACGTGTGCTGGCCGGCGCTCAGACCGGAGAGCGACGCCTGCGAGTTGGTGCAGGGCACCGGCGCGTCGTCGAGCGCGCAGATGGTGGCGCTGACATCGCCGGACTCCGTGTAGGAGATCAGCGCGCTCGTGGCGGTCGAGTCAGAAGGCGTGTGGGTGAAGGCGACCGCGGGCGGCGCGAGCACGGTCCAGATCGCGGTGATCGTCTTAGAGCTCGTGCCGTCGGGCGCGCCGTCTGAGACCGTGAACGTGTGCTGACCGGCGCCCAGGCCCTGAAGCGACGCCTGCGCGCTCGTGCACGGCACGCTCGCTGAGTCGAGCTTGCAGGTGGTGATGGCGACGGTGCCCGACTCCGTGTAGGAGATCACCGCGCTCGTGGCGGTCGAGTCAAATGGCGTATGCGTGAAGGCGACCGCGGGCAACGCGAACACGGTCCAGTAGGCAGTGGCCGTGGCGCTCTGACCGGCGCCGCTGGCGGTGACCGTGAACGTGTGCTGACCGGCGCTCAGCTCAGACAGCGACGCCTGCGCGCTTGTGCAGGGCACCGGCGCTCCGTCGAGTGCGCAGGCGGTGGCGGCGACGATGCCCGACTCGCTGTAGGCGACCAGCGCGCTCGTGGACACCGAGTCAGAGGGCTGTGAGGTGATGTTGATGCCCGGTCCGCTGACGCTCCAGGAGACGGCGGCGCTGGCACTGGCGCCGTCCGCGCCGGCTGAGACCGTGAACGTGTGCTGACCGGCGCTCAGGGAGCTGAGCTCGGCCTGCGTGCTCGTGCACGGCACCGGCGCTGAGTCGAGCCTGCAGGAGGTGCTCGTCACGTCGCCCTGCTCGATGTAGCTGATCAGCGCGCTCGTGGCGGTCTGACTCGGGGTGGCGCTCGTGATCGCGACGGACGGCGGGCCGATATCGACGAACACTTCGCGGATGCGGTTATTGAGCGTGTCGGCCAGGTAAAGGTTGCCATCGGCGCCAACGGCGAGCGCCTCGTTGTAGTTGAGCTGCGCCGCGGTGGCGGGGCCGCCGTCGCCGGAGAAGCCGGCGGTGCCGTCGCCGGCGACCGTGGTGATCGTGCCGGCGGGGGAGACGGCGCGGATCACATGGTTGCCGCGGTCTGAGAAGTAGACGCTGCCATCCGGCCCGAGTGCTAACCCGTGCGGGTCGTTGAGTGCTGCGCTCGTCGCCGGGCCTGAGTCAAGCGGGTTTGCGTCGCACGGTGAAACGACGCAGCCGGCGATCACGCTGACCGTCCCGTTCGGGGCGATCTTGTCCACCTCCTGAGCGACCATCGCCGCCACATACACGTTGCCTGAGCCGTCGACGGCGATCCCGAGCGCGTTGGAGATACCCCTGGCGAGCGTCGAAATGGTGCCGTCCGGGGCGACCTTGCGCACGACGCCGCTGTCCAGTTCGGCGATATACAGGGTTCCGTCGGCGGAAACGGCGTCGGTCTCCGACTGCGCGATCGAGGCGCTGGTTGCCGGGCCGCCGTCGCCCGAGTCGCCGTCGACACCGTCGCCGGCGACCGTGTAGATGTCGCCCGCGGTCATCGCAATCCCGTACAGGGTCTCGTTCTGCGCGGGCACCATGCGCACGCGGTAATCGTGGTTATCGGCGATGTAGAGGTCGCCGTTGGGGGCCAGCGCGACGCCGTCGGGGTCACCGAAATGCGCCTGGGCGGCGGGGCCGCCGTCGCCGCAGGGGTCGGTCGGGTACGGGCAGCGGTTCAGCGCGCCGGCCTCGTACTGCGCGCTGACGGCGTCGGCGTCCAGGGCGCTTTCATAGAAGCTCGCCTCCGCCTCGGCGCCTTGAAAGTCGCCGCCCGACGGCGAGCCGCCGAGCGTCACCGTGCTCATCGCGGTGAGGTCCGGCGCTGTGAACGACGAGCTGCTCGCCGCCGGCCAGCCGTCCACGTAGAGCGTCGCGTCAGAGCCGCTGAGCGTCACCGCGACGTGATACCAGCCCCGTCCCCAGCCACGAGCTGTTGCCGCCGTACGGGCTCGGCCCCTCCAGGTCCTGCTCGGTCCCGCCGCTGATCAGGCCAAATTCAAGCCGTCCGTTCGCGTCCGAGGGAGTGAGGAACATCTCCTCACCCGTGCTTGACTGAAAATCGAAGACGCGCTGCCCGGCCGCGCCCCCGTTCCAGTGAAGCCAAACGGAGAACGTGAAAGCGCTCGCGTCAGACAGCGGGTTTGAGGACAGCTGCAGGTACTGCCCCGAGCCCGAGAAGCTCGCGTAGCTCGTGCCGGCCCACAGCGCGGGGCTGGCGCTGGTAAAGCTCGGCCCGTCGCTAGCCAGCGCCGGGCCAGCGGAGATGACGTCTGACAACGTGCCGTCGAGCGGGAAGTACGCGGCCGGCAGCGGCGAGCTATTCAGCATGTCGTCGCTGTACAGCGACTCGCTGACGCCGGCGCCGGCGAACGTCGAGATCGTGCCGTCCGGGGCCACGTAGCGGATCCGCTGGTTGGCCGCATCGGCGATGTAAAAACCGCCGTCGGGCGCGACCGCGACCCCTTGGGGCGTGTTGATCATCGCCTGCGTCGCCGGAGCGCCGTCGCCGCTGTAGCCGGACCCCAAGCCGTTGCCGGCGACGGTCTGGATCACGGGCGAGGCGAGCGCCGGCGCGGCGCTCAGCGCGAGCAGCGCGCACAGGGCGATCACCACCCGCGTTGCGCACGAAACCAAACCCGATTGGCTCATATCGGGCTCATCGGCATGAACCACGGCCGAGATTCGTGGTCAATCTGTCGTTGGTCGTTGGGCGCGCTCAACAAATAGTCGGTAACAGCGCTCGACGTCTGTCGATGTTCGAAGCCGGGCCGTCGGGTCGGGCACGCGACGGTGCCCAGCGCGGCCGCGTATCAGCGCCAAGGAGACCCTCCTGTGGCCTTCGATGTGGGGCGTCGCCGGCTCCCTCGCCAACCCGAGCGCTCTCAATCGGGGTCGGCCGGCCGCTCCGCGCGCCATTTCGCGTTACGGCGCTCTATCTGTCAAATGGCCAACTGTTTCTCCCACAACTACGGCCAGAACATTCCCCGCTGCCTTCTCAACGCTGAACGCGCCGCGCGACAGGGCCAGCCTCGACGCGCGGCCACGCGGCGTCGAGCCAGCTCCTGGTAGATCGCTCGCGCAGCGCCGCTCGACGAGTCCTGGAACATCAGCAAGCTGAAAGGCCCCGCGAAGTGGACCCACTATCAGCTGCACTTGATCCTCGACATCTTCAGCCGCTACGTCGTCGCCTTGGACGATCTAGTATCGCGAGGACAAGCAGGTCGCCAAAGCGCTGATCGCGCATGCGTGCGAGCAGGAGCAGATCACGACTGGCAGCCTGATGGTGCACGCCGATCGCGGCAACGCGATGCGGTCCACGCTGGTCGCGTTCCTGCTCGCGGACCTCGGCGTTCGTTCACACTGCACCTCCGGGGTCAGTCGTTGAGTAGTTGGTCTAACGGCGCAGCCGGGCCTTGAACCTTAGCCCCGCTGAATGGGAGCGGGCCGCGCTCTTGCTACCAGGGTGGATAGGCGCGCTGGTCGACTGTGGCTGGCTGAAGGCGCTGGACTGGACGCTCGGTTGACTCCGCGTCCTCCCCGTCCGCTTCAACGTGGATGCGTCGAGTTCCCTGGTCGACCATTTGTCTAGCACGCCCGCGGACGGGTTGACCACGAATCAAGGCGGCGTTCGGTGCCGATGAACCCGATATGAGTCTGTCAGGTTCGCTTTCGTGCGTGTCGCGCCGTCGTGCGTCTTGCGATGGTCGGCGACCACCGGCGGTGGTCGTAGTGGATGCGAGCGCTACTGCTGACTTCTGGTCTTCGTCGGCGGGTGATGGCGCGCCACGCGTGTGCGATCACGCCTGCGCTGGCACCACACATCCACATCCATGAGGAGACCTGCCCATGCCCAGCTCTCGGTATCACCACTGCACGAATACGCTCGCCGTCGGAGTGCTGGTGCTCTTCGCCGCGCTCTGGGCGCTGACCGGGTCCGTCCGTGCTGCCGGGTTGATGCAGGGGCCGTCCTCATCCTCGGCGCTCGCCACCGCGACCGACTCGCTGACCGGCGCCTCTGACGCCGGCCAGCTGAGCGCCAAGAACGTCTGCGCCGGGCCGAGCGCCGGGCGCGCGAGCTGCCTGGCGACGCTGCTGACCAGCGCGGCAAACGGCCAGGCACTCGCGCTGAGGCCGGTTTCGGAGATCGAGTCCGCGCGCACCGTCTCGGGCGCACACAACCCGTTTAACTCGCCGCTGGCTGCGCTTGCAAGCACGCCCGCGAGCGCTGCTGAGCCCGCTGCCGGCACGCCCGGCTACCTGCAGCAGGCCTACGACCTCGCCTACCTCTCGCAGACCGCCGGGGTGGGCGACACGGTCGCGATCGTCGACGCCTACGATGACCCCAACGCCGAGTCTGACCTGGCCACCTACCGCGCCAGCTACGGCCTGCCCGTCTGCAGCACCGCCAACGGCTGCTTTGAGAAGGTCAACGAGTCCGGCGGCACGAGCTATCCCGCGCCCGACCCCGACTGGGCGGTTGAAATCTCCCTTGACCTCGACGCCGTCTCCGCCCTGTGCCCCAACTGCCACATCACGCTCGTCGAAGCCAACTCCAACTACCTCAACGACCTGAACGCCGCCGAGGCAGAGGCCGTGGCGCTCGGCGCTCAGCAGGTGTCAAACAGCTGGGCCGGGCCGAGCGCCGCCGGGCTGTCGGGCTGGAGCTATCCCGGCACCGCAATCGTGGCCTCCGCCGGCGACAGCGGCTGGTGGGGCAACGGCGCCGCCTATTATCCCGCCTCGCTCCCGACCGTGACTTCTGTCGGCGGCACGTCGCTTTCGCCCAGCTCGGTGAGCGCGAGCGCTCCGCGCGGCTTTAGCGAGTCGGCGTGGGGCTATCAGTGGCAGGGCACCTGGTATGGCACCGGCTCGGGCTGTGATAACTCAGAGCAGAAGCCGGCCTGGCAGACCGACTCGGGCTGTGCGGGGCGCACCTCGACCGACATCTCCGCCGACGCTGACCCCAATACGGGGCTGCGCGTGTATGACTCCTACCAGACCGGTGGGGACTCGGGCTGGTTCGCTGTCGGCGGCACGAGCCTCGCCTCGCCGCTGACCGCCGCCTACTACGCGCTCACGCAGGCACAGAACGCCAATCCGGCCCCACCCCAGTGGGCCTACGCCAACGCCGCTTCCCTCAACGACCCTTCAAGCGGCCAGAACGGCAGCTGCGGCAACTATCTCTGCCAGGCCGGCCCCGGCTATGACGGCCCGACCGGCAACGGCTCGATCTCCGGCGACGTCGTGGCCGGTGCGCCCGGCATCGGCGGCCCCGGCGCCTACGGCACCTACGCCACGACCACGACCAGCTCGGGCACCCGGGTGAGCGCCGGCGTCTACCCCAACGGCCTGGATACGAGCGTCTTCATCCAGTACGGCACGACCAGCGCCTACGGTCAGCAGACCGCCACGGTCGATGTCGGCTCCTCCAGCGCGCCGCAGCTGGCTCAGGTCACGATCGCCGGGCTGCAGGCAGGCGACAGCTACCACTACCGGCTGGTGGCCGAGAACGCCGACGGCACCACCTACGGCTATGACTTCACGCTCACCGCGGGCCAGAGCGCCCCGGTCAACCAAACCCCGCCGAGCATCTCCGGCAGCCCGCAAGAGGGAAGCGCACTGTCTGCCAGCACCGGAACCTGGACGGGCGTTGGCGACAGCTATAGCTACCAGTGGCAGCGCTCGACCGATTCAGGGCAAACGTGGGCGCCGATCACGACCGCGACCGCGAGCGCTTACACGCCGGGCGCCGGCGACCTCGGCGCTGAGCTTGAGGTGCTCGTCAGCGCCTCAAACGCGCAGGGAAGCGCCACTGCCGCCTCGGCTCCGACCGGCGCGGTCGCATCTGGGGCGCCGGTCAACAGCAGGCCGCCGGCCATCGCCGGGACGCCCGCCAACGGCCAGAACCTGAGCGCCTCGCCCGGCGCCTGGACGCCGGCCTCGCCGCCGGTCACCTACCAGTGGCAGGAGGCCGCCAGCGCGAGCGGCACGTTTACGAGCATCCCCGGCGAGGCCACGAGCACCTACACGCCCATCGCCACAGACCTCGGCAAGTACCTGCAGGTCGTCGTCTCAGCCACCGACAGCTACGGGACCACGAGCGCCACCAGCGCCGCCGTCGGCCCGGTCACCGGCGGGCTGGCGCCCGTCAACTCGACCCTGCCGGCCATCGCCGGGACGCCCGCCAAGGGCCAGCAGCTGAGCGCCACAGCCGGCACCTGGACGCCGGCCTCGCCGCCGGTCACCTACCAGTGGCAGGAGGCCGCCAGCGCGAGCGGCACGTTTACGAGCCTCGCCAGCGAGACCACGAGCACCTACACGCCCATCGCCACAGACCTCGGCAAGTACCTGCAGGTCGTCGTCTCAGCCACCGACAGCTACGGGACCACGAGCGCCACGAGCGCCGCCGTGGGGCCGGTCGCCGGCGGCATCGCGCCGGTCAACAGCATCGCGCCGATAATCACCGGCACCGTGCAACAGGGCGACACGCTGAGCGCCTCGACCGGCACCTGGGCGCCGGCCCCAAGCTCCTACCGCTACCAGTGGCAGCGCAGCCCGCAAGCCGGCGGCACCTACACAGCCATCGCCGGGGCGAGCGCCAAGACCTACAAGCCGGCGGCGGGCGACGTCAGCTACTTCCTGGAGGTCATCGTCACCGCAAAGGACCAGTACGGTACCGGGACCGCGACCTCGAAGTGGGCGGGGGCGGTCCTGTCAAACAGCCCGCATGATGTCAGTTCGCCGACGGTCGCGGGCACGCTCACGCAAGGCGACGTGCTGAGCGCCAAGCCCGGCACGTGGTCAGGCGCCACCAGCTACAAGTACCAGTGGTTGACGTCCTCGAACGGGACCGTCTTTCAGAACATCACCGGCGCCACGCAACCCACCATCAAGCTGACTGGCGCCCAGGTCGGCTTCATGATGGGCCTTCAGGTCACGGCCACCAACGCGAACGGCTACACGAACGCCGACAGCGACCCGACCGCGGTCGTGGCCGGCAACGAGCCGACCAACACGCTTGCGCCGGCGCTCACCGGCACGCCCAAGCGCAGCGACACGCTGAGCGTCACGACAGGCACCTGGGCGGGCGCCGGCCTGAAATACAGCTACCAGTGGCAGCGCGCCGGCGCCGGCTCAAGCGCCCTCGGGCAGGCCAAGCGAACCGCGCCGACAGGCAAGCAGGCATCGGCGGCAGGCAAGCGCCCGCAGCGAGCGTACGTGAGAAGCCAGGACAGCACCCTCAACTGGGCGAACATCACCGGCGCGAAGTCCAACAAGTACACGGTCCAGGTCGCCGACGAGGGCGACATGCTGCGCGTGCTCGTGACCGCGACGAACACGGCCGACGCCGTGTCCGCCGCCTCGAACATGACCGCGACGGTCGCCGCCTTGCCGCCGGTCAACACGCTCGCCCCGGCGCTTAGCGGCACCGCCAAACGCGGCGCCACGCTGAGCGCTACGCACGGCACCTGGACGAACCCCGGCAACACCTACACCTACCAGTGGCAGTCCTCCGCCGACGGCAGCGTCACCTGGACGAATATCATCGGCGCGAGCGCCGCCAAGTACACGGTCCAGGTCGCGGACGAGGGGCACGAGCTGCGCGTGCAGATCACCACGAGCAACGTCGACGGCCTGGCGAGCGCGGACAGCACCCCGACGGTGGCCGTGGTCGCCGTGCCGCCGGTCAACAGCTCGCTGCCGAAAATCACCGGCACCGCGCTGTTCGGCGACACGCTGCACGCCACGACCGGCACCTGGACGAGCTCCCTGACATCCTACGTCTACCAGTGGCAGAGCTCTCCGGACGGCTCCACCTGGACGAGCATCAGCAGCGCGAGCACATCCACCTACACAGTGCAGCCAAGCGACGAGGCACACGAGCTGCGCGTGCAGGTGACCGCAAGCAACCCTGACGGTCCGGTGAGCGCCGACAGCGCACCGACCGCAGCCGTCCCAACGCCGTCCGCCCACTAGCACCCCCTAAGTCGCCCCACGTCAAGGTGCGCCGACCGGACTCCGTGCCGGCGGCACTTATCCAGCAAACCCATCAGCAGCTCCAACAGCCCCTCCAGCTCGGCGGCTTTCGGTGTCAAGTTCGCGCACTGCAAGCGCGGCCACGGGGTGACCAATTCCCGGACCCGGGCAGCTCCGGCAGCATCTCGCTCAGCTCCAATTCCGGAATCAACCCGCGGTCACCGGCCTTCCAGGCCGCCCAGAATGCGTGCTTCCAGCTGGTGCCTGGCAGCAACCCAGCCGCGACTACCGCCAACGGTGCCGCCACAGAGCGGCAGTTCCCGCCAGGCCGCCGAGTACATGCGAGCCCACGGAGTCAGCAGCTTCCCGGACTCGACCACCTCACGCTGGGCAAACCGCGCGGCCCGGCACTACCGTGACCCAGACCGGCGTGTCGTTCGTGCTCCCCGCCTGGATCGACATCCAATCACCCGCCTTTTAGCACGCTCGTCGGTCTGCCACCTCCCGGGCTTCGGAACGGGCGAGCCAAGCGGGTCTAGCAGCAGCTGACGATTCGGTTCACACGCACACAGCGGGTGCGTCGCGATCTGCCGCGCTCGGCCGCCGCCCGCTTCGGCCGCCGCGCTGGCGGCATGTTGCAATTTCAGCGCCAAGCTCTGCGTCAGGACCGCACGCGCATCTCGACAGCTCGCGTGGACGGTCTCGCAAAGCGCGGCGCGCAGGGCGGTTGCGGATTTCCGTTGCAGCCACGGCCTCGTTGGTCACGCTTGTGGCGAGCTGCAGGGCCCTGCCCAGCGATGCGCCATCGCTCCTTTGCGCGGACGCTATGGCGCCCGTGTCTGCGTCAGCTAATGGGCCCGAGCGGTGTAACGAGCGCGTTGCCGCTCTCCCTTGTCATCCAAAACCGATCGGCGCAGGGTTATACAGGTTGATGCGTCCCGCAAGCCAACGAATCCAGCACGGACTCCGCCACAAACCGGCGGATTCTGGATTGGCCGAGGACTACGAAGCGTTCTTTCGGCGCGTATTCCCAAAGGCGGTCGGCCTTGCGCTGCGGATGAGCGGCGACCGGCCCTCGGCTGAGGACGCAGCACTCGAAGCCCTCGCCAAGGCCCACGTCCGTTGGCGCAAGATTGGCGGTGCGACTTGGCGCAAGGCATGGGTGATGAGGGTGACGGTAAACGAGGCGATCAGCCACCTGTCCCGCCCTGGCCCACTCGCACCGCAGCCGCCCGCCCACGCCGACCCAACTGATGCCGTCGTGCTCCGCCTGACGCTGAGCGCCGCGCTGCAGTCGCTGCCGTCACGCCAGCGTGAGGTGATCGTTCTGCGCTACCTGGTTGGCCTGGACGGTGTCAGCCGGCTGGCAGATGCTTCCGGGGCTGGGCTCGGGGGACGGGTTGCCGTCATCGGAGATGACGTGCCCGTCGGCTAGCACCTGTTATGCGCTTGGCATGGCTCCGAGTGGCCCGCCTCCTTCGAGTTACTCGCCTCCAAAGACTTCTGCATCGCCGCCGATCGTCGTCAAGATCGAGGCGACGACGGATAGCGGCAACAGCTAAACGGCCGTCGACTTGCCCGTCTCGGTGTCATCTGCGAGCCTCTCCTGCGTCAGCGTCTCGACCTGTGCGCTCCTCGGGCTCGACTCCGCGGGTGGGCCCGTCTTCCTCGAGACCTCCGACGGCGGTCAGACCTGGTCGTCCCAAACCGCACCCAGTGAGCTCACCTCGGGCAGCTACCCCACTGCCCTCGATTGCGTCTCGGCCGACGAGTGCATCGCGGTGGTGACCACCCTTGACGAGTCAGGCACCCTCGCCGGCTTCTCGCTCACGACCTCCGACGGCGGTCAGACCTGGATCCAGGGAACGCTCCCCGCCGATCTGGTCCCCAATGGCCTCACGTGCACAGGTGGCGGCGATTGCGTGGTTACCGGTTGTAGCGGCGATTGCGTTCTAACCGGTTCCGGGAGCCCTGTTCTGGGAGGAGCCGCAGCCGGCGCCTACAGCACCGACGCAGCGGTCACTTGGACCGCCGCGACGTTGCCCGCCGACACGAACGCCCTGGAATCGGTGGCGTGCAACAGCTCCGGGTTCTGCATCACCAGCGCGTCCGGCGGACCATCGCCGGCGGGTAGCGTCCTCACCTCAAGCGATGACGGCGTCACCTGGGCCGAGGTCTCCGCCACCGGTGCGCCGAGCACCCAGACCGGCGATCTGCTCACAACCTCCGCGAGCTTCCCCGACTCCGGCTTTTCCTGCCCGATTACCACAGACTGCTGGAGCTTTGGTACCGTCCCGCCGCCGAACGCCAGCGGCGCATTCAACCTCGCCACCGCGCAGGGCTTCCTCGCCCAGTCGACCGACGCAGGCCACACATGGCAGCACGCCCAACTGCCCGGCACGGTAAAGGCGGTGCTGAGCGTGGCGTGTCCGACCAACACAATCTGTTACGCACTGGCGATCGTCGGGACAGGCTCCGGTCCGGCCACGATGGACCTACTAACCGACAACCGGTAGCCTCAGCTTGAGAGCTTCAACAGGACGGAGGCCGCCTACGCGAGGGGGTCGCCCGCCGACACCGGTCCGGCTCGCACGGTCTCCCGGCTCGCACTGCACCTGCTTTCCGTTCCGAGGTGCATCGGTCCGCGCCGCACCCGCTCCGCGCGGATCCGGGGGCGGCACGTGTCTCGCGGCGCCAGTGACGGCACTCGATAGAAGCTTTGCACGGGCGATTCGGCATCACCGTGGAGGACCGGTCCGGCAGCCTCCCGGAGAGCCATCCTGTCCAGACTCGTGCATCCCGCGATATCGTGGCGGCGTGGACCGCGCCGAGCTTCAGACGATTCAGCGCCCCCTCAAGGAGGGCTATCGCAGCGAGCCCGCGTCCGCGCTCATCACCCTGACAGCAACCGGGAAGCTCGACGAGCAGGCGATCTCATGCTCCGTTGCGACCGGCAGGGCCCTCGTTGAGGCAGGGCTCCATCCGGCGACGGGCGGATCAGGCGCGCTGGCCTGCTCCGGTGACATGCTGCTTCAGGCCCTCGTCGCGTGTGCCGGGGTGACGCTGAGGTCGGTCGCCACGTCGCTGGAGATTCCGGTGTCGGGGACCGTCAGGGCCGAGGGTGATCTCGACTTTCGTGGGACGCTCGGCGTTGACAAGACCGGCGAGGCGCCGGTCGGTTTCCGCGCCATCCGGCTCATCTTTGACCTGGACGGCAACGCGAGCGAGGAGCAGCTCGAGAAGCTGCTCTCGCTGACCGAGCGCTACTGCGTCGTCTATCAGACGCTCGCCAGCGGCGTTGCCGTCAGCATCGATCACTCCCCGTAGCAACGGTCACGGTCGTAGGCTGGGTATCCGCGGACCCGCGAGGCGTCTGGCAGTGACACATCGCCGAGCCGGGAGTGACACGCGCGCCACCCCGCTCTTCAGAACCAAGTCCCGAAGCGGGCCGCGCCTCGGCGCACCCGCTGTCGCACCACGACGCGCACCTCCCTCGCGGGCTGACGTGCCCTGCATTGCGCAGAGCTCGGGGCCCGACGCGGCTTCACGACGTCGACCACGTCGACGACGTCGGGAGCGACGGCGAAGACGCCCTATCCGCGCGTAGGAGGGCTGCCGGCATCGGCATCGACAAACACCTCTGGACGTTAACGCGGGTCCGGGGCGGATGGTCGCAGGCGCGCGGCGGAGCGATCGTGAGGTCGGCCTCTTACCGGGGGGTGTTCGGCGACGAAAGAGATCGTCCTGGAGTCGCCCGAGATGTTTCAGAGCAGGCGAGGACTCAGGCCAACAGATCCCGCAGCTGCTCGCTCTCTCCGTGGCTGAGTGGAGAGAGCAGCTCGGCTTCGGCCGCGTCGCTGGCTACGGTTCGCCTGACGCAGGATGTCCTGGCCGGCTGGGGTCAACCCGACCACGTGGCGACGGCGATCTTCGGTGTCGGGGTGGCGGGCGATGATGCCCTTGGCCTCGAGCGCGTCGATGATGGCGACTATCGTGGTGCGGTCGACGCCAAGGCGCTGCGCGATTTGGTGCTGGGAGGCCGGCTCGCTACTGTCGATCAGCAGCAGCACCCCGAGATCGCGTGCATTGATGTCGAAGGGTGCCAGCGCCTCGACGCGCAGCTCGCCCATCAGTCTCTCTGCGTGCTTGAACAGATAGCCCAGTCGTCGGCCCGTCCGTGCTCCGGTTGTCACCGCCGGTTCGCATCTGCCTGAGCCTATCGCGACGCTGATCGTCAGGTATACTGATGATCAGCGAAATCGACGACTAGGAGCGATGATGATCTTGATCACCGGAGGGCTCGGCCACATCGGCAGCGCCACCGTGCAGGCGCTGCTCGACACCGGCGAGGAGTGCGTGCTCGTTCAGCGCCGCCGTCCCCAGATCCCGGACGGACGCTTCAGCGCACCAGTGACAGCCGTGCAAGCGGATGTCAAAGACCTGGATGCCCTGCGAGCAATCGGCCGCGACCACGCGATCACCGGAATCGTTCACATGGCCGGCTCGATGCCGTGGCCACCCAACCCAGACGAAGCTCCCGTGAAGGCCGCGCGCGAGGCACTCGGTGGGCTCTTCAACATCATTGAGGTCGCCCACGAGTGGGGCGTCAAGCGCGTCAGCCTGGCCAGCACGATCGGCGTCTATGCCGGTCTGTCTCGCACCGGCGCCCTGAGCGAGGAACTACCGGTGCCGCTCACCGCCCCGCACGTCATCCCGACGTTCAAGAAGATCAGCGAACTGCTGGGTCATCACCTCGCCGGGGCCACCGGCCTGGAGATCATTCACCTGCGCATCAGCGGGGCGTGGGGACCGCTGGGGCACCTCCCGAACTTCGCCTTTCCCGCGCCGCAGTTCATCCACGCCGCAGCGACGGGCACGCCGGTCGACCTCTCCGGCGTCGGCGGGCGGCTCAAAGCCGACGACGGCCTTGACCTCTGCTACGTCCACGACCTCGGCCGGGCGACCGCATTGCTGCAGACGGCCGACACGCTCACGCACGCGACCTACAACGTCGGCGCAGGCGGGATGACCACCAACGCCGAGGTGATCGCCGCCATCAAGTCCGTCGTGCCCGAGTTTGCATTCGAGCTAGAGCCCGGCTCCAGCGTGCCGCCGACCTACCTCGACATCACCCGGCTGCACGAGGACACCGGCTACCGGCCGGAGTGGGACCTCGAGCGCTCCGTCGCCGACTACATCGAATACTTCCGCGCCGGCAACACGCAGTAGAGCGAATCGCGCGGCGGAGGGCCGAGCGGCTCGTCCACCGACCAGCATGAGCCAGCCGGTCGCCGTTTCAGGCGGGAAGCGTCGTCCGACTGGCTGCTGGGCACAATGACAGGCAGGACCGACGTGACGGAACGTTGCAGCCCCGCTCATCGCCAACGCCAGGTCTCGCTCGAGCAACCCAGCGATCGAGACGTCGACGACCGCCTCGCAGCCCTGGTTTCACGTCAAGGAGGAGCGAGCGCTTGCTAGATCCCTGCAAGCGCGACTGACGGCTGGCGCCCGGGCGACCAGGCGGCGGCAGCGAGCGCCACGGCGGCGGGGTTGTTGTGCGGTCAACGGTGGGAGGCACCATTCCCAAATGACGCATTCGCGGCCCGCTGTCCCAATTCCCTACGGTTCTGCCCCCTCCACATGGTGGTGTCCCACGACCAATCGACGCACTCCAGTCTGGAGTGGTTTGTGCGACATCCTCGCGTGAACGCGATCGTCGGCTCGCTCAAGCCGGAACGATCCCAGTCGCCAGACAGGCGGCTCCATAGCATGCTCGTGCGTGCAGCGCTTCTGCAAGCGCTTCGAACAGAAGCGATGACCTCAAGACGGAATTCGACGTCGCTGCAATTGGCGCATCGCAACGACATCGCTCCGGGCGGTCGTGACGATCTGGTTCGCGACGAGCAGCGGTCTGATCACACCGGTTCGGTGTTAAGGTGGCAATCCAGTCGCCAAATTCCGAAAGGCCAGGTTTCCGGAAAGATGTCATTTCGACGCGCGCTCGTGGTCTGGGCGACGCTGCTGCCGGTTGCGGGCACTCTCGCTAGTCCGGTTCCGACCGAGGCAGCCACGCCGCATCTCATTCCAACGGTGAGCACGCAGTACCGTGCTGTGAACAAGGAGTACCACGGTCTAGGCAGCGGCGACTGGAAGGCATGCAACTACGCGACCAAGCAGCGATCGACGGTCACGATCGGTTGCGCGTATGCCGTGAGCATTAGCCTCAGCGTCAGCGGGAACGTGGGTTTTACCGATGGGGAGATTTCTAGCTCTGTCGGGTGGAACGTGACGTATTCAACGACCACGACCGCAGACGCCAGCGTGACTGTTTACCGGGGAGGCTCTGGCTTTCTCGACGTCGGCTGGGTGTATGACGAATACACGGTCGGGATGGAGAAACGAAGGTGCATCCACACGCTCATCGAGTCGTGCGGGCCGTGGAGCAGTCCAGAGCGCGTGAGCCTGCAACGCGCGATCACCCCAACGTTCAAGTACTTCGGGACTGGCGCGAAATAGCCGCAAGTCGGCGCGCTGGCGTCAGGGTTAGGGGTCGGGTACCGGCATCAGGGCAGAACCGCAGGCTCACGCGGTCGAGTCCTTCGACGTTCATCGACACCTACGCGACAGCGCGGCGCTCGAGCCACAGGCCGCTCGCGCAGAGGCCCGGAACGCCCGCCGTCTCCCGCGTCGTCGTCCGAATCGCCACCGCGATCCGCCGGGCGTCGACCTCGATCAGCGGCCGCTCGACGAACGCGGCCCGGTGCGCCAGCGATTGGAACGCTCGTGATCCTCGGCGCGGACCGCGAACCTTGGGGCGAATGTTTCGTCCCCAACCCGATAGCTCGGGGGGAGTCGAAGGGCAGATCAACGCGATAGCGCAGACCGAGTGGTTGCCCAGGAGTCACCCAAGTGTCGCCAGCGCACAAGGGTTGAGTCATTGCGGTTTGCCGAGAGCCTCAACACTAGGGAGCGACCGCGGGCGAACGTGAGACCGCGCGACCAGAAGGCGTCGTCGCCGTTCGCTCCCTGGTCCGCGCCCGCGACACGCGCTCCCGAGCCCGCGCGCCGCCGGGGGCTGGCGCACCTCGTCGATCAGCCGCGCCAACGCCGACGGACCTTCAAGCGCCGCGCCGTAGCCACCGGAGCAGCACGCTGGCTACTCGGGTGGCTTGTCTAGGAGGACGTGGCCAGAGGTGGTCCCGTCGTCGTGCGGGCACACAACCACGTTCGGCTTCACGCTACGTTCTCGCCGTTCGCCGCCCTGGCGGTCGATCGCAAGTTCCCGCTCAATCGCCTCGACCCAGTCTCCGCACCCGAGGCACCACTGTCTCGCCATGCAGTAATCATGCCACCGGGCTAGCGCCGACGCTCCGGGCCGCGGCAGTGGTTGCGACAGCGTGTGTCAGCGCGAGATCCCGCCGTTGCGGGCGATCGGCAGCTTCGGACGCGGTGACCGGGCCCCACGCCGCGGCTGACAGACGAGTGTCGCCGGAAGCGTGAAGCGGGCCGCCTGAAGCCGTCCGGCGCCCGGTTTAAGGTAACCCTAGATGCCTCGCTTCAGAGATCGACGGACTTAATGACGGACGAGCAGCTCGCGCTCTCCTCCACCCCGCTCGCCGACGAACTCCTCGGCGGCGTGATCGCCGACGCCGCAACGACCGTGTTGCCGGCGCTGGCGCCGGCGGCCTCGGGTCCGGAGCTGCGGTGGGCAACCTGTACGGCGAGGCGGAGAGGATCGCCGCCCGCCCGGCGTCGGCGAGCACCCGCCGGCAGTACGGCGCGATCTTCCGATCCTTCTGCGACTGGCTCACCCTGCAGCTCGGCCGCCCGCCGCTCGTCGGCGACTTGGATGCCGACGTGCTCGCCGCTTGCGCACCCGCATGCGCTGCGCGCCTATTGGGCTACGCGCTGCCTCAAGCTCGGCGTCCCGGTACACGAGGTTCCCGCGCGGCTCGGGCACGCCGACCTGCGCACCACCGCCCGCTACACAGCCACGCGGTTGAGTCCCTGCCGGCTTCTGCCCGTCGCGGTTGTCGAACGCTCGCCGAACGGAACGCGCCCCGGTCGGAACGTGGTCCTCGACGCACTGTGGGCGGCAGGCGCTCGTCATACTGAACTCCGTGATGCAGTGGCAGTTGAACGGCCAGTCGCCCGAAGCGCCCGGCCTGGGCGACTGGAACGTCGGAATACTCGTTGTGCTCGTCTTCGTGATGCCTCCTTTCGCAGTTCTTGCGGCGGCGTACGTGACAGCTTGGGCGCTACGGGACCACGATCGTGTCCGCGTTCGGCGCTACGCGCCGCTCCTCCTCGTCGCAATGATCACGACTGCGGGTTTGATTGCAGGGCTACATCGGGAGTTCGGCTGGGCGGCCGTATCTGAGATCGCAGCGGCGGCCCTGCTGCTCGGTCTCGCGGGACGGTCAGCCGTCGCAGGCGCGGCCCGCTGGCTGAGAGCGCGGGGTCGTTCGCAGGATTAGCACCAGCCCGGCCCACGTCCTGCTCCTCGCCAAGGTGTCCGGCGACACGTGGCTGTCGGCGATTGTACGACAGGTTCTGTCAGCGGTTGCGACAGAACTTGTCAGCGCCGGGAAGCGGCGGCGTCCCGTAGGAGGGGCCATCACCGGGCATTTTGTCGGGCGGGTCTTACGAGTGCCAGCGAGACGGCATCGGGGGTGTCCGATCGGCTGGGGGTATGCCGTAAGGGTTTCGGCTTACGGGCGCCGGTCTCAGCCACGCCTCTGATCGCGATCGACTTCCGCTATCGATTCGATCCGACACTCTCGGGTCCGCTCGACACTCTTGTGAGGTCCACGGTTAGCGACGGCGCCTGGTCGAGTCGTGCTGCTCGCCGCGAGATACGTGGATCTCAGATCGGACGCCCGTGGCGCTGCCTGTTCCAGCGATGCCGATCCCAGAAGCTCTCAGGCCGGGCTGCCAGAAACGCTGTGAGGTTGCCGGCTAGGGGCCATAGTCACCAAATCGAGCACGAACCAGCCCCAGTACCCTTTGGCGGCCGTGACTGCGCTGCCGAGAGCGCCAATGGCGGCTCCAGACCGCTGAGCGGCGACTAATCACGTCGGCGGAAGGAGGTTTGACCGGCTCGACCACCGCGACAAAACGGGAGCCGCAAGTCGGGGCAGCGCGTCTGCCAGCCCCCGTGCTTAGGCCGGTTTTCTGTACGAACATTTCCCTGACCCCGGTCCAACCGCTCGCGCGCGGCGCCGAGCTGCTTGACGAGGTGCCGCTGGTCCATTCGAGTTGGTGTCCGTCGACGGTGCCCGACTCGGCGGTCAGCGCGACCGCGTGGTGGTCGTTGACGAGAACCTCTCGTACCTGCACGTTGAGCGTGTTGTCGTACTGCCGGGCGATCGCGCCGAAGAACCGGAGGACCGCGTCCTTGCCGTTGTAGTCGCCGGCGAGCGCGCTGTCGCCTGAGACGTTCCAGCGAATTTCGTCGCTGAGTATGTCGAGGATCGGTTGAAGATCGCCCGTCGAGGCCGCGTCATAGGAGCTGCGGATCATCGTCTCGTTGGGATGCCGCATGGCTGGCTCCCTTGCTGGTGGTTGGTCGTCCGGTCGCGGCGTGGCGCGCCGGCTTGCATCCCGACGACGAACGGGGAGACAGCCATAGGGGCACAAATCTCGAGCGCCACACAGGGAGCGACGGTCGGTGGGGCGAGGCGCGCTCGGCCAATGGACTCCTCGCGCCCCGAGATCGGGGAGGATCACGGTTGGGTTGTCCCCTCCGTCACGCCCCGTTCGTTGCCCCATCGAAAGCAACCCCCGACCTCGTAGAGGAGGATCCCATGCAGTACGCAGTGCTGATCTACGACACACCCGGCACGTATGAGTCGCTGAGCCCGTCCGAGCTTGAGCGGGTGATGGCCGAGTACGGCCCGATCACGGCAGACCCGGCGGTTCGCGGTGGCGCGCAGCTGCAGCCGGTCCGGACCGCGACGACCGTTCGCGTGTCTGACGGCGAGTCGTTGGTCACCGATGGTCCGTTCGCCGCGACGAAGGAGGTGTTCGGCGGCTTCTACCTGATCGATGTGCCGGATCTCGACGCGGCGTTGGCGTTCGCGGCGCGGATCCCGTCGGCGCGGCTGGGTGGGTCGGTCGAGGTCCGCCCGATCGTGGAGCGCTAGCGCTTGATCGTTTGATCGCTTGATCGAGCCGGTCTTCCGTGAGGAGTGGGCGCGTTCTCGCTCACCTGGTTGGCTTCCTCGGCGACTTCGGGCGCGCCGAGGACGCCTGCCAGGACGCGTTCGCGATCGCGGCTGAACGCTGGCCGCGGACCGGAATGCCGCCCAGCCCCGGGGCGTGGCTTACGGTCACTGCGCGCAACGGCGCGATCGACCGGATCCGGCCGGAGCGAGGGGAAGTCAACGAGCGCCATGTTGCGCCGTCCCAGATGATCGGGTCGACTTCGGCTGGGAGGGCGTGAACTTATCACGCTCGATAATCGTCATTACGTATACCGCGCCTGCAAAACCGCTCTTCTGGTGACCACCGCGAGCGCCACATCGCGGCCGCGAGGGCACCACGCGGGGAGGCGCGCGAGCAGCCTGTCAGCCGTGCGCGCCAACAGCTCCGCGGCGCCAGCGGCGCCGGCGACGAGCACGCCGCTGAGCAGCGCGCCACGCGCACGGCTCGGCGCATATGCGGCGCGCTCGGCCGCGCCGCGGCTGCGCCGAAGCCCGCGACCGGGTGCCAGCGTCGCGGATCGCCGATCAGCAGATCGGCGAGATAGCCCGCCGCCAGCGCCCGGCCGCTGCTCACGCCTGCTCCGCAAGCCGGCGGCCGAGGCCGATCAGGCTCCAGCTACCGCCGCGCAAGTGCAGCTCGGCGATCGTCAGGGGCTCGATCTCGATCTGCCAGAACGCCGCCACCGGGGCAGCGAGCGCGTGTACGACGCATGCCTTGATGACGCCGCCGTGGGTGATCGCGACCACCGTGCCTTCACCCAGGCGGGACTGCTCCGCTACTAGCCAGCCACTGACGCGCGCGAGCAGTTCGCGCAGGCTCTCGCCGCCGTGTGGCGCGGCATCAGGATCGTTCATCCAGCGCCCCACGCCCTCAGGGTCACTCGCATGCAGCGCGGCCAGCGAGCGGCCCGCCCAGGCACCGAAGTCGCATTCGGCCAACCGGGGCTCGATCGAGGGTACGAGACCCGCGGCGGCCGCCGTCTGCCGGCAGCGCAAGGCGGGGCTGCAGACCGTCTCCAGCGGTGCCCCCAGCGATGCTGGTAGCGCGCCGGCGAGCGCCGCGGCGCGCGTGCGGGCGTCCGCGTCGAGCTCCTCGTCGGCGGGAAACGCAGCCTGCCGCGTGGCAGCCGTCGGCGCGTGCCTTACGAGTAGGAGCCGCCGCATGTGAGTGCGTCCTGATCAGGGTGCGTCTGCTGGTGCATCGCGGGGACCGTACCCGGGAAGGCGCCGCGGCGTCGCGCTGCTCCCGCGGTGGCTTGCGGCGTACACTGCGCGGCGCCGGCACATATCCCCGGCCGGTGTTGTTGCAGCGAAGCCGGTGCGATTCCGGCGCTGTCCCGCAACTGTGATGCCCCTTCGGGGGACGAGCCAGGTCGCCTGCGCGGCACCGTGCGAACAAGCCCTCGGAGGAGGGGCGGCTCGCGCGGCTCACCGCCCGCGAACGACCTCCCTCCGCTGACAGCGGAGGTTTTTGTGAACAGCACCCAGGTCCGCCGGAGGCAGCGCCGCCAAGCGACCCCCGTGATCATTGTCGTGAGCATGCTGCTCGCGCTCATGCTCGCCGCCTGCGGGAGCGCCAGTGACTCCAGCTCCAGCAGCGCGCATCGCGCGCCGGCACCACGCCCGTCGGCTGCGGCCGTGGCCGCGGCGCGGCTCGAGGCCGCAAACAAGGTGCCGCTCCCGGCCGATCCGGCTCGCATCGTGTCGCTGTCGGCGGCCTCGACCGAGGATCTGTTCGCCGTTGGTGCCGGCCGGGACGTGGTCGCCGCGGACGAGTACTCTACTTATCCGCCCAACGCACCGCGGACCATCCTCAACGGCTTCGAGCCCAACGTCGAGGCGATCGCCAAGTACCGCCCGGACCTCGTCGTGATCTCGCAGGACGTCGATCAGATCGAGCCGCAGCTGGCGGCGCTGCGGATTCCGGTGCTGTACGAACCCGCCCCGGCCAACCTCGCCGGTGCCTACGCGCAGATCGCCCAGCTCGGCGCGGCGACTGCTCACGCGCGGCAGGCGGCGCTGGTGATCGCCGGCATGCAGCGGCAAGTCGCCGCGATCGTCGCCTCGGTGGGCAAGCAAAATCCCGCGCTGACGGTCTACCACGAGCTCGACCAGACGTACTACTCAGCCAGTTCGGCCACGTTCCTCGGGCAGCTATACAAGCTGCTCGGGCTGCGCAATATCGCCGACGCGGCCTCGAAGGCGAGCGTCTACCCGCAGCTCTCCTCCGAGTACATCATCGCCCGCAACCCCGATCTGATCGTGCTCGCCGACACGGTCTGCTGCGGGCAGTCGCTGCGGACCGTCTCGCGGCGCCCTGGCTGGAGCAACATCGCCGCGGTCAAGGACGGCGCGGTGCTGGCGGTCAACGATTCGGTTGCGTCCGAGTGGGGCCCCCGGATCGTGCTGTTCCTGGCGCAGGTCGCCGGCGAGGTCAGACGGATCGAAGCGCACAGATGACCGAGTTGCGCGAGCAGCGCGCGTCCGCGCCGCCAAGCGACGCGCTCGCAGGCCCGCAGCAGGAGCAGGTGAGCGCTCGCGGCGTGCCGCTGTTGTGGGGTCTCGGTGCGACCGTGTTCCTGCTCGGCGCGTTGCTGCTCGCGCTGACGATCGGGCCGTTCCCGATCGGCGCCGGTGAGATCGCGCGGGCCGCGCTGTCCAAGCTGCCGCTGCTGCACATCCGCTCGCCGCTCGATCAGTTGCAGAGCGCGATCGTCTGGCAGGTGCGAGCGCCCCGTGTGGTGCTCGGAGCGCTGGTCGGCGCGATGCTCGCCCTCTCCGGCTCCGCCTACCAGGGCGTGTTCCGCAACCCGCTGGCCGACCCCTACCTGCTCGGCGTCTCGGCCGGCGCCGGCGTCGGCGCGACGATCGTGATCGCCTACGCCCCGCACTCCTCCGGCGGCGAGTTGCTGCCGCTGGCGGCGTTCGCCGGGGCGCTGTGCGCGGTCGCCTGCGCGTACGCGCTCGGCAGCTCGGTCGCGCGCGAGGCGGGCACCGGCGCGCTGATCCTGGCGGGCGTGACGGTCGCGGCGTTCATGACGGCGATGCAGACGTTCATGCAGCAGCGCCAGTCACAGACGCTGCAGCAGGTCTACGCCTGGATCCTCGGGGGGCTCTCGGACGCGACCTGGCACGAGGTTGCGCTGGCGGCGCCGTACATCGTCGTGAGCGCCGCGGTGCTGCTGAGCCACCGGCGGCTGCTCGACGTACTCAGCATCGGCGATCAGGAGGCGGCCAGCCTCGGTGTCAACGTGCGCCGCACGCGCCTGGTGATCGTCGCCGCCGCGACCACCGGCACCGCGGCGGCGGTCGCCGTCAGCGGCCTGATCGGGTTCGTCGGGATCATCGTCCCGCATACCGTCCGCCTGCTGGTCTCCCCGAGCTACCGCGCGATCGTGCCGCTGTCGCTGCTGGTCGGCGCCGGCTTCCTGGTGCTCGCCGATGTGCTCGCGCGCACCGTGCTGTCGCCGGCGGAGCTGCCGATCGGGGTCGTGACGGCTTTCTTCGGGGCGCCGTTCTTCGCGATCGTGCTGCGCCGCAGCCGCTGGGTGGGAACGTGATCGTCGAGGCCAGCGGTGTGTCGGTCAGGCTCGGCTGCACGCAGGCGCTCGACGGCATCGGCTTGAGCGCCGAGCGGGGTGAGTGGCTGGGGCTGATCGGGCCCAACGGCGCCGGCAAGACGACCTTGCTGCGCGCGCTCGCCGGGCTCGTGGGCTGCGAGGGCACGGTCAAGCTCGACGGGCGGCCGACCAACGCGATCAAGCGCCGGCAGCTGGCGCGGCTGGTCGCGTTCGTGCCGCAGCTGCCGCAGGCGCCGCCGGCGCTGACGGTGACCGAGTACGTCCTGCTCGGCCGCACGCCGCACATCGGCTACCTCGCCAGCGAGGGGCGCGGCGACCGGATCGCCGCCGGCCGCGCGATCGCGCGCCTCGGGCTGGCGCCGTTCGTGCATCGCGCGCTGTCCTCGCTCAGCGGCGGCGAGCGCCAGCGCGTCGTGCTGGCGCGTGCGCTGGCGCAGGAGGCCCCGATCCTGCTGCTCGACGAGCCGACCAGCGCGCTCGATCTCGGCCGTCAGCAGGAGGCGCTCGAGCTGCTCGAGGAGCTCCGGTGCGAGCAGCAGCTGACGGTGATCGCTGCGATGCACGATCTGAGCCTCGCGGGCCAGTACGCCGACCGCCTGCTGCTGCTGGCGAACGGACGCCTGCTCGCGCAGGGCACCCCGTGCGAAGTGCTGACCGAGTCGATCATCGGCGCGTGCTACGGCGCCGAGGTGCGGGTGCTGCACGACGGCGCCGACGTGTTCGTGCTGCCGACGCGCAGCGCCCGGCCCGCCGCCGCGACGACGAGCCCCGTGGGCCCCGAGAGCGACGCGATCAGATGCGCGCGCTGATGGTCCAGGGCGTCTCGAGCTGGTCGGGCAAGAGCCTGATCACCACCGCGCTGGCGCGCGCGCTGCACCGCCGCGGGATCGACGTGGTGCCGTTCAAGGCGATGAACATGTCTAACAACGCGCGCGTGGTGGATGGCGGTGAGATCGGCACCGCGCAGTACTTGCAGGCGCTGGCCGCCGGCGTGCGACCCGACACCCGCATGAACCCGGTGCTGATCAAGCCTCAGGCCGACACGCGCAGCCAGGTGGTGCTGATGGGTCGCCCAGACCCCGTGCTCTCGGAGATGCCGTGGCGCGAGCGCTCCGGCCGGCTGTGGCCGGCGATCCAAACGGCGCTCGCGAGTCTGCTTGCCGAACATGAGCTGGTGCTGATAGAGGGCGCCGGCAGTCCCGCGGAGATCAACCTGCGCGACAGCGACCTCGCCAACATGCGCACCGCCGCGGCCGCCGGCGCCAGCGTGCTGCTGGTTGCCGACATCGATCGCGGCGGCGCGTTCGCGCACCTCTACGGCACCTGGTCGCTGCTGCCCCTCAGCGAGCGGGCGGTGATTAAGGGCTTCGTGCTGAACAAGTTCCGCGGCGACGCGTCGCTGCTGGCGCCCGCGCCTGAGCAGCTGCAGGCACTGACCGGCGTGCCGATGCTAGGCGTGCTTCCGTGGCTCACGCACGGACTGCCCGACGAGGACGGCGCCGCACCGATCGCGCCCGCCGCCGGCCAGACCGTCGCGGTCGTGCGCTACCCGACTGCCTCCAACCTCGACGAGTTCAAAGCGCTCGAGCAACTGGGCGTGTTGCGCTGGGTCACCGACCCCGGCCAGCTGCATGGCGCAGAGCTGGTCGTGCTGCCGGGTTCCAAGCACGTCGCCGCCGACCTCGCGTGGTTGGCGCGCACCGGGATCGCAGACGCGCTGCGGGCCCGCGTGGCGCGCGGCGAGCCGCTGCTCGGGATTTGCGGCGGCCTGCAGATGCTCGGCGAGCGCGTCGACGACGAGGCGGGCGTCGACGGTTCGGCTGCCGGTCTCGGCATGCTGGCGCTACGGACCACGTTCACGGCTGAGAAGCACACCGAGCGCACGAGCACCCGCTTCGCGCACCTGCCGGCGCCGTGGGCGGCGCTTGGCGATCAGCGGCTGTGCGGCTACCAGATCCGGCACGGCCGCACCTGGGCCACGCGAGCAGGCGCGGTCGGCGAGGCGCTCCCGGGCGGGCTCGGGTTCGTCGATGGGCCGGTCCTAGGGATCTACCTGCACGGCATGTTCGAATCGCCCGCGTTGACGCACGCGCTCGTGGGCGCCGGCGCCCCCAGCTCGCGCGAGCAAGTGTTCGACGAGCTCGCCGACGCCGCCGAGCAGCACCTCGACCTCGAGGCGGTGCTGCGCTAGATGCCACTGATCCTCCTGCTCGGCGGCGCCCGCAGCGGCAAGTCCGACCTCGCCGTGCGCCTCGCCCAGCGCCAGCGCGGGCCGGTCACGCTGATCGCGACCGCCGAGATCGGCGACGACGAGATGGCCGCACGGATCGACCGCCACCGTCGCGAACGTCCGCCGGGGTGGAAGACCGTCGAGGAGCCGCGCGAGCTGCAGGCCGCGATCGCCGGCGTGCCGGACGCCAGCTGCCTGATCATCGACTGCCTCACCCTGTGGACGTCGAACCTGCTCGCCGGCCCGCAGGCCGGCGAGATCGAGGCGCTCGCAACCCGGGCTGCTCAGGCCGCGCGCAGCCGCGGCGGGCTGACGATCGCGATCAGCAACGAGGTCGGGCTCGGGATCGTGCCCGTCAACCCGCTGGCGCGCGACTACCGTGACCTGCACGGGCGCGTGAACGCGATCTGGGCGGCCGGCGCCGAGCGCGCGTACCTGCTGGTCGCGGGGCGGGCGCTGGCGCTCGCGAGCCCTGGCGAGTTGATCGAGGAGCTGCTGTGAGCGGCGTGCGAGAAGCCTCGCGGCGCCGTCCGGCCACCGAGCTGCGAGCCGCGCTGGCGGCCGTCTGCTTCCTCACGCGGCTGCCGCTCGGCCGCCGCCTGGCGCTCGACGGCGAGGATGTGCGGCGCGCCGCAACGGCGTTCCCGCTGGTCGGCGGGGCGATCGGCGCCGGCGTCGGGGCGCTCGCGGCGGCGCTCAGCAGCCGCCTCACGACGTTGCTGGCGGTCGCGCTCGCGCTCAGCGCCGGCACGCTGCTGACCGGCGCGCTGCACCTCGACGCGCTCGCCGACACCGCCGATGCGCTCGGAGCCCGCACGCGCGAGCGGGCGCTGGCGATCATGCGCGACTCGACGATCGGCGCCTTCGGCGCCAGCGCGGTCGCACTCGACCTGCTGCTCAAGGCCGCAGCGCTGGCCGCGCTCGTGCGGGACGGGCGCGCCGTGCGCGACGCGCTCGCCGCCGGAGCGCTCTCGCGCGCGGTCGCGGTGGTCCTGGCGGTGCTGGCGCCATACGCGCGCACGGGCGACGGCGCCGGGGTGGCACTCACCCATGCCGGCGGCCTGCGGGCCGCCGGCGCCGGGGTTCTCGCCGTTGCGCTCGCGGTCGCCGTAGCCGGTGGCACCGGCGCGCTGCTGGCGTCCGGCGCCGCTACGCTCACGCTCGTGTTCGCGCTCGTCTACCGGCGCTGGCTGGGGGGCGTCACCGGCGACGCACTGGGGGCCGCGCTCGAGCTGAGCGAAACCGCCCTGCTGGTACTCGGCGTCGCGCTCGCGGGGGCCAGATGAGCTTCGAGCGACCGGCGCTGCCGGCCGGTTTCGACAACTCGCGTGCACGCGAGCGAGCGCGCGACCCCGCGGCGGCGCGGTTCGACGATGCCGCGCGCGCTGGCGTCTGGCGCGCGCTTGCGGAGCGGCGCGACATCCGCCGCTTCCGCCCCGAACCGCTGTCGGATGATCTGCTGGCGCGCCTGCTCGGCGCCGCGCATCAGGCGCCGTCGGTCGGGCTGATGCAGCCCTGGCGGTTCATCGTGGTCCGCCAGGAGCAGACCAAGGCGGCGATGCAGGCACATGTCGCGCGCGAGCGCCTGATCCAAGCTGACTACCTGTCCGAGCGTGCTCGTCACTACCTCGATCTGAAGCTCGAGGGGATCCGCGAGGCGCCCCTCAGCCTTGTCGTCTGCTGCGACCGCGAGCCCGGCCGCGAGATTCTCGGCCGCCACACGATCCGCGACACAGACCTCTACAGCACCTGCCTGGCGATCGAGAACCTGTGGCTCGCCGCCTGTGCGGAGGGAGTCGCGATCGGCTGGGTGTCCTTCTATCAGGAGGATGCGCTGCGCGAGCTGCTCGGGATCCCGCCGCACGTCGTCCCCGTCGCCTGGCTGTGCGTCGGCTATCCCGACGAGCGCCCCACCCGTCCCGGGCTCGAGGCGGCCGGCTGGGGACGCCGTCACCCGCTGGCCGAGCACGTGTTCGCCGAGCGCTGGGGGGAAACGGTCGCCGACGACTGGGGGGACACGGCCCTCGGAAGCCGGACGCAGCACGGCGCCGACGCCCGCGCGTGCGCCGTGGCGCAGTCGCTGCGCGGGCTGACGGAGCCGACCTTGCCCGTAGCGCCCGCGTGGTGGCAGGCGCTCGCTGCCGGGGTGGCGCCCGCCGACGCGGCCGCCGCGATCCGCGTGCGCGACGCCTCCGACGAGCTCGTCAAGCCGCTCGGAAGCCTCGGCGCGCTCGAGACCCTCCTCGAGCGCTGGGCCGCCGCCACCGGCGCGCTGCCGAGCTCCTCACCGCCGGTCGGCGTGCTCGTGCTGGCCGCCGACCACGGCATCGCGGCGCAGCGCGTCAGCTTGTACCCGGCCCGCGTCGGTGGCCAGGTGGCGGCCGCGGCGGCGCGTGGGGAGACCGCGATCGGCGTGCTCGCACGCGCGCTCGGCGCCGAGCTGGTGGTCGCCGACCTCGGTCTGCGCGGGCCGCACGCGGGCGGCGTCCGCGACTGCCGGATCGCCGAGGGCACTGCTGACATGACGCAGGGCCCCGCGCTCAGCGCCGCTGCAGTGCGATCCGCGATCGAGGCGGGCTACGCGCTCTGCTCGGAGCTCGGCGAGCGCAACGAACTGATCGTGCTGGGCGAGATCGGGATCGCCAACACGACCGTCGCCGCGGCGCTGCTGGCGGCGCTCACCGGCCTGTCGCCCAGCGCTGTCTGCGGGCGCGGCACCGGCCTCGACGCACAGGGTGTCGAGCGCAAGCAGCGCGTCGTCGCGGCGGCGCTGGCGGTGAACTCCCCGGATCGCTCCGACCCGCTCGGCTGCCTGCGGACCTGCGGCGGCCTCGAGTTCGCGGGCATGGTCGGAGCGATGCTCGCGGCTGCCGGCCGCCGGCGGCCGATCGTGCTCGACGGCTTCGCCGCCGGCGTCGCGGCGCTGCTCGCGTGCCGCCTGGTGCCGGCGCTGCGCGATTATCTGATCGCGGGGCACCGCTCAGCCGAACCCGCCCACCAGCACGTGCTGACAGAACTCGGGCTCGAGCCGCTGCTCGACCTCAGGCTACGGCTCGGAGAGGCGAGCGGTGCCGCACTCGCGGTCCCGCTGATCGTGCTCGCCGCGCGCGTACACAGCGAGATGCGCCGCTTCGACGAAGCCGGCGTCGACAATCCCGCCGGCACCGGGGTCGCAGTCGACAGATAATCGGCTCAAGAGCACGCTCTGAACGCTCGCGCTCTCCCCGCCTCAGCAACAAGCACCGTGTCGAATGCGACGACCTGCAGGCCGAAGTCGACGTCGTCGCTCGTGGCGCAATCCGACGACGTTGCCCGCGCCTGAGGCGCGGCCTATCTGCCGCCGGCCGGGCGAGAACCTCAAGCGGGGCGGTGCCGGCCTGTATCCGGGTCAGGCTGATAGCTGCGTTTCGCGGCGTGAGGATGTTGCTTACGTGTAGCGTGGGTTCTGATGCGATGATGGGTGGCGTGGTGATGTCGGGTGGCTGAGCTCAGCGGGCGGGAGTTGCTTGGTGAGTGGCAGAGGGTGATGGAGTCCCTGGTCGCGTCCGCGGCGTCGGTCGGAAGCCGTGCAGAGCTTCCGCGTCAGCTGCTCGAGCCGATGCAACGTCAGCTGGAGCTCGTGCAGGAGGTGATTGAGCGTGAACGTCGGCTCCAGAGGGAGGTGGCGGGCCATCTCGTTGCGCCTGTCGATGCGATCTTCGATTTGCTCGAGCAGAGTGGGGTGATGTTGCGCAAGCAGGCGGAGGCGCTCGAGGCTGCGGGACGCGCGCTGGAGGAGACTGCCAGGACGGTGGCGACGCAGGCCGAGCTGTTTGAACGGACGATTGGTGTGCTGCGCGAACCGACGGAGCTCGCAAAGGCCGCCGCGGGGCTAGATCGGCGCGCGCGCCGGAGCGGCAGTCGTAAGTCCGGTGGCAGCGGCTCGTCCTAGACGATCGGTCCACGAGCGATGATCGGCAAGCGTCTTGGTGTAGTCCGCGAGCACCATCGTTTGAGGGGCAGGCAACTCGATCACCGTCCGCTCGTGGCGACGCCGAGGCAACGCGTTCGTGTTCTCTGAAGTGGATTCCGGGTCCTGCGATCCCTGCTGGAGCGCGTTCTCTGACTCTGTAGTAGTCACGCCAAGATCTGCTCAACCGAGCCCGGTGGCAGACAGATTGCTGCTGCTCCACGTCGCGCCGGTCGTCCACATCGCCGGCAGCGCGCTCAGCGTGGTCGACGCGCTCGTCTCAGAGGTCGCGCCTCCGGATCGGTCGCGGTAGTTCAGGATGCCCGATCCGGCCGGCCCCAGCACCGCGATCCAGTAGGCGGTCCCGCTGGTGACGCTCGCGCCCGGGACGGTGATCGTATTCCAGGCGCCGGCCACCGGCTTGCTGAGCGTGCCCTGGGTGAGGAGCTGGGCGGGATGCCCGGAGGCGTTGGTGTAGAGACCGGCGACGAGGGCGGTGGCTGCGTTGCCCTGATCGACGTACACCCGCAGCTCGGCCATCGTGCCCGACGCAGTCGCGGTCGTCGAAAACGCTTCTGCCGTGCCAGCCGCGTCGTTGTCATGCGTGGCCTCGACATTCCCGTCGCCGAGGAGGGTGGTGAGACTGGCGGGGTTGACGGTGAGCGTCACGGTGATGTTCTGGGCGGCGCCGGAACTCGGGGTGACGGTGATCGTGGTGGTGTGGGTTCCGGTTGCGAGAGCGGTGATGTTCGGCTGCACCGAAAGCGTCGCGGGAGCTGTCCCGCCCGTCGACGTCACACTCAGCCACGAGGCATTGGAGACTGCGGTGAAGGACAGCGAACCGACTCCCTTGTTGGAGACGGTCACCGGTTGTGCACTGGGCTCGGCGCCTCCGGCGGTGGCCGAAAACGACAGGCTTGTGGGGTTCAAGGAGAGGACCGGGGACGTCGGAGCCGTCCATGCTCGGATCGTCCCTGCGTCCGAGTCACCGGCGCCGTTCCAGGAGCCGGCGATCAGCTCCCCGTTGGCGACGATCGGTGCTGCATACACCGCGAGGCCGTACGATCCGCTGTTCCACAGCGGCGCTCCTGTGGCGGCGTTGAAGGCCGAGACGCTGCCGTTGTTGACGCCGACGTACACGACTCCGTTGGCCAGCGTGGGGGTTGAGTTCGGCGAGTTGGAGATCGCCGTCCCGACCTTCTGGCTCCAGGCGACCTGGAGTGAGCAGTTGGGCTGCACGGAGAGTGCGACCAAGCCCCCGGCGACGCCGCTGACCCCGGGACCGGTGTCGACGACGTACAGCAGGTTGGTCGCCGGTGAGTATGCCGGCGTTCCGCTGAGACCACCCTCCCCGAGATCATCGATCGCGAGGTTGAGGTCGATCGCCTGTACGTTGGCGGCGTTAGCACCGTTGTCAGCCTCAAGGTTGCTTTCCGAGGTCACGTACAGCACCCCGTTCTTGCTTCCGGCCGCCAGCATCGTCGGGCATCCGCTCGGGTGGAACACGAGCGGCGTGGAGGCGAAGTCCTGATCGCACGGCGGCGCGCCGCCGCAGTTGTAGTTGCTCGGCTGGGTCGGCTGATACCAGCCGAGCAGGTTGAGGTTGTCATCGAGCGCGAGCAGGCTCCCGGCGTATGGCGTGTAGCCCTCGTCACCGCTCAGCCCAGTGGCATCGTCGCCGCTCGCCGCGTAGATATGGTCGTTGGTCGTGTCGATCGACACGCCGCCGTATCCCCAGATGCCGCCGCCCGCGGTGCTGGCCGGCAAGCTCGGCACGGCGATCCAGTGCGTGAGCAGCTGCGGCGCGGCACCGGTCACCCCGATCTGGTAGATGCCGCCTTGCCAGGGAGCCTGATCGCAACCGTTGCTCGCGGTGGGGATGTACAGGCTGCCGTTGAACAGCGTCAGTCCGCTCCACACGTAGTTGGTCGCCGGGTCCGGGACGAACTGCAGTGAGGGAGCGGCGTCCGAGCCGTCCGCCAGCGAGAGCGTGTGGAGCGTCCCGTCGTCGGTCACGGCGTAGATTCGGCCGGTCGTGCGATCGACGACGGGCGTGCCGGAGATTCCGAAGCCCCCGGGGATGCCGCAACTCGGCGGCGGCGCCAACAGGTGCCGGCTCCAGAGGATCGCGCCGCTGGTCGCGTCGAGCGCGTACACCGTGTTCTGGTTGGTCGCGGCGATGACGACGTTGTGCGTGGCACCCTCGATTTGCACGCCGCTGAGGAACAGCGGCTGCGCAGTCACCTTGCCGTCGAGCACGGTCGACCAGGTTTGAGCGAGCGATGCAATGTTGCCGGTATTGAGCTCGGTCTCGCTGGTGGCGGTGCCGCTGCGGCCGAGATCGTGTTCGATCGTCGGCCAGTCGGCCACGCCGGTGGGGGCGTTGACGTTCAGCGTCACCGGGATCACCTCGGGTGATCCCTGCGCTCCGGTGGCCGTGATCGTGATGTGGCCGGTATAGGTTCCGGCGGCGAGACTCGCGATCGAGGCACTGACCGTGAGGTTCTGCGGCGCGCTGCCGGTCGTGGGTGAAACCGTCAGCCACGATTCATCGCTGGAGGCCGAGAAACTGAGCGAGCCTGTGCCCGTATTGGACACGGACACGGTTGCCGGCTGCGGTGTGGCGCCGCCGGTCGTAGTGCTCATCTCGAGCGAGCTCGGTGTTGCGGACAAAACGGGACCGGTCACCGTTGCGGCGCTCGCGTAGGCGGAGATCGGCGAGTCGTCCCACTTCGGACCAGGCGACCATGTCGCGGGCAGCGTCGTGAGGTTGGTCTGGCTGCTGTTCTCCGACAAGCTCCCACTGGCCGCGTCGCGGAAGTCGAACGTGCCGGTGCCCGACGGCGAGAGAACGCTGATCCAGTACGCGGTTCCGGCGGTCACCGACGCGCCGGAGACCGTCACCGTGTTCCAAGCGCCAGCGGTGGGGGACGTGATCGTTCCCTGCGTAAGCAGGGTCCCGGGCGTGCCGCCGCTGTCGCTGTACAGGCCCACGGCCACCCTGCTCGCGGAGTTCGGACTGTCGACGTAGACGCTGAGTGATCCGACGACGCCCGAGGCACTCGCCGTGGCCTGGAAGGACTCCGCGAGGCCGGCGCTGTTGTTGTCCTTACTGCTAGAGACGGTCTGACTGCCGAGCAGCAGGGTCGATCCGAATGCGCTCGACGTGTTCGCCAACGCCAAC
The DNA here is from genome assembly GCA_963709135.1 of uncultured Solirubrobacterales bacterium. Taxonomy (GTDB): domain Bacteria; phylum Actinomycetota; class Thermoleophilia; order Solirubrobacterales; family Solirubrobacteraceae; genus Palsa-465. Next base: position 195,072 of record CAVPVI010000023.1, on the reverse strand, counting down.
ACGAGCAGGCTCAGCAAAACGCATGCGATATGCGCTCGAGCAAGGTCGAACGGAGGCAGAAGCCTCCGCGCCGAGCGAATTCGACGCTCGGACTCGAACCGACCCGGCCCGCCCTCGGACCCGTACCGATCCGCCGGCCACGCCGCAACCCATGACCCCATGACCCCTGTCTCCTTTGCCGGATTCGAACACACCAACGGATCCACTCGCGCCGAACTTTCAGGTTGTCCCGCCGAGGACCAATGATTGGTGCCCGCCGGCACGCTGTGGCGACGCGTCGGCTCGCAATCCACCGGGGGGCCTTGAGGCCCGATCCATGCGAGTGTTTGCTCCGCGGGGAACAGGTAGGATCATGAGCCGCGGCGATGCTTATGCTTGGTGAAAGCGTTATTTTGCTTCGTGCTAGTCGGGCCGCTACGGGCAGGCGGGAGCAGCTCGATGCGGCGCGGCACACCTGTGCGGGTGCGGTGCCCTACGATGAATCTGTGGGCATCGTCAAGCTAAGCGGTGGCGCTCGGAGGAGCTGCGTGCCACGGTCGCCAGCCGCGACTTCGCGGCCACCCGCCGACTGGTGCCCAAACTCAAGCTCGTCACCGTGTGACTCAGCGCGCACAGAGCGCTCTCTCGGCGGTCTGCTGCGACACGGCTCTGGCCGGCCTTCCGCCCGACGGAGCCGGCTGTGCTGAGGACGCTCTGATGGGCTCGCCGACGCGTGCGGGGGGCCGCGGCGAGCGACGGCCAAGACCGCCCGCTGGGCCGGAACTCGAACGCCGACTCGAGCAGCTGTTGCTTCAGGAACGGTTCCCGCCGCCGCGGCTCATCGCGCAAGAACGAGCGGTCGAAGCGTCTTTGCGGCGCCCAGCAGACAGTGACCTCGAGGGCTTCTGGGTCGAGCAGGCCCGCCAGCTGTACTGGGACGAGCCGTTCACGACCGGTCTCGACGAGTCGAGTCCACCGTTCTACAGGTGGTTCGCTGACGGACGGCTCAACGCCTGCCGCAACTGTGTTGACCGCCATGTGGAGGCCGGGCGTGGCGACCGCGTAGCGTTTCACTGGGTTGGAGAGGAGGGCGAGCACCGTAGGGTCACGTATGCCGATCTGCACGGGGAGGTTCAGCGGCTTGCCAATGGCCTCAAGCAGCTCGGCGTCGGCGAGGGGGATGTTGTCGGGATCTTCCTACCGATGATCCCCGAGCTTGTGGCGGCCATGCTCGCGTGTGCGAGGATCGGAGCGCTGCACAATGTCGTGTTCGGCGGGTTCTCGGTCGAGGCAGTGAGGGGGCGGATGGAAATCTCCAGCGCCCGAACGTTGATCACCGTTGACGGTGCTCGGCGCAGGGGCAATGTGGCTTCCGTCAAGGCCTCCGTCGACGAGTCCATGGGCGGTCTGCCGGATTTGCGGCACATCGTCGTCGTCCGCCACGCCGGCATCGATGTGCCGATGGCCGCAGGCCGCGACGTGTTCTACGACGAGCTGCTTGCGGGCGTGGACCCGGAGTGTTCAGCGGAGCCGTTCGACGCCGAGCACCCGCTCTTCATTCTGTACTCCGCAGGCTCGACCGCAAAGCCGAAAGGCATCGTACACACCACAGGTGGCTACCTCACTGGCGTCGCCGCGACACACCGGTCCGTATTCGACCTGGATCCCGAGCGCGATGTGTACTGGTGCTCCGCGGACGTTGGCGGCATCATTGGCCATTCCTACGGCGTGTATGGGCCTCTGGCCAACGGCGCGACCAGCGTGATGTATGAGGGGACACAGGATTACCCCACCAAGGCGATCTGGTGGGAGTTGATCGAGCGCCATGGCGTGACGATCTTCTACACCGCGCCGACGGCAATCCGGGTCGGCATGAAATGGGGGCCTGACTATCCGAACGCTTGTGACCTGTCGAGTCTGCGACTGCTCGGCACAGCAGGCGAGCCGATCAACCCGAAGGCCTGGCTGTGGTACCACGTAGTGATCGGCGGCGAGCGCTGCCCGATTGTCGATACCTGGTTGCAGACCGAGACTGGCCAGATCATGATCTCGCCGCTGCCTGACTTGACCGACGCCAAGCCCGGCTCGGTGGCCCAGCCGCTTCCCGGGGTGGTGGTCGACGTTGTGGACGATTCGTCCGGGGATACCGTCACGGGGGACCGGGGCCTGCTGGTCTTCAAGCGTCCGTGGCCGGGGATGCTGCGCACCTTGTACGGCGACGACGAGCGCTACGTTCGCACCTACTGGTCCAGGTTTGGACCCGGCTGCTATCTCGCGGGCGACGCGGCCATCCGCGACAAGGACGGCTATCTGTGGATCGTCGGCCGCATTGACGACGTGATCAACGTGTCCGGCCACCGACTTTCAGCCGCCGAAGTCGAAGCCGCGATCGTCGAGTACGAGAAGGTCGCCGAGGCGGCCGTCGTCGCCCAGTCGGACGAGCTCACGGGACAGGGCATCGTGGCGTTCGTCACCCTCCAGGGAAACCTTGAAGGCTCGCCGGAGCTCGCGCGCCGGATCGGCGATCAAGTCGTTCAGCAGATCGGCGAGATCGCTCGCCCGAGCCGCATCTTGTGGATGGATGAGCTTCCCAAGACTCGCTCGGGCAAGATCATGCGCCGGCTTCTGAGGGACACCGCCGAGAGCGCGCGCTCGTCGACGTGACGGCGCTTGGTGATCGCGCCGTCACAGTGACGTTTGCGCCACATGACGTCGCGGGAGCCCCAATGCGGTCGCGCATCGGCTCGCCGGGTTGTCGCCGGACGTAATGTCAGCGGCGTCATGCTGCGTTAGGCAGTGGCCTGACGGGTCGCCGTGCAGATCATGTCGTCAGGCTGGCGTCGCCGGGCAGATCATGTCGTCAGGCCCGCGTCGGTCGGGAGCACGTGACCGGTCAGCGAGCTGCTCTCGCGGCTGCATAGCCACACGATCGGCGCGGCGATCTCGTCCGGACTCAGCAGGCGGCCATGAAGGGGATTGTGCATGAAGTCGGTCACATTGGAGAAGTCGTAGATCTCGGCGGTGACGTCGAGCATTGTGGTGGACGTTGGGCCAGGCGCAACCCCGTTGGCGGTGACGCCGCTGCCTGCGAGGTCAGCAGCGAGGCCGCGTACCAGTCCGGCGACGCCGGCCTTCGCTGCGCCGTAGGCGGCAAGCCGCGGCATCCCGTGATAAGCAGCAGCCGATGCCACTGCGACGAAGCGTCCATTGCGGGGCTCCGGGGTGGCAAGCAGTGCGGGGACGGCGGCCCTCGCGAGGTGGAAGACGCCGGTCAGGTTCACGTCGACCGTGAGCTGGTAGGCGGCGTCAGACATCTCCCACAGCGGCGGGCCGCCAAGCATCATGCCGGCGACCGCGACCGCAGCGTCGAGCCGCCCGAACCTGCGCACTGCGACGGAAACCGCGCGGTCGAGCGCACCCTGGTCCCGGACATCCGCAATGACCGGAAAGACGAGATCGGCACGCTGGCACCAGTCGACCAGTTCCTGCAGATCATGCTCGCTGGCCAGCTCGTATCCGAGCGCCGGGTCGTCCGTACACCGGTCAACCGCGACGATCGCCCAGCCGTCGCGCGACAGGCGCCGGACTGTCGCCGCGCCGATGCCGCGGGCAGCCCCGGTCACGATTGCCACCCCGGTCAAGTCATCGACCGGGACGCGAGGGCTGTCGCTGGACATCATGTTTGTCGTCCTGGTAACGATGCCGGGTAGAGTACCGTGCGCTAGGTCTACGGACCCGCGACACGCACCGGTCACGCGTCCCCGCCGCATCATCGGCGGTGACGCGAGGGCGGGCAGCGATCTCGCGGCCCCTTTTTGTGCGACGATCTGATCGCCTCGCGATTAACGCGACGGCGCCCAGACAGTTGTTAGGCCACCTGGTTCGCGGATCGGTTACGACGCGGTGGCGGAGAGGGGCGCCACCGGAACCGCTGCTATTGCGCGAGATCTAACGGCGGTTGATTCGCCGATCATGAAGTCGGCAGCGCGTTCGCCCATCATGACGGTCGTGGCGTGGGGCCCTCGGCTGGTGAGCTGGGGCATCGCCGAGGTGTCCACGACTCGAAGGCCGCTGACGCCGTGCACGCGGAACGCCTGGTCGACGACCGCGCGTTGATCTGACGCCGGCCCCATCTTGCAGGTTCCGCTCATGTGGATCGCGGTCGCGAGGTTCGCGCCCATCCAGCGGTCCAATGCGCGGTCAGAGGTGAGGTCCGTGGTGCTCGGGGAGGTGCGCGCGGCGACGAGCCGGCGCAGTGGCGCGGCTTCGAGCAATTCGGCGGAGAGCCGCACCGCCTGGCGCATCCGCTCCAGGTCCTCGGGCTCGGACAGGTAGTTGTATTGGAGCGTCGGCGCGATGTGTGGATCGTTGGAAATCACGCGCAGCTCACCCCGGCTGCGCTCCTGTTGCAGCCCGCAAAGGATGGCGAGGTCGGCGTGGGCGTGCGCTTGGTCCATCAGGCGCCTGATCGACACGCCGCGCATCGCCTCAAGCGTTCGGATCGGTCGGTACAGGATGCCGGCGAGCCCCCGTAGCGAGGAGATCCCGCGCCCGAGCGTGATCTGGCCGATCGAGAGCACCCCGCAAATGAGCTCCATGTCACCCACGCTGTCTGAGCCGTTGGCCGTGTAGTTGAGCGCCGACTGATGAAAAGCCATGTGCGGGTGAGTCGGCATCATCATCCGCTTGGGGCGGTAGGTGACCCACAGCTCCGGGTGGTCGGAAAAGTCTTTGCCCACCCCCGGCGCGTCGTGTACGACCGGTATTTCAAGGCCATGGAGCTCATCACCCGGGCCGATGCCGGAGAGCATCAACAGGTGAGGCGAGCCGATCGCCCCAGCGCAAAGGACGACCTCGCCGGCATGGATCACTTCGACGCGCCCAGCGATCTCAGCCTCGACCCCGATCGCGCGCGTGCCCTCAAACAGGACCCGCCGAACGTGCGCGTCGCCGCGCACCGTCAAGTTCGATCGGTTCTGGCTGGGCATCACGTAGGCGACGGCAGTGCTTACCCGCACACCGTCCAACGCGTTGAGCGGGACGAGCCCAACGCCGGGAGGACCGGGACAGTTCTTGTCGTGCTCCTCTGCGAATCCGAGCTGCAGACAGGCCTCGATAAACGCGGCCGTAACCGGACTCATCAGGTCGCCGCCCTGACGCTTGACCGGGATCGGGCCGCCGCTGCCGTGCAGCGGACCGCCAAAGTCCCGGTCATGCTCGAGCTTGCGAAAGTAAGGCACAACCTTCTCGAAGGACCACTGGTCGTTGCCCGCCTCAACCCAGCGCTGGAAATCCTCGGGCACACCGCGCACGAAGTAGCCGCCGTTGATCGAGCTCGAACCGCCGACGATCTTGCCCCGCGGTACCGAATACGTCAACTCCGACGTCAGTGCGCCCGTGAACCCCCAATTGTTCGGGTGTCCGGGTACGGCGGCCGCCAGCGACCCCACCTGCCGGATCTCCGCCGGCAGTCGAGCAACCGTGTCGAAACAGGGGCCGGCCTCGAGCAACAGCACCGACCGATCTGGATCTTCACTAAGCCTTGCCGCGATCACACCGCCGGCCGAGCCGGCACCCACGACGACCACGTCCGCACGGTCTACTTCAACCCGCCGTCGTCCGCGCGCGAACTTGCGCGCGGAAGCTAATCTCCTCTCCACCACGCAAACAATGACACAGTCGCCGGTATTCGTGACCAGCTCCCACGCCCAACTGTCCATCCCCATCGGGGCCGGCGCCCGCCGCACGCATCAGCGCGATGATCTCCTCAACGGTGGGCGGATCCGCCGGGTACCGCCGGCCCTTATTGCGGGCCCGCCCCGCGTGCAGCGACCGATCGTACGAGTTGAACAGCTGCGGGTCGCGCCGAATGAGCTGCGTCTCCAGATCGCCGAGTTCATTGACGATCCTCGCCCCCAAGACTTGCACCGGGAGTTGGATCGCCAACAAAAGCACTGTTCGAAGGACCGAGGCGTTCACCTGAACGCGGCTGATTGCCCAAGCAAGGCCAAAGCTAGGCCCCGCCCAAAATCGCCAACGAGAGTGCACCGATGATGTCGGCAACGAAGGTCCCAGCCGCAGGTCACGCCGGCGGCGGCCCCTTTGCTCGACGAGCACCGGAGCCCAGGAACCCGGGTTCCTACCCGCAACAATCGGTAAATTCCCAAGGCGTGCAGTGGCTGCTGAGACTCGTTCCGGAACACGATGCCCGTGTACCCGGGTGGCTACTTCCGTGGGTCGTTCCTTTGCTGCTGGCAGTGGTCGTAGTTCTCTTTGCGATCTCCACCACCGCGGCCACGAGCTTTCTCGTGGTGATCTTGGTGAGCTTCCTCGTGGGCCTTGCACGACTGCGAGTCCTGCACCTGAAGAACCGGCCGCCGGACGCGGAGCTCGTCCATAAGCCGTTCTGGAAGTTCTGATCACGGCACAGCGGAGGTTCAGACCCTTTCTGCTCGTGCGGGCGCGTTTTCGCATCTTGGCTGCGCGGTCTGTGGCCCTGGGGATCGCATCAGCGAACGTCGATGATCCGCGCACCGGCGCCTGGCCGCACCTCGATCGCGCCCTCCGGCGGGCGGGCGTCCGGCGGCATCAGCCCGAGGACGTGGCCGCCGAAGCCGCCGCCGATGATCCGTGCGCCGATCGCGCCGGCGTGGCACAGCTGCGCCACGGCCGCCTCGATTTGCGGCGTCGAGACCTCGTAGAGGTCGCGCAGACTCGCATGCGAGGCGTCGAGCAGCGCGCCCAGCGCGATCCAGTCCCCGCGTTCCAGCGCCACCACCGCCCGCTCCACACGCGTGTTCTCGCTGATGACGTGGACCGCCCGCCGCGCAAGCGGCTCGGGCAGCGCGCGAGCCGCTTCGAGGGTGGCGTCGCGCAGGCTCGGAACGCCAAGCTGCAGGCACGCCTGAGCGCACTCGGCGCGGCGTGTGTTGTAGCCGTCCGCGGCGGACAAGCGGTGGGACTCGCCGCTGTCGAGCGTGACGAGCGTGAACGCGCCGAGCCGGAGCGCGACGGGCCGGATCCTGAGCGTGCGGAAGTCGATCAGCAGCGCGCGGTCAGGCTGGCCGAGCAGGGACGCGAGCTGGTCCATGAGGCCGGTACGGGCGCCGACCCACTCGTTCTCGATGCGCGAACACAGCCGGGCGAGCTCGATCGCATCCGGTCTCACGGCGCCGGCGAGCGTGATCAGCGCGAGCGTCAGGGCTACGGCGAGCGCGGCCGACGACGACAGCCCCGCTCCGCGTGGCACGTTCCCGCCGATCTCCAGGCGTGCGCCGCTCACGCCGATACCGGCCCGCGCGAGCTCTGCCACAGCGCCTGCGACAAACGCGCGCCAGCCGGTGCTCAGTGGCGGCGCGTCGAGGTCGAAGCCGTCGTGCTCGCCGAAATCGAGGGCGTCCACCTCGATCCGGGGCTGGGCGAGCGTCGCCGCGCGGACGGTGACGCCGGCGTCGATCGCAAACGGCAGTGCAAGACCGCCGTTGTAGTCGGTGTGCTCACCGATCAGGTTGACGCGGCCGGGGGCGAATGCTGTGACATACGCAGGCACACGTGCATTGTGCAACGTCCCGTCCGATCGCGACATTGTGTTGTCCCGGAACGGGAGCAGGTCCGAGCGCAGCCCGGTCGCGCGATCCGGCTGCTCACGTGGCGGGCCTCGTTCCTGCTACCAGCATCGAGCTGCGAATCGCGGCGCCGGTGCTCGTGGACTCACGGGCGTAGTCGACTAGCCGGCTTGACCGGCGCGAGTCGTGCGCGGCGTGGCACTCATCGATCATGCTGCGTATGTGCTGAGGCGGCCGGTGGCCGTGTTCATCCTGTGGCGTCTCGCGGCTCAATGTCCGCTGCGTCCCCCGCTGTCGCGGCGGCGCGTGCCCGGCGATACTCCTCGACCACGATCTCGTTGAGTTCCTCTACCGAGGTCTTGCTCGTGTCCTTGTCCAGCGCGATCACACCGTCCTGGATCAGGTTCACACGGTCGCAGGCGGCGAACACGTGCGCGTAGTTGTGGAGGATCATGATGACCGAGACGTTCCCCTCCTGCTTGATTCGCGCGAGCACGTCCAGGATCAAGGCGCCCTCCTTGGCGCCCATCGCGGCCAGCGGCTCGTCGAGCAGCAGTACGTCGGCGTCGCTCGAAACGGTCCGCGCGACGGCGATCGCCTGTCGCTGCCCGCCCGAGAGGCGGGCGACCGGCACGTCGATCCTGGGAATGTTGATCCCGATCTGGTCAAGCGCCTTGCGCGTCTCGCGGCGCATCTCCCGGTTGGCGAGAAACGGCAGCGGGCTCACGAGCTTCTCGCGCCGCAGGAACATGTTCTGGTAAACGGTCAGCTGGTCGACGAGCGCGAGGTCCTGGAAGACGGTGTCGATCCCGTGTGCGCGCGCGTCGTCGACGTTCTTGGGTTGATAGGTCTCGCCCTTTAGCCACATCGTTCCCGAGTCCTGCTTGTGGAAGCCGGACAGGATCTTGATCAGCGTCGACTTGCCGGCGCCGTTGTCGCCGAGCAGCCCGAGCACCTCACCCTTGCGCAGGTGCAGGTTGACATCGCGCAGCGCTGTGATCGGGCCGAAGCCCTTGGCGATGTGCTCGACGCGAAGGACGTCGTCCTCGGCCGCGTGCAGCGCCTCGATCCGCTCCCCGGCGAACGCTTTCTCAGGCACGGCCGGACCCCACTCTCACGCGGCGCACAAGCACGTAGATCGTCATCGCGATGATGATCGCGATCCCCAGGTAGAAGTACACGTAGTTGGCGCTGACGCCCTTGATCGTCAGGCCGTCCTGGAGGATCCCGATGAACAGTGCTCCGAGCAGGGCACCGATCACGGTGCCCTCGCCACCGGTCATCAGCGTGCCGCCGATGATCACACCGGCGATCGCGTACAGCTGGAACGAGGTCGAGCCGGAGGGATCAGGTGACATGCTCGAGGTGCGGATGACCTCGAGCATCCCGGCGATGCCGCCCATCAGGCTGCACAGCATGAAGTTGCGGAGCATCACGAGCCGGACGTTGATGCCCGCCTCCGCGGCGCCGAGCCGGTTACCTCCGGTCGCGACCGTGTAGATCCCCCAGCGCGTGAACGACAGCACGACCTGCAGGATGGCGCAGATCGCGAGCGCCCATATCAGCTCGGAGTAGGTGCCGGCGCCGAGCACCTGGGCGAACGTCCCGACGTGGATCACCGAGGTTCCAGGCGTCGTGATCTCCTCCGAATGGGAGATGATCAGCGTCAGGCCGTCGAGGAAGAACAGCATCGCGATCGTGGCGACGAACGACGCGATCCCGACGTACGCGGTAAAGAACCCGTTGACCGCGCCGAGCAACGCTGCGAGCACGAGCGCGAGGACCACGCTCGGGACGAGCGGGATGCCGGCCTCGGTGAGCTTCCAGTAGGCGAACGGAGTGAACAGGTATAGCGCTCCGATCGACAGGTCGATCTCGCCGAGCGTCATCACGAACACCTCGCCCGCGCCCATGATCGCGAGGAAGCAGAAGTATGGGAGCAGCGCCTTGAAGTTGTTGAACGTGAAGTAGTTGGCCGTGGTCGCTGCGAAGTACACGACCGTGACCACGATCACCACGATGATGCTGCCCTCGCGCAGCGTCAGGAACTGCTTGACCAGTCGACCCGCCGCACCGCCCAGGGCCCGGTTGTTTGCCGGGCCCTGCGGTGGAACGGTTGGCGACGATCCCGCCTCCGACTTCACTGCCATACCTACACGTTCCTCACCGGAGCCGCGAGTCCTGCTTGAAGGCCTGCTAGGAGCTCGCCACGCCGGGGGCGGTGCCCGTGCCCTCGTACCTGCTCTTCGTGCTGCTGTACGGGAGCACGGTTGTCTTGTTGAGGAACTTCAGGCCGGTGTCGACGTCGGCGATGCCGCTGAGTCCCTGCGACGCCTTGTACAGGTAGAGCTCGAGGATCGGGAGGAAGCCCTGCAGGTAGGGCTGCTGGTCGATCGTGAACTCGATGTAGCCGCCTGCGAGCAACTGCTCGGTGATCGGCGTGAGGTCATAGCCGCCACCGACCCAGCCCTTGGCCTTCAGACCCTGCTTCTGGATCGTCTGTGCGACGCCCTGCGTGCTGCCGGCGTCGACGGCGAACATCCCCTTGGCGGTCGGGTGTCCGGTCGCCCAGGAGTTGACCACGGTCAGCTCCGCCGGCACCGCAGCCCCGGTTGCAACCACGCTGTACTTGATGTTCGGGTAGCTCTTCAGCGTGTCGATCGCGCCGTCGATACGCGGCTGGATGTTGGCCGAGCCGGGGGTCGCGATGAACAGCGCGATCTCGCCACCAGTCGGGAGCAGTTTGGCGATCTGCAGGCCCATCTCCTGGCCGGAGACGAGCAGATCCTGGCCGATGTAGGACAGGCGACCTGTCTGGGGCTCGTCGGCGTTGTAGGCGACGACGGGGATCCCCGCCGCGAGCGCCGCCGCCACCGGCGCATTGAACGCCGTCGGATCGATCAGCGTGGTCGCAATCCCGTCCACTTTGGCGGCGACGGCGCTGTTGATCGCGTTGACCATGTCGGACACGTCGCTCGTCGTCGAGCCCGTCCACGTGTACGAACAGCCGAGTAGCTTGCAGGCGTCGGCGGCGCCGTTCTGGGTCGGTGTGAAGAACACGTTGGTCGTCACGTGGTTGACCATCGTGAAGTGGTACGACGCGCTCGTCCCGAAGATCGCGGCTGCGCCACTACCCGTCGCGGCCTGCGCAGTCGAGGTACCGGTGCTGCTGCTGCTGCTTCCGCATGCCTCCAGCATGACCGCGGCGATACCGGCGGCACCGCCGGTCAGCGCCGTCCGCCGTGTCAGCTGGGACAAGCGCTTCTGAGGAGTCTCCTCTTGCTTACGCTCGTTCCACTCCAGACGTTCAACGGCGTCGCCCATTACGTCCTTAGGATCCGACATCCTCGCACCTCCTGCAAAACCATGTGAGCTTGCGCCCACGTTCTCAGAATGGTCCTTCACATTCACCCCAGTGAACGGATCGCCAACCTAGTGGCCTGCAGATCCCGGCGCATCCGCCCGAGAAGATGCCAGCCATACGGTCAAATCCTAAACGCGATTCCGTAATAATTACTAAGCTAAACCAAAGCTGTCCCGGCGGCTCTCGATGCCGGTCCTACGACTCTCCTTTTGTAGCTGCGAAAACGCAGCCATGTTAGCGATCACACGGGGTTCGTGTCAACCGCTGATGTAAACGCTCGCAGAGCGCCGCGTTCCCGCTCTCAGCGCGTCGGCGGCACCGACGTGCTGTCGCGGACGACAAGCTCGGTCGGTACGCGCGAACCGATCGCTGCCGAGTCGCCTCCCTCGATCTTGCGCACGAGCATCCGGAGGCCCCTGCTGCCAACCTCGATGAAGTCCTGACGAACGGTGCTCAGCGGCGGTCTGAAGTACGGCGCCTCGGGAATGTCGTCAAAGCCGACCAGGCTCACGTCCGCGGGGACCGAGCGCCCGGCCTCGTGCATCGCGCGCAGCACGCCGAGGGCCATCTGGTCGTTGGCGGCGAAGATCGCCGTCACGGCCGCGTCCGCCGCCAGGCGCCGCCCGAGGTCGTAGCCGGCCCGCGCGCTGAAGTCTCCGGTCAGCACCGGGGGTGGAGCCACCCCGGCACGCTCGAGCGTCGTGCGCCAACCGTCGATGCGCTCGCGCGACTCGAGCCAATCCGATGGTCCCGAGATGTGCCATACCGTCTCGTGTCCGAGGTCAAGCAAATGGCGGGTCGCGCTGACGGCACCGGCAAACTGATCGATCGCGACGACCGGCACTACGTCGGAGGGGCCGGCCTCGACCGCCACCAGTGGGTGCTCGACGGACGCGTGCCGGAGTGCGTCCGCCGCTTCCTGATGCGGGGCGATCACGAGGATCCCGTCGACGCCCTGGACACGCAGACGCTCGATCGCGTGCGTCACCGACGACAGGTCCAGGGCCATCGGGCTGGCGACGATCATCAAGTAGCCCTCTTCGTGCGCCGCCCGCTCGATCCCGAACAGCACCGAGGCCGGACCATACCGCGTGGTGTCGAAGCCGACGACGCCGAGCGTCCTCGTCTTGCCCGTGACCAGCGCGCGGGCCGCGAAGTTCGGCCGGTAGCCGAGCGCTTTCATCGCCGCGAGCACGCGCTCGCGGGTCTGCGGACGCACGTTGGGACTTCCGTTGATGACTCGCGAGACGGTCTGATGCGAGACGCCCGCCAGCCGTCCGACATCCGACATTGCCGCGGCGCGCGACGATCGCTTGCCCGCTCGGCGGTTCTGCGCATCCATCGAATGCCTTCCCCTCGGGTGCCGACCAGTACTACGATGTTAGCGTTCACGCGCGGCCGGAGAGCCAGATCTCCTGCTCGGTGTGCCGCGCCTTTAGATCGGAGGAGCGATGAAGACGAGCCTCGGCATCTGGGCCTTCGGACCGATGATCACACGGTTCGTGCCTGGCGGCTATCAGCCCGTGCACGACTACCACGCCGAGCCGGTCGCCGACAAAGTGCACCGCGCGGTCGAGGGCCTGGGCGACCTGATCGACGGATACGAGTTCCACTATCCGAACGAGCTTTCGCACGACAACCTGCACGACGTCCAGGCGGCGCTCGCCGGCCACGACGTCTACTGCATCGCCGGCGGCCTGCACCTCGATCCGCGCTTCGGACGGGGCGGTCTGGTCAACCCCGACGAAGGTGTCCGTGCCGAAGCCCGGCGGATCGTCCGCGAGGGGGCCGAGTTCGCCGGGTCACTGGGCGCGAACCTGATCATGTGGCCCGGCGGCGAGGGCTACAACTATCCTTTTCAGACCCCCTACGTCGACTCGTGGCACTGGTTGATCGAAGGGATGGCAGAAGCCGCGGAGATCTGTGCCAGACACAATGTCAAGCTGTTTCTCGAGCACAAGAACTCCGAGCCGGCGATGAAGATCCTGATGCGGAACATCGGCATGTGCCTGTTCGTCGCACACAAGCTCGCGGCGCGGGGCATCGACAACGTCCGCGTCAACATGGACTGGCAGCACCTGCTGATGAACGGCGAGCACCTGCCCGAGTACGCTGCCTTGCTCTCCTCCGAGGGTCTGCTCGGCCACCTGCACGCCAACTCCGGCTGGGGTATCACCGACGACGACAACATGGTCGGCGCAACGGCCTTCATGGAGACGCTCGAGCTCGCGCTCGAGCTCCGTCGCTGCGGCTACGGCTCGGCCGGCGAGCGGCTCGGGTTCGATCTCTACCCATACACCGAGGATCAGGTGGGCGCCGTCAAGCGCTCGGTGCTCCAGTGGCGGTTCATCGACTCGATCGCCGCGAAAATCGACGATGGCGCGCTGCGCGATGCCCAGCAGCACAAAGACGCGGTGCGCGCCTACGAGATCGTCTACGCGGCACTCGGAGCGTGAGTACCCCGCTGGTCGGCATCGATGTCGGGACTTCGATCGTCAAGGGGCTCGCGATCGACGCCAGCGGCGCTGTGCTTGCCAGCGCAGACGCCGGCTACCCGTCTCGGAGTGGGTGCGGTCCATCGCGAGCGCTACCGTGCCCTGTATCCGGCATTGCGCGCGCTCGTTCCAGCCGGTGGCTCGCACGCCGTGACCCAGGCGACCAAGGCATCCGTAGGGCCCTTAGAGCCTGTCCGAATACCCAGTGTGCGGCTGGCGACCAAGCGAGACGGTGCGGGCGGAAGGCGCCGCGTAGCAGCGCTACGCAAGCCTTCCGACCGTGCCGTATCGCGCCGGTCCGCCGCCGCCAGACGTGCACGGGGTAATTCGGACAGGCTCTTATGCCGCAGCCGGCTACCAACGGTCGTGAACGTGTGGTGCAAGCAGCCTGTCATAAACATCCCTGACGCCCGCAACCTGATCAGCCCGCAGCGGCGGCAACGACGCGCTGGCAGCGTTGTGGCGCGCCTGCTCGGGGTTACGCGCACCCGGAATGACCGTGCTGACTCCGGGCTGGTCGATCACCCAGCGCAGCGCGAACTCGGCCAGCGCCATGCCAGGCTCGAGGAGTGAGGTGAGCTCTCGAACGGCGGCCAATCCGATCTCGTACGGCACGCCGGCGAACGTCTCGCCGACGTCGAACGCCTCACCATGCCGGTTGTAGCTCCGATGGTCCTCTGGGGCAAACGCGGTGTGCTCGTCATAGCGTCCCGAAAGCAACCCGGACGCAAGCGGAACCCGCGCGATGATCCCGACGCCAGCCTCCGACGCCGCCGGCAGCACCTCGTCGAGCGGCTTGAGGCGGAAGCAGTTGAGAATGATCTGGACGGTCGCCACATGCGGGCGCGCGATCGCCGCGAGCGCCTGCGCGCAGGTCTCGACCGATACGCCGTAGGCGCGAATGCGGCCGGCGCTGACCATATCGTCCAAAACCGCGAATACAGCGTCGCTCTCGTACACCCCGTCGGGCGGGCAGTGGAGCTGTACGAGGTCGAGTTGCTCAACACCGAGATTGGCACGCGAGCGGTCGTTCCAGTCCAGGAAGTTCTCGGCGCTGTAGTTCTCCGGCAGCTGCTCGGCGCGGCGACCCATCTTGGTGGCGATCAACGCCCCAGGATGACGACGGCTCAATTCCCCGCACAACCGCTCGCTGCGCCCGTCGCCGTAGACATCTGCCGTGTCGAAGAAGGTGACGCCCTGATCGATCGCGGCTTGCAGCGTGGCGCGAGCGTCATCGAGACCAACCGATCCCCAGTCGGCACCGAGCTGCCAGGTGCCGAGGCCGACCACGCTGACACTGCGACCGAGCCGTTCGATGGCACGTTGCTCCATCCCTCCCAATCCTGACAGATCGAGGTCTAACATCCGGCTGGCTGCCCGTAGTAAGCAGTCAGCCCGTGCTTGCGCCGAAAGTGCCGGTTGAGCAACTCGCCCTCGATAGCGCCGATCTGACTGTTGATCTGCAGGGTGCGCAGCGCGCACGCCGCCACCGCCTCGAGTGCCACCGCGTTCGCGACTGCCTCGACGACGTTCGGCCCCCAGACGAAGGGCGCGTGGCTTGCCACCAGCACCGCGGGCATGTGCAGCGGGTCGAGGTCGAGCTGCACGAGCGTCTCGACGATCACCTCGCCAGTGTGGCACTCGTAGTCGGCGGCGAGCTCCTCGCGTGTGAGCGCCCGGCTGACCGGAACGGGTCCGTCGAAATGGTCGGCGTGGGTCGTCCCCAGGCACGGGATCGGGCGGCGAGCCTGAGACCAGGCGGTGGCGTGCGGCGAGTGCGTGTGGATGACGCCCCCGATGCCGATAAAGCGCCGGTAGAGAACGAGATGCGTCTGGGTGTCCGACGAGGGCCGCAGGCCACTGTCGCGCGTCTCGCCGGATTCGAGGTCGACCAGGACCATCGCTTCAGCGGTCAGCTCGTCATAGGGCACGCCGCTGGGCTTGATCGCCATCACCGCCGCGGACCGATCGACGGCGCTGGCGTTTCCCCAGGTGAGAACGACCAGGCCGGCGCGAACGATCTCGAGGTTCGCCTGCAGCACCTGCTCGCGTAACTCGGCGTGCTTCATGTTCGATCCGATCGGCTAGAAGGCCACTAGAGACGGTCTGAGAGGCGGTAATACGCAGCGTTCCAGCGCAGCTCGTTGATCAGCGACCGCAGCTTGGTGTCACCGTCGATCACAACCAGTTCGATGCCGGCGATGGTGGCCCAGTCGGAGATCTCGTCGACGCCGAGCGCGGCCGTGAGCACGCTGTGGTGGGGCCCGCCGGCGTGCAGCCAGGCCTCGGTGGCGGTGACGAAGTCCGGTCTGGGCCTCCAGAGGGCGCGCGCGACCGGCAGCCGGGGCAGCGCGTGCTCGGGCGCGACCAGATCGACCTCGTTGGCCACGAGGCGAAAGCGGTCGCCGAGATCGAGCAGCGAGAGCAGCACGCCCGGCCCGGGAGCCGCGGTGAACACGAGCCTAACGGGATCTTCGCGGCCGCCGATCGAGAGCGGATGGATCTCGCACATCGGGCGCGCGGACGCGAGCGTCGGGCAGACCTCGAGCATGTGCGCTCCAAGGACGGTCTCCGCCCCGGGCGTGAGATCGTAGGTGTAGTCCTCGATGAACGAGGTCCCGCCGGGCAGGCCGGCCGCCATCACCTTGGCGATCCGCACGAGCGCCGCGGTCTTCCAGTCGCCTTCGGCGCCGAAGCCATATCCATCGGCCATCAGGCGCTGAGCGGCGATGCCGGGCAGTTGCCTGAGCCCGTGCAGATCCTCGAAGGTGTCGGTGAAGGCGCCGTGCCCGCCGGCGTCCAGGAACGAACGCAACCCGCACTCGATCCGTGCCGCGTCGATCAGCGAGGCCCGGCGCGCCCCGTCGGGGCGCAACTCGGGCGTCAGCGCGTACAGGGCGTCATAGCTCGCCAGCGTGCGCTCTAACTCGCCGGCCGGGACCGCGGTGATCGCGTCGGCGAGGTCGCCGACGCCGAACCCGTTGACCGACACGCCGAGCCTGACCTGTGCCTCGACCTTGTCGCCTTCGGTTACGGCGACGTTGCGCATGTTGTCGCCGAAGCGGGCGACCGACAGGTGCTGGGCCTCGTGCCAGCCGATCGCGGCCCGTGCCCACGTGCCGATCTGCGTGAGCGTGCGTGGGTTCTGCCAGTGCCCGACCACCGTCTTGCGTCGCAGGCGCAGTCGCGTAGCCAGGTGCGCGAACTCGCGGTCGCCGTGTGCGGACTGGTTGAGGTTCATGTAGTCCATGTCGATCTCAGACCACGGCAGAGTCGCGTTGAACTGCGTGTTGAGGTGCAGCAGTGGTTTGCGCAGGGCCGCCAGCCCGGAGATCCACATCTTCGCCGGCGAGAAGGTGTGCATCCACACGATCACCCCAACGCATGCCGGCGCGGCGTTGGCGCCCAGGCACACGCTCTCGATCTCCGCCGCGTCGGTCACCACGGGCCTCGCCACGATCCGCAGCGGGATCGCCGTCGAGCCGTTGAGTGCGGCCGCGACCTCACCGGCCTGGATGGCGACCTGAGCCAGCGTGTCTTCGCCGTACAGGTTCTGGCTGCCGGGAATGAACCACAGGTCGTGTGCCGGATAGGCCTTGTCGCTCACGGCGCCGACTCGAGCGACGGGGCGGCGACGGCCGGCGGCGTCGCGGGCACAGGCGCCGGTGAGGGGCCCGCGGTTATGCGCCGTAGCCCGCGCAGCAGCTCCACGCGCTCGCGGCCCAGCAGATCGTAGAGCGGCCGGTAGATACCGTAGAACTGCTCGTAGACGGCCACCGCGGCTGGATCGGGATGATAGGCCTGGGCGGTGGCCGGCCGCGTCGCGGTGATCGCGTCGCGGATATCGTCGAACAGGCCGGCGGCGACGGCCCCGAACAGCGCCGCGCCGCGTGCTGGAACCTCTTCGGAGGCGGGAACTCGCACGACCCGGTTGG
This sequence comes from uncultured Solirubrobacterales bacterium, assembly GCA_963709135.1. Taxonomy (GTDB): domain Bacteria; phylum Actinomycetota; class Thermoleophilia; order Solirubrobacterales; family Solirubrobacteraceae; genus Palsa-465. The sequence goes on along the minus strand of CAVPVI010000023.1, from coordinate 177,734 downwards.
CGGTGTCGGCAAGCAGTTGCATCAGCAGTGGGCTGCGTGTCGCGATCCCGCCGCAGGCGACGATCTCGCCCAGCGGGATCCCGTGTTCCTCGAAGTTGTCGATGATACGCCGGTTGCCGAACGCGATCGACTCCAACAGCGTGCGATAGATCTGATCGACGCTGCTGTGCAGCGTCAAGCCGACGATCACGCCCGAGAGGTCGGCGTCGGCGAGAATCGAACGATTGCCGTTCCACCAGTCCAGGGCGAGCATCCCGGTCGAGCCTGGCGCAAGCCGTGAGGCTGCAGCCTCGAGCGCGGCGTAGCCACCGGCATGCGGAGCAGCGGTGTTGACGTACCAGCTGAGCATGTCGCCGACTGCTGCCTGGCCGGCTTCGTATCCGTAAAGGCCAGGGACGATCCCGTCTCTGACGACGCCCGTGATCCCGGGCATGCGGATCTCATCGGGGTGCACGACCATGTCGCAGATCGAAGTTCCGATGACCATTACGAACGTGCCCGGCCGGTCGGCGCCGGCACCGGCAACCGACACGAACGAGTCGACGTTGCCGACAGCGACCGCGGTGCCGGGCGCCAGCCCGAGCTGACCCGCCATCTCGGGCGTGAGTCCGCCCGCCCGCGTGCCAAGCGCGGCAAAGCTCGTCCCTAGCTTCGCGGCCGGGCTGCTGAACCCGGGATAGGCGGCAGTGAAGTACTCGGCCGGGGGCAGGCCCTCGGTTGGTGACCACATCGCCTTGTAGCCAGCCGTGCAACTCTGGCGCACCTCGCGCCCGACCAGGCTCCACACGACCCAGTCGGTGGCCTCGATGAACGCCGCAGCCGCGTCGTAGATCTCACGGTCCTCGAGCCAGATCTCGATCAGCTTCGGGAAGTACCACTCCGAGGAAATCCGGCCGCCGTAACGCGACAGGAAGCGCTCCTGACGCTGCCCGGCGATCTCGTTGAGGCGGTCGGCGACGGGCTGTGCGGCGTGATGCTTCCACAGCTTCGGCCAGGCGTGGGGTCGCCCCCGCCAGCGCTCGCTGACGCACAACGGGACTCCTGCGCGGTCGACCGGCAGCACAGTGCACGACGTGAAGTCGATGCCAAGACCGGCGACGCTATCGGCGCTGACACCCGCGTCCTGCAGGACGCCGGGAATCCCGACCTTCAACACCTCGATCCAGTCCTCGGGATCCTGCAACGCCCATGCGGCCGGCAACGCCGCGGCGCTGCCAGGCAGGGTCCGGTCGATCACTCCGTGGGGGTAGGGGACCGCGCGGACCGCCAGCTCCACTCCTGTCATGGCCTCCACCAGCACGACCCGCCCGGACTCTGTACCGAAGTCCACACCGATCGTGCAGCGCGGACCAGATCCAGGGGCGGAAGCAGCGTCGGCCGGCGTTGGGGCGTTATCTCTGGGAGGGGTGTTCATCAGATCTTCCAAGACTCGAAAGTTGGCGAGCGGGCGCAACCGCCGGCACGGGTGGCCCGCACGCGGTAGACCGCCCGCCCGTGTCACGACCCGGCTTCGATTCCTGACTTACTGGCTGTCTCCTTGCTAAGAGTCGTACTGCAGAGAATTGGCCTTCGTGAACTCTAGCGGCGTCGAGAAGATCATCGTGCTGGGCGTCGCCCGTCACCAAGCGAGCACTCGACGCCACCGTGAAGGACCCAACGGCGTGCTGACCTAGCCCGCGGTGTGAGCTTGTTCTCGACGCAGGCGACGCGATCGCCGAGCAGCAGCCATCAGCGACCATGCTCCATCATCGACCCTCCCGGCCCCGTCTTCAGACGGGGCCGCGCAGCGCTGGCTCCACGCAGCGCATGGCGTGCTTGACCGCATCGCTGCCCCCCGTCCCCCAGACAGGCAACGGGCCGCGCCGGCATCCGATCACCCTCAACGAGATCCCGATCCCCGACGGCCAAGCGATCATCGACATCCAACTGAAAGCCTTCACCGAGATCAAACCAGACCTATCACGCGAACTGCGCGTCGACCAGGTCAAGCTGACCTTCGACCTGCTGGTCGAGCTCGACCTCACCGCCCGCCGTCCCACAACCGCGAGAAGTTCCTCGCCTACGACGCGTTCCTGTGCGGCTGAGGCCTTCGCGCACCCGCGATACCAAGCGCAAGGCACCCGCCCCGCGCTCATGTTCGCATCCCCCAGACACGCACACCGCACTCGCGCTCGACCGCTCGCGTCGATACGTACATAAGCGCGACCCTCCGCCGATGAGCACCGACGGCGACAGCCCCTGTCGGCCGGCGCCTGCTTGACGCGCGATCTGCGCGTACTACCGACCGTTGGTCAATCGTGCCCCACTGCGACCCGCACGAGCATCCCGCGACACCCGAACGCAACCCCGATCAGCGCATGCACGCGCTCAGCAGGGCCAACGAGGTCCGCGCTCGTCGCGCGCAGCTCAAGCGCGACCTCAACGCCGGCAGGGCGTCACTCGGGGCGCTGGTGCTCGACCCGCCCGTGTGGCTGGAGACCGCGAAGGTGCTCGACATGCTGCTCACGCTCCCAAAAGTCGGGAGGGTCAAGGCCACCAAGATCCTGAACAGCTGCCGGGTCTCGCCCAGCAAGACCTTCGGCGGCCTCAGCGACCGCGAGCGCGCGGAGCTCTCCGAACGCCTGAAGCAGTAGTACTGCCCGAGGATTCTGAGACGCTGCGCGTTAGGCCGACGGGCGACGGCGTCCGCCGCGCGGCGTTCTCGGTCCCGCTGATCGATATCGAGCGCGGCTACAACGCTGTCGAGAGAGGCGCGGGATCGCCGAATGCCGCGGCGCGCCGGTCGCGTACGTTCCCGCCCACGAGCGGTCTCGCCAAACCGGCGGTCGAGGCGACACTCGCCCTCAGGGCCTTCCCGCATCGGGAGGTGTATCGTGGTAGGAGCCTCGCCTCAACCCTCCGGCGGGCTATGTTTTCCGGCTTTGGCACTCGGTCGGTGTGGGCCTGCCTGTGCGACGGCGACCGCTCACGCAGCCTTCGTAGATCGAAACGTTCCGGTCAGAGAGGCGACACCACCCACAGTCTGAACATCCGCCGAATCTTCCAGCGAAGAGAGCATGCCATGGACAGCACCCGCACCACCCGCTACGACGCTTACAAAGCAGTTCGCGGTCTCGTCGAGGAACTCCGTAACGTCAAGCTACTCGACGCCGAAGCCGACAGCATCCTGTGGGCAGCCGAAGGGCTTCTGCTCGCAAATTCCCCGACCGACCCAGAAGCCGTGGAGGCCCGCACGGCGTTCGAGACGCTGATGCAAGGCCTTACCGCCAAACGCTGGAAGGACATCGGCCCCACAACTGCCGAGTCTCAGCGCAAACGGCTGGTCAAAGCGCTCGCCGAGTGTGCGCCAATGCAAACGGTCTCAGCGTCCGCATAGCACGCCCGGCCTCCGCCGCCTGCTGAGCGGCAAGACGACAGCAAGCAGGGTCGATCGCTGCTCGCACGCGCGCGCAATCGCAACACGCGGCCCTGTCTGCCCGCTTAGTGGTCGTCCTCCGAAGTGTGCAGCGAGTTGAAGGTCATAAGTCGCCGCGTGACCAAGAACGGTCAACCCATTCCGAAGACGGCCAGGTAACGAAGGCGTGCACGTGCTCGTGCGGACAATCCGCCGCGCGCCCGGGCGATTTGTCCGCTCTTGATTTCGATTTTCAAGCTCAAACGGACGATCCGGCGCTGCACACAACGGTTTGTCCGTCCGGACACGTCTTGTTCGCGTGCCGGCATCGCAAGTCCGCGACTACCGGGAGGTTGAGCACCACGTGGGGGCCAAACCTCCCGCGGGTCGTTTGCGTGAGCCGCACCCGCCTGACCCGGGTGAGGTTAGGCACCCCAGAGGTGCCAAACCTCCCGGGAGTGCAGTCCCGTCGCGCGCGGTCACGCTCGAGCGGCTGATCAGCGAGCGGCACCGCCTGTTGAAGGTCTAGCGACCTGCGCCAGCTCGGATCGACGCGCCGGGAGACCGAGGCGCCGCCGTAACGAAACGGAATTGGGCGTAATGGGGCCTAAGGGCACCCTAAGTTCACCTCGGTTTGGTCCTCTGAGTTCATCCTGACTCGCGGGCTGAAATCGAGCATGGCAAGGACGCGGGAGTCGACGCGTAGCAGCCATGCGGCCACGCGAGGCGACGAGGACGCAGCCCAGCGCCGCTGGCTGCCGCTCTAATGTCAACGTATTTTTCGGAAGATGACCACTTAGCGACCGCGGGGGTGGACGACGTGACACGCTCGGCGCGCTCGTGCTGCTCGCTCCAGCCGGCTTCGGACGCCTACTTGGACGTTTCGCTGAGAGGCATCGACGCCAGGTGTGCCACCGCTTCCAAGCGACGCTTCCGATCGCGCTCTCGAACAGGCGCGTGGTCACCGCGTCATACGCCAGGATGGTCCCCAACCACAAGCGCCCGGTAGCGACCTGGTCGAGCGCGTGACCAGCCGCGGCGGTGAACTCGCCGACGGGGTGCGCGAGGTAACACGAGCGGCCGTGCAGGCGGACCGCGCCCGCCATGCCTTCCATCGCCGCCGGGTGCAATACCACGGTCCGGTCGACGCGGTCTGGGGAGACCACGACCGACTCGTACCGCCCTCGCACGGACACGGGCTCCGAGCCGCGTTGACGATCGCGTCCGCGCTTGTGTCCCTGGTTATGTACCCGAGGTGCAGGGTGGTGACGGCGGTCGCCGCGTGTAAAGACGATGCGCTCAACGGTGGTCTCTTCCGCTGCTCGATCTCGGGCGACAGCGAACCTTCGCAGCACACCGTCGGGGCGCAGGTCGACCACTAGCCTGACGGCGTCTTGGGCGTTGTCGGCCTCGCCGACGAGGTCGAGGCCCGTCACTTCTCAGCGCCTGCGCAAAGCGCGCCGCGATCAGGTGCTCATCGTCAACCAGCACGACCGCAATCTGCCTTAGCGCACCCCCAGCGTGATCGATGCCAGCACCTTTCGAGCGTCAACCAGCACCTTTCGAGCGTCAATCTACACGCGACGGCAGCCTGGTCATGCCGGTCGCCGGCGTAGTCCGTTGGGGCGCTACCCGGCCCGTTCTGGCCCCCCAAGAAGGCCCGAACGAGCGTCGCAACTAGGCCCGAACGGTCCATATGCGAGTACCGCGCTGGGTACGTAAGATCTCGTTATCCCTCCTCCGCCCAGCGGTCGGCGTCAGCCCCAATCAGTCTGGGCCGACGCCGACCGCTATCACACTTGCAGCGCCGCGAGAGGACTTCCGAGAGTAACCGCGCAAATGGTTTGTATTTGTCGCCATCTGCCGCGGCGGGATCTGGTGAGATCTCACCCGCCGCTACGCGCGCATAGACCATGTACGGCGACAACGTTGCGCTCGTTGGCGATCAGGACTCGTGGATGGTTCCATTTCGCCCATCCGCGGTCGTTGGCGTCCATGATCCAGGGGCAGAGTCAAAACCCGGGAGTCCTGCGACATCGGCCGTCAGAGGTCATTACTCGCCTCGTGAGGGTGTATCGTATATAGCGGCTTCGCCTCAATCCTCGGCGGGCTATGTTGTCCGGCTTTGGCACTCGGTCGGTGTGGTCGGTGGATCCCTTGATCGGCTAGCTCTGATCCTCCGCGCAGACCACATTGGCCTGAGAGCGCCGAATCGGAGCATCGCCATGACAGCCGCAACCCACAGGAGCCCGCACGCGCAGTTGAGCCCTCGCGCAGTACACGTGGATCTAAACAGACACGGATCCTGGGAGATCACGCTTCCTGACAAGCTCGACCCAATCAACTGCGGATCCCTTCACGAAGCAAGACGCGTGGCGTATCGGTTGGCGGCCGGCTGGCATCCCTGCGAAGTCGTCATGCGCGACGCCTACCACCGCGTGGTGCACCGCCAATTGATCGACAGCTACGAGGATGCAGCCGCGTCCTGCGATCGCTACTTCCAGGCCGATCTCGGGCTGTGCTGATGACCGGCAAGCGCACAGCGGCTGATCGAGCCTCAGCATCATCTCCAGCGATCACTTTCAATGACCGAGGTCGGCACGGCTTTCGTGTTCTGCAAGGAGCACCACTGATTGGGATTACCACCAAGCCTCTTGCGGTCGTGAAGGCCAAAATGACCCCTCAGCAGCGCGAAGCGATAAACGCGTTTGGGCAGTCGGTGATCACGATCGAGCAGGTGTTCGCACAAGCGGTCCCGGACAATCCGACCTCGCAACAAAGATCACCAAGCGGGGGCCTGCAGATGGCCGACGCCTGCTCCACGCACACAGCTGCGTTCCTGCGGAACATGATGAACAGCACCGCCAACTCGCTGAGCCACCGCAACGGGGCAAAGCCGCAAACCGCCCCGGCAGCCCATCAACCCGCACAACCGCAGTCCGCGTGGCAGCGCGTGAGCATCGGCGTGGGCCTGCCGGCTTCCCCCGCAGAGAACCCACCCGAGGACGTGAGGGCTCCTGTTCTAGCCAAGCGACACGTCGAGGTAGGTTATGAGCGCTAGAAAGGCACGCGTCGAATTCAACCGGCGCGGCGATCAGGACATCGAACCGTCTGATCAGGATAGCGGCGTTAGCTGCGAAACGCCCGAGCAAGCCGAGCGAGTAGCGCAGATCTGCGCAGCCTACCAGCAACCCTGCGAGCTCGGCGCGAGCTGCGGCGCTTACCAGCGCGTGCTGATTGATGCCAACGCAGATCAAGCCACGAAGACTCTGCAGTTGGTGACGCTTGCCGCTGATAGCGAGATAGATTTGTCTGTTTGTGGCCGAGCGTCGTTTCGCCGCACAGACCCTCTCGCTATTGGCTGGACTCGAGCCTGAACTTTCGCTTGGCGTCACGGCTATGAGCTAGCGAAGGAGACGCGGCTGCGGTCGGGAACGCTGTATCCGATCTTGATCCGCTTGGCCGATCGTAGACTTGTCGAGGCGTGCTGGGAGGATGAGCAGCCCCGCCGGCCGGCCGCGTCGGCACGTCTACCGGCTCACGCCCGACGGGATCACGACCGCACGCTCCGCAAAAACCGAAGCCCAGACTTTTCGAAGGCTCCCCGTGATAGCGCCCAGCGGACGGTCCGTCCATGTGACGCAGGGGTGATGACGACCCTTGCGCGGATGCTGGGCGGGCTGCTGTTGCGATCGGCGTGGCTGTTGCCTTCCGATCGCGCTGAGTGGTTGCAGGGACTGGTCGCCCGCTCGGATCGATCGCCTTCACCCCAGCAGTTCCGCCATGGTGGCCCCTGAGGCGGCGAAGCGGCCACGCGTGGTTCGGCGCTGGCACCCTTTGGCGTTGGCCCCGAGCGGTAGTCAGTGATTACTGCAACCGTTCGGCATGCTGGAACGTCTTAATGGGTGTGAGCGGAAGAATCGACTCTGTCCGAAGTAAATCGGTCGACGCTGCGTTTGAGCGGTTCGTGGCGGACTCTGCGCCGATGTTGCTCCGCAGTGCGTACGTCCTGACCGGAGATCACGCCGACGCGGACGATCTTCTACAGAACGCACTGCTGCAGACGTTCCGTCATTGGTCTTCGATCGGAACCTCGCCGGTCGGCTATGCGTTCCGTGTGATGGTCAACCTCTCTCACGACCGTCGGCGGGTGCAGCAGCGGCGGCCCGCACGGCCCGCACGTGCGCCGGAGCACGACGGGCTGGCAGTGCCTGCCGTCGATGAGCTTGAGCGATTGGTCGAGCGTGACGCGATCGTCGCTGCGGCCTCTCGCCTTTCCCGCGTTCAGCGCGAGGTGCTCGCCTGCCGGTTCGTGTTGGACCTGGATGTTGCCCATACGGCCCGGACGTTGGGGCTTGCGGACGGGACCGTGAAGTCGCATACGGCGCGTGCGCTCGCGCGTATGCGCGAGTTACTCGATGAGGACGAGGTTACGACGGGCGCCGCACGATCGGAGGTTCGCCATGCTTAGCGACGAGGAGCTGATCGACGGGCTGAGGTCCGCTTTGGCGGCACGCTGGTGCTGCTCAGCGGGCATCACCCGTCGGGTTTCCGCAGCGCCCCTTCACCGCTCGCGTCGCCGACACACTCGTCGAGCGGCTCGCGGGGGAACTGTCCACCGCCCAGGCGACCGCGGCCGACGAGCAGCGACACAACACGCTCCATGCCGCCCTCGCCGCGCTACCCGACGACGACAGCGAGACCACCCTGCTCCTCGCCGCGTGGGACTGGCTGAAGACATGGCGAGCAGCATTGAACCCGAGCGGCTCAGGTCGCGAACGCGCGTGCTCAGCGCCGCCGTACTCGCGGGAGGGGTGTTGGTGGCAGGCTGCGGGGGAGGCTCAGGAAACCCGCCCACGGCGGGCGGCGCGAGCACCTCGGCATCGACCGTCGCGGCCGCCGCCACAACCCGCGCTCGGTCGACCACCAGCGCAGCCGCGAGTAGCTCGGGCTCGTCCTGGCCGAGCGGCGGCTCGGGGACGCTCGCGTTCGCAGCCTGCATGCGCGCCAGCGGCGTGCCCAACTTCCCAGACCCGCAGCCCGAAAGCGGAGAGCTCTTCGAGATACCTGCTGGAGCCAACCCCGCCGCGCCCGCGTTCAGGGCGGCGCGGGCGAAATGCCAGAAGCTCCTGCCCAACAGGGGTGGCCCCGGCTCGGGACCCCCACCGTCTGATCAGACGTTGGCGAAGCTGCTCAGGATCGCAGTATGCATGCGCCAGCACCGCGTCCCCCAGTTCCCTGACCCCAGGACCTCCGTCCCGGCCAACCCAACCGGCATCCAGGAGATCACCAATTTCGACGGGGCGATCCTGCTGTTCCCGACCACGATCAACCTGCAGTCCCCGGCATACAAGCAGGCCCTAACAGCGTGCGACGCGCCGCCACTGGGACTCCCACACTGACCGGACAACGCACGAGACGTGATCGGCGTACTGCACGATACTTGTTTGATGGTGGACGGAGTTCCTCACCATGCTCCTGCTCGCGTGAGCGGCTTCACGCCGACGCTGGGCTCGGCGCCAGCACAAGCCGCCCCACCGTCCCGTCGGCCATCCGCGGCAGGCCGCCCGCCTCGAGCGTCGTGTGGGTCTCGGCGGCTGCCTCGAAGCCTAGCACCCGGCCGACGCTGACCGACAGCGGCCGCGAGGCGTAGGTGGCGTTGATCCAGTCAGCGGCCTCCGCGAGCTCGGCTGCTGTCATCGCGCTCATCACGAAACCGAGCAACTGCATCTCGCGCACGTAGAACGACCACAGATCGATCTCGATCCGTCCCTGCCCGGCGATCGCGAGGATGCGCCCCCGCGCGTTGAGCTGGTCGGCGACCCCGCCGAGGTCCACCTGCCGAGTCGTATCGAGCAGCACATCGAGCTTGCGGCCGCAGGCATCGGTCGCGGCCCGCGAGCCGTCGGCCGCGTCTGCCACGACGACCCGCGCCGCGCCAAGCGCCCGCAGACGCTCCTGTGAGCGCGGATCGCGGCTCACCGCGATCACCTCAGCGCCCGCAGACGCCGCGACCTGAACCGCGCACATCCCGACCGCCCCATTCGCCCCAACCACCGCCACACACTCGCCGGCCGCCACCCGAGCACGCCCGATCAGCGCGCCGTAAGCGGTCGCGCCCGGATGCACGCACGCGACAAAACTCACCGGATCCGCACCACACGGCAGCCGGTACACCCGATCGCGCTGCACCGCGACGAGCTCGGCCGTGGCGCCAGGGCGACCGCCATAACCGGCCGAATTGGTCCACACCCTCTCCCCCACCAGCGCATCGCTCACGCCAGAGCCGACCGCAGTCACTGTCCCCACCAGGTCGCGACCGACCGCCAGCGGAAAGCTCACCTCCGTGCCCCACCGGCCCGACCGCAAATACGTGTCCACCATGTTGACCGCAACCGCCTGCACCCGCACCAACACCTGCCCGGTATCCGCCACCGCGTCTGGCAGCTCCCCATACCGGATCGACGCAGCCTCGCCGACGCACTCCAAATACGCCGCTTTCACAAATCAGGTCCTTCCCCGAAACTCCACGAAACAAGCCCGTGGCGCTCGCGCCCGAGAGACGCAGCATAGATCCGGGTCGACGCCGTCCGAAGGCGATAGATGCCGAGCGTGACCTCGTCCTCCCGGCGATTGGGCCGCAAGTGAAGTGAGCCCACCGCGCTCGCCTCCGCACGCTCGGAAACGTCGCATTGCGAAAGCCCGCGAAGGCTTGTCCCGAAACACGAAAGGAGACGCCATGAAGCGGACTTGCGCGCCTTCATGTCCGCGGACAGCGGGTCGCCTGCCGCTCGTCCTCGTCAGCGACCACTCGTGCTCGCGCGGGCGCGCTGGAACGCGGCCCTGCGGCGATGCGGGCAAGGAGCTGGCCGGGATGATCGACGAGCTCTATGACTTCGTTGAGCAGAACCGGCTGCTGCTGTTGTTGATCGAGAGCCTGATCGACGATTACCCGGGGCTGGGCGGGGGCTCGGTCAACGATTGCAAGTCGGCGCTCAATGGTCGGCTCGCCGCGTTTCTAGGCAGCCGCGCCGCGTCCGGGGGATTGCGCCCGATCGCGGATCCGCAGATCGCGGCCTACTTCCTGGGCGAGTCGGTCGCCCGGTTCGCCCAGCATCGCAAGCGCGATCCCACGGCCGCGATGATCGACGATCACCAGTGCGGTACGCCGCCATCGATCGCGCGACAGACAGTACGCCTCGCCGAAGTTGGGAGATCGCCGTTTCACGGAGAGGTGCCCCCTCGATCTCGGCCAGCAGTTCTCGACTCCGGCAGCGAGAGCACACAGAACTCCATGGCGATCGACCGGGGTCTTGGTCGAAGTCTGGTTCTCGATCCTCACCAAATCAGACGCGCTGCCAAGAAAGACCCAAGCGGAGAGCAATGGGCGCGGGCAGCGCTTCTCGATCGAGGGCCGTCGTTGGGCGACTCGTGGGAGCAGCGATGGCCGTCAGCGGTCGGTGGTGATGCTGTAGCCGAGTCCGGGAGTGACCTGGATGGGTGTGGGGTCGCCGAGCTTGTTCTTGAGTCGTGCGATGGTGACGTACACGGTGCGAGTGAAGGGGTCGATGTTCTCGTCCCAGGCTTGGAGGAGTAGTTGCTCGGTGGTGAGTGAGCCGGGGCTGGCTTGGAGCAGCGCACGCAGGACGGCGAACTCCTTGGCGCTGAGGTGCAGCGGTCGGCCGTCGCGGGTCGCAGTGCGCCGGGCGGGGTCGAGCTCGATTCCGGCGGCCCGGAGCGTGCGGTTGGTGGCGGCTGGTTTGCGGCGGGCGAGAGCGTGGATGCGCAGGACGAGCTCGGGGAAGTGAAACGGCTTGGCGAGGTAGTCGTCGGCACCGAGTTGCAGGCCGACGACACGTTCGCCGGGTGAGCCGGCGGCGGTCAGCATCAGGATCATCGCCGGGTTCTCGGTGTCGGCGGCGAGCCGGCAGATCGCGTCGCCGTGCACGCCGGGGAGGTCGCGATCGAGCACGATCACGTCGTAGGGGTAGAGGCTGATCTTGCGGGCGGCGTCGAGCCCGTCGTAGGCGACGTCGACCGCGAGGCCGTTGTCGCGGAGGCCTTCGGCGATGTCGTCGGCCAGTCCGCGCTCGTCCTCGACCACGAGCACCCTCATGACGCCTCCTTGCGGTCGGCGTGCACGCGGTGGTGCGGGAGCTCGATCGTGACGCGCAGGCCTCCCTGCTGGCGTGCGTCGAGCTTCAGGGTTCCGGTGTGGGCTGCCACGATTGCGGCGACGATTGACAGCCCGAGCCCGGCCCCGCGTTCTGAGCCGGTTCGGTCGCCACCGAGGCGCCGGAACGGCTGGGCGAGCTCTCGGACCTGGGATGGATCGAGCGGCGGTCCGGCGCTCTCGACCGTCAGCCGGGCATGGTCGAGTTGGTCTTGGAGCTCGATCCGCAGCCAGCCGTCGGGCGTGTTGTGGCGCACGCCGTTGTCGATCACGTTGTCGACCATTCTGCTGAGCAGTGTCGGGCTGCCCGAGAGGGTGGTGGCGCTCAGGCGTTGCTCGATCGTGATTCGCTTGGCGGCGATATCGGGCTCGCGCTCGGCGACGATGGCGGCGATCACCTGATCGAGTGCGACGGCCGCGCGGTCGGGCAACTCGCCGTGCTCGGCGCGCCCGAGCTCCAGGAACCCGTCGACGAGCTGGTCGGCGCGGTCGAGCCCCTCGCGGATCTTGTGATCGAGCGCGACGACCTGCGCCGGCGGCGGTTCGGGCTTTCCGATGGCGACGTCCAGCGCGGTGCGGATCCGTGCCAGCGGCGTGCGCAACTCGTGCGCGGCGTTGGCCACGAACCGCCGCTGTGCAGCAAAGGCCGCCTCGAGGCGGGCGAGGAGACCGTCGATTGTGTCCCCAAGCTCGTAAAGCTCGTCGCGGGGTCCGGCGAGCGCGAGTCGCTCATGCAGGTTGTCCTGCGAGATCCGCCGCGTTCTGGCGGTCATCGTCCGCAACGGCGCCAGCACCCGGCGGGCGACCAGCCAGCCGACTGCCATCGCAACCGCGCTCATCACCGCCAGCGCGACCAGCGACCACACCAGCAACTCATGTAGGTCCCTGTTGTGCTGACTGACCAGCGCGGCCTGTGCGCGGGTCTGCAGCCGGGCGAGGGACGGTAGCGGTGGTAGGCGTGCGCCCGGCCTGCCGGTCGTGCCGCTGGAGCTGACCGGGCCGTGGTGCGTGAGCTGCAGCACGTGCCCGGAGAAGTGCCGGACGAGCAGATAGGTGATCGCCACCAGCCCGGCACCACAGACGCAGAACATGCCGCCATAAAGGACCGTCAGCCGCAGCCTGACCGTTCGTCGCGCGCGCACACACTCAGCATCGCGCACCGCCGGTCACAGCGAGTTAACGGCCGCTGTGTAGCGGGTGTGAACGGGCGTCGCGTACAACCGGCTCTCTACCCGGCCGTCGATCACAAGGAGGATCTCACCCATGAAGACCAGGCTGGCATCGGCGCTCGCCGCGATCGGTTCCGTGACCGTGCTGAGCGCCTGCGGAGGCTCGAAGGGCCCGCACCCGGCGAGTTCCAGGCATACACAGGCCCCGACCGGATCGAGCGTCTCGCTGTCCCAGCAGGACGCCGACTGCATGCGCGCGCACGGCGTCCGCAATTTCCCGAACCCAGTGGACGGGCACATCACGCTGAGCCCGACCAGCGGCATCAACCCGAGCTCAGCAAAGTTCCAAGCCGCCGCGACAGCGTGCGCGAAGTACGGTCCGTCCGCCGGCCCGCCGCCCGACGGCACGGCCGGGGCGAACGGCGCAGCCGGCGCGAGCGGCACCCCCGCCGCCGCCACGCCCGCGACCTGGCGTGCCTATGGCTCCTGGCTTGCCCAGCAGGCCGCCGCCGGACAGTTCTCCGGCGCGGCACTCGTCGCTGACTTCCACCACGTACTGCTGGATGCGGGGTACGGCCCAGCGGACCGAGCCACGGCAACCGCCAATACGCCGCAGACCCAGTTCTGCATCGCCTCGATCGGCAAGCTCTTCACGGTGGTCGCGGTCGCCCAACTCGCCCAGCAGCACAAGCTCTCCTTCGCGGCTCCGGTTAGCGACTATGTCGAGGGCCTGCCGCCCGCGATCGGCGCACACGTCACGATCGCCAACCTGCTCGACATGACCTCCGGGCTGGGCAACACCGTCCTCGGCCGCCACAACCCACCACGCACCCTCACCGGCATGGTCGCACTAATCGCGCGCGAGCGCCCGCAATTCACCCCGGCACCCGGTTCCTCTACTCCAACGACGGCTACATCCTCCTCGGAGCCGCCATCCAGAAGGCGAGCGGCGAAACCTACGCCGGCTACATCCGCCAGCACATCTTCCAGCCGGCCGACATGACCCACACCGGCTTCCGCGTCTACGCCCCCGCCCACGTCCCCGGGATGGCCCACGGTTACGCGCTCATCGGATCATCCCTCCAGGACATCAGCGACATGCCGCAGATCGCCAACCCCTCCGGCGGCGCATACTCGACTACCGGGGACCTGCTCAAGTTCGCCCGCACGCTGCTCGACCACCGGCTTCTCAGCCCAGCGATGACTCGCACGATCCTCGCCCCGCGGGTCGAGTCACCGCAGCCCGGCGGGCCGCCCGTCGACGACTACACCTACGGGTTCGCCTACCAACAACTCGGAGCCGTCACCATCGTCGGCCACAACGGCGGCACCCCAGGCTACGAAGGCGAGATCGACATCTACCCACACACCCGCAACATCGTTGTCATCCTCACCAACCAAGACCAAACGATGGTTCCCGCGATCCAACGATCCGAGGCGATCCTCACCGCAACCTGACAGCGGAGCACACGATCCCACCCAAAGGCGGAGTCCACGAGACGACCCCGACCCGTTTCCGGCCGCGCGAGTGGTGCCGTAGACCGGACCGATTGAGCAGCCGCGAGGTGGTACGTTGGCCGCCGTCACCTCCGCGATGGTTCTCGCCGCCTGCGCTTCTTCGCTGGGGGGGGCGCGTCGGGTGGCTCCTCGTCCTTGGATGCCGTCGACCCGCTCGCCCGTCGCCGAGCGATGTCGAGAACCGGTCGGCCGGCTCCGACACCTCAGTGAACGGCCGCTCCGAGAAGCGGCGCAACGACCGAATGGACACCGAGACGCGAAAGCTGATCGCGACCGCCGACGGAGACCGCGGCCGAGCTCATCGGCGCGTCGGCGCCGGAGGATGCAGGCGCGGTGAGCGCCTGCGCCTCGACCAGCTCACCGCAATGAACCAACGAGCCCCGGACTTCCGATCAGGACGCGACCCAGGAGGCGCTGTTCGCGGCCACCCAGCAGTGGCCACGCCAAGGCACGCCTCAGAACCCTGTCGGCTGGTTGATCCATGTCGCGTCGTTGCGGATCATCGACCTGACGCGCAGCGACTCCGCGCGGCGTGAGCGCGAGGCGGTCGCCGCCGCGCAGGAACCCCTCGACCCGCCCCGCTCACCCGAACACGACGACACGCTCGCGCTGATGTTCATGTCCTGCCATCCCGAGCTCACGCCGGCCTCGGCGATCGCGCTCACGCTGCGGGCTGTTCGCGGGCCCACATCTCCCTCGAGGCGATCCGGCTTGCTCGAGTCGCCCACCCGACGCGTCCTGACGATCCGGAGGGTCGCGGGCTGCTGGCGCTGATGCTGCTGACCGAGGCACGCCGTGGCGCCCGGACGACGGTCCGTGGTGAACTGGTCCCGCTCGACGAGCAGGATCAATCGCTGTGGGACCGCGGACTGATCGCGGAAGGGGTCGAGCTGGCCCGGGACGCGTCGAGCCAACGAGCCATCGGCGAGTATCTGATCCGATGGTCTCGCTCAACGGGGCGATCGCCGTCGCCATGCTCAAGGGGCCAAGCGAGGACGATTGGCCTCCCCGCCAACGCCCTCGCGGCCTTGCGATCGTTCGACGCTGCCCGTTCAGACGACTGATTCGCCGCTATACCGGTCGGCCGACGAGATGCCCGCTTCCGGGCCAGCGCCGTCCAATAGACGAACTGTTGCATCCGGGCGAACGGCGGCCCGCCACGCGAGGCTGCTGCTCGATCGGACCGACACTCTCGATGGCGGGATCGGCCTAGAAGGCCCGGGCGAGCCGGGATCCTAAATGCAAGGACTCAAGCCCAGGCTTCTCAAGTAGATTGCCGGCTACCGGCGGCGCAACCACTCTCGCAGCCGCGGTTGCCGCGCCAACAGCACGCCGACTCCCGTCACCACGACGAGTGTCGCAACGGCGACTGGCCACATCGGCCGGTGCCCGCTCGCCCAAACAGGGATTACGACAGCCAGCACGACAACGCCGAGAATCAACCTGTAGACGATGCTGTGCGATGTGAGCATCTTCGTCCTCGAGGCTATACCCAGTCAGCTGCCCGTACCCTCCACGCCAGGCGGCGGCTTCCGGTCTGGGGCTACAACGCGCAGCAGCCGTCCCCGGCGACACCGCTGGAATGCCGCTCCTCCGGTGCCCGGCGGCGTCGCTGCCCTTGCTGGCGCCGGAGCCGAAGCAGTCATGTCCCGTCACGACCGGCGGCGGAGCGCAGGGCGAACCGGTTCGTCGCGACTGGCCTGGCCTTGGCGCGTGTTCGCGAGAGAGTCAGCTACACGAGCGTTGGGAGCTGGCGGAGGTCCGGATCCACCCAAGTCGCTCGCGCGGAATCGCTGAGGATCAGCTCGCGGGAGTAGAAGTGCTCGACCAGACGGCTGTTGAGCAGGTCGGGGTTGCGCTCGAGGAACAGCTCGAAGTTCTCGGCCTCCCAACGCTGCCGGTGGACCGCGACGAAGTGAAGCCACGATCGCGTGATCGTCTCGTGGTACTTGTCTGGGGCTCCATGGCGTCGCGCGACAAGCCGGATGGCGACCGTCATGACATTGACGGTCTCTTCGATCGGATAGAGCGGCAGGTAGGTCCACGCAAGCTCCAGGTGCTCACGATGGCCGAAGCTTCCGCGGACACGAATGATCTCGTCGAGGATCTCAAGGTCACGTTTTCGCACAGGTGGACCGTACCCGGAGCCTGCCTGACGCGCAACCGGCGCGGGTCGCGTAGCCGTTCTCCCGATTCCAGGGCCGGCCTTTCGACCGCAGCATCCCGACAATTCGTATGTAGGGCACCCGGCGAGGGGCTTGCCGCGGGGCGGAGCTGACCGGCTGACGACGGGTGCTCGGCCCTCAGCGCACGCTGCCGCCTGTAGCCCAATCCATGCGCGATACCGGAACCTGACACGTGACGGGACTTTCGTTGTGGCCGCAAAGCAGAAACCGCGCAGGCGTTTGGCCTGGCTCGCGGATCCTGTTCTTGACACGCTTGTTGGTCGGGGGAATGGTTTTAGTTGCCGGTGAGTAGCAGGCCGCCGTCGACGGTTTGTACCGTTCCGGTGACGTACTGGTTCTGCATAAGGTACAGGTGTGCGGCGGCTATCTGTTCCGGCTCGCCGACCGTTCCGGTCAAGGTGCGCTGGGCCAAGCGGGCGAACAGCGCCTCGCGTTGGGCCTCGGGAACACCGTCCCAGAGCGGCGTGCGAACAGCTCCGGCCCTGACCGCGTTGACCCGGACGGGGGCGAGTTCGACCGCTAGTCCCCGGACGAGGCCTTCAGCAGCGCCGGCGCCGGCGGCGGCGAGCGCGGCGCCCGGGACCGGTCGCTGGCCGACTGTTCCGGTGGTCAACCCGATTGATCCTCCAGGCCTGATCCGGGGCGCTGCGTGCTTGATGACGGCTACCGCGCCCCAGAAGCAAACTTCGAGGATCGCGTGCGCGTCACTGAGACCGAGGTCGGCGAGTGGACGAGGCGTGAATGCGTCGCCGGCGGTGAACACCAGGTGATCGAACTCCCCGATGCGCTCGAATAAGGCCGCGACCTGCGTCTCGTCTCGAACGTCAAGGGCGGTGCCCTGACAGCCGTCCGGCAGTTCGCTCAGTGCCACATCGACCCGTTCCTGCCGGCTTGAGGCGATGGTGACCTCGGCGCCGTCGAGCGCCGCCGCCCGCGCCGTAGCCAGGCCCATGCCAGAACTGCCTCCGATAACGACGATCTTTCGACCCGCCAGGGTCATGAGCGCCTCCGATTGTTGATGTCTCAGTGAGACATCAATTTAGCACGGCTCATGGCTCAATGGGACATCGCTGTAGGCTCAGCGTATGCCTCGCTGGGACGAGCAAGCAGAAGAACGACTGCGGACCGCGGCGGTCGAACTCTTCCTCGAGCTCGGATATGAGAACGTCACCGTTGCCCAGATCGCCGACCGTGCCGGACTTAACCGGCGCACGTTCTCCCGCTACTTCGCCGACAAGCGCGACGTGCTCTTTGCCGGCTCCGAGCGGCTACCAGGGATGCTGGCCGAGGCTCTCAGCCGGGCCGACCCGGAGCTAACCCCGTTCGAGGCGTTGATCACAGCGCTCGCCGACGTCGGCGCGGTGCTGGGCGCCCTGGCCGCCGCGCACGCCGTCCAGCGTCGAGACGTCATCGCCCGCAGCCCCGAGTTACAGGAGCGAGGCCGAACGAAGTTCGCCGCCATCGCCGACGCACTCGCAGCCGAACTGGTTCGCAGAGGCAGCAAGCCGACAAGCGCCACGCTACTCGCCGACGTCGGAGTCGCGATCTTTCGAACCGGCTTTAGCCGGTGGGTCGACAACCCCGACAGCGAGGACCTGGCCGCTTGCCTGCGCCAAGCCGGCACCGAACTGACCGACGCCGTCAGAACATTCACCACCACCTGACAATGCATCGCGCTCGCGTCAGCCGCCGCGAGCGACGCACCCTGAGAACGCGTTCTTCCAGGATCGGCGATCGAACCGGCTGCGCTAATCATCTCCCCTTCACGGCCGCTCTCACGAAAAAGTAGAAGCAGGACAGGTCGGCCGACACTGCCGGTCTGATCGATTCGCGACAGCGGGCGGTCGTGCCCGCAAGGACATCCGGCGGAGCGCCAGGTGGCTACGCGCCCACGCGCGAGACCTGAGTCGCACGGAAGAAGTACCCATCCTGGCCCGGCGGGTACGCCTCCCACTCGAATCGCACGGGCTCGCCAGCGTCCAAAGCACGGTAGCCGTCGCCGACGATGTTCGAGAAGTGCGCGAACACCTCTCCCGGGACATCAGGCGAGATGACGACTCCCCAGCCTTCGTCCTCGTCCCAACTCTTGACCGTGCCGTCAACCATCGGCTCAGGGTATCTCCGTTTCGCCCGACAGCCTGCCGCTGCTCGATCAACGCGGCAGCGCTCGCGGCCAGCTTTCCGCGCAACTCAGGTGCGCGGCTGAAAGGGCCAGGACTACCGCCGCAGCACGAAACGGGGTCTTCGGCGTAATCGCCTCCTGCATCGCCCCGAGGCCGCGGCAGCCTGCCTCCGCGGTCGGTGCGCTCTCATCTCGTCCAACGAGACAACGCCGGCGCGGGTGGCTGCTCCGGCGCGGAAAGAAGCAAAGCGCTGCACGGTCGTAAGTCCATTCCGGAGTGGCTGCACGAATGACCATAGTGTCGAGGAGTAGTTCAGACGTCTGCGGGCGGGACATGTCCCAACTCCTGCATCGCCAGGTCAACCGTGCGCACGATCCGGTGCGGACGCGCGACGCCGCGGAAAGCGAAGTCGTACTCGGCGCTCCCGGCCGTGTCGAAGTCGACCGTGCCGATCCCGAGCATGCGTTCGAGCAGCGTCTGCGAGGAGTTGACGTTCTGCACGCGGACAAGCCGGGTCTCATGCACGTCGCGTGAGAGCAGCCCGCGGTCGATCGTCAGCCTTTTCTCGGTGATCGTGTACGTGGTTTGTACGCGGCGGATGAAGCCGACCAACATCACGCCCGCCAGAGACACGGCGACCGTGGCTGCGATCCACGGCGTCTGGACCGTTCGGTTGGTAAGCGCACTGATGATGCCGACAAGCGCACCGAGCACGATCGCTGCGACGAATCCCTTAATGTAGAAGGCGAGCATCGACCCCCACGCGGGGTGGCCGTGGTAGAACACCCGTTCGCCTGGCTCAGGGTCCACGCGCTCAGCGTAACGACCGGTCGGCGCACGCGCTTTCGCGGCAAGCGTCAGGCGCACACACCTGCACATGATCCGGTCGCGTAAGTCCTTTCGGCCGGCGGACGCCGACGAAGGCATCGCCGCGTTGCCCGGGCGCAGACGTCAGCGACCATGCTGCTGGCTCAGGCGCAGCGATCACTGCTCCTCCGGACGAAACGGGGCACCACGCCCGATGTGGCTTCCGCATCGCCGTTGGATGACTGTGAAGCAGGAGCCGCGCCCCGCGAGGGATCGAGCGCGGCGCGCTCGCTCGTGGCCGGACCGTCACTCCCGCCCGAGGACGAGGTCGATGCCGGCCATGATCCGGTCGAGCTGCGCGGCGGTGATGCGCCCAACGCGCTCGGTCAGGAGTGTGCGGTCGATCGCGACGATCTGTGAAACGTTTGCGACGGAGTCCTTCGGCAGCCCGGTCGTGGAAGCAGGAAGCGTCACGTTCCCAGGCGCGGCTGCCAGTCGCCGCATACTCGTCAGCGGCACGACAACCGCGGTTGCGATCCGGCTCGCGTTGAAGCTGTCGCCCTGGACGATCAGGACCGGCCGGCGAAACCCGGGGGCGGACCCGATCGGGTCCTCCAGCGACGCCCAGAAGACGTCGCCTTGGCCGATCACCATTCGCTGGTCTGAAGCGTGCGACGCGCGGCCGTGTCAACGAACCCAGCATGGTCGTCCGCGAGCTGATCGGCGAGCTCGTTGAGGGCCGTGGTCACGGCGAATGGGTCACGTCTTGCGATGTAGTCCACGAGCGCTTCGCGGTAGAGCTCGCTGCGGCTCTTTCCGAGTTGGCTGGCGAGTTCGTCGGCGCGACGAAAGAGATCGTCTGGGATCGAAACTGCCGTCTTCATACCAGAAGTATAACTGCCTCTCTGGCGGCGAGACAGCCGCATCGCCGCTATAGGAGCCACCGGAGATCGACTCGCAATTAGCTGACCGGCCGTCGGCCAGCTAGCGGTCCGAGATCGTCAGGGCCGAGCGGCGCTTGCACCGCTGTCAGCAAGCGCCCCGACGGAAGCGGCGACCTCAAGCCCGGACATGGCGCCGTCGCTTCTGGCGCCTACCACCGGCGGGGCGGTCCGCCCGGAGAGCGGTGCTCCCGGCGCTGGTGCTCCGCGAGAAGGGCAGCGGCAGAACCTGCCGCAACGTACGGCGCGGAGGCGAGCCGGATGTGGGCCGGATGGGCTGGGCCGACTGTTCCTCACTGGCGAGAGACCCGCCGCATCGGCCATGCTCTGTAGGGACGACGTCAGTACCCCGGGTCCGTTTCCACGCCGGAACTGCTCGGCGCCCGCGCGACGTGGAGCGCGCGCCGGTCGACCAACGTCGGGCGCACGGCTTCGGCGAACACGGACGCGAGGCGATCGCCGGCAGAGCATCCCGACTCATGAGGAGCGTCGATCCCCCTGTCAGGCGCTCGCCGCGACTGCTGAACGCGCGATGCTTTCCAGCCAGCTCTCGGCCGGTTCGAGGGCTGCCGGCAACGGGATCGCTGGGATCGGATCGACCAAGCGCGCCGCTCCAATGGGCGGGCAGCAGGCGGCCGGCCTGCTCGCGCCTGCCGCCGCGAGATCGCGTGCTCGGAGTGGCGGCAGCCGCTGAGCACGACGAGCCCGAGGTCGCGCACCCGGCCTCACGGCTCACCGGCGAGAGCGCGATCGCGGCGATCGCGGCGATCGTCGGAGGATTTCATCTGAGCGGTCCGGCGTTCGAGCCGATCATCGCGGCGACGGTGCAGCCCATGCTTGCGGGGCGCCGCGGCTTATCGAGGGGAGTTCGGCGGTGAGGCCTGGGAACTGGATCCGGCGGCGGTTCCAGAACGCGGGTGGATCATCACGGGCAGGCCGCTATTGCCGAGGACGCGCACGAGCCCCTCGATCCCGGTGACGTGGTCCCAGTGGCCGTGGCCGAGCACGAGGACTTCGATCTCGCGCGGATCGATCCCGAGCCGGCGCATGTTCTCGATCATCCCGTTCGGGGAGACGCCCGTGTCGAACAGCAGCGTGCGCGTGCGCCCCGCGCGCTCGACGCGCACGAGCGCCGAGAACCCGCGCCAGGCGATGAGCGCGTCGGATACGCCGGACTCCGGGCTGAGCGAGCGTCGAGCACCGGCAGCTCGGACAGGATCGTCGTTGGCCATCGACTCGACGTGATTGGTGCCAGCGCCGCGCGCGGGCCGCTGCGTGCGCTTCCTCGGGGCGGCCGTGGGTGGAGGACCGTGACCGGTCGTCGCAGAGCAGCACCGGAACGCAATCCGGGTCCGATGAACTCGCGTCGATAGAGTCCGCTGCCGTGGCCAGCTGGCAGCAATTTGTTGATGCCGCTCCGGAGTTCGCGCGGCGCGTGGAGGTGCTGTTCACCGGCTACAAGCACCACACGATGGCGACGGTGCGAAAGGACGGGGCGGCCCGGATCAGCGGAACCGAGGTCGAGATCGACTCAGGCGAGCTGTGTCTCGGAATGATGCCGGGGACCCGACGTGCCGCCGATCTGCGACGTGATCCCAGGATCGCGATTCACAGCCACAGCGTCGACCCTCCCGACGGCAATCCCGGCGCCTGGAGCGGAGAGGCAAAGCTGTCTGGTCGCGCTGAAGAGTTGACAGGTCACCAGCGGGGAAGCGACCGCTTCCGCGTGGACGTCGAGCAGGTCGTCCTCACGTGGCTCGATCCTCCGGTGCTTGCGATCGAGACCTGGACGCCCAAGCACGGGCTCGTCCGTTCCGAGCGCGACTAGCTCGTCGCCGTTCCCCAGCCCGAGGTGCCCCGCTCTGGTGTCCCCGCATCGCAGGCTCCCAGCGCCGGCGAAGATACACGTGAGGCCACGAGCCCGATCACGCCGCCAATACCGCGTCGCCATCGCTTCCGTTCTCACTGCCGAGCCAGCCGGACCGAGATGGAGCGCGATCGTCGGCCACGCGCTTGCTGAGCGCACGCACAGCGGTGGCACGCGGCGGTGCGGCTCGCGCTGCCCGGCGGCACGGCTAAGCGCGCCTGCGTTCCCCAGAAGCGTCGGTCTCATCGCGGATCGCGATGTCGGTGCTGAGCGCCAGAAGCGACGACGCGAGATTTCGTGCGGAGCTCGCTGCTTCTGTCTTCGTGCTTGCTGGGAATCTGCAAGCGGCAGCCGTCCGAGCCGGCTACGCGAAGGTGCGTGCGCGGAACGGCGTGCGATCCTTGCCGCGTGACGGCAACGAGGCCGACGAGGACGCTCGGCGCTTGCAACATGATGTCGCGAAGCGATCTTTAGCAAGCAGTTCCGCCGGAGTCGGAATCCGTTGGATGCAAGCGTCAGGTCGTGTACTGAAAGGTGAAGTGCGCTGCCGCAATTGCCGCGCTTCTGCTCGCCGTTGAATGCATGCGCCCGGGCCGCTGACGAAAAGGAGGCGTCCGGCGCCGATGCTGCCGGGCTTCTGGTCGAAGTTGATCTGGAACATCTGGTTCGCTTGCGTCGTCGAGAACGTGAGACGCGTCTGGCGGGCTGTGTTGGACTGTTGGCGGGACTTCGCCGGCTGCGTGCTCCGCGATGTCGGGCCGCGCCGCTTGTTGGCCGGCGGGTGTCGTCTGAGGGCCCGCACGCCAGTTCGCTGATGGGCTCAGGCGTGCAGCTGCCTGCCTGGGCGTGGTGTCCAGCGGTGCGCTGAGGGAAACGTCGGCGGGCTCTCTGCCTTCTGTCTCGGGCTCGGCTCTCCGCGTGGCGCGCTCGAAACTGGTGCCACGTGAGGTGCTGGTGGTCCTCTCGGTTAACTCTCGACGCCGGGTGTGCTCAGCGGTCGTGCGGCGCGAGTGCGTTGGAGGCTCGCACCAGTGGACGGTCGGCATGATCGCTGCGAGGTCGATTCGGTTCTGGTGACGCTTGACGTCGTCGGGGTTTGGGTAAGGTGGGCGTGTTCGCGGCGCCGGGGAGCGTCGCGTTTTGGATCGAAGGAGGGTGTTCGTGGTGCGTGTTCGTCGACGGTCTGCCGGGTTGGCGTCGGTGCTGGCGGTTGGTGGTGTGATTTTTGGTGGCGCGTCGGGGGCGTCGGCGAGCGCGCCGTGCGGCACGAATGGTTCGCCCTCGTCCTCGGGTTCGACGGCGACATGCACGTACACGACCGCGGGAAGCGACACGTTCACGGTTCCGGCCGGTGTCACGTCGCTCGACGTGACCGCGGTCGGTGCCGCCGGCGGCGAGGGAGCCTTTGGGACCCCAGGAGGTGAGGGCGCCTCGGTGGAGGACACGGCCGTGGCGGTCACCGCGAACGAGGCGTTGACCGTTGTCGTCGGCGGCGTGGGCGGCACCGGCAGCTATGATCTCGCGGGGCCCGGGGGCTCGCCCGGTAGCGGCGGCGCGGGCGGGGACTATCCGAACACGGACGGCGGGGGCGGCGACGGCGGCGGGGCGGCGGTACTCCGGCCTGCTCGAGCTTTCCGGCGAGCCGCTGACGGTTGCCGCGGGAGGCGGCGGTGGCGGGTGCTGCAACGGCGAGAACCCCGGGAGCCCCACGAACGGCTTCGGAGGCGCGGGCGACACCGGCGCCGGCGGCGGTACCGGCCAGCCCGGGAGCGACGGGGGCGGCCAAGGCGGGGGTGGCGGCACGAGCAGCGGCGGTGGCGAAGGCGGAACCGGTGCCGCAAACGGAGGTCCTGGGTCAGCCGGCAACGGAGGGCCGGGACAGAGCCTCGCCGGCGGTCAGGGCGGTGCGAACCCGGATGGAGGTGGCAGCGGTGGCGGTGGCGGTGGCGGCTACTTCGGTGGTGGCGGTGGCGGTGGCGGCGCAGACGCAGGCGGCGGTGGAGGCGGCGGGGGGTCAAGCTACGGGGTCGGCTCCGGCCTCACGAACGAGCAGACGGCCAGTGGGGCGGCGGAGGTCGTGATCAGCTACACACCGCCGTCCCTGTCGATCAGCACAACCCAGCAGCCGGCGTCGGCCACTGTCGGCAGCTCGATCTCCGATCAGGCGACGGTGTCGGGCGGCAATAGCCCGACCGGGACGGTCACGTTCAACCTGTACAACAACTCCAGCGGCACGGGGACTCCTCTGTTCACCGACGCGGACGTCGCTCTCAGCGGCGGCGTGGCCACCAGCGCCGGGTACACCGCGACGGCGCCCGGGACCGACTACTGGGTCGCCACCTACAACGGCGACAGCAACAACAGCAGCGTGACCAGCGGCACCGCCCTGGAGCCGGTCACGATCACGCCGGCGCCCCCGTCGATCGACGCGCAGGGCAGCGGCCAGGCGATCACCGCGGCCACCGCGCGCCTGTCCACCCCCACGGCCGGTGATTTGCTGGTGGCGTTTGTGGCTAGCGACTCCTCGAGCGCCGGTGGGCAGACCTCTGCGGTGTCGGGCGGCGGTCTGAGCTGGACGCTGCAAGGACGCGAGAACAAGAACCTCGGTGACGCGGAGATCTGGACCGCCCGCGCGGCCGGTGCGCTCAGCAATACGACGATCACCGCGACGGTCAAGAAGGCCGGCTGGGATGAGACGATCACCGTGATCGCGTTCAAGAACGCGCCCGGCCCGGGGAACGTCGCGACGTTCACCTCGATGAAGGGCGCGCCGACGGGCAGCCTCACCACTACCCAACCCAATTCGTGGGTGTTCGCGGTCGGCGATGACTGGCTGAAATCGACCCCGCGCACGGTCGGAGCCGGCCAGACGCTGCTCCATCAGGCCACCGACAGCGTCGGGGACACATATTGGGTGCAATCCACCACCGCCCCTACCCCCACCCAGGGCACAAAGGTGAACATCAACGACACCGCGCCAACCACCGACCCCTACAACTTCGTCCTGATCGAGATCCTCTAAACCCCTCTAAACCGACCAGGAATCCCGCGAACGCGAGTGCCAGCGCCAAACTTGCGCTGACACTCGGCGCCTCGCGTCATCGAGTCCCAGTCCCGCCCGACCACGCAAGCAAGCCAAACGACCCCGAGGCGCGGCCCGCTGGCGCGCCTCACACATCTCGCGAAGACCCTAGGACAGGGCTAGGACCAATACCGTAAACTTAGGCGGCGAGGATGGTGATGCTGTCCTCGGCGGGCCTGGCTGGCTGGGGCCAGTCGCGGTGCTCGGGACGTTTGACGGGCCAGCTGCTCATCTTGCGTTTGATGACGCGCGGGTTCTCGCGCGGTTTGCGCTGGGGAAGCGGGTTGGCGAGGATCTCGGCGATCGCCTGGTTGTGTGCGCTGTCAGTCCTGTGGGGGGGAAAATCCCGGCTGGGTGCGGGTGCTGCGGCGTGCGGCGCGTAGGCCGTGGATGAACGATAAGCGGTGCGGGACGAGGTCCGCTTGCAGCGCGGCGTCGTGCATCACGCGCCGGATTGCGTAGTGGGTGGCGAGGTGTCCGTAGGCTTCTTGGTAGACACCGTCGGGGTTCTTTGAGCGCAGCACCACGCGCGGTCCGCGCTGGTGGGTTTTCAGCTCATCGAGTGCTGACTCGAGCTCCCAGCGCTGGGGGTACAGCGCGGCGAGCTCGCTGGCGGGCGCTGCTTCGGGGTCAAGGAGCGTTGTGATGAGTCGGTAGCGCTCCTCGGGCTCGGAGAGCGCTGGGTCATCGACGCGGTACTCGATCACGCGCGCGGGCTGCCCATCGCGCCGAGCCTTGCGATCCTCAAGCGCGTAAATAGTGGTCAGGTAGGAGCCGTCGGCGAGCGTCTGCTCGCGCGGTAGCCCGACGTCGGACTTGACCCGCCAGAGCAGCGCCGCCCCGGTCTTGCGGGCTTTCGTGAACATCTCAAAGCTGTAGAAGCCGCGGTCAGCCAGGCACAGCATCCCCTGCGAGAGCGACGCGAGCAGATCCTGCGCGAGCGTTCGCTCCGCGGTCTGATACGCGCCCAGCGCCGCGTCAAAGATCGCGTGCGTACCGGACTCCGCGAGCGCCACCATCCGCAACTGCGGAAACGCGCCGCCACCCTCGCGCCGCGACGAACCAGGCCGCCCGAACTCCTGGTCGTTAGCAGGCGTATCAGCCACATCCAGACACGTCCCATCGATGCTCACCAGCCGCAACCCGCGGTAGAACGCCCCCCGCGTCGACTCGACAGCCAACGGCAAGCACACCGCCCGGAACAACAACTCCAAAGGCTCACGCCCCAACCGCTCACGCGCCTTGTAGATCGCGACCTTCGTCGGCACCTCCCACGCCTGACGCCACCCAGACTCCCACGCCAGCCCCTCCACCAACTGACGCATCACCTCCTCATAGGAGCAGTCCGCGAACAACGCCAACGCCAGCACGTAGTAGACAACCACCCGCGCCGGCAACAACCGCGAGCGACGCTCCCGCCGGCCAGCCTCAACCACCACGCCATCCACCAACTCCGGCGGAAACACCCGCGTCAACACCCCGATCGATACGTGATCGGTCAGACGAGAATCAGACGCCGGCTTGCGCTGACCAGCCCGAGGCACACCGCCAGAATATCCAACCCTTCGGACGCTAAGTTTACGGTATTGGGGCTAGGACCACCTAGGACGAACCGATGAGGAGGAGCACTGACGCGACAGTTCTCCTTGCTCGGATAGCGGGGCAGGGGAGGGCATGAGCAGCTTGCCTCGGCCCTGCTCGCGACGCGGCGGAAACATCGCGTCCCGCATCGGTGGCCCCGCGGGCAAAAAGCTCGCGTGTCTCGCACTATCGCTTTCTCGCTCTCGGCCCCTGGGAGCGCGCCGCTGCATTGGCGACCAGGCCATCGCCACGCTGCCAGCCGTTCGATGTGGCCTCGCGCGACCGCATCCATCCAGAGCGTCCGCCCCCTGGCGGCTGGTCCGGGCTGGTGTTCGCCGCGAACGCGATCGTGCGAGCTCAAGAAGCGTGACGATCGCAATGCGCGAGAAGGAGTCGTCCCGAGCTGCGCCCAAATCCGGTCGCCGGAGACGAGCGCGAACGATCGCGTGTGCTTGAGGCGTCCGCGTCCCGAGCGTGTTGGCGGCGATCCGCTCGTTGGTCGCCATGGACTGCTTGCGGTTGGGTTCGGGCGAGCGTCTCGGGGGGCTACCAGCGCTCGCCGTAGCGCTCGGCGAAGACGAATCGCTCCAGCGGCTCACGCGAGAGTGCCACCGGCCACGGGTCCGCCCGGTGCCCAACTGAGATGTGGCCGGCCACGGCGTATTCGGGCGGGATCGAGAGCAGCTCGCGCAGCTGCGGTTCGGCCGGCACCAGCAGCGTGGTGAAAGCGGCGCCCAGCCCTTCGGCCCGCAGAGCGAGGAGAACGTTCTGAACGAACGGGTAGATCGAGGCGCCGCCGACGATGCTCGGGCGATCGAGCTGCTGGTCTGTGATCGCAAGTGCCTGCACGGCGACGCAGATCAGCAGGTGCACCGGGGCGCGATCAAAGCTCCGGGCGTACTCGTCGGCCGCAGCGAGCATCCGCAGACGCCCGGGGCCAAGGCCCGATGCCGGACCCGCGTCGAGCGATGCTCTGGCCCCGGTGGCCTGCATGTACGCATCCCAGTGCGGGACATAGAGCTCGCGCAGACGCCGGCGCGTGTCGGGATCGGCGATCACGATCACTCGCCAACCCTGCCGGTTCCCGCCGCTGGGAGCGAACCTTGCGCCGTCAAGCACCCGCTCGAGCGCTTCGCGCGCCACCGGCTCCTCGCTGAAGCGGCGCGTCGAGGGGGCGCAACGCATCAGCTCGTAGAGATCGCGGTCGCTCATCAGGGTCAATCGTGCCTGCCGTGGTCCTGGCTCATCGCTCGTGGACCTCGCATCATCGCAGTCGACCGCGCGCGCCGATGCCTCCCCGACCCCTCGGCGCGTTCCCGGGTGCCCACGCCGAGCGCGACAGCGCCACGCGTGCATTCATCCAGGTCCGGGCGCCACGCTGAATGACAGCGCAAACCGATCGCGACCGCGGCGTTGCGCCGGTCGAGGCCCCTCGACGGTCGACAGCGCGTCGATCTCCACGAGCCGGCGGTCACCGAAGACCGCCTTCATCCGGGCGTTGAGCTCGTCGGTCACCTCCACCGGGGTTCGCGTCACGGGGCGCGCCGCGCCGACTTATCCGTGTTTCGCGACCGGTGGCACCCGCCCATACGCGCAGGCCGGCGCCGGCCCTCTCACAGAATGCTGACAAGCCGCCGATTCACCGAACTCCCAAGATCCGCAGACCGCCGTCCTCACCATCGACCTGGACGGCACGCCCGGGCAGCGTCGCTCCGCCCGCGCGTCGAACACGCCGGGGAGATCGCGAAAGCAAACGCCAGCCGGGGTCAAGGCCGCTCTCCGCTAGCCGCTCCATCCAGACGAAAGGGATCGCACGACCCTCGCTCGCCCGAGCGATCGCTTTCGTGGCCGTGCGATCACGCGGACCGGCGCCGGCGGACGATCGCTACCCGTCGAAAGCGATCGCGCCGGTGGAGCGGAGTGGACGCTCGGGACTGGGCGAATGCGAGCGCGCGCGACGGCCGGCGCACAGCCTGATCGTGACGAGCGCAATGTCGCCTTTGCAATCGCCCGCCACGAACCGCCCAGGACGTCAAAGCGATCGCCGCAGTAGTTCCAGCGGCACGAACGCGGTGGTGGCGCACCAGTCGACGCCACCAACCGACTCGACGCGCTTCGGGTGCTAGCTGGAGCGCGGTTCGCCAGCTAACTTCGGGCAGATCCGGCGTGGCTCCTTATGCGGCATTGCGGCGGTCTCGCAAGCCGAGTCGAGCCGGCCGCTTTTCGGAATCGTGCTTGCAGCCGAACGAAGTCGCAGCTAGCGATCTCGCCCGCCCTGCTCGCCGTGCGACGCAGAGCGGCGCGGCCAAAGCCACGAAGCACAGTCCTGCTTGTCGCCGATTGGAGGGCGAACCCGGCGGCGTGCAGAAACGCTCGTTTGCCTAGGCACGGCGTCGGAGCGGGGCCATCGCCAAGCGCTTCCACTCGAGCGGAGCAGCGGCGTCCAGCGGAGACGGACGGAGGACTGCTGCTTGACGCCTGATGCGATCACGGGAGTCGCGCTGCTCTGCTTCATGATCGCCTCGGACGGGCATGAGCTCGCGCGTGGCGCGCCACGGGGTACAAGGTTAGCGTGAGTCTTGGGGATGTTTGCCGTTCTTCCGTATATCGTGGCCGGCTTGAAGGCCACGGTGTCTTGTAGAAACTGCCGGAACGACGAGCAGGCTCCCGGATAGGTCACTACCGAGATAACCGGCTTGGGCGGCTTGAGCCAGCCGCCGCGCTTGCTCCGTCGCGCGACGCGGCTGGGAGCTAAGCAACATCACCGAGCGCCTCGCCGACTACGAGCAGCGCTATCGCGAGATCGCCGCCCAGCTCGCCACCATCGGCCTGATCCACGCCGGCAGCCTCACCACCCGCTACACGCGCTGCGCCACGCCCGGCTGCAAATGCCACGCCGACCCACCCCAACCCCACGGCCCCTACTACCAGTGGACCGCCAAGGTCAACGGCAAGACCGTCACCCGCCGACTCAACGAGACCGAGGCGGACGTCTACCAGGAATGGATCGACAACGACCGCCAACTGCGACACGTCATCCAACAGATGCGCGAAATCGCAGCCAAAGCTACCGAGCTGAAGCTCAAACAAGCAGCCATCCCATAAGCCAGCAGCTTCACCTCAACACGCACACCAACAACCGGCCCTCGGCTCGCAACCGGCCCAAAACACCCCGAAAACACGGGCCATCCGGGCTCACCCCCGAATCCTCAAGACCTACCTACGCTTGTCTTAGTGCTGATCGTCGGAAGTTCCGTCTGGTCATGCGGCGAGCGTCGTCTCGTGGGCGGTGAGGCGCGCGAGCCAGGCGTTGAGCTTCTCGCGAGTGAAGTTCCACGCGAACGGTTCGGCGAACTCGTTGTAGAGCCGCTCGAACGCGGCGAGGCGCTGCTGAACGTGCTCGAGGTCCGGGAAGTCGTTGGTTGGGGGTCTTGGGCCTTCCGCTGCACGATCGAGAAGTAGATCTCGATCTGGTTGAGCCATAACGCGTGCACCGGGGTGTGCACGAGCACGAGATTCGCCCACGCGCTCTGCAGCCGCTTGACAGACCGCTGGCCGCGGTGAGAGCTGCCGTTATCCACGATCCAGAACACCCGCCGCGCGGCGGCGTACGGCTCGCTGCTCATGACCTGCTCGACGAGGCGGCCGAACGGTTCGATCCCGCCTGCGGGTTCGCAGCGCCCGATCACCCCGCCGCGGCGCACGTCCCACGCGGAGAGATACGTCAGCGCGCCCTTACGCCCGTATGTGTGCTCGACCCGTTGTCCGCGCGGCACCCCGGCCTTCGGCGGCAGTGTTGGCGCGGATCCGGTCGCGTGCCTGGATCGAAGGCTTCTCATCGGCCGAGATGACCATGTCGCCCGGGTGCAACAACTCGCCCTCCCAGCGGCCTTGGTGGAGATCAAGGATCCTCCCGGCGTTGACCGCGAACTGCGGATCAGTCGGGAAGATCCACGAGCGGTACTGCCACGGACGGATCGCGTCCTCCCGCAGCCCACCGCACGATCGTCGACTCTGACGCATCGCAGATCCCGCGCTCGATGACCAGACGATGAACGTCAGCGACCGACCGGCGCGAGAGCGGCGCGTCCTGGGACGGCGGCTCGCACGCGACCGCCTTGACCTGCGCGATCTCCTCCGGGGCGAAAACCGCGCGGTCGACCCGACCGCGCTTGATCCTGGAGCCCCGCTACCCGATGCTCGGCGAAACGACCTCGCCACCGCCCGACAGCCTTCGTGGTCAACCCCAACCGCCTGGCGATCTCAGCATTGCTGCACCCATCAGCCGCCAACAGCACCAACTTCGCGCGCAACACCTCACGATGCGGGCTGGAGTAACACGCCGCGCGATGCTCAAGCTCCTTGCGCTCGGACTCCTCGAGGATGATCTCTTGATCATTCGGACCCGGCATCGCTCCCAGGATTCGCCGCCCAGGTTATGACTCCTTCAACTCCGACCGCATTTCCGGCGACGAGCACTTAGGACTAGTCTGAGTAGACAAGTAGACGTACCGCTGCGGTCTTCTACGGATGCGCGGTGTGATGGGGCGATGAAAGGATAGCCGCGGTCACGGGTTGGATGGTGTCCGTGACTGCTTGTTTAGTTTGTCGCCACTCGTTATTAGTAGCTAGGTATACGCACATCCATAAGTACAACTGCAACCGCATTGGAGGTAAACGTGTTCCACGTGCCTATTCGGACGGTGGGATATATCAACACGGCCAGCCTCATCGTTCTGACCTGTCTTGGAGCATTACTCGAGACCACCGAGCGTGCCGTAGCGAGCGCCCCCCTGCCAACAGCCGCGACTCCGTACCAGAACCAGCAGATCGCAGATGCCCTAGCCAACAACCCAAGTGGGGTGCGGGTGGCCGCAGCCGTGGTGGAATGGAATGACGCATCCGTGCTCATGACAGTTCCTGCTGTGGCTGGCGGGAGCGTCTCCTCACTGCCAGCGACTGCTACAGGGGCGACACCTGACGGTGGACAGTCTTCGTCGTCGGTCACATCGGCTGTAGGCGCTACTCCGATGAGCGCGTTCGACAACTGCCCGAGCTACAACCCATTGGGCGAGTCCAATTGGGCCTGCGTGTTCAATGCGACAAATGGAAACGGCACGCGGTTGATGTTCAAGGATTCTGGCTACTTCCAAGATCTTCATAAGTACGGCGGCTTTAGCTGGGTGACCTTGTCGTGGGCTAACCATCTCAGTGTCCGAGCATGGCTATTCCCGCAGCAGAGCCTTAACAGCAACCCGTCGCTCTGTATGGGGCCGAATAGCAGTGCGAGCAATTCGATAGGTCCCTGGAGCGGCGATGAATATATCTACATCGGCAGCAACCACAACCACTGCTGAGCTACTTCCGGAGAACATGATGTGTAGAACGAAGATGCTCATGGCTCGCGTATCTGCGTCCTTGGTCGCGGCTGTCGGCGCTTTGCTCATCGCCTCCGGCTCGGCGAGCGCGGGCTTTCTAGACGGCTGCGTAAAGCCTGGCGCCAACGTGTATAACGCAGGGGGTCTTGTCTATGGGCAAGGTTCTCTCTACTGTGCACGTAATGTCAGTAGCATGGAGGTCGAGGCGGACCTTTATGAGCACTGGACAAGCGATGGTCAGTGGCACCTCATGGCGACGCCAGCGACCAATGGTCCCACTACAAAGACCGGTCGGACAATCCTTACACCCAACACGACAGCTGCATGTAAAGACAGTTCGTCACGCCAATGGCAGGTGATCGTGAGCGGTTGGGCGGATATCAATGGCACGTGGTACGGGGTCCAGAACTCCGCAGAGGAGACCTTCCCCTGCCGCGACTAGCGCTGGCCGCCTGAAGAACTCGTGAGACGAAACGGTCGCGGAGTGATCGACCGCGGCCGTTTACGTCCGCGACCGCCCCGTCACGAGGGCGGACATGACTGTGCCTCTCACGAGACGCTGGCACAGCTTCGTGAAGGCGGGGGTATGAGCTATTGTGTGGCGCGTGATAGACAGGCCTGACATGTCGAACGAGCTTGGCAGAATCGCGGTTGACGTGATCGCCGAGGGCCGTCTCCCGCCGGAGGCTGTGCGCCCGGGAGTCAAGGCGCTTGACGTCTGGTCCGAGGGCGTCTTTGGGGCGGTGTTGTTCTGGGTGGACACGCACGCCGCCCAGAACACCCTCCGAGCACCCCAGCTTGGCGCCACCATCGTCAGCTGTGCCGATGGGCCATGGCGGTCGTTGGGCTCTGGCATGGCTACCGAGAAACCGTGGGAGGTTCTTCTCGCGAGCGTTCCGGCGGGCCTTACGCGCTACGATGCTGTGACGTCTGGTGTGCGCGACCGGCGGGGTGCGAGTCGTAAAGTGTGTCTGACATGGGCGACGGCTGGTCGTGGTGTAGCGCTCGTTCGCATCCGCGACGAGGATGGCAACGTGCGTGATCGGCTCCCAGGCAGATACGGCTTTGTGCTATTGGGCGTCACGCCCGAGGACCCCCTCACGCGTGTCTGTGGCATCGGCCCTAACGGCCAGGCGCTCGCAGGAGAGTCGATCACGCTCTGGTGCCCGGGCCAGGACACCGCTGCTACGGGCTGACGCACACACGCTACGCGGCGCCGGCTGTGCCCGTGTGGAAGGAAATGCAGGCGCGGTCCCGGTAACCGAGTCCGCCCTGCTCGTCGCCAATAGCAGGAGCGCGACGGCATCCCCACGCGCCCGATGGCGGCCGGTGGCCAGCGGCTTAGGCCCGCTTAATTTGGGGCGCCCGCAGGAATTAGTGCCGGAATCCGGCGAGTGACCAGGCGCGTCCAGACGCCGTCAGAAACGGCAGTAATTTCTGCGGGTGCCTTAGATTTTAGATTCTTAGATTGGGTATTTGGCCCAATACCGTAGAAAGCTGTAGCGAAATCCCGTCCGTGCCAAGCGTCGCAGCCCGAGCCTGAAGCGTTTGTCCTTGTGTCGCGCCTCGAGTTGTCGGAGGGCTGGTGGTTAGCGCGGTTGAGTCAGGTGGGGCGCTCTTGGGGGTCGTGCTTGGGTGCGAGCGTGACTTGGTGTCCAAGCTCTTGGAGTTGTCGGATGAGGCGTCTGGTGAGCCGGTCGGGGCTCTGGCGCGCGAAGTAGTCGCTGCAGAGGTCGCGGTACAGCTCGCCGATAGTGAGCATGTGCCAGGCGGCAGTCAGGATCGAGTGGCTGACCGCGGTGATCGCTTTGCCGTGCCCGCGTTGAGATCGCCAAGAGACTTGAGACCGCGGGTCTTGAGTTGCACCCCGTGAAGACGAAGGTCGTGTACTGCAAAGACACGAACCGCCTCGGAGACTCGGAGCACACCAGCTTCGACTTCCTGGGCTACCGCTTCCGAGGGAGGGTCGCCCGGGACTCGCGAGGTTACTTTATGAGCTTCGCGCCAGCCCTGTCGCCGGCGGCACGAAAGGCGATCAGCCATGCGATCAGGGCGTGGCATCTTCGAAGCCGCACCACTGAGGACCTGTCCAGTCTCGCGCGGGAAATAGACCCGCAAGCAAGCGGCTGGATGGCTGGATCGGCTATTACAGGCCTTCTATCGTTCCGAGCTGCACTTCCTTGCCTTCCGCATCGACCAAGATCTGGTTCGATGGGCAAGGCACAAGTTCAAACGACTCGGGCTTTCCCCCGAAGCACTCAAGGACGCTCGGCGCCAGACAGCCGAGGAGCACCTCTTCGAGCTGCTCCCGCCACGCCGACTACGGTGCAACGCGCGCGTCGTCAAGCGCAAGATGTCCAACTACCCCCTCAAGCGTGGCGAGCACCGCGGTCCGCCGAAGCCGACCAAGCGTCCCGAGGACGCAGTCGTCATCCTAGTGCCTTAAACTAGACCGTATTGGGCTTAGCCCTGGCTTAGGCCGGTTTCCTGTACCAACAATCCCCTGACCCCCAGCCCCCGCAACCTCACGAATCAGTCGCCAAAGACGAGCCCGTATAAGCGGTACGCCTGCGCAACAGGTGCGCTTCGCCGTACGTCGGTGACATCGACCGTCGAAGCGGGACGCTATGTATCAGGGGCGACTCCCAATGCGCGCCACGACGGCGGCTTTGAGGAACACGTCATACGATTGAACGTAGGGCGGGGTGATCCGAACGAGCAAGCGATCGAGCTGAATCCGTTCGACGTCCAGCAGCTGCCCCGTGTTGGGATCGACAATGAACCTGATCGACGCCCGATTGCCCCTGACGCCGACGGCGACGGCGATCGCGATGCCACGTCGGCCGGCACGGTCGGTGACCCAGCCCGCGTCCGAGACGCCGGGTACAAGCATGAGCATCCGGTAGAAGGTGCTCAAGAACTTGGGTGTCGGTGCGTGATAGTCGAGAAGTTGAAGAGGAGTCGTTACCGCGTGGGCGACAGCGGTTGGGCTGCTCATCGCCGTTGGCCAGAGTGCCGGGTAGCGCGCCGAATAATCGCCCGGGTCGGCCAACTGAGTGAAGAGCGTACGGGGGTTTTGGGATAGCGCCGACAGATGGCCGTACAGAGCGGTCGTGTGCGCAGATAAGGACTCGCGCGTCGTCGGCCCAACGGCACGAGCATGCGCCGCAGCTGATTCCTCTACCGACGTGAGCGGTCCTGGTGACAGCGGCACCCCAGAGCGTTGAAGGCTTACACCCCCGCCCGTGCGTGCTACCCAAGTCTCAGTGAGGGTCGGCGTCACAGTCGACGACACTTCTCTTCCATCAACGGCAACGGAAAGATCCCAACTCTCGTGCTCGAAATAGGTGTAATCGCCGCGCCGCAGTGCCATGACGGTCAACTGCGCGGCATGAGCAGCTAGCCGCGCAAGCAGCGGCTTGACGAGCGGAGCTCGGAAGGAATCGAAAACCAGCATCGGCGGCGTCTCCTGGACCGCCGGCCTCGGCCTGCTCCCCGCGATCACCAACAGCACCCCTAGCAGGCCGATCGCGGCGACGGCACTGATCCTCATCCCGATGGGAGTCCACAAGGGCGATCCACGACGCGCACGCCGCCGGTGTGAATATTCCACGGCCCGCAGCGCCGGTCGGTGGGCATAGCGCCCCTCTATCCTGTTAGCATCTGCGTGCAACGCGCGACGCAGACGGTCCTCAAGATCAAGTAGGGACATTGCCCACCTCCTTACGCAGTCGATCTAGGGCTCGCGCGTTGAGGGACTTGACCGTTCCCGGCTTGCACGACAACGCGGCTGCGATCTCCGCCTCGCTGCAATCGCCCCAGTAGCGCATTACGATCACTACGCGCTGGCGGTACGGAAGACGTGAGACGGCAGCAACAAGCGACACGTCGTGCAGTGCCGTATCCTCCCAGCGCTCCTCCACGTGCATCGTCCGCAGATGTCGAACGCGCTCGCGGCGCAACCACGACCGACACTGGTAGACGATGCTGCGATCGAGATAAGCGCGCGGTACCTCCACCGAGTCGAACCGGACGTACAGCGCAAGAAACGCTTCTTGCACAGCGTCTTCGGCAGCCTCGGAACAATGGGTCAACAGCCACGCCAACCGAAGCGCATCCGGATAGCGGGCGCGGTAAAACGCATCGAACGGCGAGGTCCACGACTTGTAGGGTCGCATGCCGGGTTCAGTTCGCGAACTCATCACTACCCTCTAGTCGCGCGAGACCCCGTTTTGGTTCCGTCCTTTTGCGACCGTGTCGTCCGCTCATCTTGTCGTACGGGCCGCGAAGACTATCGCCCGTCACGCCGTGCGTGACGGCACCAACCAGCCACGCCCGAGCCCAAGACCCACCCCCGCGCCGCCAACGCCAACTCGACGGCTCACTTCCGCGACCTGGCATCGACCAAAGCCGACGAGCGCGTCGTGGCAATCGCACCGCACCGCCACCGGCCCACCAGTACCGCGACTGGACCGCCACCAGCGTCCATCAAGCTCTACCTCGAGCGGAAGCTGGCCTGTAAGGTGAGAACGACGGCTTGCGTTGGCCCCACCGTCACGGTGGGGCCAACGCAAGCCGTCGTTCTCAGGGCCCAGCGTGCGTCGGATCAGTTGCTTGAGCGGGTCGGTCACGGCTCCTGCAACGAGGGCCATACCTAGGCAAAGCCCGAATTATGCACGCCGCTAATCAGCTGTGCTTAAGGCGACAAGCATGACTGTGCTTTGTGACTTCGGCCGCACCGCTCTGCGTCGCACGGCGAGCAGGGCGGGCGAGATCGCTAGCTGCGACCCCGTTCGGCTGCAAGTACGATTCCGAAAAGCGGCCGTCTCGACTCGGCTTGCGAGACCGCCGCAATGCCGCATAAGGAGCCACGGCGGATCTGCCCGAAGTTAGCTGGCGAACCGCGCTCCAGCTAGCACCCGAAGCGCGTCGAGTCGGTCGGTGGCGTCGACTGGTGCGCCACCACCGCGTTCGTGCCGCTGGAACTACTGCGGCGATCGCTTTGACGTCCTGGGCGCTTCGTGACCGGCGATTGCAAAGGCGACGTAGCGCTTGTGTGACGGCGGCCATGCGGCGCCCGGTCCGCGCGATCGCTTTTATGGCTCCAAGCCTGCCCGACGGCCCGGAAGGACGTCGTCGAAAGCGCCCCGACATAGCCGTGATCGCCGCCCGTTGTCCACGTAATCTGACCGTCCAATCATCAAGGAGCTCATATGGATCACCGCACTGCTCATCGTTTCCCTGCTGGACGCGGTCACCGCATTGCACAGGCACGCGGGGCGTTCTTGGGCCTCGTGCTCGGCGGTGCCTTCGCGACAGTACTCGCTGGCCCTACCGCTGTCGCTTCGCCCGAGATCACGTTCTGGACCAAGTGCGCGCTGGATGTGAAGGTGGCGAGTGTCGAGGTCTCCCCGGTGGAGGTGCTGCACCTCACCTGCGCGCAGGCCAACCACGCGATCCAGCGCGCGAGCATTCTGTTGACCCCGGGCGGCCCGATCTTCTCGACGCACGGCTACACATGCAGCTCAACGAACATCCTCCCGCGCTTCGATCCCTCCCCAATTGAGCTACCAGCTACAGAGCTCTGCACCGGAGCCAAACACGACCAGATGAGCTTCATTTGGAACTACGCTAGTTGAGCCGTGGCGCGACCGAGCAAAGATGGCCCGACGCGATCGCGCTCACGACGCCACTCCATCGGTGTGATCGCGGCCGCGGCGCGCGATCGCATCCGACGGCGAGCACCCGTGCGGCCTCGCTGGTCGGTGTGATCCCAACGGCACGAATCCAATCGTCTGCCGTGCCGGTTGGCGACCCAGCGCGACGCCGGTGGGACTACGGAAGCTGGACCGAGCCGGGTCGGCCGGCACGGTGCTGCATGTCACCAATCTCGAGGTTGATGCCGCGGCGCGTACCTATGCAAAGGCGAGATCTTGCACGTTCCTTCGCGCGCCCTGGTTTCGGCGACAAGCAGGACTGTGCTTCGTGGCTTTGGCCGCACCGCTCTGCGTCGCACGGCGAGCAGGGCGGGCGAGATCGCTAGCTGCGACTTCGTTCGGCTGCAAGCACGATTCCGAAAAGCGGGCGTCTCCGACTCGGCTTGCGAGACCGCCGCAATGCCGCATAAGGAGCCACGCCGGATCTGCCCGAAGTTAGCTGGCGAACCGCGCTCCAGCTAGCACCCGAAGCGCGTCGAGTCGGTCGGTGGCGTCGACTGGTGCGCCACCACCGCGTTCGTGCCGCTGGAACTACTGCGGCGATCGCTTTGACGTCCTGGGCGGTTCGTGGCGGACGATTGCAAAGGAGACGACAGGCTCGTGCGGACGGACGAGCGGTTCGCGCTGTAGGCGATCGCCCGGTGAACCGCTGGGTGCGAGGAGGATCCGGCTTGTACACCATCGTCCAGAGGAGGACGTCATGGAGTCTGTGCCGTTGCTGGATTGCGCCGGGCGGCGCCGCTCGCCGGCGACCCTGTCGAGTTTCCACCAGGGTCGCGTGCCCCGCAATAACGGTCGTCGCTACCCGCCGGATCCGCCGAGCGTGGAGGAGATCATCGCGGTGATGCGCGCGTGCGGTAGCCGATCGGAGAGCTTGCGGCTGCGCGCGATCATCGTCGTGCTGTGGCGCGCAGGGTTGCGGATCAGCGAAGCGCTCGCGCTGAGCGAGGGCGATCTGGACGGCCGCGGGGGTGCCGTGCTGGTCAGGTGTGGGAAGGGCGGCAAGCGCCGTGAGGTCGGGATGGACCGCTGGGCGTGGGAGCAGCTCGACGTGTGGCTTGAGCTGCGCGCCGGCCTGCCCGCCGGGGCGCTGTTCTGCGTGGTGCGCGGCCCGACCCGTGGTCGCGCGTGCGCGCCGGCCGGGATCCGCGGCGAGCTGCATCACGCCGCGGTGGCGGCTGGGGTCCGTCGGCGGTTCGCGCCCCACCAACTCCGACACGCGCACGCGGTGGAGATGTCCCGCGAAGGGATCCCGCTGCTGGTGATCCAGCGCCAGCTGGGGCACGCCGACCTGGCCGTCACGAGCACCTATCTGTGCGGGATCGACAACACCGAGATCATCCACGCCGTCTACGAGCGTCCGGTACCGATGATCCCAGTGAGCCCCGGATCAGGGTCTATCCGCTGAGGACTTGACACGAGCGAGTAGACCCGACGAGCCCGCCTCGTGGCGGGCTCGTCCGTTCGTTCTGGCCGGCCACCGGAGCCGGTGAGCGATGCGCGCGTCTGACGCGCGGTCTCGACCCGACGGCTATACGCGCCCGCGCCATCGCGCTCGCCGAGAAGCGCACGTCCGGCCGCACTAGCCTGTCGTCGCCGAAGCGATGGCCGCGGGCGCTGTGTCCTGGCCGGCGGATGCGATCGTGCGGCCGGCCGTTCGGATCGGATCGGATCGGATCGGATCAGAGGATGAACGGGATCAGCTTCTTCGTTCGCGCCTGGTAGGCGGTGTACTGCGTCGGGAATGTCGCCGTCAGGTTCCGCTCTTCGACCGTCGTGATGAAGTAGACGGAGACGAGCACCAGCAGCGCGACGAGCAGGTCAATCAGATTCGTCGCCAGTCCCGTTCCGACCAGCGCCAGCACCAGGCCCGAGTAGATCGGATGGCGGATCCATCGGAACGGCCCGCCGGTCACGAGCTCGGGCTCGGCCTTCTGCGTCATCGGCATTCCCCAGTTGGCGCCCATCGTCACGCGGGCCCAGGTCGCCAGTGCCAACCCACCTGCGAACAGAGCCGCGCCGACCCCGCCGAGCACCGGGTTCGTCACGATCAGGCTGCCGTGGTGAACGGCGCGCGCAACGACCACGACGACCACCACCGCCGGGAGGAAGATCGGGAACCGGGCGCGTCCGCCGCCGGCGCTTTGCTTCGCGGTGCCCGCGGCGAGCCACCAGCCGATCCAGAACAGCGCCCAGACGATGTAGATCACGGTCCTAAGCGTTTGCATCCCATGAACTTATCCCTTGGGCTCGACCCCGTCATCAACCAGTCGGAGGATCTTCGAGCTCACCCGAGCGGGGGATCACCCGAGCGCCGGTCGGGCCGGCTTTAGTCAGGGCGTCGAGATCGCCTCCAGCGGGCTGAGGACGTGCTCCAGCCTACGTACCGCTATGTCCGCATCCGCCAGCGCGAGAAGCACCAGCGCATCGAGTTCCTCGCCCTCGGGCATCGGCGTGAGCGTGGCAGCCGGTAGGTTCCCGCATCCGGTTCGAGGAGCGTGACCAGGCCCGGGCTGTCGGAACGGATTGGAGTGCGGCCGCCCTGCACGCAACACGCTCGTCGTCGGCTTTGAGCTTCGCCGACCACCAGACCACCTCACCCCACGACCCGAAAGAGTCTCGCGGCGATCGAGCTACGGCCGACGGTTGACTGCGCGCCGCGTTAGCCCGCTACACAAGGACAGCCAGGCGCATCGTCGCCAAGGCAGTCGCGAGCTCGCTGGCACGGAGCCGAACGGAGCGATTGTCAGCGCCGAATTTTGTCCTCCAACGGAGTCCCGGCCAGCGCGGTCACCCAGACTTGACACCTAGTCTTGCTAAGTATAGCTTTCCTAGGCATGGAAGCCGAACAACTGAAGGGCCACCTGGACGGGCTGATCCTCGCCGTCCTGGCGGACACGCCGCTTCACGGCTACGCCGTGATCGAGGCGCTGAAGCAGAGGAGTGGCGGCGTCCTTGAGCTGCCGGAGGGAACGGTCTACCCGGCGCTCCACCGGCTGGAGCGTGACGGCCTGCTGAGTTCGACCTGGTCGACGGAGGCCGGCCGGCGCAGACGCGTCTACCAGCTGACCTCCCGCGGCGAACGCGGGCTGACCGATCGGCGCGCCGGCTGGCGTGTCTTCTGCACCACGATCGAGGCGGTGCTGGCGGGATGAGCTATCTGGACGACCTCTCGCAGGAGCTTCGAGCCTTCGGGATCCGCGGCCGCCGGCACGCCCGGATCCGCGACGAATTCGCCGACCACCTCGAGTGCAACCCGCAGGCGGAGCTGGGAAACCCGCGGGAACTGGCCCATCAGTTCGCCGACGAACTCGGCACCGCGATGGCTCGCAACGCGGCACTGATCGCGTTCGCCGCGCTCGTGCTGGTGGGGAGCGCCGTCATCGCGCGGCTGGCGACCTACCTCCCGCTGAGGAACACCAACTTCTCCGCGCGAGACACCGCGGCGCTGACGATCTGTTTCGTCACGGCCCAGGTCGCGTTCGTGGCGGGCGGCCTCGGACTCGTGCGCGCCGTCCGGCTGCGCAATCACCAAACGATCCCTGCAGCTGAGGCACGGATCCTCCGCCGCCGCGCGGCTGTCGGACTGCTGGCCGGGGTCGCTGCCTCGGTGGCGCTCCCGTTCCACGCCTCAAGCCAGCACAACGCGACGCCGGGCGACTGGATGGGCTATGTCGCGATCGCCCTGACCGTGATCGTCTCGACGCTCGCCGCATGGCCGGTGATCACGGCGTTGCGGGTCAAGCCCACCGCGAGCGGCTCAGCCAGCGACCTCTTCGATGACCTCGGGCCGCTCTCTGGTCTGGCGACAGCATTGGCCGGCCGCTCCGTCACGCGGTTCGCCGGGATCCTCGCCGCTGCACTCGCCCTCGCGATCGCGACAGCCGGATTCGCGGCCGACGACGGCTTTGATGGCCTCGTCCGCGGACTTGCCGAGGGCGCAATCTTTCTCGCCTGCTACGCGACACTCGGCCGCTTCCTGGGCCTCCGCACCGCCGTGTCTACCTAAGCGGTTGCCTGCGCTGCCGCGACTCATCGCAGGCATCGCGCTCGAACCCCGCCCCGAGTCAGCAGGTCTCCGTGCACGTCAGCGCTGATGATCGCGTTCGTCATCAGCACCAACCGAAACCGCGACATCGAATTGGCGACCGTCCGCACGCCCCGCGCACTAAGAACTGCGGCGCGCCATGGTCGGGACCGCCCGTTGGCGTCGCATCCCGGACTTGTCCATACTTCGCAAATGACGTTGGCCGCGGCTTGGGTAAGGCAGGTCTCGACGCTTCGGCAGCTTGTCGTTATCGCCGACAGCCGCGGCACAGGCGGAGAGGTGTGGGATTGGTGTCCGAAGGTAATTCCGCTGCCGCGTCCGGCGACGATTGGCGCAGTCGCGGGCGATCTGGCCCTCGGATACGCCTATTTGATTCAAGCCGTCTCAGCAACCGCCCTGGACGAGGGCAATCGGTCTGGGCGGGTCGACATCGGCAACTTCGCGACACAGGTCGACCGTCTACTCAAACCAGCTCGCTCGCCACTCCATCTAACGGATCTGCCGCACGATGGCGACTAAAATGAGGCAGAACTGCTCATCGGTGGTTGGTCATGGAGACGATCGCGCTTTGAAGCCTTCAAGTTTTCCCGTGATCGTCGTGGCGACATGCAGAAACAGGACATTTTTCGCGGCGGATTGGCCGCCGACGGCGTACATTTCTTCGGCAGCGGGGCAGTCATTGCTCGGGATCGTCTCGCGACGCGACTTGAGGCGCTCAACCATCCTGCACACATTCAATGGGAGCCTCTGGAAGTATTGCTTGAACTGTCCGCCGATCCGGGAGAGCGAAAGGTCGGCGGTGCACCACAGGTGGTCGTCGCCAACCCGCATGGGCTCACCGATCAGTTCTTGACACCCTGGCCGGCGGGCGGGAATGAGCTTTGGATCGGTGGCCGCCCGCTCGGGCACCAGCGCAGCGACCTGCGAGCCCTTCGTTTCATCACGAATCAACAGGGCCGCTTCGAACGGAGAGAACGCCGGCAAGTACGTCGCCCATCCGTCGAGCATCAACCTGATACCCGCACCACCAGACAACGCCGAGCCTGGCCTGACCAAAGCGGTGCATCTCCACTGGATTGACTGGGGGCAGCCAATCGCGTTCGCGACCGGCGACATCCTGGTCAAGTCCTACGGCAGCACGGGCTTCCAGGCCTTCTCCGGCCTACTCGTGTTCTACAACATCATGGCGTGCGGCACGGGGCCGACCAACTACTACACGACCGCTTTCACGCTCCCGCGCTTCCTCACCTACTACGAAGATGGTCAGGTGTCGCTGGCGAGTCCGTGCGGGTAGAAAGGCCTACGCCGATCCTCCCCGTGCCGCCTCGAGCACGTCGAGCCTCACCTAACGCCCCACTGCACCAATGCGCAAACGAGCGGGAAGCACGACCAAAATCGCGATACCGACCAGCATGGTGACTGTCGAATAGGCCGCCCAGCGCTGTCGCCGCCGGGTGGCGATCTCCTTGCCGGCGCGGCGTTCGCTTTGGGGGCCGCGGACGGGCAGAGTTTGGCTTTGGGGCGTCAGCTTGCGCCCGGCGTCATGATGGGCGTGTGAGTCTTCTCTCCCACTTAGGTGCGACAGACAGCCCGGTCCGTGCGTTCTTCGCCTCGCGCTTGGCCAACACGGACCCGGTCGTCCGGGCTGTCGCAGCTCAACTACGCGACGGCCGGAAGGCAGCGCCACTCGCGGCGCCGCCCGGCGTAAACCCTGGGCGGGCAGGCACCGCTGTCGACTATTTAGTGCGCTTCGGTCTTGCCCGCGAGCCGTGCCCGCGCGGTGGAGGCGGTGCGGCGATCGGCGCCGGGATGCTCGAAGGCCGGCTGGTTCCTAGTGCGCGTGACGCAGTTCAGAGTGCGCTGGAGTTCGTGCATGCAACCGCGGCTTTTGAGTGCGAGGTGTCCTCTCGGGAATGGGAGGATCTTGCTCGGATCGCGCTGCTGTTCGCCGTGTTCGAGCAGTGCTTTCGAACGGGAATCCTGCCCGACCAGTTCGAGTCTGTGGCTGGTGTTCCAAGCGGGTGGCGCGAATGGGCGGACCTCGCCTGCGTTCAGGCCGAGGTTGAGGATGTCGCTGTTCTCGGATACGCGGCGGTTGAGGATCATGGCGAGTTGCGAGGGCGGAAGCTGCTCTGCAACCCGGTCTTCGCACAATCTGTGGCGCTTGGTGGCGCTGACGCCGACCTCATCACAGACGGTGGGATGCTTGTCGACTTCAAGTCGACAAGCACGACAAGGACGTGTAGCACCACCGATATCTGGCAGCTATGCGGGTACAC
The DNA here is from genome assembly GCA_963709135.1 of uncultured Solirubrobacterales bacterium. Classification (GTDB taxonomy): domain Bacteria; phylum Actinomycetota; class Thermoleophilia; order Solirubrobacterales; family Solirubrobacteraceae; genus Palsa-465. Next base: position 133,471 of record CAVPVI010000023.1, on the reverse strand, counting down.
GCTGGCTGACACAAACGACGAGTTCGCGATCCGATTGGTTGGACTGAGCGCTCTCCGGTGGCGCACCCAATGGTCCTGCCCACTCGACGAGCTACTTCCGGCCCTCGCCGGCATGCCTGCGAGTTTGGATCAGCTGCGACAGGACTTTGCTGCTGTTCTGAGCGAGCAAGCGACGCGGCACGGCGACGCTCGACCGAGGAGGCGAGAAACCCGGGAGGACGGCGCTCGAAGCTTGTCGCTTGGCCCGGAGATTGACGAGCAGGGGCAAATGGTTTGGTCTTGCTCTGTGTGCGGTGAAACCGGCGTTGCTCGCGAGGGCGCGCCCATCAAACGGCCCGGAGGGGGAAGCATCGTTGAGGTACTTCTTCCTCCGAAGTGGCGGCGAGTAAAAGGGCAGCCGACCTGTCCGGCCTGCAGATACGGATGACTCCGCCGGAAGCGCTTCAGTCTCCGAGTCGACAGGCGTCAGCCACGGTCGTAGCGCGAAGCACGGGCGATCGCATTCGACTCCATACCTAGGCGGCGCGGACGTGTGCTTCGGCGACGTTTGGTGTTGGCAGGCGGGCGACGCGCTGGCGCGACTCCTTCCGCGCTGGAGATCGGCTGCTCGCTCGGGGCGATGCGCGGGACGATGGCCCAGAAAGTCGTTCGTCTCCCAAAGGAGGACGTCATGCAATCCGTACCGCTGCTGGATTGCGCCGGCAGGCGCCGGTCGCCCGCGACCACTTCCAGCTTCCACGAAGGGCTCCCGCCCGGGAACAAGGGACTGCGGTATCCGCCGGATCCGCCCACGGTCGAGGAGATAATCGCGGTCATGCGCGCCGCGGGTGACGGCTTGGAGGGTGTCAGGCTGCGCGGCATCATCATCACGCTATGGCGTGCCGGGCTTCGGATCAGCGAGGCGCTCGCGCTCAACGAGACCGACCTCGACTCAGAACGCGGGTCGCTGCTCGTTCGCCACGGGAAGGGCCGCCTATGTCGAATGCGACATAGGTCGCCGTATGTCGCGCCCGGAACTATGTTGCGCAGTGTGGGTGCGGGTTGAGCGAGGGGCTGTGGTACGGCCGTTCGCCGCGGTAGTTGGCTGCGTCGCCCGGGGTTGAGCGCAACATATTTTGGCTGGGCTGGTCGAGGGTTGGCTTCTTGTCAATCCTTGGAGGGAGGCGTTTCATGGCCGAGCCGATGCTGGATCGTGTCCGGGTCAGCGGACCGCTCGCGGGGTTCGCGGACGGCTTTCGTGGGCAGCTTGGCGAGCAGGGCTATAAGCCGTATGCGATGCAGTTTCAGCTGCAGTTGCTGGCGCATCTGAGCCGCTGGATGCAGGCCCAGGGCGTTGATGTCGGCGAGCTCTCGCCGGTGATCGTGGAGCGGTTCCTGGCCGAGCGTCGCGGTCAGCGGTACGCGAGCAGGATCTCGTTGAAGGGCTTGCGGCCGCTGCTCGGGTACTTGGACGGGATCGGGATGCTTCCGGTCGCTGAGGGGCCTGCGCGGGCGGCGATCGATGAACTGCTTGATCAGTTCTGCGGGTTCCTGCGCGAGGAGCGCGGCTTGGTCGCTGGATCGATTGCGCTCTATGAGCGGATCGCTCGCCGGTTTCTCGTCGAGCGTTCGGAGCCGTTGGCGGATGCCCTGGCGCGGTTGACCGGGGCGGAGATCAACGCGTTCGTGTTGGGAGAGGCGCGTAGGGTTCGGCCGCGGACGGCTGAGACGGTGGTGTGCGCGCTCAGAGCGTTGTTGCGGTTCTTGCACGTGCAGGGGTGGATCGCGCGGCCGTTGGTGAGCGTGGTGCCGTCAGTGCCGCAGCGGCGGGAGAACCTGCCGCGCGGGTTGCCGGCGGGACAGGTGGGGCTGCTGCTGTCGAGTTGTGATCGCGCGACGCCGGCCGGATCGCGTGATTACGCGATCGTGCTGATGCTCTCGAGACTCGGGCTGAGGGCAGGCGAGGTCGCGGGCGTGACGCTCGATGACATCGACTGGCGGCTGGGTGAGCTCGTGATCCGTGGCAAGCGCTCGCGGATCGACAGGCTGCCACTGCCCGCCGAGGTCGGTGAGGCGCTCGCCGAGTATCTCGCCGCTCGCCCGCGCACGCCCGCGCGGGTTTGGTCGCATGGTGTTCCTTCGCGTGCAGGCGCCGCTCGGCGCGATGTCGGGTGACGCGGTCAGCGAGGTGGTGATCCGTGCGTGCCGTCGCGCCGGTATTGCACCGGTTAGGGCGCACAGGTTGCGTCACACGATCGCGACGGAGATGCTGCGCGCCGGCGCGGGCCTGACCGAGATCGGGCAGGTGCTGCGCCACCAGAGCTCTGACGTGACCGCGGTCTATGCCAAGGTCGACCGCCAAGCGCTCTCACGGCTCGCGCTTCCGTGGCCGGGATCGCCGTCATGAGCGCGCTCGATCAAGCGGTGAACGACTATCTGGCGCTGCGTCGCGGGCTCGGGTTCAAGCTCGAGATGCACGGTCGCGTGCTGCCCCAGTTCGCCGAGTTCCTCGAGCAGCGCGACGCGACGTTGATCACCGCCGCGCTGGCGCTCGAGTTCGCAACACAGCCGACGAGTGGCAGCGTCGTGTGGTGGCATCAGCGTCTCGCGATCGTGGCCGGTTTCGCCCGCTACCTGCAGGGCTCCGATCCGCGCCACGAGGTCCCGTCGAGCGATCTTCTGCCGGCGAAGTTCCGTCGCGCGATACCGTATCTCTACTCCGAGGAGCAGATCACCGCGCTGATGGCGGCCGCACGCGAGATCGTCTCGCCGTTGAAGGCCGCGACGTACGAAACGCTGATCGGGCTGTTGTCGTGACTGGGATGCGGATCGGGGAGGCAGTCGGCCTCGACCGCGACGATGTCGAGCTTTCAGAGGGCAGGCTGACTGTTCGTCACGGCAAGAACGGCCGCTCCCGGGAGATCGCGCTGCACCCGAGCACACAGCGCTGCACAGCTACACCCGCGTCCGAGACGAACTCTGCCCGCACCCGAAGACGCCGAGTTTCCTGGTCACGGTCACCGGGATGCGGATGAACAAGGGGACGATCTGGCACGAGTTCGACCGGCTGCGTCACGCGACCGGTCTCGATCGTGAGACGCTCGGGCGCCGAGCCCGCATTCATGACATCCGTCACAGCTTCGTGTTGCGCGTCCTGCTCGGCTGGTATCGCGACGAGGTCGACGTCGAGGCGCAGTTGCCGCTGCTCTCCGCGTTCCTTGGGCATACCCATCCGTCGGACACCTACTGGTACATGGAAGCGACCCCGGAGCTGCTGGCGATGGCCGCGGAGCGTCTGGAGCGGACCTGGGAGGAGCCATCATGACACCGCTCACGACCCCGCTTTCGCCGCTGCTTCAGGCGTTCTTCATCGACCGTCTCGCCCGTCAGCGCGACGCCAGCCCGCACACGGTCGCGGCCTACCGAGACAGCTTCCGGTTACTGCTCGGCTTCGTGCACGAGCGGACCGGGACACCGCCGTGCAAGCTGCAGCTCCAGGATCTCGACGCGACGACAATCGCCGCATTCCTGTCATACCTGGAGAGCGAGCGGGGCAACAGCGTGCGGACCCGCAACGCGCGACTGACCGCGGTCCACTCGTTCTTCCACTACGCCGCGCTCAAAGCGCCGGAGTGCTCAGCTGATCGCACGCGTGCTCGCGATCCCCGAGAAGCGATTCGACACGACCGTGATCAGCTACCTCACCAAGCCCGAGATCGCCGCGCTGCTCGCCGCGCCAGACCGATCGACCTGGACTAGCCGTCGCGATCACGCACTGCTGCTAATCGCCGTGCAGACCGGACTCAGAGCCTTAGAGCTCGCACGCCTCCGCCGCCAAGACCTCCAGCTCGACAGCAGCGCTTGGGTCCGCTGTCGAGGCGAAGGCAGGAAGGAGAGGTGCACCCCGCTCGCCCGTCCGACGACGAAAGTGCTGCACGTCTGGCTGCGCGAACGAGGCGGCGACCCGGACAGTCCGCTGTTCCCCAGCCGCAGCGGCCAGCACCTCACCAGAGGCGCGATCTGGCGGCTGGTGATCAAGCATGCCGCCACCGCCAGCGAGCGCTGCCCCTCGCTCCAAGCCAAGAACGTGACGCCGCACACCCTGCGGCACTCAGCCGCGATGGGATTGCTCAGCGCACCGCAGCCGGTCGACATCGCGACGATCGCGCTCTGGCTCGGACACGAATCGCTCGACACCACCAACAAGTACATCCACGCCGACATGGATCTCAAACGACGCGCGCTCGACCGCACCGCGCCGAACAACGCCAAACCCGGCCGATACCAGCCGCCGGACGCCCTCCTCGCATTCCTGGAGAGCCTCTGACAGACCAAACTATGTTCCCCCGACATCCCCACAATCTCGTTCCGTGCCGGGCCATAGGGCCGCGACCGCAACATAGTTCCGGGCGCGACATACGGCGATAAGCGTCGCGAGGTCGGGATGGACCGTTGGGCGTGGACCCAGCTGGATCCATGGCTTGAGTTGAGGCGGACGTTGCCGGTCGGCCGGCTGTTTTGCGTCGTGCGCGGTCCGACACGCGGGCGACCATGCGCGTGAGCGGGAATCCGCGCCCAACTGCACCACGCCGCGGCGGCGGCCGGTGTTCGGCGTCGCTTCGCGCCGCACCAGCTCAGGCATGTGCACGCGGTCGAGATGTCGCGTGAGGGGATCTCGCTGCTGGTGATACAGCGCCAGCTGGGACATGCCGACCTTGCGATCACGACGCGTTATCTGCGGGGGATTGACAACACGGAGATCATCGCCGCCGTCCACGAAAGGCCCGCTCCGATGGTTCCGGCAGACCCGCGGCTCGTCCCTCGCCGCTGATCCGCCGGTCGCCCTGCTGCGCGGCCGCGTCCCCGTCGGTGTGGCCGCGCGCCGGCGCGGCATCGCAACGCATTCTCGCTGCCTGCCGCCGGTGCCGGTAACGTGAACGTCGAGATGGCCGTCGCAGACCTTGATGCGATCCGGGAGCGTCGGAGCGAGATCGTCGACCGTGCCTCACAACACGGCGCCCGGAACGTCCGCGTGTTCGGGTCTGCCGCTCGCGGTGACGCCGGGCCCCGAAACGACGTTGATCTCCTCGTCGAAATGGAGCCCGGCCGCAGTCTCCTGGACTTCGTTGGGCTCTGGCAGGAACTCGAGGACTTGCTCGGTTGCAAGGTCGATCTCGTCAGTGAAAGTGGGATCAGACCATACCTGCGCGAACAGATCCTGTCCGAGGCCGTTGCTCTGTGAACAGCCAGCGCGCCTACCTCCTACACGCCCTCGACGCCATCGACGCCGTTCTCGAGTACCCCCGAGACGGCCACGACGCTTTCCTCGCCGACCGGAAAACCCAGGACGCGGTTATCCGCAACATCGAGGTCCTCGGTCAGGCGGTCAAGGGCATCTCCGCGGAAACCCGGGCGCACGATGACTCGATCCCATGGCGCCAGATCGCGGGGACGCGCGACAAGCTGATCCACGAATACTTCGGCTAGTGGCTCGGGCGCCGGCAGCGGCCGAGCCGACAGGTTCAAACGAAAGGACAAACGTAATGAGCAAGACACCCGGTGTGGTGTTCACCGAGCCCAACGAGTTCGTCGCGGAGGAACCACGCACGAAGCACCTCGTGGGCGGCCGGACGAGGGGCGCGCGCTCGTGGAAGCTGGCGACTGGATCGCCGACATCGCCGCGCGAGTGGCGCTGCACGGCCCCGACATCACGTACGCGAGCGAGAACTTCAGCCAGGCGCTGTTCAAGGCCGCCGAGGCGCTCGCGTTGTGCGGCATCGAGCTCGAGGAAGTCACCGCGCAGGCCCGGCGCGGTCACGAGTACGGTCGTTTGTGCAGGGAGGACGCGCAATGACCCTGGGCGCTGTCAAAGCCGGCGACATCGTCCTCGCCGATCGGGACGGCCGGCGGTTCTACGCGGTCGTGACCGACCGCCGCGATCGCGAGTTGCAGGTGGCGCCGATCGACCCACGCGTCACGTACCACGTCGTCAAAGCGCGGGAGGTGGTCGGGATCTGGCACAAGAGCCGCGCGCGAAACAGCCGCCCTGGCGAGATCCTGCGGTCGCTCGGATGAGCCGCGCCCCGGAGGATCCGACCGTCGCGGTGCATGTCGAGGACACGATCACGCCTGCGCTCGCCGGCCATGACGGCTGCAGGTACGCGAGCCCGCCGCTGGCGCATACCGACGCGCTCGCGCTCGTGCGACTCCTGACCGGACGTGACGGACAGGCATCCGAGGAGCGGTGTTGGCGGTGCGCGATCGCCGGCGGGCAGCGCACGGTCACGATCCGACCGGTGGCAGCCGCCGATCCATGGGTCAACGGAGGACAACCCGCACACGGAGCCTTACCATGAACCGCAGCATGCACCTGATCGCGACCACTGATGAGAAGGGCCTGCACGTCGACCCTGAGGCGCTCGAGCGTGCCGCGATCAAGCCTGGCAGCCGCGCGCGTGTCGAGATCCGGCCCTACACCGAGGCGGACTGGGTCGCCGACGGCGAGCGGACGTTCGCAACCGGCGAGGAGTTCCTCGCCTACCTCGGCGCCTGCCCCTCGCATCTCGAGGAGTAGGCGTGCCGACATACGACGCCACGCAGGCGTTCAGGCGGGCGTTCGCGAAGCTCGACGCCCGTACGGCGCGGCCTTCATGGCCGCCGTCGCCGTGTTCGTCGCCGAGCTCAAGGAGCGGGGGTTCGCGCCTCCGTTTGGACCGAGCTTGCGGGTGCACAAGCTCACCGGCCTGGACCTCTGCTCGCTGGGCTTCGCCGACGGCATGCGTGCCGTCTTCCGGATCGCGCCGCCCGCCCTCGAGGGCGAGGTGCACGTCGTCTGGGAGTTCATCGGCGACCACGACGCATACGACCGGTTCTGCCGCGCGCAATAGCGACAAGCCGGTGACACAAACGCTCCTCTGAGGGCGATCCGCGGCGAGCGACACCTCTGCTGAGGGTGCTCGCCACCTTCGCATCCGATCACCGACGGAGGTGATTCATGACGGTGGCGGTGGCTGTTGGCGGACGAGTTCCAGGACACCAGTCACGCGCAGGCGACCCTGGTCGACCTGCTCGCCGGACCGGACGGGAACCTGTGCGTTGTCGGCGATGATGACCAGTTGATCCACGGCTGGCGTCACGCCGACCCCCGTCACATGCTCTGCTTCGCAGAGCGCCATCCCACGCGCAGATCGTTCTGCGTGTGTGACTCACCGGAGGCGCTGCGCTCGCCGGCATGCTTCAATTGCCCCGGTGATCGAGACCTCCTAGAGCACGCGACACCGACGGCCAAGCAAGCCTCTTGCCCGTCCCCGCGGACTCAACCCGCAGGAGGTTTCATGTATTCAGACGATCACCGCGACACGTCAGCGGCGTGCGTGGAGTTCACGTTCCGCGTTCACTCCGACGGACGCCGCCAACGCCTCGCGGTCGTCCTGGTCCGCGGCGAGGACGGCGTCTACCGCCCCGGGCCGAGGCGGCCGACTGGCGACCTCGCGCGGTTCGTCGCGATCCAGTACCGCCTTGACCAGCGCGCCGGCGAGGCCGACCGGCTGCGCAAGGCACTCGCCGCGCTCGGCCCGCGCTCCACACCTTCGCCGGCACCCAAGGCACCCGCACGCGAGCCACCGGCAGCGAGGCGCTCTCGCGCGCGACCGCCGCGGGCTGGCCCGCCAACAAAGCGTCCCCGCGCCGCCGCGGCCAACCCGAAGGCGACGGCGCCGACAACGAAGAGCGCGCCGGCCAGTCGCGCCACGGAAGTCTCCGACCTGCGGCTACGGCCAGTCGATCTGATCGGCTAGCTCGGCGGGCGCAGTGGCAAGCACAGCGCTTTGGTCGATCTCCCGGTATCCCCCGTCGGCGAGCGTGAACCAGTGGATCGCACGCTGATCAGGATCCACGATCACGACCTCGTCGACGGCGTGCGACGCGTAGAAGTCGAACTTCTTGTAGCTCTCGTCGCCCGGCGACACGATCTCGATGACGAGTGCGGCAGTCGGATACCAGACGCAGTCGGTGAACTCACGATGCAGCCCGAGATCAGGAACGCGGTAGTCCCCTGCAGAGTCACCGATGTTGAACTGGCCGGTTAGCACCAGTCCCGCGGCCTGTGCGAGCGGAGCCAACAGCACGGAGAGCTGTGTCTCGATCGCGCCATGACGTCCTCGGGGCGCCGGGTTCATGTGCAACACACCCTCCCAGACCTCGTCAAACAGGTCCTGGCCGAGCAGGCGACGTCGTTCGATGAGCGCTGCAAGCTCCTGCGGCTGCGGGTCGAGCACAAGCGTCGGCACACCCGCAAGGCTACCGCCCGCCCGAACCTTCCGACGCTCATCGCTCATCGCTCACGGCTCGCTGACGTCATCGCGCTCGAAACGAAAGTTGCGATCGTCGGTGATCCGCCGCCGCGCCCCGATCAGCCCGACGTGCCCGACGGCGTGCGCCAACTGCGCCCGCGACGGATACGGGAACAGGTCCTACTCCCCCCGGTCATACGTGCGATGGCACGTCCGGCACAGCGCGAGGGCGCACAGCGCTTCGCCGCACCCGCCCATCGAACGGAGGATCAGATGCGCCGGATCGATCCGTTCCTGGCCCCGGAGACGATGCACCGCCACCCGGCGAACGCGGCCCTCTGGCCGTCCGGTCGCCGCCATTGATTCTGTTCGCCGGAGCGGTGTGATCCGCCGTAGAGGCGTGCGGGCGCGCACGGGTGCGCGCCGACGAAGCGGTGCGCGCTTCATCGGATGTTCTCCCTCTGAGATGTGTGATGGACGGCGCTGCCCGCGCCGCCCCGACCGGCGGGTCCGCGACGGCCGCTGGCACGTTCAGCCGATCCCGTCCGCAGGTTCGCCGGTGAAGACGACCAGGAGCCGTTCCGCGAATGGATCAGCCAAAAGCCGAAGGGCGGCGTGCTGAACACGGACAACGGGCTGTCAGACCGGACGTAGACCCCGTCCGCCGGCGCGGGACGAGAACGACCCGGAGGCGTCGTCCCCGATCTCGCCGGGGCGAGCGTCCTCCGGGCCGTTGGGTACGTCAGGCGGTCAGCCGCCGACGCCGAGCAGGTCGAACGCGCACCCGTCGCAGCGTCACCAGCTCGAACGGTCGCCCACTGCCAGGGTGGCGGCCGGTGAAGCACAGCGCGTGCCGACCGCGCGAATCATCGCCCCCGAGCGGCAGCTCGGGCACGAAGTTGACCTCGTGGTCGAGCAGGTAGGAGCACCGTTCGCGCCCCTCGAAGTGCGCCATCGCGCGCACCTGCATCAGCGTCGGCACGTGCGCCAACCGCCGACGCGACGGCACCAACTCGGCGACCGCGCGCAACGTTCGGCGCGCGCCGAGTCGCTTGCGGCACGCTGGGCCTTCGGCGTCGAGCGGTCCGATGCCGCCTGGGCGGGTGCTACCGTTTCGGTTCATCAGGAGTGGCCTCCTTTCGAGGCTTCGGTCGGCCCCGAGTTCTCACCTCGGGGTCGACGTGTTTTCAGGGACGTCGAATTGCCCGACGTCATCGCGACGTCGGGCTTTCAGTCAGGCCATCGGCCCTCCTTTCGGTCTTCGTGAAGCCGGCTCCCACGGCCGGCGAAGATCAGCACTTGGTCGCCAAGTCCGTACTAGGTTCCTTGGGTTCCGTGACTCAGGCCTGCTTCGGTGTTGCCGCGGTACTCATGTCGCAGCGGGTGGTCGTTCCCGGAGTGGAAGGCTGGAGCGCTTCTGGAGGGTGAACTATTGACAACATATAGTTGTGCGATATATGGTGCCTGTATGAGCACGCGCACGATGCAGGAGGCGACGTTCCTGATCTTGACTGCGCTGGCGGCCGGGAGCCAGCATGGCTACGGGATCATCACCGACGTGACGGGGATCGCGGGTGGGAGGGTACGGCTGCGCGCCGGGACGTTGTATACGGCTCTGGACCGCCTGCGCTCCGACGGGTTGATCGAGGTCGACCGCGAGGAGATCGTGGACAGCCGCCTTCGCCGCTACTACCGACTCACCGGCGCGGGCGCGGAGCGGCTGGCTGAGGAGGCGGCCCGTCTGCAGTCCAATGCTCATGTTGCGATCTCGCGACTGGATCTTAGTGGTGGGCTGGTGAGGACATGAGAGACGGATCGCAGTTGGAGCGGCGCTACCGGCGGTTGCTGAGGTGGTACCCGCGAGGCTTCCGTCAGGAGCACGAAGAGGAGATGCTCGCGGTGCTGCTGGCCGGCGCCAGCGACGCCCGGCAGCGGCCGGGGCTGGCCGATTCCGCAGATCTGACCAGGAACGCGATCTGGATGCGGCTACGCCCTTGGTCCCGGAGGCCGGTGCCAACGGTAGGCTGGGCGCTCAGGCTGATGGTCCTCAGTGCAGTCCTCGAGATGGTCGCGCTGGCCACAGTGCTCGGCACCCAGGAGAGCCTCCGTTCGGCGATCGTCCGGCACTTCCCGTCCTTCACGCCGGCACAGTGGCACGCGGAGGTGTACGCCCACATCCTGCCCGTCGAGGTCGGCGCGCCGATCGCAGCAGTTCTGTGGCTTGGGTCGGCCTGGGCAAACGGCCGCGGGTATGGTTGGGCGAAGGGGTTGTTGCTGGGGATGTTCGGCCTGACCTCGATCAGTCTGCTCGCCGCCTTCGCTCAGCACGCCGCGACCTACGCGCCGGCTGATCTGATCGCCGGCTGTGCTCTGTGGATCGTCAGCCTGCTTGCGTTGCTGCTGATCTTGCACCCTCGGTCAGAGCGCCACTACAGCCAGCGACTCGACCGTCGCGGACGGGAGCGCTCCACGGCGCACCGTCCGACGGCGGGGCCTGTTGGTGGCAGCGACTCTGTTTCGTGCAACTGAGCGGTCGTGTCTGCAATGTGGGTTTGGGAGGCGTGATGCGGCGCGGTCCGGTTGTCGTGTCGTGCGTGCTCGTGGCCGTGGCTGTGCTGCTCGCCGGATGTGGGGGGAACGGTCGCATCAGCGCACTTCAGAGTCGCGTGCTATCGGTTGCCGATCTGCCAGCCGGATGGTCCTCCACGCCGACTAACGCGAAGGTCACCGCGACCAATACCCCTTGCTTTTCCAGCCTGTCCAAGCGCCCGAGCGGGTTGACCGACGTTACGACCGCGTTCGTGGAAGGCAGATCGATCCCGACGCTCGTCGAGGTCCTGCTCACCGGACCGCAGACCCGGCCCTTCTGGGCGAGATTCGCCGTCGCGATCGCGCGCTGCCGGAATGCCACGATCGACCTCGCAGACACCAAGGTCACCAGCACCGTGCGCCCGATCGCCTTCCCGCGGGTCGCTGGCAGCTCATCGGCCTACGCGTGGGCGTTCACGTTCTCGGGCATCCGCATCGGTTTCGATTTGGTCTTGTTCAGCGTCGGTCGCTATTCGGGTTACGTGACCTACGCAGACCTGGGTCCCCCGATAACGATCGCGGAAACGACCAGTCGGCTCGAAAGCCTAGTTCACTGTCGCTCCTGAGCCGCTCCCACAGTCCGGACGTCGCCACACGCGGCTCCTGCTCTGCTCGCGCGACGAGCAGCTGCGGGCGTTTGGGCACGTGTGTGCTGACTGCTTCGACGGTTGAGCGGCGACGGGGTCCACCACCGCCTCGCGACGCGATTACCTTGGGCGTTGCGCGCACGCGCGGACGCGCCGGCCTCAGCGCGGCGTCAGCAGGAACGAGCGCGCTCCGGCCGCCCACGCGGCGTGTAGGTCGCCGGCGTTCGGGTTGCCGTTGGCGTCGAGGCCGATCCTGTTGAACTTGGCGAACTGCGCATTGTCGCGGCAGAGCGTCGCGTAGTGGTCAAGGACGCTCTGCTCGTCGCTGAACGCCTCGACGTCGGCCCGGCGCCGCGCTCCCTGAAGCCGGATCTCGATCGGTTGGCCGCTGCGCAGGTTCTTGCCCCAGGCGAACGGCGTGCCGATCAGCAGCTTCTCGCCCTGGCGGGTGTATGCAACCGGAATGGCGTAGCGGCGCCCGGACCTGCGGCCGACGACGTAGAGGGTGACAAGCCGAGCCCCGATGCCGCGACTGATCCCGGGCGTGGCCAGCAGGCCACGCACGACCCGGTTGACAGCATTCTGCAGCCGCATCGGCTGTGTCCGGGGCTGCGTGGGACCGGTCATGCGCGCGCGTGCACGCGGCCGATCAGCTATCGCGCGGTGGTCATCGCGCCCGTCGCCCTCGTAGCTCTCGACGCGCACCAGCCATCCTGCCTCGAGCTGTTCCTTGAGCCGCCTCATGTTCTCTGGCATCTCGCGAGCCGCCTGGCGACGGACGACCAGCGGAACGAGCACCTTTCCGATCCCGTAGCCGGTGAAGTCCACCTCGATTCTCACCCGGGACCGGGACGGGTCGGCCAGCGGCTCGACCGTGACCCCGACGATGGCACGTATGGGACCGTCGATGCCGCGGTCGGCCCATCGGTGCGGTGGGTCGCACTCGGTGATCTCGGTGATCACCGTGCGCTCGCGGCCGCCGATACTACGGACGGTCGTGCACCTGGACCCCACGCGGATCGTGGATCCGTCCATGCGGCCGCTCACGACACCCTGTTGCCACTCGGGCATGGTGCTGGGATCCGTGACGTAGGCGAAGACGTCCTCGGCCGGTCGCGCGCTCTCGATGCTGGCGACGATCGGCGCCATCAGGCGGTGGCTCCCGCGGCCGCTTCGACGATGCGGGCGACGTAGTCGCCGGTGATCTGTCGGGTCGCGGCGTTGACGCGGTTGAACGCGTTGATCGCCGCGATCGCGACCACCAGCGCCGCTAGCTGAGGCTCGGTGTAGTGGCGGGCGGCTTCGTCCCAGACCTCGTCGGGCACCGGGTCGGGCCGGTCCGCGAGCCGGGTGGCGGCCTCGCTCAGCGCGAGCGCCGCACGCTCGGCGTCGCTGAAATACGGCGCCTCGCGCCACGCGGCGACGAGATGGATACGCTCGCTGCTCTCGCCGAGCTGCTCAAGCTCGCGCGTGTGGATGTCCACGCACACGCTGCAGCCGTTGACCTGGCTCGCGCGTAGCGTCACCATCGCGAGCGTCGCCTCCGGGATCCCGGCGTGCTTCGCCGAGCCGGCGAGCTGCTGGGCCGCGTCGAGCGCGCCAGGCACGGTGAGCGCGGGGTTCTGGATTCTCGCCTGTGGTCATGGTGTTCCTCCTCTGATTGTGAGTGTGGGGTCGTGGATCGATCCGGCGTGATCAGTGCGCGGCCGCAGCGCGCGAACGAGTGATGCGAAGTCCGCGACCGTCCCGAGGTGCGCGAGCTTGTCGGGGTTCACGACCGAGCCGATGCTGCGGATCTCGCCGCCGGCGATCTCAAGCGACCACACGCTGATCAGCCGCTGCTGGCCGTCCAGGACCATCACTCCCGGACCGCCGTTCACCTCGACCGGCCGTAGCGTGGAGTCGGGAAGCCGCGAGAGGACCCGCATCCAGGTGAGCAGCATGCGAGCGACGCGGTTGCGACCGCGCAGCGACCGCGCCAGCGCCGGGACCTTCCCGCCGCCGTCGCCGGTCAGCACCACGTCGTGGGCCAGCAGCGCCTCGAGCCCGGCCAGATCCCCCTGCTGGGCGGCGGCCAGAAACCTCTGCGTGAGCTCCTCGCGCTGCTCCCGCGAGGTCTGAAATCGCGGGCGGCGCTCCTCGACGCGGCGCCGGGCTCGGCTCGCGAGCTGGCGCACGTTGTCCTCGCTCTTGCCGATGATCTCCGCGACCTCCGCATAGCCATAGTCGAACACGTCGTGCAACAACAGCGCGGCACGCTGCTCGGCAGACAGGCTCTCGAGCGCCACCAGCATAGCCAGCGACAGCGAGTCGGCCATCTCGGCGTGCTGGGCGGGATCGTCGACGCCGTCGGTGAGGATCGGCTCGGGCAGCCACTCGCCGACGTACTGCTCACGCCGTGCGCGCGCCGAACGCAGCTCGTTGATCGCCAGCCGAGTGGTGACGGTGGCGAGGTAGGCTCGCGGGGAAGCGATCCGCTCGCCGTGCTCGATCGCCTGATGGACGCGCAGCAACGCCTCCTGGACAACGTCCTCGGCTTCGAAGACGCTGCCAAGCATCCGGTAGGCGATCGCGAACGCCACCCGCCGCAACTGCTCAAGCTCCTGTCCGTCAACGGTCATATCGGGTGTGCTCCAGTCTCATCATCCGCTTCGCGATCTGCCCTATAAGCGATAAGACAAAACGACCGATTCAACTGTGACACCGCTCCCAACGAGCGACCGGCGACTTGACGATCCGACGGGCGGCTGCCGTCATCGGTGCCTGCGCACGCCAGAGCTTGCGTCCGGAACTCGCGGCGCCGCTCGCTTCCCGACTACGAGCGCAATCGGGACGCTTCGATCCTGCCGCTTGCCGAGGCTCGACGACAGGTTCGCCACGATCCCGATCGCCCGCGTGACCGAACCTGCTTCCGGGTCGGAACGGTCTCCGGGCCTGCCCGTCACCCGCCCCGCAAAGCGCGGAAAGCGCGCATGTCGCGGCTCGGGCCTGCCCGCGCTCGGCGGGAGTCGACCGCTCAGTCGCGCTTGCCGCGCTGAGCAGGGCCCTTGGGGTCGTCGACGAGATGCCCGTACGACAACAAAGGCGGGCCTGGGTGGGGCATCGCGAGCCGGCTGAGCGTGCCTCCTTCACGCCTGTTCCGGCCACGACGTCGCGGTTACCGCTCGGCGCGCTGGAGCAGGCAGCGTCGCCTGCGATCGACGGCGCAGACGAGATTGCCGCAGGTGCGTGAGGGAGAAGCCTGTCAGTTGCCGACGCCGTCGACAAACTCCGCGATCTGGTCCAGGTCGTTGGATCTGCCTCGAGATGCGGCACCCGGACCGACCGGGCACCTCAGCCCCTGGTCAGAGTTTGCTGATCAGCAGGCCGAGGAGAAGAACGATCACGATCATGGCGTAGATGCGCCAGCGCCAAAGCCGTGAACACCTGGGCGGCGTTTGCGTCCTCCTCGGTCCAGATGCGCACGGATGAAGCGTACGCCTTGGTTTGCTCCAAAGACCGGAGGTGTCGTACTTCTAACTCATCTCTGCTGCGAGCAGGTCGCGAAAGCCGCTTGTGGCAGATGGGAGACAGTTCCGCCACGGGGCGCTTGTCGTACTAGGACACAGCATCAGACTCCGCGTTGCTCGCGTAACGAGCGGAAGGACGCGAATAAGGCCGCGATGAACCGAGGTCCGCGTTCAGAGCGCGCTCCTTCCTCGTTCCATATCTCGAGGCCCGCCGAGGGGTACGGGCTTCGTCTACCGAGCCTCGGCTGGCGAGATGGGTGAGACACGTTTGGTTATCGACGGCTTAGGCTTTCCGGAATCAACGCGGTGGCATGACGGGCGCGTGTGGCTGTGCAACTGGGGCGCCGGAGAGGTGCTTGCCGTGGGGGCCGACGGCGCGCGTGAGGTGATGGCTCGTGTCGCGCCGCGGACGTTACCCTTTAGCATCGATTGGCTTCCCGATGAGCTCCTCATTCGGTCAGCGCGTTTCCATATATGGGGCTCGATCCGAGCCTAATTCTCATCGCTCGCCACAGCGTCGGACAGGGGGACAAACAACGACCCAACACGTCGTGTAGACAAGTGTGCAGCAGAAGCACCCCGTGTGGGCACACCTCCGGCGCGTGAGAACGAGCCACTCGTCGCCTGGGGCCCGCACCCGCAAGGCATGGCTGTCGGGAATACCGCGCGTTGCGCGGAGTGTCCCGGCCGTCGTCCGCGGGTTGCGGAGTACCGTGCCGTCCGCGTTGAGCGCGGAACCGGGGCCGAGCAAACATGATCCCTCCGGGCCTCGTTATCGCAGCAGTTGCCGGCTGACTCGGTCTGCGACCACGCCTGGTGCCTTGTCGTCGGGCGCTAAGGGCGCCCCAAGTGGTCGAGTCCGGCGATGACCTCGGTGTTGCAGTTCGGGATCGTCGCCGTCAGCTGGTTGAACAGGGTGGTCGTGAACTGTGGTCGAGTCTTTCCGCCGCCGAGCAGAATCACCCTCGAGGCGACGGTCCCATACGATCGGCCGTGGGCTCGTCGAGGACTGCCACCTGCTCGTGGACCACGACCAGGTCCTCAAGTTCCCGGTCGATGCTATAGTTCTCGCCCTGCGGGCCACTCCCGCCTCGTCCTCGGCGGTCAACGACGTGCACGGTGAAGAACGAAGTCAGTGCTCGAGCGAACGGCAGGTAATCACGAGCGCTCCGCCAGGCGCCGCCAAGAACCACCAGTCCCTCTCCGGCTCCCAACGTCTGATAGCAGATCGCTGTTCCATCCTGTGAGATCGCGATGCCGGGTTTACCGGTGGACGTCATCACGGTTGAGGCCTACTCATCGAACGGCGGCCGTGGTGCCTGCGCGCTGCCGCCTGAGGCGAGCCGATTGCTGGGGAGTCGAGCGCTGCCAGGAGCCGCTGAGTGTGAGCCCGGTAGGCGGAATATGGAACGCCGGCATCGCCCACGAGCGCTGCCAGACGCTCCTCGAGCTCGGCGCCCCATCGTTGTACCAGCTGCGCACCGGCCGTAGTGAGCCTGAGCTGGTTGCGGTTGCCGCCAGCCGGCTCGGGCACGGCCCGCAGCCAGCCGCCGTCCGCGAGCACCCGCACCATCCGGCTGACCGACGGCTCGCTTACACCGAGCCGTTCCGCCAGCGCCCGCTGCGTGTCCGCGCCCTCCGAGCCGACCGTGTAAAGCGCCAGAAACCTCGAGTACGACATGCCGGCCTCTGCCCGCAGAAACGCGTCGGCGGCCCGGTCGAGCCGCCCGGTCAACCGGTGGAGGCTTCGACTTAAGTCTCGATCCACTCAGCTACCTTAGCAGGCTAAGTTAGTAGCGCAAGGTAGCCGCGGCGCCTTGTTGAAGAACACAACCTTCCGGCCATCACACGACGCCGACCGCGCCGGCTCGGCACCATCTTCGTCGGCGCCACGTCAGCCAGACCGCTGGCTGCGCACCCAGGCGAGATGGCCGCGGTCATAGGTCCTCGTCTTCGTGTCGATCACGATGCCGACGCCAGTCGGGGCGATCGCGACAGAGTCGATGTCCCCCTCCCCTGCCACGCCAGCGAGTGCCGTAGCCGCCAGCCCTCCGCCTGGAGGGCGGCGAGCGTGCGCTGCACCGCGTCCTCCGAGCAGGCGCCGACTCGACTACGACGAGCCAGCGAAAGCCAATGGCGAGCGTAGAGACCGAGCCCAACGCCGGCGAGTAGCAGCGCCCCGGCGAGCGCCGCCGCTCCCGCGCTCGCGACCACGAGCCAGAGTAGCGTCGCGATGGCGCTCGCGAGCGCCGCCGTGCCGGCCTTCGACAGCCGGCGGTACTGCTGGCGGCGCGCGAAGTTCACGCCGCGACCTCATCGAGCTCGCCGCCGTCGTCGAACGCGCCCTCGCGATCGGTAACCGCCGCCATTGCTTTGATGCTGCCACCGGCCCCAGACGGCGCTGACGGCTGCGCAATCGCGTCCCCGTCGCCCCGTTTCGCGACCCCCGTTGGGGGCGCTAGCGCGACAGCCTTCTCAGCAGCCTGCCCCCAATCCTGCCCCCTGGGACCAAAATCTGAGGGTCAATTCTGTGGATTTGCAGGGCTTTTATGAGTACCGCTACCGGGATTCGAAGCCAGCCTCTGATGAATGAGAGCGACCGGTTTTCCCGCAAGCTGTCGCGTTCCGGGTTTGCGGAGGACCGCTCTCAAGGGGCCCATAACCGCCCTGGATCCGGGTCGGCTGTGGCGCAAGCGTGGCGCAGCGAGCTACGGTGACGTGACCGCTCGTGTCCGATACCGGTAGCGCCACCGCCAGCGAGTTCGCTGCTGCTCTGATGCTTGCGACATCCGGGCTCCTGGCTAGCGCCGGTCGCCCCGCACTTGGCCATGAAGCGCGCGCGGGCGTCGACCGCGCTTTCCGCGCGTTGGAGGGCTCGCGCGACCGATCTGCAGATGCGCGGCGCAGTCCAAGAGCAGGTCGGGTCGCTTCGTCACCGCCCAACCGTCGCAACGCCCGCTGTCGCTCGTCCTTCAATGCGGAGGGACGTCTTCGCCACGGCTGGAAAAGAACTCGGGCGCCTGAGCCGGAGTGGGTTCGCCGAAGGACGCGTATACCTCCTGCGCTGTCGCCGACTGGTCGGGCACCCCAGCTCCGTTGGCGATCGCCACGGGATCCACCGGGTAGCGGGCACTGCCCTTCTCTTTGCGCGCTCCGACCGCGAACACGAGAGCGGGTCCGTGCCCCACCGCAATGATGGTGTGCGATGTGCGCGGCGGGCAGTGGACGAAGTCCCAGGTCTGAAGCGGACGCTCTTCCCCCTCGATGACGAGCATGCACTCGCCGGCGATTACTAAGAAGTCCTCCTGTCCGGCCTCGTGGTGGTACAGCGACATTGGCTGACCAGGCTGCAACCAGTAGAGGCTTACTCCGAGGTCGGCGAAATGCGCCTCGCCCTCGCCACCAAAACGACACACGGACCGCATCCGGTTGCGCAGCCAGCGAGCGTCACGCGCGTTGACCACGAACCAGCCTGCCGTCACCGGCACGCCATCCTCCACAACTGCCTCCGCCATCTCACGCCTCCGATCGCGACTCAACCGTTGACAAGGAAGTCTGACCTGTACACCCGCTTTGGGCTAGCCCGCCGCCCCCTCAGCCGTCGACCCGAAGTTCGAAGCTCGAGTCGTCGGCCGAGTCGGCGCGGTCGTGGCTTGCCATGAAACCGGGTCCTTCGTGGGGACCGGGCTTGCGGCCCCCGCATTCGCCACGTGCGCGTCCGTCGGCCGGGTGGACGACCGCCTGGCCTGGCTACTTCCCTGCAGCCCGCGCGTTGCAGGTCAGGTGTCGACTCGGTTGGATGCGCGTGCGGCGAGCGATGCAGGACGGCTGGGGGACTGCCTGGCCAGCGCGTGCGGCAGTCACGCAACGTTGGGGAGATGTCTCTCTCGTTGCGCTCGCGCGCGGTCGAGAGTGAACGTGACCGCTCCACCCGCCGGGGCATGAGCAGGCCAACGGCGCGTCCGCCCTCTCGGTAATTGACCTGCTGCGGTGAAGCCGCTGCCTTTCACGCAGTTCGGTGCAGAGGTGGCTTTCTACGTCGTCTTCGTCCTGTTCGTGGCGATGGAGTTGGTCGTCCGGCTGCGGAGCCTGGTCAACCGCGAGGGATCGCGAGAGGGTCGCGCCAGCTTCGCTTTGCTGTATGTGGCGGTTGCGACCGGCATTGTGGGCTCGTTCGTGATCGCCGCGAACGTGCGCGGAGCGGCAATCGCGTTTGCGCGGTGGCCGATCTTCGTGCTCGGAGTCGCAGTGATGGCATCTGGGTTGGTGATCCGCGCTTGGGCGATCGTGTTGCTCGGTCGGTTCTTCACGAACGATGTCCGGGTGCATCCCGGGCAAACGGTTGTCGACACCGGTCCCTACCGATGGGTACGGCACCCCTCCTACACCGGGCTCATTCTGATCCTGATCGGCTTGGGCCTCGCGCTCGGCAATTGGGCAGCCCTGGCAATCGCGGTCGTCCTACCCACCGCTGCGCTCGTGAACCGTATAGGTGTCGAGGAGCGTTTGCTACTGGACGGACTCGGCGAGCCATACCGGCGCTTCGCAGCCAGCCGAGCGCGGCTTCTGCCCGGCGTGTGGTGAACTGGCTGGCCACGCGACGGCCGTTCGTCCGCACCGCCGCGCTCGAGGTGCCCGCGCGCCAGCAGGTGTGTGTCCCGGGTCTTCACGGGCGCGTTCTGAACCGTGAGCGCCCTCGGTTCCGCGCAGAGCGGGACGCGCGTCGTCGGCGCCGAGATGCGCGTCCAAACACGAAGGCGGGTCCGGGGCTGGTCGTAGGGGCGGGTCGACCTTGGCCGCTCCACGCGTGTCGGCCACGACCTCGTCGCTCCCGCATACAGCTCGTTGCTGCCCCGTCTCGAGGGCCGCCCGCCGGTGCAAGACGAAGGTCGCGCGCTTCGTGTTGCTTGGCGGGATGGCTACGGCGGGCCCGCGGGAAGCTGCAGTCCGCAGGCATTGGCTGACATGCCTGATCGCGGGCGACTGGAATTCGGTCGGGCCGGGGGCGGGAAAGTACTCCCCCGGGCCCAGCGTCAGTGCCGCCACGAGCGATACCGTCGTGAGCGGGTCCGGGAACTGCGAGACCCCGTGCTTGCGCATGCATCGGGCGAACGTGAGCGCGGCGCGCAGTTCGGTGGCTGATGGCGCGGGCGGGCCGTGCAAGTGCAGGCCGGCGGGCTGCAGCTTCGCACAGGCTTTCTTGGCCGCTTGGAACGCCGGCAAGGCTGGGTTGGGGAGTGCGCCGTTCGAGCCCGGATCTGGGAAGTTCGGCGTACCGTTCGCTCGCACGCAGTTGGCGTACGTCAGCGCTTGCGTGCTGGCAGATCCGGTGCTGCTTGGTTTGGAAGCGGACCCGCACGCGGCGATTGCGACGGCGCTGACGGCGAGCGCTGCGAAGAGTCGTGCGGGCTGCACGGTCCGCTCCACTGTACGCGGCGCCGGGTAACACCGACGTAACGCGTCATCACCCAGCTGTCGCGCGCTTTCCGCGCTGAGCAGGTCTGGGCTCCGGGCCGGCGGCATGCTCGTCGCGACGACGAAGCAGGACAGCCGCGACTCGGCGGCTTCTCGAGCGCGGCCGTTGATCGCGGTCGGGCGGCTGCGCTTTGACGCCTGCAGGGGTCATGCTCACGCGGTGACTGTTCCCTTCACGAGCGGTGCCTCGTCGATCGGGAACGTGCGATTGCGGTCGTGGCTGAGCACTTGTCCGGTCGTCGGCGGTCGGTGCGATCGAGGTGTCGCCGATCCGATCGCGAGACCCGCGTGCCGCTGGCGTCAACGCTGCTCAGGGTGCTCGATGGTGGCTGCGGAGGGGGCCGCACGAGGCGCGCGCGGACTCGGACGTCGTTGGTCCGCATAACAGGCGGGTGCGATTTGCGCAACTGGTGGGTATGAGCGCGCAAGCCAACGTCGAGGCGCAGGGTTCGTGCGGCTTCTCGGGTCGGCGACTCGGTCAGCTCGAGCGGGTTTACCGCGCCAACGTTGCGGTGATCACCGCGTATTTCGCGCGCCGTTGCGCTGACCCGCAGACGGTCGCGGATTTGACGTCGGAGACGTTCGTGCGGGCGGTCGGCTCGTTCGGCAGCTTCGATGCCGGTAAGGGCACGGCACGTTCGTGGTTGTTCGGGATCGCCACCCGTGTTTACGCGCAGCACTGCGAGCAGGCCGCGGACGGCCGCGATGCCGCCGTGCGGCTTGCGGGGCGTCGGGAGTTGGAGGTCGATGAGATCGAGGAGTTGGCAGCCCGGATCGATGCCGAGCAGGCAGGACGGGCGCTGATCGCGGCCTGCTCGCGGCTGCCGGAGCTGGAACGGACCGCGGTCGAGTTGGTCGACCTCGCTGGCTTGACGCCGAAGGAGGCCGCGGCAGTGCTTGGCGTCCCCCGCGGCGTAATACGCGCGCGCCTATTCCGGGCGCGCGCCCGGCTACGAAGGGAGCGTTGAACCGATGAGCACGTTTGAGGACAACCTGTGGCGTGAGCTCGCGCGCGAGCACGACGCCGAGCACGCCCTCCCAGCTCGGGCCAGCACCAGCGGGCCCGCACGGCGCCGGCGGCTGGCGGGGGCGAGCCTCGGCCTTGCAGCGGTGGCAACGGCGGCGGCGCTCTTGCTGAGCGCGGGAACGGCCGCGCCGGCGTTTGCCGTGACAAGCAACCCGAACGGCACGGTCACGGTCACGATCAACGAGATCACGGGGATCGCGGGCGCGAACGCGCAGCTGACCGCGCTCGGCGTCCGGGCCAGAGCAGTCCCGATCGTGCAGGGCTGCGCCGCCGCTCTATTGACCATCCCGAAAGCGCTCCCGAACGGGTCTTCTCATCCCACGATCGTCGACAGCAACCCGCAGGCGGGCGTGCCGCAGTCGATTACATTCATACCCAGCGCGATCCCCGCGGGCGACACCTTGGTGCTGGCGGCCAAGCAGTCCACCAACGGGGCCGCCAGCGGGGTTCAAATGTTCGACGGGATCGTTCAGGGATCATCTGCCCCCGCCTGCCTAGCACAAGCCACTGGCGCCAAGCAGCTCCCATGACCGGCGGCCGATCGCAGATCACGGGCTGACCCCGTCCAGAAACCACGCCAGTTTCGATGCCCTCCCCCGCACGAAGGGGGGCATCGCCGGTCGTCGCCACTCGACCAGCGCAGCAGTCAGCACGCGCGCGCCGAAACGGCCTGCGCGCTTTCTTGCAACCGGACACACGCAGCTACAAAGCCGAGCCCGCCTCGCATGCCCGCGCGAGAACGAAAGCGGGTCTCGACCCGCGCACGGCCACGGACACGGACCTGCTCGTCGCCAAAAGGGAGGCTCGCTTCGCGCATGGCGGGAACTGGCGATTTGCGGATGCACCGCCAGTCTGCAGATGACCCATGCGATGGCGCGGTGGCATGGCCTCAGAGTGAAGTAGCCGATCTTCGGCGCGGTCAGCTCTAGGAGGCCGAAGCGTTCGCGGTGGTGGGTTTGCGCGCCGCGCGGTTAGCCCATCTGGTGCGGTTGGAGGAGGTGGTCCAGCCAGCCGAATGATCGTGCGTGGTAGAGCGTTCGTGCTCCTTGCTCGCAGTGGTCTCCGGCGCCGTCGGCGGTGGTGAACTGAACGAAGACCTTGGGACAGCTCAGCGCGTTGACGAGTTGCGCGGCAGAGGCCCCGATCTCATCCTCTTCGGCGTTGCAGACCCAGGTGGGGCAGGTTATCCGCTCCGCGTACCCGTGAAGCGTGAACTCACGCAGACAGTCGAGGTACGCCAGTGGCGTTGGGACGCCGTGAACGAGCATCCCGCGGCGCAGCGCCCACCCGGCGGTCGGTTTGCGGACGAGCAGGTGGAGGATCGGGCGGATCGCCAGTCGCGCCCACAGCTTGCCGTCGCGGAGCCCGCGTGCGAGGGGCGATGGCATCCGCTCGAGCGCGGCGGCGTAAAGGTCGTAGCTGCCGCAGTCAGCGATGCACGCGGCGAGGCGCCGTTCACCGCTCGCGGCGCGGGGCGCGAGGTGCGCGCCGAGACTCAGTCCGATCACCGCGATCCGACCGGGATCGACCTCCGGGCGTGCGACCAGGTGATCGATCAACGGCGCGACTACGTTCTCCCAATCGGACCGAAGCGTCAGTCCGTGCTCGATCAGCGCCGATCCCTGCCCAGGACCATCGACAGCCAGCACGTTGTATCCGCGCTCCAGCGCTGCGGCTCCGGTGAGGAGGTAGAGCTCCTCGGACGTGCCGTCATAGCCACCGATGAGAATCACGGTCGCGCGACGTCCCGCCGCATCGGTCGGACGAAGGAAATACCCCGGCAGACGCACACTATCGAACGGGATGTCCACCACCTCGACCGGCAAGGGCGTCAATCGCATCGCGGCACGAAACGCCGCCTGTTGCGCGCGATGCGCCGCGACCGCGCGCGGATCGATCGGAGCGCCGAGCAACATCACCCCGGACGTGCGGTGGTAGCTGCACGCGCGCAGATACGCGAGCCGCGCGCTCTCGGCCCGGTCGGCGGCCTCCTCGTCACGAGCGAGCGTTGCGACTCGATCACCCAGGCCATGCCAGGCGTCGTACCAGCTACCGAGATCGTCTTCCCGAACGTCTCGAGCCGCCTGGAGACACTCGCCGATATCAGCGCCACCATACGCTGCAGATCCGAGAACGCGCAGCAGCTGAGCGTCAAGCAGCTCGTCCCTGAACATCACGCGCGTCATCGAAGCGCGCAAGCCTACTGCGACGAGATCATAGTCGCAGGCGACATGGCCTCGCCGCAAGCACGGCTGGCGTAGCGCCAGGAGCGCGTTCGCGGCGGGCCGCGGATGGATCGGTCAGACCGAAGCTCGGGGTGCTAGCCGAAGATCCCGAAGCTGCAAGCACCGGAGCGGTCACGACGGCCTCGAGACCAGCACTGCCGCAATAGGCGTCGAGCGGTAGCGTCGGAACCCCGCTATGGGAGCAGGGGCAGTGCTCGGATCCGGATGCGGTCGGGCTGGATCACGATGATGCTCCCGGCCTGCAGGGCGCCGGCGAGCTGCGGCAAAGTTGGCCTTCAGCAGCGCGGCCTGGTCGGCCGGCCGGTGTTGGCTGCCGTGTCGGAACAGGATGACCGACGGCGAGGTCTGCTTTCGGGTCGCCAGGAGCGTGCCGAAGTCGGTGTCGGCGGAGACCACGACGCGGTCATCACGGGCGGCGCGGTCGAAGATCTCCTCGTCTGATGCGGCGTGCATCCCAAGCTCGCGGACGTGGACGGCGTCGTGACCGGCGTGGTTGAGTTCGGTCGCGACGGCTGGGGAAAGCGCTTGGTCGATCAGGAACTTCACCGGGCGAGCGGTAGCTCGCGTTCACGGACGGCCTCGGCCGCATATCGGAGCGCTTCCTGCACGTCACCGGGCTCGAGGTCCGGGTAGGCCTCAAGGACCTCGTCGGTGGTCATCCCTTCGGCGATCATCCCGACGACCGTCGCGACGGGAATCCGCAGGCCGCGGATGCACGGCACCCCGTCCATTTGATCCGCGCGAACGGTGATCCGCGTGAAGGTCATGAGCAGAGAGTACCGGCCGCAATCACCGATCCGGCCGAGCGGTGAGAAGCTTGGCCCTCAACCAAGCGCCCGGTGATGTGGGCCCACCGCTGACCGGGCCGACCCAAATCGGAGGACATCATGTCCGAGCCATCATTGGTGGACATCACCGGTCGTGTGCGATCCCCGGCAGCGACACTGGGGCACTGGGCGGGGTGCGCGCCGCCAAACAAAGGACAGCGCTACCCGGCCGACCCGCCGACCGTGGAGGAGATCATTCTCGTGATGCGCCAGGCCGGACCCGGCCGGTATGCGGATAGGACGCGCGCGCTGATCGCGATCCTGTGGCGCGCGGGCTTGCGGATCAGCGAAGCGCTCGCCCTCACGGAGTCCGATCTGGATCCGAAGACCGGGTCGGTGCTTGTCCGGGTCGGGAAGGGCGGGAAGCGAAGGACCGTCGGGATGGACGACTGGGCGTGTGGGATCACGTCGCCCGCTGGACCGAGCATGATCCAGCTGCCGATCGGTCCGTTGTTCTTCATCCTGGCCGGACCGACGCGTGGGCGGGGGTGCTCAGCGACCGCTGCTCGTGGTGAGCTTCGCCGGCTTGCGACGGAGGCGGGGGTGCGGCGGCGGTTCGCGCCCCATCAGCTCAGGCACGCTCATGCGATCGAGATGGCGCACGAAGGGATCCCACTGCCGATCATCCAGCGCCAGCTCGGGCATGCCCACCTTGGTATCACCTCGATCTACCTTCAAGGAATCGATACCCGCGAGATCGTGGACACGGTCCATCATCGCCGGCCGCCGGTGATCCCGGCCAGCGCCGGGCTCCGTCCGTAGCGGGACCGGACGGCGGGCGGTGGTCGGCGCGCTACGGCCCGCCGCTCCCCGAGCGTTTCTCCGGAATCCGCGAAGCGGTCACCGCGAGACACACCGGTGTCGCGATCCATCGTGTCCGATATCGGTAGCGCAGTCCCGTGACTCGATCGCGGTCACGCGCGCCGAGGCGGGGTCGTTCGGTTCGACGCCGCTGCTGATCTGGTCCTTGCTCGTGCCCCTCGATCAACCCCGTTCGCGGCGACGAGCTCGATGTTCGTCAGAAACGCTGTGCGTGCGCAGTTGCGCGATCGCACCCTCGAGCGCGATTCGTAGCTGCGCGCTGTCGCGGCTGGTCTTGGCCAGCAGCAGGCCGCCCTGGATCGCGGCCAGCATCGTCGTGGTCAGCTGCTTGAGGTCGGCATCGGCGGCCAGCAGGCCGTTGTCGCGCAGCCGCGCCAGCGCTCCGCCGATCGCCTCACGCCAGCTCTCAAACACGTCGCTGAGCGCGGCCCGAAACTGTTCGTCGGTATCCGCCAGCGCCGCGGCCAAGGTGCCGATCGGACAACCGCCGCGTCCGTCCTGCCGCTCGACCATCGCCACCATCCAGCCCGCCCAGCGCTCGAGGTCGCGCCAGCCCTGCACGCCATCCAGCGCCTGTGCTTGGGCACCGAGCACGACGGCTGATTGGTGATCGATCACCGCCTGAACCAGCCCGTGCTTATCGCCAAAGTAGTGATACAGCTGGCTCTTGCTCGAATCGGTTGCCGCGCGAACATCGTCGAGGCTGGTCCCGGATACTCCGCGCTCGCCGATCAGCGCGGCGGCAGCGGCGACGATTCGCCCGCGCGTGGCGCGGCCCTGGTCGGTGATCGACGGAGGCGTCATGACGACGACTCTACCTGCAGTGGACCCAACGGTCCACTGCAGCGCGCGCGCAGCTCACGTGTGCTTCACTGTCGGCTGGACTATCCGGTCCAATACAACCGACGCGACGATAAAGGATCAACGCGATGAGCCCGACAATTCAGGAGCAGTCAGACCAACTGCAAGCCGCCTCCGCTGGGAGGCTTCCGGCTAAGGTTGCCGCGACCTTCACTCGCGACCGGATGCTGCTGCGCGAGCGCGGCACGCCCACAGACGCCGTCTCCGCAGGCGATCTGCTGCAGGACTTCACCCTGCCCGACGCTACCGGCAAGGACGTGTCGCTGTCGCAGTTGGTGGCAGACGGGCCAGCCGTGCTCGTGTTCTATCGCGGCGGGTGGTGCCCGTACTGCAACCTCGCGCTGCACCAGTACCAGGCCGAGCTGCTCCCCCAACTCTCCCGGTTCAACGCCCGGATCGCGGCGATCAGCCCCCAAACACCCGACCAGTCGCTCAGCACCGCCGAGAAGCACGCCCTCCAGTTCCCCGTGCTCTCGGACGCCGGCGCCCGCGTCGCACGCCGCCTGCACGTCACCTTCCAGCCCGCCGAGGACCTCCTCGAGGCCCAGCGAGCGCTCGGCCTCGACATTCGAGAAGCAAACGCGGAGGGCGCGAGCGAACTGCCGATGCCGACCGTCCTGGTCGTCGATCGCGACCGGGTTGTGCGGTTCGCCGACGTGCACCCGGACTACACCAGCCGCACCGAGGTCCAAGCCATCATCTCGGCACTCGCCGAGCTCTAACCGACGCTGCCGATCGATTAGGCCGAGCGACAGTCTCGCTGATCGCCCGCGAACCCCGCTGGCTAGCTGCGCTGGACTCGCCGACCTGACATCGGAGTGATCCGCGACATTGACAAGACCCGAAGGAGCAACTGATGCCCGCCAGCCTCGAGAACCGCACCGCTCTGGTCACAGGAGCCGGTCGCGAAATCGGTCGCGCGATCGCCACCGGCCTCGCACGAAACGGAGCGCGGGTGGGGCTGCTCGCTCGCACTGTCCGTGACCTCGAAAACGTCCACGCAGAGATCCACGACGCCGGCGGCAGCGCTGTCGCGCTCGCCGCGGATCTCAGCGACCGCGACCAAACGCGCAGCGCTCTGGAACGACTCGTGAGCGAGTTCGGCCATGTTGAGGTGCTGGTCAACAATGCCGCGGTGGTGTGGCCGCTCGGCCCGACCCAGAACGTCGATCCTGACGCCGTCGCGGCCGCGATGATAGCCATCAACGTGATCGGCCCAATGACCCTCGCTACACACCTGCTCCCAGGGATGCTCGCCGCGGGCTGGGGGCGGATCGTCAACGTCTCGGCTGCGATCGCCGCGCACCCCGGAATGCTCGTCGGGATCAACACCTACGCGGCGTCAAAAGGCGCACTCGAAGCGCACACACTCAACCTCGCCGCCGAGCTCGAAGGCACCAGCGTTACCGTCAACGTCTACCGGCCGGGCGCGGTCGACACCTCGATGCAGGCCTACATCCGCGAGCAGCCACGCGAGCAGATCGGCCCATCGCTCCACGACCGCTTCACCAGCATGCTCAGCTCGGCACCCTGATCACCCCACGCACGTCAGCCGAAAGCCTGCTCGCTAGGCTCGCCGGACCACACACAGGCCAGCTCGGCCTCGGCCTCGCGCAGGCAAGCGGCCAGGTCATTGCTATCGGGGTGGTCGACCCATCGGCTAAAGCCGGCTCGAAAGATCGCAACTCCGACGTCCGCGAGCAGCGTGGCGCTGGCCGGCTCGCTGCCTCTCCGAGTCAGCTCGGCCGCAAGTGCGTTGGCGATGGCGGCGTACTTCGTCAGTCCCCGCTCCTGCAACTCGGGGCTGCGAGCGATGACTTCGCGCCGCTGCGCGGCATGCGAGGCGACCTGGGCGCCGAGCACCGAGCCGACGTCGGCGAGTGCCGTGAGCAACGCCTCGAACGGGGCGAGCTCCGGGTCGGCCTGGCCGAGCGCCTCGGCCAGCATCCCCGGCAGCCGCTCGGAACCGGCAAAGAGCACGTCACGCTTGTCGGTGAAGTAGCGGGAGAACGTGCGCCGGTTCAGTCCGGCGCGGTCAGCGATCTGGGCAACGGTGACGTTCTCGTACCCGCGCTCGAGGAACAGCTCGATCGCCGCGGTTCGCAGTCGTTCTTCTGCTTGGGCGTCCCACCGAGGCATGGGCTCAGCCTACAACGATGTCCCAGTGAGTCATCGCGCGTGCTACTGTTGATGTCTCACTGAGACATCAACAGTTGGAGGCAGTCGTGACTCTGGATGGTCAAAAGATCGTTGTTATCGGGGGCAGTTCTGGTATGGGCCTGGCGACGGCGCGAGCAGCGGCGCTGGACGGCGCCGAGGTGACCATCGCCTCAAGCCGACAGGCGCGGGTCGACGCAGCTCTGAGCGAGTTGCCGGACGGCTGTCAGGGCACGGCCCTGGAGGTCCGAGACGAGACACAGGTCGCCGCCTTGTTCGAGCGCATCGGCGAGCTCGATCACCTGGTGTTCACAGCCGGCGACGCATTCACGCCGCGTCCACTCGCCGACCTCGGCCTCAATGACGCGCACGCGATCCTCGACGTTCGATTCTGGGGCGCGGTCACCGTCATCAAGCACGCAGCGCCCCGGATCATTCCCGGAGGATCAATCGGGTTGACCACCGGGACCGTCGGCCAGCGACCGGTCCCTGGCGCCGCGCTCGCCGCCGCCGGCGCCGGTGCCGCCGAAGGCCTCGTCCGGGGACTAGCGGTCGAACTCGCCCCGGTCCGCGTCAACGCGGTCAGGGCCGGCGCTGTTCGCACGCCGCTCTGGGACAGCGTCCCCGAGGCCCAGCGCGAGGCGCTTTTTGCCCGCTTGGCCCAGCGTACCTTGACCGGAACGGTCGGCGAGCCGGAGCACATAGCCGCCGCACACATGTACCTCATGCAGAACAAGTACGTCACCGGAACAGTACAAACCGTCGACGGCGGTCTGCTGCTCACCGGGAACTAGTGCCCCGGACCAGCAGGGCTCAAAAGCAGGAGCCACGAGCCGGTTGAAGCGCCTGCGCGGCGGTCGGGCGGCTTGATCTGAAGGCGTTCTATGAGGCGTATCGGCCGGACGGGCACGGGCGGGCGGCGTATGAGCCGTCGGTGATGGTGAGTTTATTGACGTATTCGTATTCGACGGGTGAGTACTCTTCGCGTGGGATCGAGCGGCATTGTCGCCAGGACATTGCCTATCGGGTGATCACGGCGAACCGGGTGCCGGATCACGCAACGGTCGCGCGGTTCTTGGGCCGCCACCAGGGCGCGTTGGCCCGTTTGTTCGGTGAAGTGTTGGCGCTTGTGATCGGGCTGGGTTGGTGGCGTGTGGGGTGGTGGCGCTGGATGGGACGAAGCTGCGGGGCAACGCGACGCGCGAGACGAGCGTCGACTTCGGTCAGATCGCCAAGGAGCTGATCGAGGTCGCGATCGCGACCGACGAGGCCGAGGACGAGGAACACGGCGACGCGCGCGGGGATGAGCTGCCCGAGGGGCGGCGGGCGTGGCTGGCGCGTGAGCTTCAGGCCTGACGGGCCAAGCGCGAGAGCGAGGATGGAGACGGCGGCGATGGCGGCTCGGGGCCTGAGCCGGAGCCCGAGGACGAGTTCGATGCCGAGCAGATCGTCGCGCGCGTGCAGGGCCGGGATGGGTGGTTGCTCTACGCCATGCGTCAGCTTGACCGCGAGCGGTGGCGGTCACGCTCGCCTGCATCGCGCTCGCGACAGGAGCGGCTGTAGGACGCCGCTGAGCGCCTTGAGCAGGATCTCGTTGCGCAACGCCGCGGGAACGAGGCCTATGAACAGTGGCGCGCGACCGCGGTTGACCGGCTCGGCCGGCGGCTGTTATCGAGCCGGCCGCCGAAGCCGTATCAGCCACCGAACACGCCGGCCACGACGGTCAATCTGAGCGATCCTGACACGCATCTGATGAAGGGTCACAAGGTCTTCGCGCAGGGATACAACGCCCAAGCGGTCGTCGATCTGAACCAGATCTTGCTCGCTGCTGAGATCTCGACCGAGCCGGTCGACTTCTCCGCGCTCGAGCCGCTGATGAGCGCCGCCAGGCGCGAGCTTGCGCACGCGAACATCAGCACCGTGCCAGGGGTCGCGGTCGCCGACAGCGGGTTCTGGAACGAGCAGCAGATGGCCAACCTCGCCGCCGACGGGATCGCGGTCCTGATCCCGCCCGAGTCAGGGGAACGCAAAGGCCAGCGGCCAGGCTGGTCGGGCGGGCGCTACAGCTGGATGCGACAGCTGCTCTCAACCGACCTTGGACACGAGCTCTACCGACAACGAAGACAAGTGATTGAGCCGGGATTTGGTCACACCAAACACAACCGCAAATTCACCCAGTTCCACCGACGCGGCCGCGCCGCCGTGCGGACCGAGTACCGATTACTGATGATGACCCACAACCTCACCAAGCTCTATCGCCACCAACTCGCGACAGCAGGGCCCTGATAGGGGCCCTGCGACCCCCGGCCTCCTGAAACGGCTGCGACCCGGCCATCAACACGGCACGAGCCGCTTCGGCGACTACGACCCCAGCGCGGCTTTGCGCGACGGCCTCGCGACGACGCGGCCACGCTGGAGACACGCCTGCGTTCCCAATCTCGAAGGCGGAAGCAGCCACCACGATCAAGCGACTCACGTCGCCGCAATGCGCTCAAGCAGCAAGTCGCCCAGACGCTTGCAGAGCGCCTCGCGACGGGAGTCGAGCAAGCGCTCGCGGGGAGACGGTCGCCACCCTGAGCGGGCTTGCGCTCTGCCACGAACGCGATGGCCGCGACCGGCGCGGTTGGCGATTCCTTCGCCCAGGAGGATGCGCAACTCGAGCGGCACCAGCCTGATCCAGCCGCGGCGCTTCTGCTTCCATAGCGAGCCGCGCTACTCCTTACGCGTGCGAGCAGAAGCGCTGCTCGCCCCGGAGTTAGCTGGGTTCCCGCCTGCCTGCTAGCACGAGGAGCGCCAGCTGCAGCCTGCCCTGCCTACGTATTGCTGCAATCGCGCAGGCTGGTTCGAGCGCCCCCCATTCGGCGAAAAGGAGGGCCTGCCGCCGGCCAGCGCCAAGCACTCGTTTGGAGCGGGCGCTGTTGCCGTTGCCGATCGTCGCCGACTGCTTGCTCAACTGTGGGCGCTTCAACTGACGCGCGTGAGCGTGGCGGTGTAGCCGCCGCCGGGCCATTGCCAGGCGCCCGAGTAGGAGTGGCCATCTTCGCTGAAGTGGCCCTCGAAGAAGTTGTCCGAGCCGTGGTCCCCGAACCAGATCCTGATCGTGTCGCCGTCGATCTCCCACGTGTAGGTGAAGTTCGCGCCGTGGACGTCCATGTAGTGGGAGCGCAGCGTCTGCGTGTCCTCGTCGAAGCCGATGTACTCGACGCCCCTGATCTGTCGATCGCCAGCCTCTGCGTCGACGTGCTGAATCAAGAAGAAGCCGCCTTCCATCCACTCGTAGGTCATGAAGCCCTGGAGCAGCGATCCTGTCACCTGCCATCTACCGATCAGCCGATCCAGCTGACGCAGCGCCGGATACGGCTCCGCCGGCAGGCGCCCGGCCAGATGGTTGTTGCGATCTGCCATGTCGACCTTCCTCGTCTCCTCGTTTCCTCGTTTCAATCGTGCCCGGTCCCGCGCTGCATCTCTAGACCGGAGGGTGGGCCCAGATTCATCGATGATGATCACACGCCGCCAATCGCGCGTTCAGGCTGGGACGGGTCTACCTCTCGCAAACGACGGGCGCCATGCTTTGCGCGGACAGGAGGTCGCGGCTGCTACCGATCGACCGCCTGCTGGAGGTACACAACCCGGTCCGCGATCTGCTCGTCGGCGACGGCTTGGATCGCCGCGATTAATGGACCGATGCCGGCGGGGCGTCGTGAGAAACGGCTGGACAGCGCGATCAGCACGCCGTGGTGGTGCCCGCCGGCGGTGCTGTGCTCGGCGGCGATCCTTGCGAAGTCGCCGACGTTCTCGGTTAGCACGGGGGGTGTAGCCGCCGGCGACCGCTGCGCCGAACACCTCGGGATCCGACGCGCCGCCGAGTCGGAGGTCCGCGACCGTGGTGGCCTCGATCCTCGCAGCGTGAAGCTCCCCGGCGACGGTGGCCGGATACATCTCGTCGACGAGGATCTTCACCGCGCTTCGGCGGCAGCTGTCTCGCTGCGATGGAGCTCGATCCTGGCCTGGATCTCGTCCGGGTACGCGGCCCGGTACGCAACGACAGCATCGACCTGGGGTCGGGAGACGACTCCATCGGCGGCGAGCTGGTTGGCCGGATCTTTGACCGGTTCGAGGTCGTCGATCCACATCGCGACCTCCCACGCGTCGGGCCCTCCGATCAGCCCAGCGCGACGGCCGGTCGGACCATCACGGAACGTGATCATCGGGTGCTCGTCGCGACGGGCGCCCTCCTCGGCATATCGTCGGAGGCGATCGGACAGGCTCTCGCCAGCCGCACGGGCGCGCAGACGCAGGCGTTCGGCGAGGCGGTCGTCGAGGCGGACGGACACATTCACGGACATGCCTACAGTGTTGCACGTTGTCAACAAGTAGGAGGTGGAGTGATGGAATTTATCGCTCTCGACGCCGCCGGTCATCGACGCTCACCGGCAACCATGCCTGGCTACCACGACGGCCGATCGCCGCGCAACAAGGGCATGCGCTACCCGGCAGATCCGCCCACGATCGAAGAGATCGTCGCCGTCATGCGCGTCGCCGGCGAGAGACCGGACGGACTGCGCCTCCGGGCGCTGATCGTGCTGCTCTGGCGCGCCGGACTCAGGATCGGCGAAGCGCTCGCGCTCGCTGAGACCGATCTCGACCGCTCTCGCGGCGCCGTACTCGTGCGCCGCGGGAAGGGCGGGAAGCGGCGCGAAGTCGGGATGGACCGCTGGGCCTGGCAGCAACTCGATCCATGGCTCGAGCTCCGGCCGAGCCTGCCCGTTGGAGCACTCCTATGCGTGATCCACGGGCCCACGGCCGGCCGACACTGGGAAGCGTCCGCGGCTGCAAGCAACTGAAACACGCCCCTGCGGCTGCTGGCGTCCGAAGGCGATTTGCGCCACACCAGCTCCGCCATGCCCACGCGATCGAGATGGCGCACGAGGGGATCCCGCTCGTCGTGATCCAGCGGCAACTCGGGCACGCCAACCTCGGGATCACGTCGATCTATCTCCAAGGGATCGACAGCTCCGAGATCATCGACACCGTCCACGCCCGACCAGCGCCGACGATCAGCGCCACGGCCGGACTCGCCAGGCGCTAACTCTCAAGGCCGGCGGCGCTGTCGCGGCTGACCGGCGGCCGCACCTTCCGCTGGCGATGAGCAGGACGCGCGCGAAACGCATAAGACGAGCCCTGCGTTCGTTCTCTCGCGGGTGTGCGCCTCCGAGACGACCCCGCGGGTCCCGGGAGAGCGATGTGAGCATTTGCTCTTGGTCGTGATTACCGGACGGCCGGTGCTGCTGTGTCGCGGCGGCGGGATCGTCTGTTACGAGGCGCTTCTTGGCGTCGTCGGACTCGCTGGAGGTGAGACTTGGGAGTCTGGGCTATTCCCAGGAGCCGGGCTGGACGTTCAGTGTGGTGTTGACGCGGTTGAAGAAGTTGGTCAGCGCGATCATCGAGACGAGTGCCGAGAGGGCGCGCTCGTCGAACTGCTCTGCTGCGTCGGCCCAGATCTCTTCGGTCACGACGTCTGGGTGGTCCGCCAGGCGGGTCATCGCCTCGGCCAGTCCGAGTGCCGCCCGTTCGGCGTCGTCATACAGCGCAGACTCGCGCCAGGCCGGCAGCGTCAGCAGCCGCTCGCTGCTGAGGCCGATCCGCTCGGCGTTCGTGATGCCGGACGCGATGCAGGCGTTGCAGCCGTTGATCTGGCTGGCGCGCATGTGGACCAGTTCGAGCGTCTCCTGCGGGACCCCGCCTGCGTAGATTGCTTTCATGATCTGTTGCACGCCGGCGACGGCGTCCGGCGAGCTGGCGTTCTGCAGGCGTGCTGAGTGTGTCTGTGTCTCGGGCATGGTTCCTCCGTGGAGCGTCGCTCCGGTGGTGTGAACTGCGGCTACGGACCAGACGGATGCGGGGCCGCGGAGGTAACGTCGGCGTGGTGTGTTACCTCAGAACCCCCCGGAGCGTCTCCAGAAGATGAGCAGCGACGTCCGCGATCGCACCGCCGAGTTCGAGCGGCACCGCCCCTATCTGCGGGCTGTCGCACTGCGGATGCTGGGGTCCGGCAACGACGCCGACGCCGTTCAGGAAGCCTGGATGAGGCTGAGTCGGGCGGGCGGGGACGGCATCGAGGATCTCTGTGCCTGGTTGACGACGGTCACGACGCGTTCCTCGCCGCCGCCGGCACCGGCGACCTCTCAGCGCTACTCGGGCTACTGGCACCCGACGTTCAGCTGCGCACCTTCGACCCCGAGGGCGTCAGGCTCATAAACGGCGCGAAGAAGGTCGCAGCCCAGGCCGGCGCCGGCGCGCGTCGCAGCGCAGCGCAGCGTCTAGTGATCCGGCCGGTCACCGTCAGGCAATCAGCAGGAGTGCTGATCATCCTCGATGGCCGACCCATGTTCGTCCTGACGTTCACCGTACAGGACGGACTAATCACCAAGATGCGATCGGTCAACCATCCCGAGCGGCTGGCGCAGATCGTCCCGTCGTGGGCGACATGACCGACCCATTCACGCAGCATCCCGTGCGTCTCTCAATGCAACTCTGGGTCCGCCAGCACCATCTCGCTGCCCAGACCCGCCTTCGCGTTAGCGCGACATTTGGCCAACGGTCGCTCTGAAGACCCCAAATGCGCGGAACTCACGGCTCGCCGGGAGCAGGGCTCGCGAGCTGATGTGCAGGATCGGCGATTGCCTAGGTGCGGCTCGCGGAGGCAGTCTCGAGATTGGCGAATCTCAGGACTGTGCGCGCCGAGCGGCTCGGTCCTGCTTTGGCGATTGCGCGGGTATCGTGGAGGCCGAGCTTCAGTCGCTCAGGCGCGTCGAAAACGCGGCAACTCCAACCCCCTGACCCAGTCGCCTACACGCCACTCGGCGGGCTGGACGGCGCTCTCTGGCGACGTTGACCAGCGCGAATGGGAGTGAACTGGCGGGTTGTGAGTGGTCACCCGCATTGGTGTGGCTTCGGTGTTTGGGTTGGGCTGGGGCTAACCACGGCTGCCGGCCGTTTGGGGTTCCGTTGGCTGCTACGCGGATGGATGGGTCTGTGCGGCTGTGGTGATCAGTGCGTTGATGAGGGGTCTGGCGAGCGGGTGGTGATCGCCGGGTGGGAGCAGCGCATAGATGTCGCGGCGCCGTATCGGGTCTTTCACGGGGTGGATGACGGCATCGGCGTAATCGTGGCGCAGCAGGCTTGCGACCCAGCCGACCCCGAATCCGCGGGTGATCAGGCCGCGGGTGGCGAGTGGGTCGCTGGTTACGGCGACGATGTGAGGGTCGAAGCCGGCGTCGCGGCAGGCTTGGATGAGGAAGCCTTCCGTGGACGGCACGATCCAGTCGTCTTGGGCGAGCTTGGCGAGTGGGATAGGACTGGTCGATCCGGCCAGTCGGTGGTCTGGTGGTACGGCGACGAGGAAGCTTTCCTGGAACAGCTCGGTCCGTTCTGCACCTGGGATCTCGCGGCGCTCCGCGGTGGCTTCCTGGTAGCCGATGGCGACGTCGAACTTGCCTGCCAGGAGCTGGGGTTCGAGTACCGCGGCCGTGGTTTCGCTGAGATGGACTTGAACATCACCGTGCGCAGTTCGCAGTTGAGCGATCGCGGAGGGCACGAAGCTCGCGAGCGCGGTGGGGAACGCTCCGAGCCGGACTTGGTCGCGGTACTGCTCGGCCAGGTCAGCGAGCTGTGAGTCGGCCAGTTGCAGGCGCCATGCGACCTGGTCGGCGTGTTCGAGCAGGACCTCGCCGGCGCGGGTCAGGCGCAGTCCTCCGCGGCCGCGCTCGAGCAGGCGGACACCGATCTCGGTCTCGAGTAGGGCGATCTGGTGCGAGACCGACGGTTGAGTGAGCGACAACGTCTCGGCGGCCCGCGAGAACGACCGCTCGTGGGCCACGGTGCGGAAGGTCAGCAACCGCCGAGGATCCATAGTTTATTTCTATCAGACTGCCACATCCAGTATTTGATTTTATGGCAGGCTGCGCGCATCATGGATTTCACGAGAGAAAGCAACGAGAGGAATCCCCCATGCGCGCAACCATCATGCACGCCGCCGGAGACGTGCGGATCGAGACCGTCCCGGACCCCCAACTGATCGACCCGTCCGACGCGGTCATCCGTGTCAGCAGGGCCAGCATCTGCGGCAGCGATCTCTGGCCGTACGCCTCGATGGAGCCCAGCGAGGCCGGTCAGTCGATGGGGCATGAGGCGATCGGGATCGTCGAGGCGACCGGCAGCGAGGTACGGGCGATCAAGCCCGGGCAGCTCGTGATCATGCCGTTCGCGTTCTCGGACGGGACCTGCGAGTTCTGCCACGAGGGACTGCAGACCGAGTGCGTGCACGCTGGATTCTTCGGCAACAACGGCATCAACGGCGCGCAAGCGGAGGCACTCCGCATCCCCTACGCCGACGGCACCCTGTATCCGCTCGGGAGCGGCGAGGACGACGCGCTCCTGCCCTCGCTGCTGACGCTCTCAGACGTCATGGGCACCGGCCACCACGCCGCCCTGCACGCCCACGTCGCGCCCGGGAAGATCGCCGCGGTGGTGGGTGACGGCGCCGTGGGCCTGTGCGCGGTGATCGCCGCCAAGCGGCTCGGCGCCGAGCAGATCATCATCCTCGGCCGGCACGACGACCGGACCGCCCTCGCTCGCGAGTTCGGCGCGACCGACGTCGTGACCGAGCGCGGCGACGCGGCCGTGGAGCGAGTACGCGAGCTGACCGGCGGGCTGGGAGCCCACTCGGTACTCGAGTGCGTCGGCCTCGGAGCCTCGATGGCAACCGCGATCGCGATCGCCCGCCCGGGCGGCGCGATCGGCCGCG
The DNA here is from genome assembly GCA_963709135.1 of uncultured Solirubrobacterales bacterium. Taxonomy (GTDB): domain Bacteria; phylum Actinomycetota; class Thermoleophilia; order Solirubrobacterales; family Solirubrobacteraceae; genus Palsa-465. The sequence goes on along the minus strand of CAVPVI010000023.1, from coordinate 96,295 downwards.
TCGGCGTCCCCCAGGCGGAGACGCTCCCCGGGTCCCAGACCGCGTTCTACGCCAACTTGACAATCGGTGGCGGCCCCGCGCCGGCACGCGCCTATATCGACCAGCTGCTGCCCGACGTGCTCGAGGGCCGGATCGACCCCGGCCGGGTGCTCGACCGGACGGTCGACCTCGACGGTGTGCCGGACGGCTACCGAGCCATGGCCGACCGCGAAGCGATCAAGGTCATGGTGCGGCCCTGACCGGCGTCCGGCCCTTCTTGAGGCCGCTAACTCGAATAGGAGCATCTTATGCTGATCACTCGTAACTCACTCGACACCAGCCAAGGCCCTGACACCTGGTTCACCGGCACGGTCTACGTCGACAGCGTCGCCGCGCCCGAGCCTCCAGCGCGCGCCAGCGCCGGCAGCGTGCACTTCATCCCTGGCGCGCGGACGCACTGGCACACCCACCCCTACGGCCAGACGATCTTCGTGATCGAGGGGTCGGGCGCTGCCAACGTGAAGGCGGCCCGGTCGAGGAGATCCGGCCCGGCGACCGCGTGTTCTTCGCACCCGAAGAGAACCATTGGCACGGTGCCGCTCCCAACCGCTTCATGACCCACATCGCGATCCAGGAAGTCGACGAATCAGGCAGCCCCGTCACCTGGGGAGACCCGGTCGATGACGACGCCTACCTCGCCGACCCCGCCGCCTAGCGCCCGGGGCCAGCAACCCGCCGCCCGGTCAGACCATCCACGCCCACAGGAGACACCATGCCAACCAGCACCATCAACATCCCGAAGGTCGCCCTCAACGACGGCGCGGCGATCCCGCAACTCGGCTACGGGACGCTCGCGCTGGCGCCCGACCGCGACGTCACCGACGAGAACACGAAGATCGCAGCCCAGACGGTGAGCGAGGCATTGGCCGCCGGCTACCGGCACATCGACACCGCCCAGGCCTACGGCACCGAGCCCGGCGTCGGGAAGGCCATCGCCGAGTCCGGGATCGCCCGCGAGCAGATCTACATCACCAGCAAGCTCGCCAACGCCAACCACCACACCGACGATGTGAAACGCTCGTTCGAACAAACGCTCTCCTACCTGGGCGTCGATCAGATCGATCTATTCCTCGTCCACTGGCCGCTCCCCACTCTTTACGGTGGGGACTACGTATCCACCTGGAAGGCAGTGGCCGCGCTCGTCGCCGACGGGCGGGCCCGCAGCGCCGGCGTCTCCAACTTCCAGCCCGCGCACCTGGCCCGGATCATCGCCGAGACCGGCATCACCCCGGCTGTCAACCAGGTCGAGCTCCATCCGTACTTCACCAACACAAACGTGATCGAGGCCTGCGCACTGCACGGGATCGCAATCGAAGCCCACAGCCCGCTCGGCCACAACAACGCCGAACTCGACGACCCAACGATCCAGCAGATCGCCAGCACCCACAACAGATCAGTGGCGCAAGTCATCCTGCGCTGGCACATGCGAAACGGCCACATCGCGATCCCCAAATCCGCCCGGCCCGACCGGATGGCCGAGAACATCAACATATTCGACTTCGAGCTCTCCACCGAGGAGATGAGCGCGATCGATGCGCTTGACAAGGGCGAGACCGGACGCGTCGGCCCCAACCCCGACAGCTACGAAGGCGTCTAGAACGATCTCAACTGACCTGGGGTTCGCGGAGTCGCCGTCAACCCCCGGCCGGCTCAGTCCCCCGTGTCTTCCGCCGCAGCGCCAGTTGCCGACGAATTGACATGGGCCGCGCATGGGTGCGGCACGCGACTTCCCGCAGCACCGCACCCGCTTCCATGTCGCGACGGGCATCTCGGCGCTGGCGCGGTCACTTTCCCAATGCGCGGATAGCGGGTGCGCCGGGGCGCGACTATGGCTGCGTCACTTCCGTGACGGCCGAGTCGCAGCACGTAGTGCACTCGGCTTCCGACATTTGGTGCGGGTGGTGCAGTCGCCTGCTGACGGCGCCGTGAGCGGTCGCGAAGCGGTTTCTGCCAGGAGTCGTCTGCACTAGGCTCCACTCGTGCTCGATGACGGGTCTTCTCGTGATGATGATGCTGGGGCGTCAGCGATGCACATACCGCTCTCCATGTGGTGGTGCAGCCGCCCCTCGGCGTAGCGAAATCCCGAACAGCCGCTCGACCCACTCGTGGCTGTACCACCCGCCGCGGTTATGGCCGATCTGGACGATCGACGGCCACACCGCCGAGGGTGGCGCGTCGATCACGATCGCATGCGTGGAGTTGTTCCCGGGGGATGGATAAGGCACCAGCTCATCACCCGCAGGGGTCGCCGGGCTGCCTGCTCGCTGATCCCCCAGCGCAGCATCCGCGGTCGGCCGAAGCGATGGTAGGCAAGACCGGCCAGCGCAGCAGCGACCGCGGCAGTGGCCTCCCGCTCGTAGCGAGCGGGACGTCCGATGACCGTGGATCGCGTGCTAACAGCCGGGTGGCTCACCTCCCAGCCGCCTCGGCACTTCCTGTCGTCGCCGGATCGCCGGAGGTCGTCGCCGGCGGCTGGCTGTCGCTGCGAGCTGCGCTACTGCCTGTTCGCGCGAGCGCTTCGGCGCGCTGCTTGTTCGTCCAGAGCATCTTGCGCTCCATCACCCACGAGCCGGGTTCGATGATCGGACACCCATGCCAGTCGGTGAGCCGCAGCTTGGAGGTCTCGAAGCTGTTGCGACTGATCAGCCGGATGCGCCCATCGGTTGCGAAGCTCGAACGCCGACAGCCAGGCACCGTTGCTCGAGCGGACCACAATCGCCCGCTCCAGATCCATGCGGGAAGTCGCGCATCGGGACTAGCGGTCCCGCCGCTGCGGGCGACCTGCGTGCTCCGTCGCCAGCGGCGGCACGGTCAGTACCGGCCCGCGCCAACGCTGCGTGCAACCCCGGATGGCCCGGCTCGCGCGCGGCGGGATCCTTGGGTTGGTATCGGCGATGGATCCGGAGGCTGGCGAGGCTCGAGATGGCGACATCTGCAACACCACTTGCCGAGGCGCCCGCGGCGATCTCGACCGTGATCGAGCTGGTCGGGGTCGAGAAGGTCTATCGCAGCGGCAAGCTTTCATACGCGGCGCTGCGCGGGGTGGACCTGTCGATCGGGTCCGGGGAGATGGTCGCGATCGTCGGGCCGTCGGGCAGCGGCAAGTCGACGATCATCAACATGATCACTGGGATCGATCGTCCAACCGCCGGGACGGTGACGGTGGCCGGGGAGCGGATCGATCAGCTGGGCGAGGAACGGCTCGCCAGCTGGCGCGGCGAGAGCGTGGGGATCGTGTTTCAGTTCTTCCAGCTGCTGCCGACCCTGACCGCGCTGGAGAACGCGGTGCTGCCGCTTGACTTCGCGCGTCGGGGCTCCAAGCGCGAGCGCTTCGAGCGGGCGGAGCACAGCCTCGAACTGGTCGGGCTGGGCGACAAACTCGACCACCTCCCGTCCGAGCTCTCAGGCGGTGAGCAGCAGCGGGTGGCGATCGCGCGCTCGCTGGCGTGCGACCCCAAGCTGATCGTCGGCGATGAGCCGACCGGGAACCTGGACACGCACACCGCCGCTGAGATGTTCGAGCTGCTGGCCAGACTCAACGCCGAGGGGAAGACGGTGCTGTACGTGACCCACGACCTTTCGCTCGCGGAGCGCGCGCACCGGGTGGTGACGATTCGCGACGGCGTCGTTGCGGGGGCCTAGCGATGGTTCTTTCGGCGGTTGCGCGCAAGTCGATCAGCGATCTGACGCGCCGTCGTGGACGCGCGTTGTTCGCGGTCGCCGCGCTGGCGATCGCGGTCGCGAGCGTCGGTCTGTTCGCGCTGCCGACGCTAATGAACCGTGCGATGAACGGCGAGATCGCCGCCAACAAGCTCGCCGACGTGACGATCACGGTCAAGCCGCTGCCGCTGTCCGGCGTGCAGCTGCGGGCGCTCAGTCAGCTGCCGAACGTAGCCGCGTTCGATCCGCAGGCCGTCTTTTCGACGCTGAACCGGGCTGGCTGGCGGACGGTGCTGGTCGGCAAGGCCTCGTTCGCGCACCAGACGGTTGACGCGGTCACGGTCACGACTGGCTCGGCGCCGGGGCCCGGCGCGGTCCTGTCAGACGTGCAGAACACTGCTACCGGTCGCGGCGTGGGCCCCGTCGGCGGGATAGTGCGCGTGCGCGCAAGCAGCGGGAACTGGGTGGCGCTGCCCGTCAGCGGAGAGGGACGGAACCTGGCCGGCGGTCAGAACGTCGTCAAGAACACGGTCGCAGTGCTGTACGCCACCGCGCCAACGGTCGCCGCGCTGAGCGGCACACCGGGGTACACGCAGCTCGAGTTCCGCCTTCACGACGCCTCAACCGCTGCCGCCCGGCAGACCGTGACGGCGATCCATCGGTACTTGGAGACGGTCCCGGGCTTCACGGGGTTCAGCGACCTGCCGCAGATCCGGTCCCCCGGCGACTGGCCCGGCAAGAGCACATTTAGCAACATCACCGGCGTCCTGTACGTGGTCACGCTGCTCGGCCTCCTGGGGGCGCTGGTGCTGCTGTCGAGCACGATGAGCACGCTCGTCTCCGAGCAGACGCCGGAGATCGCGACGATGAAAGCGATCGGCGCCGGACGCAGGCAGATCCGGCGCGTGTACCTGCGCACCGCGATGCTGCTAGGCGGGTTTGGTGCGATCGCCGGCGCGGTGCTCGGGATCGTGCTCTCCTCGGCGCTCACGTCCTATTTCGCCTCCTCGCTGTATTCGATCAGGGCCCCGTTCAGCGTCGATCTGCCCGTGGTCTTAGCGAGCGTTGCGGTGGGCGTGATCGGGCCGCCCCTGGCCGCTCTGCCCGCCGTGCGGCGTGCGGCCCGGCTGCCGCTGGCCGAGACGCTCCAGGCGAGCGGTAGCGCGACCGGACCCCAGGGGCGACTTGACCGGCTGCTGCGCCGCGCGCGCTTCCTTCCCCGCAGCGCCCAGATCGGGCTGCGCGGCGTCACCCGCCGGCGGCGGCGCAGCATCGCGACCATTCTCCAGGTCGCGCTTGCGGTCGCCACGCTGCTCGCGTTCCTGTCGCTGAGCACCAGCGTCGCCAACACGGTCAACGAGTCTTGGAACTCCTACCGCTACAACATCTCGACGGGATCGACACTCGGCCAGGCGCTCCCCCAAAGCGCGGAGACCGTGATCGCGTCGACCCCCGGCGTCGCCCGCGTCCAGCCGCTTCTGACCAACAGCATCAAGCTTGGCGGTCAGGACGGCTATGTCTGGGCGCTGCCCGAGCGGCCGATGTACAGCTTCCACCTCGTCTCAGGGCGCCTGCTGACCCCCACCGATCAGCGGACGCAGGCTCAGGTCCTCGTGATCGAGCAGAACATCGCCCGCGCCTCTGGCACCCACCTCGGCCAGCGCGTCACGGTGTCGACCGCCGCCGGTACGGTGCCGTTCACGGTCATCGGGATCGTCTCAGACCAGCAGCAGAACGGCACCGTACTGTACGTCCCGTTGACCACGATGCAGTCCGTGCTTCGCACACCGGGGGCGGTCAACGCGTACTGGATCCAGACCGCCTCTGCCAGCCACACCCTGATCGATCAGACCAACACTCGGCTTGAGAACGCGTTTGCGGCGCACGGCCTGCAAATCACCACGCAGAAGGAGTATGTCGGCGCCGCCAACGACCGCGCCACCTACCGCGGTGTCACCACGGCGATCACCGTGCTGGGCCTGCTGATCGTCGCGATCAGCATGGTCGCGCTGATCAACACGCTCACGATGGTGGTGCTCGAGCGCACCCGCGAGATCGGGATCCTGCGCTGCATCGGCGCTCATGCCCGCGACGTGCGGCGCATCTTCGCCACCGAGGGCATGACCGTCGCGCTCGCCGGCTGGCTGATCGGGATCCCGCTCGGCTTCGGTCTCGCCCACGCCGTCGTCACGCTCTCCGAGAACGTCTTCAACGAACACGTTCTGTTCACGTTCCCAGCCCTCAACATCCCCATCGCGCTGATCGGCACGCTCATCCTCGCGCTGCTCGTGATGCAGATCCCGCTCCGCCGCGCCGTTCGGTTCAAGCCCGGCGAAGCGCTCAGGTACGCATAGGCGCGCTGGTCCCAGTAGACAACCGTGAAGCTCCTCTCGAGCGGGGCGTTGAAGTCATCCGATCCGGCGATCCGGCGATCGTTGATGACGGTCGATGATCAGATCAGCGGTGGGTTGGTTTGGATGTGGAACGCCCTTGACGATCCCGCAGCAGAGGCTCCGCCGCCCGGCAGATGACGTCCCATAGGTTATGCCCACAACCTCGTGCCTGACGTCGCGTACCGTGACGACTTCCGGTACAGCTTTCGAGCAACGGATCTCGGGTATGCGCGAGTGCTGGCCGACCCGATCAAGGTCGACTCGAGCGACCCCAACGACCCGATGGCCCAGCTCGCCGTCGTCCTGCTCGCCCGATTCGGTCAGATGGAGCGCACCTACGCGATCGAGCGTGCCGCGCACGCCCGCGCGGTCGCGACCGCCGAAGGCCGCCGCATTGGCCGGCCCGTTGTCGTCGACCCCGCCAAGCTCGACTATGCCGCGCACCTACGCCATACCGGTCACACGATCGCGGAGATCGTCGCTAAGACCGGCATCCCGCACACGAGCCTCTACCGGCATCTCCCGCCGCGAGCCGCGCCGACGGTCACAGCGGACAGCATGGCGGAGACGGACGCCAAGGCGATGCGAGCCTCAGCCGACGCGGACTGAGGCTGCCTGGGTTACCGAATCGGACTTACCGCCGGATTCCGTAATCGCCGGAGCTCGCGATCAGCGCTGAGAGCGTCAGCGCTGCGGTCAGGAACGCGAGGAGCGGCGCGACGACCGCCAGCGCGGGCGTAAGGCGAGCGCCGAGCGCCACGTCGAGCGCGGCCGCCGCCGCGACAACAGCGGCCGAGATCACGCTCGGGGCTTGAGCACGAGCGCGACGACCGCCGCGGCTGCGAGACTGAGGTGAACGCTAAGCATGGTTATTCGTTAAGTGCACGAACCTGATGCCTGTCCCCCATCGCACTGAGGCCGACGCAGCCGAGGCGCTCGTGGCGGTCGCGCCGCTGGCCGCGCGCTGGATCGAGCGGCTCCTGGCCGCGCACGAGCCGCCACTGAGCACGCCGCAGTACCTCGCGTTGCGCGCGATCGCGCGCGAGCAGGTGTCGGTCAACGAGCTGGCACGACGCGCCGGCGTCTCCGGCCCGGCCGCCTCGCAGCTGGTCACGGCGCTGGCCGACGCGGGGCTGCTTGACCGACGGGCTGCCGAGCAGGACCGCCGACGTCAGGAGCATGCCTTGACGGACAAAGGTCAAAAGGCGCTGGCCAGCGCCGAGGAGCTGTTGGCCGGACGGCTGGCGTCGCTGATCGGGGATCTACCCCGACCGGAGATCGACGCGCTCGCACGTGCGCTGCCGCACGTCGAGGCGGCGCTCTCGGGCGCCGCCCCGCCCCGCCGGCCCCCGCTACCGCGACCGCCGCGGCCCGCAGAGCATCGACCGCCGCACCCTCGGCCATAGACTCGCGGGCGCTGGCACGTTCACGCCCTCGCCCAATGCAACTCCTGGCGCTCGCGATCTGACCGCGGTCGTGCCGTATCCGGTCGCCGCCGAGCGTCGTCGCGTGCTCGCATCCCCGTCGCGAAATCGCCGATCACCCGCAGGCCGGCAAAAGCTCGGGTCCCGCTGGCGAAGCCGCCACTCGTGCGCGCGGCTGCCGTGAGCGATCCGGACATGCCGCTCGCAAACGTTCCGCAGGCACCAACGTCGTGCGGACGCGCGCGCAGGCCCGCCGCGAAATCGCCCTGCCCAACCAGCGCAGCCGCGCCGGCGGCAGGCTCCACACGTCGCGGGGCCGTGGTCGTGGTCGAGGCCGTGGACGTCTCATATCCACGCATTGCCAATACCTCCAAGGATCAGAGAGATTTGTAAGTACGCTAAGCACCTTAGCAGACTTAGCTATTTATGCAACTTATGTTTTCTGGAGTCGTCCATGGCCGCAAAGATCGCCGCGAACTCCGCGAACCCGGTCGCGTGCGACCACCCCTCCGTGCAGCCCCGGCTGGTCGACCCGCTCCACCCACAGCTCGGCGATGGTCTCCTCTCCGTGCAGAACGAGCCAGAACTCGCGACATTCGTTCACCTGTGGTCCTCCGTGTGATGGTGCGCCGGGCCCCGCGGCGCGGCTTTGTCGCTCACGAGCAGAAGTCCGCGCCGGTGTTGGCCGTAGTGCTGCTTCGGATCAACCCAAGGCGTCCGCGATCCGATGCGTGACTCTTCCGTTTCGTGATTGTGAGAGCGGCGGCGGTAAGGCAGGGTCCGTTCTTGATCGCCCCCCGCCGATCGCTGCGACGTGCCTTCCGCGCTCAGCAGGGAACTCGGCGTTACGATCGAGATGCTCTTGACGACGGCAGAACAGGTTCGGACGACGGGGAGGGCGCCGCCGGATTACGCCCTTAGGGACAGCATGGCGACGGGCTTCGCCTGACATGTGCTCCGGTGCTTGTGCTTGCTACCGACGGAGCGCGAGCGCTCGCGGCGCTGATACGCCAAGCGAAAAACTGCCAGGCGACGGCTTGATCGTGCTATGTCGTGCTGTGGTTGGTGAAGCGGGCCAGCAGCGGGATGAGTATCCGCGCTTCGGGGGTTCCCCAGCCGGTTACCGGGTCCCATCCGACGGGACGTGCCGGGCCCGTTCGATATGTTCGTCCTTTCGGCTGCCGGCGGGCAGTCAGCTCAGGAAGTCCACGAGTGGCTTGCGCAGGGTCTCGGGCCGCTGCAGAACGCTGAGGTGGTCCTCAGCCGCGAGCGTGAGGTGCTGCGCCAGGGGAATGACGTCCGCCACTGCGTTTGTGGTCGCGCGGACCCATGGAAACGACTCATTTCCGTCAATCGCGAGCGTCGGAACTCTGAGCGTCGCGAGCCGGTCGCTCGGGAGGCGATAGTCGCTGTAGACGGCAGTGTCGTAGGGTAGAGTGTGCGCGAGCGCGGTCAACCGACCCCACACTGGCGTGGCCCGCATCCCATCGATCTTCGCGGCCGGGAGGCCGACCGCCTCGGTGTAGAACACGACGATGGCATCGTCACGCCGGTCCTCGCGGATGAGAGCGCGCAAGCGGTCAACAAGGTCGGTTGGCGGGAGCGGTCTGGTTCCCTCGAGCATGTATGGGGGCTCGTAGACGACGAGTCTTTCGATCGGCATGCCCTGCATTGCCGCCTCGAGCGCCAGCACGCCACCAGAGGAGTGCCCGAACACGCTGACTGAGCCGCCAACCTGATCGATCAGCGCTTCAAGGTCCTCCAGTTCACGCTCGCGCGCGAACTCGGCGTCCTCGTTCGTGCTCCCACCGCGCCCACGGCGGTCATACGTGATGGCGAGCAGATCGTCGGCAATCGCTTCCGCAACGCCCGCAATCGCCGAGCGGTCGTACGAGGCGCCGCCGATCAGGATCAGCGGCTTGCCCTCGCCGTAGCGATCGAACACGATCGTGGTTCCGTCCGCAGAGCTGATTCGCGATGAGTGTGGTTGTTGGCTCATGGAGAGCAGTCTGGGCGCCTCTGGCCGGACGTTCCAGAGCGCAACGATCCTGGTACTGACAGCACCTGGAGCCCACCGGCCGGGTGCGGCATCCTTTGTCGCGCGATGCGCTCCGCAGCAGAACCACCGGCACCTGGTCACGCTTCTGGCGTCGATCGACGCCGGGAGCTGGGAGCGTTCTTGCGCTCGCGCCGCGCCCGGCTGCGGCCGGATGATGTCGGCCTCGGCGCCTGGGGGACGCGCCGGGTCCCGGGCCTGCGTCGCGAGGAGGTGGCGCAGCTGGCCAACGTCGGGCTGACCTGGTACACCTGGCTCGAGCAGGGGCGAGACGTCCATCCATCACACGGTGTGCTTCACGCCGTTGCCGACGCGCTCCGACTCGACGCGTACGAGCGCGAGCACGTGTTCGCACTCGCGCGCGATCAAGAGGAAGACGAGCGATCCCGAGACCGAAGTCCCGGCAAGCCAGAACTCACCCAGCTCGCCGAGGGGTTCGAGCCCGCACCCGCATACGCGATCTCGTCCCGCTTCGATGTCCTGGCCCATAACCCCGCCGCCGCGCGGCTCTTCGGCGATCTCGGTCCCGGGCTGCCCACGCCGACCAACCTCATGCGTCTCGCGTTCACCGACCCCTCGTGGCGCGACCTGATCGTCGACTGGCACCAAGAGGCGGCAAGACACGTCGCGATGTACCGCGCGGGGATGACGTTCCGTCTCGACGACCCGGCCTGGACCCAGCTCCCTGCCGAACTCGCTCAACTCTCGGTGGACTTCGCACACTACTGGGCCCGCAACGATGTCGCTGGACCCGAGCGACGCCTCAAGCGCTTCCGCCACCCCGTCGTCGGCGAGATAACGCTCCAGAGCACCTCGCTGTTGCTGGCCGACGACCCCACGATCCGGCTGGTCATCCTGTATCCAAACGGCTCGCAGGATGCCGCCAAACTCGAGCAGCTCGCGTGCTGACCGACGAGCCGCGCGCCACCGAGCGCCGAACGGCAGACATACCTGGAGCCGGTAGCCCGCCAGAGCCGTCCGCGATTCGAGCCCAAGCCAACAACCAAACGCCACTCAGCCGCTTCGGACCGGCCGATCCCGCTTTCGCATCCGCACGTGCATCTCGTTGCAGGCGACGAGAAACCTGCCTTGCGCGGCATCCAGGACCGCCGGCCACGAACGGGCTGCGGGCGAGGAGCAAGCCCGAGGCGACTTGATGCTTGCGACCTGCTTCCGTCGCTCGGCAGGTCAAGATTTGTGGTCTTCGTACCTGCTCGAGGAGCGATGGATCGCTTGACAACCTGTCGACAGCCGATATAATGGTCAGGCAGATGGAGTTGCGACCGCCGAGTTATTTCGCGCTTGCGTCTTTGATCGATGGGCCTTTGCACGGGTACGCGATCATGCGCCGCGCTCGCGAGCTATCGGACGGCCGGGTGCGGCTCTCGACCGGCACGCTGTACGCACTGCTCGAGCGGGCGATCGGCGAGCAGCTCGTGACAGCCGGCGAGCCGTACGTGCAGGGTGGCCGTCAACGCCGCGACTACGCGCTCACGCCGGCTGGGCGCCTGGCGCTCGAGCTCGAGACCGAGCGGATGGCAGGCGCGGCTCGCGTCGTGTCCGCGCGGCTGCGCGCGACCACTCGGACGGCGCGGGCATGATGCGCGACTGGCTCGCGGGGGCGGCGCTGCGGTGCTATCCGCCGGCCACGCGTGCGGCGCGTGGAGCGGAGATGCTCGGTACGTTGCTGGAAGCTTCGGGTGATCGGCGCGGCATGTTCGTGTGGAATGTCGTGTCGCTCGTGGCCGCGGGTTTCAGTGAGCGCGCGCGGGCCAGCGCTCGGTTGAGCGCCGGCCGGACGATCGTGGAGGCGGCTAAGCTCGCCTCGGTCCTGTATGCGTGCCTGTGGCTCACGGCGGCTTTGGTGGTGTTGACTGAGCCACGCGAATGGCATCACCAAAGCGTGGTCTCGTTGTACGTGGTCGGGTTGCTGATTGTCGGGTTGGCGGGGTCGCAAGGACGCGAGCGCATCGCCGGCGTGATGGGCCTCGCGTGCACGTTGGCGGTGGCGCTCGTCGTTGTGCGCCGGCCAGGTCTCGTGCTTCCAGTGTCGATCGTGCAACCGATCGTGCCGGCATTTGGGTTTCTGATGATGGCGATCACTCCGACGCACGAGCGTCCGAGCTTACTCGCCGTCGTCGCGCTGGCCGCACTCGTTGTTGTGGGTGTGTCTGTCGGCGCGAATACCAGCGGGTTCGGCCAGCTCATCGTGTTGGCCACCGCCTCGATCGCCGGGGTGGCGGTATTCCCCGTCCAGCCGCGGTTGGCGCTCGCGGTCGCGAGCATCTGGACGGCGATCGGCGTCGAGCTGATCGCCTTCGCGAGCACACAGCCTGCGCCGTGGAAGCTCCTAGTCGTGAGCGCTCCAGCCGTGCTCGCGGCGACCGCTGCCCGCGGACGCGTGATCCGTCGCAGCGCGATCTGAACAGCATCAGCCCGTCCTGAAACCGCTTGCCTCGTGGAACGGAAGCGCACCTCCGAAGGACACCAGCAGGGAACCTGATGCACGGCAGGCTCGATCCGAAGCGGTTGACGCGCTTGCCGCGAGCGCGCCTGGTCGCGTTCGCAGCCCTCACGACTGGGGTGTTGGTGGTGGGGTGCGGGGGAAGCTCGCAGCAACCCGGGGCCGGCGCGACGGTGGCCACGACCGTGGCGACGGGCGCCGCGTCGACCGTCGCGGCGCCGTCCGGCGCGCCTTTGCACTGCCCGTCTGGCCCCTGCTTCTCCCCGCAGCAGTACCGGGCCGCGTATGGCATCCAGCCGTTGCTGGACAACGGGATCGACGGCCGTGGCGAGACGGTGACGGTCGTTGCTCCTGTTCCACCTCCCAACGCGGGTCCCACCGATATCCGCCGGGATTTGGCGAGCTTTGACCGCACGTTCCGGCTGCCCGCCGCGCGGATCGAGGTCGTGACCAGCCTCGGCGGCTCGGCCTCGCCGTGGCTGGCGACGGGGGAGGAGGCCGGCGACCTCGAGCACGTGCACACGGTCGCTCCCAGCGCCACGCTGCGGGTGGTCTTGATCCCTTCCAACGTGCTGCAAAGCGCCGCGAACGCGACCGCAGACATGGTCGCCGCGTTGCGGCTTGCTGTCTCGGAAACCGACGTGGCTTCGATCAGCTGGAGCTTAGGCGAGCACTACTTCACCAAGGCTCAGGTGGCCGAGATGCACTCCATCCTGCTGGGCGCGGAGGCCGACCACGTGACGGTAATCGGAAGCTCCGGCGACGATGGCTGGTTTCCAACCCCTCGGGGGTGGGGCGGGCAGATCAAGGAAGCATCGCCCGCAGCCCGAGCTACCACAAAGCATTTCACGACATCACGACCGACCTTTACAGCCCCGAACCCGAGGCCGTCGTCGCTCCGCACGGCGTCCGTGTGCCCGTCCTTGACGACGGTGCGCGCACGAAGGCGCGCGTGTCCCCATCGCCTATCTCACAAGCCAAATTCCCCCAGTCGTGACGCTGGCACCAAGTCGAGGTACTCGCGGTGTTGATCGATGAAGGAGCTCACAAACGGACAGATCGGGGCAACGTCGAGGCCTCGCAGGCGCACATCCTCGAGCGCTTCGCGTACGAGCGTCGACCCGACCCCATGTCCCTCGAACACCTCATCGACCTCCGTGTGCACGAACGCGATCAGCCCGGGGTGCATGCGGTAAACGGCGAAGCCCGCCAAAGTCCCGTCGACCACGGCTTCGTAACGGTGCTCCTCCGGGTTGTCATGGACGGCTACGACCACACTCGCGATGCTACGCCGCGCCCGACCAGGAGACGAGCGCAACCTTTCAAATCGATTCCTGGCTCCTGTGCCATCGGCAGACGTGAATGTCATCCGGATACGTGCCGCTGACTGTGCCGTCGTCACCTGGTGCCGGTTGTCGACGATTGGGTCTCGCGCGATCATGCGAGTGCGTCGTCCCGGGAGGAGAAATGAACCTGGCTGAGAGACGATCACGAAGGGACGAAACTCGATGAGCGGACCGGCGGATCGTCGAGACGCGGCGCGTCGTCCGGATCGGCCGCCACGATCGGCCCTACAGCGGCCCGCTCACCGACGCGCTCGTTCGCCGCGGCCGGCTCGAGGCGCGGGTTTGGTCCCTGCAGCCTGCTACCTGGGCGCCGCCGCCGTGCTGATCCCCGGGCTGCTCAGCGACCACCTCAGCACCGCGTTGTGGTTCTACGTCTTGATACCCGATTGCTGCTGCTCCACGCCGACAGCGATGAGATCGTGCCCGTCGAGTCTTCGCGCGAACTGGCCTCCTTGATGCACGATCCGGCAAGCAAACACATCGTCCCCCAGGCGGCGGCCACCGGTGGGTGTTAGTCGCCGATCGACTGAGCCATTGGGATAGCGTCGTTGGCCTAGCGCTCGCTGCCTGCCGTGGATCGACGAAGACGGTGCCCCAGCGACCCCGAGTCCGAAGCTTGATTGCGAGTCCCGACGAGCCTGACCGGCGCCTCACCCACCACAACAAGCGTGGTCGCGCGACAGCGGCTTGGCTGGTGCGGCTGATTGAGGCAATGCTGCATCAGCCGGCTCTCGGCAGGTTCTTGACAGGCTCGAGCGCACGCGCTCGTGCGATCACCTGTTGCTCGGTGATCGTCCGTTGTCGGCGTCCGCGGCCAAGGAACGCAGTCGCCCAGTTGACCACCGCCGCGAGACGGTTTTTGAAGCCCGTCATGAACGCGAGGTGGACGACCAGCCATGTCAGCCAGCCGATGAACCCGGCGATTCGTATCCGGCCGACCGCGACGACCGCGCGGAACCGCGCGATCGTCGCCATGGTCCCGAGATCGATGTACCGGAACGGTTTGGCTTCGGTGCGCCCCTTCAGCCGTCGCGCGATCGTAAGCGACGCGTGTTGGCCCGACTGCATCGCCACCTCGGCCACACCTCCCAGTCGGTTCAGCGACATCAGGTCGCCGATCACGAACACCTCCGCGTGGCCCGGGAGCGTGCAGTCAGGCAGCACCTCCACGCGGCCGGACCGATCCATGCTTGCGCCGGCCCGTCGCGCGAGCAAGCCTCCGAGCGGCGATGCCTTGACACCCGCCGCCCAGACCTTTGTCCAGGCCTCGATCCGATCCGTCCCCGATTCTTGGGTCTCGATGTCCACGCCGGTCCGGTCGACGCCGGTGACCCGGGCGCCAAGTCTCATCTCGACGCCAAGCCGCTCGAGGTCACGGATCGCGCGGTGCTGCAGCGTCGGCGGAAACGTCGCGAGAATCGTGTCGATCGCGTCGATGAGCACGATCCGGGCGCTCTTTGGGTCAAAAGTGCGGAAGTTTCGCTTCAGCGCACGTCGTGAGAGCTCCGCGATCTGCCCGGCGAGCTCGACGCCAGTCGGACCCGCCCCGACCACCGCAAACGTCAGCCATGCTCGCTGCCGGTCAGGGTCGGGTTCGAGCTCGGCCATCTCGAACGCGCCGAAGATCCTCCCTCGGATCTCGAGCGCGTCGTCGATGGTCTTCATGCCTGGTGCATAAAGAGCGAACTGCTCCTTGCCGAAGTACGACTGCGACGCGCCGGCGGCGACAATCAGGCTGTCGTAACCGATCTGGGTCTGCTGCCCGAGGGTCTCGACGACAACCTCGCGCTCGCCTAGGTCGATATCGCGGACCTCGCCAAGCACGACTCGAGCGTTGCTCTGATGACGCAGCACATCGCGCGTCGGGACCGCGATGTCTCCCTCTGACAGTACCCCGGTGGCAACCTGGTACAGGAGCGGCTGGAACAGGTGGTGGTTGGTGCGATCGATGACCGTCACCGAGACCGGCGCGCGTCGTAGCGCTTTGGCCGCGAACAGGCCGCCGAACCCAGCGCCGACGATCACCACTCGGTGGGTCGCCGCGCCGGTCATCCCGCCTGCTTAGCGGCCGCGAGCGCCGAAGGCTCGGCGAGGTCGGAAAGCCGGTCGAGACCTCCGCGTGCGTGGTCTCCGACATGTAGCGAGGGTTCTGATGTCATGCCAGCCAATTCTTCGACGAACACGCCGATTTCGTTGAAGCAAGCCACCCACGACGGGACGTTCTTTACTTCAGCTATATCGGATTCGCGGCGGACGGATTCCTCGTTGCTCATGTCGTGCCATCCCCGTATCACTTTATGTGTCTGCAGTTCGCCCGCGGCGATGACCGGCGGACGGTCGAGCGAGCTGAAACGCCGATCCGCCTAGGGCGCAGCGGCTCCGGCTGCTCTGAACGAGAAGTGTGGGCGAAACACAGGTGAACCGTCATCGCTGGATGCCGGTGATCGCGTCGCGCGTGATCCACCGAGTCCGTTGCGAGACTCGGTGCTGCCTCGCTTGTTGTCGGGGACGACTGGGAACGTCCCGGGTGGCCGTGCGATGCTTCGCCACGTCTTCGCGCTGATTGTTGTCCTGGCGACGTGCGGTTGGCGTGCCGGCTGAGGCCGCGGGTGTTGGCAGGGATCACGGTGCCTGGCTTGTGCACACGATCCGGGCTCCGGGGCTGGGAGTTGTTGCGCCGGTTCGGCAGGCCTTTCCCTGGGTGAGCCTGACCTGGAAGGCGTGGCGAGATGCGAGATCGTAATCACGTGAATTAGGCGATGACTGCTCACCTGATGCTGTGGAGACTACGACGCCACCGCAACCTTAGGAGTGGAGGTTCTATGTCGGCCCGAACAACCGCGGACTCGGTCGCAGGCCGGAAGCAGTCAGACATGAGCGCGGTCGCCGAGCATTGGATTGATGGTGAATGGATTGGGTCCGACACTGTCTCGGAGTCGATCAATCCCGCTACGGGGGCGGTTTTGGGCCGCTGGGCTGACGGAGGTGAGGCCGAGGCTCGTGCGGCGATTGCGGCTGCACGCCGCGCGTTCGATACCACGCCCTGGTCTCGGGACCGCGGGCTTCGCAATCAAGCCCTGAGCGAAATGGCCGATCGCTTTGACGCCAACGCGGAAAAGCTCGGGCTGCTGGTGACGGAGGAGGTCGGCAAGAAGCGCGACCAGGGGATGTTTGAGTCAACCACAGCCGGAGGCACGCTGAGGCACACCGCGGGCCAGGCCCTAACCGAGACGGGCACATCTGCTGAGGTGGCTCCAGGACTGTGGTTCAGCACCTACGCAGAGCCGGCTGGGGTCGTCGCGATCATCGTCCCCTGGAACGCTCCGGTCGCGCTGTTCATCCGGTCGCTCGCTCCGGCGCTGTCCGCGGGGAACACCGTCGCCGTGAAGATGCCGGGGCAGACGGCGCTCGTTGCGAATCTGTTGTCGAAAATCATCGCCGAGGTCGGCTCGTTGCCTCGCGGGGTGGTCAACATCTTCACCGAATCGGGGAACACGGGTGCTCCGTATCTCGTCGCCTCACCTGATGTCCAGGTGATTAGCTACACCGGCAGCATCGCGGTCGGGCGGATCGTCGCCGCGAACGGCGCTCCCACCCTGAAGCGGATGAACCTGGAGCTCGGCGGCAAGACGCCGATGATCGTGTTCGACGACGCCGACCTGGACAGCTCCGTTCCCATGCTCGTGGCCGCGGTGACGACGTTCGCCGGACAGTTCTGCATGACGGGCTCCAGGATCTTGGTCCAACGCGGAGTGGCGGACGAGGTCCGCGCCCGCCTGGCCACAGAGTTCGAGAGCGTGCGTGTCGGTGATGGGCTGGACCCGGACACCGATATGGGCCCGCTGATCGACAAGGCCAACGTCGCCCGCGTGGACCGGATGGTCGAGGCGGCACTCGCCTACTCGAAGCCGATCGTGCGTGGCGGCCCGGTGACGGACGGTGCCCTCGCCACCGGAGCGTTCTACCGACCCGCGCTGCTGGAGGTCGAGGACGTCAACGCCGAGATCGTGCAACGGGAGGTCTTCGGTCCTGTCGCGACCTTCGAGGTGTTCGACACCGAGACCGACGCGATCTCGCGCGCGAACGCCACCGAAATGGGTCTCGCCGCCGGCATCTTCACCAACGACATCAACATCAGCCGACGCGTCAGCCGCGAGATCCAGGCCGGCACGGTCTGGACGAACGCGTGGGCGGAACTGAACGACGGGTTCGCCGAGGGTGGCTTCAAGCAGAGCGGCATCGGCCGCCTGCGCGGGCCGCTCGCGATCACGGAGTTCCAGGAGGCCAAGACCGTCGTGCACTCCATTCCGCCGCCCAAGCGCTAACGCCGCTCGACACGCCACCACGTGACGTAAAGCCCCACGCGGGACACACGGTGCCAACACGCAAGAAGGAGAATGTCATGTCCGCGACTCCGATCGATGTGGTCAACGAGTGGTTGCAGCACCTGCTGGATCCTGACGTTGTGAACAGCGTGGTGGCCCCGGACGCCACGTACGTCTCGCTCAACACCGAGGACGCGGAGCTCAGCAAGATCATGCCGTGGGCGGGCACGTCCCACGGCCCGCAGGCAGTCCTCGAGAACCTCGGCGCGATGTTCACCCGCTGGGAGAACCAGGCGTTCAACGTGACCGCCATCGTCGCCTCCGATGAGAACGTCGGCGTGTTCGGCGACTTCCGATACAAATCGCACTCGCTCGGCAAAGTGGTGAGCTCCCCGTTCTCGATCCTTGTGAAGGTCGTCGACGGGAAGGTGACCTACGTGCAGTTTCTCGAGGACAGCTACGCCACCGCATCCAGCTTCCGCAAGAGCGGCTCTTGGGTCGTTCAGACGGAACCGGGCGCCGAGCCGTTCCAGGTGTGAGATGACCGTCACTAACTCGGAGCAGAACGCGACGGGCCCGGTCCTGTACAGGCTCGATGCCATGCCGCAGGGCGTTCGCCGATGAGCGCGTCGGCCGCCCCAACCTGGCGACGAGTCGCATCGATTCTGTGGTTCCCGGTCTTCTTCGCCATCGCCCTCCCCCTAGCCTTTGAGGTCAACTATCACCAACCCACGCCGCACCGCGAGCAGGTCGCCGTGGTCGGGAGCGCCATTCAGGTCAGGCTCATGACCGACGAATTCCGAGGGATCGATGAGAGGGGATTCGTGGTTCACCGGTTGCCCTCAGCCGCGGCCGCCACCGCTGCGGTCCGTGACCGGAACCTCGCCGCGGCATACGTCGCCACGGGCACGTCACCTCCGACCGTGTATTTGGCTCGCGCTGCCTCATTCCTCCGGGCCAACTATCTCCAGGCGGAGTTCCTACGCGTCGCCGCCCAAACCGGCAAAAAGCCCCCGAGGATCGTGGACCTCGTTCCCCTGGCCTCGGGCGATAGCGGCACTGGGCTCTTCTTCTTCGTATTCCCGCTGATGATGGCTGGACTTATCGCAGCCCTCGCCTTGCAGCAACTGCCGACCTGGGGAATTGGCCGGCGCGTCGTCGTGGTCGCCGGCGTCGGAGCAGTCGCCGCCCTCGCTGCGTACCTGACCGCCGTAGGCCTGCACGTGCTGCCCGGGAAGCCACTTCTGCTGGTGTATGGGTTCCTGCTCGTCGAGGTTTATGGCCAGCTCATGGTCGGCGCAGCGCCCCTGCTCAAGCAGTATTTCCTTCCGTTCGCCCTGACGTTGTCGCTGATCCTCAGCGTTCCGTCAAGCGGAGGGACGGTGACGCCCGACCTCTTGCCAGGCCTGTACCGCTTCCTGTCGCACGTGCTGCCATTGGCGCAGGGCGTGACGATCACCCGCGGTGTGACCTATTTCCACGGCACGGGCATTGCGCAAGCCACCGTCGTGCTGCTGCTCTGGGCGGCGATCGCCGCCGCCGCCGTCGTCATCGCGGGCCTACGGCAATCCCGGGCGCATGCCCCGGACGCGCAACCCCGGCGCCGTCATAAGCGAACCCGCATGGCCCTCAGCCACAGCGGGCAACGAAACGAATCACTTGCAACCAGTTCAGTTCAGGAGGCACTCGACTCATGAAAGTGGCACTCACCGGCGCAACAGGATTCATCGGATCTCACATCCTCACCGACCTGCTGTGGCACGGCCACGAGGTGACGGCACTCGTGCGCGACGACGACCAAGCCGACATCGTCGCGACCCGCGGCGCGAAAGCGAGGGTCGTCGACCTTTACGATCGCCAGGCCGTTGTGAGTCTGCTAAAGCGGACGGACGGTGCCATCCACACCGCCAGTCCACGTGACGAGACCAGCGCGGACCTCGACGAGGCGATGGTCGACGCGGCGATCGACGGATTTGCCGACACCGGCAAACCCTACATCCACATCAGCGGGCTATGGATCTACGGAGAGAACACCTCGATCTCCGAGGAGTCGCCATTGAAGCCACCTGCCTTCGTGGCGTGGAAGAACCCAATCGAACACCGAATCCTCGACACCGCTGGCGTGCGCGGTGTCGTGATCACCTCGAGTGTCGCCTACGGTGACGGCGGCGGAGGGATTCCCGGCCTCATCCTCGGTTCCCCCCGAGACGACGCCGGAAACCTCATCATGCTCGGCACCGGCCGGCAACACTGGTCAACGGTCCACGTCGCGGACCTCGCGGACTTCTTCCGGCGCGTGCTCGAGTCCGACTCGGCTCGCGGCCGCTACGTCCTTGGAAACGGCTTGAACCCGACCGTCGCCGACCTAACCGCGGCAGCCGCCGTCGCAGCCGGCGCTCCGGGAGCGGTCCCCGGTTCCGACGACGAGGCCCGCGCACGCATAGGCGACTACTTCGCCGAAGTCCTGCTGCTCGATCAGGGCACATTCGCGGCCAAGGCTCGGGAACAGCTCGATTGGTGTCCGACCCATCCAGGGCTAGTCGACGACTTCCGCAATGGTAGTTACGCACGTAGGGCGAAGGCCGCCTGACCGCAGATCGCCCGAGCCCGGGAGACAGGTCGCCAAATGACGAGCCATCGCCGTGAACAAGCGGCTCTTGAAGGAGCCAGGAGCCGACCGATCCGCGACCGGACGACTGCCTCGGCTCGTAAGGCAAGCGACGGGACCGTCCTCCCCGAGCCGCAATCGCCGGGCAGCTCAGCTTTGAGCGGTCAGAGCACGACCGGCACGCCCAACCGACGACTTGTCGTCGTCATCGTCTGCGTGGCTCGGAGGGCCGCCGGCCAGCACGGGCGCGTGACCTCGCGGCGCCGGGAATCCTTAGTGTCAACCTGACCGTCGTCCTCAGTCATCATTAGCCGGAATGAGAGGCGCGACGCCACCGGCTCTGAGGTCAGGAAGGATGTTGCTCGGCCGGCAGCTCGAGCGCGAGGTGCTCGAACGGCTGCTAGACGGGGCGCGCGCCGGGCGTGGCGGCGTGTTGGTAATACATGGCGAGGCCGGGGTCGGGAAGACAGCACTGCTCGAGTACGCGGTGGAAGCTGGACCCGAGTTTCGGATCGCCCGGACCTCCGGGGTCGAGGCTGAGATGGAGCTCCCGTTCGCAGCGGTTCAGCAGCTGTGTTCGTCGTTCTTGGGCCTCAGGAAGCGGCTGCCGCTGCCCCAGCACGACGCGCTTGACGTCGCGTTCGGACTCAGGACGGGACCCGCGCCGGATCGATTCCTGGTTGGTCTGGCGGTCCTCGGCCTGCTAGCCGAAGCCGCAGACGAGCAGGCGCTCGCGTGTTCCGTTGATGACGCGCAATGGCTTGACCGCGCGTCCGCGCAGACCCTGGACTTTGTGGCCCGTCGTCTCGTAGCGAAGAACATCGCGCTGGTGGTCGCGACACGGGAGTTGGGGGACGACTTCGCCGGGTTGCCGGAGCTACATGTCAGGCCGTTGGATAGCCGTGATGCGCGGGCGCTGTTGGAATCGGTCTTGCCGGCTCGGCTGGATGAACGCGTGCTGGAGCGGATCGTTGCCGAAGCGCACGGAAACCCGCTCGCCTTGTTAGAGCTGCCACGCGGATTGACCGCGACGCAACTCGCCGGAGGTTTTGGCTTGCCTGCCACGGTGCCGCTTGCCGCTAGCATCGAGGAGAGCTATACGCGACAGCTGGCGAACATCCCGTCCGATGCTCGGCGCTTGTTGCTCATCGCGGCCGCTGACCCGGTGGGCGATCCGGCGCTGGTTTGGCGGGCGGCTGAACAGCTCGGGATCCCTGGGTCAGCTGCCGACACCGTCGAATCGGTCCAGCTGCTCGCGCTGTCTCCACGAGTGGCGTTCCGCCATCCACTGGTTCGCTCGGCCGTCTACAGATCCGCCGATCCGAACGCGCGACGCGAGGCCCACCGCGCCCTAGCAGAGGCGACCGACCCAGAAATCGACCCGGATCGGCGAGCATGGCACCGCGCGCAGGCTGCCGCCAAACCCGATGAGGAGGTCGCCGCCGAACTCGAACGTTCCGCGGTGCGAGCGCAGGCGCGTGGTGGCCTCGCCGCTGCCGCAGCCTTCCTCGAGCGCGCGGTCGCCCTTTCGCCCGAACCCGCGCGCCGTGCGCGACGCGCGCTGGTCGCCGCAGAGACGAAATTTCAAGCCGGCGCTCTCGAAGACGCCCTGGAGCTCCTGAAGACCGCCGAATCAGACGCCGCTTTCGACGATGCACTACATGCCCACGCGCACCTACTGCGCGCTCAGCTCGCGTTCGCATCGAGCCGAGGTGGCGACGCCGCTCCACTACTGCTCGCAGCCGCGCGCGAGCTCGACGCCGTAGATCCCAGCCTCGCACGGGCGACCTACCTCGACGCCCTGTCTGCGGCGACGTTCGCCGGCCGCCTAGTCCACAGTGATGGTGGCTTGGTCGAGATCAGCGAGGCCGCGCTTGCCGGCCCGCCGCCGCCCGAGAAGCCGCAGCCATCTGATCTGCTTCTGCACGGGTTGGCGGTGCAGGCCACCGAGGGGTATCCGGCCGGGGCGCCACTGCTCAAGGAGGCGTTAAGCGCCTTCGAGCGCGAGTCCGACCTGTCACCGAATGACGCCCGCTGGCTTTGGCTGGCGTGCCTGGTCGCGCTGTTTACGTGGGACGACCACGCCTGGACGGTCCTCTTCACACGACAGATCGAGCTCGCACGCCAGACGGGAGCGCTCTCTCCGCTGGCGTTTGCTCTCGGTAGCGGCGTCGGCGTTTATGCATTCTTTGGCGAGCTGCGAACGGCAGCACTCCTCGAGGAGGAGCTGCGAGAGATAACTGACGCGACGGGAATCGCCTCTGACCCGTCGGGTCCTCTGGCGCTTGCTGCTGTGCGCGGTCGCGAAGCCGAATTTTCGCAGTTGATCCGAATCACGGTCGGCGGGGCTGAGGCTCGGGGGGAGGGGATCGCCCTGACGAACGCCGAGTTTCTGAGCGGATGCCTGTACAACGGGATGGGCCGCTATGAAGCTGCACTAGCCGCGGTCCTTCCCGCCGAGCGCTACTACACGGAAGGGCCGGCGATTTGGGCGCTGACCGAGCTGATCGAGGCGGCCGTTCGGTGCGGTGAGCCGGAGCGCGCCTGGCGTGCCTTCGAACGGGTACGAGAGACAACTCGCGCCGCCGGCACCGACTGGGCTCTGGGAATCGAGGCTCGCCTACGCGCACTGCTCAGCGATGGCGACGACGCCGACGAGCTCTACAACGAGGCGATCAACCGGCTGACTCGCACACGCATCCGCGTACAGCTCGCTCGTACCCACCTCCTCTACGGCGAATGGCTTCGGCGTCAGCGCCGACGTCGAGATGCCCGCGAGCAACTGCGAACCGCCCACGGGATATTCACAGACGCCGGAGTGGACGGATTCGCCGAGCGCGCACGACTCGAGCTGGAGGCGACAGCTGAACGTGCCCGCAAGCGGACCGCGGACACCCTGGACGAGCTCACCGCGCAAGAGACACAGGTCGCTCGCCTCGCCGCGCAAGGGGAGACAAACCTGCAGATCGCGGCCCGACTGTTCATCAGCAGAAGCACCGTCGAGTACCACCTGCGCAAAGCGTTTCGCAAACTCGACATCAAGTCACGCACCCAACTCGAAGACCGACTCCCGTCGCCAACACAGACGACGGAATCCCCGAGGTGACCTGCAACAGAGCGCCGGAGGTCCAGCTCGGCCGGTGGCGGGGCACGTGGCGGCGTGTCCGTGCAGTTGCGTGGTCCCATCTCTCCCTTGGGGTTCCAGACCAGTGTTGCCGCCGCGCACGGTCACGAGAACTGCGGGCATGCCCTCGACGACGGGCTCGGCGCTGGCGGCCATTCGCGGGTCGGTGATGACGATGTCGACCCAGGCCTTGAAGTGCTGCGAAACACCAAAGTTGTACACCGCAGCGACGAACAGCAGTGCATCGGTCGCGACGAGCTCGTCGGTCAGCGTCGCGGCCAGCGCGAGCGCTGCGTCGGTTCGTCGGCGCGGTTCTCCTGTGGCCTGCGACCAGCGAACACGGCCGTCCCCCAAGCGGTCGCGGGGATTGGGTCGACTCCGTCGTGTCGTCGGATGATCGGCTCCTTTGGGTGTGCGTTACACCACTCCTGCTCGACGATGTCGGCGACCGCACGGCTCTGAGAACCCTCCACGCGAATGCCGACATCTGGAACGGCTCGGCGCCCCGTTCCGTCTGAACGACCCAAGAGCCGCTCTTGCGCAAGCTCGATGCGGCTGCGTAGCTGTCCTCGAGAAACTGCGCGTAGGTCACCTTCCCGTCGACGACCTTCACAAGGATTGAGAACGGGGAGCTCACCACTTTCCAGAGCGAGTGCGATTTGTATCGGAAGTCGCCGAACACGCCGACGCGATGCAGGTGAGCGGACCGCGCCGGATCATGATGATCTGTGGCTAAGGCGTCTTCTGGCCGCGCGACCGACTGCCTGGGCTGGCGGGCGAGCCGCGGGGTCAGGCGAAACGCCGTCTCACCCGGACCGGCGCAGCGCTCGCCGTCGTGACGCTCCGCGGTGTCCTGAAGCTGGCGCAGGCCCGCGACCGAGCTTGCGTCGCGAGGATACGGATAGCTCGTGACCCGAGCTTTCAGTCATGCTAGGGGAATGGGTGGACCGGTTTTCTCGTCGGGAGGGCGGTTGCTCGGCCGCGAACGCGAGCGAGAGGTACTCAATCGGCTTCTGGCCGGCGTGCGCGGCGGGCGAGCCGGCGTGGTGGTGGTGGATGGCGAAGCGGGCGTCGGCAAGACGGCGCTGCTCGAGTATGCGGTCGAAGCTGCGCGCGGATTTCGGATCGCCAGGACGTTGGGGGTCGAAGCGGAGATGGGGTTTCCGTTCGCGGCGCTTCAGCAAATGTGTTCCCCGTTCCTTGACCTTTTGGACCGTCTCCCGCATCCCCAGCGGGAGGCGGTTGGCGTCGCGTTCGGACTGGCCACCGGACCCGTGCCAGATCCGTTCCTGGTTGGATTGGCGGTCCTCGGCCTGCTGGCCGAGGTGGCCGAGGAGCGGCCGCTCCTAGCCGTTGTTGACGACGCGCATTGGCTGGATGACGCGTCGCTGCGAGCGGTTGCGTTCGTGGCTCGCCGCCTGTTGGCGGAGAAGATCGCGCTCGTGTTCGCTGCCCGCCAGGCCACGGTGCCCGACGTGCTCGGAGGTCTTGCGTCGCTCCACGTCGAGCCTCTCGGACCTCGCGATGCGCGGGCATTGTTGGAGTCAGTCTTGCCGGCCCCGTTCGATGAGTCCGTGCTGGATCGGATCGTTGTCGAGACCCGCGGGAATCCGCTCGCGCTTTTGGAATTGCCGAGCGGGCTAACGCCGACGCAACTAGCGGGCGGGTTTGGCGTGCCAGCGGCGACACCTTTGTCCGCGAGCATCGAGGAGAGCTTCACGCGGCGACTGCAAGACCTCCCCGATGACACGCGCCTGCTGTTGTTGATCGCGGCGGCAGAGCCGGTCGGCGACCCCCTGTTGCTGTGGCGCGCAGCCGACAAACTCGGAATTCCGGAGTCGGCTGTTGTAACCGTCGAAGCGGAGCACCTGCTGGAGCTAGGTGCGCGCGTGGTTTTCCGCCATCCACTGGTTCGCTCGGCAATCTACGGGGCAGCCACTGCGGACGAGCGACGCGAGATCCATCGAGCCCTGGCGGAAGCAACCGATCCCCTGATCGACCCTGATCGCCGCGCGTGGCACCGAGCGCAAGCGTTGTCCGTGCCCGACGAGGACGTTGCCGCAGAGCTCGAGCGTTCCGCCGGACGGGCGCAGGCACGCGGCGGACTGGCCGCTGTCGCTGCCTTCCTCGAGCGCGCCGCCGATCTGACGCCCGACCCGGCCCGGCGCAAGGGACGCATGCTCGCCGCCGCCGGCGCGAAGCGCGATGCGGGCGATCTGGAGGCTGCGCTCTGGCTGTTAGTGGGCGTCGAGGCCGGTGTGCTCGACGAGCTCACCGGCGCCCGGATCGACCTTTTGCGAGCCCAGATCGCGTTGGAGCAGCGGCGCGGCGGCGACGCCGGCCGCCTGTTTCTGAGCGCGGCGAGCCGCCTCGAGCCACTCGACCCCGAGCTAGCCCGCGAGACGTACCTCGAGGCGCTCGGCGGCGCCATGGCTGGTGACGCTGAAGTCGGCGGCGGCGCCCCCGCGGTGGCGGCCGCCGCGCGGGCGGCGCCACCCGGCACCGTTCCGCCACGGACGGTTGACGTGCTGCTCGACGCGTTCGCGATCCGCTTGACCGATGGATACGCGGCCGCTGCACCGACACTCGCCCGGGCTCTCGAGCTTCTGCTCGCGACGGATCTCTCCAACGACGATGTCGGCCATTGGCTGTCGCTCTCCGGCGCCAGAAACAGCAGCATCGCTGCGATCGAGATGTGGGACGACGAGGCTTTTCATCTCCTCGCCTCTCGGCAGGTGCAGGTTGCGCGCGACAGGGGCGCACTCGTGGTCCTGCAGTTCGCGCTCAGCTTCCTTGCGAGGAGCCACACATTCGCCGGCGAGCTGAGCGCCGCCGCGCTGACGATCGACGAAGCGCGATCGATCGCTGAGGCGACCGGAAATCCTGCGCTCGTGAGCGCCCCGATGATTCTCGCCGCTTGGCGCGGCAACGAGGCGCAAGCCTCTGAGCTGATCGACGCGACATCCAAGGAGGCGGCCGCACGGCGATGGACGTCCAACAACTATGCGAGATCCGTGCTCTACAACGGACTCGGCCGACATGACGCGGCGCGCGATGCAGCCTGGGAAGCGTGGCGGCCCGATACGATCGGAACTGGAGCGTGGCTCGTATCGGAGTTGGCCGAGGCGGCATCCCGGACGGGTGACGGAGCGCTACTCGAGTTCACCCTGGAGTGGCTTTCGGAGCGTACCCGCGTGATTAGCTCCGCGTGGCTGGCTGGAATCGAGTCGCGTGTGCGCGCGCTGGCGAGCGAGGGCGAAGTCGCCGAGAGTCTGTACCGCCGGTCGATCGCTGATCTTTCCGGGACACGTGTGCGAATCGAGCTCGCCCGGACTCATCTTCTTTACGGGGAGTGGCTGCGCCGCGAACGTCGCCGCCTCGACGCCCGAGAGTATTTGCGTGCCGCGCTTGAAGGGTTCACCAGCATGGGCGCCGAGGCGTTCGCCCGCCGCGCCGAGCGCGAACTGCTAGCGACAGGCGAGCGTCCCCGTAATCGAACCGTGCACACAGTCGACCAACTCACGTCCCGAGAGACTCAGATAGCGCGGCTTGCCGCAAACGGACTGACGAATCGAGAGATCGCCGCTCAGTTATTCATCAGCCCTAGCACGGTCGAATACCACCTGCGCAATGCGTTCCGCAAGCTCAACGTCAGGTCGCGCACGCAGCTTAACGACCAGCTGTTGTAGTCCGGCCGTGACAGCGGCCAACACAGTGTCACGAACCGCTACGCGTTCAATCACCGAGATCGGGTGAAGACTGGTCACCTCGGGTGGTCCGATGCTCCCGAGACTTATGCGTTCATCAGACGACGAAGAGATCGCGATCGTCGGTATCCAGGCTCGCGAAGCCCGTGAGGTGGTTCTCGCTGCTGGTGCGCGAGGGCTTGCCGTCCGCCCGCTCGGGTTCGGGGACCCTCTTGCTGACGCAGCACTCGCGGCGCACGGGCCGGGGAGCGTCCGCTTACCTTTGGCGATCGTCGCTGGCCGCTACAGCCTGCAGCGGCCAGCGTTCGGAACCGTCCTCGAATGCATCGAGGTGCTGCGGGGAACGCGCCAGAAGCTTCCCGCGGGCTGCGTCGTGCTGGGCTCGTCGGCAGACTTCGACGGCCGCGAGCCACCCGCGATCGGGCCTACAGCCCCTGAGCGTGTTCAACCGCCTACGGCTTGCGACGCGCGAGCTACAGGCGCGGCGACAATCGTACCTGGGCCTGCCCGGCTGGACAATTGCGCGGTTCGGTTGATCGCCGCCGCAATCACCGGAATCGAGTGACGACGCCTCACCGGCCCCAGGACGAATCTTTCGGGCGAGTCACATGCACGCGACCACCCTCCTCGGCGACACACCGGTGAACCGTATCGGGCTCGGCGCGATGCAGCTCGCCGGTCCCGGCGTCTTTGGCCCGCCTCGCGACCCCGGTCTGGCCAGGGCCGTCCTACGCAGAGCGATCGAGCTCGGTGTCAACCACATCGACACGGCGCAGTTCTACGGCCCCAAGATCACGCTCGATGACGCGGATCTCGCCACCCTCGACCGCATGTCGAGCTAGCCCTCCTGAAGAGATACCCCGAACTTCCACTTCCGGCCGCTCGTGAACCTCTACTCAGCGATCTGCTGATCGCGAAGCCGGTGCTGCACGCCGCTACCGCCGGCAGCGCCCCCCACGCCGCTCGTGGCCGACGAGCAGCTGCGTTCGTTGTTTGTCTACATGCGTGCTCTGACGGTACCGACCTCGGTCTTCGCCGCCCCGGAGGACTGGGTGACCTCAGAGCGGGGACACCGCATCCAGCGCGCGGCACGTGAGAATTCAGGACTGTCCCGCAGCCATCGCCTCGGCCACCAGGTTCATGTTGCCAGTCGACCATTGGACGGTGAAGGTGAGTCCAGCGATCCGCCAGCCGCCTGCGGTCCGTTTGATCTGGTAGTCGTGGCGGCCGCCGACCGTCCACATGGGGCCACCCGCCGCGCTGGTGAGCACATGTGTGCCCTGCATGTTGGCCGCGCAGGTCGCCTCGTCACCATCGAGGGTGATCACGTGATTGGTGACAAGGTGATGGACCGCATCCATGTTCTGAAGCGTTTGGCGCCATCCTTCGACAAACTCGGCGACGGGGAGGTTCGTGGGCTCGCCGCCGGTGAGTGAGGTGCGGTCGTGGTAGACCGTGTCGGTGAGCAACTGCCCGAGCGCGTTCCAGTCGCGGGCGTCGATTGTGAGCGCGAGGCTCCCGACCAGCTCGATGATCGCTAGGCGGTCCTCGAGTTCGGTGGTGACGGAATCCGGCGTTGACGTGGTCATACGTCCTCCGTTAAGTTGTTGGGCCGAGCTTGGGTTGTGACTGAAAAGCGACGAGATCGTCCGGGAGATTGCCGTCAACTTCGTTTCCAACAGACACCCCTTCTTGGTCGACGATTACGGGGCAAGCGTGCCGAACGATCAGGCGAGTGCGCTTCGCCTGATCCCAGTGATTCGTCAGCTTCCCTCGCCGGCCTCGGCGGGCCGCCCGGCAGCCGTCGGCGCTGACGAGGCATGGGCCGTCGGTCCGCCAACGAGCTTGATCGAAGCGGCGGCAATGCTGACGCTCACGGCGATCGTGAAACTCGGGATCGATACCTTCAGTCGAGATCGCTCCAGGCATGCTCGACCCCGAGTGCCTGCCGAGGACGGCGACGCGCCGATGCCAGGACGGTGCGGGTGGCATTCCGCATTCTTGGGGCTGTCCCTGGGGAGCGCGCATCGCACACATCTGGCGATTTGTCTCGCCGATCGGGCGACCGAGGTGCTCGTGGGGACGCGACATCGCCCAGCAGATTGACGCCGGACTGGTTGTGTGCGGCCAACGCGGCCGGGTCGCCATCGGCAGCGCTCTCCTCGGCAGCGTCTCCTACGCGCCCGCCGCACACCACCAAGCGGCCAGTGCTCATCGCCCCCCAGCGACCGTCGTAGTGCCAAGTACATGGTGAGCGTCATCTGCGGCATCGAAGTGGTGGCAGTTGCCGATCGCGTGACGGGCAAGCGCAGCCTTGAACGTAGGCACGCGAGGCCTGGCCGGGCTGGGCAGGATCACGATCGCCACAAGGAAGGCGAGGGCGAAGATTCCGACCGCCCACCAGAACGCCGTGGTGTAGCCGTGGACCGCCGCGGCGTTGGCCAGGCCGGGGGTGTGTAGGTTACGGGCCGTGTAGTTGGCGAGGGCGCTGGCGAAGATCGTGCTCAGTAGGGAGGTGCCGACCGAGCCGCCGACCTGCTGGGAGGTGTTGACCATCGCCGAGGCGACCCCGGCCTCGCGTCCCTCTACGCCCAGAGTCGCCGTCGAGATCGCCGGCGCGAAGATGCATCCCATCCCGATGCCGAGGACAAGCAGGCCGGGAAGCACGTCGCTGGCGTAGCTGGAGGAGGGAGTCAGGCGCGTGAACAGAAACATCCCGATCGCTGCGAGGGTCGTACCGGCGAGTACCAGAGGCTTGACCCCGGTGTGTTGGATCACGCGGGTTTGCACGGTCGTCGAGGTGACCACCAGCACGCCGGTCAGCGGGAGGAACGCCAGGCCGGTGGTGAGCGGCGAAAGGCCGAGCTGCTGCTGCAGGAAGTAGGAGAGAAACAGAAACACGGCAAGAGTGCCCGCGCCGGCCAGTGCAATCGTCGTGTACGCATCGCCGCGCGCGCGGTCCCAGACGATGTGCAACGGCAACAGCGGATGCTTGGCTCGGCGCTCGATCACCACGAAAGCCGTTAGGAGCACCGGGCTGGCGATGAGCGCCACGACCGTGGCGGTAGCGCTCCAGGAGTGGGTCTCGGCGTTGGAGAACCCGTAAACTAGCGCGAACAGGCCCAGCGCTGAGGTGAGAACCCCGGGTATGTCGATCGGCTCCCGCTCTGGAGCAGTGTGATTGACCAGCAGCCGCAACGCCACAATTGTCGTGGGCACGGCGATCACAAGGTTGACGTACAGGCACCAGCGCCAGGACAAGACTTGGGTGAGCGCACCGCCAAGTATCAGCCCGAGCGAGGCGCCTCCGCCGGCGATCGCGCCGAAGATCCCGAACGCTGTGGGCCGGTCAGGAGATCCCTCGAACGTCACCGTCAGCAACCCGAGCGCCGAGGGTGCGAGCAGTGCACCGAACGCCCCCTGGAGAGTCCGGGCGGTTACAAGCACGGCGAAGGACTGGGCCAGACCGCCGATGGCGGAGGCGATCGAGAACCCGGCCAGGCCGGTGATCAGGGTCCACTTGCGCCCAAACAGATCGCCGAGCTTGCCACCCAGCAGCAGGAGGCTGCCGAAGGCCAGCGCGTAGGCGGTGACAATCCATTGCCGGCTCTCGGTCGAGAAGTGCAAAGCCTTCTGGGCCGACGGAATCGCGATGGTCACGATCGTCGCGTCCAGCACTACCATCAGCTGCGCGACGCTGAGCAGGGCCAAGACCGCCCATCGATTCGCTTCACGGTGTGTCGAGGCCACCGACATCAGATGGCTCGCATTCCGATCAGTGCCGCGACCCCTCGACCTCCGCCATCCCTGACGGGAACTCCGCAAAGCCGGCGGGCGATCAGCCATGGTCGGTGATGCGATTCCCGGAAGCGGATCATGCTGCCTCCGCGTACGGTGACGAGAATCGCCGGCTTCCCGGCGAGGATTGGCTGCGCTCCGGCGGCCATGCGCGGGTCGGTGGTCACCATGTCAACGTAGGCCTTGAAGTGCTGCGAGACGCCGAAGTTGTAGAGCGGGACCGCGAACAGGAGCGCGTCTGCGATCGCGAGCTCGTCGGTCAGGGTCGCGGCGAGTGTCAGAGCGTCGTTTTGCTCCGGGCTCCGTGACTCGGACGGCGTGCGGCTGGCGAAGACGGCGGTCGCCCACGAGGTGGCCGGGATCGGGTCGACACCAATGTGCCGGCGAAGAATCGTCTCGTTGCCGTCGCAGGCTGATCTGTGGCGCTGATTCTCGGTCCCAGACAGGTGAGTCGCCATCGCCCTGCCGGGACGCGCGCCGCCGGACACGAGCAGATGTGGACCATGCTCAGTTTGCGAGCGTGCCATCGAAGTCGATGGTGGCGTGGGTGCCGTCGCAGAACGGCTTGTTCGAGGAGTGTCCGCAGCGGCAGATCGCCATCGGGTCGGGGTGTTCGATCACGTGTCCATCCGGGGCAGTCAGGACCACGGGGCCGGAGACGATGTAGGGGCCGTCTTCGCTGGGGGTGATGGTGACGTCGGGCATGGCACTGGCCTCTCTTTCAGGCGATCTTGATGGACTTGGATAAGGGCAACTGGCGGATCCGGCTGCCGGTCAGTGCAGCGATGGCATTCGCAAGCGCAGGCGCGGCGGATGGGACGCTGACCTCTCCGACGCCGGTCGGTGGCTCCGTCGACTCGATCAGGTAGGTCTCGATCCGGGGCGCAGAGCGCATCCGCATGACGGGATAGCGATCGAAGTTCTGGGTGACGATCTCGCCACCGTCGCCGAGCGCGATCTCTCCCCAGGAAGCCGCACTCAGGCCCCAGAGGATTCCCCCCTCGACTTGCGCGCGGATGAGGTTCGGATTCACGTTGCGGCCGCAGTCGAGCGCGAACACGATCCGGTCGACGTGCACACGTCCGCGACCGTCGAGCGAGATCTCGGCGATCTGTGTGCTGTGCCCGAGGAAGCCGGAGCAGGCGAGCCCGCGTGCCCTACCTTCCGGAAGCTCCGATCCCCAGTCGGCGCACTCGGCCGCGAGCTCGAGCGCGCGCACCGTGCGAGGGCTGCCGGCGAGCAGCTCGCGTCGCAGGTCAACAGCATCCCGGCCCGCGGCGATCGCAAGCTCGTCGATCGCGCACTCGCGCGCGAACTCGGTGTGTGAGTTGCCGACCGAGCGCCAGACCATTGTCGAGACCCCTGATTCGAAGTTAGTCGATTCGAGCCGGAAGTTTTCGACGGCATACGGCGGGTCGACCGCCCCGGTTGTCGTGAAGAAGTCGACGCCGTTGGTGAACATCATGTCGCGGATGAATGGGAGGTTCACCGACGTCGGCGCGGCCACAATTCGCTGGTGCCAGGCGGTGAGGCGACCGCCGGAGTCGGCTCCGGCCCGGACCCGGTGGGCCGCCATTGCGCGGTAGCGACCGACCTTGAACTCCTCCTCACGCAGGGATTGCACTTTGATCGGGTGCTGCCAATCGAGCGCTCGCGCGATCTCGACGGCCTCGCTGGTCGGGTCCCGCTCGGCGCTGGAGTGAAGCCCGAACGACCCGCCGGCGAACGTGACGTGGACCTCGACCTGCTGTTTGTCGATCTGAGCAATCGATGACGCGTTCATCTTCACGTACTCAGGTGACTCGCTACCGACCCACACCTCGAGCACCCCGTCGTCCCGCATCCGGCAAGCCGAGTTGTTGGGCTCCATCGGACCGTGGGCGAGGTACGGCAACGTGTAGACCGCATCGATTGCGAAGTGCGCGTCGGCCAAGGCCTGGTCGACGTCTCCGTCGTCGCGGGAAACAACGGTTCCCTCACCGGATTCCGCCAGCCGAATGTGCTCGGCGAGAAGCTCAGCGGAGCTGCGTCGTTCGGCGTTCGAATCGTCCCATTCGACCTTCAGGGCGCGAAGGCCGCGCTGAGCATCGGCGACCGTCTCAGCGACCACCGCCACACCCTCGGCAATGGGCACTACCGCGGTGACTCCGCGCTCGGCCAGCGCTGCCTGATCGTCGATGGAGGCGGCCTTGGCTCCGAAGCGCGGGGGATGGAGCACGAGCGCCGTGAGCATCCCCGGCACCGTCACGTCGATCGTGTAGCGCGTCTCGCCGAGGATCTTCGGTCGAGAATCAACCCGCAGTCGCCCTTCGCGCCCGATCAGCTTGTACTCCGCCGCGCTCTTGGTCTGAACGCCCTCTGGAACCGGGAGCTGTTCCGCGCGAGCTGCGAGCTCACCAAAGGACGCCTCCATGCCGTCTCGGTGCCGCGCGACGCTGCGGTCGAGCTCGACCTCATTCGCGGATACCCCCCAGGTCTCGGCCGCCGCGGCTGCGAGGCGCGCCCGTGCCTGGGCGGCGGCTAGACGGTAGCGGCCCCACATCCCCTTCATCGAGTTCGATGCTCCCGTCAACTGAAAGGCGCTTCCCAGGTCAGGGTTCCCATACACGTCGCCACTTGGGCCCGAACCGTTTGAGGCGTTGACCACGCGGACGGAGTCGAAGTCGGCGTCGAGTTCTTCGGCGACGAGGGTCGCAAGGCCGGTGTGTATCCCTTGACCCATCTCGATCTGGCTGGAGAAAGCGAGGATCGTTCCGTCCGCATGGATCCGGATGTAGGGGTGGACCGGGTCGGCCATCTCGTCGTTCGTGAGGCGCCGGCTCTCGGGGTCAGGTGGGGAGACGAGCGGGCCGGGGTCAGCGCCACCTGCCAGCGTGCCGGCGGCTTCGTGGATGGCAGCGCGGATGCGGGGATACGTCCCGCAGCGGCAGAGGTTCCCGCTCATCCAGGCGTCGATCGCCGCGTCATCCGGCTCAGGGTTTGAGCCCAACAGCGATACCGCGGCGAGCGTCTGCCCCGGCTGGCAGTATCCGCATTGCACGACGTTTCCGCGGTACCACGCGTCACGAACGGCGTTGACCACCGGACCGGAAGCGCCCTCGACCGTGACGACGGCCTTGTCGACGGCCCGCTCGGTCGCTGTCTGGCACGACTTCGTGTTGCGCCCGTCGAGCAGCACCGTGCACGCGGCGCAGAAACCCGCCCCGCAGCCGAACTTCGTCCCGTGAAGGCTGAGCACGTCCCGCAGGACCCAGAGCAACGGAGTCTTCGCGTGGTAATCGTCAACCTCGACGTCGACGCCGTTGACATTGAGCTTCATCGAAGACCTCCGTCGACCTTCTTCACGCTCGGCATCGTCACCGTTGAGCAGGTGAGCGGGCATCGCCGGATCCTGGCGATTTCGACCTGCGTTGCGGCGGCCGGCCGTCAGGCGAGGGCCGCATGGCAACTCAGACGTACACCGGATTGATGTCCACGCAGCTGCGATAATCCGAGACCGATTGTTTCGAAGCCGGAAGATGTTGCAGCAGGGCGGTGTCAGCTCGGCCCATCATGGCGGGTGTAGTGAACCTCGAGGTCGGCGATCAGCGCATCCCAGTCGCTCCACACGTCGATGACGCCGTGCCGGAAGGCCGCAACCGAATCGAGGAACTTCCTGGAGCGCCTCCCCGAAGGCCGCCTTCCCGGAGACCACGTCCGCGTTGCCGAGCTGCAGGCGGACGTCCTCCGTCACCAGGGCTGCGACCGCGGCGATGTCCGTCGCGTCGAAGGCAGAAAAGATCGCCTGAGCGTGCTCGGACGCTCAGGCGAAGTCCGGTGATGTAGCGGCACGATTGTCGTCAGGCATGGGCTCCCTCAATCCGGCTCTTTGGTAAGCCCGGCCGACGAATTCCTCGACGCTCCGGGCGTGTGGAGCACCCATCCTTCGTTCCGTCGCTGCCGCGTTGCGTGTCGCCGAGTTACCGCCGCGTCGAGGCCATCGAGGTGAGGACGCGGACGATCACCGCATCTTGGTGATGTCGATTCACCTATTTAGCGACAGAATGGTCGCATGGACCCGCTTCCGCGCTGTCTCGTGGTGCTTATCAACACCGGCGGCCGTCAGACGAGAGCATCCGTTCATGACGCCCACCCCCGCGTTTCCGCTGAGATGAGAAGCGACTGTAACGGACACCGACATCCGTTGCCAGCCAAAGCTCGCGAGGGGGCGAGGCGGCGCTGCACATGGGCATGCAGGAAGAAGCCCGACCAGTAATAGCCGCGAGGCGTGTCGCGACCCCTTTCGCGGGTCCCGAGCCGCTGCCGAGCGATGTTTCGCCTCACCGACTGAGGCGCGGGCTTCTGAGGCTCGCTGGGGTTGTCGGGATTGCGGTCGTGGTTGTGACTCTCGCGCCGGGTCTCGGTGAGCTGCGTAGCCGATTTGCCCATGCGCAACCGGTCTGGATCTTTGTCGCCTGCGCGCTCGAGGTGTTGTCGGTGCTGGCGTATGTCCCTGCTTTCCGGGCCGTGTTCTGCACGAGGATGAGTTGGGCCACTAGTTACAAGATCGCAGTCGCCGAGGAGGGAGCCGGCTCGCTGTTCCCGCTCGGTGGCGCCGGGAGCTTGGCACTAGGGGTGTGGGCGCTGCGCCGCGGCAGGATGCCCGCCGACGAGATCGCGCGTAAGACGGTCGCTTTCTTCCTGCTGACGAGTGCTCCGTCGGTCTTGATGCTCTTGCTCCTAGGCGCCGGCTTGGCGACAGGCATCCTCCCCGGCGGTGCCGAGCTCCTTCTCACTGTGCTCCCAGCGGCAGTTGCCGCGGGCGCAATCGTGGCGACGCTCGCCTTGCGGCGGCTGGCACGGATGGCCCAGGCACGGATCGAGCGGCAGGGTAAGCAGACGCGATGGGTCCGCCTTGCTCCAGCGCTGTCGGCCACGTCCGATGGTGTCGATGAGGCGCTGCGCCAACTGCGACGAGCTGACCCGCTACTGCTGATCGGTCTCGTGGGGTACCTGGTATTCGACCAGCTCACCTTCTGGGCGAGCTTTCGGGCGGTGGGAGCCTCGCCAGACGTGGCCCTCATCTGGATGGCCTACCTGATCGGCCAGCTTGGCAACTGGCTTCCGATTCCTGGCGGGATCGGCGGGGTTGAGCTCGGGCTCGTGGGAGCTCTTGTCCTCTACGGCCTGCCTGCGATCACCGCGACTGCCGCAGTCCTGCTCTATCGCGTGATCGAACTATGGATTCCCGCCGTCCTGGGCCTTGCCGCGTTCGTGCAGCTACGACTGCTGCTCAGCCGAGAGGCCAAGGCAATCCAACTATGCAAGCCCGGCGGCACCGTCGAGATAGTTGGCCTGGGCCCCGCAACGGTCGATCCGTCCGGGGTGAAATCGATCGTGAGCACCGTGCCCGCACACGGGGCCTAGCAGTTGTGCTCGTCCCGATGCCCTAGATACCGGTAAGCTTGGTGTAGGCACTTGCAACACGGATCGCCTCTAGGTCCTGTGGGGTGTCGACGTCTTTCCCGGAGCCGAGGTCCGAGCATTCAATTAGGGGCGACCCGTCGACGAGGGTGCGCGCGCCCGCGTCTCCCCTCAGCGTTCGCAGCCTCTGCAGTTGCGGCGGGCCGAGGGCGACAGGATGGCCGGGGCGCCCGTCATACGCTGCCCGCGAGCCGTCCGGGGTGTCGAGGAACCGGCGGATCACTTCGGGCGTCACCGAGGGCACGTCGCCAAGCGTGACGAGGATCCGGTCGGCGCCCGACAGCGCCTCGACGCCGTATCGCAGCGACACCGACATTCCTTCGTGCCAACCGTCGCAGACGACCGGCTCCGCCCGCCCAAAGTGGACGACGTCGAGCAACTCGTCAGCGTGAGCACCGAGGACGACGACGATCCGCTCGATCTCGGCCACGGCGCTCTGCGCAGCGATCGCGTGCTCGAGCACCGGCCGGCCGTCGAGCTCCTGCGCGAGCTTGGAGGAGGGCCCGAACCGCGAGCCCTCCCCCGCCGCGAGGATCAGCCCGCAGATCAACGCTTTCCGGCGCCGATGTTCGGCCCGATCATGCGGGGACCTCGTGGATCCGGCCCTTGGCGTTTGAGAGCCGCCCGCCGCCATGACCGTGGCGGACGGCGACGATCTCCGACAGGATGGAGAGCGCGGTCTCCTCGCTGCTGACTGCCCCGAGGTCGAGGCCGAGTGGAGCGGCAAGCCGATCGAGTTCCTCGTCGGCGAGGCCGGCGTCGAGCAGGCGCTCCCGCCGCGAGGCCTGCGCCCGGCGCGAGCCCATCGCCCCGACGAACCGGGCGGGTGACCGCAACGCGATCGCGAGCGCGGCGTCATCGAGCTTCGGGTCATGGGTCAACACCGCAATCGACGTTGCGCCGTCAATCCCGCCGAGTTGTTCAAACGCCTCGTCCGGCCAGGCGACGATCACATCCTCAGCGTCCGGGAACCGCGCACGGGTCGCGAACGCCGCGCGTGGATCGACGACATACGGCCGCCAATCGGCCGCGCGGGCGAGCCTGCACAGGGCGGCGGCGACGTCGACCGCGCCGAACAGGATCAGTTTCGGCGCCGGCGCGATCAGATCGACGAACATTGCGCCGTATCTCCCGGACTCCTCGGTCCAGACAAGCTCCCCGGCAAGGCGAGCGGCCTCATCGTCGAGCTCGGGGCTTCCGAGCGAACCGGACGTCTCGCCGTCGGGCCAAACGAGCAGCTTCGCGCCGGGGTCGGCGCCCTCGAGCAGCGTCACCTCGGCCAGGCGGCCGCCGTTGCGGGCTACCTCCTCGAACACACGCGATTCGTAGATCTGAACCCAGACGTCGATCTCGCCGCCGCAAGGCAGGCCGATCTCCCACGCGTCGGCGTCGGCGATGCCGAACTCGAGCAGGCGCGGCGACGCTCCGTCGAGGATCTGGCGGGCGACCTCGACGACGGCGCCCTCGACGCACCCGCCGGAGACCGAGCCGGCGATCTCGCCGTGTTCGTTGACGGCCATCTTGGCACCCGGCGGCCGCGGTGCGGAGCGTCTCACGGAGACGACGGTCGCGACCGCGGTGCGGTCGCCGTGCTCATGCCATCGCTTGAGCTCGGTGAGGATCTCCTTCATGGTTGCGTCATTCAGGCATCGCTTCAGCGGCTTACGCTGATCGTTACTCAACTCGGCTGATCGGCGCGGAGGAAATAGCGACCGTTTCGGCTCCCGACACGCTCGATTCCGGGCGCACGATGGACTTGGGCGAGGAACGTGGCGCGTGGATTTCTACCTCCGATCGGGCGCGGCTCATCGTTCTCCGCGCCTCCGGAGGGCTTCGGCAAACTGTCCGACGCCTCAAGAACCTCCGCACCGGTGGTGCTCCGCGCTCGATGCCCGCCACGGCCCAGCATCTTGTGCGGAGCGCGCACCGGCGACGGGTCACTCGGTCCGATGTCATTCCGAGGCCGGTATCTCATGTGACTCCTTTCGAGGCCTTAGCGTGTTGACTAGTTCCTTCCGAGTCACTGCCCACGTCGCGTACGTGCAACTGCGATGTGTCAGGGTGATTGACGCGGAGCTCACTCGCGACGCAATACGGCCCGAGCCACACCACGACGAGGTTCAGCCACCGACGCGAATATTCTCGGGTCCGGGATTGTTCGGTCGCGCTGGACGCTCGGCGTTCTGGCTGTGGTGGCATGGCCTAGCTTCACATGTGCCTGGGTGGGCGGTCATCGCCGGATTCAGGTGATTTCGGTCTCGCCTGTATTTGTCGAACCTCGAGCAGTTCCAGTCCGAGCGCCTCGATCTGAATAAGGACGCCGAACAAAGCCGATTGATCCTCGAGCACACCGGAAAGCACGGTCTCGCTGTCTTTCGCCTCAGACACCATCGAGGGAAAGGCCGACAGGGCGGTCGCTCCGAGCCGGCCCCGTATACGGATCGTGTACAAGCCCTCAGGTGTGGCCACGCAATCATCCTGCACCCCGACCTAGTGAGTCGTTGACGCCGGAATCTGGTGATTATGAGTGAGCGCGCGGCGCACGCTATCGCGACGAGGTTCTGGAGAGTCCGCTTGAAAGGAGCCGCAGCTCTCGTGCCTGCTGAACCGCGGACGAACGATCGCGCGCGCCGAGTTTGGAATAGATGTTGCGGATGTGGGTGTTCACGGTGTTGACGGAGACGTAGAGCTCTTGCGCGATCTCGGGCCGCGTCAGATTCGTCGGGAGATACCGCAAGACGCGGAGTTCGCGTGGGCTGAGGTCTTCGACGGGCAAGGGTCGCTCTCGGCCTGTGCTGGCCGGCACTGAGCCGCGTAGCAGGTCGAGAACGTCGACGAGAAGGCCGCCGTGAGCCGTTTCGTGGCGCGGGAGCGCGTCGAGCAAGACGTCCGTGGCTTCGGTCATCGCAAACGGGAGGATCAGCTGGTCCGGCTCGGCGGCCGCGAGCGCGGCCTCGGCGGCGGCAGCGGCGGCCTTGCGATCACCCAGGCATAGGTGTGCGGTGCCAGCGAGCAGATGCGCTTCGACCAGCGTGAACGCTGGAGCGCCTGCGGGCGCCACGTCCAGAACATTTCGCAGGACATCCAGTGCCGCGGCGGGATCCCCGTCAGCCATGGAGATCGCTGCACGCGCGTTGTAGATGTCACCCATCCGCGCAGGTTCAGCGGAGAATCCGCTGAGTATTGCGCGCGCCTCGTCGGTCCTCCCAAGCCGGGCTTGCGTCGCGGCTAGCCATGCGGTGATCCGAGGTGCCAGCGCGTGCACGCCGGTAAGCTGGGAATCTACTCGCGCTGCCGCAGCGAATGCTTCCAGCGCAGATTGAAGCTGCCCGCGACCCGCGTGCAACATGCCGGTCACGGTGTGCAGAAGCACTGCGGCGGGGGGGTCGATACGTGCCTCGGGGATTTCCCAGGCACGGCGTAGCCAACGCTCTGCCTCGTCGAACTCGCCCATCCAGATCGTCACCCCGGCAAGCGCCCCGAGCACGGGCGCGAATATCGGCCGATCGTCATAACCATGGCGTTCGGCCAGGGCTACCGCTTGACGGCCGCGCTCGCGTGCTGTCGCGAACGAGACGCGCTTTGACGGGAAACCTAGATGCGCGCGGCACGCGACCTCCAGGTAGGGTCGGCCGATCGTTTGCGCAAGCGCAGCGCCCTCGGAGAGGTGCCGCTCGGCGTCGTCGACGCGCCCAGACCACGTCTCGACGATGCCGAGATTCAGCAGCGCGACTGCCCGCAGTTCGCTGCCCATCGCGAACTGATCGGCCGATTCGTCTGAGAACGAAGCAGCGAGCAGGTTCACTTGCTCGATTACTTCGCTGAACTGACCGCTCCGCCGTGCCATCGCCAACCGCAGGGACGCGATGGCCAGCGCGAGGCGGCGGCTGCGAGCCGGAGGAGCGCTCCGGACGTGAGACTCGGCCAGCTCCAGTTGAACAGCGGCCTCGTCCAACCGTCCCTGGTTCAGTTCATCTGCTGCGTGAGCCAGCGACAGGTCAGGATGATCGGCTAATGCGCCCTCAGGAAATGCCTGCAGCGCCGCGCTGATCGTTCCCGCCTGCCCGTCGAGCACCCACCTGAACGAGTGGTCTGCGACGAGCCGGGCGGCATCAGGCCAGTCGCCCGCAGCGAGCGTCTGTCGCACGGCCTCGACGACTTCCCCGCGGTCGGCGAACCACCGTGCAGCCCGGCGGTGGAGGTCAGCGACCTCATCGGCCAACGTGCGGCGGAGCTCCAGGCGCAGGAAGTCCGCCAGAAGCTGGTGGTAGCGAAACCAGGTGCGCTGGGCGTCGAGCGACACGACGAAAGCATTGGCGTCCTCCAGCTCCAGCAGCATTTGCTCGGAGCCCGGCCGGCCCGCCAGCAGATCGGCGAGCTCACCGTTGACTCGGTCGACGACCGACGTTCGCAGCAGCATGCCGCGGACATCGTCTGGCTGACGTTCAAGCATCTCGGCGAGCAGGTACTCCCCAATCGCCCGGTCGGTACCCGAGAACTCAGCCACGAAACGTTCAGGATCCGGATGACCGCTGAGCGAGATCACCGCCAGACGCAGGCCAGCCGCCCAACCTTCCGTCCGCTCGTACAACGCGACCACCGCGGCGTCGGACAAACCGATCCCGGACGCCGCAAGCAGTTCACGCGTCTCACGCTCGGTGAACCGGAGATCGTCGGCCCGGATCTCGGCGATCTCGTCGGCAAGCCTGAGCCGATGCAGCCTGAGGGTCGGATCCCGGCGAGACGACAACACGACACGCGCAGCGCTCGGCAGGATCTCGAGCAGATGCTCGAGCTGCCTGACCGCCTCAGACGACTTCAGCTCGTGGAGATCGTCCACGACCAGCACGAAGGGTTCGGCTTGCTCAGCGACCTCCGACAGGACCCTCTCGATAACCTGGTCGACATCGAGCGCGGCGACCGCCGCAGGTTGGGTCTCTGGATCAATCGAAGGCGCCGGACAGCGGATCGCGTCGAGGACCGCGCACCAGAACCGCTGCGGGTTCTGCTCGTCGCGGTCGACCGACGCGAACGCAACGCGGCGAAGATCGCTCGAGCGGTCAGCCCACGCCCGCAACAGCGAGGTCTTCCCACTTCCCGGCGGCGCCGAAATGACCGTCACCCGCTTGGTCACAGCGCGATCCAGCAACTCGAGGACATCACTGCGATCAAGCGGACCCCTGCGGAATGAAACGTCCTTTAAGGTCACGTGCTGCGGGCGGTCCGCAGGCTGGATCATCCTCAAGCTGCTCATGCGGTTCCCCTAGTCGATTACGCGATTAGGTAGGTCGTCGAACCGGGTACGGGACCCGAACGACGCCGCTTACTCTTCCACAAGTTCGACCAACCGTCATTGCGACCACCGCCACT
Source organism: uncultured Solirubrobacterales bacterium (assembly GCA_963709135.1). Lineage (GTDB taxonomy): Bacteria > Actinomycetota > Thermoleophilia > Solirubrobacterales > Solirubrobacteraceae > Palsa-465. The sequence continues at coordinate 54,518 of CAVPVI010000023.1, read as the reverse complement.
CTTGGTATACCGGCGAGCGCAATCATCGGCCTTGCAGCTAGCTGGAGCACCGATCTCCGCCCGGCCGACGATTTTCCTGCTAGCGGCAATGGCGCTGGCATCCGAGGACTGGGATGCTTCCGTCATGTCTAGGCGCTGCTTGATCGTCGACGACAATCCGGTATATCTGAGCGAAGCGCGCGATCTCTTGCAACGTCAGGGTATGTGCGTCGTTGGAGTGGCTGCGAACAGCCGCGATGCGCTCGCCATAGCTGCATCCGATCGGCCTGACCTCGCTCTCGTGGACTTCGACCTCGGCACCGAGAGCGGCCTTGATGTCGCCCGTGCCCTTGCTATGACCGCCGAGCCGGTACCGGTCATCCTGATTTCGGCCTACGCTGAGAAGGACCTGCGGGAACTCCTCGCCGATAGTCCTGCCGTCGGGTTCCTTCCGAAGTCGGTCGTTTCACGCGCAGCGATCGACGATCTACTCCGTGACCACGCCGAGAATCGCGGAACGCAGGTCCCTCGAAGTCCGTGAGCAATTCAGAGCTGAACAATCCCGGAGCGTGGACGTCGCCGGCGATTTCTTCCCCGAGCGCCGTGCACTGGACGTGGCGGGTTGCCTGGATCACGCTTCTCGTCACCGTCGGAGCGACGGTGTTGGCCGGCTGCGGGGGCGCCAAGCATGAAGCTCGCAAGTCGAATGGCGCTGACGCGATCAATGTCGCGCTCGTCGACACCCCGAACACAGAGGACCTCGCGCGTCTCACGCCATCGCTCTTCACTGCCCAGAGCCACATTCGGGTGAACTACACGACCCTGGACGAAGACACCTTACGCGAGGTCGTTTCGAGCGATGTGCCCGCTCGCAACCGTCAGTTCGATGTGGTGATGATCGGACCATACGAGGCGCCGCAGTGGGGCAAGGATGGCTACATCCTCGATCTGACGCCCATGGCCGCCTCGGACAGGGCCTACAGGCTGGGCGACATCATCCCGTCGATACGCGATTCGCTGTCGTACGACGGTAAGCTCTTTGCGTCTCCGTTCTACGGCGAGTCGTCATTTCTGATGTACCGTGAGGACGTGCTGAGGGCGGCCGGGATCAAGATGCCTGCGAACCCGACCTGGGAGCAGGTCGCCGCTATCGCCCGCCAGATCAACCGCCCGGGCATGGCCGGCATCTGCCTGCGCGGGAAGCCAGGTTGGGGCGAGCTCGGTGCAACGTTCACCACTGTGCTGAACACGTTCGGCGGAACGTGGTGGTCGGCGAAGGCAAATGGCTCGGTCGACAAGGCGATGGTCGATCAGCCGGCGTTTCGGCAGGCGCTCCAGTTCTACGTCGACCTCGTAAGGGACGCGGGCGAGGCTGATGCTGCCAGTGCTAGCTACAACGAGTGCCTCGCACGGTATCTGAACGGCAAGGTCGCGATGTGGTACGACGCGACGGTCGCGGCTGGCCTCCTCGAGGCCAGCAACAGCCCGGTGAAGGGCGAGAACGGCTACGCCCCCGCACCGGTCGAGCGAACCAGGGCCTCGGGGTGGCTGTGGTCCTGGGCGTTCGCCGTTCCGACAACTTCGAGCAAGAGGAGCCTGGACTGGAAGTACATCGCCTGGGCCACCGGACCGCAGTACATCGAGGAGGCCGGGCCGAGAATCCCGGGCGGGTGGGCAGCGATCCCACCAGGCACTCGCCGCTCGACGTACGAGATCCCGGAGTACCGGCAGGCCGCTCGCGCGTTCATCAAACCGACGCTCGAGGCGATCGAGTCGGCGCCGGTCGACGATCCGGGCACGAGCAATCGGCCCGGCACTCCAGGCGTTCAATACGTCGGGATCCCCCAGTTTCAAGATGTCGGCAACCAGTGCACCGGGCTGTTCGCCGCGGTGATCAGCGGCAGGGAAACGATCGATTCAGCGCTCGCAAACTGTCAGAACATCGCGTCAGCGGCAGTCGGTGAGCCCTAGCCGGAGCTTCTCTTGCCCCGGAAATCGAAGAGCACCAGAATCGGTTCCTCGGCGGTTTACCGTTTGCGGGCGCGGCAGATCGCACCGATAGCGCTGGTTATCGGACTAACCGTCGCCTGCTTCATCATCGCCCGCGTAGTTGCCGAGCACGACGCACGACGGGACTCGGAGCATCGCGCCGAGGTCGCGGCGGCGCAGGTTGGTGACCGCGTCGCCCAAGCGGTGTCGCTCACCGAAAGCCTGAGCCGGTTCATGACCGACGCCGGCGATAGCGGCGTCACGAACGCGGAGTTCTCAAGAAATGCATTCTGGTGGCTAAGCCCCGCAGGCTTCCCGGCGGCGGCGTGGGTCGAGCAGGTACTGGCATCACAGCGGGAGGCGTACGAGCAGCGCACTGGCAGGCCGATCGTGTCCCCAGACGGGCAGTACAGCGTCGTGCCCAACGGATCGGGTTCGTCTTACCTGCCGGCGACGCTGGTCTCCGGATTCGCCCCGTTGTCCCTGGCCGGGGTCGACCTGAGCGGCGTACCAGGGATGGCGGTCGCACTCGAGCGCGCGACGCGCCTCAACGATGTGGCCGCGACCGCCATGGGCGAAGTAGCCGGGACGCGCGGACTCTTCCTCGTCGCGTCAGCGCCGAATCTGATCGACGAGGTGCTCCGTCCGGGGTATGTGGCGCTTTTCGTCCCGGACGCGACGCTGCTCGCGGCCGCGGCCACGCCGGGCGCACAGCTCGCGGTCGGCGAGGCCATCACGACGAATCCTCTCGGCGGGACCACGGTCGCCATGACGTTCCAGCAAGCGGGGGAGCGATTCGCTGTCGCCGTACCACAGCAATCCGTAAACGGAACGGCTGAAGCCATGCCTTGGATCATCCTCGCCGTCGGGGTCGTCCTCGCCGGCCTCGCGGGAGCGCTCGGACTCAACGCTGCGCGACGAGCCCGAGCACAGGCCGAGCTGGACCGCATCTTCAACCTATCCTCCGACCTGATCGGGGTCGCCGACTTCGAGGGATATTTCAAGCGCGTGAACCCTGCATTCGAACGAACCCTCGGCTATTCGGGTGAAGAGTTACGTTCGCGTCCTTACGTTGAGTTCGTGCACCCTGACGACCGATCGCAAACGCTTCGGGCGGCGGAAGTGCTGTTGCGTGGGGGAGAAATAGTTGAGTTCGAGAACCGCTATGTCCACAAGAACGGTTCGGTGCGTTGGTTGCAGTGGAGCGCCCGGTCTGCGCCCGGTGAGACGGTGATATACGCAGCAGCACGGGACGTCACCGAACGCAAACACCTCGAAGAGGAACAGGCGGCATTGCGGCGAGTGGCCACGGCTGTCGCGCGCGGCGGATCGCCGGACGATGTCTTCGCCGCGACCGTCGCTGAGTTGCACGCGGTCGCGGCCGCCGACGCGACCGCTCTGATTCGCTTTGGAGCTGACGGTTTCGGCACACTCTTGGCGGCGCTCGGCGCGACCGGGATTGAGGTGGGTTCGCGGATCCCGCTAGTCGGCGACAGTCCAACCGTCGAGGTGTGGCGCTCCGGCCGCACCACTCGCACCGACAACTTTGAGCATGCCTCTGGGCCAAACGTCGAGCGCCTGCGTGCCAGCGGTCTTCGTTCAGGCGTCGGCGCTCCGATCGTGGTCGAAGGACGACTCTGGGGTGTGATGACCTGCAACTGGATTGGCGGCCCGCCCTCGGGGCACGACGAGGCCCGTGTGGCACAGTTCACCGACCTCGTGGGGACCGCCATCGCAAATGCGGAGAGCCGCGCTGAGCTGCTTGCCTCGAGGGCCCGTATCGTCACGACCGCTGACCAGACGCGCAGACGAATCGAGCGAGACCTCCACGACGGTGCGCAACAGCGACTCGTCACGATGACGATGAAGCTGCGCGCACTCGAGACGGTAACGGCACCACCAGCCGAAGCCGTCAAGTTGGAAGTGGAGGAGATCGCGTCAGGCCTCGACGGAGTCCTCGACGACCTCCGCGAGACCGCCAGGGGGTTGCACCCGGTTATCCTGTCGCGTGGCGGGCTAGGGCCGGCGCTCAAAGCGCTCGGACGCCGATCCGCCGTCCCAGTCGAGCTCGACGTGCGGGCACGCGAGCGCTTACCTGAGCCAGTCGAGGTGGCGGCCTACTACGCCGTCGCGGAGGCGCTAACGAACGCTGCCAAGCACGCACATGCCTCGCTCGTGAGAGTCGATGCCGAGGTAATCGACGGCGATCTGCGCGTCTCGGTGCAAGACGACGGAGTGGGCGGCGCCAATCCCGCGCTCGGGTCCGGCCTCGTCGGACTCGCCGATCGCGTCGAGGCTCTGGGTGGGACGCTCACCTTGCACAGCCCTCCAAGCGGTGGTACGAAGCTGCACATCGCACTGCCGGTATCGGGCTAACCGTTTGACCATCGCCGACACGGCCGGCGGGCCACACTAGCGTGAGTCAAGAAATGTCAGCACAGCGAGCACCCGACGATGGTCGTCGGGTGTCTCCGCTAGGCGCAGCTTCGAGAGGATGCTGCGCACGTGCTTCTCGACGGTGCCCTCGGTGACCCACAGCCGCTTTGCGATACCGGCGTTCGAGGACCCCTCGGCCATTAGTCCCAGGACCTCCCGCTCGCGTTGAGTCAACCGCTCGAGCCGATCCTCGCGGTGGCGCACATGCACCAGTTCCTGCACGATTTCAGGATCGACCACCGAACCGCCGTGGATCACGCGATCGACCGTGTCGATGAAGTCGTCGACCCTGGTGACCCGGCTCTTCAACACATAGCCGATGCCCCGACCGGTTGCCAGAAGCTCCATAGCCTCGTCGACCTCGGCGTGCGCCGACAGCACCAGGATTCCGACCTCGGGTTGCTCGCGCCTGATCACACGAGCCGCCTCGAGGCCTTCTGTCTCCTGCCTGGGCGGCATGCGAATATCGACGATCACGAGGTCGGGCTCTTCATCGCGAACGAGGCGCAGCAGCTCTGTGGCATCGCCCGCCTGACCTGCGATCTCGAACCCTGCGCGCTCGAGCAGCCCAGACAGGCCCTCCCGCAGCAAGACGTCATCATCCGCCACTACAACGCGGTGCCCGGTCCGATCAGCGCTCATTCCGACGTCGGCAGAACGATTCCGGCGACCCAGCGCCAGCAACTCGTTCATACCCACCACCTTTCGGCGAGAGGTCGCGGCGTGAGAGCCGACACGTCGCCCCTCGTGAGGGAGTGTCGCGCAGAGGCCCGACGGGACGTTCGGAAATACAAGGACCCGTCGGCACCGCGGAGGATGGACGGCTTTGCCGTGTTGGAGCCGCGATTGGCGTCCGCGCGCCCGGCAGGACCGGTCCCGCACCACGAGTGCACCGGGCAGAGCCTCCGCGTGGGCAGCCCACCAAGTCTGTTTCGGCATGCCTGCTCTTCACGCTGTTGTAGATCATCGCGCGGCCGCGGTACGTTCGGATCCTTGATTCCTTAGTCGTGACCCGAGCTTTCAGGCATGCTGGCCCGATGGGTGGACCGGTTTTCGTCGGGAGAGTTGATCGACCGCGAGGCGAGCGGGAGGTGATCGATCGGCTGCTGGCCGGCGTGCGTGGCGGGCGGGCCGGGCGGTCGCGGTATCCCGCGCCCTCAAGATCCTCGGTGACACGGCGAGCGCTGGAGCCACAGCGCAAGGTCCGTCAGCGCCTTCGCATACGCAGCGGCCGTCATTTCCTCCTGGTCGAGCGTCGCCGTATATGCCGCAAACCGCACGGCGCGCTCGAGTCCGGACGCGGACGACCACCGCGCGTAGGCGTCTGCGACCGCCGTGGCACTCGCCCGCCAGTCGATGTAGTCGTCCTGAAGCCCGTCCAACATCATCGCTACTGGCCAAGAGGAGTCCGTCCTTCCCGGTCCCGGCTGATCGTGCGAAGTCCACATGTCCGCTCATGTTCGAGGAGCGCAGGGTGACCCGTCATCGCCCGGATCTGGCGAGTTGACCAGAGCCGTACCACTCGTAGCCGGCGTTTCGCCTCTCAAGCCTGGTGCGCTTGCCGGAGCGGCGCGGGGAGATTGGCCCTGCGCCCCCGTGACGCTGAGCGCGAGCAGCCCAATCGGCCAACCCTCACGCGGCGCCCTTTGCTGCCGAAGACAAGCAGCACGGATCCTGAGGGCGTGTTCCGTAAGGGCGTCTATGAGTTCGCTAGAAACGCTGAGAGGTGGGCGTCGATCGCCGCGCTTCGTGCTGGTTGACGACCGGATCACCGGGATCTGGCGATGGCACCTCGCCGGCGCGCTCGTGACGATACGCAAGCGAGTTATCGGCTCGTGACGATTCGCAAGCGAGCTATCCGCTCAAGGAGAACGAGATCCATGTCCGATACCGGGAATGGTCGCGCCGGTCGCGCTGATGTAATCATCGTTGGAGGAGGCTCGGCGGGCGGTGTCCTTGCTTGCCGCCTGAGCCAGGACCCGACCCGTTCTGTCCTGCTGCTTGAGGCAGGTCCTGCCTATGGCGTCGATGGCTACCCGAACGACCTGCGGGACCCCGCGCATGTGCCGGCCAACCCGGAGCATGAATGGGGCCTCACCGTCCGCGGTGGACCGGCCTCCCCGGAGATCGCAGCCCCGCGGGCCAAGGTGCTCGGCGGCTGCTCGGCCCACAACGCCACGGTGGCGATGCGCGCACGTCCCGCCGACATCCGCGATTGGCAACAACACGGTCTTGACGATTGGTCGATCGAGGACGTCTTCGAAACGTACCGGGAGATGGAGAACACGCCCGACGGCGACGACACAAACCGCGGGCGTACAGGACCGTTCCCGATACGCCAGCAGAAATACGACGAGCTGACCAGCTCGCTGCGGGGGTTCATCGACGCAACCGCGATGGAGGGGTTCCCCCGGGTCGAGGACTTCAACGGGTCGAATCCGAGCGGTGTCGGGGCGTACCCGGTCAACGTCGTCGACGGCGTACGACAGAACAACGGCCTAGTCTATCTCACCGAGGAGGTCCGCAACCGCCCCAACCTCAAGATCTCGGGCGACGTGCTCATCGCGCGCGTCCTGTTTGACGGAGGACGGGCGGCTGGCGTTGTGACGGCGAGCGGCGCTGAGATTCATGCAGGCGAGGTGATCCTTTCCGCGGGCTCATACGGGAGCCCGGCGATCCTGCTGCGGTCGGGGGTCGGCCCGGCCGCTGATCTGGCGGAGCTCGGCATTGACGTCGTGGCCGACCTGCCGGTCGGGCAGCGACTTCAAGACCAGCCGTTCTACTACAACGCGTACGCGCTGAAAACGGATGCGCTTGACATGCGACCGTCGGTCGGTGCGCTGCTGTGGAGGCAGTCCAGCGAAGCCCGCGGCGAGCAACTGGACATGCACATAGCCGTCACGCACCTCATGCCTCCCGAGTACAGCCCGACCGGCGGGGCTGTCGCGTTGAGCGTTGCCGTCGTCAAGCCCGACTCCCGCGGAACGCTCACCCTACGCAGCCGGGACCCACGCGAGCAGCCAGTGATCGACTGCAACTTCCTGGCCGAGGACAGGGACGCACGCCGCATGCTCGAAGGGGTGAAGCTGGCCCGCAAGATCGGCCGCAATCCGGCGCTCGCTCAGTTCCTCGAGCTCGAGATGATGCCAGGCGACGCAGTTGGGGACGACCAGCTCGCAGAAACGATCGCCTCTAACCTGGCCTCCTACGGCCACCCCGTCGCAACGGCGCCGATGGGCGGACCCCACGACCCATGGGCGGTCGTTGACTCACGCGGCGCCGTCAAGGGAATCGACGGACTTCGCGTCGTCGACGCATCAATCATGCCAGTCGTTCCGTCGGTGGCCATCAACCCCACGACGATCATGATTGCCGAGCGGATCGCGAAGACGGTCTACGCAAGTGAGCCTGGGCCGATCCGTCGCACGGTGGCTCCGAAAGGCCTGAGCGTCTAGCCAAGGTTGGTAGCCGGATGACTGCTGAGAAAGACGCCCCGCGCGTCGACCCGAAGAGCGAACACGTCAGCCTCCAAGCGAGCGCGAAAGCCTCGGGCGTCGACAGTCGGCGCCGCTCGCGTCGGGTGAAGCGCGAGTTCGAGAAAGGAACCTGATGCAAACAGCAGACGTCAAGACCGTCGGGATCATCGGCGCGGGCCGGATCGGTCAGGCGATGGCAAAGACCGCGCTCCGTGCCGACCGGCAGGTCGTGCTGGCCAACAGCCGAGGCCCGCAGTCGCTGACCTCAGTAGTCGAGGCGCTCGGCGGCGGGGTGTCCGCCGGGACGCCGAGGGACGCAGCAGCTGCGGACATCGTGGTACTCGCGGTGATGTGGCCGCAGGTCCCGCAGGCAGTCCAGGGGCTTGACTGGGATGGGCGGATTGTGATCGACCCGACCAACGACTTCGATCCCAGCGATCTCGACGGGCGCACATCCAGCGAGGTCGTCGCAGATCTCGTCGTCCCCGCGCGCGTGGTCAAGGCAGCCAACACCCTCGTGGCCGCCGTACTCGGATCCGACCCGCAACAGGCTGGCGGCCAGCGGGTGATCTTCCTGTCGGGTGACGACGCCGACGCCAAATCCGCCGTCGTGGCGCTGTTCGAAAACGCCGGCTTCTTCGCCGTTGACCTCGGCGGACTGCGGGAGGGCGGCCAGATGCAGCAGGTCGGTGCTCCGCTGGCGGGCCACAACCTGATCCGTGTTCCTTGAACCCGATCGCAGACAGCCCTTCCCTCTCAGAGGCCCAGCTGGCCACGCTCGCCGAGATCGGCGAGGAGCGGACGGCCAACGCCGGCGATGTCCTCTACCAGGTCGGGGATCGTGATTACCCATTCGTCGCGATCGTTGACGGTGAGGTCGCCGTCTTGGATGCCGCGGGCAACGAGATCGCCCGACACGGCGCCTCGAAGTTCCTCGGCGAGGTGAATCTGCTGTCGGGCCAGACCGTGTTCGTGACGGCGCTCGCGAGGGGGCCGCTGCGCTACATCGCCGTGGAGCGGGATACGCTGCGCTCGCTGCTGTTCGATCACGGGCCACTCAGCGATCTGCTGCTCGCAACCTTCGTTGCGCACGGCATCACCCTATCGGGCGGCCTCGCTCGAGCCGGGGCAGAGCGGGCACCTCGTCCGGCTCGCCGAGGGCCACGAGATAACCGCCAGTGCGGTCCTGCTTGCGACCGGCGCGCGCTACCGACGCCTGGAACTCGAGGGCCTCTCCGAATACGAGGGACTGTCCGTCTCTATGCGGCGGGACCGCCCGAGCAGCTGCTCTGCGGCGCTTCGCGCGTCGCGGTCATTGGTGGGGGAAACTCGGCCGGCCAAGCCGCTGTGTGGCTCGCGCGTGGAGGCGCGCTCGTGACGCTCCTGCACCGTCGCGCGGACCTGCGCGAAACGATGTCTGACTACCTAGTACGAGAACTCGAGCGCTACCGTGTCGCCGTCCGTGACCGCAGCGAGATCGCACAACTTCACGGCCAGAACGGGCAGGTCGAAGCCGTCACACTGACAGGCGGTCAGCGCCTGCCCTTTTCCTACCTGTTCCTCTTTCTACTTTCTCGGCGCACACCCTTGCACCGACTGGCTCGACGAGTCGATCGCTCGCGACGAGGACGGATTCGTCCTCACCGGCCCGCGGATCGGTCGCGACGACCTGCTGGAGACAAGCGTGCCGGGGGTCTACGCGGCCGGCGACGTCCGTGCCGGCTCGACAAAGCGATGCGCAACGGCCGTCGGCGAGGGAGCGATGGCCGTGCGGTTCGTCCACGCGCACATCGCGCGCCAAGGCGTGGCGATCGGACGGTGAGCTGCCGCGCTCGCTCGACTCCGGGCGGGACCTTCCACCAATCGCCAACGATCGTCCGAAGGGGGCAACGGGCAAATGAGCGCCACCGACGTTCAAGCGCTGCCCGCCGGCACATGGCAGGCTGACAAGCTCCATTCGAGCATCGGTTTCGTCGTCGAGTACATGGCGGGCACCTTCCACGGAACGTTCGGTGATTTCGACGCCGCCTTCGCCGGCGCGTGCTGACCGGCTCCGCGAAGGTCGCCTCCGTTCAGGTCAAGGACGAGAACCTCCGCGCACCTTGTAGGGCCCGGACTTCTTCGACGCCCAGACCACCCCCGAACTGACCTTCACATCCAGGACGATCAACCGCGACGGCGATCGCGTCACGTTCAACGGCGGCGTGGATCACCGGGATCCAGTGACGACGGCTCACCTGATTCGTTGGGAGATTGGCCAGGTCGACCAATGACGAAACCAGCCTTGACTCCGTGCTGCAGCGACACGCCACCGTGTAGCTGCATGGCAGCTCGATCGGTGAGGGCCTCCAAGGAGGCCCCCGTTCGTGGAGGCCCTCGATCGATCGCTATAGGAACCCGGACGGACCGCCCTGAGCTGTCCAGCCAAGCCGCAACAAAGAGGAAGGCGGTGCCTAATGACTAGCCAAGCGATTCGCGACCCGGTCGCAGACCATCTCATCACCCCGCAGAACGCAGCGCTCGTTCTGATCGATTACCAGCCGTCGCAGTTCGCGACGGTCCGCTCGATGGATCAGGATCTGCTGCGCAAGAACATCGTGTCGACCGTCCGCGCGGTCACGACGTTCGGACTGCCGATCGTTCACTCAACCGTCAACGTCACATCAGGCCAGCAACAGCCGACCGTTCCCGAGCTCGCCGAGCTGCTCGAGGACAGCCCTCCGCTCGACCGCACGAGCGTCAACTCCTGGGAGGACACCGAGTTCGTGCAAGCCGTCCATGCGACCGGGCGTCGGAAACTCATCTTCTGTGCGTTGTGGACCGAGGTCTGCATGTCGTTCGCGGCGCTCGACGCGCTTCGCGAGGGCTATGAGGTCTATCCAGTCGTGGACGCCATCGGCGGCACGTCGCTCGAAGCGCACCGCGCCGGACTCGACCGCGTCGTCCAAGCCGGCGCGCAGCCGATCAGCTGGGTCTCGCTCGCGTCCGAGTTGCAGCGCGACTGGGCGCGTGTCGAGACGGTCCCCGCGATCATCGAGATCGTCATCAACGACCGCCTGCTCAAAGAATGAGCTACATCGTCGACCTTCACCAGCACGTCATTCCAGACTTCTATTGGGAGGCCTCGAACGAGGACGGGAATGCGGCAGGCGGCATCACTCCCCCGCGCTGGAGTCTTGATGGCGCGATCGCATACCTCGACGAGGCGAAGATCGATGTCGCAGTACCATCGATCAGCACGCCTGGGGTGCACTTCGGCGACAACGCGGCGGCGCTGAAGCTTGCCGGCCAGGTCAATGAGTACCTCGCCGACATCAAACGGAACCGTCCGGACCGGTTCGGAGGATTCGCGGCACTGCCGCTGCCCGATGTCGACGGGTCGCTCGAACAAATCGCGTACGCGTTCGACGTGCTCGAACTAGACGGGGTCTCGTTGATGACCAACGCCGGTGGGAGCTATCTCGGTGACAGTCGCTTCGATCCAGTCTTTGCGGAGTTGCAACGCCGAGGCGCAGTCGTGTTCGTCCATCCCACCGCGTCCCCCGATCCAATCGCGCACACCCTCGGTCTCCCTGATGCACTCCTCGACTACCCAGTCGACACGTCGCGCGCGATCGCGAAGCTCCACTACAGCAACACGTTCGCCCGAACACCGGACGTCAAATACGTGTTCGCGCACGCCGGCGGCACGATCCCATTCGTCGCCTCGCGCTTTGAGATCGTCGACGAAATGGACGTGATCCCAGGTGCGCAGGAGCGTGGAGCGCTCGCCAGTGCCCTCCCTCGTCTCTATTGGGACACGGCATCAGCGTTCAGCGACCCGGTGCTCCACATGCTTCGATCGGTTGCCGGGCTCGAAAACGTCGTGTTGGGGACCGATTATCCGTACCCGCGCGACGCGATCTCGATCGCTGGCCTCCGTCAGCTCGAGAGCACCGCTGAGCTTGACGACAGCGAGCGCCGCGGTGTCCTGGGTGGAGCGGCTACTCGACTAATCCCGCGCTTTGCGCGTGCGGAGAGCGTGCCCTGAAATGCGCCTGCCGTGGCCGGATAAAGGCTCGCCTTCGGGCTTTCCGACCGGCTCCGCCGGAGCAACTGCCCCGATCCACGTTGGAAAGTTGTCATGACGTCTATCAACCTTGGCCGCAATCGCCGACCGCTGTGGAAGGGCGCCTTGCCGCTGCTTATCGGAGCCGCGCTGATCGTTCCGGCGGCCGCTTCGGCAGCCGCGTTCAGCGCACATCTGAGGGCACCGAACCACACGCCCACCGCGAGCAAGCCGTGGCCGATCACGGTCACCGTGACACGCGGCGATTCCATGCTGAGCGGCAGTGTGCGCTATGAGTACCTCTACGACGGGTCGGTCGTCTCACATCAACCCGGGCATTCCTTTAGTGGCGGTGTGTACCGCGACACGCTGGACTTCCCGCGCGAGGCCGTCGGCTATCCGTTGACGCTGCGGGTGATCGTGACGACCAGGTACGGCACGGTCGATCTCGACTGGGCTGTGACGACGAGGGCATAGCTGATGTCCGGAGCCGAGGTGATCGTCGAGCGTCTCTCCCGAACGCACGGGCGAGCGCGGGTCCTTGACGATGTGAGCGTGGTCGTGCAGCCGGGCGAGATGGTCGCGCTGACAGGCCCGTCGGGGTCGGGCAAGACGACGTTGTTGCAGCTGATCGGCAGCTTGGACAGGCCGACGCGCGGCCGCGTGATGGTAGACGGGATCTCGGTCGCCGAGCTCACACACCCGGCCGTGTTCCGCCGCGTCACGGTCGGTTTCGTGTTCCAGCTGCACTTCCTGCTCGGGGCGCTCAGCGCCCGCGACAACGTCGAGCTGCCACTGATGGCGTCCGGAGTGCCGCGTCGTGACCGTGCTGTGCGGGCGTTGGAGCTGCTCGAGCAGGTGGGGCTCGGAGGGCGTGCAGGCGCCCGACCGTCGGAGCTTTCCGGCGGAGAGCGTCAGCGGGTCGCGATCGCGCGTGCACTCGCGGGCCGCCCTCGGCTGATCCTGGCCGATGAACCAACGGGGTCGCTGGACAGCGTCGCCGCTCGCAGAGTGTGGGCGCTGCTGTCCGACGCGTCGGTGCGATCCGGTGCGACCGTGATTGCCGCGTCCCACGACCCTGCAGCGGCTGAGTATGCCGACCGGGAGCCGCGCCTCTACGACGGGCACCTAGCGGTAGAAAGCGAGCCCGCCCTGTCAGGGAGCGCGCGATGAGCACCCTCGTGCAGACGCTCGGCACGCTGCGCGGCAGGCCCGGGCGCACGGCATTGACCGCGCTCGGGACCGCGCTGGGAATCGCGACGATCATCGCGCTACTCGCCGTCGTCGGCGGGGTGCAGCACAGCGCCGGCGAGCTGGTGAACCTCGGCCCGTCACAGCTCGGCCTGTTCCAAGCGGACGCAGCCGACCCGACCACCTCGATTCTCTCGACCAATCTCCTCCCTAGGCTTGAACACACCCCGGGGATCGCCTCCGCTACACCACTAGTCTTGCTCGTCGACGGCGTTCCGAAGGCTCCGGGTTCGATCGTGTTCGGCGCCGACCCGCACAGCTTTGTGTCGGACGGTCTGGTTTACAGCGGTGGGGGTGTGTACTCATCCGGGTCCCAGATCGCCCTTGGGTACACGCTCGCGGGGCAGTTGCACGCCGTACCGGGCGAGACCGTCACGATCGATCACCGGCGGCTGCATGTCACTGGCGTCTACCACAGCGGAATCTCGTTCCAGGACGCCGGCGCGTTCATCCCGCTCGCCACTGCACAGGCGCTCACTGGCCTCCCGGGCGAGACAACCAGCATCGTCGTCAAGCTCGATCCGGCGACGACGCCGGCAGCCGCGCAGCGCACGATCAGCAAACGCTTCCCCGGGATCCAGATCATCTCTGACGCCCAGCAGGCCGCCCGTGCCGGCGTTAGCGGAGAGTTGATCTTCCAGTTCGGGCTCGTGATCGTCGTGCTCGCGCTCGTGCTCGGCGGGATCACCGTCGCGAACACGATGCTGATGGCCGTGATCGAACGCCGCTCAGAATTCGCGCTGCTCTCCGCCGTCGGCTTCACCGGCCCCCAGGTCGCCAGCCGCGTGCTCATCGAGAGCATCGTTATCACGATCCTCGGCGCCGCGATCGGACTGCTCCTCGGCATCGTCGGCGGCCAACTCCTCGTCAACGCACTCGGAGCCCAAACCTTCGTAACCCCGCGGATCACCGCCTGGGACCTCGGCCGGGGACTGCTCGTCGGCGTCCTCCTCGGACTCCTCGGCGGCATCTACCCCGCCTGGCGCGCCGCTCACCTCTCACCAGCCAGCGTCCTGGCCCAACAATGAACAGTCCGTCCATGCGCAGACCAGGAGTCATCACAATCGCGGCAGATGAACCCGGTGCGCATCGATTCGCCGACCATGCCGGCGAAGCCGTCGCTCTCCCTGTTCGTGCTCCGCCTGTAGCGCAGCGCCGCCTTGCGCGCCACTGTCGCTGTCGATGCGCTGCACGCGGGCAAATGCCCCAACCGAAGGCGCCGCGGCACGAGAGCAGTGCCACGTCTGCACGCGGGCAGTTGCGAAGCAAAGAGGAGCGTGGGCGCTCGGTGGCCGTCCTGAGCAGATCTCGCGTTGCGGTGATAAGTCCTAACGGCTTCGGCCGTCGATTGGGGACAACTAATCCGTGAACAGCATCTGGTTACTCTGCGCCGTTCTGTGCTTCCTCGTTCTCCAAGCACGATCGATCTGGACCGCAGGCCGACGGCTAAGGTGGCTGATCTCCTTTGGAGATACCACCCGCAGCGATCACGAACGTGGGACTGGCGCCGGGAGCGGCCGCGTGGTCTCCCAGGCCGCTCATTTAGAGCCGATCCACACCGGTCGGCTAGACAAGCGCTCCGGACGGCAGGGGCAACCCTCCCGAGCGGTCGAAGAAGACGAAGTCAATCCCCGATTCGAACGGAGTGAGCAATGGCGAAGACCCTCTATACGGCGGCGGCGACGGTCACGGGAGGCCGAACGGAGGGCCACGGCCTGACATTCGACGGAGCGCTGGACCTGCAGTTGCGCACGCCAGTCGAGATGGGCGGGCCCGGAGGTGGTACAAATCCGGAGCAGCTGTTCGCAGTCGGCTACGCGGCGTGCTTCGAAAGTGCTCTCGGCGTCGTCGGCCGGCGCGAACACGCCGAGGTCGGGGACGTCTCGATCGACAGCCGCGTCAGCCTCGTGACGAACGATGCCCGCGGCTACACGCTCGCCGTCGAACTTCATGTGACGCTACCGCAGGTGCCTGATCCCGAGCGCGCGGTTCGGATTGTCGCCGCCACGCACGAGGTCTGCCCTTACTCCAAAGCTACGCGCGGCAATATCGACGTGAAGTTGACCGCCAACGGTCAGGAGGTCGATCCACACGCCGCCGAAGTAAGCAGCCCACGAGGCGGCTGAGCAGTGCACCTCAAGGCTTCGATGCCCCGTGATGACGGTGGGTGGCGTGTGGCACCCGCGCCGGACGGGCGCGGCATGCCCGAGCAGCACAGGCCGCGCGCCGCCGCACCGTCTCCGCAGGTTCTGGCTCTTCTTCGTCGTCGCTGCTGGCGCTCAACTGGCTCTCGGTCCTGTTCTTCCAGCACGGCGGGCCAGCCGCGGGTCAAGGTCCCGTTCAGCCCGTACTTCCTCGATCAGGTCCAAGCCGGGCAGGTGAAGTCGATCACCTCCAAGGGCGACACGATCAAGGGGACCTTCACGAGTCACGCTGCGCTATCCGCCAAGCGAGGCCAAGGCGACGCCGACGACGCTCTTCTCAACCCAGGTGCCGTCGTTCTGGAACAGCGCAGCGCTGACGAGCCTGCTCCAACGCCAAGGGCGTCCAGGTCAACGCCGAGCCGACCCCAACCCGGGCGACGTCGCTGCTGGGCGAGGTCCTGCTCGGCTTCGGTCCGACGTTGCTGCTCGTCGGACTGTTCGTGCTGCTCGCCCGCCGCGCTCAAGCTGCTGCCGGAGGACTGGGAGGGCTGGGTGATTTCGGACGTTCGCAGGCGCGGCGGGTCGATCCGGAGAAGATCCGGGTCACGTTCGACGATGTCGCCGGGATCGATGAGGCCAAGGCCGAGCTGACCGAGATCGTCGACTTCCTGCGCACGCCGGAGCGCTATCTGCGGCTTGGAGGGCGGATGCCCCACGGCGTGCTGCTGTCCGGCCGCCCGGGACCGGCAAGACGCTGCTCGCCCGGGCGGTCGCGGGCGAGGCGCATGCCGCGTTCTTCTCGATCGCGGCGTCGGAGTTCATCGAGGCGATCGTCGGGGTCGGCGCTTCGCGCGTGCGCGACCTGTTCGCCAAGGCCAAGGAGGCGGCGCCGGCGATCATCTTCATCGACGAGCTCGACGCCATCGGCCGCTCGCGGCAGGGCTCGGCGTCCGTGACCGGCGCCAATGACGAGCGCGAGCAGACGCTCGACCAGATCCTGACCGAGATGGACGGGTTCGAGTCCGACCAGGCGGTGGTCGTGCTCGGCGCGACCAACCGCCCGGAGATCCTCGATCCGGCGCTGCTGCGACCTGGGCGCTTCGACCGCCGCGTCGCGGTGCAGCCGCCGGACCGGACCGGACGGCGCGAAGATCCTGGAGGTCCACACCCGGTCGATCCCGCTGGCCGATGATGTCGACCTCGACGCGATCGCGTCCATCGACGCCGGGGATGGTCGGCGCCGATCTCGCGAACCTCGCCAACGAGGCGGCGCTGCTCGCCGCCCGCCGCAACCACGACAAGGTGCACGATGGCCGACTTCACCGACTCGCTGGAGAAGATCATGCTCGGCGCGCCGCGCGGCATCGTCCTGAGTCCCGAGGACCGCGAGCGGACCGCCTACCACGAGTCCGGTCACGCGCTCGTCGGCAATGCTCACTGCCAGATGCCGACCCGGTTCGGAAGATCTCGATCATCCCGCGCGGGATGGCGCTCGGAGTCACGCTCTCAACCCCTGACGCCGACCGCGTCTCCTACACGCGCGACGACCTCGAAGCGAAGATCAAAGTGGCGCTCGGCGGGCGCGTCGCGGAGGATGTCGTCTACGGCAAGATCACGACCGGCGCCGAATCCGACATCGAACAGCTCACCCAGATCGCACGCCACATGGTCGGACGGTGGGGAATGAGCGACAAGCTCGGACCGATCGCGGTGCTGCCCAGCGACGCCAACGGCCCGCTCTTTCCTGGCACCGGCGAAACCTCAGCGGACACCCAGTGGCTGATCGACCAGGAGGTCCGCCGACTCATCGACGACGCGAGGCTCGGATGGACGACAGATACGACAGACGCGAGACCGCCGGGGTGGGTGCATGCCGAGAGGGTCGCGCGCAGATCGCGGTGGTGACTCTCCCGAGCGGCGAGCACAGTGTGCACGCCCCACGGGCGGCACGATTTGTCGAGTGCGCAGTCTGGCGCTCTTCTTGCCGCCGATTGAACCTCGCTCGGACGTTTCGTCGAGTACGGGCCGTTACGCCAGTACATCGACTTGACCGCTCTGAGCACTCTGGTGAGCGGTCAACCACCCAAACGAGGTGAACTACACCGTCGCGGCTGAGAACTTGATGGGGCTCGCAGAATGGACCGAAAAACGTGGATCCGTCTTGAGACTCACAGCGTGAGCGATGATCGTCGCTCGCAAATCTGGCGAGCGACGGACGCCGCCAAAATGGCGCGTCGCTATCCCCTACGCGTCGACTCGCCGCGGCGACCAGCTCGGTGGGCATTCGACTGGACCGGCCCGCGGTGGGCGCTGGTGCATCCGCGCTGAAGCAAGCACGAACTAGGTGCCGACGCTGCGCGTGCGTTGGTCGCGATCGCAGGCGATGGGCGACTCGGCCTGTCCGTCAGGCGCTCGAGGTGGGCTGCGCTTCGAGCTGTACCAATGCGGGCGGCGGTTGGGCGGATGAGGTCGCAGAACGGACGCAGCGCCCGTCGGCGAGCACGATCCCGTCCGAACAGAACGCCTGGACTGCGCCGGAGCCGAACTGTTCCTCGTAGAGCCGCGCGTAGAGGCCATCCTCTTGGACGAGCTGATCGTGGGTGCCTCGCTCGGCGACCTTTCCTCGGTCGAGCACGAAGATCACCTCGGCGGCGCGGATTGTGGAGAGCCGGTGTGCGATCGCGATCGTAGTCCTGCCCTGCATCACCGACTCGAGCGCTCGTTGGACGATCCGCTCGCTCTCGGTGTCAAGCGCCGAGGTTGCCTCGTCGAGTACCAGCACCTTTGGGTCCTTGAGGATCACGCGGGCGATCGCCAGTCGCTGGCGCTCACCGCCGGAGAAGCGATACCCACGCTCGCCGACGACCGTGTCATAACCGTCGTCGAGCTCGACGATCCGGTCATGGATATACGCCGCACGAGCCGCTCGCTCGACCTCATCGTCGGTCGCGTCAGGGCGGCCGTAGCGCAGGTTGTCGCGCACCGATGCGTGGAACAGGTAGCTCTCCTGGGTGACGACCCCACAGATGTCGGCGATCGATGCGAGCGTCAGCTCGCGCACGTCGTGCCCGTCGATCCTGACCGCGCCTTTGGTTGCGTCGTACAGGCGGGGCAACAGGTAGGAGATCGTCGTCTTGCCGGCGCCGCTGGGACCGACCAGCGCGGCGAGCTGCCCCGGCTCGACGCGCAGGCTCACGTCACGAAGCGCCCAGTGTCGCGGCCCATCGCCGTTCGGCACCGACCCCTCACCCGGTCCGTAGGCGAAGGAGACGTGCTCGAGCTCGACATCTCCTCGCACGACCCCGGGGGATAACTGCCTGGCCGCGGGTCGATCAATGATCTCCGGCGTCAGGTCGAGGTACTCGAACACGCGCGCGAACAGCGCCACCGATGACTGCACATCCACCGAGACTTGCAGCAGCTGGTTGATCGGTAGCAAGAGCCGTGTCTGCAGGGTCGTGAACGCGACGATCGTCCCGGCACTCAGGCCGCGATCGCCGCCGTGCAGCTCGAGACCCGCGACCAGGTAGAGAAGCGCTGGGGCGATCCCGAAGAACGCCTGAGCGACCGCGAAGAACCCTCGGCCGGTCATCGCCTGTCGCACCTGGAGCTCAGCCTGCCTGGCGTTCGCGGCGCCGTAGCGATCGATCTCGCGATCCTGGCGGCCGAACACCTTCGACAGCAAAACCCCGGACACCGACAGACTCTCCTGCGTTATCGCGCTCATCTCAGCAAGCGAGACCTGGGTCTCGCGCCGCGCCTGTCGGCGAGTGCGCCCGACGCGGTTACTCAACACGACGAACACGGGCACGATCGCGACTGACAGCAGCGTCAGCGTCGGTGACAGGACCAGCATCGCAACGACTGACGACGCAACCACAACAACGTTCGAGACGACCGACGACGCCGTTTCGGTGATCGTCGTCTGCACGCCGCCGACGTCATTGGCAAGCCGAGACTGCACCTCGCCGGTCCGCGTCCCCGTGAAGAACGCCAGCGACATCCGCTCCAGATGCCCGAACAGCCGGTCGCGCAGATCACGCATCACCCGGTTGCCGACCCAGTTGGTGTAGTAGGTCTGGACGATGTTCAACACGCCCGTGATGATCGGGATCGCGATCAACACGGCCACCAACCCGAACAGCAGCGGCAGGTTCGGGCCGCCCGGCGAGAACAGCGCCTTGTCGAACACGACCTTGATCAGCAGCGCTCCCGCGACGCTCAATCCCGAGCTGATCACGATCACGACAACGATCAGCCCGACACGCGCCCGATAGGGACCAAACAGCGCGACAATCCTGCGCCAGAGCGGGCCACCATCGGCAGCGCCAACTGACCCGGCGCCCGCGCGAACGGTGCTCATAGAAGCACAGTATCCCGGACGACGAGCCGCCGGTCCAACCCGACGCAGCGCTCCGAAGTCGCAGCCCAGTCGGCATCGACGTCCGTGATAGCCAACTGGTCGGCTACTGCGGCTGAGACGAGTACGCGAGGTTTGCCGCGGTAAGGCTTTCAAGCGCCATGCCCACCAGCGTTCCTTCGGCCATGCGACGGCTGATGCGCTGACGCAGTGTGACGGCGGCGTATCTGGTCATCAGCTGGGGCTTCGCCGCCAAGCCCTCGGCAAGCTCGTGAGCACGTGACAGCACCTGGGCTTGTGGGAGGACCTCGGCGACCGCGCCCCATTGCTTCGCCTCTGTCGCGCTGAATTTTCCCTGGGTGAGCGTGTAATAGCGGGCGCGGTTGAGGCCTAGCACTTCCTCCCACACGATGTGCAGGCCGTCGCCGGGGTTGAGGCCGAACGTCAGGTGAGGGAAGTCCGAAAACTCCGTGGTGTCACTCGCGATCACGATGTCGGCGATAAGGACGTACTCGCTGTGGACGCTCGCTGGACCGTTCACCGCTGCGACGATCGGCATCTCGAGATCAGCGAGGCGCTGCGGGATGCGTCGCCCCTCCATGTAGGTGACATCCGACGCCATCGGCTTGGTGATGTCGCCGAGGCTGGCGCCGTCGATGTCTGTCATGAAGCGGTCGCCGGTGCCGGTGATGACGAGCACCTTGTTGTCGCGGTCGAATGCGATGTCCTCGAGCAGCCTCGGGAAGTCCGAGTGCGTCGTGCCGGTGAATGTCACGGGTCCACCGTTGGTGTGGAAGCGCAGCGTCAGGACTCCGCTGTCGGATCTTGTCAGCGCGAAGTTCTCGTAGTGGTTGAAGTAGTCAGGTGTGTCGATCATCGGGACAACTGCTCCTTGATTGTTGTGGTGAAACGCTCCGGTCCCGCTCCTGCGCGCAGGGATGGCGCGCGTTCTCATGCAGATCGGACAACGGCTATGTGGCACCGCGTCCATCGACTTCGGACAGAACGGCGCCGTGGATCAAGCTTGCCTCGTCGCTTACGAGGTACACGATCGCGAACGCGATCTCGTCGGGAGATGCAACGCGGCCAGCGGGCGCGAGCGCGACGACCGATCGAGCGCCTCGCCCGTCATCTGCCCTCCGGCGGTTCGAGTCGTAGCTGGCGGGACGGTGTTGACGCGGACGCCGGCAGGGGCAACTTGGAAGCCCACGCGCGCGTCCAGCGACGCCAACGCAGCCGTGCTGGCCCCGTACGCTGCCATTCCGGCGATATCGAAGTTGGCGGCCGCCGTTGGGACGTTGGCGACCGCTGGCTTCGCGTTCATGCGCCGAACCCGCCGTCGATGTCGAGTGCTGCCCCGGTCACGTATGACGCTTCTGGGCTTGCCAGGAACAGGACCCCGGCAGCGATCTCTTCGGGCGTGCCGAAGCGCTTCAGCGGCACGCTCTGGAGCAATCGCTCGGGGTTGCCGCCAGTGCTACGACTGAGCTCAGTGTCGACCAGACCGGTTTGGAGAAGGTTGACCGTGATGCCGCGGCCGGCGAGGTCCCGAGCGGCTCCGCGGGTGAAGCCCGCCAGCGCCGCCTTGCTTGCAGCATGGTCGGCGATGCCGGGAACCCCAGTCCGGGTCGCGACCCCCGAGCCGATGTTGATGATCCTCCCGCCGTCGGTCATCACGTCCGCGGCAGCGCGGATGGCAGCGACCACGCTGACGTAGTTCACCGTCAGTTGCCGGTCGAGCTCAGCCTGGGGTGGCGACTTGTCGATCGTGCCGACGACGGCGATGGCGGCATTGTTCACGAGAACGTCAAGCCTGCCCAAGTCCTTGGCGACTTGCCGGACCAACCCGGCGGCCTGCCACGGATCAGCTTGATCGGCTACGAGTGCCCGCGCATGGCCGCCCTCGGCCACGATCGAGTCCACGACCGCGGTTGCCTGCTCATGCGATCGGGAGTAGCTGATCACAACGACCGCGCCCGCTTTCGCAAGGCCCCGGGCGCAGGCCGCGCCGATGCCGCGCGAGCCTCCAGTCACGATCGCGACTCTCCCCTCCAGACCTGCCGACATCGCGATCTCAGCCATCGGTCTCGCTCGCCGACTGCCGACGTAGGCTGCGTTGGTGCCAGCTTCCTCCGTACAACACCGCGGCGGCGATCCCGATACCGAGTGCGGCGAAGCCTAGGCCTGTGGCTCGAGCAACGAGATAGGGCGCGACGGCCTCCCATGTGGGGTCGTGGATGATCATCTATTCGGGGCAGCCGCCATCAACCCAACCGCGAAACAACTCCACCCGCTCACCCCGGCCATGGACCGTCGCACGGCATCGACCCATTGGCAACTGTGACGAGGATCTTGTCGGCGTTCGCGCGCACGTCCTGATAGGACGAAAGGTCAAACGCCGAGGACATCGACTGGACTTCCTTGTCGCGAAACAGCGGGCGTATATCTCGTTCGAACCCGACGCCGTCATACTGCATCTGGACCTCCTTCCGGGCATGTGCCGGCCCCCGCTGTCGCTGCTGGTTCCGTTCGATGACGACCAAGCGCTCCACAGGCTCGCAACAGACCAGGTGAGGCGTCCTCGCCCGATCCCGGTGAACATCGGGGCCGGTCATCGGCGCCAGGCCACATTGCTCATCTCCGCGTTATGAGACGCGGTTGGCGCGGCGGTCGTATGTTTGTGTGTTGGCTGCAGCAGCCCGTGACACCTCCTTTCGCGCGGCGGCGCGAACGTCGCCCCGACTCAATCAACGACCCCGCGTCGCGCGGAGGCGCTGCGTCACCTGTGCGTTCGTCCCGGCGGGGCCGCCCACCGGGCTCGCGCTTTTCGCGCGTCGATCGTGCGACGGCTTCAGGTCGACTCGCACCAGCCGCCCGCCAGCGCTGCTACCTACCGATCGTGCTGGATCGACTTTCGCTCGATCGCGTCGCCGGCGAACGCGGTGCCGCCGCCGGTCCGGATCCCGGGAACGCGCGGCAGTGGCACGGTGCCGTCGGCGAGCAGCTCAGCACCGTTGCCGAACAAGGCGGTCGCGCAGCGCCCGCCGATCTGGCGCAGCCCGTCGGTGAGGATCCAGGCGATCGGCCCGAGCGCGTACGCCTGGCGCAGGCGGTTGGCGTAACGGCGGGCGTGCTGCACCTCGTCGGGGTACGGGGGCCGGTCGACGCCGCGGTCGGGCAGCCGGCCGGTCGGCAGCCCGGTCCCGCGCCCCGGCCGAGCCGTCGATCGGCCTGCCTCCGCGGGCGGCGTCTCGCAGCACCTGCCCGAGGTCGACGTCCTCGTCGAGCTGCTCGAGCTGCCCGGCGCGCGCGCTGGCGAGCGCCTGCTCGAGCGCGTCGGCGAGCGAGCCCGGTGCCGCTCCGTCGTCGGCCTCCTCGCCGTCCCGGTCGTCGGCGTCGCTCCGGCTGGGCGGGCGGGTCCACCCCCTTCGCCGGCACCGGCGGCTGCCATCTGCGCTCGGGGGCGGGTCGGGCTGCTCCGACGATCTCGCGGTACTCCCGGGCGGCGTCGTCGAGACGATCGAGCTCGCCGTCGGGGATCCAGATGACGCTTCGCGTAGAGCTCGTCGAGCGCCTGCGAGGTCCCGCTCGCCGAGCACCGCACGCCACACCGCGCAGGAGCGGATCGAGCATTGCGGGTTCGAGGACGCCGTAGTGGGTGCGGGCCTGCAGGTAGACGGTCGCGCGGGCGGCGAGATCGCGCGTGACCGGCTCGCCGGCGGGCGCCGCGGTCAGCAGTCTGTTCGGCGAACGCGGGCAGGATCACGTCGATGACGGCAGCCTGCAGAGCGCGGCGGACGAACCGGCCGCGGAGCGAGTCGGGCGGGAACTCGCGGACGCCGTGGGCCTCCATCCGCGGCTCCTCGAGCAGCCGCCGGTCGACCGCGAGCTGCCGGTCGGCGGGGTCCTCTGACTCGGCCAGCTCGATGTCGTGCTCGATCGCCCAGCGCTTGGTGTGCTTGGCGTGGAGCGTCTCGTGCAGCGCGACCCCGAAGCAGCGCAGGATCGCGCGCTGCTCGAGCTGCGCCGGCGGCGATCGCCTCGCGGGTGCCGAGCAGCGTCTCGGAGTCGAGGTAGACGGTGCGGGAGTGGATCTCGATGTGCCCGGGGTCAGACAGCCCGGGGCCGACCAGCGCCCACACCGGGTACAGGCGCTGCAGCATCGCGGTCCAGTGGTCGGACAGCTCCTGGTAGACGGGGTCGAGCCGGCCCGCGCTGCGCGGCGGCGCGGTGCAGCTGCTGCGACGAACACCGCCGGTCGCCCGGCGGGTCGGCCTGTTGGCGGGTCATGAGGTGACCGCCCGCGGGTAGCCGTGCAGGTTCGGCATGCCGCTGGTCGCGGAGACGCGTAGGTGGCCGTAGCCGGTCGCGGCGAGATACAGGGTGAGGCGCCCGTCGAGGGTGGCGTTGATCGAGAGCAGCGCGACGTCGCGGGCGGTGTTGACCTCGTCGATCATCACGACCCAGCCCTCGCGCATCGCCTGCACGAACGCCGAGTCGACCAGCTTCACCTGTCCCCCGCCCCCGGCGACCGGGACGTAGTCGTAGCGGAAGAAGAACTCGTCCGAGGACGGGCCCGGTTGCAGCTCGACGAACCCGTAGAACGGGGCGCCGTGCCGCTCGGCGACGTCGCGGCCGCGGCCGGTCCAGAGGCGGTAGGCGATCGCGCGGGCGATCTGGCTCTTGCCGGCGCCGGGCGGCCCGATCAGCCGCAGGAACGTCGACTGCGCCGGATCGTGCATGTCGAGCAGCGCCAGCGCGAGCTCGTCGATCGGCTGCGCCGTGCAGTGACGGCGGGTAGATCCGCTTGCCGTCCGGCAGCACGATCGGCTCGCCGGCCGCTTCGAGCTCGAGCGGCGCGGTTGGGTCGGGGCGAGGTCGCCCTCGGCGGCCACCCGGTCGATCTGCGACAGGGCAGCGGTGATTGCGCTCATGCGCGTCTCCTTGCTTGAACGTTTAGTCAGATGTGCGAGCGCCCGCCGCTCGGACGGGCGCTCGTGATGGCTGCGGCGGGCTGCGCCGAAGCGTTAGGTGCGCAGCCCGCGAGGCGGTGGTGGCGGTGCGAGCACTCGCACTGGCTCGCCGTCGATCCTCAGCCGGTGTAGCCCGGCGTCGAATACGCACAGGCATAACGACCGCGTCCGCGCGGCCGAGCTGTACAGCACGCCTTGCGCGCCGTTGGCGCGCCAGCGGTCTGCTCGTTGCTGGAATGCGGCCCACTGCGATTGCGCGGGGCGCAGTCGCTCCGGGACGCCGGCTGCCTTGCGTGCTGCGCCGGAGCTGAGGTCGATGACCGTGTCGAGGTCGACCGCGATCCGGTGCAGGTCACGCGGGAGCCCCTGCTCGGGAGGGTAGGCCTGCGCGGCGAGCCAGCGATACCACTCCGCCCAGGCGGTCGCGTCGCTGTCGGCGAGATAGACCGCCAGCTGCCCGGGTCGGTGAAATCGCCCGCCGCGCCCGCCGCGACCCGGTCTCGAGAGCCCTCCCTCCCCGGCGCGCACGTGCCTTGACCACGCGCCCCGGACGGGCACGTGCACGATCCGCTCACCCATCTCCTAGGTGAACGTCGGGTAGATCAGATCCTCGGCGATCCCGGCGATCTGTTCGTAGCCGCCCAACGCGAGCGTGTGAAGCGGTGTCTGCCCACCAAGGGACGGCACCTGGCGCCGTAGCCACTGCGGAACGAACTCGGGCTTGGTCGAGACGGCGAGCCGCTCGCACGCGGCGATCAGTTCGCTGAGCCTCACCGCGTGCTGACCGGCCGGAGCCACCCGGCGCTCAAGCCACGCGGCGACCGTCGCAGCGTCCGCGCCGGTGACCTCGACGATATCGGCCTCGGACAGCGGCACCCGCTCACGCAGATGGATCAACTGATCTGCAAGCGCGATCGTGCCGGAGTGAGCGGCCGTTGCCACGAGATCAAATGTAGCGGTCGCAAATACGATGATCACGTCCTTTCCGTCATTGGGTTCAACTGCTCGCGGCTGGCGCGAATGCCGGCCACCTCCGCTGCCCATCAGCTGCCGAACACGCTCGCCGCAACGCGCAGCCGAGCGGCGGTCGCGGCGTAGCCGGCGTCATCCTTGCTGTCGGCGACCTGGCCAGTGATCTCGCCGAGCTGGGTCGCGACTGTGCTCTCGGCGGCGTGCGACGCCTTCGAAGCTGTCGAGGATCTGGTGGTGCTCGGCGCCACGCGCGGCGAGCACCGAGACGACATGCTCGATCCCGCCGCGACGGATGTACGGGATGTAGGTCTGCACCTGCGCGCGGGCCGCGCCCGGCCGAGCCGCTCGCCCGACGCGCTGCTCGAGCCCGCTCGGCAGCCACGGCAGGTCGAGGTGGCAGAGCACCGAGGCGTTCTGGAGGTTGTGGCCCTCGTGCCCGATCCGCGACAGGCACAGCACCGGGAACTCGCCGGCGGTGAAGCGCCGCTTGAGCGCCTCGAACTTCAGAGTC
Source organism: uncultured Solirubrobacterales bacterium (assembly GCA_963709135.1). GTDB lineage: Bacteria > Actinomycetota > Thermoleophilia > Solirubrobacterales > Solirubrobacteraceae > Palsa-465. Next base: position 28,379 of record CAVPVI010000023.1, on the reverse strand, counting down.
GTGATGCTGCCGTCGGCGACGTGCGCCTCGACGCCGTGGCGTTCGCGCGCAGCGTGAGCGCGAGCTGGCGCAGGCACCAGACGCGCTCGGCGAACACGATCACCTGCTCCTCTGCCGCCACCCCGGCGAGCGTCTGGGCGGTCACCCCGCGCAGCAGCGGCAGCCCGTCCCCACCGCCTCGCATGGCTTCGCTCGACGAGGCCCTGGCGGACGAGCGCGGTCGCGAGCGCAGCCTTGGAGTGCGTCAGCGTCTGCGGGTCGACGCTCGCGTCCACATACACGCCGACGTTGCCGAGCACGACCCCCTGCGCGCGGGCGAGCTCAGCGAGCGCCTGCTTGTAGGTCCCGCTCCCAGACTCGATGGACTTGAGTTCCCGCGACCATCATGCCGAGTCGTGGCAAGGGGATCAAGCCCGCGCAACCCGCCGGGCTACTGAGACGCATCGCGACCCAGCGGCATAAAAGCCGCGCCGTGAAATCCGGATGATCACCAGTCAGGGACCCGCCCGCTTTCTTCGTTCTTTCGTAGCCGATCCCCCATGCCGACCAAGAACGTCACTGTCATGCCGGAACAACGTGTCGCCCAACACCCGGCCGACCCGCCGACCGTTGAGGAGATCATCGCGGTGATGCGCGCGGCAGGCTCTGGCCCCGATGGCGTGCGACTGCGCGCGCTGATCGTCGTGCTGTGGCGTGCGGGGTTGCGGATCGGGGAAGCGCTCGCGCTCGCTGAGACCGACCTGGACGCACGCCGCGGCTCAGTGCTCGTCCGCCACGGCAAGGGCGACAAGCGTCGCGAGGTCGGGATGGACAGGTGGGCGTGGGAGCAGTTGGAGCCCTGGCAACGCTTCGCGTCCGGTTTCCGGTGGGCCCGTTGTTCTGCGTGATCCATGGCCCGACCGCCGGGCGCAACTGGGAGGCGACCTCCGCACGGCGCCAGCTGAGCCGGACCGCCGCTGCGGCGGGCGTCAGGCGGCGGTTCGCGCCCGATCAGCTGCGCCATCTGCGCGCGATCGAACTGGCCCACGAGGAGATCTCCCTGGTCGTGATCCAGCGCCAGCTCGGGCATGCCCATCTCGGGGTCACCTCGGTCCGTTCGTGTCGGCGAGTACCCCTTCGGCGCGTTCACTCGGGTTTGCGCCCGGCTTTCCACCCGTTGCGCTGCCACTTCTCCAGCCAGCCCTGCACGAACGCATCGGTCAGATAGGACGAGTCGGGGCAGATCGTAACGGCGCTCGGACGGCTCAACGCCCGCAACCCTTCGAGCGCCGCCATCATCTCCATCCGGCTGTTGGTCGTGTGCTGCTCCCGTCCGTGGCCGACGAGCCGTTTGGCGACCGTGCCGTCCGTCCGACGGGCGACCAGCACGAACCCCCAGCCGCCGGGCCCCGGGTTCCCGGAGCACGCCCCGTCCGTCCAGAGCCCGGTGATGGTCGCCACGCCGCGAATGTAGTGGCCGCCGACGACGTAACCGGCGTTCTACACAACCGAGACCGGAATCGACCGACAGGCGGAAGCCCCGACGCCTCGGGAGCGAGCTTCGGTCCGACGAGGACGCCCGCCGGCGCTCGGCGCTAACGATCGCCATGGGGTCACCGCGCCGCCGCCGCGACCACAGCCACCTCATTGCGTTCCATGGGCGAAACCAGCACGACTCCAGCGCGACGCAGCCACGTCCCAACCGACGCGCCGCAGCCCACGCAAAGTCTGGATGGTTGGCGACAGGGCGATCGCCGATATCGCGGAAGCCGAAGCGGCGGAGGTGACAGCGATCCTTGTCCGCCGCCCCGCGCGGCCCTGACAGAAAGCGCACACCCAACAGCGGCGAGACCTCCCTTCGTCCGCCGTTAAGCACGGCTCGTATAGGCCAACGCGACGCCTGGCCGTCGCATCTCGAGTTCGGCGCCGTTGAATCCGATAAGAATATGTGCTGGTTCGGTCCTGGTTCGGTAGCCTTCTGGAGTGACCACGTACAAGAATGCGCCCCTCAGATATGTCGCCTTTGCCGTTGAGATCAGCCCCTCGGCGGTCCTTGGAGAGCGCGAGGTGCTGGATCAGGTCCATGAGGCCCTCCGGATGCATGTACCGGTGCGTGAAGACTCCACTAATGAACTTCTTCCGCCCGGATTGGCAGGCCTCGTTCGTGCGTCCGGAGCGCGCTTCATCGACGGCGGACAGCGCCTCGCCGTGGCGGTCAATCCGAGTCGCGTCGCCGTCGACACCACCGACTACGTCGACTTTGACCAATTCTTCACGTTCCTCAGGGAGGTGCTAGATGCCGTCGCTGCGGTTGCGCCGGCAAGGGCATGTCGGCGTCTCGGGCTCCGCTACGTCGACGAGATTCGCGTTCCAGGAGCCGTGCCTGGAGATCCCGAGCAGTGGTCCCCCTGGCTCGACAAGAGTCTGCTTGCGGCGTCGACGGCGCGACCCACCACTGGTCGCCGCGAGCTCTCGGGGGTTCTTGACGACTCCCTCGAAGGAGGATATGGCATCAGGTTCGCCTGGCATACGGGGACCGGCTATGCGGTCCAGCCCCAGGGCCCACTAATCGTTCCGAATCCGGCGGAGCCAGGGCCATACTTCGCGCTCGATACGGATAGCTTCTGGACTGCCAATGAGTTGCTCGGGCTAGGCGATCCGGTGCTGCTCGAGCGCATTGCCAAGCTCCATGAGCCAATCAAGGAGCTCTTTGAGAACTGCATCACGGGGAAGCTGAGAAACGAAGTACTACTGCCGGAGGAGGAGCGGTGAGCGCCACTACAAGCTCGACGAGCGAGCAGATAGTTGAGACACCCGTCGTCGCGCGACTGCGGGAGCAGTCCTTCAATCGTGCAGAGGCGTACGACAACCATCAATCGTCAGTCACTGACCACCATGCGGCCCGGGCGGTCGTTCTCCAGCGTGAGATGATCCAGCTGAGAGCCGTGTCAGCCACGGAGTTGCTGAGAGATCTGCGGAGTCAGGGACTACTTTGGAGCATGGTTGCGTCCGTGGTCGGGGTGAGCGATGCGGCGATACGGAAATGGCGCCGTGGCGAGTCAATCGAGGCTGTACACCACCAGCGGCTCGTTCTTCTGACCGCCCTTTCACACATTTACACGGCGTACGCGGACCCAAGCCTCCCATTTTTCTCCTGGCTCGACGGCGAGGTTGTTCCGCGCTTTTCCGCCACACCACTTCAGCTCATCGCGCTCAACCGCGACAGCGATGTCGCCTTGCTTCAACCCTTGCTCGATCTGATGCTTGGCTTAGACGATGGGGAGCAACCCGATGCCATCCTCGATCGCTATCTCGGACCGGGATGGCGCGCTGAAGCCGTCGCCGAGCAGCGTTTTAGAATCGTCACGACGGCATCAGGCGATCGACTTCTTGTAATCGACGAATAGGACATTGGCAACCCCATCCGATGAACCGGATCCCGAGAACCAGATAGAGGTCGACGAGTACGAGGTACTCCGAGACGCAGACATCGATGACGAACCGCCCAGCTACCGGCCGATCGGTCCTGGCGACGTCTTCAACCGAGTTTCTCTGGATCATCTCGCGGCGCCCTTCAGCGGTGCCGTGATGGTCATCGGCCATCCCTGCTCGCTGAGACGCGGCGTCATCCTCAGGCGAATGTTCCAGTAGCACCACTCGTCGAGCAGGGAGTTCCGGCGAGGCAGCACGCAAGCACCGACAGGCTTCTTCCGGTCAGGAAGTTGCTGCCGCCCGGAAGCGAGACTCACCATGTTGTGGATCTGACACTCGCCACCACGATTCCTGCGCACAGACTCCACCTAGACGAGCGATGCGCGTGCCTAAGCAATGCAGGGATCGTGGCGCTTCAACAAAGGCTCGTTGGCAATCTCGTGAGGGTGAAAGTTCCGCCGGGGGTTATTACCAAGCATTGCCGTGGACCGTTGACGGAGCTTGAGCTGTGGAAGGACTGGCGCGCCGAGGTCATAGACGCGGGGCTGGATGCGGGAGCACGCGATCAAGAGTTCGATGATTTCATGCGGCAGCCGTCAGGATTCGGCGCACTATCTTGGCGAGAGGCCATCGGCCAGCACGAGCATGCGCGGGGAAGCGCCGTCACGGCGATGGAAACCGTCCTCGCATCTGCACCTTGGCGGCAGTAGCGAGTGGCTGGGCCATCACGCCGCTGACCGACATCGACGGGGTGTCGTCGTAAGACTACCGATTTCCCTTGGACGTCCCAAGCGGTCCGCCGGCCGGCCAAGCCATGGTGTTGCTGTGTCGGCTCAGGACCTCGACGACCGCGAGATCCTAGCGGCGCTCCATGGCCGGGTCGCGGGAAAGGTGGGGCTCGTGGGGATGGTTCGTGAGCGTGGCATAAGCGGATTCCGGCGGCGGAACCGCGGCGTTGGCTTGGCGGCCGCTCTCAGTTCCGTTGGTGATCCAATCAACATCGGTCTGATGCCGAGGCGCCAGGCGACGCCGCCTCTCGATCGCGTCTGGCGTGGCGGTGATTGTCGGTCTGCGGGCTGGCAGATTCGTGCGATCCGTCACCGGTCCGCCTGCAGATCCACCATGCCGGCCCGTCGCGCTCGACGGCTTGCGTGGGGTGGATGGCCTGGGCATTCCGGCCGGGCCTCGCCTTGCGCTCCCGCGCGCTCGGGGAAGAACAGCTCCTGAAGCAGAGCGGTGCAGGTGACGGGCAGGTCGGCTCGCGGCGTCGCTGGGTCGGGGCCGTGATCCCTTAGCTGCCGGGCTGTCCTTGCTCGCTGAACAGGACGATGTCCTCGCCGGCGCGATGGTCGAGCTCCACGACCAGGTCGATTGGGTGGGGGCGTTGGAGATCGGCGAGGACCGGTTCGAGGACCTCGCGCATCAGCCAGACTGGACTGCGGTACTGATCGCCGCTCACCTCGCCGAGCCGAACGATCGCTTCCGCCATCCGTCCCACACGGAGTGGGCGATCGCGTTGGCGACATCTCTGTCGCCCGCATCGGTAGCGTCCCGCGATCGCTCAGCCGAGAAAGGACTCGTCAGCGTTCGACCGGCCGGGCTGTAGCTTCCGCGTGGCGGCGATCACGCGCCCACCCACGGACCGCGGAGGCAACCGGTCGGCTGCGCGATGACTGCTCGCAGGCGCGACCGCCGCTATGCCATGGCGACCAGGCGCTGTCGGCGTGGGCCTAGGTCACTGGCCGAGGCCAGCTGAAACCGGTTACCATATTCCTGGGCGATGGGTGATCTGTCGGTCGAAATGACGAGCACGACCATAGGCTGACCCGATGCCGCCGCTCCCCGACGTCCCGAACGTTCTCGCGATCGAGCTGAGGTTCACAGCCGGCAACGCGAACGTTATCTCTCGCGTGTACGTGAACTACGCGTCGGCTGCACCGACCCGTCACATCCTGAACGAGTATGCGACGAGCATCGACGGTCAGATCGCAGCTCATCTGATTCCCCTATTTTCGAGCGAGATACGCACCGCCGAGATCGTCGTCACGGACCTGACGAGCAGGACGTCGGCACGCGGCATCGCCGAAAGCCGGCAGATCGGCACGCGGCCCGGCCTGCCGAACGGTGCCGCCGTCGCCGCGCTGATCAACTTCAAGGTTGCTCGCAGATACCGTGGCGGCAAGCCGCGGCTCTACGTTCCGTTCTTCGTCGCCTCCGACCTGACGCCTGGGCTGACCTGGTCTGACAGCGCTCTTGAAGCGGGCACGGCCGGGTGGGCAGCGTTCATGGCGGGTCTACTCACCAACACGCCCACGACGCTCAGGCTGCTCGGCCAGGTGAACCTCTCGTACTACGAGGGCTTTAAGGTCGTCACCGACCCCCTCACCGGTCGCTCGCGCAACGTCTCAAAGCTGCGCTCGGAAGGCCCTGCGGTCGACCGCATCACGAGCTTTTCGATCAACCCAAAGCTCGGCAGCCAACGGCGGCGCAACCTACACGCGCGCAAGCCGGCGCGTATCCGGCGCTAAGTTCGATCGAATCTGACGGGCTGGCCGCACGAACGCATCCGGAGGCGATGACGTCGCGCCGCTAGCATCGCTCCGGCGACAGAGGCGTCCGGGTGCTCGGCAGCGTACGTAGTCAAACGCGGCATTCTGCACGGCGCTCGTCAGCTGCGCTTTCGGCGAAACGGAGGACGCCACGGACAAGGCGACAGGGCGCTCGCCAGCGTGGACCGGGATCGACCGCGCGGCCGACGATCAGATCACATTCGTCCAGAACAGAGCGGCTCGCTCGAGCGGCAGGGCGGCCCGGGGCGCCGGGGTGCGCGTCGTCTACGTCAAGCTCGGCTTCCGCACGGGGTATCCGGAGATCAGCCCGAGGAACGCGACTGGCCGCGAGCGTCCGCCCGCTGCTCAAGAGTGGGGGGTGTGTACATATCGTCGACGAGTTGATCGGCGCGGGTCAGTCCGTGCCGCGCCCGAACACGATCGTGGGCCGCGCGTCGACGTGACGGAAGGATGCGATCACGATCGTTGAGGGATGCTCGCTGGTGCCGTTAGCGTCGCAAGCCATTCGGAGGTGGCGGGGATCTGCGCCGGGTCGATGTGATGTGCCGCGTTGGACTCGTGATAGCTCACGGTCATCCCCGCGGCCTTGAGCAGGTCACGGGCCCGTCGCGCAAAGGTGATGTCGATGATCGGATCTTGGCGTCCGTGCGCGATGAAGACAGGTAAGGCCGGCCGCGTGTCGAGGTCCGGGTGCCATCCCTCGTCGGTCGGGATGAACCCGGAGAACGCGAGGATGCCTGCCGGGACGGGCCGCGCCGCGGCCAGGCCGAGTGCGTAGCTCATTACTGCTCCCATCGAGAAGCCGCCGAGCACGGTGTTCGCCGGTGCGATCCCGGTACGCTCCCATACCTCGTCATGGAAGCCCGCAAGTTGTCGGCAGGCAGCGTGGAGGTGTCGGGGTCCGGATATCCAACCCGCGGGACGATGTGCCAGTGGTGGCCGGGCCATCCGGGGAGCGTCAGCGGCGCTCGCGGCGCGACGACGTGAAGACGTGTCCCAGGGTCCAGCGCGTCCGCGAAAGAGATGAGATCGTGCTCATCGGCTCCCCGCCCGTGATGCAGGACGAGCAGGCCGGCCGCGGCGCCGGCGGCTGGCCGCTGGGCGAAGCCGAGCGTGCTCACCATTTCTCGACGATCTCGCGCGCGACCTCGCGCGGGTTGCTCAGCGGGATGAGCAACCGCTCCAGCTGCGGGCGCAGGTGCTCGTGCTGGGTGGGCAGGCGCAGCTTCTCGCCGAGATGCTCGGGATCCTCGTCGACGGCAAATCCGGGTGAGGTCGTCGCGATCTCGAAGAGGATTCCCTGTGGCTGACGGAAATAGATCGACCGGAAGTAATCGCGGTCGATGACGGGCGTCACGTGCATCCCAGCCCCGGCCACCCGCTCCTGCCAGGCCGTATGGTCCTCGTCGCGGGAATGCCAGGCGATGTGATGCACCGTCCCGGCGCCCGGGACACCGCGCTGCGTGGAGGCGTCATACGCCCAACGGAAGCTCCGCTGCTCCCCCTCGAGTCGATACTCGGTGTCGGCGAGTGCCGTGAAGCCGAGCGTGTCGGTGAGCAGGCCGGCGTCGGCGTCCACGTCGCGCGCGATGTACGCGCGCGCGCCCTCAACCCCGAGGATCACGTGCTCAGCCGGCACCTCGGCGTGCCAGGCCCGCAGCGGGCGATTCCCGACATCGGCGACGACGAGCTCAAATCTGCGGCAGGAAGCGTCCCCGCGCCCGTGTTTGCGACGACAACCATCGAGCCACCGTCGTAGCGGATCATCTCGATGAAAGGCGTTCCAAACAGAACGGCGCATTCCTCAGCGATCGCGTCGAAGATCTCCGTCTGCGGCGCCTGGCGCGCGACCAGGGTCGCGACGCGCCGAAGCGCCGCCTGCTCCTCGGTAAGCCGGTCCGCTCGCGTCCGCGACTCGGTGTTCGCGATCGCCGTGGCCATCAACTCGGTGAACTCAGCAAGACGGTCCTCAGTCCCAGGCGGCGGCGCCACCACCGTGACCCCAATGATCAACGCTCCCCAAACTTGGCCCTGGACGATGATCGGAGCACCGACTGCGGAGCGAATCCCAAGCGCGATCACAACCCCACCAATCGACCCACTCGCAGCCCGGTAGTCGTCGATGCGCGCCGCCCTTCCAGTCCGCGGGATGCGCGTCGTGACGTTCTCCCCTCCAAGCGCATGCTGCGACCCAAGAGAGAACGTCGCTCTGAAGAGACCCGTGCTCGCAACGTCAACCGCCGAGTCGCCCTCGAAGCGAAACATCTCAACCGCCGACGTGCCAAACAGACGTCCACATTCCTCAGCGATCGCATTGAAGACCTCCGTCTGCGGCGCCTGGCGCGCGACCAGCGTCGCAACGCGCCGAAGCGCCGCCTGCTCCTCAGCGAGCCGATCCGCCCGCGCCCGCGACTCGGTATTCGCGATCGCGGTGGCGAACAACTCCGTGAACTCACCAAGACGCGTCTCGGTCTCCGGCGGCAGCAGCAACTCCGCCGTGACGCCGACCGTCAGCGCACCCCAGAGCCGCCCCTCGACGATGATCGGAGCACCGAGCGCCGAGCGAAGCCCCAACCCACCCGCGGTCTCGCTGAGCGCCCCGCTCGCCCCCCGTAATCGTCGACTCGCACCGGCTCGCCCGTCTGCCAGATCAGCGTCGAGACGTTCTCACCACCAAGCTCGTGCCGCGACCCGACAAGGAAGCGTCCCCGCGCCCGTGCTACCGACGACAACCGCCGAATCACCGTCATAGCGGATCATCTCGATAAGAGGCGGTCCAAACAAGCGAACGCATTCCTCCGCCATGGCGCTAAAAATGTCGGTCTGCGGCGCCTGATGCGCGACTAGCGTCGCCACGCGCCGAAGCGCCGCCTGCTCGTCGGCGAGCCACTCGGTCCTCGCGTGCGACTCCGTGCTAGACATGCGGCTGGCGGTCTCTCTCTGTAGGCGGTGGTTGATCGTAAACCGGGCAATAGGACACCGAAGTGGATCTTGAACGCCGACAGCGCGTTCGTCCAGCCGCGGTAGGGTGGAAGGAGACCTTTCTCGGTCGCGGAGACGAAGAGAGGCTCTTGGCGTCGCTGTTGGACGAGGTCGTAACGCGTGGCCAAGCGCTCGTGCTCCGCGGCGCACCGGGGATCGGGAAGTCACGTCTGCTTGCTGAGGTCACGCACAAGGCTCGCGAGCGAGGCATGGTCGTGCTCACCGCTACCGGCGTGCAGTCCGAAGCGCATCTGCCCTTTGCCGGACTGCATCAGATGCTCCGTCGCGTACGCGAGCGCATGGTCCAGCTGCCTCCCGTTCAGCGGGACGCGCTCGACGCCGCGTTTGGACTCGGGCCTGGGTTCGCGCCTGAGCCCTACCGGATCGCGATGGCCGCGTTGGACCTCGTCTCGGAGGTTGCCGCCGATGTCCCGGTGTTGCTCGTGGTCGACGACGCGCACTGGCTGGACTCCCCGACCGCGGACGTGCTCGCGTTCATTGCCCGGCGGATCGAGTCCGATCCGGTTCTCTTGCTGGCAGCCGTGCGCGATGGTTACCCTGCGAGGCTCGTGGACGCGGGGCTGCCGGAGCACAGGCTGGCCGGCCTCGACGACGAGACGGCAGCGGCTCTGCTCGATGCGGCGGCACCGGGCCTTCAGCTCAGCACGCGGAGCCGCGTGCTGCGTGAGGCCGCGGGCAACCCGCTGGCGCTCCTCGAGCTGCCAGGGGCGCGGGGTCTGACCGCGGATGAGCAATCACTGCCCGGCGGTTTGCCGTTGACTGAGCGGCTCGAGCATGCGTTCGCAGGTCGCGTATCTGATCTGCCCGATAGCACGCGCCTGGCTCTGCTGGTTGCCGCGCTCAGCGACGGAGATGCCGTCGGCGAGATCCTTCAGGCGGCGAGCGAGGTTGCCGGAGTTTGCGTCGATCTCGACGCTTTTGAGCCTGCCGTTGGGGCGGCGCTGATCGACCTCGACGTCAGCTCCGTCCATTTTCGCCACCCGCTGATTCGCTCCGCGGTCCAGCAGAGCGCCGGCTTGCAGCAGCGTCGCCGCGTGCATGAGGCGCTCGCGGCGACGCTCGAGGTCGATCCCGACCGCCGCGTGTGGCACCGCGCCGCGCTGATGACTGGGACGCACGAGGAGCTTGCGCTTGAGCTCGAAGAGGCCGGGGCGCGCGCCGGGCGTCGGGGCGCCATCGACGTCGCCCTTGCCGCGCTGGGGCGAGCGGTGCAGCTCAGCGCCCCGGATCACCGGGCTGCTCGCATGTTCGCTACCGCCGAGCTGGCGTTTGAGCGCGGGCGGCCGGAAATCGCGATCGCGATGCTACGCGGGATCGAGCGGCTCGATCTCAACCCCCTGGAGGTCGCGCGAGCGCGCTGGGTCAGCGAGCTGCTGGATGCGCGTGCGCTGATTGACGGTTCGCGGGTGGCCGAGTTGATCGCGATCGCCGAGCAGGCGGGCGCGAATGGCGATCGCGACGTGTACCACAACCTGCTCTGGATCGCCGCCGCGCGGACGTGGTGGGCGAGCCCGGACCCGGACACTCGCCAGCTCGTTGTCGACGCGGCCAGTCGCGCAGGACCGCCCACGGCCGCGGATCCGCGGCTGGTCTCGATCCATGCGCACGCCCATCCATACGCCAACGCGTCGAAGGTGCTCGGCTGCCTGCGTGAGGCAGCCGACAGCGCGGTGACGGGCGCGGAGGACGCTGGGTTTCTGACCTCGGCCGGAATGGTGACGGGCGCCTTTCACGACAGCCTTCGGTTCTGTGCAATCGCGATCGACAGCGCCCGGGCGGAGGGGCGCCTCGGTCGCCTGCCACGCCTGCTGGCGACCCAGGCGATCCTGGCTGTTCGCCTGCCCGACTGGGACATCGCGATCCCGGCCGCGGAGGAGGCCCGCCGGCTGGCGAGCGAGCTCGGCCAGCCGATTTGGCTCGCCACTGCCGAAACGGCGGTCGCGATGATCGGGGCGCTGCGCGGCGACGCGGTGGCGACGCAGCGTGCGACAGCTCGTGCTGAGCAGATCGCGCTGCCGCTCGGCGCGACCCATATCGTCGCGCTTGCGCAGTCCGGGCCGACGCTATCGGCGCTTGCGCGTAGTCGGTATGCCGAGGCGTTCCAGCTCGCGCAGCGACTGTTTGACCCCCATCAGCCGGCGCACAACCTGCATTTTGCGTGCATGGGTATCGGCGACCTTGCCGAGGCCGCGGCGCACTCCGACAGCGCGCCGGCCGCGCGCGTGCGGCTGGCTGAGGTTGAGGCGATGGTAGGTGGCGCGCCGGCCGAGTGGGTCGCGATCAACCTTCGCCACGCCCGGGCTGTGCTCGCCGACGACGAGCGCGAAGCGGCGGCGCGCTTCGAGGAGGCCCTCAGCGCCGATCTCGATCGCTGGCCCTTATGGCGTGGTCGCCTGCTGCTCGCCCACGGTCGGTGGTTACGCCGTCGGCGGCGCGTGACGGACTCCCGGGCACCGTTGCGGGAGGCGCGGGACATCTTTGACGCGATCGGCACGTCGAGCTGGGGGGATCAGGCACGCCGCGAGTTGCGGGCGTCGGGCGAGCGCAGCCGCCGTCGTGTTCCCGAGGCGCGTGACGACCTGACGGCGCAGGAGCTGCAGATCGCGCAGCTCGCGGCCGAGGGCCTGTCGAATCGCGAGATCGGCCAGAGGCTGTTCTTGTCGCATCGCACGATCAGCACGCACCTGTACCGGGTGTTCCCGAAGCTCGGGATCACTTCTCGCGCGGAGCTGGGCGCGGCGCTGGCGCCGGGCGCGCAAGCGCGTTAGTGCTACGACGCCCAGGTCTCAAGTACGTATGCCAGGCCCGAAAAGCGTCGTCATGTGACGCACGATCTGGCGGCTGACCACATCCAAACTCGCGGATGACCAATTCGGCCTCCATCCCGAGGCCGACTGAAACCAAAGAGGAGGTCATCCATGACCGATGTGCGTAACGTCGTCCTCGTTCACGGTGGGTTCGTGGACGGATCGGGATGGCAGGGCGTCTACGACCTGCTGACGGCAGACGACTTCAATGTGAGCGTCGTGCAGAACCAGACGCTGTCGCTCGAGAGCGACGTCGCGACCACGACCAATGTGCTCGATCTCCAGGACGGTCCGGCGATCCTCGTCGGGCACTCCTACGGGGGAGCGGTGATCACCGAGGCCGGAGGCCATGAGCGCGTCGCCGGCCTTGTCTACATCACGGCCTTCGCGCCCGACCACGGCGAATCAGTCAGCACGCTGATCGCCGACCCGCCCCCGGGAGCGCCGGTGCCCCCAATCTTGCCTCCGCAGGACGGGTTCCTGTTCCTCGACCGGGAAAGGTTCGCGGAGGCCTTCGCCGCAGACCTCCCGGCGCGCGAGGCGGCATTCATGGCCCACTCGCAGGTCCCGTGGGGCGTCGAGGCACTCAACGGCACAATCACCAACCCCGCTTGGCGCAGCAAGCCGAGCTGGTACCTGATCGCGACCGAGGACCGGATGATCCCACCGCCGGCGCAGCGGATGATGGCCGAGCGCGCCGGCGCGACTATCACCGAGGCGCCGGGCAGCCACGCCATCTACGTCTCACATCCAGGCGCCGTCGCGAACCTGATCACCCAGGCGGCACGATCCCTGCAGCCCGCGAGCTCCGCGGCTTGAGCGCATCCCGGCCGGCCGGCAGAACGCCCAACGTCCTGCCGGCCGCGGCCACCCGGTGCAAGGCCCGCGTCGATGCAACAACCCCGCGGTGCAGGAACGCGGGTCTCGACCCGACGTCTCCGCCATCACATAGTCCGTGTCGATCGTTACATGCAGCCGCGACCAGTGGCGTCGCTTCGGCACTTCGCCGCGAGCGTGTCTGTCATGCGCTGCTGTGGCGTTTGATCGTCTCGAGCATCGCGCGGGTGGCGGCGCTGAGCTGGCGGTTGGCGGGGGCGGCGATGGCGGTGTGGAATTGTGGTGGGTGGTCTTGGATCGGCACGAACGCGAGTTCGGTGGTGGTCTCGACGAGCGAGCGGGGGAGCATCCCGATCGCGAGTCCGTTGCGGATGAACTCGATCATGGTCGCGGTGTCGTTGACCTCGTAGGCGATCGTGCGTGTCACGCCGGCGGCGGCAAACGCGCGGTCGACCGCCATTCGGATGCCCCATCCCGCGGGGAGGTCAACGAGGGTTTCGTCTTGGAGCACGTGGATCTCGATGCCGGTGCGTCTGGCGAGTGGATGTCCGGCGGGGACGGCGAGCATGATCGGCTCGCTCGCGAGCGGCGTGAGTGCGACGCCGGGCGGTCCGTTTCCGGGGAGCGCGACGAAGGCCAGGTCCAGGCGACCCTCGAGGACGTCGCGGGCCATCTCCTGAGAGCCGCCGACGTGCCGGATTTGCACCTCGACCGCGGGATGCTCGCTGCGGAACGTGCCGAGCACTCCTGCGAGGTCGATCGCGCGCATCCCCTGGGCCTGCATCGTGCCGAGCACGACCGTGCCGCGCAGGCCACCGCGGGCTTGGTCGACGGCATCTCGTGCCGCTTGCGCGGCGGCCAGCGTCGCACGCGCGTCGGGCAGGAGCGCGCGTCCGGCGTCGGTCAGCTTGACGCTGTGCGTTGAGCGATCAAACAGCGACGCGCCGAGCTCCCGCTCGAGGTTGCGCACAGCTGCGGAGACGGCTGATTGGACGACGTGCAGCCGGTCCGCCGCACGGGTGAAGCTGCCCTCCTCAGCGACGGCGATGAAGGTGGCGAGCTGCCGTAGCTCCACTCCTGAAATCTATCGCTAGAACAGATAACCGTAAGCAATGTTTAGCGTTGATCACGATCCGGTTGAGGGGGAGCATGCGCAGAGACAGCACTTTGATTCCCGATCAGCACTCAGAAGGATCGCTCGATGACATTCTCCACCATCTCTCCACCGCAGCTGCGTCGCAGCCAGGGCTTCGGGTTTTGGGCGGTCGCGTTCGCGTTCGCGACCGTCATGGCGTTCACGACCGCGCCGACACCATTGTGGTCGCTGTACGCGCGGCGCGATCACTTCTCGTCGCTGACGGTCACGATCGTGTTCGCCGCCTACGCGCTGGCGGTTGCGCTGAGTCTTTTCCTTGCCGGCCACTTGTCCGACTGGCACGGTCGCCGCCGCGTGCTGATGCCCGCGCTCATCCTCGAGATCCTGGCCGGCGTTGTCTTTGTGGTCTGGCCGTCGCTGCCGGGGCTGCTGCTCGCTCGGGTGGTGAGCGGCCTTGGCGTCGGTGCGGCGACGGCCACCGCGACAGCCTGGCTCTCAGAGTTGCACGGCGACGGGAGCCGGCGCGCGCAGATCGTCTCGACCGCCGCCAACCTGGGCGGACTCGGCCTCGGCGCGCTGATCTCGGGTGTGCTGGCGCAGGCGATCGGAGCGCCGCTGGTCGTGCCGTTCACGGTGTTCATCGTGGCGCTCGGGCTGGCGTGGGTCGCGCTCCTCGCCGCACCCGAGACGCGGGAGCGGCGCTCGCCACGCCCGCGCTACCGCCCGCAGCGGATATCGCTGCCGGCACGCTCGCGCGAGCGTTTCTTCGCCGCCGCATTCGGCGCCGCGATCACGTTTTCGGTCTTCGGGCTGTTGACCTCGCTCGCGCCGAGCTTCCTCGCCGGCACGCTCGATCAGGCCTCGCGTGCGCTCGCGGGAGCGGTCTCGTTCATCGCGTTCGCAACGGCGGCGCTCGCGCAGACGCTGACGGCCTCGCGCACCACACAGCAGTTGCTCGCCGCGGCGATCCCGGCGCTGCTTGCAGGACTCGGCCTGTTGACGATCGCGGTGTGGCTGCCGACCCCAAGCCTGGGTGTGTTCCTCGCCGGTGACGTCGTCGTCGGCGCCGGCTCGGGTCTGATGTTCAAGGGCTCGATCGCCACCGTCTCGGAGATCTCCTCGATAGAGCACCGCGCCGAGGCGCTCTCCGGCCTGTTCCTTGCCGCCTACCTCGGCCTCGCGGGACCGGTGATCGGCCTCGGCGCGCTCACCCAGATCGCGTCGACCCGCGTGAGCCTGCTCGTGTTCGCCGGGTTGCTCGCCGCCGGGATCCTGCTTGCCACCCCCGCGCTGCATGGCCGCCGCAGCATTCGGGCATCTTCGCAACCACAACCCACCTCCATCTGAGAGCAGCAACCATGTACCAGACACAACTGAAGACAACCCAGCTCGGCCACACCGGCCTCGATATCACCCGCGTCGGGTTTGGCGCGTGGGCGATCGGCGGCGGTGGCTGGGAGTTCGGCTGGGGCCCCCAAGACGACGAGCAGTCGATCGCCGCGATCCACCGCGCGCTCGAGCACGGCATCAACTGGATCGACACCGCCGCCGCGTACGGGTTCGGGCGCTCTGAGCAGATCGTCGGCCGCGCGCTGCAAGGCCTCACCAAGCGGCCATACGTATTCACCAAGTGCTCGCTGCTGGAAGGCCCCGGCCGCAAGGTCATCCACAGCCTCAAGCGAGACTCGATCCTGCGCGAGGCCGAAGGCAGCCTGCAACGGCTCGGGATCAGCGCGATCGACCTCTACCAGATCCACTGGCCGATCCCCGCCGCGGACATCAACGAGGGCTGGGCGGCGCTCGCCGAGCTCAAGGAGCAAGGCCTCGTGCGCCACATCGGCGTCTCCAACTTCACCGTCGACCAACTGCGGGAACTTCAGGAGATCGCCCCAGTCGAAACGCTCCAGCCGCAATACTCGCTGATCGAGCGCGACGCCGAGCAGGACATCCTCCCGTTCGCCGAGCGCGAGCGGATCGGAGTGATCGTCTACTCGCCGATGGGCTCAGGGTTGCTCACCGGCCGGATGAACCGCCAGCGGATCGAGCACCTGCCCGAGGACGACTGGCGCAAGCACGACGCACGCTTCAACGAGCCGCAGCTCTCACGCAACCTCGAGCTCGTCGAGCGCCTGAGCGCGGTCGCCGATCGCCATGACACCACCCCGGGCGCTGTCGCTGTCGCCTGGACACTCGCCAACCCTGCCGTTGACGGAGCGATCGTCGGCTTCCGGCGCCCCGATCAAGTCGACCCGATCCTCGCCGCCGCGAACCTCGAGCTCACAAACGACGGCATTGCCGAAATCGAAGGAGGCGCTCGATGAGCACGCTCGGATTCATCGGCCTCGGAGCGATGGGCAGCCAGATCACCGCCCGGCTGCTCGACGCCGGCCACGCCGTCTACGCAACCAACCGCACCAAGTCCAAAGCGCAACCGCTGATCGACCACGGACTGCAATGGCGCGATACCCCGCGCGAGGTCGCGGCCGCTGCCCAGGTGACCTTTAGCATGGTCACCGACGACGCAGCGCTCGACGCGATCACCTCCGGGCCAGACGGCATCCTCGCCGGGCTCCAGGAAGGGAAGATCTACCTCGACATGAGCACGGTCAGCCCGCGCGCCAGCCAGGATCTCGCCGCACGCGTCGAATCGCTCGGCGCACAAATGCTCGACGCCCCCGTCTCCGGGAGCATCCCCCAGGCCCAGAGCGGAACGCTTGCGATCATGGTCGGCGGCGACTCGACGGCATTCGCCGCGGTCAAACCGCTGTTGCACGAGCTCGGGCAGACAGTCACCCGTATCGGCCCCAACGGCCAAGGCCTGGTGCTCAAGCTCGCGATCAACATCAGCCTCGCCGTGCAGCCACTCGCCTTCAGCGAAGGGCTGCTGCTCGCCGAACGCGCCGGCGTCGACCCCGAACTCGCAGCCGAGGTGATGGGCTCAAGCTCGATCGGCTCACCGATGCTCAAAGCCCGAATCCCGCTGCTGCTGCACCTGCCAGACGACGCATGGTTCAACGTCGAACTCATGCAGAAAGACATCCGCCTCGCCCGCCAAGCAGCCGACGAGCTCGCGGTCCCCGTCCCCTCCGCCGCAGTGGTCGACACGATGCTCACCCGGGCACGCGAACTCGGCTACGGACACCGAGACCTCGCCTCACTCCACGAAGTTCTCGCCAAAACAGCGACGCACAGCCCCGCTGGCGCTCACACCGCCGCGCTGGACAGCGGCGGGTGAAGGAGGGCCTCGTCCTCGATCCCGCCCGCGATCCGACGCCCTGATCCGCACGACAACGCAGCGCCCGTCAACGCACGACCGCCACGCGTAGCCCTGGGTTCGCGCAGTGGACATCGGGACGAGCGGGCGCAGCGTGACCGGTGAGGATGGCGACGCTACGCGTGGCATCGCCACCGAGGGTGGTCGCCGATCAACTCCAGCTCGATCCTTGGAGCCTCGCTAACTCGAGGCGATCGATGCCCTTGACCGCGGTGAAGCTGGTCGCACCGCAGCAGCGGGGGCGGCCCTCCTCGCCGGCGAGTGTGATCAGCCGTCATCTGGGATCCGGCGGGGCTGTGGTCTTATTGGCCGAGGCCGCGAGCCAATGCGTGACGGTTGTCGGCTTGCTTGGATCGGTCATGCTCCTGATCTCGTCGAGGCGCTGCTGGTCGCGGCGGCTGATGCGCTCATGCTGGTGCCCTCACGACGACGGGACTCCCTCCGGCCACGTCCTCGTCGACAAGCCACCCGCGTGAGCCGGCGGGCGGCTCCGGTGGCGTTGACGTCCGTCAGCGTCGGCTGATCGACGTGGCTGGCCAGCGCCCGGCGGCGCGCGAGTTCCGGAGCGCAGGCGCTGGTCGCGAAACGGGGCGACGGGGAGGCGATTGCGGAGCCGTCAGCGCCGTCTGGGGCCGGTGGCAGCATCAAGCAATGGCGGCGGTTACCGATCGCAAGCCCGCGTTTAGCGACGGCGGCGAGCTCGAGGAGATCGCGGCGTGAACTTCGCGCGCCGCCAGCAGTACCGCCGGCTGTCGAAAGCCGGCACGGCGTCGCTCGAGAGCGTCGTTGCGGCGCTGCTCGGGCTCAGGGTCGCGAGCGCGGGGGCGGCGGCGCTCGCCGGGCTGCTGCTTCTCACCGCCGTTTGGCTCGGTCTCTACGCTCGCCACTGGCTTTCGCTGGCTCGTCGCAGTCGGCTCCCGCTCTGGGGGCGCTAGCGCGACAGCATTCTTAGCACTCTGCCCCCAGTCCTGCCCCCAGCGGCCAGGATCCTAGATTCAATTATGGCGATTTGCAGGGCTTTTACCAGTACCGCTACCGGGATTCGAAGCCAGCCTCCGAGCACTGAGTTCGGAATGATCTGCCTGCAAACTGCCTGTTTACGGATTCGTCTTGAACCGCTGTCGAGGGGCCGACAACCGCCCTCGATCAGGGTCGACTGTGGCGCAACTGTGGCGCGGTAGCCAGCCCACGGGCGCCAACGGATCGCCAGACTCCCAACGCGGCTCGCACCGCGAAGCTCACCCACATCGTAGGATTCGCGGACCTGGCTCGGCGCCCTCTTGGCCGAGCTAAGACGCGACTCAGTCGCGCCACGAGCAACAAGACTGGAGTGCCATGGCAGCCGATGAGACCGAAGCTCAGACAGTCGAGCAGCTTGAGGAGCTCGAGGCCGAGCCGACCGGGAATGAGATCGACATCGATCCGACTGAAGAGTCAGACGCTCCGAACGAGTACTTCTCCAGCGTGGCGCCCCCAGATCGGCGGCTCATCACGCAACCGTACGATCTCGCGGTCGGGGACCTCGTAGACCAGGTGGCGAGCAAGAACCTCAAACTCAATCCTGTCTATCAGCGTCGCTATGTCTGGGACAACAAGAAGGCCAGCAAGCTGGTCGAGAGCCTGCTAATCAACGTTCCCATCCCGGTCTGCTACCTCGCCGAGGAACCAGACGGCACCCGGTCGACCATTGATGGTCAGCAGCGTCTGCGCTCGCTCTATCGGTATCTCGAAAACGAGTTCACACTGACAGGATTGGAGGTGCTTCCCGAGCTGAATAGGCTTCGCTTCTTCGAGCTTCAGGAACGCCAGCAGCGGCTCATTCGCAACCGCACGATCCGGTGCATCGTGATAAGTGAAGACTCCGACCCGGAGATTCGCTTTGACGTCTTCGAGCGCTTGAACACCGGTTCGGTCGCGCTCACTGCCCAGGAACTCCGCAACAGCGTCTACCGCGGCCCGCTGAACCTTCTCCTTCACGAACTCGCCGGTAGCGAAGACCTCAAGCGATGCGTCGCTGGCCGGTCGGACAGTCGTATGACGTTCGAGGAACTAGTCCTTCGGTATTTCGCCCTAAGCGAGCGAATCGTGGAGTATCGACCCAACCTAAAGGCGTTCCTCAATCGCTACATGCGGGATTACCAGCACAGCGACCCCGAGACGCTTCTCGAACTGGCGAATCGCTTCCGTGATGCGACCAGTAAAGCCTACGCGGTATTCGGTGAGAAGTGCTTCAGGCGCGCCACCGGCCCGGTCTCGGCCTACTCCTGGCTACCCACCATCAACAGTGCGGTTTATGACGCGGTCATGATCAACCTTGGCGCGTTGAAAGAAGACGCGATGGAACTCGCTGCCCGCGCGGTGGAGATTTCGGATATGACCGCTGTGCTCATGTTGGAGAACGAGCCCTTCATCGATGCAATATCCCTGTCGACCGGCGATCGAGCGCGGCTTCACCGCCGGGTTCGCATGTACTCGACAGCCCTCAAGAGCATTGGCCTCGACGCCGGACTCGATCTCACCATCCCCGATCCTGGCTGAGCATCATGAAGCACTCTCAGGCGTGGCGAGAGTTCCTTGACCATATGCGTGAAGTGACGCAACTGCTCCGCGTTGACCCTCAAAGTGAGCATTCTGCTCGGCGTCTTGGCTCGCGAGCAGTCAACGTTCAACTGTCGATCGCATTGACCAAGGCGTGCGTCCTGATGACCAGCGGCAGGTTGCAGGGCTGCATCGAGTCAATCGTCGCGGAATTTCTGGAGGAGCTTGGGCGGTCGGCCATCAAGGTCGACGCGATCCCCGAAGTGCTCAGAGGGAACCTGTGTCTGAGATTCCCGATGGCCCGAGACGACCATCGACCCGCGGCGCTGAAGACAGCAGAGATGCATAAGGCCTATCACGTTCTTTGGGAGCCGGGGACCGACTTGAGGCCAGGCACGCTCAGAACTGACTCGCTGCCCGATGCTGTCTGGAACCCGTGGCCCAAGAAGACCCAGGAGCTATTGGCCCGGTGTGACGTCGATCTGTTCGGCTCGGTCGAATCCGTCCATGGCAAGTCCTACCTGGGCGACATGCAAAAGCATGTCAGCGACCTCGTCGAGTTCCGGAATCAAGTGGCGCATGGAGACGAGCCTGCTGCGCTCAGCGCCTCTGATGTGCGCCTTCGGATGAAATGGGCGATCCGGCTGGCGCGGGCCTGCGACGAGGCTTTAGGCGCTCGGCTCGCGAGCCTTACAGGTGGTCCGGGGTGGACGTGAACTAGACGCCACCCGCGAGTGGTGGAGCGCCGAGTACCTCGCCGGCTACCTGAGGTTGCTCAGGCGACGACGCGTGGTTGACCAACTCAACGCATCAAGCAACCTTTCGGTCAACCGACGCTCGGCGTCTCGCGGTATCGGCCGCATTTCCACCGGACCGGGGGATCCACCTCGTGAGCCGCGAGAGAGATAGCCAACGCGCATCAGTCGGCGCTTAGCATCCACGCGACCGCCGAAGGCGTCGCAGTCAGCCGATCGGTACCTCCCGCGCCGAAACTACGAGCTCGGCGTCGTGGGTGCGGACCGTGCTGGTAAGGCGCTCGGCCTGAACGGCCGCCTCCGCGGTGCGGAACAGTGCGTCGACCGGCCGCACATCAATCTTGAACTCGATCTCGAGCCGACCCGAGATTCGCATCAGCGTGTCGATGCTTGGGTTGGTATCGCCAAGCTCCAGCCGCGCGACCTGCGGCTGTTTCATGCTGAGGCGCCCAGCGAGCTCGCGCTGCGAGAGGCCATGCTCGGCGCGGTAGCGGACGATCGCGACGGCCACCGCCCGCGCCAGGGCAGTTCGCTCCCACTCGGCGCGGAACTCAGGGTCGGTGCGGAGCTGCTCGGCGATCAGCTCGTCGTTGGTCTTCATCTCGCTCAGCTTCATGTCGCCTATGATAACAGTGCTGTTATCGGCATCCGCAGGCCGAGCCTCAATCGAGCTCGATATGTCCAAACCGATCGGCCGCTCGCGCGACCGCGGCGGCATAGCCTCGCGAGTCGATCCCTGCCTCGGGCCCGACGGCCAGGATGACGAACGACGACGGGCTGACGCGGCGGTAGATCGGGCGCCATCTACTGCGGCCGGCTCGCGGCCGCAGCTCCCGGAAGCCCTGTCCGGCCTCGCCGCGTACCGCGCTCGAATGCGGATGGCCAAGGCGCGGTCCGGCGGCCCCAAGTTTCTGCGCGGCATGGAGCATCGCGACCTTCTCCTGAGCGGGCCACGATGCATCGCGCTCTGCGTCGGCCTCCGGATGCCATAGGACGACGTACGGCGGGCCCGGATCGGCGGCCGGCTCCCCCGCGTCCGCTCCTGACCGGCCCTTGCCCCCCTTTTTCGGTTTCCGCTTGTCAGCCGCCATCGACCACAAGCATGGGCGGCGGGGCGGCGGAAGGCTTGGCCAGGCGCGCGGACTTCAACGCTTCGTAGCCGGCATACGCCTGCGCCTTGACCGTGTCGAGCAACTCCACGCGGAGCCAGCTGCCAGCGATCGCGGGCCCGACGTCGGCGCCGACACTGCGGACGCGCTCGCAGAGTTCGTCGTTAGCGCAGATGTAGATCGAACCGCCGCCGCGTGCAGCGCGCCAGCTTGCGTGAAGCGCGAGGATCGCGCGCAGGCGCTCAGTGGACTTCTTCGCGAGCTCGACCTCGACCGCCACGCCTCCACCATCAGGACGAGCGATCAGATCAGGCCGGTGACTGGCGGTGTTGTAGCCGCGACGGTCTCGCCAGTTGATCTCGCCCGCGTAGCGGGCGTCTTCGAGGACCTGACGGGCACCGAGGAACTCGTGGCCGCGCACCGTCAGCCACGCCGCCGCCCAGGCCACGCCGCAGTGGTGCGACCACCAGGTCGGCGCCGGCTCCCCCGCCGCCCTGACCGGAACCGCCGCCACGGCCACGCCGGTCCGCGTCGCCACGAACAGGCAGCCCTCCCCTCTCGTCATCGGATACCTCGCCAGCCAGCCTTCCCGCTCCAGCCGCCTGGCATGGCTTCTGGCAGCAACCTCGCTCCACCCCATCGAACACCGCCACGCCTCCAGCGGAGACGGCCCCACCCTCGCCAGCCATCTCAACCCTTCGATCGACCCCGGTCCAGGACGTAAAACCCGAGTCATCCGACACCTCTCTGACTCACCGGACAACCTCGCGCCCGTGCCGACACCGCCTCCACCCCCGCCGCCCCTGACCTAGTGAAGTGCGCATGACTACCCGACCACCACCCCATCTCGTCACATACGTGGGGGGCGGGTAGTCATGCGCGCCCGAGCGCCCGATCCCAATGGCGGCGGGGGTGGAGGCGGTCCTGGTGTTTCGCTGCCCGCAGCAGTTCGCACAACACTTCCGTCCACACCTCGACGAGGTCGTGCAGCGAACCGACGGAGGCTCGGTCATGCCGGTCACCCTCACGTGGCGTGCCGCTCCCAAGCGTGCCACTCGGCGTCAGCGTCGAGCTTGTCGGCAACCGACAGGAGCGCGTCGCCGACCTCGCGGTACCCGTGCGCCACCGCGACGGTGTCGGTCCCCGTGGCGGTGATCGCCAGCCGCTCATACGCCGCGTCGAACTCCTCCCACACCGCGGCCGGCCCTGGCCGGTTCCCGCCTCGCTTCAGCTCGTACGGAAGCCCGTCAGCGAGATCAGCCTTGGACCTCCACCGGATTCCGGCAGCGTGCGACGCGTTGAGCATCGTGACGGCGACGTGCTCACACGAATCGGCGATCGCACGAATCCGATCGACGTAACCCGGACTTGGTAGCGCGTACGCGCTTTGCATCATCGCGTCCTGGTGGCCGCTGATCGCGAGCCGCAACAGCTCGACCGGCCCCTCAGCCTTCGCTGTCCGTGGCTTGCGCGGCGGAGCTGCCTCCGGGGCCTCCTCCACGCCGGGGTTCGGGCGGCGGGGAGGCGAGGCGGTCAGCTGCGGCGGCTCGCCGCGTGCCACCCGGTCGAGGACGTCATCGGGTGACGAATT
Organism: uncultured Solirubrobacterales bacterium; assembly: GCA_963709135.1. Taxonomy (GTDB): domain Bacteria; phylum Actinomycetota; class Thermoleophilia; order Solirubrobacterales; family Solirubrobacteraceae; genus Palsa-465. Next base: position 5,388 of record CAVPVI010000023.1, on the reverse strand, counting down.
GGTTGCCGCAAGGAAGCGGTCCAGGTCCGAGCGCCGGACGATCCACTTGCGCACGCCGGCGCGCGAAGCTTTCAGCTTCCCCTTGCTCACCCACTGCCGAACCGTCGCCGGGTTGACGCGAAGCTCGTCCGCGATCTCCGCCAGCGTCAGCCATGGGTCTGCGGGGTCGCGCTCTTCCTCAGTCAAACGAGTCTCCTTTCGTCTGTCCGTTCTGTCCGTAGCGCAATTAGACTATCTTAGGCAGAGGGTAAGATGAGTTCGGCGTTCAGCAATGTCCCCCGTGTCCCGCTCAGCCGCCAGGAGGCGGCGATCTCGCTCGGGATGTCGCTTGACTCATTCGAGCGCCACGTCCAGCCCGAGCTGCGCCTCATCCGCCGCGGCAAGCTACGGCTCGTCCCGCTCGCCGAGCTCGAGCGCTGGGCGAACGAGAACGCCGAGTCGGTGCTCAGCCGCCCGCGGCGGTCGTAGGATCAGGCCGATGCCGACCGGGATCCGCACGCGCCACGCTCGCACGTGCCGCTCGCGCGAGGGCGGGCGCTGCAGTTGCACGCCGAGCTACCAGGCCCAGGCGTACGACGCGCGAACCGGACGCCAGGTGTGGCGGACGTTTCCGACCCTGAGCGCGGCGAAGCTGTGGCGCCAGGACGCGCAGGTCGCACTACGGCGCGGCACGATGCGCCCGCCGAGCGCGAACACGATCGCCGAGGCGGCTGCGGTCCTAATCGCCGGTGCCCACGACGGCTCGATCCTCGACCGCGGCGGCAAGCCGTACAAGCCCTCGACCGCACGCGGCTACGAACAGATCCTCCGCGCCCACATCCTGCCGGCGCTCGGCGGCTACAAGCTGACCGAGCTGCAGCGACGCGACGTACAGGACTTCGTCGACGGCCTCCGAGTGCAGGGCCTCTCCCCCTCGACGATCAACAACGTGCTGGACCCGCTGCGCGTCGTCTTCCGTCGCGCGATCCGCCGCGACGAGGTCGCGCTCGACCCGACCGACAACCTCGACCTCCCCGCGATCCGCGGCCGCCGCGACCGCATCGAGCCACCCGAGCGCGCGCACGAGTACCTCGCCGCCCTGCCCAACTCAGAGAAGGCGTTCTGGGCGGTCGCCCTGTTTTGCGGCCTGCGCCGCGGCGAGCTACGCGGCCTGCAGTGGACAAACGTCGACTTCGACGCCGGCGTCATCCGCGTCGAGCGCTCCTGGGACCCCGTCAAGGGCCCGATCGACGTCAAGTCCGGCGCCGGGAACCGCGCGGTCCCGATGGCGTTCGTCGTGCGCCGCGTGCTCAAGGCCCACCAGGAGCGCACCGGTCGCAGCGACCAGGATCTCGTCTTCGGCCGCACCGCAACCGAGGCGTTCTTCGCCTCGACGATCCGCGCACGGGCAAACAAGGCGTGGACGGAGGCGGGCCTCGAGCCGCTCACCCCGCACGAGGCACGCCACTGCGCGATCTCGTACTTCATCGCCGCCGGACTCGACTGGAAGCAGATCTCGACCTGGGCCGGACACGGCGACGTGCGCCAGACCTGGAACCGCTACGGACACCTCGTCCCGGGCGGCGAACGGGCCGCCGCTGAGCGCCTGGACGCGTACCTCAGTCCACCAGTACCGGGCCCGACTGTGGCACAGACTGTGGCGCACGGGCCCGATAACGCGGAAACCCCCGACAACACAGGGGTTCTGCAGTACCGCTACCGGGATTCGAACCCGGGTTTCCGCCGTGAGAGGGCGCCCGACTGTCGTGTGGCGTCCGACAACGTCTGGTGTCCAACGCGCGCGCAGCGGTCCGGACGCGCGTGGAGCGCGGTCCGGATCGCTGTGCGCGGAGGACGTCAAGGCATTTGCAGGGAGAACTCCTGACGCAACCAACCCGTGAGGCCGCCAGAAGCACCTCTGATGTGTGCTGTGAGTGTGTTGGCTCAAGGATCTCGGCCGCGTAGGACCACGCTCGTGAGCCAGCGTTCACTTCGCCTGTTCGCGGAGCAGGTCAGGTCCGGGCTACAGCTCCGCCGATCCAACAAGCCACACAACGCCCTGAGACGGCCGTAGCGACTCTCGCGCGCGCAGACGAAAGGCGTTGGTTCGGCGCTCGCACGTCAGGACTCGGGCTGGCACCTCCCCGAGCTGGCCGAGGTCCGAGTGTCCCGATGGCCATCGACGTGGTCAGCTCGATCCGCCGCGGCGCCTTCTCGAGCATCAAACTCCCGAGAGGGAAGACCGACACAGCCAGCGTTGGGTCCTGCTCGTGTCAGCGATCCGCGGTGGCCCCTCAGCAGGCTCGTCTGCCCGCTGCATCGCGGATCCTCCAGTAGCGCGTGACACCGGCGCGCCACAACTTCGAGCATCCGCAGATCCGCGTAGCGGCCCGCAACCTCCTCGACGCTCCGCGTCGCGAACGGTACGGTCCAATGTCTCCGCTCGAGCCACGCGTGCCAAGCGCATTTAGCCGTTGGATGGTCGACCATACCGCACGCAGGAGCCCGAACAGTCACCACATTCGTCAGTGTCGGCACCGGGCATCCCCATGCGATCGTTTGTCCGGCGTGAGTGCGAGCTTCGAGCATGTTCCGACGGAGCTTGCCCCGCCGCCAGCAGTACCGGCGCCTGCGCCGCGCAGCCGCGAGCGGCGCAGCAGGGCTGGCGGCGGGCGCGTTCGCGCTCATGCCTGCGGCCACCGGCGCAGTCATGGTGTCGAGTGTGCTCTGGCTCGTCATGTTCGGGCTGCTGATCGACGCTTGCCACTGGGTGCGCCTAGCCGGCCGCAGCCGAGTCGGGGCACGCTCCGAGGACGAGGTCCGACGAGCGCTCGCACCACTCGCGACAGAGGCGTGGCGGCTACGCCACTCGCTGCCCTACCGGGGACGTGGGGACATCGACAGCGTCGCGATCGCGCCGACCGGGATCGCGTTCGCAATCGAGACCAAGACCCGAACGTTCGACGCGCACCACGTCGCCGGCGTCCGCGAAATGGCGGCGTGGCTTTGTCGCCGTCGGCGGCGCTGGTGTCCCCGCGGGGCGCTCCCGGTCTTGTGCGTGGTCCGCGCCAGAGGATTTGAGCGAGTCGAGAACGGGGTCATGATCGTGTCACTCGACCGACTCGTGCGGGCGCTCCGGGCCACAGCCCGAACGTCACAGCGCCCCGCGTTCCTGGCTCAGTTAGCGCGTCCCCCGCGAGCCTATCCTGGCAGGCACCTGTTCCGTCCGGGTCGGGACACTCAAGCTCTCCAACGCCCGCAAGCAAGCGTCCCCCGTTCCCGTGCTAGGGGAAACGGTCGCTGCATGCCGCCCAGCTAGCCCGTGCAGTCATCGAGGCGCAGCCTCGAGCCCCCCACGCCGACGACCGCTCCGGCTAGCCGGGCTGGCCGGTTCGCAGCTGCAGTCGAGGACGTCGGGCGGCGGATCGCGCCGCCTGCTCTTGGACGAAAGCGATCGTTGCACTGCAGCGCAGATCGGGCTCGATTCGGACGAGCGCTTTGTCGCCATTGCAATCGCCGGCCACGAACCTCCCGCAGCGCGGAAGCGATCGCCTCAGTTGCTCCGGCGGCGCGAACGCGATGGTGGCAAACCACTCGCCGCTACCGATTGACTGGACGCGCCCAGGGTGCTAGCTGGAGCACGGCTCGACAGCTAATTCCGGACCGATCAGCGGTGGCTCCTTAAGCGGGCGAAGCAGCCACCTTCCGATCCCGAGCTTCGAGCGCCTCCGTTGTGAGCTGGCGCCAATCGTTGGTCGTAAGGACTCCGCGGTCGTGCGATTGCATGTGTGGCCAAGCGATCGCCGGATCGGGGACGCCCGATCCGTGAGAAGTAAGGAGTCGTCCGTTCGGGCGCGGGATCCTGCCCGCATTCTGCGATCGCCAGCCGCCTTGCGGCCGCGTCCTACGTGGCGGTCCGGGGCAGAAGGAGGTATGCCGATTCGAGGCGTCGGGTGGCATGGTTGTGATCGCGTGTACAAGTCCTCTCCGCTGGCGACGCCATGGAAGGGCGGCCGTTCAATGCGGTGGTGCGCGTGGCTCCGTCGCGAAACTCAAGCGTTGCGGTCCCGAGCGAGCGAACCGTCTCTCGGAGCTAGCTGCTGCGCGGTCGCCCGGCCACCTGACCGTGAGGAGAGCTGCCGTGGCTGGATGGAGCCAGCCTGTGACCCAAGACGCTCCTCGCGGTTTGGGTCCGGCTAGCTTGACAACCGGCTCACTCTTGAGGAATGATGGCTACCGCGGGTCGAGCAACGTCTCCGAAGTTCGGGGCCAGAATCGGGCAGCGGCGACTCTAGCTTCTGATTGGCTTCGGCGCGACTCGGGATCGATCGAGTCCGCGACTCGTGGACATCGCAAGTTATGGGCCTGTCAAAGGGAACTGGAGGCGTTCACGTGACGATCTACCTCGGATACGCCGAAGGTCTTGCCCGTCTGGCTTTTAGGCGCCCACAACGGCGAGGTCGCCGGATTGTGGTCAGTCGTACGGTCGGGACGACTCAAGCCAGCGCGGTCGACTACGCGCAGCGGACCGGCGTACAGTCCATTCCCGGTCGGCTGCTTGCTTGTCAGCTCGGTCGCGCCTCATGAGCCCATCAGCGCAGCGAATCCCCATCAGTATCCGAGGGGCGGGCCTTGTGAGGCGCCGCATGGCTGGGCTCGTGGCGCTAGTCGTCAGCGGCATTTGCGCCGCGTCTGCGTCGGCAGCGAGCATCACGCTGGTTAGCGGCGACGGCACGGCTGGCTCGCCGGATCCCAACGTGACAGTCACCGATTCTTGTGTCGGCACCCCCACCCAGGCGACGATCGTCCCAGCGTACGGCGCTTGGACCAGCCCGATCAGCGGTACGCAGTGGGACAGCCCCAACGCCGGCTACTACGGTTGCAACGGCAACTACCAGACGAGCTTCACCCTGCCAGCAGGCGCGGTCGGATCGTCGGTTACGGTGAGCGACCTCGCTGACAATTCGGCGAATGTATCCCTCAACGCGGGATCATCGTTCATCACCGGAAACGTACCGGTCCAGTGCGAGGCTGCCTTCGACGGACCTCTGCTCTCCGGCTCGACCACGACCGGATTCGCCACCGGGGCCAACACGCTGACGTTCGACGTCGACAACTGTTATCCCGCCGAGGGGGAGAGCCCGACGGGCGTCGACTTCGTCGCCAACGCCACCTACGGGACCGCCGGCGCGTCGGTTCCATCGCTCGCCGCGTCCTATAGCGGAACCGCCTCCAACACGACCGACAATGTGAACGGCGATCTCACGCTCACCGGCGTCACGGAGAGCCCGCAGGGCCAGATCTCGGGGGACGCCACGTTCGACTCGGGCCTCGTCGGCGGCGGCAGATTCGTCGGCACCGTCAGCGGGTCCAGCATCGATCTCACGATCGTCAGCGCCACCCCCAACG
>CAVPVI010000022.1:0-85453 GCA_963709135.1 uncultured Solirubrobacterales bacterium | reverse complement strand
CGCCTTAGGAAATCCCCGCGGTGGCGTGCGGGTGCTGGTGGCTGTCGGGGAGCTGGCTGGCGAGCGCGTTGGTGAGTTGGCCGCGGCGGGTGATATCGAGCTTGCGGTAGACGCTGCTGAGGTGGGCCTTGGCGGTCTTGGTGGTGATGAACAGCGCTTGCGCGATCGCGCGATTCGTGAGGCCGTCCGCGGCGAGCCGTGCGACGCGCAGCTCGCCAGCGGTCAGCGCGTCGCGGCCAGTGATCGCGTCGCGTCGCGGTTTGGCGCCCGCGGCGGTCAACTCCCCGCGTGCTTGGTTGGCGATCCGCCGCGCACCGAGGTGGTGCGCGAGATCGAGCCCGCGCTCAAGCTCGGTGCGTGCCTGGACGCGGCGGCCGGCGCGGCGCAGCGCGGCGCCGTGATCGGTGAGCGCGCGCGCTAGCTCCAGCGGCGACTGCGAGCGCTCCAACGTCTCGACCGCGCCTGTAAGCAGCCCAAGGCCGGTCTCAGCGCCCTCGATCAGTCCAGATGCGCGTAACGACATACCCAAGGCTCGTGGGCGCCCGCACGCGCGTGCGAGCTCGAGCTGCTCGCCCGCGAGTCGGCGGGCCCCCCTCGTATCGCCCAGCGCCGCGTGGATGAGCGCCGCCTCAGCGCGCCACGGCACGGCGCTCAACATCGAGAGCCCAAGCGGCGCGCATCGCTGCCCGCACTCTAGTAAGTCCGCGAGCGCCTCCTTCAGGCGGCCCTGGGCGCTACGGAGCCGGCCGCGGGCGAGAAGAAACCGAACCACCCGGATCGAGCGCGACGCAAGCGGATCGACACATTGCCCCAGCACGTCCTCTGCCTGATCGAGCTCGTCCTGCTCGATCAGCACCCGGACCACTTCGGTGACGGCATGCATCTGGTGGACCCCCTGCGCGCGCTCTAGCGCCCAGCGCGCGTCCGCCTCAGCGTTCGCCAGCGCGCCACAATCGCACGTCGCCGAGGCCCGGAATACTGAGATCCCGACAAGCTCGTGGATCGCGCCGCGGCGGCGTGCAGCCGCGAGCAGGTCCTCGCAAAGCCGCTGCGCCGCGTCGTAGCACTCGACGAGCGTAAGCACGAAGATCAGGACATTGCAAATGTCGAGCGGGGGAGGATACGGCTCGCACGCCAGCGCTCGCTCCGCGAGCTGTTGAGCTTCAGCCGCGCGGTTTCCTCGCGCTGCATCGTTGGCCGACATCACGAGCAGGTAGACCGGGGGGTCGGCTACCGTCCTCAGACGACCGTCCAACGCCTGAGCGCGGCGCAGTTCCACAGGCGCGGTGCGCTCGTTCACCATTCCCACCATGGCGATCGCCGCCTTGAGCCCCAACGCCAACCCGGCGTCTCTGAGCGGCTCGGGCTTGATCGCGCCAAGCTGCTCGGTCAACCCCAGCATCGCGTGCCTGTTGCCGGTCGCCGCCAGCGCTCGCTCGAGCACCTCGACGGCCCGCTCGGCTCGATCGCTCACGTTATACGCGAGCGCCAACAGAGCGCAGGCCGCGATTAGGGTGCGCGGATCGTCGCCGGCCGAGTCGAGCGCCTGCTCGAGATGCGCAGTCGCGTCGGGCTGCCCGGCGCGCCACTCCGCGGTCCCGAGCAAGAACAGCAGCGCCGCAAGCTGGCTCGCCGCCGGCGGCTCTGCGAGCGCGCGTCGCGCGTAGCTTGCGGCGATCTCAGGTGCACCCCGCTCGAGCGCCTCGCGCGCCGCGTCAACCAGCCGCGCGACGACCCACCCGTCCCCGGCCGGGCCGCACGCGAGCAGGTGCGCCGCAATCCGCCCCACCCCCTCACCCCCATTCTCGTCGAGGAGCGCAGCGGCACGGCGGTGCGCGACGCGGCGCGCTCCCGGCGCGATGTCCTCACGAACCGCAGCGCCGATCAACGGATGGGAAAACTCAAGCGGCCTTATCGGCGCGAGGATCTGCGCCGCGGCGAGCCGATCCGCGGTCAACTCGGCGAATTTCGGATCAAGCTCGGCGAGCCGCGCCGCGAGCACGACCTCGGCGCCGGTGCCGAGCACCGCGACCGCGCGCGCGAGCGCGACTGCGTCGGCGCCCAACCGCCCGAGCCGCGCGAGCACCGAAGTCCCGACCGCCGCCGGCGCAATCGAGTCCAATGCCGACACGCTCTCAGCACGAGCAGTGATCCCCTCTTCACGTGACGCCGCCAACAACTCGCGCACAAACAACGGATTCCCGCCGCTCAGCTCCCAGCACGCCGTGCAGAACACGTCGTCGGCATCCTGGTCCAGCTGCGCGCGCACGATCGCGCCGACCCCCACCGCGGTCAACGCCCCAAGCACGATCCGATCAACCCCGCTGCCACCCACTAGCTGCTTTAGCTCGCTGCGCTCGCCACCCGGATCGCCCGAGCGCAAACCCAACACCAACAGCACGGCCAGATCCCCCGCGCGCCGCGCCAGGTAGCCAAGCCATGCCAGCGATGGATCATCAGCCCACTGCACATCGTCAGCCATTACGACCAGCGGACCCCGCTCGGCCCGATTCGCGCACAACCAAAACAGCCCGTGAAGCGCCGCGAACCTGTCCGCCGGCGGCTCACCCGGCTCCACTCCCAACGCCCGCGCACCCACCCCCGCAACCCCCATAAGCAGCCGACGCCGCTCTTTGGGCGAAGCTGCCCGCAACATCGGCTCCAATAGCTGACGCGCAACCCCGAACGCGATCTCCTCCTCAAACTCCGACCCGCGCGCCCGCAGCACTTCAAACCCACGCTCCCGCCCGCCCGCCCGCGCCGCAGCCAACAGCTCGCTTTTGCCAATCCCAGCAGGACCCTCCACTACAACGACCGCCCCGACACCGGCCGCTACTTGGCCAAAGACGCGATCGACATGCGCCAGCGCAACCTCACGCTCTAACAACCGCCCAACCGCCAGCCCTGATGAGACGCTCACCAGCGCACCCGATTGGGAGCGACCTCTGCCACGCGTCGCGCCAAACTCGCGCGCGGATCCCCGCAGCTCACGACAAGAGCATACGAAGCTAGCCCGAACCGCGTTGTTACGAGGAGCGGTCAACGGCATCCTCAATCACTTGGGCGGGTGCGGTCGGTTCCGAAAACCACGTCTAGCCGGATATCTGGATAGACGGCGTTTTTGGACCCGAGCATAGTCAGGACTCCCGCTCAGCGAGTGCTTCGCCAGCCTGACCGACAGCGGTGCACGTGTCCGGCGCTTTGCAGGACACCGCTGCGAGCGAGCTGCGTAATGCGCCCAGCGGATCTGAACTGCCCATCGGCTCCCGTTCCCACGCTCGGCCCACTCGCTAGTGGGCCCGGCGGGGGCTCTAGCTTCCCTAGTGGCTTGCGGCGATCGATCGACAAAATGTTGTCTATCTCCGCTAGCCGGTTTCTCTGCAGCGCGCCGGCTACGTCACACGGCGGCCAGCGGGAGCCCCGCGACGGCATCTCAGCGACCCCCGACCGTATCCTGGGCGGCGGCGAGTTCTGGTGATCGCAGCTAGCCGCATGGCGTTTGGGTCTACCGGATGGCCAAACTTACCAACGCCGCTCACCGGCCTTCCCGGCGACGGCCACGCTGCCTGTGGGCCCCGCGCGCTACCCCAGCCCAGCATTTCCTAGGACCCGGGCACCCAAGAGATGAGACCCCCCCGGCCGATGCGCTACGCAAGCGGCTGCGCGAGACTCGCTGCCGTGTCGGTCCCACAACAACAACCAATAGCTGCTGCGACGCGCGGCGTTACGTGGAAGCGCCAGCATGGAGCTTGAAGGGAGAAGAAAGAATGGTGAGCACAAAGACTTTGGGGTCTGGAGGGCGGCGGATGGCGTCCCTGTCGGTGGCGGTCGCGTGCGCCTGCATGCTCCTGGGGTCGCTCCTCGCTGTCAATGCGAATGCGGCGCCGTGCGGGGTTGTGCCGGCGGGTACGTATTTTCACGAGAACAGCCCGATTTACTCCTGCAACCACGTGTATCACGTGATATGGCAGAGCGATGGCAATCTGGTCGTGTATAGCCCCTACAGGGCGCTCTGGGCTTCTGGCACTAATGGCCGGGCCACCACTTCAACCGTGATGCAGGGAGACGGGAATCTGGTCATTTACGGTTACACAGGCGCTATCTGGGCCACCGGCACGGGTCCGGGCCACCCCGGTGCGTGGCTGAACATGCAAAATGACGGAAATCTCGTGATCTACTGGTACAACGGCGCCGGGCTAGTGCCGATCTGGGCGTCGGGGACGAACGGGGAGGTTTAGCAACGCGAGAGGCGACCGTCCTGACTGCCGCTGAGGCGTCCAGAGGATGACCCGCCACCCAGCGACCTGCTGTTTCGAAAGCGAGGGCGGACCTAAAGGGGGGTCCGCCCTCGTGCGCTGTTCGGATTCCTGCGGCTCGTGCTCGGAGTTCCGCTCTACTCGCCCCGCTTGTGGGCGCGTTCTCAGGATTGGGGTATGAGGTAGGCGAGAGGCGCGCCACCGATATACCACCCAGCGAGCCGTATAGGGCTGGGCATCATCGGCGCGTTTCCTCCCGCCCCCTCCCACACCGTGCATGCGGTTTTCCCGCACACGAAGCGCGCTCCCCCGGGCAGTCGATGACCCGCATTCCGAGTCGCCACCCCGTTGGCGAGCCATCCAAGCGCTCGCGCCCGAACCGTGACCAAAGCGGCCACCGCGGGTTGGGACACACGGCCCTCGTCCCCGCCGACGTCCGGGATCCCGACACGCACGCCCAGCTACAGGTCCTTCGCTGGGGCCGGTTCTGTTGTCCGCGCCCATCATCGCTACTACTACCTGCGCTGACTTCCGCTGCGCGCGAGGACCATTTCGTGGGCTGCACTTATCGGCCTCGCCTCCTACCGGGCACCACGGGCTGGCAGGCCCGCGGCCACCAAACGCCGGTGCGCAGACGGATCTCTCCTGTTCCGTGCTCGGCCGTGCGCACGTTCCGCTCCCCATACGCCGGACGGTTCTTCCAGGCTGCTTCTCCAAAATCTTCACCCGTTCCATGGCCTTCGCCCTGTCGGAAGGGACTCGGCTCCGCCTCTTTCCTCCGCGAACGGTGGACTTGTTACGACGCTGCAGGATTCGCTTCAAGCTACGGACCGCACGCTCGCTCGACCCCCAAAGGAGCCTTTGTCGCGACGCTTCGGATCTCTCCTCGCGCCGGCCACCAGCTACACGGCTGCTTGGTCACCACCGTGGCCGGACCTCCACCGGCTAGTCGAACACAGCTTCCAGGACGCACTCCGACCACAAGTCTGCAGAATCCAACGTCACTGTCATCCTTCCGGGTGGCGGCGAGCTGACTCTCAATCCAACTGTCGACCGGAAACTGGTCTGACTGGCTTACCTCTTGTCACTGTTTAAGGGACTCCTCGCCTTCTGGGAGGTGAATTCGGCCTGTCGGGCCGCTCTGGATGATGGTGTGACGGATGCCGGGCTCTGCCCGGCGATCACTGCGAGATAGCGGGGCCGAAGCCCGGGTCAAGCGGCCGAATCTCCCGCAAACCCGGGGGGTGGGGAACCGTGCGATCAGCCGTGGCTGCCGCTTGACGCGGAGCGCGCGGCTGCGCTACCTGGCCTGGACCCCCGGGGCCAGCGCCGGATGTGCAAGTTGCGCACGTTGTGGGCAGGGCCCGCCGCCGCCATTCTGGCAGTCTGCCGAGTGTCGAGATCAGCTGCCTACCACAGAGGAACGACGTGCGGGTAACCACGGCTTATAACAGGATGCTCGCCCTGCCGGGCGCATGGATCAGGGACGTCGCATTCAGCGAGCAAGGGACGGTCGTGACCGTCGCGCTGCGCCGCAAGACGCCGGCCTGCTCAAGCTGCGGCGCGCGTGGCTTGAAGATCAAGGACTACCGCACCACGCGTTGGCGGCACCTGGATGTTGGCGGCATGCGCTGCGTGATCGAATGCAAGCTCCGGCGGCTCTACTGCCCGGGCTGCGGCGATCGACCAGAGATAGTCGAGTGGGCGCGCGGCGGGGCGCGCCATGCGCGCGATTTTGACGATCTTGTGGCGTGGCTGGCGCAGCAGATCAACCAGACGCAGCTCACGGCGCTGATGCGGATCGGCTGGCAGGACAGTCGGCAAGATCATCGCGCGCGTCGTCGCGCAGAAGCGGCCTGCCGGCCGTCTGGACGGCCTTGAGCGGATCGGCGTCGATGAGGTCTCATATGGCGCCAACCACAAGTTCCTGAGCTGCGTGGCCGACCACCAGACGGGCGGGATCGTGTGGGCCACCGAAGGCCGTAATTCGTAATTCAGCGAGCTTGCAGGCATTCTTCGATGGTCTCACAGACGTGCAAAAAGCGTCGATCACGGCCGTCTCGATCGACATGTCCGCGGGCTATGAGAAAGCGATCCGCGCCTGCGTCCCCGACGCCGAGGTGTGCTTTGACCCGTTTCACATCATCAAGCTCGGCGGCGAAGCGCTCGACAAGGTCCGCCGCGACGAATACAACCAGCACGGCCGCTCAAGCACTCCAGAAGGCAAGTGGATCAAAGGGACCCGCTACTGCCTGCTCAAAGACACCGCCAAACAGACGCCAAAGCAGCTGCTCAAGCTCGCCGAGGTCGTGACCACCAACAAACGCCTCTACCGCGGGTTCCTGCTCTACAGCGAACTGCGCTACATCTACCGCCTCCCGATCCAAGAAGCCACCCAGCGCCTCGACGCATGGCTCGCATGGGCCTCCCGATCACGGCTGAAACCATTCGTCAAACTCGCCCGCACCATCCGCAAACACAAAACGGGCGTGCTCGCCGCGATGAAACTCGCCTTGAGCAACGGACGCCTCGAAGCGCTCAACAGCAAGATCAGATTGATCTCACACCGCGCAGACGGGTTCCACTCCGCCTACGCACTGATCTCAATGATCTACCTCTGCTGCGGCGGCATCCAGATCGCGCTTCCTCACCGCTGAGTCACCCCCAAAACGAGAGGAGAGCCCTTTTTGAGCGTTAGTCGCCGTTCGCGTTAGACGCTGGAAAGGGCCGTTCCATCTTCGGCGCGGTGCGCGTCGATCTTGTACGGATTGCCGGTTTCCAGGCTTGCTTGAGGTGCCAGGTGAGGTAGTGAGCCAGCATGCAGATCAGCACGTGCACACGGACGCGGTCTTCGAGACGGTGCTGGATCGGGCGGATCTGCAGGTCGGGTCCTTTGAAGGATCCGAACGCGCGCTCTGCTTGTTCAAGGTTCTTGTAAGCGCGCACGACATCATCGGCGGCGAGCGTCTGCTCAGCGAGGTTGGTGCGCAGGATGTAGAACCCGTCCAACGCAGTTTCCGCGGCGATCTGCTCACTTTTGCGCTGGTAGGTGAACGTTGTGTCGGTGATCGCCACCTCGAAGTGTTTGCGCATCTTGTGACGCTTTAGGTTTAGGGCGGGTCCCGCGGCCAGGCCGATCTGATCAGCACCAGTCAACGTGCCCTTCCTCACGCGCTCGGCGATCGCGGCTAGGCTAGGTCCTCCTCGGTCGCTGCCAGCAGCTCCTCGCGTTTGCGGGCACGTTCCGCGGCGATCAGCGGGTTGCGGCACGCCACGAGCCGCTCGCCGGGATACTCCTTGGGGTCGGTGATCTGCGCAAGATTCTGCTGGTCGAACAGTGAGGGTTGAAAAGTCCCGCTCCGGACGAGTTTCTTGATCGTCGGAGCCTTCAACGCGGTGATCCAGTCCACCCCGTCCTGGCCGCGCATCAGCTCAAGGTTCGCCTCGGTCACCATCCCTCGGTCAGCGACCACCACCACCGGTCTGAGCAAGAGACAGCCGATCGACGTCGATGCCGGCTTGCCGGTGCCCTCACATCATCACCTGACCGTTGCGCGGGGAAGTTATCGTTCGCGGCTGTGAGCCAAGTCAAGATCTACGGGACCCAATCGCGTCTGCCCGGCCGGCGTGATGCGCTGTCAGACGTGATTCATGGATGCGTCGTCGATGCACTGGAATACCCTACGGATAAGCGAGCGCATCGCTTCTTCGCACTCGCGCCGGAAGATTTCCGCTACCCGCCGGGCCGTAGTGATGACTACACGATCATCGAGATCTCGCTCTTTGAAGGCCGCAGCGTGGCCACCAAGAAGAAGCTGTACGCCCTGCTGTTCGAACGCTGTGAGACGCAGATCGGGATCGCGCCCATTGATCTAGAAATCACCCTGACGGAGACGCCTCGTCACAATTGGGGCATCCGCGGCGCACCCGGCGACGAACTCGGCCTCGACTACAAGGTCGAGGTCTGACGCGTGCGGCGAGGCGTCTCGGGCTATCAAACACGACGGCCGCACGCGCCGCCGGGATGCGCCGCGCCTGCCAGCAGCGCATCGAGCACGAAGACGGCCCTGGGACCTTGGTCCCAGGGCCGTCTGCTTCATAGGCCCTCTGCTTGGGTGCGTGTCCCAGCCCGCAAGGTAAGCGTTCAGATCGGGTGCTGCTCGATGTCTGTCTGTGCTCGGAGGGGCTTCGGTCGGTCGATTCCCGAGGGTGAGCACGCGATCGTCGTGCGCGCCGGCTACTTGGTGTGCCGTTAAGTCGTGGCTTCGCCACCCGCGGTGGATGAAAAAGGGCAAGGCGTAGCGAGCCATTGAGCCTCGACGCGAGGCGGGCTCTACCCCGCGGGATGCCGTAAGTCCCCTGCAATTCTGCCACTTTCCACACTTTCCGCGATTGCCGGCGAGGGCTTTCGCCGTAGGAACCTGGCACCAAGTGTCAAGGAGGCCGAGACCTGGCGGTGGACGTCCTGACCTGCCGACCACTTCAGGTCGACTTGATGTCGTGTCGCTCGGCGATCGCTTTCGTGGCGATCCGAGCGTGCGAAGCGGCCGGGAATCGAAAAAGGAGGCGTCCGGTTAGCTCCGTTTTCCGCGTGAACTGAATTTGGTGACCACGCGGCGTTGAGGACTGCGAAATCACGAAAACGGGTCCCCCGCGAGCGGGAACACGGCAGGCAATCACCGCTGGGCGGACAGCAGTTCGAGAACGTCGGTCAGGTCCTCTGTGTCGAGGCAGCAGTCGGCGGCTGCTCGAGCGTCAGGTGTCGCGTTGAGAGCGATCGAGTAGCCGACGCGCGAGAACAGCGGCACGTCGAGGCGGGAGTCACCGATGGCGGCCACCTGATTGAGCGTGAACCCTCGCTGACCGCACCACGATTCGACGAATCGGACCTTGTCTTCCGCTTCGAAGTACTTGCTGACTCGGCCGCACAGCAGTCCGCCATCGAAGTCCATCTCGGTCCCTGACGCCGCATGGAAGCCGTATCGGCGCTGGATCAACTCGGCAACAAAGCGCCAGGTAATCGTGCAGAGCAGAACGTCGCAGCCGGCTTCCAGCAGCGTCTCCAGCGTTGCCTCGATTCCGGCGATCCAGGGGGCCTGCTCCAGGTGTTGCCAGAGTTCGCCGGGATCCATTCCGGTGAACCAGACGGCGGCCGTGTCGGCGATAACTCGGTTGGAGATCTCGCCAGCGCGGAAGCGCTGCTCCAGCTCCGCGATCGCGCTGCCGTGGCCCATCGAGTCCGCAAGTACGGCCAACACGGCGGTATTGCGCACCAACGTCCCGTCAAGGTCGAACACGACGACGGGGTACCGGGACACGCTCATCGGATCAGCCGCCAAATAAATTGGGTGCAGGTCGTTTGTAGTGGGTAGATAGTCCCGATTTGTCGGGAATTGGGTATAGCGCGTCGGCCGCTGCTTTATGGCGGGGTTATGCCGGTGGTTTCGGGAGGACTCCCGGTGGGCTGCGGCGAAAGTCAGGTGTTGTGTCCTTTTCGGACCGTGATACGCAGGTGATCGCGTGGCTCCCGATCTGCTGGACTTGTTCGTCGGCGCCCGGCAAGCCCCCGCGTGCTTGGCACAGATAAAGCAATCCGGTTCCATCGACACCTATCGTCCCAGTCGAGGCGCGGGTGCGCGCAGCCTTCTCGGCCCAGTGCTCGGGTCCGTGTCAGGAGCCGCAAAGTAGCGTCGTCTAATTCTTGTTAGTAGACACTTTTCGGCTGCTTGGGCGTTCTGGTTGCCGGGTCCGAGGTCGAGATGGGTATTCATGTCGATGTGGAAGGTGCCGTAGGAAGGTTGATGTGCGCCCAGATCAGGGCGTTGAGCGCTTTCGTGTCACGGTCGGTCAGCCGTTTCGCCCAGGCCGGCTCGGTGAGGATCTGTTGGATGAGCGTGTTGACGACGGGTCGTCTGAGTAAACGTGCCAAAACGGCCAACAATCTGTCTTCTCTTGCCGGCCTGACGTCAAGCCCACCGGCGCCGCCTGTCGCGATCGCCACCTGGTGCGCGTTGGGCTGGATGTCGCTGGCACCCAATTGGGTTGGGGTCGCGGGATACGGGTTGAGCCGCTCCCAATTGACTCCCAGGTCGGGTCGCTGTGCGTAGGAGCTGCCCCAGGTGTCGTAGACCTGCTCTGCGTTGGAACCGACGGTCGCGTCGAGACCGTCGGGTGTGTTAGTACTAATCTAAGAGGCATCTTGCGCCCACCCCGTCGTCTCACGAAACGATTTGCCACCGGAAAGAAGCCCATTAGTGATCGTCCCTCAGTGTGTGGGCTTCGCCTGCAGAAGTGCTGGACGGGTTGGCGCCCGGGCGTCGCGCTGCCGCGCGCGATCTGCTCACGACGGCCTCGGCGATTGTAGTCGAGTCGAACTGCAGCGTCGTTACCTGCCACCCGCTGCCCGCTACACGGGCGTCTGTGGGGGCGGCCAATGCTCTCCCGGGTGTCGCCAGCATCGTTATTGTGTTCATGGTCGTCTCCTTGTGCTGGACGGCGGCAACGTGCTGAGCGGCGTTCGGCTCGGTCGGCGGCTGGTGTCGGTGTGCGAGTCTCATGAGGAGGCTGGCACGCTAAACGCCAGCGTGCGGCTCGTGCGCACCGCGCTCTGGGTGAGGCCGCCGTCTGTGAGCACGGTAACGGTCGCGGTCAGCTTGTAGCGCCCGGCGTGTTTTGCGGTGAAGTTGAAACTGGCGGTCTGTGTGCCGGTCGGCGCGAGCAGCGCGTGGGTCGCGACCACGTGCCCGCTGCGCTGCACGACCCACCCGAATCCGAGCTGTGTCCCCGCGGAAGCGTCGTGGAGTGCTGCGCGGATCGTCAGTGAGACGGTCCGTCTCGGCAGCTGCTTTGCCGTTAGCGAGGTGATCGAGGCCAGTTGCGTCGGAGACACGCGGTTTTGGACAGTGAGCGTGTGCCCGCCGATCGTGACCTGCAGCGCAGAGCCGTTGAGCGATGCCCACTGGATCGAGCCGATCCGGGCGGTCGTGTTGGCGCCGATCGGCAGCGGTCCGCTTTCAAAGGCCGCCGGTAGGCCGCCCGAGCCCTGCGCCGAGAGGGTGAGGCTAAACGTCGTGGCGCGGCCGTGATGGACGAATGACAGGCCGCTGCGCGAGCCTGTAAACGACAGCATGTCGCTCGCGCCCTTAGAGCCGGTCGATGTGATCTGGGCGGTGTGGAGGTCTTGGCCCGTGGCGCCGATCAGCGTCAGGCTCTCGGGCTTGGTCGCGGCGTTCGTTGCGAATCCCGCGCCGCCGTTGGGGTCGATCGTGAGGTTATCCACGGCGCCCGCGACGGCGCGGGTGGCGATCTGCGCCGCGAAGTCCTGGCCGATGAACGTGTGCGTGTCGCTACCGGAGCCGGTGTCGGTCACGGTCGCGTGCAGCGTCGGGGCGTGGCTGGCGAGCAGGATCATCGGCGGGGTTGTCGAGTTCGCGCCGGCGGCAGGCGCAGTTGCGCCGATAAGCGGTGCGAATGGCGTGCCGACCAGCCTGGTCGCTGGGTTTGTGTTGAGGTTTCCGTTGGCGTCAAAGAGCGTGTGATCGGACGCGTCGGAGACCTGCGTGACCGTGCTCGGCGGCGCCGCGGCGCCGCTCGTGCCTGGCGTGTCAGCAGCGCCGGCGCTGCCGAACAGGACGTCCACCAGCGCGAATGGGTTGGTCAGCATCGTGGGATCCTCCGGCAGGATCGCCGGGTCGGTCACGACTAGCTTTGTCATGTCTCCCGTCTTGCTGCTTCCCGGCTTATCGCTGAACTGCCAGCCGCCGCTGGCGCCGACCATGATCCGGCTGGCGTCGAACTGCGTCTGGTGAAGCGCGCCGTCCGTGGCGTTCTCGTCGCCGTCCGCGGCCCCGTCTGCGGTGAAGCCAAATGGCCGGTTGGAGTCATACACGTCGATGTACCAATTGCCGGGCGGGGCGCCCTCGACGTTGTAGGCGATCATGACGTGGCCCCAGCCCCCGTCGTTCAACGAGACCATCGGGAAGCGGCCCTCCGCAAGGATGTCGTGGATCTCGTTGTAGACGCTCTGCGACGCAAGCGGGCCGATCAATCCGGCGTGGCTTGCGACCTCGACCAGGTAGTGCTGAAGGAACTCGCTGCTGAACTGCTGGACCGCTAATGCGTTGATGTAATCGGTCATCGGCCCGGGGGACGGTCCGGATGGACTGTCGAGCCCGAAGATCGTGTTGTTGTTGTTGTTGGGAAACTCGAACAGTGACTCCTGTCCCATCAGGAACCGCTGTGTGGACAGTGAGAACCCGAAACAGGCACCGCCACCGTTGTGGTTCCCGATCGTGTTCTGGGCGATGTCCTGGAGAAGCACCGCGAACGGGTTTTCGATGGTTGCAAGAGTGATCGTGCAGTCGACTGGCCAGCAAGGGTTGAACGAGATGTTCCACAGCGTCTGGCCGGCACCGAACGCCTCGGTCATCTGGTTGAAGCTGATGTTCGGGACGTAATTCCTGAACTGGTAGCCGTTGACGTTGCGATAGCTGTCGACCTCAAGCTTCTGGTAGCTACTCGCGGTCTCGCCCGCGGTGCTGATCGTCACCGGACCGTCGGTCGCGAGCGTCGGCACGGCAACCGTGATCTCGCTGCCATCGGGCGAGACGTAGCTGGGCGTCGCCGAGGCACCCGGCTCCGTGTTACCGAACGAGACCTGCGAATCCGGACAGAACCCCGACCCCTCAATCGAAACCGACGTTCCCGGGTGCAAACTTTGTGGCGTGAGGACGTATGTCGGGCTGACCGAGGCGACCTCCGGCGCCACACGATTGACGATCAGGGTCGCGGCCACCGGCGCGACGCCCTCCCCGGACAACGTGATCGTGTAGGTTGCGCTGCCTGACCCGGGCGCGTCGCTGGTCACGGTCAGCGTCTGACTGTAGCCAGGCCCGACAGCTGACCCGTTCAGCGAGACGGTGAGTCCCGCGGTGTCGCCCTGGGAGCTGATCGTAAGCGTTCCGGGAACGCCCGCGTTGCCGTCAACGAAGACATTGGTCGTGCTCGAGCAGGGCGCCGCCGTGACGGTCATTGACGACGCGGGCGGGGTAGTGGGATTGGGCGAATTCGCGAGCCCGATCGCGAATGGCGCGCTCACCGAGAAGGTGCCCTGAACTGGTGGCGGTGCGCTGACGCCTGAGCTCGTAGCGGTGATCGTGAACCGCGCGTTCGCGACGGGGGCGTTGGCGGCGATCGCGAACGTGAGGTCGGTCGTGTCGCTGCCGGCCGCGATCGTGCTGCCGCCCGTCAGCGTCACACCGGCTGGCAACCCCGACACCGAGAGATCGACGGCGCCGTCGGCACCGTTGAAGCGCTGAATCGTGACGGGCAAGCTGACCGTCTGGCTCTCATAGCCGCTGATGTTGTTCACTCCCGCGAGCTGAAGCTGCGCTGGCGGTGGCGTCGGCGGCACGTCAAAGCTCAGATCATCAATCTCGAGCGGGTCGTTCACGGCTGCAGCGGAAGGAGTGGAGCCTGTCACCGTGAAATACGCGATCTCCGCGCTCGTGGTGCTGATCGACAGCAGCGTCTCAGCCTGGACACCCACCGTCGCCGTGTCCATCGCCCCCGCGATCGGGTCGCCATTGACGTCATAGCCCTGCAAGGTGATCTGCGGGCCCCCGTCGGGCTCGCCGGCGTAGACGCTGACCTCGTCACTGAAACTCGTCAGCTGCCCCTCGATCTCGGCGTATGTAGCAGAATTCTCCAGATTCGGCGCGGCACAGTTGCTGTAAGCCACCTGACGTTGCGAACGCGCATTCGCCGTGTCGCGATAGAACACCGGCCCGGGGTAGACCAGGGGCGGCGAAGTCGTCGCAGAACCCGCGCAAGAGTTCGGGATCACGCCCCCGTTCGGGAACGCGCCGAACACAACACCCTGCGCCTCGTACTGATCCCCCAGCGCGTCCCCTGCCATCGGCGACGTCGTGCCCGGAACAACCCCGGAAAGATCGAAATTGATCGTTGTCGTCGTGTCCGCCAACGCTCCAGGCGCGCACCAACCAAGCAGCAACACCGCGGCGACCGCCGCGAGCGCCGTGCGAGCCGGAATCCTCGCACGGTTGTGTGCGAATACGGACGCGGGGCGACGCGGAGCCCACGGTCCCCTCGTGGCGGGGATGATGGAGCGGTTGATCGCGGCCTGCAGGATCACGCGCTGTTTCAGAGTGACGGTCTTCATCGCAGCGAGTGTCGCTCGGCCGGGCGCGTGGCGCACCGGCCGGCAGGGTCCTGTCTTATCGCTCGGGAGGTCTTAGGAAATCGCCGCGGTGGCGCTCAGGTCCTTGCGGTCATCGCCGAGAAAGCCGGTGAGCGCGTTGGCGAGTTGGCCGCGGTGGGTGATCTCGAGCTTGCGGTACACGCTGCTGAGGTGGGCCTTGGCCGTCTTGGTGGTGATGAACAGCGCTTGCGCGATCTCCCGATTGGTGAGCCCTTCGGCCGCGAGTCTCGCGACGCGCAGCTCGCCGGCTGTGAGCGCGTCTCGGCCGGTGATCGCGTCGCGCCGCGGTTTGGCGCCCGCGGCGATCAGCTCTGCGCGCGCCTGGTTGGCGATCCGTCGCGCGCCCAAATGGTGGGCGAGATCGAGCCCGCGCTCGAGCTGCGTGCGGGCTTGGACGCGGCGGCCGGCACGGCGCAGTGCGGCGCCGTGATCGGTGAGCGCGCGTGCGAGCTCGAGCCGTGATTGCGATCCCTCCAGGGTCTTGACCGCCTCTGCAAGCAGCTTAAGACCGGCGTCGCCGCCCTGAGCCAGCCCGCATGCGCGCAGCGAGATGCCCAGCGTCCGTGGGCGCCCGAACGCGCGCGCGAGTTCGAGCTGCTCGCCCGCCAGCCGCCGCGCCTCGCCAGTGTCGCCAAGCGCCGCGTAGATGAGCGCCGCCTCGGCACGCCACGCCACGGCACTCAGCGTCAAGAGCCCAAGCCGCGCACATCGCTGCCCGCACTCCAAGAAGTCGCCAAGCGCTTCCTGCAGCCGGCCCTGGGCGCCCCGCAGTCGGCCGTGCGCGATCAAGAAGCGGATGACCTGGTCCGAACCCGACGTGCGCGGATCCGCAAGTTGGTCTAGCTCGTGCTCTGCGTGGTCTAACGCGTCGTGCTCGACGAGCACCAGGGTTAGCTGACTGACCGCGTGGGTCCGGCGGATCCCGTCAGCCCGCTCAAGCACCCAGCGCGCGTCCGCCTCCGCGTCGGCCAACGCGCCACAGTCCAACGACGCCAACGCCCGAGATACTAGGATCCCGATGGTCTCCTGGACCGCGCCCTGGCGTCGCGCGGCCAGCAGCAGATCGTCGCACAGCCGCTGCAGCGCGTCGTAGTCCTCGACAAGCAGGAGCGTGACCATCAGGACATTGCAAATCTCGGGCGGCGGCGGATAGGGCTCGCAGGCCAGCGCCCACTCCGCCAACTCCTGCGCCTCCGCGGCCCGGTTCATTCGCGCTGCATAGCTGGCCAACATCACCAGCAGATGCACTGGTGGGTCCGCCAGTGCGTTTAGGCCACAGCGCAACGCCTCAGCACGGCGCAACGCGGCCGGCGCGGTGCGCTCGTTCCCCATGCCAATTAGGGCAATCCCGGCCCCGGCCGTCAACGCGAGCCCCGCGTCCCTCTCACCGATTGCTGCAAGCGCTCGCTCGCCAACCTCGAACGCGCGCTCTGCGCGATCAGTCACGTAATAAGCAAGCGCCAGCAGAGAGCTGGCGCCGATCATCACGCCGAGATCCTCGCCAGCCGCCGCCGTGAGTGCCTGCTCGAGGTGCGCGATCGCGTCCGCCTGCCCGGCGCGCCACTCGGCAGTGCCGAGCAACAACAGCAGCGCGGCGTGCTCACCCGCCGCGGGCGGCTCTGTGAGCGCGCGCCGAACATAGCTCGCGGCGATCTCAGGTGCGCCGCGCTCGAGCGTCTCGCGCGCCGCGTCAACCAGCCGCGCGACCACCCAACCGTCCGCGGCCGGGCCGCACGCGAGCAGGTGCGCAGCGACCCGTGCCAGCGACCCCTTACCGCCACCTTCGTCGAGGAGCGCTGCGGCGCGGCGGTGCGCGACGCGACGCGCGCCCGGTGCGATGTCCTCACGGACCGCCGCCGCGAGCAATGGATGGAAGAACTCAAGTGGCCGGACGGGCGCAAGGATCTGCGCCGCCGCAAGCCGATCCGCGGCCAGCTCAGCGGCCGCTGGATCCAGGTCCGCCAGGCGCGCCGCGAGCGCCACTTCGGCGCCGGCGCCGAGCACCGCGACCGCGCGCGCGAGCGCGACCGCCTCCCCACCCAACCGCCCCAGCCGCGCGAGCACCGACGTCCCGACCGCCGCCGGCGCAATCAGATGCAGCGCCGGCACGTTTTCACCGCGAGCAGCCAATCCTTCCTCCCGGGCTCCCGCCAACAGCTCGCGCAGCAATAGCGGATTGCCGCCAGCCAGCTCGCTACACGCCGCGCAGAACGCCTCGTCCGCCTCCACGTCAAGCTGCGCGCGCACGATCGCGCCAACCGCCGTCGCGCTCAACGGCCCAAGCGTGATCCGCTCAACACCGCGATCGCTCACAACTGCCCTGAGCTCGCCGCGGTCCGCGCCCGGGTCGCCCGACCGCAAACCCAACACCAACCCCAGCGCTAGATCCCCCGCACGCCGCGCGAGATAGCCGAGCCACGCCAGCGACGGATCATCGATCCACTGCACATCATCGACCGCGACCACCAGCGGCCCACGCTCGGCGCGATTCGCGCACAGCCAATACAGCCCGTGAATCGCCGCGAACCGATCCGCCGGCGCCTCGCCCGCCTCCACGCCCAACGCCCGCGCCCCCACGCGTGCCACACCATCAAGCAGTCGACGCCGCTCCACGGGCGAAGCGACGCGCAACATCGGCTCAAACAGCTGACGCGCAACCCCGAACGCGATCTCCGTCTCAAACTCCGACCCGCGGGCGCTCAACATCCCAAACCCGCGTTCCTCCGAACGAGCCCGCACCACGGCCAACAGCTCGCTCTTCCCGATCCCAGCCACGCCCTGCACCACAACCACAGCCCCCAGCCCCGCGCCGACCCGATCGAACACGCGGTCAAAACGCGCCAACTCGCCCTCACGCTCCAACAACCCCCCAGCGGCAACCTCTGACCAGCCGCTCACCAACGCACCCCACCGCCTGCGACCCCGACAGCACCCAACCCCAAACCCCTACGCCGATCCCCAAGGTTCACGAACGGAAGCATAAGCGGGCATCCGGCGAGCCTGGGTCTGGGGAACCGCGAACGGCGTCTTCTAAGACACCTTAGACAATATGGATTGACCGTCCGTCGGGCCCGTGGTGTACAAGTGGCCGGCTCCCCCGCGATGGTCGTGGGGTGAGGTTCATGCCGCGCGGCTGCAACCGCGCGGCGGCCCACAACCGCATAGGAGAAGCCAGCCATGGCGAAGGCTAAGACCCTCGTTGGCCTGGACGTGCACGCGACGAAGATCGTCGCGGCGGTCCTGGACACCGAGACCGGAGAGTTGCAGACGTTCACGATGGGCGGCGAGGACGCGACCGCGGCGGGGTTCTGCGCGGGCTTGCCTCGCCCGGTGCGGGTCGCGTATGAGGCCGGGCCGACGGGTTACGGCTTGGCGCGCGAGCTCGCTAAGCGTGGGGTGGAGTGTGTGGTCGCGGCGCCGAGCAAGATCCCGCGTGCGAGCGGTGATCGCGTGAAGACCGATCGTCGGGACGCTGAGCATCTGGTGCGGCTGCTGCTTGCTGGGAAGCTGCATCCGGTGCGGGTTCCCGGCGATGAGGAGGAGGCGCTGCGTGACCTGGTGCGTGCTCGTGACGCGGTCCGGATGGATCTGATGCGCTGTCGGCATCGGCTCTCGAAGCTGTTGTTGCGTCATGGGATCCGGTTCGATGATGGTGCGGCGTGGACCGAGCGTCACCGCCAGTGGCTGGCGACGGTCACGCTGGACTGGGCGGCGGCGCAGGCGACGCTGCTTGACGCGCGCGGCGCGATCGACGCCCTCGCTCACCGTCGTGATCAGCTCGAGCGTGAGATCGTCGCGATGCTGCCCAGCTCGCCGTGGGTGCGCCAGGTCGGCCGGTTGCGGTGCCTGCGCGGCATCGACACGCTCAGCGCCGTCGGGCTGTGCGCGGAGATCGGCGACTTCGAGCGCTTCGCAAAAGCCGAGCAGCTGATGAGTTACGTCGGACTGGTCCCGTGCGAGAACACCACCGGGCAGCAGCGCCGGCTCGGATCGATCACCAAGACCGGCTCTGGCCACGCGCGACGGCTGCTGGTCGAAGCGGCATGGCACTACCGCAACCCGCCTCGGATCGCCAAGGCACTGACCGACCGCCAGGCTGACCAGCCACCCGAAGCGATCGCGGTCGCGTGGAGCGCACAACGACGGCTGCACCGCACCTGGACCCGCCTGGAGAAGCGCGCCAAGCGCCGCACGATCATCGCCGTCGCGGCCGCCCGGGAGCTCGCCGGGTTCGCCTGGGCGATCACCCAGATCGAATGACCGCCGAGAACTGACATCGCCTATCCCGTCGGCTGGGTCGGTGGCGGCCCGGCAACGCGCCGGGGAACCCGCGGTTCCACTATGAGCAACTCGCCCGCGAGGGCTGGCCACGCCCGATCTTAGACAGCGGCTCCCCCACGACGAACCATGGTCCTGCGGTACCCAACCCCGCGTATATCAGTCTGACCGCGCGTCGCGCACAGCCTGCCGGACCGCCACCCACCCAGCCGACCACAACCACGACCCCAACCAACGCAAAATGCGAGAATCAACGTTTCCCTCTTGACCTTGACAAACGTCTCTCCATATCAGTAGACGGTTCCGTCCGTCCGAACGTCTACTAATCCAGCTGTGGCGGCCTCACAGCGACCGAAATCGACGTCTACTAACAAGCAGGGCGCCGGCGACGAGGCGATCTCTGCGGCGGTCGAGCGCTCACGCGAGATCTGGAGCGGGCTCCGTTGGCGGTCAGGACCCGGGATGCATACGGCCAGCATGTCGGGGCCTATGGTGTCTGGCTGGCCGGACGGCCCGAGCCCGGGGTCGCGATCACTGAGCCGCGGGGGCGCGATCACGCGGCGCGCGACTTCAAGCGGTATCTGAAGCTCGAGCGGGGCTGGAAGCCCTCGTCGGTGAACCTGGCGCTCGCGGCTGTCGATCACTTCAACCGGTTCTTGGGTTTGGGGCCGGCGAACGTGAAGCGCGAGCCGCTTGCGCAGCGGCGCCCAAGGCGCTGACCGAGGAGCAGCAGCGGGCGTTGCTGCGCGCCGCCGAGGCCTCGCGGCCGCGCGATCGGGCAATCGTGACCTTGCTGCTGTACACGGCGCTTCGGTTGCAGGAGGTCGTCGCACTCGACGTCGACGACGTGTCGATCTCGGCACGCAAGGGGATGCTCGTCGTGCGGTCGGGGAAGGGTGACGCGCATCGCGAGGTGCCGTTGAACGCGTCGTCCCGTAAGGCCGTTGACGACTGGCTGAAGGACCGAGGTAAGCCAACGGGCGAGGATTGTTCGTCGGACCGCGTGGCGTGCGTCTTACGCCACGGTCGGTCGATCGTGTCGTTCGTGGCGTCGCGGATCGCGCTGGGCTTGAGCTCTCGGCGCATGTCCTTCGGCACACGTGCGTGACCAACCTGGTGCGCGCCGGCAACGACCTGGTGCTCGTCGCGGAGCTCGCGGGGCATCGCCGTTTGGAGACCACGAGGCGTTACAGCTTGCCGTCCGCGGCTGATCGCAGGCGGCGATGGAGGCACTCGAACTGGAGGAGTAGTCGATGGAACAGGTGTGGGAGCCCGAGCGGCTGATTTCGTGCTGGACGCTGGATGAGTCCGACTGGCGTTTGCTGGCGAACAAGACGAGCGCGACGCGGCTCGAGTTCGCGTTGTTGTTGAAGTTCTTCGATCTCGGGGGCGGTTCCCGGCCAATGCGCAGGAGCTGCCGCAGATCGCCGTCGACTACGTGGCGGGGCTCGTGAAGGTCCCGCCGGCCGAGCTGACCGATTACGGGTTCACAGGGCGCACGATCGAGTATCAACGGGCGCAGATTCGCGCGGACCGGGGGTTCCGCG
This sequence comes from uncultured Solirubrobacterales bacterium, assembly GCA_963709135.1. GTDB lineage: Bacteria > Actinomycetota > Thermoleophilia > Solirubrobacterales > Solirubrobacteraceae > Palsa-465. The sequence goes on along the minus strand of CAVPVI010000022.1, from coordinate 65,153 downwards.
AGGCCGACGGTGATGATGAGCGGCGGATGGTCGACTGGCTCGCGGGTGAGCTTTGCCCGGTGGAGCTCGATCAGGGTCGGCTGCGAGAGGATCTGCTGGCCCGGTTTCGTGAGGAGCAGACCGAGCCGCCGGGCGTCTCCCGGATCGACCGAATCCTGGGATCTGGCCGCGCGCTGTTCGAACAGCAGTTCACCGCCGGAACTGTCGAGCGGCTCCAGTCCGCGGCGATCGACGCGTTGGAGCGACTGATTCCTGCGGCGGGGGAGGACGAGGTATCGACGGCCGGGTTGCTGGTGGAGCTCAAGAGCGATCCGGGGAAAGCGAGCTTGAACACGATCCTGGAGGAGATCGACAAGCTCGAGCGGGCCCGCGTGATCGGATTGCCGGTCGATCTGTTCGCGGACTGCTCGGAGGAGCTGCTCGGCGCGTGGCGAGCCCGGGCGGCTGCCGCGTACCCGTCGGACCTGCGGGCGATGCCGGCACCGATCCGGCTGACGCTGCTGGCGGCGCTGTGCTGGTCGCGTACGGCGGAGATTACCGACGCGCTCGTTGACCTGCTGATCGACGTCGTCGACAAGATTCGCGTGCGCGCGGAGAACCGGGTCGAGAAGGCGCTCGTGGCCGATCTCAAGCGCGTGCGCGTCAAGCACGGGCTGCTGTTCGCGCTCGCCGGCGCCGCTGTCGATCATCCCGACGAGACCGTCCGCACGGCGCTCTATCCGTTCGTGTCAGAGGCGACCCTGCGCCAACTGGTCAAGGAGGCCAGGGCCAGCGAGCAGATGTTTCGTCAGTGGGTCCGCACGGAGATCCGCGGGTCCTACTCACACCACTACCGGCGGATGCTGCCCCGCATCCTCGACGCGCTCGAGTTCCGCTGCACGAATAGCGTCTATCGGCCGGTGATGGACGCGCTGGAGCTGCTGCAGGCCCATGTCGACACGCCGGGGCAGCAGCGCTTCTATCCACCCGGCGACCGTGTCCCCATCGTTGGTGCCGTCCCGGATCAGTGGCGTGAGGCAGTCATCGACGAGCACGACAAGGTCGAGCGGATCCCGTATGAGCTGAGCGTGCTGCGCGCGTTGCGGGACGCGCTCAGGCGGCGGGAGATCTACGTGTCCGGGGCGCACCGGTGGCGCGACCCCGACGAGGATATGCCTGTCGATTTCGACACCAACCGCGATGTGCACTACGCCGCGATCCGCCAGCCGCGAGACGCGTCGGTGTTCATCGCCGATCTCCAGGCCCGGCTGCACGCCGGCCTTGACGGCCAGGCGGTCCGGACGAACACGGCCGGCGGCGTGAGGATCACGACCCGGCGGGGGCGGCCGTGGATCGTGGTCTCCGCGATCGGCTCGCTGCCTGACCCGCCGAACATCCAGGCGCTGCATCGAGAGATCCAGCACCGATACGGGATGCTTGACCTCCTGGACGTGCTGAAGGACGCCGACCCCTCAGCGACTTCACCACCCAGCTGACCTCGGTCGCGTCCCGCGAGATCACCGGTCCCGAAACCGCGAGGCGCCGCAAGCTGCTCGTGTCGTTCGGGCTGGGGTCGAACATCGGGATCAGGAGGATTGCCGAAGCGACCGACGGGCACCCCGCCGACACCGAGGCCGCGTTACGGCGCTTCCGCCGGCTTTACTTCAACCGCGACGGGCTGCGCCGCGCGATCATCCAGGTCGTCAACCAGACGCTCACGGTCCGCGACGTGATCCTGTGGGGGGAGGGCACGACCTGCACGTCGGATTCCAAGCAGTTCGCATCCTGGGACTCGAACCTGATGACCGAATGGCACAACCGCTACGACGGCCCAGGCGTGATGGTCTACTGGCACGTCGAAAAGAAGCAGCTCTGCATCCACAGCCAGCTGACGACCTGCTCCGCATCCGAGATCGCCGCGATGCTCCAAGGACTCTTCACCACGACACCGACATCGAGATCGCAGCGAACATCACCGACACCCACGGCGCCTCGATCATCGGGTTCGGGTTCTGCGAACTGCTCGGCTTCAAGCTGATGCCCCGCCTGAAGCAGATCGGCAAAGCGCCCCTGTACGGACCCGGGCTCGACACAGACGGATCGTGGGACGCGATCGGCTCGGTCATCTCCAACCGGCCAATCAACTGGGAGCTGATCGCAGAACTCGGCCGCGCCGCTCGCACGATCTTCCTCTGCGACTACCTCGCCGATGAAACGGTCCGCCGCGAGGTCCACGAAGGCCGGCAGATCATCGAGCACTGGAACAGTGGCGTCGATTTCGTCTTCTACGGCAAAGACTCCGAGCTGACCGGTGAGGTGAGGACCGCGAAGACCAAGAGATCTCGATGCTCGCGATGCACCTCCTCCAATCATCCCTCGTGCTCGTCAACACGCTCATCATCCAACAGATCCTCACCGAGCCGGCCTGGGCCAAACGGCTGACCGATCGATCGAGACAAGAAAGCGCTCAACGCCCTGATCTGGGCGCACATCAACCCCTACGGCACATTCCACATCGACATGAACAACCATCTCGACCTCGGACCTAGCACCCAGAACGCCCAAGCAGCCTGAAAAGCGTCTACTAGCAAGAATTAGAGGACTACTTTGCGGTTCCTGACACGGACCCGAGCACTGGGCCGTATGGCGCGCCCCGCCGCGCGCCCACTCGACCATCTCTGGTCGATCGCCGCAGCCCGGGCAGTAGAGCCGCCGGAGCTTGCATTCGATCACGCAGCGCATGCCGCCAACATCCAGGTGCCGCCAACGCGTGGTGCGGTAGTCCTTGATCTTCAAGCCACGCGCGCCGCAGCTTGAGCAGGCCGGCGTCTTGCGGCGCAGCGCGACGGTCACGACCGTCCCTTGCTCGCTGAATGCGACGTCCCTGATCCATGCGCCCGGCAGGGCGAGCATCCTGTTATAAGCCGTGGTTACCCGCACGTCGTTCCTCTGTGGTAGGCAGCTGATCTCGACACTCGGCAGACTGCCAGAAGGGCGGCGGCGGGCCCTGCCCACAACGTGCGCAACTTGCACATCCGGCGCTGGCCCCGGGGGTCCAGGCCAGGTAGCGCAGCCGCGCGCTCCGCGTCAAGCGGCAGCCACGGCTGATCGCACGGTTCCCCACCCCCCGGGTTTGCGGGAGATTCGGCCGCTTGACCCGGGCTTCGGCCCCGCTATCTCGCAGTGATCGCCGGGCAGAGCCCGGCATCCGTCACACCATCATCCAGAGCGGCCCGGCAGGCCGAATTCAGCCCCAGAAGGCGAGGAGTCCCCGATTTCCTAAGACCCCCCGCGCGATAAGACAGGACCCTGCCGGCCGGTGCGCCAAGCGCCCCGCCGAGCGACAATCGCTGCCATGAATTGGTTAGCACCAAAGTTCCAAGAGGGGGTGAATGTCATGAAGGTCATCTCGATCCGTAAGCCAGGCGCCGTGCGCCTGACAGCCGCAGCTTGTTATTGCTATGGCTGCTGCTGTTGCAGTGGGGGTTTTGGGCCCCCGCCCATCAGGATCGTGTGACGGGGCTTGGGCGCGCCTCTGGCCCTTCTAGCCGGGCGCGCCCTCTCCACCCTGCCCACAACTTGTCCGCAACGCCTCGAACTAGGTCATGATCTCCAACTTCGCAACAGTGCCGGTGCCGCTTCACGACCTCGTCTTCCTCGACGAGGGCGAGCACGTTGTCGTCGGACGCCGCGACATCGATTCCTATGGCGTGTTCCCACCTGATGGGGCGGCGCTTCTGCGCGCTTTGAAGCGAGGTGGGACGCCGACCGACGCCGCGCGTTGGTACGAGCAAACGTATGGCGAGCGGGTCGACATCGAGGCGTTTCTGCAGACGCTCGATGAGTTGGACTTCGTGCGCGCTCATGGCGAAGCTGCGGGCTCTAATGGCGACGTCACCGGGCAGCGTTTGGGGCGGTTGCTGTTCTCGCCGGTGGCGTGGGCACTCTACGCACTGATCATCGTCACGGCGATCGTCGTGTCGGTGTCAGATGCCTGGCTGCGCCCGTCTCCGCACCACATAATCTTCTGCGGCTCGCTCGTCGTTGTCGAGTTGACCGTGGTGTTCGGTCAGGCATTGCTCGCGCTGGTGCACGAGGCGTTTCATGTGCTCGCTGGCCGACGCTTGGGACTGCGCACCAAGTTGCGGATATCGCGCCGCCTGTATTTCGTCGTTTACGAGACAGTGCTCGACGGCTTGGTCACCGTGCCGAGAGCCAAACGCTTTCTACCCATTCTTGCGGGGTTGCTTGCCGACGTGCTCTGTCTTGCGCTGTTGACGCTGATCGCGAGTGTCACCCACGGGCCAGGTGCACATCCGGCGCTGGTTGCTCGAATCGGGCTGGCGCTCGCGGTGTCGACTTTGCCGCGCATCGCGTGGCAGTTCTACTTCTACCTGGAAACTGACGTCTATCACCTGATCAGCGCTGCATTTGGTTGCAACGAGCTCCAGCGGACCGCGCGTCATGTCGTGCGACGCAAGCTCCAACGGTTGATCGGTCGCCACACCGCGAACACACGTGATGCTGGCTTCGATCCGCGCGATTTGCAGATCGCGCGCTGGTATGCGCCGGTTTTGGTGGTGGGCTACGCTTTCTCCGTCGTCACGCTTGTGGGGATCACCGCGCCGCTTGCGTGGCAGTTTGCAGGTCATGTGATCGATTCCTTGTCGGGAGCGCGCTTCGGTGGAACCGCGCACAAGTGGGACACAGTCGTGGTGCTTTTGCTCACCACGATGCAACTTGTAATCGCCTTCGCGATCGCGATCCGTGATCGGCGAGCGCAGAAATCCGCCAAGCGGAGTGAAGGGAGATTCGGATGAGCGCAGTCGACCGCGAGCACGGGCATGTTTGGATAACGGGCGCGGACCGGGCCGGCCGCAAACGGGCAATCGAGATGCTCCAGCCAACCGGACGGCGCATCGACGTCGATGCTCACCGTCGTCTCCGCGGACCGTACACCGCCGCCGGCACGGTCCTGCGCAGGATCGTGCCGGATCTGATCTTCAATGATCCCGCGCTTGTTGAGCGCCACGACGTGGAGATCCTCACAGCGGCGCCGGACCTCGAGGGGCTCGTCGTGAATCGTCGCGCGACGCTCACCTCGATGGCCGCGCCGCAAGAGCGGACGCGGTTCTATCCTCGCGCCCACACCCTGCGCGTCGCTCATGGGCTGTGCGAGCTGCTGATCGCATGGGCGAAGCGCCAGGACGAACTTCCGATTCTTGTGCTCGACAGGCTTGACGCCGCGGACGCTACGGATCAGGAGCTTGTGGCGATCATGCTTCGGCGCGCCGATGCCGCGGAGCTGCGGCTCATCCTCGCCACGACCTCGGGAGTGGTCGCCGAGCCGCTCGCTGAGGCGCTGAGTCGGCACGCCTCCGTGCAACTCGAGGCACTGGGCGCGCCCGACCCCACGAACAGGACGAATCGCAGCACGCACGATCTCGCGGTGGCCTTCGTCGCTAGTGAATGCACAAGCGATGACCCTGCGGAGCGCGCGGCTTATAAGAGCTTGCCGGAGGCAACGCGCGCGGGATTGCATGATTACCGGGCGCAGCAGTTGGAAGCGCTCGGGGAGCTCTCGCTACGACTCGGTGCGATCCCATTTCATCGCGAGCGCGGATCCGATCCGGCCGGAACGGGGTTCGAGGCCGTCCGCGCGGCGCTCGAGCGCTGTGTCCTGACTGGCTGCTATCACGCCGTGCTTGAGCTTGGCGCACGCGCCCACGCACTGATCGACGCCGATAGTCGCCCCGAGGACGCTTGGCTGGTGACGGCCAAGGTGGTCACCGCGCTCACGGCCCTCGGCCGCCCCGACCACGCCACGGCTGAGTACGACGACGCGTGCGCGTCGACCTCGCTGCCGATTGCGCACCTTCAGGCCGCGTATGGGCGGGCGATGCTCTACACGCGCTTCTACGCGGACAAACAGCGCGACCACACCAAGGCTAAGGCCTGGGTCAACACCGCGATCGCGATTGCCAAGCTGCTCCCGGAGACGGAGTGGCGCGCGTTCCATCTAACCCTCAACGAGAACGGGCTCGCACTGATCGAGATGCACCTCGGTGACCTGCAGGAGTCGCTTCGCCTGATCAACGCCGGCCTGGAGCGCCTTAACCGTGAGCTAGACCCAGGCCACCACACGCTGCACAAGTCAGTGCTGCGCTATAACCGCGCACAGCTGCTGGTCCGCCTCGGGCGCACCGATGACGCCCTGCGTGCTTACAACAAGCTGATCGAGATCGATCCCAACCACTCCGAGTACCGCCTCGAGCGCGCTGCGGTCCTCCGCACGCTCGGATGCCTGGACGCCGCACGCGCAGACCTCGACGCGGCGATCAGCTTGAGTCCACCGTACCCGGAGCCGTATTACAACCGCGGCGACCTGTGGCTCGAGCTCGGCGAAGCAGAACGGGCGGTGGAGGACTTCGGATATGTTTTGGAGCTCGACCCGGCCTTCGTCGATGCGCATCTCAATCGAGCGAGCGCTCTCTATGACCTCGGTCGCTACGCCGACGCGGAGGCGGATGTGATGGCCGGGTTGCAGCTGGCTCCCAACTCAGCGCACCTGCACGGCCTGCGGGGCATGATCCTGCAGAGCCGAGGCCACATCGAGGACGCGGACCGGGCCTATGCAGCGGCGCTCGCAATTGATCCCGAGATGATCGCGGTGTGGGCCAACCGCGCCGCGCTCGCGTTCGAGCGGGGGGACATCGCCGCAGCGATCACCCACCTCGATCGTGCGATCGAGCTGGCCGGCCCTAGCCCGGCCCTGCTGGCCAACCGTGCGCTCGCTCACGAGCAAGCGGGGCGCTGGTCGGCGGCGTTGGCCGATCTCTCGGCGGCACTCGAGCAGGCCAACGGAGCTGAGAGAGCCGAGTACTTACGGCGGCGGGCGAGGTGCCACCTGCGCCAGCGCGATGAACGTCGTGCTCGGACCGACCTCGAAATCGTTCACCGCGCTTGACGATCGCGAGTCGGGGTCGGTAGAGAGTTCGTGTGGAAAACCAGCGTTGCAACCTTCGTGACTCGAAAGCGTAAGATCCGCCGGAACCTGGTTTCGCGGGTATGGGATATCCACTTAGCTCAGGTGGTCTTCGGTTGTGCCCGTTTCCGGCCGAGATTACCCGGGCTCCTACGCTGAGTTGCTGAGATGGCCGGCGAAGGCGTGCCCATCCACATCATCGCCCGTCGCCTCGGCCATGCCTCGACCGAGACCACCAACCGCTACCTCGCCGAAGCGGCCGACGACACCGGAGCCGTCGGCGAGGTACTCGACCGCCGACGCCAGAGCTGGCGGCGTGAGCGATTCGCAAGCGCCTCCCCGGCGATTTCCTAAGACCTCCCGCATGCGGGCGGACGCTGGTCTGGGGGTCCAACACCCGCCAAGCAGCCAGCGAAGGGCCCGACCGTCTTCAAATCTACGCTCGATAATGCATATTATCTCTCGTTCCGCACTGAGAGTATTATGACTTCTCGCCTGGAAATCACGGATTTGTCAGGCAAGACTGACGTGCCCGTGAGCCTCGTCAGGGGCTAGCGTCCAGCGTGAATCATGCCGAGCGAGACCGGGTGCCCGTACCAGGGTGGATCCCCGCTACCGTGGCCGTATGGGTAGCCGCTGCCGGAGGACGTTGTCGTCGGGGCTGAATATGTCACGCTGAACGCGCTGCCTCCGGCCGTGAGCGCGGATGGTTTAGAGGTCGTGCCGGCGGACGATCCGTCGCCGCCGTAGTCGACGAACCGCGGACCCATGCCGCTGAGGATGATCTCGGTTGCCGTCCACAGCGGGCTGGAGATCGTGCCGGTCCGCCCGGCCGTCGTCCTGGCGATGGTGTTGGCGAAGCGCGCGGTGCCGAAGTCGGCCAGCGTGAGTGTGTGGCACTGCGTGTTGCTGAGGCACTCCGACGGCGCCTCGGTGATCCATTCGGCGGAGGTGACGTCGATCGGGCTCGCGGTCAGCGTCTTCGTGAACGACTTGTGGCTGGTGAGATCGCTGAGCGCGACGGTCACCCTGTCGCCGATCACGGTCACGGCAGCGCTGATCAGACTCCCCGCCTTGACCGTGAGACGGATCTGGTGAGAGGCCGAGGGAACGAGTTCATACCAGGGGTAGATCGTGGCGCTGCCGCTCGCGGCGCAGTCGACCTCCGTCCCGATCTGCTCAAGCGCGTCCGAGCTCTCGCTATATCCCCCGAGCCCTACCCAGAAGGCCGCGTACGTGGGCTCCCCCCGGGTACAGGATGCCTTCGGCTGGCGCCATCTGGCGCTCACCGAGCGGAAGCTGAGACCTGGCGCGTGCACCGCGTAGCGAGACCAGTTCTGGCTGGGGCTCGTGTCGGCGCTCGCCGCCGCGGGCACCATGAGCACGCCGATCGCTGTCGCGAGCACCGCCCAGATCGAGCTGAGGGTGGTAAAGCGGCGGCGTGTACTTATCGACACTGAAATCCTTTCTGGCTGACGTGGCTCCCAACGATGAGACAGCCGGCGGGCCGCGAAGTTGCATCGTCAGGCGGATCCATACGCAGAACTTATGTATGAAACCGGGGCGCCCGCGGGCCTCGGCCTTACGGACGACGTCGAACCGCCGCTACGTGCGCTCGGAGCTTGAGGATCGCCGCGTTGCGTTGGAGGATCTCGATCGACGAGAGGATCTCGAGGACGCACCCGAACAGGTGTTTCGCTGATGGCTACCCAGCGGAAATGCGGTACACCAGTCGGGCTGCACGAATCGTGCTTTCTCGTGTACGCTGAGGCGCGGTGGAGCGCCTGAACATCACACTCGACGACGAGCAGGCCGACAAGCTCGCACGCCTCGCGGATCGCATGCACATCCAGCCCGGCACGATCGCGCGGTCACTGCTGTCCAGCGCGCTGGATGACGCCGACCCTGACGCCCGGAACGTCGCCGAGCTGTTGGACGGCATACCGGGCGCGTTCGCGCGCGCCGAGATCGGTCGCGAGCAGGCGCAGACCGGCGAGACGATCTCGCTCGACGAGCTCTGAGCGAGTGGCTCGTGTGGAGCTCGCGCTCGCGGCGGTCGACGACCTCGACGACCTGATCAGGACCCACAGCCTGCCAGCAGACACGCACGCGCGGGTCGCGCGATCGCTGCGGTCGCTTTCTCAGTTTCCGAACATCGGACCAGCTCTCGCCGGACACTGGGAAGGCTTCAGGTTCATCCTCGGACCATGGCGATGGTTTCCTCGTCTACGTCTACATCGAGGCGCAGGACCGGGTTGTGGTCGTCACCATCCAGGACGCTCGTTTTTCGACGGCCGCCACCGCCATCCGGCCGTAGCACCACACCGGCCGCCTTACAACTCACCGGCCCAGTCCGTTGAGATGACGCGTCCGCTCCAACCGGCCCGCATAGCCGGGCTCGACCTCTGCACTGCTGCTCTCGGGGTAGGTTCGGGAAGTCGCGCGCTTGGATGTGCTGTTCCGGCAGACCGATCGGCCGTCATCGTGGTTTGCGCCCGGGGTCGGCGAGGAGTTTCACCCTGTCGGATCGGAGCTCGCCTGTTGGCGAGACGTGGCGGCAGACCCTTTGGCGGGTGATTCCCAGCTCTGTGCATAGGTCGCCGATCTTGGTTAGCGGCCCGGTCATCGCACTAGGCAAGGCCGCGTTTTGCGACCATCGCCACCATGAACGAGTCACTGGCGGCCAGCTCCACAAGCAGCTCTCGGATCTGATCCGGGCCTTCGATTGCGATGAGACTAGCCAGCGCCTCGGCGGCGAGGTACGGATCGCTGCCGTCGGCGATCACGGCGCGCAGAGTCGGCAGGGCCGCCCGTGCGCGAAGGCGGCCGAGGGTCCTCGCCGAGACGATCGCGCGGTCACCGTCAGGATGGCGCAGTGCCCACACCAACCGGTCCTCGTGGGAGAGATGTGCCGGGCCCTCCACCGGGCGGCCGCATCGCACGCACGGCCCGGTGGAGCGCGGGTTGATGGCGTAGCAGTGAAAGCACCAGTACATCGGGTCGGCCTGAGCCTAATGGGCGTGTGGGTCGCATCCGAACACCCGCCGACTGCTCTAGCGCGGACGAGTTGGTCGATATGCCGGATCGCGGTCGGTCTGGACAGACCTCGCGCGTCGCGCGGCCGTCTGCCTGGTCTGCGACGAAGCTCGTCTGTACCTGCGGGCCACCGCGGAGCACCCGTGGGCCGGCGGTGGCGACTGAACGCTGCAGCGCTGTTTCTGCTTCATTCCTAATTCCGACGTCCTACCCGAACCCGTATTTTCGTACCCGTCCTCCTGGAGCCAAGAGCGCGTAGCGGCTAGGCAAGTAGGCGTCGGGTGAGTGGGGTGGCGGTGATCCCGTGGACGGTGATCGAGATCGCGACGCACACGATCGTTGTCCAGAGGACCTTTGTCGTGGCGGCGTGGGAGAGGTCCCCGGTGGCGGCGACGACCGCCGCGTAGTAGAGGGCTGCGACTCCGCGCACACCGAAGAACCCGAGGAACAGCCGGCCGCGAAGCTCGAGGAATCCGCTGTTGGTGATCGCTAGGACGAGCACTGGGCGGACGAGCAGGATGATCAATGGCGCGAGCAGCCAGCCGGCGAGGCCCGGGACAGCGAGCCCGGTCGTGGTCAGGGTGGAGCCGAGGAGGAGCAGGACGGCGAGCTCGAGCACGCGTCCGGCGGTCTCGGCGCCGTGGTGGATGCGGGTGTTGATCGCGTGGTCGAACTCGTGGCGGCGGAACGTGATCCCGGCAGCGAACACGGCCAGCAGCCCGTAGGTCCCCAGCGCTTCGGCGGTGCCGTAGACCACGAGCGCGGTGGCGGGCGCGAAGAACCCATCGAGGTCTCTGGAGAGCAGCTCTCTGGCTTGCAGGCGCGCGATCGCGGCGGCGATCAGCCACCCGGCGGCGATCCCGATCAGCAGCGCGACAGCGACGGCGTAGAGCACATCGGCGAGGACCCACTCTCCCAGCCAGCTCGTGCCGCCGCGGGTCGCGACGAACAGGCCGACCAGCACGAACGGCGACGCGAGCCCATCGTTGATCCCGGCCTCGGTGTGCAGCGAGAGCCGCGGTTCGCCCTGGACCTTTCCGCCGGGCGGCCCGAGCCCGACGTCACCGGCGAGCACCGGGTCGGTCGGGGCGAGGATCGCGCCGAGCAGCAACGCCGCCGCGAGCGGCAACCCCATCGCCAGCACGCCGAACGCCGTGATCGCGGCGATCGTGGCCGGCATCACCACGAGCAGCAACGCCGCGATCGTCCACCTCGAGCGCCGCGTGATCTGCCGCTCGACGGCCAGCCCGGACCCGAACACGGCGATCACCAGCGCAAGCTCGGTGACATGCTCAAACACGACGTGGTCAGCGATCAGATCAAGCCGCGCGACCCCGAACACCCCCAGGCCGACCGACGCGAGCGCCCCGAAGAAGAGGTAGAACACCGACGCGGAATACGGGCGATCGTTCTGGCGCGAAAGCGCGCCGACCCCGACGAACAACACCAAGCCGAGGAACAGCACACCGATCGTGTAGCTGCCACCGAGATGAAAACCGGGATCGAGCATGCCGATCATCAGCAATCCGCCCGGTTCACCGGGTTCCTGCGCTGGCATTCGTCCGGAGCACTTGCTGTTGCGTGAAGCGGACTGTGAGCATCACGGGTCGCTGCAGACGACCGCGGATCAGACGGTAGAGATCCGCGGTTCTCGCCGGCGCCGTCGGACCGGCGAGATCGATCTCGACGCGGTCACCATCGACCGTCGTGTTCTGCACCACCAGTGCCCGCTGCCCGATCCAGGCGTCCGTGACGGCGCCGACCGCATGCACGTCAAGCGCGGTGTCGATCGCGTCGCGCCCGCCGGCTTCCAGCAACACCCCCAGCGCGAGCACGCTCACGACCGCCGCGACCAACCCCCAGCGGGTGTGAGGCGAGAACCGCCCGCCGTCGCGATGAACGAACACGCCGGTCGCGATGAACGTCACCGACGCTGCGAGCACGATCCCGGCCAGGTTCGTGACACACAACAGCAGCGCTCCAGTCGCGAGATCGCCGCGCCCAAGGTACAGGGAAATCCCGATGGCAGACAGAGGAGGGATCAGGGCGACCGCGATCGCCGCTCCCGGAAGCGCCGCGACCTCCTGGCGATGAACCGTCACGTAAGCGCCCGCAGCGCCCGCCGCGAGCGCGACCCCCATGTCCAACGTCCCCGGCTGCGTGCGCGCGAGCAGCTCGTGCGACTGCGCAGTCACGAAATCGGGCTGCGAGAACGTCTGCGCGGCCAGCCACGCCAACCCGATCGCACCCGCCGAGGCGACGACGACCGTAACCGCTGACTCCAGCTGGCGCCGTGCCCGTCCCATCGTCAACCCGCACGCCACACCGAGCAGCGGTGTCATCAACGGCGCGATCAGCATCGCCCCGATCACCACCGCGGCAGAATCGCCCGCCAGCCCGAACGTCGCGATCAACGTCGAGAGCGCCATCAGCACCGAGAACCGACGCAGATACGCGCGCCGTCCCCCGGGCTCGGGATACAGCCCGGCGGCGACCTCCTCCCGCTCCACCTCGCCCAGCACCCGCCGCTCGCGCGCCCGACGCAACCACCCACCACCCCACCACGATCGCTGTCGCGCTGAGCGCACGCCGGCGCCGAGGATCCGTCATCTCGACACCACGCAGCGAACCGCCAACGAAGAGCCAAACCTCCCCAACCCTCGCTTCGCCGCGCCACACACCGCGTGTCGCAGACGACATCGAGGCGTTCCTCCGCGACCCACGCGCCGCCACACACCGGCAAAAGCTTCAAACCATCCACCGGACCGGAGTTCCGCAGTCCACAGCTGCAGCCTAATCGGCCACCGGCAACAACACCGCCCGATCACCCTACGCACCCCCGGGGACGCCCCAGCCTGAACGGTCACCAAGATACCCAGGCCCACGACTCACTGACTGACCACAATCCGGTCATCCGGCCCAGCCTCGGATCAGCCGCTCACGGGAAAGCGGCGCTTATGAGCCCCGAGAAGCCTCGCCCGATCGCGCGCAAGATTGAGCGTCCGATGCCGACGCGTGGCCCGCTCGGCGCACAAGGCTGGCCTCAGCATTTGGGCTGGCGGCGGATCGTGCGGCTCGGTCGTTGAGCCCCAGCCAACGGCGCGAGCCGCAACCCGTACTCGACACGCGGCGCAGGACCCGGCGGCTCTTTAGATTTAGATCAATCTTGGGGTGCGCGCGTGAAGCTGGCGGCGTTCGAGGCCCGCTCGCGCGAGGATCGGGATTGGGCAGGTGAGGTCTGCCCGCGCGCGGAACTCGTGCTTGCGCGGGCGACCGTCGCGATCCAGCTAGCTTCTAGACGTTGGTCATTCAACGCCGAGCGAGCATTCGAGCCGAGGCGGTTCGCGAGAACCTCCAATCGAGCTTCTGGTTCATTCCCGCGCTTTGCGTAGCGCTGGTGGTCGCGCTTGCGCCACTCACGATTGTGATCGACCGCCACGCGCACTCTCTGCCGGTGGTTTTCTCCGGCGGTCCGCAGACCGCCCAGATCGTGCTCGCCACGATCGCGGCCTCGATGATCGCTTTCACCGGCATGGTCTTCTCGATCACGATCCGTGGCGCTGCAGCTCGCGAGCGCGCAGTTCTCCGCGCGGGTCATTCGAACCTTCCGGCGCGATCGCATCAGCCAGTTCGCGCTGGCTCTGTTCGTGGCCACGTTCGTGTTCGCGCTGCTGATCCTCTCCGCCGTACGCGTCAGTGGCCCTCAGAGCCCGGCGTTTGTGCCGAGGCTCTCGATCACGCTCGCGCTATGCCTCGTGTTGCTAAGCCTCGGCATGTTCGTCGCGTACATCCACCATATGGCCCGCTCGCTCAGGGTCGTCGCGATCATCGCCTCCGTCGCCGAGGAGACCCGCGCTGATCGACAAGCTCTATCCACTCGAACCACCTCCCCAGGCCACCGCCGGCCCGCAGCTCGGCCTGATCGACGAATCCAGGATCATCAGCACCAAGTGTGCTGGTGTCGTGCTGAACGTCGACGGGCACCGACTGGCGAGCCTCGCGCGCCGGCACAACGCCGTGCTGGAGATGCTGCCCTCGGTCGGCGATTTCGTTCCCGAGGGCGCGCCGCTGTTCCGCGTGCTGGGCGGCGACGGCCAGATAAGCGACCGGGAGGTCACCGAGCTGGTCGCGCTCGGGATCGAGCGCACGATGCAGCAAGACGTCGTGTTCGGGCTGCGACAGCTCGTCGACATCGCCGAGCGCGCGCTGTCCCCCGCCGTCAACGATCCCACCGGGGGGCTCGGTCCGCCCGGAGGTCGCCACGGTCCCGGGTCTGAGTCCTGATGTTCGCGCGGTCGGGCCAGCTATGGCTATGACCTCGATGATGCTGGCGAGCGTGAGCATGTCGCCTGGCTGCTCAGGGTCATGGTGGCCCAGTTCGCCGACCTCGGCGCCGCAACCCGCCACGACGATGATGTGGTCCTCACCGAGCTGGGAGACGTGCTGGCCACCGCCGCAACCACCATCCTGGTGATGGATGACGAGGATTTGCATTACGTGGAATGCATCCGGCGTTGAGCCGGGCGGTGAGCATCGGTCCGACTCCTCTACGAAGAACCGCTCGTGTGCTTCCGTCGGACGATCGATGGCGAGATTGAGCAGGAGTTAGCAGGGGTCGCGTGATCAACGGAAGCCTGGCGCCGACGCTCGGTCGCTTCCGTCATGAGCCGATGCATAAGTCTCGCTCGCTTGGTTCTGCCGCGCGCGACGCGGTAATACCAAGTGGTATTACGTGCTGGTAGGCTATTCGCATGCGCGTGACGAGCAAAGGACAGGTGACGATTCCCCTGGCGGTGCGGCAGAAGCTCGGGATCGAGCCGGGCTCTGAAGTCGATTTCGAGCTCGATGAGCGCGGCGCGCGGCTGGTGCGCGCGGAAACCGCGCGGGGTAAGGCGATCGTCCGGCGCATGCGAGGGCGCGCCACCGTCGCGATGAGCACCGACGAGATCATGGCGCTCACCCGCGGCGACGAGTAGCCGGCCGGTGACCGGCACGCTCGTCGACTCAAACGTGCTGCTGGACCTCTTCACCGGCGATCCTCGCTGGCGCGAGTGGTCTGACATGCGGCTCGCCGAGGCTTTCGACCGCGGGCCGACGCTGATCAACCCGATCGTCTACGCCGAGATCTCGATCTCGTTTGAGCGGATCGAGGAGCTCGAGCAGGCGCTGCCGCCGGAGCTCGAGCGGGAGGCGCTGCCGTGGGAGGCCGCGTTCCTCGCCGGCAAGTGCTTCCTCGAGTACCGGCGACGTGGGGGCGAGCGGCGCTCGCCGTTACCTGACTTTTACATTGGCGCGCACGCTGCGCTGACCGGCCGTACGCTGCTCACGCGCGACGCTGGCCGCTACCGCTCGTTCTTCCCACGCCTTGAGCTGATCTCGCCGTGACCGCCTGCGCCTACCGCCCGGCCACGAGAACGCCTGGGAACCCGCCGCGCACCGAAGGCTCTGTCGGTCGCGCCCGGGCTTTGCCGATGTCCGGCGGTTACGATGTGGTCGTTGACCGACGCTGTGCCTGTCCGGAGCATGAAGCAGCTCTTCGAGCTTGCGTTGCAACTCGAGCCGCCGTGTCGCGTTGTGAGCAGCGATTTCGACTTCGCGCGGCGGCGAGTCGATCTGCGCGTGGGCTTCCGGTCCGGTTCGCGGTTCCCATGCCCGCAATGTGGGTGCGCCTGCCAAGCCGTCGAATTCACCGACGGCACCTGGCGCCAGCCCGACATGATGGCGTCCGAAACCGGCGGTCCCGGCGTCTTGCTAGGGGTGCTCGCGCCACTGGTCGATCTGCCGGCAGTCGACCGCCCTGATGGCCTTCACGACTTGCTGCGCCGCGGTGACGAGCGCTACGACAAGATCCCGTTCATCGTCGATTCAGTCGCCGATCTTCGGAGCAAGCTGCTGGACGCCGCTCAACGGGAGCAGCTCTACGGTGACCAAGTCCAACGGTGGCGTACACACGCCGAGCAGGGCGACATGCTTCTGCGAGTTCACGCGCTCGAGCACGCGCTCGAGATCGCCAGGAACCACGGCATGAGGACGGAGGCTGACGAGCTCCGTCAGGAACTCGGCATGATCAGACCCGACGACCTCGGCCTGAAAGACTTCAGCGGCGAGATCGAGATCTCTCAGGAGGAAGTCGATCAGTTCCTCGCGCGCTTCGACGAGGCGCCCTCGTGGTATGAGGCGTTGCGGCTCTTGGCGGCACACGGTCCTCCGGGCGGACCGCCCGAGAAACTCGAGGAGCAAGTGGATGCCGTAATGGCTCAGTTCCCCCTGCAGTTTCTCTTCCCGAAGGTGCTTATCGGCGCGGACAACGCAACGTCGATCTTCCGCGCCAGCGGCCACGAGACGCACGAGCGGCTCGCCGTTGCCGAAGAGCGCGCCCGGCAGGCCCGGGTGTGGAGCGTCTTCTACGCCGCAGCACTGGACCGCATCGCCGCGCGCGCTGACCGGCCAGACGGAGCAACCCTCGCCGAGTTCTTCACAAGCGAAGCCTTCGAGACGGAGGTTGCTGAACGAATCGCTCGAGCGCTCGGTCTGTTCTGGGAGGGCCAATACGACGAGAGCGCACACGTCCTCGTGCCTCGCCTCGAGCGAGCGTTCCGAGAGGTGGCGCGCCAACTAGGTGTTCCGGTCGTTCGCGAGCCCCGACTGTCTAGATGCTCGGAGCCATCCTCCGCGACCTTCAGAACGCGTTCGCAGATCCGGGCTGGTACGCCTATTTCTTCAACGTACTGGCGGATCCGCTTGGCTTGAACCTCCGTAACAGCATCGCCCACGGCTTACACGGCACGGTCGGCCGACTCGACTCTGCGCTACCCATTCACATAGCGCTCGTGCTGGCCGGGATGCGGCTCACGCCACTGGAGCATCCCCCGAAGCCACCGCCAGGCGCTGCCCCGATCGCCTGATCGCACTACAACTGAACTGTAGATCGTCGGTTGAATGACAGTGGAGCGCTGCCAGCGAACACACGTTCGTCTCATCGCCGAGATTGAGTGTTGCACCTAATCGTCGGCATTTCTCGACGAATAGATAAACTATTACTCAAACTAATAATTTACCGTTTAGTAGTCATAATGTAAATTACCGGCCCCGTCCGGTCACGCCGCCGGTGCCGACAACGAGATGGTCGATGTTCGCCTGGCCATGGCCGGGGATCCGGCGATCGTGCAGCAGCTTGACGGGATGGCCGTCCAGGTGCTTCTCGAGCCGGGTCGCGGTGCGTCGTTCGCCGCCGGCGCCCGGGTCATCGCCGAAACCCAGAGCACCAGCAGCTGGTACTACGCATTGCCAGCGAGGGGCGGTCCCGACCCGTAGGATCGTTCCATGCGCTGGGGAACGGCCCGCGAAAATGCATGGGATCCAGTGATCCGAGCGTTCGTCGCCCGCCGTCCTGCTGCCGCCGGTGAGCTGCAAAGCGAGCCATTGGCAGCTCAGGGCGGCGGGTGGATCCTACTGTGGTACAGCTGGGACGCTGGGACGTGCCGTTCGCGGCAATCCTTGATGTCGTCACTACCGTTGCGTTTGTCCCAACGATGCACTCGATGGAAACGACCGCTCGCGACCTCCGGGAGATCGTGTGGTACCACGCGCGGAATGCTGGCCTTCGCGTACGTATGAGCAACCGGATTCTCGAGGATCTGGACGGCTGGCGCCGTAAACCCGAGGCGGCAAGTTGGTACGAGATGCTCCGTGGTCGTTGGCGTCCCGACGTTGCACGGATCGTCGTGATCGCGGACAGCGTCCCGGACCCGAGAGGGCCACGGCATCACTTCTACGCAGAGCCGATGACGAAGGGCGACGATCTATTCCGCGCCGTCATCGAGGCCTTCTACGGCCATAAGCCTGGCCGCGTGGGAGAGAGCAAGGAACAGTGGCTGCAACGATTGCGACATGACGGCATTTTCGTGATCGATCTCGTCACGACCCCGCTGATACTGCCGGACGAGTTGGAGGAAGAGCGGAACCGACGCGTTCCTCTTTGCGTGCGCGAGACGTTCGACCTCCACCCGGATGGCGTCGTATTGTGCGGTGAGTCGACGTTCGTCCTTACCCACTCCGGTCTTCCTGTTATCCAGTCGATTCCGGTCCCGTTCCCTGCCGGGCGAGGTCGTAAGCCGTTCCTCGCGGCGATGAGGGAGATACTGGCGGCGTTCGGATGGCAGGCCTCGATGCCGGTCGCTGACGAGATGTAAGCCGTCAACGACACCCCGCGGCGGAGCGACGGCGTGGGTGACGGCCCTTGAAAAGCATCGGAGCGAAAACCCACGATAAGGGCTGAGCGCCGGCGACGGGACGTGATCGCCCGTAGCCGCCACCTTGCGTGCCTACACCCATAACACATCCTGCGGCATACCCTCGCGACCACGCTGGTATGTGGCGGGACCGACCGCGTGATCGTCGCCGAGCTCCTCGGCCAAGCGGAGCACGGTGTTAGCGGCGATACGACCTGCTATCAACGCTCGATAATCAATATTATGACGACTTACCTGCAAAAGTGCCTCTTTTGCAAGCGTTGCACGGGTTTGTAGCGTGTCTCAAAGCTGTGCGAGAGGTTATGTGTGGCCTGTTGATGGGCCCGCTGCGGGGAAGCGGGCAGGGTTGGTGATCAGCTTTTGTGCGTCGGCGAGGGGTAGCGGCTTGGCGAATAGGTAGCCCTGTCCGAGCGGGCAGCGGAGCTCACGCAGGATGGCGAGCTGGGTTTTGGTTTCGATGCCCTCAGCGATCACGTCGACGCCAAGCGCGCGGCCGAGCTCAACGGCGGCGCGCGCGACCGCGACGCCGCTGCGTTCGGTGAGCGAGTCGGTCAGGGTGCGGTCGAGCTTGAGCACGTCGAGCGGAAATCGCTGGAGGCTGCCGAGCGATGAGTAGCCGGTACCGAAGTCATCGAGCGCGAGTTGTACGCCGAGCGCGCGGAGGTTCGTGACGATCGGCTTGACGGCGGGGTCGAGGACGAGGCTTTCGGTGATCTCGAGCATCAAGCGGCTCGGCGCTACCAAATGCTGGATCAGCACGCGCTCGACTTCGATCACAAGCTCAGGCGTGATCTGCAAGGCCGAGAGGTTGGCCGCGACGTGGAGCTCGTGGGGCCATTGCGCGAGTTGCGTGCAGACCTCACGCAGAACCCAGCTGCCGATCGCGACGATCAGCCCGGTGTCCTCGGCGATCGGGATGAACTGGTCGGGTGCGATCAGCCCGCGTTCGGGGTGGCGCCAGCGCAGCAGCGCCTCGAACCCGACGACCCGCTCGGCAGCGAGATCGATCAGCGGCTGGTAGTGCAGCTCGAACTGGTCGCGCTCGAGCGCGTGGCGTAGATCGCCCTCAATCGCCATCCGCGCGATCAGGTGCTGGCGCAGCGCGATATCGAAGATCTCAAAGCGGCTCCCACCTCGCTCCTTCGCGCGGTGCATCGCCGCGTCCGCGTCGCGCAACAGCTCCTCTGGCGTCTCCGCGCCATGCTCGCTGACCGTAACGCCGACGCTGGCAGTGAGGAACACCTCGCGGCCGTCGAGCTCGAACGGCTCGACCATAGCCTCGACCAGCCGCTCGGCGAGGTCGGTGATCGCGTGATCGGTGGCCGCACGCGCACACACGACCGTGAACTCATCGCCACCACCCGGGCGAGCGACCAGATCCTCCTCGCGCACACAAGTCGTTAGCCGCGCCGCGACCAGGCGCAGCAGCCCGTCACCGGCGTTGTGGCCAAGGGTGTCGTTGACCGTCTTGAAGCGATCCACATCGAGCACCAGCACCCACACCCGGTTGCCGAGACGGCGGGCGTGGCGAAGCTCGGCGTCGAGCTCGCTTGAGAGCAACGCACGATTCGCCAGCCCCGTCAGCGGATCCTCAAGCGCCCGCCGGCGCAGCTCGTCCTCGCTCGCCGCGCGATCAAGCGCGCCCGCGATCACATGCGCGACCGTCTCCACGAACCGCACATCGTCGATCTTGAACGGCGGCATGCTGGCCGGTCCGTGCGCGAGGATCACAAGGCGAGCCCCGGAGCGATCGGGCACGGGCACGCTCAGGCTGCGGCGCATCCCGCGCTCGATCACGGACGCCGGCGCCGAGAACCGCGTCTCGCCAAGCAGATCGTCGCTCACCACCGGCTTGCCGAGCGCGAGCGTGTAGCCGGCCTGTGTGGCGTGTCCCGGACCGATTGTCCAGCTCAGCGACTCACCGGCCGCCGCCGCCAGCCGCACCGCGCCATCGGTCGAGACCCTGGAAACGATGCAGAGCGTTGTAGCAAGCATCTCGCGGACCATCCGCACCGCCTCGCTCATCAGCGCCACGACATCGCCGCCCTCGAGAGCTCGATGGCCGAGATCGGCGATCGCCGCCTTCTGGCGCTCCGCGCGGCGCTGCCCGGTCACGTCCTGCGCCTGAGAGAAAAGGTACGGCTCACCGACCGGCGGCTCGATCAGCACCGCGATCACCTGCGCCTCGACGATCGACCCGTCCGGACGCACGTACCGCTTGATCAGCGGCGCCATCAAGCTTCCAGCCGAGATTGACTGCCCCCAATCGCGAGCTGACTGGACATCCTCCGCGTGCGTGAACTCGAGGATCGAGCGGCCGACGATCTCCTCGGCATCCCGCCCCAACAGCCGGCACATCGCAGCGTTTATCCGCAACACTCCGGCGTGCGTCGTCAGCATCACCATCCCAATCGGCGCGTGCTCGAACGCGCCGCGAAAGCGCGCCTCGGCCTCCGCCAGCGCATCCGCTGCCCGTCTGCGCTCGCTGACATCGCGCGCGACCGCCGACGCGCCGACGACCTCCCGCCGACTATTGCGGATCGGAGACATCGTCACCGACACGTCGATCACGCCACCGTCCCTGCGCCGCCGCCGGGTCTCGAAGTGATCGACCGCCTCCCCAGCCACGACCCGTTCGAGAATCCGTTCAAGCTCGCGCTTGCCTTCGCCCGACGCGCACAGCATCCGATCGTTGCGGCCGACCGCCTCCGCCGCGCTGTAGCCGTACATCCGCTCGGCTGCGGGATTCCAGCTCGTGATCGTCCCATCGAGCCGAAGCCCGATCATCGCGTCATCGGAGGACCTCACGATCGCCGCGAGCTGAGCAATCTCCGCGTCCGCCCGCGTGCGCTCGCTGATGTCGCTGATCGCGGCAGCGACCAGCCCCTCGCCATCGGCCTGGAGGCTGCTGAGGCGGATCTCGACCGGGAACACGGTTCCGTCCTCGCGGCGAGCGTGCAGATCGACCCCGTCAACCCCGATCCGGATCCCAGTCAAAGCGCTCAGTGTGAACAGCTCGAGCCAGCTGCGCCGAGACCGCTCCGCGACCAAGATCTCTGCTCGCTCGCCGACCAGCTCAGCGCGGCGATAGCCGAACATCGCCTCGGCCGCCGTGTTGACGAGCACGATCACGCCAGCCTGATCAACGACCACGACGGCGTGCACGGCCGCCTCCAGCAGCCGGACGTCCCCTTCCAGCGCCTGCCATGCGTGCTCTGGCGCATTCACCGCTGCCTCACGAGCGCTCGCCCCACACCGATCATTCGCGGAGGATCCCCGCGAACCGCTCAGCGCACCATGGAACACCTCGAGGCCGAATGTCATGGGTTCTACCGCATCTCTAACAGGCTTGATCGCGCACGCGCGGGTTTGTTCATGAGGTGCATCAAATAGATGATCGGCACTCCGCAGCGATTCGTGAACTGGCCGCTGGGGTTATCGATACCCTCACGATGGATCGTTACGTAGAGCCGTCCTGCGGTGAGCGGCATCCCGGCGCGACCGGATAGCCATGAATAATCAAACAGGTCAACGCCATGAAAACTTCCATCGACCATCCGCCAATGCGCTCACTCGTGCGCCGCCGCCGCGGCCCGCACGATCGCATTCATCCTCCCGCCGCCTCGCGTCGCACGACCGCGTTGGCGACGATCCACTCAGAATCGAGCTCACGGGTGCCGCGGCGCACGATCGCATTCGCCGCCTGAACCCGATCGCCGGCTCATCAAGCCGGAACGATCCCAATCTCCAGCGAGTGGCTCAAGAGCGCGCTCCTGCTTGCAGCGCCCTAGCAAGCACTTCGAACGAAAGCAACGACCTCCCGCAGAAATTCAACGTCGTCGCTCGTGGCGCAGAGCATCAGTCTCGGGCGAGCAGACCCCGGCTCGGCGCGATCGCCCCTGCCTAAGGGCGCCTGACAGGCGCGCTACCGCTATGCGACGACCCGGTCGTCGAGAATCGCTGCGATCGGCCGCAGGGCACGAACGCATCCGGCGGCCACCAATCACGCGACGCTGGCCGAGCCTGTGATCGCTTACATGGAAACCAATCGTCCTGCGTCGGCCACCGGGACGATCGCCTCGGCTTTCCCAGTACGCGTGGCGCGCTACTCCTATTTCGAAAGTACGCGTGGCGGTGCGGCAGACCCGGGCGCTTCGCTCGCTCGCCCGAATGCAGGCCGCGAGCGCCTTGGTCTGGGCGGGCTTGCCGGCCAACGGCGGCCGGCAGTGCTTGTTCGGTCGGATGAGCTTCCCTGGGGCACGGCAAGACGCAGCCGAAGGCACATACGGCGAGGCGATGGCGGCACCCCCTCCGCACGCCATGTGGCGCGCCAGGGCAGTCTGGCATCGTTCATTCGGGTGTCGAAGCGAGGGGCGCCTGGTGATCGGCATCCTCCGAGCATGGCCCGAGTGCTGCTTGCCTCGCGAGGCATTCCCGACCTCGCCGTGATCGCCGGGGCAAGGGCTCGGCGCGCGCTGTTGGTCCCGGACGCCGCCGATCCGCTCGACGATCAGCGCATTCCCGTCGAGGTCGAGCGGGAACTGTCGCGTGCCGGGTTTGACGTGGCGCGGCTCGCGCTCGCCGCGTCGACGGTCGAACAGGTTCGGTCGGCTGTCATGGCTAGCGATGTGGTCGCCGTGTCCGGCGGCGATCCCTTCCACCTGCTGGCCCTAGCGCGCCAAGTCGCCTTCGGTGAGGCCGTCGGGTCGGCGCTGGAGGCAGGCACGGTCTACGTCGGCTACAGCGCCGGCGCGATGATCGCCGGACCGACGCTCGAGCCGTTGTCGATGACCTCGCCGTTCACCCCACCGCCCGACCTTGACCTCACCGGGCTCGCGCTCGTTGACGTCCTCGTGCTCCCGCATGATGACCAGCCCGGACGCCACGACCGGCACCTCGCGACGCAGGCGACGTTCGCCAACCGCGTTTGGCTTCTCACACTTCGAGATGGCGATGTCCTCCTCCACGACGACGGGCACGAGTCGCTCCTCAGGCGGTGATGCCTGCACGCCGAGCTGCCGGGAGCGTTGCTCCCGCGCGCGCAGAGGCCGTCGCGTGGCGTGCACGCGGGATCGAGTTCCGGGCAACGCGTCGCGGTCAGCAAGACGCAGGTGGGCTGTAGTGACGCGTTCACCGGTGACGGTGTGAGCGGGGCGCAGACGCGCGCCGGCGCGACCTCCAGCCGGGCCGGAAGCTGCTCGTAGGGGACCGGTGGGACGCAAGCGGTCGTGCGGCTCTCGGATGGCTTGGCGATGGGCGACCAAGCATTGCGCCACAAGCGACGGCGCGGCAAATCGGCGCGAAACTGTCGCCTTCGTCGACGCGCTTGGCGCGCGCTTGCAAGCAGCAGCGCCCTTCCGCCGTCCCTTCGACCGGGCGGGGATCGATCCCGGGTGAACGAGCGCCGTGATCGCTCCCACGCGAAAGGAGTAGCGCGGTGGCGCTGATGTTGGCGATCGCTCCCGTTGTGGAGTCGTGCGGACGGGAGTGTTTGCTGAGCGACCCAGAGTGGCGAAGTGAGGAAGCATCGTGTGCGGCTGGAGCGTCCGGCGCGGCGGAATCGTCCATCACCGGCGCGACGAGGTCGCGGAGTGCTCAGACCTCACGCCACCGGGGCGTGACCGATGTCAGCCGTCGCCGACGAGACGACCCAGCGCCGCGGAGCTTAGCGCTTGCTCGAATCGAGCAAGCGCTCGCTCCTGTCTTTGAATGTGATGACCGAGGGCTGGCACAGCCGACAGGGTGTAGCCGGCGGGCAGTAGGTCGGCCCGCCGGATCGAAAGCATGTGGTCAGGCGCGCGCAGTAGCCGCCGCGCGGCCGGGCTAGCGAAAAGCGAGGCACCAACTGCGGCGGCTTGCGCGATCCGATCGGGCTCGTCAAAAGCCTGGTCGGATTTCTGACTAAGCGGTTGCTCGGAGCGCGATCGGCAGCAGGCTCGCGGCGCTGCCTACATCACGGATTGGGATGCCCACGGTCCCACGCATGCCGGTGGCGAAGTCGCCGGTCGTCGGCGGGGTGCTTGTAGTGCGCATTCCTGTGGCGAAGTCGCCGATCGCTGTTGGCGTGCTTGCGTTGCGCATTCCGGTCGCGAACTCGCCGAGAGTGTGAGTGTGATTGTGGCGGGTTCGCTGGCCCTTCGCGAAGTCGTCGTAATAGACGCTGTCGGTGATCATGTTTCTGCTCTTTCACATGGGGAACGATGTCGTCATCCAGGACGAATGGGTGCTTGCTGGCGCTGGCCAGTCTGGGTCATGCGTGTCTGTTGCCGCGATGGCGTGGTGCCCCGGCTTGGCCGGCTTTGCGGCCGACGTGGCCGTAAGCCTCGGCCAGTAGCGTCTTGGCCGCGACGTACGGTCGGGGTCCCGGGTCGTGCCCAGCCGCTGCCGGGCGCGGCTGGGTGACATCACTCGGATCAAACGCCGGTGAGCTCCAACGCCTCCGTGCAGGTCAAGGTGGCGCCGGCATCGCTTGTGCTGCAGCGCTCGGACCCGTTTCCCTTGACGCCCGCGAACGCACCCGTCCCTCGCGAGATTGTTATCGTACTCTCGTACGTCGCGTCAGTGTCACTAGTGAACTGGAACTTCTGGCTGTAGCGCCCATGGACAGTGCCGATCAAAAACCACTTCGTAAACGGTCCGTTGGCCGTTCCCGCGCCGGTGGTCGAGTCGAACGTTGACGTGTACCTCGCCGAGACCACGCCGTGACCGAATGGCTTCGAGCAGCGAGTGAACTGGAACACGACACCGGACGGCTGGGTCGGGGTTGGGTTGTACTGTGTGGAGTTGCACGTGATATTGGTAGCAGTCGCCGCGCCGCTGCTCGCCGCGACGCCTGCGCAAAGTGCACCGATGATTACGGTGGCGGTCGTGAGTGGGATGAGTTTTCGCATGCCTTCCTCCCCTTCTTTGCCGGCGTGTGCCGGCGCTTGGTTTGATCGAGGCCGGTTGCCTCGGGGAAGGATTGTGCGCGGCGTCGCTGCGGCGCACAACATCCCGCAGGGATAGTGTTTACCCAATGATTGGGAGGTTTCGTGCGCCGAATCGGCATCCAGGGACATCCCCGAGGGGTAGTGTGCACCCCACGGCGGGGAGGTTTCGCGCCGCTCGGTATCCAGGGAGCGGATGGCATGCCAGACCAGACAGTCCGAGATGATGTGCCCTCCGGCGCCGGGGATCTCGCCGGCAGCGCTCGTGGGGGGCTGCCCGGCAGGGTCCAGGCTAGCGAGGTCCTGGACACGCTGCCGGCGGTCGTCGGCTACTACGACAGCGACCTGCGCAACCGCCTCGCCAACCGCGCGTACGTGGAATTCTTCGGGGTCACGCCGGAAGAGATCCACGGTCGACACATCAGCGACGTGCTCGGACCGCAACTCTACGGGCTGAATCGCCCGCATATTGCGAAGGCTCTCGCCGGCGAGCCGCAGCTGTTCGATCGGACGGTCATCGACCACAGCGGCGAGCCGCGCCACATGCAGGTGTCCTACGTCCCCGACAGCCATGACGGGAAAGTGCTGGGCTTCGCGGTGCTGTTGACCGACATCACCGCCCGGCGGATCGCTGAGCAGGCGCTCGCCGCCGCAGAAGCCCAGTTCCGAGGTCTGCTCGAATCCGCTCCGGACGCGATGGTGATCATCAAGGCAGACGACAGCGGCGAGATCGTGCTGGTCAACGCCCAAGCCGAGCGGCTGTTCGGCTACACCCGTGAAGAACTGCTGGGCAAGGGCATGGAGGTCCTGATGCCAGAGCGGTTTCGTGATCG
Source organism: uncultured Solirubrobacterales bacterium (assembly GCA_963709135.1). Lineage (GTDB taxonomy): Bacteria > Actinomycetota > Thermoleophilia > Solirubrobacterales > Solirubrobacteraceae > Palsa-465. The sequence continues at coordinate 39,142 of CAVPVI010000022.1, read as the reverse complement.
CCACCAGGATCATCGCTTCGGCTACGCAGCGGACCCGCACGCCCGGCCGATGGGGGTCGCCGTCGAGCTGTTCGCGCGGCGCAAAGACGGAAGCGAGTTCCCGATCGAGGTCTCGCTCGGTCCGCTGCAGTCTGCGGACGGACTGCTGCTGTCGAGCGCGATCCGCGACATCACCGACCGCAAACGCGTCGAGGACGAGCTGGCGCACAGCCGCGAGCAGCTCGCGGAGGCCGAACGAGTCGCGCGGACCGGAAGCCTCGAATGGGACCTGACCACCAACCACACCACCTGGTCAGACGGCCTGCTCGCGATCTACGGACTGACCGCCGAGCAGTTCGACCCGACCCCAGCAGCCGACCAACGCGTCTACCCAGAAGACCGACAACGCGTCAGGCAAACCCTGGAGCGCGCGATCGCCGAACGATCTTCATTCACGCTCGAATACCGCGGGTTGCGCGCCGACGGTCGAGTCCGCACACTGCGCAGCCGCGGCGAGGTCGTCGTCGACCCGACCGGCGAGCCAGTCCGCGTCGTCCTGATCGTGCAAGACATCACCGAGGCCAAACTCGCTCAGGAAGCGCTCCAAAGCACTTCGGCCGACCTCGAGCGCCGCGCCAGCGAGATACAAGAACTCGCTCGGAACGTCGCCGAACCCGGTCCACTCCACGCGCCGCTCACCACACGACAGCTCGAGATCCTCCGACTCGTAGCCCAAGGCCACACCAGCGCCGCGATCGCGCAACGACTGTTCGTGACCGAAGGCACCATCAAATGGCACGTCAAACAGATCCTCGCCAAGACCAACTCAGCCACCCGCGCCGAAGCCGTCGCCCGCGTCCTCGGCACACCCAACAGCGCCCGCGCCGAACCAGACACATAGCTTCTGAGCGGTACCAGCACCCTCCTGAACATCGAGCGTCAACACTCCCGCCCCAACGGCGAACCGACCGCCACCGGCATGCCGATCAACTGCTGATGGCTGTCATACAACGCCAGTGAGCCGGAGCGTTCTATCCGGTCGATGCGTGAACGTTTCGGTTGACTGCCGGCCGAGCGGCTCCGATCTTGCTTCCGCTTTGTCGCCGCAGCAAAGAGCTTACCTACTCGATGCCGGCAAGCGCCGGCGTTTCCGATGGATGAGTCGTCTCCTCGAACTTCATCACTTCGCCACCGAAGACCGCGACCGGTTCTCCGCCGATCGAGGAAGCCGCGGCGAGCGCAGCGGCGACGCGATGCTTGCTCAACTCAGCCGTATCGCCGGTGCCGCTCAGCAAGCGCTCCTGCCGCTCGGCACGACGATCGGAGCGATCGCAAGCACGACCGCCCGGCGCTACTCCCTTCGCGTGCAAGCCATAGCGACTCGGCCGCAGGCCGGAGGTGCGCCTGAACCCGCCGGCCCGCTATCCCTCTCACGCGGATGCCATAGCCCGGACGGTCGAGCGCTGGCGAGTGCGTTCATCGAGAAGCGATTCCGGTGACGCTGCCGACGCGGACGACAGAGATGTCGCCAACGCGCTCGCGCGAGCAACGGCCAGCGACGCACAAATGCACTCGTGCGGGCGTTCGCCCTCCGGGCGTCGGAGATCGCGCCACTCGCACACGCCGAGGGGGCAGACGCGCACCCGTCGGTGTCGCATTCCACGCGTAGTGCTAACTGCTAGCCCGCTGCTAGCCCAGGGCGGAGGCGCAAGCAAGCGGCGAGGCGTGCTGACGATTACGCCAGCCGCTGCGCCACGTTCGCCGGCGTCGCGATGTAGTCCGGGCGCCAGCCGCAACGTCGTTGCGTCCGTGTCGTTGCTTGGGCCAAAGTCTGAGCTGAGTGTCCGGGAAACGCCGCTGCGCTCAACGAACGCGGCGCGAATCGCGCCGCACCGAGACGCGCCTGGTCCGTCCGCAGCTCGGCGACAGCGATCGCACTCGTCGATCTCGCCGATCCGTGGGACGGCCTCCTGCCGCTGCGGGGAGGTAGCGACACCGCCCGTTGGCGCGTGCGATCGTGGGTTGAGCGATCGATGTTCGTGTATCAGAAGCGCTTGCCGGCGCTCTATACGGGCAAAGAGAGCCGACCTCAGGACTAAACAACGCCAGTTTCGACACGCCATGACTCGCCCTCGAGCCGAGCGCGAACGACGCCAACGCGTAGCGCCCGCGCCTCGAACTCGGGTGAGAGCCCTGCTCCAATGCCGCGCGCTTGGCGCCAACTCAGTTTCGCCGGCCGCGACGCGCATCGCGGCTTGTGCCGGAAATCGTCGGTGCCGGTTCTCTTCGGGCGTGAATGAATTGGAAGGAGGATTTCAATTTCAATGAGGGGCCACACACTGCCGGACCCCCAGCGCCTCCAGCCAGTCGCGCAACGCCAACAGACCATGAACGGTCGTCGCGAACTCCGCCATCCGCTCCTCGAGCTCACGACCCTGCCAGACACGAACGCACGCGGTCACGCTCGCCTTGTGCACATCCAGCGCGCCGGGGCGCTCAACGATCCGCTCCATCACCAGCTCCCTTCAACTCAGATCGACAACGATCACCGCCCGCGGGAGCTTCGCGTTACAAGCGATGCTGTAGCTCGTGCTCATGGCAACAGTCCGGGGTTCCGGCCAAAGCCCCCACGCCAGACTAAAACTAAATGTCGGGCTCAACGAGCACCAAGGAAACGTCGGCGTCGGCGCGCGGCCCGCAGATCGTCTACGACCGCGCCCCGCCGCGCCACCCCCGCAACACCGATTTCATTCACCGCGGGTGGCGAAGCCGCGCCATGACGACTAAATGGATCACCGACAACGATCTGCGAAGGCGGAAACGGAGGCGGACTATATGATCACGACGGCGATGATGAACAACCGCGGATCCCGTGATAATCGCTGGAATAACGGATTGCTCATCTCAACTGCGCCCATACCTTCTCACTTCTGACTGTTGCGCATCGGCGGCGCGGCTGCCGGCAGTAGCACAAAAGCGCTCCTGCAAAGCACAAACGCGCGAGTGGCGCTGCAGATCGTCGCCGCTGCGACGAGCTCCCGCGCAGGCCCTGAGCCTGCCGAGATTCCTACGCCGAACCTCAGTGCCGGCACGCTGTCCGGAGAACCCATCGGTTATCGGTGAGACGCGTGTGGAATTCGAGCTCGAGGGGATCACCAGAGCCGCCGAAGGTCTCGCAGCTTGGGTTCGGGCGCGCGACACTGACACCGGGGCCAGTGAGTCGGGGAATTCGATGCATACAGGATCACAGGATCGATCCTACAAGGCGTGTGCTCGGGAACTGTGGGCGACTTCTCGGCGGTGCGGGCGGATTGGCGACCGTAGTCCGTACGGATGTGCGCGCGGCGGCATCTTCGTACGATTGCAAAATCCGAGGAGGGGACCTTTGACCGGACTGCGCTCGAGGTTGTTGGTGTGACCGTCGCCCGCGATCACGGCAAGCGGCATGTTAGGCACCACGTGGCGGTTGGCGCGGGCTGCGTGTTCGATATGGGCCGAATGCTGCTTTTGTACGTCAGGTGGTGGCTGGCGCGCTTGGCTTCGCGGTCTTGCGGAAAGCTCTTGCACTGCGGCGTTGAGTTTAGGCCGGCGATCTTCGTCGTCGTGGAGATTGCCTTGTTCGTCGTGGTAGTTGTTGTTGGTGTTGGCGGCATGTCGGTCCCTCTCGGCATTCTTGTTGTAGTGCTGGTGCCGACCGTCATTGAGCTGGTTCGGCTGCTTGTGCACTACCGTAAGGTGGTTATCGTCGAGGGGTTTCTGGATTGCACTGACGGCAACGTCGCGGCGACGAGGGGGCTCGCTCCGCTGCTTGTCGTCGAGCTTGCCCGGTTGCAGGAGTTGTTCCGTCGAAACGAAATCGACCGGTCGATTCTGGCGGTCGGCGGCGAGTTCGGAAAGTTGCGAGAGGCAGCCGACTTTCTCACTGCGGGCGCCGAAGGTCTTGAGCGTGTGCTCGAGAATCCAGTCGCATCAGGCGCTGAGGCTCAGGTTGGACCGGTGAAGCTCCCGATCGGAGTCATGCTGTCGCTGCTCAATCGGTTGGCATCTGGCCCGCGCGTGCTGGGGAGCGTCTACGAGACCACGGCCGGCGGCGGACCAACGCTGACAGTTCAGCTCGTCGGGGGGCGTGCCCCCGTACGGAGCTGGCGGATAGACGGTCGGAGCGATTCCGAGAGCACGACGATGCCGGGCTTGTTTGACAAGATGGTTTGCGAGCTCGCCTACCGGATGTTTACTGACCTCGCAGTCGCTGGGTCGACGGAGTGGAAGGCCGTCCGGGCATTCGCGGAATATCTCCGTCTCTACGGCGAGTCGGATCAAGCCTGCTCCCTAAAGGAGGCTCGGGACCGACTCCGCGAAGCCATATCGGCGGACCAGTCCTTCGGTCTCGCGTACTACAACTTGGGCGTTATCTACGGCCAACTCGCTCAGGCGGGCAGCACAGCAGAACCGGCTTCGCAGGACATGACTCGGCCCCGCGAGGTCGCCCCAGCCACGCTTGCCCGCGAGCGAAGGGAGGCGGCCAGAGTCGCGTTCTGGCAGGCGACGGTCAAGGCTCCTTCGCTCTGGCAAGGGCATTACGCGCTGGCTCTCGCGCAGTTCACGGCCATACCTCCGATCAGGATCGACGGATCCCTACCCGAGTCAGACGCGCGTCGCGAGCGGCTTGAAGAGGTTATTCGCGGGTGCAAGCAAGCGCTCCGCTTGCGCCCTCCGCTGGGGTCGAGGGCGGTCGTCCAAGACTTACTCGGAAAGGCCCTGGCACGCCTTGCCGAGAGGACCGACGACGACTGCTACCTTCGTGATGGGATGGGCGCCTTTCGGCGAGCGGTCTCTCTCTCTCAGCGGGAGTTGTGCGGGACCGAGCGGCGTTGGTACGCCAGACGGGCCGCAGGCCATGGACACCCGGAGCGCTTGGAGCAAGCCCGCGACAACGCGACGGTCGCGGTCCATGACCTCGCGCTGGCACATGCCCGCCGGGCGATCCTCGTGGTCCGCCGATCGCCCTGCGACTGGATGATCGCCGAGCACCTCTTCCGTATCGCGGCTCAACAGGTCCGACCTTGCGTCGAGGGGGAGCTATCTTCGCACTCCGACCGCGGCCTTGTGCTCGAGCACAAAGGAGACGTCCTGCGGGACAAGGGGGAGGTCTTGCACCACAATGGAGGAAAAAGGGCCCAGCATCGAAACTCGAAGACCCCGGGCTTCAGGAGAGCCGCCCATGCCTACAAGGAAGCCGCTAATGCCTACGAGGAGGCTTCGCACCTCAAGCCAACGAACGCGGCATACGCCGCCAAGCAGGCCCGGGCACTGGCCAAGGCCGAGGCGGTGCGACCGACGAACCCTGACAATGTGAAGATCCAGATTGACAGGCAGGCCCGCAAGACGCTACGAGAGCTCGCTCCCGCCTTCAGGTACTCAACCCCGAGCGCGATCCAGGCCCGCTCACGCAAAGATGCCCAGCGCCCTCAAGAAGAGATAGTCCAAGTGTTGAGCGAGGCATACACGGAGCTAGCCAGGGCGTACAAGGCCAAGAGCGACTCATATTCGGAATGCGTGGAAGAGCTAGGCAAGTTGTTCGCGGCCGTCGAAACGCCGTGGAATTACGTACAGGATGCCCACTTTCTTCTGGCAGAAACGACACGGGATAAGGCTGGCGGCCACGAGAGCCTTTCCAGCCGCAAAAAGAGGCTCTTCTCGCGCGAAGAGCGCCTTTCGGAGCAGATCACAGTGCTGAACCGTACTCGCGATGGCTGGGTTCAAACGTGTGAGAAGCGTCTTGGCGAGTTGCGCCTTCACCGTCAGCCGACATCGCGGGGCTTAAAGGACTTTGACCTCGTCAATCAGTGCCGCGATCTGGTGCTCGACCAGATTGACATGTGCGTCGCGCAGCTTAGCGCGGCCTGTTGGGACTGGGCCGTCGCCGAGAAAACGCTTGGCAGGTTAATCGGCGAACTCGAGGACCGAGGCCGTCGAGGCGGGACCGACGCTGAGCGGATCGTTGACTTTCACCTTAGAGCCGAACACGCTCGGGCCTTGCGCCACTGCAATTGCCGCAAGGAAGCGTTGTACGAGATTGTCGATTGCCTCCAAGCCAATCCGCTTAGCGTTGAGGGGCGTCGCGAGGCGGGGAAAATTCACTACTCGCTAGGACAATACAACGAGGCGTTGAGATCGTGGAAACTCGCGCTTAGCCTTGATCCGAATGACGCTTACGCGCACTTGAACATGGCCGTCTGCTACCGGCAACTTGCGATGTGTTACCCGAGCGACGCGTACGCCGCACAACAGACTGATAACGGTCGTAAACAAGCACTCTTACAAGCCGCCGAGCATCTTCGGATTGCCTTCAAGCTGTTCCGAGGCGAAGACGTCTTTGGTAGTATGTGGGCGCGCGTCTGGAGCGGTCGCGTCTCGCTTGACCGCGGTCTTGTTGGCGAATGTGTTGCCGAACTTACCGGAGCACTTCACGACGCACTCGACGGTTCCGCCAGTGCTGCTGCATGGCTCTTCCTCGGCGAGACGCGACTCGCCGACCGCGAGGTCGGCCTCGCCGAATGCGCGTTCAAACGCTGCGACGAAACAGTGCGCAATTTGGACGCTGACGCGTCCGCCGCGAGCCCTAGCTGGGGCTTCCAACTTCCCAACTCGGTCGTCAAGTACCGGCTCGAGTGTGGCTTCGCGATGTGCTGCCTCGAGCGCTCCTCCTCCCCTACTGAGGCCGATCTGCACGGTGTCGATCAGCACTTGAAGAACGCCGAGACCGCTCGGAACACTTTGAGCCTCAGGGCGGAGGGATCCGCGCTTGGGGCCAACCTGCCTGACAGCCTAGAACAGTTCGAATGTGACGCGCTGATAAACAAGGTGCGCTGGCGACTATCGGTTCGAAGCCTTGACAGGCTTGCTGGCTTGTGAATCCCTCCGGGTGCGAGAGCCAGTCCGAGCACGCGAAAGCGGTCCCAACCTGTCGCCAGTTGGGACCGGTGAGCATGCTCGGATGTCAGGTGTGGCTGGCGGACTCCCGGGACGGAGGGACGGTATGGGCCGCCGGGAGGAGCCTCCCAGAGATGAGTCTGGCTTTCGCGCTCATGGCACAATCAACGGTTCCACAGGCTCCAGCGCCAAGCTGTCGCACGGGCTCAAACATCGGCACCAAGCCTTACCGACGTCTGTCCGGCGGCCATCCCAGATTCTCGTTCCTCAGAGGTGCGGCGCAAGCCGCCCGTGAAGCTGTCGCAAAATGGCCCGCGGAGCAATGACGAATGACCGCAAGCCGGATCAATAAGAAGTCGCAATGATTTCCAGACGTCCGGACCGGCGTCCAGCGAGGATTTTGCGACGGCCTGTTGAGTGCGCTCAGCGGTTGGATAGCTGCTCCCCCCAGTGATGAGCAATCGGTGTGGAAGAGGGAAGACTGTGGCGTCGGCGAGTTGGTTTGACCAGACTGACTTGCTGGAGAGCGGCATGGGAAGTCCGCGGGGACTGGCTGACGAATTTGGTTGGGACGGTGCAGGTGCGGCTCAAACGGCAGCGCAACCGGCGCGGAGCGCGTCTGGCGGTAGCACTTGGCGGTTCCGGACGATGCGTATCCCTGATTCGCGCGTGGTCGCCGGCTTCGGCGATCGCATTCGTTCTCCGCACGGCTAGAGTTGCGCTATCGCAATGGCGACATCGCGATGGCCAGATCCGGGCCGACTGCTGTGGCAGCGGACGATCGCTCTGCTCGCCGGGAGCGATCTTCGCCGCATGCCCGTCGACCAACGGCCGCCGCCGCGCCCGCGCCGGCAGACCGTCCACCTCCCGCGCAGCGACCAGTCGCGCGACCGTCTTGTGATCACACCCCGCCAGCGCCGCCGCACCACGCAGCGACCCGTCAGGTCATACGCCTCCAAAATTTCCATCACTTCCTCCGGACTCTTCACGATTCTTCGCCTCCACAGCTCGCGTCAACAGAACACGACACCGTGTAGCGGCGCCTCAGGACAGAACCGTGGGGAGAAACCGTGGCCATGAGTGGGGTTGTGAACGCGAACGCAGGAGGTAGGACAGAAGTGATAGATGGTGGTCCCGCTGAATGCGGTGCTGTAGAAGTGATGGAGGTTGTATGGCCCTCCGGAGCCGCCCTTCGGGGGGAGGCTTCAAACCGCCCACAGGTGCATTGGCTGAAGACCGTTGTGCTGAACGTCGTGGGGAAAGGCGCGGCTAGATCGCGTCAGGTATGGGTCGGGAAGATGAGCGATGGACGAGAGTCCTCTGCCGTTGACGTGTCGAAAGTGGTCAGACGATGTCGAAACCAGGGCCGCCCCATTGTCCTGGGATCAGCCTGGGGGTTACCCGTTTACTGCCCAGGCGGCATCCGGCATATAGGCAGCATGATCCCGACCGAGGCACTTCTATGGAACGCGTGAAGGCGTACCCGGACAGTGCTGCGGTGCCTTCCGCAGCAAGAGGGAGATCTCCAAGCGGCAGAATCCGCGAGGAGCTGAGTACCGTCGCCGGGTGCGCTGGCGGACTCGCTCGTAGTAGCCGTGAAGCTTCCGCGTATCGCAGCGGGGGTGGAGCCAAGGGGCGGGGTCGTCTAGGCGCATGGATGGGGTCAACCGCAAGGGATGAGCCGCATGCGTGAGCCGAAGCTGAAGGGCAAGTCGTACGACATCCCCAAGCGATTGTTGTGGGATGCGTGGTTGAAGGTCAAGGACAATGGCGGAGCGGCCGGGGCCGACGGCGTGAGGATTGAGCAGTTCGAAGAGGACCTCTCGGGGAACCTGTATCGGCTGTGGAATCGGATGTCGTCGGGGTCGTACTTCCCCGGGCCGGTCCGGGTGGTGGAGATACCCAAGAAGGGCAAGAAGGGTGCGGTCAGGGTGCTCGGCATTTCGAATGTCGTGGACAGGGTCGCGCAGACGGCGGCGGCGATGGCGTTGGAGCCCAGCGTGGAGCCGGTTTTCCACGAGGACTCATACGCTTACCGTCCCGGACGTGCGCCTGTGGACGCGGTCGCGGTCTGCCGGGAGCGGTGTTTCAAGAAGAACTGGGTTGTCGATCTCGACATCCGGGCGTTCTTTGACTCCGTTCCATGGGACCTGATGCTGAAGGCAGTCGCGCGCCACACCGATCAGAAGTGGATCGTTCTGTACGTGGAGCGTTGGCTGAAGGCCCCGATGCAAAGACCCAACGGAACCCTGCTCGCGCGGGTAAAGGGCACCCCTCAAGGCAGCCCGATCTCCCCATGCCTCGCCAACTTGTTTCTGCACTATGGGCTCGATGCGTGGATGGTCAGGGAGTTCCCGACGATCCAGTTCGAGCGCTTTGCGGACGACGCGGTGATCCATTGCGTCAGCGAATCGCAGGCCCGCTTCGTGCGGGATGCGGTCGCGCGTCGGCTCGTCAAGGTCGGGTTGGAGCTCCACCCGGACAAGACGCGGATCGTGTACTGCAAGGACAGCAGGCGTCGTGGAACCTACGAGGAGATCTCGTTCACGTTCTGCGGCTACACGTTCCGGCCCCGGAAGGCGGTCAACAAACGCACGGGGGAGGTCTTCACGGGCTTTCTCTCGGCGGCCTCTCCGGAGAAGCTGACGTTGATGAGCCGTCGCGTCGCGTCCTGGCGGCTTCATCGGCGCACCACCCTCGACCTCCACGACCTCGCATACGGGATCAACCTCGTATTGCGCGGTTGGCTCGCATATTTCACCGCGTTCTACCCGACCGCGGTGATCCCGCTCTGCCAGCGCATCGATCGCCATCTGGAGCGCTGGGCGAGGTGGAAGTACAAACGACTAGCACGCAGCCCCAAAAGGACACGTGCGTGGCTCCAGGGCATCCGAACCCGGCACCCTGAGCTGCTCGTGCACTGGCGGTACTGCGGCGCTGCGTCCGCCAGTCAGACGGCACGAGCCGTATGAGTCGAGAGGCTCACGTGCGGATCTGTGGGGGCCGGAGGGTGAAATTCCCTCCGGCTACCCGGCACAAATGGCGGCCACCAGTGGGGCGTTTCGATGGCCGCCTACGGGCGACGATCTCATGGCCACCGACACGCCGCCCAGTCAATGCCGGCGTAGTTGTCCATCACACAATTTCCACTTCTAGCCAAGTCACCGACACACCAGCCTCGACCAGGAGGTACCATTGCGGGCGCCCATCGACAGGCCCTCACGGGGGCTACGTCCTGTTGCCGCTTACGGCACCTCACCCCCGCCGAGAGAGGCGAGTCCGCTGAAGACCCTCACACGGGCAGGCAAAGCGAGGCGTTCCCTCGGCGGCGGTCGAGAAACAACACCAATGAGGATGACCTATGGGCAAGAAGGGGGGGCCACCGTTGCCGCTCACGGTAGTTGGTTGGCCAAATGACGGACAGTTGGACCCCATTTTCCATTTGACACGTAGTTGGACCCCAACAGACGCGATTGCCGCAAACGCGGTCGATTCGGATTGGGTGCGGCTCCTTGGGAGGGATTGTGATTTCCCGGAAGGATTGACGATTCACGGCGTGGAGAGGGCCGTGGTCGGTCGTGTTGCGGGAGGTTGTGTTGCGGTGGGATGCTAGGTGGCAGGAAAAGGGGGGCGGGATGCCGAAGTCGGCGTTGCTAGGTAACGTCGACTGAAAGAAGGCCAACGTGTTCGCCGACTCCGGCTCCCATGACGAGATGGTTTCTGCGGCTGGTGAGGATCTCCTGCCGGAGCGGGGGGATGTTGGGTGTGAGGATGGTCGGGGGGATTGGTGTGAGCGCTCGCGGGAGGGGTTTGAGGGGATCGTGGGATGGCTCGCTGATAGTGACGCTGCCGCGCTTGAGCATGGTGAGCTGGAGGCGCAGTTGCGGGCGCGCGGGCGGGAGCTGTTGCGCTGCCTGTTGGGGGATCATCTTGCGCTGCGGACGGTGCGTGAGGAGCGTTTGGATGGCGTGGCGGATGCGCATGGGGTTGAGCATCGCGCGGTTGAGCGTGATCATGAGCGTCCGTTGGCGAGCGTGTTCGGGGAGGTGACGGTCGAGCGGCTGGCGTACCGCGCGAAGGGCGAGGCGAACTTGTACGTTGCTGACGGGCTGCTGAACCTGCCGGTCGAGCATGCCTCGCATGGGGTCAGGCGCCTGGCGGCGATGGAGTCCGCGGCGGGCTCGTTTGAGCACGCGCGAGATATGGTGCGCGAGCACACTGGCCTGGCGTTGGGCAAGCGGCAGGTTGAGGGGCTCACGATCCGTGCCGCGGTGGACTTCGACGCCTTCTATGCCGAGCGGGTCAGCGCCGAGCCGGACCCCGGGGAGCAGCGCGAGCGGGAGAGGAACGCGGTGCTGGTCCTCTCCGCGGATGGGAAGGGGATCGTGATGCGCGCAGAAGCGCTACGGGAGGCGACCGCAAGGGCGGCGCAGCGCGCCTCACCGAAGCTCACAACCCGCCTCTCCAAGGGAGAGAAGGCCAATCGCAAGCGGATCGCTGAGGTCGGCGCGGTTTACGACATCATGCCAGCGCCCCGCACCCCCGCGGACGTGCTCGCCCCGAGCAGCGCGAAGACGCTCCCGGCGCCGAAGGCGTCGGGGAAGTGGCTGACCGCGTCGGTGGTGGATGACGCCGCAAGCGTGATCGCGGACATCTTCGATGAGGCCGAGCGTCGCGACCCGACCCACCAGCGCGCTTGGGTCGTGCTCGTGGACGGCAACAACCACCAAATCGACCGCATCAAAGCCGAAGCCAAGAAGCGCAAGATCAAGGTCACGATCGTGATCGACATCGTGCACGTCCTGGAGTACCTCTGGTCCGCCGCGTGGAGCTTCTTCGAGGAGGGCGACCCCGCCGCCGAGACGTGGGTCAAGGACAAGGCACTCGCCGTCCTGGACGGCCAAGCCGGGCAGACCGCGGCCGCGATCCGCCGCAAAGCGACCTACCAGAACCTCACCGACGCCAAGCGCGCCAAGGCCGACCGCACCGCCGACTACCTCCTGCACAAGCGCCCCTACCTCGACTACCCCACCGCCCTCAAGAAAGGCTGGCCGATCGCCAGCGGCGTCATCGAAGGTGCCTGCAGGCACTTGGTGAAAGACCGCATGGACATCACCGGCGCCCGCTGGGGACTGCAAGGCGCCGAAGCGATCCTCAAGCTCCGCGCAATCATCAGCAACGGCGATTTCGACTCCTACTGGGACTACCACCTCGCCCACGAACGCCACCGCAACCATGACCAACGGTATGTCAACAGCGTGATTCCACGCGTAGCATAACGTCCCTCTGGGAGAGCTGCACCCATTCGGATTCGAGGGTGTCGCGGCCCGCTTTCGAGTGCAGCCTGACTCGCGTAGATCCTGTTCCGTCGCGGACTCCGCGAGGTTGGCCTGCCGAGGGGAGCCGGCACGCGCGACTCTCGCGCTCGACAGCTCCCTGCCTGAGAAATCGCGCTGACGGCCCGGCCGAAGTCCACTTAAGGATGCAGGATTCTGTTAGCCAGTCTCGGGCGCCCGTTCCCCTACAGCTTCTTGACCACGATGGGTTGGCAGCAGCCCAATCATGAGACATAGTGGGGCGGTCGCGATCACGAATGCCAACAGGTTCGCGCCGAGGTAAGCAGCGTCACCCGGTGTCAGGAGGGGCCTCGCGAGCCCACCAAGCGCGCCGGTAACAGCTCCAGCGCCGATGCTTATCAGAATGACTATGGCTTGTCGTCGCAGCAGCGTGGCTGATATCCCGAACCCTACTCCGGCGATCGCGAATTCGACGGCGAAATAGAGGTGATTGGTGAGCTGATGGATCTGAATGAGGCCTGCCAGGCCGCCTAGTCCCACGCTGAGGATGCCAGAACCAACAGCAAGCGGTGCTGAGAAGGCGGCGCGTAGTGACAACACCACGAACAGAATCAACGCAATGGTGGTTGACGCGCTGAGAACCGCGAGCCGGCGACGAGCCGGATACTGCCCAAGTCCGCCCCTTTGACGAGGGGCCACGACAGAAGAGACCCGAGGACGACTTCGGTCGCGCAGCCTCCAATACCAGCGCCGACAACGCGGGCGACGCGTTGCCAGTCTTGCTGTCCCCACAAGCCCAACGACTCGGCTCGCCGGGAGACCTTGGCCTGGGTCTGTGACGGCCCCGGCGGTGTATCCGGACCGCTAGTGGCTTTCGTGGTCGGTGCTCCTGGTGTTTAGCGTTCAGGCTGGCTCGCTGCTGGGGACCGAGGGCGGATGACAATCTCGGTCGGGGCAGCGGTTCGGATTGCGGTGCTGTAGGACGCGCTGCCTGTTTCGTGGTGATGACGTTTTGGGCGGGGTCAAGGCTCACAAGCCATGTCCGAAGCGGTCGAAGAGGCCTGTCTCGCGTCACAACTGCTGAGTAGACGACGTACCCGGGCGCGACCGTCATGCACGGCTGCCCGCGACGGATTTGTGCCCGCTCGGTTCGAGCGAGTTGCTCGGCGGCGTTCGAGATTCGTGACTGCAACGCTCCTATTAGAGCATCGAGTTTTGCCGGAGTGCGTGCCTCTACTACGATTTGGTTGCCGCTATCCGATTCCGTCGCTTCACTCTCCACCTCCGCCTCCGCGCTTAGAGCGTGTTCCTTCTCGATGTCGTGCGGCGTGGCGGTTAGAAGGTCTGTGGTGACCTGCTTCTGTGGGCGGTCGGTTGAAGCCGAGCTTGGTTAACTTGCCTCGGTTTCGCGGTCAGCATCCAGCAGGCTTTGCACTCGGGTGGCGACCATGCGGCTGTCGTCGTCAGCCATTTGTTGGAGTGTCTGTCGCGCCGCAAGCGCCACCGACGGATCGTCAGACCGGAGCAGTTTCGCGAGATCCCCCGCCGCCGCAAGCCGCGCACTCGCAGTGACATGCTGAGTGAGCTCGATTGATTCCTTGTCGAGCTTCGCTGGCTCGATCGGTGGCACGTAAACACTACGTGCGATGCGTAGCGGTCCTTCGAGGTTGCTCAGCTTGGTTGGGCTTTGCCAAGGCGTCTTGTCCTTGACGCGGTCATACACGTACCTGTAGAGGTCGTCGACGGAGATCCAGCGGTCGCCGTCGCGATCGGCCCTCCCAGTCTCAAGGCCCTCGACGACGGCGTCGGTAAAGATCGAGGGCTGTCCCTTGCCCAAAGCTCATCGCCCTCGTACGAATACTCCATCGCGCTTGAGGCGGTGATCACCGCTCGTCCACGACCGTCGAGGTGTTTGTGCATATCTACTTGCTCACCGGCACGCGGCCGCATCCCAAACGGGAATGAGTCGCTAAAGCAGCAGTCGAGCAGTACGACGACGCGCTTGGAGCGGCTCCGGCCGATCTGTTCGCTCAACCAAGTAGAGGAGATCCCAGTTGCGCCGAGCAAGTCGCCTACCTCGGCGTCCTTGGCAGCGAGGTAAAGCTCACCCCCCTCATCTTGGATGCCGTGACAGGAGAAATGCACCAGCAATAGGTCATCTGGTGTGCGGCCGCTGAAGAATCTCGCAATTCGCCGGCGCAGCTGCGGCTCATCCTCGTCCAGGGCAACATCTACCGCAAATCCGCCAATGTCCGGGTCTTTGAGCACCGCGGCGAGCCGCTCGGCATCGGCTGCGGGCGCGCGCAATTTGCGTAGCTTTGGATCGCGGTAGTCAGACACCGCCACGATCAGTGCGTACCGCCCACTATTCGGCGTCGTCGTCGTCAACTCAAGTTCGGTACGTGACGGGCGAGGAATGCTTCGATCAATCGCTGCTCATCTTCCGCCGACGGATCGGTGACCTCGATTGAGTCGCGATCGATCTCAAGCTTGACGCTGCGGTTTGGGCGGCGGCCAATCCAGCCCGCAACTGTTCGGAAGACCACGCTGACGAGCTCCCCTGCTGCCGTGACCACAAGTGTCCCCACGAGCGCCGCCCCGACTGCACTCGTTCCCGGTGGCGGAGGTCCGTCAGCGGGGCGTTCGACATCTTCTACGTCGAGTTCCAACAGCTCTCGCCGAAGCGCCAGCGTAGCCTCGTCCAGCTCTGCGGCATCGGCGTCATGCTCGACGCCGACGTCGACGTCGATGCGTGATTTGACCCCGTCTCTTTTTGAGATCGTGATACCGCCAGCGTTCTGGCGCTTGCCAGGGAAATATCGCTGCAAGCGCGCCCGGGCACGCACTCGATGCTGACGGTCGACGCCACGCTGCAAACGAAGGCGTCGTCGCGCACCGCGTTTCGCGAGCTCGCTCGCGTCGGGGACTCCTCGGCAGCGTGGCCGCCTCGTACCAGAAGGGGCGACGCAAAAGCCCGAGCCTGAGCGTGACCGTTCACGCGCTGCGCAAGCATCTGCGGTCCCGTGATTGGTTTCGCCCAGATGGGGTTCCGACCACAAGTCTGCGAGATCCAACACGAAGCGTTAGTCGAGTTAGTCGCCGTTCGGTCGGCTTACGGCCGTAGGGGAAGGCACTCGCGTCTCAGACACGCTTGGCGGGCTTGCGATCGCATCTGCCGAACCTCCCAGCGGGGGCCGGCGGCTATCCGCGAGCTGCTGTCCGGTTGCGGTCATAGCCTGTGCGGCATGCCTTCTCGTAATGATCCGTGTCCGTGCGGTAGCGGCAGGAAGTTCAAGCGCTGTTGTCTTGAGCGCCTGGAGTTCGTCGCGCGCGAGCTGCGCGCTCGCGACGAGCTGGTGGATGACGTGGTCGCGTGGCTCAGAGTCGACCATGAGCAGACGGTCCGCGAGGCGGTTGGAAAACGACGTGGATCCGGGCGCTGGGCGGGGCGACGGGGCGCAGCATGAGCCTCGTGTGGGCGCTAAACGACTACCTGCCTGAAGACGGGGGCCCGTCGTTGATGGCGCGCTACGCCGAGCGCCCGGAGCTCACCCCCCCCGCACGGGCAATCGCGCGTGGACTCGCCGAAGCTCGTCTGGACGTGTACCTGGTCGGCGCGACGGTGCCCGGCCTTTGGCTTGAGCTTGAGCCGCTGCGGGACGGCGTGCCGGTGCGGCTTGGTTGGCAGGACGGGTTCGAGCGCGTCCGGATCGGCGAGATCGCTGTCGCGCGCGTCGTGCACGCGACCACAATGCCGACGGTGTGGGGGCTCTGCGTCTGCTTCCCTGCTGACAGCGAGCGGCGCTGGACGGCACGGCTTGCAGCGTTGCCCACCGATCCGGCTGAGGCTGCGCTAATCGTGCTCGGCTTCCATCCCGATGATGTTGCCGAGCCGATCGCGGACGGGATCGAGCTGCACACCCTGACCTGGTCGATCAGCGAGGAGCAGGCCGTGCTCGAAGCGCTCGAAGACGAGGATCTGTGGGAGAGCCTCGGCGAGGCGCTCCCGAGCGGCTGGGCGTTCGCATGGCCTGAGGACGCGACCGCCGCCGACTGCGACCTCGGCGGCTGGCAGGAGCACCCCGGCGAGATCGAGGTCGCCCGGTTGATCGTGTGCGAACGGGATATCACCCTGGTCAGCGCCGACCGCGAGACGCTGCTTGAGATCGCGGCCCACCTCGAGGCGAGCCTCCGCGGCCTGATCGCGTCGCGCCAGGACGCGCTCGCCGCGTGAGTTGTAGTGGCGCCGTGAGCGGTGGTAGCGCCATCGTCCGCGCGAAATCCAACGTCACTGTGTTCGTCGCCACTCAAGTCGAAGGTGCTGCTTGAGAGCCGCCTGGGTCCAAGCCGACCGCTAGGGGTCGCGTCTGGGCCGACAGTGACGCGAGCGGCCGGTCGTTAGCGTTAGCCGACGTCACGTCTGGCGGTCACGGCGAGACCGGTCGCGGCGAGCACAACGGTCCAGGCGATCAGGACGAGGGCGCCGCCAGCGGGGGACAGTAGGTGCTTGACCGTGAGGCCGATGAGCGCGTCCTGGGCGCGGGTCGGTGTAAGCCGGCCGATCGAGGGCACGAGGCCGAAGAGGAGGTTGTCGACGACGAAGCCCCAGGCGAGCAGGGTGATCACTGCGCCGACCTGGTTGCGGAGGATCGCGCCGAGCCCAGCGCCGATCGCGCCCCACAGCGCGATGCCGCCAAGCCCTCCGAGCGCGAGTAGCGCGACGTCACGACCGTTCAGCACGAATGCGATGTTGCGCCCGTCGAGGATCACGTAGCCAACCGCCCAGCCGACTCCCTCGCCGATGACGCCGAAGGCGATCCCGGCGAGCGCGCCGGCGATGACCTTTGCGGCAAGCACCTGCGAGCGCTTCGGGGTGAACAGGATGGTCGGGCGCATCGTGCCGTAGCGGTACTCGCTGGTGACCAGCAGCACTCCGGCCAGCGCCGAGAACACGCCCGCCAGGCTACCGACGCTCAGCAGTTGGCGCTGGTCCTCCTTTGTGGATAGACCGGTGGCGTGGCTCAGCAGCCCCGTGAGCAGGGTGAACAGGAGGATCAGCGCGATCATCCCGAGCATCAGACCGATCGTTGTGCGGGTCGAGCGGACCTTCAGCAGCTCGGCTTTCGTCTGCGTGATCAAGACTGTCCCCCAGCGGTCAGCTCGAGGAAGATCTCCTCGAGCGAGGAGCCTTCGGTGATGAGCTCGTGAACTGGGATGCCCGCCGCAAATGCGATCTCGCCAACACGCTCGCCGGTCGTTCCCTGCACGAGCAGCGAGTGTTCGTCGGTCACGGTCGTCTGGAGGTTGTGCTGGCGTAGCGCCGCCTCGAGCTCCGCCGGCCTGGCGCTGCGGACGCGGACCGAGCCGCCGACGCGCGCGGTTAGCTGCTTGAGTGAGGACTCGACGACGAGCCGTCCGCGGCTGATGATCAGGACCTGGTCGACGGTTTGTGCGACCTCGGCGAGCACGTGGCTGGAAACAAAGACCGTGCGCCCCTCCGAGGCGAACGTGCGCAGGAAGTCGCGTAGCCAGCGCACCCCCTCCGGGTCAAGGCCATTCGCGGGCTCGTCGAGCACGAGCAACTCGGGCTCGCCGAGCAGCGCTGCCGCGAGCCCGAGCCGCTGCCGCATCCCCAATGAATACCCCTTGACGCGGCGTCTGGCCGCATCCTCGAGCTCCACGAGCCGCAGCGACTCGTCGGCGCGCGCGTCCGGCACGCCGACGGCCCGACCGAGCATCCGCAGGTGGTCGCGACCCGTGCGACCGGGGTGAAAGTCGGTCGCCTCGAGAACCGCACCGATTCGTAGCGCAGGATGCTCCAGCTCGGCGTAGGTCCGGTCGAACACGAGCGCCCGCCCGCTCGTCGGTGTCGCGAGACCCAGCAGCATCCGCAGCGTCGTTGTCTTACCGGCGCCGTTCGGGCCCAGGAAGCCCGTGATCGTCCCCGGCTCGAGCGCAAACGACAGACCGTCGACAGCCAATAGGCCGCCGAAGCGCTTCGTCAGAGACTCCGCCACCACCACCGGTGCCACGCGCTCAGCGCCTTTCCACCGGCACTGACCGCTCAAGCGACACGGAGCTGCCATCGCACGACCGTGAGCGATACGACACCGAGCTGCCGGCGCACGACTGTGAGCGATACCTATCCCGAATAGACGTCCGCGGAGTCTACCCAGACTGACCGAGTCCGAATCGCACTCCGACTGCGCCGGCGAGACGTTGATAGATGGGCATCGGGCGCGCTAGGCTGAAGCTGTGGCGAGACGGTATTCGCTCCGTGCTTCCGACAGCGACCGCGATGACGTCGCCGAGCGGCTGCGCGCGGCGACCGCCGAAGGACGCCTGCTGGCCAGGGAGCTGGAGCAGCGCCTCGAGGTCGCATACCGCGCCCGCACCTACGGCGAGCTCGACGCGCTCGTCGTCGATCTGCCCACCGTGCCGGTGCCCCTGCCGACCCGGCGGCGCCTGGGTCTGCCGGTCCTGGCCGGGGCGACCCTGACGCTAGGGATCCTTCTCAGCTTGCTCGCGGCAGCCGCGGCGACAGGGTTCGCGCGCGCACACTCGGCCGTCGCAGGTGGACCTCCTTGGATGCACCGGCCCGACGGCTTCTACCATGCCGGTCCAGCGGGCCTGGTCACGGCGATCGCCTCCCTGAGCATGATCATGTTCCTGGTGGCGGTATGCATCGCGCTCGGGTGGCTGTTCTCCCAGGGCTCGGGCGCAGCGGACTCGGCGCCCAGCTCGTAGTTTGGGCGTCTCGCGGCGGTGCGCGTCGCACGCGCCGGCGCCACCGATCGGCATGCCCGGATGCCGCAACCGAGTCCGCGGCAAGCTGACGAACCCACATCGGCACCGATCGAGCCGCTTTGCGGTTGGTGACGAGCGCATCGGCTCAGCGACCGGCGTTCAGCCGGTCCACCAGTAGCTCGATCGAGCGCTCGAGCTCTCGGAGCGTGGCCTTCTCGACGCTGGCGATCCCGACCTGGCGGTTAGCCCAGCTGTTCACCTCACGCTGGCTGGTGCGCTCGCGACGCGTGACCTCGGAGACGAGCCGGTGGCGCTCACGGCGCAGGCGGGCTCGCCGCTCGAACGCCGGGATCTCTTGGTCGCCCACCAACCCCACTGCCTCGGCGGCCGTCGCCACCTCTAGTGGAATCTGCGACGAGTGTGGCGATGGCAACGTCGCTGGCGGCCCGGCCACCCGCGGCGCGCTCGGCGTTGGCCCGAAAAGCGTCATCTGCGGCGCCACATCGGCGCTCAGCGGCTCGAACAGCGGTGCTTCGGTGCGCTCGGTCTCACGTTGCTCGCGTCGATCCGTCTCGGCCGGATCCTCGAGATCATCCCGGTCCCTCAAGGCGTGGCGCAACTCCTCCTGAACGGTGCCGGCGTGGTCACGCAGGATCGGGTCGGCGGGAATGTAGAGCCAGCTCGGATCGGCCGCGCGCGCCGGAAGCATGCGCACGAAGCGCCCGACGATCTGCCGGAACACGAGCGGCGTCTTGGCCGCGGTTGCATACACGCCGACCCGCAGGCGTGGAATGTCGACACCCTCCGACACCATGTTGACGGCGACGATCCACGGATCGCGGGAGTCCCTGAACTGAGCCAGCTTCTCGGCGGCGCGCGGCTCGGCATGGAGGACCACCACCGGGATCCGGCCGGTCGCCTCCCGCAGCAGTGCCGCAATCCGGCGCGCATGGCTGCCATCAGCCGCGATCGCGAGCCCGCCGGCGTCGCTGTGTCCCGCCGCTCGCAGTGAGCGCAGCTTCATATCGGCCTCACGCACGATGCGCGGAAGCCCGTCGGGCAGCTCGGTTGAGATGGCCGTCCGGTAACGGCGACTCGCCTCCCGCGTGCTGAGGACGGTCTCGAAGCTCGATTCGATCACGTCGTCGCCACTGCGCCAGGACAGCGTCCCGTCGAAGGCGACGAAGTGCACGGGCCGGCAGACGCCGTCCAGGACAGCCTGCGCATATGTATAGGACACGTCGGGCTCGGCGACGCCGTCAGCGTCATAGCTGACGCCTGGGATCGGTGCCGCGTCTGAACGGAATGGCGTCCCAGACAGAAGCAGCCAGCGCTCGGCGGAGAGGAAAGCCGTCGAGAAGCGCTCGCCCCAGGTGAGCTCCTCCCCCAGGTGATGAGCCTCGTCGGCGATCACCAGCGTGCGCGATGTTACGGCGCTACCCCAGCGCCGTGGTGCCTGAGCGATCCGCGCGTAGGTCACCGCGACGCCGTGAAAGCCGCGCGGAGGGCGCGGCGAGGCGGCATCTGGCGCCAAGTCGACCCCGAGCGCGTGCGCCGCGTCCGCCCATTGCCGCGTGAGCGGGGCCGTCGGGCAGGCCACGACCACGGCATCGACCGTGCCGGCGGCGAGCTGGCGGCGTGCGAATTCCAATGCCGGCCGCGTCTTGCCGGCTCCGGGCGCCGCCGAGATCAGAAACGATCCCTTGCGCCAGCGATCCATCTCGCACAGCGCGTGCCGCTGCCAGTCGCGCAGCGGCACGACTCCGGCAGCGGGATGAACGCCCGACTCCGGCCAGCGGTGCGCGGCGCGGGATGCGAGTTGAAGTTTGGGCACGGACGAGCATGGTGCCCCACGCATCGGACGCATCGAGCGGGAGGCGTCAGACGAGGGAGTTAACTTCTGAGGATCCTGCATGCTGACACGGTCGCGATTCACTCCGATTCGGCTTGGCGGAAACCCGATCGTGCACCGGGACAGCACCCCCTGCGTGGGCGCGAACATCAACGGCCCGTCACTGATCGCCGCGCCGCCCTGGGTGCAGCGGCCCCTGGGTCGCTACTACCTCTACTTCGCTCATCACCGTGGAACGTTCATCCGCCTGGCCGCCGCAGACCGCTTGGAAGGACCGTGGCGGGTGTATGAACCGGGGGCGCTGCGGCTGGCGGAGTCGCACTTCCCGACCGACGGGCGCCGTCCGCACATCGCTTCGCCCGACGTGCACGTCGATACGCACAGCGGCACCGTTCGCATGTACTACCACGGCTTGGATACCGCCACCCGCGAACAACATACGCGGGTGGCCGTCTCGCGCGACGGTGCGCATTTCGAAGCGCTGCCCGAGCTACTTGGTCGCCCGTACTTTCGCGTCTTCTTCCACGACGGCTGGTGGTACGCGCTGGCGATGCCGGGCATCCTGTACCGCTCCGCAGACGGCCTGACCGGCTTTGAACGCGGGCCACAGTTGTTCGGCAATTCGATGCGGCATTCGGCGCTGCTGCAGCGCGGCGGCGAGCTGATCGTGTTCTGGACGCGGGTGGGGGATTGTCCCGAGCGGATCCTCTGCTCAACGGTCACGCTCGAGCGAGATTGGCGAAGCTGGCGAGCGAGTCCGGCCAGCGACGTGCTCGAACCCGAGGAGCCCTGGGAGGGAGCCGAGCAGCCGCTTGAACCGTCCGTCCGCGGCTGGGCCGACGAGCCGGTGCGCCAGCTCCGCGATCCAGCGATCTTCGAGGAGGGCGGTCGCACGTATCTGCTCTATGCGGTCGCCGGCGAGTCTGGGATCGCGATCGCCGAGCTCGAGTCGACGGAGCCGGAGCCGGAGCCGGAGCCGGAGCCCGAACGACGCCTCCATGTGGCCGGAGCGACGCGCTCGGGGATCGAGTGGGTCGCACGTCGCTTCGATTTGGGCCCGGACGGGATGCGCCAGGCAGCGGTGACAATGGCTGCGGTCCTTGGCAGCTTCGCGACGGCGCTGGTGATCCGTCATACGGCTCACCTTGCGACCAGCATCGAGGTCCTGGCGGTCGCGCTGGCGCTGTCGCTCGGGCGTGTCGGACTGCGCCCAGAGCATCGTGGTCGGCTGGCGCGCGCACTCGCGGTGGTGGTGCTGCCGATCGTCGCGATCCTCGCAAACGAGATCGGAACCAGCATCTTTCGTCACCCAGACCTCGGGGATGCGCTGTTTGTCGTCGCGGTGAGCGCGACCATCTGGATCAGGCGCTTCGGCGATGTGGCTCGACGGATCGCGACGCTGGCGACGCTTCCGCTGGTGGCGATGCTGGTCGTCCCGGCACCGATCGTCGCGTCCCATGGCGGCGCGTCACAGCGGTTGTGGACGGCGATCGTCGCGCTCCTGGCGCTGGCGTGGGTGACGCTCACGCACGGCGTGGCTGAACGCGTCGGCTTCCTGGCCGCCACCGACGCTTCTCTGGTCGCGGCGCGGGCACCGTCGAGAAGGGTCCCCGGACGCCGGCGAATCGCCGGCACGACGAAGCTGGCGCTGCAGATGGGCGTCGCGCTGGCAGCCGCGTTCGCCATCGGCCGCAGCCTGTTCGGCATGCATTGGACCTGGGTTGTGCTGACTGCGTTCATCGTCTGCAGCGGCAATCGCGGGCGCGAGGATGTGGTCCACAAAGCTGCGATGCGCGTGATCGGCGCCGCCGGTGGCACGCTGCTCGCCACGGCTGTGGCCGGGACGTTTCCGGCCGGCGACAACTGGTCGATTGTCGTCTTGTTCGTCGTGCTGTCGGTGGCCGTCTGCCTGCGAGAACTCAACTACGCCTACTGGGCAGCCGGCATGACCGCGGCGCTCGCGCTGCTCTACGCCTACTACGGCGAGCACGGCAGCGGCCTGCTGGCCACCCGGCTCGAGGCGATCTTGATCGGCGCGGGACTGGCCGTGGCCGCTTCCTATCTGCTGCTTCCGGTCCGCGCCACGGACATCATCCGGCGCGACGTCGGTGCTGCGCTCGCCGCACTAGACCACTACCTCGTGGGGCTGTGCGAGGACCCGCCCTCCACCGCTGAGCGCGAGAAGCAGTTCCACCGCGCGGTTCTTGCCCTCGAGCACCACAGCCGTCTGCTGCGCGGCATCCCGCGGCGCCTGCGCGCACGGATCGACCACCTGCCGGCGATCGACGCGCTGCAGCGCAGCTCCGAGTTGCTCTCGGGAGTTACCGCCGCGTTGTCGCAGCGCCAGCCGGCGAACCACTGGGAGGCCCAGGTCGGGCGGCTGCGCGGCGCCATCGGCGAGTTGCGCGGCGCCAATGCACGGGCGGCCCTACCGGATCCAAAGGGCTGGAACAACCTCGTCGACGACCTGCGGGAGCTGCCCCGCCTGCTCGGCGTCGTGACCACGCCTGCAGCCACGGGCGACCGCTTCCGCACGTCGAGCGAGAAGGTCCTCGCTTACGTAAACCGAGTGCACAGCACCGCCTTCGAGCTGGTGTCGAAGGTGGGTCAGGCGGATGCGTCGATGACTTATGCGGTTGCGGACGCGTCCGGACGGGAGGCACGGTTGACATGGAGCCGGGATCCAACCCTGCAGGCCGCCGGGCCGGTCGCCGAGTCGACGGCCCTGGCCACGGGACGCACGCCGAGCGGCTATCCGTACGTGCTCTACCCCGCGCCACCCGGATAGCGTGCCCGGACGGACAATCCGTCGTGCGCAGCACTCGATTGTCCCTACCTGCTCGAAAATCGACACCTAACGGACAAACCAGCCGAGCGCGGCTCGAATTGTCCGTTCGCGCACGCTCAGCGCCAGCGCCCCGCTTGCGGGCACGCCCTGCTTGCGGGCACGCCCTGTTTGCGGGCACGCCCTGTTTGCGGGCACGCCCTGTTTGCGGGCACGCCCTGTTTGCGGGCACGCCCTGTTTGCGGGCACGCCCTGTTTGCGGGCACGCCCTGTTTGCGGGCACGCCCTGTTTGCGGGCACGCCCCGTTTGCGGGCACGCCCGTTTGCGGGCAACGCCCAGTTCCGAGCACGTCCCGCGCGAGGGTGCCTACCATGCGATGGACGGATGGCGCGCGCGCTGATCATCGTTGACTTCCAGAATGACTTCACGCCCGGTGGCGCACTGCCCGTGGCGCAGGGAGATGAGATCGCGGCGCGAATCAACGAGCTCATGTCCTGCGGAGAGTTCGATCTGGTGATCGCGACGCGCGATTGGCATCCTCCTGACCACGGATCGTTTCTCGATAACGGCGGCATCTGGCCGCAGCATTGCGTGGCAGGTAGCGAGGGCGCAGCGCTGCACCGCGCGCTTGACCAACGGAGGGTCGACGTGGTCATCGACAAGGGCCAGGATCCGCTGGCGGCTGGCTACTCCGGCTTCGAAGCCACCGGCCTCGAGCGTCTCCTGCGCGAGCACCGGATCGATGAGGTCGAACTGTGCGGCTTGGCCACCGAATATTGTGTGAAGCATACGGCGCTCGATGCGCTGCGAGCCGGATTGCGCGTGCGGGTCGACGAGCGAGGAATCCGGGGCGTGGAGGTTCACCAAGGCGATTGCGAGCGGGCGATCGAAGAGCTGCGCGAGGCCGGAGCGGTGATCGGGTAGCCTCGCTTCGCCGTGCGAATGCCGAAGCTGTGCAAATTGCGGACGTTTAGCGTCGCTAGAGATGTGTTGCGCCGCTGAGGGGCAGGTGCATCGGCAGCTGCCCGCGAGCTGGCCGGATGCGAACGATCCGGGGTTGCTGACCCCGGCGCAGACCTCGCTGCTCAACGATCAGTACGAGCTGACGATGGCCTCCAGCTACATCAAACGCGGAATGAACGAACCCGCGATATTCGAGTTGTTCGTGCGCCGATTGCCGGCTCGCAGGCGGTGGCTGCTGGCCGCTGGACTCGGGCCGGCGCTCGCGATGTTGCTGCGAATGCGTTTCGGAGAGCAGGAGCTCGACTACTTGCGCTCGCTCGGGTTCGAGGCCTCGTTCCTGGCCTACCTCGCTGACTTTCGCTTTTCGGGCGACATCGATGCGATGCCCGAAGGGACGATCGCGTTCGCGGGCGAGCCGCTGGTGCGCGTGAGCGCGCCGCTGGTCGAGGGGCAACTGCTCGAGACCTTGCTGCTGAACCAGATCAACTTCCAGACGATGGTCGCTACCAAGGCGGCCCGGATAGCTCTGGCCGCGGGCCGCGGGGCGCCGGCAGGCGAGCGCTTGGTCGACTTCTCCCCACGACGGGACCACGGCACTGATGCAGCCATGAAGGCGGCGCGCGCGGCGGCGATCGCGGGCGCGGCCGGTACCTCGAACCTGGCAGCCGCGATGCGTTACGGGCTCGTGCCGATGGGGACGATGGCGCACTCCTACGTGATGTCGTTCGAGCGCGAGGAAGATGCGTTTCGGGCTTTTATGCAGGATTTTCCTAGTAATGCCGTGATGCTCGTCGACACCTACGACACGATCGAGGGGGTGCGGCGCGCGATCGCGGCTGCGCGCTGCACGGGCGTAGCGCTCGCCGGGGTGCGGCTCGATTCAGGCGACCTGCTCGAGCTGTCAAAGCAGGCTCGCGTTCTGCTCGACGGCGCCGGTATGACGTCGGTGCGGATCTTTGCCAGCGGTGACCTCGAGGAGCACCGGATTGCGGAGCTGACTGCGGCGGGCGCGCCGATCGACTCGTTTGGGGTCGGAACGGACCTCGGTACCAGTCGCGACTCGCCGGTGGTCAACGGGATCTACAAGCTGGTCGCCCATCGCGTTGAGGGATCGTGGGAAGAGGTGCGCAAGCGCTCACCCGAGAAGGCGACCGTGCCCGGCGCCAAACAGGTGTTCCGCGATTACACAGCCGGCGAGATGCGCGGCGACGTGATCGCTCGCGCCGAGGAGCAACTGCCGGGTGAGCCGTTGATAGTGCCGTTCATGCGCGACGGACACCTCGTGCGCGAGGACACACTTGCGCAGATGCGGGCTCGGGCGCGTTCGGAGTTGGTCGCGCTGCCGCTCTGGCTACGTGAGCTCGAGGGCGCAGCTCGAGCTCACCCGGTCACTTATTCGGAGCGATGCCGCGCCGCGCTCGCCGAGCTCGACGCGCGCGATGCCCGCTGAGCTGATCTGCCCGGTCGGATCGCCACCCATGTCGGTCCGCCGCCGCCAGACGGGCGCAGGAGTGTCGAGATAGGCCGTGAGTAAAGCTGCACAACCGGCAACCGCCACCGAGTGTGTGCAACACGGCGATGATTGCAGAAAATGACGGTTGTTTGTACGCTGGCGGCCTGTATGGTGTTGTACACGCGGTGGGTACGACCCGTTTGCCGTGCCGTGCCGTGATTTGTGATTGTGTTTCCGTGACCGCAAGTGCTTACGCCAAGATTGACGGGCCTGCGTCAGTGAAGCTATGCGCGCGATGACGGCGCCGGTTTCGCGCTCGCTGCGGTTACTGCCGGATCGTGGGCGACTGCGGATCGCGGTGCTGGCGCCGCCCTGGATCGCGGTTCCGCCACCCGGTTACGGGGGGATCGAGGCGGTCGTCGATCTGCTGTGCGAGGCGCTCGTCGCGCGCGGTCACGACGTGACGTTGTTCGCCGCGCCGGGGTCGCGATCGGCGGCGCAGGTCAGGACTGTGCTCGACGCTGCGTATCCCGAGGAGATCGGATCCTCGCTGCGCGAGTCGGATCATGTCGCCTGTGCCTGGAGTGAGATCGAGCTCTCGGCAAGGCAGGGGGCACCTTTCGACGTCGTTCATGACCATTCCGGTTTCACCGCGTTGGCAATGGCTGATCGCCTGGCGGTCCCGGTGGTACACACGCTGCACGGCGCATTCGACGCGCAGACCGTGCGTTTCTACGAGCGCCACGGGCACAAGGCGCGTTTGGTAGCGATCAGCAGTTCGCAGGCCGCGAGCGCGCCCGCCTCCGTGCAGGTGCTGGATGTGGTGCCGAATCCGATCTTGGTCGATCGCTGGCCGCTGCGCTGCGAGAAGCAGGAATACCTGCTGTGGGTCGGGAGGATGGACCCGATCAAGGGCGCGCATCTTGCGATCGACGCCGCGCGTCTGGCAGGGCGCGAGCTGGTGCTGGCCGGTCCCGTCCAACCGGGGCAGGAAGCGTATTTCCACGAACTGATCGAGCCAAAGGTCGACGGATGCGCTGTTCGCTATGCCGGCGAAGTCGGCGGGATCATCAAGCAGGAGCTATTCGCGAACGCGGCGGCGTTCCTGATGCCGGTGCGCTGGCGGGAGCCGTTCGGGATGGTGATGGTCGAAGCGCTCGCTTGTGGCACGCCGGTGATCGCCTTCGGGGAGGGCGCCGCGGCGGAGATCGTGATCGACGGCGAGAACGGGTTCCTGGTAGCCGACGAGGTCGCGATGGCCGACGCTGTGAAACGACTGGCATCAATCGACCCGGGGCGCTGCCGCGCGAGCGTGGCTGAGCGCTTTGACGTATCGATCACCGCGGCTGGCTATGAGCGCGTGTACCTCGATGCGATCGCAGCAGATCGACAGCACCGCCGGCATGCCGGAGACGAAGACGGAGACGGCGCTCTGCTGCGCCCGCAGATCTCCGCCTCTCCTTCCGGTGTGGGCTAGCTCCCCGCCTTCGCGCAGGCGCGGGGGCGATTGATGGCTTCGCAGCGAGATTCATCGTCTACCGTTTACGTGAGCTCAGCGGATCATCCACTAGTCAGCCACTAACCGACGAAGGAGACGACATGCCGACGTACGACGATCTCGGGTTCACCTCGCGCGCGGCGATCGCGCGCGGCGACACGCGTACCGTGTTCGGCCAGGTGATGGGGCTCGTTGCACTGACAGTTGGCTGTGCTGCGCTCGGTGCCTATGTCGGGCGCAATCTCACGGGCGGTACCGGCATCGTGTTCTTCATCGGTGCTTTTGCTTGCATCTTCGGGCTCAACTTCGCAACCCGGGCCGGGCACGAGCAGCTCGCGATCGGCCTGCTGTTCGGCATGGGGCTGCTGATCGGGCTGGCCGTCGCGCCGGTGCTCGCCTACTACGCCAAGGCAAATCCATCCGCGGTGTGGCAGGCGGCCGGTGCCACCGGCGCATTCGTCGCCGGGCTCGGTGCCTTCGGCTACGCCACCCGGCGGGACCTCTCGTCGTGGGCGCGCACGCTGTTCTGGGCTTTGCTGGCCCTGATCGCGTTCGGGATCGTCACGATCTTCGTCTCGGTGCCACACGGCAACCTGATCTACTGCCTGCTGGGCCTGGTGATCTTCGGCGGCTTCACGATCTTCGACTTCAACCGTCTGCGCCGGGCAAACATGGCGAGTTCGGTTCCAATCGCCGCCGGGATCTTCCTGGACATCTTCAACGTCTTCCTGCTGCTGCTGAGGCTGTTCGGAGGAGGCCGCAACTAGGCTTCGCCGTGCCGCTGCGCGATTCTGCTTGGAGGCGTAAGCTAAGCTTCAGTTCGTGTTTGGAGACATTCTTCAGCCGACGCACCTGATCTTCATCCTGCTGGTCGCGCTGATTTTCCTGGGACCGAAGCGCCTGCCTGAGGCGGGGCGCGCGCTCGGAAAGGGCATCCGTGACTTCCGGGCAGCACTGTCAGGCATGACCGAGGACACCTCGTTCCAGATGCCCGCGGTGCCGAGTGCGAGCCAGGCGCCGGCTTCAGTGGTGACGCCGGTCGCGCTGCACCCGCAGCCCGCTGCCAGCCCAGACCTGCAGCCTACGACGGGCGTTGCCGCAGATGCTGCGAGCAGCCTACCTGCGCCATTGTTGGCCTCGGGCACGAAGCCCGAGGCCGCTGCCTCACCGTATGCGGCAGGCTGGGTCCAGATCGAGAGCACCGACCCCTCCCGGGGCGCGGACTGACCTAGTGGACCACTAGAGCGCCGGCCTGCGGGCCGGCGCTACGGGCGAACGTCCGTTCGTCGCGATAGCTTCGGGCAATGGTCCGCGAGTCCGAGACGGAGGCGCTCGTCGCGCTGTTGCGCGATGCCGGCAAAGCGTGGCGGCACCGGGTGACACGCGCCGGCGAACCGGGCGGCGCACGCGCGGCACTCGAGGCCGAGCACGGACTGCTCGCGGGTGAGCAGCTGGT
The DNA here is from genome assembly GCA_963709135.1 of uncultured Solirubrobacterales bacterium. Lineage (GTDB taxonomy): Bacteria > Actinomycetota > Thermoleophilia > Solirubrobacterales > Solirubrobacteraceae > Palsa-465. Next base: position 10,178 of record CAVPVI010000022.1, on the reverse strand, counting down.
ATGCGCAAGGGCCGAGATCGCCGCGTGGAGGGGACGTGGGATCGACGTCGTCTCCCCCACCGACGATCGCTACCCCGAAAACCTGCGCAACGTCGCCGAGCGTCCGCCGCTGCTGTTCATCGCCGGCGCGTTGGTCGCTGCGGACCGCAGGTCGATCGCCGTGATCGGCTCTCGAGAGGCGACGCCGCGCGGGGTCGCGGCGACGCAGGCGATCGCCGGCCAGCTCGTGCAGGACGGCTTCGTAGTCGTCTCGGGTCTGGCGAGCGGGATCGACACCGCAGCCCACACTGCGGCGCTGAGCAGCGGCGGCCGCACGGTTGCGGTGATCGGCACCGGGCTCGATCGCTGCTACCCGGCGCAGAATGCGGGGCTGCAGCGCCAGATCGCACGGCGCTGTGCGGTCGTCTCGCAGTTCTGGCCCGAGTCGGCCCCGAGCCGCAGCAGCTTCCCGATGCGAAATGCAGTGATGTCGGGGCTCACACTCGGCACCGTGATCGTCGAGGCATCACGAACCAGCGGCGCGCGCATCCAGGCGCGGCTGGCGCTCGCGCAAGGGCGTCCGCTGATTCTGCTCGAAACGCTGCTCGATCAGCAATGGGCTCGCCAGCTTGCCGCGCGCGCCGGCGTCCAGGTGATCAGCTCCACCGCTGAGCTGACGACCGCGCTGGCCCGCGCCTTCCCCCCCACCACCGAGCCGCTCGCTGGTGCCGCGAACGCCGGTAGACACGCATGAGCGGCCCGCGATGACCTCGGTCGCAAACCTGACCGCACAGTATGAGGGCGTCATGATCGCGCCTCGGCGTGGCCCTGGCGTCTGCGAGGTCTGCTTGAACTTCACGCGCGGCTTCGATCGATGCTTTGCCTGCTCGAGCATTCCCTCCCAGCTCGATGTCGTCGCCCCGATCTCCTACAGCGTCGCGCATGAGCAACTCCACCACGCGCTGGCCGGCTACAAGCGTCTCGAGGGCTTGCCGGCGCGTCGCTATACGCGTGACTTAGCGGCGATTCTGTGGCGGTTCCTCGCGCGCCACGAGCACTGCGTTGCCGAGGCGGCGGGAGCCCGGCGCTTCGACCTCGTCACGACCGTGCCGTCCGCCGACCGCGACCGCGACGCGCGCCATCCGCTCCGCCTGATCGTGGGCGAACTGGTCGGAGCGACTCGCGGACGCCACCAGCGCCTACTCGCCTGCTCCGGCGTCGCGTCAGTGCCGCACACGTTCGAGGCGCACCGCTACCTGGCCACGCGCGCTCTGGATGGTGAGCGGATTTTGCTGATCGACGACACCTGGACCACCGGAGCGAACGCGCAGAGCGCCGCCGCGGCGTTGCGCAGAGCCGGCGCCGGCGCCGTTGCGGCCGTCGTGATCGGTCGTCACCTGAACCGCGAATGGCACCAGAACGATCTGCGCCTCCGGTGCATGCCAAGGCCTTTCGACTGGGGCCGATGCGTCCGGTGCGACCCGATCGGCGCCGCCGATGTGGGCCTGGCGCACCGGCACGCCGCTTGAGCGCTCGTCTCTTGGCATACTTGGTCCAAAGGGGGCGTAGCTCAGTTGGTTAGAGCGCCGGCCTGTCACGTCGGAGGTCGCGGGTTCGAGTCCCGTCGCTCCCGCTCCTCCCGAAAGTGCCCGGAAATCGGCGGTTTTCGGTTTTCGCCCGGCTCACGGGCGTGACGGCCGAGGCGCTTCTGGCCCGGTAGTGGCCTAAACGCTCTCAGCGTCGCTCGCGGCCTGGTCGCGCTCAGCGTCGAGCGCGTCGAGCCTGCCGGCGATCCCAGCGCCCGCGCCATCCAGAAGCGCGCCGTAGTAGGGCTCGATCATCCGCACGCTGGTGCCCATGATCCTCGCGAGCTCGAACACGCTCACGCCCGCCGCGAGCGCGTCGCTGGCGAACGTCGAGCGCCGATCGTAGATCCTCGCGGGCCGCGTGATCCCGGCCGCTTCGATCGCCGGCGCCCACACGCGACGACGCCAGTTGTCCATGTTCAGCAGCTCGTTGAAGCTGAGCAAGACGGGCTGGACGCTGCACAGGCTGCGCCACTCCGCCCTGACGCACCTCGCCGAAGCCGGCGTCAACCCACCACTGCTCATGGCCAAAAGCGGCCACGAAAACCTCCGATCACTATAAAAGTACGCCCGACCGAGCGCCGAAGGCGTCGCCGCCATGACCGCCGCCCACGACCCAGCCCGACGTCGTCGATCGCCGCCCGTATGCGGGAGCACCTCCTCGTCCGCCGATCAGTGCTGCATTCTCGACAGGTAAGGTCAAGAGCGGAATAGGACCCACTACACGGAGATGTCGACACCTCCAGCGGCGGTGCCGTTGGTTGACGTGTTGACGACCCCTGGTGTCGTAGACAGCGCGGCAGTCGCGGTGACACCTTTGGCGTCGCTGCCTTTGGCGGTCTTGGCGTTGACCTGGGCGGCATCGATCGCCTGCTGATCAGCTGTGACCTTGGCCTGATCGGTCTCGAGCGTCTCCTGAGACGCCTTCTTGGCCTCGTCCTCGCTCAGGGTCTTCTGATCGGCCTTCAACTGCTTCAGAAGTGCCACGGTGCTGCTGGTGCTGTTGGATCCAATGCTCCCAATAGACATGCCGTGCTCCTCGTTGCTGTTCGTTGGCTGTCTCATCGGCTCGCCGAGCAATCGGTTTAGCCAAATGAGCCCAGTCTCAGGCAACACTCAGGATGGTGGCCACGTCCTGAGATTGTGGGCATGGACTAACGCCACATCTTCGCATCCTGTCCGCTGACCCTTGCTACCCGAGCTCGACTTGGAGAGAGTCCGAGGTCGACTTGTGCGCGCAAGGGTGAGCGAGCACACAGTGACAAGCGCACGAACATCCCAACCAACGAGCTGCGCGGCTTCGTCGACGACGACGAGAAACGCCCCAAGTCAACGCTCTATTCGCGCGACGTGCGACCTTCATTGGAATCATCGTTGCGGTGGGCGTGGTCATGCGTACTCGTCGACTGCGACGCCGCCTGTTAGGGAGTCGGCGAGGGTGGAGCCGTAGCTGGTCTCGCTGGGCGAGCTCAGCAGTTGGCTGAGGTTCTGGCCCGAGGAGAGTTGTTGGAGCAGTAGGTTCGGGCTGATGCCGGCGGCGTTTGCGAGTGAGCTGAGGTTTCCGGTTGCCGTGGAGCTTGTGCTGGAGGGCTGCGTTCCGTTGATGATGTCGGTGGCGAGCTGATTGAGCTGGTCTGAGGACAGGCTCGGGGCGCCTTGGGGCGCGTCGGCTTGCAGGTCCTTCTCCACGCTGGCGAGCAGGTCGCTGCTCGAGACGTTCTTCTGTTGCGCGACCTGGGCCAACGTCGTGCCGGACTGCACATCGCTGGAGAGACCGCTGCTTGACACGCCGAGCAGCTGCGCGGTGTTCGAGAGCGATAGCGGAGGCGGACCTTCGCTACCAGACGTCCCGCCTTGAGCTCCAGAGGAGCCGGACCCGCTTGGGGGGGTCGGCGGAGTGCCGTTGATGACGTTCGTCGCGATCTGCTCGATCTGGTTTGAGGACAGGCTCGGGGCACCTTGGGGGGCGTTGGCCTGGAGGTCCTTCTCCACGCTGGCGAGCAGGTCTTTGCTCGAGACGCCCTTTTGTTGGGCGAGCTTGGCCAACGTCGTGCCGGACTGGAGGTCGGTGCTGAGCGTGCTGCTCGATAGACCGAGCAGCTGCGCGGTGTTGTCGAGCGAGGGCTTGTTGCGCTGAACGCTTTGCTGTCCTTGCCACTGGGCTGCGCTGCTGATGGCGTCGATGTTCATCTAACCACTCCTTCATCGGGGGATACCTGTCCCGTTGATCGACCCTGGAGTTGGGTGCTTGACGACAATTTCCGCTGCTCTCAGGCTATTCTCAGTAACCATGATCGCCGGATGTCCTTGAACGGCGGCTGGACAGGGGTTCGGCCGCGGATCCTGGAGCCGGGACGCTGGAGCTGCCTTATGCGTTGGTGAGGGAGAAGTTCTGGCGTGGCCCGCAGCGCCCGATGACCGGTCCCCGTCGCGGGCGGTGGGAAGTTCTGGAGGCTTGGGCCGGGTGGCGAAATCACGATCTAAACCGCGCGCGACTACGGCCGAGTCGAGCAGTGTTTGTCGTGACCTCGGTTTGGGTCACGAGCTTCCAGGCCCGCCTGTCCCCGGGGCTGGCGCAAGGAGGTCCTGGCAGCGGCGGCTCGCCGCCTGGAACTTTGCGTTCGAGCGGATGCTGGAGGGGAACACCGGGCCGGTGCCCGAGAGGTTCGGGTTGAGGAGCTTGTAGCCGTGCTGGCGGACGCAGCTGACGTACTTCTGGATCGCCTGGCGCGAGAAGCCGGTCGAGCGCGGCGAGGCCCCCGATGGCAGCTTCGCGCCGCACGCTTTGAGCGCCGCCTGGAACTTCGAACCGCCCGCGCGACTTCCAGGGACCCCGGACGGCGGCCCCCCGGTCATCGAGCCGGCACCGGCCGGCGTCCCGCCGCTACCGGGCGCCCCCGACGGTGGCGTGCCTCCACCCGGTGCTCCTCCCCCGGCCGTGAACGACACACCGTGCTTGCGCAGGCACGCGGCAAACGTCGCGTTGGCGCCCCGGCCGGTACCGCTCGAGCTAGGACCGGACGACGCCGCGGTCTTGGAACTGCTGCCGGTTGAGCTCCTGCTGCTGCTGCTGCCGCACGCCGCGATCAAGCACCCGGCGGCGATCACGGTCGCGAGCAGCGCCGCTCGTTGTGTTGCGGTCCTCATCATCGTGAGCCTCTCGGTCTTTGGGTTGAGCCGGTCGGTCATCCGCCGCTACCGGAGCCGAATAGGGAGTTGACGGCGCCGCTGGCGCCGGCGCCGGACGAGCCGCTGGTGCTGCTTGCACTGGCGCCGGAGTCGCTGATCGAGCTGGCTGTGAGGGTGGCGCCGGAGCTCTTCACGCCTTGGATGAGGACCGAATCGCCCGGATGGACGGCGCTCCGTGCGACGGTCAGGCTCTTGGTGATCTTGGTCGCCGAGGACAGCTTGACCTTGACCATGTTCCCCGAGCTGTCGGTGATGTAGATCGTGTGGCCATCGACGCTGCTTACCGTCCCGATCGACGCGTTTGCTCCGCCGAACGCACCAGGCCCTGGCAGTCCGTCTCGCGACGCCGATCCCGACGCGCCGCCGCGTGACAGCGCGCCGACGGCGGCGGCCGATGGCAGCGAGGAGCCGGAGCCGGTCGAGCTACTGGTATGAGCCTTTTCGACGTGGACGCCGGCGTAGAACCCGATGGCGCCGATCACGAGCGCGACTAGAGCGGCGCTGCCGCCGGTGAAGAACCGTCGTCGCTGACGGCCGCGAAGCTGGTCGTCGACGTCTTGGTCGGTGTAGTGGTCCCATTCCTCCTCGTCGCGGTGTTCGTAAGGGATGGCGCTCATCTCGGTTCCTCTGGTTGGATGGGTGGGCACGTGCGGGTCATTCGAAGCGCAACGCTTCGATCGGTTTCATCGCCGCCGCGCGTCCGGCCGGATAGGTCCCGAAGAACAGCCCGGTCAGGACAGCGGCGCCGAACGCCAGGCCGACCGAGTACGGCGCGATCACGGGCTGGACGCCGGCGATCTTGAACTGGCTGCCGATCAGCCCCGCCGCGACACCGGCCAGCCCGCCGAAGAACGACACGAGCACCGCCTCGACGAGGAACTGGATTAGGATGTCGCTGCGCCTCGCGCCGACCGCCTTGCGGATCCCGATCTCGCGCGTGCGCTCGGTGACCGACACGAGCATGATGTTCATCACGCCGATCCCGCCGACCGGCAGCGAGATCGCCGCCACCTCTCCCAGCAGCGTCGTGAACACCTTGCTGCTGGAGGTCGAGGCCTGCAGGATCGAACCCTGGTTGATCACCTGGAAGTTGCTCGTGCTGCTCGAACCGGCCGCCGGCGGGTCGAGCTGGTTGAGGATGTCGGTCACCTCGGTCTGCGCCGCGTCGAGCGCGTCACGCGACCTGGCCTGAACCAGGATCTGGCTGATTGCCCCGTAGCCGGTCAGCGTGTCCTGCACGGCCGTCAACGGCGCGATCCCGATGTCGTCCTCGTTGGAGGTGCCGTTCGACCCCTTGGAGTTGGTCACGCCGATGACCTCGAAGTCGGTGCCGTTCACCTCGACCGTGTCCCCGACCGGATCAGCGCCGCCGAACAGCTCGCTGACGACGGTCGGACCGAGCACCACCACCCTGCTGTGGTTGGTGTCATCCGTCTTGGTGAACCAGGAGCCCTCAGCCATCGTGTAGTTGCGTGACTGCTGGTAGCTCGTGGTCGTCCCAACGAACGACGAAGGCGAGTACGTCGTGCTGCCGTAGGTGAGCGTCACGCTGCTGGCGCTGGCGACGGGGGAAGCGCTCTGCACGTCGGGCGCCTGGAACCGGTTCTCCAGCGCCGACGCATCGGCGACGGTGAGCCCGCTGCTGCTCGACCCGCCGCCGAGCAGGCCGCCCAGGGTCGGAGCCGCACTGACCGTGAGCACGTTGGAGCCCAGCGCCTCGATCTGCGACTCGACCGCGGCGGAGGAGCCGGTCCCAACCGCGATCAGCACGATCACCGACCCGACACCGATCATCAACCCCAGGATCGTCAATCCCGAGCGCAGCTTGTTCGCGATCAAGCCACCGAGCGCGACACGGACGATTTCGATCACGACGCCCGCTCGGTCGCAGGGTTGCGCTCGTTGCTGACGATCCTGCCGTCTCTGACCCGGATCACGCGGTGCGCGTGCGCCGCGACCTCGTCCTCGTGGGTGATCAGCACAATTGTGCGCCCGCGGGCGCTGAGATCACCAGAGATGGCCATCACCTCCGCCGAGGAAACCGAATCCAGGTTCCCGGTCGGCTCGTCGGCCAGGATCATCGCCGGGTTGGTCACGAGCGCCCGCGCGATCGCGACGCGCTGCTGCTGCCCGCCGGACAACTCAGAGGGCATGTGGCTGACCCGTCCGCGAAGCCCAACCGCCTCAAGGGAGTCCCGCGCCCGTCGCGTCGCTCCGCACGCGACAGGCCGGCATACGACAGAGGCAGCTCGACGTTCGCGACCGCACTGGTCCGCGGGATCAGGTTGAAGCTCTGAAACACGAACCCGATATCACGGTTGCGCAACGCCGACTGCGTGTCCTCATCGATTCCCCGGACATCAAGACCGTTGAGCAGATAGCTGCCACTCGTCGGCGAGTCCAGACAGCCGATGATGTTCATCAGGGTCGTCTTGCCGCTCCCCGACGCACCGATGATCGCCACATACTCGCCCCGCTCAACGCGCGCGCTCACCCCACGCAACGCGTGCACCGAGGTGTCACCCAAGCCATAGGTCTTGCGCGCATCGCGCAGCTCGATCACCGCCACCGGCCGCCCAGACGCCCGCCCAGCCGGCCTACTCGCCGTCGCGGCCGGCGTCGGCGACCGGCGCACGGTGTCGGGGGGCCGCACCCCCGCCGGCCGCCGAGGTCGGCGCCTGTCGTCACGCGTCACCCGCCGCCCCCGCGGAACCCCCCGCTGGGAAACCCGCCACTGGGAAACCCGCCGCTGGGAAACCCGCCACCCCGACTGCTGCTCGTACCGCCGAGCGTGCCGGATGAACTGCTGCTCGCCGTGCTGCTAGAACCAAGCGACGGCAACGTCGTCGTCACGACCAGCTGAGCACCCGCCGAGAGTCCGCTGACGATCTGCGTCCGGCTGGCTCCGACGAGACCCTCGATAACCTCCTCTGGACCTTCTTACCGCCGGTCTGATCGGTGACCGTCGCGAGCGATCCATGCCGCTGACCGCCTGGTTGGGCACGGTCACGCCCTGCGCCTGGGCGGTGATCACCGACGCCGAGGCGCTCATCCCCGGTTTCACGCGAGAATCGCTCTGATTGAGCGTCAGCGTCGCGTCGTAGGACGCGACGCTGCTGCTCGTCGTCCCCGACCGTCGAGATCGACGTTATATGGGCGCCCAGCTCAAGCCCGCTGATGGCGTCGAGCGTGACGGTCGCCGGCTGCCCGACCTTGACCCTTGCCGATGTCCGACTCGCTGAACGCGACCGTCATCGTCATCGTCCCAGCGTCCACGATCTCCGCAAACGCCGAGCTCGAAGGCGATGAAGACGACGAGCTGCCAAGGCTGTCGGCCGTTGTCCCGGTGCCGCCGGATGCCGAACTTCGGCGAGGATCCGCTCGCCGCCGCGTTCGATGTGGTCCCCGCCGATATCGAGTCACCCGCCAACGAGCCAGACAGCGACACGATCGTGCCACTGCTCGGCGCGTACAGCCTCGTCTCCGCAAGCGCCAGCTTCGCGCTCCGCACGTTCGCCTTCGCGCTATCGACAGACGCCTGCGCCGAAGCGACACTGGACGCCGACGATGTGGCCCCGGTCGAGGACGAGCCGGCCGACGACGAGCCGGTTGGCGACGAGCCGGTTGGCGACGAGCCGGCCGACGACGAGCCGGTTGGCGCCCCCGTGCTAGTCGGAGTGGTGCTGGTCGACGTCGTGGTCGTGGGGGTCGTTGTGGTCGGAGTGGTGGTGGTCGGGGTCGTTGTGGTCGGAGTGGTGGTGGTCGGGGTCGTTGTGGTCGGGGTGATGCTCGTCGACGTCGTGGTGATGGGGGTCGTGGTGGTCGGGGTGGTGGTGGTCGGGGTGAAGGATGGCCGACTGGGTCGCGCTCCCAGCTCGTCGTGTCCCAGACCGGTGCTCGTCGAGGGACGTGCCAGCCTCGGCGGTGCTCAGCTGATCCTCCGCGGCAGTGAGCGTCTCCTCCGCTTGGTCCAGCGACAGTCGCGCCGACGTCGGATCGAGCTTCGCGAGCAGCTGCCCCTTTGTGACGTGTTGGCCGACGGTCACGTAGACCTGCTCGAGCGTGCCACTCGTCTGAAAGTTGACATCGACATCCGTGCCGGCCTCGACGTTGCCGCTCCCCGACACAGTGGACTGCACGACCCCGTCCTGCGCGGTGACGATCTCAGTCGAGGTCCTCGCCGAGCTAGAAGACGGGCCGATATCCGCCAATCGCGAGCACGATCACCGTCACGGCAACCAACCCGAGCAGATACAGATGCCACGGACGGGGCAGGCGATCACGCGTCACCTGCAAGGCGCATCACCACCGATCGCTCGAGAGCCATCATCAATCACGCCGATCAGGGTTCAGCCTCGGCTCAGCGCAGCCCGAGAGGACGCCCCAGAGATCGCCGAGGACCGGGTCGGCTAACCGCTCAGTCTCGAGGGATTCTCAGGTTCTCAGGCAAGGCTCAGCCCCATCCCAGGTCCATCAACGAGACCTCAGAAGCACGCACAGCCGAGTGCCGAGGGGTCCCGCGGCCCGAACCAAGCCTCAGCGAGCGCTCTGTCTTGCCGAGGCCAGCTCGCGGACTCCTCGGCCTCGCCCCGAACCTCAGCCCGTGGTCGGCGCTTTCGCCCCGACGTCCGCGCCGTCGTCGTCGGTGTCGATCGACGGTGGCGCGGTCAGTGGGATCGTGACGCGGAAGATGGCGCCGCCGTCGGGCGCGTTCGGGGCGTGCACCTGTCCGTGATGGGCGTGGACGATCGCTTTGACGATCGCCAGCCCGAGCCCAGCGCCGCCACGGCCGCGGCTGCGCCCCCCCTCACTGCGCCAGAATCGATCAAACATCCGCTCCTCGACGCCCGCCGGGAACCCCGCGCCATGGTCGCGAACCTCGAGCACCGCGCAGTCCCGCTCGCAGGAGACGCTGAGATCGATCGTCGAGCCGGTCGGGGTGTGGATCACTGCGTTGCGCGTGAGGTTGGCGAGCACCTGACGCAGCTGCTCGGGATCGCCGAGCACGTAGGGCATGCCGTTGGTGATCAAGCGGACCGTCCGCTCGGGCGCGAGCGCTCTCGCGTCCTCGGCCGCGTGCGTCCGCGAGCTCGCGCAGGTCGACCAGCTCAAGCAGCGGCTCGGGCAACTCGTCGAGGCTCGCGAGCAGCAGCAGATCCTCGACCAGGACTCCCATTCTGGCCGTCTCTGACTCGATCCTCTCCATCGCCCGCCTCAACGCCTCCGGATCGGCCGAGGCGCCAAGCCGGAACAATTCCGCGTAGCCGCGAATCGACGCCAGCGGCGTGCGCAACTCATGCGAAGCGTCAGCCAGGAACCGTCGCAACCGCTCCTCGCTATCGGCGCTTGCGGCCATCGCCTGCTCGATCTGGCCAAGCATCTCGTTCAGCGACGCCCCGAGCCGCCCGACCTCGGTCCGCGGGT
>CAVPVI010000021.1:0-37465 GCA_963709135.1 uncultured Solirubrobacterales bacterium | reverse complement strand
TAACAACGCTCTGACGGCATGCGATCCCGCGTGCGTTGCTGTCGAGTTCCCGCTGACCCGAACGGCTGCTACAGCACCAAGCGTGCTGTGCGCTACAGCTGCGAGACGTCCGACCATTGAAAGGAGAGCGTGATGGCCAGAATGACCCTAAGAGCCGTTCGTGTCGACGGATATCGGCGCAGAGTGCCGCTAGACGAACGCATCGTCGATGAGAAACTCGGCAGCTACCGTCACGTCCCCCACCCGCGTGAGCAGTTCAGGTCGGAAACTGATGCAGGGTCCTCGAGTCGCGATCAGCTGAGCTTGCTGCGGACTATTACGACGATGATGTTGGGCATGCTCAGGCGGCTGATCAGACCGCGCGGCGCACGCGACGTCGCGCCGACGCCTGCGAGTACGACGCAGCGCTCGCAGGCGCGGCGTGGCGATAGGCGTGGTCTTACGCAGGTCTGCATGCCAGGCGCGGAGTCCGTGGCCGCCCGTCTGAACGGCGGGCTCAGCCGCTTAGCTGGCGCAGTGCGGTAGTAGGGCGCAGGAGTTGACCCCCACGGCCAGCGTGTGCTTCGCGCCCGCGGGTCGGTCGCGACCGTCGCGAAGCTGATTTTGCGGTGCCTGGTTGACGGAGACGCGGCGCGTGCCTCGCCGCTGATTTAGATTTAGGGGCTGTCGGCTAGATTTCCGCGCACGACTGCGAGCGCGAAAGGATGGTGGCGGGTGTCTGATGGCTCCGTTAGTGCAGGCGTAGGTGTTGCGTCGATCGATGCTGAGGAGCTGGAGCGGCGAAAGCAGTGGCTTGGGTTCACGGCGCAGGACGAGGACCGGTTGTTGGCGCTCGATCCGTTGGCTGCGAGGTATGCCGACGAGGTGATCGAGGAGTTGTATGAGCATTTCCTGTCCAACGCTGAGACGGCAAGGTTTTTCGCGACCACGGAAGAGGTCGAGCGGGTCAAGGGCTTGCAGCGTGCGTATTTTCGTCGTCTGACACAGGGTGGCTACGACATCGACTATGCCGCAGACCGGATTCGGATCGGTGCGACGCATCAGCGGATCGGCCTGGACATCAAGTGGTATCTGGGTGCGTACTCGTTCTACATCCGGGCGGTCACGAGCCGGATCGCGGCTGCATTCAACGACCCGGCGGCCGGTCTGGATCACTGGCACTCGCTCAAGAAGCTGATGTTTCTCGACATCGGCCTGGCGCTGGATAGCTACACCGCGGCGCGCGAGCAGGTGATTCGAGAGCAGCAAGCGGCGTTGCGGGAGTTGGCGACTCGCCAGCAACAGGAGACGATCCGGGAGCTGTCCACGCCGGTGCTGCAGGTCCGACCGGGGCTCTTGATCCTGCCGATCGTTGGTGCGATCGATTCCCAGCGAGCGTTGGAATTGACGCAGTCGGTGCTGAGGGCGATTCGTGACCGCCGCGCTCGGGTGGTCGTGATCGACATTACCGGTGTCCCTGCTGTTGACTCTGCGGTAGCGAACCATCTCGTTCAGACGGTGGACGCGTGTCGTTTGATGGGCGCCTCGGTGATCTTGACCGGCCTCTCGCCGGAGGTTGCCCAGACGGTTGTGATGCTGGGGATCGACTTATCGAAGATGCGGACTGTCGGGGATCTGGAGGGCGGGCTGGCGGCCGCTGAGGAAATGATCGGCTACTCCAGCGCGAGTCGGTTAGCGGACGGGTGAGCTGTCCGTGGGCGTCCCGATACTGAGGCAGGGGCGGTGGCTGATCGCCTCGGTCCAGGAAGCGTTGACAGACGAGGAGCTCTCCTGGTTACGGGATGAGCTCGCGCGTCGCGCCGGCGAGGCGCAGACGCAAGCCGTGATCGTCGATGTCTCGCTGCTCGATGTGGTCGACTCGTATGCCGCGCGGACGTTGTCCTCGATCGCTCAAGTGATGCGGCTGCGGGGCGCGGAGACGGTCGTGGTGGGGATTCAGCCAGAGGTCGCGTTCGCGATGTCGCAGCTGGGCCTGACGCTTGACGACGCGCGCACCGCGCTTGACCTCGATGCGGCGCTCGAGATGTTGGGAGCGTCCTAGCGTGCCGACGGTCGGGGGTGAGCCGCTGGCGGTCGATGTAGTCGTTGAAAGCGACATCGTCGTGGCGCGCAACACCGGCCGAACACTAGCCTCTACGCTCGAGTTCTCGAGCACCGAGCTGACACTGATCGCGACCGCGATCTCGGAAGTAGCGCGAAACATCGCCATCTACGCGCCGCCGGGGCGGATCTCGATGCAGATCGTCGAGGGCGAGGGTCGCCGCGGGATCCGGATCGCTGCGGTCGACCATGGCCCCGGGATCGCGGACGTTGAACTGGCTATGCAGGACGGCTACTCGACTGGGAAGAGCCTCGGGATCGGGTTACCCGGGGCGCGGCGGCTGATGGACGACTTTGAGCTTGTCTCCAGCGTCGGAGCCGGAACGACGGTGACCCTAACGAAGTGGAAGCGGTAGGGATGACCGGCGCCGATCGAGCGTCACCTGAGGCGATCCTGGAGTGGGGGGCCGCACACGAGTGCATGCCGGGAGAGATCGCGATCGGCGACGTGTGCCTGGTGGTCGATCACGAACGAGGGGTGCTGGCGGCCGCGATCGACGGCCTCGGCCACGGCCCCATCGCGGCGCAAGCGGCCCAGGCCGCGCGAACCGCGCTATCGGAGCGTCCAGGAGACGGGCTTGATGAGTTGATGCGCCGCTGCCACAACGCGCTTCAGCGAACGCGCGGCGCGGCCGTCACGCTGACGCAATTCGATCCGACCGGAATGCGCTGGCTGGCAGTGGGGAACGTCAGCGCGGTACACCTGCGACCTTCCGAGAGCTGCTCGGCTAAATACCTTCCCTTGCGTGGCGGGATCGTCGGCGCCCGGATCCCTCGTCTGCGTGACGTCGACCATGTCCCGATGCGCCCCGGAGACCTTGTGGTGCTCGCCACCGACGGGCTTCGCAGCGAATTCCCCCGCGCCGTGGACCCACGCCAGACCCCACAAGCGATCGCCGACAGCGTGCTCAAGCAGTGCGCGCGCGGTACCGACGACGCTCTCGTGCTGGTGATCCTGTATCTCGGTGGGCGGCAAGCGTGACCGTCTCAAACGCCCCGTCACCGTTCCAGGATGCGCTGCGGCGCCACCTCGCCGACCCGTCCGAAGAGACCCGATACAGCGCCTATGAGCTAGGCCGGCGTGCCGTTGAGCAGCAGTCGGGTGCGCTGAGCGCCGTCGCGGAACTCGCCGGGGCGCTACGCACCGAGCTAGGCCGCGCGGGACTCGAAGGCGATCCAGCAGGACTGATCGCGTTGGCGGGCGAATTCCTGGCCGAGTATCTGGCGCCGTTCGAGATGCTCGTGACCGGGATGCGGCAGTCGCTGCAGGCGCTTCAGCGATCCCACGAGCAGTTACGCGAGCAGACACTCAGGCTCGAGCAATCCAACGCCGAGCTTGCCGAAGCGAACCGAGAGCTCGCGCTGCGCGCCGAGCTGCTGGACCTCGCGCACGACGCGGTGATCGTGCGTGAACCCGCCGAGAGCCGCGTCAGCTTCTGGAACCGGGAGGCGCAGGCCGTGTACGGCTACAGTGCCGCGGAAGCGATCGGGCAGATCACCCACGATCTGCTCGCCACCGTCTTCCCCGACTCCAGGGAAGCCGTCGACGATGCGCTCGCGCGCGATGGACATTGGCATGGTGAGCTGCGTCACATGCGCAAGGACGGCAGCGAGATCCTCGTCGCCAGCCGCCAAGCGCTGCAACGCGACGCCGACGGCCCGGCCCTGGCGATCATCGAGCTCGACTCCGACATCACCGCGCAGCGACAAGCCGAGAACGAGCTGCGCGACAGCCGCGAGCGGCTCGCTGAGGCCGAGCGCGTCGCGCGGACCGGCAGCTGGGAGTGGGACCTCGCCGCGGACCACATCACCTGGTCCGACGGCCTGCTCAACATCTACGGGCTCACGCCAGACGAGTTTGATTCCAGTTCGGCCGCTGCCAGCAACCACGTCTACCCAGCCGACCGCGAGCTCGTCACGCAAACAATCGCGCACGCGATCACAGAGCGATCCGCATACACGCTCGAAATGCGTGCGATCCGTTCCGATGGCAGGGTCCGCACGCTCCGCAGCCAAGGGGAGGTCGTGGTCGATGACACCGGCAACCCGATCCGTGTCGTCGGGATCGTGCAGGACATCACCGACGCCAAGCTCGCGCAAGAAGCACTCCAATTCACCTCCGCCGAACTTGAGCGACGCGCCCACGAGCTACAACAACTCGCGCTCCGCGCCGCAACCGAGCCGCCCGACATGCCACACGTGCCACTGACCGCCCGCCAGCGCGAGATCCTGCAGCTGATCGCCGAAGGCCTCACCAACGCAGCCATCGGCGAACGACTGTTCCTCACCGAGGGAACCGTCAAATGGCACGTCCAACAGATCCTCACCAAGACCAACACAAGCAACCGGGCCGAAGCCGTCGCCCGCGTCCTCGGCACACTCACCTAGCGGAGGGGACGCCGATCATGTCCGCGCGGGGTCGGTCTAGTCGCTTGCGGCTAGTGATAGCAACCCGAGCGTCTGCTGCCAGCAAGACTCTGGCCTTCGTCCGAGGCGAGGCGTCCGCGATCTCATAGCGTCGTGTGACCTCCAAGCCGCAGTGTTCGCAGAGGCGTTCGAGGTCGGGGATCTGGTTGTCCTCGTGCTGGCGATCGGTCGAGACCCGCACCCAGATCGCTGCCTTCGCGCTTATTGAACTGGACTTTAGTCCAATTCACAGCCCAAAACACAGGCTCACCGCCCCCCAAACACAGGCGATTCAGCGAGCCGGTATCGACATAGTCCAAGTCATCGCGCGAGCACGCCCACGTGCCCCGCGCCCAGGCCCGGGGCGGACGTGCGACGCCGCTGACGGGGCCATGCGGGACGCTCCCGTGCTCCTGATCGGCTGCGTACGCGTCGCGGCGGCGACTCACCGGGCCCGCACGACAGCTACTGCTCTGTGGCGTGGCGAGCTTGGAGGGCTGCGATGAGCGCCTGGCATACGTGCTCGACTGTCTCGGGGGCTCTATCGGCGGAGAGTTGCGCCTCGAGCGCCGCGATCTCAGCGGCGAGCGGCTCGTTGTGCAAGACACCGGCGACCCAGCGCGCTCAGCACAATGCGCGCGCAACACTCCTGCCTCGCAGACCGCGATCGCGGCTTCGAGCTCCGGAAGGTTCGCGACGACCGCCCCGGGTGCCGGAGTTGGCGATCACGAGGCCCACCTTCCAAGGGTCGACGTTGGATTATGTCAACGCCAACTTCGACGCCCGACCCGCTTCCCCTGTGGCCTACCACCACCGCCGCAGCGAATCTCTCGCGAAAGTACCGCCTCTGGCCATACCCAAGCCGCTCATCCCCAATCAACTCCAGGGATTACCGCCCCTCTACGCTAGCCGCACCCGTTTGATTGGCTGCGAACGGTCGGTCGGCGTACGGAGGCGCTACGCAGCGCAGGGCGCGCTGGGCGTTGTGCTGGATCCCGAGCTCGGCGCGATCCTGCCGTCAGGTTCAGCGCTCGCCGAGGCCGTCGAGGCGCTGGCGGCTGCCGCGAGGCGTCGACGCTGCAGTTCGGTCCTGCGCTGGAGTGTGCGAGCTGGTGGTCGTATGACCGGTGGCGCCGACCGGGCCTCGCGAAGCCAGCCGCGCAGCCGGGGCCCCTTGACGGGTCGCGAAGCCCAGCTACGCAGAGCAAAACGCAATGACGGGCCGCTGCGCCACGGCGTTTCGCACCGCCAACTGCTTGCCAAGCCGAAGGCTCAGCGGCACTTCTCGTCCCGTTGTTCCCCACGGGCTGCGACGTTGGCGAGCTCGTGGACAAGCAACTCCTCCGCGCCGCGCGTGATGATTCAAGGCAGACAGGGATCGAGGAGACAACAATGGGCGAGCAGGACCAAAGAATTACGACAGCAGGGCCGGGATCAGATGATCCGAAAGGTTGGTACAAAGACCCTGAAAGACCGGGAAAAGAGCGTTGGTGGAACGGGACGGAATGGACCAAGCATCGACGTCGAGCGATTGGGAACAGGCAAGAATCGATCCCACCGAAGTTGGGACTTGGCGTTTGGCCTGCAGGGATCGCGACCGTACTTGGCGCGATCGGCGTGTGGTTCGCGCAGACGTACAAGCCGACGGTCGCCAACGAACTCGGACTGAACGGAAACACGTTCTACCTCAAGCCCGGGATCTACCACATCCTCATGGTTGTTTCGATTGTGCTCCTTGTTGGTGGCGTGATACGTGTGGCGATGATCCTGTCTCAGGGCCAGAGGCGCTGAGACCTTGGTGGTAGCCATAGTGGTTAGCCACTAACTCCGGAGCCAGCTCGGGGCAGACGGGCTCGACAAGCAGGACTTACAGAAACCGTCCTTCGGGCTCAGCGGATGCCGGTCGGGTCGCTGTCGATCTCCTCGAGCACGCGATCACCAGCGCGTAAAGCGCTCCTTCCACGCTCGGCCGAAGGTGGGCGGGTCCGGGCGCGGCTTTTGATGCACCGGCACTGCCCTGCCGGCGCGCTGCACGCCCGTGCGCATGTCCGTCTGCCGGCGGTTGATAGGGGGCGGGGAGGAGGCCGATGCCAGCCTGATTTCCCGTGCGGCACGCGGCGCCTGCCGCCTACCCGACTACCAACAATGCCCTGATCGCAGTCTCGTGCGTCCTCAGCCTGACTGCGGCGCTTCAGTCACGCTCCGGGCCTGCCGATCTACATGAGGGCAAGAACTCCTGCACGTCAGGACCGCATGCATCTCGTCTCATCCCGATCCCGTCTGCTACTCGTCGCTGTGGCGGCGATGCTCGGCGGTGTGGTGTTTCATGCTGCCCATGCCCTCATCGGTCTGGGCGGCGCCGGGCTCGACGACTTCACCACCAACGGCGTCTACACCGCCGTCGAGCTGCTCGCCGTGGCCGTGTGCGCCGGCCGGCCCCTGAGACGGCGCGAGGACCGGTGGGCCTGGGGACTGATGGCGTTGGGCCTGCTGACCTGGACGGGCGGAGATCTGGTCTGGACGCTGTGGCTCAACAACCTCGCCGATCCCCCGTTTCCATCGATCGCGGATCCGCTCTATCTGGCGATGTATCCCGTCATGTACGTGGCGATCATGCTGCTGATCCGGTCGCGCATCCGCGATGCGGGTGCCGCGCAGTGGCTCGACGGCGGCATCGTCGGGCTGGCATTGGCCGCGATCGGCGCCGGTCTGATCATGCCGACGATCCTCGCTCTCTCGAGCGCCCAGATCGTCAAGGACGCCGTCAATCTCGCCTACCCACTTGGGGATCTGACATTGCTCGCGTTCGTGGTGGCGGCGATGTCACTGTCGGGATGGCGCCCCACCCGGATGTGGACGCTGCTCGGCGCGGGGCTGGCGACGGACGCGATCGCCGACCTGGTGTTCGCCTACCAGTCAGCGCGCGGCACGTACGTGCCGGGCGGCATCCTCGACACGATGTGGCCGGCCTCGATGACCCTGATTGCGCTCGCGGCATGGCAGCCGGTGGAGCGCCGGCGGGTGGGCGCCGTGCCGGCGCCGCAGACGATCGTCGTGTCGGTGCTGGGCGGCGCGGCGGCGCTCGGGCTGCTCGTCTGCGCCGCGTTCGTGCATGTCACCCCGGCCGCGGTCGGCCTGGCCGCCGGGGCGCTGGTATCGGCCGCGGTGCGCGGACTGGTGACGTACGCGGAGAACGTCCGCATCCTGCGGCGCAGCGCCGAGGAGGTCATCACCGATGGCCTGAGCGGGCTCGGCAACCGGCGCTGCTTCATGCGTGACCTTGAGGAGGCGATCGCCCACGCCGATCCGGTGACCCCATGGACGCTCGCGTTCTTTGACCTCAACGGCTTCAAGAACTACAACGACACGTTCGGCCACGCCGCCGGTGACGCGCTGCTCGCTCGCGTGGGCGCCACGCTGCGCACGGCTGTGGTGGACAGCGGGCGGGCTTACCGGCTGGGCGGGGACGAGTTCTGCGTGCTGCTGCACGGGCGGTTCGGGCGCGACGACGAAACCCTCATCGGCGCGGCGAACGCGCTCAGCGAACGTGGCTCGGGGTTCGCGATCGGCTGCGCCTACGGCGTGGCTGTGACGCCCGACGACACGACCACCGCGAGCGCCGTCCTGCAACTGGCCGACCAGCGCATGTACGCCGACAAGGCCAGGAGCCGCCGGCTCAGCCATGCGCGGACCCACGACGTGCTGATGGCGCTGCTTAACGAGCGCACCCCCGAGCTGCACGACCACGTCAGCGGTGTCGGAGAGCTGGTCGCCGACGTCGGGCGCGCGTTCTCGATGGACTCAACGCAGATCGACGAGCTGCTGCTCGCCGCCGAGCTGCACGACATCGGCAAGCTGGCGATTCCCGATGAGATCCTCGACAAGCCGGGGCCCTTGAACGAGTCCGAATGGCAGTTCATGCACCAGCACCCCGCGATCGGGGAACGGATCCTCAACGCCGATCCGGCCATGCGTCCCGTGGCCCGGCTGGTGCGGGCCAGCCACGAGCGCTGGGACGGCACCGGCTATCCCGATCGCCTGGCTGGCCGTCAGATCCCGCTCGGCGCGCGGATCATCGCCGCCTGCGACGCGTTCGAGGCGATGACCTCGGATCGCTGCTACCAGGCCGCGCGCACACCGGCAGCGGCGATCGACGAACTCCGACGCCACGCCGGCAGCCAGTTCGATCCCGCCGTCGTGCAGACGCTGTGCACGCGACTGGTCCGCTCCCGGGCGCCGGCAGCCGGCGCGCCGCGCGGCGCCGACGCGATGGTCGCGCAGCGGCACCCGGACCGGCCTCAGGCACCGGCCTGATCGTGCTAGCCGGCGGACCCGTCCTCGAGCCACTATTTCCAGGTTTTTTGAGGCGATTAGGCGAGCTTTACCTCTAGATGCTTGGCCGCGACGGACTGAGGCTGACGCGATTACGTCCGGCCGTCTTGGCGGAATACAGCGCGCTGTCGGCGGCAGCGATCAGCTCATCGCCGGTCCGGCCATGGCGCGGGAACGTGGCAATTCCGAACGAGGCCGTTACGGCGATCTCCGCTACGCCGTAGGCGACAGGCGCGGACGCGATCGCGCTACGCAACAGCTCAGCACGCTCGACGGCGCTTGCTTCTGACATCCCGGGCAGGACCAGTAAGAACTCCTCGCCGCCGTAGCGGCAGTAGATATCGCTGCCGCGCGCCTGGCGCTTCAGGAGGTCGCCGAAAACCCGCAATACCTCGTCGCCGGCGAGGTGCCCAAGGCGGTCATTGACCGACTTGAAGCGATCGAGATCGCCCATGATCAGGCTGACTGGATGCCCGTCGCGCTCCGCCAGGATCAGCTCGCGGCAGAGGGTCTCATCAAGGTAACGGCGGTTATAGAGGCCGGTGAGCGCGTCATGCGTGGACTGCTCGCGCAGCCGCGCTTGCAAGGCCTGCAACTCGCGCTCGGCGCGGGTGCGCTCAGTAATGTCCAAAAGCAGGCTGATCAGAATCAACTTGCCGCCGACGTCCATCGAGCTGCCGTGGCATTCGATATCCGACGGGTATCGCCTTCGGCGAGCTCGCCAATGGCTGATCGTGGGCCATGAATCGGCCGAGTGCCCGCTCGAGGGCCGGCTCGTCGAGTTCCTCGGGGCGCTGCAAGACTCGAGCAGGGCGTCGTGAAGCGCCGTTGGATCGCCACGATCGACCGCCAGCAGCAGTCGCTGCAGCGCGGAGCGGAGCCCGGCATCAATCCGCCCGACGGAACCGAAGTCGAGTAAGCCGAGTTGCCCGTCGGCGAGTAGCAGCACGTTGCCCGGATGCGGGTCGGCGTGGAAGATGCCGTCGATCATCACCTCGCCCAGCACGGTGTCGAACAGCGTGCGGGCGAGTGCCTGCCGGTCGCCGATCTGCTCGTCAGGGTTAATCGCGCCGAGCGCGCGGCCGTCGAGGCGCTCCATCACAAGCACATTGGCGGTGCACAGCGACGCATGCGTTTTCGGGATCCGGACTGCTCCGGGGACGTCACGCACGGCTGCGGCAGCGGCCACTGCGGTCATGTTCTGCGCCTCGATTCTCAAGTCAAGCTCCTCGCGGAGCGCTTCGGCGAACCCATTGGAGAGGTCAACCGCGCCCACTCCCCGACCCCAGCGCGTTGAGCGCTGCAAGCGCCTCGCCAGTCGATCGACGATGTCCAGATCCCAGGCGACGACGGTCTCGATGCCCGGTCGCCGCACCTTGACGACGACCCGCTCCCCGGAGCCGAGCGTCGCCGTGTGCACCTGAGCGATCGATGGGCGGCGAGCGGGGTGCGCTCAAAGCTCTCAAACACGTCGTCTACCTCGGCGCCAAGCCCGGCCCGCAGCACCTGCTCGACCTCTGGCCACGGAACCGGCGGTGCGTTGTCCTGCAGGCCACTGAGCTCGTCAACGAACTCGGCCGGCAGCAGGTCACGACGGGTCGCGAGGACCTGGCCGAGTTTTATGAACGTGACGCCCCCGTCCTCGAGCGCGAGTCGCAGCGACCGAGCGAGCGCCACGCGGCCGTCGCGGGTCTGTAACTCGGCGCGGCGAGCACCCCGCAAGTACGGAAGCATGCCGCGGTGCAGCAGGATCCTGCTGATCTGGGAGTAGCGTCGCACCCGCCGCGTCCGCGTGCGCAGCGCCCGGATCAGGTACAGCGGCCCGGGCAGCGTTCCGCTCGGCACCAGCGCCTCGAGGATCACCACCACCAGCATTCCGACCAGCAGCGCGATCGCGACCCCGAGGATCACGAACCACCGAGCCGGCAGGAACGGCCATTTGCCGTGCTGCTTGGCGATCGAGCCCCCGATCGCCGTGATGATCGGTGACGCGCACGCCAGCGCGACGATCCCGCCGATCAACGCCCGCAGCGGCGAGAGGCGCAGGCCAAGCAGGCGGCGCACACCAAACGCGTATAAGGGCACGATCAGTACAGTGCCCAGGACGGCGAACAGGATTGTGAGGCCGGTCACCCCGGCCGGACCAATCGTGTCCCCCGCGTGTCAGAGGCTCGCGCTTGTGCGCTCGAAGCTCCGTCCTGGTGAAACGCGCGGGCTCTGTTGTGCCGATGTCCGTTGTTCGGGGCAACACGCAAACGTCCAGCTGGTCGGGCCTGGCAACCATCCCAGAGTTCTTCTGGAGCTATCGATCGGCATCGGGCTCGTCGTGAAAGGATTCAATTCATCTCCGATCCCTCGGAGGACGCCAGCCCCGTTCCGCGGACGCCCTGATCCTGCGGCGGTGGTGACAGCTGGAGCATCCAAGCGACGGCTCCAGCTTCGGACCACCTTGGTGCCTGCGGGCGTTAGACCTGCAGGCTGAAGGGCGGGTAGCGGTCGGTGATCAGCAGGAACGCGTAGGCGGCGACGCGGTTGTGCCAGCGGATCACGCCCTCGATGAAGTCAAACAGCGAGCGTGGGTAGCGGCCGGTGAACAGGATCGCGAACCAGGCGAAGATCGCGGCGAACAACGCGCCGATCGTGAGGACGATCAGCACGATGTAATGGGGAATCGCTAGCAGCCACTTGATGAGCGGCAGGCCGCGAAGAAGGTCGTGTTCGGCGTCAGGGTAGGGGAAGTCGAGGTGAACGGCCTGCTGCTCGTCGGTGGAGGGGTAGCGGTCGTCCATCAGCGCGAAGTAGACAGCGATCCGGTTCGTGAAGCGGGTCAGCTGCAGGTTCCAGTCGAACCACCAGCGCGGGTACTTCCGGCGGAATAGCAGCATCAGCGCGACGGGGATAACGAGGATCGCGATGCCGCCGCCGGCGTAGCGCGCGCCGGCGCCACCCGCCTTCGACCCGAAGCTGCCGCCCTCGATCGTTGCGGCGAGGATCGCGATCGGGATGATCGTGAATATCCGAAACGCCGTGGTTAGGCGGTTGAGGCTGCGGTCGGGATAGTCGACCGAGAAGGTCAGCGGGTAGTCGTGGCCGCCGCTCGGCGGCACCGGATCCTGCGGCGAGAGTGCGGGCACCTGCCCTGAGCTTCCCATGCCCGAGCATTCGATGCTTCCCGTGGCTTTCCTGCCGTCGGACTTGCCCAGCCAGCCAGTCGCGCTGGTGCCGACCGCGGCCTGAAGCCTCACCAGTGCACTTCACGGCCGAGCCTGCTCGTGGGAGCGGCGGTTGCCGTGAGGGCTCAGCGAAGGGGTGGCGGCGCGGTGTCGCCGAACACGAAGATTGGGAGGATTGGCCGCCCGTGATCGCAAATCCGGGGATTCACAGGATCGGGTCGTTCGTCACCCCGCGGCAGCAGGGGTGCAGCCAAGGCTGCTGACACTGACGGCGACGGCGCTTGAGCGGATTACCACATCGCCGGCAGAGCAGGCCTTGACCTGCACGGCAGTCGCGTGCCGGTATTCGCCAGCTGCGAGCGCTTTCCCGCCGCCGGCGAAAGACGCGCAATCTCGCCGATGCAGGTCTCGTGCGTCTGCTCTGCCCGAGGGTGTCACCCGTCAGCTGCCGGGAACCCGATAGGCGACGACCTGCGGGTTGAGGCTGACTCCGAATCGCTTGCCGGTGATCCCACCCGCCGGCACGATGATCGTTCGGCCGGCGATAGCGATGGGCGCATTCGTGGTCGTCGGTAGCTTCCGCTCGTAGACGATCGCACCGGTGCGACGGTCCAGCGCGCTCAGAGCGTTGTAGATCGTCGTGAACACGAGGTCGTTCGAGACGGTCACGGCGCCAAGTGGCACGGACTTGAGCTTCGTGGCCCACACGACCTTGCCGGTCGCGAGGCTCAGCGCCTCCACCTCCCCGCTGTCCTCGTCCCGGCCGACGGGCTTCACCGCCGAGGGCTGACTCAGGTTCGTGTAGGCAAGTGGCACGTTGAGCGTGGCTGCGTAGACGGTGCCGTCCGCAAGCGCCAGGTCGGTGAGCACGCCGCCCAGTGATCCCGGAGCGATGGTGTACGGCACCTTCAGCGCGATGCGATGCTCGAGCAGCTTGAGCGAGTCGCCCTCGGTGCCGTTCTGCTCGCCGATCGGCGTCTGCCAGATCAGCTTGCCGGTGCCGGCGTTCATCTCATAGACGTAGCCCATCTTGCCCGAGCCGATCACGACCGGGACCCCGCCGGCGACCGCGGCGATCGGCGAGGCCTGCATGTCGTAGTCCTTGAAGTCGTTCGGGACTGCCTGGTAATACCAGCGCAGCTTGCCCGTCGCCGCGTCCAGTTTCACGTCGCTGTCGGTGTACAGTTGGGCCGCGGGGTGCGTGATCGCCGACTCCATCGACTGGTACGGGTTGCCGATCCCGTAGGTCACCGATCCGTCGGTGCCGACGAGCGGGGTCTCCCAAGCGCCGCCCGACCCGAGGCCGAGCGACTCCACGCCTGGGTCGGGGCCCGTCACGGTGTGGAACTTCCACAGCACCGCGCCCGTCGACGCGTTCAGCGCGACCAGCACCCCTCCACCCGGGCCGATCGCATACTGGCTTGCGAGATACACGCGGCCATCAGACACCTGCGGCTGAATTCCGAACGTCCCCTGGCCCTTGGCGAGGACGCCCGAGTTCACCCAATCCGGCTTGCCGGTGGTGGCGTTGAGCGCGAAGACAGCCGTGTTAGTCGCCCCGTACACCCTGCCGCCGACCACGGCGACCCCGTTCGGGCCTGGACCGGTCTTCTCGGGAGCGTTGCATTCGTACTCCCACTCGAGTTGCCCGGACGCAAGCGACAGCGCGTATGCGTTCGCATCGAGGTCCTGGACGTAGACGACGCCGCCCTGGACGATCGGGTTCGCGGCCAGCGATCCCGAGGCCCCGACGCCGGCCGCAGCGCTCCCGGGGATCTTGAAGCTCCACGCCGGCGCCAGCTTGGAGACGTTCGCGGACGAGATCGAAGAGCCCGGGGCGACCCGGGTGTTCGCGAGGTCGGCGTTCGGATCCGGCCATGATCCCGGAAGCGGGCTCGCGCTACTCGAAGTCCCGGCGATTGTCCTACATGCGGCGCTCACCGCTAACTTCTTGCTGCCGCCGCAAGCTGCGAGCAGCAGGCTGCAGATCGGGACGGCTCCCGCCACCCGCGAGATCTTTGGCCTTGTGGTCACCAGCGTGAAACCTACTCCTTACCTGTCTCGATACGGCTTTCATCGGGGGTGGTGTCGTTCATCGATAGACGGCCGAGGTAGGGTGGGGAGAGGCGCGGGCGCGTTTTGGGGAACTCGGGACGATTGCCTCTGTCCGGGAGAAGTCGTCGTGGGGGGTTCCGGCCCGACTCCTGCTGCTGACTGTTGCCCGAAGCGGAAGCCGCGGATCGTCGGCTGTGCTGGTCTGTTTACGCTGCAGCGCGTCCTCCCACGCCCAGACGTTGCCGTGCGGCCGCGCGATCGACGTTTAGCGCGCCGAGCAGCACCGCCGCGGGATCTGGTGGTTGGAGAGTGAGGATCTGGGTCAGCACCTCGGGGCCGGTGACCTGGAGCTTCCGATGACCCTTGGGCTTGTACGCTTCCTCCAGCACTTTCTTTGCCGCGGGGGTCATGCGGAAGCGATCTTTCTTAGCGACGTCTCTGATCCTCGGCTTCTTTGGCACGGCGCGCATCGGCAGTGGGGGAGCGTCCGCGCCGGAACCCAGGCCTAAGGCGGCCAGGGCTTCGCGATCGAGCGAGTCGAGGGCCTGGCGAGCCTGTTGCAGGCTCACGCCCAGTACAGATTCGACCGACGGATCTTCAAGCAATGCGAGCAGGATGTGATCGGTGCCCGTTCGGCGATCACCTCGGCGACGAGCCTCCTCACTGGCCTGCAGGTAGATGGCCCATGCGTGAAGCGTCTCAACTAGCGCGACGGGCTCGGTGGTCATGAAGACTCCTTGTTGTATTTGGTGTGCACAAATGGCGGGTGACGCCCAAGGCGTCTCCGATCTGCTGCCACGACCAGCCCTTTTCCCGGGCCGACGTGACGTGGTTCGCTTCGACCCTCTCAGCCAGGCGATGGAGCGCCAACGAGGCGCGAAGCCCAATTGCCGGGTTGATCGCGGAGGCGATGTCTTCGGCGTTCACGACCGTCAGTCTAAACTGACAACGGACGGTTTGTCAACCTAAACTGACGCCGCGTGGTTTCGGGACGATCGGCCATGTGGTCGCTTGAGGCGTAGAGCGACAGCCGCCGGGCACCAAGCCCGACGGTCGATCAGTGAAGTCGCCGTGTCGTCCTTTCCCTCGCCGACGAGCACGTCGCCGCTGACAACCAGCGCCCTGCAAAGCGTGGATCTCGCGAACCCGCGCCTATTGGGCCACGAAATTGGAGCGCAGCTCGTCGCCCGGTGCCACCAGAGCGGACAACGAGACGCCGCAACCATTGCGGAGTAGGGCATGCGGCGCTTCGCCTGCGAGGCCAATTTCGATCACACTGTGCGACCTGTCGGCCGCGCTGGCAAGACACGCGCTGGTGGCGGTGCGTGGCGCTGAGGGAGTCATCTGCGAGGAGGCTGCTGCGGCTACCGGGGAGCCCTCAGGGCTGCATGAGGTGCCCGACGTTCGGTTGGCGTGGCGCATTCCCGTTTGGAGGGAAGGTGATGTCGATCCGTAGCCCTCCTCGTGGCAGGGGGCGTGCGGTAAGGGTGGCTTCGTGCGCGTCGGCGATCGCGCGGACGATCGAGAGCCCGATTCCGTGGTGATCGTTCACGTGCCGTGTGTGATCGGTGCGGAGACGCTGAAAGGGCTCGAACAGACGGTCGATCTGCTCGGGCATGATCACCGCGCCGGTGTTAGCCACCGACAGGAACGCGCGACCGGCCTTGGTTCCCGTGACGACCTCGACTCGCCCATCGGGAATGTTGTAGTCCACGGCGTTGTCGAGCAGGTTGGCGACGAGGCGTTCGATCAGGCGTGGGTCGCCTCCGGTGGGAGCGGGTTCGGTGCGCGTCTGCAACTTCAGTCCGAGTAGCGCGGCCTCGGACTGAACTGTCAACAGGACGGTGTCGGCGACGGCTGACAGGTCGATTGGCTCTCGATGATCGAGGCCGCGCTGGCTGCTGGCCAGCGTCAGCAGCGCCTCGAGCAGTCGCTCCTGCTGCGCCCCGATCCCGAGCAAGCGCTCCTGAGTTGACCGCACCGATGCGAGCGTGGCAGCCGGATCGCTGAGCGAGGCCTCGAGCAGTGCTCGCTCGAGGGTGAGCGGAGTGCGGAGCTCATGTGAAGCGTTGGCGACAAACCGTCGCTGCGCGTCGAACGCGGTCTGCAGCCTGCTGAGCAG
This sequence comes from uncultured Solirubrobacterales bacterium, assembly GCA_963709135.1. Lineage (GTDB taxonomy): Bacteria > Actinomycetota > Thermoleophilia > Solirubrobacterales > Solirubrobacteraceae > Palsa-465. The sequence goes on along the minus strand of CAVPVI010000021.1, from coordinate 21,277 downwards.
TCCGTCAACCGTGTCGGCAAGCTCTTTGAGCTCGTCGTGCGGTCCGTCGATCGCCAGCCGCTCGTGCAGGTTGCGCTCGGAGATCTGACGCGTGGTTGCGGTCATTGCCCGCAGCGGGCCCAGTACACGCCCGGCGACCAGCCATCCGAGTGCGATCGAAATCACCGCCATGATCGCCAGTGCGATCGCGGACCAGATCAACAGATGGTGTAGATCGGCCGCGTGCTGAACTACGGCCTGACCGCGCAATGCCCGGCGAACCGCCTGACTGCCGAGTGCCTGGATCGGTAATGGGCGGATCGTGAGCCCGCCCGGCCCGCCAGGGGAGCCTGTGATGAGTGAGAGGCTGTCGCCGGTGGCTCTGTCGAGCAGGAGGTAGGTGATCGTGAGTAGAACCGCGCCCGATCCCAGGAACAGGGTGCCGTAGAGGAGCGTGAGGCGTAGACGAATCGTGCCAGGCGGCCGTTTGAGCCATGAACGTGGAGCCGGGCGCGGCAGGCCGGGGTGGTCCATCCCGAGCCTCAGATTCGATAGCCGCTGTGGGAGACTGTCTCGATCAGCGGCGGATCGCCAAGCTTTGATCGCAAGCGGCGAATCGTCACCTTCACGGTTGACGTGAATGGGTCGGCCGCCTCGTCCCAGACCCGCTCGAGCAGTTCCTCGGCGGACACGACGCGACCTTGGGCGGCTAGCAGATACTCGAGCACCGCGAGCTCTTTCGGGCTGAGCGCCAATCGCTGCCCCGCCCGGGTAACAGTCCGCTGTGCCGGGTCGAGCCTCACGTCGCGGTGCTCCAGGATCGGAGGTAGCGGAAGCTGCGAGCGGCGGGCCAGTGCACGGATCCGAGCGATCAGCTCCGCGAACGCGAACGGCTTGGGCAGGTAGTCATCGGCGCCCAGCCCAAGACCTTCGACGCGATCCGCGATCGTGCTCGACGCGGTCAGCATCAGCACCCGGGAGCGGCACTCGCTCGCAACGAGCGTGCGGCACACGTTGTCGCCGTGCACGCCGGGCAGGTCGCGGTCGAGCACGACCACGTCGTAGTCGATCACCGCCGTTCGCGACAGCGCGTCGGTCCCGTCGTGCGCGACGTCGACAGCGATCCCCTCGCGGCGAAGCACGCTCGCGACCGTCTCAGCGAGCTCGACATGATCTTCGACTATCAGGACCCTCATCAGCGTCTGAACCAGAAATGTTTGCTCGGCCAAGCCTAAACGAGCCGGCTACCCGACCCGTACGAGCGAAGGATCCCCGGTTGACGGTTACAACGCGGTGACAGGTTCGATCACCGCCGCGTTACCGCCACTCCCGTACAACGCAGTGCGACGCAGATCGATCAACCCGAAGGGGATCACATGCACGCAGTCCCATCATCATCAGCCACCCAAACCAAGCTGCAGAGATGCCCGCGCCGACAAGCAGCCTCGCTAGCCGGCTCGCTGATCGCGATCGGGCTGCTGATCTCCGGCTGCGGGGGTGGATCGACCAGCCGCGGGGCGCCGAACGCGGGCGTCGCCAGCATCGGGAGGCAGTCACTAGCGTTCGCGGCATGCATGCGATCACGCGGGGTTTCTGGCTACCCCGACCCACAGGTCACTGGCTCAGGCAACGGCGTGCAGGTCACGATTTCCCCCGGCACCGCAAATCCGGACTCTCCGGCGTTCAGGGCCGCCGACCGAGCCTGCCACCACCTACTACCCGGCCTCACGTCCTCGTCCGCGGGCACTGGCCATAACCAGGAGCAGGACCTCAAGTTCGCGGACTGCATGCGCTCACACGGTGTGCCCGACTTCCCCGACGCCGACCGCGACGGCGCGTTCACGCTCCCGTCGACGATGAACCAGCAGGCCCCCCAGTTCAAGCGAGCCACGACAGCCTGCGCACACACCGAGCCGAACTCGCTTTCGATCCTCACTCAAAGTCCGGCCGGGTCATGACGCCCGTCATGCCCAGCAACAAGGCCGCTCTCGGGCGCAAGAGAGCGGCACACAGCCGTCCGCAGAGACAGCCGTGCCCGGATCGAGCGCCACCCAAGACGCCGCCCGGAGGCGACCGCTCCTCGCAATGCCACCACCGGATGCGGGCCTACGGTGCAACCGCGTCCGGACACAAGGGGCCACCAAGCCCGGGCAGCACGATGCCCGTGCCAGAGCAAAGGGCAGGACGCCACCCGGCTGAGGGAGTCCGCCCTGGTATTCGCCACGTTCGGGTCTGGCCGTGGCGCCTACTTGCGGCCTACCAGCGACAATCCTCGAAGGCTTTCTGGACATTGCCGGTGCTCCTTTCGATCGCGCACGGCGGAGCGCTGAGCCCACAGTTCGAGGAGGGCCTCTACAACGCCGTGTCGAAGTACGCGCGCACGCGGAGCCCTAACGCATTCGCGGATGCTCTCGAGAGCGCTGTCTACAACGCCAACATCCCCCAGATCTGATCGTGCAAATAGGAGTCCCAAGACACGCCCCGCGCCGCGATCGTAGCGGCGGACCATCGCCCCCGCAGAGGATCAAGGGGCTAGTTCGTGGTGGCGGCTTTGATCAAGTAGGCGCAAGTCCGTGGGCTCGCGCAGAAAGTCCTCGAGGATCTTGGCGGCCCCCGGTGTTGGGGGACTGCTGCAATGCGCTCGCTCGGGCGCGCTGGGGCGAAACATCGCCAGCGGCACCCAGCTATCCATCGGTTCTCGTTGCAGGCCGGCGAGTCGTCGAGTTGAAGTGGCGCATGGCGCTGTGCGTGTCGCGACTCGTCGTGTCCGCGGAGCTGCCTCGATCCGATCGCGTGGGGTGATTGGGATGTTCGTGGTTGTCGGGGAGGCGCTGGCTGATCTGGTCGGGGAGCGCGGTGGCCGGACGCTGGCGGTGTATCCCGGTGGAAGCCCCGCGAATGTGGCGCTCGGCCTGGCCCGGCTGGGTAGCCCTGTGACGCTCAAGACGCGCCCGGGGCGCGATGCGCTTGGGGAGATGATCCGGGCGCATCTGGAGGCCAGTGGCGTCCGCGTCGACGCCGGCCCCGACGAGGCGCAGGTGTCGACGAGTCTGGCGATCGCGAGCGTCGCGGCCGGGGTCGCCTCGTATGACTTCCGGATCGACTGGGACGCGCGTGCCATGGCGCCGCTTCCGATCGAGGCGCGCTGCATGCACACTGGTTCGTTGGCCACGGTGCTGTTGCCGGGCCGCGCGCATGTCGTTGATCTCATGGAGCGCGAGCACGAGCGCGGCCGCGTGACGGTGTCCTACGATCCCAACGTGCGACCGGCGCTGATGGGCGAAGCTGCGCAGGCGCGGGCGGATGTCGAGCGTCTCGTTGCCCTGTCCGACGTCGTCAAAGTAAGCGACGAGGATCTGCACTGGCTCTACCCGGACCGCTCAGACGAGAACGTGGCCCGCGACTGGCTCGGGCGGGGGCCCGCGCTCGTCGTGGTAACCCGCGGCGACGTCGGGGTCTACGCGATCTCCGCGCGCGGCGAGCTGCGCCACCCGGCGATGGCGGTCGACCTCGTCGACACCGTCGGCGCGGGCGATTCCTTCACCGCCGGCCTGCTCGACGGGCTACGCCGCGCCGACCTGCTCGGAGCCGCTCGCGGCGACGTGCTCGCCGCGATCGATCAGGCGACGCTGGCCGAAGTCGTCGCCGAAGCGGCTTTGGTCGCCGCGATCACCTGCTCGCGACCGGGCGCCGACCCGCCCACCCGCGCCGAGGTCGACGCGACCTCCACCGCCAGGCGACCGGCATGAGCCGGACGCGCTGAGGATCGGTCGATCCAGAGCTTCATGGCGTCGATCGGGCTCGGATACATCACATAAACAGATGGCGTGAGACCAAGCGCCGAAGATCGGCGACGGCCATGCCGACCAATCGTATGAGGCCCCGAGCGCCGCCGCGGCCGGCTGCATCTTCAGTCGGCAGGTCTCGGGTGCGCTCCTACTTTGCCCCTGGGGACACGAGCGCAAGGAGCGGGCCTAGTAGCGCGCGCTCCTGTGATGACGCGGAGCATCAGCCCGCAGGCGAGCACGCAGACGATCAGCGCGACCGCCGAGCCGTGCCTAGTCCCGAGCGCAACTGTGAGCCCGACGCTGAGAGCCAGCCACGCGAGCAGCGAGTGCGTGCCGTTTCGGTGCCCACCGGCGATCAGCGACACCACACGCGCGAGCCACGCCGCTGAGCGGTCCGAGCGCGCGAGCAACGGTAGAGCCCGGACAGTCGAGGTCTGGCAGCAGCGACGCGCCACCCGCGCACACCGCGCCTGCAGCGAGTTGCGCGGGCGCCACGCCGAGCTTGATCAGATCGGGTGGGGTGGCTCCGATGACCGGGCTCTATGTTAGGAGGCGGCAGACAGCACGATTCGAGTCAGATCCACTCAAATAGCTAGAATTCGTAATGTATGGAAGATCCTTCCTAACCGTTGACGAAGTAGCCCAAACGCCATGAATCAGCGGTGGGAGTGAGGCCAAAACGGGTGATCGTCCGCTGGAGGCCGACTTGGTCGCTGTAGAGCAGCTCGATCGTGATCGGCTGACGCGTGTCGATCGCCTCTGCGGCAGCGGCGCGCATGGGGTCCTCCGGGTTGCGTCGCGCTCCCTGCCACATGCCGACGTCGCCGGCGGGGACATAGAGATCACGCGTTTGGAGGCGAAACTCCTCCAGCGCGGCGGGTGTGGGCATGGTCTGCGATGTGCCGAACCCGGTCCTGACCGTCCAGCCTTGGCATACCCCGATTCCGCTGCCGACGTTTCTCAGACTGATCGCGAGATACACGCTGCCGTCGACGTGCTCGGCGCCAGCATGACCACCAGCCGCGCTGATCCAGTGCCGGTCGACGAACATGAGCTTCTGTATGGGATCCTCGAGGCGGGACTGGGCGAACACAGGCCGGCGTTGCTCCTGCAGCGCCGTCTCGGCGATCCGCGCCGAGCGGTTCGCTGAGCGGACTGCCGCGAACGTGGCGACCGCGAGCACAAGCGTGCCAACGCCCGTGGCCAGAGAGGAGATCGTCGGCCAATCGGTCGCGAGGAACGCCATCAGCCGCCAGTTTGCCAACTGCGCACACGAGAAATCACGCTACGCGCCCCACCCGGGCAGCTGAGCCGAGCGTTCCCTGCTTGGCGGGCGTCACGGCCAGACCACGTGTGACCGGCGCGGGGCTCGTTACGGCCAGGTGAGCTGCTGCGCCGGCGATCGCCGAGCCCGACCAGCACTCCTGCCCGCATTGTGGTGTGACAAGGTCGTCCCGCCGTCCGCGACGTGTGCTAACAAGCACAGCCGTGATCGAGCGTGCGCTCATCCATGTCGCCGGGCCCGCGCACTCGGGCAAGACGGCGTTCATCGAGGCGATGCTGACCGGCCTCGACGCATTGGTCATCGCGGCGCGCTGTGTCCGGGACGACACGCTGCGCCAGCTTCGCCAGACAACGCCGGAGAGCCATCCCGAGGTTCGTCGCTACCGCGAGGCCGGGGCGATAGGCGCCGCCCTACTGACCTTTCCGGGAGACGCGGACCTCTCCGACAGCTTCTTCACCACAAACCTGATGATGGACTACTCCGAGGCCGTCGTTCTCGAGGGGGAAAGCCCGCTGCGATCCGTGGATCTCCTGGTGTTTGTTGCGCCCCCACCGACAGAAGGCCAGCAGCTATTCGTACGCTGCACTCACAAGCGAGGGCGCTACGCGCGGGAGAGCACCGCCCTTGAGCAGCTACTCCAGCCGGACGGCATGGTCGACGTTCTCGGCGGGATCGGCGGCGCACGGCTAGCCGAACTCGGCCGCGAGCACCCCGAACTCCTCGAGAAAGTGCGGACCCGCCTGGGTGGCGTTGCCCAAGCAAGAAGGGCTCCGCAGCCGGATACGCGCTGGGCGATCGCCGATAGCTACGCCGGCATCGAGCACGCGCAACTCGTCGTGGTCAACGCCCGCCACGATGGCCAGCGACAGGCGGCCGAGCAACTCGTTGCCGACATCGTCGGGCTGCGTAAGGACAACGATCTGCGCGCCGACATCCTCGGCCCCAGGGGAAGCCGGATCCCAATCACGGCCGTGACGGCCAACATAGCTGACCCCGACGATCCCGCCCGGAAGAAGGCGCTCGCCCGAGTTCGACGCGCGATTCGATCGGCATCATCGTAGAGGCCAACACGCGACCAGGCTAACGCGGGTCGACACGCGCGTGTAGGCGATATCAGGTGACCGCTACGCACGGGCGTATCGCTGGGCCAGCCAGATTGCCCTTGGTCTGAGAACCCGCGGACGGAGCTGCGTCGCGGGAGGTTGGTTTGGAGCGGAGTATGTGGACGGGCGGTGAGCCCGGAAACGCTGGGACGCTGTCGATGTCCTAGGAGTCAGGTGCCAAATGGGTGGACCGTTCGATAACCAAATATCCGGTATGTGCGTAAACGCTTTATCCATAGTCGCTCCTGAATCAGGTTCTTTGGAATCCCCGCGAAAAACACCAGCCTCCTAGGTCGGCTGCACGGCGTCTCTTATGCCCTCAATTTGTGGACGAGCCGAGATCGGCGTCTTCGAGCGCGTCGGCCGGCACCGGCCGCTGCCACGAGCCACACACACGTCGCGCGAGGGGGGGGAGAGGCTGGCCCCATCTGGCGCCCTTGACGATCGGCGACGCGTCGTGTCGCGCCGAAGCTCGGCGCAGGCGCGCGACGTGAGGACCCCCGGCGGTCGCCGGGGGAGTCGCTCGAGCAGCGACGTGTCGCCGGTCGACGCGGTCGCCGACGCAAGCGACACGTCGCGGGCCGCGAGAGCCGGGGTGCGCGGGAACTGCCGTGTCAGGCGAGGCCCCTTTGACCGACGGCCTGCTGGCAGTCAGACCGTCGCTCACTGCCCCGCCTCCTTGCTGGCGCCCCGGCGGCGCTGCGGCGTTTCACCGCCGGCCGCCGCGCCGCTTTCCTGCGCCGCGTCCTTCCTGGTAGCGGCGCGAAGCTGCGCTAGCTCGCCGCGCGCCTGACCGAGTTCGTGCTCGGCCCGCTCGGCCCGCTGGCGCTGCTCGTCGCGGCCCTCGGTCAGCATCCGGGCGCGGTCCTCGAGCAGTTCGCGCAGCTCGTCACGTTCCCGCGTGGCGTCGGCGCGGACCCGGTCGAGCTCGGCGGCGTGCACCGTGGTCAGCTCGGATAGGCGCCTGGCGGTGTCAGCGAGCCGGTCGAGGATCTCGTCGCGTTCCCGTTCGGCGTCGGCGCGGAGCCGGTCGAGTTCGCGCGCGGCGTCCTCTCGGGTCCGCGTGGTCTCCGCGTGTGCGTCCTCGGCGCGCGCCTCGGCCGCGGCGGCGCGCCGCTCGGCGTCCCGGGCGGCTTCCTGGTGCTGGCTGGCCTGCTCGCGTGCCTCCTCGCGGGCGGCCTCGGCGGCGCGTACCTGAGTCTCGGCCTCGGCTTGCGCCTCCTCGATCCGCACGCTGGCCTGCTGCTCGGCCTCGGCGATCCGGGCGTCAGCGTTGCGGGCGGCCTGCGTAACCTGGGTCCGGGCGGCTTCCTGTGCCGCCTCGATCGCCTGGGCCGTTTCGTCGCGGGTGCGCTGCAGTTCTGCCTCGTGCCCGGCAGTGCGCGCCTGGAGCTCTGAGCGTGCCGTGCTAGCCTCAGCGCGCGCGGCCTCACTATCGGCCTGGGCCGCCTCGGCCTGCGCAGCCATGTCCTCGGCCATCTGATTGGCTTCCTCGGCGCGCTGCTCGGCCGCCAGCCGCGCCGCTTTCTCCCGCGCGGCCGCCGCCCGCGCCTCTCCCGCGAGCTCCTCAGCGTCGGCGACCTGCGCCGAGATCTGCGCGGCCGCCGCGTCAGGGTCCCCGGCGGTCGCGACCGCCTCGGCCAGCTGCTCAGCGGTTTCCCGCAGCGCGGCGGCCAGCTGCTCGGCCCGGTGTAGGGCGCTGCCCGCGGTCTTGACCGCCTCGGCGACCGGCGCACGGCCAGCCTGGCTGTCCTCCTGCGGAGCCTCACCGGGCCGGGTCTTCGCCCGCCAGGCGTTCAGCGGGTTGTGCACCGGCTGGCCGGGGCCATCCGCCTGCTCGCAATAGACCGGCGCCGGTCCTCTGGACCCGCGCCGTGGCGCTGGCGGCCGGGTGCACTGATGCCCGTCCTCGACCCACCGGCACGCCGGCCGGCCAGACGCTGTTGTTACGGGTGCTTCACGGGATGCCAGTTCGCTCATGCCCCCAAAGTATAACCAATCTCATCTCATCCCGTTACTATTTTAATCGCATATCATCTCATCTTGTGGATTGCTAGTAATTTGTTAAGGCCTCGGGTACGCCGATCCGCCGGTACCCGCGACCCGGAAGACGCGCGCCCGTCGACGCGGTCCTCACGGACCGCGCGACGGGTCGCTTTAGCTGCCGACATGGCCCAAGCCGGGCGGACGCGAGCGCGCCCTCATCGATGATCTGCGCAAGACGGCCCCCACCGACGATCAGCGGGACGGCGCAGGTCGGCCAGACGCTGAGCGCCGGCACGACCGGCGCGTTTACCGGTCAGGACCTCACCTACAGCTACCAGTGGCAGGATTCGACTGACGGCTCGACCTGGCACGACATCGCCAACAACGCGACCAACGTGACCTACACGCCAGTGGCTGGCGATGTGGACGACACGATCGAGGTGGTCGTCACAGCGACCAACGCTGGCGGGTCGAGCTCCTCGACCTCGCAGCCGACCGCTGTCATCGCTTTACCCGCTGCTCCGGGTGCGCCGGTGATCCAGGGGTCCCCGAACAGCACCACCACCGCCACGACCGCAACGATCGTGTGGGCCGGCGCGGACGGCGGCACGTTTGAGTGCAGCCTCGACGGCGGCGCGTTCGAGCCGTGCGTCTCACCGCTGCAGCTCACCGGCCTCACGGCCGGCGCGCACACCCTCGCGATCCGCCAGCTCAACGACGCCGGCGTCGCCAGCCCGGCCGCGACCGTGCGCTGGACGGTCAACACGGCGCCCATCACACCGCCGAGCGGGCCGCCCACTGACGCGAGGGCGAGGGTCGCGCTCGCGCCAGTCGCGATCGCGACCTCAAGCGCCGCCAGCCATGCGCGGGCGACAACGATCGGGTGCACGCTGACGAAGGCCATGATCCGGTCCTGCACCACCACCCTGACCGCACAGATCGCCGGTCGCCGGGTCCTTATCGGACACGGCACCGCGACCGCCGGCGGTGACGGCGCCCAACGCATCGCAGTCACAAGCCAGCTGACGGCAACCGCCCTGCGGCTGGCCGACCGCCCCGGCGGCCTCAAGATCGACGTCAACGCGACGATCACAGTCGCGAGCACGAGCGGGGAGCTCTACGCCAGCGGCAGCACCCGACTGGTGCTGCCCCAGATCCTCGTTGTCCCCGATGACGGCATGTTCGCCAGCCGCTCGGCGATCATCCAGGCGAGCAGTATGCCCTACCTCCGCGACCTGCGCTCAACGCTTGCCGGCGTCCGCGCAATAAGATGCGTCGGCTACACGGACTCACTCGGGCCATGGGCATACAACCTCTCGCTCGGCTACTATCGCGCCCAAGCGGTCTGCGCGTTCGTCACGCACGGGCTCGACATCGCGACCACGGTTGACAGCCACGGCGCCGCCGACCCCCGCGCCACGAACTCCACTCCCGAAGGCCGCGCGCTTAACCGCCGCGTCGAGATCTACATCTCCTACTAAAGGGAGAGCGGGACGACCGTGGAAGAGAACGCGAGGCAAAGGGTGCCTGTCGAGCAACGGGCCGCGACGGGTGGCGCTCAGCGACGGCGGTCGGGGTCTAGCGCTGCGGTTGCCACGGCTACCGCCTCGAAGCGTGGGCCGGGCGTTGGAATGCGAGGCTGCCGAAGCTCGCGTGTCGGCTCGTGGTGATCAGCGTCGGCATGAGGTCCCAGCAGCAACCGCGCGTCTACTACTGGAACCTCCCCAGCGTGCCGCACCCCTTCTCCTGCCCGCCAATCACGCTGCCGCTCACGCGCGTTCCCCCCGAGAACCCCGTGAGCGTTAGGCTGGTGGGATGGATGCTGGCACAACTGAACGTCATGACAGCGAGCCGACTCGGGAGTCGGTACTTGAGCGCCGCCGCAACGCGATACAGCGCACGCGTGGCGTAATCGCTGGGCTGGCGCCTGACCGGTGCCGGTCTGAGGAGCGGATAGCCGAGCGCCGCGAGGAAGCCCGCCGCGCGGGCGGCGTTCCGGCCAGCGCGGCGTGAGCGCCGGTCCCAACTGCGTCCTTGACGCCTCGGCGCTGCTCGCCTTCTTGCGCGACGAGGCCGGCGCTGACGTGGTAGAGCGGGCGCTTGAGGCTGGCGCGGCGATCAGCGCCGCCAACTGGGCCGAGGTCCTGTCCAAGACAGCTGAGGTTGGCGAGGATCCCGACGTGCTCGCCGGGCGGCTGCAGCCCGAGGGTCTGCTCGGAGACGCGCTGCAGGTAGTGTCGCCGGAGACGCGCTGCAGGTAGTGTCGCTTGATGAGGCAGAAGGGCCCGCGATAGCTCGCCCGACACTCGAGTTCTCTGATCCCCGCCGCCAGCCCCCGATGTCCTCGCCGCCTGAGGAGCCGGTGCCTCGGCGCTACTTTGCCCCTCCTGACAGCTTCGTTAACGGCAGGCCATGTTGGGCGGCAGCGGCAGGCCGGCGGCCTGCACCGCGCTCAGCATCGCCGCAGATGGAGACGGTGGTTCGGAACCATCCTCGCCGCGGTGCCCGAGCAGGCTCCGGGTCAGCTTCGCCCGCTCATCTAGCAGGTCGCCGGCGATCGCGAGCACGTCGGCGGCGCCCGGAGCTCTCCTGGCAATCGCCGCGCGCAGGGTCGCTTGGCGCATCAACTCCTTGACGAGTGCGCCCGTGACTCCCTCGGTCCTCGCGACCAGTTCCTCGATGGCGTCCTCGGAGAGAGTGATCTCGCGCGCGTACAGGAGCAACAGCCGCCGGCGCCCCGCGGCGTTTGGGAGCGGGATCTCGAGCGCCAGATCGATCCGGCCCGGCCGCGCGGCAAGCGCCGGCTCGACGACGTCGGGACGGTTGGTCGTGAGCACGACGACGAGCAAGTCGGTGTCCTCAGCCAGCCCCTCGAGCTCGTTGAGCAGCTCGAACAGCACCTCGCCGCCGCCCCACGGCATCGTACGTTCGGCGGCGACCAAGTCAACATCCTCCAGCACGACGGTCGCGGGCTGCAGATCACGCGCGATCGCGAACGCGCTCGCGAGGTGCCCGAGCGCCGGTCCGCTCAGCAGCACCGTCGTGCGGCCGACGGTCTGCGTCAGCAAGTAGTTGACGCTAAGCGTCTTGCCGGTGCCGGGCGGCCCGTGCAGGAGCACGCCACGCTTCAGGTGCCGCCCAGCCGCCCGCAACTCGGCGGCATGCTCCGAAATCCCAAGCGCGTGCTGCTCAAGGCGCTCAAGTGTGCCATCGGGCAGCACGACCGCATCACGCGCGACCTCCGTCACCTTCTGGAACGCCACGCCGCCGCCGCCGTTGATCGAGATGATCCGCCCGCGAAACACGTTGTGCTCGAGCATCGCCGCGCGGATCGCAGCAAACAGGCGCGAGACCGCCTCGACGTCTGGTGAGATCCCCTCCAAGCGAACTTCCGAGACGGGGCCCATCGGGCCCATCATCCGCGGCCCGCGGCCATCGTCACCGTCGGAGATCACAAGCGCAACCGGCGCGGCGTCGAACTCGACGAGGAGCATCGCGTTGGCGATGCAGTGCACGACCCGGCCATCCCCCAGCGCGACGTCGAGGTAGCGGGGCGACGCGCCCCTGCCGACAAACGCGAAGCCGTGCATCGGCGCGAGCAGCGACGCAAACCCGCCGCCGACATGTGGCGGCAAGCCGACCAGCACTCGCTCGGGCAGCACCGCGTCAAGCGCGAGCTGCAAGTTTGGGCGGTCCGCCTCCCGGAAGGTCGCGCCCGTGACAGGAAGCTCGGCCGGTTCGCTGCCGAGATGCTTACGCAAGCTCGCGACCCACGGCAGCTCCGGAGCGTCAGCGGCCCCCTGCATCGCGCGGATGAACGCGATGAAGGCAGCCCCAAACTCGCCCGGCGACAGCTGATCGCTCACGGCCCAGAGTGTGGCGAGGCCAAGCCCCCGTGTCCAACGCCAATACGTCGCTACCCCCGCCGGCGGCGTCAACGGTCGCTTCGCCCCTTCGACGTCCCTCCGCGTCGAACCGCGCCCTAAGGCGGGCTAGGGCACAGTTGATGTCTGATGGGTTGCGCGGCCGCTCGCTGTGGTCTTTCCCCGATGCTCCGGACAAGTTAGGGCCGATCGGCTTGCTCACCGGAAGCGGTTGTTGGGCGGCAATTGGACGCGGCCGCGGCCGAGCCCAGACCCCAAGTGAGCGGGCGGCAGCCCGGCGCCGGGATGCCGCTCACCGCAGGACGGCTCTACGTAACGATCCATCGTGAGGGTATCGATAACCCCAGCGGCCAGTTCATGAATCGCTGCGGAGTGCCGATCATCTATTTGATGCACCTCATCACCCTGGTTCGACTGGCTGCCGGGATGCCCCAGAGCCCCCCGGTCCACGATGGCGTTCCTGCGGCCAGTCCAGGAAAAGGACACGCGACCGATCGGGCGCCGGTGATCTGAACAAACCCGCGCGTGCGCGATCAAGCCTGTTAGAGATGCGGTAGAACCCATGACATTCGGCCTCGAGGTGTTCCATGGTGCGCTGAGCGGTTCGCGGGGATCCTCCGCGAATGATCGGTGTGGGGCGAGCGCTCGTGAGGCAGCGGTGAATGCGCCAGAGCACGCATGGCAGGCGCTGGAAGGGGACGTCCGGCTGCTGGAGGCGGCCGTGCACGCCGTCGTGGTCGTTGATCAGGCTGGCGTGATCGTGCTCGTCAACACGGCGGCCGAGGCGATGTTCGGCTATCGCCGCGCTGAGCTGGTCGGCGAGCGAGCAGAGATCTTGGTCGCGGAGCGGTCTCGGCGCAGCTGGCTCGAGCTGTTCACACTGAGCGCTTTGACTGGGATCCGGATCGGGGTTGACGGGGTCGATCTGCACGCTCGCCGCGAGGACGGAACCGTGTTCCCGGTCGAGATCCGCCTCAGCAGCCTCCAGGCCGATGGCGAGGGGCTGGTCGCTGCCGCGATCAGCGACATCAGCGAGCGGACGCGGGCGGACGCGGAGATTGCTCAGCTCGCGGCGATCGTGAGGTCCTCCGATGACGCGATGATCGGGCTTCGGCTCGATGGGACGATCACGAGCTGGAATCCCGCAGCCGAGCGGATGTATGGCTACAGCGCGGCGGAGGCGGTCGGCCGCAACGATCGGATGCTGTGCGCGTCGGGCGAAGGCAAGCGCGAGCTTGAACGGATTCTCGAACGGGTCGTGGCTGGGGAGGCGGTCGATCACTTCGAGACCCGGCGGCGGCGCAGGGACGGTGGCGTGATCGACGTGTCGGTGACGATGTCTCCGATCCGCAATAGTCGGCGGGAGGTCGTCGGCGCGTCGGCGGTCGCGCGCGATGTCAGCGAGCGCAGACGGGCAGCGGATGCGCTGGCGGAGGCCGAGGCGCGCTTTCGCGGCGCGTTCGAGCACGCGCCGATTGGGATGGTGATGCTGACGACGCACGCCGGAGTGTTGCGGATAAACGCTGCGATGTGCCGGCTGTTGGGGCGGGATGCCGAGGAGATCGTCGGCCGCTCGATCCTCGAGTTCACGCACGCGGAGGATGTCCAGTCAGCTCGCGATTGGGGGCAGTCAATCTCGGCTGGAAGCTTGATGGCGCCGCTGATCAAGCGGTACGTGCGTCCGGACGGGTCGATCGTCGAGGCGCAGGTGATCGCGGTGCTGATCGAGCCGCCGGTCGGTGAGCCGTACCTTTTCTCTCAGGCGCAGGACGTGACCGGGCAGCGCCGCGCGGAGCGCCAGAAGGCGGCGATCGCCGATCTCGGCCATCGAGCTCTCGAGGGCGGCGATGTCGTGGCGCTGATGAGCGAGGCGGTGCGGATGGTCCGCGAGATGCTTGCTACAACGCTCTGCATCGTTTCCAGGGTCTCGACCGATGGCGCGGTGCGGCTGGCGGCGGCGGCCGGTGAGTCGCTGAGCTGGACAATCGGTCCGGGACACGCCACACAGGCCGGCTACACGCTCGCGCTCGGCAAGCCGGTGGTGAGCGACGATCTGCTTGGCGAGACGCGGTTCTCGGCGCCGGCGTCCGTGATCGAGCGCGGGATGCGCCGCAGCCTGAGCGTGCCCGTGCCCGATCGCTCCGGGGCTCGCCTTGTGATCCTCGCGCACGGACCGGCCAGCATGCCGCCGTTCAAGATCGACGATGTGCGGTTCGTGGAGACGGTCGCGCATGTGATCGCGGGCGCGCTTGATCGCGCGGCGAGCGAGGACGAGCTGCGCCGGCGGGCGCTTGAGGATCCGCTGACGGGGCTGGCGAATCGCGCGTTGCTCTCAAGCGAGCTCGACGCCGAGCTTCGCCACGCCCGCCGTCTCGGCAACCGGGTGTGGGTGCTGGTGCTCGATGTGGATCGCTTCAAGACGGTCAACGACACCCTTGGCCACAACGCCGGTGACGGGCTGCTGCGCCTGGTCGCGGCGCGGCTAACGACTTGTGTGCGCGAGGAGGATCTGGTCGCTCGCCCGGGTGGTGGCGATGAGTTCACGGTCGTGTGTGCGCGTGCGGCCACCGATCACGCGATCACCGACCTCGCCGAGCGGCTGGTCGAGGCTATGGTCGAGCCGTTCGAGCTCGACGGCCGCGAGGTGTTCCTCACTGCCAGCGTCGGCGTTACGGTCAGCGAGCATGGCGCGGAGACGCCAGAGGAGCTGTTGCGCGACGCGGACGCGGCGATGCACCGCGCGAAGGAGCGAGGTGGGAGCCGCTTTGAGATCTTCGATATCGCGCTGCGCCAGCACCTGATCGCGCGGATGGCGATTGAGGGCGATCTACGCCACGCGCTCGAGCGCGACCAGTTCGAGCTGCACTACCAGCCGCTGATCGATCTCGCTGCCGAGCGGGTCGTCGGGTTCGAGGCGCTGCTGCGCTGGCGCCACCCCGAACGCGGGCTGATCGCACCCGACCAGTTCATCCCGATCGCCGAGGACACCGGGCTGATCGTCGCGATCGGCAGCTGGGTTCTGCGTGAGGTCTGCACGCAACTCGCGCAATGGCCCCACGAGCTCCACGTCGCGGCCAACCTCTCGGCCTTGCAGATCACGCCTGAGCTTGTGATCGAAGTCGAGCGCGTGCTGATCCAGCATTTGGTAGCGCCGAGCCGCTTGATGCTCGAGATCACCGAAAGCCTCGTCCTCGACCCCGCCGTCAAGCCGATCGTCACGAACCTCCGCGCGCTCGGCGTACAACTCGCGCTCGATGACTTCGGTACCGGCTACTCATCGCTCGGCAGCCTCCAGCGATTTCCGCTCGACGTGCTCAAGCTCGACCGCACCCTGACCGACTCGCTCACCGAACGCAGCGGCGTCGCGGTCGCGCGCGCCGCCGTTGAGCTCGGCCGCGCGCTTGGCGTCGACGTGATCGCTGAGGGCATCGAAACCAAAACCCAGCTCGCCATCCTGCGTGAGCTCCGCTGCCCGCTCGGACAGGGCTACCTATTCGCCAAGCCGCTACCCCTCGCCGACGCACAAAAGCTGATCACCATCTCAGAACCCCCCGGACGGAGCTGCGTCGCGGAACGTTGGTTTGAAGCGGAGTATGTGAACGGGCGATGAGCCGGAAACGCTGGGATCACTGTCGATGTCCGAGGTCGGCTGCACGGCGGGTCTCTTATGCCCTCAGTTTGTGGACGAGCCGAGATCGGCCACTTCGAGCGCGTCGGCCGGGGCACCGGCCACTGCCAGAGCCAAACACGCACGTCGCGCGAGGGCTGATGCAGACAATCACCCGCGCCAACCGAGTCTTTCCGGAGAAGAACAGTGGCCTGATCGTCGCCTACGTCGACGTCTTCCGGAACCTCCAGAAGGCGCTCGCGATCTACGCGATCGGCGGCAAGGCCGGCGAGGTGCCCGTCGAGGAGAAGGGCGCGCTCGTCGACGCGCTACGAGACGCTACCGACGATCTCCGAAAGTTCTGCGCCACACGAGAGGTCGCTTCGACGCGCTCGGCCGTCTGAGCGGCTTTGAGCTGGTCAGCGCCGGGAGACAGACGGTCGAGATGCTGATGGTCGACGACGAGGAGAAGATCGCGTTTCTCGCTCGCGCGTCGCTCGTCAACCGGCTCTACAAGGCGATCCTGCCCGACAAGCGCGCCAACGAGTTCAGCCGTGTTAGAGCCGTAACGAAGTTCCTCGCCGACGCGATCGCCGAATACACGGAACGACCCGACCTGGCCGGTGTGCTGGGTCGAGTCGAGCAACTGCTCGACGAGTCCGTCGCCGCCAACGAATACCTGATCCCCGAAAGCGACTCCGACGCACTGTTCGACCTCGGCGCCGTCGACTGGAACGGCCTCGAAGAGGCTTTCAAGCAGGGACGACCGCGGACCGCCGCCCAGCGGCTACGCTCGCTGCTCTCAGCCCAGATCGCCGCGTTGGTCCGCCTCAACCCAATGCGCGTCGACCTGGTGGAACGGTTCGAGAAGCTCGTCGCCGACTACAACGCCGGCAGCATGAACACCGAAGCCTTCTTCCAAGAGCTGCTCGCGTTCAAAAAGACACTCACCGAAGAAGAGGCCCGCGCGGTGTCCGAGGGACTCGATGAAGAACACCTCGCGGTGTTCGATCTCCTCATGCGGCCTGCCCCAAAGCTGTCAGAGGCCGAAAGGGTGCAGGTGAAGAAGGTTGCCGACGAACTCCTGGCCATCCTCAAGCGCAACAAGCTCGTCCTCGACTGGCGAAAGCAGCAATCCACCCGTGCCGCCGTGCGCGTAGCAGTCGAGGAGACGCTCGACCGGCTACCTGAGGCCTTCACCCTGCAGATCTACGCTCAGAAATGCGACGCCGTCTACCAACACGTATTCGATAACTACTGGGACGACGGCCACTCGGTCTACGAGCTAACAGCGTAAGTTCACCCTGTGGAGTCGGCTTCGGATACATCGGGTAACCCTGATGACTGTAGAACGTCAGTCGAATGACAGTCGTTCGCGGGCAGCGAACTTACGTTCGACCAGCCCGCGATCGTCGGTGGTGGATAGCGGTAGCGGTCAGAGGCCGAGGAGGAGTTCGAGCGCCTCGTCCACCGCCCGCAGTTCGCTTGCGGCGAGCCTTCCGGCGGATTGGCCCAACCGCTCTGGGTCGACCACCGTTGTCTGTTCGACGAGCACGCGCGTCTCATGTCCGTCAAGCGTGATCGGCGGCCGGAAGCTTGCGGGCCGCGCGCTCGTCGACGTCGGCGCGACGATCGTCGTGCTGAGGTGCAGGAACTCGTCCGCCTGAAGGACGACGGCGTAGCGCGCCCCGCGCTGTTCGCGTCCGCGCGCCGCGCGAGGCGCCGGCAGCTGAAAGACCTCGCCGCGAACCATCACAGCCCGGCGGGCAGCGGCGCGAGCTCAGCCATCTGCTCACGGATCATCCGCATCTCTTCGCGGTCGGCTTCGTCCGCTGCTAAGCGCAGAACTTCCTCCCGCACAGCCGATCGCGAGCGCCGGCGGGCGGCAGCTTCGCGCAGTGCCGTCCGCACAGCCTCC
The DNA here is from genome assembly GCA_963709135.1 of uncultured Solirubrobacterales bacterium. Classification (GTDB taxonomy): domain Bacteria; phylum Actinomycetota; class Thermoleophilia; order Solirubrobacterales; family Solirubrobacteraceae; genus Palsa-465. The sequence continues at coordinate 3,727 of CAVPVI010000021.1, read as the reverse complement.
GAGTCGCTCAGGCCGGAGGCACGTACGACCTCCAACGCCGCGGCGGAGGCGTCATCTAGGCGCACGTGCAACGACCGAGCCACATTCGGAATGTAGCACGATTTGTTCTACAGCAGAGCGGTGGTGAACGACATCGGGGATCGTCACCCGCTTGGAAATCGACCGCTGCGTGCGGCACGACAGTAAGCCCACTCGGCCAGGCCGCCGCCGCTGTGGTGCATCGCGCGCTCACCCGACACCTGAGCACCCGCGTTCGCGGCCACCCCCCACGCGGCAGCACTCTCAGCTTCGTGACCGATCGCTCTCATCTAGGTGGCCAAACCACTCTCAGCAAAGTGTCCGGCCACACCCGTGCAAGCGGACGGCCTGCATGTCCCAACCGCGTCGGCATCCTTGATAAGGGGACCCAAAGCTGGCGACTGCCGCCGCTTACACCCGTTTTCGCCACCAACAATCCCCAGACCCGTGGCTGGAGCGCTGTTCTCGGTGACGCGTCGAATCTCTCAAATACGGAACTGCGCTGTCGCTAAGAGCCGCTTTGGTGGCTGAGCAGCGTCAGGAACCGAGGCGCGCAGGTGTGACATTCGTGCGGGCAGCGTTCGCTCAGAACCACGCCTCCGGTCGGCACGCGCTGCGCGCGGGCCGGAAGCGGCGCCGGGCAGCCGCGGGCAGCCCGGCCGGTGAGCCCAACCGTCCAAGATCACGGCTCCCTCCTCGTCCTCAAAGCGAAACGTGAGCTCCTCCACACAGAACCGTACTCAAGAAGCGAACAAGTGTTCGCCTTTGGCGCATCGACGGTCCTCGAGCGGGACAGCATCGCGGCGGGGAAGGAAAGAGGCGAAGCGGCGGCCGCCGGCCCGCGGGCGACACGTCGCGGCGCCTTCGAGGAGTGGAAGGGTCCGCGCTGCCGGAGCGGCTTGCGGCCGCGCGCGACACGTCGCCGGCGTTGGGCGACCTCGCCGACGCAAGCGACACGTCGCGCCCAACCTCACACGGGGAGTCGAGGCCTCGCGCGACAGACGCCGACACCACTGCGGCTCCAGGTCGCAGCGGCCGGTGGTGTAGGAGGGTGCGACGGTACGGTCCATCGAGCGTTCGTAGCCGCAGGTGGGAAGATGACGCGATGGACGTGACGCGCGGGATCGTTGAGCGTGGTGTGCGGGCGAGGTGTGTGGGTGATGGCGGGTAGGGCTGTCGCGAACCGCTCGCAGTCGTTGACGATCCAGACGCCGCGGGGGCCGGTCGAGGTCGTGCGCCAGCAGTGGCGCTCGCGCCGGGCGGGTAGCGGCTGGCAGTGGGAGTGGCTCGCGCGCCGCCGTGGCAGCGTGATTGGAAGTAGGGACCGACGGCGCGCGAGGCGATCCGCCGGGCGACGCTGACGGCGCCGCGCCAGCAGCCGGGATGGCTGCTGGACGCGGCAGCGCAGGCGGTCAAGGAACTCGAGACGTGATCGCTGGCCGTCGCGGGCGGCCGCCTGGTCGCCACGCTAGGAGTTCGTGATCTGCCCCGAGTCTTCGGCCGCGCTGACGATCGAGGCGGCGTGTACTCTCGCGTGGTTATCGTGTCCTGCGGCCCGCTCGAGCATCCAGCGGCACCCGAGCGCGGCTCGGATCAGCGCATGGCCGCGCTCAACATCGCCAACGAGATCCGCACGTTCCGCGCGCAGCTCAAACACGATCTCAAGACCGGCAGGGCGTCGGTCACCCCGCTGCTGCTCGATCCGCCCGCGTTCCTGCAGACCGCCAAGGTGTTCGACCTGCTGCTCGCGGTCCCCACGGTCGGGAGGGTCAAAGCAACCACGATCCTGGACAGCTGCCGCGTCTCGCCCAGCAAGACCTTCGGCGGCCTCACCGACCGCCAACGCGCGGAGCTCGCCGCACGCCTGAGCCGCCCGCGAGGTGAAGGTGGGGGATAGGGCCGAGCTTGCTCGGGCCTCGAGCCCGGCGCGAGCTCGTCGCCCGGCGGGGAGATCGTCCGATGAAAGATGTCATATCCGGGGTTTGTTCCCCGGGGCGGCACGCGGGCCAAAGTCGTGCAGGTGGCCGGGCCTTCGTGTCGAACAGTCATAGGTGAAGGCGCGCGCGGGTTGCACCCCGTGCGGCCGGATCGTTAGACAGAAGGCACCGACCGTGACCCAACGGTAATGGATGGGTCGGCGTAACGCTGCGCTGGGCTTGGTGCTGCGGTGAAGGGAGATAGGTGATGTCGATTGTGATGGGCGTAGACCAGCATCGGGCGCAGATCACTGCGGAGTGGATCGATCTCGACACGGGTGAGATCAGCCGTGCGCGAGTCAGCCCGGCGGACCGCGATGGGGTGCGGCGGTTCCTTGCGCGGTTCGCTGGCAAGCAGCTTGAGGTCGCGTTGGAGGCGACGACCGGCTGGCGGTTCTTGGTCGAGGAGTTGCGGGCGGTCGGTGCGGGGGTGCATCTGGCTGAACCGGCGCAGACCGCGGCGCTGCGTGGGAGAAAGCAGCGTGCGAAGACCGATCGTGCTGATGCGCGGCATCATCGTGAGCTGTTGATGGCGGGGCGGCTGCCGGAGTCGTGGATCCCGCCTGATCACATCCTTGATCTCCGCGCGCGGGTCCGGTTGCGTCACACGCTGATCGAGGCGCATTCGGAGTGGCAGCAGCGGATCCAGGCGGTGCTCTATCACCACGGGTGCCCGGCGCGGCGCAAGCTGATGGTCGGTGACGGTCCTGACTGGCTGAGCGCACAGCCGTTGCCCGACGCTGCTCGTGAGCAAGTCACGGTCGCGCGTGCGATGATCGACGCGCTCGAGCGCCAGATCGCGTCGCTCGCTGGATGCCCAGCTGCGTCCGTACGCGCGCCGGCAGACCGGCTGCAAAGCGCTGATCAACGCGCATTACGGGGTTGGGGAGCTCGTCGCGGTCACCGTCCTGGCTGAGCTCGGCGACTGCCGACGGTTCTCCAACAGCCGTGATGCGGTGCGTTACGGCGGGATGGACATCACCGTCTATCAGTCTGACCGCCACCGCGCGCCGGGACATCTGTCGCGCCAGGGGCCGCCGGCGCTGCGCTGGGCGCTGTATGAGGCAGCGCAAGCCGCACGGCGACCAAGCTCTCCAGACCGCGAGTACTACCTGCAGGCGGCCGAGCAGCTCGGCGGTAACCGTGCATGTCTGGCGCTCGCCCGCAAGCTGCTCAAGCGCTGCTACCACACCCTGCGTGAACTCGGCGAGGACGCCCTGACGCCACCAGCCGACGAGCCGTCGGGTAGCGGATCCGCGCGCCGCGCGTCAAGCGGCAGTCCTGCCCCGACCAACCGACCGGCGACCCCTCAGCGTGCGGATCCTCTGGCCGCTTGACCCGGGCTTCGGCTCCGCTATCTGGCAAGCAGATCGTTTGCGTACGTCAAGCCCTTTTCACACTGATGCGCCGCGGCCGGCTCCCGAACTGTCGCTGCCGACACGTTCGCGTGGACGGCCTAGAAAGATTGAGCGGCCGCAACGCTTCCCCCCGGCGGGAACAACTCCCCATCAACATCTTGTCGCCGGCCCCGGAGCCAACCCGAGGTCGAGGACCGAAGTAAGCATGGGCGCCCGCGCGCAAACGATCCGCACGACCCACGACGCCCACGCGCCCCCGAAACGATGACGTAAACCGAACGCACACAGGATGAGGCCTTGACACAGGGCCGCCGGATAAGTAAGCGACACGTCGCCCGCGCCCGCCCGAGACGTGGGCGTCCGGTGTCGCGGTCG
>CAVPVI010000020.1:0-194566 GCA_963709135.1 uncultured Solirubrobacterales bacterium | reverse complement strand
CGCCTGCGCGAAGGCCGACGGCACACCCCTGGTGGAGTTTCTCGGAGGGAAGGCACGACCGATTCGCGCCTACGCCGGCCTGAGGAGTATGAGCCCGCGGGGCGCCGCGGCGGAGGCCGAGAAAGCGGTCGCGAGCGGCTTTGCCGGCGTCAAGCTCAAGGTCGGCGCCGAAGGACGCGCACGAGACCTCGAGGCGATCCGCGCGTGCCTATCCGCCGGACGCTCCTGGCGCTGGCCTGCGCTGGAACGAACCGATCCTCAAACGGCTAACGAGCGCTTGAGCTCATTTGGCTGAGGGCGCCCGGCTCGACGTGCTCAAGGATCGGCCAGCCTCGCACCGCGGGACTCGAGATTCTTCACCGCCGTGGACTTCGGTCGGCAGGTCGTCGCTTCGCGGTGGGTGCTTGCCAGAGAGCGGCAGGCAGTCGAGGCGCTGCTGACCCGCCGCCTCGGAAACTCTCGGAAGAGCTCGCGGATGTTTCCACGCGGAAGCGCAAGCGAGGAGCGCCGGCCTCCATCACTCAGCGCTCCAGCTACCGGACCTCACCGCGCTCGCCGAGGTGATCGTTCGCCTGCTCCGGGCCGGTCACCACTAATTCGAGCAGCCGACCACGGCGTCAATCTCGCCGTCTACCTACGCGACCCGGAGGGCTCGAGCTGATGGTCGATCGCCCGAGCACCGACTGGCTACGCTCCCCGGACGGCTTGATCGCCATGACGGTCGCGCCGATCGACCTGCAGCCGCTGCTCGTGGAGGCGTTGACGTCACGTCGCTCCACTCCGCTTTAGCCAGCGACCGTCGAGGTAAGGGCCGCACCGCACACGGGAACCGACGCGCCCGCCGGCCCATGTTTTCCGTTCGCGGGTCGCAACGCAACCCTCCGAGTGTCAGTTCGGCGGCGGTTGCGTGTGGCGTTCGCTGGGTGCGATCGGCAGCTTGATCCCGTAGTGCACTCCGATCAGCCTGACGGCGATGCAGACACCGGCGGCCAGGAACGGGAATAGGGCGCTGCGGGCGCCGGCGTCGTGGCCGACGACGAGCACGGTGGCGCCAAGCAGCGCGGGCACGGCGTAGAGGTCGGTTCGCAGGACGTTCGGGACCTGGCGCAGCAGCAGGTCGCGGACCATCCCGCCGCCAACGCCGGTAATCGCTCCGAGGATGATCGACTGGACGGGTCCGAGATGGTGGGCGAGAGCGGCGCTGGCGCCGGTGACGCAGAACAGACCGAGTCCAATCGCGTCAAAGACCGTGAGGGCACGGTCGACGCGGTCAAGCACGGGCCGGGCGGTGAAGCTCACGATGCCGGCCGCGGTGGCCGCGGCGAGGTAGCGCCCGTCGCGGAACGTGGCCGGTGGGATGCCGATCATGAGATCGCGGATGATCCCCCCCGCAAGCGCGACGGTAAACGCCAGCACGATGACGCCGAGGAGATCGAGACGCGCGCGGACACCGGCCAAGCCGCCGCTGAGTCCGAAGACGAACGTGCCCGCGAGGTTCAGGACCAGGATCAGATTGGGGTCAAAGCCGACGATCATCGGCTGCAGTCTCTCAGCCGGTCGACCGGAGTACGGCGATCTTCATCGGCAAGAGCATCCGCGCCCTGCGGGGTATAGGCTGGATCGCATGGTTTCGGTGGTGCCCGATCCGGGGCAAGCCGATCTCTGAGCACAGGAGCGCCATGCCCGATACAGCCCAGACGGACACCGTCCTGAGCGGACTCGATGCGATCACCGGCGATCTCGAGGATCTCTACCGTGACATGCACCAGCATCCCGAGCTCTCGATGCAGGAACGCAACACCGCGGCGAAGGCAGCCGAACGGCTCAAGCGGGCGGGGTACGAGGTCACCGAGGGTGTTGGGAATACCGGGGTCGTCGGGGTTTTGCGAAACGGCGATGGGCCGACGGTGATGCTGCGCGCCGATATGGACGCGCTGCCGGTGAAGGAGGCCACCGACCTCCCTTACGCCAGCACCGCGACCGCGACCGACCCGGAGGGGAACGAAGTGCCGGTCATGCACGCCTGCGGTCATGACATGCACGTGACCTGGCTGGTCGGCGCGACGACCCTGCTCGCCCGGAGCCGAGGTGCGTGGCATGGGACGCTGCTGGCGGTCTTCCAGCCGGCCGAGGAGACCGCGCGGGGCGCACAGGCGATGATCGACGACGGCCTGTTCGATCGCTTCCCCAAGCCGGAGGTGATTCTCGGCCAGCACGTCATGCCCACATCATCCGGACAGGTCAGCTACCGCTCCGGCACCACCCAGGCGGCCGCTGATAGCCTGGAGGTGCGGCTGTTCGGCCGCGGCGCGCACGGCTCGATGCCCGAGTCAAGCGTCGACCCCGTGGTGATGGCGGCCTCGACGGTGCTGCGCCTGCAGACGATCGTCTCGCGCGAGGTCGCCGCCAGCCAGGCCGCAGTGGTCACCGTTGGCGCTCTGCAGGCCGGCAGCAAGGACAACGTGATCCCCGACGAGGCGCTGCTGAAGATCAACGTCAGGACCTTCGACGAAGCGGTACGGAACCGCGTGCTGGGCGCGATCGAACGGATCGTCAACGCCGAGGCGACCGCCTCCGGAGCGCCCAAGCCACCGCAGATCGACTACACCGAGCACTACCCGCTGACCACCAACGACCCCGACCAGACCAGACATGTCGCTGACGTCTTGCGCAGGTACTTCGGCGAGAGCCGAGTCAGCGAACTCGCCGCGCCGATCTCCGCCAGCGAGGACTTCGGATCGTTCGGCAGCGAATGGCGCGTCCCGTCGGTCTTCTGGTACGTCGGCGGCACCGATCCGGATACCTACCGCAAGGCCGGCCAGGCCGGCCGCATCGCCGACGACATCCCCACAAACCACAACCCAAGGTTCGCCCCCGTCATCCATCCGACGCTTGAGACCGGCGTGCAGGCCATCACCACAGCCGCGCTCAGCTACCTCGCGCACCCGCGCTGAACGGCGAACGCGACCGGGCGCTCGGTGTGCCGGGGAGGCCAGCGACCCGTCCGCCGGGCTACCAGGAGGGTCGCGATCCTCGGAGCCCAGCGGCCCTCCAGGCGATGCAAAAAAACATCGGGGAGGAAGCGATGCCTGGTTGCGCGGAAAGGGAGCACGGCGCCGGCGAGCTCTCCACGTCCCACGCGATACGCCTGGCGTTAGCCGTGCGGCCGAATCCCTGCAAGCCGCAGAGCAGCAGCGGCTCCCCCGGCGTTCTCACTGCCGGAACCGGACACTTCGGGTCACGCCCGGAGGGACGCTCCTATGCGATTCGCGATCATCATCAGCCTGCTCGCCGCCGCCTTGGGCCTTGCGGCGTGTGGCTCGTCTAGCCCGAGCCGCACGGCCACGAACGCGTCGGCCGGCAAGAGCTCCGACGCCAGCAGCAGCAAGACACTCGAGTTCGCGCCTTGCATGCGATCACACGGCGTCTCCAACTTCCCCGACCCGACCGGAGGACACCTCCCCCTCCAGATCCAGCAGACCCCGAACAGCACGACGGTGAACGGCGTCGAGGTGAACGGTCCGGCCTTCCAGTCCGCGATGCAGGCCTGCCGCTCGTACATACCGAACGCCGGGACGCCCTCTGCGGCCGAGACGGCCAAGGCCAAGCCCCGGGCCCTCGCAATGTCGCGGTGCATGCGCTCGCACGGCGTTCCGAACTTCCCCGACCCCAAGACGCAGACCGGGCCGTACGGCGGAGTCGCGTTCAGCGTGGACTTCGGCGGCACCGGCATCGATCCGAACTCGCCGGCGTTCCAGGCCGCCCAGAAGGACTGCGGCTCGATCATCGGCGCACTGAAGATAGCCCCCGGCCGGCTAGAGAACAGTCGGCGGTGTCTCAGGTTGGGCTTTGCCCAGTTCCCGAGTAACTCTGCTGATCTTCGTCCCGATCAGCTTCGGGGGTTTGCCTTTGACACGGCCGCGTTGGCGCGAGCGATCGCCATCCCTTCGCGGGTTCGCATCCTCAAGATGTCGAGTTCGAACTCGGCGAAGGTCGCGAGGATGTTGAAGAACATCTTGCCGATTGGGTCGTTGGGGTCATAGACGGTTCCGGCGATCGAGAGGCGCACACCGCCGGCGGCTAGCGTTCGCCGATCGCGCGGGCGTCAGGCACTGAGCGCGCGAGCCGGTCAAACTTCGACACCACGAGCGTGTCGCCCGCGCGGACCGCGATGCGATAGTGCCGCGTTACGGGAGCGGACGAGCGCTTCTGGGCGGTTGCGCAACCCGCGGCGCGATGCTGGCAGGCTCCGTCGGACTGTCGCCTTTCCCGGTGCTCGAAGCCAACCTGATAGCGCACTCCCGACTTGGAACCACGGGCGGGATTGGTCTAGTTCAGGTTTGCTCGTTTGACGATTGCGTCGACGGTGTCGACCGCGTCGGAGACGCGTTGGCAGACGCGTACGTTCGGCCGGGTGTGCAGCTGACCAGCCAATCCGTGACCGCCGAGTACGAACCCGACCTCGGGGCACTGCTGCTGCACCGTTTCGATCGACCCCAGCACGAACTCGAGGCCGCCTGGCAGCGTCGAGCTTATCCAGATCACCGCTGGCCGGTGGCGCCTGGCTGATCTTGCAAGCGCGTTGGTGGGCACGTCCACGCCGAGCATGAGTAGCTTGTAGCCTGCGTCGCGTAGTAGATCACCGGCGATTCGCAGGGCGACGTCGTGTAGCTCGCCGGCGGGCGTGGCGAGCATGACGCGATGGTGGTGTCGAGCGCGCGCAACGCGTTGCGCCTCGCGCTGTAGGACCAGCACGCGGGTTGAGATCTCGATCGCAGTGTATTCGTCCGCGATCGAGATCTCGCCTCGCTGCCACAGCTCGCTGATCAGCCCGAGCGCCGGTGCGATGATCGCGTCAGCGATCTCAGCGCCGCTCAGCTTCGCATCGATCGCCTCGCGGATAGCGTTCTCGGCCGCGCGCGCGTCACTGTCCAGCAGCGCGTCAATGTACGCGCGCTCAAACTCGCTGGTCCTGGTCGCGTGAGACTCGCGCGCGTGGTTCTCGCTGCCGTCAGCCATCGGCTGGGTTCGCTGTCACGGCGTACTCGGCGTAGCGCCGGCGGCGATCTCGACGTCGTTGCGTAGCTTCTGGGCCTCGGGGAGGTTCTGGAGCTTCTTGAGCGACAGGTTCTCGATTTGGCGGATCCGTTCGCGGCTGAGGTTGAACGCGCGCGCGAGCTCGTCGAGCGTGCGTGGGTACTCCCCGGCGAGGCCGTAGTGCAGCTCGAGCACACGCCGCTCGCGGTAGGTGAGCTTGTAGAGCGCGTCCCTGAGGGTTTCGTTGGTGAGGATTTGCACGGTGCGCTCGTACGGAGACGCGGCTTGTTCATCGACGATCAACTGGCCGAACTCGGTTTGCTGCTGCTCACCGACGGGCTTCTGCAGCGAGATCGGCGCCTGCGAGCAGAGCTTGATCGCGACGACCGCGCCGGGATCGATGCCGGTCACCTCCGCGAGCTCCTCGATCGTCGGCTCGCGACCGAGCACACTGATCAGCTGGCGCTCAGCGCGGGCGATCTTGGCGAGCTTCTCGACGACCCGGACCGGGATCCGGATCGTGCGCGACTGGTCAGCCAGCGCGCGAGCGATCGCCTGACGGATCCACCAGATCGCATACGTCGAGAACTTAAAGCCCTTGCGATAGTCGAACTTCTCCACCGCGCGCACCAGACCGATCGTTCCTTCCTGGATCAGGTCCAGGAACGGCAGCCCCTGGTTGCGGTAGCGCTTCGCGATCGAGATGACCAGCCGCAGGTTCGACTCGACCAGCTTCTGCTTGGCGTCCAAATCGCCGCGCCAGATCCGCTTGGCGAGCTCGACCTCCTCCTGGGCGCTCAACAGCCGCACCCTGCCGACGTCCCTGAGGAACAGCGCCAGCGTGTCGCTTGCCCCCTCGGGCTTCAAGGCGGTCTCGCTACGAGCATGTTCGCCCGGGACACGCTCGCTGTCCAGGCTCGTCGCCGCTGCTGGGTCGATCTCCTCGAGCAGCTCGATCCCAAGCCGCTCGAAGTGGCCGTGCAGCTGTTCGATGTCGCTGTCGTCGAGGTCGAGCTCGTCGGTAGCGGCCGCGATCTCAGCACTGGTGAGAACACCGACGCGCTGTCCACGTCTGATCAGTGCCTTGACCTCTTCAAGCTCCCGAAGCTCCGCTATGGACATCAGTTCCCACCGGGTCGCTGTGCCGATCGAGTTTTGAGTATTACGCGCGCTCGGGCCCTCTGCGGCAGCACACCGACCACACCCGAGCGCCGACAGCCCGAGTTTTGCCAGCAACACCCCGCGCGCGCGGCTCTCGTTCCCGCAAACGAGCGCGCCTCATAGCCTTCTCGTGATCGACGCGCCCTGGGCGGGTCTGAGTGAAAGGGCGGTGATCGGCTCTCAAAGCCAGCGCCGCGCGACGCATTTCATCAACGCTCCACGGGCGGCCGCTAAGCGCCGTAAGCGGTTAGGGCACGACTAGCGGTTGCGGCGCAGCCCGGTTCCTCGGCTACGCCCGCTGGCTGGTGACCCGGTGGAGATCGCCGGTCGGGACGCCCTCCAACACCGAGACGATCTGTCCGGCGCCGCTGACCGTCACCAGCGCCATACGGTCTTGCATCCGTGCAGGAATGACGTACCACGCCGAGCGGGCCGCGTCCGGGCTGAGATAGCTGTTCAGCCAATCGCCTGAGCTGGCGTCGATCAGCACCACGTCGTTGCTTATCACGGTTCAACCCTCGCGTTTCCTAGGGGCCTGCTTGACCGGGAACCTGGACGCACTTTCCATGTGAAGTCGCGAATCCCTGCAGCGTCGTGGCGACAACGTCACCCGGCGCGGCCGCTGCGCGGTCTTGCCGCGGACTTCGGCGTGTCGCTTGAGTCCCGATCCAGCGCCCGGTCGTGTAGGCACTCGCTCGCCGGCACGCAAAACGGCGCTGCTGCGCACGGTAGCGACGTTGAGCTTCCCGGTGCCGGTGCCTTCGGTCAGCTTTGAGCGGCCCCCCTGGTGCGCCAGCGCGCTCCCGCGTGTTGGCGCGCCACGAACGCGGCTGCACGCATCAGCGTGCACGCCATCGCACCTCCCGCTGTCTACGCCGCCAAGGCGATCAGCAGCGAACCTCACCATGCAACTCCCAGCACGACGAGGGGTCGTGGTCAACCTGGGGGTTCGACGCTCCCTCGCGTCGAACCCCCAGGTGCTCTGCTCTCCCTCCACTCCCCTCCCGAGCGGACCACTAAGTCTAAGCGTCATCGTCGGTGGTCGCGGCGTCCGTTGGGTCGGGCCGGACATCAGCACGACAGCCGTCGCGAGCTGACCCACACGCGAGCTCTCCGACCCACTAGAGACCTGTGCGCAGGGCGATACGAGCATCAGGTCAAAGCAGCGCAGCGCTTTGTCGAGCCGCGGGAAAGTGCTGGGCGGCTAGAGGTCCCAATGGTGCCCCACGTAGGAAGCCGCTTGTCGGGTATAGATGTGCTCTGGCGCGATCGATTCGGCCGGGTCCTCGCCGCCGAGCGCGCGCAGCGTCGCGATCACCGACTCCGCCAGCGCCGGCGGGGCATAGCCACCCTCCAGCACCACGCCGATTGGGGCGCCCGCGCCGCGCGCGAACTCACGGACCTGGCGGGCCATCAACGCGAAATCCGAACTCAGCAAGCGACAGCCACCGAGCGGGTCCGCGCGGTGCGCGTCAAACCCGGCCGAGATCAACACCAACTCGGGAGCGAACGCAGCGGCCGCGGGCAGCACCACGTGCTCCAGCAGCGAGAGCCACACCTCGCCGTCAGCTCCAGCGCGAACAGGCAGGTTGATCGTGTAGCCCAACCCGGCGCCTGAGCCGGCGTCACCCAGCGCGCCGCTGTAGGGGTAGGCGTTGGCCTCGTGGATGCTCGCGAACAACACATCGTCGCGGCGACGGAAGATCTCCGCGGTCCCGTTACCGTGATGCACATCCCAGTCCAGGATGAACACACGCCGCACCCCGAGCTGGTCGATCGCGAGCTGCGCCGCGACCGCGACGTTATTAAATAGGCAGAACCCCATCGCGCGCGCTCGCTCAGCGTGATGCCCCGCTGGGCGCAACGCCGAAAACGCGACGCGTGCCTCCCCGGCCACTAGCGCCCTGACCATCGCGCACGCCGCGCCGGCGGCGTGCCGCGCGGCGCGATAGGTCGCCCCGTCAACATGCGTGTCAGCGTCGATCGCGCCACCGCCACCAGCCACGACCCGCTCGAGCATCTCGATCAGCCGCGAGTCATGGACACCCTCCAGCTCAGCGCGCGTCGCCGCCGGCGCGCCGCGACGCTCCCACCCCAGCCAAGCCACCGCAGCCAGCGCCTGCTCGACCGCCTCGATCCGCGCCGGCGTATCGGGGTGCTCAGCGATGTACTCGCTCGGATCGTACTCGCGCGCGACCGAATCCCCGAACAACAAACCGGTGCTACTCATCACCTGCGCCTCATTCAACCTCGGACAACCAGAACGAGGCTACCCCGAAGATTTCTAGCACCCATCCGCAGCCACCCACAACCGGATTGCACATTTCCCGCAACCAGCGCTGAGTGGCTCTATCGCCTGACGAGAGGCCGAGCTAGCTCGCGATCTGCACCCGGTGCCCAGCCGGTCGCCCAGCGACGGCGTGCGGATAGACGTGTGACGGACCCGGGCTCTCGGCCAAGACCTCGGTCTGCCGCGCGGGCGCAGGCCGGCTATCGCGTTTGGGTGCGCGCTGCTTGTGGATCGTCGCTGGTGTCGGTCTGGTCGGTGTTGTGGATGTAGGTTTCGAGGAGGTCAAGCAGGGTCGCGTCGAATTGGGTGCCGGCGCGTGCGCGCATCTCGCGTAGCGCGTCTGCGGTGGGAGTCGCGGCTTGGTATGGGCGTCCGGTCGTGATCGCGTCAAACGCGTCTGCGATCGCGATCAGCTGGGCGCCGTCGGGGATGCACGCGGCTTGCAGTGCGTCGGGGTACCCCGTCCCGTCGGGGGTTTCGTGGTGTGATCGCAGCCAGCTTGTCTGGGTGTCGTTGAGCGCGCCGCTGGCGATCTCGGCTCCGAGTTGCGCGTGGGTTTTGATCTGTTCGTACTCGTCTGCGGTCAGCCGCCCGGGTTTGTTGAGGATCGCGTCCGGGATCGCGAGCTTGCCAATGTCGTGCAGTAGCGCGGCCTCGCGCAGCTCGGCGCAGCGCTCAAGGCTCCAGCCGAGCCGCAGCGCGAGCGCGCCGGCGATCTCCGCGACCCGCCCGGCGTGGTCCTGCCCGCCGGGCTCCTTCGCGTCGGCGACGCGCACCAGCGCGAGCAGCCCAGCGCGGGCCTGGGTTCGCTGGCGTTGGCGTTGGCGCTGGTGGTCTGTGAGGTCCGGGGCGGCGCCCGGCGTGTAGCTAATCGTCTGGTCGCGGCCGTTGTGCTTGGCCCAGTAGAGCGCACTGTCGGCGAGGTGAAAGAGGTCCCTCATGTTCGCCGCGCCACTCAGATCGGTGACGCCGGCCGACAGCGTCACGGGCAGCTTGAGTCTCAACGCGGCGGCCTGGCGCAGCCGTTCGGCCAGCCGCCGCGCTTCCCGCGCGTCGGTATCCGGCGCGATGATCGCGAACTCATCACCACCCACGCGAGCGGCGATGTCGCCGCTACGCTTGTGCTCGGCCAGCGCGCGCGCGACGCTCCGCAGCACAACGTCCCCGGCCTGGTGGCCGTTGAGGTCGTTGACCTCTTTGAAGTTATCGAGGTCGAAGATCGCGAGCGCGAGCGGCTGCCCGCTGCGTCGCGCGCGGCGGCTCTCCTCGTGCAGGCGCTCCTGGAACGCGCGGTGGTTCAGCAGCCCGGTGAGCCCGTCGGTGATCGCCTGCTGGTGCAGGGTCGCGAGCGCCTGCGCCTCTGCGATCGCGGAGGCGACAAGCGTCGCGAAGCGCTCGAGCAGCTCCTCGGTCTCCGGCGCGAAGCTTCGCGGCTGCACGTTGGCGACCGCGATGTAGCCCCACGGACGGCCGCGCACCGATACGGGCACGGCCACCGTCGAGCGATACCCGGATGCAGCAGCGTCCGCGACCGCATCGGGGTTACCCTCAAGCGCATAGTCCTCAACCCGTGCGGGTCGCGCGGTGCTGAACGCGTGCGCCCCGACCGTCGTGTGCGTCAGCGGGACCGTGTCGGGCAGGCCCGAGCGGCCGTGGCGCCCGACGATCACCGCGCTCTCGCCCTCGACGCGCACGACCATCCCGGCGGCGGCGCCCGCCAGCTGCGCCAAACGGCTGGCGACCAGCTCAAACAGCGCGGCCGCATCCCGCTTTCCATCGACGGGCGCGGACGCGACCTCGCGCAGAGCGCGTTCGATGCGCGCCTCGCGCGCTAGGCGCGCCTGCGCCTGCGCGTTGGCGAGCGCCGCGGAGATCAACGCCGCGAACCGCTCAAGCCACTCGACCCCATCATCACCAAACCCGCCGTCGGGTGAGATCGCACCGATCGCGCCCCACAACTGTCCGCCGAGGAACACCGGAACCGTGATCGCTCCCCGGGCGCCGTGCTCCTGCGCGAACTCGACGGCCGGCTCGCCGAGCTCACGGTAATCCTCCACGATCACCGGCTTGCCCGTGCGCGCGACCTCCGCCGCAGCCGAGCGCCCAGCCAACGAGATCACGTCGGGCAGCGCCAGCGGGCCCGCGCTCCCGAGCGTTACCGCGCGATCCTCATCAAAGCGCACCAGCGCGGCCGCCGGCGCGTCCAGCAGACCCGCGACCCGCTCGGCGGCGAGCGTCGCGAGCGCCCGCTCGCTCAGCTGACCAGAGGCGCTAGCGACCCCGACCTCTTGCAAGGCCCCCTCGAGTCGCGCGCGGAACCGCAGCTGCTCCCACGCCTGCGTGTTGGCGAGCGCCGCGGCCGCCAGGCGCACGGCGACGAGCTCCGCGACCCCAGCCGCATCAAGCGCGCCGTCAGCGCTCACGACCGCGATCTCACGCAACGCCGCCTCAAGCCGCGACGGTTCGGAGGCACGCGAGATGTCCCTGATCACAGCCGCCCGTGCCCGGCCCCCGTCCAGCACCACCAGGTCGCTCACGGACACCGAGACCTGCAGCGACCGGCCCTCAACGGTCAGCGTCCGCTCGGCCGACCCGCCCGCGGCGATCGCGAACAGCTCCTCGCCGCCCGCGGCGAACCCAAACGGCGCGCTCATGCCGATCAGCTCCACCCGCTCGTACCCAACGATCCGGCAGAACACGTCGTTGACCTCGACGATCCTGCCGTCCCCGCCCAGCACAACAAGACCATCCCGCTCAGAAGCGATCATTCGCCGCCTGCTCGCGAGCGCGACCTGTAGCGCCCGCGCGGTGCACGGCCCCGCGACCCGCAGCGACGCGAACCACTCGATCCAACGCCCCGACGCCCGCCACAAGCTCCCACCACCGACTCGACCAGCAGCCACGCTACCGAGGAGCACCAACTCCCCGCGATCCAGCCGGGCGCCGGCCGCAAAACACGATTGCACACCCGCAGCCCATCCAATTCATCGCTAACGCTCGCGGGCATCAACTCTGCCCCGGCGCGAGACCGCGTCTTCTCTTGGCGGCCTGACCGTCGACCGCGCCACGTCCTACGCCAGCAACGAGCCCCGCTCGACATCTCACTCGCTGCGCCCTCCTTGAGGACCATGACCACACCCTGGGATTCGATACCGCTCGGACACTCCGGCCCTCCGCCGTCACGCGGCCCACACGCGATTATGAACAAGCCCAGAGCACCCCGGTGCCGCTCACCGCGTGCAGCCGAAACTCTCGTACGATCCGACCCGCCCACTCGCAGCTCACGCCCCGCGACGAGAGATCCCTTCTGGGCCGACGCCGCCGGCGTGCGCAGCGCGCTGGCGCTTCGCGAGCAAGTTTTCCGCCTACAACCTCTGTGGCGAAAGGGTGTCGGCGCGCGGCTATGCTCGCCGGGATGCGCAGGCGGGAGCGAGTTGCCCGAGCAGGGTGGCCACGCCAGACGGATTCTCCTCGCGATCGAGCGGATCGTCGCCGCCATCAGCAGCAGCCCGAACGCGTTCCGGCCTTTCGCGTAGGCGGTCAAACGGTCGCGGGTTTTGTTGCGTTCGCAATCACTTGAGTTCGGTTCTCGCACAGGTCCGCGGCATCCGGACGGCGCGCCGAATGCCCGGACAGCCCCGCTCACAAATCCCGTCCCCTCGCCGAACCCTCAGAACGCGCCGGCTGGGTGCGGCCGCCGGCCGAGTACGCGAGCGGGAGCCGCACGGATTGCTCCGAGCATCCGAATCGGTCGCAGGTCACCGCCGCAATCAGCCCGCGCGGAGCCACCGGGCGGGCTCCTACCATGGATGTCGATGTCGATCTGGAGGGAGAGGTATGAGTGACGAGCAGGTGGGCGCAGCCGAGCGGATCACCGACGTGGTGGGGTCCTGGCCGCAGGTTGATATCGGGCCGCACCGGTTTGGGGGTGTCGAGTTTCGCTTGGGCCGGCGGGAGCTCGGGCATCTACACGGGGATCGGATCGCCGACCTCCCGTTTCCGCGGCGAGTGCGCGATGAGCTGATCGCTGCAGGCCGCGCCCGGCCGCATCACATCCTGCCGGAGTCCGGATGGGTGACCTTCTCGATCGACGAACCCGACGATGTAGAGCGCGCGATCGACCTGTTCCAAGTCTCCTATGAACGTCCGTGGCGAGCTCGCCGCGCACCGGTAAGCGTCGCCGAAAGGGATCCGCCGTCAGGCCTCTGACGCCTACCGCCTCTGCGGCGGAGCAGGCCCTGTCCCTCAGCGTCCTCGGCGGTGCTTGACACATCGAGCGGTGATTCTCACGGACCAACGACCAGCGGACAGGTCGAGGGACGCTCGGCGCAGATCGTCCGGGCGGTTTGATCAGCGCGGACGTCGATTGGCGCGTCGTGCCGCCTGCGCCGCTCGCCGAGTCTGCTTGCGGGCGTCGTCGTCGCGCTTGGCCGCCGTTCTGGTCATGCGTTCCCGCTCCCAAGAACCGGGGAGAGCACGCAACGCATCGACATGACTCCCGTGGGTCGTACGAGCGCTCGTCGCGCAGGCCAGCACGAGTGGCGGATATGGTCGGAGCCCGGTGATGGTGGTGGTTAGGCCGGGCGGGCTAGCACGCGTTGTGCTTGCTCGAGGGTTGGTGGCGCAAGCGGCGAGGGACGAGTTGCTGTGCGGCGCGTTCGGGGGCTGCGGGAGCGGTAGGATCCGCGTTGTGGCGTCTGGCAGATCGTCGCAGGGCTGGCTGGTTGGCGAGGGTGGCGTCGCCGATTTGATTCGCTCGAAGGACTGGTCGCAGACGTCGCTGGGGCCGCGTGAGTGCTGGCCTGGGAATTTGCGTACGACAGTATCGATCGTTCTGGCTTCGTCGTTTCCGATTTGCGTCATCTGGGGCGAGGGGGCGGTGCAGATCTGGAATGACGCTTACGCGGTCGTTTGTGGTGAGAAGCACCCGCGCGAGTTCGGCTCGGATTACCGTGTCTGTTGGGAGTCTGCGTGGCCTTCGATTGGCGGCGCGTTCGAGACTGCTCGCACGGGCCGGACGGCGTACTTGACCGACCAGCCGATGTTCCTGGACCGGCTTGGTTACCTGGAGGAAACCTGGTTTACGTTCTCGCTGAGCCCGATCTTCGACGAACGCGGCGAGGTAGCCGGCTTGTTTCACCCGGTCACCGAGACGACCTCGCACAACCTTGCGCAGCGGCGCACGCGCACGCTGCGCGAGCTTTCCGAGGGGCTCTCGACGGCGCGTACGACCACAGACGCCCTGGCGCGGACGCGCGAGGTCTTCGCGCGCTCAATGCACGACTTGCCGCTCGCGGCGCTGTTCACCCAGATCGCTGGGGAGTCTGCTCAGATGCGGTTCGTGACGGGCGTCGAGGAGCCATCGAGCGGCGCCTTGGCGGCGCTCGCACAAGGTCCGGACTCGCCAGTCGCGCTCGCCGCGGCAAGCGGCGCCCGCATCGAGATCGCCGACGTCCGCTCGCGGTTGGGTGAGGTGTTGGCGGGGCCGTGGTCAGACCCGCTTGAGCGGATGCTCCTGATCCCGCTGCTTGCGCCGGGGATCGGCGAGTTGCGCTGCGTGCTCGCGCTCGGACTGTCGGCGCGCCTGCCGCCTGACGAGCTCTACGCGGGACATCTCGATCTCGTCGCGGAAGTCCTCTCGTCCGGGCTCTCAAGCGCGGTCTCGTATGAGCGCCAGCGCGAGCGGGCCGAGCAGCTCGCCGAACTTGACCGCGCCAAGACGACGTTCTTCTCAAACGTTTCGCACGAGTTCCGTACACCGTTGACGCTGATGCTCGGCCCCCTCGAAGATGAGCTTTCATCCGAGGAGGTCGCGCGCTCTGAGCAGTCACGCGCGCGGCTTGAGACAGTGCAGCGCAACTGTCAGCGGTTGCTGCGGATGGTCAACTCGCTGCTTGACTTCTCACGGATCGAGTCTGGTCGCGCGCAGGCGTCGTATGAGCCGACGGAGCTGCCCGCATACACAGCAGACCTCGCAAGCCTTTTTCGTGCGGCGGTCGAGCGGGCCGGCATGGCGCTCGTGGTCGACTGCCAGCAGCTCGAAGATCCGATCTGGGTTGACCGTGCGATGTGGGAGAAGATCGTCACGAACCTGCTCTCGAACGCGTTCAAGCACACCTTCGAAGGCGAGATTCGTCTCGTGTTGAGACCCGCCGCGGACGCCGGCGCCGTCCTGACCGTCAGCGATACCGGTGTCGGCATCCCGCACGACGAGCTGCCACGGCTATTTGAGCGTTTTCACCGCGTCAAGAACGCACGCTCGCGAACGGTCGAGGGCACCGGAATCGGCCTGGCGCTCGTTCGCGAGCTCGTGCATATGCACGGTGGCGAGGTGCACGTCACAAGCACCCCAGGCAAGGGCACAGCGTTCACCGTCACGGTCCCCGGGGGCTATGCGCATTTGCCCGCCGAGCACTGCAGCGCAGCGTCCGAGCAAGCGAGCGCATCGGAGCTTGCGCACGCGCACGCGCGCGAGGCCCTTTCATGGCTCGGCGGCGAGGATCGCGCGGAGGGCGTAGCTGGGCTCCCCCCGCCGGTCTCCGGGGACCCGAGCCTGGCAGCGGTCATGGTGGTCGACGACAACGAGGACATGCGCCGGCATCTGGCGCGGCTGCTGCGCCCATTGTTCGCGGTCAGCGTCTACCCAGACGGGCAGGCCGCCCTCGAGGCGGCGCTCCGCGAGCGCCCCGACGTTGTGTTGACCGACGTGATGATGCCTCGCCTTGACGGCTTTGGGCTGCTGGCCGCGCTGCGGGAAGATCCGCGCACCTCGACAGTCCCGGTGATCATGCTCTCCGCGCGCGCCGGCGAAGAAGCGTCCGCTGAGGGGCGCGCCGCCAGCGCCGATGACTACCTGGTCAAGCCGTTCAGCGCCAAGCAGCTGCTCGCGCGGGTCTCGGGGACGCTCGCGCTCTCACGGCTTCGCTTCGAGACCGAACAGCGCCTTGAACAGGCCGGCCGCGCCGAGCACAAGCGCGCCGAGCGGGCCACGGCGCAGTTGGCAGCGATCGTCGAATCCTCAGAGGACGCGATCATCGGCATGACGCTCGGTGGCCAGATCACGAGCTGGAACCGCGGCGCGCAGCGAATCTACGGCTACAGCGCCGCCGAAGCGCTCGGCCGGCACATCTCGATGCTGCTGCCGGCCGAGCGCGAGGCCGGGCAGGTCGAGCAGCTCGCTCGCGTCGGCGCCGGCGAGCGAGTCGCGCACGTCGAGAGCGCCCATCGGCGCAGCGACGGGCAGTTAGTTGACGTGTCGGTGAGCCTGTCGCCGATCCTCGATCAGGATCGGCGGGTGATCGGAGCCTCGTCGGTCGCGCGCGATGTCACCGAACGCAGGCGTGCCGAGCGTGAGCTCGAGCGACTCGCGCAAGCGGCCGAGCACGGCACTGACGCGATCGTCTCATTCGACCTTGACATGCGGGTGCGCCACTGGAATCCCGGCGCCGAACGTCTGTCTGGCTTCCGCGCCGACGAGGTGATCGGGCTGAGCATCGATGAGCTCAACGCACTCACGGGCGAGCCGCCAGAAACCCGCATCCGCGGACGCGACGCGATCGCCAGAATCATGCGCGGCGACCCCGGTTACCAGGTGGAAGGCCAGCGCCGGCGCAGGGACGGCAGCGTGTTTGACGTGCTAAGCACATTCGTGGCGTGGCGCGTTGATGGGCGCCTTGTCGGCGCGACGAACACGACGGTCGATATCACCGCGCGCAAGCGCGCTGAGCGCGCGCGGGAGCAGGCGCTCGCCGGGCTCGAGCAAGCGCAACGCGTCGCGAACCTCGGGTCGTGGACATGGGACCCGGCAACCAGCCAGACGAGCTGGTCAACACAGATGTATGAGATCTTCGCGCGCGACCAGGCCCGCGGGCCACTCACCGGCAAAGCACTGCTCACTTATGTGCACCCCGATGATCGCGATCACGTCGCCGCTGTCCGCGCGCAGGCTCTCGACGGCGCGCTGTCGTTGGAGCTTGACTACCGGATTGTCGTCGGCGGGACTGAGCGCGCGCTGTACATGCTCGCTCACGCGGACGCCGCCCGCCCCGGCGGCTACACCGGCACAGTTCAGGATGTGAGCAAGATACGCGCGGCGGAGCGCGCGCTGCGGGCCGCGGAAGAGCGCTTCCGGCATGCGTTCGAGGACGCCCCGATCGGGATCGCGCTGCTCACGCTCGACGGGCGCCTTGAGCAGGTCAACGCGGCGCTCGCGTCACTCTACGGAAGCACACGCCTGGAGCTCGAAGGCACGCGCCTCAGCAGGCTGCTTCACCCGGCTGACATCGCACTTGCTACCGAGCATTTGCGAGCGTTGGCGTCCGGTGCGGACGAACAGTTCGCGGTCGAGCTGCGGATCATGTCCGCGGTCAGCTCGCCGGTCGATGTGATGGTGCACGCAAGCGCCCTGCGGTACGGCAGCGCCGCGCCGACGCGGCTGCTTTGCCAGTTCCAGGACATCACCGAACGTAAGCGCTTTGAGTCAGAGCTGCAGTACATGGCCGACCACGACCCACGGACCGGCTTGCTGAACCGTCGCAGGTTCGAGACCGAGCTTCACCGTCACGTCGCTCACGTCAAACGGTACGGGTCAGCAGGCGCGCTGCTGGTGCTCGACCTCGACCACTTCAAGATCGTCAACGACACACTAGGTCACAACGCCGGCGATGAGCTGATCGTCTCGATCGCGAGCGTCCTGCGCCAACGCCTGCGCCAGTCAGACGTGCTCGCCCGGCTCGGTGGCGATGAGTTCGCGATACTGCTGCCAGAGGCCGACCAGGCCGAGGCCGGGCAACTCGCCGCCACGCTCGCCGAGGCAGTACGGACGAACACGGCGCTGCTGGGTGGCGAGCGAAAAAGGGTCACCACCTCGATCGGCATCGCGATGTTCGACGCCTCGAGCAAAGAGCTCTCAGGCGAGACGGCGCTGATCGAGGCGGACCTCGCAATGTACGACGCCAAGGAAGCCGGCCGCGACAGCTACGCGTTCTACGCCACATCCGAATATCCCGCCAGTCGCACCAAGGCGCGGCTGACGTGGGTGGCGCGGATCGAACAGGCGATCGAGGACGACCGCTTCGTACTCGTCGCCCAACCTATCCTCGACCTTCACACCGGACAGGTCCACCAACACGAGCTGCTGATACGGATGCTTGACGAACGTGACGAGATGGTCCCGCCCGCGGCGTTCCTCTACATCGCCGAGCGCTTCGGGCTGATCGCAAAGCTCGACCAGTGGGTCGTCACCCACGCGATCAGCCTGATCGAGCAACACCCAGAGCTGCAACTCGAAGTCAACATCTCCGGCAGATCACTTGGCAACCAGACCCTGCTACATGTAATCGACGAGCACCTTCGCGCAAGCCGCATCGATCCCTCGCACCTGATCCTCGAGGTCACCGAGACCGCAGCAGTTGCCAACATCACCCACGCGCAAGCATTCGCTCGACACCTACGCGACCGCGGCTGCAGGTTCGCGCTGGACGACTTCGGAGCCGGCTTCGGCTCCTTCTACTACCTCAAACACCTCCCGTTTGACTACGTCAAGATCGACGGAGAGTTCATCAGGCACGCGACCACCGGTCGCATCGACCAGCTCGTCATCCAAGCGGTGGTCCACATCGCACAAGGCCTCGGCAAACAAACGATCGCCGAGTTCGTCACAAACGAAAAGACCAAGCAAATGGTCGCGCGACTCGGAGTCGACTACGTCCAGGGCTACCACATCGGCAAGCCGATCCCATTCCCTGACCTCCTGAACACTAACCGCCTCGGCGCGCGTGATCGCTGAGCTGCGTAGCGAGCTGACCGCGGGGTTGCGCAACGGACGCGGGTAGCCAGCGCCGCTGATGGTGAAGCTCGCCGGCGGGTTTGCCAAGCTCACCCGTCGTGACGCTCTCGACGGCCGGACGGGGATTGAATCAGCAGCTACGCGCGATGCCGAGGGCTTCGCAGAGCCCGGCGAGCTTGACGGGCCCGAGCCACCGAACCTGCCGCTGGGAGCAGAGGACGGGACACGAGGACCTCTAGCACCCCGAGCACGCACACGGCCCGCGGGAGGGGGGTTGAACGCAGGTGGCAGCGCCAGCGCCAGCTCGCCAGCCCGCCAACGCTCCAGCTCGACAAACTCCTGGCCTCCCTGACCGCTGAGCATGATCGAGCCGGTCGTTCCGCCAGCGCCGGCACGGCCGGAGAACACCACCACCGCGCCAGTCGCGCCGCGGCGCGCGAGCTCCGCCCACACCGCCCGCGACCAGCCAACTCACCCCGCGCCGGGTCAAGCCGCGCCGTATGGGTCTGGGAAGCCTCCCGCCCCGACGGCGTACGGCACTGATCACCGCCGCTCCCGCCAGCCCCGCGCGACGTGCAGCACCGGACTCGGGGCTTCGCAGGCGAATGCCGACCCTGACGGCAGCGAGCGCCAGGCGCCGCTCGGCAGACGGGCCTTCCACAAGCGCGGCGTCGCTCACCGCTGCTCACCGCCGCTACGACCGTCTGAGCAGGATGCCGCAGGGCACCGTCGCGATCCTGGTGCACCCCTGGTGCACCCTAACCTTCGCCTGTCGCGGTCCTCATGGCCCGTTTCGGACGGTGAGAAGGCGCCATATTGCAGGGGGTTCCTGCGAGTGGGCGATCCAGGACTCGAACCTGGGACCTCTTCCTTATCAGAGAAGCGCTCTAACCGACTGAGCTAATCGCCCTGCGATGTCCCGTATTCGTCGACCATGTTAGCGTCGAGCGCAATGCGTGCGGGCGCCAGAGCGACCACTTGCACGTTGGTGCTCGAGGTCCGACGCCGAGGTTGAACGGCCGAGCCGAACACACCGACGCGGGTTGTGGGGGCTGGGCGCGCAAACCGTGGCGTGCCTCGAGTCAGCGGTCGGGGCGCGCCGTGGCTTGCTGGAGGGCGCAGCAACCCCGGATCGGCCGGATCGACGCTCGCCGGGGAGATCTGCTCGGCCGCGCCCGGGGCGAGGACTGCTGTGAAGCTGTTCGAGCAACCCAAAGCGACGCTGCCTTTGGCGGTTCGGGCTCTTGAGCAGCTCTACGAGAGCCACGGACCCAAAACGGGCTCAGCTGACCCCGGTTTGGGTTATCCAGCATGCGATCGGCGGCGTTCGCGCCGCCTTCCCGGGAGGCAGGGCGAAAAACGTCGCGGATTCCGTCGTTTTTCGCCCAGGGCCCCTGCACAAAAGCAGTTTTGCATGACGGCCGCTCATCTACCAGAGCACCATTAGGGCGTCCGCGGGAGGCGTAGGCGTGCAGCCAGCTCGAGCGCTTCGTCAGGCGAGCTGAACTCGATCGAGGCTCGAAAGCCGTGGCCGACCGCGCGCACGATCACGTCGGCGCCCAGCGCCTCTCCGAGCGCGTCGCTGATCTCTTCGATCGCGGCCTGCTGGTCGGCGCTCGAGTTCGCCGCGCTCGAACGACCGCGGGGAGGAGGACCCGACGCCGGTGCCGACGCGGACGCGCGTGCGCGAGCTTCGACTTCGCGCACCGACCACGACGCCGCCGCCGCTTGGCGGGCGAGGCTGCGTCGCGTCGCGTTGTCGGGTGTCAGTAGGAGCGCACGCCCGTGTCCCTCGGTGAGCTCGCGGCGCTCGAGCAGGTCGAGCGCTTCGTCTGGCAGATCCAGCAGGCGCAGGAGATTCGAGACCGCGACCCGGCTGCGACCAACGCGGAGGCCCACCTCCTCGCGCGTGAGCCCGAGCTCCTCCACCAACGCGCTGCAGGCACGCGCCTCCTCGACGGGGTTGAGATCCTCGCGCACCATGTTCTCGATCAGCGCCACCTCGAGCGAGTTGGCGTCGTCGTGATGGCGGACGACGGCCGGTAGCGAGCTCAGCTCGGCGAGTTGTCCGGCCCGCAGCCGGCGTTCTCCGGCGATCAGCTCATAGCGGCCACTCGACAACGGCCGCACCAGGATCGGCTGCAGCACGCCGCGCGCGCGGATCGATTCGGCGAGCGCGACCAAGCTCCCCTCATCGAACGTGCGACGGGGCTGGCTCGGGTTGGGATCGATAAGTTCGATCGGAATCTGGCGAAGCTCCTCCGGCTCGTCCTTGGGGGAGACGGTGAGGATCGCCGCTAGACCGCGACCGATGCCTTTCTGCTGACGATCAGCCACGGCCCGCAACCTCCTTGGCCAGCTCGAAGTAGGCGTCGCTGCCGGCGCAATGCGGATCGTGCAGGATCACCGGCTTGCCGAATCCGGGCGCCTCGCCGATGCGCACATTGCGGGGGATCACGGTGTCGAACACGAGGTCCGGGAAGTGCTGGCGCACCTCGCGCTCGACGTCCTGCGCCAAGCGTGTACGGGAGTCAGACATCGTGATGAGCATTCCGGCAACGGTGAGCCTCGGGTTCAACTCGCGCTGCACCAGCGCGAGCGTGTCCAGCAGGCTAGCCAGTCCCTCGAGCGCGAAATACTCGGCCTGGACCGGCACGATCACGCGTTCAGCAGCCACCAATGCGTTGACCGTCAACGGTCCAAGCGACGGCGGACAGTCCAGGAAGGTGAACGCGTACTGCTCCCGGACACCGGCGAGGCCCTCTTTCAGGCGCGTTTCCGAACCCGGTATGCGGGGCAACTCCACGTTTGCTCCGGCGAGGTCGGGGCCCGCCGGAGCAATCCACAGGTGCTCGATCATGCTCGGAACGACGATCTCCTGCAGCGAAGCAGCGCCGCTGATCAGGTCATAGGTAGTACGTGGGGAGTCCTTGGAGATTCCCAGCCCGACGGTTGCATTGCTCTGCGGGTCGATGTCAACCAGCAGGGTGCGGTATCCGGCCTCGGCCACGCAGGCGGCGAGGTTGATCGCGGTCGTCGTCTTACCGACGCCGCCCTTCTGGTTCGTGATCGCGTAGATGCTTCCCATTTCAAAGGCTGAAACTAACGCCGAATGCGGTCAGACGTCGCTTGGCGGTGATTGCGTGCGCACGACGCTGCCCAGGGGGCGCTTGCGCGCAATCCCGGGGCGCCGTGGAAACCGCGCGGGCGTCGCGGCAGTTTTGATGATCCGGTGAAGGTGCCGATGCTCAGCCCGCGGGTAAGGAAATACCGCTTGCGGAGCCAACACGTCCATCGAGAGCAGCGACGCCGCGACCGCGACCTGGGCTTCGGCGAACGCGTCCCGGCGGCCACGCCAGGCCACGAGCATCCCGCCGATCCGCAATAGTGGCGCGGCGTACTCCGCCACCACATCGAGCGCGGCCACGGCACGCGCGGTGACAACATCGAAGCGCCCGCCACCAGCAGTCCATTCCTCGACCCGCGCGTGCACGACCTCGGCATTCGCCGCGCCGCACGCAACCGCCGCCCCGGCGATGAACTGCGCCTTTCTGGCGTTCGCCTCGATCAGCGCCACCCGTGCGTCCGGCATCGCGATCGCGAGGACGAGCCCCGGGAGACCTGCGCCCGAGCCCATATCAGCCAGGCTAGAGGCAGCTCGAAGCTCGTCGAGCTCGAGCGCTACGAGGGAGTCGGCGATGTGATCGTCGACGATCCTCGGCTCGTCTCGTAGCGCCGTTGGGGCTCGCGGGTCCCGGCCGATCAAGTCAGCAAGCACGGTCAGGCTACCGACGGCGCGGGCCGGCAGCCGGTAGCGCTCTGCGAGCGACTCGATTGCGGCGCGTGACGGACTCGACGCCGGCGAGTTCACTCGCGCATCCCATGGCCGGAGTCGGTATTCGCGGCACTGATGCGGCGCGCTTCGCGCTCGATGAAGTCGCGGTAGCGATCACACATGGCCTGCAATCTAGACCCCGCGTGGGCGTCTATCGCGGCTACGACATCGTCCTGCAGGAGCGGCAGGAGGTCCTCCACGAGGACGCGGCCTCTGGCCATCCACTGGAAGTACGACCTGCCGCCATGATGGTACGGGCCGTACAGACGGCTGCTCGGAAAGCGCTCCTGCAGCCAGCGGAACAGCAGCTCATGGCGGACGTGCATCCGCAACGTGATCTGGGGCTGCTTGCCATCGCCACCAAAGGAGCCTTCGCCGATCAGGAGGCCGATCAGAACGCCGTGCTCGAACTCAGATAGAGAGCCCACGACGAGAGTTGTAGCGCGATTACTGTTTCACCGCCAAGAAAAACGTGAAACAGAGCGAGCGCCGGTCACTCCACGGTAGGCGCCACGACCAAGCGGCGAGACGGCTCCTGCCCCTCGCTGTAGGTCTCGACGTCGAAGCGCCCTTTCAGGTGCTCGTGCACCACTTTCCGCTCTTGCGCGCTCATCGGGTCAAGCGCAATCGCGCGGCGGCCGCGCACGGCCGCCTCGGCCGCCTGATCGGCGGACGCCCGCAGGGTCGCAGCCCGCCGTTCGCGGTAGCCAGCGGCGTCGACTACCAAGCGCTTACGCTCCCCTGCGCCGTGGAAGACGATCCGGTGAGCAAGGTGCTGGATCGCGTCGATCGTCTCACCGTGATGACCGATCAACAGGCCTAGGTCGTCTCCGGTGAATTCCGCCGCAACCACTTCAGCGTCTTCTTCTACGTTCACTGCGGCGTCCACGCCCACACCCGCGGCGATCTGCTCGAGCACGTCTCGCGTCAGCCGAGCGGGCTCGGGCGCTGCTCCCGCGCCGGTCATCGCCTACGCCCCGACCGCTTCTTCTTCTTGCGCGGTGATGGTGGCGGCGAGCTCGGGCGCGCGCGTGACGGCGTCACCACTTTCGCGGGCTCGTCGTCGCCCTTGATCCGCTCACGCAGCGCCTTGCCGATCCTGCCACCACCGCTGCCGCTGCCGTCCGCCTTCCCGCCTGAGTTGTTCCAAGATCCGCCTGGCCTTCGCTGGCGTCCGCCACCGCCGCCACCGCCGCCCCCACCATCTGAGGAGGCTGCACTGGCTGGAGGCGTTATCGGACCCAAGCGGCGCTTGATCAACAGCTGCTGGCCAATCGTCCACGTGTTCGTCGTGATCCAGTAGACGAGCACACCAGCCGGGAAGCCGATCACGATGAACACGAAGATGAACGGGATTCCGAGCATCAGGTAGCGCTGGGTCTTGTCCATCGTCGGTGCCTGCATCACGAGGCTCGACGCCAACTGGGTGCCGACATACAGCACCAACAACACGATCAGCGTGACGCCGCTCGCTTTGTTGGTGAGGTCGGATATGAACAGGAAGCTGGCGCCATGGCCCGCGCCGCAGGCCGTCGTCTGGCCGGCGGCCGCCACCAGCGAGACGTGATGAGCAGCCGCATACGCCGCCTGGAACTTCAGCTGGATCGAATGGCAGATGTCCTTCCTCAGGCTCTGGCGCAGCATGTAGAACAGCGAGATGAACACCGGTAACTGCGCCACCATCGGCAGGCACGAGCCGAAGGGGTTGACGTTGTTCTCCTTGTAGAACTTCATCACCTCTTGCTGCTGGCGCTGCTTGTCGTCCTTGTACTTCTGCTGCAGCGCCTTCAATTCCGGCCCGTGCATCTGCAGTTGCCGCATCGAATGAAACTGCTTGACGGTCAGCGGCAGCATGATCGCGCGGATCACGATCGTCAGAACTACGATCGACCAGCCCCAGGGGATGCCCCAGGAGTTGTGGAAGAACTTCAGCACCGCCTCGAAGACGTCGATCAGCGGTTGGAAGATGTTGGCGGAGAGGAACATGGATCAGGCGCTTGCCGCCGGCGTTGGCGGCTTGAACAGCCGCTGGTCGTCAACCGGATCGAATCCTCCGCGGCTCCAAGGATTGCATCTCAGCAACCGCCAGCCGGCCAGCACAAGCCCGCGGAGTATGCCGAATCTCGTGATCGCCTGCGCGGCATATTCCGAACACGAGGGGTAGTACTTGCACCGCTGCCCGACGATTGGCGACGCCAATCTCTGGTAGACGCGGATCGGCAGCACCGCAAGCGCGGCCGCGGGCCTCACGCTTCCCCGACCTCCTCACGCACCTGCTCTGGACTCCCGCCACCCGGTGTGCGCTCCAGCAGCTCCCGCAACGCCCGGCTGATGCCCCGCAATCCTTCCAGCTCCGCAAGCCGGCCGGCGGCAGGCCGCGCGATCACGACCGCATCGGTTCCTGCGGGCAGCCGCCACGCTTCGGCCGCGAACGCCTCTCGCAGCAGCCGCTTCACGCGGTTGCGCTCGACGGCGCCTCCGACCTTGCGCGACACCGACATTCCCATCCGCGGCGGCTCGTCCGACCCACGAGGGAAGGTATAGAGGACGAGCTCCCGGCCGCCTTGCGAGCGCCCATGTCTGAACACGCGCTCGAAGTCCCCGCTACGCGACAACCGGCCACGTCGCCGTGAACGCGCGCCAGCCACCTCCGGCATCACACCGTTAAGCGCTTGCGGCCCTTGTCGCGCCGGCGCTTCAGCGTCTCTCGACCGGCGCGCGTGCTCATCCGTGCGCGGAATCCGTGTGTGCGTGCGCGCTTGCGCTTCTTGGGTTGATACGTTCGCTTCATGGCTCTCGGCGTCCGGGGACGTCGAGCCAGTATACGCAGCGCTCCAATCGCGCACCGCGCTCACCCGGGACCCCCACATCACAGCGCTCCAGATGCCGGGCATCACTCCCGCGTCATTTTTCCCGCGCTTTGCGCCAACACCCCGGGCGAAGCTCGATCCCGGCCACTCCGGCGTTGGTATATTCGCCCGCCCAGGCCCCGCCTCGGACCTCTGCACAAGTATCAATCCCCTGCCATCAAGGAGCAGCTTGGAGCTACCTGCGCATCTCGAGCTCCTTCGCGCCTGGCGCCAGATCCGCGAGGACCTCCGCCGGACGGTCGGGGACTCCACCTTCGATATCTGGCTTGCGAGCGTCGATGTAGCCGCCTGGGACGGCTCCGTTCTGCTCCTCCAAGCCCCTCGTGAAACTCAAGCCTGGATCTCAGATCGCTTCACCAAGGTCATCGAGCAGTCCGCCAAAGCTGTCCTTGGGCCGGCTGCCCGCGTCTATTTCACGAGCGAGCCATCCGCGCGCGCCATCTCGCATCCCGCCGACTCCGCGCCCGTCCCGATCGAAACCGTCGCGCAGTTCAACCCGCGCTACAACTTCGCCCAGTTCGTGATGGGCGAGGGCAACCGCCTAGCCCACGCCGCCGCGCTTGCCGTTGCCGAGAACCCCGGCCACGCCTACAACCCGCTTTTCCTACACGGGCCGCCCGGT
This sequence comes from uncultured Solirubrobacterales bacterium, assembly GCA_963709135.1. Taxonomy (GTDB): domain Bacteria; phylum Actinomycetota; class Thermoleophilia; order Solirubrobacterales; family Solirubrobacteraceae; genus Palsa-465. Next base: position 168,964 of record CAVPVI010000020.1, on the reverse strand, counting down.
CTTGGCAAGACCCATCTCCTACATGCGATCGCCAACTACCTCGCCACCTTCAGCGCCACGACTGACGTGCACTACATGACCGTCGAGGCGTTTACCAACAGCTTCCTCGCGGCGTTACAGAGCAGATCGCTCGAGCGCTTCAAGCACATCTACCGCAATGTCGACGTGCTCCTGATCGACGACGTCCAATTCCTGGCCAGCAAAGTGAAGACCGAGGAGGAGTTCTTCCACACCTTCAACGCCGTGTACGACTCCGGACGCCAACTCGTGCTCACCTGCGACCGCCTCCCGACCCAGTTGATCGCGATCGAAGAGCGCCTCCGTGACCGCTTCCAGTCCGGCCTGGTCGCCGAGATCACACCGCCTGATCATGCCACCCGGGTCGCGATCCTCCGCAAACGCGTCGCTCTCGACGAGATCGCGATCGCCGACACCGCCGTGATCGACATGATCGCCGACCGGATCACCGACAACATCCGTACGCTCGAAGGAGCCCTGATCAGGCTCGTTGCCAACCACTCCCTCACCGGACATCCGATCGACACCGACCTCACGCGGCGCATCCTCGATGAGATCCGCCCGCTTGCGGAGTCCGAGCCAGCGTTGCAGATCGCGGACATTCAGAGCGCAGTTGCAGACTTCTTCCACCTCACTCCAACGGATCTCGCGTCCTCATCGCGAGCTGCCGCCGTGGCTTGGCCGCGCCACTTGGCGATCGCGCTCGCTCGCGAACTCACCACGGAGCCCCTCACCGCGATCGGTGCGGCATTCGGTGGGCGCAGCCACGCGACCGTTCTCAACGCCTGCCGGCGGGTTTCCGACAAGATCGCCGGCGATCGCGACGCAGCCGGCGAACTCGCGGCGCTCAGGGCGATCCTCGCGCCTGGAAGCCTTTGACGACCGCTGTTGTTGACAGACTGGGCGATCTCACCGATATCGCTACTCCGTCGCTATTTCCGCGAAAACTCGGGCTTTTCAACAAGCCCCTTCGCACTATGACTTCTAAGTCCTTCTTCTTGAGGTATTCATCGTGAAGATCTCCCTAGAGCGAGACGCCTTCCTCAGCCAGCTCCAGACGGTCACGCGGGTCGCCTCCACGCGCAGCGCCATCCAGGCTCTGTCCGGGGTTCAGCTGGCGGCTGCCGAGTCCACCTGCGAGTTGCGCGCAACCGATACGGAGGTGAGCTTGCGCGTGCCGTTGGACGCCGAAGTGGAGCGCAAGGGCACCGTGATCCTGCCTGCGCGGCTGCTCGTCGATGTTGTCCGTTCACTTCCCTCGAGCACGGTTTCGCTGGAGCTCCGTGCCACGGAGCGGGACGTCGAGATCGTGTCAGGCAACGCCACTTTCCATATCCGAACGTTGCACGCTGAAGACTTTCCACCGTTTCCCGAGCCGGACTCGGCGACCGCAGTTGCCCTTCCTGCGGCCGCGTTCGTCAGCACGATCCTGAAAGTCGCAGGATCTGCCTCGCACGACGAGACACGCCCGGTGCTGACGGGCATCCTAGTGTCTGCGTCCGGCTCCGAGGTGACGATGGTCGCGACCGATTCGTACCGCTTGAGCGTCAAGGAGACGACGCTCCCGGTGACGCTGGCGGCGGCGTTCGAGGTCAATGTTCCGGCCAGGGCGTTGCAGGAGCTGTCCAGGATCGCGAGCCATTCGACCGAGGAGGAGATCACGCTCAGCGTGCGTCAGAACCAGGTCGTGTTCGTGCTCGGCCAGGTGGTCCTGTCCTCACGCCTGATCGATGGGCAGTTCCCCAACTACCGACAGTTGCTACCCGATAGCTTCGAGCATGAGTTGCGCATCTCGGGAGCCGAGTTGCGGGACGTGGTTCGGCGGATCAGCCTCCTGGCGCAGAAGAACGCGCCGTTGCGGCTGTCGTTCACCCCAGGTGAGTTGACGGTGTCCTCGCAGACTCCCGATGTCGGCGAGGCGCGTGAGTCGCTGCCTGTGCCGTTTCAAGGGGAACCGCTCGAGATCGGTTTCAACCCTGAGTTTCTGCGTGACGGGCTTGATGCGATCGAGGATGGCGATGTCGTGCTGAAGCTGATCAGCCCGTTGCGGCCGGGGTTGCTCGAGTCCGGCGACGGCAGTGGCTTCCTGTATCTGATCATGCCGATCCGCCTCAATGTCTGAGCTGGACTTGGGCGCTCTGGATGCAGGTGCTGTCGATCTCCGTGCGTGACTTCCGCGGTTACGCGGATGCATGCACGAGGCTTGGCGCCGGGCTCACGGTGCTGTCGGGAGCCAATGGCGCCGGCAAGACGAACCTGCTCGAAGCTCTGTACTTCGGTTGCACTGGGTGCTCTTGCCGGACCCGCAACGAGCGGGAGGTTGTGAGGTTCGGGGCAAGCGCCGCCCGGGTCGTGGTGCGGACCGCCGACCGGGCCGGCGAGCACGAGCTTGCCGTCGGATTCGCTCCCGGACAGCCCAAGCGCATGTCGCTGGATGGCGCCGGCGTGGAACGTCTCCTGGACGTTGAGCAACGGCCACTTGTCAGCGTGTTCCTGCCGGACCGCTTGGAGTTGGTCAAGGGCGTGCCTGCCGTCCGCCGCGCCCATCTGGATCGGTTCGTGAGTGCGCTCTGGCCGGCTCGCGCCGCTACCAGACATGCGTACGCACAGGCGCTCGCGCAGCGCAACGCGCTGCTTGTCAGGATCAGGTCCGGTCATAGCGGGAGGCAAGCGATCGGCGCGTGGGATCAGCAACTCGCTCACGCCGGCGTCCAACTCATGGCCGACCGGCGACTGGCCCTGGAGGCGATCGCGTCGCGATTCGCCGGGATCGCCCGCGAGCTCGGCTTGGACGAGGAGGCTTCGATCGCATACCGGCCCCGCTCGCGCGCACAACACGAGGAGGGTCTCGTGGGGGAGTTGCGTGAACGTCTGCCAGCAGACCTGGAGCGCGGCTTCAGCACACATGGGCCCCACCGTGACGACGTCTCGATCTCACGGGGTGGACGTGAGCTGCGGGCCTACGGCTCGCAGGGGCAGCAGCGGCTGGCGTTGCTGTCGTTGCTGTTGGCCGAGCGGGAGATCCTCGCGGAGCATCGTGGGGCCGCGCCGCTGTTGTTGCTCGACGACGTGATGAGCGAGCTCGATGAGAGCCGGCGTGCGGCTCTGATCGGGCTGTTGCGCGCGCGCGGCGGTCAATGCCTGATCACCACCACGGACCTGGAGCATGTGCCCGGTGCGCATCAGGGAGGGGTCACGCGCTTGGCTGTCGAAGCCGGGACGGTGCTCGAAGAAGCGTTGGCGCCGTGAGCCACCATCGGCGCTCACCACGACAGATCGGCGACGCCCTCGTGCGCCTCCGTAGAACCTGGGAGCCGGACACGTTGCTGGCGGAGATACAAGCGATCTGGCCGCAATCCGTCGGCGAAGTGATCGCAGTCGAGGCTGAGCCTGTAACCGTCCACGGCGGCGTTCTAACGGTGGTGTGCTCGGGCTCGGTGTGGGCCCAGGAGCTCGATCTGATGGCGCCGGCGATCCTCGAGCGATTGAATCGCGATCTCAGCCGCGGCCGACTGCGAAGCCTGCGATGCAGATCGACTCGATGATTACCCTGCGCGATCGCATGGGAGTTGCAGTTTTGTGACAATTTGCAGGCAAAACTTCACACCTCGAGACTGTTGATGGGTCGGTTTCTGTGCTATTGTCAGAAGTGTCATTTTTCGACGCCCCGGTGCCCGATCGGATTCGTGGTGCCGGGGCGTCGCGACGTCAATCGGAGGATTGTTGACGAACCAGGACGGCGCTCAGCGGCGCCCCAGTACGGAAACCAGCTACGACGCGCAAGACATCACGGTCCTGGAGGGCCTCGAAGCCGTTCGCAAGCGCCCCGGGATGTACATCGGCTCCACCGGCGCCCGCGGGTTGCACCACCTCGTGTACGAAGTCGTCGACAACTCGGTCGACGAAGCGTTGGCCGGTTATTGCGACGAGGTATCGGTCGTGATCCATCCCGACAATTCGGTGACGGTCGTCGACAACGGTCGCGGGATTCCGGTGGCGATCATGGAGAAGGAGCAGCGGCCCGCGCTCGAGGTGGTTCTGACCGTCTTGCACGCCGGGGGTAAGTTTGGGGACGGCGGCGGCTACAAGGTGTCTGGCGGCTTGCATGGGGTGGGTGTCTCCGTTGTGAACGCGTTGTCGGAGCGGCTCGACGTAGAAGTCCGGCGCGACGGCTACGCCTGGCGGCAGACCTACGAACGGGGCAAGCCGGTCGCCCCATTGGAGCGTGGAGAACCAACCAGGGAGACGGGAACGACCATAACGTTCCTGGCGGATTCCGACATCTTCGAGGCGCTCGACTACGACTTCAAGGTGCTCGAGGAGCGTATGCGCGAGACGGCGTTCCTGACGCGCGGCTTGAAGATATCGGTGCTCGATGAACGCGGTGACGGCCAGCAGGTCGAGTTCATGTACGAGGGCGGGATCGTAGATTTCGTCAGCTACGTGAACGAGAACAAGGAGCCCGTGCACAAGCGGGTGATCTCGTTTACGGGCGAGAGCGACGAGGGTGCCGTCGAAGTAGCCATGCAGTGGAACGCCTCCTACCAGGAGTCGGTGTTCTCGTTCGCCAACAACATCAACACGCACGAGGGCGGTTCGCACCTGTCCGGTTTTCGCTCGGCGCTCACGTCCGCGCTCAACAAGTACGCCTGGGAGAAGGGCCTGCTGAAGAAGGAGAAGGACGACGCGTTAAGTGGCGAAGACGTGCGTGAGGGCTTGACCGCGATCGTCTCGGCGAAGCTGAGCGATCCGCAGTTCGAAGGGCAGACAAAGACGAAGCTGGGAAACCCGGGGATGCAGGGGTTCGTTCATTCGGTCGTCTACGAGCGTCTCAGCGAGTACCTGGAGGAGAATCCGCGCGACGCGAGCGCGGTCATCAAGAAGGCGGTCTCCGCTGCCCAGGCTCGTGCTGCGGCTCGCAAAGCTCGTGACCTGACGCGGCGTAAGTCGGCGCTGGAGAACTCGCGCCTACCGGGCAAGCTCGCTGACTGCTCTGTGAAGGACCCTTCGTTGTGCGAGATCTTCGTTGTCGAGGGCGACTCCGCCGGCGGTTCTGCGAAGCAGGGCCGGGACCGCTCCGTGCAGGCCGTGTTGCCGCTACGCGGCAAGATCCTGAACGTCGAGAAGAGCCGGATCGACAAGGTGCTGCAGAACCTGGAGATCCAGGCGTTGATCACGGCCATCGGAACGGGCGTGCGCGACGAGTTCAACATCGACAATGCGCGTTACCACAAGGTGATCCTGATGACGGACGCCGACGTGGACGGCGCTCACATCCGGACACTTGTGCTGACGCTGCTGTTCCGCGAGATGGCGGAGTTGATCGACGCCGGCTACGTGTACATCGCGAAGCCGCCGCTGTACCGGTTGAAGTCCGGCAAGTCGGAGCGTTACATCGAAAAGGAATCCGAGCTCGAGCAGATCCTGCTGGAGGGGAAGCTCGATCGGCTGCAGATCTTCGATCGCCACAACGCGCGCTTCAGCCTGACCGACCTGCGCTGGCAGCGCTTCGGGAAGCTGCTGAAGCAGTACGAGGGGTGGGCGTCGGCGCTGCGCCGCAGCTACGGCCACGACACGGTCGTGTTCGTGGAGGAGTCGGGGATCTTGGACGACCAGGTGAGCGATGCTGGCGGGCTGGCGCAGTTCGCGCGCAGCACGCTGGCCAACGCTCACCCCTACGCGACGACGATCCTGTCGCAGGACGCGGTTGAGATCGTGCTGCGGGCGGTCGAGGGCAAGAGCGGTCTGGCGCGCACGCACCATCTGCGCCGGGGCCTGTTCGATGCGAGCGAGTACCGGCAACTTCTGCGCATGCACGAGCAGCTCGTGAGTACCGCGGGAACGCCGCCATTCACGGTGACGCTGGGCGATCATCATGCCGACGCGCTGACCTTCGGGGAGTTGCGTCGCGCGGTACTGGATCTGGCAGGGCGTGGCGTCGACGTGAACCGCTTCAAGGGGTTGGGCGAGATGAATCCCGATCAGCTGCGCGATACCACGATGGACCCGGCGCGGCGCACACTCGTTCGCGTGACGGTCGAGGATGCGGCGGCCGCGGACAAGGTGTTCTCGATGCTGATGGGCGATCAGGTGGAGCCGCGGCGCCAGTTCATCGAGGACAACGCCCGTCTCGTAGCGAACCTGGACGTGTGAAGCGATGGCCACGATGGACACGCTGAGCGGCGGCAACATCGAGCCGCGCGGCCTCGAGGAGGAGATGCGCTCCGCTTACCTCGACTACGCGATGTCGGTGATCGTCGGGCGTGCTCTGCCCGACGTGCGCGACGGGCTGAAGCCCGTGCACCGCCGCGTGCTGTATGCGATGAGCGAGATGGGGGTGCGCTGGAACCAGTCTCGCGCGAAGTGCTCACGGATCGTCGGCGAGGTGATGGGCAAGTATCACCCGCATGGGGACTCGGCGATCTACGACACGCTCGTGCGCTTGGCGCAGGATTTCTCGATGCGCTACATGCTGGTCGACGGCCAGGGCAATTTCGGCTCGATCGACGACGATCCGGCGGCGGCGATGCGCTACACGGAGGCGCGCCTGGCGCGCCTGTCGAGCGAGATGCTGCGCGATCTCGACGCCGACACGGTCGACTTCGCGCCTAACTACGACGGCAAGAACCAGGAGCCGTTGGTGCTGCCGTCGCGTTTCCCGAACCTACTCGTCAACGGCGCGTCTGGCATCGCGGTGGGGATGGCGACGAACATCCCGCCGCACAACCTGCGCGAGACCGTCAAGGCCGTGATCGCCTACATGGATGACCCTGCGATCGACGTTGACGGTTTGATGCGTTACATGAAAGGTCCCGATTTTCCGACCGGCGGGATCATTCTCGGCAGCGCCGGGATCCGCGACGCCTACGCGACCGGCCGCGGCCGCGTCCGGGTTCAAGCTCGAGCACACGTCGAGCCCTTGCCCCAAGGCAAGGAGGCGATCATCGTCACGGAGTTGCCTTATCAGGTGAAGAAGGGCGGACAGGGCAACCTGATCGACAAGATCGCCGAGCTCGTGCACCAGAAGAAGATCCCCGAGATCAGCGACATCGAGGATCACTCCAGCGACAAGGGCATGCGGCTTGTGATCGAGCTCAAGCGCGGCGTGATTCCGAAGGTCGTGCTCAACAAGCTCTACAAGCACACACCAATGCAGGCGACGTTCGGGGTCAACATGGTGGCGCTCGTCGACAACGTCCCGCGCACGCTGTCGCTGCGTGAGGTGATCGGCCACTACGTCGATCACCAGCGTGAGGTGATCATCCGCCGTACGAAGTACGAGCTGCGCCGCGCCGAGGAGCGCGCGCATGTGTTGGAGGGACTACTGGTCGCGCTCGCGAACCTCGACGAGGTGATCGCGCTGATCCGAGCCTCGCGTGACCCCGAGTCCGCGCGCAACGGCCTGATCGAGCGCTTCGAGTTGACGCTGATCCAGGCGCAGGCGATCCTGCAGCTGACCTTGAGCCGCCTGACCGCGCTCGAGGCGGACAAGATCAAGCGCGACCACGCCGACCTGCTGGAGCGAATCAAGGAGCTGCGCGAGATCCTCGGCGACGAGAACCGCGTGACCGCATTGATCAAGGACGAGTTGCGTGAGATCGCAGACGCCTACGGGGACGAGCGCCGCACCGAGATCGCGCACGCCGAGGGCGAGATCGACATCGAAGACCTGATCGCCGATCAGCAGATGGTGATCTCGATCACCCACTCGGGCTACATCAAGTCGCTGCCGCTGTCGACCTATCGCCAGCAGCGCCGCGGCGGCGTCGGGGTGACGGGCATGGACATGAAAGATGAGGACTACATCGAGCACCTGTTTGTGTCCTCCACGCACGACTACCTGCTGTTCTTTACCAACCGCGGAAAGGTGTATCGTCTCAAGGTCTACGAGCTGCCCGAGGCCTCGCGCACCGCGAAGGGCCGGGCGCTGGTCAATCTGCTGCCCCTGAGGGAAGGCGAACGCGTGCAATCGGTGCTGTCTACCCGCGACTTCACCGAGGGCAGGTACCTCGTGTTCGCGACCCGCGACGGCCTGATCAAGAAGACCGAGTTCCTCGCTTACAACACGCCGATCAAGGCCGACGGAATCATTGCGATAAACATCCGTGACGAAGATGAGCTGATCGCCGTGCGCCGCACCAGCGGGCAGGACGACATCATCATGGTCTCGCGCTCCGGACAGGCGGCGCGTTTCAGCGAGGCGCAGGTGCGGTCGATGGGGCGCGACACGAGCGGCGTGCGCGGCATGAACGTCAGCCACCGCGGCAACGCCCTGCTGGCGATGGACGTGGCGCGCGACGATCAGGAGCTGCTGGTTGTGACCGAGAACGGCTACGGCAAGCGCACGGCGATCTCCGACTACCCGGTCAAGGGACGCGGGACGATGGGCGTCAAGACGATCACCCTGACTGAGAACAAGGGCGCGCTCGCCGGCGCCCTGGTCGTACGTGAGCACCAGGAGCTCGTCTTCATCTCGCAAAACGGGATGGTGCAGCGAACCTCGGTACGCGGCATCAATCGCTATGGGCGCTCCTCGCAGGGCGTCAGGGTGATGAACATCCGTGACGACGACCAGGTCAGTGCGGTCGCGCTCGTGGTCGAGTCCGACCCCGCTACGGCACCGGCGATCGACGAGTAACGGGGCCCGACCAGGCTCTAAGGCGCCCTAAGCGGCGTAGCGCTTGGCGGCAGTTGCGCGCGCGAGGGCGGCCTGAACCTCGCGGTCACGCGGTGCGGCTGTCGTCTGCAGCTCCGCAAGCAGCCGGGCCGAGGCGGCCGAGACGTCGTTAACGGCGCGGGCGAAAGCCTCCTCGTTGGCGCGTGAGGGCTTCGTGAAGCCGCTGATCTTGCGGACGTATTGGAGTGCGGCCGCGTCGATTTCGGCGCTGCTGGCGGGCGGCTCGAAGTTGTAGAGGGTCCGGATGTTTCGGCACATGAGCAATAGCTTAGGGCGCGCGTGCCCGTAATGAGCGAGGGGCGCCGTCGACGGCGGCGCCCCTCGCGGGAACTTCTTGGCTGGCTTTCCGCACCGGGGTAAAGCTGCCGGGCGGGACCAATCCCGGCTCCCGGCGCAGCGGTGTCCGGTTGGGACTCCGCTAAGCGGGGTCAGCCTCCGACCTAACGGACGGACACCTCCAGGGTCCCGCAATTACTGTCAGACAGGACGGACCACCTCCTTTCTCTGGTGGATGCAGCTTAGCGAACCCGCAGGCTGCTCACGCCAGCAGGCGCTCAGGCAGGCGTCACGCGGCCAGATACTGTCGCCAGGCGGCGGGAATCGTCGGGCTCGCGACCTGGATGAACACATGCGGACTGGGCGTGCGCGGCTGGCTGCGTAGGTGCATGCCGGCCTGTCGCGGCAGCGCGTCGCCCTTGCGGCGGTTGCAGGGAGCGCAAGAGGCGACGATGTTGTCCCAGGTGGAGGCTCCGCCCTTGGAACGCGGCACCACATGGTCGACCGTCAGCTGCGCGCGCGCGCCGCAGTACTGGCAGGTCCAGTTGTCGCGCGCGAACACCGCGCGGCGGGTGATCTTGCGGCGGTGCGTGTCACGCGGGATCCTCACATAGCTGACCAGCCGGATCACGACCGGGCGCGCGAGCGTCGTGCTGGCGGCATGAATCTCCCATTCGGCGCGCTCGAGCAGCTCGGCCTTCTGCTTGAGCAGGAGCACCACCGCCCGCCGCACCGTACAGACGTTGACCGGTTCGTAGGTCGCGTTGAGGACGAGCACCCGCCCAACTTCAGGCCCGCGCCGCTGGTGCTCGAGGGGCGGCGCGGACCAACCAGGCGCTGGTATCGGAGAGCCCATCGCACCGGGAATTCTAGCGGTGCATCACGCCTGGGCGGCCGGGAATGAGCCGAGCACTCGCAGCACCTCGACATGGCCGCGCAATGCCGCCAGCGCTGACGACACGTGCAAATCGTCCTGGCTTCCTTCGAGGTCGGCAAAGAACATGTAGCTGCCGAGTCCCCGCTTGCGCGGCCGCGACTCGATCCTGGTCAGGTTCACGCCGCGCGAGGCGAGCTCCGAGAGGCAGGCGACAAGCCAGCCGGGGGAGTCCGACCCGGCGCCCCAGAAGACAATCGCTGTCTTGAACGGCGGGCGCCGGACGCCGCGCGTGGGGGCTCCGGCGAGCGCCAGCCACACGAACCGCGTCTCGTTGCCTGCGAAGTCCTCGACGCCGGCTCGCAGCACCGCGCAGTCGTGCACTTGCGCCGCACGCGCGGTCCCGAGCGCGGCCCAGCGCTCGTCGCGCTCGGCGACCAAGCGAACCGCTTCTGCGCTCGAGGCCGCCGCCAGCACGCGCGCCTGGGGCAGTTCGGTGCGCAGAAAGCGGCTGCACTGCCCGAGCGGTTGCGGATGCGAGACGACCACCTCGACCTCGGCCAGCGCCAGCGGCCGCCGCGCGATCAGGCACTGCCGGATCGGGTGCACGAGCTCCCCGACGATCTCGACATCGTCGGTCTCGATCGCCAGCGTGTCGAGCGTCGCGTTGACCGAGCCCTCGAGCGAGTTCTCGATCGGCACGAGCGCGCGCTCGACGAGCTTGTCGTGAACCGCCAGCACCGTGTCGTGGATCGTGCGCAAAGGCACCAACTCGACATTCTCGGCGCGTGTCGCGGCCGCGACGGCTTCGTGCGTGAAGGTGCCCTCGGGGCCGAAGTAGCCGATCCGCATGGCCGCGCGAGCCGCACGCGCCGCGCCCGCCTTCACGTCTCGGCGGCGTCCGGGTCGCCGTGCAGAGCCAGCCGGATCGCCTCATCCTCCTCCGGTGAGAGCTCCAGCTCGGGCTTGCCGGCGTGCACTTGCTTGGCGTACAGGCGAGCGGAATCGCGGTGGTGGATCGAGGACAGCAGGATGCCCGAGCGGTGCTCGTCGAGCAGCGCGATCGACCACGACTGGCGCCCGGACATCTCGCCGTAGGCGTCGTAACGAAGCAGCCCGCGGTAGGCGACCGTGCCGTCGAGCCGCTCCTGCGCTTCGGTGACGCGTGCGTCCAGATGGGTGGCGACGTCCTGGACGTAGTCGGTCAGCGAGCGGAACTCCTGCGCCAGCCGGGCGGCATGCGAGACCAGATCCTGCTCGCTGTCACCGAGCACGACCCGCTGGGCGCTGCGCACGCGGCGCAGAGCTACCGCCAGGCTGGCGGAAGTCGCGAGCCCGACGACGGCGATCGCGCCGGCGGCGAGCGCGACGACCCCGGCGGTGCTGGAGAGATCATTCACGCCGCCAAGGATAGGCGGATCGACCGTCAGGGCGCGCGCGACGTCAGCTGAACGTGATCGAGAACTTGAGGTAGTTGTTGGCCGTATTTGACTCGCCCTCCACCGGCACGACTTCGGCGGTCACCGTGTAGGAGCCGGGCGTCGGCGCCGAGGGCAGCGTCACCGGACAAGTCGTGGTCTCGTTGGGCGTCGTCTCGGCGATCGTGGAGCTGCCGGTGTCGCTGAGGTTCGAGATCGAGACCTTGCAGACGACGTTGTACTCGTCGAAATCGCCGCCGTTGGTGAGCTTCAGCGTGAACGTGGGCGGCGGACTCGACGGGATCGGCGAGTTGCTCGCCGGCGACGGGCTGAGCGTCACCCCTGAGACGCTGACGGAGTTCAGCGAATGGCCGTGCAGGCCGGCTACGAACGGGTGCGAGGAGGCGCTGCTCGGCAGCGTCAGGCCGAGCTCGGTCGAAATGAAGCTCGGGTTCAACCAGCCGAGGTCGGAGATCACCTGCCCGCCGTTGAGCACCTGCCCGTTGGCGCCGCCCACCGCGATCCCCGCCGCCTGCAGCGCTCCCACAATCTCCGGCAGGACGTAATCCTTGTAGATCACGTCGGAGGCGAAGATCTGCGAACCCGCGCTCGCGATCGCGTCGATCGCAGCCTCGCGGGTGGTGGTGCCAACGGCAGCCTCGATCTGCTCGCCGATCGTCGCAATCGCGTCGCGACGCATCTGCAGCGCCAGCACCAGGTTCTGCTGGGCGGTGCTCATCGCGCCCGGGACGCTCAGATTCTGAGCGCTCGACAGCTGGCTGGCGGCGGCGTTGCGCGCATCGTGCAGCGACAACGCCAGCTGATCTTCGTTGCTGGTGCTGGCGCGGGCCGAAAGCAGCTTGTAGACGGTGTCGCCGGTCGTGTTGGACTGCGCTATCAGCACCCGCACGCTGGTGTTGTAATCCTTGAGCGAGTTGTCGGTCTGGGTGACCTGGCAGCTGTGGATGCCCAGTGCCGCCAGCACGATCACGACCAAGACCACGAACGCCGCGATGATCCGCCGCGCCTGGATCGACTGCTGGTTTCGTGGTGGGCCTCCGCGCCCCGATGGGCGTCGCTGCCGCGGCTCCGAACGCGGGGGCCGGCGGGGCGACTCGTCCGCCTCGTCGAAGAAGGACAAGATCTCGCTCCTTGCGGAAATTTCAAAGTGTGAGTATGACCTGGGTGCCAGACCGATTTGCAACTCGCGCAACCGGTCATGCACCGCTTACGCGCCTATTCGGCGCAGGTCGCGAGCGCCCTGCGTGGAAAAGGGACCAGTAGTGACCATTACATGACCACTGAACTCGTACTCGAGCGCTATCTGCTGGCGCGAACGCTTGGAACGGGGGGCTTCGGAACCGTCTGGGCCGCCCGTGACGAGCGCCTGCAGCGCGATGTGGCCGTCAAGGTCCTGCAGCGCGCCCGCGTCGACTTCGCCCGCTTCGAGCGCGAGGCGCGCGCCGCCGCTCGGCTCTCGCACCCCGCGATCGTGATGCTGTACGAGGCCGCGGTCGACGAGCACCGCGCCTATCTCGTCTCAGAGCTGGTGCGAGGTAAGACGCTGCGCGCACAGCTCGACGCCGGCCGGTGCTCAGACCGCGACATCCTCGAGATCTCGCTGTCGGTGTGCGAGGCGCTCGCGCACGCGCACGCGCAGGGCGTGATCCACCGCGACGTGAAGCCATCGAACATCCTCGTGCCGGCTCGTCCCGCCAGCGCCGGAGCGCGGGCCAAGCTGACCGATTTCGGCGTCGCCAGGGTGCTCGACGACGACACTCTCACCGCTACCGGTGACGTCGTCGGGACAGCGGCGTACATGGCCCCCGAGCAGCTGCTAGGGCGTGAGGCCGACGCCGGCACCGACCTGTACGCGCTCGCGCTTGTGGTCTACGAAGCACTTTGCGGAGTCAACCCAGCTGCTGCGCGCCGCCGCGCCCGCGTGGGCGCAACGGGTGGCGCGGCAGCGGCCCGCCCGCGCCCGCTGCCGCCCCTGCGCCGCCAGCGCCGGGCGCTGAGCCCAGCCCTCGGCGCTGCCGTCGACCGCGCGCTGGCTCCGGATCCGCGCGCCCGCGGCACCCTGCAGGAGCTGGCGCTGGCGCTCACGGAGGCTCTGGCGCACGCCGGCGAGCACCCCGGTGTGATCACCGGCAGCGACTGGCTGGGGCGCGCTGCGCGCGCGCCCGACGAAGCGCTCGCCGATCCGGGACCGGAATGGCTGGATGCGCCGGGGGAGCTCGCCGGCCCGCAGGCCGGCGAGACGCGAACCCACCCGCGGCGCTTGCGCCCAGCCGGCGCCGCGAGCGCGCCGCCCGCGGCCGCTTTGAGCGGCTGGCCCGCGCGCGCGCTCGGGTCGCTGTCGGCGGCACTGACGACATGGTGGCTGTGCACGCATCTGCTCGTGCAGCCGCCGCTCGCGCCGCCCGCTGCTGCGCTGCTGGCGGCGGGCGCCACGCTGGCAGCGCCGCGGCTCGGGACGCTGCTCGGCGGGCTGGCGCTGGCCGTGATCGCGATCACCCAGGGAATGCCCGGTGGCGCCCTGCTGGCGCTGATCGTGCTGGCGCTGACCGTCGCGGCGATGCCCCGCCAGGGCGGCTCGTGGACGCTTCCGTGTGGCGCGGTCCTGCTCGGATCGGTGTCGCTGGCGGGCGCCTGGCCGGCGCTGTGTGGACGCAGCGGCAAGCGTCTGTGGCAGCGCGCCGCGCTCGGCGCCGCCGGCTTCGTGTGGTGCTCGGCGGCGGCCGCGTTCACCGGCACCACCCTCTACGCGCCGGTGCGCCCAGCGTATCCGCCCGCGGCCGCGTGGGAGGGCTCGCTCGAGATCACCCTGCACGACGTCGTGCTGGTGATGCTCCACGCGGACGTCCCGGCTGGGGCGGCCGTGTGGGCGCTGGCGGCGGCGCTCGCGCCGCTGATCGTGCGCGGCCGCTCGCGCGTCCTCGACGGCGCGGTGGCGGTGCTGTGGGCGGCGGCGACGCTGCTCGGCGTCGAACAGACGATGGCGCTGGGCTCAGGCGGTGCGCCCGCTGGCGCACCGCGGGGAGCGCTTGCCGGCCTGGTGCTCGGTGCCGCGGTCGTGGTGGCCCCTTGGCTGCTGCGCTACGGTCAGCTGCGCCGGCGCGCGCATCTAGCCGGGCCACGAGTTTCGTAGCATGGACGATCAGGGAGCGTCCTTTCATGAGCGTCCTCAGAAGTCTCGAGAGCAAGATCGCCGGCCTTGTGGAGGGCACGTTCAGTCGTGCCTTTCGCTCCGAGGTCAGGCCTGTGGAGCTGGCGCGTAAGCTCGCGCGCGAGATGGATCAGCACAAGGCCTACTCGGTGTCGCGTACGTATGTCCCGAACGAGTACCGCGTGTACCTGTCGCCGCGTGACCGTGCGCAATTCGAGGGATACGAGGACAACCTGGCCGACGAGCTGGCGGCGTACCTGCTCGAGCACGCGCGCCGCGAGCGGCTGGCGCTGATCGCCCGCCCGGTGATCGAGTTCGAGACCGACGCGCGGCTCGGTCTCGGTCAGTTCGGCATCCAGACCGGCGTCGTGAACCCCGAGCACGGCGAGTCTTCGATACCCGAGCAGGACGGGCACACGGTCGTCTATGGCAGCGTCGGCGCCGGCGCCGGCGCGCCGGCGGTCAAGCGCCGGGCGGTGCTGCTGGTCGCCGGCAGGCGTTTGCTGGTCGGCCCGACCGGCGCGACGATCGGCCGCAGCCGCCAGTGCGACGTGGTCGTCGAGGACCCCAACGTCTCGCGCCAGCACGCCGAGGTGCGCCCGCGTGCCAACGGTTGGGTGCTGGTCGACCTCGGCTCGACCAACGGCTCGATCCTCAACGGCCGGCGGATCGAGCGACCCGAGCCACTCGCGCCCGGTGACACGATCGAGGTGGGCACTTCGGTGATCACCTTCGACGTGGAGTAGGCGCCGTGCTCGGTCCAGTGTCGGTCGGTCTCAAGTTCATCTTCCTGGCGGTGCTGTATCTGTTCCTGGCGTGGGTCGCGCTGAGCTCGTTCTTCGACCTGCGCCGCGGCTCGCGCCGCGCCGCCGCCTGGTCCCCGGAGACGACGAGCATGCACGCCGTCATTCAGGAGCCAATGGTGGTCGGAGACGACTTCGAGCCGCGCCTCGTGGTCGAGCGCGCCGCGGGGCATTCGCCCGGAATCGCATACGATCTGAGTCAGGGCGCTACCCTCGGGCGCGGCGACGTCGAAATCCAGCTCGATGATCCGTTCGCGTCCTCCCGCCACGCCAGAATCACGCGCCAAGGACGCGCAGTTGTGATCGAAGACCTGGGATCGACGAACGGCACCTACCTGAACGACGAACCGCTTGCCGGTCCGCAACTGCTGCACGAAGGCGATCGCATCAGGATCGCCGACTGCGAGTTCTGCTACTTCCAATGACGATCACCTCGCCATGCTCCGCGCCGTAGAGACGATCGCGCGAACCGACACCGGCCGCCAGCGGCGGGGCAACGAGGACGCGTGCTACGCGCAGCCGCCGCTGTTCGTGGTGGCCGACGGGATGGGCGGCGCGCGCGCCGGAGAGGTCGCTTCGCGGATCGCCGTGGAGACGTTCGAGCGGGGATTGCCCCCGGACGGAACGCCCGAGAGCCGGCTGACGGTGGCCATCCAAGACGCCAACCGCGAGATCCACTCGCTGTCGCGCTCAGAACGCGAGCTCGACGGCATGGGAACAACGCTCACGGCTGCCTACCTCGACGACGCCCATCTCGCGATCGCGCATGTCGGCGACAGTCGCGCCTACATGTTCCGCGCCGGTGAGCTCGCGCGCCTGACCGAGGATCACTCGCTCGTCGACGAGCTCGTCAAGGCCGGCAAGCTGACCGAGGAGCAGGCGCTGGAGCACCCGCAACGCTCGATCATCACGCGCGCACTGGGGCCCGAGCCGGAGGTCGCGGTCGATACGCGCAGCTATCCGGTGCGCGCGGGCGACGTCTTGCTGCTCTGCAGCGACGGCCTCACCTCGATGCTGTCGGACCCCCAGATCACGGCGATCCTGAGGGCCCAGACGTCGCTGCCGGAGGCGGCCGACCACCTGATCGACGCCGCCAACGAAGCGGGCGGGCGCGACAACATCACTGTCCTGCTGACCCGCTTCGGGCCGCCGGACGAAGTCTCGGAGCGCGAGCAGCCGACGATGGTGGGGGTCAGTGCGCCCGCTGCGGGCCCGGTCCGCGCCGGTGAGCTGCGCTTGGAGCCGGCGCACGGCGGACGGCCCGCGCCGCAGGCCGGCGCGGCGTCGCCGGCGCGGCGTCGTGCGCGCCTGGCGCGCACGCAGGGCCTCGTGCAGCACCGCCCGCCACAGCGCGAGCTTGGCCGCCTGGCGAAGGTTACGATCGCGATCATCTCCGCCTCGATCGTCGTGTTCCTGTTCGGTGGTGGCGGTTACCTCGCGTCGCGGCAGTTGTACTTCCTGGGCACCGATGCGCAGGGGCTGGTGGCCGTGTACCGCGGCTTTCCGTACATGCTTCCGTTCGGGATCCGGCTGTACGAGACGTTCTACGTCTCGGGCGTGCCGGCGTCGCTGATCCCGGCGGACCGGCGCGGGACGCTGCTGGACCACGACCTCCACTCGCAGACGGCGGCGACCAAGCTGATCGACGATCTGGAGCTCGATCAGGTCAGCGGATGAAGGCACGCAACCGCGAGCTGGCAGGGCTGATTCCAGCGTCGCTGCTGGTGACCGCCGGCTTCGCCGCCCTGTTCATCCAGCGCACCAACCAGATCTCGAGCACGTCGCTGACGGTGGGGCTGGTGTTCCTCGGGCTGTGCGTTGCCGGCCACGTCTTCATCCGCATCGCGCTGCCACATGCGGATCCATACATGTTTCCGCTGGTGGCGGTGTTGGCCTGTTTCGGCCTGGTGATGGTCTACCGCATCGACGGCGCCACCTACGCCCGCCAGCAGGCGCAGTGGTTCGTGCTGGGGCTGGTGCTGTTCGCCGCCACCGTGATCCTGTTCCGGGACTACCGCAAGCTCGAGAACTACCGCTACCTGATCGTGTCGGTGTCGCTCGGGCTGCTCGTGCTGCCGCGCGTGCCGGGTATCGGCGATCAGGTCAACGGCGCCTACCTGGCGGTGCACGTCCCCGGCTTGGTCGCGTTCCAGCCGACGGAGTTCGCAAAGATCGGGCTCGTCTTGTTCCTCGCCAGCTACCTGCGAGACAACCGCGAGCTGCTGGCATCCGGCCGGCGCATCCTCGGGATCACGTTCCCGCCGCTCAAGCAGCTCGGGCCGGTGCTCGTGATCTGGGGGATCGCGATGCTGATCCTCGTGTTCCTGCACGACATCGGGTCCTCGCTGATGTTCTATGGGGGGCTGCTGGCGGTCCTGTACGTGGCCACCAACCGCATCTCGTTCGTGCTCGTCGGGCTGATCGCGTTCGGGGTTGGCGCGTGGTATCTCGGCACGCACATCCCGCACATCGACGCCCGCGTCACTGCCTGGCTGCACCCGTTCACGAAGGCCGAGTACAACGCGACCGGCGGCAGCTATCAGCTCGCCAATGCGCAGTTCGCGCAGGCCGCGGGCGGGCTCTTCGGGCAGGGCTTCGGGCGCGCGATGGTGACGATCCCGGGCTCCAATCCGGTCCTGTACCTGATCCCGGCGCCATCGACGGATATGATCTACGCAGTCATCACCGAGGAGCTCGGGCTGTTCGGCGCCTGCGCACTGCTGCTCACCTACCTGCTGCTGATTGCGCGCGGATTCAAGGCCGCGATCCTGTCGACCGACTCGTTCTCGAAGCTGATGGCCGCGGGCCTCAGCACGATCGTCGGGCTGCAGGTGTTCGTGATCGCAGGCGGCGTCACGCGCGTGATTCCGCTGACCGGCGTGACGCTCCCGTTCGTCTCCTACGGCGGTTCCTCGATCATCGCCAACTTCGTGCTGGTGGCACTGCTGCTGCTGGTCTCAGACCGCGCGCGCCGGGAGGCGGCAAGATGAACCAGGCGATCGCGCGGTTGTTCGGGGTGGTGGTCGCGTTGTTCATCCTGCTGGTGGTGTTCACCTCGCGCTGGAGCGTGTTCGACGCGACCGCGCTCAACAACAATCCACTCAACAAGCGCACGTTCCTGATCGGGTTGACGATCAAGCGCGGCCACATCCTCGCCGACAACGGGGCGGTCCTGGCCGAGTCGGTCCCGGCCAGCGGCGGCACCTGGACACGACGCTATCCAACCGGGTCGCTGTTCGCACAGACGGTCGGTTACGCGGTCGCCGATGAGAATCGGTACGCGGGGCTCGAGCTCTCGCGCAATGGCGTGCTGGTGGGTGCCCAGAGCGGCATCGGCTCGGTGTTCGGCACGCTCGACACCTCCGACCAGGTCGGCAACGACGTGTATACGACGCTCGACCCGACCGCCCAGCAGTTGGCCGCCAGAGAGCTCGCGGGTCGCGCCGGGGCGGTGGTCGCGCTCGATCCCCGCAGCGGCGCCGTCAAGGTCCTGTACGCGAACCCGACCTACGATGACAATCCGCCGGTCACCGGCGACCAGTTCGATGCGGCGCTGCAGTCGGGCTTCCCGCCGGGCTCGACGTTCAAGATCGTGACCACCACCGCCGCGCTCGACAGCGGCGCCTACACGCCGGCGTCGATCATCAACGGCAACTCGCCGATCACCGAATCGGGTGTCAGCCTGGAGAACGACGGCAACCAGAGCTGGGGGCCGATCACGCTCACCAAGGCGCTCACCTACTCGGTCAACACCGTGTTCGCGCAGGTCGGCGACAAGCTCGGCATCGACACGATGGCCGCCTACATGAAGCGCTTCGGCTTCTACGCGACGCCGCCGCTCGACTTCCCGGCGGACGAGATGTCCGCCAGCGGCGAGAAGCTGGGCGGGCGCTTGCTGTCGCCCACGAGCGGGCAGATCGACGTAGGCCGGATGGCGATCGGACAGGACAAGCTTGCCGTAACCCCGCTGCAGATGGCGATGGTCGCCGCTGCCGTCGCGAATCACGGCACGCTGATGACGCCGCACCTGACGACCAAAGCGGTAAACCAGTACGGCCAGGTCGTGCAAGGCGTCTCGCCGACCGTCTACAGCCGCGTGATGAAGCCCTCGGCGGCGAGCGAGCTGACGGCGATGATGACCGACGTGGTCGAAGAGGGGACTGGCACGGCGGCGAACCTCGAGGGCATTCAGGTGGCGGGCAAGACCGGCACCGCGCAGATCGGCGCGCCGGGATCGGACCTCGACGATCCTTGGTTCATCGGCTTTGCACCGGTATCCGATCCGCGCGTGGCGGTCGCCGTCGCGCTGGAGAACATCCCGAACGGATACGGTGGGGTTTACGCGGCGCCGATCGCCGCCGAGGTGATCAAGACGTTGCTTGCTGAGGGACAATGACCGACATCGAGCTGGGCACGCTGATCGACAGGCGCTACAAGGTGCTCTCGCGTCTGGGCTCCGGCGGGATGGCCGACGTGTTCCTGGCCGAGGACGAGCAACTCGGTCGCAAGGTCGCGCTCAAGTTGCTGCACCGACGCTTTGCCGCGGACCCAGGGTTCGTCGAACGCTTCCGGCGCGAGGCACAGGCCGCCGCCGGGCTACAGCACCCGAACGTGGTCAGCACATATGACCGCGGCGCCTTCGAGGACACTTACTACATCGCGATGGAGTACCTGCCGGGGCGCTCGCTCAAGCAGTTGATCCGCCGCGAAGCGCCGCTCGAGCCGACCCGCGCGATCGACATCACCGTGCAGATCCTGAAGGCGGCCCGATTTGCGCACCGGCGCGGCGTCATCCACCGTGACCTGAAGCCTCACAACGTGATCGTCGACGACAGCGATTTCGCCAAGGTCACGGACTTCGGGATCGCCCGCGCGGGCGCCTCGGACATGACCGAGACCGGCTCGATCATGGGCACCGCCCAGTACCTCTCGCCCGAGCAGGCGCAGGGCCTGGCCGTGAGCGAGCAGTCGGACCTGTACTCGATCGCGGTGGTTCTCTACGAGATGCTCACGGGCACGGTTCCGTTCGATGCCGAGTCGGCCGTGACCGTCGCGCTCAAGCACGTTTCCGAAGCGCCGCCCGCGCCGCGCTCACTGAACCCGAGCATCCCGCCCGACCTCGAGCAGGTCGTCCTCTGGGGGCTCAACAAGCGGCCCGCGGACCGCCCGCAGGACGCGGAGCAGTTCATCGGCGTGCTCGAGCAGGTGCGGGAGGAGATCGTGTCGAGCGCGCGCGGCGAGATGACCGCGAGCATGGCGGCGGTCAATGCCGCCGCCGAGGCGGCGCTTCCGGGGGCGTTGCTCGCGGGCGCGCGCGACACGGGCCCGATCGTCCTGCCGCGGCGCGAGGAGCCCGTCGCGGGCGAGAGGGCACGCAGCGGCAGCGAGGAAGTCGATGCGGAAGTCGATGCTGACGCCGACGCCGCGCTGCCGAGCGACGATCACGGCGCTCGTCGCCCCGAAGATCAGCGCGGCGGTGCCCGCCTCTGGCCGTGGGCGCTGGCGATCGTGGTCTTGCTGTTGCTGGGCGGCGCCGGTGCCGCCGCCTACCTGCTGACGCGGCCCGCAAAGGCGAGCGTGCCGCCGGTAGTGGGCGACACGATCTCCGACGCGAGCACGATCGTGACCAATGACGGCTTCACCCCGAACGTGATCAACGAGACCTCGAGCGAGCCCAGCGGCACCGTGTTCGCGCAGAGCCCGACCGGCGGGCTGCGCGTGGACGCGGGCGCGATCGTCACGCTCAAGGTCTCCCAAGGTCCCGGCCAGACCACAGTCCCGCAGGTCGCCGGCTTGTCCAAGGCCGCCGCGCGGAAGGCGATCATCAAGGCCAACCTGACGGTCGGCAAGACGCTCGCGCAGAGCTCGCCAAGCGTCCCGAACGGCGACGCAACCGGTACCGACCCGGAGTACCCCGAGACGCTCACCAGCGGCTCGAGCGTCACGCTGTACATCTCCAGCGGCCAGGCGCCGGTGTCGGTGCCCTATATGGTCGGCGACACCGGTGGCGCCGCGAGCGCCGAGCTGAAGGGACTCGGACTGCTGGTCATCCAGACCAGCCAGCCGGCAAGCAGCGCCAATCAGGTCGGCAACGTGATCGACCAGACACCGAGCGCGGACACCTACGTGCAGCCCGGCTCGCCGGTGACGATCGTGGTCGCGAGCGCGCCGACGACCGCGACGGTTCCCAACGTGACGGGCTACCTCGCCGGCGCCGCCGCCGGTAGCCTGCAGGGCGCCGGCTTCAACGTCGCGCGGAGCACCGAGGTCGTCAACAAACCGAACGAGGACGGGATCGTGATCAAGCAGTCGCCGGCGGGTGGCACGGCGGGCAAGGGCAGCACGGTCGCGATCGTCGTCGGCAAGTACAAGGCACCGGTGACCACGACCACGACCACGAAGAGCAGCACCTCCACGCCCCCGCCGGTGAGCACGTCGAGCACGGCGAGCACGACTAGCAGCCCGAGTGCGTCCAGTACGTCGAGTACGACCACGTCCACGACGACCACCACAACCGGCACGTGAGCGCGCTTGTGGTGGCGGTGCTCGGTGGCGGGCGCTCCTCCGAGCACGAAGTTTCGCTTGCCTCAGCGGCGTCGGTCGCCGCCGGCTTGTTGGAGGCCGGTCACAGCGTGCGCCGGATCGAGATCGGCCGCGACGGCCGCTGGCGCGAGGACGGCGCGCCGGTGCCGGTGGTGCCGGGCGGCGGGTTGGACGGCGTTGACGTGGTGTTTCCGGTGCTGCACGGGCCGTTCGGCGAGGACGGGACGCTCCAGGGGCTGCTGGAATGCCTCGGCACCCCTTACGTCGGCGCCGGCGTGCTCGCCAGCGCGTTGTGCATGGACAAGGTCATGTTCAAGGAGCTGATGGCAAACGCCGGGATCCCGCAGGTCGACTACCGGTCTGTGCAGGAGGCGCGTTTCGCGAGCGAGCCGGGGGCTGTGCTGGACGAGCTCGCCACGCTCGGACTGCCGGTGTTCGTGAAGCCGGCAAGGCTCGGATCATCCGTCGGGATCGCGCGCGTGGCGCGCGCCGAGGAGCTCCCGGCGGCGCTCACGGACGCGTTCACCTATGACCAGCTGGCGATCGTCGAAGCCGCCTGCAGCGGACTCGAGGTGGAGTGCTCGGTGCTCGGTAACGAGCATCCGATCGCCTCGCAGCCGGGCCAGATCCTGCTGGCGGCGGGCGAGCAGGGCTGGTATGACTACGACGCCAAGTACACCGCCGGGGGGATGCGGCTGATCGTGCCGGCGCGTTGCTCGCCCGAGGTTCGTGAGCGCGTGCGCGCGCTCGCCGTGGAGGTGTTCAAGCGCAGCGGCTGCAGCGGCCTGGCGCGCGCGGACTTCTTCGTCGAGGGTGACCGCGTGCTGGTCAACGAGCTCAACACGATGCCCGGGTTCACGCAGACGAGCGTCTTCGGTTCACTGTTCGCGGCCAGCGGAATCCCCTATCCCGAGCTGCTGGATCGCCTGCTGAAACTGGCGCTGGAGCGCCACAGCGAGGCCGCCCGACACAGCTTCTGAGGGCTGTTTGCGCCCCCAGCGACGGCCGTCGTTCCGGTAGGCTGCTGCCGACAGTCTAGGGGATGAGGAGAGGGAATCATGAGCATCACCACTATCGAGAAGGTCGGCGTCGTCGGAGCCGGGTTCATGGGGGCGGGGATCGCCGAATCGGTCGCGGTCGCCGGCATTCCGGTCGTCGCGACCGACGTCGACGACGTCGGGATCAAGCGCGCCTGGCGCCAGATCGACGCGTCGATGAAGCGCGCCGTGAAGACCGGGAAGTACGACCAGGCCGTGGCGGACGCGGCGCGCGAGCGGATCGAGTTGACCACCGACATCAGCCGTGTGGCCGATGCGGACATCGTGATCGAGGCTGTGCCCGAGCGCGAGGAGTTCAAGACCCAGGCGCTGACCGCGATGGACGCGCTCGTGCGCCCGGAAGCGATCATCGCCTCCAACACCTCGTCGATGGCGATTGCCAAGCTCGCCAACCAGGTCAGTCACCCCGAGCGCGTGGTCGGGTTGCACTTCTTCTCGCCGGTGCCGGTGATGGGCCTGGTCGAGGTCGTACAGGCGCTCGACACGAGCGCGGAGACGATGGCCATCTCGAAAGCGTTCGTGGAGCGGCTCGGTAAGGTGCCGATCGCGACCAAGGACCGCTGCGGGTTCGTCGTGAACCTGCTGCTGGTGCCCTACCTGATGGCGGCGGTGCGGATGCTCGAGCAGGGGTTCGCCTCACGCGAGGACATCGACGAGGGCATGAAGCTCGGCTGCGGACACCCGATGGGGCCGCTGACGCTCGCTGACTTCATCGGCCTGGACATCCTTGAAGCCGTCTGCGATTCGCTCTACGAGGAGTTCAAGCGCCCCGAGTACGCAGCCCCGCCGCTACTCAAGCGGATGATCGCCAGCGGTCGCCTGGGCCGCAAAGCGGGGCGCGGCTTCTATGAGTATTCATAGCGCTTGGGCTATTTGTAGAGCGTTACTTCGTTGAGGTGGACGGTTTCGTTGCCGCCTAGGCTGGTGATCCAGATCAGGTAGTAGCTGTACTTCGCACCGTCGGTGGTGAGCGGGATCGACTTGGTTGAGGTGATGACCGTTGGCGCTGATACCGCCACCCAGTTGGCGCCCGGCGGTGCCACCAGCGGCGGCACGTTGACGCGCGCGTAGATGGTGGCGGTGAAGCCGGGCGTCGTGGTCAGGATCTGCAGCCGCGTGACGGCGGTCTCGACGCTCGTGTAGACGTACAGACCGGTGCCCGCTTTGTTGAGCGTCAGCGAGTAGTAGCGCTGTGTCTGCCAGTAGGTGCCGGGCTGGCCGTCGATCGCGTAGCTGGCGTTCGGCGACTCGTCGGTCGGGCTTCCGAGCGGGTTGAAGCCCTGAGCGCAGGTTGCGCACAGGCTGATCGGCGTCGGCGGCCCGGAGGACAGCGGCGCGGCGCGACGGTTTTGGTGGTGCACCGGCGAACTACCCAGCGCCAGCCACGCGACCGCGCCGGCGCCGGCGAGCAGCACCGCGCCGGCAAACAGCAGCGCCAGTGTCCGGTGGCGCACCCCGAACGGCACGCGGCGGCGCTTCGCGGACGGCAGCGTGCGCAGGACGCTCGTGACCTCGCCGGTCGCCTGGCCGGCGCGGGCGGTCTCGATCGCGAGTACGTCCTCGAGGTCGCCGATCAAATCGGTCGTGCTGGCGTAACGTTCCTCGACGCGCTTGGCGGTCGCCTTGTCGACCAAGGCTGCGAGCGCGGCCGACACCTCCGGGCGCTTGACACGGACGTCCGGGAACGGCTCGCGGACGTGCTTCATCGCGACCGCCACCTGGCCCTCGCCCTTGAACGGAACCTCGCCGGTCAGCATCTCGTAGAGGGCGACGCCGAGCGAGTAGATGTCCGATTGCCCGGTCACGTGCTGTCCGAGCGCCTGCTCGGGCGAAACGTAGTCGGTGGTTCCCAGCACGCGACCGTCGGCCGTGAGGCCGTCCTCCTCGAGCGTGCGAGCGATCCCGAAGTCGGTGACCTTGACGGTACCCTCCTCGTCGATCAGCACGTTCTGCGGCTTGACGTCGCGGTGCACGATCTGGCGCGCATGGGCCGCCGCGAGCGCACGCGCGATCTCGATCGCGTAGGCGACCGAGTCGGCGATCGGCAGCCTGCCGAGGCGCCGGATCCGCTCCTTCAAGGTCTCGCCCTCGACGTACTCGAACACGATGTACGGCTGGCCGCCGTCCTCGCCCGCGTCGATCACGCCGACCACGTGCGCGTGCGAGAGCTGCGCGACCGCGCGCGCCTCGCGCCGGAAGCGTGCGAGTTGGTCGGCGTCGCCGGCGATCTCGCGGTTCATCAGTTTGATCGCGACCCGGCGCTGGAGCGTCTCGTCGAGCGCCCGGTACACGGTTGACATCCCGCCGACGCCGATGCGCGCCTCCAGCTTGTAGCGACCGTTGAGCGTCGTTCCGAGCAGGGTGCTCATCTGCAGTGATCCCTATTGTGAGGGAGGGGAATCGCTTCGCGATTCCCCTGGGAGATTGGCTGGCGCCAATCTCCCGGTGGCGGCGGAAT
Organism: uncultured Solirubrobacterales bacterium; assembly: GCA_963709135.1. Taxonomy (GTDB): domain Bacteria; phylum Actinomycetota; class Thermoleophilia; order Solirubrobacterales; family Solirubrobacteraceae; genus Palsa-465. Next base: position 143,670 of record CAVPVI010000020.1, on the reverse strand, counting down.
CTACGGTTGGGGGAGCGTTTCGCGATCTCCCGGTGCTTGGGGAATCCACGGTGGCTGAGGAATCTACCGTTGAAGATCGAGACCGGCGCCAGCCGCGCCCCAGCCGCCACGCCACCAGCGATCCGAGCCCCACCCGGTAGGCCGCGTATGGCGCCAGCGAGCGATCCCGCTCCACCTGCCGGATCAGCCACGTGCTGTAGAGCGTCGAGGCGAATGACGCGGCCGCCCCCGCCGCCAGCGCTTTGCGCGAGGACTCGGGGACGCCGCGGCGTGCCAGGCGCACGCCCTTGAGCAGCGTCGCGCCGGCGATCACCGGCAGCGCCACGTGCCGCGAGAGACGGTTTGACTCCTCCCGCGTGAACCCGCGCAGGCGCGCTGCCGCGAGCGTCGCGCCGTTGCGCGAGACGCCGGGCATCAGCGCGCAGGCCTGAGCCACGCCGAGCCACAGCGCGTCCGCGAGGCCGGCCTCGCCCTCACCGCGCTCCTGGGCCCGGCGGTCCGCGTACCCCATCACCAGCCCGCCGCCGATCAGCCCAGCGGCGATCGTGGCGGGGGTGCCCAGGTGCCGCTCGATCGGGCGCTCCAGCGTGTAGCCGACGACCGCGGGCGGCAGGAACGACAGCGCGATCAGCGATGCCAGCTTGGGACTCGCCTCGCTCAGCGCGTCCGCCACCTCGCCGCGCAGCGTGATCAGCAGCGCCGCGGCGGTCCCGGCGTGCAGCGCGACCTCGAACGACTTGCGCAGCTCGTCGTCGAGCTCCGTGTAGTCCCAGTTCAGCAGCCACGGAACGAGCGTGACATGCCCCGAAGAGGAGATCGGCAGCAGCTCCGCGGGACCGTGCAGCGCCCCCAGCGCCAGCGCGTGGGGCAGGCGCAGCCGTGAAGCTTCGGGGTCACGCTCGGCGGCCATCAGACCGGTGCCCGCTTTCTCCATCGAACCACGACGTAGGCGATCACGCAGATCGCCAGCGCGACCGCGGCGTCGTCGACATAACCAAGCTTGTGCTGCCACGAGCTCCAGTCGCTGCCGACCGCGCGGCCGAGCAGTCCCAGGGCGCCGATCCACAGCACCGAGCCCACGGCCGCCAGCGAGATGAAGCGCCAGTAGGGCATCTCGGCGACGCCGGCGGCGTAGGGGAAGGCCGCGCGGATCAGCGGGATCAGGCGCGAGACGAGGATCACCGGCGCGCCGTAGCGCTCGAACCATGCGTGCGCCGTCGCCAGCCGCCGGTCGCTGACGTGCAGCGGGCTGCCTGGTCGTGCCAGCACCTCGTGCAGGCCGAAATGCGCGATCGCATAGGCGATCGAGGCGCCGATCAGGTCGCCGGCGACCCCGGCGGCGATGATTCCGGGGAGCGACAGGTGTCCCTGGTAGACGTTGAAGCCGGCGAACAGCATCGGCGCCTCGGTCCCGGGGACGCCGATCAGCGCCGAGATCAGCACCAGCGCAGCCACGCCCCAGAGCCCAAGGCTGCGGATGGTGTGTGTGGCGAGCGTGACCAGCGAGCCCGTGACGGATGCAGCTAGAAGCATCGTGGCGGTCAAGCGTAACCGGTGCGGCGAGTAGGGTTATGCCGCGCATGCAGATTCCCCTGTTTGATACCGACACGCCACTGGCGGGCCTGCGCGAGTCGATTCTCGATCGGATCGCCGAGGTGGTGCGGGGCGGCCGCTTCATCCTCGGCCCCGAGGTGGCGGCGTTCGAGGTCGAACTGGCGGCCTACGTCGGTGCCAAGCACGCGATCGGCGTCGCCAACGGCACCGACGCCTTGACGATCGCCGCGCGGGCCGCCGGCGTGCGCGCCGGCGACGAGGTGGTGGTCCCGTCGTTCACCTTCTACGCCACGGCGGAGGCGATCGCGAGCATCGGCGCGCGGCCGGTGTTCTGCGATGTCGACCACGACACGCGCAACGTGACGAGCGAGACCGTGTCCGCGGCGCTATCGCCGCGCACGCGGGCGATCATCGCGGTCGATCTGTTCGGCAGCCCCGCGCCCGTTCCCGAGCTGCGCCGGCTGGGTCTGCCGGTGATCGAGGACGCGGCGCAGGCACTGGGCGCCAGCCTCGACGGGCGTCGCGCAGGCGCCCTGGGTGACATCGCGACCTTCTCGTTCTTCCCCTCCAAGAACCTCGGCTGCTTCGGCGACGGAGGCGCGATCGTGACCGACAGCGACGAGCTTGCCGATCTCTGCCGGGCGCTGCGCTTCCACGGTTCACGTGACAAGCAGACGTTCGAGTACGTCGGCTACAACTCGCGGCTGGACGAGCTCCAGGCGGCGATCCTGCGCGTGCTGCTGCCCGAGCTCGACCGCTGGTGTGACGGCCGGCGGCTGGCCGCCGACGCGTACGCCACCGCTGGCGTCGCCCGCTACGTGGGGGTGCCGGCACTGCTGCCCGGGGCGATCTGCGCCTGGCACCTGTACGTCGTCACGCACCCAAGGGCCGATCAGCTGCTCGCCGCGCTCGCGGCGGCGGGCATCGAGGCCCGGGGCTATTACCGCACGCCGCTGCACCGTCAGCCGGCGATGGCGCCGTTCGCGCTCGCGCCGGGCGGTCTGCCGGCGACCGATGAGCTCGCGCGCACGAACGTCGCGCTGCCGATGAGCCCCGTGCTCGGGGCCGATGCGGCCGCGCAGGTGGTGGCGGCGCTGGCCGCGTTTGCGGGCGTCTGAGGCGCTGTTACGGCAGTGAAGGTCTGGATCGATCTGACCAACTCGCCGCACGTGCTCGTGCTCGCGCCGGTGATCGAGCGCCTGCGCGGCGCCGGACACGAGGTGCAGGTGACGGCGCGCGACTTTGCGCAGACGCTCGGCCTGTGCGAGCGCTTCGGGATCGAGCACGTGACGATCGGCGCCCACCGTGGCTCCTCGCTGATCGCAAAGGGCCGCGGCCTCGTTGACCGTTCGCTGGCGCTGCGGGCGTTCGCCGCGGGGCGCCGGTTCGACCTCGCGATGGGCCACGGCTCCAACGACATCAGCGTCGCGGCGGCGCTGCTGCGGATCCCCTGCTCGACGATGTTCGACTACGAATGGGCCGCCGTTCAGCATCACGTCAACTGCCGGCTGGCGCAGGCCGTCGTCGTGCCCGACGCGATCCCGCCCGCGCGGCTACGGCGCTACGGAGCGGCAGGCAAGCTCGGCCGCTACGCCGGCCTCAAAGAGGAGTACTACCTCGCGGACTTCGAGCCTGACGCCGGCGTCCTGCGGGAGCTCGGGCTGGATCCCGCCGAGCCGATCACGGTTGTGCGCACGCCGCCGGCGGTGTCGCTCTACCACCGCTTCGAGAACGACCTGTTCGCCCAGGTGCTCGAGCGGCTGCGGGGCTCGCAGGCGGTGGTGCTGCCGCGCACGCCCGAGCAGCGCCGGGAGCTCGCCCGGGCCGGGGGCTTCATCGTCCCCGAGCGGGCGATCGACGCGCAGTCGCTGATCGCGTTTGCGGACCTCGTGGTGTCCGCCGGGGGCACCATGAACCGCGAGGCAGTGGCGCTCGGCACGCCCGTGTTCACCGTCTTCGAGGGGCGCCTGGGCGCCGTCGACGAGCAGCTGATCGCCGGCGGCCGGCTGCGGCGGCTGCATAGCGCGCAGGAGATCTCGCCGGCCAAGCGCGGCACGCCTGCCGGCACCGGGCGCGTGCGCCGCGATCCGGCGCTGCTGATCGACCTGCTCTGCGCCCCGGCACGCGAACGCTGGCGCGCGACGGGCCCTGAGCCCGCTCCGTCCGTCGCCGGATGAGGCGCGCGCGTCGCCTGGTCGTGAGCCGCCCCTGGTTGGTCGTGTGCGTCGGACTGCTCGCGCTTGCGACGGCGTCCGTTTTCTGGGCACGAACCTCCCCCGGCTACGACCCCTACGGCTGGTTGGTGTGGGGCTACAAGACGATCGGGCTGCATCTCGATGTCGGCGGCGCTCCGTCCTGGAAGCCGCTGCCTTGGCTGTTCACCGTGCCGTATGCGCTGTTCGGTCATCTCGAGTACCGCCTCTGGATGATCACCGCCGTGACGGTCGCGCTGGGTGGGCCGATAATCGCCGGCCGGATCGTCTACCGGCTCGTGCGGGAGGACTCCGATCGGCGCTGGCCGGCGCTCGCCGGAGCGCTGTTCGCCGCCTTCGCGGTGCTCGGGATCGTGCAGTACGTTCACTACATCCTCAGCGTGCAGTCGGACCCGATGCTGGTTACGCTGGTCCTGCTGGCGATCGACCTGCATCTCGGCCGGCGCCACGGCTGGGCGTTCGTGGCGTTGTGGCTGGCTGCGCTGGGCCGGCCCGAGGTGTGGCCGTTCATCGGCCTCTACTCGGTCTGGGCCTGGCGTGAGCGACCCCAGCTGCGTAAGCTCCTCGTCGCCGGGCTGATCCTGATCGCGGTGCTGTGGTTCGGGATTCCCTACCTGTCGGGAAACTCGCCGTTCAGCTCCGCCGACCTCGCCCAGAACTCGCCGCGCGCGCTGCACGGGAACAAGATCACCGGCACGTTCGGGCGCTTTCGAGCGCTCACCTACTGGCCCGTGTTCGCCGCCGCGGGCCTCGGTTTCGTGCTCGCGGCGCTGCGACGCAACTGGACCGTGTTGGTGCTCGCCGGGGCCGCAGCGCTGTGGATGCTGGTCGAGATCGCGTTCGCCCTGCACGGCTTCCCGGCGGTGCCGCGTTACATGTTCGAGGCGGTCGCCGTGACGATGGTGCTCGCGGGCATCGGCGTCGGCTGGCTTCTGGAAGGCATCGCTGCGAGCTCGCGCGGTGCCCGGGTCGCTGGTGCCCGCGCTGCTGGTGCCCGCGCCCGCGCGGCTGGTGCCCGCGGGGCTGGTGCCCGCGGGGCTGGTGCCCGCGGGGCTGGTGCCCGCGGGGCTGGTGCCCGCGGGGCTGGTGCCCGCGCCACCGGCGCGGTGGTCGTCGTGGTGCTGGTGAGCTTCCTGGTCCCGGACCTCGCCGCGGGGGTCCAGTGGGAGCACAACGATCTGCTGCACGAGCAGGCGCGCACGACCGAGATCCAGCGGCTCGACGCAGCGATCGGGGCGCTCGGCGGCGCCGGGCACGTCCGCTACTGCGGCAAACCCAGTGTCACCACGCGCTACGGGAGCGTCCTCGCGTGGGACACGCACCTCAACGTCGGCGATATCGGCTTCGACCAGTACCTCTTCACGGTCCGCGCTCAGTACCCCGTGGTCTGGTTCACGCCCGTGTACAACGGCTGGTTCACGAACGTCTACCACGAGCTGCCCGTCAAGCAGGCGGCGTGCGCGAACCTGGTGAACGCTTACTACGTGACCACCACGCAGCATCCGGGCGGCATCCACGGACACGTCGGCGGCTCATAGACCCTCCGGAGAAGCGGCCGGCGAGCCCAGCCTTGGACGTTGACTCCGTATAGCGATGTCAACGTCCAAGGCTCGTCGCAGCGGATGGTTCCGTGGGGCGCGCGCAGCGCAATTCCGCGGCTTAAGGCAGGACTTATCACCTACAGCACTAAAATGGAGCTGCATGCGCCGGCGGCTTCGCACCGCGGCCTTCCCCGTCCACCGCCATTCGTTGCCGCAGTTGCTGGTGGACGGCATCCTGGTCGCCCTCGCTTACTTCCTTGCCTTCTGGCTTCGCTTCGAAGGCCAGTTCCCCGGGCAGGACGCTCGCTACGAGTCGTTGCTGTCCGACACGATCTTCTGGGTGGTGCCGCTGACGCTCGCGGTTCTGGCCGCCTTCGGGGCCTACGAGCGGCTCTGGACCTACGTCGGTCAGCGCGACTACGAGGCGGTCGTCAAGGCGGTGGTCGTGGCGACCGTCCTGGTCGTCGGCGTGACCGACTTCCTGCACCCGGTCGACTACGCCGGCGCGCCGATCAAGGTGCTCGTCTATCCGATCGTGCCCGGTCACATGCGCTTCGAGTCGGTCCCGGGAATCGCGAACGCGGTCACGCTGCCCTCCAGCGTGATCGCCCAGTTTCTGCTACTGGCGCTGGCGCTGTTGCTGTTCGAGCGGTTTGCCGTGCACCTGGTTACGGAGGGCCGGATCCGCAGCTTTCGCGTCGCCAAGGGCGCGCGCGACGTCCTGATCGTGGGCGGCGGCGACGGCGGCCGCCTGGTCGTCCGCGAGCTGGTGCGTAACCCGCAGCTGCGGCTACGGCCGGTCGGCTTCATCGACGACGACCCGCGCAAGCGGCGGCTGAAGGACGAGTACGGCTTGAAGGTGTTAGGCACGACCGCCAAGGGCGACCTCGCGCGAGTGCTCGACGAGGTCGAGCCAGACCAGGTCGTGATCGCGATCCCGTCGGCACCGGGTACGGTCAGGGCGCGCGTGGTGACGGCCTGCCGCGAGCGCGGGATCCCGGTGCGGACGCTACCGACCGTGTTCGAGCTGCTGGGCGACGGCGCCGGAGCGCAACGGATCACCAGGCAGCTGCGCGAGGTGCGCGTGGAGGACATTCTCGGCCGCGAACCGGTGCGGATGGAGCTCGAGCGCGTGGGCGCCTACCTGTCCGGCCAGGTGGTGCTGGTCACCGGCGCCGGGGGCTCGATCGGCAGCGAGCTCTGCCGCCAGATCGCGCGCGTCAGCCCGCGCCGGCTGGTGCTGGTCGACCACGCCGAGGACAACCTGTTCGAGATCACGCGCGAGCTCGAGGAGGAACGTCACGTCCGTACGGCCGTGCCGGTGCTCGCCGACTGCCGCGAGGAGGAGCGGATGCGCGAGGTCTTCGGCGAGCACCGGCCCGCGATCGTGTTCCATGCGGCCGCGTACAAGCACGTCGGGATGATGGAGCTCAACCCGGTCGAGGCGATCCGCAACAACGCGCTCGCCACGCGTCTGGTCGCGCGCATCGCCGGCGAGCTGGCGGTGCAGACGTTCGTGCTCGTGTCGACCGACAAGGCCGTCCAGCCCGCGACCGTGATGGGTGCCTCGAAGGCCCTGGCGGAGTGGGCGGTCGAGGCCGAAGCGGGCCGCTTTGCGGGCACCACGTTCGCGACCGTGCGGTTCGGAAACGTGCTCGGGTCATCCGGTTCGGTGGTCCCGATCTTCCGCCGCCAGATCGCCGCCGGTGGACCGGTTACCGTCACAGACGAGCGCATGACCCGGTATTTCATGACGATCCCCGAAGCAGTGCAGCTGATCATCCGCGCGGGCTCGCTGAACGAGGGCAGCGGTGAGGTGTTCGTGCTCGAGATGGGTGAGCCGGTCAAGATCGTGGAGTTGGCGGACACGATGATCCGGCTCTCCGGCTTCGAGCCCGAGCGCGAGATCGCGATCGAGATCGTCGGCGCGCGCCCCGGGGAGAAGTTCCACGAAGAGCTGTTCAACCCCTACGAGCGCCCGCAGCCTACGGCCGCCCAGAAGATCGTGCGCGCCGAGCGCGAGCATCTCGCCGCCGCATGGGTGGCCGAGACGTTCGCCAACCTCAACCTGCTGGTGCTCGAGGGTGACGCCGCAGCGCTGGCCGAGCACGTCTCTGAGCTGGCCGCGGTGCGTCTGCGGAACGTCCAGGATTCCCGCACCGGTGTAGCCCCGTAGACTGGCCGACTTCCGATGCCTCCGATCCCGTTCGCCCTATCCGTCCACAGCCTGCTCAACTCCGCCGGCGCCGACGCGGCGTTCGCGGCGATCCTCGGCCTTGCGATTCTCGTGCTGCTGTTCTTCGCGCAAGCGCGCGAGACGGCGAGCTTGCGCTCCGCGCTCGAGGACGCCGCCACGCAGATCGAATCGCTGGAAGCCCGACTGCAGGCCGTCGCCCGCGCCCAGGCGTCGGTCCTGGCACCGGCGCGGCCACCGCTCCCGTCACGCCCGCTCGGCAGCGCTGCGGCCTCGGTGCGACCCGCCACGCGTGTCGGGGGCGCGGCGAGCGCCGCGCCCCCGACGATGGCACTCGGCGGCCCGATGCCGCAGTTGCCGCCATTCGCGCCGGCCGGCGTCGGCGCGCCGTCGCTGAGCGCTGCGACGAGGCTGATTCCAGCCCCGGCCAGAGCACCCGGATTCGTGCCCGCGAGCGCCGCGGCGATCGCTGGCCTGCGCGCCGGCTTTACTGCCGACGGCCTGGAGGCCGCCGAGGTCGACGCGACCGCGATCGCCGCGCCGCTGTCCGTGGCGGCGGGCAACGGCGCCGGCGCCCCGCGATCGTCGCTGGCAGCGCCCATCAACCCTTCGCTCACCGGTGCCACGCTCGCGGCGCCGGGCGGCGCCGTGGCAGCCGGCGCCTACGAGCAGCCGCGCTCGGGTTCGCCGCCGCGGGTATCGCTGCGCCAGCCGCGGCGCGGCGCGCCAAAGCGGACCGGCGCAACTCTCAGTGAGCCCCGCCACGCCCCCTCGCGCCCCCTCGGAGCCCGCTTGGCGCCGTGGCTGATCGGACTCGCCGCGCTGATCGTCGGCGTGGCGGCAGTGTTCGTCGCGACCGGTGGCGGCAGCGGCACGACGGCATCGACGCCTTCGAGGACCGCCAGTACCGCCAGGAAGACCACGACTGCCGGGAGCCATCACGCCAAGTCAGTCCCGTTCGCCCCGGCGACCGTCACTGTCTCGGTTCTCAACGGGACCGACGTCGCGCAGCTCGCCGCAAACACCGGCAAGCGTCTGGCGTCGATCGGCTACAAGCAGGGCGTGATCCATGACGCCCCCAACCAAACCCACGCGAGCACGATCGTCGCCTACCTCCCAGGGCGTGAGAGCGACGCTCTGCAGGTCGCCCAGGCGCTGCACCTGAAGACCGCCGCGGTCTCGCCCGTCGACTCCGGAACGCTCGCGGTTGCCTGCCCGCCGCCGGGCCGGTGCACCGCCGACGTGGTCGTCACGATCGGCCAGGACCTCGCGGCGGCCCCGTCGACCACCACGAGCACCTCGCCCTAGCGGGCTAGGCACTGGATGCTCGATCTCCTCGAACTCCCGCAGCGGAGCGCCAAGCCGCGCCAACTGGGAATCACGCACGTCCTCGACCGGGGGCTTTCGCTCGCGCAGGTCGACTCGATGATCGAAGTCGCCGGCGACGCGGTCGACATCGTCAAGCTCGGGTGGGGGACCGCGGTGGTGACCGGCAACCTCCAGCCCAAGCTTGCGCGTTACCGTGAGTACGGGATCCCCGTCGTGTTCGGAGGAACCCTGACGGAGCTCGCGATCGTGCAGGGCCAGCTGGAGGCGCTGCTCGAGCTCATCCGCCGCTTTGAGCTGCGACACATCGAGATCTCCGACGGCACGATCACGCTCGCGCACGAGTCGAAGCTCGAGCTGATCGAGCGCCTGTGCAAGGAGTTCACGGTCCTCTCCGAAATCGGCTCCAAGGACGACACGCGGATCATGGCGCCCTACCGCTGGGTCGAGCTGATCCAGAGCGAGCTCGAGGCGGGTGCCTGGAAGGTGATCGCGGAGGCGCGTGAGAACGGCACGGTCGGCATCTTCCGCCACGACGGCGAGGTACGGATGGGGCTGATCGATGAGATCGTGCACCACGTGCCTGCTGACCGGATCGTGTTCGAAGCCCCGCGCAGCGAGCAGCAGGTCTGGTTCGTGCACCGCCTCGGAGCGAACGTGAACCTCGGCAACATCGCGCCCCACGATGTCCTGTCGCTCGAGACGATCCGGCTGGGCCTGCGCTCAGATACGGCCCTGAACTACGTGAACGCGTCGCCAGCGAACCCGATGGCGCCCGGGGATGCCGGCTGAGCCGCCCGACCGCGGCGGCATCCTGCTGCTCGCCCGCCACGGCCAGACCAACGACAACCTCGAGCCGCTACGGGTTCAGGGTTTTAGCGATACGCCGCTCAACGAGGTTGGAATCCGCCAGGCGCATGAGCTGGCCGAGCGCGTGGCCGGTCTGGGGCTGCAGTCGCTGTGGTGCTCGGATCTGAGTCGCGCCGCCCGGACCGCTGAGATCGTCGGCGAGCGGATCGGCCTGACTCCGCGCCCCGACCCGCGGCTGCGCGAGGGCAATCGCGGCAGCTGGGAGGGCCGGCTGTTCATCGAGATCGAGGCCGAGGATCCGGCAGGCTACGCCGCCTGGAGGCGTGCCGGCGAGAACTTCCGCTTTCCCGGCGGGGAATCGATGCGCGAGCACCTTGACCGGATGCTTGCGGCGCTCGCCGATATTCGCGCGGCCGGTCCGCTGCCGGCGCTGGTGGTCTGTCACCGCGGCTCGATCCGCGTCGTACTCTGCAGCCGCGACCCGCGGGGACTGGACGCGTTTCACGAGTACGAGGTACCCAACACCGGCGTGGTGCGATTTTGAGCCGACTCAGAGTCGCCGCGTTCGCGGCACTCGTGGTGGCCACGGTCGCGGCCTTCTTCGTCACGCAGCACCTGAAAGTCAGTAACCCGCTGATCAACGGCTCGCCGCGGCCCGATCCCGCGGTGTTCGACCCGGTCGCCGGCAGGGTCTGCGTCGACGCCGCCGGCGAGCGCGTCAGCTTCCGCCGTACCCGCGTGTCGTTCTACCTGCAATCGCGCAACGACAGCGTGATCGTGTCCGTCGTCAACAGCGCCGGCAATCTCGTCGCGACGCTCGCATCGGGCAGGTCGATGCGCGTCGACAAGCGCTCTGCGTTCACGTGGAACGGCCGCGAGGGCGCCCACAGCAACGGTCCCTACGCGCCCGACGGGATCTACTACCTGCAGGTTGCGCTGATCCATGCGGGACGCACCTTCCAGCTGCCGGCGCCGATCACGATCCTGACGCACGCGCCTCACCCCGTGCTCAGCGATGTTCAGGTGCAGGCCGGCGTCGCGACCACGTCCGCATCGTCTGGCGCTGGCGCTGGACCGCGCGCTGGCACGAGCACTGCTGCGGCTGGCACGAGCACTGCTGCGGCTGGCACGAGCACTGCTGCGGCTGGCACGAGCACTGCTGCGGCTGGCACGAGCACTGCTGCGGCTGGCACGAGCACTGCTGCGGCTGGCACGAGCACTGCTGCCGCCGGCACGAGCACCGGTCCGGCGATCATCGCGCCGCCCGCCCAGGCGCTGCTGATCCACTTCAAACGCGGCGCCTATCGCACCGCCTTCATCCAGATCTACCGAACCGACCTGCCCGGCAAGCCGCGCGTGGTCAAGAGCTTCCGTGTCAACCAGCGCGGCGACAGCGCCGTCTGGGACGGACTGATCGGCGGTCTGCCGGCGCCGGCCGGGACCTACCTCGTGGGGATGGCCGTGACCGACGCGGCCTGCAATCTCGGCCTGTTCCCCGCGCTCGACCCGCCGCCGCCGGGGTCAACGCCGCACACGGGCGTGACCGTCCGCTATCTCGCCGTGCAGCCGCCGTTGACGCCCGTGCCGGCGGGTTCCGACGCGGTTGTGCTGGTCGACTCCGCCGGGCAGCAATATACGTGGGCGCTGCGCCGCGCCGGCGGGCGCCCGAAGCTGCTCGCGCACGGCGCCGCCGGTCCCCGCGCGGTCGCCGTCGGGGCGCCGCGGGCACTGCGCGTGCCGCTGCCGGCCGGTGCCGCCGGGCTCTACGAGCTCGCCGTCCGCGCGGGCACGAGCCGCACGGTCGTTCCGTTGATCGCGAGCGGATCCGGCCGTCACGCCTCCGCGCACGTCCTCGTGGTGCTGCCGGCGCTGACCTGGCAGGGGCGCAATCCGGTCGACGACAACGGCGACGGCCTGCCGGACACGCTGAACGAGGGCCAGATCTACCTGCAGCGACCGCTGGTGGACGGGCTGCCGTCCGGCTTTGCACAAGAGGCGGCACTGCTGGACTACCTCGAAGCGCAGCACATGGCCTACCAGCTCAGCACCGACGTCGCGCTGGCTGAGGGCGTCGGACCTGGTCTGCGTGGCCACAGTGGGGTAATCCTGGACGGTGATTTCGTTTGGACCCCACCGACCGTGCAGACGCTCCTGCAGGCGTATGCGAAGCGCGGCGGCGATGTCGTCACCGACGGCATCTCCTCGTTGCTACAGGCGGCGCCGTTGACCGCCGGTGCCAGCGCCACGCTCGTCGGCCCGCCGAGCGCGCCCGCCACCAAGGACGTGTTCGGCGCGCAGCCGGGGCCGGTAGTTGCCACCGGCGAGCAGCTGATCACCACGCTGCAGGACCCGCTCGGCATCTTCGCCAGCACGTCTGGTGCGTTCATCGGGTTCGCCACATATCAGACGATCGAGCCGCCGGACGCCGCCTCGGCTTCGATGGCGGGCGTCGGCGACGGCGCCGCGAGCATTGTCGGCTTTCGCTACGGCGCCGGCAAAGTCGTCGAGATCGGCCTGCCCGGGTTCGCTTCGACGCTCGCCGGCAACGTCGACTCGCAGGGTCTGATGCAAGGCTTGTGGCGGCTCCTCACCGGCGGTCACTAGATGCGGCCCGGCGGCAGGACGCTCACCTCCAAGGGTCACGCGTGGCCGGCTATCTGAAACGCCTGCTCAGGTCGCTCGGCGCCTACCAGCTCGCCGACTTCGTCTCGAAGATCATGGCGATCCTGCTGCTGCCGCTCTACACCGGCTACATCGACACAACCGGCTACGGGATCGTCGAGACGCTCGCGACGTTCGTGATCTTCGTCAGCATCGTCGTGCGCTTCGGGATCATCGAGTCGTTCCTGCGCTTCTACTTCTCCGACAAGGACCGCGAACGCCAGGACGCGCTCGCCCGACGGACCGTCCTGTTCCTGCTGGCGAGCACCACGCTCGCTTGCGTGATCCTCGTGATCCCCGCCGGGACGCTCGCGAAGCTCGTCACCACCGCGCGGATCCCCGGCACGTTCCGGGTCGCGGTGCTCGGAGTGTGGGCGTTCACGAACCTCGAGCTCGCCTACGCGCTGCTGCGCGTCGAGGAGCGCCTGCGCGCCTACGCGACGGCGTCGCTGTGCAACGTCGGACTCACGATCGCCTCCTCGGTCGTGCTGGTGGTGGGCCTGGGAGAGGGGTACAACGGCTTGCTGATCGGCAACTACGGCACCTCCACGCTGATCCTGCTGGCGCTTTGGTGGAGCATGCGACACAGGCTCGCGCCGCACCGCGGCGGTGCCGGCGGCGAGCGCCTGCGCGAGCTGCTGCACTTCGGCCTGCCGACGGTCCCCGCCGAGGCGTCGGTGTACGCGCTGAGCGTGCTCGACAGGCAGTTCCTCGCCCATCAGCACCTCGGGGCGCATCGTGGGCTGGCCGCGGTCGGTCAGTACTCGATCGCGATCAAGGTCGCGGGCGCGGTCTCGTTCATCGTGCGCGCCTTCCAGTACGCCTGGCCGCCGCTCGCCTACTCGGTCACGGACGACGCCCAGGCGGCACGACTGTACGGGCTGGTGACGACCTACTACGTTCTGATCGCCGGCTGGGTGGTGGCGGGACTGGCGCTGCAAGCGCGCTGGATCATCCGCGTCCTGGCGCCCCACGCGGGCTTTTTCGGCGGCTACGTGGCGGTGCCGTGGCTGTCGCTCGGCTGGGCGCTGTACGGGCTCTGGGTGGTGTTCCTGGTGATCGCTGGGCGCGCCAAGGTGACGCGCCGCAACTTCCCGGCGGCACTCATCGGCCTGGTCGCGAACGTCGTCCTGCTGCTCGTGCTGGTGCCGCGTTACGGGATCGCCGGGGCGGGCGTCGCGCTGTGCGGCGCCTACCTCGCGATGCTCGGGGTCATGCACCTGCTCGTGCGCAGCGCCTTCTCGGTGCACTTCGAGTGGCGGCGCCTGGCACATATCGTGCTGGTGATGGCGGGCCTCGCCGTCGCCGGCGACATCCTGCTTCCGGCCAGCGGCCTGACCGGCTTCCTGAGCCGCGCCGCCGTATTCGCTGCGATCCCGCTCGTGCTGCTGGCGACCGGTTTCGCCCACGGCCAGGAACTGACCCAAGCAGCTGGCCTGATCACGCGAGCGCGCGCCTACCGGAGGCCCGCGTGAGCCGTCCGGCGGTCAGCGTCGTGATCCCGTTCGCCGGCGATGCGCAGGCGGCGCGAGCCTCGATCGCGATGCTGGGCTCGCTGCGCACGGACCCCGATGACGAGCTGATCCTGTGCGACAACTCGGGCACGGCGCCGGCTGACAGCGGTCCCGTGCTGGTCGTGCGCGCGACCGGCGAACGCTCCCCCGCGCACGCCCGCAACGCCGGCGCCACGCACGCGCGCCGCGAGTGGATCCTGTTCCTGGACGCCGACACGCGCGCCCCCGCCGACCTGCTCGACAGGTACTTCGCGGCCGAGATCGCGCCCTGCACCGGCATCCTCGCCGGCGAGATCCGGCCGGCTCCCGGCCCCGGCACGCTCGCCGCGCGTTACGGCGCAGCGCGCAACTTTCTCGGCCAGCGCGCGCATCTGGCGCATCCGTACCGCCCGCGCGCGGCCGCCGCCAACCTGCTCGTGCGCCAGGCAGCATTCGCGGCCGCCGGCGGCTTCCGCGAGGGGCTGCGTGCCGCCGAGGACACCGACTTCTGCTGGCGCCTGCAGGCCCTCGGCTGGACGCTCGAGCTGCGCCCCGAAGCCGAGGTCGAGCACGCCTACCGCACCACGATTCGCGAGTTGCGCCGCCAGTGGCGCGGCTACGCCGCCGGGCGCGCGTGGCTGGCGCGCGAGTACCCAGGCTTTCACCCCGAGCCGGCCGCCGCCCGCGCCGTGCGCCGCGCTCGCGCCCGGATCCCGCTCGGACGTCCGCCCGGCGCCCCCGACGGGACGCCGCCGGACCCGCTCCAGCGGTCCGGTGACCCACGCGAGCCGCTCCAGCGGTGTCCTGGCCCGCGCGAACCGCCCCAGCAGTCCCCTGGCCCGCGGGCCAGGGGACTGAGCAATCCGCAGCGCGCCCCCGCGAGTAGGCTCGAGCGCGCGCAGTTCCTGGCGCTCGACGTGCTGCTCGCCGTCGAGGAGCTGGTCGGCTTTCGTCTCTCGAACAGTCCCAGGTCAGGCAGCGCTTGATCCGCGCAGATCTCGTCGACCCCTCGGCTTACACGCCGCCCTACGACCACGCGCTGGCGGCGGCGCTCGCGCGTGCGGGCGCGCAGGTGCGCCTGATCACCAGCGAGTTTGCCTACGGCGCAGTGCCGCCGCCGGAGGGCTACATGGTGCGACGGCACTTCTACCGGCGCACGACCGGTGCCGCCGGCTCGCGGCTGCGCCTGGCGTCCAAGCTCGCCCAGCACGTCCCCGACATGCTCAGCTACGCGCGCGCCGCGCGCGTCGCCGACGTCGTGCACTTCCAATGGCTCGCGGTGCCGGCGCTCGACCGCCACCTGCTGCCGCGCCGGCCGCTGGTGCTGACCGCACACGACCTCCTGGCGCGCGAGCCGCGCCCCGGCCAGCGGCGCGCCCAGCGCCGCTGCTACGACGCGATCGACGCGATCGTCGTGCATTCTGAGTACGGTCGCAACGCGCTCGTGCAGGGGCTCGGCGTGGCGGCTGAGAAGGTGCACGTGATCCACCACGGCGCCTTCGAGCACCTGACCCGTCAGCCGCACGAGGAGCCGCTACCGGCGGCGTTGCGCGACGCCCGTGAGCCGGTCGTGCTGTTCTTCGGGCTGCTACGGCCCTACAAGGGGATCGACGTGCTGCTCGAGGCCTGGCGCGGTGTCAGCGGCGCCCAGTTGTGGATCGTCGGACGTCCGCGCATGGCGCTCGCACCGTTGCGGGCACGGGCGAGCGCGAGCGTGCAGTTCGAGCCGCGGTTCGTCTCCGACGCGCAGCTGCCGGCGTTCTTCCGCGCCGCCGATGTCGTCGTGCTGCCGTATGCGCGCACGGAGCGCTTCGACCAGTCCGGTGTGCTGGCGGCGGCGCTCGCATTCGGCAAGGCGATCGTGCTGAGCGACGTCGGCGGCTTCGCCGAGGTAGCCGCCGCGGGCGCCGCGCGGCTGGTGGCCCCCGACGATCCCGAAGCCCTGCGCGCGGCTCTCAGTGAGCTGATCGCCGATCCCCCGGCGCGTGAGCGGCTGGCGCAGGCGGCACGCGCCGCCGCCGCGAGCACCTACTCGTGGGATCAGGCGGCGCGCGTGACGCTCGAGCTGTACAGCTCGTTGTGCGCCAGAATCCCGCCCGCATGACGACCCTCGCGGTGATCCTGTTCTGGACGACGGCCTGCCTGCTGACCTACACCCAGGCCGGTTACGGCGTGCTGCTCGCCCTGCTGGCACGGATCGTCCAGTCTGCCCCACGGGGTCCGGGAGCCGCCGGTGCGGGAGCCGGCGGTGCGGGAGCCGGCGGTGCGGGAGCCGGCGGTGCGGGAGCCGGCGGTGCGGGAGCCGGCGGTGCAGATGAGGGGACCGGTGGCGTGCAAGCCGGCCGTGCGGGGAGCGGTGGTGAGGAGACGATCGGGGAGGCGCCCGCGGTCTCGGTGATCGTCGCCGCCTACGCCGAGCAGGACGTGATCGCGGCCCGCGTCGCCAACCTGCTGGCGCTCGATTACCCCTCCGCCGCGCTCGAGCTGATCGTTGCCTGCGACGGCTCGCCCGATGCGACTGCTGCGCGCGCCCGCGCCGCGGGCGCCGATATCGTGCTGGAGCTACCGCGGGGCGGCAAGATCCGCGCCCAGAATGCCGCTGTGCAGCGTGCCCGCGGCGAGATCCTGGCGTTCTCGGACGCCAACGCGAGCTGGGAGCGTGACGCGCTCAGGCGCTTGGTCGCGGCGTTCGACGAGCCGCGCGTCGGCTACGCCTGTGGCGACGTGCGGTTCGTCAACGACCGCGGCACCAACCAGGAGGGGCTGTACTGGCGCTACGAGATGTGGATCCGAGCGCTCGAGTCGCAGCTGTGCTCGGTCACCGCCGGCAACGGCGCGATCTACGCGACGCGCAGGAACTCGTACATGGAGGTGGATCCGATCATGGGGCACGACCTGTCGTTCCCGTTCAACATGGTCAAGCGCGGATGGCTGGCCGTGTACGCGCGCGACGCGCGCGCAGTCGAGAAGATGGTTCCCTCGATCGAGGGCGAGTTCGCGCGCAAGCGCAGGATGATGACCCACAGCTGGCCGATCGTGCTGCGGGGCGGGATGCTCTCCCCGCTCGGCTACACGCCGCTGTACGCGCTGATGATCTTCTCGCACCGGGTTCTGCGCTACGCCTCGCCGTTCCTGCATGTGCTCCTGCTGGCGGCGAGCATCGTACTGATCGGTCACGGCTGGGTCTACCTCGCGGCGCTGGTCATGCAACTGGCGGTGCTGGCGGCGGCGCTACTCGCCGCGATCGTGCCGGCGCGAGGGCTGCTGGTCGCGCGCTACTACGTGCTGAGCACGGCGGCGCTGGCGGCGGGGCTGTGGGACTGGCTCGCGCACGGGACGCAGGCGGGCTGGGAGCCGGCCGAGGGAACGCGGTGATCACGCGCGCGATCGACCTCGTGGCCGGGCTCGCGGGCTCGATCCTGACGGCGCCGCTGATCGCCGCACTTGCGCTGGCGATCCGGCTCGAGTCGCGTGGCAACCCGATCTACACGCAGACGCGCGTCGGCAAGGACGGCCGCTGCTTCCAGATCTACAAGCTCCGCACGATGGTCGCCGGCGCCGAGTTCAAGGGCGCCGGCCTCGCGATCCAGCAGGGCGACGACCGCATTACACGGGCAGGGGCGCTGCTGCGCCGCTACTCGCTCGACGAGCTCCCGAACCTATGGAACGTCGTGCGCGGTGAGATGTCGATCGTCGGTCCGCGGCCGACGGTGCCCGTTCAGGTCGAGCAGTACACCGCGCATCAGCGCGGGCGCCTCGCGGTCAAGCCGGGGATCACCGGCTGGGCCCAGGTCAACGGCCGCGCCGCGCTGCCATGGTCACGGCGGATCGAGCTCGACCTCTGGTACGTCGAGCACCGCTCGCCGATGCTCGACCTACGGATTCTGATGATGACGATCGGGATGGTCCTAAGAGGACACGGCATCTACAAGGGCGATACCGGTGGCTGGCGTCCGCCGGACGCCACATAGCTTCGAGTGCGCTGAGTATCTGTTGCGATAGAACAGATAGTCAGCACGCTGGGAGAACTACGTCCGATTGCGACTAGCGATACCGTCTCATCCAGGTGGTTGCGGACGCGGCTGCCGAACGTAACAACCAGGAGGACCGTTTGATGGCAAAAGCTCCCCGTTCGCTTTCCGGGAACGTCGTCGCGATCACCGGCGGCGCCCGCGGGATCGGCCGCGCCACCGCTGCGGCTCTGATCTCTCAAGGTGCGCGCGTCGCGGTCGGAGACATCGATGAAGCGCTCGTCCAGCGCACGGCGCAGGAGCTCGGCGCCGGCACGATCGGCCTGAAGGTCGACGTCACCAGCCGCCCGAGCTTCGAGGCGTTCCTGAACGAAGTCGAATCGCAATTGGGACCGCTGGACGTGTTGATCAACAACGCCGGAATCATGCCGGTCGGGCCGTTCGTGCAGGAGACGGACGCGACCGCAGAGCGCATGATCGATATCAACCTGCACGGCGTGATCTACGGCTCCAAGCTCGCGCTTGCGCGATTCCTGCCGCGCCACCGTGGCCACCTCGTCAACCTCGCTTCGATCGCCGGCAAGGGCGGCGCCCCGAACGGGGCAACCTACTCGGCTACCAAGCACGCGGTCGTCGGTCTCTGCGACGCGCTGCGTCAGGAGCTGAGGGGCACCGGCGTCGACATCTCGGTCGTGATGCCCGTCGGCGTCAACACCGAGCTGTACTCGGGGGTCAAGCAGATTCGCGGGATCAAGACCCCGGAGCCGGAGGACGTCGCCGACGCGATCGTCGAAGCGCTGCAGAAGAACCGTTACGCCGTGTTCGTGCCGAAGGTCATGGACCCGCTGATTCGCAGCACCGCGCTGGTGCCGGTCCGCGTGGCCGACATCGTCAACCGTCTGCTGCGCGTCGACAAGGCGCTGGCGTCGCCCGATCATTCGGCGCGGGCGGCCTATGACGCACGCCTGGCGGCGACGATCGCAGAGGGGGACGCGCAGGACGAGCCGGCAGCGGCCCCCGCCGGCGATTCATAGATTCGCCGCCAGCCGGCGATTGATAGGTTTGCCACGGCGTGAGCCGGGAGGCGATCCGGCGGCCGATCTGCTCGCCGGCGCCGCCCTAAGTTGTGCTTTTCTTAGCTTTCCGCGGGTTTTCGCGTCCCCGGTTCGGCTATCCTCGCCTTGGCGCAGTCCAGCGATTGCTTCAGCCGTGGCCGGAGGGTGAGCCGCCCAAAAGTAGCAACGTCGCACAAAACCTATTTTTAGATTGGACGGCAACGGAGCGTCGAATGCGAATCCTTGTTCTCGGGGGCGACGGCTATCTGGGATGGCCGACAGCCCTGCATCTCTCCAACCTCGGTCACGACGTCGCGGTGAACGACAACTTCGCCAGGCGCGGCTACGACGTCGAGATGGGGGTCGAGAGCCTCGTCCCGATCGCGACGCTCGACGAGCGTCTGAACGTGTGGTCGGAGCTGTCGGGCAGGACGATCGGGAGCTACGTCGGCGACCTGTGCGATCCGAAGTTCGTGCATGAGATGGTCGCTGATTACCGTCCCGAGACGATCGTGCACTTCGGCGAGCAGCGCGCGGCGCCGTATTCGATGATCGATCAGGCGCACGCGGTGTACACGCAGACCAACAACGTGGTCGGCACTCTCAACGTGATGTACGCGATCGCGGATCTCGACCGGGACATTCATCTCGTCAAGCTCGGCACGATGGGCGAGTACGGCACGCCGAACATCGACATCGAGGAGGGGTGGCTCGAAGTCGAGCACAACGGCCGTCGCGACCGGGTCCTGTACCCGAAGCGACCCGGCTCCTTCTACCACCTCACGAAGGTGCACGACAGCCACAACATCGAGTTCGGCTGCCGGATCTGGGGTCTGCGCGCGACTGACCTCAACCAGGGCGTCGTGTATGGGGCCGACACCGAGCAGACGAAGCGCGATCCGCGGCTGCAGACGCGCTTCGACTACGACGGCGTGTTCGGCACGGTGCTGAACCGGATGGTGATCCAGGCGGTCCTGGGGCATCCGCTGACCGTCTACGGGGATGGCTCGCAGACGCGCGGGCTGATCAACATCGTCGACACGGTCGAGTGCGTCCGGCTCGCGGCTGAGACACCGGCTGAGCGCGGCGAGTTCCGCGTGTTCAATCAGATGACCGAGTCGTTGTCGGTCCGCCAGATCGCCGAGACGATCAAGTCCGAGTACCCCGGCGAGTCCACGATCGTGCACGTCGAAAACCCGCGCGTCGAGCTCGAGGGGCACTACTACAACGTCAAGCACGCGCGCCTGGAGGAGCTCGGGCTGAAGCCGACGCTGCTGAGCATGGCGCTGATCGACCACCTGTTCGACGTCGTCGATACCTACCGGGACCGCGTCGACTTGAGCGCGATCATGCCGACGGTGAGCTGGCGCGCGACCCAGAGCGAGCTTCCGAAGACGGCAAGCGCGTTGGCGAACACGTGAGCCCCGGCGGCGGCGGCGACGACGCTTTGCGCGCCAGCCGGATCCTGATCACCGGCGGGTCGGGATTCATCGGTCGGCAGTTCGTCAAAGCCCTGTCGGCGGCCGGCGCGCGGGTGCGGGTGGTCGACCTCCAGCCGCATCCCGATCCGTCCGTCGATCTCGTCCAGGGCGACATCGCCGACGCGGCTGTGGTCGAGGCCGCGCTCGACGGGGGCATCGACGCGATCGTCCACCTCGCCGCCGTCACCTCGGTGCTGCGTTCGATCGAGCAGCCGGAGCTGACCTACCGCACCAACGTCGCCGGTACCCATCGGGTGCTCGAGGGGGCCCGGGCGGCGGGCGTCAAGGCGCTCGTGTTCGCCTCCACCAATGCGGTGACCGGACCGATGGACGCGCCGGCGATCACCGAGCGCGCGGCGCTGCGTCCGCTGACGCCGTACGGCGCCAGCAAGGCGGCCGGCGAGATGCTGATGTCCGCTTACACCGCCGTTTATGGCGTGCGCTGCACGTGCCTGCGGCTCACCAATGTCTATGGGCCGGGGATGCAGGCCAAGGACAGCATCGTCGCGCGGCTGATGCGTGGGATCCTGCTCGGCACGACCTTCGAGATCTACGGCGACGGCCGCCAGGTGCGCGACTACTTGCACGTCAGCGACGTGGTCGCGGCGGCCCAGCTGGCGCTCTTGGATCAGCGCTGGCACGGGCCGGTCGTGATCGGCGCCGGCAGGTCGCTGTCGGTGCTCGAGGTCGTGGAGCAGGTGAGGCGCACGACCGGGGCCGAAGTGCCGGTCGTGCATGGCGCGGCCAAGCAAGGCGAAATGCCGGCCGTGATCGTCGACGCTGCGCGCGCACGCGCAGCCGGCTGGCGGCCTCGGTACAGCTTCGCGGATGGTGTTGCAGGCGTTTGGGAAGAGTGGAAGGACGCTGAGCTCACCGGCGCGGCTGCGGCGCCGGGCGGCGCCGGGCTGGCGGCTGCGCCTCGGGGCGCGCCGTGAGCATCGCGCAGTCCAGAACATTTGTCGTCCAGGACGAGCTCGCGATGCTCGACCCTGTCGAGCGCGACGCCGCGGCGGCGTTCCTGCGCGCGCACCCGCAGGCCGCGGGCGCGCCGCTGGCGATCGTCGTCCCTGCCTACAACGAGGAGCCGACGATCGCGGCGGTGATCGCCGAGATCCCCGCGCAGGCTGCCGGGCTGGCGGCCGAGACGATTGTCGTGGTCGACGGTGCCGAGGACGCCACCGTGCTCCAGGCCGCGTCAGCGGGCGCGCTGGTCTGCGACGTGCCGGTCAACCGGGGCCAGGGGGCGGCGTTGCGGCTGGGCTACTGGCTGGCCCGCGCGCGGGGGGCGAAGGTGATCGTCACGATCGACGCCGACGGCCAATACGAGCCCGCCGAGATCGACGCCGTCGTGGAGCCGATCGTCGCGGGCCGCGCCGACTTCGTTTCAGGTTCCCGCCGGCTCGGCAACGAACTGACGACAGACGGCGTGCGCCACGTCGGCGTGATCGTGTTCGCCGCGCTGATCAGCGTGTTGGTGCGCCAGCGGATCACCGATCCGGCGTGCGGGCTGCGGGCGATGCGCGCCGAGGTGACCGAGGCGGTGAGGCTCGAGCAGCCCCAGTACCAGGCGTCAGAGCTGATGATCAGCGCCGCCTTGAACGGCTACCGCCTGGCCGAGGTCCCGACCACGATGCGTGACCGCGGCACGCACGCGACACTTACGAAGAAGGGCGGCAACTTCGGCTACGGCGTGCGGTTCGCGCGCGCCGCCGTCCACACCTGGCGACGCGACCGCCACGCGGCGCGGAAACGGCTGCGGCCCGCGAACACCCAGCTGTCGTAGATGACGTACTTCACCGCGAACAAAAGCGCTTGCACGAGCACGTAGGTGCCGGTCACGAGCAGCACGCGGATGCCGTGGTGGGCCGGAATGCTGCGCACCTGCTGTTGCGCCCAGCCCGTGCCCAGCGAGGAGGCGAGCACCGCCAGCAGCGAGACGATCGCGTAGCCGATCACTTCGCGGCCGACCTCGACCTTGCCGTCGCGCTCCCACGCCCAGCGGCGATTGAGGATCCAGTTCGGCACGGCACCGGCGAAGAACGCGAGGATCGAGTCGGTCGTGGTGTTCACGCTCATCACGTAGAGCAACGCGAACACGACGACGCTGGTCGCCAGGGCGACTGCCGAGCCGAGCGCGTAGCGGGTGATCTTCACGCCGTGTGCGGATGCAATCCAGCGCCGGTACAAGGTCTGGGCCATCGAATCGAGTCTACCCAGCTTCTGGCAGTTCGCGGGTGTCGACTTAGGAGCTTCTTATCAGCTGTGACCCCCCGCATGGCCGCCCGCCCGTGGCTTCGCTATCCGTCCGTCCGCTGCGTTTCACAGCCGGTCGCTGACCAGGGGCACGAACCTGACGGGTTCGTGGCGCTCGCACAAGATGCGCTCGCCACTGCGTCTGAACACCAGCAGGCGTTGGTCTGCCACGCCCACCGGGGCGACCAGCCGACCGCCCGCCGCAAGCTGATCGAGCAACGCACCCGGCACGTCGACGCCGGTGGCCGCGGCGACATTGATCGCGTCGAACGGGGCATGCTGCGGCAGCCCGGCGGCGCCATCGCCGACGAACAGCGTGACGTTCTGGATGCCGAGCGGCTCGAGTGCGTGCTGCGCGATCTCGCTCAGCTCCGGGTGGCGCTCGATCGAGAATACCTCTGCGGCGAGCAGCGCCAGCAGTGCTGCGTGGTACCCGGAGCCGGTGCCCACGTCGAGCACGCGTTCGCTGCCATCGAGCTCGAGCAGCTCGAGCATGCGTGCCACCACGACCGGTTGCGAGATCGTCTGGCCATATCCGATCGGCAAGGCGGTGTTGTCATAGGCATGGGCGCGTTCGCATCCTGGTACGAACTGTTCGCGCGGCACCGAGGCGATCGCCGCCAGCACGCGCTCGTCGCTCACTGCGTGGCGCAGCGACTGCGCGAGCGCTGCGGCGGCGTCGTGCACGGATCAGTTGCCGTTATGGAAGCGTGAGACCAACGGTCGCAGCCTGGTCCGAAGCGCCTCACGGGAGAACGCTGCGACCTCGAAGCTTGCGTCGCCTTGGCGCGTGTGCACGACCAGCCGCGTGCCCGACTTGCGCCGCTCGCGTCGGCTGCGTGGCTCAGGCACCTGCAAGTCGTCGATCTCCGACCAGCTGAGCCTGCCGAGGATCTCGTTGCCGGCGCCGATCAGATCAAGGCCGGCGCCGGAGATCTTGAGGTCAACCTGGTTGTTTGCCTGCAGGTCGGCGACCCCGCCGAGATGGATGGCGGACACCCGCAGCGAGTCCGCCCGCTGCACCACCGCCCTGCCCGCGGGCTCGAGCACGCGCGTCGCGCTGTCCGCGGGCTCGAGCCCCGGCGTCTCGCCATCCGCGGCGGGGATTTGCGCGGGGGCGCTGACGGCTGTGCCGTCCGGCTCGCGCTCTGCGGTTTGCGGCTCGGGCTCGCCTTGGACGGGCTCGGGCTGTGGGGGCGTTGGTTGTGATGGCTCGGGCTCGGGTTGTGCGGGCGTTGGGTGTGATGGCTCGGGCTCGGGTTGTGCGGGCGTTGGGTGTGATGGCTCGGGCTCGGGTTGTGCGGGCGTTGGGTGTGATGGCTCGGGTTGTTCGGGCTCAGGCTGCGCGGGCGTTGGTTGCGGGGGCTCGGGTTGACTGGACTCGGGCTCGGGTTGTACACCTGGGGGCGCAGGCGGTGGCGCGGCCACGGGCGCGGGGGCCAGCGCGGGCGTCGCGTCGGCTCCAGGCCCCGGCTCCAGCTCGGGCGCGGCGGAGGGCGCCGTCGCCAGCGCCGTCGCGGTCCTGGGCGCCGGCGCCAGCGCCGCCAGTCCGGACTCGTAGGAGGGCGCTCCGGTGACCGTCTGTGCGCGAACTACGGCTGGATGCGTCAACGCCTGCGCGACGCTGATCCCCAGCTCCTGGGCGCCGACCGAGGCGAGCGCGCGACGCCACTGGAGCCCGTCGGCGCGTTCCACGGCCCTCTGGACCATCGCCTCGATCCGCTCGTCGTTGAGCTGCAGGATGTCTGCATGCGCCGAGGCCGCCTCCCGGTATGACAGCCGCAGGCGCTCGAGCAGCGCCTCGCGTCCTCGCTGCGCGATCAGGGCAGCCGTGGGCTCCAGGTCCATGCGTTCGCCTGACTCAGTCACGCAGTCCCCTCCTCGAGGTGAGCTTTGATCTCCTGCAGGAATCCGGCGGCGTACGCGCCGTAAAGAATGCGATGGTCGCACGCCAGAGTCAACGCCATCGTGTGCCCAGCGGCGATCCGGCCGTTGCGCACCACCGGCACGTCCCTGACCGGCCCGGCCGCCAACGCTGCGCACTGTGGCGGGATGATCAGCGGCGTCAACGTAGCGATGTCGAACACGATCGCGTCAGTCAGCGTGAAGGTCGCGCCCGACAGCTCCGGCGGCGTGAGCTTGCGATCCCGTGCCCGCGCCACCAGCTCGGACAGGTCCAGGGCGATCTCGGTGGCCGACTTTGTGTCTGCGTCGAAGATCGTCGGCACGACGTAGAGATCCTCCTCGGCGATCGTGACGCCGATGTTCACGCGCGAGTACAGCTCCAGTCGCCCGTCGCGGTAGGCGCCATTGGCCCGCGGAACGGCAGCCAGGGCGCGTGCACACGCCCGCACGAGCAACGCCGTGGTGCCGCAGCCCAGCTCAGCTTCCCGCGCCAGACAGGCCTCCATGTCGACGACGGCTGTGAACTCGACGTTCGGGACCGTCGCGCGCGACTGCGCGCTGCGGCGCGCGATCGCACGCTCGTGCCGCTCGAGCTCGAGCGTGCTCACATTGCCCTTGACGGCGCTCGGAGCCGGCAGCGGTGTGCCTGGATCGCTCATCGAACCATGAAATCTACTTACTGCCGCTGCGTAAAGCCGGTCTTGCCCCGGGTGCACCAGGATTTGCAGCGCACTGCGATGAGCGCTAGGGCACCCCTAGCAACGCGCGAACGCGGCACACGCGCGCTCGAGCGCGTCCGCGCCGCTGTACACCTGGGAGCCGACTTCGATCGCTGGCAGAGTGTCGACCCCCGCTGCTCGCGCTCTTGCTCCCGCGTTTGCGAGCGCGGCGCTGACGCCACGCCCGCGCACCGCTTTCAGGATCGCGACCGGGTGCATCTCGGCGGCGGCAGCGGCCAGCAGCACGGTGTTCTGATCACCGAGATCGCGCCCTCCGGCGAACGCCTGGCGAAACGCGGCCAGCGAGTATGCGACGGCGCGTCCCACCTGCTTGGCGTAGGTCGCCGCGAGCATCGCGGTCAATGTGTCGGGAGGCCAGACGCTCGGCCAGCGCAGCGGCATCAGCGACAATTCGGTTGCACGCCGTGCGATGACGTCCCGCTGGACCTCCTCGGGCTCGAACTCCGAGCCGAGTACCGGCTCCCATTCCGGTGCAATCGGCAGTGCAGCCATGATCCGCTCGGCCGTCACGTAGCACTGCGGCCGCCCGAGGTCGTAATAGAAGACCGGTTCGGTCGCCACGTTCACGGCTTAGATGATCGCCGGACTCTGGGACGCGGCGTGGTTGGCAGCGGCCGAGAACCGCCGCGCCGCGTCACCCGTGGATCAGCCAGCCGTCCGCGGCGCGTGCGGCTTCCATGACCGCTTCGGACATCGTCGGATGCCCATGGACGATCCGTGCGACCTCCGGATAGCCACCCTCGAGCGCCTTGACGTTGACGAGCTCTTGGATCAGGTCAGTCGCTTTCGCGCCGATGATATGCCCGCCGAGCAGTTCGCCGTACTTCGTCTCGCCGACGATCTTCACGAGGCCGGTACGATCGCCATATACCGTGCCGGCGCCGACGGCACCGTAGGGAACCCTGCCGACGACGACGTCGTAGCCCTGCTCGCGCGCCTGCGCCTCGGTCAGGCCGAAGCTGGCGACATTCGGAGTACAGAAGGTGGCGCGAGGGATGTCGACGTGCTCGAGCGGATGGGTGCTCAGGCCGGCCGCGTCCTCGACCGCGATCACGCCCTCGTCAGAGGCCTTGTGCGCCAGCGCCGGGCCCGGAACGATGTCGCCGATCGCGTAGACGCCGGCGATGCTCGTGCGCTGCGCGCCGTCGACCTCGATCAAGCCGCTGTCCAGCAGCTTGACTCCGGCTGGCTGCAGACCGAGTGCGTCGACGTCCGGGCCGCGACCGGCGGCGATCACGAGCCAGTCGCACTCGCCAGACCGCTCGCCGTAGCTGAACTTGACGCTCGCAGTCGTCGACTCGACGTTGGCTACGAGCGTCCTGGTGTGGATCGCCATCCCCTGCTTCTTGAGACCGCGTTCGGCGAGCTTGGAGATGTCGGCATCCTCCGTCGGCAGCACCCGCTCGAGTGCCTCGAACAGCATCACTTCGGTGCCCAGGCGCGCGTATGCCGAGGCGATCTCGCAGCCCGAGGCGCCGGCGCCGACGACCGCCATCGTCCGCGGCAGCTCAGGCAGCGCCCACGCCTCCTCGGTGCCGATCACGCGGCCGCCGAAATTGGTGCCGGGGATCGGCCGCTTCACCGAACCGGTGGCGAGCACCACCGTCTTGGCGGCGATCACCTCGCCGCCGACGAGCACCGACGGAGCGCCGCCGTTGACGGCGAGCGCCGCAACGCCCTCGACAAGCTCGATCTTGTTCTTCTTGAACAGGCCCGCGACGCCGCCCGTGAGCGTTGAGATGACCTTTTCGCGGCGCGCGCTGACCGCCGCGAAGTCGACCTTCGGGGCGCCCACCTCGATCCCGAAGGCGTCTGCCTCGCGGATCTCTTGGAGCACGTCGGCGACGCGCAGCACGGCTTTGGCAGGGATGCAGGCGTAGTTCAGGCAGCGACCGCCGACCTTGTCCTTCTCGACGACGGCCGTCTTGAAGCCCAGCTGTGCAGCCCGGATCGCGGCCACGTAGCCGCCCGGGCCCGACCCGATCACGACACAGTCATAAGAGCTCTCCGGCACGCCCTCAGACTATCCCAACCCCGGCGGGCTTTGCGAAACGACCCCCACGCAGTTCGGGAACCTCGCCGCGAAACCCACCATATATTGCGCTTTTGCGTCGAGGTCCGGATACGTCATACCTCGGGTCGGGTGGGTAACTGCAGGCGGCCGAGCACGCGCACGAGCTTCCAGAACAGCGCCCCGGCGTAGAGGATCACCGCCAGGCACACCAGCAGCCAGGCGATGCTGGTGACCCTGATCAGTGCCAGCGAGAATCCGAGGATGCCGATCGCCAGCAGCGTCTGGAAGCCCAGCACGGCCCAGTAGCGCATCGTCCAGGTGCCGCCCGCGCAGGCGAACATCAGTCCCGTGTAGACGACCACGACGCTCAGCGCGGGTTGCTGTCCGTCGACTTTGGCGTGGGCGAGGTACAGGACAAGCGTGAGCGCCCCCAGCGCGAACGCCGTCAGCGAGCTGGCGACGATCGCCCACGGGCGCTCACCGGGGGCATAGGGCGTCAGCGCCGCGCGCGCGGCGGCGTTGCGGTCTTCTGAGCGTCGCGTGGGCGGCTCCGGCGGATTCATCGCGATCCGGCCCCGCGCAGCACGGCGCTACGCAGCGCGCGCGCCGCGCGCTCTGGGTTGTCTGCCTCGGTGAGCGCGCGGACGACCGCGACGCCGTGGGCGCCGGCGGCCACGATCTCGGCGACGTTGCCGCTGTCGATCCCGCCGATCGCGAAGAACGGCTTGCGGGCGTGGCGCGCAGCGTAGCGCACGAGCTCGATGCCGACGCCGGCCTGCTCGGGCTTGGTGGGCGTCGAGAAGACCGGCCCGACGCCGATGTAGTCGGCGTCGGAGGCCTCGGCGGCGTCGAGCTCGTCCGGTGCGCTCGCCGACAATCCGATCACGCGCCGGGGACCGACGAGCTCGCGCGCCTGCGTGAGCGCCATGTCGCCCTGACCGACGTGCACGCCGTCCGCGGCCGCCTGGGCGGCCAAGTCGGGGCGGTCGTTGATGATCAGCAGCGCACCGAACTCCGCGCAAACCGAAGCGAAGCGCTGCGCCGCGGCGATGATCTGCTCATCTCTTGCTGTTTTCATCCGCAGCTGCACGAGATCCACCCCGCCCGCCAGCGCGGCGCGCAGCCGCGCGTCAGGCAGCTCGTCGCAGATCAGGTAAAGGTAGGCGCTGGCCAGGCGCTCGCGCGGATCGACGGTCATGCCACCGAATTCGTGCGTCTGCCGCTCTGTCCGCCCGGTTTGATGCTCATGCCACCCTAGTCTGCCAGGGCGCTACGATCGAGCGGCATGACGCACGACGTGCAAACTCGCTCGATGTCGGTCGACGAGCTGTTCGACGCGTGGGAGGCTGCGTGGTCGGGCAAGGATCCCGAAGCGTTCACGCCGATCTGCCGGGACAACGTGCACTACGAGGACCCGCTCGTGTCCGAGCCACTCGAGGACCGCGAGGCGCTCGTCGGCCATGCCGCGCGGCTATGGGCGGCTTTCCCGGACGCGCGCCTGCAGAAGATCGGCGAGCGCCTGACCAACGGGCGCTTCGTGGCGGCTCCGTGCAAGCTGCTGGCGACCCACCGGGAGCCGCTGGAGGGGCTGCCGGCAACGAACCGCTTCATTGTCGTTCCGTGCGTGTTCTACTGCGAGCTCGAGCGCTTCCAACTTCTCCGGGTGCGCGCCTTCTATGACCTCTACGACGCCGCCACCCAGCTCGGAATCCTGCCCGGCCGCGGCACGCTCGGCGAGAAGGCGCTGTTGATGCTACGCGGGCTGGGCCTCCGCGCCGGCCGCTGACTGAAAGCCGCGCGATCGCGGGCCGCCGAGCTGGCTTGATCAGAGTCCGGGCCCTGGATGGGGCCGCCCCGCTTTCTGCGGGTGCCCTAAGCAAACGTTGCGGCGATCGGGGCGTGGTCCGAGAGGCGCCCGCGTGCCAGCACGTCGCAGCTGCCGCCGGCCCGCAGGCCGGCGGCGAACAGGTAGTCGACGTCCTCGGATCCGACCCGCGAGAGCCCCGGCAGCACCAGCCCGCGGACGTTGAAGTCGCCGCCCAGCACGAGCGGCTCGCCGCCCGCCCAGCCGAGCATCGTGCGTGCCGCGCGCGCCGCCTCCGCAAGCGCGGCGCGCTCGTTGTGGACGGTCGCGTGGAGGTTGCCGACCCAGCAGCCCCGCGCCAGCCTCACAGCGTGCAGCATGCGCCGCTCGGGCACCAGGCGCAGGCGCAGCCGGCGATGCTCGACGATCCGTTGTGGGGCGCGCGCCAGGATCGCGTTGGCGCCGCCGCCACTCGCTTTGATCACGTCCGGCCAGCGCACGGCGACTGCGCGCTGCAGTGCCGGCAGGGCGTTGCGCGAGGTCCGCACCGAGCGGCTGTCCGCCGGCAGCCGCGCAGCCAGTAGGGCGGGCCACCAGGGCGGCACCTCCTGCAGCAGCGCGAGATCCCAATCCCAGCCCGCAAGTGCCAGCGCGAACTCGTCGAACAGGTCTCGCCCGGCGGGCGGCAGCGAGCGCCCGTGCATGAGATTCCAGCTCAGCACGCGCAACCGCACACGCGGCACCGTACACTTTCGCGCTTGACTGTCACACCGATCAGCACCGACAGGCCGCTGCACATCCTGACCGGCGCCGAGCTCACGCCGGGACAGCTGGCCGGCTTGATCGAGCGGGCGCTGGAGCTCAAGGCGGATCCGCTGGGCTGCAACATCCTCGCGCGCCGCACAGTCGCGCTGATCTTCCAGCAGCCCTCGACCCGCACCCGGGTGTCGTTCGAGGCCGGCGTCACGGAGCTCGGCGGCCATCCGATGGTGCTGCGCGGCGATGACCTCCAGCTCACCCGCGGCGAGGATGTGCGCGATACGGCCTACGTCCTCTCCCGGCACGTGGCGGCAGTCGGGATCCGTACCGGTTCGGACGAGTTCGTCGCGAAGCTCGCGCAGTACGCAACGGTCCCGGTGATCAACATGCTCACCGCCGGCCATCATCCGTGCCAGGCGATCGCTGATCTGGTGACCCTACGCGAGACATTCGGGCGCCTGCAGGGCTTGAAGCTCGCCTACGTCGGTGACGGCAACAACGTCGCTCGCTCGCTGGCGATCCTCGGAGCGCTGGCCGGCGTCGAGGTGCACGTCGCCGCGCCGGCGGGCTACCAGCTCGAGCCGGTTGCCGGCGCCCACTTGACCGACGATCCGGCCGCGGCGGTTCGCGGCGCCGATGCCGTCTACACGGACGTCTGGCTGAGCATGACCGATGACCCCGCGACCACGGCCGCGCGGCGCCAGGCGCTCGCCCCCTACCGGCTCGACGAGGCGTTGCTGGCGCTTGCCGGGCCGGGCGCGATCGCGCTGCACTGCCTGCCGGCGCATCCAGGCGAGGAGATCAGCGAAGGCCTGCTGTACGGCGATCGCCAGCGGATCTGGGACCAAGCCGAGAACCGCCGCCACGCGCAGAAGGCGCTGCTCGAGCTGCTCGTGCGCGCCGAGTAGCGGCCACCGCTCTAGCCCGCCCAGGAGGCCGACCCATGGATCAGCAACAGGCACCGAGCGTCCGGCCGCGGCGCGGCGACGAGCTGGAGCTCGAGGTGAGTGGCCTGGCCAACGGCGGCGCCGGGGTCGCACGGCTGCAGGGCTACGTCGTGTTCGTCGCCGGCGGGATCCCCGGCGACCTCGTGCGCGCGGTCGTCGGTGACTCCAAGCGTGCCTACGCGCAAGCGCGGGCTCTCGAGATCCTGCGGCCCAGCCCAGACCGGATCGCCCCGGCCGCCGACCATCCCGGAGTTCCGTGGCAGGTGCTTCCCTACGAGCGTCAGCTCGAGGTCAAGGCGGCCCAAGTCGACGATGCGCTGCAGCGCATCGGGCGCCTGCGCGACTACGAGCTCGAGCCGATCGTGCCGGCCGTGGAGCAGTGGCGCTACCGCAACAAGCTCGAGTACTCGTTCGGTGCCGGTCCTGGGGGAGCGCTCGTATGCGGCTTTCATGCGCCGGGACACTGGGAGGAGATCGCGCCGATCAGCGACTGCCTGCTCGCCTCCGAGCGCGCGAACCTCGCCCGCGAGCAGGTTCTGACGTGGTGCCGCGAGCAGTCGCTGGAACCGTATGACCGGCGCACCGGCGCCGGCTTCCTACGCAACCTCGTCGTGCGCGAGGGCAGGCGCACCGGCGAGCTGCAGGTCAGGCTCGTGACCAACCCGGGCGCGCTCGACCGTGACGGCTTGGCGGGGGCGCTGCACGGTACCGCGAGCGTGCTCTGGACGCAGCTGCGCAGCGTCGCGGAGACCACCCAGGGAGGCGAGACGGAGCTCCTGTCAGGCGTCGAAGTGATCGCGGAGGAGGTCGCGGGCCTGCGGCTGCGGATCTCGGGCGATGCGTTCTTCCAGACCAACACCGAGATGGCCGAGCAGCTGTACGGGATCGCAACCGACTACGCGGCGCTGCACGGGTTCGAGCGAGTCTACGACCTGTTCTGCGGGATCGGCACGATCGGGCTGGTGATGGCGCCGCGCGCGGCCGAGCTGTGGGGTCTGGAGATCGTCGAGCAGGCCGTCTCGGATGCGATCGCCAATGCCGCCCTCAACGAGATCGACAACGCGCACTTCTTCGCCGGCGACGTCCGCCTGGTGCTTCGCGAACTGCTCGAGAAGGCCGGCCGTCCCGAGGTGCTGGTCGTCGACCCGCCGCGCGCCGGCCTCTCGCAGAAAATCGTGCGGCGGATCATC
Source organism: uncultured Solirubrobacterales bacterium (assembly GCA_963709135.1). Classification (GTDB taxonomy): domain Bacteria; phylum Actinomycetota; class Thermoleophilia; order Solirubrobacterales; family Solirubrobacteraceae; genus Palsa-465. The sequence continues at coordinate 111,759 of CAVPVI010000020.1, read as the reverse complement.
GAGACCGCTCCCAAGCGGATCGTGTACGTCTCCTGCAATCCGACCACGCTCGCGCCCAACGCCGCCCAGCTCGTAGAGGCCGGGTTCGCGCTGCGGCGCGTACGCCCGGTCGACATGTTCCCGCAGACGCCTCACATCGAGTGTGTGGCGTTGCTGGAGCGCACCGGCTGATCTGCCGCGGCGGACGCTTCCTCGCGCCGGGTTGCCAGTACTCGGCGACGTTCGACCTGTAGGGTTTGGCGTCAGCGATGCGTGCCGTCACGATCCGAGAAAGAGAGCTGAGCGTGCAAGCGCACCCGGACCCGGTCGCGGGTGCCGGCGAAGTGCTCGTGGCGGTCAGAGCTGCCGGTTTGAATGGTGCCGACATGCTGCAACGCCGCGGTCTCTATCCAGCCCCCGCCGGCTCCTCGCAGGACATCCCCGGCCTCGAGCTCGCTGGCGAGGTGGTCGCGCTCGGGCCGGGAGCAAGTCGCTTCAAGCTCGGCGATCGCGTCATGGCGATCGTCGGCGGTGGTGGCCAGGCGGAGCTGGCGGTGGTACACGAGCGCGTGCTGATGGCCGTGCCGGAGGCGCTCGACTGGCCCGCGGCCGGCGGCGTTCCGGAGGTGTTCACGACCGCCCACGATGCGATCTTCACGCAGGGTGAGCTGCGCGCCGGCGAGCGGCTGCTGGTCCACGGCGCCGCCGGCGGCGTCGGCAGCGCCGCGATCCAGCTTGCGCGGGCCTCGGGCGCCAGCGTCACCGCGACCGTGCGCAACCCCGATCTGCGAGACCAGGTCGCGGCGTTCGGCGCCAACGTGATCGCCCCGGAGGGCTTCGCCGCGCACGGCCCGTTCGACCTGATCCTCGAGCTGGTCGGCGCACCCAACTTGCCCGACAACGTCAAGGCGCTCGCCATCGACGGGCGGATCGTCGTGATCGGGATCGGCGCCGGGGCGAAGGCCGAGCTGAACCTGGGCTTGTTGATGAGCAAGCGCGCCCGCATCTCGGGCTCGACCCTGCGCGCGCGCCCGCTTGAAGAGAAGGCCGCAACCGCCCGCGCGGTCGAGCGCTCGGTGCTACCGCTGCTGGCGTGCGGTCAGGTGCAGGTGCCGATCGCCGCTACGTATCCGCTGGCGCAGGCGGTCGCGGCTTACGACCGCTTCGCCGCCGGCGGCAAGCTCGGCAAGATCATCCTGACCCTCTAGAGGCGTGGGTCCATAACCGATTCCCGGAGATTCGCGCCAACGGGTTCGCGAAGCGACTCCGCAGAATCCTCCCAAGGACGCGCGTCAGCGCGTCCCTAGAACGAGAAGGCGGTGCGCCCGCCGCTGCGCACGAGCTCCTCGAGCGCCCGGCGCCCGTTGCCGACCAACGGGTCGCCGTGTGCGAGCAGCACGTGCTCGAACTCGAGCTCGGCCAGCGCCCGCGCGAACGACGCCAGCAGTAGACGCTTGGTTTCCGGCGGGTCGTCCATCAGCGTGTCGGGGACGAAGCCGAGCGTCCCACCCGCGTCGAACTGCTCGCCGCCCGACTGCTGCGGGCCGCCGCGGACGAGCCCGTCGGCGAACGACAGCGCGCGGTGAGCCGACAAGTACAGCGCGCTGTCGTCGGGGCAGATCCCGCCGATCTCGTAGGCGACGATCCCACCGGGGAGCTTGGCGCCCGGAACGAACGCCTCCACCGCCTCGCCGTGCGTGAACTCGTGCAGCCCGGCGCGGTTGCAGTAGACCGTGCAGCCGAACCGCCGCACAAACTCGGCGCTCTGGCGGTAGTGGTGACGGTTGGAGAGCACGATCGCCGCCGGCGGCGTGTCGCGATCCTCGAACCACTGCAACCCCGCGCCGGGCGGGAGCAGGGGATCGATCAGGACGCCGCCATCCTGCAGCCAGTACGACGACACCTCGATGTGGATCTTCGGGTGGATCGCGGTCCAATGGAACACGCCGGGGAGGATCTCGTTCATCGCCCGGCCGTCCGGCGCCTACTGGGCGTCGCCGTACTCGGCGGACTCCAACCCGGGCTCATCCTCGGCGGCGTGGATCGCGCAGAGCGCGGGCCCACCCGATTCGAGCACCGCCTGCAGTTCCCGCGCCGTCAGCTTCGCGCCGCATTCCTCGCAGCGATCTCCCGCGCGCTCGAGCGTGTGTTCCTCGAGATCCATGCCCCGAGCTTACACTCAATACGGGGGAAGGTCGGCCCACCATTGACCGAGCACGCGAAACGCCGTCCAGAACCCGCGCTTGGCGGTCTCATCGTCGAGCGCCTCGTCGATATTCGGCACGTACAGCCCCTCGACCGACGGCGTGAACTGCTGCAGCACCCCCGGCTTCGCGTCGAGCTTGCGGCTGAGCGGAACCTGCAACTCGTTGAGCACCGCCAGCGCGTCGGTGCCCATCACGACCAGCATGCGCGGCGAGACGATCGCGAGCTCCTGAAGCAGGTGCGCCACGCACGCCGGGTCTGCCAGCGACGGGTCAGCTACCGGGCACTTCACGCACAGGGTCCCGTACACCGCCAGCGGGTCGATCGAGAGGCGTTTGAGCGACTTCATCAGCGCCGTGCCCGCACGTCCGTAGAAGGCGACCCCTTCGTGAACCTCCGATGGCACCGGCGAGTATTTGACGAGGAAGATGTCGGCCTGCGGGTGCCCGGAGCCGAGCACAGGCATCAACTGCCCGCGTGGGCAATGCGGGCAGCTCTGCAGTTCGCGGGCGAGCGCGTTGAGCTCGCGGATCGCGCGCTCGAGGTACTTCTCGCGGATCTCGTCGTCGGTGATCGGCACGCTTGCCGGATTGGACGGGAGGCCGGAATCTCCCTGCGACTGCATCAGGACTTGCGTGCCACCCGGCGCACCCGCCGCTCCCGCGCAGCGCGCCGCGCAGGCCCCGGAAGTGCTTTGGTTTGCAGGAACTTCAGCGCCTGGACGTAAAGCAGGCTGGCTGGGTTGCGGACGATGTCGGCGTCACGCAGGGACTCCAGGAACTCCTGCGGACCGTTGAAGTCCCGCATCCGGATGCGCACCGAGCCGAGGCCCTGGGGGACGTGGGCGTCGGATCCGGCGCCGGCCGGGATCCGGTACTTGGCGGCGAACCGCAGGGCCTCCTCATTGAACTCGGCGATCGCGATCCTCGGGTTGAAGACCTCGATCGCGTCGACCTCGTCGAGCACGGCGAGCAGATGCTCGTAGTCGGGCACCGAGTGCATGCGATCGAAGGGGTGCGGAACGTACACCAGGCCGCCCTGGCGCTTGATCTCGGCGATCGTCTCCTGGAGTGTCAATCCGCGCGGGATCCTCTCCTCGATGAACAAGCCGATCACCTCGCCCTGGTGCGCGGTCTTGACCTCCTCGCCGACGATCACCTTGATGCCGGCCGCTTTCGCCCGCGCCTCGTGTGCACCCGAGATCTCGTTGTGGTCGGTCACCGCGATCGCCCCGAGGCCGCGGCTGCGAGCTTCGGCGAGCAGCACCTCGACCGGCGTGGCGCAATCGTAGGAGTGATCGGTGTGCATGTGCAGGTCGACGTCGATCAGCCGGCGCGTCGCGAGCGTGCGGCGCAACGCCGGCGAGCCGCGACCGTCGTGCCGGCGCGCGACCAGCCGCTGGTAGATGCGCTCGAGGTCGGCCGCGAGGCGCTCGAAGCCCAGCGTCGCGCGGAGCTCCTGGGCGCTCGAGCGCAGTTGCTCGCGCAGGCCTGCGTCCTGTACCACGCGGGTCAGGTGCGCAGCCAGCGTCTGCGCGTCGCCCGGTCCGAACTCGAGCCCCCAGCGACCCTCGGACAGCAGCTCCTCGTAGGCCGTCAAGGAGGTCGCGATCGGAACGATGCCGCTCGCCAGCGCGCTCACCAGCAGGCCCGGCGTCGGCCGTGCACCCTCGGAGGCGAGCACCAGCACGTCGCCGCCGCTGAGCGCCTGCGACGCGCTCATCGTGTCCGCGTCGACGAACCGCACGCGCTCGCGCAGCGCCCGGCTGAGCGTGGCCGGCGCCGCCAGCGGGCGCTGCGACCAAACGGTCGCCCGCCAACCGGCGTCCGGCGGCAGCAGCCGCAGTGCCCGCAGGAACGTACGCAGCGCGGCGCGCTCCTCCTCGGCGATCATCACCAGCTCGACGCTGTCGCGTGACCCGGTGCGCGCCAGCGCGTCGGCGCCCGGCGCGACGACCTCGTAGTCGCCGGGAAAGAACCGTGACATCAGGTCGCGCGTCGCTTCATAGCAGACGGTGCGCGCATCGAGGCGCGCGAACAGCATCCGCCCGATCGGGCGCGTCAGCTGCGAGGAAAGGATCCGCTCGGTCGGCGCGTGGAAGGTGGCGGCGTTCAGCGACCGCGAGTGCCGCAGCGCCACGCTCGATGCGCTCGGGGCGAACGGCTCGTGCACGTGCACGACGTCGAGCGCCAGCGCGCCGAGCGCCTGTTCGATCGTGCGCGCGACGTCGAGCGGCAGCGAATCCGCCCGCCGGCGGGTGGGCGCGAACGGCAGCACCTCGCCAACGCCGAGCACCACCGGTCCGTCGTCGGCGCGCGCCAGCAGCCCCTGAGGATCGTCGTGCAGCGCCTTGCGGCTGTCACGCACCAGCTCCGCCGATTGTGACGGCGCGATCACGACGACACGGTGCCCGCACAGCGCCAGCTCCTGCGACACCCGGGAAACGTGGTGGCCGATCTCGGTGCGCGCCTCCAACGCGAACGGGCTCACCTGCGCAATCGCCAAGCGCTCGTCGGGCACCTCGCGGAGTCTAGCGGCGCACCTCGCGGGTTTGCTGTCCGCGCCCGCGAGCGCGCTGACTATCTGTCCGCCCGCGAGCGCGCTGACTATCTGTCCGCCCGCGAGCGTGATGAGTATCTGTCCTATGGCAACAGATACTCATCACGTCAGGGCTCTTAGGGGGGCCGCCGGGGCGGCCCCTGATTTTTCAGACGCTTGCCGTGTCCTTGGCCTTGGCGGGCGGCGCCGCCGCCGCCGGCTTGCGAGCGTACTTGGCGATGAACGCCTCGGTCGCCAGGCGCGCCTCGTCATCGGGACGCTGGTGCATCGGCGACTTCATCAGGTACGAGCTGGGGCCGTCGAGCTGGCCGGAAAGCCCGTTGTTGAGCGCGAGCTTGCAGATCCGAACCGCGTCGGTGACGATCCCCGCCGAGTTCGGCGAGTCCCAGACCTCGAGCTTAAGCTCCATCTGCAGCGGCACGTCGCCGAACGCCTGGCCCTCGAGCCGGATGTGCGCCCACTTGCGATCGGTCAGCCACGCCACGTAGTCCGACGGTCCGACGTGGACGTCCTCCGGCGGCAGCTCGTGGCCCATGATCGAGGTGACCGCGTTGGTCTTGGAGATCTTCTTGGACTCCAGGCGCTCGCGCTCGAGCATGTTGTAGAAGTCCATGTTGCCGCCGACGTTGAGCTGCGAGGTGCGCATCAGCTTGACGCCGCGCTCGTGGAACAGCCGCGCGAGCTGTCGGTGCACGATCGTCGCGCCGACCTGCGACTTGATGTCGTCGCCGACGATCGGCAGCCCCGCCTGCTTGAAGCGGTTGCTCCAGTACTCCTCGCGCGCGATGAACACCGGGATGCAGTTGACCATCCCGCAACCGGCCTCGAGGATCTGCTCGACGTACCACTTGGTCGCCTGCTCAGAGCCGACCGGCAGGTAGGAGACGACCACGTCGGTGCGCGTCTCCTTCAGGATCCCGACGATGTCGGCGGTCTGACCGGGCGCCTTCTTGATCTTCTGGCTGAGGTACTTGCCGAGCCCGTCGTGGGTCATCCCGCGATTTACCCTGACGCCGAGGTTGGGGACCTCGTCGGCGAACTTGATCGTGTTGTTCTGGCCGGAGAAGATCGCTTGCGAGAGATCCTTGCCGACCTTCTCGATGTCGATGTCGAAGGCGGCGCTGAACTCGATGTCGCGTACGTGGTAGCCGCCGAGCTCGACGTGCATCAGGCCCGGCACGGCCTGCTTGGGGTCTGCGTTGCGGTAGTACTGGATGCCCTGGACGAACGAGCTAGCGCAGTTGCCAACGCCGATGATCGCGACCCGAACCTTGTCTTCCTGGTAGCGGCCACTGCCGTTGGCCGAACCGTTGCTGATGCTCAATTGTTATCCCTTCTCGAAGATTGGGGCCCGCACGGCTGCGCGCGGTCCGCACAGAACCTACTTCGGCGGCGGGTCGTTGGTTACACGGTAGGGCTCAGCTGCTCCGCTGTGAGCTGCTTGCGCACGTGCGCGATCCGCTGGATCGTCGTGAAGATCGTCAGTCCGGCGAGCACGTACACGGCGGGGGCGAGCAGCTCGAAGTTCCCGATCGAGGCGCCGCGAGCGAACAACAGCCCGATCGCGAGGATCACGACTCGCACCGGTCTGGTGGCGAGCCCGACCTTGCAGGCGACGCCGAGCGCCTCCGCCCGGGCGCGGGTGTAGGACACCATCAGCGAGAACAGCACGGCGGCGACCACGCAGGCGACCGCCACCTGGTTGCCCCGCGCGGCGAAGTAGGCGCCCACCATAGTCAGCACAATCCCCTCCTCGAGGCGGTCCAGCGTCGAGTCCAGGAACGCCCCGAACGGGCTGCCCTTGCCCGACATGCGGCTGTAGCGGCCGTCGAGCGTGTCCATGATCGAGCCGACGATGAACGAGATCCCGGCCAGGAAGAACAGCCGCTCGAGCACCAGGCCGGCGGCCACGAGGTTCAGCGCGAAGCCGGTCAGCGAGATCGCGTTCGGCGTCAGGCGCGACTCGATCAAGCGGTTGCGCATCAGCTCCTGCGTGGTGGGCCCCTCGCGTCCCGCGCGCGGGCGCCGCGTGCGGCCAGGGCCGATCGGGCCCGGCTTGGTTCCGGTGTCGGGCATCGTCAGTGGCTGTGTGCGACCGAGCCGAATTCCCAGGCGCCGGGTCGCACGCGCGCCAGCAGCCGCGCCGCCAACAGCGCCGCCAGCCCGGCGGTGAGGGCGCCGAGGAACACGTCGGTCAGGTAGTGGTTGCCGGTGGCGATCACGACGAATACGATGAACAGCGGGTAGATCAGCCACAGCACCTTACACACGCGCCGCTTGACGAACCGCGACATCGGCACGCCGGTCATCAGCGCGAAGCAGACGTGCATCGACGGCACGGCCGCGTAGGCGTTCAGGAAGGCGCTGCCGGCGCCGTTCTCGACGTGGATCCCGGTGAACTGCTGCACCGAGTCGGTGAAGCCCCATTCCGGGTACAGCCGCGGCGGCGCCGTCGGGAAAACGGCATAGCCGACGAGCGCCACCAGCATCGCGATCATGAACATGTTGCGCACGAAGTAGAACGAGTCGTTGCGCCGCAGGTAGATGAACGTCAGCGCCCCGATCGTCACGGCCAAGTGCGCGTTCAGGTACGTCCAGTCGGCGAGGTCCATGAGCCAGTGCGTCTTCTGCGTCCAGCTCTGCACGGCCGGCTCGATGAACACGTGCAGCGCCCGCTCCATGTTGATGATCCTGTCGGCGTCGCCGAACGGCTTGTAGCCGCTGCCCGAGCCGAACAGCCCGCGCACCACCTCGTAGAGGACGTACGCTCCGAGGAACAGCAGCAGTTGGCGGACCACGTCAGACCAGCCGCGTGGCAGGATCCGCGACTCGATCAGGGCAAGGCGACGCCGCATTGAACCACCAATGCTAACGGGCGGTCTTCAAGATCACCTGCAGATGTGCCGGACCGGGTTGGGGCGTGTTCGGGTGGACAATCTGGCCGTGACGGGGTGCTCGGGCGTGTTCCTGGGGACAATCTGCCGTGACGGGGTGCTCGGGGGTGTTCGGGTGGAGATTCTGGCCGTGACGGGGTGCTCGGGGGTGTTCGAGTGGACATTCTGGCCGTGACGGGGTGCTCGGGGTGTTCGAGTGGACATTCCTTGCAGGCGGGCGCTTGATTGTCCGTGGAGGCACGAAATTCGACATCTAACGGGCAATCGTCTGCCTGCGTGAGAGGATTGTTCGCTGGGACACGCTTTGGAGGCTCAGCGTGGGTTGCAGCGGGGAGAGTGGGCGCCGATGCGGGACAGCGAGAAGTCGATCACGAGTTGCACGGTTCCAGGACGCGGCAGGGTGAGCGAGCTGAACTGGCCGGCGGGCGCCACGCAGGCGCCCGGTGCCGCGGGCCCCGAGAGCTTCCAGTAGGGGGAGTAGCGCACGCGTACCAGTGCGCGCCCGCGGGCGCGCACCCGCAGCGTCAGGCTCCCAGGGCCGAGCGTGCGCAGGACCGCGACGCCCTGCACGATCGGCGTTGGCTGAGCGACTGCGTATACCCGCCAGTGCGCCAGGCGCGCCGTCAGGTGCAGGTACGTTAGGCCGCGAATGATCAACCGCACCTCCTGCTTGGCGGAGTAGTCGAAGGCGACGTCGGGGACTGCGACGAAGCGCACCGCGAGGCTGTGCAGCCAGTTCTCGTAGCGGGCCGCGGTCAGCGTGCCGTCGTAGAAAAGGCCGTTGTAACCTAGGTCGAGCTGGCGCTCCCAGCCGCGCGCGAGTGGGAAACGGGGAGCGACCTCGTAGGCCTCCCAGTGGGTCGCGGTGAACGGGATCTCGATCCGGAACGGCGCTCCTCCCTGGCGCTGCAGGAAGCCCAGCAGTGGCCGGTAGTAGGCGGCGCTCGTGGAGGGGTCGCCAGCGGCGGTGGTGAGGTCGCGCACAGCAGCCTGCCACTGCAGGTACAGCAGCGGCAGGGCGAGCGCTAGCAGCAACGCGCGGCGCCGCGGCCACCACACGAGTGCCAGCAGCGGGCCTGCGAGCAGCGGCGCCAAGCGGGCGGCGTTGCCCCCGACCGGCGTCGGCAGTGCGAACGCCGCCGTGACGCCAAGGGCGTAAAGCAGCAGGCCGGCGCGCAGCGTGCGCTCGCTGCCGCTGCCGCTGCCGCTGCCGCTGCCGCTGCTGCTGCTGCTGCTGCCGCTGCTGCCGCTGCTGCTGGGGCCGCCGCAGGCGCTCCTGGCGCTCCTGGCGCTGCTGCCCGCGCCGAGCGCGAGCCACAGCAGTAGCACCACGACCGGCACCGGCCAGAACGCCGAGAATGCGAACGGCTCGCGCCCGCCGCCGCCGAACGCGAGCGCGATTGCCAGCACCGGCGCGAGCGCGGCCACCACGACGACGGCGCCGCTCACGATGTTCCTGCGCGAGGGCGCCCCAGCGGCGTTCGCGGCCCCCGCCAGGGCCGCGAACAGGGCAGCCACCGGACTGACGAGCGCTGAGATCGCCGCCAGCGCCGCTGCCAGCGCCGGGCGCCCTCGCGCCAGCGCCAGCACGGCGGCGAGCGCCGGCAGCAGTCCGGCTGCGAACGTCAGGCGGCCGCTCAGCAGGTTGGTCGCGCTCGCCGCCGCGAACCACAGGCAACCGCACTCGGCGTGCTCGCCGTAGCGGTCATAGGCGAGCGCCGTGAACACGGCGGTGCTCGCCGTGGCCGCGCTCGCCGCGACCAGTTGCGGCGTCAGTGCCCAGGCTGCCGGCGGGAACAACGCGCTGTAGCTGAGCACCGCGTGCCCGCCGTACCACCAGTTGTTCCAGAGGCCGAACGGCGCCGCGCCGAATAGCTTGGCGCGCAGCAACTCGGCAGCGAGGTCGACGCTCGGCGGCGAGACGATCAGGTACGCGAGCGCGAGCGCGCCGGCCAGGAGCGTCGGGGCGCTGCGGCGAATGGTCACGCCCGGGCGAGGATAACGTCCACGGCGTGAGCGAGCCGTTCAAGCCGCCGAGCCGCCGGCGCGTGTTGAAGATCCGAGACGCGCTGCGGGCGATCTACGGGATCCCGCGCGCGCAGCCGCACGGCCGGCCGCTGGACGAGCTGATCCTGACGGTGCTATCGCAGTCGACCAACGACCGTAACCGCGACGTCGCCTTCCTGGCGCTGTGGGCGCGCTTCGGCACTTGGGAGGCGGTCCGCGACGCCGGCGTGGACGAGATCGAGGAGGCGATCCGACCCGGCGGCATCTCGAAGGTCAAATCGGCGCGGATCAAGGCGATCCTGGTGGCGATCAGCGACGGCTCGCCGGCTGGCTTGTCGCTTGACTGGTTGGCAATGCTCACGGTCCCCGAGGCGCAGGCGTACCTGTGCTCGCTACCGGGGGTCGGCCGCAAGACGGCCGCGTGCGTGCTGCTGTTCGCACTGGGTATGCGCGATGTGCCCGTCGACACGCACGTCTCTCGGGTTGGCATGCGCCTGCGGTTGCTGGCACCGGGGGCGCCGTTCGAGGAGCTGCACGATGCGATGCTGGCGCTGACGCCGCCTGGGCAGGAGCTCGAGCTGCACCTGAACCTGCTGCGGCACGGCCGCCGCATCTGCCACGCGAGGCGGCCGGAGTGCGGGGCGTGCCCCCTCGCGAGGATCTGTCCGAGCGCTGGACTTCCGCAATAAATCTGCTACGCTGGCGCTTAGATTTTTACGAACTTACAGGAGTAGCGAAACGATGGGCAAGACAATCGGAATCGATCTTGGAACCACCAACAGCTGCATGGCTGTGCTCGAAGGTGGCGACCCGACGGTGATTGAGAACGCGGAGGGCGCGCGCACGACGCCGTCGGTGGTCGCGTTCACGCAGAGCGGCGAGCGCCTGGTCGGCACGGTCGCCAAGCGCCAGGCGGTGACCAACCCGCAGAACACGATCTCCTCGATCAAGCGCTTCATGGGGCGCAAGGAGGGCGAGGTGCGCGTCGAGGAGGGGATCGTCCCCTACAAGGTCGTGTCGGGGCCGACCGGCGACGCGCGCGTGGAGGCGGCGGGCAAGCAGTACTCGCCGGCTGAGATCAGCGCGATGATCCTGCAGAAGCTGAAGGCCGACGCCGAGGCTTACCTCGGTGAGACGGTCGACAGCGCCGTGATCACGGTTCCCGCGTACTTCAACGATGACCAGCGCCAGGCGACCAAGGATGCCGGCAAGATCGCCGGGCTCGACGTCAAGCGGATCATCAACGAGCCGACCGCCGCGTCGCTGGCTTACGGCCTCGACAAGGAAACCGACCAGACGATCCTCGTGTTCGACCTCGGCGGCGGCACATTCGACGTGTCGGTGCTCGAGATCGGCGACGGCGTGTTTGAGGTCAAGGCGACCGCCGGCGACAACCATCTCGGCGGCGACAACTTCGACAAGGCGGTCGTCGACTGGCTCGTGACCGAGTTCAAGAAGTCGCAGGCGATCGACCTGAGTGCCGACCCGATGGCGCTGCAGCGGCTCTACGAGGCGGCGGAGAAGGCCAAGATCGAGCTCTCCACCACGCAGGAGACACAGATCAACCTGCCGTTCATCACCGCCGACGCGAGTGGCCCCAAGCACCTCGATATGCGTCTCACGCGAGCGAAGCTCAACGAGCTGAGCGCGGAGTTGCTCGGCCGCACGATCGCGCCGGTGCGCCAGGCGCTCGGCGACGCCAAGGACAAGGGCGCGGCTGAGATCGACCACGTCGTGCTGGTCGGCGGCATGACGCGCATGCCCGCCGTCCAGGAGAAGGTCAAGGAGCTGACGGGCAAGGAGCCGCATCGCGGCGTGAACCCGGACGAGGTCGTGGCGGTCGGCGCGGCAATCCAGGCCGGCGTGCTCGCCGGCGACGTCAAGGACGTGCTGCTGCTCGACGTGACCCCGCTGACGCTCGGGATCGAGACCAAGGGCGGCGTGATGACAAAGCTGATCGAGCGCAACACGACGATCCCGACACGCAAGGGCGAGGTCTTCTCGACCGCTGAGGACAACCAGCCGTCGGTCGAGATCCACGTACTGCAGGGCGAGCGTGAGATGGCGCGCTACAACAAGTCGCTGGGCAAGTTCCAGCTGACGGGGATCCCGCCGGCGCCGCGGGGCATCCCGCAGATCGAGGTCGCGTTCGACATCGATGCCAACGGCATCCTCAGCGTGTCGGCCAAGGACCTCGGCACCGGCAAGGAGCAGAAGATCGAGATCAAGGCGGGCTCGCGGCTGTCCGACGACGAGATCAAGCGGATGGTCACCGACGCCGAGTCCCACGCCGAGGAAGACAAGCGTCTGCGTGAGCTCGCGGAAGCGCGCAACAACGCCGAGAACGCCGCCTACCAGGCCGAGCGCCAGCTGAAGGATCTCGGCGACGTGGTCGACGACAACAGCCGCACCGAGATCCAGGCCGCGATCAAGGCGGTGCGCGAGGTACTGACCTCGGAGGACACTGCCGAGATCAACAGCCGCACCGAGGCGCTGCAGACCTCGTTCCACAAGGTCTCCGAGGCGATGTACCAGCGCGCCCAGGAGCAGGCGTCGACCGACGGTGACGGCGCCGGCGCCGGCGCCGGCGCGTCCTCCAATGGCGCGGAGGCGGACGACGTCGTCGATGCCGAGGTTGTGGACGAGGGTCGATGACGATGGGCGCCGGTCGGTTTGATGGGGCCCCGCGTTCAGGCGGGGTCCCCGAGGGTGAGGCTGCGGTCGAGTCCGCTGCGGTCGACACCTCTACGCGGGTAGCGGCCGCAGACCCGCGGCACGCGCCGCATGCCGACGGAGCCGACGGCGCGGCGCTGACACCGCCGGCGACGGCGGCTGGGGCCGCCGCGGCTTACGCGGCGGCGTCCGCCGCCGGCGCGGCTGCCTCCGAGGCTGACCCTTCCGAGCCGGAGCCCGGGGCGCCGGGCGGGGCCGAGCCGGTCGATGACCCCGGCGCGATCGAGGAGGATGTGACCGGGACGGTCGTCGAACCCGAAGCCGACGAGCGGGTGGTACTCGACATCGAGGAGCTGTCCGCCAGGGCTGAGAAGGCCGACGAGTACCTCGGCCTCGCGCAGCGCGTGCGCGCGGACTTCGAGAACTACCGCAAGCGTGCGACTCGCGAAGCGGCGGCCGCCCAGGAGCGCGGCGTGGCGAAGCTCGCCAAGGAGCTGTTGCCCGCGATCGACAACCTCGACCGCGCGCTGCAGGCCGCCGAGTCGCTTGCGGGTGGCGTCGATGAGGAAACCGGGGCCGCAACCGACTCGCAGCTGGTGTCGGGCATCAAGCTCGTGCACGCCGACGTGATCGCGGCGCTTGCGCGGGTGGGCATCGAGCAGTTCTCGCCCGCGGGCGAGCAGTTTGATCCCACTTACCACGAGGCAGTCGCGCAGGCGCCGATCGAGGGCGCGAGCACCGGGACCGTCGTCGAGGTCTACCAGTGCGGTTACCGCTTCGGCGACACCGTGTTGCGGCCCGCACGGGTGCTTGTAGCGGCCTGATGGGCGATCGAAATGCCTGAGCGTCCAGACTATTACAAGATCCTGGGCGTTGGTCGCAACGCCTCGGAGGCCGAGATCAAGAAGGCCTACCGGAAGCTCGCGCGCCAGTACCATCCCGACCGCAACTCCGGCGACAAGAAGGCCGAGGAGCGCTTCAAGGAGATCTCCCAGGCAAACGACGTCCTCTCGGACCCGGACAAGCGCAAGGCCTACGACCGTGGCGGCGGCATCGGCGGGTTTGCCATGCCGGGCGGCTTCGATGCCTCCTCGTTCGGCGGCGGCTTCAGCGACATCCTCTCCAACCTGTTCGGCGGGGCGGGTGGCGGTGCCGGCGGGGGTCGCGGCGGCGCCGCCCGGCCGGGACGAGCGCCGCAGGCGCGCGGCGCCGATCTCGAGACCGAGGTGTCGCTGAGCTTCGATGACGCGCTGCGCGGCGCCCAGGTGTCGCTCTCGGTCTCGACCTCGCAGCCCTGTCCGACCTGTCATGGGACCGGCGCCAAGCCCGGCACCTCACCGAAGGTGTGTCCAGCGTGCTCGGGCCGCGGGGTCGAGTCCCAGAGCCAGGGGATCTTCTCGATCTCGCAGCCCTGCTCGCGCTGCGGCGGCTCCGGAACGGTGATCGACGATCCCTGCCCGACCTGCAACGGCACCGGCGCCCGGCGCAGCATCCGCAAGCTCCGCGTGAACATCCCGCCCGGCGTGCGTGACGGCAGCCGCGTGAAGCTCGCGGGCAAGGGTGAGCCGGGCGTGCGCGGCGCCCCGGCGGGCGACCTGTACGTGATCACCCGCGTCGCCGAGTCTCCAGTGTTCAAGTGGGACGGGGAGAACCTCGAGGTCGAGGTTCCGCTGACGATCCCGGAGGCGATCCAGGGTGCGGTCATCGAAGTGCCGACACTGGCAGGCTCAAAGCGCCTGCGCGTGCCGCCGGGCACCAAGCACGGAACGGTGCAGCGGCTGCGCGGCGAGGGCCCCCCGCGCCTCGCCGCCAAAGGCAACGGCGACCTGCACTACCGGTTCGTGATCGACGTGCCCGCGCAGCTCTCGCCGGAGCAGTCCGATGCGGTCGAGAGACTGTCTGAGGTGATGAACGGCAACCCGCGCGCGAAGCTGTTCGCCAAGGCAGGGGGCCGCTGATGGTGCTCGCCCAGGCGGGTGGTCGCTGATGGCCTCGCGTCGGACACGAACGACCACCAGGATCGAAGTCGCCTCCGACCGCGGTGTATTCATGATCTCCGTCGCGGCCGAGCTGGCCGACATGCATCCTCAGACCCTGCGCATGTACGAGGCGCGTGGCCTGATCGAGCCCAAGCGCTCGCCGAAGGGCACCCGGCTCTACTCCCAGCAGGACGTCGAGCGGCTGCGCCGCATCCAGGAGATGACCGCCGAGCTGGGTCTCAACCTCGCCGGCGTGGAGCGGGTGCTCGAGCTCGAGACGCAGCTGGCGACGATGTCGCGCAAGGTCGCGGCGCTCGAGCGTCGCGCGAGCGAGCTGAAGACCGAGGTGCAGCGGCTGGAGGAGCTCCGCCGCTCGCTTCGCGCCGAGATCGTCCCATACGTCCGCGGCGGCGAGATCGTGCGTAGTGCCGATCTGCATCGGGTCGTGATCCGCTCCCAAACGGCTGACTGAACGGACTGAAGGTGTCGGACGGCAACACGAACTGGTCGGTCGACGACAACGGGGTGTTCCGCGGGCCCGCGTTCGCGTTCGCGTTCCCTCGCGGCCCTGCTGGCGACGCTGCTCACGCTCGCCTTCAGCCCGGGCTCGAGCGCGCGCGCTGATGCGATCGCGCAGGCCGCGCGCGTCGGCAGTGCCTCGACGTCGGAGCAGCTCGATCTGGTGCTGCCGCTGGTAGCCGACCAGGCTGGCCTGCAGCGCTTCGCGCTCGCTGTGACCACGATCGGCTCGCCCGAGTACGGTCAGTACGAGTCGATCCCGCAGCTGGCCGCGCGCTTCGGCGCGTCGGCCCGGACGCGGGCGCGAGTGCTGCGGTTCCTGCGCTCCGCGGGCGCGACCGATCTGAGGGTCGACGCCACCGGGCTGTTCGTCGACGCGAGCCTCAGCGCCGGCCGGGCGGAGCGCGTGTTCGCGACGCCGCTGGCCAGCTTCCGGCTCGCGCACGGCGCGCGGTTCACCGCGCCGAGCGGCGCCGTGTCGCTGCCGCGGGCCCTGCAGGGCCTGGTGACCGGGGTCATCGGCCTGGATACGCGGCCACTGGCGCAGGCGCCGACGCTGGCGCGCGCGACCCGGACGCCGGCGCGCGCGACCCCGGGCCTGGCGCGGGCAGCGCAGGCGTCAACCGAGGCGTCGTCGGGCTACGTTTGCAGCAGCGACCCGAGCCACCCTCCGGGTGTCGCGGTCATACCGTGCCTGGGCACCCCGAGCGGCTGCCCGGGTGCGATCGCCAGCGGCGGCTTCACCCCGAACGAATACCTGACCGCCTACGGATACGACTCGCCGCCGATCACGGGCGCGCAGCAGGGGCAGGGCGAGCGGGTGGCGCTGATCGAGATCGACGGCTTCAACGAGCAGGACGTCGAGACCTTCGCCAACTGCTTCGGTCTGCGTCTGCCCACGGTCACGACCTGGGATGCGAACGGCGATCTCGGCGCCGCGCTGCCCCCCGGTGCCGAGAGCACGCTTGACTTGGAGATCCTCGATGCGACCGCGCCGGGTCTCGCCGGGATCGATGTATACGAGTCGCAGGCCGAGGCTGCAGAGGCACTGCAGGCGTTGACCGCACCCCTGCAGAACTTCGGCTACAAGCCCAACGTGATCTCGGCCTCGATCGGCGACTGCGAGCAGGACGACACAGCCGACGTCGGAGCCGAGTTCGTCGACACCAGCGAGGCGGCACTCGAAGAGGCCGCGGCGAGTGGGATCACGTTCGTGGCCTCCGCCGGCGACACCGGCTCTGCTGCGTGCACCAACCCCCAAGGTAACCCGACCGGGCCCCTGGCGGTGAGCTACCCGGCCTCCTCGGAGTGGGTCACGGGGGTCGGCGGTACGAACATCACGCTCAACGCTCAGAACCAGCTCACCAGCCAGGTCGTGTGGAATGACGGCTCGGTCGAACCCGGGGCAGCCGGCGGCGGCGGCTTCAGCGACGTGTTCAAGACGCCCGCCTACCAGGATGGGATTGCCAGCGCCGTGGCCGACGCGCACCGCGCCGTGCCCGACGTCTCGATGCTCGCGGACATCCTCCCGGGCTACGCGTTCTATTGCACGGACGCTGAGTGCGCGAGCCCGACTCAACCGGGCGGCGGCTGGCTGACGGTCGGCGGCACCAGCGCCGCGACACCGCTGGTGGCCGGCGGCTTTGCACTCGTCGACAGGCTGTTGCGCGCGGCGAGCAGGCAGGATCTCGGCTTCGTCAACCCGCTCCTCTACAACATCGGCAGCCAGCCGACGCTGGCTAGCCAGGTGTTCTACAACGTCACGCAGGGCAGCAACGACGTCGGCGCGTTCGTCGCGAGCATCGGCGCACCGCTCGGCTGCTGCACCGCGGCGCCGGGCCTCAACGAAGCTGCCGGGTGGGGGAGCGTCAACCTGGCCGCGTTCGCCAGCGACGCGCTGACGGTGTCGCCGCCGATCGTGCAGCTCACCGTCAAGCTTCCTGGCGCTCAGCGCCCGTTGCACACTGGGCACATCCTGGCGAGCATCTCGTGCACGGGGGGATGTCTGGTCGGCGCGAACGCATCCGTGAAGGTCGGTGCCCGCACGGCGTTCACCGTCTACTCCAACCCTTACACGCTCAAGGCAGCCGGCACCGCGCAGGTCTCGATCGGCCTCAGTAAGGCTCAGGTGAAGACGTTGAGCGCAGGGCTCGCGCATCACACCGTGGTCGCCTCGATCCGGGGCGCGATCATCGATCCAGCGGGCAACATCGAGCGCGAATCGCCGGCGCTGATCCTCAGGATTCGCTCCTGACCAACACTTGAAAACTACCCTCGGGCATGGCATGATCTAAGTCCCACTGACTTAGATTTTGACAGGTGAACATGCAACCCGACCGCTTTACGATCAAATCCCAGGAGGCCGTCCAAGCCGCACAGCGACTCGCGGACGAGCGCCGCAACTCCCAGACCCGGCCCGAGCACCTGCTCGCGGTCCTGCTCGAGCAGCGCGAAGGCGTGGTCGCGCCCGTGCTGCGCAAGCTCGGCGCGGATCCCGCGGCCGTGCGCCAGGGGCTCGCCCGCGCGCTCGACGCGCTGCCACGCCTGACTTCACCCGGCGCCCGCGAGGAGCTGGCGGGTGGCTCCGACGAGCTGACCCAGATCCTGCGCGCCGCCGAGTCGCAGATGCGCGAGCTGAAGGACGAGTACATCTCGACCGAGCACCTGCTGCTCGCGCTCGCCAAGCACCCCGGAGCGGCAGGTGACGCGCTGCGCCGCGCCGGCGCCGGCTACGACGCCTTGTTGAAGGCGCTGGCGGAGGTCCGCGGCGGACATCGCGTCACCGACCAAAGCCCCGAGGAGAAGTTCCAGGCGCTCGAAAAGTACGGGCGTGACCTGACCGAGGCCGCGGCGGCCGGCAAGCTCGATCCCGTGATCGGACGCGACGACGAGATTCGTCGCGTGATCCAGGTCCTCTCGCGTCGCACCAAGAACAACCCCGTGCTGATCGGCGAGCCGGGTGTCGGCAAGACCGCGATCGTCGAGGGGCTGGCGCAGCGGATCGTCTCCGGCGATGTCCCCGAGGGACTCAAGGATCGGCGCGTCGTGGCGCTCGACATCGGTGCGCTGGTCGCCGGCTCCAAGTACCGGGGCGAGTTCGAGGACCGGCTCAAGGCAGTGCTCAAGGAGATCGCAGACGCCGGCGGCACGGTCGTGCTGTTCATCGACGAGCTGCATACGATCGTCGGCGCCGGTGGCGCCGAGGGCGCCGTCGACGCCGCCAACCTGCTCAAGCCGATGCTGGCGCGCGGCGAGTTGCGCGCCGTCGGCGCGACCACGCTCGACGAGTACCGCAAGCACATCGAGAAGGACCCGGCACTGGAGCGCCGCTTCCAGCCGGTGCTGGTCGAGGAGCCGAGCGTCGAGGATACGATCGCGATCCTGCGCGGGCTCAAGCAGCGCTACGAGGTCCACCACAAAGTCCGTATCCAGGACACGGCGCTGGTCGCCGCGGCGACGCTCAGCGACCGCTATATCGCCGACCGCTTCCTGCCCGACAAGGCGATCGACCTGGTCGACGAGGCGGCGGCACAGATCCGCACCGAGATCGACTCCAAGCCCAACGAGATCGACGAGGTCGAGCGCCACATCCTGCAGCTCGAGATCGAGCTGCAGTCGCTCGGTAACCGTGACGCCGACGACCCGGGCACCGCCGCCCGGCGCGAGCAGCTCGAGCGCACGCTCGCCGAGGAACGCGAGGTCGCTGCCGCGATGAACGCCGAATGGCAGCGCGAGAAGCAGACCGTGGTGGCGCTCGCGGCGATCCAGGAGAAGCTCGAGCAGGCGGGCGTGGAGCTCGAGCGCGCCCGCCGCGAAGGCGACCTCGGACGTGCCGCGGAGCTGCAGTACGGGACGATTCCCGAGCTCAAGACGCAGCTCGAGCACGCCCGCGACGCCGAGGCGGCGGACGCCGGAGAACAGAAGTTCGTCAAGGAGGTCGTCGACGCCGAGGACATCGCCGAGATCGTCTCGAAATGGACGCGCGTCCCGGTCACGCGGCTGCTGGAGGGCGAGATCGAGAAGCTCGTGCACATGGAGGAGCGCCTGCACCAGCGGGTCGTCGGCCAGGATCAGGCCGTCAGCGCGGTCGCGAGCGCGCTGCGCCGCTCGCGTGCGGGCCTGCAGGACCCCGACCGCCCGATCGGCACGTTCCTGTTCGTCGGCCCGACCGGCGTCGGCAAGACCGAGCTCGCCCGGGCGCTCGCCGAGTTCATGTTCGACACCCAGGACGCGATGATCCGGATCGACATGTCCGAGTACATGGAGAAGCACTCGGTCGCGCGGCTGATCGGGGCACCCCCCGGATACGTCGGCTACGACGAGGGCGGCCAGCTGACCGAGGCCGTGCGTCGGCGTCCGTACGCGGTCGTGCTGCTCGACGAGATCGAGAAGGCTCATCCGGACGTGTTCAACACGCTGCTGCAGGTGATGGACGACGGGCGCTTGACCGACGGCCAGGGACGCACCGTCTCGTTCAAGAACGTGGTCCTGATCATGACCTCGAACATCCCCGGCGGGCTTGCCGGCGTCGAGGCGAACTTCAAGCCGGAGTTCGTCAACCGGCTCGACGACATCGTCGAATTCGAGTCGCTCACCCGCGAGCAGATCGGCGAGATCGTCGACCTGCAGGTCGCGCGCTTGATCGCGCGCGTGCGCGAGCGCCAGCTCGTGGTCGAGCTGAGCGACGCGGCGCGGACCCTGATCGGCAACCTCGGGTATGACCCCACCTACGGTGCGCGTCCGCTGAAGCGCGTGATCCAGAAGCGCTTGGTCGACCCGCTGGCGCTTGCAATCCTGGAGGGGCGGTTCGTCGCCGGCGACACCGTGAAGGTCGACGCGGCCGGCGGCGAGCTCGTGTTCGAGGCGCTGACGGCGCCCACCCACGCCACCGTCTGAGCGCTGCGGCCGGACGGCGCCCGCGCGCTGGCGGGACGGCACGCGGCCGGACGGCGCCCGCGCGCCGGTGGGACGGCGCGCGGCCGTGCCGGTCGGCCGCGGCCGTGCGCCGGGCGCTGCCGTGCTAAAAGTGCGCGTACCACATCGAGAAAGGACCGACCGTGCCGACCTACATCATGCTCACGACGCTGACCCCCGAGGGCGTGTCCACGATCAAGAACAATCCTTCGCGGATCAAGGAGGTCAACCACGAAGTCGAGCAGCTCGGGGCGAGCGTCAAAGCCCAGTGGGCCCTGCTCGGGGAGTACGACTTCATCAACGTGATCGAGGCCCCCGACGAGAAGGTCATGGCGCGCGTAGCGCTCGAGCTCGGGTCACGCGGCACGTCCAAGTACGAGACGCTGTGCGCGATCCCAGTCGACGAGTTCATCGCCACGATCGCCTCGTGAGCTTGCCCGCGATCGAGCGCGCCCCGGCGCATCGCTGAAATGCCTCCGGGCGTTGACGGCGTGCGCCGCGTGCTGGTGGTCGGCGCCGGCGCACGCGAGCACGCGATCGTGCACGCGCTGGCGCGCTCGGCGCGGCCGCCGGAGCTGCTCTGCGCACCCGGCAACGCCGGCATCGCCGGTGAGGCGAGGCTCTTGGACCTCGGCGCGCAGGACATCGAGGGGATCGTCGCCGCCGCCCGCGACCAAGCGGTGGATCTCGTCGTCGTCGGACCCGAAGCACCGCTCGTGGCAGGGATCGCGGATGCGCTCGCGGATGCCTCGATCCGGTGCTTCGGTCCGACGGCCGCAGGCGCGCGGCTGGAGGGCTCCAAGGCGTTCTGCAAGGAGGTGATGCGGGCCGCCGGCGTCCCGACCGCGGATTACCGGGTGGTCAGCGACGTCGCTGAGGGGATCGCGGCGATCGACGGCTACCCCATCGTGATCAAGGCCGACGGCCTGGCGGCCGGCAAGGGCGTCGTGATCGCCGCCGATGAAGCCCAGGCGCGCACTGCGCTGGTGCAGCTGCTCGTCGAGCGCCGCTTCGGCACCGAGCAGGTGGTGATCGAGGAGCACCTGGTCGGCACCGAGCTCTCGCTGCTGGCGCTGTGCGATGGACGCACGGCGCTGCCGCTCGACTCCGCGCAGGACTTCAAGCGGATCTACGACGGCGATCGCGGCCCCAACACCGGCGGCATGGGCTCATACTCGCCGGTGCCCGAGGTCGGCCCGGAACGCGCTGCCGAGCTCGCTGCCAAGGTCCACCAGCCCGTGGTCGACGAGCTTCTGCGGCGTGGCATCGAATTCCACGGCGTTCTATACGCCGGTCTGATGATGACCGCGGACGGCTTCAAGGTGCTCGAGTTCAACACGCGCTTCGGCGACCCGGAGGCGCAGGCGCTCCTGCCGCGCCTGCAGGACGACCTGCTGGAGCTGCTCTACAGCGCCACGATTCCCGGCGGCCTTGAGGGCCGCCGCTTGAACTGGTCGGCGCAGACGGCCGTCACCGTCGTGCTGGCGAGCGCCGGGTACCCCGCCTCGTCCTCCAGCGGCGATCTGATCAGCGGACTGCAGCGCGTGCCCGCCGAGGTGATCGTCACCCACGCCGGCACGGCCTTCGACGCCGCCGGCGGGATCGTCACCGCAGGTGGGCGCGTGCTGAGCGTCACCGCACTCGGAGCAGATGCCGCCGCCGCGCGCGCAACGGCTTATGCTGCGGCCGACATGATCGAGTTCGACGGACGCCAGCTGCGCCGCGACATCGCCCAGCGGGTTCAGTCGCCATGAGCCTGGAACCTTCGCGACCTCCCGAGACGCTCGCCGAGCCGGCGTTGGCGTTCGAGGAGCTCGACGTCGACGCCCCGCGCGTCGGGATCGTAATGGGCTCCAAGAGCGACCTGCCGGCGATGCAGGCGGCCGAGAAGGAGCTGACCGACCGCGGCATCCGCTGCGAGGTCCGCGTGATGTCCGCCCACCGTGATCCAGAGAAGGTGGCCGACTACGCCCGCAACGCCCGCATGCGCGGCCTGCGCGTGATCATCGCGGGCGCCGGCCTGTCGGCGGCACTCCCGGGCGTGGTCGCGGCGCACACCGAGCTGCCTGTGATCGGCGTCCCGCTCACGAGCCGCACCTCGATCGCCGGCGGGCTCGATGCGCTGCTGTCGATCGCACAGATGCCACCGGGCGTCCCGGTCGCGTGCGTCGGAGTCGACAACGCCCGCAACGCGGCCGTGCTCGCGGCACGGATTCTGGCGAGCTAAGGGCACCCTAAGGGACCCTAAGGGACCCTAAGGGACCCTAAGGGCGCCCTAAGGGCACCCGCAGGGCAGCACTGAGCGTCGACTGGCGACCTGAGCTCGGCGCCGACGCGCGGCCTGCAACGATCGGCCACGCGAGGATGCGTGCCCGCGGGTCCATGAGTATGGTTCATTAAACGGAAGAACTTCCGATTAACCGCATGGGATGCTCTCCTTGTTCGTCAGGCTCCAGCTCGCGCTTGCACGGATCCTCGTCGCGCAGGACGGTCAGGAGCTCGTCGAGTACGCGATCGTGCTGTTCTTCCTCACGGTCCTGCTGCTCACCGCGACCAGGTTCCTGGGCGGCAAGGTCTACTCGGCGCTCACCACCGTCGCCAGCAGCATCTAACCGCAACTGACCCCTAAATTTGATCGCTCGTTACACAAGCCCCGAGCTCGCCGCGATCTGGTCTGAGCACGCCCGCTTCGAGGCGATGCGCCAAGTCGAGGTCGCCGCTTGTGAGGAGATGGACGGGTGCAGCGAAGCTGAGCTGCGCGCGATCCGGGCGGCTCGCTTCAGCGTCGAGGCGATCGCCGAGCGCGAGCGCACCACCGATCACGACGTCGCCGCGTTCGTCGACGTGCTCTCGCAATCGGCCGGACCCGCCGGCCGCTGGATCCACTACGGACTGACCTCCAGCGACGTGCTCGACACGGGGCTTGCGTTGCAGCTGCAAGCCGCCGGCGAGTTGCTCGTCGAGCAGGCTCGCGCACTCGTGCAGGCGCTTGCGGGACAGGCGCGCACGCACCGGCACACGCTCTGTGCGGGGCGCACGCATGGCGTGCACGCCGAGCCCACCACGTTCGGGATCAAGCTGGCGTCGTTCGCGTTCGAGGCTGACCGCAACGCGGCGCGTCTGCAGCGGGCGTTCGCGCAGGCGAGCGTGGGCGCGATCTCGGGCGCAGTCGGCACCTACTCCGCGACCTCGCCGCAATTCGAGGAGCGCGTGCTGGCGAGGCTGGGGCTGGCGCGCGAGCCGGTCTCCACGCAGGTCGTGGCACGCGACCGGCACGCCGAGCTACTGCAGGCGATCGCGCTGGCGGGCGCCGGCCTGGAACGCTTCGCCTTCGAGCTGCGTCACCTTGCGCGCACCGAGGTGTCCGAGGTCCGCGAGCCGTTCGCGGTCGGGCAGAAGGGCTCGAGCTCGATGCCACACAAGCGCAACCCGATCAAATCCGAGCAGGTCACCGGCCTGGCGCGCGTGCTGCGCGGCAATGCGCAGGCCGGGCTGGAGGACGTGGCGCTGTGGCACGAGCGCGACATCTCGCACTCGAGCGTCGAGCGGATCGTCCTGCCGGACTCCACCACGCTGCTGGACCATATGCAGCGACGCGTGCTCGCACTTGTGCGCGGCATGGTGGTCGACCACGAGCGGATGCGCTCCAACCTCGAGCTGACCTGCGGCGCCCTGTTCTCGCAACGTGTGCTGCTGGCGCTGGTGGCGCGCGGGCAGCACCGCGACGACGCCTACCGGACCGTGCAGCGGCTCGCCCAGCAGGCGCTCGACACGCGCACGCAGCTGCGCCTGCTGCTGGCAGGCGACCCTGCCGGTGAGGGCCTCGATTTGGAGGCGATCTTCGACTACGCGCCGTTCGTTCGCCATGCCGACGAGATCATCGACCGGCTCGACGCGATCGCCTGAGGCCCCGAGACAGGCGGCGCTGAGGCCCGAGGTTCCCCTTCGGGTTAGGCCCGCGGGCCTAACCCGATTGCCGGCGGCGCCCCGAGCGCGGGGATTTGTCGGCGCCAACCGCTAGGATCGCTGCGTGGCCGTCGCGATCGCAGAGCTGCCGCTCCTCGCCAAGGGGAAGGTGCGAGACATCTATGACCTCGGCGATTCGCTGCTACTCGTCGCAAGCGACCGGATCTCCACCTACGACGTGGTCCATCCGACGCCGATCCCGGATAAGGGCGCGGTGCTGACCGGCCTGTCGGCGTTCTGGTTCGAGCAGACGGCGGCGATCATCCCCAACCACGTACTGTCGGTCGCAGAGGGCATCCCGGACGAGGTCCGCGGGCGCGCGATGATCGTGCGTAAGCTGCGGATGCTGCCGGTCGAGTGCATCGTCCGCGGCTATCTGAGCGGCTCGGGCTGGAAGGACTACCAGGCGACCGGCGCGGTCTCGGGGATCGCGCTCGCGACCGGCCTGCGCGAGTCAGAGCAGCTGCCGGAGCCGATCTTCACGCCGTCCACGAAGGCGGACGTGGGTCACGACGAGGCGATCGACTTCGAGGGCGCGGTCGCGCTCGTGGGCGATCGCGCGCTCGCCGAGCGCCTGCGGGACGCCGCGCTCGCCGTGTATCTGCACGCGGCGCGGCACGCCCGCGCCAGCGGGATCATCCTCGCGGACACGAAGTTCGAGTTCGGGCTCGACCAGGACGGGACGCTGACGCTCGGCGACGAGGTCTGTACGCCCGACTCCTCGCGCTTCTGGCCCGCCGACGGCTACGCCCCCGGCGCCGGCCAGCCCAGCTTCGACAAGCAGTTCGTGCGCGACTGGGCCTCCGCCACCGGCTGGGATCGTACGCCGCCGGCGCCCGCGATCCCCGACGACGTGGTGACGCGCACCCGCGAGAAGTACCTCGAGGCGTACGCGCGGATCACCGGCCAGCCGCTGGCTCAGTGGTTGGCGCGGACCCGGGCGCGCACCTGATGCGCCGCCCCGTAACCGAGCTCGTCGCCGCGTGCGGCGACAGGCTCGGGGAACCGCTCGTGTAGGCTGGAGCTTGCCGCGAGGTTGCCGTGAGAGACCCGAACGATCCACGCGATGGGCCACGCGACGAGTGCGGCGTGTTTGGCATCTACGCGCCCGGGCGCGACGTCGCCAGATTGACGTACTTCGGGCTGTTCGCGCTGCAGCACCGCGGCCAGGAGTCGGCCGGGATCGCGACCGCGCCGCGTGGCGGCGGGATCATGGCGATCCGTGAGCAGGGGCTCGTCGCGCAGGTGTTCAACGACCACATGCTGCGCTCACTGGTGGGCGACATGGCGATCGGGCATGTCCGTTACTCGACCACCGGATCATCCGAGTGGGAGAACGCGCAGCCGATCGTCCGCGATGACGAGCGCACGCTCGCGCTCGCGCACAACGGCAACCTGATCAACGCCGTCGAGCTGCACTCCGAGCTGTGCGACCGCGGTGTCCCGTTCCGCTCGACGTCCGACTCCGAGATCATCGCGGCGATGCTCGCCACGCGCAGTGCGTGCAAGCTGGAGGAGGCAGTCGCCGACGTGCTGCCGCGGCTGCGCGGCGCCTTTTCGACGGTCGTGATGACCGACGAATGCGTGGTCGCGTTTCGCGATCCGCACGGGCTGCGCCCGCTCGCGATCGGCGTATTCGCCGACGAGCCGGGCGTCAAGCCCGTGTACTGCGTCGCCAGCGAATCGTGCGCGTTCGACCTGATCGGGGCGCGCTACCTGCGCGACGTGGAGCCGGGCGAGGTCGTGACGCTGAGCGCCGACGGACTCCGTTCGCGGCTCGTCGTGGGAGGTGAGCGCCGTGCCTTCTGCGTGTTCGAGTACATCTACTTCGCGCGTCCCGACTCACGCTTGGGTGGCACGCGCCTGCAGGTGACACGGTCGCGGATGGGGGAGATCCTGTGGCGCGAGGCGCCGGTGCCGGCGGACCTCGTGATCGCGATCCCAGACTCTGGCAATGCCGCGGCGCGCGGCCTCGCGCGTGCCTCTGGCCTGCCGCAGGACGACGGCTTCATCAAGAACCGCTACGTCGGACGGACCTTCATCCAGCCCGGCCAGGAGCTGCGCCGCCACGGCCTGCGCCTGAAGTTCAACCCATTGCCCGAGGTCGTGCGGGGACAACGCCTGGTGGTCGTCGACGATTCGATCGTGCGCGGCAACACGATGCCCCAGATCGTCAAGATGCTGCGAGAGGCGGGCGCTGCCGAGATCCACCTGCGGATCTCCTCGCCGCCGATCAAGCATCCCTGCCACTACGGCATCGACATGTCCACGCGCGAGGAGATGGTCGCGCACGAGCGCACGGTCGACGAGATCGCCGCCGAGCTCGGCGCCGATTCGCTGCACTACCTTTCCCTGCCGGGCGTCTACGAGGCGGTCGGAGGGCTCCGCGAGAACCACTGCGACGCGTGCTTCAGCGGCGACTATCCGCTCGCGGGAACGGAGTCTGCGGGTGGCAAGTACGCGTTTGAGCGGGCCGGGCTGCCATTAGTGGGGGCCTGACGGTTGCCGCTGCGAATCGGCGTACTCGCCTCGGGAACGGGCACCAACCTGCAGGCGCTGATCGACCAGGTCAACGGCCGCGAGGGCATCGAAGTCGCGGCGGTCGCCTCCGACAAGCCGACGGCGCAAGCGCTGGAGCGGGCGCGCGCCGCCGGGGTGCCGTGCGCCGTGTTCCCGGCCGCGGCGTACGCCGGGCGGGCCGCGCGTGACCAGGCGATGGGCTCCTGGCTGGCCGCGCAGGGCGTGCAGCTGGTCGTGCTGGCGGGCTACCTGCAGATCGTCGGTGCCGGGTTCCTGGCGATGTTCCCGGGCGCCGTCATCAACGTCCACCCGGCGCTGCTGCCGGCGTTCCCGGGACTCGATGCCGTCGAACAGGCGCTGGCGTACGGTGTCAAGGTGTTCGGTGTGACGGTTCACTTCGTCGACGAGGGCGTCGACACCGGTCCGGTGATCCTGCAGCGCGCGATCGAGCTGCCGGACGCACGTGACGCGGACGAGGTGCTTGCCGATCTACACGCGATCGAGCACGAGCTGCTGCCCGAGGCGGTGCGCCTGATCGCCCGCGGCGCCGTGCGTGTCGACCCGAAAAATCCGCGCCACGTGCTGGTCGGCGATAAAGTCGGCTAAGTGGAACCTAGCGCAACGGCTCCGTCGTCAGTCCAAGCCGCGGCGCCCGGCGAGGTTCAGATCGGGCGCGCGCTGCTGTCGGTCTCCGACAAGACGGGGATCGTGGAGTTCGCGCGCGGACTCGCGGACCTCGGAATCGAGATCGTCTCGACCGGCGGTACCGCCAGCACGCTGCTGGAGGCAGGCGTGCCGGTGCGCGCGATCGACACGCTGACCGGCTTCCCGGAGATCTTGGAGGGCCGCGTGGAGACGCTGCACCCGAAGCTCTATGCAGGACTGCTGGCGGTGCGCGACAACGCCGCGCACATCGACGCGGCGAAGGCGCATGCGGTCGAGCCGATCGACCTCGTGTGCGTGAACCTCTATCCGTTCGAGCGGGTCGCAGGACGCCGGGGCGTGGGCGATGCCGAGGTGATCGAGCACATCGATATCGGCGGCCCGACGATGATCCGTGCGGCCGCCAAGAACTTCAAGTTCGCGGCGCCGGTCGTCTCGCCCGCCAGCTACGACGCCGTGCTGGACGAGCTCCGGATCGCCGACAGGCGACTTTCGCTCGCCACCCGCGAGTTCCTCGCTGCCGAGGCATTCGTCTATACGGCACGCTACGACACCGCGATCGCGCGCTGGTTCCAGGAGCGCCACGAGGACTTCCCGCCGCTGATGGTGCGCGCCTTCGAGCGCGTGATCGAGCTGCCCTACGGTGAGAACCCGCACCAGCGGGCCGCGTTCTACACCGACGTCGGGTCGCGCACGCACGTGCTCTCGATGGTCGCTCAGCTCGGCGGCAAGGCGCTGTCGTTCAACAACTTGCTGGATCTCGACTCGGCCCAGAGCATGCTGTCCGAGTTTCGGGTACCAGCGTGCGTGATCGTCAAGCACAACAATCCGTGCGGCGTCGCGCTCGCCTCGACGCCACTGGAGGCGTACAGGCGCGCCTTCGAGTGCGATCCGCAATCGGCTTACGGGGGCGTGATCTGCCTCAACGGACGCGTCGACCGCCCTCTGGCGCAAGCGCTGGTCGGCCAGTTCATCGAGGTGCTGTTCGCCCGCGGCTACGACGAGGATGCGCTCGAGGTGCTCGCGAGCAAGCCGAACATGCGGATCCTCGACGACCGCGAGCGCCGCGTCTCCAACCGGGTGCGCGAGCCGGCGCTACGCCAGGTGGACGGCGGCATGCTCGTCCAAGACCGTGACGTCGATCTGGAGGAGCGTGACGAGATGCACGTCGTCTCCGAGCGCCGCCCGACCGAGGCCGAGTGGCAGGAGCTGCTGTTCGCCTGGAAGGTCTGCAAGCACGTTCGCTCCAACGCGATCGTGTTCACCCGCGAGCTCACCACCGTCGGCATCGGGGCGGGCCAGATGAGCCGCGTCGACGCCGTGCGGATCGGGCTGGAGAAAGCCCAGTCACCACTCGACGGCGGCGTCATGGCCTCCGACGCATTCTTCCCGTTCGCCGACGGACCGCAGCTCGCGCTGGACCACGGCATCTCCGCGGTGATCCAGCCGGGCGGCTCGATGCGCGACCCCGAGGTGGTCGATGCAGTCGATGCCGCCGGCGCGGCGATGGTGTTCACCAGCCGGCGCCACTTCCGACATTGAGCGAGATCGTCAGGCTGCAGGGTGACCCACCGTCACCGTACGAGCTGGAGTTTGCCTTCAGCCGCGTCGTGCGCGCAGGTGCCCTGATCCTCGTTGGCGGAACCACCGCGGTCGACCTGAACGGCATGGTGCGCGGCGCGACCCCCTACGAGCAGACGCTCGAGATCCTCGACAAGCTCCGGCATGAGCTGAGCCGGGCCGGGGCAGGCCTCGAGCGCGTGATCCAGACGCGCGTCTACGTCACCGACATCTCGCGCGGCGGCGAGGTCGGCCGCGCCCACGCCGAGGCGTTCGGAGACGTCCGGCCGCTGATGACGATGATCGAGGTGTCGGCGCTGATCGACCCGCGGATGCTGGTCGAGATCGAGGCCGTGGCAATCGCGGGCGGCGAGCCAGACCAGGCCGTCGCCGCCAGCTGAGGGCACTCCTGCGCGCGCCCTAATAGTGCTCTGGTAGGTGGTCATCAGTTGTGTTGGGCCTGCTGATCGGGCGCTTTTTGCCGTGGTGGTGGCGTGCCTCGAGTCAGCGGTCGGGGCGCGCGGTGGCTTGCTGGAGGGCGCAGCAACCCCGGAGCGGCCGGATCGACGCTCGCCGGGGAGATCTGCTCGACCGCGCCGGGGCAAGGACTGCTGTGAAGCTGTTGAGCAACCCAAAGCGACGCTGCCTTTGGCGGTTCGGGCTCTGGAGCAGCTCTACGAGAGCCACGGACCCAAAACGGCTCAGCTGGCCCCGGTTTGGGTTATCCAGCATGCGATCGGCGGCGTTCGCGCCGCCAGCCCGGGAGGCTGGGCGAAAAACGGCGCGGATTCCGTCGTTCTTCGCCCAGGCCCCTGCACAAAGCAGTTTTGCATGACTGGCCACTCATCTACCAGAGCACTCCTAGCCTAAGTAAGGGTACCGGTCGACCCTCGGCTCGCCTCCGCGGCGCCTTGAAATGTCTTGCGGGCCGGGCGAAATGCGGTCCGGTGGCTGTGCGAGATGCGGTCCGTGGCCGCGCGGCGGCCGGATGCGCCATCATCCGCCACGGGCCGCCGTAGCTCAGCTGGCAGAGCAGCGGACTTTTAATCCGAAGGTCCTGGGTTCGAGCCCCAGCGGCGGCACTCGGAAAGGGCTGGAAATGGGCGCTTTTTCTGAGCCTCACGTCAGCGCCTCCGTCGCGGGCAACCCTCCCGGGCAACCCTCCGGGCCCCGCCGACGCTCTTGAACGGCCGTCTGACGACGGGGCGCTCGCACGTTACGAGGCGTCGGGGCGATCAAGGCGATGGCGCACGGACCAGGTAGACGCGCTCGACGACATCGTGGACCTCGCCGATGCGTCGGCGCAGCTCACCACTGCGCAAAGCCGACAGAGGGCGTCCCGCCTCGGCGTTGAGGACCGTCGTGTGGCTGGTGCCAAGGACCCTCGCGGAACGGGTTTGGGTCTGGTCGGACCGTCGGCCTCGACATTGGCCGCCCGCTGAGCCACTCGGGGACCGCTGAGAGCCCGGAGGCAAGGACCGCATCCAGGCTCTGGGCGGTTCTTGCCGGCGCGATGTCCGTTCCGGTCAATGGACGGCCGTGCGATTGGCGGTGGCCACGGAGGGCCGATGGGTCGGCGCCAGCAGGAGCTGTGCCCGTCCCGGGTCGACGCACTCGTGGCGGCAGGCATCGCTCAATGAGCCGATTGGTCAGTGCGGCTCCTCTGCGCGACAGGACCTTAGTCAAAGGCACGGCCTTGCGCCGCAACCGACCTCGGACGCCTGCTCAGCCCGCCGGCGTCTCACGCCGTAAGGCTTGGCACGCCGAAGAGCAGTTCCCGGGCGTGCTCGGCGGTAAGCGGGCGAGAGAACAGGTAGCCCTGGCCCAGCCGGCAGCCGATCTCGCGCAGGCGCATTGCCTGGGAGGTGTTCTCGATGCCCTCGGCGACGACGTCGAGGCCGAGCGCGTCGCCGAGCGCGATCACTGTCCGCACGAGCTGATCGCCCTTGCCGGTTGTGTCGACGTGGTCGACGAAGGATTTGTCGACCTTGATCTCGTCAACCGGCAGCCGCTGCAGGTAGGAGAGGGACGAGAAGCCGGTCCCGAAGTCGTCGATCGAGAGCCGAACGCCGAGCTGTTTGAGCTGCTCGAGTCGCGCGATCGTGTCGTCGTTGCCGCCAAGCAGGATGCTCTCGGTCAGCTCGAGCGTGAGACGAGCGGGCGCCAGACAGGTGCGTGCGAGGACGTCGTCTAGCGTGCTGCGTAGATCCTGGCTCATAAGCTGCCGCGCCGAGACGTTGACGCTCATCGTCAACTCCGAGGCGCCCAACTCGTTCCACCGGCAGAGCTGCATGACCGCTTGGCGCAGCACCCAGCGCCCGATCGGGACGATCAGCCCCGTGTCTTCTGCAATGGGAATGAACTCGAGCGGCGGGATCGACCCGCGGCTCGGGTGCTGCCAACGCAGCAGCGCCTCGAAGCCGACGATCCGGCGGGTGAGCAGCTCGATCTGTGGCTGATAATGGAGTTCGAGCTCGTCGCGCTCGAGCGCCCTGTGCAGATCGCTCAGCAGCTCGACGCGGCGCACGACCGCGTCGCGCATCTCGGTGCGGAACACCTCGTATCCACCCTTGCGTCGGGACTTCGCGCTGTACATCGCGATGTCGGCGTTGCGTAGCAGCTCGGTGACAGAATCGCTCGTCTCGGCTCCCACGGCAATCCCGACGCTTGCGGTCACAGCGATCTCGTTGCCGCCGATCAGCACCGCCACCGACAGGGCGTGCTGGACGCGCTCGGCTGCGCCGATCGCGTCAAACTCACCGCAGTCCTCTAGCAGCAGCCCGAACTCATCACCTCCCAACCGTGCGACTGTGTCGCCCGGACGCGCGTTGGCGGCAAGCCGCCGACCGACCTCACACAACAGCTCATCCCCCGACGCGTGGCCGAGCGTGTCGTTGACGGACTTGAACTCATCGAGGTCGATAAACAGGATCGCGAGCCCGCTGCCCGACCGGCGGGTGCGGGCCAGGCCCTGCTCGACATGGTCGCCGAACAGCGAACGGTTGGCCAGGCCGGTGAGGGGATCATGCAGCGCCTGGTATGCGAGCTGTTGCTCGAGCTGCTTCTGCTCAGTCACGTCGCGGGTCGCCAGCACGAACGTGCCCCCAGCCGGATCGGCGACCGCGTCGGCGGCCACCGTCTCGGTCGAGCGCCAGCGCCCGTCCCGGCTGCGGAGCCGCAGCTCCAGACGCGGGTGCGCTCCGGGAGCGCGCCCGAGGTCGGCGAAGAACGCCACGGCGTGCGGACGGTCGTCCGGGTGCACGAGATTGAAGAGGCTGCCACCGGTCAATTCGATCTGCGAGAAGCCGAGCAGCTCGCGCGCCGAAGGGCTGGTGTAGCGGATCGTGCCATCCGCCGAGATCACGCTGATCACGTCCGACACGCTCTGGATCACCGAGCTCAGGCGCTGCTCGCTGAGACGCAACTCGCGCGTGCGGACGCCGACCTGATTCTCCAGGTCGTCCGTGAGCGTGCGGTTCTCACGCAGTGTCAGCAGCTGCCGGACCACAACGAACAGTAGGACGGCCAGCACGCACCACGCGCCCAGCGAGTCGAGGTGGCCCCGCGCCAGGCGGACCCCGACAAGAGCACCACCGATGACCACCGGGATGTACGGGAACAGCAGGCTGTCGCGCTTGCTGACGCGATTAGGCTTCGATCTGGCCGGCGAGATCGCGGCCAGCGCTAGGACCAGGAATCCTATGAACCAGCCACTGTCCACGACCCGATTGGTGCTGTAGGCCCCTTGCTGAGATAAGTACAGAAAAGCCGCGTTGGAGAACGCGATCCCTCCCGCCCCGACCATGATCCAGCCTAGCGGGAGGCGGTCGACGGATCGGCTTCGCTGCGCGACGATCACGGCCATCGACACGACTACGACCGTTCCGATTAGATAGAACAACGCCAGCGCCTCGGAGGCGAAGTCGCGACTATTTGCGTCATAGGCCGGTCCGAGTACAACCATCCAGCTGGCGAGCAGAAGCCCGGAGCCGACGATCAGCGCGTCGACCACGAGCCGCAGACGGGATGTCAGACCGACCGGCGGAGAGAAAAACGCAAAGATCGCGCTCACGGAGAACAGGATCGCCAGAAGGAACGCGGGATCGGCAAGCACCGGAGATGTCGTCAGCCGACGCACCAGTACGAGCTCATACCACGAGTAGACCCCCTGTCCGATAGCGTAGGCAAGCTCCGAAAGGGCGAGCAGACACCAGCCGCAACGGATACGCCCCTGCTCACGCCGCATCGCGTACGCGCCGGCAGTCGCCGCGAGTAATGCGGCCGCCGTCTGCCCGAGATCGTCCACAGTAGTCGTCAGCCGGGTGCCCCCAAACCGCGCCGAGAGCCACAGGCAGAAGACAAACGAGCTCGCGCCCGCCAAGACCGCGAGCCTCCAGAAGCGCCGCTGCGTCTCGCTCGCGGGCCGCAGACCGCCCTCGCGGTAGCCAAGCCCTTGTTCGCATGCCGATGTCGGGACCACTGGGCCTTGCCTGGTTGGCGTCCTGCCAGGACATCGGGTCGCGAGAAGACTCTCGCGCCAAAGCGCACCTGGCCGTCAAGAACACGTCGTCGCGAAAAGAATCGACAGCGCACGGGAAAGCTTGAATGGCTTGCTCGATGGCCCCACTGTCACGGCCGCGGCAGACGCGGGCGGGTTCTCGCGCTACGTGACTGATGCCACTCATCTACTGGCTCAGTCATGCCGGACGTGCGCTCGCCTGACGCCTGTTACAAATCTGGCGTGATCCGCCCGCAAGGCCTGTCCAAGGACCGCTTGGCCACGGGAGGGGATCCGCTGCGACGTCGTATCCGGCGCAGCATTGCCACCGACAACCCGCTGCGCGCTGTCTGCGAGGCGACGTGCGCGCCCGACCCTTTCGTTTCCCACGGGCGGCACTGCAGCGATTTTGCGAACCGTCCTCCCAGCCTTGGTTTCGGCGAGCTGGACGCCTTGAAGCAGGGCGTCGCCTACGGACAAGGCGACGCGTCGATGGGCGTCCGGCTGGGGCGGATGACGAGCATCGGCGACCTTGACGCGAGCGCGAGGCGCGCGAGCGTCGCGGTGCTCGCATGGTTCCGCAGGGGCCGGTCAATCCGGTAGGCGGCGCGCGACGACCCCAGCGACGTCGCCTCGCTCGAGCGCCGCTTCGCCGTCCGTACTGATCGCGAGGTAGCTCATCATGTGGCCGTTCGGCGCCGCGTCGGTCCTGAACAGCATGCGTGCGAGTTCCAGCGCGTGAAATGCCTCCGCCAGTGTGTACTTCAGCGTGAACCAGCTGTCTGGCTGATCCGCGGCGGAGTATTGATCTTCGTAGGGCAGCCAGGGGCTAATAGTGCTCTGGTAGATGAGTGGCCGTCATGCAAAACTGCTTTTGTGCAGGGGCCTGGGCGAAAAACGACGGAATCCGCGCCGTTTTTCGCCCTGCCTCCCGGGAAGGCGCCGCGAACGCCGCCGATCGCATGCTCGATAACCCAAACCGGGGTCAGCTGAGCCGTTTTGGGTCCGTGGCTCTCGTAGAGCTGCTCGAGAGCCCGAACCGCCAAAGGCAGCGTCGCTTTGGGTTGCTCAACAGCTTCACAGCAGTCCTCGCCCCGGCGCGGCCGAGCAGATCTCCCCAGCGAGCGTCGATCCGGCCGCTCCGGGGTTGCTGCGCCCTCCAGCAAGCCACCGCGGGCCCCGACCGCTGACTCGAGGCACGCCACCACCACGGCAAAAAGCGCCCGATCAGCAGGTCAACACAACTGATGACCACCTACCAGAGCACTACCTAAAGAGCCTGTCCATAACGCCGCGCTCGCCGTGAGCAAGCTGCCTGGAGATCCCCGACAGCACCTCGGCGGGCCGCTGCGGCACCGACAACCCCTGGAAATGCTCCTAACCGGCTTGCCCACAAGACCTGCGATGCTCGACGCCGTCGCAGTGCTCGACCTCATCTCCGCCCTGGGCGTCATCTAACGCAGTCCGACGATCGTTCCTCTCCTGCAGTCGACACATCCGCCAGCGAACGTTTCGGCGACGACGCGACCATGGGATCGGATCTGGTCACGGCGGACGTTGCCTACGTATCCCCGATTCTGCGCGCGTCACCGCGCGCCCCGCTATCGGCGAGCGTCGATGCTCCTGCCCACCCGGGACCGGGCTCTCCGGCGCGCTGCAGCTCCGACGAGCACATTCCTATCGAGCCGATGGTGCCGTCGCCACCGGCCCGGGCCATCCAAACGTCGCCCGAGCGATCGCCGGCGGGCCCAGGCGCCGCAGGAGAGCGATTGTGAGCCGCGTGGGCGGTCTCGTAGAACCGCGGCTGCGCATCGGCGAGTGCATCCTCGCGACCGCCGCATGGCCGCGCGCACGCTCGACAACCGCTCGGTCGCGCCGAGATCGTCGGATGGCGCCTCCGTGACGATTACGGACAAGCCGCTCGGGTCGCTGCTCTCGGCGAGGCGGATCCAGATCTGACGCTGTTTCCTGCTGTCGGATCGCATGGAAAGGAGCAGCGCCGGCGTCGCCTGGAGCGGTGGCTCGGATGTTCGCGCGCAGTAGCGCGTGGCGCCGTCTTCGGCCGCAGGGTCACCGCCATCCACCGCGGAGGCGTAAGCGTTTGTCGCTGAGTAAGGTCCGGCTATGGAGCGCCACTCGATGGT
Source organism: uncultured Solirubrobacterales bacterium (assembly GCA_963709135.1). Lineage (GTDB taxonomy): Bacteria > Actinomycetota > Thermoleophilia > Solirubrobacterales > Solirubrobacteraceae > Palsa-465. The sequence continues at coordinate 76,679 of CAVPVI010000020.1, read as the reverse complement.
TGCCTCGGCAGGACTGGCCGGACTCGCAGGACTGCACGTGGTCTGGGCTGCCGGAGCGTCATGGCCGCTGCCTGACACCGCGAGCCTGGCGGATGCCGTCATCGGTCATGACAAGTTCCCGTCACCGGCCGCCTGCCTGGCGGTCGCCGGCGCGCTCGCTGTCGGGTCGGCGCTGGTCGCGGGGCTGCCCACGCAACACGACCGGCTGCAACGCATAGGCGCGACGGGAGTAGTCGGGGTTCTAGCGACCCGAGGGATCTTTGGGCTGGCCGGCCTGACGCAGCTCATTTCGCGCGGATCTTCGTCACTACGTTTTCGCCGATTGGACCGCCGCGTGTACGCACCGCTGTGCCTGACGCTCGCGGCGCTCGCAGCACCGGCGGCCAGGCGGCGTCCGACACGGGCGTAGACCTCATCGGCAGCGAGTTCGCTACGGACGAGGACGGACACTTTCCGACGTAGGCCCGAAGCCGGCGTAGGCAGTGCTCCCGGGCACGGAAACGGACGGCTGATGACGCACGGCTAGGGCGGCGGCGCGCTTGCCCGTCAGGGGGTGGGATCGCTGACCAGCAGCGCCTCTGCCTGGGCGGACGCGACGCGCTCATCGAGCAGCCGGGCGCGTTCGGCGAGCGTGCGCTTGTGGGCGGCGGCGAGCGCCCCACCGGTGAGCGCGAGCACGGCCGCGACCGCTGCGAGCCACGGGCGATTCTCGACCGCGAGCGCCCCAGCGCACCCGCACGCGATCCCGAACGTCCCGTCGCGCAACGTCATCAACGTCAGCGACCGTCCGGCGCTGAGAATGACGCCGACGGCAAGCACCGCCTGCGCCTGCGATCCGGTCGCGCGCTCGTGCACGAGGATGATTGTGTCCTTCGGTCCGGCGCCCGTGACCGCGTACGGGCCCGTTAGACGAGCGCTGAGATAGAGACGCGGCGTGTGCACACGCGCATGCTCGGCCAGCACGCGAAGGCGCTCATGTAAGGGCCCGGAAGTGACCGCCCTGACTCCGGGGCGTCTCGGCGTCAGTGCCGCGTTCCATGACAAGCTCACGATCATCGTCGCGAGCACCGCCGCTGTCGCCAGCACCCCGGTGTCCAACCCGAGACGGAGCGCGAGGACGAACGCAACGCCGGCGCACACGACGAGTGGCAACGGCAACTCCACGGCTTTGCCGAATCTGAACATGCTAGACAAGCTTAAGCGGCGCTCACGCGCTGCAGGGTCTGCGGATCCCAATAGTCGCGGCCGCGCACGTCTGCTGCTGTGGACGAGGCGCGGCAAGCAGATCTGCGCTGGCACGCGGCGGCTGCCATCCTTCCGTCATACGACGTCAGGGTTCCGCCTATCGTAGGACTCGAGCCCATGGCCTCGCCACACACAGCTCAGCTTGCAAACGCCGTGAAAGCGCTGGCCGAGGCGTCACTCGAAGCGAACGCCTCCGCGGTTGAAGAAGCCTTGAGCACTATCGAGCAGCGAATCGTCGACATCGAGCCCCGGCGAGGAGTCCCGTTCGCCGAGTCCGTGGCCGTCTTCCGGCGTGACTGCTGGACATGTCGCTACTGCGGCGGACAGACCATCGCGCCGCCCGTCCTCCGCGTCCTGTCGAGCATGTACCCCGGCCGATTCCCGTTCCACCGCAACTGGAAGGCCGGCCGAGTCCATCCCGCTTACCTGCTGCTGTCGACGTCGCTCGATCATGTGCGCCCGGGTGGCCGGGGAGGCTCCTGGAGCGACCGCGCCAACCTGGTTACCGCTTGCTGGCCATGCAACAGCGGCAAAGCCGACTTCACCCTCGAAGAGATCGGCTGGAAGGTGCTGGACCAGGCAGAGGTACAAAGCGATTGGGACGGACTTACCAGCAGCTACGAGGCCCTCTGACAAGCGGCCGACGGGCCCAACTCGCAGTATCACGGACGCTGGCTACGCGCACTTGCGGCGCGCACTTGCGGCGCCTCAGGCTCTATCTAGATGGGCGAGGAAGGAACTCCACAACGATGAAGCGACGTAGGTATACGCCGGAGCAGATCATCCGCAAGTTGCGGGAGGCTGAGCGGATGCTCGGCGAGGGTAAGACGATCCCGGAGGCCGCGAAGGCGCTGGAGATCTTTGGAGAACACGTTTCATCGCTGGCGTAACCAGTACGGCGGGATGAAGGCCGCTGATGCGAAGCGGCTGAAGGAGCTTGAGTGGGAGAACGCGCGATTGAAGGCGATCGTCGCTGACCAGGCGCTCGAGAACCGGGCGTTGAAGGAGATTTCCCGGGGAAACTGGTAGGCCCAGCCCGTTGGCGCCGGGCGGTCGCGATGCTCCGCGATCGTCTCGGCGTCAGCGAGCGCTGGGCGTGCCGAGTGGTCGGGCAGCATCGCTGCACGGAGCGCTGTGAGCCCAAGCGCGCTGACGATGACGCCGCGCTGCGTGCCGAGTTGCGCAGGATCTCCGCGAAGCGGCCGAGGTGGGGGTATCGCCGGGCGCATCATCAGCTGCGTCAGGACGGCTGGTCGGTGAACCGCAAGCGGGTGCAGCGCCTGTGGCGCGAGGAGGGGCTGCGGGTGCCGCAGCGCAAGCGCTGCCGGCTCGGCGACTCCACAGCCGGAACGGCAGCCAGGCGGCTGCGCGCAGAGCGCCCGAATCACGTGTGGGCGTTCGACTTCCAGTTTGACCAGACCGCCGACGGCCGCGCATTGAAGCTGTGCAACATCGTTGACGAGTTCACCCGCGAAGCCTTGGTGATGCTCGTGGCGCGGAACATCGACGCTGACAGCGTGATCGCCGAGCTGGAGCGGCTCGTCGCCCGGCACAGTGCCCTTGAGCACCTGAGGATGGACAACGGCCCGGAGATGACCGCGCACGCGCTCCAGGGCTGGTGCGAGGACGCGACGGCCGCGACGGCGTACATCGATCCCGGAGCTCCGTGGCAGAACCCGTTCGTCGAGAGCTTCCACTCCCGCGTCCGCGATGAGCTGCTCGACGTCGAGGAGTTCTCCTGCCTCGCCGAGGCGCGCGTCGTGATCGAGGACTGGCGGCGGGGACTACAACCTCGGGCGACCGCACAGCTCGCTCGGGATGCGCGCCCCGGCCGTGTTCGCCGCCGAGTGGACGCCCGCCACCGACGAGATCGCGGCATGACCGGGGGTGTCGGCGGCGGCGGCGCGCCGAACCTCAACCTCCCCAGTGTTCCGTCCGGCGAGAGCGCTGCGTTTCCCGCCGTCACATCCACCACCGTCTCACTCGTGGTCGACCGACAAACGGGGTCCGGTCAGCCTGGCCTCTCGTAAGATCGGCACGAATAATAGGGTTGCTGTGCGAGATGCCGATTGCGCGGATTCGAGACGCGTCGTCCGCCTCCGGACCTCTGTGCAAAGCGTCACGTCGATTGCTTCGCGGGCGAAGGCACGCTCGGTCCCCGGAACGCACTTCCGGGGACTCGGGCATTGTGATCGAGGCGTTTATTCAGCTGCTGTGACGGGTACGACAAGTCTGCCGATCAGCGGACGGGATGGCTTGGATTGATGAACCGGCTGACTGGCGGCATCGTTCTCGAGTTACGAGGTGAGTGGCAGATGGCAAACGCGTCGTTGCTAGAGTCGATTCTGGAAGAGTATATTGACGGATTGCCGAACATTGCGGGTCACGAGCGGCTGATCTCAGACGCGCTTGCGGATGGGCGCGAGACGGACGCGCATCCGGTTCATGATGGCAGGGATCCGTTCGAGGGTATTTCGAGCGCGTTTGCGATCGCACTCCACATGCATCAGCCGTTGATCCCAGCCGGCGGTGACGATCTCAGAACGGCTCGGTTGATCAGTCACCTTCAGTACATGTTCGAGCACCCGGGAGTCGGCGATAACTACAACGCCAGAGCATTCCGGTGGTGCTATAAGCGAATGGGTGAGTTTATCCCGCAGTTGATCGAGGAGGGCGCGCATCCGCGCGTGATGCTCGATTACTCGGGGACCCTCCTCCATGGCTTGCGAGTGATGGGCGCCGGAGACGTGCTCGACGCACTCAGAACCGTGACTGTCGAGCCACGCTACCGCGGGGCGGTCGAGTGGCTAGGCTGCCCGTGGGGTCACGCAGTCGCGCCATCAACTCCTGTTCAAGACTTCCGGCTGCATGTGATGGCGTGGCAGCACCATTTCGCAGGGCTGTTCGGGATTGAGGCGTTGACTCGAGTTCGTGGGTTTTCGCCTTCCGAGATGGCGTTGCCCAACCACCCTGACGTCGCGTACGAGTTCGTGCGCACGCTCGTCGAGTGCGGCTACCGCTGGGTCCTGCTCCAGGAGCACACGTTGGAGCAGCCCGATGGAAGCGCCGTCCAGCAACCGCATCTTCCGCATCGACTCGTATGCACAAACTCTCGGGGGGAGACAGCCAGCATCATTGCGCTGGTGAAGACGCAAGGGAGCGACACAAAGCTCGTCGGCCAGATGCAGCCGTATTACGAGGCGCGCGAACTGAGCAGGATCGATCTCGCCGGCCACAACATCCCGCCGCTCGTGGCTCAGATCGGGGACGGCGAGAACGGCGGCGTGATGATGAACGAGTTCCCGCCTAAGTACTTCGGCGTGATACGCGAGTGCTCGTACACGTCGACACCGATCATGAACGGCTCAGAGTACGTGGAACGCTTGTTGGCAGCAGGGATTCGGGAACATGACCTACCGGTCATACAACCTCTGTTCCAAAGTCGGATCTGGGACCGGATGAATCCTGGTGACGGGCCGCAGCGGCTACACACGGTGATCGAGGATCTGCGCTCAGGGGACAAGCGCTTTCACATGGATGGCGGGAGCTGGACAAGCGAGATCTCTTGGGTCCGCGGGTACGAAGCGTTGCTTGCGCCGATGGAGCAAGCGAGTGCCGCTTTCCAGCAACATGTTCTGGCCAGCAAAGCGTCCTCCTCCTCTCGCCCGTATCGCAACGCGCTGTTCCATCTGATGACCTCCGAAACAAGTTGCTACCGCTACTGGGGTCAGGGACAGTGGACCGACTACGGCGCCGAGCTCGCGCGGCGCACCGCCGACATCATTGCGTACGACTTTGACGAGATCATGGTGAGCAGAGATGGGACGCCGGTTGCGGGTTCGCATGACCACACAGTAGTCGTCGAGGACGCCCAGCAGATCGAATCGGCGGTTGGCGGGCCTGGCGACCTCGGCGTGATCCTCGACACCCCCGAACACCACGACCTAATCTCCGACACCCCCGAACACCACGAGTTGATCCTTGAACCGCCGGAGGACTTTGAGCTGATCATCGAAGGTCTCGAGCATGACGCTCTCTCCGAAGGCTCGGACGATGACAACTCCGGCGCGGAGTGGATCGACGATGATGACGACGACGACGACGACACGCTGACTATCGAGGTGCCAGCAAGAGCGAGGGCACTCGCGCCGTTGCCACGTCAGCCGCTTGTATCCCACCCCGTCGCCCGACCTCGGGGTCGGGATCACCGGAACGGTATCCCACAGGACGGGCTGGTCGTCGGGACAGCAGAAGCCGCCGCCGCGCCGCCCAGTCCCCCGCGCTTGAAGCCATCTCGGGCATTGTCGCCCAAAGAAGAGGCGGGAATAGCGAGTCGATCTCGGTATCGGATCGGCGCTCGGTATCGGATCGGCGTGTTGCTCACGGCTATCAGCGACGTCGCACTTGACCGACTCATCACCGGCTACCCTAGAGCGTCTCGGTGGGCGATGGGTAGGCTGAGTCGTCACGCGAGGTGACCCGATATCAGCGGGCCGAATACGTGATCTCTAGCTGTGAGGCGAACTCACACGCGATCGCGTCCGCCTGTGCTTGCCGGCGGATCACGGATGGATCCAATGAGTCGTTGTGAGGCTGTTCTCTCTCCATGCGCAGGCTATTCGTTGCGTCCACCGTTCGCCGAAGGGCGTTCGCCAGGGCCGCAGTCTCGCGTTGCTCGACGCCGTCGAGCACGATTTCATCACCCTGAATGATCTCGCCGAGTCTGAGGTGTCCGACGGCAGCGTGACCCACAAGCTCAGCCGCAAGCCGGGCCTGTAGCTGACGTGACCAAGCCCGGCTCGGGCACCCGTTGAGTTGCACCCGCACGCGCACTCCTACGTGTCCGGGAGTCAGCGGCTCACCTCGAATCGCCACCATCCGGTAATCCTCGATTCTTGTCATATTCCGTTCCCAAACTAAGGTTCGTGGTACCCCGCAGGGAGTCCTTCTCTGCCGCTACAGGCGCCTCGCGCCGCGATCTCAAGTCCTTCAAGTAGCGTTACCCCGATATGGCATGATGCAAACATCCGTTCGCTGATCCGACATCGGGCGTAACAGAGCGGCTGAGGGGGTAGAAGTCGCGTATGTTAAACAGCGGTCCTCAGCAAGTCACGGTGAGCGCTCCGGAGCGAGATTCCACTAAGGTTCGTGACGTTGGGACGCCTCAGTCACTGCGCACTCTCGTTCGTTCCGAATGGCTTTCGCTGGCGAGTGCAGAGACTGAGCGCAGGTTGATCCCCACGGCGACCATGAAGCACAAACCGAAGCGCGTCACGTCCGGTTGCCCGTTCCCACAAGGCGCTACCTGGGACGGAACCGGAACCAATTTCTCGCTTTGGTCTGAGCACGCGCACCGTGTCGAGTTGTGCCTGTTCGACCCGGATGGTCGCGAGCAGCGCTTCGACGTCCACGACCGGACCGAACACCAATGGCATGCTTACCTTCGCGGCATCGGACCCGGTCAGCGGTACGGCTACCGCGTACACGGACCGTATGCACCGCACGCAGGCCAGCGCTTCAATCCGAAGAAGCTGCTGATCGATCCGTACGCAAGGGCGATCGACGGTTGCGTTGACTGGACCGCCGCCAATGTCCTCCCGTTCAAGCCAGGCGGCGGCGCAGACAGGGATCTCGTGATAGATGACTCAGACGACGCAGCCGCCGTCCCGAAGAGCGTAGTCACCGACCCAGACTTTGATTGGGGTGATGACCAGCCACTGAATACCAGTTGGGATCACACGGTGATTTACGAGATTCACGTCAAGGGCTTCACAATGCGCCACCCCGACGTTCCGGAGCACCTTCGCGGAACATTTGCGGGGCTCGCGTCACCGGCGGCTCTGCAATATCTCCAGCAGCTTGGGGTCACCGCAGTCGAACTACTACCAGTTCATCAGATCGCAGACGAGGGCTTCCTCTTTGACCACGGCCTATCAAACTACTGGGGATACAGTTCGATCGGCTACTTCGCGCCACACGGCGCTTACAGCTCGTCAGGCACGGGCGGCCAACAGGTAACTGAATTCAAGGCTATGGTCAACGCACTTCATGGCGCTGGGATCGAGGTGATCCTTGACGTCGTGTTCAACCATACAGCTGAAGGAAACCATCTCGGCCCGATGCTGGCGTTTCGAGGCATCGACAACGAGGGGTACTATCGGCTCAGTCCGGCAGATGCTAGGTACTACATGGATTTCACGGGGACGGGTAACACGCTGAACACCGTTAACCCTTCCGTACTGCGGCTGATTATGGACTCGCTCCGGTATTTCGTGATCGAGTGCCACGTCGATGGATTTCGCTTCGACGAGGCGCCGGCACTGGCCCGCGAGTTCCACGATGTCGACCAGTTTTCGTCATTCTTTGACGTTATCCATCAGGATCCTTGTCTTTCACGGGTCAAGCTGATCGCCGAACCGTGGGACGTTGGCGCAGGCGGCTACCAGGTTGGTAGGTTCCCCGTGGTCTGGTCGGAGTGGAATGGCGAGTATCGCGACGCAATCCGCGACTTCTGGCGCGGGAAGGCTCCCGTCTCGCAGCTCGCGCAACGCCTCGCAGGGTCATCCGATCTCTACAGAACGAACGGTCGTCGGCCGAGGGCGTCGATCAACTTCGTCACCGCTCACGACGGCTTTACACTTGCCGACCTCGTCTCATACAACGACAAGCACAACGAGGCGAACGCCGAGGGCAACCGAGACGGAACGAACGACAACCGATCGTGGAATTGTGGTGTGGAGGGAACCACGAACGATCCGGCGGTCATCGCCCTCCGAGCCCGGCAGCAGCGCAACCTGTTGACCACTTTGCTGCTTTCGCACGGCGTACCGATGCTGCTCGGTGGCGATGAACTCGGCCGAACGCAGCGAGGCAACAACAACGCCTGGTGCCAAGACAACGAGCTCTCATGGTACGACTGGGAGCACGCGGACCCCGCTCTTTTAGAATTCGTCCAACAGTTGATCCGGCTGCGGCGTAGCGAGCCGGCGTTCCGGCGCAGCGACTTCCTCAGCGGCCGTCGAACGAACGGCTCAGGGCTGCCGGATGTCATCTGGATTCGACCCGACGGCGTCGACATGACCGACGACGACTGGGCTCGCAGTGACACCCATGCCGTCGCCGTGTTTCTGAGCGGGCCTGACATCCCTGACCCCGGCAGCAACGAGACTCCGACCCAAGCAACGTCGTTCCTGCTCCTGTTCAATGCGTTCCACGAGCCGGTAATGTTTGTGGTGCCAAAGGCCCTCGGGCGGCGGTGGAGGCTGGAAATCGCAACTGATCCCGACGCTGAGGCGACGCTCCGCCGGCGTCGCGCGAACATTCCAGTTGGGCCTCGTTCGATTGTCGTCCTTTCGCAAGTACCACGCGGAACCCAACGTCGACCCGGAGGCCGAACAGAGGGTGGTGAGCGATTGACATGGCGACGCTCAGCCGTAAATAGCAACGGCAACGGCAATGCCCACGGCAACGGCAATCTCAAACACCAACTGGATTCCGAACGGCACGGGATTCCCAACGGCAATGGCGATGCCATCAGCAATGGCAACGGCCACGACGCGCGGCCGCGGCTCGCAACTGAGACGAAGGGCCCGTGCGATGATTCTGGACAGATGTGTCAGGTAGGCGAGTCGCGCGCTGATCCGCTGCATGTTGGCTCACAGCTCGCTGGAAAGATCCGCATCGATGCAATTGCGACGACTGGGCAGATCCTGGGCGTCCCCGCGCGAGACGACGCTCCAGCTGTGGCACGCCCTTCGACCGGACAAGGGCGGCAATCACGGCCAGCGCGGAGGTGGCGGTTATGGCACGGCATCCGGTGCTATGAAAGGACGAAGTCGTCGACGGCTAAATTCCGCGTGCCCGGGTTCAGGATGCGCTCGGGAAGTTGACAGCCGCCGATCGAGCCGAGGTCGGTGAACTGCAGGTTGGACAATGCTCGCGTCAGCGCCCTCGGATCCCAGGACGCTGGCGTTGTGTTGTAGCGCGGTCCGAGACCTCTCGAAGAACTGCAAAGTGAGCGAGTTGAAGAGGCTCTGCAAACTATTTGCGCCGGCTACGACGCCCGCTATGCCTATGCCACGCACTCAGCAGTCTTCGGCGCGCGGCGGGACGACTGCACCGCTCCGAGGATCCGCCTACTGCTCCTCGGGCGACGCAGCAGCGCGGTCCCCACGGAGACCGATAGCGGCCGGCGGACATCAACGTCGCGCGGGTCGGCGGGTAAGGGGCGGCCGGCGGGGTCCCCGCGCGATCGCTTCCACAGCCGGGCCTCGGCCGCGCTCGCTGTCGCTATCGCGTGAACGCGATCGTCGGCTTGTTCAAGCCGGAGCGATCCCAGTTGTCGGAGAAGCGGCTCAAAAGCACGGTCGTTCTTGCTGCGCCTCAGCAAGCACTTTGGAGAGAAGCGACGACCTCAAGACGGAAGTCGACGTCGTTGCAATTGGCGCACAGGAACGACCCCGCGATCCGCGTCGAGGCCGGTGCTTGCGACATCGGGAGTTTCGGCAGGCTCGCCGGTCGGGTAGTCGCGATGTCTGCGGCAGATGGAATGCAACCTTGGTCAGGCGGCGCGCTCGGCGGCGGCGCGGGCCTCGACAGCGGCACGGTGGCGCTGCGCGGCTCGGTCAATCTCGCTGTCGGCGGCACGCAGCGCTCGCGCGGCCTCGGCAAGCTCGGCTGTGGCGCGCTCGTGGCGTATCTGGGCGCGCTCGCGCGCATTCTCAGCCCGCTTGAGGTCGTGTTCGGCGTCGGCCTCGGTCTGGCGCAGTGACGCGAGCCGCTCGGCTCGCTCACGTGCCGCTAATTCGGTGCGGCGACGCGCGGTGGCGAGCTCATGATCAAGCTCCTGGGTTTCGTTGGGGTTGGTCGCTCGCGTGGGCTGGGGCGGTGCGGCTCGAGGCGCGGTCGCCTCGCTGGGGAGTGTGCCGAGCCCGATCTGACGCAACTTCCGCTCCAGACAGCCATGGCTGACAAGCGCGCGGGCATCGGCGTCCAACGCGGCCGCACGCAGCGTATCGCCGATCCGCTCGAGGGTAGCGGCGCTCAGCTCATCGCCAGTCGAGCTCAGCAAGCCGCGCGCAATCCCAAGTAGCCGTGCGCGGGCGTCGCGCTCACGTTCAGTGGCGTCACGCAGCGCCCGCGCGTCACCGCTTCCCGAGAGCAACTCCAGCTGGGCGCCCTGCAGCTCGTCGCCGGCCTCGAACAGGGCCGCGATCTCGGCGCGACGCGTGCGGACGAGCTGGTTGACCGCCCACGCAGCTACCGTCGGCTTGCGCGCCGCAGCGACCACGTTGGCCTCCGCGCGACACTTGCTTGCCCGCAGGCGTTTCACCGTCGCCGTGCGCTCGGAGACGAACTGCTCCAGCGGCAGGCCATAGAGCTCCGCGACGTCTGAAACCACGTCCCGATCCTACGCGGCGGCGCCTCTCGGACGACGCGCCTTCCGAGCCCACCACCCGCTCGCGCCACCGGGCAATGAGATGCGTCCGGCAAGGACTGCAGGGGCCTGACCTCGAGGCCGCTGTCCGCCCTCGCAGCCCGGCGAGCAACAACGCGACACCAAACGCTGACCGGTGACGATCTTCGCGAGGCCACTTGAGACGATCGGATCCACGCGTAAGGAGTAGCGCGGCTCGCTATGGAAGCAGAAGCGCCGCGGCTGGATCAGGCTGGTGCCGCTCGACTTGCGCATCCTCCGGGCGAAGCAGTCGGCAGCTGCGCCGGTCGCGACCATCGAGTGCGTGGCAAACCGATCGCGCCGGTTCCGCGAGCGGGTCATCGCTTTCGTGGTGCGAGCCGGCTCACCGCTAGCCAGAGTCGAGCAAGCGCCTGCTCCTCCAGCCGGCGGAAAGGAGGGCCAGCCGGCGTAGCTCACCGCGGACCGCACCGAGATGCGCACCTTTGGCGAATCTGAGGTGCGCAATCCCAGTGAGGCCCGCGACCTGCATCGGCGGCGGGCGGGGTAGTCCGCCAGCCAGCGGTGCTTCAGCCGGTGGCTGGCCGGATAGGGTGGCGCGGGGAGTGAGGTGATGTCGCTCAGCCGGGTGTCGGCAGCAGCTCGGCGATCGTTTCGCGCAGCAGCGCGTGCAGCTCCTCGGTGGGCACGTCGGCGAACGCGGCGGCGCTCTCGCCGAGCACTTCGGTGATCACGCCGACTGTGGCGGCCATGCGCACTCGCTGTCGGAGCGGGATCGCGGACGAGCTGAGGATCCGGACGAGCCGCTGCTCGAGCTCTTCGTTCTCCAGCTGGTGGACCGCGCTGGCGGCCAGCGCCTCCATTGCCGCCGGGTTGCGCGTGTGCAGGAGGATGATGTCGCGGTTGTCGGTCATGAACTCGACGAGCCTGTCGATCAGTCGCGGCCAGGCAGCGACCCGCTCGGGGCCGTCCGGCAGTGCCTCGAGCTCGTCGAGCAGGCGGGTGCCGACCGCGTGCAGGCGCAAGTGGAGCTCGAGCAGGATGTCCTCCTTGCGCTCGAAGTAGTAGTAGAGCGCCGCCTTGGTGAGGCCGAGTCGCTCGGCGATGTCCCGCAACGAGGTCTTGTCGTACCCGTGCTGGGTGAACAGCTCGGTGGCGACGTGGAGGATCCGCTCGCGCGTCTGTTGGCCCTGCGTCCTTGTGCTCGTCTTGGGCATCTTGGCAGAAGTTTACTTGACGACCGGTCAGTAATGCGTATGATCCCTCCTGCCGAGGTATTTACTTTACGACCGGTAAGGAGGCTGCCACGTGACCGACGAGGCGATGATCGAGGCGCGCGGGCTGCGCAAGCGCTTCGGCGAGACCGTCGCGCTCGACGGACTTGAGCTCGAGGCTCGGACCGGAACCGTGCTCGGCGTGCTCGGCCCCAACGGCGTGGGCAAGACCACCGCCCTGAGGATCCTCACGACCCTGTCGAAGCCGGACGCGGGCGAGGCGCGCGTCGCCGGCCACGACGTCGTCCGCGAGCCGCGGGCGGTGCAGCGGCGGATCGGAGTCGCGGCTCAGGACGCGACTGTCGACGAGGTCCTCACCGGCCGCCAGAACCTGACGATGATCGGCCGCCTGAGCGGTCTGGCGAGGAGGGCCGCTCGTGCCCGCGCGGGCGAGCTGCTGGCGCAGTTCGAGCTGGCCGACGCGGGCGACCGGGTGGTCAAGGGCTACTCGGGCGGGATGCGCCGCCGCCTCGACCTCGCGGCGGCGCTGGTCAACCGCCCGCCGATCCTGTTCCTCGACGAGCCGACCACCGGCCTCGATCCCACAAGCCGCGCCGGCATGTGGGACGTGATCCGGTCGCTCATCTCCGACGGGACGACCGTGCTCCTGACCACCCAGTACCTCGACGAGGCCGACCAGTTGGCCGATCGGATCGTCGTGGTCGACCACGCCGCGGGATCGCCGACGGGACCGCCTCGCAGCTGAAGGCGCAGGTTGGCGGAGCCCGACTCGAAGTGATGCTCTCCGACCCCCATCCTGAGGCAGCACGGGTGCTCGAGCCATTCGCGGCCGGACCGGTCGCCGTCAGCCGCGACCAGCGCCACCTCCGCGCCCCGGTCGCCCCGCTCGACGGCGGCGGCGGGCTGGCCACCACGGTCGTGCGCGCGCTCGACGGAGCGGCGATCACGGTCGAGGATGTGCAGGTCAGGCCGCCGTCGCTGGACGACGTGTTCTTCGCGCTGACCGGGAGTCGGGCCGCAGACGCCGACGTCGAGGCCGCGGATAGCGACGCCAAGGCGCCCGAAGTCGACGGCGAGCCCCTGGACTCGGGGGTGATCCGATGACGCCCTCCGCTGTCCGCGCCGCGCTGCGCGACGTGGGCGTACTGACCTGGCGCAACATCGTCCACATCGCCCGCGAGCCGCTGCGCCTGTCCGACGCGACCGTACAGCCGGTGCTGTTCAACTGCTGTTCATCTACGTGCTCGGGTCCGGGGTCGTGCTGCCCAATGGCGCCAGCTACACGGAGTTCGCAATCGCCGGCTTGCTGGCGATGAACCTCGTGACCTCGGCGATCGGGACCGCGGTCGGACTCAGCGACGACCTCGGGACCGGCGTGATCGACCGCTTGCGGACGCTGCCGCTCTGGAAGCCGGCGATCCTGGTGGGCCGCTCGCTCACCGATCTGCTGACCGCCGGGCTGTGCGGAACGATCGTCGTGCTAACGGGCTTGGCGATCGGCTGGCGCCCGCACGCAAGCGCCGGCTCGGTGATCGCCGGCTTCGCGGTGTTCGCCCTGTTCAGCTACGCGCTGTCGTGGGCATGCGCCTGCATCGGGCTGTTCAGCCGCGACGCCGAGTCCTCGCAAGGGCTCGGGCTGGTGATCCTGTTCCCGCTCGCGATCGTCTCCGATGCACTCGTGCCCGTCCAGCGGATGCCCGCGCTGGTGCGCGCGGTAGCCGAGTGGAACCCCGTCAGCGCCGTCACCACCGCCAGCCGCCGGCTACTCGGCAACCCCGATCCGACCAGGGCGCTGCACGTCTGGCCGCTCGAGCACCCGGTGCTGGCGAGCGTCCTTTGGTCGCTGGTTCTCCTGGCGGCGTTCGCGCCGCTCGCGGCGCGGCTGTACAGGACGCGGACCGACGACTGAAGGACCCGAGTCCGACCGGGGGACCGGCGGCGGTCCCCCGGTCCGACGCCGGCCATCGCGCGCTCGCCTCCCACCACGATGCAGACGCAGAAGAGCCGTCGCAAACACGTCGCCGCCCCAGAGACGGTGGCACAGACCTGCTTTCGTGCCGCGCCGCTTGCTCACGCCGCGACCGCAGTGCACCCGGAATGCGCGGCAAGCGCGACTCAGTTGTCCGCTGAGACGTCGCGGCTGACGCCGAGCCCGCGACGGCCTCGGAATCCGCGCGGAGCGGGTTCTCGCCAGTGCCGTACGAGATACGCGTCGGGAGGCGATAGCAGGGCCGGCCCGAACGCTGATCTGGTCAGCCAGCCTGCACCGGAGGCCGTGGGGCTTCGTCGCCTCGAGTGGGTGGTCCTACCACACGTTTCATATGCACGGACGGGGGCGCCGCCCATCAGGGAGTGCTCTTGCTGCTCGTCCATTTCCATGGTCTGGTGCGGCCCGAGCGACGCGCATGCATCTCCCCTCGGAACGCGGCAGTTGATCGCAGGTACGGGGCCACGTGATCATCAATATGTCGGTTGACGACATGTCGTAAGACGGATATAGTCGGTAGCTGTGGAGCTTCGGCCGCCAAGCTATTTCGCACTTGCGTCTTTGATCGATGGGCCTTTGCACGGTTACGCGATCATGCGCCGCGCTCGCGAGCTCTCGGACGGCCGGGTGCGGCTGTCGACCGGAACGCTGTACTCCTTGCTGGAGCGAGCGATCGGCGAGGAGCTCGTGACAGCCGGCGAGCTGTATGTTCAGGGCGGCCGCCAGCGCCGTGACTACGCCCTGACGCCGGCAGGACGCCTAGCGCTCGAGCTCGAGACCGAGCGGATGGCAAGCGCGGCGCACGTCGTCTCCGCGCGGCTGCGCGCGAGCGCACGAACGGCGCCGACATGAGCAGCCGTCGACTCGCGCAGGTGGCGCTGAGGTGCTACCCGCCAGCCGCGCGTGCTGCACGCGGAGCCGAGATGCTCGACACGCTGCTTGAGGCCGCAGACGATCGTCACGGCGTCTTCGTCCGGGACGTCGTCTCGCTCGTGATCGCGGGCCTGGGTGAGCGCGCGCATGTCAGCGCCCGGGTCAGCGTCAGGGCAACGATCGCTGACGCGGCGAAGCTAGCGCGTCGATCCTGTCCGCGTGTCTGTGGCTGACGGCGTTGATCGATCAACAGGGATGGCACCGCGACGGCCCGTACTTGCTGTACACGGTCGGGCTGCTGGTGGTCGTGCTTGCGTGGTTGCAGGGGCGCCAACGCCTCGCCGGCGTGATCGGCGTGGCGTGCACCGTGGTGTTGCTCCTCGCGCGGCGGTCAGGTGTTCAGGTCCCAGCGGCGGTCGCGATCGTGCCGGCGGTCGGCTATCTGTTCATGTCGATCGCGCCGGCCCGCAAGCGGACCCACCGGGTCGCGGTTGCCTGGCTCGCAGCTCTGGTAGTCGTGAGCGTGATCGTGTCCCCTCAACGTCCCGGCGCGATCAGCGCGTTCATCGTGCTGGCGGCTGTCTCGGTGGCCGGGGTGCTTGCATTTCCTATACAGCCACGGCTGGCGATCGCGGCCGCGATCATCTGGACGGCCGTCGCGACGGCCGTCCGCCGGTCTCTGGCGATCGGCTCCATCGCGGTGCTGCTCAGCGCTTGCGGCTCCTCGGCCGGGTCGCCGAGCGCTACTAGCGCGTCCAACAGCCCGGCGGCCGCAGCGGCCAGGTACGCGTCGTGCATGCGCAGGCACGGCGTCGCAAACTACCCCGACCCTAGCGAATCTGACAGGCGTGCTCGTAGCAACAGTCCGGAGGTCCGGGGAGACCCACACGCCAGACTAACCTCGGGCTCACAGGCACCAAGGAGAACTCGGCGTCGCGGGCGACCACCGAATGATCGCGATTTTCATCAGCCCGCGCGGGCCCGACGGGCACCACGACTAACCCTAACCTAACCTGAGAGGTCCAAGATGAGGAGGTCCTTGACGGCGACGTAATCCAGCCGCGAGGCGTCGACGTGGTGCACAGCATGGAGCTCGATGTCTGCGGCGGCAGCATCCGGACGGGCAGCGTCATACCACTCCTCAAACCACGCAGTCATCGCGTCCGTGGGCTCAGCTCGGTGCAGTACCACGAGCCGGACGGCGTGCGGCTTCAACCGGGTGCCGTCCGTGATGTCGAGCCGGACTTCGATGACCTCACGCCTCATCGCCTTCCGCTGCGCAGTGGTCGCGGCTTTGCGGCATTGCCGGAGGTGCTCGGTCACCGTCTCAACAAGATGGTTTGCAAGCGTCGGTCGCGCTCTCAGATGGCCAAGGTGAAGCCCAAACGCTTCAGCCTTCTCCTCTGACGAGAAGCCTCGAATAGGGCTGAGCCCCACCAGCACGTTTCTTCTCGGCGCACCCCTCAATGCGCAGATCCGCGTACCACTCGCCGTCGGGGAGCTCGGGCCCGTCCAGCGGCCAGGTAGCTAGCCCTCGACGGGGGGCGTCAGATGTCCTTACGAGCGGGGCGTATTGGATCCAAGGCTTCCGTCGAGGCAGGCCCGCCTCGTCGACGTCGCATGTTTGGGAGGTGACCACCGCGAGATCCGGCGCTGGTTCAAGCGCCACTGCAAACTGCTCGCCAGTCGATTGCCCGGCCTCGCTCTCTTGCTCTCCGTAGATCACGTGCTGGTCTGTACTGACGTACGCCGTGTCGGCCGGCCAAGGGATCACGTCACCCTGGCGGAGGTCGTCCAGCGCGTCGATGACCTCTTTGGGCCACTCCTGGGCGATTCGCCGATCGAACACCGCAGGCGCTACCGCCCACGTCTGAGTACGACCCGCCGACGGCCACCAGGCAGCGTCTCGGGGGTCGGCTCGACTACCACCTCGACGTCCTCATCACCGGATCGGGACGCACCCAAGGGGACTTCGTCACGGTGAGGACGTTTGTAGATCAGATCGGCGAAGCGGGATTCGGCCTCGGCGACTCGGTTGTCGGCAACGAGCGCCAACGCAGAATCCTCGCCACCGCGAGTGAGGATCGTTCGGGCCTGAGCTACGCCCACGGCGAGCACGAGCTGACGCACAAGGGCGTGAGCCTGATAGAGACGCCGGGCAAGACGAGGCTGGGGCGGGTGTCCCTCCCGGCGCCAGCCGTATGCGGTCTTCTTGCCGAGTCCGAGAAGCTCAGCCGTCTCGCCGTGACTGAGCTTCAGCCAGCGGCTCAGCTCCTCGAAAGCGCTCCATGCCTCCGAGGTGCGCGGATCGGCCTCGCCCGAAGCGACGTCCGCGGCCTCCGAGCGCTCGGCGACGAGACTTCGCCACTGATCGAGGATCGCCCTGAACAGCAACTCGCGCAGGACGGCATGTCCAACGAGGGCCTGGTCGTCGACCTCGTCAATCGGCGTTCCGGTCGTGCGGAGGCCTGTCCGCACCCTGCTGGTGACGGGTTGAGCGAAGCCGTGGTCCCGACGCCACAGCTTCTCCTCGTCTTGCGGTCCGCGCTGGACGGCGTCCCAGACGTTGAAGGCCGGCGCCGTCAGCGAGCCGAACGCGATGGTCAGCCCAATCGGGAGAGCGCGCGTGTCGAAGACGACCCGGACCGGAAGATGGTCTCCTGTCAGCAGGGTCGTCTGCCCTTCGAGATCGAAGATCGGGGGACGTGGCGCCTGACCGGCCGTATTCACATCGAGGATGCTCACCGGAGTTCGTCGATCGTATTCGGGGTGACAGATGCCCGGAACAGCTTAAGCGCGTCCGTGTTGAACTGGTCGAGAGCTGAGAGGACGGATGAGCGCTCGAACGGGCGCGCATCCTGCCGATAGAGGTCGTAGTCGAGCACGTATTCCAAGCCGTGCTCGGTGGGCAGTGTTCCGTGCGCGAATCGGCACTCGCCCGCGTCATGGAGCCTGAGGATGACCTGCTGCTGCTGGTTGATCACTGCAGGCCCGAGCCGTTCGTGTCCGACCAGGCCGTGGAGGGCTGGCTGGAGCTTGCTCGCCCACCCTGCGGCGCGGTCGATCGAAGGGTCGCGCAGGCGGTCGACGTATCGCAGCCCGACCCGCAGTTCGATCTCAGGGTCAACCTGCTCGACGAGGCAATCGAGGACCCGCTCCGCCATTGGCCGAAAGTCGCTCCACTCCTTGTATCGGCGCGTCTCGATCGCGATCGAGTCCGCCATCAGGACCACAACGTACGCTTCATCGGATGCCGTGAAGCGCCACCCACGCAGGACGTCGCCCGTCGACACCAGTGGCCCTTCTGGGGTAACAGCGATGTTCATTGGGCGCGGGCCTTCGACCGGCTCCACCTTCCACGTCCGGCCAGCATCTTCGCTGAGCATCGCCTGGAACCCGAAGCCGACCTTGGGCGTTGACACGCCGACCCGCTCATCGAAGCGGACTTGGGAAACCACCAGGTCCAGCGGTGACTTCGTCAGCCGGGACCGATCCGGCTCTGGCAGATCGAGCACACGCCCCCTTTAGGTTCTGAACACTTCTTGAACAGCATATCGACTTGGGTGGGCGGCGTCGAGATCGACTGTTCGTCCAGCGAGCGATCGGAGCCGAGCGACGGGTCGGTCAGAAGGTAGGCCTCAAGGGCCACGACTGCATTCGCCCGGCAACCACCGTACGTTCGGCGATTGCTTCGGCGACATCTCTGTCGTCCGCATCGGCGGCGACCGGGCTATCGCTCAGCGAGGAAAGGAGTCGCCAGCACCCGAGCGGCCGGGCGATGGCTATCGCGTGAGAGGGATAGCGGGTCGGCGGGTGGCCGGCGCACCTCGCGACGAGCGGCCGAGTCGCTATGGCTTGCACGCGATAGCCATAGCGCGCTCGGCCGGAGCCGGGCTATGGAAGCGATCGCGCCTGAGCGCCGCCAGATCGGTGCTGCTGCGCGACTCCTTCCGGGCATTCCGATCACGCGGACGGCCGAGGCGGGAGCATCGCTCCGGGCCGGAGGGGCCGGCCAAGGGGGTGGAGAAGCGGTAGCGCGGCGGATGCCGCCGGCTTCGAGCGGCTCGGCTTCTGCATCGCCGGGCTGAAGCAGTCCTCCGCCAGTCGCCGCGAGACGGCTGCTGCCGTGGCAATGCGCAAGCCGGTGTCGGCTCCGGCGGACTGCTCCCTTGTCGCCATTGCACTCGCGCGCCAAATGGTGGCGGCCGGGCAAAGCGATGGCCGCGCCTGCGGCCCGTCTTGGGCGAAGGCGACCCGAAGCGAGTCATCGCTGCCACGCGGAAGCTCAAGCCCGGCCGGTCGGCCCCTGACGAGTGCGTTCCGCGCATGGCGCAAGTCCGCGTCGGGCGCCGCTCGCGGCTACATGCAGGGCGATTCGCACAGCTGCCGGCGCCGCCAACCCGAGCAGTGCTTGCCCGCTGCCTGCAAGCACCGGGTCGTGCCGAACATGCGCAACGTTGCCAAAGCACTAGCGCGGCGCGGGGGCGCCCGTAGGCTGAAGCGATCGTCAGCGAGGCGTGCGGTTTCCCCAGTCGATGAAGGTTCGGCGGCGGCGATCGGCGGGGGTCCTGTCGCTCAGCATCGGCACAGTGGCCTGTCACGTGAGTCTAGGCGGGACTGCGCATTTGATACGAATCCGCTAGCCGAGCGCCGAGCCTGGCCGTCAGCACCGCGCAGGATGCGGATGGCGCCGAATCGCGGACGTCGGTGCTGCTAATACCAATGGCCCTCGACCCGATGACCCGACATGTAAGCGTCCGTCCTCTCGGTCGAAACCGGGACTACTATCGGTGGATCCAGAATCAGAGGATCTCGACCAAGACTAGGTTGTACGGGTCGGTGCTCGGCGCGGTGTCGTTGATCCTCACCGAGGTGCCTGCGGTCGGGGTGAACGCGTTCGTGGCCTGCACCCAGTAGGTGTCACCGACATTGTCGAATGCTTGATGGATCAGCGTCTGGCCGGTCCCCAGCGTGCGCGAGATCGACTTGAGCCAGTCATTGCCGATCGCGAACACCCACGAGTTGGCTTGGCTGGTGCTGAGGCTGCTGGCCGGCGCGCCTTTCATCGATGTGAACATCGCGACCTTGCCGGTGCCGGGCGCGTTCTCAAAGGCGATCACAGTGATCGTCTCATCCCAGCCGGTCTTCGTGACCGTTGCCGTGATCGCGGCGTTGCTCAGAGCGCCCGTCGCGCGGGCTGTCCAGATCTCGGCGTCACCGAGGTTCTTGTTCTCCCGCCCGACCAGCGTCCAGGTCAGGCCGTCGCCGGAAACGATCGAGGTCTGGCCGCCGCTAGTTGGGGAGTTGCTGGCCACGAACGCCACCAGCAGATCGCCAGGCGCGCTGGTCGACAGGTGCGCAGTGGCGGACGTGATCGCCTGGCCGCTGGCCTGAGCGTCGATCGACGGGCCAACCGGTGTGACGGTTTCGACCTCGCTGCCACAAGGGCTAGAGGATGGTTGGTTGACGCCGTCGCCGCTGTAGGACGCCTGCCAGTAGTAGGTCCCCGGCCTTGAGAGCGCCTCGGCGCTGGAACTGGGCAGCACCCCGCCGATGACGCTTCCACCACCGGTGGAGGTGACGAGCTTGCTGCAGGCAGAGTCCGAATAGACGTTGTAGGTCACTGTCCCGGTCGCCGCGGACGCGCTTGTACCGGTCAACGTTGCGGAATCTGTCACGGCCGTTCCCGCGGGCACCGAGATCGTGGGACCAGACTGGCCGCCACCCGACAACGAGCTGCTCAGTGCCGTGGCCGCGACCGAGCCAAACACGTACACCGCGCCGGTGCCGCCGTCGGCTCCCGGCGCGCCAGCGACGAGCGTGTTGCCCATATTCGCGACCGAGGTGCCGAGGGAGTTACCTGCGGCGCCGTTTGAGGCGGTAAGCTTCGCGGTCTGGGTGGCGTCCGCCCAGCCTCCCGCCGGCTCGTCAAAGACGTACACCGCGCCTTGAAGGCTGTTGCTGTTCACCGTCGCGCTATCCGCGCCGGCGACGATCGTGTTGCCCGAAATCGCGACCGACGACCCGAGCTGATCCGATACGCCGCCGTTTGAGGCGGTCAGCTTCGCGGTCTGGGTTCCGCTCGCCCAACCCGCCGCCGGCTGGACAAACACGTAGGCCGCGCCCTGGGAGCCGTTGCCGTTGACCGTCGCGAACGGTGCCCCGGCGACGATCGTGTTGCCCGCAATCGCGACCGCGTCGCCGAGCTCGTCAAATGTCGCGCCGTCCGAGGCGGTCAGCTTCGCTGTCTGCGTGACGCTCGCCCACCCGCCTACCGGCTCGACGAACACGTACACCGCCCCGTGCAAGGTGTTGCCGTTGATCGGGGCTTGAGGCGCGCCGGCGACGATCGTGTTGCCCGAAATCGCGACCGACAGGCCGAGGAAGTCGTCGTATCCAGCGCCGTCTGAGGCGGTCAGCTTCGCGGTCTGCGTGCCGCTCGCCCACCCGCCTACCGGCTCGACGAACATGTACACCGCGCCCTGGCCGTCGTTGCCGTTAACTGTCGCGCCATACGCGCCGGCGGCGATCGTGTTGCCCGCAATCGCGACCGAAGCGCCGAGGAAGTCGTTTGCGGCGCCGTCCGAGGCCGTCAGCTTCGCCGTCTCGGTGGCGTTCGCCCAGCCTCTCGTCGGGCCGACGAACACGTACACCGCGCCCTGGTTGCTGTTGCCGTCGACCGTCGCGTCCAGCGCGCCGGCGACGATCGTGTTTCCCGAAATGGCGACCCTAGCGCCGAGGAAGTCGTTTGCGGCGCCGTCTGAGGCCGTCAGCTTCGCCGTCTCGGTGGCGTTCGCCCAGCCCGCCACCGGCTCGGCAAACACGTACACCGCACCCTGGAAGCTGTTGCCGTTGACCGTCGCGTCCGGCGCGCCGGCGACGATCGTGTTGCCCGAAATCGCGACCGAGTCGCCGAGCGCGTTGCCTGAGGCGCCATCGGACGCCGTCAGCTCCGCCTGTTGGATGAACGGATCGATCCGCAGCGGATAGCGCGCGCCGGCGACATCAACACGGATGAGCAGCCGCCGACGGACGAGCTGCATGCGCGCCAGGAGTCGCTTGCCGGTAGCGTCGCTGACGATTAGACCACTGTATATGAGCGCCCCGCTCGCACCGCTGAACGTGACCGTGCCGCGGGACAGCTTCGCGTGCAGGTTGCCGGAGAGCGCGAGCGCCAGCGTCAGCACCCCGCCCGACCGCCGGGCCGGTGCTGCGCTCAGCGTAAAGCCCTGCTCAAGCCCCACCGGACCGTTCGTATACCACTCACTGAGCCCCGCGTGGCGGTACACAACGCGGTTGGCGTGCGCCCGTGGCGCGACCCCGCCAACCACGACCAGCGAACCGCGGTACCCGTAGCCGACCAGCCTCATACCGAGCTGGGCGTGACCCGAACGAACCTGCACGCCCCGCTCACCAAACCGTGCGAACAGACCCTGTCCAGGGTTTGAGAGCGTCAACGCACCCGCGACCACGCGCGCGCGAAAGGAGGAATCATCACGTCCAAGCGCTGCCGATACCGGCCCCCGGGCCGCCAGTGGCAGCGCCACAAACCCGTGCGTGCGCACACGACCGTGCACCGCGACAGCCTCCCCGCCGGAGCGCGAACGCGTGACCCCGGCCCCGGACGCGAGGAACCCGGTCAACGTCCCCAGCAGCGCGACTGCCACCAGCAAACGCACGCACCCAACAAACCCCCGCCGCCCACGCCGCGCGGCCAGCACCGCCACCTCAGCGCACGCCATCCGCTCCGACGGCAGACCCACAAGCACACCCGCAGATCCCGATGCAGGCAAGCGCGAAACAGCAGGGCGACGAGCACAAACGTAGCGAGCGGGCATGGGCGTGCGAACCTCCGTTAGCTCCGAACGCGGTCGGGACGTCCGACCGGATAGCCATGAATAATCAAACAGGTCAACGCCATGAAAACTTCCATCGACCATCCGCCAATGCGCTCACTCGTGCGCCGCCGCCGCGGCCCGCACGGTCGCGTTCATCCTCCCGCCGCCTCGCGTCGCACGACCGCGTTGGCGACGTTGCGCATGTACGGCACGACCCGGTGCTTGCAGGCAGCGGGCAAGCACTGCTCGGGTTCGCGGCGCCGGCAGCTGTGCGAATCGCCCCGCATGTAGCCGCGAGCGGTGCCCGACGCGGACTTGTGCAATGCGCGGAACGCACTCGTCAGGGGCCGACCGGCCGGGCTTGAGCTTCCGCGTGGCAGCGATCATGTGCTCGTTCAGAAAGAGGCGGAGGAAGAAGGCGGTTCTGCTTGCAGGAGCGCTGCAAGCGCGTCGACGAAAGATGTCATATCCGGGGTTTGTTCCCCGGGGCGGCACGCGGGCCAAAGTCGTGCAGGTGGCCGGGCCTTCGTGTCGAACAGTCATAGGTGAAGGCGCGCGCGGGTTGCACCCCGTGCGGCCGGACCGTTAGACAGAAGGCACCGACCGTGACCCAACGGTAATGGATGGGTCGGCGTAACGCTGCGCTGGGCTTGGTGCTGCGGTGAAGGGAGATAGGTGATGTCGATTGTGATGGGCGTAGACCAGCATCGGGCGCAGATCACTGCGGAGTGGATCGATCTCGACACGGGTGAGATCAGCCGTGCGCGAGTCAGCCCGGCGGACCGCGATGGGGTGCGGCGGTTCCTTGCGCGGTTCGCTGGCAAGCAGCTTGAGGTCGCGTTGGAGGCGACGACCGGCTGGCGGTTCTTCGTCGAGGAGTTGCGGGCGGTCGGTGCGGGGGTGCATCTGGCCCAACCGGCGCAGACCGCGGCGCTGCGTGGGAGAAAGCAGCGTGCGAAGACCGATCGTGCTGATGCGCGGCATCATCGTGAGCTGTTGATGGCGGGGCGGCTGCCGGAGTCGTGGATCCCGCCTGATCACATCCTTGATCTCCGCGCGCGGGTCCGGTTGCGTCACACGCTGATCGAGGCGCATTCGGAGTGGCAGCAGCGGATCCAGGCGGTGCTCTATCACCACGGGTGCCCGCAGCGGCGCAAGCTGATGGTCGGTGACGGTCCTGACTGGCTGAGCGCACAGCCGTTGCCCGACGCTGCTCGCGAGCAAGTCACGGTCGCGCGTGCGATGATCGACGCGCTCGAGCGCCAGATCGCGCTCGCTGGATGCCCAGCTGCGTCCGTACGCGCGCCGGCAGACCGGCTGCAAAGCGCTGATCAACGCGCATTACGGGGTTGGGGAGCTCGTCGCGGTCACCGTCCTGGCTGAGCTCGGCGACTGCCGACGGTTCTCCAACAGCCGTGATGCGGTGCGTTACGGCGGGATGGACATCACCGTCTATCAATCTGACCGCCACCGCGCGCCGGGACATCTGTCGCGCCAGGGGCCGCCGGCGCTGCGCTGGGCGCTGTATGAGGCAGCGCAAGCCGCACGGCGACCAAGCTCTCCAGACCGCGAGTACTACCTGCAGGCGGCCGAGCAGCTCGGCGGTAACCGTGCATGTCTGGCGCTCGCCCGCAAGCTGCTCAAGCGCTGCTACCACACCCTGCGTGAACTCGGCGAGGACGCCCTGACGCCACCAGCCGACGAGCCGTCGGGTAGCGGATCCGCGCGCCGCGCGTCAAGCGGCAGTCCTGCCCCGACCAACCGACCGGCGACCCCTCAGCGTGCGGATCCTCTGGCCGCTTGACCCGGGCTTCGGCTCCGCTATCTGGCAATGAGCGCCGGCCCGGCGGGCCGGCACACCTCTGACAACGAACTCCACTCAGCAAGCAGATCGTTTGCGTACGTCAAGCCCTTTTCACACTGATGCGCCGCGGCCGGCTCCCGAACTGTCGCTGCCGACACGTTCGCGTGGACGGCCTAGAAAGATTGAGCGGCCGCAACGCTTCCCCCCGGCGGGAACGACTCCCCATCAACATCTTGTCGCCGGCCCCGGAGCCAACCCGAGGTCGAGGACCGAAGTAAGCATGGGCGCCCGCGCGCAAACGATCCGCACGACCCACGACGCCCACGCGCCCCCGAAACGATGACGTAAACCGAACGCACACAGGATGAGGCCTTGACACAGGGCCGCCGGATAAGTAAGCGACAGTCGTCGCGCCGATTTGCCACGTCGTCGCAAATGGCGCTTTGCGACGACGCGGGATTGGGCGATGCACCGCGGCGTGGTGTGACTGAAAGCGACGACGCCGTTTGCTGGCGACGGCGCTCGCTGCAAGCGCGTCGCGATGAAAGGAATCGCGGGCGCACGACCGCCTCGACTATCGGAATCGCGTGGCAGCGATCACGCGCTGGTTCAGCCCCGATCGATCTCGCCGATCGAAAGAGGCGGAGGAAGAAGGCGCTTCTGCTTGCAGGAGCGCTGCAAGCGCGTCCATGAAAGCGACAGCGTCGTGCCGATTTGCCACGTCGTCGCAAATGGCGCGGAGCGACAGTCTCGCTACCTCCGAGCAGGTCGACGCTTTTGACGGCGGGGCGACGTCAGGGCGGACGACGGCCTGATCGCCATCGAGCCACTGCTTGCTGGCGCAGGCTCGCTCAGCAAGCGCGAGACCCGAAAAGCGAAGCGCCCGGCGAGTCCGGTGGGCTGAGCCAGGCTCCGCAGAGGGTCCGGCCTCCAACCTTGGGTTGCCGAGCCCGCGATCGCATTCGTGTTCTCGCCAGCTCGCGGGTCGCGATTGCAAAGGCGACAAAGCGCTATCCGAATTGAGCCCGTACGGCGCCACGGCGCGCGATCGGTTTGACGGCGAGCACGCGTGCGGCCTCGCTGGTCGGCGTGATCGCAACGCCGCGCCTCCGATCGCCGCGGCGGCGCCGGAAGCGCCATCCGGCGCGCTGCCCCGTTTCGTCCAACGCGACACTGCACGCCGCCGATCCTGGCAGCGTGCGACCGGACGTCGGGTCGGCGTCACCGGACGGTCGGGACTTCAGCCATCCGCGAGCGTGCGCGCAACGCTTCGCTGGAAGGCAAGCTCCCGCCGCCCACGGTCTGTGACGCGGTAGACCCGCCCGGCGCGCGCCGCGCCGCGGGTGTAAACGAGGCCTCCCTGCTGCAGGCGCCCGACTGTGACGATCGCGGCCTGATGGGCGGGCAGCGCCGGTGACAATCCGCGCCGAGCCAGCTCGCGCGCCACGGCGCCGACGTCTCGCGGCTCAACGGCGAGAAGCTGCAACACTACCGGGCACAACGGCACCGTCATAATCGGGACGGTACGCGGCCGCACGGCTGGTGACAACTCGCCGCCGATCGAGCATGCTGGGCGCTGCTGCTTTCCATGCCATGCGGCGCGGCATCCGCTGCGGGATGCTTCGTGGATGACTGGTTCTGAGCTTCTTGATGCGGCTGGTCGCCCGCGTTCGCCGGCGACCATGCCTGGCTTTCACCGCGGCATGCCCCCGCGCAACCGGGGTCTTCGTTTTCCGGCGGATCCGCCGACGGTCGAGGAGATCGTGGCGGTGATGCGCTGCGCGGAGACACGCGTTACGGCTTGCGGACCCGCGCGCTGATCGTCGTGCTGTGGCGTGCCGGTCTGCGGATCAGCGAAGCGCTGTCGCTGGCCGAGAGCGATCTGGACGTATCGCGCGGCAGCGTTTTGGTGCGCCGGGGCAAGGGCGGTCGTCGGCGCGAGGTCGGCTTGGACGCCTGGGGGTGGGCGCTGATCGAGGCGTGGTTGGAGGTTCGCCGGACGATGCGGATCGGGGCGCTGCTGTGCGTGATCGAGGGGCCGACCCAGGGACGACCGTGGTCGCCGACGGCAGCCCGCGCGACGTTGCGGCGGCTCGCGCTCGCTGCCGGGGTGCGCCGGCGCTTTGCGCCCCACCAGCTTCGGCATGCTCACGCTGTCGAGATGGCCCGGGAGGGCGTCTCGCTGGTCGTCATCCAGCACCAGCTCGGTCACGCGAACCTCGGGATCACGAGCGTCTACCTGCAAGGGATCGACAGCAGCGAGATCATCGACACCGTCCACCGCCGGCCCGCTCCGGTGCTTCCAGCCAGCGCCGGCCTGCGATAGACCGCTCAGGTCAAGCGACCAGCACCGTTCGCTCACCGCCCTAATGCAAGAGCCCCGGGGAGTTCGGCGTGTGCGCGGCGCGATCCGCAGTCGTAGGATGCGCGGTCGTGTCTTTCTTGCACTTTCCGCCGAGCGATCCCGTCGGCGCTGAGCGGCTTCGGGCGGCGACGGTCGCCTGGGCGCCGCTGCTCGGCGCGCTGCACGCCGTTGGATTGCGGCCCTATCTGGAGCTGCACCGCGGTGGACATGATGATCCGCTGCGGCTCTACTGCGAGCTCGAGGGCGATCTACTGCTTGACCTCTCGATCGAAGACGAGCAGCTCCCAGACACGCCGGCGGACCAGGCGGACGGCGACTGGGCCGTCTTCGTCCAAGACGCCGACGGCAACTACCTCGCCGACGTCCTCATCGACCCAACGATCGACTACGACGCACTCGCGCACAAGCTCGCTGAGCTCGTGGACGCCGTGACCCGCGGCGAACGCCCCAAGTTCGTCCACTGGTAGCCCTGCCCCGAGTCGGCCGAGAGCGGCCGTCCGGGTGCACGGAGACCCACGCCGCCACCATCAGCAGGCAACGCCCTCGAACTGCGCGATCCGTCGCTCCCTCGCATGGAAAGGAGCAGCTCCGTCGGCGATGGAACCTGTGGCTCGGATGTCAGCGCTCAACAGCCCATGGCGGCGCCTGGAGTAGCACGCTCGTTCACCGTCCAGGATGAGCGCGCATGCGCTTGCCGCTGGGTAAGGTCCTGCTATGGACTGGCGCACGGTGGTTGCCTCGACAGGATTTTCGGGCCTGGCAGGACTGCAACGTGATGTGGGCTTCCGGATCGTCATGGCCGCTGCCTGATAAAGCGAGCCTGTCAGACGCCGTGATCGGTCATGACATCGGGGTTCTCGCGGCGCGGGGGATCCTCGGGCTGGCTGGTATGACGCATCTGATTTCGCCGCGATCTTCGTCACCACGTTTTCGCCGGTTGGACCGCCGCGTGTACGCACCGCTGTGCCTGACCCTCGCGGCGCTTGCAGCTCCAGCGGCGCGGCGGTGTCCAAGGGCGTAGACCTCGCCGGCAGCAGCTTCCGTACGGACAACGACCGGTCGCCCGGTCCGCCGGGACGAGTGCGAGCTCCGGCTTCGCGCAGCAACAGGGCCTGCTGCGACTCCGTCGGGCCGCGCGACTACATGGCGCCCTGTTCTAGCGCGCGCTTGAGCCGTCGATGGAAGCGACGGAACGCCAGCGCGGTCATCTGCTCCATCGCGCGATTGGCGATCCGCGCCCGGCCGGGCAGGTGGGCGAGTGGCGTCAGCGTCACGCGCGTGCCGCCGGCCGGCGTCGGCGCGAACTCCCAGCGCCCGTCGACGGGCGGTCCCTCGGCCGGATGTGAAACAGCCGGCCGGGATCGTACTCGACCACCTCGGTCAACTCGACCCGCCGCCGGCCCATAACCTTATGGACCTCGCGAAAGCGCGTCCCGGCCCGCACCGAACCCTCCGTGAGCTGCTGCACCTCCTCGGCGTCCTGCCAGGCAGACAGCTTGGTGGGATCGGTGACAAACGCGAACACCGCGTCGGGCGGCCGGGCGATCTCAACCGTGGTGCTCGCCGCGGCGCGACTCTACCGCGACCCCGCGGTGCGCGCAAGGACGCGCCCAGACCGCTCGGCGCATCGGGCCGCGACGACCCCGTGGGGGCTGAGAGCGGCCCAGTAGTGCCTGCGCGGGGAAACCGCGTTACCGCAATGGACGACGAGCGACGACCGGTAGCGCCCGTCCGCGGGCCGCTTTGCGTAGCGGTCGCCATCTAGCTACCTACCTGGCAGGGTCCGAGCAGCGCGAACGTGGCTTGGATCGTTGCCGTGACTTCCTGCTCGCCCGTCTCGACGGGCATGTCGTGCCCGGCTGCAGCGCTTGCCGCGCGAATCATCTTGCGCCCGCCCGGCCATCCGCCGTCGGGCTCAGCAAGCGCGCGAATCGGTCCCAAGCGCAGCTCGACCCCAGCAGCATACGCGGCGGCTTTCTCACGCGCGTTCGCGGCCGCCTGAGAAGCTGCCTCGAGCCAGACGGGGTTGCTCGCCGACACGCGCCAGTTCGGGCCGGCGATCCGCGCGTCGAGTTCGTCGCTGCAGCGCATGATCACCGCTCCGATGAGCCGAGTATCGGTCAGACGAACGGACACCGTCGCCGCGGCGCGATGCCCCAGAGAGCGGCGGCCCCCGGCGGTGTGGTCGAAGTCCTCCTGAACGGTGATGCCGGTAGTCGAGCGGTCTGCGCGCGGGATCGTGAGCTCGTCGAGCAGCGCCACAAGCGCCTCCGTCCGTTTCGCCACGTCAGCGAGCGCCGGCGCGGGCTCCGGTTCGGTCGTCGCGATCGTGATCCACACGAACGCCTCATCCGGCTCGGTGCGAATCGCCGCTTCCCCGCGGACGGTCACGGTCGGACCGCCCGAGGCGATCGGCTGATCCGGTGGATGCTCGCTCACGACCAGGATCCTTTCACGGGTCGCTCATCGGTGCGGTCGGAACATAGGGCGGCGCGCACCCGCGCCCTCCTGGATGTCGTCCATTGCGGCAGTCGGCGACCCGCCCGCCGACGCCGCTCCTCCACGCCTCAAGCAGCAGCGCTTGGCTGACTTCCGCTTCGCGCCGTTTGGGGAAGCCTTGGCGACCGCAGGACGGCCGTTCAGGGCGCCTGCATTTTCGTGAAGGCAGCAGCGGATGGACGGCGGCGCAAAGGCGAGGCTACGGGCCCCGTCGGTGCGGAGCGGATCCGGCGGTCGGTCCTGTGGGCTGGTTGCCAGATCTGGGCTACTCGGGCCGCAGATCCGCAAGCCGCGACCGCCAGGGTCACGTCGTCAGGGCAAGCTGGGGTGACGACGGACCCCTCGAAACCATACTGGTTAGCGTGTGCCGGGCGGTGCCGCTGCCATGGGGATGGCGTTGTCGATGAGGACTGCTGCGATGGTGGCGGCGGTGGAGCTGGGGTTCTCGCCGATCCAACTGGGCGGGCTTTCCGAAGGTGGACTCCTCGTCCAGGCTCGCGGACATACCTGGGGTCAACTGATCTTCAAAGACTTGGTCAAGTTTGACTGAGCTGCCGCGGTGAGGCACCTGCGCCACGGGCCGTTCCGCGGCTCGCGGCACGCAGCTCCGCCATCTGGGCAGCCCGCAGTCCGGCCGCTGCAAGAGCCGGCCATCCCTATCACCGCTTCGCGTCCCCTCAACGCTTCTGGGCCGCCCCGGTAATGCTGCGCAAAAGTTGCCGCGCGGCGTCCAACAGGAACGTTGCGTCGATGTCGCATGAGCTCACCGTCCAGTCCAACACCGACGGCGCGAGCGCCGACGTCGTTCTGGACCCGCCTCTTCGTTTAGGCGGCCGACGAGCGCGCGTCGATGATGCGCAGCTTCGCCAGCGGCACGAACACGATCCGTGCCGCCGCATCAAGCGGCGGCTCGGTGATCTCGATCATCGCCGTGTCGTGCGCGCGCAGCTCGAGCACGCCGCCACGGGCACCAGCCGGGACGTCCTCGACAGCCTCGGTCAGTTCAACGATGTCGAACTCGGCGATGCGGCGGGTGACGGCCATGCCCCAATGCTAGAACGTGATGTACGCGGTCACGAGCCATCAGGCCAGACTACCGCCGCGCTGCTCCTTTCCATGCGATCCGGCAGCGCACGACAAGCCCGAGCCGGAGGCTCGCCGACGCGTTGAGACAGGGGAGCGACGAGTAGGGACGAGACCGACGGCCGACCGCTTTGCATAGATAGACAGAGCGGGCGTTCCGCAGTACGCCATCGCGGCCGCGCTTCCGGCGATGACGAGGGCGGTGCTGCGCGGCTTCGCGCCGCGCCGTTCCTCGGCTCACGCGACCGGCACGCGATCAACATCGTTGTCGGCGAAGCCGTTCGGCTTTGGCGCACCGAGCCGAGATGCGACGGACCTCGGGCGCAAGGCCAGAACGTCAGCGAGCGGAGCGCTTACAGGAAAACGTGAATGTGCGCAGGCAGCGCGGGATGGTCGAACGCGAGCGGATCGAACGCCGCCGACGAATTACGCTTGTTGCACTCTGCCTGACCCAGGGCGGGCTGGAAGCGCAACCCCCCGGTACGTGCCCGTGATGGAACTCGGAAGTGGCTGGAATCGGCGGTTTGCCGGTTTGCCGGTTTGCCGCTGCGGACGCGATTCATCTCGCGGGCGCTCGGGCGAGCTTCGGCGCACAACGGAGGTGCGCTGTCCGTAGAGCCAAAACATAGTGCGTCGTTTCACAACTTCCTACTTGACTTGACGCGGCGGGCCAGTCAGACTCTTGTCACCGGAGGCGCAATGAACTCGTCACCGGCCGACTTGCGGGCGAAAATCCACCGTCTGTGGACTTGTACTCGCGGCGCGGCGTTGGTTTGTATGCGCCACGGTGCGCCAACGCGCGTCCATATCCACCTGAGTCGTCAAGAACGAGGACCCTGTCGGCCCTCACCGAGAACCTAACAACCCAGCGAGGTTGAACATGCGCCGTACGATCCCCATGTCAGCGGGCCTGCTCGTCATCTCTATCGGCGTCGCGGGGGTCATAGCGGGAGCGGCGCTCGGTACCTCTCCGGTCCTGCTCGGGAATCAGTCAGTCCAACGGAGCGTGGATAACGACGGCGCTGGCCTGGCAGAGGCGTTTCCATTCGTCGCCAGTGCTTCGGGAACGACCGGCACGCTCAGTCTCTACGTCGATTCGTCGAACACAGCGACGAGCGTGCTCGTGGGCGTCTACACGAATGGGTCGGGGGAGCCCGGTTCACTCCTGACGAGCGGGTCGGCGTCATCGCCCGTCGAGGGAGCGTGGAACACCCTCACGCTCGATTCGGCATCGATCGCTCAAGGCGCCACCTACTGGATCGCGGTCCTCGGCGGCGGCGGCACGATCGCCTTCCGTGACAAGGCATCCGGGGACTGCTCGAGCGTCACCTCGCGCCAAACGACACTTACCTCGCTACCCCTGACATGGTCGACGGGAAGTACCTGGCCGACATGCTCGATCTCCGCATACGTGAGCGGGGCCAGCACGGCATCAAGCACGTCGACCTCATCCACGACGTCGACGTCATCCACGAGATCGACGTCGACGACCCTCTCCTCCACATCCACCAGCCCAACGACCTCAACCACCACCACCACCACCGCCACAACCCCGACCAGCCCAACGACCTCAACCACCACCACCACCGCCACAACCCCGACCAGCCCGACGACTTCAACCACCAGCTCCAGCACCACCTCAACGACTCCAACCACTAGTTCCGGCACCTCGACGACGTCCACCACCTCGTCGAGCAGCTCGACAACCGCCAGCGGGCCGGGTACGCCTGCGGTCCCGTCGGATCTCAACGCTGGCGCCGCAGACAGCACCGAGGCGGAGCTGAGCTGGACGGCCGGGGCCGGCGGTGACGTGATCGCTGGTTACGACATCTACCGCAACGGCACCGAGATCGGCGCGACGTCATCGACGAGCTATCCAGACACGACAGTGACCCCGGGCGCTACCTACCAATACGCGGTGAGCGCCTACGACGCCTCCGGTAGCGTCAGCGGCCAGACAGAGCCCGTCACGGTGATCATCCCGAACGGCGGTCAGACCACGATCTTCGCCGACAACTTCACCGGCGACTCGCTGAGCTCCGCCTGGACGGTGATCTCGCGTCACGGTGAATACTCACAGAACGAGACGGAGTGTAACGTCCCTCAGATGGTGACGGTGCACGACAACCTGCTCGATATCTCGACGATCGCGCAGAGCGCTACCTGCGGGGATTTCAATCTGGATGGGAGCGTCAGGCACGCTCCATCGGTCTGGCCTTACGAGACAGGGGACATCCAGTGGACGAGCTTCAACTTCACCTATGGCACGGTCTCGTACCGCGCAAAGTTCCCTCCCTCCGACACTGTGACGTGGCCCGCGATCTGGATGCTCGGGAGTGGCTGCCAGGCAACCAATATTGTGACTGCGGACACCGGGTACAGCACCTGTCCTGACATTTTCAGTTCGGCTTACACGGAGATAGACATGACCGAGTGCGACACCGAGAACTGGTGCCAGCTCGCACTCGCACAACCAACGACCTTCCCCGCGTGCAGGTATCCCCTGGACAGTAACTGGCACACGTTCACCCTCACCTGGACATCCACCGCCATCTCGATGTCCGTCGATGGCAATCCGACGGGCTGTAGCTACACGCAAGCGGCCGGCGGCGTCATACCGTCGGCGCCGATGTTCTTGATCATTCAGACGCAGACCGGCGGTCTGGGTGGTACGCCGGACAGTGCCAACCTGCCCACGCACTTGGAGGTCTCAGACATCACGGTCACGCAGCCGTAGAGCCTGTCCAAATTACCCCGCGCACGTCTGGCGCTGGCGGACCGGCGCGATATGGCACGGTCGGAAGGCTTGCGTAGCGCTGCTACGCGGCGCCTTCCGCCCCCACCGTCTCGCTTGCCCCGGCGCTCGCCAGCCGCACACTGGGTAATTCGGACAGGCTCGGGTAGATGAGCGGCCGTCATGCACAACTGCTTTTGTGCAGGGGCCTGGGCGAAAAACGACGGAATCCGCGACGTTTTTCGCCCTGCCTCCCGGGAAGGCGCCGCGAACGCCGCCGATCGCATGCTCGATAACCCAAACCGGGGTCAGCTGAGCCGTTTTGGGTCCGTGGCTCTCGTAGAGCTGCTCCAGAGCCCGAACCGCCAAAGGCAGCGTCGCTTTGGGTTGCTCAACAGCTTCACAGCAGTCCTCGCCCCGGCGCGGTCGAGCAAGATCTCCCCGGCGAGCGTGATCCGGCCGCTCCGGGGTTGCTGCGCCCTCCAGCAAGCCACCGCGCGCCCCGACCGCTGACTCGAGGCACGCCACCACCACGGCAAAAAGCGCCCGATCAGCAGGTCAACACAACTGATGACCACCTACCAGAGCACCATTAGAGACAGGCTCTTGTTGACATTCGAGCGGCCCCCGGCCGCCCGGCCGGGTGACGGCTTGGTGGAATCCCGACTTTTCCGCGAAGACCACCCCGCGGCGTTGAACCGATGCAGGCGGTGCGGTGCTGCCCACCGTGTGCGTCGCTGTATAGAGTCTTCGCGGTCACGATGGACAGCGACTACCTGAACATCCCAGGCATCCCTGGATCTGGGGCGGCGGCTTCGCTTCCCGGGTCCGAGGCGACGCAGCCGTCGCTTCCCGGATCCAAGCCGGCGCGCTCGCGTCGCCGCCTGCTGTTGTGGCTCGAGCTGGTGGCCGCGGTCGTGTTCGCGACCTTCCTGGGCTTGATGTCGATCGGCTTTCTGGGGACCGCGCTGGCGTCTCATCAAGCCAGGGGTACGACCAGAGTCGGACAGCTCATCGGCGTGCTCGTCTGTGTCGGACTGCTGTATTTGGCCACCCGCTGGGTGATCCGGGTGGAGCATCGCCTGCGCCGACACCAACCAATCGCGCTGGCGTTCGCCGCCGGGTCGCCTACTGCGGGTGTGAGCGGTCCGGTGCGGGCTGTGAGCGGACCGGTACCGGCCAGGGGCGCGACCGGCGCCGGCGCCGGCATCGCCGTGAGCCGCGGGCGCGCCCGAACCCATTCGAGCCGGACCTCGACGCGCAGGCGGCGCCACTACGGCCCGGTCGGCACGAGCGTGATCGCGGCCATCTTCGGGGCGATCACGCTCGGCTTGATCGCCGGCGCCGTATCCACGCACTCGCAGGGCGTGCGCTCGGGGT
Source organism: uncultured Solirubrobacterales bacterium (assembly GCA_963709135.1). Classification (GTDB taxonomy): domain Bacteria; phylum Actinomycetota; class Thermoleophilia; order Solirubrobacterales; family Solirubrobacteraceae; genus Palsa-465. The sequence continues at coordinate 42,221 of CAVPVI010000020.1, read as the reverse complement.
TCGTGCAGTCCCACGGCATCCTCAGCACCGCGATGGTCGATAGCGTCGACAACACCCAGCAGTGCTCGCGGTCCGGCTGCTCCTACACATCGGCGATCGCGGTCACGCTCCCGGCGCCGGTCCGTGGCGTGGCCAGCACCGTCGTGCACTACCCGGACTACTCCGACCTTTCGTTCGGCGAGACGGTCGGGGTGCTCGTCGATCCCCGGCAGCCCGGTTACGCGGAGCTTCCGGGAGCGAAGTTTGTGAATGCCGGCGACTGGATCATCCTCGCGGTTATGGCGGCCCTTGCGGCGCTCGCAACCGTCAACGAGATCCGGCAAGCTCGGAGGTTGTTCGCTTACCGGCGCGCCCACCTCGCCGGGAGCACCGCCCCGCTTGCTTGACTTCAGCCAGTGGACCATCCTGCAATTTCCGGATCTCCCGGGACAGCCGACTAGATGGGCGAGATCCTCAGCGTGAATGTTGGCCGTCCGCGGCCGCTCGGCACCACGCGCCGCGGGCGCCTGGTGCTCAGCGCGATCGTGAAATCCCCGGTGCCGGGAAGAGTCGCTTTGCAGGGGGTCAATCTGGCCGGCGACGAGCAAGCGGACCGAAGTGTCCACGGCGGCACGGATAAGGCCGTCTACGCCTACGCCAGCGAGGACACCGCGTGGTGGGCGGCCGAGATCGGCTCGGAGCTGGAGCTTGGACCGGGCGTCTTCGGTGAGAACCTGACCACGGGCGGGGTTGATGTTTCGGGCGCGATCATCGGGGAGCGTTGGCGGATCGGCTCGACCGAGCTAGAGGTCTGCCAGCCGCGACAGCCGTGCTTCAAGCTCGGACTCGCGTTCGGGGACCCCGGAATGGTGCGTCGCTTTGCCCGCGCCGGCCGGCCCGGCGCCTACCTTCGGATCGTGCGCGAGGGCGAGCTCGGGGCTGGTGACGCGGTCGAGATCCTGTCTCGTCCCGAGCACGGGATCACGATCGCGCTCGTGGCGCGGGCGATCGTCTCCGGCGGCGCGCTCCTCGCGACCGCCGCCGGCGCGCCGGCGCTGCCGCCTGACCTGGCCGCCTGGTTGCGCGAGCGGGCGGCGAACGCACCGCGCGGCGCGTAGAACGGACGGCGCGCGTCCTCAACTCAACCACAACGAGGCCACGCATTGGAGCCTGTCCGAATTACCCCGCGCACGTCTGACGGCGGCGGACCGGCGCGATACGGCACGGTCGGAAGGCTTGCGTAGCGCTGCTACGCGGCGCCGTCCGCCGCACCGTCTCGCTTGGTCCGGCGCTCGCCAGCCGCACACTGGGTGATTCGGACAGGCTCTTAGCCGCGTGGACAACGACAACACGGCCCCCGTTGCGTCATCATCGAGCCTGCGGTTCCATTATCGAGTCTGCGGTTGTGGTCAACGAGGAGAACATCGCATATCCGGCACTCGGGTCGAGACCCCGCCGCCCGTCCAAGGAGTACATCGCTCCTCACGTCGTTGTTCTGTTTGGGGCGACCGGGGACTTGTCGCGGCGCAAGCTGCTGCCTGGGCTGGCACGCCTGTCGGCGTCGACACTGGCGCCCGAGCTTCGCATCGTGGGAACATCGCTCGACGACCTCGACGACGGTGCTTTCCAGCAGTTCGCCCGGCAGGCGGTGCGTGACTTCGGCTTCGGCAAGGTAAGCGATGACCAGATCGAGATGTTCGTGGGCAAGTTGCGGTTCGTGCGCCAGTCCGATGGAGCAGAGGCGCTTGCGCGGGCTGTGGCGGAAGCGGAGGCACAACTCGGCGAGGATGTCCGGCGACTGCACTACTTGAGCGTCCCGCCGCGGGCAGCCGTGCACGTGATCGAGATGCTGGGGGCGGCCGGTCTGGTCGATCGGGCTCGGGTCATCATGGAGAAGCCGTTCGGCAACGATCTGGAGAGCGCCGTCGCGCTCAACTCCAGGGTTCACCAGACATTTCTGGAGAGCCAGATCTTCCGGATCGATCATTTCATCGGCAAGGAGCCCGCGCAGAACATTCTCGCGTTCCGGTTCGCCAACGGCCTGTTCGAGCCGATCTGGAACCGGAACTTCATCGATCACGTGCAGATCGACATTCCGGAGCTACTTGGGCTGGAAACAAGGGTGGCGTTCTACGAGTCGACCGGCGCCTACCGGGACATGGTGGTCACCCACCTGCTGCAGGTGCTCGCGTTCATCGCGATCGAGCCGCCGACCGCCCTGGAGCCGCGGGCGATCAGCGAGGAGAAGAACAAGGTCTTCCGGTCCCTGATGCCGATCGATCCAAGGCATGTCGTGCGCGGCCAGTACGACGGCTATCGCGACGAGGACGGCGTCTCGCCCCACTCGGACACGGAGACCTTCATCGCCCTCAAGTGCGAGATCGACAACTGGAGGTGGGCTGGCGTGCCCTTCTATCTGCGGACGGGAAAGCGGATGGCCGAGGGTCAGCGAATCGTGTCGATCGCTTTCCGCGAAGCGCCCAAGAGCATGTTTCCCTCCAACTCCGGTGTCGGCAACAAAGGCCCCGACCACCTCACCTTCGATCTGGCGGACGCCTCGAGGATCTCGCTGTCGTTCTACGGCAAGCGTCCCGGACCGGGGATGCGGCTGGACAAGCTGAGCATGCAGTTCGCCACCAGCGAGACCGAGGAGCTCACCGATGTGCTCGAAGCCTACGAGCGCCTGATCCTGGACACCCTACGTGGCGATCACACCTTGTTCACGACGGCCGAGGGCATCGAGAGCCTGTGGGAACGCTCGATCCCGCTGATGGACGATCCGCCACCGGTCAAGCCGTACGCGCCCGGCTCGTGGGGCCCGAACGCGATCCATCAGCTGATCGCCCCGAGCGCGTGGCGCCTGCCGTTCGAGCGCGGCTGGCGGGCGGCGTCCGGGGTCATGCCCGCGATGGGCGCTCGACCGTCCGCGCCCTGACCCGGTTCGGTTGGGCGCTGCGTGCGTAGGAGCTGGTGCGTGGTAGCTGGTGCTAGCTGCGGGCGACGCCGGCGCGGCGCCGCCACTCCTCGGGGAGCAGCAACTCCAGCACGTCATCGACGGCGACCACGCCGATCGGCTTCTCGTCGGCATCGATCACCGGAATCGCGAGCAGGTTGAAGTCAGCCATCAAGCGCGCGACCTCGGGAAGCTCGGTCTCCGGCGAGATCTTGGGCACAGCCGTCTCGATCAGGCTGGCGATCGTCGCTTGCTCAGAAGCGCTGATCAGCTCGGATGCCAAGACGGCGCCGGCGAGCTGACCGTTGGCGTCGATCACCCACAGCGTCAGCAGCTGACTGGGCTCGAGCTCGCTCTGGCGCAGGCTTGCGAGCGTCTCGCCGATGCTCGCGCTTGCTGGGACCGACGCGAAGTCAGGGTTCATCAAGCCGCCGGCCGTCGATGGGTTGTAACCGAGCAAGCGCTTGATCTTCAGCTGCTTGGCCGCCGGCAGCAGGTTGAGCACCGGGATGCGGCGGTCCTGCTCGATCTCCAGGAGCAGGTCGGCGGCGTCGTCACTCTCCATCCGAGCGAGCACTTCGGCGATCTCGGGGTTGGAGCGCTCGTGGAGGAATTCGACCTGATGCTCGTCGTTGAGCTCCTCGAACACGTCCGCCTCCAGTTCCTTGTCCTGGCTGACCGCTTCGAGAATCTCCTGCCCCTCGTCGTGTGAGGCCGCTTCGACGAGATCGGCGATCTGCGCAGGATGTAGTCGCGCCAAGCGACGCGGTGCGAGCCGCAGCCGCGAGGTCGGAACGTGACCGACGAACGGCTCGGTCTCGGACCACGGCACGAACAGGCGCTGCTCGGTGTCATCGCCGCGCAGCCAGCGCGGCAGGAAGCGCCGCACCTCGGCGCCGAAGCGGGGGTTGATACCGGCCACCCGCCAGGTGCCCTCGTCGCACTCGAGCTCGATCTCGCGCGCCTTGACCAGCCGGGCCGTGGAGACGTTTATCAAGCTGCGGCCCAAAACGTCGGCGCGCAGGAGAACCTCGCCGACGCGACGCTCGAACTGCGCCAGGTTCAGCTTGGTAGTGGACGTCCGCGCCGCCGACTGTTCGAGCTTCGCGATCTTGTCCACGGGAACGAACATCTCGCGGCCGCCGATGCGCGCCTTCAAGCCGGTAACCGGAGGCAGCTGGTCGCCGGTGTCGAGCCTGACGATCAGATCCTCGACCCGCCCGAGACGATCGCCCGCGGAATCCAGGAGAGGACTGCCGACCAACACGGATAAGTGCAGAACCACTTCAGGCATCCAGCGTTCACCTAAGGCTAGCCGAAGCGGGCGTCGAGCGGTAGGACCCGACCGTCAAAGCCCGGAGCGAGGCCGCTGGCGACGCGGCGTTCGCGCCGCTACGCCAACGCCGCGAACGCTTCAAACAGCGCGCTCGCCGCGGCGATCCCCATCGGCACGTGCTCGACCAGCAGCCGCTCGTCGGGCGAGTGGATGTTCGCGTCGGGCAGCGCGAAGCCGGTGAGGATCGTCGCGACGCCCTTGTCGGCGAGCGCCGCCATGATCGGGAGCGTGCCGCCGGAGCGCACCAGCGCCGGCCGCACGCCGAGCGCGCGCTCGAACGCATCCAAGCCGAGCGCCACCGCGCGGGCATCGGGCGCGACCACGGCGGGCGGCGCGCTCGACGACAGCTCCACCTCGATCGCGGCGCCCGCGGGCGCCGCGCCCACTAGCAACTCCTCGAGGGCGCCGGCGATCTGTGTGACCTGCTGACCCGGCGCCAGCCGGATCGACAGGTTCGCGCTCGCCTGCACCGGGATCACCGTCTTGATCTGCTGCGGCGATCCGCTCGCGATGCCGTTGACGTCGAGCGATGGTTGCGCGAACGTTCTCAGATGGAAGTCAGCGGCGGCGCCGGGGTCCGCCGGGCGGGCGCCCTGGGCGCCGAGCTCGTCGGCGCCGGATGGCAGCAGCTTCCAGCTCTCCAGCTCCTGGGTGGTCGGCGTTTTCACGCCTCTGCGCAGCGGTTCGGCGAGCTGACCGTCGACCGCCAGCACGGCGCCGAGCGCCTGGATCAGGGCGTGCGCCGCGTTCAGCGCGGCGCCGCCAAACAGGCCGGAGTGCAGATCGCGTTCGCCGGTGCGGACCGTCACGTGGAAATACACGAGGCCGCGCGTGGCGAGATCGAATGCGGGCAGGTCGCGGCGCACCATCGTGCTGTCGAAGATCACCGCGGCTTGGGTTGCTCGCTCGTCGCGCTCTAGGAACTCGACCACCGAATGCCCGCCGGTCTCCTCCTCTCCGTCACAGACGAAGCGGACGTTGACCGGCAGCGCACCGGCACGGGCGAGCTCGCGCGCGCCGGCGAGCAGCATGTACAACTGTCCTTTGTCGTCCGCCACGCCGCGGCCGTAGAGGTACTCGCCCCGGATCTCCGGCTCGAACGGCGCTGAGGACCAGAGCTCCAGCGGATCCTCCGGCTGCACGTCGAAGTGGCCGTAGCAGAGGACGGTGGGCGCGCCGCCCGGGTCAGACGTCGCGCGCAGCTCGCCGAGCGCCAACGGCTGTCCGTGCCAGTCGATCAGCTCGCATTCGCCGCCCGCGCCGCGCACGAACTCGCAGACCCATTCGCCCGCGCGCCACACCTCCTCGCGGCGCGCCGGATCGGCGCTGACCGAGGCGATGCGCAAGAACTCCGCGAGCTCATCGAACCAGGCCGGCACGCCGAGCAGCGTACTTCACCGGGTGGTCGAAGCTCTACGGTGCGGCGGGCGCCGGGGCGGGCGTGTCCATCCTGACCTCGCCGTGGGCAGCGTCGTACTCGAACAGCTCCGCGTAGCGGCCCCAGTCGATTGCCGTATCGAGCTGGGCGCGTGCTTCGTCACGGCTGTAGTGCGCGGCGAGCAGGTCGATGAAGAACCCCTCGCGCAGCGCCCCATCGGTCGAGTGCTCGAGCGCGCGACGGATGCGTCGCACCAGCGGCACGCGCTTGAGCGCAGCCTCGCGGAAGATCTCCTTGGATCCCTGAATGTCGGCGCCCGCGAACCGCTCGCCGGCTTCGGTCAGGCTCAGGCGCCCATTCTCGGGCGTCGCGAAGCCGAGGATCGTCAGCGCATCGACGATCGGGAACAGGTCGTCGATCTCGAATCCCACGACCGCGGCCAGATCGGCGAGATCGGCGTCGTCGCCGCTGGCGACCGCTAGCTCCGCGAGGCCGGCGATCCCGTCGACGCTGGCGTGCGGGAGCATCACGTGCTGCACGGCGCCGCCATCGTGCTCCTCGGCGACGCTGAGCACCGGGGTCGGCCGATCGGTCATGATCCCGTAGATCTCATCGACAAGCGCCTCGAACTCGGCTGAGCGCCGGTCGCGAGGGCGCGGGAGCGCGATGCTCAGCTCGGCCCGGATGCGGCCGGGGTTGGTGCCGAGCACGATCACGCGGTCCGCGAAAATGACCGCCTCCTCGATGTTGTGAGTGACGATCACGATCGCCTCCGCCGGGAACTCGCCCGCTTGCCAGAGCTCGAGCAGTTCGGTGCGGAGGTTTTCGGCGGTCAGCACGTCGAGCGCGCTGAACGGCTCGTCCATCAGCAGCAGATCGGGGTCGACGACCAAGGCGCGGGCGAACCCAACCCGCTGGCGCATGCCGCCCGAGAGCTCCTTGGGGAAGGCCGACTCGAACCCGTCCAGGCCGATCAGGTCGATCGCTTCGAGCGCGCGCGTCGCGCGCTGCGCCGGCACGATCCCCTGTGCCTCGAGCCCGAGCTCGACGTTCTGCTGGACCGTCAGCCATGGCAGCAGCGCAAACGTCTGGAACACCAGCGACACTCCCGGGTTGACTCCCTGGAGCTGGCGGCCACGAAACGTGACAGTTCCGGTCGTGGGACGCACGAGCCCGGCGATGCAGCGCAGCAGCGTTGACTTGCCGGACCCAGACTTCCCGAGCAGCGCGACGATCTCCCCGGGGGCGACGTCGAAGTTGATGCCATCGAGCACCGGCAGCTCGCCGCCGTCGCGGGTCGCGAAGGTCTTCGTCAAGTCGCTCACCGATGCGATCGTCCGGCGGCCGGCGCGGGTGGTGGGGCTCATAGGCGGGATCATGACCTCAAAGCGAGTAGCGGGTCTCAGCGAGGCGGTACAGGCGCCGCCACAAGAGGCGGTTGACGACGACGACGTACACGGACATCACCGCGACGCCGCAGATCAGCTCGGCCTTGTTGCCGGCGTTGCTCGCGCGCACGATATAGGCGCCAAGGCCGTACGCGGACAGCGTCGTGTGATGGTAGGAAACGACCTCGGCCACGATCGACGCGTTCCAGGCACCGCCGGCGGCGGTGATGCCGCCGGTCACGTACGAGGACAGGATCCCAGGAATGATCAGGCGCTTCCAGCGCTGCCAGCCGTTGACCTGCAGGACATCCATCGCCTCGCGCAGGTCCGACGGGATCGCCGATGCCCCGGCGATCACGTTGAACAGGATGTACCACTGTGCGCCAAGCGCCATCAGCAGGATCCCGCCGATGTTGATGCTGATCCCCAGCTTGATGAAGGCGAGCGTGGCGAACGGGAACAGGAAGTTGGCCGGGAAGCTCGCCAGCACCTGCACGATCGGCTGCGCGAGTCTGGAGACGTGCGGGTTCATCCCGATCCAGACGCCGATCGGAACCCAAACCACGGTCGCGAGCACGAGCAGCACCAGCACCCGACCGAAGGTCGCCGCGCCGAGCAGGAAGCAGTGCGGGATCTGCCCCAGTCCCACCCCGCGGCTGGTCGCGATGAAGTGCAGACCGGCGTAGGCGCCGTACGCGACGATCACGCTGAGGGCGGCCCCGAAGGCGATGTCGCCGGCGCGCTGGCGCGAGGGCGCCACCAGCGCCGGCGCGTCGTCGCGGCCGAGGATCCGCATCGCCTGGCCGAGCGGCTCGGCCAGGCGCCGGCGCTGGCGTCCGAGGACGCGTGGCCAGGATGAGCGCGCGAGCAGCGCAAGCACGAGCGACCGCGGCGACTGCGCCGCCTCGGTCGTCTCGTATCGGAACTTCTCCGAGAAGGCCACCAACGGGCGCCAGAACACGACGTTGACAGCAATCACCATGATGATCATGGTCGCGATCGCGAGCCCGACCGCACCGAGATCGCCCTTGTAGATCGCGGCGCCGACGAACGAGCCGAGGCCCGGCAGCGAGTAGGTCCGGTTGTGCAGCGAGATCGCCTCGGAGGCGACCAGGAAGAACCAGCTGCCGCCGAAGCTCATCATCCCGTTCCAGACCAGGCCGATCGCGCCGCTGGGGACCTCGATCTTCCAGAAACGCTGCCAGCGCGTCAGCCGCAGCGAGCGCGAGAGCTCGTCGAGCTCCTGCGGCAGGCTCTTCATCGAGGCGTAGAACGAGAACGTCATGTTCCACGCCTGCGCGGTGAAGATCGCGAAGATCGAGGCGCACTCGAGCCCGAGCTCGCTGCCGGGGAACAGCGCGATGAAGGCCGTTACCGTGATCGTCAGGAAGCCGAGCACGGGAACCGACTGGAGGATGTCCAGGATCGGCACGAGGACCTTCTCGGCGCGGCGGCTGCGCGCCGCCGTGTAGCCGTAGAGCAGCGTGAACACGGTCGAGAAGAACAGCGCGATGAACATCCGCAGCAGGCTCCGCGCCGCGTCGTATGGCAGCCGCGACGGACTGGTCGAGACGTGCTGCAGCCCGGACGGCGAGAACGACGCGGTGGCGCCGTGGCCGACGCGCACGATCGCGTATAGCAGCACCAGCACCGTGATCAGCACGGCGATGTCGATCGGCGAGAACCGGCGACGGAGCGCGCTCCGCGCTGGCATATAGCTGCGCAGCGTGGTCAGAGCCGCAGAGGCTAACGCCGAGCGGCGACGGCAATGTGCAGATCGTGTCAACGCGCGCACGCGCGCTGGGCTCAGCGGCCTTCGGGTGGCCGCCGGTGCTGACGTTTGGGATGCCCGAGCGCGGGTAGAGGCTCGCCATCGTGTTCTTGATGGTGCCGTGGTCCTGGGCGGGCAGGGCGAGGCAGGAGGTGGAAGTGATGAGACTTTGGGTGCTGACTGTCCTCGTGACCACGGGTTTGACGACGGCGGCCGGCGTCACGTTGACCGGCGTCGCTGCGGCACAGCCGGCCGGCGTCCCGGCGACGGCGCCGCTGGGCGCCGCGGCTGTTGCCCCGGGCGCCCCCGGGGCGGAGAGCTTCTTCGATCTCGCCCGCAAGGATTGCGTCGGGACCGCACGCGACACCAACTCGAAGGTCTGGTTCACCGTCGCCGACGGTGCCCTATCGGACGCGTACTGGCCGACGATCGACGCCACCAACGTGCACACGCTCCAGTACCTGGTGACAGACGGGCACAGCTTCACCGATGTGCAGACCCGCGACATGACCTACCGGGTGCTGCCCGACCCGACCGGCATGTCGTGCACGGTGATCGCCGACGACGCCGCGCACCACTACCAGATCGCCACCACCTACCTGACCGATCCGAGCCGGGACGCGGTCCTGATGCGCACCACCTTCGACGGCCCCGCGCACGACTCGCTGTACGTGGAGCTCGACCCGCTGGCCGGGGGCACCGGCGGTGGCGGCTCCCAGAACGCCGGTGCCAACAGTGCGACGATCGCGAACGTGAACGGTTCGCCCGTTCCGGTCGCGTTCAACACCAACACGACCACCGATGCCGTCAACCGCAACTATGCCGTGCCGACCTTCGAAGCGCTCGAAGCCTCGGACGGATTCAGAACCGCGAGCGTCGGCTACGCCGGCAGCGCCAGCGACGGGCTGACGATGCTCGACAGCAGCTACGAGCTGACGCCCTACACCTCCGCCCCGGACGGCCATGTCACCTTGACCGCCGGCCTGCGCTTGCAAAACGGCAGGAGCGTCAACCTCGCGCTCGGATTCGGAACCACGCAGGCGCAGGCGCTGGCGGTCGCGGGCGCCTCGGTGGGGCAACCGTTTGACCTCGTGCGGGCGCGCTACGAGCAGCAATGGCAGCGCTACGACGCGCGGCTGACGCGGCCCTCGCCGGCGCTGGGCGCGGCCGCTGTGCGCGAGTACTACGTGTCGATCAACGTCGTCAAGGCAAGCGAGGACAAGACGTTCCCGGGCGCGATCGCCGCGGGGCTCGCATCGCCCTGGGGCCAGTCGGTGCCCGCCGGCAACGCCACCAACGGCGAGCCGAACTACTTCGGCTCCTACCGCGAGGTGTTCGCGCGTGACCTCTATGAGGCGTTCACGGCGCTGCTGCTGGCAGGCGATATCCGCTCCGCCCGCGCCGCCACGTTCTTCCTGTTCGACCGCCAGCAGCAGGCAAACGGCTCGATGCCGCGCAACTCGCTGACCAACGGCTTGCCGGCGCCCGACACCGGCGGCGTGCAGCTCGACGAGACCTCCTACCCGATCCTGATGGACTGGCAGTCCGGGCTGGCGCGCGACTCGAGCCTGTATCAGCAGCACGTGATCCCGGCAGCCGACTTCCTGGTCGCCAACGGCCCATCGGATGGCAACGAGCGCTGGGAGGAGCAGAGCGGCTACTCCCCGTCGACGATCGCCGCCGAGATCGCCGGGCTGACCGCCGCAGCGCACATCGCCACGGTCAACAACGACCCCGTGCACGCCGCGATCTATCAGGCGACGGCGGATGACTTCGCCCGCAACATCAAGGCCTGGACGGTCACAACCACCGGGCCGTTCGACAGCCCGTACAGCGACCCGTCGGTGCCCGCCTACTTCATCCGCATCGCGAAGAACGGCGCTCCCAACTCGGACGCGACGCTCAACCTCGGCAACGGGAGCCTGCTGACCAGCGTCGACCAGCGCTCGGTGATCGACGCCGGTTTCCTCGAGCTCGTCAGGCTCGGCGTCCTGCCCGCCAGCGATCCGACCGTGCAGTCGTCGCTGACCGTGGTCGACGACACGATCGAGCGCCAAACTCCGGCCGGACCGGGCTTCTACCGGTATGGCACCAGCGGGCCGGGATCCAAGGACGGGTACGGCGACTGCTACACGCTGGATCCGACCACCTGCTCGCCGACGGGCGCCCCGTGGGCGCCGACCGACACCGGCTCTGGTCACCTGTGGCCCGTGCTCGACGGCGAGCGTGGCGAGTACGAGGTCGCGGGCGGTGACGACGCCTTCGCCGGCGAGCTGCTGAGCACGATGCGCAACATGACCTCAGGTCAGGGACTCGAGCCCGAGCAGGTGTGGGAGGACCCGCCGGTTCCCCCCTCGCCGTTCGGCACCGACCCGACGATCGCCTCGATCGGGTTCCAGCCGGGCCGGGCCGCCGGGTCCGCCAGCCCCCTCACCTGGGCCCAGGCCCAGTACGCCCGCTTGGCGCTCGACCTGAGCGCCGGGCGTGACCTCGAGACGCCCCAGATCGTCACCGACCGCTACGTCACCAACGGGATGCCGGGTTCGCTGCCGCTGAGCATCACCGAGCCCGCCAGTGGATCCGCGACCGACGCCGCGAGCGTGACCGTCACCGGCACGACCACGCCAGGGGCCTCGGTCGACGTCGAAGCGGCGGGCGCCTTCGGCGCTGCGGCAACGGCTTCGACCACCGCCGACTCAGCCGGGAACTTCTCGCTGCCGGTCGCGGTCGGCTTCGGCACCACGACGATCACCGTGACCGCCACCACCAGGGACCAGACCGCCTACAGCCAGCTGTCGGTCCTCAACGATGCGCTCCCCGGCAGCACGGTGCTGAGCGCCACCGACCCCAGCGGCGATGACAACGGCCCCGGCACCTACGCCTACCCGACCGCCAGCGATTTCCAACCGGGCGCCTTCGACCTGCTGGGCCTGCAGGTCAACCAGACCGCCAGCGATGTCTACATCCAGGTCAAGATCGGCAATCTAGCGCCGACCTTCGGTGCCGCTTTCGGCGCTCAGCTGCTCGACGTGTACGTGCACAACCCGGCGGCGACCAGCACCTCGACCGCGGCGGCGTATCCCGTGCTGAACTACAGCATCGCGCCCGCCGACGCGTGGAGCGAACGGATCGAAGCCCAGGGTTTCGCGCCGGTCGCGTGGGTCGACCCGTCCGGCAACTCGCTCGGCTCCCCGCAGCTGGTCGTCGAGGAGGCCAGCGGCACGGCAACGGTGGTGCTGCCCAGCGCCGCGTTCGGCACGATCGGCTCCGGCTGGGCGTTCACCGTCGCGCTGACCGGCCAGGGGTCCGGTAGCCCGCCGGTACGCGGCTTCACAGCGACGCCCGGGGCGTACAGCTTCGGCGTCTGCCCCGCCTCGGGCCCGGAGACGAGCAGCCCGATCTGCGCGGTGTCCCCGAGCGCCGTGCCCAACGTGATGGATACGATCACGCCGCCGGGCGTCTCGCAGGACACCGAGCTCGACCCAACGCTGGGCCCGGTCGTCCTCCAAGGTCTCAGCGTTCCATAACCTCGCGCGGCACAACCGGGCCTGACCAGACGCCCTAGACCAACGGATTAGGGTGCCCTAGAGCGAGGCAGGTACGCAAGCAGGCTCATCCCGAGCGACGTGCCGTCGGCGCGTAAAGCACCCAGGTGATCAGCGCCAGCCCCGCCGCCGCCCCGAGCGCAAGCGCGAGGTTGCGCTTCAGCATCAGCGCCCCGCACAGCGCGCCGGCGAGCATCGCTACGACCGCGCTGACCCTGCGGATCGAGCCGCTGCCGCTGGCACCGGCAAGGCGCGAGTCGGCGGCTAGTCCGGTCAGCGTCAAAGTCAGCACGGTCGTCGTCAGGTCGGGCACCCCGATGCGCCGTACGGTCGCGTTGCGAACGCCCATCGCCAGAGCCATCAGCGCGATCAGGACGTCCCCCGAGAGCTTGCCGGCGTGAACGGCGACGGCGGCCGCCAACACGGCCGCGAGCGCGATCAGACACACTTCGATCGCAAGCGCGACGGCTACGAGCCGAGCGTGGCGGTCTCCCGCGCGTCTGGTGAGCACGCCGCCGGCGCCGGCGCCGACCAGAAAGCAGCCCAGCGAGACCAGCGGCGCCAGCACCGGCAATCCGCGGCTGCCGGCAAGACCGAAGCCGAGCAGCACGATGTTGCCGGTCATGTTTGCGGTGAACACGTGACCGAGCCCGAGGTAGCTGACGGCGTCCACCAGCCCGGTCGTGAATGTCAGCACCAGCAACGCTCGCGCGAGCGGGTGCCGGATGCTGCGAGCGGCGGTCCTGCGCGCTTCGTCATCGAGCCGAGCTTGCGAGTTGGCCGCGGCCACGCTGACAGCATGACGGGATCTGCGGCGCACTGGCGCAGGTCGCAAGAGCGCTTGCTCCGGTGGTGCCGGCCCGCGGGCCGGCACCACCGCTGAACGGTTCAGGACGCCGTCTTGACCACGGTCCCGGTCGGGGAGATCACGTACCAGACGCCGCCGCTGCCCTGTCCGGATGCGGTCCCGGCCGTGGGATCGGCGACGTAGTTGTAAAGCGGCCAGCCCTTGTAGGTGACGACTCGACCACCCCCCGGGTTGGGGTCACTGGCGAGCAGCGAGGCGTTTACGGCGCCCGCGGCGGTCGCTTTGGCGCTAGCCGGGGCCGCGACCGGCGGCCACTGGGATGCGCAGCCTCCAGTGCAGGTGACCTGCTTCGCGTTGTCGGGCGTGTAGATGTACAGCGTGCGGCCCTGGCCGTCGACCAGCACCACGCCGACGCCCGGCACGCTGGCGCTCGAGATCTTGACCGAGCCGCTACTCGTCGCCGCAGCCGACGTGGAGGTCGTGGTCTTCGCCGAACTGCTACTGCTACTGCTGCTACTACTACTGCCGCAGCCGGCGGCAAACAGCCCGACGGCGCCTGCAGTGAGCAGCAAAGGGATGGTGCGCATGGAAACTCCGATCTGTGCCGGTGACATGGTGTGTGGTCTCGTGTCAGTGGAGAAGCTTCAGCGTGTTATGTTCCTCTCATTAGCGAGCGGCGGACGCGTCGAGCCCGCAGCGTGGGTTGGGGGTTCTGGACCTCATTGGCTGTGATGACGCCGTGAGCCGTGCGTTCCTTCCCGTCAGCGACGACACGCTGCCCCGCAGACGCCGCGAGATATCCTCGGGCTGTGCTTGAGTTAGCCGCCCCCGTCAGGGCTCCGAACGTCGATCCGCACTGCAGCAATGTGCCGCGGACCAACGACGACGGCTTCGAGGAGCTGTGTCATCTGGTGACCGAGTTCGATCCGGACACGGCGCTGTGCGGCAAGGACGTAACCGGTTACCCGTGGAACCCGCCGTGGCCGCGCTGCGAGGCGTGCATGGCGATCGCCCGGGGCGAGATGAGCTGATTACGCGCCCCCGGGAGCGCTACAGCTTGTAGCCCAGCTCGCGCAGCAGTTGCCTACGCGCTGCGACGTCGGCTTCGGATTCCACCCCCAACGGGGCGCCGCCGTCCACGACGCCCAAGATTCCGCGCCCGGTGGCCGTCTCGCCGACCAGCACCTGCACCGGGTTGGCGGTCGCGCAGTAGATCCGGCAGACCTCGGGCACCAGCTTGACCTGGTTGAGGACGTTGACGGGGTAGCCGTCATGCAGGAACGCGATGAACGAATGGCCGGCACCAATCATCAGCGCGTTGCGGACCGCGAGCTCGACCAGTTCGGGATCGTTCCCCGATCGCCTCACGAGCCTCGGGCCGGACGCCTCGCAGAAGGCGATTCCGAAGCGCAGTTGCGGCACCGCTGCGGCCAGGGCTTCGTGGAGATCGTCGATCGCCTTGATGAAGTGCGCCTGGCCAAGGATCATGTTGAGTTCGTCAGGCTTCTGCACCGGGACCGCGTAGAGCTCGATCCGACCATGGCCCTGCACCACCAAACGTTCCGCGAGCGGGCCCCCGACGCTCGCAGCCGCCTGCTGCGCCGTGAGCACCGTTACCGGCACCCCCAACCGCTCGATCCGCGCCGGCAGGTCGAGTCCCAGCCAGTGCGACACGCGACTCGCCAAGGTCGAGACGATCACCTCGTCAAACCGGGAGCTTTCGAGCGCCGTCTTGACTGCCACGAACGGGTCGCTGTCGCCGACGATCGCCTCGACACGGCCACCCGCGGCTTCCTCCAGCAGTGGCACCGCCAGCTCGATCACGCGCGCGGCCTCCTCCGTGTCCGGGTCCCAGTACGGGCGTGGCACCAGGAGCACGAACGAGCAAGGGCCCTGCAGTGCGCGCGTGTGAACGTGCTCCAGAAGCTTCGGCGTCGCCGCTGTGCGGTGCGCGACGACGAGAATCCGCGGGTGCGCGCTCATCCCGACAATGCTCGCAGGCGCCGCGCCGGCGTGCATCATTCCTGCGCGCGCAACTGCGGCCAAAACCAGCGGACGCTTAGCTACCGATCGGCGCTGAAACCTGTTGTGCGGTGAAGCCGTGGCAGTTGCGCCGGCGGGCCTCGCGGGTAGGTATCGTCGGAACTAGGCGAAACGGGAGGAGTCGACGTGAGGGCTGTGCGATTCGACGAGTACGGCGGGGTTGACGTACTGCAAGTCCGTGAGGTCGAGGATCCAGTGCCCGGGCCGGGCCGGGTGCTGGTGGCGGTCAAGGCGGCCGGGATCAACCCCGGCGAGATCGCGATTCGCGAGGGGTGGCTGCACGATCGCTGGCCGGCGACATTCCCCTCAGGCGAAGGCACCGATCTCGCCGGTGTGGTGCACGCGGTCGGCGAAGGCGTCGACACGTTCGCCGGGGGCGATGAGGTGCTCGGCTGGACGGAGGAGCGTGCGAGCCACGCGGAGCTCGTCTCGGTGCCGGCGGAGCAACTGACGCACAAACCGGCTTCGATCCCGTGGGAGGTGGCGGGATCGCTGTTCGTGGCGGGCTTTGCCGCGCTCGCGTCGGTTCAGGCGGTCGCTCCCAAGGCCGGTGAGACGGTCGTCGTGTCGGCCGCCGCAGGCGGTGTCGGATCGGTGGCAGTCCAACTCGCGCGCCGCACCGGGGCCACGGTGATCGGGCTCGCCGGCGAGCGCAACCATGCGTGGTTGCGCAGCCACGAGATCGTGCCCGTGAGCTACGGCGACGGGCAGGCCGAGCGGATCCGCGAGGCGGCGGGCGGCAAGATCGACGCGTTGGTCGACACGTTCGGCGGCGGCTACGTCGAGATGGCGCTCTCGCTCGGCGTCGCGCCGGAGCGGATCAACACGATCATCGACTTCGAGGCCGTGGAGCGGCACGGCGTCCAGGGACTGGGAGCGCACACGATCGCGACCAAGCAGCTGCTGAGCGAGCTCACCGCACTGGTCGCCGACGGCAGCCTCGAGATACCGGTAGCACGCACGTTCCCGCTGGATCAGGTTCGCGACGCGTTCAACGAGCTGGCCGCGCGGCACACTCACGGCAAGATCGTGCTGCTGCCCTGAGGCTCACGGTCGTCCTGAGGTCAACTGTTGCCCCGGAGGTCGTTTGATGCCCCTATTTCCTGACAAGTTACGCTTTGGAATTCACGCCGGACAGCAGTACACCGACTTTCCCTCGTATCTCGAGCTGTGGCGGACCGCCGAGGCGCTCGGGCTCGACTGGGCTTCGGTGTTCGACCACTTCATGCCGATCCAGGCTGATCCGACCGGACCCTGCTTCGAGGGGATGACGCTGCTGGCCGCGATGGCGGCGCACACCGTGCGCCTGCGCTGCGGGATCATCGTCACCGGTGTCACATACCGTTCGCCGGCGGTGCTCGCCAACATGGCGGCCACGATCGATCACGTCTCCGGCGGCCGGCTCGAGCTCGGGATTGGCGGCGCCTGGTACGAACTGGAGCACCGGCAGTACGGGATTCCGTTCCCCGGGATCGGGGAGCGATTGGCGATGATGGGCGAGGAGGCGGCGATCCTGAAGTCGTTGTGGAGCGAACCACGCACGACCTTCTCGGGCCGCTACTACCAGCTGCAGGATGCGATGTGCGAGCCCAAGCCGCTGCAGAAGCCGCGCATACCGCTGTGGATCGGCGGTTCCGGGGAGCGCGTGACCCTGCACCACGTCGCGGCGCAGGCAGACGGCTGGAACACGTTCCTGTCGCCCCTGGACGAGTTCGACCACAAGCTCCGCGTACTCGACGCGCATTGCGACGACGTCGGTCGTGACCGCCCCGAGATCCGCATCCAAGTCGTGCTACAGGCGGTGCTCGGCGGCGACGAGCGAGAGCTGAGCGAGCAGCTCCGCGCTCGCGCCGACGGACTCGGGCTCGAACTGGAAGCGCTGCGCGAGCGCGTGCTGGCGATGACGCCCGCGCAGCTGGTCGAGCACCTGCGCCCGTACGTCGACCGCGGCGTGGGCGACTTCCTGCTGAGTGCGCGTCCGCCGATCGATCGGCGGACGCTGGAGCTGTTCGCCGGCGAGGTTGCCGGCGCGCTGCGCGACCAGGTTCTCAGCTAGCTGCTGCTACCCGGGAGATTCGCGCCAGCGAATCTCCCAAGGGAATCGCGCCCCAGCGCGATTCCCCGCGCTAGCTTCGCGCCGGCGCGATCGCCGCCACCGCGACCACCGCCAACGCATCGGGCGCTGCGGTGGAGCGCGCCTTCGCGCCCAGCGGACCGGAGACGAGCCGGTCGGTGATCGCCCACGCGGCGTAGCACAGCGAGCCGCTGATGCCCGTGACCGCCAGCAGCACGCCGGCGGCGGCGGTGGCGGCGACGCCGTGGGCGCCGAGGATCAGGACCGCGGCTGCCGGCCCGATGCTCGGACCGACCGGAAGCTGTCCGAGCGTGAACATCGCGATCAGCAGGGCCATCGAGTCGAACACCGAGACGTTCACGCCGATCGCGTGCAGCATCAGCCAATTGCGGGCGATCTGTGCACAAACGGCCAGCAGCGTGAACGCGATCATGCGAACGCGGCCCTCGCCACGCACGATCGCCAAGCCGGCCCAAAGCCCGGTGCGGTGGCGCTCGCAAGCACGCCGCAAGCCGAACACGGCGCCGGCCATCGCCAGAACGGCAAGGCCGGGCGCCCACCACGGGATGCCCAGCGGCGCGACCAGCGTAAACGAGAAGATCGCCGCCAGCGCGATTTCGACGGTGATGATCGGAACCTCGGCAGCCAGCAGGGCAGGCACCTTCGGCGTGTTCTGCGGGGCGACCCGGCGCAGCGACGCGATCCGTGCCGCCATTCCAAGCGAGCCATTGATCACGCTGGCGAGGTAGCCGACGCCGGCAGCGCGGAACAGCTGACGGCGGCTGACGGACCCGCCGGCGGCCTCGACGCAGATGTTCCACGCTTCGCTACGCGCCAGCAGCGCCACGATCTGCAGCAGGGCCGCGAGCCCCAGGAACTCGATCGGGGCGCTGCGCAGCGCGGCTGTGAACTGCTCGCGCCGTCCGGCCAGCACGAAACCCAAGACACCCATGACGACAAGCGCGCCAAACGCGCTCAGCGCAACCTTGCGCCACAGCGCCGAGCCACGTTCGCATGTTTCGGCGCGCCCGACCACCAGCGTATGAGACTCGACCAGCAAACAGACCTCCGCGCGTTCGCGATTACGGAGGATCAGAGTGGCGCTGTCTCTTAGCAGCCGCGCGTTCGCTGGTGCTCCTTTGCATCAAGCCTACCAGCACGATCCAAATCGGCCTGATCGCGATCCCCGGATAACGGTCTGCGGCACACGCCCACCCCCGGCGCGCGCACACCTCAAGTTTGGCGCCGGAGTGGGCGTTAACGTGCGCATATGCCGATGTCAGTGCAACGCGAAACGGCAGCGCGAGACCGCGAAGCGGCCGCTCGGCTGAAGCTGGCCATGCAGTCCTATCAGAAGGCCAAGGCCAAGCACGCGGCGCTGCCCACGGCCAAGCGCGCCGCCAAGCTCGCCGAGTGCGAGGCCCAGCTGTCCGTGCTGCTGGAGCGCTCGCGCGGTGGGATCGCCGCCGCCGCATAATCAGCCCGATGCTCGTGCCGGCGCCGCGCGCAGCGGCGCCGCGCTCCCTGGCGGGCAGCTCCTTGGCGAGCGGCTCCGAGTCGAATCCCTGCGCCCGTACTGGGCAGCGCTCGCAGATCGCGCGGCGGCGCCGGTCACGCACATGTGGATCGGCGACTCGCTCACCGAGGGGGAGGGGGCCGGCGCACTGCGCAGGCGCTGGGTAGACCTGACGCTAGCCGCCCTACGCGAGCGCTTTCAACCCGCTGGGATCGCTGGTGGGGTCGGCTACCTGGCGAGCTTCTACCTGGTCACCGAGTTCGGGGGCTCACCATGGGTGCCGGCCGGCGCACCACTGATTGCATGCGCCGGGGGGATCGGACAGAAGGCCTTGGCGCTGCACTGCAGCGGGCAGGCGATCGGCCTCACGTTCCTCGGCACAGGTTGCGACTTGCTGTACGGCTGCGGACCGGACGGCGGCGAGATGATCGTGGCGCTCGACGGTGGCGTGGGCGTGAGCGTCCAGACCCGCGCGCCGTCCTCGAGCCAGTGCAACGTGCGCCGCGTTCGCGGCCTAGCCGCCGGTCCGCACGCGATCGAGGTAGCGTGGCGCTCGGGACGGATCGTCTTCGAGGGCGCGATGATCTACGACGGGGACGAGACCCTGGGTTTGCGGGGGATCGAGTTCGGGCACGCCGGCTGGATGGCTGCCGACTTTCTCGATCCGCGCAGCCTGCAAGCGGTCAGGGCGACGATCGCGAACTACCGGCCGGCGCTGATCACGCTGCAGCTCGGCACCAACGAATGTGCGGAAGGGGTTGCGCCGGACGCGTTCCGGCGGGACCTGCAGGCACTGGTGGACGAGATCCTGAGCTGTGTCGCCGCCCCCACGAGCGTCCTGCTGTTCAATCCGTACAACGGCGCCGGCAGGTCGATCGACCACTGGCAGCCCTACAACCGGGCGGTCGCTGAGGTCGTGAGGGAGAGCAGCGGTCGCTACACGCCGAGCGTCGGGATGTTCGACCTCGCCGAGCGCTTCGGGGACATGGCGCGCGATGCGCTCGGACTCACGCTCGACCGAACGCATCTCAACAACGCCGGCAATCAGATGTGGGCCGACGCCCTTGTTCCGTTCTTGAGCCCTTGACAATCGCACACTGGGTTATTGAGACAGGCCCGTAATCCGATCCGAGCGTCCAGTGGAGGCGGATCCGGTCAAGTAACCGCGCGGCGGGCCGATCAATGCGGTTAGGGACTTACCTGATCTGGGGCGTCATGACCGACATCTTTCTAGCTCGTCAGCCAATTCTGAACCACGACCAGACCGTCGCTGGATACGAGCTCCTGTTCCCCCACGAAGACCTCGCACAGGCACACGCCGACGGCGAAGCACTGGCCACAGCCCGGCTCACGCTGAAAGCGCTCAGTGACATCGGGCTCGAGCATCTGGTGGGCGAGAGCCGTGCCTGGATCAGCGTCGGGCCGGAGTTCCTGTCGCTCGACCTGGTCGGCAATCTACCGCCCGAAGGAGTGGTGCTGGAGCTGCGCGGCGTACCGTTCGACGATCCGCAAATCGCCGCGGTGATCGGGGAGTTGCGGGCCGCCGGGTACACGCTTGCGCTGGACGAGTTTCGTTACACGCCCGAGCTCGAGCCGCTACTGGCGTTGGTCGACATCGTCAAGCTCGACATGCTCGAGCTCGGTCCTCGCGAGCTCGCGCGTCACGCCTTCCTGCTCGGCCCGTCCGGCGTGAAGCTCGTGGCCAACAAGATCCGTACCTACGACGACTTCAAGCTCGCGCTGGCGGCAGGCGCACACCTCTTCCAGGGCTATTTCTTTTGCCGACCGCACCTGCTCGGCGGGCGCGCGATCGCGCCCAGCCGGCTGGCATTGCTCAGGCTCGCAAGCGCTTTGCAGGATCCCGACATCCAGTTGCTCGAGCTCGAGCAACTGGTGTCCGGCGATGTCGCGCTCAGCTACCGGCTGCTCAAGTACATCAACAGCGCATATTTCAGCCTGAGGGGCAGAATCAGCTCGATCAAGCAGGCCGTGGCGTTGCTCGGCATCGAGCCGCTGCGCCGGTGGGCGACGCTGAACATCTTCGCCGAGGTCTGTGACAAGCCGCGTGAGCTGTTCGTCACGGCGCTGATCCGTGCCCGTTTCTGTCAGCAGGCGGGTCGACCTCAGGACGGCGCGCAGGCCGAGCTGTTCACGCTTGGATTGTTCTCAGTGCTCGACGCGCTGACCGATACGAGCATGTACGTCGCCCTGCGCAACCTGCCGCTGACCCCGGCGATGCGCGACGCTCTGATCGACCACGTCGGCGCTGGCCGGCTGCTCGAGACCGTCACGGCAATCGAGAATGGCGACTTCGAGCTGGCAAACTCGTTGCTGGACGACGCTTCAGATCATTATCTGGAGGCTGTCGCGTGGAGCAACGACGCCGGCAAGCAGCTGATCGCGTAGCCGTCGCGAGTCGCTTCCCCCAGGGCCGGCGCGTCCCGCTGGGCTAAATTTCCCGGAAAGCTGGCTGGTAACGTTGAGGGTGCGCCCGGTGGCGAGTAAGGTCGCACTTAACGTGATGTTCAACCCCAGTGGGAACGACGATCATGAGGGCTCTCCGAACGGGTCGCACGGCGCCAAGATCAAGGAGTTCGGCCGCCAATACGTCGATGCGCTGCTGAGCTCAGACGAGCGCGCCGCCGAGATCGCGATCCGCGAGGCGATGGACGCGAACCTGACGACCGCGGAGATCGACGACGAGATCATCGCGCCGGCACTATGGCTGATCGGCGAGCTCTGGCAGCGAGGCGAGATATCGGTCGCAGACGAGCACATCGCCACCGAGATCTCGATCCGCGTGCTCACGCTCCAGCGGGAGGCGCGACGGGTTGCCAGCGCTCGCCCCGCGCACCGGGTGCTGCTGGCCGCGCCGCAAGGCGACCTGCACGTCGTAGCGCTGCGGATGGTCGGCAACCTCCTGCGCGACGCTGGTTATGACGTCGTGATGCTGGGCGCGGACGTGCCGGTCGACGCGCTCGGTGGCGCTGCCACCCGCTACCGGCCGGACGTGATCTGCATGAGCGCGACGCTGCCCGGAAGGGTCGGGTACGTCGTCGCCGCGATCGACGAGGTGCAGCGGCGGGCGCCTGGAGTCGGGTTCGTGCTCGGCGGCCGCGGGCTCGGCGGCCAGTTGCACGCGCGCCCGGGGGTCTTGATGTGCCAGCGCGTGTCCGAGGTCGTAGAGGCGGTCGATGCGATCGTCAAGCGCGCGGACTTGAACTAGTCCGGCATATCGGTAGGTGCCGGTTGAGCGCTCAGTAGTTCTCGCGGGGAGGTCCAGGACTGGCGGTGCCCGCGACGTTCCTGTTCGCTGTCGCTTGCGCGGTCGCCAGCGGTTACGATTCGGCTCCCGTGATCTGGCTGTGGATACTCGTGATCGTCGGACTGAAGATCCCGACCTCGGCGATGGTCTACCTCGGCTGGCGATTCTCCAGGGAAAGCGACGCCGCGGCGGCGCACGAGGACGACGGTGGCGCACGGACGCCCCCGCACGAGATCCACCCGCGCAAGCCCTCGCCGACCGGTCCCCGGCGCGGACCGCACGGCGATCCGGCGCCGCTCGCGCCGCCTAGGGTGCGCACGGCCGGCTCCCGTAGTCGCGTGCTCGGGCACTGAGAAGGGTTCGCCGACCGGCCGTCGAATTCTCCGCAAGCCTCTCGCTCACGCGAGAGATCTCTAGTTCAAACCAGGAGGATTGATGACCGAGAAGGCCGCCACGCCCGTCAAGAAGCAGCGCGTCCGCACGACCAAGCCGACGGCGACGGCGAAGCGCCGCAGCCCAACGCGCGTCGAGGTCTCGGAGCGGGAGATCTCCGAGCGCGCCTACTACATCTACCTCGAAGAGGGTGGGACCGACGAATTCGCGAACTGGCTGCGCGCTGAACGTGAGCTGCTGGCCGCGTAGGCCGACTGGTTACTGGGCGTCAGGGCCAGGAGGCTCGAGATCGCCGCAGCGAAGGAGGCTGCCTGCCGTTCGTCGTTGCGGCGATCCTCAGTTCGTGGCGTCCTTGGAGGCGCCCGTGAGCGACGCCCGTGAGCAGCGCCAGGATCGCGGTTCGCCTGCAGCCGCGAGCCCACCGCGACGAGCTCGTAGCGCTTCGTGAAGGCGTTCTGGTTGCCCGCGTGAGCGCGCCGGCGCTCGAGGGCCGCGCGAATCAGGCGTTGCGCCGCTTGCTTGCCGAGCACCTGCGCGTTGCGCCCTCACGCATCACGATCTTGCGCGGTGAGCGCTCACGCGAAAAGCTGATCGAGATTGACGGAATCGACCAGGCCGAGTTAGAGCTCAGGCTCGACTTGTAGCGCAGCGCGTTGAACGCGCTGATCACGCGTGTCACTGGCGGCGCGACCGACGCTGCGGGGAATCGCTTAGCGACCGACGCTGCGGGGAATTGCTTAAGTAGTTTCGGCCGCCAGGCAAGACAGTAGTTTTCCCGGATGGCTTATAGGTCCTTTATTTCGTAGGGTTCCGCTCTCGAACGGCCCTCCACCCAAGCCACGGGCGGGCGGCCGTTCGATGCGTATTTGTGCGCCTTCTGAGACGGGCGTAATGCCCGCGAACGACCCCGACGTCTGCGTGACCAACCAGCAGGAGGATTGAATTGCCAGAAGACCCGAATCCACCGATCGAGCACAAGGACCCGCCCCTGTTCGGCGCAGGGATTGCGCTGGTCGTGCTGCTGCTGGTTTTCTTTGGCATGGTCGAAGGGGTGCGCGCGATCGGCGGCCTTGGCAGCGAGCCTGCAGCCACGGCGGCGACCACCGGCCCGAACCTCTCGCTCAGCGTGTTTCCCGACAGCCTCGCCTGTCACGGCAGCGGCGGCGGCCCGCATCCCGAGTGGGTCACGTACTGCCCGAGCACGACGCTAAAGGTGCCGGCGTACAGCACGATCACGGTCACGGTCAAGCAGTACGACTCCGGCAGCGCGCTGCACAACTACTACTTCGCGCAGGTCTCGGGCACGGTCGGCGGCGACATCATCCAGAACGGCGTGCCGGTGACGCGCATCAACCCTCAGAACGTCGCGCACACGTTCACGATCCAGACGCCGCCCGGCGTCAAGGACCAACTGTTCGTCAACGTGCCGCTGCTGGGCACCCCGGCGACCTCTAACCCGACGTGTGGCTCGACCTCGTGCGTCACGGTCAACGGCAACCCCTACCCGAAGCCGAACTTGATCGTCTTCAAGTTCAAGACCGGCGCTCCCGGCAAGTACGTGTGGAAGTGCTACGTGCCCTGCGGAACCGGACTCTCCGGCGACGGGCTCGGCGGGCAGGACAACTTCGGCGGCCCGATGGCGACGACCGGCTACATGGCCGGAACTCTGACCGTGACATGAGAGCGGTCAGCGACATGACCAGCAACGCACTGATTTCAGGTTCAGCGAGCACCGACATGGAGATGAGAGGGTGACTACAGGTACATCACCGGCACCTGCTGCCGGCGCCGAGGGCGTTTCCCATATCCGCCGCGTAGTCATCCTCTGGGTGGTGGCGTCGATCATCGGGATCATCGTTGACGTGATCGTCTTCCCGGCGGTGAATCCGGCACCCGCCAGCGCTGTCGGCAGCTTCTCCTACCTGACCAACACGGTGTTCACGGCGGCGGCGATGCCGGTCGCGATGTTCGTCGTCGTATTCAGCGGTTACAGCGTCTATGCGTTCCGCGAGAAGCGCGCCAAGGACACGCCGGTCGAGGAGCTCGAGGACGCCCCGCACATCCAGCCATCGAACACGCAACAGGTCACGTGGCTCGTGATCACCACGATCCTGGCGCTCTCGACGGTCGCCTGGGGCATGTTCGGATTCTTCTCAGAGACGACGAACAACCCGTCGAATCCGCTGGTCGTGAACGTCACCGGCCAGCAGTGGGCCTGGACCTTCTCCTATCCCAAGCAGGGCTTCACGAGCAACGTGCTCGAGCTGCCGAAGGGCGTGCCGGTGAAGTTCCGGGTCACGTCCGACGACGTCCTGCACGGCTTTGCGATCCCGCAGCTGGGCGTCGCGATGGACGCGAACCCCGGCTGGTGGGTGGACGCGCCGATCGTCACGCCCAACCGGCTGGGCAGCTACTACGCGCACTGCGTGGAGCTGTGCGGTCTCTACCACACGTTCATGTGGTCGAAGGTGTACATCGTGCCGAAGGCAAAATTCGCAACCTGGGTCACCGCCAGTGGTGGCCACGACAACGGAGGGTCGGCGAGCTCATGAGCGCCCTTGCAGATACGCACGGCTCGGCGAGCAAGCCCGCGGGCAAGCGGGCGTTGCTGGTGCCGAGCGTCCTGACGGGCCTCGTTGTGGGCCTAGTGGCGGCAATCATTGCCGGGATCGTCGTGCACCAGATCGCGTCCCCGAACTACAAGGGCGACGCGACCCTGACCGCCGGCTACGTCGCGTTCGCGATCTTCTTCCTGGTCGGAATGGGGGCCTTCAACTTCCCGCTGAAGTGGGGTCTCGGGCGGCCCGACACGACGCACGAGGAGGAGTTGCGCAACGCCGGCAAGGACCAGGGCGTGTGGCGCTATTTCCGCTTCTGCACCGACCACAAGGTGGTCGGCGTGCAGTACCTGGTGACGGTGCTGGTGCTGTTCCTGGTCGGCGGTGTGGCCTCGTTCATGATCCGCCTCGAGCAGGCTCAGTCAGGCGCCAAGATATTCACGCCTGCGACCTACAACACGATCGTCGGCATGCACGGGATCATCATGATCGCGACGACGATCATCATGATCAGCTCGACCTTCGGCAACTTCATCATGCCGATCATGATCGGCGCCAACGACATGGCGTTCCCTCGCCTGAACGCGCTCAGCTACTGGACGCTGTTCCCGGCCGTGCCGATCCTGCTAAGCGCGATCGTGCTCGGCGGCTTCCCGACCGGCTGGACGGGCTACGCGCCGCTCGCCGACCAGGCGGCGCTGGGGATGGACGCGTATTGCGTGACGATCATCCTGTTCGGGACCTCGATCGCGCTCGGGGCGCTGAACATGGCCGCGACCGTGATCACGATGCGAGCGCCAGGGATGAGCTGGGGTCGTCTCCCGGTCGCGGTCTGGGGCTCGCTGTTCTCGACCGCGCTGGGCCTGCTGGTGTTCCCGTCGTTCGTGGCGGCAGTAACGCTGACGCTCTGCGATCGCGTGTTCGGAACCGGCTTCTACCAGGCGAACGTGGGCGGCAACAACTGGCTCTACGAGGAGATGTTCTGGTTCATGGGACACCCCGAGGTGTACGTGATCCTGCTCCCGGGGGTTGGCGCGGTCTGCGAGGTAGTGCCCGTGTTCGCCCGCAAGCCGCTGTTCGGCTACAAGATGGTCGTCGCCGCCGAGGCCGCGATCTTCATCATCAGCCTCGGCGTGTGGATGCACCATCTCTACTGGTCGGGAGCCAATACCGCGCTCGACACGCCGATGATGATGAGCACGGAGATCATCTCGATCCCGACCGGCCTGATCTTCCTGGCGCTGATCGGGACGCTGTGGCGAGGGCGCATACGGTTCGAACCGCCGATGCTGTTCGCGCTGGCGTTCCTGTTCAACTTCCTGATCGGCGGCGTCACCGGCCTTTACCTGGCGGACGTGCCGACTGACACGATCTACCACGGCGACATGTTCGTGATGGCGCACTTTCACTTCACGCTGGTCGGTGGCGTGGTGTTCGCGTTCCTGGCGGGCTTCTACTACTGGTTCCCGAAGATCTGGGGCAAGCAACTCGACCCGCGGCTCGCGAAGCTGCATTTCTGGCTGCTGGAGATCGGCTTCCTCGGCACCTTCCTGCCGCTCTTCTACGCGGGTCTGCAGGGCGAGCCGCGCTGGCAAGCCTACGTGTCCTCGCAGTTCGTGCCGGCCAACACGATCTCGAGCATCTTCGCGATCCTGCTCGTCGCGTCGGTCGCGGTGCTGGCGTACAACCTGATCTGGACCTGGGCGCGCGGGCCCAAGGCCGCCGCGAACCCGTGGGGCAGCCGCACGCTGGAATGGCTGACCTCCAGTCCGCCGCCGCTTGTGAACTTCGAGCACATCCCGGTGGTGACCTCCGGACCGTACGACTACGGCTTGCCCGTGCCGCGAATGATGGCCCAGCCGGCGATGGCCGGTGGGTCGGTGGACTCGCTTCCCGAGGGACACTCGCCGACTCACCACCACGCGCACGACCACGCGCGCGCGGTCCGACTCGGGGCGATCGCACTCGTGATCTCCGACATCACGTTCGTGCTGGCGATCTCGATGGGAATGATCTACCTGTACGGGCTGAAAACGAATGGCTCGTTCCGCGGGGCTGGTGAGTCGGCGCCGGGGGTGGCCGGAACCGTGATCGTCGCGGCGCTCGCGGTGGCGGGTGGCGTCGCGTGGCGCTGGGGAAGGATGGGTCTGGACCGCGGTAACCGGGGCCAGGTCCGCGCCGGCGTGACTCTCGCCTGGGTGTTGATGCTCGCCAGCCTCGTCGCCGAGATGGTCGTCTACAACGGCCTGAACTACAGCGCACCGCTGCACGCGTACGCAAGCGACATCCTGTACATCAACATCTACCACGCGCTGCATCTGCTGCTCGCTCTGACGATCGGCGGCCTGGTGATCGGTCGCCTGCGTTCGGGACGGCTCGCCGGACGCGACTATGTGATCCGTGCCGCTGGCTACTGGTTCTACTGGGTCGCGATCAGCGCGATCATCCTGATGCTGCTGCAATTGCTGATCAAGTAATCGATGGCGCTGTACCTGCCGTTGGCGCTTGTCTGCGCGGCGTTCCTCTTGCATCTGCTCGGGGAACGCCGCGCGGCGGTGTTGACGGGCCGGCCGCGGGACCAGCGGGCTCGTCGACGCGCGGCCTCGTTCTATGCAGGGCTTGTGGTGATCGGTGTCTCGCTCGCGACGCCGATCGATGCGTACTCGCAGAAGCTGCTCTGGGTCCACATGATCCAGCACATGCTGATGCTGACCGTCGCGGCGCCGCTGATCGTGCTCGGACAGCCGTGGCGGTCGCTGTGGCGCCCGCTGCCGCTCGGCTTCAGGCGCAAGCTGGCGCGGTTGATGGTCCGCTCGCCGCGCTGCGCGCCGCTGCGCGCGCTCGGGAGGGGGGCGGGCTCGCCGCTCGGGGCGTGGGTGATCTTCGTCGTCGGCCTCTACGCATGGCACTGGCCGGCCGCCTACGACCTGGCGCTCAGGAACACCTGGATCCACGCGCTCGAGCACATCACGTTCATCAGCTGCGCGATCCTGTTCTGGGCGCAGGTCACGGCGACACCACCATCGCACCGCACACTCTCGACGCTGCAGCGGGCTGCGTACGTATTCAGCGCCTCGATCCCCAACGTAATCCTGGCGGCGGGGCTCGCATTCACGCCGGACGTCATCTATCCGTTTTACGCGCACCTGCTGAACCGACCAGGGGGGATCACGGCCCTACAGGATCAGCAGATCGCCGCCGGGATCATGTGGACTGCGGGCGACACGCCGTTCGGAATCGCG
Source organism: uncultured Solirubrobacterales bacterium (assembly GCA_963709135.1). Classification (GTDB taxonomy): domain Bacteria; phylum Actinomycetota; class Thermoleophilia; order Solirubrobacterales; family Solirubrobacteraceae; genus Palsa-465. Next base: position 13,972 of record CAVPVI010000020.1, on the reverse strand, counting down.
ATCATCTGGCTGCTGTATCGCTGGCTGTCGGACGTCGAGACCGTAGCCCGCAAGCGCGAAGCGCTGGGAAGGCTCAGCTGAAGCCGCCGCCCTACAATCGCGGCGTGAGGTTCTCCTCAGCGCGCTGTGGTGCGCGGGCTGCCAGCCCGCGCCGGCTAGTCCGGGTGGGAGTTGCCGCTGCGGCGCTGGTCGCGGCTGCGGCGCTGGCGGCGTGTGGCTCCAAGCAGTCGTCGTCGAGCACGACCACGACCTCGACCGGCTCTCAGACGACGCTGAGCAACAGCCTGCAGGGCGGCTTGATCCTGAATCCGCCGCAGCCGGCGCCGCCGTTGGCGCTGCGCAACTACACCGGCTCGCCGGTGTCGCTGGCGGCGATGAAGGGGAAGGCCGTGTTCGTGACATTCGTCTACGTGCACTGCCCCAACGTCTGCCCGCTGATCGTCTCAAACCTCGCGCAGGCGCAGCGCACGCTGGGGGCGCGGGCGCGCTTCGTGCGCTTCATCGCGGTGACGGTCGACCCGAAGGGCGACACGCCGCAGGCGGTCAAGACGTTCCTGACCACGCGCGGCGCGCTCGGCCGGATGGACTACCTGATCGGTTCGCGGGCGCAGCTGCTGCCGGTCTGGAAGGCCTGGCACGTGACCGTCACGCTCAACTCGCAGACGCTGACGCACAGTGATGTCGTCTACGGGATCACCGCTGCCGGCAAGCTCGTGATCGTGCTGCCGAGCGACTTCAACTCGGGACAGATCGTTCACGACGCCGCCGTGCTTCTGGGCTCCTGACGCCGCGCCGATGTGCGTGTGCGCCGCGCCCCGCGAGGCGCAAGACGAGCGGCAGCAGCGCGGCGCCGGCGCCAAGGCACACCACCGCCGCGGCGCGCACCAGGAACGCGGGCGCGGCCAGCAGCGTAAAGCCGTGGCTGAGCGCCGGCAGCAGCACCAGTCCTTCCCACAGCGCGAGGAACGCGAACACCACGTAGCTGAACAGCCCGGCGCGCCCGAACAGCACGCGCTGGATGCCCCAGGCGGCGAACGCGAGGATCGCGGCAAGCTCGCAGAGCTGCAGGACCGACACGGCCGGCCGGCCGTGCAGATCCTGGGCGGCGCCGCCAAGCGCGAATGCGGTCAGGGCGCAGATCGCCAGCGCGCGCGCGAGTCCGTCGTCGAGCGCTCGGCGCTGCACCCGCCAAGCCGCCAACACGCACGCGATCAGCACGAACACGAACCAGAACCAGACGATCGACGGTGCCCCAGCGTGCCACACGCCGCCGGCCAGCTGCGTCCTGATGCCGTTGACCTCGAGCGCGATGCTCCAGTGCCCGACGTAGCTTGTGCCCGGCGCGAGCGCGATGTCGGCCAGCGCGCCCAGACGCGAGTCGTGCCAGCGGTAGGCGTGGCCGCTGCTGACCTGCTGCCAGCTCGGCGGCGTGCTGCTGGTCAGGTTCGCCGGCGGCGTCTGCGGTAGCGGCGTCGCATTCAAGTAGTACATGTCGGAGTTGCCGTTGACCTGCACGCCCGCGCGAGCGAAGCGCAGGTAAGGCGCACCGCGATAATCGAGCACCAGCACCGTGAGCTTCGGCGGCACGCGCATCCACATCGTCAGGTCGCCGTCGAGCACCTTGGCCTGCACGCCCCTGGGGAGCTCGGTGATCCGCGCGAGGTAGTCGGTCGCAATCGGGATCGTGGGCCCGTGCGCCACGGCGACCGCCGGGGTCAACGCCAGCACGCCGAGCGCGCACAGCAGCGATCGCAGCAGACGTGTGAGCACAGGCGAGCGGTTCATGTCGATGGCCACAGCACCGGAAGTTACAACGGCGCAAAGCGCACGCGCCCGCCGCTCGGCACGCGCTCGCCCTTAGCGCTCGGGCCACCCACCGTTCGGCGCCATGACCGCCGATCCCGCGTTGTCTGTTGTCGGCACCTCCCACACGCTGAAGGCGTCGGCCTCGACGCCCACGTGGCAGGTCGAACCTGGTGCCATACCGAGGTCGGCGACGCTGCGTGCCCGCAGCTCGAGGCCGGAGCCGACGGCGACCGTCAGCTCGATCACCCGGCCTAGGTCGATGACCTCGGTCACTATGCCCGTCCCGAGGTCGACGGTGCCGAGGGGCGTGGCGCGCGTGCCGTGCGGGGGGGTGAGGTGGAGTCCCTCCGGCGCGGCGCGCCATAGCAGACTCGTGCCGGGGGTAGAGCGAGTGGGTACGTTGACGGGGCCGGCGACGGTGACGAGCGTTCCAGCTTCGCCGGCGAAGCCCGCACCGAGGTTGTCGATCCCGAGGAGTCGGCCGACCTCGGCCGACGCGGGCTGGCGGTACACGGTGGCGCAGAGTCCGGCTTGCAGCACCCGTCCGTGGGAGATGACCATGATCTCGTCGGCGAGCATGGCCGCCTCTTCCGGGTCGTGCGTCACGAGCACGGTGGACAGCCCGGTGTAGTGTTGCAGGCGGCGTAGTTCGCGTCGCAGCTCGGTGCGCACTGGCGCGTCCAGGGCCGAGAACGGCTCGTCGAGCAGCACGACCCGCGGGTCGCGGGCGAGGGCCCGGGCGAGGCTCACACGCTGGCGTTGCCCTCCCGAGAGCTGCTCCGGATAGCGGTCGAGCAGGCCCTCGAGGTGGAGTGTCTCAAGCCACCAAGCGGCGCGGGCCGGGTCGGTGTCGACGCCGAAGACCGCCTGCTGCCAGACGGTGCGCCCAGGAAACAAGCCGAACCCCTGCGGGACGTAGCCGACCCCGCGGCGGTCGGTCCGTACGGCGCTGATGTCCCCCCCGCCGCAGCTCACCGTCCCGACCCCCGGCCCGAGCAGCCCCGCGACGGCTCTGAGCATCAGCGACTTGCCCGAGCCTGACGGTCCGACGACGGCCAGGCGGTGGCTGCTTTCCGGGTGCGCCACCCGGAGGTGGAACGTCCCGGCGGTGGCGTCGAGATCAAAGCCAAGCGGTGTCGCGGGGGTTGGGGCGCGGGCGACCGGTGCCGGGAGCCGATGGCGGCGCGCCCGCGGCAGACGACCGGATGCTGCCGACCGCGATTGCCAGCACAGCGACACCAAAGGCAAGGACCGTCGGGGCCTCGGCCTGCGACAGCGGCGCAGAAGAGAACAGGTTGTCGACGTAGACCGGGAGGCTGTAGGGGTGGTAGGCGAGGACCACAGTCGTCCCGTACTCCCCGAAGGCCCGCAGCCACATCAGGACCAGCCCCGTCCGGATGCCGTCTGCTGCGGCCGGCACATCGACGCGGGCGAACCGGGCCAGCGGACCGTGACCAAGCGTGGCGGCGACGTCACCGAGCGAGGGATCGACCGCCCGGAAGGCGCTACGCGCGACCACGACGAGGAACGGCAGCGAAACGAACGATTGGGCGATCACGAGGCCGTACATCGTCTCGGTGAGCCGCTCTCCCGACAGCTGGCCGAGGAACGTGTAGGGACCGACGATGTAGATCAGCAGGATCCCGCTGATCAGCGGCGGCACCGCCAGTGGAAGCTGGACGATCACACCGACTGTCGAGCTCAGCCACCCGCGGCGACGGGCCAGGACGTAGGCCAGCGGGATGCCGGTCAGCACCCCGATCATCACCGAGATCGTGGCACCTTCGACCGACACCCGCAGCGCCGACCACAGCCCTGGGACGTTCCACCCCTCGTTGCTCCCGCTGGCGACGCGATAGATCAACGCCCCGACCGGATACGCCAGGTAAAGAACCAGCAGGGCGCCGAGCCAGCGCAGCAGCTGCGGCGCCCTGCTGGAAGTCACCTTGGAGCCTGTCTCAATAACCCCGCGCACATCGGGCGGCGGCGGACCGGCGCGATCCGGCACGGTCGGAAGGCTTGCGTAGCGCTGCTACGCGGCGCCTCCCGCCCGCACCGCCTCGCTTGGTCCGGCGCTCGCCAGCCGCACACTGGGTTATTGAGACAGGCTCTTAGGGTCACTTCAGCGAGCTGGACAGGCCGCTCGGGACGCCTGACCCGCTCACCTTCGCCGGGGAAACGATTCCGAAGTGGTCGGCCCTCATCTCGGCTTGCCCGGTGGGGCCGAGGAGGAACTTGACGAACGCCTCGGCAGCGGCCTCATGCGGGGCGGCCCTGACAATCGTGATCGTGTAGTCACCGGCGAGATTGACGCCCGTGAGCTTCACGAACGGGCTGCCCTGGGAAATCGCGTCGGCCTCATACATGAAGGAGGCGTCGAGCTGCCCTGTCTGGATGTCGGCTTGCTCGACGTCCTCCTCGTACTCGTCCGAGGTCTCGGTCGCGAGCTTCTTCAGCGCCGGCAGGTGCTGCGCCGTCGCCGTCTCTAGAAGGGCCTCGCGGGCCAGCACGCCGCCGGGATCTTGGCTCGGGTTGGTACGTCCCAGCAGGAAACCGGGCAGCGTGATGACGTCGTACCACGGCTTTGTCTTGAGATCATGCGCGAACTTACTCTTCGGGTAGTACCCGAGAACCTCCGGCGAGTTGGCGAAGTCCGCGTACCACGACACCCAGTTGCCGTTCTTGCTGCCCTCGAGGGTGGCGTCGACCGCGGGGCTGGCGCTGACGAACACATCAGCCACGTAGATTCCGTTCTTGATGTCGGCCGCAAGGGCAGACGACCCGTGCGAGGTGTCGACCAACGTGTATCCGGTCGCCCTGTGGAATGCCGGTCCGACCGTCTTGGTCATCAACGTGTCCAGTGACCCCGCAGAGAGCACATCGACCACACCAGACGCCTTCGCCGCGACCGCCGCAGACGACGCGGCCGATGCGCCGGATAAGGCCACCAGGAGAGCGACCCCCACAACCGCCAAACCAGGGAAGTAGCTCGAGCGAAAAAGACGACGACTGTCGTGTCTCATGCGCATGCCTGACCTCTCAGAAATTGGGACATTATGTATCTGCGACTCAGCAAAATCTGCGACTCAGCAAAAAGACACTCTATAACAGAATCCAAGCATGCTGACAGTATGCTGGCATAGAATCGTGTGATGCCCAGTCGATCTGCGCTGCGTGACCGCCGGCTGGAATGCGGCCTGACGCAGACCGAGCTGGCCGCTCGGGCCGGGGTGAGCCGCCAGCTGGTCGCGGCCGTTGAGGCGGGCCGTAACACGCCGGCCGTCGATGCTGCGCTGTGCCTCTCGCGGGCCTTGGGGACCACCGTCGAGGAGCTCTTCGCCGAGCACCCTCCCGACGTGGTCGGCGCCCTCGGCGAGAAGCTGCGCGACGGCGCCGCGATCCGCGTCGGGCGCGTCGGCGACCAGCTCGTCGCCGCCGCGCTCCCCGACCACGGCGTCGCGGGCGCAGCCTGGGCGAAGGCCGACGGCGTCCTCGACGCAGGCCGGCTGCGACTGTTCCCGGGCTCCAGCCCCGCGGGCTGCGTCCTCGCCGGCTGCGACCCCGCCCTCGGGATCGCCGAGGCGATGCTCGGCGGACTCGGATCCCGCAGCCTGCTCGCTATCTCCGCACCCACGGGAACAGCATTGCGCGCGTTACAACGGGGGCTGGTACACGCTGCGGTGGCCCACGGACGCCCCGACGAGCTTCTCGAACCGCCGGTCCCAGTTGTCCGCTGGCATCTCGCGCGCTGGCAGGTCGGGCTCGCTGTCCCCCATCGATTCCGCGGTCACTCGTTCGAGTCCATCCTCCGCAGCGACCTGCCTATCGTCCGGCGCGACCCGGCTGCAACCAGCCAGCAGGCGTTCGAACGCGCCCGCATCGCCAGCGAGATCGGGGTGATAACGCTCGGCCCCCAGGCGACCGGTCACCTCGACGCCGCGCGTCTTGCGTCCACCCTCGAAGCCGCTGCCGTGACCAACGAAGGCGCCGCCAGGACGTTTGACCTGTCTTTCATCGCACTCGAAGACCACGCCGTCGAGGTGTGGATCGCGGACCGCTGGCTCGACCACCCCGGCATCAACGCGCTCGGCGAAATCCTCACGACCACGGCCTTCGCGGAGCGAGTGACCCACTTCGGTGGCTACGACCTGAGCCGCTGTGGAGAGCGCGTGACCGCCACCACGGTCCCCGGCAGGCGGTTGCGCGAACGTGGCGCGATTGGCCGTCGCCTCGCGTAGCTCCGCTACGCGTTGGCTCCTGCGTCCTTGCCCAGCATCCGCCGGTGACCACTCTCGTGTCAACGTATTCGCAGAGACAACTAATCTAAGAGCCTAAGCGACCAGCGTGTTCGAACCGACAATTCGCCGCGCGGCGCACCCGATCGTCCGTACGGGCTCGAAAATCGACATCGAGCGAACAATCGACCCGAGCGCGCGTCAGATTGTTCGCCTGGACACACCCGAGCAGGTGCATCTGCCGGCGCGGCCGGGTCGAGATCTTCCGGCTATCAATTTGCAATCGATCATCTGCGATGAGCGCTCGGTTCTCACGTAACGCCCTTGCGCTGCGTTCAATGAGGGATGTCCGCGAGCACCGCAACCGCGCAACCGGCACAGCGCGAGCGCGTGACCGTGATCGCGGTGCTGGCCGTCACGATCGTGCTATGGGCCTCCGCGTTCGTCGCGATCCGCTTTGCCGCACGGCACCTGCAGCCGGGGGCGCTGGCGCTCGGGCGTCTGACGGTCGGCGCGGTTGCTCTCGGTGTGGTGATGCTCGCGCGTGCGGAGCCGCTGCCGCCGCGCCGCACGCTCGGCCTGATCATTGCCTGTGGCCTGCTCTGGTTCGGTGTCTACAACGTCGCGCTGAACGCCGCCGAGCAGCGGATCGACGCTGGGACCGCGTCGCTGCTGGTCAACACCGCGCCGATCTTCCTCGCGGTCCTCGCCGGCACGATCCTGCGCGAAGGATTCCCGCGAGCGCTGATCACCGGCTGTTTGATCTCGTTCGCGGGCGCCGCGATGATCGCCTTCGGCGTGTCCCGGCACGGCTTTCAGGCCACTTGGGGAGCGGCACTGTGCGTGATCGCGGCGCTCGCCTACGCGTTCGGCGTGGTCGCGCAGAAGCCGGCGCTGCGCCAGGCCTCCCCGCTTGCGGTCACGTGGCTCGCCTGCACGGTCGCGGCGGTCGCCTGCCTGCCGTTTGCGCCTCAGCTGGCGCACGAGCTGGCGCGCGGCAACGGATCTTCGCTCGCCTGGACCATCTACCTCGGCCTCGGTCCGACATCGGTCGGCTTCCTCGGCTGGGCCTACGCGCTGGCCAGGACCGACGCGGGCCGGCTGGGATCGACGACCTACCTGGTGCCACCGCTGGCGGTGCTGCTCGGATGGGCGCTGCTCGGCGAGGTGCCGCCGTTGCTGGCGGTGCCCGGCGGGATCCTGTGCCTGGCGGGCGTCGCGGTCGCGCGCCGCGTGGGGGCGCGTCCCGCTCCGGCGAAGCTTTCTCCGTAAGAGCCCGTCTCAATTACCCAGCGTCCGCTGGGTTATCTTCCACGGCTACCAAACCACCATCAGGAACTGTTGCGTTGTTGGTGGCTTGGGGCACGCGATCGGACATGTTGGGGCGACTCGGCATGCGTCGCACGCGCAAAAACCGCCCGGATCGGCATGCTGAGGAACCCAAACTGGCGCCAACTATGCCGCTTTGGGTTCGCGTCCTTCGTATGGCCGCACAAGGACCCAATCCGCCGAGGACGCCGACGCTTTGGGTTCGCAAGCATGCTCCACGTCGCTCCTCATCCCTTCACAACCGCACTGGGCCGAGGGCGGGCTCTCGGTCATCGCACCACGGTCGAACGGCGGACGCGCAGATCGAAGTAGAGCAGTGCCGCGATCAGCGCCTGGAACGACTGCGTGAGGGTTGCGGCGACAATGCCAACCGCCACGTCCGCCGCGCTCTTGCCGTGGCCGGCGACCGCGACGCCGACGCTGGTGAGCGTGACGTTGACCGCGTACACGCAGATCAGCAGCCCCATGATGCGCAGGTAGTTCGAGCGCGTGAGCAGTGCACTGCGCCGCAGCGCGCCTGGCCAGTCGGTCCGCTCGATCGCAGCGACCTGCGCCACCACAGCGAGCCGCAGAATCAGGTAAACACCGGGAATCACCAGCAGGATCAAGCCGGCGCCGATCGCAAGGCCCGCAATGATCTGAGCAGCCGCCACCACCGGCAACGCCTTGAGGCCCTGTAGCGCGACTTTCGTGATCGACTGGCGCGTCGGTTGACTGATCGCCACCAGCGCGTTCGCGTATAGGGCCGACACCAGCGGGCCGACCAGCGCGAACGCGACCAGCAGCAGGATCAGCGTCGACGCCAGGCTCGACGATTGCTGCTGCAGCGGCGCCGTGTTCGTAACCGCGAGTACGATCAGCTCGTAGGGAGCGACCACCGCCAGCGCGTACGCGAGCAGCAGCGGCGCGTAGCGCCTGTATAGCGACATCGCGGTGCTCAAGATCTGCGCCACGGTGCGCGGCTGCGTCAGGTCCAGCGAGTTCGATGGATGTTCAACCACGCGCGTTTTCCTCAAGCGAAGGGGAGGGGATCAGTGTCGCAGCTTGTGCGCGCGCTCAGCGTCCACCGTCGCAGGGGCCACGAACGCGTGCTCCTCCCAGCCCGCGAATCGCTGGAAGCCGATCGAGGCATAGATCTTGTTGGAGGTCGGATTCGTCAGATCGGTAAACAGCATGCACCTCCGCGCTCCGTTTGACAGGAGCCGGTTGCTGGCGGCCGCCACGGCGCTCGTCGCGTACCCGTGGCAGCGGTACGCGGGTGGCGTGTAGACCGGACCGATGCGCCCCGTCCCCGCAATCGTGGGAGAGACGGCCACGGTCGCGACTGGACCGCCGTGGTCCCACAAGTACTGGGCACCGCTGGCGAGACGGCGATCCACCACCTCGCGCGCGAGACCAGGGATCCCCACCCGTGCCTCGGCGACGAACGCCCGCTCCCAACCGATCAGCAGTTCCCGATCATCCTCGCCGGCGGCCCGGAGCGAACCGAGCGCCGGCCGCGGCGGCTGCTTCACCACCGTCAACGCATGCATCGCCTCCAGCATCCGACGGTGCGTGGCGCCGCCGGTCAACACCGCCCACGCGCTCGCAATCGCGCGCGCCGTGCGCGTCTCCGCGTTGACGCCGCGCACCTCCGAGTCCTCCTCCAGCCATGCTCGCATCAGTTCCACGGCCTGCTCGGGCCGCCCGAACTTGGTCGCAATCAGCGGCCAAGGCGGTGTCCGGATCGCCGCGGCGACCACCCGATCGCCATCAAGCGTATACGCAAACAGCGGCTCAGCTGTGCCGAACGACGCTCCGTCCTTCAAGATTGTCAGGACGCTGGCCATCACGTTTCGCTCGGGACGCGCCGCCAGGAAGATCTCGCCGCGCTCGGCGAACTCCTGCAGGTCCCGTGTGAGCGTAAGGCGCATCGAATAATGATGCCCGGATCGGCTACGTCAGGTCCACAGCGCCGAGACGGTGATCGGCGCCCTCGCACAACCTCGCCCCGCTGGCGTTGCCCTGCTGATTGGACGCCAGCGCCGCGCACCCGGTACGCTCCACCCCAAGCGCCCTCTTAGCTCAGCTGGTAGAGCACTTCCATGGTAAGGAAGGGGTCGACGGTTCGAGTCCGTCAGAGGGCTTTAGGCAGATTTCCAGGGATGTTTCATGACGCGGAGGGTGGGGTCAGTTGGCCCAGCGCGTCCACTCCGCGTCCACTAGTTTGACGCGCGGCCCGGATGGTGGCCTCGCGGGCGACCCTGATCGAGGTCTCCGCGGGGCGCTGCTTGCCGTCCCAGTTGGCGACCACGCCCGCGTAGTGCTGCTCGATCATGCGCACGCTCGTGCCGACCTCGCGTCCGATCTGCGTGAGCGGGATGCCCTCGTAGATGCTCAGCGTGACGTAGCTTGATCGCAGGTCACGCGGCCGGGTGCCTTTCGGGGCACAGCCAGTTGTGGGAGGTGTTGGGTTGGTGCGGTCCCGGCGTTGTCTTGCGGGCTCGCCTTGCCAGACGCGCCTGCGCCAGTTCCGCCAGTCGTCCTGGTCCCAGAAGTCGCCATCGTGGGCGGGGAACACGGGCTTTGTGTCTGGCGGTCGGCCGGAGGCAAGGAACCACTCGTGCAGGTCGTCGGCGAGTGGTTTCAGCAGCGGCGTGTGCCGAGTGCGGTGACGCTTCGTGTCCTGGTAGCGGATCGCCTGCTCGCCGACGTCGCCCCACGCGAGGCGGCAGACGACCTCCTCCGGGCGCGGGCCCGAGTAGGCGAGGGTCGAGACGAGTGTCGCGTCGCGCAGCTGGAGCGTGGCGCGGATCTGCTCGACGTCGGCTGGCAGAAAGATGTGCGGCTCGCGGGCGCGCTCGTAGCGCGGCTTGGTCACGAAGGCAGCGGCGTTGTACTCGACGAGTTGCTCGCTGACCGCGAAGCTGAGGATCGACTGGACGATCGTCATCGCCTTGACCACGGTTGCGGTGCCGACGCCGGCGCGCTCGAGCTCGGCGCGGAAGCTCTTCGGCCGGGTTTCGCACCCAATCCGGCGCGTCAGCACGAAGGATCGGACGGATGTAGAGCGGCCGGGTCAACGATGGGCGTTCCGTTCCCAAGTCGCCGTGGATAACGAGCGAGGCCATCCCGGTGCCATGAACGCGCCGGCTGGCGGGCGTGGTCGCCTCCCAAACATCAGGATCGTCAACGACCAGACGACCCTGTAACAGAGCGTGGTTGGCTAGCGGCACCCCGTCGAGCAGCGCGAGCTGTGGGCGACGCGGTGCCGGCGCGGGCGGAGTCTCGAGCTCGAGCGGTTCTGGCTCGAAGTCCCCGATGGCCGGAGCGGCGATCTGCCCGACGGCATGAAAGAAGCGCACCCCATCGGCGCTCAGCCAGCGAATCTCGTGCCTGTTGGCCGCGTCGCGTAGGAGCCGTGCCGGCGCGCGGCCGAGCACGCCGTGGTAGCCGAGCTCTTCCATGAGAAGGCTCTGCACCAGCTGGCCGCCCGCCGAGCGTAGCTCGCGTTCCAGCTGCGCCAGAGCGGCGGTCCTGCGCTGTTCGCTGCGGCGCATCCACAACTCCGCTTCAAATGCGATCAGCTCGTCGTCTCGGGCATCCGCCAGCTCTTGCTCCCAGATTTGCAGGACGCCGGTCCGCTCCAGGCGATCTCGGTCATCCCATGCGCGCAGCTCGCGCAGACGGCTGAACAGATGCCGAAACGGCGCTAATCCCCTCGGGAACGGTTCATCGCGCTGCAAGCACTGCCAGAGCGATAACAGCTGCTGCCAGGCAGTAGGCAGTAATCGCTGGCTACTACGAACAGCTCGCGGGAATATGGGCGCCTGCGGCCCGTGTTGTCGACGACGGCGAAGTCGTCGGGCTCAGCCTTTTCCTCCTCCAACTCGTCGGCAAGGAACTCCAGCCCGGGGACGTTTCCCGGCGAAATCGTCGAGTCTCCGCCGATCTCAAGCACAAGCACTTGCTCAGGCTCGAGAGCTGCCGGATCGTCGGCGACTGCCAGACGTCCGGCCTCGAACGCTTCGGTGAGTCGACGCAGCGGTGTCGCCAATCGCCGCGCCTGCACGTGCGGAGCAGGCCCTCGAACGGCCGGTCGGAAGCCTGCTTCGGTCGTTCGGTCGCGTGTTGTTGGCGGACCGAGCGGTAGCGCCGGAAGCTCAGGCATGTGCCTCGGGCGCGGCGACCTCCCGCCAGCGACGCAGGCGATCAGGCACAAGCCTCGGCAACGACGTTCCAGGCTCGAGCACTCGTCGGCGTCGAATGTCTTCGGTTAGATCTTGCAGCTGCGAGAAGCTAGCACCGGTCGTCCGCCGGGCCAGTGTCTCGGCGCTCATGCCCACCGGTTCTTCCAGCTCAGAGAGCAGCCGCTCAAACCAGGCGATCCGCGCGATCTTTCCGGGAAGCGGAAGCTCAAGACGCAGTTGAAAGCGGCGATGCACCGCTCGATCCAACAGCTCGGGGTGATTGGAAGCCCCGACCACGACTACGTGGCTAGGGAGCGCGTCGACCTGCAGCAGTAGCGAGCTGACCACGCGCTTGATCTCACCGGTTTCGTGCTCGTCGCCGCGCTCTTTGGCGAGCGCGTCGAACTCGTCGAAGAACAACACGCACCGTCGCGTGCGTGCAAACGCGAACACAGCAGCCAGCCGCGCCGCGGTTTCGCCGAGATAGCTCCCGATGACCTCCTCGTAGCGCCATCGGCAGCAGCAACGCCTCGGCGATTGCCTCCCCCAGCGATGTCTTGCCGTTGCCAGGAGGTCCAGTCAGCAGTACTCGATGACGAGGCTCAAGCCCGTGTGCGCGGAGCACCTCGGTTCGCTGCTGCTCCTCGATCAACTCCTCGACTGCCCCCCGCACAATATCCGGGAGGAACAAGTCGTCCAGTGGTCGCCGCGGCGTTAGGACGGCGAAGCCGGTTCGGGACTCAGCACTCATACCGCCACCGTCGCCGTTGGCCATCGGCGGGCTGGCACGTAGAGCGCCCTCGAGGCGCTCCGCGAGCAGATGATGCTGCTTCTCGCGCTCCTCCGAAATCAACGACTCGACCGTACGGCCCAGCTCAGCGTCGTCGCGTTCCCGAGCAGCACCGAACCAGATGCACAAGAAGATCAGCCCGCGCCATAAGCGAAGGATGACGCCTCCAGCGGCGCGACGACGACCGGGTACGCTCCCGCCTGGTTCAGGCGGGTGGCCGCAGGACGAGCAGCGGCGCGTGTTCGAAGAAAAGCTGCGTGTGGGCCTGGCGTGCGCGCAAGCCGGCGCGTCCGGGATCGTGGCGCCAGCCAGCTTGGACGGCGTTGTAGGTGATGTGGAGTTCGTCGTCGGGCACCATGTGCTCGCCGAGCACGAGCGCGATGCGCTCGGCGAGTTGCGGCGCATTGTCGGCGGTGATGCTGAAGACGCGTACGCCGAGGTGCTCGGCGCCCGCGATGCCTTCAAGAGCGGGAACCTCGCTCATCGCTTCATCGCCTGCCGAAGTGCCCGTTCGAGCGCATGCTCGACGGGTTCGGCTGTGTGCCGCAGGCTGGCCATCGACCCATTCGTCGGCGTGAGGTAGCCGTGCAGAATGACGACGAGGCCTACGGCGAGGAGGAGAGGAGCGAGGACGCGCAGCAGTCGCCAGCCTGCCCAGATGGCGAGCAGAGCGATCACTGCCAGCACCGATCAAGCAAGAAGGGCAACTTAGACATAGCTGACAGCCTACAACGCTACTCAGACGTCGTTACAGGTTGATTCGATCCCCTGATTCTCCGCGAGCAGGCTGGCGCTTGCCGTGGGCGCGGCGGCCGCGTCGCGCTGTGCAGTGTCGTCCGGCTGGATGGCGGCGGCCGGATGGACCGGGATCTCGCAGAGGTGGCGCTCGCCGTCGCCGATCCGGTCGGGTTTTCCGGTGGGCAGTCGGGTGAGAACGATGTGGGCCCGTTCGGGTTCGCGTCCGAGCGTGCTGTAGATGATGGCTTCGCCGCGGGTGAGCTGTGCGAAGACGTCTGAGCCGATCCGGAACTGGCGCACACGGCGGCGCGATCCCTGTCCGGTGTGTGCGGTGCCGTGTGCGGTTGTCTGGTCGGTCGATTGCCAGATGGCGGTGGTGCCCATGAGCTTTGCGAGCCAGTCGCGTGTTTCGGGTGCGTTCTGGCGGTGGATCGCAAAGCCGGTGAAGTTGTCGGTCAGCGACGCGAGCAGCCCGGGTTTCTGGGTGAGCGCTTCCGGGTCGGCGGCGGATTGGGTGACGACGATCACCTGGCCGTGGTGGGAGCGTCCGCGCTGGAGCATCGCGAGCGCGCGGCTTGAGGCGATGTGCATGACGCCGCCGAACTCGTCGAGCAAGAGCGTCCACGGTGAGCCGGCGACCTACGCGGCGGCGTACATGTCGGCGAGCGCGAGCACGGTGATCATCGCTGCCGCTCGCGAAGCCCACCAGGCACGAGCCGCCGACAAGGCTCTGCTGCTTCCGGTTCTTCCGCAAGCACTACTCAGGAAGGAACAGCGTCGAGCCGAGATCCGACGTCGCTGTTTGTGGCGCGGTTTGCGACGTTCGGTCGGACTCTGGCGATCCAGCGATCACGGCACGCGCGCGGGCCGGGGCTCCGTTCAGCTGTCGAGCAGGTCGGTGATGG
>CAVPVI010000019.1:0-500665 GCA_963709135.1 uncultured Solirubrobacterales bacterium | reverse complement strand
GTTCGGGGAGTTGGCTCGCGCGCGCGGCGCGCGATCGGTAGAAGAGCTGCCGGCGCATGTCGAGGCGTTTGTCAGCGCGTGGATGGTGGGCCGCCCGGTGACGCGTGAGGGTGGCCGGCGTGTCGGCCGGGAGGTCCGTGGTCCGGTCGAGCAGATGCTGGGGGTGGTCGTTCCGGGGTTTGTCGGCAGCGGTAGTTCGCGTCGTCCGGATCCGTTCGTTGACGCGCTCCCAGATTTCTTCGATTACCTGACGGGCGAGCGTGGGCTCCGGCCCGCGTCGCTTCGCAACTACGGTCATCACCTCGCGCGATTTGAGAGCTACCTGCAGCGGATCGGTGTGGTCAGGTTGTCGGAGCTCTCGCCAGCGATCCTGACCGCGTTCACCGCCGAGCGCGCGAGCACCGGCGTGTCGAAGACGTATGTGCGTGACGGCTGCGGGGTGCTGCGCGTGTTCTTGCGCTACGCGCACCGGGAGGGAGCGATCTCGAGCGATCTGAGCGGCGTGATGGAGTGGCCGCAGACGTAACGGCTATCGAGCATCCCGCGGTCGATCACCTGGGAGGAGGTCGGGCGGGTGCTGGCAGGTGTCGATCGTCGTACTCCAGCGGGCAAGCGTGACTGGGCGATCCTGATGCTGCTGGTCACCTACGGGCTGAGGGCACGCGAGGTCGCCGCGTTGACGCTTGATGACATCGACTGGAAGCGAGAGCGGCTCGCGATCCCTGAACGCAAGGCCGGGCACTCGACCGCGTTCCCGCTTTCAGCGTCCGTCGGGGAAGCGCTTGTGGACTACCTGCAACACGGCCGGCCGCAGACCGACAGCCGGCGCGTGTTCTTCCGGGCGGTCGCGCCAGTCGAGCCGATCGGGCACGCCGCCGTGACCACGCGCGCCCGCCACTATCTCCTGAAAACGGGGATCGAGGTTCCGCGACCCGGATCGCACACGCTCAGACACACGTGCGTGCAGCGGCTCGTCGACGCCGACTTCACGCTGAAGACGATCGGTGACTTCGTCGGGCACCGCTCGGCGCAATCGACGGAGATCTACGCGAAGGTCGCGGTCGAGCCGCTGCGCCAGGTCGTGCTCGGCGGCGACGGTGAGGAGGTGCTCTCATGAGCCACAGCGAGAGCATCGAGCTCGCCGTCGAGCGGTTCCTCGTGCACAAGCGCGCGCTGGGCCGCAAGTATCTCAGCGAGCAAGCCGAGCTGCGGCTGCTGGTCGCGTTCGCCCGAGGCGAGGGCGTGGTCTGCTTGGACGAGCTCACGCCAGCGCTGCTGGATGACTTCCTCGGCTCGCGGCCCCGCTCGCGACCACGGAGCTTCAACCATCTCCTCGGCGTCGTTGGGTGCCTGCTCGACTGGGCCGTCAGCCAGCAACTGCTCGTGGTCTCACCGCTGCACGCTCGCCGACGACGCGGCAGCGCTGACCGGATCCCATTCCTGTTTGACCCCGTTCAGGCACGCCGACTGCTTGACGCGGCCAGCGCGCTTGCGGACAACGCCCGGGCGCCGCAACGGGGCGCGACCTACCGGACGATGTTCGCGCTCAGCTACGGGCTCGGGCTTCGCGCCGGCGAGATGTGCGGGCTGCGGCTGGGCGACGTCGACACCCGCCGCGATCTCCTCGTGGTCCGCGGCGGCAAGTTCGGCAAGAGCCGCTTGGTTCCGCACGGACCGAGGATCGCCGCGCTCCTGGGCGAGCAACTCGAACGCCGCCACGAGAACGGCGCGGTCGGCGACAACGAACCGCTGTTCACGTTCGACGGCAAGCGGCACGTGCATCCGGGGACCGCCACCCAAACATTCCATCAGCTCGTGCTCACGCTCGATCTGCCGGTGCCGGACGGCGTCTCGCCACCAACGTTGCACTGCCTGCGTCACAGCTTCGCGGTCGGGTGTCTGCTGCGCTGGTATCGCGACGGACTCGACCCGACCGCCCGGTTGCATCAGCTCTCGACGTTCATGGGGCACGTCGCCCCGTCCTCGACCGCCGTCTACCTGACGATCACCCCGGCTCTGTTGGAGGAGGCCAACCGCCGGTTCGAGACCTACGCCGCCCCGACCTGGACGGAGATGACGAGATGAGCCCGAAAGCGCCGCTCGGACCGGTCCTGCACTCGTTCTTCCTCGATCACCTGATCACCGTCAAAGGTCTGCGACCAGCATCGGTCCGCAGCTACCGCGACACAATCCGACTGCTGATCCTGTTCCTCGCTGCGGACAAGCGCTCAAAGATCACGAGGCTGACGGTCGGTGATCTCACGTTCGAGCGGATCGTCGCGTTCCTACGTCATCTCGAGCAGGACCGCGGTAATCACATCCGCACCCGCAACCAGCGGCTCGCCGCGATCCACACCCTGTTCGAATACATCGCGACCCGCTCTCCAGAGATGCTGATGACCTGCCAGCAGGTCGCCGCGATCCCCAGCAAACGCGTCCCGCCACCGGAAACACGGTTCCTCGAGCGCGACGAAGTCCAACAACTCCTGCAGAACTTGCCGACCCGCGGGCGGCACGCGCTGCGCGACCGCGCGCTGTTGCTGTTCCTCTACAACACCGGCGCCCGCGTCCAAGAAGCCGCCGATCTACGCGCCCAGCATCTCGACCTGAACGAGCATCCGACCGTCCGCCTGCACGGCAAAGGCGACAAGTGGAGGACGTGCCCGCTCTGGCAGCAGACCGCCCGCACCATCGAGCAGCTGATCGAGTCCGAGCACCCGGCTCCACCGCCGCTGACGGCCGCGGTGTTCACCGCCCGCGGCCAGCCACTCACCCGCTACGGCATCTACAAAATCGTCCGCCGTCACGCCGCCCAGCTCGACGACCCACGAACTGGGCGGCGGATCGGTCCGCATACCTTCCGGCACACCGCCGCCGTCCACCTCCTCGAAGCCGGCGTCGAGGTCAACGTGATCCGCGGCTGGCTGGGCCACGCCGACCTCACGACGACCAACCGCTACGCCGAGATCAACACGAAGGCCAAACAGGAGGCGCTGCTCCTGACCGAGCCTCCAGATGTTTCGGAGGGACACCGCACCAACCCAATCTGGCGCACCGATGAGACGCTGCTGAACTGGCTCGCCTCACTCTGACCGTTATGTGCCCGATCGGGAGCAGACGATGCCGCCGACCGCCGTGACCACGGTCATCGTTATCGCGACGGCCACATAACCGGTTTGGGCACAGAAGTTCGAATATGTGCCCGGGCACATATTCGAACCTGATCTCCGAGAACACGCCACCGAACCATTCGAACGCCTGCACGTGCAGTTCGAGGAACGCCTGCTGGGTCTCGACCAGCGACGCCTGGCAGAACGCCGCCCCGGAGAACGACGCTCGCATCACGAACAGATGCACCTTGACCGACACGCCACCGAAGACCACGAGCGCCTCGCCCCAGTCGACCTCCGCCTCGACACCGGGCGCGTGGACCTGCGGAACGAACACCTCCCCGACCACCAAGCCCATCGCCCGCTTGCGCGCGCGGACGTACTGACGGACCGTCGATTCCGCGACATCAGCGCCGTGCTCATCGACGAGACGCCGATGGATCCGCCGCGCGGTGTGCCGCTGCTTGCGCGGCGCGGCCCGGTCGGCCTCAAGCCACCCATCGATCACCGACCGATACGGACCGAGCTTCGGGGCCGGGCGACCCACCGGCGCCCGCTTTGACGGCGGCATCGGCGACGCCAACGCCTGCTTCACCGTCCGGCGATGAACCCCATGCCGGACCGCGAGCGCCCGCAACGACAGACCCTCCCGATCACGATCCCGTCTGATCTGCTCGAACTGCTCCACCCTGGATCCCATTCCCTCTGGCGCCTTCCGCTCGAGCTCGATGAGCCACGAACAGTCAGCCGCCCGTCGGACACCAGGTGGAGCCAGTTCAAACCATCACAGTGGAGCCACTTCAGAGCATCACTCCCAGCGGCTGGACGCTTCCTTTTTGGGCCGATGAAAATCAGCGTCGGAGTGCTCTGGAGTCTCGCTTTGGACGCGGCTCGCTCATCGGCTCTGACCTGGGCGAGGAGGGCGTGGTCACGGCGATCGCGCTGCCACACGCCCACGTTGAGCGCGGGAATCTGTCCGGTCAGGTTCGTGAGATAGCGCTGGGTGACGTAGTCGCTGCCCTCTGCGCGTTGCTCGCGGGCGAACAGGACGGCGTAATCCGAGAACAGGTCCTGGCCGCCGGCTGCGTAGGCGGCAACCTGCTGCCTGTCGAAGACCCGCTGGCCTTGACCGTTGCAGGTCACGGTGCACAACGAGCGATAGATGATCTTGACGGTTCCGAGACGGACCTGGTCCTCGATGAACGTGGGGAAGCTGCCGAGGGTCATCGCGGCGCACAGCGGGCACTCAAGATCGCTGTAGAGAACGACCGTGACCGGCGCGTTCGGGTCCTGAGTCGCGTCCCTGACTGCGCGATCCCGACCAACATCCCAAGCGCCGGATTCGCGCGAGGGGCAGCGGAGCTCGCCCCGAGCGCAAGCGTCGCTGACACCGCAACAGCCGCTAGGACTGCGAGCGCCGCCATGAGTCGGAGGTGTGTTGCCAACATCCCCATCGAAGGTCCCCGGTCGACTGCGATCAACGACACGCCGATTCGCCCTTCAGCCAACAAATTGGTCGACGGCGGAGATCGGCTGGTCGCTGCACCCCGCTACCGAAGCGGTCTCGCGCAGCGATGCGAGACGACCAACCTCGACGGATTCCGGCCACGAACTCCGCTCGGATCCACAGCCGCGGACGCCGAGATGACCGCAATCCGTCCGCGCCGCGCTACCGGCTATGGGGGTCACCGGCGGCGTCGCAGAGCCCGATACTGCAGGCGTGTGAGGGTCGGCGCAGGGCCCGCCGCAACGTGCGGGATCTTTGCAGCGGGGTCCCAGTTAGGGTCCCACAAGTCCTTTAGACCACAAAAAAGCCCTGCATTTGCAGGGCTTTTGTAGTACCGCTACCGGGATTCGAACCCGGGTTACCGCCGTGAGAGGGCGGCGTCCTAGTCCCCTAGACGATAGCGGCGAGGATCAATGCTGCGGGCTAGGCTAGCACCCAACCGGCCGCCGGCCGCTGTCGTGGCCGCGGCCCGGAGATGGTCGGCAGCCGGCGACGATCCAATTCGCGCGCAGGCCCGACGACGCCAGGTGGGTTTTGCCGCATGCGGGTACCCCGCGGGTGGCGCCGGCTCGGGATGTCCGTGAGCGTGGGCTGGTCGAGGTGACCGTTGAGGAATCGCTCGGTCGTTCCTGAGGCCGTCCTGAGCAGAACTGAGTCCGGTTCCCCGGCGGGGTCCACGCGCTCGTACCCGATCGATCGCCGCTCTTGATCCGGCCGAGCAGCGGCCGCCGATCGGGTCGGCGCTGAGCCGCGGACGGCATCCGCTCGACGAGCCGGATGGTGCCGGCCCGAGGCTGCTAACTTCAGCCGACCACGCGGCTGTGGCGGAATTGGTAGACGCGCAGGCTTCAGGTGCCTGTGTTCTTAGGGACGTGGAGGTTCGAGTCCTCTCAGCCGCACTCGGGCCTGATCGATGCCGCCCAAGCTGGGCGGCATCGGCGGCTTGGGCGTGGTCGCCCGGCTGACGCTGTCAGCCGCGGTCAGGCGTTCCAGCGCTCGACGACCGCGGTCTTGCGCTCGTGGCCGAGGATCCCGTAGGCGGCTGCCGCGAGGAGGAAACGCGAACCTGCGGCAACCTCCATCTCCAGCCAGCGCGCCGTCAGCGAGCGCAGCGAATGCCCGTGCGCGAACAGGAGCACGTCGCCTGGGATCGATCGGCACCGCTCGAGCACGAGATCGAGCCGTGCGCGAATCTGCGCGGGCTGCTCGCCGCCAGGGCAGCCACCGGTCCACAGCACCCAGTCGCGATCGCGCTCGAGGATCTCGGGCGTCGTCAGCCCCTCGTAGTCGCCATAGTCCCATTCGCGCAGACCGGGGCAGAGCTCGGCCCGGTCGGCAAAGCCGGCGAGCTCGCAGGTCTCGCGCGCCCGGCGCAGCGGGCTGCAGAGGACGAGCGCGAAGTGCTCGCCGGCGAGCTTGCCGGCCAGCGTCCGCGCCTGCTCGCGGCCGTGCTCGGTCAGCGGCACGTCGGTGTTCCCCGTGTGGCGGCCCTCACGGCTCCACTCGGTCTCGCCGTGGCGCACGATGAAGATGCGCTCGGCCATCCGCGCGTTCAGCCGAGCTCGTGGGTGGCGAGCAGTGCGGCGCCGAGCACGCCCGCCGTCGCGTGGAAACGCGCGAGTCTGATCCGCGTGCCGCCGCCCAGCCCCGGCACGGTGTATGCGCGCGCCACCTCGGTCGCGGTCTGGAGCAGCAGGTCGCCCGCCGCCGCAGCGCCGCCCCCGAGGACAACCTCCTCCGGGTCGAACGTGTTGATCGCGTTGGCGATTCCGATCCCCACCATCCGTGCCCAGTGACGCACGGCCGCGAGGGCGCGTTCGTCGCCGGCGTGCGCGGCGCTGACGAGGTCGCCGGCCTTGCCCATGCCGATCCCGGCTGCGAGCCGGTCCAGCCCGCGCCCCGAGGCGTGGAACTCGAGCGAGTCGCTCTTCGGAAAGCCATCCGGTGGCAGCTTCTGGTCGCTCGGATCGGCCGCGACGATGGTGTGGCCGACCTCGCCGGCGCCGCCCGTCGCGCCGCGATAGATGCGACCTCCGAGGACGATGCCGGCGCCGACGCCGGTTCCGATCGTGAGGATCACGAGGTTGCGCGAGACGAGGTTCAGATCCTCGTCGTGCGCCTCGGCCAGCCCGGCCACCGTGGCGTCGTTGTCGACGAACACGGGCACGCCGAGCCGGTCTCCGAGCACGGAGCGCAGCGGCACATCGACGAGCGGGATGTTGACCGAGGAGACGACCCGGCCGGTTGCGAACTCGACGATCGAGGGGACTCCGAGCCCGACACCATCGAGCGGCTCGCCGCCGCGCACCTCTCCGACGATCCCGACGAGCTGGTCGATCAGCGCATCGGCGCCGGAGAGCTCCGTCGGATGCTGGATCGATTCCCCGAGCTTGCCGCCGCGCAGAGGCGCGGCGGCCACCTTCGTCCCCCCGAGGTCGATGCCGATGACCGAGTGGCTCACAGGCGGCTCGCGGCATCGGCGTCGAGCAGCACGGTCAGCGACTCGACATGGTCGGCGAGCAGCGATGCCGGGGTTCCTCGACTCGGGGGCGCATCGACCGCGAACGCCCGGGCGACAGCGTCAGCCTTGCCCGAACCCGTCGCCAGGACGATCACGCGCGCGGCTCGAGCGATGCACGGGAACGTGAAGGTCACGCGCGGCACGAACGGCTCCAGCCCCGCCTCCGGGACGCCGACGACGAGCCGTGACCGCTCGTCGAGCGACCGCTGCCCCGGGAACATCGAGGCGGTGTGACCGTCGCTGCCGAGGCCGAGCAGGATCAGCGCGAACGGCAGCGCCCCGTGCTCGGCAAGCGCGCGCTCATAGTCGGCGGCGCCCTCATCCGGGCCGCGCTCGCCCTCCATCCGGCGGCAGAAGTCGATCTCGACGCCGGCGGCGGCGACCGGATCGAGCAGCGCCTCCTTCGCCATCCGGTAGTTCGAGCGCTCATCCTCGGGCGGCACGCAGCGCTCGTCACCGAACCACAGCTTCGCGCCGGCGAACGCCTCCGGCTGGCGCGCCGCGATCTCGTAGGCGCGCCGCGGCGTCGAGCCGCCGGTGAGCACCACGTGCCCACCGCGGCGAACCGCGGCGGCAAGTTCCTCGGCGCAGGTCAGCGCCGGGTCGTCGACGATCCGCAGGTCGGGCGCGCTCACGCGACCCGGGCGAGCGCGTCCCGCCCGGCCTGGGCGATGCGCTCGGGTGTGAATCCGAAGTGCGCGTAGAGCTTCTCAGCCGGGCCCGAGGCGCCGAAGCTCTCCATCCCGATGACCTCCCCCAGCTCCCCGACCCAGCGGTGCCAGCCGAGCGTGGCCGCCGCCTCGACCGAGACCCGGGCGCGAACGGCGCTGGGCAGCACCTGATCCCGGTAGGACGCCGGCTGCGCCGCGAAGTTCTCGGTGCACGGCATGCTGACGACGCGCGTCGCGATTCCGCCCGCCTCCAGCACGTCCGCGGCGGCCAGGCAGATCGAGACCTCGCTGCCCGTGCTCAACAGGATCACCTGGGGAGCGCCCGCGGAGTCCCGCAGCACGTAAGCACCGCGCTCGATCGCATCGGCCGGAACGGCGGCCGGATCGAGCGTCGGAACGCCCTGTCGGGAGAGCACGAGGGCGCACGGACCCTCGGTTGAGGCGATCGCGTGCTTCCACGCGAGCGCGGTCTCATTGGCGTCGGCGGGCCGGATCACCGATAGGTGCGGCACCGCCCGGAGCGCCGGCAGGTGCTCGATCGGCTGGTGCGTCGGGCCGTCCTCGCCGAGCCCGATCGAGTCGTGCGTATAGACGAAGATCGACGGCAGGCGCATCAGCGCCGCGAGCCGCACCGAGCCCTTCATGTAGTCGCTGAACGTGAAGAAGGTCGCGCCGTAGGCGCGGAGGTAGTGGAGGTTGAGCCCATTGACGATCGCGCCCATGCCGTGCTCGCGGATCCCGAAGTGGAAGTTGCGACCGGCGTAGGTTCCCCCCTCGATATCGTCGGCGCCGTCGATCAACGTCAGCGTCGACGGCGCGAGGTCGGCCGAGCCACCGACCAACTCGGGCACGTGTGCGGCCGCCCACTGGATCACCTCCTCGGAGGATTTCCGCGTCGCCGGGCCCTTGGCGTTGGCCTCGAAGCTCGGTAGCGAGGCGTCCCACCCGTCCGGGAGGCGACCGGCGAACAGGCGCTCGAGCTCGCGCGAGAGGTCGGGATGAGCCGCGCGGTATGCGTCGAAGCGCTCATTCCAGTCATCCTGATACTGGGCGCCCCGTTCGATCGCGTGGCGGAAGTGCTCGAGCGCCTCGTCGGGAACGAAGAACGGCTCTTCGCTCGGCCAGCCGTACACCTTCTTGGTCAGCAGGATCTCCTCGACGCCGAGCGGCGAGCCGTGGGCGCCGTGCGTGTCCTGCTTGTGCGGCGAGCCCTGCGCGATGTGGGTGCGGATGATGATCAGGCTCGGGCGATCGGTCACCGCCTGGGCGGCCGCAACCGCCTGCTCGAGCCGGTCGAGGCCAATGTCCTCACCGAGGTTCTGAACGTGCCAGCCATAGGCCTCGTAGCGTTGACCCACATCCTCGGTGAACGCGAGCACGGTGTCGCCCTCGATCGAGATGTGGTTCTGGTCGTAGAAGCAGATCAGGCGGCCGAGGCCGAGGTGGCCGGCGAGGGATGAGGCCTCCCCGCTGATCCCCTCCTCGAGGTCTCCGTCCGACGCGATCACGTACGTGTAATGGTCGACGATCTCGTGGCCCGGCTGGTTGAAGCGCGCGGCCAGCATCCGCTCCCCGAGCGCCAGCCCGACGGAATTGGAAATGCCCTGCCCGAGCGGACCGGTCGTCACCTCGACGCCTGGCGTCTCGCCGTGCTCGGGATGGCCGGGGGTTCGCGACCCCAGCTGGCGGAAGTTCTCGATGTCCTCCAGGCTCAGGTCGTAGCCGCTGAGGTACAGCGACGAGTAGAGAAGCATCGACGCATGACCGCAGGACAGGACGAACCGGTCGCGGTCGGGCCACGACGGGTCGCGCGGGTTGTGGCGCATGATCCGGCTGTAGAGGACGTACGCGACGGGCGCGAGCGCCATCGGCGTGCCCGGATGACCCGAGTTCGCCTTCTGGACCGCGTCCATCGAGAGGCAGCGGATCGTGTTGATGCAGAGTTCGTCAGCCGAAGAGGACGCCATAGCGCTCGTACTCCTCGATCGGGACCGTGCGGACCTTGGCGACGGCGTCGGCGAGCGGGACGAGCCTGATCTCGGTGGCGTGCAGGGCGGTCATCACGCCCCACTGGCCGGCGGCCGCGGCGCTGATCGCGGCGAGCCCGAGCCGAGTCGCGAGCACGCGGTCGAACGCGGTCGGCGTGCCGCCGCGCTGAATGTGGCCGAGCACAGTCGCCCGGCTTTCGAAACCCGTGCGCGATTCGATCTCGCCCTCGAGACGCTGGCCGATGCCCCCGAGGCGCGGGTGGCCGAACTCGTCGGTCTCGCCCTCGGAGAGTGTCATCGTCGTGCCCTCTTTCGGGCTGGCGCCCTCGGCGGCGACGACGATCGAGAAGTAGCGGCCACGGGCGTGGCGGCGCTTGATCAGCGCGCAGACCTCGTCGATGTCAAATGGGATCTCCGGGATCAGGATCACGTCGGCGCCGCCGGCGATGCCCGCGTGCAGCCCGATCCAGCCCGCACTGCGACCCATCACCTCGACGATCAGGATCCGGTTGTGACTCTCGGCGGTCGTGTGCAGCCTGTCGATCGCCTCGGTCGCGACCTGCAGCGCCGTATCGAAGCCGAACGTCTGGTCCGTCGAGCCGAGGTCGTTGTCGATCGTCTTGGGGACGCCGATCACGTTGACGCCCTCGAGCTGCAGGCGGTGCGCCGCGCCGAGCGTGTCGTCGCCGCCGATCGCGATCAGGCCGTCGAGGCGGTGGCGCGCGAGCGTCTCGCGCACGATCTCGGGGCCGTTCTCACGCTTGTAGATATTGGTCCGCGAGGAGCCGAGGATCGTGCCGCCGCGCGGCAGGATCCCGCGGGTCGCCTCGGTCGTGAGCGGCATCGTCAGATCCTCGAGCGGGCCGCGCCATCCGTCGCGGAAGCCGATCACCTCGGCGCCGTACTCGTCGATGCCCTTGCGGACCACCGCTCTGATCACGGCATTCAGGCCTGGGCAGTCGCCGCCTCCTGTGAGCACTCCAACTCGCATCGCGCGGCCATGCTAGCGCTTGTGCGACGGTCGGGAACCTCAGTCGTCGAGAACCCGACATTCGGGGGTTCGGACCGGCATCCTGTGAACATTCTGTGGCGGCCTTCGGGGCCGGCGGCTTGCGGGCCGCCGGCCCCGCTCAGCGGATCTCGGCGATCACCATCGCCGGCGCCATCGGGGCGGAGGAGTGGATCGACTTGGGCGTCACGACCACGAAGTCCCCCGCTCGGAGCCGTCCCGGGATCTCGACCTCGACGTCTCCCCCCTCCGTCGGTGCGAACAGCGCGCCGGTGGGCTTGAGGGCGCCGCGCCCCCGCACGATCCAGATCGCATAGACGTCGCCCGCCGGTGGGTCCGGCATCCCCTCTGCGAGGAGCTGGCCGTGCTGGCCCGAAAGCTCGATCAGGGCACCGCCCGGAGTCCACTCGGCTCGCGCCCGGATCAGCCGTTGCGACGCCGGCCCGGCGGTCAGGAACACGATCAGGACCGAGATTGCGAGCAGGGCGCCGACGGCCACAAGTGCCGATCTGGGGACCGGACGCGAGAGCCGCTCGCGCTTCGGAGTCCGGGCTGGGGCCGTGACCGGACGGCGTCCCGGTGCCGGCCTCGGCAGGTTCCCGTCACTGCCCGAGGGGTGCCGGAGGAAGCCCGGCACTGACTGCCGCGGGACCATCATCGGCAGCGCGACGGCGGCGCTCTCCAGCAGATCGACCTCGGCGCGGCAGGCCTCGCAGTGGGCCATGTGCAGCTGGAACGCGAGCTGTTCGGGTTCCTCGAGCCTCCCGAGGACGTAGTCGGCCGGGTCACGGGCGCAGACAAGCTCGGGCTCCATCATCCCGGGCTATCGTCCGCGAACGGCGCAACTGGAGCGGAGTGGGCTCGGGACATCGGGCCCCGCCGCTGAACGCGGACGCGACCCCGCGTTATCATCGGTGGCCGCGGGGAGTGGCGCAGTCTGGTAGCGCACCCGGCTGGGGGCCGGGCGGCCGCAGGTTCAAATCCTGTCTCCCCGACTGATATCTGGGTCATGCAACGGAGTGCGTGGTCCCAGCACGGAAGGGCAGAAAGCCCAGCAAATCTCTGAGATCCAGGGGTCACTCGCGAGCAACGGCAGGAAGCCAATTCCGGCCATCTCGCTACACATTGTCGTACACAGGCGGCCGAGTGTAAGAACGCGGGCCTCAAATCGGCCGATTTGCAGCGGCAATCGATTGAACCTGCGATCACACACACGATCGCGGGATTTGAACCTCCGACGAGGCCGCGGGCACGAAGAAGGGGGCCTTGCGGCCCCCCTCTCGGTCCCCGGATTGAGGCTCGGGCTACGCGGTCTTGACGAGCCGCAGCGCCGGTTGCTGGGCGGCGTCGAACGCCTCGCGGATCTGATCGCGGGCAAGCGCCGAGTCCGGGTGCCCGTAGAGCTGGCTGACGAGCTTGCCACCGTCCTTGTGACCGAGCTGCTCGGCGATGACGTGGGGTGTAGTGCGTGCCTCGCATCGTCTCGAACACGAACTCGCCGTCACAGGGCTGTTCGGAGACCACTCGCTGGGCGCGCTCGTTGAGCCCAACGGTGTAGGCGCCGTACTTGGGCTCGGTGAACTTGCCCAGCTTGGCGTTCCATTGCTCGGCGAGGTACGCCTCCGTCGGCGAGACCCACTGCCAGCGGAGCGCATCGATCTCACTCGGGCGAGCAGCCGTCATGCACGCGAACTCCAGGTAGCCCGCGAACGACGGCGGAGTGAGGTCATACGCGATCTTCAGCATGGCCTCCAGCTCGCCCTCGCTCGGTGGCCTGCGGTGCTTGTTTCCCTTCGTCTTGGAGATCTTCAGGTCAGCGAACGGGTTGACCGCGAGCAGCCGTCCGCCCCGGACGCTCCGGGCATCGTTGAACATCGCTCGCAACGCCGAGACCGTGCCGTTGCGCCTGCCACCCGCCAGCCACTTCGACACGATCTGATCGCCATTGGTTCCGCTGCCGGGCGCAGCCTGATCGAGCTAGCTCATCGCCAGGTGCCCGTACTCGGCGACGAAGCCGCGCGTGCGCTCCTGGTTGTGGATCATCGTTGACTCGTGGTTGCGCGCGAACAACGGATCGCTGACCCAGCGGTCGTAGAACTGCCGGAGCGTCACACCGGTCTCCACGACCTCGCGCAGCCTCTCGAGGGCCTTGCCTCGGGCGATCTGCGCCTCTGTGACCGTCGCCCAGGTCGTGCCCTTGATCCCGAGCACCGTGGCCACGCTGAGGCTCTTGCCCGTCTCCGGCTCGCTCACGATCGCCCGGTAGCGACCGTTGGCCAGCTTGGTGACCCCCGTGTACCTGCGCAACTTCTTGACGCTCATGAGGCCCCCTGCGAGCCCCCCGGTTTGAACCTGCGTCCACCCTACACCGTCCGGCTGCGGTCTTCGGCCCAGGCCAGGCATTCGGACGCGAGATACCGGCGGCATCGCTTCATCGAGCCTGGCAGTCTTCAGTCGACGCTTCAACTGTGTCCAGACGCGCGCCGCCAGTCGTAGGAATGACCGGATGTCATGCTCGTCGTGCGGTAAGCACTTTGGCTTCGTTCTGTGTGGCATTGCCGGGGACAGTGATTAGTCTGTAGCTCCCCAGGGATCGTCCGGGTCAACCCCGCCAAGACACACCGTTTCCTCACGCGCGTACGTTGTCTAGCGCCAGATACTCGGTCCAGAGCACGAAGTTGCCACGAGGTTGCCGAATTGCGGCTCCGCGCCGTCAAATTGAGGGTCGCTGCGCGGCGCATACACGGCAGTTCACCCCAGGGGATCTTCGCGGATCACAGCGCCAACGACACTGAGGGCTCCCCCCGAAGGAGCGCCCTCGATCCCTCCTCCGCCAGCCAGCCCTCAGTTAGCTGCGCCCTCTCATCCGTCCGAGCACTATGTAGGCGACCATGCTGACGACGAGCGCCGTGAAAGCCACGACGTAAGCCCAGGCATGGTTATGCGCGATGAGCAACGCAATCATCGCGATCAGACCACCCGCCGCAGGGAGCCTGCGCCTCACACGTACCCCAAGAGGCAGAAGATGCTTGAGCCGGAACTGAGAGCCCACGTCGTCACAGCCAGTTCACCAACATAGAGGGAGAGTCCGGTAATGGCGATCCCCGCTTCCACGATGTTCGCGCACGTGATGTCCTCGTGCTCGACGATGTAGGCCGCGTTGATGCATGCGTCGTACACCTGCTTGTTGTGGTAGAAGGAATACGTGTCGTTCTGGCACGTGACCATCTCTGTCTCGTAGTAGCCGAGCGGCACGCCGACGTTGGGTGTCGCGATCGGCGACGGCAGTGTGGCTGCTGCCGCGGCTCCGGGCGCCGCGACGGACATCGCCATCAAGACGGCCGCCACCAGCGCAAAGCATTTCAGTCGCCCGAGCACACGACCTCACGTAGGTGTGGCAGACGGGCAAAATCTCCATCAGACCACTCAAAGGCTGTCAAGCGGTCCAAACGCTCTCTAAGCTGGAGAAGCGGTCGGGGCAGGGTGTGGCAGACACTACTTCCCTCGCCCCGGCGTGTCTGGAGCTACTCGAAGCCGCCGTGATGCGATACGGGATTGCAATTGGGACGATCACACGGGAGCCGATCGTGATCGCGATCGGCTTCATCGTGATCGTCAGGCTGGTGGTGGCGTTCGTCGTGGCCGACTATGCAGATGGCATGGGCTTTCCGTTCGCCCCGATCTTCATCTCGCCACTCTTCCTAGGCTTTCCACTCCCGCTCCTGCTCGTGGCTCTGACCCCGCCTCGAAGTCCGGGTAAGCAGTGGGATGGCCGTGGCCGTGACCCCGGCCCGCAGCACGGCAAGCGATGGGACGTCCCTGGAAGCGCCCGGCCAGCGCCTCCGAATCGCGGCGACTGGATCGCAGACGCAGCAGGCGCCGCTCGGAACCCTTGGCCAGTCTGAAACCCTGGCATAGGAGGTCGTTGATCGGGGCGTCAGCGTCGCCGGTGGACATCGCGGCGGTGCCCGATCGCCACGACGCGCACGAGAAGCTGCTCGTCGTCGAGCTCGTAGATGACCCGGTACGGCCCGCGCCGGGCCGAGTAACGGCCTTCGTGCTCGAGCATCAGTGGCTTCCCGAGCCGTCTCGGGTTTTCGGCGATCGCGTCCAGCGTTGCCAAGATCGCGGCAGCCACGGAGATCGGGAGGCGGTCAAACTCTCGTCGTGCCGGCGCCATCACCTCCACCCGCCAGAGCGGGTCGGTCACTGAGCGCGAGAGCGGCGGTTCTCGAGATCGGCGCGCAGATCGTCGAGACTCGTGCCACCCTCACCTGCGTTGATCGCCTTCTGGCTCTCGCGAATCTGAGCGGCGATAGAGCGATCGGACATCACCGCGAGTGTTTCCTCAAGGCTCTCCAGATCGTCGGCGCTGATGAGCACCGCGGCCGGCTTGCCGTTCCGCGTCACGACGACACGGTCCTGCTGACGCTCAACCCGGTCGACCAACTCCGAGAATCGGGCTTTCACCGCAGCAAGCGAGAGCGTCTCTGACATGACTAGAATTATAGTCACGGATCGATCGCGTGCAAGCCGATCAAAGAGTGCCGGAACGGGCTGTGCGACGCGACCAACAGTGGCGCGCCCGTGCCGCCGGCGCCGGCGCACCAGGTCGATCCTGTCCTCTGCTCTGCTATCCGACTGGGGGGGCGGTGGTTTGCGCCGGCTTCCAGTCCCGTTCCTGATTGCGGCCGTTCACCGATGTCTTGCACTGCAAGCCATTTGCTGATACCTTGCAGTGCATGGCAAGTGCTGAGCAGCGTCGAACGCAGCTCCTCAGGGGCGTCTTGGATCTTTGTCTGCTGGCCGTCCTCGATGAGGCTCCCGCGTACGGCTACGAGATGACCAAACGGTTGCGCTCGCGCGGCCTTTCGATCGTCAGCGACGGTTCGATCTATCCCCTTCTCGGCCGGTTGGAGCGTGACGGTCTGCTCGAGACGTTTCGCGAGTCCAGCGAGGAAGGACGGGCCCGGAAGTACTACCGCACGTCTGGGCGTGGGCATCGTGTGCTGACGGCGGGGGTCGCCGATTGGCGCTCCGCACGTGATGCAGTGGACGCCGTGCTGGCTTCGATCGAAGCGGAGGTGCAGCAATGAATCGGTTTGTTGCCGAATGCCGGCGGGAATGGAGGCGGCTCGGTGTCACCGACGCGATTGCCGACGAGATGGCCGAAGAGCTCGCCGCGGATCTCGCCGAAGCCGAGGCGGAGGGCGCCTCAGCTGAGGATGTACTCGGCCGCGGCGCCGTTGATCCCCTGTCGTTCGCCGCCAGCTGGGCGACTGCGCGGGGAGTGGTCGGGTCGACGTCTGGCATGGCTGGCTCACGCCGAAAACCATCGATCCTCCGCGTCGTCACAGCGCTCGTGCTCGTGGTTGTCCTAGTCGGAGTCGGGCTGGTCGCCTCCGGAGTCGGACCGCTGGTGCTGAGAGGACACCACGGGGGCGCGATCCTGCAGGGCGGAGTGCCGGTGCAGGTCGCGCGCGATGCCCGCGATCTCGGTCTTGTCCGCGGATCTGATCACGGAAATGCCCCACCCCGGCCGGGTGTGAGCTGACGCGCTGGGTGCGGCAGGTGGGTGAAGGCAGCGGGAGCGGACCAGGCAACGACTGATCCCTCACTCCTGGGAGGAATCATCGCCGTGGTCCCCTCGATCCCCCTGCCGTCGGCGACCGACCTGCACGGTCAGGCGGGCTTGACCGCCTGCAGCGTGTAGCTGAGTGGGAGGCGTGTCGGCCGCTCGGCGAGCCGCCACTCCTTGGCGCCAATCCGCACCATCATTCCGGGGAGCTGCTCCGACGGGACGCTGTCGTGCTCGACCAGGCCGGTCAGCGCCATGCCCGCGTCAAGTAGTGCGGTGACCGTCTCGCCGAGACCGTGGTTCCATACGTGTTCCCGGTTGTGTGTGAACTCGACGTCGGTTTCCACGTAGGTGCCGGGTGTGTCGAAGATGTTCGGATCCGCGGTTTCGAAGTAGGTGTGATCGACAACGAGCAGCCCGTCATCGCGCTCGTCGTCGAGCGCCCACAACGCCGGATGCACTTCGCGCATGAACAGCCGACCGCCGGGAGCGAGGAGCTCGGCGACGACTGCGGCCCAGCGACGGATCGACGGCAGCCAGCAGATCGCACCGACGCCGGTGAACACGAGGTCAAATCGAGATGCGCCGAGGGCAGCGACCGCCTCGTACACTTCCGATTCGACAAACTCGACGTCAGCACCGACCCGCGCGGCGAGCTCGCGTGCCTCGGAGAGAGAGGCCGCAGAGAAATCGAGCCCCGTCATCTGTGCGCCGAGCCGGGTGAGCGAGATCGTGTCAGTGCCGATGTGACACTGCAGATGCAGTCCGCGCAACCCGGAGACATCCCCCAGCAGCGGCAGATCGAAACGTACAACGTCGCTGATGAAGTCCGGGTCGGCCACGAAGCGCTCCACCGCGTACCCGGGTGATGCCGCGTGCGCCGCCGCACGCTCGTCCCAGCGGGCCCGATTCTCCTCGAGATATCCGCTCATCCAGCGCCAGCCTAACCAACCGGCTGTGCGACTTCTCGGTCCTCACACAAGGCGCGGCCGAGGCGTCGGCCAGATCGCGGAATGAGCGGCGCGCACACCACGCTTGGGCGAAGGTCTCCGCCAGCAGCGTCGCGCCGGCGCTGGTGGTCTCCGGCCGGCTCAGCCGGGCTGCGGCCCGAGGAGGCTGGCGGTCGGGTTGGCGAGTGGCTCGAGGACCAGGGCGCCGGGCTCGAGGTCGCGGGCGGCGATCGTGATCGTGAGGTTGTGGTGTCGGCGGACGGCGACCCACCGGCCGCGCGGGGTCGTGAGCGTCGTGAACGGATGTGCGGTCCCGTCGATCACGATCTGGGTCTCAGACCGGGCGGCGGCGAGCGTAGCGGCACGGCGGCGGCGGTCGGCAGCTCGGAACGACAGGGTCGTCGCGGCGTCGGAGAGTTCGCTCGCCGACGAAGGGTCGCCCTCCATCGCCACGTCCTCGTGCACCCACATCCGCAGCTTGCTGCGGGCTGCGGCGAGTTCGTTGCCGTGTGGCTCCTCGGTCGATGTGGTCCCAGGGCCGCAGCGGTTGCCCCCGATCCTGGGCGACGTCGTGGGCGAAGACGAGCTCTCCGTCCTCGCGGCGCACGACGCCCTCGCCACCCGGCAGCGCGATCACCACAATCGACACGCCCGCATTGTGATCGACCGCCGGCAGACGGGCGGCTGCCGCGCGCCGCGGGTCTGTCCGGCGGCTTCCGCTTCGGCGCGACCGTCAGCCAGAGCAGAAGGCTCAGGATCGTCCCTGTGAGGCGGCTGCGGACCGGCAAGTATCGTTACCGATGTATCGGCTGCGATACTATCGGTCCGAATGCAGGCGCTCGACCCGCGACCGCGACAGCCGACCTGATGCCTCACGGAGCTCTGTTCCAAGCACGACAGGCCCTCGAGTCCGCTCGCTACCTACCCCGCTGGCAGCAAACTCTTCTCGCCGCCGCCCTGATCGCAGGCGGAATCGCGCTGCTCGCGGTCGGTGACCTCGGAGGGGTGGCCCCTCTGGCCACCGCAGGCCTGTTTGTCATCACCAGCATCCGCCAACGAACGCTCCAGCACCGCTCACCCGCCACCAAGCGTGACCCATCCACGAACCCCGGGGACCAGCGCCTGCGCGATCCAGGCCCGTGACTTCCGCTATGAGCCTCCTGCCGTGAGAGCCGCATCGGCAACGCCACGCCCGCACCGGCGACCGGCGGCTCACGTTCAAGCGTCGCCCGAGGCGTTCGGTGCGTCGAGAGCCGCGGTCAACCAAGGTTGACAAGTCGCCATGCGTCAACTACAGTTGACGCACAATGGCCACCGCCCCTCCCACACTCCCAGCCGATCCCGCCGATGCGCTCGCAGCCGTTGGTGCGCTCCGTCGACTAGCCGACCGAGTGGAGGCTGCCGCCGTTGAACGGGCCTTGGCCGAGGGCTGGACCTTCTCTCAGATCGCCGAGGCGCTGGGCGTCACAAAACAGGCGGTCCACAAGAAGCACGTCCGCCGGCCCGCCGGCCAGACCGAACGGAGTTAGGGATGTTCGAGCGGTTCGCAGCAGACACACGGAAGATCGTCCGGACAGCCTGGGAAGAAGCACGAGCCGATGGACAGACATCAGTTCGGGCCGAGCACCTCTTACTCGCACTCAGCCTGACGCCCGAGATCCGGAATCTGGGTCTCGACCACGACGACATCGTCGCTGCACTCGCAACCGAGGAGGAACAGAGTCTTGCCGCCGTCGGCATCGACCTCGCGGGCTATGACGTTCCGGCGTCCACCCGCCGAACAGAAGACGCCAAGCTTGGGGCCTCAGCCAAGCTCGCGATTCAACGCGCACTGACCGTCACCGCCGCACGTGGCCAGCGACAGATCACGGCCGCGAATCTTTTGCTCGGCGTCCTCGGTAGTGAACACGGCCGAGTGCCCAGAGCATTGCGACTTGCGGGAATTGACCTTCATGAACTGCGAGCACGGCTGTGACCGGCGAGCAGCAGCGCCCGCCGCTCGCCGCCGACATCTGGGGCTCGGCCCTCTTGGCGAGCCCCGTCGGGCGGGCGTGACGGCGATGGCGATGGCGATGGCGATGGCGATGGCGATGGCGAGTTTGCACGGCTCGGACGGACCGCTTCCGGGTCATGTTGGGATGTTGGGATGTCGGGATGTCGATTTTGGAGGCGTGTGTTCGTGTAGTTGACGAGCGGGCCGGCAATGGGCCGGCCCGACGATGTAGAGGAGGCTGGTGG
The DNA here is from genome assembly GCA_963709135.1 of uncultured Solirubrobacterales bacterium. Lineage (GTDB taxonomy): Bacteria > Actinomycetota > Thermoleophilia > Solirubrobacterales > Solirubrobacteraceae > Palsa-465. Next base: position 481,093 of record CAVPVI010000019.1, on the reverse strand, counting down.
GATGAAGCAGTATCTGTTGAGCGTGTATCACCCGGATGTCTCGGAAAGCGCGCCTGCGCCTGCCGAGATCGAGCAGATCATGGCGGACGTCGGCGCGGTCAACGACGAGCTCCAGGCCGCCGGGGCGTGGGTCTTCGCCGGCGGGCTGCATCCGTCAAGCACCGCGACAGTGCTCAAGCTGTCAGGCGGTGAGGTGCTCATGACCGACGGCCCGTTTCTGGAGGGCAAGGAGCACATCGGTGGGCTGTGGGTGATTCAGGCGCCGGATCTGGACGCGGCGCTGGCGTGGGGACGGAAGGCCGCGCGGGCATGCCGGATCCCGGTGGAGGTTCGCCCATTCCAAGAGGAGCCGCAGGGCTGACTGGGCTGCTCGACCACGGTGACGTCGCGCGCGTGTTTCGCGAGGAGCACGGACGTGCGGTCGCGATCTTGGTCCGCGTCTTCGGCGACATCGACGTCGCCGAAGACGCGGTGCAGGATGCGTTCGCGATCGCGTGCGAGCGCTGGCCGGTGGCCGGCGTGCCGCCGAGCCCGGCGGGGTGGATCATCACGACCGCGCGCAACCGCGCGATCGACCGGGTGCGTCGCGAGTCCTCGCGAACACAGCGCCACGAGCAAGCTCACCGCCTGCTCGCTCAGCAGCGTCGGACGGATCGGGAGCCGGAGAGTCCGGTGCGCGACGATCGCCTGCGCCTGATCTTCACCTGCTGCCATCCCGCGCTTGGCCGGCCCGCGCAGGTCGCCCTGACGCTCAGGCTGCTCGGTGGGCTGCAGACCGCCGAGATCGCCGCCGCGTTCCTGGTCAGCGAGAGCACGATGGCGCAGCGACTGGTGCGCGCGAAGGGCAAGATTCGCGACGCGCGGATCCCGTACCGCGTTCCGGACGAAGCCGACCTGCCCGACCGACTCGCCGCTGTACTCGCGGTCATCTACCTGATCTTCAACGAGGGATACGCGTCCAGCGGCGGCGACCGGCTGATCCGGGTCGAGCTCTGCGAGGAGGCGATCCGGCTCGGGCGGCTGCTGACGGCGCTGATGCCCGACGAACTCGAAATCAAGGGGCTGCTCGCGCTGATGCTTCTGACCCACGCGCGCACCCCGGCCCGCACAACGGCCGGGGGCGATCTCGTGCCACTCGCCGACCAGGACCGGCAGTTGTGGGACCGAACGCTGATCGCCGAGGCGCACGATCTCGTCCGTGGTTGCCTGCGCGCCAATCTTCCCGGCGTCTACCAGATGCAAGCAGCGATCAACGCCGTCCATGCCGACGCGCGCTCGTACGCACACACCGACTGGCCACAGATCCTGGCCCTCTACGATCAGCTCCACGCGAGCCAGCCGTCTGCGATCGTCGCGCTCAACCGAGCCGTCGCGCTCGCCGAAGTGCACGGCCCCGCACCGGCCCTGGAGCTGATCGAGAGGCTCGACCTCGACGGCTACCAGTACTACCACTCGATCCGCGCCGACCTCCTGCGCCGCCTCGCGCGACACGCCGAAGCCGTGGACGCCTACCGCGAAGCGATCAAACTGACCGACAACGCGATCGAGCGCCGCTTTCTCCAAGCGCGCTCTCAGCAGCTCACGACGCCCAGTCCATGATCCGCCCGGCGCCTGCCGATCGTCTCCACGCGGTGCGCGCCCGGGGCCAGCGAGGCCGCGCTCCGCAACGGATCTCCCGCAGAGGCGGCGGACGGCGTTGTTCGACCGGCTCAGACAAGACAGCCGTCGTTCGTGCGGTCCCGTTCGTGGCCTGGGAGGCCTTGACCCGGCACTCGGATACAAAAAGCGCCCTCCCAGGGCACTTTCTGTATCCAAGTGCGGGTCGAGCCATGGCTCGTGTGCCGCCGAGCCCGGGAGCGAGATCGATCAGCGTCAGCCGTCCATACGAGCGGACGTGGAGCCGGCTCAGGCGCGGGGCGCGTGCTGCCACGGTGCCGGCGAGCGGCTCGAAGCGATCGCGCCGGCAACGACGGTCGCGAGCAGACACACCGCGAGCCCGAGCGCGGCCACGTCGCTCACGTCAAGGACGAGCAGCGCCCCGGTGACGGCGCCGGCGAGCATCACTGCGACGGCCAGCACGCGGCGGACGACGGCGAAATGGTCGCCTTGATGAACGTCCGCAGCGATGCCCGTCAGCGTCATGGTGAGGACCGTCGTCGTCAGATCGAAGACCTTGAGCTGTCGGACGGCCGCGTTCTGCAGCCCCATTGCCAACGCCAGAAGAGCAGCGATGGCGTCCCTCGCCCCCGAAGCAGCATGCGTGCCCGCGAGGGTTGACGTGAAGAGCGCACCGACAACCAGCAGCAGCTCGCCGCCGGCGGCGCCGGCAAGCAGGCGACCGCGATGCGTGCCCACCCGCTCGCCGGCGGCACCGAGAACGGCAGCACCGACAAGGAAGCCGGCGAGGGCAGACAGCGAGGCCGGCAGCGAGAACCCACGGGCACCGGCAAGGGCGAACCCGACGAAGACGACATTGCCGGTCATGTTCGCGACGAACACCCGACCGAGGCTGAGGATGCTCACCGCGTCGACCACGCCCGTCAAGACAGTGAGCACGAGCATGAGCGCCGGGAGCGGGCCGTGGGCCGGATCTGCGACGAGACGCCGGAGCGTTCCGCTCGAGTTGGCTTCGTTCACCGCCGAGCCTGCTTCATCCGTGCTGTCAAAGGCTACGCCGCAGTCGGGTCGTCAAGCTGCGCCTCGGACACGGCCGGCCGACCGGCGCCGGTTGTCACGGCCAGGCGTTCCCGGTCGCGCCTAATAAGCGGCGGTCACCGACCGCAGCTCGTCCAGCGACTCGTCGATCAGCCGCCGGAACGCGGTCGGGTCGTCCTGCTGCGACCCAGCGAGCGAATGCCACGTGGAAGACGGTCACGCCAGCGTGGGCGGCGAGGATCGCCGCGTTCACTGAGACGCCCCGCTGCACCAGCGCGTCGCTTGATCGCGGCGGCGAGGCTCTGCAGCTTGATCAGTTCGCGCTCCTGCAGCTCCGGGTTGGCCTCGATGATCTGAGCGCGGATCCGGGCGAAGGGATGGCGCTCGCTGAACATCTCCGCGACCGGATCGAGTCCGGCCGTCACGACCGCGAGCGGGCTCGCCTCCGCCGGCGCGGCGGCAAGCCCGTCCAGCCAGAGGCGCTGGAGCTCCTGGCTGCCGCTGAACAGCACCTCTCGCTTGTCCGAGAAGTAGCGGAAGAAGGTGCGCTTGGTCAGCCCGGCGCGCTCGGCGATCTCGGCGACGGTCGTCGCCTCATATCCCTGCTCGTCGAACAGTTCGATCGCGGCGCTCATCAGGCGGCCCTGTGCGTCCGGCTTCCAGCGTGACATCGACCTGAGCGTAGTTGATGACACCAAGTGCCATCGGGATGCTATGGTGATGACACCAAGTGACATTCCTCGACCGACTGGAGATTCCAATGCGCGTATTCGTAACCGGCGCCTCAGGCCATATCGCCGCCGCCGTCATCCCCGAACTGCTCGACAACGGCCACCAGGTCGTCGGCCTCGCCCGCTCCGACGCTTCGGCCGAGGCCGTTGCCGCGCATCGGCGCCGAGGTCCGCCGCGGCGATCTCGACGACCTCGACGGCTCTGGCGGCCGCCGCCGCCGAGGCCGACGGCGTCATCCATCTCGCCTTCAAGCACGAGGCGATGCGGACCGGCGACTTCATGGGCGCGGTCGACTCCGACATGGCGGCCCACAAGGCGATCGGCGAGGCCCTGGTCGGCACCGGCAAGCCGTTCGTGTCGACCGGCGGCACCCTGATGCTCGCCATGGCCGGGATCACCGGCCGCGCCGGTCGGCACCGAGGACGACCAGTCCGAGGGTGGTCCGCGGACCGACGCGGCGAACTACACGATCGCGCTCGGCCGAGCGGGGCGTGCGCTCCTCGGTCGTCCGGCTCGCGCCGATGGTGCACAGCGATCTCGACCACCACGGCTTCACGCACGCGCTGATCGGCTTTGCCCAGGAGAGCGGGGCCGCGGCCTACACCGGCGACGGCTCCAATGTCTGGCCGGCGGCCAACACCTACGACATCGGCGTCCTCTACCGCCTGGCGCTGGAGAAGGCTCCCGCCGGCTCGACGCTGCATGGCGTGGGCGACACGGGTATCCCGCGCAAGGTGATCGCCGAGACGATCGCCGGCAAGCTCGGGATCGAGACCAAGAGCATCACCGCCGAGGAGGCGCCGCAGTACCTCGGCTTCCTCGCCGCCTTCGCCGGCCTGGACAACCCGACCTCAAACGACAGGACCCGCGAACTGCTGGGCTGGGAGCCGACCCACCCGGGCTGGGTCGAGGACGTGGAGACGGGCCACTACTTCTCCTGAGATCTGGGCAGACGCTGCACGGTGCCGCTGGTCCGACAGACCAGCGGCACCGCTACCCACGTGAGGCCCGCGCCCGTCGGGTCAGCGGAGTGGATGGGCGACGCCGGGTCCTGGCCGCAAGCCTGCCGCGGTCACGGCCCGGGCCATCGTCGGGAGCGGCTGGCCGAGGTCCATGTCGTCGCTCGGGCCATGGCCGAGGAGCCGTCGAGTGAGGGTTGCGCGTTCGTCGAGGAGCTCTCTGGCGATGGCTTTGACATCGGCCGCGGTCGGAGTCTTGCCGGCGGTGGCGGCGCGGAGGGTCGCCTGGCGCATCAGCTCCTTGATGAACGCTCCGGTGACGCCTTCGGTCAGCTCGACGAGCTCATCCAGCTCACCGCCGGATAGCGCGATGTCATGGGCGTAGAGCTCGAGCAGGCGCCGGCGTCCGTCCGGATCGGGCAGCGGCGCTTCGAGCGCGAGATCAACGCGTCCCGGTCTGGCCGCAAGCGCGGGTTCGATGATGTCCGGGCGGTTGGTAGTGAGCACGACAAGCAGGTCGGTGTCCTCTTCGAGCCCCTCGAGCTGGTTGAGCAGATCGAACAGCACCCCGCCGCTGTTGCGGGTGAACCGCTCGGCGGCGACCAGGTCGACGTCCTCCAGCACGACGGTCGAGGGCGCGAGCTCGCGGGCGATCCCGAACGCCGCCTCGATCCACGGCAGCGCGCCGCCCGTGAGCAGCACGGTCGTACGACCGGCGGTCGTCGTCAGCAGGTAGTTGATCGTGAGCGTCTTGCCCGTACCGGGCGGACCGTGCAGCAGGATCCCGCGTTTGAGGTGGCGGCCGGCCGCGCGCAGCAGCGCGGCGTGCGTGGAGATCCCGATCGCATGCTGCTCGAGCCGCTCGAGCATCCCGTCGGGCAGGATCACCGCGTCGCGTGAGACCTCCGGGACGGGGTGAAACACGACCGCCCCGAAGTTGGTCAGTGAGATGACGCGCCCGCGGAAGACGTTGTGCTCGAGCATCGCCATGCGCAGCGCCGCGAACAGACGCGAGGCCGCCCCCTCACGGGCTGAGATCGTCTCGATGCGAACCTCCGGCGGCCCGCCGCCCATCCCCGGCCCCAGATGCCGCGAACCCTGCCCGATCAGCAGCGCCACCGGATCTCCGTCGAAGTGAGCGAGCAGCAGCGCGCCCGACACGCACTGCATCACGCTCCCGTCGCCGACCTCGAGGTCGACGTATTGGACCGGAGTGCTGCGGAGCATCCCGTGAGCACCATGGCGACCGAGCAGCCCGGCGAAGCCCTCGCCGCCTTCGACGAACTGGCCCGGCACGCCGATCGTCTCCCGGTCTGGCAGCAGCGCCTCAAGGCCCAACTGCAGATTCGGCCGGTCTGCCACACGGAACGTCTTGGTCGTGACGGGCAGGCCGCCGGGGTCGATCCCGAGATGGGCGCGGAGCCGCTCGACCCACGGGCTGTCGGGCGCAACGGCGGCTTCGTGCATCGCCCGCAGGAACTCCACGAACTCATACGCGAACTGGCCTGCCGGAGGGAACTCCTCTGCCACGCCCAGCAACGTAGCACCGCTCGAGCCGGCCGGCCGGCAAGGCCCGCTCCAGGCTCCAAGGGCGGATTCGCGGTCGATGCAGGCTGCGCAGGCACGCGACAACAGCTGTGTGTATCAGGGTGGCGACAGCGGCCTCTTCATAGCTAATCCGACCTCACTCGATCCCGTGAGAGGAGGTGACTTACCGTGAAGAAGATCTCAGTCCGCACACTCGAAACCGTCAAGACGACGGCCGCCCTGTACGCGCATGGTTGCGTGCGCCTCTAGTCGGCGCTCCTGCTGCGATCGCCCGGCGCTCGCAGCGATCCGGACTGGTGGGAGTCGCCGCTCGGCGTGACTCCCACCAGCCTACCTTCCCTTTCGAACCCATCCAGTCAGAACCAGATGACCTCGTTTTCAACCGACTCACAGGTGACGGTGGTGCCATTTGAGCGGCGCGTCGAGACTGACCTCACGACGATCGGCAGCGCGTCGCTCGGTGTGTTCGTGTCGATCCCGACCGAAGCGGTCGACATCCTCGACGCGCTCGTCAGCGGAAGCACCGTTGGCGAGGCGGCGGCGTTGTTCGGCGAGCGCCACGGCGCCGAGCCGGATATCGAGGACTTCCTCGCCGCGCTGCTGGATGCCGGGCTCGTGCTCGCTCCTGGCACCGGGCAGACCGGCCACACCTCGCCGCAGGCCGCGCCACCGTCCACTGTCATCTCGACGCCGGTCGCACGGCGGCTCGCATCCCGGCCGCTGTTGACCCTGCTGACACTGCTCAGCGTCGCCGGCGGCGTCGTCGCCACGGTCGCCGGCGGTGTCCCCGGCCCATCGGTGCTGGTCTTCCGCCAGCACGCGGCGCTGCTGAGCGTGCTGACGTTCGCGATCGCGCTGACCGGGCTGCTGATCCACGAACTGGCCCACCTGGTCGCGGCGCGCGCCGAGCGGGTCCCCGCCCGGATCCGGATCGGTCACCGGCTGTGGTTCCTCGTGGCCGAGACTGACATGTCGGCGATTTGGCTCGTGCCCCGCTCCCGGCGATACGTCGCGCTGCTCGCTGGGCCGCTTGTCGACGCCGCAACGGCGGCAGTGCTGATCGGGCTGCTCGCCGCGGCCGGTCACGGCTGGCTGGCATTCTCGGCGATGACGCGCCAGTTGCTCGGCGCTGCGCTGTGGACATACCTGACACGTCTGCTGTGGCAGTGCTTCGTGTTCGTCCGCACCGACTTCTACTACGTGATCGCGACGGCACTCGACTGCAAGCGGTTGCTCGGAGACACCGAGGACCTCCTGCGCAACCTGGTCGCACGAGCCCGACGCCGCCCGGCCCCGATCGACCAGTGCGCGCTGCCCGCGCACGAGCGGCGAGCGATCCGCATCTACGCCGGCGTGTGGGCAATCGGGCGCGCAGCGGCCGTCGCCTCACTCGCGCTCGTCACCGTGCCGGTGCTCGGCGGTTACGCCGAACAGGTCGGGCGCGCACTCGCGGGCGCACATTCCGACTACGACTTCATCGATCTCGCGACGCTCGCCACCTTGAGTTGCGGGCCGGTCCTCGCCGGCCTCCTGCTCTGGCTCAGGGGGCTCCACCAAACCACCGGCCGAAAGGAAACGAGAGCATGACCACCCAGCACGTCACCACCTCGCGAGACTCAGCTGCGCCCCGCCCGACCGTGCTCGAGTCCGCCGACTCGGCCGTGCGGGCCGCGGCGCTCGACCGGTGGCTCGCGCGCGCCCCGCGGGGCGCGCTTCTGTGGCAGCTCGACTGCAGACCGGAGCGCGGCGGCATCTGGGCCGGCATCGAGACGATCGTCGCCGCGATCGTGGCCGAGTTGCGCGACAGCGCACCCGAGCTGATCGAACGTCACGCCCAGGAGATCGCGATGGTCTGTCCCGAGCTCCGGGACGAGCTGAGCTACCGCCGGAGCCTGACCGACACGGTCGATTCCGACGAACGGACCCGCAACTACGCGGCCGACCGCGCGTACCGCTGCCTCCACGGTCTGATCGAGCTGTGCGAGTCCTACGACCGGTTGCTGGGACCCGCCGGCTGGTGGCTCGCCTGCGACGGCTATGACCGCGCAACCGGGCTCGTGCAGCGGTTCTTCAGCGAGCTCGATCGTCGCCGTGGCTCGGCACTGGGAGTCCGCATGCTCCTCACGGTCGACCCCGGCAACAGCTCCGCGGTCTCCGCTCAGTTCTGCCGGCCCGGGCGTCGCGCCGCCCTGCATCCCAGCGGCACCGTCGCCGGACCTGACGCAGCCTGGCGGGGTCCAGCCGACGCGGAGCGGCGCGCGCTGGAACTGGAGGAGCTCCACGACCGCGGCGCGCTCCCACCTGAGCGGCTGCCGGTGCTGATCGACGCGTGGCGCCACAGCCAGACGCCTGAGCGCGCGCTGCGGTGGGAGCTGCGGGCGATGGCGGCGTTCAACCACGCCGGCCTGTACGAGGCGTCCGCACATCACGCAGAGAGCGTCGAGGCCGCGCTCCCGGAACTGTGGGAACGCGACCGGCCGATGTACGTCAAGGCCGTCCTCCTGCTGTTCTTCTGCCACGTACCACTCGAGCGAGCCGCGCACATGCGGCCATTGCTGGAGGAGGCCCACGCCCGGGTCGACGATCCGGCTGACGTCGCCTACCTCGGCTACCTCCTGGCGATGCTCTACGCCCGCTTCCTCAAGCCAGGCGACCAGGACCGCGCCGACGCCCTGCTCGAGCAGGCGCTGGCCGCCGTCGCGCGCGCTGAGTTGCCGGCCGAGGAGCGCCACTTCCAGACGGTGTTCCTGATGAACGGACTCGCACTCGTCCGGGTCCGCCAGGGGCGCGTCGACGAAGCGCTGCGGCTCTGCAGCGACGGCATCGCGCGGCTCGAGGCCCACCTCGAGCCCGACCGCCACCAGCTGCACCGGTCGGTGCTGCTGTTCAACCTCGGTCAGGTGCACGCGCAGGTCGGGCCTGTCGAGCTCGCGATCGAGTACTTCACCACAGCGATGGAGATGGATCCCAATTACTCGGAGTACTACAACGATCGCGGAGCCCTGTACTTCGCCTGCGACCGCCTCGAAGACGCAGAGCGCGACTACCGGCAGGCGATCTCACTGAGCCCGCCCTACCCGGAGGTGTACGTCAACCTCGGCCAGTGCTGTCGTGCGATGGGTCGGATGCAGGCAGCCGCTGATGCGTACACCCGCGCGCTCGACCTCGACGCGCGGCAGCCGCTCGCATACGCGGGGCGAGCCGATGCCCACCTCGCACTCGGCGAGCCCGACGCGGCGCTCCGCGATTACGACGCGGCGCTCGAGCTCGATCCCGACCAGCCCGAGGTGCTCGCCAGCCGGGCGATCCTGCACTACGAGGCCGGGCGAGTGGAGCACTCGCTGGCCGATCTCGACGGCGCCGTCGCGCTCGCGCCCGGGCTCGCCGACCTGCATCAGAACCGTGCGGTCGCGCTGGCGGCGCTCGGGCGCGAGGCAGAGGCGGCCGCCGCGCTCGACGACTACCTCCGGCTGGCGCCCGACGCGGTCGATCGGGACGAGGTCGAGGCGCTCCGCGCGAGCTACCTCGAGCAGAGCTGTGTCGTGAGCTCCTGGTGAGGAGCGGTCGCCTCACTCTTGCGACGGCCGGATGGGTGTCGGGAGCCGTGATTCAGGCTAGTCTCTCTGGGACGCTGCAATGACAAAGAGGGAGGGTGTGGTGCTCCGTTCAAGGTTCGTGAGGCTCGTTGCGGTCGCGGCCGCGTTCTGTCTTGGTGTCCCGGCGAGCGCCGCTGCTTCGACCGGGGTCGGAACGATCAACTGGGGTCCCTGCACGGATCCGTCGCTCCAGGCGCTGAACGGGCAATGCGGTTACCTGTCGGTCCCGGTCGATTACAGCGACCCGGGCGGGCCCCAGATCCAGATCGCGGTCTCGCGGATCATGCACACTTCGTCAGCCGCTGACTATCAGGGCGTGATCCTGACCAACCCGGGGGGGCCAGGCGGATCGGGTCTGAACCTGAACGCCTTCGAGGTCTCCGAACTGCAGGCTGAGGGCTACACCGCGGCGGCAGCCGACTACGACTGGATCGGGTTCGACCCCCGCGGGGTCGGGTCGAGCATCCCGGCGATCAGCTGCGTACCCGACTATTTCGGGCCGGACCGCCCGAGCTACGTGCCGACGACGTCGGCGCTGCTCTCGTTCTGGCAGACGAGCTCGGACTACTACGCAAAGGCGTGCGCCGCCGGCAGTCCACTGCAGACCCAGCTCCTGGACAACCTGACGACCGAGGATTCCGCGCTCGACATGGACAGCATCCGGCAAGCGCTCGGTGTCAGCCAGATCAGCTACTACGGATTCTCCTATGGAACCTATCTGGGGCAGGTGTACGCGACGCTGTTCCCGACGCACGTCAAGCGCCTGATCCTCGACAGCAACATCGATCCGCGCCACGTCTGGTACGAGGCGAACCTCGACCAGGACAGCCCGTTCAACCGAAACGTGAACATCTGGTTCGGTTGGATCGCGAAGTACAACGACGTCTACCACCTCGGCTCGACCGAGCAGGCGGTGCAGCACACGTTCTATTCGACCGAGGCTGCGCTCGCCGCCAATCCGGCCGGCGGGGTGATCGGACCCGACGAATGGACGGACACGTTCCTCTTCCCGGGCTACTACCAGCAGACCTGGGTGCAGTGGGCCCAGGCCTTCTCGGACTGGGTCAACAACCCCGGCACGGCCTCGGCCAACGAGCTGATCGGGCTCTACCAGGAGGTCGATGGGCCGGGGAACGACAACGAGTTCGCCGTCTACCTCGGTGTCGAGTGCACCGATGCGGCATGGCCGACGTCGTGGACCACGTGGAGCGTCGACAACTGGGCGATCTACGCGTTCGCGCCATTCGAGACGTGGGGCAACGCGTGGTTCAACGCGCCGTGCATCTACTGGCCCGCGCCGGCTTCGACGCCGGTGACGATCAACGGCAGCGGGATCAGCAACGCGCTGCTGATCGACCAGACACTCGATGCGGCCACGCCGTTCGAGGGAAGCGAAGAGGTTCGCACTCTGTTCCCGCACGCCGTCCTGCTGGCCGAGCCGGGCGGAACGAGCCACGCCGACTCGCTGTCCGGGGACCTGTGCGTCGATGGGACGATCGCCAACTACCTGACGAGCGGGACGCTGCCGCCGCGTGACAACGCAGCCCCGTGGGACAAGACCTGCTCGCCGGGCCCGCAGCCGGTTCCGACGTCGAGTGACGCCGGACCGATGGCCAAGCCGGTGCTGCCGGCCAGCCGGCCGCAAGGAACGCTGGGGCTGCTGGGCTTGCCGGCCTTGGTCGGCAACTGAATTCTGTGTGCGAGCCATCCGCTCCCCGCGTGTGGGCGCGGGTGGCTCGTGTGTCACGGCTCGGGAAGCGGCGCACGCAACGTCGTCGCCCGCTACCGTTTCCCTCTCTCGCGGCGGGGTACCAGGAACCCAATGTCGGCCCGCGGCGACGGCGTAGCGGGATGCTCCACGCATCAGAAAGGAACGGGATGATGTCGAGCTTCGGGGGGCTTGGCCGGCGGCGGCCAAGGCTCGTGGTGATCGTGTGCGCGGTGTCGATGGCGTCGCTCGCGTCAGCCTCGGGCGCATCCGCCACGGCGGGCCTGGCGCAGCAGAACACGGCAAATGCGCCGGCCGCATCACACTCAGGTGCGCTGTCGGCGCTGCTCGGGTCGCTACAGGCGCCGGCTGCGAGCACGAGCAGTGGGTGCTCGTGGCGCACCCAGTACGGCAACGGCGGCGTGACGACACTCGAGACCGACACGAACGCGGCCTATTGGGCGACCTCCTACACCGCGCTCGCGGGGAGCGTGATGACGATCCAGGGCACCTTTCCGGAGGCCCGCAACATGAGCTTCACCGTCTACCACCTGCTCGGAGCGGTCGTCGGAGGCCACCTGTATGACGCGCAGATCCAACCTGCAACAGGCGTCAACCCGTTCCAGCAGGGTCAGACGGGCACCGGCACGTACACGCTCAGTGTCGTGAATGCGATCGCGCCGTCCGACCCCGCACCGAACACCTTGTACACCGGCACAGTCGGGCTGGACCAGGTGGAAATCATCTATCGCGTGTATGACCCGACCGATCCAACCAGCCCCGAAGGTGACGTGCCGCTGCCCCAGACGACCGTCGCGTTCGACGGCAAGATCGAGGCGACAAACCAGCCCTGTGTCTCCAACTCTCAGGCGCCCGCGCCAGGGACAGACTCGACGACTGCCTCGGCCGCGCCCGCCTCGCACGCCGTGCACGCACGCGCGAGCTTTCCCGTGCCCGAGCCGATCTGGGTCACGAGCAAGATCTCCGGGATCTTCGCGGATCCGGACAACGCGTACCTGAGCACGATGGTCCATGCCGGGTTCGGACAGTTGGTGGTGCTGCAGGCGCAGATGCCGACGTTTCCCGACACGAACACAGGCACCCCACCGTGGTCACCGGCCCAGGTGCGGTACTGGTCGATCTGCCAGGACGTGGGCGGATTCCCCGTCGTCGTCGGCTGCGTGGCTGACTTCAACGCGGTCGAGAACAACGGGATCGCGACGTTCGTGATCTCGAGCCCGAGCGACCAACCGCCGAACGCGACCGCGGCCGACGGCGTCAACTGGCTGCCGTGGGGCACGAGCTCCAAACGCTACGGCGTGATCATCTACCGCCAGATGCTCGCCGACCCGGCGTTCACCGAGTCGATCGCGAGCGTCCCGGCCGGCGGTTCGCCCGCGGCGACGATGGGGCCGTATCTGCCTCAGATCGCCTACTGCTCGGAGGCCGAGTTCGCGGCCGATGGAGCGGCCGGCTGCCTGGGCTCGGGATGAGCTGACGCGGCCGCGGCGCGGCGCAGGCCGGTACCGGGCGCCGATTCGGCACACTTGGCCGGGAAGTGCTCAGAACTGCCGCGCGGATCCACGGGCTCGGAACGACGATCTTCACCGAGATGACGGCGCTCGCCGAGCGGACCGGGGCGATCAACCTCGGGCAGGGCTTCCCGGACACGGACGGCCCCGCCGAGATCATCGAAGCCGCAGTCGCGGCGCTGCACGCCGGCGCCAATCAGTACGCGCCGCTGGCCGGCGTCGCCGCGCTCCGAGAGGCGGTGCGAGAGCATCAGTTGACGCATTACGGGCTCGAGCCGGAGGACGTCCTCGTCACCTTCGGAGCAACCGAGGCGATCGCGGCCGCGCTCCTGGCGCTGTGTGAACCCGGCGACGAGGTTGTGCTCGTCGAGCCCTACTACGACTCCTACCCGGCCTGCGTCGCGTTCGCGGGCGCGGCGCCCCGCTTCGTCACCCTGCGCCCGCCGGACTTCGCGCTCGACCCCGATGCGCTCAGAGTGGCGATCACCGGCGGGCGGGGACGAGCCCGTGCGATCGTCGTCAACACGCCGCACAACCCCAGCGGCCGCGTACTGACGCGCGCGGAGCTCACGCTGATCGCGGACGCCTGCATCGAGCACGACCTCGTCTGCATCAGCGACGAGGTCTACGAGCACCTGATCTACGCGGGTGAGCACATTCCGCCGGCGACGCTGCCGGGCATGGCCGACCGGACGCTGACGATCTCGAGCGTCGGCAAATCGTTCTCGTTCACCGGCTGGAAGGTCGGCTGGTGCTCGGGCCCGGCCGAGCACGTCGCCGCCGTGCGGACGGTCAAGCAGTTCCTGACGTTCGCCGGTGGTACCCCGCTGCAGCACGCCGCAGCGGCGGCATTGAGGCTCGCACCGGTTCACCTCGAGCGCCTGCGCGACCAACTGCGGGCGAACCGCGACGAGCTCTGCCGAGGCCTACGGGCCGCGGGGTGGTCCGTGTTCGAGCCAGCAGGCACCTACTTCGTCAACGCGGACGTCGGGATCGATGCTCGACGGTTCTGTGCTCAGCTTCCAGCGCGCTGCGGCGTCGTCGCGATCCCCACGGGCGTCTTCTACGACGATCCCGGAACTGCTGCGAACCTCGTGCGCTTCGCCTTCTGCAAACGCCCCGAGGTGATCATCGAAGCGGCCGAGCGGCTCGCGTCAGCCGGTCGCTGAGCGCTCGCCGAGACTGTCCGACCTCACGTCGACGATGTCTCCCCCGCGCAGCTCCAAGGGGATCGGGTGAGACCAGTTCTGCGTCGCTAGCGCGTGACCCAGGAGTCCTCGTTGCCGGCGAGCGCATCGATCGCGGCTGGGAGCGCGTCGGCCGCGATGTCGGCAAGCGTGACGGTCTCGAGCACCTCCCGCATGTTGGTCCGCAGTGCGATCCAGACACGCTGCAGCGGCTCGGCGCTACCGGCATAGCCGACCGCCTCGGGCGGAGTTCCGCGTACTTCGGCGAGCGGGCCTTCGACCGCGCGCAGGATGTCGGCGACCGAGATCTCATCGGCGGCACGGGCGAGCTGGTGGCCGCCGTCGGGCCCGCGCTGGGTGCGGATCAGACCGGCCATCCGCAGCTCATGGAGGATCTTGACGAGGAACGTCAGCGGGATCGCCTGCCTGACGGCGATCTCCTCCGCCTTGACGGGTACGTGGTCGGACGCGGCGATCGCGATCCCGGCCCGCACCGCATAGTCGGCCTTTGCGGACACCCTCACAGCCGCAATTGTCGCCGAACGGCTGGACGTCTAGACAGCCCGAGGTCTCGACGGCCGGACGTCCGGACGCTCAGGCGGCGTCCGCCTGGAGCACACGATCGACCTGGGCGGCGACAGCGGCCGCGAGCCCTTCTCGCCGCTGCAGGGCTGAGACGTGCGAACCGCCGTCCCCGCGCGAATCCGGTTGATCGAGCTCGCTGAAGAGCGCCGCGACGACGACCGGGTCGAACTGGTGGCCGGCTTGAACCGTCAACTCCAAACGAGCGTCCGCGTCGCTGCGGGCCGCTCGATAGGAGCGATCGCTCGTGATCGCGCGGTAGGCGTCGCATGCGGCGATGATCCGAGCAGGGAGCGGGATCTCCTCCCCCCGGAGCCCATCGGGATAGCCGCTGCCGTCCCAGCGCTCGTGGCTGGCCCGCACGATCGCGGCGATCGGGCGCAGCGCCGGCGCGGCCCCGAGGATGCGTTCGCCGAGGATCGGATGCTCGCGCACGAAGTCCCACTCCTCTGAGTCGAGGGGGCCCGGCTTGTTAAGGATGTCGTCCGGCAGGGCGACCTTGCCGACATCGTGGAGTGCCGCTGCGCGGACGAGCTCGTCGAGCGCTTCGCCCGTCAGCCTCAGGCGACGCCCGACCCCTGCGGCAAGGTCCGGGAAGCCGTCAGCGTCTCCCGAGCGATTGGGCTGACGAGCGCTCATGATCCGCAGCAGCACGCTCTGCGTCTGCTCGCGCGCAGCCGAGGGCCGCTCGTTCTTGCGGGCGTACATGCGCTCATCGGCAAGCTGCAGCGCTTGGTCGACGGTTCCAGCCTCGTGCGGCACCAGCACGGTGCCGCACGAGGCCGTGATCGTGAACGTCTCACCGCGCTCCTCGAGCGCACCCGCCGCCGCCGCGATCGCATCACGCAGATCGGGGTCATCCGCGGCGAGCAGGGCGCAGAACTCGTCGCCGCCGAGGCGGTAGGCGGCGCCGCTCGGCAGGCTGTTCGCGAACTTGCGAGCGAGGCGGGCGAGCAGGGCGTCTCCGGCGACATGACCGAACGTGTCGTTGTAGGTCTTGAAGCCATCCAGGTCGAACAGCAGGAGCAGTTCCGGCGCGTCGGGCCGAGTGAGACGCTGGTCGAGGTCGATCGTCAATTTGCGCCGGTTGCCGAGCTGTGTCAGCGGGTCGGTCAGCACCTGGTCGCGGAGCGACTCGTGCGCGAGGATCTCCGCGACCGCCCGCTGCGCCCGTTCGATCAGCCCGAGCAGCAGCTCCTGCTCGTCCGGGCCGAACGCCCGACCGCGCCGGGCGAGCGCGAGCGCGCCGGTGCCGTTCGGACCGAATCGCAGGGCCGCGGCAAGCGACCAGGCCCCGTCGACCTTGAGCTGACTGATGCCGCCGGTCGCGCGGGCTCCCTCGCACGCAGTCTGCATCAGCGGAGCGAGGTCCGAGGCTCCTTCGGTCCTGACGAGCGCCGGGCCCGACTCGGGAACATGGAACAGGCGACCCGCATCAGCATCGAGGGCGTCGACGGATCCGGCGATCAGAACGTCGATCAGGGCGTCGAGGTCCAGCTTTGCGCTGAAGGCATCGCCGAGCCGCTGGACAGCCGCCTGGAGTCGAGTGCGCTCGCGTTCAAGCAGCGCGAGCCGGTGCTGGGATTGATCGATGCGAGCCCGCCGCTCGCGGTCGGCGAGCATCAGGAGTCCCATCAGCGGCACCGACAGGAGCAGCGCGACGGGGTGGGCCCGGGCGGCGATCGCGAACAGGAGACCGAGCGGCGCCAGACAGGCGTCGACGAACCAGACCCTCCCGATCACCTGCAGCTGCAGCTGCGGGGCGACGCCGATCGCGAGGGCCTCGCGTGCCGTCGACGCGAGCAGGTCGATCGCAAATCCGGCGAGCAGGGCGCCGGCGTACACGGCAATCCGCGGAGCTCCGTGGGGCGTGCCGGCGACCAGCAGCACCGCAACGGGCCCGAGCGTGTGCCATGCGTCCGGGATCGACGAGAGCAGCTCTCTGGGACGCGCTTCGCCTGCGACGATCCGGAGCGTCGCGCCCGCGGCGAGGGCCGCCGCGCAGAGGAGCGGGACCGCTCCGGGGGGCAGCAGCAGCAGCATCGGGACGAGCACGAGGTACGACGGCACCACCGATCCCGCTCCGATCGGGAAGCGGATCAGGCCCGCCACGACCGCGTACGCGCACACGAGCGCGACAGTCAGCAGCACGGGCAGGCGGCCCTGCGCGAACGGCGTGGCGGCAAGTGGCACCGCGATCGCGAGGAACGCAGCCGAGGCGATCATCTCGACCGCCAGCTCCCGGCGCGACGGTTTCGCCTGCGCGCGCGATTCCCACCGGTTCTCGAGCAATCGCTCGACCGGATCCGCGGCAACGCCCTCCCCCGCGGGCACGTTCGAGACGGCCGGCTCCGCGCGGCCGAACAGAATCCGCAGGCCGGCGCCGGCGAGGACCGCAAGGCGGGCGGCGACCCCAGATGCCGCAACCTGGCGACCCTCGGAGCCATCCGCAGCGGTCGTCGGCTCGTCGTCCACGCCCGGCATGCCCCGTGGCGCCATCAGCACCGGATCGACCGGTGTGACGATCGTCATCAGAGTCCCGACGACGGCGGGATCGAGCTGGGCGCCTGCGACGGCGCTCAACTCGGCGAGCGCATCCTCGTAGGAGAGCGCCCTGCGGTACGACCGATCGCTGCGCATCGCATGCCACGTATCGCAGGCGGAGATCACTCGCGCTTCGAGCGGGATCGACTCACCGGCGAGACCGTCCGGATAGCCGGATCCATCCCAGCGCTCGTGATGGGAGCGCACGATGCTGCCGACGTCGCGCATGAAGCCACCGACGCGTTCGAGCAGCTTCTGGCCGTAGATCGTGTGCAGCCGCATCAACCGCCACTCCTCCTCGTCGAGGGGGCCGGCCTTGTTGATGATCTCCTTCGGGATCGCGATCTTGCCGATGTCGTGCAGCAGCGCTCCGAACTCGAGGTTGCGGCGCCGCTCGGCGGTGAGGTCGAGCTGGTCGGCGACCGCGAGCGCGAGGGCGACGACGCCCCGGCAATGCTCGCCGGTGTAGCCGTCATCGGCCTCCACGACCTCGCCGAGCACGAGGGCGGTGCCACGATACGCCTCGTTGAGCTCGAGGAGGCTCCGCAGCCGCTGACGCCGTTCGCTCGCGAACACCAGCAGCAGGCCGAGCAGCGGCACCGGGGTGAGGGCGAGCAATGGTGACCGGGGAAGCTCCCAGGCGACCGCGAGCCCGACCGGAGAAAGCGCGGCGTCGATCGCGTAGACCCAGTTCTCACGCAGCTGCGCGATCATGCCGACCCCGTTGCCTGCGCCGAAGCGCAGGCTCGAGATCGCGAAGTCGACCGCGAACTGGGCGAGCAGCGCTCCCACGAGCAGGCTCAGGCTCGCATGTACGGGGGATACGCCGGCGACCACGAACACCGCCGCCGGCCCGATCGCGAACCACGCGTTGCCCACCGTCAGCCACAGCCCCCGCGCGCGCAATTGACCCGCGACGAGATCAGGGGTGCGCGCGAGCGCGAGCGCGAGCACGACCGCAATCGGGACGACCGCGACGGGAACCGCGAATATGAGCGGAACGAAGGCCAGCTGCGTCGCGACGGTGAATCCGAGCGGCGTCTCGAACCGGACGCGGCTGGCCGCGGCCAGCACGAGCATGCAGAGCACAGCGGGTCCCAACCTGAACGGTGCCGGCGGAGCCGCAGCTGCCAGCCCGGCGGCCGCGGCGACGAAGCCGGCGATCACCAGCAGCTCGACGGCGCGTTCACGCGGGCTCATTCGCGACTGCTCTCGCCCGAGCGTCGCGGCGAACGTCTGCTGGTCTGCAAGGTCGAGCTCGAGCGACATCGTCAGGGATGGATCGACGTGCGCGGCTCCGGGTTTGAGCCCGAACCTGCTGCAAGGACGGTTGTTCAGGTCCAACGTACGTCCAGAAACCAGAGTGATAGCGAAATCGGACCGCTAGCGTGTCGATCAGGTCACAAACAGCTGTAGGGGCACACCCGGCGCGAGCCGGGGTCGCAAAGCTAGGGGTCTCACACGGGTGAGATAGCTCGGCTGCCAGCACTCGCCACGGAAGGTGTGTGCCATGGATAGGACCGGATTGACCCGCAGGCTCGCCGGGGCGTGCGCGGGAGTCGCCGTGCTGGCGCTGTCAGTCCCGACGGTCGCTGGAGCGGCGACGGGCAGCGGGCTCGCCGCGGTCCTCACTTCGCTCACGGCCAAAGCGACAGCTTCGTGCACGTCTCCGGCGCTGACGTCGCCGTTCGCGTCGCTCGGCGACGCGAATCAGTACGCGCTCGTCCCCGGGGAGAGCGCCGACAACTTCGCCGGCACCGGCTGGCTCCTGGGGGGCGGCGCGAAGATCGTGACGGCCAAGCTCGCCGACGGGACGACCGGCAGCGTGCTCGACCTGCCCGAGGGAGCCTACGCGATCAGCCCCGGAGCGTGTGTCACGAACTCGTACCCGACCGCGCGCATGATGGTGCGGGGCCTCAGTGGCTCGGGGACCGTCGCGCTGGACGTCGCCTATCTGAGCTCGAGCCCCTCGTTCGTCGCGGCCGGGCAGATCACGGGCGCGAGCGGATGGTCGGCGTCACCGATTCTCAACATCAACCCGAGCGCGGCGACCGGCTGGCAGCTGGCCTGGTTCGCGCTGACAGGACCGACCTCCAGCGGCGAGACACAGGTGTACGACCTGTACATCGATCCGCGGATGAAGTCCTGAGGACCGACGATCGGAAGCGTGATCACATGGATTCGACGATCAACCGCATCAGCCAGCGCGCACGCATCGGTCGCCGTGTCGCCGCGCTGCTCACCGTGACACCCCTCGTCGTCGGCCTCGCCCCGTCGGTGGCAAGCGCGTGCTCGGTCGCGCCGGCGCCGACGACCCACGCGTTCGCCCGGTTCGGAGACAACGCGGCCTACAGCCTCGTCCCCGGTGGTTCGTTCGAGGGCGGCGCGACAGGCTGGACGCTGAACCAGGCGTCGGTCGTCGGCGCGGGCGAACCCGACCACGTCGCCTCGGTGGCCGATGCGCACTCCCTCGCGATCATCGCGGGTGGCTCGGCGACGTCACCCGTCGTCTGCGTCGACCGCACGATGCCGACCTTCCGCTTCTTCGCACGCGGGGGCGCCGATCCGCACTCGACGCTGACCGTCGACCTGATCTGGAGGACCAACGGCAGGCCGTACTCGCGGACGGTCGGGGTCGTGACGGCCGGCTCCGGCAGCTGGTCACCGTCGGCATCGATGGCGCTCGCGACCGCGGCGCCGCTGACCCAGGACGGTGGCAGCCAGGCCGTGCAGATCGAGTTCCTCGCGAGCACGGGGCGCGCCGCCTGGGAGATCGACGACGTGTACCTCGATCCGTATGTGCGCGGGGTCGTCGACGCACCAGACTGATCGGGACGGGTGCGGGCTCGCGGTCGCCGGAGGCCGCCCCGGACCCGCGTCAGTCCGGCAGCAGCGGCACCCACGGCTCCGGCGCGCGACCGACGAGCGAGCCGCGCCTGATCGCCTCCGTCCCGAACCGGTCGCGGAGGCGATCGACCGCGTCGTCGAGCCCGGCGGCGCGGTCGAACGGGAGCGCGAGCTGGACCTGACCGCGGTCGCAGAGGTTGGTCAGCGAGACGCCGAGCAGGGTCAACCCCCGCGCGGAGATGAGCTCCCCTGCCTGGGCGAGCAGATCGCGTGCGACGGCGAGCAGCGAACTCGTCCGCGATGTCGCCTCGAGCAGTGTCCGCGACCGCGTCGCGCGCGAGTAATCGTCGAAGCGCAGGCGCAGAACAACCGTGCGGCAGGCGCGCGCGGCGGCACGCAGCCGCCGGGCGACTCGCTCAACAAGCACCATCAGCGTCTGGTCGATCTCAGCGGGAGGGCGCGGGCGGCGCCCGAGCGCGCGCTGCGCGCCGATCGAGCGGCGGCGCCGGCGCGGCTTGACCCGGTCGGGATCGCGGTTGTGGGCGAGGGCGTGCAGCCGCCGTCCCGCGGCACGCCCGAGCAGCTCGACGAGCGTCGTCTCATCGAAGCGCGCGACGTCGGCGACCGTCTCCAGGCCGAGCGCTCGCAGCTTGCCCGAGGTCACGACGCCAACCCCCCAGAGGCGCTCGACGGCGAGCGGATGCAGGAACGCGAGCTCGCCGCCGAGCGGAACGACGAGCAGGCCGTCGGGCTTCGCCACGGCGCTCGCGACCTTCGCCAGGAACCGGGTGCTCGCGGCACCGATCGTGATCGCCAGGCCCACCTCGTCGCGCACGCGCCGGCGGAGGTTCGATGCGATCGACGACGGGATCCCGGAGATGTGTTCGAGCCCACGGACGTCGAGGAACGCCTCGTCGATCGACATCGCCTCGACGACCGGCGTCGTGTCCTCGAAGATCGCGAACACCGCCCTGCTCGCCGCGGTATAAGCATCGAAGCGCGGCGGTACGACGATCGCATCGGGACAGATCGCGCGAGCGCGCCCGCCCCCCATCGCGGTCTTGACACCACGCGCCTTCGCCTCGTAGCTGGCGGCGAGGACGACGCCGCCACCAACGATCACCGGGCGCCCGCGCAGGCGCGGGTCGTCGCGCTGCTCCACCGATGCATAGAACGCATCAAGGTCGGCGTGGAGGATCGTCGGCTCCGCTTCCATACGAACACATGTTCGCATGGGAGGCGGCAGCCTGCGCGCGCGCCGGCCGGCCCGCTCGGCGCTGCGATGTGAGTGCTCTCACAACCCAATTAGAGGTCTTTAACCAGGCCTGCCGATGCTGCGTGGCATGAGCACTGACGCCGCCACCACCCATGCGCCGCGACAGGTCGACTGGCGGCGGGCGGAATTCGTCCTGACGCTGCTCGGCTTCGCCGCCTTCCTGGCGCTTCCGATCCGGATCACCACGATCTACAGCGGGCTGCCGGCCCACCCGCTGTTCGTCCACGTCCCCGTCGTCCTGATCCCCTTGAGCGTGCTCGGCGGACTCGCATGCGTGGCCCGGCCGTCACTGGTGGACCGCTACGGAATCCTGCTGTGCCTGACCGCGATCGCCGCGATGGCCTCGACGTTCCTCGCGATGCAGGCCGGCGCCGCACTCGCGAGCGTGATCACGCTTCCCCCGAACGACACCAACCTCCTGCATCAGCACCAGCAGGCCGCGCACATCCTCGCGGTCGTGTTCGTGCTGTTCACTGCAACCCTGATCCTCAGCTTCGCAGCGCATCGCATCTCCGGCGGAAACCCGACCGGCCTGGTGATCGCAGACCGCCTGCTCGGCCCGACGGCGAGCGTGCTGGCGCTGCGCGTCGCTGTCGTCGTCCTCGCTCTGGTCTCGGCGTACATGGTCTACCGGGTGGGCGATCTCGGCGCCAAGATGGTCTGGGCCGGCCGGCTCGGTCATGGCGGCGGCATCGGGCCGGGCGGTTTCGGCGGCGCGCCCCCGTCGGGCGGTTAGCGGCGCCGCGCCCCCGTCGGGCGGTTAGCGGCGGCGCGCCCCCGTCGGGCGGTTAGCGGCGGCTGCTCAGTTCCCGGCAGCCGGCTTCTCGGCGTGGCCGCCGAACTGCTTGCGCATCGCCGACAGGACCTTGTCTCCGTAGACCGCCTCGCCGCGGGAGCTGAAACGGCTGAACAGGGACGCGCTCAGCACGTTGGCCGGCACACCCTCGTCGACCGCCGCGAGCACCGTCCAGCGACCCTCGCCGGAATCGGATACGTGGCCCGTGTACTCAGCCAGCTCGGGTGACTCGACGAGCGCCGCCGCGGTCAGATCGAGGAGCCACGACGCGACGACGCTGCCCCGCCGCCACAGCTCGGCGACCGCGGGCATGTCGAAGTCATACGGATACCACCGCTCGGGGTTGCGGATCGGCGCCGTCTCGGCGTCCTGGGCGTGCTGCTGCTTGCCGATGTTGGCGTGGTAGAGGATGTTCAGACCCTCGGCATAAGCGGCCATCAGGCCGTATTCGATGCCGTTGTGGACCATCTTCACGAAGTGACCGGCGCCGGGCGGCCCGCAGTGCAGGTAGCCCTCCTCGGCCGTCGTCGGCTCGCCGGTTCGTCCGCGCGTGCGCTCGACCGATCCGACCCCCGGTGCGAGCGACTTGAACAGCGGCTCCAGCAGCGCGACGGGCTCGTCGTCACCGCCGATCATCAGGCAATAGCCGCGCTCGAGGCCGTGCACCCCGCCACTCGTGCCGCAGTCGACGAAGTGGATCCCGTCAGCGGCGAGCGCCTCGGCCCGTTCGATGTCGTCGCGGTAGTAGCTGTTGCCGCCGTCGATCAGGACGTCGCCCTTGTCGACCAGCTTGGCGAGCTGGTCGACCGTCGGGCCGGTGAAGGCCGCCGGCACCATCACCCAGATCGCCCTTGGAGGCGTGAGCTTCGCCACCACGTCCTCGAGCGACGCGGCGCCGGTCGCGCCCTCCGCCTCGAGCTCCTTGATCGCGTCAGGGGAGACGTCGTAGACGACGAGCTCGTGACCGTCGCGCATCAGGCGCCGCACCATGTTGGCGCCCATCCTGCCGAGTCCGACCATTGCCATTTGCATGATCGGTCAGCTTAGTGCGTTCGCGAGGTGCTGCCACCCGGGTGCCGCGCCGGTGCCCCGGGGAGACGGCCGAGCGGGCCCGGCCACGAGTAGTGTCCGATCCATGAACTCCTCACCGAACTTCGGCCTGACCGGCCTGGCGACGATGGGCGCGAACCTCGCCCGCAACGTCGCCCATCACGACATCCCGATCGCCGTCCACAATCGCACGACAAGTCGCATGGAACGGTTCATGTCCGAGCACGGCGGGGAGGGGCCGTTGTCGGGCCACGCGACGGTCGAGGAGTTCGTCGGCGCACTCGAACGCCCGCGCGTGGTCATGAGCATGGTGCAGGCGGGCGCGGCGACCGACGCGGTGATCGATGAGCTCGTCCCCCACCTCGACGACGGCGACACCCTGATCGACGGCGGCAACGCGAACTTCCGTGACACTCAGCGTCGCCACGAGGAGGTCGGCAGGCACGGGGTCCACTTCTTCGGCGTTGGGGTCTCCGGCGGAGAGGAGGGCGCCCTCAACGGTCCGAGCATCATGCCCGGCGGCGACCGCGAACCGTACGAGCGGTCGCTCGCGCCGATTCTCGAGACGATCGCCGCGAGTGTCGACGGAACGCCGTGCTGCACGTACGTCGGCCCCGACGGAGCCGGCCACTACGTGAAGATGGTCCACAACGGCATCGAGTACGCCGACATGCAGCTGATCGCCGAGAGCTACGACCTGATGCGCCACGGCGCCGGCCTCGAGGTTGCGGAGATCGCATCAGCGGTTCGACGAGTGGAACCGCTCCGAGCTCGAGTCGTTCCTGATCGAGATCTCGGCGCGGGTCCTGGCGAAGGTGGACGCGTCGACGGGCAAGCCGCTCGTCGATGTGATCCTCGATTCGGCCGGCCAGAAGGGCACCGGCCGCTGGACCGCGCAGAACGCACTCGAGCTCGGGGTGCCGCTGACCGGCATCACCGAAGCCGTGTTCGCCCGCTCGCTGAGCGCGCTCAAGCCAGAGCGCGAGCGCGCGCAAGCACGACTCGGCGGGCCGGCGGTCTCGGCAGCGCGCGGCTCCACCGCGATGGCGCCCTGGCAGATGACCTGCGAGCACGCGCTGTACGCGTCGAAGATCGTCTCCTACGCGCAGGGATTCGCGCAGATGGCGGCAGCCTCCGAGGCCGAGGGCTGGAAGCTCGACCTCGGCGCGATGGCGACGATCTGGCGCGGCGGCTGCATCATCCGCGCGCGGTTCCTCGACCGGATCCGCGAGGCCTACGACGCGGAGCCGGGGCTCGAGAACCTGATGCTCGCGGACTTCTTCGCAGACGCGCTCGACGCGGCCCAGGACCCGTGGCGGCGGGTCGTCGCGCGCGCTGCCGAGCTCGGGATTCCCACGCCCGCGTTCTCCTCGTCGCTTGCCTACTACGACGGCTACCGGCGCACCTCGCGGTCCCGCGTCCCTGATCCAGGGACTCCGTGACCTGTTCGGGGCACACACCTACCAGCGCGTCGATCGGCCTGGCGCGTTCCACATCATGTGGGGCGAGGACGAACGCGAGGTCGAAGCCTGACCGGTCTCCGTCTCGGCTGGGGCGAGCGGCGCGCCGCGTGCCGCGCGCCGCCGGCCAGCCGAGCCACGCCCCATCCGGATTCCGCCAGTGACGACGGTCCAGACCCTTAACGGCGAGAGCGCGGCCGCTTGTCAGCGAGCCGCGCTCCGTGTGCCGTCCTGATCGTCTGCGGGCTACGGACCCGCAGCTCGCAGACCGGTCCTGGTGGGGGTCAGGAAGCCGTTGCGACCGACTGTGCCTTCCGGAACAACTCCTTCTCGGGAGCCGTGGCGCGGGCGTGCGCCAGACCGGCGGCCACCAGCGCGGCCATGACCGCGGCCAGGATGAAGGACGCGATCGCGCCCCACAGCATCACTTGACCGATCTTCCAGAAAGCGAAGGCCTCGAGCAGCATCGCCCGCAGCGTGGTGCCACGGAAGACCGTGTCATCAAGCGATGAGAGCGACGTCGCCGCGGCGC
Source organism: uncultured Solirubrobacterales bacterium (assembly GCA_963709135.1). Lineage (GTDB taxonomy): Bacteria > Actinomycetota > Thermoleophilia > Solirubrobacterales > Solirubrobacteraceae > Palsa-465. The sequence goes on along the minus strand of CAVPVI010000019.1, from coordinate 456,089 downwards.
TGCCGGGCTTAGCGGTCATCGCCGCCGCGCTGACCTTCGAGTACACGCCGTGGTACGGCATGTTGTAGAGGTGCCAGCGGATGAAGTGATCGGCGTAGGCCTCGGCCTGCGGGCCCGTCAGCAGCTCCTGGCCCGAATACGGCTCCATGTACGGCTTCATCACCGCTTCGAACTCGGTGCCCTGCTTGGTGTGCGCCCATACCGCCTTCGGCGGGAAGTAGATCTCCTGAAGGGCCAGCTGGTTGTGGACCTGATTGTCGACGTAGCTATGGCCGACGACGAGCAGCAGGCCCGCCACCACCAGCACGACCACGGTTACGCCACCAGCGGCGCTGGTTATCTTGTCGAACACCTTCCGTTGCATCTGTAACTCCTCCCCTCTCGGTGGGTGGAACTGGACGGTCCCTGAGTGGAAGACATCGTGCCGAGCGGCAACGGCCACGAGATCAGTGCGCGGCCTCACGGCCGTTGCACATATTCCGCATTTCTGCAGCACGTTTACGGCCGGTGCGGCAGCGGTGGTTCACCGAGTTGCTCGGGCCGTCCCGGCGCGGGCAGCCGCCGGCGCCGGCCGCCTGTAGCATGCCGGAGGTGGCCCCAGATCGCCTGCACTTCACCGATTCCGACGAGGCGAACGCACTCCTCGCGTCGGATCCGATGGCGCTGCTGATCGGGTTCGCGCTCGACCAGCAAGTCACGGTGCAGAAGGCATTTGCAGGCCCGCTGACGATCCGCGAGCGCGTCGGATCGCTCGATGCAGCGGTTCTCGCAACGACCGATCTCGACCCGATCTTCCGCGAGAAGCCGGCCGTCCACCGCTTCCCGGGAGCGATGGCGAACCGGGTTCAGGAACTCGCTGCGCACATCCGTGATGAATACGGAGGGGACGCGGGACGTGTCTGGGACGATGCCGCGGATTCGACCGAACTGCGATCCAACATCGCCGCTCTCCCAGGGTTCGGCGAGATGAAGATCAAGTCGCTCGGAGCCGTGCTCGCCAAGCAGTTCGGCGTCGGCGCGGCCGCCGACCTCGTGCCCGGCCACCCGACGCTCGGCGATGTCGACTCGGCTCAGGCCCTCGCCGAATACCAGGCGGCGAAGAAGCTGCACAAGGCCGAGTGGCAGCGCATGGAGCACTGATACCCGTCTGCGGACGGATGCCCGAACAGCCGCAGGCCGAGCGCGTCGGCCACCGCGTCGGAGATCAGCGGCCGGCCGCGCCCCTCTACCGGTCGCGCTCGGCGATCGCGGCCTCGCCATCACCCAAGCCCCCGGGGAGCACGGCGGTGGCAGCCGAGGCTTGAACGTCTCCACCGAGACCACACCCCCTGCACGTCACGTCCTGACGAACCGTAAGTTCCGGACCCCCCCGGTCGCGACGGGGGGGTGTGGAACTTGGGGGTCGTAGAGACCCCTGCGCTCCATACCCCTCGAAATCGTTTGGGGGGGTCCGGAACTTGAGGTTGCCCGACCGAACGGCCCTCAACCCACACGCCCGCGCCGCTGCCGCCGCGGTCCCACCAGCCCCAGACGCCCGAGCCGCATACGCACGCAACCGACGCCGCGACCGCGCATTCAACTCGAGCAGACATCAAGCGGCAGCGCTGCGATCAACCGGTAGCGCTGCGGCGATCGCCGCCTCAGCATCCCATGGCCCGCCTGGTGCTGCGCCCACCCCACGACCTGCACCTGAATCGACCGACGAACGCTCAGCGGCTGGAGCACATAGGTCTTCGTTTGCGGCGCTCGATGAGCGGCGCGGATGCTTCGTCCTCGTCGCCTTGGGCAGCGATGCTGCGGGGCGGCTGCTGCGTCCTCGCCCCGCTTGCTCCTCGGACCCCTCATTCCGGACCCCTCATTCCGGACCCCTCATTCCGAAACCTGATTGTCCTACGGGCCCCAACGCCCTTGACGGCGGGGATGCCACCGGGATAGCGTCGGCCTACTCAGGGGAACAACTGGGGACGGCCGCTCGGGCGGGGTCGCAGCGCCGCCACCGCGTCGGCTGCCCGCTCGCGTTCCTGACGGGCATCGATCGCTGATCATCCGAAAGGAGCTGCATTGCCTCGTATCAGGTTCGGCCTCCGATCCCCAAGTTCGCCGAGGGCAGGCTGCCAACGCACCGGCCTTGTGCGCCGGTCACTTGTCACCGCCGTGATGGTGGCTGCGGTCGCGGCGGCGACCGCGTCCGCTGCGGGCGCCGCCGCGAGCTGGCCGATGGCGTCGCAGAGCATCTCGGGAAACCGCACGCAGCCGGGTGACAACTCGATCACCGCCGCGAACGTCGCGAAGCTGGCGCCCAAATGGGTGTTCACGACGCATGGAGACGTGTCCGCAACCCCGACCGTCGCCGGTGGAGTCGTGTACTTCCCGGATTTCGGCGGCTACCTGAATGCGGTCAACGCGAGAACCGGCGCGCTGATCTGGCAGCGCCAGATCTCGTCCTATGACGGCCAGCCAGGCCAGGTCTCTCGCAACAGCCCCCTGATCGACGGCAACAAGCTGATCCTCGGCGACAACGCCGGCGCCGCCCAACCTGACGGCGCCCATCTGTTCGCGGTCAACAGGTACACGGGCAATCTGATCTGGAGCACAGAGGTCGACAACAATCCAGCCGCGATCATCACGTCGAACCCGGTCGTCTACGACGGCGTGGTGATCGTCGGGATCGCTTCCAACGAGGAGGCCGACGCCGAGAGCGCAAGCTACCCGTGCTGCAGCTTCCGCGGCGCGGTCATCGCCGTCAACGCGACCCACGGCAACATCCTCTGGAAGACATACACGGTGCCGTCCAACACGTCGGCCGGTGGTGACAGCAACACCCCGTGCACGTCCGACAATCCGGCGGCCGGCTGCGGATACACCGGCGGAGCCGTGTGGGGTACGCCGACGATCGACCCGGCCACCGCGCAGGTGTTCGTCGGCACTGGGAACAACTACACCGCGCCGGACGCCGCGGTGGCCTGCGAGAACGCAGCGCTGAGCGCCGACCCGCCGACGCCTGACGCCGACTGCACGGCGTCGAACGACTATTTCGACTCCGTGATCGCGCTCAACCTCGACAACGGCGCGATCGAGTGGGGGCAGAAGGTCGAGGGCTGGGACGCCTGGAACGTCGCCTGCCTGGTCGGATACGCGCCCGGCGCGACCTGGTGCCCGTCGCCCGCGAGCCCCGACTTCGACTTCGGCGGCAGCTCGCCCAACCTGTTCACGGTCTCGGGAGCCGGCGGGTCGCAGACGGTCGTCGGAGATGGCCAGAAGAGCGGCATCTACTGGGTCTTCAACGCCGCCACCGGAAGCCTCGTGTGGGACACGCTGGTCGGGCCCGGGACGTCGCTCGGCGGTCTCGAGTGGGGCAGTGCCAACGACGGAACCCAGGCCTACGTCGCCGAAGCCGATCCATTCGGCATCCCGTATGCGACGCCCGGCGGTGAGAGCGTCGCAGGCGGGTCGTGGGCTGCGCTGAACGACCAGACGGGGGCGATCGACTGGCAGACGCCCGTCCCGGGTGGCAACGCCGCACTCGGGCCGGTCAGCGAAGCGGGCGGCGTCGTCTACGCCGCGTCGATGGACCCGAGTCCGACGGATCCGGACATGTTCGCCCTCAGCTCGAGCACCGGACAGATCCTGTGGAGCTTCGACGCGGGCTCCTCGGTCAACGCCGGGCCGGCGATTGTCGGCAACACGCTGTACTGGGGCACCGGCTACGCCCACCTCGGGCCGGCCCTGCCGTTCAGCGGCAACGATCGGTTCTACGCGTTCAGCATCAACGGGAGGTAGGAGCACGGCAACATGCGGTCCCCTCGTGCCCCCGGCGGCGAGCGCCGGGGGCACGAGGGCCGCGGCGACCAGAGCGGGCGACGGGAATCGAACCCGCCCTAGAAGCTTGGAAGGCTTCTGTGCAACCACAACACTTCGCCCGCTGGGGCCCGCCCATGGTATCCGCTGCCGGGGCCGGCGCGATGACCCCGGCGGCCGGTGAGGTCGCGATCACTCGCCGAGCACTTTGATGACGAGGCGCTTGTGGCGGCCGCCATCGAATTCGCAGTAGAAGACCTGCTGCCAGGGGCCGAGGTCGAGCCGGCCGGCGGTGACCGGGACGATCACCTGGTGGTGGACGAGCAGGTTCTTGAAGTGGGCATCGCCGTTGTCCTCGCCGCCCCGGTGATGGCGGTAGTCGCCTGGATCGGGGAGCAGCTCTGCGGCGACCTCGTTGGCGGGCGCGAGCCAGCTTGGCGGCGCCAGCTTGTCGAGCCATTCGAGGACGTCCTCCTGGAGGCCCGGCTCGTCGTCGTTGATCCACACCCCAGCCGTGATGTGCATCGCGCAGACGAGCGCCATCCCCTCCTCGATCGCAGCTTCGCGAACGGCGGCGGCGACCTCGTCCGTGATCCGGACGAACTCGCGCCGCCGGGTCGTGTTGAAGGTGTGGTAGACGGTGTGCGAGCGCATGTGCGGATCCTATGAGGAAGCTCGGATCCGACGTCGCGAGGGCAGAGTCAAGCTCGCCCGCGCCCGCGGGTCGGCTGCTGCCCGACCCGCGCATGCGAGAGCCCCTACAATCCGTGGCCGATAGGGGAGTAGCACAATTGGTAGTGCACCGGTCTCCAAAACCGGGGGTTGCAGGTTCGAGTCCTGTCTCCCCTGTAGTGAAAAAGCCCTGCTAGCGCAGGGCTTTTTCATTTGCCGCCGCCCGGCACCAGCACACCGACCGCGAGCCTTGGCTACGACGCGTGGCTTTCGATCGTTCCAGAAGCGAGCCGCCGAAGAGGGCCGACTACGGGCCAGCGATGACCGGCCCACGCGAGGGTAGGCCGGCGCCCTTGGCGGATAGGACGAGGTTGACGAAGAGCCCTGCCCAAGCCTGGCAGGCGTCGATGACGTCCTGCGGCCCGGCGGAACGTACTCCTCCGTCCTGTGTGAGAAGTCCGAGCGCGAAGCCAAGCTCGTCGTACCGGCGGAGAACGGCGAACGGATCAATCCCACGGTTCTGGAGGCCGGCGAGCCAGAACTCGCTGAGCACCACCATGTTCGGGTTTGCGCGGAACAGGCCGGTCATGCCCTCGAGCACTTCGTGGTCCACCCCCTGCGTATCAATCTTTGCGACATCGACATGGATTGGTCCGAGAAGGTCATCGAGCCTCGCACAAGGTACGAGAGGCGCATCCGAGACCCCCTCGTGAAGTTGATGATCACCACGGTTGACGTTGCTGCGAACGAACCCTGCGAAACCTCGGTGGGAATAGGCCGCCAGCGGCAGGACGCTCGCAGCGACGCCGTTACGCCAGAGGTTCGCTCGCAAGAGCCGGACGTTGGCCGGGTCAGGCTCGACCGCGACGACGCGACCAGCGGCTCCGACGCTTCGACCGCCGAGCACCGTCATGTAGCCGACATTGGCTCCGACGTCGAGAAACGTAGACCCCAGCCGCAACGAGGCGCGAAGAAACGCGGCTTCGTCGGGCTCCCAGACACCACGTTCGGAGATGAATGGCGTCATCACTTTGTCGTCGCGGTGTAGGTACAACTGCCCGACGTCCGTCTGGACATCGACCACCTCGCTCGGGTCCAGCTCGTCCGGAATCAGCGGAGACCACTCGCGCCGACCGACCTGCGTCCCGATCGACGCGATCACGCCCGCCAGCTCCATATGAACCTGGTGCTCGGAGAAGATCACGGGCCGCGCAGCGCGAAAGACCAGCCGCCGCATCAGCCCGCCGAGTGCGCCGAACCGACTGTTGGCCGTGACCGGCTCGAGTGCGGGATGCAGCGACTCGAGTGCTGCGTCCCAGCTGCGGTCTTGACTCTCCGAGCTCATGGGTCGAGCCTACCGGTGACGGTCGGCCCTCCACATCGCGGCGGCGGAGCGGCGCTCGGGGTTGCAGGTTCGAGTCCTGTCTCCCCTGCTCCGGCCGACACCGGGCAGGAACGTTGCGCGGGTCGTCCGCCGGAGGGATGATGTGCGGGCGGAGGGACTCGAACCCTCAAGGGCGTTAGCCCACCGGCACCTAAAGCCGGCGCGTCTGCCAATTTCGCCACGCCCGCGCGTGGAACCCGGTTTCCGGGCTCGCGAGATTGTAGGGTCACGGGGATGGCATCCGTGAGCCTGCACAGCCCGCCGCCGCAGATCACCTACCCGAATCGCACCAAGGCCTCGAGCCGGGCGACGAAGGCGATCGTCGCGCTGCTGCTGCTCACGTCGGTGGCGCTGATCCTGCTTGTCACGATCGGCGGCTGGAGCAAGCTCGAGGGTCTGACCCCGGTCAACTTCGCCTGGTGCGCGGTCTATCTCGTGATCGCGTTCTACGTCCAGAGCCGCTGGGCGCGGGGGCTGCTGCCGATCGCCGCCGCGCTCGCGCTCCTGATGATGGGGATCTCGCTGATCTCCGGCGTCGGAGGGGCCGGCGCGAGCTGGTTCGACCGCAGCGGCCGCGGCTTCGCGGCGACGAACTCGCTGTTCGGCGGCGCCGGCCTGAGCGCCCACTCGCTGGGGGTGCTGACGCTGCTGATCGCCCCGGTGCAGCTGCTGCTGATCGTGTTTGCGATGCGCGGATTTGCGCAGAACTGGCAGGTCGAGGTCGAGGCGCCGGCGACCGACGCCGCTGCGCTCAGAGGCCCGCGCACTGCGCGTACTTGACGCCCCCGACCGTGTTGGGTGAGCCGCCGGAGTCGCCGAACTGCGGCGCCGGGTCGTTGCCGAAGCAGACCAGACTGCCGGTGATCGAGTTCGTGACCACTTCGGTCGAGTCGGGGTCGGCGTCGGCGATCCAGGCGAGGAGGACACTGCGGCCGACGGTGTTTCGCATGAAGCCGAGCCACGCCCCGTGCCAGCCGACGATGTCGACGCGGCCATCGATCGTGTTGTCCTTGATCGGGAAGTCCACGTAGGGGCTCAGCGTCGTTCCGGGCCCTCCGCCGAGCGAGGTGAGGTTCCCGTTGATCGTGTCGCCGTCGAGGTACATCGTGAGCGGATCGATCGCGGTCAGGTTGCCGGCGACGACGTCGTCCGTGGTCGAGTCGTCACATGGCGGCGAGGTCCCGACCCCGTTCGGGTTCCAGCGCGGGTCGCAGCCGAGGGCGAGGATCGCCCCCCTCTCGACGCTCACGTTCCCTGCGACCGTGACGGTCCCGAGCGTGAACGCGTCGAGACAGGCGCCCGGGGCGATCGTCAGGTTCTGCTGGACCTCCAGGGTCGTCCCCGCGGCCACGTACTCGTCGCCCGTGATCGTCAGGTTGGAGTAGGTGCCGGCGATCGCCACCTCGGCCGCCGGACAGATCGTCGGTCCGCTGTTCGGATCGGCCGCGGCCGTGGCGCCACCGAGTCCGAGCGCCAGTGCTGCGCCGGTGAGCGCAAGCGCGGCGCACAGCCCGCCACCGCCGAGAACTCGACCCACCATCTGCCCCCATTCCTCGGGCCGGTCGGCCCCTCGCTCGCCGTTCCCGGCACGCCCGGCCGGGGTCGCACAATATAACTGAGCGTCGCCGCGATACGGCGGGTGGGATTCGAACCCACACGGGCTTGCGCCCAGCGGCTTTTGAGGCCGCCATGTCTACCGTTCCATCACCGCCGCGGGTTGCGGGCAGTGTACGCGGCCGGCCCGGAGGACTTCGATGGATCTAAGGCGCGCCCTGGCACCCCTTGGACCCTTCACTCTCGGCCAGGTGGGAGGGCGGGGGCTCACATGGCGAGCGATGGCGGCCGTGTGACGAGCGACTCGAGCTCGTCGGCGAACGCGACCGGGGCGACCATCACGCCGGGCGGCAGGATCCCCTGGGCCGGCAGAGGGCGGACGGAGAGCCCGGCCCGGGCGCAGATCAGCGAGCCGGCGGCGATGTCCCAGGCCTTGACGCCGCGCTCGTAGTAGGCATCGAAGATGCCCGATGCGCAGCCGCACATGTCGAGCGAGGCGGCGCCGTGCCGGCGGACGTTGCCGATCCGAGGAAGCAGGCGGGCGAGCACGAGCCCCTGGAGGCCGCGGACGTCGGCGTCGTAGTTGAAGCCGGTGGCGATGATCGCGAGAGAGAGATCGGTGCACGCCGCCGCCGCGATCGGCTCGCCACCGCTCGTCGGCGGGCCCGAGCGCGTCGCCGCGAACGTCTCGCCGGTCACCGGGTTGAGGACGACCGCCACGAGGCCCCCGTCGGCGTCCTCGCACGCGATGCTGACCGCGAACTGCGGGATCCCGTACAGGTAGTTGACAGTCCCGTCGAGCGGGTCGACGACCCAGCGCAGGCCGCCGGCGTGGCCGGTCGCGCCTCCCTCCTCCCCCAGGATCGCGTCGCCCGGACGGGCGCGGGCGAGCACCGCCCGGATCGCAGCCTCGGCGGCGACGTCCGCTTCGGACACGGGGTCCGTCGGCGAGCTCTTCCACCGCACGCCGTCATGCCGGCTGGCGAACCTGGCGGTGAGCTCGGCTGCGGCCGCGTGCGCCGCCTCGTGGGCGACGGCGAGCAGCTCCTGCTCGCTGACCGAGATCACGCGGCCCGCCAGTCGACCGGGAAGATCACGCGGCCCGCCAGTCGACCGGGAAGATCATGCGGCCCGCCAGTCGACCGGGAGGCGGCCGTCATACAGGATCCGGACATGGCTTGAGAGAGCGCCCACCGATCCACACAGTAGAGGGCGCGGCCCAAGCCGGGCCGCTCGGCGTCAGCCCGGGCCGGCCGGCGTAAGCCCCGCCGCAAACCGCCTACACTGAGCCGCCGTGTCAGAACGCGGGCCCGTCGTGATCCTCGCCGGCGGTACCGGCGGCGCCAAGCTCGCGCGTGGCATGCGCGACGTGCTCGCGCCGGACGAACTCACGGTGATCGCCAACACGGGCGATGACATCGAGATCCACGGCGCCTACGTCTCGCCCGATCCTGACCTCGTCACGTTCTGGCTGGCCGATCGGATCGATCGACCAGGGCTGGGGTCTCGACGGCGACACGTTCCACGTGATGGAGGGGCTCCGGGAACTCGGCGAGGACGTCTGGTTCAACCTCGGCGACCGGGATCTCGCGATCGGCCTGCAGCGCGCCGCAGGCTCTGCGACCGTGGCGAGCGCCTGACCACCGCCCAGGCACACGTGGCGGAGACGTTCGGGGTGTCGGCGCCAGGTGCTGCCGATGAGCGATCAGCCCGTCCGCACGCGCGTGATGTCCGGTGGTCGCTGGTGGTCGCTGCAGGAGTACATGATCCGCTGCCGGGGCGGCGAGGTGCGAGGACGTCGACCTGCGCGGGGCACGCACTGCAGGCGCGACGCCGGAGGCGCTGGCCGCGATCGCAGCAGCCCGGGCGATCGTGATCGGCCCGTCGAACCCGGTGATCTCGATCGGGCCGATCCTGGCCGTGAACGGCATGCGGGAGGCCCTGGCGGCGGCTGCCGCGCCCGATCGTGGCCGTCAGCCCGATCGTCGGCGGCGAGGTGCTGAAGGGCCCGACCGCGGCCTTCCTGCGGTGGTCCGGAGCGGCCCAGTCGAGCGCGGGGATCGCCGTCGATCTACGCCGGTCTGATCGACGGTATCGTGTGCGACGACGAGGTCGACGGTGTCCCCACGCTGCTGGCCGGACTGCTGATGGACGGCCCCGAATCCCGCCGCCGACTCGCACTCGAAACGCTGAACTTTGCAACCGGGCTCGGCCGAACGGCCGTCAACTTGTAGCGTTCGTGGCCGCAATGACAGTTGTCGCGATCCTGCCGATCAAGAGCTTCGACCAGGCCAAGCAGCGCCTGGCGGCCGAACTCGCCCTCGGGCCACGCCGCGCGCTCGTCGAGGCGATGTTCGCCGACGTGCTGACGGCGCTGCGCCGCGCGCCGTCGATCGATGAGATCGTCGTCGTCTCCTCCGACCACGGCGCCCAGCGCCTCGCCGGCGGACACGGCGCGACGATCGTCGAGGATCCCGGTGGCGGGCACAGCGGGGCCGCGACCGAGGGGATCGCCTACGCGCTCCAGGCCGGCGCGGCGCGCGTCCTGTGCGTCCCCGGCGACTGCCCGCTGCTCGACCCGCGCGAACTCGACGCCCTCGTCGGCCACCCGTGCAGCGAGCGCTCGGCGCTGATCATCCCGGACCGGCACGGAACGGGCACGAACGCGCTGCTGCTATCACCTCCCGACGTGATCACGCCCGCGTTCGGCATCGACAGCTGCGAGCGCCACGCCCGGCTCGCGGTCGAGCATGGCGCAGAGCCGGAAGTGGTCCAGGTCCGGTCGCTCGCGCTCGACGTCGACACGCCAGAGGACCTCGACGCGCTGCGCGAGACGCTCGCCGGCCTGCACGGCGGAGCTGCGCATACGCGAGGCATGCTCAACCAGCTGATGCGCAGCCGCGCCTGAGCCACGACACGATGCTGTGCGCGACCGCCGTGGAGGGGCTGCCGGAGATCGAGCCAGGGGTGGACCTCGCCGAGGCGATCGTCGGGCGGCTGGCAGCGTCCGCGGAGCCGCTGCAGCTGGCGGACGGCGACGTCCTCGTGATCGCGCACAAAGCCGTCTCGAAGGCGGAGGGCCGCACGCGCCACCTCGCGGACGTCGAGCCCGGCCCCGAGGCGCTCGCGTTCGCCGCCGAGCAGGACAAGGACGCGCGCCACGTCCAGGTCGTGCTCGATGAGGCCCGCGCGATCGTGCGCACCGGCCACGGCGTGATCATCACCGAGACCCGGCACGGCTTCATCTGCGCGAACGCAGGCGTCGACGCCTCGAACGTCCCGGGCGACGACACACTGGTGCTGCTGCCGCTCGACCCTGACGCGTCCGCCCGGGCGCTGCGCGCACGGCTGCGCGAGCTGACCGGAGTCGCTCCGGCCGTCGTGATCACCGACTCGTTCGGCCGGGCGTGGCGCAGCGGCCAGTGTGACATCGCGGTCGGCATCGCCGGCCTCGAGCCGCTCGAGGATTGGCGCGGCGGGTTCGACGCGCACGGCCGCGAATTGAAGGCCACCGTGATCGCCGTCGCCGACGAGCTCGCGGCCGCGGCGGACCTTGCGCGGCGCAAGGACGGCCGGCAGCCCGCCGTGCTCGTGCGCGGGGCCGAGCGGCACGTCACCGCCGCTGACGGACCCGGGGCGGCGGCGCTGGTTCGAGCGCCGGAACACGATCTGTTTCGCTGACCGGACGCGTCGCGAACAGAACGGCTCCGAGCACGAGCAGGACGCCCACGAACTGCAGCCCGCTCGGGCTCTCGCCGAAGACCACCGCGCCCAGCGCCATCGAGCCGATCGGCTGGATCATCAGCAGCAGCGAGGTGGTGGCAGCCTGCAGGCGCGGAAGCGAGATCGTGATCAGCAGCCAGCCGAGGACCTGCGAGGTGAACGCCAGCACGATCAGCCAGCCCGCGCCCGGCCACTGCGGTACGAAGCGCGCGTCGCCGATCACGGCGCCGGCCGCAGAGGCGGTGAGCGCCCCGACGGCGGTCGCGTCGAACAGCGGCCCGGCCGGACGGCGGATGTCCATCCCGCTGCGGCGCAGCAACAGGAGAAAGCCCACGTACGCGATCCCGGCGCCGATCCCATAGGCTGCACCGGCCCTCGGATCGGTGCCGTAGGCGCCCGCGCCGAACGCGCCGGAGATCAGCAGGACGCCGCCGAAGGCCAGCGGCAGTGCCGCGAGCAGCCGCGGCTCGGGACGCTCCGAGAGGACGGCCCAGGCGACGAGCGGGACCAGGATCACCTGGATGTTGGCGAGCACGGTCGCGAGCCCGGCGCCGACATCCTCGATCGAGTGGTGCCAGAGGATCAGGTCCGCGGCGAAGAATACGCCGGCGGCCACGGCCACCCATCGGTCGCGCGGCCTGCGAGGGCCGAACAGCCGGTCCTCGCGCCAGGCGAGCAGGCCGAGCAGCGGCAGCGCGTAGGCGCAGCGGAAGATCGCCGCGGTTGAAGGCGACGCGTGGCTGAGCCGGACGAGCGTGCTCGAGAAGGCGATCGCGCAGGCGCCGAGGACCGCGCAGATCCGCGCCCCCGAGCCGGAGGCGAGCCACCGTTGCATGGGGCCTGAGGCTACGGGCCCGGGCGGGTGCGGGTCAGCCCGCCGGCGCAGTCGCCGGGGCGCCGACCGCGTGGAAGCCGCCGTCGACGTGGATGATCTCGCCGGAGATCCCGCGTGACAGGTCGGAGAGCAGGAAGCAGACCGTGCCCGCGACGATGCTGGGATCCTCGACGTCCCAGCCGAGCGGGGCCTGGCGGCTCCAGAGCTCGGCGAGCTGTTCGAAGCCGGGGATGCCGCGGGCCGCCACCGTCCCGAGCGGTCCCGCGCTGACGAGATTGACGCGGATGCCGTGCGGCCCGAGGTCGCGCGCCAGGTAGCGGTTGACCGATTCGAGCGCGGCCTTGGCGACGCCCATCCAGTCGTAGATCGGCCAGGCGACGCTCGCGTCGAAGTCGAGGCCGGCGATCGAGCCACCGCTGTCCATCAGCGGTGCGAGCGCTGCCGCGAGCGCCTTCAGCGAGAACGCGCTCGTCTGGAAGGCCTGAGCCGCGCTCTCCGCGGGCGCCGTCATGAACCTCCCGCCGAGCGCATCCTCCGGAGCGTAGGCGATCGCGTGCAGGACGCCGTCGAGCCCACCCCACCGGTCCCGCAGGGTGCCCGACAGGGCCTCGAGATCCTCCGGGCGGTTGACGTCGAGCTCGAGCACGTCGGCCGGTTGCGGTAGCCGCGCCGCGGCCCGCTCGGTCATCCGGCGGACCCTGCCGAAGCTCGAGAGCACGAGCTCGGCGCCCTCTGCCTGTGCCCGCTCGGCGACGTGGAACGCGATCGAGTCCTTCGTGATCACGCCCGTGATCAGCAGGCGCTTGCCCGCCAGGAGCCCGGCCATCAGCCCGCGCCCCTGATCACCAGCGAGACGTTGTGGCCACCGAATGCGAACGAGTTCGACACGGCGGCCGGCGGGCCGCCGTTCAGGGGGACGAGCACCCGCGCCGTGCCGGGAACGTAGTCGAGGTCGAGTGCCGGATCGGGCACCTCGTAGCCGAGCGTCGGTGGGATCAGGCGCGCGTTCAGCGCCTCGATCGTCGCGACCGCCTCGACGGCGCCGGCGGCCCCGAGCAGGTGGCCGATCGCCGACTTCGTCGAGGAGATCGGAATGCCGGCGGCACGCTCGCCGAACGCGAGCTTCAGCGCCGCCGTCTCGGCCGCATCGTTCAGCTGCGTGGAGGTCCCGTGCGCGTTCACGTAGCTGACTTCGGCCGCCGTGATGCCGGCGTCCGCGAGCGCCAGGCCGATCGCCCGGGACGCCGGCCTGCCGGTCGGCTCGGGGGCGGTCAGGTGATGCGCGTCCGCAGTCGACCCGTAGCCGGCGATCTCGCCGAGGATCGTCGCGCCGCGCGCGGCGGCGGCCTGCGCCTCCTCGAGCACGAGCACGCCCGCGCCCTCCCCCATCACGAACCCGTCCCGGCGTGCGTCGAACGGCCGTGAGATGCCGGTCTCCGACAGCGCCTGCAGCGCGTTGAAGCACGCGAAGCCGAATTCGGTGAGCGTCGCCTCGGCGCCGCCCGCGACGACCGCGTCGGCGTCTCCGTACTGGATCATCCGCAGCGCCGAACCGAGCGCGTGGGCACCGCCCGAGCAGGCCGACACGACGCCGTACATCTGGCCCTGCAGGTGGTGGCGCATCGAGACGGCAGCCGCCGGAGCGTTCGGCATGTACATCGGGATCCCGAGCGGCGAGACCATCGCGGCGCCCCGCTCGCGCATGACATCGTGGTTGCTCTCGACGGTCGAGATGCCGCCGATGCCGGTTGCGATCACGCACCCGATTCGCATCGGGTCATACGGCAGCTCCCCGCCCCAGCCCGCCTGGGCGACGGCCTCGTCGGCGGCGACGACGGCGAACTGAGCAACGCGGTCGAGCCGGCGCATCTCCTTGACCGACAGGAACTCCCTGGGCTCGAATGAGCGGGCGCGGCCGGCGCCGTCCTCGATCGCGCAAACTCCGGCCGCCCACTGCTCGTGGAGCGGGCGCGCGCCAACGCCGAGCGGGGTGACCGCTCCGATTCCGGTGACGACGACTCGCCGCTTGTCCGGCATGATTGGTTAGGAAGCGCGGGAGGTGATCAGCTCGACGGCGTCGCCGACCGTCTTGAGCTCCTTCATGTCCTCGCCCTTGAGAACGACGCCGTACTCGTCCTCGACGATCTGGGCGAGCTCGACCAGATCCAGCGAATCGACGTCGAGCTCCTCGAACGTGGACTCGAGCGTGATCCTGCTCGCGTCGGGCCCGAAGCTCGCGAGCACCTCGGCGACGCGCTCCTGGACCTGCTCCCGTGTGACTGTTGACATGCTCGTGTGCACTCCTGTAGTTGGGTTCTGCTCGAGGGGAAGTCTGACCGAATGGTGCGACGTTGCGCGAGGCGGCAGTGCATCAGGCGGCCAGGCCTCCGTCGACCGACAGCACGGCGCCCGTCACGTAGCTGGCCGCGGGCGAGACGAGGAACCTGATGCACGCCGCGACCTCGTCCGGGGTGCCGGCCCGCCTGGCCGGCACCGCTTCGAGCAACTCGGTGGAGACCTCGGCGGTCATGTCGGTCTCGATCCAGCCGGGGGCGACGGCGTTGATCGTGATCCCGCGGCGCGCGACCTCGACAGCCGCGGTCCGCGTCAGCGCGATCAGCCCCGCCTTCGCCGCGGCGTAGTTGGCCTGGCCGGGATTCGCCCGCAGACCGACGACCGAGGCGACATTGACGATCCGCCCGGCGCGAGCGCGCATCATCGGCTTCAGCGCGCGCCGGGTGAGCCTGAAGGCCGCCGTCAGGTTCGTGCTCAGCACGGCGTCCCAGTTCTCGTCGGCGAGCGTCGGCACCAGATCGTCACGACTGATGCCGGCGTTGTTGACGAGCGCGAGCACCGGCAGCCCGAACGCGGCGTCGAGTGCCGCGAACAGGGCATCGGGCGCGCCGGGGTCGTCGACATCGGCCTGGAGCGCGACGGCCCGACCGCCCGCCGCCTCGACCTCCGCGACCACCCGCTCGGCGGCCTCGCGCTCCGAGCGGTAGTTGACGCCGACGGGCCAGCCGTCCGCCGCCAAGGCGCGCGCAGTCGCAGCTCCGATCCCGCGCGAGGCGCCTGTGACGAGTGCACAGCCTGGCGGGCGCCCGGCGCCCTCACTCATCGACCGGTTCCCCGCCCCATTCGATCACGCCACCACCCCAGGTGAAGCCGGCCCCGAATGCGCTCAGGAGCACCTTCGCCCCGCGACGCAGCCGACCGTCGCGCTCAGCCTCGGCCAGGGCCAGCGGCAGGGTCGCGGCCGATGAGTTGCCGAGCGACTCGATGCAGTCGACGATCCGATCCGGAGCCAGTCCGAGCCGCTCGCCGAGCGCGCGCGTGATCCGGCCGTTCGCCTGGTGATAGACGAACAGGTCGATCTCATCGAGCTCGAGCCCGGCGCGCGCGACCGCGCTCACGGTCACCTCACGCATCCGAGCGACGGCGTTGCGGAACACCTCGGGGCCGTCGAGGCGAAGCTTGCGCTCTGCGTGGGTCGCGACGATCGTCGCTCCGTGGCCGCCGTCGGCGCCGAGCACGATCGGACCGATCGCACCGCCGCCCCCGCTGCCGTCCCCGAGGACGACGGCGCCCGCCCCATCGGCGAACAGCGGCGCCGACCGCTTGTCGTCGTAGTCGGTGATCCGCGTGATGAAGTCGGCGCCGACGAGCAGCACACGGCGGGCACGGCCACTCTCGATCTGGGCGGCGCCGAGCGAGAGCCCGGTGAGGAAGCCCGTGCAGGCTGCGCCGACGTCGAAGGCGCCCGCTCGCGCCGCGCCGAGCGCGTGTGCGACCAGCGGCGCCGTGTTCGGCGTCAGCTCGTCCTGGGTCATCGTCGCGACGATCACGAGGTCGACCTCGGCGGCGTCGACGCCGGCGCGCGCGAGCGCGCGCTCGCCGGCCTGCGCGGCGTAGTCCGACAGCCGTTCAGCGGCGCCCGCCCGCGGCCGCTCGCGAATGCCGGTGCGCGACACGATCCATTCCTCGGTGACGCCGAAGCGTCCCGCCAGCTCCGCGGTCGTCAGCCGCCCCGGCGGCAGTGCCGTCCCGACCGACATGATCGTCGCGGTCGGCTCGACTGCGTCCTCGCTGTCCCAGCGAGCCGCGGCGAGCGGCGACGCGCCGGCCGACCTAAGCACTGGCGAGCTCCACATTGCGCAGCGTGCGCTTGGCGAGCCCGGTCAGGACCCGGCCCGGGCCGACCTCGATGAAGCGCTCGGCGCCACGCTCGTGCAGGCTCAGCATCACCTCACGCCAGCGCACCGGCGAGGTCAGCGCCTCGACGAGCTGGCGGCGGACGTCGACGAACGGCTCCGCCGTGACCGCCGAGATCACCGCGGCGGCGGCCGCGTCATCGATCTGCACTCCCGCGAGGGCTCCGGCGAAGGGCGTGACGGCCGAGGACATCATCTCGGAGTGGAAGGCGCCGGTCACAGGCAGGATCATCGCTCGCAGACCGGCGTCGGCGGCAGCCGCCTCGGCGGCCGGCAGCGCCGCCCGCGGGCCTGACAGCACGACCTGCTGCGGGGAGTTGTCGTTGGCGACCGCGAGCCCGTGCGCGGCGGCGAGGCCGGCGGCGCGCTCGGCCGCGTCCGCGCCGACCAGGGCGATCATGCCGCCATCGCCGGCCCGCTCGCCGGCCTCCTGCATCAGCCGTCCCCGGAGCACGACGAGCTCGAGGGCATCGCGCTCGGCGATCGCGCCCGCGACGACGAGCGCGCCGAACTCGCCCAGCGAATGGCCCGCATAGAACTCTGCGGCAGGGCGGCCGAGCGCGCTCCAGCCGGCGAGGCTGGCACAGAAGATCGCCGGCTGGGCGTAGGCGGTGCCCTCCTCCACGCGCGGAAACGGGTCATCGCCGAGCACGTCGAGCGCGAGCGCGAGCAGATCGGGGCGAACGCTCTCGACCTGATCGCGCATGCGCGCCGTCTGAGAGCCCTGCCCAGGGAACAGGAGCGCGGTGGCCATGTGGGGAAACTACGCGCGCGCAAACGCGCCGATACACGGCGATCACCGACTTCCCCCCGTTCGGGGGGCGCAGGCCGCGCGACCGGGTCGCGGCCGCCCGCCCGGCTCAGCCGGGCGCTTCGGCGCAGGGGCGATTGAAGATGTCGGCGCCGAACGGCTGGGCGCCGCGAGACTGAGCCTCGCCGAGGTGCGGGAGGCCGAAGATGTCCTCGACGCTGCGCAGCATCGAATAGTGGTTGTACGGCACGACGGAGACCGTTCCAGGGGTGATGCACGGCGACAGCAGCACGGCGCCGACGTCGCCGCCGCCGAATCCGAGCAGGCCCGGCAGGAGGCTGCCGGGGCCGGGAAGCTCCCCGCAGCAGAAGCTCGTGTCGGACGTCTCCGACTCGTCGAACGTGATGATCAGCAGACCGTCCTGCTCCGTGAACGCCGGTGACTGAGTGATCAGCGGCACCCATTGCCGGAGGAACGTGTCAGCCTGAGCGAGGCCGCCGGGCTGGCCGTCCTTGCAGGGCGAGTCGTGTCCGTCGTCGCACAGATCGGGGACGATGAAGGAGTAGTTCGGCGTCGTCGCCGCCGACTGCAGGTCGGCCGGGAGGTCGTTCAGGTTGACGACGTCGCTGTCGCACAGCGCCTGGTCGTCGATGAGCGAGTGGAAGTAGACGAACGGGTTGTGGCGCGTCGTGTACGAATCCGTCCCGGTCGCGAACAGGGTCCGGTCGAACGCGCCGATCGCGGGGTGGGCGCAGGTCGCCGGCTCGCGGCTGGGGTCGGCGCCCATGTCCTCGGCGTAGGCGCGCCAGGTGAGGCCGGCCGCATCGAGCTGCGTCGCGATGTTCGGGACATCCGCGGGGTACACGCATCCGAGCCCCTCCTGGAGGCCGCCCGAGGTCATCGCGGTCGTCGTGAAGTTCGTGAAGAACGGGCAATCCAGCTGGTTCTCGAAGTTCGGCGCCTGCCCGCTGATCATCGCGATGTAGTTGTCGTTGGACTCGTGACCGATCGCGTAGTAGTTGGGCAGGTACGCCCCCTCGGAGGTCAGCGTCTGGGCCAGGTACGGCGCCGGCGTGCCCAGCCCGAACGTGGTCGCAGCCGACTCGTTCTCGAGCACGATCACGAACACGTGACCGATCGGCGGCATCATCGCGTCGGCGCTCGCACCGGGCGCCCCGGTCAGCGTCACAACCGCGACGAGCAGCGCCGCGAGGGCGCCGATCACCGTCCGGCGCAGATCCATGAGTGCCGCGTTCATCGATGCGGCAGCGATCTTACGCAAGCGGCGCGGGCCAGATGTGTCCCATCCGTAAGGGTCCGGGTCGCGGGCCCTAAGATGGCCGAGATGTCGATGCCAGACGACGAGCTGCGGCGCATCGACGCGTTGATCGGGGTGGCTGTCCGGCTCGTCGCATCGACGACGGGCGGCCGGATCCTGCTGGCCAAGCTGGCTGCGGTCCTCGATCCGGCCCTGCTGCCCGGCGCCGAGCGCGAGCGTCTGCGAGCGGCGCTCGACGGCGCCCGCGAGTCGGCCCCCGAGCCGCTGCCGATGAGCATCGTCGAGGGCGTGCTGCGGCAGGCCTGGGGCGGAGATCCGACGGACGAGCTCGACGATCTCGAGCCCGAGCCGGTCGCCTCGACGACCGCCGCGCAGGTGCACCGCGGGACGCTTGACGGCGCTCCGGTCGCCGTCAAGGTGCTGCGACCCGGGATCGTGGTGTCGATCCGGCGCGACCTCGTCCTCGCCGACGGCCTGCTCGGCCCGCTCGCCTCGGCGCTGCCGCTGATCGACGCCCAAGCGCTCCTCGGCGAGCTCCGCGAGCGCGCGCTCGACGAGTTCGACCTCGAGCACGTCGCCGGCGTCCAGCGCCGGCTCGCGCGCGCGCTGCGCGGTCACCCGCAGCTCGCCGTCCCGAGTCCGGTCACCCGGCTCGCGCACGAGAGCGTGCTCGTCAGCGAGTGGGTCGAGGGCACGCCGCTGCTCGAGCTGAGGAGCGAGCCGGAGCGCGACGCCGCCGCAACCGCCCTGGCGACCTTCGTGCTCGGCGGCCTGCGCTTCGGAATCGTGCACGCCGGGGCAAATCCGGCCGACATCGTCCTGACGGGCGACGGACGCGTCGCGATCCTCGATCTCGCCGCGACGGCCACCGTCGAGCCGGCCCGCGCCGCGTTCCTGCTCGCCGCGGTCGAGTCCTTCGCCGCGAGCGATGGGCCGGGCCTCGGGACGGCGCTCGGGAAGCTCGGGCTGCTCGCCCCCGAACGCGGTCAGGACGCGCTCGCGCTGATCTCCCATGCGCTCGGCGAACTCGGTGGCGAGGCGCCGGCCCGGCTCGACAGCACCGCGCTCCGAGCCGCGGCGGATCGCCTCGCCGAACGACCGAAGCAGGCCGCCTCGCTGCTGTTCGACGCAAACCTGCCGGCGACCGACCTGTGGCCGCTGCGCGCTCTCGGTCAGCTGTTCGCGACGATCGCGAGGATCGGCGCGACGGCGGCGTGGCCCGAACTCGTGGACAGCGCCCTGCGCGACGGCTGGGACGCCCCTGATTGAGCCACGGCGGCTCGGGGCCGGTGGCGCACGAGGCGGCGGGAGAGCCAGTCGAGCGCGACCGGGGTGCCGGCGACGGCGCCGCTGATGTGGTCGACACCGCCCCGGGTCACGTACAGGCGGGCGTCGGCACCGAGCCCCTGCCACTCGTCGAGCAGGCGGCGGCTGTGCTCGAATGAGACGATCTGATCGCGGCGGGCGTGATGCAGCAGCACCGGGGCCTCCGGCGCGATCGTGCCGAGCCGGTTCTCGCGCAGTCGTGCCTGCCAGTCGGGGAGCTCGAGCACGTTCGGGTCGGTCAGCTCGCCGGCCTTCACGAAGCGGGGGCCGTGGGCCATCGCCTGCAGGACGTTCGAGCGGCGAAGCCAGTCGATCCCGCTCAGCGCCCGCGGCGTCAAATGCGGATCGAGCTCCAGCTCGGGGTAGGCGGCGGCGTAGCCGATCCCGCCGTAGGCGATGAAGAACGAGAAGAAGCTGCCGTCCAGTCGCGGGCCCGCCTCCTCCATGTCGGCGGCCGCCGCACCCGCGGCGACTCCCGCCAGCTCGAGCTCCGGGGCATAGCTCGGCTGCAGCTGCGCGGCCCACGCGGCCGCGGCGCCACCCTCCGAGTAGCCGATCACCGCCGCCGGACCGTCCTCCGGGAGCTGCTCGGGCTCGAGCTCCCGGGCCGCGCGCATCACGTCGAGCACGTTCATACCGAGCACGCGACCGACCATGTACGTGTGATCTCCAGGCGTGCCGAGGCCCTGGTAGTCGGTGACCGCGACGGCAAAGCCGCGGGCGAGCACGGTGTAGATCAGCCCGGCCTCCCAGTCGAGTCCGAGCGACAGCAGCCGTGAGGGCGCCGCCGCGTCACCGATCCCGTGCGTGCCCACCGCGAACCCGATCAACGGGCGGCGGCGACGGACCCCGCCCGGCGGGAACAGGACGGTTCCCGAGACGGCGGTGGGCTCGCCGACGGCGCCGGTCGAGCGGTACAAGACTCGCCAGGCGCGGGCACGGAGGCGCACGCCGGGGGCGAGGTAAGCGTGCATCGGCTCGAACCGGATCAGTTCGCCGGGGGCGCTCGGCGGCAGCGGATCCGGAGGCTCGTAGAAGCCCGGCGAGCCGGTGCTCGGACGCCGCGGCGGCGAGATCAATCGCAGATGCGCGCCCGCGTGCCGCGCGATGCCGGGAATGCCCACTCTCCTCACCGATCCTGTTCAGCCCACGGCACTTCCACGTGACCGGCCGCGGCCGCCGAAGTTCGTACTCAGTGTCACAAACTAACGAACGATCCGGAGGGTCGCGTTCGTACGCAAGTGCCCCTGCACAAATTGGAGCGCTGCGCGGCCGTTCAGGCGAGCAGGCCGATGCGCTGGGCGAGCTGCACGGCCTCGGCCCGGTTGCGCGCGCCGAGCTTGCGATACAGGGCGCTCGTGTGCTCCTTGACCGTGTGCGGCGACAGGTACAGCCGCTCGGCGATCTCGCGGTTGGTAGAGCCGGCGCTGATCAGCTCGAGCACCTCGCGCTCGCGCTCGGAGAGGAGCGGAGCCGGCTGATCGGCCTTGAGTGGGAACAGCGTCATCCCCTGCCCGACCATCCGCACCGCACGGGCCACCTCGATCGCATCGAGGTCCTTGGAGACGAACCCGGCGGCGCCCGCGGCCTTGGCGGCAGCCGGCGACATGCGACCGGCACCGGAGATCAGCAGCACCCGGGTGCGCGGCGACGCCGCTCGGATCGCGGCGCAGACGTCAGCGCCCGACTCGCCCGCCAGGAACAGATCGACGAGCGCCACGTGGGGCTCATAGCGCCGGACGAGCGCGAGGGCCTCCTCCCCGGTCCGCGCGGCCAGGCAGCGTTCGACCCACGGCTGCTGGCCGAGCAGCACCCGGAATCCCCAGTGGACGACGTCGTGATCGTCGACGACGAGAACCCTCATCGCGGTAGCACCAGCCGCGCGCGCCAGCGATCGCCGCCGCACTCGCCGAACTCGACGGTGCCGCCCTGGCTGAGCGCCTCGAACGCGGCGAGCCGCAGGCCCATGCCCGCCCCGCGTGACGCGTGCCGGACGCCGTCGTTGCGGACCTCGAGCGAGACGGTGTCGGCGTCGCTCCCGAGTTCGACCTCGATCCGCGTCGCATCGGCGTGCTTGGCGACGTTCCGGAAGGCCTCGGCGAGGAACGACTGGGCCGGAGCCTCGAGCTCGCCCGGCAGCTCGAGCTCGGCCGGCCAGTTGACGTCGATCGGCACGCCGCCCGACCGGCGGCGTCGCTCGAGCTCGTCGGCGAGCGTCGTCTCGGTCTCCGGCGGCTCGTGCGCGAGCGGCCGCTCGAGCGCGGCCCGCAGATCCGCGATCGCAGCCTGCAGCTCACTGCGGCAGCGGGCCTGCTCGGTGGCGTCGAGGCCCTGCCCGGCGGTGAGCGCGAGCGAGACGCCGAACAGGCGCTGGATCACGCGCTCGTGAAGCTCGCGCGCGAGCCCGATCCGCTCCGCCAGGCGCCCCGCCTGCTCCTGCTGGCGGGTCGCGATCCGGGCGGTCGCCACGAGTGCGGCGGTCTTGCCGAGCGTCCACAGCAGGTGACGCTCGCCGTCGCTCAGCTCGAACCGGCCGCCACCGCGGTCGGCGCAGATCACGCCGTAGGCCCGGCCCGCCGCCGACATCGGCGTGCACACGAGCGTCGTGATCCCGAGCAGCGCGGCGTACTCGGAGGGCACGGCCTGATCGATCCGCTCCGAGACGACGACCACCCGATCGGCGAGCAGCGCCTTCTGGGCGATCGGCGTCTCGAGCAGCGTCGGCCGCAGCGCGGCGAGCGACGCGAGCGGAGTTCCGTGCGCGCCGACCGCGCGCACGCGCTGCCCCTTCGCGTCGGACATGAAGATCGCGGCCCGGCGCATCGTCGTCAGCCTGCAGATCGCCTCGCAGATCCGGTCGTAGAACTCGGACGTGTTCGTCTCGGTGTCGAGATCGGCGAGCAGTTCGACGAACACCTCGAGCGGCTCGACCCCCGCGAACAGAGCGGGGGTGCGGACGAGCGGCGGTTGATCCGGCGGAACCGCTCGGTCGGGCATCGTCAGCCGGTCGCGTGCACGGGACTCGGCAGCGGGTACTGGCGGCGGATCTCGTACAGGGTCGTGCGCTCGGCCGCCGGCCGGCCGGCGCGGTGAGCGGCGGCGACAAGCTCCTCGGGATCCAGCTTGACGCCGTGGTAGCTGCCGGCCATGCGGCTGATCGACTCCTCCATCAGCGTGCCGCCGAGATCGTTCACGCCCCAGCGCAGCGCCTCGGTCGCCGACTGCGAGACCCATCTTGACCCAGCTGGCCTGGAGGTTGCGGACGGTCTTGCCGAGCGCCAGGCGAAACGACCGCCGTGTGCTTGAGATTCTCCTCCGGCGAGATCTCCTCGATCCCGTGCGTGCGGCCGAGCAGGGTCTGGAACGGGATGAACGAAAGCGGCACGAACTCGGTGAAACCGCCGGTCCGCTCCTGCAGCCCGCGCACGACGCGCATGTGCTCGGCGAGCTCCCACGGCTCTTCGATGTGGCCGAACATGACGGTCGCGGTCGAGCGCAGGCCCGCCCGGTGGCTCGCCTCGATCACCTCGACCCAGCGCGCGACGGGGAGCTTGTTCGGGCTGATCCGCTCGCGCACACCGTCGTGCAGCACCTCGGCCGCAGTCCCGGGCGTGGAGCCGAGCCCGGCCTCGCGCAGGCGCGCGAACACCGTCGCCGCCGGCAGACCGGAGACGTCGCACATGTGGGCGATCTCCATCGGCGAGTAGGCGTGGAGGTGCAGCTGCGGCGCCTGCGACTTGGCGAAGCGCAGCCAGTGCAGGTAGTCCTCGAGCCCCCAGTCCGGGTGGATGCCGGACTGGATGCAGAGCTCGGTCGCACCGTAGTCGAGCGCGTCGCGGATGCGATCGGCGAACTCCTCCTCGGAGTGCTCGTAGGCGTCCGGGGAGCTGCGTCCCTGCCCGAAGCCGCAGAACGCGCAGCCGACGATGCAGACGTTCGAGACGTTGATGTTGCGGTTCACGACGAACGTGACCGTCTCCCCCGCGAGCTCCCGGCGGAGCGCGTCGGCGGCCTGCCGGAGGTCCTCGATCACCTCCGGCCGGCGCTCCGCGAACAGCGCGGTCAGCTCATCGGCGCTGAGCGGCTCGCCCGCTGCACCCTTGACGATCGCGCGTCCGGCCACGTCCGGTGCGACGGTCACCTCGCCGCGCCGGCCGGAGCCGCGCCGCGGGATGAACGACCAGTAATCGCGCTTGATCACGTCGAGCACGCCCTGGGAGATCCACTCGGGATCGATGAAGTCGGAGTAGACGCAGAGCCGCTCCGACAGCGCGTAACCCTCCTGCGCGAGCCGCTTGCGGACCTGCGCGGGCGACGGGAACGGATGCTCGGGCGAGATGTGGTCGCCGTTGGCGGAGAGGCCGCCGAGATCGGTCGCGCCGGCGGCGACGAGCTCCGGCCACCAGTCGCTGAGGTTCGGCGGGACCTGGACGCCGACCCCCGGGCAGCAGCCGGCGGGTCTCGGCGATCAGCTGCTTGCAGGTCGTCGATCGTGACCGGTGAGGCCCACTTCGGCGCCTCGTGCTGCGGGCCCTTCGCGATGCCGGTGCGCCAGTAGTCGCGCGGCGGCGGCGCCGGCGATCTCAGCCGGCTCCTCGCCGTAGTAGCTCTGGTGCGGGACGAAGTTCTGGAGGATCACCTCCTGCAGGTGACCGTACTCGGCGTGCACGGCCGCGAGCGCCTCGAGCGCGGCGACTCGCTCCTCGGGCGTCTCGCCGATGCCGACGAGGATCCCGCTCGTGAACGGGATCCGCAGGTCGCCCGCCGCCCTGATCGTCTCCAGCCGGACGCGCCGGACGCTTCGTCGGCGAGCCCTGGTGCGCGATCAGGTCCGGATTGACCGACTCGAGCATCAGGCCCTGGGACGCGGTCACCTCGCGCAGCCGGGCGAGATCGCCGCGACTCAGCACCCCGAGGTTGGTGTGCGGCAGCACCCCGCGCTCGAGCGCCTGCTCGCAGACCCAGACGACGTAGGCGACGAAATCCTCGAAGCCGAGTTCCTCGAGCTTCGCGCGGACGCCGGCGTTGACCTCGGGCCGCTCGCCGGTGAGTACGAGCAGCTCCTTGATCGGTGGCGCTTGACCGCGCCGTCGAGGATGCCGCAGCACTTCCTCGGGCTCGTGCAGGTGCGCCTGATGGGTCGCGAACGCGCAGTACTTGCAGTAGCAGCGGCACGTCCGCGACAGCGACAGCGTGAGATTGCGGGAGAAGGTGACGCGACGGCGCATGCGAATCAGAATGTTAGGGATGTGATTTCCGGACCAGTGGCGTAGGCTCTGAGCGCGCACCGACAATCGGAGAGGACCGAATGATGGACAAGTACGTCGCACGAGCCGCCGACCCTGGCCGCCACCATGCTCGCGGGATCGGCGATGTTGGCCCCTGTCCGCGCTGGCGGCGACGCCGACCCCGGTCGCGCTCGACGCGCCGGACAACGGCAACCCCCCGCTCGTCGCCTATGACCCTACGACCCAGACGACGTACGTCGCCTGGTCGGCGCCGGACAACCAGAACGGCGGCAACGGCGTCGATCTCTGCGTGCTCCCGCTCGGGCGCGGCAACTTGCGAAGGCGGAGCCCCGGTGCTGCTGACCGACACGAACACCTCGGCCGCCGGCCTCGGCACCAACTGCTCGAACACGGTCGGGCTCGGCGGCTGCTCGTGATCCTGCCGGGCGGCAACGAGCCGGTCGTGCTCGGGTCGCCGGTCGAGACCGGCACGGTCGCGTGGGCCTCGCCGGCCGGGGGCAGCGGCTTCCTGACCGGCAACAACGGCTTGCAGGACAGCGGCGACCTGATCAGCCCGGTCTCGCTGTTCTACACGACCAACAACGCGGTGGCACTCAGCAGCACCGACGTCGGCCTGTTCGACAGCTACGACCATTTCTACAGCTATTTCAGCGACACGCCGTTCGCGGGGCCGCTGACGCCGGCCACGCTTCCGTCCAACAACGGAAACGCGAACAACGGCGGCCAGTTCGACGACCAGAAGGGAGACACGCCCGGCCCGGTGATCGCCGCCGAGGCGGCCCCGGCGCCAGCCGCGGCCGGCACGGAGATCGTCGTCGGAGTCGGCAGGAACGTCAGCTCCGAACGAAGTGACGCCGTCCGGATGCCTGAACTACGCCGCGACCGGCTACGGCGTCGCGGTCGGAACCACCGGAGCGTCGGGGACGCTCAACACCGGCGGACTGCAACCGAGCGGCTTCGGGCTGCTGACCTGCTCGGCTGAGGCGCCGGTCCTCGCCTCGGGCGGCCAGGACGGGATCGGCGAACTGCAGGAGGAGGGCAACGGCGTCGATGGAGCCGGTTCGACCTTCACGATCGACTTCCACCCGTTCATCGCGACGGCCAGCGGCGGCAGCTTCGGCCCCGGGGTCCAGCTCACTGACGTCGACCCACCACGTCCTCGACGGCGTCAACTCGCCCGACCTCGCCGAGGACTCGGGTACCGGCGTATACGCCGCGTGGACCGACGAACAGGGGCTCGTGATCGACTACAGCGCCAATGGCGGCGCCAACTGGGGCCCTCCCGTCGTCGTGCCGGCCCCCTCCAGCGGTAGCTTCGGCAACCCGGTGATCACCGGCGCGGGCGGCGGCAACTTCCTGCTCGCGTTTGACAACAATCCGGGTACCGGCGAGCAGACGTTCCTCGAGGAGGTCAGCTACCCGGCACTCGTACTCGCGCCCACGACGCTGACGACGAGCCAGACCTCGGGCACGACGACAGGCGCCAACATCTCGATCCCTGCCGGCACTGTCGGCGAGACCGACACGGCGACGATCACCGGAACGAACGCCACCATCGCGACCGGCACGGTCACCTACACGCTGTACAGCAGCTCCAGTTGCAGCGCGGCGAGCAACGTCTTCTCGAGCACCGGCGTGGTCACGGCCGGAGGGGCGGCGGCGTCTGGCCCGGTCACCGCGGGGCTTGCGCCCGGCACCTACTACTGGCTGGCGAGCTACAGCGGCGACCCGACGAACGAGCCGAGCGCGAGCACGTGTGGCTCCGAGGTGCTGACGGTCACGCCGCCCGCGATGGCCGGCGGGAGCGCGTCGGCGACCCCGACGACGGTCACGCTGACGATCACCTGCTCGGGGCCGTGCGTCGTCACGGTGACGATCACGATCGACCCACCGGCGGCCGCGGCGCGGGCGGGTGACCGCAAGAAGAAGCCGAAGATCATCAAGCTGGCGACCGGCACCAAGACGTTCGGGACGGCCGGCACCCACAAGCTGAAGCTGAAGCTGACGCGCAGCGGCAAGAGCTACCTGAAGAGCCACCACGGCACGCTGAAGGCGACCATTCTGCTGTCGACCAAGACGGCCCACGGCACCTTCAACTCGACCGGAACGCTGAGGATCACCAAGGCCAAGACCAAGCGCAAGTAGTGGCCAGCGGCTGCGCGAACGACGCCACGAGCGGTTCCGCGTGACGGTCGGCACGGTCGGAGCGGCCGGCACGCTCGACACTCACGCAGCAAGCGTGCGAGCGCCGCGGCGCCGGCGAGGCGCAGCCGCGCACGCGTCGGTCCTGCTCGCCGCTGGGTGGGCGGCGTCAGCGGTGCTCGCCGCCTGTGGCTCGCAGGCCACAGGCGGCGCTGCCGGCGCGCGAGGAGGACACGTCCAGCGGGCATCGCTGGTGCTCGACTTCACTCCGAACGCGATCCACTCCGGGATCTATCTCGCGCTCGCGCGGGGGTACCTGCGGCGCGAGGGCGTCTCGCTGCAGGTGATCGTGCCCGGGGCGAGCACCGACGCGATCAGCCTCCTGACCGCGGGACGGGTCGACTTCGCGATCCTCGACATCCACGACCTCGCGCTCGCCGACGCGCACGGGCGCCGGCTCGTCGGGATCATGGCGATCGTCGAGCGGCCGCTGGCGTCGGTGATCGCCGGGCCGGGCGTCGACAGCCCGAAGCAGCTCGCCGGCAAGCTCGTCGGCGTGACCGGCGATCCCAGCGACTTCGCGGTCCTGCGCTCGGTCGTCGCCGGCGCGGGGGGCGATCCCAGCCGCGTCAGGACGGTGACGATCGGCTACGACGCGGTCCCCGACCTGCTCGCGGGCCGGGTCGCCGCGGCGACCGCGTTCTGGAACGACGAGGGCGTGCAGCTCCAGCACGCGCGCCATGGGTTTCACGTGTTTCGCGTCGAGCAGTACGGCGCTCCCCCCTATCCCGAGCTGATCGTGGCGGCGACGGCTGCCGAACTGCGGCGCGCTCCCAGCCTCGCCCGCGGGCTCGTTCGCGGGCTCGTGCACGGTTACGACGCGGTGCTCGCGGATCCCAGGGCGGGCGCGGCGGCGCTCGAATCGGCGGTCAGCGGCCTGTCCGCCACCGCCGTGACCGAGCAGCTCGCGGCCGAACTGACGGCGTTCCGGCCCGTGGCCGGCGGCGTCGGGGCGCTCGATCCTGCCACGCTCGACGCCTGGGCACGCTGGGAGGTCAGGTTCGGAATCGTGCGGCGCCGGCCCGACGTCGCGGCGATGTTCGACTCGCGGCTGGTGCCGTGAGCGCCGGCCCGCCGCCCTACTGGGCGCGGATCCGGCGGAACTCCTGGCGGACCGACTCGGGCCGGCCCCACATCTGCACGACCTCGGCGCGGCCGGTGCGGACCTCACGGACCGCAAGCTCACCCGCGAGACCGCTGTCGTCGAGCAGAGACAGCGCCATGTGCACCGCGGGGACCGAGGCGGCATGCCCGAACCGGTGGGCGCAGATGATCCGCCAGTGCCAGTCGTGCTTGGAATACGGCTGGGCGTTGCAGGTGACGAGCAGGACGGCGGCTTCGACGTAGCGGCGCTCCTCGAAGATCCGCAGGTCGAGCTCGAGGTTGGTCCAGTCGTCCGGGAGCGAATCGACGATCGCGGTGAAGGTGTCGGCCAGTGACATCGCGCGGAACCTTACCGGGGAGGAGCGGCGGCGGGCACCAGCGAGCGCTCAGGAGAGCTGCGACACGAACGTGTAGACGACCATCGCGGTGAGGACGATCGCGCCGATGCGCATCGCCCACAACGCGTAGCGGGCGCGACGGCTGAGGTCGGCTCGGGGCAGCGGGGTCATGCCAGGACGTGGACCGTCTGGAGGAACGAATCGATCGCATACGCGGCACCGCTCAGCGACACGAAGGCGACGATCGCGGCGGCCACCCAGTTCGTCGATCGGCGATTCGCCCAGGGGCCCATCAGTGTCCGATCGCTCGCGAGCATGACCATGAAGACGAGCGCGACCGGCAGGAGCACGGTGGCCAGCACGTTCGCGTTGAGCGCGATCGAGAGCAGCGGCGCGCCGGGGATCAGGATGATCGCGGCGGCGATCGCGGCGGCACCGACGTTGCTCGCGTAGAAGACGGACGATGCCCGCCCCGAGGAATTGAAGCTGTGCGGCGTCCCGATGCACTCGCCGACGGCGTAGCCCGTGCTCGCCGAGATCGTCAGCACCGCCACCGCCCCGGCCTCGATCAGGCCGAGCGCGAACACGCCGGCGACGCCGCTGCCGGCCAGCCGCCGCAGGGCGCCCGGGAAGCCCGCGCCGGAGAGCCCCTGGAAATGGGCGCCCGTGTGGCCGAACAGGACCGCGCCGACGATCAGCGCGCCCATGCCGAACAGTGCTGCCAGCGCGGCGCCGGCGATCGTGTCGTAGCGCCCGTGACGGATGTCGTCCTTCGTCATCCCCTTGTCGGCCGACGCGCCCTGCTGGAAGAAGATCATCCACGGGGTGACGGTCGCACCGATCGTCGAGGCGACGAGCAGCAGCAGCGTGTTGGTGCTGCCACCCGGGAACGGGGTGGCGGTGACGAGCGCACTCGCGACCGAGCCCCAATGCGGGGCCGCCATCACGGCGGTGACGAGGAACAGACCGTTGAAGACGGCCATGCCGAGGACCACGCGCTCCCAGCTGCGGTAGCGGCGGCCGCTGATCGTGACCACGACGAGGGCGACTCCGAGCACCGCCGCCCAGCCCGGCCCGAGCCCGAAGAACGCGAGGCCGACCCGGATCGCGACGAACTCGGCGATCAGCGTGACGACGTTGGTGAGGACGAGATCGCCGGCCGCGAACCAGCCCCACAGCGCGCCGTAGCGCTCGAGCACGAGCTGACCGTAGCCACGGTGGGTCACCGACCCGACTCGCATGCTCATCTCCTGGCAGACGGCCGCCATCGCGAACGTGAGGACGATGAACGGGAGGAACATCCCGAGGCCGTACGTGGCGCCGGTCGTCGCATACGAGATCATGCTCGGGCCGTCGTTCTCGCCGAGCATCGCGAGGATCCCGGGGCCGACGAGCAGCCACAGCAGGTACCAGCGGCGATTCTGGGTGCGCGCTCGCTGGATCCGGCGGCGATCCGACGAGCGCACGAGCTCCTCAGCGCTCAGCGGAGGAAGCGCAACCGCGCCATCGGCGAGCTCGAGCGAAGCGCGTCCCAGAGGCAAGGGCGGGAGCGATGACGATGGCGGTGGCGTCACTGGCTGACCTCCACCCGCATCGCCTTGGCGAGCGCACCGCCGAGGACCTGGACCTGATCGCGGAAGCGCACGAACAGCGGGCCGTCGAACGGCTGCTTGTCGATCACCTCGAAGGTATCGCCGGGGGCGATGCCGCGCTCGGCGAGGAACCGCAACATCTCGGGGTCCGAGTCCGAGACGCGAGTGAAGGTGCCGGCCATCCCGGCGGTGAGCGACTGGAGGCTGAGCGTCGGTGTCTCGTCGATCGTGAGGTCGCGGGTCGGGATCGGATCGCCGTGGGGGTCACGTGTCGGGTCGCCGAGCTTCGCGGCGATCAGCTCCTCGAGCTCCTCGGAGAGCACGTGCTCGAGGACCTCCGCCTCGGCGTGTACGCGGTCCCACGGGACCCCGAGGCTCTGGACCAGGTAGAGCTCGAGCAGGCGGTGGTGTCGAATCACCTCGAGGGCGATCGTCCGGCCCTTGTCGGTGAGCATCACGCCGTGGTAGGGCTCGTGGGTGACGAGTCCGAGCTCGCCGAGACGCTTGACCATGCCGGACGCGGAGGCGGCGGTCACGCCGAGCCGCACGGCGAGCGCGTTCGTGCTGACCGGGACCTGGTGTCCGGCGTCGTCGCCGCGGCTCTGCAGCGCGTAGATCGCCTTTGCATAATCCTCGATCGCTGAGGACACGGAAATTGGCTCGCGGATCGCCATGAGGAGAATTATGGCAGGCCTAAACCTGTTTTCGCAAGTGTTCACGAAGTCGGCGGGTTCGTATGCTGTCCGGGTGGCGATTGCGGCATCGATCGAGACCGACTACCTCGTGCTCGTCGAGGGCTGCGGGTGGCTCGACCGGTCGGAGCGCGGCAAGCTCGCGCTGACCGGGTCCGATGCGAAGGCCTTCCTGCAGGGGCAGGTCACGAACGACGCCCTGGCGATGGCGCCCGGAGGCGGCTGCTACGCCGCATTCCTGACGGCGAAGGGCAAGATGCTGGGCGACCTGCGGATGCTCGACGCCGGTGCGGAGATCCTGCTCGACACCGAGCGGGTCGCGCTCCAGGAGCTGTTCAACCTGATCCGCCGGTTCTCGCTCGGGTACGAGGTCGAACTCCACAAGCGCACGCTCGAATGCGGCCTGCTGTCCCTGATCGGCCCGCGGGCGGACGAGGTTTGCGCTTCGGCGTTCGGCGCTGCGGCGCCGGATCGGATCGAGCACAGTCACGTGCTGGTCGCTCCGCTGGTCGCCGAGCAGGATGACCGCGTCGCCGCCGGCGCGGTGCGGGCGATCCGGACCGATACGGGGATCGATCTGCTGTTCGACGCCGACTCACTCGAGGCCGTCGAGGCAGCCGTGATCGAGGCGGGCGCCGCGGCCGTAGGCGAGGCCGCAGTCGAATGCCTGCGGATCGAAAGCGGGCGTCCGCGCTACGGGATCGACCTCGATGACACGGTGATCCCCCAGGAGGCCGGGCTCAACGATCGCGCGGTGTCGTTCACGAAGGGCTGCTACGTGGGTCAGGAGACCGTCGCGCGGCTGTTCTACAAGGGCAAACCCAACCGGACGCTGCGGGGCCTGCGATCGGCCGCGCCGACTCCCCGTCGGCACCGAGCTGACGCTCGGCGAGCGTCAGCTCGGACGGGTCACGAGCTCGGCCGTCTCCCCGCGGCTCGGGCCGATCGCGCTCGCGCTCGTCCGGCGTGAGGCCGAGATCGGCGACACCGTCAGCGCCGGCGACGCCGGCCGGGCCGAGCTCGTCGAGCTGCCGTTCCCGCCGCCGCTCGCGCTCGCCCTCGCCTGAGTCTGAGCCCGAGCCGCCGCAGCGAACGCGGCGAGGGCCTCGCGCCGCGGAGGCGGGTCGAGGGGGAGCGCAGGCAGCTCGGGGTGGGACGCCAGATAGCGGTCGAGGATCCTGAGCTCGTCGATCTCCGAGGGCGGCACGTGCGCGCCGAGCTCGCCGATCCGCCCGGCACGGGCGATCACCCTCGCGGTGCGGTGCTCGAGCTCGTCGAGGGCGCTGCCGGGGCCGGGGCCGGGGCCCGGGTCGGGGTCGGCGGGGAGCGGGCCGAAGTCGAGCAGACGGCCGCCGGCGAGCCAGAACGCATCGAAGCGGGCGGTGTCGGTGGGGTGCGGCGCGAGCACCAGCCGCGGCCGCGCGTGGGTCGCCTCGAGCACGCCGTCGATCGAGGCGAGCAACGCCGCCAGGACGGCGCGTCGACGCCGCACGGCGGCGGCGCGTTCGAACTTGAGCGCTGCCGCCGCCTCGCGCATCTGCTCCTCGAGACGGGCGAGCAACACGCGCCGGGCGTCGCCGTGGAAGACCCGCAGCGCCTCGTCGAGCCGGCGGCGGTAGAGGTTCGGGTCGAGATCGCCGAGGCACGGCGACAGGCAGCGCCCCATCTGGCCGTACGCCGACGGGGTGTCGCGGCGCGGCAGCTTGCGCCCGCAGTGGCGCAGGCCGAACATCGAGTCGAGCTGCTCCACGAGCTCGGCGACGCGGTGACGTCCCTTCAGCGGCCCGACGCTGACGGCGTGGCCGGCTGCGGGCGCGCCGGCGACCTCGAGGATCGGGAAGCTGATGTCGAGCCGGCAGCAGATGTAGTGGAGCGGCTCGCCGCTGTCCTGGAGGCGGACGTTGCCGGGAGGCTTCAACTCCTTGATCAGCCGATTCTCGATGACCAGCGCGCCGAGCTCGCTGGTCGTCGATCGGTAGTCGACGACCTCGGCATGGGCGGTCCAGGCCGCACGCTGGGTCGCGGGCGCAAAGTGGGCGCGAGCGCGGCGGCGGATCGAGACCGACTTGCCGACGTACAGCGGCCGGCCCGCGCCGTCGCGAAAGATGTAGACGCCCGGGTCGCTCGGTAGCTCGCCGAAATCGAGCCGAGGGAACTCGCGCGCGCCGGTCACGTACTCGCGCCGTCGCGGCTTGCCGGCGCCGCCGCGGGCCGGTGCGCGGGCGCGGGCGCGGGCGCCGGGACCGATCAGCGCCACGGCGTCGGCGATCGTGCCCGCGTGGGCGCACAGGCGCGGGAACAGCGCACACAGGATCCGGCCGCAGGTCTCGGCGTCGGCGAGCGCGCGGTGCGCGATCTCCACCTCGATCCCGAGTGCGTCGGCGAGCGCGGTGAGCTTGCGCTCTCGCTGCAGTGGCAGCACGGCGCGGGCGAGCGCCGCGGTGCAGAGGAGCGGAGGGTCGGGCCAGGTGAGCCCGACGCGCGCGAACGCCTGGCGCAGAACGCGGCGATCGAAAGCGGCGTTGTGGGCGACCATCACCCTGCGCTCGAGCAGGAGCGCGAGCGACGGCAGCACCGCCTCGGGCTCGGGGGCGCGGTCGATCTGCGCCTGTGTGATCCCCGTGAAACGCTGGATGCCCCGGCCGAGCGGCATGTTCGTCCGGACGAGCGAGGACCAGCGGTCATGGAGCTCGCCGCCGCCGACGAGGACGGCCCCGATCTCGGTCAGCTCGCAGGAATCTCCGGCCAGGCCGTTCGTCTCGGTGTCGACGGCGACGAACTCAGCCGTAGCGAGCTGCTGCGAGACGAGGAGGGGGTCCATGGTCCGTGTTGATAGGACAGGCTCCGGACGGCGCGAAATGCGCGTTGCACGCCGTTAAGGATTGGCGCGTTTTTGGTGAACAGGACCGGAACACCGCTCCCTTCCGGCCGGAAGCCTGTTTACGATGCGAAAGCCAACGCGGGAAGGAGCAGTGCGTGACCACCATCGCCGCCGATGCCGACAAGCTTCGCGAGCTCGATCGGGACACCCACCGTGCCTGGATCGAGTACCGGGAGAAGACGCGGGCGCTGTCCGGCCAGGCCTACGAGCACGCCGAACTCGAAGCCTGGACCGAGCTCGAGACCGAGTTGCGCCGTCTCGAGCGACGCCGCCAGCTGATGCTCGCCGCCTGAGCGTTCGTTCCTGCCGCAGTCGTCTTCAGACGCCCGCTCGTCTCGCGACGAGCGGGCCGTTTTGTCGCCCACGCCC
This sequence comes from uncultured Solirubrobacterales bacterium, assembly GCA_963709135.1. Classification (GTDB taxonomy): domain Bacteria; phylum Actinomycetota; class Thermoleophilia; order Solirubrobacterales; family Solirubrobacteraceae; genus Palsa-465. Next base: position 422,129 of record CAVPVI010000019.1, on the reverse strand, counting down.
TCGGGACGATGGATCTAAGGCGTGCCAGGGTGCGCCTTAGGCCCCAGGAAGTCCTGACCGGGCCGCTGATTGCTCCAGCGAATATTGCTTGAGGGAACAACCGTGTTGTGCAATACTTGTTTGCGTGCAAGTAATTAGTACAGGAGAAGATGGCGGGAGGAGTGACACGGCGCGGACGCGAGACGCGCTTGCGGGCGACCTGTACGCCCTCGTCGTCTTCCTCCACAAGAACTGCAACTCGGACCTGTTCGCCGCGATCGGCGAGCTCGACCTGAGCCTCACGCAGATCAAGATCCTGCACCACCTCGAGGATGCCGACCGCGACCTGACGCTCAAGGAGCTGGCCGAGCTGATCCCGGTCAGCCTCCCCGCGGCGAGCCGGTCGGTCGATGATCTCGTGCGCCGCGGTTTCGTGCTGCGCCACGAGGACGTGGCCGATCGCCGGATGAAGCGCGTCAGCGTGACCGACGCCGGCCGCACCGTGACCGTGCGTCTGAACGCCGCGCGCCTGAGCGGCCTCGAGCAGTTCGCCGCCGACCTGCGAGAACACGAGCGCGAGATCCTCATGCGCGCACTCTCGAGCCTGCTCGAGCGCGAGGAGATCGCCTGCTGCCGACCGACTGGAGCCACCGAATGACAGAGCGCATGCTCGCCCACCGCCACCGCCTGATCACCGACCAGAACGCGCGCTGGTGGGCGCTCGGCGCGATGTGCTTCGCGCTGTTCATGATCATGCTCGACAACACGGTCGTGAACGTTGCGCTGCCGTCGATCCAGCGCGACCTGCACGCCTCCCTGTCAGCGCTCGAGTGGACCGCCCAGGCGTACACGCTGACGTTCGCGGTCCTGCTGGTGACGGGCGGACGGCTCGGTGACATCTTCGGGCGCCGGCGCATGTTCCTGTTCGGCGTGATCGTGTTCGGAACGGCTTCGGCGATCATCGGGGTCGCACCCAACGACACGATGCTCGTCGCCTTCCGGGCCGTCCAGGGCGTCGGCGCGGCGTTCATGATGCCCGCGACGCTCGCGATCATCACCCAGGCGTTCCCGGCGCATGAGCGCGGCACCGCGATCGGTACGTGGGCCGGGGTCAGCGCGCTCGCGCTGGCGATCGGGCCCGTCGTCGGTGGTTTCCTGACCCAGGACGTCTCGTGGCGCGCGATCTTCTTCATCAACCCCCCGATCGCCGTGATCGCCGTCGGCGTGGCGCTGTTCGCGGCCAAGGAGAGCCGCGACGAGACGGTCGACCGGACGGTCGACTACCTCGGGATCGCCTCGCTGACGGTCGGGCTGACGTCGCTCGTGCTCGCGCTCGTCGAGGGCAACTCCTGGCACTGGGGCTCGGTGCGCGTGATCGCGCTGCTCGCCGTCGCGCTCGTCGCGCTCGCCACGTTCGTGACGATCGAGGTCCGCGTCCGGGCGCCGATGATCGACTTCGCCGTGTTCCGCAACCGGACCGTCGCGGGCGTCAACATGGTCGGCTTCATCATCAGCTTCGCGATGTTCGCCCAGTTCTTCTTCATGACCCTGTACATGCAGAACGTCCTCGGGTACTCGCCGCTCGAGTCGGGCGTTCGCTTCCTGCCCGTCGACGCTCGTGATCGTCGTGATGGGCCCGCATTGCCGGACGGCTGACCGACAGGGTCGGATCCCGGCCGCTGATGACGCTGGGGCTCGTGACCGTCGCCGCCGCGATCTTCATCCAGTCGCACATCACGATCCACAGCGGCTACGGCCTGCTGTTCCCCGGGTTCATGCTGATGGGCGCGGGCATGGGCCTGGTGATGTCGCCGATGAGCACCGCCGCGATGAACGCGGTCGACCGCACGAAGGCCGGCGCCGCCTCGGGCATGCTGTCGATGAGCCGGATGGTCGGCTCGACCTTCGGGGTCGCGGTGATGGGCGCGATCGTGACGACCGTCGGGCGCTCGCAGCTGTCGACCCTGCTGCCCGGCGTCTCCGCCGGCGCGCGGGCGCGGATCGCCACCGCGCTCGGCTCGGGGGCGCTGCCCGGGGGCCACGCGTCGGCGACGGTCGTCCACGCCGTCAGGACGGCGTTCGTGTCGGCGATCGGGACCGGACTTACGATCGGCGCCGCCGTCACGCTCGTGAGCGCGGTCGTCGCGTGGGTCCTCGTCGCGCGGGCCGATGCCCGGCCCGTGCCCGACAGCGAGCCGGTCCCCGTCGAAGTCCACGCCTGATCGCCCGTCCGGCGGGGCCGGCGCAGCGGCGCCTGCCCGCCCCCTGGCCGATAAGCGCGTACGATGTGAACGAGAACTCAGTTCGCAACGCGAGGAGCCTTCGATGAGTGTTGATATGAGCCAGATCGCGCGCGTCGAGACAGCTCCGGGCGAGCTCCCGTCGACGATGGCGGCCTGGGTGATCCGGGAGGAGCGGCAGGGCGAGCCGATCGAAGCGATGCAGCTCGAGGAGGTCGAGGTTCCCGAGCCGGGCGCGTTCGAGGTGATCGTGCGGGTGATGGCCGCCGGGGTGAACTTCAACAATGTGTGGGCGGCGCTCGGCCAACCGGTCGGGGTGTGGCGCTACGGCGATCACCCGCGATGGGGGCATCACATCGGCGGCTCGGACGCGTCCGGGGTCGTGTGGAAGGTCGGGGAGGGCGTGACGCGCTGGCAGCCGGGCGATGAGGTCGTGATCCACTGCAACCAGGCCTCCTATGAGGATCCCGAGGTCCATGGCCTCGACCCGCTCGCGGCGCCGTCGCAGATGATCTGGGGCTATGAGACGACGTGGGGGTCGTTCGCGCAGTTCTGCAAGGTCCAGGCCCAGCAGCTCTTGCACAAGCCCAAGCACCTCTCCTGGGAGGACGCCGCCTCCTACGGCCTGACGTACTTCACCGCCTACCGGATGCTGATCGATCGGTGCCGGCTGCAAGCCGGGCACCGCGTCCTGATCTGGGGCGCCGCGGGCGGCCTCGGCGTATTCGCGACCCAGCTCTGCTCGCTGACCGGCGCCGACTGCGTCGGCGTCGTCTCCAGCGCGGAGAAGGGCGACCTCGTCAAACAGCTCGGCGCGCTCGACTACATCAACCGCGGCGACTTCGCCGGGATGATGCGCCGGGGCGGCGAGACCGTCGAGGAGGAGACGGTCCGGTTCAAGGAATCGAGAAGGTTCTGCAGGGCGGTCGAAGAGGCGCTCGGCGGCGCTCCGGACATCGTCTTCGAGCACGTCGGCAAGGCCACGTTCCCGACCAGCGTCCTGTGCGTCAAACCGTTCGGGAAGGTCGTGATCTGCGGCGCCACCTCCGGCTACCAGCTCGACTTCGACGTCCGCTACCTGTGGATGCGCCAGAAGGAGATCATCGGCTCGCACTTCGCCAACGCCTGGGAGGCGACCAAGGCCAATGAGCTGATCGAGGAGTCTAAGATCCGCCCCGTGCTCTGGCAGACGATGGGTTTCGAACACGTCGCCGACGCCCACCAGCTGATGCGAGACAACAAACACCTGGGCAAGATCGCGATCCTGGTCGGCGCCACCGACGAAGGCCAGGGACGCACCGCCACCGGCCCGGGAGCGATCCGAGCGGAGGTAGGAGCCTGATATGTCCGAGGTGGTCCACATCAAGTGGTACGCGACGATTCTGCGCGGCGACCTGTTCGCCGATGCGGTCGCCGAGATGTCCCCGATCGCCCTGCGCTACGGGGCCACCCGCTACGCCGTCCACCGCTCGGACGACGACCGGTACAACATCCTGCAGATGATCTGGTTCGCCGACCACGGCGATTGGTACCGGTTCTGGGAGGGCCCCGAGCTGGTCGAGTTCCGCGCCCGCTACACCGGCAAGTTCCAGGCTCCGATCACCTACACGGTGTACGAGGAGGTGGCTGCGGGCGAGCTCGGACCCGAGATCCCGCGTCGCGGGCTCGAGCCGGCGCCCGAGCTGTCGCCCTCGGCGGCCTGAGGCAGGCCTCAGGCGTCGTCGATCACCACGAGCCGCGCCCAGCCGGGCGGCTCGATGCCGCTGGCCCCGTGCTGGGCGAGCAGGCCGACGATCACCCGCACCCCGGCCGGCGGGACGGGCGGCCACGGCGTGAAGCCGTCGGTCAGGACGATGACGACCGAAGGGCGTGGCCGCAGCGCCGCAGCCGCCTCGATCCCCGCCCCCATATCGGTGCCGCCGCCACCTGCAAGCGCCACCTGGGCGGCGCGGGAGACGCGCCGGACCGCGTGAACTGCGGTGTCGACGGCGAGCACGCGCACCTGCGTCTGACGCAGGCCGGCGCGGCTCAGCACGCCCTCGACCTCGGCGAGCGCCCGGGCGAGCAGGCCGTCGTGCATCGACCCCGAGGTGTCGCACACGATCGCAACCTCGGGGACGGGACGGTGCAGGGTCGGCAGCACGATGTCCGGATTCAGGTGGGCGCGGCGCGACGGCCTCCGATAGCTGTAATCGACCATGCCGGACACCGCCGCAACGGCGCTGCGCACCTCGGCGGCGAGCACCCGCCGCCAGTCGACCCGGCTCGGCAGCACGGACTCGGCCCACCGCAGCCAGCCGGCCGGCACCGTTCCCGGTTGACGGCCGCCGTAGCGCTGGATCTCGGCGGCGACGCCGAGCCGCAGGAGCTCTCCCTGCGCCGGCCCGAGCGCGGGCGCGCCATCGCCCGGGCGGTCCCAGCCATCCGCGCCCGACCCGCAGTCCCACCGCCGGGGCCCGTCGGTCGCGTGCTCGAAGTAGTGCTCGGCGAGCTTGCCCGGATCGCAGTCGAGGTCGTCCGGCAGGTCGCCGGCGACCCCCGGGACGCAATCGGACACCGCCAGATCGTCGTTCAGCTCTGCGTCGACCGCCCGGTTCCAGCGTGCTCGCCGGTCCTGTTCGGCGACCCCGAGGCGCTGCGCGCGGGCCGCATGGTCGCGGACGAGATGGCCGCAGAGGTGGAGGATCAAGCGCCCGAGCTGATCGACGTCGAGCACGTCGACGACGGCCGGATCGGCGTGCAGCCGCCAGCCGCGGTCGACCGCGATCGTGCCCGAACCGGGGTCGGAACTCGGCGCGAGCGCGAACACCGCGCTCGCCAGGTACGGCAGACGCGTGCTCGCCCACAGGCGGGCAGCGGCCAGCCTCTCGCGGTCGAGCGCGCCGGCGCCCGCGCTCACCCGACGAGGCCCGCGTCGCGCAGCACCGGCAGGAACAGCTTGACCTCCTCCGGAACCGGCGCGCCGTCGGGCCGGCAGCGGGCCAGCGTCCGGGCGGCGGCCGCCGCGACGTCAGGGGCCGCCATTCCGGCCCGGCCGAAGGCGCGCCAGCCGCGCTGCCAGCGACCGTCCGAGGGGTCGGCCGCGACCGCCGCGGCGATCGAGGCAAGCGCGGCATAGGCGCGGTCGCCGCGCTCCGGCAGGACGAAGGAGTCCGGATCGGCGAGCACCGCCTCGGGATCGGGCAGGTCGGCCTCGGCAAGCCAGGTGAGGAACTCGACACCCGGCCCGGGACCGACACAGCCGCGCACGAGGATCGCCTCCGCGCCGGTCCCGTCGGCAGCGGCGAACAGCCGCGCCGCCATGTCCCAGGTCCGCGGGCTCGGCCACGCGCGCCCGGCACCGGCCGGATCGGCGGGGACCTCGAGAGCGAGTGTCGGACGCACGGTCACGAAGCCGGCGATCCAGCCGCGGACGACTGCCACCCTCTGCTCCCAACCGGACGCCAGTACGGGGGACACCGGGGCGGGCCAGCCGCCGGAGAAGCCGTCGGCGAGCGTGCGCGCGTCGACCGGCCAGTCGAGGTGACAGAAGCGATTGGCGAGCGGCGCCGACAGCTCCCAGCCGTCGGCCGCCTGATCGGGCGGGTTCGCGGCCGCGACGACGGCGACCCCGTCGGGCAACCGGAGATCACCGACCGTACGCTCGAGCACGACCCGCAGGAGCGCGGCCTGCACCGCCGGCGGGGCGGTCGAGATCTCGTCGAAGAAGGCGATGCCCTCACCCGAGCGCGCGAGCGAAACGGCCCAGCTCGGCGGGGCGAAGCTGACCAGCGGCGCCGACCCACCCGACTGATCCTCGGCGCGTGTGACGACCGGCAGGCCGGCGAAATCGGACGGCTCCCGGATCGAGGCGATCACCGTCTCGCACGGCTGGCCGGCGGCCACCGCGAGCGCGCGGATCACCGACGTCTTGCCCGTGCCGGGCGCCCCCCACAGGAGGACCGGCACCCGGGCGGCGACGGCCACCCCGAGCGCGGTCACCACAGTGCCCTGGTCGTCCACGACACGATTCTCCCAGCAAGGCGACCACACGTATGCCATGGGCCGGGCGAACGTGTGCCACGCTGCCGTGCGATGGGCGGATCGACCGGGTTCGATGGCGAGCGGTACCTGCGGCGGCTCGGCGAGCGCACGCTGGTGTTCGGCGAGCGCAGCCACCCGGGGCCGTTCGGGGACTCGCCCGTCGGGGAGGCGGCCCGCGCGCTCGTGGCCGTCGGCGCGATCGCCGCCGAGCCGGCTCAGCAGATCGTCGACGACTACCGCTGGGCCGACGCGCTGCGGCTCCCGGGCGGTCCCCGGCAGCGACTGATGAACACCGGCCGCACGGCCGCCGCGGGTGCGCGTCCCGCCGCCGGGAGCCCGCCCGCGAGCCGACCCGCGAGCCCGCCACCGGCACCGGCACCGGCGCACCGGGTGGCCCGCTGCCGGGGCGTGCTCGAAGGGCCGTCCGAGACGACACAGGTGCGCTACGCCGTGCTGAGCAGCGAGGAGCTGCAGATCGGCGTCACGATCCGGTCGAGGACTCCCGGCCGGACGGGGATCGGCATGAGCAGGATGATCATGGGCCAGGGGCCACAGATGGTCACGGTGACCGACGACCGGGGGACTTCGGTGCCGTGCCACTTCCACGGCGGCGGCAATGAGTTCGAACGGCGGGGCCGGCTGGTCGGCCAGCCGGTGAGCGTCGACACGCCGTGGCTGGACCTCGACGGCGTCAGGTTCCAGCTCGAACCGGCCGAGGGCGCCGCGCACAAGGTCTCGATCGAGCCGCTCAGCGGCGCTTCCGCGGCACACCGCTACCTCTGGCACTGGCTGGGGAGATCCGGGCGCCACTTCCACCACGGCACCGACCTCGAGACGCTGATCGGCGTGCTCGTCGATGCGGGAAAGATCGCAGCCGATGACCCTGCGCTCGACGGGATGCGGTACGTCGGCGAATGGGGCAACGGTCCCGGTCGCGCGAGGCGGCGCATGATGGCCGGCCAGAGGACCGGGACACCGCCCGACGGCCTGCCGGACGCGTGGGCGTCGCTGCTCGGACGTCGGCACGCGCGCACGCGCACGGAGGGATCGCTCGTCGTCGGAGCCACGGCGCCGCCGCTCGGCGGGTTCCGGATCTCGGTCACCGAGATCGCCTGCGAGCCGGAAGGCTTCACCGTCGAAACAGCAGTCGACGCCGGCGACGTCAGCGCCTTCGGGATGCCGCAGGGCATCGCCGAGACGCCGCTCGCATGGTGGACGACCGACGATCGCGGCAACTGGTACCACGGCGAGGTCAACAGCTGGAGCGGAGCTCACGGCACGCTCACCTTCCACCCGGCGCTCGACGCCCGCGCGTCCGAGCTGCGAATCCTCCCGACCCTGCTGAGCCAGCGTGCCGTGATCACGGTGCCACTCGCGTGGGATGGCGGCGATTGAGAATGGGACCGCGCCGCGATCCCGATACAGCCTGGCGCGGGTTCGCCGGGGCCGAGACCCGCATCGACTGCTCGGGTGCCGAGCACCGCCTCCGCTGGGACCGCGGCGAACTGCTCGCGCTCGACCACGACGATCCCGACGCCGAGCGCGCGCTCGCCGCGCTCGGTGGCGAGCCCTGCACCTGCGTCGAACAGGTCGACTGCTGGGCGCGGCACGCGACCGATCTGAGGCTGCTCGTGGCCGGTTCGCGCGGCACGAACGATGCGATCCCGCCACCGATTCAGCCTGAGCCGGGCATGGGTGCGCCCCAGCTGCGCGCTCGCCGCCTTCCCGGCAATCCGCCGACCGCGAGCCGGGCTTCCGCGCCGATGATCTTCGCGACGCGGGGTGGTGGCGTCAGGCCCGAGGGAGACGACGAGGCGCAGCGGCTCGCGACGCTGCTCAGCCTCGGCGGCGGTGTGGCGAGGCGGCTCCTGGCGACGGTCGCCGCCCACTGGCAGTCCCGGCTCGAAGCCTCGACCGACGCCGAGCTCAGCGCCGGCCTGCCCCAGCTCGAAGCCACGCCCGACACCGAGCTCAGCGACGGCCTGCCCCAGCTCGAAGCCGCCCTCTACGGCCGCGTGCTCGCGTCGCTGCTCGCGTGGCTCGGCCCCCGCGCTGCCGACCTCGAACTGGAACTGATCCCCGACGGCGAGCCGCCATCGCTGCGAACGGGGCCGGGCGGCGAGCTGCGCGCACGCCTGCCGTTCCGCTGGCTCGTCGACGTCTGGGGGCGGGAGCTGGAGGTGTTCTGGGGGCGTTTCTGCCTGACCGCGACGACCTCGAACGGACACGACTGGGAGCTTCTGAGCGTCGGCCCGGAGCTCGGCGAGCCGGCGGTCATCCGGGTCGCGCTGCCGCGCTGAGCCGGAGCGCGAGCTCGAGCCAGAAGCGCTCGTCGGGATCGTCGAGGGCCGTTCCGAACAGGTCACGCAGGCGACCGATCCGGTAGCGGGCCGTCTGTGGATGCACGCCGAGCCTCCTGGCGACCGGGGCAAGGCGTCCCTGTTCCGCGAGCCAGGCGCGAAGCGTCTCGGTCAACCGCTCGCGGGAGCCGGCCGTCTCGCCATCGAGCGGACGCAGCCGGTCGGCGGCGAAGTCGCGGGCGAGCCCTGGAGCCTCGGCGAGCAGGAGCTCGCCCGCCCGTTCGCGGGCGACGATCAGCTCGCCCGCCCGGCCCCCGAGGCTGAGCGCGGCCGTCGCTCGCGAGAAGCTGAGCGCGGCGTCGTTCCAGGCGACGGTCGCCCCGAGGCCGGCCGGCGCGCCCAGGTGGGTGACAAGGCGCGTCAGCTCGGCGCGGCGCCCCGGAGCGTCGGGATCCGGGACGAGCACACACAGCAGCCCGCCGACCACATCCGAGATCGTCCCCTCCGGGAGGCGCGGACGGAGCACGGCCAGTGTTCCTGCTTCTCCCTCCGCCGCGACGGTCCCGCCGCCGGCCCCCGCGAGCAGTTCCGCACTGGCCACGAGGGCGGCAACGCTCCTCGGCAGCGCCCAGCGAGCGGCGAGCGCCGCCGAACGCACCTCGTCGCCCTCGGCCGGGGGCTCGCGGATCAGCATCCGGACGAGTCGCCGGCGCCACATCTCGGTCTCACCGGCGGCGGCGCTCTGCTCGAGAGCGTGTCCCTCCGCCGACTCGGCCGAGAGAACATCGATGTACGCGAACAGCGCCTCGGCCATCTGATAGAGGGTCGACGGGGGCAGGCCGGCGGCTTCGCCAGCGGCGGCAAACCGCCGCCACGCAACCCGGGCGCCGATCCGGTAGGCGCCCAGCAACGAGTCGAGGCTGCGTCCAGCGCGCATCTCGCCGCGTCCGAGGCCGCGGTAGACGTCGCCGCGGGCGACCGGCCCCCCCGCCTCGATCTCCGCCAGGAAATGCTGGAGCGCGCTCTGGACCCCGGCGCGGATGCCCTCGCCGAAGGATCCGACCAGGGGCCGGCGGTAGGCGGGCACGGTGCGGACGGCCTCGATGATCTCGTCGGCGACCTCGGACAGCGCGGGCCGCAACGCGCCGGCGACCTCGACAGGGAGCTCATGCCAGGGTTGATCGCCGCTCATTCATGCGAAAGGTACAAATTCCGCCCCTCAACATCACGCGCAGGGTGGAGATTTGCATGCATCGGCGCGCTAACGTCCGCCACCACAGCGATGACGCGGCTCCATCAGCTCACGAACCTGCTGGGCGTGACGATTCCGCCCGCGGGCGTCGTCGTCGCGATCGTCCTGCTCTGGCACCGGGCGATCGGACCGCTGGACCTGTCGCTGCTGATCTCGCTGTATGTGGTGACGACCCTCGGGGTGACGCTCGGCTACCACCGCCACTTCACGCATCGCGCGTTCGAGACCTCACGTCCGATGCGCGCGATCATGGCCGTGCTCGGCGGGATGGCGATCGAGGGATCGCTGATCACCTGGGTCTCAGACCACCGCAAGCATCACGCCTACACCGACCGCGACGGCGATCCACATTCGCCCCATCTCAGCGGCCCGGGCTTCTGGGGCCAGGTCAGCGGCCTGTTCCACGCCCACATGGGCTGGCTGTTCGAGACGGTCGGAACCGCCGAGCGGGAGCGATTCGCCGGCGACCTCGTCAGGGACCCGATGCTGCGTGCGATCGACAAGCTGTTTCTCCTCTGGGCCGCTCTCAGCCTCGCGATCCCGTTCGGCCTCGGCTGGGCGATCGGAGGCAGCCTCGGCGCGGCCCTGACGGGGCTGCTCTGGGGTGGGCTGGTCCGCGTCTTCCTGCTGCATCACGTGACCTGGTCGATCAACTCGGTGTGCCACTTCTTCGGACGTCGCCGGTTCGAGACCGACGACGAGTCGACAAACGTCTTCTGGCTGGCACCCCTCTCGATGGGCGAGGCGTGGCACCACAATCACCATGCGTTTCCGACCTCGGCCTACCATGGGCTCCGGGTGTGGGAACGAGCCACCGACCCGACCGGCCTGCTGATCACCCTGATGGCGCGGCTCGGCCTGATCTGGAACGTCGTCCGGGTCAGCCCGGAGCGGCAGGCGGCGAAGCTCGCCGGCCCCGGTCACGCCTCCTCGAGCGGCCCCATTGTCAGCCCGGCACCGTCGAGGGTGACCCAGTAGGACTCCGCCTCGTCGCGCGCGCCGGCCCAGACGATGGCGCAGCCGGTGTTGTGGATCCGATCGGCGAACCGATACCCGTCGGCGAGTGAGACACCGGGAACGTGGCGGGCGAGCGTCTCGGCCACGTGGTCGAACGTGTTGTGATCGTCATTGAGCACGACCACGCGCCAGTGTCCTCCGAGACCGCTCCCGGGCCCCGCGAGACGCGGCTTCTCAACGGTCAGCCCCATCTGCGCAGGATAACGGCGGCTGGGCCGCCGCTCCAGAGCAGATGACGGCGCGGCGCCGGCCTGCGGGTCAAGCGCGCGACGGGAGCGGTCAGGCCGCTTCCCGCTTGTCCCAGTAACGGCGAAGTCCCGCGTATGCCTGGTCGCTCGGGACGGCCTGCATGAACGCCTCGTAGAGGGCGGCTGACGGGGTCTGCGCCCGGACCTCCTCGCGGACGGCCGCCACCCATGCAGCCTCGTCGTGGTCGCGTGCGAGCGCGGCCCAGCGGTCGAGCCGCTCACCCACCTGGCTGAGCTGGCCGTCGACGTCCTCGATCAGGCCGAAGTGCGTCAGCGCGAGGCGCTCCGGGCGCCAGCCGGCGATCAGCTCGAGCGACCGGTGCCAGGCCTCCAGATCGATGTCGGGCGGAGGAGTCGGCGGGATCGCGAGCGTCTCCGGCGTGATCCGGCAGCCTCCGACGTCGCCCGTGAAGGCCGTCCCGTCGTGCAGGTAGGAGACGTGGTGGGAGGCATGTCCGGGTGTGTAGGCGACCTCGAAGTCCAGCCCGGCGACGGTCAGCCGCTCTCCACCATGGAGGACGTGCAGGCGATCCTCGGGGACGGGCTCGAACGCACCCCAGAGTCGATCCAGATCCGCGCCGTAGAGACGCTGCGCGCTCCCGATCAGCCGCTCCGGCGACAGCATGTGCCGCGCGCCGCGCTCGTGCACGTACACCTGAAGGGCGGGGAAGCGCCTGGCGAGCGTGCCGCTCGCGCCAGCGTGATCGAGGTGGATGTGCGTCAGCAGCAGCGCGCTGGGCACCTCGCCGTCAAGGGCTTCGAGGACGGCCGGCAGGCAGGAGCTTGGCCCCGGGTCGATCAGCACGCCGCCGACCTGCCAGCAGCAGATCACGCGCTCCCGCCCCACGTGGAGGCAGTCGATCGCCCGCACCGCGAGCTACCGGGCCTCGACGCCGTCGGCCTGGTCGGCGAGGTAGGAGAGGTCCGGCTCGAATTCGGCGTAGCCGTTCTCGGACCCGTCGCCGCCCTCCGATCCGTCGCCGTCCTCGAACTCCAGGCCGGTCTCGGCGCCATCGTCGGCCGGAGCGAACCGCGCATCGGCAGCCTCGATGAGGTCGGCAAGCTGGTGCGCGATCTCACGGGCGTCGCCGAGAATCCGCTCGCGCTCAGCCCAGATCCGGTCGGCGTCGGAGTCGAGCTCCTGCAGGCGCTCCTCGGCGCGGGCGACGTCCTGCGCAACTTCGAGGAGCGCCTTCTCGCGCTGCTCCTCGGCCTCGCGGCGGGCGACCGCGGTGATCTGACCCGCGGTCTCCTGAGCCCGCTGGAGGATGCTGCCGACATGCTCCCCGACCTGCTTGAGCGCGCGCTTGACCGCTTCGTCGGGGTCGGGCCGCTGCTCGAGCTGTGCAATCCGGCGGTGCAGCTGAGCGATGTACGCGTCGACCTCGGGGCGGTCGTAACCGCCGCGGCGGGCGGGTTTGAACGCCGGGGTGTCGGGCTCGACAGCGATCCCATCAGGCTACCGCCTCGGACGGCGCACCGAACGCCCGCGCGGACGGGGAACCAACCGTCTGCGCACCATCACCGGTGCGCGAGAAAAGGGAGCCTGCCGACCTTACAATCGGGCGATGAGCGCGCCAGAGCCGCCCCGCCTTCCGGAGCCCGACCGCCCGTGGATGATGCGCACCTACGCGGGGCACTCGGACGCGCGGCGCTCGAACGAGCTCTACCGGCGCAACCTCGAGAAGGGCCAGACGGGTCTGTCGATCGCCTTCGACCTGCCCACGCAGACCGGATATGACCCCGACGATGAGCTGGCCCGCGGCGAAGTCGGCAAGGTCGGCGTGTCCGTCGCGCACCGAGGCGACATGCAGACCCTCGTCGAGGCGATCCCGCTGGACCAGATGAACACGTCGATGACGATCAACGCGACCGCCGCGTGGCTCCTGTCGCTCTACATCGTCGCCGCGGAGGAGCAGGGCTTCGAGCAGGCACTGCTTCAGGGCACGACCCAGAACGACATCCTCAAGGAGTACCTGAGCCGCGGGACGTACGCCTTCCCTCCGGGCCCGAGCATGCGGTTGATCGCCGACACGATCGCCTACACGGTCACGCACATCCCGAAATGGAACCCGATCAACATCTGCTCCTACCACCTCCAGGAGGCTGGGGCGACGCCGGTGCAGGAGATCGCGTACTCGATGAGCAATGCGATCGCGGTGCTCGATGCGGTCGGCGACCGGCTCGGTGATCGTGCGCCCGAGCTGATGGGCAGCGTCTTCGGGCGGATCTCCTTCTTCGTCAACGCGGGCGTGCGGTTCATCGAGGAGCACGCGAAGCTGCGCGCGATGGCGCAGCTGTGGGATGAGCTCGGGCGTGAGCGCTACGGGGTCACCGACGAGCGCCACCGCCGGTTCCGCTACGGCGTCCAGGTCAACTCCCTCGGTCTCACCGAGGCACAGCCCGAGAACAACGTCTACCGGATCTGCCTCGAGGCGCTCGCCGTCACGCTCGGGCGAGATGCCCGCGCCCGCGCCGTCCAGCTCCCCGCGTGGAACGAGGCGCTCGGGCTCCCGCGGCCGTGGGATCAGCAGTGGTCCCTGCGCCTGCAGCAGATCCTCGCGTTCGAGACCGACGTGCTCGAGTACGGGGACATCTTCGCCGGCTCGCACGTGATGGAGGCCCTCGTGGCCGAGCTCTGCGACGGGGCGCGAGCCGAGATGGCGCGCGTCGCGGAACTCGGCGGCGCGGTCGAGGCCGTCGATTACATGAAGGCCTCACTGGTCGAGTCCCAGAGCGAGCGCTGGGGCCGGATCGAGTCCGGCGCCCAGGTGGTCGTCGGTATGAACCGCTTCGCCACGACCGAGCCCTCGCCACTCACCGCTGGGGCGGACGGCGGGATCCTGGTCGTCGATCCGGCGGTCGAACGCGAGCGCTGCGAGGCGGTGGCGAACTGGCGCCGCGAGCGCGACCAGGACGGCGCGGCCCGTGCCCTCGCCGCACTCGCCGACGCGGCTCGTGACGACACGCAGAGCATCATGCCGGCCTCGATCGCCGCGGCACGGGCCGGCGTCACGACCGGGGAGTGGTCACAGACGCTGCGGGCGGTGTTCGGCTCCTACCGCGCCCCCACCGGGGTCGGCGAGGCGAGCGCGGGCGCGGCCGTCGCCGAGGACCTCCATGAGCTGCGCGACGAGGTCGAACGGGTCAGCGAGGCGCTCGGGCGCCGCGTCAAGTTCCTCGTCGGCAAACCGGGCCTCGACGGCCATTCGAACGGTGCCGAGCAGATCGCCGTGCGCGCGCGCGACGCGGGCATGGATGTCGTCTATGAGGGCATCCGCCTGACGCCGTCGCAGATCGCCGGCTCCGCCGCTCAGGAGGGCGTTCATGTCGTCGGCCTCTCGATCCTGTCCGGCTCGCACGCCGAGCTGATCCCGGCCGTGCTCGCCGCACTCGAGGAGGCCGGTGCCGGTGACATCCCGGTCGTCGTCGGCGGGATCATCCCCGACGCGGACGCCGCCGCCCTGCGCGAAGCGGGTGTCGCCGCGGTGTACACGCCGAAGGACTGGGATCTGAACCGGATGATGCGCGACATCATCGGCCTCGTCGCCGCCCATCACGGTCTCGACAGCGCCGTCTCGGGTTGAGCGAGCTCGCCGCGCGCCTGTGCGGTGGCGACGTGCGCGCCGCGGCCGCCGCGCTCAACCTGCTGGAGACGACGACGCCGGAGGCACGGGCGCGGGCGACCGACCTGCTGGCCGAACTCTCCCCCGCCGCCCTCGGCGGCGAGGCCGGCGCGCACATCGTCGGCGTCACCGGACCGCCCGGCGCGGGCAAGTCGTCGCTGCTGTCAGCGCTCCTCGCCGGCTGGCGCCGGCGTGGACGCCGGGTCGCCGTGCTCGCCGTCGACCCGAGCTCCCGGCGCTCCGGTGGGGCGCTGCTCGGCGACCGGGCGCGGATCGAGCACGATCCGACCGACAGCGGGATCTTCATCCGCTCGATGGCGGCCGGCGAGCGGCTTGGCGGGCTTGCCCCGGCGACCCGGGCGGCGGCCGCGGCGCTCGCGGTCGCGTTCGACGTGATCGTGATCGAAACGGTCGGCGTCGGCCAGTCCGAGACCGAGGTGGCGGAGGTCGCCGACACGGTCGTGGTCGTCGTCCAGCCGGGCGCCGGCGACGTCCTGCAGTTCCTCAAGGCCGGGATCATGGAGGTGCCCGACGTGCTCGTCGTGACCAAGGCCGACCTCGGGCGCCCCGCCCAGCGGGCGCTCGCAGATCTGCGCGCGGCCCTGCGTTCGCTCGGAGCGCGCGGGGTTCCGGCGCTGGCGGTCTCCTCGGTCGCACCGGCGAGCGGTGTCGACGAGCTGATCGAGGCGCTCGACGCCCACCGTCGCGGCCTCGACATCGGCGCGCGCCGGCTCGCGACACGGCGCGCGCACGCGCTCGACGAGTTCGTCTCCGAGCACGGCCTGCGGGGCCTGCGAGCCGCGGGCGGGCGACGCGGTGCGGAACGGCTGCTCGCCGCTCAGGAACCCGGCCTCGACGTCGGCTCGCTGATCCGCGCGCTCGAGCTTCACGCGGGGCTGTCGGCGGCGTAACCGCCGCGCGGGCGCCGAGTAGGCTTGGTGGATGCAGCTCGAGCAGTTGACCGACGGTCACGGACGCGCGATCGGCGACGTGCGCGTATCGGTCACGGACCGCTGCAACTTCCGCTGCCAGTACTGCATGCCGGCCGAGGGGATCCCCTGGCTCGAGCGCAGCGAGATCCTCAGCTTCGAGGAGATCACCCGCATCGTCGGGCTGCTCACGCGCATGGGCGTGCATGAGGTCCGGCTGACCGGAGGCGAGCCGCTTGCCCGCCGTGACATCCCCCGGCTCGTGGCAATGCTCGCGCTCGGCGGCGGCGTTCACGATCTGTCGATGACGACGAACGGATTCGCGCTCGAGCGCCATGCTGCGGCGCTCGTCGCCGCCGGCGTCAAACGCTTCAACGTCTCGATCGACTCGCTCCAGCGCGACCGCTTCTACGCGCTGACCCGCCGTGACGCGCTGGAGCAGGTGCTCCGCGGCCTCGACGAACTCGGCCGTCACCCGCAGGCGCACCCGATCAAGGTCAACGCCGTGGCATTGCGCGGATTCACGGAGGACGAGGTGCCGGCGTTCGTCGAGTTCGCGCGACGCCGGCCCTACGAGGTCCGCTTCATCGAGTTCATGCCGCTCGACGCGAGCCACGACTGGACTCCCGAGCAGGTGCTGACGGGAGCCGAACTGCACGCGCTGATCGACCGGATCCACCCGCTCGAGGCCGAACCGCGAGAGCCGAACGCGACCGCCAAGGTCTACCGCTTCGCCGATGGGAAGGGCCGGATCGGCTTCATCAATCCGGTGTCCGAGCCCTTCTGCTCGGACTGCAACCGGATCCGCCTGACGGCCGAGGGCAAGCTGCGCACCTGCCTTTTCTCGCTCCGCGAGACCGACCTGCGCACGCCGCTCCGCGAGCACGCGAGTGACGCCGAGCTCGAGCGAATCATCCGCGATGCCGTCTGGCGCAAGGAGCTCAAGCACCAGGTCGGCGAGCCCGGCTTCGTCCAGCCCGCGCGGACGATGAGCGCGATCGGCGGCTGAGCCCGGCCTGGACGGCCGACCTGTCGCTGTTGCCGGCCCGAAGGCCGGCAACAGCAGGGTTAATCCGTTCGCAACTTCCTGCCGCCAAGATGTAGCCCGAAATGTTGCTGCTGATGCTGTTCGCGCTCGTCGCCGGCGCCGGCACGGCGATCACCCCGTGCGTGCTGCCGGTCCTGCCGGCGCTGCTGTCGGCAAGCGCCCTGGGCGGCCGGCGGCGGCCGCTCGGGATCGTGCTCGGGCTGGCGGTGACGTTCACGATCACGATCGTCGCGCTCGCGAAGCTCGTCGACGACGTCGGCCTCGGCGCCAGCGTGACGCGCGATATCGCGATCGTCGTGCTGATCGCCTTCGGGGTCGTGATGCTCGTCCCCGAGCTGGCGCAGCGGATCCAGACGCCGCTGTCGCGGCTCGCGCGGTTCGGGCCGAAGACGCGCGGCGACGGGTTCTGGTCGGGGCTCGGCGTCGGCGGCGCGCTCGGCTTCGTTTGCGCCCCGTGCGCCGGCCCGATCCTCGGCGCGGTGATCAGCGTCGGTGCCACCTCGGGCCCAACCCTTCGGATCGTGCTCGTTGCCCTCTCCTACACCGCCGGCCTGTCGGCGATGATGCTCCTGTACGGCTTCGGGGGCCGCGCGATCCTCGCCCGCGTCCGCCGCGCCGCCCGGGGTCACATCGTCGAGCGGGGCCTCGGGGTCGTGCTGCTGCTGACGGGCCTCGTGATGGCCTTCAACCTCGACACGCGCTTCGAGAACGCCATCAAGCAGGACTTCCCGTCGTTCCTCGTCGATCCGACGAAATCGCTCGAGACCTCGGCGGCGGTGCAGGGGCGGCTGGCGTCGCTGCGGCCGGCGTCGCGGTTCGCCGAGCGCCAGCGGCGGGCGCACGCCGTCGCGGTGGCAATCCCGGCGAGCGTCGGGATCGCCGGCGTCACAACGCCGTCACTGCCCGACCTCGGCACGGCGCCGAACTTCGCCGACACCCAGGCCTGGTTCAACACCCCCGGAGACCGGCCGCTGTCGCTTGCGTCCCTGCGCGGCCACGTCGTGCTGATCGACTTCTGGACCTACACCTGCATCAACTGCATCCGGACGCTGCCGTTCGTCGAGGGGCTCTACCGGCACTACCACGCCTACGGGCTCGACGTGGTCGGGGTCGAGACGCCTGAGTTCACGTTCGAGCAGGTCGCGTCGAACGTGCGGCAGGCGATCGCCTCGGACGGGATCACCTACCCAGTCGTCCAGGACAACAAGTACGGCACGTGGAACGCCTATCAGAACGAGTACTGGCCGGCCGAGTACCTGATCGACGCCGGTGGCCAGGTCCGTCACACCCAGTTCGGCGAGGGCGACTACAAGCAGGACGAGGCCGCCGTCCGCGAGCTGCTCTACAAGGCCGGGGCACACGACCTGCCGGCGCCGATGACCGCGCACGCGCTCACCCCCTCAGCGGACCTCGGGACCCCGGAGACGTATCTCAACACGCAGCGCGAGCAGGGCTTCGCCTCGTTCGAAGCGGGCACGCACTCCTACCGGGCTCCGTCCAGCGTCGGTCTCAACGATTGGGCGCTGGGCGGCGTGTGGAACGCCGGCTCCGCGGACATCAGCCCCGTCTCCGCGACCGCGACGATCACGGGCGGGGTGCAGGCGCGCGACGTCTACCTGGTGATGACGTCGAAGGGCGACGTCGTCAGGCGCGGTCGGGTGCTGATCGCCGGCAAACCGATCGCGGCGAAGTACCGCGGGACGGCGGTCGGTCCGGGCGGGTACTTCGCAGTCAAGGCCCAGACGGTCTACAACCTGGTCAGGCTGCCGAGCGACGCGAGCTTCGTGATCACGGTCGAACTGCCGCCCGGGATCGATGCCTACGACTTCACGTTCGGCTGATTCAGGAGCGACGCGGCGATCAGCAGATCCTCGGGCGAGTCGACGTCGAACAGCTCGCGCGGGTCGTCCACCTCGAGCAGCCGCGGGCCGAGCGCCATCACCGCCGGGCCGGGCTGCGCCTCGCTGCGCCTGGCCGCCGCCGCGAGCAGCCGTGCCGCGTCGGGCTGGTAGCAGCCGAGCAGCGGCTGCGGCCTGCCCCCGCTCGCGGCGATCACCGCGGGCGCGTCGCCGGGCGGCGTCTGCGAGAGCTTGACGAGCAGCGATGGGGTGACGAGCGGCATGTCGGCCGGGCAGACCAGCACCGGCCGGCCGCCGGCGAGGACGAGCGCCTCGACCAACCCGGTGAGCGGCCCGCGCGGCTCATCGGGCTCGATCCAGAGCATCACCCGCTCGAGCGGCGGCAGGTCGACGTCCGCCTTCGCGATCACCGCGACGTCGCGGACGACGGCCTTCATCGCCGCGATCGGATAGGTGATCAGGGGCCGTCCGCCGAGCGCCAGCGAGAGCTTCGATCCGCCCATCCGCAGGCCTCGGCCTCCGGCCAGGACGACGCCGATGGGCGGCCCGTGACGGCGTCTCATAGCGCTGACGGTCGCGTGTTCACAGGGGGATCGTAAAATCATCTGGATGGAGGGCTCAACCGAGGTCCGCAGCTGGTTGCGTTGTTACCGCTGCTGGTCCCAGAATCTCGAGGTGCAGGTCCACTACGAGGGCATCCACCGGATCGATCCGGAGACGGGCGAACGGGCCGAGGTCGTCGATGAGATGCAGGAGGCGGTCGTGCAGTGCCTGGAGTGCATGCATGACCAGCCGCATCTGGGCTTCCACAACGGCCGGGTCGAACCCGTGGAGGATCGCTGGGAGCGAATGATCGCCGGAACGCCGTGGGTGGCCTCGTGCACCGTGACCGTCGACGCCGACGACGTCGAGACGTGCTCCGGACCCGAGGCCGGCGATTCGCTCTCCTATGCCGCCTTCGGCGATCACGGCACGCGCGAGTTCTTCACCCACGTGCGCTTCCATAAACACGACGACGAGCGGATCGTCGTGCACCTGCTCGTCGAGCTGTACGCGCGCTCGGCCGAGGAGGCCACCGACGTGCTCGAGGAAGCCGCGCGCGGCACGCTCGCGATCACCTCGCTCGCCGAGGAGTCGCGGCCGCCCGCGTCGACGGGCCGCAGCAGCCACTAGTAGCGGTCAGGGGTCGGCCGAATGGGCCGGTGCGGCCGTCTGACGGCGGCGGCGCCGCATCGCTGTCAGCTGCATGACGATCAGCGCGAGCGCGACCGGCACGGTCGCCGGCAGCTCGTCGAAGACGAGGAACAGGAAGTCGAACGCGATCGCGATCAGCAGCGTGAGCCCGGCTGCAAGCCACTGCTGGCGCGGGCGTCCGGCGCCGCGCCCTGAGTAGACGGCGCCGAGCAGCGCGGCCACGAACAGGTCTCCGTAGCCCAGCGTCACCGTCCCGAACTGCTCGGACTGGAGCTGCGGCAACCCGCCGGCGGGCACGGCCGCCGTGAGGGTCTGGTTCGGAGCCTGGAGCAGATCGGATGCGATCAGCCAGACGTCCGCGCACGCCATCGCCACGATCCCGGCCTTCAGCCAGCCCGGCGGTGTGACGCTCGCGAGCAGCACCCCGAGGGCCACGCAGCTGAGCCCGTCGAGGATCGCGCCGGCCAGCTCACCCTCGAGGGTCGCCGGGGCGCGCCAGGTGAGCACAAACAGCGGGGCGGCGAGCAACGCGTAGACGGGTCTGGCGCCGCGCGATGCCCAGCCGAGCGCGGCGGCCGCGAGCAGTGGAACCGCCACGAGCGCCAGGTAGGTGAGCCAGCTCGCGCTGTTCGGCGTGTACCGGATCAGGAAGATGACGCCGACGATCGAACCGATCGGGACGAGCGCCCAGCCGCGACCTCGGAAGCGACCGAGGCGTGCCGCCCAGACGGGATCGATCGCCCGCGGCGCCGCGACGACGCCGGCCTGCAGCGCGAGCAGGCCGGCGTCTGACGGGACGAGCGGAAGAGCCAGCGGCCGTTCAGGCGCCGAAGCGCTCGGCAAGCGAGTCGAGCTGGGCGCGCAGCTGCGCGGGCAGCTTGTCGCCGAACCGCGCGTAGTGGTCGCGGATCTGCGGCAGCTGCTCGCGCCAGCCATCGACGTCGATCGCGAGCAGTTCCGTCATCGCCTCCTCGGTGATGTCGAGCCCGGACGTGTCGATGCCGCCATCGCCAACCGGCGGCACGAGGCCGATCTCGGTGTCGATCGCGGCGGCGGTGCCTTCGCAGCGACCGAAGACCCACGCGAGCACGCGCGAATTCTCGCCGTACCCGGGCCACAGGAACTTGCCGTCAGCGCCCTTGCGGAACCAGTTGACGTAGAAGATCTTCGGCAGCTTGGACGCGTCGGCCCGCTCGCCGGTCTTCAGCCAGTGGCCCCAGTAGTCGGCCATGTGGTAGCCGCAGAACGGCAGCATCGCCATCGGATCGAACCGCAGGGCCCCGACCTTGCCGGTGGCGGCTGCGGTCGTCTCCGACGACATCACCGATCCGAGGAAGACGCCGTGATTCCAGTCGCGGGCCTCGTGCACGAGCGGCACGACGCTCGCGCGGCGGCCGCCGAACAGGATCGCGTCGATCGGCACCCCGGCCGGGTCCTCCCACTCGGCTGCGATGCACGGGCACTGCGAGGCCGGCGTGGTGAAGCGAGAGTTCGGATGGGCCGCCACGTGGTCCGACGCGGGAGTCCAATCCTGGCCGTGCCAGTCGATCGCGTGCGCGGGCGGCTCGCCGGTCAGGCCCTCCCACCAGATGTCGCCGTCGTCCGTCAGGGCGCAGTTGGTGAAGATCGAGTTGCGCTCGATCGCGTCGATCGCGTTCGGGTTCGTGAGCGGACCGGTGCCGGGCGCGACGCCGAAGAAGCCCGCCTCGGGGTTGACGGCGTGGAGCCGGCCGTCGGCGGCGAACTTCATCCACGCGATGTCGTCACCGACCGTCTCGACCGTCCAGCCGGGAAGCGTCGGGATCAGCATCGCCAGGTTCGTCTTGCCGCAGGCGCTCGGGAAGGCACCCGTGATGTACTTGACGACACCCTCGGGATTCGTGAGCTTCAGGATCAGCATGTGCTCGGCCAGCCAGCCCTCGTCGCGGGCCATCACCGAAGCGATCCGCAGCGCGAAGCACTTCTTGCCGAGGAGGGCGTTGCCGCCGTAGCCGGAGCCGAAGGACCAGATCTCCCGCGTCTCGGGGAAGTGGCAGATGTACTTGTCCGCGCTGTTGCACGGCCACGGAACGTCTTGGACACCGGGGCCGAGCGGCATTCCGACCGAGTGCAGGCACGGGACGAACTCGCCGTCCGCGCCGAGCACGTCGAGCGCGCGCTGGCCCATGCGGGTCATGATCCGCATCGACACGGCGACATAGGCCGAGTCGGTCAGCTGCACGCCGATGTGCGCGATCGGCGATCCGAGCGGACCCATGCTGAAGGGCACGACGTACATCGTGCGGCCGCGCATCGAGCCGCTGAACAGCTTGGTCAGGCGACCACGCATCTCGTCGGGCTCGGCCCAGTTGTTCGTCGGTCCGGCATCGGACTCGAGCTTGGAGCAGATGAACGTCCGATCCTCGACGCGCGCCACGTCGCCCGGATCGCTGAAGGCAAGATAGGAGTTGGGGCGCTTGGCGTCCGACAACCGCTGGAACGTGCCGGCGTCGACGAGCTGTGCGGCCAGCCGGTCGTACTCCTCGGCCGACCCGTCGCACCAATGGATCTCGTCGGGCTGAGTCAGGGCGGCAACTTCCTCGACCCAGGCCCGAAGGCGCGCGTGTTTCGTTGCAGCCTGCTCTCTGGAAACGGTGTGTGACATGATCGGGGCTCCTTAAACGCGCTGGATGACTGGGACGATAGCCGCGCAGTGAGGATTTTCGGCTCGTTCTAACAACCGTGGAACTTGCGGTTTTCTACGGATTTGCAAGGTCTCTGAACCTGTATCGGCAGTTACCCGGATGGTGCGCTCCGTGCGATCTACGCGCTGTGAGCGGGGTTTCCCGGTTCGCGCCGTGGGACGAGTACAAGTCGCTTGAATTCTGCGACCAGGGTCCCGTCCTGATTGAAGACGCGCGTATGAACCTTGACCGTGCCCCGGTCGGGCTTGGACTGTGACTCGCGCTTCTCGAGCACCTCGGATTCGCAGAACAGCGTGTCGCCGTGAAAGACCGGCGCCGGGTGCTTGAGGTCCTCGGTGGCGAGGTTGGCAATCGCCTTGCCGCTGACGTCGGAGACGCTCATCCCGAGCGCCAGCGAGTACACGTACGGGCCGACGACGACGTTGCGTCCCTGCTGCGAGCCCTTCGCGTACACGTCGTTGATGTGCAGCGGGTGGTGGTTCATCGTGATCAGGCAGAAGAGGTGGTCGTCCGCCTCGGTGACGGTCTTGGCGGGCCAATGTTTGTAGACCGCGCCGATCTCGAACTCCTCGAGGTAGCGGCCGTAGGGGTGGGCGCCAGACGCCTCACGTGATGCCTGGTCAGTGTCAACGGGGCTCATTCGGGTTCTCCTGATCGTTGCGCCGGGACGCTGGGAACGCCAAGACGGGCGCGCCGTCGATCGGCCGCGCCCTCCCAGCGCCCGGGATCGCTCGGGTACTGCGAGGCGCGGGATCTTAGTGAACAAACCATAAACAGACGGCATTCAGGCCTGCAATCTGTGGTCGAGCCGCAGACCTTTTGAAGGCGTCCGTCGCTAGCGTTCGAGCCCCACCGGATAAGGAGACCAGCCGTGCGGAACCCACGTGACTTCGTCAAGCCCCTCGCCATCGGCGCCCCCGCCCCAGCGCGCGAGATCCCGTTCAAGCCGTCGCGGATGATCCACTTCCTCGATTTCTCGAACGAGAAGATGGTCGCCAAGGTCCCGGACATCGCGCCGACGGTCGACATCCTGCTCGGCAACCTCGAGGACGCCGTGCCGGTCGATCGCAAGATCCCGGCACGCGAGGGCCTGATCAAGGTCGGCAAGGAGACAGAACTGGGCGACACGCAGCTGTGGACGCGCGTCAACAGCCTCGAGTCACCGTGGGTCCTCGATGACCTGACCGAGCTGGTCGGTGAGATCGGCGACAAGCTCGACGTGGTGATGATCCCGAAGGTCGAGGGGCCGTGGGACATCCACTACGTCGACCGGCTGCTCGCCCAACTCGAGGCGAAGGCGGGACTCGAGCGGCCGATCCTGATCCACGCGATCCTCGAAACCGCCCTCGGCGTCGCCAACGTCGAGGAGATCACGACGGCCAGCCCGCGGATGCAGGGCATCAGCCTGGGGCCAGCGGACCTCGCGGCCTCGCGCCGGATGAAGACGACCCGCGTCGGGGGTGGCCACCCGGGCTACCTCGTCGTCGCCGACCCGGACTCCGCCGATCCCGAGGCGCCGCGCGCGACCGCCCAGCAGGATCCGTGGCACTACACGCTCGCGCGGATGGTCGATGCGTGCGCGGCCGCGGGAATCCTGCCCTTCTACGGACCGTATGGCGACATCAAGGACACGCTCGGCTGCGAGGCGCAGTTCCGTGCGGCGTTCCTGCTCGGCTGCGTCGGCACGTGGACGCTCCACCCGGCTCAGATCGAGATCGCGAGGAGGGTCTTCAGCCCAGACCCGAAGGAGGTTCTGTTCGCCAAGCGGGTGCTCGAGGCGATTCCGGACGGCCGCGGCGTGCACATGATCGACGGCAAGATGCAGGACGACGCCACCTGGAAGCAGTGCCAGGTGATCGTGTCACTGGCGCGGATGCTGGCCGAACGGGACGAGGCGCTGAAGGCGGCCTATGAGCTCTGACAGAGGTGATCCGGGCTCGGTCGCGGAGGGTGTGTCCGCCGCAGTCCGCCGCTCCGCATAAGATCACCGGTCGATGCGGATTTCGGCCAAGGCTGACTATGCCGTCCGCGCGGTCGTCGAACTCGCGGCCGCGACGGACGAGAAGCCGATCAAAGCGGAACGGATCGCGACTGCGCAGAAGATCCCCCTGAACTTCCTCGAGAACATCCTCGGGGAGCTTCGTCATGCCGGCATCGTGCGCTCGCACCGTGGCGCCGAGGGCGGGTTCCGTCTCGCCAAGCCGGCCGACCAGATCACGGTCGCCGACGTGATTCGCGCGGTCGAGGGCCCGCTCGCGAGCGTGCGCGGCGGGCCGCCTGAGGACTCGGAGTACACCGGCGCCGCCGAGGCGTTGCTGCGCGTCTGGATCGCGGTGCGCGCGAACCTCCGCAAGGTCGTCGAGCACGTCACCGTCGCCGACGTCGCGGGCGGCCGCCTGCCGAAGGCGGTCGACAAGCTCGCCGAGGATCCTGAGGCGTGGATCACGCGATGACCGCGGGCGCGGAGCAGCGTCTGCGATCGGTCCTCTACATCCCGGGCGCAAACGAGCGTGCGCTCGAGAAGGCCGCGGGGCTGCCGGCGGACGCGCTGATCCTCGACCTGGAGGACTCGGTCGCTCCCAGTGCCAAGGCCGAGGCTCGCGAGCGCGTCTGCACGATGGTGGCGGGCGGCGCCTACGGAGGCCGCGTCGTCGCGATCCGCGCGAACGGCATCGGAACCGAATGGCACGCGGACGACGTCCACGCCGCAGCCCAGGCCGGCCCGGCCGCCGTCCTGATCCCGAAGGTCAGCTCGGCCGGGGACGTCGTCGCGACCGAGCGCGCCCTCGAGGCCGCCGGCGCACCTGACGGCACCACGATCTGGGCGATGCTGGAGACACCGGTGGCGATGCTGCGCGCGCTCGAGATCGCGAGCGCGAGCGCCCGCCTGACCGTCCTCGTGATGGGCACCAACGACCTCGCCAAGGAGCTCTACGCGGAGCTGGTGCCCGGTCGCGAGCCGCTGCTCGGAAGCCTCTCGCTCTGCCTGCTCGCGGCCCGCGCGGCCGGCAAGACGATCGTCGACGGCGTCTACAACGACGTACGCGACCTCGAGGGATTCGAAGCCGAGTGCCGGCACGGGCGCCGCCTCGGATTCGACGGCAAGACGCTGATCCATCCCGGACAGGTCGAGATCTGCAACCGCGCCTTCGCACCGAGCGCCGAAGAGGTCGAGCATGCGCATCGCGTGATCGAGGCCTTCGAGGAGGCCGAGCGCGCGGGCCGGGGCGTCGCGACGCTCGACGGGCGGATGATCGAGAACCTGCACGTCGCGAACGCGCGCCGTGTGCTCGCGCTCGCCGGCACGCCGAGCGCCGGCGACTGAGTGGTCGTCGCTCGGTGAGCTGATGGTTTGACGGTGTGGTGTGGTTCGAGTCGTCGTGGAAGGTGTGGGTGGTCGGGGTTGATGGCGGCGAGTTTGCGCGTCGGTCACCGCGTCGGAGATCAGCGGCCGGCCGCGCGCGGCTTTTGGCGGTGAAACTGAGCACGCCGGGCACGCCGGGCACGCCGGGCACGCCGGACCGCGAGCTGCTGCCGCCGATGCTCGGGTTCCGGTGCGGCGCCCCTCAACCGGTCCCGTTCAGCGGATCGCGGCCTCGGCATGGCACAGCGTCCGGGGTCTCCACCGGGACCACACCCCCCTGCACGTCACGTCCGGACGAACCGTAAGTTCCGGACCCCCCGGCCGCGACGGGGGGGTCCGGAACTTGGGGGTCGTAGAGACCCCTCAGCTCCACACCCCCAGAAACCGTCGGGGGGGTCCGGAACTTGAGGTTGCCCGACCGAACGGCCCTCAACCCACACGCGCGCGACGCTGCTGCCACGGTCCCACGATCCCGTGACGCCCGAGCCGCATACGCACGCAACCGACGCCGCGACCGCGCATTCAACTCGAGCAGACATCAACCGGCAGCGCTGCCGACGACCGCTAAGCCAAACCGAAAACGTCTGACTGAGGGCCTACCAGGGACCGCTGCCGCGATCGGGGCGGCGGCCCGCCAGGCCGCCGCCCGCGCGGATGCCCGATCGGACGGACGTCAACCGCCCGGATGCCGATCGGACGACGTCAACCGCGCGAGCGGGCGACCGCCCAGACCGACACGGTCAGGATCGCGGCGACCATCACCGGCAGGATCCACCAGGCGCTGACGCTCGTGTCGCTGACGAGTGCGGTGACGCCGAGGCCGGCCACGACCACGCCGGCGATGCGCCAGTCGTCACCGACGACGAAATCCCAGAGGAAGCGCCCGAACGCCGCGATCCGGCTCATGCGCGCACCGCCTCACCGCCCGGCGAGAGCTCGGGCCGCCGGCGCAGGATCGCGACGAGACCGAGCGAAAGGGCGAGCAGCACCGGAACGATGACCAGCAGGGCTCCGTCGCCGCCCGGCCAGTGCGCGCCCGCCCCCTCCCCTCCCCAGAACGTTCCGAACGCGGTGAGCATCACCCCGACGACGAACTTCAGCGTGTTCTCCGGAACGCGGCTGAGCGGCGCATGGATCGCAGCTCCCGCGATCACGACGGCCGCCACAGCGACGGCGGCCGCGACGGCGGCGAGCGGGACATCGTGCTGGTTGGCGCCAAACGTCAGCACGATGAAGACCACCTCGAGGCCCTCGAGCAGCACGCCCTTGAAGCTGACGAAGAACGAGTACGGGTCGAGTCCCTCACCGACCGTCCCGGCGGCATCGGCGCTCGCCCGCTGCGCCACGAAGATCGCGGCCTCGTCGTGCAGCGCCTTGAGCCCGGCCGCGCGGAGGATCGCCTTGCGCAGCCACTGCAACCCGAAGATCAGCAACAGACCGCCGACGACGACGCGGAGCGCACCGAGCGGCAGGGCCGTCAATGCCGGCCCGAGCGCAGCGGTCAGCACCGCGAGGACGGCGACGGCGGCGGCGACACCGGTCATCGCCGAGCGCCAGCTGCGGGTCGTGCCGACCGCGAGCACGATCGTCAAGGCCTCGACGCCCTCGACGGCACACGCGAGGAAGACCGAGAGCGCGAGCCCGAACTGCGCGCCGCTCACGGGTCGACCGCGGGCGTCCGATCACCGGCCGGCGTGACCGCTCCGCCGTGGCCGTTGTCGCCGCCCGCGGAATGACCGGTCGGCGGATGGCCGGTGAGGCGCCTGTACGCGGCGGCCGTCAGTGGACGGTAATGGGCCCCGGTGGCGTCGAGCTGCCAGGCGTGCACGCCGTCGCCGGGTTCGGGAATGCCGGCCAGGCGCAACGGCGCGGTCGCCGGGCGGTACCAGGTCGTGACGGGAATCCGGTCGACGATGTGGACGATCTGCGGTCGCTCCTGCGAGCGCAGCTTGCGAAGCGCGGCAGCGAGATCCCGTGGTGTCAGGATCGCGTCCGGGCGTACCGTCACCGCCGCGATCGCGACCGGGAATTCGGATCCGCTCGGAACGACGCCATAGATGACGGCGAGGTCGACGGCCGGCAGCGTGCCGAGCGCCTCGCGAATCGGGCCGGTGAAGACGGGGCCGCCCTCGGCGTGGATCACGTCTCCGAGGCCGTCGACGCGCCAGTAATCGCCGTCGGCGTCGCGGCGGAAGAGATCGCCGAGCTCGAGCCAGGCGTCGCCTCGCTCGAAGACGCCGCGGAGCGCCGTGGTCGCCTCCTCGCCCGAGCCGACGCGCGCGAGCAGCACGCCGATCTCACCGGGCCCGCATTGGGTCACGAAGCCGTCGCGGCCGAGCACGTACTCGCCGGCCGTCGCGTCGTAGCCGGCGAGGCGGACCTCGGCCGTCCCCGGCAGCGGCCGCCCCATCGCGCCCAGCTTGGCGCCGCTGACGTTGACGAGGATCACGCCCGCCTCGATCGACGCGTAGCACTCGAGCACGCGCGCCGGGCGGAAGCGCTTCTGCACGCGGCGCCAGAGCGCGGGCGGCATGCCGGAGCCGATGAACAGGCGCACGCTGTGATGGCGCTCGCCCGGCTGCTCGGGGGCGGCGAGCAGCTCGTGCAGCATGGTCCACGTGTACGACGCGACCGTGACGCCGTAGCGGCGCGTCTCCTCCCAGAACGTCGACGGCTCGAAGCTCGTCGCCATCGCGAGGCGAGAACCGCCGACGATCGCGCCGCCGATGCACATCATCAGGCCTGAGGAGTGATAGAGCGGCGTCATGCTGTAGACGGTGTCCGCGCTCGAGAGGGCGGCGGACGATGCCGTCCCGAAGGCGCTCATCGCCCAGCGGCGGTTGGTGATGCGGATCATCCGCGTGCCGGTGCCCTCGCCGCTGAAGAGGATGAACGCGAGGTCGTGCGCGCGACCGGGATTCGGCTCGTACCACCGCGGCAGCGCGACCGCGTGCGGGTCGATCTGCTCGAGGTCGCCGGCCGCGGGGATGCCGAGGTCGCGGGGACCGCTGCCGCCGCCGAGCACGAACGCATGCACCATGCCGATACCCGCGGCCAGCTCGGCGTGCTCCGGGTCGGCGATGATCCGGCTGACCTCGCCGAGCTCGGCCTGCCGGGCGACGTCGCCGTCGGGCCGGAGCATCACCGCCACCGCTCCGACGCGGTTGATCGCGACGACGATCGCGAGCGCCGAGGGCCGCGCTCCCATCAGGACGCCGACCCGCTCTCCCTGCCGGACGCCGATCGAGATCAGACCGCGCACGACGTTGTCGATCCGCGCATTGAAGTCCTCGGCCGTGTACGCGCGGTCCTCGAACAGGAAGAAGCTGTCGCCGCCGCGGTGGCGGCGCCGTTCCTCGAACAGCAGCCCGAGCGAGATCCGCGTCCCAGGCTGGATCTGATCGAGCCGGGCAAGCCGGGGCAGCTGGCTGACGGCCTCGCGCGTGAGCTCTCGGGCGCCGGCGACGCCGCGCAGCACGGTCGAGGCGGCCGAGCGCGCGATCCCGCCCCCGACCCCGCCGGCGAGCGCCAGGCTGTAACCGACGCGACTCGACACCTCGGGCAGGGCCTCCCCGCCCGCCTCATCCGGCACCGACGTGAGGTTGCCGGGAATCTCACCGCGACCCTCCGCGCCAGCGCGACCCATCGCGCGACGGTCGGCCACGTGACCTCGTTGGCGAGCGAGCCGACGACGAGCCCGAAATGGCCGGCACGGAGCGCGAGCTCGAAGACCTCCGCGCGCGGTGCCGCCTGGCGGATCGCCCTGACGCCGACCGCCGGCGCGATCTCGTCGACCGTGCCGACGACCGAGAGGATCGGGCACGCGATGTCTGCGAGCGTCAACATCCGTTCGTCGATCACGAAGCCACCCTCGAGCAGCCGGTTGTGCGCGATGAAGTCGTTGAGGAAGTCGGCCATCGCCGGGCCGGGCCACGCGACCCAGCCGTCCGCCTCGAGGAAGCGCCGCTGGCCCTCACGCGGCAGCAGTGCCTCGCGGTCGTGCAGACGCAGAATGAAATCGAGCTGGTTGCGCATCGACTTCGCCGGGTCGAGCAGGCGAAAGATCGTGCGGCTTGCCCACGCCGGCAATGCGAACTCGCGGAAGACCCGGTCGGCGAGGAGATCGGCGGCCGTCGGCGGCCAGCTGCCCGGGAATCCCGAACGGCATCGCGACGCGCGTGTCAACGGAGCTGCCGAACGTGATCAGCGAGCGGATACCCTCGTTGCGCCGGTAGGCGGCGGCCTGGTACGCGAACATGCCGCCCTGCGAGTAGCCGGCGAGGTGGACGTCGCGGCCGGTCGAGCTCCCGCACACGATCGATCGCATCGGAGACGGCGACCACGTGGTCGGACAGTGTCCGATCAAGGCCGCCACGCTCGCGCTCGGGGGCGCCGAAGTCGACGACCCACGGATCGGCCCCGAACCGGCTCAGGATCGTCACGGCGCTCGTCTGCGGCGAGACGTCGTAGATCTCGGCGGCGAGCATCATCGGCGGGATCGAGCAGCACCGGCTCGGCCGTTGCGGCGCGCTCCTCCTCGTAGTAGCGGCGCAGGCGGTGGACACGGCCCTCGCCCGCGACGGTGTAAGGCGATGGCGTCTCATCGGTGGAGAGGCCGCCGAAGCGCGCCACCTCGAGGGCGTTCTGGGCGGCGGCACCGAGCCGGCCAACCGGCCGGATGATCGTCTTTGCACTCAGCCCCATGGTTCGAAGACATCATGGCGCACTGGCGGCCGGCACCTTCGCCGGGTCGGGCGTGGACCCCCTGGACGCGGGGGGATGGCCGCGCGGCGAGCGCTATTCTCCCGGTCCGACGAGGGACTGAAAGGATTGGCACCATGCTCGGGCTCGACCTCCAGACCATCGACTTCAAGGTCGACAGTCGCGCCGCCTGGATCACACTGAACCGGCCGGACGCGCTCAACGCGTGGACGCCCGCGCTCGGCCGCGAGTTGATCAGCGCGCTCGACCACGCCGCCCGCGACCGCGACATCCGAGCGGTCGTGCTGACCGGCGCCGGTCGCGCCTTCTCCTCGGGCGCCGATCTGAAGGCGATCGGCGACCCTGGCGACGGTCCGGCGGACGTGCTCGCCGCCCTGCGCGACATCTACAACCCGCTGCTGATCCGGGTGCGCGAGATGCCGAAGCCGGTGGTGGCCGCCGTCAACGGCGGCGCCGTCGGCATCGGCTGTTCGCTGGCGCTGGCCGCCGATCTGATCGTCGCGGCCGAGTCCGCCTACTTCCTGCTCGCATTCGCAAACATCGGGCTGTCGCTCGACGGCGGGGCGTCGGCCAGCCTCGTCGCCCGAGTCGGGCACGCGCGCGCTTCGGAGATGGCGCTGCTGGCCGAGCGCATCCCTGCCGCGCAGGCACTGGAATGGGGCCTGATCAACCGCGTCGCGCCCGACGGCGACCTGCTGTCGACGGCCGGTGAGATCGCGGCCCGGCTGGCGGCCGGACCGCCCGGGTCCCACGCGACGATCAAGCGCACCCTCAATGACGCGGCGGTCCCGGGGTTTGCCGGGATGCTCGACCGAGAGGCCGTGCTGCAGCAGGATCGTCTTGCCTCGGCTGACTTCGTCGAAGGCGTCAGCGCGTTCCTGCAGAAGCGGCCGGCGAACTTCACAGGGAATTGAGAAGGGGCTGACAATTCATGAACCTTGCACAGATCCTCGCCGACTCCGCCTCGGAACGACCCGAGCATCCGGCGATCAAGCTCGATGACACGGTCATCAACTACCTGATCCTCCAGGAGGGTGCGAAGCGAATCGCCGGACTGCTTCGCGAGCGTGGAATCGAGACAGGTGACCGGGTCGCGGTGATGCTGCCGAACGTCCCGTACTTCCCGGTGTGTTACTACGGGATCCTCTGGGCCGGCGGCGTCGTCGTACCCCTGAATGTGTTGAACAAGCGCCGGGAGGTGGCGTTCTATCTGCGAGACTCGGGCGCGAAGCTGCTGTTCGTCTGGAACGGGTTCGCCGAGGAGGGCGAGCACGGGGCGCTCGATGCGGACTGCGAGTTCGTGACCGTCACGCCCGGGGAGTTCGAAGGGCTGCTGGGCGCCGCGGAGCCAGCCGCCGAGTTGGCGGAGCGGGACGAGAGCGATACCGCCGTGATCCTCTACACCTCGGGCACGACGGGCACTCCCAAGGGTGCAGAGTTGACACACGCGAACCTGCGGCGCAACTGCCAGGCCGCGCGCCATCTCTTCGACCTCGGTCCTGAGGCTGTCACCCTCGGGGCGCTGCCGCTGTTTCACTCGTTCGGTCAGACGTGTGCGATGAACGCGACGATCTTCGGCGGTGGAACCCTGACGTTGATCCCGCGGTTCGATCCGTCCAAGGCGCTCGAGATCATCGAGCGCGACCGCGTGAACGTGTTCGAGGGCGTGCCGACGATGTACGGGGCGATGCTGCACGCGCCGGACCACGATCGGTACGACGCGTCGACACTGCAGGTCTGCGCGTCCGGCGGCGCGGCGATGCCGGTCGAGCTCATGCGCGCCTTCGAGGTGACGTTCGGCTGCAAGGTACTGGAGGGATACGGCCTGTCCGAGACCTCCCCGGTCGCCTCGTTCAACCACCCCGATCGCGAGCGTAAAGCCGGGTCGATCGGCACGCCGATCGAGGGAGTGGAGATGCAGGTCGTGGACGCTGACGACCAGCCGGTCCCGGTCGGCGAGGTCGGGGAGATCGTGATCCGTGGCCACAACGTGATGAAGGGCTACTGGGGCCGTCCCGACGCGACAGCCGAGGCGATCCGCGGCGGCTGGTTCCACAGCGGCGACCTCGCGAAGGTCGATGACGACGGCTACTTCTTCATCGTCGACCGCAAGAAGGACATGATCATCCGTGGCGGGTTCAACGTCTATCCGCGGGAGATCGAGGAGGTGCTTCTACGAGCATCCGGCCGTGCGCGAGGCCGCCGTCGTGGGCATCCCGGACGACGAGTACGGCGAGGAGGTCGGCGCCGCCGTCGCCCTCAGGGACGGCTCGACGGCAACCCCCGACGAGCTGCGCGAGTTCGTCAAGAGCCAGGTCGCGGCATTCAAGTACCCGCGTCACGTCTGGATCGTCGACGAGCTGCCGAAGGGGCCGACAGGCAAGATCTTGAAGCGGCAGATCGAGATTCCTGCGCGCGCGTG
Organism: uncultured Solirubrobacterales bacterium; assembly: GCA_963709135.1. Taxonomy (GTDB): domain Bacteria; phylum Actinomycetota; class Thermoleophilia; order Solirubrobacterales; family Solirubrobacteraceae; genus Palsa-465. Next base: position 389,222 of record CAVPVI010000019.1, on the reverse strand, counting down.
AGCGGCGAGCTGGTGATCCGGGGGGCGCGCCCGGACGATGTCGAGCTGATCTTCTCCCTGATCGTCGCGCTCGCCGAGTACGAGCGGGCGCCCGATCAGGTGCGCGGGAACCCGGAACTGCTGGCAACGGCACTGTTCGGCCCGTCGCCGGCGGCGGAGGCGGCGATCGCCGAGCGGGGCGGCGACGCCGTCAGCTTCGCGGTCTTCCACGGCACTTTCTCGACCTGGGAGTGCCTGCCGGGCATCTGGCTGGAGGACATCTTCGTACCGGTCGAGCACCGTCGCGACGGCGTCGGAGAGGGCCTCCTTCGCTACGTCGCTCAGGTCGCCCTGGAGCGGGGTTGCTCGCGCCTCGCGTGGGCCGCGCTCGACTGGAACACACCCGCGCTGACGTTCTACGAGAAGCTCGGGGCCGAGGTGCTTGAGGAGTGGAAGCTGCACCGGCTGAGCGGCGAATCCCTCGCTGCGGTCGCCGGGGTCGACGCGGGCGTCGACGCCCGCGTCGACGGATGAGGGCGACGGAGGTGGGCTCGTCTCTGTGGCCGGCGGGCGCGAGCCCATGGGCGACCTTGGCGCCGGCGGACCCGAGCGCCCGGTGCCGAGCGGACCGACCGCTGCCCGGGGAGGAAAATGGAGAAGCCCCGCCGGGAGGCGGGGCTTCTCGGTAGCAGGCCTGTAAGCCGGATCCTGTCGTGAACAGCCATCCATCTGAGCGGCCTACCCGGACCTTGGCGGGCAACCTGCAAACGGTCCTGCTCGGCCTTGCATCAGGTGGGGTTTACCTGGCCGCCGCGTCACCGCGACGCCGGTGCGCTCTTACCGCACCATTTCACCCTTACCGGCCCGAGACGCTGCAGCGGCCCCGAGCTTAGGCGGTGTCATTTCTGTGGCACTTTCCCGCGGGTTTCCCCGGGTCGGCGTTACCGACCACCTTGCCCTTCGATGTCCGGACTTTCCTCGAGGGCCGTTTCCGGCCCCCGCGGCTGCTCAGCCTGCAGGCTCGAGCATAGCGGTAGGCTGGCAGCGTGATGAGCGAAACCAACCATCAGATCCGCCTCGCCGCACGGCCGGTCGGCCTCCCGGGACCCCAAGTCTGGGACCATGCGACAGCAGGGGTCGAGCGCCCGGGCCCCGGCCAAATCCTCGTGGAGGTCCACTACCTGTCGCTCGATCCGGCGATGCGAGGCTGGATCAACGACGCACGCTCGTACGCGCCGCCGGTCGGCATCGGCGAGGTGATGCGCGCCGGAGGCGCCGGTCGGGTCGTCGCGTCCGGCGATCCGAGCTTTGCCGAGGGCGACTTCGTGACGGGCATGACCGGGATCCAGGAGTACGCGATCCTGCCCGCCCAAGCCGCCTTCAGAGCCGATACGGGGCTGGCCGCGCTCCCCCGCCATCTGGGCGCACTCGGGATGACCGGCATGACCGCCTACTTCGGGCTGCTCGACATCGGTCGCCCGCAGCCCGGCGAGACCGTCGTCGTCTCGGGGGCCGCCGGAGCGGTCGGGAGCATCGTCGGCCAGATCGCCAAGCTCAAGGGGTGCCGCACCGTCGGGATCGCCGGCGGGCCCGAGAAATGCGCCTGGCTGACGAACGAACTCGGCTTTGATGCCGCAATCGATTACCACGCGGGCGGTGTCGCCGCCAAGCTTCGCGAGCACGCACCGGACGGAATCGACGTCTTCTTCGACAACGTCGGCGGCGAGATCCTGGACGCCGCGCTCGCACGGATCGTGATCGGCGCACGAATCGTGCTGTGCGGCGGGATCTCCCAGTACAACGCAACCGAGCCGATGCGCGGGCCCTCCAACTACATGTCGCTGGTGATCAATCGCGCTCGGATGGAGGGCTTCCTGGTAACGGACTACTTGGGGCGGTTCGGCGAAGGCGCGCGTGAGATCGCCGGCTGGCTGGCCGACGGGCGCCTCATCGCCCGCGAGGACATCGTCGATGGCAGCGTGGACGATTTCCCGGAGACGTTCCTTCGACTGTTCCGAGGAGAGAACACGGGCAAGCTGCTGCTCCACATCCACGACTGACCGCCCGCGTTTCGTGTGGGCCCCAACGGCGGTCCGTCGCCCGGGCCGGCCGGTCCGTCGCCCGGGCCGGCCGGTCCGTCGCCCGGGCCGGCCGGTCCGTCGCCCGGGCCGACGGTGTGTCGTGTCGTTGGCAGCGTCTCGGGTCCGCCGAGGATCGGCGGACCTCGACGCTGCGGCCGGCGGTGTTGTGGGCCAGGAGCTCGCTGGGCGACCCGGGTCAGCTGAGCACCGTGTCGCAGCAGACGCAGATCCCGGCGACCGGGCGCGTGTGCGCGCCGTATTCGGGTTTCATCTCGCCACCGCAGATGGGGCACGCCACCATCGTGTGGGCGGTGAGCCCCTCCCAGGCCTCGACGATCAGATCGTCGAGCGTCGGCCCACCGCCCAACTGGTCAAAGAGCGTCGGCTCCATCTCGATCGCGAGCGCGGACATCACATGCTCCGCATCAGACCGACGACTTTGCCGAGAATCCGCACCTCGCGCGTTCGGATCGGCTCCATCGTCTCGTTCTCGGGCTGCAGCCGGACGTGGTCGGGCTCCTGGAAGAACCTCTTGACAGTCGCCTCCTCGCCCACCAGTGCGACCACGATGTCCCCGTCCGTCGCCGTGTCCTGCGGTCGCACGACCACCAGATCGCCATCGAGGATGCCGGCGTTCTTCATCGACTCGCCCCGGATCCTGAGCAGGAACTCGCCTTCGTCACCACCGGCGATCGCGGGCGTCGCGATGTAATCCTCAATGTTCTCCTCGGCGAGTACGGGCTGACCGGCCGCGACCTGTCCGACCAGCGGCAGCCCGGGCCTGACGAAGCTCCGCACACCGGCGGCCGCGCGGTCCAGCAGCTCGATCGCCCGCGGCTTCGTCGGATCCCGGCGCAGCAGGCCGATCTTCTCCAGATTGGCGAGGTGCGCGTGGACAGTCGACGACGAGGCGAGCCCGACCGCCTTGCCGATATCCCGGACCGTCGGCGGATAGCCATTCAGATCCGAGTATCGCCTGATGAAGTCGAAGATCTCCTGCTGTCGTTTCGTCAGATCCATCTGGTGCTCCTTGACCGTGAAGCGAACATGTGTTCGGGAAGATAGCGCCCCCACTGGACGGATCGCCGCGACGAGAGCCGACGATCCGCGGACCAGGGCTATACTCGCGCTCCCAAGCGCCTGTGGCGGAATTGGTAGACGCGCAAGGTTGAGGGCCTTGTGAGCTAATAGCTCGTGGAGGTTCGAGTCCTCTCGGGCGCACTGGGAAAGCCCCGCTCAGCGGGGCTTTTTGTTGCCCTTAGATGCGGCCGGACCTCCGTCCGCCGATGGACGCACCGTGACAAATACGTCCATCCGGGGGCTCAGTGACAGCGCGGCGGACGTACTCGTGAGCGTGAGCTTCCACCGGCGCGGCTGGGAAGTTCGCAGGCGGGATGCCGAAGGTCGAAGGCGCGCCCGCCGGTTCGGTACCGAGGAGGCGGCCGGCGCATTTGACGAGGCCCTCGCCGAGGTTGCCCCGACCGCGCGCCGCAGGGATGCCGCCCACCACGGCCGCAGCGACGGCATCTACCCGAACGACACTGCCGGCGGAGTACGCTGGCGCTTCGTCTACCGGCGCCCCGACGGCACTCAGACAACGAAGCGAAGCTTCGCGAGCCAACGGGCCGCCCGGGACGCTCGGCCGGCGCCCGGTCGAGCATGTCGAGCGCGGCGAGGTCCGCCACACGAAAGAGACGTTCGGCGACTATTGGGCGCGCTGGCTCACCCACCGCCAGCCGTACCTCGAGCCGGGCACGTGGTCGGGGTATGAGATGCACGGCCGCAAGCGGCTCGTGCCCGCGTTCGGCTCGCTCAGCCTCGGAGACGTGGGCGTGGGACGCCGTGCGCGCTTTCGCCTCCGACCTGTCGGAGTCGGCCGAGGCCGGCGAGCTGGCTATCAAGACGGCGAACAACGCGCTCGGCACGCTCGCGATCTGCCTCAACGATGCAGTCAAGGACGGCCTGATTGTCAGCAACCCGGCATTACTGGTCGGGCGCCTGCCGCCGGCGCACGTGGAGCGGGACTACCTCAGGCTCGAGGAGATACCGCGCTACCGCGACGGCTGCTCCGACCTCTACCTGCCGCTGGCCGAAACGCCGGTCGGCAGCGGCCTGCGGATCTCCGAAGCGCTCGCCCTCCGCCCCGCCGACCTCGAGCTCGAGCCGACCGGCGGCCGGATCATCGTCTACCGCTCCCGCAAGCGTGGAGGACTCGGATCGACCAAGAGCGACCGGTTCCGCTCGGTCGAGATCGGACCACGTCTGTCCGCGATTCTGCGTGACCTCACGGCGATCTCGGCGGAGACGGGGACGGGGTTCCTGTTCATCATGCCCGTCCGTGAGCGGCGATTTGCCCAGGGTCGCTGGCAGAGCGCCGGCCCGCAGCGGCCGTTCGACCGCACCACCGTCTCCCGTGACTGGCACAAGCACGCGCTCCAGGACGCGGCCTTGCGCGACATGCCGCCCCATGCGCTCCGTCACACCGCGGCCGCCTCCTGGCTCGCAGCAGGCAACTCGCTGATATACGTGCAGCGCCAGCTCGGCCACGCCGACATCGGCACCACCGAGCGCTACTACGGACACCTGGAGCGCCACGTGCTCGCCGCCGGCGCGGTCGCGGCGGAAGAAGCGATCGCCCGGGAGTCCACTGCGCCCGCTGCTCGTTCAGCCACCGCTCGATGTCCTCAGGCACAAAGCGCGGCGGTCCGTCGGCACCGCCGATCCGAACCGACAGGATCCGGCCGGTACGCGCCGCTTCGTAGACCCAGGCCCGCGAGACGGCGAGCATGCGCGCGACGTCGTTGAGCCGCATCAGCGCGCCGCTGTCTGCGTCGAGCCTCATTGCTTGTTAAGCACCCCAGCGACCGTTTTGCCACAGATTTCGTCTGCGGGGGCCCATGCCTTAATAGCGAGGCAGCGAGCCGAACTCCGACACGGCCCGGCGGCAATCTTGGAACAACGTTGACCTGAGCCGACGGGGCCTGCGTTGCCGTCCGCTCCAGAGCTGATGCGATTCGCCTACCCGCCGGCCGCGACAGCCTCGTCGTGCGCGAGACGCGGGTCCAGGCGCCGCTCAAGTCTGACGACGATCCCCGCCACGTCGATATGCAGCTCACGGGCCTGCTCGAGCGCGTCAAGCAGCTGCCGGTCGTCAACACTGCCGTCGCGCACGCGGCGGGCCGCCTGGCGGTCGACGTGCTTGGTGACGAGCGCCCGAGCACCTCGCTGATCGGCACTGGGCCCGCAGCCCGCTTGAACGCCGCCCAGGTCTGATCGTCAACGTGAACCCGAGCCATGTGATCGCGCGTGCCCGCGCCGGCGCGGTCGACTCCGGCCGCCGGCATCGAGGTGGCAGCGCGTGACTTGTGACGGCGCCGTCGGGCCATCACCAGATGGTGCCGGTCCTACCGGCGGAAGCCGGGCGACTCCAAGGAAGCAGGATCGATCCGTATACGCGTATACGGCGCATCACTGATGCAAATGCGTGAAGCACCTTTGCGGTCCTTGGAGGGGATCGTCCGGAGCTGGTGCTGCGTGTGCGTGCACGGCGTCGGTGGGCGCGTCCGCCGACTCGCGTGATCGGCCTCGGAATGCGCCGTAGGGAGCGGAGCCGGGCCTGTAGATCGCGCGGAGGGCGGCCGCCGTGGAATTCCGGTCCACGAGCTGCTCGCTCGGGCCCGACCGATACCGACACACGACGAACCGGTGATCGACGGCCTCACCGGCGGCGAGGGAGCTGCCTTTCCCGCCGCCTTCTCGTCCTGACCGCGGCCCGGTACTATCCCGCCATCGTCATCGACGTCCTCAGCGCGGACCTCGTGCCTGGCCGCGCGCTTCGGGGAAATGCAGGCGTCGACAACGCTGCTGCCGTCGGTTGCGCAAGGCAGTCACGTCCGGACGATGCTCAGCCGTGATCCCCGCTGTCCGTTTGGGGCAGCGCCAGCCGGCTCTGCTATGCCCACGACCGTGGCCCCTCTGCTTGTGCGGAGGTAGCGGACCCTCAGGGACAGATGCGCGGTTTCCGCGCTGAGGAGGGCCAGAGGTTCGGTCGCCGAGATGCGGCTCGCAAAGCGAAAGGGGGCCATGCGCCCCGGTACGCATCCCGAGCTGGTACCATTTTGGTATGAGCAAGCAGATCGCGGTTCGCTTGTCAGATGACCTGGTGGAGTTCGTCGATGCGCTCGTCGGTAGCGGACAAGAAGGAAGCCGTGCCGCTGTCGTGACCCGGGCGCTTGAACGTGAGCGTCGTCGGATGGGTGCGATGCGGGACGCGGAGATCCTCGAGGCCACGGGTCCAGATCCTGAGCTTGAAGGCCTCGCGGGCTATGCCGCCGGAGTTCGCGTCGAGGGTTGATGCGACCGATCCACACGGCGACACTCGATAAGCCCCGCCCTGTCCTTGTCCTCACCCGAGAGCTCGTCCGGCCTCATCTCAACTCCGTGACAATCGCACCAATCACGAGCACGATCAGAGGGCTATCCACCGAGGTTCGCGTCGGCACCCGCAATGGGCTGAGCCAGGAGTCAGTCGTGGCCTGCGACCACATCACCACAATCCCTGTCGACGCCCTCGGCGAGCAGGTCGGACTGCTGCTCGAGGACCAAGAGCGGGGCCTGACCGACGCTATCCACGCCGCGTTCGACCTCGACTAACCAGTCGATCTGAGGCACACCTTCCGCGCGGAGCGGGACGCTCCTCACACCGGCAGAAACGCTAATGGTCGCGCGAAAGCGGGTCCCTCAGGAGGTCGCTGCGCGAGAGCTTCAGGACGTCAGATGACCTCAATTGCTCGGATGATAAGTTCGGTCGGCCATCCCAGAGAGGAGTCGCGACGATGGACCTCAAGCTCGAGTTGGTTGCGGTACCGGTGTCTGACGTCGATCGTGCCAAGGCGTTCTACGAACAGGTCGGGTTCACCGCCGACCATGACCACGCCGTCAGCGGCGAACTGCGTTTCGTGCAGCTCACCCCACCCGGTTCGGCCTGCTCGATCACGATCGGTGTCGGGATCACCCAAGCTCCGCCAGGCAGCTTCGCCGGGGCGAACCTTGTCGTCGACAACGCCGCAACAGCACGCACGGAACTGCTCGAGCGCGGGATCGAGGTCAGCGAGGTACAGAAGATGCCATGGGGCAGCTTCGTGTTTTTCGACGATCCTGACGGCAACCGTTGGTCGCTGCAGGAGATCCCGCAACGGGCATAGCGGGCGATCAGACCGATGCAGAGGATTCACGCCGCAGAATGAATGCGGGGGTGTGGCGTCACATGAGATCTGTCCCTCCTTGTCGCCAATTGCGCAACTCGCGGCCGCCGCCATCAAGACCGGTTACCGCTCCGCGATGAAATCGGCCACGACGACGTGTTGGCTGGTTCAGGCGTAAGCCGACAGCGGTGGGCGTCACGACGCGTGCGACCGCTCTCTTCACCGCACGGTAATGCAGATCCCCGACGCCGGTGTGCCGGCTGCCGTCCTGGAAGCTCCGACGAGTCCAGTTGACGGACGACGTTCGTGCGCGCGCGCCCGGATCCGTCGCGTCATCCTCACCGAGCGAAGCGAGGTCATTGCGAGAGCAAAGCGGTCTCTGTCGCGCGCGCCGCCGCCAGGCTAGGAGCCTCTGAGCCTTCATTGAAGGAGTTCGGGGCGCATCGGCGCTTCAGGGATCGACGCGCCGCCGACGCTCGGCGAGCTGATAGACCATCTGCGGGTAGCGCCGATGCCGGAACTGCTCGGGGAGCCGATCGTCGTCGACCAGCACGGCGTCGAACGGGTCGATGCCGCGCTCGGCGAAAAGCTGCCGGAACCGATGCTCGCCAACGCACTTCCGGAAGGCCCGCTCGTTGAGCCGCAGGACCGCACGGACGCGATCCCGCTCTGCGATCGACTTATCGTCGAGGAGGAACTGCGACCACGCGCGGGCGACCGTGATCGAGGTGCGGAGCTGAGCCATTGCGTGTGGGTCGTCGATGCCGAGGATCTGAACGTTCGCGATCCGACTTTCCATGACGCGCTGCGGATGCATGAGCCAGAGGGTCGCCCGCGAAGCGTCGGTGCCGACCTCGATTTCGACCGCGGTATCGCGCACGTCGCGGCCGTCAAGTCCGAGCGGCGAGACCAGGAAGTCGATCCGTCGCTCGATGCCGTCGCTGTCATCGAAGAACACAACACCAGTGAGAGGCGTGTGGTGATCGAAGGACGGAACGCGTGATCTCCCGCCGAGCAAATCGGCGGCGGCTCGGGCCGCGGCGGCGCTGCCCTCGAAGTCGACGTCCTTGCTCGCGAGCAGCTCCGCGGAGGACTCGGCCGTATCAAGCCCGAGGAAGCGCGCCCAGAACTCGACTGCCTGACCACCAACGAGAACGACGGACGGTCTCCTGTCATCGGCGCCAGGATCCGAAGAACCCGCAGCACCTCGTCGGCGCGGAGAGGCGGCGGCACCGCCACGGCTCAGCCGAGCGACTTAGACGCCCGGAGGTTCACGCGCGAGATCGGAGCCAGCTGGGCGAATACCCCGTTCTCCTCGCGCAGCTGCTCGATCGTCTTCTCGCCAGACTCGAGCGCGCGCCGATCCTCGTCGCGCGAGCGCTGCTTCTCCGCCCACAGCTCGGCGGGGTCGAAGCCATCCTCAAGATCGAACGCCATGCCCACATCGTATCGGCGTCAGACCCCGGATCCGTGACAACACCCGTGACAACATCCATCCCGTCCAGACAGTCCAATACGTCCAGCAAACCTCGCACTTTGGACGATCTGGACGCCCCTGAACCCATCTACACCAACCGAATCGGGTTGAGGGCCTTGTGAGCTAATAGCTCGTGGAGGTTCGAGTCCTCTCGGGCGCACTGGGAAAGCCCCGCTCAGCGGGGCTTTTTGTTGCCCTTAGATGCGGCCGGACCTCCGTCCGCCGATGGACGCACCGTGACAAATACGTCCATCCGGGGGCTCAGTGACAGCGCGGCGGACGTACTCGTGAGCGTGAGCTTCCACCGGCGCGGCTGGGAAGTTCGCAGGCGGGATGCCGAAGGTCGAAGGCGCGCCCGCCGGTTCGGTACCGAGGAGGCGGCCGGCGCATTTGACGAGGCCCTCGCCGAGGTTGCCCCGACCGCGCGCCGCAGGGATGCCGCCCACCACGGCCGCAGCGACGGCATCTACCCGAACGACACTGCCGGCGGAGTACGCTGGCGCTTCGTCTACCGGCGCCCCGACGGCACTCAGACAACGAAGCGAAGCTTCGCGAGCCAACGGGCCGCCCGGGACGCTCGGCCGGCGCCCGGTCGAGCATGTCGAGCGCGGCGAGGTCCGCCACACGAAAGAGACGTTCGGCGACTATTGGGCGCGCTGGCTCACCCACCGCCAGCCGTACCTCGAGCCGGGCACGTGGTCGGGGTATGAGATGCACGGCCGCAAGCGGCTCGTGCCCGCGTTCGGCTCGCTCAGCCTCGGAGACGTGGGCGTGGGACGCCGTGCGCGCTTTCGCCTCCGACCTGTCGGAGTCGGCCGAGGCCGGCGAGCTGGCTATCAAGACGGCGAACAACGCGCTCGGCACGCTCGCGATCTGCCTCAACGATGCAGTCAAGGACGGCCTGATTGTCAGCAACCCGGCATTACTGGTCGGGCGCCTGCCGCCGGCGCACGTGGAGCGGGACTACCTCAGGCTCGAGGAGATACCGCGCTACCGCGACGGCTGCTCCGACCTCTACCTGCCGCTGGCCGAAACGCCGGTCGGCAGCGGCCTGCGGATCTCCGAAGCGCTCGCCCTCCGCCCCGCCGACCTCGAGCTCGAGCCGACCGGCGGCCGGATCATCGTCTACCGCTCCCGCAAGCGTGGAGGACTCGGATCGACCAAGAGCGACCGGTTCCGCTCGGTCGAGATCGGACCACGTCTGTCCGCGATTCTGCGTGACCTCACGGCGATCTCGGCGGAGACGGGGACGGGGTTCCTGTTCATCATGCCCGTCCGTGAGCGGCGATTTGCCCAGGGTCGCTGGCAGAGCGCCGGCCCGCAGCGGCCGTTCGACCGCACCACCGTCTCCCGTGACTGGCACAAGCACGCGCTCCAGGACGCGGCCTTGCGCGACATGCCGCCCCATGCGCTCCGTCACACCGCGGCCGCCTCCTGGCTCGCAGCAGGCAACTCGCTGATATACGTGCAGCGCCAGCTCGGCCACGCCGACATCGGCACCACCGAGCGCTACTACGGACACCTGGAGCGCCACGTGCTCGCCGCCGGCGCGGTCGCGGCGGAAGAAGCGATCGCCCGGGAGTCCACTGCGCCCGCTGCTCGTTCAGCCACCGCTCGATGTCCTCAGGCACAAAGCGCGGCGGTCCGTCGGCACCGCCGATCCGAACCGACAGGATCCGGCCGGTACGCGCCGCTTCGTAGACCCAGGCCCGCGAGACGGCGAGCATGCGCGCGACGTCGTTGAGCCGCATCAGCGCGCCGCTGTCTGCGTCGAGCCTCATTGCTTGTTAAGCACCCCAGCGACCGTTTTGCCACAGATTTCGTCTGCGGGGGCCCATGCCTTAATAGCGAGGCAGCGAGCCGAACTCCGACACGGCCCGGCGGCAATCTTGGAACAACGTTGACCTGAGCCGACGGGGCCTGCGTTGCCGTCCGCTCCAGAGCTGATGCGATTCGCCTACCCGCCGGCCGCGACAGCCTCGTCGTGCGCGAGACGCGGGTCCAGGCGCCGCTCAAGTCTGACGACGATCCCCGCCACGTCGATATGCAGCTCACGGGCCTGCTCGAGCGCGTCAAGCAGCTGCCGGTCGTCAACACTGCCGTCGCGCACGCGGCGGGCCGCCTGGCGGTCGACGTGCTTGGTGACGAGCGCCCGAGCACCTCGCTGATCGGCACTGGGCCCGCAGCCCGCTTGAACGCCGCCCAGGTCTGATCGTCAACGTGAACCCGAGCCATGTGATCGCGCGTGCCCGCGCCGGCGCGGTCGACTCCGGCCGCCGGCATCGAGGTGGCAGCGCGTGACTTGTGACGGCGCCGTCGGGCCATCACCAGATGGTGCCGGTCCTACCGGCGGAAGCCGGGCGACTCCAAGGAAGCAGGATCGATCCGTATACGCGTATACGGCGCATCACTGATGCAAATGCGTGAAGCTCCTCTTTGGCCTGTCTGTCGGCGGGTAGCAAGGGTGAGGACTCGACGATTCGCGCGTTGGCGGTTGAGCCGCGATCTAGACTGGTGGGCATGTCGACGCAGCCCGCAGATCCTGGCGAAGAGCGCCACCACGAACTCCCGGTCGAGGAGCTGCTCGCCCGGGCGCGGCCGCTGCCGCCGCACGAGGAGATGGTGATCGACGACCTCACCGACGAGGAGGGCGCGGCCTTCCTGGCCGCCGTCGCCTCGTGAGCGCCCCTGGGCGCCGCTCGCCCATCGTCATCGACACCGACGTCTTCAGCGCCGACCTCGTCCCCGGCTCAGCACTCACAGAGCGATACGCGCCGATCCTCGCGGGTCGGCCGGCCTTCATCTCATTCCAGACCGCAGCAGAGGTCCGCTACGGCGCCCTGCGCCGCCGATGGGGCGCGGCGCGCATACTGAAGCTCGAAGCGAAGCTCCAACGCGTGGAGGTCGTCCACAGCGGCCCCGAGCTCGTTCAGATCTACGCACGCCTCCGCGCTGACTGCGCGGACACCGGGCACGGCCTGGCCCAGCGCGAGCACAACGCCGACCGCTGGATCGCCGCCACGGCCCTCAGACTCGGCGTTCCACTCGTCTCCAACGACCAGATCTTTGCCGGGACTCCCGGCCTGGCCGTCGAGACCGCCCGCTGACCTTCAGATCCGCCGGCGTCCGGCGATCCTCAACCAGCCAGCGCAGCATGGCCGCATTCGGCGACGAGCAGTCGCCTCGCGGCCCCCTCCCGGGCAGCCCAGTTAGCGGCATGGCGGGCACCCGATGCGATCGACTGTCGGTGCCTGCTCTCGGCCGGTAGGGGGCATCTGCGGTTTCGGGTGCTCGCTTCGGCTTGTAAGCCCGGAGGAGCAGTCTCAGTTGTGGCGGGTCTCACCGCGCAAACGACAGGTAGTGTGACGGCCGTGCATGCGCCCGGCTCGGACATCGATCGGGAGAGTCCGTCGAAGGCCTGCGGCGGCGATTGCGCGTGTTGCTCGCGTGGCCTGGCCCGCCGGAGGCGCCGACCGAGACGGTTGTGGGTGAACGCGAGCGGGATGGCAACCGGGAGCGGTTGATCGAGTACCGCAATCGTGAGGACGAGATCGTCCGAGCGTTCCTGCTCGTGCCCGACCGCCCCGGGCCGTTGCCGGGCGTCGTGGTGCACCACCAGCACAACGGCGAGCGCCATCTTGGCAAGAGCGAGGTCGTCGGCCGGGCCGGAGATCCGGTGCAGGCGTTCGCGCCGCGCCTGGCACGCAACGGGTTCGCCGTGCTGGCCGCGGACGCGGCCTGCTTCGAGGACAGGCGTCGGGGCGCGTCGGGGACAGGACCAGCGCCTGGCGATGACGATCAGCACTACAACGAGATGGCCTACCGGCTCGTTCGGGGTTCGCTGCTGATGGGTCTGGTGGTTGCTGACGCCTCGCTCGCCGTGTCGGTTCTGGCCGCCAAGCAGCAGGTCGATCACGATCGCGTCGGAATGATCGGGCACTCGATGGGAGGCCACACAACCCTGTTTACCACGGCGCTCGATGACCGGGTGAGGTTCGCCTGCATCAGTGGCCCGTTGTGCGGCTATCAGGCCCGAATCGATGCGCGTGTGGGGATCGAACTCGCCCAGATGATCCCCGGGATCATCGAGGTGACCGATTTCGACGGGCTGCTCGGGCTCATCGCCCCACGCCCGGTCCTGATCGTCTCGGCCGCTGAGGATCCCTACTCGGTTGACGCCCCGGGGGTCGTCGCTCGCGCACGCGTCGAATACGAGCGCCGCCGCGCCGCGGACCTCCTGACTCAACACCGCTACCCCGGCGGACACCCTCTGACCGAAGAACGAGTCCAAGCGATCCTCGAATGGATCAAGACCGTCGCAGCACGCCGCAGCCAACCCACCGCCTGACGTCAGGCCAGCGGCACAGCCAACGCCCGCTCATTCGTGAAGCTCCAGCCGTCTCGACGTGCCGAACGGTCGAGGGCGCGCGCTGCCGGTCAGACAGAGAACCGGCAGCGTTGGCGTCTCCGGATTGCCCGCTGCTCGAGCCAGCACGCGAGGTGCCTGCTCTGATCGACGCCCGGCCCGAAGCAACGAGGACGCGCTCGCGGCCAGCGCAGCCGCATCGTTCCAATGCCGAGTTGCATCTGGCTTCGCTGCGGTTAATCAACACCCAGCGCCGTCGAAGGCGGTCGCGGGGGACGGCCCACAGACTAGTAGTTGTCGGGGGACCGAGACACGGTGCTTGTGGCGGTCAGGTGCGGCGAACAGCCGCCCAACGCCGAGCCGCTGTGTCCGCGTGGTGTCGAGGTAGCGGACTTTGTGGAGCAGAGTCAAGGGCGTATTCGAGCAACGCGCCCGAGGCTCCCACGCCAGACTGTGTATCCGCCAACTCGATCGCATACTCGGTCAGCGCCACTGACTCCGCGGGGATCGCGTCGATCCCCGCCTCGATCGAGATCTCGATGCCGGCCCGAGGCGCGGTCATGCCGACTCCACCAACGCCTGCTTCTACAAGCTCTGCGCCGCGGCGCTGGACGCCAGGCCCGGCCGGGCGAGGTTGCCCCCTCTTCGTAGACGCGTTCCACAGTCGCGCATCGTCGCCGGACCAGCGGCGCACGCCTCGCTGCTCCTCCCCGCCCCAAGCGGAGCAGTTTCCGCTCAAGATCGACGGCGGACCCCGAGACCTCCTTAAGGGAAAGACCGGAGCAGGGCCGTCAGTTGCGTGTCATTGGGAAGGGGGTGTCTCGCCCGCCGGGACGACACACCCCCTGTTCGCCAGTGGCGAGATCGAGGCGGCCGCTACGAGGCCGGCTGCCGTGTCGACGGCCGTCCCTGACCTGCAGACCGCGTTCAGCGGGTGCGATGGCGGCATGTCGAGATTTCCGCACCAACACGAGAGGAGGCCCGGGAGGCGGCACGTGCGGGGCCTGCAATTCAGATCCTTGGGGCCGGTTCGGCAGCCTCTATCCGTCCCGCCTCGGCTTGAGGTGGTTCGGAGTTGGTTCTCGAGGTTGTGCTTGGCTTCGGTCGATGAGGGTCTGGATGCCGTCGAGGATGCGGTCGAGGCCGAACTGGTATTCCTCGTGCTCGTCAAAGCCGGATGGGTTGTCGCCGATCTGCGCGGACCAGGCGATCTGGTGCAGGCGTGGGTAGGTTCGTTGGTCGACGAGCTCCCTGAGGAGGGATTCGAAAGTCCAGTTCGGGGCGGGTTCGCCGCGATCGGCCGGGGTGGATGCCTGCTGCGCGGCGCGGGCGGCGTCGTTGGCCATGCGGGCTTCGCTGAGGGTGTAGGAGCTGATCAGGCCGATCACGCGGAGTTTGTCGGCGTCGACGAGGCCGCTTGCGTCAAGCGCCTCGAGGCCTTTCTCGACGAAGGTCAGTGAGTTCGGCGCCATCGGCGGTGCCGCCATCGGCATCTGCGTGATCCAGGGGTGACGGTCGAGCATTTCGCGCTGGATGACCGCCCACATCCGTAGCCGAGGCCTCCACCCGTCACCCTCCAGCACCAGCTCATCGGCGCCCTGCGCGCTCGCGTTCCACATCAGCTGGAGGAGCTCGTCCTTGCCGGTGACGTGGCGGTACAGCGACATCGTCGTGAAGCCGAGCTCTTGCGCAACGCGCGCCATCGAGACCGCGTCGAGACCTTCGGCGTCAGCGATCGCCATCGCGGTCTTGACGATCGCGTCGACCGACAGGCCGGGCTTCGGGCCGCGCGTCCCGCCGCTGCGCCGGCCCCACAGCAGGTCGAGCCCCGGCGGCAGCGAGGGCATCTGCTCGGATGGCCCTCCTATCGGCCCTTACGGGCTCCTTCCGATCGCTTGACAACAACTGTGTACGCAGCATACAGTAAGTGTATGACATACACAGTTCTTAGCCGATGGCATTCGCAAATCCTTTGGCGACCAGGTCGTGCTCGACCACGTCGATCTCGCGCGTGGAGACCGGCTCGGTCCTTGCCCTGCTCGGCCCGAACGGAGCGGGCAAGACCACGATGGTCCGGATCCTGGCCACCCTGGTCCGCCCCGACACGGGCACGGCGACGATCGCCGGCCACGACCTGCTGAGCGACCCCGTGGGCGTGAAGCGATCGATCAGCCTGACCGGCCAGTACGCGGCCGTCGACGACGTGCTGACCGGCCAGGAGAACCTCGAGATGATGGGCCGGCTGCTGCGCCTGTCCCGGCGCCAGGCCCGGGCGCGGGCGCGGGCGCTGCTGGCCGAGTTCGATCTCGATGACGCCCGGAACCGCCGCGTCAGGACCTACTCCGGTGGGATGAAGCGCCGCCTGGACCTGGCGATCAGCATGATCGAGCGGCCCAAGCTGCTGTTCCTCGACGAGCCGACGACCGGGCTTGACCTGCGCAGTCGCGAGCAGCTGTGGGGCACGGTGCGCCGCCTCGTCGCTGATGGCGTCACCGTCCTTCTGACCACGCAGTACCTCGAGGAGGCCGACCAGCTCGCCGACACGGTCGCGGTGCTCAATCGCGGTCGCGTCGTCGCCCGCGGGACGCCGGAGCAGCTGAAAGCCAGCCTTGGCGCGGAGATGGTGCGGCTGCAGTTCGCCGACTCCGCCACCTACAAGGGAGCCCTCGAGCGTCTCGACCCTGCTCGCACCGACGAGCGGCTGCGCACGATCGACATCGCCACCGATGGCGCAGCCGACGAGGTCCTCAGCATGCTCGCCCGGCTGCAGCACGCCGGCGCACCCGCGGTGAAGGTCTCGACCTACCGCCCCAGCCTCGATGACGTCTTCCTGTGCGCTCACCAACGACAACCACCGCCACCGCACCCCCAGAACACGAAGGAGATGGCCCGATGACCATGGCCTACGCGCTCAACGACTCACAGGTGATGATCGCCCGCTACCTGCGGCGGTCGCTTCGCGACCCCGAGGCGTTCTTCACCGCCCTGATGCTCCCCGTCATCCTGATGCTGCTGTTCGTCTACGTCTTCGGCGGCGCGATCAACAACGAGCGGCAGGTACGTCGACTACGTCGTGCCCGGACTGATCGTGCTGTGCGCCGGAGTTCGGCGCGGGCACGACCGCGGTCGCGGTCGCCACCGACATGACCAACGGCATCGTTGACCGGTTCCGGTCGATGCCGATCACCGGCTCGTCGGTCCTCGTCGGCCACGTCGTCGCCAGCCTCGCCCGTAACCTCGTCGCGACCGACCCTCGTCATCGGCGTCGGCCTCGCCATCGGCTGGCGCCCGACCGGCTCACCGCTCGACTGGGTCGCTGCAGCCGCGATGGTCGTGCTCCTGATCCTCGCCCTGTCCTGGCTGGCCGCCGGCGTCGGCCTGCTCACGCGCACGCCCGAGGCAGCCAGTTCGTTCTCGATGATCCTCATGTTCCTGCCCTACGTCAGCACCGCGTTCGTCCCCGGGCACACAATGCCAACCGTGCTACGCGCCTTCGCCCAGCGCCAACCGTTCACGCCAATTGTCGAGACGATGCGCGGACTGTGGATGGGACACACATCCACCGGCGCCAGCGCAGGCCATGAGGCGCTGATCGCCATCGCCTGGTGCATCGGCCTGCTCGCCCTCTCGAGCGCAGCCGCATCCCGACTGTTCCAACGACACACCGCCGCCTGACCCCGAGGTACCGTCGATCCGGCCGTCCAGCCGGTCCGCGACCTGTCAGGCCACCCCGATCGCCTGACCCCAGCTTCCCGGCAGTCTGATGGAGCAACGCCTGGTGGCCGCCTGAGCAATACGGCGATCTCGCTGGACGGGAGGCGATGGCCCCTTTCCCGGTCGGGCTCGACGAGTGCTCCCGCCCAGCAGCGAGCGCGGGCGACGCCGCGACGGCGCGCGATGAGACGGGCACTGACCGAACGTGCGGTCAGCGGACTGAATCCGAGAACGGGCGCGACGCTGGTCTTGTGGGACTTCGACATCCGCCCAGCGGGCGGGAACCAGAACGCAGGAGCGCGGTGCGGGCCGGGCGGCTCTCCCCCCTCGGAGGAATCTCAACAACGTTGATCGTCGCGCGGGGCTGCGGCTCCCACCCAGATGCAGTCAGGCTGGCAGGGTCCCATGCCGGCGATTTCGCTCGTGCTATCGGACACGATGGATCACGCGAGCTTGGTACCGCGATGTGACTGCTCCGCTGAGTCCTCCCATCTTCGGGTCGGCCCGGCCGCGGCGGCGCCCACGAAACCGAGCGCTTGGGTGAGGAGCAAGCTTCCCACCGTCTCGGCTGCTTCGCTGATCCCGGTGGGTACTCTCTCCATATGACCTTCACGCGCATCACCGTTCGCGCGGACCAGATGGACGGCGTCCCGTGCATCCGTGGCCTGCGGATCCCGGTCGCAACAGTCGTCGGAATGATTGCCGAGGGAATGACCAGCGACGAGGTCCTCGACGCCTACCCGGACCTCGAGCTCGGCGACGTGCAGGAAGCGCTCCGCTACGCGGCTGAGGCCGTCCGTGAGCGCGAGCTGCCGCTCGCCGGGTGAAGTTCCTGATCGACCAAGCGCTGTCGCCCGCGCTCGCGATCGACCTCAACCGCGCCGGTCACGACGCCGTCCATGTCCGCGAGCTCGACATGCAGGCCGCCTCCGACGGGAGATCTTTGACCGCGCTGCAACAAACCGGCAGTGGCCGAGGCGGTCAGGGGTGCGCGTAGATCAGCGAGGCCGGACCGGTCGCTGCGGGGTAGGCGACGCAGGGCGGTGCCGGTCCGAGGACGACTGCGCCGCCGATGTACATGCCAGATTTGCTGTCGGGGACGACGAGCGTTCGTCCGGGCAGCGTGTTCACCTCGATCGTCGTCGAGATCAGCGTGCCGCCGAGCCTGGCTGCATGGAGGGTCTGGGCTGGTCCCGGGACAACTTTGCCGTTGCTGACCATGTGGACGGGGGCGACGCAGCCGCGCACGACCGGTACCACCCGGATCCGGGTTCGGAGCTCGGTGAGCTTGGCGTTGAGCTTGGGGATGTCGGCCATCTCGCGCAGGGTGATCGTGACGGTGCGATCCGCGTTCAGCGTCGCCGCGTACGCCGGTGGCGGGCTGCCGGTCCCGCCGAGTGACAGCACCACCGTCCCAATCGCCACGCTCACCGCGACCACGGCGGCGGCAAGCCACCCCGGGCGTCGGACACGCGCGACAGGGCTTGTCGGTCGCGGCAGGCCCGGCCGTCGCGCCGGCAGCATCGGCGTCGCCCGGATCTGCTCGCGTATCGCTTCGATCAGCCGGCCCTCATCGCGTACAGATTCATCGCTTGTCATCGTCCCTGTCCTTGTATTCGTGCCAGCTCGTGCGTGTCGAGCACCGTTGCTAGGCCGCGCAGCCCGCGCGAAACGTGCGCGCGCGCGGCCTGCTCCGTGCACCCCATCCGCCCGGCGACCTCCGAGTACGGGAGCCCGTCGACGATGCGTAGCCTCAGCGCCCGCCGACGCTTTGGCGGCAGGCCCGCCAACGCGTCAGCCAGGAGCGTCTTGAGCCCATCGAGCTCAGCGATCCGCTCGAGCTGATCGAGTTCGGCCTGATCGAGTTCGGGGAGCGACCAGCCCAACCGGGCCAGCGCCCGGCGCTCGATCGCACCGGATCGGTAGTAGCCGGCGAGTTGCTTGCGCGCGATCCCGAACAGCCACGCCTCCTCCTCTCCGCGAGCCTTCGCCCGGCAGCCCTGCCAGCGCTCAAACGCGACCGCCCAGCACTCGCCCCAAAGCTCCGCGGCCGCCTCCGGATCACCCAAGCGACGCACGATGAACGCCAGGAGCCGCTCGGCCACCCGCTCGTACAGCCGCTCAAACGCCTCCTTTGACCGATCACGCTCCGGAACCAGACTCACCGAACCCTAGGTCGCACAAACCCCAACGGCTGTGACAGCACGCGTAAAAGCCGACGTGCGGACCGACCGCCTCGGTCACCGCCCAATCATGACCCCGCGCCTGCTCCGTCGCCTTAGACAGCCATGCGCGTGGTGATTCCGCTTCGGGGCCCCGGGATCGCGATCCAGAAGCGCTGGTTCGACGGGCTCGGCGTCTGGCCCTGACGTTTCGGCCTGCCTGACGAGCGCGCAGGGCCTGCGCGCTCGTGGCTCGTCGGTGAGGGTGCCTGACCCTTGGGAGTTCCCGGGTTTGCCAGGATCGTCTGACAAGAATTCCAGGCCGTTCGGCGATATACGGGTATGGGACCAGAGCTATTCGACGGAGAGCTGCTCGCGAGGCCGCTTGACGATCCGTCGGCGTTTGCGGATCTGTACGAGCGTCACGGCCAGGCCGTTCGCCGGTACGTCAACGGGCGCGTGGGTTCGGGGCCGGGCGAGGATGTCGCTGGCGAGGTGTTCGTGCGGGCGTTCCGCGCGCGTCAGCACTACCGGCCCGAACGCGAGAGCGCCTTGCCTTGGCTGCTCGCGATCGCCAACCATGTGATCGCCGATCATGCCCGGGCAGAGCGGCGGCGGCTGAAGGCGTTGCAACGGCTCGCTCGGATCGCTCCGGGCACAGTCGAGCCTGACGCCCAAGCGATCGCTCCGGATCTGGTCAGGCAGCTGCGACGGCTCTCCAGAGTGGACCGCGACGCGCTCCTGCTCGTGGTCTGGGGCGAGCTGACCTATGAGGAGACCGCAGCGGCGCTCGGCGTCCCGATCGGGACGGTCAGCTCCCGCATTGCGCGCGCTCGCCGCAAGCTCGCCGCCTCGATCGAGCCCACCGACCACGCATCCGCTGCCGACACGCCGGCTGCGACCGCCACACATGCTTGAAAGGACGCCAACAATGGAACCTCTTCACTCACTGCGCGACATCGGCGTCCTCCCAACACAGGCCGGGGACGCCGGCGATCGGCGCATCCGCGCGATCCTCGCCGCCGAAATCGAACGCGCCGGCAGAGATGACCTCGCGCCCGCGGCCCGCCAGGCACGGCATCCGGTCCGCGCCCGACTGCGTGATCGCCGGCAGCGGACGGTTGCGTTGGCCGCCGCTGGTCTGCTCATCGCAATGAGCGGCGTTGCCGCCGCCGCGGGACTGACGCCATGGTCGCTGCTGTCCAGCGGCTCAGCGACCAATCTGTTCACGGCGAACCCCTCACAGGTCTGGTCACAGAGCGGCATGTCGGTGATTGCCTCAAGCGTCACGGACCTCGGAACCATCTCCGTTCCCGGCGTCGGGGACTTTCAGTTCTGGGGCGGCCAAACCCAGAACGGCAAATGGTGCATGGCATTCAAAGCTCCAGACGACCTCTGGGCAGGCACCGCTTCCAACGAAAACGGCGCCCCGGGATCCGCCTACAACTTCAGCGGTGTCGTCCCCGGCTGCGGCGCCTATGCCAACACCCCGCAAGGCGGCGGGTTCCACTGGAGCATCGACGACATCGGGCCAACGATCGCCGACAACAACTCGGCAACCGTCAACGCCCTCTCCGCCGTGATCTTCGGCGCGATCGACGACCCCGGCACCGCGACCCGCGTAATCGACGCGACCACCGGCGCAAGCACCCCCATCCTCGGCGGCCACTACTTCGCGCTCGTCTTCGCGCGCCGAACGCTCGGAACCGTGCAACTCCAAGCCGTGGACAGCACCGGTAACGTCATCCGAGCGGCCTCCTTCGAGATCGACACGCGGGGACGCTAGACGCGGAGCGTCCCCGCGCATCCTCAAAGCCACAGAAGCCTGTGGCCGAGCGCCGCAACTGCGTCCGACATCTCAGCTTCTCTCCGACGATCCCAGCAGACAGTGGCCTTCTGCTCCGTGGCCATCAGGGGCGTCTGCGCACGGGCTCCCGGATTGCCCGTGATCGGCTTGCAAGCGGAAGCACCGGCCTGATCGAGCGCCGCGAGGTCGGCGCTCAATCGGCTTGCTGTGGAGCCTCAGGTGCTGCGTTTGCCTGCAACCGGTGCGGCGATCGAGCGTCAACGAGGTCGCTGATGATCTGAAAGTCGCCGATGTTCTCGGTGAGCAGCGGCACCTTGTGGACGTTCGCGGTCGCCGCGATCGCGAGATCCATCGTTCGCTTGCGTGGCTGGCCACCGCGTGCGCTCACCGCCGCCGCGAGCCGGCCCCATTCCCGGGCGATGTCCGCAGTCACGGGCAGGGGATCAAAGGTCGATTCGATCGCACCGAGCCGCTGTGTGCGTAGCGCGCGCTCGTCATGCTCATCTGCGACCAGCACGCCGAAGTGCAGCTCTGCGATCGAGGCGACGCTGATCGCGGCCTCGACCCCTTCCGGTGCGCTGTCGCCGATCAGAACTGAGGTGTCGAGAAGCGCCCGCAAGAGCTCATGCGAATGGATCGACGATCCCCGCCGGGAACCGCTCGAGGTCGAGGCCGATCGTCTGCGGCGCTGGCGTTCTCCACACCGCCTGCAGCGCCGGTCCTGAAACCCACGTCCGTCTGTTGGTAGGGCCAAGCCGCGCCACGTCTCTCCCAGCCACGGTGATGGTGAACTCCTCGCCGGCCTCGGCGCGCCGGAGTACCTCGCCGACGTTGTTGCGGAGCTCCTTTTGCGGGATCGTCGCCATCGGCGACCTATGGTAGCAGAACTGCTACCGCTCCGCCGGTGCGGTGCGGTGTCCGGTGTCTCTCCTTCGTCGCCGACGCGGACACGCTGGCGACACGTCTGCCTTCCCGATCTCGACCGCGGACAGCCACCCGACGATCAAGCGAAGCTCGTCGCCGCTCTGCCGCTCAAGCAGTCGCTTGACCCAGGTGGCCGCATTCGCCGGCGCGGCGTCGAATCAGACGCCATGTTGCCTTGCAGCTGGTCAAGCGGCCGTGGAGCGATGTCGCCAGGGTCAGGCCACTGTTTGACGGAGACATTTGAAACGAAGCATGGGTCCCTCGAGCGACGAACTCCGGTTCATGCCACGAGCAAGGAACTATCCGCCGCAGCGTCGGTCAGACGATGGCGCTCAGGCGTCGACGTAGACGGTGCGTAGGCTGCCCCAGTGGCGGCCGCGGACGAAGATCGGGACCGATACGTCTTTGGTCAGCTCTACCGTCCCCATCACGGTTCGTCGGTAGGCCTGCATCAGGATCGGCTCGGTATGGCGCGATGCGGCTTGGCCGGCCTCGTCCTTGGCGAGTGATCGGTGACGGGCGTATTTGGCGTTCCAGGTGGGGTCGGGGCCTTGTGGCTGGGAGAAGCAGACGTTCATCATCGGCCGGTAGCCGTTGCGATCGTGCAGGCAGGACCCGCGCACGTTCGGGTTGGCCTCGATGATCGGCTCCTGTACCTCGGGGGCGATGCGCTCCATAAAGGCGGAGTTGCGCGTGCGGAACTGCTCGGGGTTGGAGCCGGGGATCGGCTCGTACCGGTCGTCGAACAGGTCTGACAGCGAGAGCTCGCCCGACGCCACCGCCTGCTCAAACAGCTCCTCAAAGCGCGCGGCGCCCTGTTTGGTGAGGCTGATCATCCGGGTGTCGACGGTCTCGACGCCGGCGTTGGCGGTCTGGCGCATGACGCGTTCGGCGGTCTTGCGCAAACCGTTGATCCGGTCGCGCGCCTCAGCCAGGTTTCCGGTCTGCTCGTCAACGTCGCGGGTCACGTGCTCGATCGCGCCCTCGACGTCTGCGAGCGCGACCTCCGCCCCAGCGGCTCCGGCGGCGATCGCACCGACGCGCTCGTCGGCGATCGCCACGGCCTCGGTCACGCGTTCCAGCTCGGCGCGCATCTGCTCGCTGCCCGCCTCGACGAGCGAGGCCATCTCGGCGGCGTGGGCGCCACCGGACGCGAGCGTCTCGATCGCGGACACAAGCTCCTGCATCCGGCTGTCGACGTCCTGCGTGGTCTCCTTGGCGTTGACCGACAAGGTGCGTACGTGGTCGGCGATCACAGCGAAGCCAAGGCCGTGCTCGCCGCTGCGGGCAGCCTCGATCCGGGCGTTGAGGGAGAGGATCTGAGTCTGCTCGGCGATGTCACCGAGCTTGCCGGTGGCGCGGCGCAGCTCGCCGATCACGTCAACCACGGCGCGCAGCTGCTCGGCGGCCTCCGACGACCAGCGGGCAAGGCTCTGCACCTCATCCAGCGACCCGACGATCCGCTTGGTGGACTCGCGGGCCGCGCTGGAGGCGTCGCGCGCTGCCTCGCCCGCGGCGCGGGCCGCGCCGGCCGACGCCCGCGTGCTGTCCACCAGCTGGGCTGTCGAGGCCCGGATCTCTTCAAAGGCGGCGGTCTGCGACACGGCCGCATCCGATACGGCGTTGACGTTAGCGGCGACGTCGGCGAGCTCCAGAGTGAGCACGGTCGCGTCTGCGGCGAGCTCGACGACTGCCGAGCGGGTCTGATCGAAGCTTGCGGGCGGTGGCGGAGATGCGCTCGCGGATGACTCGGCGATCGGCTGCGGACCCGCGGGCGAGGCCGGGACCGGCGCGACACCGGCGATCGACCGCGATGACGGGTGCTCCGCGGCAGCCCGCGAGCGTGCCCGGACGTCGAACAGGCTCTTGAAGGACATGTGTTTCTGATCGACGACCCGAGACGAAACCTTGACCGCCGTCGTCAGTTGGATTCCCTATGTGTGCAACAAGGCTATTTCTGCACGCCGCGAGGCAGCCCGGGTCGCGGCGATCAGCTTTGCTCGTCGCCCCCGAAAGGCAGCGGCGGCCCGCTAGCAGCAGGGCGCGTGGTTTGCAAACACAAGGCGGAGGGCGGCATCTCGACTCGATCAGCGACATCGCCGCATCGCCGCTTGACCGGCTGGCAGGCGACATGGCCGCTTCATGGCCAGCGCAGGCGAATGCGGCCACCTGGTCAAGCGACTGCTCGAGTAGGACGTCCTGTGTCAACCCCCTGGTGAGAAAATGTTTGTTTGGGGGAGGTCGGCGGGTGCCTGCACAGGCCGGCGGGCAGAGCCCGCATGTGGACCCGGGGGCACGTCCCCCGGACCCCCCTGGCGACCCCCTCACGCAGATCGCGCACAGCGCAAAACGGCAGGGGGAGTGATAGCCCGCCCGGCGGCTCGGCCGGCGCAAAACGGCACGTGCCGACCGCCCCAGGCCGCCGTGCGGCTGAGACGGTGAACGTTAACGTCAGCTGGTGTTGTCGGCGCGGGTCTTGCCTGCAAGGACGAGCGCCGAGTGCGATGGAGTTACGGTCCGGCGGTCACCTCTTGTTCTCGCGGGCTGTGGCGGTGAGGACGTCCCCGGCGCGCATACGCTCGGTGGCGGCATGGTCGACGACGGGCCCCGACAGGGCGGGGATGGTGACGGTGATGTGCTGCTGCAGCGCGCGGTGCCGGGCCGGGTCATACGGCACCCGGTCTTGCCAGCAGCGCCACAGGATCCGGCACCACGCGCGCCCCAGGGAGCGGATCGCGCGAGGGTGGTCGTGCCCGCGCTGGCGGGCGCTGGCGTACAGGTCTTGGGCCCAGGGGTTGTGCTGGCGAGTGCTGTCCGCGAGCGTGCCGACCGCCCCGCGCAGGCGCTTGTTGCACGCCCACCGGAAGCAGGCGGCCTTGTATTTGCCGGACTCCTTGGCGACGGCGGCGTGGCCGGCGTCAGCGGCGAGCGTGTCACGGGTCGGGTAACGCGCGCGGCAGTCGCCGATCTCTGCCAACAGCTCCGCGGCGCAGATCACGCTGCCGGGCTTCCTGAACAGCGACAAGAAGATCCGGCCGTCGGGATGCTCGCGGATCGCGGTCGCGATCTGGCGCTCGGACTGCTTGATCTGCTCGTTGAGCGTCTTGAGAGTCGCGACCAACGCGAGCACGAGCTGCCGGCGGGTGGCGAGCTCGAGCTCCCCGATCCGCGCCTCGGGGGCGCGGCGGAGCTTTATGAGCAGCCGCGCCGGCTTTTGGCTGCCGGTGTAATGCTCCCGGGCCAGGAACGCGTGCAGGCGCGCTTCCCCGAGGCCACGCGCGTCAGCGGGGCTGGGGTAGCGCTCAAGGAACGCGAGCGAGATCCGGCTATGCAGATCGGTGAACATGCCCAGCGGGCCGGGCCAGAACCGGTCAAGCTCCGCCCGCAACTGGTTGGTCAGCGCGGTCCGGGTGCCGACCAGGTCCTCGCGTGCTCGGGTCAGCGCCCTGAGCGCCTTGGTCTGATCGCTGTCGGGCTCAAGCACCCGGAAGCGGTGGTGATCGGTGCGCGCCAGCTCGCAGAGCACGAACGCGTCAAACCGATCGGACTTCCCGCCCGACGCGCGGAACCGATCGCGGGTCGCCGCGACCTGGCTGGGGTGCAACGGCAGGATCCGCAGTCCCGCGTCCAGCAGCCTCTCGACCAGCAGCCCATCGGGTCGCTCGATCGCGACCAGCGTCACCTCGTGGCGCACCAGTGTGCGGCACAACGACCGTACCCCGGCCTCGTCGTGCGCGAACGTGGCGGCCAGGATCTTCTCGCCCGTCTCATCGGCGATCAGCACATCGTGCTTCTCGGACGCCCAGTCGACGCCCGCATAGATACGTCTCATCAGAACTTCAACTCCAACTCGGGTCAGGTCTTCACAGCGCCTCGACCGAGAGGTACCGTTGCGGATGCCTATAGACAGGCCCTCAACCCGGGGCAACGTCCTGTAGCCGCTTGCGGCACCTCACCACCGCCGAGACGGGCTGGTCCGCTCGGGGCCCTCCACAAAGGGGGCAGGCATTGCAAAGGCCTCTCCCGGCGGCGGTCGAGGCAACAACCAGCCTAGGATGACCTATAGGCATTGCGGCGGCGAAGTCGGGACGAGCATGCCTCGCTGCTTCCGGCCGATAGGGGACGTCTCGACGTGGTCGCTCTCGGCTCACGAGGCTTCTGTTGGCTCGTGAAAGCAGAACTGGCTCTGCGGCCGCGGTCGCGCATTTGCTTGCTCGCTTCCGGCGAGCATGCCGGCATCGCGGACGTGCGAATGGTCGCCATTCTGCTCAGGGTGGTGCGGAGGCCCGTACCGTGTCTGCGAAGGTAGTGAGCAGTTCGGGGTGGGTTTGGTTGGAGCGGGTCAGGGTTTCGTCTAGCGCCTGTTGGATTGTCGTGTTTGCGAGCGTGGCGTCAGCGGCTTGCTCGGCTGCCTCGTACACGTCGGCGAGCATGGGCCTGATGCTGTAGCCGATGGGGCAGTTCGGCGACGGCGGGGAGCTGTGCAGCGCGAACACCGGGCCTTCGCCCAAGGCGTTTTTGACGTCTAGGAGCGTGATCTGTGTTGCTGGTCGGGCGAGGGTCCAGCCTGCTGGGGTGCCTCGGTGCGAGACGACGAGTCCGGATGCCCGTAGTTTCCCGAGCAGCCTGCGGACGACGACGGGGTTGGTTCGCACGCTCGCCGCGATGCTGTCGGATGTCGCCGGTCCGCCGCCGAGACGGGCGTGCAGCTCGACCCACTCCAAGGCGTGGATGGCGATGGTCAGCCTGCTGTTTGCGCTCAATGGATCAGGTCCCTGCCGGCTTCATGCTCCGCCCTTGGCCAGTTTCGCGGCGCCCCATAGGGCGCCCGGGTTCGCTCGACGCGGGTGGAGCGTGAGCATGCTCTCGTACAGCTCGAGCGGTGTGGTGGAGCGCAGTTCGGCGTTGTTGAAGTCGGTGAGGTACTGGATCGAGTCGTCGATGTTGCTTGGGTCGTCGTCGCGGGCGGGGTCTTTGTGACCGACGATCACGTGGGCGGGGCCGAGGGACTTGAGCTTCTGCAGGGCGGCGATCCATTCGCTGCGGGTTTCCCTGGTTGTCTCGGCGAGATACATGTGCGTGTTGTTATAGGCGACGTCGCCGCTGATGACCAGCCGCAGGTCAGGGACCCAGAGCGCGGTCGTGCCTTGCGTGTCGGTGTGTCCTGCCTGCACGACCTGCAAGTCGTGGCCCTCCAGAGCGAACCGGTCGCTGTCAAGGAGTTCGGGCAGGACGGGCTCGGGGATCTGACCGGGGAACAGCCGGCCCCAGAAGTCGTCGCGGTATTCGGCTTGGGCTTGGAGCCGTGCCTCGGCGAGGGTGCCTGCAGTCGCGATGGCACGAGCGCCGGGGAACGCGGTCAGGACCTGTCCGATCCCGTAGACGTGGTCGCCGTGCCCGTGGGTCAGGTAGATGTGGGTGAGCCGTCGGTCATGGTCCTTGACCCACTGAACGAGGGTCTCGTTCTGCTCGATCGTCGTGAACGTGTCCACGAGCACGGCATCCCGGTCGCCGAAGATCAGGGTGGCCGAGTTCGTCACCCAGCGCAGATCCTCGTTGTCTCCCGGCGGTAGGTCCCGGGTGAGTCCTTCTCGGCGGGCGAGGAGCGTGTCGTAACTGAGGTCGGTCATCTGTCTTGTCCTTTCAAAACGCTTGGCATGCATCGTAACCATAATGGTTACATCAGACGTTGTCAAGCTCTCGCACAGCGCGAAACCGAGCGCTGCACGTCATCCATCGCCATTACCGGCCACCGGCACGCGCCGGGCGAGACAGTCAGAGGAGCGGCTCTCCACTCGGTGGGATCGCCCACATCTGAACCGGCGCGTGCGTTGGCGCGATGCCGCCGTCACGCCGCTTTGTGGGGAGCGCCGGACCATGCTGGTCGCTTTGGTTCCTGAAACTGCCCCGCGGACACGAGCGCGCCAAAGCAAGGTCCGCGGGTTCGCGGTGCTGGCGTGCTCGCAGCGACCGAGCAAGCACACGATCGCGTGAGTGGTCGGTGACCACTACCGCTTCGTCGCCGTTTGAGCCACGATCGCGTTGGCTGCTGCCCTGCCGTGGGAAACTGGGACTTGGGAAGCCCGCGTGTCGCGAGGACGGTCCGGTAATACCGGGTATACTGACTGGCATGGCGAAGGTGATGATCTCTCTTCCTGACGAGTTCCTCGCGCTCGTGGATGCTCACGCGAGCGAGCGAGGGACGACCAGAAGCGCAACGCTCCGCGAGCTCGCCGAGGCGGGGCTTGGCGAGCGCGAGCGGCAGCTCGCGGAGCGGATGCGCGCACTCGAGGGCCACGCGACCGGGCACGGCGGCACCTCCGTTCGTGAGCTGAAGGCCGGCCGGCGGTCGTGATCTTTCTCGACGCGAGCGTGCTGCTCGCTGCCGAGGACAGCGACGACGCTCACCACAGCGCCGCGGTCGCATTGCTCACGGTCGGCGCGTTGGCGACGCTCGATCTCGCCGTCTACGAAACGACGAACGTCGCCACGGTCCGCTGCTGCGATCCGGCGGCAGCTGAGCGGTTGCTGGAGCGCATATGGGCGATCGCGGAATTCGGAGCGCTCGTTCGGGTCGATCAAGCGCTCGCGCAGCGAACGGCTGAGTTTGCCGCAGCGCATACGCTCAGCGCGTACGACGCTGCGTACGTTGCCGCAGCCGAGCGGCTCGGTGCACAACTCGCGAGCTGCGACGAGCGCGACCTCCTGATCTCAAAAGGACTCGCGCACCCTCCGGCCGCGCTCATGCAAGCCTGAGGCCGACTGCTGGATTGTCGCCGCTCCAGACGTGAGAGACCGGCTTCCGCTCGCGGCGCTGAGGGAGCAGCAGCGGAACTCCGAGCTCAGAGCGGGAAGACCCAGGATGCGGCCGCACCCCCTTTAGGATCGTGGCCGTCATGTTGCTGCTGATCACCGGTGCGAGCGGCGTTGGGAAGTCGACGGTTCGCACGCTGGTCGAGCCAGACCTGGCTGGGACGGTTGAGTGCGTCGAGCTGTTGCAGCTGACAACGCCTCCCACCGCGATGACGCGAGTGTGGCGCCAGCAAACAGCCGAGCTGGCCGTGAGCCGGGCGATCCAGCTGCAGGCGTCCGGCCGCCACCTGTTGCTGTGTGGTGATCCCGTCCCGGCCATCGAGGTCGCCGCTGCCCCGTCCGCACCCGGGCTTGACGGGTTCGCTGTCTGCCTCCTGGACCTCGCGCCTGCAGTTCAGGCTGCGCGTCTGTCCGCGCGGGGGGATGACCCGGTGCTCCTGGCAGCCACGGCCGCCGCATCGGCACGATGGCGTTCGACGGGTAGCGATCGTGCGACGGCTCGTAGGCGGACGATGCCTATCGCGTGAGAGGGATAGCGGGCCGGCGGGTGCCGGCGCACCTCGCGGCCAGCGGCCGAGTCGCTATGGCTTGCACGCGAAGGCGATCGTCCCGTTCAGCTCGCGCTCACGAGTGCATTCGTGGCATCACACGGGCCGGCCCTCGGCTGACACGCACCTCTGCGCTGCTTGCTCGGGGGCGCCGCGTCAGCTAATTCCACGCGGAATCGTCACAGCCCCTTAATTAAGCGGCGTTGCAGTGATTAGTGATCTGCCCGACCGGGCGGAGACGACGCTTTCCGCCTCGTGCTTGCAGCCGAACAGGATCGCGGCTAGCGATTTCGCCCGCGCACCGGTCAGGCGAGCGAAGAACGACGCGGCGCGAAACCAGAAAGCGCAGCCCTCCTCATCGCCGGAAGCACAGCTGACTCGCGGGCGTGCAGAAGCGCCCATTTGCATAGGTACGGCGAGCGACGAGGCGACCAGCCGGCGCTGCTGCTTCAGCGGCGGACCAGCCACGCTCGGCGGCTTCCGCTTCTCGATCGATGCGACAGGCGCCCGTCATGACGCCTATCCCGGCTTGGGCCCGGCGTGGCGTCTAGCGATCCGTGTCGAGGACCAGCTCGACGTCGATCTCGTCGCCCGCCCCTCGGCCAGTGTGCTTTCGGGTTTCGGCGTTGAACGAAACGAGGTAGCGGCCACCCATGACCCCAACCGTCGTCTTGTACGTATATCCGCCGTCGATCGTCACGATCACAGGCACACGCTTGCCGCGATCGAAGGACAAAACCGTCTCCTCAGGAACGACGATACCGACGTTGTTACCGCCCGTCGCTTCCAACACGGTGCGAAATGAGGCCATGCGAATCTCCTCTTCAATTCAGCCATCGAGCCCTTCAGCTCACCAACGTCGGTGCAAGGTGCCGGACACCCTAACTGAAGCACCCGTCTCGCGGGCGCCGAACAGCATTGTCCGCTCGTGTCGGCCGCTCGTGTCGGCGGACGCTTGCATGTGGCTGGTGCCGGAGTAGTTCGCTCCGGGGCTGAGCCCCGAGAGTCTTCGGTTCCGATGCTGACGGCACATGCGCCCACGCGGCCAGGCCGCCGCGGCATCGCCGAATCCGAACGCGCGCTCGACGACGTCTCGAGTCGCGCCGAGGTCGTCGGTTTGCGCCAGAAGCATCGACACCGGACGAGCCGGCCGACACTGTCGCTTCGGCGTCGGTGCTTGCTGCCCGCCTGCAAGCACCGGAGCGTCAGGGTCCAGTGCGACGCCCTCGAATGCGGTCGGGGTGGCGGACAGGCGGTCGCTCTCGCGCTTCGGTCGACTGGGGTTTTCCGACCTCGCGGCCCGACGGTCGGCGTTTGTGGGACAGAGCCGCGCGCGTACCGATTCCGAATGCATTGCCGGTGATGGCGAGTCGGTCAATGTGATGATCGCCCGGCACTATCAGCCTGGAGTTTGAGCGGCGCTACGGATGCGCCGCCGACGACGTAGGTCGAGTAAGCGCGTGTTCGGGCCAAGCCTTGTGCTGTAACCGGGGGTGGCTTGCGGAGCGATGTGGCACAGGTCGTAGCCGAGCAGATGCTGGTAGTACTGCACCTCGCGTGGTAGCCCGAGTGCTCCGAACGGGCCTTCGCAGCTCGAAACTACGCATTTGACGCTACGGGCAATGAGGGTACGCACCAGGTGGTGGTGAAGCGCCCAACGCGCCTCGTGACTGCTCGCAATGGCCAGTCGGATGAGACAGACCTCATCGTCGGCAACGACGGCCGCGACGGCCACCGGGCTGCCTTCGCGGTCGCGCGCCATGAGCAGGGTGACCTCTGGCCGGTCGAACAGTGCGGGCCACACGTCGGTGAGAGTCGCCCGATCCTCCGCCGTGACCGGGGCCTGACGCCGCCGCAGCACGGCCGCGACCGCACGGATCGCATCGGCCGGGTCTGTGACGATCCCACACTCGATGCCGGCGGCTTCGGCACGTCGCAAGTTGTTCCGAAGGGCTCGACGGCAGCGACCCTGCAGATAGGTTGCGTGATCCTCGGGCAGAATCAATACCCCCTGACATAGCCGATTCTGCGGGAGAATGCCGAGAAACCGCGCGTTGAGGTGCCCGCGCAGCGCCTGACCCGCGGCGGAATCTGAGAGCGCCACGTCCAGTCTCGGTGATCTGAGCAGCAGCACGATCAACGCGATCGCTCGCTGCGGCCGCGACGCAGCCGCTCCCAGTAGGCGCCCCAACCGGCGTGGGCTGCCGAGTCCGCCTTCGACAGGAAGCGCGCTAGCCGCTTGGAACCATGGGCCTCCGTAGCGAACGGGGCTGTCGAACGCGATCACAGGCGCGCGGCCTGGTCGATCCGGGCGAGAACCCGCTTCCGGGCGTTCACCAGGCGACTGCGTGCACATAGCCGTACGCGACCCTGGTTGAAACGCTCGTGCGCATGGCGTGGCAGCGCATGAGCACGAACCATCGGATAGCGGAAATCGCGGGCAAACACCTCGTACGAGGAGATCTGGCGAACGTCGTTGGCGAGCTGGTGCTTGTAGCGGAAGTCCCCGTAGCCCAGATCAACCCACTTCTCGCCCAGGTGAAACCCCTCTTCGATGCCTGCGACCATCGAACTCAGGCCCGGCGCAAATCGGCCCCATTCAGGGTCGAACGCAGTCAGCAGCGCGGTCACAGCGCCACCCGCCGTCGCAAACACGGTCGCTCCGATGACCCGCCCGCCGATCTCGACCGTCCAAAGCCGAAATCCATCGTCCGCGACCAGTCGCTCGGCTGCCTCTTGCAGGGTTCGCTGCACCTCTGGGGTGAGCCACTCCGACCCTTGCTTCCAGCGGGAGTGATGCAGACGGATGAGCTCGTCTAGGCAGCGGCCCACCTCCCGCGCGCAGCGCGGACGCCGGACAACCCCTCCGATCTCTGCGAGCCGCCGCTGTCGGCGACGGTACCCGCCACGCCAGTCGCTCCGCCGCGTCTGAACCCACTCGTCGAACGTGCCTTCAAGTTTCACGGCAACGGCCTGAGTGGACACACGTCGACGGAGCCACGCGCCCCGACCTGGCCATCTCTCGACGATCGCACCCGGCCACCGCGAGTCATCGTCGAGGAACTCGAAGGACAGGACGCTCGGGCGCGGCCGCATCGAAGCGATCGCCGCCGCCATCGCATTGATCGTACGGTCGGCGCCGTCGGATCGGACGAGCGGGCTACAGCCCCAGAATGCGGGCGGACCGAGGAACCGCAAATGCGGCCACCTGGCCCGCCGGTCCTCGATGAATAGCGGCGCCAGACCGGCCAAGCCGTGGCCATCGCACACGACGACTACCCGTAGCGCAGGCCGCGAAGACCCTTCCCGCACCCTTGAGCGCCACCACGGCAACAACCAGCCGGGCCGAGCCAGAGGCTGGCGCTCCATCTCTGCCAGCCGGTCCCATTCCCCGAGAATTGGATCAAGCTCATCCAGACGCTCTGCGATCTGCACCGAAGTCACCACGGCCGCACCGTACCCGCGGGGTCCCAGCCCGATGTTGCGCCCGTGTTACCGACCGAGCGATGGGTCGTCCGGACATGCCGCATCGTCGCGCGAAGGTGCGGCAGTCGTTTGCGCTCCAGGAGCGGGCGACTGCCGTCCGCCAAGGCGACCGCATTCGAGGGCGTCGCTCTGGACCCTGACGCTCCGGTGCCTGCAGCTGGCCGCAAGCACCGACGCCAAAGCGACAGTGTCGGCGCTCTCCTCCGACGTCGATGCTTTTGGCGCATTGCGACGACGACGCATCGGGTGTCATCGACCGAAGCGCAACCGGTGCTTTCGTTCTCGGAGTTCGACGCTCTAGCGTGATCGCGTCTGTGATCCAACGGGGATACGGTGTGACCGATGAACGCGATCGCTTCGAGCTCCACGTATCTGATCGCGCCGAACATCGGGCTGATCGTGTGGACGATCATCGTGCTGTGCGCGTTCGTCATGGGCGCTGCGACGCTCGCCAAAGGACGCTGGGGGTGGTTCGTGATTGGCTTGCTGACCTGCGGTCTCGCTGGCTCGTATCAGGGTTCCTTTCGCCCACTCCCGGCAGCCTCTGGTCCCGCCTCTTCCGAGGCAGCCACGTCAGGAGCGAATTCCTAGATCCAGCGCGACCCACTGGCAGATGGCCGCGTGGGCACTTCGAGCGACGGAACTGCCAACCGGCGCACTATCGCCTTCGCTCTCGACGGCGGTCAACGTTTGCTAGAGCGTTGTAACGACTAACGAGGCGCTCGCGCGAGCCGGCGGCGCCGCTATCGCTTCTGCGAACGCGCTCGCCAGCGCGCGGCCGGGCGGGTGAGAGCTTGCGCGTGAACGTGATCATGTGCTCTACATGGACTGCGCCGGCGAACGGCCAGCCGTGTGACGAGTGCTTCCACGCTCGCGCACTCGGCGAACCCAGCGATGCTGACGGGACATCAATCGGTCGTTGCGCGCGGTGGCCGCCGAGCGTCGATGAAGGCGCCGCAGCACGGTCAACGCCGACCGACTCTGCGTAAGCAAATTGGCAATTCTGCACGCCGTCGGGTCCGACCTGGTTTCGGCGACAAGCAGGACTGTGCTTCGTGGCTTCGGCCGCACCGCTCTGCGTCGCACGGCAAGCAGGGCGGGCGAGATCGCTACCTGCGACCCCGTTCGGCTGCAAGCACGATTCCGAAAAGCGGCCGTCTCGACTCGGCTAGCGAGACCGCCGCAATGCCCGCTTAAGGAGCCACGACGGATCTGCCCGAAGTTAGCTGGCGAACCGCGCTCCAGCTAGCACCCGAAGCGCATCGAGTCGGTCGGGGGCGGCGACTGGTGCGCCGCCAGCGCGTTCGTGCAGCTGGAACTACTGCCGGGATTGCTTTGACGTCCTAGGCGGTTCGCGGCCGGCGATCGCAAAGGCGATCGTGGGACCGGGCCTGACCACGGCGGATGTTCCTACGTACCTCGGCGATTCTGCGCGCCGTCACGGGACCCTGGTGCGCTTGCTGGCCAGCCGGTCTCGGGCGATCAGCAAGCACCTGGCCGACAGCCGCTTCAGCAAAGGGGCTGTGAGCCGCACGCGCCTGGCGCGCCGCCAGCTCGCCCGGGGGAAAGGGGACGCGATCGTCCGAATCGGCCCGCTTCGACCAGAGTGCTTGCAAGAAGTCTGCAAGCACTCGCTGCTCCGTTTGGCGACGAACGGGTTCCGGCCCGACTGGCGGCCGAGGCCCGCTTGTCGCCGAATCCGGGGCGCCTGAGACGGCTTGCAGAACCGGCCCGATGCCTAACCCTAACCAAGCGGTCCCCCTGGACCCCATCGGGCGCGACCCGTGGCGGGGCGCGCCGAACCGGGCCCGGCGCCGAAGGCCCGCGGTAGGATTCGGCGCAGGATGGACCTTCGGGGGACGCCGAGTCGGCGGCGCGCGAAGACCGCATGGCACGGTCAGGCCCTTCATGGTGCTCTGGTGCTCGTCGCGGTGCTGTCGCTCGCGCTGGCCGGGGTTGCGCTGGCCTCGACGGTCCGGGCGGGCAGCGGCCCGGTGTGGGTGCTCGTGCTGTTCGTTGCCGTCGGCCTCGAATTCATCGCCACCGGTCTGGTCGCCTTCGTCTGGCGGCCGACTAACCGGATCGGGCTGCTGTTGTCGGCATGTGGGATCACGCTGCTGGTGGCGGATCTGCAGAACGGCGTCGAGACGGCTCCGGCGCTGGTTGGTCTGATCCTCGGCCAGCTCCCGATCGCGGTGATCCTGCACATGTTGCTCGCGTTCCCCTCGGGGCGGCTGAACGGCATCGTCGCACGTCGGCTGGTCTTTGCCGGCTACGTCGTCACTGTCGTCTTCGAAGCGCCCCAGTACCTGTTCGCCAGGCTGCCCGGGGCGTACGGGCTGCTCGAGATCACCCCCAGCCAGGAGCTTGCCGATCTCGGCCGAGTCGTCCAGCATTCGGCCGGCGCGGTCGTTCTGGTCGCGTCGGCAGTGCTTCTTGGGCTGCGCTTGCGCTCGGCGACTCCGGCCGCGCGGTTGATGCTCGCGGCACTCTACGGCTATGGGATCGCCACGATCCTGTTCCTCGAACTGGCGGCCAACGTCCTACCGCCTGTGTTCGGCATTGGACCGGTCACGGTGTTCGTCCTGCAGATCTCGGCGTTCGGTGTGATTCCCGTGGTCTTCTCCCTGGGCATGCTCCGCGGGCGGTTCGTGCGGAGCGGACAGATCGAGGAGCTGGGCATGTGGCTCGGCGCCGCCGAGGGCGGCCGGCCCACGCTGCGGGACGCGCTCGCGCGAGCGCTTGGTGACGAGAGTGTGGAGTTGGTATTCTGGCTGCCGGACGGCGGGCGGTACGTCGACGCGACCGGCTTCTCGTTTCCGCTGCCTCGGACGGGGTCAGATCGGGGGGTGGTCGAGGTCGAGTCGAGCGGTGAGCTGGTCGGGGCGATCATTTACGACGCGGTCCTGATCGCCGAGCCCGAGCTCGTGCGCGCGGCCGGCCGAGTGATCGCGCTGGCCCTCGAGCGCGAGCGTTTGACTGCTGAGCTGCGTGCCAGCCGCGACGCTGTGCGCGAGTCCCGTGCGCGGATCGTCGAGGCGGCCGACCGGGAGCGGCGCCAGATCGCACAAGATCTCCACGACGGGCTCCAGGGGCGGCTGGTGCTGCTCGGGATCCAGGCGGCACAACTGGAGCAGGCCGGGTCAGACCCCGAGGTGCGGGCCGCGGCCGACGGGCTGCGCGGCGGCCTCGAGGCAGCCGCGGCCGAGCTGCGCGGCCTCGTCCAGGGGGTGATGCCGTCGTTGCTGATCGAGCGTGGCCTGTACGCCGCCACGGCGGATCTCGTCGACCGGTTGCCGGTCCCGACCCGCCTGGAGCTGTCCGGTGGCGAGGAGCCGCTGCCCGATGAGGTTCAGCGCACCGGCTACTTCGTTGTCGCCGAGGCGTTGACCAACGCGGTCAAGCATTCGCGTGCGCGGGAGTTGGCGGTGTGCGTCGGACGCGTCAACGGTCACCTCGCGATCACGGTGCGTGACAACGGCATCGGTGGCGCGGCACTCACCGGGGGGTCGGGGCTGCGCGGGATCGCCGACCGCCTCGACGTGCTCGGCGGGCGCTTGCGGGTCGAGAGCGAGTTGGGTCACGGAACCGTGATCACGGCGGAGGTCCCGTGCGGGTTGTGATCGGCGAGGACGAGGCCCTCCTGCGGGAGGGCCTCGAGCTCGTCCTCGGCTCGGCGGGGATCGAGGTGGCCGCCAGCACCGCGCAGGCGACCGCGCTCGCGGGCCTCGTGGCCGAGCATGCGCCCGACCTGGTGATCACCGACATCCGCATGCCGCCGGGCCATGCCGACGACGGGCTGCGGGCGGCGCTGGCGATCCGCCGCGCACGACCCGGGCTGCCGGTGATGATCCTCTCCCAGCATGTCAACCGCCAGTACGCGCAGGAGCTGGTTTCCGACGGCGCCGGCAGCGTCGGCTATCTGCTCAAGCAGCGGGTCGCCGACGGGCGGAGCTTCTGTGCGGACCTCGAGCGGGTGGCGGCCGGGGGCACGGTGCTCGACTCGGAGGTCGTTGCGGCGATGCTCGCCCGCGCACGCCGCGACGATCACGCGCTCGACCGGCTCACCCCGCGCCAGAGCGAGGTGCTCGGGCTGATCGCCGAGGGACGGTCGAACGCCGGTGTCGCCCGCCGGCTGGTGATCACCGAGAAGGCGGTCGTGCAGCACATCTCGCGGATTTACGACCAGCTCGGGCTCACATCAAGCGAGGATGACCACCGCCGCGTTCTGGCCGTGGCGCGCTACCTGACCCGCTGAGCAACAGACGATTGAGGACCTAGGTGTACAGCAACTGGGGACCTAGGTCTGTTGCGCTCCCGGCCGATCCGCTCTAGCGTCCCCGGGGCCACCGAAGTGGCGTGCGCGCTCCGCGAACCGGCGCGGTCGTATGACCGTTCGGGCCGCGCTCGCGCGCGCCGGAACACCGGTCGGCGCGAAGCGGCACAGCGGTAGGTGAGGGGAGATGGCATGACTGAGTGGAGTGCAATCACGGAGCGAGGTGGCGTCGTCGCGGACCTGAGCGCGGATCGAGGCTGGCCGGAGTGTGGCCGGCCGGCGTGGGTCAAGAAAGCCGTCGACATGATGGCGCACGAATTGACCGCGCGGCGTGATGAGGGCTCCGGCGGCGCCGCACGGCGGCGTGCGGCCCGTCTGCTTGCGACCCTGAGCCTGGCCTTGATGCTGACGCTCGCTGCGTCGGGGGTGTGCCGAGTTCAGGCGGCCCAGGCGGTGTCGACGACACAGGTCGTCTACAAATGCAACGGGCTTCCCTACAACCTGTTGAGCGTCCCGCCCGGCGTCACCAGCATCGCTTACCAAGCTGCGGGTGCCCCGGGCGAGCCCGAGGTGGACAATCTCTATGCCAATCCTGCTCCTGGGGAGGGGTCTGTGGTCCAGGGCGAGATCTCGGTGTACCCCGGCGAGCTGTTGAGGATCACTGTGGGCTGTACGTCGCCGTTTACTGGGCAGGGTGGCGCTGGCTGGGCTGCCGGCGGCCTGGGTGGACCGGGCACCGCTCCGGCCGGCTTCCAACTCGGCACCGGCGGCGGCGGCGGCGGCGCGAGCGGGATTGTCGCCGGGACTGACGTGCTGGTCGTGGCGGGCGGCGGCGGTGGCGCGGGCGGCGGGGCCGGTGGCGGCGCGGGTGGCACCGGCCTGGGCGGCATCACTGGTTCGGGGAACGGCAACGGCCAGAACGCTTCGGGATCGGGAGCAGGCACTGGCGGCACTTCCGGGGGCGCCGCCCCGTCCTCGACCGGCGCGTCTGGCGGAAGCTCTGCGGGCGGCACGGGCGGCGGTGGCGGCGGTGGCTATTACGGTGGCGGTGGCGGCAACGGGGGCACTCTCAGCGGCGGCGGCGGTGGTGCCGGGACCGACTACAACGACCCCGACCATGCCACCCTGCAAACGAGTACGGACCCCGCGTTGATCCAGCAGGCGGAGACCGAGGGATTCGTCGGGCTCACGATAGACAATGCGGTGGCCGGCATGCTGCCACAGACCTTCACGTGTACCGGCGCCTATCAGAACTACACGGTCCCCACTGGGGCAACGGGTTTCGACGTGTTCGCTGTGGGCGCGACGGGCGGCATGGACACGGCCGTCGGGACCTCCGCTGATACCTGGGCCGGCTCTGGCGCGGGGGTGATCGGGACGGTCACCGCTCAACCCGGCGTCACCGCTCAAGTCGCGGTGGGCTGCGCCGGCCAGAACTCCCCCAGCCTGACCGGCGGCGTGTCTGATTCCTCTAACCCGGGCGGTGCCGGCGGCTTTGGCCTTTCATCGGGCGGCAACGGCAGCCCCGGCCAGCACGATATCGGGCTAGTGTGTTGTAACGGCGGCGATGGCGGCGGCGGCGGCGGCGGTTCCAGCGGCGTGTTCGTCAACAGCGGCACCGAGCTGCTCGCCGCTGGCGGCGGCGGCAGCGGCGGCGCTGGCGGTGGCCTTGTTGGTTCGCCGGAGTACGGAGCCGGGCCAGGCGGTATCGCCGCAGGGATTCAAGGTACCGGCACGCCGGGCTTACCTGGTCAGCCGGGCGCATTCGGCGAACCCGGCGGCCTCGGCGGCCTGGCGGCCCTTTGGCCCGGCTCAGGCCGGGGCGCCGATGGCATCTCAAATCTGACCTATTCTTCGGGCACGGGCGGCGGTGGTGGTGGCGGCGCCGGCGGCTCCAACCTCGGCGGCTTCCCCGGCGAGGCTTCCGAGTACCTCGGCGGCGCCGGTGGTGGTGGTGGCGGCGGCGGCGGTTCGGTCGCGACCGGATTCAGCCCGCAATATTTCTCCACGTCTGCTTATCGGTCGTTGGGGTCGTCCGGTTACAACGGCGGCCCGTTCAGTCAGAGCCCGCTTGACTACACCCGGGATGGGCTGGTGGTCATCTCGCCCGTGTACCCGGCCGGCGTGGTTGGCGGGCCGCCCAAGCCGCCCAGCAACTACCTGTGGTTCGATACGGCCGTCAAGGTCGAGGGCCTGAGCAACCCTGATAGCAGCGGAAACCACAACAAGCCGGCGACAGTGCAATTCAGCGGCGGCAGCATGAGCTTCCGAATCACTGATCAAGTATCTGGCCAGAGCCAGACCGTCCTGGCCGTGCTGCCCAACGCCACTGTCACTATCGACGGCTCGCGGTTCAGCTCCGCGACGACCACCTACAGCACCGCCAGCAACAGTTTCACCACGACCTCGCCGGTGGCGAAGGACGGTGGCGGCCGCTACTTCCTGACCGGCCTCGCGCTCCCGGTGGACGGGCTGACCGTGAGCGGGGCTGCGCCCGCCGGCCAGAACTGCCTAACCCCGACCGTGAGCTTCGCCGCCTGTCTGGTGGGCGGCGGCGGTGACCAATACACGATCAGCAACGTCGATTTGACCGGCAACTTCACCGCGACCGGGCCCGACAAGCCGGGAGGAACTGCGCACGTGCACTGGAGCGTGGGCGTAGCTGCCTACAACGGCACCATGAGCAGCATCTTCCAGGATGGCGTACCCGACTACAACCAGCTCGGCATCAAGCCGGTGAGCGATCCGGATGCCAGCCAGTACGTCACGCAGCCGCACAACACCGACCAGGCCGGGTCGCCCGAGCTCTTCGCGGGCACGACCAAAGACGGCCAGCACGACGGCTGCGGCGCCCTCTACACCGTGCTGGGCACCAATGGTGGCGGACTGCCGATCATCGCGACCACCGGTGGCGGCACGAGCCACGGCTGCACCGGCAGCCCGAGCGATCCCAACGGGCTGCAGGCCAACAGCAACTCGTACAGCGGCGATCAGAGCACGAACGTGGACCTGCACGAGGTCGGCTCAAGCGCGATCACCGGCACGATCACCAACCTGCAGTTCAACAGCCGCCCAGTGGCGGAGCCGAGCACCCGGTCGTCGGACGGCTACCCCAGCCAGACGGAAATCCAGCGCCCGCAACCCAACGACGTCAAGCTGTCACGGGAGCCAGTGCAGGTCACCTTCCAGGCGCGTGTAGAGCATGGTGCGGAAGACAAAGGCACTCCCACGAGCGGCACCATCGCGTGGAACGTCTACAACAGCAGCAACAGTCTGGTGGCGACGTATGGGCCGTCCGCTCCGGTCACGAACAGCGATGGCCAGCAGAGCCTCGTAGTGTTGGTGAACCTGCCGGCTGGAAATTACCATGTGACGGCTACGTACAGCGGTGACCCGGTGTTCGCGCCGAGCACCTCAACCAACACCCAGCAGCTGCAGGTTAGCGATGACGTCGACCTCGTAGCGCCGGCTGAGCCTGCCACCAGCCCGACACGATGAGTGACGCTGGAATTCGCAGACTTGTGCTCACAACCCCGACCAGCGCGACCCCGTGTCCCGCGGGAAGTGGCGAGAGGATCGAATTATGTGGAGCGAGAGGCGTGGCTCCGGCTCTATTCATCCGGGTTGAGCGTCGTTGACATGTCAGCGACGCTCTCGGTCCGGCGGAGCTCCGGACGCTCCAACTCGACCAAACTAAAACTAAACTAAACAACTGGGACCCGCGTCTCGCTTGGGCACGTTAGAAGCGTCCCGCCGCCGCGGCGGACGAATGGTTCGCCGAGGTTGAGCGGTAGCCATGCAACTCGAGGCCGGCGGCGTGCGCCTCGCTATCGCTTTCCCGATGGCGGTGGCCGCCCATGAAGCCAAGAAGCGATCATCGCACCTCGGGCATGCGTGCGATCGAGTTCCCGCGGGAAGCATCTGCTCTGCATCGGCGACGCTCAAGCGTTCTGCGTGATCGCTTCGCCCGTCAGCCGTCCGCTGAAGCCGTCATCGCTCGGCCACGAATGCGCTCGTCCGGGTTTGGGGCACCGCACGATCGCTTCCGCCCGTTATGTTATGCGGCGCGCCGGTTTGCGCCCGCCAGGCGGCGCGAACGATGAACGCTGCCTAGGCATCGGGCTGGTTCTGCACGCCGTCTCGGGGGCCCCGGAATTCGGCGACGAGCGGGGCTGAGGCGGCGGCGCCGCGGAAGTCCTCTTGTCGGCGACGGACCTATCCGACCGCTAGCCGCCACCCCGTCCGGCTGCTAGCACAATCCGCAAAAGCAGCCGTCTGGGCTCCGCCGAGGAGACCGCTCCTATGCCGCTGAAGGAGCTGTCGACCAAGCGCTTGCTGATCGCCGCGACGCGCGGGGTCGAGCAAGTACTCGCAGAGGTACGTCCTCGTCGAGGGCGGGCTTGCGCTTTGCGACAAAGGCGATCGTCAGCCCGAGCGGAAGCGGACGATCGCGTTCGCGTGAAAGGGATAGCGGCCGGCGGGTGCCGCCGCACCTCGCGGCCAGCGGCCGAGTCGCTATGGCTTGCACGCGAAGGCGATCGTCCGGTTGGCCCAGCCGGGACGAGCGCATTCGTGGCCAAGCGATCATGCTGACCGGCGCCGTCGCACGACCGCTGTCCGTCGAAAGCAATCACGCCAGGCATCCGTGGTGCTGCTGAGATTGGGCGGGAGCAGAAGTCGGCGACGGGAGAGCCGAGCTGCGGCCCGCCCGGTTGCCGCTTGCGACGGCGGGCGAATTAGATTTTCAGCTAGCGCCATTCCGCCTCGCACAGCTGTGCCGCGGCGAGCGCGCGGCGGGCGACTGTCGGACGAAACCGCCAGTCCGGCTCCAGGGAACGGCGAACGCGCGGGCGTCGCCGCTCTGCACCACAAGGACCAGTGTCATGTAGGCAGTCGAGACTGTCGGCATCGCGGTTGGTGCTTGCTGGAATGCCGCGAAGCGCGCGCGGTGCACGGCGCCGCCCAGATCGCCGCTCTCGAGCGTCCGGGAAGGCTCACGCGACGCCTGGTGCGAGCGATTCCGATCATGGGCCGCGGCGTCGTCACGAAGCGTTACCTACGGAAGTTCGCGGGCATGCTCGAAGTCCACTGGCCAGGGCGTCAGCCGCTTGCACCACGTCGGCCGGCGTGCCTTTCAAGAACGCCTCGCTCGAGTGGGGTGCTGCCGGATGGATCCGTTCTGTGACGAAGCGCGACCGGCGCTTGGGGGCTTGGGGGAGCAATTCCGTGTCGGAGCGTATTAGCGTACGGACCGCGGCTTTCGTCGGCGCGCCCGCGTTCGCCGTCAACGCGGGCGCTATCCGACATGTGGTTTGGGCCTGCTTGCTCTTGTGCTTGTTGTCTGTTTGCGACTACGAGTATCTTTGCGCCAGCGGCACGCTGGGACCGCCGAGACTGGCGGCGGAGGTCCCGACAGCGGTGCACGACTTCGCGGACGTGCACGACACTCCGCTGAGAGCGCTCGACGTCGCGCCGATCGGGTTGGGGGTGCTCTGCAGCTGCCAGCTGCTGCCGTCCCAGCCCTCTGCCACCATCACATCGGCGCCGGCGCTGTTGACGTAGCTCCCGACAGCCGTGCACGACTTTGCGGACGTGCACGACACTCCGTTGAGAGCGCTCGACGTCGCGCCGGTCGGGTTGGGTGGACGGCGCATGTGCCAGCGGCTGCCGCTCCAGCGCTCCGCCAACGTCACCTGCGTGTCGGTGCGAGGGTTAACGTAGCTCCCCACCGCGGTGCACGACTTCGCGGACGGGCATGACACCCCGTTGAGAGCGCTCGACGTCGCGCCGGTCGGGTTGGGGGTGCTCTGCAGCTGCCAGCTGCTGCCGTCCCAGCGCTCCGCCAACGTTACTTCGTTGCCGGCGCTGTCGTTGTAGTCCCCGACCGCGATGCACGCCGTCGCGGACGAGCACGACACTCCGCTCAGCTGGCTGGATGTCGCGCCGGTCGGGTCGGGGGTGCTCTGAACCTGCCAGCTGCTGCCGTTCCACACCTCCGCCAACGTCACCTGCGCGCCCGTGTCGATGGTGTCGTAGTACCCGACGGCGATGCACGCCGTCGCGGACGTGCACGACACCGCAGTGAGTGAGGCGGTTGTTACGGGGCTGGGGATAGTCTGCAGCTGCCAGCCGCTGCCGTCCCAGGCCTCCGCGAAAATCCCATGGATGCCCTCGACCTGGTCGTAGGCGGACCCCACCGCGATGCACGCCGTCGCGGACGTGCACGACACGCCCGCGATCACGGAGCTGTCCTGCGTGCCGGTCAGGCCAATCGGGTTGGGGATGCTCTGCACCTGCCAGTTGCTGCCGCCCCAGCCCTCCGCCAACGGCAATTCGGGAACCCCGGCGAAGTTAGGGTTGTTGTTGGTGAAGCTCCCGGCAGCGGTGCACGCCGTCGTGGAGGTGCACGACACCTCGTTGAGTGAGGCGCTGTACGTCGTCGCGCCGGTCGGGTTGGTGGTGCTCTGCAGCTGCCAGCTGGTGCCGTCTGAGGCCGCCGCCAACGTGACGTTGGTGCCGTCGTAGAGGCCGTCCCCGACCGCGGTGCACGTGGCCGCGGAGGTGCACGACACCCCGGTCAGCTCGCTTCTCGGCATGCCGGTCGGATTGATGGTGGGCTCGAGCTGCCAGCTAGTGCCGTCCCAGACCTCCTGCAACGTAAAGACGCCGCCGTTCGAGTACCCGACGGCGGTGCACGCGGTCGCGGACGTGCACGACACCCCGGTCAGCTGGCTGTCGGTCCCGCCGCCCGGGTTGACGGTGCTCTGTACCTGCCAGCTGCTGCCGTCCCAGGCCTCCGCGAACGTTGAGATAGTAAACGGCGAGAGTTTGCTGACGTAGTTTCCGACGGCGGTGCACGCGGTCGCGGACGAGCACGACACTCCGGTCAGCCCGTTATACGGATCGATCGGACTCGCAGCGCTCTGCAGCTGCCAGCTGCTGCCGTCCCAGACCTCCGCCAACGGCGCAACAGCGTTGCTCCCTACAGCCGTGCACGCGTTCGCCTCTGGGCACGACACCCCGTCCAGCTGGCTGGACGTCGCGCCGGCCGGGTTGGGGGTGCTCTGCAGCTGCCAGCTGCTCCCGTCCCACACCTCCGCCAACGTCAGTTCGGTGCCGGCGCTGTTGTAGTAGTCCCCGACCGCGATGCACGCCGTCGCGGACGAGCACGACACGCCGCTCAGCTGGCTGGATGTCGCGCCGGCCGGGTTGGGGGTGCTCTGCAGCTGCCAGCTGCTCCCGTCCCACACCTCCGCCAACGTCAGTTCGGTGCCGGCGCTGTTGTAGTAGTCCCCGACCGCGATGCACGCCGTCGCGGACGAGCACGACACGCCGCTCAGCTGGCTGGACGTCGCGCCGGCCGGGTTGGGGGTGCTCTGCAGCTGCCAGCTGCTCCCGTCCCACACCTCCGCCAAGGCCACTTGGGTGCCGGCGCTGTTGACGTCGTGCCCGACCGCGGTGCACGCCGTAAGCCCAGAGCACGCGACCGCCAGCAGCGCTCCGTTGGGCGTCAACGGAGTCGGCACAGATTGCGCCGCCCAGCTCGCCGCCTGAGCCGCCTGGGCCACCGCCAACACGAGCACGACCACCAAACCGACCCCAAGTCCGCGGCGCCGGCAGCGCACCCGCCAGACGCCCAAAGGTTGCCGCCTCCACGAGCTAACCATAGACACCACCCTAGAATATTGAGGTTTGTCAGCATTGCCAGTATGCCCCGAAGCCGCCAGACCCACATCCGAGCAAAGCGCCGCGCCTAACGTGGCGGACTACGGTCCACTCAGCAAACCTTCGTAACGGGTGTGAATTCCTTGTTACCAA
Organism: uncultured Solirubrobacterales bacterium; assembly: GCA_963709135.1. Classification (GTDB taxonomy): domain Bacteria; phylum Actinomycetota; class Thermoleophilia; order Solirubrobacterales; family Solirubrobacteraceae; genus Palsa-465. The sequence continues at coordinate 344,567 of CAVPVI010000019.1, read as the reverse complement.
GCAGCATTGCGCGGAATGGCGCTAGCTGAGGACGTAATTCGCCCGCCGTTGCAAGCGGCAACCGGGCAGGCCAGGCAGGATCGATTCGTGCCGGGCCGGCGGCAACACCCCAGCGACGAGATGATCGGTTTCGACGGGGACCGATGGTCCGCCGGACCGATCGGCGTGATCGCAATGCCACGGGGGCAGCCGTGTCGTCGCGCTGCTGGTTTCGTAGCAAGCAGGAGGCTGCGGACGTTTCGTGCTCGCCGAGGATGATTGGCGGGAGCGCGTGACGCGCTCCCGCGGGTTCGTTTACAGGTCAAGGCCGGCGCTGGCGTACATCATCGGCGCGCGGCGGGCGTGGACGGTGGAGATGATCTCCTCGGAGGAGATCCCTTGTAGGTAGGTGCCGGTCGTGGAGAGGTGCGAGTGCCCGAGCTGGCGTTGGATCAGCGGCAGCGGGATCCCCTCGTGCAGCAGCCCGACAGCGTGGGCATGGCGGAGCTGGTGGGGCGCTACGCGCCGGCGCACGCCGGCGGCGGTGGCGGTGCGATGCAGCTCGAGGCGGGCGGCGCTGGCCGACCAGGAGTGCCCGCGCGTCGGCCCGCAGATCACGCAGAACAGCGGGCCGACCGGCAACGTGGTGCGCTGAGCCAGCCAGGGGCCAAGCGCAGTCCAGCCCTAGGCGTCCATGCCGACCTCGCGCCGGCGGTCGTTCTTGCCATGGCGGACCAGGATCGATTCGCGACGGTCGTCGAGGTCAGTCTCGGTGAGCGAGAGCGCCTCGTTGATCCGCAGCCCGGCGCGCCAGAGTACGACGATCAGTCCCGTGAGGCGGTCGCCGTCACGGGCCTGGCGGGCGCGGCGCAAGATCGCGATGATCTCATCAACCGTGGGCGGATCAGCCGGGTAGCGCTGACCCTTGTTCGCGGGCGCCCTCCCGGCGTGGAACTCCGGCAGCGTCGCCGGCGAGCGCCGCCGGCCGGCAGCATCGAACAGCTGTACAGCAGAGGACATGGCTCCCTCCTTCGAGAGCGTGATGTTGTCCGCTCTGCTTATGGGTCATCCTCTGTGGTGTTGGAACCTTGACCACCGCCGAGGGAGAGCCATCCTTTGCTTGCCACATCAGAGGGCCAGGTGGAGACCAGCTTCCCTCGGCGGGGGTGGGGTGCCGCAAGCGGCAACAGGACGTAGCCCCGGGTGAGGGCCGGTCCATAAGCGTCCGCAACGGTACCTCCTGGCCAAGGGGTGATGTCAAACGTGTTGTCTGATCACAGGAGGAACCCGAGTTGGGTAATCGCGCCGGCGTCGATTGGGCGTCGGAGAAGCATGATGTGCGAGTCTGCGACGCGGCGGGTGAGCAGCTTCTAGCCGCCACGTTCGCGCACGACGAGGCCGGGCTGGGGTCGTTGTGCCGGGTGCTCGTGCAGATGAAGGTTGAGCTGGTCGCGGTCGAGCGCCCGGATGGGGTGCTGGTGGACCGGCTCCTGGGCGCGGGGCTGCGGGTCCTGGCGCTGCACCCTAACCAGGTTGCCGCCGCGCGCGCTCGGTTTCGCGCCTGCGGCGGGAAGTCTGACCACTTTGACGCGTTCGTGATCTGTGAGCTGGCGCGTACTGACAGCCATCGCTTCCGGGTGCTTGAGCCTGACAGCGATCAGACCAAGGCGCTCAAAGCGCTGACCCGCGCGCGGGAGGATTTCGTGTCGGCTCGCACGTCGCTTGTCAACCAGTTGCGCGCTGAGCTCGAGCGCTTCTGGCCCGGGCCGGTCGGCCTGTTCAGCAGCCTGGACTGCCTGATCTCGCTGGCTTTTTTGCGGCGCTACCCGAGCCCGCTTGACACGCAGCGGCTCACCGCGGCGAGGCTCACGACGTTCCTGCGCAGCCAGCACTACAGTGGCGGCAAGACCGGGCCGAGCTGCTTGACAAGCTCAGGGCCGCGGCCGCGGCCTGTACCGGTTAGATCGAGGCGCAAGCCGGTCGTGCGGTCGTGCTAGCGCTCGTCACGGCGCTCGAAACTCTTGGAGAGCAGGTAAAACAGCTCGACCGGCAGATCGCGTCCGCAGTGCGAGCTCACCCTGACGGCGCGATCTTCCTGTCGCTGTTCAAGGGCGCTGACACTGTCCTGACGGCCGCCACGCTGCTCTGCGAGATCGGCGACACCGCGCTCGCTACCCCACCCGCGACTCGCTGGCAGGCGACGCCGGCCAGTCGCCCGTCGCAGTCGAGTCTGGCAAGCACAAGGTCGCGCACTTCCGCTGGGCATGCAACAAGCGGCTACGCGCCGCGTTCTGCACGCTTGCTGACAGCACGCGCCACTGGCACCCCTGGGCGCAAGCGGTATACGACAGAGCGATCGCCAAAGGGCATGACCATCAGCGCGCGATCCGCACGCTCGGACGCGCCTGGAGCCGCGTCGTGTGACGCTGCTGGCAGGACCGCGCGCCCTACGAGCTCGCGCGCCACCGCGCCGCCCAGCAATACATCACGGTCATCATCCCCAGCCCGTCGGGCGACTGCGTCGATGTCGCCGCCACCCAGCGGATGGCCGGCGACGCCCTGGACCCCAGCCTGAGTGTTGGCTCTGATCAGGGCAGCCTGCGCGCAGCGCAACCTTCACCGCAGAAAGAGCGGAGCGGGGGCGGGCAGTCAAGAGCGGCCCGTCAGGGCCGAGCGAAGCGAGCCGCGTAGCGGCGTCCCTTGACGGCCCGAACGCGCTCCGCTAGCCGGTAGCGCCATATAACACGCAGCGCTGCAAGGCGACAGCACATCGTCCCCTGATGACAGAGGCTGCGCGTTTACACAACCCACAGGCTGACGTTCGCCGATCTTACTCCGCACAGATTTCCCCCAAGGCGCCGACTTGGCGCCTCAGTCTCCAGTAGCTGCTCTCCCCCTTCCCGGCCGGCGCGTCTCCCGCCTCGAAAGAATTTTGCGCTTGGAGGTTGACACAGGACGTCTCTACCGCTGCGAGGAGTTCGCCGCCCGAAGCCCGGCGACCCCGATGGCGCCCAGCATGGCCGGGCCTGCGAGACGGTCGCGCCTCCTGCATCCTCGCGAAGCAGAACGGAGCCGTCACTGCTCTGCTCCTGGCCAAGCGCAAGCCCGCCCTCGACGAGGACGTACCCTGTGAGCGCTTGCTCGACTGCTCGTCGCCGGGCGATCAGCAAGCGTCTGGGCGACTGCTGCTTGAGTGCGGTCGAGACACCAACACCGATAAGGATGACCTATGGGCAAAGCGGCCGTGCCGAAGGGCCGCGCCGAGACCGCTGCTCTTGCGGATCTGCTTGCTGCCGAACGCGTACCAGCTAGCGCTCGGATGGGCCGGTCAGCGCCGAGATGGACTTCCGCCGCGCCGCCGCCTCAGCCGCGCTCATCGCCGAAACCGGGGCGGAGCCGCGGGCGTGCAGAAATGCTCGTTTGCCTAGGCGTTGCCTAGGCGTGGCGAGGGGAGAGGCGATCGCGACGCACAACCGCGAGCCAACTCTCGATCTCGCGCCTCGGCTCTTGTTGTTGTGCGCGCGAACAAAGTCGCCAGCCTCAGCGATTGGTCGGCGTACGTATTGGGGCCCGATCAGCGGGGGAGCTCCGAGCTGTCCGCGAGAGGCGCGACTCGTTGCTCGCCGGTCCTCAGGCGCTGTCTGTCGGTGGCGATCTTCCTGTGGCGTCGGCGCTGACCTGGGGGTAAAGATTGCGTGGGAACCCGAGGCCTTTAGGCACGGATTGTTAGCTTCATTAGCTTGGTCCATACGGCAATCCGTCCGGCCCGCTCCGAACCTATTTGATGGAGGGGCGGTCGATGGTCTACAGTCGCGCCCACCCGGCTCCGAGCGCTCTGCGGGAAGACGCGCAGCGGAGGTTGGTCTTCTACCGTCCTGGGGTGTTTGGTAGGCCGATGATGTGGATGCGTTCGCATAGGTGTCGATGCCACTGACGGCATCGATGCGGGCGCATCTATGACTGATGGGCCTCGCCAGGACGGGATTATGATGGCGGTGATGAACTCGGGGAGTGATTCGGGGGTGGGTTTGGGAAGGCGGGACGTCGCCCGTATCGTTGATGCTCTGCCGGATTCGTTGGCGCTTGCGGAGGTCATTCGTGACGCGGCCGGGGTGGTGGTCGACTTCCGTTACGTTTACGCGAACGCGGCTGCTGAGCTTCGGCCGCCGGGAAGGCTCGTGGGTCGAACGGTCCGTGAGACGGTGCCACCGGAGCTGTTGTCGGAGACCCTGGAGTTGTACTCCCGGGCGCTCTCGGCAGCGGATTCTGAGCTGGTGTGGATGAGCTATCGGGCTGATGACGGCGCGGTGATCGGCGCCAGCGTCCAGGCGTTCGGCTTTGATGAGGGTCGGATCACGGTCAGCTGGCGGGATATCTCTCGGAAGGAGCAGGCCGAGGAGGAGGCTCCGCAGTGGTCGGAGATCTTCGATCGCGCCGCCTGGGGTGTGGCGCTTGTCAGCGGTGGACGGATCCAGAGGCTGAACCGGGCCTACGCCGCGATGCACGGCTACTCGGAGGGGGAACTGATCGGCGCGCCGTCCGAGCAGATGTTCAGCGAACGGTCCTGGGTTCCGGTTCCCGAGCAGCTCGAGCGCGCCCGTCTTCTGGGCGGCGCGACGTTGCAGGCTGAGCATGTTCGCAAGGACGGGACCGCGTTCCCGGTCGAGGTGGACGTGGCGATCGCCGTTGACGAGACCGGTCGGGAGAGATATCGGATCGTGCAGGTGAAGGACATCACTGAGCGCGTGCGGATCGAGCGGGAGCTCGCCGAGAAGGAAGCGCAGTTGAGCGCTGCGATGAGCGGCAGGCTCGACGCGTTCGCGATCCTGGATGCCGTCCGTGACGATGGCGGGCGGATCGTCGATTTTGTCTATGAGTTCGTCAACGACGCTGCCTGCCGGGAGAGCCGCCGCAGTCGTGAGGAGACGGTCGGGCACGGCATCTTGGAGATCCTGCCCGGGCATCGCGAGAACGGGCTGTTTGAGCGGTACGTGCGCGTCGTCGAGACGGGCGAGCCGGTCGATGTCGACGGCCTCATGTACGAAGAGACGTGGGGCGATGGGCAACGTGCGGTGCGTACGTTCGATCTTCGGGTCGTCCGTCTGGGTGATGGGATTGCGATCGGGTTCAGGGACGTCGGCGAGCGCCGCCGGTTGCGAGACTTGCTATCGGCGAGCGAGGAGCGCTACCGCAGAGCGGTCGGCGCGTTGTCGGAGGGGATCCTGATCCAGGACGGGGGCGGGGCGATTGTCAGTTGCAATCCGGCGGCCGAGCGGATCCTCGGGCTGAGCGTGGATCAGATGATGGGCGTCACGGCGGTGGATCCGCGTTGGCAGGCGGTTCACGAGGACGGATCGCCGTTTCCCGGCGAGGAGCATCCGGCGATGGTCATGCTCCGTACTCGCACTCCGCAGGAGAACGTGATCATGGGGGTGCACAAGCCGGACGGGTCACTGAGCTGGATTTCGATGAACTCGATGCCGTTCCGGGCCGGCGGCGATGGTGCTGGCGAGGACGCGGTCGTCACCACGTTCATCGATATCACCGCGCGCCGGTCGGTGGAGGCGAGGCTGAGTGAGAGCGAGGAGCGCTTCCATGTCGCGGTCAGGGCGATGCAGGATGCGGTCGCTATCGTGTCCCCGGTCCATAACGAGAGCGGCGAGATCGTCGATTTTCGCTACGACTACGCCAACGACGCTCACTGTGAGTTGGTGGCGCGCGACCGCGAGCAGTTACTGGGGCGCCGCCTCGGGAAGGTATTCTCCGATTGGGTGCCGAGCGTGCGCTTCGAGGTCTACCGGCAGGTCGCGCTGACGGGCACGCCGTTTCGGACCGAGGACTTCCATCCCGAGCGAGCGTGGGGAACCGAGTTCGCGCGCCGGGCGCTCGACAGTGTCGTCGTCCGGGCGGGCAAGCAGCTTGTTGTCTCGGCGCGTGATGTCACCGACCGGCGACGCGCTGAGGCGCAGCTCCGTGCGAGCGAGGAGCGCTTCGACGCGGCGGTCGGGTCGATGCTCGATGCGTTCGCGATCCTCTCACCGGTCCGCGACGAGCGCGGCGGGATCGTCGATTTTCGCTGGGAATACGTCAACGACGCCTATTGCGCGCTGGTCGGGTTCGACCGCGTCCAACTCATCGGTCACTGCCTCGTTGAGCGGTTGTCGGAGTTCCCGACCAGCGCGCGCTTCGCGGTGTACCGCCTGGTGGTGGAGACCGGCGAGCCGTGCCTGAGCGTTGACGTCGCCGAACCCGAGGCATGGGCCGGGGGGCGCATGGCCAGTCGGGCGCTGGACACGATGATCGTCGCAGCCGGCGAGAACGTCGTGGTCACAGCGCGTGACGTGACCGAGCGTCATCGCCTTGAGGAGCAGTTGCGCGCGAGTGAGGAGCTGTTCCGGACGGGCGTCGGGTCGCTGCTGGACGGGTTCGCGATCCTCTCACCGGTCCGGGATGAGGCGGGTGAGATCGTCGATTTCCGCTGGGAGTACGCCAACGACGCGCATTGTGAGGTGGTGGGGCGCGACCGCGAGCAGCTGCTCACGCGCCGCTGCGGCGAGGTACTTCCCGGATACACCGGCAGCGACGTGTTCAAGCTCCACCGCCGGGTCGCACAGACCGGCAAGCCGGCCGACGTCGAGTGGCCACGGGAATGGTCCACCGGGCTGCCGGTCGACCACACATATGGCGGAAGTGTGCTGCCGCTCGGTTCGAACATCATCATCAGCGGACGTGACGTGACTGAGGCCAGGCGCAACGAACGGGAGCTGAGATTGCGCGCCGAGCTCCTGGATCTGGCCCACGACGCGGTGATCGTCCGCGACCCCGTCGAGAGCCGGATCAGCTACTGGAACCGGGAGGCGGAAGTGGTCTATGGCTACAGCGCCGCTGAGGCGATCGGCCAGGTCGCGCATGACCTGTTGCAGACTGTGTTCCCCCAATCCCGGGAGCCGGTCGATCAGGCGCTGACCCGGGACGGACTATGGCGGGGGGATCTACGACACAGCCGCAAGGACGGAACTGAGTTGGTCATCGCCAGCCGTCAAGCGTTGCATCGCGATGAGCACGGAGTGCCGACGGCGATCATCGAGCTGAACTCCGACGTGACCGCGCAGCGTGAGATCGAGCGAGCCAACGAGCGGCTCGCCGCGGTCGTGCAGAGCACCCACGACGCGGTCGTTGCCACCCGTAGGGACGAGACGATCGTGGAATGGAACCGCGGTGCGCAGGATCTCTACGGGTACACCGCCGAGGAAGCGATCGGGCAGCCAGCGAGCATGCTCAGCGCGGCCGAGCTCGCGGGCAACGACGCCGAGGTCCTGCGACGCGTCGGTGCGGGCGAGAGCGTCGACCAATACGAAACGATCCGAATCCGCAAGGACGGTGTGCGCGTGCCGGTGGCGCTGACGATCTCGCCGATTCTCGACGAGACCGGCCAGGTCACCGTCATGGCGCAGATCGCCAGGGACATCAGCGACCGCAAGCGCCATGAGAACGAGCTGGCGTATCTCGCCGACCACGACTCGCTGACGGGCCTATTCAACCGCCGACGGTTCCAGGAAGAACTCGAGCGCGAGCTCGACCGTGCACAGCGGAGCCGGACCGGCGGTGCGCTGGTGATGATCGATCTCGACCATTTCAAGTCGATCAACGACACGCACGGCCACGACGTTGGCGACGAGGTGATCGCCCGCGCCGGCGAGGTCCTCCAGGCCCAGCTCCGCACCACAGACGTACTCGCCCGGCTCGGCGGCGATGAGTTCGCTGCGCTGCTGCGCGGCGCCGACGCTCACGCGGCGCAACGCATCGCAGCGGGTCTTCTGGAGGCGACCCGCACTGCTTGTGTGATCGACACGCCGACCGGACCCCAGCGGATCACGGCCAGCATCGGCGTCGCGCCGTTCGCCTCCTCGGGTCAACCCGCTGCAGATGAGCTTCTGGTCATGGCCGACATCGCGATGTACGACGCCAAAGAAGCCGGCCGCGATCGCGCGATGACGTACGACAAAGCGCGTCAACGCCACGAGCGAATGGAGTCAGGACTGGGCTGGGCTGAACGGATCCGCCACGCGCTGGAACACGACGGATTCGTCCTACACGCCCAGTCGATCTTCGGCCTCGAGTCAGACCCGTTGCCACGCCACGAATTGCTGATCCGGATGCGAGCCGACGACGGGACCCTGATCGCGCCCGGAAGCTTCCTGTTCATCGCCGAGCGAATGCATCTCATCACCCAGATCGACCGGTGGGTGTTGCGCCAGGCGATCCAGACCCTCGCCCACGCCCAGCACACCGGGTCGGACATCCGGCTGCATGTGAACCTCTCCGCGCAATCGATCAGCGACCCCGACCTCCCCGACCTCATCGCCGCGGGACTGAAAGCCGCCAACGCCGACGGCCGCGGCCTGTGCCTCGAGATCACCGAAACCACCGCGATCACCAACCTCAAGCAGGCCACGCGCTTCGCCGCCCAGACCGCCAACCTCGGCTGCGAACTCGCGCTCGATGACTTCGGCGCCGGCTACGCCTCCTTCTACTACCTCAAACACGTCCCCTTCGACTACCTCAAGATCGACGGCGAGTTCATCCAGAACATCACCCACAACCCCACCGACCCCCTCGTCGTCCAAACCCTCGCCAACATCGCCAAAACGCTCGGCAAAAGCACCGTCGCCGAATACGTCGGCAACCACGAAACCATCCAGCTGCTCCGCACCTACGGGGTCGACTACGCCCAAGGCTTCTACCTCGGCAAACCCGAAGCACTCGAACACGCCAGCCTCACCACAACCCGAGCGATCCCACGATGACCTGAGAGCCAGATCAGAGATTCAGCGGATGGCCTACGGCGGGTTCCGCGGCTGCCCTCGGAGGCCGCGTCGGTTGGGGATCCGGGAGTGGCTCAGCTCTCACAGATGTCCCCGCACCATAAGAAACCACCGCACGTTGGCCGGGCGTTAGCTGACCGGCCGCCGGCCAGCTGGCACTCCGGGATCGTCGGGACCGGCAGCGCTTGCCAAGTTCAAAGCAAGCGCTCCGACACAAGCGACGACCTCGAGCCCGGAACCGACCCGTCACTCGTGGCGCATTCCAAAAGTCTCGGTCGCGCGGAAGACGCCGACAGCTGTGAGCGAGAAGGCTCAGCGTGCATCACGTTGTCGGTCCTAAGCAGATGCGATGGCCTCACGGGACCGGCGGAATCGGAGCGTCCCCCACGGAGGCGTGCCTATGCTACGCAGAACAGACAATTTGCCGGCTCCCACGTGCGCCCTGGTTTCGGGGGCGAGCGCAGCTGCGACGGCGGCGCGGCGGAAGTCCACCGCGGCGCCGACCGGCACGTGCGAGCGCTAGGGTCCTTGGCCCAAGAGCCCGTGAAATTCAGGTCAAGTTGTCAGGTTTTGATGTTTGGTTTTAGGCGGCGAGTCCTTGGCGTTTGGCGTAGTCGTCCAGAGCGGCTTGGACGTTGTCGAGTGCTCGCGTCAGACGCGGGCATCGCTCACCGGCTCCGGTGGCCGGCCAGAACGAACGGACGAGCCCGCCGCGAGGCGGGCTCGTCGGGTCTACTCGCTCGTGTCAAGTCCTCAGCGGATAGACCCTGATCCGGGGCTCACTGGGATCATCGGTACCGGACGCTCGTAGACGGCGTAGATGATCTCGGTCCTATATCGGTGATTAACCGTGCCGGTTGGGGGTGTGGTCGACCGACGCGATCTACCGGAGTGGTGGCGCTGTAGCGTGAAAAGGCCCCGCAAATGCGGGGCCTTTCCGTCCGATACGCCTGTCAAAGTTGTGGTGTGAGAAACAAACCGATGACGCGGATCGGGCGTCACCCAGGGGGTGCGTGTGGCTAACGATGGCAGTCGGCGCGGACGGATCGTGGTGCGGGCGGACGATCCGTCACTGACCGGGCATGGCGGGTTGGCGGTGATCGGCGATCTGGAACGCCGTCTGGGGCTGATCGCCACGATCGACGCTGAGCTCGCGCGTGAGCGTCGCGCGCGGGCGATCAAGGTCCGCCAGCGGGGTGTTACGCCGGGAGAGCTTGTTATGAGCCTGGCGGAGTGTCAGCTGGTCGGTGGCGCGTTCTTTGACCATCTTCGCGACCAGCGCGCTGATCAGGCGGGCGCGATGTTGCGGGCGGTGAGCGAGGTGCCCTCGCCAGCGACGGCGTTGCAGCAGGCCAAGCGCTTCCGTCGGGTGCACTGCCAGCGGATCGAGAAAGCGATGAGCACAGCGGGTCAGGCGCTTGACCGTGCGTTGGGTCGCGATCTGGGTGAGCCGGTGACGGTCGATCTCGACGCGACGCAGATCACGGTGTACGGGCGCGAGAAGCAGGGCGCGGCGCGGTGCCGGACCGGGCAGATGAGCTACGCGCCGCATCTCGCGTTCTGGGCACAGCGCGGCCGGGCGCTGTGCGCGGAGCTGGTCGGTGGTAACCGCGAGCGGCTGACCGGCGGCGAGTACGCGCGGATCGCTTCAAGGGCGCTCGCGCTGCTGCCCTCCGGGCACGGGCCGGTGACGATGCGGATCGACTCCGCCTACTACGCGATCGAGCTGCTGGAGCGCCTACGCCAGGAGAAGACGCGCTTCACGGTGTCGGTTCCGCGCAGCCAGGCGATGTGGAACGCGCTGGCGCAGATCCCCGAGAGCGTCTGGGCGCCCGCGCTCGGCATGGACGGCGCGCAGGTCGCCGAGACCACCTATCGCCCCGGCGGCTGGAAGCACGAGCCGCTCAGATTGATCGTCCGCCGTGTCCCGTTCACGGCCGAGCAGATCACCCGCCTGAAAGGCTCCCGGCGGCTAGCGACGATCCATCCCAAGCAGCTCCAGATGGCGATCGACGGCGAGATCGACAGCCTCTACGGCTACAGCTTCATCCTGACCGACATCTACCACCAGCCCACCGCGTGGATTGAGCACTTCCATCGCCACCGCGCGCAGATCGAAGAGCGTCTGAAGGACATCAAGCTCGGCGAGGCGCTACGTCACCTGCCCTCCGGGGACATCAACGCTAACCGTGTCTGGCTGACCGGCGCGATGCTCGCGATCAACCTCACCGCTTACTGCTGTGACATCTCACCCGCCGCCAGCGCCTCGGGCGCGGCACCCCCGCGCACGCCGCTACGCCGTCACGCGGGCACTCTGCGCCGGTTGCTGTTCAACGTCCCCGCGCGGGTCATCCGCACCGGCCGGCAGCTGATCCTGCGGCTCCCCGACGGCTACCAGCACGCCGACATCTTCCAAGCAACACTCGACGCGGTCTACGCGCTCCCGCCGCCCTGACCCGACAGCGCCCCGCCCGCCATCACGTTAACACGCGTCACTGCCTGCCTCACCGGGCTACTTCGCCGACCAGCGAATCGGGCCCCAACAACACCCCTCGACACGCAATCCGGCGATACGGCTGGTGCTGGAGGCTGCAACACCGCTCACAGACATCACAGTCACCCGCCGCGCCGATTAACTGCTAACCAGAGCGAACAGCCGAGCCGCTACTCACTGAAGTAGGTCGGTGTTGTCGATCCCGCACAGATAGGTGCTCGTGACGGCCAAGTCGGCGTGCCCCAGCTGGCGCTGGATCACCAGCAGCGGGATCCCTTCGCGGGACATCTCCACCGCGTGCGCGTGTCGGAGTTGGTGGGGCGCGAACCGCCGACGGACCCCAGCCGCCACCGCGGCGTGATGCAGCTCGCCGCGGATCCCGGCCGGCGCGCACGCGCGACCACGGGTCGGGCCGCGCACCACGCAGAACAGCGCTCCGGCGGGCAGAACAGCGCCCCGGCGGGCGGGCCGGCGCGCAGCTCAAGCCACACGTCGAGCTGCTCCCACGCCCAGCGGTCCACCCCGACCTCACGGCGCTTGCCGCCCTTCCCACACCTGACCAGCACGGCACCCCCGCGGCCGTCCAGATCGCCCTCGCTCAGCGCGAGCGCTTCGCTGATCCGCAACCCTGCGCGCCACAGCACGACGATGATCGCGCGCAGCCGCAAGCCCTCCGATCGGCTACCGCACGCGCGCATCACCGCGATGATCTCCTCCACGCTCGGCGGATCCGGCGGGTAGCGACGACCCTTATTGCGGGGCACGCGACCCTGGTGGAAACTCGACAGGGTCACCGGCGAGCGGCGCCGCCCGGCGCAATCCAGCAACGGCACAGACTCCATGACGTCCTCCTCTGGACGATGGTGTACAAGCCGGATCCTCCTCGCACCCAGCGGTTCACCGGGCGATCGCCTACAGCGCGAACCGCTCGTCCGTCCGCACGAGCCTGTCGTCGCCGGAGCGCGCGTCCGGTTCATTGGGGCGCGTGGGCGGAAGGAGTCGCGAGACGGACAACGTCATACGCGATATTCTGAACCGTATGACGATGTTGAGTTTCCGGGTCTCGGACGACGACGCCGCGGCCGTTCAACACTGGGCCGAGGCGCTCGGCGTCGACCGTTCCGAGATCCTGCGCGACGCCGTGCATCGTCACCTCGTTGTCCTGCGCAGCGAAGCCGACGCGGACCGATGGCAGCAACAGCCCGCGACTGCGGCTGAGCAGTCGTTCGAGGCGATTGCTGATTGGGGCCCCGCCGAGGACTGGTCGGACTGGGACGATGCGGCGAGGTGACATCTGGTTCGCCGCCACGCCGGGCGGCGACCGTCCAGTGCTGGTGCTGACTCGCGATCCTGTCGCCGACAGGATCGGGTCTGTCGTGGTCGCAGGGCTCACCAGGACCACGCGTGGGCTCGTGAGCGAGTTGATCCTGACCGCAAAGGATGACGGCGTTCCGAGCGACTGCGTCGTGAACTTCGACAATCTCCACACGCTCCCCCGATCCACTTTCCGCAGACAGGTCACACGTCTTTCGGAGCGTCGCATGGCACAGGCATGCCGGACGCTGCGCGACGCGACCGGCTGCTGACCACCACCGCCACGCGTCACCGATGCGCTCGTGCCGGCTGGCGACCGTCGGCTGTTCAGAAGGAGTCCCGTGGCTCGGCGGCCTGCTGTCGGAAGACACCGTGACGCAGTTCGCCCGGGCCTCTTCTTCGTTGGTGGTACCGACGCGCGGTAGCGCTCGTGGGGGACGCGACCCTGGGTCGGCAACCTTCATCGTGCGGACGAGGCTTCGGCTCGGTCTGCGCGGTTGGCCCGCCTTCTGGCGGTCGATAGCGAGCGAGCGGTGGCTTGCGTGTGGTCGCCGAGGCCGATCGACATCCTGGTGAGGATCTCGCTGTAGGAGCGCACTGGGTTGCGCCCGATCGCGTCGAAGAAGCCGGTAAGCTCTAGCGTGGTGTGGCCGTGAACGCCGGACCAGACGGCTTCGCCGGCGGTGGTGACGTCGTCGACCTCCCATCGGCCGGTGTTGACGCAGGCGTGGATGCGTCGGAGGAGCGAGACGAAGGTGGATCTCGCCGCATCGAGGTCGGCGGGATCACCGGTCCTGAAGTTGGCCAGTCGAGGACTGAACATCACGGCGTACAGGTGGGGTTCGCGCAGCGCGAAGCGGCGATAGTTCCAGAGGTAGGTCATCCAATCGGCGACGGCATCGTCGGTGACCGCGCCGCGGTCCAGCTCGCCTCCGAAAGCAACGAACCCGCGGCGCATCACTTGTCGGGTCAGCTCGTCCATCCCGCCGAAATGGGTGTAGACAACCATCGTCGACGTGCCCATCTCGCTGGCCAAGCGCCGCGCCGACACCGAGCCCTCGGTGGCCAACAGCTGAGCGGCCGTGGCGACGATCCTTTCGGGCACATGAGGGTCGGTGGACCGGGGCGGCACAACCGCAGCATATCCATAACACCGTCATTGACGTCGGCTCATAACTGTGTTATGAATGACATCGTCATTCAAGGGCAACAGAAGAGGACCCAAGATGGCCACCAACAAGCAGATCGTCGAAAACGCCTACGCGAGCTTCGCAGCGGGCGACGTTCCCGCCGCCCTCGCCGCGATGGCCGACGACATCCAGTGGACCGAGGCCGACGGATTTCCCCTCGCGGGCACCTACGTGGGCCCGCAGGCGGTGCTCGAAGGCGTGTTCATGCGACTCGGGGAAATCGGCGATGACTTCGCCGTCGTGCCGGAGCAGTTCATCGCCGATGGCGACACAGTGGTGGCGCTCGGGAGCTACAGGTGGAAGCACAAGAGTTACGGTGAGCCGCCGCTGTGAAGATGGTCCACGTGTGGACCCTCAACGACGGCAAAGCGGTTGCCTTCCAGCAGCACGTCGACACCCTCAGGGTTCGTCAGCTCAGATCCGGGCCGACTGCTGTGGCAGCGGACGATCGCTCTGCTCGCCGGGAGCGCCGCGTCGGCTCGCCAGCGGGGCGATCGCCGCGAAGGCGATCGCCCAAGCGGTTCGTCGCCGCTGGCGCTGGCCGCGACCCGTTGCAGATGAGGTTGTTCCTTGGGTTCTAGCGGTGATCGCAACACCCCCTGTTTGAAGAGGAAGTCGTTGTCGTAGCAGTAGTAGGTAGTAGTTAACTGTTGGTAACTCGAAGAGTTATCAACAGGCCGTTACGTTTTCCACGCGCGCGAGGGCGCGCGCGATAGACAATTCGTGCGAGACGCGGCGCCCTGGCGGCGGGCGCTGTTTTGGGTTTGATCGTTGAGCGCAACGATTGCATAGAAAATCCAGCGGGACCACGACACCCCGGGTGTAGCTCACCCCACCGAGCCGCGAAGCCGCCAACCCCGACCCCAACGTGCTGGCCGATCTCGCCCGCGGGCAGCTGCGCAAGAAGCTCCCGGCGCTGCGCGAAGCGCTGGTCGGTCGCTTCGCCGATGAGCACGCGTTGATCGTCGGACAGATCCTCGCGCACATCGACTTCCTCGACGAGGCGATCGACCGCCTCTCGGCGGAGATCGAGCAGCAGATCGCCCCTTTCGCGGCCCAGCGTGACCTGCTGATGAGCATCCCGGGCGTCAAGCAGCGCGCGGCCGAGGTGATCATCTCTGAGATCGGGGTCGACATGAGCGTGTTCGCGACCCCCAAGCACCTCGCGTCCTGGGCGAAGGTGTCACCCGGTAACGACCAGTCCGCCGGCAAGCGCCGCTCGGGCAAGACCGGCAAGGGCGATAAGTGGCTGCGAGCGACCCTCAACGAGTCCGCGAACGCCGCTGCGCGCACCAAGGACTCCTACCACGCCGCGCAGTACCAACGCCTCCGCGGACGCCGTGGCCATGCCAAGGCCGTCACGGCGGTTGGCCACTCGATCCTTACCGCCGGCTGGCACATGTTGCAAACCGGAGAGCTGTACCACGACCTCGGGGGCGACTACTTCATTCGCCAGAACCCCGACCGGCTCACCAAACGCCTCGTCCGCTAGCGTCCGCTGCCCTCGAAGCGGCGCTGGCCGCAGCGGCGTGAGCCTCGACTGCTGAGATGCGAGCAGCGCGGCCCGCCGCGCTCGCAGGCCAGTACGCCGGCCGAACCCGCTTAGCGCGCGTCGTGTACGGCGATCGGACGCCATGTCGTTGCGGACAGGAGAGTCCGTCGGCAGACTCCCGCCAGAGCGCACGCCGACTGGACTGCGTCGCCGCTCGGAGTGACGTCCGCGGAGGCCTCGGCGAGCATCTCAATGGGCAACGCACAGCGCACATCTACGTCCAACCGAGACCAGTCAAAGCAGACGTGAACGCGATGCCCTCGCCGGGCCTGTACAGCGCCGGCGCTCATGTGTCCGCGAAAACCGGCGAGCTCCAGCTCGGATCTTCCACTACATAGACGTTGCTGAGGACCGGAGCGCCGATCGTCGACCCGTCAGCAAGGAGAACCCGCTGCTCGGTGATGCCGTCCGGCGCCAATCCGAAGATCGTCGCGCCGGACGTGAGGATCGGGCCGCCGTCGAGCACGGTCTCAAGGGGTGCGCCCCCTCCGAACACGGCGGGCGTGCCGTCCGGCCGCACGGTCGAAACGACCAGGAAAGCACCCCGCTTCCCAGGCACGACAAGCACCTTCAGCGACGCTGTCAGCTCAACGCTCCTCGCTTGCGAAACGATGAGCCCAAGACGCTCATCTCCTTGGAGCCTGCGCAGCGCCCGCGACTCGCGTTCATCCAAGGACGGAGCGGCGCTGGCGTGAGCTTCCCGGAACAGAGCGAAACGGCGAAGCAGCTCCGGCGCGGGCTGCTCGCCGATCGCGTCGGGAGGTTCGCCCATAGATGGATCCTAACGTCGCTCCTGATGGCGAGCCCGGTGCTGGCCGGACTAATCTCAACAGTCAGCCGGTCCAACCACCGCACGCATCGCTGCTATCCGATCACGGTGGACAACGTTGCAGTTGTCGAACGATCAGCGTGCGCCCGGAAGACGGATCCCCGGGTCCTCTGTTGCTCGCACGACGAGGAGGGAAGCCGGGCGGTCGAGGCGTTCGCCCCGCTGGGCCGTGGCAGGGTGCTGGCTCGGGCCAGTTGGGCTGCTCTGGATCCGGTCGCGAGCGGCTGGCTGACCAGCGTGTGTCCGGCGGGCGACGAAGCGGACGGGAGGACTCTGCGAGAAGAGGCGATGCCGCTGCCGGTGCTGCGTCCGTTCGGTGCGTAGGAGCCTCATCATCGCCGTATCCCACCGTTCCGCGCCGACGCGTGGGCTGAGTACCGAAGTCTACGACCACCAGCAGCCAGCGACTCGGGCCCAGCCCGCGCCGCCAGAAGCGTTCGCGCGAGGGTCTTGGATCAGGTCGGCGATAGTCGGGGTTGGTGACCGTCGTGAGCACGGCGTCGCGGTGAGCGGCCATCTCCGCGTGCTCCTCACGGATATGAGTCCAGCCAGCGTCGTCGAGCACCACACGTCGGGCGTCGGGACCCACCACGCCCGTAACCAGCTCACAGCACCGCGATCCTCATCGCCGCCGAAGTTCTACACCGCGCAGGCCGCCTCCGCCATGCGGCCAAACGATCCAGTTGGTCGCGCTGTCGGTTCGGCAACGAAATGAGTGAGAGGCGTGGAGGGCGATGTTGCGGCGTAGAGTTCGTCGCGTGTCGGGCGTAGCGGCAGCAGGGCGTGCGGCCCGAGCGTTGGCAGTCGCGTTGCTCGTGGCGGCGGTCGGCTTGGTGGCGATCGCCCCGACCGTCGGCGCGGCACTCACCAGCGAGGCGTGTCGAGTTCCGCGCCTCATCGGACTCACGTTCCAGAGAGCTCGCGCTGAGGGGAGGCGCGCTGGCTGTCAGCTGCACACGACTGGCGAGTTGCTCAAGGTGCCCGGGGTCCAGACCGTCTCGCGGCAGTCGCCGGCGGCGGGGCGACGCGCGGTGGGCGTGACTGTGTGGCTCAGCCGCTCTGTTTCGGCATGGCGGCCCACCCGCCGGCGATCAAGGAGCCCCTCGTGACGCCCGGCCCGACCGCGTTGGTCTCCGGCTTCTTCGTTGTCGGCGGCCCGGCGATCCCGTTTTCAGACCCGCACTGCTGGCGCCCGGCGCCGACGCCCGGCGCCGGAACGGTGGCTGTCACGAACCCAAGCGGCGGTGTCGTAGCGACGCAGACCTCGGTCGCAGGCGTCCTTGTGAAGATCCCGCTTGCGCCCGGCACCTACACGATCACCGGGAACATTCCTCGACGCGAATACCAACGGCGTTCATCCTGAGGACGCCCAGCAGGTCGTGATCTCACCCGGCGAGACGGTTCGGCAAGACTTCTTCCTGGACGTGCCGTAGTCCTGGATTCGGGCAATCGCCGTGGCGTCCATGGGTTCGGCAGACCGCTCGCGGACTGCGTCGCTTCGGTCTCGCTATCACGATCCTCCAGAGGTCCTGATCGGCCAGGGCGGCTGCCTCACGCCGCGGTCCGTGTCGAGCCGCGCGCTCGACGGCGTTCGTTGATCGTTCGACAATGCGACGCCCCTCAGAATGGCGCCCGAACGCCGTCGGCATGTTCGTTGATCGATGGGCGTTTTGCGGCGAAGCGTTTTTCGCTCGGGGCGAGCCTGCTCGCGCCGTGGCCATTGATGCCCCGTCTGCCTCGGGTACAGGGCTACAGGGTCGGTCGGCGGCGGCTGGCTCACGTGCTGCTGCTCCACGTTTCCAGGGGTCACGCGGTCAGGGCTGATGTCGGTGGCCGCATTTCGCGTCGAGCAGCGACCTCTCGGCAGCGGCCCGGGTGGCGGCCGGAGTGGCTAAGCAGCGAGCGATTTGGAGGGCGGCGGCGCACATAGACTGAGCTTTATGACGGTCCCCAGGGGTGTCGTTGGCGCGGTCGCACTGCCGCGGTCGAACGCGGCTCGCGAGCTCCCGTGATCGGTGGGTGATGTGCTGAGCGGCGGTCCGGTCACAAACTTGGGGGCGGTGCGTTATCCCTGATATGCGATGGTCTGAGGTGGGCGATGGGGCGTTGTTGTCGGCGAGCCGGTCGAATCCTGATGCGTTCGCAGCGTTCTATGACCGGTATGAGTGGGCGGTTGTGGGCTACATGCTGCGGCGCACGCGCAGTGCCGAGACGGCCGTCGATCTCGCGAGCGAGGTGTTCGCATCCGCGCTCGCGGCCGTGCATCGATACCGCTCGACGGAGCCGACGGCCGCACCGTGGTTGTTCACGATCGCACACAACACGCTGAACGACAGCCTGCGACGCGGTCGGGTCGAGGCGCGCGCTCGTCAGCGGATCGGGATCCGTGATGCGGTTGAGTACGGCGACGACGAGTTGGAGCGGATCGAGGCGCAGGTCAGCCAGTCGGATTGGTTGATCGGCCTGCTCGACGGTCTCCCGCCCGAGCAGCGCGAGGCTGTCCGTGCTCGCGTTCTGGATGAGCGCGATTACGGCGAGATCGCCAGCGAGTTGCAGACCTCGGAGCTGGTCGTCCGCAAACGCGTCAGCCGCGGTCTGGCCGCTTTACGAGAGAACTTGGAGGATCCGACGTGACCCTACTCCCGAAGTTCCGTGAGCAGATCCATGGGGCGGCGTCGCGTCGCGCCCGAAGGCATCGGCGTCTGTCGCCCCCGGCGCCCCGCCTGAGAGCGACGGCCACTGGGCTGCCGGCGATCGCGTCGATTCTCGTCGCGATTGCGGTGGCCGTGATCGCGTTGACCGCGCTCAGGCACGGTCACGCCGCCACCCCGGTCAACACCGCCGGCCCGGCCGGATCCAGCAACCCATTGATGCCGGCCACGCCGGGCGGCGTCGCGGGATCTGAACCTCGCGTCCTCAGCCTCGCGTCGCACCCGGCGGGCCACAGCATCGAGGACCAGGCGATCGCGCTTGTCAACCTGGCACGCCAACAGGCGCAGGCCAGCTCGCCGGCCTGCGGGCAGCAGATCAACCCGACACCGCACACCTCTATCTCCGAGGGCAGGCCACCAGCATCATTGCTGTCGATGCTCGGCGTCCTGCGTCGCCAACCGACCACCGCCGAGCTCGCCGTTTCGCTCCCGACAGGCGCGCAGGAGCCGGGGCTGCTCGGGCCGCCCGGGGCTTACACCTACTACCGCCGGTATGTTCGCTTGGTTGATTGGCCACACGGCGTGACGATGCGGATCACCGTCGGCCACGGCCACTGGTCGGTTCCCCGCGACGGGCAGTACCCGTGCATCGACGCCGCGACGAAGGTTCTCAGGCGGATCGTGGTCGGCCAACCCGCAAAGGTCGCGAACGAGGCGCTCCGTCTCCAACTCGGCTACAAGCTCGGCCCGCAAGCCGAGCGCAACAACCTCCTGCTCGGCTTCCAAGGCCTCGGCGGCACCGCCGGGATCTTCAACGCCACAGCATTCCGCAGCCACGGGATTCAGGTTGAAGGCGGCTCGCTGACCTCGCCGCCGGGGTCCGCCGCCCACTACGAGTGGGACATCGATGGCCTGGTCCCGGACGGCGTCACCTCGGTGACCGTGAAGCTCTTCGGGCGCAGTGATCACCTCGGCGCTCTCGGGGGACCCAACGCTGCTGGCGATGAGGGGTTCGCGCATTCCTTCCAGGCGACCGTGCGCGTGCGCGAAAACACCTTCCTCGTGTACACGCCCGCGGATCCAAACAGCGCCGCCGACCAACAAGTGATCTTCAACCGAGGCTGAAATCCAAGCCCGGGCTCTCCGGAGTGAGCCGCTGTGGCCGGCCGCCGATGCGTCCGCGGGCGCGGGCCGCTGCCATCCCGGCCGGGTGCGTTCGAGGATCACGGATCGCTCGAATTCGGCCAGCGGGCCGAATAGCTGGAACTGGAGGTGCCCTGTGGCGTGGTGGTGTCGATCCCTTCGGTGATCGACAGGAACTCGACCTTTCGAGTCTTGAGGTCGTCGACGAGTTCGATGAGATGCTTGAGGCCACGCCCAAGACGCTCCAGGCTCTCCGGCACCCCGCAGTACGGGTAAGGCACGTCCGCAGGCCAGCGGCCGTCCATCGGCGTTGGCGAGAGCAGATCGGAGCGCAGCAGCGCGAGATCCACGCCTTGCGTGGAGAACGGCGTCAGCCGGAACGCGAGGATCGACCTGGCGCGCGTCGCCCGCAGTAGGACGCGACGGATCGCCCGAGCGGTACCCGAATCACGCCTCGTTCAGATGCCCCAGCAGCACAACGGCGTCACGCAACTGGACGGCGTTCAACACGCCAGCGTCCATGAGCACCGACGCGGACCGCAAACCCCTCACCGCTCGACTCAGACCACGCTCGGGGATCGGCTGGAGGCGAAGGCGTCCGAGCTGGGTTGCTCGGCTCGGCGGTCGCCTCGGCATCGACACGCGTCAACACGAACCGGACCGACGCGCCCGCCGCGGTGAAGCCGTGCACCTCGGCGCCGCTGCAAACCAGCACGCCGATTGGAAACAACGACTGGAACTACGCGCCCTTTGGAAACTGGCCCCGAGCGGCAACACCTATATAGGCCCTTAGAGCCTGTCCGAATTACCCAGTGTGCGGCTGGCGAGCGCCGGAGCAAGCGAGACGGTGCGGGCGGAAGGCGCCGCGTCGCAGCGCTACGCAAGCCTTCCGACCGTGCCGTATCGCGCCGGTCCGCCGCCGCCAGACGTGCGCGGGGTAATTCGGACAGGCTCTTAGCCCACCCGACGCGCCACGACGTTCGTGGTCGTGGCCAGGAATGGCCATCCGGTCTGTTGAGCGATCACCGCCTTGAACAGGTAGGTATAGCCCCGGGCAGCGGTGGAGACTGGGAACGTGATGCTGAATGCACCATCTCGATTGGTGTCGATGGCGTGGTCAAACGGCCCGTACGACGCCGGCACACCCTTCACGCGGTACCACAACTGCACGAGCACGCCGTCGGCCGGAATGTAACCGCCATACAGCCGGCCGCTGATTCTCAGCTTGCGACCGGCGACGGCATGCTTGCTGACGCTGATTGTGGCTTTGCCAACGACATAGACGTCTGCGCTGGCGCTGGTCGAGCGCAGGACGTCCGTTCCCCGGTAGGAGAACGTGACCTTGCGGGACGCCCCGGGCACCAGCGTGTATGTGAAGCGACCATGACTGTCGGTCGTCGCCGAGCCGGCCGCGTGCGCACCCCAACCGTCCGGCTCCTGGACGACTGTGATCGTCTGGCCCGGGACCGGGGTGCCGTCGATCGTCTCGAGCAGTCCCTGTACGGTCGACCGCTGCCCGTAGCGCAACTTGACCTCGCTGTCGTGTGGCACTTCAATTGCTCGGCAGCGCTCGCCGAGCTTGGCGGCCAGCCCCTGGTGTCGCGCGACGTCCGCACGGCGCACCACGCGGCGCTCCAGGCTGCAACTCACGGCCGTCGCCTGAGCCTGCACCGGGCCGACGATCAGCTGCGTGACGATTCGCAGCGGCAGCGTAACGGCGGCGGGCGCGCTCAGCGGCCCTTCGGTGATCGTCGCCTCGGTTCCGGCGACGCTCCATGCGAGCGCTTGCAGCTGGTAGGTGCCGTCCGCGAGCGTCCCATTGTCGGGGATCGTCGCGGTCGCGATGCCGGTGCCGGCGTCGAAGCTGGTTGCAAGCGGCTGCCAGCCGCTCGCAGTCTGGAGCTGGATCGTCACACCCGCCACGCCCGAGACGCTGTCGGCGACCTGTACGGACACCTGCGTCGGGTCGGTCGGGTTGGCTGGCAGGAACTCGCCCGTGGGCGCGGTGTTGTCGATCAGGAAGCTCCACGCCTGCGGTGTCGACCAGTTGCCAGCTTTGTCCTGGGCCTTGCACGACAGGTCTCCGCCAGGAGGCGGCACCGTGATCTTCACCGTCTGGCTGCTGGCGCTGCCTGAGTTGGCGTAGTTGCTGGTCTGTTCGTTGAGCGCGCAGCTGATCTGGGCAACGCCGCTGGTTCCGGCCGGCTTGGTCGCGGTGACGTCGATCGACTGAGTCGTCGTTTCCCAGCTTGACTGACTTGGCCCGCTCGAGAAGCTCACGGTGGGCGGCGTTGAGTCGATCTGCACCGTGTCGGCCTCAGTCGCGCTGTTCACACCCGCACCGGTCGTGGTGTAGCAGCTGACCGTGTGCACGCCATTGCTGCTGATCCGCACGCTCGCGACCGCCCCGTTGGTGGTGGTCCAGCCGCCGCCGTCCAGCTGGCAGGACACGCTCCCGATCCCGCTGAGCTGTTGGGGCTCACGGCCGTTGACCGTGACCGTCTGCGGGCCGCTCACCCACGCCGGGGCCGGCGTCACTCCGCTGAACGCGACCGACGGGACCTGGCTGTCGATCTTCACCTCGCCATTCAGACTGGCCTGCGCCCAATAGTCGACGTTGTTCTCAGCGTTGCAGGTGACGCTATTCGCACCGTTCTGGGTGATTTGCACCGTGTAGGACGGCGGCGAGGACTGCTGAAACGCGACAGCCTGCCCGTCAACCGCGCAGCCCAGCGACTGCAAACCGGACGGGTCGCTCGCGGCCACATCGACCGTCTGCGGGCCCGAATACCAGGCGTTCAGATCCTTGGTGCTGCTCAGCGCCACCGACGGACCCGAGCACTCCACGTTGAACTGCCCGCCGCGCGTGGAGCTCACCATCCCGGCGGGGTTGCTCGCCGACGCGCTCGCCGAATACGACCCCGGACCGAGCCCGCCAGACTCGCACGGGTTGAGATTGAGCGTCACCGACGGCACGCTCACGTTGCACGGTGTGACGGACCCGAAGTTCGGCGACACGTCGTCTGACCCGTTCAAGCCTCCGACCGACAGGTGCAAAGAACACACGCCCGCCGGATCGCTGGACTGAACGGTCGCCGTCCAGCTCTGGCCGCTCGGGGCGTTCTGGTTGCTGATCCAACCGGTTGGATCCTCATTGTAGACGCTGCCGCCAATCGCGCTCATCGCCGGAGCACTTGGTTCGGTGATCGTGACGGTCGCGTTGAAAACGTTCGCGCTGCCCGCCGGTCCGAACAACGACCCGACGCCGTTCTGCGCGCACGAGGACGCATCACACCAGATCCCGAACCCGATCAAGCCCGAGTTCGGCACGGAGTAAGACGCGCCGTAGAACGTGCCGCCATTGCAATCCTGCTTGGTGCCACAGTCGCTGCTGGTCGGATCCCCCGAGCCGTTCTCCGACGTCGCCCAATGCGCGACCCACCCGCCCTGGGAGCTGAACACCCCCGCATAGCTCAGGCCCGTTATCGACGTGCCCGCAGGCGCGTCCAGCCAGTACGCGCCAGCCTCCGACCCCACACCCGGCGCCGCGCTCCAGACCTGCAGGCCATCGCCCTTGCCGAACGTCGCGAGGTCCTGCGCGTCACAGTTCGCTGAGGTATCGAGCGCCTTCCCGGCGCTCGAGGACCAACCGTTCTGAAAAGCCCCGACACCGTACCCGCCGGCGCACATCTGCACGCCATACGTACCGGCCCACGCCGTCGCAGGAAACTCCCCCGCGCCACCGGCACCGGCAAACGCCACGACGGCGACCGACAGGCCGCGCACTAGCCGGCGCCCTGTTCCGTTCATCGATCCACTACGCATCGATCCCCGATCCTTCCTTGCTAGCTCTGATGGCAGAACACGGCGACGCTGAAATCGCTGTTGCCCTGCGTAAAGGTGCCGGTAGTGCTGAGTCCGCCGGTGACGACCTGGAAGACGTTATTCGGGCCATTTGGATTCACGACATAGGCGACAGGAAGGCCGTTCGTGCTCACGTCGAAGACGGATGGAGTCACCACCTCCGAGGGGTCACTGCCGCTTGCGCAGGGCCCGCCAGCGGTCAACGTGAACAGGCCGTTGCCGTCCTGCTGGACGCTCAGGTTCTCGCTATCCAAGACGATCGCGCTACTCGCGCCGGGCACGACGCGCGCCCACGCGGTCGCCGCAGGCGGCCCCTGCGGCCCCGTGTCGACCCGGTTACCCCTGCGGACCCTTCTCGTACCACGAAAGGCGGCTCTCCCCACGCGCGCAGCGGTTTTGGATCAGCAGCTCGTGCGAGCGCGTTCACGACGCATCCGGCGATAGTCTTGCTCGAGCTGCCAGCTCCGAGCGCGTAGCCGCCGCCGGCGAGCAGAGCGCCGGCGAGCAGGCCGACGAGCAGATAGAGAATGGTGGGCTTTGGTTTCAACGCTGATCCTTTCGCTGCTGCGTTACGGTGCCGGCGGGCCGCCGGGTACCGGCAGCGGGCTGGCCGAATCGAGACTGTGGCTCTGGCCGCTATTACTGACGGCGCTGGTCCCGCTGCTCACTGCGCGCGACTGACCGTCGGACACGGTCGGCTCGCGGTAAGGTGCGGCCTCGTTGGAGGCCGGTTCGGTAGCCGCGGCGGCCCGGGTAGCTGTACTGGCGTCCGCCTGGCTGCTGGCGGCGCTGTTCGCCGTGTTGGACGCGGTGTTCGCCGTGTTGGACGCGGTGTTGGACGCGGTGTTCGCCGTGTTGGACGCCGCCTGAGTCGCTACGTGCCGCAGCGGACCTATGCGGCTCATGGCGTGCGGCGCGAGCTGCGGATTCCGCGGCGGCGCTCGAGGGGACGCTGGCAGCACCGCTCGCGCTCGCCTCCAAACCAGCCTGATCTTCGATGCCGGTTTCGATCTCGCTGAGAGCCAGGACAGCGGCTCCGTTCCGGGTGCCGGTGTTCGCCCGCGAACGCGCGGCAGGCGTCTCGCCGAGCGTGGCGCCGGGTGAATGCTGCGGCGCCACGCGCCGGCCGAGCAGCGCGAACATTGAACCTGAGAGCGCCAGCAGGGCTGTGAGCACTACCACCTGGGTCCGGGTCGGTGTGCGGCGGGCGATCGCGAAAGCGCCGCCTAGGGACGCGTGACGCGCGAACGTCCGCCGGGATCCGCGCGCGGGAGCGCCGGGGCCGTCCGCCCCTTGAACTGCCGCTGCACCAGTTGCGATGGCAGGCGCCGCCCTGCCGGCAGTCACGAGACCTGCTTCGCCGGGTCCAGTCGCTGTACCTGTGGCGCTCCCAGCAGTCACGGCACCGCCGCGCGGAGGCTGCACGACCGCGTGGATGGAGCCGGCGTCCTCGCCCCAGAACGCATCGGCGCTGAGCGCGGGGGAATCGGTCATGGCGCTCGGATCGGCCGCAAGCCGCAGCGGATCGGCGCCGGCGGCGCGTTCCGCTGACGGCCCGAACGGCACCAGATCCTCTAGTGGACCGATCCAGTTCCCCGGGAAGTGGACGACGTTGTCAGCCCCGTTGCCGTCCATTGATCCTCTTAGACGTCGACCCCATCCGCCCGTAGCCTCCTGCCCGATTCAGCCATTCCGTCCGACAGCCGCGCTAGTATAACCACACTCAGTTAGAAGTGATCTGTTTCAATTTGAAACGAGATTAGTCTCAATTGGAAAAGCAAGGGATGGAACACCAGGATCCAGAACAGTCGTTTCTGACCGTCGCCGAGGTCGCCGAGATGCTCAAGCTGAACCAGCAGACGGTCCGCAACTGGATCGATCAGGGATCGCTGCCGGCGGTGAAGGTGGGACGCCGCGTGCGCATCAAGCGTGGGGACTTGGACCGCCTGGTCGAGCAGGGCTATCGCTCAGGCGGGTCACCGGCGCACCTGGCGGGCCCCAACGCTCAGGACTTCTGGGGCGGAGAACCGGTGGGTGTCGCCGAGGTAGATCCGTCCGCCGGCGGCCACGACGGATGAGGTCGGCCCAGTGCATCTCGCCGCTCAGGAGGCATGACTGGCATGCAACCGGGGTCGGGATGATCCGGTGATTGATCGAGCATGAGCTTCGGCGACGACCTCGACCGCCAGCGCGCGCACGTGATGCGCCTTGTGCGCCACGCCAGCGCCGGCTGGGCCGATGCGATGCGCGCTCACAAGCTCGCGCCGCCCGACGCCGGCTTCGCGGCGCGCCTGAGAGCGTTGGCCGATGCAGCTGCGACCGAACAGGTTGCCTGGGAGCACGCGCATTCGGCGGGCTTGCTGTGGCGGCCAATACCGGGAGCCGAGTCGGCCGAGCCACCGTACGAGCTGCGGCCGGGCACGGGCCGGCGCGGACCGCAGGAGCTGTGGAGGGGATTCGACGCGGCCGTCGCCGACCTCAACGCGGCAATCGCGGGCTCCAGCGCGGTGAACCTCGCCAACGCGTTCGGGGAGATGTCGAAGGCGGCGGGCGAGCTGGCCGCCGCGGTTGAGCAGGAGGACGCCGTGATCCGCGAGGTCCAGGCGCGCACACGCAGCCGCGGCGCCGCCTGAACGGCGGCTCGAGCCGGCGAGGCTCGGCCGCGGCCCACGGGAAAGACGCGCTCACGCGCAGCCGCGGCGTCGCCTGAACGGCGGCTCGAGCCGCCGGGGCTCGGCCACGGACCGCGCGGGCAAGACGCGCTCGCTCGGGCATGTCTGACCGGGGCTCGCGCGTGTCTGACCGAACAATTCGATGCGCGAGCGGGTCGATTGCTCGTTCGATGTCGATTTCCGAGCCGGTACGGACAATCGGGCGCCTCACGCGGAGGATTGTTCGGTCAGACACGGTTTTGGCCCTGCGCGAGCTCCAGCGACCGGTGCCCCGCGTGCCCGAGGCGCGCCGCTGCCGGCCGGTTCGCCGGAGGGTCAGGGCACAATCGCGGGCCCGCGCGCCAGACAGGCGCCACGTTCGCGGCAGCGACCGGCCAGAGTTGCCAGAGCGCCAAAGCGCCACCAGAACGCCCAGAGAGCCAGAGCCCCAGGCATCAGAGCGCCAGAGCGCCAATGCACGAAGACGCCAGAGCGCCTACGCGCCTATGCGCCTACGCGCCTACGCGCCAAACGCGCCCAACACGCAAACTCGGCCAACTCGGCCAACTCGGCCGACGCGGCCGACGCGGCCGACGCGGCCGACGCGACCAACGCGCCAACGCGGCCAACGCGGCCAACGCGGCCAACGCGACCAACGCGGCCGACGCGGCCCACCGATCGTCAGCCGCCGGCGAGCGTGGTCAGGACCGCTTCGTAGACGCCGGCGCCGAAGCCCTCGGACGCAACCCGCACGCCGGGGCGGCCGGCGATCTCCCGCGCCAGCGTTGGGTCACGCTGCAGCGCGTTGGCGACCAGCCAGAAGCACCCGACGATCCCGGCCGCGTCCATGTCCTCGCGCGAATCGCCGACGGCTATGCAGTCCATCGGCGCGTAACCGCGGTTCTGCATGTGGCGAGCCACGGCGCGCGCCTTCGAGGCCACCGCGGGGATCAGGTGATACGCGTGCACGCGTCCTGGGCCGACTCCCCAGCGGGGCCCGTCGCGCCGCTCGTGGCCGTCTCGGCTCGGATCCCCGGTCCAGATGACGCCGTTGTCGACCAGCCGCAGCCAGTCGAGGCCCGCCTGCGCCAGGACCGCCTGCGCCTCGGAACTGGGCACCAGGCCACGGAACAGGTGCGAGACCTCGCGCCCGACCGACCAGGGCGTGTGGTACTCGAGTGAGCCGGCGAAGCGCTGCAGCAGCAGGGCCGGCGCGCCGGTCGCTTCGATCTGCTCGTAGATCGTGCCCTTCTGCGGCGACGGCTGGAGACCGCCGGTGAGCCATTCGAGCTCGCCGTCGAGCACCAGCCCGCAGCCGATCTCGAAGATGAACGAACGCAGCCCGAGCAGGCGCGCGCCGTCGAACACGCTGCTGTACATGCGACCCGAGTAGATCACGACCTCGACCCCCGCCCGCTCGCAGGCCTGCAGCGCACGGACGCCGTCGAGCGCAAACGAGCCGTCGGCGCCGCACAGCAGCGACCCGCCGGGACCCAGCAGCGTTCCGTCCAGATCGACGTACATGCAGCGCAGCACAATCTCGCGAACCTAGCAGCCACGCGCCCACGAACGACTCCAACCGCCACCTCCCCGCCGCCATACTGGGCAGATGGCCACCGCGCACGAGATCGAGCCCTGGGAGGGGCTGCTGAGCTTGGGCCGCAGCGACGCGCGGCTGGTTCACGACGATCTTTATGGGGCGCGCTCCGCGCGCCTTGTTTCAATCC
The DNA here is from genome assembly GCA_963709135.1 of uncultured Solirubrobacterales bacterium. Lineage (GTDB taxonomy): Bacteria > Actinomycetota > Thermoleophilia > Solirubrobacterales > Solirubrobacteraceae > Palsa-465. Next base: position 316,348 of record CAVPVI010000019.1, on the reverse strand, counting down.
CCGACGATCTGCATCCGCTGGTCCACCAAGCGCTCGCCCGGGTCGGGGTGACGAGCCTCTATACGCATCAGCGCGAGGCGCTGCTGGCGGCCTGGGAAGGGCCGACGATCGTCACCACCGGCACCGCTTCGGGCAAGTCGCTGTGCTTCCAGCTGCCGACGCTCGAGGTGCTCGTCAGCGACCCGTCCGCGCGCGCGTTGTACCTGTATCCAACCAAGGCGCTGGCGCAGGATCAGGCGCGGGCGCTGCACGCGTTCGGTCTGACCAAGCAGATCCGCCCCGCGATCTACGACGGCGACACGCCGCGCCAGGACCGCGCCGCGATCCGCAAGCGCAGCAACCTGATCATCACCAATCCCGACATGCTCCATGTCGGGATCTTGCCCCACCATGCGAGCTGGGGCGACCTGCTCGCGAACCTCGCGTTTGTGGTGATCGACGAGGCCCATGTCTACCGGGGCGTGTTCGGCTCTCACGTCGCCAACGTCCTGCGGCGGCTGCGCCGGGCCGCCGCGATCTACCGCACCGCGCCACGCTTCCTGCTCACCAGCGCGACGATCGCCAACCCGCTGGAGCTAGCCGAGGGCCTCACCGGTCTACGGGACATCAACCTGGTCGACGGCGACGGCGCCCCGCGCTCCGAGCGCCGGGTGGCGATCTGGAATCCGCCGCTGCTCGACGAGCAGCTCGGCGTCCGGGCCTCGTCGCTGTACGAGGCAGCGGAGCTGTTCTCCGAGCTGGTCAGGGCGGGCGCGCGGACGATCTGCTTCATCAAGTCCCGCAAGGCCGTCGAGCTGATCCTGCGCCACTCGGTCGATCGCCTGCCGAGCGAGCTGGCGGCGCGCATCGCCCCATACCGCGGCGGCTACACCCCGGCCCAGCGCCACGAGATCGAGGCGCGGCTGGCGAGCGGCGAGCTGCTAGGGGTAGTCGCGACCGACGCGCTGGAGCTCGGGATCGACATCGGCTCGCTCGACGCGGCGATCTGCGTGACCTTCCCGGGAACCGTCGCGAGCCTGCGCCAGATGTGGGGCCGCGCCGGCCGGCGCGGCCGCGGCTTGGCCGTGTACATCGCCGGCGAGGACGCGCTCGATCAGTTCTTCGCGCGGCACCCCGACGAGTTCCTGCGCCGCCCGGTCGAAGCCGCGATCATCGACCCGACGAGCCCCGAGATCCACGCCGAGCACCTGCTGTGCGCCGCCCACGAAGCGCCTTTGACTGAGGCGGACGAGGAGATCCTCGGGCCAGGCGTGATCGAAGGCGCTCAGCAACTGGTGCAAGCGCGGCTGTTGCGCGAGCGCGCGACCGGCTTTGTCCCGTCGCGCGCCGACGACTACCCGGCGGCGCGGGTCGCGCTGCGCTCCGCTTCGGCCGACAGCTTCATCCTGATCGACGCCAGCTCGGGCGAGGTGCTCGGTACGATCGAAGCGGCGCGCGCCTACTCGACCGTCCACGACGGCGCGATCTACCTGCACATGGGTCGCTCCTACGAGGTGCTCGAGCTCGACCTCGGAGCGCGCCGCGCGCTGCTCGAGCCGTTCTCCGGCGAGCACTTCACGCAGACCAAGCGCGAGATCATGATCTACGTCGAGCGCTTGGCGGCACAGCGCGCCACCCACGGAGTGAAGCTCTCGTTCGGCTCGGTCGTTTACACGGAGACCGTGCTCGGCTACCAGCGCAAGCACCTGCAGGACCAGCGCGTGATCGACTTCCAGGGGTTGGATCTGCCGACCACCGAGTTTTCCACGCGCGCGCTGTGGTACGAGCTCGACGAGCTGATCGCCGCCGAGCCGTTTCCGGCCGAGCACCTGCTGGGCGCGCTGCACGCGCTCGAGCACGGCCAGATCGCGGTGCTGCCGCTGATTGCGATGTGTGACCGCTGGGACATCGGCGGCCTGTCCACCAACGCGCATCCGCAGACCGGCGGCCCGACGATCTTCATCTACGACGGCCATCCCGGTGGCGTCGGCATCACGCGGCGCGGCTTCGACCAGTTCACGCGCCTGGTTGGCGACGCGCGGCGACTGATCGGCGAGTGCGGCTGCAGCAGAGGCTGCCCGTCATGCGTGCAGTCGCCCAAGTGCGGCAACCTCAACGAGCCGCTGTCGAAGGCGGGCGCGCTCGAGCTGCTCGCGCGGCTGCTGCGGGCCGCTAGCTGAACTGCAGCGCCTTCGGTTTCACGTACTCGGACAGCTGCGCGGCACCACTGGCAAGCTCCGCCCACTGGCAGCTGAAGCGCAGCGTCGCGAGCGCGCCGGTCGGGAACTTTCGCTCGATCTCGACCAGCTGCTCTCCCACCAGCTGCTGAGATGGACCCGCGTTATGAGTGGCGCTGCCACCGGTCAGCTTCAGCACGAGCCTCTGCATCGTCGGGTTGTGACCGACGACCATCGCCGACTCGGTGTCGGCCGGCAGCGCCCGCAGCTCGTCGAGCAGCCCGCCGCAGCCGAGCTCGAAGAACCTGCGCTCGATCCGGTGCGCGCCGCCGACGCCGACACCCTCGAGCGTCTCGCGGGTGCGACGCGCGGAAGAGCACAACACGATCTGCGGCCGGATCTCGCTGTTGGCGATGTAGGTGGCGAGCGCCGCCACCGCCCGCTGGCCACGAGGCGCCAGCGGCCGGTCGTGGTCCTCCTGTGCAGGGTTGTCCCAGCTCGACTTCGCGTGTCGCAGGACGTATAGCCGTCGCTCATCGTTCATGGCGTCATTGTCGCCATCACGGCGGCGTCCTGCGACATTGCCGGGCGATTACCACGCGCTCGTTCACAGGTTGTTCCCAAGCCGCCCTATTCGCAACGAGCCGATAGGATCGTCGGAAACGGCGAGATAGCTCAGCTGGTAGAGCACACGACTGAAAATCGTGGTGTCCCCGGTTCAAGTCCGGGTCTCGCCACTACCAGAAATCCCTGCTAATCGAGCATTTTCTCTCTTGCCCGAAAGCTCCAGAATCAGCTCTCATTGGTCCGGTAAACGCCGAAAACGGCGTTTACCGGACCAATTGAGCAGACAACTATGTCCAGATTGGACATCTGAGAGGGCTCGGCCAGACCTTTCGAAGTTACGCACCGACGCGCGGGGCGTCGGCCGCTCCGGCGCGGCCGCTCAGGGGCCCCGGCGGCGCTACTCGCCGGGGTGAGACTGCACCGGACTCGAAAACCGGTTCGGGCCTTTCGGTCCGACGGGGGTTCGAATCCCCCCTCTCCGTGATTTGGGCGGATCGCCCGCAACCGCGGGCGTTTCGGCCCTCCGCAGGCCGTCGCGGCACCGCTCCTTGGTGGGTCAACGCAGGCCAAGGTAGGCCTCTTCTCCAGGTTCGCCGTTCCCCCACACGTTCCCCCCAGCGCCTGCTCACGGGTGTGGGCGCCGAGTGAAAACCAGTCCACCTGCGCCGGTCGAAGAGTAGGCCATCCGGCGGAGGGCCGGTGTTGTCCGGCCGGCCTTCGAGGCTCGCTTGATCAATGGTCGAGCGAGGAGGAAGCGGGTGGTTAGCGTGGAGCAGTGGGCTGAGGTACGGCGGATGGCGCGGGTCGAGGGGCTCTCGGCGCGGGGGATCAGCAGGCCAGCGCCGGCCCGGCCCGCGGATCGGTCGTGCACCTTAAACTCACCATTATAAGTCAGCAGGTTGGTTGGTCGCGGGGTCGAATCTTGAAGGGAACTACAGCATCAAACCACGACGTTATTTATGAACAAGCCCTTACGTCGTTGACGTAGTCGTCACGGTGAACATAGCGGCGTCGAAGGACGTCTCCGAGCGCGTTCGCTGACGTCGTGGACACCCGAAATCTGGTGACCTTTGTAAGTTTTATCGAGCGTAGGATTTATCGACACGGCACTTGACTATGAGGATACCGACGTTCTCGACGGTTGATGACATCAGTCGGTGTTGCTCTCCTCCACCGGACTAGCCCCGGTTCGTCATGCCTCGGAGGGGGGATGCGCTTCGTCGTACGCACGCAGTGCGCCATCGATGACATCCCTCAACTCCTGCAGCCGCGTGCGCGTAAGACCGAAGCGGCCGACGGGCCGGATGCTTACCGATCGACGACGCAAGACATCCGCGACGCGCTCCGCGGACCCGCCTTGCATGAGCGGTGGCGAAACGTGACCGAACGTCAGCATCGCTTCTGTGATACCAGTCCACTGGCACAGGAACTGATTGGCTGCAAGCGCCGGAGGGTCGTCGATATCCGGCCATACGGCTTCTATCTCGAGGTGCTCGGTGGGTGAATCGATTACGCGCGAGTCGTCAGACTTCATCGAGCGACACCACCCACTCATCGGCCGGCGGGGTACGCACGACAAGCAGCCGTCGCGGCTCGCCTTGAACGTGGAACAGCTGCGCGTGCAGCTGCTTCACCCGCATCTTTGATGAGCGCAGCGTTGCCGCGAGGCGAGCGACCTCAGTGTCGCGCTGCCGCAGGACGACGACGCACTCCTCAGGGAGGACGGAGACCTCGTAGCCCCCGGGCTGGAGCGTGATGCCGTCCCAGCTGAGCGCCACGTCGAACTTAACATCGCTCATGACGCGTCTCGTCAGTCTCTGCCCGGTGACCAGATGCGCGCATACCCCGCTCACGCGCCGGCGTCCGCAGATCCCGTGCCACCGGGCGGTAACTCCGGCCGCGGACCGGCCGCTGCGTCCGCGGCATCCTCCGCACGTTTCTTCTTCTCCTCGTCGATGCCCTCCGCGAGCGCATTCGGATTGGGAATTGTCAGCGTAGTCGCGTCCGGCGGGGTGATACCGGCGCTCTTGGCCATCTCGATCGCGAAACTAGTGCAGTTGTAGCTGAAGAGCTTGTAATCGGGCTTGCCTTTGACCTGGGCTTCGGCGTAGTCAAGCGCGTTTGTAAACGCCGCGGACGAGACGTCGTAGTCGATGTCGTCGTACTCGGTGGCGCGCGGCGGCTCATGCGACACGTCGGGGTGATGCACGCAGCCGGCGACCGGGGCCCAGGGTTTGTCCGCGTTGTAGCCGACCTGCGGCCAGAAGCCGTAGCTCCACTTGTCCCCGTTGCTCGCGCTCAGTTTCACCCACGTGTGCCCGACGTTGCCGCTCTTGATCCGCTTGAGACCCTTCTCCTCCACGTCGACAGCAAGCGTGAGTTTCCAGCTGGCGGCCGGGTCGCCACTGCCCGCCACATCCGGTTTACGAGCATCCGGCATTGGGCAGCATTCCGTGGGCGACAGGCGGAACAGGATCTGCCGTTGCAGCATATGACCCTGCTGGGCTACATGCACCAGCTCGTGGGCGAGCGCGTGATTGTCAGGCGCGATGCGATCGCGGCCCGTGAGAAAGACATCCGCGCCGACGGTGAATGCCTTGGCGTCGACGCTGCGCGCCAGCTGCTCGACCTCCGAACCCTGATGCACACGTACGTGGTCGAGACGTGTCCCGAGCCTCTCCTGCATGATTCCGCGCGTCACCTGATCCAAAGGCGAGCCCTGTCCCTGTCGGCGGGAAATCGCCTTCGTAACACAGCTTGGTAACGGCGCCAGCGGCCCGGACGGATGCCGATGCGCGGACGTGACGACGTCGCCGCGCAGCGCGCGCGGCGCAAGACGCCTGGCCTCGATCTCGGCCGGATGATTCGCGCTGGCCATGACAGTTGGGGCGGGCTGATCGGCCACCGCGTTGGCCGCGCCGCGCGTCACGGCGGTTTGCGCGGCGCGCCGCATGAGCGACAGAACAGCTCTATTTCCGGCGGAGGCCTGCAGGGCTAGGACCGATGCAGGTGTGAGCTGTCCGCGTACCGGTGCGGTAACCGCGCACGGCCCCGCGCGCACCGACTCTGGCGCGGCTACTTCCGATCGAGCGGATGTGGCGTAGTCTTGCACGAGCCGGTCTGGTCCGAAACTCTATACGAACAAGGAGAGCGGGACCAGCGCAGCCGCTGCTCCTGCTCGCGTGCGGACGGCGCCGGGCGCGACCAAGGCCGCGGTCCAGTAGTTCGGCCGCGATCACGAGGTCGGTCTTGCCGCGCACGAGCGTGGTCGCGAACGAGTGCCTGAGCATGTGGGCAGTGACGTGGTCGTCCAGGCCGGCGCGGTCGGCGATGCCGGTGATGGATTGACTTTCCCGCCGTAAGTCCTCAGCGAACTCGAGATCAACGGGCGCGTGATCGAACGGCTCACAAACACGGCCGCCTGCGTACGCCTGCTCGAGACCGACGCCCCTGGGTCATGCTCGACTCGAAGCGACCCGGCTCTACACCCAGCCTACGGCTGAGGACCGCGCCAAAGCGATCGACCTCCTGATCGTCGACGAGTAGCCCGAGCCCGCACAACACCTCCCACGGCCTCGAGCACCGCTATTGCCGGTTTTGGGCTTATCTTGGCTGAACCCCCGACACGGCTGCGGACACGGCGCCAGCGCGCCTGGCCGAGGTCGGCCTCCCCAGCCGGCCGCCGGGCGCTGCCGGGCACAGCGATCTGCAGGCGTCCTCGCTGACGCCCGGAGAGCTCGACCGGCTACGGCTTGCGCGGGCGCTCGACCGGCCCGCGGCGCGGCTGGTGCTGCTCGACGAGGCGCTCGGCCGGGTCGCTGCGGCCGAGCGCTGGCCGCTGCTCGCCCGGGCTAGCGACACCTGGGCGCAGGCGACGCTCCTGTACGTCACGCACGACCTCGCCGCGTCGACCCGGTTCCCGCGAGTGCTCGTGCTCGACGACGGCCCGTGGTCCAGGACGGCCCGCCCGAGCAGCTGCTCGCCGACGCGGACGGCCCCTATGCCCGGCTGCTCGCGGCGCACGCCGCGTTGCGGGAGCGCGTCAGCAGCCGCCCGTCGCTGGCGGCGCCCGTAGACGCTCCCGCCCAAGCGCCCCGGCACGGCCGCCCGTTCGTCGAGCTGCTCCGTGCGCCCGGAGTGCGCCCAACGTTCGCCGCCGCGGTCACCGCCGCGGCGCTCGCTTCGATCGGGCTCGTGCTAGCCGGTGAGCAGCTTGGCGCCGGCACCAGCCGGCACGACCGCGGGTGGCTACCCATGGCGCTGCTGCTCCTCGCCGCGACCGCGACCGCGGTCGCCTCGCGCAGCGCCGCGCGCGCGATCGCGTGCTACGGACGCCACCTGCGCCTGCGCGCGCTCGCCGGCGCGATCGCCGCCCGGCATGCGACCGTCGGGCACCGGATCGCGCGCGTCCTCGATCTGGAGCAGTTCGAGAGCGTCGCGCTGGCGTCCGGGGTGCTGCTCGCGATCGCGGCCGCAGAGCTGCCGTTCTCCCCCTTCTCAAGTTGACATAAACGCTATTGAACGCCCGGTAGATCGTGCCGTCGGCTGACGTCTCGTCAGCAATGTCTTGCGCAGGGCTCAGGGGTACCGAAGTCGTTCCACGGGCTCCATGAAAGGACGTGTTCTCGTGCTTGAAGTACACGTGTCCGTCACACAGCCCCGTTCGTTCCTGACGCGACCGAAACGGGTCCGACTTTCCAGGCTTTGAGGCGGCGCCGCCCATCGGTGTCCCCTGAGACTCTGCGGCGTGCGACGCCGGCGAGTCGGTGTGATGATCGTTTCTGCGCGGCGGACCGGAATCCGTAGTCTTCCACGTTGCGCGGGAGCTCGCCTGCTGACAGGCTGCTATCGAGGTCGTTGGAGGAGAGGATGGTGTGTCGGTATGCGTGATCGTGATCGGTGGCTGAGCGCTTGGCGCTGTGCGGGCGGAGCTTGGTCAAATGCGACACGTGCCGGTGATGGCTCTCGCTGCTCAAGCGGTGCTTGGGTTCGGTCGATCGCTTTTGTTCATGGGCGGAGAATGCAGCTCTTTCGTCGAGCGCTGGGGTCGGTCGATTGTGGAGCGGCGAGGTACGCACGATGTGGCTCGCGTGCGGGAGCATCGGGGAATCCACGCGAGTCCGGTCGTGTGACCCAACGAGCGCACCGAGCGGGGCGGGGTAAGCTGCGATGAGGCCGGACAGGTGCGTCTATCTCTCGTGCGAGCGTTCACGGCTCGCAATCGACCAGATGCCGGGCGTGACGCTCCTCTCTTTCGATCAGGAGCTGCGCTGCTGTTCGGCATCCGGCGGGGCGATCGCGGCGCACGGATACCGGCCCGAGCAGCTGATCGGCGCGCGCGCAAGCGACCTCATCGGCGCTCGCGCAGTGGGGTTGGAGACGGCGATGCGCGCCGCGTTGGCGGGCGAGAGCAGCGTGCTCGAGGTGTCGCTGACGGCAGACGAGGTCTGCGAAGCGGTCCTATCACCGCTGTATGACGACGACGGGCTGCTCGTCGGCGGCGTGCTGACGCTGCGTGACATCACCGCGCAGCGCCGCGCCGAGCGGGCGCTGCACGAAACCGAGCGCAACCTGTGGGCGGTGATCGAGCAGTCTGCGGACATGCTCACGCGCCACGACGCAGAGGGGCGCTACCTGTACGCCTCCCCGGCGTCCGCGCGCGTGTTCGGCTATCGCCCGCAGGAGCTGATCGGACGCGACTGTCTCGAGTTCGTGCATCCCGACGATCGAGATCTCGTGCAGCGCGCGATCGAGGTCGCTCGCGAGAGTGGCCGGGCGTTCGAGCTCGAGCATCGCGTGATTCGCGCCGACGGAAGCTGCGTCTGGGTACACGCGCTCGTGACCGTCCAGCTCGACCATCACGGCGCGGTCAGCGGCGGGGTCGGCGCTGTGCGTGACATCACCGCCCAGCGCGAGGCTGAGGCGGCGCTCGCTCACGCCGAAGAGAAATTCCGCACGGTCACCGAACAGTCGGCCGACATGCTGAGCCTCCACGACGCGCGAGGGTGCTACACGTACGTCTCGCCGGCATGCGAGGGCGTGTACGGGTTCGAGCCTGATGAGCTGATCGGTCGCCACCCGTTCGAGTTCGTTCATCCGCACGACCGCGAGCGGGTGGAAGCCGAGGTGAACGCGGCGTTGACGCGGGGCGATAGCTTCGAGCTCGAGCATCGCGTGCTTTGCAGCGATGGATCTTGCCGATGGGTGCACGCGCTCGTCAGCCTCCAGCTCGACGAGCACGGCGCGGTCAGCGCCGGGGTCGGCGCTGTGCGCGACATCACCGCCCAGCGCGAGGTCGAACAGGCGCTCGCGCTTGCCGAGGAGCAGTTCCGCACAGTCATCGAGCTGTCCGGCGACATGCTCTCTCGCCACGATCGGGAGAACCGGTACGTGTACGCATCCCCGAACTCGGCGCAGGTCGTGGGATTCGAGCCCGCTCAGCTGCTCGGCCGCCAGCCGCATGAGCTCGCCCACCCAGATGACCGCGCGAGGGTCCAAGCCGCCACCCGAACCGCCAGCGAGACAGGCGCCGCGGAGCTCGAGCATCGCGTGATCCGTCCGGACGGCAGCTGCGCGTGGGTTCATGCGCTGCTGCGTGGGCGCCCAGACGAGCACGGCGAGATCGCTGAAACCGTGGTCGCGGCTCGCGACATCACCGAGCGAAAGCGCCGTGAGGCCGAGCTACACGAAGCCACGGCGCGATTCGAAGGGGCCTTCGAGAACGCTCCGATCGGGATGTCGCTCCTCAGCCTCGACGGCAGCTGGATGAAGGTCAACCGCGAGCTGTGCCGAATCACCGGCTACAGCGAGCCTGAGCTGCTGGCCAAGACCCTCTGCGCCATCACCCACCCCGACGACGTTGCGGCGGCGATCCGGGGGTTGCGCACGCTCGCTCCGTGGGACACCTACGAAGCGGAGACGCGCTACATCCACCGCGACGGGCGCGTGATCTGGGTGCTGCTCAGCGTCAGCGTCGTGTGCGACGAGCACAGCTCGCCCGCGTACTTCGTCACCCAGACGCAAGACATCACCGACCGCAAAGAGCTTCACGCCCGGCTCTGCTACCTCGCCGACCACGACCCGCTCACCGAGCTCTACAACCGCCGGCGGTTCGAGTCAGAGCTCGACCGCCAGCTCTCACGCTGCCGGCGCTACGGCGAGCAAGCCGCGCTGCTGATGGTCGACCTCGACCATTTCAAGTACGTCAACGACTCGCTCGGCCACCACTTCGGCGACGGCGTGATCGCATACATCGCCAAGCTCCTTAACTCGCGGCTGCGCGACTCCGACGTGCTCGCCCGCATCGGCGGCGACGAGTTCGCGATCATCCTCCCCAACGCCCGCCACGCACGCGCCAAAGCCGTCGCTCGCTCGCTGTCCAGAATGATCGAGAACTCCCCATTCGACCGCGACGGCCACCGGTACGTCTGCTCGGCATCGACCGGCGTGATGATCATCAACGCCGACACAACTTCGGCCGAGGACGCGCTCGTCGCGGCCGACCTCGCGCTCTACGACGCCAAGCGGCTCGGGCGAAACCGGATCGCGGTCTACTCTCCCGACACCCGTGCGGACGTGCTCGCGGGGCTGTCCTGGTCGCAGCGCCTCAAGCGGGCATTGCGCGAGGAGACCTTCACGCTGCACGCCCAGCCGATCGTCGAGCTCGCGAGCGGCACCACGATGATGCATGAGCTGCTCATCCGCATGCAGGCCGACGACGGCCAACTGATCCTGCCTGACCGCTTCCTGCACGCCGCCGCGCGCTTCGGATACATGCCCGCGATCGACCGCTGGGTAATCGCGAAAGCCGCGCAGATGGTAGCCGCGACGCCGGGGCGGCGACTCGCCGTCAACCTCGCCGCGAAAACGATCGGCGAGCCAGGCCTGATCGCCTACATCACCAATCAGCTGCACCTCGCCCAGGCGAACCCGGCCGACCTGATCTTCGAGATCTCAGAGGCCGACGTAATCGCGAACCTCGAGCACGCGCGATCGGTCTGCGAGCGCCTACGCGCTCTCGGCGCACGCGTCGCGCTCGACGACTTCGGCTCGGGCTTCTCCGGCTTCTCATACCTCAAGGCGCTCGAGATCGACATCCTCAAGATCGACGGGCAGTTCGTCTCGCAGCTCTCCGAGAACCGCATCGACCGGCTCGTCGTCGAGGCTGTCGTCTACGTCGCTGAAGGGCTCGGGCTCCCGACCATCGCCGAATACGTCAGCTCAGAGCAACTCGCCCGCGAGCTGCGCGAAATCGGCGTCGCATACGGCCAGGGGTTCCATCTCGGACGCCCCACCCCGCTCGAGCACCACACGCCATCCGCGCAATCGCGCGTGCTCTTCTGCCACGACGAACACAGGATGAGCGCCTAAACCTCGATCCACTATCTTCGGTGCGGTCGCGGACAGCGAGGGGCTGGTCCCGCCCTCGCAGCGCCAGCGACCGACAGCTGAACCATAGAAATCCCTGCATCCGGCTGGGTCTCATCACTGAAGTACACTTCCCGCCGACCCTACCTAACGCCGTCTGATGAAGTCCCAGGCGGACCGTCGGATGGATCCTACGCGCCGGGCTCGACGGAGATCACGAGCAGCGGCTCACGCACGAGACCGCGGGGGTGGTTCACGATGCGCTGGATCAGCGGACCGGTGACCGTTTGCCCGCGGGCGACGAGCAGCGACCCTGACGCGCTGCGCACGTCTTCGGCGAGCTCCATTCCCGGGCGCAGCTGCGATAAGGAAATCTCAAGTACCTCATCGCGATCGGTCGCTGGTGTACCGCGAGCGGTCGAGATGGCACGCGAGGACGCCTCATCCTGTGCTTGTGTCTGCGGCGGTGTCGCGACGTGCCGTCGTGTGTCGGCGCCGACGAGGCGCGCGAACTTCTCGAGCAGATACGGGTCGTACACCTGGCCGCGTCGACGCATCATGGCGAGCGCCGCGTCGCTCTCGCCGCATTGCGCTTCGAGCGCGTCGTAGTCGAGCGCGATCCGCAAGATCCGCGCGCCCAACGGCTGTGAGCCCCGCGCGTCGATCGCCTCATACGGTTCTTGATAGGTGGCCAGGATCTCGAGCACCCCTTCGAGTCTTGGGATGTTCTCGAGGATCCGTTGCGTGGCCGCGGGAACGCGTTTGACCATCGCCCGCTCCGTTTCGCTGAGCCGTTGTCCCGCGTAGAGCTTCTCCGCGGTCCCTTCCGGCAGTGTCACGGCGCCAACGTCCACTAGCAGCGCCGAGACCTCGATCTGCCACGAGTCCTTGGAGTTCTTCAGCTCCAGTGTTTGCACGAACCGCGCGACGATCTGGCTGACTCGCCGGCTGCGACCGAATGCAGCGGGGCTGGCGAGCGCGAGCACGTCGGCGAGCGCCAGCAAGCTGCCCTTCAGCGTCTGCTCGAGCAGCACCCGCTCGGCCGTTTGCAGCCGGTGCTGACCGACGCCCGCCGCACACGCGCGCATCAGCTCGGCCGAGTCGCACGGCTTGGTAAGGAAGCGAAACAGCTGCGCTTCATTGACCGCGCGCACGGCGGCGTCGAGATCGGCGTAGCCGGTGAGCAGGATACGGGTCGCGTTCGGTGCTACTCGCCGCGCCTCGCGCAGGAACACGGTTCCCGTCATGACCGGCATCCGCATGTCGGAGATGATCAGCGCGAACTCCGCCGGCGCGGCCGCGAGCTTCGCCAGCCCGTCCGCGCCGCTGGTCGCGGTTTGCACGTCAAAGCTTCGTCGCAGCGTGTCTCGCAGGGCCTCGAGGATCTGCGGCTCGTCGTCAACGCACAGAATCCGTGGTTTCACCGCGCGCGGACTGGACGCTGGCTGTGGCGCGGTGCTCACGCTGTCGCGGTCCTCGGCGCGGGCGACGATTCGCTGGTCGTGGTCTCGGTTGAGTGAGCGAGCGGCAGGCGGATCGTGAACGTCGTTCCATGGCCGGGTTGAGAATCGAACGTCAGCTCGCCACCGTCACGGTCGATGATTGAGCGCGCGATCGCGAGTCCCTGCCCGGTCCCGCGGCCGACCTCCTTGGTCGTGAAGAACGGGTCGAACACACGGTCGGCGATCTCCGCCGGGATGCCGCCGCCGGTGTCTGCGATCGTGACCATCGCCCGGTCGCGATCGACACGGGAGCGGATCTCGATCCGGCCGCGTGTCTCAGTGTGGGCGACGAGGTCACTGATCGCGTGGCTGGCGTTGACGATCAGGTTGATCAGAACCTGGTTGATGTCCCCGGCGTTGCAGAGCGCCGGCGGGAGCTCGCCGAGGTCGGTGGTGATATCCGCGACGTACTTGTACTCGTTGGCGCTGACCACGAGCGTCGTCTCGATCGCCGCGTTGAGATCGACCGGTCCCGTTCCGCTTGTCGGCGGGTGACCGAACACGCGCATCGCGGCGACGATCTTCGCGACACGCTCGAGCCCCTCGCGGCTGCGTTCGAGCGCCAGCGGAACGCGCTCGCGCAGATACTCGAGATCGGCGAGCTCCTCGGCGCTCGTCACGCGCTCGAGCAGCTCCGGGTCGATCTCGGCGCGGGCATACGCATCGCGCAGTGATTTGTACGCGTCCAGCAGCGTCTCGATGTCGGCCCACGCGCCGTCGATGAACGCCACCGAGCTGCTGACGAACTGCACCGGCGTGTTGATCTCGTGCGCGATCCCGGACGCGAGCTGCCCCACGGACTCGAGCTTCTGCGCGAGTCGCAGCTCCACCTCGAGACGCTTGCGGACGCTCACGTCGCGGATGTTGAGCACCACGCCCGTCCACGTGGGATGATCGACCAGGCAGGTGGCCCGCACCTCGCACGTCCGTAGGCTGCCGTCGGCGTGGCGCAAGCGCAGCTCCGCGCCGGCCGCGTCGCGGGTCTCGCACAGCTCCAGCAGCAAGTGTGTGTCAGCGGGATCGACCCAGTCGGTGAGCTTGGCTGCGAGGAGCTCGCCCGGTGCGTGGCCGAGCACCGGGCGCACCGACCCGGCCTGATAGAGCACCGTCCCGTCGACAGCGACGACGGTGATCATGTCCGAGCTGTTGCGCAACAACGCATCGAGGCGCTGCTCGCTGTCACGCAGCACCCGCTGCTCTCGCTTGGCCTGCTCGCGTAGTGCTCTGCCGATCCGCTCGTTCTCGACCAGCGCGGCTTGCAGCTGCGCTGTGCGACGGCCCACTTCTTCCTCCAGCATCGCCGCGGTCTGGAACAGGCTGAACTCTGACTGGGCGCTCGTGCTGCGCTCGGCGCGATCCATCAGCACCTCGACGATCTCGGTCAGGCGGGCGATCTCGGCCCGCGCCAGCGCGTTGTCGGCGGCCAGCGAAGCGGTGCTGTCAGTCATCGGCAGCCTTGCCGATCGCGACGCCGGTCAGCGTCTGATTGACGTGAACGCCCCAGTACTGCTCGCCGTAGCTGTTGAACCCGACGACGTTGTGCTCGCGGACCAGCGCCTCGACGCGCTCTCCCATCCCGCTCTGCACGATCTCCAGCCGGCGCAGGATGCAGTCACACCCGATCACCAGCGTCAGCTCGCCGATCGCATCCCGCAAGCCCGCGAGCGTGCGCTCTAGGTCCTCGACCAGATCTTCGCCGCGCGCAGCTCGCAGCACGACGCCTTCCTCGATCGCGCAGAAGAATGTCAGGCTCCCGTCGGCGTTCGCCTTCTGGATCGAGCGAACGTAGTTCGCGCCGCCGATCAGCACGACCAGCGGCCGGGACGCGAAGCAGTTCGGATCGAGATCCTCGACCGTCGCTCCGACCAGCCGCGCGTACCCATCGGCCGCCGGGCGGCCATCGATCTTGCTCACAACCCGATGCTGGGGATCGGCGCCGGTGACCACCCCCCGGCGATCGGTTGGGACGAAATGCTGGGTCTTGAACGTCCTGAACGGCAACGACGTCGAGACGACAACGAGCACGGCGTGATCGTTCCGGAACGCGCCATCAGAATAGACATGGGCGGTGCCGAAGTTCAGGCCGTCTCCCGCGGAGCCTCCGATCAACGGGACCCTTCCCAGCGAGCTCTGCAGCGCGCGCGCCACCGGCTCCTCGCGCACCGACAGACCGTCGATCAGCAACAACGCGAAGCTGCTGCTCGCGTCCGCCTCCGCGCCGGACGCGGCGAGCCTCGCCAGCACGTCCTGCGCGAGCGCGCGCCCGCGCTCGATCCGGAATCGCTGCAGGTCATCGATCCGGCCGCTCGCCGCGATGAACCCCCTCGCACTAAAGCTCGCGCCGGAGATGCTGTGCTCGCGATAGCCCGCCGGGCCGATCTCCCCTGCCGTCGTGCAACCGAGCACCTCGACGCCGGCGAACAGCCCGCGCAGCTCCCGCGCGAGCTCGTCAAGATCGTAATCCGGCGAGCAGAAGAACAGCACCAGAGTCATCTCAGGCGCCGCCACCGCGCGATGAAACTCCCGCGCCGCCATGCCCGCATCGACCGCGCAGGACTGCCCGGTGCGGATCAAGCCGAGATCTGCCATCTCAACATCCCAAGCGAGATCGAGTCCGCGAGGACCGTCGACGGGGTCGCGCAACGTCCTTAGAACGCCGCCCATCAGCAAAAAGCAGGACCATCAGCATTTGTTCAGTACCACCTGCCATCACAGCGTCGGACGCGTCGCGATCCCATCCGAGAGGATCGTCCGTTTCCCACACGACTTGAGCACTAAAAGGCCGCTGCGCGCAAGCAGATCGGTGACTGGCAGCGGCGCTGCGCGATCTGCTCAGGCGGCCTGCGTCAAATCCGCGTGGCGCGGCTCGACCGGCAAGCGAACGGTAAAGGTGGTTCCGCCGCCGGGTGCGCTGGCGCACTTGAGCGAGCCGAAGTGCTGCTCGACGACCGTTGAGCGCGCGAGCGCGAGTCCCTGGCCGCTGCCCTTCCCGACCTCCTTGGTGGTGAAGAACGGCTCGTAGATGCGGTCCTGCAGTTCGGGCGGGATGCCGGGGCCGTCGTCGGCGATCTCGACGACGGCTTCGCTGCCCTCTATCCGGGTCGCGATCCTGATCGTTCCTTGGTCGCTGGTTCCGGCGACCTTCTCCTCGATCGCCTGGGCGGCGTTGATGATCAGGTTCAGGAACACCTGGTTGAGCTCGCCGATGTTGCACCTCACCGGGGGCAGGTCTCCGAGCTCGAGCTCGACTTGGGCGACGTACTTGTACTCGTTGCGGCAGACATCGAGCGTTGTCGTTATCGCCTGGTTCAGGTCAGCGGGAGCCGCGTCGCGGCTCGGAGGATGGGAGAAGCGCTTCATCGCCAGCACGATCGAGGTCACGCGAGCGAGGCCGTCGAGCGTGCGGGCGAAAGCTGTCGGAATCCGCTCGCCGAGGTACTCGAGGTCGGCCTCATCCTCCGCAGCGGCCGCTCGCCGTTTGCGCTCCGCGTGCTCGATCGTAACGTCGCTGTGGAGAAGCTCGTGGTAGGTGCTCGTCACCGTCAACAGGTCATCGACCGCGTCCTTGAGGAACCTGACGGAATCGCCGACATACTGCAGCGGCGTGTTGATCTCGTGGGCGATCCCGGCGGCGAGCTGACCGACCGCTTCGAGCCGGAGCGAGACGCGGCGCTCCAGCTCGAGCCGCT
This sequence comes from uncultured Solirubrobacterales bacterium, assembly GCA_963709135.1. Lineage (GTDB taxonomy): Bacteria > Actinomycetota > Thermoleophilia > Solirubrobacterales > Solirubrobacteraceae > Palsa-465. The sequence continues at coordinate 300,067 of CAVPVI010000019.1, read as the reverse complement.
CGCGTTCCTGCTCCAGGGCTACCCGCTCGGTCACATCGCGGGAGACGATCAGGACCGCTTCGATTACAGGATCGTCATGCAGGGACACAAGCGTGGACTCGAGCGAGTGCCACGACCCGTCCTTGTGCCCGACGCGGTGGCTGATCGATGCCGACTGGCCGTGGGTGCCGTCGTCCGAGCCGACGAGCTCGAGCGCTCGCGCAAGCTCCGGCTCGTCCTCGGGATGACTCGTGAGCCCAAACTCGTCGTTTGGTCGGCCTTTCACGCCCAGCACGGTGCCGATCAGCTCGTCGGGGTCATACCCTAGCCAGCGCTCGACCGAAGGGCTGGCATAAGCGAGCAGGCGATCGCGACCAAAGAGCATCACCATCTCCTGCGAGTGCGCGAGCAGCCTGCGCCAGCGCTCCTCGCTCTCGCGCAACGCCTCCTCGGCGCGCTTGCGCGTCGTGATGTCCTGGATCTGAACCACGATGCAGCCTCGATCTGACTGCCGCTGAGTGACCGACGAGATGGTCGCCAGCACCCAGATCTCGCTGCCATCCTTGGCGACGTAGCGTTTCTCGTACTGCTCGGCGCCGTTCCCACGATCGCGCAGCGCCTCAACATGGCGCACGCCGTCGCCTACGTCATCGGGATGCGTGAACTCGGTGAAGCGCCGCCCGACAAGCTCCGCTTCGCTGTATCCGATCATCTTCGTCAGCGCCGGATTCGCGTGGATCCAGTGGCCATCGGCATCGGCCAGCGCCATCCCGACTGCAGAGGCCATGAACATCGCTTCAAAGCGCTGGTCCGCGTCGGCCGCCCGCGACCGCGCGATGCCGCCAGCAACAAGGGGCGCGAGCAACAGCGATGACAAGCCGGCCGCGCCCAACAGCAACCCGCACTCCACGACGCCGCCGGCGTGCGCGACGACGTACGACAGGATGGCCGCGAGCAAAGCGAAGCACGACACGATTCGCAAACGCGCCGGAGCAGCAGCCATTAGGTTGCGAGCTCGACCCACGTCCGAGTGATCGGCCTTTAAGCTGTTCCGCTTTAGCCATGTCCCCTGCAAACGGGCAGCGCTCCGCGAAGCAGGAATCCCCGCCGGCGACGGCGGGAATCCTACGACTTCCGTCGGAGTGAGGAAGTCAAGAGCTTCGCGATCGAGACCGGCGTGCTCGTCGTCGCCGAGGGCATCGAGACCCCCAATGCAACGGATCGTTCATCAACGCGATCGGAATCCCTCGGCCAGGGCTACCTGCTCGACAAGCCACAACCTCAAGATCACGCCGGCACCCAAATCTAGGCGTCTCCGGCTCGCGTCAACCGGCTTTCGCGACCGCGGAACCGGCCGCGAGAACGCGCTCGGCTTCGATCGCGAGCTCGCGCCACTGATCCAGACGCGAGCTGACCCCGACCCGGTCGATAAACGCCACATCGAGCCGTGGTGGTGGTGTTCGCTCGTCCGGGCCTTGGCGCACCTCGTGAGCGAGCGCATCCGCGATGTGCACCGCTCCGATGGCGTCAAGCACGACGCCGGGCACCGCGCCTGGGTCGTGGTGATGCGCGACGGCCTCCACGACGCCGTCCGGAAGCCCCCAAAGCGACAGCAGGTACGCTCCCGTTTCAGCGTGGGTGATGCCTTGCAGCTCCTGCTCGATTACATACAGCGGCAGCTCGCGACCTCGCGCCTGCTCGACCTGGGTCTGCCATCGATGCCGGTCATCGGCGATCGAGACGAGCTGGCCGATGTCGTGCAGCAACGCGGCGGTGATCGCGTCCTGTTGCGCGGCGCCGGCGGGAAGGATCGCGGCGGCGATCCGCGCGCTGAGCGTGGCGTGACGCTGAAACTCCTCGATCGAGAATCCTTGCAGCCTCCTGGGTGCCAACTTGCTGAACGCCTCAGTGGAGAGCGTCAACGTCTTGATCGTGTCAGACCCCAGGAACACGACGGCGTCTCGTATCCGGCTTACGTTACGACCGACCCCGAAGAACGCAGAGTTCGCGAGCTGCAGCAGCTTTGCCGTCATCGCGGCATCGCGCTCGATCACCGCCGCGATGTCCTCAGGACCGCTGCCCGGCTTGGCGAGCAAGCCCGTGATCTCTGCGTAGAGACCCGGGCACGAAGGGAGCGTCGTTGCCCCCGCCGCAGCCCGCAACTGCTCGGCGTGCTCGGTGAGCTCGTGCAACGCGCACGAGCGCTCGATCACGAGCGCGAGCTCGTCAACGTCGCACGGCTTGGCGAGGATCCGGTGCGCGACCGTCGCCGCGCGCGTGATGACCGCGGTATTCGCGTACCCCGAGAGCACGATTCGGATCGTCGCCGGATAGCTCTCCTGCACGCGCGCGAGTAGCTCTGCACCGTCCATCCCCGGCATCTGGATGTCGGAGACAATCACGTCGGCGGGCTCTGCCTCAAGCGCAACGAGCGCCGGCACGCCTCCGGTCGCGAACCGCATCCTCCATACCCGGCGATAACGACGCAGCGCGTCACGCAGGGCATCGAGCACGTCGACCTCGTCATCGACAAACAGCACGCGCTTGGAAGGTCGGCCCGCAGCGCCACCATCACCCACACCGCACCCGTCCCCCGATACACACGCGTTCAGCATCACATCACTATTCGGACTGGCCGCATTGCATCTTGAGCAAAGCTTGGTGGGAGACGCCGATCGTCAGGGGTACTCCGCCGATCGCGGTAGCGCGCTGCCCACCAGGATTCGGGGAAGAAACGGAACGCGAGTTGCCGCTAAAGAGTCGGGTCAGAGTCGTCAGTCTTCAACGCGCCAATCGCCCGCCTGCCGGTCCACAGCCGACGGCCCGTTCCTGTGGTTTTGCTGCCCCCAGGGGCGAGGCGGCGGCCAGCCGGATCGAGCTTTTCGACCGTGACGCCTGGACGGTGATGTGCCGTGCCGGCGGCGCACCCGCCGGGGAGGGTCCGAAGCTCGCCCACGCGCGCCTGTGGCTCTGGGAGACCCTCACCGGCGGCCTACCCAGCAAGCACCCCCACAGCTTCGTCCTGACTATCCCGAATTCCTCACCCGCCACTCCCGCTTCGCGCGTCGCCTCCCCACACCGACAGCGCGACGGCTCAAGGAGCACGCCCGCCGGCTGCTCGACGCCCACGGCTGCTGCGACGAGCCGCTCACCTGGTCACCTGGTCACCTGACGGCGAAGGGATCGCACTGCGCTACGTCGTGCGCCACCATCCTTCCGAGGACGCACGGCCGGCTTCCACTGCACCTTCCAGAGTTCGGCTCGCCGCGCTCCTCACGCCCGAAGAACTTCGCGAACTGGTCAACCAGGGCAACTCGCTACGCGGGATCGCCGCCAGCTACGACATTAGCATTAGCCACAAGACCATCCACGACGAGCTCGTCGCCCACAACATCCCGATCCGCCCCAGAGACCGACACCAGCGGGCGATCGACCGCGACTGGCTCCACGAGCAATACGTCACAACGCGCCGCACCACGGCCGAGATCGCGAGGGCGTCCGGTTAACTGTGTAGGCGAGTCGATCGCAGAGTTCGGCGGTACCCGGGATGCGGTACGGGGCCGTGGTTGTCGCGCAGCTTGCGTTTGGCCCGACCGGGCAACGCGATCTTGCGCCATGGCGAGCGCGTCGCAGTTGTCGAATCTCAGCGAACGCTGAGCGGGAGGGTCCCACTGGCGGTGCTTGCAGCCCGCGGGGTTCCGGGCAGCAAACGTGCCAACCGTCAGCGCTCGAGCGCCCCGCCGGTCACGCTCGTGGCGCCGACGATGCTCGCGGCGAGCACTATCCCGGTGCTCGCGTTCGCATGCTTGCCATTGATGCGGTTCAGCGCGAGGTCGTCCTCGCGGCCGTCGGCGGCTTGGTTGGCGGTCAAAGTCGAGCCGGCGACCTTGACCGTCGCAACCGTCGCGCCACCGTGCGTGATCGTGTTACCGAACGCAAGGCTGTACACGCCGCCACCAGCCGACGCGCCACCTTCGGCGATGTTCTCAGCGATCGTCGACCCGCTCACCGCAAGCGTTCCATCGACGTTGAACATCGCCCCGCCAAGGCCGTCGCCAGCGGTCCCGTCAGCGGGCGTGGCGTCGCCAGCGCCACCGATCGCTCTGTTCTCAGACAAGGTCGAGTCAGACGCCGAAACAGTGCCGAACAGCGCGAAGACCGCACCCCCCATACCCGCTCCGCCGCCGCCGGTGTTGCCATCTCCGTGCCCGCCACCGAAGCCGCCGTTTCCATCCTCGCCGCCGTCGCCCGAACCCGCGCCGCCCCCGCCGAAGCCGCCGTCGCCACCACCACAGCCACCGCTGTCGCAGCCCGCCTGCGAACCGCCGCCGGCGAAACCGCCGCCAGACCCGGTCGCGTTGGCGCCCAGCGCCCCACCACCACCAACACCGCCACCACCGCCAGCACCGATGCCGTCACCGTCGGGACCGCCGAAGATATACGGTGCACCGCCAGGATGACCGAACGCGCCTCCGGCGCCATCGTCATCGTCGCCGTTGCCGCCGTATCCGCCATCCCCGCCGCCGCTGCCAAATCCGCCCTTGCCGCCGGGCGCACCGCCTGACGCGCCGCTGTGACCGGGGTCGGCCGCCCGAAAACCGCCGCCGCCGCCCGCGCCACCGTCGTTGGCGCCGCCGCCGAGATCGGCGTTCTCAGCGCCGCCAGCCCCACCGTGCGCACCAGGGGCCGGCCCGCCGAAGCCTCCATTGGGCCCGATCCCGCCACCGCTGCCGTCGAGCGCAGGGCCGCTACCGGTGGCGCCCCGCGCCTCGTTGCCGCTCAGCGTGACGTGCACCAGCTTGACGACCCCCTGGTTGAAGATGGCACCGCCCATCCCGGCACCACCTCCGCCGCCACCGGAGGCCCCGCCCTCCGCCAGCCCGTTCGACAGGATCACGTGCTCCAAAGTCAATTGACCCACCGGGATCCCCGACAACCCGCCAGATACATAGAAGAACCGGAAGCCCGGCGTTGGGCCGGCAGCCGACCTGGTGATCGTCGCGCCGTTGCCCGCGATCGTGACCTCAGCAGAGATCGGCGGCAGCCCGTCGGGCCCGAACCAGTAGTCGTCGATCACGCTCAGCGTGTAAACGGCGCCGGCAGCAAGCCGGATCTCGTACGGCGACCCGCGGCCCCTGACCCGCCCTCTACAGTCTCGCGACGCGTTGCTGCCGCCCGGCTCCGCCCTGGTTCCCAACGCCGGATTGGACGCCAGGTCTGCAACCACGAGCGCGTCGCGCAAGGTGCAGCGCCCGGCGCCCGCATCACCAAGCCCCGCATCAACGCTCGAGACCGAGATCGTGGTCGCCCCAAACGCAGCTGTGGGACCACAGCACGGGACCATCAAGGCCGCCACCACCACACGAGTTGCGAGAGCGCGCAATTGGGACCCGCCCGCCGGCCAACTGATCAGCATCGCAACATCATCTTATTCCGCAGCTCGATACAAGCCGCGGGATCCTGGCGTCGTGCGGGCCGATGTCGAAGCCGATCGACTCCGAGCTCGTCCTCGACCTCTGAACCCGGCAAGCTGACGACCTCGAACCTGCTCCGCCACGGTACCGACGACTTGCGGCGGCCTATGGCCCCTTACAGCGGACAGCTCTTAGATTAAGAGCCGGGGGCGTGGCGGTGAGTGAAGGGGTGTGCTACAGGTGTCCGGTCACACGGTCTCGGTGATGGAGAAGGCGTTGCCGTCGGGGTCGCGGAACGCGAACATTGCTGGGACTCCCGGCCAGCGCAGGATCTCGTCGGTGTCGACGCCGGCGGCGTGAAGTGCGGCTTGGGCGGCATCGGTGTTGTCGGTGGTGAACCGGATGCCGATCGCGCCGCGGCTGACGTCGGGTGCGGCGGGTTCGAGCGTGACGATCACGGTGTCGGTGCCCGGGGCAAGCTCTATCCAACGCCCGCCGTTGGGGGTGGGGCTGTCTCGCAGCGTCGTGAAGCCGAGGGTCTCGACGTAGAACCGCAGCGCGGCGTCTTGGTCGTCGACCGGGATGCTGATAGTTCGGACCCCAGTGATGTGGGTCTTGGTGGCGTTCATCGAGTGTTCCTTCGCGGGGTGAGTGGGATGCGTTCGTCGACGTGGACAGTGACCGTGTCCCCGGCGTCCTTGCCGACTTGCTTGCGTACGTCGGCGGGGACGGCGAGCTTGTGGGTGCCGTCGCCCAGGGCCATGAACGACCCGCGGAATGGGTAGCTGTCGATGCTGCCGCGGACGCGGACGAGGCCGCGAGTTCCGAAGTAATCGGCCGATCCAGGCATGACGACGTAGGTCCACCCGCCCTTGTTTGGGCTGCGCTGCAGGACCGCGGTAAACGTCTTGCCCAGCGCGGTCATCGCGATCCTCGATACATGAGTAAGCCCGGTGTGGTGAGCTCCTGCCCGGTCTCGAGCCATGTCTTGAGCCCGGACAGGATCATCGGCCAGCCCCCGTAGAGGTGCTCGTCGGCACCCTCGCGCAGTTGGTCGTGGGTCACGGTCAGCCGGCACGAGTCCCCGACCAGCTCGATCTCCCAGGTCAGCCGGCTGGTCCCTTCGGCGGCGACAGCGTCGTCCCACACAGCTCGGAAGGACTGCACCAGCCGGCGTGGAGGGTCGATCTCGAGGTTCTCGCCCTCGATCAGCACGCGCCCCCGGGCCCGAGGGTGCTCGACCTGGTAGCTCGACCCAGTCTCCCAATCGGACCTGATCTGCGCGCCGAACTGGTAGCGCGCCCGCGCGTTCGGGTCGGTGATCGCGTGCCACAGCCGGTCCGGGGTGGTCTGGATGTAGATCTCGAATACCTTCTCCATATTCGCCTCCAGGTCGCGTTTGAGATCGACGAGGCCAGCCGCCCAGGCCTCGGTGTACTTGTTGACCCACCGGTCGTAGACGAGCCGGATCGGGACTGGGTTGAGGTAGTGCAGCTTCTCCCGGCCGCGGCGGCGTGTTGCGACGAGTCCTGCCGCTTCTAGTAGGCGCAGGTGCTTGGCCACCGCCACTCGCGTCATCTCGAACCGGCCAGCCAGCGCCCCCAACGTCTGCCCGTCTGCTCGAAACAGCTCGTCGAGCAGTTCACGGCGCGTCGAATCGGCAAGCGCTTTGAAGACCAGTTCCACACGCCAGAGTATAGGAAACCGAAAGGTTCCATGTCAAGCCAATCCACTTTTGAACTAATTAAGCCAGCTGGTCGGGCACGTAGTGCCGGCCGCCGTCGGCGTCGACCCAGACGCGCATGATCCGCTTCGTTCGCGGGTCGCGGAAGCGCTCATTCGTCGGCTGCCAGTCCACCGCGGGGCCGTCCGCCTCGCCATGCGCCCGTCGGCGCCACCAAGGCGCTTGCGATCCCGGGGCGAGCGGCGGCAGGTCCTCGAGCAGAACCGTCGCCTCCTCGCGCGTCTGCGCGCCGGCGGCGACAGCGACTCGGCGCTCCAACTCCTCCGTCGTGATCCGCCCGGCGGCCGCATGCAAGGAGAGCAGCTCGTACAGCCGCTCGCGGTCCGCGTCACTCAGCCGCAAGCTTGACCGCGGTGCCGTAGGCCACGATCTCGGTTAGCTGCTGGCCGATCTCGGACGAGTCAAAGCGAACGGCGATCAGCCCCTCGGCCCCCATCAGCGAGGCGTTCTCAACCATCCGGTCGATCGCGTGGCGGCGGGACTCCTCCAGCAACTGGGTGTACTGGCCGACCTCGCCACGCCGGAGCGCCTTGAATGAGCTCGCGACGCCACCCACCAAGCCCATGCTCCTCACGACCAAGCCGTAACAGACGCCGAGGTTCTCGGTGACGCGATAGCCCGGCAGCTCCAAGCCCGTCGTCATCGGCATTCCGGGGCTCGTTCCCATGCAGCCGACACTACCACCGAACTCGACAGCGCTCCTGCTACGCGCCGTCGCTGGCGCGTCATCGCCAGGGCCCCGGCACCGTCGCCCACCACCAGCTGGAGGCGTTCGCTGAACGTTCGACAAGAGATTCGCACGCGGAACTGGGCCGCGACCATGGGTGCTCTTGGAGAAGCAGCGTCCTCGCCCAGGCGCGTCTCGGGTCATCCTTGTCGGAGGCTTCGCGGCAGTCCGAAGTGCGGGAAGACACTGCTGTCGGCGAACCAGGTCATCGCGGAGATCTGGTCGCCCTCGAGCGTGAGGACGAGCAGTCCGTAGGGTCGTGCGATGTCGGCCTGCGGGGATGGGAGGTAACAGCCGAAGGCGGGCTGGATGTTGGCACGGGTCGGCACGAGTCGCAGAGGTGTGCCGCGGCGGATGGCACGGTCGCCGAGGAACGTGCCGATCGCGGCGTGGCCCTGGTATTCGTAGGGCTCGGGCGGCATCGTCAGCCAGGCGTCGTCGGTCAGAAAAGCGAGCACGGCGTCGATGCCCCCTGCTTCGAAGGCATCCGCGAGCCGGCCGACGATGTGTCGCTCGCGCTTGGAGTCGGGGAGCGGGGCTCGCTCAGGTCCGGTGGCGGGGAGGCGGGTCTCGAACGCTACGCGGGCGCGACGGAGCAGGCTGTTGACCGATGCCTCGCTCGTCTGAAGCATCTCTCCGACCTCGGCGGCGCGGAAGCCGAGCACGTCGCGCAGCACGAGCACCGCCCGCTGCGGCGGCGTGAGATGCTGAAGGCCCGCGACGAACGCCAGCGCGACCGCCTCCTTGGTCTCGTAGCGCGCCTGCGGCCCGGGGGCATCGTCAGCGATGTCTTCAAGTCAGGGCCTGACCCGTGCGTGAGAGCGCCGGGTCGTGAGACTATCCTGTTAGCGACGTTTCGGTTTGTCTTCTCGGAGCGAGGGAGTGTGTGGTGGGTTCGATCGAGTCGGGGCCGGTTGCGGGGTTGGAGAAGGCGCCGTCGGGTATCGGTGGTCTGGATGAGGTGACTGGCGGGGGTTTGCCGCGCGGGCGTACGACCCTGGTGTGCGGCGCGGCGGGGTGTGGTAAGACGCTGCTCGGGTTGCAGTTCTTGGTGCGGGGGGCTTTGGATTATGGAGAGCCTGGTGTGCTGGTGGCGTTTGAGGAGTCGATCGCGGCGCTGGGTCAGAATGTGGCGTCGCTCGGGTGGGATCTGGATGGGCTGATCGACCGTGGGTTGTTGATCATCGATCGTGTCAGGGTGACGCCGGGTGAGATCGTGGAGAGCGGCGTGTGGGATCTCGATGGTCTGATGCTGCGGATCGGTGCGGCGATCGATGCGATTGGGGCCAAGCGGGTGGTCGTGGACACGATCGAGGTGCTGTTCGGGGCGTTGAGCAACGAGCCGTTGTTGCGTGCGGAGTTGGGGCGGCTGTTCGCGTGGCTGGGCGGGCGTGGTGTCTCGGCGGTCGTCACCGGTGAGAGCGGCGAGAGGTCGTTGACGCGTCATGGCCTTGAGGAGTATGTGTCTGACTGCGTGATCGTTCTCGATCAGAGGGTGGTGGAGCAGATCGCTACGCGGCGGCTGCGGATCGCGAAGTACCGTGGTTCGGCTCATGGTGCTGATGAGTATCCGATTTTGATCGACGTTGACGGTTTTTCGGTGCTGCCGATTAGTTCGATCGGGCTTGACCATCCGGTGTTCACCGATCGGGTCTCGCTGGGCGTTGCGGAGCTTGACGAGATGCTCTCGGGGGGTCCCTATCGCGGCACGAGTGTGCTGGTGACTGGTAATGCGGGTTCGGGCAAGACGACGCTGGCTGCTGGGTTTCTCGCGGCGGCGTGTGCGAGGGGGGAGCGCGGGCTGTTGTTCACGTTCGAGGAGTCTGCCGGTCAGATCGTGCGTAACATGGCGTCGGTGGGGCTCGATCTCGGGCGCTGGCGTGATCAAGGGTTGTTGCGGATCGTCGCGACCCGGCCGGCGGCGTATGGGCTTGAGCGGCATCTGGCAGAGGTCTATCGCCAGGTGTCGTCGTTTGATGCGAGTTGTGTGGTGATTGACCCGGCGTCGGCGCTGTCGGGCCAGGATTATGAGATCGCGGCGATGCTCGGCCGGCTGGTTGATCATTTGAAGATGCGCGGTGCGACGGCGATGCTGACGGCGTTGATCGGGGCGCAGGCGGTGGACGTGGCCGATCTGGGTGTCTCGAGCGTTGTCGACACCTGGATCGATGTCTCAAACCACGAGCAGCTCGGGGAGCGCAACCGTGCGATCAGCGTCACGAAGTCGCGCGGGATGCAGCACTCTGCGCAGCTGCGGGAGTTTCGCTTGACCGCGGACGGGATCGAGATCCGGCCGGCTTACGCCAGCGGCGGCGTGCTGTTGATGGGCACCGCCCGGCAGGCGCAGGAGGCCGCCGATGAGCGAGCGCGGCTTGATCGAGACGCCGGGCGTGAGGCCAAGCGTCGCGCGGCCAGCAGGCGACGCGCGTTGATCGAGGCGCAGATCGCCGAGTTGCGCGCACGTCTTGAGAGCGAGGGTCAGGAGTCAGAGCTCGAAGACGAGGCGTCCGTCGCCAGCGAGCGGCGGCTTGTCGTGGATGAGGTGGCGCTGGCCGCGGCACGCATGGGCGCGACGAGCTTAGCTGGCGGTAAGCAGGTGGCGCGATGAGCGGTGCGAGCAATGACGTGGCCGGCGAGCGTTTTCTGCTGCGTCTGTATGTGGCGGGCATGACACCGAAGTCGTTGCGTGCGTTTTCGAACCTCAAGCGGATCTGCGAGGAGCATCTCGAAGGCCGCTACGAGATCGAAGTGATCGACCTGATGGAAAATCCCCGGCTTGCCGCCGGGCATGAGATCGTCGCGGTCCCGACGCTAATACGGGTGCTTCCCGAGCCGATCACGAGAATCATCGGGGATCTGTCTGACACCGAGCGCGTGATGGTCGGGCTGCAGCTGACAGCGCTCGCCCATGCCGCAGAGAGCGCCAGCACGTGAACTCAGACACAACAGCGCGGTTCGAGGACGCCGCGAAGGATCCGAAGGGCGATTATGTCCTACGGCTCTATACGGTCGGCGCGACGCCGGCGTCGCGGCGCGCGATCTCTAACTTGAGGCAGATTTGTGAGGCGGAGTTGCAGGGTCGCTACAGCCTCGAGGTGATCGACATCACCGAGAACCCGGCGCTGGCCGAGAAGGAGCAGATCATCGCCGTGCCAACCTTGATCAAGTCGCTGCCGCAGCCGGTCGCCAGGCTGGTCGGCGATCTTTCAAACCGTGAGCGGGTGCTGGTGGGACTCGACCTGCTCCCGCGACCACGATAGCTGGCATGGGCACGAGCGAGCCGAGCTACGAGGAGCTCAGAGCGCGTCTGCGCATCGCTGAGGACACGCTTGACGCGATCCGCCGCGGAGAGGTCGACGCGCTCCTGGTGCAAACCGAACAAGGCGAGCAGCTGTTCACGCTGCAGGGCGCCGACGCCTTTTACAGGGTTCTGCTCGAGGAGATGCCGCTTGGCGTCGCTGGCCTTGACCGCCACGGGACGATCGTGTTCGCCAACCCCCATCTCGGCCGCATGCTGCAGCTGCCCACCCAGCGGCTGATCGGCAGGGAGATCGCCGAGTTCGTCCCCTCGGACCGCCAGACGGCCGCGCGCGCCGCGCTGATGCGCAGCACCGGTGCCGAGCTGCCAGAGTTCGCCGAGCTTCGCAACGCGGCTGGTGAACGCTTCCCGGTCGCGGTTCAGCTGCGTGGCCTGCCGGCCGGTGGCGAGGCTGAAAGCTGCCTGATCGTGGGTGATCTCACCGACATGCAACGTGAGCTCGCGGGCGCCTACAACCGCTATGAGCAGATGGTCGAGACCACGTCCGAGGGTGTTCTGGAGACCGACGCGCAGGACCTGATCACGTTCGTCAACAGGACAATGGCTGATCTGCTCGGTCGCCGCCCGGCGGAGCTGATCGGCCGGCCCGTGCTCGAGCTCTACGCGGAGGGGTCGATTCCTGCGGCGAGGCGCAGCATCGAGTGCCACCGCCAGGGAATCAGCGATCAACAGGAATACCGTCTGGTGGCAAGAGACGGATCTGAGGTGTGGGTGTTGATGTCCAGCAACCCGCGGCGCGACTTGGACGGCGCCTACGACGGCGCACTGGCGATGGTCAGCAATATCTCTGAGCGCAAGCGGATGGAAGATCGACTGCGCTACCTCGCCGACCGCGACCCGTTGACCGGATTGATCAACCGCAGACGCTTGATCGAAGGACTCGAGCAGAGTCTCGTGGAAGCAGCGCGCTATGACCGCTACGGAGCGGTCATGATGATCGATCTTGACAACTTCAAGATCGCCAACGACACACATGGGCACGCGCGCGGCGACGCGATGCTCAAGACAGTCGCAGCGGCTCTCACCGCTCGCACCCGCGACAGTGATCTGGTCGCGCGGCTGGGCGGCGACGAGTTCGCGATCTTACTGCAGCAGGCCGGCGTGAACGAAGCCAAAGCGGTAGCCACAAACATTCACGCGCTGCTTCGCGAACCGTCGAGCGGCCCGCCAATCCCGGTCAGCATCGGCTTCACGACGTTCCGCGGCGCGCAGCAAACAACTGCCGATGAGCTCCTGGCGGCCGCGGACAGCGCCCTCTATGAGGCCAAGCAGCGCGGAGGCGACCAGTTCGTCGCCTACAGCCAGTCCGCGGTAGGTGGACTGTCATGGATCCACGAGATCCGCACCGCCCTCGACGAATCACGCCTAAAGCTCTACCTCCAGCCGATCCTCGAGCTGCAGACCAACACGATCGTGCGCCACGAGGTGCTCGTCCGGATGCTCTCCAGGAGCGGTGAGCTGATCAAACCTGGAGCATTCCTACCCAGCGCCGAGCGCTTCGGCCTGATCCGCGAGATCGACCGACAGGTCAACTCCGCGGCACTGAACCACGCCCGTCAAGGCAACCCCTGCTCGATCAACCTATCCGCCCACTCAATCGGACAACACTCGATCATCGCAGCGCTCCAGGCAGCGATCACCGCCGGCCTTGACCCAGCAAACGTCACCTACGAGGTCACCGAGACCGCAGCGATGACAAACATCGCATCCTCCAAGCTGTTCGCCCAGGAACTCAGCAACCTCGGCTGCGAACTCGCACTCGACGACTTCGGCACCGGCTTCGGATCCTTCACCTACCTCAAGCACATTCCCGCGCGCTACCTGAAGCTCGACATCGACTTCGTCCGCGGTCTCCTCACCGACGAGACCGACCAGGCGCTCGTCAAGTCAATCGTGACCGTCGCCCACAGCCTCGGAAAGCTAACCATCGCCGAAGGCGTCGAGGACGCTGCCACACTCGAACTGCTCCGTGCATATGGAGTCGAATACGCTCAAGGCTTCCACATCGGCAGGCCTGCGCCGATCCTCCACGATCGAACTGCCGAACCCGATCGCGCGCGTTACAACCACCGCCCCGCTTCGCGGACGGCCTGATCGAACGGCGCAACCGTGAGGCGCCCCGACTGCCCGCTCACGCAGCCGTGCCGCGTGAGCACATCTGACGGCTGGTCCGCCGGCATGCGGCCACGGGCGCCGATCGCGAGCAGCGGGGAGCCGGCAAACTAAGGTTGGCGGAGAGTGTCGAAGGGTCGCGGAGGTGCTCAGGTTTTGCTCGAGTCGGGTCGATGGTTGTCCTGCGGAGCAAAGGCTCCGTCCGCGCCGCCGGTCGGCGCGCGAGGTCTGGTCTGAATTCCATGCGAGAAGCCCGAGCGAACACGTCCTACGTTTCTGGGGTCCGAGCCGGTCTATCCGGCGAACGAGGTGCTCGCGCGTCGCGCGGAGCATCTGGACGCTGCAAGCTTGGAACGCCTGCTCGGGTCGTTGCTCGTGGCGTATCCGGAGGCTCCCGTTGCGGCGATGTTGGCGAGCGGAGTGATGGTTGGGATGCCCGATTCGGTCCCGCTGGTGCGTAACCCGGTTCTGTCCGCTCGGTCTGGTCTGGACCTGCTGGTTGAGCAGGATCGGGTCGCCGTGCTCGGGATTTGGGATGCGATCCTTGCAAATGGCGCCGGCCGGTGTCGAGTTCGGCTCGCAGGCGACCCTCAAGCGCCGGTGGTGTACCACGGATTCGACCTGCGAGCGTGTCATGGGGTGCTCATCGCCGTATTCGTCCCAGCTGATGGGAGCGACGGTCTCGCTGTCGCTGTCGATGCTGGCGAGGCCGCCGACCCGCCGCCACGGTTCGCCGCCATGCACAAGGATCAACACAGCTTCATCATCGAAACTGACTCAGCGCTTTCGCGCATCTTGGATTGGAGCGTTGAGGAAATGACGGGCCGCCGGTCGCTCGAGTTCATCCACCCGGATGACCACCCACTGGCCCTCGACAATTGGATGCAGATGCTGGCTCACCCCGGGCCGGCGCGACGCGTGCGGCTCCGTCACCGTAGGCGCGATGGCGGTTGGGTGTGGTTTGAGGTCACCAATCACAACCTGCTTGAGGATGTTGATCACCGGTGTGTCGTCAGCGAGATGGTCGACATCTCAGATGAGATGGCCGTTCAGGAGGCGCTCAGCGCTCGCGAGCAACTGCTGGCGCGAATCGCCGAGACGATCCCGGTAGGGCTCTTTCAAATCGACGTGGAGGGCCGGATCACCTACACCAACGACCGCCTGCACGAGATCGTCGCGGTCAACAGAGCGCCGACAGTGATGGCGCAGTTCGCGACCATCGTGGACACGGTCCGGCCCGCGCTCGGGAAAGCGCTGGATCGGGTGCTGCATGCAGGATTGGATGCAGATATCGAGGTGGAGCTGCGCGCCTCCCCGGACCGGCAGTTGCGCTACTGCACGATTGGTTTACGCGCGCTGCGCCACGACGATGGGACAATCAGCGGAGCGATCGGCTGCGTCGCCGACGTGACTGACGGCGTGCGGATGCGCGAGGAACTGACGAAGCGAGCGACGTTTGATGAGCTGACCGGCTGCTACAACCGTGCATCGATCATGCGTGCTCTCGAGACGCACATCGCCAGTGCCGGCGACGGTGGCGAACGCGCCGTGATGTTCGTCGACCTCGACCAGTTCAAAGCGATCAACGACCAGCACGGTCACGTCGTGGGGGATGAACTGCTGCGCCGTGTGGCAAGCCGGCTGCGAGCGGCTCTCCGCGGCGATGACCTCGTCGGTCGCATCGGCGGCGACGAATTCCTCGTGATGTGCCCAAACATCGGCGGCCCGGGAGAGGCGATCCAGCTCGCCGAGCGCTTAGCCGACGCGATCCGCCGAGACCGGCCGCTCCTGAGCGACATCGAGCCGCGTGTGAGCATTGGTGTGGCGTGGTCGAAGGGCCACGAACCCGGTGCCGAAGCGCTCGTTGTCCAGGCAGACCGTGCGATGTACGAATCCAAGAACGAGGCTGCCGGCCGGCCCAGGCTCGCGACACCCAACACGAATTGGCCGCGCCCTACGCTACGTTCGACCGCCGCCGCGACGCCGGAGGACCGCGCAGCTAGAACGCAAGAGCGTTCTGAACGAACCCGGCCGCTTCCCGACGGCGCTTAGATCAAAGATTAGGGCGCGCACAGGAATTAAGTGGTCGCCTTCCGAAACACGTTGACATTCGAGCGCCACCCAGCGGCGCTGGGCTGCGTCCTCGTCGCCTCGCGTGGCGCTGCTACGCGTCGACTCCCGCGTCCTTGCCACGCTCGCTTTCAGCCCGCGAGTCAGGATGGAACTCAGAGGACCAAACCGAGGTGAACTTAGGGTGCCCTTAGGCCCCATTACGACCAATGCCATTTCGTACGGCGGCGCCTCGGTCTCCCGGGCGCGTCGATCCGAGCTGGCGCAGGTCGCTGGACCTTCAACAGGCGGTGCCGCTCGCTGATCAGCCGCTCGAGCGTGACCGCGCGCGACGGGACTGCACTCCCGGGAGGTTTGGCACCTCTGAGGTGCCTAACCTCACCCGGATCAGGCGGGTGCGGCTCACGCAAACGACCCGCGGGAGGTTTGGCCCCCGCGTGGTGCTCAACCTCCCGGTAGTCGCGGACTTGCGATGCCGGCACGCGAACATGACGTGTCCGGACGGACAAACCGTTGTGCGCAGCGCCGGATCGTCCGTTTGAGCTTGAAAATCGACATCAAGAACGGACAAATCGCCCGGGCGCGCGGCGGATTGTCCGCACGAGCACGCCCTCGTTACGTGGCCGTCTTCGGAATGGGTTGACCGTTCTTGGTCACGCGGCGACTTATGACCTTCAACTCGCTGCATACTTCGGAGGACGACCACTAAGGTTAGCGTTAGGCGTTGCTGGTGATTCGCGATTGTGTGCTAGGCGCGTGACCGGGCGTGTCCAGCAGATGGTCATTTGCAGGGAGAAGATGGCAGGTTGCGGACAATCATCAGGTTGGTCTTGCGTATCGCGCAATAGTGTCGGCCACGGAGGAGTAAGCTTGTGTAAGTTGACATACCGAGGCCATTGACAGATCGGCGCGCAATCTCTAGCTTGATAATCGTGCATTCACCGATTGCCAGTCAAGGCGCCTGTGAAGCCTGGGTCGATGGGACCCCGCGTGCGTTGTTGCCGGCTTCGCGGCTCTACTGAACTGAGCCGCTGCTAGCACGCAGCGCGCGTGTGCGGACGATTCGTTACGCGTCCGTTCGCAAGCTTTCTTGCGCCTCTGGCGCAGTGGGCCGCCCGGGTCTCCCTCTCCTCTCCCCGGGCGGCCCAAACGCCGTGCTCCGTTGTTCGGGTTGGCGCACGGAGCCCTCCGTCGCCACCCGATAAGTGAAAAGGAACCCCCTATGGCCAGAATGATCCTGAGAGCCGTTCCCGCCGCCGAGGAACGGCGGCGGTGGCCGCTGAGCGAGCGGATCGTCGATGAGAATCTCGGCAACTACCGTCACGTCTCCCGGCAGCACGAGCGGTTTGGATGCGCAACCGCGGAAGCACAGACGGCCCGGTCGCGATCGGCCGAGCTCGCCGACGCCCGGCACGCCGATCGGTTGCCCTAAGAGCCTGTCCCCTGTCCCGTGCGAGCCGCTCCGTTTGCCCTAGCAAGCCTCATCTGAGCTGCGTCTTCTTGCGAGCGTCGGGCAATTCAGCCGAGGCGTATCGCCGCGAGTTGGGTTGAGTGTGCGACCAGGCGCCCGCTGCGGTCCCAGACATAGCAGACCTCATCGAGGCGGTGTGCGTCGATCAGCTGGGCGCGTTGCAGGATCCGCACCGGCCCGGGCGCCGGGAGGGCACGAACGTAGGCGGTGAGCTCGAGCGTCGGCACCCAGCCCGCGAACTCGATGTCGAAGCTGGCGGGCGGGAAGGCGTCGACCGCAAACAGCAGTGAGGTCGGATCGAAGGCTGCGTCCTGCGGCAGCTCCAGCCATCCGCGCAGCTCACCTGCACCCGTTGGGTGCCCGGTGGTGAAGGCGCTGGAGCCTGGTTCGAGTCGTAGCTCGACCTGTTCCATGATCGCGACCCGGCTCCCGTCGGGCGTGCGCGGCACGAGGCGGGTGCACTCGTGGTACGGAACCTGGCTGGCCTGCGGCAGCCCGCCCTTCCAGTAGGGAGCGACGCCGGCTTGGAGCTTTCCGGTCGTCAGGAGCGCCTCGACGCAGGCTTTGCCGTCTTGGCTGATCCGCGCCCGTAGCTGACTTGTGAAGCGGCCGCCCCGGAGCAGCTCGGTCTCGATCGTGACAGGCCCGGGCTCGGGGGCGTGCAGGTAATGAGCGCTGGCAGCGATCACATGGGTATGGGCGCCGGCCGACACCGCAGCTCGCCCGAGCATCGCGAGTAGGTAGCCACCGTTGGGTTTGCCGGCGATCGTCCACTCGGAGTTGACCTCGGCGTAGAAGCGGTTCGGCCCGGCGGCGGTCAAGGCTGTGATGTCGGCGAACGAGAACCGACCGACGCTCGATGGTTGCGCTGACACGTGCCAGAGCATAGTGGGTTGCGTGATAAAACTCAATCGGTGAATGCCGCTGGGAGGGCGCATCGTATTGTTCGGCCGGGTCTAGCAACTGAAAGGAGCGGGGGCTGATGCCCAGCATCTATGAGTCGATCGCGAAGGCGCCGATCTTCGAAGGTCTCCAGCCGGACCAGATCGAGTCGGTGGCAGCGGGTGCGCAGGAGCTGATGGTGCCAGCGGGCAAGCTCGTGATCGGCCGCGGGGAGGCCGCTGAGCATTTCTTCCTGGTTGGTGAAGGCACGATCGCACTGGAAGTCGAATCGCCTGGTTCCGGTGCGGTTCGGGTGCTGACGCTTCACGAATCCGACGTTGTCGGATGGTCGTGGTTGTTCACTCCCTACCGCTGGGAGGTCGATGCTCGTACCGTGACCGATTGTCAGCTGATCGCCCTCGACGGAATCCGTCTGCGCGAGCAATGCGACGCCGACCGGCGCCTCGGCTACGAGATCGCCACGCGCTTTGGCGCCGACGCGTTGCGGAGAATGAAGGACAGCTGGTATCAGATCATCGACCTCACCGTCCGCGACGCCTGAGCCTCCGCAACGCAGTCATGCTCCATCGCGGCGAGGCGCATTATGCCGGAGCCTGGGCGAAAAACGACGGAATCCGCGACGTTTTTCGCCCAGCCTCCCGAGAAGGCGACGCGAACGCCGCCGATCGCATGCTGGATAACCCAAACCGGGGTCAGCTGAGCCCTTTTTGGGTCCGTGGCTCTCGTAGAGCTGCTCGCGAGCCCGAACCGCCAAAGACACCATCGCTTTGGGTTACTCAGCAGCTCCACAGCAGTCCTCGCCCCGGCGCCGCCGAGCAGACCTCCCCAACGAGCGTCGATCCGGCCGATCCCGGATGCTGCGCCATCCAGCAAGCCACCGCGCGCCCCGACCGCCGGCTCGAGGCACCCCGAGCAGACCTCCCCAACGAGCGTCGATCCGGCCGATCCAGGATGCTGCGCCATCCAGCAAGCCACCGCGCGCCCCGACCGCCGGCTCGAGGCACCCCGAGCAGACCTCCCCAACGAGCGTCGAGCCGGCCGATCCAGGAAGCTGCGCCATCCAGCAAGCCACCGCGCGCCCCGACCGCCGGCTCGAGGCACGCCGCCACCAGGCCAACGCGCCCGATCAGCAGGTCAACCCTTAAACTTAGGGCACCCGCAGAATTACTGGCGTTTCCGACGGCGTCTGGACGCGCCTGACGCCGCCGGCTCGCCCTCACATACCCCGGGTATTATCGGGCGAGCCGGCGACGCCAGACACGCCCAGCCACTCGCCGGATTTCGCCACTAATTTCTGCGGGTGCCCTTAGGGCCTGTCTCAATTGAGATAGGCCGACGAGGTGCTTGGAACTCGGCCGTGAACCCCTGGCCGCTGTTGGGGATCGAGAAGCCTCGATGACTCGCCTTCACTGGCTCGCCATCGACGAGGATCGTCGCCGGCTGGCCGCCGTGGATCACGAGCTGGAATGCCTTGCGCACGAATTCCGGGTAGCCGTCCCCGTCGACCTGCGCGTGGAGCACGATCCTGGGACCGCGGCGCGTGAGCGTGAAAGTCGTGCGGTATCGGGCTCCCTGCAGCGCCGCGATGCTGACGCCGTCGTCCTCCTGCAGGATCGACGCGTGCGTACCGTCGACGGCCGGCACGAACGCGTGCAATTCGATCACGTCGGGGTGATGCCTGGCAGTCGACGCCGGGGCGGTCGGCCACATCGGGATCACCGCCCCGCCCCGGGCATACAGCGGGATTCGATCCATCGGGGTGGGGGCGAGCACGTAGCGCGCCCCGCCGATCAGCTCGCCGCTGTGCCAGTCGTACCAATCGCCGTGCGGAAGGTACACCTGGCGAGCGGTCTGACCGGCGGCCAGCACGGGCGCGACGAGCAGGTCGGAGCCGAACAGGAACTCGTCGTCGATGTCACGGACCGCTGGGTCGTATTGATGATCGAAGACCAGCGGACGCTGGACCGGGGCGCCGGTTTCGGTGGCGCGCACGAACGCGGCGTAGATGTAAGGCAACAGCCTGTAGCGCAGCGCGATCGCGTCGCGTCCCATGTTCAGGACGGCGTCTCCCCATGCCCATACGTACTGATCGGCGTTGTCGATGTGCGAGTGGTTGCGACAGAACGGCGTCAACACTCCGTACTGCAACCAACGCAGGAACAGCTCGGCGTTGCCGTGGCCGAAGAAGCCGCCCACGTCGGCGCCGACGAATGGCTGCCCGGACAGGCCCAGGCCCATCGCCATCGGGATGCTCAGCCACAGGTGATCCCAGCGCGAGAGGTTGTCGCCCATCCAGTTGGCCGCGTAGCGCTGGATGCCGGCAAAGCCTGCGCGAGATAGAACGAACGGGCGCAGCTCCGGCATTGCGTCCCGCAGGCCGGCGGTCGTGCCCATCGCCATCAACAGCGCGTACTGGTTGTGGTAGCGCTCGTGCGAGCAGCGGCCGCCGTCAAAGCGCATGCGCGTCGGCGCAATCGCGCCCGTCGCGGGCTCGTTCATGTCGTTCCAGATACCGGCGATCCCTGACTTCACGTGCGCAGCGTTGAGCTCCCCCCACCAGGTGCGCGTATCGAGCTTGACGAAATCCGGGAACGACGTGTTGCCGGGCCACACCTGTCCGACATAGATGCCGCCGCCTTCGGTGCGGCACAGGAGATCGCGCTCCACCGCCTGGTCGAACACCCAGTAGCCGGGTTCTGACTTGACACCAGGATCGATGATCGTCACCACACGCCTGCCGTCGGCGGCGAGGCGAGCGAGCATTCCCGCGGGGTCAGGAAAGCGGTCGGGGTTCCAGGTGAACACGCGGTAGCCATCCATGTAATCGATGTCGAGCCACAGCGTGTCGCAAGGGATCGCGTGCTCGCGATGGCGGCGAGCCAGCGCCTCGACCTCGTCCTGCGTATATGGATGCCAGCGTGACTGGTGGTAGCCGAGCGACCACAATGGCGGCAGCGCCATGCGCCCCGTCAGCCACGTGTACGCCGAGAGGATGTCTGCGATCTCGGGTCCCGCGAAGATGTACTCGGTGTACTGCCCTCCCTCGAACTTGATCGAGTAATCCGCGGCCGCGGAGAAGTCGTAGGTCGCGCGGTAGCCGTTGTCGAGGAACGACGCGGCCATCCTGCCGCTTTGATCCTGGTGGTAGAAGAACGGGATCGAGACGTAATAGGGGTCGAACTCGGGACTCATGCGGTCCCGGCGCGGATCGCCGGGCGGATGACCGGCCGTGAACTCCAGCGTGCTCACGGGATCGTGCACGTCGGTATTCCACAGCGTGAAGTTGCGACCGCTGCGGTTGTGGGCGCCGGACTTCTCCCCAAGGCCATAGATCGCGTCGCCGGGCCGCCAGCAGCGGCGGATCGCGAAGGCGTCGTTGAGCATCGCGTAGCCCCAGTACGCACCGGCGCCGTTCCGTGCGGCCTGCACTACGGCGCTGCCATCGGCGCGGTGGACATCGAGCCGAAACGGATCCAGCCACAACGAGGCGACCAGCGCCGCCGTCCGCAGCCGGATCACGCCCTCGTCGCGCTCGACCGTGAAGCTCACGTCCGCCGCCAGCGGATCGACGCACACTGCGAAGCTCGGGACCTCGTCGAACACACCGCCGCGGCTGATCTTCACGCGCACGACGTCGTCGCGCACGAGCTCGACACGCAGAGCCTCACCATGCAGCGTCGCGCTCAGGCCCCTATCAATCTGCGCCACAGCGCCGACGCGCTCAAACCTGATCAAGTCAACGGCGCTCACGTTTGCTCTCCCGCTCGCCTGCGCTCCCGCCGCACCCCTGCCGGCTTGGCGAACTCAACCGCATCTTCCCACGTATGCGCGCCGGCGCCAACCAAGAGTAGATGGCGCTTCGCAGCCCGGCGCGGTCGCGGCCGCGCACACGCGCTCGCTGGTGTGACCGTCGATCATCGCCGGCGCGGGCTCACGTGTCGCTGCAGGCTGCCGATAATCGAAATCAGACAAAGGTCGGTAAAGGGCGCGTTTCGAGACAGAGGCTTCCCAGGGGAAGCGGGGAAGTCGGAGCGCCATGGCTGCTCACGGGAAAGGGCGGGATGTGGCATGGACAAGGTGTATGCGGCGCGACAACCGATCTTCGATCGCAAGCAGCGTGTGACCGGATATGAGCTGCTGTTCCGGGATGGGCAGGCGAACCGGGCAGCGTTCAGCGACAACAACGAGGCGACGGCGACGGTCGTGCTGAACTCGTTTACCGAGATCGGTCTCAAACAGATCGTGGGCGCGCGCGGCGCATGGATCAAGGTCTCACGGGACTTCGTAGTCGAGGGTCTCGCGCGTCTATGGCCGCGCCGGGCGGTGATCGAGATCCTCAAAGGCGAAATCATCGACGACGAGCTGATCGCCGAGTTGGTGGAGCTTCAGCAGCACGGCAACAAGGTGGCCCTCGACAACTTCCGGCACGGCCCGGACACCGCGGAGCTGTTGCGGATCGCCGACTACGTCAAGCTCGATCTGGTCGACCTCGGCCGCGAGCAATTCGCCAGCGAGGTGGCCCGCGCCAAGCGCTACGGCGCGACGCTGGTGGCGACGCGGGTCGAGAATCAGCGCGACCACGCTTTCTGCCGGCAGCTGGGCTGCGAGCTGTTCCAGGGCTATTTCTTCCGCCGGCCGGAGATCATGCACGGTACGCGGATCGACGCGAACCGGCTGGCTGTGTTGCACGTGCTCGGCGTCCTGCAGGATCCGGGCGTGGAGTTCGACGAAGTGCAGCGCGAGATCGTGCTCGACGTCGGCTTGAGCGTGCGGCTCCTGCGCTACATCAACTCCGCGTTCTTCGGGCTGGGCCAGCCGGTGCGTTCGCTCGGCCAGGCGCTGACGCTGCTCGGCCTCGACAAGCTGAAGCGCTGGGCGGCCCTGACGCTGTTCGCCAGCATCGAGGACAAGCCGAAGGAGCTGACCGTCACCGCGCTGATCCACGCGCGCTTCTGCGAGCTGGCGGGCGAAGACCACCTCGAGGGGAATGCTGCCAACGAGTGGTTCACGGTCGGCCTGTTCTCGGTGATCGACGCGCTGCTCGACACCCCGATGGAGGATGCCCTCGCCAACATCCCGCTCGCGCGAGACCTGCGGGAGGCCCTGATCAGGCACGTGGGTCCGGCCGGGCAGTTGCTCGAATGCGTGACGGCGCTCGAGACCGGTGAGTTCGAGCTCGCCGAGTCGATCCTCCCCGATGCCGGCATGCTCTACATGTCCGCGATCGAGTGG
This sequence comes from uncultured Solirubrobacterales bacterium, assembly GCA_963709135.1. Lineage (GTDB taxonomy): Bacteria > Actinomycetota > Thermoleophilia > Solirubrobacterales > Solirubrobacteraceae > Palsa-465. Next base: position 277,096 of record CAVPVI010000019.1, on the reverse strand, counting down.
GCTGAGCAGGCCGCCGAACCGCTGTTCGCGGCTTAGGGCGCCCTTAGGGCACCTTAGAGCCTGTCTCAATTACCCCGCGAATAGCCGTCACAGGGGCGCTGCCGGCGGGATCGGTCGGCTGGCTCTGGAGCGGATCGCGCCGGGGTACTGGCGCCCGCTCGGGATAGGGACTACGCTGTTCGGTATGGACGAGTCCGAGATCCGCGTTTTGCTCTCACGACTCGCGCGACCGCACCCGTCGGGTGGGCAGGTAATCGAACGCGCGGCGTTGCTCGCGGCTGGGTCGGACTTCCCTGACTTGATCGCGTGGATCACCACGCATGCGGGCGAGCCGGAGACGGCGGCCGCACCGGGACGAGCGCTCGGGCTGCACGGGACCCGGATCGCCGACGGCGCGACCGCGGGACGGCGGGCGCCGCAACGTTACGTGCTGCCGGCCGGCGCCCTGACCAAGTAAGAGGACACGCCCTAAAGGGCGCGCGCAGGAATTAGTCCTAAACCAAGCGTAGGAAGGTCTTGGCCCGATCGCTTGATTAGTGCTGGAATCGGTGCGCGCGACCTAACATGCCGGCAGCCGGCAACAGGTCCATGTCCGCAGCATGCCGTCAGCCGGCGGCCGCTTTGGAATCGCTCTCGACGCTGCTCTTGAGACGCTCGAGCCGTTGATCCCAGCGCTGCTCAGTCTGGGCGATCCAGGCGGCGGCTTGATGGATCGCCCCCTCGCGTAGCCGGTAGCGGACCTCGCGCCCGGAACCATCGGCCCGCTCGAGCAGGCCCGCGCGATCGAGCACAGCCAGATGCTTGGCAACCGCCTGGCGGCTGATCGGCAGCTCGCCGGCCAGCGCCGGGGCGCTGGTAGAGCCCTCACGGATCAGCGTGTCCAGCATCCACCGCCGGGTCGGATCCGACAGCGCCGCGAACACCGCTCCGACTGCGTCGCTCAAACGGCCACCACGGTGAAGCAGGCTGCGAGCGCCGGCAGCGGGAACGCCGGGATGCTCTCGGTGACGAGCACCCGAGAACCGGCCGGCACGCCGACGATCCGCACCTCGACGCGCGTCTGGAGTCCGTCGCCTGATGACCACCACCAGACCAGACGACTCGGCGCCTGGACCTCCTCGACGTCGATCTCACGGCCTTCCTCGCCGAGCCAGTCGGCGCGGCGGTCGGCATCCACGAGCGCCTTCCAGACCTCCTCCGGCGGCGCTTGCACCTCGATCTCACGGCGTACGGGCATACGATCCTCCTTTGACAACCACTTGGTTGCTATCGTGTATTTGACAACCAATTCGTTGTCGAAAGGATAGCGATGCCCCTAATCCCGATGGTCATCGAGCAGAGCGCCCGCGGCGAGCGCTCGTTCGACATCTACTCGCGACTGCTGAACGAGCGGATCGTGTTCGTCGGCACGCCGATCGACGATGACGTCGCCAACCTGGTCGTCGCGCAGCTCCTGCACCTGGAGAGCGAGGATCCCGACAAGGACATCTCGATCTACATCAACTCGCCCGGCGGGGTGATCTACTCCGGGCTCGCGATCTACGACACGATGCAGTTCATCAAGCCGGCCGTGCAGACGATCTGCTTCGGGGTCGCGATGAGCATGGGCTCCCTGCTGCTGGCCGGCGGCAGCGCCGGCAAGCGCATGGCGCTGCCCAACAGCCGCATCCTGATCCATCAGCCATCGGGCGGATTCCAGGGACAGTCGGCCGACATCGAGATCCACGCGAGGGAGATCCTCGACCTGCGCGAGCACGTCGAGGAGATCTACGCACAGCACACGCATCAGACGGTGCAGCGCGTACACGAGGACATGGAGCGCGACCGCTTCTTCACCGCCCAGCAAGCGCTGGAGTACGGCCTGATCGATCGCGTCATCAGCAACCACGAGCTACAACGCGTCAGCGCTGGGTTTCGCGCGTAAGGTCAGGCTGGCCTTCGTCTTCTGGTGCGCCAGAAGAGCCTTTCTAAGCGCTCAGCGCACGATCAGGACCGGGCAGCTCGCGCGTTCGGCGACACCCTGAGCGGCGGGCGTGAGCACGGGCACGCCGCGGCGGCTGCTGCTGCCGAGGATCAGCAGGCCGGCAGCGGCGGATGCGTCGAGTAGCGCGTCGAGCGCGGGACGCGGATCTTCGCTGACGGTGAACCCTGACTCGAGCCAGTCCTCCCGCCAGCCGGCTTGCAGCCGATCGCCGTCGCCGGTGGCGACGAGCACACGCGCGGGCAGCGACAGGCGCACAGACAACTCGCGCGCCACGCTCAGCGCGTCGAGCGCGCCGTCCGAACCGTCGAAGCCGACGACGATGCCGCCGTCGGCGGGCGCCCCCGCTCGATCGCCGTCGTGGGCGATCAGCATCGAGCAACTGGCTTTCTTGAACACGCCCGCGGCGACGCTGACGACGCTCGCGGCATCGGGTCCACCGCCGTGAGCGCCGAACGCCAGCAGCGTGGCGCGCTCGGCGTTGCATTCGTGCAGCAGTACCCTGGTCGGAGCTCCCTCACGCAGGTGTACGCCGGCGTCGTGAGCGCCGGCGATCTCGGCACGCACCTGTGCCAGCGCATCCTCGGCGGCGCTGACCTGGTGCTGCTTCGACATCCCGCGGGCCTGCGCTTTCGCCGGGTCGACGACGACGCAAAGCATCAGCTGGCTCGACGCCGGCATCAGCGCCGCGACCTGACGGGCGGCGTGCAGGCTGGCGGCGGTCCCGTCAACCCCGCACACCACCCGGTCCCATACAGCGATCAGGCGATTGGTCGGTGCGAGGCTCATTCTCAGGGCAGCTTTCCTACCCATTGTGATCGCTCCGGCGGCGAAGGCAAGCGGGGAAGCCACATATCTTGTGCATCAAGACCGGCCTGCAGCAGAGATTCGCTGGATCAGCCGCTCAAGGCGAGCCGAAGACCCGCCGAATAGAGACTGTGCGTCTCGTCAGGAATTCAGTGCGTGTTGCGGCGCTCGCGGTGATGCTGGCGTCGTGTGCCGCGGCGACGGCGGCGGCTTCCCCGATCACCGAATACGGACTGCCCGGCTACGACCGCGGACCGCTCGCGATCACCTCCGGACCTGACGGGCGCCTGTGGTTCACGGAGATCGCGACCAACGAAGTCGGCGCCGTCACGGTCGACGGTTCGTTCTCCGAGTACCCGGGGCTCGACGGCCCGGCGCAGGGGATCGTCGCTGGCCCCGACGGCAACCTGTGGATGACCGAGCCAGGGGCCCAGAGGATCGCCCGGCTGACGACGGACGGCGCCCTTACCCAGACCTGGGTACCCGGAGGCAGGGAGCCGGGCTCGATCGCGGTGGGTCCGGACGGAAACCTTTGGTTCACCGAGTCGGGCTTCCTCGACGGGATCGGACGCATCACGCCCAGCGGCACGATCACAGACTTCACCACCGGCCTGAACACGCTCGACGCACCGACTGCGATCACGGCCGGCCCGGACGGGAACCTCTGGTTCACGCAGCAGGCCTGGCCGGGCGCGATCGGGCGGATCACCCCGGATGGAACGATCACCGAGTTCACCAAAGGGCTCACGCCCGACAGCAACCCGACGGCGATCACGGCGGGCCCGGACGGGAACCTCTGGTTCACGGAGTCCGCTAACCCAGGCCGTATCGGGCGGATCACTCCGAGCGGCCAGATCACCGAGTTCACCGCGGGCCTGAGCCCTGACAGCGCGCCGACCGGGATCACCTCGAGTCCGGGTGGCAGCCTGTACTTCACAGAAGCCGGGGATCCCGGCCGGATCGGGTGGATCAGCACCTCGGGCGCGATTTCCGAGCTGCCGACGCCGACGCCGGACGGCCATCCGCAGGGAATCACGACGGATCCCGACGGCAACGTGTGGTTCACCGAGATCGGCCACCACGGCCAGATCGGGGTCCTGACGGTCGCGCCGAGCAATAACGGCAACGCGTTCCCGCCCACGGCCACCACCGGAGCGCCGAGCGCCATCGGCCAGAGCACCGCCACGCTCAGCGGCACCGTCGATCCCGACGGCCAACCCACCACCTACCACTTCGACTGGGGCACGAGCACCACCTACGGGGGGCGCGTCCCGGGAGCTGATCTGGCGGTCGGATCAGACAGCTCGCAGCACGCCGTGTCTGAGGTCCTGACCGGGTTGACACCCGGAACGCTCTACCACTACCGGCTCGTTGCCAGCAACTGTGGCGGATGCGTCGCGGGAACCAGCGACGGCGAGGACACGACATTCGTGACGCAGAGCGCGACGACCACGGCGCCTACCACGCCGCCGACCACGCCCGTGACGACGCCCGTGACGACGCCCGTGACGGCGCCGATGACGCCCCCGGCGATCGGTCACACGGCCGTCGCCGGCGTCGTCTCGGGCACCGTGCTGGTCAGGGCTCCCGGCGCGCGCACAGCGACCCCGCTGGCGGCAAACGAGGACATCCCGATCGGGTCGCAGATCAACGCCAGCCACGGCGTCGTCGATCTGACCACGGCGCTGCGCGGCGGGCGCACGCAGTCGGCGATCGCGTGGCGGGGCAGCTTCGTGGTCGGCCAGAGCATTTCCCAAGCCGGCTTGACGACCTTCACGCTCCCGGCCCCGGGCGGCTGCCCGGCGCCGGCGCGCCATCGCCGTCGTAGTGGCAACGGCGCTGCCAGCAGTAGCGGCGGCGGCTTGCCGTGGCTCACGAGCTACGAAATCGCGCGGCTGCGGGCGATTGGCGCGGTCAGCGCCATCAGCTCCGTCAGCTCCGTCAGCGCCATCAGCGCCGTCAGCGCCGTCAGCGCGAGCGCCGGCAAGAAGAAGCCCCAGCCTGCTCCCAGTCTCTGGGCGAAGGACGACAACGGCCGATACAGCACCCGCGGACAGAACAGCGTCGCGACCGTGCGCGGGACCGTCTGGGAGACCGTCAACGGCTGCGACGGCACGCTCACGTTCGTCAAGCAGGGGCGCGTCAGCGTCGAGGACGTCCACAACCACCACACGGTGCTGGTGCGTGCGGGCCACGGCTATCTAGCCAAGCCCTGAGCGCGCCGCGGGGGCACCGAGCGTGAAGCGCCGCCTCGCACCTACAACGAAAGCGCTTGCGGTCAGCGTCGCGGCCGCGCTGGCCGTGATCGGGGGACTGGTGCCGTACGCACTGCAAGCCTGGCCGCAACTCGAGAACACGACGCTCGATTACCGCTTCGCCGTGCGCGGCGCCGAGCCCGCGCCGTCCGGCATGGTGGTCGTCGGGATCGACGATCCGACCTTCGACTACTTCACCTCGCTGCACAAGCGAGCGCCGAGCATTGACGCCCAGTGGCCGTTTCCGCGCCGCTACGAGGCGCGCGTGATCGACAACCTGCACCGCGCCGGCGCGCGCGTGATCGCCGTCGACATCCAGCTCACCGAGCCGACCGACAATGCGGATGACGACGCGCTCTACGACGCGGTTGGCCGCGCCGGGCACGTGGTGCTGGCGACCACCGAAGTCGACGCCGCCGGACAGACCAACGTGCTCGGCGGCGAGGCAAACCTGCGCGCGGTCGGTGCCGTCGCCGCGACGGCGAACCTGCCGGCTGACGCAGACAGCGTGATCCGCAGCTACCCGTACCTGATGCTGGGCATCAAGAGCTTCGCGGTGGCGACCGCGCAGATGGCCGGAGACCCGATCAGCCGCGCGCGCTTCCAGCACGACAGCGCCCTGATCGCCTTTCGCGGTCCGCCGGACACGATCCGGACGGTGTCCTTTTCCGACGTCTGGAGTGGGCACTTCGATGCGAAGCTGTTCGCTGGCAAGATCGTCGTGATCGGCGCCGCGTCGCCGACCATATTGGGGGATTTCCATGCGACCTCGACAACAGGCGACTCGCCGATGGCCGGGGTCGAGGTGCAAGCCAACGCGATCTGGACCGCGCTGCACGGCAACCCACTCAACCCCGGCCCCTCCTGGCTGGCGGTCGCCGCGATCCTGCTGTGCGCGCTGGTGGCCCCGCTCGCCTCGGTCAGGTTCCGCCTGCTGGTCTCAGCGCTGCTCGCCACCGGCGTGGCCGGCGCCTACCTGCTGATCGTCCAACTCGCGTTCGATGCGGGCACCGTGCTGACGGTCAGCTACCCGATCGTGGCCTGGGGGATCGGGACGGTCGGGATGCTCGCGACCAACTACGGGGCGGCGAACACCGAACGCAACGCGTTCTCGCGCCAGTTGCAGGACAGCCAGCGCGAGCTGATCCAGCGCCTGGCGCAATCAGTCGAATCGCGTGACACGGAGACGGGCGAGCACATCTACCGGATCGGCGTGCTCTGCCAGCGACTCGCTTTACATCTGGGATGGAGCGAGCAGCAGGCCCGCATGCTGTCGTACGCCAGCCTCGCGCACGACATCGGCAAGATCGGGATCCCCGACAGCATCCTGCTCAAGGAGGGCGCGCTCGACGAGGCCGAGTGGGAGATCATGAAGAGCCACACCACGATCGGCGCCCGGATCCTCGCCGGCTCGGCCAACCCGCTCGTGCAGATGGCCGAGACGATCGCACTCACCCACCACGAGAACTGGGACGGCAGCGGCTATCCGGCCGGGCTCCAGGGCGAGCAGATACCGCTCGTCGGTCGCATCTGCGCCGTCGTCGACGTGTACGACGCGCTGCTGTCGCAGCGACCCTACAAGGAGGCCTGGCCACTCGACGAGGTGCTGGAGGAGATCCGGCGCAACAGCGCCGTGAAGTTCGACCCTGAGCTCGTTTCCGCGTTCCTGGCGCTGGCGCCGCGACTCACCGATGAGCTGAGCGCGTCATTCGAGCGCGAGACGACGTTCGTGAACGCCCCGCCGGCGACGGTCTGAGTTGTTCAGGGCCGGCGGGCCCTGAACAACAGCACTGACCGCCGGGTCGATGCTGCCCTGGCGCGCGTCCGGCTAAGGGCACCCGCAGGCGCGCGGCTAATAGTGGTCGGAGGGCACCGGATCGTCCGGCGAGGGGCCGCGGAACGCCGGGCGGCGCTTCTCCAGGAAGGCGGCGATCCCCTCCAGGTAATCGTCGGAGTCGTAGACGCGGTTGCGCAGCCCCTCGATCCGCTCGAAGGTCGTCGCCGACACGGGGTGCGCCTCGGCGAGGATCCGGATCTGCTCCTTGATCACGCTGATCGCCAGCGGCGACTTCCTCGCCAGGCGCTCGGCGAGCGCGTAGGTGTGGCGCTCGAGCTCGGACTCCTCGACGAGGTAGTTGATGATGCCGTGCTGCAGCGCCTCCTGGGCGCGGATCGGCTCGGAGGTGAAGAACATCTGGCGCGCGATGTGCGCGCCCACGCGCATGATGAAGTTCTGGATGCCGCTGGCGTTGTACGGCAGCCCCAGGTCGACGGCGGTGATCGCGAACTGGGCGCTGTGGTCGGCGACGATGAAGTCGCAGGACAGCGTCAGGTCGGTCGCCAGGCCCCAGACCGAACCGTGGATCATCGCGATCACCGGCGCGGGATGCTTGCGAATCGCACGCAACGCCTGCTCGAGCGGGTCCGCGTAGCGCATCGGATCGGAGCCGTCGCGGGGCAGCTCGCGGATGTCGTGACCGGCCGACCAGACCTTCACGTCCGGCCCGGCGCGCAGCACCACCGCCCGCACCTGTTGATGGTGGAACTCGTCGAGCACCTCGCGGATCTCGCCGAGCATCTGCTTGCAGAGGGCGTTGCGGCGGCTCTCGTTGCGCAGCGTGATCGTGCCGATGCGCCCATTGAGCTCGAAGCCGATCAGCGGCGTCGGCTCGCCGTCCTCGCTGAGGGGACCCGTCTCGGTATCTGTGGCGCTCAATCTGTCCTACGTTCACGCAAACTTGGCCCGGCCCCCGGCGGCCGTCGGTGGTGGCGGTGGGACGCTCGACGTCCGCTCCAACCGCCCGCAGCGTACCGCATGGTCACCGCGGGCGCCAGGCTTTTCGCTGCCCGCAAACCGCAACGAAATGTGTTGGCGCTTGATTAGGCCAGCCACCGGCGACGCGACAAATCAGCGCACGGAGATTAGATTTCCGCCAAGCACCAAGCACGCTTCAGCGCAAACTTCTAGGAGGAGCAGTAGTGAGAACACAATCACGGTCGTTGCTGACCGGCCTGTTCGTGGTCCTCGCGGCCACCGCCTTGGCCGCGTGCGGCAGCTCGTCGAGTACGAGCAGTTCGTCATCTGCGTCCGCCACGTCGAGCACCCCGGCGAAGGCAGGCGGCACGGTCACGTTCCTGTATGGAGTGGCGCCGCAGTCGCTCGACCCGGCGTTCGACTACACGACGCAGGGCGCCGAGATCAACTGGCTCGCCTACACCGGCCTGCTGACGTACGCGCACGCCAGCGGCACCGCCGGCACCGTCCTGATCCCAGGCCTGTGCACCGCCCTGCCGGTCGTCAGCGACAACGGCGACACCTACTCCTGCACGCTGCGCAAGGGCCTGGACTTCTCCGACGGCAAGCCGGTCGTCGCGAGCGACTTCACCTACGCCGTCGAGCGCGCGATCAAGGCACCGTGGGGCGGCTCGGGCACATTCATCACGCCCGTGATCGTCGGCGGCACCGCCTATTCCAACGGCAAGGCCAGCGGGATCTCCGGGATCACCACCGATGACGCGACGGGGCAGATCACGATCCACTTGACGGCGCCGTACGGGCCGTTCGACAACGTGCTCGCGGAGCCGACCCTGGGCCTGATCGACCCGGCGACCGCGTCGCTGACCAAGAACGAGTCGTCCAGCCCGCCGTCGGGCGTCGGCCCTTACTACGTCACGAACGTCGTCCCGAACACCTCGTTCACGGCCGTCCCGAACCCCAAGTGGGCCAGCTACGACATTCCGGGGATCCCCGCCGGTAAGGTCACAGTCGACGCCAAGATCGACTCCAACGTGGCCGCCAACGCCGAGGCCGTGTTGAACAACTCAGCCGACTTCTTCGACTGGGCCGACACGATCCCGGGCAGCCTGCTGCCGCAGATCCACTCGCAGGCGGCGACCAGGTTCAAGCTGGTCGACCTCGGCGGCTCGACCTACTACATCTTCCTGAATGCGCAGGAGAAGCCGTTCAACAGCCAACTCGCGCGTGAGGCGGTCGTCACCGGCCTCAACGAGCAGGCTTTCGTGCGGCTCGGGTCGGGAACGCTGATCCCGGCCTGCTACTTCCTGCCGCCATACGTGCCGGGGCATCCGACCGCACCCTGCCCGTACAGCAACTCGACGTTCACCGGCAACATCGCCAAGGCGAAGGCGCTCCTGAAGCAGTCGGGGCTGGCAGGCTATCCCGTGACCGTCTGGAGTCAGGGCCGTTCGCCGCGCCAGCAGTGGATGACCTACTACACGCAGTACCTGAACGAGATCGGCTTCAAGGCGACGCAGAAGGTGATCGCCGACGCGACCTACTTCACGACGATCGGCGAGCTGAAGCTCCATCCCCAGACCGGCTTTGCCGACTGGAACATGGACTTCCCGAACCCCGTCGACTTCTACGGGGTGCTGCTGGACGGGAGCTCGATCCTGCCGACCGACAACGAGAACTTCGGCGAGACCAACGACGCGCACATCAACTCAGAGGTCACGAAGCTCTCACCGGTGCCGACCGCGCAGCTGAGCAGCGCCGTCCCGCAGTGGCAGGCGCTCGACGAGTACGTGGCGAAGAAGGCCTACGTCGCCGTGTTCGGCTACCAGACGTTCCCCGAGTTCGCGTCTGACCGTGTCAACTACAACGACCTCGTGTTCCAGCCCGAGTACGGCTGGGATTTCACCTCGTTCTCGTTGAAGTAGAGCAGCGGACCAATCGACACAACCGGAGGGCCGGGACAGGTAATCTGTCTCGGCCCTTCGCCATTTATGCCATCCACTCAACCACCCGGTGTCGCCGCCACGACTTCCTCCGAGCTCCCCCCGGAGCTCGTCGCCGAGGCCGAGGAGCTGCCACCCGGCACCGGGCCTTGGCGCCTGGCGGCGCGCAGGCTGCGCCGTAATCGCGTGGCACTGTTCTTCGGCGGGCTGTTCCTGGTGATCGTGCTGTTGTGCCTGCTGGCGCCGGTCTACGCCAACGACATCGCACACGTCAGCCCGTCCACCAGCAACGTCACCGGGACGATCACGATCGGCGGCAAGGCGGTCGACATCGTCAGCCCGACCGACATCCCGATCGGGCCGACCTGGAACATCCACCACTACTTCCTCGGCGCTGACGAACTCGGGCGGGACGTCGCCGTCAGGCTGCTCTACGGCGGGCGCACCTCGCTCGAGATCGGCTTCGTCGCAACCTTCATCACGATGGTGCTGGCGGTGATCGTCGGGATCGTGGCCGGCTTCTTCCGCGGGCTGATCGACCTCGTCGCCAACCTCGGGCTCGACATCATCTGGGCCTATCCGGTGATCGTGCTCGGGATCGCGATCGGAACCGTGCTCGCGGTCGACGGCATCGGCCCGTTGCACAGCTCCAACAACTTCGTGGTCGCCGGGATCATCGGCTTCGTCTACATACCGTACGTCGCCAAGCCGGTCCGCGCCCAGGTGCTGAGCCTGCGCGAGCGCGAGTTCATCGACGCGGCGCGCCAGCAGGGGCTCAGCGACATGCGGATCATGTTCAGCGAGATCCTGCCCAACCTGTCATCGACGATCGTCGTGTTCATCCCGCTGATCCTCGCCAACGCGATCCTGCTCGAGGCGGCGCTCACCTACCTCGGCGCCGGCGTGCGGCCGCCCAACGCCTCCTGGGGGACGATGATCTCGGACGGGATCGACCTGATCCCGGCGGCTTTCCACCTGGTGCTCGCGCCCGGGATCATGCTGGTGGCGACGGTGCTGTCGATCAATGTGTTCGGCGACGGGCTGCGCGACGCACTCGACCCGCGCTCCAAGGTCCGGATCGGTCGCTGATGCGACGCGCCGAGGACTGACGATGGCTCGGTTCATCGTGCGCCGGTTGCTGATGATGCTGCTGGTGATGTTCCTGATCTCGGTGCTGACGTTCTTCCTGTTCGAGGCGATCCCCAACGGCAACCCGGCGTTCCGCCTCGCCGGGCGCACCGCGAGTACTGCCGAGATCCATCAGATCGAGGTCAAGTACGGCTTCAACAAGCCGCTCTGGGTCCAGTACCTGCGCACGATGAAGAACATCTTCACCGGCCAGGCTTACTCCTACACGCAGGCATTCAACGTCCTGACCGAGATCAGACAGGGTCTGCCGGCGACGCTGTCGCTCGCGATCGGAGCCGGGATCCTGTGGTTGTTGACTTCGATCGTGGTCGGCACGATCGCCGCGATGAAAGCCGGGCGCGCCGCCGACCGGGTGCTGACGGTGGCTTCGATGGTCGGCGTCTCGATGCCGCCGTTCTTCCTCGGCGCCCTGTTCATCTACTTCCTCGGCTACAAAACGAACATCTTCCCGCTCGGCGGCTACGTGCCGTTCACGACCAGCCCGTGGCAATGGTTGACGCACATGATCCTGCCGTGGATCACGCTGTCGGTGCTGTTCGTCGGCTTCTATTCGAGGATCCTGCGCTCGACGATCCTCGACACGATCAACGAGGACTACGTGCGCACCGCCAAGGCCAAGGGGCTGTCCGGTCGGCAGGTGCTGATTCGCCACGTCCTGCGCAACAGCCTGATCCCGATCTTCTCGCTGTGGGCACTCGACGTAGCGGTCGTGATCGGCGGCGGCGCGATCCTGACCGAGTCGGTGTACAGCCTGCACGGGGTCGGCCAGCTCACCGCCACGGCGATCGGGAATCTCGACATCATCACGATCATGGTGATCACGCTGTTCCTGGCGTTTGCCGTCGTGTTCGTGCAGGCCGTGATGGACATCGTCTACTCGCTCCTGGATCCGCGCATCCGGCTCGGCGTATGAGCGCCGCGTCCAGCGATCAGCAGGTGCCTGCAGCGAGCGCCTCACGCTTGCTGGAGGTCGCGGACATGCGGGTGTCGTTCGCCACCGAGGACGGCATCGTGCGCGCGGTCGACGGCGTCTCGTTCACGGTCGATCGCGGCGAGGTGGTGGCGATCGTCGGCGAGTCGGGTTCCGGCAAATCGGTCAGCGCGATGACGCTGATGGGGCTCACGCGCGGGCCCAACGCGAAGATCGAGGGCAGCGCGAAGCTCGACGGCAAGGAGCTGCTGTCGGCCTCCGAGGCCGACCTGCAGAAGGTGCGCGGCGGCTCGATCGCGATGGTCTTCCAGGACCCGATGAGCTCGCTCGACCCGGTCTACCGGATCGGAAAGCAGATCGTCGAGCAGATCCGCGTCCACGACCGCCAGATCAGCAAGGCGCAGGCGATGGATCGCGCCGCGGAGCTGATGGAGCGGGTCGGCATCCCGCGCGCGCGCGAGCGCCTGCGCTCCTACCCGCACGAGTTCTCCGGCGGCATGCGCCAGCGGGTGATGATCGCGATGGCGCTGTCGTGCTCGCCGAAGCTGCTGATCGCAGACGAGCCCACGACCGCGCTCGACGTGACGATCCAGGCGCAGATCATGGAGGAACTGCGGACCTTGCGCGAGCAGACCTCCGCCGGGATCATCCTGGTCACGCACGACCTCGGGGTCGTGGCCGACATCGCCGACCGCGTGCTGGTCATGTACGCGGGCCGTGTGGTCGAGCAGGGAACGCTCGACCAGCTGTTCTACGACCCGCAGCACCCGTACACGTGGGGCCTGCTCGGGTCGATCCCGCGGATCGACCGCGATCACGGGCAACGCCTGCCGGCAATCGCGGGGATGCCGCCATCGCTGCTGCGCCCGCCGGCGGGTTGCCACTTCCGGCCTCGTTGCCCGCACGCGTACGATCGCTGCACCGAGGTGCCGGAGCTGAGCGCGCGGCTGCCGGAGGACCCCGGGCACCGCGACCGCTGCTGGCTGACGAGCGACCAGAAGCGCACGCTGCGCCAGGTCGGCGATCAGATCGGACTGGCGAGCCCCGAGCCGGTGATCTCTTGAGCGACAGCGGGGCATCGCTGCGCGGCGCCGGGCATCGCTGCGCGATGCCCTGGGAGATTCGCTACGCGAATCTCCGGCTCGCGCGCACCCGCGCCGGCACCCTCGCCGGCCGGCTCCATCGACGCGGCCGGCGCCGGCACGCCGCTGATGGAGGTCGAGCACCTGCGGGTGCTGTTCCCGATCAAGTCGGGCGTGATCATCGACCGCACGACCGGTCATGTGCACGCCGTCGATGACGTCTCGTTCGTGCTGCACGAAGGGGAGACGCTTGGGATCGTCGGCGAATCCGGGTGCGGCAAGACGACCCTGATCCGCACGCTCGTGCGCCTCATCGCTCCCACCGGCGGTGCGATCCGCTTCCGCGGCAGCGAGATCACGGCGGCCGGGCGCAAGCAGCTGGAGCCGATCAGGCGCGAGATGCAGATGGTCTTCCAGGACCCGCAGGCGTCGCTGAACCCACGTAAGCGCGTCGGCCAGATCCTCGCCACGCCGCTGCGGCTGCGCGGCGTCCCGCGCGACCGCGTCGAAGCCGAGAGCCGCTCGCTGCTGACGCGCGTCGGACTCCAGCAGGAGCACCTCAATCGCTTCCCGCACGAGTTCTCCGGCGGTCAGCGCCAGCGCATCGGGGTCGCCCGCGCGCTCGCGGTCGACCCCAAGCTGATCCTGCTCGACGAGCCGGTCTCGGCGCTCGACGTCTCGATCCAGGCGCAGGTGATCAACCTGCTCGACGAGTTGCAGGACGAGTTGCATCTCACCTACATGTTCGTCGCCCACGACCTCAGCGTCGTGCGTCACGTGTCGGACCGGATCGCGGTGATGTACCTGGGCAAGCTGATGGAGGTCTCGCCCGCCGAGGAGCTGTACGGCAAGCCGATCCATCCCTACACCTCGGCGCTGCTGGCCGCGATCCCGATCCCCGACCCCAAGGAGAACCGCGCGCGCACGCGGCCGCTGGTCTCCGGCGAGGTTCCGAACCCGATCAACCCGCCGTCCGGCTGCCGCTTTCACCCGCGTTGCGCGCGTGCCACCGACATCTGCCGCAGCTCCGAGCCGCCGCTGACCGAGTACGCCGGCGGCCACCTGGCCGCCTGCCACCACCCGCAGGCCGTCTCCGCCGCCGAGATCGCCGCCTCCAAGCGCTCGGACTCGAGCCCGCTCAGCGCCGGCGCCGAAGCGCCGGCCGCGGACGCCTGACGGCGCTCGCGCTGCGAGCGCGCCGAGGTGCGCAACGCCGCGTGTCACGGGCTGCGGGTGCCCTTACCTGAGGTGCGCAGCGCCGCGCGTAAGGGGCTTGCCCCCGGCAGCTAAGGCCCCCGTGCACTCGACTGGCTGCGAATTGCCGATGTGCGGCGGTCGATCTCAGTTCAGTCTGCATGCAGGTGAAACGGAGACCGACAAGGAGAACAGCATGCATCCAAGCCTCTCACAAGCATTACAGGACGCACGACGGGCCGATTTCGTCCGCCTCGCGCAGGAGCGAGACGCCAGCGGGCACCGCGACCACGTCCGGCGGCGATACTTCCGGCATGCGCGGGCGGCTGACGAGCAGCCACTTCGTCGGACGCACCAGCGAGCTGACTGAGCTGGAACGCGCCGCCCGCGAGGCGGCGAGCGGCACGCCCGTGCTGGCGCTGCTCGGCGGCGCCTCGGGAATCGGCAAGACGCGGCTGGTGGGCGAGTTCGAGCAGCGTCTTGCCGGGATGCTGGTGCTGCGAGGGGAGTGCCTCGAGCAGGGCGAGGGTGAGCTCCCCTACGCGCCGCTGCTGAGCGCGCTGCGACCGCTCGTGCGCGAGCACCACCCGGCGCTGGCGGAGCTGAGCGCGGGCAGTCGCGCGCAGCTGGCGACGCTCCTGCCAAGCCTCGGGGGACCTGCGCCGGAGCGCGCCGGCGGCGCCGGCGCCGGGCAGCTGCGCCTGTTCGAAGCGCTGCTGGAGCTGTTGCACCTGCTGAGCGAAGCGCAGGGCGTCGTCGTGATCCTCGAGGACATGCACTGGGCCGACGCCTCGACCCGCACGTTCACGGCATTCCTGGCCAGGAGCCTGCGGCAGGAACGCGTGCTGCTGCTGCTCACGTATCGCAGCGACGAGTTGCACCGGCGCCATCCGCTGCGACCGCTGCTCGCCGAGCTCGACCGCCTCGGGCGCGCGCGGGCGATCGAGCTGGCGCCGTTCGATCGCGATGAGCTCTCGGAGGCGCTCGCCCACATCCTCGGGCAGGCACCGAGCGAGCTGCTGGTCGACCGCCTGCTGGCCCGCAGCGAGGGCAACCCGCTCTACATCGAGGAGCTGCTCGCGGCTGGGCTCGACGGTCGTGGCGCCGCTCCCCAGACCCTGCGCGACGCGTTCATGCTGCGGATCGAGCGGCTGCCGGCCGACGCGCGGCTGGCGGCGCGGCTGGTGGCCGTCGGCCGTCGCGCCAGCGAGCAGACGATCGCCGCTGTAACAGGCATCGCCAGTGATGCCTTGCGCGCGGCGCTACGCGAGGCCGTCGCCGAGCAGGTCCTGGTGCCCGGCACCGACGAGCGCTACGTGTTCAGGCACGAGCTGCTGCGCGAAGCGCTCTACGACGACCTGCTGCCGGGCGAGCGCGGCGAGCTGCACCTGTCGCTCGCGCGCTCGCTCGAGCAACAGTGCTTCGGCGAAGCGGACGCCGAGGTCGAGCGCGTGAGCGCGATCGCGACCCACTACGCGGCTGCCGGCGACCAGGCGGCGGCACTGCGCGCGACGGTCGCCGCGGCGCTGGCGGCCAAACGCGTGCACGCCTACGGCGAGGTCGCCGAATCGGCCGAGCGGGCGCTCGAGCTGTGGCCCCGGGTCCCGGAGACGGAGCGAAGCTGCGTGCTGGATCACGTCGATCTGCTGGCGCTGGCGGCGCGCGCCCACGGCAGCGGCGGCGACCGCGTGCGCGGCGAAGTGCTGCTGGCGCGGGCGCTCGCCGAGCTCGACCCGGGGGCCGAGCCGGTCCGCTACGGGGCGCTGCTGGCAGCGCTCGCTCGCACCCAGTGGTACCTGAACCGCGGCCGCGAGAGCCTCGAGTCGGCTCAGCGCGCGCTGGAGCTGCTCTCCAGCGACGCCGCGAGTGCCGAGCGCGCCGCGCTGCTGGCTTGGCTGGCACGCACACGGGTGCTGCGCGGGCGCTACCGGGACGCGATCACCGACGGCGAGCAGGCGCTCGCGGCGGCGACCGCCGCCGGCGACGCGATCGCGGAGAGCGAGGTGCTGAACACGCTCGGGATGGCGCGGGCGGCGCTGGGCAAGGTCGACGAAGGGGTCGCCAGTCTGCGCCGCGCGGAGCGGATCGCGCGCGAGCACGGCGACCTCGAAAGGGTTCTGTACGCGTACGCCAACCTCGCGGACCTCCTCAGCCTCGCCGGTCGCACCGCGGACGCGCTGCAGGTCGCCAAGGAGGGGCTCGCGCAGGCACCGCTGCGCCTGCGCCGCGGCCATGACTGGATGACAATGACCGTCTCCGAGCTGGCGTTCGCGGCCGGCGATTGGGGCATGGCCCGCGCGCACGCCGGGCCGCCGGCGGCCGCGCTGGCGGGCGTGTGGCGGATCTTCCGCCTGCTGCGGGAGGCAGAGCTGGCGCTCGGCGAGGGCCAGGCGGAGCGCGCGGCCGCGGCGCTCGAGGAGGCGGAGCCGCTCGTGCGCGCCTCGAGCGAGCCGCAGTGGCACGGGCTGTTTGGAGCGCTGCGCGGCGAGCTGCATCGTCGCGCTGGCGACTTGCAAGGTGCGCGCGATGCGGTTGCGCAAGCGCTCGACGAGCTCGAGACGTGCACCGACGACGTCATGCGGATCGCCCGCGTCACAGCCGTCGGGCTCTCAATCGAAGCCGACCGCGCCCAGCGGGCGCGTGACCTCGGCGAGACGGCCGACGCGCGTGATGCCCTGGCCCGCGCACGGATCCACATGCAGCGATTGCGCGCCGCCGCGCAGAGCGGCGGCGTGGTCGAGCGCGCGTGGCGCGAGTTCGGCGCGGCGGAGCTGGCGCGCGCCCGCGGGCGCGACGACCCGGCGCTGTGGGCCAAGGCAGCGTCCGCCTGGCAGGAGCTGGCGCGCCCGTATCCGGCGGCGTTCGCGCTCGAGCGCCAGGCGGAGGCGCTGGTGGCGCGCGGCGAACGCGCGGCGGCGGCGAGCGTCGCCGCTGACGCGCTCGAGATCACGCGCCGGCTCGGAGCCGGCTGGCTGGGCGGGGAGATCCAAGGACTGATCGATCGCGCCCGGCTGGCGCTCAGCGCCGTCCCCGGCGCCGGCGACGGCAACGGCGCCGGCGAGCGGGACGCCCGCGGCCGCGACCGCGTCGACGGCGCGCTGGAGAACCCGTTCGGGCTCACCGCTCGCGAGCGTCAGGTGCTGGCGCTGGTCGCGCAGGGCGCCACCAATCGGCAGATCGGCACATCGCTGTACATGGCGGAGAAAACCGCAAGCGTCCACGTCTCGCGGATCCTCGCCAAGCTCGGCGTGAGCAGCCGCACCCAAGCGGCAGCGGTCGCGCACCGCCAGCACCTGTCCTGAACGGCGCCGCCGCTCGCTTAGACAGGCTCTTATTAGTCGCGTCTTCACCGATTTCGAAGAGACGCTTACGCGGGCGGTGCACGATCTGTACATGATCAAGCGAGCATTGATACCAATCATCCCGGCGCTCGCCTGTGCAGCTCTGTTCGCCGCTCCGGCGTTCGCCGCCGAGCCCGAGGCGGTCAGCCAGAACTGGGCCGGTTACGAGGTCGCCCCGACGGACTCCAGCGGCTTCTCGAGCGCCTCCGGCAGCTGGGTGCAACCGACCGCCAGCTGCACCGCAGGGAACGCGACGTACTCGGCGTTCTGGGTCGGGCTCGGCGGCGGCAGCGAGCAGTCGCAGGCGCTCGAGCAGATCGGCACGCAAGCGGACTGCAGCGCGTCCGGCGCTGCCACGTACTTCGCGTGGTATGAGCTCGTGCCCAGCGCACCCGTGCAACTGAGCTTGTCGATCAACCCCGGCGACCAGATCTCCGCCCGCGTTCAGGTCAGCGGAGACTCTGTAACCGTGTCACTGAACGATGTGACGACCGGCGGCTCGGTGACCAGGACGCTGACCACCAACGACACTGACACGTCCACCGCCGAATGGGTCGCGGAGTCTCCGTCGGAGTGCAGTGACGGCGTCAGCGGCGCCTGCCAGCCGCTGCCGTTGACCGACTTCGGCACGGTGAAGTTCACGAACGCGTCGGCCACCGCGGACGGGCAAACGGGCTCGATCAGCAACTCGAGCTGGACGTCGCAGTCGATCGCGCTCTCGCCGGCGTTCGACAACACCTCCTCGGGTGGCGCCGAGCCGTCCTCGCTGTCAAGCGATGGAAGCGAATTCTCGGTGACCTACAGCGCCGACGCAAGCGAGCAAACAAGTGCCGGTGCGGGCGGCTACGGCTACGGGCGCGGCTCCGGCTACGGTGACTCCGGCGGCGACACCAGCTCCAGCGGCTCGGGCTACCCGGGCTCCGGCTACGGCTACGGCGGCGGCTACGGCTACGGCTACGGCTACGGCGGCGGCTATGGCTACGGCGCCTCCGGCGGATACGGCACCGCAGGCGGCTACGGAGATCCGGATGGCTATAGCTACTACGGCGGCGAGACGGGCGCTTACGGCTACACCGGCGGCTACGGCTACAGCAGCGGCGACGGATTCGTGTACGGCTACGGTTACTGACCGTCCTGTCCGCAGCTGACGCTAAGGGGCCGCGACAGACTCGCGGCCCCTAATGCCGGTAGATCTAACGAATAGCTGAGCCGCGCCGATGGCGCGGCTCAGCTCGCGCCGCTCTGCCACCCAGATGCGGGTCGAGTCCGCACCCAACCCAGGTGCCGCGAACTGCCCGGCGACGCCGATGGACCGCGCGCGGCTGCTGAGCACCGGCGCATCGCGTCGAGCGCTCGCGCTGGAGCCGGGCAGGAACGTCAGTCCCGCCCACCCGAGCCCGATCACCGAGACCGCCACCCCGATCACTCCAAGCGCGACCCGCTCGCCGGCAAGCAGTCGATACGGGCGCGGCAGCGTCGTCAACGCGAGCGCGACCAGGAAGCCGATCACGACCGGCAACAGCAGCGCGTTCAGCACCTCGACATCGACCGCCACGCGCACGAACGAGTTACTGGCGAGCACCGCCCCGGCGCCGACCGCCACGCAGCCGGCGTAGATTCCGTAGAACAGCGGCGCACTCTTGGGCTTGTCGTTGAGGCTGCGCTTGGCGCCGAATGCCTCCGCCACCGCCCAGGAGGCAGCGAGCGACACGACGATCGCCGCCAGCAGGCCGGCGCCCGAGATCCCCAGCGCGAGCGTCAAGCGGCTGGCGAACGTACCGAGGTAGGGGCTCAGCGCGTTGGCGATCTCGCCGACCGACGACAGCGAGGACTGGCCGTGACCGAACAGCGTGGCGGCCGTCAGGATCAGGATCGCCGCCATGATTGCCTGCGTCAGCACGGCACCCACCGCCGTGTCGATCCGCGCGATCCGGATGTGGCGCTCGCGCAGGCCCTTGTCGACCACGGCGCCCTGCTGGTAGAAGATCATCCACGGCATGATCACGGCGCCGATGTTGGCCGCGACCAGCGTCAGATAGCCGCGCTGAGCCACTGGTTGGTGGGACCACAACGAGGAGGCGACGGTGCCGAACTTCGGATGCGCCATCACCGCCGCGACCAGGAACACGATCTCGAAGCACCCGAGCGCCAGCGCGATCAGCTCCACCCTGCGATACCCGCTGCCGCACACGACCGCCAGCAGGAACGCCGCCGCGACCGGAACCGTGAGCGCCGGCGGCAAGCCGACGAACCGACCGACCGCCGCGATCCCCGCAAACTCGCTGATCAACGCGCCGGTCACGCTGATCAGCAGCGTGCCGACCGAGACCGCCGCCCAGCGCGGACCGAAGCGCTCGCGAATCCCCTCGGCATGCCCCTTGCCGGTGGTCGCACCCAGCCGCACGGTCAGCTCCATGACCAGGTACAGGACCGGGATCAACAACAACTCCAGCGGGAGCAGACGGTAACCCCACGAAGCGCCCGACTGCGCCGCGGTGATGATGCTGCCGGCATCGGTATCGGCCAGCATCACGATCAGGCCGGGTCCGATCACCCACAGAATCGAGGCGCGCGACGAGCGCTTTCCAGCGGAACTCCGACTTGTTTGCTCGGACATAGGCTCGCGCAACCTTACCAATCTTGGGGCGCCCCGTTAGGGCGCCCTAACAAGGGCGCTCAGACCCACTCGTACCGGGCGAGTTCGGTCAGCGTACGGATCAGCTTCAACGATTCGTCGGGGTGAGAGGTACTCGAGTTGTGGACAGACGACCGGTCTATCTCACAATGTCGACCGGCGGGCGTGGAAGTTGAGCCAGTGACTCGCGCGCAGCGGCGTGCATGCCCGGCTCCGAACAAGCACGTACGAGCACTTGCCGCGCTTCTGCGGTGCCGTGAACCTAAGAAAGAGCCCTGAAGGGCGCCCTACGCGACGCTGCGCTGCGCCTGGACGGCGAGTGCCTCGAGTGCGGTCCGGTAGCCCTCGGCGAGTTGCGCCAGCGAGGCTTCCCAGGTCCGCTCGCCGACGGCGAGCAAGGCGCCGCGACGAAGGCGTTCGGCCAGCAGCGGGGCAGCGATGATCGACAACAGCGCACCCGCGAGCTGGTCCGGATCCGCCGGGGCCAGCAGGCCGGTCTCGCCGTGGTCCACCAGCGACACCGGACCGCCCTTGGCGACGGCCACGACCGGCAGCCCGCTGGCCTGGGCTTCGAGGACCACCTGCCCGAACGTATCGGTCTCGCTGGCGAACAGGAACGCGTCGGCACTGGCGTAGGTGCGGGCCAGCTCAGCGCCGTACTGCCAACCCAGGAACGTCGCGTGCTCGCCCAGGCGCGCCCGCAAAGCGGCCTCCTCGGGGCCACCGCCGGCGAGCACCAGATGCAGGCGCGGCTCGCGCATGCGCGCGGACTCGAACGCCGCCGCCAGCAGCTCGACACCTTTCTCCTTGGTCAGCCGGCCGGCGTAGAGCACGTTGATCTGGCCCGGCAGCAGGCCGCGGTCGCGCAGCGCCGGATCGAAGCGCTCGAGGTCGACGCCGCGATCCCAGCGGCCGATCCGCTCGGAAGCGATCCCGAGCGCCGCGAGGCGCTCGTCGGACGCCGGGCTGGGCGACAGGACGCGGTCGCAGGCACCGTAGAACTTGCCGAGCGCGAACGAGGCCAGCAGCTCGAGCTGCGCCTGCCCGGAGCGCATGCCGGCGTAGGCGGCCAACTCGGTGTGGTAGCTACCGACCAGTGGCAGCTCCAGCAGCTGCGCCAGCATCCAGGCGCCGGCCCCGGCCGGGCCCGGCGCGCACACGTGCACGAGGTCGTAGCGGCCGTCGGCGACCGCATCGACGATCGCCGGTACGCTGGGTACGCCGAGCTTCATGCCGCGATAGAAGGGAACCTCGATCTCGGCCACGGCGCTCAGCCGGCGATCGACGTCGGGGTCGGTGCCGATCACCTCGACCTCGAAGCCCGGCACGCCGCGGTCGCGCAGGCGCATGATCGTATGGGTCACACCGTGCATCGCGCCGAGGCCGTCGGCGACCAGCGCCACGCGCGGGCGATCACCGTCGGAGCGGGTCAGCTTCAGCTTCTCGCGCGCGAGGAACGCGCCCGCCGCCGCATAGGGGATTGCCGGCACGCAGGCGTCGAACAGGTCGCCGGCGAGGCGTGGGAGATCGAGCTGCGCGTCACTGTCCAGCTGCGCACCGCCGTCGAGCTGCACACCGCACTCGAGCCGCGCGACCGTCTCGTTGACGACCTTGGCCAGTTCCCGCTCGTGGATCCGCCGGGCGCGGCGCTCGAGATCGGCGTGGCTGCACTCGCCGTCCTGCAGGTGGGTGATCAGCTTGCGCTCGTCGAGCTCGAGCCCCATCGAGCACAGCCAGGCGCGCAGCAGCGCGAGCGCGTCCTGCGGACCGAGGTCACCGGCGACCGAGCCGTGGCGAACCTCACCCTCGCTCATCACACGCTGGATGATCCTCAGCACTGCGCTCGGGTCGGGCCGTCCGGCGCTGCGCTCGTGACCGAGCGCTCGGATCGCGAGCGACAGCGCCGCATGGGTCCACTTCGCCGCACTACCCTGATCGCCGTGGGCGTCGGCGCGGCCGGCCCGGACATGCGCTAGGAACTCGGCGGGGGTCGCGCAGCGCGGCGTCTGCGTGAACGTGCGACCAATGTCGATGCCGGCGTGGTCATCGGAGCCGCCGATCGCGGTGCCGCCACGGGTCTCGATGTAGACGAACGCCGGCAGGTTCAGCTCCTTGGCGCGCGAGCCGTTGCGCGTCTCCCAGATCGGGAACAACTGCGCCAGGCGCCGCCGGTGACGCGCCAGCAGCGGCGCTGCGACGGCGTAGAACGGATGCGCG
This sequence comes from uncultured Solirubrobacterales bacterium, assembly GCA_963709135.1. GTDB lineage: Bacteria > Actinomycetota > Thermoleophilia > Solirubrobacterales > Solirubrobacteraceae > Palsa-465. Next base: position 254,806 of record CAVPVI010000019.1, on the reverse strand, counting down.
AGCCCAGCCGTGATCTCGCCCGCGTTGAGGTACTCGGCGCAGGCTTCGACGTCGTCGTTGTGCGCCTGCAGCCACTCATGGTCCTCCGGGGTGATCCCGTAGCAAAGCACGTGCACGGCCTGCGGCTCGCCCTTGAAGTGAACCGTCAGCTCTTCTGAGATGAATACGTCGGGCAGGTGTGAGAGCGTCAGCGCGCCGGCGATCGTATCGTGATCGGTGATCGTCACGAAGTCCATGCCGCGCTGCTTGGCGAGCTCGTAAACCTCTCCGGGTTCGGTCGCGCACTCCGGCAAGTGCAGCGAACGCTGAATCCCCAGCTTCGACAGCTCGGATGCCGTCGAGTGCACGTGCATGTCCGCTCTACTGCCGTGCGAGTCATTGCTTTTTCTTTCGTCCATGGCCGGAAGGATCGGGCCGAGGGCGCGATTTCTAGTGAAGAACGCGCTCACGTCCTGTAACGATCCTGTGAACGCTTGCTGATCGCGCGCAAGCGGACAAGCGCCCTGCGCCAAGATCACGCGATGTCCCCGTGCGTGACGACGATCGCAGCCGGCGGCGACCAGGTGCGCATGCAACGCGGCGCCCTGTCGCTGCAGATCTCCCTGCGACCGTTCGCGTTCACGCTCACGCGGGCCGGACATACGCTCCTGCGCGCCGGCGGCCTGTGGGCCGCCGACGGCACCGTACGCGACCAGTTCATCCATCTGACCGAGGGCATCATCGCCTCCGAGGAGTTGGCGCCGCTGGAACGCGCGGTGCGCGCGGAGCTGAGCGCCGGCGGCGCCGACGCAGCGGCGGACGGTGGCGCGGACGCCGGTCAGAACGAGGCTCACAGCCGGGGCGCGGACGCGCACGAATTGCTGCTCGCGGTGCGACTCGACGGCGGCCGCCGCGCCACGCTGCGGGTCAGCCTGGCCAGCGACGATCAGGTGTCACTGCAGCTCAGCGCAGAGGGCGCGCCGCTGCGGCTGGCGCTCGACTGGGATCGTCGCTCGGGCGAGCGGTTCGTCGGGCTCGGCGCCCGCCACGGCACGCACCTGGACCAGGCGGGGCGCGCCGTCCAGCTCGGCGCCGACCGGCGCTACACCGGCCCCGACTGCCCCGCGGAGATGCTCGCGATCGGCGGCATCCCGCAAGGCGACTGCGCGCCGTTGCCATGGGTGTCCTCCAGCCGCGGCTACGGCATCTGGGCCGTGACGTCGGCCAACGGCACTCGCTTCGACTTCTCCGGCGAGCGCACGTCGGTGTCCACGCGCGCGCTCGCCGGGCCGCTGCACGTGCAGATCCTGTGCGAGCCGACGCCCGCCGCACGCCTGCGCTCGCTGTGCCGCCTGACCGGCTTCCCGGCGCTGCTGCCCGAGTGGGGCTACGGCTTCTGGAAGAGCCGCGACATCCACGAGCACCAGGACGACGTGCTCGATGACCTCGAGGGGTTCCAGCGCTACGGGATCGCGCTCGATGCGATCGTGATCGACTCCCCCTGGGCCACGCAGTACAACAGCTGGGAGTTCAACCACCACCAGTTCCCCAACGCGCCGTGGCTGGTCGCGCACATGCGGGCCGCGGGCGTACGGACCGTGCTGTGGTGCACACCCTGGGTCAACCTCGACTCCCGCGACGGCCAGATCCCGCCGCAGGCGCAGTCAGCGAGGCTGCACCGCGAGCCGGCGCCCAACTACGAAGCCGGCGCGCAGGCGGGCCACTTCGTCAAGGACGCCGGCGGCAGGACCCTGGTCGCGAAGTGGTGGATGGGCATCGGCTCGATCGTCGACTTCACTTCTGCGGCCGCCGAAGCCTGGTGGCGCGAGCAGGTCAAAGGCGTGCTCGAGCTCGGCGTGCAGGGGATCAAGATGGACGACGGCGACGGCTTCTACATCCCCGATGACGCGCAACTGGCGGACGGGCGCCGTGGCGCCCAGGTCGGCTGGGAGCTCGGCTCGCTGCACCGTCGCTCGTTGCAGCGCGCGCTCGACGAGGTGCACCCGGGTGAGGGCGTGCTGTTCGGCCGCTCCGGCTGGAGCGGCCAGCAAGCGCAGGGCCACACCTGGGCCGCCGACCAGGCTTCGGACTTCTGGTCGCTGGAAGCGCTCGTGGTCGCGAGCATGTCGGCGGCCGCCAGCGGCTTCTCCAACTGGTCACACGATGTCGGCGGTTACCTCGGGCACCGGCTGGTCGAACGCTGCCCGCCGGAGCTGCTGGTCCGCTGGCTGCAGTTCGGCTGCTTCACGCCGCTGATGCACGCTCACTCGCGTATGCCCCAGGAGCCGTGGAACTACGGCAACCACGTGGTCTCGCTGTACCGGGCCTACGTGCTGCTCCACGAGCAGCTCGTGCCCTACGTGCGCGCCGCCGCGGCGACCGCAGCGCGCACCGGGCTGCCGATCATGCGACCGCTGTGCTTGATCGACCCGGCCGACCCGCGCGGCTGGACGATCACCGACGGCTACGGCTACGGACCGGCGCTATGGGTCGCGCCGGTGCTGCACGACGGCGCCCGCGAGCGCGAGGTGGCGCTTCCGCGCGGGGACTGGATCGAGACCTGGTCGGGGACACGCGTGCATGGCGGCGGCGAGGTGGTGGTGCCGGCGCCCCTGGACCTGATCCCCGTCTGGGTGCGCGCCGGCTCGATCGTCGTCAGCTATCCGGCCGCGCACGTCGCCGCGGGCTTGGGTGACGTGCCCGAGTCCGAGCGCCCGCTGCAGGCGACGCTGTGGGGCGAACCGCCGCTGGGGCACGCGACCGCGCGCCTGGCCGACGGCACGCGCGTGCGCTGGCGCCGCGGCGAGTGGTCGACGTCAGACCCGGGGCGCCAGCTGAGCACGCGCCTGATCGAGCGGAGTCGCGCCGCGCGCGACGAGGCGCCGGAGCGTGTTGGAACGGACAAACCGACGGCTGGCGCGCCGGATCGTCCGTAGCGGCACGAAAATCGACATCGAACGGTCAAACGGCGCCGGCGAAAGCAGGATTGTCCGCCCGGACACGGGTTGGGTGCCGATCTGCTGGCGAGACGTTAATCTCGCGGCGTGCACATCCTGGAGCTGACGGCGCCCGAGCAGCGCGTGCTGGGGTGCCTGATCGAAAAACGTTTCACGACCCCAGACCAGTACCCGCTGACGCTCAACGCGCTGCGGCTGGCCTGCAATCAGTCGACGAACCGCGATCCCGTCACCAGATACGACGAAGAGACGGTGCTCGAAGCGGCCCAGCGGCTGTCGAAGTACGGCGTGGCGCGCCTGGCCAGCGGTCACTCGAGCCGTGCGGCCAAGTTCCGGCACCTCGCCGAGGAGGCGCTCGGACTCAATCAGGAACAGCTCGCGGTCCTGTGCGTGCTGCTGCTGCGTGGCCTGCAGACGCCGGGCGAGCTGAAGGCGCGGACCGAGCGGATGGTGGCGTTCGCGTCCCTGGAGGATGTTGACCGCGTGCTGCAGGAGCTCACGCAGCGCGGCTACGCACAGCTGATCGAGCGCCGCCCGGGCCAGAAGGAGGACCGCTTCCGGCAGCTGCTCGGTAGCGCCGGCGACATCGACCGGGGCGCGGACGGCGCGGTCGACCGGGGCGCGGACGGCGGCGCGGTCGCGCCCGCGGGCGCAGCCGCAAGCGCGCCCGCGGGGGCCGGCAACTGGCAGGATCTGCGCGCCCACGACGAGCTCGTGCAGCGCGTCGCCACGCTCGAATCGCAGCTTGCGGAGCTGCGCACGGACGTCTCTTCGCAGCTCGCGGAGCTCCGCGAGGAGCTGGCGGCGCTGCGCTTGCTGTGGGACGACTAGAGGGGACGGCCAGGCCGCTGCTGATCAGGTCGGCAGCGCCAGCCCGACCAGGAACGTGGCGCCGCCGACGATGATCCCGGCGGCGGTCATCTCCAGGCCGGCGGACCACCAGGTGCGCAGCGTCACCAGCGACTTGGCGGCGCCGACCAGGAAGTGGGCCACCAGCGAGACCGCGGCGGCGACCAGGATCGCGACTGTACCCGTGGTGAACATGAACGGGATCACCGGCACGATCGCGCCGAGGCCGGTGGAGATGCCGGCGGCGATCGCCGACTGCGTCGGATCGCTGTTCTCGCCCGTGTAGCCGAACTCCTCGGCCGCGAGCGCGCGCAGCATCGCGTCGGGCCGCTTGGCGAGCTGCGCGGCCATCGCGTCGGCGGTCGCCTCGTCGATCCCTTTGAGCTGGTAGAACAGCGACAGCTCGGTCTGCTCCTCCTCGGGGTGCAGTGCGATCTCTTGGCGCTCACGCTCGATGTTGGCGGCCGCCACCTCGTTCTCCGAGCGCGCCGCGAGGAACGCCCCGGTCGCCATCGACAGTGCTGAGGCGATCGCGCCGGCGATGCCGGCAGTCAACACGAAGCTCGAGCCGCCGGTCGCCCCGGACACGCCCGCGACGATCCCGAACACAGCCGCGAGCCCGTCATTGGCGCCGTAGATCGCATCGCTGATCCAGCCGCCGGCGTTGCGGTGCCACTTCTCGCGGCCGAGGATCTTGTCGAGCTGGGCCTGAGGCGACGCCCGCGCGGACGCGGGTACGGCTGCCTCCGCCGGCGCGGGCGCGGGCGGGACTGCCGGCGCGGACGCGGCTGCCGGCGCGGCTGCAAGCGCAGGCACGAGCGGAATTGCCGGCGCGGGCGCGACTGTCGGCGCAGGCGGTGCGGGCGCTGGCGCGGTTGCGGGCGTTGCTGAGGGCGCGCTCGCCGCTGGGGGCACCGGCGACGCCGACGGCGGCGGCGGGGGGACCGCAACGCCGCGCAGCTCCTTGATCGCGTGGGAGTGCGAGCGCTCCTCCTCGCGCAGATCGCTGAGCAGCGCGTCGGTGGTCGAATCACCGGTCGCCTGCTGGTAGAGGATGTCGACGGCGTCGTCCTCAGCCGCTTCGGCGGCGGCGAGCAGGCGGTCGACCGGAGCGATCCGCGCCTGCAGGCGCCGCCACACCGGCATCTGCACGCTGGCCGGTTGCGGAACCTCGATCCCGAGCTCGCGCATGCGCCCCTCGAGCCGCTCGCGATGACCAGCCTCGGCCTGCGCCATGCGGCGCAGGATCTCGGCTTCACGCGTGGGCATCCGCGCCGCGATCAGCTCATACAGAAGGCTGGCGAGGATCTCCTCGCGCCAGGCGTGCAGCAACCGCTCGATGACCGCCGCCGACGGGCTATTGACCTCTGTGGGCGGTTCGCTCATCAGTGGCGAGGGTAGCGAGGCAGGCCGCACCTCGGCCATCTCGGGGACGCACGCTCGCGGGCCGGCTCAGTAACGACACAGGCCGCGGCGGTGCCGTCTCGGGACCCTGCCCGCGGGCCGGCTCGGTAGTGTTGCCAGCTTGCGCAGACTCGTTCCGACCCTGATCGCTCTGGTGATCGCGATCATCCTGTTCGTGGTGGCGGTGGCGACGCGCTCGGGCAGCTCCAGGCAGACGAGCGCCACAACCAACAGCCGGCTCGCGAGCCATCGCACGGGTACGCGCAACCATGGGCCCAAGCCGAGCGTGAGCCGGCGCGTGCGCAACGCGACCGCGCAGCCGAGCTGGAAGCCGTTCAGCGGACCGGTTCCGATCCTCGTCTATCACGAGCTCGGGATCGCGCCCGCAAGCGAGCCTTATCCGGGCCTGTATGTGTCGGATCCAGACTTCGAGACCGAGATGGCGTGGCTGGCGCAACAGGGCTATCAGGCGGTCACGCTGGACGAGGTGATGAACGCCTGGTATCACGGCGCAACGCTGCCCGCCAAGCCAATCGTGATCACGTTCGACAACGGCTACCCCCCGCAGGCCACGTTCGCGCCGGCGGTACTGTCTCGCTATGGCTGGCCCGGCGTGCTGAACGAGATCACCGCCGACCACCTCGACAACGCGCAAATCTCCTACCTGTTGTCGCTCGGCTGGGAGATCGACTCGCATTCGGTCAGCCATCCCGATCTCACGCAGATCTCCTCGAGCGCGCTCCAGTACCAGGTAGTGGCCTCGCGCAGCTTCCTCCGCAACACTTTCCACATCCCGGTCAACAGCTTCTGCTACCCGTCGAGCAAGTACAACGCGGCCGTGATCGCTGCCGTCAAGGCGGCCGGATACACCAACGCCACAACCGAGAACAGCGGCTACGCGACCAGCGCCGATCCGTACCTGCTGAACCGCTTCGAGATCGAAGGGGGGCTCTCGGAGTTACAGAGCGACCTGGCGCAGACGCCTTGACGGCGCGGTTCAGAGGATCGAGATCTCGGAGTTGTCGCCGACCAGGAAGCGGTAGGCGTGTGGGGGGCGGCGGTCGCGGCCGATCTTGACGTTGCGACCGAGCAGCGAGGATTCCATCCGGCCCGCGAGGTCGCGGACGGCGGCCCCCTCCAGCAGGATCGAATGCTCGACCTCGGCGTTGTGGATCGTGCAGCGCTCGCCGATCGCCGTATAGGGACCGACGTAGCAGTCGCTGAGCTGGGCGCCGGCACCGATGATCGCCGGCCCACGCACCGAGCAGCGCTCCAGGCGGGCGCCGTCCTCGATCACGACGCGGCCGTCGATCTGCGAGTCGATCAGCTCACCCCCGAGGCTCGAGTCGATCGTCTCGAGCACGAGCCGGTTGGCAGCGAGCATGTCCTCGAGCTGCCCGGTGTCCTTCCACCAGCCCTTGACGATGTGCGGCTCGACGCGCCGGCCGCTGTCGAGGAGATACTGGATCGCGTCGGTGATCTCGAGCTCGCCGCGAGCCGACGGCTTGATCGCGCGCGCCGCGTCGTGCACGCAGGCGGTGAACATATAGACGCCGACGAGCGCGAGGTTCGAGCGTGGTTCACGTGGCTTCTCGACGAGCCGCACGACCTTGCCGTCCTGCAGCTCGGCGACGCCGTAGTGCTCAGGGTCGCGGACCGCGGTGAGCAGGATCAGCGCGTCCGGGCGGCTCGTGCGGAACGCCTGCACGAGGTCGTCGATGCCGCCCTGCAGCAGGTTGTCCCCGAGGTACATCACGAACGGCGTCTCACGTAGGTAGCGCTCCGCCGTCAGCACCGCGTGCGCCAGGCCGCTGGGGGCATCCTGGACGATGTAGGTGATCTGCACGCCGAAGCGCGAGCCGTCGCCGACCACGGACTTGATCTCCGCACCGGTCTCAGGGGCGATGATGATCCCGATCTCCTCGATTCCCGCCTTCGCCATGGCTTCGATGCCGTAGAACAGCACGGGCTTGTTGGCGACCGGCACCAACTGCTTGGCGCTGGTGTGCGTGATCGGCCGCAGCCGCGTGCCCTTGCCGCCGGACAGGATCAGGCCCTTGAGATCCGCGGCCACGGCGCTCACCCGCCGCCGCCGGCGCCCCGCGCCGCAGCCGCCGCGGACGCCGCGGAAGCCGCGGAAGCCGCCGCCGCGGAAGCCGCCGCCGCGGAAGCCGCCGCCGCGGAAGCCGCCGCCGCGGAAGCCGTCGCCGCCGCGGATGCAGCGGACTCGGACGCCGACACCGACGCTCGTGTTGCGATTGCCTGCGCAGCGACGCGTACTGCCTCGCGCGCGTCGGCCGGCTCCAGTACGACCGCGTCTCCCGCTTCCTTGAGCACCTCGCGCACAAGGTACTTGGTCCCGGCGAAACCGAAATCGACGACCACCGAGCCGTCGGCGCGAGCTTCGGTCACGGTTCGCTCCTCGCGCGCCCAGCGGGCACGGCCGGGCGAGATCCAGACTCGGGCGCGGCGCGAAGCGGGGAGCTCGCCGGTGCGCGGCCACCCGGCAACGTCGGCGACCGCGTCGACGTCGACGCGCGGCTCGAATGACTCGTCGGTGACGGTGGCGGATTTGACGCGGTCGAGGCGGAAGTGACGCAGGCCGTCACGGGTGGGATCGAACGCCGCCAGATACCAGCCGTCGCGGCCGTTGATCAGCGCGTACGGCTCGACCAGACGGGTGGTGAACTCATCCTCGTTCTCCTTGTAGTACTCGAACGACAGCATCCGCCGAGCGACGATCGCGCTCGAGACCTGCGCGGCGATCTCGGCGTCGTCGCCGCCGAGCGCGGCGACATGCAGGCCCTCGTGCGCGGGATCCTCACCGAGTGCCGCCACCACCTTCTCGCGCACCGACGCGAGCGACCCTTCTGGGATGTGCTCGCCGATCAGGTCGATCGCGGCGATCAGCGCCTTCGCCTCGACCGGGAGCAGACGCGCCGGCCGCGCGAACGAGTCGCCATACGGCTCGGGGTCGACGTCGATCGTGCCGTCATCGCCGATCTCGGCGTACAGCACGTACGTGCCGGCGCCGAAGTTGACGACGTTCAGCACCGAGATGTCCTCGCGCAGTTCCTGTTCGGAGACGTTGAGGTCGCGCCCCAGCTGGCGCGCCTCGATCCGCCGGCCCGCCCGGCCGGCGTCGATCAGAATGCTCGCCAGCGTCGCCAGGCGCGCGAAGCGCTCGGGCCGGATCGCCACCTCCCCGTTCTGGGCGACGCCCGGCTCGGGTACCGGCTCGCGCTCGCCCGGGGTCGCTCCGCGGCCCGCGCCGGCGGGCGCGCGCGCCCCCCGGTCGGCATGACCAGGAGCGACCTCGCCGGCGGACTCCCGCGGCGCGCCTGTATGCGCCCCGACCAGCGCGCCGACGCGCTCACGAAGTTCCTGCGCGAGCTCTGCCGGCGCCAGGATCCTGGCGTGCTCGCCGAGTCCCAGGACCCAGGCGATCAGCTGCCGTGCGTTCGCGTAGCCGGTCACGAACACGCTGTCGTCCTGCTCGCCGGTGGAGCGCATCTCGCCGTAGCGCCCGAAGCTGCGCTCGATCTGCCAGGCGATCCGGCGGCTGAGCCAGATCTCTGCGGTCCCGATCGCCGTCCCGAACTGCCAGGGGACACGGTTGGCGTAGGCGCGCGGATCGAAGTCGGCGGGACGCTGGAAGTCATGCTCGGCCTTGGTCGCGTAACCGACCTTGCCGAGGATCCGTGAGAGCCGGAAGACGCGGATCGCCTCGCGCTCGTGCGAGTGCCCGACGAGGTAGAACTGGCCACCCTGGAACAGCAGCTGGTAGGGATCGACGCGGCGCGAACCCGTGTCGTCGCGCTCCATCGTGTAATAGTCGAACGCGATCGTCTTGCGGCGGAAGATGGCGGTCTCGATCTTCGCGAGGCGGTGCGAGACCTCGTGACCGCCGGCGGCGCCGGTGATCCCGAGCGCAACCGTCTGATGCTCGGGCGAGCTGAACGGGCTCGGCCGGCCCCAAGAGATCTGCTGCAGCGCCAGCCGCAGCGGCTCCGCGTAGGCGAACTCGCCGCCGAGCAGGTGTAGCGCCGTGTGCAACGCGGCGTGCTCCTGGTCGGTGAACTCGATCGCGGGCAGGTGGAAGTTCTCGGGCGGCAGCGAGTAGTTCTCCTGCTCGACCAGGCCGTCGGTGGGCTTCTCGATGCTCAGCACGATCCCGAGCGCCTCGAGCTCGGACCGGTCGGCGTAGAAGCGCCTTGCGAACGCGTCCTCGTTCATCACGCTGTAGCCCTCGACATCGCGGCGGATCTCGGGCGCTGTCACCGGCCGTCGTTCGGCCATCAGGTACGAGATCAGCGACAGCTGACGGATCAGCTTCTCGGTGTCCTTGGCCATCGGTCCTCCACTTTAAACACGCACCCTGTGTCGCCGTGCTTCACGGCCCGCGGCGTACGCTATTTGCGGGCGAAGCGAGGGCCAAGCGGACGGTATTGGGGCTAAGCGTAGGCCAAGCGAGGGCTAGCGGGGACTAATACCCTAAGGGCACCTAAGCGGCTAGCTCGACCACGCGCGCAGGCGTGCTCGGTCCCGCTGAGTCGGGCAAACCCAGGCTGGCGATCAGCGTCTCGACGATGCGCGCGTCGAGCTGCGAGCCGGCGACCGTGCGCATCTCCGCCAGCGCCACCTCCAGCGGCAGCGCTTTGCGATAGGAGCGGTCAGTACGCATCGCGTTCCAGGTGTCGCAGCAGGCGATGATGCGGGACTCGAGCGGGATCTGCTCGCCGGCGAGGCCGTCCGGGTAGCCGCGGCCGTCCCAGCGCTCGTGGTGAGAGCGCACGATCAGGCCGACTTCGCGCATGAAGCCGCCGACGCGGTCGAGCATCTTCTGGCCTTCGACCGAGTGCGTCCTGATGATCGCCCACTCGGCCGGGTCGAGCTTGCCTGGCTTGTTGATGATCTGCTTGGGGATCGCGATCTTGCCGACGTCGTGCAGCAGCGCGCCGAACTCGAGGTTGCGGCGCTGCTCGGCGGACAGCCCGAAGCGGGCCGCGACCGCCAGCGACAGGTCGACGACGCCCTTGGAATGCTCGCCCGTGTAGTGGTCGTCCGCCTCGACGACCTCGCCGAGCACCATCGCGGTCCCCCGGTAAGCGCTGTTGAGCTCCAGCAGACCTTCGAAGCGGCGGTGGCGCTCAGCCGCGAACAGCGACAGGATGCCGAGCAGCGGCACCAGCGTCAGCGCCGCGGCCGGAGCCGAGTGCAAGTTCCTGGCAACCTCCAGCCCGACGCCGGAAAGCGCCGCGTCGACCGCGTAGACCCAGCTCTCGCGCAACAGCGAGAACAGGCTCGCGTCCTGGCGGATCAGGTCACGCAACGTGGAGGCGAGGAAGTCACACAGGAACTGCGCCCCGAGGGCGCCGAGCAGCAACGCAGCACTCGCCTCACGGGGCGCGACCCGAGCGATCACGAAGACCGCCACCGGACCGATCGAGAACCACGCATTCCCGGCAGCCTTCACGACCCTGGCAGGCCGCAGGTCGCCTGTGACCAAGTTCGGAATGAATGCGATCGTCAACGCCAGCACGGTCGCGATCGGGACCAGCGTGACCGGCATCGAGAACAGCAGCGGCACGAACGCCAGCTGCGTTGGGACGGTGAACCCAAATGGTGTCTCGAACCGCACCAGCGTCGCGAGTGCCAACACGACCGTGCACAGCGCCGCCGGTCCGATCTGCAAGCCGCTCGGCGGCGAGATGATCAGCAGCGCCACGACGGCGGCCGCGAAGCCGATGCCGGCAAGCAGCTCGGTCGCGAGCTCGCCCCCGGTCATGCCCTCCCGGCTTCGCCGGAACGTATCCGCGAGCTGCTCTTGCTCAAGGACGCTTAAGGCGTTTGCCATGATCAGATTTCTAATCGGCGGCTGCCGCAGACACTTGAGTAAGAATTTAGGTGCATCATCGATGCACTCGTCCAATAGGTCGCCGGCGCGGCTCCTGCAACGCGGCTAGCTGCCGATATCCAGAGCATCACAGCTGCAGCGGCAAACCCAGCAAGACGCCGGCGCTCAAGGCGCTCAAGCTTGGTTACGCGGCGGCCATGCGAGAGCCGCCGCTGCCGGCGCTGAGCGAGGCGGCGTCCGCGCCGCCACGCGCGAAGAACGCGCTCGCGCCGATCACCTTGTCAAACGACGACCAGTGGGCGCCGTTGGCCAGCTCGACCTGCAGTCGATCGAAGCTACCGAGCTTGCTGCCGAGGTTGTCGATCATGTGCACGAGCGTCGCCTCGCGCGTGCATGGCACCACGGGGCTGCCGTTCTGCAGCGCCCCATGATGGCTCAGGATGATGTGCAGCAGTGCCTGCTCGAGCTCCGCCGGAAAGTCCTCGAGCTGCTCGATCGCGCGGCGTATCCGGTAATACCCAAGCGCAATCTCGCCCTGCAGCCGACCGGCATCCGACAGCTCGATCGCGTCCTGACGCGTCTCGTAGGCCTCGATCTTGCCGATGTCGTGCAGCAGCGCCCCGGTGACGGCGAGGTCACGGTCGATGCCGGGAAACGTGGCCGCGATCGCACCGACCGCCTGGGCCACGGTGAGGCAGTGCTCCAACAGCCCGTGGCGGTATGCCTGGTGGTAGTGCTTGGCCGCGGGCGCCGCACGGTAGGCGGCGCCGGTGAGCGTTCCCTCAGCCAGGATCTCCGCCAGCAACAGCTTCAGATGCGGGCTCTGCACGGTCGCGATCAGTTCGCGTAGATCGCAGTCCATCTGCTCGATGCTGCGGCTGCTGGCAGGTTCCACGGGATTTGAAGATAGTGCGTAGGCCGGACGTTGCGGGCATTTTGCCGATCGCGCGCGCGGCGCGTGGACATGCGCGTGCCGCCCGCAGGCGCACACGAAGCGCGCCGACAGGTGCGCGCTTTGCTCTACGATCGACGGTCGTGGAGCGCAAATGGTGGACGCTGATCGTCGTCTGCACGGCGACCTTCATGCTGCTTCTTGACATCACGATCGTCAACGTGGCGCTGCCCAGCATCGCCAAGCAGCTGCACGCCAGCTTTTCCGAGATCCAGTGGGTGATCGACGCCTACTCGTTGACGCTGGCTTCGGCGCTGCTGACCGCCGGCGCGCTCGCCGACCTGTTCGGACGGCGATTGATCTTCTCGATCGGGCTCGGGTTGTTCTCGGGGACGTCGCTGCTGTGCGCGCTGTCGCCGTCGGCAGGCTTCCTGATCGGCGCGCGCGCGGGTCAGGGGATCGGCGGCTCGATCATGTTCGCGACGGCGCTGGCGCTGCTCGTGCAGGAGTTCAGTGGCAAGGAGCGTGGCATGGCGCTGGGCGTGTGGGGGGCGACGATCGCCGCCGCTGCCGCGGTCGGGCCGCTGGTCGGCGGCGTCCTCACCACGGGCTTGGGGTGGGCATCGATCTTCTACATCAACGTCCCGATCGGGATCGCCGCCTGCACGCTGACGCTGCTGAAGGTCGCCGAGAGCCGCAATCCGAAGGGGACACGGGTCGACTGGATCGGGACGGTGAGCTTCACCGGCGCGCTTTTCCTGCTCGTCTACGCGATCATCGAGAGCAACTCGATCGGCTGGGGGAGCGACGAGATGCTGGCGCTGCTGGCAGGCTCGGTTCTCGCGTTCGCGGTGTTCATCGTCGCGCAGCTGCGGCAGAGCTACGCGATGCTCGACGTGCAGCTGTTCCGCAAGCCGGCGTTCCTCGGCGCATCGCTGGTCGCGTTTGCGATGTCGGCGTCGATGTTCGCGATGTTCCTGTACTTCACGCTGTACCTGCAGACCGACCTCGGGCTGTCGCCACTGCAGACGGGCCTGCGATTCCTGCCGACGACGGTCGTCTCGTTCTTCGTCGCGGCGGCATCGGGCAACCTCACCGCACGGGTGCCAGTGCGACTGCTGATGGGCGTCGGACTCGCGCTGGTGGGCATCGGCCTGCTGATGATGCGGGGGCTCAGCGTGACTTCGGGCTGGACGGCGCTGCTGCCCGGGTTCATCGTCGCCGGCGCCGGCATCGGCCTGACCAACCCAGCGCTGGCGTCGACCGCCGTAGGGGTCGTGCCGCCCCAGCGTGCGGGAATGGCGAGCGGCATCAACAACACCTTCCGGCAGGTCGGGATCGCCACCGGGATCGCGGCCCTTGGCTCGATCTTCCAAAGCACGATCTCGACCAAGCTCGCCCCGGCGTTGACCGGCACTGCGGCCGCAGGCCAGGCCGGCACGATCGCCAAGGCGGTCGCCGCCGGCGGCAGCCAGACCGTGCTCGCGCAGGTTCCGGCCCACCAGCGAGCGGCCGCCGCAAGCGCGATCCACGTCGCCTTCGTAGGCGCCATGAACGACCTCGTATTGGTCTCGGGGATCGTCGCGCTGCTCGGCAGCGTGTGTGCGCTGACGCTCGTGCGCGGTAGCGACTTCGTCGCCTACCATACGCCAGAGGCGGCCGCCGCAGGCGCCTGAAAGCTCAGGGCGCCTGATGGGCGTGACGATACGCAGGCAATGTCTGGCGCAGATCAAGGACTTCTGGACCGACTGACGGCTCCTCCGGCGCACGCGTGCGCCCACGCGCCCGCTGCATCGCGCGCGTCAAGCCTGGCGGCAGGCGGCCGTCTGTCGACAGCCACGAGCCGGCCAGGATCAGCAGCAGGCCCGCGACCCCGCCGGCTCCCGGCCGCTCGCCGAGCAGCGTCACGCCGAGCGCGACGGCGATGATCGGATTGATGTACGTGATCACGACCGCGCGTGCCGGACCGATCTCACCGATCAGCATCGCCATCAGCACGAACGCGAGCGCGGTGCAGAGCAGGCCGAGCACGACGACCGCGCCGATCCCGGCGGAACTCGGCATGCGGCTGGGAGCGTCTAGCAGCGCCAGCGGCGTCAGCAGCGCCGCGGCGACAGCGAGGCTCGCTCCCATCGCGGCCCGCGGATCGAGGTCCGCGAGGTGGCGCTTCAGGATCAGCGGGCCGGCCGAGTAGCCGACCGCGGCCAGCAGGATCGCGCCGGCAGCCAGCAGCGATCTCGCACTGCCCGAAGCGTCCACGCCGACCAGCAACGCCACACCCACGAGGCCGGTCAGCAGCCCGACAAGCCGGCCGGAGCTGGCGCGCTCGGCCGCATCGAACCGCAGCGCCATCAGCGCGACGATCAGTGGCACCGCGGCGATGATGATCGCCGCCAGCGAGGAGGCGACGTAGCGCTCGCCGGTCGCGATCAGTGGAAACGGGATCGACAACTCGAGCACCGCGTAGGCGACGATGTAGCGCCAACGACCCTTTAGCGAACCCAGCACGCCCGCGCGCGCCGCCAGCACCAGCAGCACGACCGCCGCGAGCACGATCCGGCCCCACGACAGCACGACCGGCGGCACACCGCCGTCGACCCCGATCTTGATGAACAGGTAAGGGATCCCCCAGAGCGTCGAAACAGCGGCAAACAGCGTCCAGGCGCGGGTGGACATGATGAACGCCAAGATAGCGACCCGCAAGGGCGGGCCCGCAGGCCCGCCCACCGGTGTCCACGCCAGCGCTAGGAACGCGCGATCGAGGCGGGGTCGGCGCTGCCCAGGGCGGTCATCGTGACGCGCGCCTGATGCTTGGCGTTGGCCATCCCGCGATACACGCCCTTGATCGGCGGCACGTCGGAGTATTGGCGGCCATGCCCGATCTTGACGTGGCGTTCGGTCGCGAGGCCGCGGTTGGTCGGCTCGGCGCCGACCCACACCGGCTCGCCGGCGCCGGTCACCGGCAGCAGCGCCTCGAGCCATGCGTGCGTGTCGACCTCGACCGACTCCTGGGCGCCGTCGGCAGCGCCGGCACCGTCGGCAGCGCCGGCGAACAGGTAGCCTGAGACGTAGCGGGCGGCAATCCCGTGGTGACGCAGCACACACAGGCCGAGATGCACGAAGTCCTGGCAGACGCCGGCGCCGACATCGAGCAGGTGCGCGACGGTCGAGTCGACGAACGACGCCCCCTTGCGGTACTCGAACCGATCGGGGATCAGTTGGGCGAGCAGTATGACCGTGTCGAGCGGCGTCGGCGCCGCTCCGGTCGTCTCGAGCACCGCCGCCAGTGCGGGATGCGCCGGCGCGTCGTCGGTCTGCAGCAGAAACTCGCCGCCGGCCTCGTGGTAGCCCGGCTCCTGCAGCGCTTCCCAGGTGGCGCTGGGCGCCGGCGCCGGCGGCTCGGTGCTGACACGCGCGCGCACGTCGATCATCAGGTGGTGATGCGGTCGCGAGATCTCGAACTCGACTACTTCGGTTCCGAAGTAGTCGGTGTGACGGTGGATGCGGACCTCGGGATCGAGGCGCACGCTGAACTCATCGACGCGCTGGCGGGCGTTGGCAGCCGGCTTGACGCGTAGCGCGTTGAGATTGTCGACGACGTCGGCGTCGTACTCATAGCGGGTCAGGTATCGGATCGCGTACTTCATGGCTTGATCAGGTTCATCGCTTGATGCCGGGGCGGGGCCCCTCAGAGGTGGACCGCGGCTACGGCAGCAATTGCAAAGTAGCGAGAGTTGATGTCGTGTTCGACCAGTTCGAGCTCCTCCTGGACGCGCGCGAACATCTCGCTCAGGGTGCCGCTCGATCCGGGCATCCGGCGCTGCAGCTCCAGGTCGGCGATCAGCCGGTCGAGCCTCAGGACCGGCGGCGAGGAGCGGGGCGAGGGGTCGGCGGTCTCGAGCGCGTCGCGCAGCGCCTCCACCGACGCGGCGACCGACCCCGGATAGGCGCCCTCGTAGAGCAGGAACCGCGCGACGCGGCGCAGGTCCGGCGCCTGCTGGCGAACCGCGCCGCGGTAGGCCTGAAAGCCGCCGACTGCCTGCAGCAGCGCCAGCGCCTCGGCCTCATGGCCTTCATCGGACTCGTCCGCGACCCGCTGCGGCACGCCCACGCGCAGCATCCGCAACACCATGTCGGCCTGCTCGATACGGCCCCCGGCCTCCAGGAATGAACGGCCTTCGTCGTGAAGCATGGTGCGCTCGAGCAAGCCCCAGAACAGCGCGCAGCGCTCCTTGACGTCCTGGTAGACCGAGTACGGCCCGGTCGCCAGCGCCAGCTCGAGGTCGGCGCGCTCGAGCGACAGGTAGAAGCCGTTGAGCGCCTCCCACATCTCGGTCGAGATCACGTCGCGCAGGGTCCGAGCGAGCTCTCTTGCGCGAGAGACGCACGAGACGATCGACGCCGGGCTGTCGGTGTCGAGCGTCAGCAGCGAGGCGATCTCGCTGCGTTCGAGCGGACCCGCGCGCCAGTCGGCATGGTCTTCGCCGCCGTCGAGCACGTCGTCGCGGGTGCCCGCGTCGTGGCCTGGACTCTCGAGCGCGCCTTCGAGGCCCGGGCCGGGAGCCGGCGGCTTGGCGCCGATGATCGCCAGCACGCCCGGCCATGACAGCGCCAGTCCGCGCTCCAGCGGCGCGCCCGCGACGTCGGCATGAAAGGCACCGTCGAGCATCCGAGCCGTGTGCTCGGCGCGGGTCACGTTGCGCCCCAGCCAGAACAGCTCCTGGGCAATCCGCGCGAGCATCAGCGCTGGACCTCCTGTGGTTGCCGGCGAACCTGCTGCTGCTGCTGCTGCTGATCGGTCCAGCCGCCGCCATAGCGGACATCGGGCAGGCGCGGCGGGCGCCGCGGCGGCAGCGTCGTGCCGGGTGCGAGCTCGGCGCTCTCGCCCTCGTCCAGCACCCAGGTGTCCTTCGAGCCGCCGCCCTGCGAGGAGTTGACGATCATCGAGCCCTCCCGCAGCGCGACCCGCGTGAGACCGCCCGGTACGATCCGGATCTGCTCGCCGAATACGGCGAACGGGCGCAGGTCGACATGGCGCGGCGACAGCTGTCCGGCACCGGTCTCGGTCGGGACCGTCGAGAGATGCACGAGCTCCTGAGCGATGAAGCGGTCCGGCTCGGCGCGGATCAGCCGCGCCTCGTGCTCGAGCTCGGCGGCGCTGGCCTGGGGACCGATGAAGACGCCCTTGCCACCCGACTCCGAGGTCGGCTTGATGACCAGCTCGTGCAGGCGCGCGAGCACGTCGCTGCGGACCTTCTCGTCGCCCAGCAGGTAGGTAGGGACGTTGTCGAGGATCGGCTTCTCGCCCAGGTAGAAGCGGATCATCTCGGGGACGTAGTGGTAGATCGCCTTGTCATCGGCGACGCCGGTGCCGATCGCGTTGGCGATCGCAACCGTGCCGGCGCGGTAGGCGCGCACCAGCCCGGGGACGCCGAGCAGTGAGTCGGGGCGGAACTCGAGCGGGTCGATGAAATCGTCGTCGAGGCGGCGGTAGATCGTGTGCACGCGCTGCAGCCCGCCGGTCGTGCGCATGTAGCAGACCGCATCGCGAACAACCAGGTCGCTGGCCTCGACCAGCTCAACCCCCATCTTGCGCGCCAGGAAGGTGTGCTCGAAGTAGGCGGAGTTGAGCGAGCCGGGGGTCCACAGCACCACCGTCGGATTGCCGTCGGCGGTCGGCGCGACCGCGCGCAGCGCCTCGAGCAGCAACATCGGGTAGTTGTCCACGGGGCGAATCCGGTGCCCGGCGAACAGCTCCGGCATCAGTCTCGTCATCGCCAGACGGTTCTCCAGCACGTAGGAGATCCCCGACGGCGTGCGGACGTTGTCCTCCAGCACGCGCCAGCGGCCGTCGCCGTCGCGCACCAGATCGCAGCCGCACACGTGGGTGTACACGCCGCCGCGGGCGCGGACGCCGTGCACTGGGCGCGCGAACCCCGGGCGGCTGACGATCAGCGACCACGGCACGATCCCGGCGCGGACGATTTCGTGCGCGTGGTAGACGTCGTCGACGAACGCGTTCAGCGCGCGAATCCGCTGCGCCAAGCCGCGTTTGATGACGGTCCACTCGCTCGCCGGGAGCACGCGCGGAACCAGGTCCAGCGGCCACGCGCGGTCGCGCTGACGGCCGTCGCTGCCCGCCACCTCGAAGGTGATCCCCTGCTGCATGAAGATCGCATCGCGCCTGCGGCCGGCCTGGGCGAGCGCCTCGGGTCCGAGCCGCCGCAGCGTCGCGATCAGCGAACTGGCGTGGGGCCGGGGCGCACCGTCGGCGTCGAGCAGCTCGTCGCAGCAGCCTTCGGGAACTGTGTAACCATCAATCGGGTCCATCGAAGTGACTATGTGTACAGCTGCCACACGGCGCATGCTATGGCCGTATGGAGCATGCGATCCCGTCGGCTTGCTCCTAAGCGCCGAAGGGTGCGCGGCCGGGCGCCGTCGCAAACAGCAGTAATTTCTGCGGGTGCCCTAAGCTTGCCATGCGGCATGCGAATTCTGATCACAGGCGCTGGCGGCATGCTCGGACTCGACGTCCTCCAGGCCGCGATCGAAGCCGGTTACGAGGTGGCCGGATTGACCCACGCGGATCTCGATGTCGCCGACGCGCGCGCGTGCGACCGTGCGATCGCCGGCGCCAACGCCGATGCCGTGGTCAACTGCGCCGCCTACACCAACGTCGACGGCGCAGAGAGCGACCCCGACACTGCGCACGCGGTCAACGGCGCCGGCGCCGGCAATGTCGCTCGCGCCGCGGCGCGAGCGGGCGCCTGGACCGTGCACATCTCCAGCGACTACGTGTTCGACGGCGCCAAGCGCACTCCGTATGTGGAGTCGGACCCCACCGGACCGATCTCGGTCTACGGCGCCTCGAAGCTCGCGGGCGAGCATGCGATCGCGGATGCCGCGCCCGGGGCGCACACGATCATTCGCTCCTCGTGGCTGTTCGGCGCCGGCGGCCCGTGCTTCCCGGCGACGATGCTGCGGCTCGCAGGCGAGCGCGACGAGCTGACGGTGGTCGACGATCAGCTCGGCTGCCCCACGTTCACCCCACATTTGGCGCAGGCGATCCTGACGATCGCCGCCACGCCGGCGCCGCAGATTACCGGCGTGGTGCACGCCGCAGCCGCCGGGGAGTGCACGTGGTACGAGTTCGCGACCGAGATCCTGGCGAGCGCCGGCGCCCGCACGATCGTTCGGCGCGGCAACACCGCTGACCTCGGCCGGCCGGCGCCGCGGCCTGCCTACAGCGTGCTGCGCAGCGAGCGCGGAGAGAAGGTTCCGCAGCTCCCGCACTGGCGCGAGGGCCTGCGCCGCTACATGAGCATGAGGGTCTCGGCGAGATGAAGCTGCTCGTCTGCGGAGGCGCCGGCTTCATCGGCTCGACGTTCGTGCGCCTGCGGGTCCGCGAGCACGGCGACGAGGTGACCGTGCTCGACAAGCTCACCTACGCCGGGCGGCGCGAGAACCTGCAGGACGTGGCCAGCCAGATCCGCTTCGTGCACGGCGCGATCGAGGACCCCGAGGCGGTCGCGGATGCCGTGCAGGGAACGCAGGCGATCGTCAACTTCGCCGCCGAGACGCACGTCGATCGCTCGATCACGGGGCCTGAGGAATTCATCATCACGAACATGCAGGGCACGCACGTGCTGCTCGAGGCGGCCCGCGCGCACGACCTGCGCTACCTCCAGGTGTCGACCGATGAGGTCTACGGGTCGATCGCCGAAGGCTCCTTCACCGAGTCCTCGCCGCTGGCGCCGTCGAGCCCGTACAGCGCCACCAAGACCGGCGGCGACCTGCTCGTGCTGAGCTTCTTCCACACCTACGGACTGCCGGCCTTGATCTGTCGCGGTTCCAACAACTACGGACCCCACCAGTACCCCGAGAAGCTGATCCCGCTGATGATCCTGAACGCGTTGGCGGGCGATCACCTACCGGTCTACGGCGACGGCAAGCAGGTTCGCAACTGGCTGTTCGTCGAAGACTTCGCGCGCGGGATCGGACACGTGCTGGCGCACGGTCAGGCGGGCGAGGTCTACAACTGCGGCGGCCCCGATGAGTGCGAGAACATGACGGTGGTGGAGCGGATCATCGAGCTGACCGGGGCCGATCGCTCGCAGATCGAGTACGTCACCGACCGCCCCGGCCACGACCGCCGCTACTCGCTGTCCGCCGCCAAGCTGCAGGCGCTCGGCTGGCAGGCGCTGACGCGCTTCGAGCAGGGGCTCGAGCGGACCGTCGCCTGGTACCGCGAGAACGCGTGGTGGTGGGAGCCGATTCGCACCGGCGAGTACCTCGACTACTACGCGAGCCACTACGGACGCGCCCTCAAGGCTCCTTGAGCGCAGCCGGCGGCGACCGCTTGGAGCGCTCGCCGGTGGTGGCGATCGCGCCGAGCCGGCATGACGAGCTGGACGCACTCGAGGATCAGATCACGAGCTGCCGGCGCTGTCCGCGGCTGGTCGCATGGCGCGAGCAGGTGGCCGAGGTCAAGCGCGCGGCGTTCATCGATCAGAGCTACTGGGGGCGCCCGCTGCCCGGCTTCGGCGATCCGCGAGCGCGCGTGCTGGTGCTCGGGCTCGCGCCGGCGGCGCATGGCGCCAACCGCACGGGACGGATGTTCACCGGCGATCGCTCCGGGGACTGGCTGTTCGCGGCGCTGCACCGCGCCGGCTTCGCCAGCCAGCCGCAGTCGGTCTCACGGGGGGACGGGCTGAGGCTGCGCGACTGCTGGGTGACGGCCGTGGTCCGCTGCGCGCCGCCGCAGAACAAGCCGCTGCCGTCCGAGCGCGAGCACTGCCTACCCTACCTGGCGGCCGAGCTGGCGCTGCTGGCGCACGTGCGCGTGATCTTGTGCCTGGGAGCGTTCGCGTGGGAGGGGGCGCTGCGCGCGCTCGCGGCGCCACGCCCGCGGCCGCGCTTCGGCCACGCCGCCGAGCAGCGGCTTGGCGACTACGCCCTGCTCGGCTGCTACCACCCGAGCCAGCAGAACACGTTCACCGGACGGCTGACCGAGCCGATGCTCGACAGCGTGCTGGCGCGCGCCCGCCAGCTGGCTGGATCGCCCCCCGGCGACGATCCAGCATGATTGCGTCGCAGATGACCACGCAAGCGCGCCCCGCACTGGCCGAGTTGACGATCGCCGATCCGCCGGCGCTGTGGCGCGAGCTGGGGTTCGCGGTCGAGCCCGGCGGCAGCTTCGGCCTCGGCGGCGTGCGGATCAGGCTGGCGGGCGAGCGCGACGGCGCCGGGATCACCGCCTGGTCGTTACGCGGGATCGACGCGGAGCTGGACTCGATCGACGGGCTACGGACGTCCGCGACCAGCCAGCCCGGGCCACCGCCGTCCACGCACCCCAACGGCGCCACGTCTCTCGATCACGTCGTCGTGCTGACCAACGAGTTCGGCCGCACGTCGCTGCTGCTCGAGCAGCTAGGGATGCCGATCAAGTACACACGCGAGCAGAGCAATGGCAGCATGGGCTTCGTACGGATCGGGCCGGCGATCCTCGAGCTCGTGCACGTGCCGCAGCTGCAGAGCGTCGAGGCGTGCTTCTGGGGGCTCGCGATCACGGTGCCCGACCTCGACGCACTCGCGGCGCTGCTGGGGACCAGGCTCGGCGCAATCAAGGCCGCCGTGCAGCCGGGTCGCCGGATCGCGACGCTCGCCGCCTCAGCGGGATCCTCGACGGCGGTCGCGTTCATGACGCCCGAGGGCACCGGAGCCTAGTAACGGGGACTTGAGCTGGCACCGTAGCCGGGGCGCTACGCTCGGCTGTCATGGCGCTCGCCGAGCCCCTTGCCGCTTTCAGCCCGAAAACGCGCGACTGGTTCACGGCCGCGTTCGCGGCGCCGACCGCCGCGCAGGCGCAGGCATGGCCGGCGATCGCCTCCGGCGAGCACGTGCTGATCAGCGCTCCAACCGGCTCGGGTAAGACGCTGGCGGCGTTCCTGTGGGCGGTCGACGCACTTGCCGCCAGCCGCGGGGACGCAGGCGGGGCACTGGACGGTGACGGCCAGACGAGCGCAGCCAGGGCGTCGGACGGTGCCGGCCGCACGGGCGCAGCCAACGGCGCGGGTAGGGCGCCGGACGGTGACAGCGGGGCCGGCGGGCGAAGCCACGGCGAGCCCGTCCGGGGGATCAGCTTGGTGTATGTCTCGCCGCTGAAAGCGCTGTCCTACGACATCGAGCGCAACCTGCGGGTGCCGCTGCGCGGGATCGGCGCGCAGCTGAGCGTCGCGGTGCGGACCGGCGACACGCCCCAGCGCGAGCGGGCGGCGATGCTGCGCCACCCGCCGGACATCCTGATCACCACGCCCGAGTCGCTGTACCTGATGCTGACCGGGCGGGCGCAGGAGCTGTTCGCGGGCACGCGCTGGTGCATCGTCGATGAGATCCATGCGGTCGCCTCGACCAAGCGCGGCTCGCACCTGGCGCTGACGCTGGAGCGGCTGAGCGCGGCGGCGGGCGGCGACATGCAACGGATCGGGCTGTCGGCCACGCAGAACCCGCTGGAGGAAGTGGCGCGCTTCATGGTTGGTCCTTCCCGCAAGTGCCGGATCGTCGACACCGGCGTGCGCAAGGCGCTTGACCTGCAGATCACCGTCCCGGTCGAGTCGATGGTTGAGTTGGATGCGACCCCGGCGGCGTCGCTCGACCCGCTCGTGGGCGGCACCGAGGCGACGCGGCGCTCGATCTGGCCGGCGATCTACCCGAAGCTGCTGGAGCTGATCAACGCGCACCACTCGACGATCCTGTTCGTCAACAACCGCCGTGGCGCGGAGCGGATCGCGCTGCGGCTCAACGAGCTGCAGGGGGTCGAGATCGCGCGTGCGCATCACGGCTCGCTGGCGCGCGAGCAGCGCCTGGTGATCGAGGAGATGCTGAAGGCGGGTGAACTGCCGTGCCTGGTCGCGACCTCGTCGCTGGAGCTGGGGATCGACATGGGGGCCGTGGATCTGGTGATCCAGGTCGAGTCGCCGAAGTCGGTGGCGCGCGGGCTGCAGCGGATCGGCCGCGCCGGGCACTCGGTCGGCGACGTCAGCCGCGGCCGGATCTTCCCGAAGTTCCGCGCCGACCTGCTCGAGTGCACGGTGCTCGCGCGGCGGATGCGCGAGGGGTTGATCGAAACGACCGTGGTCCCGCGCAACGCACTCGACGTCCTCGCGCAGCAGATCGTCGCGATCAGCGCTGCTCCCAGGCTGAGCGTGCTGAGTATTCCGTCTATATCGCGCAATAGTCAGCAAGGTGCCTCGGTGGACGCCGGTGCGGTCGAGGTAAACGTCGATGCGCTGTTCGCACTCGTGACCCGGACGTACTCATACGCCGAGTTGAGCCGGGCGCAGTTCGAGAACGTGCTCGACATGCTCGACGGGCGCTACCCGTCCTCGGAGTTCGCGGAGCTGCGCCCGCGGATCGTCTGGGACCGGATCGCGGGGACGATCCGGGCGCGGCCGGGCGCGCGCCAGCTGGCGGTGACCAACGCCGGCACGATCCCCGACCGCGGGCTGTACGCGGTCACGCTGCCCGACGGGCGCCGGGTCGGCGAGCTCGACGAGGAGATGGTGTACGAGGCGCGCCCGGGCCAGACGTTCCTGCTCGGCGCCTCGACCTGGAGGATCGAGGAGATCGGCCGCGACCGCGTGATCGTCACGCCGGCGCCGGGGCTCCCTGGGGCGGTACCGTTCTGGAAGGGCGACGGGATCGGGCGCCCGGGGGAGCTCGGCGCGGCGATCGGCGCGTTCTCACGCTGGGCGGTCGACCAGCAGCCGGGGACGCTGGAGCGCGATTACGACCTCGACAGGCTTGCAGCCCGCAACCTGGTCGACTACCTGCGAGAGCAGCAGCAGGCCACGCGCGTGCTGCCGTCGGACCGCGCGATCGTCGTCGAGCGCTTCCGCGACGAGATCGGCGACTGGCGGCTGTGCGTGCTCTCGCCGTTCGGCGGGCGCATCCACGCCGCCTGGTCGCTGGCGCTGAGCGCCCGGATCCGCGAGGAGCTGGGGCTCGAGTGCGATGCGATCTACTCCGACGACGGGATCATCATCCATCTGCCCGACGCCGAGGAGCCGCCCGGCGCCGAGCTGGTGATGCTCGAGCCCGACGAGGTGCAGGAGACGATCGTCGCCGAGCTCGGCGCGAGCGCGCTGTTCGGCGCGCGCTTTCGCGAGAACGCGGCGCGGGCGCTGCTGATCCCGCGGGCGCGGCCGGGCAAGCGCACGCCGCTGTGGCAGCAGCGGTTGAAGGCGCAGACGCTCCTGGAGGTCGCCAAGAAGTACGGCCAGTTCCCGATCATCCTCGAGACCTACCGGGAGTGCATGCGCGACGTGTTCGACGTCCCCGGTCTCGTCGCGCTGCTGAGCGCTTTGGCCAGGCGTGAGATCTCGCTGGTGGAGGTGGAGACCGCGAGCGCCTCGCCGTTCGCCTCCTCGCTGCTGTTCGACTACGTCGCCACCTACATGTACGAGGGCGACACGCCCAACGCGGAGCGGCGCGCGGCGGCGCTGTCACTGGACCGGGACCTGCTGCGCGAGCTGCTGGGCCAGGAGGAGCTGCGCGACCTGATCGACCCGGTCGCGCTGGCGAGCGTCGAGGCCGATCTGCAGTTCCTCTCCGAGCACCGCCTCCTGGCCACGCGCGACGCGCTGCACGACATGCTGCGGGCGCTCGGGGACCTGACCGGCCCGGAAGTAGCGGCGCGGACCCTCCCTGGGGTCGACGCGGGGGCGATGTTGGCGGCGCTCGCTGGGGAGCGCCGCGCGGTGCGGGTGCGGCTGGCGGGCGAGGAGCGCTGGATCGACGCCGCCGACGCGGGGCTGTACCGCGACGCGCTCGGAGCGGTGCCGCCGGGCGGGCTGCCTGACGCGTTCCTGGAAGATGTGCAAGACGCGTTGCTGCGGGTCGTGCGCCGCTACGGCGCCAGCCACGGCCCGTTCACGACCGCCGAGCTGCGGGCTCGCTACGGCGTCGACTGCGGCGCGGTGCTGGGCGAGCTCGAGCGCCACGGGGAGCTCGTACGCGGCGAGTTGCGCCCGGGTGGGTCCGAGCGCGAGTGGTGCGAGGTGGAGGTGCTGAGGCGGCTGCGGCGAGCGTCTTTGGCGGCGCTGCGCAAGGAGGTGGAGCCGGTCGACCAGCGGGCGCTGGCGCGCTTCGCGCCAGCTTGGCAGGGCGTCGATCGCCACCCCGCCGGCGGCGCCGGGATCGACCGCCTGCGCGACGTGCTGGTGGCCCTGCAGGGACTGGCGCTGCCGGCCGAGGTATGGGAGCGCGAAGTGCTGCCGCGCCGCGTCGGCGCCTACTCGCCGAGCTGGATCGACCAGCTGTGCGCGGCCGGCGAGCTGGTCTGGATCGGGGCGGGCGCGCTGGGGCGACACTCGGGCCGGGTGGCGCTGTACTTCCGTGAGGATCTGCCGCTGCTCGGAGGCCCACCTGTACGCGATCAGCTGCCCGATACGCGCGCGCACGCGCGCGTACGGGAACGGTTGCAGGCCGGCGCGTGCTTCTTCAGCGACCTGCTCGTCGACCTCGACGTGGCCCCGGTCGAGCTGCAAGAGGCGCTTTGGGACCTCGTCTGGTCCGGCGCGGTGACCAACGACGCGTTCGCGCCGTTGCGGGCGCCGCGGCTGGCGCTCGCGGGCACCGGGGGCGGCGCGGGCGCAGCGGGGCGGCGGCCGGGACGGTTCGCGGCGCGTATACGGCGCGGGGCGGCGCCGGCGACTCAGGGCCGCTGGTCGCTGACCGAACCGCTGCTGCACAGCGCCGTGGACCCGGCGGCACGGCGGCGCGCACTCGCCGAGCTGCTGCTCGAGCGCTACGGGATCCTGACCCGCGAGCAGGTGCTGGCCGAGGGCGTCGCCGGTGGCTTCGCCGCGATCTACTCGGAGCTCACGCAGCTCGAGACGCTCGGGATCGCGCGGCGCGGCTACTTCGTCGAGGGACTCGGGGGGGCGCAGTTCGCGCTGCCAGGCGCGGTCGAGCGGCTGCGGGCGCTGGCCGGTGAGAGCGAGCGCGAGCGGCCTGCGATCGTTCTGTCGGCGGTCGACCCGGCGCAGGCCTACGGCGGCGTGCTGCCGTGGCCGGCGCGCGTCGGTGCGCGGCGGCCGGCGCGTACCGCCGGCGCGTACGTGGTCATGTGCGAAGGCGAACCCCTCCTCTATGTGGAGCGCGGCGGGCGCGCCCTGCAGACACTGGTGGGCGTCGCGGCGCCGGCGCAGGGACGCGCCGACGACGCGCGACTCGACGCCGCGTTGGCGGCGCTCGTCGAGCACGTGCGCACCGGCGCGATCAAGCGACTCGCGCTCGAGAAGGTCGACGGCGTCAGTGCGCTCGGATCGCCGCTGGGTCCGGCCCTGGTCGCGCACGGCTTCCACGAAGGCCCGCGCAGGCTGACCCTCAGCGGTTAGGTGACCGGTGACCGACGACTGATGACCGACGACCGACGACTGATGACCGACGACCGACGACCGACGACTGACGACTGACGACCGACGACTGACGACCGACGACTGGCGAGTGGCGAGTGGCAAGTGGCGACTGGCGACTGGCGACTGGCGACTGGCGACTGGCGAGAAGAGAAATCAGAGGAGGGCGGAGAGCCGGTGCCCGAAGGAGACACGATCCTGTGGGCTGCGACACAGATGCGGCCCGTGCTGGAAGGTTATGTTCCAGACCAGATCCGGATGCCCGAGGGGGGTGCGAGTGCGCTCCGCGGGTCGCCCGGTCGCGCGCGCTGGCCGGCGCGGCTGGCGGGGAGGTCCGTGACGCAGGTTGGCACGCACGGCAAGAACCTGTTCATCCACTTCGACGGCGATCTGGTGCTGCATTCGCATCTGCGCATGACGGGCGCCTGGGGAGTGTTCGTGGCCGGCGATCGCTGGCACCGGTCGCCGACGCGGGCCTGGATCGTGCTCAGCCGTGCCGGCGAGCACGTGGTCGAGTTCGACGGGCCCGTGCTGGAGCTGCTCACCGAGGGCCGCGTGCGTTTCGACCAGCGGCTGGCGGCGCTCGGGCCCGACGTGCTGGCCGACGAGTTCGAGGCCGAGCGGTTCATCAGGCGCCTGCGTAGCGACGATCAGACGCGATCGATCGGCGAGGCCCTGCTGGATCAGCGTAACCTCGCCGGGATCGGCAACATCTGGAAGTCAGAGGGCTGCTGGGAGGCGAGGATCGACCCGTGGCGAGCGCTGGGCCGGACGAGCGACCAGGAGGCGCTCGCGATCGTCAGCGGCGTGCGGCCACGGATGCTGCGCTCGGGGCTGATGGGACCCCGTCACATGCAGTTGCGCGTCTACGACCGTGCGGGCCGACCGTGCCCGCGTTGCGGCGCCACGATCAGCTCCTGGCCACAGGGCGAAGGAGCCCGCATGACCTACTGTTGTCGCGGATGCCAGGCTTGAGCAGGCGGTGGCCGCCGGGTCCTAAGCGCCTATCCTGGGACAGCCACTAAGGGCCCTAACCTGAGGGGCATGGATCGCAGACGTGTACGGCGGGTTGGGCACAAGGGCGCGGACGCGGTCGTGCCCGGCAACACCGGCGCGAGCTTCGACGCGGCGCTGGCGGCCGGGGTCGACATGATCGAGTTCGACGTGCTGCCGACGCTGCCGCACGACTCGCACTCGGCGCTGGTGCTCGCGCACGACTACGTCGATGCGGCCCGTCGCGCGCCGCTCACGCTGGCGGAGGGGCTCGCCTACCTCGCCGCCGACGCATTCGCGGGAATCGAGCTCGACGTCGATCTGAAGCTGCCCGGCTACGAGCTGCGCGTTCTCCGGGGGCTGCGCGAGCATGGGCTGGCAGAGCGCACGCTGGTTTCGAGCCAGTACTTGGAGAGCCTCGCGCTGCTGCGCGCGGCCGGCCCGGAGCTGCGCCTGGGGTGGTCGGTGCCGAAGCTGCGCAGCAACCCGTTCAACTCGCCGCTGACCTGGCCCGGAGCGTTCCTGGCCCTGCATGTGGCGCGCGCGATCCTGCCCTGGCACGCTGCCAGAGCGATCCGCGCCGGCGCGGTCGACGCGCTGATGGCCCACTACCGACTGGTCACACCGCGCCTGGTCAGGGCGATCGGCGGCGCCGGTGGCGAGCTGTACGTTTGGACGGTCGACGAACTGCCGCAGATCCGCGCGCTGGTCGAGATGGGCGTGCATGGCGTGATCAGCAACGATCCGCGTCTGTTCGCTGGGCTCATGTGATGGATCGCTGAGAACCGCAGTAGTAGGGACATGGTGCAGGCTTTGAGGGCCCCGGCAAGGGACCAGACGGGAAGTTGGGTGGCGCTGGAGGAGCTGTATCGCTCCAGCCGCGACGATCTGTACGCGTATGCGCTGACGCTGCTACGCGACAGCGGCGCCGCGGAGGACGTGACCGCGCTCGCATTCGAGCGCGCCTACCGGCGACGGCGGACGTTCGATCGCCGCCGCGGCGAGGAGCGCGCGTGGCTGTTCGGGATCGCGCGCAACGCGGCGCTCGACGAGCTCCGCCGTCGCAAGCGGGTCGCCTCGCTGCTGGTCGATCCGGCCAGCGTCGACGAGCTCGAGGAGATCGCCGACGACGGACCGGAGATCACCCTGCGGCGGACGGCGGTGCGCACCGCGCTGGCGGCGATGTGCGCCCGTGACCGCGAGCTAATCGCGCTGAAGTTCCACGCCGGGCTGAGCAACGCGGAGATCGCGACGGTGCTCGGGGTGAGCGAATCGAACGCTGGGACGATGCTGCACCGCACCGTGCAGAAGCTGAGGAAGGCCTGTGATGCGACTCTCTGAAGATCTACCGCTCGATCCCGAAGTGCGCGCCGAGCTCGAGGCGATCGACGCCACCCTGCGTGGCGAAGCGGTCGACCCGATCCACGCCGAGCTCGCGGAGCTGGCGCTGCTGCTGGCCGCACAGCGCTCGCCGCTGCCGGTGGCGGCCGCGCATAGACTCGACGCGGCGGTGGCGCGACGTTTTGACGGACGCGTCGCCGGCCTGCGGGCCGGCGACAATGCGCAGACGGGGGCCGCCGTGGGCTCCAGCGCGGACCGTGGCGGGCGGGACGGGCGGCGCCCCGGGGCGCGAGGCGCACGCCTGGGCGGCTGGGTCCGGCGGCCGGCTTTCGGGCTCGGACTCGCGAGCGTCGCGGCGGTCGCGATTGCGGTCGTCGTCGTCTCGAATCTGGGGCAGCCGGCGAGCCTTTCGAGCGGGACCACCAACTACGCCTCGGCGACGACCGCCGGCACCAGCGCCGCGGCAGGGGGAACCAGCGCCGCGGCAGGGGGAACCAGCGCCGCGGCAGGGGGAAGCGGCGCCGCGGCAGGGGGAAGCGGCGCCGCAAAGGCGTTCGCCGCCCAGACGCCGACGGCGAGCGCCGGTGGTTCGGTCGCCACGCACGCGAACGGGACGGCCAGTCACTCAGCGGCCAAGCAGGCACTTTCCGCGCCGAGCGCCTCCACCACGTACACAGCCCCGGTCACGAATTCCCCCTCCCGGTCAGCCGCGAGCGCGAAGGTGCCGCAGAGCAGCGAGAACCTGTTCCCCCCGGGCCTGCAGGCGGCGACCACGACGCCGGACACGGTGCCCTCGCCTTCGACCAACGGGCGCAAGACGATCCAGTCGGCGCAGCTGCAGCTGATCGCCAGCGGCGAGCGGATCGACGATGTCAGCCAGGAGCTGTTCGCCGTCGTCGGACAGGAGGGCGGGATCGTGAACAGCTCAACGGTCACTGCAGCCGGCGCCAGCAGCGGCTACGCGAGCTTCCAGTTGAGCATTCCCAGCGCCAACCTGGCGACGACGATGACCGAGCTGTCGGAGCTGCGTTACGCACACGTCGGCTCGCGCACCGACGCGACCCAGGACGTCAACGGTCAGTATCTGTCGGACGTGCGCGCGCTGGCCGACGCGCAGGCACTGCGCACGGCGCTGCTCAAGCAGCTGGCGGACGCAACCACGCAGGCGCAGATCGGCAGCCTCACGACGCAGATCCAGGATGCGGAGGCGACGATCGCCAGCGACGAGAAGACGCTCTCCTCGCTCAACGGACGTATCTCATACAGCCAGCTGCAGGTGCAGATCAACGCCGGCACGGTCGTGCCGACGCCGGTTGGCGGCTCCTCGGGCGGCTTCACGCTCCAGCGGGCCTGGCACGACGCGGTGCGGGTGCTGACCGTCAGCGCCGGCGTCGGGCTGGTCGCGCTGGCGGCGCTGCTGCCGCTCGCGCTGCTGGTGGCGTTGGGGCTGTGGATCGCCTCGGCGCTGCGC
Source organism: uncultured Solirubrobacterales bacterium (assembly GCA_963709135.1). GTDB lineage: Bacteria > Actinomycetota > Thermoleophilia > Solirubrobacterales > Solirubrobacteraceae > Palsa-465. The sequence goes on along the minus strand of CAVPVI010000019.1, from coordinate 224,646 downwards.
CGGCACCGCCGCGAAGCCGCACTCGACGCCGCGTAGACGCGTGCTTCGTGACGCGGAGGGCCTCGGCGCGAACCGCGGGGAGGCGCGCTTGCTCAAGCGTGTTCGCACGGACAATTCGACGTTCGCTTGGGTGGTTTGCCCGTTCGATGTCGATTTTCGAGCCGATACGGACGATCCGGCGCTCGAAGCAAAGGATTGTCCGCTCGGGCACGCGATACGGACGTAATTCGCCCTGCGCCCCGGGTAGCCAAGCGTGCGGCGCAGGTCGGCGAGCGCTGTTTGGTATCCCCCGCGCCCCCGGTGTGATAACCCCCGCGGCCCCGGGTGTGGTAATCAGTTCTTGGTGACCTTTCTCCGGCAACCCAACCAGGAGTCCGACGTCGAGCTGTCAGCCGGCGGCGTCGTGGTCCGCGGCGAGGATGTGGTCGTGATCGTGCCGTTCAAGCGCGACGCCAATGGTCAGCGAGTGCTGGGGCTGCCGAAGGGCCATGTCGATGGCGACGAGACGCTCGAGCAGGCCGCCGTGCGCGAGGTGCGCGAGGAGGCGGGCGTCAACGCTCAGCTGGTCGAGTCGCTCGGCGATGCGCGCTACACATACCGGCGCGAGGGCCGCCTGGTCACCAAGCGAGTTGCGTTCTTCCTGTTCGAGTACCTTGACGGGGATCCCGCCGACCACGACCACGAGATCGAGGAAGCACGCTGGATGCCGCTGCGCGAAGCCGTGCGCGCACTCACGTATGAGGGCGAGCGCCGGGTCGCAGCACGCGCGCTGTCACTGCGCGACGCAGATCGGTAGGCTGCGTACGTGCAAGTCCTGAACTTCTATTCCTCGGTGTTCGCCGATCAGCTGCGCCGGGGTCGCAAGACCGCGACGATCCGGCTCGGCGACAAATCCCACAAGTACCGCCGCAACGACTGCGTGCTGGTCACGATCGGCTACCAACACTCGCCCCGCGAGAAGATCTTCCTGGCCGTGATCGACCAGGTCGAGGTCAAACGCGTATCCGAGCTCTCGCCACGCGACATCGAGCACGACAATCCCGAATTCCGGCGCGTCGACGAGATGGTCCACTTCCTGGAGCAGATCTACGGCCGGCGCGTGGCGCTCGAGGACACCGTCACCGTCGTTCGCTTCTCGCAGATCATCGAGAACCCGCCCGAGCTGCGCGACCGCATGCACGGGCTCGGCGGCGCCAACAACTAGACCTAAGACAAGCGATGTTCCTGCGCTTGGGTTAGGACTGGATCCGCTGTAGGTTGCGCTCGGGACAATCGACGGGAGTGCCAACATGGCGGTAGTTGTAAGGCGGCAGTACACCAGCACGACGATCGGCCAGTACGACGCGCTGATCGCAAGCATGGGCATGCAACCTGGCGGACCCCACGTCGCGCCCGGCCTGCTGTTTCACTTCGCGGTGCAGACCGGCGACGGCTTCCACGTGACCGACGTGTGGGACTCGGTAGCCGCCTTCGAGGAGTACGCCAAGGACCAGGTCGCGCCGGCGCTGATCGCGATCGGTGTGCCCGCGCCGATCCGGATCGAAGTCACCGAAGTCCACAACTACAACACGGCGCACCGCTAGGGGCACCCGCAGGGCGCCTTAGAGCCGGCAAAGCCTTGGGGTTCCCCGCGCGGGGGCATCAGCCCTAGACCAACCCTAGACCAGCCCTAGACCGCCCTAGACCTCGCCGCGCCACTGGTTGCGCATCGCCTCGACGCCCGCCTCGATCGCGTCCATGCTCGACGGCTTGTGGGACCACATCTTCCAGTAGGGCATCGTGACGCTGGCGGGTTTCAACTGCGGCGCGTCGAGTTTGATCCGGACCGGGAGCATGATCGCGTCGCCGATCAGGACCGCCTCGCCGACGTCGAGCATCGGCAGCACGCCGGTCAGGTTCGAGAGGGTCGCGGAGACGAGATGGCGGATCACCTCCTGATCCTGGTCATTGGTCAGGCGCAGGATCATGAAGTTGTTGCACTGGCTGAGGATCGTGCGGCTGACGTCGCTCGGGCGCTGAGTCACGACAGCAATGCAGACCCCGTACTTGCGCCCCTCCTTGGCGATCGCCTCGAACACCCGCAGGGCGACGCGCTGCACGGGAGTCGGTGCCTCGCGCTCCGGTAGGTACAGGTGCGCCTCATCGCAGACGATGCAGACGGGGGTGCGCTCTGAGGGCTCCATCCAGAACTGGACGTTGTAGATCATCCGCGAGAGCACGCCGGCGACCAGCGGCAGGATCGTGACCGGCACCTCGGAGAAGTCGATCGCCTTGATCCCGACCTCGCCGGAACCGGCCGTCAGCAGCTTGCGCGCGGTCTCGGTCAGCCAGTCGCCGCCGGCCTGGATCGGCGGATGGAAGACGAAGCCGTAGCGGGGGTCGGCAAGGCGCGACTCGAAGCGCGCGATCAGGCCGCTGAGCTTGCCGTTGAACGGCCCCGGGTCGACGCGGCCGCTGGGCTGGCGGACGATGATCTCGACGTCGTCGGCCTTCAGCCAGCGCAGCAGGTCATCGAGGTCGTAGGGAACCGGCGAGTCGGCGGTCGCGGTCGCGACGGCCTCGCTGTGGCCCATCTCGGCGAGCGCGGAGCGTTTCAGCGTCTGCACCCTGTCGGTCAACGCGAGCCGGTGGTCGGCGGTGTACGGGTCACCCTCGTTGACGACCAGCGACAGCAGCTCGTCGAGCTCCAGCAGCCAGTAGGGCACGTGCAGGACATCAGCGCCGGCAAACAGCAGATCGGCCGGGCCCGCGATCCGCATCCCGCGCACGACCGGCTCGCAGCCCGCGGTCGTGCTCGCCAGCGGCGTGTATTCGCCGTGCATGTCGAGCACGATCATGTTCACGTACCGCAGGCGCGCGGCACGCTCGAGCAGCAGCGCGACGGTCCAGCTCTTGCCGGCGCCGGTGTTGCCGAGAATCGCCATGTGGCGCTGCAGCAGCCGGTTGCCGTCAGCGATCGCGGGGGCGTCGCGGTCCGCGACGAAGTTGCCGAGCACGAGCCGCTCGTCGGCGTTGACGTCCTCGCCGAGCAGCGACATGAACGCGGTGAAGCGTTCGCCGTCGATCAGATGGCAGTCCGCGCCGATGTGGGGGTAGGCGGCGGCGCCGATACGGAACGAGCCACCGCCGTCGGAGCCCTTGGGATGCAGGGTGCCGACGGGCATCAGCCGCATCCTCACATTGGCGGAGAAGCCCTCGCCGGTCGGCAGCGGTGGTCCGTGATGGACGCTCTCGTCGAGCTCTTCGAGCCCCTCGACGATCGCGATCATGAAGCCGCTACCGGCTTGTAGCGCCGTCAGGTCTGAAACCGCGACGCGCCCGACCATCGCCAGGTCGGTCATCGCGACAACTACGCGGTCGGAGTCGACCCGCTCAACGTGTCCGAGCACGGGGCCCCGGTCGAGTCCCAGCGGCCGCCGCTCGTATGCAGTCAGAGTGCTCATCGCACTTTCAATCGGCGCGTCGATTCGTGGCCTTGAACCAGAACCGTCTGACATCGTCGAGGTGGCCAGAGCGTGGCCGTTTCTGCAAGATGCTTGGCACTCTTCACAAGAGAGTGCCAAGTTGAATACCAAATGCCCGCGAGACCGGCTATAGTTGGACCTCGCTGGCACTCTCGTACGGGGAGTGCCAACCAACGAATTCACTGGAGGTTGCATCGATGAAGCTGAAGCCCCTTGGCGATCGACTGATCGTACGGGCGATTGAGGAGGAGGAGACCACTGCCAGTGGGATCGTCCTGCCCGACACCGCGAAGGAGAAGCCGCAGAAGGGCAAGGTCCTCGCCGTCGGCGACGGTAAGGTCAACGAGGACACCGGCAAGCGCACGCCGCTCGACGTCGTCGAAGGCGACGAAGTGCTTTACAGCAAGTACGGCGGCACCGAGATCAAGGTGGACGGCGAGGAGCTCCTCGTCCTCCGCGAGTCCGACGTGCTGGCCAAAGTCCAGTCGTAAGACTTTTCAGGAGAACCAGAGAGAGAAATGGCACACAAGGAACTTAAGTACGCGGCTGACGCACGCAAGGCGCTGGAGCTGGGCGTCGACGCGGTCGCCGACGCCGTCAAGGTAACGCTCGGCCCCAAGGGTCGCTATGTCGTCCTCGACAAGAAGTTCGGCGCGCCGACGATCACCAACGACGGTGTCACGATTGCGCGCGAGATCGAGGTCGAGGACGTCTTCCAGAACCAGGGCGCGCAGCTCGTGCGCGAGGTCGCCACGGCGACCAATGACGTCGCCGGCGACGGGACCACGACGGCGACGGTGCTCGCCCAGGCGATCGTCCGCCAGGGTCTCAAGAACGTAGCCGCCGGCGCCAACCCGCTGGCGCTGAAGCGCGGCATCGAGAAGGCCGTCGACCAAGTCGTCAAGAACATCGAGAAGCAGTCCAAGGAGATCTCCGGCAAGGACCAGATCGCGCGCGTCGCGACGATCTCGGCCGGCGACGATGAGATCGGCGACGTGATCGCGGACGCGATCGACAAGGTCGGCAAGGACGGCGTGGTCAACGTCGAGGAGGGCCAGACGTTCGGCATGGACCTCGAGTTCACCGAGGGCATGCAGTTCGACAAGGGCTACATCTCGCCGTACATGGTCACCGACCAGGACCGCATGGAGGCGACCCTGGAGGATCCCTACATCCTGATCGCCAACCAGAAGATCGGCTCGGTCCGTGACCTGTTGCCGGTGCTCGAGCAGACGATCCAGTCGGGCAAGCCGCTGCTGATCATCGCCGAGGACGTCGAGGGCGAGTCGCTCGCGACGCTGGTGGTCAACAAGCTGCGCGGCACCTTCACGGGCGTCGCGGTCAAGGCACCGGGCTTCGGCGATCGCCGCAAGCGCATGCTGGAGGACATCGCGATCCTTTCCGGCGGCGAGGTGATCACCGAGGAGATGGGCCTGAAGCTCGAGAACACGCAGATCTCGCAGCTCGGCCGTGCGCGTCGTGTGGTAGTGGCGAAGGACACAACCACGATCGTCGACGGCAACGGTTCCGCCGATGCGATCAAGGGCCGCATCAACCAGATCAAGAACGAGATCGAGAACACCGACTCGGACTTCGATCGGGAGAAGCTGCAGGAGCGCCTGGCGAAGCTGTCGGGCGGCGTCGCGGTCGTCAAGGTCGGCGCGGCCACCGAGACCGAGATGAAGGAGAAGAAGCATCGCGTCGAGGACGCGCTGCAAGCTACTCGCGCGGCCCTCGAGGAGGGCATCGTGCCGGGCGGCGGCGTCGCGCTGCTGAACGCGCAGGCTGCTCTGGACCTCGACGCGATCGAGGATCCGGACGAGAAGACCGGCGCCAAGATCGTCTACCGCGCGCTCGAGGAGCCGCTGCGTCAGATCGCCGAGAACGCCGGCCTCGAGGGCTCGGTCGTGGTCAACGATGTGCGCAAGTCGAAGCCGGGCGAGGGTCTCAATGCCGCCAACGGCGAGATCGTCGACCTGATCGCCGAGGGCATCATCGACCCGGCGATGGTCACGCGCTCCGCGCTGCAGAATGCGGCATCGATCGCCAAGAACATCCTGACGACCGAGGCGATCGTCGCCGAGGTACCGGACAAGGATTCCAATGGCGGCGGCGGCGGCGGTGGCATGCCCGACATGTCGGGGATGATGTAGTCGCTCGCTGATAGACGTTGGGTGAGGGGCTGGCGCCGCGAGGCGTCAGCCCCTCACTCGCTTCAGGGGCGGATCAGGCCAGAGGGACTTCCTTGGACGTTGACCTCGCTATACGGGGTCAACGTCCAAGGCTCAGCGATCAGCCCTCAGCCCTCAGCGATCAGCGATCATCTCGTCGTAGATTGCCAGGGTGCGCGCGGCGATCAGGGACCAATCGAACCGCTTGACGTACACGCGCGCCGCCGCGACGACGCGCTCGCGTAGCGCGTCGTCGCTCAGCGCGCGCGTCAGCACGCGGCGCAGCGCCTGCGCGTCGCCGGCCTTGAACCGCAGGCCAACGCTGCCGTCGCCGGGGACGGTCTCGGCCAGGCCGCCGGTGTCGGCGACCACGCACAGGCAGCCGGAGACCATCGCCTCGAGCGGGACGATCCCGAACGGCTCGTACAGCGAGGGGACCACGCACACGTCGGCGACGCGGTAGAGGGCGTGCAGCAGCTGCTCGGAGATCGCGCCGAGGAACGTGCCGTGCGCCTGCAGCCCGAGGCGGCGCGCCTGTCGCTGCAGCTCGTCCTGCGCAAGGCCGCTGCCGGCGAGCACGAAGCGAACGTCACCGGGCCCGCGCCGTTGCCCTGTCCCCGCCCAGCTCCCCGCACCCGCCCCGCTCCCCGCACCCGCCCCGCTCCCCGCACCCGCCCCGCTCCCGACGATCGAGGCGAGCGCCTCGAGCGCCAGGTGAAAGCCCTTCTCGTACATCAGCCGCCCGACCATCAGCACGAGCCGCTCGTGTGGCGCCGCGAAGCGGGCGCGCACGGCCGGCAGATCGGGCTCGATCAGCTCCATGTCGCGCCGATCGATCCCGTTCGGAATCACCGTGATCCGCGCAGGCGCCACCGCCAGCGCCTGCGCGACGTGGGAGCGCATGTAGTGCGAGCACGTGATCAGGCGGTCGGCTTGCTGGGCCATCGCCTGCTCGGCCGCGTGGATCTCGGCTTGCGGGGACTGCGCCACCCAGCCCTGGTGGCGCCCGTACTCGGTCGCGTGCACGCTTACCAGCCAGGGAACGCCGGCGCCCCCCGCCAGCGCCGCCGCGGCCGGCGCCACGAGCCAGTCGTGCGAGTGCACCAGATCGAAGCGCCGCTGCGCGCACAGCTGCTCACCGCGCGCGCGCATGCCGGCGTTCAGGCCGGCGACCCAGCGCAGGAACACTCCGAGATCGCTGCGCAGCGGCGGGCATGCCACACGGTGAACCCAGACGCCGCCGAGCCGCTCGTCGGCGGCCATGCCGGACTCGCCGCGCGTGAGCACGTGCAACTCGACCGCATGGCCGGCCACATGGTCGGCCGCCTGGCCGGCCACATGGTCGGCAGCCTGGCCGGGCGCCTGGCCGGCCGCGAGCTGCTCGGAGAGCTTGTGGACGTGGCGGCCGAGGCCGCCCTGAACGAGCGGCGGGTACTCCCAGGACACCATCAGGACGCGCATCGCGGCCTCACCGAAAGCGGCCGGGAGGGCACCCGTCAGGAGAGGCGCTTCAGCACGACGATCGAGTGCGAGATCACCTGCACCTGGGTGCGCGCGGCGTAGGTGACGCTGCCGGCCTCGAGCTCGGGCTCGGCCGTCGAGAGCTCGAGCGCCCATTCGGCGCCGAAGCGCCGGCGCGGGAGCATGAACGAGCGATCCTCGTGGATCGCGTTGAACATGATCAGGAACGAGTCGTCGATGATCTGCTGGCCGCGGGCGCCGGGGTCGACGAGCTCGAGCCCGTTGAGGAAGATCGCCAGCGCGTGCTCGCCCTGCTGCCAGTCGCTGGAGACCATCCTGCGCCCGTCGGCGCGGAACCACCAGGCGTCCGGCAACCCCGAGCTCTTGCGCTCGGCACCACTCAGAAAGCTCTCGCGCCGGAACACCGGGTGTGCACGGCGCAGCGCGATCAGGCGCTTGGTGAAGGCGTGCAGCATCTTGCTGTTCTCGGTCTCGCTCCAGTTGTACCAGGAGATCTCGTTGTCCTGGCACCAGGCGTTGTTGTTGCCATGCTGGGTGCGACCGAGCTCGTCGCCGCCCAGCAGCATCGGCGTTCCCTGAGAGAGCAGCAGCGTCGTCAGAAAGTTGCGCTGCCGGCGCAGGCGCAGCTGCAGGATTCCGGCGTCGTCGGTGTCGCCCTCGACGCCGCTGTTCCACGAGCGGTTGTCGTTGGTGCCATCGCGGTTGCCCTCGTTGTTGATGTCGTTGCGCTTCTGCTCGTAGGCGACGAGGTCGGCGAGCGTGAAGCCGTCGTGGGCGGTGATGAAGTTGATCGAAGCGAACGGATCGCGGCCGTCGTCCTGGTAGATGTCCGAGGAACCCAGCAGGCGTGAGGCGAAAGTGCCGCAGTTGGTGGCACCCTTCCAGAAATCGCGCATCACATCGCGGTACTCGCCGTTCCACTCCGACCAGAGCACCGGAAAGTTGCCGACCTGGTAGCCGCCCGGACCGATGTCCCACGGCTCGGCGATCAGCTTCACCTGGGAGATCACCGGATCTTGATGGATCACGTCGAAGAACGCCGACAAGCGCCCGACATCGAAGAACTCGCGCGCCAGCGCCGAAGCGAGGTCGAAGCGGAAGCCGTCGACGTGACACTCCGTCACCCAGTAGCGCAGAGAGTCCATGATCAGCCGCAGCACGCTCGGGTGAACCGGGTTGAGCGAGTTACCGGTGCCGGTGAAATCAACGTACTGTGAGAGATCGCTGGGCGCCAGCCGGTAGTAGGAGGGGTTGTCGATGCCCCGGAACGACAGCATCGGCCCGAGCTGGTTGCCCTCCGCCGTATGGTTGTAGACGACATCGAGGATCACCTCGATGCCGGCACGGTGCAGCGCCTTGACCATGCCCTTGAACTCGCGCACCTGCTCGCCGCGCCTGCCGGTGGCGGCGTACTCGGAGTGTGGCGCGAGGAAGCCGATCGTGCTGTAGCCCCAGTAGTTGATGAGCCCGCGGTCGGCCAGGAACGCCTCGTCGCAGATGTGGTGAACCGGGAGCAGCTCGACGGCGGTGATGCCGAGATCCTTGAGGTACGCGATCGCGGGATCCGACGCGAGTCCCGCGTAGGTCCCGCGCAGGTCCTCGCGCACCTCCGGATGCGTCTTCGTGAAGCCCCGCACGTGCGTCTCGTAGATGACCGTGTCGGCGAACGGCACGCGCGGCGAGCGATCCCCCTCCCAGAAGAAGGCGTCGTCGATCACGACCGCCTTCGGGATCGCCGCCGCATCGTCCTCGTCGTCGATCTCGCGATCCGCGTCGGGCGCGCCGGTCGGTACGTAGGGGAGCACGTTAGCGTCATGGGCCCAATCGACGACGCCGTCGATCGCGCGCGCGTACGGGTCGATCAGCAACTTGGCTGGATTGAAGCGATGGCCCTGGTCCGGCCTGTAGGGGCCGTATACGCGATATCCGTAGCGCTGGCCTGGTCCGACGTCCGGCAGGTAGCAGTGCCAGTTGAGCGCGCGGCGATCGGTCAGCTCGATCCGCGTCTCGTTGTTGTCTTCGTCGAACAGACAGAGCTGCACACGCTCTGCATGCTCACTGAACAGCGAGAAGTTGGTGCCGCCACCGTCCCAGTTGGCACCCAGCGGGAACGGCTCACCGGGCCACACGATCGGCATCGGTTACGAAGCTCCCGGACGGGTCCGCCGATCCTCCGAGACAGGCGGCACGGTCACCGCTCGCGCCGCTTGCCGCTTCTTGGTGCCATGTTCCGCCGGCTGATCCTCGGGGACCAGCCAAACGGTCGCCAGCGGCGGCAAGCTAACCTCGGCCGACTGCAGCTGTCCGTGCCACGGGATCGGCTCGGTCTCGACGCCGCCGGGGTTACCGATGTCGCTGCCACCGTAAGACGCGGAGTCGGTATTCAGCAATTCCTGCCAGCGGCCCTCGCGCGGCAGGCCCAGTCGATACCCGTGGCGGGGAACCGGCGAGAGGTTGGCGATGCACACCACGAAGCGAAAACCGCCGTTGGAGGCTCGCACGTATGCGAACACGTTGTTGTCGACGTCGTTGGGCTCCAGCCACCAGAAGCCGCCGGGCTCGTTGTCGAGCTCGTACAGCGCCGGCTCCGCACGGTACACGTGGTTGAGCTCGCGCACGAGCGACTGGACGCCCTTGTGCTGGGGGTTCTCGAGCAGGTGCCACGGAAGCGACTCGTCGTAGCGCCACTCGTCGTATTGCGCCAACTCGCAGCCCATGAACAGCAGCTTCTTGCCCGGGTGCGCCCACATGTAGCCATACAGCGCGCGCAAGTTGGCGAGCTTCTGCCAGTGGTCGCCCGCCATCTTCGCGTACATCGAGCCCTTGCCGTGCACGACCTCGTCGTGCGAGATCGGCAGGATGAAGTTCTCGGTGAACGCGTAGATCAGGCTGAACGTCAGCTCGTTGTGGTGGTAGCGGCGGTAGACCGGATCCTGCTGGAAGTAGCCGAGCGTGTCGTGCATCCAGCCCATGTTCCACTTGAAGCCGAACCCCAGCCCTCCCAGGTAGGTCGGTCGTGACACACCCGTCCAGGCGGTTGACTCCTCCGCCGCTGAGATCACGCCCGGCTCGCGCGCGTAGATCACCTCGTTGAGCTCCTTCAGGAACGAGACGGCGTCGAGATCCTCGCGACCGCCGAACTGGTTGGGGATCCACTCCCCTTCCTTGCGCGAGTAGTCGAGGTACAGCATCGACGCGACGGCGTCGACCCGGATCCCGTCCATGTGGTACTCGCGCAACCAGAACAGGGCGCTTGCGATCAGGAAGTTGCGGACCTCGTTGCGACCGTAGTTGAACACGAGCGTGCCCCAGTCTTGATGCTCGCCGCGTCTGGGATCCTCGTGCTCGTAAAGCGCCGTCCCGTCGAACCGTGCGAGCGCCCAATCGTCGCGCGGGAAGTGGGCCGGGACCCAGTCGACGAGCACGCCGATCCCCTTCTCATGGAGACGCTCGATCAGCACCCGCAGGTCATCGGGCGATCCGTACAGCGGCGTCGGCGCAAAGTAGCCGGTCACCTGGTACCCCCACGAACCGCTGAAGGGGTGCGCCATCACGGGCAGCAACTCGACGTGCGTGAAGCCCATCTCCGCGACGTAATCGGCCAGCTCATCGGCCAGTTCGAGGTAGGTGAGCGAGCGGTTGCCCTCCAGCGTGTTCAGACGCCACGAACCGAGGTGCACTTCGTAGATCGAGACCGGCTCCTGCAGCGGCTGGTAGGTTTCGCGGTGCTCGTGCCAGTGCTGCTCGGACGCTGCCCACCGATGCTCGCGCTGATGGATGATGGACGCCGTTTGCGGCGGATGCTCCGCCTCCTGCGCGTATGGGTCCGCCTTCAGCCGCCGGTTGCCATCGCTGCCGAGGATCTCGAACTTGTAGCGCTGCCCAGCGCCGATCCCGGGGATGAACAGCTCGTAGATGCCGCTGGAGCCCAACGATCGCATCTGATGGATGCGCCCATCCCAGAAGTTGAAGTCGCCCACCAAGCTGACCGCCCGGGCCGACGGCGCCCACACCGCGAACGCGCTACCGGTCACTCCCTGGTGCTCGATCACGCGGGATCCGAGCCGCTCATAGGCCTCCTCGTGGCGGCCCTCGCCGATCAGGTGCAGGTCGAGGTCACCAAGCGTCGGCAGGAACGCGTAGGGATCGTCGAACGTCACCTCGCCGCCCACGTATTCGGCCCGCAGGCGGTAGCGCAACGGCATCGAGGCGCCGTCGACGGTCCCTTCGAACAGGCCGTCGGCGTGGATTTGCGCGAACCCGACGACGGTGTCGTCGGCAAGAATCGCACTAACAGCGCTGGCACCAGGGCGCAGCGCCCGGATTACCACCCCGTCACCTGTCGGATGAGCGCCGAGCACGCTGTGTGGGTCCGCATGCTGGCAGTGAATAATGGCTGTTACCGTCCTCGCATCGAGGCTCATCTGTACTCCAATAGACGCGTGATTGCGGATACCGGAATCGACACCCAGTCCGGTCTGTGCTCAAGCTCGTACTGCAGCTCGTAGATTGCCCGCTCGAGCTCGAAGATCGCGAGCAGGTTCCTGGCGGCCGCCTCACCTGCTGGTAGCAAGGTCGACTCGATGCTTGCGAAGTATGCGTCCAGGAACACCTGGCGCGCACGCTCCTCGAAGTTCTCTGGCGCCGGCACGCCGCGCGACGCCGCGGCGGCGCTCAGATACGCGAACGACCGCAGCATGCCAGCCACATCGCGCAGCGCCGAGTGCTTGCGCCGGCGCTCGGACAACGGCCGCGCCGGCTCGCCCTCGAAGTCGATCACAACCCAGCCGGCCGGCGTGTGCAGCGTCTGGCCCAGGTGGTAATCGCCGTGCGTGCGAATCAGCCGCCCGCCGAGCCCGAACTGCCCGAGCGCCGATAGCCGGTCCCGGATCTCCTGGAAGCGCCCGGAGATCGGCGCCACGCGCTCGTCGGCCGCCACCCGCGTGAACATGTCCTGGATGTCCTCGTCGAGCGAGGCCGTGACCAGAGACATCCACTCCCGGCTCGGCAGCTCCGGCGAGAATGCCGGGTCGCCGCTATCGCTTGCCAGCGTGTCGTGCAGGGCCGCGGTCACGGTCCCGAGCTCTCCGAGCCGGGCGAGGAACGTCTCGGTATCGGCGCGCACCTCCTCGAGTCCCAACTCCCAGCCGCCGACCGAGCCCTTGAGGAACTGCTGGGCGATTCCCAGCGTCGCGGCCAGCGCCGGGCCCTCGTACTCGTACCAGCCGTGCAGCGCGGCGATGTTCTCGAACGCGTGCGAGGCAAGGAAGCGCAGCATCTCGAGCTCGGGGTTGATGCCCGATTCGAGCCTGCGGAACACCTTCAGCACGATCCGGTCGCCGAACACGATCGAGGTGTTCGACTGCTCGACGCCGATCGCGCGCACGCGCTCGCCGCGCACCACGTCGGTACCGCTCTGCGCACGGTGGAACGAGTAGCGCCCGCGGCTGGTCGCGCGCTCGCCGCCGGCGTCGATCTGCGACATCAACGCAAACGCCAGATTCGGGTCGGTGAGAGCGTCGTAGGCGCCCCAATCACCGGTGCGGGCGATCACGGCGTGCTCGCCGGAGTCGGCGCCGCGGTTCAGACCCAACGGCAGCTGGTAGAGGTGGTGCATGCCGTTGGCGAGGCCCGCCTGCACGATCGCCAGCAGCAGGATCGGATCCTCGCCGAGCGGCACGCTCTCGACCAGCTCGAGCGCGTTCACCGCGCGCGTCTTGGTTGCGTACCAGCGCTTGGACCCCAGCCAGTCGCGGAACGCGGCGGATTCCAGTAGACCCTCGATCGAGTCGGCCGGGGCTGGCGGGGGATTGTCAGGCATCCGCGTCGCCTCGCTCCGCGCCGCCGTCGGGCTCCACCAGCGCAAACCAGAAGAAGCCCCGCGGCGCCAGCGTCAGCAGGTAGGGGAGGCTCCCGATCCCCGGGAACTGCGAGCCGCCGAGCAGCTCGACCGGGTGCCACCCTTCATACGCTCGCAGGTCGAGCTCCACCGCCTGAGCCGAGCGCGCGAGGTTGTGCACGCACAGCACCAGATCATTCTCGAGCGAGCGGATGTGGGCGAAGATGCGGGGGTTGGAGGTCTCGATCGGCTCGTAGGTCCCCAGCCCGAACACGTGGTGCTGCTTGCGCAGCGCGATGAACCGGTGCACCCAGCGCAGCAGCGACGTCGGGCTGCGTAGCTGCGCCTCGACGTTAACGGCCTGAAAGCCGAACACCGGGTCCATCAGCGGCGGCGCGTAGAGCTGCGCGAAGTCCGCGCGCGAGAAGCCGCCGTTGCGATCGCCCGTCCACTGCATCGGCGTGCGCACGCCATCGCGGTCACCGAGGAACACATTGTCGCCCATCCCGATCTCGTCACCGTAGTAGAGCACCGGCGAGCCGGGCAGTGAGAACAGCATCGCCGTCACCAACTGGATCTCGTCGCGGCCGTTGTCGAGCAGCGACGCCAGGCGCCGGCGGATCCCGACGTTGAGCTTCATGCGCGGGTCCTTGGCGTACTCGGAGTACATGTAGTCGCGCTCCTCGTCGGTGACCATCTCGAGCGTCAGCTCGTCGTGGTTACGCAGGAACAGACCCCACTGGCAGCTATCGGGGATCGGCGGCGTGCTCTGCAGGATCTCGTAGATCGGGGCCGCCTGCTCGCGGCGGACCGCCATGAAGATGCGCGGCATCACCGGGAAGTGGAACGCCATCTGACATTCGTCACCGGCTTCGCCGAAGTACGCCACGACGTCGGCCGGCCACTGGTTGGCTTCGGCCAGCAGCACGCGGTCAGGGTAGCGTTCGTCGACCGCGCTACGAACGCGCTTCAAGTAGGCGTGCGTCTCAGGCAGGTTCTCGCAGTTGGTGCCCTCGCGCTCGAACAAGTAGGGCACGGCGTCGAGCCGGAAGCCGTCGAGGCCGAGATCGAGCCAGAAGCGCAGCACGTCGAGCATCGCCTCCTGCACCTCGGAGTTGTCGTAGTTGAGGTCCGGCTGGTGGGAGAAGAAGCGGTGCCAGTAGTAAGCGCCCGCGACCGGGTCCCAGGTCCAGTTGGACGACTCCGTGTCGACGAAGATGATGCGCGCGTCATCGTAGCGCAGCTTCGTGTCCGACCACACGTACCAATCGCGCTTGGGCGAATCCGGACTGGAGCGCGACTCCTGAAACCAGGGATGCTCGCTCGAGGTGTGGTTCATTACGAGATCGGCGATCACGCGGATCCGGCGCGCATGCGCGGCGTCGATCAGCCGCCTGACGTCCTCCACGGTGCCGTAGTCGGGGTGCACCAGGCGGAAGTCGGAGATGTCGTAGCCGCCGTCGCGCAGCGGGGAGGCGTAGAACGGCAGCAGCCAGATGCAATCGATCCCCAGCCATTGCAGGTAGTCGAGCTTCTCGGTCAGGCCGCGCACGTCACCCGAGCCGTCGCCGTTTGAGTCAAAGAAGCCGCGGATGTGGATCTCGTAGAAGACGGCGTGCTTGAACCACAGCGGCTCGCCCTCGAACCAGTGCTGCGTCTGCGCCGGCGACGGTACGCCCGCGCTGGGCTGCTCGGCGCCCCCAACCGTGCCCGTGATCAGATCGGCGATCGCGGTCGAGCCGCTCGTCATTGCAGGACCTGCAGCACGTGCGCCTGACGCTCGCCGGGCGCCAGCCGCACATAGTTGCGTCCGATCTGCCACTGGAAGCGGTCACCGCTCAGCAGGTCGGCGACGATGAACCAATGTGGCAGGCCAAGTCCCCAGGGGACGTCCGCGACACCGGCCTGCGGATGATCGGGATCCATGTTCACGACAACGATCACCATGTTCGTGGCGGTCTGCTTCGCGTAGGCGATCATCGCATCGTTCTCGGTCTCGATGAAGGTGACCTTCACGAACTGTTGCAGCGCTGGGTTCTCGCGCCTGATCCAGTTCAGCCGAGAGATCAACGGCAGCAGCTCGCCGTCCAGCGCGCGCTGCTTGAGCTGGTACTTCTCGGAGTTGAGGTACTCCTCCGAGCCTGGGCGGACGGGGACGTTCTCGACCTGCTCGAAGCCCGAGTAGATGCCGTAGCTCGGGCTGAGCGTCGCCGCGAGCACGAGCCGTGCCTCGAATGCAGGACGCCCGCCGGAGACCAAGTAGTCGCTGAGGATGTCGGGTGTGTTGACGAAGAAGTTGGGGCGGAAGTATTCCTGCTCACCGGAGGTGGCCAGCTCTGTCACATACTCGCTCAGCTCATGGCGGGAGTTCTTCCACGTGAAGTACGTGTACGACTGAGAGAAGCCGATCTTTGCAAGGTGGCGCATCACCGAACGCTTGGTGAAAGCCTCAGCCAAGAACACGACGTTACGGTCGCGCGAGCGCACCCGTTCGATCAGCCACGCCCAGAAAGGGAATGGCTTGGTGTGCGGGTTGTCGACGCGGAATACCTTCACACCGCAGTCGACCCACATGAGCACGATCTCGAGCAGGGCGTTCCACAGCTTGCGCCAGTCCTGGCACTCCCAGTTGACGTTGTAGATGTCCTGGTAGCGCTTGGGCGGATTCTCGGCGTACTTCAACGTGCCATCCGGGCGATGGTGGAACCATTCAGGGTGCTGCTCGAGCCACGGATGGTCGGCCGAGCACTGGATCGCGAAATCGAGCGCGATGTCGATATCGAGCGCGGCCGCGGCCGCGGTGAGCCTGCGCAGATCCTCGATCGTCCCGAGCTCCGGATGGACTGCCTCGTGACCGCCGCTGGCGTCGCCGATCGCCCAAGGCGAGCCAGGATCGCCGGCGGCGGCGATCAGCGCGTTGTTGGCGCCCTTGCGATTGGTCAGCCCGATCGGATGGATCGGCGGCAGGTAGAGCACGTCGAACCCAAGCTCGGCAAAGCGCGGAAGCTGCTCCTGGACACCGCGCAAACCGCCCCACGAGCGCGGGAAGAGCTCATACCACGAGCCGAACTGCGCCCGCACGCGGTCGACCTGGATCCGCAGCGGCTCGCGCAGCGCGACCGCGCCAAGGTGCGCCTGGTCACGCTCGACCGCTTGATACAGCTCGGCGTCGAGCATCACTCCGTGCTTGATGTGCTCGGGTACGGCCGGATCGGTGAGCATGTTCAGCGCGTACTCGATCATCTGCTGGTCGTGGCGATCGGTCGCACGCGCAGCGGCCTCGCGCAGCAGGAGCACTCCTTCCGAGAGCTCACCCGCAAGCTCGTGCTGTCCGGCTTCGAGCTTGCGCGCAAGCTCGTCGCGCCACGTGCCGAAGCGATCGATCCATGCCTCCACCGTATGGACCCAGCGCCCGACCTGGTCGAGCGTCAGCTCAGCCGCCCAGCGGACGCCGCCGAGGTGAGCGTCGACCGGGTGCATCTCGACGTCGCGCCAGCCGCGTGCGCGCGCCGCGCGGTAGCGGACTACGGCCACCAGCAGGTCGTGACCGTCGCGGAAGATGTCGGCCGAGATCGTGACACGGTCACCGACGACGCGCTTGACCGCGTAGGCGCCGCCATCGACGGTCGGAGTCACGTTCTGGATGACGATCCGGTCTTTCACTGATTCGACCAAGCTTCCCGGGACACTACCGAGACCGGGCCGAAAAATGTCGCCAGACCGCCCCTGGCAGTTCAACTGTCCGCGCAGCCACCGCTGAGGCGATCGACATTCGCGCGCCGCGCGAGCTGCCGATCGGGTACAACCAGCGCATGGCTGTCCCTCTGATCACGCGGCTGCCTCGCTCGAGCGGGGTGCTCCTGCACATTACGTCCCTTCCGAGCGGTCGGCTCGGAGCGCCCGCATACGAGCTGGTCGACTGGCTGGTCGCGGCGGGACAGACATGGTGGCAGATGCTGCCGCTGGGTCCTCCCGGCGAGGGCCGCTCGCCGTACACGGCACGGTCGGCGTTCTCGGCATGGCGAGGACTGCTCGCCGATCCGACCGCGCCCGTCTCGGCGAGCGAGATCACCGACTTCCGGGATCGCAACGCCTACTGGATCGAGGACTGGGAGCGCCTTGGCGGTCGCGGTGCGGTCTCCGACCAGGTGCGCTTCGAGCGCGAGTGGAACGCCCTTCGCAGCTATGCCGGCGACCGCGGCGTGCGCCTGATGGGCGACATCGCGATCTACGTCGCGTCGGACAGCGTCGACCACCGCACCCATCCGGAGCTGTTCCAGCGTGGCTTCGTCGCGGGCGTCCCGCCCGACCTGTTCTCTGCCACGGGTCAGCTATGGCTCAACCCGCTATACGACTGGCAGGCGCTGCGCCGGGAGGGTTACCGCTGGTGGGTGGAGCGGTTGCGGCGTTCGCTGTCGATGTTCGATCTCGTCCGGATCGACCATTTCCGCGGGTTCGTCGCCTACTGGGCGGTGCCGGAGGGCGACCCCACCGCGATCGGCGGCCACTGGCGCCGGGGGCCAGGACGGGCGCTGTTCGAAGCCGTCTGGCGCGAGCTGCCGGCGCCACTGCCGCTGGTGGCTGAGGATCTCGGCGTGATTACCCCGGCCGTTGAGCGGCTGCGCGACGAGCTCGGGCTGCCGGGCATGCTCGTGTTGCAGTTCGGGTTCGAGCCGCACAAGCCGCGCAGCCCGCACCGCCCGGCCAACCACGTCGAGAACCGCATCGCATACACCGGCACGCACGACCACGACACGGCTCGCGGCTGGTACGAGTCGCTGAGCGCGCCGATCGCGCGACTCGTCGATCGGGCCCTGCGCGACTACGAGATCTCCGAGCCGGAGCCGTGGTGGGGGTTGATCCGGCTGGCCCTTGCCTCGCCCGCGCGAGTCGCGATCATGCAAGCGCAGGACGTGCTCGGTCTGGGCAGCGAGGCGCGCATGAACCATCCCGCCCGCCACGCCGGGAACTGGCGCTGGCAGCTGCGCGACGGCGCGCTGACGCCCGCGCTCGCCCAGCGCCTGCGTGAGGCCACCGAGGCGTCCGGGCGGCTGCCGTCCAGCACCGCCGCGGCGTCCGCACCCGAGCCCGCCGGCGCGTCCGTGCGGTGACGGCGCGTTGCGGGCGGTCAGCCGCGCAAGCAGGCGGTCCGGCCGCGCGTGCCGGCGGTCAGCCGCGCGTGCCGGCGGTCAGCCGCGCGTGCCGGCGGTCAGCCGCGCAAGCGGGCGCGGAGGCTGGTCTTCGCGTGCCGGTAGACGTAGGTCAGGTCTCCGCGCAGCGCCCCCAGCCAGCTTGTCTGGTAGCTGATCAGCGTCGAGGGCGCCACCGCGACGTGCATGCCGTCGGCGGCGAGCAGGTGCAGCGCCCGCTCGGCGATCGCGATCTGGCCGAACGCGGTCGGATGCACATGGTCGGCCATCATCAGGTTGCGGGCGCCGAACGCGCGCAGATCCAGCAGCAGCGCACCGTGCGCCAGCGCGGCCGCCTCGATCGCGAGGTTGGCCTGGGTAACCTTCTCGGGCGCCCGCGGGCGCCCGAGATCGAGTGGCAGCGTGACCGCCAGTACGCGGTCGCAACGGGCACGCAGGAACGCGAGCGCGAAGCCGTGCTCGCGCGCGAAGGCGTGCGCGTCCCAGGCGGCACCGCGCACGTCGTTGGTGCCGATGTAAAGGCAACCCAGCTCGTAGCGGGCGGCGGGGTGGGCCGTGCGCCGGCTGAATGCCGGTATCTGCGCCGCGGTCACATCCGCCGTCACGGCGCCATCGACGGCGTAGTTGGTGAACGCCAGGCCGAGCCCTCGCGCGGTCCACATTGCCCAGGACTGCAGCGCTACCCCCCATTGCAGCTCACCGCCGCCATTGGTAATGGAATCACCGAAAGCGAGTACGCCTAACTGGCGGTCGGCAACCTCAGGGCACATGCCGGCATTCTCGTGGATAATCGCGCAGATGTACGTAGCCCAGGCTGGAGAATCCGAAGTTCAAGACGCCGCCGCCGACCTGGCCGCGCGCATACCGCCGCCGCTCGCGCCGCTGGCGCGAATCGCCTACAACTATGCTTGGTCATGGCTGGGCGGCGGACACGAGCTGTTCCGCGAAGTCGACGCGGAACGTTTCGAGCTGTGCGCGCGGAACCCTGTGCGGCTGTTGCAGGAGGCTTCGGGACCGGCGTTGCGCCGGGCCGCCGAGGATCAGGGCCTGTTGGCGCGAGCCGCGGACATGGAGGCACGGATCCAAGCGCATCTGGACCGGCCTGCGGACACGAGCGTGATCGAGTTCGAGCATCCGATCGTGTTCCTGTGTGCCGAGTACGCGGTGCACGAATCCTTCCCCGTGTACTCGGGCGGCCTTGGTGCACTCGCCGGCGACTTCCTCAAGGAGGCCTCGGATCTGGCGCTGCCGTTCGTCGCGATCGGCCTGATGTATCGCAAGGGCTACTTCCGCCAGCGGATCGACATCAGCGGCTGGCAGCACGAGTACTGGGTCGAGACCGACCCGACGCGCTCACCCGCCGCGCTCGTCAAGGATGCCGACGGCGATCCGCTGACGATCACCGTGCCGATCTACGACCGCGAGGTGCAGGCGCGGGTCTGGCGAGTCGACGTCGGTCGCGTGCCGCTGTACCTGCTCGACACCGACATCCCGGCGAACCGTCCGCTGCAGCGCTGGATCACCGCGCGGCTGTACGAGACCGACCGCGACATCCGGCTCTCGCAGTACATGCTGCTGGGCATCGGCGGGATCCGCGCGATGCAGGCAATGAACATCGAACCGGGCGTCGTGCACCTCAACGAGGGCCACGCGGCGCTGGCGCCGCTGGAGTTGGCGCTGACCGAGGTGCGCAAGGGCGAGCCCGTGGAGACGGCGCTGGCGGCCTCCCGCGCGCACACCGTGTTCACGACGCACACCCCGGTCCCGGCCGGCAACGACTCCTACCCGCGCGAGCAGGCGGCGCGCGCGTTCGAGCTGCTGTCCAAGCAGAGCAAGATCGACGAGGCAGACCTGATCGCGCTCGGTCAGACGCGTGCGCACGAGGACTTCGAGCCGTTCGGCGTGACCCAGGCGGCGCTGCGGCTGACCCGTGCCGCCAACGGCGTCAGCCGCCGCCATGGCCAGGTCGCGCGCGAGATGTGGACCTCGCTGTGGCCGGACCTGCCGGTCGAGAAGATCCCGATCGGCCACGTCACCAACGGCGTGCACGTGCCGAGCTGGGTGGGCCCGCAGATCCGTGCCCTGCTGAACCGCCATCTCGGCGAGGACTGGCTCACGCGCACAGGCGACCCCGACACCTGGGCGCCGATCAAGGACATCCCCGACACGGAGCTGTGGGCCGCACGACAGCAACAGCGCGCCGATCTGATCGCGATCGTGCGGCAGCGCAGCGCCGCCGAGCGACTGCTGCGCGGCGACTCCGGCGAATGGGCGATGGCCGCGGCCGAGACGATGAGCTCGGACCTGCTGACGGTCGGCTTTGCCCGCCGCCTGGCGACCTACAAGCGGCTCGACTTGCTCACGCGTGAAGCGCAGTGGGCCGCCGAGCTGCTCGCGGGCGAGCGCCCGATGCAGCTGCTGCTCGCCGGCAAGGCGCACCCGCACGACGACGAGGGCAAACGCGTACTGCAACGCCTGTTCTCGATCAGGAGCCTGCACAGCGTGATCGAGCGCGCAGTGTTCCTCGACGATTACGACCTCGCCACGGCACAGGCGCTGGTACGTGGCTGCGACGTGTGGATGAACCTGCCGCGCCCGCCGCTGGAGGCGAGCGGCACGAGCGGCATGAAGTCGGTGGTCAACGGCGGCCTGCAGCTGAGCGTGCTCGACGGCTGGTGGGCGGAAGCCTATGACGGCAGCAACGGCTGGGCGATCTCGGGCGATGTCGACCAGGATGAGCACGCCCAGGACGAGCGCGATGCAGCGACGTTGCACAGCCTGCTGACCAAAGAGGTGGTCCCCGCCTTCTACGACCGTGACAAGCGCGGCATCCCGACCCGCTGGGTGGCGATGATGCGCGCTTCGCTGATCACGCTGGGGGCGCAATTCAGTACCACCCGCATGGTGCAGGATTACGTGCGCGGGCCATACGCCGGCTGGAGCAGCTGAGTCATCCAAGAAGACCAGCGACGGCGAAAGCCCGTGCCTGAGAGCTCGCGCGAGCTACATGGGAGCTCTCCGGGCCCACCGGCGAGCTCGCCCGCGGGCCAGCTCCTGGGCAAGGGAGCGCTCGAGCTAGCCGCGCTGATCCGTGCCGGCGAGTGCAGCGCGAGCGAGCTCGTGGCCGCCACGCTGGCGCGGATCGAGCAGCTCGAGCCGACGATCAACGCGTTCACGTACGTGGCCGCCGAGGAGGCGACGGCCGCCGCCGCGGCGATCGCGCCCGGTGACGAGCGACCGTTCGCGGGCGTCCCGATCGCGATCAAGGACAACCGCGCGGTCAAGGGGATGCCGCTGACGCTGTGCAGCGACCTGTTCGCCCGGGCGCGCCCGCCGTACGACACGTCGGTGGTGGCGCGGCTGCGCCGCGCCGGGTTCGTGATCGTCGGCAAGACCGCGCTGCCCGAGAACGGGATCCTGCCGAGCACCGAGTCACGCCGCAACGGCCCGACCCGCAACCCGTGGGCGCTGGATCGCACTCCGGGCGGCTCCAGCGGCGGCTCCGCGGCGGCCGTCGCCGCCGGGATGGTGCCGATCGCGCACGGCAACGACGGCGGTGGCTCGATCCGCATCCCGGCGGCGTGCTGCGGCCTGGTGGGGTTGAAAGCGGCGCGCGGGCGGATCTCGTCTGCTCCGGAGGCGGGGCAGAGCTTCCTCGTCAGCGACGGTGTGCTGACAAGGACCGTCGCCGACACCGCAGCCGTGCTCGACATCCTCGCCGGGTACGAGCTCGGCGACGCGAACTGGGCGCCGGCGCCGAGCTCGACCTACGCCCACGCAGCTGCCGGCGCGCCGGCACTCGGCAGGCTGCGGATCGGCCTGGCGCTGAACCCGGCGCTCGACGGCGCCGTGCTCGATCCGCTCTGCGAAGCCGCCGCCCGCGACGCGGCGCGCCTACTGGAGTCGCTCGGACATCACGTGCAGGAGATCGCACCACCGTGGTCGGGGCGCGATCTGCTCGAGGACTTCACCCGCGCGTTCGGGCCGGCGATCGCGATGACCTCCGCGGTCGGCGCGCGCCTGGCCGGACGTGAGTTGGCGCCCGCTGACGTCGAGCCGCTGACCTGGGCGATGTACCAGCGGGCGCGCACGCAGGACACGCTCACCTACCTGTCGGCCCAGGAACGCCTGGAGAGCGTCGCGCGCGAGATCGTTGCGTTCCTGGCGCCGTTTGACGCGGTGCTGACGCCGGCGCTCGCGCAGCGTCCGGTGGCGATCGGGGAGATCCATGGCCACGGCCCCGACCCATGGCTGCACTACCGCCGCTCGGGTCATTTCACTCCGTACACGGCGATCGTCAACGTGACCGGCCTGCCGGCGGTCGCGCTGCCTCTGTACCACGGCGAGGACGGGCTGCCGAGCGCCGTCCAGCTGATCGGACGCCCGGCGCGGGAGGACGCACTGCTAGCGCTGGCCGCGCAGCTCGAGCAGGCGCTGCCGTGGGCGCAGCGGTTCGCCCCGATCTAGGTATCCGGCGCAGCGATTCGCGCCGATCCAGCTACTCGGCGCCCGGGGTTCGCCCCGATCCATCTACTCGGCGCCCGGGGTTCGCCCCGATCTCGGCACTCCAGGGGCTCGGCGCGAGCTCGCGCGGCCAGATGCGCTCGCGCAGACGTGCTGGAGCGGACAATTCGACGCGCGCTTGGATGGATTGTCCGTTCGATGTCGATTTTCGTGCGCGTACGGACAATCGGGCGCTCCATGCAGTGAATCGTCCGTTCGGACACGACTGAGCGCGCTGATTGCGAGCTCCGCGCGTGAAAGGCCACGGTCCGAGCGCGGGCACTACGGTCCGGCGTCGGTGCGGGCGTCATCATCGTCGTCGTGAGTCGCGGTCGTCGACCGTGATCCATTCGATCAGCAGCTCGTCGCCGCTCAGCACCGCCGCCGGGAAGCCGCACGTCTGGCAGCGGAAGTCGGGCTGCTGCGTGGTCCACTCGAGCTCGCAGGACGGGCAGCTCAGCCGCAACGGAACGAGCTCCTGCTGCAGTCGCGCGCCCTCGCAGAGGGTGCCGCAGGCGGTCAGCTCGAAGGCGAACTCGAGCGTGTCTGGAACCACCTGACGCAGCGGCCCCACGCGCAGGCCGACGGCCGTCACCATGCGGCCCCCGGCGTGACGCTCCGCGGCCGCAACGATGCCCCTGGCAAGTGAGTACTCGTGCACTGACTCGCTACTCGGCCCGCGGCCGCTGAGCCTGTCCCAAACCCGCCATGTCGGCCAGCGGGCGAACGTCATGGCCGGCGAGGTTGTAGACGGGCGCCTCTGCGAGCTTCCACAGCACCAGGAACTTGTTGGCCATCGGGACCTATCGTAATCGACCGGTGGAGACAGCTCTGACCGTGATCCGGATTACCGGGTGCAGTTGACGAATACACTTTGAGATAGGCGATTTGACGAGGCTGCGAATGTCACACGTACTGCTCCTGTACGAATACGTCGATGATCTGCTGGCACGCCGTGCTCCATACCGCGAGGAGCACCTGGCCGCTCTGCGCGCCGAGCACGCTGCCGGCCGTGTCGTGCTCGCCGGCGCGTTCGGCGAGCCCCCGGTCGGAGCCGCGCTCGTGTTCACCGGCGTCGACGTCGAGCACGTCGACGCGTTCGCGCGGGCCGATCCCTACGTGCGCGCCGGCCTGGTGCGGGCGTGGAGGATGGAGCCGTACAACGTCGTCGTCGGTCCCGACGCCTGATCCACGCGAGCGTCAGTCCGCCCCGAGGACCGCGGACGGGGAGGAGGCTAGCGCCCGAACGGCTCCGTAGAATGAGCGTCTGATTGTGCCAACAAACGAGACAGGAATAGCTGAAAAACATGGCCTACGTCATCGCCGAGCCCTGCATCGGTACCAAGGACAACTCGTGCGTGGAGGTCTGTCCTGTCGATTGCATTCATCCGACGCCTGACGAGCCCGACTACGACAAGGTCGAGATGCTCTACATCGACCCGGACGAGTGCATCGACTGCGATGCCTGCGTCGAGGCTTGCCCTGTCGACGCCTGCTTCGCCGAGGACCAGCTCCCCGAAGAGTGGCAGAAGTACACGGCCGTCAACTCCGCTTACTACAAGCGCTGATCGAGCTTCGCTCGCGGCAACGCACCTGAGTGCGTTCGTGCGATGAGGGCGCCTGCGGGCGCCCTGAACCGAAGTCTTCGCAAGACTTTCGGCCTGCGGGTGCCCTAAGCAAGTGCAGGGAGGAGCGCGGCGACGCACGCGGCGCTCCCCCGGCGCTGCTCAAAGAGCCTGCCTCGATGATCCCGCGCACGTCTGGCGGCGGCGTCCGCCTCGGTTGCCGTCACGCCATCGGCAGCGACATGCCCGCCGGCTTGAGCGCCGGCACCGGCGCCGGCGCGGCTGACGGCAGCATCATCATCGGCAGCGCTACCGGCATGGTCGCGATCAAGCCGCGCGCAGCCTGGGTAAGCGCCTGAGACGCTGCGTCGTCGGGGTCGGAGAAGACGACCGGAAGGCCGGCGTCCGATTGCTCGCGCAGCGCCATCGTCAGCGGTACCCTGCCGAGCAGCGGGACCTCCAGCTCCTCGGCGAGCAGTTGGCCCCCACCCTCGCCGAAGATCGCGAAGCGCTCGCCGCCCGGGGTGATGAAGCCGGCCATGTTCTCGATCACGCCGACGACCTCCAGCTTCAGCTTTGTGGCCATCTCGGCCGCACGCCGGGCTACCTTCTGCGCCACCGCCTGCGGTGTCGTGACGATCAGGACCTTTGCCTGCGGCAGCAGCTGGGCGATCGTCATCGAGACGTCGCCGGTACCGGGCGGGAGATCGATCAACAGGTAATCCAGCTCGCCCCACTCGACGTCCTCGAGGAACTGCTGCAACGCTTTGTGCAGCATCGGGCCGCGCCAGACGACCGCCGCGTCCTGCTCGATGAAGAAGCCGATCGACATCACCTTCACGGAGTCGTGGGCGACCAATGGGATCAACTTGCGGTCGCTGTTGACGTGCGGGCGCTGCGCGCCGAGTCCAAACATCCGCGGCTGCGAGTAGCCCCAGACGTCGGCGTCGAGAACGCCTACGGTGCGGCCCTGCGCCGCCAGCGCCGCGGCGAGGTTCGCGGTGACGCTCGACTTGCCAACGCCGCCCTTGCCGGAGGCTATGCAGATCACGTTGGCGACTTGGGCGAGCGCTCCATCAGGCAGCGACGGGCGTCCGAGCTTGGTGCCGAGCGCGGCTTTCTCGGAGTCTGAGAGCACATCGAAGCTGACATTCGTCCCGGCCACGCCCGGGAGCTTGCCGACGGCCTGCGTGACGGCGTTCTGGAAGTGGTCTCGGATCGGGCAGCCAGGTGTGGTCAGCGAGACCTTCACGTCGACGACGCCGTTCGCGTGGACGTCGATCGACCGGACCATCTCGAGTTCGACGATGTCGCGGCGGAGCTCGGGGTCAATTACGGAGCGCAGCGCGTCAAGTACTTGGTCTCTGGTGGGCATGTGGCAATTCTCGCAGACTCGCGCAGCGTGGAATTCAGCGGCGAAGGCGGCGGCAGGCGCGCGCCCTACAGGTCAGTCGATGACGATCCACCTTCATACCGGCGCCGCCGAAGGTCACCCAGGACAGGGAAGCCTTCCTACGGAAACCGTTCGAAAGCGGATCGTCAATCAAGGACTGATGGACGCCGGGCGCACGCGCCGGCGGCTCCGGTCCTGCGCCCCTACCAGGAGTACGCCCTACCAGGCGATCTCCTCTAGGAAGTCCGGACATCTTGGCGCCGGGGCGCTCCTGACCAACCGGTAGCCGCGCCGCACATTTTCCGGCGGTAGCTGCAATATGCTCTGGTCTCGGCAGTTCTCGATCGTCACGACGAGTACGACGCCGCGGATCAGGACAGCGCTGCGTCGCACGCCGGCGACCTCGTAGAGCTCGACACCGTCCGTAACGTAGGCCCCCTCCTGTAGGCGGGCATCCTCACTCGTGACGGCGACCAACGGCCGCGACGCCTGGGCCGGCGCCAGATCTTCGCG
This sequence comes from uncultured Solirubrobacterales bacterium, assembly GCA_963709135.1. Taxonomy (GTDB): domain Bacteria; phylum Actinomycetota; class Thermoleophilia; order Solirubrobacterales; family Solirubrobacteraceae; genus Palsa-465. The sequence goes on along the minus strand of CAVPVI010000019.1, from coordinate 198,566 downwards.
CTGACCAGCTGCAGATTCGCCCGGCACCTGCTCGTTGAATGATCCCTGAGACATCGCGAATGCTCCTGTTGTCGAGCACTACACGGGTTCGTCTCCCGCTGTTCGGTTAATGCTCGCCACGACGCAATTCAAACGTGCGCTTTTGTTGCAAGGTGCATTGCCCGAGGACCAGCGGGGTTCGCCGGGGCATTGCGCTAGCGTCCCGCACCATGCCGATCGAGATCACCCCCGTTCGCGGTCGCCGCGACCTGCGCGAGTTCGTCGATTTACCGTTCCGCTTGCACGCCGGAACGCCGTGGATCCCGCCGCTGAAGCTAGAGCGTTACGCGTACCTGAGCCGCAAGCTGAACCCGTACTTCAAGCACGGCGACGCCGAGCTGTTCCTGGCCCGGCGCGACGGTCGCGTCGTCGGACGGATCAGCGCCCAGATCGACCACGCGTACAACGAGTACCACAACAATCGCTGGGGCATGTTCGGCTTCGTCGAATTCGAGGATGACCAGGAGGTGCTCGACGCTCTCCTGGACAGTGCCGCGCAGTGGTGCAAGGCTCGCGGTCGCGACCGGATCGTCGGCCCGATGGACTTCGTCATCAACGAGGAGGCCGGCATCCTGTTCGACGGGTTCGAGCTGGAGCCGATGATCCGCCACCCCTGGCACCCGCCGTACTACCAGCAGCGCTGCGAGGCGGCCGGCCTGCTCAAGGCGATCGACCTGTACCACTGGAAGCTGCACATCTCCGACCGCGAGCAGCGGATGCTGCCGATCCTGCCGCAACTGGCGGAGCGCTCGCGGACCAAATACGGGATCCGGATCCGCAAGATGTCCTGGCTGCACCTGGGGCGCGAGCTGAACGAGTTCAACAAGATCTACATGGCCGCCTGGTCGAAGAACTGGGGTTTCCTCCCCTACTCCAGAGAGGACCTCAACGACCTCGCCGTCACCTACCGGCTGATCTACGCCCGCGACTGGTTCATGGTCGCCGAGAACGACAAGGAAGCGGTCGCGATCGCGATCACGATCCCGGACATCAACCAGGTCTACAAGAAGATGAACGGCCGCCTGCTGCCGCTCGGCTGGTGGTACTACCTGAACCGCAAGAAGTACATCGACCGCTGCCGGATCGGCTTCCTCGGGGTCCTGCCCGAGTACCAGCACACCGGCGTCGCCGCGGCGCTCTATATGGAGCACTATGACATGGCGGCACGCTCCCGCATCAAGACCGGCGAGGCGGGTTGGATCCTCGAGACCAACAAGTCGATGAACCGAGCGCTCGAAGCGATGGGCGGCTCGATCGTCAAGCGCCTGCGCGTCTACGAGCGACTGCTCGAGGACGGCGCCGGCGCCTCAGCACCGGCCACTGTCGCACAAGCGTGAGGGCGCGGTCAGACTACCTACTTCGAGCCGGAGTTGCGCGCAAACTGTTTGATCGCGAGCTAACACAAGCTGGGCGGTTGCGCGCAAACTGTTTGATCGCGAGCTAACACAACTCCCGCCACTCGCCCGGTCGGCGCGAGCCAAAACCCGCATTCAATGACCGAGCCACACCCGCATTTAATGACCGACGGGGCGCCACAAGTGACGCCCCGGCGGTTGAGGGAGGAGAGGGTGCTGCATCCGCCGGCGAGATATGAGGCCGGCGAACCTTTCCCGCGGTGAGCGTCTCCTGGCGCTGCGCGGGGGAAGTTGTCAGGAAATCGAGCCGATCAGATCCTGTGCGTTTGACACCAGTTTCTCGACACGCCCACTCACAATACCGTACGGCTTGGTCACGTCCTTGCGCACCGTACGAACCTCGCGCTCGACCCGCTTGCGGTTCTGGGCAACCGCGCGCTCGACCTTGCGGCGACGCTGGCGCAAGTCGCGCTCGAGCTTCGTCCGGCGGCTGCGCACCTGGCGCTCCAGCCGCGTACGAGCCTTGGTGCCGCGCTTCTCGTAGCGCTTCAGCTCGCGCTCGATCCCGTCGATGCTGCTGTACTTGGTCGCAAAACCCTTGACGGTCGAGACGAGGTTGTCACGGACCACCAGAGTCGCACCGACTGGTACGAGGACGACGCGCTCGGCGATCTGCTGGGCCTGCTTTACGGGTGTCGCCGGCTGCGTGGAGGTTGTGCTTGGCCCCGCCCCGTTTGAACTGCCTGCCGCCTTGGACGCGCTCGACGTCTTCGGGGCGCTCGTCCGGCGACGGGTTGCGGTCTTTGCCGCTGTCGTTGTGTCGCTGTTGCTAGTGGACATGCTCTGAAACGCTCCGGTGCTTGAAAGACAACTTGATCGGCTGTTCGAATCAAGAGTAGATCATCGAACATGTGTTTGTAACCCAGCCCGGGAACGAAGTTACAGTCAATGCGCGAACTGCCGCATAAAGCGAGCAGATTTATCCTAATATCCTAAGAGTCTGTCTCAATAACGCCGCGCACGTCTAGCGGCAGCGGACCGGCGCGATCCGGCAAGCATCAAGCCCGATCAAGGCCGCAACGGACCAGCCAGGCGTGCGGATCCTCGATCTCGACCAGCGTCGGTAGCGACGCGGGCGAGGAGAACAGGCGCGCCAGCGCCGGCGCGCCGGCAGCGCGCACGACCGCGTCGCAGAAGACCTTCCCGAGCTCGTACTGGCGCATCTTGAGATCGAGCCCCAGAAGCTTGGCGATCAGCCGCCCGACGCGAGACTGCTGGCGGCGCCGGGCGTCGAGCAGCGCGCGCATATGCGGCAGCGACGGCAGCAGATCGGGCGCGACCGCGTCCATCACGTGCTCGGCGTGGCCCTCGATCACCGCCATCACGGCCTGCACGCGGTCGATCGTCTGGCGCTCGGTCGGGCTCAGCACGACCGACATCAGGTCGCCGCGCCGGACCTGGTCGCCAAAGCGCCGCAGCGCCGCCAGGTTTGGCAGCTTTGCCTTGGCGGGGTTCGCGATCCGCGCTTCAGCGCTGGACAGCAGCTCTCCGACCAGCCCCGAAAGGTGCCCGTGCAGCCACGGCACGCCGCCGAACTGGACGGCGTGCGTGACCTCATGCAGGGTCACCCAGGTCATGAACTCGCGCTCGTCGGCGCCGAAATTGTGGACCGCTGCACCCAGGTTGGGCAGCACGAACAGCAGCCGTGGCGGCGTCTGCGCGGCGGTATCGTCGATCAGCACGAGCTCGTACTGGCCGAGCACGCGCTGCGCGAGGTAGCCGAGCATCATGCCGACCTCGGCGCTCATCACGAGTCCCGCGCCGATCTGCAGCAGCGGCGCCAGAGGGCCCAGCTGCTTGCCGGCACGGCCCAGCACGGGGTCCAGCAGTGCCCGCATCGAGGATATATTGCTGGCGATCCACTCGCGGCGACCGATCCCCTCGGGCGCCGGCAACGGCACATCCGCCGCGAGCCCGGTATAGGCGACCACGCGCTGGGCCGAGGCGCTCGCCAGCTCGCCGAGGTCGATCCCCGACCAGTCGGCTTCACCGCTGCCCGCCACGCGCCGCGCGATCCGCTCGGCGATGATCCAGTCGATCACGACGCCCACCTGATCCCGTCGATCACGACGCCCACCTGATCCCGTCGATCACGACGCCCACCCCGACCCGCGCACGCGCGGGATCTGCTCGAGCTCGCGCAGCGTCTGCTGAGTGCGCGCGGCGGCGACAGGCGCGTGGGCGATCAGATCGAGCGGCGCCGCGAGCGGGTCGTCAAATCCGACGAAGCTGACCAGGCCGCCGGCTTCGCGCACGATCAGCTGGCCGGCCGCGGCGTCCACCGAACGGCAGCCGCGCAGCGAGACCAAGCCGTCGAAGCGCCCGCCGGCCACCTGGCACAGCGACGATGCGATCGTCCCCAGTGCCCGCAGCCGGTAGGCACTGGCGACCAGCGCGTCGATCGACAGTGCCACCCAGCGCGGGTTGGCCGACTCGATCCCGAGCACCTCGAGCTTGCCCTCGCGGGTACGGCGCTCGGCGACCGCCGGGTCCAGCCGCTCGCCGCCCAGCCACGCGCCTTCGCCGCGCACGGCCCACCACTCTTCCGCCGGTCCGAAGTCGTATACGTATGCGAACTGGACGTCGGCCATCGTCGAGCCGGAGGCGACCGCCACCGACAACGCGTGGTGAGGCAGGCCGCGCTTTGCGTTCAGCGAGCCGTCGATCGGATCGATCACGACCAGCACCTCGTCGCCGCCGTAGTCGATCTCGCCCAGCTCCTCCGACAACGCCCGGAAGCGGTAGCCCTGGGCGCGCAGCGCCTCGAGCTCCGCCAGCACGATCGACTCGGCCGCGTGATCGATCAGCAGCGTGCGATCGCCGCCCTGACCGCGCGTGCCGAGCTCGACCGCGCGCTCGCGCGTGGTCGGCCTCGCCGCCAGCATCTCGCGCAGCCCGGCGCTCGCTCGCCGGCACGACGAAAGCCAATCCGCCTGCAGTGCCTGGGGGCCGACCATCACCGACCTATCCTGTCAGACGTGGCCCCGCTCACAGATGCAGCCCCGGATCAGCTCGCGCGGGCAGCGGCCGAACCGTCCCGCAGGGCCGTGCGCCACCAGCATGGCGTGCTGATCGTGCACGGAGCCGCCGGCGCCGGCAAGAGCACCCTGCTGCGGGAACGCTTTGCGTGGCTCGTCGCGCAGGGCTCGATGCCCGACCGGATCGTGCTCCTGGCGCCGTCGCCGGGCCGCTGCGACAGCGCCCGCGCCCGGCTCGAACAGGATCTGTCGGAGGGCTACAGCGAGCTGCTGGTCGTTACCCCAAGGCAATTCGCGGCGCTGCTGCTGGAGCGTGCCGGCGACCGCAGCGATCTGGCGCAGACGACCCTGGGCGCCGGCGATCGGGTTGCGATGCTCGCCGAGCGGATCGACGAGCTGTCGCTGGCGCACCACGATTTCGGCGGCCGCGCGGGCGCTCTGCTGGGACGCTTCATCGGCCGCATCGACCGGCTCAAAGCGGAGCTGATCAGCGCCGAGCAGTACGCGAAGTGGGCGCTGAGCCTGCCCGAGGACGGCGCCGGCGCGCGCGAGCGCGAGTTCGCGGAGATCTACCGCGCGCACGAGCGGATGCTGGCGGAGGCAGGCACACGCGACGACGGCGATCTCCTGCGCCTGGCCCTGCGTCTCGCGGTCACGCAACCGCAGCTCGGGCGGCCGTTCGATCATGTGCTGATCGATGACGCGCAGGACCTCGACCTGGCGCCCGCGACGCTCGCGCGCGCCGTAGCCGGCAGCGCGCTGACGGTTGCCGGCGACCCGCTGGCCGGCGTACGTGCGTTTCGCGGGGCCGGCGCCCAGCGCCTGCGCAGCTTCGAGACCGAAGGCGCCACGGTGATCCGCCTGCTCGGCTCGCACCGCTGCCCGCCGGCGCTGGTGCGCGCCGCCTGGGCCGTCGCGCAGGACGGAGCATCGCCCGCGAAGGGCGAGCCGGCAGCACCGGCCGCGGGCGAGGGCCAGAACCAGGACCGGAGCCAGAGCCTGGGCCAGGACCACGACCAGGGCCAGGACCAGGGTGAGCTCCGCTTCTGGCGCGCCGCCAATGATCGCGCCCAGGCGCAGTCGGCGGCGGCCGACATCGAGCGGCTGATCTCGCGCGAGGGCGCCGCCCCGGGCTCGATCGCGGTGCTCGTGCCGGCGATCAAGCGCGAGGGGCAGGCGGTCGCCGTGGCGCTGCAGGAGCGCGCGATCGAGCACCGGCTGATCGGCGAGGCTGCGTTCTTCCAGCGCGCCGAGATCCGCGACCTGCTCGCCTGGCTGCGGCTGCTCGCCGACGAGCGCGACGCCGCCGCGGTCGTGCGTGCACTGGCGCGGGCGCCCGTCGAGCTGCGCTCGGTCGACATCGCCCGCTGCACGCAGATCGCGCGCCGGCGCAAGCTCGACATGGTCGCCGCGCTCGCCGCCGCCACCGAGTCTCCGCAGGTGCCACCGGAGGCGCGTGAGCGAATCCGCGTGTTCCTGAAGCTGTACCGCTCGAGCGCACGCTCGATCGACACGATGCGCCCCGACCTCTACGTGCACCACCTGATCGACCGGCTCGGCCTGCGCCGCCAGCAGCTGTTCGCCGCCCAGGCCGACGTCGTGACTCGCCTGCGGGCGCTGGCGCGCTTCGGCGAGCTCGCCTCGGCGTACGTGACGCGCGCGCCGCAGGCGACCGCGCGGGAGTTCGCGCGCTCGATCGCAGCGGTCGCCGACTATGGCCTGCGCGAGCAGGACGAGCCCGAGCTGGGCGCGACCGAGGCCGTGCAAGTGCTCGAGTGCCGGGACGCCGGCGGGCTCGAGGTCGACTACGTCTTCGTGCTCGGCCTGCACGCCGGCCTCAGCGTCCCAACGCCCGAGCCGATCCCCGACGCACTGCTGCACGAGCGGCTGCCGGCCGACGACGAGCAGGCGCGCGCGCGGACGCTGCGGGCGCTGCTGTACGTCGCGCTGACGCGCGCCCGCCGGGGCGCGGTGATCTGCTACCCCGCCGGCGGCGAGCGCGGCGCGGCGACGGCGCCGTCGGCGCTCGCGGAGACGGCTCGACGCGCACTCGGGGCGGACTGGGAGGACCGCGCCGAGGAGCTGTTCGGCCCCGCCGAGACGTTGCACGCCACCTACCGGGCGCTCCGTGACGAGCTGCTGGAGGGCACGATGCGCGCCGGCGGACGGCTCGGCGAGCTGCGCTTCGACACCGACCTCGACGTCTCGCACGCGGTCGTGCGCTACCTCGAGCTGCTGAAGGTGGCGGCGCTGATCGCGCGGCCGGACGGGCAGGCGGTCGCCGAGACGCTGCGCGACGTCAACGCGCGGATCCTGCAGGCGGTCACCGCCGAGCAGCGCGAGATCTTCACCAGCTCGAGCCTCGACGACTACCTGCGCGGCGCCGAGCGCGACGCGCATCGCCGCGCGCAGGCGATCGCGGCCCGCGACGAGCCGTCGCTGGAGCCGTTCCTGCCCAAGCGCGGCGACGGCGTGATCCTGTCGGCGAGCGATATCGACACCTACCGCGCCTGTCCGCTCAAGTACAAGTTCGCGCGCGTCTTCCGGATCCCGCAGGAACCGACGCTGCACCAGCGCTTCGGGATCCTCGTGCACCAGGTGCTGGAGCGCTACCACGCCGCCGGCGAGCAGCTCGGCCCGCTGGCCGAGCTGATGGCGCTGCTCGACACCGGCTGGCGGCGCGGCGGCTTCGGCGACTCCGAGGAGGAGCGACAGCTGCGCGCGAAGGCGGCGGCGGCGCTCGCGCGCTACCACGAGCGCGCCCGCTCGCAGGATTCCCAGCCGGTCTGGTTCGAGCGCCAGTTCACGTTCAAGCTCGGGCCGCACCTGCTGCGCGGCCGCGTGGACCGCGTCGACCGCCTGCCCAGCGGCGAGTACGAGCTGATCGACTACAAGACCGGCCGGCCGAAGACGGCGGCGCAGCTGTCCGGCGACGTGCAGCTGTCGCTGTACGCGCTGGGGGCGCGCGAGGCGTGGGACCTGGAGGCCTCCAGCCAGGCCTACTACTACCTGCTCGACGACCTGAAGGTGACGGTGCCGGCCGACGACGGCGACCGCGCCGACTGGATCCGCGCGGTCGCGATCGACGTCGCGCAGCGGATCCGCGCGCAGGAGTTCGAGCCGACCCCGTCGTTGGAGGCGTGCTCGATCTGCGACTACCGCCTGGCCTGCCCGGCGGCCGAACGCTAAACGCTAGGGTGTGGGCGGCTGGTCGCCGCGCTGTCGTAGGAAGCGCTGCAGATCGCGCGCGATCGAGTCGCCGGACGGGAGGTCGGCGGCGGGAGCGTCCTCGTCGAGCGTGCTGGCGGCGCGCTCGAGCCGTTCGACGAACGCCTGCACGTCGGGGTCGCGCTGCACCGCCGCGTCGACCTGGCGGTCGTACTCGCCCACTGCCCCCTCGAGCTCCGAGGCATCGATCGCGACCCCCACCAGCCCCTCGAGCTTGCGCACCAGTGCCAGCGCCGCCTTCGGGTTGGGGGCGGCGGCCACGTAGTGGGGCACCGCCGCCCACAGGCTAGCCGACGGCAGGCCGGCGTCCTGGCAGCCGATCTGCAGCGCCCCGACGATCCCGGTCGGCCCTTCGTAGGACGATTGCATCAGGCCCAGGCGGGCCACCAGCGCCGGATCGGAGGCCAGGCCGGTGACGTTGATCGGCCGCGTGTGCGGTACATCCGCGAGCAGCGCCCCGAGCGTCACCACGAGCTGCACGCCGATCGACTCGGCCAGCTCGACGATCAGCGACACGAAGCTGCGCCACCGGTACGAAGGCTCGCTGCCGACCAGCAGCAGCAGGTCACGCGGCGCCCGCGGCACGCGGGCCTCGTATAGCTTCACCTCGGGCCACTCGATCCCCCTGCTCGCGCCTTCGACCAGCCGCACACGCGGGCGCGTGGTCTGGAAGTCGTAGAACTCCTCGGGGTCGATCCGGGCAAACTGCTGCGCCGACAGCGCGCCAACGATGAACGTCAGCGCCGAGGAAGCGGCGTCGGCCGCATCGTTCCAGCCCTTGAACGCGCACACCAGGGCCGGCGCGCGCAAGCCATCTGGTCGGTAGTCCCATTGCAGGGGCTGCATCCGGTTCACCGTACATCATGAGTCCATGCTGCCGAGACAGACGATCAACGCCCTGCGCGAGGGCGATGAGGTGCACGGGGTGTTCGCGTGCGTGCGCAAGGACCGCTTGAGCACGAGGACCGGGTCCGCCTATCTCGCGCTCGAGCTGCGTGACCGCAGCGCGAGCATCGCGGCGCGCGCGTTCCGCGACGCGGACGCGCTCGCGGGCCGCTTCGAGCGGGGCGATCTGGTCCTGGTCAGGGGCCGCGTGCAGCGCTTTCGCGACCAGCTGGTGATCGAGGTGAGCGAGATCTCGCGTGCTCCAGACGAGGCGGGGGACGCCGGCGCATCGGAGTTCCTGCCGAGCGCGTACCGCGACCTCGACGAGCTCGACGGGTTCCTCGAGCACCTCGCGCGGGAGGTCTACGATCCGGGCTACCGCGGGTTGCTGGACGGGCTGCTGGCCGATGCGCAGCTGCGTGCCCAGCTGCGACGCGCACCGTGCTCGCGCGCCGGCCATCACGCCTATCTCGGCGGGCTGCTGGAGCACACGGTCGCCGTCGCGACGCTCGCGCGCGAGCTGTGCGACCTGCACCGGCGGCTCAACAGCGACCTGCTGCTGACGGCGGCGATCGTCCACGACATCGGGCGCGTGCGGGAGTTCACGTACGGAGCCGAGCTCGGGCTGACGGACGAGGGACGGCTGCTCGGCCATCTCGCGATCGGCGCGCAGATGCTGCACGAGCGCGCGGCCGGCACGCTCGATCAGGAGCGCTGGCTGGCACTTGCGCACTGCGTACTCTGCCATCACGGCCCCGCGGCGGCACCGGGCGGCCGCTTCGCGTCGGCCGAGGCGCTGGCGCTGTACCGCGCCAACGCGCTCGACGCCGCCGTCAAGGGCGCGCTCGAGCAGGGCGTGGCGCTCGTATAAGGGCCTACTAGGCGCCTGGACGCGCTTCAAGCGGGCGCGGGTCTTGCCGATAGTCGTATTGGACATGAAGCTGTCGGTCCAGAACAAGGCGGTCGCGGTGCTTGGCGCCGTGATCGTGTTGGTATTCGTGCTCGGCGTGTTCGCGCTGGCGGAGCTGCACAACGCCAATCGTGCGGTGCACCTGATCGCCGGCGACGCCGCCGCGACCGGCACGATCGGTGCCCAGATCCGAGCGCTGGTCAACGCTTCACAGTCGCGCCTCGGGCTCAGCGGCGTGGTGATCGTCGGCCTCGCCCTGGTGGCGAGCATCGGCGCGATCGGCGCCGGCGCCCTGTTCGAGCGGCGCGTCAAGCGGGCGACGCGCTCGATCGAAGCGGCCGTCAAGGCGATCTCGAGCGGGACGGTCGCCGAGCCGCTCGACGAGAGCACCGTCGGCGAGCAGGCGAGCGGCGTGGCCGCGGAGGTCAGGTCGATGGTGGAGTACCTGCGCCGGACCGTCGAGGTCGCCGAGAAGGTCGCCGGCGGCGATCCCACGGTGCAGTTCGAGCCGCGCTCTGAGCAGGATCAGCTGAGCGCCTCGCTGGCGACGATCGCACGCAAGCTGCGCGAGCTGAGCAAGGAGAACGACCAGTTGCGCGCAAGCGACCGCGAGCGGGCGAGCATCGACGCGCTCACCGGCCTACCGAACCGCGCGGCCCTGATGCGTGACCTCGAGGCCTCCCTGGCGCACGTCGATCAGTGCCCCGAGCTGACGCTCGCGCTGTTCGACCTCGATGGCTTCAAGCCGTACAACGACGCGTTCAGCCACCCTGCTGGCGACGCCCTGCTGGTGCGACTGGCGGAGCGACTGCGGCGCGCGCTCGACGGCTCATCGGCCTGCTACCGGATGGGCGGCGACGAGTTCTGCGTGTTGGCGACGGCCGGCGAGAAGGCCGGCAACGCGGTCGCGCGCCGCGCCGCCAAGGCCCTCAGCGAGCGCGGCGAGGCGTTCACCGTCACCAGCTCGTTCGGCGTCGCCTTCCTGCCCAAGGAGGCGAGCAGCGCCTCCGACGCGCTGCGACTGGCCGACAAGCGCATGTACGAGCAGAAGCTGGCGCACGCGTCGGTCAGCCGCGAGAGCACCACGGTGCTGCTCAAGATGCTCGGCGAGCGCAACCCGGATCTGATCGAGCGCGCCAGCGAGGTCGCCGAGCTGGCGATCGCCACAGCGCAGGCGCTAGGGCTGCCCGACACCGAGATCGCCCGCATCGAGCTCGCAGCCAAGCTTCGTGATGTCGGCAAGTCGGCGATCCCCGACATGATCCTGAACAAACCCGGGCCGCTCGACGAGGAGGAGTGGGTGTTCATGCGCCGCCACACGCAGATCGGCGCGCGCATCATCTCGGCGGCGCCGTCGCTGGCGGGCGCCGCCGAGCTGGTCCGCTCGCACCACGAGTGGTACGACGGCAACGGCTACCCGGACAGCCTTGCCGGTGACGCGATCCCGATCGGCGCGCAGATCATCTCCGTCTGCGACGCGTTCGGCGCGATGACCAGCAACCGCGCCCACCGCTCCGCCCTTCGCGACGACGATGCGCTCGACGAGCTCAACCGCGGCGCCGGAACGCAGTTCAACCCGCTCGTCGTGCGCACGTTCGCGAAGCTGCTCGCCCGCCGCAACCGCCCGCAGGCGGGGCGGATGCGCATCAGCTGACCACGGCGCCGTGATGGAACAGGGCGCCTGCCAACGCGGTCCACTGCGCCTGCGGCACGCCGCTGACGCCGACGACCTGCAGGCACACGTGACTGGCGCCGGCGCCCAGGTGCGCCTGCGCCGCGGCGGCGATGTGCTCGGCCGATCCCTGCGGGACGATCGCGTCGATCAGCTCGTCCGAGCCGCCGTCCGCGATGTCCTGCGCCGTGAAGCCGTAGTCGAGCAGGTTCTTGGTGTAATTTGACAGCCCGAGGTAGAGCTTCGCGTACGCTCGGGCCGTCGCGCGCGCCCGTCGATGGTCGCCGTCGAGCACGCAGGCGAGCTCGGGGGCGACGAGTACGGCTTCGCCGACGCGCTCGCGGGCGGCATGGGTGTGCGCGACGGGCACGAAGTAGGGATGCGTGCCGAGCGAGCGCTCGGCGCTGAGATCGAGCATCTTCGGGCCCAGCGCCGCGAGGCAGCGCTGCCCCGCGGGAACCGGCGTGGCGGCGCCGTCGAGGCCGTCGAGGAACTCGCGCATCTTCGTGAGCGGCCGCGTGTAGTCGCTGGTCGCCTCGGGATGCCCGATGCCGATCCCGAGCAGCAGGCGCCCGGGGAACTCCCGCGAGAGCTCGTCGTATTCGGCCGCCAGCGCCTCGGGCTCGTACTGCCAGACGTTGACGATCCCAGTGGCGACGATCAGTCGCTCGGTCGCCTCGAGCAGCGGCCGCACCTCCGGCAGCCGTGGCGAGCCGCCTAGCCAGATCGTGCCAAAGCCAAGTTCCTGCGCAAGCGCCGCTGCCTGGGAGCAGTGCTCGGCGCCGCCGCCGAGCGCCCGCGGGCTGGTCCACACTCCAAAGTCACCTAGTTGCATAGCCGTAGGGTGTCACGTTGGTCACCAGGCGCGCGCCCTAAGATGACCGCGATGCACACGATCGACGAGCTGCTTGCCAACAACAGGGCGTTCGCCGACGCATTGCCGGAGGTCCATCTCGACCTGCACCCGCGCCGGCAGCTGGCGATCGTCACCTGCATGGACTCGCGCCTGAACGTGTTCGCCGCGCTCGGGCTGCGCGACGGCGAGGCGCACGTCCTGCGCAACGCCGGCGGGGTGATAACCGACGATGTGATCCGCTCGCTGGCGGTCTCTCAGCGGCGGCTGGGGACGCGCACGGTGATGTTGATCCAGCACACGGATTGCGGCATGCAGAAGCTCACCGACGACGGCTTTCGCGCGGAGTTGCAGCGCGACACCGGGGTCGCGCCGGCATTCGCGATCGAGTCGTTCAGCGACGTGGAGGCGAACGTGCGCCAGTCGATCCTGCGCGTGCGGCGCTCGGCCTTCATCCCGCATCGAGACCTCGTCCGCGGGTTCGTCTACGACGTCGACTCGCACCGGCTGGACGAGGTCCAGGTCGACGACTTGGCGTTCTAGTCTGCGCCACCAGCCGGCGCAAGCCCCGGTCGCCGCCGACGTGCAGGGCCTAATCTAAGAGCCTGTCCCAGTTACCCAGGGGCGCGCCCCTGAGCGTCAGCCGGCGTCTGCCAGCTTGATCACAACGCCGCGGTCGCCGTAAGGGATGCGCTTGCCGCGCGCGAGCCCGACGAGCGTTCCGGCGAGCTTCGTGAGCTTCGTCTGGAAGCCGTATTTCGCGACCACCTGCGCGCGGATCGCCTCGAGCTCGCTGCCCGAAACAAGGCTCGCCGTGGCATCAGTCACCGCCGAGCCGGCACGCACGCGTCCGCGCGCATCGCACGGCTGCACGGTCACCCGGTCGGTGTGCGCCAGGCGCTTGGCCTTCCCCGAGCCTGAGCTGGTCCAGAACCCGAACTTGTCGTCAGCCAGCGATACCACCCACACGGGCGTGGCCACCGGCGTCCCGTCACGGCGGAAGGTCGTCAGCAGGATGTACTTCTCGTCGGCCAGAGTCATGCGCTGACAGTAACGACCCCGGCGGCGAGCTCGCGGCAGCGCGGTCAGAGCGGCGGGCTTCGTTCCCGCCGCTCTGCACCGGCATCCTCAGAGCCTGTCACTGGGACAGGCTCTCAGTGGAGCTTTCCCAGAGCGGACTCGAACGCTGCCGCGATCAGCTTGTATCCCTGCGCCTTGGCGTGGATGTTCGGACCCTGCGGAGGCGCCGTGCAGGCCCAGGTGAGCGTGCAGACTTCGGCCACGTTCTTGGGCACCAGCTTGCCGTCGAAGCTGACCATGTCGGTTTCGTCGTAGGTGTCGAACGCGGCGGCCACGTCGGCCGTCTTGAAGCCCTGGGCAACGTCCGCGGCCTCGATCAGGGCGTTGACGGACTTCGCCAGCGCGACCGAGAGCTCGCCCAGGCCCTGGTCCGCCGAGTAGGGACTCAGCAGATAGTCCGCCAGGATCGGGTCATAGACGTTCATCGCCGCAAACACGGTGCCCTTGGGGGCGGCCTTGCGGAGTCCCTTCAGGATCAGCGGCGTGTTGCGCTTGATCGAGGCCTCGCCGGCCTCGACGCATGGCAACAGTTGCTCGCCGGGCGCGGTGCAGCCGTCGACGTCGTTGGCCCCGATGTCGACCGTTACGAGCGCGACCTCGCCCTGGGCGTGATGCGCCTTCAGGAAAGCCTCGGCAGCGGCTTCCTGCGATCCCCCCTGCGGTCGCATTTGTACCTGGAGGCGTCGGCCGCATTGCCCTTGCCGGTCAGCATGCTGGTGGTGGTGTCGCCGGGGCACCCGAGCTTGACGAGCTTCAGCGTTGGGATCTGCCTGAGCAGGATCGTGTAGAGCTGGTTGGCGTACCCCTGATCAGTCTCGATCGAGGCACCGCTCGCGTTCGGCTGCAGGCCCTGCGAAAGCGAATCGCCGAGCGCAAGGTAGTAGCGAAGCGGCGCCTTTGCGGCCCTCGCCAGCGAGGACGCGGGCAGCGCCAGCGTGCAGATCACTGCGATCGCGACAGCACCGAGCCTCAACCCAGTGCTGCCCTTAGACAAGCTCTTAGGTCCATTCATCAGTTTTCCTCTCCCTCAAAGGACCGTTGTGAAGCGCGTCACGATAGCCCAACCGCCGCTTTAAATAAATCGCGCCCCGCGGACTGAGGGGAGAGGGAGAGTGTCCGGGAGGCGCGATTTGAGGGGGGAGATGTGGTGCGAGACAATTATGTACTCGCCATTCTTAGATGTCCAAGACGAGAATCGCCCACAATTTATAAGCTGTACTTATGGAACTGAGCCAGCTCCGCTATCTCGTGGCGCTCGCCGAGGAACGCAGCTTCACGCGCGCTGCAGCGCGCGAGCACATCGCCCAGCCAGCCCTCTCGCAGCAGATCCGGCGCCTGGAGCAGGAGGTCGGCCTGCCGCTCGCCGAGCGCACGACGCGAACCGTGGCGATCACGCCCGCGGGTGAGTTGCTGGTGGCGCGGGCACGGCGGATGTTGGCCGAGCTCGAGGCGGCCAGGGCCGAGCTCGAGGGGCTGCGCGGCGTCAGCACCGGGCACCTGACGATTGGCGCGATGCCGACGATGGGGCCGGTCGACGTCTCGCTGCCGCTCGCGATCTTCCACCAGCGCCATCCGGGGGTGGAGCTGACCGTACGCGAGGCGCTGAGCGCGGAACTTGCGGAGATGCTCCGCGCCGACCTGCTCGATCTCGCCTTCCTGTCGGTCACCTGGCGGATCGAGCGCGAGCGCCACGACCTCGGCCACGGGCTCGGTCTGCACCGGCTGCTGTCTGAGGAGCTGGTCGTGATGCTGCCGCGCGAGCACCGGCTCAGCCGCCGCCGGCAGATCCGCATGGTCGAACTGGCGCACGAGACGTTCGTCAGCTACCGCGAAGGCGCACGGCTGCGCGAGCTGCTGTTCGCCGCCGCGCGGCAGGCCGGCTTCGAGCCCAAGGTGACGCTCGAGTCCAGCGAGAGTCAGCCGATCCGGGCGCTCGTCCGACGCGGCATGGGCGTCGCGATCCTGCCCCGTTCCGACGCGGTGGGCCCAGGGCCCGACGTCGCCGTGGCCGATCTGGTCGAGCCCTCGCTGGTGCGCGACATCACGCTGGCCTGGCGCGAGGGGCGCCGGCATTCGCCCGCCGCGGCCGAATTCCTCGCACTCGCGGCGGAGACGTTCAAGGACACCTCCGTGCGCTCGGACCCCGCCGCGGTACTACCGGCCGCTCTGTTCTTGGACGCCAACCGGCAGCAGTGAGGCGTCGAGCATCAACTCCGCCAACCGCTCGGGGATCTGCGCCGGCAAGATGTGCCTGCCATGTTCGATCTCGATCAGCTGCGCTGAGGCCAGTTGACTCGCGAGCAGGCGCGCCGAGCGCGCGCTCACGATCGAATCGGCGGTTCCGATCACGATCGTCACCGGGGCCGTGATCCGGTGCATCTGCGCCTCGAGCGCCGGCAGATCGTGCACGAGCGCTCGCTGCTCGGTGAAGAACGCATTCCAGGTGGCGCGGCCGCGCAGCAGCGGGCCTGCGGCACGCAGATACTCCTCGCGAACCGCCATTGCTGCCGCCAGCCGGCGGCGGATCACCGGCGCGCCCAGCATCAGGCCCCCGGCGACCAGCAACGCGGCGCTCGCGAGGTAGCCGGCGACCGGGGCCGCCAGCAGCCGGTCGATCCTCGCCAGCGAGGCGACGTTCGCGGCCGGCGCGACGAGCACCAGCGAGTGCACGCGCTCCGGGTACGAGACGGCGATCCAGGCGGCGACCGCCGCGCCGTAGCTGTGGCCGCCGATCGTGGCGCGATCGATGCCAGCCGCGTCGAGCGCCGCGATCGCCGCGTCGGCGCTGCGCGCGATGCCGCCGGCAGCGCTCTTGCCGTCCCAGCCGGGGCGATCGATCACCAGTACAGGCGCGCAACCGTCGATCGCTGCCACCAGCGGATCCCAGTCCGAGGCGCGCCCCGGCTGCCCGTGCAGCAGCAAGATCGCGGCATGGTCGAGCACGGCAGCATTCGTCGCGGCGGAGCGCGTCACTGGCGGGATCACGGAATGGGCATACTAGAGGCGTGACGATGGCGCTCCTCCAAGACGCGCTTGCGCCGCTGCGCATGGACCCGTCCGGATCAGCCGTCCTGCTCGACATCGACGGCACGCTTTCGCCGATTGTTGACAATGCGGCAGACGCCAGCGTGCCCGAAGCCACCCGGCAGCTGCTGATCGCGATCTCGCGGCGCTTCGCGCTAGTTGCCTGCATCAGCGGACGGCGCGCATCGGAGGCACGCGCGATGGTCTCGATCGGGACGATCTGCTACTTGGGCTCGCACGGCGCGGAGATGCTCAGGGCCGGCTGGACCGAGGCGGTTCTTGACCCGGCGCTGGCCGCCTGGGTGGAGCCGATGCGCGAGCTCTTTCGCAAGGAGGACAGCACTGAGCTGCGCCGCGCGCGCGTGCGCCTGGAGGACAAGGGCGCGATCGTCGCGTTTCACTGGCGCGGAGCACAGGATGAGGATGCGGCCAAGGGCCTGATCGAGGCGGTCGCGGCACGCGCGCTGGCGAGCGGACTGCACGTCCATTGGGGACGCAAGGTGATGGAGGTACGCCCGCCCGTGCGGATCGACAAGGGCGACGC
Organism: uncultured Solirubrobacterales bacterium; assembly: GCA_963709135.1. Taxonomy (GTDB): domain Bacteria; phylum Actinomycetota; class Thermoleophilia; order Solirubrobacterales; family Solirubrobacteraceae; genus Palsa-465. Next base: position 181,938 of record CAVPVI010000019.1, on the reverse strand, counting down.
AGTGATCGGTCTGATCAGGCACTCCGGCGTGCGCGCCGCGGTCTACGTCGGCGACGACAACACCGACCTCGATGCCTTCCACGCGCTGATGAAGCTGACCGAGTCCGGCGAGCTGCAATACGGGCTGCGGGTCGGTGTGCGCTCGGGCGACGGGCCGCCGGAGCTGGAGGCGGCCACCGACCTCGTGGTCGACGGCACCGAGGGAGTGCAGCAACTGCTCGCCTCGCTGGCGGCGGTGGAGCCGGTGTGACGCGAGTCTCCTGATGAGGTTCGCGGAGTTCTTGCGCACGACGGTCCTGATCTGTGGCGCCGCCGCGACCGCGCTAGGAGTCGTGACGCTGGCTTCCGTCAGCAGCACCGGCAACGATCTGGTGATTCCGGTCGCCGCCGGCTGGTGGCTGCTGGCGGCGGCGATCGGCTCGTGGCTCGGGCGACGACCCGTCACCTCGCAACCGATCGCGACGCTGCTCGCCAGTGCGCGCACCCAGGCGAACCTGCCCCAGCTCGATCCAGGGCGCACGATCCTGAATCGCCTGTGGCCGGTGCTCGTCTGCACGATCGGCGCCGGCGCGGCCGCGCTCGCGCTGCCACAGGTTCCGGCGATCGCCACCGGCTTCGCGATCATCTGGTCGCTCGCGTGGCGCCGGCAGGCCGCCGCCGTGACGGCGATCGAGGAGCGCGACGGTGCCCGCTTCTACATCGAGCCGACCTCGCCGATGACGCCGATCAAGCTGGTGCGAACCCCGGGCTTCCGCTCGAACCTGTTCGAGCGGGGCGGCGCCGGGCGCCCCGGCAGCGCCCGACCGCGCTCTTGAGGTCCGGCGTCGACATTCTCATCGTCGGGATCGACAGCACCGGCGGCTGGAGCGCCGCCGCCGCCGACCTTGCCGCCGGCCTGACGCGGGCCGGTGCCAGCGCCTTGGTCGCCAGCACCGGTCCCGTGCCGCGCGTGCGCACGTTCGCGCTGACCGATCTGAGCCAGGCGTGGATGGCGCGGCGGGTCGCGCAGCGCGGGATCCGCGAGCACGCGCCGGCGGCGATCATCTACTGCTCGGTCACCGCCTCGCTGCTGTGGCCACGTCCCGGCGCGATCTCGCTCGACAGCATCGCCGCCGAGAACCGGCCGGGCCGGCACGGGATCTGGCAGCGCCGCGTGGAGCGCCTACGCCTGGCGCAGGCGCCGCTGCTGCTGCTGTGGAGCCAGCGCGCGCTCGCGCCTCTGCACGGCGAGCACGCACCCACGTGCGTGGTGCCGCCGACGGTCGACCTGCCAGACGCCGTCGATCCGCGACCCGGACAGGATCCCGGGGCGGCTGGCGCCCCGCGCGAGATCGATGTGGTCGCGTATGCCGGCGATCCCGAGAAGCGGCGCCTGGAGTACGTGCTCGACGCCTGGCGAGGAATCCGTCGCGAGCATGAGACGCTGTTCGTCGCAGGCCACGAGGGGCTGCGCGCGAGCGCCGGCGTGCAGTCGGCCGGACGCCTCTCGCGGGCCGAATTCCGGCGCCTGCTGAGCCGCACGAAGGTGTTCGTCTCCGCTCCTCGCCGGGAGGACTTCGGGATCGCGGCGCTGGAGGCGCTGGCGGAAGGCTGCATGCTCGTCACAACGCCCGCCCCGGGTCCCTATCCGGCGCTAGAGCTGGCGCGCGCGCTCGACCCGCGCCTGGTTGCGAACGACATCGGGCCGGCGCTGCGAGTCGCGCTCGACGACCCGCTGGCCGGCTACGCGCAGCGGGCGGCGGCGCTGCTGGAGCCGTTCGGGAGCGAAGCGGTCGATCGCACGATCGCACGGGACGTGCTGCCGCGCCTGCTGGCAGGATGGAGTGCACAGCTACCGTGAACGTCCTCGCCTTCATCCCGAGCCCGCCACACAACGGCTTCTACGTCGGGCCGTTGTACTTCCACTCCTACGGAATCATGTACGTGATCGCGGTGGCCGCCGCGATCTGGATCATGCGCCGGCGCTGGGCGCGCGTGGGCGGCGATCCCGACCTCGTCTACGACGTCGCCAAGTGGGGCTTCCCCGCCGGCTTGATCGGCGGGCGGATCTACTTCCTGATCACGACGCCGAGCAAGATCCCGCCGCACTGGTGGGGGCCGTTCGCGATCTGGGACGGTGGCCTGGGGATCTGGGGCGGGATCGCCGGGGGCGTCGGCGGCGGCCTGTGGGTGCTCTACAAGCGGCTGCCGAAGGAGCGGGTGATGGCGTTCATGAACGCCGTCGCGCCGAGCCTGCTCGTGGCCCAGTCGATCGGGCGTATCGGCAACTACTTCAACCAGGAGCTGTTCGGCAAGCCGAGCACGCTTCCGTGGGCGCTCAAGATCGCACCGCAGTTCCGCCCGCCGCACTACGCGCAGTACGCGACCTTCCAGCCGACGTTCCTCTACGAGATCATCTGGAACCTGGCGCTGGCGGCGCTGCTGGTGTGGCTTGACAACCGCCGCAAGGTCCGCGCGCCCGGGATCTTCCCGCTGTACGTCGCCGGCTACTCGGCCTTCCGGATGTTCGAGGAGACGCTACGGATCGACTACTCGGTGCACATCCTGGGGCTGCGACTGAACTTCTGGGTGGCGCTGGTATGCACGCTCGCCGGCCTGGCGTGGTTCGTCAAGATCCAGCGCGGACACGACTCCGAAGTGCCGCCAGCTCGGCCCAAGGCCGGCAGTTCACGACCTGCGCAGCGGTCAGCCAAGCCCGCCGCGCAGTCGCCACGCCGTAGCGGGCCACCTCGAAGCCCCCGGGGCGGTGGGCGTCGCAGTTGATCACGATCGGCACGCCCGCGGCCGCCGCCGTGCGGGCCTGCAGTTCGTTCAGGTCCCGCCGGTCGGGGCTGGCGTTGATCTCGAGCATCGTGCCGGTGCGCACGGCCGCTTCGAGCACCGCCTCGAAATCGTACTCGTAGGGCGCGCGGTGCTCGATCTTGCGCCCTGACAGGTGCCCGATCGCGTCGACCAGCGGGTGCTCGATCGCGCGCACGATGCGGGCGGTCATCGCCGCCGCCGGCATCCGGAACGAGGTGTGGACGCTCGCGATCACCCAGTCGAGCGCCGCCAGGTGCTCGTCGTCGTAGTCCAGCGAGCCGTCGGGCAGGATGTTGACCTCGGAGCCCGCCAGCAGCTCGATCCCCGGCACTGAGGTCGACCTGATCCGCTCGATCTGCTCGAGCAGCTGCTGCGGCGAGACCTCGGCGCCGAAGCCCATGCTCGCCGAGTGGTCGGTGATCGCCAGGTACTCGTAGCCGGCCTCGCGCGCGGCGCGCGCCATCTGCTCGATCGACGCGGTGCCATCCGAGGCGGTCGTGTGACAGTGCAGATCGCCGCGCAGGTCGCCGAGCTCGACCAGCTTCGGCAGGCCGCCGGCGCCCGTCAGCGCCGCTGCCTCCAGCTCGCCGCGGTTCTCGCGCAGCTCCGGCTCGATGTAGGCGAGGCCGAGCAGGGCGTAGACCTCGGCTTCGCTGGCGCAGCGGTGCGTGATCCCGGTGGCGTCGTCGAGCACGCCGTACTCGGAGACGTGCAGGCCGCGGCGCACGGCGTACTCGCGCAGCGCCGCGTTGTGCTGCTTTGAGCCGGTGAGGTGCTGGAGCAGGTTGCCAAACTGGTCGTCGGCGACGATCCGCAGGTCCACCTGCAGCCCCGTGTGGGTGCGCAGCCGCACGCCGGCGCCACTGGGCGTACCGCTGCTCTCCACGAGTGGCAGCGAGGCCGCCGCGCGCGCGAGCGCGGCGGCCTGCGCGGCTGCGTTCGCGCTGACGCCGGCGTCCACTGCTGCCGTCGCGCCGGAGGCGGTCGCGCCCGCGCCCGCGCCCGAGGCGGTCGCGCCCGCGCCGCCGGCGGTCGTGGCGATGATGTCGAGGTCCTTGACGCTGTCGGCCATGCGCCGGGCGGATCCCGCCAGCTCGACGCGCACGACCCCCGGTTGCTCGCGCAGCGCCGTGACGAGCTGCTCGCCGACCGCCAGGGCACGATCGAGCACGATCCGTCGCCGGCGGCCCTCGGCTTCGTAGGCGTCCAGCGCCGCCAGCAGCGCCTCCTGCGCTTTGGCGCCAAAGCCCTTCAGCGTGCCGACCCGCCCCTGCGCCAGCGCCGCCCGCAACGAGGCCGGGGAATCGATCCCGAGCTCGTCGAACAGGCGGCGCGCACGCTTGGGGCCGAGTCCCGGCAGATGCGTCAGCTCGACCAGCCCCGGCGGGTACTTGGCGCGCAGCTTCTGCGCCGCGGGGATCACGCCGTCCTGCGCGAGCGCGACCACCTTCTCCTGGATCGTGGCGCCGATCCCGGCGATCGCGGTGGCGCGTCCGACACGCGCCAGCGCCGCCACCGAGGTGGGCGCCTCGCGCACCGCCTTGGCCGCATTGCGATAGGCGACGACCCGGTGGATGATGGCGCCGTCGAGCTCGTACAGGTCGCCCAGCTCATCGAGCGCCTCAGCGATCTGGCTGTTGGTCGGGTCCGCCACTGCCCCTTACGCTAATGCAGTGGCGATCGATGGTGGTTGGTTGCCGGCTGGAGTCAGCGCTATACTTTTTGAAGTAGACCCACGAACAGCGCGAGGAGTCCCAATGGCAGGCACCGTTCCAGACGTAACAGACAACAACTTCCAGGTCGAGGTACTCGAGTCGGACGTGCCGGTGCTCGTCGACTTCTGGGCGCCGTGGTGCGGACCCTGCCGGATGGTCGCGCCGGTCGTCGAGGAGATCGCCAAGGAGCGCAGCGAGACGCTGAAGGTGGTCAAGCTCAACATCGACGCGAACCAGCAGACCGCGATCAACTACAACGTGCTCTCGATCCCGACGCTGATCGTGTTCCGCGACGGCCAGGAGGCCAAGCGCGTGACCGGCGCCTACCCGAAGAAGCGCCTCGAGGCCGAACTGGAGCCGGTGCTGGCGTAGGCGCCGGGCCCCTCGGCTGATCGCTCCCCGACCGCGTCCTCAGTGGCACGGCGCTTGGTCGCCCGAATCTTGACTCGGCGCGGACGGCGCGGCTTGCGAACTGCCGTCAGGGGCGCGGCGCCTTGGTGACCGCGATGCGCAGCCGGCGCCCGTCGATCGTGAGCTCGGTCATCCCCTCTACCCGCTCGTAGCGGACCTCGGTCGCGAGCGTCTCGCCGGCGATGTAGGGCTCGTGCGGGCGCGCGGCGGCGAGTAGCTCGCGGTCGCCGTCGAGCGTCAGCACGATCCGGTCGGAGACCTCAAAACCGGCGTCGCGGCGGGCGGCCTGGACGGCGTGCACGAGCTCGCGCGCCCAGCCCTCGACGCGTAGGTCATCGTCGAGCTCGAGCTCGAGCGCGACCGCATGCGAGCCCTCGCGCTCCACCTGGTAGCCCACGATCGGCTTCATCGAGACGAGCAGGTCGTCGGCCCTCAGGTCGTGATCGTGACCATCGATCTCGATCCCGACCGGGCGCCCGGCGCGCAGCGCTGCGACCGCCTGCGCCGCGTCGAGACCGGCCACAGCGGCCGCTACCAGCGGCATCTGGCTGCCGAAGCGGGGCCCGAGCGTGCGGTAGTTGGGCTTGATCTCCACCTGGCCGAGCTCGTCGGCCTCCGAGACGAAGCGCAGCTCGCGCACGTTGAGCTCGTCGCGCACGATCTCCGCCAGCCGCTCGATCGCGGCGCGCTCGAAGCCGGTCGCGACCACGACCGCGGCGCGCAGCGGCTGGCGCACCTTCAGCTTCGCCTGCCCGCGCGCCGCCAGGCCGAGCCTCACGGTCTCACGCGCGACGCGCATCGCGTCCTCGAGCTCTAGGTCGCGCCGACCCGGCGTCGGGAAGTTGCACAGGTGCACGCTCGGCAGGACGCCGTCGAGGTTGTCGTAGATCTCATCGGCGATGAACGGGCAGAACGGCGCCAGCAGCTGCGCGACCGTCACCAGGCAGTCGTACAGCGTCGCGAACGCGGCCGGCGAGCCATCCCAGAACTGCCGGCGCGAGCGCCGCACGTACCAGTTGGAGAGCTCGTCGACGAGCTCAGCGATCGCGCGGCCGCCGCCGGTCGCGTCGAAGTTGTCGAGGCGGTCGCGTACGAACTCGACGGTCCCCTCCAGCCGCGAACGCGCCCAACGGTCCAGCTCGGACTCCTGCGCGCGCGCCGCCTCGCGGTCGAGCTGATCCGCGGAGATCCCGTTCGCGTTGGCGTACAGGACGTAGAACCCGTAGGTGTTCCACAGCTGCAGCATGAACTGGCGCACGGCCTCGCCGATCGTCTCCAGCGAGAAGCGGTAACCGTCCCACGGGTACTTGGAGGTGAAGAAGTACCAGCGCAGCGCGTCGGCGCCGTAGCGGTCGATCACCTCCCACGGGACCACGACGTTGCCGGTCGACTTCGACATCTTCTGGCCGTTCTCGTCGAGGATCAGCCCGAGGCAGACGACATTCCGATAGGAGGAGCGGTCGAACAGCAGCGTCGAGACGGCCAGCAGCGAGTAGAACCAGCCGCGCGTCTGATCGAGCGCCTCGCAGATGAAATCGGCCGGGAAGCGCTGCTCGAACTGCGCCGTGCCGGCGTGCGGCGAGTGGAACTGGGCGAACGGCATCGAGCCCGAGTCGAACCACACGTCGATCACCTCGGGCACGCGGCGCATCTCGCCCTCGCATTCCCCGCAGCGGAACGAGACCTCGTCGACGAACGGCCGGTGTGGATCGCTGAGCGCCACGCCGGAGCGCTCCTGCAGCTCCGCCAGCGAGCCGATCACGTGCACGTGGCCGGACTCGCAGCGCCAGACCGGCAGCGGCGTGCCCCAGTAGCGCTCGCGCGAGAGCGCCCAGTCGACGTTGCCCTCCAGCCACTTGCCGAAGCGCCCGTGCTTGACGTGCTCGGGGTGCCAGTTGACGGTCTCGTTGGAAGCCAGCAGGCGGTCCTTGATCTGGCTCGTGGCGATGTACCAGGACGGCTTGGCGTAGTAGAGCAGCGGCGTGCCGCAGCGCCAGCAGTGCGGGTAGGCGTGCTCGTAGCTCTCCGATCGCAGCAGCTTGCCACGCGCGCGCAGGTCCTCGACCAGGTCCGCGTCGGCGCCTTTCACCCAGCGCCCGGCGTACGGCCCGATGCGCTCGTCGTAGGTGCCGTCGGCGCGCACCGGGTTGATCACGTTCAGCCCGAACTGCTCGCCGAGGCGGAAGTCGTCCTCGCCGAACGCAATCGCGGTATGCACCAGCCCGGTGCCGTCGTCTGCCGTAACGAAGTCTGCGGGCAGGACCGTGTGACCCGACGGCCCGTACTCGGAACCGGCGATGAACTCGAACGGCGGCTCGTAGGCGGCGCTGACGAAGGCGCTGCCCGGGAAGCGCTCGAGGATCTCTGCGCCGGGTCCGAGCACACGCTGCACCAGCGCCTCCGCCAAGACGAACACCGTGTCGGGGTCAGCCGCAGAGTCGCCAAGCTCACTGCTGTCCTGCCCAGCCACCCGGCGCGCACGGACGTACGTGAGCTCGGGATCGACCGCGACGGCGGCGTTGGAGACCAGCGTCCACGGCGTCGTCGTCCAGACGAGCAGCTCGTCGCCGGTGGTGAGCGGCCCGAACGAGCGCCTGACCGGGAAGCGCACGTACACCGAGGGGTCGTGCACGTCGCGGTAGACGCCGGGCTGGCCGAGCTCGTGGCTGGACAGCGCCGTGCCGCAGCGCGGGCAGTACGGCACCACCTTCAGCTTCTCGAACAGCAGGCCCTTGCGGTGGATCGTCTGCAGCGCCCACCAGACCGACTCGACGTAGGACGGGTCGAGCGTCCGGTAGGCATCCTGCAGGTCGATCCAGAAGCCGATCCGCTCGGTCAGCGCGTTCCAGTCCGCGACGTGGCTGAGCACCTTCTCGCGGCAGCGGGCGTTGAACTCCGCGATCCCGAAGCGCTCGATGTCGTCCTTGGACTTGAACCCGAGCTCCTCCTCGACCGCCAGCTCGACCGGCAGCCCGTGGCAATCCCAGCCGCCCTTGCGCTCGACGTAGTAGCCGCACATCGTCCGGTAGCGGGGGAAGATGTCCTTGAACACGCGCGCCAGCACGTGGTGGGAGCCCGGCGCGCCATTGGCCGTCGGCGGTCCTTCGTAGAAGCCCCAGCGCTCGCCGCCCCGCCGGGCGGCGACCGAGCGCGCGAACACGTCGCGCTCGCGCCAGCGCGCGAGCACCTCGAGCTCGAGCGCGGGGAACGACGCGCGCGGATCGACCGGCCGGTGGGGAGCGCCAGGCATTGGCGTCCGATTCTATGGCCCCGCCCGCACGCTCAGCGCGCGGCATCTGCGCGCTGATACCTCGGGCTCGCTCGCGCTCAGGCCTCGGGATCGCGCGCCGGCGGGCCGCCGCCGGCCGCCAGCGCGGCGAAGTGCTCGCCGCGCTGCTCGAAGTCGCGGTAGACCGTGAAGCTCGCCGCCGCCGGCGACAGCAGGACGACCGAGCCCGGACGCGCGTGCGCACGCGCGATCGCGACCGCGGCCTCCATGTCGGGCGCCTCGAAGATGCGCTGCGCCGCGAGGCCGGCGTCCGCCGCCTGCCGCGCGAGCCGCGCGCCGGTGACCGGCAGCGTGACGAGCGCGAGGTCCATCGGGGCGATCGCCTGCCCGAGCGCGGCGAAATCCTGGCCGCGGTCGTAGCCGCCGGCGATCAGCACGACGTGGCGATCCGCGAACGCCGCCAGCGCCAGCGCGCACGACGTCGGGTTGGTCGCAATGCTGTCGTCGACCCACTCGACGCCGCCGGACTGCAGCACCGTCTCGAGGCGGTGCGGAAGACCCTTGACGCCGGCCAGCGCGCCCGGCAGCGGCGGACATGGCAGCTGCGCGGCATCGAGCGCCGCGAGCGCGGCGCACAGGTTCTCGGCGTTGTGGCGGCCGCGGAGAGGCACCGCAGCCGCCGGGATCAGCGTACCGTCACCGTCGCAGACATCGCCTTCGCTGTTCGTGTGCCAGCCGCTCCCGGTGCCGAATTGCACGCGACGCGCGTCCGGCGCGATCGCCGCCTCGATTTCGGCCTCACCGGGGCGGTACGCACACGCCCGCGTGCCCGGAAGCGCCATCAGCCGCAGCTTCTCGTGACGGTAGACGGCCTCCGAGCCGTGCCAGTCGATGTGCTCCTTGAACAGGTTGGTGAGCACGGCGACCTGCGCCCCGTGGACCAGATCGCTGATCTGGAAGCTCGAGAGCTCGAGGATCACCCACTCGTCATCGGGCACGTCGAGCAGGTCGAGCACCGGCGCGCCGATGTTCCCGGCGATGTATGTCCTGCGCAGCGGCGCGGAGAGGTGGTGGATCAGCACCGCCGTGGTGCCCTTGCCCTTGGTGCCGGTGATCGCGATCACGTTACGGCCGGCGCGCTCGTGCAGCCACAGGCCGGTCGGCGTCGTGATCGTGACGCCGTCCTCGGCCAGCGCCTGCAGCTGGGGCTTGTGGATCGAGACGCCGGGGGAGCGCACGATCACCCGCACCTCGCCCAGCTGCTCGAGTGCCCGCTCGCCCTCGACGAAGCGCACGCCGCCGAGCACCGGATCGGCGGCGGCGGCAGGTTCGTCGCGTGCACGGTCGTCGCCGATCACCGCCACCAGCCGGGCGCGCGGCAACCGCGCCTGCAGGTGGTGCGCGAACGAGCGCGTCTCGCGCCCGACGCCCCAGACCGCGATCGTCTTGCCGTCAAGCTCCGAGAATCGCATTCAGAGCGCCCAGCAGCTGCGATGGGACATCGTGGTCGTCGCTGAGCGCCAGCAGCGTGCTCGGGTCTGCATCTACTCCATTGAATCGCGGCAGCAGCTCGCGCGCCAGCCGCGCTACGACGCGCTGCTCGCGCCAGCGCGGATCGCGGGCGAGCAGGCTGATCGCCGCGGCGCTCTCCTGGACCTCGCCGACGCACTCGAATGGCTTATGGGCGCCGGTCCCGGTCAGCTGCGCGAAGCCCTCGTACTGGCGCTCGTCGTCGAGCATCGGGCAGCCGAAGATCGCGCTCATAGCGGCGGGCGCCATGAACGGCGCCAGGATCAGGAACACGAAGCGGCACTTGTCGCAGTCGCAGCACCACGAGCTCGCGCGCAGCGCCGGGTCGAGCCTGAACACGCGGTTGCAGCTCGTGAACGCGTGGTGGTACTGCGGCATGCGCGCGAACGCCCGCGCGATCGACAGCTCGCTGGCCGGTCGCAGGACCGAGAAGATCGCCGGCGCGCCGGGGATCTCGGCGACCGCGGCCGCCAGCAGGCGCTCGGCGCGCGCGCTCTTTGAGAACTGGTGGTTGACCTCGACGCCGCGCCAGACCGTGTTGGGGCTCGAGGCGGAGCGCTCGTTTGCGAGCGCGACCGCGTCGAAGCCGTGCAACGCCGCGCTCAGCAGCGCGACCGCGCTGACGATCGCGGTGACCGGCACGTGGCCGTTGAGCGCGCCGGCGGCGTTGGCTTCGAGCAGGCGGGGATCGAGCCTGCGCGTGGCCTGCAGCCGCGGCAGGCCGGCGGCGGTCGCGGTGGCTTGAATCGGGGCCGCGTTGCCGACCGAGAACAGGGCCAGCGGCAGTCCGCTGCGGCGCACGAGCTCGAGCGCGACGGCGGAGTCCTTGCCGCCGCCGACCGGAACCAGGACCCTGGTGAGCGGTCGGCCGCGACGGGCCCGGGCGGTTGCGGCTGCGCGCCGCGACGCGCTCGCGGTTGCCTGCGGGGCGGGAGCCGGCCCGGTCGGGAACACCGGGCTGGGAAGCGCCGGCAGGTCGTTGACCACCGCGAACTCGCCGAGACCCTCGGAGTACAGCGCTTGCAGCAGCGCGCTCGTGGCCGGCGGCGGATCGCCGGTCTCGCAGGCGACTGACGGCGGCGCCGCCGCCTTGTAGTAGCTGACCCCCGCGATCCAGTGCAGCAAGCTCAGCAGGCCCTCCATGGTGGCGCCATGCAGCGGCGCGCTTCGGGCTGGCGGCCCGCAGGCCGCCAGCCCGCTGACTGGCATCCCGCTGACTGGCATCCCGCCCACCCAGGGCAGGCTGAAGCACTCCTCGAACTCGTAGACGTCGTCCAGCGCGTAGCGCAGGCGCACGGTCCCGCGCGCGTCGAGCGAGCGCGCGACGAACCTGAACGTGCTCAGCGCCGCCGGCGCAAACCGCGCTCGCTGGGTCCTGTCGGGGGCGCCTGGCACAACGACAAGCGTAGATCGTCGGGTCTGAAACGATTCTTGCGTGACCATCGACGCGAGCGATTGAATGCGGCTGCGGCTCTACCACCACCGCGACGGCGCCCGCGTCGCCTACCGGGAGACGGGCACCGGCCCCGCGCTCGTGCTGCTGCACTCGCTTGGGCTCTCACACCGCGAATGGGAGCCGATCGTCGAGCCGCTGTCGGCGCGCTTCCGGGTGGTGCTACCGGACCTGCCGCTGCACGGTGACTCCGAGGACCGCCCGCGCCACACGTACACACCCGCCTGGCTGGCGGAGGTGCTCGCGGGGTTCTGCGCCGAGGTGCTCGGGCCGAGCCCGATCGTCGCCGGGCACGACTTCGGCGCCGAGCTCGCGCTCCGCGCGATCGGCAGCGGCGAGCTGACCCCGACGCGGCTGGTGCTGATGGGGACGCGCCTACACAGGCGCGAGCAGTCACCCGGCAAGCGAGCCGTGTGGCGGTTCATGTCCGAGCTGGCGATCGTGCCCGGGCTCGATCGGGCACTGTCGCACGGGGCCGGAATGCTGTTCCGGCCGGCGTTCGGGGACCGCCTGTCGGTACAGCGCAATCCGGCCGCCCAGGACCTCTTGCGCCACGCCTTTGCCGACGTCGGCGGTAACACCAACCGCGCGCGGTCGTGGGGGAAGTTCGCGCGTCGCTGGCCGCCGGAGGCACAGCGCGATCTGATGGACGTTTACAGGACGATCACGGTGCCGGTGCTGTTGCTGTGGGCGGAGGACGACCCCTGGCATCCGCTCGATGGTGCCCGCGAGGCGCTCGATCTGCTGCCTAACGCGCAACTGCGGACCCTGCCCGGAGCCGGTTTCCTGATCGCCTACGACGATCCGGTCGCGCTCGCGCGCGAGCTGATCGCGTTCTGCGGCTGAGCCGACCGCTTTGGGCGGCTGAGCCGACCGCTTGGGCGGCTGAGCCGATCGCTTTGGGCGGCTGAGCCGGTCGGCTTGGGCGCCTGAGGAGGTCGCTTTGTGCGGTCGAGCGCTAGCGTTCTGATTCACCAAGAGAACGCGAAGGGAGCGGCATGGGCACGCAGGCGCAGGAGCAGCTGTGGGGTGGCGAGACGACGAAAGCGCTCGCCAACTTCCCGATCTCGGGCGAGAGCATTCCCGTGCCGGTAATCCGCTGGCTGGGACGGATCAAGGCCGCCGCCGCCCGCGTCAACGCCGAGCTGGGGCTGCTCGACGGAGCGCTCGGGGAGCGCATCGCCGCCGCGGCTGACCGCGTGGCCGACGGCGAGTTCGACGAGCAGTTCCCGATCGACGTGTTCCAGACCGGCTCCGGCACCTCATCGAACATGAACGCCAACGAGGTGATCGCCTCACTCGCGGGCGATGGGGCGCACCCCAACGACCACGTGAACATGGGTCAGAGCTCCAACGACGTGTTTCCCTCGGCCGTGCACCTGGCGGCGCTGGGCGAGGCGACGAGCGACCTGCTGCCGGCGCTCGAGGCGCTCGAGGGCGCATTCGCCGCCAAGGCGATCGAGTTTCACGACATCGTCAAGTCCGGGCGCACGCATCTGATGGACGCGGTCCCGGTGACGCTCGGGCAGGAGTTCGCCGGGTATGCCGCGCAGTTGCGGCTGGGGGCGCGCAGGGTGCGGCTGGCGCTGCCGCAGGTCGCGCAGATCCCGCTCGGCGGGACCGCCACGGGCACCGGACTGAACACGCATCCCGAGTTCGCCGGCAAGGTGCGGGCGTTGCTCTCCAGCGACAGCGGGCTGTCGATCAGCGCCCCCGAGCATCCGTTCGAGGCGCAGGGCAACCGCGACGCGCTGGTCGAGCTGTCGGGGGCGCTGAAGGTGGTAGCGGTGTCGCTGACGAAGATCGCCAACGACCTGGCCCTGATGGGCTCGGGTCCGCGGGCGGGAATCGGCGAGCTGTACCTGCCCGAGCTGCAGAAGGGCTCCTCGATCATGCCGGGAAAGGTCAACCCGGTGATCCCCGAAGTCGTGTTGCAGGTCAGCGCCCAGGTGATCGGCAACGACGCGGCGATCACGATCGCCGGTCTGCAGGGCAACTTCGAGCTCAACGTGCGTGTGCCGCTGATCGCTCGCAACCTGCTCGAGTCGATCCGCCTGCTCGCCTCCACCGCACGCGCATTCGCGACCAAGTGCGTGACGGGAATCGTCGCCAACGAGGTCGGCTGCGAGCGCTCAGCGGAGTCGACACTGGCGGCTGCGACTGCGCTGAACCCCTATATCGGCTACGACAAGGCGGCCAAGATCGTCAAGGAGGCCGCCGCTTCCGGTCGCCTGTTGCGAGAGGTCGCCTACGAGAACGGCGTCGATGAAGCGACGTACAACAAGGCGATGGATCTGCGGACAATGGCGCAAGGAAACCTGTAAAGGTGCCGCCGGGCTTCAGCCATGCGACACTGCAGCCGATGTTCAGGGCCAGGAGCGCCACCCGTCGCGCGACGCGCCCGGCACCGCTCAAGTTTCGATGACCGAAGCCGAGTTCAATCAGATCTGGATCCCGCGGATCGGTGCGCAGGCGGCGGCGCAGCTTCGCCGCAGCGGCAATCTGATCCTGTTGGTGATGCCGATGGTGTTCGCGTGCGGGATCGCGTTGGGCGCGCTCGACGGACTCACCGCGACCTTCACGCTGGTCTTCTGGATCCTCGCAGTAGTCGTCTCGTTACTGGTATTCGGCGTCTGGCTGTACAGCCGGATCGTGCTCGCCAGAGCTCTGTCGCAATGGTTCGGTCGTAAGCTGAGCTGGTTCACGCTCCCGCGACTGAGCCCGGCGAGCTTCGATCGGTGGTGCCGGCGGCGTCAGTTGCAGCCACCAGGGAGCGCTGCGCCGCCCGTCGTGAGCGCTGCGCAGCCCGCCGCGGTTCACGATATCGGCCCCGGGCCACGCTGATGGCTCGGCGCCTGAGACAGGCCTTGAGCGCGTACGTGGTGCTGCTGGCGCTGACGACGACGCTCGTGGCGACGGGGTCGGCGCAGGCCGCAAGCGGGTTCTACATCCGCGGGGGCGGCTTCGGTCACGGCATCGGCATGAGCCAGTACGGCACGCTGGGCTACGCGCTGCACGGCTACAGCTACGCCTCGATCCTGAGCCACTACTACACGGGCACGTCGCTGGGCACGGTCAGCCCCGGCCGCACGGTCACGGTGCTGCTCGAGACAGGGTCGGCCGCGTTCAGCGGCGCGTCGACCGCGTCCAGCGGCGCGCCGGCCGAGTCCAGCAGCGCGAGCACCACGGGCACCAGCAAGCCGCTGCAGCAGAGCAGCACCTACTCGGTCACGCAGAGCAGCTCAGGGTCGCTCGAGTTGCAGTCCGCCGGGCACAAGCTCGGTCCGTTCACGGCGCCACTGCTCGTCAGCGGATCCGGCCCGCTCGATCTCGCCGGGGTCGGTGAGTATCGCGGCTCGCTGGAGTTCTACCCGCAGTCCGGCGGCGGGATCGAGACGGTCGATGCCGTCGACCTCGAGGACTACGTGCGCGGCGTCATCTCGAAGGAGATGCCGTCCAGCTGGCCGGCGCAGGCGCTCGACGTGCAGGCGATCGCAGCTCGCACGTACGCGCTCACGGTCGCTCCGGAAAGCTCCACGTTCGACGTCTATCCCGACACCCGCTCGCAGATGTACGGAGGCGTCGCGGCCGAGACGGCCGCCACCGACGCCGCCGTGGCAGCGACGCAAGGTCAGGTCGTCACCTACGGCGGGGTTCCGGTCGTGACCTACTTCTTCTCCAGCTCGGGTGGCTACACGGAGAGCATTCAGGACGCGTGGCCAGGGTCGCCACCGGAGCCGTGGCTGGTCGGGGTCCCCGATCCGTATGACGGCACCGGCGGCAACCCCTACTACCGTTGGAGCGTGAACCTCACGATCGGGCAGGCGACGAGCGCGCTGTCCGGGCTGCTCAAGGGAACGCTGATCGGGATCGAGCCCACCGCGCAGGATCTCA
Source organism: uncultured Solirubrobacterales bacterium (assembly GCA_963709135.1). Lineage (GTDB taxonomy): Bacteria > Actinomycetota > Thermoleophilia > Solirubrobacterales > Solirubrobacteraceae > Palsa-465. Next base: position 166,904 of record CAVPVI010000019.1, on the reverse strand, counting down.
CGCCGCGGCTCGCAACCGCGGTGCTCGTCGGCAGCGCCGGCCAGACGCCCGTCACCGGAGCCCAGCTGCAGCAGCTGTTCGGGCTGCTCAGCACGTACGTCTCGTTCACGACGATCACCGCGACGCCCGGAGCCGCGAGCACCTCGGTCGCCCAGCGCTCGGCGCGCAGGGCGGCCAGCTCGGCGCGATCGGGCGCCGGCGCGCCCACCGGCGGCGCCGGGCTCGGCGGCAGCGGCCGCTCCGGCTCCGGCAGCTCCGCGGCCTCCGCGCTAACCGGTGGCGGCGCCTCGAGCGGCAAGCTGCATCTGCATGGGACGGTCTTTCCCGCGAGCGCCGGCGCCCGGGTCGCGATCCAGCTGTTCGCACGCGGCGGCTTCAAGACGGTGGCTGTGGCGAGCACCAGCAGCACCGGTCTGTACCAGGCGAACCTCGCCGGCGCCGGGCGCTATCGCGTGGTCTACAACGGCATCGATGGACCCACGATCACCTTGACGCGGTAGTTGTGGCTGACCAGGTGAGCGACCCACTGCTGGTGGTCGACGCGCCGTTCCTGCTCTACAGGTCCTTCTTCGCGCTGCCGGAGTCGATCAAGGGCGTCGAGGACCATCCGGTCGGGGCGCTGCTCGGCGCGGGTAACCTGCTGCTGCGCGCCGCGGCCGAGCGCCGGCCGCGGGCGCTGGTTCTGTGCTTCGGCGCGGAGGCAGCGAAGTACAGGGTTGAGCTCTACCCGGCCTATCACGCGGCCCGCCCACCCGTGCCGGCGGCGCTGCAGTGGCAATTTGAGCAAGCGAACGCCTTCTTTGCCGGCTTCGGCTGGCACTGCATTGGCAGCGACGAGCTCGAGGCGGACGATCTGCTCGGCTCGCTGGCGAGCGTCGAAGCGCGTGCCGGCGGGCGCACGCTGATCCTTACCGGCGACCGTGACATGTACCAGTGCGTCGGACCGAGCGCCTCCGTGCTCTACCTGAAATCCGGCAAGGCCGGATTCGAGGAGGTCGACCGCGATGAAGTGCTGCGGCGTTACGGCGTTCCTCCGGAGCTGGTGGCGGACTTCATCGCGCTGCGTGGCGATCCATCCGACGGCTTGCCGGGGGCGCCGGGGATCGGCGCCAAGACCGCGGCGCAGCTGCTGACCCGCCACGGCTCACTGGAAGCCGTGCTGGCGGCCGCCGACGGTGAGCGGCCGCGGGTGGCGGCGGCACTGCGTCAGTCCGCTGATCAACTGACGGCGTTCAAGCTGATCGCCCAGCTGCAGGAAGTAGCCCTCGCCCGCCCCGCGGACGCGCCGACGGACCTAGCCGGCGGCGGCGCCGTCGCGCAGCGCTACGGCCTCGGCCAGCTGGCCAAGCGCCTGCAGTCCGCCTCAAGCCTCGACCAGCTACTTACGTGACGGTGTGAACTTCACGGTGATCACGTCACCGTCGGCGACGACGTAGTCGCGGCCTTCGAGGCGGATCGTGCCGCGGTCGCGGGCGCCCGCGTATCCGCCGGCGTCCACCAGCTCATCCCAGGCGACCACCTCGGCGCGTACGAAGCCCTGCTGGATGTCGCTGTGGATCTGGCCGGAGGCGTGCCACACCGAGAGGCCTTGGCGCAGGTGCCACGACTGCGCCGGCTTGTCCTCGCCCGCGGTGAAGAACGCGACCAGCGAGAGCAGCGAGAAGGCGCCACGCACGACCCGCTGCAGGCTGGACTCACTGAGGCCGAGGTCGGCTCGCAGCTCCGCCGCCTCGCCGTCGTCGAGCTCACCCAGCTCCGCTTCGATCCGCGCCGAGACCGCGACCGCACCGGCGCCCTGGGCCGCCGCGTGCGCCACGATCGCCTCGGGCACCGCGGTCTCGCCCTCGTTGACGTTGACGACGAACAGCACCGGCTTGGCGGTCAGCGAACCGAGCAGCGTCATCGCGTCCGGCGCGTCGCTGGGCGCCGGCACGGTTCGCGCCGGTCGCCCGGCCTGCAACGCCTTGATCAGCTCCGCCAGCCAGGCGGCTTCGGCGATCGCGCGGCGCTCGCCGCTCTTGGCGGTCTTGGCGACCCGCTCGAGCCGTCGCTCGGCCTGCTCCAGGTCGGCATAGACCAGCTCGGTCTCGATCGTGTCGATGTCCGCCAGCGGATCGACACGGCCTTCGGGATGCACGATGCGCGCATCGGTGTGCGCGCGGACGACGTGGACGATCGCGTCGGTCTCGCGAATGTTCGCGAGGAACTGGTTGCCGAGGCCTTCACCGCTGTGCGCGCCGGCGACGAGCCCGGCGATGTCGTGAAAGGCGATCGTGTCCGGCACGATCTTCGAGGCCTTCACCGTCCGTGCGACGGCGCCGAGGCGCTCGTCGGCGACCGGCACGATCGCAATGTTTGGCTCGATCGTGGTGAACGGGTAGTTCGCCGCCTCGGCGGCGACGCCGGTCAGAGCCGTGAACAGCGACGACTTCCCGGCGTTCGGCATGCCAACGATTCCGACCTTCACGGGGCTCGCCGCCCGATGACGGTCACAGCGCTCATGACCGTCCGCCTCCCACGAGCGTCACGAACCTCATGACCGCACGCCGTCAGGCGCCGTCGCTTCCCAGGCGACGGCGATCAGCGTTCCGAGCAGCGCCCCGGCCAGGACGTCGCTGGGGTAGTGAACGCCGAGGTAGGGCCGACTCAACGCGAACAGCGTCGCAGCGCCGTATAGAGCGGCGCCCGGCACGAGGCCGGCGTAAGCGCGCGCCGCCGCGAACGACGTCGTCGAGTGGGCGCTCGGAAACGAGTAGTTCGAGATCACGGGCGCCAGCGGTGGCATGCCCGGCAGCTCGGGCCGAGCCCGGCGCACGGCGAGCTTGACCGCGTAGTTGGCCGCGTAGGCCGTCGCGACGGCGCCCGCGCCGCGGCGCCAGGCGCGGCGCTGCGTCACCGTCTGCGCCCGCAGCGCCCCGCCCACCCCGAGCGCCAGCCAGCACGCGGCGTGCTCGCCCAGGCGCGAGTAGCGGGCAACGACGCGTTCGGCGCGCGGTTCGTGGCCCCTGGTGCGCAGGAGCTCAAAGACGCGGCGGTCGACGTCGCACAGCGGCACAGTGCAGGTTTCAGAGGCCGGCGCGATTGGATCTAGAAACCGACGCGGTGCTCGTCGTGGTCGACGAGCACGTAGTCGATCCGCGCCAGATCGAGCACGATCGTCCCGTCCTCAGCGGTCAGCTCGTGCCAGACGCTTGACCCGAGCGCAGCGCGCAGGCGCGTCAGTTCCTCGCGCGCGACACGCGCGGCCAGAACCTGGCCGCCGTGGAAGCCAATGCTGATCTTCTGGGGTTTGTCGGTGCTCACCGGTCAGTGCCCCGCTGCCGGCGTGACGATCTCGGTGAGCACGCCGCCGGTCGAGGACGGGTGCAGGAACGCAACCCGCGAGCCGCGGATCCCGATCCGCGAGTGCTGATCGATCAGACGTACTCCAGCAGCCGCGAGCGACGCAAGCGTCGCGTCGACATCCGTCACTCGATAGGCGACGTGATGCAGGCCGGCGCCGCGACGCGCCAGGAACTTGCCGACGGGGGTCTCGGGTCCAAGCGGTGACAACAGCTCGACGTGGCCGTCTCCGACATCGAGCAGCGCTGCGTCCACGCCTTGATCGGTAACCGTCTCCCGGTGCACAAGCGGCATCCCCAGCACGTCACGGTGGTAGGCGATCGAGGCCTCGATGTCATCGACTGCCACGCCCACATGATCGATCGTCGAAAGCATGGGGTGGCAGGATACCAGTGCTCGCCCAAGATCTGAGAGCGGCCGCCGCGAATCGCTCGCGGAGGTCCTCGCCGAGCTTGCGGCGGTGGTGGAAGCTTCCGCCTGCGAGTTCACACACTGATAACAATTCGCTTGCTTGCCGTGCCCGCATGCCAGAAATCGGCAACGGATGCCCGGCCGAGCGTCTATGTTATTGGCCGATTCCCACTGGCCCGGTTGGGATACCCATGGCTGCTCAGATAAAACAGATTCTTAGTCGCACTCGGGGGAACGTGGTCTGTGAGGAAACCGAGATCGCGGACACGCCGATCCTGCGGCTGCGCGGGCTGCTCGGGCGCGACTCGCTGGCGAGCGGCCACGGGATGCTGATCCACCCTTCGGGATCGATTCACAGCTCGTTCATGCGCTTCGAGTTCGATGCCGTGTTCCTGGACCGCGACCTGCAGGTCGTCAAGCTCGTCGCGCGTATCCCGCCCTGGCGGATGCGGTCGGCCAGGCACGCGCGCAGCGTGCTGGAGCTGGCGGCGGGCGAGATCGAGCGACGGGGAATTCAAGTCGGAGACGAGCTGGCCGTTGACTTGGGCAGGACAACGCCGATCAGCCCCGAAGCGAGGGTGTGACGGCGACCCCCCAAATGGGCATCGACAACCCACAGCCAGCAAGCGAACCAAAGGCCGCGGGATCACCACCCGTGAGCCCCGGGCGCCCACCGGACGCGCCACCGAGTCTGCGTCTGCTGCCGTGGGCGAAGATCCGGCAGTTCGACTACTTCTGCGAGGACGAGCGGTTCGCAACGATCGAGATCGTCGCTGAGCTGCGCAGCGCCTGGCGCGTTCCGAACGCTCCCGAGATCCACGTTCGGCGCGGTGCTCGCGTAACCGCGCACCGACCGCTGCGCAAGGCTGTCCGCCGCGTCCAGGTCTCCTCGCGCGACTCGGGCCGGCAGGCGCGGCTGCTGTTGACGGTCTCGTTCAAGCTGCCCCTGAGACTCGCCCAGCACCCGGATGTCAGCTTCTCGCTGGCGACCGCGGAGCTGAGCTCGCTGGCGCTACCGGCGCTCACGCGACGCGAAATTACGACGCCCGCGCAGGTCGTCGGCACCTGGTTCTCCGAGAAGCTCACTCCCGCAGGTCAGTTGGTTCCGGCTGGCCGCCGCATATCGGTGCTGGCTTCGACCGTCGCATTCGGCGCCGGCCTGTCATCGGCCGTCGTGATCGCCTCGCCCGCGACTGCACGCGAGCTCGCGCGCCTCAGCGGAACAATCACGAGCAGCGTGCTCAGCATCACCCAGACGACCTCGACGAGCTCGGGACACAGCGGCAGGACCCGCGAGCGCGCCGTCAGCACCGACAGCGCCACCAGGACCACGAGCACCGGCACGACCACTACGACGACCAGCACCGGGACGACTGGTCACCACGGAGCCCCTCACCACGGAGCCCCTCACCGCCGCCGGCGAACTCGCGGCGGTAAGGGCGATAGCGGCACGACCACGACAACGAGCACGACCGGGTCCACCCGCACCGCGGCAACCAGCACCCCAACGGGGGCTGGAGCAAGCAGCGTCCCGCTGAAGGCCGATCTGGATATCACCGGGACCGGCCCGACGACCACTGGTGCAACGTCAACGACCGCCGGCACCACCACCACCCAGACCGCCACCACGCCGAGCAGCACCAGCACCACCAGCACCCAAACCGCCACGACACCGGCCAGCACCGGCACGACCACGACGCCGACCGGCACCACACCGGTCAGCACCAGCACCACCACCCAGACCGCCACCACACCGAGCAGCACCGGCACGACCACCACCCAGACCGCCACCACACCGCCCAGCACCGGCACGACCACCACCCAGACCGCCACCACACCGCCCAGCACCGGCACGACCACCACCCAGACCGCCACCACACCGGCCAGCACCGGCACGACCCCGACGCCGACCGGCACCACACCGGCCAGCACCGGCACGACCCCGACGCCGACCGGCACCACACCGGCCAGCACCGGCACCACCAGCACTCCGGAGACGACCCCGACGACAACCGGGACGACCCCGACCGCGGCTGCCACAACGCCCGGCGGGGCGACCGGCAACCCGACCACGACCGGCACGTCCTCGACGCCCGCGACGACGTCGCCGCCGCCGATCAAGATCGCCCCTGGCGCCAGCGCCCCCGTGAGCGCGGGCACGAGCGTCTCTCGCAAGCAAACTCAACCGGCGGCGAGCGCACCGATCAACCTCCTGCTCCAGGCCGCCTCAAAAGGCTCATCGCTGATCGCCGGCGCGGTCGCGATCTCGAAGAAGGCCGCGGCTTCCAAGAGGGCGGCCGGAAGGGGCTGCGAGGTTCCTGCCGTGAGCGGGATCGGCAACCACCCGCAAGCGCGACACGAGACCAGCTCGTCGACCTCCAGCAGCTCCGATGCGGCACCTGCAGGCGCCTGTGAGCCGATCGCAGACCAGCACCACAAGAACGCGGCGAAGACCCTCTCGGGTGGCGCCGCGGTGAACGCATCCAAGAGCGACGGTGGCGCCGGAGTCGTAGTGCCGGCGCCCGCGCCGGCACCGATCGTGACCAACCCGACCCAGTGGGGGGGCTCGCCTTGGGCCGACACGTTCAACGCCGCGGAGCTGGAGTTCTATGCCTCGCTGGTCAAGAACGTCAATCTGCCGCCGCAGTATCTGATCCCGATCTACAGGGCGGCGGGCCGCAGGTACCACGTGCCGTGGCAGCTGCTCGCGGCGATCAACCGGATGGAGACCGACTACGGTCGGGACCTATCCGTTTCCTCGGCCGGTGCGATCGGATGGATGCAGTTCGAGCCGGGCACCTGGGAAGAGTACGGCGTCGCGGTCGACCGCCACGACAAGGTGGTCCGCGGGCGTGGAAACCCCTACAACCCGCGTGACGCGATCTTCGCAGCGGCGCGTTACCTGCGCGCCAGCGGCGCAACCCGCAACGTTCCTCGTGCGGTCTTTGCCTATAACCACGCCGACTGGTACGTGACGCAGGTGCTGTCGATCGCGCAGCAGATCAACGTTCACGGACTCCATCGACGCTCGGGCCACAACCACAAGATCGGGACGATGGTGGCGACCGCGCGGCTACTCAACGGCATGCCCTACGTGTGGGGCGGTGGTCACGCGGGCTGGGGGATCTCGACCGGCTACGACTGCTCGGGCTTCGTTTCGATGGTGCTGCATTCGGCGGGCTTCCTGCAGTATCCGGTCACCACTCAGACACTGCCCTCCCAGCGCTGGATCCGCCCCGGACGCGGGCGCTGGGTGACGATCTACGACCGCACGGACAGCGCGATCACCGGCGACCACGTGATCATCGACCTCAAGGGCCGGTGGTGGGAGAGCGGTGGCTCGACGCTCGCCGGCGGCGGCGCGCGGGTCCACCAGATCAAGATGACGAGAGCGCTCCGGAGCAGCTATCTGCCGACCTTCAACCTGGTCCTGCATCCGTACGGGCTGTAGCCCGTCCCGGCTCAGGGCGGGTGCCCTCAGGGCGCGCCCTTAGGGCACCCGCAGCCTGGGAGGCGGCGGCGCGCGGGTCGAGATCCGCGAGCGTCAGCTGACGCGCCGGTGGCCGCTCGATCAGGTGCGTGATCGTCACGCCGAGATCGGGATCGACGTGTAGCAACTCCCCACCACCGAGCGCGCGCCAGCCTGGATCGGCGTCCATCGGCTCGCTGGCAACGATCACTGCCGGGCGCTCCGCCAGGTGCGCGCTGTGGACGCGCACCGTTCCCTGGGCGTTGACATGGCGCAGGTGCTCGCGGCCGCTGACGCCGCCCGCGGCGCGCTCGAGCACATGCAGCTCGTGCACGGCCGGGTAGCGCAGCGCCCACAGCTCCGACTCGGTGATCAGCACGAAGTTGAGCGCGAACACGGGCAGGTTGTCTGCGATCCAGCCGACGGCGCTGCCGATGCCGGCGCCGATCTCGCCGGCGCGCTCGATCTCGCTGGTGATCAGCGCGAAGTACCGCTCCGAATCGGTCTGACCGCGCACGAGCGAGCAGGCGGCGCCGAGCTTCGCCTCCAGCGCGGGTAGATCTCCGATTACGCCGTTGTGAGCGAACAGGCGATCAGCCTGTTCGAAGGGGTGCGTGTTCTGCGCCGCAACCGCGCCCGTAGAGGCGAAGCGGATGTGTGCGACAAACGTCCTCGATTGCACCTCGCGCGCCTCGCGTGCGAACGCGCGGTCCTCAAAAGCGGCCAGCGGCTGCTTTGCCACGACCGGTCGGCCGTCGGCTGCGTAGGTGCCCAGGCCGGTCCCGTCCGGTTCACGGTGGCTCTGCTGCGAGAGCGAATCCGGCGCCTCCAGCAGCCAGAAGGTCGCCTGCACACGCTCACGGCCACCGCTCATACCGAACAGGCGGCACATCAGCTTCGCGCTTGCAGGTATCGGGTGATCGCGGTCGCCATCGCCCTCGCGGCGAGTTGCTGGAACGAGCTCGTCACGAGCAGCGCAGCGTCGGTCGAGTTGCGCATGTTGCCGCACTCGATCAGCACCTTCGGGACGCTCGTGAGGTTCAAGCCGGCAAGGTCGTCCCGGAAGTCGATGCCATTGACGCCGTCATAGTCGCTCACGGGCATGTGGGTGATCGCGAGGAAGTCCTCGCGGAGGATCGCGCCGAAGCGCTCGGAGGCGCCGATCACCCTGTCGTTGGGCCCGTCGGCGACCGGCTCGAGGATCGCGAAGCCGCGGCCGCCGGCCGGGCCGCCGTCGGCGTGAATGTCGACCGCGACATCCGCATGTGCGTTGTTGATGATCTGCGAGCGTGTGTTTACGCAAGGCCCGACGCCGTCGTTGGAGTGGCGCGTCAGCACCACCGCCGCGCCTTCGGCGCGCAGGTCGCCCGCCAGATAGGTCGCGACGTTGAAGTTGTACTGCGCCTCGGTGTAGCCACCGTCGGTCTCTGTGCCGGTGGTGTCGCAGCCCTCCTGTTCGCGCCCGTTCCAGATCAGCTGGTTCAGGAACGACGGATCGGCCCAGTTGCGTCCGTTGTGGCCGGGATCGATGCCCACGATCTTGCCCGCCAGCGCCGGCTTGGGCTTGGGCTGTTGCTTGGGTTCGGGAGTCGACTCAGTCGTACTCGTACGCGTGCTCGTCCTCGTACGAGCGCTCGTGCCGGAGACAGCGCTCGTGCTGGAGACAGCGCTCGTGCTGGAGACAGCGCTCGTGCTGGAGACAGCGCTCGTGCTGGAGACAGCGCCTGTGCTGGAGACAGCGCCTGTGCTGGAGACAGCGCCTATGCTGGAGACAGCGCTCGTGCTCGAGGCCGCCGAGCTCGAGCAAGCCACCACCAGCGCGGCGCATGCGAGCACGAGCAGCGCGAGCTTGCGCGAGGAGCTCCCTGCGTTGCCGCTACGGCCGGACATGCCGGAACCGTAGCGGCTTCGCTGGATGTGCTCTCAGTAGCCGGCGTCTACTCGGCGACGGGCGGCGGGTAGACGTCGCGCACGTACTCGTCGACCTTCGAATCCGGCAGGCGCGTCGCGATGGCCCAGAAGTAGATGATCAGGCTGAACAGGCCCGAGGCGATGATCCCGCCCCACAGCCCAATGTCATCGGTGCCGCCCTGGTCGAGGACGTGCTTGAAGATCCCGATTCCGCCGATGATCCCGCCCGCCCCAAAGTCGCTCAGGTAGGCGACCACGCCCATGCCGGCGATCCACGCGATGATCCACGGCGCGGCCTGCCAGTCCATCGCGGGGGCGCGCGGGTTGAGCTTCAGCGCGTAGGAGACCCAGATCAACGCGTATCCGAGCAGCAGAGCCACGACCAACGTGCTGTACGTCTGCCACCCCGAGAACAGGATCACCCAGCCGGCGCCGGCGAAGGCCAGCGGCGCGAGAATGTCGGCCGCCGGCAGCCGGTAGCTCCGCGGCAGGTCCGGTTTCTGCCGGCGCATCGCGCCGAGTGCCACCGGCGCTCCTGCGTACATGAACACCGAGGCGCTCGTGACGATGCCGACCAGCTTGGCCCAGCTCGGGAACGGGAGCAGGAACAGGACCCCCACGAGGGTGGCGATGATCACCCCGAACACCGGCACGCGCGAGGCGCTCACTTCCTCGAAGGCTGTCGGGACGAACCCGTTCTTGCTGAGGCCGAACGACAGCCGCGCGGAGGCCGTCTCATACATGAGGCCGGTGCCGCCCGGGGAGATCACCGCGTCGATCCTCAGCACCGTCGCCAGCCAGGAGATGCCCGCGATGCTGACGAGCGTGAAGAACGGGCCGGCCGCCAGCTTCCCGGCGACCGCGCTCTTGCTCGTACCCAGACCGAGCCACCCGCCGTTGGCGCTCAGCACGCTCGGCTTCAGCGCCCCGATGAACGCGACCTGGACGAGGATGTAGACGACCGCGCCGATGAGGATCGACAGGATCACGGCGCGTGGCAGGTCACGCGCTGGATTGGCCGACTCGCCGCCGAGCTGCACCGCCTGCTCGAAACCCAGCAGTGAGAAGATGATCCCGGCCGGCAGCGTCAGCAGGATGTTCTTGATCGCGTTGTGGCTGGTGAAGAACCCGCCCCCGGCGTGGCCGAAGTTCGACCCGTGGAAGTGCCCGATCAGCAGGATCAGGATCGTCACCACCGGGATCGCGACCTTCCAGGTGGTGATCGCATTATTGATCCTCGCGAACCAGCGGATGCCGACGATGTTGATGATCACGAACAGGACCATCAGGATCGCAGCGGCCAGGTACCCCCAGCCGTGCAGCGTCCCGCCGGCGGCTCCTGCGGCCGCGGAGACATGGAAGAAGTTCCTGGCCCAGTGGGCGGTCGAGAGGTACTGGACCGCGGCCAGCACCTCGATCGGCGCCACGCTCGCCGCCTGCAGATAGGAGGCCCAGCCGAACGTCGCACCGGCGAAGCTGCCGAACGCGTAGTGGGGGAACCGGCTGGTTCCACCGCTGACCGGAAACAGCCCGCCGAGCTCGGCGTGTACGAGCGCCAGCAAGAGGATGATGACCGAGCCGAGGACCCAACCGAGGATCGCCGACGGCCCAGCGATGACGGCGGCCCCTAAGGCTCCGAACAGCCAGCCGGAGCCGATGATCGAGGTCTCCGAAGCCCATAGGAGCCCGATGAAGCTGACCCCGCGGTCGAGACCTTCTGCGTCCAGGACGGTGATCACTTCGTCGGGATGGTGTCCCGGGACTCTCGTTGCCATGAACCCTCCTCGGTCTAGTAAGGTCGGTAATCGTATGTAGGTGCGCGGACGGAAGTCAACCCACGCGCGTCCAATTGCAACCTGTTCCGGCGCAACATTGGTCGCCCTGGAGGGTTATAGAGGCATGCACGCAGACGAAATCACGCGCCCATCAAGCCGCAACGCCGCCAGATCGGCTAAAACTAGGGCTCTGCGCGCTATCCGTTACAGGCTTCCATTGTTGATCCTGCTCGCCCTGGCGGCGTCCGCCGCGCCTGCGGGCGCGGCGATCTCGATCAGCTGGCACGCTCCCATCCAGATCGACCCGGCGAGCGACGGTGGCATCACCGGCGTGTCCTGCCCGACCGCGACGCTGTGTGTCGCAGTCGATGCGACCGGCCATGTGCTGAGCAGCACCAATGCGGGAGCCGGGCCGACGGCGTGGAGCCGGCCGGTCAAGATCGAGACGCTCACCGGCGGTTCCCTGACCGGGGTCTCGTGCCCCACCACCACGCTGTGCGTGACCGTCGATGCGCTCGGCAACGTGCTCACGTCCGTCAACCCCACCGGCGGCGCGAGTGCCTGGACGAAGCCCGTCAAGATCGATTCGACAACGGTCAGCGGCGGCGGCGCAGCTGGGTTCACCGGGGTCTCGTGCCCGGCGACGACGCTGTGTGTGGCGGTGGACGGCGGCGATCCCGGCAACGCCGTCACGACGACCAACCCGACCGGCGGCGCGCCGGCCTGGACGCTGGAGAAGAAGATCGGCACGCTGTTGACGGGGGTCGACTGCCCGAGCAGCACGCTCTGCATTGCCGCCGGCGACCAGGACTACGTCTCGACCAACCCGGCCTCGAGCGTCAGCGCCTGGCACGCCACCGGCACGCAGACGGGCGGCGGGGCGTTCAGCGCGATCGACTGCCCGGGCTTGACGCTTTGCGTCGACGCCGGCTTCGGAAATACCTCGGCCGCTCTGGCCACGACATCGATCACGCCGCGAGGAGCCGCCGCGACCTGGACGACGGCAACGGTGCAGCCGAACCCGCCTGCCCCCGGCGCGGGCCTGCTGGACGGGGTCGCGTGCATCTCGAGCGCTTTCTGCGTCGCCGTGGACAGCGCGGACAACGTGTTCACCTCCGACGCCCCGGCGACCGGCGTATGGAGCGCTCAGACTCAGATCGGGCCGACCGGCACCACGTCGACGAGCTCCTCGATCGCCTGCGCGAGCACCCTGTGCGTCGTGGTCGACAGCAACGGCTACGCGATCGCGGGCGGCAAGCGCGGCGTCGCGGCTGACCGCCGCAGGCGCCCGGCCGGCACCCGCCGCTGAGCAACTCCTCGCCGTGGCTCCCGGCTGCGCACCCCCAATTCGTGCTGTGCGATGGACAGCCTGCTGAAAAGATGACCTGCAGGCGATCCCCGCCCCGCCCGTGTAACCTAACGCCACTTCTCAGCGGCTCGCGAAAGCGCAGTGCTCTTGGCTGCGCGCGTCGAGCTCGAGCTGCTGAGCCTCCCCTTGCTGATTGAGGTTCTGCCGTGTTTGTGGTGATGGTCACTTCTGAGTGTTCGCCGGTGGCGCAGGCTGGTGGGCTGGGGGATGTCGTGTTCGGGCTCAGTCGTGAGTTGGAGTTGCGTGGTAATGCGGTTGAGATCATCTTGCCGAAGTACGACTGTATGCGGTATGACCGTATCTATGGTCTGACTGTGGCGTATGAGGATCTGTGGGTTCCGTGGTTCAGTGGCGCGATTCGTTGCACGGTGTGGTTTGGGTTCGTGGATGGTCGTAAGTGCTTTTTCATCGAGCCGCATTCGGAGGATCGGTTCTTCGAGCGTGGGCATCTGTATGGGTCGGCGGATGATGTGCTGCGTTTCGCGTTTTTTTCCAAGGCGGCGTTGGAGTTCTTGCTGAAGTCCAATAAGCGGCCCGATGTGATCCATTGTCATGATTGGCAGACGGCGTTGGTGCCGGTGCTGCTGTTCGAGATCTATAAGGATCTGGGCATGGGTGAGCAGCGTGTCTGCTACACGATCCATAATTTTGGTCATCAGGGGGTCACTGGCGACATGGTGCTGTGGGCGACCGGGCTGACGCGGCCGCATCACTTCTTTGACCCGACCCGGTTGCGGGATGAGTTCAATCACTTCGCGTTGAATCTGATGAAGGGCGGGATCGTGTACGCCAACTTCGTGACGACGGTCTCCCCGCAGCATGCTTTGGAGGCGCGCTTCACAGATCAGGGCCAGGGCCTGGGGCACACGCTTCACGTCCATGCTGGAAAGTTCGGTGGGGTGCTCAACGGCGTGGACTACGACGTCTGGAACCCGGAGGTCGATCCGTGGATCCCGGCGCGCTACAGCAGCGAGTCGTTTGACGGTAAATACGGCGACAAACGCGCGCTGCGGGAGCGGTTCCTGCTGGCCGACGCGTTCAAGCCGGTGATCGCGTCGGTCGGGCGGCTGGATCGCCAGAAAGGCGTCGATCTGATCCGTCACGCGCTGTTCTACGCGCTCGGGCACGGCGCGCAGTTCGTGCTGCTGGGCACCAGCCCAGACCCGGCGATCAGCGCGGACTTCTGGCGCCTCAAGCACGAACTCAACGACAACCAGGACTGCCACCTGGAGCTCAGCTTCAACCCCGAACTGGCGCACCTGATCTACGCCGGAGCCGACATCCTGGTGATGCCAAGCGTGTTCGAACCATGCGGGCTGACGCAGCTGATCGCGCTCAAATACGGGACCGTCCCGATCGTGCGCGGGACCGGCGGCCTCGTCGATACCGTGTTTGACCGCGACTACTCGCCCAGCTGGGAGCGCAACGGCTACGTCTTTCACGATCTCGACGCACCCGCGCTGGAATCGGCTATGTTCCGAGCGATCGGTCTGTGGTACGCCTACCCAGACGAATTCCGCGAGCTAGCGCTCAACGGAATGCGGACCGACCACTCATGGGCAGGACCAGCCCAGGACTACCTGAACATCTACGAGCACATCAGGCACAAGTGAGCGAACGGTATGGACCAGCTAGCGGAGTACATCGACGGACTGCCCAACATCTCCGGTTCGGAGAGCCTGATCGACGAAGTGATTCGAGGCGCGAGCGGGACGCCCGTTTTCTGGCGTGACGGCAGCGGCGATCCGTTCGCGGGCATCGATAGCGCTTGCGCGATCGCGCTACACATGCACCAGCCCCTGATTCCAGCCGGCGGCGACGATCTGCACTCGGCTCGCCTGATCAGCAATCTGCAGGACATGGAGGAGCACCCCGACATCGGCGACAACCACAACGCCGCCGTATTTCGGTGGTGCTACAAGCGGATGGGCGAGTTCATCCCGCAGCTGATCGGCGAAGGCCTGCAGCCGCGGGTGATGCTCGAGTACTCGGGCACGCTGCTGCACGGCCTGCGGCTGATGGGAGCCAACGACGTGCTGGAGGCGCTCCAGTCGATCACCTGCGACCCGCGTTATCGCTGGGCGGTGGAGTGGCTCGGGTGCCCATGGGGACACGCGGTCGCTCCGTCGACACCCGTTCAGGACTTTCGCCTGCACGTCCGCGCGTGGCAGCACCACTTCGCGGCCCTTTTCGGGCTCGAGGCTTTGGCTCGACTACGCGGCTTCTCTCCATCCGAGATGGCGCTGCCGAACCATCCCGACGTCGCCTACGACTTCGTGCGCACGCTGCGCGACTGCGGCTACAGCTGGGTACTCGTGCAGGAGCATACGGTTGAGCAGCCCGACGGCTCGGGCGTGGAGCGCAAGCATCTGCCGCACGTGCTGTCGTGCACGAACTCCAGCGGTGAGACCGCAACGATCGTCGCGCTCATCAAGACGCAGGGAAGCGATACCAAGCTGGTCGCGCAGATGCAGCCCTACTACGAGGCGCGCAGCCTCGGTCGCTGGGAGTTGGCTGGTCGCATGGTCCCACCACTGGTGACCCAGATCGCCGACGGCGAGAACGGCGGGGTGATGATGAACGAGTTCCCGCCCAAGTACATGGAGTCCGTCCGCGAGGCCGCGGGGTCGAACACCGCGATGCTCAACGGGACCGAGTACCTCGAGCGACTGTTCGCAAGCGGCGTCAGCGAGGCCGACTTGCCGGTGGTGCAGCCGCTCTTCCAGCACCGCATCTGGGAGCGCATGAGCGCCGGGGACGGCCCGGACCGGCTTGCCGAGGTTGCCGCGGAGCTCCATCGCGAGGACGATCGCTTCAATATGGACGGCGGCAGCTGGACGAACGACATCTCCTGGGTGCGCGGCTACGACAACATCCTGATCCCGATGGAGCGCGCGAGCTCGCAGTTCCATCAGCGCGTGATCGCGCGCAACATTCCAAGCTCAGATCCGGCGTACCGCAACGCACTCTTCAATCTCCTCTCGAGCGAGACGAGCTGCTACCGCTACTGGGGTGAGGGCATCTGGACACAGTACGGGGCCGAGCTAGCCCGCCGCACGACGGAGATCGTCACGCACGATCTCTGAGCCGAGAAAGGGATAGAGATGGCAGAGATCGACTGGGCGCTGGTCCTCAACCTGCATCAGCCGCCAGGCAACCTCGAGCACCTGCTCGAGACGGCAGAGTGGGAGGCGCGGGAGATCCTCTGGGCAATGGATCGCATTCCGCGCTCGATGTGGCCTTACGAGGACATCGGACGCGTCCACCTGTCACTCTCGGGTAGCCTGCTCGAGTCGCTCTCCAGCCATGAATTCCAGCAGCGCGTTTACGGAATCGTCGACTGCGGGTCGCTTCTGTGGTACCTACAGAACACGCGCATCATCGAGGTGCTGGGGACCGGCTACTACCATCCGGTCCTGCCGCTGACCCCGCCGGCCGACTGGGAAGAGCACCTCGAGCGCTGGCGCGGGATCGCCAAGCACCTGTTCGCACGTGACTACTTCCCGGGGTTCTGGCCACCGGAACTAGGCTTCTCGATGGACCTCGTTCCCGCCCTGTCTCGCAGCCATTACCGCTACGTGATTGTCGACAGCCAGCACGTGGAGCCGCTCACGCCGATGAGCTGGGAGGAGGTGCGCTACCGGCCCCACCTTGCCGAGTTCGGAGGCGAGCAGATCATTGTTGTGGTCCGCGACCGGGATCTGTCCAACGCGCAGGAGTCCGGCATGGACGTCGACTGGTTCGTCTCGGAGGTGCAAGCCCGCACTCGGTACTGCGACTTCCCGGCACTTGTCACTACCGCCACCGACGGCGAGAACGGCGGCTGGTTTCGCAACACGACATCCGGAAGCAACTTCTGGAGCGGCTTCCACGACGGGCTGATGGAGAAGGTCCGCGCAGGCACCGCAGGGGGCATCCGCCCCACGTTCATCTCTGACTACCTCGAACGGCACGGAACGCACGGTTGGGTGAACGTCGGCCCAGGGGCATGGAACACCGGTTGGCACCACGGCACTGGCTTCGTTCAGTGGACCGGATCCCCCGCCCAACAGCAGGCCCTCACCCGCGTTGACGAGATCAGCCAAGCTGTCCACGCCGCACGTCGTAATGCGATCTCGATTGGCGCCGGCAATTCCGATCTCTACCGCCACCTCGAGGATGCCCTGTCATTGGTCCTGCGGGCCGAAACGAGTTGCAACTTCTTTTGGGGAGAGGCCTGGGTGCAACGCTGCCATGACGACCTCGACCACGCCACCTGGCAACTAGATCAGGCCGGAAGGCTGTTCCCTTAGAGTCTGTCTCAGAGATTGGCCAACCGGCTAATGCCCGGCGCCGGTAAACGGCTAAGATGCGACTCGCGACGCCTTTGCGGGCTGTCGGACGGTTTCGGGTCGAAGCCGTCAAACCCCGAACGGTGCAGGAGGCGCGCAAGTGGACAGCGAAACGTTGCCGAGCCAGTCGACTGACCCCACGGCAAGCAATGTCGACGACGCCGTGAGCGACGCGCCTGCGACGACCGGGGACAGCACCGATAGGCTCGTACTAATGGTGCGGGATCCAACGTCCGCATTCGTGTACTGGGACATAAGCCTCGCACGGACCCAGGAGGCGTTCACCTCCCTCGGCGGGGGAAAGGCGTTCCTGCGGCTGATCGAACTCCCGACTGAACACCTGCTGGCCGAGCAAGAGGTCGCTGCCGAGCGCGGCAGCGCCAGCATCAGGCTCCCCGAGGCCGACCGCTCGTACGCAGCCGAGCTCGTGGTGACGCACCATTACACAAAGGTCGTACTCGCTCGCTCCAACCCGATCCAATCGCCTCCCACCACGCCACGGGCTGGCGCCGGGCCGGTGATCGTCAGCCGCGACGAACAGCGGCGCGCGATGGAGCTCGGCTTGGCTCTTGACAGCCGCGGCGTAGAGCCGTCCGCACCGCTGCCGCACGACATCGCGGGCGCGCCGAACGCGCAGGGGTCCGAAGCGCGACTATCAGCGTCAGGTTCGGAGCAGCGTCTCGCCAAATGAGATGCCGGCGCCGGCGGTGACGGCACCCGACCATGCGACGGTCGGTGCACGAGTGGCAGAAGGGCTACAGAGTCGCGGTCACCTGGTTCTTTTTCTTCACGCCCACCTCCCGTACGTGCGACATCCCGAGCATGCGGACTTTCTCGAGGAAGACTGGCTCTACGAGGCGATCACCGAGACGTATATCCCGCTACTGGCCGTCGCGGAACGCTGGCAACAAGACGGCATCGCGGCTCGGATCACGCTTTCGCTATCTCCGACGCTTCTCGAGATGCTGCGTGACGAGCTTCTTCTCGGACGCTACGCAAAGCGGCTGCGCAGCCTCCTCGCCCTGGCCGAATCCGAAGTCCGCCGGACTGCAAACGATTCACGCTTTCGTCCCACGGCCGAGATGTACCGCGATCGGCTCGTCGATGCGCTCGAGCGGTTCGAGACGCGGTATGCGCGAGACCTCGTCGCGGCGTTCAAATCGTTGCAGGATGCCGGCATCCTCGAAATCGTGACTACATGTGCCACGCACGCTTACCTTCCGTGCTTCGATGCCGGGTACGCACGTGCGCAGATTCGTCTCGGCGCGAAATGCTATCGGGAGCATTTCGGCCACTACCCACGCGGTATGTGGCTTCCGGAGTGCGGCTTCGTCCCCGGTATCGACAGACTACTCGCCGAGGAAGGCATTGGTTACTTCTTCGTCGACGGACATGCGGTCGACTACGCCGATCCCCGGCCGGTGTTCGGAACCTACTCGCCGATCGTTTGTCCGAGCGGTGTATTTGCGTTTCCGCGTGACCGCCAATCATCGGCACGCGTGTGGAGTGCTGAGTGGGGATACCCGGGCGACGGCCGCTACCGTGAGTTCTACCGCGACATTGGCCACGACCTGGATGAACCATCGATCTTGCCGTTTCGATTGGCTGACGGCGGTCGCCGAAATGTAGGTCTGAAGTACTACCGAGTTACGGGACGCGACGTTCCGCTGCATGACAAACAACCATACGATCGCCGCGCGAGCTTGGACGCAGTGGTGGAGCATGCCGATGATTTCGTGTCTGGCCGAACGAAGCAGCTCGAGTACTGGCGCTCCACCCTGCAGCGCGCGCCCGTTGCAGCCGCCCCCTACGACGCCGAGTTGTTCGGCCACTGGTGGTTTGAGGGGCCCGAATTCCTTGACGCGGTCGTGCGCCAGGTCGCCCTTGACCAACGGACCTTCCGGCTATCCACGCCCACCGACGTAATGGACAGCGGCCTCGATTTTCAGGTGACGATGCCGGCGGCGAGCTCCTGGGGTGCCTACGGCTACAGCAATACTTGGCTGAACGACAAGAATGACTGGATCTGGCCACTACTGCACCGCGCAACCGAGCAACTCGCACGCATCGCCCGTGACCACCCGAGCGCTGAGGGCAGCGAGCGGCGGGCGCTAAACCAACTCTGTCGCGAGGTGCTTCTCGCCAGCGCGAGCGATTGGCCCTTCATGATCACGATGGGGACGGCCGTCGCTTATGCCGAGAGCCGCATCCGCACGCATCTCGATCGGGCCAATCAGCTGATCGATCAGATCCGGTCGCATGCGATTGACGAGGAGTGGCTCGCGGCAGTCGAGTCGCGGGACAACATCTTTCGCAACATCGACTACCACGACCTCGCGAAGCGTGACAGAAACATCGATTACAACGGCCTCGCGAAGCTTGACACATAGCAGCGAGCACCAGCACACCGGCTTCGAGTAGCTCAGCGGCTGACCGTCCCCGAGCGCCGAGCCTGGCTAGCATCGCGGTCGTGGTCCTAGTAGGGTTGCGCTCGGAGGTCTTGGATGATCGTATACAACTTGTTTCCGCTTCTCGCTGGAACCTTCCCAGAGTGGTCGCCCCATATCGAGCGCGCCGCGGCGATGGGCTTTGATTGGCTGTTCGTGAATCCGGTCCACCGGCCAGGCGCATCGGGCAGCATCTATTCGATCGCTGACTACTTCGAGCTCAACCCAGCGCTGGTCGAGCCAGCAGATCCTCGTTCCGCGCAGGACCAGCTGAGATCCGCCCTCGGCGAGGCCCGGGATCGCGGAATGAGATCGATGGCCGACCTCGTGATCGATCACTGCGCGACCGACGCCCAGCTGGTAAGAGATCATCCCGAGTGGATCGCCTTCGGCTCCGATGGCGCGCTCATTCATCCGTCCTGCCAGCAGGACGGCCGGACGGAGGTGTGGGTCGATCTCGCGCAGTTCGACCATCACGGCACACGCGACCCGGAAGGGCTCTACCAGTATTGCCTGAGCGTTGTTCGCCACCTGCTCGATCTCGGCTTCGAGGGCTTCCGTTGCGACGCCGCCTACCAGGTCCCGGCAGAGTTCTGGCGGCGGCTGATTGCCGACACCAAGCATGAGCGACCCGACACGGTGTTCGCGGCGGAGACGCTCGGCTGTACGCCGTGGGAGACCTCCGCGACGGCGAACGCCGGCTTCGACTTCGTGTTCAACAGCTCGAAATGGTGGGATTTCCGGAGCCACTGGCTCCTGGAACAGCGCAAGCTGATCGGTGAGTTGGTGGCGTCGATCGGATTTCCCGAAAGCCACGATACGCCACGTCTGGCCGACGAAATGAACGGCAACCCCAACGCGCTTAGGCTTTGGTACCTGTTCGCGGCCTCGTTCTCGGCTGGTTGTCTGATGCCGATGGGCTACGAATTTGGGTTCCGCCGGCCATTGCATGTCGTCAGCAGCCGGCCCGAGGACTGGGAGACCACCTCGATCAACCTCTGTGACTTCATCGCCGCGGTCAACCGCCTCAAGCTCGGCCAGCCTGTTCTCTCGGAGGAGTGTTCGCTGCTGCTGTTGCCTTCCTCCAACCCGGCAGTCCTGATCATGTGGAGAGGCTCAGCCTCGCTCCGGCAAGAGGCACTCGTATTCTTGAACACCGACTTCTGGAACGACCAGTACGTGGAGGTCAACGACCTGCGGGCATTCGTCCAGTCCGGCCAGCCGCTGGTGGACGTGTCGCCCGAGCTCCAGATGGATTTTGTGGCAGTCAGCCCGTTTTCCTACAAGTTGCGACCCGGGCAAGGCTTGGTGCTGGTTACGCCCTCTCCGCGTGACGCGCCGATTCGCTTGGGCTGGCAGCGCGCTCCAGCAGCGGCGGTGTGAGCATCTATGCGACACAATAGACGGATATGACCACCTCCATTTCCACCCAACATGCAAACGAGCTGATTCTGGTTGACGACGTCCTCGAAGCCGGCGGTGGCGCAGTCGTTTGGCTCGGGTTGATCAACCAGGACGGAAGCGATACGTTCCCCGGGCGCACGCTCACTCCCGACCAGGCAGAGGAACTCGCGGCCGCCCTTGCCCAGGCGGCCGCCGCCGCCCGTGGGACGGCAGGTCTGGCTCCGGCCCCGCTAACCGACGACCAGGCTCGCGCGGTCACGCTGGAGGCGGTCAGGGTTGCGGTCCCGCTGGCCGGTGCCGGCGCCGCCGTCGCGGACGCGGCCGGCGAGGAGGCCGGCGCGACATCGTCGCCAGCAGCCAAACCGAACCCCGCGCCGTCACGCCGGCCAAAGGCGAGCGCCAAGCCGCGTGCCCCCGCGAAGAAGCGGACCTCGAGCAACGACTGACGGTTCCAGGCGAAGCGGTGCCAGCCGCGTCGCCTCTGTAGTGAGTTCGGCCCGGTCGGTGCAATCGCGGGCCGGCGGTGAAACGACGACGCCTCTCGTCTCCGCATTGACCAGCGACTGGGGTCGGCCCCTACCCGCGGTTTATTACGGACCATTTCGGCATCGTTCTACCGGTAACAGTTGTCCTCGTACGGTGTTTGGTGTGCGACCGAACAGATGTTCCGAGCTATTGAGGTTCTGCCGTGTTTGTGGTGATGGTCACTTCTGAGTGTTCGCCGGTGGCGCAGGCTGGGGGGCTGGGGGATGTCGTGTTCGGGCTCAGTCGTGAGTTGGAGTTGCGTGGTAATGCGGTTGAGATCATCTTGCCGAAGTACGACTGTATGCGGTATGACCGTATCTATGGTCTGACTGTGGCGTATGAGGATCTGTGGGTCCCGTGGTTCAGTGGCGCGATTCGTTGCACGGTGTGGTTTGGGTTCGTGGATGGTCGTAAGTGCTTTTTCATCGAGCCGCATTCGGAGGATCGGTTCTTCGAGCGTGGGCATCTGTATGGGTCGGCGGATGATGTGCTGCGTTTCGCGTTTTTTTCCAAGGCGGCGTTGGAGTTCTTGCTGAAGTCCAATAAGCGGCCCGATGTGATCCATTGTCATGATTGGCAGACGGCGTTGGTGCCGGTGCTGCTGTTCGAGATCTATAAGGATCTGGGCATGGGTGAGCAGCGTGTCTGCTACACGATCCATAATTTTGGTCATCAGGGGGTCACTGGCGACATGGTGCTGTGGGCGACCGGGCTGACGCGGCCGCATCACTTCTTTGACCCGACCCGGTTGCGGGATGAGTTCAATCACTTCGCGTTGAATCTGATGAAGGGCGGGATCGTGTACGCCAACTTCGTGACGACGGTCTCCCCGCAGCATGCTTTGGAGGCGCGCTTCACAGATCAGGGCCAGGGCCTGGGGCACACGCTTCACGTCCATGCTGGAAAGTTCGGTGGGGTGCTCAACGGCGTGGACTACGACGTCTGGAACCCGGAGGTCGATCCGTGGATCCCGGCGCGCTACAGCAGCGAGTCGTTTGACGGTAAATACGGCGACAAACGCGCGCTGCGGGAGCGGTTCCTGCTGGCCGACGCGTTCAAGCCGGTGATCGCGTCGGTCGGGCGGCTGGATCGCCAGAAAGGCGTCGATCTGATCCGTCACGCGCTGTTCTACGCGCTCGGGCACGGCGCGCAGTTCGTGCTGCTGGGCACCAGCCCAGACCCGGCGATCAGCGCGGACTTCTGGCGCCTCAAGCACGAACTCAACGACAACCAGGACTGCCACCTGGAGCTCAGCTTCAACCCCGAACTGGCGCACCTGATCTACGCCGGAGCCGACATCCTGGTGATGCCAAGCGTGTTCGAACCATGCGGGCTGACGCAGCTGATCGCGCTCAAATACGGGACCGTCCCGATCGTGCGCGGGACCGGCGGCCTCGTCGATACCGTGTTTGACCGCGACTACTCGCCCAGCTGGGAGCGCAACGGCTACGTCTTTCACGATCTCGACGCACCCGCGCTGGAATCGGCTATGTTCCGAGCGATCGGTCTGTGGTACGCCTACCCAGACGAATTCCGCGAGCTAGCGCTCAACGGAATGCGGACCGACCACTCATGGGCAGGACCAGCCCAGGACTACCTGAACATCTACGAGCACATCAGGCACAAGTGAGCGAACGCGGAGCTGAAGGCCCACAGCCCTCGAGGGCTCCGCGCAAGCGACATCGGCCGTCGCGCAGCGGGAGCTGAGCTCAGGCCGGCCCCACCTTCAGGCCGGCCCCGCCTTCGCCTCGAGCTCCGTGACGCGAGCCGCCAGCGGCTCCAGCTCGGTGTGCGTGATCTCGCCTCGCGTCTGCAGCGAATAGGCGACGCGACCGAGCTCGGAATATGCCTGGTTGAGCTCGCGCTTGGTGGTCAGGTCTTCGATCCCTTCCTTCGCCATCGTCGCCGCCTGCTCAGCGGCAGCCTTGGCCTTGTCAAGAAAGCTCATTGCATCTCCTTAGGATCGATTTCGTGCATCCAGCAAAACGTAGACCACGCGAGCTTCGCAAGCGTCCGCCACGTGGCGGCGGCGCCCGTCTTGACAACTTAGAAGTCGCTGCTAAGATCCAGCCTAGTTAGCACTCACTAAGAATGGAGACGGGATGCCTGGTACCACGATCAGCCGTATGCGGGGCCGCCCGGCCGGCTCAGCGAGGGCGCACGGAAACGGATCGACGCTCGCGATCGTTTCGATCGGTCTGTTCATGGTCGTGCTCGACAACCTCGTCGTGAGCGTCGCGCTGCCCAGCATCCATCGACAGCTCGGCGCCTCGATCCAATCGCTTGAATGGACCGTCAACGCGTACGTTCTGTCGTACGCGGTGCTACTGCTGACGGGTGCCGCGCTCGGCGACCGCCTCGGCCGCAAGCGCATGTTCATCACCGGAATCGTGCTGTTCACGACGGCCTCGGCAGCCGCCGCCCTAGCTCCGAGCATGGGGATGCTGATCGCCGCGCGCGCGATCCAGGGAGCTGGTGGCGCGATCGTGACGCCGCTGACGCTGACGCTGCTCGCCGAAGCGTTCCCGCCCCAGAAGCGCGGTCTCGCGCTGGGCGTCTGGTCGGGCATCAGCGGGGTCGCCGTCGCGCTCGGCCCGCTCGTCGGCGGGGCCGTGATCCAGGCGAGCTCGTGGCATTGGATCTTCTGGATCAACGTGCCGGTCGGAGCGATACTGGCCCCGATCGCCGTGCGGCGCCTGCAGGAGAGCTTCGGGTCGAGCCGTAGCCTCGACCTGCGTGGCCTGGCGCTTGTCTCGGGCGGCCTGTTCGGACTCGTGTTCGGCCTGATCCAGGCGCAGATGCTGGGCTGGACCGCGACCGAGGTGATGCTGTCCCTGTTATTGGGTGCGCTGTTGATCGCGGGGTTCGTCCTCAACGAGCTCCGCGTCGAGCATCCGATGCTGCCACTGGAGTTCTTCGCGCGACGCAGCTTCGCGGTCACCAACGTGGTCTCGATCTCGATGTACTTCGGGATGTTCGGATCGATCTTCTTCATGAGCCAGTACCTCCAGAACGTGCTCGGCAACTCGCCCCTGCAAGCGGGCGTCAAGCTGCTGGTGTGGACGGGCGCGACGATGCTGGTCTCGCCCGCGGCCGGCTTCTTCTCTGAGCGCTACGGCAGCCGGCTGTTCATGGTCGCCGGCCTGGCGTTGCAGGCGACGGCGCTCGCATTGCTTGCCTCCTTGGCCAAGGTCGATCAGGGCTATGGGAGCATGGTGATCCCGTTCATCCTCGGCGGCAGCGGCATGGCGCTGGTGTTCGCGCCCTCGGCCAACGCGGTGCTGGCATCGGTGCGAACCGACCAGACCGGACAGGCATCCGGTGCCACGAATGCGATCCGCGAGCTCGGTGGCGTGCTCGGGATCGCGGTGCTCGCCACCGTGTTCACGAGCCACGGTAGCTACCTGTCGCCCCAGGACTACGTCAACGGCCTCGTGCCGGCGATGTGGGTGGGCACCGCAGTGCTTGCGGCCGGCGCGCTGATCGCGGCGGCGCTGCCGTTCAGCACACGTGAGCAGGCGGCCAAGATCGCGGCAGCGATGGTGAGCACCGCGTGAGCACGGTCGAAGCCCGCCTTAGTACTACCGGGCATTACGATCAGGTGATGTCCGCCACCGTCAAGCCGACCCGGCAGCGCGTTCCGGCAGCCGAGCGCCGGAACGCGCTGATCGACGCGGCGATCGTCGAGTTCGCCCAAGGCGGCCTGCACGGAACGCCCGTGGACAGGATCGCGCGGCGCGTCGGCGTCGCCCAGCCTTATGTGTTCAGCCTGTTCCCCAGCAAGCGCGACCTGTTCATCGCCGCGGTCGAACGCGGCTTCGAGCGGGTCGCCGAGCTGTTCGCGCGCGCCGCGGCGGACTTCGATCCGGCCACGGCCGAGCCCGATACCGACGTGCTCAAGGCGATGGGCCTCGCCTACATCGAGATGCTGGCGTCAGATCGCTCGCTGCTGATGCTTCAGCATCATGGCTACGCTGCGTGCGACGACGAGACGATCCGCGCGCACGTGCGAGCGGCATACGCCCGCCTGGTCGCCCTCGTCCAGCACCTGTCGGGTGCCGAGCCGTTGCAGATCGACGAGTTCATGCGGATCGGCATGTGGTTGAACGTTCAGGCCGCGATGGGCGTCGAGGACCTCTCGTCGTGCTCGGAGTGGATCCTGCGGGAAGCCGAGAAGGCACCCGAGGACGATCACCGCTGACGCCACCAGCGCCCGCTGACGAGGTCGTGGAACAC
Organism: uncultured Solirubrobacterales bacterium; assembly: GCA_963709135.1. Classification (GTDB taxonomy): domain Bacteria; phylum Actinomycetota; class Thermoleophilia; order Solirubrobacterales; family Solirubrobacteraceae; genus Palsa-465. The sequence goes on along the minus strand of CAVPVI010000019.1, from coordinate 141,684 downwards.
GACCTCGTCGCGGCCGCAGGTCGTGACGACCTCCCAATAGCGGCGCCGCAGCGGCCGCTCGGTCCACCAGCGGTCCTCGATCAGCCAGGATTCCCGCACGGTGTCCACGTCACGCTTGTCGACCAGCAGCGGGCGCCCGTCCTCGCCGGCGTGCACCGCGACCGGCCGCGGAGCGTTGAGACGGCGTGGCCCGCTCATGTCTCATATGGCGTCAGCAGAGCGCGCCGTTCGGGGAAGCGCGAACTCGGATCGACCTCCAAGACGCGCAGCGCGGCATCCGATCCGGCGGCGACGCGCGTTTGGCGGATCGCCTCGCGCAGCCGCGCCCGGCGAGCGTCGGCCGGATCGTCGAGCAAGCTCCGCTGATCGCCGGCGGAAGGACCGAACCGCTCGACCGCCAGCCTCAGCTCCTGCGCCGGCGCCGGCATCGCCGCCAGCCTGGGCATCAGCGCCAGGCGCATGCGCACAGGATCGCTGAGCGCCTCTCGGAAAGTCACCAGCTCGCGCCATGTGCCCCCTCGCTCAACCAGCACCGCCGAGATAGCGACCGCGCGGAGCGTCCGTCCTTTTCGCTCCCCGCGAGCCAGCAAACGGTCAATCAGCAGCTCGAGTGCACGCTCCAACTGGATCCCCGACGCAGCCTCGGGAAGGTCCAGGGATTCACGTACGGCCTCACCGGCGATCCTCGCACGCAGATCGCTGTCGCTGCCGCAGGCGAGCTCGTGCGCCAGGAGCCCAGTGGCGCCGAAGCGGTCGGCGAGGGCCGCTGCCGGCAGGGCCGCCAGCTGCCCCAGAGTAACGATGCCCAGACGCTCCAGCGCCTCCGGCAGGGCCGCCAGAGCCGGACGCTCACGTAGCAGCGAGACCGGCTGCGGGGCGAGGAATGCCAATGTCTGAGAGCGACCGCCCGAGATGATCACCGGACGGCGCACACGTGCCTGGTGCGCTGCCGCAACCGCCGCGAAGCGCGTCGGCGCCACGCCAAACCGCGCTGGCAGCTCGAGCACGCGTCTAGCCGCCGTGAGCACTCCCAGCACTTGCCCGCCGTAGAGCGCCAGCAGCCCGCGCGCGTCAAAGCACGCAAGCCCCGGATGCGCCGACTCAACCGCGGCTCCGATCGACTCCAGGCGGGCGAGCAGACCATCCCAGCGGTCCTCGACACCGGCCGGATCGGAAGGCACGAGCATCAACCGCGGGCAGCGTGCGAGCGCCTCCCCCAACCGCATCCCGGAATGGATGCCGAACGCCTCGGCCGCCAGCGACACCTCACCGACATGCTGCGCGCTCCCCGGCTCAGGTGCAAGCGCAGCAGGCGTGCGCAGCAACTCGGTACGGTCACCGGCGGCGACGGTCAACTGAAAGCGGGGTAGCAGGACACAAACGATCACAGCGAACACGAACACATGTTCGCATAGCCCGCGGACGTCGCTACCAGACGCCCATCGAAGCCGCTACTGGCCGGCTCGCTCGAGGGTCAGGGCACGATCGATGCTCCCAAGGTTTGCGCCAGCAGATCTCAGAGGGGGACGCCTGCGTCGCTCATCAGGCGGCCGACCGGCACGCCGCGCAGGTGCGCCGACTGCAGCTCGGACCAGACCTTGTGCAGATCGGCGAGACCCGCATCGACGTTCGCGATTCGCAGCTCGATCACCTCGCCGGCATGCAGCCGTAGCCGGGTCACCGACAGGTCGGCTCCGTCGATCTTCACGGCGCCGGCGACGAGCCGTCCGCCATCTCCGTGCGCGATCAGCCACTGGCCGAGGCTGGGCCCGCTCGAGGCGTACAGGAAGCGATGCTGGTAGCCAAGCTCGTGCGCCAGCTTGCGCAGATCGCGGCGGGTGTGCAGCCAGTGGAACAGGCCGCCGTCGGACAGGCGTGGCAGCGCCTCGTCGCCGTAGACGCTCAGTGCCGACGCTCCCGAGGCGTTCTCGATCGCAAACGAGACGTGCATGCCGCTCGCCGCGATCGCGCTCGCCAGCGTCGACACCTGGCTGCTGCTGGCGTCGACCAGGACACCAACCTCCGGGCGGGTGGTGGCGACCGTGGTGAGCGGCTTCGTGTGGGCGACGTCGGACACGAGCGAGAAGGACATCCCGGCCGTCAGCGTCCAGCCGCCGACCACAAGCACCGTCGTGGCGGCGGCGGCAACGCGCTCGACACGCACGCGCCAGACGGGCAACGAGCGCACGTGGCGCTCGTTGGCGAGGATCAGCGACGCGGTCGTCGGTCGCCGCGCGAACGAGTCGTTGGGCTCCGGGCGATGCTCCAGCGCGCGCTGCAGCGCCGGCGCGAGATCTCGCTGCTTGGTGGCGACCTGCGCCAGACCGAAGCGCTGTAGCGCCTGGTTGCTCGCACGGACATGCCCGTAGCCAAAGCCGTAGGAGATCACCGGACAGCCGCGGATGATCGCTTCGAGCACCGTCAGTCCTGCGGTCGAGTGGATCAGCACGTCGCCGGCGGCAAGCACGTCCCCCATCCGATCCGTGAAGCCCATCAGGCGCAGGCGGGGATCGCCGGCGAACCGCTGGGCGACGCGAGCGCGGACATTGTCGTTGTGGCCGCACAGGCACAGGACCGTCGCGTCCTGCACTTCGAGCGCAGCTTGGGTGGCACCGACCAGGTCCCCGACACCCCAGCCGCCGCCTGAGACGACGATCACCTTGCCTTCGGCTGGCAGCCCCAGCGCGGCGCGCGCGTCGGAGCTCTTACGCGGCGCGAAGAAGGCCGGCGAGGTGGGCGGCTTAGCCCAGCGGACGCTGCCGGTACCGGCGATGCTCTCGACCTCTGCGGCCGATTCGGGATGCGTGATGAAGTGCAGGTCGATCCCGCGGTGGGCCCAGAAGCGCAGCCCGGCGAGGTCGGTGATCGACGAGTAACAAGGGGTCTCCAACCTGCCCTTGTGCCGCAGCTCGCCCAGCACGGCTGTGACCGCAGGGTAGGTCGAGACGATCACATCGGCGTCGTGGGCACGGATCAGACGCATCAGTCCATGACCACCGAGCAGGCTGAGCAACTTCGTGGCCAGCCAGCGGGTGGGCGCGAACTTCATGAACAGCTGGTATTGGAAGTCGAACAGCCACGGGACCCAGCGGAACATGAAGGCCGAGTTCTCGCGCAGCACGAGCGTGAGGATGATCCCCATCGCCGGCAGCCCGTTGACGACCGATACCTGGGCGTCGGGATCCTCCTCACGGAACTCGCGCGCGACCGCGCGGGCGGGGAGGTCGTGACCCTCGCCGATGTCGGCCGAGATGATCAGAACCTTGCGTGGTGGCGCTTCGGCGTCGGGCTCTCCGGCCGGAATCACTGCCTCTTGCACCCGCGTCTTGGCGAGCTCAGCCTGTTCGAGGCGCCAATCGACGTAGCGGCGCACGCCTTCGGCGAATGGTGTGGATGCCATCCAGCCGAGCTCGCGCTTGGCGCGCTCGCTGCAGACGACCTTGCCACCGAAGTCGCCCGGCCGCGCGGGCGTGTAGACGATCTCGACGTTGCCGATCAGCTCCTGGACCGTCTCGGCGATCTGCTTGATCGTGACGTTCTCGTCGCTGGCGAGGTTGTAGACGCGGTTGGTGGCGACTTCGCCCAGCCCGAGCGCGACACCGTCGGCGAGATCTTCTACGTAGACGAACCGACGCGACTGCAGGCCGTCGCCGGCGAGCGTCAGCGGCTCGCCCTTGAACGCCTTGTTGACGAACGCCGGAATCACGGCGGCCTCGCGCGCACGCGGGCCGTAGGGGATCCCGAAGCGCAGGATCGTGTAGTCGATCCCGTACAGCTCCTGGTAGGCCTTGCAGTACAGCTCGCCCGCGAGCTTGGTGCTCGTATAGAGGTGGCTCGGCGGCGGCAGCAGCGTGTCCTCGTCGACCGCCTCGGGCTCGCAATCGGAGTAGACCCAGATCGTGCTCGCGTAGACGATCCGCTGGACGCCGGCGCGGCGGCAGGCCTCGAGCACGGCGACGGTTCCCCTGGCGTTGACGCGTTCGGCGTCCTCAGGCGAGGCGTGGACGTCGTTGACATCCGCGACCGCGGCGAGGTGCGCGACTGCGTCGCACGAGTGCAGAGCTTTCTCGAGGCCTTCACGATCGGTGATCGAGCCGAGCACCGTGTCGACCGTGCCGGGCTCGTGCCACGGCGAGGGCCGCAGGTCGTAGATCACGGGCTCGTGTCCGCGCTCACGCAGCTTGTCCACCACGTGCGAGCCGATGAAGCCCGATCCGCCCGTCACCAGAACTCTCATACATCATCTCCGTTGTTGGGCCGGTAGTACAGGGGTACGCACGAGTGGTTCTGCGCGACCCAGTCAGTGTTTGGCAGTTCGACGTCGTGCCCAAGGATCCTGTGGCAGGGCTCGTCGTAGACGCGCCCGGTCGAACGCTCCAGCCAGTCGAACACGATGTACTTGTAGTAGCCGGAAGTCATCCCATCGGGCAGCTCCAAGCGGCTCGGATGCTGCGGATCGAGGAACTCCCTGGCGATCTCGTTCTTCCAGGCGACGATCTCCGGCAGGCGCTCGATCTGGAGCAGGGCCAGCGCTGCAGTGAACTCGCTCATGCGGAAGTTCAGGCCGCGGACCTCGTAGGTGGGCTTGCCGTAGTTGCGGTAGCCGCGCGCGTGCTCGAGGACCTCGGGCCGGCGCGAGACGAGCACGCCCCCCTCGCCGGTCGAGATCGTCTTGGTGGCGTACAGCGAGTAGACGCCGGCATCGCCGTAAGTGCCGGGGCGCCGTCCGTTCCAGCTGGCGCCGTGCGCGTGCGCGCAATCCTCGATCAGGAAGATGTCCTGCGCGGCGCAGTAGGCCGCGATCCGCTCGGAGTCGAACGCGATGTGTCCGCCGATGTGCACCAGAAACGCCGCCTTCGGCTTGTGCTGCTCGGCCTTGGCCTCGAAATCGGCAAACGACATGCACAGGTCCTCGCGGTTACAGTCGACGAACTGCACCTTGGCGCCCGAGCGCAGCGCCGCCAGTGGCGTGGCCATGAACGTGTTCGACGGGCACAGGACCGTCTCGCCGTGGACTCCCACGAAGTGCAGCGCAGCAAGCGCTCCGCCAGACCAACTGGAGAGCGCGACGGCATCGACGCCGTTGTGCTGCGCCCAAACCTGCTCGAACTGCTTGGTCAAGTCGGCTTCGGACCAGCGGTTGCTGTCCAGCACGCCGTCGATCAGCTCGTGCAACCGGGCCCGATCGCGGTGGTCGAAGCCGATCGCAAAGCGGCTGTAATCCGGGGCGCTCGCGCTCAGTTTGTCGTCGGATGTAGTCGTCATCGGTATAGAGTCCGAGTGTCGTCGGGTTGGGGTAGCTCCGGCGGGGTCGCCGGCGGGTCAACTTGCCGGCTTCACAGCCGGACATGCAAGACCTCGCTTGGAGCGCCGACGTCCTGTGGCGCGCCGCCAAGCTTGTCAGATGACGGGGACGGTAGCGAGTTCTCGTGCTTTCAGCTCTGCGAGGATCACCGGCAGCGCTTTCACGGTGCGCTCGTAGGAGCGCTTGGCGCTGTAGAAATCCGCGTCGTGCAGGAGGATCACCCCGCCCGGCGTGAGCGCGCGGCGGACCCGCGCGGCGATCCGCTCGGGCGTCGTCAGCTTGCGCCAGTCCTTGCCCCAGGCGGACCACAGCAGCGGCGCCAAGCCTTGCTCGCGGGCGGCCCGCAGGCCGCCCGCACTGTAGATTCCGTAGGGCGGGCGGTGGTAGCGGACGGACGTCCCGGTCGCGTCCTCGACGGCAGCCGCGCCGCAGCGCAGATCGCTCGTGAGCGCCGCAGCCGTGAGCCGCAGCTGCAGACGGTGGCGATCGCCGTGCAGTGCGAGCGTGTGGCCCTCGGCGAGGATCCGGCGAGCGAGCTGCGGGCGTTGGCGCACCTGCTCGCCGATCACGAAGAAGGTCGCGCAGGCGCCGGCGGCGGCGAGTATCTCGAGGACCGCGGGCGTGCCCTCCGGATGCGGTCCGTCGTCGAACGTGATCGCGACCGCGGGAGGGCACGCGGCGTTGCCGGTCGTAGGCGGCAGCGTGCGCGGGATCCCCAGCGCCAGGGCGGCAGCCGGCAGGACCGGGGCGAGCGCGTGGCGGATCACGCACGGGATGATGACGATTTAGACGATCCAGATCGATAGAGTGCGCGCATGGGCGTCCGGGCGGTTCGGTTGGAGGTTGTGGCGGGCAACGCGATGGGAATGTCGATCCTCGTCGAGGACGAGCTCGTGATCGGACGCCGTGCCGATGGAGCTGGTCGGCTTGCCGACGATCGCGAGATCTCGCGCGCGCACGCGCGAATCGTGCTGGACGACAACGGTTTTTGCGCGATCGAGGATCTCGGCTCAACGAACGGTACGTTCATCAATGGCTTGCGAATCTCCACTCCGCAGACGCTTTCGGTTGGGGACACGATCGAGCTGGGCGCCTCGACGCTGGTGGTGAGGGAACTGCCCGAAGCGGATCTGCGCAGCGGCCTTCCCGAGATCGCTGCGCTTCCGGTAGTCCCGCCGCCCTCGCTGAGCCTCCAGTTCGACTTCGGCTCGAGCGAGGCGTGGCTGCATTTTGGTGGCGCCTCAGAATCCGTGCGTCTCGTGCTGCAAGCCGGCGTGTGGCGCTTTGGTCCAGCTAGCGAGATTCAGAAAGCAGGTTATTCATGAGCGAGGCTCAGATACCGGTCGTCCCGCAGCAGGTGTTGGATTTCCTGACGCAGAACCACACCCTGACGCTGGCGACGGCGTCGCCCGCGGCGGTACCGCGCGCTAGCACATTCCTGTATGTCAACGAAGGCCCGACGCTGTACTTCTGGACGCGCGCGACGACGATCACAGCCCGCCAGATCCAACAAAACCCGGTAGTCGCGTTCACGATCGACAGCTACAGCAGCGACCTGCACCAAACCCAAGGCGTGCAAGGCATCGGCGAAGCCTCGGTGCTGCTCTCAGGCGAGCAGATCGCGCGCGTCGCTGACCTGTTCGGCCAGAAATTCCCGACGCTCTCGCCAGGCTCGACAATGAGCATCTCGTTCTTCCGGATCACCGCAACCGAACTACAACTGATCGACAACACCTCCGCGGCGCCGTCCTCCGGACGCGGCGCACCGGGAACCTTCGGCGCGGAATTCCACCGCGAACGGTCCTACAGCGTGATCAGCAACCTACCCACGCTCGCCGCCGACCGCATCACCGCCACACTCGCGAGCGTCGAAGTCCCCGCCGGGCAAGAGATCGTCAAGCAAGGCAACCCCGCCGACAAGTTCTTCATCGTGATCGCAGGCGAAGCCGAAGTCGTCCGCGAGGAACAAGGCAACGAGCGCCAAATCGCGACGCTAACCCCCGGACAGCTCTACGGAGAAGTCGCGATCATGCGCGACCAACCCCGCTCAGCGACCGTCCGCGCGCGCACCGACACCCGCCTACTCGCGCTGGACCGCAACGCCTTCCGAGACCTGATCGCGCAATCAATGGAACTCACACCCGACTTCCCAGAACTGATCCGCGCCCGTCTAGACCACGCCTAAAGGAGACACAAGGTGGCCGCCTTCACCAGCAAGGACTTTCGCGCCACCGTCGGCGCGTTCGCTACCGGCGTCACCGTTGTGACGACCAGCGGCGAGCAACACGCCTACGGCATGACCGCCAACGCCTTCTCGTCGGTCTCGCTGGACCCACCACTCGTGCTCGTCTGCGTGATCGCCAATTCAGAAGGCAGCCAACACATCATCCGCAACGCCTGCTTCGCGGTCAACATCCTGCAAGCCGAACAAGAACCAGTCTCGCGCTACTTCGCCTCCCGCGAACGCCCCCGCGGCCAAGACGCCTTCCGCGACGTCCCCCACCACACGGGGACCAGCGGCTCGCCCATCATCCACGGAGCGCTAGCCTACCTCGATTGCCGCCTGCACGCCGCCCACGACGCCGGCGACCACCAGATCTTCATCGGCGAAGTCCTCGAAATCGGCGCCACAACGACCAACACCAAACCACTCCTCTTCCACAACGGCCAATACAGGCTCCTCAACGACCCCGAGCAGTAGCCCGGTGTTCGGTGGGCAGCGCCCGACTCGGCGCGTGAGCCGGCCGCATCAACGCCCGATCCCGGTTTGACCGCGCCGCGATCGACCGTTATTCTGTCGCCTCACTTCGTGACGTGTTGGCTTGACGCGACAGAAGCACTCAGTAGCTGGACAAATGGCGACCACCAAATCATGCGACTTGCCCACCGGCGAGTCGTCCGCGCGTCCTGGCAGCTCGGTGATTCCGCTCGCGAGCCGGCAGTACCGCCGTGCCCGGCTGACGATCGCCGCAGTCGGCTTGCTGGCCTGCCTGGGGGCATTCGCCGCGCGGGCGTCGGCGGCAACCTACACGGTCGGGACAACGAGCGATACCGCCGTGGGGGTGCCCTGCGCGATCCGCCGTTTTCCAGTGTCTGCTCCTTACGGCAGCTGATCACTTACGAGAACGCCACTAGACGCCGAGTCCGGTTGACACGATCGTCGTGCCGCCAGGGTCTTACGATCTCAGCAACGGAGCCCTGACGATCACGCAGAACCTCGACATCGCCGGCGCTGGCGCAACCTCGACGACCGTCGTCCAAGCGTCGAAGACCCCGGATCGCGTGTTCGACGTCGAGGTTCCCGCCGTCGGCACGGTGGCGAACTTGACGGTGCCGACCGTGACGATCTCGGGCTTGACGATCGAGGGCGGGACTTCTCCTGGCGGTCCTATTCCTGGCCCCTTCGGCGGAGACGTTCTCAACTGCGAGGCCAACCTGACGCTCAGCGAGGACCTGATCACCGACGGCACCGCGCACGGCGGCGCGGGTGGCGGAATCTCGAACGACGGCGGCACGATGACGGTCACGCATTCGCTCGTCTACGGGAACAAGGCCGACGCCTCGGGCGGCGCCATCCAGAATTACGGTTACGGCGAGGACATGACGCATCACGGCATCCTGCAAGTGGACAACTCGACGATCGCCGACAACAGCTCGTCGCTCGGTGGCGGGATCTTCAGCTGGAACGACCCGGACAACCAGACCACGATCACCAACTCGACGATCTCCTACAACGACGGCGGTCTGCTTGCTGAGGACGGCAGCACGATCACCGTCCAGAACTCGATCGTCGCGTTCAATACCATCGACGAACCGACTACCGGCACAGCATCCAACTGCGGCGTGATCACAACGGCGGGCCTCCCCGGCGGTACGATCATCTCCAAGGGCTACAACTTGGAGTCAGGGACCGACTGCGGCTTCAAATCGACGGGAGACCTGCAGGACGCGAACCCTCTGTTCACCTCGACCTCACCGCAGGACAACGGCGGGAGCACCGGGACGTTGAGCATCGCCGCGACCAGCCCTGCGGTCGACGCGATCCCGATCGGGGCGCCTGGTTGTAGCGGCACCGACCAGCGTGGCGTCACACGACCGCAGGGGACTGGCTGCGATATCGGCGCCGTCGAGCTCGTCCCCCAGCCGGCCGTGACCGCCGTGACCCCGTCGTCCGGCCCGCTCAGCGGCGGGACGAGCGTCACGATCACCGGAACGAACCTGCAGGGCGAGACGGCGATCGAGTTCGGGAGCTCGGCGGCGAGCAACGTCATGGTCGACAGCAACACGGAGATCACGGCGACCTCACCAGCCGGTTCAGCTGGCACCGTCAACGTGACCGTGACGACGCCCGGCGGGACGAGCGCGACCGGTTCCAGCGACGACTTCATCTACATCGCCGCGCCGACGGTGACCGGCGTGAGCCCCTCGGGAGGTCCGAGCGCTGGCGGGACCGCTGTGTCGATCACGGGCACGAACCTGGCCGGCGCGACCGCGGTCAGGTTCGGAGCAGCCGCGGCGAGCTCGTTCACGGTCAGCAGCGCTACCTCGATCACGGCGACCTCACCCGCCGCGGCGGTCGGTCCGGTCGACATCACAGTTACGACCGCGGGCGGCACAAGCGCGACGGGATCGGTCGATCGGTTCACCTACACCACGGCGCCGGCGGTGCCCGCCGTGACCCCGCCATCCGGCCCGGCGGGCGGCGGGACGAGCCTAGAGGCGCCGGCGGTGACCGCGGTGACGACGGCCGGCCTGCCGGTTGTACAAGGCGTTGCGGGTGTTGGGTTCTCGGGGACGGTCAACCCGGAGGGGCAGGCCACGACGGCGTATTTCGAGTACGGGCTCGATCCGAAGTACACGGGCGGCGGCCCGGTCCTCTACAGTGGCTTCACCCAGACCCAGCCGGTCGGTTCGGGTCTGTCCGCACAGTTCGTGTCGACGTCGGTGTCGGGTCTGGTCCCGGACGCGCTCTATCACGTGCGGCTGGTCGCGACCAACGGCGCCGGCACGGCGGTCGGTCCAGACGAGACTTTCATTACGCTTGCGGGTCCGGCGCCGCCACCGCCGACGTTGGGCAAGACCGTCAACGTCGCCCCTGTCAGCGGCGTCGTCTACATCAAGCTCCCAGCCAAGCACGCCGCCGACGGGCCCGATGACGTACTCGACGACGCGCTGCTCAAGGGACAGGGGTTCGTCCCGCTGACCGAGACGCGACAGATCCCGTCAGGCAGTCAGATCGACGCCCGCCAGGGCATCCTGACGATGGTCTCCGCGCCGCCGACCAAGCATGGCAAGCTCGAGAAGGTAACGCTCAACGGCGCGATCTTCTCCGTCACCCAAAGCCGCACGGGAGTGACCAAGGGGCTGACCACGCTGACGCTGCTGGAAGGCGACTTCCCCGGCGCGCCCAGCTACGCCAGCTGCCCCAAAGCGGCGGCCGACAACGCCGCCGCGGACAGTTCGGTGGCGCAGGCCGCCAAAGCCAGCCCGAAAGTCCTGCAGACCCTCAAGGCCAGCGACAACCACGGCCAGTACCGCACCTCGGGCCGCTACAGCTCAGCGTCGGTGCTCGGCACCCAGTGGACCACCAGCGACCGCTGCGACGGCACACTGACCTCGGTGCAGCGCGGCACCGTCGACGTCTACGACTTCGCCACCCGCAAGACGATCGTCGTCCACGCCCACCACAGCTACCTCGCCAAAGCCGTCAAGAGCCGGCACAGTTGATGGCGCAGCGCGAAACGCCCCTCAGGCCGGTCAGCCGGTAACGGCCGGAACGGCGGGTAGCGGCGGCCGGGAGGCGTGGTCGCTCGCGACGGGGTGGCCGCTCGCGACGGGCGTGGCCGCTCGCGAGGGGCGTGGCCGCTCGCGAGGGGCGTGGCCGCTCGCGAGGGGCGTGGCCGCTCGCGAGGGGCGTGGCGGCTCGGGAAGGAGTGGCGCCTCGGAAGGCGTGGTCGCTCGCTCGGGAAGGGCGAACTCGCTCGGGAAGGTGATCGAGCGGACAAACCTCCGTGCGCCCGGGTGGTTTGCCCGTTCGATGTCGATTTTCGAGCGCCGACGGACAATCCGTCGCTCCAGGCAAAGGTTTGTCTGCCCGGACACGCCGCTGCCCTCGGCTTCATGGATCGAGGCGATCAGCAGCGACGACCCGATTGTCCCGCAGCGACGAGAGCGGGCCGCTGTCGTATGTCAGATCGCCGGTGACCCCGAACGTCATCCCGTCGGTGTCGGTCCCGTTGGTGAACACGAGATCGAGCCTCGCACCGGAACACGAGTCGAACGTCGCTGTCTCGGTGGGCGTCGGATCCGTGGGGTTGGCGTTGGGTTCCGGGTGGGTGCCGCCGCTGTAGAGGTTGGCGCCGGGCCAGAGCCCGCCGGATGGGACCGTCATGTCGACGCTGAGAGTGTCGGCGACGCAGGTCGAGGAGCTGCTGGGCGCGACCGACAGCTCGAGCACGTGACTGGCGAGATGGTTGACGACCACGGTGGCGGGCTCGATCGTTGCACTGGTCGCCGCCACGGCCTGGGTTGTATAGCTGTCGTCGTTGAAGGCATACGGGAGATTCTGGATCCAAGGCGCTTGCCAACCGTCCTGGTCGTCCTCGAACGCGTAATCGGCGAGCTCGCTCGCGAGCGAGGAGCCGCGCGCGCCGAGGACCTGCGCGAGCGCTGCGTCCATGTGTCCGGTGGAGCTGTCGGAGCGCAGGAGCGCTGCATCAGCGGAGAGGATCGCCGGCACCACCGAGGCACCGAACTTCTCGGCCAGGTGCTCGTAGAAGCGCCACTGGTCCTCGTATGCGTCGCCAGGGCAGCTCTCGTCACAGTCGATGGGTTCGCTCAGTGGCGGCGCGATCTGCCCGTAAGTTGAAGTTCCCTGGTCGAAGTTTGCGGCTGCCCATGTGGCCATCGATCCCCACAAGCCGGCATCATCTTGTCCCGGCACGCCGATCGCATCGACCAGCACCCCGAAGACCGACCAGGCGATGGCTTCGGGGTCGAAGTTCTCGCTCTGCACGATGTAGGCGGATGACGCCTGACCGAGGCCCGGGAAGGTCGTCTGACCGACCTCCGGCCATCGATACGTGTCGCTGAGCAGCGAGTTGCTCGCCGACGCATAGATGTCGATCTTCCCGGGCGCCGAGCCCGGGTACGCCGCCGGGTCCAGATACATCGGCATCCCGAGTGTGGCCGTCTCGAATTGCAGGGCGCTCTGTGCGGTCTGCGCGACGCTCAGGGCCTGTGCGCTCGTGAGGTAGTTCGGATCGCTCTGATTGGCGTCGTCGTAGTGGACGACGAAGTCCCCGTATGGTTGCGTGGAGTCCAAGCCCGCAGGCACCGCCTGGCGGCTGATCGGCGTGGAGACGCAGCCGGAGCTTGCGCCGGCCGGGACCGAGGACGAAACGTAGGTGAGCGGCAAGCCCAGCAGGACGCCGTCAACCCGCCAATTGATCTGGTAGCTGCCGCCCTGCTGCGGCACGCAGGCGACTTCGCTGCGGCGCCATCCGGAAGCACTGGGGCGACTGAGCGGGTAGGTGGTGCATCCCGTCTGGGACGGTCCCGTCACGCAAAGGTCGTAGTCGTCGACGTCGCTCTTGGTTATGAACGTCGCGCCAAACGCCGGCGTTTGCACCGTCGTCCCGTCAACCGTTACCGGGGTGTGAGCGCCAAGCAACTCCTCGCACTTCCCGGTCGACGGGCACTGGTAGGCAAGACTCTCGTTCGGCCGCAGCGAAGTCGAGAGCGGCGCCTTGGTGGTCGCCGTATCGATCGAGCCCTTCGCAACTGAGAAGGTAGTCCCGGCGCAGGTGTCCTGTGTGGTCCACTCGGTGCCGAGCGCCGTGGCGGCCGCGGTGCCCGTCTCGCTGCCCCAGCGCCCGCCGTGGTCCACCACGGTGAGCGTACTGATCACTCCGCGCGGCAGCTTCTTCTTCTTATTCGCATCGACGGCGCTGCCCGGTCCGCAGACGGACTTGACCGGGCGCTCCGCCGCCAGCGCCATCGTGACCTGCGGGTTGCGCGGCACCTGGGTGAGCTTGAAAGCACCACCGCTTGCGTCGGCGCTCTGCCGCTCACCGGCTCTCGTCGTGGCCGCGACGATGCCGACCGTCCCGTCCGAAGCGTTCACCGTCGAGCCGACGGGAATCGTGCGCCGCCCAGCGAGCACGATGAAGTCGTTGGACCCCCGGGGCTCGACCGTCACCGTGCCCGACACTCGCGAGATCTCGATGCTCTGGCCGAGCACCGGTCCGCCATTGCCGCTGGCGGCGTCAGCCGCAGTTGCTGGCGCCAGACCGCTCGCCAGCAGCACGCCGGCGGCCAGCCGCGCGAGGCGCCGGGCGCGCGTCATCGAGACGCCAGTCTGCATCGGGCAGAGCTCCTGGCTGCAGTCTGTTCGTTCATCCACGATCTCTCAGGAAACGGTCATCCGAGGCAGACCAGGCTATTCAACGACCTGCGCGCCGTCAACCTCATTCAACCTCGATCTCGCGGGCGAGCGCGGCGCGTCGCGGGTGGGTCCTCCGATCGACCACCTCGCACAGCTGCTCGACCGCCTCGCACAGCTGCTCGACCGACCCGACTTCCACGCAGCCGGACCAGCGCGCCAAAAAACGTGCCGAGCAGGTGGGGCCGCTAGACTGCCGCCACGGACCAGTGCTGTGCGGGCAAAACTGGCCTCGGGGGCTCGGAACTGCAGAATCGAAACCAGGAAATGGGTGGCAGCGTGTTACGGCACAGTGATCTCGGTCGTCGGTACTTGCGCCTACCGCGAGCGGGCACGCCGATCGTCTTCGCGATCGTCGCGCTCGCGGCGCTCGCGGCACCGGCGCTAGCAGCGGCGGCCTGCGACCAGTGGACGAACACCTCCGGCGGGAGCTGGGACACTGGCGCGAACTGGTCGAGCGGGACACCGACACCCACCTCCGACGTGTGTATCCAGGCCGGCGGCACCTACACGGTGACGATGTCGGACAACGTGAGCGTGGGATCACTGACGCTCGGCAACTCATCCGGAGGCGGCACGCAGACGCTGGACGTGGACGCCACTCCTGGCAACAACGCGACACTCACGCTTGGCGCCAATAGCACGATCAACCAGACCGGGCTGCTCGAGATGGACTCACCGACCGACGGCTACACCTCCTTCCTGTCATCTGCCGCGACCGCGGTCACGCTCGACAACTTCGGGTCGTTGATCGCACAGAGCGAGTCGGGCAACGCCAATTACCTGCGCGTCGCGCTCGTCAACGAGAGCACCGGAACGATCACGGTCGCCTCCAACACGCTGTACTCCGACAGCGGCTACCCGCTGACCAACAAAGGCACGTTCACGACCGACAGCAAGCAGGGCTCGGCGATTCCGACGTTCGCGATGGACAACGGCTCAGACCTGTTCACCAACCAGGGCACCGTCAACAACAACGGCACGCTGATCCTCAGCAGCAATGCCTCGTTCACGCAGAACGGCAACGAGACCGGCAACCCCGTCGAGATCTTCAGCGCCGGGCTGCTGAGCGACATCAGCGGCACCGGCAGCTTCCAGCTGGCCGACTCGGCCGGCTTGACGGGCACGATCCCGGCCGGACAGACCGTGACCGCCGAAGCGTTCCCCGGCCACAACTCGACCGTGTACGTATCCGGCACCGTCTCCAACTACGGCACGCTCGTGCTCGATTCACCAACCAACGGCTACACGTCGTTCCTGGCCGCCGCATCCACCGGCACCAACGTGCTCGACAACTACGGCACGTTGATCGCACAGAGCGAGTCGGGCAACGCCAATTACCTGCGCGTCGCGCTCTTCAACGAGAGCACCGGAACGATCACGGTCGCCTCCAACACGCTGTACTCCGACAGCGGCTACCCGCTGACCAACAAAGGCACGTTCACGACCGACAGCAAGCAGGTTACGGCGATTCCGACGTTCGCGATGGACAACGGCTCAGACCTGTTCACCAACCAGGGCACCGTCAACAACAACGGCACGCTGATCCTCAGCAGCAATGCCTCGTTCACGCAGAACGGCAACGAGACCGGCAACCCCGTCGAGATCTTCAGCGCCGGGCTGCTGAGCGACATCAGCGGCACCGGCAGCTTCCAGCTGGCCGACTCGGCCGGCCTGACGGGCACGATCCCGGCCGGACAGACCGTGACCGCCGAAGCGTTCCCCGGCCACAACTCGACCGTGTACGTATCCGGCACCGTCTCCAACTACGGCACGCTCGTGCTCGATTCACCAACCAACGGCTACACGTCGTTCCTGGCCGCCGCATCCACCGGCACCAACGTGCTCGACAACTACGGCACGTTGATCGCACAGAGCGAGTCGGGTAACGCCAATTACCTGCGCGTCGCGCTCTTCAACGAGAGCACCGGAACGATCACGGTCGCCTCCAACACGCTGTACTCCGACAGCGGCTACCCGCTGACCAACAAAGGCACGTTCACGACCGACAGCAAGCAGGTTACGGCGATTCCGACGTTCGCGATGGACAACGGCTCAGACCTGTTCACCAACCAGGGCACCGTCAACAACAACGGCACGCTGATCCTCAGCAGCAATGCCTCGTTCACGCAGAACGGCAACGAGACCGGCAACCCCGTCGAGATCTTCAGCGCCGGGCTGCTGAGCGACATCAGCGGCACCGGCAGCTTCCAGCTGGCCGACTCGGCCGGCCTGACGGGCACGATCCCGGCCGGACAGACCGTGACCGCCGAAGCGTTCCCCGGCCACAACTCGACCGTGTACGTATCCGGCACCGTCTCCAACTACGGCACGCTCGTGCTCGATTCACCAACCAACGGCTACACGTCGTTCCTGGCCGCCGCATCCACCGGCACCAACGTGCTCGACAACTACGGCACGTTGATCGCACAGACCGAATCGGGCAACGCCAACTACCTGCGCGTGGACGTGAACAACGAGCCGACCGGGTCGCTGAAAGTGGCCAGCGGCGCGCTGATCGTGGACTCCGGCACCGACGTGCTCAACGACGGACTCGTCGAGGTCGCCGCCGGGGCGCAGCTCAACTTCACCAGCGGCTCTGACAAGCTCGTCAACGGCTCCGACGGCACGATCCAGCCCGACATCGCGAGCGCCGGCAGCTTCGGCACGATCAACCTCAGCAGCGGCGCGGTGTTCACCCCTGGCGGGACGATTCTGCCGAACCCGGTCGGTGGCTACAAGCCTCCGGTCGGGACCGTGTTCGACGTGATCACCGGCTCCAGCGGCGGCACGTTTGCCGCGACCAGCAGCAACTTCGTGGGCGACTACTCCCAGGCGCACATCATCGCCGTGAAGGCCGAACCCGCGGCGCCGCCGGTGCTGGGCAAGACCGAGAACGTCTCCCTGGTCTCCGGAATCGTGTACGTCAAGCTCCCCGGGAGCGACGCATCGAAGGCCCCCGCACCGACCTCGGTAGCTAAAGGCCAGGGGTTCATCCCCCTGACCCAAGCACGCCAGATCCCGATCGGCAGCCAGATCGACGCCCGCCGCGGCACCCTGGCCCTGCTCGCCGCGCCGGCAACCAAGCGCGGCAAGGTCGAGAAGCTCACGCTCGGCGGCGCGATCTTCATCAGCACCCAGAGCCGCAAGGGGCTGACCAAGGGGCTGACAACGATCTCGCTGCTCGAGGGTGCCTTCTCCGGCGCGCCGAGCTACGCCAGCTGCCCCAAAGCCGATGCCGACAGGGTCGCCGCTGACGGTCCCGCGGCGCAGGCCGCCAAGGCCAGCCCGAAAGTGCTGCAAACCCTCAAGGCCAGCGACAACCACGGCCATTTCGCCACCAAGGGCCGCTACAGCTCAGCGTCGGTGCTCGGCACCATATGGACCACCAGCGACCGCTGCGACGGCACCCTGACCACCGTGCAACGCGGCACCGTCGACGTCTACGACTTCGCCACCCGCAAGACGATCGCCGTCCACGCCGGCCACGGCTACCTCGCCAAGGCCTAGCTTGCTCAGCCTCCACGTCCGAAAGGCAAGGCATCCGGTGCGGGGTTGTGCAGCCCGGATCACATCCCGATAGTGTTCCGCCCGGGCTATGTCCAGAGGGCGACTATTCGTAATCTTCCGCCACCAGACGCGGCTGCTGCTCGGCAACCCGGGGTCGCTCGTGATCTTCGTGATCGTCCCGCTGCTGGTGATGGTGATCATGAAGAGCACGCAGAAATCAGTGCTGCTCCACGCGGGTTACCACAACGTCACCGGAGCCGAGCAGGTAGTGCCCGGCTTTACGGTGATGTTCGTCTTCTTCTGGATGGCGTGGGTCGGCCGAACCTTCTTCGCCGAGCACGGCTGGGGCACTTGGGAGCGGCTGCAGGCGATGGCCAGCACGTCGGAGGTGATCGCTGGCAAGCTGCTGCCGGCGTTCGTCTTGATCACCCTGCAGATGATCATGCTGTTCGCGATCGGAGACCTCGCGCTCGGCTTGAACTCGAAGGGATCGCTGGCGTCGTTGCTGATCCTCGCGCCGGTGATGGCGCTCTGCGTGCTGTCGCTCACCTTCGCAATCGTCTCGTTCTGCCGCACGATGACGCAGGTCGACGCGGTCGCCAACCTGCTGGTGCTCGTGTTCGCCTCGCTGGGAGGCGCGCTCGCGCTGACAAGCGCGCTTCCGAAGTGGGCTCAGGACATCGCGCCGGTCGTCCCCAGCCACTGGGCTATGCAAGCGTCGACTAACGTGATCCTGAAGGGCGATGGATTCAGTTCGGTCCTGGGTCCGACCGCCGTGCTGCTGGGGTTCTCCGCTGTGTTCCTGGCGCTGGCGATGGTTCGCTTCCGCCCGACCGATCGAAAGATGGTCGCGTGAGCACTGGCACCGCCGGCGCCGCCGGCGCTCGCGCGCTCCCAGGCGACGTGCTGCGGGTGATCGCCGGACCGGCGGCGGGAACGGAGATCCAGCTCGGCCGCAACGTCGCGATCGGAAGGGCGGCCGAGGGGCCGGGCAACCTCGGCGGAGACGAGGAGCTCTCGCGCGACCACGCCCGCGTGGTCATGCTCTCGCATGGAAGCTACACGCTCGAGGACCACGGCTCGACCAACGGCACGTACCTCAACGGCTGGAAGATCCCCTCCTCGCAGCTCCTCAGCGGAGGTGATCGGATCCAGGTCGGGCAGTCCGTGCTCGAAGTCGTCCTGCCGTTTGACGCACAACGTACCTCAGTCAGACGCCGGCGGGTGATCCTCGCCGACTCCCCGGACGCCGAGGAGCTGCGGACCCCCCGCGCGCAGGCGATCCTGTACGCGAGCGGGGTGCGCAAGTCCTACGGGAGCGTCGATGTCCTGAAGGGCGTCGACCTCGAGATCGAGCGCGGCGAGGTCGCTGGGCTCCTCGGTCACAACGGGGCGGGCAAGACGACGTTCGTCTCGTGCATCGCCGGGCTGCGACGCGCCGACTCGGGGACGATTCTCGTCAATGGCGTCGACGCCGTCGGCCAGCCGCTCAAGGCACGCCGTAACCTCGGCATCGCCCCGCAGGACCTCGGCATCTACCCGACGCTGACCGTGCGCGCGAACCTGGAGCTGTTCGCCCGGCTCGCCGGGCTGCGTGGGCGCGAGATGACCACGCGCGTCGAGGAGGTGGGCGAGGCACTGAGCCTGACGCCCAAGTTCGACGCCGCCGCCGGGACACTCTCCGGCGGCCAGCAGCGACGCCTGCACACCGGCATGGCAATGGTCTACAGACCGCCCCTGCTGATCCTCGACGAACCGACCGTCGGAGCCGACATCCGCACGCGGCAGGAGATCCTCGACGTCGTCAAGAAGCTCGCCAGCGAGGGTCATGCGATCTGCTACTCCACCCATTACCTGCCCGAGATCGAGGAGCTCGGGGCTTCCGTGGCGCTGCTCCAGGGAGGCAAGATCATCGCGCGTGGATCGATCGCCGAGCTTGTGGCCAAGTTCTCGACGCAGGCGGTGGAACTGGTATTCGACGGCCCCGCGCCAGACATCAGGGTTCGCGGCGGTGAAGCGACTCGCGACGGGACGATGCTGCGGATCAAGACCGACAACGCCGCCGAGATGGTCGCGGCGGTGGTGGGTCAGCTCGGCTCGCAGGCAATGAGGCTACGCACCGTGGAACTGGTGCGACCCAGCCTCGACAGCATCTATCTCACCCTGACCGAGCAGCGCTACTCCAGCGCCGAGCCGACACCTGCCCAGTCCCCGCCAGCCGACCGACCGTAATCGGCGCCTGTTTGGCCGGCGCCTGTTTGGCCGGCGCCTGTTTGGCCGGCTGCCGCGGGCGCTGGTTACTGCGGCGGCGCGACGCGGGTGGACGGTGCCTGTTGCATGGCCTCTTAGGGTCTCGTAGAGTAGACGCTCGCTGTTTCGAGTGGCGTGGCGCACGCAGCGCGGGCCTGCGTCCAGGTCGAGCAACCGAGGATTGGTGTCTATGAGCGTCGAGCGGGGTAAGTCGATCGTCGAGATCGCGGCGGTGCGACCGCCGGCCGAGCACTACGAAGTGGCGATCCTGGGCGGCGGGCTGGCAGGCCTGACGCTCGCGATCCAGCTCAAGCTGGCTCGCCCGCAGACAAGCGTGGCGGTACTCGAGAAGCGCGAGGGTCCGGCCCCGTTGGCGGCCTTCAAAGTGGGCGAGTCGACGGTCGCATCTGGTGCGCACTACTTCGCCGAGATTGTCGGGATGCGTGAGCACCTCCAGAAGGAGCAGCTGAGGAAGTGCGGCCTGCGTTACTTCGTCCCGGGCGATGGCAACGTGGACATCACCAAGCGAGCCGAGCTCGGGGTGCCGTTCTTCCCACCGCACGACAATTACCAAATCGACCGCGGCTTGTTCGAGAACAAGCTCGCTGCGCGCGCCCGAGCGCTCGGCGTCGACATCCAGCAGGGCGCCCGGGTGCGTGAGGTCGAACTCGGCGGCGACGCCCACCGCGTGAGCTTCGAGCAGTTCGACAGCGAGGACAGCCTGACCGCGCGCTGGATCGTGGACGCCGCAGGTCGCGCCGCCATCCTCAAGCGCAAGCTCGACCTTGCGGCCGACTGCGGGCATCACATCAACTCTGCCTGGTTCCGGCTCGGTGGAGGACTCGACCTCGAGGACTGGGGAAGAGACGACGCGGCGTGGATGGCGCGGATGTCCGAGCCAGGTATCCGCAAGTTCAGCACCAATCACCTGATGGGCGAGGGCTACTGGGTGTGGCTGATTCCGCTCTCGAGCGGGCCGATCAGCATCGGCGTCTGCGCCGACCCGCGCTTTCACGCTTACGAGGAGATCAACGAGTTCGACCGGCTGCTGGCTTGGCTGCACAAGCACGAGCCGCAACTGGCCGCAACGGTCGCAGCACGTCAGCAGGACGTCGAGGACTTCCTGCGCGTCAGGGACTTCGCATACGGGGTCAAGCAGGCGTACTCGGTCGATCGCTGGTCGCTGGTCGGCGAGGCGGCTGCGTTCGCGGACCCGTTCTACTCACCAGGATCTGACTTCATCGGCTACGGCAACACGTTCACCGCTGACCTCATCGTCCGTGACCTCAACGGTGAGGAAATTGCTCAGCGCGTGGAGTATTACAACGATCTTTACCAGCGGCTGTTCACTTACACGATCGCCAGGTACCTCGACTCGTACGCGTTGTACGGCAACCCATGGGTGCTCTGCGGCTACCTGACGTGGGACTTCTATGCCAGCCACATCGGCTACAACCTGATCTTCACGCAGAACAAATTCACCGACCTGCAGTTCATGAAGCGCGCCGACGAGTATCTGGATCGGCTCGGGAGCTTGAGCATCCGCGTGCACGAGCTGGCTCGTGAATGGCACGCGATCGAACGGCACCCGCGGGGCCCGGGAATGCCCCGTCCTCCGCTCGTGTTGATTCAGGGACTCGCCGGTCTGGTCGGGGATTATCCGGACGACGACGCGCTGCTGCAGGCGCTGCGCGAGCACGTACGAAACTCCGAGGCGATCGCGATCGCGATCCTGGAGCGCGCGGCGCGCGCGCTGCCGGCGCCGCTGCCGGCCGACCGGGCGATCAACCCCTACGTTGCCAGCCTGGACCAAGCGCGATGGGAAGCCGATGGTCTGTTCGACGGGGGCGTGCTGACGGTGCCGGAGGCCCGTCAGATCGTTGAAGGCATCGATGCGATCTGGGACGCGACGCCCGCGACGGCAGGCGCGGGACCGCCGGCGTAGACGCTGCCAACCGCATGCCCTGGCTAAGCGCCTCCCGCGACAGACCGATCAGACCGTGACTGCGCCCAAGAAGATCGGCCGGCGGTGGCGGCAGCGGACGCTGTTCACGATCGCGAACCGGCGCCGCGCGCGGGGGGTATCGCTCGCGTTGGTGGCGTTCGCGTGTACGGGCTTCGCGCTGCTCGCGTACGCCACCCAACTGCTCGCGACCTTGGAGGGAAACAGCATCAACACCCGCTTCACGGTACGCGGGCCGGAGCACCCGCCGAAGAACATCGTGATCGTTGCGATCGACCAGACCACGCTTGAGACCCTCCCGACCCTGCAGTGGCCGTTCCCGCGAGCAGTCGATGCCCAGGTGATGAACCGCATCAACGCCCAACACCCGGCCGCGATCGCATTCGACGTCCAGTTCTCGCAGCGCTCCCCGGGCTCGAACTACCTCGCGGACGAGACGCCGTTCGCAGACGCGATCTCCAACACCAACGGGCGGATCGTGTTCTCGACGACGCAGCCGGAGACCAACGGCGACTCGCACTTCCTCGGCTCGGACGCCAACACGTTGATCCGCGAGGGGCTCAGCATGAGGATCGGAAACGGCAACTTCATCGTCGACCCGGGCGGCGTCATCCGCCGGATGGCTTACTCGCTCAGCAACCTCGACACGTTCGCCGTGGCAACCGCAGAGGTCGCCACCCGCCGCAAGGTGCCGCGTTCGCGCTTCAACGGCCGGAGCGTGTATATCGACTACGCCGGTCCCGCGATGAGGTTCCCCTACATCTCCTACTCGACCGTGCTGGACGGCAAGGCGCCACGCAACCTGTTCCGCGGCAAGATCGTCGTGATCGGCGCGACGGCCTCAGCCCTCCAGGACATCCACGCGACCTCGACCGACAGCCTGATGCCGGGACCGGAGGTCCAGGCGAACGCGATCGAGACGGTGCTGAAAGGTCTGCCACTGGTCGGAGCTCCCAGCTTGCTCGACATCGCGCTGGTCGTGCTGCTCGGCGTGACCGTGCCGCTCCTCAGCCTCAAGCTCGGCCCGCTCGCCGCGACCGGCGACGCGGTACTGCTCGGCACGGCGTTCGTCGTCGCCGTCCAGCTCGCGTTCAACAGCGGCTGGGTAGTGTCGTTCGTTTATCCGATGCTCGCCCTGATCCTCAGCAGCGCCGGCTCGCTGGCCGTTCAGCTCGTGACCGAGGCGATCGAGCAGATTCGAGTCCGCGACCTGTTCTCGCGCTTCGTTCCGGAGAACGTCGTCGACGAGGTGCTGGCGAGCGCCGACGGGCTCCGACTCGGCGGCGTGCAGCGCGAGGGAACGGTCCTGTTCTCGGACCTGCGCGGATTCACATCGTGTGCAGAGACGCTCACGCCGGCGACCGTGATCGACGTCCTCAATCACTACTTGAGCGAGATGAGCGACGCGATCCTAGACCACGGCGGCACGCTGGTCGCGTACATGGGCGACGGGATCATGGCCGTGTTCGGAGCGCCGCTGCCGCAAGGCGATCATGCCGATCGGGCGCTCAGCGCCGCCCGCGAGATGCTGCAGGTGCGCCTGCCACGCTTCAACCGTTGGCTCCGGGAGAACGAGATCAGCGATGGATTCCGCATGGGCATCGGCCTCAACAGCGGCCACGTGATGTCGGGCCACGTCGGATCCGAGCGCCGCGTGGAGTACACCGCCGTCGGCGACACGACGAATTCTGCCTCGCGCATCGAGGGCATGACGAAGGGGACGCCGTACCAGCTGCTCCTGTCGGACGCCACCAGGCAGGCGCTGTCCGCGCCGTCAGACGACCTCGTGTTCTTCGACGAGGTCGAGATCCGCGGCCGGGTCGAACGGATGAAGCTATGGGGTCTGCCCGACGTCGTGGCGAGCGTCGCGCCGGAAGGGGCGCAAGCGTCACCTCCGGCGCGATAGGCTTCCAGCTGCAATGGGATCGACTGTTGAAGACGCGCGCCGTCGCGCGCGCCAACACTACGACGCAGCCGAATACCGCGAGAGCCGGCAGGCGGCGCTCGACGGGCTGAGCGTCGAACCTGAGGACGTCGAGCTGCTCGTGCTGTCCGGGCGGGCAGGGGTTGAGCTCGATGCGGGCGACGCCGTCGAGCAGTTGCGCCGCGCCACTGAATTGGCTCCCGAGGATGCCGCCGCATGGCACTACTACGGAGAGGCGCTCGCCGCCGAGGGCGCCACCGCCGAAGCGGACGCAGCGTTTCGCCGCACCGTCGAGCTGGATCCGGACGACGAGGTTGCGCTGAGCCATCTCGGTCATACCTCGCTCGCGGCAGGTCGCGAAGAGGAGGGCGTCGGCTATTTGGCACGCGCGGCCGACATCGCTCAGTCGGCCCGGACTGGCTTGACCGCCGCGATCAGCCTGGTCGACATGTACCGGTCGTTCGGAGAGTATGAGAAGGCGCTCGAACAGGCTCAGCGGCTCGCCGAGGCAGCGCCTGAGGACATCCGTACCTGGCTCGACGTAGCCGAGCTCAGCCTCCAGGTGGGCCGGCTCGACGACGCCAGCGAGGCGTTCGCGCGCCTGCGCGAACTCGATGACGTACCCGGCCACGAGGCATACCCGCTGCACGGCATGATCCAGGTCGAGATCCGCCGGACGCATTGGGACCGCGCCGCAGAGCTGGCTGCGCAGGCGGCGGCGATCGACGAGCACGGCTTGAGCACCGATCTCGCGGCGTTCTTGGCCTTCCAGCGCTCCGGTCCAGGGGCGGAGCCCGCCCCGACGGCGGCGGAGGTCGACGCCGCGCTTGCTGCTTCGCTCGCCGTCTACCGCGGCGCCATCTCCGAAGCTCGCGGTCTCGGGGGAGGCTTCGGTGGCTGAGCTCGACGCCAGCCGCGCTGTCTCGGCCGAATGGTTCAGATGCCCCAACTGCCAGGCGTTCGTCTACTTCAAACGCCTGAAGCGCAACCTGGGCGTGTGCCCCGAATGCAACCACCATTTCCGCCTGCGACTGAGCGAGCGGCTCGGGCAGCTGCTCGACGCGGACAGCTTCGACGAGCTCGGCGCTGAGCTCGAGCCGATCGACGCGCTCTCGTTCAGCGACACCAAGCCCTACGCCGACCGCGTCGCCGACGCGCAACGCAAGACCGGGATGCAGTCCGGCGCGCTCTACGGGACCGGCACGATCGACGGCCGCCCCGTGGTGCTCGCCGCGATCGACTTCAACTTCATCGGCGGCAGCATGAGTGGAGCCGTCGGCGAGGCGATTACACGGGCAGCCGAGCTCGCGCTCGACACGCGCACGCCGCTGCTCGTGATCTCCGCATCGGGCGGCGCCCGGATGCAGGAGGGCTGCGTGTCGCTTATGCAGATGGCGAAGACGAGCCTGGCGGTCGCGCGGCTTGCCGAGGAGGGCGTGCTGTTCATCTCGCTGCTCACCGATCCGACCTATGGCGGTGTGAGCGCCTCGTACGCGACGCTCGGCGACGTGCTGATCAGCGAGCCCGGTGCGCACATCGGCTTCGCGGGTCCGTCCGTGATCGAGCAGACGATCCATCAGCAGCTGCCCGACGGCTTCCAGACCGCGGAGTTCTTGGTCGAGCACGGGATGCTCGACGTCGTCGAGCCGCGCGAGAACCTCCAACGCACGATCCGCAACCTGCTCGATCTCCACGCGCGCGCCGAGGCGGCACGGGGCGAGGACAAAGCCGGCCGCGCAGGCCGGCTGCCGGAGGGCGTGGGTCGGCCCGCGATCGACGACGCCGACGCGCTCCCAGCGCGGGATCCCTGGGACGTGGTCCAGCTCGCCCGCCACATCGACCGGCCACGCTATCTCGACCTCGTCGGCCTCGCGTGCGACGAGTTCCACGAGCTGCGCGGCGATCGCATGTTCCGCGACGACCGCGCGATCATCGGTGGGGTCGGCCGCATCGGCGAGCTGACAGTGATGGTGATCGGCCAGCAGAAGGGTCACAGCACCGGTGAGCTGGTGGAGCACAACTTCGGCATGCCCGAGCCCGAGGGCTACCGCAAGGCGATGCGGCTGATGCGCTACGCGGAGCGCTTCGGGATGCCGATCGTCACGATCGTGGACACGCCCGGCGCGTATCCGGGGATCGGCGCTGAGGAGCACGGACAGTCGAACGCGATCGCCGAGTCGATCATGCTGATGTCGCGCCTGCGCGTGCCAACGGTGGCGGTCATCACAGGCGAGGGAGGCAGTGGCGGCGCTCTGGCGCTGGCCACCGGCGACCGCGTGTTGATGATGGAGAACGCTTACTACTCGGTGATCAGTCCAGAGGGATGCTCGACGATTCTGTTCAAGGACGCCAGCGCGGCGCCGCGCGCAGCGAAGGCGCTGCGGCTCACGAGCCCTGAGCTGCTCCGGCTTGGGGTGATGGACGCGATCGTTCCCGAGCCCGACGGCGGTGCCCAACTCGACCCGCCGGCCGCCGGCGCAAACCTGCGCACGGCGCTGATCACGAGCCTCGCAGAGCTGCTGGCGCTCGACCTCGACGAACTGCTCGCGCAGCGTTACGAGCGCTTCCGCAAGTTCGGTGCGCCAGGGCGCCAGCCGTTACTTTCGCCGATCACAGGGGAGACATGAGCGAGACCGAGAACCAGCAGAAGCACCCCGACCGGGAGATGATCGAATCCGTCTGGGCCGAGGCAAGGGACTTGATCAGACGGCTGGAGGGGAGCAGCGTACAACGACTGGTCGTCGCTGCCGGGGAGTACAAGATCGAGATCGAGCGCGGTGCTCCGGCGCCGGAGCTCGCGACGGCGAGCGCGACAGCGACCGGACGAGCGCTGCCCAGCAGCCAGCCGATCGCGACCGGTGCGGGTCCGGGCCTCGGCGTGGCGCCCGGAGCGCGCAACGCCTCGGGAGTGTTCACCTTCCAGCCACCCGCCGACACGCGAGTGCCGGTGCTCGCACCGCTCGTCGGGACCTTCTACACCGCCAGCAAGCCCGGCTCGAAGCCGTTCGCCGAGGTCGGTGCGACCGTCGACGCAGGGCAGACGGTATGCATCGTCGAGGCGATGAAGATGATGAACGAGGTCGTCGCCTCCGAGTCCGGAACGGTGGCCGAGATCGCGGTCGAGAACGGCCAGTGGGTCGAGTTCGAGCAGGTGCTGATGTACCTCGAGCCGTCTGAGGCTTGACCGGGTCCCCAGCGAGCGCCGGGAGCTGACATGTTCAACAAAGTCCTGATCGCCAACCGGGGCGAGATCGCCTTGCGGGTCGCCCGTGCCTGCCGCGAGCTCGGGATCAAGTCCGTCGCCATCTATTCGACCGCGGATGCCGAGTCGGCTGTCGTGCGGTTTGCCGACGAAGCGGTTCACATCGGGCCTCCTCACCCCGGTAAGAGCTATCTGCACATCCCGAACGTGATCGGCGCGGCGCAGAAGACCGGCGCCGATGCGATCCATCCGGGCTACGGGTTCCTGTCGGAGGATCCCTTCTTCGCCGAGATCTGCGCCAACAACGGGATCACGTTCATCGGGCCGAAGCCGGAAGTGATGGAGAAGGTCGGGGACAAAGCCGTGGCCCGAGATCTGATGCAGAAAGCCGGCCTGCCGCTGCTCCCAGGGACGATCGAGCCCGTCGCGACCGTCGACGAAGCCCACCAGATCGCGGATTCGATCGGTTACCCGCTGATCATCAAGGCGGTTGCCGGCGGCGGCGGCAGGGGCATGAACGTCGTCCGCGCCGAAGCGGAGCTCGCGCGGCTGTATCAAACGACCCGCGCGACCGCGCAAGCCGTGTTCAAGGACAGCGCCGTGTACATCGAGCGCTACCTCGACGCCCCGCGGCACACCGAGGTCCAGCTGGTCTGCGACAGTCACGGCAACGGCGTGTACTTCTTCGAGCGCGACTGCTCGGTCCAGCGTCGTCACCAGAAGCTGATCGAAGAGGCGCCGTCGATCCACCTCAGCGACGGGCAACGGCGCGAGATCGGCGAGCGTGCCGTCAAGGGGGCGCTGTCGGTCGGCTATACCGGCGCGGGAACGATGGAGTTCCTGCTCGATCACGACGGCAACCTCAGCTTCATGGAGATGAACGCGCGGATCCAGGTAGAGCACCCGGTGAGCGAGATGATCACGAGCGTCGATCTGATCCAGGAGCAGATCCGGGTCGCGGCGGGCGAGCCGCTGTCGGTGACGCAGGACGACGTCAAGCTGCGTGGCCACGCGATCGAGTGCCGGGTCAACGCCGAGGACCCGGACCGCGATTTCGCCCCGGCGGCAGGCCGCCTCGATGTCTACGTGGCGCCGGGTGGACCATGGACCCGGGTTGACTCGCACTGCTACCCCGGCTGGATGATCGCGCCCTTCTACGACTCGCTGATCGCCAAGCTGATCGTGTGGGCGCCGACGCGTCCCGAGGCGATCGAACGGATGGATCGCGCGCTCAGCGAGTTCAAGATCGAGGGCCGCGGGGTCCGGACGACGATCCCCTTCCACCGCCGCGTGCTCGCCGATCAGCGCTTCCGCTCGGGTGATATCTCGACTGACTTCGTCGAGCAGTTCCTGTCCGCCGAGCGCAGCGAGAGCGCACACGCCTGAGCTGCGTTAGGCGCGCTGCGGGTGCCCTAAGCGCGGCCTGCCCCGGTCAGCTCTGACGCCAACCATCCGCCGTCCCGACGAGCCGCAGGGGCGGGTCGTCCCCGAGCGCTACCACGACCTCGCGAGCCTCGAAGTCGACCTCGAGGCGCATTGCCAGGACCGACGGGCGCTCCGCCGCGGTCCGTTGCAGGTGCGCGACGAGCGTCGTCGCGCCCAGCTCGATCCGATCCCCGTCGGCGAGTAGTTGCGTCCCGGCGATCCGGACGCCGTTGACAAACGTTCCATTCGTCGAGACGAGGTCGTCGATCACGTACGTGTCACCGGCGCGATGGATGCGCACGTGCTGGCGCGACAGCTCACCGTCGCCCGCCAGGTCTCCCGGCTGCTCGGCATGGCGACCGATCATCAGCTCGGAATCGACGGGTATCTCGGTGCCACGGGCGTTGCCCTCGACGCACTCGAGTCTCAGTCTTATGACTTCGTCCACCAGTCGAGTCTCCGTGGGGTTCAGGATCGCGAGTGCAGCTTACCCGGCCGCCGCGCTGCGGCGCGGCGCCCGATGCCGTCTCGCGCCGGGCCTGGCAGCCTGACAGACTTCGCCGCCAAATGGCCTCGATGCCGATAACTGGCCTGCGGATCGTGCGCGGCAAGGACGCCGGCGCAGTGATCGCACTCGAAGAGTTGCTGGTTCTCGGTCGCGACGAAGGCGCAGATCTCGTGCTCGACGACGAGGAGGCGTCAAAACGCCACGCTCGCGTGACGCTGCGGGACGGTCACGCGGTGATCGAGGACCTCGGCTCGACCAACGGGACGTTCGTGAACGAGCAGCGGATCTCCGAGCCTCGCCGCCTTGAACCCGACGACTCGATCCGGATCGGGCAGACGGTGCTCGAGCTCAGCCGCTCGCCGCCGACCGCCGACACGCCTGCGCTCGCCGAAGATGCTCAGCGCACGCGGGCGCGTCCGATCACGGCGGCGGCGGTCGAGCGTGGGCCGGTAGGACGACTCGAGGTCCTGCGGGGGCCGGGAGCCGGACAGAGCCTCGAGCTCACGCGCGCAGCGGTGCTCGGCCGCGATCCTCGCTGCGAGCTCGCAATCCCCGACGGGGAAGTCTCGCGCGAGCACCTCCGGATCGGAGTCGAGGATGGCGGCGCCGTCGTGGTCGACATCGGCGCGACCAACGGGACCTACATCAACGGAGAGCGCCTGCTGGGTCGCCGCCGCCTGCGCCCCGGGGATCGCCTCGAGATCGGGCGAGCCGTGCTCGAGTACCGCGCCCCCGGCCTGCAGACGGGCGCAGCTGCGCGGGCGCAGCCGACGTCACCCAGCTCACTCCGCCAGGTCCTGGCAGACCCGACAGCGCTCACCGGCCCTGAGACGAGCAGCCGCAAATGGTGGACGCTGGCCGTGGTTTGCGCGACCGTCGGGATGCTGTTTCTCGACACGACGATCGTGACCGTCGCGCTGCCGACGATCACCAAGGACCTGAAAGCCAGCTTTTCCGAGCTGCAGTGGCTCGTCGACGCGTACGCGCTCACGCTGGCTGTGGCACTGCTCACCGCCGGCTCGCTGTCGGACATGGTCGGACGCCGTCACGTGTTCGTCGCTGGAATCGCGCTGTTCACGCTGTGCTCGATGGCCTGCGGTCTCGCCACGACGGCGCTGATGCTCGACCTCTTCAGAGCGCTCCAGGGGATCGGCGGCGCGATGATGCTCGCCACCTCGCTGGCGCTGATCGCTCAGGAGTTCCCACCAGCCGAGCGCGCGGTCGCATACGGGGCGTGGGGCGCCACGACCGGGGTCGCCGCCGCGACCGGACCGCTGATCGGTGGCGTGCTGACCTCGAGCCTGAGCTGGCCCTGGATCTTCTACGTCAACGTCCCGATCGGCGTCGTCGCCCTGATCGTGACGCTGGCCAAGCTCGTCAACCTTCCCGGGCCCCGCGCCGCGACTGATGTCCCGGGCTTCGTCGGTTTCTCGGCCTCCATGTTCCTGCTGCTGTTCGGGATCATTCGAGGTCCCGACGACGGCTGGGGAAGCGCAACCATCGTCGGGTGCTTCGCCGGTTCGGCATTGCTCGGCGCTTCGTTCGTCGCGTTCGAGCGGCGCCGGGAAGCGCCGATGCTGCCGCTGCGACTGTTTCGCAACCGCACGTTGATCGGCGCTGCGATCGTTGGGTTCGCGCTTTCCGCAACGGTGTTGTCGGTGTTGCCCTACGTCACCCTGTGGCTGCAGTCGATCCTCGGATATTCAGCGTTCCAGACGGGTCTACGGCTGCTGCCGATGTCGCTCGTCGCGGTGTTCCTGTCGCCGTGGCTCGGCCGTCTGGAGAAGCGCGTTCCCCTGCAGATCGTGATCGCTGCAGGGTTGATCGCGTTCGCCGCCGGCTTGGCTCTGATGAGCCGCGTGGACGCGGCGTCAGGCTGGACCGCGTTGCTGGGAGGGTTCGTGCTGATCGGTGTCGGGTGGGGGTTCGTCAACATCCCGCTCGAATCGGCTGCGGTCGGAGTTGTCCCGCCCTGGCAAAGTGGAACGGCCGCCGGCGTCAACACCACTTTCAGGCAGCTGGGCTTTGCGGCCGGTGTCGCCGCCCTCGGAGCGGTCCTGCAGAGCGTGGTCCTGACCAAGGTGGAGCGGTCGCTGGCCGCAACGCCACTGGCGTCCGGCTCGGCGAGGCTTGCGAGCTCGATCTCGGCCGGCGACACGCAGGGGGTCCTGGCGCGGACCCGAGCGGCGCAGCGGCCGCTCCTGGATCATGTGGCGAGGCTTGGCTTTGCGGCCGGACTGAGCGAGGTCCTGATGATCGCGGCGGTGGTCGCGGTGATCGGGGCGCTCAGCTCGGTGCTGCTGATCCGCCACAAGGACCTGCACGAGGTCCAATTGGACGGCGAGCCGCCGGTCCCCTCTTCGGGCCCTTAGGCCCGTCGGCCCGTCGGCCCGTCGGCCCGTCGGCCATTTGGCCACTGGCGCGCGTGGTTACCGGAGCCGGCTTGCGGGACTTCCCGGATGAACTTCGGCGGCGCCCGCCGGATGCGGGCCGGGCGGCGGTGGACTACGTTTCTAGCCCGACAGACGGCCAGCGCACCGCTCCGGCGAGCGTGGGCTGGACAGCAAGCAATCGAGGGGGAGGCTTTCGAATGCCGAGCGAAACCGGGCCTGCGCGTGCCAACCTGAGGGCGCGCATGACGGTGTTCTACGCGATCCTGGCCGCAATTACGGTGGCGGTCGCGATCGTCGTGATCGACAAGGGACGCGGAGAGAAGCCGCAGCCCGTGATCGCCGGCGGTTACAACGTGAGCGCCCCGCTCGCCTGCCTGGGGCCGGTTCCCCTGCCGCCGCCTGGCAAGCCACTGCCGTCCACCGCCCCGGCGGCGGCCAAGCTGGCAGGCCCTCAGTTCAACCTCGTGCAGTCGGGCCAGTTCGTCGACATCAACAACAACGCGGGCACGCTGTCGGGGGCGTTGCGCCTGACGGGGGCGCGCCTGGCTGGCGGCGCCCACCGCCTGATCGGTACCGTCGACTGCGTCGGAGG
Source organism: uncultured Solirubrobacterales bacterium (assembly GCA_963709135.1). GTDB lineage: Bacteria > Actinomycetota > Thermoleophilia > Solirubrobacterales > Solirubrobacteraceae > Palsa-465. The sequence goes on along the minus strand of CAVPVI010000019.1, from coordinate 110,169 downwards.
CGGCCATAGATCGCTCGACGCGGTGGCGCTGGCGGGAGTCAAGGGAAGCCTCAAAGGCTCCCTCGGCGGCGTCGCGTTCGCCGCCGCACTCAAGCGGGACCCGCCGACGCCCGGCTCGGCGGCGCCGCGCACGCCCGCGGGCGTGGGCGGCACGTACGCCACGTCTCCGCGCTCGACGTGCTTGGGCGGAACGTTCCAGCTGAATGGCGGCGACTCCAAGTACGAGATCGTGGCGGCGGGACAGAAGCTCGGCAGCGTTGCCTACTCGACCAAGACCGGCGCGCTCGGCGGCGATGTCGGCTGCATCGACGGTGGTCAGGCGCGGCTCACCGCGGTGGCCAACGATCTGCAGCTACAGAGCATGCAGCTGATTCCGCTGGAAGTCGCGACGCCGGTGAAGGGGACGGGATTGAACGGCACCAAGCCGGTCTTGACGACGCCGACCGGACTGTCGCCCGCGGGTGAGACGTTCACGGCGACCATGCAACGCAGCGATTTCAACAAGCTCGTGAACGCGGCCTTCCTGGCGTTCGTGATCGTGCTGATCGTCGCCCGCCTGTTCGGAATTCTGGCAGTGAGGGTTGGGCAGCCGCGGGTGATCGGCGAAGTGATCGCCGGGATCGTGCTCGGTCCGTCCGTGCTCGGCGCGCTCTCCGCCAACTGGCAGGCGGCGATCTTCCCGTCCGACATCCTGCCCGCGTTCGGCGTCGTGGCCAACCTCGGGCTGATCTTCTACATGTTCCTGGTGGGGCTCGAGGTCGACCTGGGCCAGCTCAAAGGCAGGGTGTCCAGCGCGACGGCGATCTCGAACGCCAGCGTGGCGGTGCCGATGCTGGCCGGGTTCGCGGTCGCGCTGCCGCTGTACACGCTGCTGGGCCCGCACATAAAGTTCGTGGCCTTCGCGCTGTTCATGGGCGTGTCGATGTCGATCACCGCGTTTCCGGTCCTGGCGAGGATCCTGGCCGAGCGGCGGATGCTCAAAACGCCACTCGGGTCGCTCACGATCGGCTGCGCCGCGATCGACGACGTCAGCGCCTGGTTCCTGATCGCGCTTGCGACAGCCGTCACCCTGTCGGGATCGCTCGGCGCCGTTGCGCGCACGATCGGCGAGGCAGTCGCCTTCTCGCTCGTGATGGCGCTGATCGTCCGCCGCGTCCTGGCCCGCATGGCGACGGCGTTCGACGAGGTCGGGAGGATTCCGAGCGGCTGGTTCGCGGCGATCATCGCCGGGGTCCTACTGTCGGCCTACATCACCGAGGCGATCAACATCGCCTTCATCTTCGGCGGCTTCGTGATGGGAGCGGTGATGCCGCGGCACGCGCGGCTGACCGAGGACGTCACGCGGCGGATCGAGGATCTCGTCGTGACGCTGCTGCTGCCGCTGTTCTTCGTGTACACGGGCCTGAAGACCAACATCGGGCTGCTCGACCGGCCGGAGCTGTGGCTGATCACGCTCGCCCTGATCGCCGTCGCCATCCTCGGCAAGCTCGCCGGGGCCACGATCGCCGCGCGCGTCGCCGGCTTCGACTGGCGCGCCAGCACCGTGATCGGCACCTTGATGAACACGCGCGGGCTCACGGAGCTGATCGTGCTGAACCTGGCACTCGACGACGGCGCGATCTCGAGCACGCTGTTCGCCGCGCTGGTGCTGATGGCGATCATCACGACGGTGATGACGGGGCCGCTGCTGAGGCTGCTCGATCCCCACAACCAGTACGGCTCGCGGGTCGAGGACGAGCTCGCGCACGCAGCCGCGCAAGCCGCGCAGGCACATCCGGAAGTCACCGTCCCGGACCGCTCGATCCTCGTCGCCCCGCAGAGCGACGGGGCGCTCGAGCAGCTGACGGCGCTCGCCGAGCCGCTCGCGCGCTCGACGCCGCAGCGCGAGCTGATCATCGCGCGGCTCGTGGCGCCGCCGCGCGGCGCCGGCGTGCGCGCGGGACTGCAGACCGAGAACCTCCAGCTTGCGCAAGCCTCGAGCGCGATCAACGAGATCCGCGAGCGGCTCGCCGAGGAGGGCGTTGCCTCGAGGGGCGTGGCGATCACCTCGAGCAACCTCGCGGGCGATCTCGTGCACATCGTCGCACGCGAGCCCGTCGATCTGATCCTGATCGAGGGGCGGCGCCGGCTGATCGGCGAGGGGGTGCCGCTGGGCGAGGTAGGGGACCTGCTGCAGCGTGCGGCCTGCGACGTCGCGGTGCTGATCGCCCAGGAGCAAACGGAGATCGCGATCGGACCCGAGCACCCGGTGCTCGTGCCGTTCGGAGGCGCCGAGCATGACTGGTCGGCGCTCGAGCTTGGCACCTGGCTTGCGGCAAGCACCGGCGCCCCAATCCGGCTGCTCGGCGCTGCCGGCCAGACCGAGGAGGGGAAATCGGTCACCCGGATGCTGGCCGATGCCGGTCTGGTGGCCCAGCAGGCCACCGGCATTGCGACCCAGTCGCTGGTGATCGAGAGTGGGCGCCAGGGGATCATCGCCGCGGCGGCGGGCGCAGGCCTGCTCGTGATCGGCTTGTCGGACCGCTGGCGGCGGGAGGGCCTCGGCCCGGCGCGATCGGAAATCGCCCGTGCGGCGCCGGCGCCGGTGTTGTTCGTGCGCCGCGGCACACGGCCGGGCGTGTTCGCTCCACGCGACAACGTGACCCAGTTCAAGTGGTCGATGAGCGGGATCTCACCGGCAGCACCGCGATGAGGCAGGTCGGGCCTCCGGGCCCGGACTGCAGCGACAAACGTCCGCCGGCGAGCACGGCCCGTTCGCGCATTCCGGCCAGACCGAACCCCTCGGTGATCTCGTCCGGCTCGAACCCGTGTCCATCATCACGCACCGTGATCTCGATTCGGTCGGTCAGCTGGCGCACCGACAAGGCCACTTCGCCGGCTCCAGAGTGCCTGACCACGTTGCTGAGAGCTTCCTGCACGATCCGGTAGATCGCGATCTCCGTCTCGCGTGCGAGACGGTCGCGGGGACGAAGCTCGATGCTCGGCTTGACGTCGAGCCCGCCACCCGCAGCCTGCCGGCGGGCGAGCGATTCGATCGCCGGTCCGAGCCCGAGGTCGTCGAGCGCCGCCGGGCGCAGCTCGGCGACGAGGTCGCGCAGCCGACTCGTCTCCTCGCCGAGGTGCAACTCGGCGGTTTGCGCAGCGCGCCGCAACGCGACCAGATCGTCGTGCGCAAGGCCGGCGGATAGCACCATGCGCACCCCCGTCAGCCCCTGCAGCGTCTCGTCGTGCAGCTCGCGCGCCCACCGGGCGCGAGCTTGCTCGGCCGCCTCGATGCTGATTCGCAAGCGCTCGGCCGCGACCGAGCGCGCGGTTGCCACCGCCGTCGCCGCGCTCGCCGCGATCGACATCAGCAACTGCTCGTCCTCGCGCTCGAACGCCCGCTGCGCGTCGACGCGGATCGCGGCGAGCACCCCGAGCGTCGCCCCGCGGAACACCAGCGGCACCAGAATCGCGGCCGTTGCCCCGGGAGTCAGCTGCTCGAGCTGGCGCGCACGATCCTCGGCAGTGACCCGCAGCGGCCGGCCGGTGAGCAGCACCTCGCCGGGCAGCGAACCGGCGATCGCAACGCGAACGGCGCCGTCATCCGGGCCCTCGATGCCCGACATCGCAATCAGAGCATCACCGGCGGGCAGATGCACGATCAGGGATCCCGCCGCGACGATCTCCCGGCCGTGCTCCAGGATCAACGCGAGCACGCGCTGCAGGTCCGTCTCGCCACCGACCGCGCGCGCGATCTCGGCGAACGCTTCGAGCCGCTCGACGCTGCGGGCGAGATGCTGGTTGGCGCGCTCGAGCTGTTCGGCGTACAGCGACAACTGCCGCTGCGCGCGCTGGCGCGCCGCGATGTCCTGACGCAACCGTCCGGGAAACCATCCGGCGCCCGCGCCCGTGACTAGCATCGCGGCGGCGCGCGACGTGTAGCCGAGCAGGTTCACGTTGATCGCCTGGATCTCGCTCCATGCAAACACCAGTCCGATCCCCGCCGCCGCCGCCAGGACGCCGGCGACCGTGCCGAACTCGATCGCGAGCAACGCGATCGGCACCACGTAGAAGTTTGCGAGCAGCGCGTCGGGATCGTGGATCGCGAGGCGGGCGAGGAACGTCGCCGCGAACAGCAACGCGGCGGCCGACAGGACCGCAACGCGGCGAGCTGACGACGCGCGCGAGTCATCCGCCCTGAGGTGCTCGATCAGCCGGCGCTCGGCGGCCTCGAACTCCAGCTGTCGCGTTTGGCCGCCGAGGCTCATCGATGGATCAGGCCGTGCGCGAGCGCATACTGGACCAGCTCCGGTCGGCCGGCAATCCCCAGCTTCGACTGGAGGTTGGCGCGATGTGTCTCGACCGTGCGCGCACCGATGTACAACTGCTTCGCGATCTCGCTGTTGGTGTAGCCGAGCGCGATCAGGCGGAGCACTTCGACCTCGCGCTCGGACAGGGCAGGCTCGCCGGCGCTGCCCAGGGCCCACGCGCCGACCGCTGGATCGAGGTACCTGCCGCCGCGCCCGACGGTCCTGATTGCGCGCACGAGATCGGTCCGCGACGCCTCCTTGAGCAGGTAGGCGGCAGCTCCGGCGGACCATGCCGGCTGCACGAATGCGGGGTCGTCGTCCATCGTCAGGATCACGACGCCGGTCGACGGTGAGCTCGATCGAACTTCGGCGAGCAAGCTCAGGCTGAGCTCACGCCCGAGGTGCAGGTCGAGCACGAGCACCGCGGGCGAGCGGTCGCGCAGCAGGGCTCGCGTCTGCGCCAGGTCGCTCGCTTCGCCGACCACGACAAAGTCCTGCTCGGCTTCGAGCAGCAGCCTCAGTCCCTCGCGCACGACCGCGTGGTCATCGGCAATCGCGATCGTGAGCGAGGAGTCGGCGTGCACTTAGTGCTTTCAGTGGGTAGCACTCAAGTCCTTGAACCGCCGATCGAACCAGGCGCCAGCGCCTTGGGCCTACCGGGCGTGCAGCGGAGCCTACTGTTGCCTGCACCTCCCGGCAACCACGACTCCCGGCTCGCTACAGTCCAGGCATGGGCGCACCGGCTGCACGGTTGGACGTGGTCGCCGGCAATGCGGCCGGAATGTCGATCTTCGTCGAGGACGAGCTGGTGATCGGACGTCACGCCGAGGGACCCGGTCGTCTCGCCGACGACGAGGAGATCTCACGATCGCACGCGCGGATCACATGCGACGCGAGTGGCTTCTGTGCAATCGAGGATCTCGGCTCGACGAACGGAACGTTCGTCAACGGCCTGCGGATCTCAGTGCCGCGGACGCTGTCGGAAGGCGACACGATCGAGATCGGCGGGACCACGCTGGTCGTGGGCGAGCTGTCCCAAACGGGGATCAATGCCGCAACTTCGCAGCGCGCGATCAAGCCGGTCGGTCGCGACGAGCTGACGCCGCGCTCGGCGACGCCGGCAGCCGCTGCGGCTGTGCCAACGCCGGCGGACGTCGGACCCGCCGAGCCCGAGGGTGGTAGCGCGCCGCCGCCGCCCAAGCTGTCGCTTCGCCTCGAGATCAATTTTGCCGATGGCGAGGCACTCCTGTCGCTGGACGACGGCTCCGAACCGGTACGGCTCACGCACGAAGCCGGCGCCTGGCGCATCGTCCGCTCAAAGCCCGCGTGAGCGCCGGCTCGCGAGCTCGGCCAGGCGGCTTGACCTGCAGTCCGGAGCATGGGTAGCATTGCGCGTAGCGGTGCGGCGGTCGCGCCGATTGTCCCTTCTAGACCCGGATCGGGGTAGCGATGAGTGATGCAGTGGTGACGCTCGTTTTCACCAGCGGTCCGGAGGCCGGGTCGCGGCTGGAGCTCGTGCACGAAACGACGATTGGTCGCGAGGCCGAGATCGTCATCGGCGACGAGGAGGCTTCACGCCGTCACGCGACCCTGCGACCGGTGCCAGGTGGGGTGGAGGTCCTCGACCTCGGCTCGCTCAACGGCACGATCGTGGACGGAGATCGGCTTAAGGACAGCCCACGCCTGGCCGGCAACGGCTCGATCATCAAGATCGGTGCCACGACGCTGTCCGTGGAGCTCCCGGTGCCCGACGCCGGCGCCACCCGCATCGCGAAGGCGGTGCCAGCCGACGGCGCCACCCGCGTCGCGCAGACGCTGCCAGATGAAGGCGACCGCACGGTGATGCGCGCGCGACCACAGTTCGAGCAGCCGTTCGAGGCTACGAGAGTCGGTCGCTACCAGCCGATCATCGATCCTGCCCTGGCAACGCCAGCGTCTGAGCCGGCGCCGGCGGCGGCACCCCCGCAATCGGCGCCTGAGCCCGCGGCTGCGGTCGGGTCAACGCCAGCTGTCAAGCCCGAGCCTGAGGCCGCGCCGGCGCCGGCGCCGGCGCCCAAAGCGCCGCCGCCGGTCGTACGCGCGCTGTTCGGCTACCTGTTCGGCGCAGGGCCGGAGAAGATCCCGGCGCGCATGGCGATCGTGGTTGGCAGCTACACGATTCTGGTGGTCGTTATCACCGTCCTGATCTACTCGCTCGTCAGCTGAGCTGCGGTCTGCTCGCCTGCGCCAATGGCAGCGTTGACGATCACGACGGGTGCGCTGCGGGGACAGCGGGTCGAGTGCGACCGGGCGCTGACAATCGGTCGCGAGGGTGCGGACGTCGTCATCGACGACGCCGAGATGTCGCGCCGGCACGCAGCTGTGACACCGAGCGGCGGCGGGCTCGAGATCGAGGATCTCGGCTCGCTCAACGGAACGTTTGTGAATGGCAAGAGGATCTCGGGCAAGGCGAGGCTCGAGCGCGACGCGGAGGTGAAGCTTGGCACCACCTACTTCACGGTCGACTTGCCGCCAGCGGACGCTCCGATCGTCAGTGTGAGCGAGGCGACAGTCCTGGGCCGGATCGTGACGCCGGCGCCGGATGCGCCGGTCACGCCGGATGCGCCGGTCACGCCGGGGCCGGATGCGCCAGTTACGTCGGCGCCGGACGCGCCGGTCACGCCGGCGCCGGATGCGCCAGTCACGCCGGCGCCGGATGCGCCAGTCACGCCGGCGCCGTATGCGCCTGCGCCGGATGCGCCAGTGACCGCGGCGCCGGATCGGACGGTGATTCGCGATGTTCCGGTGGCGCCAGTTCCGGACGCGGGCGCTGATCAACCCCTCGCTTCGCTCGCCGAGGCGACGGTCGTGCGACCCGCTGTTGTCGTGCCCGATCCCGACAAGACCGTCCTGCGGGCGCAACCCCTGGTCTCGCCTCAGGAGCCGACGGTGGTGCGTGACGTGATGAAGGGCATTCCGGGCGCCAGGCCGCCCGAAAGCGGGCCACAAGGCGATCAGCGCGCGGCTGCGCCGGCGCGCGGGTCTTCGCAGTCGAGACCGCTGGTGCCGTTGATTCTCCTGGCGCTGGTCGTGTGCGTCGTGGTCGTGGTGGTAGTCAAGCTGCTGCTCTGACGGCGCTTAGAGCCTGTCCGCGTTACCCAGTGTGCGTCAAGCTATACGGCACGGTTGGAAGGCTTGCGTAGCGCTGCTACGCAGCGCCTTCCGCCCGGCTACGTCTCACTTGGTCCGGCGCTCGCCAGCCGCACACTGGGTAATTGAGACAGGCTCTTAGGCGCTGGGCACAGCCGCCGCGAACAGCCCCTCGGCCTCCCACTTGGCCGGGTCGAGCCCAACCGCGTACGGGTTGATCTGCGCATCGTCGGGCGCCGGACTGGGAAGCGCGGTTAATGCGCGGCGGAAGATCTCGACGGCGAGTTGCTCGCAACCCTCGAGCTGGGACTGCATCTCCGCGCGGATCTCGTCGTCGCTGAGCGGCACCGTCAGCGCGGCGAAGGTCCCTCTGAGCATCCGGAAGATCAGCGGCGGCACGAAACCCGGTGGCGGTCCGCCCGCCGGGGGCCCGCCCACGGGAGGCCCGCCCACGGGAGGCCCGCCCACGGGAGGCCCGCCCACTGGGGGCCCGCCCACTGGAGGCCCGCCCGCCGGGGGCCCGCCCACGGGAGGCCCGCCCGCCGGAGGCCCGCCCACTGGAGGCCCGCCTGACGGGGGCCCGCCCACTGGAGGTCCGCCGGCCTGGAGCCCGCCCCCCGGGGGTCCGCCCGCTGGAGGTCCGCCGGCCTGGGTAAACGACGCCGGGTCGATCGGTCCACCGGAAAGCACGACGCCCGGAGGGCCGTACAGCGGCGGCTCCGGGTGGGCAAGCGGATTCCAGGCGCGGAACAGGGCGTGCATCCGGATGTTCAGCTGGAACAGACGCTCCAACTCGGCATCGATGCTCTCCATGAACTCGATGTCGGTCAGCTTGCCCTGGATCAGCAGCAGCGTCATCCCGGTGTGACTGACGACCGTCATCCAATAGAGCATCTCCATCGCGACGCCGGCGTTTCCGTAGATCGCGTATGCATCCCGATGGCGCGCCATCACGGATGCGAGCGCCCGCTGGTAAAGCCGGTTGTAGAACTCCAGACGTTCCGTGATGTCGTTGCCGGCGAGATCACGTGTGATCAGATCGGTGGTGAACGTGTTGCCGAACGCGATGAAATCCGAACCAGGCGAATAGAACGGGTCGGCGAACGCGGCCGCCTCGCCGACCAGCGACCAGCGCTCCGCCGAATAGGTCTGCTGCACGCCGTAGGAGTAGTCCTCGACGCGCAGGAAGTCCTCGACGTCCTCGACGCGACCCTCCACCGACGCGGCGAGCTGCGGTTCGTGCTCGCGCAACCACTCCAGCATGCTGGAGAAGTCGGCGATCCGCTCGAAAGGATGAAAGCGGGGGTCGGCGCAGACGCCGATGCTGATCGAACCGCTGGACAACGGGATCAGCCAGATCCAGTAGCCCTCGCCCAGCAGATGGTTGGTGCTGTATTGGCGCAGGCCGGGCCTGGCCATACGCTTGAACCAGGCGGGGTCCTCCGCACCCCACTGCTCGAGGTCGAGACCGCCACTGAGCCGGAACCAGGCTGCGTTGATGTGGTGGCCGGAATCCGTCCCCAGGCCCAGCTTCTTCTTCAGGAGGCTGGCCCGTCCCGCCGCGTCGACGACCCAGCGGGCGCGTGTCGTGCCCTCGGAGCCGAACTGCGCGAACGTCACCGTATGGAGCGGGTCGCCAAAGACCACGTCCCGCACGCGGGCACCCTGGGCGAGATCGACCCCAAGGGCACGCGCCCGTGCACCCAGCTTGTTCTCGAACAGGCCGCGGTCGATCTGGAAGGTGGCCTTCTCCGGGTAGTCCGAGGGGCCCTTCTCCGGCCGCTTGCTGAGGTCGGCATTGCCATCGCGGGTCGTGAAGAAGCGCAGGCCGAGCTTGATCAGCTGCTCATTGCGAAGATGCTCGCCCATGCCGACGACCTCGTCGAAGTAGTGAGCTCCGGCCGGCACGGTCGACTCGCCCACCTTGAATGCCGCGCGTGGAGCCAGGCCTTCGCGCTTCTCGAGTACGAGGACGCTGGTCTCCGGGCGAGCCTGCTTGAGCTGGATCGCAAGCGTCAGCCCGGCGAGGCCACCTCCGAGAATGGCCACGTCGTAGCGCTCGGCAGGTTCGCGAATCGCAGCGGTCTCGACCACCGACGTGTTTCTCTCACCGCTCAAGTGATTCCCCTCCGGGACGTGAACGAAAATGTGGCCGCCTCGTATCAGGCGCCACGATCCTGCCCGACGCGCTCACCATATCACGGGGAGTAAGCCAGGCTCGCCACTCGGGTCAACCACCACCCCTTCTCGCCCGCGCGCGGCCGTGGACTGAGCGTGACCGTTTTTTGGTGCCCTTAGCCTTCGTCTGCCCGCGCGGTGTCGACGAGCTCGAGCACGGTCTGCCCCACCGCGATCTGATCGCCGGCACGTAGCTGCTGCGCCGCGGTCACGCGCCATCCGTTCAGATACGTTCCGTTAGTCGAGCCCAAGTCCTCCAGCACGAGGATTCCCTCGGGCGTCCGTGCGATCCGTGCGTGCAGCCGCGACAACTCCGGATCTCCTCCCAACGATCCCCCTCCGTGCCTGCTGCGGCCGATCACCAGCTCGTTACCGATCGCGATCTCCGTGCCAGTCGCCGGACCGGCGAGCACTCTGAGTAGGCCGATGCGCGTCACTTCGCGCTGTCCCGACGCGCGGCCATCGGGCCGCGCACGCGCCCGCTTTCTCCAACAACGCAAAATTGCCCAGCCACGTTGCGTATGATGCCAACTCCATGCGCCTGGGGACAATCAGGCCGATCCGCAGAAGGGGAACGAAGCACGTTGAGCGAGGCTGACCGCGCACTGATCATCGGCGCCGGGCCGGCCGGCAAGACGGCAGCTGTCGCGCTGAGACGGGTCGGGATCCGTTCCGAGCTGTACGAACGAGTCTCGGACTTCCAGCTACTCGGCGTCGGCTTCGGGCTCCAGGCCAACGCGATGCGCGGCTTGCTGAAGCTCGGAATCGGTTCCAAGCTCGTCGCCCGTGCCGGCGTCGGCGAGTCGTGGGAGATGTACTCGCTGAACGACAAGCAGCTCGCCCGCCTCCCGGTCGGCGAGCTCTCCCGCGAGACCGGGATGCCCTCGATGACGGTGCTCCGGCGAGACTACGAGGAGACGCTGCTTCGGGAGGTTGATCCCGACACGATCCACCTCGGTCACGAATGCGTGGCCGTCGAGCAGGACCCGGATGGGGTGATCGCGCACTTCGCCAACGGCGCGAGCGCGCGCGGGACGATGCTGATCGGCGCCGATGGGCTGCACTCGGCCGTCCGGCGCTACATGGTCGGCGAGACCGCGGCGCGTTACTCCGGGTTCACGGCTTGGCGTGGCTGCGCCAGCTTGGAAAGGCTCCCGTTTCCGGCCAACGTGCTGCGGATGTGGATCGGAGCCGGCATCCAAGCCGGGCTGTTTCCGATCGCCGGGCCGAAGATGACCTGGGGTGCAGTCTGCGCCGCGCCGCAGGGCGGGACCGACCCGCCCGGCGGGCACCGCGCCGCGGCGCTGGAGGCCGTCAAGGCCGTTCCGCCGATGTTCGCCGACTGCGTCCGCGCCACCGAGGACCGCGACATCGTACGCGGGGACATCTTCGATCGCGACCCGATCCGCAAGTGGACCACCGGGCGGGTGGCGCTGATGGGCGACGCGGCCCATCCGACCACGCCGTTCCTCGGCCAGGGACTCGGTTTGTGCATCGAGGACGCCGTTGTGCTCGCCAAGGAGCTCGCGCTGACCGACGGCCTGAGCGACCACAGCGTGATCCCGCTGGCGCTGCAGTCCTACGAGCGCTCACGAGTCGACCGGGCCGCTGAGATCGTGCTGTCATCCCGCCAGCGCGGCGAGGAGACTCGTGACACGAACGCGGCCAAGCGCGCAGTCCGCCAACAGGCGATGCGAATGATGCCGGCCAGCAAGTGGCGGAAGGTCGTCGACGAGTCTCAAGCCTACGAAGTCTGATCGTTACGGCGCGCGCCCTTAGAGCCTGTCCGAATTACCCCGCGCACGTCTGGTCGGCGGCGGACCGGCGCGCGCCAGCCGCACACTGGGTAATTCGGACAGGCTCTTTAGCCGGCGCTCGGTCAGTCACGACCGCGGGAACGAGAACACCCCGGACTCGCTCACCGACTTGGCCCGGTGGTATTCAGGGGCTTTGAGCAGGAACGCGATCACGACGCTGAGGACGGCTACACCGACGGGACCGACCAGCGAGGTCTTCATCGCAGTCACATAGGCGTGATTGAAGACCTCGGCCCCCGCCTGCGCGATCAGACCGTGCCCGGCGCTGCCGTTCACCTTCCCGATCTGCAGGCCGGAGCCGGCGCCGTGCGTGAAGCTCGCCACGAACGGCGCTCGGTCCTTCGCCGGCAATTGAGCTGAGTAGTGGATCGCCTCTTGCCTGGAGGCCGAGGCGAGTCGCACCTCGAGGACCGCGCCGACGATCGCGGTTCCGAAGGCGGCGCCGATCTGACCTGCGGTCTCGATGAACCCCGACGCCGGCCCCGCTTGCACGGGCGAAACGTTGCGGACCGCGAGCGCGGTCAACGACGTGAATGACAGGCCCATCCCGAACCCGATCAGCGCGAACGGCGCGACGGTGTCGATGAACTTGCCGTGTGGCGAGACCACGAGGGTCATCAAGAGCAGGCCGGCCGCGATCAGCCCCAGACCGGCGGGCAGCACGAACTTCCCGTTGCGCTTGTCGACGAGCCCTCCGCCGAGCGGCGATGAGGCCATGATCGCCGCAGCAAGCGGCAGGTACGCGAGCCCGGACTTCACCGCCGAGAAGCCGAGCACGGACTGGAAGTAGACGATCCCCGTGAGGAACAAGCCGAGGACACCGAAGTTGATTGCCCCCTGCGTGAATGATCCGATCGAGAAGTTACGGTCGCTGAACAGGCCCAGCGGCAGCAGCGGCTCGGGCTGGCGGCGCTCCCACACATAGAACGCGATCAGCAGCACAACCCCATAGAAGAGGACGCTGGGGATGCTCCACAGGCCGGCGTGCAGGCCGAAGATGTTGAACTTGAGGATCGATGAGATACGCCCCCAGTTGTAGCGCTCGCCCTCGACAAGACCGAAAATGAGCCCGGCCAGTCCTCCCGCGACGAGCAGGACCCCGCCCACGTCGAGCTCGTGCTGGTCGTGAGCCCGCAGGCGCGGCACCAGCAGCCAGGCGAGGATGATCGCCAGGATTCCGATCGGCACGTTGATGTAGAAGATCGCGCGCCACGAGACGTACGTGGTCAGCACACCCCCGATCAACGGCCCGCAAACAATCGACAGGCCGGCGACGGCACCCCAGACGCCGACCGCTTGGCCGCGCGCCTCGGGCGGGAACATCTGCGTGATCAGCGACAGGGTCTGGGGCAGCAGCATCGCCCCGCCGATCCCCTGCAGGACCCGGAAGCTGATCAGCACGGTGGGATCGTTCGCCACGCCGCACGCCGCTGAGGAGCCGGCAAAGATCGCCAGCCCGGCCATGAACAGGGTCTTGGCGCCGACCATGTCCCCGAGGCGCCCGAACGTGATCAGCAGTACGGCGAACGAGAGGATGTAGGCGTTGACGACCCACAGGATCTCGTCGAGCGACGCGTGGATCCCGGTCGCCATGCTCGGCAGCGCGACGTTCACGATCGTCGAGTCGAGCAGGATCATGAACTCGCCGAGCGCGAGCACGACCAGGATCGCCCAGCGGCCGACTTGGATCGGCGCGGGTTCCAAGGAGAACCCAGCGATCGACTCAGAGCGGCGGGCTTCGGCCGGCGGGGGCGCGGCGGCCGGCGCGGCAGCGGGTGCGGGTGCGCCAGCGACAGGCCCCGGCTTGACGGCCGACGCCCACCGCGCAGCCAGCTCGCCGGGCGGCGTCGCCCGCACGTCGAGCGTGCTGCTGCCGATCCAGACCTTGTCGCCCGGACGCAGCTGTCGGGGCCCGCTGATCTGCTCGTTGTTGACGTAGGTGCCGTTGCTGGATCCGAGATCCTCGATCACGAGCGAGCCATCCGCGGCCCGGGTCAGCCGCGCATGCCGGCGCGACAGCTCCGGGTCCTCGCCGAGGCGGGCTTCGACGCTTTCGGCAACCCGCCCCACCACCATTTCCCCCGCCACCAGAAGATCAACGCCCCGAGCCCTGCCCTGTGAGACGTGCAAGTAAGGCAGCCTGTCCGTACCGTCGGTCATCGTTGCGATCCCCTCCCGTTCGTTGTGCGCAGGTCCGAAGACGGCCGATTTGTCCGGACGTACACATCCGCCTCGATGTGGCTCGCCAGACTACGGGGAGAGACTACATACAGGGGAACTAAGAGGAGCCGATCGTCACGCCAGCCACCTCGGCAAGCAGACGAACGTACTCGGCGGGGCTCCCGGGCCGCTGGTCAGGCTCCTTCTCGAGCGCGAGCAGAAGCGTCCTCGCGAGCTCTGGCTGCAGATCAGGGCGGAGTGATCGCGGGTCCGGGGGCTGCTCCTGGAGATGGGCCCACAGGATCCGCATGCCGCGCACGTGCGCGAACGGAGGCCTGCCGCACAGGCACTCGTACATCACGCAGCCAAGCGCATAGACGTCGCTGGCTCCGCTCACGGGCTCGCCGCGGATCTGCTCCGGAGCCATGTAGTCCATCGATCCGAGCGCCTGGCCCGGCAGCGTCAGCAGGCTTCCCTTCGTATCCTTGGCGAGACCGAAGTCAGTGATGTAAGCCCGCTGCGACGCGTCGAGCAGGATGTTCGCGGGCTTGATATCGCGGTGCACGACCCCGGCCGCCCACAGCGCCATCAATCCAGCCGCGATATCAGCGCCGATCCGCAATGCAGTTGCGATCTCGATGGTGCCGTCTTGCTTGATCTTCTCGTCGAGCGTGAGCCCATCGACGAACGTCTGGGCCATGTACGGAAGTCCCTCGTGCTCGCCGCTGGCGAGCATCGGCACGACGTTCGGGTGCTTGACCGTCTGGGCGATGCGGGACTCGCGATCGAACCGGCGCCGGAACGTCTGGTCCGCAGCGCAGTCCTCTTTGACCAGCTTGAGTGCGACCACGCTGCCGTCGCCTGCTGTCGCCCGGTAGACCTTGCCCATTCCGCCTTCGCCGAGGATTCCGTCGATCTGGTAGTCGCCGATCTGTGTCCCGACTCGGGCATCCGTGAGGATTTCGTCATTCATCGCAGGCAAAGTATGATCGAACTTTCGTAAGCGCAGGTTAGGAACTTGGCAACATGAGTTTGTCGGTAGGGCGGCATCTCAGGGAACGAAGCGAAGCGTGATGAGGTTGGTCGCGCCACTGGCGCCGACCGTCTGCCCGGCCGTGATCACGACCGCATCACCGCCGTTGAGTCCGTAGAGGTCGCCGGCAACCTGCAGGGCACTGTCCAGCAGTGCGTCGGTGTCCGCCGAGTGCTCGAACATCTTCGGGTACACGCCCCATTCGAGCGCCAACTGGCGGGCCACGCGCTCATCGTCGCACAGGGCATGCACCGGCCGGCGGGGGCGGTATCGCGCGCACGCTCGCGCGGTGCGGCCGGTCGTGGTCGGCACGATCATCGCGGCCGCATCGATATCGTGCGCGAGCGCGACCGCGGCGTGCATGACGGCCTCGTCGGGACTCGGCGCTGCTGCGTGGGGTCCGCAGTAGATCTCCTGGCGCTCGGCGATCTCAGCGATCTCGGCCATCGTCTTGACGGCCTCGATCGGGTACGAGCCGACACCGGTTTCGGCCGAAAGCATCACGGCGCTGGTGCCGTCCATGATCGCATTGAACACGTCCGCTGCCTCGGCCCGGGTCGGCAGCGGCGAGTTGATCATCGACTCCAGCATCTGCGTAGCGGTGATCACCACCTTCCCCTGGCTGCTTGCTTTGTGGAGTGTCTCCTTCTGCATTTCGGGCACGTGCGCGATCCCGGCCTCGACGCCGTAGTCACCCCTGGCGACCATGATCCCGTCCGCGACCCGGAGGATCGAGTCGAGATGATCGAATGCCTCGACTTTCTCGATCTTCGCGATGATCCTCGCCGAGCTTCCGAGATCGTTCAACAGCTGCCGCAACTGCTTGACGTCATCTGGTCCGCGCACGAACGACAGAGCCACATAGTCGGCGTCACAGCTGGCGGCAACGCGGGCGTCGGCCTCGTCCTTGGGCGTGATCGCGGACGCCGTCGTCTGGGCGTGCGTGACGTTGACGCCCTTGCGAGCGCTCACCGGGCCGGGGACGCTGACCACGGCGGTCGCGATGTCGCCATCGACGCTGAGCACCCTCAAGCGTGGCGCCCCGTCTCCGATGACGACCTCCGAGCGTCGTGTCAACAGCTCGCAGAACCCGTCGTAGGCAACAATGAGCGCGCTCGCGTCGTGCTCGGTTGTGCAATGGGGATCTGCGAGCAGCACCTGCTCACCGGTTTGGAGGGTGCGTGCCTGCACTTCGCCGACGAGGCGGATCTTTGGTCCCTGGAGGTCGAACATCGTGGCGACGGGGCGTCGTGCGCTGGCCGCGGCTGCGCGCAACTCGTCATTGCGCGCGATCAGCTCATCGGCGGTTCCATGCGAGCAGTTCAGCCTCGCGCAGTCCAAGCCGGCGGCAAGCAGCTCGTCGAGCCGGCCATCGGTGGACGGGCCAAGCGTCGCGACGATCTTCGTGCGCCGGACCGGCGCGAAGTACTTGATCGATCTGGTCCAAGCTCGTAGTGGGTCGCTGGTCGCGGTCATCGTCGATGCCTCGCTTCCGATTCGTTCAGGGGTCCAAGGCGTTGGTCTCGAACTGTACGACGCCGTCCGCGCCGGCCGCGTAGGCAACCGCGGCCGCGCCAGCTTCGACGTACGCTATAACCCGACCATGGCCGCCTTGTCGCCGGGAGCCATGTTCGCGGGTTACGTGGTTGAGGACGTGATCGCCCGGGGTGGCATGGGCGTCGTTTACCGCGCGCGCGAAACGCGGCCCGAGCGAACCGTCGCGCTCAAGATCGTCGCGCCCGAATTGGCAGCCGATGAGGCTTTCCGGCTCCGGTTCCTGCGTGAGTGCCAACTGGCTGCCGCGATCGAGCATCCGCACGCGGTCCCGGTGCTGCGCGTCGGCGAGGAGGACGGCCAGCTATTCATCGCGATGCGGCTGATCCGCGGGAGGGACCTCGCAGCGGTGATCCGCGCGGAGGGCCGCCTGGCGCCGGCTCGGATCGTGCGGATCGTCGAGCATGTCGCCGACGCGCTCGATGCCGCCCACGCCCAAGGGTTGGTCCACCGCGATGTCAAGCCCGCGAACATCCTCGTCGAACCGCACGGGCGCACCGAGCACGCTTACCTAACGGACTTCGGCTTGACCAAGAACGTCAGCTCGCTCAGCGGCGTCACCTCGACGGGCATGATCGTCGGCACGGTCGATTACATGGCACCGGAGCAGATCGAGGGCAAGCGGTTGGATGCGCGCTCGGATGTCTATTCGCTCGGCTGCGTCCTGTACGAGGGCCTCACGGGTCAGGTACCGTTTCCTCTGGAGTCGCAGACCGCGCGGATGTGGGCGCACATGGCCGCGCCGCCGCCAACCGTATCGGCTGCGACCGGGGGCGAAGCGAGCGCGTTCGACGAGGTCATCCGCATCGCCCTCAACAAGCAGCCGCAGGACCGCTACGCATCAGCCGGCGATCTCGCGAGCGCCTCCATGGAGGCGCTCGTCGCGGACGGCAACGCTCGAGTCAGCCCCTCGGAACGCAAGACCGGCGCCGCAACGCCACCGCCGGGCGCCTCAACCCCGCCGCCGCCGCCCGCCGAGCCGCCCACGAAGCTGGCCGCAGCGACGCCTGCGCCGCTGCCCGCCGAACCGCCCACGAAGCTAGCTACAGCGACGCGTGCGCAACTGCCCGCCGATCCGGGCCGTCCACCCGCCGATCCGGGCCGTCCACCCGCCGCACCGGGCCCGCCACCCGCCGCACCGGGCCCGCGACCCGCCGCAACGGGCCCGCCACCCGCCGCACCGCGTCCGCTTCCAACCGTTGAGCATGCCGGCGCGCCGCGGAGGTTTCCGGTGCTCGCCGCGGTTGGCACAATCGCGCTCGCCGCCGCGATCGTCATCGCCCTGATTGCGAGCGGGAGCTCGGGCCACCGTGGCAGTGCATCCACGACGCCGCAGGCGCTCGCTCGAGCTTGGCTGCAGGACCTCAACGCCGGCGCCAACGCGCGCGCCGCCGCGCTGTGGGCGACCCCGGCCAGCGTGCAGGCCGACTTTCCCGCGTTCTCGGCGAGCTTCACGAGCGCCGATCAGGTCCAACAGTGGATCGCGCAACAGGGCTGCCAGCTGCACCAGCACGGCCCGATCGCACCGCAGGGATCAGTCGCCGTGATGCCGGTGACGGCGGTCGCACCACGCACGAGCCCGGGCGCCGGGGCATGCGAGCTGATCGGCACCGACTACTCCTTTCGGTTCACCGCAAGCAACGGGCGGATCACGCGGCTCGTCTCCGCGCTGACGCCCAGATCGGTCGTATTCAACTGGCTCGTGCTCCGTAACGCCGGGCTCGACAGTCTCTCGGCCGAGCTGTGGAGCGCACCGGCTACGGTCAAGACGATCATGCCGACCGGGACGTTCGTGTTGGCCACGTCAACCGAGATCGAGCGGTTCTGGGCGCTGCGGGGTTGCATCTGGACCGAGCAGGGATCGGGCACGCTGCGCGACGGCGTCCTGGCCGTCCACCTGTACAGAGGCGGAACGCGACCGGGGTCGTCGATCTCGGGACCTTGCTCGGAGGCCGGCACCAGCTTCCTCGCGCGCGTGACGGTCTCGGGAAGCCGAATCACGCGGCTGATCGAGACCGCCCGCAACGGCTGATACGCGATCAGGTGCGATATCGCAGAGGGGCACCGGCGCTTGCAAGCGACGTGCATACTTTCCCGTAATGTCGACTGTCAGCGCGGGTCGCGACACGCCCGAACACGAGCGTCTGGAGCAGGCGCGTAGTGGCCAGGCCCCCTGGAAGTCCTGGGGCCCGTATCTCAGCGAGCGCCAATGGGGCACCGTGCGCGAGGATTACAGCCCGAACGGAGACGCGTGGAACTACTTCACCCACGACCAGGCACGCTCGCGTGCCTATCGGTGGGGCGAAGATGGAATCGCAGGAATCTGCGATCAACGCCAACGCCTGTGTCTCGCTCTGGCGTTGTGGAATGGAGCCGATCCGATCCTCAAGGAACGGATGTTCGGGCTCGCCAACGGCGAGGGCAACCACGGCGAGGACGTCAAGGAGTACTGGTTCTACCTGGACAGCACTCCCACGCACTCCTACTTGAAGTATCAGTACAAGTATCCGCAGCGCCCGTTCCCCTACGACGACCTGGTGGCGACCAACCGCGCACGCGGCAGGCACGAGCCGGAGTACGAGCTGCTGGACACGGGGATCTTCGACGACGATCGCTACTTCGACGTGGTCGTGGAGTACGCGAAAGTCGATCACGACGACATCCTGATGCTCGTCACGGCGCACAACCGCGGTCCGGATACAGCCACCCTGCACGTGCTGCCGACGCTCTGGTTTCGCAACACGTGGTCATGGCGGGATGGCGCCGCCAAGCCGACCCTGCAGGCCGTCGGAGCGGACGGTGAAATCGCGGGGGTGCAGGCGACGCACCCGCAGCTAGGGGATTGGCTGCTGCGCGCTGACCCATCGGCGACGCTCCTGTTCTGCGAGAACGAGACGAACAACGAACGGCTGTTCGGCGTACCCAGCGCTTCCCCGTATGTCAAGGATGCAATCAACGATTACCTCGTTGGCGGCCGCCGCGACGCGGTCAATCCGGAGCGGACTGGCACCAAGGCTGCAGCGCATCACGTGCTCGAGGTGGCGCCACGCAGCAGCGCCTCGGTTCGCGTGCGCCTGACCGCGTCGCGCAGCGGCGGCGGCGCGCCCGCCACGGACCCGCTGGGGTCAGAGTTTGCGCTCGTGCTGAGCAAGCGGCGAGACGAGGCCGATCAGTTCTACGCGACCGTGATTCCCGAGACGCTTGCGCCCGACGCTGCGATCGTGATGCGCCAAGCGCTGGCCGGGATGCTGTGGAGCAAGCAGTACTACGAGTACCACGTCCGGACGTGGCTGCGAGAGCACGGAGTGGACTCCTGGAATCCCAACGCCCCCGCCAGTTCTGTGCGCAACGTTCAGTGGTCCCACATGGTCGCCGGCGACATCATCTCAATGCCAGACAAGTGGGAATACCCGTGGTTCGCGGCTTGGGATCTGGCGTTTCACTGCGCGCCGTTGGCGTTGGTCGACGTCGACTTCGCCAAGGAGCAGGTGGAGCTTCTGCTCAAGACTCGCTATCTCCACCCCAACGGCCAGATTCCCGCTTACGAGTGGAACTTCGAAGACGTCAACCCTCCGGTCACGGCCTGGGCCGCGTTGGATGTATACGAGCACGAGGCGAAGCTGCGCGGCGAGGGTGACCGCGACTTCCTGGCCCGCGTATTTCATCGGCTGCTGACCAACTTCACCTGGTGGGTCAACCGCAAGGATCCGACCGGCCGCAACCTCTTCCAGGGCGGGTTCCTCGGCCTCGACAACATCGGCATCTTCGATCGATCGGCGTTGCCGCATGGTGTCCTGCTCGAGCAGGCCGACGGCACCGCCTGGATGGCGCTCTACTGCCAGTCGATGCTGCAGATCGCGCTGGAGCTGGCGCGCGAGGATTCGAGCTATCGCGACATGGCGATGAAGTTCTTCAGCCATTTCGAATGGATCGCGATCGCGATGAACCCGCCTGATGCCGACACGCCACTGTGGGATGAGCGAGACGGCTTCTACTACGACGTGATTCGCCGGTCGGACGGAAGCACGGTGCGGGTCATGGTGCGCTCGCTCGTCGGCCTGTTGCCGCTGTGCGCCGCGACCGTGTTCGACGCCGACATGATCGAGCGCAACGTGCTCCTGCTCGGGCTGCTCGCGCAAACCGATCGCGCCGAGGCGATGATCGGTTCCTACGTCTTTCCGGACGCTGCGAGAGTGCTTGCGCACCTGCCGGAGCAGAGCCCGGAGGGCCGCGGCATGGTAGCGCTGGTCGACGAGCGACGGCTCCGTCGACTGTTGGCCGTGATGCTCGACGAGCAGGAGTTCCTCGGACCGCACGGGATCCGCTCAATCTCTCGCCGCCATCTCGCAGCGCCGTGCGCGCTCGACTGGGAAGGCCAGCACTACCGCGTCGGCTACTTGCCGGCCGAATCGGATTCGTCCATGTTCGGCGGCAACTCGAACTGGCGGGGCCCGGTGTGGTTCCCGATGAACCTTGTGATTCTCGGCGCGCTCGGCCGGCTGCATCGCTATTACGGCGACCGGCTCAAGGTCGAGTGTCCCACCGGCTCGGGTCGCGAGCTGAACTTGCTGGAGGTCGCGACCGAGCTGGCGACACGCCTGGCGACCACGTTCACGAACGACGACAGCGGCCACCGGCCCGTGTTCGGCGCGAGCGAGAAGTTCCAGAACGACCCGCATTGGCACGACCTGTTGCTGTTCTACGAATACTTCAACGGCGATACGGGTGCTGGCGTCGGCGCGAGCCACCAGACCGGCTGGACTGGAACCGTGGCGCTGTTGTTCGAGTTCATAGCTGCCCAGAGCTCCCTCACCGCCGCCGCGCTTTAGAGCCTGTCCGCATTACCCCGCGCACGTCTGGCGGCGGCGGACCGGCGCGCGCCCGGGCGATTTGTCCGTTTGAAAGCTCAAACGGACGATCCGGCGCCGCGCACAACGGTTTGTCCGTCCGGACACGTCTTGTTCGCCTGCCGGCATCGCAAGTCCGCGACTACCGGGAGGTTGAGCACCACGCGGGGGCCAAACCTCCCGCGGGTCGTTTGCGTGAGCCGCACCCGCCTGATCCGGGTGCCCTTAGGCACCTCAGAGGTGCCAAACCTCCCGGGAGTGCAGTCCCGTCGCGCGCGGTCACGCTCGAGCGGCTGATCAGCGAGCGAGGACGCAGCCCAGCGCCGCTGGGTGCCGCTCGAATGTCAACGTGTTTCGGAAGGGGACCACTTAGCGAGGGTCGCCGTCCCGAACGCGGTCAGACCACCTCGCGCACGCGCCCGGTCTCGACTTCGAAGATGAACCCGCGAATGCGCTCCTTGCGCGGAACGAACGGACTCTCGCGCACCAGGCGAATCGAATCTCGGACGTCCTGGTCGAGATCGGCGAAGGTCCTCGCCGGCCACGGCGGCCGGAAGCCCCTCGAGAGCTCCCGCGAGTGGGCGAATTGCTCGTCGGTGAAGCGGAGCAGGCCGCAGTCGGTGTGGTGCAACAGCATCACCTCGTCGGTTCCGAGGTGGTGCTGGGAGATCGACAACGAGCGGATCACGTCGTCGGTGACGACGCCGCCGGCATTGCGGATCACGTGCGCGTCGCCCGCACTGAGTCCGAGCACCTGCGCTGGATCGAGCCGCGCATCCATGCACGCGACGATCGCAACCTTCAGCGCCGGCGCAGCAGCCAGCCCGGCGTCACGGAAGCTCGCGACGTATCCGCGGTTGTTGGTGAGCAGCTGCGGGATCGCATCCATGGCTATTGGCGCGCTCCGAATTGCTCGCGCAGAAACGGGACGATCAGGTCTGCTACGCGGCCGGGGTCCTCCAGAAACGGCCAGTGGCCGAGCCCTTCGAGTAACTCGATGCGCGCCGACGGAAACGCTTCACGCTGGCGCTCGGCCTGCTCCGCTGGAATGTACGCGTCAGCGGTTCCCCACAACACGAGCGCGGGGCGGTCAAGCGCCCGCATCGCTTCCTTGCAAGCCCCCAGCAGCTCCGGCGGAGTCCCGCGGTACAGCTTCAGGCTTGCGCGCTTGGTGTCGAACGTGCCGGTCTGCGCATAGATGCGATCGATTGCGTCGGGATACAGCCGCCGGTTCTCCCGACCCACCAGGAAGCGGAACGCGGCTCGCGTCGTGGTTGCCCGGACTAACTCACCGGCGATCGGCGTCCGCCAAATCTTGGCGTAGCGGTGCCATTTGTAGTCGATCAGCACGCCGGTGTTGATCAGGGTCACGCTCGCAAACGCGTCGGGGTGCTTCGCCGCCCAGGCAAGCGCCCACGGACCACCGAAGTCGTGAGCGACCAGGTGCGCCCGGCACACCCCCAACTCGGTCAGCAGGCCGCCGAGATGCTCGGCGAAGCCTGCGATCGTGTAGTCGAAATCGCGGGGCTTGTCGGCGGCGCCGTAACCGGGCATGTCTGGCGCGAGCGCGCGCGCGAACTCGCCCACGCGACCCAGCAGGTCGATCCAGTCATCACCCGAACCAGGGTCACCGTGCACGAATACGACAGCCTCGGTGCCGTCGCGCGGCCCGGCATGCAGAATCCGAGAGCTCACACCCCGGACAACGACGGAATCGACCTGCGGCACCGTCATCGCGGTAGGTTCGTGGAGAGAGCTCACGCCGGAATTGCGACGAGGTCGGATACCGCCGCCGCCCCCACAGCGCTCGCCTCGCCTGCGTCCTCGAACTCCGGGCGCAAGTACAGACGCTGCCGGCGCGCGTTCTCGGCCGCGAGCGCACCGATCTGGCCCAGCAGTGCGCGCCGGTCGCCGCCACCCCTGGCCAGCAGTCGGCCCATGGCAGCCAGCATGCGCGGCGGCGTGAACACCTCGGTGGTCCTCCCTCGATGGCTGAAGAGATCGATCAACGGGCGCACGTCGCCTTGCGCGAGCAGCCGTTTGCCGACCTCGGGAAGCACCGCCGGCGCTTTGCCCGCCTTGCCCATATCGGTCGCCAGCCAGTAATGCCCGATCGCATCCCAATCTCGCCAGCGCCACCAATCCCGCAGTGCCTGATCGAGGCGCTCGTCCGAGCCGTGGAGGCCGCGGACGATCGCGGGCGCGAGTGCCTCGCCCTGCCTGAACGCGTCCCCGATTCCCTGACCGGCGGCTGGATCCTTGAACTGGCCGGCGTCGCCGACCAGCACCCAGCCGGCACCGGACGCCTCCCTGAAGTACCCGTGCCAGCGCAGCATTCCGAGAATCTTTCCGACTCGGCGTGCCCCCGACAGCGTCTCGGCCACGGGTGGACAGGCAAGCGCGTGCTCGATGTAGCTGCCTTCGAGGTCGTCCCGATAACGCTGGAGCTCGCTCAGCTCCGGCATCACAACGACCTCGTACAGACCGCCGTCCGCAGGGGACGCAATCACGAACCTGTCCTCCCAGCGATGCAATACGAATGCAGGGTCCGAGCCTGGATCGGCTCCTTCGAAGAAGGACCAGTAGGCGAACCGTTGGTTCGGGGTCAGGTTGTACTTGCGCGCGCCGACGGCACTCGCGATCGACGAATTGCGACCGTCCGCACCAACGACCAGACGCGCGAGCAAGGTGCTCTCCGAGCCGTCTTGCACGACCCTTACGCCGGTAACTCGAGCGCCGTCTCGCAGGAGCCCGGTGACGCTAGCTCCAAGACGCAGCTCGGCGCCCGCCTCGGCGGCAGCATCGGCGAGAATCCGGTCCAGCACGAAGCGGCGCACCGAGGCGACGCCACCGACGTCGCCGGTCCGCTGTGGAAGCGCCGCTTGAAGCTCGAAGTCCTCCAGACGCAGATCCACCCGCCCCGCGAACCGCACGCCTGTGGCGCGCACCTTCTCGATCACCCCGAGCCGGTTCAGGAACGCCAGCGCCTGCGCCTGGAACATGTGGGTGGACAGTGTGTCGCGCGGGAATCTCGCCCTCTCGACGAGGGCCACTCGCAAGCCCCGTTGCGCGAGCGACGCCGCCAGCGGCGAACCGGCGCAGCGGGCGCCGACGACGACGACGTCAAAACGCTCAGCCATTGAAGCCGCCTAGCCTCGAAGTCTCTGGATCCCGATCACCGATGTGCGCCCTATCTCGCCCTATCTTATTCGCGCCCGCGGGAATACGCCGCACTTCCTCGCCAAGCCTCACCCGGCCGTCCATTGACGCGGCAGCGTCAGCGCATCCAGCGGGCTCAGTCGCCAAGGTCCACCCCCGTCATGGGTGCCCGACAGCCAATCCTTTGCGTCCTGGCGACCGAGGCTGATCAGCTCCGCGATGAATTCGCGATCGAACAAGAGCAGACTGAGCAACTCGCCGTGGGCCGGGCTCGAGCCGCCGATCAGATCGTGCATCAGCCGGAAGTCGATCGAACGCAGCGCCCCTCTGAGCCCGCCGTAGCGCTTGCGGAAAACCTCATTGGCCAGCTCGCCGATCGCCCCGCGGCGCTGGGGTGCGACGAACACGTATGGGACCTCCCGGTAGGGCCGCTTGCCACGCATCGTCCGGTAGAGCTTCGGTCCCGGTCCGGCTCCGTCTCCCACCAGGAACGAGTTGATGTTCCCGAGCTTGATCAGATCGTCGATCAGCGGGTCGACAAGCGAGCCGTCGAGCAGATGCGAGATACCGGCACCCAGATCCGGCTCCGGCAGGTGCTCGTCGTCACGCGTCCGCGTCAGCACCGGTCCGGCAGCTGATTCGAGCGCGACGATCACGAGGCGATCGGCCCCGAGGTCGAGCAGCGGCTTGATCGGCGTGTTCATGCGCGTGCCGCCGTCGAAGTACCAGCCCGTCGCGCGTTCGGGAGTCGTGATCAGGGTCGCGGGCCAGAGCACCGGGATCGACGCCGAAGCGAGCACGTGCTCCGGACCGAGCTCCGTCTCAACATATGCGATCGCCCGCGATCGGTGCAGGCCCTGGGACTCCGCGCTCTCAACGAACGCAACCGTCTTGCCGGTGCGAGCCGAGGTCGCCACGACACAGACCGCTCCCACCGCTCCTTCCCGTACGCTCCTGTGCAGCCGATCCCAATCGGCCCAGCGCGCGAGATTCTTCGGCAGCGGACCGTTGTCGAGCAGCCCGTGGACGCGAACGCCGGGAACCGCGAGCACCTGGGCAACGAACCGCGCCGCCAGCGGGGCAACCCCGCGCGAGACAATCGGGCGCATCACGTCGTCCTTGGTGAGACGGCTCCAGATCTGCACGAGCTCTTCGGTCGCCTCGGCGGCGGACAGGTGCTGCCTGGCCGCAAGCCCCACGCCGTTGATTGCGCCGACGCTCGCGCCGACGAAGTAGCTCGGCCGCTCGCCGCGGCGCTCGAGCTCCGGCAGGATCACCGACAGCGCACCCGCCTCGTAGGCACCGCGAGCCCCACCTCCCGCGAGCACGAGCCCAACTCGAGCTGAGGTCTCAGCCGCCAAGATCCGGACAGCTTAGAGCCTGTCGGAGCGCGCCCGCGCGGGCGTTTGCCGGCAAGGCGCCGATCGCGGGCACCGAGACCGATAGAGTGCGCGCCATGGATATGCGGCCGGCGTGTGGCGCTTTGGTCCAGCTAGCGAGATTCAGAAAGCAGGTTATTCATGAGCGAGGCTCAGATACCGGTCGTCCCGCAGCAGGTGTTGGATTTCCTGACGCAGAACCACACCCTGACGCTGGCGACGGCGTCGCCCGCGGCGGTACCGCGCGCTAGCACATTCCTGTATGTCAACGAAGGCCCGACGCTGTACTTCTGGACGCGCGCGACGACGATCACAGCCCGCCAGATCCAACAAAACCCGGTAGTCGCGTTCACGATCGACAGCTACAGCAGCGACTTGCACCAAACCCAAGGCGTGCAAGGCATCGGCGAAGCCTCGGTGCTGCTCTCAGGCGAGCAGATCGCGCGCGTCGCTGACCTGTTCGGCCAGAAATTCCCGACGCTCTCGCCAGGCTCGACAATGAGCATCTCGTTCTTCCGGATCACCGCAACCGAACTACAACTGATCGACAACACCTCCGCGGCGCCGTCCTCCGGACGCGGCGCACCGGGAACCTTCGGCGCGGAATTCCACCGCGAACGGTCCTACAGCGTGATCAGCAACCTACCCACGCTCGCCGCCGACCGCATCACCGCCACACTCGCGAGCGTCGAAGTCCCCGCCGGGCAAGAGATCGTCAAGCAAGGCAACCCCGCCGACAAGTTCTTCATCGTGATCGCAGGCGAAGCCGAAGTCGTCCGCGAGGAACAAGGCAGCGAGCGCCAAATCGCGACGCTAACCCCCGGACAGCTCTACGGAGAAGTCGCGATCATGCGCGACCAACCCCGCTCAGCGACCGTCCGCGCGCGCACCGACACCCGCCTACTCGCGCTGGACCGCAACGCCTTCCGAGACCTGATCGCGCAATCAATGGAACTCACACCCGACTTCCCAGAACTGATCCGCGCCCGTCTAGACCACGTCTGAGAGCACCACCACAACAACCAATACAAGACTCCTCACCGACAACCAGGAGGCAGCGATTATGGATCTCGGACTCGCGGGCAAGCGGGCGGTCGTAACCGGTGGATCGCGTGGCATCGGGCGGTCGCTCGTGCTCGGGCTGGCGCAATCAGGGGCAATGGTCGCCGCGTGCTATCGCAGCGAGTCCGAGGATGTCAATCGGCTCAGGCGCGAACTCGAGCAGATCGACGGACCCAGCTACCTGACGCGCGCGGATGTGGCGGACCCCGCCTCGGCGCAGGACTTCGTGTCCGAGGCGGCGCAGCGCTTCGGCGGCATCGACATCCTGATCAACAACGCCGGCGTGGTGAGCCACGCGATGATCGAGCAGCTGGAGCTAGACGAGTGGCACCGAGTCATCGACACCAACCTCACGGCGGTCTTCCTCGTCACCAAGGCCGCGCTCACCCACATGACCGAGGGGGGCTCGATTGTCAACGTCACCTCTGGAGTCGCGCTGCGCGGCATGCCCGGCCGCAGTCACTACATCTCCTCCAAGGCCGGGCTGATCGGCCTCACGCGCGCACTCTGCAAGGAGGTCGGCCGCCGCGGTATCCGCGTCAACGCCGTGGCTCCAGGCATCATCGAGACCGATCAGACGGCCGGCCTCGACGAGGCCGGCCGTGCGCGCTACGCCGGGCTCGCGGCGCTCAATCGCTTGGGGCAGCCGCACGAAATCGCCGAGCCGATCCTATTCCTTGCGAGCGACCGCGCCAGCTTCATCTCCGGCGTCACGTTGAACGCCGACGGCGGGATCTGATGCGCTCCTGAGGGCGCGCGTGCCCTAGGGAGCCCAGCGCGGGCCGGCCAGCCCGCGCTGGCAACAACTTGCCGTGCGAGCTCGCTACGCCTTCGCGACCCGCTCGCCGGCCTCGTCGATCGCGTAGGTGCCGCTGTAGATCGGGCCGGTGTACATGTGCAGCGTGTAGTTCTCGGGCTCGTGCGCGTTCTCGAAGAACTCGCCGAAGCGCTCGACGGCCTTCTTGTGGTACTCGGCCTCGGTGCTCGCGATCAACGACTCCTCCCCGTCCCAGAACGTGATCGACAGCGCCTTGCCGGACTCGAAGTTGACGAGCGACAGGGCGCCCCTGAAGCCTTCACGCGCCTTCGTGATCGGCAGAATGTTGTCGTACCACAGCTTCAGACCATCGTCGACGCGACCTTCCGGAGCTTGGACGTGCGTTACTCGACAGAACATATCGCCCCCCTGTTTACGGTGGAGTGGGTTAGCATGCGAGAGACGCGATCCTAGACGGGTCCGTTGCGTCGCGCAAGCCGTTGCCGAATGCCACCTCGAGAATCGCAGTCCGCTACGGTGGCGGGCAACACCGAAACGGTGTCATGATCACCCCAAAGCGCGCCGTTCCAAGCGGCGCAGGCGATTGGAAGATCGAATGGTTCGCGCGACGCTACACATGAAGGTCAAGCCGGGTCGGGGAGCCGACTTCGAGCGCGTCTGGCAGGAAATCGCAGAGGAGGTTCGCAGCGCACCAGGCAATCTCCGCCAGGCGCTGACTCGCGATCCGCAGGATCCTGACAGCTTCGAGGTCACCAGTGACTGGGTGAGCCGGGAGGCGTTTGGCGAGTTCGAGCGCAGCCCGGAGCAGGACGAGCTGACGGCGCCACTGCGAGAGCTGCGCGCGTCAGGGAGCATGACGGTGCACGAACTCGTTGTCCACATCGACGGAGGAAAGAGCTGATGGCCGCACGGGTGATGGTTTTCGCGAAGATCAAGAGGGGCGACGAGGAGGCGTTCGAGGCTGGCTACGCGGAGGTCACTTCCAAGGTGAAGGGTACGCCCGGACATATTGCCGACGAGCTTCTGCGCCGGGTCGAGCCGGCCGACCCGGACGGCGAGCCGCGCTCCTACATTTTGCTCAGCGAGTGGGAGAGCAAGGAGGCGTTCCTCGCGTGGGAGGATGCACCGATCCACATGAACACGACGACGCCGATGCGCCCGTACTGGGCGGGGAAGGTCGAGCGGGTGGTGTTCGACGTCGCACACACGATCAAATCCACGGTCTGAGGGGAACGTTCATGTACGCGCGAGTCAATACGACCGACTGGAATCCGGAAAAGGTCGACGCCGGCATGCGGCTGACGGAGGAGAAGATCATTCCGGGCTACCAGGAGCATCCTGGGTTCCGCGGATACATTCTCCTGACTGAGCCTGAGGGCGGTTCGCACGCGATCGCGATCACCTTGTGGGACTCGGAGGCGAACCGGGAGTCGAGCGCCGCAATCGCGCGGGCGATGGTCGGGGAACTGAAAGACGTTCTACGCGCACCGCCAAAAACGGAGAACTACGACATTCGCTTCTTCGTGCAAGGCTAGCCGGCGGTCGCTCGCGCCAGCCGGCCTGAGGCGGCCGCGGTGAGTCGCTCGGGCGCCATCTGCAGTGGAAGGATTCGCTGTTGCGCGGCCGCGCGTATTCGGATAGCGTCACGCCTTGGAAAGCTCGATTGTGAGGGGGTTCAATGGCGCAGTACTGGGCACTTATGTGGGGTATCAAGCCGGGAAGCCAGGACGCCGTGCGCGAGGCGTTCGCTAACTACGGTCGTCCCGACCACACGATCCGCGACGAGGAAGGCAATGAGGTCGGGACGCTGCTCAGCACCCAGGTCTTCATGAAGGACGACTACGTCATCCGGGTCGTGGAGACGACCGACGGCGTCCCGCTCCCCACGCTCGGACGCCACATGGGACGTCAGCCGGCGATCCGTGCGCTGGAGGAGCAGCTCGACGAATATGTCGCCGAGCCACGGGACATGTCAACCGACGACGGCTCGCGGGCCTTCTTTATGAAGAGCACGATGGAGTTACTCGCCTCGCGCCGGCACGACGAATGACCACCGGATCAGTGCCGGGCGGCTCATCCGGCCCGCGAGCGCCCGGCGCTCCGTCGGGCGGACCACCGGGCGGACCGCCCCAAACGATCACAATCGACGAGCAGCGCGCGCCCGACTTCGACTCGCTGTTCAGGCTCGACGATCGACGCGTCATCGTCGTCGGCGGGTACGGCGGTATCGGGGAGGTGACCACGCGCCTGTTCGCACACGCCGGCGCGAAGCTCGTGATCGCCGGACGGTCGCAGCCAAAGGCGCAGACGCTCGCCACGGAGCTTTCCGCCGAGGGACACAGCGCTGTCGGCGCGCGGGTCGATATCGCCGACCGTGAGTCGGCGCGGGAGCTCGTCAAGCTCTGCGTCCGCGAGCTCGGCGGGCTCGACGTGCTCGTGAACCTGGCAGGGATCGACCTCGAGAGCCCGGCCGAGGAGTTCGACCCAGAAGACTGGAGCAGTGTGCTGGAGACCAACCTGTCGGGGGCATTCTGGCTCTCACAGGCCGCCGGCGAGGTGATGATCGGTGCAGGCCGCGGAGGCCGGATCGTCCACTACTCGACGACCAGGAGCGTCGCCGGAGGGCGCCGGGGCTTCGCCGCATACGCCGCCAGCAAGGCGGGGCTCAACGGCCTCATCCGCCAGCTCGCGACCGAGTGGGGCAAGCATCGCATCACCGTCAACGGCGTCGCGCCCGGATTCGTCCCAACCGAGCTTGTCAAGGACGCGGCGATGGATCCACGCTTCGTCGCGATGATGCTCGGTCGGATTCCGTTCGGCCGCTTTGGCGAGCCAATCGAGCTGGCGAGCGCGACCCTGTTCCTTGCCTCGCCGGCAGCGAGCTTCATCACCGGCCAGGTGGTCTTCGTCGACGGCGGCGTGACCGCCAGCTCTTGAGGTGAGGCAGTGACCGACAAGCCAACAGTCGCATATATCGGCCTCGGAGTGATGGGAGGCGGGATGGCCTCGCGACTCGTCGACTCTGGTTACGAGGTGGCCGTTTACAACCGCACGCGGGCGAAGGCAGAGGAGCTCGGGAAGCTGGGGGCGCGGATCGCCGACTCCCCGGCCGATGCCGCGCGTGGCGCAGGCATCGTGATGCTGAGCCTAGCCAACCAGGACATCGTCGCGCAGATGCTGTTCGAACCGGGCGGCGTCTTCGAGACGCTGCCGGCCGGCGGCTACATCCTCGACATGAGCACGGTGACGCCCGAGTTCCCACGTGAGCTCGCTCAGCGCGCCAAGGAGGCTGGTTACCACGCACTCGATGCATGCGTGCTCGGCAATCCGTTCCACGCCCGGCAGGGCGAGTTGCGAGTGATGGCCGGTGGGGACGAAGCGGATTTCAACGCTGTCACGCCCGTGCTGGAAGTGCTTGGCAAGGAGGTGACCTACGTCGGCGAGAGCGGCATGGGCGCGACGATGAAGCTGGTCCTGAACATGCTCATGGGCATACAGATGCCGGCGCTTGCCGAAGCGGTCGTGTTTGGTGAGCGCGCCGGTCTGAACCGAGACATGATTCTCGACATGATCTCCAAGAGCGGCTACAGCTCCCCCGTGATGAGCTTCCGCTGCGCGATCATGGGCCAGCGCAACTTCCAGTTCGCCGCGTTCAAGCTCGGCCTGATGCGCAAGGACATGATGCTCGTGCTCCGCGAGTCCCAGAAGCTCGCAGTGCCGATGCCGGTCAGCGAGAGCGCCTATGCGATGCTGACCGCAGCTCAGCAACAGGGTCTCGGAGATCTCGACGTAGCCGCGATGCTCGCCTTTCAGGAGCGGATGTCCGGGCTACAGGGTTACGACTGGCCCGGAGCCGGGGGCCCGGGCGAGAGCGCCGACACTGGAGCGCCGTCGTGATCATCGACGTCCACGGCCACATCACGCACCCGGAGCTGTTCAAGCGCTACCCGATGCCGCCCGCGCTGGCCGACATCGAGGGGATGCTGGACCGCAAATCGGCAGCTGGAATCGGTGTGACGATCGTTGGCAGCCCCGTCGGCTTCGGAACGATGAGCAAGCGCGGGCACGACAACTACGCGCAGTCGATCGACGAGCTGAGATCGTTCCACGAGTGGCTCGCGGAGACCGTGCGCAAGCACTCTCCGCGGCTGGCCGCCTACGCTTACACCAATCCGTTTGGCGGGGACGAGCTCCTGGCGCAGACCGCGCAGACCGTACGCGACGGCGGTTTCGTCGGCCTGATCGTGAACACGAGCGTGAACGGTGAGTATCTCGATTCTCCGCGCGCCGATGCTTTCTTCGAAATGGCAGCCGAGCTCGACAAGCCGATCTTCCTGCACCCTCCAGCCGAGCCCGTCGGGAGCGACAGCCTCGAAGACTTCAGACTCGTCGAGCAGGTCGGCCGCTTCATGGACGTCACGGTCGGGCTTGCCTGCCTCGTGTTCGGCGGCCGGCTCGAGCAATACCCGGATCTCAACCTGATCGCGGCCACAGCGGGGGGCGCGATCTCGCTGCTCGCCGCGCGCATGGACTCGGCGTACGCGCCGCGCCATTGGCAGGGCGGCGGACCTCCAGGCGGCGGACCTCCGGGCGGCGGACCTCCAGGCGGCGGACCTGCAGGCGGCGGACCTGCAGGCGGCGGACCTCAGGCGCGGCCCTCCAGGCGGCGGCCCTCCAGGCGGCGGCCCTCCAGGCGGCGGCCCTCCGATGGCGCAGTTCACGAACAAGATCACTAAGCCACCGAGCACCTACCTGCGCCGCGTGTATGTCGACACCGCGAACTCGAGCGTGCCGGGACACCTGGCGAACTTGGAGCTGATGGGCGCCGATCACCTACTGTTCGGCACCGACTCGCCGCCGCTGGCGACGCCGCTCGAGGACGCGATCGCGATGGTGGCGAAGCTGCCGGTCTCGCCGGAGCGCAGGCAGGACATCCTGGAAGGCAACGCGCGCCGGCTGTTCGCCTTATAGCCTTATGAACTTGTTTTCCAGTACCGGCAGGTGGCGCCTCTTTGACCACGCCACTAGGAACGCCTTGACCGCCGCGCGATCGCACGCTGACGGGCATGGCAGCTGATACGCCAAGGCGTGCTCTGATCATCGGCGCCGGCCCCGGCGGGCTCACGGCGGCGATCGCCTTGCGCCGCACCGGCATCGAAGCGGCGGTGTTCGAGCGTGCCGAGGCGCTGGGCAAAGCTGGTGCCGGCCTCGGTGTGCAGAGCAACGCGCTGCGCGCGCTGATGCGGCTCGGGATCGGCGACCGGCTGCTGAACGCGGGCACCGAGATCAGAGTTCAGGAGGTTCGCGACAGCCGGGGCGAGTTGCTGCTGAAACTGCCGATGGGCGAGGTCGCCGACGCGTTTGGGACGCCCTCGATCAGCCTGGCGCGGGCAGAGGTACAGCTCGCCCTTGCAGACGCGCTCGACGATGGCGTGCTGCGACTCAACCGCGAGTGCACCAGAGTCGAGCAGGATGCAGACGGGGTCACCGCGCATTTTGCCGACGGTACGACGGAGCGAGGTTCGCTGCTGATCGGCGCCGACGGCGGCCGATCGATCGTGCGCCGGCTGGTCTACGGCGACGCCGATGCACCGCGACGGTACTCAGGAGTCACGGTCTGGCGTTCAATCGTCCAACTGGACGCGGGCGTCCTGGCGCAGGACACCTCGCGGGCGTACCTCGGTCGCGGCCGCACGTTCGTGATGTTTCCAGTCGGCGGAGATAACGTCTATTGGGGTCTCGGCAAGCGTGAGCCTGAAGGTGGCGAGGATTCGGTCGACGAGCTCCACGGCATGCTGGCCGATTACCTGAGCGAGCTACCGGCGCTGACGCGCCAAGTCGTCGCAGCCACCCCGGCAGCAGAGATCATCAGGACCGACATCTACGATCGTAACCCCGAGCGCGTCTGGGTGAATGGCCGCGTGGCACTGCTCGGCGACGCCGCGCATCTCACCAGTCCGTTCGTCGGCCAGGGCGCCGGGATCTCGATGGAGGATTCAGTCGCACTCGCGAAGGAGCTGGCGCTCACCGACGGCTTGCGCGATCAGCGGATGCTGGCTCACGCGTTGACCCGCTACCAGCAGGCGCGGATTCCGCATACCTCCGGTGTGGTGCTGACCTCTCGGCGTCGCGGCCGAGTCCTGTTCTTGAGCAACCCGCAACTGATCCGCGTGCGTGACGCGATGCTCCGTCGCCTCCCCGCCCGGGCGGCGTGGTCGATGCTCGCCCAGACGCTCACATACGAGGTCTAAGGGCACCCGCAGAAGTTACTGGCGTTTCCGACGGCGTCTGGACGCGCCTGACGCCGCCGGCTCGCCCTCACATACTCCCGGTATTATCGGGCGAGCCGGCGACGCCAGACACGCCTAGCCCGAAGTTCCCCCTTCGGCCTAGCCACTCGCCGGATTGCGCCAGTAATTTCTGCGGGCGCCCTAAGCGCGCGCCCTAAGCTAAGAGCCTGTCTCAATAACCCAGTGTGCGGCTGGGGCCGGGCGACCAGGAGGGACGATCGAGCCGAATCGGGGCATTCGAGCAGCCTTGGACGTTGACCGCATAGCGATGTCAACGTCCAAGGCTCCCCGCGCGGTCTCAGCCTTATGGCGGACCACCCACGCCGGGCGGCGGACCACCCACGCCGGGCGGCGGACCACCCACACCGGGCGGCGGACCACCCACACCGGGCGGCGGACCACCCACACCGGGCGGCGGACCACCCACGCCGGGCGGCGGACCACCGACGCCGGGCGGCGGGCCGCCCACGCCGGGCGGCGGACCACCCACACCGGGCGGCGGGCCGAGGGGGACGACGACCGAGGAGTCCCAAATGCAGTCGACGAACTTGGCGAGATCCTTGGCGTCGTCAACCGTGATGCCCGAGGGGTCGAACAGGCCGTCGGCTTCCCACCTCGCGGGATCGAGGCTCAAGACGTAAGGATTGATCGGCCGATCGGTCGGCAGGGCCTCCGGCAGCGCCTTCGCGGCCCATGAGAAGATGGCGACCGCCAGCGCCTCCGAAGCTCGGACCTCGCGGCGCAACTCGGCCAGCAGCGACTCATCATCCGGAAGCTCCTTGACGAGGCCGAACAGCGCTTCGAGCATGAGCGGAAATGGCGGTGGCATCCCGGGCTCGTGTCCTTTGCGCTCGAGAACGTGCCACTCCCGGAACAGCTTGTGCATGTTGATGTTCAACGCGAACAGCTGATTCAGGTACGGGTCAGCCTTCTCCATAAACGCGCGGTCGGTGAGCTTGTGCTTGACGAAGCTCAGGACGATGCCGGTGTGATTGGAGTAGAAGTCCCAGGTCAGCAACCCGGACAGAACCCACGCGTTGCCAAAGACCGGGTACGAATCGCGGTAGCGAGAGATCACGTGCTCGAACGTGCGCTGATACAGGTCGTTGTAACGGGCGACGTACTCCGCGATGTCCTCGCCGTCGAGGTCACGAACGATCAGATCGCTGGTGAACGTGTTGCCGTAACCGATGAAGTCCGAGCCGGGTGAATAGAACGGATCGGCGAAGGCTCCTGCCTCACCAACCAGCGACCACCGATCGGTCGAGTACGCCTGCTTCACCCCGTACGAGAAGTCCTCGACGCGCAGAAAGTCCTCCACGTCCTCGAGCCGGTTCTCGACCGATGCCGCAAGCTGGGGCTCATGCTCGCGCAGCCAACCGAGCAGGCGATCGAACGAGTTGATCTCGTCGAACGGGTGTATGCGCGGGTCGGCGCATACACCGATGCTGATCGGACCCGTCGAAAGCGGAATCAGCCACACCCAATAGCCCTCGCCCATCAGGTGATTGGTGCTGAACTTGCGCAGCCCGGGCTGCGGCATCCGCTTCATCCATGCCTCGTTCTCGCGGCCCCAGTCCTCGAGGTCGAGGCCGCCGCTGAGCCGGAACCACGACGAGTTGATGTGATGCCCGGACTCGGCCTCCAGGCCAAGCTTGCGCTTCAAGAAGCTCGACCGGCCGGTTGCATCGACGACCCAGCGCGCCTTCGTCGCAGCTTCTGTCCCAAACTGCTCGAAAGTCACCTGATGCACGTCACCGAGCTCCACCCCGCGCACCCGGGAGCCCTGTGCCACGTCGGCGCCGAGCGACCGCGCGCGCGCGGCGAGCTTGTTCTCGAACAGGCCACGGTCGACCTGGAAGTTGTCATGGGGGGGGTACACGGGTGGTCCGAACTCGACACGCTGAGTGATGTCCCGGTTTCCGTCGTCCGCTGGCGGGAAGTACCGCAGCCCGCACTTGCGCAGCTGCTCCTTGAGGAGATGGTCACGCATCCCGACATACTCGGCGAAGTACTCGGCACCCGACGGGACGGTCGATTCGCCCACCTTGAAAGCGGCCAGCGGTGCCGGTCCCTCGCGCTTCTCGAGCACCGCAACGCTGGTCTCGGGACGCTGGCGCTTGATCTGGATGGCGAGTGTCAGGCCCGCGAGCCCGCCACCGAGGATCGCAACGTCGTAACTGTCGGCTAGCGGGCGCAGCGACCCGATCTCGACGATCGACTTCTCTCGAGAGATACTCACAACCTCCCCTTTCCGCGGAACGTGGCTAGGGCCAGACAAGCCCCCGGCTGAACATGCTCCGCAGATGCGGACGCAGCCCGGGGGGATCGTAGGTCATCTCCAACCGCAATGCAACCTAGTAACTTCGCGCGGGAAACGGCAATGAGAGCCTGTCCTCGGACAGGCTCTGAGTCAGGGTTCCACGCCGGCCGGCCGCACGCCGTCGCGAACGTCGAACTTGGTCCGCGACGCCGATGCAAAGCAGGCCCGCATCGGTCCAATCAGTCGCGCGTGCTCAGCGGATCGATCCCAGGAATCGGACGCCTCGACGGACTCCCACTCGCTGATCACCAGCCAGCGCTCGCCGTCGTCGGCCGACTGGCAGAGCGAGTGGCTGATCAACCCCGGCTGCACGCGCACGCGCGCGGCCAGCGCCGCGTACGCCCCGCGCAACTGCTCCTCGGCGCCGGGCGTGACCCGCACATCGAGCACGTATCCGTAACCGCTCACGCCGAACCTTGCGCGTACTCCGCCAGCTTCTCGACGCTGTCGGCAGCCGCTGTCTGCACGCCGGGCGCGACCTGCCGGATCAGCCCGCTCAGTACGCGGCCGGGCCCGACCTCGAGGAACGCGTCGCAACCCTCGCCGGCGAGCGTCTCAACGACCTCGACCCAGCGCACCGGACTGACGATCTGGGTCAGGAGCGCCTCGCGGATGTCGTGTCCGGTCCGCAGCACTCGCGCGGAGCAGACCGCGACCAGCGGCGTCGCGGGGTCCGCGAACTCGACCTTCTCAACTGTTTCGCGCAGCCGCTCCTGCACAGGCACCATCAGCTCGCTGTGAAAGGCGGCGCCAACCTGGAGGGGCACGGCGCGTTTGGCGCCCGCGGTCTTGGCAAGCTCGATCAAGCGCGTGATCCCTGCCTGCTCGCCGGACACGACGATCTGCGTCGGCGAGTTGAGATTCGCGACACTCGCGGCCCCGGCGGCGCTCGCCTGACGGCAGAGCTCTTCAAGCTGCTCGCGCGTCAGCCCGATGATCGCCGCCATCGCTCCCGGACGCTCGGACTGGATGCCGGCCATCAGCCGTCCACGTTCGCAGACCACCCGTAAGCCGTCCTGCGCGCTGAGAGCTCCAGCGACGACGGCCGCGGTGTACTCGCCGAGGCTGTGCCCCGCCACGTAATCGGGCCTCAGCCCGATCTCGGCCGCCGCCTCGGCCAGCGCCAGCGACACGGCGAACAGCGCCGGCTGGGCGACGTCGGTGCGAGTGAGCTGCTCGATCGGGCCCTCCCTGCAGTAGCGCCGGATCGGCAGACCCGAGACCTCGTCCGCACTCGCCAGATGCCGTTCGAACAGCTCAGGTCGCTCCGCTTCGAGCTCTGCGCCCATACCGACCTTCTGCGACCCCTGGCCGGGAAACACGAAAGCAAGCGCCGCCATGCGCTAAGTGTCTCCGCTCTCGGGCGGATCCCAACTGTAGAATTCGCGTGCCTGGGCGTCCTTCGGCGATTTCCAGGTCTCGGGGTTGTAGGGCTGGATGTACGGATCCAGCTTCTTTGAGATGTCCTTGAAGAGCTCGTGGTCCCGCACGTTGTCGACGGTCGCGGCGAACTCGTCGTCGGTCTCCACCAAGTGGATGTAGATGTCGTCGAGCACGTACAGGCCGCGGTGGCGCACACCGGTGATGCGCGGTAGCTCGGTCTCGTCTGACTCGGCGAAGATCCGTGCGACCGCTTCCTGCGAACCGGGCTTGATCCGCGCGACGATCAGACCTCGCTTGACGCTCATGAGCCGGCCTCCGCGGCTCGCGCCTCGAGGCGCTCCTTGACCACGCCCATTTGCACCTTCGTGTTCTTGTTCATGTACCCCTCGGCTTGCTCGTCGTTGGCCGGCGCCTCTGGCTTCATCGAGAAGTCCTGCACCCAGCGCATGCGCGTGCCGCCGTCGATCTCCTCGAAGTACCACTCGATGCTCATGTGCGCAAATGGGCCCGTCTCGATCCGGCGCGACTTCGAGCTGTAGCTGGCTGGGTCGGCGATCCGCTCCGAGGTCCAGCTCCATACCTGCCCGTTGTACTCGGGGTCGGGATGTGTCGTGAGCCGAAACACGATCCGGTTCCCCTCTGATTCGACTACCTCGGCCTTCGCGTACTCGCTGAACAGGTTGGGCCAGTCCTCGATGTCCATCATCCGCTCCCAGACGAACGGCAAGGGGGCGGCGATATCGACCGAATTGTCGGTGTGCGCGGCCATCGCGTCAGTCCTGCTCGGCCAGACGGCGATTGACGTAGGCGATCGCCTCGCCGACGCTGTGGATCTGCTCGGCGTCCTCGTCGGAGATCGTGAAGCCGTACTCCTGCTCCATCGCCAGCTGGATCTCGACGAACGCGAGTGAGTCCAACCCCATCTCGTCGAACGTCAGGTCGGGGTCGTCCTTAACGGCATCTTCGGGCAGGCCGACGCGATCGACCAGAATCCGCTTGAGGTCCTCAAAACCGAATTGCGTCTGCTCGGGCAATGCTTTCTCCTTCTGAGTTGGATGCGGTTTCGACGATTGCCGGCAGAGCCAGCGAGCGCAGCGTTGGGAGCTGTTCCTCGGCCGCCGCGCGACCCGCGGCAAGGTACAGGTCGGCAAGGTGGAAGTCACGCCACTCGCCAGGTCCGAATCGGGGAGTGATGACCACGTCGGCCAGTTCAGCGTGGCGTACGCTCTCGGCCAACTGGCTCAGGTCCATCACCTCGAGCAGGTTGTCGAGGACCCCGCGGCGGCGCCGTGTGTCTGTCACATCAGGGGGCGAGCTCCCCGGCCAGGCGCTGAGTGTCTCGCGACCGATCAGGTTCACCGACACGGTCACATCCGCGCCGTCCTCAACGACCGAGCCCGTCGGGACCGGCACCAGCGCAAGTCCATCTACCAGCCGCTTCCCGTCTTGCTCGCGCGGCGGGAACACTCCAGCCAACGCCGTGGCCGCAAGCAGCGCCTCCCAGAGCGGTCCGTCCCGCAACGGCGCCGGTGCGCGCGCGGACAGGTCCACGGCCATGATCGTCAGCGGGATCACGGTGTCGGCGAACGTACGGTCGGCGGTCGTCTGGCGCAGCAGCTTGGTCATCACCTCGAGGCCCGACGAACGGCCCGAGAGCGAGGTCTTGAAGATCTCCGCGACGGCCGGTGGATCGAAGGCGCCGCGCAGCGTCGCCTCGATCTCCGCCGCGCTGGCGCCGAGCGCCAGGCATGTGCCGACGATCGCGCCGATGCTGCTGCCCGCGACGCAGTCGACCACGTAGCCGGCCTCTTCGAGTACCTGGAGAACGCCGATGTGTGCGTACCCCTTGGCGCCGCCGGCGCCAAGCGCCAACCCGACCTTCGTACGGGTCAGATGCCGGGCCAGCCACGACACGTCGGTGGCGCCGAGCACGCCACCGTCGCGCAGGGCGCAGGTACGGACCACTCGCAGCGGCGCTTGCGCGGGCCATCCGCGACTGGCTTGCAGCGCTTCCGGGCCCGCGAGCACGACCTCGACGTCGGCCTGCACTCCTGGGGCGCGCCGCAGCGCGCCCAACTCGGCAACCTCGCGGGCGCTGCCCGCCAGTGCCACGACGCGGTCAGCTTCGCGTAGGAGCACGGCGACTGCCTCGGTGTCCAGCTCCGAGGGCAGCAGCACGGTGGCGTGCGCCGACGCGAGCTCGTCGGCCGCCGTCACAGCCCCGGCGAACGAGAACCTGCGGTCGAGCGCGGTGACCGAGCGGGGGCTGGCACGGCGTGCGGTAGCGATCAGGCCGGGAAGCGCGCGCGACAACGACGGCCCCGTGACCACCGCCACGGTTTCCCCGAGCTCGCGCTCGGCGCTGCGCTCGCGCGCGTGCGCGGCGCGCTCGTACGCGGTCCGCAGCACGTTGACCAGAATCCTCGGGTACTGCTGTGCGAGCTCCCGCAGGTGCGCCGCCCCCAGCTCGAGCGTCGTCGTTTCGATGCTCGCGATCACCGTCTCGGTCTGCGGCTCACCGAGGATCACGCCCAGCTCGCCGACGGTGGCTCCCCTACGGCGGCGGGCGAGAACCTCGCCGAGCTCGGCTCCACCGCTTGGACCGAAGACGTCGAGGAGGCCACCGGTTATCACCCAGCAGGCTTCGCTTTGCTCGCCGGCTCTGCAGAGCTGCGCTCCCGGCTCAAAGCTGCGCGGATGGGCCTGCTCAGCAATTAGCTCGAGTTGCGCCGCGCGGAGGCCGGCGAAGATCGTACTGCGAGCGAGTCCCGAAATGTCGGTCATCAGTTCGTGACCCGCTCGAGCCCATCTGCGACGCTGGCCCGGGGCCGAGCCAGTTGCGCAAGCGCGCGCCGGTCTGGTTTGCCGGACGCCAACAGCGGCAGCGCGTCGAGTATTCGCACGGAATACGGGACCTTGTATCCGGCGATCCCGCTCCGCGCGAAGCGGACGACCTCGCGAGGCTCGAGCGCGGACCCGGCCGCCGGCACGACGAACGCCTGCGCCGCCTCCCCCAGGACGGGATGCGGTGCGCCAATCACAACGGCCTGCTCGATCGCAGGGTGAGTGAGCAGGAAGCTCTCGACATCGGCCGGGAACACGTTGAAGCCGCCGACGTGGATCAGCTCCTTGGCGCGGCCCGCGATGATCAAGTTGCCAGCCGCATCGAGCTCACCGAGATCGCCGGTCCTGAACCATTGCCCGTCGGCGAACTCCGCTTCGCTCCAGGGGCGCCCGTGATATCCGGTGGGCAGGTAACCGCTACGGACCTGAATCTCGCCCAGCAAGCCAGCATTGCCTGGCAAGTCAGCATTGCCTGGCAAGCCAGCATCTGGTTCGGTGAAGGCGTCGCCAAGGGATTCGGTCGCAACGACGCGGACTTCATAGCCCGGCAGTGGCCGGCCAACCGTGTGGTAGCGCGTCTGCGGGGGGTCGTCCTGGCGGCAGGAGGTCGCGGCACCGATCTCGGTCATGCCGAATACGTTGAGGATGCGCGCGCCCCGCTCCTCGAGTGTCCGCAGGACCTCGGGCGAGCACAACGAACCAGCTACGAAGCCACTCTGTACGCCAGGCGCGGTGCCGGCGCGCAGCAGCCGCGCAAACAGCGCCGGGGAGCCGTGCAGGACCCGCGCGCTGCTGCGCTGCAGCGCCCGCGTGAGCGGTTCGAGGGACGCGGTGGCGTCGACCATCACCGCGGTCGCGCCGGCAGCGACCCCGCACAGCAGGCAGCCCAGTCCGAAGGCGTGCGAAGCCGGCACGACCAGGCAGTATGGCGCGCTCGCGTCGTCTCCGAGCAGGTCGGCGAGATTGCGGGCCATCGCCGCCGCGAACGCGTGCGACGCGAGTCCGCCCTTCGGCTCGCCGGTGCTACCGGATGTGTACATGATCGCTGCCAGCTCCGGTGCAGACGGCGCAGAGGGGCGCGGTGCCGGTTGGCGGGACTCGTGCACGACGCCGCCAAGGTCGTCGAGGACCATGCAGGCACGCAGCGTCGGCACCCGGTTGGCGATTGCCGCGATCTCCTCGGCGAGCGCGAACCCCGGTTGAGCCGCGGTCGATACGACAATCGCCGGCTCGGCGTTGGCGAACGCGCGCTCGAGCTCGAACCGCCGCAACCTCGCGCTGAGCGGCACCGCCACGGCACCCGCTCGCCACGCTGCAAACACGCCGACCACGAGGGCTGGCACGTTGGGCGCGACGACCACCACGCGTTCTCCGGGTGCCACCCCCAGCGTCGCCGCGAGCCGGTCGGCGGCGGCGGCTAGCTCCCGGAAGGTCATCGTCGTTTCGCCATGCACCAGCGCCGGCGCATCGGGTGCGCCGGCGCTCGCCGAGGTCAGCAACGAGGATATGTCCGGCGACGGCCGCACGAGATCTACAAATCCATGCACCGCTATTCGGCGTGGCGCAACACAAGCGCCGCGTTGAAACCTCCGTACCCCCGAGCAATGACGAGGGCGTTAGCGAGCTTCGCTGCACGCGTCTCGGTTACGAAGTCGAGCTCAAAACCGTCGGCCGGGTGATCGAGATTCACGGTTGGCGGGATCACACCGTCGCGGATCGCCAACGCCGCGGCGGCGACGTCAAGCGAGGCGCCGCCGGCGTACAACCGACCAACCATCGTCTTGGGGGCGGTCACCGGCACGTCGTCAGCGCGCTTCCCGAGCGCCTTGCGGATCGCCGCCACTTCGACCGTGTCGTACGCCGGCACGCCGAACGCGTCGGCGAACACGACGTCGAGGTCCGCAGCGGAGATCCCAGCGTCCGCCAGCGCCACGGTGATCGCGCGCGCAAGCTGAACCCCGTCCGGAGCGGGCTCGCCCCAGTGGTGCGCATCCTGGGTCGCCCCGTAGCCGGCGAGCTCGGCGTATACCGTCGCTGCTGCTCGCTGTGCGACGCGATCGGTGCTCTCGACCAGCAGGATTGCGCCGCCCTCACCGGGAACGTAGCCGTTTGCGAGACGATCGAACGGTCTGTACGCCAGTTTGGGGTCGCTCGCGGTGCTGAGGTAGCCGTTGCCGATCTGACACGTCAGGGCGTAGGGGCCGACCGGGGCCTCCAAGCCACCGCCGACGACCGTGTCGACGCCACGCCTGATCGTACGCCGAGCGTGTTGCAGCGCTTCGAGGCCACCGGCCCCTTCCGCGATCACGACGCCACAGGGACCCTTGAGTCCGTGCTTGATCGAGATCTGTCCGGTCGTAGCGGCGTAGAACCATGCGATCGACTGGTACGCGCCGACAAACTTAGGGCCCTTGCCCCAGAGCGCCTGGATCTCCTTCTGACCGAACTCGTTGCCGCCCGAGGAGCTCGCCGTGATCACGCTCGTCGACCACTCGTCGAACTCGGCCGGGTCGAACTTGGCATCCGCGAAGGCCATCTGGGTGGCCGCCAGCGCCATATGGGTCCAGCGGTCCGTCTGCACCTGCAGGCGCCGCTCGATCCAATCGCCCGCATCGAACTCGTCGACCACGCCCGCGAGCTGGGTCGAGTACTTGGACGGATCGAAGCGCTTGATCCGGTCGATCCCGCTGGTACCGGCCTTCGTCGCCTCCCACCACGCCTCGGTGCCGATCCCGTTGGGGGCGACGACGCCGACGCCGCTGATCACTGACCGGCGACTCGGATCGGGGGTTGTCGTGTAGCTCATGCCGACACGTCCCGGACTTCGTCAGGCAGGGACATGATCATCGCCGACTGAAAGCCGCCGAAGCCGCTCGCGGTCGAGAGCGCGGTGCGGATCGTCTTGCGGACCGCCGTGTTCGGCGTGTAGTCGAGGTCGCACTCCGGGTCTCGGTTCTCCCAGTTGGCGGTCGGAGGCACGACGCCGCGGTCGATCGCCAGCGCGCACGCGGCCATCTCGATCGCGCCGATCGCACCGAGCGAGTGTCCGATCATCGACTTGATCGAGCTGATCGGGATCTTGTACGCCTGCTCGCCCAGCGTGTTCTTGTACGCATTGGTCTCGTGTCGGTCGTTCTGCTTGGTGCCGGAGCCGTGGGCATTGATGTAGTCGATGTCCTGCGGCTCGATCCCCGCCTGGCGCATCGCATCCAGGATCGCCTCGCTCATCTCGAGCGCGTCCGGCCGCAGGCCCGTCATGTGAAACGCGTTACCGCGGGTCCCGTACCCGACCACCTCGCAGTAGATGTGGGCCCCACGCGCAAGCGCGGACTCGAACTCCTCGAGGATCAGGATCGCG
Organism: uncultured Solirubrobacterales bacterium; assembly: GCA_963709135.1. Taxonomy (GTDB): domain Bacteria; phylum Actinomycetota; class Thermoleophilia; order Solirubrobacterales; family Solirubrobacteraceae; genus Palsa-465. The sequence goes on along the minus strand of CAVPVI010000019.1, from coordinate 66,583 downwards.
CTCCCCTCGCCCATCACGAAGCCATCGCGGTCACGATCGAACGGCCGCGAGGCGTGCGCCGCATCGTCATTGCGCTGCGAGGTCGCCTTGATCGGGTCAAAGCAGGCCATCGAGATCGGCGACACCGGCGACTCCGCGGCGCCGGAGATGACGATGTCGGCCTCGCCGTCCTGGATCATCTGGTGGCCGTATCCGATCGCGTCGACCCCCGACGTGCAACCGGTCGAGATGACCACCGCCGGGCCGTGCGCCTCGAACCTGAGCGCAACTTCACTTGCAAGCGAGCTGGGAATCAGTCCCTGGTAGAGGAACGGCAGCGCGTACTCAGGGTCGACCAGCCACTCCCGGCCGCGATTCGAGACCGCCACAAAGCCATCTTCGAGCACGATCGTCCCGCCCACCGCCGAGCCCAGACAGACACCCATGCGATCGTGATCGACCGCGTCGAAATCGAGACCCGAGTCGGCTGTGGCCTCGATCGCAGCCGCCGTCGCGAACTGGATGTAACGATCCTGCCGTCGCTTCTGGTGCTCGTCGAGTCCGGCCTGCAGTGGATCGAAGTCAACCTCCGCGGCAATCTGGGAGCGGAAGCCGCTCGCATCGAACGCGGTGATCTTTCGCGTCGCCGTGCGACCGGCCGTGATCTGCTCCCAGAAAGCCTCGCGTGTGGCCCCACCGGGTGCCACGACGCCGATTCCCGTGACCGCGGTTCGTCTCAAGCCCATCGCGCCCCCCTCCTGTCGCCCATCAGTTGAGTGCTCTCAAACCAATCACCGAAGTCCCCCACCTTCGGCGCCTACTCGGTATCCACGTGGCCAAGCTCGGGGCGCGGCGCCAGCGGCCCCAGATGGAAGACGATCGATACGTCCTCCTCACCGTCGTTGACCAGCCGATGGCGGAGGTTGATCGGGATCAGCAGTGCGTGGCGCGCTTTCAGCTCGTGTGAGACCCCGTTCAATTGTGCATCGAGCTTGCCGCTGATGACGTAGATGAACTCCTCGGAGTACGGGTGGTAGTGCTCGCTGATCCGATCGCCGGGTGCGATCGTGGCAACGCCCATGAACCCGGAGGTAGACCCCGCCGTCTTCGGGCTGAGCAGCGCGCGCACGTCGCCGCCTCGCCTGGTGTCGGCAGGCATCTCGTCGACGGCACGGATCACCGCTTCGGCAGTCGTCGCATCTGAAGCGCTTTCACTCATTTGTACCCCGCAATCGTGATTTAAGTCGCGAGGGTATCTGACACCCCCGGTCTTCGTCAAACGTCGTGGCACCGTCCGGACGCCGGTTGGCGAGACTGCCGCCACGGCTGCGTCGAGCGCTTCATCGCCCCGCGATCAGCGCGGTGAGGAACAGCGCGAGCAAGTGAAACGACTGGTCGAGCGCGGCACCAAGCGATTGGTTGGTGGTGATGTCGGCCTTCTTGATGCGCTTCGCGTACAGCGCCAGCAGCTGTCCATCGTCCTGGATCAGGTGCGGAACGCCGATCAGCGCGGCAACGCCGATCACCCCGAAGTGCAGGCTGGGCCACAGCCACACCAAGCCGGGCACGTACGCCAGCGTGTACGTGATCGCATGTGACGCGAGCGCACGGCGCTGGACCGGCGCGCCAGTCAAGCCGCCTCGCTTGTGGATCGCCTGCCAATCGGTCTGCAACATGTAGTCGCCGACCAGGTGCGACACGACGAATACTGCGAATACCTGAATCCACGGCATGAGTGGTGAAACTATCTGAATCGAAGCGTCATGTGCGACGCATCATCGCGGCGCCTGGTAGGAGCAACCATCGCACGCGCCTGGGAGGAGGAACCGCCTTTTGAGCTGCCGGGGATCAGGTATGATCGCCGGTGCTGTAGAGGCCAATGGGGGCAGATTGCGATGATGACGCGCTACCGATCAGTTCTTATAGGGATAGCGGTGCTGGTCTTGGCCTTGGCGGCGGCTGCTCTCGCCGCGGCCCAGGCGAGTAGTCCGGTTGCGCCGCCGATCAATGACAATTACCTCGATTCGCTGGAATTCAATGCGCCCGGGACGAAGCTCAACTCGGTCGACAATTTCGAGGACGTCCGTAACACGACGAACGCGACCGTCCAGCCGAACATCTTTGATCCGTGCGGACTGGGCTCGTGTCCTTCCGGCCCGCCGGAGATAACCACCTGCGACGGCGTCAGCTACGGCAATACGATCTGGTACGACTTCTACCCGCAGGCCAACGGCAGCGTTGAGATCCAGACGTCCGGCTACGACAACGTCATCGCGCTGTATACCTTCAACGTGAAGGCGCCGTTGCCGACGCCGACGGTGTTGCAGTGCCAGCACACGTCGGACTTTCCGTCTGAAGAGCTGGCCGTGAACGTCAAAGCAGGTCTCGCGTACACGATCCAGGTCGGCGGCGTCAACGGCGCCGCAGGCCTGCTCCGGATCCTGTTTGGATACTTCATTCCGCCTCCCGCGCGGCTGTCGGCGACGCCGACGATCGCCGCGACCACGACCGCATCCGGCGCCGCATGGGTGCTGTCTTCGCTGACGGTTGCCACCTCGAACGGGACTCACGTCGAGGTCAATTGCGGCGACCTGTGCCGTCCCGAGTCCAAGAACATCGGGAGGCATGGATCACCCACCGTGTCGTTCCCGGGGCTCAAGGGCGTGCTGATGCCGCCGGGCTCGAAGCTCCAGATCCGGGTCAGCGCGCCAGGCTCCATCGGAACCTTGGTCCAGTACACGTTCTTGACTCCGCCGCATTTTGCTAAGCAGGTGTTCTGCATGGAGCCCGGGTCGCGCACGCCGAGGACGTCATGCCATTGACTCCTGCGCTGCGGGTGCGGTTTGCGCTGATGCTGGTCGCTTTGGTGGCGCTGTTCGCCGCCGCTTTCGCGGTCGGCAAGATCAGCGCTTCCTCGAGCAGTGCTACGGCGGTTCCGTCAGTGTTCGGGCTAGCCCGCGTGACCTCACCGGTGGTCCGCGCGCCGGCCATCGTGTCGTTGCCGGCGGAGCGCATGCCGCCGGTCGTCCAGCAGCAAACGTCCTCCGCTGCGCAAACCCAGCCGGCCGCCAGCCAGCAGACTCAGGTCCCCGCGGCGCCGGCTCAGACTGCCACGGCTACCCCGACCCCTGCCCCTACGCCAACGCCTACCCCTGCTCCTACCCCGACGCAGACGGGTACGACAGTCGTGATCCAGTGATCGTGGGGCTTGGGGGTGTCTCGGAGCGCTACTCAGGAGGCTGGCAGCCGCCGCCTGATGGTTTGCGGACTTGTCGATCGAGCAGCCTGTCTTGATTGAGAAGGGCACGGTCCTCGCCGGGTATCGCATCGATGGCGAGCTTGGTGAGGGGGGGATGGGTGTCGTCTACCGGGCGACGCAGCTCTCGTTGGATCGCGTGGTCGCGCTGAAGCTGCTGGCTTCGGGGTTGAGTAACGATCCGGGCTTCCGCGCCCGGTTCCAGCGTGAGGGCCAGTTGCAGGCGGCCCTGGATCATCAGCACATCGTGACCGTGTACGAGGCGGGCCAGACCGAGCACGGCCTGTTTCTGGCAATGCGCCTGATCGATGGCCCGACGCTGAAGCGCCTGATCCTCGCTGGCGAGCTTGATCCGCGTCGTAGCCTGCGGTTGCTCGCGCAGGTCGCGCAGGCGCTTGACTCAGCCCATGCGCTGGGTTTGATCCACCGTGACATCAAGCCACAGAACATCCTCATCGGTCACGGCGACCATGCCTATCTGGCGGACTTCGGTCTGATCAAAGCCCCCGACGAAGCGGCGCGGCTGACCGGCACGGGCCAGTTCATCGGGACGATCGACTATGTCGCCCCGGAGCAGATTCAGGGCGATCCGGCGACCGTTGCGAGCGACATCTATGCCCTCGCGGCGGTTCTCTGCGAGTGCCTCACCGGCGAGGTCCCGTTCCCCAAGCCAAACGAGGCGGCCACGATCCATGCGCACGTGATGGAGCCGCCGCCGCGGGTCAGCCAACGCCGTCCGGAGCTCCCGGCGGCGCTCGATGAAGTGATCGCCGCGGGCATGGCGAAGGAACCCGAAGAGCGGCCCTCCTCCGCCACGGAGCTGATCCGGGCGGCGTCGCGCGCGCTCGGATCGGGGTCCCAGCAGTTGGCGTCCCAGGAAACCCGGCTCAGCCGGGCGCAGGGCGTCGAGGAGAGGGCCCAGGCGACGTACGTGCCGCGCGCCGCGGCGACCGTCAAGGCGGCGGGTGCGCCCGCCGCCGCAGGGACTACGCGGCTCGCCGACGCCGCGGCCCCCGCTGAGGCCGCCGTGGAGCCCGCAGCGCTGGCGACGGCGGGCGCTTCGCCACGGCGAATCGCGCGCGGGGCGCTGGCGGTTTTCGGGCTGTTGGTCGCGGTGGCGATCGCCGCCGGCTTCCTGGCCGGGCACAGCGCCACCAAGAAAGCGCCTTCGACGTTCGTGAACACCGCAACCCTCGGGCAGGTTCAGCTTCGCTACCCGTCGGGCTGGCAGCTTGGCACCACGGGCGCGCAGGTGCCTTGGATGACGTTCAGCAGCCCGCTGGTCCTGACCCCGCCGCAGGCGAATGCAGCGCTGACGGCGGGGGAGGTCACCGACGCGGCCGGGCCGACGCTCGTAAGCTCGTCGTTGCGGGCCAACCTCGAGGGCGGCCTGCCGGCGGCGGATGCGGTGCGCATCGGTGCGCTCCAGGGCTACCGGTATTCGGGGCTGATGGTCCGCGGGCTCGACGGTCCGCTGACGCTGTTCGCTGTCCCGACCAGCGCCGGGGTGGCGACTGTGACGTGCTGGGAGTCCGCTCGCGGTCCGCGTGGCTTCCAGGGACAGTGCGCGCAGATCGCCGATACGCTGCGGCTCGTTGGCGCGACGCCGTATCCGCTCGGGCCGAGCACCGCTTACGCCCGCGAGCTGTCGGCCACGTTCACGACCCTGGACGCAGCGACGAGCGGACCGGCCGGCGCCCTGTCAAGCGCCCGCACACCGAGCGCGCAAGCGGCAGCGGCACGGAAACTGGCAGCTGCCTACCAGCAAGCCGCGAGCGCGTTGAGCGCGACCCAACTTTCCCCTGAGGTCCAGGACGCCAACAACGCCCTGGTCGCGGCGCTCGGCAAGCTCGCGACGCAGTACACGGCCGCGGCGGCGGCCGCGGCCGCCGCCGACAGCGGCGCATACACGCGCGCCGGGCAAGGGGTCACGGCCGGCTCCTCGGCGCTGCACGCCGCGCTCGGCGCTCTCACCAAGCAGGGCTACACCTTCACCAAGCAGGATTACGCGGCCTACTAGGACTTCGGGGCCAGGCTTCGGGAGTTCGATCGTGACTCGCCCGTCGTGGTTCTCGGTAGGCTCGGTCTCGTGAGCGAATTCAGAACCGCCTCGCAGGTGCTCGGGCTCACGCTCAAGGACCGCTATCGCGTACTGGAACCTATATCTGCCGGCTCGATGGGCGCCGTATACCGCGCGATCGATGTCCAAACTGGCAACGAAGTAGCGCTCAAGCAGTCGACGAGCCCCCAACACGACCAGCGCTTCGAAGTCGAGGCGAGGCTCCTCGCGAGCCTGCAGCACCCCCGCGTCGTACGGATCCTCGACCACTTCTCAGCCCCCAACGGTCAATACCTCGTAATGGAGCTCGTGCACGGCATCGACCTGGGGCGGCTGCTCAAGCAGCGCGGGACCCCCGGACTGCCCGTCGATCAGGCGATCGAATACGTACGCGAAGCATGCGAAGCGCTGGAATACGTCCACGACCAACAGATCATTCATCGCGACGTCAAACCGCAGAACATGATCCTCGGCCAGGCAGGCGTCGTGCTCGTCGACTTCGGTATCGCCCGACCCCTCGACGACGGCACGGAATCCCAAGGAACAGTGGGGATCGGCACCCCCCGCTTCATGGCGCCCGAAGTCTTCGCCGGCGACAGCGTCTCGCCCCGCACCGACGTGTTCGGCCTCGCCGCGACGCTTTGGACACTGCTCACCGGCCGCGCCCCCAAATACGCCGATCAGACCAAGCTCTCCAGCGTCGTCGCCGACATAACACCCGAGCTCGAACGCACGCTCGCCGCCGGGCTGGAGATGATCCCCGAACGACGAGTCGCGTCGGTCGCAGCATTCGCACGAGCACTCGGCGCCCCACTGCGGACCAAGACCGGGATCTCGCTCGCCGTCTCGATCGACGACCCCGACGCGTCGCGAACCCTGATGGAAGCCGTCGTGCACACCGCGGCAGGCGTCTTCGGCGCAGCCGCAGCATCAATCGCCTTGACCGACGAGACCACGGGAGAGCTCGTCTACCAATCCGCCTGGGGCGCCGGCGCGCGCGAAATCGTCGGCGTCAGACTACCCCCAAGCACCGGCATCGCCGGACGCGTGGTCGCCACCGCAGTCGGCGAAGCCATCGAAGACTGCCGCGCCGACCCGCGCTTCGGCGCCCGCATCGCCGCCGGCACCGGATACGTCCCGTACACCATGCTGGTCGTCCCGCTGCAACGCGCCGGACGACCAATCGGCGTGCTCTCGATCCTCGACCGCCGCGACGGCCAAGGCTACCGCGACAGCGACCTCGAGCCCGCAGGCCTGTTCGCCGACCTCGCCGTCAACGTGCTCGAGGTCACCCCGGCCACGTTCACCAGCCTCGGACGTACGAGACTCCCACCACCTAACCCTCCACAGACTGGACAGCCGCAGTGATCAGACGAGCCGGTGAGCCGCACTCATTTCAGCTACGGGCCGCCCTGGTCGCCACCTTGGCAGTGGGCGCGCTCGCGGCGCTGGTGGCGGGCGGTTCAGCGCTCGCCGCCGGCGTGAACGTGACAGGCACATGGCACGCGGTGTATGACTGTACGGCCGGCTCCTGCGCGGGCGAGACCTACGCGGAAACGCTGACGCTCAGCCAGGCGCAAGCCTCTAGCTCGGTTAGCGGTACCGACAACATCGGCGGATCGGTGGCCGGCTCGCTGTCGGGCAGCACGCTCACGCTGACCGAGACCGACGGCAGCTACAAGGCGTATTTCAGCGTCACGATCTCAACCGACGGTGGTTCGTGGTCAGGTACGTTGTCCGACAGCAACGGTACGAGCGGCACCGACACCGCCAGCCGCGAGCAACCGGCCTCGAACGCCTACGCGCCGGTCGTCACGCCAAGCGCGCCGGCGGTGCGCAGCAGCACCAGCGCGTCGGTGTCGGGTTCGGTGAACCCGAACGGCACTGCCACGCGCGCGGAGTTCCAGTACGGGCTCGATCCCAAGTACAGCGGTGGCGGGCCGGTCACCTACACCCAGTCGACCGCGATCAGCATCCCGGCGGATTCCACGGCCCAGCCGGTGTCGGCGCGGCTGAGCGGCCTGGTCCCCAACGCGCTGTACCACGTGCGGCTGGTCGCCACCAACGGCTCGGGAACGACCGACGGGCCGGACCAGACGTTCCAGACGCTCGCGGATCCCGCGCCGCCGCCACCGGTGCTGGGCAAGACCGAGAACGTCGCACCGGTCTCGGGGATCGTGTACATCAAGCTGCCCGTCAGCGCCGGGTACGCCGTCGACCCGCACGCCACGATCACCAAGGGCGAGGGGTTCATCCCGTTGACCGAAGCGCGCCAGATCCCGTCCGGCAGCCAGATCGACGCCCGCCGCGGCACGCTGGACCTGCTCGCCGCACCCGTGGCCACGCAGGCTCAGGCGCAGCGCGTGACGCTCGGCGGCGCGATCGTCGTCAGCACCCAGAGCCGCACCGGGCTGACCAAGGGACTTACCACGATCTCGCTGCTGGAGGGCGCCTTCCGCGGCGCACCGAGTTTCGCCACCTGCCCCAAAGTCGCCACGGACGGCGCCGCCAGCGACGGCGCCGCCACGGATAGTCTCGCCGCGCGGGCCGCCAAAGCCAGCCCGAAGGTTCTGCAGACGCTCAAAGCCAGCGACGACCACGGCCGGTTCGCCACCAGGGGCCGCTACAGCTCAGCGTCGGTGCTCGGCACGCAGTGGACCACCAGCGACCGCTGCGGCGGCACCTTTACAGCGGTCCAGCGCGGCACCGTCGACGTGTTCGTGTTCGCCACCCGCAAGACGATCCCCGTGTACGCGGGCTACAGCTACTACGCCAAAGCCGTCAAGGGCATCAACAACCCCTATTGACTCGTGACAATTGCGACACGAAGCGGCCCGGCGCCGCGTGCAGCGACTAACGTTGGTCCGGTGAGCGCGCCAGGAGGATTCGATGCTGAGGTGACGATCCGCCGGAGACGGTTTGCCAGCGACGAGACCGGGTTCGCGGTGCTCGATGCCGACGCCGACGGCGAGGCGGTCGTCCTGGTCGGGCCGCTGATCCACCTCGAGGAGCGCGAGCGCGCGCGGGTGATCGGCCAGGTGGTCTACGACAGCCGCTACGGCGAGCAGATCAAAGTCAGCGAGGCACGCCCGCTGGCACCGTCGGACGCCGAAGCGCTCGGCTCCTACCTGCGCCGCGTCAAGCACGTCGGCCGCAAGCGCGCCGAGACGCTGATCGCGCGTTATCGCTCGGAGTCCGTCCTGGACGTGATCGACCGTGACCCCGAGGCGGCGTTTCGCGCGTCCGGACTGAGCGGGCGGCGCGCGCGCGAGGCGGCCGATTCGTGGAACAAGCTGAGGGTCACCCGCCAGCTGCACCTGCTGCTCGCTCCCTACGGGCTCGGGTACCTCGTGCAGCGGATCGCGGATCAGTACGGGCCGACCGCGCACCGCGTGGTGGCCGAGCGGCCGTACGAGCTGACCAGCGTGTTCGGCGTCGGCTTCGTGCTCGCCGACCGGATCGCGCGAGGGATCGCCGGCGCGCTCGCCGGCAGCGGAGCCGGCGCGCTCGCCGGCCGCGGAGCCGGCGCGACCGGGACCGTGGAGATCCCCGGCCGGGCGCGCGCGGGAATCGTGCACCTGCTGAGCGAAGCCGAACGCAACGGGAGCACCTGCATGCGGATCGAGCAGCTGCTCGGCGGCGCCCGTGAGCTGCTCGGCAGCGAGCGTGAGGATGGGCTCGACGGAGCCGAGCGGGTCGACGAGCGCGCGATCGACGACCTCGTCGCGGACGGCGACCTGGAGCGCGAGGGCGAGTGGATCTACCGCACGCCGACCGCCGCGCTCGAGGCTGAGCTGGCCGAGCGGGTGCTGGAGCTCGTCACGAGCAAGACCGGCGGGAAGCTGCGGGCGCTGGGGCCCGAGACGTCCGGGAGCGTCGCCCCGAGTGCCCCGAGTACCGGCGACGAGGACGCTGCCGGCGCGGCTGCGCCATCGCTGACCGCCGAGCAACTGGCCGGCGTGCGGGCGGCGTTCACGCAGCGGCTGTCGGTGATCACCGGCGGCCCCGGCACCGGCAAGACGGCTTCGATCAAGACGATCGCGCGCGAAGCGGCGCGCCAGGGCGCCAAGGTGATGCTGGTCGCGCCGACCGGGCGCGCGGCGACGCGGATGTCCGAAGCGAGCGGCTTCGAGGCACGCACGGTGCACTCGGCGCTCGGCTGGATCCCCGGGCAGGGCCCCACGCACGACGAGGACGATCCACTCGGATGCGACGTGCTGGTCGTCGACGAGACCTCGATGGCCAACCAGGAGCTGATGGTGACGCTGCTGCGCGCCGTTCCGGACACCGCCCACATGGTGCTGGTCGGCGACGCTGATCAGCTCGCTCCGGTCGGCGCCGGCAAGCCGTTCGCGGAGATGGTCGCCTCCGAGCTCGTCCCGACCGCGCGCCTGAACCACATCTTCCGCCAGGCGGCTGGGAGCATGATCGTCCAGGGCGCGCACGCGATCCGCCGCGGCGAGCCGCCCGACTTCAGCCAGCGCGAGGGGATGCGGCGCGACCTGTTCCTGATCGAGCGCGCCGACGCGCTGGCGGCGCGGGCGGAGATCGTGTCGCTGGTCAGCGAGCGCCTGCCGGCGCACTACGGCGTCGATCCGGTCGCCGACATCCAGGTGTTCGCGCCGGTGTACCGCGGCGATCTGGGGATCGACGCGCTCAACTCGGCGCTGCGGGAGGCGCTGAACCCAAACGGGCAGCCGGTCCGTGGCGGGCGCCTGCGGATCGGCGACAAGCTGATGATGACGGGGCGCAACCTGCACGACCTGGGACTGATGAACGGGACGCTGCTGCGGCTGCTGGACGAGACCGACGGCGGCGAGGACGACGCCGCGCTGCTGCTGAGCACCGAGGATTCGATCTTCCGCCTTTCGCCTGAGGAATCCGAATCGCTACGGCTCGCGTACGCGTGCTCGGTGCATCGCGGTCAGGGGATCGAGCTGCCGATCGCGATCATCGTCGCGCACCCGGCGGCGGGCGCCTACTTCCTGCGGCGCGAGATGCTCTACACGGCGGTCACGCGCGCCAAGCTCGCGACCGTGATCGTCGGCACCCGCGAGGTGATCGCGCGGGCGGCGCGCACGCCCGACACGGGCAGCCGCCACAGCCGCCTGGAGGAGCGCTTACGCGAAGCCTCGTAACCACTCGCGCTGCCGCGAGGCTCCGATCAGGGGTGACGCCAGCCGGGCACGAACAGCCGCGGATCGGCGGTAGTGATCCCGTGGACGCCGAGGCCCTGCAGCGAATCGATCGCCGCGCGATCGTTGACCGTCCACGCGTAAAGGCGGGCGCCGCGCTCGGCGACGTCCTCGAGCAGCGCCGCGTCGATCAGGCGATGCTGGGCCATCAGCGCATCCCAGCGATTCGCCGCCAAGCCCGCTAGCACCTGCGCGCGCCAATCGGTCCAGCGTTGGCTGAAGCGCGCGAGCCGGCCGCCGACGGAGATGCCCGTGATCGCGCCCGGCTCCAGCTCGCGCAGGCGGTCTAGCACCGTCGTCACCTGCGAGGACAGCAGCGTGCGCTCGAGCAGGCGCGCGTGGCGCAGTGCGTCCAGCAGTTCCTGCTCGAAACCGCTGCGCTTGATGTCGAGGTTCAGGCCGACGTCGGCAAAGCGCGGGCTGGAGAGGTGCGCGAGCGCGTCGTGCAGGCGCACGCTCGTCCCGCGGGCGGCGTCCAGCAGCGTGTGCGCGAGCATCAGTTCGCCGCGCCAGCTGCGAACATCGAACTCGACCATGTCGATGCCGACATCGAGCGCCGCATCGAACGATTCCAGCGTATTCGCGGGAGCGATCGCGCTGGCGCCCCCGTGCCCGATCCGCTCACACCGCTGCCGGCTCATTCCCCGCAAAGATGGCAGGTCCGCGCAACAAAAGCGAGCTGCGGGTGCCCTAAGGGGACCCGCAGGGAGCGCCACCTAAGGATGGATCACTGGAGTTGGTAGGTGCGCTCGTGCTCCCACAGCACCTGCCAGAACTTCTTGGGCATCGCCGACATGACGTGCTCACGAGCGAAGATAGACGCGGGATGCCTCAGATGGGAGAGTCGCTCCATCCGCGCGGATCGATTGACGATCAGGCTCGTACGCGGGATCCGCTTACTCTCGTAGGAGGCCACTGCCGCCTGCACCGCGCCGGCCGTGGCGAGGGAGCCGACCGCGGACAGCTCGCGTCCGAGCACAACGCCGTCCTCGATCGCCAGCCCTGCGCCCGCGCCCAATGTCGGCGCCGTCGGATGCGCGGCATCGCCGAGCAGTGTCACGCGCCCGTCATGCCAGCTCTTGACCGGCACTCGCCAGTACACATCCTGACGGAAGATCAACTCATCAGGCGTCGCCTGGATCAGCTCCGGAACCTGCTCGGGCCAGCCGTCGAACGTCTGCAGCACGTCCCGCTTGCGGCCGATCGGCGGGTCGACGGCGCCTCTGGGCCGCACCTCGCTTCCCCACCAGAACAGCCGCTCGTCGACTGGAAACATGCCGAATATCCGTTGACGCCCGTAGACCTGCTGCGCAAAGCTCCGCGCGAGCGACGGGTGGCTGAATACCGGCAGCGCACGCCACACGGTCGCCCCCGTGTACAGCGGTTGCCCGTCGCCCACCACAGCCTTGCGGATTACCGAGTGCAGCCCGTCCGCTCCGACCAGTGCCGCGCCGCGCTCCTCGTGGCCGTCGGCGAACAGCGCCGTCACACCAGCCGGGTCTTGCCGAAAGCCGACACACTCCATGCCGCAGTGCACGATGCCGAGATCGCCGAGCCCCCGCGCAAGGATCCCGAGCAACTCTCCGCGATGGACTGTCACAACTTCGCCGTGCCAGGCGATCTCGGCGAGCTTGCGCCCATCCTTCCATGAAACCAGACGCAGCGCCTGCAGCCCCGGGCCCGAAATTCCGCGCAGGGCATCGCCAAGCCCCAGCATCGCGAGCGCCTGTGCGGCCACGCGCTGGATCCCAACGCCGGTGCCCAGCTCACCAAGCTCCGGCCGCCGCTCGAAGACCTCGACCGGAACGCCCGCGGTCCGCAGTGACACAGCGGCGGCCAAGCCGCCGATACCGCCGCCGATCACGATCACCCGATTGGCATCTTGCACCGCCAGCACTTTACCGCCTCGCGCTCCGGAAAATCGGGCTTAGACAGGTTCTTAGGTTTTTAGGTTAGCGCCTACCCCACACCCCAATAACCCACGTGAAACCGAACCATGTGGGTTCCTCGCCACGATCAACCCTGTCCGCGCTCGGGGAGCCCGATCAGGTACAGGTTGTCCAGTAGCGCTGCCGCCAGGCTGCCCGGGCCGCGGGACTCGGACGCGGCGCGCTCGCCGGCGGCGGCGAATACGGCCGAGGCCGCCACGGCCGCGTCGAGCGGGCTGCCCGAGACGGCCAGGAAGGAGGCCATCACGGCCCCCAGCGCGCAGCCGGTGCCGGTCACCTTGGTCATCAGCACATCGCCGCCGGGGACTGCCACGACGGTGCTGCCGTCGGTCACGTAGTCTACCTCGCCGCTGACCGCGACCACGGCACCGGTCGCACTGGCGAGCTCCTGCGCGCCGGCGATCGCATCGTCGGAGGCCGCCGTGGAGTCGACGCCCTTGCCGCCCTCGGCCACGCCCGCGAGTGCCAGAATCTCGGAGCCGTTGCCGCGGATCACCGTTGGTTGGTGCTCGAGCAGCGTCCCGACAAACTCGGTCCGGTAGCGCAGTGCGCCCGCGGCAACGGGATCGAGCACCCACGGCGTGCCGGCTGCGTGCGCACTGCGCGCAGCGACAGTCATCCCCACCGCGTCGGCCGGGGTGATGGTGCCTACGTTGATCAGCAAGGCGTCGGCGACCGCGGCGAAGTCTGCCGACTCCTCGGCCGCGATCACCATCGCCGGCGAGGCGCCGATCGCTAGCAGCACGTTCGCGGTGAAACCGGTCACCACGATGTTCGTGATGCAGTGGGTCAGCGGGCTGCGCTCTCGCAGACGCTGGAGATCATTGGCGACCGACGCATCGGCCACGGTTCGCTCATGGACAGCCATGGCGCCATAGGCTGGCACAACTGCACAGCTTGCGCAGCCGTGCCGCCGCGCAGAGCCCGGAGCCCGCCCGCGCGCCTCGATGCCGGAAAGGATCTCGGGCCAATTCCCTGCATTATCCGGGCGGCAGCGTCAGCAGCGCGGCGCTGGCCGCCGGCAGTTGCACGGCGTACTCGCCCGCGACCGGTGACACCGACGTGGTGACCTGCGTTCCGGACAGCAGCCCGGTCGTGGTGTGCGCCCCGAAGCTCTGGCCACCGAGCGTGACCCCCGAGCTGGCGGCCACACTCGGCGCCTGCAGCCGCTCCAGCGTCGCCGCGGCGCCGCCCCCGGGAAGCTCAACGGCCAGCGTGTGCGAGTGCTGCGGGTCGCTGTTGATAAGCGCAACGCGGATCGTCCCGTCGGTCGCGCGCGTGGCCCACAACTGGACGCTCGCGCCGGCCGTGCCGGAGATCGCCAGCAGGCGCGATCCCGCCGGAGCGGCCTGCGCGAACATCATCGCTCCGTAGTACACGGGGCTGACCTGCGCCTGCCAGTGGCCGTTCACCTCGCTGGCGCCGAACAGCTTGTTCAGCGCATAGGCAGGCGTCTGCAGGTTGACGCCGTCGACGTTCACGCGCGCCATCGCGAACAGCGCGTTCAGCGCCCACAATGCCGATGCGAACGAGTTGCTGACGCCCGCCATGCCGCCGCACGAGATCGCACCCATCTCGCCGACCCGCAGCGGATCGCCGTGCGCGTGGGCCGTCGCGACGGTCGGCGCGTCGCTTGCCGCGAGGCCGGTCGAGGCAGCATTCGACAGCAACTGCGCGATCGTCACCGGGATCGCGGCGGAGCAGTGCTTGAGGGGGTAGCTGTGGATCGTGACCAGTCCGAGTCTTGGATTGCCGTGCAGGAACTGGCCGATCAGCGGGATCCACGCCTGGGAGCCCATCGCTGGCCCGGCAAGCGCCACGGTGCTGGGTAGCGCCCGGGCGATGTTGGCGAAATCCTGCACGAGATCGTCGAAGCTCCAGTCGGCTGGTCGCCCGGTGACGCCCTGGCCGTCTGGCAGCCGGTACCAGGCGAACGCGCGGTAGAGCTCGGGTTCGTTGCCGAGCTCGAAGGCGTCGATCCACTGCCGGCCGATGCCGTCCAGCAGCGCCCGCGCTTCGGTTCCCGCGATGAGCGTGCTGTCGGCCTCGAAGTTGACGCCGAGGATATAACGGGCGTTGATCGCCTGCGCGAGCGCCCGCGCGACCTGCAGGTAGCGCGCGGTCAGGTTGAACGTCACCCCCGGCGGCCGCGGCACGTGGGCGATCGGCCACCAGGTCTGGTCGGTGCCGGCGAGCCGCAGCACCGGGCTCTGGCCGGGCGCGAGATTGCGGATCAGCTGCTCGAACACGGGGTCGAGAGCGTTCGGATTCGTGCCGGCGTACAGCTCGAGCGTGGTGTAGCCGAGCGAGAGACCGACGAAACCCGGCGCGATCGCCTGCGTCACGGGAGCGCTTCCGACGACGAGCGCGTCCGCGTGAGGAACCACCGGCGAGGGATTCGTGGACGCGGTGCTAGAACCCGCCGCGGGCGTCGCGGCCGCAGAACTTCGCTGCGAGGAGCCCCCGCACGCAGTGGCTGCTACACCCACCGAAGTCGCCACCAGTGCCGCGAGGACGAACCTCCGGGCCGTATCCGAACAAAGGTGCATCACGTAGGGCTTCTAGTCTGACACCTCGACTGCCCAAGCCTCGTCCTAAGAGCCTGTCTAAACGCCTGAGTTCCTCGCTGCACAAGCCGGCTCGAGCGATCGCGTTGGTGCTCGCGTGTGTGGCGCTGGCGGCGGCAGCCGGGGTCCCGTCCGGCAGCGCCGCCACTGAGCCGGCGCCCACGGTCCCGAAGCCAACGGTCACGGCACCTGCGGTCCCGAAGCCAACGGTCACGACACCTGCGGTCCCGAAGCCAAGGTCACGGCACCTGCGGTCCCGAAGCCAACGGTCACGACACCTGCGGTCCCGAAGCCGACGCTTGCCACGATCGGGAGCGCCCCGGCCCGGGCGCCGCTCCCACCTGGGTTCGTCGGCCCTTCGATCGAGTACAACGCGCTACCAGCGAGGGACGGCACTTCACTCCCGGGAGGTTTGGCACCTGTGAGGTGCCTAACCTCACCCGGATCGAGCTGACGCCGCTCACGCGACACATCCGCGGGAGGTTTGGCACCTATGCGGTGCTCAACCTCCCGGTGGTCGCGGACCGCGACGACTCCGAACCAACCCGAGCCTCCTCAAGCGCAAGATGTCCGTCTCGGCAGTCAAACGACCCAGCACCGCAGCCAGCCAATCCGGCCATGCCACCAACCGACGCGATCACCATCGCAGCAACCTCAAGTCTAAGAGCCTGTCCACTAAGGAAACGGTATCGGCCCTAGCCCACTTATGAGATCACGACTACGACCGCGGCTCCGTGCGCCGCGTCGCTGACGCCAACCGTCATCGGCTGCATGTTCGGCCGCGTGAGCAGGCGCGCCAGCATCTGCGCCTGCGCGCGGCTGCCGGGCGCGTAGAGGATGTCGAGTCCGGGTGTCAGCGCCGTCGAGAGGTTGCCCGTCATCGCGATGCTGACGCCGCGCTTGTGCAGCTGCGTGGCGAGCTCGTGGGCCGCGCCGCTGGCGCTCGACGCGTTCAGCACCGCAACCGGGACGGACGGCCTGAGGATCCGCGCGCCCGCCGTGCTCGGAGCCTGCGCTCCATGTCCGATCACGACGCGGTCGACCAGCAGCGCGCCGAGCGCGACTGCGGCGAGCGCGGCAGCGATGCGGAGCACGGCGCGCGCCCGTGAGCGGCGGCGCTCGGGTGCACGCGTGAGCCGGGCCGGGCTGCTGAGGTGCCCTGGGCTCGCCTGCGCAGCCGCTGCCTGCAGCGCCGCCAGCGGGAATGCCCCGGCACGGGCCGCTGCGAGCAGATCGGCCTCGCGCCCGGTGAGCCCCTGCAGGCGCTCGCGCAGGCCGCGCAGCTCGCGCCGACGCCGGGTCCACAGGAAGCCGACCACAGGCAGCATCAGCAGCGAGATCACGCCGCCCAGCAGGCCTACATGCTCGACCGCGCCGCCGGTGCTCGAAGGCACGGCTCGCAGGGGCACGGCGACGACCAGCAGGCGCTCGCGCGCCCGGGCGGCGCTCAGCGCCGAGCCGTTCAGCGGCGTCGTCTGCTCGGCGATCGCGAGCATCTCGCCGTTGCCCACGGAGTCCAGCAGCGTGTTGTGGATCCAGTAGACGGCGCCATGTTCGAACCAGGCGACGACCTGCAGGTGGGCGCCCTGGTAGTAGAGGTCGTAGGTGCGTCCGCCGACCTGCACGGTCTGCTCGGGGTTGGCGAACTGCGGCGCGCCCGTCCACGTTGTCCCCTGGACGTCGTAGTACTGGCCGAGCTCGCCGGTCCACTGGACGATCGTGTATGCGTCGTAGGCGGTGCCGTTCGGCGAATGGAGCTCGTAGGAGCGCATGCAGGTGCTCGCCGAGTTGTCGTCCGGGCAGCCGTTGAAGTCGACCGGCCCGGGGCCGGCAAGCGAGTCGCTGACGCGCGGGAACTCGAGCGGGAAGGTGAGGCCGGAACCGGCGGCGAGCGCCTGGGTCAGTTCGGCTGACGGTGTCGCCACAAGCGCCAGCCGGGCCGCGACCGAGGGCTTGTGGACGGCGAGCGCCGCTGCCGCGACGCTCTTCTTGGGAATCGCGACGGTGCCGTTCAGGAACGAGCTCACGCTGGCGCTGATCTGCTGCGGCGTGGCCGTGTCGTAGGTGGGCATCAGGTTCACCTGGAACTGCACCTGCCGGACGGGGCGCCCGGCGGAGGCAACCAACGTGCCGAGCAGATCGAGGATCCCGGTGTCGGTGTGCAGGCTGCGGTCGGTCTGCACCGTCTGGCCGAAGATCTGCTCGAACTTGCCGTAGCTGTCGATCAGGCTCGGGCCGTACTGCTTCTTGACGTCGAGCAGGAAGTCCTGATCGCGAGCATCGCGCACCAGCGACGTGTCGCCGTGGCGGTAGGAGACGAACTGCAGCGCGCCGGGGCCGCACAGCTTCTGGTAGCCGGGCTGCAGGTCGATCTCCTGGTACTGCTGGTCGTAGGGTGTGTTGACGTGGAAGTAGCGCCGATCGACCGTCGTGTAGACGCAGCCCATCTCATCGACCGCGCGCTCGAAGTTGTTGAAGTCGATCACGATCACGTGGTTGACCGAGATCCCCAGGATGTTCTTGATCGTCGAGACGAGCAGCGGGATCCCGCCGGCCGTGTAGGCGTAGTTGAAGCGCGTCGTGACCGGCGGCTGGCCCGGCGGATAGATCGGAACCCAGAGCTCGCGCGGGATCGACATCATCGAGATCCACGGCTTGCTTGGATCGATGCGCACGAGCAGCATCTCGTTCGAGTGCGGCAGCACCGGCGCCGTGGTCGTGTGCGCGCGTTGGTCGTTGCCGACCAGCAGCAAAGTCTGCGCGTCTCCCCAGCCGGCCGTGGCCAGCGCGCCCGGGGCGATCTTCAGGCTCTTGTTCTGGTCGAGCGCGCCCACCAGGTTGTTGACCTGATCGTGGGCGAACGCGGCACCGATGCCGATGCTCGCGGCGAACACGATCACGCAGCCGAGCAGCATCCGCGCGAGCGTCCCGAGGCGCCGGGAGCCGCTTGCGGGCGCCGGCGGCGGCGAGCCCGGTGCCGGCTCCAGGACCAGTCCCGGGGGGGCGACCGGCGCGGCGGCGGTGGTGTGACGGTGGTTGCCATGACAGCTCAGGAGCACCTGCATCGCGGCGAGCGAAAGGCGCGCCCTCATATGCCAGCGCCAGTCTGCGAGGGCCGGCCGCGATCACGTGACCCGAGCCGCCATCGTAGCTGCTGGCGCGCAGAGATTCAGGCCGGCAGGCGTCGCCGGCCTGCACAAGTACGTAACAAGCGGCGCCGAACCCTGCGTTATGCTCGGCCTTTAATGACCGATTCCCTGCGACTCATCGATGCCTACTGGCGGGCGGCCAATTACCTGTCGGTCGGGCAGATCTACCTGCTCGAGAACCCGCTGCTGCGCGAGCCGTTGAGCGTGGATCACGTGAAGCCCCGCCTGCTGGGCCACTTCGGGACCACGCCCGGACTGAACTTCATCTACGCGCACCTCAATCGCGTCATCAAGGAACGCGATCTGAACGTGATCTACGTGGCCGGACCCGGGCACGGCGGTCCCGGGCTCGTCGCCAACACGTACCTGGAAGGCACTTACAGCGAGGTCTACCCGCACATCGGTCAGGACGAGCGGGGCATGCAGCGTCTATTCCGCCAGTTCTCGTTCCCCGGCGGGATCCCCAGTCACGTGGCGCCGGAGACGCCGGGATCGATCCACGAGGGCGGCGAGCTGGGCTACAGCCTCGTGCACGCCTACGGCGCGGCGTTCGACAACCCCGACCTGCTCGTCGCCTGCGTGGTCGGCGACGGCGAGGCCGAGACCGGGCCACTGGCGACCAGTTGGCACTCGAACAAGTTCCTCAACCCCGTCAGCGACGGGGCGGTGCTGCCGATCCTGCATTTGAACGGCTACAAGATCGCCAACCCGACCGTGCTGGCACGGATCCCCCACGATGAGCTGCGCGCGCTGTTCGAGGGCTACGGCTACGCGCCGCGGTTCGTGGAAGGCTCCGACCCGGAGCAGATGCACCAGCTGATGGCGGACACGCTCGACGAGGTCGTCGCGGAGGTCGCCTCGATCCAGGACCGGTACCGCAACGGCGAGGGCGGCGAGCCGCGGCCGCGCTGGCCGATGATCGTGATGCGCACGCCCAAGGGCTGGACCGGACCGAAGATCGTGGATGGGCTGCCGTCCGAGGGAACGTGGCGTTCGCACCAGGTGCCGATTGCCAGCGTACGCGACAAGCCCGAGCACCTGGCGCAGCTCGAGCAGTGGCTGCGCTCCTACCGTCCCGAGGAGCTGTTCGACGAGCACGGCACGCTGCTGGCGGAGCTTGCAGCGCTCGCCCCGCAGGGCGAGCGCCGGATGGGCGCCAATCCGCACGCCAACGGCGGCTTGCTGCTGCGCGACCTCGAGCTACCGGACTTCCGGGACTACGCCGTCGAGGTCCCGTCGCCCGCCACCACGACCAGCGAGGCGACGCGCGTGCTCGGCGGCTTCTTGCGCGACGTGACGAGCGCCAACTCGGATCGCTTCCGCGTGATGGGCCCGGACGAGACCGCGTCGAACCGGCTCGGGGCACTGTTCGAGACGACCAACCGCGCCTGGGACGCGGAGCGGCTCGACACAGACGATCACCTGGCCCCCGACGGCCGCGTGATGGAGGTGCTCAGCGAGCACCTCTGCCAGGGCTGGCTCGAGGGCTACCTGCTGACCGGCCGCCACGGCCTGTTCAACTGCTACGAGGCGTTCATCCACATCGTCGACTCGATGGTCAACCAGCACGCCAAGTGGCTCAAGGTGACCCACGACATCAGCTGGCGGCGGCCGATCGGCTCCCTGAACTACCTGCTCTCTTCGCTCGTGTGGCGCCAGGACCACAACGGCTTCTCGCACCAGGACCCGGGCTTCATCGACCACGTCGTCAACAAGAAGGCGGGCGTCGTGCGCGTGTACCTGCCGCCGGACGCCAACTGCCTGCTGTCGGTCGCCGATCACTGCCTGCGCAGCCGCGACTACGTGAACGTGATCGTCGCCGGCAAGCAACCGGCGCTCGACTACCTGACGATGGAGGAGGCGGTGGCGCACTGCACACGCGGGATCGGCATCTGGGACTGGGCCTCCAACGACGCCGGCAGCCAGCCGGACGTCGTGCTCGCGTGCGCCGGCGACACGCCTTCACTCGAGGCGCTGGCCGCCGTCGCGCTGCTGCGTGAGCACCTTCCGGAGCTGCGCGTCAGGCTGGTCAACGTCGTCGACCTGATGCGCCTGCAGCCCGAGTCCGAGCACCCGCACGGCCTTTCGGACCGGGATTTCGACAACCTGTTCACGACCGACCGGCCCGTGATCTTCGCCTACCACGGCTACCCGTGGCTGATCCACCGTCTCACGTACCGCCGCGCGAACCACAGCCAGATCCATGTGCGCGGGTACAAGGAGGAGGGCACGACGACGACCCCATTCGACATGGTGATGCTCAACGACCTCGACCGCTACCACCTCGTGATGGACGTCATCGACCGTGTCCCGGGGCTGGGCCAGCGCTACGCGGCGCTGCGCCAGGAGATGAGCGACGCGCGCCTGCGGGCGCGCGCCTACACGCGCCGGGTCGGCGACGATCCGCCCGCGATCCGCGACTGGACCTGGCCCTACGCGGCGCCTGCCGGCCGAGCCGATCCTGGCACGGAATCAGTCATCTAGTGGACCATCCTGCAATTCCCGTCCGGAACTTACAGGACAGCCCACTAGCTCGGACGCATGAGCGCGGGGCGGGGGGCCGGTCAATCGTGGAGCTTCGCGCTCCAGCCGTCCTGCAAGGCGGCGCGGCTGAGCGAAACCCAATCGCCAGTCGCGCCCACGCGTGCGATCGCGGCGAACAGCTGCGCCACGCCGACTGCAGGCCACAGATCGTGGGCCGGCATCGCGACGGCGAGCAGCAGCTCGGCCGCCTGTTCGGAGTGCGCTAGGGCGCGATCTCTGACCGCGCGCACGGCATCGCCGTCCAGCCGCACCAACCCTGGATGCGCGAGCGCGCCGAGCACGCGGTTCAGCAGCGCGTGCGCGGCATCGCCGTGGCTCGACGGCAGCCAGCCGAGCCGCTGGACGGCTACGCCAAAGTCGCCCGGCTCCCGCGCCTGAAACGCCTCGAGCACGGCCAGCGCAAGCGCCACGCGGTCAGGTTCGACCTCGCGCCAAGCGCCGAAGTCGAGAATCGCGAGCCGTCCGTCCGGGAGCACCAGCACGTTGTCGGGATCGGGATCGACGTGCAGGATCCCATTCCTGGCCGCCCCCAGGGCGAACAGCAACAGCCGCGCGGAGGCGTCGTTGGGGTCGGGCGCGTCCCACAGCGAGACGCCGTCGACCCATTCGCTGACCAGCACCTGGTCGTGCGTGAGCGCCATGATCGGGGCGGGGACAGTCAGCCACGGGTGACCCCGCAGCGCCCGGTGAAAGCGCCGCTGCGTAGTGCCCTCGCTCTCGAGATCGAGCTCATCGAGGATGCGCTCGCGAAACTCGTTGACGATCGCCCGCGGATCGATCGCCGGGAATGCCGCTCCGAGCGGTGCCAGCAGCGCATCGAGCAGCGCCAGATCGCGGTGCATCTGCGCCGCGATCCCCGGGCGCAGCACCTTCACCGCCACCGGCGCTCCGCGCAACACGCCGCGGTGCACCTGCGAAGTCGGGGTGACCGCCACCGGCGCGCCGACGTCGAGCTCGTCGAGCTCGCCGGTCGGCTTGGTCCCCCAGGCCCGGCGCAGGATGCCCTCGACCGTGGCTGCTTTCAGCGGTTGCGCCGCCCGCGCATGCGACGAGCGCAGCTCCGTGGCGATCTCGGCTCCCCACGGATGCGAGATCCAAGCCGGATCGATCGTGCGCGCGAGCCGCGCGAACACGATCTGGCCCGAAGGCATCGACCGCACGATCCGGAACAGCACGTAGATCAGCGCATCGAGCTGCGCCAGTGGCTTGTCGGTGCTCACCGTCCTGTGATTGATAGCGGTTCGCGCCAGAACCTGACGATTGGCGGCTCGACACCAGCCGCTGACGGGAGCCCGCTAGGGCCGCGCGCCCCCTAAGTTAGGGGCCTATAGGCCCCTTAGTTTGGAAGGCTATAGTTCCGAAAGCCGATCTAGATTAGATTCTTTAACACGGAGAGAGCATCATGGCTAGGTTCAACAACGTCCTGGAGACGATTGGGAATACTCCCCATATTCGGATCAACCGCCTGTTTGACCCGCGTGTTGAGGTGTGGTTGAAGTCTGAGCGCTCGAATCCGGGTGGGAGCATCAAGGACCGTATTGGCTTGTCGATGATCGAGGATGCCGAGCGTCGCGGGTTGATTGGTCCGGATAGTGTGATCATCGAGCCGACTTCGGGAAATACGGGTGTTGGGTTGGCGATTGTCGCGGCGGTGAAGGGCTATCGGTTGGTGTTGGTGATGCCGGAGTCGATGTCGATCGAGCGGCGGCGGTTGTTTGCGGTGTATGGCGCGGATTTGGAGTTGACGCCGCGTGAGAAGGGCATGAAGGGCGCGATCGAGCGTGCGCAGGAGCTTGCGGCGGCGACGCCGGGGTCGTGGATTCCGCAGCAGTTCGAGAACGCGGCGAATGTCGAGATTCATCGCACCGCGACGGCGCAGGAGATCCTGGCTGATTTTCCGGGTGGGGTTGATTACTTGATCACGGGGGTCGGGACCGGCGGGCATATTTCTGGGGTCAGTGAGGTTCTCAAGGAGCATTTCCCGAAGTTGCAGACGTTTGCGGTGGAGCCGGAGAAGTCGCCGGTGATCAGTGGCGGTGCGCCGTCTCCGCATCGGTTGCAGGGGATCGGCGCGGGGTTTGTGCCTAAGAACTTGCATCTGGACACGCTCGATGGCGTGATCCAGGTCAGTGAGGAGGACGCGTTTGCGTACGCTGTCCGGGCGGCGCGTGAGGAGGGGATCTTCGTCGGGGCGTCCTCTGGCGCGGCACTGGCGGCGGTCGCCAAGAAGCTTCCCGAGATCCCCGACGGTAGTGTCGTGCTGACCTTCTCCTATGACACCGGTGAGCGCTACTTCTCGGTCCCCGGGCTGTTCGACGCCGACGGACAAAGCGTCCGCGCGGCGACCAATGGCGGCGGGCGGGTCTCGGCGCCGTCCGCGTGAGCTGAGGGCGCGCGCAGGAATTAGTGCTGGAAACCGGAGCGCTGGGCTTTCTCGACGGTGGCGCCGCCGCGCGCAGGCAGGCGGCGGCGCTGCGGGCCGTGAATCTCGGCCAGGTGTCGATTTCGGCTTGAGTCGCGGCGCAGCGACGCCGATGCTGCAAGCATGACGCACTTGCTCGCCCGCTTCCCCCGCCCACACAGCCGCCGCACCCTGCCGAACTCGATCTTACTGGCGGCCCTGATGCTCGCCGCCGGTTGGCTTGCCCTGATCGCTCCTGTCGCCAGCGCCGACAGCGGGTACGGCAGCGTTGCGCTGAGCTCTGCCAGCTACTTCGCGCACGAGGATCAGGGCTACTTGACGATCAGCATCGTTCGCACCGACACCTCTGGCACCGCCTACGTCCGCTACGGCGTCAAACAGGACACCGCGCTGTCCGGTTCGGACTTCGAAGCGGTGCCCAATTCGACGGCGACGTTCCTGCCCGGCCAGTCGACCTTCAGCTTCCAGGTCCAGATCGACGACAACGGTATGAACGCTCCTGCGGTAACCGCCAAGGCCTACCTGTACGGCGCCTGGCCGGAGCGGCTGGGCGAGCCCAACAACGCCGCAATCACGATCCTGCGCGACGACCCGCTGCAGGCGCGCGACGCAGCCAACCCCTTGGGGGCGCCGACGGTATCTCCGTACGGTGACCCTTTGCAGGGCGTGAAGTTCTACGTCCCCGGCGCCAGCAGCGCCGCCGGACTGGCCGCTCAGTCCGCCTCATCGAACGGCAACTCGGCCTCGGCGCACGCACTGTCGGTGCTGGCCGCGGCGCCTACAGGGTTCCGCTTCTGGTTCTGGAACACGCCCGCAGACCCGTCCGGGAACATCGCACGCTTCCTCGAGACCGCCCAGCAAAGGCAGCCCGGCACGACCGTCCAGCTGACCACCTACTCGCTGGTTCACGGCGCCTGCGGCAGCGACATCTCGCCCGCGTTCGTCGCGCGCTACCAGAACTGGATCCGTGGCTATGCGCGCGGGATCGGCAACTTCCACGTCCTACTGTTCTTCGAGATCGACTCGCTGATCACGTCTCCGTGCATGTCCTCCTACGGACGGCGCGTGCGCTTCGTAGATGAGCTCGCTTACGGTATCCGCACGCTCGAGCAGGACCCGCACGTGGTGATCTACGTCGACGCCGGCGCCGCCGACGCGCTGCCGTGGAAGGTCGCGGTGCGTGACCTGCGCGAGGCGGGCGTGCAGTATGCGCAGGGGTTCTTCCTGAACGCCACGCACTTCGACTGGACGACCAGCGAGCTCGCCTACGGACAGAAGATCGCGAAGGCGCTCGGCGGCGTTCACTTCGTGATCAACACCGGCGAGAACGGGCGCGGTCCGCTGCGCTCGGCGAACATCGAGCAGGACGGCATGGAGGTACTCTGCAACCCGCCTGGTCGCGGACTCGGTCCCTGGACGACGAGCACCGGCTACAAATGGGCTGACGGCTTCATCTGGATGTCAACCCCCGGGGTCTCGGGTGGAGCCTGCCGTCCCGGCGCGCCGCCGACCGCCACCTTCTGGCCGGCTTACGCGGTCTCGCTCGTAGAGAACGCCGTCTATACGGTCAGCGGCCCGTTCGAACGGCTGATCCACCAGGGCAGCTTCATTCCCGAGCAGCCGTAGCGCTCACGCAAACGCCACCGACCGGCATGCCGACGTGGCTTCTAGCTGGCCGACGGTAGCTGCGGCGGCGTCTCACCCGCGCCGAGCTCGCCTTTCATCCTCGCGAGCGCCGCGTCGACCGTGCTCGCGTCGGTGAGCGCTGCCAGCTGGCGATCGACGTCGTCCTGCCCGGCGTCGAGCTGGGTGGGGTCCTCGAGCGTGCCCGCCTGCTCGAGCTCGCCGACCGCATCCGCGCGGGCCTTCATGTTCTCTGTCTTCTCGATCGCGCGCTGCATCGCCAGGCCGACATCGGCCATCTGCTCGCCAACGCCGGTGGCGGCCTCTGAGATCTGCACCTGGGCGTCGGCGGCCGAGTACTGGGCCTTGATCACTTCCTTCTTGGTCCGGAACGCTTCGAGCTTGACCTGCAGCTTCTTCTCGTTCTCGATCAGCTGCTCCTGCTGGCGCTCGAGCTCGGCGACCTGCTGATCGAGCGAGCCGAGCTCGTCCTCGATCGCCTGCTTGCGCTGTAGCGCCGCGCGCGCCAGGTCCTCGTTGCCGGCGCCGAGCGCCTGGCGCGCCTGCCCGTCGAGCTTCGCTGCCTGCTCGCGCAAGCCGTCCTCCTGCAACTGCGTCCGCTTCTTCGCCGTGACGACGTCGGCGATCCCGCTCTTGACGTTCTGCAGCAGCTCGAGCTGCTTCTCGTAGCTGTAGTCGAGCGTCTCGGCGGGATCTTCGGTGCGATCGAGCGCCGCCGACACCTTCGCTTTCACCAGCGTGCTGAAACGTCCCGTAAGTCCAGGCATCAGGTCTCCTCTGTAGACAGTCGCGATCGCGAAGTCACGACCGATCATAAATCCCCCGCTCACCTCGAGCGACTCCGCGACGAGTGGCCGACCCGACCGTCCGGCCTACGGATGCCCGACTGCTGCGTGCTGCACGCCGCCCTGGGGGCACGTGCACTCGCCACGCGCGACGAGCGACTCGCGCGCGCCGCCGCCGCACACGGCCTCGACACGCCGTAGCCTCGCAGCCGGTGTCCCCGCCGCCTGTGCCTGGGAGCGCCGCTCAGGCTTCGAGCGAAGCCGCGGCCTCGAGCCAGGCCTCTTCGAGCTGCTCGCGCTGCTCGACCGCTGCCTGCAACCGCGCGTCGAGATCGGCGAGCCGCGCGTGGTCGGTGGCACTGGCAGCCATCTGCTCGTGCAGCGCCCGCTCGATCTCGGTCTGGCGCGCCAGCGCGCGTTCGAGGCGCTGGACCTCCTTGCGGGTCGCACGCATGACCGCACCCGCGCTGGCGACGCTGCGCACTGTGCCGGCAGCCACCGCCGCCGGGGCGGCTTGTTGCTCGCGCTGCTGCGCGAGATACTGCTCGACGCCACCGGGCAGATGCGCGATCTCGCCGGCGGAAGTGAGCGCGAACACGTCGTCGCAGACGCGCTCGACGAAGTAGCGGTCGTGGCTGACGACCACCAGCGTGCCCGGCCAGCTGTCGAGCAGGTCCTCGAGCGCCGTCAGCGTGTCGATGTCGAGGTCGTTGGTGGGTTCGTCGAGCAGCAGCACGTTGGGCTCGCCCATCAGCAGGCGCATCAGCTGCAGGCGCCGGCGCTCACCGCCCGACAAGTCGCGCACGAGCGTGCGGCTGCGGTCCCCGCGAAAGCCGAAGCGCTCACACAGCTTCCCGGCGGTGAGCTCCTGCCCGTCGCCGAGCCTGGCGTAGCCGCGTACCGCCTCGAGCGACTGCAGCACGTTCAGTTCACCGGGGATCTCCGCGGAATCCTGCGTCAGCTGCGCCAGCCGCACGGTCTCGCCTCGCTGCACCGATCCGTGGCCCGGCTCCAGCTCGCCGGCCAGCAGCCTCAGCAGCGTCGTCTTGCCTGAGCCGTTGACGCCGACGAGCGCCACACGGTCGCCGGGTCCGAGGCGCCAGGTGACGCCGCGCAACAGCTCGCGGCCGTCGTAGGCGAACGACACGGCCTCGGCTTCGAGGACCTTGTCGCCGAGCCGCGCAATCGCGAACCGGAGCAGCTCGGTGCGGTCGCGGACCGGCGGCTCGTCGGCGATCAGCGAGTTGGCGGCCTCGATCCGGAACTTCGGCTTCGAGGTCCGCGCCGGCGGCCCGCGCCGCAGCCACGCGAGCTCCTTGCGCAGCAACGCGCGGCGGCGGTCCTCGCGGGCGGCCTGCTGGCGATCGCGTTCGGCGCGCGCCAGCACATAGGCGGCGTAGCCGCCCTCGTAGCGGCGCACGGCCTGGTCGGCGACCTCCCAGGTCGCAGTGCAGACGGCGTCCAGGAACCAGCGGTCGTGGGTCACGACCAGCAGCGTGCCGCGCCGCGCAGCGAGGTGCGCGGCCAGCCACGCGATCGCCTCGACGTCAAGATGGTTGGTCGGTTCGTCGAGCGCCAGCAGCTCCGGCGTGTCCAGCAGCGCCCGTGCGAGCGCGATCCGCCGCCGCTCGCCTCCCGACAGCGACCCGATCGGGGTGTCGAGGCCGTCACCGAAGCGGCTCAGCGCCACGCCGCCCAGCAATCCGTCGAGCACCTCCCTGAACGCCCGGTCCCCAGCCCACTCGTGCTCGGCCCGTCCCCCCACGAGCGCCTCGCCGATCGTCGCGCGATCATCGAGCTGATCGCGCTGCGCAAGCAGCGCCAGGGTCAAGCCGCCGGCGCGGGTCACCACACCACTGTCAGGCGTCTCGACACCGGCGATCAGCCGCAGCAGCGTCGTCTTGCCGTCGCCGTTGTTGCCGACCACGCCGATCCGCTCGCCGGCCGAGATTCCGAGCGTGACCTCGCGCAGGACCGTCCTGGTGGCGTAGCCCTTGCTGACGTCGCTGAGGTTGACGAGGTTGCGAACAGTGCTCATCCGCGCCGGAGCGTAGCTGCGGGTCAGTCGCTGAGCGAGCGATCGACGGCGCGGGCGACCTGCTCGCGCGAGCGCGATGAGACGGCGCTGCGCAGGGCGCCGCGCCAGCGCTCGGGGGTTGCGGCGGGATGCTCGAGCCCGAGGTCCGCGAGCATCACCGCTTGATCGACGTGCGCGGCGATCTGCTCGGCGCGGCGCTGTGCGGCGACGTGCTGTGCTTGTACGAGTTGGGTGCGACCGCGGTCGCACCCGAGCCTGATCAGATCGTCGGCGACCAGCGGTACCGCGCGGCGTGAGCACTTCTCCCAGGGCGCGTCGGCCGCCGACTCGACCACGACCTGGCGCACGACCCGCCAGCCCGCGTGATGCGAATCGCAGCGCGCGACCAGGAAGCGCGCGAGTGCTTGCGCGACTCCCAGCGCATCCGGCTCTGAGCCGTGACGGTCCAGATGCCGCAACGCGGCGCCCACGCCACGGCCGTCATCCACGGCGCGGGCGAGCTGGCGCGCGCTCAGGCGCGGCCGGCGTGATTCACCGTCGATCTCTGCACCCTTCCCGCGCGC
Source organism: uncultured Solirubrobacterales bacterium (assembly GCA_963709135.1). Lineage (GTDB taxonomy): Bacteria > Actinomycetota > Thermoleophilia > Solirubrobacterales > Solirubrobacteraceae > Palsa-465. Next base: position 38,433 of record CAVPVI010000019.1, on the reverse strand, counting down.
ACAGCCCGGTCCCGTACGGGTGGATGATCAGAGCAGGTCTCGCTTGCGACGGTTGAGGATCAGCTCGCGCTCGCGCGGGGCGCGCAGTTTGCGCGCCGCCTGGTGGGCCTGCTCGTTGCGCTGCGCGATCTCCCTGCGAATGTCGTTGAACGCCGCATCCGCGGTCGAACGTCCCGGGCCCGGCTCTTGTGGAACCTGCTTGGGTTTAGCCTTCGCCATCGTTTCTGAACTCCTCATTGCTCCGCTGAAGAAGACCGGGCCACGGCAAGAATGCGAGAGCGCGACATCCAGGCGGTGGAGACTGCATCTCAGACTCTACTGGGCGTGTTGAGCAGCCCGAAAGAACCGCCCGCGCGAGCATCGTGGCGTCGCGCGACCGGCTAGTCTCGGGAGCGTGCCGGACCCCGCCCCCCGCCGCTTGCACCGACTCATCGGGCGCAAGCCAGGCACCCCCAGCGAACGGGACTGGGAGCGCTGCACGCTGCTGGCGCCGCGCCCCGCAGCGCCCGATCCGGAGCTGATCAGCGACGGCGGCGGCTTGCCGTTCCCGCCGGCTGCGCTGAGCGCGCCGGACCGGCAGCTGGACCGCGATGACCCCGCTGTCGCGGCGTTGGTGGCGCAGATCGCCAGGCAAAAGGCACCGCATGGTGCGCCGGCGCCGGCCGTTGACGCTTCGGCGCCCGATCAGGCGCGGGTCAACCTCGACGGCTGGCGGCTGCTGGCCCGCACCGAGGACGAGGTCCTGTTCGGGCACGGCCGCGCGCCACGGCTGCTCACGGTCGCGATGCGCCTGGACGCCAGGCGCCAGACCTGGAGCACGATCGCAACCAACGCCACGCGGCCCCTGCGCGCCAGCCGCGACGGGATCCGCGCCTCGCGCTGGCGGCTGGATCCGGCACGCGAGCCCAGCCCGCAGGACACGGTGTTGCGGGTGCTCGTCACCGAGCAGACCTTCGCGGGCGGCATGCGAGCCGACGACCGCCTGCTCGCGCCCGACCTCTACCTCGGCGAGCATGAACTCGTGCTGAGGATCTTCATCAGCCCGCGACCCGGGTTCCAGACCCGCTCCAAGAACCCCGAGACGCTCGCGCGCATCGCCTTGCCCGAACCGCTCGCAGACAGGCAGCCGATCGACGGGGCGCTGTATCCGCGACCGGAGACGTAGGGTAGGCGGGCCCGCAGGCCCGCCTCCTACGGAGCCCCCAGCGCCCAGCCCGGAGAGCTGCTAGGAACGCGGGTCCATAACCGATTCCCGGAGATTCGCGCAACGGAGGCGCGAAGCGACTCCGCCCGGAGGCGCGAAGCGCCTCCGCAGAATCCTCCCAAGGACGCGCGTTAGCGCGTCCCGGAGACTGCGACGACGTCGACCGCGACCTTCAGGCTGGTGGTCCGGCCCTCGGTGTAAATGATGCCGTTCATCGGCGGGACATCGCTGTAATCGCGCCCGTAGGCGGTGACGATGTAGCGGCTGTTCGGGAACTGATCATTGGTCGGATCGATGTCAATCCAACCGGCGTCGGGAACAAGCACCGAGAGCCAAGCGTGCGACCCGTCCACGCCGGTGAGCTTGGCAGCGCCAGGCGGAGGGTCGGTCTCGAGGTAGCCGCTCACGTAGCGTGCCGACAGGCCCAGCGAGCGCAGACAGGCGATCCCGAGATGCGCGAAGTCCTGGCAGACGCCACGCCGCTGCTCGAACACGTCCGCGAGCGGCGTGTCGACCGACGTCGCCCCGGGTTTGTAGCGGAAGTCGGCGTGGATTCGAGTCGACAGCGAGCTGAGCGCGTCGAGCAGGTTGCGCCCCGGCGTGAACGAAGCCGTCGCATAATCGCGGTACACGTCGCGCGCTTGCGCGAGGCGCGAATCGAGCCTGAACTCCGCGGCAGCGATCGGATCCGGCGCGTCACGGCGGCCGGACGCCTCGCGCGCTTGCTCCCACGGGAGCTGCCCGAGCAGTGGGATCTCGCTGACGCGCTCATCGACGTCGACGAGGCTGCTTGCGGTGACGATCAGCGCCCGGTGCGGCTCGTGGATCGCCAGGAAGCACACGCGGTTGCCGAAGTAATCGATGCGCTCCCGGTAGTCACCCGGGACGGGTTCGCTGCTCACCTCGGTGTGGCGGCACCGCTGGCCGAGCAGGTCCCGCGGCAGCAGATGCAGCTGGCCGTAGCTGGAGGAGACGTCGGACTCGTACTCGTACTCGGTGCGGTGCGTGACGCGGTAGGTGACCACCCTCGCTCACGCCGCCTTGACAATCGAAGGCTCCGAGCCGGCTGGGCCCAGCAGCGCGACGGTCGGCGTGAGATGGACGAAATGCTGCGCGTCAACAGCGTCGCCGACTCGCGTAAGCAATGCGAGCAGGTTGCCGAGCAGCGCCTGCAGCGCGGGACGGCGACCGTCCACTTGCGCGGCGACGAGCGCGCCCACGTCCGCCAGGCGCAGCATTGTCGAGGCCTCGAGCACGAGCCGCTGCTCGGGACGCAGCCGCGGTCCGGGCGCGACCGGCAGCGCGTCCAGATCCTGCGTGAGGCGCTCGAATTGGTAGGCGAGCGAGCGCGGGTTGCCGCTGTCGAGCAGTAGCAGGTCGAGCACCGTCTCGAGCTGCGCGTGGGAGCGGTAGCGGAAGCGATAGGTGATGATGCTCTCCGCCGCCGACAGGACCGATTCGAGCATGAGGCTGTCGGTCGCCGTGCCGCGCGCCTCGGAAACGCTGGCGCGCAACAGCGACAGCAGCTGGATCCCGCGCTCGAGCCGGCGGCCGGCGTCCATGAACTGCCAGCCGACGTCGCGGACCATGCTCTCGACCCCGAGCCCGCTGAGCGCCAGCAGGCCCCGCATCACCTCCTGCAGCGCCGTCTGGGTCTGTGTCTGGGTGTCCTGGTGCGGATCGTCGAGTCCCGAGAGCGCACGTTCGAGCGGGCCGACGACGAGCCATGTGTCGCGCGAGAGCTGGTCGCGAGCCGCGTAGGCGTTGCTTAGCAGGGCCCGCAATGCATGCGCGAGGGTCCCAGGACGCTGGTCGTTGACGACCAGGTCGAGCAGCTCGAGCCCGGGTGCCTCCAGCCGCGCCTGTGATCCCTCGCCGGCGAAGCCAGGATAGGTGGCGCTGACGGTGGTCAGCGCCACGAGCAGCGCGCGCAACGCGGCGATCCCAGCCGGGTTGGTGCCGCCCTGGAACTCGTTGCGCCGGTCCTGCACCGTGCGCAGCAGGCGCGTGAGCGCTTCCGCGCGCTCGGCGTAGCGGCCCAGCCACCAGAGATTCTCAGCCGCGCGCGAGGGCATCGAGGCCATCGGGTCGATCCCGACGACCGCCGGCCCGCCCTGCAGCCAGAACGCGGTCAGCGGCTCAGGCTCAGACGCGAGCACCCAGGTGTCCTTCGTGATCGCTCCGGCCTGGTTGGAGATACGCGTGGCGGCCCCGTTCGGCGCAACGCGCGTGAGGCCGCCGGGCATCACCACGTAGGAGTCCCTGCGGGCGACGGCGAACGCCCGCAGAACGCTGCGGCGGGACTCCAGTCCGGCCTCGGTCAAGGTCGGGGCGCAGGCCATCGCCAGCGGCTCCTGCGCGACCCAGTCACGCGGCCGCGCGACGATCGCGGCGCGCAGTCGCTCCAGCTCGGTGCTGCTGCACTCCGATCCCAGCAGCGCCGCGGGAGCGATCCGACGCGAGGTGGGGCGCAGGATCAGGGCCTCGAGGTTGGCGAGCACGTACGCGCGCGAGTCCTGCTCGCCACACCACCAGGTCGGTGCGCTCGGGAGGCGCAGCGGCGCGCCGAGCAGATGCTCGCTGAGGCGCGGCAGGAACGCCATCAGCGCCGGGTTCTCGAGCACGCTGGAGCCGAGCGTGTTGACAACCGATACGTTGCCCAACCGTGCAACTTCGAGCAGGCCGGGGACGCCAAGCTGGGAGTCGGGCTTGAGCTCCAGCGGGTCGCAGAACCAGCCGTCGACCCGCCGCAGGATCACGTCGACGGGCTCGAGGGCGCCGACGGAGCGCATCCAGACGCGACCCTCGCGCACGGTCAAGTCGCGCCCTTCGACCAGCGGGTAGCCGAGCGACGACGCAAGCACCCCGTGCTCGAACGCCGTCTCGTTCAGAGGCCCTGGCGTCAGCACGACGATCCGTGGATCCTCCGCCTGGGCCGGCGCGACCTCCTGTAGCGAGGCACGCAGCGCGCGGAAGAACGGCGCTAGCCGGTGGACCTGGGAATGCCGGTAGAGGCTGGGGAGCACGCGTGAGATCACCGTTCGATTCTGCAGCGCGTAACCCGAGCCCGACGGCGCCTGCGTGCGGTCGCTGATCACCGCCCAGCGGCCGTGCTGGTCACGACCGATGTCGGCCGCATAGGTAAACAGCTGCTGGTGCCCGGGCAGGCGGATCTGGTCACACGCGCGTAGGAAGCCATCGTGGCCGAGCACGACCTCGGGCGCCAGCAAGCCGCGTCGCAGCAACTGGCGCGGGCCGTACAGATCTTCGAGGATCAAGCTGAGCAGCTCCGCCCGCTCGATCACGCCGGTTTCGATCGCCTCCCACTCGCGGCTCGAGACGACCGTGGGGACCGGGTCCAGCAGCCAGCGCCGGGCGCTCTGCCCCGATTCGCGGTAGGCGTTGTAGATCACGCCGTCCTGGTCGAGCAGGCGCGCCGCCTCGCCGCGGCGGCGCAGCAGCTCGTCGGTACCGAGCTCGGCGAAGGCGCTGGCCAGCGGCTCCCAGTGCGCCCGCGGCGCGCCGGCGTGATCGAGCATCTCGTCGTAGCAGCCGGGCAACGGCTGGTAGCTGGGAGCCGCGAGGTTGGTCATCGGGCGATGGCGGTCATCGGGCGACCGTGCTCGGCTGCGCAGCGGCGGCGAAGCGGTGCAGGAAGAAACCATCACGCTGATCGCCCTCGAGCCCGAGGGCGGCGACCGCCTCACGCACGCCCGGATACTCCGGATGCGTGTAGTCGTCGAATACGACGAGCGCGCCGTCGGCGAGCACCGGCCACCACGCCCGCGCCTCGCGGATCGTCTGCGCGAGCTCGTGCGAGCTGTCGATGTACAGCAGGTCGACCGGCGCCGGCGACTGCGGCCCCTGCTCGCCCGGCGCGCAGACGAACGTCAGCCGCCGGCGCACGTTGGAGGCAACCAACTTCAAGTACATGTCGAGCTGGGGCCGGCGAACGATGTCGTGGCTGACAACCGTGCGTCGCGGATCGGCCAGCAACAGCGAGATCGACGTCCAGCCGGCGGCGGTTCCGAGCTCCGCGACCCGCAGCTTGCCGTCCGCCGCGCTGAGCAACGCGGCGAGCTTTGCCGGGCGCGTCGAGGCGGCCGGGGCGAACTCGTCGCCGGCACGTAACGCGAGCAACCGCGCCCGCGCCTGGAAGACCGCCACGCGTGGCGGCAAGACCCGGAGCTGGAACAGGAAGGTGAGCTCGCGCCGAACCCTGCGCGCGCTCTGCAAAATTAGGTCCATCGTGCGATGGAAATGTAGCGGCGCATGCGGAGGGAGCGGCTGCAGGCGGAGATCGTCGGCCGTTACGGCACGAGCACGATCTTGCCGCGGACGTGGCCCGCCTCGCTCTCGGCGTGCGCAGCGGCCGCGTCGGCCAGCGGATACGTCCGCGCGATCGGCAGCACGACCTTGCCGGCGGCGATCAGCGGGACGACCTCCCCAAGCGCCGGCGACGCGTCGATCGTCGACTGCGGGCCAGAGAACAGCACGCCATGCTCGGCGGCGTCGTATGCGGCGATCGTGACAACCCGCTCGGTGCCGCCCGCGAGCGCGATCGAACCGGGCAGCTCGCCACGACCGGAGCCGTCGAGCACGGCGTCGACGCCGTCCGGGGCAAGCGCGCGGACGCGCTCCTCCCAGCCCTCGCCGTAGGCTACGGGAAGCACGCCGAGCGACCGCAGGTACTCGTGATTGGCCTCGCTCGCGGTACCGATCACGCGCACGCCGCGGGCGTGCGCGAGCTGCACGGCGACCACTCCCACGCCGCCGGCGGCGGCGTGCACGAGCAGCGTCTCGCCGCTTGCCACGTGCAACTCCGCCAGCGTGCGCCAAGCCGTGCGCGCCGCGATCGCGACCCCGCCGGCGACCTCCCAGGAGAGCTCGGCGGGCTTTGCGACGAGGTCGGCCGGCTGGGCAAGCGCGAGCTCGGCATAGGCGGGGCTCACCGAGGTGCCCAGCACCTCGTCGCCGACCTGAAGCCCGCTCACGCCCTCGCCGGTCTGATCGATCGTGCCCGCGAGGTCGGATCCGAGGCCCGCCGGGAACGCCAGCGGCCGCGCCTGCGCCATCAGGCCCTGGCGGAGCTTCCACTCGATCGGGTTCACGCCGGCGGCCTTGACGGCGATCCGGACCTGGCCAGGACCCGCCAAGGGGTCATCGACGTCGACCAGCTGCAGGACCTCGGGACCGCCGTACTGCGAGAAACGGATCGCCTTCATCTGCCCAATTCCTTTCAACTCCCCGGTCGGGGTGGGATCTTCGGTGCTTGATCGTCGCTCCCAATGTAGACGCGCGCCGCATCGCATCGCGCCGCTCCGCCGCCGCGGACGCGCGCGGGGTAATTCGGACAGGCTCTAAGACGCGAGGCCTAGAGGTCGCTGAGCACGCGGGCGACATCCTCGCGGGTGAACTCCACCGGTCCGGTCTGGATCGGATCGCTGCTCGGTGGAAGCGGGATGTCTTCGGGGACCCACCACTGCTGTTCGCCGGCACGGTCGCGCTGGATCGTCACCAGCGCGTGCCGGGCCGCGCGGCCGGCGGCGCCCCCGGCCAGCTCCTGGATGCGCGCGAGGATGCTCTCGGCGAGCTGCCGGGTGTCCGCGTCGCAGGTCAGCTCGAGAGCGGTGCTGAGATGCTCCAGGAGGTCCTGATCACGCCCGTAGAAGCCGAGCGCCTGGAGCGTCACGGGGTCGTAGCCGTCAAGCGTCTGCGCCAGCGCAAGCCACTCGTCGACGCGGTCAAGCTCGGATCTGTCGAGCCCCAGAGCGCGCAGCGATCCGGGGTACAGCTCGGCCCAGGTCGAGCCGATCCTCGGCGGGCTGATCTCCGCGCTCGCCAATCTCCTCAGCGCGTACCAGTTCTCGAGCACGAACACCGGCAGCGGCCGGCGCTGCTCGTCCCAGCGCCTGGCCGTTACGGTCAGGAGGTCCTCGGCCAGGTTCCGCGCTTCGCGCCTCTGGGAGTGCTCGACTGCGGCGCTGAGCACGCCATACGTGAGGGCGCTGGACGCGAGGACGTCGCGCAGCGCCAGGAACAGCAGCGCCAGGTCCTGGTCCTCGAGCGAGAGCGCGATCTGGCACAGACGCGCGCCCAGCCGGTCCCAGTCCTGGTCGCTGATCAGCAACGGCAGTGCGAGCTCGCCAAGGCTGCCGCCTTCCTGGGAGAGCGCGAGCATCGCGCCGTGGACCGAGCAGGCGTCGAGGAAGCGTTGTCGCGCGGACGCGTCGTTGCGCAGTTCGTCGATCACGAGATCGCGCCAGCTCGGATGCACCCAACCGATCCCGAGTGGCGTGATCCGCACGAAATGGTCGGCCAGACGGTCGATCAGCTCGCCTGGCGGCCGGCTCAGGCCGCCGGCGTGGTGGCGTCGGACCGTCGCCGCAAGCTCACGCTCGTCGATCATTCCCGCCGGAGCGTCGAGCAGTGCGATCAGCAGCTCGCGGTGCTCGGGCGCAAGTGCCCTGTATGACGTCCGCATCGCCTCGGTCGGAAGCGCCAGCTCCCGCTCGACGGCCTCGCGAACGCGCCCGGGGCGGTCCTTGAGCGCGAGTTGCGCCAGCGCCTCGAGCCGGTCGTTCACGAACCGCCTGATGCGCTCGGGCGTGAAGTGCGGGTGCTCGACGATCGATAGCGCCGCGCCGCGCACCACCCTGCGAGCTGCCGGGCTCGCACCGCGCGCCTTGGCGTGCCGGAACAGGATCAGGGTCTTCTCCGCGAGGTCGAGCTCGCCGGCGTCGACGAGCACCTCACCCGGGGCCGGGAAGCGCTCGGAGCCGCGCTCTCGCTGGACGCGACGCAGCCCCGCTTTCAACGGGCCCGGGCGCGAGGTCCAGATCAGCCAGTGATCCTGGTCGAGCATCGCCAGCAGTTGCCCGAGCGCCCGCGCCCAGCGCTCCGCGGCGTCGGGCCTGTACTCGGTCGAGCCGAACGCATCGTCGGCCACGAACACCTGCCGCCGCCGCGCCGCAAACACCCTCCACAGGGCCTCCGGGCTGTTGCACTCGTGCGCCTCCCAGCCGGCGCTCATCTGCGCCAGCGCGAGCATCTGGGCGATCGCCGTCTTGCCCATCTCCGGCGGTCCGGTGAGGACCACGAACCGATGCGCCGCCAGCACCAGGCGCGCACGCTCGTAAGCTCGGGTCGGCCAGAACACGTTTGCCAGCGCCTGCGCGCGCTCGACATCGAGCGAAGACCGCGCCCGCACTGGCTCTGCGATCAGCGGCGCGAGGTCGCGCAATCCGAGAACCGAAGGCATCGCCGCTCTGACTGCCGGGTTGCGATCAAGACCGGCGCACAGCTCGCGAGCTCCCAGAAACAGGACCGTCCGTTCGGTGGCCGGCGGTTGGCTGGCCGGCGGTTGGCTGGCCGGCGGTTGACTGGGCTGCGGTTGACTGGGCTGCGGTTGGCTGGGCTGCGGTTGGCTGGGCTGCGGTTGGCCGCCCTCGCGGGCGCCCTCGCCCGCCAACTGCAGTGCCAGCTCTGCCAGCACGGCGCCGACATCCAGGTTGGTGAGCACCAGCACCCGGTCCTCACACCAGAAACCAAGCTCGGAGATGAGCGCCGAGACCTTCCTGGCCAGCTCCCAGCGCCGCTGCTTGGGCGACCTGTCGTCGGCTACCCAGACGACGGCTACGGTGACAGGGCCTTGCAGGCGTATCGCCGCCGCCGGCAGCGTGACCGGGCCCCCGAGCAGCGCCACGCGACCCTTGTCGGCGTGACCCAGCCAGCTGGGATCGCTGGCGCCGGCTTCCGCTTCCAGCAGTAACGAGCACATGCGCTCGAACTGCAACCAGCCAAGCTGATCCAACCGGTACGACAACGGCGAGTCCGTCATACACGGGATCCTCGCACCGCGCGCTCAGAAACCCAAGTGCATGTACACAGATAGTGAACGCATGCCCGATTTATCCCCGGGCGGTTGCTCCCGTGGACGGTGCGGCTGGCGGCGCTTTGCGCTCAGGACCGGGGCGTCGACGCCGGGCAACCCGCGTCGCGGGCGCCGCGACCGGAGCGTGCACCGAAGGCGCGCAGCGCAGTCGCGACCTCGCTCAGCGCAAGCACCGGAGACAGGCAGCCTTGTACCTGCATCACGGACCACCCGGGCTGCGAGTGCGGCCTGACCCGCGTGGTCAGGTTCCAGCGCTCAGCGGCGCTCGTGACCTCGTCGGCGATCCTGGTCGCGAGCACCAGCGTGCTGGTCGCGGTTGCGTCCGGTCGCGGCGGGCCGCAGGTGCTGGCGTTGCGCAGAAGCCAGCCTTCGATGCCCTCGTCGAGAGCGGCGGCGATGTCGGAGAGCTCCATAGCCGAGATATCGGCTGCGCACAGCCGAACTTCATAGCTTCCGCTTGTTGTGTAACCAACGTCGCGCGAGCCACTCAGGGTTGTGCCATTAGGGCACGCCCTTGGAGCCTGTTCGAATTACCCAGTGTGCGGCTGGGTAATTCGGACAGGCTCTTAGTACATTAGTACTAGTCTTGCTGGCATGCGGCCGGCAGTGACGGTGAGGCGATTCGAGGTTCCGGTGCGAGGTGGGATGCTGGCGGCATTCCGCTTCGGGGACGCCGGCCCCGACGCGGCGCTTGTGCTGGGCGCCCACGGGATCACGGCCAACAGCCACGCTTGGCTCGCGGTCGCGCGCGCCCTCGCTGGGCGCGCGACCCTGGTCGCGCCCGACCTGCGCGGCCGGGCTCAGAGCAATGGCCTGCCGGGACCGTTCGGGATTGATGCACTGGTCGACGACCTGACGGTGCTGCTGGAGCATCTAGAGCGCCAGCGCGCTGTGCTCGTCGGTCACTCGCTCGGCGCTTACGTCGTGGCTCGGCTCGCGGTTCAGGATCCGGCGCGAGTCGCCGCCGCCGTGCTGGTCGACGGCGGGCTCGCAGGCCCGCCGCCCCGCGGCGTTGACCCGCAGGCGTTGACCGCAGCCGTCCTGGGCCCGGCGCTGGCAAGGCTGCAGATGTCGTTCGCGAGCCGCGCGCAGTACCGGGATTGGTGGCGATCGCACCCGGCGTTCTCGGGGGCGGCTGGGCGCGAGGTCGCCGATGAGGATCTGTTCGCATATGCCGACCACGACCTCCAGGGCGCAGAACCAGAGCTGCGCTGCAGCGTGGTCGAGCAGGCCGTCAGCGACCCGGTGAGCGAGCTGCTCGATTGGGGCACCGCCGCGCCGCGCTTGACGGTTGCGGCGACGCTCCTGTGCGCGGCCAGAGGCATGCTGGATGACCCGAACCCGTTGCAGCCGGAAGCGCTCGCGCGTGAATGGGCTGCGAAGTCCCCGCAGCTGCGCGACGTGATCATGGTGCCCGACTGCAACCACTACACGATCGTGCTCGGCGAGCACGGCGCCGGCGCCGTAGCGCAAGCGATCCTCGGCGCGGTGTCGAAGCTCTGATGCTGACCCGCTGACGCTTCTGTGAGCGGCCTGGCGCCGACCCGGGCGTTGATGATCTGGATCTGGAGCCTGCGTCAGCTGGGGCCGGGCGCGGGCAGCAGCTCGTGTGGCGCCGGCACGTGCTCGGGCCTTGCATGATGATGGGGGTGCTCGACGACGTCGCCCTCGACGTTGAGGTGTGGGAGCACCCGGTCGAGGCTTGCCGGCAGCGCCCAGTTGGCCTTTCCGAGGACCAGCATCAGGCCGGGCACGAGGATCGAGCGGACGATCAGCGCGTCCAGCAGCACGGCGCTCGCAAGCCCGAGGCCGAACATCTCGATGATGATCTGGCCACCGAGGATGAACGAGCCGAACACCAGGATCATGATCGCGGCGGCGGCGGTGATCGTCCGGCCCGTCGCGGCCAGCCCGCGGGCCACGGCCAGGCGGTTGTCCTGGGTCTTGTGCCACTCCTCGTAGATGCGGGTCACCAGGAACACCTCGTAGTCCATCGAGAGCCCGAACAGGATCGCGAACATCATCACCGGGATGAACGCCTCGATCGGGCCGGTCGAGTTGACGCCGAGCAGGGACGACAGCCAGCCGAACTGGAACACAGCGGTGATCACGCCGAACGCCGCGCCGGCCGACAGCATGTTCATCAGCGCCGCCGTGGCGGGGATCACCAGACTGCGGAAGACCGCCGTCAGCAGCAGGAACGACAGCAGCACGACCACGCCGATGAACAGCGGCAGCTTGCCCGAGAGCACGCTCGAGAAGTCGGCGAAGATCGCCGTCTGTCCTCCGATCAGAACGTGTACGCCGGTCCCGGCACTGGCGCCGGGCACGACTTGGTCGCGTAGCGTCGCGAGCAAGCTGCTGGTGGAGGCCGCCTGCGGCGAGCCGGCCGGATACACGTCGGCGGTGGCCACGCCGGGAGCGCCGTCACGCCCGCGGATCGTGATCGGCGCGCTCACGCGCACGACGCCGTGGGTCCGGGCCACGGCCGCGGCGACCTTCGCGAAGGCGGCTTGCTGGGCGCTCGTGTCGAGCTGTGCAACGAGCTGCAGCGGCCCGTTGTAGCCGGGCCCAAAGCCCTTCGCCAGCAGGTCGTACGCCTGCCGGGTGGTCGTCCCGGCCGGGTCAGAGCCGGCATCGGAGGAGCCCAGGCGCATCGACAGGAACGGGAGCGCGATCAGGATCATCACCAGCGCTGCGGCGCTGGTGATCAGCGCCGGCTGCGCCTGCAGCACGCGGGTCCAGCGCTCCCACCAGCCGCCGCCCGCGCCGTCGCGCAACTGGCCGGCGGCGAGCGCGCGGCGGGCTTTGCGCCCCAGCACCCTGAGGCCGAAGAAGCCCAGGATTGCCGGCAGCAGCGTCAGCGCCGCGGCCACCGTGCAGATCACTACCACCGACGCGGCGATCGCGACTCCGTAGAGGAAGCTCACGCCCAGCGCGAACATCCCGAGCAAGGCGATGCAGACCGTGATCCCGGCGAACATCACCGCCCGGCCCGAAGTGTCGATCGCGTCGATGATCGACTGCTCGACGCTCTTGCCCCGCTGCAAGCCCTGGCGGTAACGCGTGACGACGAACAGCGCATAATCGACCCCGACTCCGAGTCCGATCAACATCGAGAGCTGCGAGCTGAACGAGGCCATGTCGATCAAGTGCGAGAGCAGCCCGATCATCGCGCTCCCGATGCCGAGCGCGAACCCGGCCGTGATCAGCGGCAGCGCCGCCGCCGGCAGCGAACCGAACACCAGCAGCAGCACGATCAACGCCGCGAACGCGCCCAGGCCGACACCGTTGACACCGGGCTTGTTGGCCGCCTCGGCGACCTGCCCCTCGACCTGTACCTGCAGGCCGTGACCGGCGCCGGCCCGCGCCGCCGCGACGAACCGCTGGGCCTGGCTGGGGGTGAACTTGATTGCCTGTTTGGTCAGGGTCACGTCGGCGAACGCGATCTGTCCGCTGGGCGAGATCTGGGCGGCGTCGCGCGCGGCGTAAGGCGAGGCGACCGACGCCACGTCCGCAAGCGCCGCGATCCGCGCCAGCACTGCCTGCGCGCGCGCTCGCGCGGCCCGGTCCGTCAGGCGTCCGTGATCCACCGCGAACACGACCTGTTCGACGTCGCCCGCCGCCTTCGGCGCGGACTTCTGCAGCAGCGCCAGCGCCTCGAAGCTCTGCGTGCCCTTCAGGCTGAAGCTGTTCTTATACGCGCTGCCAGCACTCTGGCTGATCACGGTCAGCCCGACGAGCGCCGCGAGCCAGCCGGCCAGCACGGTACGTCGGTGGGTCACGCACCATCTAGCAAGCGTTCGCATGAGGTTTCTCCGGTTGGGGTCGAGTTCGAGCGCCGTGGATGGTCGCCGAGACCGCTGCGCCGGGCTTGCCGATCTTACAGCCCGGCGCTAGTGCGCTCTGGTAGCTCGTTTGAAGCGTCCGTTTTGACGGATCGACGGCGCAGCTGGATCGTCGCTGGCGTGCGTAGGATTAGGTAGCGACTCACACCCCAGCCGACCACAGCCCAGGCCAGCCCGCCGACGAGGATCGCTGCTGCATGAAATCGCACACCGTGTACAAGACCTTCCGCACCGCCCATCGGCGTGAGTTCGTACGCATCACCGAGGACGTCGCCACGGCCGTCCGGGAAGCCGGGATCGACGAGGGCATGGCGCTCGTCTCGGCCATGCACATCACGGCTGGCGTATGGATCAACGACGACGAGCCCGGGATCCAGGCCGACGCGCTCGAGTGGCTGGATAAGCTCGCTCCGCCGAGCTGGAAGGAGCCCAACGGCGAGGTCGCGCGCGGGCTGCTGCCGGACCCGGGCGATTACCGCCACCATCGCGGCGGCGAGGACAACGGAGATGCGCACCTCAAGAACCTGCTCGTACACCACCAGGTGATCGTGCCGGTCACGGCGGGACGGCTCGATCTCGGCCCCTGGCAGGCGATCTTCTACTGCGAGTTCGACGGGGGCCGCGCGAAGCGTCTGGTGATCAAGGTCCTGGGCGAATGACGTCGTCCGGGAGCGCGGTCACGGTCCTTCGGAGGCGAAGATGTCAACCCACGCCAGGACGCGAGTCGTCTCGCCAAGATAAATCGGCACGGCGCGGACGCGCCGGCGTTGGTTGCGGCGCGCCTCGGCAGATCGCATGGCAGCCGCGACCGCTTGGAGCTCTGCGCGCCCGAGCTCGACCGGAACGCGCACCGATACCCCCTCGACGACGAAGTGAACGGCCGTGTCGAACATCGCCTGCGGCGACGGCTCGCGAACCTCGACATCGAAGCCCGCAGCCGTCAGGGCTTCCTGGAGATCGTGGACGAACTGGGCCTCAGCGCCCTGGCTGTTGTCGATGACGATTCGCGTGCGCCCAACCTAGCAATCCCGCGTGTCCGTTTGGGATGTCGTTCGAGCCCGCGCGCCCGTCATGCCGCCGCTCCCGGGGTGGGTCCAGGATGGGTCCCGTCGGTGGCGTGCCGCTGGCGGTCTGGGACCTTGAACTCCAAGACGCTTCGACGGGCCGGCGCAATCCGGGGCGTTTGACCCGGACGCGCGCCAGATGGTCGCCGCCCCCGCTGGCTGTCCAGGTCACGCAGCTCCGTAGGTGCGCGGCGAGGCGATCGGGAGTGGATGCTGACGACATTCGGTTTGCTGTCCATGGCAGCGCACTTTAGCGTGATTACGTGAGCTTTAGCGAGACTTAGCTTTTTTTGCACCGGTCGGCGGTCCCGAGGTCAGGCGAGCGGGGCCGAAAACTCCTGTGGCGCTCGCAGGGCGGCAAGCACCGGCGCGTACATCCCCGTCTTGATCGCGCCGAGCGTCGCGGGATCCTTCCCCGCCAGCGGGCGCGCCCGCTCCAGCGCCGCGTGCAGAACATGCTCCGCGTCCACCGCCTCGTCGACCAGGCCGCAAGCCGCAGCCTCGACGCCGCCGTAACGCCGGCCGGTCGTCATTGCCTCATGCGCGGTCAGCTTCGGGATGCGGCACATGACGAGCGCGCCGATGCCGGGCGTAAACGGGATCCGAATGTCGACTTCGGGCAGGCAGAAGAAGCCCCGATCGGCCCGCATCACACGCTGATCGTGGGCCAGCGCGAGCACGGCGCCGGCGGCGAACGCGTGACCCTGAAGCGCCGCGACCGTGGGGACGCTGGAGCCCAGGAAACGCGCGCACAGTTCATGGACGCTGGTCATGAACGGCTGAATCTGATCCGCGTTAGCCCCCAACCACTCGAGGTCCAGACCGTTTGACCAGATCTTCCCGCTCGCTGTCGTCACGAGCGCTCGCGGCGCCGGGGTTCGCTCCACCTCGTCAAGGAAAGCCTTCACCGCCGCGACCCAGACAGGGTTGAGGCGCTGCTCCCCGTCGCCGAGATGCATGACGAACACGTCGCCGTCGCGGTCGAGTCGGGGCTGCGGGGCCATCTGACTGAACGATATCCGTTGTCCCGCCTGGCAACCCCACGTCACGGCCGAGCATGCTCAGGAACTTGATCATTTGCGGCTGTGTTGTCCGAGCGGACAACAACGCAACACGACGTCTTTCCACGTGGCCCTGTCAGGCTCGCCCGGCGGCTGGTGTAGTGCTCACGCTAAGCAATTCGACTGACGGACGCCACGCCGGCGCCCGGCGGACAACTCTGCGAAGGGGAATGCGTGACGGCCAACACTGTCAATCTCTGCGGCTCAGTTGTGTTCTTGTGGGGCGTCCGATGACGCCCCCGTTCGACGATGTGGGCCAAGCGACGGAGGCCTACGCAGCCTACGTCAATACGCCCCGCGGGATTCTGGACAGCGACGAGCAGGAGCTGTTCGATGAGGATCTCGCCAAGGCGCGCGCCGCGATGGAGCGCGCCTGGCTCAGAGCGATCCCCGTGCGCAGAAGCCCGTAGCGCGCAACCGGTCTCAGCTCGCACCGTTCATCGGCGACGGGGTGAGCGAGCGATGACCGTCCCTGACCGATCTGCCGGATCAGATTCCCGGAACCTCGAGCGGGTGCGCGATCACGCGTCGATCCCGAAGTGCACTCGCAGGCTCCCGTCGCCGGACGCCGCGACGGGCAGCGCCCGGGTGCGCGGCAGCCGATCGAGCCAGGCCTGCTGGGAGCATCCACGCGGTGAGACCTGCCGTCGATCTCGGGATCGGTGCTCAGGCGGCGGCTCCGGCGTTAGCTTCGACGATGCGGGTGACGTAATCGCCCGTGATCTGCCGGGTGGCGGCGTTGACGCGGTTGAACGCATTGATGGCCGCGATCGCCACCACCAGGGCCGCTAGCTGCGGCTCGGTGTAATGGCGGGCGGCTTCATCCCAAACTTCGTCTGACACCGGGTCGGGTCGGTCCGCCAGTCTGGTGGCGGCCTCGGTGAGCGCGAGCGCGGCACGCTCGGCGTCGCTGAAGTACGGTGCCTCGCGCCACGCGGCGACGAGGTGGATACGCTCGCTGCGCTCGCCGATGTGCTCGAGCTCGCGCGTGTGGATGTCCACGCACACGCTACAGCCGTTGATCTGGCTTGCGCGTAGCGTCACCATCGCGGAGCACACCGCGAATCGCTCGAGTACTACTGCCGGGTTCCGCAGCGGAACTCGGGTACTGCCACCTTGCACAAATCGCGAGATTGACGAGCGAGAACTCAGCGGAGCTCGATCCCGAGGACGGCGGTGGCATTCCGTCGGTTTTGGCAGACCTCGTTACCGATGCGGCTACAGCGGTCACAGACGACTTGTGGCATCCGACTAGGAAACGGTGGCGTCGACGCCACCGTCTTTCTGCCATGCGCGCGCGGGAAGAAGATATCCGGCAGGCGCAGGGCCGTAGCGACATCTGGTGGCCCGCCCTCGTCCCCTGAGTTGCGGCGCCATCGAGCCGCTACGGCCTGCGCCGTCAGCTCCCACACGCAAGCTGTGCGGCTGTTTGGGCAACAGGTCGTAGATGTCAGTCTGCTCCGCTTCGCCCCCAGGCTCTCCTTCCCGGACACCGGATCGGCCAGCCTTGAAGTCTGGTGCGCGAGCCCCCTCGTAGTTTGTCGATTGCATCCTGGGGAGGACTCCCCATCTTACGCTCGATAATCAGTATATTGTAACTTCGCTGTAAAACGTCCTATTTCTGAGCGTCTTGGCGCATGCGACCTCTCCTTGTCGGGTCTTTGAGTCGACGATCAGCACCGTCAGCCGGCGAGCACGACGAACTCGAAGTATTGGCCCGATCGCGCTCCACGCAACTTCACTCGAGGGTGACGTTCACGCGGTAATTCGCTGCGTGCTCGGTTCGCACGCGCGCGGATTGGCCAGTGACGCGGAGCACGTGTACGATCCGACACCCGGCGCGTCGCTAGCTTCCCCACCGCGCCGCGTCCGCTACAGCATGGGGGTACGGTTCGGTCGTGCGCATGAAGCAGCCAACGCGGACGATCATCTATCTCCTCGCAGTCGTGATCGTCGTGATCGGCGTCCTTCGGCTTCATGTTGGCGTCGTCGCACACATCGTTCTGCTGGTCGCCGTCGCGTTGACGGTCCCGTGGAATGTCATTGACAGCCGTGGCGCCCTGCACTGGATACGTCGCTCCCGGGGACCCTAAAAGGAGTCCTGCAGATCCCATTCGTTGCGCATCCGCTACTCCTCCAGTTCGAGGGCCTTCATCGCCGCCTGCCGATCAGCCTCAGACGGCAGGCTGTACCGCCTCGTGGTATCCAGCCGGCGGTGCCCGGCGAGCTCGGCGACCAGCACAATGTCGTTGCCGCTGCGCACGAGGTCGTGACGCACGTGTGCCGGAGCGTGTGCGCCGAGAGCTTCAACCCGACGCGAGCCGCCACGCCCCGAACAGCCCGGTCGACCGATCGTGGCGACAAGCGTCGGCCCTGCGGGCCGACGAACAGCGCGCGCTCCCGTCGCTCGCGCGCTCGCCGCGCGCCTTGACCCACTCTTCCGGCGCGACCCGGCATGGTCGGTTGAGCGGCACCTCTCGGTAGGCATCCCCTTCCCGGAACGGACCACCACAATCCCCTTGCGCGCCGAGATCGCGAAGTCATCGACGTCCAGCGCGGCGAGCTCGTGCAGCCGCAGCGCCGTGTAGAGCAGCAACGTCACGATCGCCCCGTCGCGCGGACGCGCCAACTCGACCGCCCGCAACAGCGCCCGCTGCTCCTCCATCGACAGCGCGCGGGGCGCCGCCTGCGCCAACGGCTCGCGCTTGACGTTCGCGGGCCCCAGCCCGACGAACCGGCTGAAGTGATCGACAGCCGCGAGCGCCAGGTTCACCGACGACGGCTTCCACCCCAGATCGACCTTCAGATGCCGCTTGAAGTCCCGCGCCGCGTAATCACGCGCCCGCGGGTCGCTGATCGCCACCCCGGGCTCGGGCCGTCCGTCCAGCCAGGCGCCATAGGCGCGGACATGCTGGCCATAGGCATCCCGCGTCCGGGCCGCCAGCGGCGCCCGCTCCAGATCCGCCAGATACCGCGCGACCGCGGCCTCGACGTCGCCGCCCGCCGTCTCATGCTTGTTAGTAGACGCGGATTCGCGCCGTTGTGGGGTCGCCACGACAGCATTAGTAGACGAAGACCCGGACTCCGGACGGAACCGTCCTCTAACGTGTCTTAGAAGACGCCGTTCGCGGTTCCCCAGACCCAGGCTCGCCGGATGCCCGCTTATGCTTCCGTTCGTGAACCTTGGGGATCGGCGTAGGGGTTTGGGGTTGGGTGCTGTCGGGGTCGCAGGCGGTGGGGTGCGTTGGTGAGCGGCTGGTCAGAGGTTGCCGCTGGGGGGTTGTTGGAGCGTGAGGGCGAGTTGGCGCGTTTTGACCGCGTGTTCGATCGGGTCGGCGCGGGGCTGGGGGCTGTGGTTGTGGTGCAGGGCGCGGCTGGGATCGGGAAGAGCGAGCTGTTGGCCGTGGTGCGGGCTCGTTCGGAGGAACGCGGGTTTGGGATGTTGAGCGCCCGCGGGTCGGAGTTTGAGACGGAGATCGCGTTCGGGGTTGCGCGTCAGCTGTTTGAGCCGATGTTGCGCGTCGCTTCGCCCGTGGAGCGGCGTCGACTGCTTGATGGTGTGGCACGCGTGGGGGCGCGGGCGTTGGGCGTGGAGGCGGGCGAGGCGCCGGCGGATCGGTTCGCGGCGATTCACGGGCTGTATTGGCTGTGCGCGAATCGCGCCGAGCGTGGGCCGCTGGTGGTCGCGGTCGATGATGTGCAGTGGATCGATGATCCGTCGCTGGCGTGGCTCGGCTATCTCGCGCGGCGTGCGGGGGATCTAGCGCTGGGGTTGGTGTTGGGTTTGCGGTCGGGCGACCCGGGCGCGGACCGCGGCGAGCTCAGGGCAGTTGTGAGCGATCGCGGTGTTGAGCGGATCACGCTTGGGCCGTTGAGCGCGACGGCGGTTGGCGCGATCGTGCGCGCGCAGCTTGACGTGGAGGCGGACGAGGCGTTCTGCGCGGCGTGTAGCGAGCTGGCTGGCGGCAATCCGCTATTGCTGCGCGAGCTGTTGGCGGGAGCCCGGGAGGAAGGATTGGCTGCTCGCGGTGAAAACGTGCCGGCGCTGCATCTGATTGCGCCGGCGGCGGTCGGGACGTCGGTGCTCGCGCGGCTGGGGCGGTTGGGTGGGGAGGCGGTCGCGCTCGCGCGCGCGGTCGCGGTGCTCGGCGCCGGCGCCGAAGTGGCGCTCGCGGCGCGCCTGGCGGACCTGGATCCAGCGGCCGCTGAGCTGGCCGCGGATCGGCTTGCGGCGGCGCAGATCCTCGCGCCCGTCCGGCCACTTGAGTTCTTCCATCCATTGCTCGCGGCGGCGGTCCGTGAGGACATCGCACCGGGCGCGCGACGCGTCGCGCACCGCCGCGCCGCAGCGCTCCTCGACGAAGGTGGCGGTAAGGGGTCGCTGGCACGGGTCGCTGCGCACCTGCTCGCGTGCGGCCCGTCCGGAGACGGGTTGGTCGTGGCGCGGCTGGTTGACGCGGCGCGCGAGACGCTCGAGCGCGGCGCGCCTGAGATCGCCGCGAGCTATGTTCGGCGCGCGCTCTCAGAGCCGCCCGCGGCGGGTGAGCACGCCGCGCTGCTGTTGTTGCTGGGGACCGCCGAGTGGCGCGCCGGGCAGGCGGACGCGATCGCGCACCTCGAGCAGGCACTCACGGCGGCGGCTGGCGAGGATCTCGGCGTGATGATCGGCGCCAGCTCTCTGCTGGCGCTTGCTTATTACGTGACTGATCGCGCAGAGCGCGCGTTCGAGGTTGGCGAGCGAGCGCTTGCAGCAATCGGTGAGAGGGACGCGGGGCTCGCGTTGACGGCCGGGGCCGGGATTGCCCTAATTGGCATGGGGAACGAGCGCACCGCGCCGGCCGCGTTGCGCCGTGCTGAGGCGTTGCGCTGTGGCCTAAACGCACTGGCGGACCCACCAGTGCATCTGCTGGTGATGTTGGCCAGCTATGCAGCGCGAATGAACCGGGCCGCGGAGGCGCAGGAGTTGGCGGAGTGGGCGCTGGCCTGCGAGCCCTATCCGCCGCCGCCCGAGATTTGCAATGTCCTGATGGTCACGCTCCTGCTTGTCGAGGACTACGACGCGCTGCAGCGGCTGTGCGACGATCTGCTGCTGGCCGCGCGACGCCAGGGCGCGGTCCAGGAGACCATCGGGATCCTAGTATCTCGGGCGTTGGCGTCGTTGGACTGTGGCGCGTTGGCCGACGCGGAGGCGGACGCGCGCTGGGTGCTTGAGCGGGCTGACGGGATCCGCCGGACCCACGCGGTCAGTCAGCTAACCCTGGTGCTCGTCGAGCACGACGCGTTAGACCACGCAGAGCACGAGCTAGACCAACTTGCGGATCCGCGCACGTCGGGTTCGGACCAGGTCATCCGCTTCTTGATCGCGCACGGCCGACTGCGGGGCGCCCAGGGCCGGCTGCAGGAAGCGCTTGGCGACTTCTTGGAGTGCGGGCAGCGATGTGCGCGGCTTGGGCTCTTGACGCTGAGTGCCGTGGCGTGGCGTGCCGAGGCGGCGCTCATCTACGCGGCGCTTGGCGACACTGGCGAGGCGCGGCGGCTGGCGGGCGAGCAGCTCGAACTCGCGCGCGCGTTCGGGCGCCCACGGACGCTGGGCATCTCGCTGCGCGCATGCGGGCTGGCTCAGGGCGGCGACGCCGGTCTTAAGCTGCTTGCAGAGGCGGTCAAGACCCTGGAGGGATCGCAATCACGGCTCGAGCTCGCACGCGCGCTCACCGATCACGGCGCCGCACTGCGCCGTGCCGGCCGCCGCGTCCAAGCCCGCACGCAGCTCGAGCGCGGGCTCGATCTCGCCCACCATTTGGGCGCGCGACGGATCGCCAACCAGGCGCGCGCAGAGCTGATCGCCGCGGGCGCGAAGCCAAGGCGCGACGCGATCACCGGCCGAGACGCGCTCACAGCCGGCGAGCTGCGCGTCGCGAGGCTCGCCGCCGAGGGGCTCACCAATCGGGAGATCGCGCAAGCGCTGTTCATCACCACCAAGACCGCCAAGGCGCACCTCAGCAGCGTGTACCGCAAGCTCGAGATCACCCACCGCGGCCAACTCGCCGACGCGCTCACCGGCCAGCTCGGCGACAGTGGCGAGGATCCGCACTCAGCCGCCGCGGTCATTTCCTAAGGCGCGACGTCCAAAAGACAGGCCCTTCCGCCCGATGCGGGAGCGTACCCGGCCGGGCGAGACTTGCTGCCAGGAAAGACCGCCACTCACAAACGGCCTTCCATGACCTATCGCGTTCCTCAATGAAAGGATCTACACGATGTTTCGCAACACTATCGTCGGCGCTGTCGCAGCAGCAGCCGCGATTGCAGTGGCCACCGTCGCCGCGACAGGCGCGTTGGCGACTGCCGGTACGTCTCACAAAGCCAACCGATCGGTGACCGCGGCCGCCCCGCAGGTCGCCGGGGGTGTCGGCTGGCAAGGCGAATACGCCTACAACGTGCCGGCCGGGGAAACCAGCGTGCTCGTCCACTACCCCTGGGTGGATTCGAGTGGCTATCGCAACAGTAGCTCCGCGAGGCGTTCTGTGGGCTTGTAGAACCCGAAGCGTTTGCGGGGTCGGTCGTTGAGCTCGTCGGCGACGTCGAGGTCGAGTTCGCTGTGGAAACTGAGGTCGGTGCCCCTTGGGAAGTACTGGCGCAGGAGCCCGTTGGTGTTCTCGTTGCTGTCGCGTTGCCAGGGGGCGTGTGGGTCGCAGAAGTACATGTCAACGTCGGTTGCGATCTAGGACTTCTTTCCAGTTGCGCATCTCGATGCCTTGGTCCCATGTCAACGTGCGGCGTAGGCTGTCGGGTAGCGTCTTGATCTTCGCGGCGAGCGCTGGGGCGACCTGGTCGGCCTTGTAGCCGTCGGGGAGGTGCACCAGCAGCGCGTAGCCGGTGCTGCGCTCCACGAGCGTCCCGATCGCGGTCTTGTTGTTCTTGCCGACGATCAGGTCTCCTTCCCAGTGGCCAGGGACCGCGCGGTCATCAGCCTCCTGGGGGCGCTGGGCGATATTGACCATGTCCGGGATCCGGTTGCGGCGCTGGCCGGTTTGGCGGCCGGGCTTGCGTAGCGTGTCCGCAGGCAGGCGGTCAGCTCCCGCTTGAGCGCAGCGCCCCGGGAGGTGACGTACAGCGATTGGTAGATCGTTTCGGTCGACACCCACATCTCCGGGTCCTCGGGGTAGTTCACACGCAAGCGCCCGGCAATCTGCTCCGGAGAGTACTTGTGCAGGAGGTCCGCCTCGACGAACTGCCGCAGCTGCAGGTTGAACGCCAGCTTCGCGGGCTTCGCGCGAGCGGCCCGGTTCCAAGCGAGCGCGTGCGCGCGGCTCGGGCGGTACTCCCCGCATCGGTCCGCGTTACGCAACAGTTCGCGCGAGATGGTCGAGGGCGAGCGACCCAACCGCCGCGCGATCGACCGTCTCGACTCGCCCTTGGCGTTGCCGTGCGCGATCTCCTCGCGCTCTTGGAAGGTCAGGCAGCGGCCCTTCAAGTTACTCCCGCGGCGGCGACGGATGCCGCCCCTTGCGGCGATCCACCGCCGGCCTTTCTCGCGGTAGGTCCCGACCTCCTTAGCGGCGTCCGTGACGGTCTCACCACGCTCCAGCGCACCCAAGAAGGCGTCCACCGTCTCGGGCAGCATCTGCTCGTTAAACACAACGACCATTCCCACACTCCGGTTCCTCGAGGTTAACGGGTCATCCCGTAAAACGAACGCCCCAAATGCACCCAACGGGGTGTACCCACCGCCGCGGGGTCGTGCACAGCCCAACCCCGCTATGAGCACCAAATATCCATCGAAAATCCGAAAATCTACGCGGGGTTCATCCTCGCCGATCACCGGCCACTGTCTGTGTGCGGGGGAGGTCGAGGCGCCTTGCGCCCGGGCCCCCACCCGCCTATGCGCACACGCACACGCACACGCACACACGCGCGCGCGTCAAAAGTCAACGGCCTGGTCAATCAACGGCCTGTTGATAACTCTTCGAGTTACCAACAGTTAGCGACCTACTACTACTACTAAAAACTACCCTAAACCAGGGGTGTTGCGATCACCGCGAGGACCCAAGCTGCCGCTCTGGGCTATTTGCCGAAAACGGCGCGTTCTGGGACGCTGCTCCGGGACGTTCTACCAGCTCGGGGTCGTGGCCGGCGGTGCCGGCGGACGCTCCTCACTGGGGATCGAACTACCGCGAGTGGGAATGGGACTTTCAGTGGCCGAAGGGCGCTGAAGCGGGGGAGAGTATTGACTTCGACGTCTACTGCACCAACGTGCGCTGACCGTCCGCCTCTGATCTGACAGAACGCTACAAACAAACTCGAGGTGTCATGCCCGCGCCCCGGTGGTTAGCCGGGGCGCGGACACGTCCGGCCGAGCGGCAGGAAGGCTTCCCGGGGGCCCGAGCCGCCTGATGTACTTTTCCGTCGCATCTTGGCCCAGCGCGCGGGTTCGTGTCACCCAGGAGCAAAATAGGTCGTCTAACTAAACTAACACTAACCACCGTATTAGCACGATCGCGTCGCTAATACGGCTGGCGGTGCCGCGTCCTGCCTGTTCTTCACGAGGTCGACGCGGAGCACCGCCGGCAATCAAGCGTCGGCCTGACCCGCCGCCACGAAGGCCGTCACTCCGTCGCCCGGGTCATCTTCCACGGCAACCAAGGCGAGCTGCGCCAGCCGTACAGGGAAGGCAAGAAACCAACTCGGCGCGCTCGGCTTCGCACTCAACGCGCTCGTGCTCTGGAACGCCCAATACCTGGACGACGCGATCGCATACCTCCGAGTTACCGGCCACGAGATCACCGACGAAGACCTCCAACGCCTCTCCGCGCTCCAGTACGAGCACATCAAGATGCTCGCCAACTTCCCCTTGAGGCTCCCCGACGACTTCGCCGCCGGACAACCGGAAGGCCAAAACAGAGCCGAGCGTGAGCGCGACGACGACTAACGTAAACCGTTGCCGTACGCGCGAGCGGAACCCAGCCTACGAGTACATAAACTCCCTGCAAATAAGCAGAATCCTAGAATTCTAGAACCCTGGGGACCTCTTGCACAAAGGCTGACGGTTCATGAGCCGCTCAACTTACGAGAAGGCTGCGCGCACGCGCGCCTCGACTGGGACGATAGGTGTCGATGGAACCGGATTGCTTTATCTGTGCCAACCACGCGGGGGCTTGCCGGGCGCCGACGAACAAGTCCAGCAGATCGGGAGCCACGCGATCACCTCCGTATCGCGGTCCGAAAAGGACACAACACCTGACTTTCGCCGCAGCCCACCGGGAGTCCTCCCGAAACCACCGGCACAACCCCGCCATAAAGCGCCGGCCGACGCGCTATACCCGACAAATCGGGACTATCTACCCATTACAAACGGCCTGCACTCAATTTATTTGGCGGCTGATCCGATGAGCGTGTCCCGGTACCCGGTCGTCGTGTTCGACCTTGACGGGACGTTGGTGCGCAATACCGCCGTGTTGGCCGTACTTGCGGACTCGATGGGCCACGGCAGCGCGATCGCGGAGCTGGAGCAGCGCTTCCGCGCTGGCGAGATCTCCAACCGAGTTATCGCCGACACGGCCGCCGTCTGGTTCACCGGAATGGATCCCGGCGAACTCTGGCAACACCTGGAGCAGGCCCCCTGGATCGCCGGAATCGAGGCAACGCTGGAGACGCTGCTGGAAGCCGGCTGCGACGTTCTGCTCTGCACGATTACCTGGCGCTTTGTTGCCGAGTTGATCCAGCGCCGATACGGCTTCCATGCGGCGTCAGGGACCGAGATGGACTTCGATGGCGGACTGCTGTCCGGCCGAGTCAGCAAGTACTTCGAAGCGGAAGACAAGGTCCGATTCGTCGAATCGTGGTGCGGTCAGCGAGGGTTCACGCTCAATCAGGTGGCCGCCATCGGTGACTCGCGTCTCGACGTGCCGCTGTTCTCGCGCGTCGGCTACTCGATCGCCCTCAACGCGACACCTGACGCTCGAGCAGCCGCCGACTGCTGCCTCGACACAGAGGACCTGACCGACGTTCTCGAACTGCTGTCCGCCGTGCGGTGATTGCCTGCCGTGTTCCCGCTCGCGGGGGACCCGTTTTCGTGATTCGCAGTCCTCAACGCCGCGTGGTCACCAAATTCAGTTCACGCGGAAAACGGAGCTAACCGGACGCCTCCTTTTTCGATTCCCGGCCGCTTCGCACGCTCGGATCGCCACGAAAGCGATCGCCGAGCGACACGACATCAAGTCGACCTGAAGTGGTCGGCAGGTCAGGACGTCCACCGCCAGGTCTCGGCCTCCTTGACACTTGGTGCCAGGTTCCTACGGCGAAAGCCCTCGCCGGCAATCGCTGAAAGTGTGGAAAGTGGCAGAATTGCAGGGGACTTACGGCATCCCGCGGGGTAGAGCCTGCCTCGCGTCGTGGCTCAATGGCTCGCTACGCCTTGCCCTTTTTCATCCACCGCGGGTGGCGAAGCCACGACTTAACGGCACACCAAGTAGCCGGCGCGCACGACGATCGCGTGCTCACCCTCGGGAATCGACCGACCGAAGCCCCTCCGAGCACAGACAGACATCGAGCAGCACCCGATCTGAACGCTTACCTTGCGGGCTGGGACACGCACCCAAGCAGAGGGCCTATGAAGTCAGACGGCCCTGGGACCAAGGTCCCAGGGCCGTCTTCGTGCTCGATGCGCTGCTGGCAGGCGCGGCGCATCCCGGCGGCGCCGCGTGCGGCCGTCGTGTTTGATAGCCCGAGACGCCTCGCCGCACGCGTCAGACCTCGACCTTGTAGTCGAGGCCGAGTTCGTCGCCGGGTGCGCCGCGGATGCCCCAATTGTGACGAGGCGTCTCCGTCAGGGTGATTTCTAGATCAATGGGCGCGATCCCGATCTGCGTCTCACAGCGTTCGAACAGCAGGGCGTACAGCTTCTTCTTGGTGGCCACGCTGCGGCCTTCAAAGAGCGAGATCTCGATGATCGTGTAGTCATCACTACGGCCCGGCGGGTAGCGGAAATCTTCCGGCGCGAGTGCGAAGAAGCGATGCGCTCGCTTATCCGTAGGGTATTCCAGTGCATCGACGACGCATCCATGAATCACGTCTGACAGCGCATCACGCCGGCCGGGCAGACGCGATTGGGTCCCGTAGATCTTGACTTGGCTCACAGCCGCGAACGATAACTTCCGAGGCTCCGAGGATGATCGTAGGTGAGTCGGCCTTGAGGACCCGGCTGGGTTCGCTCGGCTGAGTGGCCCACCGACGGCTGGCCGTGCCCAGTTCTGGACTGCCAGTTCTGTGAGCTAGCGCTGCCGCTGGTACCCTGGCTGGCCGGTCGGGTCTTGGGTGGGCTTGGCCCGTTACTGCTACGCGTGAGTGGGTCGCATCGCTCGCCCGGCGACCCCCGCGTGAGGACCCGTCCTGCGTGCCCCAGTCACGCATCGTGGCGAGCGATCAAACGTGGGAGCGAAGCGGTCTCAACGCGCGACGCAAACTCGCACGCTCTGATCTCTCCCCTTCCTTCGATAGCAGGCCTTTACCGTCCGCTCGATACGTCCTCCCGGAGTTACTTCTGCTCCGTACCCAAGACTTCTGCGCGCCCTCGCACAACGGCGCCAGGATGCCGAAACTCGGCGGTGCTCGAGGTGCGAGGACTCGCCTGAAGGGCGCCCTGAGCGTCCGGCTGGCTGGTCCCCTTGCCGCGGGCGGGAGCCGCTCGAGGACGGACTTTTCGATCTGTTCGCGGCTTGCCTGCGGCCGTTCGCCGTTCGCCGGTTGGGCGCTCGCGCTGCCGCGGTCCGCGCCGGTTAGGGCCGGTGTCCTGCTCGGCTCTCGGGCGCGATGCGGGTGCGGCCGGGGGGCTTGGGAGACGCGCACGAGTTAGCCCGTAGGCTCGGTGGTGTTCTAGTCCCCGAGTTGGAGGTCTTTGCCCGTGCGCGTCTCGGCTGCATTCTGTCGTCTGATTGATCTGTCTGGGGTGTGGGTTCGCTCGGTGCGCTTCGAGCGCGATCGTGTGCTGGTGACGGTCGCGTTGCGCCGCCGTAACCTGCTTTGCCCGAAATGCTCGTACTCCACGCCGCATCGCGAGAGCAAGCAGCATCACGACTCGGTCTGGCGCGGGATCGATCTCGGGTGCTGGCGCCTGGAGATTCACGCCAGGCTACGGCGGGTGCGCTGCCCGGAGCACGGCGTGCACGTCGAGGGGGTCCCGTTCGCGCGAGACGGTGCGCGGTTCACCCGCGACTTCGATGACTTCGTCGCGTGGCTGGCGACCAAGACCGACAAGACGGCGGCGTGCCGGCTGGCGCGGATCGACTGGCAGACGATCGGGCGGATCATCCAACGCGTCGGCGAGGACCTCAGCGACGGCCAGCAGCTGCGCGATCTGTCCGCGATCTCGATCGACGAGGTCGCGTGGCGCAAAGGACACCGCTACCTGACGCTGATCACCGATCACGGCCGCAGCGCTGTGGTATGGGGTTGCGAGGGCAAGGGCAGGGCCGCCGCCGATAAGTTCTTCGCCGCGCTCGATCCCGAGCTTCTCGGCGAACCTCCCGCGCCCCAACCCCAGGCGCCAAAACCCACCGAGATCCAGCAGCAATCACCACAGCCGCCCGGCCCTGAACGCCACGCACACGACGCCGAGCGCCACGTCGGGGAGCGCGCCGCGATGCTCACCGCGGTCTCGATGGACATGACCGGCGGGTACGCCAAATCGGTCCGCGAGCACGCCCCCCAAGCCGTCATCTGCATCGACAACTTTCACGTCGTGCAGCTCGCTACCAAGGCGCTTGACGAAGTCCGCCGCAAGCACTGGAACGAGCTCCGCCAAGCCGGCGACAAACACGCCGCCAAGGAGTTCAAAGGCAGCCGCTGGGCGCTGCTCAAGAACCCCGACGACCTCACCGACACCCAGCTCGACACGCTCGTGCGGTTGCACGCCGCCGGCGGGGATGTACCGCGCGCCTGGTCGATGAAAGAGATGGTTCGCGCGATCTTCGCCCCCGGCCTCACCGTCGAGGTTGTCGATGAGCTGATCGACCGGCTCCTCGCGCGCCTGTCCCGCAGCCGCTTGGCACCGTTCGTCAGGCTCGGACGCACGATCCGCAAACACCGAGCCGGGATCCTCGCCGCCCGTCGCTTGAACCTCAGCAACGAGTGCACTTCATACGGGTATGTCAGAGGAACTGTGTAGGCCTGAGCGAAAGAGATCGCTATGCCTACGACTACGAGAAGCAGGACTACCACTCACAGCAGCAGCGTGTTGGAGCGTGACCCGGGGTTTGAGGGCCTTGGGCTTGGGATCGCGCCGGGGTTGCCCGGCGGCGATCGCAGCGAGCTCGTAGAGCGAGCGGAGATCGGCGCTGGGCAACCCCGGCGCGGCGCGCCCGCCGCAGGCCCCCCGGGGCTCTCACCCGAGCTGATCGACGGGGCGCTGGAGCGTGTCGCTGAGCGCCGTCGGGTGCGTCAGGCTTTGGGGATGCCGGCTGATCGGCGGATCAGTAATGAGTTGTTGGACGAGCTGCTCGCCGGCGCCAGCACCGAGGAGGAGCTCGCGGGGCCCGGCGGTGTGCTCGCGCAGCTCACCAAGCGTCTGGTGGAGCGCGCGATGGAGGTCGAGCTGAGTGATCACGTCGGCTATGAGCCGCACCGCGAGCCGCCTGGTGGCGCTGAGAACCAGCGCAACGGGACGACCCCAAAGACGCTGATTACCGATCACGGGAAGGTCGCGATCGACGCCCCTAGAGACCGCGACGGGAGCTTTGAACCGAAGATCGTCAAAAAGCGCCAGCGCCGCTTCCGGGGGTTCGACGAGAAGATCCTCGCGCTCTACAGCCGCGGGCTGTCAGTCCGTGACATCAGCGCGCACCTGCAGGAGATCTACGGCGTCGATGTCAGCATCGACCTCATCAGCCGCGTCACCGACGCCGTCATGGACGACGTCCGCGAGTGGGCCAAACGCCCGCTGGAGGACGTCTACCCGATCGTTTTCCTGGACTGCATGGTCCTCAAGATCCGCGAGGGCGGCAGCATCCAGCGCCGCGCGCTGTACCTCGCCCTCGGCGTCACGCTCGACGGTGACCGCGACGTGCTCGGGATGTGGTTCCAAGAGACCGCGGGCGCGAAGTTCTGGATGCAGGTCCTCACCGACCTCAAGACCCGAGGGGTCAGGGACATCCTGATCGCATGCGTCGACGGCCTCACCGGCTTCCCCGACGCGATCGAAGCGATCTTCCCCAAAACCCAAAACAACCGTCCAAACTTGCATAGTTCACCTGATCCGCAACAGCCTCAAGTACGTCCCGCGGCGCGAGCGTGAGCAGGTCGCCCGCGATCTGAAACCGATCTACACCGCCCTGAATGCCGACCACGCCCAAGCCGAGCTCGAAGCGTTCGACGAGAAATGGGGAGCGCGGTTCCCGGTCATCACCCAGGCGTGGCTGAACGCCTGGGAGCACGTGATCCCGTTCCTCGAGTTCCCCCCCGAGGTCCGCCGCGTGATCTACACCACCAACGCGATCGAGGCGCTCAACCGCCAGCTCCGCAAAGCGATCAAAACCAAGGGCAGCTTCCCCAACGAGGACGCCGCCCGCAAGCTCGTCTACCTCTCACTGCAAAACGCCGTCCCTCAATGGACCCGAACCCGGAACTGGACAACCGCGCTACTCGCGTTCAAGATCCACTTCGGCGACCGCGTCCCCGACACTGCAAACTGAACGTCACCAGTTGACACAACCGGAGTAGCTGTTAACCTACCCATAAGACGCCTACACAGTTAACCTGACGCCCTCCTTCATACTGCACCTCCTGGTGTGTTTGTGGTAGTGGTGCCCTCGGCGGCGAGCGCAGGCTGATCATGACGAGCGGCCGGGACGGCCTGGGCGGGCTGGGCGGGCTGGCGTTCGCGGCCGTCGCGTGGGCGGGTTTGTCCGGGGTGGTAGAGGTGGGCGCGGCGCGCGTCGATGCGTCGGCCGGTGATGTGCCCTCGGCGTTGCCAGATCTTGACTGTCTGGGTGCGGACGCCGAACTGCGCGGCGATCTCCTCGAGCGTGAGCATGCCGCGGGCGCGGAGGCGGTCGTGGTGGGACGGGATGCCGCGGTTGCGGCACAGCTGGGTGAGCGAGACGACCGTGAACGGGTGGCCCCACCCGCCGGTCAGTCCGCGCTGGTTGAGGATGTTAACGGTCTCGTCGTAGGTGTGCTCGGCGAGCAGTTGGTCGATCAGCGCGATCGTTGATGGTGCGGTGGTGTGCTGTTCCCAGGCGCGCAGCGGCCGGGGGACGGTGAGCGTGTGCAGCTGCCCGCCGGAGAGGCGGACGTGGGCGGTGATCTGCTCCCCGGTTTTGATCAGGGTGACGTCGGTGATCAGCAGGCGGATCAGGCGTTTGCGTTCCCGCATCGGGGTGGCGGGGTCGTTGAACAGGGCGGGGAGGTCTGCCGCGAGCGCGCGGATCCGGGCTTGTTGCTCGTTGGTGAGGGTGCTCGCGCCGGCGTTCTGCGCGCGGTCGTACTCGTCCTGGGTGTCTGCGAGCTCGCGCAGTTTGTGGTTCCAGTCGGCCTCGAGTTGGTCGGCGACGAGCCGGTTGGCGGGGTCAACCGCGAGGTAGCGCCGGCGGGCGGCGTCGGCGGTGTATTGGGCGCGTTGCACGCTGCTGGCGCGGATCTGGTCGGCGTCTGCGGCGCGCTTGGTGAGCTCGGCTGAGACCTGCAGGGCCGTTTCGATCGCGAGCGGCGTGAGCGTTTCGAGCACGAGGTCGGCGACGGCTTGATCGATGCCGGCGCCGTAGATCGTCTGACACGGTGGGGTGCCGGCCTTGATCGCTTCGCGCTCGCAGGCGTAGTCGGGCACCAGCTCGCCGTTGCAACGGGCGTGGTAGGTCGCGGCCATTCGTTTGCCGCAGACGCCGCAGATCGCGAGGCCTTGCAGCAGCGCGGGTCCTTCCCGTGGCGGGCCGCCGCGGCGCTCCTGCCCGCGGAACGCGGCGTTTGAGGCGAGCGTCGCCTGATGCTTCTCATACTGCTCGAAGGTGATGTAGCCGGGGTGCGCATCGCGGATCAGCACCGTCCACTGATCGCGCGGCTTGTGGACGGTGCGGGTGTGCCCGTTGATGTCGGGGACCTGGTGGCGGCGCCCGTAGAAGTACGCGCCGGCATAGCGCGGGTTGTGCAGCACAAACAGCGCGTGGTCGTGACGTAGCGCCTTCCAGTACAGCTCGCCGGCATGCGGGCCTCCGGGGGAGTGACGGCCAGGGAACGTGAGGCGCTCGGCGGCGAACGCCTTGACTACCGCCGACGCCGACGCGGTCCTCGCAAACGTCTCAAACAGGTGCGCGATCGCCTGGCGCACGCCGGCGTCGGGATCGAGCACAACGTTGCCCAGCGCGTCGTAGACGAATCCGACGGGCAGGCGCACAGCGAGCTCCCCGCGCCCGGCCTTGGCCAGCAGCCCCCCCCTGCAGCCGCGCGCGGATGAAGTGCAGCTCGGCCTCAGAGATCGTGCCTTTGAGCCCCAGCAGCATCCGGTCGTTGACCTGGCCGGGGTCATATAGGCCGTCCTCGTCGCAGATCAGCGTCTCGGACAGTGCGCATAGCTCAAGCAGCCGGTGCCAATCAGCGTTTTAGGCCAACCCTGCGGGCATGCCGACCCCCGCTCGAAACTTCCGCGCAGAATGCGGTGGCGGTCACGAGCGGGTTGGCATAAGTACCTTGGGGTCAGAGGCCGTTGAGGAAGTCGAGCAGGGTGTCAGGGGGCCGGTAGCGTCCGGGGCGACCGTTTGGGGGTGTGGTGCGGTCGAGCACGCGTTGTTTGAGGTCGAGATCGGCGTGCAGGTAGACGCGGGTGGTGCGCTCCTGCTCATGGCCGAGCCACAGCGCGATCGTGGCCGTGTCGATGCCGGCGTTGAGCAACGCCATAGCCGCGGTATGACGCATCACGTGCATGGTCACGCGCTTTTCGCGGAGCGTCGGGCACGCTCGCTCCGCGACGGCGACGTGCTTGGCAAGACGCCGCTCGAGCGCGTCGCGGGTGAGTTTCCCGCCGGTGCGGGAGGGGAACAGCGGGTCGGTGGCCTGTCCTTGGTGCTCGCGCGTCCAGACGCGCAGGACAGCGACGGTTTGGCGGGTGAGCGGCGCGACGCGCTCTTTGCGGCCTTTCCCGACTGTCCGCAGGTGCGGGCCGGTACCGAGTTGCACGTCAGCGTTGGTCAGTCGCAGCAGCTCGGAGACGCGCAGGCCGGTCTGCACGGCGCAGAGCAGCAGCGCGTGGTCGCGACGGCCGGCCCAGGTGGTGCGGTCGGGGCTCTCGAGCAGTGCCTTTACCTCCTGCGGGGTGAGGAACGTGACGATCCGCCGCTCCGAGCGTTTGGTTGGGATCGCGAGCACCCGCTGGATCAGGTGAGCGTGCTCGGGATGGCGTAGCGCGCAGTACTGAAAGAACGAGCGCACGGCGGCCAAGCGGATGTTGCGGGTGCGGGCGCTGTTGTGGCGGTCATTCTCGAGGTGCTCGAGGAACGCGCCGATCGTCGGCGCGTCGAGGTCGGTCAGCTGGAGCTTCGCCGGCGGTATGCCGGTCTTCTGTTGCAGGAAGGAGAGCAGCAGCCGGAACGCGTCTCTGTAGCAGGCGATCGTGTTCGGGCTGACGTTGCGCTGGCGCAGCAGCTGGTCTGTGAAGAACGCCTCGAGGTCGGGCGCGAGCGTGGTCATGCGGTTCCCTCCAGGGCCGGCTCGAGCCGCTCCGCGACAAGCCGGAGCAGCTCGGGCGTGGCGGTCAGGTACCAGAACGTGTTGGCGGGCTCGGTGTGGCCCATGTACGTAGCCAGCCAGGGCAGCCGGGCTTGCACGTCGAGGCCGGCGCGGTGCCAGTCGAGCAGGGTGGCCACGGCAAATCGGTGACGCAGGCTGTGCAGCGTTGGACGGCAGCGCGGCGAGCGCGGTTCCAGGCCGACCGAGCGCACCAGACGGGTGAACACGCGTCGGACGTTGGCGGCGTGCAGCCGGGTGCCGGCGGTCGAGAGGAAAAACGCGTCGCAGGCAGCCCGCGGGCACAACTGATCGCGTCGCCGGCTGTATGCGGCGAGTGCCCGCATCGTGCTGGTGTCAAGCGGCACCTCGCGGCTCTTCCCGAACTTGCTGTTGATCACACGCGCAAGCCCGTCGTGGTCATCGATGTCGTCGCGATCGAGGCCGATTGCCTCCCCGACGCGCAGTCCGCTGACTGCCAGCAACCCGATCAGCGTCTGGTAGGTCGCTGCCTGCAGCGGCAGCGAAAGCCCGTTGGTTGCGTGCATCAGCGCGGCGATCTGCTCCGAGGTGTACGGATACGGAGTCGCTCGCCTGGCGCGGTAGGGCAGCAACCGTGCAGGCGGCACCTCGCATGCCGGATCGATCGTCTGCACGTGGCGGGCGAACTGGCGCGCTACCGACAGTCGCTTCGCCCACCACACCGGGTCAGCGCCAGCCGGCTCGCTCGCCCACGCGACCGCCAGCTCGATCGTCACCGTGGCGGCCTGCGCCTTCTCGAGATAGGCGACGAACGCGAACAACAGCTGCCCCTCGCTTTCCAGCTTGTAGCCGAGCGCGCGGCGCATCTGCAGGTAGTCCTCGGCCGCGCTGCGTAGCGTGCTCACGCGACACCTCCCTCAAGCGGCCACGGCCGCGCCAGCGTCCGCAGCGAGCAGCGGTCGATCTTCGCGTATATGGCGGTGCTCGCCACGCTCGCGTGACGCAGCACCTGCGCGATCTCCTGAAGCGGAGCGCCCGCACGCAACAGATCGCTGGCGACCGTGTGACGCAGCCTGTGAGCGCCGACCCGCGCAACCCCAGCACGGTCGCACGCGTGATGCACGACGGAGCGCACCCCCGCGGCGGAGATCGCGCGTTGCGGCGCGCGGGCACGGAGGAACACCTCCCGGCACGATCCGCGCGGCAGACCCGCGCGCAGATGATCGACCAGCGCCCGGCCGACGTCGTCAGGTAACGGGAGCCGCTCGCTGACCGAGCCCTTGCCGCGAATCGTAAGCTCCCCCGCGCTCCAGTCGATGTCATCCAGCGACAAGCCGGCCACCTCGAAGGACCGCAACCCCAACCGTGCCAGCAGCGTCAGGATCGCGAGATCCCGGCGACCAAGAGCCGTCGAGGTTTCGCAGCTTGCCAGCAACCGCTCGACGTCCGCGGCCCTCAGAGCGCGCGGCAGCGAGGCGAGCCGCCAACCAGCGACGCTCGGCACCGAAGGCGCCAGCCCGACGGGCACCCAGCCCGCCACGTGCAGAAACGAGAGCAGCGACCGCAGGCCGCTGGTCAGCGTCTTTGACGAGGCCACCCCGCGGCGCCCCGAGCGGCACTCGGCGAGCACGAACCTGGTCACATCACCTGACTCAAGCCGCCGCAATGCAAGCTCGAGCGGCTCGGGCTGACCAACGAGAAACAGGCGCGCAATCTGCTCACGCAGACGCACGGTGCCGGGCGCCAGTCCGCGCTCGCGGACCAGATACTCACGGTAGCCGGCCAGCAACGCGTCCACCGCCGTGGACGCCTCAGCCGGCGGATCGCCCACGACGTCGACGCCCCGCAGGTAGTCCAGCAGCGGCGTCAACGCCCGACGGCTCGTCAGCTTGACATAGCCCGCACGCCTCGCGTCCAGGAACCGGCCCACCAGCTCCGGCGTCAGCGCCGCCGGCTCGTGGCGCTTCTCCTCCAGCCAACGGCTCAGGTGCGCCATCAAGCGCAGCTGGTCCTCCGCCGAGGACGGCGCATAGCCCCGCTCAAGCAGGTGCGCGCCGAACCCAGCTGCATACGGCGCCAGGGGGCCGCCCACCCCCACCACGGATGGTCCTCTCACGATCAACTCCTCTCTGTGGATGGTTCAAATCCACAGAGCAAGGTCGGCCACAGTCACGTGATCATGAAGACCTTCACGACCGCCAATCGCCCAGTTTGCGGCGAGTTTCGAGCGGGGGTCGGCATGCCCGCAGGGTTGGCCTAAAACGTCGACTGGTACCGGCTGCTGGATCTGTGCGGCGTGACCGACACGGTGATCGGCGACGCCGACGGGATCTATCACCCCGGGTCGTTCAACGACCGGCTGCTGCTCGGGCTCAAGGGCACGATGTCCGAAGCTGAGTTGCACGTGCTGCGCGCCCGGCTGCAGGGCGGGATTCGCAACAAGGCCGAGCGCGGGGAGCTGCGCAAAGCGCTGCCCGTCGGCTTGGTGTGGGGCGAGGCCGACGGCGAGATCTTGCTCGATCCCGACGAAGCAATCCGCGGCGCGATCAACGTGATCTTCACCCGGTTCGCGGAGCTCGGGTCGGTCCGCCAAGTCTGGTTGTGGATGCGCCGCGAGCAGCTGCGGTTCCCGATGCGCCGCTTCACCCACGGCGAGATCCAGTGGGCGGTCCCGACCTACCACCAGGTTCACAGCGTGCTTGAGAGCCCCGTCTATGCCGGCGCGTACGCGTTCGGGAAGACCCGCCGGGAGCGCTACGTTGACCAGCACGGGAACACGCGCCAGCGGATGCGTCGTCTCCCCCAAGCAGAATGGGGCGTCTTGATCTGGGATCACCACCCCGGCTACATCGACAAGGCCACGTTCGAGAGCAACCGCGCGCGAATTCAGGCGAACACCCGCCCGCGCGCACACGAGGCCGGCGGCGCGGTCCGCGAAGGTAGCGCGCTGCTGCAAGGAATCGCGGTCTGCAGGCGCTGCGGACGCAAGCTCAACGTCGCATACGACGGCGACCGCGGCCACACGCGCCCGGTCTACCAGTGCCCCGGCCGGATCCTGGTTGAGAACCGCGGCAGCTGGTGCATGCGCGTCGGCGGGATGCAGATCGACCACGCCGTCGCCGACGCGCTGCTCGCCGCGCTGACCCCCGCCGGCGTCAAAGCGGCGCTCACCGCGGCCGAGGCGCTCGAGGCCGACCACGACGCCGCGCTGGGCCAGTGGCGGCTGCAAGTCGAGCAAGCGAAATACCAGGCCGAGCGTGCGGAGCGCCGCTACCGCCAAGTTGAGCCCGAGCACCGCCTCGTCGCGCGCGGCCTGGAACGCGACTGGGAACAGGCGCTCGGCGCTCTCGCCGACGCCGAAGCCGAGCTCACGCTGCGCGAGCACCAACGCCCGCAGGTTCTCACCGACACTGAACGGGAGCAGCTGCTGGCGCTCGGCGGCGATCTCGGCCGCGTATGGGCCGCACCCACAACCAGCGACCGCGACCGCAAACAACTCTTGCGCACCCTGATCGACGAGGTCATCCTCGACGTCCAACGCGAACAGGACCAGGCGACCGTCACGATCCGCTGGAAAGGCGGCGCGATCACCGAGCTCGCTGTCCCCTTGCTGCGTCACCAGCCCACGATCCGCACCGACGAGGACACGATCACGCTGCTCGAACGGCTCGCCGTCCACTACGACGATGCCACGATCGCCGGGATCCTCAACCGCCAAGACCGCCGCTCCGCGACCGGCCAGCGGTTCACCGCCCAGATCGTCTCCAGCCTCCGCAACAACCGCAAGATCCCGCGCTTCCAGCCGCCCGACCAGCCGCCCGACGGAGAACTTCTCCCCGTCGGCAAAGCCGCCGAACAGCTCGGCGTCGCCGCATCCACGATCTTCCGTTGGCTGCAAGCCGGATTCGTCGCCGGCGAACAAGACACCCCTGGCGCCCCGTGGCGCATCCGAGTCAACGACCAGCTCCGCGCCCTGTTCGTCGAAGACGCCCCCGCCGGGTACGTCCCGATCCTCGACGCGATGCGAACCCTCGGCGTCAGCCGCCAAACCGTGTTGCAACGTGTCAAGCGCGGCGAGCTGCAAGCCCTCCACGTCCGCAACGGCCGCCGAAAAGGCCTGCGAATACTGGCCCCACAACCCGAAAGCACCCTGTTCGACACAACCCCCAGCACCAGAAAGGCAGTGTGACGATGGCTCCAAGAAGTCGCGGATGTCCACGTCGAGCACCCAGTTCACCCTTCGCTTCAGGATCCCGGTCGCGAGCGCGTCCAAAGCGTCATGCTGGCCGCGCCCAGCCCGGAACCCGTACGAGAATCCCAGGAAGTCCTGCTCGTAGATTGCGTTGAGCACCTCCACCACCGCCCGCTGGACGATCTTGTCCTCCAACGCAGCGACCCCGAGCGGCCGCAGCCGCCCATCGGGCTTTGGGATCCACACCCTACGAACCGGCACCGCCCGGAACGCGCCGCCGTGCACCCTCGCGTGCAGATCCTCCAGATTGCCCTGCAGGTTCTGTCCGTACTCGTGCCACGTGACCCCGTCCACCCCGGCAGCCGCGCGCGGGCTCAGGGCCCGATACGCCGCCTCCAGGCGCTCCATGGTCACGTGATGCAGCAGCGCGGTGAACCGCACTGTCCGATCGCGCGCTTTCGCACGCACGCCAGCCAGGTCCGTTGACACGCCTTGCCCGACCCTGTGTCCGGGACGTGTGTCGCTGACTGCGTTCCCCTCAACCGATCCCCTTCCCTCCACCGCCTCCGCCCCCGCCACCACAGCGGGCTTGTTCGACGGCTTCGCAGGTACTACGAGATCGTCCGACTCCTGATGACCGTGCATCAGAGGATTACCGCCATCGGCGTTCCCTCCACGGCCCACCACCAGCAGCTGTCCCACCCCGCGAACCATCCAGGACGAGGCATCAACCAGCTACCACGGGCAGCCATCAGGCCTCCCGGTTCTCGCGCATAAGGATCTACGTGCGTGCCTGGGTTCTCCGACCGCGCAGGGTCCACCAGCGGCTCGCAATAGCGCTGCCGGCAGCATGGCCTTCCGCCCCACTCGAAGGCGTCGGCACCCTGGACCAATGCAATTTCGCGGCTCAATAGCCCCGCCCACACGCCCCCTGTCCACGCTTCGCCGACGCCCTCACGAACGCCGACGCAGGACTCAGGGCCATCGTGGATCGCTACTCCTTCGACGTAGAGAACTTCCATCTCCTTCCTTATGCCGGTTTATCCCGGCGCTCCGAGTGGGTCGCATCGCTCGCCCAGCCACCGCCGCACCACGACGCCTCCCGCGTCCCCCAGCCACCATCGTGGCGAGCGATCAAGGCGAAAGCGAAGCGGTCTCAACGCGCGACGCAAACCCGCACGCCCCAACCCGCCACCCAACCTTCATTGCAGGCCTTAACCGCCCCGCTCCGTCCACCCCTTCCGGAGTTGCTTCTCCTTCCGTACCCCACCGCTCCATGCCCACGACAACGCCACCAACATGCCCAAACTCAGCGGCGCTCAACACCCGTCAACACCCCGTTCTTCCCACTTCGTACTTTTCGTACTTCGTCGGCGCGTCGTCCCAGCCGGCCTCCCGTGACCCGCCTCTCACGAGCAGCAGAGGTCTGCTGAACGTTGTGGCCCGTCAGCAAGCCAAGAACAAGGACACGGGGGCACAGAACTT
>CAVPVI010000018.1:0-319473 GCA_963709135.1 uncultured Solirubrobacterales bacterium | reverse complement strand
CGCCGCGTGGTCGCGCCGTCCCCTCCCGATTTTGGCGCCCTGGCGGGCGCCGGTGCGGTCGGGGAACGGCCCGCCACCCGGGCGGGCCACCACCTCTCAAAGGAGAGACGGATGGCAACCACAACCCCCACCCACAGCGGCGCGCTGCTCATCGCCCTGGATCAGATCCATGTCCCGGTCAACGTCCGGGAGCTCGACCAAGCCCACGTGGACGCGCTCGCCGGATCGATCGCGCTGCAAGGTATGCTCGTCCCCGTCATCGTCACTCACGTCGACGAGGGCGTCATGCTCGTGGCTGGGTTTCATCGCGTCGCGGCCGCGCGGGCGCTTGGGTGGAGTGAGGTTCCGGCGGTGATCGGAGACGCGGACGGCGAGCAGTCCGCAAGGGCCTCGGAAAATATAATCCGGAAATCCCTGTCGCCTTATGAGGAGGCGGTTGCGGTTCGCGCAATGCTCGATCGCGGCCTCACCGAGGACGGCGCCGCGCAGGCGCTCGGTTGGCCCCGGCAGCGTATCTCGGCGCGGATGAAGCTGCTCGAGCTCCCCGAGCGCGCGCAGCAGCTGGTCGGCTCGGGCGTGATCGCGCTCAGCGCGGTTGATCAGCTGCGGTCGATCAAGGACGCCTCCACGCCACTGCTGGACGCTGTCGTCGACTATCTCGCTGACGGCAACGAGTTCGCCGCCGAGCGGCTCTCAAGCCAGCCGGGATGGGTGATTGACGCCGCGCTGCGCGCCAACCACAGCAGAGGTGTGTTCGCCGCTCACCTCACCCGCCTCGACTCCTACGAGATTTCCGCGCTGAAGTTGGGGAAGAGGACCGAGCAGCTGCTCGAGGAGGCGGCCGGGCTGGCCAAGCGGATCGACCGCCACGCGTACGGCACTCCGCCTGTCCGCTTCAGCGAGCAGGACGTCGACCAGGCGCGCGCCGCCGGCGTGCTCGTCGAGTTCGACGGCAGCGCGCCGATCATCACCGACCGCTCCGTCTACAGGGAGCTGTGCAAGCAGGCGATCAAGCGCACGACCGTGGAGCTGCGAGCGAAAGCCGCGGCAGCTGAGCAGGAGCGCAAGGCGGCGAAGGCCGCCGGCAGGAGCGAGGCCGATCCCGAGGTCGCAGGCCCGGCGCGAGCGCGGCCGGCAGTTGCGCGTGCTGGCGGAGCAGGCGCACGGCGCGAACCTCGATCTCGGGTGGGCGCTGCGCAACGAGCTCTCCAGCGTCGAGATCGACATGACCGTCGCGCGTCTCCTGGTCTATGGCCTCCTGGGGCTGACTATGACGGCAGCCCGTACACGCAGTCCGGGAACCGGGTCGCGGAGCTCGCCACCCGCGGGATCCGGCTCGTCGTCGATGAGTTTCGCACCGACGTGACGAAGACCAAGAAGGACGGCAGTCGCGGCGCGCTGCGGATCGACTACGGCGACCCGCGCAAACCCGAAGGAGCCGATCGCGTGGCTGTGGAAGTGGCTGGACGGCGCTCGGACTCGCGGGCGATCTCGTGGGCCGAGCGATTGTCGTCCTGGCGGCGGAGCAGTACGCCAGCCGGCTCGTGGTCCCGTCAAGCCAGCAGCACGCTCCGATGCGCTGGCCCTCGCACAAGGATCACGCTCGCAAGGCGCTCGCCAAGCTCGCCGGCCCGCACCTCCCCGCGACCCTCAAGGCGCTCGAGAAAGCCGTCGCGAAAGCCCACGCCGAACACGATGACCGCGGCCGCGCGTCGAACGCGCGGCCCGGCGTTCCCGCGGGTACCGAGCCCGACGACGCGGAGCACGACATCGAGACGGAGGTCGACGGCGATGCGGATGACCGCGAGACCGACGAGGACCAGGACGACTACGAGCTCGACCAGGACGCCGACAAGGTGGTCGATGTCGCGGGCGCGATCGGTCCCGACGGCGGTGTGTACTCCGATGCCGACCCGGGGCTCTGACGGGTAGCGGATCAACAGGGAGGGTCATCCCGCGCGGCGTGACCCTCCCGCACCCGTGGTGCGACGCAGGTCGGCGCGCTCGCCGGGCCCGTGGGCGAGCGATCCGCTCGTGCGTCGTGTTGCTCCCGAGGCGTCTTGAGTTGAGGCGACCCACCTGATGCGCCGACGGGCGCGTCGAGTGCGGTGGAGTGATCGGCGGCGGCCGGCCGGGGCGGGGTTTGCGCTCAGTTGCCGGCGAGCAGCCGCTCGGCGGCGAGCCAGTGCGAAAGTTGGTCGCCTTCGACGCCATCTTCGTGCAGCTTGTACGCGAGTTCGGCGATCTGCTCCGTGGTCGGGGTCGGCGAGGACCCTGCGGCCGCCGCCGGTTCGATGTCCACCTGCTCAGTGTCGGCCGGCTCAATGTCGGCCGGCTCGATGGCCGGGCCTGTGTCGGCAGTCTGCCGCGCGCCTGTCAGTCGCTCGCGCCAGGCGTCGACTCCATCGCCGCGCTGCATCGCTTCCCACAGGCTCCGGAGCCCTTCGGCGACGAGATCCTTTCGGTCGGGGAACCGGCCGAGCTTGGCGGTAAGCGTCGACAGTTCTTCTTCGATCACCGGCTCGGTCCAGCGCCGGCGTGAGGTGTGCGTGGTCATACGGGAAGGGTGACGGTCCGACAGGACGGTTCGAAGGCGTCTGTCGCCTGGTCGGTCCGCAAGGGTCGGGAATCGCCCGACCGCAGTGGGCCTGGCCGCCTGATTTTCGCACCCCTGGCGGGGTGCGCTTGGGCGGCGCAGGCCCGCAGCGGGCGGGCCCTCACCGAGAGGAAGAGCTGTCATGGCCACCACTTCACGCCGTCGTCTGTCGGACACCGAGCGGGCTGAGCGCCGTCGCGCGGATCGCGAGCGGTTGCAGAGATCAGCTGAGCAGCTTCTCAGCTCTGAGGGGTGGCGGCGTGGGTGCAAATCCGGTCTCGTCACGGGCTGGCGCGGCTGTCGCTGTCTAACCAGCTGCTCGTCGCATTGGCACGGCCCGACGCGACATTCGTCGCGGGTTTCAAGGCGTGGCTGGCGCTGGGGTACTGCGTGATGAAGGGTGAGCGCGCAATCGCGATCATTGCCCCTCTCCCGATCAAGGATCGCGACAGGGTCAGCGGCGAGGAGACCGGCGAGACGCGGCTGCTGTTCAAGACGGTGTTCGTGTTTGACCGCTCGCAGGTCGCGCCGCTGCCCACCGGGACCCCAACGCCGCTCGAGCCGCCGTGTGAGCCGTTGACCGGCGAGTCGCACGCGCATCTGATTGCGCCGCTGGTCGCGTTCGCGCAGTCGCTCGGGTATGCGGTGTCGTTCGAGCCGATCGCGGGCGCGGCGGGCGGCTGGTGCGACGCGAGCGCGAAGCGGATCGTCGTGGACGCGGACGCGCCCGGGAACGCGCGGCTGCGGACACTGGTGCACGAG
This sequence comes from uncultured Solirubrobacterales bacterium, assembly GCA_963709135.1. Taxonomy (GTDB): domain Bacteria; phylum Actinomycetota; class Thermoleophilia; order Solirubrobacterales; family Solirubrobacteraceae; genus Palsa-465. Next base: position 316,115 of record CAVPVI010000018.1, on the reverse strand, counting down.
GTCGCGCACGCACTCGGGTCGGGTACGCGGAGTACGGTCGCGCGCGCAGAGGTGATTGTGGACACCGCGACGTATCTGGCGTGCGCGAGCGCCGGTCTTGACGTCTCGGGCGAGTCGATCCCGTATGTCGCGGGGTGGGGAGAGGATGGCGCGCTTGAAGCCGTCACCGCGTTCGCCACGCTGATCGATAGCCTCGCTCGCACGCTCGAGAACGCCATCACGGCTCACGTCGAGATTGCAGAGGGCGACGAACTCGTCGAGGCGGTGATCAAATGACGATCGCCCGCGTCACCGACGGCTGCTGGGAGCTGCGCAGCGGGCACGGCACGCTGATCGCGACCGGCGACCTCTACACGGTCGTCACGATGTGGGCGCGCCTGCGGCGTGAGGGCTGGTCCGATGTCCCCTACGGCCAGCCCGCGATCGTCAACGGCCGGCGCACGATCGAGTGCACCGCAGAGCACGACTGCCAGTGCCGTGCGTGTAACGCGGCCCCGGCTCAAGACAGCCGCGCGTCGAGACACGCGAGCAGCAGTTCGCGACCGTGGGGGGTCGTGAACGTCTAGCTGACCACGGCGACCCCGCGCAGCGTTTCAACCTGGGGCGGGGTAGCGGCCAGTTGACGCCACGCGGCAGGCCGCGCGTGTCGTCCGGGGACGGCCACCCCCTCAAGCCCACCACGCCGCCGGGCGTCGGTCAAGGTCGGGGCTTCGCCCTGCCCCTTGCGGGGCACCCCTGTCGGGGCTCGCTTGACAACCGCCCGCCGTCGCGGTCAGGGCCGGGGCATGCCCACACCCCCGACCAACAGGAGCAACCCCGTGAGCACCGCCAACTGGCCCCCCACCGCCCGCCAACTCCGCTATCTACGCCGGCTCGCCAACCGCGCCGGCCAGACGTTCGCGACCCCCCGCACCCGCGAGCAGGCCTCTTGGGAGATCGAGCGGCTCCTGGCCGTGACCGGCACCGGGTTCACGTTCGCCGAGCTACGCGCCGAGCAGGCCGCCCGCGAAGCCAACGACGACCTCTCGATCGCGATCCAGCCGTTCGAGACGCGGGGCTGGGGTTCAAGTTGCACGTGGAGCCAGCGGTCATGACCGCCACCACCACCCACACCAACACCGCCCGGCGCTCCCCGATCGTCGGGGAGCGCTGGGAGCTCGGGCGTTACAGCACCCCCACCGACGGCCAACGTCTTCTGGTGGGCCAGAGGGTCGACGGGGTGGTCAGGCTGGTCGATGTCCCCGCCGGCGGCCACGGGCGGGCGTATCTCGTCGACCGCGAACTTGAGCTCGACGGCTACGGCGCGCTGCTTGCTCTCGTGACGGAGTACCTCGCTGAGGCGCGCCGCTGGAATGAGGTGCCGATGGTGACGAGCGCCGTCGGCCGCCGGATGCGGGAGGGCGGGGTGAGACCGCCGTTGCCGGTACGACAGAGACCTCCGATTCTTGGCTGCGATCTCGCGTCGGCCACGGACCTCGAGATCGCATGACGCGCTAGTCCGCTCGGCTCCACACAAGCGGCGGCGGCCACCCTGAGGCACCGCAGGTCGAGACCGTGAGGCTGCCCGCGCCTCGCGCGGCTGGCGTTGACACGACCGTCATCGCGGCCACGCGGTCATGAGGCTGATGCCCGGCGGTATGTTCGTGCCGGGCGGGCAGTACATCAGCGTGTTGATGCCGAACACGGCTTCGTGCTGGAAGACTGAGGATCCGCGGCCGTTGGCGGACCACCAAGGTCCCGGTGCTGCCCCACATGGTCAGTTCGAGCACCCGTCGCGTCGCGTTCGGTGCCGCGACGACGATCAATGGCTGGCTTGGCACGACGCAGGGGACCGCTCTTGGCGGGCAGATCGTTCAGATCCTCGCCGCCCCAGACAACGGCCAGGACGCGTTCGCGCTGGATGCTGTCGCCGCCACGGATGCCAACGGCAACTGGAGCGCGCGTTTGCCTGCGGGCCCGTCGCGAATCATCAAGGCCGTCTACGGCGGCGGGGCGACGTCGGAGCCGTCGTCGGGCCAGGCGACGGTAATCGTCCCTGCGTCGATCCAACTGCGCCCTTCAGACGCGGCACGCGCATTGGGGCGGCAAGCTGGTGATGATCGGGCACCTGCGCGGTGGATATCTGCCGATCGCCGGCGAGGCCGTAATCCTGTCGGTGTTCTTCGGCGGGCGTGCGCATGACTTTGCGAACGTCGACGTCTCCGGGGACGGGACCTTCCGCTACGTCTACACGTTCCTACCTCGGGGGCTCGGTTCGCGACTGGGCTGAGGTGAACGCCAACGGACGCATCGCGAGCTCGAGCGGTGGGGCCCGGATACGGGCGTGGCGCCTGACGGCGACTACCTGATCGACTGGTCCGACACGTTCCCGGTTGGCTGCGTCCCTGTCGTGACGGTGCTTGGAACGGCATCGCTGCTCAGCCCCGCGGCCGGGTACGCCAACGCACGCGTCACCGGGAGCCATCCCACGCGCGTCTGGGTTAGCACCTACAGCCCGCAAGGGGTTCCGGAGCCGGAGCCCTTCTCGCTTGCGGTGGTCTGCTGAGCTTCGCGTTCGGGCGAGCATCTCAGTAACCGGGCCCGAAGGCCGCGCCTGCGCCTGTGGGGCCTGCCGGTTGGCTGGGCGCTCCTGAGCTCGCGGCTGCGGTCGCGCTCTGCGTTGATGGAATTGAGCTGGTCGACGTTGTCGCCGGTGACGGCGTCGAGGTCGAGGTCGACGGGCTATAGGAAGGAGACGTGGTGGCCGCGCTGGTCGAGATCGGCGCCGCAACATGAGTGCGTGCGATCGTGTGCTTGGCTGCTGTCCGGTGCCGGACAACGCGACGAGCTATGCGCCGCTTCTGCCGGCGAGCACGATGAGCGCGCGGCTGCCTGCTAGAGCGGGTCTCCAGCGCGCTGGACACGCCGGGGCTCGATGAGCCGCGGGCCGGCAGTGTCGATGCCACGGTCTTGTGAGGTGGCTGGCTCGATCCCGGCCCGGTGGCGCCCAAAGCAGCGGCAACGACGGCGATGGCCGCCACGCAGCCGATCGTCACGGGGATTGCGAGCGCAGGGCGAGCGGGATCGCGACCTGTGGCCGCAGCCGTCGCGCCGCGCTTGCGAGCGCGGCGCCCGCGCGCCGCTTCCGACTGCGCCGCAGCTGCACATCGGCCGGCTCGAGCTCAGGGTCAAACGGTGCGCTCTCAGCGGGGAGGGGATCCCGGATCCTCGGTAGGCCGACGAGATGTGGCTCGCGGCGGCGCAGCGGCGTGACCTTCGCGATGTTGTCTCCATCGCCGGGTGGGTTCAATGGCCCCGTTCCTCCCGTGGCGTCCATCCCGAAACCATGCTAGCGCATAGTTTTGCAATTTTGCCTATACTCAACTCCGGATGGACGACACCGAGCTGCTGACAGTCTCTCAGGCGGCCGACGCGTTCAGCGCCACAAGCCAGACGATCCGGAACTGGATCCGGAGCGGTCGTCTCAGCGCGGTCCGCATCGGAAACCGCTTCCTGATTCCGCTCTCGGAGGTGGAGCGGCTGCGAGGCGGCCTGAGTGCACCTCGCGGCGAGAGCAATTGGGAGCACGAAACTGGTCAGCCGGCCGAGCCCTTGATCCGCCACGCTCCGGCCGTCCGGCCGGGCGCGGATCCGGCTGACGGTCTGCTCGGAGCGTGAGATGGACTCGGAGCAGGCATTCCATGAAGCGCGCGAGGTGTGGCGCGCTGCACTGCGCGAGCACGTGCTCGCGCCGCCGGACGCGGGGTTCAGTGGCCGGATCGCGAATCTGGCTGCAGCCGCGGCGGGGCGCGCCGCGGCCTGCGAGGCTGCTCACAAGGATGGCTATGAGTGGCCGGCTGCACGAGGCGGCGCCAAGCCGCCCCACGAGCTTCAGCCCGGCACGGGTCGTCGTGGCCCGGCCGAGCTCTGGGAGCGCTTCGACGAGGCCGTCGCCGAGCTTGACCGGGTGAGCGAGGGCAGGAGCATGAGAGCCGTCGGCCGGGCATATTCCGAGCTTGCGGAGATCGCTGACGAACTGGCGGGAGCAATCGAGCGCGAGGATCGCGCGAGCGGCCTCATCCCGCCAGACGCCGCCACGCGGCGTCGCTCGGCGTAGCTGGCCGAGGATTCGCCCGCAGCCGGGCGAACGTGCGTACTGACATGTCGTAATCGCGCTCGCTCGGCCGCGAGTGGCGCATGCTGGCCATCCCATCTCGATCGCGGCGCGTACCGGCCTGCATCCGAACTGATCCGCTGCGCGCGATCATCGACAGCCGCTCGTTCGCGTCGGCGTGCCGACTGTCTCCCGACTGCTCAGTCATGAGCGCCACAAGAAAGCGCGCGCTCATGAACACCCGCTGCGCGACGCTTCGCGCGCTCCGCACGCAGTTTCACCGTCCGGTGCTCCTGTCATCGTGACCGGCGATGTCAGCCTCACTCGAGCCATCGCCTGACGGAACCGCCTTCCCGGCCTCGGTCAGATTCGGCGAGCGCAGCGGGCCGCCTGCGATACGAAGAGCGGTCTGATGCTCTCGATCGGGAAGCTCGTCGTCGGGCAGCAGCGCTACTACGAGCAGCAGGTCGCGCACGGCCGCGACGACTACTACTCGGGGCGGGGCGAAGCGCCGGGAGAATGGTTCGGCGCCGGCGCGCGAGCGCTCGGTCTGCAGGGGCGGGTCAGCGCGGAGCAGTTCAACGCGCTGATCGCCGGCGCCGACCCGCGCGACTTGTCCGCTCGGCTCCGTGACGGGCAGGACCCGAAGGTCGCTGCGCTCGATCTGACGTTTTCGGCGCCGAAGAGCGTGAGCGTACTGTTCGCGATCGCTGGGGAAGAGGTCGCCGGCGAGATGGTGGCCGCCCACGAGGCGGCTGTGGATGCAGCGGTCGGATGGATCGAGGGCACCTCCGTGCTCGTGCGCCGCGGTCCGCAGGGGCACATCCGCCTCGCGGGCGAGGGTCTGATCGCCGCTGCGTACCGGCACCGGATGTCCCGCGCGCTCGACCCGCAGCTGCACACGCACGTCGTCGCGGCCAACCTGGCACGCGGGCCCGACGGGCGGTTCACGGCACTGTTCGGCACGCCGATCTACCAGGCCGCGAAGACCGCCGGCTACCTGTACCAGGCGCATCTGCGCGCCGAGGTCTCCGAGCGGCTCGGGCTTGAGTGGGGCCCGGTCCGGAAGGGCGCGGCCGAGCTGAAGGATGTCCCGCTGGCGATGCTCGAGGAGTTCTCGAGACGGCGACACGAGATGCAGCGCGCGGCGGCGGAGGGTGGGTTCCCGCTTGACACCAAGCGCTCAGCGGAGGCGGCCGCGGTCGACACGCGCGAGCGCAAGCAGTACGGGATCGAGACCCACACCTGGCAGGAGGAGATCGAGGCTCGCGCCGCGGAGCACGGGCTCGGGCGTGACGAGGTCGCCAGCCTGCGCACGCGCGGCGCCGAGCGGCTCAGCCGCTCAGACCCATCCCCAGACCATGCTGCCTCGAGCGGCGGCGGTGCCGAGGTCGAGATGGAGGTGGAGCTTCGCGATCTCGCGGATCGGCTCGCGGGGTCGTGCGGACTGACGGAGCGCTCCAACACGTTCGATGATCGGGCCGTCCTGCGGGAGTTCGCTCAGGCGGCCGATCAGGGCGCGCGGGTCGCGACCGTCCGCGGCCGTGCTGAGGGGTTTACACGTCGCGACGACGTGCTCCGGACCCTTGACGGCGGGATGACGACCGCGGACCTCGTCGACTGCGAGCAGCGCCTCATCGAGGCGGCCGCCGGCAGATCCGAAGAGAGCTGCGCGATCGTCTCCCCAGCCGCGATCGACCGAGCACTCGCGAACGCCGACCGACCGCTCACAGCCGACCAGGAGCAAGTGGTCTGCGGGTGCGCGGGCAGCGGGCACGGCGTCGACGTCGTCGAGGCGCTCGCCGGCACCGGCAAGACCTACACCGCCGGCGTGCTGCGCTCGCTGTACGAGAACGCCGGGTACGCCGTGATCGGGGTTGCGCCGACCGGCCGTGGCGCACGCGAGCTCGGCGACGAAGGCCGGGATCACGTCCCGGACGATCGACCGCGCGCTGATCGACATCGAACAGCTCGACGCCGGCCTCCCCGACCGAGCCGTGATCGTGCTCGACGAAGCCGGCATGGCACCAACGCGTATCACGGCGCGGCTGCTCGAGCACGCCGCGCGAGCTGGAGCGAAGGTGATCGCGATCGGCGATTCCGGCCAGCTTCCCTCAGTTCTCGCCGGCGGCTGGCTTCGAGCCGTCGGCGAGCGGATCGGAGCGCTCGAGCTGACCGAGGTCATGCGGCAGCGAGATCCCGGCGAGCGCCGCGCGCTTGGAGCGCTGCACGATCGGCTGCCGGACCTGTACATCGAGTGGGCGGCGGCGAACGACAGGATCGACGTCGTCCGCGGCGATCAGATCGCCGAGCAGGCAGTCGGCGAGTGGATCGCGACGGCCGTCGAAAACGCTCCCGGCCAGGCCGTGATGATCGCGCGCGACAACGACACGCGTTCGCGGCTCAACGAACTCGCGTGTGCGCACCGCGGCGAGGTCGGCGAGCTGGGCGCTGAGTGCTCGTATGGCGGCACGCCAGTTGCCGTTGGCGATCGCGTGATCTGCCGCGACAACGACGCCCGCGTCGGCGTCGACAACGGAACCCGCGGGACCGTCCGCCATGTCGACGGCGCCAAGGTCGTGCTCGAGACAGACAGCGGCGCGGTGCGAGCGCTGCCCGCCAGCTACGTCGCGGACCACGTCGAGCACGCCTACTGCCTCACGGGCCACGGAATGCAGGGCGGCACGGTCGAGCGGGCGGTCGTCGTCGCATCGCCAGAGGATCTGACGGCTGGATGGAGCTACAGCGCCCTCTCGCGAGCCCGAGGAGCGACACGCCTGCTGATCGCCGACACCGATCGCTGCGAAACCGCCCGCGCCGAGCACGCGCCCCAAGGTGCGCAGCCCGACCAGAGCCGCTCAGCGATCATCGCCCGAGCGGCGCGGCGGATGCTCGTCCGTGACGACGAAGACCTGGCCGCCGACCAGCTCAAGCCTGCCGGTCGGGAAGACGACCGCTCGCTCGCCTCTCACTGGTCTGTCGCCGGAGCGTTCCCCCAGGAGGTCGCGGCCACGCGAAGCGAATCGATCGATCCTGCGCCGAGTCTCAACCGGCTGATCGAGTTGCGCGAGCAGATCGGACGACTACGAGTTGTCCTCGAAGCGCTGCCAACAAAACCCTTGGCGCGGTTCGACGAACTCGACGTGAAGGAAAGAGATCTCACCGGGCAGCGCGCAGAGCATGTGAGCCAGCTCGCTGAGGTCGAGCCGCCAGCGCGACGGCTCGGGCGCATTCGAGATCCGCACGCGCAGGACCGAGCGTTCCTGCAGAGCGCGATCGAGCAGGACGACCGGGCGCTGTCCAACCTCCGCGCTGACCGGGTGCGGTTGCACGGCGAGCTGGGCGATCCGGACTAAGTCCGTTCGGAGAGGGACGGGATCGAGAACTCAATCACCGCGTTGGAGCGTGAACACGGCCGTCTACTGGATGTGCTCGCGGATCGCATCATCGAGCGCCGGCCGCCATGGCTGACCGATGCGCTCGGCGACAGGCCCGCCGGCGTTCGCGACGGCGGAACCTGGGACCGTGCTGCGCGAGGCGTGGCGAACTACCGGCTGGAGTGCGACGTCGTCGACCAGGCCGCGGTGCTGGGTCCGCCGCCTTCTGATCGCGACGAGCATCATCGCCATTGGGAACATGCAGCCGCGGCGCTCGAACGCGCTCAAAGGCAGCTCGGGCGGGAGCCGACCGAGCGCGATCGGGGCCTCGACCTCGGCATTGGATGATCGGGCGACAGAACTGTCCGAATCGCGTGCAACCTTAGTTCCGTGCCAGACGTTGGGGGTCATCTGGGCGCGAGCGCCATCCCTTGAGAAGCTCGAACGAGAGCTCGCGAGACTGCTCGCGGAGTGCTCAGCAGAGGACGTGCTCGGCATATCCCACTCATCCACCGCGGTGTCAGGCAAGCAGTCCGGCGGAATCTGGGGTGGCGCACGTCTGGCGTACAACATCGAGTACTCGGCCGTCGTTCTCGTCAGAACGAACTAGATTGCTACTTCGGCCAGAGTCGTCGCAGGCCGTCCGCGTATACGCCGTAGATGTAGGGGCCGGGGATCTTCGCGGTGCTGGTGATGCGTGTGAGATTGGCAACGAGCCGCTGCGCTTGGTCGACGCCGCGGAGGTTGGCGTTGGTCAGGCAGAAGGCGCGCACATTGTTCGCGAGTAGCGCTTCGAATTCGGTGGGGCGATGGCGGATCTTGGCGTCCTTCATCAGGACAATCCATCCTCGCTGGCCGACGTCGCGAAGCCATTCCTCGTCGCGAAGGCCTTGCCCGACGCGCTCTCCGTAGACGTCGGCCATGGTGTGGACGATTGCGCCGGCCGCCCGAAGCGCCTCCGGCACGACTTTTCGGCCGAGGCTGCGATCGACGAAGAACTCAGGGTGCGAGTCTGAGGGCGACTCGGATGACATCCTCGACCTCGGTCGCGGACACTCCGAAGTCGCTGGCTATCTCCGCAAAGCCATCGCCGGCTTGGAAGCGGTCGACGAGGTCCTCCACGCGAGCGCCGCCATGCACGACGATCGGCTTGCCGAATGCCTGCTCTGGGTCGACGATCACTTCGGCTAGGGCGTACGCGGGAAGCCGGACTCGCTGCGCCCAGCCGTCATCGCCGTAGGTGATGCGTTTCAGGTACTCCCGGATCACGTCCGCGAAGTGCTGTTGCCCGGTTCGAACGACAGTCAGGAGCGCTTCGTCCTCGGCGCTCTTCGCGTAGTCGAAGATCACCTCGGCTCCGTCTGTGTAGACGCGCCGGGAGGCGAGGGCATGGGCGAGTCCGACCTCGGCGCTGAGCTTCTGCACGGCGGGCCGGATGCGCTGCATCGGCACGCCGGCCTTTCGCAGGGCGCTAAGCACGAAGGCCTCAGCAAAGCCGACGAACGGAACCGTAGCTGCTCGCCCGGCTCGAGGGAAGATCGTCACGAGGGGGTCGGCGTCCCGCGGTCGAGCCCATTGGTGCAGCGTCGAGTCGGGAAGGCCAAGGTATGCGGCACTCTCCCGAAGCGTGAACAGCGCGCGCCGCAGGCGCGGATCATCGGGTGCCAACTCGAACTGGGGTGCGATCGTCGAAACCAGGACACGATCGTACCCGCGCGCCCCGTCGGGATGAACTAGATTCCGTAAGGGCAATGCCTTTACAAGGTCTGCCGAGGGACTGACGTCCTCGGCGTCGCGCAGACCAAGGCGCGAGAGACGTGTTGCTTCGGGACTATCGGCCATACGCCGAGTCGTTCGCGACGATCACGCAAGACCTAGTTCCGGAGCATTCAAAGCGGGAGCTTTGAAGAGGATGTCGTCCATCCGGCGGCGCAAACGAGTTGGTGGCCTACCGATCGCCGCCACCGACTGACGCGACGCGACGCGCTCCAGCGTTAGCTGGAGCGCGGTTCGCCAGCTAACTCGAGTCTGATGCGCCGTGGCTCCTTAAGCGGGCATTGCGGGCGTCTCGTGCCATCCGATCAGACGGCTGCTTATCATCCAGAGCGGCGGTCGGCGCTAGCTGGAGTCGAGCATGCGCCGGCTCCCCCCTTCCGCGGGCGAACAGCGCTCCGGGTTGATCGGCACGGCCGCTGTCACCCGACGCACCTGGCGGATCTCGCTTCTGGCGACGAGCAGGGAGGACGAGTGCGGGTGCCATCGGTCCTGTCGTGACCGAACGGCATGCGACGGACCGTTCGGAGGAGAGGATCGGCTGGTCCGTATAGCCTCCACGGAACTCATGCATGCGGCGGAGGACCTCTACCGGCGTCGTCTGCTGTGGCGCAGGCGACCGAGAATCTCTGGCGGATGTGTCGATCGCGCGCGCTCTCATTCGACGTGGTTGTAGAACGCATCCCATCACCACGAGGAGGCAGCAATGCGGTTCATGGTTCTGGTCCCGGGTAGCCCAGAGTCCGAGGCGGGCGAGATGCCCAGCACGGAGCTGTTGGAGGCGATGACGAAGTACAACGAGGAGCTCGTCAAGGCGGGCGTTATGCTCGCCGGTGAGGGCCTGCACCCGACATCGCGGGGCGCGAAGGTGCGCTTTGAGGGGGGCGAGCGTCGGGTCATCGACGGGCCGTTCACTGAGGCCAAGGAGATCGTCGCGGGCTACTGGATCTGGGAGTGCTCCTCGCGCGAGGAGGCGCTGGAGTGGCTCAAGCGCGCCCCGTTTGACGGCGGCATTGAGGTCGAGCTGCGCCCGGTCTTCGCGGCCGAGGACTTCGGCGAGCAGCTCACTTTCGAGCTGCGCGAGCGCGCGGCGCGGATGCGCGAGCAGGCCGCCGCACGGGACGTCGAGTAGGCGGTGGCGGCGTCGGCCACTGAGCGGACGATCGACGCCGTCTGGCGGATCGAGTCAACCCGGCTGATCGCCGGGCTGACTCGCATCGTGCGCGACGTGTCGGTTGCCGAGGACCTGGCCCAGGACGCGCTGGTCGCCGCCCTGGAGCAGTGGCCGCGGTCGGGCATCCCGGATAACCCTGCGGCGTGGCTGATGACCACCGCCAGGCGCCGGGGTATCGACGCGCTGCGCCGCCGCGTCGCGCTGGAGCGCAAGCAGGAGCTGATCGGTCGCGAGCTTGAGCTCCTGCAGCAGCTCGACGATGGCGACCTCGCCGCACAGATTGACGAGGTGCAGGACGACGTCCTGCCCCTGATCTTCATGACGTGCCACCCGGTCCTGTCCCGCGACGCGCGCGTCGCGCTGACGCTGCGCCTGCTCGGCGGCCTATCGACGCCGGAGATTGCACGCGCGTTTCTGATTGGCGAGGGGACCGTCGCGCAGCGCATCGTGCGGGCCAAGCGCACCCTGTCCGTGGCGCGCGTGCCGTTCGAGGTCCCTCGCCGCGACGAGCTCGTCGACCGCCTGCCCGCGGTGCTCGAGGTGATCTACCTCGTCTTCAACGAGGGCTACGCGGCCACCGCCGGCGAGGACTGGATGCGCCCGGCGCTCTGCCAGGACGCGCTGCGCCTCGGGCGAATCCTCGCCGCGCTGATGCCCCGCGACGGCGAAGTCCACGGCCTGCTGGCCCTGATGGAGCTCCAAGCCTCCCGGCTGCGGGGCGCGCACCGGACCGGACGGCGAGCCGGTACTGCTCGCCGACCAGGATCGCGCGCGCTGGGATCACCTGCTCCTCGCGCGCGGTCTTGCCGCCCTGCGCCGCGCCGAGGAGCTCAGCGGCGCACTGGGTCCGTACACGCTGCAGGCCGCCATCGCCGCCTGCCACGCCCGGGCACGCAGCCTCGAGGCGACCGACTGGCCACGGATCGTCGCGCTCTACGACGCCCTAGCCGCGCTCACCGGCTCCCCCGTTGTCGAGCTCAACCGTGCCGTGGCGGTCTCGAGGGCTTTCGGTCCCGAGGCCGGGCTCGAGCTGGTCGACGCGCTGGCCGACGAGCCCGCGCTGCGCGACTACCACCTCCTGCCCAGCATCCGCGGCGACCTCCTCGCCCGCCTCGGACGCCCGGCGCAGGCACGCGAGCAATTCGCGCTGGCGGCCGACCTCTGCGCCAACGACCGCGAACGCAAACTGCTGCTCGCGCGAGCGACCGACCACGACGCATGAGGCCCGCCCGGGGCGCCGCGCACGAAACACTTGCTCCAGACTGCCGACCCCGTTTCGATACCCCGCTCGGACTGACCCACCGCCAGCAGTCCGCAGCAGCATCGGCTTACGGGACACCTGCTCACCTCGCGCGACGCGACTCAACGACGCGAGGCGACCGCACCGCCTTCGCGCGGGAAGCGGGTCTCTGCAGCCGTTCGCCGTCTCCCCGGGCGGATATCGGAACGATGACGGTCTCGAGGTCAGCGCAAAGCGGCATCCTCGACGTCGAGCGCGAGATGCTCTCCGAGAGCGAATGCAGCAGGTCCGCTTCGGCGATCGTGAGTGAGACCTGAGCGTGGTTCTCCTGAAAGCCGACCATCCGGCCGCGATGGTCGCAATCATCCGGCAGATGACTGCGGATGGATTGACTGGCGGGAGGGGTCCTCGAAGCGTCGTAGCCCGTCGCCGCAGTCGGGGCATCGGGCGGTGTTGCGCACCGCTTGATAGGCCCACGCGGACGCGCGTCCGGAACAGATGTAGATCTTGTCGCTCGTGACAATACTTGGGTGTTGCTCGATAGTTGGTTCGGTTGGTGCTGTTCCGGCAGCATGGGGTGGTTCACCATGATCCGCGCAGCATTATCTTTGCTCGAAGATCTAGCGTTGCGCTGACCATGCGCCTTCGCCGCCCGTGATTGTTGTGAGTTTGCCTGTGCTGCAGGAGTCAAACCCTAAGAGGTGCTGTGATGCTCCGCGGCGGGCTTTCACGTTGAGCTCCAGCCAGCTGTAGTCACAGGCCGACCTGGGTAGTTGGGCGATGAAGAACCCTGTTCCGTTTGCGGAGACGGTATGGCCGCTGTAGAGCAGCGCGCCCGCCGCGAGAGAGCGGGGCGTGCCTGCGGACAGCTTGACGTTTGCGTCGCCGTCGTAGCCGCTGACGCCGATCACAATCCCGTTGCCGCCGGTTGATGGGTCGATCAGCTCGAACTCGGCGGGGTTGGGTGCCCCGGGGCAGATACCGTAGACGTGGCCGTCGAGGATCACGCCGGCGTCCTCGAGCGCGGCTGATCCGGTTTGGCCCTGCTTTGACCAAAGGCTCCAGCTCTGCCCGTCGATCGTGCCAGTGGCGACCTGGCTAGCGTCGAGGATGCTGGCCTCGGCCTGCCCGGAGGTCGCGGCATCGGTCCTCGGTGAGCAGCTGGAGAAGTCAGGTCCGGTGCGCGACGGCGCTCCTCCTCCTGCGTTGGCTGCCTGGCACTTGTTCGGGAACCCGGTCGTGGGCAATGCCCAGATCCCCTGGCTGTCGCTGATCGGGACCAGTTGCCCGTCCTTGCAGTCGCTGGTGGCGAACGCCAGATTGTGCTCCGTGGCATAGCTGCGAGACGCCGTGTTCATCTCAACCCCGGGGAGATCACACGCCGACTGCGACAACGACGTGATGAAGAACCCCACGCCGTTGACCTTCTGCGCCGTCGTCGAGCCGATCAACTGGGTGGTCGCGAAGTTTCCGAACGTGTCGCTGTAGATCGCGACCCTTGCCGGGCCCGCGTAGCCGACCACCCCATACGCGATCCCGTGACCACCACCCGAGGGCTCCAACAACTCCATCTCACCAGGATTCGGGAACCCAGGACACAGACCGTGAGCCGTGCCATCGACGAGCACGCCACCAGTCTCCAAAGCCGTTGGCGCCACTCTGCCCGTTCCTGGACCACAACGACCAGGCATGCCCGTCGACCGAACCCGACGCCACCTCTCTCGCGCCCGCCTCAAGCGCGCTCGCCGACCCCGAACCCGACGTCGTCTGCGGAGCACAATCCGACGCACCAGGACTGTGGTGATCCCCACTCACCTGCCCAGCAGGCAACCACCCACCATTCGCAGAGCCCGAGAGATCGGTCTGAGTCGCGACCAGACGCCCGTTCACCGTCGGCCCTGAACTGTTGGTCGGGGATGCCGGCGACCGGCCGGAAGTCAGGCTGATCACCACGACAACAGCCGCAATGAGGAGGACCAGCCCCGGAACTGTCAGCCACCACCACTTCCGGAACGCGCCGGGCGGCGGCCTCGTTGCAGTGCTGTCCGAGATTGCAGACGCTCCAGGTGCGCCGGACATCGCATCGTCGGCGAGCGCCTCGCGCGCGATCTCATCGGGATCCCCGACGCGATCCAGGATCGCCAGGACCGTCGCATCCGACTGATCGGACTCCGCCTGCAGGCACTCCTCGACGTGTGTGCGCAGATCCTCAACGATCTGCGCACGACGCTCGGCCGCCAGCCCGCTCAGTGCGTGCTCAAGCCTTCGGAAGTACTGATTCAGGATCGCGTCCGCGACTGGGTCTTCCATCTGAGCCCTCCTCGTCCAAGACTGCGTCAATCGCATCCCTAAAACGCCGCCATTGCGCCGTGAATGCCGCGAGTGCGTGATGGCCCTCTGCTGTCAGCCGGTAGTAGCGGCGAGGCGGTCCCTGAGAGGACTCCTGCCACGTGGTCTCAACCAACCCTTCGTGGCGCAGCCGAGCCAGCAGCGGATAGACCGTGCCCTCGCTGGTCACCAGCCCGCCAGTGCCCGCCAGTTCTCGGGTCAGCTCAAACCCGTAACGGTCCCTATCGCGCAGCAACGCAAGCACGCAGTACTGGATCGCCCCACGTCGCAGCTGCGCCAACAACTTAGCTTCGCCACCAGGTACCATGCCGTGCATAATACTAGCGCAGGCGGTGATGTCCACGGATTGGAACGCCGCGCGCGGTGCGTGGGGGGCGAGTGAGCGGATCGCGACCGGCGTGGCGTTCGGGCAGTTGCAGGCCGCAACGAACGCCCGCGGTGACGTGATCGCTGTCTGACAGCAGATCACCGGTAGCCGCCCCAAACGTGCCTTTGCATGTGAGTTTCTGCCGGGCGAGGTGCGCGCTGCCGAGCGGCAGGCGGGAGCCGGGTGGGGCGCGCCGGTTGTGATCGGCGCGCCGGATGAACCTGGGTTGCTCGGCTCAGAGATCTGGTCGCCGGCGACGCAGCAGGTGACGTTGGACGCTCGTGACGACGCGACGGTCGTGTGGAACTCCGAGAAGACGGGACGTGCGCAGTACGCGCTGCGCTTTGGCGTGAACGCCGGCTGGCAGGCAGCTCGGCCGCTGGCATCCGAGAGCCTGCCCGAACTCGCCGTCGACGCGAGTGGGATCGTGACGGCGGTATGGACGGGCGGCTCCACGGCTGCCGGGCCGGTGGTCGTCGCGACCCGCGTGCCGGCTGTGAGGAGTGACGCGCCGGGCTCGACGGTGCTCGCGCGGAGGCCGAGCGCGTCCTCGATCCGGGCGGCGATCTGGTCGATGACGGTAGCGGCTTCGGTGACGGCGTCCAGCGCGCCGTGCTCACCCCACCCGGCGATGTAGGGGATCGACTCGATGTCGGTCGCGAGCCCAGCCGCGGCGCAGGCGATGTAGGCGGCGGTTTTATGCCGTCCGTGGAGTGCTTCAGACTGTCTCCCGGAGAGCGACTTGCGCCGCCGAGCGCGTGCGCGAGCTCATGCACCACCACGCGGACCTTCGCGTTCGGTGCTCGGCGGGCCTCGACGACGATCGGCTTGGCGCGGTAGTCGCAGAACCCGCCGCAGGACCCGTCAAGCTCGGAGAACGCGAAGGTGAAGCCGATCTCGGCGGCAAGCTTGGCGAGCGGCTCCAGCAGGTGGGCGTGCGAGTCGCCCGTGATCGGTGCGCTCGGCGGTCCCAGCGGCACCGGTTCGCTCCCGGGCAGCGGCTCGGTCTGAGAGAGCTCGAACACCGGGACGCTGCGGAAGAAGACGCGCTTCTCGCCCGTCTTCTCGCCGTCGCGGTCTCGCTGCCTGACCGCCACTGGTCTAGATGATCATCGAGTTCTGGCTGGATGTGCGGTGTACCCTCCCGCATGCGATGCCGTGGCGCGTAGGGATGGGCGTTCTTCTGGCCGTTGTGTCTCTCTGCCCGGCTGCCTCTGGGGCAGCTCTGCCTTGGGGTGCTTCGGATGGCTTTGAAGCCTGTCCCCAGCACGCCCAGAGCTATCCGAGCGATCCAGCGCCCGCAGCCCAGACACAGCTCGTCCCCTCCGGAGCTGCGTGGCTGCTGGTCTGCCGCTACCGCGGTCTCAACGATCCCTCCCCGACCTACGCCAACACGCTCGGGGGCACGGCGATCATCAGCGATCCCGCCAGGGTCGCGTCGCTGACGAATCAGCTCAACGCGATGGCGCAGCTCGTGGCCTCTCCCGGAACCGGAGCGGAAGCCTGCCCAGCCGATGACGGCTCTTCGATCGTCGCGCTCTTCAGCTACGCGTACGGCACGCCTGATGCCGTGATGATCCGCCCCACCGGTTGCAGCGCCGCGAGCAACGGGTACCTCGCGGTCGGCCTAGCGTCCGCGCCCGGTCAACAGCTGGTCAGCAGCCTGGACGCGCTGACCGGTTGCGGCGAGCTTGGGTTCTGCGACTCCGACACGCTGCCGTCGGCTCTGGCCGAGGAGCAGCGAAGAATGCTCCTCCAGGAGTTGGCTCCCCGTAGAACAGCGAGCATCCTGCCCGCGCTCCTTGCGCACGGCGACTGGCAGTTCACCGCGATAACCGTGAGCGCCGGGCGACTCGCGATCAACTGGTACCTCCTCCACAGCAATCCTCCAACCCCGCGCACCCTGCGACTGCCAGCACTCGTCGCCAACGGTCACGCAACCGTCGATCAGGCGACCACCACCCGATTCACAATCACTCTGACACGCGTCGGGAAACAGCTCCTGAGGCACGCGACCGGCGCGACGCTCACAGCACGCGCTGTATTCACGAGCGCCTCAATCATCCCGCCGCCGAGCGTCGGCTTCACCCCAGACGCCGGCGCGCCTGTCAAAGCCAACAAGACCTTCTCGGTCGAACGCTAGCCGCAGCCCTGCGCGCCGGCAAGCACCCGACAAAAAGACAGCCGCCACAGAACGGCTCGTCAAGGCCGCCGCTTCGCCGCTGCACGAGTGCTTATCGCGGACGGCTGCTTTGAGTCCGCCGACTGTTGAAGCAGGCACGGGCCTTGGCGGCTCTCGGTGGCAACGGGGCCAGTGCATGCCATCGTTCTCAGCTTGGCGGTGGGCCACATTTCGGTGGGTCTGCCTAATGTAGGCTGGCTCGGCTCTCGCGCTGGGCACTGAACCTCACCCCGACCGGAGGGTGGCTGGTGCTTGTCAGCCTGTGTGGGGTGGTGTGATGCCGGGCGTCGCGGTGATGCCCAGCTTCTGTGCGATTGGATCGCTCGCGATCTCCTGCTGCCCGAGGCGGTTCTCAGCGGCGAGTCTCGCCCGCGATTTCGCTATGGACATGCCTGTGGGCGGGAACGGTCCCAATGCGCTGCAGTTGCCGGCTTGACCGGTATCGATCAACGCGTGCACGAGTTTCGGGTCACCGGCACGGACGGCTGCGACCACCGCTTCGAGCTGATCGGGGTAGCTCAGGCCGGTGATCGCGGGCCAGTGCGGCGCGGCCGTCAGCTGCGCTGCGGCTCTGCTCGCCCCGGCAGTCTCGCCCGCGGCCTTGGATGCGAGGTAGTAGTTCAGCCATGAGCACACGGCCTTCTGCGCGACCTGCCAGCGCAGCGCGCTCGAGGTGATGAATGCTTTGCCGGCGGGTGGTGAACCAGGTCCGAGATACGTCTCAAACGCGACCGTTCGGGCTCTCCAAGACTCGTATCCGGGAGCAAACGGAATGTCTCTTGTGAGCTTCACTCCGACGCTGACGTCGTTGTAGGCGCCCATCGCGATCGCTTCTCCGGTGCCGGTCGCCCGGGCGTTGGGGTCCCCCGCGTGCACCTGGATTCCCGATGCGGCTGAGAACAGGTTCAGCGCAGCGCCCGCTGCCGCCACCGTACCGGCAGCCGCCAGCACCGCAAGCGCCGCGATCGCCAGCCGGGCGCCAGACCGCGCCGCAGTGATCAACGCAGCCACCTCGTGCCGGTTCCCGACGCTCATCGCCCCATCCTTTCGCGCGAACCCCGAATCTGTGACACGGACATCTAACGCCGACGCCTCTGAGCTCTATAGCCTGCGGACACGACAGCACCGCATACGAACGCAACATCCGCTCCAGCAACCGGCTCGTTAGGACGTGTGAATCAACTGGCACTGATCGCAAGCGACCGTGTCGCGACGATCACGGTCGACCACGCCTCGTTCACGCCCGCCAATATGGCGCTGATGTCCGCCGATGACGTGCACAACGACGACATCACAGGTTCACCCTGCGGCGCGATGCCGGTCTCGCAGAGGCGCAACCGGTTCTTCGACCAGCGCATCGCCGGCCACACGATCGGCCCGGTCGCGGAGCACCGCCGGACTTCCCCCTCACGTCCAGCACGCCAGTGGCACCTCGCTGTTGACGCGCCGCTCGCGCGCGCCGTTAGCCTGCCAGGGCGGAAAGCAACGACCCGAGCGTGACGCTAACGTGGCGCTCATGGTGAAAAACCACGACGTTCTCGCCTCGGCGATCGACGCTCGCATCACGCCAGCAAGCCGCTCTCGCGCGCGTGGACGAGCCTCCGCCCTCACGGTCCGAGCCCTCGAGTACGCGGAGCCCAGGTAGTCGAGATTTGCCAACCCGCTAGCTGGCACCACGCTCGGGAGCAAGCACGATCCAGAGAAGCGGCCATCTCGACTCGGCAGACGACACCACCCCTTCGCCGCTGCAGCGGCCACCCGACGTGGTGGCTGCTTCCGCGGTAGCCGACCAGAAAGCAGCCACCGATCGGCGTCGTAAGAGCGGCTCGCGTGCGGCGCGCCGTCGAGCACCTCCGCCGGGCCGCTCGGCGGTCGAGCGCGGCGCTCGCGGGCATCATCGGCGCTCGGCGGGAGTGCACGGCGTTGACGATCTCGCTCGGGTTGATCCCCTGCAAGTAGGTCGAGGTCGTGCCGAGGTCGGTATGCCCGAGTTGGCGTTGGATGATGCTGACCGGCACCCCCTCGCGTGCGAGCTCCTCCTTCTCGGAAGCGATCCTCGGCCCGGCCCCTGCCGAACCCTGCAGGGATCGTCCCGCCACTCACCGTTGCGCGTCGAGCGACAGAAGTTGGACGCCGCTGCATTTCATCTCGAACCCACGAAAGCAGCCACCAGCAGAGACCACTGGTGCAGCGGCGGAGGAGGCACCAGCGTCGGAGTGGCTGGGTGTTGTTCTCTCAGCGGTGGTTTCGCGTCCGCGGGGGCTACGCGGTGTTCGCTCGGCGAGCACCGACGGTGGCAAGCGCGCTGGCGAGCGCCATGAGCGCTGTCGCCAGGGCGAGCGCTGGCACGACTGGCGATGCGTGGCCACTCGCGGGTGGGCCCGTGAGAGCGCCGGGCGAGACGATCGCGACGGCGATCCACCAGGTGAGAGTCGCGGCGGTCATCATCGCCATCGCCGCTGCGATCAATGTGGTGAGGCGGGCGTGCTGTTGCAGCGTGCTGGCGCCGAGGGGGAGTTGGTCGGCGGTGGAGGTGGCGGCTTTGGTCCAGGTGAGCAGGGTGCCCGCCGCGAGTGCGCCCCAGGTCAGGAAGGCGGCGCCGTAGAGAGCGTCGTGGCCGTTGCGCTCGCGCGAGGTCAACCCGTGTGCCCAGGTTGCGAGTCCGGCGGTGGAGACAGCCAGGAGGATGGTGAGCGCGGTGGCGGCGAGGATCGGGCGGCGGATCCGCGGCCAGCCTCCCGACCGGAGAAACGTCACGAGCCTCGGGACGGTCAGCGCGATGCCGGCGAGCACGAGCAGAGCGGTGGCGGCCGCCAGCGCAGTCAGCGCCACGAACGCGAGCGAGGCGACCGGGTGCCCGCCCTTGGGCAGTGCCAACTTCCAGTGCTCACTCGTCTTGGCAACGATCATCCCGGCGAGGACGAAGATCGCCCACGCCCACAGCACCATCCGTCCGCCGCCGCGTGGATCGCCGATGCGTGGGCCTCGGAGCCGCTCGCGGGCGCCGGCGGCCGCGACGTCCGCGAGCAGCCGCCACGGGAGCCTCCGGCCGTCGCTCATGTCAACGAGCAGTCCCGCCAGTTCCTCCCCGTAGCGCTGTCGCCAACGTGCGGGATACCACTGGAGCAGCCGCTCGGCGGTGCGGTCGATGCTCATCCTTGCGCTCCCAGCGCGCGCGGCGCGACGGGGACGGCCCGGCCGGCGAGACCGGCGGTGCCCTGGTCGACGATCGCGCGTAGCTGCGAGAGCGAGCTCTCGAGTTCGAGCGCGCCGGCAGCGGTGAGGCGGTACGGGCGCCGGCGGCCGCTCTCGCCGACCGGCTCGATCAAGCCGCGTTCCTCGAGGCGACCGATCGCCCCGTACAGGGTGCCGGGCCCGAGCAGCACCTTGGCGAAGTTCTCGATGTCCTGAATCAGCGCATAGCCGTGCCGCTCGCCGGAGGACAGGCTGGTGAGGATGAGGATCGTCGGGTCGTTCACCTGCCGCACGGTACTACGCCTGGCGTAATACGTCAAGCGTAAGTTACGCACCGCGTAGGAGTCTGGCTCAAGCAGACGCCGGGACGGCTCGGACCGGTTGCATATGGCTGCTTGCCCTGCGGCGACGTCGAGAGCGGCCACCTGGCCAACCAACCCCTGGAGCGGCCGAGCAGCGCGGCAACGCGGCCCGCATCTCTGCCGTGATTGACGTAGCCCGCTGGCATCGATGTCGTGCCTTACCGTGTTCTCATGTGCTTGGGGCAGAACGAGGGACTGGTGGTCCCGGCCGAGATCGCGTGTGGGGTCGTTGCGGGCCCTCTGTTCGTAAGTAGCTTCGTCGCGATCGGAGCCAGACGCACCGGTTACGACTGGCGCCGCCACCCCGTGAGCTCCCTCGCGGCCGGGCGCGGTGGCTGGTCGCAGCGCACGAACTTCGCGTTCACCGGCGCCCTCTACTGCATCGCGGCCCGCGGCCTGGCCCGGTGCTCGAAGCGGACCGCGGGCCCGCGCGCGGTCCCGATGCTGATCTTCGGGGTCGGTAGTGGGCTGATCGGCTCTGGACTGTTCGTGACCGACCCCGTTGCCGGCTTCCCTCCGTCAGCCGGTGACAGCGCGGATCCTGACCGGCCACGGCCCCTCGTACCGACACGCACCGGAACGCTGCACAACCTCTGCGCAATCCCGATCTTCGTCGGGATCCCGGTCGCAGCCTTGGTGTACGCAACGTCCGCCGCCCGGAAAAAAGAGTATCGGTGGGCTTCGTATTCCGCTTGCTCGGCCGTTGCAATGACCGGCTCGTTCGCGCTCTTCGGTGCGGCGTTCGGCGGTGCGTCGCGCTTTGCCGGGCGAGGCGGTGTCTATCAGCGCATTTCGATCTCCATCGGGTTCGGGTGGCTGAGCGCCTTGTCGGTTCGCGCCTGGAGGGCTGTTCTCCTGTCTCCTCGACCGTAGTCCCTCGCCGATGCCGCGCCCGCCGCCGAACTCGCGACTCGGGCCTCGGCCGAGGTTCGCGCCAGGCGCCGGACGAACTTGTCGCTGCTTTGGGTCCAGCGCCTGCAAGAGCGGCCATCTGGCCAGGCAGCCGTTCGAGCGGCAAAGCAGCGGTCTCGCTGGCCGCGCCGAGACGGCCGCTTTCCGCCTTGTGCTTGCTGCCGGACGGGTCGCAGCTAGCGGTCGGATAGGCTCATCGGCGGCGACGAGGACTTCCGCCGCGCTGCCGGCTCAGCCCCGCTCTTCTGTTGTGCGTCCGATTATGTTGGCCAGGCGCCTGTACCGATCCTGTTTGCCTCCGTCAGACGGAAATTGGGGCTGAGTCGCACACATAATCCACGCCCTTGGCGGATGGCCGGCCGGCGGCTGAGATGCCGATAGCTCCCTGCGTCCGACGTTGGCACGCGGCGATCAGCAAGCGCGCCACTCTTTCCGAAGGCTGCTGGTGCAAGGCAATCAGGATGTCAGCCGCGACTCATCGCTGGGCCGGGATTGTCGCGGCGCCAATCGAATGTCCGAATACGGGAACCGGAACGTCTCATCGGACGTGGTCGCTTATGTTGTCCGGCTCAACAGCCCAGGTCAGGGCGAGCCGCGAAGATCGAAGTCACCGCTCCCCCACACCCCATAAGCAGACGCACAACAGAAGCATCATTATGTCGTAGACAACCTAACCACTCGTCGCCGAATGCAGGGCCGCCCGGGAGCGTGCAGGATGTTCCGTTTGCCTATGTAGGCTCGACTCGATCGCTTCCGGCGCCGAGGCCCGCCCGCGCAGCTCAGATCAGCCGTCCGCGGCAACCTCACATAAGTCGCCCCAAGCGATCCCGCGCGACGGGACTTTCGAATAGCAATAGCGATCGCGCGCACGTGAGGACCCCCACCGCAGGTCAGGCCCGGGCAACCGCAGCGTGGTTGCTTGTGTACACCAGGACCGGCCAGGACCGACCAGCTCGTCGCGACCACCGTGCAATCAGCAGGCACTGACCGGCTTGCACAGCGTCTTGCCGGTTGCTGGTTCGTGGTGCTGGCGCTGACGGGAAGCGGTGTCGAGCGGTGCGCGGCGAATCGGGCGTGATCGCGCCAACGCGCGCGAGTTACAGCACGTCGAGGGCGTGCACCGGCTCCCGTCTCGATCGGCTCGACGTGCTCGCCGTCGAAGCTCTTCCGGCTCCGAAACCTTCCGCGCCGGGCTGTTCGTACCGGTCGGGATCAAGCGACCAGTCGCGGGCGTTCGCGCGATGCACGTAGACAAGCTCGGGGTCGAGAGCTCTGACGTCGTCGCCGTTTGCCATGCTCTGCGGTGCGATCGCGCTCGGACACCCGAGGTGGCACATGAGCCCGTGAGCGCGCACCGTTCAGTTCGCAACGGCTTGCCGAGCTCGTGCTCCGCGTTCCTCACGCTGGTTAGCTTGTCTGCGAGTCGGATGCTGGGCCTGAGGTTGACGCCGCAGAAGCGGTTGCGCGCTGGGTGACGCTAGGTGCCGCCGCGTAGGCCTGCGAGCGCTCGCGCGCGACTGACCATTGACATGTGGCTTGAGCGGGCTGCGGCGAGTCGCTGCCAGGTCAGCACGCCGACCGTTGCCGCGATCATCCCCGGGATCGAGAAGCCGGCGATGGTTGGTGCGGTCCTGCGGGACACCAGTTGCGCGGATGCGAGGATCGACGCTGCGGCGATGAGCCCGTCGACGAGCTGGTCGACGCGCTGGTCGGCGTCGTGTACTCGGAAATCGACCCCGAGGCTGCCCGTGCGGATCTGTGCCAGGATCGCCTGCGCGTCTTGGGGGAACTGCGCAACCAGCCGCTCCCAGTCGCGCGCTGCTCGCACGGCCTGGTGCGCCACGCGCCGAGGGTCGAAGCGTTTGGCCATCATCTCGTTGACGTACGGGGTGAGCAGTTCGCTCACGCGGAGTTCGGTTCCCACAGCGCGGCTCAGGCCCTGCAGGTGCAGCAGCACACGGAGAAGCAACGCCAGGTCGGCGGGCAGCACGAGACCGTTGGCGTGCATCAGCTCCGTGGCGCTGTTGATGATCCCGGCCATGTCGAGCTTCCCGACGCCGACAAGTAGGTAGCGGTTGAGCCACAGGTCGATCTCGTCGCGGAGATGCGCGGTGTCGGTGTCCGCGGGCGGGCTGGTCATCTCCACGATGACGTCGGTCAGGGCGTCGACGTCGTGCGTGCCGGTGGCGATCACGATCGACTCGAGCTGACGGCGTCGTAGGTCCGACACGCGCCCGATGTCGCCGAAGTCGAGCAGCGCGAGGTGCTGTGAGTCGGGGAGCAGGAAGTTCCCGGGATGTGGATCAGCGTGGTAGATGCCGTCCCTGAAGATCATCTCGAGATAGATGTCGGTGGCCCTGCGGACCAGCGTGTCCACGTCCCAGCCAACGGCCTCGATCCCGGTTCGGTCGGTGAATGTTGCTCCCTCGAGCATCGTCATCGTGAGCACGCGGGAACGCGAGAGTTCCGGGTGGGGCGTGGGGATGAGAAGGTCTGGCTCGTTTGCGAAGTTCAGCTGGAAGCGCTGCAGGTTGGAGAGTTCTTGGCTGAGGTCGATCGCGGCGCGGATCATCTGCTCAAACTCCCCGACGAGCACCGTGGGCCGGTATTGGGCGATCTCGGGGTCGTGCGTCTCCAGGTAGCGCGCGAGCGCGTGCATCAGCTCGAGATCGTTGAGCACCTTGCGATCGGCACCGTCGTGGAGGACCTTGACCGCGACTCTTGTCCCATCGGCGAGCGCCGCGCGGTGCACCTGGGCGACTGACCCTGAGGCAAACGGCTCCGGATCGAACTCCCCGAAGAGCTCGTTTACCGAGCCTCCGAGCTCGCTTTCGACGAGCGCCTGGGCGACCCCGGGCGGGTCGGCCGGCACATGGGCTTGCAGGTGCTCGAGTTCGCCCGCCACGTCGAGACCGACCAGGTCGGGACGCAGGCTGAGCATCTGCCCGAATTTGATCCAGGTCGTGCCGAGCTCGCTCAGCGCGCCCCGCAGCCGCTCGCCGCTCGACATCCGCAGGATTTCGTCGTCAACCCGCCCTTTCAGCAGGGTCGACGCGATCTGCGGGATCCCCTGTCCGTGATCCGCCAGCCGCGCGAAACCGTAGCGCCAAAACACGCTCGCAATCTCGTTCAGTCGTTCGTGCTGGCGAACGAACGTGCCAGTCAGGTCATCCATGCCGGCGGACCAGCCAGCTACATCGCAACCACACAGACGACAGGTTCAAGCTCAAGCGGCGACAGAAGCACAGCGTGACGTGACGAACAGGTTATTGCCTACAAGGTCGTTCGGGCTCAGCCCGCCGACGGCCCGCGCGGCCGCCGGCGCAGTACCGACGGCCGTGGGTAATCTGCGCGCACAACCTCACCTCGCGTGGCGCTCGACTTGAAAGGGGGGCTGGCGCACCGGCAGTCTTCTGGCTCGTGCATCGTTGGCTGCGGG
Source organism: uncultured Solirubrobacterales bacterium (assembly GCA_963709135.1). Classification (GTDB taxonomy): domain Bacteria; phylum Actinomycetota; class Thermoleophilia; order Solirubrobacterales; family Solirubrobacteraceae; genus Palsa-465. Next base: position 291,652 of record CAVPVI010000018.1, on the reverse strand, counting down.
CACGCCTGTTGCTCAGGCCGCCGGAAGCTCGTCGGCCTCCATGCGTGCCAGGGCGGCGTCGAGCACTGCGTACTCTGCCTCCTCGATCGCGGCGTAGGCGAACGCAACCGCGAACGCAGCGTCGTTCTCCTTCTTCTCGGCGTGCTTCTGGGCTCGATCCGTGTCGTGCTCAGCACGCTTGGTATCGATATCGTCGCGAATCTTGGCGACGTGCTCGTTCCATGTGCGCTGCAAGTCGTTCCACCACACTGAGAGCTTGTTCTTGTTCGCGTCGGCCGACTCCCGGAGCTTCTTAGCCTGGGCCTGAGCAGACGCCCGTGCGGTCTCGACGTCCGCTTGAAGATCGGCCTTCGCCTTGCCGTGCGCCGCCGCCGCGCGGTCCTCCGCCTCCTTGGCCCGAGCGGCCAGCTCAGTCAATTGGTCCGATAGAGCCATGTCAACCTCCTTCGAGGAATGTGTCCTGGACGTGCTGTGACCGCGTCCAAGGCGGCCACACCCGAGGACCCGGTATTCCAGATTGGAACGAACGCTACAGTTTTGGCAGGCACGTTTCATCCGTAGTTCTCCCGTGTCCTGGCCTCGTATCACTCCGCGACGAGGTCACATCCGTGGGAGAGCGCCGGACGTTTGAGCTGCGCCGTTCGCCCGCCCGCTCACTCAGTCCGATTGGCCGTGCTCGTCACCGTGGCGGCGTAGCCTTCTCAGGACGTCGCGGCTTGGGTCTTGGTCGCGCTCGTCGCGCAGGAACTGGATGCCCGCGAGGATTGCCTGCTTGACCTCGTCGCGAAGCGCCCGGGCGGCGGTCGTGTCGTCAAAGCGGCTGCCAAAGCGGGTCGTGTCGATCGGGTCGCCGAACCAGAAATAGAGGCGCTCTGGGCGGGGGATCGGGGTCAGCCCGACGCCGCGCACGATCGGTGGTGTCGGAAAGCCGATGAGCTTCTCGTAGAGACGCGCGAACTGGCCGTAGATCGGCGTGGCCTGGTCAACGACTATGTCCAGCATCTCCTCCGCACCGACGGCGGCGAACGGAACGACGGGGTAGCCCTGCTCGATCGCGAGCCTGGCGAAGCCGATGCGCTCCCTCCACAGGAGCTGGTACTGCTGACCGCGCCGCTTCTTGTTGACCTCTCGTGCGCCTCCGGGGAAGACCAGGATCGTCTGCCGCTCACGCATCAGGGCGCGGACGTTCTCGCGGGTACCGCGAACCATTCCACCCACGGTCAAGAGCTCACGCCAGATCGGAACGGCGTAGTGGGCGTGCTCGCCAAGGCCACGGACGGCGAGCTGGCGGTGCTTCCAGATCTCGGCCATCATGAACGGCAGGTCCAGGAACCCGTAGATGGTGTGGTTGCCGACCAGCAGCGAGCCGTCAGCCGGCAGGTGCTCGACGCCGTAGAGCCTCGGTTGCGTGACCCGGCTGAAGGGGTCGACCAGCGAGGCGACGCGGTCGATCCACCGCTCGGGCGGCAGTCCGGGAATCTCGACCGGCTGCTCGGTCATCTTCTGCGCACGGCTGGTCGCAAGACGCTCACGAGGTTCATCGTGACGCGCGGGCTCTCGCGCGCCGCAGACTACCTGCAGCCGGGACCGCGTCGACCCGCCCGGTTGGTCTCGTCACTCGGCGGTTTGGATCAGTCGGCCGCGGACGGTGAGCTGGCTGGGGGTGCGGATCATGCCCAGCATGCCGTGGGTCATGCCGAGCTTGCGGTGGTCTGCGTCGGTCTTGGCGTAGATGTCCAGTTCGTCGCCGACGCGGCGCAGTTCGGCGTCCAGGGTAAGCGGGATGCTCTGTCCCGCGGCGTAGAGCAGGCCACTGACTTTCAAGCGTTCGCCGTGCAGCGTGGCGTTGTCGGAAATGAAGCGAACGTGTGGGTGGTCTGTGACGTCGAAGAAGTCGTTTGAGCGCAAGTGCTTGTCGCGCATCTTGTTGTTCGTGTTGAGGCTGCCCGCCTCGATCGTCAACTCGATCGCCGGGGTGCGTTGCAGGTCGAGTGTGCCTTCGTAGTGCTCGAAGTGCCCTTTGACGGTCATCAACCCCCAGAAGGTCGGGGAGTGGAATTCGACGCTCGAGCGTGCCGGATCGATCCGCCAGCGTGTCCTCTCGATCGCGTGCCGATCGGACGGTTTGGGGGTGCTGGTGCTCATTGATCGCTCCTTGTGTGATGTTCTGTGAAGGTCAAGCGGCGCGGTGGGTCGCGTTGCGGGCGGGCTCAGCGGACGCTCAGCTCGTCAGCTTCCACGTCCAGGCGTACTGTCAGCTCCCGCCCGGAGCCGCTGTGGACGAGGTAGCCGGCGAAGATGTTCGGGCCGCGCAGGACGAGCGTGCCAGCCTCGTCGGCGGGCAGGAACGTCCACTCGCCGGTCGCTTCGTCGATCGTGACTGTGCGCGCCTGCTGGTAGGGAAAGCGGTGTCCGACTGTCCCGGGACGGGGCGCGTTCGGCCAGCTGAAAGCGCTTGCGCACGTGCCCTCGGTGAGTCCGTAGCCCTCGCACAGCGCGACACCCGTGCGGGCTTCGAAGCCGCTGGCGACCGCGGGCGCAAGCGGCGCGGCCCCGACGATCGGCAGCGCCAGGCTGGAGATGTCCGCGTCGACCGGCACCTGCGCCAGCACCGAGTACACCGTCGGGACCGCAGACATCGCCGCGATCCGGTAGTGCTCGACGATCTTCCAGAAGTTCCCGTAGAGCGGGAGGTCGCGGTAGCCGAGCGGGCCGCCCCAGACGACGCGCTGGCCTTTGAGCAGCGGTGCCAGCACCGTCACCACGAGCGCGTTTGTGTGGAAGAGCGGCAGCGCCGCGAACAGGACGCTGCTCTGCTCCAGGAGATCGCGTGCTTCGATCATCCAGGCGTTTGAGACCTCGTTCGCGTGCGTGCGCGCGGCGAGCTTCGGCGTTCCGGTCGTGCCACCGGTGTGCAGGTAGCTGGCGACCTCCCCCGAGCCCGGCGCCGGCCCCGGAAGGCCGCCATCGCCGGCCTCCTCCATTCGCTCCTGCAGGTATGCGACCTCAACGCCGGCGAGCGGCTCCAGCGCGGGCGACTGGCCCGCTGCTGCCGTGGGGCGCAGCGCCAGCAGCGCTTTCGCGCCGGCGCTAAGGGCGATCGCGCGCGCGTGCGCCCAGACGCTCGGGTCAAGCTCGGGTCCGGACGCGACGATCACCCTGGCGCCCGAGAGTCGCATGAGCTCGCTGGCGTGCTCGATCGCGAGGCCCGGGTTGATCGGGGCGTAGATCCCGACCGCCTCGGCCGCGAGCAGCAGCGGCAGCATCTCCGCGCAGTTGACTGACACGACCGCGACCGCCTCACCGCGCCGCACCCCCAGATCGCCCAGCACGGCGGCGGCGCGGTGCACGTCGCGGGCGAGTTCCGCGAAGGTCTGGACGAAGGGAGTGTGGAAGCGCTCGGCGTCGGTGAGCACCGACACAGCGAGACGGTCGGGCCATAGGCTCGCCGCCCGTGTGACGAGCTCATAGGTACTCGCCGGCAGCCCGCGCTCACTGAGCGGGATGCGCTCGATCTCAGCGAGATCGCCAGGGCCGCTGAACGGCGGCCACAAGCGCGCGCCGGTCAGCGCACCCATGCCGCCACCTCCGTCTCGGCGTCTGGGGCGAGATACCCTTCGGGCTCATCGACGACCGTGTTGCGCAGCTCGCCGATCCCCTCGATCGCCACCCGCACGACATCACCGACCTTGAGCAGCCCTTCTGGGAATGGCTGGCGCACGGCGCCGATGCCGGCGGGCGTGCCGGTGGCGATCACATCGCCGGGCTCGAGCGTGAACGCCTGCGAGAGATGCGCGACCTGCTGGAAGCAGTTGAAGATCATCTCGCTCGTGTTGGCGTCCTGGCGCAGCTCGTTGTTGACGTAGGTCTTGAGCGCCAGGGCGTGGGGATCGCCGAGCTCGTCGGCGGTGAGGAGCCATGGTCCCAGCGGCCCGTGCGTATCGAACGACTTCCCGAGCGTCATCGTCGGCGTTCGCAGCTGCCAGTCGCGCACGGTGACGTCGTTGGCGATCGTGTATCCGGCGATCATCTCGTGGGCTTGATCCTCGGGCACGTGGCGGCAGCGGGTGCCGATGACGATCGCGAGCTCGCCCTCGTAGTCGAGCAGGTTCGAGACGCGCGGCATGTGGACGTCGTCGCCGGGTCCCACGACGCAGGTGAGCTGCTTGTTGAAGAACACCGGGTACTCCGGCGCCTTCATCCCGGACTCGGCGATGTGATCGGCGTAGTTGAGGCCGATACCGAGGAACTTCCGCGGCCGCGCGGGGGCGAGCAGGCGGACCTCATCCAGCGGCCGCGCCGGCGCGTCGCTCGCCAGCGCGTGGAGGTGTGCGAGCCCGGCGCCGAGAGCGAGCGCCGGGTGCGTCGAGATCCCCCGATCGACCGCCGAGAGGTCGGATACGGTGTCCTGGTCGACGATCCCGAGGCGAGCGCCGTCGCCGGCGTCGAAACGGCAGAGCTTCACGACGACATCTCCGGGATCTCGACTGGCGGCTGCTCGGGGGCGTAGCCGCCGGCCATCGCCTTCGCGTGGATCTCGGCGTGGCTGATGCCGGCGGTGTGGTCGGCGATCACGAGCTCGGGGTCGAGGAACTGGCCGATCGGGTTGGCCTTGAACTGCTCGGAGGTGCGCATCCACTCGGTCGAGGCCTGCCAGTCGCCGAAGTTGTCGAACTGCAGTTCGACGTTGTTGCCGTCGGGGTCGGCGTAGTAGTAGGAGAAGGTCATCCCGTGATCGAGGCAGATCGCCGGCGTGATGCCCTCGTCCCGCAGGCGCACGTACGTTGACATCAGCGCGTCGAACGTTGCGTACTCGAACGCCGAGTGGTGCATGCCGGTGCGGGTGTCCTTCTCGGGGTCATCGACGAAGTTCGGGAACGCGAGAAACGCGATCCGGTGGTTGGCGTCGTCGTTGGACAGCCACGCGCCGATCTGGTCCTGGTGGATGACCTCGGCACCGACCAGCGTGCAGTAGTAGTCGATCATCTCCTGCAGACGGGTCGTCTTGAGGTTGAAGTGGTGGAACTTGGGGTGGATCACGGTCGTGTCCGTCATGTGAGGGCTCCTGCGCTCGCGGGTGTGGTGGTGAGGTGCAGCTGGGATCGGAGGTCGTCCAGCAGCGCCGGCAGCTCGTCGCTGGATCGAGCGCTGCCGAACGTGTAGAAATCGGGGCGGACGAGCACGCCATGCGCGTCGTGCTCTGCGAGCCAGGCGCTGAGGCGCCCGTCGAGGTCCTGCACGCCGTCGGGCGCGTCCGGATCGAGCGAGGCGACGCTCATCGCGAGCTCGTCGATCAGCGCGCGGTGCTCGGCGGCGAGATGCTCGCGCGGATCTCCAGCCGCCACGATCACCTGGAAGCCGCCCCCGACGACGTCGTCGAACCGCCCCTCGCGATTCCCGCGCGCGACATGACCCTGGACGCTCAGCGTGCCCGCTAGGGGGTCGGTGCCCTCCCCGGCGTTGCGGTGGATCACGCCGTCGGTCAGCGGCGCGAGCTCGAGCGGCGGCAGCGGCGGAGCCTGGCGCAGCATCGCGTCGCGCTCTGCGGCGGCCTGCGGATCGAGCTGGCAGACAACCTTCCCGAGCTCCACGGCAAGGCCGATGACCGCTTCGTTCTGCGGCTGCCGCTCGCTGTCCACGGTGTCCAGAAGCCGCTCGGACGCGACCCCCCGTAACACGAGATCGAGCTTCCAGGCGATATTCGCGCCGTCGCGCAGGCCTGCGCACAGCCCCTGGCCGAGGAATGGCGGGGTGAGGTGCGCGGCGTCGCCGACGAGCAGCACGTGACCCTCGCGCATCCGGTCCGCGAGCATCGAGCGGAACTCGTAGACGGTGCTGCGCGTCAGCCGGCCGTCCTGCGGCCGGTACCACGGCTCAAGCAGCGACCACACGCGGCCGGGATCCTCGAACTCAGACGGATCCTCGTCCGCCACCAGCATGAACTCCCAGCGCCGGTGGCGAGGGCCGCTCTGCACGTGCGTCGTCGGGCGGGCCGGGTCACACCACTGGCAGGCGATCGGGAGGTGAGCAAGGGCCGCCATGTCGCCCGGCTCGGCATCGACGACCAGCCATCGCTCCCGGAAGCCGAGGTCGCGACGGCTGATCCCGATCGCCTCACGCACGAACGAATTCGCGCCGTCGGCTCCAACCACCCACCCCGCGCGCACCGTGCGGGTCTCATCGCTCGGGGCAAGCCCCCCCGCGTCCTGCTCGACGACCCGCCGCACCGTCAGTTCCGCGCCGCCGTCGAGCTGGACCAGCGCCTCGGCGGCCCAGCCGCGCTGCACCGTCACTCGCGGCTGGGCGCAACCGAGACGATCGAGCGCCGCCTCCAGCTCGGGCTGAAAGAACATGTAGTCCGACTCCCAGCCCGAGCGCGCCGGGCTCGTGCACGTCGAAGCGCAGCAGCAGCTCGCCGTCGGCTCCGAACCACTGGTAGTCGTGGACCGCGACCATCTCCGTGGCGAGCGTGTCCGCCAGGCCGAGCGTTTGCAGCAGGCGCATGATCTCGTGATCGAGATGGACCGCGCGCGGCAGGCGATAGATCTCCTGGTAGCGCTCGAACACCGCGACCCGGTGCCCGGCACGGCCCAGCAGCGCCGCCAGCGCCTGCCCGACCGGGCCGTAGCCGACGATCGCGACATCGACCTCGTCGCGGCGCAGTGCGCCGTCGCATCTCGGGGCGCTCATCACGCCACCGAGGGGACGCGAGCGTCGACCGGCCGAGCCAGCACCTGCGGACAGCGCGCCGGCGAGCGCGGCCCGCGGGTTCTCCGCCGCCGTGGCGTGCCGCCAGGCGATGAACCGGTCCGGCCGGACCAGGATCGCGCCGTCGCTCGAGATCTGGCGGTGGCGCAGCCACATGCAGCGCGGGTCGTACAGATCGCCGTCGAGGTGACCGATCCGCAGCGCGTCGATCGGGACGTTCGCCTCGCCGGCGAGCTGCGCGGCTGCCTCGCACCACGCCCGGCCGTCCTCGCCGGCGATCAGCAGGAAGCGCCCCGGCCTCACGAGGTCCTTGATCGGCCGGCGGTTTCCGTCCTCGTCGTCGATCCACGCGTGCGGAAGCGGGGCGCCGGGACGGGTCGAGGGCTCGTAGATCCGGATCTCGTCGGGCGAGATCGGTGCGGGCGTGCCGTCGGGCACGATCGCCGCCGACTCGTAGCTGTAGCCGTACTCGACGTTGTGCTCGTTGAACTCCATCGACTGCGCGCGGATCGCGCGCAGCGCCGCCGCGCGATGCTCGGCGTCCTGCGGCTCTGCCGCTCCACAGGCGGCGCAGGTTGGCGAGGTTCTGCTCCTCGGTGTGCTCGTGCGAGACGCCGACGGCGGGCCCGATCATCATGAAGTGGTTGATCGCGTTCTCGAGCGACCGCTGGGCGTTGCGCTCCAGCGAGGAGCGGCGCTCCGGCTCATAGCTCTCAAGCAGCGCCGGTGCAGCGTGGCCGCGCAGGACCGCGGCGAGCTTCCAGGTGAGGTTCTGCGCGTCCTGGACGGCGCTGGTCAGCCCCAGCCCGCCGGTCGGGGGGTGGCGGTGGGCGGCGTCGCCGACGAGGAACACACGCCCGTGCGAGTAGCGCTCGGCCATCACCGCCTCGACCGACCAGCGCGTGATCTTGTGGATCTCCATCGGCAGATCGGGAATCCCGAGCGACGCGCGCACGTCGGCCTTGACCTGCTCGTCTGACTGCGCGCGCGGATCATCGACGGGGTAGTTGATGTGGATCACCCACTCCTCCGACGCCGGCCCCCAGCGCTCCGGTCCCATCGGAACCATCACGACCATGACGCCGGTCTGCGGACAGAGCAGCCAACGGATCAGAACGTCGTCGTCCTGCGCGAGCGCCGAGAAGTCGGCCGCGACATGCATCGTCGCGGTCTCGGTCACGTGGCCCAGGCCCCCGTAGCTCGACCCCGATCAACCCGGGCACCGTCCGCCCGCCGTCAGCGCCGATCACGTAGCGCGCGTGAACGATGTACTCGTCCCCGGCTCCGAGGTCACGGACGGTCGCGGTGACGCCCTCGCCGTCCTGCTCGAGCGCGGTCAGCTCGTGGCCGAAGCGAATCCGGCCCGGCGATAGCGTCTCGGCGTGGGCCTTCATCAGCGGCTCGAGCCGGATCTGCGGCAGGTTGAGCTGACGCCACGGGCTCGCGGCGCTCCAGCTCTCGTCCGCGCCGCCGGCTCCCCAGGCCTCGAGGCGTGCGATCCGTCGCCCATACTCCGCGGTCGGTCCCGCGAGGCCGGCGTAGAAGGCGGTGGCAGCCATGTTCGCCGCCGGCGTGCTGCGCTGCGCGATCGCGCCCGCGACGCCCGCGTCCTCGAGGATCTCCATCGTGCGCTGATTGAGCACATGCGCCTTGGGGAGGATCGACGTAGTCGGCAGGGCGCTGACGAGCAGGTGCTCCACCCCTTCTCGCGCAAGCAGCATCGACGCCGTCAAGCCCGCGCCACCACCACCCACGATCAACACCGCAACGTCCTCGTTCACACGCGAAGCCAACGACATCTGCTTTCTCCTCTGACGAACTGAATTGGAGCGCAGACTACAAGAATGATATTGGAGTGTCAACTCTAATTCCTTGCTAGGCTCCGACCATGGCTGTCCGCGCCGACGTCACCCCCAACCGCCGCGGCGTGAAGTCACGCGAGCTGGTCCTCGACGCGGCAGAGCGCGTCATGGCTGAGCACGGCTTCGAAGCAGCGACGGTCGCCCGCGTCGTGCAAGAGGCGGGGATTCCGCTCAGCTCCGTCTACCACTACTACGGCTCCAAGGACGGCATCCTGCTCGCGGTCATGGAACGCGGCGCCGAGCGGTTCTTCGCCGACCTTCCCGAGTGGGGCCGGCGGATCGGCGACCCCGCCGATCATCTCGCCGCAATCATTCCGCCGGTCGCCCAGGCACTCGAGCGCCATCCGGACTTTCTGCGCCTGCTGGTGGTGTTCGCCGCGCAGCCACCGGCGGTCACCGGCGGCGAGATCCAGGCTGTCGTGATCCGCGTGCGTCGGCTGGGCCTCGAGCGCTTGCAACGGCAACTGGCGATCGCCTTCGACGACGACCCAGACAGCTCCATGATCATCCGGCTCGCGCGGTTCGCGCTCGCCGCGATCGACGGCGCGTTTGTCGCCTCTCAAGCCGACCCAGAAGCCACGCTCACCGACGTGCTCGGGCCGCTCCCAGGCGCACTCGTCGCCGCATACCACGCCTCCTGACCAACGCCCGCGACGGGCCCAGGCCCCCGCCGAGCGCGGCTCCGTTGATCCGCGCTGCGGTGTCAGGGAGGTCATTCCTCGACCAGACCCAAGCCCGGGACATACCGCGCCGCCCCTCTCACCGAAGCCGCGCGCCGCGGACGCGATCAGACCGCAGCCCAAGCCAAATACGGAACAAGTCTGATGACACCATCAGACTTGATTTATCTGTCATTTAATGGCTAGGCTACGCCTCATTCGAAGGAGAAGAGAGACATGCCACCGATCGATATCCCGCAACCAGGTGCCCGCACGACCGCCGTGGCCGCGCGTGCCCTCGGTGCCGCACATCGGCTTCTACAACCCAGGCTCTACGGCGTCGAGCGGATCCCAGACCACGGCCCATTCCTGCTCGTGGGCAACCACACCCTGTACGGCCTACAGGACGTGCCGTCGCTCGTCTACGAGATCGAACGCGCGCGCGGCGTGTTCGTCCGGCCGCTTGGCGACCACCTCCACTTCGCGATCCCGATCTGGCGCGACCTGCTCTGCGAGCTCGGAATGGTCCGCGGCACCCGTGCGAACTGCGAGGCGCTCTTCAAAGCGCAACAAGCAGTGATGGTGTTTCCCGGCGGCGCGCACGAGGTGTTCAAGCGCCGCGGTCAGCACTACCAGCTGATGTGGCGCGAGCGCGTCGGCTTCGCGCGCCTCGCCGTTGCGCACGGCTGCCCGATCATCCCGTTCGCCGCCGTCGGTGCCGACGACACCTACACCGTGCTGCTCGACGCCGCGCACCCACTCGCAAAGCCGATCCGGGTCATCACCGACCGCATCACCGGGCGCCCCGATGCCTTCCTCCCAATCTCGCGCGGACTCGGACCCACCCTGATTCCCCGCCCCGAGCGGTTCTACTTCCACTTCGCCCCGCCGATCGACACCACGCCACTCGCCGGACGCCACGACGACATCGACGCGCTCCGCATGCTCCGCGACCAAGTCAAGCGCGGCGTCGAGGACGGCATCGAATTCCTGCTCGCCGAACGCGCGCACGACCCCCACCGCCGGCTGATCCCCCGGCTCCGGCGCGCCGCCCGCGGCGGCAAAGCCGAACACGTCGCGATCGCCATCGCCGCAGGCAAGGACAGCAATCTCACCCTTCCGCGCTACCGGCTCGAGCCCGCCCCACGCGCAATCGAGCCCCGGCGCCGACCCAGCACGCGAGTCCAGCACAACAACGGACAGCCACATCCAAGAACCGGCTCCAGCGATATCCCCGCCGCGCGCGCCGCTTCACGACAGCACCGCCAAGCAGTCGCCGCCGGATAAGCCGTCGCGCAGCTCCGAAGCCACCGCGCGCCCGCTGCGATACCGTCATCAACAATGACCGGGCGCCCCAAGACTGATGCAGCCACAAGCGACACGAGCCAACCCCCGCCAGACAGGCACGCACGCAGACGCGAGCGAACACACGCCCAGCTGATCGACGCCGCCAAAGCCCTATTCGCGCACCAGGGCGTCGACAACACCCGCATCAACGACATCACCGAACACGCCGACGTCGGCTTCGGCTCCTTCTACAACCACTTCGACAGCAAAGAAGCGATCGTCCAGGCAGTCCTCGAGGACACAATCGCCACGCAAGGCGCCGCCGTCCACGCCGTGACCGCGAACCTCGAGGACCCCGCCGAAACCGTCGCCGTCTCCCACCGATACTTCGTCGAGCTCGCTCGAACAGACCCCGGTTGGGCCTGGCTGTTGATCCGCATGGACGTCTCCCACAACGTCACCCTCGCGGCGCTCGGACCGTTCGCCCAACAAGACATCGACCGCGGCGTCAAAGCCGGCCGATTCAACGTACCCAACAAACGCGTGGCGCTGTTCGCAGCCGGCGGCGCGCTACTTGGCGTCATGCGCGCCGTGCTCGATGGACAAGCCCCCAAGAACGCCGATCGTCACCACGCCGAGCTCGTGCTGAGACTCCTCGGTCTGACGCCCGAAGACGCCGCCGAGATCGCACACCGGAGCATGCCACGAGGCATTCCCAACAGCCAATAGCGCACGGAGTCACCAACACACCACGCCATACACGCCCGAACTGCGCCGTGCCACCCTGGTCGCGCGTCTCGCCACGGGAGTCACCTGGGTGGGTGCTCGTGGGTTTCTACGGACGGCCGAGCGCGCCGCGTTGTGAGAAGCTTCCCCGGGCGCTCCAACGCGAGGTGGCATGCCAAAGGTGAGAGAGGGAGGTCTGGAAACCCGGCGGGCGAGTCCGCAGCCGCTGGCTGCAGCGCAAAGACTGGTGCAGCGGGATGCGCTGTTCGAGCGCTTGTCTGCGCCGCAAGGCGGTGGGGTGGTGCTGGTATGCGCGCCGGCCGGGAGCGGCAAGACGATCTTGCTGCGCTCCTGGACCGAGGCGGCGGGCCTGCAGGATCGGGTGGGATGGGTGTCGGTCGAGCGCGGTGAGCAGGACGCCCAGCGGTTCTGGCTCGCGGTGATCTACGCGCTCGCCGGCGTGGCCAGCGTGGTGCAACCAGTCGCCCCGGCGCCAACGTTCGGCGGCCGCGCAGTGGTCGACCAGCTCCTGTCCGACCTTGCTTTGCTGCAGGAGCCGGCCGTCCTCGTGATCGACGATCTGCATGAGTTGAATTCGGCCGATGCACTGAGCTGGCTCGAGGTTCTTGTGGGCCGGTTGCCGGCGGAGCTGCGAGTCGTGCTGGCGACGCGTGAGGATCCCCGGCTGGGGCTTCACCGCCTGCGTCTGGCCGGTCAGCTCACCGAGCTCCGCGCACCCGACCTGCGTTTCTCGATGGAGGAGATGATCGAGCTGCTGCGGTCGGAGGGCATCACCCTCTCCGATGGGGGCATGGGACTGCTGTATGAGCGGACGGAGGGGTGGGCGGCCGGCTTGCGCTTGGCCGCCCTCTTGCTCGCGCATCACCCCGACCCGGAGCGCCTGGTCACGGAGTTCTCAGGCAGTGAGCGAAACGTGGCGGGATACCTGCTGGCGGAGGTGCTGGAGCGCCAGCCGCCCGAGGTGCGCGAGATGCTGTTGCGGACCTCCGTGCTCGATCGCGTGTGCGGCCCACTGGCCGATTTCCTCACCGGCGGCTCGGGCGCTGAACGGATGTTGCAGGAGCTCGAGGACGCCAACGCGTTCGTGACTTCGCTTGATGCGGGGCGATCGTGGTTTCGCTACCACCGTCTGTTCGCAGACCTGCTGGCGCTCGAGTTGCGCCGAGCCGCGCCCGCGGTCGTCGGCTCGTTGCACCGCGCAGCAGCCCAATGGCACGAACAAGAGGGCTACATCGTCGAGGCGATCCGCCACGCGCAGGCGGCACGTGACTGGCCGCTGGCCTCGCGGCTGCTGGCCGACCACCACGTCGATCTGACGTTCGACGGCCGCAGCGGATCGATTTCGCAGCTGCTGGGCGTTTTCCCGGACGACGTGGTAGCCGCCGACGCGGAGCTCGCGCTCGTTTTCGCGACCGCGCGCCTGCTGCACGGTGCGCTCGAGAAAAGCGCCGCTTACGTCGATCTCGCCCAGCGACTGGCCGACACGGTTCCCGGCGAGCGTAGAGCGGGATTTGACCTGCTACTGGCAGAGCTGAGGCTGGTGCTCGCGCGCTGGCGCGTCGATCTCGAGACGGCGCTCCAGACGCGGCCGTTGCTCGAGACGGCGCTGGCGGCGCAGCCGGCGGCTGGGCGCGCCCTCAATGACGAGACCAGATCCGTCGCGCTGCAGAATCTCGGTGTTGTGGAGCTGTGGTCCTCGCGGCTGGATGATGCCCGGCGTGACCTCGAGCACGGGCTGGCGTTGGCTCGTCACGCGGGGCGACCCTGGCTTGAGATCCCGTGTCTGGCTCACCTCGGGATCGCCGGCCCGCTGACCGGACTGTCGCTCTCCGCTGGGCTCCAGCACAGCCAGGAGGCGGTGAGGATCGCCGATGCGCACGGCTGGGGCGAGGATCAGGTGATCGTCACCGCGCTGGCCACGGGAGCGATGGCCCTGCTCTGGCTGACGCGATTCGACGAGGCCGAGCAATGGCTCGAGCGGGCTGGGCGCGCGTTGCGTCCAGGTGGTGAGCCCGGCACCGAGCTGATCGTGGATTATGCACGAGCTCTTCTGTGCCTCGCGCGGGGCTCGCTCGAAGACGCGCTGGCGGCGCTCCGCGCCGCGGAGCGGATCGAAGTTCTGCTGGCCGGCAAGCACGCATTCGCGCCGGTCGTGCGGGCACGCATGCTGCAAACGCAAGCGCGCATGGGCGAGCTGGCCGCCGCGCGGGCGGCGCTCGACGACATCAGCGAACAGGAGCGCGACACGGGCGACATGCGCGTGGCCGCCGCCGCCATTCATCTCGCAGAAGATCAGCCCGAACATGCGATCGACGTGCTCACCCCGGTAATCGATGGTTCCGCTGCGATGCTGCACCGGCCATCCACGATCACCGAGGCACAGCTGCTGGACGCGGTCGCCCGCGAACAGCTCGGCGATCAACGCGCGGCGGACACCTCTGTGGAGCGCGCGCTCGACCTCGCCGAGCCAGAGGGCATCCTGCTGCCGTTCGTCCTCGTTCCCGCACAGGAGCTGCTCGAACGCTTGCCCCGCCACCGAACCGCACATCCCGCACTCCGTCGAGCCATCCTCGACATGCTCGCTGGTTCCACGCCGGCCGGCACAGCGCCTGCCGGGAACCTCGAAGAGCTCAGTGAGGCCGAGCTCCGCGTCGTCCGCTACCTGCCCACCAACCTGAGGGCGCCGGAGATCGCCGCCGAGCTGTTCGTCTCGACGAACACGGTCCGAACGCACCTGCGCCACATCTACACGAAGCTCGACGCCCACGGCCGCGCAGAGGCCGTCGCCCGCGCCCGGCAGCTCGGGCTGCTCGCACCGCCCCACCGCCCGCGCTAGGCGCCGGGCTCGCTGGTCTCAGATGTGGAACGCAACGCTGGTGACGACGATCTTCGGGAGTGGAGTCGCGATCAGCAGCCCGACCATTTCGCCAACGGCCCGCTGTACGTCTACACGCAGGCGGCAACGGCGCTGGTGCTCCTGCTGGCGGCCGACACCGCGGACGACGACTTCCCACGAGCGGGTGGCCGAGCACGCGCGGCGGAGGTGGCGACCGACGGTCTGGAGATCGAGCGCCGGGCCCTCGTCGTCGATCGTCGCCTCGAGCTTGTCCGGCGGCGACGGCTTGCCTTGAAGTGCACGAGTCGGCCCCCGCGGGCCGGTTGGGTCAGCTCGGGCGGGCGGGCGAGCGACGGATCGACTGGGAGCCAGGCGCTGCTGAGGTCTGGAGCGTGGCCCCATCCGCAGCCGGCGTCCCGGGGACCCTGTCCGCATCCAGTGGGGCAGGAGCGCATCGGGCTCGGTGGAGCGTTTGCGCCGCAACTCGACTCGTCTGACTCGCGGTCGCGTTTGGCCTGAACGTCGCTACCTGGCTGGGGTTACGAGAATCGTGCTCTCCTCGAGGGGTTGAGCGGGGTTCGCGGGCAGACTCGCAGGCGCCGGCGGCTCGTCGTCGTCCGGTTGTTTGATGTATTCGCGGCGCCGGCCTTGCGTGCCGCCGGACGGTCGCCCACCAACCATCACTTGTTCAAGCCGCTGCTCTGCCAGATGGCGACGGGCGTCCTAGCCGCGGGCGACATCGCCCCGCCAACCCGGGACATCGTGCGCCGCCACAGGAATACGCGCGTGCTGGTCGGCGAAGTGGTCGACGTCGACCTCGACGCACGCGAGGTGACGCTCGAGACCGTTGGAAGGAGCGCTCGCGTGGCTTACGACAGCCTGATCGTCGCGGCCGGGGCAGGGCGGTCGTTCTTCGGGCACGACGAATTCGGCGTGCACGCCCCGGGCATCAAGACGATCGACGACGCATTCGAGCTCCGCGGACGGATCTTCGGCGCCTTCGAGCTGGCCGAGCTCGAGGGAGATCAAAGCGAGCGCGATACGCGGCTGACGATCGCTGTGGTCGGGGCGGGACCGACCGGCGTTGAGGTTTCCGGCCAGATCGCCGAGCTCGCGCGCCGAGCGCTCAAACGCAACTTCCGCAGGTTCGACCCGGCGCAGGCACGCGTCATCCTCCTCGATGCCGGCGATACGGTTCTGGCGTCCTTCCCGCAGTCACTGCGGTGGCGCGCGCACCGCGACCTGGGCGGCTCGGAATCGAGATCGAGCTCGCTACGAGGGTCACCGGCGTCGACGAGACAGGACTCGATGTCGTCCGGCCCGACGGATCGTCCGGGAGAATCGAAGCTCGCACCAAGGTGTGGGCCGCGGGCGTCAAAGCCTCCACGCTCGGGGCACGCCTCGGCGAGCAGCGCGGCGCCGCCGTCGATCGGTCAGGCCAGTGTGGCCGTGCTCGCAGACTGCACATTGGCTGGCCATCCGGAGGTGTTTGTGATCGGCGATCTGATGAGCCTCAACGATCTGCCCGGCGTCGCCGAGGTCGCGATGCAGTCGGGCCGGCACGTGGCGCGGACGATCGTCCGCCGGCTCCGCGGCGACGACGCGGCCCGCGAGTTCCGCTACCGCGATTTCGGCACGATGGCGACAGTCTCCGCTTCCGGGCCGTCGCCTGGTTCGGTCCGGTCCGCCTCGCTGGCCCCGCGGCGTTGCTGGTCTGGCTCGTCATACACCTCGCCTTCCCTCACCGGCTTCAAGAATCGAGTGGCCACGCTCGCCAGCTGGACCGTTGCGTTCCTGGGACGCGGCCGGCCCGAGCGCACGATCACGGAGCAGCAGGTCTTTGCACGAACACGCAGCCTCCGCAATTGACGGGACTCGAAGGCCCGTGAGTGGCGCTTGCGCTGCGCTGGTGGCTCCGGGAGAGTTTGAGCTCCATGCCGACAGCCGGCCGTAACCCTGCCCGACGCGCATCCGGACGCGCGGCTCGGGCACCCACAGCCGGACATGTTTCACCCGCCGATCGTGCCGCGAAGGCGTATGCCGATCAGAATGAGCGCGATCACGCCGCGCTCATCGGTGCCATAGCAACGGGGCGCGTAAAGGCAGAGACCGAGGCCTGAGCTTCGGTTCACCGCTCGTCTGCGGCCTCGGAATCATCCAAACCGCGTGAGGACGGGTCACCCGGACGGGCGCGAGGCTCCTGGCACCCAACCCGACGCAGGACGGCCGCGACGTGAGAATCGATCCCGAAAATAAGCACACGCTTCCGCGACGCGCGGCTCCGGCCCGTCGAATGGGCGGGCACATGACGAATGAGTTACGAACCATCGATGACCTCGACGTCACAGGGCGCCGCGTCCTGCTGCGGGCCGATCTTGACGTGCCGCTTACGACGGCCTCCGTCGGCGTGCCCGCGCGCGTAGCCGATGACACCCGCATCGCCGCGGCGCTGACCACGATCCAAGAGCTCCGCGGCCGCGGCGCGCGGCTCGTGCTCATCTCCCACCTGGGCCGGCCGAAGGGCCTGGATCCGGCGTTCTCGATGCGGCCCGTTGCCGAGCGCCTAGCCAAGCTCACCGGCGCGTCAGTGCAACTCGCGCCGGCAGTGACCGGGGCCCGCGTACGTGAGCTCACCGAGCGCCTCCAGCCGGGTCAGATGCTGATGCTGGAAAACGTCCGGTTCGATCCGGGCGAGACGCGCAACCTGCCCGCGCTGGCCTCAGCGCTGGCTGAGCTCGCTGACCTGTATGTCGATGATTGCTTTGCCACTGCTCACCTGGCCCAGGCGAGCACATCGGGGGTGCCTCACTATCTCCGATCCGCCGCTGGGCGCCTGATGGAGCACGAGCTGTGTGCTCTAAGTGCGACCGTTGAGCGCCCAGCGCGACCTTTGGTGGCGATCCTCGGTGGTACGAGGTTACGCGAGAAGGTTGACCTAGTTCGGCGTTTCCTCGAGCTTGCCGACGCAGTCTGCATCGGCGGCGCGATGTGCTTCCCTTTTCTTGCCGCGCGAGGGCACAGCGTCGGTTACTCGCTGTGCCCGAGGGACGATGTGCCATCGGCGCGGGTGGCCCTCGCCACGCTCAGCGGGTCCAGTGAGCGACTCGCACTTCCGAGCGATCTGCTGCTGGCCAGGTGGGGCGACGGCGAGGAAGCCGTGACGCGCTCGCTCAGTGGAGTCGACGTACCGGACGGCTGGATGGGGCTTGACATCGGCGCGCGGACCGCGGCTTGGTTCGCCGGACGTATCGCTGCGGCGGGCACGGTGTTCTGGAGCGGCCCGATGGGCCGCTTCGAGCTGGCGCAATTCACCGCCGGCACCCGCACGATCGCCGACGCCGTCGCTTCGACATCGGCGGCGACGGTAGTCGCAGGCGGAGAGACGCTCACGGCGCTGCGGCGCTTCGGGCTCGACGATTGCGCAAACCACGTCTCCGCCGGGGGCACCGCGATGCTCGCGTTGCTGGCGGGCCGAGAGCTACCGGGCGTGCAACCGTTGCTGCGCAACGCGACGGCCTCCGCCTAACGCGAGCTCGATCGCACCCAAGCGCTCACGGACCGTCGCTGGCGAGGAATGTGCGCCTACGTCGAGGGTCGGCACGAGCCCGACGAGCTGAGCGGCGGCCTCGATGCCGACCCCGCGACGCAGCACGCTAGTTGCTAGTGACTCACGGTTGCGGCTTCGTCGGGCGTGTCGGCGGGGCTCTCGCCGTGGCCGAGCTTTGCCCTCAGCTCACCGATCTTTGCGTTGATGGTCGCCTTGTCGTGGTCGTGGCGTGCCCGGAGCAGCTCTTTGCGGGCTTCGCGCTTGGCTTTGCGCTCGACCTCCTCCGCGGCTGCGATCTCGGCCTCGACATCGACCACCGATCGCCGCAACACGGTGCCGCCGACTCCAGACATGGCGGCATCCACCACTTCGTGACCCTGCTCGAGGACCACGGCCAGCAACTCTGTGCGGCCGACCTTGACCGAACTGGAAAGTGCGCCCAGCGCCGAGTCAGTCTCATCCATGTCGGCCAGGTCAAACAGCGAGCCGACCATCAGGCCCGTCGCCCCGCCGATGAGCACTCCAAACGGTCCGCCGATGATCCCGAGCAGCAAGCCGATCAGACCTCCACCAGCCGTGGCGGGCAGGAACGTCGACTCGATCCTGTCCTTTTGGACCAAGTGTCCGTCCTCGCCACGGATGACGACGACCGCCTCTTGGACGCCGACCCGCCGTTGGGAGTCGAGCTCCTTGAGCAGCGTGAGGGCGTTGTACGCGTTGCGATCCTCGTCGAAGGAGACCGCGATCACGCTGCGGCCGTCCCACCGACTGGTGGCCGGATCGTTGGATGTGATCTGTTCATTAGTATTAGTCATGGAAGGAGCCTGAAGGGCAGGCGGGTGATCGGTCGTCACGCATCTCGGATGATCATCGCCCCGCGAGCGCTCGGCCGGCCGCACATTCGAGTGTCGCTGGCAGGGGCCGCGGATCACCCAGAACGTGTGATGACCCGAAACAGCGCTTCCAAATCCTGCGCCAGGCCGCCGTTGCCGACCGAGGCCGTCCGGATGACAAGCCCGCAAGCGTTGACCTTGGCCGCCTCACGCGCTCCGCACAACCACCCGTACTTCCCGCACGCCGCGACGGTCGGGCTCAACGTCGACTTCGCGAAGCTGGCCATCCGTGCATCGGTCCGCGGTCGACTCGGGCGCCCACTCGCCCGATCGCTGGACGGGGAGCTTGACGGAAGCCTCCCCGGTCTGTTCGAAGCGGTCGCGGGCGGCCTTCGCATAGTCGTTCCCGCCGCTCGTAACGAGAGCCCGCCGCTTACCGCGACGCAGCCGACCCGGAAAACTCGATGTCCTGCGAGCGATCTCGGGGGTCGACCCGGAGCTCGTCCTCCACGTTGACGACGTTCGGCACCGAGCGCGCGATCTTGACGATCGCTCGGCGCTGATGAAGGCTTCCGACGCTGCCGCGCAGTGTTACCGTGCCGTGCCGGTCTGACACGGCCACCTCCGCGGGGTGGCGGATGCGGTTGTCGCGCTCGAGTGTGGCGCGGATCTCGTCGGTATGAGCTCTTCGTTGGACGTGGAGGACGGTCCTCGTGTTTGGAGACTTCGGTCTCCGCGAGCATCAACCTCCTCGCGGTGAGCAGTCATCAGGCGGTTTGCGTGAGCGAGGTTCGCGGCCGGCGCGCGTCGCCAGCCCAGCTTCGGTTGCGCGCAATCACTCGAAATGCGTGACGACGGCTCAGTGTGCTGTCAAAGACGCTGTCGGGCATGCACTTCGCAACTGAAAAACAAGACATGACGCAGGTAACCAGTCAGCCCAACCAGTCCGATCGGAGCGATTCGACCGCGCCCAAGCAGACGACCACGGGCGACGCCCGACCGCCGTGGCGGGTCGAGGGGGCTCGCGGGCCGCAGGATACGATGCGCTGGCGGCCGCCGCCCAAGCGCCCCAGCTTGTGGGTGCTGCTCGGCCTGCTGCTGGCGCTCGACTGGTTCTTTGTGCTCGCCTTCCAGCCGACGACTCCGGCGCGCGTGACTGTTCCTTACAGTTACCTGGTCTCGCAGATCCACGCGAGCAACGTGGCGTCAGTGACTGGGCAGGGGTCGACGATCCAGGGGACGTTCCGCCATTCGGTCACCTATCCGGCGCACAACGGGACGACGTCAACGTTGTTTGCGACCACCCGGCCGACGTTCGCCGGTGACAACCTGCTCAATGAGCTGCTGGGGGAGGGTGCGGTGGTGAGCGCGAAGCCGATCAGCTCCGGTTCGGATCTGTTGCTGACGATCTTCGGCGGTGTGCTGCCAACCGTGCTGCTGGTCGGGTTCTGGCTGTGGATCATCCGGCGCTCTTGGGGCCAGATCAGCCAGGGCGGCGGGATGTTCAGCATGGGGCGCTCCAAAGCCCACAAGTACGAAACCAGCGCGCAGCGGACCACGTTCGCCGAAGTCGCCGGCATCGAGGAGGCAAAGGGAGAGCTGGCCGAGGTGGTCGACTTTCTTAAGCACCCGGATCGCTACCGGCGGCTGGGTGGGCGGATCCCCCATGGCGTGCTGCTGAGTGGGGAGCCGGGGACGGGCAAGACGCTGCTGGCGCGGGCGGTGGCGGGTGAGGCGAACGTGCCGTTCTACTCGATCTCGGCCTCGGAATTTGTGGAGATGGTCGTCGGGGTCGGCGCGAGCCGGGTGCGTGATCTGTTCGAGCAGGCCAAGAGCGACGCGCCGTCGATCATATTCATCGACGAGCTCGACGCGATCGGTCGTTCGCGCAGCTCCGGCGCGATGAGCGGCTCCAACGACGAGCGCGAGCAGACCCTCAACCAGCTGCTGACCGAGATGGACGGGTTCACAGACAGCGAGGGCGTGATCGTGCTGGCGGCGACCAACCGCCCCGAGATCCTCGATTCGGCGCTGCTGCGCGCCGGGCGCTTCGATCGGCGGATCACGGTGAACCCGCCTGACCAGCAGGGTCGGTTGAGGATCCTCCAGGTGCACACCCGAAGCGTCCCGCTGAGGGACCCCTCCGACCTGGAGGCGATCGCCGCCAGCACACCGGGGATGGTCGGAGCCGATCTGAGGAACCTGGTCAACGAGGCCGCCCTGAGCGCTGCTCGGCGAGGCGAGGAGACGGTTTCCCGGGAGGACTTCTCGAGTGCGCTTGAGCGGATCACGATCGGCGCCGCGCGGCGGATCGTGATCTCAGAGGAGGAGCGGCGGCGGACCGCCTACCACGAATCCGGGCACGCGCTCTTGGGGATGTTGCAGCCGGGCGCTGATCCGGTGCGCAAGATCTCGATCATCCCGCGCGGCCATGCGCTCGGGGTCACCTACCAGAGCCCTGAGAGCGACCGCTACGGCTACGGCGAGAGCTACCTGCACGGGCGCATCGTCGGGATGCTCGGCGGCCGCGCCGCTGAGCTGCTGATCTACGGCGAGACGACCACCGGCCCGGAGTCAGACCTCGAGCAGGCCACCTCGCTGGCCCGGCAGATGGTCGGTCGCTGGGGCATGTCCGAACAGGTCGGCGCGGTGTCTGCTCTCCCGCGTTCCGGCCAGGAGACCTACGGCAGCGGCGCGGCGTCGCAGCACACGCTCGAGCTGATCGACGAAGAGGTCAAGCGGATCCTCTCCGAAAGCGCCGAGCAGGCCAAGCGAACGCTCGCCGAGCACCGCGAGCAACTCGACCACCTCGCCGAAGCGCTGCTCGAACGCGAAACGCTCGAGGAGGCCGACGCCTACGGGGTAGCCGGAATCCCGCATCGCTGCGCAGCCGGGCAACCAGCCGCCGTTCAGGCCTAGCGACTGACCGCGGAGCCGGCCCGGCCGACGGCCGATGGCAGGACGTATCAGACACAAGCAGATCAACAGAAAGGGAGAAGCAATGTCGTACACACAAGACAAGACCCCCTCGTCACATGCCTTGCGCGACAAGGCAAAGGAGCCGTTCGGACATGCCGACGATTGGCGGCAGGTCGCTCCTGGTCTGGGCGGTCCGCCGATCGCTGAGACGCCGCTCGACTCCAGCTTCGAGTTCGCGCCGATGCTCGAGCGCGTCGCCTCGTATTGGTGGGTTGAGCTGCTGCTAGGGCTGTTCTGGACGGTGATCGCCGTCGTGGTGCTGAAGTTCGATCAGGCGTCGGTCACGACGGTCGGGATCCTCACCGGACTTATGTTCCTGATGTTCGCCGCAGAGGAGTTCGTCCTGGCCGCCGTCGACCGCCACACGCGATGGCTGTGGGCGATCTTCGGCGTGCTCCTCACGGCCTCCGGGATCGTGGCGGTGATCCAACCCATCAGCACCTTCGCGGGCTTCGCGGACATCCTCGGTTTCGTGTTCCTGCTGATCGGCGTGATGTGGATGGTGCAGGCGTACGCCGAGCGACCGATCAACAGCCTTTGGTGGCTGACCCTGATCAGCGGCATCATGATGATCGTGCTCGCGTTCTGGGTCAGCGGCCAGTTCTTCCTCGTCCGCGCGTACACGCTGCTGATCTTCGCCGGGATCTGGGCGATGACCACCGGCATCATCGACATCGTGCGTGCCTTTCAGATCCGCGAGCTGGGTCGACAGCTGGGCCGTCATCCCGGTCTGTGATCAGACACTGAGAGGCCGGGAGCCCAGTGTTGCTGGGTTTCCGGCCTGTTCGGCGCTGAGCTCATGAACACGCACGACTCTCCCACCCATACCTCAGTCCGTCCGTCACCCCAGAGCTCGGCAGACGGCGCCGAGCCCCTGCGCGTTCGCGTGACTGCGCCGGCGCTCGGGGGCGTGCTCCGGATCGTGCTCATGCTTGTCGGGAGTGCGCTCGCGCTGTACCTCGTCTGGAGGATCCGCGGAGTCATTCAGCTGCTCGCGATCAGCTCGTTCTTCGCGTTCGCGCTGTTCCCCGTGGTTGACGCGGTGGCGCTCAGAACCCGGGCGCCTCGCGCAGTCGTGATCCTCGCCGTCTACCTGCTGCTGGCCCTGCTGGTCGGCGTGATCGGCTCTGTGGTCGTCCCGAGCATTGTCAGGGAGGTGCAGACGCTCTCGCACGACGCCCCGCGCTATGCGGCGGAGCTTCGCCGCAACGCCACCTTCAGGCATTACGACGACCGCTACCACATCACCGCCAAGCTTCTGCGGGATGCCCACCGGTTGCCGGAGCTGCTGGCGAAGGCGGCCGGCCCTCTGAAAGACGTGACCGTCGGCGCGGCCAGTTTCGTCACGCAGCTCATCGCCGTGCTGGCCGTCACCTTTCTGCTCGTCTTACACGGCCGGGAGTACTCGGAGCTGGGGCTCTCAATGACCGGCCGGCGCCAGCAGCGCTACCGCCAGGCGATCATCGACATCAAAGACGCCGTGGCCCGATACACGCTCGGCAACATCACGATCAGCGTCCTGGCGACCGGGGCGACCTGGATCGTCCTCTCGATCCTCGGCGTCCCCTACGCGCTGGCGCTCGGCCTCGTGGTGGGCTTCTTCGACTTCATACCCCTTATCGGCGCGACGCTCGGCGCGATCGTCGTCGCGCTGGCCACCGTCCCGGTGAGCTTCCCGACCGCCACGATCGTCTGGATCGCGTTCATCATCGTCTGGCAGCGCTTCGAGGACTACGTCGTGCAACCGATCGTGTACGGCCGAGCGGTGAACGTGAATCCGCTCGTGACGATCGTCAGCCTGCTCGTGGGCGCCGAGCTACTCGGGATCCTCGGCGTTCTGCTGGCAATCCCCAGCGCTGCGGCGATCCAGATAATCCTGCGGGAATGGTGGGCCGCGAAGAGCCTCAAGACTCCGGGCCTCAGCGCTGTCGAAGGGCCGGCGCGCTGACGCGCGCGCCGGCCCTCATCGATCAGAGCTCGGGAGCGGCACGGCCGGACCGGATCATCCACAGGCCGACGATCAGGCCGATCGCGCCGACCACCATCAGGATCACACCGACGGTGACGATGCTGATGCTGATGCCAGCCACCTGGGTGCTGACGGCCAACTTGAGGATCGCCCCGACAGCGATCGCAAACAGGCTGAATCCGATCGTCATCCGTTGATCGCTTCGGTGAGATCCTTGGCCAACTCGTCGGTGGCGGCATTCAGCTCCCGCTTGACGGTCTTGGCGGCGCTGGTGACCATCTTTTTGAATCCCCGCTCAAGGGTTGGCTCGCCAACCACGATCAGCGCGGCCTCGCTCGGGTCCAGAGCCCGTGCCGCGTCGTGCAGCTCGCGGCGGGCCAGGGTACCGGAGCCCAGCCATTGCGGAATGACCCGGACGGCTGGGCGGTCCACGCGTTTGACCACGTGCGGCTCGCCGTCCTTCTTGTCGATCACGGCCGCATCGTAGTTGCCGATCAGCTCGGCCTTGTGCAACTGCTTGAGCGCGCCGAGGTCAGCCAGCGCCGAGTCCACGTCGTTGTAGACGGCGGTATAGAGAACAGCATTCTTAGAAGAATTAGAAGCCATCGTTCCTCCTTTGGCCACGGGTTTGTTAGTAAGGGACTCCATTACCGCCCAAGCATGAGTGCGCCCGCGGTGAACCAGCGTCACAAGCTTTGCGTGATTTCAAGCGTCGAGCTGCGATCACGCAAAGCGGGTGATGCCCGCTCACCCGTGTGCGTTTGACCATGTCCGGTACATCTAGCCCACGCTCAGACTCAACCGGAGGACAACCATGGTCATCGATAGTCATCGCATCGAAGAAGATGTGCGGTCGGCGCTGCAACGCGACCCGCGCATCAAGCATCCCGAGTTGATTGCCGTCTCGACGGACGAGATCGGCACGGTCCTCCTCCGCGGGGCTGTCGAAACGCTCCCTGAGCGTCTCGCCGCCGCGCATGACGCACGCCACATCGAAGGCGTCTTCGAGGTGATCGTCGATGACCTAAAGGTCCATCCCCCTATCGCGCACCGCCGCACGGATGATGAGATCCGCGCCGCGGCGCTGCAGCAACTGATCGGGGACTCCAGGATCCGATCGACGCACATCCACGTCAAGGTTGCCCACGGCCACCTGACCCTGGCCGGCTTCGTCACACAGCAATCGGAGCGTGCTGCTGCGCTAGAGGATGCCGCGAACCTCACCGGAGTGGTCGACGTGACCAATCGGATCGAGATCAGATAGACCGAGTGGACTCGCGGCAACGTATGGCAGCGCCGGCGACAGCGCGCCGTTCCCGGCGCTCGACGGCGGGCGGTCGTCCGCCTTTGGGCTGGCAGAAGCACCGACGGTCGGTTACCGCAGTGCTCGCTGCGCTCCTCGGCGTCGGGTTCGTCTATTACGTTCTGCCGCATCTGGTGGATCTCGGTCCGACGCTGAGGCGTCTGCGGGACGGCCGTGTCGCATGGCTCGTGCTCGGAGTCGCGTTGGAGGGATGCTCGCTGTTCGGGGAGGTGGCGCTGTTCCGCGGCGTGTTCGCCAGGCCAGGCAATCGGATCGGTTGGAGAAGCAGCGCCGAGATCACGCTCGCGGGCGCGGCGGCCACGAAGGTCGTGGCGACGGCCGGTGCCGGAGGGGTCGCGGTGACCGTGTGGGGGCTCCGCGCCTATGGCCTGTCAGGCGCCGCGGTGGCGGACGGCATGGTCTGCTTCGGGATCCTCACGTACGCGGTGTACGTCGCCGCCGTCGCGATCGCGGGGTTCGGCCTCTGGTTTGGGGTGTTCAGTGGTCCCGCTCCCGTGGGCCTGACCCTGATCCCCGCCGCCTTCGCTGCCGCTGTCATCGTCATCGCCCTCTCGATGCTGATCGTCGACGAGCCGGTCGCCAGGTTTCTCGAGCGCCGGGCTGAACACTCGAGTGGGCGAGCGAGCGAGTGGTGGCAGCGCGCCGCCGCCGCACCACGCTCGGTCCACACGGGGTTGCTGGCCGCGCTGGCGATGGTCAGACGGCGCGATCCGTCGCTCCTAGGCGCACTTGCCTACTGGGGGTTTGACATCGGCGCGCTGTGGGCGTCCTACCGCGCGTTCGGCTACTCGCCGCCCGGGGCCGTGCTCGTCACCGGCTACTACACTGGCACCGCGGGTAACGTGCTGCCGGTCCCCGGCGGCATCGGTGGGGTTGAAGCCGGGATGATCGGCGCCTTCGTGGGCTTCAGGGTCAGGGCCTCGCTCGCCACGCTCGCGGTGCTCGGGTATCGGACGATTTCCTACTGGCTACCGACCGTCCCGGGGGCGATCGCGTACGTCCGTCTGCGGCACGCGGCCGGGTCACGCAATTCCGAGGCGCAGTGACCCACGGGCCGGCGTCGCGGCTTACCCCGAGCCGGAAGGCACGGGGCGGGCCGCGGGGGCGACCGCTCGACCTCGGTTGAGCCTCGCGGCGGCGACGAGACCGAACAGGAAGCCGCCGACCTGGGCGACGAATGCGACGCCGCCGCCGTTGGCGTGGGCCGAGGTGAGACCGTAGTGACGCTGGTGCCCGTCTTCCTGATCAAAGTTCCTGCGTCTGCGTGGGTGTTCGGGTGTTCCGCGGCCTTTGGTTCCTGCACCAGCTCGTGGAAGCGATCAGCACGCGGGAGCCCGGATAGAGAACGAACAGGCGCCGAGCACCAGCGGCGGAAGCTCGAAGAATATCCACACGCAGAAATTCGCCGCCATGATCGCGACATTGACGATCGGAAACCGCGGGGCCCGAATGTCGTCAGGCAGTGGGAGGATCGTGGGGTCGCGGCACAATTTACCCCGGCGCGTCATCGAGAAGTATGACCGCGCGGTCAAATCACACACCGCGCGACGATGCTCGCCCGTGCGACCGCCGCGGGCTACTCGACGCGGCCGCGTAGCCGAGACGGGAGGCTGCGGTTCGGGTCCTGGTCGCGCTCGTCCCGCAGGAACTGGATGCCGACCAGGATGGCCTGCTTGACCTCATCGCGGAGCGCACACGCGGCGGCCGTGTCGTCAAAGCGGCTACCGAAGCGAGTGCTGTCGATCGGCTCACCGAACCAGAAATAGAGGCGACCAGGGCGCGGGATCGGGGTCAGCCCAACACCGCGCACGACCGGTGGCGTCGGGAAGCCCAGCGCCTTTTCGTAGAGACCGGCCAACTGGCCGTAGATCGGCGTGTTCTGGTCCACGATCACGTCGAGCATGTCGTCGACCCCCACCGCCGCGAACGGGACGATCGGATAACCGCGTTCGACGGCAAGCCGCGCGAAACCAACGCGCTCCCTCCACAGGAGCTGGTACTGCTGGCCCCGTCGCTTGTTGACCTCGCGCGCGCCCCCCGGGAAGACCAGGATCGTCTGCCGGTCGCGCATCAGGACGCGGACGTTGTCACGCGTGCCACGGACCATCCCGCACGCAGCCAAGAGGTCACGCCACACAGGTACCGCGTAATGCGCGTGCTCGCCCAGACCGCGGATCAGAAGCCGGCGGCGCTTCCAGACCTCCGCCATCACGAACGGTAGGTCAAGGAACCCGTAGATCGTGTGGTTGCCCACGAGCAGCGAACCGCCGGCGGGAAGGTTGTCGAGGCCGTAGATCCTCGGTTGGGCGACTCGCCCGAGGGGCGCCAGCAAGGACACGAGCCGGTCGATCGACCCCTCGGATGGGAGGGCGGGAATCTCGACTGGGTACTCCATGGGCTTCTCCTCACGTCAGTTTGGCGCCGGCGCACCGGCTGCTCTATGTCACGGCGTGATTGTCGGACCGCCCCGAGTGAAAGGTCATCACGCACTTCGGCTGATTTGCAATCGCGGCGGCCGCCGTTCGAGGGCGCGACGAGCAAATCACGCAAAGCGCGTGATGACCGCTGACCCACCCGTCGTGTGATTAACTCAGTGCGAATGCCCGCTTAGTGCCACATGCTGAGGCCGGCGGCGCACTGGCGGGAGAGGCTCGCGGCGTGCAGGAAGCCCTCGTCACGCATTACCGGTAATCGTGGCGGCCAGCGACGCATCATCTGGCGATCGGCAGCGCCCGCGCGACTTCGCGTCGGCCGCGGGCGCTGTCGTGCCTCCCTATCCCTATCGGTCGGCGTACTGCTGCGCGCCCGTCACGCGCCGTTGCGCTTGCTCTTCCCGTGAGGTGTGTGCTCTCGCGCTTTCGCGAGCCGCTCGCGGGCTTCCGCGACGTGCTGCTCGGCCTTGTGGGCCGTCTCCTCGAGACGCCCCTTCTGCTTGGCTGCGGCCATCTTGGCCTGCTCGGTTGTGTCCTTCATCTTGTCTGAGAGAGCCATTCGCTTCTCCTCTGGTCGGTTGGTCTGATTGGCGTAGCTCACCAGCCGATCGCGTGAGCGGTCATCACGCGTTCTGCGTGATTGGCCGTGCGCGCGATCGCGTGCTGGTGCAGCGCGAGCGTTTTGGGCCAGGCAGAGCGATCATCCGAAATGCGTGACGCCCGATCACCCGATCGCACGTCAGCGTGTGCACCATGACAACAGAACAGTTCACATCCAACCAGCTGGTCGCTGCGGGGTGGGATCGCTACAGCGTGATCACCGTCTCCTTCGCCGACGACGGCAACGCCTACAACGCGCTGCCCCTGCTCAAGGAGCTTGACTCCCAGCAGCGGGTCGGGATCCAAGAGGCCGTCATCGTCCTCCGCGGCGAGGACGGCCGCGTACTCGAAAAGGACAGAATCCAGTCGAGCTTCGTGCCTGCAACCGCCGGCGGAGGACTCGTGGGCCTGCTGATTGGGATCATCGGCGGACCGTTTGGCATGCTGATCGGTGGGGCGACCGGACTATTGGTTGGTTCGCTGTTTGACCTGGCCGACCTCGACGACAACGAGTCGGCGTTGGGCCAGATCTCAAGCTCAGTGAGAGTCGGGCGCACCGCACTACTAGCCGTGGTCACCGAGCACAGCCCCGACGTCATCGACGCGGCTATGGCCGGACTCGGGGGCGCCGTATCGCGCCGGCCGGTAGTGGTCGTTGAAGCCGAGATAGCGGCTGCGGAGAAGGCGAACCGCAAGGCCAAGTGGGAGGCTCGCAAGGAGCTGACCCGCGGGCGACAGGCGGAAGGCAAGGCCGCCATCAGCTCAAAGCTCGAGGAGCTGAAGTCCAAGCTTCACCGCGAGGAGAACAGCCCCGCGACCAGCAGGGATGACAAGTCCGCCGCCACCACCGCCTAGCATGCTCCAATCGCCGTCACAGCAACTCGGCAGGACGACGTCGGTCGTCGCGGCTCACACGGCCAACCTACGACGCCGGACCCTCAGCCGCCCGCCGCCAGCCACCCGAACGCGCGGCGGCGCTCGAGGCACGATTGACGCGGTCCTCGAGTCCAGAAGCATTGCAGTGCAATGACGGGACAATCGAGACCCTGTCGGAGCGCATCGTGGCTGCGCTGCTCTCCTGCCGCGAACGGCTGCCGGCCAGCCTCGACTTCCTGCACCCTGCGCGATCCCCCGCTCGCCGCGCAACTCCCCGTCGGCCGAGACGCCCCGCGCTCGGTCAGCGATCCACGTGACAGGACGACGCGGCACGACGCACGCCTCCCGCCGAGATCGACGACATCCGCGCCGTCGCCACGGGACAACCGAAAGGAAAGGATGAAGATGTATTACAGCGCTGGCAACTACGAAGCGTTCGCGCGCCCGCGTAAGCCGGACGGCGTCGAGCGCAAGCATGCATGGTTCGTCGGGGCGGGACTCGCGTCCCTCTCCTCGGCGGTGTTCATGATCCGCGATGGCCAGATGCCCTGCTCGAACATCACCATCCTCGAGCGCCTGGCCCTGCCCGGCGGCGCGCTCGACGGCATCAAGCGGCCCGCGAAAGGATTCGTCATCCGCGGCGGACGCGAGATGGAGGAGCACTTCGAGTGCCTCTGGGACTGCTTTCGCAGCATCCCGTCGCTCGAGCTCGAGGGCGCCTCGGTGCTCGACGAGTTCTATTGGCTCAACAAGGACGACCCGAACCTCAGCCTCCAGAGGGTCACGGAGAACCGCGGCCAGGACGCTCACACCGACGGCCTGCTCGGCCTGAACCACAAAGCTCGGCGCGACATCATGCGGGTGTTTCTCGCGACGCGCGAGGAGATGGAGGGCAAGCGGATCAACGAGGTCTTCGGGCGCGAGTTCCTGGAGAGCAACTTCTGGCTGTACTGGCGCACGATGTTCGCCTTCGAGGAGTGGCACAGCGCGCTCGAGATGAAGCTCTACCTCCATCGCTTCATCCACCACATGGCCGGCATGCCCGACTTCTCGACGCTCAAGTTCACGAGATTCAACCAGTACGAGTCACTCGTGCTCCCGATGACACGCTGGCTCATCGATCAAGGAGTCACGTTCCGGTTCTCGACCGAGGTCACCGACATCGACTTCTCGCTTCTCGACGGCCGCAAGCAGGCGACCCACATCCACTGGGTCAGTGAGGGCGGCGAGGGCGGCGTCTCGCTCGGCGAGGACGACCTCGTCCTGGTGACGATCGGGTCGCTCGTGGAGAACTCAGACGAAGGCGATCACCATACGCCCGCGCGCCTGGACACCGGACCCGCGCCCGCATGGGAACTGTGGAAGCGACTTGCCAGTAAGGACGACGCGTTCGGCCGCCCCGAGGTGTTCTGCTCGAGCATCGCGCAAACGAAATGGGAATCGGCGACGGTGACCGTCCGCGACCAACGGATCGTCGAGCACATCCGCCGGATCTGCAAGCGAGATCCCTTCAGCGGACGGGTGGTCACGGGCGGGATCGTCACCGCGCGCGACTCCAACTGGCTCATGAGCTGGACCTTCAACCGCCAACCCCACTTCAAGGAGCAGCGCGACGATGAGATCGTCGGCTGGATCTACGGCCTGTTCCCCGAGCAGCCCGGCAACTACATCAACAAGCCGATGGAGCAATGCACAGGCGAGCAGATCACCGCGGAGTGGCTCTTCCACACCGGCGTGCCCGTGGCCGAGATCCCCGACCTCGCCGCTGGCGGCGCGCAGTGCGTGCCGTGCATGATGCCCTACGTGACGGCGTTCTTCATGCCGCGCAAGGCGGGAGACCGGCCCGACGTCGTGCCTGAGGGCTCGGTCAACTTCGCCTTCATCGGCCAGTTCGCCGAGACCGGCCGCGACTGCATCTTCACAACCGAGTACTCGGTCCGGACGGGGATGGAAGCCGCCTACCAGCTGCTCAACATCGATCGCGGCGTCCCGGAACCGTTCGCCTCCACCTACGACGTCCGCGCCTTGCTGCGGGCAACCAGCGCGATGCGCGACGAGCGCAAGCTCAGCATCCCTGCCCCTGCGGTCGTTCGCCACGAGATCCTCGACAAGCTCGCGAGCAACCAGATCGGCAAGCTGCTCGAGCAAGCGGGGATCATCTGAGGGCCATGGAGCCTACCGCGCCCCCCGGCGCGTGACCAAGCGCTCGGCGCAGACCCGCGCGCGGCTCCTCGAGGCCGCCTTCCCCGTGTTCGCGGCGAAGGCGTTCGGGCAGATCCGGATTGAGGAGGTCTGCACCGCCGCGGGCTACACCCGAGCAGCGTTCTACTCCCAGTTCGCGAGCCTCGAGGAGCTGAACTTCGCGCTCTATTTGCGAGACCCCACACTAGGGGATTCACGCCGCGCCAGGGAGGACGGGAGAGCCGTCCACAGGGCGAAGGCGCACAGGCGACCGGACATCAAAGTCAAAGGCCGCGAGGTATGCGTAATGCAGATCGCCGCGACGGCACTGGATGCCCAACCGTGACCACGTCACGGGATGGTCGCTGGAGAGCCCGGTGATGGGAAACGGTCACGCCGGGTTCGGGAGGGTGGTACCGGAAAAGGGCCGCAAGGGACCTCGCCGGTACCCTACCTCAGCAGGGGCCACCGCAGATCTGCCCGGAATTAGCTGACTCGCCGCTTCCGAGCAAGCACGCGCAGATGTGCGTCCTCGGCGAGGGCGGGCTTGCGCTATGCCACGAACGCGATCGTTTCGGTCCCTCCAGTTCGACGAGATGCGCGTGCAAGGATCGCACGCCGTTCCTCGAAGGCGCGCTCGGGTGGGCCGGCTCGGAGGGCTCCTGCTTGCAGACTCTCAGCAAGCACGGCAACAGAAGCGGCGAGCTCGACGCGAAAACTCGCGTCGCCGCTTGTGGCGCAATCCAACAGTCTCGGGATCCCTTTTCAGAGCGATGCTTCTGGCGGCGCGGTCGACGGCACGGCGCACGATGGCGTGAGCGACGTTGCGGCGCCGCTTGCTGCAGACATCGCGCTCAGTAAGCGCGACTGGACCGAAAGATGTCATATCCGGGGTTTGTTCCCCGGGGCGGCACGCGGGCCAAAGTCGTGCAGGTGGCCGGGCCTTCGTGTCGAACAGTCATAGGTGAAGGCGCGCGCGGGTTGCACCCCGTGCGGCCGGACCGTTAGACAGAAGGCACCGACCGTGACCCAACGGTAATGGATGGGTCGGCGTAACGCTGCGCTGGGCTTGGTGCTGCGGTGAAGGGAGATAGGTGATGTCGATTGTGATGGGCGTAGACCAGCATCGGGCGCAGATCACTGCGGAGTGGATCGATCTCGACACGGGTGAGATCAGCCGTGCGCGAGTCAGCCCGGCGGACCGCGATGGGGTGCGGCGGTTCCTTGCGCGGTTCGCTGGCAAGCAGCTTGAGGTCGCGTTGGAGGCGACGACCGGCTGGCGGTTCTTGGTCGAGGAGTTGCGGGCGGTCGGTGCGGGGGTGCATCTGGCCGAACCGGCGCAGACCGCGGCGCTGCGTGGGAGAAAGCAGCGTGCGAAGACCGATCGTGCTGATGCGCGGCATCATCGTGAGCTGTTGATGGCGGGGCGGCTGCCGGAGTCGTGGATCCCGCCTGATCACATCCTTGATCTCCGCGCGCGGGTCCGGTTGCGTCACACGCTGATCGAGGCGCATTCGGAGTGGCAGCAGCGGATCCAGGCGGTGCTCTATCACCACGGGTGCCCGGCGCGGCGCAAGCTGATGGTCGGTGACGGTCCTGACTGGCTGAGCGCACAGCCGTTGCCCGACGCTGCTCGCGAGCAAGTCACGGTCGCGCGTGCGATGATCGACGCGCTCGAGCGCCAGATCGCGCCGCTGGATGCCCAGCTGCGTCCGTACGCGCGCCGGCAGACCGGCTGCAAAGCGCTGATCAACGCGCATTACGGGGTTGGGGAGCTCGTCGCGGTCACCGTCCTGGCTGAGCTCGGCGACTGCCGACGGTTCTCCAACAGCCGTGATGCGGTGCGTTACGGCGGGATGGACATCACCGTCTATCAATCTGACCGCCACCGCGCGCCGGGACATCTGTCGCGCCAGGGGCCGCCGGCGCTGCGCTGGGCGCTGTATGAGGCAGCGCAAGCCGCACGGCGACCAAGCTCTCCAGACCGCGAGTACTACCTGCAGGCGGCCGAGCAGCTCGGCGGTAACCGTGCATGTCTGGCGCTCGCCCGCAAGCTGCTCAAGCGCTGCTACCACACCCTGCGTGAACTCGGCGAGGACGCCCTGACGCCACCAGCCGACGAGCCGTCGGGTAGCGGATCCGCGCGCCGCGCGTCAAGCGGCAGTCCTGCCCCGACCAACCGACCGGCGACCCCTCAGCGTGCGGATCCTCTGGCCGCTTGACCCGGGCTTCGGCTCCGCTATCTGGCAATGAGCGCCGGCCCGGCGGGCCGGCACACCTCTGACAACGAACTCCACTCAGCAAGCAGATCGTTTGCGTACGTCAAGCCCTTTTCGGCTCTCCCGGCATAATCGTAGGTGAAGTCACGCGAACGCGCGTTCGTGTGGGAGTGTGAGTTTGACGGGTCCGCAGGTGAGGTGCACGAGCGCGAGCGCGGCTTTGGCTGAGTGGAATCCGTAGGCGCGGCGGACGATCAGCTTGACTTTGTTGTTGATGGCTTCTGCTCGTGCGTTGGTGAGGTTCAAGCGACGGGCGGCGAGGATCCCGGCTCGGTGTTTGCGGATCGTGCGTCCGAGCCTGACGAACGGTGCCAAGCGGCTGCGGGACAGGCGCGCGAGGAGCCGGTCGATCAGCTCATCGACAACCTCGACGGTGAGGCCGGGGGCGAAGATCGCGCGAACCATCTCTTTCATCGACCAGGCGCGCGGTACATCCCCGCCGGCGGCGTGCAACCGCACGAGCGTGTCGAGCTGGGTGTCGGTGAGGTCGTCGGGGTTCTTGAGCAGCGCCCAGCGGCTGCCTTTGAACTCCTTGGCGGCGTGTTTGTCGCCGGCTTGGCGGAGCTCGTTCCAGTGCTTGCGGCGGACTTCGTCAAGCGCCTTGGTAGCGAGCTGCACGACGTGAAAGTTGTCGATGCAGATGACGGCTTGGGGGGCGTGCTCGCGGACCGATTTGGCGTACCCGCCGGTCATGTCCATCGAGACCGCGGTGAGCATCGCCGGCGCGCTCCCCGACGTGGCGCTCGGCGTCGTGTGCGTGGCGTTCAGGGCCGGGCGGCTGTGGTGATTGCTGCTGGATCTCGGTGGGTTTTGGCGCCTGGGGTTGGGGCGCGGGAGGTTCGCCGAGAAGCTCGGGATCGAGCGCGGCGAAGAACTTATCGGCGGCGGCCTTGCCCTTGCCCTCGCAACCCCATACCACAGCGCTGCGGCCGTGATCGGTGATCAGCGTCAGGTAGCGGTGTCCTTTGCGCCACGCGACCTCGTCGATCGAGATCGCGGACAGATCGCGCAGCTGCTGGCCGTCGCTGAGGTCCTCGCCGACGCGTTGGATGATCCGCCCGATCGTCTGCCAGTCGATCCGCGCCAGCCGGCACGCCGCCGTCTTGTCGGTCTTGGTCGCCAGCCACGCGACGAAGTCATCGAAGTCGCGGGTGAACCGCGCACCGTCTCGCGCGAACGGGACCCCCTCGACGTGCACGCCGTGCTCCGGGCAGCGCACCCGCCGTAGCCTGGCGTGAATCTCCAGGCGCCAGCACCCGAGATCGATCCCGCGCCAGACCGAGTCGTGATGCTGCTTGCTCTCGCGATGCGGCGTGGAGTACGAGCATTTCGGGCAAAGCAGGTTACGGCGGCGCAACGCGACCGTCACCAGCACACGATCGCGCTCGAAGCGCACCGAGCGAACCCACACCCCAGACAGATCAATCAGACGACAGAATGCAGCCGAGACGCGCACGGGCAAAGACCTCCAACTCGGGGACTAGAACACCACCGAGCCTACGGGCTAACTCGTGCGCGTCTCCCAAGCCCCCCGGCCGCACCCGCATCGCGCCCGAGAGCCGAGCAGGACACCGGCCCTAACCGGCGCGGACCGCGGCAGCGCGAGCGCCCAACGGCGAACGGCGAACGGCCGCAGGCAAGCCGCGAACAGATCGAAAAGTCCGTCCTCGAGCGGCTCCCGCCCGCGGCAAGGGGACCAGCCAGCCGGACGCTCAGGGCGCCCTTCAGGCGAGTCCCCGCACCTCGAGCACCGCCGAGTTTCGGCATCCTGGCGCCGTTGTGCGAGGGCGCGCAGAGGTCTTGGGTACGGAGCAGAAGTAACTCCGGGAGGACGTATCGAGCGGACGGTAAAGGCCTGCTATCGAGGGAAGGGGAGGGGATCAGAGCGTGCGAGTTTGCGTCGCGCGTTGAGACCGCTTCGCTCCCACGTTTGATCGCTCGCCACGATGCGTGACTGGGGCACGCAGGACGGGTCCTCACGCGGGGGTCGCCGGGCGAGCGATGCGACCCACTCACGCGTAGCAGTAACGGGCCAAGCCCACCCAAGACCCGACCGGCCAGCCAGGGTACCAGCGGCAGCGCTAGCTCACAGAACTGGCAGTCCAGAACTGGGCACGGCCAGCCGTCGGTGGGCCACTCAGCCGAGCGAACCCAGCCGGGGTCCTCAAGGCCGACTCACCTACGATCATCCTCGGAGCCTCCCCTTTTCACACTGATGCGCCGCGGCCGGCTCCCGAACTGTCGCTGCCGACACGTTCGCGTGGACGGCCTAGAAAGATTGAGCGGCCGCAACGCTTCCCCCCGGCGGGAACAACTCCCCATCAACATCTTGTCGCCGACCCCGGAGCCAACCCGAGGTCGAGGACCGAAGTAAGCATGGGCGCCCGCGCGCAAACGATCCGCACGACCCACGACGCCCACGCGCCCCCGAAACGATGACGTAAACCGAACGCACACAGGATGAGGCCTTGACACAGGGCCGCCGGATAAGTAAGCGACAGTCGGCCAATCCGCGTCCACCGCTCGATGCTCCGCAGACGTGCCCCGATCTTCAGCGTCAGGCGGCGGACGCCCGCACGAGTGCATTCGCCCTACCGCGGCCCTCTGGCAGCACGATTGCAATGGCGACTTGCAATGAGCGTTCCGGGCGGACGTGTGCTCGGATGAGCACGGCGCAGGGCGCGGGGCTGCGTTCTATTGCTGGGTTGGGACCGCGAATGCGAACTCGCGGAAGAGTCCGATGACGATGAATTCGGTTTGCTCTGCGATGTCGACGGCGTTGTTGGCGATCCGTTCGAGGGCGCGGGCGACGAGGATCATGAACAATTGCCGACTCGCGCGCGTGGATGTCGTCGCCGATCTCGACGGCGCGGTTGAAGATCTCGCGGTTCAGCTGGCCGATGCCGGCGTCCTCTGCGGCGAGGTGCTGCGCGAGTGAGACGTTGCGTGACGTGAACGCCTCCCGGGCGTCGGTGAGTTGGTGGCGTGCGAGCTGCGCCATGCGCTGGATCGCGTCGAGCATGGCCGTGTCGTTGGTCGCCTGCGGGCCAGCCAGCGGTACGAGTTGGCGATGTTGACGCACTGATCGCCGAATCCGCTCGACGCAGCGGATCATGTGCAGGAGCGCGGCGAGGAGCCGCAGGTCTCCGGCGACGGGCGTTTGCCGGGCGAGCAGCGACAGCACGCGCTGGTGGATCTCCAGGTAGCGCCCATCGATCCGGTCAACGTCGGAGACGACGGTTTCGGCGAGCGCGATGTCGTGGCTGCGGAGCGACTCGAGCGCGCGGTCGAGCTGCTCGACGACGAGATCGATCCCGTCGAGTGTCTGGCTTTCGAGTTCCTTGAGGTCTTTCGCGGTACTGGTGGCGCGTCTCGTACATGGCGCTAACCGTAGCGCGCGGTCAGATCAAGATTCGCGCCTGTCTGCTGACCGACTGCTTGGAGCGCTCCGGCGCTGGGAGACTGTCAAACGGCAAAGGATCTGCGACCCTCGGTTACAGTGCGTGTCGGTAGGTCGCCACGTCGAGGTGCGGCGGATCGCTGATGACGTCCGGGTCGCGCAGGGGGATGGTCATGTGTATGCGTGTTCTGGTTGCGTATGCGTCAAAGCTCGGGTCGACGGCGGAGATCGCGGAGGCGATCGCACAGACCTTGCGCCAGGAGGGCTCGAGGTTGATTGCAAACAGGCCGGCGAGACGCGAGACCTCGACTCCTGCGGTGCGGTCGTGCTCGGGATTGCGGTCTACATGAAGCGCTGGCAGGGCGACGCGAGGCACTTGCTGCGCCGCCATGGCAACGAGCTCTCCAGGGTCCCGTTTTGGGTGTTCAGCTCCGGTCCGGTCGGGGATCCGAGTACGACGCCCGACCCCTCGTGGCTTGAGCCGCCCGGGATCATCGACCGGGCGCAGCAGTTCGGCGCGCGTGATCGCGTCGTCTTCGGCGGCCGGGTGCCCGCGCAACCGACGGCCCGCTCGAGCGCGCGATGGTGAAGAACACCCCGGAGCAATCCCGGGACCTGCGGAATTGGGATGAGATCCGCGCGTGGGCGCTGCACGTCGCGTCCGAACTGACCACCCCCGTGATCACGTGACAGGTCTGCTCGCCAACCCGTCGCGACGATCGTGCCGGCAACCGCATCGAAGCTGATCAGCCCATGGCACGCCCTCCACAGCAGACGACCGCCGAGCGTCAGCCAGCGTCGCTCCCGGCCCAAGGTCGGCTCGGCACGGTGTTGTTGTCCTTGAGTGCTGCCGGCGTGCCGCTCATCTGGCTCCTGCTGCGACGAGCAGGCCGCCGCGGCAGCCTGGCGGTATCCGCCGGCTGCGGCGCGCTGCTCATCCGAGACCTGAGCATGGTCGCCGATGGCGCTCCGGCCAGACTGAGGCCGCTGCCGCGAATCCTGCTGCTCCTCGAAGCCGCGATATCCACCGCCGCGACCATCGCAGGTCTCTGGGTCGCGGTGCCCAACCCACTCCTCGGCACACCCGCCGAGCCGGACGGCGTCGAGGGCATCGCGAGCGGGTCGATCGCACAGGAGTCTGACCGCTGCACGGCGATGCCGCATAACCGGCGTGCTGCTCGTACCGCCGAGTGCGCTGCGCTTGCGACGTTCGTCCTGCACACGGCCCGGTTTGCGATCTACCTCAGGGCTGATCACGGCCTGCGCCGCCAGGCGGCTGACCCGACCGAACCGCAATAGCCACGTCATCCGGGCGCACTGCCCACTCGACAGCGCCCTGGTCGGGGAAGTTCGGCAGCCCGTGAGCACGCACGCAGTCTGCGTGATTGATCCCGGGCGCTTACGCCCGCGTTGGCGTTTGACTTGCTCGGCGATCCGCAGGCGCCGGTTGCCAGCCCATACGCGATCGCAGCGAGCGCGACCAGCACCGTATAGGCCTTCGGGTTGGCCATCGCCTCATGACTACGGACGACACGTATCGATAGCACCGACGTAGCGCTCTCACCCTGCTGCTTGAATCGAGCAACGGAAGCAGCCGAACGCGGCTTCCCCGCCGCTTAAGCTGTCGGCCATGTGCTTGCCGATCACCCGATAGGCGCTGGCCAGCAAGCGCTTCGGCGACCGCTCCTTCAGCGGCATCGCGGCGTTGACTGGCCGAGCCGAGATGGCCGCTTTCCCGCCTTGTGCTTGCCAGCCTTAAGCTTAAGGGCCGTGCTAGCGCTCCGCTGGGCCCGCCTGTGGCGAGAGCCGCGACCCTGACCACTCCGATCCTTGAGACCTGCGTTCGGGTCAGGACAGGCATCCTGAGTGCCGCGGTTGGCGGGGCGATGCAGCCGTCCTCGATGGCGTCGCCGACGTGGGCGCAACCGTTCCCAAGCGGGCGTGTCGTTTGGCGCCGTGCATATGCCGGAGGCGAGCAGCAGCGTGGTGGAGGCTAAGGCTAAGGCTGGAGGCGCTGATCGGGCGCGGTGGCGTGGATTGCGGTGCTGGATGGGTATGGCCCGCGCACGCGCGGCTAGGCCCACCTTCTCAGCTTAGGCGCCGGGCGGGCTTGCGGAGCGGAATGCTCGTCAGTGGCCGGGACGGAGCAGCGAACGTCGTAGCTCGGCTGTCGCCTCCCGATGGCTTTCGTAGACGTGCGGCGCGACGTCGCGTCGCGCGAGCTCCTGGCCCAGCTTGAGGCGCATGAACGAGCTCGTCGTGTACCGCGTCACGCCGAGGTAGTGGCTCTCGGCCGTGCGACGTACAGCTGCGGTGTACTGGTCCATGAGGTGGGGAGCGATGTAGAAGTTGTCGTAGTTGACGACCGCGTAGACGCGGTGCCCGACGGCTGCGAGACGTTCGTCGACGGCCGCGCGGACTGCTTCGAGCTGTTCGGCGGTTGCGATCGAGATGCCCTCGAAGTTGATCAGGAACAGGTTCTCCGTCTCGTCGTAGGAGAAGCGCGCCTCGAGCGGAATGTAGAGAAGGTCGTCCTTGAGGCCCATCGTTCCGGGCTGGAAGATCCGTGGATCCATCAGCTTCGGCGGCTCGCGAATGATTGCCGCAAAGCCCATCCGGCCGAGCACGTCGCGCTCGGGGTCGACACCGGGTGCGATCTCGATCAACTCGAGCCCGTCGGGGACGAGCCGGAACACGCAGCGCTCGGTGACGTACAGCACCGGTTGTGCGTGGGCTGCGGCGTACGGTCCGCTGAACGTTCGCTGCTCGACTTCGGCGACGAATTTCGGGTAGCTGCTCGCGTCGTTGATGACGAGCGCGCCGCCCTCGACCTGCACCTGGCTCATTGCGGTGAACGTACCGACGAAGACGAGCCGCCGGGCGTTCTGGCTGATGTTGATGAAGCCGCCAGCACCCGCGAGCCGCGCGCCGAAGCGGCTGACGTTGACGCTGCCGTCACGGTCGACCTGGGCCATCCCGAGGAAGGCGCCGTCGAGCCCGCCGCCGTCGTAGAAGTCGAACTGGGCGGACTGCTCGATCACCGCGTCGGGGTTGATCGACGCGCCGAAGTCGACGCCGCCGACGGGCATGCCGCCGATGCTGCCCGGCTCTGCGGTGAGCGTGATGAGATCGAGGATGCGCTCCTCGTTGGCGACGCTGGCGATCCCCTCCGGCATCCCGAAGCCGAGGTTCACGACGCTGTTGGGACGCAGCTCGATCGCCGCGCGGCGGGCGATCACCTTGCGCTCGTCGAGCGGCAGTGGCGACAGCGACTGCATCGGGACACGGATCTCGCCGCTGAACGCCGGCGTGTAGCGGGCGCCCATCGTCTGCCAGTGATGCTCCGGCGGGGCCAGGACCACGCAGTCGACGAGCGCCCCAGGAATCCTGACATCACGCGCGTTCAGGCTTCCACGCTCCGCGATCCGCTCGACCTGGACGATAACCAAGCCGCGCGAGTTGTGCGCGGCGGTGGCGATCGCCAGCGCATCGGCGGTGAGCGCCTCGCGCTCCATCGTCACGTTGCCGCTCGGATCGGCCGTCGTCCCCCGCAGCAGCGCGACGTCGACCCGGAAGGACTTGTAGAGCAGGTACTCCTCGCCATCGAGCATGATCAGCTCGATGAGATCGTCGGTGGTGCGCTGGTTGACCTTCCCGCCCCCCTGCCGCGGATCGACGAACGTTCCCAGCCCGACCCGTGAGAGCGAGCCGGGCTTGCCTGCGGCGATGTCCCGGAACAGCTGCGCCATGCACCCGAGCGGCAGGTTGTACGCCTCGATCCCGCCGTTGACGGCGAGCTCGCGCAGCGCCGGCGTCGCGCTCCAGTGCCCGCCGATCCCGCGCCGCAGAAGGCCGGGATGCACGAGATGATCAAGACCACGACCCTGGAAGTCCCCGCCTGCCACGGGGAAGATGAGGGTCAGATCGCGCGGCGCTGCGGACTCGAGAAACCGCTCCTCGAGCGCGAGGACGAGCTCCTCCGGAAAGCACGCTCCGACGAACCCGCCGACGACGACGGCATCGCCGTCACGGATGAGACGGACCGCCTCCGCCGCGGTCACGGTCTTCTCCCGGACCGGGTTGCCAAGCGAAGAGCCGAACAGGTCAGCAATGTGCTGGCTGATCATTTATCTCTCCCTTCTGGGTGACCTCACATGCCCTCCAGTTCGAGCGCCACAAGCGCGTGGGCGATCGCACAGTAGCTCTTGTCGTTCGCTGGCAGTCCCAGATCGTCCCCTACGCCGACTGCTTTGAGGTGAGCGGGAGCCCATGGGCCTCATCCAACCGGACACCATCACCTTTGGAGTAGACCCTTCGTCAGCCGCACGCGTTCAGTGGAAGACGGCGCTGTGAACGCCGTCGCGAATGCGCACTCGCAGTCGAGGGTGAAGCAGTCCTGCGATCGCGCCCGGCCGTCTCACGCTCTCCGCGCCGGACGCGCGGCTGCGTCGGCGGCGATCGCCACAGCACTTCACCCCATGCCAGGCCTGCCTGCACTCTGGCCACCACTCGCCTCGGGCGGCGCACGCCCGCTCTCAGAACCGCGACACACGGCGGCCCAACCGGACCGTAGCGAACGGCTCCGCAAGCAAGAATTGCGGGTCGCGCTCGCGGCGCAGCGTCGTTGTAGCCGGCTGCTTGACGCCCAACTTCAGGCGGGGCAACTGCGCGTCAGACCCCAGCACGCTCCAACGTCTGGTGTCGCCGTCCATCGAGGACGGCCAACCCGCGCCCGTTCTGCACTTCGGTGATCCCAGGGTGATGGCGCTGCTCGCGTACCTGTGCTCGTTTCAGCACCCGTTCGCGGGCCTGACCAACCGCATCCTGCGCCCGCAGATCGCCGAGCTGATCGGCGGCTACAGCACTGGCCAGATGACCACGACTGCTGTCGCACGTCCTCGGAGCGGTGATCGCGGCGATCACCGTCAGCATCGTCCCTGCCTCGTGGTCCACTAATGCGTCATGCGTCGGGGTTCTTGCGGTCCTGGGCAGCGGTGCTCTCGGAGCCGCGGCTGCCAGACCCACCGGCTCCGGCCGCGTCGTGGACCTCCGTGGTCAGGGCCAGGGTGCGCCGCGACAAGTCCAGCAGCTGCTGGTTCTGCTCGTGGTCCTCCTGTGCGAGGCCGGCGAAGGCACGGACCTCTTTGGTCAGCGCGAGGGTCTGTTGTGAGAGCTCGAGCAGTTGCTTGTTTTGCTCGTCCTCCTCCTGCACCGTGTGCCATTGCTGGTCGGCGATGACCTGCCGCTTGGCATCGGCGCGGTTCTGGCTGATCAGGACGAAGGTCGAGAGGAAGATCGCCTCCAGCGAGACGATCATCGTGAGCAGGCCGAACGGGTACTGCTCGACGCCGAACGCGATCCAACAGCCGAACCAGAGGATGTGGAGATAGACGAATGCCATTGAACCGGCGAATGCGGTGATCGCGTCCGCAATCCGGTTCTGACGTACTCCTCGCGCTGCTTGGCATGCTTGACCAGCACGGGGTTGATCGGCTTCGGTCGCTTTATCGGCAGCACCCACCGGTGCAGAGGACCGGCCGGGGGAGGATGCCCGTTGGACTGGGTGTGGTCGGGTGAGGGGTGGGTGGTCATCGCCGCATCATCTCGCCCCCAGCCCATCAGCGTCCACCCCTGGAGCGCATGCTCGCTTCCCCTTTGGGCTATATGCAGCACTCTTCATCTTCATAAATACATAGGCCCGAATCGGACCGTCCTGACACTGCCTTAAGGAGCCACGATCGACCCGCCTGAATTTAGCTGGCGAATCGTCCTCCAGCTAGCACCCGGAGCGCGTCGAGTCGGTCGGGTGTACGGATGGTTCGCCTCGAAGTTGCTGAGTCGCTCTGCCGCGCCGCCGCCGGTGAGCAAGGGCGGGTGGCACGAGCGCAAGGAAGGTACCGCTACGACCGTTCCTTGCGAGCAACGTGGTCTCTGGATCAGATCGCGGAAGGGCTAGTCGTAGGCTCGTCGCCTCCGACGACGGGACACGGGCCGCCGCAACTCGTCATATCTTGGTGCCCGCTGGGCGCGCCCAGCGAGGTCAGGAGCGAGTTCATTGCTCGCCCAGCTGCGGTGTCGGCTCCCTCGTGGTAGACGTTATGCGCCAGCGCGAGGTCGCCTTGCCCGAGTGCGAACCCGATTTCGATCGAACGCCCGTTGAACGTCCCGATCTGCTGGCCGGCGGCGATCAGCTGCCGTTGGCTGACCGTCGGTGTGATCCCCTCCGCGACGTAAACGTAGTCGTCGGCGTAAGCGCCGCCGGTGAGCTGGTAGGAGACCCAGCCGTCGCCGTTTCCCCAGCCCGTGTCGGTGGTGCTGACGAGCACGACGCGGCCGGGTCCGAGCGCGTCGATCGGGCCGGTGCCGCCGTAGTCGACGCCCTGGTCGATTCGTGATGGCGTGACCTGGGCGTGCGCGAATGGGTTGACGGAGCCGGCGCTGCTCGCGGCGGCGGCACATCCGGTGGTGGTGTCGACGAAGGTCGACTGTCCGCTGCCCTGGTAGCTGTGGGCGTCGGCGATGGCTCGTGCGCCGTAGGCCTGGGCGGCGGGCCCGGCGCCGTTGTAGGCGGTGACGTAGGGGAGGTAGGCGTCGATTGGCTGGCCGCTGGGGGCGCCCTTGTCCTTGGTCAGGACCAGCGCGGCGAGTTCGACAGATGTGGTCGGATCGTGCGGGCCGAGGCCGGGGTTCGGGAGGTACTGACGGAGCGGGTCGTAGGCGTCGCCGGCGGCTCCGCCGATTCCGATCTGCATGAGGCCGGAGGCGCCGGCGAAGTTCGCAACGCCAGGCCCAGTCGCCCCGGGCTGCAGCGTGCACGAGGGGTCCGCTAGGCGTCCCTGCGCGTACTCCTCGGTGGCGATGCCGGCGAGGACCTCCCAAGGGATGCCGTACCGCGCGCCGACCTGCTCGTAGATCGGGAGCAGCTGCGCCGGGATGTCGCGGATAGCTGCCGTGGAGGGCTGATCGCCGCTACCTCCTGTTGAAGGGGAGCACGCGTTGGCGGTCATGGCGGCGATGATCGCGATCGCCGTGGCGCCGATGAACGTCCCGAGTACTGTGGTTCCGAGCAGGAGTGCCCAGCGCCGCATCGGCCGCTACTCCGCGACCGCCACGACGATCCATGTCCTGCCGTAAGGCTCGAGCGTCGCCGTGAGTCGTGACGGAGGGCCGTCGATGACGGCCACGACGGCGACGGCGAGCACGCTTACGGGTGGGCCAGAGGAGGTCAGCGAGACGCGCCCGACGCGCGCACGTGATGCGCGCTCGGCAGGCGTGGTTGTTGCGTGCCCGCGCGCGAACTGCAAGCGCAGGCTCCGGTCAGCGTCGCGGACGCGGCGCGCCGGCAACCTTCCGTACAGGAACGCGACGTACGAGGTGAAGAAGGCTCGGGCGACCTTTCGCGCCGCAGAGACCTGCGCATCGGACGCGTGGGGTTCGCTGTCTGCGTCGCCGCTCGTCATGACGCTCCGGGCCGCTGGCCCTGCCGTCGCCACTCTCACTGCGCCCGCGACGGCGCGGTCCGGCGCCGCGCTGGAGCGGTGGCCGAGTGCCGGCACAGGGCGTCGTGGCGCGCTCGAACCGCATCCAGCGAGCGCTGCAGCCACAAGGACGATGCGGACGCTGGCCGTTTGGCGCAACATAGAACGCATAGACTTTGCATCCTATGCGTTTTATGCATTAGTATCCAGCCGGCAAACGCTCGACTTCGAAGGAGGACATCTCGATGGCCCTGTTCATCGCCGCGACGGGCTACACGTTCCACGTGACGCCTGATCCCAATGCGCCAGGCGCTCAGGGGATCCAGCACGCGATCAATGTCTTCGCCGTCTACGCCTTGATGGCGGCGGCCGCTGGGTTTCTGCTCGGCGCCGCAACGTGGGCGATCGGCGGGCGCGTGGGGAACGAGTTCACCGCTGTCGGCGGCAAGCTCGGGATGGTCACGTCGCTCGCGGTCGCGTTCCTGGTCGGCGCCGCCGCAACGATTCTCAACTTCGCCTTCGGGCTGGGCTGATGCTCGCCCAGTCACA
The DNA here is from genome assembly GCA_963709135.1 of uncultured Solirubrobacterales bacterium. Lineage (GTDB taxonomy): Bacteria > Actinomycetota > Thermoleophilia > Solirubrobacterales > Solirubrobacteraceae > Palsa-465. The sequence goes on along the minus strand of CAVPVI010000018.1, from coordinate 247,106 downwards.
CGTGCGCTCGCGCGCAGTGATCGGCCTGGCGTCGATCCTGATCCTGCCGATCGTGTTCCTTGCTGGACGCACGACGATCGCTGGCGGGCGGACGCCAATCGTCCCCGGGCCATACCGCTCCGTCGACGGCATCACCGTCGGGTTCGACCACAGCGAAGCGGGAGCAGAGGCGGCGGCCGCGCATTACCTGCTCGAACTGGAGCGGGCGATGGACTCGCTCAGCGCCGAGCGAACGGCGGCGGTCGCACGGTACGTTGCGACGAGCGGCGAAGCGGGTGTGCTCGCCGCGCACGCAGCGTCGGTGATCGCTTTGGAGCGGGAGCATGGAGCGCCGCTTCGGCGCGTCGCGATCGCGACCGATCCGCTCGCCTACTCGCCCTCGGCCGCGCAGATCACCGTACTCGAGACCTGGATCTATGCGACCTCGGAGCAGGAGGCGCTCTGGGCGATCGAGCGCGTCTCGCTGGTCTGGCAGGACGAGGACTGGCGGGTCAGTGCGATCGACGGTGCCGCGCCGTCGGCGAACGAATCGCTCGCCGATCTGAGGGATCAGCTCGCTTTCCCGGGGATCGGTGATGCGTCGGTTCGCTAGCGCCATCGCCGTCACCTGGCTGGTGGCGACGCTCATGCTCTCCGGCCCGCCGGCGGCGAGCGCCGGGGTGCTGTCGGGCGCCGGTCACGTCCTGAGTGGCGCCGGGGGAGCGATTCTCAGCGTCGGCGAGGGCGTCCTGTGCAAGGGACTTTCGACCGCCGGAACCGTCGCCGCGGGTGCAACGACTGTCGGTGGTGCCGCGGTCGCTGGCGCCGGCACGGACGGCGCTGGTGCGGCCGAGGGTGCCGCGGCGGGCGGGCTGTCGGTGGCGTCGTGAAGAAGGGCGTCGGACTGATCACTAACGTCGTCTGCTCCAGCGGCGGAGGCGCCGCGAGCACGCTCGTGAAGGCGGCTGTTGGCGCGGTTGCGGCGGCGGCAACGTTCGATCTGGCTGCGCATTGGATGATCGGGGCGGCCGAGAAGATCACCGGGGCGATCGTCTCGATGATCACGCACTCGACCTCGCCCCAGCTGACCGCGGCGTGGTTTCAGCGCTCGTTCGCGCCGATGGCGGCGCTTGGTGCGGCTCTCGCACTGCTCGTGACCCTGATCGCGCTCACATCGGCTGCGGTCAGGCGGGACCCCGGCGCGCTGGCCGGAACGCTGGCCGGGATCCTGCGAGCGGGGCTGGGGACGGGATTGCTGATCGCACTCACCGAGCTGGCGCTGCAGCTCACCGACGCGATCTCTGCGGACGTGATCCGCAGCTCGGACCAGGCGTTCTGGACGCAGGTCGGTCACGCGTGGGGGGCGAGCGGGTTCGGCGGGTTCGGATCCTCGGCACTCGCGATGCTGATGGCGATCATCCAGATGATCGCCGGCGTGATCGTCTGGCTCGAGCTGGCGGTCCGCAACGCGGCGATCTATCTAGCCGTCCTGTTCTTCCCGGTCGCGCTCGCGGCGTCGATCTGGCCGGCCCTCGCCGGCTGGACGAGCAGGCTCGGCCGGTTGCTGTTCCTGTTCGTGATCCTCAAGCCGGTCACGCTGATCGTGCTCGCGTTCGCCGGCAACGCCGCGCTGGCAGGCCTGTCGTTGAACGGAAACCTGGCCTCGTCGGCCGGCACGATCATCGCGGCGGTCACGATCTTTGCGCTGGCGGCGATGGCGCCCTGGGCCTTGATGCTGATCGTCGCCGCGGATTCCGAGTCCGCTGCGGTCGGGGCGGGCGTGCGCGCGGCGGCCGGCCACGCGAGGAGCGACGGGGCGGCTGCGCTTGGGAGAGTGGGTGGCAAGCTGCGCGGCGGCGCTTCCAGCGCCGGCGGCGCGCTCGGCGCCGCCGGCGGCGCGATTCGCGGGGCCGCTGGCAACCGCGGTGGCGGCGGCGGGGCCTCCGGGTCGGGCGGTTCTCGAGGCGGTGGGGGCGGCGGAACCGGCCCCTCGGGATCGTCGGGGAAGCCGACGGCATCGCCTGGGGGAGGCTCAGGGCAGTCCAGCGGTGGAGGCTCAACGCAACCCCAGCGCGGGCAGGGCGCGCGGGCCGCGCGAGGCGCTGGGGCGGCAGCGATGGCCGCACCGGTCGGAGCGGTCGCTCTCGCAGCCGGATTGGCCCCACCGGCGACCGGCGCTCATCGCGCCGGCTCGGCATCCGGGGAGACACCATCAGGCGGGACTCGAGGCTCGTCGGGCGCAGCGACGGGGTCGCCGTCGCGCAAGCAGTCCCGGTCGGCTGGTGCCTGCCGGCCGGCGGGCGCCGCGAAGACCGCAGCGCCGCCCGCCGCTTCGCCGGCGGCGCCAGCCCCCTCCACGGCCACCAAGCCTCCAGCGGCGCCACCGGCAGGTTCAGCTCCGCGGTCGCGCCCGCGCAAGCGTCCACCCGTCACGGAGAGCTGATGTCCGCTGAACGATCTGAGACGACGTACCGCTTCGCGCCGCATCCGAGCGCCGGGTTCATCCTCGGGCTGCGGATCCCGCAACTCGCGGGCCTGATCGTCGCCGGCGCCCTCGCGCTCGCATCGCTACGGGCCGGCGGGTTGGGCGCCCTCGCGCTCGCGATCGCCGGTCGCGGGGCTGGTCGCGAGCGTCGTGATCGTCCCGGTGAGGGGCCAGACGCTTGACCAGTGGGCGCCGGTCATCGTCCGTTTCCTGATGGGCCGCGGTCAGGCCCGGTTCCGCGCTCAGGCTGCTCTGGTCGGTCACGTCGTGTGACTGCCCTCCGGGCAGCTCGACCCTCAGCCGGTGGACCCGCCCGGCCACGCCAGTTGAGGGTCGGACAGGTGCGATACCAACGGTCCTGGCCGCCTGCGCGATCGCGTGGCGGCTGGCGAGACACCTGCGTGACGTGACGCCGCGCAAGCGGGCAGCACGGTGGGCCACGGCGGCCGACCTCGCCGAGCTCCGCGTGCGCCGGCCCCAGCGCGGGCGGATCACGCTCGGCTACCACCGCCGCGCGATGATCGCGGCCGAGGAGCGCGCCTCCGTCATGGTCGTCGGACCGACTCAATCCGGGAAGACGACCGGCCTGGTCGTGCCATCGATGAGCGAGTGGGACGGGCCCGTGCTCGCAACCTCGATCAAGACCGACCTCCTCGTCAAGACACTCGCCGCGCGCTCGCAGATCGGAGAGGCGAGGGTCTTCGACCCCACGACGGCTCCAACCGCTCCACGATCGGCGTCGTCGGCAACGTCGAGTTCCTCGCCGCCCCTCGGGCAACCGCCGCCCCCGTCGAGGAGGTCGCGGCGTAACGGCACAACGAGGGCCCGCCCGCGGGCGGGCCCTCACCGCCACCCATCCCGCGAGACACGACCCATGAGCCCCTCACCTTCTCCGAGCTCCTCTCCCGCACGACCGCGGCCCGCGACGCGCGGCTCGAACCGCTCTGGCGGCTGACACCCGCCGAGCGCATCGCCGCGATGCGCCGCGGCGAGCTCACGATGGAGCAGTGCTGCGCCTGGGCCGCGCGCTACCCGCACCAGGTGCCGCTCATCGACGACGAGTTCGAGTTCATCGCCGCCTACATGCCCGAGGTCTGCGAATGACCGCGCCGAACGTCCGCGGCTTCTACGGCGCGCTCGGTATCCAGTTGCCGGCGTGGGCGACTCGCGAAGCGCCCGTGCGCTGCTTCACGCACGCCGACGCGCATAACCGCGCCGACCGCACACCGTCGTGCTCGGTGAACCTCGCCTCGGGCGCGTGGAACTGCCACGGATGCGGCGCGCGCGGCGGCGCCTACGACGCCGCGCTCGGCTACCGGCCACACACCACGCTCGGCCATGCAACTCCTCTTCGTACACGACCTCGCTGAGCCCAGATCGCCGAACGGCCGCGCCGCGGATGGTCCAACGACCCGCATGCGAACCCTCGAACGGCAAAGGTCGCGTCCCAGGTCTCGCGTCTACAGCGTGCTCGCCGCCGACGAGGGCGACATCCGCTTCTGGGGCGAGAGGCTCAACGTCAATGAGAGCCTGAGCCTACGCCTCGCGACAGAGCGCGATGCGCTCGACGATCTCGACGAGTCCCCGGGACGGCCAGCATCTTCGGCTCTCGCGGGCGAACGGGTCGTAGCGGAGCACGCCCCGTAGGGCGCCGTGCTGGTTTCGGATCGGGATCGTAATCAGCGTCCCGTCGAACCCGAGCTCGAGCTCTCGACTGACGCGCGGGTCCCACGCCGGAGTCAGCGCCGACCCGCCGTCGATCAGCTCCGCGATCGAAGCCGGGGCGCCGTTCGGAACGGCCCAGCTTCGAGTTGCTCGACTTCGACCGAGAGCCGTGACGCCGACCGGGCATAGACTCGCCGCATCGGGCCCGGTCGCCCGTCCGGCGCTCCGAGCATCACTCCGAGTCCAGGAGGCCCAGATGGAGAAGCGAGCGCGCGGCGAGATCCGCGTGCACGAGCGCAACGACGGCACTCTCACGTTCAGCATTCGCTTTAGAGGGAATCGGAAGCGGCACAGCATTACCCTCGGCACCAACAAGGACGGGTGGACGTGGCGCAAGGCGGAAAGGAAACTCGACGACGCGCTCGCCCAAGTCCGAGCCGGCGTTTGGCAACCGGAGCCGACGGCCCGCCCCGAGAAGATCGGTGACCTGACGTTTCATGAGTTCGCCTCCCGATGGTGGACCGCGAAGAGTGCGGAGCTCAGCGCCAACACGCAGCTCGACTACGAGTGGCGGCTAAAGAAACACCTGTTGCCATTCTTCGCGGACATGGCCGGCCAGATGGACCGGCAGAAGCGGCAGGACCTGCAGATCGGCCGCAGGCCGATGATCGTCGTGATGGCCCAGGCCGGGCTCAGGGTCACCGAGCTCTGCCAGCTGCGCTGGCGGGCTGTCGACATCCACCACGAGCGCCTGATCATTGAGCAGGCAAAGACCGACGCCGGTAGGCGTCAGGTTGACCTGACCCTCGACGTGATTGATGAGCTCAATGGCTGGCGGGCCCAGAGCGGCTCCGTCCAGCTCGATGACTTCGTGTTCGCCACGGCGAACGGGAGGCATCGTGACCGAAACAACATCAGGACGATCCTGTCGCGCGTCGTCGAGAAGGTGAACGAGCAGCGCAGCGGCCGCGGCTACGCTCCGCTGCCGCCGGTAGTGCCGCACACGTTGCGGCGGACGTACATCAGCCTGATGCTGGAGGCGGGTGCGCCGCTGCATTATGTGATGGACCAGGTCGGGCACGAGGACTCGAAAACGACGCTCGAGATCTACGCCCACGTGCAGAAGCGGGTCAGCCGTCCGCAGGTGAAGCGTGCCTTCGAGGAGCTGCTCGCGAGGACCGATGTAGGCGAGATCGGCGTTCCGGCCGAGGCTCGCGAGATGATGTCGGATCGAACCGCCGAAAGGGCGAATTAGAGCCCCAGGCGGTCCGCAAGACTGCCCCGTGGTCCACAAGAGTGGTCCACAAACGCAGAATCAACCCCCGAGGACGACCTCAAACTCCCTCATCACACGCGAAAAGCCCCGGATTTCCAGGGCCTTTTTGAATGGGCACGGGTGGTTTCGAACCACCGACCTCTCGCGTGTGAAGCGAGCGCTCTCCCACTGAGCTACGCGCCCGGACGAGGGGGATTCTAGAGGGCTCTCGGATCTATGCGCCCGAGGCCTTCGCGCGAACCGCACCGTCCGCGGCCTTCTAGCCGCCCCGGGGCGTGCGCGCGAACCGCACTGTCCACCACCACCACCACCACCACCACCACCACCACCGTCGCCGCGGCACCGTCTAGCCGCCCGGGGGGTGCGCGCGAACCGCACGATCCTCCGTCGCCGCGGCACCGTCTAGGCTAGCCGGTCACGCTTCACGAAGCGACGGCTCGCTGAAGCGTGTTCGAGCGAACAAATCTACGCGCGACTGAATCGATTGCTCGCTGGATGTCGATTTTCGAGCCGGTACGGACAATCGGGTGCTCAAAGCAACGAATTGTCCGCCCGGGCACGCTGTTCGTTGAGTGAAGGCCGCCGCACCGGCGGTTTGAGATCAAACATCTCAGGGCGCCAAGCTGTCAAGCTCGGCCTGGATCAGCATCGGCTCCCGCCAGACCCAGGACACCGGCGCGGCGGGCGCCAGCGAGTTAGGCGCCGGGCTCCCGTCGCCCACCGCGGCCTGGCCCACCAGGTTCTCGCCCGCCCGTTCCAACTCCACCCGGCCGTCGCCCACCGGACTCTGGCCCACCGGGCCGTGCCCCACCGGGCCGTCGCCCACCGGGCCGTGCTCCACCGGACCGTCGCCCACCAGAACCTGGCCAACCGATTCCTTGCCCACCAGATCCTCGCCGAGCAGATCCACCCGGGAGGGCAGCTCTCCGGAGACGATGATCTGGGCGTATACGCGGGCGCTGCGCTTGGCGAGCCGACGCTGGGTGGCGAAGTCGACGTGGTAGAGGCCGAAGCGGCGCTGGTAGCCCCACGCCCACTCGAAATTGTCCATCAGCGACCAGTGGAAGTAGCCTCGCAGGTTGACTCCGTCCTGGATCGCCCGCCAGGCCGCGTCGAGATGCCCGTGCAGGTAGTCGACGCGCTCGAAGTCGTTGACCTCGCCGTCGGGGTTTACGTAGTCCTCGGCGGCGCAGCCGTTCTCGGTGATGTAGAGCGGCAGGCCGGGGGCGTCGTGGCTGAGCTCGGTCAGCTGCTCGTAGAGCTTCTGGGGCTCCACGATCCAGTCCATCACGGTGTGGGGGAGCTGCGGCGGCAGGAACTCGACGAACCCGTGGTACTCGGTCAGCGGCTCCTCGCCAAGCGCCAGGGCGCTCCAGTCGCCCTGACGGACGTAGTGCGGCCGGTAGTAGTTGACGCCGAGGAAGTCGAGCGGTGCGCTGATCAGCTCGAGGTCGCCCGGCGCGATCAGCTCCTCGGGCGGTACCAGCGCCGCCGGCGCGCCGGCCGGATAGCTGCCGTGCAGGACGGCGTCGAGGTAGAGCCGGTTGTGTGCGGCGTCGAGCTCGGCGACGACCGCTTCGGATTCGGCGTCGAGCGCTCGATAAGGATGTGGATCGAGCGAGATCCCGAGCTGTGCGGTCTCCGGCAGCGCCGCCCGCAGAGCCTGCAGTGCCAACCCGTGACCGAGCAGGATGTGGTGGGTTGCGGCCGCGGCGAGCGCGTTGCTGCGGTGGCCGGGCGCGTGGGTGCCGGTCCGGTAGCCCTGGTGGACGGACTGCTTAGGCTCGTTCAGGGTCAGCCACATGCCGACCTGGTCGCCGAGCGCGTCGGCCAGCACGCCGGCGTAGTCGGCCAGGCGCTGCGCCGTTTCGCGCGCCGCCCAGCCGCCGAGATCCTCCAGCGCCTGGGGAAGCTCCCAGTGGTAGATCGTCGCCAGCGGCTCGATCCCGCGCCTGCGGAGCTCGTCGACGAGCGTGCGGTAGTAGTCCAGCCCGCGCTGGTTGACGGGGCCGTGGCCGCTTGGCTGGACGCGGGGCCAGGCGACGGAGAAGCGGTAGCTGCCAACGCCGAGCTCGGTCAGGATCGCTAGGTCCTGGTCCATGCGGTGATATGAGTCACAGGCGATGTCGCCGGTGTCGCCGCGGTGCACGTTCCCGCGGGTGTGGGTGAAGACGTCCCAGATGGACTGCCCGCGGCCGTCCTCATCGACGGCTCCCTCGATCTGGTAAGACGATGTGCCGGCGCCCCAGAGGAAGCCCGCGGGGAAGCGGCGGGCGTCCGTCGAGGCACCGGTAGTGAACCCATTCATGAAAGCTTGTCCTTTATCGGTTCTGTGAGCGAGGTCGGTTGCGCGCTCGCTGATCACGCCGGTGCCCGGTGCCCGGTGCCCGGTGCCCGGTGCCCGGTGCCCGGTGCCCGGTGCCCGGTGCCCGGTGCCCGGTGCCCGGTGCCCGGTGCCGTCAGCGGCTCGACCGGGATCACCGCCGCCCGCGGGCGGTGGCCGACCGCCAGCTGGCCGACCGAGGAGGAGGAAGCTCGGCGGTCAGCTGGTTGTCCACTGACCCGGCGCCGGAGGACCGCCCAGCGCGCACCGGGGGACCTGACGGCCGGCCGGCCAGCCGGCCGTCAGGCGTGCCCTATCGGCGTTCAGCTCGTGGGCTTGAGGTGCAGGATCACTACCTCGTTGGTCGGTGCGTTGGGGCTCCCCGATTCGTAGGCGTTGCTTGCCGTCGGCCAGCCGCTGAAGTTGCTGGTGTTGTACTCGTCGAAGGCAACGCCGTAGACGGTCGGGATGATCGGCAGGTTGGTCGCCACGTACTGCTCGATCGGCGCCAGGTCGGCCTGCTGTGAGGCCACCGAGTTATCGCCGGCCAGCTTGGTCAGGAGCGCGTCGACTGCGGAATCGTTGAGCCGCTCGTAGTCGCCGGCGGCGTTGCTGGTCGCCTGCGCGCTGTTCAGCCAGTCGTTGTACAGCTGGTAGGGGGCGACGCTGGTCTGTGACCAGTGCTGGGTGAGCTGGAAGTTCCCGGTGGCGATGTCCGAGGACCACGCGGTCACCGACTGGCCGACGAACGTGGCGTCGATGCCGGCCTGGCGCAACCAACCGGCAATCATCGCGTCACCGGTCGCATAGTCGCTGAACGACGACGGGTTGGTGATGTCGATCGTGAGCTTCTGGCCCGACTTGGTCTGGAAGAACCCGTCCGAGCCGAGCACGTATCCAGCGGCCTTCAACACGGCCTTGGCGGCCGCGATGTTGGAGGTGGGCGAGAGCGTGTCGGAGGCTACCGACGAGGACAGGAACTGCTGGAAGACCGGCAGGGTCAGGCCGCTGGCGCTGCTGACAGGCGGCTCCAACCCGCCCTCGGCCTGCTGGCTCAGGGCGCTGCGGTCGATCGCGAGGCTGATCGCCTTGCGTACCGCCAGCTGGTTGGTCGGGAACTTGTTGAGGTTCGGCTCGAGGCTGTTGGTCTGCACCGGCGCGAACCACACGTGATGGTTGGGGTTGCCGGCGACGAACACCTGCTGAACGCCGGTGATGAAGTTTCCACCCCAGTCGAGCTGGTTGGTCTCCAGCGCCGACAGCGCCGAGTTGGACGATGCGTAGGTCGGGAACTCGACGGCCGAGACGGCGGGCTTACCGCCCCAGTAGCTCGCGTTTGCCTTCAGCGTGAAGCCCTGCGGCGTGTAGCTCGAGAGCGAGTACGGGCCGGTGCCGACCGGACTGGCGTCGACGTACTTGCCGGGGTCCCCGACCTTGCTCCAGATCGACTGCGGAACGATGTAGACCTGGCCCGCGATGTTCTGCAGGTTGGCGTACTGCGGCGAGGTGAAGTTGATCGTCACCTGGTTGCCGGACGAGCTGACGCTCTTGATCGCCAGACCCGTCGTGTTGACATCCGGGTACTGCTTGAGCAGGTTGTAGGTGAAGGCGACGTCGGCCGCCGTGAACGGCGTGCCGTTTGACCACTTCACGCCGGCACGGATCGTGAACGTGATCGAGTCCCCGCCGGCTGACCAGCTGTACCCGGTCGCGAGGAAGTCGTAGTACTGGCCGGGCGCCATCGCATTGGCTTGCAGCAGCGGCTCGTAGATCAGGGAGGTCGCGCCCAGCAGCGAGGCCGCCGAGGAGGGCACATACGGGTTGAAGTTCTGCGTGATCGAGTTCTGCTGGCTGGACTCCACCGTCAGCACGGCGCTGCTGGTGGGAGCCGACGAGGTCTTCGACGACGAGCCGGAGCTGGTCGCCGAGCTGCTACTACTGCTGCCGCATGCCGCTAAGGCGGCGGCCGCGGCGAGCGCGCAGCATGCACCGCGCGCTGTGTGGCTGTTGATCCATCGCTTCATCGAGCGAGTACCTCTCTGATAAAAACGGCTTGTCGATAAGTAGCGGCCCACGCGTAGGTTGCTGCCGGGCGGGGCCGTTGCTGTGAGGCTGGTCATGCGCCCCCGGATGACCCCTGGGGGCGCTGGCCACTACTGAAAGCTCGGCGTCATGCGCGGGCTCTTAGCAGTGGCCGACGGCGCGACGTCAGCTCATCTCGGGGCTCCTCCTTTCGAGTTCAGTCGCGGCCAGCGCCGGAGCCTCGTTGCGGATGTCCGACGCGAAGCTGTCGGGGTCCGGTGAGGAGGCGATGAGCAGTTGCGTGTAAGGATGCTTCGGGTTCTGGGTGAGTTGCTCGGCGTCGCCTCGCTCGACGATCTCGCCGGCGTGCATCACGAGGATCTCGTCGGCGAAGTAGCGGGCGGAGGCGATGTCATGGGTGATGTAGAGGACCGCGAGGCCGAGCTCGGTCCGCAGCGTGTCGATCAGGTCGAGCACCTCCAGGCGGATCGAGACGTCGAGCATCGAGACCGGCTCGTCGGCCAGCAGCACGCGCGGGGAAGCGGCGAGCGCCCGCGCGATCGATACGCGTTGGCGCTGCCCGCCTGAGAGCTCATGCGGGAAGGCATCCCGGTACTGGCGCGGTGGGCTCAGGCGCACCTGCTCGAGCAGCGCATCGACCCCTGCGGCGTCCGGCTCGCGCCCGGTTCGGCGGTGGTGCACGTGCAGCGCCCGCTGGAGGTGGTAGCGCACCGTGTGCAGCGGGTTCAGGGACGCGAACGGGTCCTGGAAGACCATCTGCACGTCGCTCTTGTAAGCCCGAAAGTGGCCGCGGCCGGAAGGCTCGATCTGCACCCCGTCGAGCAGGATCTGCCCGCTGGTGCGGCGCTCCTGTCCGGCGAGCAGCTTCGCGGTCGTGCTCTTGCCCGAGCCGCTCTCGCCGACCAGCGCCACCACCGTGCCCTCGTAGAGGCCGAACGAGACCTCCGCAACCGCCGCGACGACGCCCGCCCCGCCCCGGCGGGAGAGGCGGTACTCCTTGCTGAGTGCAACGGCCTGCAGAATCAGCGGCCCGCGCCACGGCGTCTCGCGCGCGCCAGCCGCCGGCGCCACGCCGCCGGGCTCCGCCACCGCCACCGCGACCGCGGCCTCGCCGGCGGGAACGGTGCTCGCGAACGGGCACGCGGTGAGATGCAGGTGACCGGCGGCGCCCTGCACGGGCGCCAGCGACATGTCAACCCCGGCGCAGGCGTCCCGGGCGACCGGGCAGCGCGGCGCGAACGGGCATCCCGCCGGCGTCGCCAGCAGGTTCGGCGGCGAGCCTGGGATCCCGGACAGCTCCCGGCGGGGACCGTGCAGCCGCGGGAATGAGCCGAGCAGGCCGCGCGTATAGGGGTGGGCGCCGCCGGTGCGGATCTGGTCGGTGGGGGCGGACTCGACGATCTGTCCCGCGTACATGACCATCACGCGATCGGCGATCTCCAGCAGCAGTGACAGATCGTGCGTGATGAACAGCACCGAGAACCCCAGCTGCGCTTTGAGCGCGAACACCTCGCGCAGGATCTGGCGCTGGACGACCACGTCGAGACCGGTCGTGGGCTCATCCATGATCACGAGCTCCGGCCCGACCGCGAGCGCCATCGCGATCATCACTCGCTGGCGCATCCCGCCCGAAAGCTCGTGCGGGTAGCTGCGCAGGCGCGCCTTGGGGATCCCGACCAGCTCGATCATCGTCGTGACCCGCTCGCGCGCCTCCTCATTGGGCAGCGACAGGTGCGCCTGCAGGCCGTCGAGCAGCTGATCGCCGATCCGTAGCACCGGGTTGAGCGCGTTCATCGCGCTCTGGAAGACGATCGCGATCTCGCGCCAGCGCAGCGTGCGCAGCTCCGCGGGGCTGGCGCCGAGCACGTCGAAGCCCTCGCCGGCGGCGATCCGCTTGCCGTAATAGGTGACGCTGCCGCCAGTGACCACGGCCGGCGGGCGCAGCAGCCGCACAGCGCCGTAGGCGAGCGTCGACTTGCCACAGCCGCTTTCGCCCGCCAGTCCGATCATCGCACCGCGCGGCAGCGCCAGGTCGACCTCGCGCACGGCCTTCACGTCGCCGGCACCGGACCGGTACGCGATCGACAGCCCCCGAATGTCCAGCACCGGCGGCTCGGCGCCGGCCGGCGCCGGCGGGCTCACCGGACGGACGGTCTCACTGCGGCCCGCGAGCCCACCGGTCGCCACGCCGCCCCGGGGCCCACGCGGCGCCACGCCGTTGCGCTGCGGTCCGCTCATGCGCGATCCCTCAGTACCGGCGTGGGATCGGTCGGTCGCCACGCCCGGCGGCCGATCCGCACGACGCCTCCGGATGAGCGCAACCGCGGGTTGCCGAGCTCGTCCAGGCCGAAGTTGAGCAGCACCAGGCTCATCCCCAGCAGGGCCACGCACAGGCCCGGCGGCACGTACCACCACCAGGCGCTCAGTTGCACGGCGTTGCCGCTCTGCGCCCAGTACATGATCGTCCCCAGGCTCCAGCCGGACAGGTTCGAGACGCCGAGGAAGGCCAGCGCGACCGAGGTCAGGATCGCGTACAGGACGGTGCCGACGAAGCTGGCAGCGATCAGCCCGATCTCGTTGGGCAGGATCTCGAAGAAGATGATCCGCGGGGTGCTCTCGCCGACCTCGCGCGCCGCGGCTACGTAGTCACGGTTGCGCAACGACAGCGTCTGCGCGCGGATCACGCGCGCCCCCCAGGGCCAGCCGAGCGCGCTCAGCACGATCGCCGTCGGCAGCTCGCCGGTGTTCGGCAGATAGCCGAGGATCACGACCAGCAACGGCAGCGCCGGCAGTACCAGGAACACGTTGGCCACCAGCGACAGCCCCTCGTCGGCATAGCCGCCGAGGAACCCGGCGGTGGTGCCGAACACGATCGACAGGAAGGTGGCGATCACGCCGGTCATCAGCCCCAGCACGACCGTCGAGCGGATCCCGACGAGCACCTGGGAGAGGACGTCCTGGCCGGTGCCGGTCGTGCCGAGCAGGTGGCTGGCGGTCGGCGCCAGCGGCAGCGCCTGGCCGGCGATCGACGCGGATGGGTCATACGGCGTCAGCCACGGCCCGATGATCGCCAGCAGGATGAAGATCCCGAGCATCACGCCGCCGACCTTGGCCTTCAGTGGCAGTGCGAGCAGGGGGTTGCGGCGTTTGGCGAGCACCTCGATGGGGATCTCGGCGACGGCGCCCGGTCCCGCGCCCAGCGGCGAGCTCAGCGCCGACATCAGTACCCCGCTCCGGTTCGCGCCCGCGGGTCGGCGAGCACGTAGAACACGTCCGCGATCAGCGAGGCCAGCAGCACCGACAGCGAGATCACCAGGAAGATGCCCTGCAGCAGCGGATAGTCATCGGAGGTGACGGCGTTGTAGAGCGTCAGCCCCACCCCCGGGTAGGAGAACACGATCTCCATCACCAGCGCTCCGGCCACGACGAACCCGATCGACAGCGCAAACCCCGCGATGTTCGGCAGGATCGCGTTGCGGGCGGCGTAGGTGAACATCACCCGGCGCCCGGACAGGCCCTTGGCCTGCGCCACGAGGATGTAGTCCTCGGAGATCGTCGTCAGCATCATGTTGCGCATCTGCAGCATCCAGCCGCCCATCGAGGTCAGGACGATCGTCAGCGCCGGCAGGATCGAGTGGTAGATCGCGCTCGACAGGAACGGCCAGTTCCAGCCGGGGGAGAGCCCCAGCGAGTAGCCCTGCCCGAACGGGAACAGGCGCCACTTGAGCGCGAACAGCTCGATCGCGACCAGCGCCAGGAAGAAGTAGGGGGTCGCCTGCAGGAACATGAACCCGGGCAGCGCCCGGTCCAGCCAGCCGCCGCGCCGCCAGGCGGAGACGATCCCCAGCAGCGTGCCCAGCGCGAAGCTGATGATCGTTGCGGTCCCGACCAGGATCAGCGTCCAGGGCAGCGTCTGCCCGATGATCGTCGTGACCTTGGCCGGGTACTCGGTGATCGACAGCCCGAGATTGCCGTGGGCGAGATCCCCGAGGTAGGAAACGTACTGCGACAGGAGGCTGCCGTGGCTGCCGGCACCGAACTCGGCCTGCAGCGCCTGCAGCGACGAGGGGCCCAGGCGCGGGTACTTGGCGAGCATCGCGTCCACGGCGTTGCCGGGCATGACGCGCGGGATCGCGAAGTTGACGGTGATTGCCGCCCACGCCGCCACTACGTAAAAACCGAGCCTGCGTACGACAAACCACATCGGTTACGTCCTCCTCGTTACGCCGGTGCGCTGGGCCCAGAGCTCACGTGGCCTGCGGCCCGAGCCCAAACGCAGCGGACGCTGGAAACGCTACCGGAAACGTTGCGCTCGTGTCAACCGCCAAAAACATGAACTTTCTGTTGGATCAGTCGCCTTCCTTAGGCGCTTTTTCCTGTAACGTTCCGGAACATGCCTGCCGAATCTCTCAGCGACGGCAACGGTCAGTCGCGCCTGACGATCCGCGAGGTCGCGAGCCTCGCCGGCGTCTCGACCGCGACCGTCTCGCGCGTGATCAACGGGCGTGCCGACGTTTCAGAGCGCGCGCGCAAGGCCGTCATGCAGGTCGTGCGCGAGCACGGCTACAGCACCAACCGCACGGCGCGCGGGCTGTCGGGTGGGCGCACTGGGTTGGTCGGGGTGACGCTGCCGGTGCTGCACCACTCCTACTTCTCGGTGATCCTGTCGGGCGCCGCCGAAGCGCTCTACGACCACGACATGCGGATGGTGCTGTGCCCGACTCATCACGAGCACGCGCGCGAGGTGACGTTGCTCGAGCGACTGATGGAGGGCACCACCGACGGCGCCCTGCTGATCCTGCCCGAGGAGTCCGGCGAAGAGCTCTCGGCGCTGCACGAGCACGGCTACCGGTTCGTGATCGTCGACCCGCACAAGCCGCCGGGCGATGGCATCCCGACAGTCTCGGCGGCGCATTCCTCGGGCGCCAGCGAAGCCGTCGAGCACCTGCTCGGACTCGGGCACCGGCGGATCGGCGCGATCACCGGCCCCCGCGGCTGGATCGCCACCGAGGAGCGCCGGCGCGGCTACCGCGGCGCCCACGCCGCGATCGGCCTGATTCCCGACCCGGAGCTGGAGGTCGAGTCGGACTGGCATGTCGAGGGCGGCCTGCGGGCCGCCCTGACTCTGCTCGACCTCGACGACCCGCCGACCGCGCTCTTCGCCTTCAACGACATGCTCGCGATCGGCGCGATGCAGGCCGCCCACAAGCGTGGGATCCGGATCCCACAGGAGCTGTCGGTCGTCGGCTTCGACGACACGTTCGAGGCGGCGATCGTCACGCCGGCATTGAGCACCGTGCGCCAGCCGCTGGCGGAGATGGGGCGGATGGCGGTCGCGCAGCTCGTGCGGCTGCTGACCGGGCAGCGCATCGAGGCGCTGCACGTCGAGCTCGGGACCAGCCTCGTGCTGCGCGACTCGACCGCCGCCCCGATCCGCTGAGCCGCGCTTCACCTCCGCGGACGATTGAACTCAAATTGGTGCGCAGGATGGGCTCGCCGCGAACTGGCGCGCGCGTGGGCGCGCTTGCGCGGGCCTGTTCCAGCGCACAGCGTGCTTGAGTGGACAAATTTACCTTCGCATGGGTCGATTTGTCCGTTCGATGTCGATTTTCGCGCCTGTATGGACAATCGGCCGCTCCCGGCAGAGGTTTGTCCGTCCGGACACGCTGGCCGAGCTCTAAAGGCGGACGAGGTTTCCGCCGGTGATCCCGCGGGTGACCCCGCGCAGATCGATGAACAGGGCGCTGTCGCGGGCGATCTGGAGCAGGTCGATGCCAGGGTGGGCGGTGACCAGGACGACGGCGTCGGCGTCGACGACGGCCTCCTGCAGCTCGGTGCTGGTGAGCGCGAGCTTCGGGAGCGCAGGGACGAACGGGTCGTGGTAGACGAGCTGGGCGCCGCGTCCGGCGAGCTCTTCGATGATGCGTAGCGCCGGCGATTCGCGGATGTCGCCGATACCGCCCTTGTAGCTGACGCCGAGGATCGCGATCTTCGAGCCCTTGATCGGCTTGGAGGCGTTGTTGAGCGCGAGCTCGATCCGCTCCACGCAGTGGTAGGGCATCTGCTGGTTGATCTTGCCGGCGAGCTCGATGAACTCGGTCGACATGTGGAATTCGCGCGCGCGCCAGGTGAGGTAGAACGGGTCGACGGGCAGGCAGTGGCCGCCCATCCCGGGGCCGGGTTCGAAGCGCATGAACCCGTAGGGCTTGGTGGTGGCGGCGTCGACGACTTCCCAGATGTTGATGCCCATGCGGTCGGCGAGGATCGCGAGCTCGTTGACCAGGGCGATGTTGACCGAGCGGAAGATGTTCTCCAGCAGCTTGGTCATCTCGGCGGCGTCGGGGGAGGAGACCTTGATGATGTGGTCGCAGACGCGGCTGTAGAGCTCGGCGGCGCGCTCGGTGCAGCGGTCGGTGACGCCGCCGATCACCTTCGGGGTGTTGCGCAGCGTGTAGTCGGTGCGCCCGGGGTCCACGCGCTCGGGCGAGAACGCGACGCTGAGGTTCTCCCCGACTTTCAGGCCGGAGTGGCGCTCGAGCCGGGGTACGAGGCTCTCTCGGGTGGTCCCCGGGTAGGTGGTGGACTCCAGCACCACCAGCTGCCCTTCCTGCAGGACGTGCGCGAGCGCCTCCGCGGCGGCGTCCAGGGGCCCGAGGTCGGGTTCGCGGTTAGGGGTCAGCGGCGTCGGGACGCAGATCACGACCGCATCGGTGCGCGCCAGCGGCGCGAAGTGCGTGCTCGCGTGCACGCGTCCCAGGACCCCCCGCAGCACCTCGGAGGGCACATCCTCGATGTAGGACTCTCCGGCATTGACCGCGTCGACCTTGCGCTGATCGATATCGACCGCGAGCACCTCCTCGCCAGCCGCAGCGAACGCAACCACAAGCGGCAGCCCCACATACCCGAGCCCGATGATTCCGACCGCCATGCTATCGGAAGCATAGCGCTCGGAATCATCGGGCACCACGATGCGCGCACCCGGCTATCGGCGCCGCACCGGGCTATGGGCGTACCGCGCTATGCACGCACGGCGGCGTGCGGCAGCGCCAGCGACTCGGCGACGTCGGACTGATCGAGCTCGACAGCCTCGCCGCCGAGCGCCACCGACAGCTCGGCCGCTTCGATCATGCGTACGACGCTGCGCGCCATCGCCGTGTGGTAACGCAGGCGCCGCCCCGAGCGGGCGGCGTCGAGGAAGTCCCGCATCTCGAGCACGAGCGGCTCGTAGGACTCGATCTTGGGCGAGAGGATGTCGCCGCTGCGATAGGACAGGTGGTACTCGCCGAAGGTCTCGGGGTCGCGGTATACGACGCCGCGATCGAACACGCGCACCGGCTCGGCGTTGCCGTCATCGTAGATCACCATCCGCTCGCTGCCGACCAGCACCGTGCGGCGCAGCTTGCTCGGCGCCAGCCAGCTCAGCTCGACGTTGACGATGATGCCCGAGGCGTAGCTCATCGTGATGAACGCGACGTCGGCGATCCCCTTGACGATCGAGTCGCGGCCAACCGCACGGATCGAGACCGGCAGCTCGCCCAGCCAGTAGAGCAGAATCGAGAAGTCGTGCGGAGCGAGGTCCCAGATGACGCTCACGTCGCGCTGGTGCAGGCCGAGGTTGACGCGGCTGGCGGAGATGAAGTAGATGTCTCCGAGCGTGCCAGCCGAGAGCATGCGCTTGACGGCCCGCACCGGCGGGCTGTAGATGAACGTGTGGCCGCACATCAGCAAGCGCTCAGCGTTGTCGGCGAGCTCGACCAGGTCGTCGGCGAGCTGGCCCGACGACGCCAGCGGCTTCTCGACGAACGTGTGCTTGCCGGCCCGCAGCGACTGCGCAGCTAGGTCGTAGTGGGTATGCACTGGCGTCGCGATCACGATCGCGTCGACGCTGGGGTCGCTCAGCACGCGCAGGAACTGCGTCGTGCCGCGGGCCTGCGGATAGCGCCGGCGGAACTGCGCCAGGCGATCGTGATCGAGGTCGCAGATCCAGGCGAGGTCGGTGTTTTCCTGCTCAGCGAGCACCCTGATCAGGTTTGGGCCCCAGTAGCCCAGTCCGACGACCGCCACGCGAATGTTGGCGCTGCGGTCGCCGTCGCTTCTAAAGCCGTCGATCGACTCGAGCATCTCAGTTCCTCACTCCGTCCGGACTCTGCAGAGCGCCGCAAACCTCGCGGACGGCCTGCACGACGTGCTCGAGCTCGTGCTCGAGCAGATGCGGGTGCATCGGCAGTGACAGCTCCCGCGCCGCCCAGGCCTGCGCCTCGGGCGACTGCCCCGCCTGCAGCTCGTGCCCGCGCCAGGCCGGGTGGCCGTCGACCGCCGGGTGGTAATGCACGCCGGTCTGCACGCCGCGGGCTTTCAGTGCCCGCGCGAACTGGTCGCGCCCGGCCACGCGGATCGGGAACAGGTGATAGATGCAAGGGCTCTCGGGCCGCTCCTCCAGCAGCTCGACGTGCTCTGCCAGCGCTTCGCGGTAGCGCCCGGCGAGCTCGCGCCGAGCGGCGTTCCAGGCGTCGAGGTACGGCAGCTTGACGGCGAGCAGCGCCGCCTGCAGGCCGTCGAGACGCTCGTTGAAGCCGAGCTCGAGGTGCTCGCCCGCCTGGCGGCCGAGGTCGCGCAGACGCCGCACGCGCGCCGCCAGCTCGGCGTCGCTCGTGCAAACCGCGCCGCCGTCGCCCAGCGCGCCGAGGTTCTTGCTCGGGTAGAACGAGAAGCCGGCGGCGGCTCCCAGCGAGCCGGCACGCCGGCCACGGTAGCGGGCGCCGTGCGCCTGCGCGGAGTCCTCGAGCACGAACAGCCCGGCTGGGTCTGCGAACGCCCTGATCGCGTCGATGTCGGCAGCCTGGCCGTAGAGGTGCACGGGCATCACGGCCGCGGTCCGCGGCGAGAGCAGCGATCGCGCGGCGTCAGGATCGATCAAGCCGGTGCCGCGCTCGACGTCGCAGAGCACCGGGACGGCGCCGGTGTGCGCGACCGCGGCCGCCGTTGCGATGAACGTGTGCGCTGGGACGATCACCTCGTCGCCACGGCCGATGCCCGCGGCCTGCAGCGTCAGCGCCAGCGCCGCCGTGCCGGACCCGACGCCGATGCAGTGATCGGCCTCGCAGTACGCCGCGAATTGCGCCTCGAAGCGCTCGACCTCTTCGCCGAGGATGAAGCCGCTGCTCGCTAGGACGCGCTCGAATGCCGCGAGCAGCTCGCGCTCCAGTTCGGCGTGCAGTCGCCCAAGCGCCATGAACGGGACGCTCACCTCCCGATCCGATTCCTGCGTAACTACGCTCACTGAGCCTCCTGAATACTCGTGCCCTGTTTGCTTGCGCCCTGTTGCCTTGCGCTTTCAGGAGACTGAACGTTGGCGGCAGGGCCCTGCTTGCGCACCGGGTGTTGGTTTATGGTGATGCCGATTTGCGTTGGGCCTCGTCGCATGCGACAGTTAAACGGTGTTAGAGGACCAGCTACCGACGCCGGCTCGCATCGGAGTTCTGATCGTCGATGACCACGACCTGTTCCGCACGGGGCTCGCGAGCATCCTCGACGGCGAACAGGACTTCGAGATCGTCGCGCAGGCTTCGCGCGGGCGAATGGGCGTGCGACTCGCCCGCGAGTTGCGCCCTGACGTGGTCCTGATGGACCTGCGGATGGAGGATCTCGACGGTATCGACGCGATCAGGGAGATCATCGCCGCGCAGCCATCTGCGAGGGTGATCGCGTTGACCGTGGCCAGCGACGAGCGCGACGTGGAGGCCGCGGTGGTCGCGGGCGCCTGCGGCTATCTGCTGAAGGACACGCCCGTCGGCGACATCATGGCCGCGGTCAGAGCGGCGGCCGGCGGCAACGCTTGGCTGTCCCCACGCGCCGCCACGGCGATGCTCGACCGAGTCCGCAGCTATCACGTGGCTCCGACGGCCGCGCCGGACCCGCTGGAGGCGCTATCGCCGCGGGAGCTAGAGATCCTTCGGCTGGTCGCGCGGGGGATGGAGAACGCCGAGATCGCAGCGGAGCTGCACATCAGCCCGCGCACGGCCAAGAACCACCTGTCGAAGATCCTCGCCAAGCTGGTCGTCTCCAACCGTGTCCAGGCGGCGATCTACGCCGTACGGCGCGGGCTCGTCTGAGCCGGCGTTGCGAGCCGGCGTTGCGACCCGGTGTTGGCGAGCCGGCGCTGCGACCCGGCGTTGCGAGCCGGCGCTGCGAGCCGGCGCTCAGTCGCGGCGCTTGACCTGGCGGCGCTGGCGGCCGCTCACGAAGCCGAGCGCCATCGGGCTGCCGCTGCGCAGGCTCTGCAAGTCAGAGATCAACGCCCGAATAAGGTCGATCGCGCTCCTGATCAAGGCTTGCTCGCGGTGATGCTCGCCCGGCATTTCGTCGACGCTGGCGAGGCTGGCTTGGAGCGCGATCAATGAGCCGCAGCCGGCATCGATCGCGTCCTCGATCGCAGCCTTGGGGGCTTCAATGGTCTCTCGCAGCCCGGCTGCGGCGGGATCGCCGTGGTTCCCGTTCGGGGGCGTTGCTGAGTCCGTAGGATTGTTCATCGCGCTGCAAGCATTTTTCCTGCCCGCGGCATGATGAAGCTATGAGCCTAAGGTCACATCCGAGCGTTCATGCGTGTTCGCATTCGTTGTCGGATTCGGCTCCGAGGTCACTCGCATCAGTTCGTCACGGTCACCGACGCCGGCTTTCTGCATGAGCTTGGAGATGTGACGCCTGACGGTGACGGAGGAGATGTCCAGCGACGAGGCGATCACCGTCGTCGATTTGCCGCGGCGCAACATCGATAGGATCTCAGCCTCCCTTAGGGTCAGGTGCTCCTCCGAGGCGCGCTGCAAGTGACGTAACTCGTTGACGAGGTCGAGCACCATCGAGCGTGGCACGGCGGCCTCCTCGGCGAGCACCGACCTCAGGGCCCGGCGCAGCGAGTCGGCGTCGAAGCCTGCGGGCACATAGCCGACCGCGCCCGCGCGCACGGCGCTGACCAGATCGCCGGCGCCGTCGCCGTCGCCGTCCGACAGCATGATCACGGCGGATTCGGGAACGGACCGGCAGATCTCGCGGACCGCGTTCAAGCCGCCGCCGGGCAATGAGCAGCCGATCAGGCAGACCTTCGGGCGCAATTCGCGGGCCGCCGCGAGCGCCAGCTTGAAGCTGTCGACCTCGGCGCAGATCTCGACCTGCCCTGCCAGCGCCAGGCGCACGCCGAGACGCGTGGGCGCGTGGTCGGCGACCAGCACGCGTACAGCCGGGCTGCTCAAGGAAGCACGACTTCGATCTCGGTGCCGCCTCGGCTCGAGGCGTGCGCCTCAAGCCGAGCGCCGATCGAAGCGGCGCGTTCGCGCATGCTGGTCATCCCGAATCCCTCGCGCCGGCGGGGCGCCGCGGCGAGCCCGCGCCCGTCGTCGGCGACGCGCAGCACGACTGCTCCGTCCTCACGCGCCAGCGCGACGGTCACGTTGCGGGCCGCGCCGTGCTTGGCGGCGTTCACGATCGCCTCGCGCGCGATCCGCACCACGCAATCGCGCTCGGCGCCGCGCAGCTCGATGTCGCGCGTGCGCACCTGCACCGTGATGCCGTGGCGCAGCGCAAGCTCGGTGCCGATCCGCTGCAACGCGGAGTGGACGTCGCTCGCGTGAGATGCCGAGAGGTCGGTGATCTCGCCGCGCGAGGCCGCTAGCGCACGACTGGCGGCGAGCGCGAGCGGATGCTCTCCGGTTCCTGGCGCCGAGAAGTGCGCGCACGTCGACACGATGAACGCGAGATCCTGGCAGAGACCGTCGTGCAGGTCCTGCGCCAGCCGTCGCCGCTCCCTTTCGGCCAACGTGATCGCTGCCTGCGTGCGCAGCGACTCGGACTGACGTAACGCGCCGAGCGCGAGCAGCACGAACGCCAGCAGACGCACGCACACACTGAATGAGACCGCGTCGGGTGGCGGCTGGGCCTGCAGGCCGCGTGCGAGCACGTCGACCGTGAGTAGCACCGACGCTCCAGCTAGCAGACGCGCGCCCGCGGGCGCGCGCACATCGCCGGCGAAGCGCGTGCCGACGAACCCGATCATCAGCACCGCCGCGACCATCAGCGCCGTCACGGCCAGATGCGGGAACGACGCTATGGGATCGACGCCGGAGTGAGATCGGGCAATCACGATAGGGCTGCCGAGCAACTTGGCGGCGAGCTCGGCGGACATGGCCGCGCCGGTCCCCGCCGCGAGCGCGATCGATCCCCACAGGCGCCGGTCAGAGGGCGCGGCCGATTGCTCGCTGAGCATGCCCGCCGCGAAGCACCCACCTGCCAGCAGCGTCGCGAGCGTCGCCGCGGTCGCGAGGTCTGCACCGCCGCCGGTGTGCAGGATTGCGGGGGCGCCGAACGAGAGCAGCTCGACGACGCCGAGGATCGTCGTGCCGGTGAGCAGCAGCAGCTCCCGGCGCTGTCCGGTCTGCAGGAACTGGCGGCGCAGCGTCGAGACGGCCAGCAGCGCTGCGAGCACCGCGCCGGTCTCCATCGCCGTGCGCAGGCTCGAGTCGCGGAGGCCCTGCGGCGGCAGTGCCCCGACCGCGAGCGCGGCGAGCGAGCCGAGCACCAGCATCGCCGGCCAGCCGCCAAGATCCAGGGGCCTCCGGACCTTGATTGACCTTGCCAGCTGCGCGCTTGGCCTACGCGCCGGGCGCCCACCGACCCACAACGAACCTATGGCCGACAACTGCATCCCCCTGTAGTCCTTTAGTCCTGATGCACGCCCAACCGCGCATCACGTTAGTGCACGCCCAACCGTGCGTCAACTTCGAAGGATCCCGCTGGGTGCCCCAAAAAACGCCCCGCATCGCTCCGAACCAAACGCCGGTGCGCCACGAAAAGTATTCTGGCATAAACGCGCGGGTAGAAGGGCGCAGCCAGGTTGCCGGGCAACCTCTGGCGTTGGGCCGCAACTTCCGTTCATGCTCATGAACGCTCCAATGATCCTGTGCGTTCATTGAACCGGTGCGCCGCAATTCGGATACTCGCTATCAACAACGCAGCTTGGACCGGGAATTCGCGGTTGGCTGCCAACTACAGTTCACAGGGGGAGATCCGATGTATGGACCGCATTCGATCGGTGCCGCGAGTACCGCGAATTCGATCACTGCTGCGCGCGCCGACAAACCGGCGGGCGCCGCTCGCAGCGCAGACTCGGCGGGGGGCACTGGCAGGACCGCGTACGATTCGCGGCTCGGAATAGCGCCGCCGACGCCGATCGGCTTCCGCGTCCGCAGCACATTTGACGATTCGCCGGCGGCGCTGCGCCAGACGCAGTTGGCGGTCACGCGCGCCAAGCAGGGCGACCGGGAGGCGCTGCGCTTCCTTTATATCCGCTACTCGCACAACGTCTACGGATATGTGCGCAGCATCGTGCGCGACGAGCACGAGGCGGAGGACGTTACGCAGCACGTCTTCACAAAGCTCATGACGGTGCTGAGCAAATACGACGACCGTGGGATCCCGTTCTTCGCGTGGCTGCTGCGACTGGCTCGGAACCTCGCGATCGATCACCTGCGTGCCAACCGCGCGATCCCGTGCGAAGAGGTGCTGAGCGGCGATACGCAGGGCGGCGAGCACGACATCGACGCGGCGCTTACGGTTAGGGCGGCGCTGGCGACGCTGCCGGATGACCAGCGTCAGGTCGTGATCCTGCGGCATGTAATGGGCATGACGCCGGGCGAGATCGCCACCCGCATGGGACGCACGGAAGGCTCGATCCATGGCCTGCATCATCGCGGCCGTCGAGCGCTCCAGCAGGAGTTGCGGCGCCTGGAGTCCTCTCCGCAGACGCGCACGCGACACCTCAAGGCCGCGTGAGCCACGCGCAAGTGGCTGCGCCGAGCGCGCGTTGATTCACAGGGCGGATGTTATGAGCACAGGGGCAAGCGATCGACCGAAGTTGGCTGCCGTACGGACGCCGATCACTGGGACGCTCTCACCGGCGGGCGAGTTGGCCTGCCGGATCGTCGATGTGGTCATCGCCTCGTTGGCGCTGATCCTTCTCGCACCGGTGATGGCGCTGATCGCGCTGGCGATCCGCGTCGAGTCGGAGGGTCCGGTGATTTTTCGGCAGGTGCGGCTGGGGCGTTCGATGCAGCAGTTCACGGTCAACAAGTTCCGAACCATGCGGGCGGGCGTCAGCCATGACGTCCACCGCGAGTTCGTGCTTGCCTTGATCGCCGGCGCGCAGCCGGCCCAGACGGCCGCGGGCCCCCGCTTCAAGCTCAACGGCGACGCGCGCGTCACTCGCGTCGGCAGCTTCCTGCGGCGCACGAGCCTTGACGAGTTGCCGCAGCTATGGAACGTGATCCGCGGCGACATGTCGCTGGTCGGGCCGCGCCCACCGATTCCCTACGAAGTAGAGCATTACCGGCCCGAATGGGTTGGCCGGTTCGACGTGAAGCCGGGCGTGACCGGGCTCTGGCAGGTGAGCGGTCGCTGCGAGCTTACGATCGAGCAGATGATCGAGCTAGACCTCGAGTACGTCAGACGGCGCTCGTTCGCGCTCAACATCTGGATCCTGCTGCGCACGATCCCGGCGATCCTGACGCTCCGCGGCGCCTCTTGAGCGGTCGTCGTTAGCGCTGCTCTCCTGAGCGGCCGTTGTTGGCGCTGCTCTTGATCAGCCGTTGGCGCCGCTCTCGAGCAGCCGGCCGTTGGCGCCGCTCTTGAGTGGCCCTTGGGGTTCTACGAGCCCTCAACTACCTGTAAGTGCCGGCGGGCGTGCTCGGCTGCCCCGTTGGTTTGATCACGGACAGCGTCGCTCGGCTCGCGGAGCTGCCGGCGCGCGGGGCAGCCGAGCCTGCCTTGACCCCTCCAGCGAACTGGCGGCAGCGCGCGAACCGGCGGCGGCGCGCGAACCGGCGGCGGCGCGCGAACCGGCGGCAGCGCGCGAACCGGCGGCAGCGGCCCCGAGTTCGCAGACAGCCGAATAGCGTGTGCGGGCGGACGATCCGTCGCGTAGAGCGCCGGATGGCGTGTGCTGGCGGACGATCCGGCACGTGGAGCGCCGGATAGCGTGTCCGGGCGGACGATCCGTCGCGTGTAGCGGCGGCTCGTCCGTATCGGCTCGAATATCGACATCGAACGGACAAACGACGCAGGCCGCGTGTCGGATTGTCCGCTAGAACACGGCCGCGTAAGCGCGTCTAGCCGCGTGGGCTCGGACCGACCCGGGCAGGCCCGCGCCTGCTTCCCTTAATCGTCCAAACAGCTTGTTACTTAACTAAACGCGCGCAACAGCACCAAATAGTAAGTGGCATGAGTTACAAGCAAGGTAGCTGCCTTTGTGCAAACTTCATCGCAGCCGTTAGCGCATGTAGTCAACAAAGTTAATCAGTAGCAGTCAGGCACTAGTACAAACGTCCACGGTTTCTACAAACCGGCCTCATGTAACCGAGTAACCGGCGCAGTGACCTCGTGAGTCGTTTGGTGTGTTAGCTCACGAGGTTGTTGTAACACAAGCCTTACCGGGTGGCAATTTTCCTCAAGAACTCTAGCGAGGAGCTAGTTCCTGCATGCGACGTAAAGACGCGCTGCTTTCCGTGCTGTCATCTGCTTTCCTTGTCGCGGGGGCGGCATCGGCGATGGCGCTAACGGCGGCCCAGGCAGCAACCACTTCCCCCAATACGATCTTCGGCAGTGCAACGCCGGCAAAGGTCGACTCGGGTGACTCCAACGCAGTTGAGCTTGGAGTGAAGTTCACGGCATCGGAGGCCGGGTCGATAACCGGCATCCGTTTCTACAAGGCTTCTACCAACACCGGCACTCACGTCGGGTCGTTGTGGAATTCGACTGGCACGCTGCTGGCTCAGGCCACGTTCACCAACGAGACGGCCTCAGGCTGGCAGACTGTCAACTTCGCCACTCCGGTTGCAATCAGCCCCGGAACGACTTACGTGGCCGGTTATCTTGACCCCAAGGGCCATTACTCCGCCACTGCGGAGGGACTGCAGTCGGCCGTCACCAACGGCCCACTTACGGCGGTTGCCAACAGCGCGGGCGGAAACGGCGAATATGTCTACGGTTCGACGAGCGCGTTTCCGACGAGCAGCTACCAGGCTGATAACTATTGGGTCGACGTAGATTTTGTGGCCTCGTCCACCACTACGACCACGACCACCAGTACGACCCCAACGACCAGCACCACGACGAGCACGCCGACGACGACTACCACGACGAGCACGCCGACGACGACTACGACGTCCACCACGTCGACGCCGACGACCACGTCGACGACGTCCACGACCACCACGACTACTGCGACACCGCCCGCAACTGCTGACACGGTGTTCGGGAACATCACCCCGACCGCGGTCGATGCAGGCGACGGCACCGCTGTGGAGCTCGGGATGAAGTTCACGTCGGATGAGGCTGGAACGATCACGGGTGTCCGCTTCTACAAGGCTTCGACCAATACCGGGACGCACGTCGGTTCACTCTGGACCTCCGCCGGCAGCTTGCTAGCCCAGGCGACGTTCAGCAACGAGACGGCTTCCGGCTGGCAGTCGGTCAACTTCTCGAGTCCGGTTGCGATCAGCGCTGGAACGACCTATGTCGCCGGCTATTACGCCCCTGCAGGGCACTATTCGGATGACCAGAATGGTCTGAGCTCGTCGGTCGCGAATGGGCCTCTGACGGCGATCGGAAACAGCACCAGTGCCGATGGCGTCTACGCCTACGGCAGCTCGCCAAGCTTCCCGAGCAGCGCGTGGAACGCTTCGAACTATTACGTGGACGTCAATTTCGTGCCAGGGTCGGGCTCCGGTAGCACGCCCCCGCCGGTGAGCACGCCGCCGCCGGTGAGCACGCCGGCGCCGGCGAACACGGCGCTGCCGTCGATCAGCGGAACGGCCCAGCAAGGCGACACGCTGAACGCAACCACCGGCTCATGGTCGGGCAGCCCCACGTCGTACGGCTATGCGTGGCAGCACTGCACGGGCAGCAGCTGCCAGAGCATCAGTGGAGCCACGGCCTCCTCGTACACGGTTCAATCCTCGGACGTCGGCGACACGATCGACGCCGTCGTGACCGCCACGAACGGCGGTGGATCCACTTCTGCCAGCTCGGCAGCGACCGCGACAGTTACGGCTGCGAGCAGCGGCGGCGGCAGCACTGGTCTCCAGACGCTGAACTGCTTCGCGTCGCCGATGCTGTGTGGCTATCCGGATCCGGCTGCACCTGCCGGGAATACCGCGCATGTCGGTCCGGCGCAGTCGTGCTCGAGCATGACGCAGGTAAACGGCAACGTCACGACCTCCTCGAGTGGGCAGACGATTCAGAATGAGACGATCAACGGGATGCTCTATGTGAATGAGCCGAACGTGACGATCGATAACGTTTGCGTGATCACGCCGGATTCGGACTCTGGTCCGAGCATCTACCTGGAGAGCGGGGCGGATAACACGGTCGTGGAGAACACGAGCGCGGGCGCCGTTGATCGGGACGCTTCGACTATGGAGTCGGCGATCTATAACTGGAGCAGCCAGCCGGCGACGATGGATGACGACTACTTCTACAACTGTGGTGAGTGCATTCATGACGGCAGCGAGACGGTCAGTAACAGCTACGTGAACGCGAACGGGATGGACGGCACCAGCGACCACCGTGAGGCGATGTACGACAGCGGTGGACAAGTGGTGTTCGACCACGACACGATGTTCGTGGCGCCTGAGGACACGCCGCAGGTGGCCGTGTTCTTCACGTCCAACGCGCCGGCGCCGCCGGCTGGGACGACGCTGGAAGTGCAGGACAGCCTGTTGGCGGGTGGCGACTACGTGTATGAGGGTGGTAGCACGGTGACGAGCAACTTCACCGACGATCACTTCGCTCGCTGCACGACCGGCCCGATGACGGAGACCAGCGACGGCGGCACCGCCTGTGACGGCTACACCGGCTCTTCTTCGGACAGCGACGCCAAGTACACGTGGGACGCAAACGGGTACTGGCCGAACGTCGGCGTGGGCGGGATCGCTATGGACATCGACTGCTCGAGCCCTGACGTGTGGAGCGCCAACGTGTATGACGACGACGGCGCCTCCGTCAGCTGCCCGTAGTTCCTCGGACAGACAACCGGTGCTTGCGTGATTCGCGAGCGCCTCGTCTGGCTCGAAGAGCTCGACGACTTCCGCGCCCCGGCCATCGGCCGGGGCGCGGTCGTTCGGCAGGCGCGTCTGGACGATCGATCCGATGCGTGCAGAGCCTGAACGTCCGTGCAGGCTCGAAAATTGACATTGGGCGACCACACCATTCCGTGAGCGCTGCGAAGCGGTCTCTTGGGGGTCGACATGACGCGAGGACGAGAACCCGCGTGTAGTGTTTGCCAGAACGCCGATCGGCAGGCCGTCTGCGGACTGCCGGCGGGGGAACCACTTGCGGAGTCAATAGACACCGTCGGGGCGAATCGGACCTGCAAAGGACCGTAGCGCGATCAGGCGCGAGCCCGTCAGCTCACCTCGTAGGCGAAACCGACAACAGGACTTTGATGAAACGCGATTTATTCGTCGCCGGCCTCGCTACGGCTGTGCTTGGCGCGACCCTGGTCACACCGGGGGCGTGCGCGAACGCGAGTTTCTCTCCGGACACCATCTTCGGTAACGCCAAACCGGCCGCCGTCGCCTCCAATGACGGCAATGCGATCAACCTCGGCGTCAGATTCCAGGCCGATATGCCCGGCTGGATTACAGGTATCCGCTTCTACAAGGCCGCGATCAATACCGGTACACACGTCGTCGCGCTATGGACCAAGCGGGGCGCCGAACTGGCGTCGGCAAAGGCCTCCGGCGGGGATGCGTTCGGGTGGCAGGACGTCAAGTTCCGGGCGGCGGTCCGGATCGGCGCCGGGGCGACATACGTCGCGTCCTACTACGCGCCGCACGGCCACTACTCCTACAACGAGCACGGCTTGCGCTCGCCGGTCAGCAACGGACCATTGAGGGCGTTGGGCGGCACGGACGGCGTCTACACGTATGCCTCTCGCACGATCTTCCCCACGCGCGCTTACGAGTCCGATAACTACTGGGTGGACGTCGACTTCATGCCGGCCGGCGCTCGATCCACGCCGGTGAGCGGCGGTCCCTCCGCGACAGTGACGTCGCCGGGCAGCTCCGGTGGCCGGCGGACGCTGAACTGCTTCGCGTCGCCGATGCTGTGTGGTTATCCGGATCCGGCTGCTCCTGCTGGTAGCAGCGCGCATGTCGGTCCGGCGCAGTCGTGCGCGAGCATGACGCAGGTCGGTGACGTTACGACTTCCTCGAGTGGGCAGACGATTCAGGATGAGACGATCAACGGGATGCTGTATGTGGATAAGCCGGATGTGACGATCGATAACGTTTGCGTGATTACGCCGGATTCGGACTCTGGTCCGAGCATCTACCTGGAGCACGGGGCGGATAACACGGTCGTGGAGAACACGAGCGCCGGGGCGGCAGACAGCGACTCTTCGAGTATGGAGTCGGCGATCTATAACTGGAGCAGCGAGCCGGCGACGATGGATGACGACTACTTCTACAACTGTGGTGAGTGCATTCATGATGGGAGCGAGACGGTCAGTGATAGCTACGTGATCGCGAATGGGATGGACGGCACCGACGATCATCGTGAGGCGGTGTACGACAGCGGTGGACCGTTGGTGTTCGAGCACGACACGATGTTCGTGGCGCCTGAGGACACGTCGCAGGTGGCTGTGTTCTTCACGTCCAACTCGCCGGCGCCGCCGGCTGGGACGACGCTGGAGGTGCAGGACAGCCTGTTGGCGGGTGGCGACTACGTGTATGAGGGTGGTAGTACGGTGACGAGCGACTTCACCGATGATCACTTCGCTCGCTGCACGACCGGCCCGTTGACGGAGACCAGCGACGGCGGTCGCGCCTGCAACGGCTACACCGGCTCGTCTTCGGAAGCGGACAGCTATACGGGGGACGCGAACGGATACTGGCCGAACGTCGGCGTGGGCGGGATCGCTATGAACATCGACTGCTCGAGCCCTGACGTGTGGAGCGCCAACGTATACGACGACAACGGCACCAGCGTCCGCTGCTGAGGGCACGCGTCCTAAAGGGCCTGATTGGGCGGACGCGCCGCTCGCACG
This sequence comes from uncultured Solirubrobacterales bacterium, assembly GCA_963709135.1. Taxonomy (GTDB): domain Bacteria; phylum Actinomycetota; class Thermoleophilia; order Solirubrobacterales; family Solirubrobacteraceae; genus Palsa-465. The sequence continues at coordinate 217,243 of CAVPVI010000018.1, read as the reverse complement.
CGGCGCGCGATAGTGCGCTTTGTGCTTTGGGGGCGGCCACGGATGCTGTCGCCCTTGCGGCAACGAGGCCGTTTGCCGCGATAGTGATTCTTGCCACAAAAGTCAAGCGATACTTTGATCGTGCGTTTTCCGTTCTTTCACAACACGAAAACGCAAGTTCGCGTATAGTCATCGTCTGATACGCCGAACGACTGTCCGTCCGCGGGCCGTCGACGGGGGAACCACTTGCGGAGTCAATAGACACCGTCGGGGCGAATCGGACCCGTAAGGGACCGTAGCGCGTCAACGCGCGAGCCCGTCAGCTCACCTCGTAGGCACCAAGCCACAAAAAGGAAACAGATTGATCAATTCGCGCTCATTTGGGCTCGTGTTGTCGTTCCTGCCTGAGCCAAGGGCACCCGCCTCGCGTAGGCTCCTCGCGCAGCGCCGGGGCCCGTGCGCGGAGAATTCTGCGGTACCCAACAAAGCAAATGATGCGCCGGCCGCAATGCGAGACCCACGCGCAGGGTCAGCGCAGCCGGATGACTCTCAAGCTCAGGCGGTAAGTCGATGCATCCGCGGGCCGGTGGGGCGAGAGGTTCGCTCACTGGCCTCGTGGTCGCCCATGACTGGCCTGATTTCGCCGAAAGGAGTTCTATGAAACGCTATTCACTCGCAGCGGTGCTTGCCGCGATGCTGTGCTGCGTGCTGGCCTCGCCCGTAGTGTCCGCTGCGGTTGCAGATCCTTCCCCTGACACGATCTTTGGCTCGGATACACCGGCCAAAGTCGATTCCGGTGATGGAAACTCGGTCAATCTTGGCGTCAGCTTCCAAGCCGCTGAGAGCGGTTCGATCACTGGGATTCGTTTCTACAAGGCGTCTGCCAATACCGGTACCCAGGTCGTGACGCTGTGGACCTCGAGCGGCACCGAACTCGCTCAGGCGACCACTTCCGACGGAACTGCGCAGGGATGGCAGACCGTCGCGTTCGCGACTCCGGTCGCGATTACGGCCGGCACCACGTACGTCGCGTCCTATTATGCGCCCAACGGCCACTACTCATATGACGCGGGCGGGTTGAGATCGTCGATCACGAACGGGCCACTGACCGCGCTGGGGGGCAGCACCGGCGGCGTGTTCGCGTACGGGTCGAGCACCGCATTTCCGACAGACTCCTTCGGATCGGCCAACTACTGGGTCGACGTCGACTTCGTGCCGACCCCGACCCCGACCGCCGACACCATCTTTGGTTCGGGTACGCCGGTCAGCGTCGATTCCGGTGATGGAAATTCCGTCAATCTGGGCGTGAGCTTCCAGGCCGCTGAGAGCGGTTCGATCACTGGGATTCGTTTCTACAAGTCGCCTGCCAACACCGGTACCCACGTCGTGACGCTTTGGAGCTCGACGGGCACCGAACTCGCCCAGGCGACCGCCTCCGATGAGACTGCGTCGGGATGGCAGACGGTCGCGTTCGCGGCTCCGGTCGCGATTGCGGCCGGCACCACGTACGTCGCGTCCTACTATGCGCCCAACGGCCACTACTCAGATGACGCGTGGGCGTTGAGTTCGTCGATCACGAACGGGCCGCTGACCGCGCTGGGGGGCAGCACCGGTGGCGTGTTCGCGTACGGGTCCAGCACTGCATTCCCGACGGACACCTACGAATCCGACAACTACTGGGTCGACGTCGAGTTCGTTGCCGGCGAAGCCGGGGCGGGCTCGTCCATCCCGGACCCGCCGGGCAGTGGGAGTGGGAGCGGTAGCGGTAGCGGCAGCGGCAGCGGCAGCGGCAGCGGGAGCGGCAGCGGGAGCGGCAGCGGCAGCGGCAGCGGCAGCGGGAGCGGGAGTGGGAGCGGGAGTGGGAGCGGCAGTGGCAGCGGCAGCGGGAGTGGGAGCGGCAGCGGCAGCGGCAGCGGGACTGGTACCCAGACGCTGAACTGCTTCGCGTCGCCGATGCTGTGTGGTTATCCGGATCCGGCTGCTCCTGCTGGTAGCAGCGCGCATGTCGGTCCGGCGCAGTCGTGCGCGAGCATGACGCAGGTCGGTGACGTTACGACTTCCTCGAGTGGGCAGACGATTCAGGATGAGACGATCAACGGGATGCTGTATGTGGATAAGCCGGATGTGACGATCGATAACGTTTGCGTGATTACGCCGGATTCGGACTCTGGTCCGAGCATCTACCTGGAGCACGGGGCGGATAACACGGTCGTGGAGAACACGAGCGCCGGGGCGGCAGACAGCGACTCTTCGAGTATGGAGTCGGCGATCTATAACTGGAGCAGCGAGCCGGCGACGATGGATGACGACTACTTCTACAACTGTGGTGAGTGCATTCATGATGGGAGCGAGACGGTCAGTGATAGCTACGTGATCGCGAATGGGATGGACGGCACCGACGATCATCGTGAGGCGGTGTACGACAGCGGTGGACCGTTGGTGTTCGAGCACGACACGATGTTCGTGGCGCCTGAGGACACGTCGCAGGTGGCTGTGTTCTTCACGTCCAACTCGCCGGCGCCGCCGGCTGGGACGACGCTGGAGGTGCAGGACAGCCTGTTGGCGGGTGGCGACTACGTGTATGAGGGTGGTAGTACGGTGACGAGCGACTTCACCGATGATCACTTCGCTCGCTGCACGACCGGCCCGTTGACGGAGACCAGCGACGGCGGTCGCGCCTGCAACGGCTACACCGGCTCGTCTTCGGAAGCGGACAGCTATACGGGGGACGCGAACGGATACTGGCCGAACGTCGGCGTGGGCGGGATCGCTATGAACATCGACTGCTCGAGCCCTGACGTGTGGAGCGGCAACGTATACGACGACAACGGCAGCGCCGTCAGCTGCCCATAGCAGGACCGAGCACGGTCTGCCAGCGGCTCAGCGCCGCTGGCAGACCGTGAGCTGTTAAGGGCACGGTCTGCCAGCGGCTCAGCGCCGCTGGCAGACCGTGAGCTGTTAAGGGCCCATCTCAATAACCCCTCGAGATCGAGTGGGATCGAGTGGGATCGATGGATCGAGTGGGATCGATGGATCGAGTGAGATCGATGGATCGAGATCTGTTTTGGGTCGTGAAGGGGCGAGGAGCGGCATGGAGCCTGCTCACGAACCCAAAGCGTCGCGGTCCTCGTCGGATCGGGTTCTTGTGCGGCTATACGAAGGCCAAGAACCCAAAGCGCCTCGGTAGGCGCCGATTCTGGTTCTTCAGCATGTCTCGGGCTCCGCTGCGGACCGCGGGGATGCCGATCGTGGCGCTTGCGGGTGCCACGCGTGCCGCGTCGCCCCTGCACTGGAGATACAGCTCCCGAAGCCGCCAAGCGCGGGACCGTGGGATCTCGCTGTCGCGCTCACCGGCGGGCTCCTGAGCGGCCAGCCACGCCAGCCACCCTTGCCCGCCGCTCCTTCGCTGCCAGTCTGATCACGGCCGAAGAGCGCGGCGCGCGAACCACGCCAACCCTGAACGGCACGAGCAGCGCGCGGCCAACCAGCAGACCTTCACGCGCCTCCGTTTCGATGATTCAGCTGCTCGGTCGTCCGACCTTCGGTCGTCCGGCCGTTCGGTCGTCCGACCTTCGGTCGACCGACCTTCGGTCGTCCGGCCGTTCGGCCGTGACCCGCCACCTCGTCACCATCCAGAGTGACCCGGTCATTCGCCCTCCCGGCTGTCCGTCAACACCAACAAGCAACGGTCTCTCCCCGTGCGTGCGGCGGTCAGGCCTTGACGGCGGCGGCGTGACGTGCGGCGGTCAGGCCTTGACGGCGTGACGTGCGGCGGTCAGGCCTTGACGTGCGGCGTGACGCTCGGCGGTCAGGCCTTGACGGCGGCGGCGTGACGTGCGGCGGTCAGGCCTTGACGGCGTGACGTGCGGCGGTCAGGCCTTGACGGCGTCACGTGCGGCGGTCAGGCCTTGAGGCGTGACGTGCGGCGGTCAGGCCTTGACGGCGTGACGTGCCGCGGTCAGGCCTTGACGTGCGGCAGTGCTTTCGCCGCGAGCGCCTCGGCTGCCGCGCACGGCGCCGATATGACGAGCGCCCTGCCTCCGCTCAGCTTGACGAGCAGCAGAGGCGTGCCCAGAACTCCGCAGTAAGAAGCGTGACCGCGGATCTTGATCTCCTTGGGCCTGCTCTTCATCTGCGCGGTCTCGCGCGAAACGTTAATCACCTCAACGGTGATCGTCACGTTGTGCGGATCGCCCTTGAGCTCGATGATGCAAGTTGGACCGAGCGGCGCGTCGGTCTCGCTGCGAACCTTGGCATGGAAGATCGCCGCAATTTCGGAGCGGCTGACGAACCCGCAGGGGTTTTGCGGTGCTGCCGAGGTGTGCGCTACAGCGTGCTCATGTCGGGTTGAGGCCAAGCTCGACGAGAGAGCCGTATTAGAACAAACCAGTGCCATAAGGAGTACGCCCGAGGCAGCGGTCAAACGGCCAAACTTGGATACGATCGAGATGCCGGTAGTGAAGAGGCTCATTTGTTATAGAGAATAGACGCGGTTGTCGGAAGACGATACGGACAGAGCTGGCGCCTCGCGGTGCAGTGCGGCACTGCGGGCGATCGAATGCAGAAGTTCGGCGTGGGCTGCGAGGCAGCGATCTGGGTGGAAACGCTCTCTGGAATCGGACGCGAGCTCGGTGCGCCTTGCTGCCCAGCTGCGACGGTTACGGACCAGCTCGCTCATCGCAGCGACCAACTCGTCACGGTTGACCTGCGGCGCATAACAGGCGGCGCGCATGCTCTCCCAGGACACATCGAGCGGATTGCCCAAGGGGTTGGCGACGAGGTGGCCGCGATCGCCGTTCTCGCCGAGCTGCTCGCGAGCGCCGCCGACGTCACTGGCTACGACGGGAACGCCCGCATGCAGTGCTTCCATCGACGCCAGTGCCCAGCCCTCGAAGAATGAATCCAGGACGAACCCGTCAGCCGCCGACAGGACGAGTGCGGGATTTGGCACATGGTCGCGCAGGTGGATCCGGTCGCCCGCCCTCAGGCTGTCTCGCAGCTCGAGGACCTGCGAGGTGTACAGCGGGTCCTCGGCGCGGCCGGCGATGACCAGATGCGAATCCGGGTGCTCGGCTGCGACCGACTCGAAGGCCGACACAAGGCCGTACGTGTTCTTCTGCAGGCAATGACGGGCGAGCGACACGAACAGAAACTCGTCGCGCAACCCGAGCGCCGACCGAGCTCGCGCTCTGTCGACCGGCGCCCTGCGTACGTCGTCGACGCCGTTCGGGATCGTGATTATGCGCTCGACCGGAAACCCCGCCACCCGATCGAGATACCAGCGGCGAACGTGCTCGCTGACGGCAACGATCGCGGCGAGATCACGGCTGCGCTTCGCCTCGGCGCGCCAATCCACACTGAACAGAGAATGCATCCCGTGCAGAACCTCGACATACGGCACGGACATCAGGCGGGATTCGTCGAGCACCCAATCCGGTGCACCGTGCGCGCTGATGACGTCGGGCTGCCACGCCTGCATCCAGTGCCGGCCGGCGTCCTGCGCCAGCACCTGCACCTCGATTCCGGCATCGGACAGCATCCGGGCGAGCCGGCCTTTGGCTCCCTCGTCCTCGACGGCCCTGCATGCGTGGAGAACCGCGGTCTCGAGCCGATCCGAGCGTAGACGCCGCGCCAGAAAAGCGACCATCTCATCCATGCCGCCGACATCAAGGTCGGAAGTCGCGATCAGGCACCGAGTCGGCTGATCGTGCCGGTCGCTCCGTAACGAGATCGACTCGGCCCGCTGGGCGGTCATGCGTCCGACGGGCGTCATGCGCGCAACGGGCGCGGTCAACACGAGCCCGGGCGCCGCGACAGGCTGGTCGTGCGTGGTCAGCAGCGCGAGATCGGCCGCCGCGACAGGCTGGTCGTGTGTGGGCAGCAGCGGTGTGGACCAGTCTGCGAGGGCCTCGCCGGGCGCGGATCGCTGCAACCAGGCGGACATGCGAGAGCTCAACTGCTGGCGCACGATTGGCGGAAGCAAGTCATGTAGCTGTCTCGAACGCTGAGCCCGGAGCGCTGCGTTGCGAATCAAGCGTGACGCACCATCTCGCTGCGTAACGTGCTCCCAGCGTCCGATCAGCTGCCTTGACCGACGCTCGGGGAGCGAAAGGATCAGCGCGAAGGCGATCGCCCGTGCGTCGGGCTCGTAGCGCTGGGAGCGAATGAAGCTGCGGCGCGCCCTGGACATCTCGCCTTCGGAGGCTTCAGCGCGGGCTTGTAGGCGCAGGTCACTCGCCAGCGTTGCAGAGACCAGTCGCGCGTCCGGGATCGCGCGGGCGTGGAGCCGATGCGTCGCGGTCCGTGACCGGCACAGCCAGCCTTGATTGAGAGTCGCGTTCCCGTCGTGACGCCGATAGCGCGTATGCAGCCCTTTGCCGTAGTAGAAGACGGCGCCGTGGGTCAGCGCGCGTAGCCAGTAGTCGTAGTCGTCGCATGCGAAGCGCTCCCCGTCGACCTCTTCGATAAAAGGTCCGAGTCGCTGGTAGAGACTGCGGCGGACGAGCACCGATGATGCGCAGACGATGTTCTCGTGGTACAGCGCGTTGAGAAGGGGTCCGGCATCGAGGACGCCGTCGCCGGGAGGATCGGGCCACGGAGCCTCGACGGCATCGAAGCTCCATGTGTGACCGAACGCGATGTCGATCTCAGGATGAGCAGCGAGCGCGGCAGCCTGGAGCTCGAGCTTGGCGGGCGCCCACAGGTCGTCGGCGCCACACATCCCGACGTAGTCCCCGGTCGCCTCGGCGAACGCCCGGTTGAACGCCGCCGGGCAACCGCCGTTCGATTGCGTGACGACGCGAATCCTGCCCGCGAAAAGCTCGAGTTGGCGCAGCGTTCCATCGGTGGAGCCGTCATCGACGACCACGATCTCGTCTGCGGGACGTGTTTGGGCGAGGATCGACTCGATCGTCTGCGCGATGTACCGCTCTGCGTTGTAAGCGCCGACCACCGCGGTGATCGTGGGTCCTGGTCTGCCGTGGGCGTTCATCTTCGGACCAACGGATGCGTATCGGGCCTTCTTCCGGCTCGACCTCCGGCAGCGAGGAGCCCTACGGCGCGAGAATCATGAGCAGTTGCCCGTTGATGAAGCGACATGCGAGCGATGGCCAACCGCGAGGTAGTAGTTCGTCGTTGCGCCAAGGAATGGTAGCTTGCGATGCACACTAGTGCCCCGGCGGTCGGCTGGCCACGCGGGGCGAGTCGCGACATGCGGCGTCATTAAGCAAGGGCCAGAGCGCCCGTGACCCGCGAGGACGAAGCTGGAGCCATGAACGGCGAGGACAAAGCCGAGGGGACCATCAACGACGCGCTGACACCGGAGGAGCTCCGGGCGACAACGCTGCAAGGTTTGCGCTCGACGGTGATCGCTCGACCCACGGTCGAGGTGATCCTGCTGGGCTCGATGGTCGTGCTCGCGCGCCTGATCTCGCCGGCCGATTTCGGCCGCTACGCCGTAGCCGTGTTCGTCTCGGGGCTCGGCCTCGTACCGCTCAGCAGTCTGGACGTGGCGCTTGTGCAACGTAAGGAGATCCTGCGCGAGCATCTGCAGGCAAGTCTCGCGCTCGCGCTGCTGATGGCCGTCGGGTTCTGCCTGCTGTCGCTCGCGGCGGCGAGCCTGATCATCGTTCCGATCTTCGGTGAACGCACGGCCGAGTTCGTCAGGCTCTCCACCGTGGGCACGCTGATCGCTGCGTTCAACGTCGTGCCGGCGGCACTGCTGCAGCGCGGCCTGGCGATCCGGCGGCTCAGCATCCTCGACGTATCCGGTTCGGCGGCCGGGGCCGCCGCGTCGATCGCGCTGGCGGTAGCCGGCTTAGGCGGCTTCGCCTTGGTGCTCGGAGGCCTCGTCAGCGCCCTGACCACGACGACCGTGAACTGGGTATGGGCACCGCAGCCACTGCCGCGCCTGCGCCGCCGCGCTGCGCGGGAGATACTGAGCTTTGGCCTGCCGCAAAGCGCAGCGGCGCTCGCGTGGGTGGGATTCGCCAACATCGATTACGCGATCGTCGGCGCTCGCCTGGGCGCGACCCAGGCCGGCTACTACTCCCGTGCTTACACGATCGGCGTTGTTTACAAGCAGAAGATCACCCAAGTGCTGAGAAGCGTCGGCTTCCCCGTGCTCGCGCGGACCGAGGACGCGCAGGAGATGAGCACCTTGCGCTGCCACATGGTGCGCCTGATGACGATCACCGTGTTTCCCCTGCTTGTCTTGCTGACCGTCACGGCTCCAGTGCTCGTGCCGTGGGTGTTCGGGCCGCAATGGCACCCTGCGGTCCTGCCGACACAGATCCTCGCGGTCGGCGGCGCCAGCACAATCGCGATCGACGCAGTCGGCGCCGTCCTGATGGCGTCTGGTCGCCAGCGTGCACTGCTTGGCTTCGGTTGGGCGCATTTTGTTACGTTTGGTCTGGCCGTCCTCATAGCCGCGCCGTACGGGATCGTCGCAGTCTCGGTCGCGGCGTCCGTGGACCATGCCGTGTTCTTGCTTGTCGCTTACGTACTGATGTTGCGACCATCTGGCGAGTCGGCGCTGCGCCACCTATGGCAGGACTTGGGGCCGGCCACGGTCTGCAGTATCGTGTTCACCGTGGTCGCGGTCCCAGCCAGTCTCGCGTTGTCATATGCGCACGTCCCGGCGCTCCCGCATCTGGTGATTGTCACACTGGTCGCCTTCGCCGCCTATCTGCTGATACTGCGCTCCTGCTTCCGGGATCCATGGCACACGATGTGCGTATTTGCCCAGCATGTGCTTCCTCAACGCTGGCCACGCAAGCTGGCGCCTCGTCGGCGAGCCAGAATCCGGCCGGCGGTCTCCGCGGCGCCAGTGATCGAGCGCGGCGAGACGCCCGTCTGACGAGCACGGACGGGCAACGCGCATCGTGAGACGACGTGAGCGGCAACTCGCAACGCTCTGTTCGGTGCTGCTGGTGGCCGGAGTATCCGCAGTCGTGCTCTTGACCGGCGCAGCAACCAAGCGCGGGTCCGAAGCCCGCGTCGTCGACCACGCGAGCGGCGCGGTGAGCGGCTGCTTTGCGACTCCCGGGGCCTGTGGCTTCCCAGACCCCGCTTACGGGAACGTGGGACCGTCGTCGCGCTGCTCGTCGCTACGCGCATCGGGGACGATCATCAGTACGTCGAGTGGACAGACCATCGAGGACCGCGACGTCAGCGGGCAGATCATCATTCAAAACCCGAAAGTGACCGTCAGAGACGTATGCGTCACCTACGACGGCCATGCGCGACTGAATTCTACTGCCGTCCAACTGACCAGGTCGGCTACAGACGCGCTAATCGAAGATTCGGACATTGCCGGCGCAAACGCCGCGACGGGCTCAGTCGAACAGGCGGTTTCGAACTTCGGCGCGGCCGGCGCGGTTCTTGATCACGATTACATCAGCAACTGCGGTGAATGCGTTCACGACGAGCCGTGGGTGGTTGAGAACACCTACGTGCTCGCCAACGGGATGCTGGGAACGGGAGACCACATGGAGCCGATATACGTCAACGACGGAACCCTCGTCGCTCAGCACGACACGCTACTGCTCCCGCCGAGCACGAACCCGCAGGTCGCGGTCGTGTTCGGAAATGTGAACGACGGCAACGGGGGGCGCTGCAGCAACCACATCACCGTCGCGGACAGTCTCCTGGCGGGTGGCGGCTTTTCGATCGAGCTGTGTGCGCACGCGACGTCCGTTGGGACGAGCACGATGGACATATCGGCAGATCGATTCGCACGCTGCATCAAGCGGCCGGTTATCTATGACGCCAACACCGGGGGCACGGCCTGCAGTGGGTATCGAGGCGGCCCGGAGACGCTTGCTGACGCCGGCCGTGACCCGAGCGGTTACTGGCCGCTCGGCGGCTACTACGGATACGATGCCGGGGTCTACTGTCCGCCCGTGCCCGGGCAGACGTGGACGGGTAACGTATGGGACGACAACGGAGCAAGCATCGGGTGCCGCTAGCACAGGCGAGCTGCCAAGCGCTGCAGCGGCATGACGCGGTCGCGTGTCTCGGCGGCGGTGCGCCGCACCGCCGTCCACGGGCGCCAAGCGGGCGCTGGCACGGCATCCGGATCGACTTCTAGCTGGGGGTGAAGGCGGATCTCGATCTCGCCGGCGCGGGCGCACGGCACCGCGACACCAAAGTCGCAGATTGCTCCGGCCTCGATCGACCAGCCGCGCAGCGCGCCGCCGGAGTTCTGCGGCTCCTCGACGATCAAAGTCCGCTGATCGGCAGGCACGCGAACGCGTACCCGGCCGGAGTACGGTCTGACCACAAGCGCGTCTTCCTGCGCCCGCACCGCGACATTGCTACGGGCGATGGCCCCCAGGGACATCCACTGCACGTCGCCCAGCGCGTTCACGCGCGCGGCCGCCTGCTCGAGCAGGTCCAGGCCGGACGCAAGATCGTTGTGATGTCCGTACAGGACGACGGGATTGCCCATGAACGCCCGCAGCGCGATCTCGGTCTGGGAGGATGGCAGTACAAAGCGCGGGATCACTGCCAGCGGTCCAGCGAACGTGGCAGGCTGCCAGCCGGCCAGCAACTGGTCCGCCGGTGGCAGTTGCGACCACGGCTCCGGGTGAATCGCACAGAGCGCGTCAAACCCAACCGTCGCGAGCGCCCAGGCGACGCGCTCCGAGCACAGCCCGTGTGGAGGTATCATGACGCGGTCGATGGGCAGCCCCCAGCGCGACTCAAACCTGGCCATCCGCCGCAACGCTTGTGCGCAGAGAGACATCGCGCTCACATCGTCGGTCGGGACCAGTAACTCTTCCTTTGTATGACTGTTGCCGTGGAAAGCTAACGACAGGCGGTCGGACCGGTTACGAAACAGCGCAACGGTGGCGTCGTGAGCCCTGATCGCGTCGCGCGGGATCATTGCCATGACCGCGTGGTAGTCATGAGTGTCGGCGTGGCGCACGAGCCTGCGATAGTCGATGAACCCATAGCTGCGCCAGCGCACGTTGGGATCGTCGAACACCATCGTCGCCCGCAGTGGCGGCGGGCGAAACGCCGCTTCGGCGCAGAGGTTGCGCAAGAAGTGGGTGATCGCGATGATCGCGAGCGAGTGCTCGGATTGCAAGGCGACGCGCAGAACCTCCTGCGGGCCAAGCTCGGGCAACGTGCCGGCCACGCGATGGACTTCCGCGGGGCCGCGCGTCAGCGTCCAGCGAGCGCCGGAGCGTCCCACCGCCAGAACATCCCGGGCCTCGCCGTGCGGTTGCAGCGGGCTGGCCGGATGCTGTCCCAGTAGCTGCACACCATGCAATCGGCGGTCGACCGGATCGCCTTCGCGCAGGCGAACGTCCTCAAGTGGTCCGCCCGCCGAGGTGTCGTCGCTGAATACGATCCGCGGGACAACTCGACGCGGATTGGTCCTGCTCTCCGGGCTAGCGCCGGCGCTGTGCAGTTCGACGATCGCTGCGGGATCAGGTACTGCTCCCAACGGCTGGAAAGTCACTGGAAGGGCCATTTCGAGCGCGCCGAACAGCCGCGGCCGACGTGCGAGCGCGTCGGCCGGGCTGACCGCCACGAGTCGCCTCGTCGTCGTCGTCTCGGGCTGCGACATGCGGTTGAACAAAGGCACCTGGCCAGCGCTCCTGGTGAGCGCTTGCTCAGCGGGCGACGCGCTCACCGAGCGACGTCAACGCTGTGGAGAATGCGGGGGCTCATGCGGAAACCAACGATCTCCGTGGTTGACAGCTTCCGGCGCCGGGAAGCAACGCCGCGTAGGCGTTCACCACATCTTCGCGCTCGCGGGCGGTTGAGTACTCGTCGGCGATGAACGCCGCCGCGGCGCTTCCCCGCGCGGCACACCATCCGGGCGTGGCCGTCTCCCGCTCGAGTACCGCTTCGAGTGTGCGCGCGAACGTAACGATATCGCCGGGCTCGACCGGACTGCTGAACTCGGGCCTGAAGAACTCACGCCCACCGAAACCGTGAAAGCCAACGACGTAAGCGCCACTGGCCATCGCCTCGGCTGCAGGCAAGCCAAAGCCCTCTTGATAAGCGAAGCTGAGGAAGATCGTGGTCGATCTCAGGTGGTCGGCGACCTCGCGTTCGCGCAGGCCTTCGAGCGTGCTGACTTCCCACCCGTCGAGCGCGCCCCTGCTATGCAGAATGCCGAGAAGCTGGCGCGCCTCGTCGCGACCGCGACGGGGCATGTAGGAGATCCTGCGCGCACGCGCAGCTTTGCCGCCCGGGTGGAACAACCGTGGGTCGATGCTGTTGTGAAGTCGTTGCACGTTCGCGTTGGGCGCCGCATACTTCAAGAGTTCGAGCCCGTGATCGGAAACGGTGAAGATCGCCGCTAGATCGGGACTGTCGATGTAGCGGGCTACCTCACACTCGGGCAGCCTCCAGGTCAAGTGGGGTCCCTGGTTGAAGATCACGTACCGGAAGCCAGGAGGTAGGGTCGCCAACAGCATCGCCGCCACCTCGCTGACGACGACCAGGTCGCGGGGGCCGATCAGCGTCTGCCGCGAGCTCACAACGCGCGTACGGTTCTCGAACCACGTACAGCGGAAGTTGCGACGGGCATGCAGCACCGCCGCGCGGATGCCCGCCTGATTGAGTAGATCCGCGTGTCGGTAGGCGACGCGGACGCCGCCGCTGGGATAGTCGATGTCCGGCGCACAGAAGTAAACCGTCGGCGGCTCTCGCTGCTCGGCGCTCGTCCGTAGCGCCGGAAGTGGGTAGCGGAACAGATACAGAGCCGCCCGCGCTGCTTCTAAACGCGCTCGAGCGAAACTCTCAAGATCGAACGCGTTATTCAGGCGCGGGGGCACGGATCCACGGGCATCTGCGATTGCTGGCAAAGGCTCATCGCGCCAACAACGGCGGCCGGGGCAGGATGCTTCCGTCGGTCCGCTCAGCTGACGAGAGGCAAAAGTATCGCCGGGCTGATCCGTTGAATTGGCATGACCTCAACGGCAAAGCACTGCGCTGGCATCGCAACGATGGCCGCTAACATGCACGGATCGAGCGCGGTCGCGGTCCGCGTGCCCGTGTCCAGCGCGCATCGCCAGCCCAGTGACCGCGGGGTTGCGCATCGGCGGCCCAGTCAGGGCGGGTTAGTTCTGTGGAGCTGATCGCGGTCTTTCGCATCCTGCGAGCGCGCTGGCTGCTGGTCGCGGCGGGCTTCCTGGTCGCGATCGCTGTCGGCGTGCTGATCAGCTACCGCGTGACTCCGGGGCTGCCCCCGAAGATCGAGAGTCGCGACCACTTCATCGGCCAGGGAACGGCGCAGGTTCTGATCGACACGCGGCCGTCGCAGATCGCGTCTCAGGACCCGGCCGACTCTGGATCGATCTATCAGAGCGCCTCAGAGCTCGCCGACCTGATGGGGAGCGCAACGACTGAGCAGGAGATAGCCACGCAAATGGGGCTTCGAACTGATCAGCTCGAGGTGACGCCGCCGCCAACCTCGATCCTGCCTCCGATCATCGCAACCTCGCTGGGCGTTGCAGCGCAGAAGGTGAGCAAGGCACCGGCGTCCTGGCAACTATCGCTGGTGATCGACCCCGACCTGCCGATCATCGCCTTCAGCACCGTTGCGCCGACTCCGCACGACGCCCAGCAGCTTGCGGCTACGGCTGTCACGGTGTTGAGCCAGAGTATCGACACGACTGCCACCAACGACAGCATCCCCGCCAGCAAGCGTCTGGTCGTCGATGTGATCGGACCGCCGCTCGGGGCGTACCTCCAGACTGGCCCAAAGAAGCTGTACGGGGCAGCGGCTGCCGTCGTCCTGTTCGTGCTCATCTGCCTGGGCATCGTGGTGCTCGGTGGCAGGCGCGCCGTGCGCGCTGCGAAGCCGCGCCAGCAGGATCAAGCAGAGCTCGAGGTTCCGGCGAGTCACGCTTTCGCGCGTAGCGAACCGGGCCAGGACGAGCACCCGGCAGACACGCCCGTGATGCCTGAAAGCGAGCTCGAAACAGTCCGAGCGATCTCCCAAGAAACAGTCCGAGCGATCTCTCAATGAACCTCGGCGCGCGTCTGTACTATTTCTCGAAACGTCGCCACATGGTCGCGATCAGCTTGCTCGCCGCCGTGGCGGCGACGGTCGTCGCGCTGTACCAGGTTTCGCTGCTGCCGCCCGGCCTGCACTCGCGCAAGCTCTCGATCGGGACGGCCGCGACCGAGATGCTGGTCGCCAGCCCAAATCTCGCCGTCGGCGGCAGCGCATACCAGTACAGCGCTGCCGTCAACCAGGCGATCTTGCTGGGTAACGTGATGGTGAGCGAGCCCGTGCTCAACGACGTCAGTCTTGCGATCGGCGTGCCGGTGAGCCGCATCCAGGCAACCGCACCGATGACGGCGAACGTGCCGCGGTCGCTCGTTGAACCGGGCAGCGGCGCGAGCGCGACGGCGATTCTCAAGTCGCCAGATCTATACAAGCTGGAGATTCAGGCCGACCCGTCGGTACCGATCCTGCACATCTATTCCCAGGCGCCGTCAGCAGCGGTGGCAGTGCGGATCGCGAACGCGGCCGTGCAAGGCGTCAACACCTACTTGCAGGGACTCGAGGTCAGCGACCGGATCCCGGTCAACCAGCGGATTCGCGTAGAAGAGCTCGGGCCCGTCCAGGCCGGCGTCGCGAATCCCGGGGCGCCGACGCAGATCGCCGTCCTGGTGTTCCTAGGGGTGTTCGGAATTTCGCTGTGGTTGCTGGCGATCACGGCGAAGATCCGGCGGGGTTGGGCGTTGGCGCGTCTCAAGGGGCAGCTGCAGTTGTGACTGCGGTTTCGTCCTCGCCGCCGGCGGTTGACAGCAGCCACCGGCCGGCGCTTGGATCGCCGGCTCCAGAGGTTCTGCTGCCCGCTGGCTCCGCGAGCGAGCGAGTCCGCGACAGTCGGCGCGGCGACGACTGGCCTCACACGAAGCGGATCCTGCCGTGGATGATCGCCGGCTTCATCGCGATGCTGTGGCTGGTGCCGTTCGACACGATCTCACTGACGGTGTCACTTCCGTTCGAGCTCAAGCTCGACCGGATCGTGCTGCCGTTCATCATCGTCGCCTGGGTCGTGTCGCTGCTGGTCGGAGGACGCAACGCGCCCAGGCTGCGGATGACGAAGATTCACATCGCGGTCGGGGGTTACGTTGCGGTCGCGATTCTCAGCATCATCGTCAACGTGACCTGGCTGAACCGGCAACTGCTGCTGCTCACCTCGATCAAGGCGATGCTGTTGCTGGCGTCCTACGCGACGTTCTTCGTGATCGTCGCCAGCGTCGTCCGCGCCAGCGAGGTACGAGCGTTTGTGAAGTACTCGCTCGGACTCGCGGTGTTGTGCGGGTTTGGTGCGCTATGGGAGTACAAGTTCCACTACAACCCGTTCTACCAGTTCTCACACGCTCTGCTCCCGAGCGGACTGTTCAACGTTCCCGTGCCTAATGCCAATGCGGTTGACGAGCTCGGCCGACGGTTGACACTCGGTCCTGCCGAGGAGCCTCTGGAACTGGCGGCTATGTCCGCGATCGCGCTGCCGATCGCGATGGTCGGAGTGATGGAGGCCAAGCGCCGCCGGGATCAGATCCTGTACGGATTGGCTGCGTGCATGATGCTCGCGGCCGGTGTCTCGACGTTTCGCAAGTCGTCGCTGGTGCTGCCGGTGATGGTGATCGCCTCGCTGGCGACGTTGCGTCCACGGCAGCTGGCGCGCCTCTGGCCGATCGTGCCGGTGATCTTCGTCGTGGTGCACATCGCCGCGCCTGGGGCGATCGGCGGCGTGATCGAGCAGCTGGACGGAAGCCGGCTGACGAATGCCGATACGACGGTGTCCCGCACCGACGGGTACGACGTCGTGCGCCCATATCTATGGACGAACCCCGCCTTCGGAGAGGGCTACGGAAGCTACAACGCAAGTGTCATCTACATCTTCGACTCGCAGATCCTCGACCAGCTGATCACGACTGGAGTCGTGGGGTTGCTGGCGTATCTGGTGATGAGCCTTTCGGTGCTCGTCACGGCGAGGCCGCTGTTCAAGGTCCGCGGCAGCCCCACGGCACCGCTGGCGCTCGGTCTGGGCGTCTCCGCGGTCGTGTTCTTTTCCGCCTCGTTCCTGTACGACGAGATGGGATTCCCCCATGTCCCCTACATCTTTCTGACCTTCGCCGGCTTTGTTGCGGTCCTGGCGGGTGACCCCGGCGCGCTGCGGTCCGCGCCGGCGCGCGCCGCGCTAGCTGGTCGCGCGCGGCCGCTCAGCAGCTTGCGCTCGCTGCCCGCGGAACCGCTGCCGCTGATCGCCGGGGAGCGATGGGGGGACGCGCCGCCCCAACCAGCCAAGCCGACGCGCCAACGCCGGACCGCCGCCGGTCTGCTGTCCGGTCGCGCCGGCACGGTGCGTCGGGAGCGCGGCACGGTGCATCGCGACCGTCGCGACCGTCGCGACCGTCGCGCCCGGACAGTGCGGCGCCGGCGCATCGTGGCCGTGCTCGTGCTGGCGTGCCTGACTCTCGGGGCGGCCTGGGCGGCCGTAATGCAGCTGGGCATCGCGACCAGCAGCCGGCCGGCCACGCACAGCATCAAAGCGCAGAGCGTGGGCACCGTCAGCGCCGGGTCACCGGCGATCCGCAACCGCGCAGCGGGGCACCCGGCGTCCTCTACGGTGCGCTCGCCAGGTCCAGCCGCGGCGCTGGCAGCGGCGCTGACTCAGGCGTTGACGCCCGTCAACCTCTTCCGCAACGACCTCGATGGCCTCCGATCAGGTTCCCTGCAGTCCCGCGGGCTGATGGCGATAAAGGTCGCTGCGCTCGAGCGCGCGGTGGGGACAGCGCTCGCTCGCTTGAGCGCGCCGGCAGGCAACCGGGAAGCGCTGGCCGCGCTGCGCAGTGCGCTGAGTAGCGAAGCCGGCGGGTTTGCGGCTCTGGCTGCCGCGGCCGCAGGCAACAACCGAACCGCCTACGCCAGTGCGAGGCTGACGGTGCAGCGCGCGAGTCAGCTGCTCAGCGCAGCCGCGGGATCGCTGCGCCGCGAAGGCTTCGTGCTGCCGGCGCTCCCGGCGCTGGAGCTGGCCGCGCTGCCGGCAGCGCCTAGACGCTCACGTTCCCACACTGCGGCTGGCGGCAACCCAAACCAGGCAGCGGCGGTGACCCAGCCGGCGCTGGCGACCACGCACGCTCCGGCGGCGCCGGTCACGCAGGCACCGGCAGTTAGCGCGCCGGCTCCCGCCTCAAGTGGAGCGCCGACGACGAGCTCCCGCAATGCCGCGCCGGCCACGACGACCGTGGTCGTCCCGATCGTTTCGAGTCGGCCCTCGCACCCTGCGCCGAGCACGACGTCGACCGTGGTCGTCCCGGTCGTTTCGAGTCCGCCCTCGCACCCTGCGCCGAGCACGACGTCGACCGTGGTTGTCGTCCCGGGCGGGTAAGCTTGCGCGATGAGCGTTCGCCTCGTCAGCTGGGCTCGGAGGCTGCCGGTGGCGGCAGCGTTGGTGCTGCTGCTGATGCTGCCCCTGGCGCTGGTGCTGTTCGGGCCGAGTAGCCCCGCCAGTCCGGCGGCTGCTGCGGCGGCTACCAGCAAACCGACGGTAGGCCCGTCGATCACCGGCGTCAGCCCGGCCTCGGGCCCATCGGCAGGAAACACCATGGTGAAGATCACCGGAACGGGATTCTTGGGCGCCACCCAGGTGTTGTTCGGGAAGGTGGCGGCGCCGGCAGCATCACTCAGCGTCTCGGCGACGTTGATCATTGCGACCTCGCCGGCAGGCACTGGGACCGTGGACGTGAGGGTCACGACTAAGGGCGGGACATCTGCGATCACCACGCTCGATCGGTTCACCTATGTCCCGTACTCGATTGCCCCTACGTCCACGACTACCTCCACGTCTACGACTACTTCCACGGCCACGATTACCGCCACGTCCACGACTACCGCCACGTCCTCGACTCCATCGGCGTCACCGAATGTCTCCACGTCCACGAGCTCCCCGGCGACGCCGTCGATCACCGCGATCTCTCCGTCGGTTGGATCCACCGGCGGCGGCACCAAAGTAACGATCACCGGCTCGGACCTGGGTCAGACCACCGGCGTGCAATTCGGCTCTGTGCGGGCGTCTTCGTTTGAAGTGTCGTCAGACAAGGAAGTCGTCGCTGTCACCCCGCGTGCCAGCGCCGGAACCGTCAAGGTGCAGGTGACGATCTCGGCGGGCGAGATCTCCACGAATCTGTCCGCGGGATCATTCACGTACGCGCCTGTGCCGACGGTCAAGTCCGCCGCTGCCGACGGGCGGCAGGCGACGAGCGTGACGCTCGCGGCGGTCGTGAATCCGCACGGGCTGCCACTGACCGGCTGCGAGTTTGCGTACGGCGCTACAAGCCGCTATGGAAAGGAAGCCGCGTGCGCCCAGACGGTCGCAGCGACCTCGCAGCCGGTGACCGTCAGCGCCGCGCTCACCGGGCTCCGTCCCACGACCCGATACCACTACCGGATCACCGTGACGACCGCGGTCGGCACGGTCAACGGGCCCGACGCCAGCTTCACCACGCCGCAGTGGCGGGTTGTCGGGACGCCCCTGATCGGGCTGCTGCTCGAACGCGTCACGAACCGCCTCGGATTCATCGGCCAGCTGCTCGGAATCCAGGGGATCCGCGACGCGGTACCAGGTGAGTCCCTGAGCATACGCTGTGTCCAGGCCTGTGCACGTGCACGTGCAGGCGGCATCGCGCTGGATCTCAAGCTCGACTCCCGCGCCATCGCCGGGCAGATCAAGATTCCGCACGCGCTGCTGCTGTCGGGCGCCACGCGGATCGAGATCGACGTATCGGCGCGCGGTGAGCTGAGCCGCTACGCCCGCTATGCGTTCACGCTCGTGGATCAAACCCTGAGCGTGCGCATCACCGCGAGCGGCTGCCTGGGCACGGCGGGACAGGTCGTGAGGTGCCCGACGCCGCACGATCAAGCGTAGATCTGCGGGTAGCGCGCAGGCGCCAGCCGCAGCGACCACAGGAGGGTTGCAAGAGAATGCTCAAGAGGCTCGCCGGCGCGATTCGCTCGCTACTGGATCCCCGTCCGTATCTGCATCTGCTGAGGCTGGTGCACTACTACAACTACACGCATGTCGCGCAGCGGCGCAAGCTCACGCTGGGCTCGGGCGTGATGCTCGCACCGAACGTGTCGCTTCGTCACGCCGAGCGGATCCAGATCGGCGCGCGCTCGCACATCGGTGAGCGTTGCTTCCTGTGGGCCGGGCCGAACGGCGGGCGGATCTTCATCGGCGAGGACGCGCTGTTTGGCCCGGGCGTGTTCGTGATCGCGGCGAACTACGAATACGGGGACCGCGCGACGCCGATCATGAACCAGCCGCGGATCGAGCGCGACGTGTACATCGGCCGGGACGTGTGGCTCGGGACCGGTGCGATCGTGCTCGCCGGCGTGATCGTGGGAGAGGGCGCGGTCGTTGCCGCCGGCTCGGTCCTCACCCGGGACGTTCCAGCGTGGAGCGTGGCGGCCGGCGTCCCCGCGAAGGTGATCGGACAGCGCGGGTCCGGCGACCCGCTCAGCGAAGCGCTCGCTGCGCTGCGCTGAGCGGAATCGGACAGCGTGGCTCCGGCGACCCGCTCAGCGAAGCGCTCGCTGCGCTGAGCGGAATCGCGAAAGTCTGACTCGGCGGCTCCGGCGACCCGCTCAGCGAGGTGCGCTGAGCGGAGCGGGGGCCAATCGCGCCGCGGCGCCTCTGGCCCCGAGCGTTCGCAGCGCCCGAGAGGCGATCTCCTGACGCATGAACGCGGAATACTCCGGATCCTCGACGCGCGAGGTCCGGCGGATCGCCGCCATCAGGTAACCGCCAATGTAGTAGAGCGCCGAGAGCGTCCGTGAGTCCGCCCCTTGCGCCGCGATCGGCGCGCGGGCCAGCACCCAGGGAAGCGGATAACGCACGATGTAGGCACACCGGCCGTGACGCGCCCGGCCGCGCATCAACCCGTCGGCGCTGCCCCAAGGACGATGATGCGTGGCGATCAGGTCCGGGAACGAGCGGGTCCGGTATCCGCGCATGCGCGCGTAGACCTCGTCGATCGTGTCCCAACCCAGCCGCTCCTGCATCCCGCCGATCGCCTCAAAGCAAGCCAGCGAGTAGCACTTCAGCGCACCCGGGACGTGATAGTCGGCAGGGGGGCGCTCGAACCTCCAGCCGTCCGATGTCCGCTCTCTGCGGACGCCGCCGGCGAGGCCGAGTTGGGGATCCGCCGCGAACCGCGCAAGCAGTAGCTCGAAATAGCGTGGCGGCAACTCGGTGTCGCCGTCGAGCTTGGAGACATGCGAGAACGTCCGCCAGTCCATCTGCGCCAGCCCGTAGTTGAAAGTCTTCGGCGCCGCGGCTGTGGCGAGTCGATCCTTGACGAGCGTGGAGCTCTGGAGCTGTGGTCGCGACAGCACCGTGAGAAACGGGAGCTCCCGTTCGAGGCCCGCGAGGATCTCGGTTGTGCGGTCGCTGGAACCGTCGTCGACGATCACCCACGCGTCCGGCGGGCGGGTCTGCGACGCCATTGCCCGCGCGACTTGTTCGATGTGTTCGGCCTCGTTGCGGACGGGTGTCACCACGAGTAGCCGTTGTTGGCTAGATGAGTTCATAAGGTTGCTCAACCAAGCAACGAGCGCATCGATCCGGGATTTGCGCCGGCCCGCTGCGAGCGTGCGGTAACGCACCGCTTGGGTGCAAGAAGGCCTCTCGCCGGCCCGTTCATTCGGCAATGCAGACATCGCACACACACAGCGGCAGCACCAACGGCCACAACGGCGACGGCTTGGTGCAGGAGCCGCGCCACAACGGCCTGGCCCCGGCGGCACCGAAGCCAGGACAGCGAATTCTCGTCGCCGGAGGCGCAGGATACATCGGCTCGGTACTCGTGCCGAAGCTGCTGGAGCGCGGTTATCGCGTCCGAGTGCTGGACAGGCTGTACTTCGGCGTGGACGCACTTGCCCCAGTACGCGAGCAGATCGAGCTGGTGATCGCGGACGTGCGAGACATACCGGAGTCGGCGTTCGACGACGTCGACGGGGTGATCAACCTTGCCGGTCTGAGCAACGACCCGACGGCGGAATTCGATCCCGAGGCAAACTGGCAGATGAACGCGCTCGCGACCGAGAACCTCGGCCGGGAGTGCGTGGCCCGCAAGATCGAGCGCTACGTGTTCGCCTCGTCGTGCTCGTTGTATGACGGGCTGCCACCCGGAATGCACGGCGAGGACGCCGACGTCCAGCCGCGCGCCGCGTACGCGACCTCGAAGCGCTACGGCGAACAGCGCCTGCTCGAGTTGGCTGACGAGGGACTGTGTCCCGTGATCTTGCGCAACGGGACCGTCTACGGCTGGAGCCCGCGCATGCGATTCGACTTGGTGGTCAACACGTTCGTCAAGGACGCCCTGCTCGGCGGCAAGCTGAAACTCCACGGCGGTGGCTGGATGTGGCGCCCGCTGGTCGACATCAGCGATTGCGCCGACGCGATGATCGCATGCTACGAGGCGCCCGCGGAGAAGGTACGTGGCCAGATCTTCAACGTCGTCCACTCCAATTACCAGATCCGGGAGCTGGCGATGATCGTCGCCGGCTCCGTGCAGCTCACCGGTCGCAGCGTGACGCTCGAAGAGGTTCCGGGGCTGAAGTTGAACCGCAACTACGAGTGCGCGAACGCGAAGCTGTCCACGACGCTCGGATTCATCCCGCGGCGCTCGGTGCTGGAGGCGGTAACGGACGTGCTGGCGCGCATCGATCCAGAGGACCGCCTGTACCTGACCGACCCACGCGCCTACAACATCCGCTGGCTCGAGTTGCTGCACGCGGTCAAGCCCACCGTCGACAAGTTCGCATCGGTCCTATGAAGGCACTGATCACGGGTGGCGGGGGCCAGTTGGCCTCCGACCTTGCGGACCTGCTCGGGCCCGATGCGCGTTCGTTCAGCTCGCGGGAGCTGGACATCACCGACACCGGCGCCCTGGATCGGGCTTTTGCAGAGGTTGATCCGGACGTGGTGTTCAACTGCGCCGCGTTCCACAACGTCGACGTCTGTGAGACCGAGCGCGCCCGGGCGTGGCAGGTCAACGTCGAGGCCGTCCGCGAGCTTGCGCTGCGCAGCCCACGGCTGGTCCACGTGTCGACGAACTACGTGTTCGACGGACGGCGTGCGGATCCATACGGCGAGGCCGACTTGCCTTCTCCCCGCTCGGTGTACGCACTGACGAAGCTTGCGGGCGAGTACGCCGCGCAGGCCTACGCGGAGCAGGCGCTGATTGTGCGCACTGCGGGTCTGTACGGGATGCAGGGCAGTGCAAGCAAGGGCGGCAACTTCGTGCAGCGGATGCTCGCCCGCGCGCGAGCTCAGGGATCGCTACGGATGGTCGCCGACCAGTTCCTGGCGCCCACGTTCACGGCCGACTTGGCGGCCGCGATGATCGCCGCAGTCGAGTCGGGCGCAGCCGGGACGGTGCACCTGACCGCCTCGGGCTCGTGCTCATGGCACGAGTTCACGGTCGCGATCCTGGATCGCGCCGAGCTCGCCGTCCCGATCGAACCCACCGCCACCGTGATCGGACCCGGCGGTGTCGACCGCCCGCGCAACGGCGTCCTGGCGAGACCTCGTGCCGACGCTCTGAACCTGCCGGCGCTCAGGCCCTGGCAGGAAATGCTGAGCGACTACATGCAACGAGCGCGACTGGCCGCACCCGTCCCGCTGAGCGACTAGAGAGGACTCCACGACGATGGAAAGATTGCCAACGAGGCTTGACGGACCGATTCTGCTTGCTCCCCGGATCCTGGGCGACGAGCGAGGCTTCTTCTGCGAGACCTACCGGCGCAGCGAGTTCGCCCGGCTCGGCATCCCGGAGGAGATGGTTCAGGACAACCATTCGCGTTCGGGCTACGGGATCGTGAGAGGAATGCACTTCCAGATCGGGGACGGAGCGGCGAAGCTCGTGCGCTGTGCCCGCGGCGCGATTTATGACGTGGTCGTGGACCTGCGCCGCGACTCGCCGACCTTCGGGCAATGGGAAGGCTTCGAGCTGACCGAGGAAAACATGCAGATGGCGTACTGCCCGGTCGGGTTCGCACACGGATTCTGCGTGCTCAGCGATGTCGCGGATGTCATGTACAAGCAGAGCAACTACTACGCCGACAAGACCGAACGCGGGATCGCCTACAACGACCCCGAGGTCGGAATCGAATGGCCGCTCCCGCTGGCCGACCTGATCCCGTCCGCACGTGATGCGTCGGCGCCGAAGCTGAGCGAGATCGCAGACCAGCTGCCGTTCAGATGCTCGTCGATCCCAGCACGCGCATGAGCTCGGCGGAGGTCAAATCGCCCCCGCGACTGCGCGCTGTCGGCGGACCGGCACCTGAATCCTCGGCAGGTCCCGACGCCACCCGCACGCCGAAGCACGACCTCGCGATCATCACGATCTCGACGAACGAGGTCGGCTGGATCGCACCGTGCCTGGAGAGCATCTACGAGCACGCCGGCGCCGCAAACCTCGAGGTGATCGTGGTCGACAACGAGTCCACCGACGGCACCCGCGAGTTCGTGCAGAGCACGTTCCCGGATGCGAAGGTCGTCAGCTCTCGAAACGGTGGTTTCGGCTACGCGAACAACCGTGGCTGGGAGCGCGCCGATGCACGTTACGCGCTGTTCCTGAACCCCGACACGGAGATCCTCGACGGCACGTTCTCCGAGCTGATCGAGGCATTTGACGCGCGTCCCGAGGTTGGTCTCGTCGGCGTGCGTCAGCTCGACGCCGACGGCAATCTGTATCCGACCATGCGCCGGTTTCCGAGCGCGAGTCGTGCCCTGGGCGATGCGCTGCTGTCGGAGCGCTGGCCGATCCATCCATCCTGGGCGGGCGAGCGCGTACTCGACATGCCGGCCTACGAGCACGAGCAGGAATGCGACTGGACCGTCGGCGCGTTCATGATGGCCCGTCGCGAAGCGCTGCTCAGCGCCGGCGTGATGGACGAGCGCTTCTTCCTGCAGTGCGAGGAGCCGGACCTGTGCCTGCGTTTGAAGCGAGCGGGGTGGTCCGTTAGGCACCTTCCGCTGATGACGATCATCCACCACGCCGGCAAAGCCGGCGTCAAGCCACGGATGGTCGCTCAGGAGGTCTACGCTCGCCGGCAGTACGCCTACAAGCACTTCGCGCCCGTGCACCGGACTCTCTACCTGTCCGCGATCGGAGCGCGTCATGCGTTGCGCGCAATATCGATCGGCAGTGACCCCGAGCTCGCGCAGCGGCGCGCCGCCTCCCGGAGGGCCGTGCGCACGCTGATCCATCCCTCCGAGCCACCGTTCTGCGATCCACCACGGACGGCGTCGTGGATCGGTCCACCGAACGGCCCTGGCGACAGTCGCAACCGCGAAATCACCGGTTAGCGGAGAGGCTCGAACATGTGCGGAATCGTCGGGAAATTGAGCTTGCCGGGCGAACGGGTCGAGCCGGCTGTCGTTGAGCGAATGTGTGCGGCGCTCGAGCACCGAGGGCCGGACTCGCGCGGTACGCACGTCCACGAGAACGTGGGGCTCGGCATCCAGCGTCTGCGAATCGTCGACCTCGCGACCGGCGATCAACCGATCTATAACGAAGATCGCTCGATCGTGGTCGTGCTCAACGGCGAGATCTACAACTTCCTCGAGCTCCGCGCGGAGTTGCGCCAGCACGGTCACCAGCTCGCGACGCAGGGCGACACCGAGGTGATCGTGCACCTGTACGAGGAGCATGGCCTCGACTGCGTTCGCCGGCTGCACGGGATGTTCGCGTTCGCTCTCTGGGATTCGCGCAGGCGCCGGCTGCTGATCGCGCGCGACCGGATCGGCAAGAAGCCACTGTTCTACGCCAGCGGGCCCGGCGGCTTGTCGTTCGCCTCGGAGCTAGGTGCGCTGATCCAGGACGAGACGATCCCGCGCGAGATCGACCCCGATGCGCTCGACGCATACCTCGCTTACGGCTATGTGCCGGCCCCGAAGTCGATCTTCCGGGCGGTCCGAAAGCTGCCGCCGGCACACACGCTGGTGCTGCAGGACGGCGAGGTCAAGCTGAATCGATACTGGCGACTGGACTACAGCCGCAAGCTTGACGTGCGGGACCCGCGTGAGCTGCATCAGCCGATCCGCGATGCGATCAGTGACGCCACGCGGCGGCGGCTGGTCGCGGATGTCCCTGTCGGCGCGTTCCTGTCCGGCGGGATCGACTCCTCGGCGGTGGTTGCGGCGATGGCAGCGGCGAGCAGCACGCCGGTAAAGACGTTCTCGATCGGGTTCGACGAGGAGCGCTTCGACGAGCTGCCCTACGCCCGCCGCGTCGCGCAACTGTTCGGGACCGAGCACCAGGAGTTTGTCGTACGCCCCGACGCGGTCGCCATCGTCCCGCGCCTCGTGCGTCACTACGGTGAGCCATTCGCCGACTACTCGGCGATCCCGAGCTTCTATCTCGCTGAGATGACGCGCAGCCAGGTGACCGTCGCGCTCAATGGCGACGGCGGCGACGAGTCATTCGGCGGGTACACGCGGTACGTAGCCAACCGTCTCGCGGGCCGGCTTGATCACTTGCCGGTGGTGGCTCGCCGGTTTGCCGGCAGCGCCGCTGGACGGCTCGGCGGGCCGGACCTGACGAGCGTCGCCAATAAGGCGCGGCGGCTGCTGATGGGGCTCGCGCTCGAGCCCGCAGAACGCTACGCGCGCTACATGTCCTGGTTCGATGAGCGCCAGCGCTCAGCGATCTACACGGAACAGTTTGCGGCGCTGACCGACGCCTCATCCACGCTCGAGGTGATCGCCGGTCCGTGGCGGCAGGCGTCGGGCGACGACGTACTCGACGTGATGCTCGAGGTTGACTCCAGCACGTACCTACCCGACGAGCTGATCGCGAAGATCGACATCGCCACGATGGCCCACGCGCTCGAGGCGCGATCGCCGCTGCTGGACCATCAGCTGATGGAGTTCGCCGCTTCGATCCCCGCCGACATGAAGGTCCGGGGACGCGAAAAGAAGTGGATCCTGCGCGAGGCGCTGCGACCGTGGCTACCGGGCGAGATCCTCGATCGACCGAAGCAGGGGTTCACCGTGCCGGTCGGCGAGTGGTTTCGCGGCGAGTTGCGCGCGGACGTAAGCGACGCGCTGCTCGATCCCGGCTCGCTCGCGCGAGGCTATTTCCGGCGCGAGCCGGTGCAGGCGATGCTGGAGCGCCACCTGTCGGGCACTAGCGATGAATCAAAGCGGCTGTGGGCGCTCTACATGCTCGAGCTCTGGCATCGCGAATTCGTCGATCGTACGCCCGCGCCGGCGCCGCTGAGCGCCGCGGCGCAGCCATGCTAGACGCGCGCGGACGATTCGCTGTTCTGGCTCAGCGACCGAGGATCTGGAAATATCAGGCGCTGTCGAACTGCGCCCGCGTCAGCGGTTCGCCGAAGCTGCTGCAGCCGGTGCGGTTCGTCGGTCCCGGAGCTGTCCGGATCGGCGACAACGTCGAATTCGGATGGCCGACATCGGTGGCCTTCTACTCCGGCTACGGCCACGTGGAGGCGTCGCACCCGGACTCGCTCGTGCAGTTTGGCGACCACGCCCAGGTCAACAACAACGCGTTCATCAAGAGCGAAGGTCCGGGGATCCAGATCGGGAGCCGGGCGCTGATCGGCTCGTATGTGTCGATCTTCGACAGCGACTTTCACGAGTTGCGTCCGGATCGCCGGCGTGGCGGGCAGCCGCGGATGGACCCGGTTGTCGTTGGCGAGAACGTGTTCGTCGGCGATCGCACGATGATCCTCAAGGGGGTCACGATCGGACGTGACGCGGTGATCGGCGCCGGCAGCGTCGTCACGAAGTCGATCCCGGAGGCCGTCATTGCTGCCGGCAACCCCGCGCGGGTGATCCGGGAACTCTGAAACGGCCCTGGACGGGCGGCCTGCCGACGCTGCACGCCCGCTCGGCTTCCGCGCTTTGAATGTCCGTCTACGTCCCCCGCAACTTCACAATCAGCGACAGAAGCTACGCGCTCTGGACGCCGTTAGTAAATTTGATGATGCGGATGGACACGATCTATTGGGGGGTCGCATGAACAGAATCGTTCGTTACTGGTCCAAGCTGGCGTCGGTGCGGCGCCCGATTGCCGTCACCTCGACGGCCTTCCTAGGGGTCGGTGCGACTGCGATTCTGGCGCTGCTCGTGTCCGTTGTGAGCGCGAGCTTGGCCGGTGGAGCTATGACCGCGGCGGCAGCCACCACGGCCACTACCGCGAAGACTACTAGCACTACGAAGAGTACTACTACAAAGAGTAGTAGTACCACCAAGAGCAGTAGCAGTACCACCAAGAGCAGTAGCAGCACCACCAAGTCAACTTCCAGCACGACGAAGACGAGCACGACCTCGTCCACGAGCACGACTCCGACCACCACCACCACCACGACCTCCACTCCTACGACGAGCAGTAGCACCACTAGCAGCAGCTCGACTTCGACCGGCTCTTCGGATTGTGCAACCGCCCCGAATCCGGTCGTCTGCGAGAACGCGCTGCCGGGTGATCCGGCTAGCGATTGGGAGGTCAGTGGGATTGGTGATGCGACGATCCAGGGTTATGCGACGTCGATGAGCGTGGATGCCGGGCAGACGATCTCTTTCAAGATCGATACGCCGTCGACGAGCTATCACATCGATATCTTGCGGCTTGGTTGGTATGGCGGTGACGGCGCGAGGCTGGTCGCTTCGGATATTCGGCCGTCGGCGTCGTTGCCGCAGTCCCAGCCGGCGTGCTTGACGACTCCTTCGACGGGGTTGATTGATTGCGGTAATTGGGGTGTGTCGGCGTCGTGGACGGTCCCGAGCGATGCGGTGTCGGGGGTGTATATCGCGCATCTGGTGCGTGATGACTCCTCGGATCCGGGTGGTGCGAGCCAGATCCCGTTCGTGGTGCGTGATGACGCGAGCCATTCCGACGTGCTGGTGCCGACCAGCGACGCGACTTGGGAGGCGTATAACGATTACGGCGGCAACAGCTTGTATACGTGCACGGTCACGACCGATTGCCCGCCGGGGAACCCGGATGGTTATAAGGCTGCGTATGCGGTGTCGTATAACCGGCCGTGGGATGGGTCGCTCCTGGTCGATAGCGGGGATTCGTATCTGTGGTATGCGGAGTATCAGATGATCCAGTTTCTGGAGAAGAATGGGTATGACGTCAGCTATACCGATGACGCGGATATGGATAGTCAGGGGTCGTTGCTGCTCAATCACAAGGTGATCTTGTTCAGCGGGCATGATGAGTACTGGTCCGCGAACGAGCGCGCGAATGTGTTGGCGGCGCGTAACGCGGGCGTGAACCTCGCGATGTTCACCGGCAACGAGATCTTTTGGAAGACGCGCTGGGCGGCGAGCAGCGATGGTTCGAACACGCCCTACCGGACGCTTGTGACCTATAAGGAGACGCATTTCAACGAGCCTGTGGATCCTGATGACCCGCCGACGTGGACGGGTGCGTGGGCCGATCCGCGGTTCAGCCCGCCGGCTGATGGCGGCAATCCCGCCAACGCGCTCAGCGGCCAGGAGTTCGAGGTCAACCAGGGGACCTCGGATATCACGGTCCCGGCGCAGTACAGCAAGTTGCGGGTCTGGCAGAACACGAGCGTCGCGAAGCTCGCCGCGGGTCAGAGCGTGACGCTCGGGGCCGGGGATGGCGATCTTGGCTATGAGTGGGACGTCGACGCTGACAACGGTTTTCGTCCGGCGGGGGAGTTCGACCTGTCCTCCACGACCGTGAGCGGCCTGCAATCGTTCGTCGACTACGGGTCGAACGTGAACTCGACTCCGACCTATGACGGGAACCCGCTCGGGGTCACGACCGAGGGCGGGACCGAGACGCACAACCTGACGCTTTACCGCGCTTCGAGCGGGGCGCTGGTGTTCGGCGCCGGGACGGTGCAATGGTCCTGGGGGCTTGACAACTTCAACGCCTGGGGCGAGGGCGGGACCGAGCCGAGCCAGAACGCGCCGGATCCGAACATGGAGCAGTTCACGGTCAACCTGCTCTCGATGATGGGCGCTCAGCCAGGCAGCCTGCAGTCCGGGCTGCAACCGGGCCCCTCGGATGTCAGTACGACACCGCCGGGCTCGAGTATCTCCAGCCCGACCGCGGGCAGCTCGATCCAGGACGGCAGCGTTGTCACGATCACCGGTTCGGCCAGCGATAGCAGCGGCGGCGTGGTCGCGGGCGTCGAGGTCTCAACCGACGGCGGTAGCAGCTGGCATCCCACGACGCTGACCAGCCAGGACGGGTCGACGGTCACCTGGTCCTACAGCTGGATCGCGCATGGCTATCCGAGCACCAAGATCGAGTCGCGCGCGGTCGATGACAGCGGCAACCTCGAGACCCCCAGCGACGCGACCACGGTCAGCATCAACTGCCCGTGCTCGCTGTGGGGCACCAACGAAACGCCGCTCACGGTTCCGTTCGGGCTGACGGACTCCGGTGACCCGAACTCGGTCACGGTCGGCGTGAAGTTCACCACCAGCATCGACACGGACGTCACCGGGATCCGCTTCTACAAGGCCTCGACGAACACCGGCACGCACGTCGGGAGCCTCTGGAACGCCGCCGGCGCGCTACTCGCGCAGGGGACCTTCGCGAACGAGAGCGCCTCCGGCTGGCAGACCCTGACGTTCTCAGCGCCGGTCGAGA
Source organism: uncultured Solirubrobacterales bacterium (assembly GCA_963709135.1). Taxonomy (GTDB): domain Bacteria; phylum Actinomycetota; class Thermoleophilia; order Solirubrobacterales; family Solirubrobacteraceae; genus Palsa-465. The sequence continues at coordinate 187,612 of CAVPVI010000018.1, read as the reverse complement.
TCTCCCCGGGCACGACCTACGTCGCGGGCTACTACGCCCCCAACGGCCACTACGCCGGGACACCCTCGTGGTTCTACCCGCCGCCCGCGCCCTCGCCACTCGGCGGCGCGACCAACACCAGCGGACCCTGGTCGGCAGTGATCGCGACCGGCTCCAACACGAACGGCATGTACACCTACGGAAGCGCCTCCACATTCCCGACGAGCACCGATGGGGCCAGCAACTACTGGATCGACCCGATCCTGGTGCCGCTCGGCGCTCCCGCCGCTCCGGGGCAGGTGACCGGCGTCAGCGCGACCGCAGGCGCGGGCACCGCGACGGTTTCATGGACGGCGCCGAGCAGCGGTGGGTCGCCGACGACGTACACGATCACCCCGTATGTCGGCAGCACCGCTCAGACTCCGACGAGCGTCAGCGGCGCCCCGCCGGCGACGACGGCGACGATCGACCTTCCCGCGAACACCTACACGTTCACCGTGCAGGCCTCCAACCAGACCGGCGCGGGCCCCGTCTCCGCTGCGTCCAGCGCGGTCACCGTCACCGCGGGCGCTGCGGCGGGGGCGCCGACGGGGGTGTCGGCGATCCCGGCAAGCAGCGAGGCACAGGTGACCTGGACCGATCCCTCGAGCGGTGGCCCGTTCACGAGCTACACGGTCACGCCGTATGTCGGTTCGACGGCGCAGACCGCGACGACGGTCAACGGTGCCACGGCGACCTCGGCGGTCGTGACCGGGCTGACGAACAACACCGCTTACACGTTCACGGTGGCGGCGACCAATGGCTCCGGGCTCGGGAGCGCGTCGAGTCCGTCCAGTGCGGTCACGCCGGAAGACACGATCTTCGACTTCGCTGCGCCTGCGACGGTCGACTCCGGTGATGGCAACGCGGTCAACCTTGGGGTGCAGTTCACCCCGGGTGAGGCGGGCACGATCACCGGGATCCGCTTCTACAAGGCCTCGACGAACACCGGCACGCATGTCGGCAGCCTGTGGAGCTCCAGCGGCACGCTGCTGGCGCAGGCGACGTTCTCGGGCGAGACGGCGTCGGGCTGGCAGACGGCGACGTTCTCGACACCGGTGGCGGTGGCCGCGGGCACCACCTACGTGGCGTCCTACCTGGCCCCCAACGGCCACTACTCCGTCACCCAGCCAGGGTTCTCCAGCGCCGTCACGAACGGTCCGCTGACGGCTCCCGCGAGCGGTTCGGTGACGCCCGGCAACGGCGTGTACTTCTATGCCAGCACGAGCACGTTCCCGAACAGCACCTACCAATCCAGCAACTATTCGGTAGACGTCCTATTCGATCCTGGCGTCAGCGGCCCGGCAACTGCACCCGGTGCTCCGACGGGAGTGTCGGCGGTCCCAGCGAACAGCGAAGCGCAAGTCTCGTGGACTGATCCGTCAAACGGTGGAAGTGCGATCACCACGTACACGGTCACGCCGTATGTCGGCACGCAGGCCCAGACGCCGACGATCGTCGCCGGTGCGACGACGACTTCGGTGCTCGTGAGCGGGCTGACGGACAACACCGCTTACACGTTCACGGTGGCGGCGACCAACAGCGTCGGGACCGGGAGCGCCTCGAGTCCGTCCAGTGCGGTCACGCCGCAGGACACGATCTTCGCTCTCGGTACGCCGGCGACGGTCGACTCCGGTGATGGCAACGCGGTCAACCTCGGGGTGCAGTTCACCCCGAGTGAGGCGGGCACGATCACCGGGATCCGCTTCTACAAGGCCTCGACGAACACCGGCACGCATGTCGGCAGCCTGTGGAGCTCCAGCGGCAACCTGCTGGCGCAGGCGACGTTCTCGGGCGAGACGGCGTCGGGCTGGCAGACGGCGACGTTCTCGACACCGGTGGCGGTGACCGCGGGCACCACCTACGTGGCGTCCTACCTGGCCCCCAATGGCCATTATTCGGTCACCCAGCCCGGGTTCTCCAGCGCGATCACGAACGGTCCGCTGACGGCGCCCGCGAGCGGGTCGGTGACGCCCGGCAACGGCGTCTACGGATATGGCGCGACGAGCACGTTCCCGAACAGCACCTACCAATCGACCAACTACTGGGTCGACGTACTGTTCAACCCCTGATCACGAGGTGAGCAACATGAACGCAACCCGCTACAGAATCGACGTCCGCGGGCTCGCGCTTGCATGCGTCGCCATCGTCATGGTCCTCGCGGGCTGCGGCAGCAGCTCTTCGCAGGGCTCTGCCGCAGCGCAGGCGCGCGCGCGGGCCCAGGGGCAGTTCGTCTCGGTCTCCGGTAGCCGGCGGGCGAACTTGCCGAACCCCCAGGGGGCGATCGACTCTGAGGTCAGTGGCGCCACGATCGATGCCGCGGCGGAGGCGAATCCGTGCGCATACGTGAGCGCCGGCAAGGCTGCCTCGATCTTGCACACGCGGTCGGTCACCGAGCGAGAAGCGCCGCTCGGCCCCACCTGCATCATCAAAGCGGCGGGCGCAAAGCGGATGGTTACGATCGCGCTGGGCGTATATCAGGTCGCCAAGGAAGTGCGCCAGATGAAGCACGTTTCGCGAACGACGGTCGCCGGCCATGCCGGTTACTGTGGAACGATCGGACAGTCGACGCTGCTCGTCCCCTTGAACAAGTACCTGGCGCTCTCCGTTTCCGCCCCCTGCTCGCAGGCGCACGCGCTCGCCGCCGCCGCGGTCCGCAAGATCAAGAGCTAGGTGAATCGCGCTGGGGCGCGATTCCCTTGGGAGATTCGCGAACGGAGTCGCCTCGCGCCTCCGTTCGCGAATCTCCAGGTTGCCAACAAGTTCCGGCGCGGTTCAGACAGCGCCTGGCGGGGCGCAACCGAAGCGCAAACTCAGCGGCGATCGGCGGCGGTGAAGCGACCGTCGCGGGTCCCGTTGCGCCGATCGGCGCCAATCCCCTCCAGCCTCAGGATGCGCCGCAGGATCGCCAGCGAAGCCGCGTAGGTCGAGTCCATGCCGTAGTAGCTGAGGCCGCGCGCGCCGAGCGTTCGAGCCTGCGTGTACGGGGTGTCTGAGGCGTAGTGGATCAACCCGAAGTCGATCGGCAGCTTTGCGAAGTTGACTGCTTCGCCGACCGGATGGCGCTCGATGTCGGCGATCTCGTAGATCGCGCTGCAGTACGGACCGGCCTCCATCTCGACGACAGTGAACGCCTCCCGGTAATAGAAGTCCAGGTACGTGCGGTTCTGCAGGAACGCAGATTTGACGCTGACCGCGCGCTGGTTGTCGAGCCCGGTGCCGTATCGCAGGTCCGGCTGGATGTCGTCGAAGCGAAACGCGTTGTCCAGCCAGTAGGTGGTGCTCGAGTGCTCGTCGTAGACGACGTTGCTGATCATCACGTCGCCGACATCGGCGTTCAGCGTGGCAGCCTTCCCGAGCAGGTACACGCCGCGCAGGAAATCGACGTCGATCGCGACCTCTCGCAGGATGTTGTAGGCGGCCAGTCCGAGCGGGTAATCGATGTTGGCGATCACTGCGGCGCTGCTGCGAAGGCGAGCGGCGTCGACTTCGCCCAGGCGCGGGTCGAGGCGCTCCGCCTGCAGTCGCTCCAGCGGGATGATCTGCACCGGCACGCGCAGCGAGGTCGTCGAGGGCAGATGGTTCACGCCGGCGGCGCGCTCGGCGATGCGGCGGGCGCTCTGACGCCCGCTATCGAAGTCGAAGTAGTCGCGTGCCGCGAAATACAGGAAGTTCTCCCAGGAGCCGGGCGTGCGGTCCTCTCGCAGGGCCGCGAGCTCCTCACGCAGGTCGTCGTTGCCGTCGCGCTCGACGAACGCGACGATCTCGGCCTCACGCTCGCGCGCGATGCCGCTGAGGAGGTTCGCGAGCGAGTGCGTGTTGGAGGACACGAAGTAGATCGGGCGCTGCGCCAGTTCCTCGCGGGCCAGGAAGTTGTGGGCGTTGCCCCACCACTGCCTGGTCAGTCGCGCGTAGCCCGTGTGCGTTCCGCCGAGCATCCGCACGCGCATGTCGACGCGCTGGTCGGCGATCGCTCGCAGTCGCGCCGCGAACAGTGCGCCCCAGGTCTGCTGCAGCGCCAGCCAGTCGTCGGCGCCGCCGCCGAGCGCCGCGGCGCAGGCCTCGGGCTCGATCTGCTCAGGCAGCTCTCTCCATCCCGAGGTGCGCAGATGGGCGCGGAGCTTGTTGGACTCGATCTGGAAAGCCACGAGCATCGGAATCAGATCGTCGACGTCGGAGGCGCTCGCCAGCAGCACGGCGAGCATGCCGGTGCCGCTGTCGTACCAGTGCCGGCGCCGGGCGACGGCCTCGTGCACCTGCCAGCCGCTGAGGTCGATCCCGGCGGCCGTGAACACGTGACGCTCCTGGCCCATCAGCACCAGCTCGGCCCCCACGATCCCGTCGGGGAGCCGTCGCACGGCGTATAGAAAGGCGCCTAGATCCGGCTGATCTTCGCCCGCCATCGAGTGCAGGCTGGAACGCATCGCGCGGTGCGATGGCTCGAGCACGCGCAGATGCGTCTCCCCGCTGGAACGCAACAGGGTCGTGTAGGTGCGGTGGTAGAGCTCGACTCCGTCCGGTTCGGCCACCCCTCCCGCACCCGGCGCTGGGTCGCGGTGAGCCCCGAGCATCAGACGTCCGAGCGCCATCCCGTTCAGCTTAGGGCACCCGCAGAAATTATCGACGTATGCTGGCAGGAGGGCCGGCCCGCGGGCCGGCCACGACGCGGACCTGCGAGCTGGGAGTCACATGTCGACAGATGCAACCGCAGCGGCCGCTACTGCCGGTTCGCCACGGTCGCTCGTCTGGGCGACGGAGCTGGACGTCCTGCCGCCAGACCACGTGACGGTCCGTCGCGATCGGTACCTGACGGTCCGCTCGCCCGGGAACCCGACGCACTACTGGGGCAACCTGCTGCTCTACGACGAGCCTCCCGGCCCAGGCGATGGTCCAGCGTGGGAGCGGGCGTTCGAGGCCGAGTTCGCCGATAGGCCGGGCGTGCGTCACCACACGTTCGCGTGGGACCGCGTCGACGGTCAGCTCGGGTTTGCGCTCGAGGAGTTCGTCGCGCGCGGCTACGAGCTCGAGCAGAGCGTGGGGCTGGTTGCCGCGCCGCGGCAGTTATGCGAGCATCGCCGCGCCAACCGCGAGGTAGTGATTCAGGCGCTCGATCCCGGCGAGGCCGAGGCCGAGACCGAGGCGTCGGGCGGCCCCCGGGGCGCCGACGCGGACCTTTGGCGCCAGGTGCTCGAGCTGCAGGTCGCCAGCCGCGACCCCGAGCAGTTCGACGAGGCCAGCTACCGAGCGTTCGTCGCCAAGCGCCTGCGGGACCTGCGCGCGCTGTTCCGCGCCGGCCGCGGCTCCTGGTATGTGGCCCTGCTCGAGAAGACCGTCGCGGCGAGCTGCGGCGTCGTCGTCACCGGCGGGCGCGGGCGCTTTCAAACGGTCGACACCGCCGCGCCGCTGCGGCGGCGCGGGATCTGCTCGCGGCTGGTCGTCAACGCCGCGCATCGCAGCGCCGATCGCTTCGGCGCCGATCGCTTCGTGATCGTCGCCGATCCCGAGTATCACGCGCTCGGGCTCTACGAGTCGCTCGGCTTCCGCCGCCGGGAGTACGTCGCCGGCGTCTTCAAGCAACCGTCCTAAGAGCCTAAGAGCCTGTCTAAGCGCCGCCCGATGCAGCGGTCGCGCGGAAGTCTCGACCCGCACACGCCGTTGCTCCGGTATGAAGAGGTCTTGCTATGCGCGGTGAACGTGTATTCGTTACAGGCGGTGCCGGGAACGTCGGCTCGCACATAGTCGACCTGGCCGTCCAGGCCGGGGCGGCCAACATAGTGGTGCTCGACAACTTGGTGCGTGGACGCCGTGAGAACCTGGAGTGGGCGATCGCGAACGGACCCGTGCAGTTGATCGAAGGTGACATCCGCGACCGCGAGCTGGTCAACCAGCTGACGCGTGGAGCTGACGTCGTGTTCCACCAAGCGGCGCTGCGGATCACGCAGTGTGTCGACGAGCCGCGTGAGGCGCTGGAGGTGATGTGCGACGGCACCTTCAACGTGCTGGAGGCGGTGGTCAACAGCGATGTGCGCAAGCTGGTTGCAGCCTCCTCGGCCTCGATCTACGGGGCCGCGACCGAGTTTCCGACCCGCGAGAGCCACCACCCGTACGGCAATGACACTCTGTACGGCGCTGCAAAGACGTTCAACGAGGGGATGATGCGAAGCTTCGCCGCGACGCGGGGCCTCGACTACGTCGCCTTGCGCTATTTCAACGTGTACGGGCCGCGGATGGACATCCACGGCGTGTACACGGAGGTGCTCGTACGCTGGATGGAGCGCATCGCCGCCGGCCTGCCGCCCGTGATTCACGGCACCGGGGCGCACACGATGGACTTTGTTTACATCGGTGACGTGGCACGCGCCAACATCCTCGCGGCTGGCGCCGAGGTCAGCGACGAGGTCTTCAACGTCGCCAGCGGCGTCGAGACGAGCCTGCTGGAGCTCGCGGAGGCATTGATCGAGGTGATGGAGGCTGACGTCAGCGTCGAGCTCGGTCCCGAGCGCGCGGCCGCCAAAGTCCCGCGGCGGCTGGCTGATACCGATCATGCGAGCGAGCTGCTCGGGTTCAGGGCCGAGGTCGGGCTCGAGGATGGCCTGCGCCGGCTGGTCGACTGGTGGCAGGCGGAGCAGGCTCGCGAGAGCCCGCAAGCGGCTGGGGTGATCTCATAGATGCAGGTTCCATTCGCAAAGCCATACCTGGTCGGCAACGAGGACGCAGCCGTCGGCGCAGTGATTCGTTCCGGGTGGGTCTCACAGGGCCCCCGCGTGCGGGAGTTCGAGGAGGCTTTCGCGCGGCGCGTCGGCGCCGCCGACGCGGTCGCGGCCACGAGTTGCACGACCGCGCTGGCGCTGGCGCTGTACGTCTCCGGCGTCGGTCCGGGCGACGAGGTGATCGTCCCCTCGCTGTCGTTCATCGCGACCGCCAACGCCGTCTGGCACTGCGGCGCCACGCCGGTGTTCGCCGACATCGATCCGCTCACCTACAACCTCGATCCGGACTGCGCGGAGCGTGCGATCACGCCCCGCACGCGTGCGATCATGCCCGTCCACCAGGTCGGGTTGCCGGCCGACATGGACGCCTTCCTGGAGCTTGGTAACCGTTACGGCGTGGCGATCGTCGAGGACGCGGCCTGCGCGATCGGCGCCGGCTACAAGGCCAGACCGATCGGTTCGATCAGCCCGCTGGCGTGCTTCTCGCTGCATCCGCGCAAGGTCATCACGACCGGCGAGGGCGGCATGATCACGGTCCAGGATCCCGCGGTTGCCGACCGGCTGCGGCGCCTGCGGGCGCACGGGATGGACGTCTCGGATCTCGCTCGGCACAACGCCGCCGACATCGTGATCGAGCGTTACCCGGAGCGCGGCTGGAACTACCGGATGACCGACATGCAGGCGGCACTCGGGCTCTGCCAGCTGCAAGTGCTCGACGAGATCCTCGAGCTCAGGCGCCGGCTCGCGCAGCGCTACACGGCTGCGATCGCCGCGATGGACTCCATCGAGGCGCCGTTTGAGCCGAGCGACAGGGTCCGGACCTGGCAGTCGTACTGCGTGCGGATCAGCCCCGGCTCGCCGGTCGATCGCACTGATCTGATGCGGGCCCTGCTGGCGGACGGGATCCCCACCCGCCGTGGCGTGATGGCGATTCACGAGGAGGATTCCTACAACGACGCTCGCGTGAACCTGCCGCATACCGAGGCGGCGACGCGTGAGACGCTGATGCTGCCGCTGTTCGCCGGCATGTCCGACGAGCAGCAGGAGTACGTGATCGCGCGGCTAGGGGCCTATCTCGCGGCGGTGCAGCCGCGGGCTTCCTCGAGTATCGCGGCTTAGCGCCGGATGAGCAGCTCGATTCACCGCCTGCCGGGGCCATTGTCGTTCGTGGCCGCGCTGGTGGCGGTCGGCTTGATCTCGTTTGTGTGCGTTCGGGCGCTCGATTCCGGTGCAAGCAGCGCGACCTCGAGCGTGGCGGCTCCGGCGCCGTTCGTGCCGCTTGCCGAGTACGCCGAGCGTTCCCCGCACGTTGACAGCGCCCTGAACGTGATCGGGGTGCAGGGGGCCGTCCGCGGTGAATCGGCGACGCCGTCGCCAGACCAGGTGCCGCTGTCGCCCAGGAGCTTCGAGCGCCCGGTCGCCGAGTACCTGGCTTACTCGGTGGCGCAGCTCGGACTGATGGAGGGCGAGGTCGCGACGCTGCGCAGCGCGCTTGCCGCGGGTGATCGAGTCGCCTCGCAGGCCGCCTGGCGGGTCGCGTTCGCGCGCTATCTGCAGCTTGGCGCCGTCTATCTCGAAGGCTCTGTCGCGACGCTCAACCAGGAGATCGACGGTGGCGCCGGCGGCCTGCAGGGGGGCACTTCGAGCCCGCAGTTCACCGGCCTGCACCGGATCGAGCTCGGGTTGTGGACCGGCCAGTCGCCGGCCGGCCTGGTGCCGTACGCCAGCCTCCTTGAGACCGACGTGCACGAGCTACGGGCCGCGCTCCCGCACGTGCAGATCACGCCGCTGGAGTACGCCACGCGCGCACACGAGATCCTCGAGGACGCCGTGCGTGACCTGCTGAGCGGGACCGACGTGCCGTGGAGCGGCGAGGGCGTGCTCGGAACCGCAGCCGGTCTGGCGGCGACGCGCGAGGTGATCGCCACGCTGAAGCCGCTGCTGAGGCTGCCGGCTGCGCAGGCTGCCGACCCGCCCGCGAATCCGCGTTCCCCGGCTGTGGCCGACGCCGACCTCGATGTGCTCCAAGGGGTGCTGAATTCACTGGCCGCCGCGCACGGCGGCCAGTATCCGACCAACCAGGAGCTGAGCCAGGCGCAGGCTGAACGTCTCGATGCCGCGATCGGGCAGGCGCTCGAAGGGCTCTCCCAGCTGCCTGGCATGCTCGAGACGACGCTGCCACCGGCGGTGGCGTCGATTCCCGCCTCGGCAGTCAGGATCGACCCGTGAAGCCGCTTGGGCGTCGAGCCTTCCTGACGCGCTCGGCCGCGGTGCTCGGTGCCGCCGGCCTGGGCGCTGTCGCCGCCACCCAGGACACGGACGCGAGCGGGCACACGGCGCCAGCGCCGACGCTCGCCCAGGGCGACGCTGCGGCGGCCGCGCAGTCTTATCAGGCAACCCAGGCTGAGCTCGCGTCGATCGTGCTGTTCGACGGCGCTCATCAGGCCGGCATCCTCACCGGGAAGCCCGAGCATGCGACCCTGGCGGCGCTCGATTCGTTCGCGCCGGACCGCACGACGCTCGCGGTGGCGCTGCGGGCGCTGAGCCAGCGGGCTCGGGAGCTGACGGTAGGGGGCGCTGTCCCGGTCATGGAAATCGACGCTCCGCCGGCGGACTCGGGGATCCTGGGGCCGGTCAACGCGTCCGACAACTTGACGGTCACGATCGCCTTCGGCGCTTCGCTGTTCGACGATCGCTACGGGCTCGCCGCACAGCGCCCGCGCGAGCTCACACGGATGCCGGTGTTCGCGACCGACGAGCTCGACCCCGCGCAGAGCCACGGCGACGTGCTCGTGCAGATCTGCGCCAATCAGCGCGACACGGTCGTACACACCTTGCGAGAGCTGCTGCGGACCGTACGCGGCTCGCTGCAGCTGCGCTGGACGATCGACGGCTTCCAGGGCGCGCCCCGCGGCCCGACCCCGCAGAGCAACTCCCGCAACCTGTTCGCGTTCCGCGACGGCACCGCGAACCCTTCCACCAGCGACGGCGAGCTGATGAACCAGCTGATCTGGGCGGGTCCGAGCGAGCCCGGCTGGGCAGCCGGCGGCACGTACATGATCGTCCGGATCATCCGCATGCACGTCGAGTTCTGGGATCGCGTCGGGCTGCAGGAGCAGCAGAACATGATCGGCCGCGAGCGTTCGACCGGAGCGCCGCTGGGCGGGGCGCAGGAGTTCGAAGATCCGCGCTTCGACCTCGACCCCAACGGACAGCGGATCCCGCTGACCGCGCACATCCGGCTCGCGAACCCTCGCACCACGGCGACCGCCGACCAGCGCTTCCTGCGCCGCGGCTACAACTACGCCCGCGGCTACGACGCCGCCGGTCAGCTCGACCAGGGGCTCGCGTTCATCGCCTTCAACCAGAGCCCGCAGCGCCAGTTCGTGACCGTCCAGACGAGGCTGCTGGCGGAGCCGATGATCGACTACATCACGCCCGTCGGCGGCGGCTACTTCTTCGCTCCACCCGGGGCGCAGGGCGAGGTCGACTGGGTCGGCTCGGGCTTGTTCGCCGCCGTCTAGTGGCTGCGCCTGAAACTGCCGCCCCGATTCGCGAACGAAGATCGAATGCTTGTTGCCACTAGTTGCTTGGAGAGGTGATTGACGGTGCCCCATGAGCGGATCACGATGCTGCTCGAGAATCAGCCGTACCCGCAGGACCCACGCGTGCATCGCGAAGCCGAGTCACTGGTTGGCGCCGGCCACACGGTCGAGGTGGTCGCGCCGCGCCGCAAGGGTCAGCCCGCGCGCGAGCGCGTAAACGGCGTCGAGGTCAGGCGCTACCGGGCTGTGAACCTGCCGCAACTGGGCGCGCTCGGGCTGCTGCTCGAGTACTTGGTGGCAGCGATCGCACTGCACGCGGCGGCGCTGCGCGCGTTGGCGCGAGGCACGACGGTGCTGCACCTGCACAACCCACCGGACATGTTCTTCGCCGCCGGCGCGATCTTCAGGCTGGCCGGCAGGCGCGTGATCTTCGACCATCACGATCTCGGTCCGGAGCTCACCGAGGTGAAGTTCGGGCCCGGCGCCCTGCACCGCGCAGCCCTGATCGGCGAGCGGCTGACGTTTGCGGTCGCGACCGACGTGGTTGCCGCCAACGAGTCTCACGCCGAGATCGCTCGCGCGCGCGGGCACAAGCGCGCTGATCGCGTGACGGTCGTGCGCAACGGGCCGCCGCCGAGTTGGACGCGGCTGCCGCTGGCGCTGCGCCCCGGGGCGCTGTCGCTGGTGCGCCTGGCGTATGTCGGCAGCGTCGGCGTGCAGGACGGCCTCGACGGCATGGCGAGCGTGCTCGCGTGCCTGCGCGAGCTGGCGCCGGAGCTCGATGCCGAGCTGACCGTGATCGGCGACGGCGATGCGAGGGCTCAGTTCGAGCACGCGGCCAACTCGCTGGGAGTCGCCGCCAGCGTCAAGCTGCTCGGATGGGTGCCGGCCGGCGAGGTAGCCGAGCTCCTGCAGGACGCCGACGTGTGCGTTGATCCGGCGCCGCCGACGCCGCTCAACGAGCGTTCGACGATGATCAAGTTGATGGAGTACATGGCGCTCGGGAAGCCTGTGGTCGCCTACGACCTGCTCGAGACGCGGCGCACGTTGGGCGACGCCGGCTTGCTCGTGACACCCGATGACCCGCGCGCGTTTGCAGAGCAGATCGCGGTGCTGGCGCGGGATGGCGAGCTACGCTCGCGCTTGGCGACGTGCGCGCGCGAGCGCGCCCGCGCGCTGACCTGGGACCGCTCGGAGATCGCGCTGCTCGACACCTACGCCGGCCTGCGCAACGGGCGCCGGGGTGCGCTACGATCGTCCCTGGACCGTGCTAGGTGGGGTGCTAGCGGTACCCTGTAACCCGCCAATCCGCTCTAGCGGGGCTGAATCCCCTCCCGAGGGGCCTAAGCCCGAGGTCAGCGCCTCCTTCATGGCGGTGATGGTCTGGTCCCGCCACGATGAAGACCCGTGAACCAGGTCAGGTCCGGAAGGAAGCAGCCTTAAGCGGTCACCTTCAGGCGCGGCGGGGGTGCTGGACCGGAGTCACGAAGGGCGGCCGCGCCACGGGTACGGGCATCGAAGGAGGGTGCACGGTCCACAACCAGAAGGAGCCCGGCACGGCCGGGCTCCCGCCTTGCGTCGCGCTTGCCGGGCGCACCGAGGTTTGTCCGCTCGAGCACGCTTTCCTGAGCGCCACGCCTCTCAGCGCCTGCTCTACAACGGCCGCATGGATAGCGCCCGCCGCAGGATCGCTAGCCACGTGGACGTTGCCCGCGAACCGGGACTCGCGAACCATTGGAGATACATGAGCGCTGACGTGATCATCTCCTACGACGGAACCCCAAATGACGACGACGCGTTGGCGCTGGGCAAGATGCTGGCGCGTGCCGGCATCGTCCTGGCGCTCGCCTACGTGCGCCATTCCCATGAATTCGATCCGCGCCGGGAGGATCTCGCCCAGCATGACGCCGAGCGCCGCCTGGAGCACGGGGCGCAGCTGCTGGGCTCCCCGGAGATCACGCGCCACGTGGTCGTCGGCCCTGCGACGGGAACCACCCTCGGCCAGCTCGCCGCCGCCGAGGGAGCGCGACTGATCGTGTTCGGCTCCGACTACCGGACTGCGCCAGGACGCGCGGATCCTGGTGCCTCCGCCCAGCATCTGCTGGACGGCGGCGCGGTCGCCGTCGCGATTGCGGCCGCTGGCTTGCGGACCAAGCTGGACGGCGAGATCGAGACGATCGCCGTGCCGATCGCCGGTCCCAAGAACGAGGCCGCCAGGCAGACCGCCAGCGTGCTCGCGAGCAAGCTGGGGTCGACGATCGTCGACCCCAAGGCGGACCCGGTCGATCTGATCGTCGTCGGCTCCAAGCCCGGCGCCACGGCCGGCAAGATCCTGCTCGGCGGCGACGTGCGCAACGAGCTCAACGGCGCCCGCAGCTCGGTGCTCGTGGTGCCGGCCGAGCAGCCGCTGCTGTTCTGACTAGACTAGGGCTTTGGTGGGCTGATGCAGCGCTCGCGATTGGTGGGGATCGGGTAGCCCGGGCGGGCGCGGTGCGCAGAACCGCTCGCCGATCGCGACATCCCGCGCGCGGGTAGTCGCCGTCAACCGAGCCAGATCCTGTGAACGTGAACGGGTAGTCGGCGTACACGTCGCCACTGGGGGCGGACAGCGAGACCGTATCGGCCGGATCCAGCTGCGCGTAGGCCGCTCCCGGAGCCGCGGCCACCGCCAGCGCGGGCACTGAAGCAATCGCATCACAGCCCGTATAGACGATCATCCGGCGGCGGCGCCCGAGCCGGCGGTGATGGCTTTGAGCGTGTCGAGTGAGTCTCGGATCAGCCGCGGCAGGTCTCGTTGCTCGGGGTCGTCGATCCAGCGCTCGAAGGCGATCCTGAACACCGCGATCCCGGTTTCCGCAGCTAGGCTCGCGGCTGGGTCTTCGACGCCGCGCCCGCGCAGCGCTCCGGCGAGGGCGACGGCGAGTGACGCGAGCTTGATCAGCTCGCGTTCTTGAAGCTCGGCGCTGGCGGCGATGATCGTCTGGCGCTTGCGCGGGAGTTCGCCTCCCTCCTGGATCGCGGCGCCGGCGGCCTCGAGCCCCGCCGCCGCCGCCTCGATCGGAGCTGCGCCGGCAGGAGCGTCAGCGACGGTGCTGACGATTAGATCCCGCAGGGCGTCTGCGCCGGCGAACAGGACCTCGCGCTTGTCGGCGAAGTGCCGGAAGAACGTTCGCTCGGTGAGGCCCGCTCGCGCAGCGATCTCGGCCACGGTGGTCTGTTCGTATCCGCGTTCGCCGTAGAGCTCCAGCGCCGCCTGCAGGAGGCGGCCGCCGGCGTTTGGTTCCCATCGACCCATGTCGCTGATCCTACCCGAGGACAGTGACTGACATCAGTGCTATGCTGATGGCAGCAACTGACATCGGCCGTCCGGGTGCAGATCTTGACGTCAGGGCGGTCAACCATCTGGAGGTTCTCTCATGCGCGTATTCGTCACCGGCGCGTCCGGCTGGATCGGCTCCGCGGTCGTTCCCGAACTCATCGACGCGGGCCACCAGGTCGTCGGGCTCGCACGCTCAGACGCCGCCGCCGACGCCCTCACCGCCGCCGGAGCACAGGTTCAGCGCGGCACACTGGACGACCTTGACACCTTGCGCGACGCCGCCGCCGCAGCCGACGGCGTGATCCACCTCGCGTTCAAGCACGACCTCGCGTTCTCCGGCGACTTCCAGGGCGCCGCCGACGCTGACCGCCGCGCCGTGCAGGCAATCGGCGAAGCGCTGAGCGGCTCCGATCGGCCGCTGCTGATCGCCTCCGGAACGCTCGGGATCGCAACCGGGCGCGTGGGGACCGAACGGGACGGACACGGTCCCGATACAGCAGCGGCGCTCTGGGGCGAAGGGCCCCGGACCCGACACGCGACCGCCGAGTACACGCTCTCCCTCGCCTCGCGCGGAGTCCGCGCCGTCGTCGTGCGACTCCCACCGACCAATCACGGCGAAGGTGACGGCGGCTTCCTCGCGACCCTCGTCGAGATCGCCCGCCAGAAGGGCGTTTCTGGCTACATCGGCGCGGGCAGCAACCGCTGGCCGGCCGTTCACCGCCTCGATACCGCACACCTGTTCCGTCTCGCCCTGGAGCAGGCTCCGCCGGGATCGACGCTGCACGCGGTCGCCGACGAAGGCGTCCCGATTCGCGATGTCGCCCAGGTCATCGCCCGCCACCTCGACCTGCCCGTCAGCTCGATTTCCCCCGAGGACGCCGGCGCGCACTTCACCTGGCTGGCCGGCTTCCTCGCGGCCGACAGCCCAGCCTCCAGCGCGCTCACCCGCGAGCTACTGGGATGGACTCCCACCCGGCCCGGGCTGATCGAGGACCTCGACCAAGGCCATTACTTTCAGCAGGCGCCCTCCGCGCCCGCCTGACCGGGAACAGCTTCAGCCCGCATCACGCGGTCATCGCTCGGGGTAGGATATCGCGGCGAGCCGGTGGCGCCAGACACGCCCAGCCGGTCGTCAAATTCCGCCACTAATTCTGACGCGACCCCTTACCGGCCGGATTGCGTCCAAGCGCCAGAACGCTCGCGGTCACGAGCAGCCCAAGTCCGACTGCCGCGAGTCGTTCGGGGTGTCGTGCCGCGCCCGCAGCGACGCGGCGCACTGTCCGCGCGGCCTGCGCCGAATTCTGGATGCCGACCGCCGACGCGCCGACCGTGTTGGTCAGCTCGATGATCGTAGCGGCCGCGTCGTCGATCTCGGAGTTCATGCCAGTGACAAGCTACCCCGGTTCTCGGATCGCTAAAGCTGCGGGCGCCCCGACCCGAGTGTGCGGCTCGCCGGATCTCGAACGGCTATCCGAGGCTCGACGTCCTCGTGGACCGTCCTGCTGATCACGCGCGGGTTGGTTCGCAGCTGTCAATCCGCGACTACCGGGAGGTTGAGCACCTCACGGGTGCCAAACCTCCCGCGGGTGATTTGCGTGAGCGGTGTCCGCTTGATCCGGGCGCGTGGGTGCCCGTGCCCGGTCGAGCACGGCCGCTTGCGCCGTTAATCACAATCACCTGTCGCTCGGCGGGTACCTACCTGCCGTCCGGCGGGTTGTGCTCCGCGGGGTTGCGGCTGAAACTTAGTGCTACCCACCCTCAGCGGTGTGATCTGGAGCCCAAGGAGAACGAACATGGCAAGCATTGAGCTCGCCGAGCTCGCGAGCGTGACGATCGAGTACCCAGCGATCCGCGGCGACCGGCCAACCGGCCCGCTCGACATGCCCGGGGACACGATCCTCAGCGCAACCACGAGGCCGGCCCGGTCGACCACCACCTCGACCGTGGCCACGCGCGCAATCAGGGACACCGAGCACGCGTCCTCGCGCGGCGCGTCGTCTCACTTCGGCGCGCAGGCGCCGGAGCTGCGGCGTGTTGCGGGAATCGCGATCGGTTCGGTCGTGGACGTGTGGCGCCCGCTGCTTGGCGGCTTGTTGGGCGCCTGAACCAGGACTCGTCGCAGCATGCTCCACGCCGCTCGACCACGACGCCCGCACGACTCGCTCGCACTCTGACCCCTCCACCAGTCAAAGCAGACCCCGACCCTGTCGCAGCGCCAGGCGACAACGCGCGTCGAGGCTGCGGCGTCAGATCTCGAACACCTGACGCCGCGCAAACGCGACCAGTGTCGGGGCAGCGCTAGAGTCCGCACGCGTAAGCGCTCGTCGTTGTGGCCGGCGCGGCGAGCGTGTCGTGTGCAGGAGAGCGCTCTGAAGGAGGTTGTCCTTGAGCCGGAGTGACGGGATTCGTGATTACGGGGCGTTGCTTGCCGCTTCACCGGACCCGTACCTGGTGCTGACGCCGGACTTCACGATCGTTGCGGTTAGTGATGCGTATTTGCGTGCCACGATGACGCGCCGTGAGGAGATCGTCGGGCGGGGCTTGTTCGAGGTGTTCCCGGACAATCCAGACGATCCCGAGGCGACCGGAACCTCGAATCTGAGAGCGTCGCTGGAGCGGGTCCTCATCGAGCGCCGTGCAGACGCGATGGCGGTCCAGAAATACGACATTCCCCGGCCGCCCGAAGAAGGTGGCGGCTTTGAGGAGCGCTACTGGAGCCCGCGGAACACGCCGGTGCTCGCTCCGGACGGAACGGTTGAGCTGATCATCCATCGGGTCGAGGACGTGAGCGAGCTGGTTGGCCTCAAGCGCAAGGGTTCTGAGCAGGAGCTCGAGATCTACCGTCGTGCGCAGGAGATCCAGGAAGTCAATCGAGAGCTGCGCGCCGCGAACGCCCGCTTGGCTGAGCTCGACCGCGCGAAATCGGCGTTCTTCAGCAACGTGAGCCATGAATTCCGTACGCCGTTGACGTTGATTCTCGGGCAGGTCGACCTGCTCGAGGCGGGGGCGCAGGCCACCGAGGCGCGCGAGTCGGTGCGCCGCAACGCGCGGCTGCTACTGAGCCAGGTCAATGACCTGCTGGACGCTGCGAAGCTCGAGAGCGCCGCGTTCGTGCTCGACTACGAGGAGGTCGATCTGGCGAGCCTGTTTGCGGTCGTGGTGGACGCGTTTGGCGGTATCGCACAGCGCAAGCACCAAGCGGTGACGCTCGACGCACCCGAACCAGTCCGGTGCGAGTGCGACGCCCCGATGGTCGAGCGCGTGCTCGTGAACCTGGTCGCCAACGCGACGAAGTTCACCCCGGACGCGGGCCGGATCGAGTGCGCCCTGCGGGCTGATGGCGGCGTCGGGGAGCTGTGGGTGCGCGATGACGGGCCCGGGATTCCCGCGGAGTGGCAGGAGGTGGTCTTCGAGCGCTTCCGCCAGGTCGACTCGGAGCTGACCCGTGCGCATGAAGGTACCGGGCTGGGGCTCGCGATCGCCAGGGACGTTGCGGAGCTTCATGGCGGCAGCCTCGATCTCGTCGAGCATGACGGTCCGGGCGCATGGTTCCGGGTCCGCCTTCCCTTACGGGCGCCGGCGTCGGCGATCGTTCGGCGCGAAGCCGTGCGGCTGGAAGCGGCACGGAGCGGGGGACTGCGATCAGACGTGTGGATCGCAGACGAGCGCCACGCGGCGGGGCTGCCCGCCGCAGCGGGCAGCGATGTGTCTGACACGAGTCACTCTCTGGGGAAGGTGCTCGTCGTCGAGGACAACGAGGAGCTCGCGCAGTACATCCGCGACGTACTCGCGCCGGAGTTCGCCGTGCGGCTCGCGCGCAATGGAGCGGAGGGCTTCGAGCTCGCCAACGCCGCGCCACCAGACCTGATCCTCACGGACCTGATGATGCCCGGCTTCTCGGGCGTCGACCTCGTGCGTGCGGTGCGCGGATCCGCGGCCTTGAACGCCGTGCCGGTCGTCGTTCTCACCGCCAAACAGGATGAGGAGCTGCGCGACAGACTGCTCGGAGAGGGCGTCAATGACTACGTCCAGAAGCCGTTCTCCCCACGTGAGCTGTGCGCGCGGGTGCGTAATCTGGTCGCGACGAAGCGCTCGGGCGAGAGGGTGCGCAGAGCCGAGCTCCAGTTCCGGGGGCTGCTGGAGTCGGCGCCCGACGCGATCGTGGTCGTCGACCAGCGCGGTCAGATCGTGCTGGTCAACGCGCAGGCGCTGTCGCTGTTCGGCTACGCACGTGAGGAGCTGGTCGGGCAGCCGGTCGAGTCGTTGCTGCCCGAATCCCGACGCGCAGCGCACGTCGAGGACCGCGACGCCTATCTCGCGGCGCCGCGGCCGCGAGCGATGGGCTTCGGCATGGAGCTCTCCGCGCGGCACAGGAACGGGAGCGAGTTCCCGGTCGAGATCAGTCTCAGCCCGCTGCAGAGTCAGGACGGGACGCTCATATCAAGTGCGATCCGTGACATCACTGCCCGCAAGCAGGCCGAAGACGAGCTTCTGCGCAGCCGCGAGCGGCTCGCGGAGGCCGAACGCGTCGCGCGCACAGGCAGCTGGGAATGGGATCTCGTCGCGGACCACCTCACCTGGTCAAAAGGCCTCTTGAACATCTACGGGCTCATGGCGGACGAGTTCGAGCCCAGCCTCGAAGCCGCCCGCGAGAGCATCTACCCGGATGACCGCGCGCACGTAAGCCAGGCGCTCGAGCGCGCAATCGCGCAGCGTTCGTCGTTCAACTTCGACTTCCGCGTGATCCGCTCCGACGGTAGGGTCCGCACGTTTCGCAGCCAGGGAGAGGTCGTCGTCGATCGCATTGGCACGCCGATCCGCGTCGTTGGAATCGAGCAGGACATCACGGAGGCCAAGCTCGCCCAAGAGGCGCTCCAGAGCACCTCTGCCGATCTCGAGCGGCGCGCGGGCGAGCTCCAACAGCTGGCCCTGCACGCCGTACCCGCGGCGCCCGAAGCGTATGCGCCCCTGACCCGCCGGCAGCTCGAGATCCTGCGGCTGATCGCCGATGGCCTGACCAACGCGGCGATCGCAGAACGCCTCTTCCTGACCGAGGGCACCGTCAAATGGCACGTCAGCCAGATCCTCAACAAAACCGACACCAACAACCGCGCCGAGGCCATCGCCCGAGTCTTCGGCACCGTACAGAAGAGCGTCGCGTCGTAGACCGCTCCGGGCCGACGACCCACCAAACACCACGCAAGCGCAAGTTGCCCTTTATCTAGTTCGCGTAGCTGCCGATAGCTCATAAGACGTCGGATTCGCGAGTGGCGCGAGGGAGAAGGTGCAGAGGGAGATGACAAGCTGCTGCGCCCGTTCAGATCGGCAACGGGCTGATCGGGTCGGCGCCGTCCGCGCCCGGCGGTTGAGCGCCGGGAGGCGAGGTGGATAATCGTGAGCGCCACGTCGGTCGGCTCATGCGGCTCTGGCTGACGGTCTCCGAGGCCATCGGACATCGCGCCCGGGAAGCGCGGCTGGCGCAGAGCGAGCGGGACCTGCGGGCGGTGATCGACCTTTCCGGCGATCTGCTGTCCCGCACCGATGCCGACGGACGCTACCTGTACGCATCACCGAGCTTCGCGCAGGTGCTCGGCTACGCGCCCGATGAGCTGATTCGCCGGCGCTTACGCGACTTCGCCCATCCGGATGATGTCGAGCGCTTCGATGCCGGTAGCCGCGAGGTTCGCGAGACTGGAAGCGGCGAGGTCGAGTATCGCGTTCGGCGCGCGGATGGAAGCTATGTCTGGGTTCACGTGCTGCTGCGCGCCCGCCGCGACGAGCATGGTCGGTTGGTCGAGATCGTGCGGGCGGCGCGCGACATCACCGAGCGCAGGCAGCAGGAAACGCGCCTGCTCGAAGCGACCGAGCGATTCGAACGGGCGTTCGAGCACGCGCCGATCGGGATGTCGCTGGTCGCGTTCGACGGCAAGTGGCTGAAGGTCAACCGTGAGCTGTGCCGGATCACCGGCTACACCGAGGCGGAGCTGCTGGCGAGGAGCTTTGGGCAGATCACCCATCCCGAAGATCTGCAAACGAGCCGTGATGGGCTCCGAGCGCTGCAAGCGGGCGAGCGGTTCGATGCCGAGAAGCGCTATCTGCACGCCGATGGACACGTGATCTGGGTTCACATCGCCTGCAGCGTGGTCTGTGACGAGCACGGTGTACCGCAGCACTTCGTCTCCCAGACCCAGGACATCACCGAGCGCAAGCACCTGAATGAGCGCCTCAACTACCTCGTCGATCACGACTCGCTCACCGATCTCTACAACCGCCGCAGGTTCGAGGCGGAGCTCGAGCGCGAGGTCTCACGCTCGCGCCGCTACGACGAGACCGCGGCCGTGGTGATGCTAGACCTGGACCACTTCAAGTACCTCAACGACGCGCTCGGCCATCACGTCGGCGACGGTGCGATCAGCCATACCGGGCAGGTGCTCGCCGCACGCTTACGCAGCACTGACGTGCTCGCCCGGCTCGGCGGTGACGAGTACGCCATGATCCTGCCACGAGTCGACCCGGAGCGCGCCCGCGAGGTCGCCACGGAGCTACTCGCTGCGATCGAAAACAGCCCGTACGGGCATGACGGCCACAGCTACGCGCTTTCCGCCTCCGCCGGCGTGATGGTCCTCGACCGGCACACCGTCTCGGCTGAGGACGCCCTCGTCAGCGCCGATCTGGCGATGCACGAGGCCAAGCAACGCGGGCGCAACCGCGTCGCCGTCTACTCACCAGACGCCAGGCAGGACATCTTCGCCGGCCTGTCCTGGTCCCAGCGGCTCAAGCAGGCGCTGGCAAGCGACGGATTCACGCTCGCTGCCCAACCGATCGTCGAGCTGAGCACTTGCGAGACGGCGATGCTCGAGCTGCTGATCAGAATGCGCGCCGAGGAAGGGCAGCTCGTCCCACCCGCCCGCTTCCTCCCTGCCGCCGCGCGGTTCGGCTACATGCCGGCGATCGACCGCTGGGTGATCGCGCAGGCCGCGGAGTTGGCCGCTGCGGAACCCGGCCGTCGCCTGGCCGTGAACCTGGCCGCGAACACGATCGCCGAGCCGGGGCTGGTCGCCTACATCACCTCCACCCTCGCCACAGCCGGCGCCGACCCCGCCGACCTGATCTTCGAGGTGTCCGAGAGCGACGTGATCGCTAACCTCGACCACGCCCGCTCGGTCTGCGAGCGCTTGCGAGCGCTCGGCGCGCGGATCGCGCTGGACGACTTCGGCTCGGGGTTCTCGGGCTTTGGATACCTCAAGGCGCTCGAGATCGATCTGCTCAAGATCGACGGGCAGTTCGTCCGCGAGCTCGATCTGAATCGCGTCGACCGGCTTGTGATCGAAGCGATCGTGCACGTCGCCAACGGCATCGACGTCCCCACGATCGCCGAATACGTCGTCAGCGAGACCGTCGCCCAGCACATGCGCGAGCTGGGCGTCAACTACGGCCAGGGCTTTCATCTCGGCAAGCCAGCTCTACTCGCCGCGCCCGTACGCGCGACTTAGCGCTCCACGCACGCTCCACGCGCCGCACGCCGCCGCCGCAGGCAGCGGGCCTGGACGCGTCAGCAGCGTCCGCCCGGGACTCGCTCGTGATCGTCGGCGAGTCCGCCGTAAGACACGGGGCCCGCGGGACGACGTTCGTCCTCGGCGACACCGACGCCGAGGCCCAGGAGCGCGCCCGCGAGGTGCGCCACCAAACAGGTGAGGGGCGCGCACGCGATCATGTTCCGACCCAGCGCCAGACATTCGTCGGCGGGCCCGCGACCGTCGCCGGGTAGCAAGCGGGCTGTACCTGACCCCCTCTGGACTTTTCTCTCGCTGCGCGGGATTCGGATAAGCCGCTGCAGGAGATACGCAAGAAAAGATAGAATCGCTCCTGCAGCGTGCCGTGAGTTCGCCGGCGCTCATTAGGGTCGGTTGGCCGGAACGAGCGCAGAACCATCATCGCCAGAAGCTCCGGGCGTTGGGGTCGCGATCTGAACTACCCATGAGCGAGCGCGACACAGATCCATTTCCACCATCGGGCACGGTCCAAAGGCTGGTCGCCGAGGCTGCCGTGAGACCGTTGGATCGCCGTCGTCGACGGCTGCTTGCCGCGGGCGGCATTGCGGCATTTGTCACCGGCTCGGCGCTCGTCGTCGCCCGCGATGGTCTGCTGATCTCGCAGGACACGGTCTTACTGTGGGTACTAGCGGGACTGTTTGCGCTGTCGCTCAGCGAGATCCGGCGGTGGCGTCGCGGCATGCTCATAGACTGGCTCCCGCTCTGCGTAGTGCTGGTCTTCTACGACTCCTCCCACGGCGTCTCGCAGCTGCTGGGAACCTCGACGCACCAATCACTGCAACTGGACTTCGACCGGTGGCTGTTCGGCAAGACGCCGGTCGCGGTGCAATTGCAGCACCTCCTGCACCAAGGGCCAAGCGTACAGCCCTGGGAGTACCCGCTGTTCGTCGTCTACATGAGTCACTTCTTCATGGCCCTGCTTGTCGCTGGTGCCCTATGGCGTTATGCGTACCCGCGTTTCCGGCAGTTCCGCAGGCAGCTGGTCACGCTCTACGGACTTGGCTTTCTCACCTACGTGCTCTACCCGGCAGCGCCGCCTTGGATGGTTGCGCAGGCCGGGGGGATACCTTTGCACCGCGTCGTCGTGCAGGTTTGGAGCCACGTTGGACTTGCCACGGCGAGCAGCCTCATCGAGCAGGGCAACGCCTTCTACAACCAGGTGGCAGCGGTTCCGTCGCTGCATGCCGCGGTGTCCCTACTGATTCTCTTGTTCTTCTGGAGGGGCGCCCGTTGGTGGTTGCGCGCGATCCTGCTTGCCTACGTGCTGGCGATGGCGTTCATCCTCGTCGACGGGGGCGAGCACTTCGTGTTCGACATCATCGTCGGCTGGCTGTACGCGATCACGGTCAGCGCCGGCTACGCGCTCGCGGCCAACACCCGCCTGCGGGCCGCCGTTCGGCGCCGCTCGAGAACCTGGAGGCCGGCGCGCGTAGCGCCAATCACGCTGCCGGCGCGGCCGCACGGCCTCGCTGTCGCGACACGCGCAGACGGCGACGGCTGGCAGGCCGGTGCACAACCGAGCCCGGTTGGCACCGAGCCCTGACATGCAGAACGGTGCGGTCCGCTCGGCCGGGCCATTCGAAGCCCCTCTCAGCCCGGCGGAGCGTGGTCGGCCTGCAGGCGTTCAGGAGCATGCCCGCGGGTCGAGCACCGGCGCACGCCCGCAGCGGGCGCCGTCCGCCCCCGCCCCCGCCCCTGCGCCGGCGCCGTCGCGGTCGCGGCACTGGCGGTCCTGACCGCGCTCAGCTCGTTGCTGGTGATCATCGCGGCCGACCGGCCCAGCTTCCTGGCAAGCGGTACCCGGTCGGGATTCTTCCCAGCCTGGCTGGTCGGTCCGCTGCGCGGCCTGTGGCCGCAGTTGCATCCGACGCCGCTCGCGCTCATGTACCTCGTGAGCGCGGTGCTGGTGGCGATGTTCTGCTGCTATCTGATCGCGCTGCGATTCAGCGATCGGCTGCGTCTACGCTGGTTGCTCGCGACGATCGTGGCGCTGCACGTCGTCTTCTTCCTGTCGCCGCCGCTGCAGTACACCGATGTCTTCAACTACATCAATTACGGGCGGATGGCCGTCGTGGACCATCTCAACCCGTACGTGGTCACGCCGCTGCTGGAGCCTCACGCCGACCCGAGCTTCGCCTTGAGCAACTGGCATGGGCTCCTCAGTCCATATGGCCCGCTGTTCACGGCGCTCACCGAGGCGCTCGTGCCACTCGGCGTTTCGGCGTCGTACTGGGCGCTGAAACTGCTCGACGGCTTGGCCAGCCTTGCAACCCTCGTCCTGGTCTGGCACACCGCGCGCTGGCTGGGACGCCGGCCGGCCACCGCCGTCGCCTTCGTCGGCCTCAACCCGCTGGTCCTCGTGTGGGGTTTGGGCGCCGTGCACTACGACTCGATGATGATGTTGTTCCTGGTCCTCGCGATGTATCTCGTCGTGCGCTCGGGGCGGACCGCGGACGCGACGAAGTCGATCCGCCGACCGGAGGTTGGTGCCGGCGCGGCGCTCGCGGTGGCGGTCGCGATCAAGGCGTCGGCGGGCATCGTCATTCCGATATTCCTGCTGTCGATGCGCTCCCGCCGCATGCTCGCCGGCCTGATCTGCGCTGGCGCCGTACTCGCCGCCGCCAGCGTCGCAGCGTTTGGATTCCATGGACCGGGCCTCGCGGTCCAGAGCACGATCATAAATACGCGTGGCGTCCCCGACGTGCTCGGCTACGTGCTCGGCCTCGGGGGGGAGACACGTGGGTTGCACACCGTGTTCACAGTTGTCTTGGTGGCGGCCGTGGCGCTGTGTAGCGCGTGGGCGTGGCGCTCGCCCGAACGGTGGATCACGGCCGCCGGCACGCTGTTGCTCGCGCTCGTGATCAGTCTGAGCTGGAGCGTTCCCTGGTACGTGCTCTGGTTGCTGCCGTTCGCAGCCTTGTCGCGCTCACGTCGGTTGACGGCGGCCGTGCTGGTTCTGAGCGCCTACTTCCTGCTCTCGTTCATGCCCGCCGAGCCCGATCTCACCGCTCGCCTCGGGTTCAACCCACAGAGCACCGCGATCGGCAGAGCAGCCGGTCGCGCAGTGGTGTCGCTCGGAGGGTGAGGCTTCGCGCTTGGAGGTGAGGCTTCGCGCTCGGAGGTCGGTTCGCCCTTGGACTCAAGCTCTCAGGCGCTGAGGGTGGCCAGCCGTCTAGCCGCTTCGGAGATCACCGATTCGCGCTTGCAGAATGCGAACCGCACGAGCGTGCCGGCCGCCGCCTGGTCGTCGTAGAACGCGGGAGTGGGAATCGCGACCA
This sequence comes from uncultured Solirubrobacterales bacterium, assembly GCA_963709135.1. Classification (GTDB taxonomy): domain Bacteria; phylum Actinomycetota; class Thermoleophilia; order Solirubrobacterales; family Solirubrobacteraceae; genus Palsa-465. The sequence continues at coordinate 163,189 of CAVPVI010000018.1, read as the reverse complement.
CGCCGCAGCGCTCCGGTAGTCGCAGGCAAAACGCGACGGCGTCCTCGCGGCGTTGACGAAGTACGTGCCCTGCGGCGTGAAGGGCTGGACGCCGGCGGTCGCCAGCGCTGTGCAGAGCTGGTCCCGGCGGGCGCGCAGTTCGTCTCGTTGGCAGTTGACGAACTGCGCCGGCAAGCGCAGCGCTGCGGCGGCAGCGTGTTGCAGCTGCGTGCCGCCCGCGAAGGTCAGATACGGCTTGACCGTGCGCGTCGCCTCGACAAGCTCCGCGGGACCCGAGCACCAGCCGATCTTCCAGCCCGTGAAGGAGAACGACTTGCCCACGCTCGAGATCGTCAGCGTCCGCTCCGCCATCCCCGGCAGCGTCGCCGGCGGCAGATGCTCGCCCTCGTAGCCTAGGATCTCGTACACCTCGTCGCTGACGCAGATCAGATCGTGCTCGATGCAGGCGGTGGCGATCGTCTCGAGCTCGGCACGGCTCAGGACCCTGCCGGTCGGGTTGTGAGGGGAGTTGAGCAGCAGCACCTTCGCGCGCGGCGTGATCGCCGCGCGCAGCGCATCGCCGTCGAGCGCGAAATCTGGCGGGAACAGGCGCGCCCTTCGGCGCCCGCGAGAACATCCGAACGGCGACCGGGGCGAGCACGAGCCCGACACCCACGACCGCCAGGACCCATCGGATCGCCGACCAGCCACCCGGGCGGAACCACTACGAGACCGACCAGCAGCAGCACGGAACCACACGAGACCGACCAGCAGCAGCACGGAGCCACACGAGACCGACCAGCAGCAGCACGGAACCACACGAGACCGACCAGCAGCAGCACGGAACCACACGAGACCGACCAGCAGCAGCACGATTGCTCCCGGGATCACGAAGAACCAAGGGAACAGCCGGAAGGTCGGCAACGCGGCGACAGCCCGATAGTTGTCGACGTTCGCTTGGATCGTGTCCAGCATCGAGGTCATGTTCGGGTCGATCGTGCGCCACCGACGCTCGAACGTGACGAACTGGGGGAAGTGAACCGCCGCTTGGCCGCCGCCGCCCAGCACGCTCACCGCGGCCTGGCCGCCGAGTACGCCTCCGTCGATGTAGCGCAGATCGCTCTGGAAGCCATCCAGTCGATGATTGGTCATGTACGGGGCGAAACCGGCGATCATCCGCGCTCCCTTGGGAGCGCGGCTGAACATCCCGAATGCGAACGGGGCAGCGACCAGCGCAAGCCCGATCACCGCCAGCACGGCCAGCGGCCCGCGTCTGGGCGGCTTGGCCAGCATGGCTCAGGGCCCGCTCGAAGCGTTCATTGTCGTTAGCGTGCGCAGCGCGCAACATCATGCACAAATTCAGTTGAAAAAGTGTATTTGAACACAAGCGCCAGCAGATTCGGGTGCCTATGCCGCCTTGGTGTTGATGCTGCGCTCGCGGGTCTCGGAATTTCGCGCGAGCATCTGGCTTGACGGGTTGATCGGGGCCCTCGCCGTCGGCGCGATCGGCGCCGCTGTGCTGCTCAAGGTCGTGCTCGCGGCGATCGGGGGAGACCCGGTCTCCGTCGGGATTGCGCTCGCCTATCCGTTGCTTGACCTGCTGCTTGTCGCCTCGTCGTCGGGAGTCGGCGGCCTGAGCGGCTGGACGGGTGGCACGGCACCCGCGGGAGGTTAGGCACCTGCTGGGGGCCTAACCTCACCCGGACCGAGCGACCGCCGCGCTCGCAACGCACCCGCGGGAGGTTAGGCACCTGCTGGGGGCCTAACCTCACCCGGACCAGATCGGCATGCTGGAGAAGCTCGACCGCACGCTGTTGTTCGTTGCCGCTGGGTTCGTGGTGATCGGAATGGCTGACGGCTTCTACGTCTACCAGAACGCGATCGGCACCTATCACCCGGGCAGCGTCTTTGACATGGGCTGGCCAGTCGCGATCGTGCTGCTCGCGCTGGCGGCATGGCAGTCGCCCGCCCGCGTTCGCAGCATCCCGCTCGACAGCTGGCGGATGCTGATCGTGCTTTCGGCGTTCGCGCTGCTGGCCCTCGGCGTCCTTGTCTACCGGGCCGCGACCGGCGACGTCGGGCTGCTCGCGATCAGTTTGGCGACGGCATCGCTGCTCGCGGTGATCGCCCGGCTGGCAATCACATTCCGCGAGACCGCGCATGCTCCACGCGAGCCAGCGGGAGGCGCTGACCGACGCGCTCACCGGCCTGCGCAACCGCCGGCGGCTGAACCTGGATCTCGACCAAGCGCTCCAAGGCGTAGCCGAGGAGCCCGGAATCCTCGTGTTGTTCGACCTCGACGGCTTCAAGTCCTCTAACGACACCTTCGGCCATCCCGCCGGCGACGTTCTGATCGCGCGATTAGGTCGCCAACGCGACGCGAGTCGCCGCCCGACGCCTTCGACGCGATGACCTCAGAACCCAGCCACCGCCAGCACATGACCGCCGGCGCGGCACTCACCGAACTCGAGCGCTGCGCCGGCACCCAGTTCGATCCCAACGTTCTGAACGCGTTCATGTCGCGGGTGGAGATCGTGCCCGCCCCGGGCTGGCAAACGGTATGTTTGCAACATGCCACGCGACCGCCGGAGTGTTAGCGAAGCGATTCTTGTCGCCGCGGCATTCAGCGGGCTGCCATCTACGGTTCACGCTCTTCTGGTCGGGCGTAGCCTGCGATCGGCCGGTGTCTACGTGCACGACGCGACCTGCGCTGCCGGCACGCTCCTTCCGCCGGGCCGACCCGGAATACGGCGCGGTGCGCTCGTCCACGTCGGCGTCTCATTCGCCTGCGGTGAGGTGCTGGCGCGCACGCTCCCCCGTCACCGTTCGGCTGTCTGGGGTGCGGCCGCTGGGCTCGCGATCGGTGTTGTGAACCTCAGACTGATCGGCCGGCGGTTCGCCGCGATCAGCGCGCTCCCGCTCATCCCCCAACTCGCAGATCACATCGCATTCGGGACATTGTTTGCGCTCGTAGCCGATCGGCGGGGGCACCGAGACCCGTAGTCTGCCGCGATGGTGTGCGGACAGGTCCGGTTGTGTCAGGCCCTGCCGGCGAGTCACGCTGTTCCTCACAATCACGACCTGCCTTTTGTTGCCAGTGGCAGAACCAGGATCCGCGGGCTTGTCTTCACCGCGGCACCGACTCAGATTTCAGCGCCCGATGCTGCAGCCTCCATCAAACAGAAGGGGTAGGAAGAATGAGCGTACATCCAGTACAGGCAGCCAGAATGAGTGTGTACCCGGCACAGACAGCCGAATTGCAAATCCTCGATGTTCTCGTCGTTCTGGCCATCATCGTTGCCCTCGTGGCCGCTTTTTCGTAACGTCGACGTAGTCTCGTTCCATGATCCAGGCAGGGCGTTCGTGGGGTTTGGTGGACCTCGTAGGGTGCGCACGGGTTGGCTGACGCGCCGCCGCGTCTTTTGCGGCACGCTGCTGGCAAGCGAAGGTCAGTAACCATCGACCATGTGGCGTCCGCAATCCGACGGCGCTTGACACCTAGAGATGCTAGGTATAGCATGGCTAGGCGTGGAAGCCGAACAGCTCAAGGGACATCTCGACGGGCTCGTTCTCGCCGTGATCGCGGGCGAGCCCAAGCACGGCTATGCCGTAATCGAGGCGCTCAAGGTGCGGAGCCAGGGTCGTTTGGACCTGCCCGAAGGTACGGTCTACCCGGCGCTGCACCGTCTGGAGCGCAATGGCCTGCTCGCCAGCGCCTGGTCGGACACCGGTCGGCGCCGCCGTGTTTACAGACTCACGACCAAAGGCGAGCGGGAGCTCGGCATCCGCCGGCACCGGTGGCGCGAGTTCGTCTCGACGGTGGAGGCGGTGCTGGCATGAGCGACACCAGGCAGTATCTGCGCGAGTTCGACGCCGAACTGGCTGGTGTCGGCATCCGAGGCCGCCGTCGGGAGCGGATCGTCACCGAGTTCGCCGACCACCTCAGCTGTGACCGAGACGCCGAGCTGGGCGACCCGGCGGCGCTCGCCAGCCAGTTCGCCGACGAACTCGGCACGAGCTTCGCGTGGACAGCTGCGCTGCGTGCGTTTCTTGCGCTGTCGCTCGCTGGCATCCTCGTCGTGGTACGCGCTGTCGCGTTGGTGCCGCTCACCGGCGACGGCTTCGGCACCGCTGACACGGCGGCGCTGCTGACCTCGGCCGTGGCCGCCCAGGTGGCGTTCGCCGCCGGCGGGCTCGGCCTACTGAGGGCTGTTCAGCTGCGCGGGCACGGCACGATCCCTCGACAGGAGGCCGCCGTGCTCGCACGGCGGGCAGGCATCGGGCTAGCTGCCGGCGCGGTGACGATCGTCGCCTTCCCGATCAGCCAGGTCTACCGTGGCCACCCCGGCGCGATCGCGATCGGCAGCCATCCGACCAACCTGTGGTGGCCGCTGGCCTCGGCGGCCGGCCTGGCTATCCTCGTCGCGGCGGCCCCCGCCGTCGTCCGGGCCGCACGGCTGCGCCCGCAGACTCCCGGTCCGGCGGGCGACGTGCTGGCCGACCTCGGGCCGCTGCAGCCCATCGCAGCGCGGATCGCCAACGGGTCCGTGAACAGGCTCGCATTCATCATCGCCGCCGGCCTCGTGATCGTTATGGCGCTCGCCGGGGTCGCCGCGAACGACCCCTACGACGGTATCCTCCGCGGCCTATTGGAAGGCGGCGCCTTCCTCGGCGGCTACGCAGTCCTCGGCCGCTATCTCGCAATCCGGCGCTAAGGGCCTATCTCAATAACCCCGCGCACGTCTGGCGGCGGACCGGCGCGATGCGGCACCGTCGAGAGGCTTGCTTAGCGCTGCAAGGCGGCGCCTCTCGCGAGCACCGCCTCGCTTGGTCCGGCGCTCGCCAGCCGCACACTGGGTTATTGAGATAGGCCCTGAGTGCGATCGGCTGCTAAGGGCGCGCGCTAAGGGCACCCGCAGAAATTACTGACGTTTCCGACGGCGTCTGGACGCGCCTGACGCCGCCAGCTCGCCCTCACATACTCCAGGTATTATCGGGCGAGCCGGCCACGCCAGACACGCCCAGCCACTCGCCGGATCACGCCACTAATTTCTGCGGGCGCCCTAAGCCAACGCCGGCTCGCCCGAGCGCGACACCGCCAACAAGACCGCGCAGCGCGGCGGCGCGCCCGCCGCTACCAGCAATCGCTGCGTGCCGGAGGCCGCACATCATGCCGGAAGGCGCCAGCACGCCGCAGCCGGCGCGAGGACGCTCGTCCCGGCGGTCGGCGGAAGTCGTCAGTGATCGTGGTGCAGGAACGCCGTGTGCGTTGTCCACGCCGCAAAGTTGGGGATCAGCGCGGTCGCCAACACGAGCCCGCCAACAAGCGCGCCTACCACAGCAATCCAGCGTCCTGCGTCGCCCTGAGCAACCCCCGGCAAATCGGCTGGTGCGGCTCTCACGAGGGACGTTATGCTACGCGTGGAATCACGCTGTTGACATACCGTTGGTCATGGTTGCGGTGGCGTTCGTGGGCGAGGTGGTAGTCGCAGTAGGAGTCGAAATCGCCGTTGCTGATGATTGCGCGGAGCTTGAGGATCGCTTCGGCGCCTTGCAGTCCCAGCGGGCGCCGGTGATGTCCATGCGGTCTTTCACCAAGTGCCTGCAGGCACCTTCGATGACGCCGCTGGCGATCGGCCAGCCTTTCTTGAGGGCGGTGGGGTAGTCGAGGTAGGGGCGCTTGTGCAGGAGGTAGTCGGCGGTGCGGTCGGCCTTGGCGCGCTTGGCGTCGGTGAGGTTCTGGTAGGTCGCTTTGCGGCGGATCGCGGCCGCGGTCTGCCCGGCTTGGCCGTCCAGGACGGCGAGTGCCTTGTCCTTGACCCACGTCTCGGCGGCGGGGTCGCCCTCCTCGAAGAAGCTCCACGCGGCGGACCAGAGGTACTCCAGGACGTGCACGATGTCGATCACGATCGTGACCTTGATCTTGCGCTTCTTGGCTTCGGCTTTGATGCGGTCGATTTGGTGGTTGTTGCCGTCCACGAGCACGACCCAAGCGCGCTGGTGGGTCGGGTCGCGACGCTCGGCCTCATCGAAGATGTCCGCGATCACGCTTGCGGCGTCATCCACCACCGACGCGGTCAGCCACTTCCCCGACGCCTTCGGCGCCGGGAGCGTCTTCGCGCTGCTCGGGGCGAGCACGTCCGCGGGGGTGCGGGGCGCTGGCATGATGTCGTAAACCGCGCCACCTCAGCGATCCGCTTGCGATTGGCCTTCTCTCCCTTGGAGAGGCGGGTTGTGAGCTTCGGTGAGGCGCGCTGCGCCGCCCTTGCGGTCGCCTCCCGTAGCGCTTCTGCGCGCATCACGATCCCCTTCCCATCCGCGGAGAGGACCAGCACCGCGTTCCTCTCCCGCTCGCGCTGCTCCCCGGGGTCCGGCTCGGCGCTGACCCGCTCGGCATAGAAGGCGTCGAAGTCCACCGCGGCACGGATCGTGAGCCCCTCAACCTGCCGCTTGCCCAACGCCAGGCCAGTGTGCTCGCGCACCATATCTCGCGCGTGCTCAAACGAGCCCGCCGCGGACTCCATCGCCGCCAGGCGCCTGACCCCATGCGAGGCATGCTCGACCGGCAGGTTCAGCAGCCCGTCAGCAACGTACAAGTTCGCCTCGCCCTTCGCGCGGTACGCCAGCCGCTCGACCGTCACCTCCCCGAACACGCTCGCCAACGGACGCTCATGATCACGCTCAACCGCGCGATGCTCAACCCCATGCGCATCCGCCACGCCATCCAAACGCTCCTCACGCACCGTCCGCAGCGCAAGATGATCCCCCAACAGGCAGCGCAACAGCTCCCGCCCGCGCGCCCGCAACTGCGCCTCCAGCTCACCATGCTCAAGCGCGGCAGCGTCACTATCAGCGAGCCATCCCACGATCCCCTCAAACCCCTCCCGCGAGCGCTCACACCAATCCCCCCGACCATCCTCACACCCAACATCCCCCCGCTCCGGCAGGAGATCCTCACCAGCCGCAGAAACCATCTCGTCATGGAGCCGGAGTCGGCGAACACGTTGGCCTTCTTTCAGTCGACGTTACCTAGCAACGCCGACTTCGGCATCCCGCCCCCCTTTTCCTGCCACCTAGCATCCCACCGCAGGACAACCTCCCGCAACACGACCGACCACGGCCCTCTCCACGCCGTGAATCGTCAATCCTTCCGGGAAATCACAATCCCTCCCAAGGAGCCGCACCCAAATCGCTTTCGCCCGACGCGCCGCCCGCAACGAGGCGGGTAGCCCCCGAAGATGACCCAACACGTGAATCGCCATGAAAGCGATCCCCACAAAGAAGCTGACCTTATGGATCAGGACCAGTTGGCCACGATGCCGCGGCCCCACGAACAGCAGCACAAGACCGCTCACAAAAACGCTCAGCGTGCTGAGAACAACGAGCGGAGCGATCAACCGCAGAGGCGTCACTGGTGGCCCCTTCTCACGATAAGCCGAATCGCGGGTGTAGTAGCGCACCAACCGGTATCCCGTGCTTCCCAGTTTCAGGGTAACCGGGCCAAGCAGAAGCAGGCCGACGAACAGGTGAACCGAGAGCAGCTGCCCGATCCGCACGATCGTCACGCCGATTACGGTCAAGAACGATCAGGATCGTGCCCGTGATCGAGGTGAGCTGCTCGTTGCCGTCTGTGCCCTCACCGACTAGGCGCGAACGCGTGCGCGCGCGAAGCGGCCACGGACGACTCGCTGAACCCGGGACAGATCGGCGGCTTCCAGGTCCGCTCCTACCTCTCCACCGTCCGCAAACAAGCAAGGCCAGCGCCCACTCGCTGTGCTCGCCCAACTGGCCGCTGGCCAGCCCTGGCTACCCGCGCCCGCACCCGGCTGATCTAGTCCGCCGAGGACGCCCCGACCTAAATAATTACCAATCGAAAACCCAACGCTTAGGTGGTCCCCTCCCGAAATACGTTGGCATTCGAGCGGCCCCCGGGAGCGCTGGGCGGCGTCCTCGTCGCCTCGCGTCGCTCCCGGGGTCAACGCACGCTTGGACTCGCTCGTTATCACGGCGGGCGGCGTTTAGTTCCGGCTTTGTCGGGTTGAGTGACGAGGTCGTTGCGGCGATCTCAACGGGCGTACTGGATCTCGGGTGCGTTGAAGTAGTTGCGCACGATCTCCGGCTGGCTCTGGCGCAGGCCGAGGAAGCTCGTGAGCGTGTCCTTGAGCGCCGGCTTGGTGCTGGGGCGCTCGTGCAGCGCTCGCATGTGCCGCTTGACGTCTTGGTTGAGGTACTCGTCAGGGTTCAGGTGCGGGCTATAGGCCGGCAGGAAGCACAGCTCGATCTGCTCGGTGTGCGCCACCGCCCACGCCTTGAGCTCTTTGGCGTGGTGGGTGGAGTGGTTGTCGCAGATCAGGATGATCTTGCGGCCTTGGTACTCGCCGATCAGTCGCGTGAGGTAGTCGATGAACACCTGCGCGGTGAACTTCCCCTCGAACAGCGAGAAGTGCAGCTGCCCGGAGTTCGACAGCGAGCTGATCATGTTCACCGAGACGTACTTGCCCGAGACCTTCGCGACCGCCCGCACACCACGCGGCGCGTACCCGGCCTGCGGGGTCAAATGCTGCAGGCGCACCCCGGACTCGTCCTGCCACAGGATCAGCGCTCCCTGCGCCTTCGCGCGCGCCTTGATCGCCGGGTACACCTCCTCAAGCCACGCCTCGACGACCACCGGATCGGCCTCCAGCATCCGCTTCACTGGCCGCTTGAGCGTGAACCCCCAACGCCGCAGGTAGCGCCCGACCGTCGTGACATCCAGCCGCACCCCGCACTCCCGCTCGATCAACGCCTGCACAGCCGAGCGCGTCCACAACAACCCCGGGATCCGCAACTGATCCGGGAACCGGGTCCGGACCGCCTCGACGATCCGCTGCTGATCAGCGGCCGAGAGCACCATCTGATCCTCAGACGAGCGACCACGCTTGCGCTTCGCCAGCGCCTTCCAGCCACCCCGCCGAAACCGCCGCGCCCACGCACGCACCGCCCGATCGCTCACACCCAGATGCTCCGCGACCTCGACCTGCGTCAACCCATCCTCAAGCATCTTTACCGCCCTGACTCGCAACACCTCTTGCGCGTCCTGCGACAGCGAGCGAGCGTCTGTCTGATCGTCAGTCACCCCGCAATTGTATCAACATGCGGAACTGTTAGCAGCCCACTGTGATAGCAGTCGGCGACGTTGACGGCCAGCCCGCCCTGCGATGTTTCCTTGTATTTGTTGTCATATCAGCGCCGGTGTCGCGCATCGTCTTGATCACCGCGTCGAGGGACACACGGTGTCGGCCGTCGCCCCGTAGGGCGAGTCGGGCCGCGGCGACGGCCTTAGCTGAGGCGAGAGCGTTTCGCTCGATGCATGGGATTTGGACGAGGCCTCTGACTGGGTCGCACGTCAAACCCAGGTTGTGCTCCATCGCGATCTCGGCTGCGTTCTCGACCTGGGCGGGCGTTCCGCCGAGTGCCTCCGCCAGTCCTGCGGCGGCCATCGAGGACGCTGAGCCGATCTCTCCCTGGCAACCGACATCGGCCCCGGAGATCGAGGCGTTTCGCTTGTAGAGGGTTCCGATCGCGCCTGCTGCGAGCAGAAAGCGCGCGATGCCTTCCTCATCAAAGCCGGGCGCAAAGTCGCGGTAGTAGTGCAGGACGGCTGGAACGATCCCGGCGGCACCGTTGGTCGGTGCGGTCACGAACCGTCCTCCAGCGGCGTTCTCCTCGTTGACTGCGAGCGCGTAGAGCTCGATCCAATCCATGGCACGAAGCGGATCGTTAGTTCCCGCGTCCGCTTGGAGGGCGCGGTGGAGGCTGGCGGCTCTTCGCATGAGGTTGAGTCCGCCCGGCAGCTCGCCTTCCTGGCTGCAGCCGCGTCGCACGCATGCCTGCATCGCGTCCCAGATTCTTCCTAGTTCGGCGCGGATCTCGTGCTCGGTTCGTGCGCAGCGCTCGTTGGCGAGCATCAAATCGCTGATTCGCAGCTTCGAGCGGTGACAGTGATCCAGCAGTTCCGCGGCGTTCGCGAAAGGGTAGGTCTGCGCCGTGTCTTGTTGACGGCCGGGTTGCGCCGCATCGCTGTCCTCGGTGATGAAGCCGCCGCCGACCGAGAAGTATGTGCGCGAGCACAGTTCGATTTCCCTTGCGTCGAAGGCGCGCATACGCATGGCGTTCGGGTGCCCGGGCAGTCGCTCACGACCGCGGAATTCGATATCTTCGGGTTCGCGGAAGGCGACGGCGTGGCGCCCCAGCAGTTGCAGACACTCGGTCTGGCGGACGACGGCGAGTCGAGCGTCGATTGTGTCCGGGTCGATTTCGTCCGGACGGGCGCCTTCGAGGCCGAGCATGATGGCTTTGGGAGAGTGCCGTGTCCCCGGCCGGTCGCGCCGAGCGAACCGTAGAGATCGGCGTGGACGCGGGTTGTGGTGGCGAGGAGTCGGTCGTCGGCTACGGACTGCGCGAACCGTGCGGGCGGCACGCATTGGCCCTACCGCGAGATCGGACCGCGTTGCAGGGTGTCCTTGACAGATTGGTGAGTTCCGTCTGGCCCGTAGGTGGTTCGAGAGCGACGCGGTCGTGTTCGCTTCGCCTCCCGCTTCGCGAACGCTCGTTCACGCCAACCCGCAAGCCTGGCCTGACTCTCGTCCGCCGCGGGCATCGAGGGCCGGCGTGGACGAGAGTTGGGCGATGTGGTCAGTTTGGCTGAGGGCTGCTACCAGGCGGCTACCGGGGGCCCTTGGGCGAAGGCTTCGGCGACGGGCGCGTACGTGATCTCTCCGCTCTTGATGTTTAGTCCGCGCGCGAAGCCGGGGTCCTCGGCGAGCGCCGCGTCGACGCCGACGCTGGCGAGCCGGCGGATGTAGGGCAGTGTCGCGTTGGTCAACGCCCGGGTGGCGGTGACCGGTACCGCGCCTGGCATGTTGGCGACGCAGTAGTGGAGGATCCCGTCGACCTCGAATACGGGTTCGGCGTGCGTTGTGGGGTGGGAGGTCTCAAAGCAGCCGCCTTGGTCGATCGCGACGTCGACAATCACTGAGTGGGGTTTCATCAGTCCGAGCATCTCGCGGGTGACGAGGTGCGGGGCGACAGCCCCTGGGACCAGCACGGCGCCGATCACGACGTCCGCTTCGCGGAGCTCCCGCTGGAGGATGAGCGCGTCGGACATCAGGATCCGGGCTCGCGAGCCGAAGTACTGGTCCAGCTCGTGCAGGCGATCAAGCGAGCGCTCGAGGATCGTCACTTCCCCTTCGGTGCCGAGCGCGATGCGCGCCGCGCCGGTCCCGACGACACCACCGCCGATCACGAGGATCCGGGCGGGAGCCACGCCGGTCACGCCCCCGATCAGCAGCCCCGGGCCGCCGAGCGGGGACTGCAGGAAGTACGCGCCGGCGTGGACCGCGAGTCGCCCGGCGATCTCGCTCATCGGCGCCAGCAGCGGTAGGCGCCCGTCTGCCGTCTCGACCGTCTCATATGCGATCGCCGTCGCCCCGGAGCTCAGGATCGCCTCGGTCTGGGGCCGGTCGGGAGCGAGGTGGAAGTACGTGAACATCGTCAGGTCCGCGTGCATCAGCGGATACTCCGCCGCGATCGGCTCCTTGACCTTGAGCAGCAGGTCGCTGTGCTGCCACACGTCCGCGGCGGCCGGGACGATCTGCGCCCCGACGATTTTGTATGCGTCGTCGGAAAAGCCCGACCCGACACCAGCACCTCCCTCGACCAGAACCTCGGAGCCGAGCGCGACCAACTCGTGCGCGCCTGCCGGCGTGAGTGCTACCCGCCGTTCGGCCTGCTTGATTTCTTTCACGACACCGATTCGCATTCCGTCACCTCTTACTACCTGCGGTTGATTGAAACGATCACGCTGGGCTCGCGGTCGGACCGATTGTCGGACCGATCGTTGGCTCAGGAACGGGGGTTGGCTTGGGAGCGTGGGGGAGCGCGGCGGCGGGCACGGGGGTCAGTCGCACGTGGTGATCGCGCGAGGCGAAATATCCGATCGCCATCACCGCGACCCACACGGGGGTCACGTACAACGCGATCCTGGTGTTGGAGCTGAACCCCAGCAGCACCAGCACCAGCGCGAGGAAGGCCAGCGCGAACCAGTTCCCGGCGGGCGTCAGCGGCATCCGGAACTTGCCTTCGGGCAGCCGGCCGGCGTTCACGACTTTGCGGTAGCGCAAGTGCGAGTACATGACCATCCCCCACACGAACAGCCCACACACGGTCGCGATGCTGGTGATGTACGCAAACGCGCTGGCTGGAATCAGATAGTTCAAAACGACTCCGATCAGCATCGCCCCAAACGAGACGATCATCCCGGCCGCGGGGACCTTGTGGCGGCTGACCTTGCGCATCGCTTTGGGCGCCTGCCCGAAGCCTGCGAGTGTGTACAGCATCCGGCCGGTACTGAAGATGCCGCTGTTACACGACGACAACGCGGCGGTCAGCACCACGAAGTTGACGATCCCGGCGGCGGTCGGAATCCCGACCCGGGAGAACACCACGACAAACGGGCTCTGGCTGGGGTTCAGGCGATTCCACGCGACCAGCGACATGATGATCAAGAGCGCGCCGATATAGAAGATCAGGATCCGCCAGATCACCTTGTTGATCGCCGACGGGATCGACTTCTCGGGATTCTGGGCCTCACCCGCCGTCACCCCGATCAACTCGACCCCCAAGAACGCGAACATCACGATCTGCAAAGCCAAGAACGGCCCCTTGAAGCCCTTCGCGAAGAACCCACCGTGGGACCAGAGGTTCGAGAAGCTCGCGGTATGACTGAGATCGCTGACGCCCAGCACGATGATCGCCACACCGAGCAGGATCATGCCGATGATCGTGACGACCTTGATGATCGCGAACCAGAACTCGAACTCGCCGAACACGCCGACCGCGATCAGGTTGACCCCTAGCAGAACGATCAGCGCGACCAGCGCCGTGATCCACTGCGGCAGCCCAGGCAACCAGTAATGCATGTAGATCCCAGCCGCGGTGATCTCCGCCATCGCGATCACGACCCACATCAACCAGTACGTCCACGCCGTCACGAACCCCGCCCACGGACCGACGAACTCATCGGCATAGGTCGCGAACGAACCGGCAACCGGCCGGTAGAGCAGCAGCTCACCAAGCGCTCGCATGATCAGGAAGATCACGACCCCAGCGACCGCGTAGGAGAGCAGCAGCGACGGACCGGCCTTCTGGATCGCCTGCGCCGAGCCCAGGAACAAACCCACACCGATCGCGCCACCAATCGCGATCATCTGGATATGACGCTCCTTCAGCCCACGATGAAAGTCCTCGTGCACTGCCTCATCCGGCAATACATACTGCTCCACGGTGCTCTCCACCTGACGCTTCTGGGTCGATGGACGATTCATGGACTCGGCTCCTGACGCGTTGCTTGTCATGACCGTTCAGATCACGAACACGCCGGCCGAGCGCTAAAGCCGGAAAGGCTGGACCCGCAGAGGGTATAAGCGAGCCAATTACAACATACGCCACTAGTCAAGCCCGCCGCTCCTAGCGAGCGCCCTCGTCGAATGGCCCCGATCACGTCCGCAAGCGGTTCCCGTGGCGGTCGTAAACTCGTTGGTCCGTCTGCGAGACTGACTCGTTGTGCCCACCGCCGAGCAGATCGTGACGTTCGATGATTTTCCGGCGCCCAACCTGAGGACCGCATTCTGTACCAGACGGCCAAGGCCATGGCCGCCGATGACACGCGCGCCGTCCACGGGTACACGATGGATACCTACAACCGCCGCAAGGAAGACGCCCTCCGCGAGATCTACGACCGAGCTTTGCGAGGCCTTGGCCTCACCGTATGAATAGCTCCCGTCGCCGGAACGCTCTGCCGCTGGTCCGTTCTGCCATTGGTCCGTAGAGCATCCCGGCGAGGTGCGAGCCCGACGCCCAAACAGATCGCTAGTTCGGGGCGAATGTTTCGCTCGATGAGCCGAGTGTGCTCATCGAGCACCTCCTTCGATTTCGTCGAGGTCGTCGTCTGTGAGCTCGAGGGTCGCGGCGGCGAGGATCGGGTCGACTTGATCGGGGCGCCGGAAGCCGACGATCGCGCCGTCAACGGCAGGGTTGGCGAGAGTCCACGCGACCGCGACGGCGCCAGCGGTCGTTTCACGGCGATCGGCGACCGCTGTCAGACGCTCGACGAGCTCGAGGTTGCCCGGCAGCTGCGGCTCGTTGAAGCGTGCGTCGTGCTTGCGCCAGTCGTCCTCGGGTAGCTGCGCGATCCGCTCGCGGTTCATTCTGCCGGTGAGCAGCCCCGAGCCCATCGGGGAGTAGACGATCACTCCGATCCTCTCGCGCTGGGCGAACGGGAGCAGCTCCCGCTCGGCGTCGCGTTCGATCAGCGAGTACTGCGGCTGGAGCGTTTCGACGGGGGCGAGCTGCTGTATTTGCTGCAACTGGTCGGCGTTGAAGTTGGAGACGCCGATGTGTTGCACGAGGCCTTGCTCCTTGAGCTCGGCGAGCGCCGTCCAGCCTTCGTTGATGTCCGCATCGGGGATCGGCCAGTGGATCTGGTAAAGGTCGATCGCGTCGATCCCGAGGCGCTGCAGGCTGCCTTCGGCCTCGCGCACGATCGAGTCTCGCTTCAGGCTGTGGATGACCTTGCGGCCGGGGCCTTCCAGCAGCGAGCACTTGGTGAATACGTATGGCCGCTTGGTGAGGCCTTGCAGCGCGCGGCCGACGATCTGCTCAGAGCGCCCGAACCCGTACGCGGCGGCGGTGTCGATCCAGTTGATGCCGTGCTCGAGCGCGCGGTGGATCGCGGCGATCGACTGCTCGTCGTCTTGGGGGCCCCAGCCGAACTCCCAGCCACCGCCGCCGATCGCCCACGCGCCAAACCCGACGCGGGTGATATCGAGGCCGGTGTGGCCGAGCTGGGTTGTCTTCAGTTGTGTCTGGTACATGGTTGCCTCGCTCAGATGGAGGTTGGTTGTGGTTGCGAAACTGCCCGGACGCCGCGGCGGCCAAGCAGCGAGCGGGTGGCAACCGGCGTCGCACTCACGCCGCTCGCGAGCGAACCGATCATGCTCGCCGTCCCCGCCGGACATCCACTCGCCAAACGCACCGGCATCGAGATCTATGCGCTTCAAGACGAAACCCTCATCGACCTCCCCGCTGGATGGGGCATCCGGATGGCAGTCGACCGCGCGTTTGCAGCAGCCGGCGTGACGCGCACGATCGCCTACGAGGTCAACGACACCGCCACCATGATCGAGTTGATCCGCAGCGGACTCGCCGTCGGGATGCTTCCCCGCTCACTCGTCGAGACCACCACCGAACTCGTGTTCGTGCCGATCCGGGTCCGGGACCACTCACCACAATTCCACACCGCCATTGCGGCCCCCGCAAACCGCCAGCTCAGCGCCGCCACCCGAGCGATGCTCGAGACGATCAAACGCCACAGCAACGCGTGACAAACCCGCTCCCGACCTTCGGGGATATCGACACCCTCGATGATCCAGTAGGGGGAATACTGCTCAGCAGATATGTCAGCCTGAACTCACTTGAGTAGCAACTGGATCAGATGTCGCCACGTGTCAAGGTCGCCTCCGCGCTCGGCCAGCATCGCGGTGAGGTCGTCGAAATCGCGGTGGACGCTCTCCGTCAGCGAGTTGGCGGCGCTCTCCAGTGCGCCGAGCCGCGCGGGGTCCGGGCGGGATTCGAGCAGGTGCTCACGGTAGTAGTCATACAGATCGAGCATCACCGGATACCATGCTGGTTCCTCGTCCGGATCCAATGACGCTCGAACGGCCGCGTAGTCGGGGTCGTTGGTGAGTAGCAGGAACTCCAGGTAGTTCAGAGTGGCAAAGCGATTCCCGGGCGTGCGTGTGACCGCGTCGTGGACTAGCTGCTTCGCGCGCTCGTTCTCGCCTCGGCGAAGCAGCAGCAGCGCGTACCGCTTGACTGCCCACGTGTACGACGGGTTGCGCTCGAGCACGTCCTCGTAGGTCCGGCACGCGTCGTCGATCTTGTCCCACTTCTCGAGGAACCACGCAAAGTGCGACCGCGCCCACAGATCGTCGGCCTCCGCACCGGCCAGCGCCTGCCGGTACCACCTGTCCGCGTCTTCCATCCGCTCGTGGCGCTCGAGAATGTACGCGTAGTAGCTGGCTCCCTCAGATCGCTGGGGAGAGTGGCGGAACGCCGCGTCGAGGTGAACGAGCGCAGCGTCGTAGTCATAGATTTTGCCGAAGCACTGTCCGATCCCGAAGTGCGCCGCCGCCGACTCGTCGACCTCTAGGAGCCGCCCATACAACTCGATCGCGACGTTGTAGATGTCTTCCTCGCGCAACCAATCGGCGACCGCCAAGACTTCGTCCGGGGGACACTGTCGAAACCGCGCAGCGACCTCATCGAACGCCCTCGCCTGAGCCAGCGCCATCAGCCTTCCGTGTGCCGAGCTTCCTGGTCCGTTCATAGCCGCGAGCATAGCTCCCTGACCGAGCCGCTCAAGCGAGAAAACCTGATCTGCGCTGATAAATAGCAGCTCAGCGCTCGTGCTGGGCTGGCTGACCAGCGCGCGTCCGGCAGGCGAGGAAGCGGACGTGAGGACTCCGCGAGGAGACGCGATGCCGCTGCCGGTCCCGCTTCCGTCTACGCGCTTGGCTGCCGCTCGGTGCGCAGGAGCCCCATCATCGCCGAATCCCACCGTTCCTCGCCGACGCGTGTACAGGAGCGGCGGATCCCTTCGGTCTGAAAGCCGAGTCGTTTGTAGGTTGCGATCGCGGGGGCGTTCCAGGTGAAGACATTGAGCTCGACGCGCTCGATGGTCTCGATTGAGAACGCCTCGGCGAGCACCAGTTCGAGCATCGCGACTGCCAGCCCTTGGCCGCGGTGTTGCGGTGCGACCGCGACGCGGCCGATCAGTGCGTTACCGTGCCGGCAGTCCAATGCGAGCTGGGCGTGCCCAACGAGCTCGCGCTCACGCCGCGCCATCCAACACAGCCGGGCTGGGGGCTCGGTCAGGGATTCGTCTGCCATCGCCTGCAGCTGTTGCTTCTCAAGCGGGAAGCGCACGTCGCGCCCGCCCCACTGGACCACCTCGCGCTCGCTCGAGAACCAGCCAGCGAGCGTCGGGAAATGATCGGCGGTGAGCGGAACCAGAGCCAGGCCTCTCGATTTCATCGCGCGATTGTCGGCGATCGCGGCAAGCGAAGCAGCAGCGGCCAGTCGGACCCAAGGCCAGCCAAGCCGCAGCGTTGGCTGCGCGGGCGACACGGACGTCAAGCCTGCGTCCCGCTGGTCCGGCCCCTGGGCCGGCCCCTGGGCCGGCCCCTATAGGCCTGTCGGCGAGCTGGCGCGGTCGCAGAGTGGACCCGTTATTTTTCGCGTCGGCGGTGGTCTAGAGAGCATGAGCGACAACCATGGAGGTTCACGATGAGTACCACGGCAACCGGGATCAGCCAGCTTTCCGTGGTCTGTATCCCTACGCCGGATCAGGACCGGGCGATCGCGTTCTACGAGTCGATCGGCTTTGAGAAGCGCACCGACACGGTGTTTGGCGGCGGCGCGATGCGGTGGGTCGAGGTGTATCCGCCCGGCGGGACGGCCGGGATCGCGCTGGCACCCCCACGGCCGGGCAGCGAGATCGCACCAGCAGAGACCGGGATCACGCTGAGCACGACCAATATCGACGCGACCCACGCGGAGTTCAAAGCCCGCGGCGTCGACGTCGATGCCGAGGTCGCCAGGTTTGGCGACCCGGTTCCACCGATGTTTTGGTTCCGGGATCCCACCGGCCACTCGCTGATGGTCGTGGAGCAGGGCTGAGCGCCACACAGCCCCTCGCGCCGGCGACAGGCCACCGAGCCGAGCTGCACGCGTACTGCTACCGCATGCTCGGCTCGGTGCACGACACCGACGACGCGCTGCAAGAGACACGCTCCTGCGCCGATGGCGCGGAGCGAGGGGACTACGCGATGCCGAGCACGGGAAGGTCCAGATCGATGCTCCGCGTCACCGCCTCCGTGAAGACGCGGTCAGGCAGGCTGCCACAGCTCGACCCGATTGCCCTCAGGATCGGTGACCCAGCCGAACCGACCGACACCCTCCATATCCTGCGTCTCTTTAGCCACATCCGCTCCCTTGGCGCGCAATTGCGCGAGCATCGCATCCAGGTCGCGGACCCGGAAGTTGAGCATGGTGTGCTGTGCCCGGGACCCGAAGTAGTCGGTCTCGGACTCGAACGTCGCGAACACCGTCAGGCCGCTTTCCTGACGCCACGCGCCGTTCTCATCGGCGTCCAGGCCTAGGCAATCCCGATACCACGCGCCCAGGGCGACCGGATCGGCGGCCCGCACGAAGTATCCACCGATTCCAAGCACACGTTCCATGTCGCTATCTCGCTATCTTGCCAGGACGGCGGTCGGGCCGCTGGCGCCACGCCGTCGCCCAAGTCTGTGGCTCGAATGGGTCGCGTGATTCGCCACCGCCGCGCTTGCACGGCTCGCTCGGTGACAGCCCGCCCGCCGAGTACGGACGCGACCACGCCGCGAGCGTCTAGTGGTAGCGGCTGCGGCGCCCGGTCGGGAGGCCTTGCAGGACCTTTTGGAAGATCACCTCTAGGGTCTGCTTGCCGTAGGTGTGCGAGCCGTCCTGCATCGTCAGCACAGCGATCGAGACCCGCGCGCAGCCGCGGGTCAGCAGCGCGACCTGGCTGTCGATCAAGCCCGTGCCGGCGCCCCAGCCGCCCTTGAAGTAGAGATTCCAGCCCTTTGGGGCTACCTCGCCGATACCCCAGCGCTGGGACGGCACGATGCTTGCCAGCAGCTGCATCGCGTAGGCGCGATGTCGCGGCACAACGTAGCTGTCAATGTTCAGGAAGAGCTTGGTCTGGTCGCGCGCGGTGATCAGCGACTCCCCCCAAATCGGCTCCACGGGAGCGAACTTGGTCATGCCGACGCGAACGGCCAGCGCCTTCAAGCCGCTGGCGCCGACGAGCTCGTCGACCGTATCAGCGGCGTCGTTGTCCGAGCGCGTGATCATCGGGTAGAGCAGCGATTCGTCGTTGGCGTCCAGCGCGCGGCCCGCGACCGATGGCTCGTCCAGGTAGGCGACCATCAGCATCGCCTTGAGGACGCTCGCCGACCACTCCTGATGGTCGGGTCGGTAGCCGTAGAACGAATCGGCACTACGAACCGAGAAGGCGATGTCGCCAAGCCGGTTGCGCTGGTAACCGATCGCGGACAGGATGTTCGGTCGCCAGAGCTGATCGAGCGGCTTGCCGACGCCCGGCACCAGGCAGCGACCGTTGCTTGAGTGCGCCCGCGTGCGCGCCGCCACGGCCGGTGAGGCGTCCAGCGCCCGCGCGCACACCAGCGCCAGGATCGCCAGCGGAATCGCAACGCATGCCACCCCCGCCCGGGCGGTCACTGTGAGGCGGCCTTCCTCGGCTGCCTCCGACCGACGGCGAATGATTTGACGATGCTCATGAACCATCCCTTGATTGGTCGATCAGTACGACCGGAAAGCAAGAATTGCGCTTTCCATGTGCGGGCACGCCGCGTCCTTCACGATCGCCACAACCGAGTCCACCGCGACCAAGTACGGTGATACTAGTGCCAGCGGCTTCGGCCGCCGCCGCGATCAGGAGATCCGGGTGCTTGACGGCGCCGGTGGCGCAGCCCACCTTCCCGCGCGAGCTGCTCGTAGACCTCAAGCGCGCGAGCCGCACGCAGCGGTTGCCGTCTGCAACTCGGCGAGCGTCCGTCGAGCGACCTGGCCGAACTCCGCCTCGTTGTCTGGATCGAGCCAGCGCTCGAAGGCGAGCTTGAGGGCGAGCGCGCCCATCTGGGCGGCCACCTGAGCGGTCATATCGGCCACACCGCGCTGCCGGAACGCTTCGGTTATCGACGCGAGGAGTGCGAGCCCCTTGAGTGCCTCGCGCTCCTGAGGTTCCGCGCTGGCGGCGACGACCGCGCGCCGACGAGAGACGAAGTCTCGCCGTGCGGGCACGAACAGTTTCTGTCCGGCCACGTCAAGCGCGTGGGCGATCGCTTCGAGTGGGGTGGCGCTCGCAGGGGCCGGCGGCGATTCCCTCGAAAAGCAGCCTGAACATCGTGTTCCCGCCGGAACTACCGGAGGTAAACCGGTGATCGGGACTGCCTCCGGCACTTTTCCGTTCCTGCGCGAACTGGGGGCCGAGCCGGTCACCGACGGCCCCGGGCTGGCGGACCGGGTCCGGACGTTGGCCCCCGCCGGCAGCAGTGCGGCGGTCGACCTGGCCGGATCGACGCTCGTTGGGGAGATCTGCTCGGCCGCGCCGGTGTCAGGACTGCTGTGGAGCTGTTGAGCAACCCAAAGCGACGGTGTCTTTGGCGTTTTGGGCTTTCGCGCAGCTCTACGAGAGCCGGGGACCCAAAACGGCTCAGCTGACCCCGGTTTGGGTTATCCAGCATGCGATCGGCGGCGTTCGCGCCGCGTTCCCGGGGTTGGGCGAAAAACGTTGCGGATTCCGTCGCTTTTCGCCCAGGCTCCTGGATAAAAGCATGGAGGCTGGGATCGTGGTCTGCGAATCGGGTGTGCTGCGCCAGACTGCGTTGAGCACGACTTCTCGCGTTGGTCGCTGGCGCCTTGCACAACGAGCCGCCCGCCGCTGAGGTCGCGGCGGCCGAGGTGCAACCGTCCGTTTAGAGCCCCGTCGAGGCGGCCGAGCACGCGCGCTTGGCCAACTGGCACACTCCCCGATCCCGCACGGGTGTGCGCCGCGATCGCCGCTCGGCCCAGCGCTGCTCTACAGCTTCCCCGGCCCCTACGTGCAGCGTCGTCTGACAGCGGGCTGCCACGCTATCTCGGGATCTCAGGACGGGAATGCGACACGTCCGCGCGGCCCCGCAGAGGTCGGGTAGATGCGAGGGGTCGGTGCGAAAGTGCTCGAGCGCGAGGGCACCATGATCCTGCTGGTGGCGACGCGCAGGGACAGCACGACCGCTTGGCTGCCGACTGACCGGCTCGCGCCTGCGCCACCGGGAGTAGATTGGCGGATGTGGATCAGCAACCGCTTCGGGTTCAGCGATCAGAGCGCCGGCCGGTGCCCGGGTCGGCGAGGCCGGCTCAGGACATCGCGTCGTTGCCGGATCTGGTGCATGGCCGCGCGCGCTCCGGCCCGGTGCGGGCGCAACGTCCCGTGTATGTCGACCTGCTGCCGCCGTGCAATTCGGCGTGTCCGGCGGGAGAGAACATCCAGGGGTGGCTCGCTGAGGTTCAGGACGGCGAGCACGAGCGAGCTTGGCGGATCCTGACAGCCGACAATCCGTTCGCCGCGATTCACGGGCGGGTCTGCTACCACCCGTGCGAGACCAGTTGCAACCGCGCGAGCCTCGACAGCGCGGTCTCGATCCATGCGGTCGAGCGGTTCTTGGGTGATCTGGCGCTGGAGCGCGAGTGGCTGTTCGATCCGCCGGTCGTTCGTAGTGGCAAGCGGATCCTGGTGATCGGGAGCGGGCCGAGCGGCCTGTCGGCGGCCTGCCACTTGGCGCGGCTGGGTCACGAGGTGGAGGTCCGCGACGCGGGTGCCGAGCCTGGCGGGATGATGCGCTACGGGATCCCCGCCTACCGGCTGCCGCGGGATGTGCTGAATGCGGAGGTCGCGCGGGTGGCGGCGCTCGGAGTGCGGTTCGTCAGCAACCATCGCGTCAGCGACCTCGAGGCCGAGCGTCGCGAGGGTGGGTTCGATGCGGTGTTCGTCGCGGTCGGCGCGCACCTGTCAAAACGCGTGAATATCCCCGCGATGGATGCGGGCCCGATGGTCGACGCGGTTGAGTACCTGCGCGGTGTTGCCTCCGGCGAGCGGCCGGCGATCGGACGGCGCGTGGCGATTTACGGCGGCGGCAACACGGCGATGGATGCGGCGCGGACCGCGCGGCGGCTGGGCGCGGAGGAGGCGATCATCGTCTATCGGCGCACGCGGGAGCAGATGCCCGCCCACGAGGACGAGGCGCAGGACGCCGAGCGCGAAGGCGTGCGGATGAACTGGCTCCGGACGATCAAGGCGTTCGAGGGCGAGACGCTGCAGATCGAGCAGATGGAGCTCGACGAGACCGGCTTCCCACAACCGACCGGTCGGTTCGAGACGCTCGCCGCAGATGCGGTGATCTTGGCGCTCGGGCAGGAGAGCGACACGGAGTTCCTGCGCGCCGTGCCGGGAGTCGAGATCGAGCGCGATGGGACCGTGAAGGTCTCGAGCTCGCTGATGACCGGCGCTCCGGGCGTGTTCGCTGGTGGCGACATGGTCCCCGCGGAGCGGACGGTGACTGTGGGGGTCGGGCACGGGAAGCGGGCGGCCCGAGAGATCGACGCCTGGTTGCGCGGGCAGCTGCTCGAGCGGGCGCCCAAGCATCCGCCGGCGCCGTTCGAGATCTTGAACCTGTGGTTCTTTGGTGATGCCCGGCGCCGCCAGCAGCCCGAGCTCGCACCGTCCGAGCGTGTCGACTTCACCGAGGTGGTTGGGGCTCTTCCCTCGACCGATGCGACCTATGAGGCGCATCGGTGCCTGTCGTGCGGGAACTGCTGTGAGTGCGACGGCTGCCTTGGTGCCTGCCCGGAGGACGCGGTCATCAAGCTTGGCCCCGGGCTGCGTTACGAGTACGACTACGACCGCTGTACGGGCTGCCGGGCCTGCTATGAGCAGTGTCCGGTGCATTCGATCGAGATGATTCCCGAAGGCGCGCCGGCGCCTCCCGAGGCGTTCATCGCACCGCACCCGGTGCTCGGAGAGGCGCGCTGATGCGGACCACGATCGACGGCAACGAGGCGGCGGCGTCGGTCGCTTACCGGCTG
The DNA here is from genome assembly GCA_963709135.1 of uncultured Solirubrobacterales bacterium. GTDB lineage: Bacteria > Actinomycetota > Thermoleophilia > Solirubrobacterales > Solirubrobacteraceae > Palsa-465. The sequence goes on along the minus strand of CAVPVI010000018.1, from coordinate 140,425 downwards.
AGCGAGGTCTGCTGCATCTATCCGATCACGCCGTCATCGACGATGGCCGAGTTGGCGGACGAGTGGTCAAGCCGGGCGCGCCCCAACCTTTGGGGCACGGTGCCGTCGGTGACCGAGATGCAGAGTGAGGCGGGGGCGGCGGGGGCGCTGCACGGCGTCCTGCAGGGTGGGGCGCTCGGGACGACGTTCACCGCCTCGCAGGGTCTGCTGCTGATGATCCCGAACATGTACAAGATCGCCGGGGAGCTGACGCCGGTGGTGATCCACGTCGCCGCTCGCGCGTTGGCCACGCAGGCGCTGTCGATCTTCGGGGACCACTCCGACGTGATGCAGGTCAGGCAGACCGGGTTTGCCCTGCTGGCGTCCGCGTCGGTGCAGGAGGCGCACGACCTGGCGCTCGTGGCGCACGCCGCGACGCTGCGGAGCAGGGTGCCGTTCCTGCATTTCTTCGACGGCTTTCGGACCTCGCACGAAGTGAACACGATCGAGTTCCTGGAGGATGAGGATCTCGCCGCGCTGGTTTCCACCGAGCTCGTTCGCGAGCACCGTGCGCGCGCGCTCTCGCCCGAGCGCCCGTTCATCCGCGGGACCGCGCACAACCCGGATACGTTCTTCCAGGCCCGGGAAACGGTCAACCCGTTCTACGGGCGCCTTCCGGGTGTCGTTCAGGGAGCGATGGACGAGCTCGCCGAGCGGACCGGCCGCAAGTACGGCCTGGTCGACTACCACGGCCACCCGGAGGCCGAGCGCGTGCTGGTGATCATGGGCTCAGGTGGCGAGACCGCGCGCGAGACGGTCAGGCACCTGCAGGCCCGTGGCGAGCGCGTCGGCGTTGCACAGGTCAGGCTGTACCGGCCGTTCCCGGCGGCGGCGCTGACGCAAGCGCTGCCCCAGAGCGTCCGCCAGGTAGCCGTTTTGGACCGTACGAAGGAGCCCGGGTCGTTCGGTGAACCGCTGTTCCTCGACGCGCTCGCGGCGCTCAGCGAGTCGCACGCCGACGGCGCACGCGAGCACATGCCGGTCGTGATCGGTGGCCGCTACGGCCTCTCCTCGAAGGAGTTCAGTCCAGGGATGGTCGCCGGCGTACTTGCCGAGCTCGGCCGCGAGCGGCCGAAGCGGCGGTTCACGGTCGGGATCAACGACGATGTCTCCGGCACCAGCCTCCCCTACGAGGCTGCGCTCGACATCGAGCCAGCCGAGAACGTCCGTGTCGTGTTCTTCGGGCTCGGCGCCGATGGGACGGTCGGGGCGAACAAGAACACGATCAAGATCCTCGGCGACGAGGGGCTGCAGGCGCAGGCCTACTTCGTCTACGACTCCAAGAAGTCGGGCTCGCAGACGATCTCGCACCTGCGCTTCGGCTCGCACCCGATTCAGGCGCCGTATCTGGTGTCCGCGGCGAGCTTCGTCGGCTGTCATCACTTTGGGCTGCTCGAGCGCTCCGAGGTCCTCGACCGGGCGGCGCCGGGCGCCACGCTGCTGCTCAACACGCACCATGCGGCGGACCAGGTGTGGGACGCTCTCACCCGGGAGGTGCAGGAGCAGATCCTCGCCAAAGAACTCAAGTTGTACGTGATCGACGCGGGTAAGATCGCTCGCGATGCCGGGCTCGCCGGGCGCACCAACACGGTCCTGCAGACCTGCTTCTTTGCGATCTCCGGGGTGATGGAACCCGATCGGGCGATCGAGTCCATCAAGAAGTCGATCGCCAAGACCTACGGCCGGCGGGGCGCGGAGGTCGTGGAGCGCAACCAGACCGCGGTCGACCGCTCGCTGGAGGGGTTGCACCGGGTGCAGCTGCCCGCACACGCGAGTTCAACGCGCAAAGCGAAACCGGCTGTTCCGGCGGATGCGCCGGAGTTTGTGCGCACCGTGACCGCGGTGATGATGGACGGGCACGGCGACACGCTGCCGGTCAGTGCGCTGCCGGTCGACGGCACCTATCCGAGCGGCACGACCAAGTACGAGAAACGCAACGTCTCCGATCTGGTCGCGGTCTGGGATGCGGAGCTTTGCATCCAGTGCGGCAACTGCAGTCTCGTCTGCCCGCACGGCGTGATCCGCAGCCGCTACTACGACCCCGATCGACTCCAGCACGCGCCAGCCGGGTTCAAGTCGGCCGCGCTCAACGGGCCCGGCTTGCCGAACACGGGTTACACGCTGCAGGTGTACGTGGAGGACTGCACCGGCTGCGGGCTGTGCGTCGAGGCGTGCCCGGTCTCGAGCGGCGGCGAACCCGTCCACAAGGCGATCAACCTCGATGCGTGCGAGCCGCTGGTGGCCTCAGAGCGGGAGAACATCGCGTTTTTTGAGCAGCTGCCGGCGGCGGACCGTTCGCGGGTCGACTTCGGGACCGTGCGCGGCACCCAGTTCCTGGAGCCGCTGTTCGAGTTCTCCGGCGCCTGCGCCGGGTGCGGCGAGACGCCGTACATCAAGCTCATCTCGCAGCTGTTCGGCGACCGCCTGTCGGTCGCCAACGCCACCGGCTGCTCGTCGATCTACGGCGGCAACCAGCCGACCACGCCGTGGACCGTAGATGCCGACGGGCGGGGTCCGGCGTGGTCCAACTCGCTATTCGAGGACAACGCCGAGTTCGGACTCGGGTTGCGGCTGGCCGCCGACCGGCAGACCGAGATCGCCCGCCGCCGACTCGCCGAGCTGAGCGGGGAGATCGGGGCCGATCTGGTCGATGAGATCCTGAACGCGCCTCAGCTGCGGGAGTCCGAGCTGCGCGAGCAGCGCCAGCGGCTGGCCGAGCTCGGGCAGCGGCTCGAGCGGTTAGATGGCTCCGCGGTGACCGAGCTGCGCAGCGTGCTCGACCACCTAGTCCGGCGCAGCGTCTGGATCGTCGGCGGTGACGGCTGGGCGTACGATATCGGCTCGGGCGGGCTCGATCACGTGCTGGCCAGCGGGCACAACGTCAACGTGCTGGTCATGGATACCGAGGTTTACTCCAACACCGGCGGGCAGATGTCAAAGGCGACACCGCTCGGCGCCGTGGCGAAGTTCGCGGTCGCGGGGAAGCGGAGCACCACGAAGGACCTCGCCCTACAGGCGATCGCGCTGTCCAACGTGTACGTCGCGCGCGTCGCGATGGGCGCCGATCCGCAGCAGACGCTGAGCGCGTTCCGCGAGGCGGAGGCGTACGAGGGCACGTCCTTGATCATCGCCTACGCCCACTGCATAGCGCACGGCTACGATATGCGCAACGGGCTCGACCAGCAGTATCGCTCGGTGGCCAGCGGGCACTGGCCGCTGATCCGTTACAACCCGGTCGCGCGCAGCGATGGTGCCAACCCGTTTCTGCTCGACTCACCGAGGCCGCGGATGCCTCTGGCCGACTACCGCAAGGGTGAGCTTCGCTTCCGGGCGCTGGCCAGCTTCAACTCCGCCGAGGCCGAGCGCCTGGGCAAACTCTCCCAGCAGGCCGTCGACGTTCGCTGGCAGATCTACGAGGAGATGGCGACCCGCGGCGCCCAGGAGTTCCCGATCAATCCGCAGGCCGAGTAATGATCGACCTCACCACGAAATACATGGGCCTGGAGCTGCGCAACCCACTGGTGGCATCGCCTTCCCCGCTCTCGTACTCGCTCGAGGGAGTGCAGAGGCTGGCGGACGGCGGCGTCGGAGCGATCGTCCTGTACTCGCTGTTCGAGGAGCAGTTGCGCGAACAAGCCGCACGAATCGCCGAGATCGTCGATGAATCCGCGGACAGCTTTGGCGAGGCGATGGATTACTTCCCGGAGGTGATGAAGGAGGATCCCGGCCCGCGCGTTTACCTGGACCTGCTCGAGCGGGCGGTGGCCGCCGTCGACATCCCCGTGATCGGGAGCCTCAACGCCGTCACGCCCGAAGGCTTGAGGGAGTACGCCCAGGCTATGCAGGACGCCGGTGCCGCCGCGATCGAGCTGAACACCTACTACCTCCCCGGCGACCCCGAGCTTTCCGGCCGCGACGTCGAGCAGCGCCACCTCGACGTGCTGACCGGCGTAAAGGCCGCGGTCACGGTGCCCGTGGCGATCAAGCTCAGCCCGTACTTCAGCTCCACCGGCGAGGTCGCCCGGCGGCTGGATCGGGCCGGGGCCGACGCGCTGGTGCTCTTCAACCGCTTCCTGCAGCCGGACATCGATCCCGAAGAGCTGGCGATCCTCGCTCGGGTCAACCTCTCGAGCCCTGCCGATGGCCGGCTGCCCCGGACCTGGATCGCTCTGCTGCACGGCCGTGTCAGCGCCTCGCTGGCGGCCAGTACCGGCGTCGAGGTTCCCGGCGACCTGGCCCGGTTCTTGCTCGCCGGAGCCGATGTCGTAATGACCACGTCGGCGCTGCTGCGCCACGGCCCAAGCTATGCAAAGGAGTTGCTCAACGGACTCTCTACGTGGATGACTCGCAAGGGTTTCCAAACCCTCGATGAGCTGCGCGGAATGCTTGCAGTGCCAGCCGACGCCGACTCGACAAGCGCCCAGCGCGCCGGCTACGTCGCTGCTATGCGTACGGCCAACGCAGGGGGATACGCGCCCTGGTGAGCCGGGCAGCGTTCGAATTCGGTCGTCGGACTCGTATGAAGAACCTCGGGGTGGTCGCCGCTGACCAAGAAGGCGCGCCGCTGCGGGCCGGCTGAACCCGGGGTCATCGTGCGGCGTAGCCGCACGACCGGGATTTCGCGGTCTGTCTTCGCCTCGTAGCCTGAGAACCGTGGCTGAGAGGTCGTTATGCGCTTCCAGGCGCTTGTGCGTTCCTCGCCGCTGAGCATCGACGCCGTCACTGCGAGCTTGCGTCCGTCGATCTCGACCTCGATCCGGTCGGGGTGAGCCGCGATGTTGTACAGCCACGATGGGTGGCCGGCGGTACCGCCGCGCGAGGCAACGACGAGCCAGGTGTCGGCCCCCTCAGCGAACGCCATCACCGGGACCGTTCTGGGCTGCCCGCTCTTCGCGCCAACAGTGCGGAGGTAGAGCAGCGGCTGCCCGGACATCTTGTTGCCGGTGAGCTTGTGGATCCGCCGGACGACGGCCATCATCGCGCGCGCGACCGGACCGCTCGGCGGTGCCTTGGCCCCATGCGAGCCCGCGGGTGGAATCTCGATCGCCACGCTGTAAGTCTCGCACCCGCGCCCGCGCCGGGCAACCGCTCGATTAGAAGTTTCCGCTGCAAGTCCGATGCGGGATCAAGTGCCTCTCATGTTCGCGCTTGCGCCTCGGGCCCGCGGCGCACGCTGGTGGGGGTGAGCGCCAAGGGTGCTGCGGGCCTCGTGAGCGGGCTTCCCGCCGCGAGGATGTGGCGATCTCCGCGGATGGTGAGCTCGAGCGGTTCGCCTTCCTCGATCGTGTAGGTCTCCTCGTGGTGGGTGAGGCGGATCGCGAGCCGTCGGCCTCGGAATTGCAGTGGAAAGGCAAGCGATTGCCAGCTATCCGGCAGGTGGTGCGTGATTGACAGTTCCCCGTCGTACTCGCGCACGCCACCGAAGCCGAATACGAGCGCCTGCCACACGCCTGCCGCGGAGGCGACGTGCACGCCGTCGGCCATGTTGCCAGAGACGTCTGCGAGGTCCATCAGCAGCGCGGAGAGGAAGTAGTCAAGCGCGGTCTGCTGTTTGCCGATCTCGGCCGCGACGATGCTCTGGATGCACGCTGAGAGTGAAGAGTCGCCTGTTGTGAGGGCCTCGTAGTAGTCGAAGTTCGCGCGCTTCTGCTCCTGCGAGAACTCGTTTCCGAGCAGGAACATCGCGAGTACGACGTCGGCCTGCTTGATCACCTGGTGGCGGTAGATGACGAGCGGGTGGTAGTGCAGCAACAGCGGGAAGTGATCGGCCGGGGTGGCCTCGATGTCCCAGACCTCGCGCTCCAGGAAGTTCGCGTCCTGGGGATGCATCCCGCGCCGCTCGTCATAGGGGACGAACATCGCCGACGCGGCGCGCTCCCAGGCCTCGATCTCCTCGCGGCGGAGCCTCAGTTCGGCCACGAGCGCCGCGTAGGCTTCGGGTTGCTCGCTCTGCAGGGATCGCACGCTCGCGGCGGCGTAGTTGAGGTTCAGGCGCGCCATCAGGTTGGTGTAGGTGTTGTCGTTGACGACGGTGGTGTACTCGTCCGGGCCGGTCACGTTGTGCACGTGAAAGCGCCCATCAGCGGCATAGAACCCAAGGTCCTCCCACATCCGCGCGGTCTCCACGAGCAGTTCGGTGCCGGCCTCGGCCAGGAAACCTCGATCGTCGCTGGTATTCACGTAACGGCGGATCGCGAACGCGATGTCGGCGTTGAGGTGGTATTGCGCGGTGCCGGCCTGATAGGCGGCGGATGCCTCCTCGCCGTTGATCGTGCGCCACGGGAACAGCGCGCCTTTGTGGTTGATCTCGCGCGCCCGGGCGCGAGCGTGGGACAGCATGCTGTGGCGAAAGCGCAGGAGGTTGCAGGCGATCCGCGGCTGCGTGAAGGACAGGAATGGCAGCAGGTAGATCTCGGTGTCCCAGAAGTAGTGTCCCTCGTAGGCCTGGGCCGTGAGCCCCTTCGCGGGGACGCCGGCTCCCTCCACGCGCCAGGTTGCCTGGCAGAGCTGGAACAGGTTCCAGCGGATCGCCTGCTGCATCCTGTCTCCCTCGTCTGACTGGACGACCACGTCTGCGGACTCCCAGAAGCGGTCAAGCTCGGCACGCTGGGAGGACAGCAGCGCGTCGGGTCCGTCACGGATCGCGCGATCTAGCGTGCGTCCGCACCGCGCGACGAGCTCGGCCGGCGGGGCCGAGCGCGAGGACTGGTAGGTGATGTACTTGATGAACCGGACCGGCACGCCGGGCTGCGCGTCAGCCGTCAGCACGGCCTCGCCGACGTCGCCGTCAAGCGCGACGCTCAGCTCCACATCCCTTGGTGCCTCGATCACGTGGTCAACCCCGACACCAAGCGTCATCGCGCTGTTCGTGGTCCGATACCCCAGCAGCATCCGATCCGACTGCTTCGAGACGACTTCGGCGTTGAGCACTCGGGCCGGCAGCAGCGTCGCACGGCGCGGGTCTGCGACCAGACCACGCCCGGGGTCGTGACGTAAATGCACGTCCTGGCGGTTCAGGATCATCGAGGAGATGGCGATCGGTGCCGAGTGCTCGGGCAGGACGACCTCGTAGATGACCGCCATCAGGTGACGGTGTGCGAGCGACACGATCCGGCAGGAACGCACCACGACCCGTTTACCTGCCGCGGTCTCCCACACCAGCTCGCGCCTCAGCGTCCCCGCGCGCATGTCAAGAACGCGCGTGTAGTTCGGCATCCGCGCGGTCGCGACGAACAGCGGTTCGTCATCGACATAGAGCCGTACCGTCGTCGCGTCCGGCACGTTGACGATCGTCTGGCCGGTGCGCGCGAGTCCGTACGCCGCCTCGGCGTGGAGGATCGGCCATTGCTCGTGAAAGCCGCTGATGAACACTCCGGGCGAGTGCGCCGGCATCCCCTCGTCAAACGCGCCACGGACACCGAGGTACCCGTTCGAGAGCGCGAATGCGGTCTCGCAATGCTTGACGTAGCTCGCGCTGAAACGCGCTTCCACGATCCTCCACTCGTCTGTCGGGAAGACGTGCTCGGGAGGAAGGACGATCGTGCGCTTGAGCAAGGTATTGGAGCCTATTCCCTCCGCTTGGTCGGTGCGCTGGTCTTTAAAGTGGACCGAAGCAGCAGGGAATTGACTAGGCCTCCTTGATCGCCAGGCGCCCGCCCCCCAGCGCGCTGAGGTCGACGTCGTCGAGCGTCGTGACGACGATGTCGGCGTGCGCTGCGACTAAGAGCTCGGCGTCGTCGGCGCGTGCGATTCCGATCGCCGCCATGCCACCGGCTTTGGCGGCCTCGATGCCCGCGGCTGCGTCCTCGATCACGATCGAATCCTGTGGTGTGACCCCGAGTTCGTGGGCGGCGGTGAGAAACATCTCTGGGTGGGGCTTTCCGTGTGCGAAGTCCCGGCCAGACACGTCGGCGTCGAAGAACTCGAGCAGCGTCAGCTCGGGCCGCACCGAGGCGGAAGTGATCCCGTGGTGCTCCGCAAAGCTGTCGAGCCTGATCCGTCTTAGGAACAGGTCAGCGTTCTTGGAGGAGGAGGCAGCAGCGACCCGGATCCCGGCATCCTTGACGAAGATGATCAGCCGCAAGGCGTCTGGGTAGGCCGTGAAGTCGCCGGCTTCGATCAGCCGCAACACCATCGCTTGCTTTCGATCGGCGTACTGAGTGAGGCGAGTGTCGTCGTGGTCCGGGACGTGGAAGTATTCGAGCGCCGCGCGCGCGCCGCTCATGCGGGGCTTGCCAGATATCTGCTGTTCATACACGCGGGACGTGAACGCTTCCGGCGACCAGCTCGTCCGGTCACGGATGTCACTCCAGTCAGACTGCATCAGCTCGCGCAGCGACTCCCGCCACGCTTTTTCGTGCGGCGAGTCGACGAGCACGCCGTCGACGTCGAAGATTGCCCCCTGAAACCGTGGCACACGTGCTCCTCTCAAGCGCCGACTCGACGCCCATCCGATGGGATCGCCGAGGATAGATCAAACGCCTTGGTGTCTCCCGGGCGGAGCTCGCAGATCTCACCGCCGACCCCGACCCGGATCGGTCCGCGCGCGCCCTCCGGGTGGAGCGCGAGCCTGAGCAGATCCTTGTCGAGGGTCACACGCAGAGGCGTCCGTTGGTACTGCATCGCGAACGACAGCTCCTCGATCGGCCTTGGCAGCCTCGGCTCGAAATGGAGAACCCCGTCGCGGATCTCCACGCCGAGGTACGCGCGCTGCATGAGGTCGAGCGTTCCGGACATCACACCCATGTGAATGCCCTCCTTGGTGGTCCCGCCCTGGACGTCGCCGACGTCGCTCTCGAGGGCGACGAGGAAGCGCTCCCACGAGCTCTCCGGGTCCAGCACCGCGAGTACCCCAGCGTGCGTGACGAAGCTGAGCGTGGAGCCGTGCGAGGTACGCTGATCGTAATAGGCAATATTCCGGGCCGCAGTGTCCGCGCGATACTCATAGCCCAAGCGCTCAAACATGCGCCGCAGCCCAGTCGGCGAGAACAAGAAGAACAGCATCACCGTGTCGGCCTGCTTGGCGAGCTTGTAACGGTTCGGGTCGTCGCCCTCGGCGTGCAGGATCCGGTCCAGGCGCTGGATGTTGCCGTACTTCGCGCGGTAGCCATCCCAGTCGAGCTCCTCGAGCTCCTCGTAGCCCTCGAATTGGCTGATGATGCCGCCACCGTGGAAGGGGACGAACATGCGCCGGCTCATGTCCTGCCAGAGCGCCAGCTCTTCCCCGGCGATCTCGAGCCGGGCGCGGAGGGCATCGGCTCGGCTTGCCGGCAGCAGCGAGAGCACACCGCCGGCGAGTTCGCACAGCCATGCCACCATCACGTTCGTATATGCGTTGTTGCGCAGCCCGGCCTTGCTTGCTCCTGGATACTTCTCGTGGAACTCGTCGGGGCCCATTACTCCGTGGATCTCATAGCGCTCACGCTCCGGGTTGAAGTGCGCGAGAGACGCCCAGAAGCGAGCGATCTCGACCATCATCTCGGCGCCGTAGTCCCGTAGAAACACCAGATCCCGCGTGGCCTGGAAGTACTGCCAGATGTTGTAGAAGATCGCCGCGTTCACATGGCGCTGATTGCGGCTGAGGTCCGGCTCCCAGCGACCGCTCAGCGGGTTAAGGTGCATGCGCTGCGTCTCCTCGGTGCCCTCGCTGCCGCTCTGCCAAGGGAACATCGCGCCGCGGAAACCAGCCTCTCGAGCCGCTGTGCGCGCCTCATCGAGGCGCCGGTAGCGGTACATCAGGAACGCGCGCGTGACCTCGGGCATGCGGAAGCTCAGGAACGGATAGACATAAAGCTCATCCCAGAAGACGTGCCCGCGGTATGCCTCACCGTTCAGGCCGCGCGCCGGGAGCCCAGCATCCCGTCCCGGCGTGTTCCGGGAGCAGACCTGGAGGATGTGGGAGATGTGAAACCTCAGCAGCAACTGCACGCGCTCGTCTCCACGCACACGCACGTCGCAGACGCGCCACAGCTCCTCCCAGGCCGAGACGTGGCGTTCGAGCGCCTGCTCGAAGTCGGGCCGCCAAAGCGCTCTCCTCCCGGCCTTCACGAGCGTATCGCTGGTCGCGGCGTCGCGGGATGTCGAGAACGTCACCATCTTCTCGACCCGGACCGGCACGCCCTGCCGAACCTCGAGCGCAAGCACCTGCTGGATGTAGTCCGCCATCTGGTGCAGGCTGCGCTCAACAGGCAGCGACTCAGCTCCTTGGAAGGCCCGCGTCCGTGCAGCCACGCTGATGTAGATGTTCGACTGCCGGGTCTCGACCTTCAGCGCGATGATCTCCGGGCCGAACGTTCGCGGCGAGACGGGATCGAGATGGCGCCCCTCGAGCTCCAAGTAGCGGGCTACGCCACGATTGGTCACGCGTCCGTCGATCGCTGAGATCACCTCGACCCGCCCGGACCAGTTCTGCGCCGTCAGCGTCCACTCGATACTGGCCCGGTGCGGATGAGCCATGCTCACGAACCGGCGGCTGCGCAACACCGTCTCGCGCCCAGCGCCGTCTCGAAAACGAAGCTCCCGGCTCACCACCGCCTTGCGGATGTCGAGCTCGTGACGGTAGTCCAGCAGTTCGATCTCAGCCAGCCTGATCGCGTCTGCACCCTCGATCCGCAGCTTGAGCACCAGCCAGTTCGGAAGGTTGACAAGGTCCTCATTGAGTACCGGCAGGCCCCCTAGGATCGTCGTTTCGCGGTTGTAGACCCCGTGCACGTAAGTACCGGGATAGTGCACACCATCGGCGTCCTCCCATTCCGCGGTGCCGCGGGTGCACAAATAGCCGTTACCTGTCGAGGTCAGCGCCTCGCGAAGTCCTTCCTCGGCTGGATCGAAGCCCTCGTAGGTGAGTGCGAAACGGTTCATTGCAGCAAGCGTCAAGTCGGATTGCCGGATCAAGGAGCCCACGAAGCGTCGCAGCGCGACGTAGTGATGTCAATCGCACGACGACGCGCTCTCCAGTCCCGCTTGACGGGAATCATCGCCGCGCCACGAGACCGGTCGAGGCTGCGTATGATCGCGCAATGGTCAGCGTCGGCGATGGCCGCGCGGTACTCGTGACGGGAGCTTCGCGTGGGCTCGGCGCCGCCGTCGCGCGCGCGTTTGCCTCGGCCGGCGACCGTGTCGCCGTGCACTACGGCAGCAGCGCGAGCGGGGCGCAGGCCGTCGCCGCGTCGTTGCCGGGGCAGGGGCACATCGTGGTGGGCGCGGACCTCGGCGACGCTGAGGCCGTTCGTCGCATGGTCGACGCTGCTGCGGATGAGCTGGGCGGCTTAGACGTGCTCGTCAACAACGCTGGTGTGTTTGAGCCGCATCAGGTCGCGCAGACCACCTACGAAGACTGGCAACGCGCCTGGCGGAACACGCTCGCCGTTAACCTAGTCGGCGCGGCCAACGTGACCTGGTGTGCTGTACAGCACATGATCCGCGGTCCCGGCGGGCAGATCGTCAACGTCTCATCGCGCGGAGCGTTTCGCGGCGAGCCATCGAATCCCGCGTACGGGGCCAGCAAGGCCGGGATCATTGCGTTCGGGCAATCTCTGGCCCGCGCGCTCGGTCCTCACGCCATCGCCGTGACAGCGGTCGCGCCGGGCTTCATGCAGACCGACATGGCAGCTGAGGCACTCGCAGGCGAGAAGGGGGAAAAGCGACGCGCCGAAAGCCCACTGGGCCGCATCGCGACCACCGAGGAAGTAGCCGCCGCAATCGTCTTCCTGGCCTCGCGCGACGCGGTGATGGCAAGCGGCTCCGTGCTCGACATCAACGGCGCGTCGTACCTGCGGATGTAAACCACTGGCCTGGCTCGCGGTGGCTCGCGTTGGTCCGCGGTCGACGGTTTCGCAGCGGGCAACGCAGTGCGACACCAGTGCTACACTTGCGGAGTGCCGACAAATCGCCGCAGACACGCTTTGACCGAAACCCCGCCTGTGCAAGCGGCGCTTGACGCATTGCGCCGCGAGCTCGGAACGGATCGGATCGAGCTCGGCGAGTTGGTCGTGCTGGGCGCCGACGTCAAACTCGCCGCCTTGCGAGCAGAACGAGGCGAGACCGCCGCGCTGCGCAAGCGGCTCGCTGACCGTGTCCGAGCGCGGCAGGTTGAGGTCGATCTGAACGCGGCGAACGAGGTGCGAGCGAGCGGCTGGGCGCGCGCGTGAGCGTCGAACTTTTGCTCGACAACTCGGCCTGGGCCAGGCTTGATCAAAGCTCGCTCCCCCAGCTCCGAGCTAACGAGATTGCAGATCTTCTCGAACAGGGACGGATTGCAACGTGCTTGCCATTTCTGCTCGAAGCCGGTTACTCGGCACGCAACGGACGAGAGCACACCACACTAATGGAGGAACTCCTCGCGCTCCCGCAGATCACGATCGACGACCGAGTCGAGGCCCGTGCGATCGACGCCCAGCGCCAGCTCGCGCGCGTCGGGCATCACCGCCTCCCACCGATCGACGCGATTCTCGCCTCAATCGCCGACATCCACCAGCTCGGGATCCTCCATTACGACGGCGACTACGACCTCCTCAACGAGAAAACCGACCTCACCTTCGACAGCGTCTGGCTCGCCACCCGCGGATCGCTCTAGGCCGGCTTCGCCCAATCCCTTCGCTCCCATAGTCATCCGGCGCGTTTGCATAGATCGTGAAGAGGAACCTGGCGATGGTCGTCACGTCCGTCTAGACGCCGTTCGGGGTTCTCGACGACACGCGGTCACCCTGCTGATCGCACTCGGCCGCCTGTCCCCCGGAGCGGCAGTCGGCACGCACTCCCACCCCGGGTCCAGCATCGCCCTGGCGGCACGCATTGCCAGGAGTTACTCCTCGGAGCTACACTAATTGGATGCCAAGCAGGCATCCCCGCATTGCTGTCACGTCCGATCCCGAGCTCGCCGGGGCGCTTGAGCGTGTTCGAGTAGCCACTGGCACCCGCGAGGCTGACGCCACGCTGGTTCGTCGACTGGCGGTCGAGGGCGCCCAGGCAGTGCTTGACGCGCGCGAACAGCGCCGGGCCGCTGGGGAAGCGTTGCTGTCGGCGATGGACGGCGGCGGCTTTGACCTTGACCTCGATGCCATCGACCGTCTGAACCTGGCGGCAGATTCGGCTCGGTGAGGGGAGAGATCTGGAGCGGACAGGGTCCGGTCCTGGCCGATACGTCGGCGTGGATCGTCGCTCGCCGGATCCCAGGTGCCAGGGAGCTCTTCTTGGATGCCATCGAGCGCGCGGACGTCGCTTGGTGCTGGCCGGTGCGCTACGAGCTGATGGTCGATGCGCGCGGAAATGCGGGGATTGCGGCTCTCGATCGCACGCTGGAGCGACTGCGGGAAGTTGCGGTCGACCGAGCAGTTCAGCGCGGCGTGCTCTCGGTGATGCGTGAGCTTGCCGACCGCGGGTCCCACGGAGCTCACAGACTCCCGCTCGCCGACCTCACCGTGGCCGTCGCGGCGCAGCAGTCCGGCCTCACGGTTCTCCATCACGACCGGCATTTCGAGCGCCTCGCCGATTTGCTCGGCTTCCAGGCGCGGTGGATCGCTGAGCCGGCGGGCTGAGGCCGAGAGACCTATCCCGGGCATCCGCTGGGGGATCGATCAACGCATGCTTTGAGCGTCCGCGGACGCTGCTCGGTCCCACCGCGAGCTCGTCGCCGATGTCTAAGTGGTCGTCCTCCGAAGTGTGCAGCGAGTTGAAGGTCATAAGTCGCCGCGTGACCAAGAACGGTCAACCCATTCCGAAGACGGCCACGTAGCGAAGGCGTGCACGTGCTCGTGCGGACAATCCGCCGCGCGCCCGGGCGATTTGTCCGTTTTTGACGTAGATTTTCAAGCTCAAACGGACGATCCGGCGCTGCGCACAACGGTTTGTCCGTCCGGACACGTCATGTTCGCGTGCCGGCATCGCAAGTCCGCGACTACCGGGAGGTTGAGCACCGCGTGGGGGCCAAACCTCCCGCGGGTCGTTTGCGTGAGCCGCACCCGCCTGATCCGGGTGAGGTTAGGCACCTCAGAGGTGCCAAACCTCCCGGGAGTGCAGTCCCGTCGCGCGCGGTCACGCTCGAGCGGCTGATCAGCGAGCGGCACCGCCTGTTGAAGGTCTAGCGACCTGCGCCAGCTCGGATCGACGCGCCGGAAGAGACCGAGGCGCCGCCGTAACGAAACGGCATTGGGCGTAATGGGGCCTAAGGGCACCCTAAGTTCACCTCGGTTTGGTCCTCTGAGTTCCATCCTGACTCGCGGGCTGAAATCGAGCAGGGCAAGGACGCGGGAGTCGACGCGTAGCAGCGCCACGCGAGGCGACGAGGACGCAGCCCAGCGCCGCTGGGTGCCGCTCGAATGTCAACGTATTTCGGAAGGGGACCACTAAGGATCAGCGGACGACTCTTCGCCCGAGCCGAGGGAATTGTTCGCGGTCGGCGCGGGCGCCGGGATGGCCTTCGACCAGCTGGTCGACTTCATCATGGCCGGCGTCGGCCTGGATGAGGTGGGGTCTGCCTCGGGTCTGGTCGAAGCCGTCCAGCAGATAGCAACCTCGCTCGGCGTTGCCGTGCTCGGCACCTTCTTCTTCTAACCCTCGACCACCGCCTGGCCGCCCAACGCACTGCAGACCACCGCCTGGACATGTCTGGCACAACTGGCGGCCGCCGTCGTCCTCGTAGCCGGCTGCCCGCCCCTGCACACGCGAGAAGAACGCGCCGTCGATGGGACGCCAGACCCGCGTGAGCTGGTTGGCGCCTGCGGTTGGGGTCGGCTGGGGCACACGTAAGCCCGGGCGCGTGAATGGATCGCACGAGCGCTGGGGCTGTTAGCCGAAGCTGCTCAGCACGATTCGTTCCTCCTCAGCGCTCTTGGTGAGGCTCGGCTGGATGATGCCGATCTCGACGATACCCCCATTCTTGACCTGGAGCATGGCCGTGGCCGGGCCTGCCGCTACCAGGTAATACTGGTTCTGGCCGACGGAGAGTACTGTGCCTTTGGGGAGTGCCTGCTCGGCGGTCCTCAGCGTGTCACCGGGGCGCACCCCATCGATCGCGTAGAACGGGTTCGCGGTCGACGCCCATATCACGCGGCCCTGGACGGCCTGCCGCTGGCCGTCGCTGAGCGCGGAGACCAGTTCCTGCGACGGGTAGCCTACGCGCGCGGATCGCGTCTGCCGGTCGCCGCCTGCGCGGGTCAACAGCACCCCGGGCTGGCATCCACCGCCCCGCGCCTCTCGGCGACTCCGCGACAGTTGGGAGCTCATGCCCTCCGCATACACGGTCACGTTCTATTTCACGCTGGCCGGAGGCGAGGGTGCGCGAGGCGAACCCGGGGAGTGACCAGGGCTTGCACAGGCGCGACCGATCACCCGAGGCCCGACGGTTAGGACATGCAAACCACCCTCGGAGGGAAAAATGAGCAGCACCGATGTGAGTAACGGCAGTGTCACCACGACGGGGATCCCACCAGCGAAGGTGCTTTTCATCGTCACCGGTGCCACCTACTGGGTGTTCAAGGACGGCACGAGGTACGCGACGGGCTACTGGGCCGAGGAATTCGCGAACCCCTACAAGATCCTCACGGACGCCGGCCACGAAGTCGTCGTTGCGACGCCGAACGGCGTGACGCCGAACGTCGACATGATGAGCCTGCGCCCCGGGATGGTCGGCGGCATCGATGCCGCGCTCGAACTCGAGGCGATCATCCGCTCCGCCGAGGCGATGCGCCGGCCGCTGCAGCTGTCAGACGTGCGTCTCGAGGACTACGACGCGGTGTACTTGCCGGGCGGTCACGGCCCGATGTCGGACCTGGCCTGGGACGCTGATTGCGGGCGGTTGCTGACGGCGCAACTGGCCTCGGGCAACCCTTTGTTCATCGTGTGCCACGGCCCGGCCGCGATGCTGTCCACCAGGATTCATGGCGTCTCGCCGTTCAAGGGGTACAGGGTCACCGGCTTCACCAACGAGGAAGAGGAGGCCGTAGGGGTGGCGCCGATGGCGCCCTGGCTGCTGGAGACCGATCTGAAGGAGAAGATCGGCGTCGAATTCAGCCGAGGTCCGATCTGGGAGCCGTACATGGTCGAGGACCGCAACCTGGTCACCGGCCAGAACCCCGCCTCGGCCGCGGTCCTGGGGCACCGGATGCTCGAGGTACTCGCTGAGCGGACGACCTCGTTCTCGATGGCTTGACGATCGTCTCCGGTTGAACCCCCCGTGGTTCACGGGGGGTTTCGTCCGGGCTGACGCCAAGTTACGCCGTTGAACATCGCCAGCCTTCATCCCGCCGTCCTGGTCACGCCAGCCGTGACACGTCTGGTCGCTGACCAGCTCCCCAGCGACCACCCGTGGTCGTCTTGCCCTCGCCGCCAGCCGCCGGCGCTTGCGTTGGCGACATGGGACCGGGGAGCCCACGGGCGCGACCGGGACATGAAGCCGAGACAGTGGCTGCACACCCCAATCGATCGGAGGTAACCGTGAGTACCACCGCCACGACGGAAATCGACAACATGGCTTCGCTTCTGCACGAAACCGGCGATCGCCATCATTCATTCGAGGTGATTGCACCGCCGCATGATTGGTGGGACTGGTACGCCGCCTACATGACGGCCCGGCAGTCCGGCAGCTCACCCGACGAGGCCGCCGAGGCCGCGGCTGCATATATGGCCGAGATCAAGGGCGTTCGTCTTCGTTCTGGGAGCCCCGCCGCGTAACACCGCCGGCAAGCACTTACAGGGACTCAGACGGTGACGCTGGCCGTCGGCAGCGGGCTGCTCGCGCCGTCGGCGGAGAATCAGCGAGGTGCTCGGGGCCCCCGCGCAGCGAGCTGGTCATCGCGAGCGAGGCGCGCGGGATCGACTGCATGTTGAGCTTGAGCGGCTGCAACCGCACCGCCTGGTTGGCTCGCCCCGCCTGGCGTGAGATCCCGCGCGGGCGTCACCACGCGAAGCCGACGCGCATAGAGATCCATGGCGGCCACTGTCACGATGTCCAACCCGTAGCAGTCCTCGAGCTCGACCACTTCGTCGGCACCGCTCCCAGCTAGGCCGACGATGCGGTACAGGAACACCTCATTCGTCAGGTACACCCCCGCCGCATCGGCCTGGCTTTCGATTCTCTGCCTCACCGACGGCACTCTGACCTTTCGGCGGGCGACACGCATCCGTAGTTCTCCCGACAGGCATCCGGCGAGAACTACGGACGCTCGGCGGGCGACCAGGGTGCCGACCAGGCGGTTCCCGGGCGCGATCCGGGTACCTGAGCAGCAACAGTTACTACCCACACCTACCCAGGAGGCACGAGTGAGCACCACCGAAGTCCACACCCCGATAGGCGACGTGGGCGCCAAACACGTGGCTTTGAGGCTCGAGGCCGTCGTCATTCCGGTCTCGGATGTCGACCGTGCGAAGCAGTTCTATCTGAAGCTTGGCTGGAGGCTCGACGCCGACTTCCCCTTCGACAACGGCTTCCGTGTCGTGCAGCTCACGCCGCCGGGATCACCGACGTCGGTCCAGTTCGGCACAAAGCTCACCTCGGCCGCGCCCGGCTCGGCGCAGAACAACTACCTGGTCGTGTCCGACATCGAGGCAGCTCGCGACGAGCTCGTCGGCCTCGGCCTCGACGTCAGCGGCCCGTTCCACGCCGAGAATCCCGGCGCCCAGTTCGACGCCGGCATCACGACCGGTGCCGTCACGGGTCTTGCCCCTGATCGTGCCAGCTACGGCTCCTACGCTGCGTTCAGCGATCCGGACGGCAACCGCTGGTTGCTCCAGGAGGTGACGGTGCGGCTGCCCGGACGCGTCGACGACGACAACTGAATCCGGGAACGCCGGTTGCGCACAGCCGCGGCGACGGATTCCGTCACGATGCTTATGGGTCATCCTCTGTGGTGTTGGAACCTTGACCACCGCCGAGGGAGAGCCATCCTTTGCTTGCGCCGCACGATACTTTCGTGAGCTCGCTCGCCGGTGGCTTCCAACTCCTGCTCGGCACGCGCAGCGACTGCCTCGATGCCCATCCCGGCCAGCATGGCCCGGGACGTTCGCAGCTGCTCACGCGCCTCAAGACGCCGTCCTTCGCGCTGCAGCCACTCGCCGTAGCCGAGCTTCGCGCGGGCGAGGTCGGCCCGCAGTCGGGTGCGTCCCAGCCGCTCAATCGCTTCGCGGTGAAGACGCTCGGCGGCCTCGCCCTGGCATAGCAGAGCGTGCGAACGCGCTTCGATTCCGATCGCCCAGTCGTCGCCGCTGGCGCGCGTCGTCTCGCCTCGACTCCTGCGATCGTCTTGCGCTCCTGGCCCCGCCATGCGGCGAGCAGCAGCGGCGCGTACGGCGGCAGAGCGATGCCGGTTGCCTCGACGGTCGCGCCCACATCGTCGATCAGCGCGCCGCCGCGGACAGGTCGCCCGTAAATCCGCACACGGCGATCCTGAGGCTGAGTCCGAGCGGGAGCAGGCCGAGCGCCCCGGTCTCGATGGCGAGCTGGAAGTGCCGATTGGCGATCGCCTCCCAGGCACCGTAGTCCCAGAGGTCAACCGCTGCGTGGCCTGCCAGCCACATCCAGCGGAGCTCTTCCTCACCTGACCCGTCGCCACTCCCGTAGCTGGCCAGCGCCCGTTTGAGCAGTGGCGCGCCGGCGCTGACGCCGGCTGTGACCCGCGTCGCGAGCCCATCGAGCAGGAGGTCGCTGGGCCGCGGTGGATTCTCCGCCGCAGGCGCTGCGAGCGCGGCCTCGGCGATGGCGACCGGAGCACCGCTGGGAGCTAGCCGACCCACGAGCAGAACGGCGGAGAGAGCGTCAAGATAAGTCTCGCGGGCGAGCCTCGGATCGAGCGACTGAAGCCGCCTGGCGGCCTTCCCACTCAAGACCAGGGCACCCCCCCGATCAAACCTGCGCTCGAGCAGCGAGGACAGCGGGAGGGGGACAATCCCGCAGGCTGCATCGCGCGTCTGCGGCTTACCCGAGCGGCACGGGGGATAACCCCATCCCTGCAGGCGCCTTCCTCCCCAGCGAGGCCCGCGCCAAGCACTCAGGCCGGGTGGCCTGCCGGGCGAAGACCGGGGGGCCACGTCTACCCGCTTGTGGCCCGACAAGGGTGCCTAGGGAGCGCGACTGTGGATCTGACGGATGCGAGCAGGGCGTGTCGCTGAGGACACTACTCGCTGAGCAATCTGGCAAGCCGTTAGGCGAGCAAAGCATCCAAGGAGCAGACCATGGCCAGGACCCAACTCGAAACGGAGCATGTTCGTGATCTCCCTCTCGAACGCGAGCGCAGATTGGATCGCTCCTCCTCGTCGGCTCGCGACCATGTGCGCTCGGCCCCATCGGCGGGGGCGGACCGCGGGCTGCGGGGGCGGCGCCACGAGCGTGACGTGCTCGAACGGGTCGTGACTGATGTGCGGGCCGGGCAGAGTCCGATCCTCGTCGTGCGCGGCGATCAGGGGATCGGCAAGAGCGCGCTGCTCGGGTACCTGATCGACTGTGCATCCGAATGCCAAACCGCGTGCGCGACTGGAGTCGAGTCGGAGACTGACCTCATGTTCGCCGGCTTGCATCAGCTGTGCGCGCAGTTTCTTGGCCGACTCGGCCGCCTCCCGCGGCCGCAGCGCAACGCAATCAACGCGGCGTTCGGCTGCCACGACGATCCCAGTCCGGATCGCTTCCTGGTCGGCTTGGCGGTCCTGAGCCTGTTGTCTGATCTGGCCAAGGAGCAACCGCTGGTATGCGTCGTGGACGATTTCCATTGGATCGACCGAGCCTCGGCGCAGGTGCTGGCGTTCGTGGTCCGTCATCTCGAGGCTGAGTCGGTCGCGATCGTCTTCGGCGTTCGCCGGTCGACCAGGATCGACGATCTCGCCGGATTGCCGGAGCTCGTGGTTCCCACGCTCGCAGACGACGACGCGCGGGCGCTGCTCGAGTCAGCGCTGCCCGGACCGCTCGACGAGCGTGTGCTCGACCGGATCGTGGCGGAGGCGCACGGCAATCCGCGGACTCTCCTTGAGCTGCCGAGCGGTTTGACAGCTGCGGAGCTGGCCGGCGGCCTCGGACTGCTCGACGCTCCCGTGCTCTCGGGCCCCTTTGAGCAGAGCCTCAGGCGACGGCTGACGCGGGTCCCAGCTTCGACCCGGCAGCTGCTGCTGCTTGCAGCAGCCGAGCCCCTATGCGATCCCGCGCTCGTGTGGCGGGCGGCTGAGCTGCTCGGAATCGGAGCGCAAGACGCAGGCCCCGGTGCGGTTGCGGGTTTCGTTGAACCCGGCCGGCAACTGCGGTTCCGCCATCCCCTCGCTCGCTCGACGGTCTACCGGGCCGCGTCGCCGCTTGATCGCCAGAATGTTCACAGGGCGCTGGCCGAGGCCACGGATCCGGACACCGATCCTGAGCGTCGGGCTTGGCACCGCGCGCAGGCGACGGCCGGCCTGGAGGAGGATGCCGCGGCCGCGCTCGAGCGCTCCGCGGGCCGGGCACAGGTTCGCGGCGGGCCCGCGGCTGCCGCCGCGTTCCTGAAGCTCGCTGCAGAGCTCACCCCAGACCCGGTGCGCCGCGCCAAGCGTACGCTGGCAGCCGCACAAGCCCAGCGTCGGATCGGCGCATGTGAGGTGGCGCGTCGACTGCTCTCGACGGCGCAAGCAGAGCGACTCGATGAGCTCGGCCGCGCCAGCGCTGCACTCCTCGACGCCCAGCTCGTGGCCGACTCCGGTCGCGGGCGTGACGCCGCCCCGATGCTCATGAGCGCAGCTCGACACCTCGAATCGCTCGATCTCACGCTCGCCCGCGAGACCTACCGCGACGCGTTCTCGGCCGCACTGGCGTCGGGGCGTCTGGCCCGCGACGCCGTGCTGCCGGAGATTGCGGAGGCCGCACGGTCGGTGCCGGCGGCTTTGCAGGCGCTGGGTGCCGGCGATCGTCTGCTGAACGGCATCGCGGCCCTGGTGAGCTATGGCCACGCCGCCGGCGCGCCGATGCTCGGGCTGGCGGTGGAGGCGTTCGTCGCGCACGAGCTCGCTGACGGCGAGGAATTTCGCTGGCTGCCACTCGCTTGCCGGGTGGCGCACGAACTCGGGGACGATGCCAGCCTGTCCACCCTCTCTGACAGGCTCATCGAGTCGGCTCGAAATGCCGGCGCACTGACCGTGCTGCCGCTCGGCTTGGTTTCAGCCGTCGTCCTCGGAACGGTCTCCGGCGATCTGGCCGGGGCAAGGTCGATGGCCGAGGAGGTGGACGCCCTTGCCGCGGTCGGTGCTGGCCGCTCGGCGCCGTATGGATCGCTAGCGGTGGCTGCCTGGGAGGGCCGTGAGGCCGACGTCGAGCGCCTGCTCCTGACCTTCAGCCAGGAGATGGCGGCGCGCGGCGAGGGCGAATGGTCGACCGCTGGCGAGTGGGCGAGCGCCGTGCTCTACAACGGTCTCGGGCGCTACCCCGATGCGCTCGTCGCGGCCGAACGCGCGAGCCGGCAGCACCACGAGCTCGGCTGGTCGACTTGGTCGATGCCCGAACTGATCGAAGCCGCCGTCCGCAGCGGATCCCCTGAGCGCGCACGGGCTTACATTGGTCGCCTCTCAGAGATCACGAGCGCCGGCGGCAGCGACTGGTCGCTCGGTGTCGCGGCGCGGTCACACGCGCTGCTCAGCGAAGGTGACGCGGCCGAGCTCCTGTACCTCGAGGCGATCGAGCGACTGGGACGTACGCGGCTCCGGGCGGAGATCGCCCGGTCGCATCTCGTTTACGGTGAGTGGCTGCGACGTCAGCACCGCCGCGTGGATGCGCGGGGCCAGCTGCGGATCGCCCACGAGATGCTCACCGCAATGGGCGCGGCGGCCTTCGCCGAGCGCGCGCGTCGCGAGCTGCTCGCGACCGGCGGGACGGTTCGCAAGCGCACGGACGAGGCGCGTGATGACCTGACACCGCAGGAATCAGAGATCGCCCGGCTGGCCGGCGAAGGCCGCACGAACCCTGAGATCGGCGCCGAGTTGTTCATCAGCCCTCGCACGGTCGAGTGGCATTTGCGCAAAGTATTCTCGAAGCTCGATCTGGCTTCACGCAAAGAGCTCCGCGAAGCAACGCCGCGATCGCGCGCCTGGGCGTCGTCCCCGGGCGACACGCGCTCGCCCCACCCAGCAGACCGAAGCGACCAGGGCCTACACGGGCCCGACCTGCCGGCTATGAGCGGGACCGTCGCGGCGCCAGCGACCACGCCCCGGAGCGGTCAGGGCTGGCTCTCGAGCGCGAAGGTGACGTCGTCTCCGTAGCAGTACGACCAGTCCTCACCGGGCTCACCACGCCGGCGGGAGCTGGCGGCTCTCGGACCTCCACGGGGAAGCAGATCTCGTCTCGCGATCCCGCAGCCGAGGCAACTACGTCGGACCCCGGACGGCACCGGTACCACGGTCCCGGCTGGTCCTGGTACCAGGACCAAGGCTGGCCCTGGTACCAATGGTGGGCGTAGGCTGAGCCGCTCGGATCTCAGTTCCGGCTCGCGTTCACAGCTCGTGTGTGTAACGCGTCCCGGAGGCCTCTGCGTGACGCTATGCCGAGTTTTGCGAACACCTTACGCAAATGCCACTCCACGGTGCGGGGGCTGAGGAACAGCTGGGCGCCGATCTCCGGGTTGGTCTTTCCCTCCAACGCGAGACGGGCTATCTGCTCCTCTTGGGGCGTGAGGTCATCGCGCGTGTCCTCGCGTCGCTTGCGGACAGTCTCGCCCGTCGCTCGCAGCTCATGGAGGGCACGTTGGGCGAACGCGAGCATTCCGATTTCATCGAACATGTCGTGCGCCCGGCGCAGCTGGTCCCGTGCATCCATACGGCGCCTCTGGCGACGCAACCACTCGCCGTAGAGCAGGTACGCGCGGGCGTGCTCGGGACGCAGCGCGGTTCTGCCCAAGCATTCGATGGCCTCTTGATAGTGCTCTTCCGCCGTCTCACCGTCGCTGATGAGCGCCTTGGAACGGGCAAAAATGCCTCGGCCCCAGTCGGTTTCGCTCTGCTCGGTGCTCTCAGCGAGTCGCTTGAGGGCGTCGACCGCCAGTGCGTCGTTGCCAGTCCTGACGGCCGCTTCGGTTAGCTCTGGGAGCGCCCAAGCAGCAAGATAGAGTTCGGGCGTTTGCTCGCTGGCCTGTAGGGAGGATGACAGGGCCTGTTCGTAGCGAGCCAGGCCGTTGCAGAGAACCGCGTTCGCCCAAAGCCCGACCTGTACTGCATAACCCTCGCCCCGGGCTGTGGCGAGCTCAATCGCTGCCTCGATGTCCGTAGAGCTGCGAGGCTCGTCCCCTGCAAGGGCCGCGAGCAAGCCGGCACCGTTTGGCACCTGTTGGATGCCGGTCGCATCGGCCAGGTAATTCACCTCGGCCGCCAGCGCAGCAGCCGTAGCCAAATCCCCACGCCAGGCCGCAAGAAAAGCGTCGCCGGTGAGAGTGAAACATAACGGCGCGACTGCACCAGCGGTGCGGGCGAGCTCCGTTTGGCGACTCAAGACTGCGTCCATGCTCTCGAAATCCCAAATCGTGCCAGCGGCGGCTGCGGCCAACCCCCCCCAGAGGAGGCCCTTTTCAACCGAGAGCTCTTCCCTGGGGAAAACGCGGACTGCCTGACGCAGGGTGGGCGTCGCCGACGCGCGTCCTTCAGTGACGAGCAACGAGAGGCCGTCCAGCAGCAGATCTGACAGGCGTGGTGGATCAGACGGCGCTGGCGCGGATCGCGCCGCCTCGGACACCTCGCGCAGTTGGTCGCTCCCTCCGAGCTGACCCGTGAAGAACGCGGCACCCCACGCGTCGAGATAGGTCTCTCGAGCCAGGCTGACGTCTAGCGGCTCGAGTCGCCCTGCAGCTGTGAGGAGTTGGGCGGACGCCTCGGTGATTGGGCCGGCGGCCGATGCGATCTTCCCGCGCATCAGATCGACTCGGGCACGCTGCAGTTCGGTCTGCGCATCGATCTCGGCTGCGCCCAGCAGTCGAAGCGCCTCGTCGAACGCTCCCGCCTGGACCTGGGCCTGAGCCGCGGCCAGCGCCCGATCGGCTCGCCGCTCTGGATCTCGGGTCAGCGCCACGGAGCGCTGCAGGAAAGCGGCGGCCGCGGCCAGACCGCCGCGTGAGTGGGCACGGCCGGCTGACTGCTCCAGCTCCAACGCGACCTCTTCATCAGGCCCCGGCGCCGCGAGAGCGCGGTGCCAGGCGCGACGGTCGGGATCGGTAAGCGGATCCATGGCTGCGGCCAAGGCCACATGCACTGCCCGACGCTCGTCCGCAGACGCCCCCGAATAGATCGCAGACCGGACGAGGGGATGCCGGAACCACACGTGCGCGCCGACCGCGACGAGTTCCTCAGCGTCGATGGCGGCGGCCAGTTCTCGTTCAATCCCGAGCGTCCGCGCCGCACGCGAGAGCAGAGCGACGTCGCCGGTCGGATCGGCAGATGCGACCAGCAGCAGGCGCTGCGTGGCCTCAGGCAGGACTTCGAGACGCCTGAGAAAGTGCTCCTCAAGCTGACCCGAAAGATCGGCCGAGTGGGGAACCGAGAAGCCACCCGCCAGTTCCGCGGCCGTCATACCCCTTGGCAGTTCCATGAGCGCCAGAGGATTTCCCCGCGTTTCCGCAACGATCCGATTCCGGACATCCGCATCGACTCGTCCTGAAGTGACGGCCCGTAGCACGGCCCGGGCATCCTCATCGGTCAGGCCGCGCAACATCAGCTCCGGCAACCCCACTAACTGGCGATCCTCGCTCGGCTCCCGGAGACCAAACAGCATCAACACGGACTCAGCAAGAATCCGTCGCGCGACAAACCCGAACACCTGGCCGGACGCGGCGTCGAGCCACTGTGCGTCATCCACGACGCACAGCAACGGACGCGTAAGCGCCACCTCAGCCAACAAGCTGAGCGACGCCAGCGATACCAGGAAACGGTCAGGAACGTCGCCCGACGTCAGGCCGAACGCCACTCGAAGCGCGTTCTGCTGGGGATCCGGAAGGGCGTCGAGGTGGTCCAGCATCGGCGCGCAGAGCTGATGCAGCCCTGCAAATGGCAACTCCATCTCGGACTCCGCCCCCGCAATCCGGACAACGCGAAAGCCCGATGCCTTCCGAACGCAATCGTCCAGCAGCGCCGTCTTGCCGATCCCAGCCTCACCGCGCACGACCAGAGCGGCGCTCTCACCAGCCCGGACGTTATCCAGCAGCCGGCCCAACTTGTCGCGCTCGGAGGCCCTGCCACGGAACACTTGCGACCGCTGAGCAGCCATCGCCCAGGAGCCTACAGCGACAAGTACCAGGAATGCAACCAGGGTATTGCCTGGTTCGAACTCGGACTTCGACTGCTAGGGACGCGCTAACGCGCGTCCTTGGAGATTCGCTGGCGCGAATCTGCCGGATTACCGACCCGCGCTGCTACTGGGGCCCCCTCCGGACACTCATCACGAGGACAACCCCACTCAGCGTGTTGGAGAAGGGCTAACTGATATGGCGGACCCGACGCGGTGCAGAACGGTCAGCCCGGGTGCAGGCCAGTGACCTCCCAGGCGCGACCGGCGGTAGCGTGGTTCAGAGTCCGCGGCGTGGACGGATCTCTCTACCGAAGGGAAGTGCATGTGGCGGGGATCCATGAGGAAGTGGGACAGCCGTTGGCGCCGGCGCGCGTGCGGCATCTGACGCTGATCGTCAACCACATCTACGCGGCAACGGCATGACGATCCTGATCTGTTACGACGGTTCAGCGGACGCGCAAGCGGCGATTGACCGCGCGGCGCAGCTGATGCCCGGTAGCGACACGACGGTGCTCGTGGTTTGGGAGACTCTCCTGGAGGCGATGGCCCGCCACGGCTCGTTGGGGATCGGCTTCGGGGCTGGCGCCTACGCAGACGACGGGCGTACTAACGCTGCTCTCCAAAAGGCGGCGCTCGACACCGCCAGCGACGGCGCGCGGCGAGCGGCGGCCGCTGGACTCGTCGCTCAGCCACGAATCGTCAATCGCCGGGACGAGATCGCCGCCGACATCCTTGCCGTGGCGGGTGACCTTGGCGCCGAGGTAATCGTGCTCGGCACTCGCGGTCGCGGTTCGGTGAAGTCGGTGATCTTGGGCAGTGTTGCCCGAGCCGTCCTTCATCACGCTGATCGTCCCGTCTTGGTGGTTCCATCGCCTGCCCTATCCGAGCGCCGTCACCAGTGGGCCGAGCGCGCCCAGCCCACCGCCGGTGTCACCTGAGACGCTTGGCGGCACACGGCCCGACGGATCGGCCCGTGACTCACTCTGCGGACGATTCTGGTCCTCCCGTCCAAGCAACCAGCTCCGAACTTGCCGCGCTCGCCACTCTGGTTCGGAGAAGCGTACGTCGTCATTCCCTGACCCCGCCGGTTCTACACCGAGGTGCTTGGCGGCGTGGTAACGGAGAGGGGGGGATTCGAACCCCCGTCGGACCGAAAGACCCGAACCGGTTTTCGAGACCGGCGCATTCAACCGCTCTGCCACCTCTCCAGGTGAGCGGACTGCAAAGTTAGACGACTCGCCCGCCGAGCGTCTCGCTCATCGGCGCGCGGAGGCTCAGCGGCGCCCGGCGAAGAAGGCGCGGAGCAGGTCGGCGCTGTCGTGCGCGAGCAGGCCTCCGTCGCATTGGGGGCGGTGGTTGAACTGCGGGACGTCGAGGACGTTGAGCACGCTGCCGGCGGCGCCGGCCTTCGGGTCGCTGGCGCCGAAGACGACGCGCGGTACGCGTGCGAGCACGATCGCCCCGGCGCACATCGCGCACGGCTCGAGCGTCACGTAGAGGATGCTGTCCAGCACGCGCCAGCTGTGCAGCGCGGCGGCTGCCTCGCGCAGCGCCAGCACCTCAGCGTGCGCAGTGGGATCGCCGCGCAGTTCGCGCTCGTTGTGTGCGGAGCCGATCAGCTCGCCGTCCTTTACGATTACCGCTCCGATCGGGACGTCGTCGTGTTCCAGTGCTCGCTCGGCCTCGCGCAGGGCAAGGCGCATGAAGTAGTCGTCGCGGGGAAAGAAGCGTGCGCTCACTTGCCAGCCGCAGGATGTTCAAGAATCCTTATGGAGATGCCTGAAAATCCCGAGTAGACGTTGCAGCACATGATCCACTCCCACCATACGGGCAGTGCGGCTCGCACGCTCCTGTGGCGCCCGCGCCGGATCTCGCGTCGCACGCTGTCGCTGGGCGTGGTCGCGCTGTGCGCCGCCGCGGGCGTCGGGCTGCCGGCGTGCGCTCAGGCAGCCGCGACGCCGGCCTACGTTCCGGGTGAGCTGATCGTCGGTTTCGAGCCGCCTCTGATCTCCGCGGCCGCGATCATCCGTAGCTCGACTGGGACGCTCGTGCACGCAGTCAACACGCCACTCGCGGCGCCGGTCGAGCAGCTGCTGAGGCTGCCGCGCGGCGTCAGCGTCACAGCCGCCGCCGCGCGCTTCGCGCGCCTGCCCGGGATCGCCTACGCCGTTCCCGACTACATCGCGCACATCGACGGCTACCCCGCGCCCGCGGATACGGCACCGGCGAGCCTGGCGCCGACAACCGCGGCCACGGCGAGCTCGACATCCGCGCCGGTCGACGCGTCGGACGCGACCACGACAACAGCGACGAGCCCCTCCACGGCGACAAGCGCCACGACCACGACCACGGCTACTACGAACACGACCACGACATCCGCGACGACCCCGACCACGACATCCGCGACGACCCCGACCACTACATCCACGACATCCACGACATCCATCAGCTCGCCGACGCCCGCGTGGTACCCGGACGATCCCGGCACCGCCCACCGGCGCGGCGGCTGGGAGAAGCTGCAGTGGAACTTCCTGGCGGGATCCGGCGTGAACGCTCCGCAGGCGTGGGCGAACCTGATCGCGGATCACCGGCCGGGCGGCAAGGGAGTCATCGTCGCGGTGCTCGACACCGGCGTCGCGTACCGCAACTGGGAGACGTTCAGGAAGATGCCCGACTTCACGGGCACGCGTTTCGTGGACCCGTGCGACCTGGTCGCCGGCAAGATCGTGCACGGCGTCTGCACCGACCCCTACGCGCTCGATCGCGAGGGCCACGGGACGTTCATGGCCGCCGAGATCGCCGAGGCGACCAACAACGGCTACGGGCTCACGGGGCTGGCCTACGGCGCCTCGATCATGCCGGTGCGGGTGCTGGACGCCAACGGCGACGGCGATGCCTCGACGATCGCCGAGGGGATCCGCTATGCGGTCCAGCACGGCGCCAGCGTGGTCAACCTGAGCCTCGAGTTCACGATCGGCGTGACCGGAGCGGAGATCCCCGGCATCATCGCCGCGATCAACTACGCTCACCGGCACAACGTCGTGGTCGTCGCGGCGGCGGGCAACGACAGCAGCAACGAGATCGCTTACCCGGCGGGGGCGCCGGGTGTGATCTCCGTCGGCGCCACCACGATCGACGGCTGCCTCACTGATTACTCGAACGCTGGCAGCGGCTTGGACCTGGTCGCGCCCGGCGGCGGTACGGACACCAGCGCGCTCAGCGATCCGGCTTGCCAGCCGACCAGCAACCTCCCGGACGTCTACCAGATGACCTTCAACGATCCGAACCGCCCGGACGCGTTCAGCTTTCCCTCTGGCTGGTTCGGGACCTCGATGTCGGCGTCCGAGGTGGCGGCCGGCGCCGCGCTAGTGATCGCCAGCCACGTGCTCGGCGCGCACCCGACGCCCGACCAGGTTCTCGCGCGTTTGGAGCAGACCGCGACCCCGCTCGGAGGCTCGGCACCGAACTCTGACTTCGGCTACGGGATGTTGAACATCGGCGCCGCGACCGCACCGATCGTCAGCACGCCCAACCGCCGCTGAGAACCCGTTAGCGCTTGCTCAGCGCGTGCTTAGCGCAGGCCTGGCGCGCGCCCTCAGGTCCTGACGATCAGCACCGAGCACGGCGCGTGGTGCGAGACCCTGTTGGGCACCGAGCCGAGCAGGAAGCGCTTGGCGCCGGTCATACCGCGGTTGCCGACGACGATCAGGTCACAGCGCTGCTCTTCGGCGACATCGAGGATGGCGTCGGCGGCGTCGCCCTGGCGGGCGAAGGTCTCGACCGCCTGGACCCCCGCCGCCCGCGCCGCCTCGGCGGCCTGCTCCAGCATTGCAAGCACATCGGCCCGCGGGTTTACGATCCACTGCAGGTCTGCAGGGACCTCCACGCGGCGGTCGCGCAGCACCGCATCGGACACGGCTTCATAGGCGCTGACGATCTGCAGCCGCGCGCCGAGCTTGCAAGCCAGCTCCGTAGCGCAGCGAACCGCGGCGCTGGCGGCATCCGACCCGTCGGTCCCGGCAACGATCGAGCGGTACATCACGCAAGCTTGGTGATCGCGATCACGATTCCGATCAGTACGAACACGACGATCGCGATCTGTGTGTAGAGCCAGGTCCTCGGCATCCCGCAAACCTAGCGGTTGCTCGGCGTCCCGGTCTTGCCGCCACAGTATGCGGGGCTGTTGAGACAGGCTCTAAAGCTCGCAGCACGCCGAGCCGATAGGGCTCAAGTGCACAGGACTCTCCCGATTCTCACCTCGTTGTTGTTGCTTGCCAGTGGCGCCAGCGCGGCGGCCGCCGCCAACGTCTACTCGGCTTCGCTGACCCCGAACAAGCAGGGGAAGCTCACCAAGCTGACGCTCGACGCCGTCACGCTCCCGACCGAAAGCTCGCTGCCGACCGGCTTCACGCTGACGTTGCAGAAGGGCTTCGCCCCGATCGCCCGCGGCGGCTCGTCGCTGTGCGCCACCAACCAGGAAAGCGCGATGTTGTGCCCGCCGGCGAGCCTGATCGGTACCGGCAGCTTGACGGTGTCCCCAGCGCACAGCGTGTTCGGCATCGCCGGCCCGACGTTCTCCGTCGGGCTGTCGTTCTACCTCGGCGCTCCCCAGCAAGTCGGCTGCACCGGCACGGTCGATGTGGTCTACCACGTTGCCAAGGACGTGTCGTTGAACTTGCCCTCCGCGCAGGATGCCGGCAACCTCTGCGCCACCGGCTCCGGCGCGGCCCAGATCAGCTTCACGAGCCTGCCGACCTACGCTTACAACCTGGCCTATACGCCGATGGCGATCGACCAGCTGTCGCTGTCGCTGGGGTCCACGACCGGCGCCGTCACGGGCCCGTGGCGGACGCCGTCCTCGTGCCCGAAGTCGCACGCATGGAACGGCTCGGCCGCGCTCGCGTTCGACTCGCCCGGCGCGACGCCGAGCGCCGTGACGCTGCCGTTCCAGCTCGCCTGCAAGTGAGACCTTCGCCCTAAGGGCGCTTCGCCCTAAGGGCGTAGTGCGCTCGCGGGGAGATCCTCGAGCAGCCCGACGACCGACAGCTCGCCGTCCGCGAGGGTGATCGCGCCGCCTGGCCAGTACGGGTGCGGCGCGATCGCGAGCCGCGCCACCAGGAGCGGCTCGTAGACCCACGAGCCGGTGTTGGCGAGCCGCGGCCCGCCGCTGCCGGCGGGCGCCCAATCACGTGGGTCATCGCGGCGCAGCGGCCCCAGCCGGTGCACGTGTCCGAACAGCACTGCATCGGCGTCCACGCGCAGCCGCCGCAGCACGTGCGCGAACGCCGGCATCGCCTGGTGGCGCATCTGCTGGTCGAGCACGGCCGAGATCAGCGGCGAGAAGCCGGGGCGCAGCAGCTCCAGCATGGGCGCCCGCACGGCGTGTCCGGTGCTGCCGGCCCGCGGGCCGGCGGTCCGCTCGTACTCGCTCACCGAGGTCGGCTGCGCCCGACCCCGACGGACCTCGCGGCGCGCCAGGCCGTAGGCCGAGACCGGGCGCAGATGCGGATCGAGGTAGTGGCCGTGGGTGGCCCACACGCGGTCTGACAGCCATGCGCCCGGATAGCTCACGCGCACGCGGGCCGGCGTCAACAGCGACGCCACGTACGCGAGCACCGGGGTTGCGTCGAGCGGCACCGCGGTGGCGATGCCGAGCTCACCGGGCCGTTGCGCCGACCAGGCGTGCACCAACGCGTTGTCGTGGTTGCCGGGCACGATCACGACCTCGCGATCGCGACCGAGCTTGGCGCCGATCGCCTGCAGGATCGGCGCCGCCACGGCGAGCGCCTGCCTGACCGACGGCGGCCGTCCGTGCAACTCGACCGTATCGCCGAGCAGGACCAGCCGGTCGAACTGCTCGAGTGTCTCCAGCAGGCGTTGCAATGGCGCCGGCGCGCTCAGCACGCTGTTGCTGGTCGGTCGCTCGCCGCCGATGTGCAGGTCGGAGATCACGAGTGTGCGGGTCACGGGTGCTGCAGTACAGCACCACCGGCGCCCGCAGCAGCCAGCAGCGTCCGCTCGGGACGCATGCTTAAACGACTTCGGGGGCTCCGCAGAGCCCCCGAAAGCCGGACGCTGGGGTTCCTCGGAGCCCCGAGCTGAAGTACGCTTGCCGCGCAGCTGAGCGGCAAGCGGAAGGCGCCTGCCGCGCAGCTGAGCGGCAAGCGGAAGGCGCCTGCCGCTCAGTTGAGCGCGAGCGCGGGAGTGAAGTTGATCGCGACCTCGCGCGCGACGACCAAAACCGGCGCAGTCGCCTCCTCGATCGCGTTCTGCGAGCGCGCCGACACCATCACGCGGCCGGCCGGCGCCTCGGGACGCGAGCCGACGATCAGCAGGTCGACGCCGTGATGGCTGTCGGTGACGGTCGCCTGGAAGTGGTTGGCGAGATGGTGCGCGGTGTCGATCGCGGCGTGATCGTCGAGGCCGGCCAGCAGGCCGATCGTGTGGATCTTGGGCTCGTGCACGGCGCGATAGCCGGCCGGGGCAATCGCGACGGCGGCCGGGCCGTTCTCGAGCATCGCCTGCGTTGTGTGCTGCGCCGCGATGTGGCCGTTGGCCGTGCGGTAGTCGGAGCCGAACACGACGATCGCGGCGTCGAGCTCGGCGACCAGCGCGTTCAGGCCCTGGCTGGTCGAGGCGTTGAGGACGACGCGCCGTTGAACGTCCAAGTCGCCGAGCCAGCGGGCGCCACGGTCGAGCAGGGCCTCGGCCGCGTGCTCCTCGTTGCGCTCGGTCTTGCTCTTGCTCGCGGTCGCGTGGCGGACGTAGGCGAGGACCGGCGTGGCGCCGGCTTCGCCTAGCACGCGCGCGAACGCAAGTGCGTCCTGGTCGTTGAGAGTGTCGTCGTAGGAAACGATCGCGGTGAGAGTCATAGCTTGCCCTCCAGGCTTGCTCATGAAAGTGATCCCGATAAGAACGGGCTGAGCATGGCATCGAGGTGGCATCAGTACAAATGGATCTGATCATCTGTAGGATTAGAATTGCTTATGTTGAACCTGGTCAGGCTCAAAGTCCTCGCGGAAGTGCTACAACGCGGCTCGTTCTCGGCGGCGGCGGATTCGCTCAGCTACACGCAGTCGGCCGTCTCGCAGGCGATCGCGCGGCTCGAGGCCGAGACCGGCGCGACGCTGGTGGTCCGCGACCGCCGCGGCGTGCGCCCGACCGCCGCCGGCGCCACGCTGCTGGAGCACGCCGAGGCGATCTTCGCCCAGGTCCAGGCCGCCGAGGACGAGCTCGCGGCGGTGCTCGGCCTGCGTGGCGGTCGACTGCGGGTCGCGTCGTTCCCGTCCGCCGGCGCGACCTTGATGCCACTCGCGGTCGCCACCTTCCGCCGGCGCCATCCGGACATCGTGCTGACGCTGTCGGAGGGTGAGCCCGAGGAGATCGCGCCGCGGCTGCGCGCCGGCGAGTTCGATCTTGCGCTTCTGTTCCGCTTCCCCGGGGCCAGCCTGCCGCTCGGCGAAGGGCTGGCGCTGGTGCCGTTGCTCGAGGACCCGATGCACGTCGCGCTGCCCGCCAACCATCCGCTGAGCACGCTGCCGAAGCTCGAGCTGCGGGACCTAGCCCGCGAGGACTGGGTCCAGACCTCTGCCAGCAGCCCGTGCGGCCGCCACGTGGTCCGCTCCTGCGTGGAGGCCGGCTTCGAGCCCAACGTCACGTTCGAGAGCGACGATTACGAGACCGTGCAGGGCCTGGTCGCGGCCGGCGTTGGCGTGGCGCTGATCCCGCGTCTGGCGCTGACCCGCGTGCACCCGGGGATCGTCGTGCGGGCGCTGGCGCCGCACAGCCCCGTACGCAGCGTGGTCGCGGCGACCGCGCCCGAGCCTGCGCTCGCGCCGGCCGCCAGAGCGATGCTGCAGATCCTGGTCGACAACGCCCCCGCCTACCGCGCCAGCCATACCCGCAGCGTCGTCGAACCCGTCATGGGACTTTGAGGTGCAGCAGGCGGTTGACGTGCCCCGCGAGACGGGCGAGGCGGCCGTGGTGGCGCGCGGCGATCCCGGTGGTTCCGAGCAGGATCACGAACGCTCCGGCGACCAGCGCGGTTACCGCCAGCATCGTTGGCCAGTGTCGCTGCAGGAAGTCGCGGACGCGCGCGAGCAATTCACTGGCGTGGTTGCCCGCGACCAAGAGCGTGCCGGCGATCGCGCCGAGCGGCAGCACGAAACAGAGGTTGAACAGCACCAGCAGGATCACCTGGCGTGCGGGGCCAAGGCCGGAGCCGACGATCGTGGCGATCGCTGCGAAGTAGGGAAACGCGGTCGGCAGCTCGACCGCCGTGATCGTCGCCCCGAGCACTGCGCCCGACTTGCCACTACCGTCGGTGACCGGGAGCTTGCGCTCGGACAGGTCGTTGCGGTTGCGCCAGATCAGGTAGCCGCCGATGATCAGCACGGCGCCCGCGATCACCTCGAGGATCGCTCGCGCCTGGTGGCGGGGATGCGGTACCAGCGCCAGCACCAGCTGGCCCGGGCCGAGCGCGATCACCGCGCCCCCGAGGAAGTACACCGCGAACACCGCCAGCGTGAACTCGGTGACCTGCTCACGCGGGCGCTCGCCGCTGGCCAGCAACAGCGCCGGCGCAATTGTCGTCGGATTCAGCGAGTCCGCGAGCCCGATCGACATGACGATCAAAATGTGCCGCAGCATTCGTCAATTCTCCCCGTGCGGCGCGGTTTTCTGGCATGCGATCATGCGAACAGCAGTTGCTCCTCCTCTTCGTCGTCGCTCACCGGCCGTTCGCACACCGGACACCACCAGACCGCGCGCAGCGGGCTGCCGCAGACCGAGTGGTGCGGGACCGCCGCCCCTTCGGTGTGGCGCGCCCCCCAACCGGCGAGCAGCGTCAGCGCACCTGCCAGCTCGCGCCCAGCGGCGCTGAGCTCATAGACGAACCGCGGCGGCCGCTCGGAATAGGGACGCGAGACCACCAGCGCGTTGTGCTCGAGCGCGCGTAGCCGCTGCGTCAGAACGTTCGGGGCGATCCCGTCCAGCTCCTCCCGTAGCTCGCCGAACCGCCGCGGACCGTCCATCAAGCTCGCCACCACCAGCAGCGTCCAACGGTCACCGACGAGCGCCAGCGCCCGCGCGAGCGCCGCGTGCGTCGGCTCGGTTGCCGCTTGTGGGTCGGAGTCGGGTACCGGGCTGGACATCTCGCGGCAATCGTATGCGCGCGCGGTATGCGCGCGCGCCCTTCCAGCGCACCGGCGCAGGCTGCCCACGGTATATAGTTGTCAGTTGCACATTGCAAGTCACTACTTATCAGTGAGCGGAGCAGCGATTCGGAATGACGGTCCTCGAAGAACTAGAACGCAGCATCCAGGACGCCGCGCGTGATCGCGGCCCGTCTGTCGTCGGCCTCGGGCGGGGCTGGGGCGTCGGCTCCGGCGTGGTGATCGGGGCCGGGTTGGTGCTGACCAACGCCCACAACCTCCACCACGACGAGATCGCGGTCACATTCGCCGACGGCCGCCGCGAGCCCGGCAGCCTGGCTGGCTCCGATCCCGACCTCGACCTCGCCGTGATCAGCGTCGACACCGGCGAGGTGCAGGCGCTCGATTGGACCGCGCCCGCCGATGGCGGTTCCCCGGCGCACGGCAATCCCCCTGCAGTTGGCGAGCGCGCGGCCGCGAGCGATCCCCCTGCAGTTGGCCTGCGCCCGGCCGCGAGCGATCCCCCTGCAGTTGGCGAGCGCCCGGTCGCGAGCGATTCCCCTGCAGTTGGCGAGCGCGCGGCCGCGAGCGATCCCCCTGCAGATCGCGGGTTCCCGCCGATCGGGCGCGCGGTGCTCGCCCTCGCCAACCCGGGCGGGCGCGGCCTGCGGGTCGCCCCGGGCTTCGTCACGGGCAGCGCCCGCAGCTTCCGCGGCCCGCGCGGGCGCCGGATCCCGGGCGCGATCGAGCACACCGCGCCGCTGCCAAGCGGCTCTTCCGGAGGGCCGCTACTCGACACCGAAGGCCGCCTGCTGGCGATCAACACCGTGCGGATCGAGGGCGGACTGATCCTCGCGATCGCGCTGGACGTCGCGATGCGTCAGCGGATCGACGCGCTTGCTCGCGGCGAGGGGCCTTCGCGCGCACGGCTCGGGATCTTGATCATGCCGCCGCGCGCGGCCCGCAAGCTGCGCCATGCCGTGGGCCTACCCGAGCGCGATGGGATCCTGATTCGCGGCGTCGAGGACGACAGCCCCGCGAGCCGCGCCGGCCTGCTGCGCGGCGATCTGATCGTGGCCGCCGGCGGCCGCGCCACGGATCGCCTCGACGCGCTACACGAGGCGCTCGACGCGGCCCGCGGCGCCGGCGAGATCGAGCTGACCCTGGTCCGGGGTGCGCAGGAGCGCACCGTCACGGCGAGATTCTGAGGCGATGAGCGTGGAGGAGGATGCGGCGATGAGCGTGGCGATGAGCGTGGAGGAGAGGCGATGAGCGTGGAGGAGGAGGCGATGAGCGTGGAGGAGGCGATGAGCGTGCAGGAGCAACTCCGCGCTGAGGAAGCGCACGCGCTCGACGCGTACTCGCAGGTGGTCATGCACGTGGCGCAGAGCCTGTCTCCGTCGGTGGCCAATCTGCGTGTGAGCCGTCACACCCGGTCCGGCAACGTGTCGGCAGGGGCGGGGAGCGCGGTTGCGCTGACCCCCGACGGTTTCATGCTCACCTCGGCGCACGTTGTGCACCGTGCCAGCGCGCCGGGACGCGCATCATTCCCCGACGGCCGCGAGTTCAGCTTCCACGTGATCGGACTCGACCGCTTGTCGGACCTCGCGCTGCTGCGCGTCGACGGCGGCGAGCTCGCGCCGGCGACGCTCGGTGACGCCTGCGCCCTGCGTCCCGGGCAGCTCGTAGTCGCGATCGGAAACCCGAACGGGTTCGCCGGCTCGGTGACCGCCGGCGTGGTGTCCGCGTTGGGGCGCTCGCTGCCGGCGCGCTCCGGCGCGACCGTCCGTTACATCGACAATGTGATCCAGACCGATGCGGCGCTGAACCCTGGCAACTCGGGTGGAGCGCTGGCCGACGGACGCGCCCGGGTGGTCGGGATCAACACCGCGGTCGCCGGTGTCGGCCTCGGCCTGGCGGTGCCGATCAACGACGCCACCCGCGCGATCCTCGGGGCGTTGATGCGCGACGGCCGCGTACGCCGTGCGCACATCGGGATCGCCGCCGGCCCGCGTCCGCTCGGCCCGCGTGCGGCGCACGAGCTGGGCCGCGCGAGCGCCGTCGAGTTGACCGAGGTCGCGCCCGACAGCCCGGCGCAGCGCGCTGGGTTGAGGCCCGAGGATCTGATCGTGGCGCTCGGCGAGCAGCCGGTGGAGCGGGTCGAGGACATCCAGCGCCTGATGACCGAGGCAGCGATCGGGCGCCCGCTCGCGGTCCGCATCCTGCGGGGCGAACGTTGGCTCACGTTGGAGCTGGTGCCCGCCACGCTGCCCGACTAAGGGCGGGTGCCCTAAGGGCACCCGCAAGAGCGGCGGTGCGAGCGACGAGACCACGTGCCGAGGCCTCCGGAGCCGTCAAATCCGGCGCAAAACATGTCCGAACGGACACTCCTCCGTTTCGGGAGCCAGATTGTCCGTGCCGGCTCGAAAATCGACATCGAACGGACAATCCGCCTGGTCAAGCAGAGGTTTGATCGCTCGAACACGTCATCCCATCCCGTTTTACATGCAAACGGGTAGGTCCCGCCAACAGTCAACCGGCGCTGCTGCCCGCGACCCTGGCGCGGACTAGCTACACTCAGCCCGGCGCCTGCCAGGCGTTCCTAGACACGCCTGGACGCACGAACTTATAGCCCTCACCACCCACTGAACGGGAACTGACCCTCTATGGCCCGTGGAGATGTGCGGATCGCTGCGACCCTCGCGTGCGAGGAGTGCAAGCGCCGCAACTACCAGACGAAGAAAAGCAAGCGCAACAACCCCGAGCGGCTGCAGATGCGCAAGTACTGCCGCTGGTGCAAGCGTCATACCTCGCATCGCGAGACTCGATAACACCCGAGCAGGCCGTGGCTCGCAACCGTAAACGCACGAGGGATCGGCAGCCTCGAAGGCCTGACGACGGTGCCGGCCGCGCGATCATCGGCGGTTCGGACTTCGACCCCGCGCAGGACCTTGCGTCCGAGCAGGACCTCGAAGGCGCGCAGGACCTCGAAGGCGCGCAGGACCTCGAAGGCGCGCAGGACCTCGAAGGCGCGCGGGACCTTGACGCTGCCGCGCGGGATCTGGACGCTGCCGCGCGGGACCTGGACGCCGCCGCGCGGGAGCTTGACGCCGCGCCCGAGCCGCTCGAACATGCCACGCCGGACGCCGAGCTCGCGGAAGCACAGCTCGCGCTCGGACGTCCCGAGTTCGCGCTCAGCGACGAAGAGCAGCAAGCCGAAGAGGACGAGGAGTTCGGCGACACGTACGCGGACGAGTTCGCCGACGCCGACGCCGACGAGCTCGGCGCCCCTGACACGGGCCCAGGCAGCCCAAGGGACCAACGCGGCGCAAGCGGCCAAGGCGGAGGTGGCTGGAGCGGCCGTGGCGGCGGCTCCCGGGGCCCGGGAGGCGGCGCCCGGGGGAGCACCGGTGGCGGCGCCGGCGGGAGCGCCGCCGGCGGCGAGCTCGCGCTCCCCGGCGGCGCGGCCGTGCAGCGCACGAGCACCGTAAGCAGGCTGATCGCATTCCTGCAGGGGAGCTGGCGCGAGCTTCAGCGGGTACAGTGGCCAGATCGCCGTCAGGTGATGCAGGCCACCGGGGTCGTGCTGGGCTTCGTGATCGTGGCGGGCGTCTATCTGGGCGTGGCGGACTGGGTCGCCGAGAAGATCGTCAACATCATCCTGACCAAGTAGCTGCAGAGCAAACGAGAGAATGTTTCGCTGGTACGTCGTAAACACTTATTCCGGACACGAGAACAAGGTCAAGCAGAACCTCGAGCATCGCGTGGTGTCGCTTGGCCAGCAGCGCTCGGTCCGTCAGATCGTCGTTCCGACCGAGTCGGTGTCCGAGATGAAGGACAACCAGAAGATCACGGTCGAGAAGCGCACGATGCCTGGTTACGTGCTGGTGAACATGGATCTGAACGAGGATTCGTGGGCGCTGGTCAAGGGCACGCCGGGCGTGACCGGCTTCGTCGGCGCCTCCAACGAGCCAGTGCCGCTCACCCAGGCCGAGGTCGACCGGCTGCTGCACCAGGAGACGGCGGAGCGGCCCCGCAGCCGCGCTCAGTTCTCGATCGGCGAGGCGATCAAGGTCGTCTCCGGCCCGCTGTCGGACTTCAGCGGCGAGATCTCCGAGGTCAACGAGGACGCGCAGCGCTTGAAGGTGCTGGTCTCGATCTTCGGCCGTGAAACGCCGGTCGAGGTCGGGTTCGACCAGGTCAAGAAGCTTTAGTCCCTTATTTTAATGAGGCCCGCTTGCGCGGGCCTGTGTTTTCGCAACTAGAGGTCCCAGAATCGCATGGCCAAGAAGGTCCTAACCCATATCAAGCTGCAGGCCAAGGGCGGGCAGGCGAGCCCGGCGCCGCCGATCGGCCCGGCGCTCGGTCAGCACGGCGTCAACATCATGGAGTTCGTCAAGTCGTTCAACGCGCAGACGCAGGCTGACCTGGGCACCGTGATTCCGGTCGTGATCACCGTGTACGAGGACCGCTCGTTCACGTTCGTGACCAAGAGCCCGCCGGCGGCGGTGCTGATCAAGCAGGCACTCTCGATCGACAAGGGCTCAGCGGAGCCGCACCGCGTCAAAGTTGCGAAGATCACCCAGGATCAGCTCCAGGGGATCGCGGAGAAGAAGATGAAGGATCTCAACGCCAACGACATCGACGCGGCGAAGAAGATCATCGCCGGTACCGCCCGCTCGATGGGCGTGGAGGTTGTGTGATGCATCACGGCAAGACGTACGTAGAGGCCAAGAAGCGCTTTGACCGCTCACGCGAGTACACGCCCGTCGAGGCGATCGCGCTGGTCAAGCAGCTCAGCCGCGTGAAGTTCAACGAGTCCGTCGAGGTGCACGTCCGCACCGGCTTGAACGTCCGCCACGCCGACGAGCAGTTGCGCGGCACGATCGCGCTGCCCAACGGCCTCGGCAAGGACGTCAAGGTGGCGGTCTTCGCGCAGGGCGACAAGGCCCGCGAAGCCGAGGAGGCAGGCGCCGACGTGGTCGGCGCTGAGGACTTGGCGCAGCGCATCCAAGAGGGCTTCGACGAGTTCGACGTGGCGATCGCGACCCCGGACATGATGCCCGTCGTCGGGCGCTTGGGCCGGATCCTCGGCCCGGCTGGCAAGATGCCGAACCCGAAGGTCGGCACGGTCACGATGGATGTCGCCAAGGCCGTGCAGGAGTCCAAGGCCGGCAAGGTCGAGTACCGCACCGACCGCAATGCGATCGTGCACCTGGTGATTGGCAAGCGCGAGTTCGAGGACCGTTCGCTGCTGGAGAACTACGCCGCCGTGATCGAGGAACTGATCCGCGCGAAGCCGTCGGCCGCAAAGGGCCGTTACATCCGTTCGGTCACGCTCGCCTCCACGATGGGCCCCGGCATCAAGGTCGACCCCGCTCGCACGCGTGACATCGTCGAGGAGAGCGCGGCAGCGTAAAGTCTGCAATCCAAAGAGTTCGGCCCAAGACCTCCGGCGGCCCAGGTAAGTCCGGAGCAGGCGGAAAGCTCGACCTGTCGCGGTTCACCACAGCCGCCTCTTCGACGCCCGCCTGAAACGCGGGCGTTCTTTCCAAAGAGGACCCGATGAACCGAGAACAGAAGGCAGCAGTCATAGATGAGGTCGCCGGGCAGCTGTCGGCGTCGGAAGGGATCTTCGCGGTCGACTATCGCGGCGTCACCGTTGCCCAGATCGCCGACGTGCGCGAGAAGTTGCGCGAGTCCGACACGAAGCTGCGCGTCGTCAAGAACTCGCTCAGCGAGCTGGCGGCGGACAAGGCCGGCGTGACCGGGCTGAAGCCGCTGCTGAGCGGGCCGACCGCGCTCGCGATCGTGCGGGGCGACGTCGCGCTCGCCGCGAAGGCGCTCAACGATGCCGCCCGTGCGTTGCGCGGCCCGCTCGAGTTCAAGGGCGGCGTCCTGAACGGCTCGATCTTGAGCGCCGACGATGTGCGGGCGATCGCCAAGCTACCTGCTCGCGAGATCCTGCATGCGCAGCTTGTGGGTACGGTTGCTGCGCCTTTGACCGGGTTGGTGCGGGGGCTGAACGCAATCATCGCCGGGTTGGCTGTGGCTTTGCAGGAGATTGCCGATAAGGGGCTTGTTTCTGGAATCGGTCGATCGGGCGTTCCCGTCACCTCTGAGGCTTCCTCGCCGGTCCCTGGTTCCCAGGATGAGGCCCAGCCCGTTGGCGAGCCTGTCGCCGAGCCCGAGCCTGAACCGGAGCCTGTTGCTGCTTCCGAGCCGCAGCCAGAACCCGAGCCGGAGCCTGTTGCGGTTGTCGAGCCCGAGCCGGTGCCGGAGCCTGAGCCCGAGGCGGCTGCTAGTGAACAAACTGATGAAACCGAAGGCTCGGCCGCGTCGGACGCGGCGGACCCGTCCGACGAATAAGGAGGAACCATGCCTACGACTGAAGAGTGGATCGAAGAGCTGAAAGGGATCTCGGTACTCGAGCTCTCCGAGCGCATCAAGGCGCTGGAGGAGGCGTTCGGGGTATCGGCGACGGCGGTCGCGGCCGCCGCGCCGGCGGCCGGTGGCGGTGGCGATGGCGCCGTCGAGGAGGTCGAGGAGCAGACGCAGTTCGACGTCGTCCTGAAGGAGCCGGGCGCCACCAAGATCCAGGTGTACAAGGTGGTGCGCACCGCGACGGGTCTCGGGCTCAAGGAGTCCAAGGCGCTGGTCGACGAGGCG
Organism: uncultured Solirubrobacterales bacterium; assembly: GCA_963709135.1. GTDB lineage: Bacteria > Actinomycetota > Thermoleophilia > Solirubrobacterales > Solirubrobacteraceae > Palsa-465. The sequence goes on along the minus strand of CAVPVI010000018.1, from coordinate 99,361 downwards.
CCGAAGGCCGTCAAGGAAGGCCTCGACCGGGCCGAGGCGGAGAAGCTCAAGGCCGAGCTCGAAGAGGCCGGCGCGGTCGTCGAGATCAAGTAACCGCCTCGAGCGAACGGATCCACGCGCCTGGTTGCAGGCGCGGCGCAGCGGCGATCGGGTGCCACCCGGTCGCCGCTGTTGCGCTTCAGGGCGCGAGTGCATCCCGGCCCGGCTCCGTCAAGGCCCGACCAGGCAGCATCTCACCGCTGCAGCCGCGACTCGACAACTGATTGATTCGATTATCGGTCGAGCTGCCGATAACCGAGTTGATGCGATCTTCAGTCCGTGCGTCTGACGCCGGGACCGCGGCGCTCAGCGCGAGCCACACTCACGCGGGCGGTGTTGCATCGGCATCGCCAGCTCCAGGCTCGGAAGTCTTCGTCGCACGTCAGCCGATCTTCGATCGCGAGCTGAACGTGGTCGGCTACGAGCTGTTGTTCCGCGACGGGTACGTCGAGCAGGCGATGGTCGTCGACCAGGAGGGCGCAACCGCGAGCGTCGTGTTGAACTCGATCACCGAGATCGGCTTCGAGCGGATCGTCAACGGACGGCCCGCCTGGATCAACGTCTCGCAAAGGTTCATGAGCCTGGGGTTGGTACAGATCCTGCCACCGCAGCCGCTGGTGCTCGAGATCCTCGAGGACCAGCCGATCACCAACCAACTGATCGCGGTGGCGGCTGCGCTGCGGCTGCGCGGGCACCGGCTGGCGCTCGACGACTTTCGCTGGACGCCCGAGGCCGAGCCGCTGCTCGCGATCGTCGACTTCGTCAAGCTCGATCTCTTGGACCTCGGCCGCGAACGGCTCGCGAGGACCGTCGAGCGCCTCGCGCCATATGGTGTTACGTTGGTCGCCGAGAAGGTGGAGACTCAAGAGGACTACGCTTACTGCGCGCAGACGGGATGCGAGCTGTTTCAGGGTTACTTCTTCTGCAGGCCTGAGGTTATGAGGAGCAAGCGAATCGACGCCAACCGAGCGGCAGTGCTCGACCTGCTTGCGGTGTTGCACGACCCCGATGTCGAGATCGACGACCTGCAGCAGAAGATCGCACTGGACGTCGGGCTCAGCTTCCGGCTGCTGCGTTACATCAACTCGGCGTTCTTCGGCTTGCGCACACAGGTCCGCTCGATCGGCCAGGCGGTCACCCTGCTCGGGTTCGAGCACCTCAAGCAGTGGGCGTCGTTGACGGTGTTCACCAGCATCGATGACAAGCCGGCGGAGCTGACCGTCACGGCGCTGGTGCGTGCGCGCTTCTGCGAGCTCGCGGGGCAGGCCCACCTCGCGGTCAACGGCAACGAGATGTTCACGCTCGGCCTGTTCTCGGTGATCGATGCGCTGTTCGACACGCCGATGGAGGAGTTGCTCGGAAAGCTGCCGCTGGCGCCAGACCTGTGCGCCGCGCTGGTCGACCACAAGGGCCGCAAGGGCGAGATGCTGGAGTGCCTGAACGCACTCGAGGACGGCGACTTCGACCGCGCCCAGGGAATCCTCCCGACGGCCGCCAAGCTCTACATCTCGGCGCTTGCCTGGGCCGACGACGTCACCGAGCCGTTGTTCGGACGCTGAACGTTACCCCCGGCGCAAGCGCGCTTGCGGCGCGCTCGCGTACGCGCACGTCGGGATGGCGAACCCGGGGCCGCAGATGTTCTACACGCGGCCAAAGACCGCCTGCTTCGCGGCTGGAATAGTGCTCGTCCGTGCCTCGCAAGCTTGCACGTACGCGCGTGAGCGCATGAGCACAGCGTCTCCCGCTTGGGCGCTTGAAGGCGGTCTGGTCGGCAGGTGCCGGGAAGTCAACCTGGCGATGGTCGAGGCGGTGCTTGCCGGTGACGGTCTGGAGCGCGTCGCCGCGCTGGCGGCGCTGGCCGCCGGCGGCGCGGTCGCGATCGTGGTGCCGGGCGTGACGACCGCGGTCGCCCCGCGGCTCGCGCAGCGTGACTGCGATGCGCTGGAGCGTTGGGTCGCCGCGCGCATCCGTGGTCGTCCGGCGGCGGTGCCGGCCACGGTCCTCGCCGAGGTCCCGATCCGCCTGCGCGCAAAGCTCGTCGGCGTCGTCGCGCTGCTCGCCGGCGAGCGTGCGTCGTGTCGCGAGGCGGCCGAGTTCCTACACCTCGCGGCGACCGCGACGATGACCGAGCTCGCGATCGCCGACGCCAGGCACAAGGTCGAGCACGAGCTGCGCGGCAGCCTGCTGGAGCAGCTGCGCGCCAGCAAGAGCCTCGACAGTCGCGAGCTGGTGCGTCGCGCGGCGCGCTTCGGTTGTGACCTGACGCGTGGCGCGGTGATCCTCTGTGCGGAGCTCACGCGCGAGCGCCCGCAGCTGGTGCTCGCGACGATCGCCGAGGAGTTCCCGGGCGCGCTCGCCGAGCAGCTGGACGGCGTCCAAGCCGACGATCCGCCGCGAATCTACGCCGCGCTGCCCGCGGTCGCCGACCGCAGTCTCGCCGGCGGCGGTCTCGCCGGCGGCGGTCTCGCCGGCGGCGGTCTCGCCGGCGGCGGTCTCGCCGGCGGCGGTCTCGCCGGCGGCGGTCTCGCCGGCGGCGGTCTCGCCGGTGAGGGCGTCGCTGGCGGCTCGGGGCCGAGCACGCTGGCGGCCGCCAAGCGGCTGGCGACGCGGCTCGAGCAACACGGCGTCGTCGGCCTCTCGAGCTTCCACGCCGACCCCGCCGAGCTCGGCTACGCCGCTGCCGAGGCGGAGCTCGTGCTCGACGTGCTGCTGCGCCACACCCACGCCGCGATCGCCGAGGAGGTGGGAACTGGCACCTACAAGCTGCTGTTCAGGGTGCTCGCCTCCCACCCCGAGGAGCTGCGCGGATTCCACGAGGCGACGATCGCGCCGCTGGTCCGCTACGACGACCGCTATCACACCGAGCTGGTACCGACGTTGCAGGCCTATCTGGAGTCGAACTGCAGCATGAACGCGACCGCCAGCGCGATCTTCGCGCATCGTCACACGGTCGCCTACCGCCTGGACCGGATCCGGGACCTGACCGGGCTCGACCCGATGCGCTTCGAGGATCGCGAGCGGCTCGGGCTCGGCCTCAAGGTCCACCGCCTGATCTCGCCGCCGCGTCCGCAGTGAGCCGCCGAACCGGATCGCTGAAGGCGCGGCGCTCCCGAGCCTTCGAGGTGCCGGGATGCCTGAAGACGCGGCGCTCCCGAGCCTTCGAGGTCTCGGGTCGACTGAAGACGCGGCGCTCCCGAGCCCTCGAGGTCTCGGGAGCGCCACGCCGGCGGTCAGGGGGGTGTCCTCAGTTCAGCAGTTGGAGCGAGTTCGCCGTCGGGCCCGTGCCCGAGTCGTTGACGAAATACAGTCCGTCGCCGCCGGTTGCGACCGCGAGCCCGAAGAGGTCACCCGCTCCGTCGGGTACGAGCGTCGTGGCCGTGACCTGAGCTCCGAACGGGGTGGTCTCGACGATCTTGCCGTCGCCGCCGTTGGCGCTGACGATGTCGCCGTTCGGCGCGATCGCGAGGCCGAGCGGATCGTTGAGGCTACCGCCGGCACTGACCGTCAGGCCGCCGTCGCCGAGGATCGTGGTCCTCGTCAGCGCGTTCGGGATCGCCGCGATCCGGTTGCCCAGCGCGTCGGCGACATACAGGACGTCGTTGGCGCCGAGTCCGACGCCGGTCGGTCCGATCACGAGTGCGTTCGGGTCGGTGGTCTCGGGGAAGCCGTCCGCGATCACCTGCTCGGAGCTGAGCGAAGGAACCTGCCGGCGGTGCAGCGTCAGCACGATCCGCACGACCGTGCCGCCGTCGACGTGGTTGCCGTTCGCCGCGACGGTGCCGTTCAGCACGTTGCTTACGAACAGCACGACGTGCCTGCCGAACTCGACGGCGGTCAAGTCCCAGGGCCCGTTGATGTCAGCGCCGCTGAGCGTCTCGACCACATGACCTTGGGCGTTGAGGATGCTGAGCGCCCCGGCCGTGAGCGCGCTCGAGTTGCCCCCGGGGGCCGGCAGGCTGCCGACGATCACATAGCCGCTGGGGAGCACGGCGAGCGCGGTCGTGAGACCGACCGCGGGCGTCGCGGTCGGCTGTGGCACGACGGCGAACACCCAGGCCTTGCCGGCCGGCGAAACCTCGACGATGCTCGACCCGGTTCCCTGCTGGTTACCGGCGTTGTTGAAGTTCGATACGAGCACGTCGCCCCGCACCAGCCGCCCGTTGCTGCGCGGGACGACCGCGACCCCGTAAGGGTTCTGATCGCCGCTCGCGGGCCCGCTAGAGGGGACCGTGCTCGCCAGCGTCGAGATCTTGGCGAACGGCTTGATGAACGGCGGGCTGGCGGACGCGATCGACGGTGACAGCGCGATCGACGATCCCAGCACCGCCATTCCGAGAGACAGAAAACGGACCGCTGCGGACATCCTGAACTCCTTTGTTGGTTGCACCTCAGGACGCCCGCCGGCGCGGATCCTTCCCGGACTGCGATCGGCTCGCCGGGGCGCACGCGTCCGGGCGCGGGGAGTGATCGATCGGCCGGAGCGACCTGGATCGAAGCTGCGTCGCGGTGGATGCGAGACTTGCACCGTGGAGCAAGCGATCGAGATCACGGGCGAGACGATCCGCCTCGGGCAGCTGCTGAAGCTCGCCGGCGCCGCCCCGCACGGCGCCGACGCGAAAGCCCTGATCGCCACGGGCCAGGTGACCGTCAACGGCGAGCCGGAGTTGCGCCGCGGCCGCCAGCTGCACGCGGGCGACCTCATCAACGTCGGATCCCAGTCGCTGCGCATCGTTTCCTGCTGAGAACGCCCCGTCAGAGGGATGCTCGACGCAGAACCCTCCTGACGCAGGCGGTCGCAATCGACGCGTGGTGGTGGTATTTTCCCCGCGTCTTCGAAATCCATCCAGGGGGAAACCCATTTCTGGACGGCTGGCCGGCGGTGTGCCTAGACGCACAGAGGGAGCGGGTGTGAGTGATGCGAGCACTTTCTGCAGGTGACGGGCGGCGCGCACGCGGCCGAGCACGAGCGTCGTGGGTCCTGATCCTGGCGGCCTCGAGTCTGGCCCTCCTGGTGCCGGTGGCGATCGCGGCTTCCCGCGGTACGGGCGCGGCGGCCGGTCGGACTGCGCAGACCGAGGCGGCGCTGACGAAATCCCGCGCGGCGAAGCTCTCGCGGGAGGTCAACCAGCGTGTGATCGTGATCCTGAAGGCCGAGTTCGCGCCGGCGATCGTCGGCACACGGGCGATGGCAGCGCGCGCGATCGCGATCCGCAACGAACAGGCACCGCTGATGCGCGAGCTTCGGGAGGTGCACGCGACGAACATCAAGAGCTTCCAGCTGGTCGACTCGTTCGCGGCGACCGTCTCGAAGGCAGAGCGGGCGCGGCTCGAGGCCAACCCGCAGGTCCAGGAGGTCATCCCGGACGTGACGATCTCGCTCGGGAGCGACGCTGAGGCGGCTGGGACGGCTGGGGCCGTCAAGGCGCGCACGGCTGACGCCTCGCCGCAGACGACCTCGCTGACGCCCAACACGATCCCCGGCGCCTGCAGCTCTGACCCCGCCGCGCCACAGCTCGACTCCGAGGGACTCGCGCTGACCGACACCGACTCGACCGACCCGTCCCAGAGGACCGCCCGCTCGCTCGGCATCACCGGTGCCGGCGTCAAGGTGGCGTGGATCGCAGACGGCCTCGACCCCGAGAACATCAACTTCATCCGCCCCGACGGCAAGTCGGTGTTCGACCCGTCGGTCGGCGGTGACTACGAGGACTTCACCGGTCATGGACCCGGCGCGCCCACCGGCGGGGACGAGGCGTTTCTGGACGCCAATACGATTGCCGGCCAGGGCATCAACGTCTACAACGTCGCCGGCTTCACTCCACAAAGCCAGAGTCCGTGCTACATCCGGATCGAGGGCGTCGCCCCCGGGGCGAGCCTGGTCGGGCTCGACGTCTTCGACGAGGACGCGGCGGACACCTTTGTCACGACCGAGTCGAACTTCCTGCAGGCGATCAACTACGCAGTCGAGACCGATCGCGTCAATGTGATCAACGAGTCGTTCGGCGAGAACCCGTTCCCCGACGTGACCGCGCTCGACGCCACCAAGCAGTTCGACGACGCGGCCGTTGCCGCGGGCGTCGTCGTCACCTCGTCGACCGGTGACGCGGGTCCGTTCAACACGATCGGCTCACCGTCGACCGACCCGAACGTGATCTCGGTCGGCGGCTCGACCGACCTGCGCTTCTACGCGCAGACGAACTACGGCGCCGCGCGGTACTTCGCGACGAGCGGCTGGCTGGACGACAACATCAGCTCCCTGAGCTCCGGTGGCACCGACGAGACCGGCGGCACGGTCAGCCTCGTCGCGCCGGGCGAGCTCAGCTGGGCCTCGTGCTCGACCGACGTTGCCATTTACTCGTCGTGCACCAACTTCCCCGGCACCGCGCCGGCCGACATCGAGCGCAACGGCGGCACCAGCGAGTCCTCGCCGTTTGTGGCCGGTGCGGCGGCGCTCGTGATCCAGGCCTACCGTCAGACACATGGCGGTGCGACGCCGACCCCGGCGATCGTCAAGCAGATCCTGACGGACACGGCCACGGACCTCGGCGCCCCGGCCGACGAGCAGGGCGCGGGACTGGTGAATTCGTACAAGGCGGTCCAGCTCGCCGAATCGATTTCGACACCCGACGGGTCGCCCACCCCGGTCGGCGACACGCTGCTGACCTCGACGAACGCGCTGAGCGCGGTCGGCGATCCCGGCACCCCGGAGCACTGGCAGGTGACGGTGACCAACACCGGCGCGGACCCGCAGACGGTGAATCTGAGCAGCCGGACGTTCGGCCCCGAACACAACATCCAGGGCGGCACCGTCACGCTCGGCGACTCGACCAGTCCGCAGTTCGAGGACTGGCTCGGGCTCCAGGACAACTACGCGACGATCCACTTCGACGTGCCGGCCGGCGTTGACCGCCTGACCGGCCAGCTCGCGTGGCCCGGCAGTCAGGCCAATTGCATCGGCGCCGCCTGCGGCTCCGGCCTGAACCAGCGCGTGCGGATGATCTGGATCGATCCGTCGGGCCAGTACGCGGCACACTCGCTCGCCCAGGGGCCGGGTAACTACGGCACCGACGAGGTGCGCTACCCGGAGCCGGGGGAGTGGACCGGCGTGATCTTCGGGATCGACGGCGCCGGTGGCGGTACGACCGGGACGGTCACCTGGCAGGTCGCCACGCAGCAGTTCGCGCCGTTCGCGAGCGTCCGGCCGAGCACGCTCACGCTCGCTGCAGGGCAGAGCCAGTCGTTCACCGTCAGTACGTTCACGCCGTTCAACCCGGGGGACGCGAGCGGCTCGATCTCGTTGACCACGAGCGCGGGTGACACCTACACGAACCCCGCGGACCCGCTCCTGCACGACGCCACAACGTCGATCCCGGTGACGCTGCGCAGCGTGGTCGACGTGTCCGGCGATGGCCCGGGTGGCTTTGGTAGATCACGCGGCCACGCTGTCGGGCACTTCTCCGGGATCATGACCGGGGGCAACGGTCGCGACCCTGGCGAGGGCCAGGAGGCGTACTACGAGTTCAACGTCCCGTCGGGCGTCAGCGACATCACCGCGAACGTCGCGCTGACGAACGACCCGACGGATCCGGTCGGCCTGTATCTGATCAGCCCCGACGGTGACACGCTCGGCTACGGGCAGAACACGGTCGACGGCCAGCCGCTGGCGCTGAACGGCACCCCGGAGCTGTCGGCCACGGCGAACACGCTTGACCCGCAGCCGGGCACGTGGACGCTGATCGTGCAGTTCGCGGAGGCGCCCGTCGGGAACGAGCTGTCGGATCCGTACACCGGCGACATCGAGCTCAATGCCGTCAGGGCCGCTGCGAGCGGACTGCCGGACAGCCAGCGGGCGAGGCTCGCGGCCGGCAGCTCGGTCACGATCCCGGTGACAATCAGGAACACGGGCGAGACGCCAGAGGACTACTTTGTCGACCCGCGCCTGGACCAGACGGAGCCGCTCACGCTGGCACCGATAGCGACGACCGGAACGGTGCCGCTGCCGAGCCCCGCGTCGGTCGGCCCGCCGATCTGGCTCGTGCCCTCTGAAACGTCGAGCCTGTCGGTAGCCCAGACCTCGACGGTGCCGGCGATGTTCGACTTCGGTGAGACCATTGGCGACCCGGACATCTCGAGCTCACCGTTTGGCTCGAGCCCGCTCTGCTCGGATACGGCGACCGGCTCCTACGTCCCGTCTGGCGGGACCGTGTCCGCCGGCCTCTGGTACGCCGGGCCGAGCGAGTGCGGCCCGTACTCGGGACCCGCTCCAACCGGCAGCGCGACGGTCGCGATGACCGCGAACACCAAGGCGTTCGACGCGAGCGTGTCGTCGAGCACCGGCGACCTGTGGCAGATCTCGATAAATCCGGCGGCGTCGTTCTCGCCGATCTCGCTGAGCCCCGGCCAGTCGGGTGTGATCGACGTGACGATCACGCCGTCCGGCGCTCCGCGCACGGTCGTGCAGGGCGTCCTGTACGTCGATGACTACGACAGCGACGTCCCGCCGGTCGCTATCGACACGCTGACCGGCAACGAGCTGGCGGCGATCCCGTACGAGTACCGGATCGGCCGCTAGCCCCCAAAACCAGCGCAGTCACTGCGACGGCCGGCTTGTGTGCCGGCCGTCGCGTCACCTAGGGCACCCGCTAGCCCGAAGCGTTGTGCAACGCGAACTCACGGGCGCGCGCCGCGCTCGCGAGCAGCAGCCCGAGAAAGCGGTCGAGCATCTCGACGTCCAGCGACTCGAGCGGCAGCTCGCCGCACACGAACACCTCGCCGGCGAGGTTCTCGGCAAAGCACACGAGCGGTGCCTGGCGGTTCCAGTAAAGGAGCTGGTGCGGGTCGATCACGCCCGGTGGCAGCACGGCGGCCTGGGCCCGCAGCAGCTGGCCGCGCACCGCGACGCCGACGTTCAGCACGTACCCGGCGGCATCGAGCACGAGACCCCACTGTCCCGGCGCGACCTCGCGCACCTCGCTCTCCAGTGAGGACATGAAGCGGGCAACGCGCTCGGCCGCGGCGGCATCCATCGTCGACAAGGATAGGCGCTAAGAGCCTGTCTAGAGGGCCGGGTTTGGGCCCGCGTCGCTCGCCGACCACCCGCTCCAGCGCTGCACGTCGACCGCGAGCACGACTCCGACCGGCTGCTGCTGGGGATAGCGCTCGCGCAGCAGCGCGAGCGCATGCTGAGCCTCGGGCTGCTGGAGCGCCAGCACGCGCCCGCGCCCATCCGCCCTGACCCACCACAACCCGCTCCAGTCGGCGTCGTCGTAATGATCGACGAGCATTGCCGCGAACGGGTTCTCACGGATGTTCGCGAGCCGCTTGAGCGCGGTCGTGCGCTTGGGCTTCGAGTCGACGACGCTGTATATGCGATCGCCGTCAAGCGGGTTGCCGCCGACCGCGAACACGACCGGCACCAGGTGCGGGCGGCCATCGGCGGCCGCGCTCGCAAGCCGCGCCACCTTGGCGGCGGCAAAGCGCCGCCGCGCCTCCTCGACGTTCATGCGCGATTCGTCAGCCCACTAGTCGATCCCGATGATCCGGTCGTGGAGCACATCCGCCGGCGTCTCGACCGCGTCGATCAGTCGTCCGACGGGGTGATGCTTCTCGACCGAGTGCCGCAGCGGCTGCTCGCGATCGATGTAGGTGAAGACCTTTCCGCCTTTGCGCTCGCGGCGGATGTAGCCACCCTCCTCGAGATCGGTGAATACCTCCTCGATGATGTCGAGGTCCACCCCGAGCTCGTCGGCGATCGCCTCAGGTTCGCTACGGGGGTCACGCGCGAGCAGTACGAGCACGTGCGCATGATCGGTTAGGAATGTCCAGTAGGGCAGGGCCACGCACACAGCTTAACCACGCGTACCCGATAGGCAAGGTCTGCCGACAACTTCCGCGCAAGCGCCGCCGCCCGGTGGCGGCCCGCCGTGCCGATCCGTGGTGCCGATCCGGCCCGCCGGCCCGCCGTGCCGACCCGTGCCGCGCCCGTCCGCCTGGAGCCAGACTTGCGGGCCGCGGCCGTTCGCCTTACACTGCCTCGACTCAGCCGATAGCCGTAGCCGCCCAACAGAGCTGGTACCGCGCCACATACGCGGTTTCCAGGGGCGGGGTCCGTGAGCGCTGGGTGACCCTGCACAGGGCATCGATGGCCTGTGCTATCTTTGCTGGTCGCGCTGTTTGGGGGCCGAAACGCCCTCTCCGCGCGCCACCTCCATTCGCTCTCCATCGCCCGAGGAGTCGCCGTCTTGGCAACCGCTCAAGCACCCCGGACACGCCGCAGTTTCGCGCGCCTGAACAAGATCCTTGAAGTCCCGAATCTGATCGACATCCAGCGCCGGTCGTTCACCTGGCTCACCGACCCAGACGGCGGCGGCTTGCGCGAGACGATCGACGACATCTCACCGATCGAGGACTACACCGGCCACTTGGCGGTGCAGTTCGGGGAGTTCCAGTTCGACGCGCCGATCGCGAGCCTCGATCAGTGCCGTGAGAAGGATCTGACCTACGCCCGCCCGCTGACCGTGACGGTCGCGTTCATCAACCGCGAGACCGGCGAGATCCGCGAGCAGTCGGTGTTCATGGGCGACTTTCCGTGGATGACCGAGCGTGGCACGTTCATCATCAACGGCACCGAGCGCGTCGTCGTGACGCAGCTGGTGCGTTCTCCCGGCGCTTACGTGATGGAGCCCAAGGACCGCGAGAAGCAGATGTTCATCGCCAACCTGATGCCGGCGCGCGGCTCGTGGCTGGAGCTGGAGATCGACAAGAAGGGGCGCGTGTACGTGCGCATCGACCGCAAGCGCAAGCTGCCGGTGACGGTGCTGCTGCGGGCGATGGGCTACGCCTCCGACGAAGAGATCCTGAAGCTGTTCGACAACTCGCTCTACATCCGGATGACGCTCGACGCCGACGCCGAGCTGACGCGCACCGAGGAGGGCGCGCTGATCGAGCTGTTCAAGAAGCAGCGCCCCGGCGAGCCGCCGTCGATCGACGCCGCCCGCTCGCTGCTGCACCAGCTGTTCTTCGACCCCAAGCGCTACGACCTCACGCGCGTGGGCCGTTACAAGCTGAACGCGCGGCTCGGTCTCGACATCGATCTAGACACGCGCACGCTGACCCACGACGACATCATCGCGCTGGTCGCGGAGCTGGTCTCGCTGCCCAAGCGCCTGGGCATGTCCGAGGAGCCCGAGTCAGAGCTCAAGGACTACGCCGCGGAGGCGACGTCGATGCCGCGTGAGCCGATCCAGGATCGCCTCGACGAGTACGAGCACTTCGGCAACCGCCGCCTGCGCACGGTCGGCGAGCTGATCCAGGAGGCGTTCCGGATCGGCCTCTACCGGATGGAGCGGGTCGTGCGCGAGCGCCTCACGACCGAGGATGCGGACACGATCACGCCGCAGACGATCGTCAACATCCGCCCGGTGGTCGCGGCGCTGAAGGAGTTCTTCGGCTCCAGCCAGCTGTCGCAGTTCATGGACCAGACCAACTCGCTCGCGGGCCTCACGCACCGCCGGCGCCTGAGCGCGCTCGGCGCGGGCGGCCTCACGCGCGAGCGCGCGCCGATCGAGGTCCGCGACGTGCACCCCACCCACTACGGCCGCATGTGCCCGATCGAGACCCCCGAAGGTCCGAACATCGGTCTGATCGGCTCGCTGTCCTCGTACGCGGAGATCTCCGAGCACGGCTTCGTCACGACTCCCTACCGGATCGTCCGCGACGGCTACGTGACCGACGAGATCGTGCGGATCGACGCCACCCAGGAGGAGGAGTCGAAGATCGCCCAGGCCAACGCCCAGGTCGACGAGACCGGTCGCCTGGTCGAAGAGGAGATCATCTGCCGCACGCAGGCGGGCCAGTACGTGTGGGTGCCGCCGGAGCAGGTCGACCTGATCGACGTCTCGCCGGAGCAGATCTGGTCGGTCGCCACGGCGATGATCCCGTTCCTCGAGCACGACGACGCCAACCGCGCCCTGATGGGCTCAAACATGCAGCGCCAGGCGGTGCCGCTGCTGGCAACCGACGCGCCGCTGGTCGGCACCGGCATGGAGCGCCGTGCGGCGATCGACACCGGCGACGTGGTGCTCGCGCGCGGCGAGGGCGTGATCTCCTACATCGACGCCGAGCGGATCGTGATCGACCGCAGCGACGGTACCCAGGAGGAGCACGAGCTGCAGAAGTTCATGCGCTCCAACCAGGGCACGCTGATCCACCAGAAGCCGATCGTCAACGTCGGCAAGGAGGTCGTGGAGGGTACGGTGCTCGCCGACGGCTCGGCCACCGACCACGGCGAGATGGCGCTCGGCAAGAACCTGATGGTCGCGTTCATGTCCTGGGAGGGTTACAACTTCGAGGACGCGATCATCCTCTCCAAGCGCCTGGTCTCAGACGACGAGCTGACCTCGATCCACATCGAGGAGTACGAGATCGACGCGCGCACGACCAAGCTCGGCGACGAGGAGATCACGCGTGACATCCCGAACCGCTCGGAGGAGTCGCTGCGCAACCTCGACGACCGCGGCATCGTCCGGATCGGCGCCGAGGTCACCTCCGGTGACCTGCTCGTCGGCAAGGTCACGCCCAAGGGCGAGACCGAGCTGACAGCCGAGGAGAAGCTGATCCGCGCGATCTTCAAGGAGAAGGCGCGCGAGGTGCGCGACACCTCGCTGAAAGTGCCCCACGGCGAGGGCGGCGTCGTGATCGACGTCAAGACCTTCACCCGCGACGAGGGCGACGACCTGCCACCCGGCGTCAACGACCTGGTGCGCGTGTTCGTCGCCAAGAAGCGCAAGATCGCCGAGGGCGACAAGCTCGCCGGCCGCCACGGCAACAAGGGCGTGATCTCGAAGATCGTCGACATCCAGGACATGCCGTTCCTGGAGGACGGCACCCCGGTCGACGTGATCCTCAACCCGCTGGGCGTGCCGAGCCGCATGAACCTCGGTCAGATCCTGGAGACGCACCTCGGCTGGGTCGCGGCCAACGGCTGGTACGACGACGGCTCGCAGGCGCGCGCGCTGGCCAAGGAGGTGGCGATCAACGCCACCGACGGCGCCCGCCCGAAGGTCTATGTCGCCACGCCGGTGTTCGACGGCGCGACCGTCGGCGACGTCGACGAGGCGCTCGTGCGCTGGCAGGACGAGCACACCGGACGGATCCACATGGACGTCGACAAGAAGCGGCGCGTCGGCGAGCAGGCCTCGGGCAAGGTGCAGCTGTTCAACGGGCGCACCGGCGAGCCGTTCGCGGAGAAGGTGACCGTCGGCTACATGTACATCCTGAAGCTGCTGCACCTCGTCGACGACAAGATCCACGCGCGTTCGACCGGACCGTACTCGCTGGTCACCCAGCAGCCGCTCGGCGGCAAGGCCCAGTTTGGCGGCCAGCGCTTCGGCGAGATGGAGGTGTGGGCGCTGGAGGCGTACGGCGCCGCCTACACGCTGCAGGAGATGCTCACGATCAAGTCCGACGACACGGTCGGGCGCGTGAAGGCCTACGAGGCGATCGTCAAGGGCGAGAACATCGCCGAGCCGTCGATCCCCGAGTCCTTCAAGGTTCTGCTCAAGGAGATGCAGTCGCTGGCGCTCGACGTCAACGTGGTCTCCGAGGAGGGCGAGCGCGCCGAGATGCGCGAGGAGGACGACGACCTGCTGCGGGCGGCCGAGGAGCTCGGCATCGACCTCAGCGGCGTGCGCGCCACCGACGGCGTCGCCGCCGACGAGGCGATCGAGCACGAAGGCGACACGGTCGAGGCCTCCAGCGACGAGCTCGAGGAGGAGGACCCCGACCTGGAGTCCGGCGAGGATCTACTGGCGGAGGACTTCGAGTCCGACGTCGACCCGATGCTCGACCCCGACGTCGAAGCCGGCGAAGCCGAGGGCGTCACCGAAGAAGCCGAAGCCTGAGTGTCGGATCGGCCCGCGGGCCGATCCGTGAACCGTCCCGCCGGATCACACGGCGGGCACGGACCGGCGCCAGGGCGATCGCTCTCGCCAACGCAAGATTTCCAAATAAGCATCAAGCACCAAGGAACCCAGCTTTGATCGACATCAACAACTTCGACGCCATCGAGATCGGCCTCGCGTCCTCCAAGCAGATCCGCTCGTGGAGCTCCGGCGAGGTCACCAAGCCGGAGACGATCAACTACCGCACGCTCAAGCCCGAGAAGGATGGCCTCTTCTGCGAGCGCATCTTCGGTCCCACCAAGGACTGGGAGTGCTACTGCGGCAAGTACAAGCGCGTCCGCTACAAGGGCATCGTGTGCGAGCGCTGCGGCGTCGAGGTGACCCGCTCGAAGGTCCGGCGCGAGCGCATGGGCCACATCGACCTGGCCGCGCCCGTGTCCCACATCTGGTTCTTCAAGGGTGTCCCGAGCCGCATCGGCTACCTGCTCGACATGGCCCCCAAGGAGCTCGAGAAGGTCCTCTACTTCGCCGCCTCGATGGTCACCTGGGTCGATGACGAGGCGCGTGCGCGCGACCTCGAGACGCTCGAGGGCGAGGTCGTCAAGGTGCTCGACGCCTACGCCGCCGAGAAGGAGGAGCGCGTGCTCGAGCTGCGCGAGTCGCTGGCGCGTCGCGAGGGCTACGTCGAGGGCGGCAAGAGCGGCCGTGACTTCTCCGACGATGATCACCTGTGGGCGGAGTCGCTCGAGGTCAACCTCGGCAAGCTCTCCGAGGAGGAGCGCGAGAAGCTGCTCAAGGACCTGCGCAAGAGCTTCCAGGCCGACATCGACGACACCGAGGCCTACATCGAGGACGCCGCCGAGCGCGTGCGCCAGGTGTGGGAGCTGTTCAAGACGATGCAGGCCAAGGACGTGATCAACGACGAGACGCTGTTCCGTGAGCTCAAGGACCGCTTCGGCTCGCCGTTCGGGTTCGGCGAGTACTTCCGCGGCGGCATGGGCGCCGAGGCGGTCCGTGACCTGCTCCAGCAGGTCGACCTGCAAGCCGAGTCCGACGAGCTGCAGGACCAGGTCAAGACCGCCCGGGGCCAGAAGCAGGCGCGCGCGGTCAAGCGCCTGAAGGTCGTCACCGCGTTCATCAACTCGGGCAACAAGCCCGAGATGATGATCCTCGAGGCAGTGCCGGTGATCCCGCCGGAGCTGCGGCCGATGGTGCAGCTCGACGGTGGCCGCTTCGCGACCTCCGACCTCAACGACCTGTACCGGCGCGTGATCAACCGCAACAACCGCCTGAAGCGGCTGCTTGACCTCGGCGCCCCGGAGATCATCGTCAACAACGAGAAGCGGATGCTGCAGGAGGCCGTCGACGCGCTGTTCGACAACGGCCGCCGCGGCCGGCCGGTCACCGGCCCGGGCAACCGCCCGCTGAAGTCGCTGTCGGACATGCTCAAGGGCAAGCAGGGCCGCTTCCGCCAGAACCTGCTCGGCAAGCGCGTCGACTATTCGGGCCGCTCGGTGATCGTCTCGGGCCCGTCGCTGCGCCTGCACCAGTGCGGCCTGCCGAAGCTGATGGCGCTCGAGCTGTTCAAGCCGTTCATCATGGCCCGCCTGGTGGAGCGCAAGTCCGCGCAGAACATCAAGGCGGCCAAGAAGATGGTCGACTCGATGATCCCGGAGGTGTGGGACGTGCTCGAGGAGGTCATCCGCGAGCACCCGGTGCTGCTCAACCGCGCGCCGACCCTGCACCGCTTGGGCATTCAGGCGTTCGAGCCGGTGCTGGTGGAGGGCAAGGCGATCCAGGTGCATCCGCTCGTCTGCCACGCCTTCAACGCCGACTTCGACGGCGACCAGATGGCCGTGCACCTGCCGCTCTCAGCCGAGGCGCAAGCCGAGGCGCGGATCCTGATGCTGTCGGCCAACAACATCCTCTCGCCGGCGCACGGCGCGCCGCTCGCGACCCCGACCCAGGACATGGTGCTGGGCGCCTATTACCTGACCTACGGGCCCGACGCGGACAAGCTGGCCAAGATCGACCCCTCGACCCACCAGCCGCGCCCGCACACCTACCGCACCGCCCAGGAGGCGGAGTGGTCCTACGAGCACGGCGCCGTCGAGTTGCACGACCTCGCCGAGTTCCGGCCCGAGGGTCGCGAGGGTCACATCCTGACGACCGTCGGACGGGTCATCTACAACGACAACATCGAGCGCGCGCTGCACGAGGCGCTCGGGGATCAGTTCGACCCGACCACCTACGAGTTCGTCAACCGTTCGATGAAGAAGAAGGACACCACGCGCCTGGTCGACGATCTCGTCCAGCGCTACGGCGCCCCGTCGATCTCGCAGGTACTGGACGCGTTCAAGGACATGGGCTTCCACTACGCGACCCAGGCCGGCGTGACGATCTCCAAGAACGATGTCGTGACGCCCCCGAGCAAGGGCGAGATCCTGGCCCGCTACGACGCCCGGCTGGCCGACATCGACGCCCAGTACAACGCCGGCGAGATGCATCAGGAGGAGCGCCACGAGGAGGTCGTGGCGCTGTGGACGGAGGCCACCGACAAGGTCGCCGAGGCGATGGTCGACAACCTCCACGAGCTCAACCCGATCTTCATGATGGCCAACTCGGGTGCGCGTGGCTCGTTCCAGCAGATCCGCCAGCTGGCGGGGATGCGCGGCCTGATGGCCAACCCGAAGGGTGAGATCATCGAGCGTCCGATCAAGGCCAACTTCATGGAAGGCCTGGACGTGCTCGAGTACTTCATCTCGACCCACGGCGCGCGCAAGGGCCTCGCCGACACCGCGCTTCGCACCGCGGACTCCGGCTACCTGACCCGGCGCCTGGTCGACGTCGCCCAGGACGTGATCATCCGCCAGGAGGATTGCGGCACCAGCGAGTACATCAACATGCCGATCTATAAGCCTGAGGTCGACCCTGAGACTCGCAAGCTACGGCCCACCGCCGACGCCAACGACAACCTGATCGGTCGCATCGCGGCGGATCAGATCGCCACCCGCAGCGGGCGCGTGATCGTCGAGAAGGGCGTGGAGATCGACCGCGCCGAGTTCGCCGACATCGTCGCGTCGCTGAATGCCGAGTCCCTGCCCGGCGAGCTGGTCACCGTCAAGGTCCGCTCGGTGCTCAAGTGCGAGGCGCTCACGGGTGTTTGCCAGGCGTGTTACGGCCGCTCGATGGCGACCGGCAAGGTCGCCCAGATCGGCGATGCGGTCGGGATCATCGCCGCGCAGTCGATCGGAGAGCCGGGCACGCAGCTGACGATGCGCACGTTCCACACCGGCGGCGTCGCCGGCGCCGACATCACCCACGGCCTGCCGCGCGTGGTCGAGCTGTTCGAGGCGCGCAAGCCGAAGGGCCTGGCGCGGATCGCGGAGGTCGGCGGCGTGGTCTCGATCGAGGAGGCCGACAAGGCGGTCACGGTCGTGATCACCGACGAGTTCGGCGAGGAGCACCGCTACACGTTCCCGCGGCGCACGCTGCTGTTCGTCGAAGCGGGCCAGCAGGTCGACGCCGGTCATCAGCTCAACGAGGGCTCGCTGTATCCGCACGAGCTGCTCGCGATCCGGGACCGGACCGAGACCGAGCTGTACTTCGTGCGTGAGGTGCAGGAGGTCTACAAGTCCCAGGGCGTGGACATCAACGACAAGCACATCGAGTTGATCGTGCGCCAGATGATGAAGAAGGTCCGCGTCGACCAGAAGGGCGACACCGACCTGCTCCCCGGCCTGTTCGTCGACCGGCACGAGTACAACCGCATCAACCAGCGCACGATCGAGCAGGGTGGCGAGCCAGCGCAGGCCGAGGAGATCATCCTCGGGATCACGAAGGCGTCGCTGAACACCGACTCGTTCCTGTCGGCGGCCTCCTTCCAGGAGACCACCAAGGTCCTCACCGACGCCGCCCTGGAAGGCAAGATCGACCGCCTCAACGGTCTCAAGGAGAACGTCATCATCGGCAAGCTGATCCCGGCCGCAACCGGGCTGAAGCGCTACCGCCGGATCGAGATCGAGCCCGCCGAGCCGCTGCCCCGCGGCCTCGACGAAGTCGGCCTGCTCGACCACGACGACCTCGCCGCCGAGCTGGGCCTCGCCGACGGCGACACGCTGGCCAGCTTCGGCGAGATCGAAGCGGACCTCTCGGACCTGGAGGACATCGGCCGCTCGGGCTCGTCGTTCGGGTTCGTCGACGAGCTCGGCGATCTGGACCTGCCGCCGGCCGACGACTTCCCGCTGGACTAGCGGCCAAGCGCTTGCGTCCGGGCCGCCCGCTTTGCGGGCTGGGCGGCCCGGTACAGCGCTGGCTCGTCGCGGCGCGTGCTCCGGCGGACAAACCTCGGCGCGCGCACTCCGATTGTCCGTAACCGCACGAAAATCGACACTGAACGGACAACGGGCTGCGCACACGACGGATTGTGCGTTCAAGCACGCTGCCAGCTCCCTTGGCTGGGCTTCACGGTGATGGGGCGCCCGGCGGCTCCCACCAGACCTCCATGCCGAGCTCCGCGCGCAGCCGAGCGATGTCGGGGGCGGGCTCGCCGGCGCGCGCAAGCTTGTAGACGTCGTGCTCGAACTCTCGCAGCAGTGCCTCGAGCCGCGGTCGCTGCTTGGCGCGCGCCGCAGCGGTGCGCGGCGTGAGCCCGCCGAGCGCGGGCACGTGCTCGTCGGGCCAGTGCGTGAGCCACGCGTCGATCGCCTCCCGGGAGGCCCAAGAGCGCATCGGGCCGGCCTCGCGCTGGTCCCAGATGGCTGTGGCGATCGAGGGGAGCGTCAGGCCCAGCACCTGGCTCATCAGGTCGGCGATCTCCGGCGGCACGGGCCCCACTTCCTCGATCAGGACGCCGTGCGGCTCGATCGCTTCGGGTCGCTTTCGGCGCGGGCGCCGGCGCTTGCCGGTGAGCTCTCGAGCCAGGTCGTTCGTGTACCTTCGCACCATCTCGGTCGCTATGTCCGCCTCCGACGGACGCAATGGGATCAGCGTGCCGGTCGTGCGCCAGATCCCATCGAGGGCGATCAGCGCACCCGCCAGCACGCTCCAGGGGCTCAGCTGCTCGAGCTGTTCCGACGGCACCGCGGTGTAGTGGCTGACCCCGGACGCGAGGTTGGTCAGCCACACGCCAGGGCTGCCAACCGGGTCGGTAATCTGCCAGAGCCCGTACGTGAAGCTCGCCAGCCAATCGCCGGCGGCGCTCGATAGCTCCTGGGGCGTCTGCGGATCGGACCCGAACAGCTCGAGGATCGAGCTGGAAGGCTCGCCGATCTCGGGCTCGTCTGGCGACCACTCGTGCGTGTGCCCGGCCGCGCGCTCCGGCGGCCGCTCCGCATCCTCCTCCTCGTCGCCGTCCAAGATCCACGCGTACTCGACCGCCATCCGCACGAGCACGTCCGCGCGGGCAGCAAGGTCGTCGTCGTCATCCTCGTCGTCGCCGCCGCCCGGATCGCGGTCGCCGTGGGCGTCCGGGTCGCTGTCGCCGTTGCCGCCGCCGCCACCCACCTCGAGGGGCACGAATGTCTCGGTCAGCTCCTCGCCGAGCTCGCCGAGCCACAGTCCGGCGGTCTCCGCGATCCTGCCCTGCAGCTCTGGCAGCTCGTTCACGTACGCGACGAGCGCTTCACGCAGCTCGTAGAGCGCGTCGCGATCGGAAAACTGCTCGAGCACTGCGCGTTCGGCTCCGCTGAGTGTCTCGCCGGCCTGCTCGCGCTCGTGCAGGCGCTCGAGCGCGAGCGCCTGGACCTCCTGGGCGGGCTCGTCTTCGGGGTCCTCGAGCATGTCCGGTTCGACCAGTTCCAGCGCCTCCATCGCGCGGTCCGCGAGCAGCAGCAGGCGCGCCAGAAGCACGTAGCCTTCGGGCGCCATCTCGGCGTCGAGCGCCGCGTCGATCAGGGCATCGGCACGCTCACGATCCTCGTCGACGGTGAGTGCCAGCTCGGCTTGCATCGCCAGCGCCAGGACGCTGTCCGGAGCGAGTTCCGTCACGGCCTGCACGACCTCGCGTGCGCGCTGCGGACCATCTGCGGCCAGTCGCAAGACGATGCCCGGCGGTGCCGGCCGCTCGTCGAAGCTCTCCACCAGCACGTCCGCGACCTGCTCGGCGGGGGTCTCAGGCGCGAACAGCTCCTGCAGCTCGCGGCGCGCCTCCTGCAACTCGCGTTCAGGCGTCGACGCCGGCTGACGCCGTGGCGCCCGGTTGCCGCTGCGCTTGCGGCGTTTGCGTTTCTTTGCAGCCATGACAATCAGAGCTGATGAGGGCCGACGCGCCGGTGCTCAGAACAGCGCGAGCGAGTGTATGCGAACGCCAAGAGCCAAAGCGGCACGTTGCCGCCGATGCGCCGTTCGCGAGCATGCTGCGACGACGTCGGTGCGCCACCAACCCTGTCGGGCGTCTCGGGCCTGTCGGGCCTACTATGGCTGCAATGTCCCGCTGCAGGAGGAAACGCACATGGTGATGCATCTCGCAACGTTGCCCGACGAGCGGGCCGCTGCAGATCCGGGAGGGTTGTGTCTGGCCGACAGTCGCCGCGAGCTTGACAACGCGAGCTTCGCCGCCGAGGTCCGCCGCGTGTCGGGAGCACTCGTCGAGCTGGGGATCGGCCGTGGCGACGTGTTGGCGGTCGTGCTACCCAACAGCGTCGAGTTGGTCACGATCATGTTCGCCGCGTGGCAGCTCGGCGCGGTGCTGACGCCGGTCAATCCCGCACTGGCCAGACCTGAGATCCAATACCAGCTTTCCGACTCGGGCGCGCGACTGGTCGTGGCGGATGACGAGGCGTCGTTGTCGAAGGTGCAGGGAGGCGTCGCGCGCGTAAGCACCGTCGAAGAGCTTGTGGGGCGTCAGGGCGCCGCTGAGGTTATGCCGCGCACGACGGAGCTCGACGATCTGGCGTTGATGATCTACACCGGCGGGACGACCGGGCGCCCGAAGGGCGTGATGCTCGACCACGCAAACCTCGTGGCGATGGCCGCGATGGTAGTGAATTGGCTCGAGATGACCGCGGCCGATCGCTGCCTGCTGGTGCTGCCGTTGTTCCACGTCAACGGGATCATGGTCAGCACCGTATCGCCGCTGGTGGCGGGCGGTTCGACGGTGATCGCCCCGAGGTTTGACCCGAGCACGTTCTGGGACCTGGTGGAGCGCGTGCGGCCCACGTTCTTCTCCGCCGTGCCGACGATCTACGCGATGCTGACGGGGCTGCCGGCCGAGGTCCAGCCGGACACCTCCTCGCTGCGGTACGTGATCTGCGGCGCTGCGCCGATGCCCGCCGCGGCGATCGGCGAGTTCGAAGACCGCTACGGCGTGCCGATCCTCGAGGGTTATGGCCAATCGGAGGGGACGGTCGCGACGACGGTCAATCCTCTGCATGGCGTACACAAGCCCGGAACTGTGGGCTTGCCGTTGACGGGGCAGGAGATCCGCATCGTCGGCAAGGACGACGAGTCGTTGGCGCTCGGGGAGGTCGGCGAAGTGGCCGTGCGCGGTCCGAACGTGATGCGCGGCTATCTCGGCAAGCCCGAGGCGACGGCCGAGGCTCTGCGCGGAGGTTGGCTGCACACCGGCGACGTCGGCCGGATTGACGAGGACGGCTACCTGGTGCTGGTCGACCGGCTCAAAGACATGATCATCCGTGGCGGCGAGAACATCTATCCGAAGGAGATCGAAGACGCACTGTACGCGCATCCGTCCGTGCTGGACGCCGCCGTGGTCGGGCGGCCGCATCCGCTCTACGGTGAGGAGCCGGTCGCGTTCGTCGTGCTGCGCCCCGGCTTCGCGACCGAGCCGCAGGAGCTGGTCGAGCACTGCACGCAGCTGCTGGCAAAGTTCAAGGTCCCGCGCGCCGTGTTCATCGAGACCGACCTGCCGCGGACCCCGATCGGCAAGGTCGCCAAGCAAGACCTGCGCCAGCGCACCGCTGCCCCCGCGTAGGGGCTGGATTGACGCTGACGTGACTATTTCGGTCACAATCCGGAGCCGACCGAGGATTGGCCAAGCACCCTTGCGCCGGTTGCGATAATTGCGGCGGATGGCGACGCGCGGGTCGGCGAGAAACATGTCGCGGTCGTCGGGGCTGCGATTGGATCCTGAATCGGTGTCGGCGCGCGGGTCGTTGCGTGCCCTGATCATTGATGACGTACCCGATGATGCGGTGCTGATGGCGGCGGCGCTCCAGGACGGAGGGTTCCGGGTCGCGTTTGAGCGTGTCGATAGCGCTGCGGGGTTGGAGGCGGCACTCCGGCTGGGACCTTGGGACGTCATCTTGAGCGATCATGCGATGCCGGGGTTCAGCTCGGAGCGGGCGCTCGAGCGGTTGGCGGAGCTCGATTCGGCGCCACCGGTGATCGTCGTCTCGGGCGCGATCGGCGAGGAGGCGACGGTCGCGGCGATGCGCGCGGGGGCGGTCGACTTCGTCTCGAAGGATCGTCTGGTGCGGTTGCCGGCTGCGGTCGCGCGGGCTTTGAATGAGGCCGCGCTCGAGCGCGAACGGCGCCGGCTGGAGGAGGAGCTGCAGTTCCACTCCGAGCACGATCCGTTGTCGGGATTGTTCAACCGGCGGCGGTTCGCATCGGAGCTGGCGGCGGCAGTCGCGCAGGCGGAGCGCTACCCGGATGCGGCGGGGTCGTTGTTGCTGATCGATCTCGACCATTTCAAGTACGTCAACGACACCCTCGGACATCGCGCCGGGGACGAGATGCTGGCGGCGGTCGCGCGCGCGTTGAGTACGCGGATGCGGGAGAGCGACGTGATCGCGCGGGTGGGTGGGGACGAGTTTGCAGTCGTGTTGCCGCATACTCCGCTGGGCGCGGCGACCGAGGTGGCGCACTCGCTGTGTGAGGCGGCGGCGGGGTTGATGATCGTGGCCAACGGCCGCAAGGTGCGCACGACGTTGAGCATCGGAGCCGTGCCGCTGGGGGCCGGGATGAGCGGCGAGGACGCCCTGGCGCTGGCGGATATCGCGATGTACGAGGCCAAGGAGCACGGGCGTGATCGGGTCGTCGCGCTCGACCGCAAGCCGGCTGCGATGGTCGATCAGCTGGGCTGGGCCGAGCGCTTGCGTGAGGCGCTGGCGCTCGAGCGCTTCGAGCTCTATTCGCAGCCGATCGTCGAGATCGCCAGCGGCCGCGTGGATCGGTACGAGTTGCTGCTGCGGCTGCGCGAGGAGGACGGGCGGATCGTGCTGCCCGGGGCGTTTGTCGGGGTCGCCGAGCGGTTCGGGTTGATCGGCGAGATCGATCGCTGGGTAGTGCGGCGAGCGGTCGCGGCGCTCGCCGCCCAACCGCGCGGCGCCAGTTGCGGGTACATGGTGAACCTGTCCGGGGTCTCGATCGGCGATCCGCAGCTGCTGCCGTTGATCGCGGCCGAGATCGAGCGTGGCGGGATCGATCCTGCCAGACTGGTGTTCGAGGTCACCGAGACTGCCGCGATCACCGACATCCAGACCGCGTCTGAGTTTATGCACGGGCTGCGGCGGATCGGGTGCGGCTCGGCGCTCGATGATTTCGGGTCGGGGTTCGGGTCGGTCGTTCGTGTACCTCAAGCACCTGCCCGTCGACTACCTCAAGATCGACGGCGAATTCGTGCGCAACCTGCCCGGCACCGCTCAGGACCGCGCGCTCGTCAAGGCGATCATCGACGTCGCCCACAGTCTCGGCAAGCGCACGGTGCCCGAGTGCGTAGGCTCCCAAGCGGCGCTGGCGGTTCTGCGCGAGTACGGGGCCGATTTCGCGCAGGGCTACCACCTCGGACGGCCAAGACCGCTGCTCCGGGGGCGGCCCAACGGCGATCATCCGGACCCGGCCAGATGACGCGTGTCTCCAGCCGGCAGGATCAGGTCGGCGCGCGGCCTGCAACCGAAGGCCCCGCGCAGGATCAAGCATCTGAGCGCCTCGGCGCGGCCATCCTGGAGGCGCTGCGGGGCAACGGCGCAGACGCGATCGCGGTCAGCGATCGCGAGTCGGGAAGGTTCGTGATGGTCAGCGACGCGTACTGCGAGCTGACCGGTTACGCGCGGGAGGAGCTGCTCGGTGCCAGCTCGCTCGAGCTCGGGCTGGTCGCGAGCCGTGCCGCCCGGTCCGAGGCGCTGGAGCATGCCGTCAAGGGCACCACGGGGACCCACGAGCTGCGACTTCGTCGCAAGGACGGCGCGACCAAGCTGGTGGAGTTCTCGGCGCAACTGCTGGGCGAAGGGCCGCTGATGCTGACGATCAACCGCGACGTGACCGAGCGTCGTGGGCTCGAGTCGCGGCTGCTTGAAAGCGAGCTGCGTCTGCGGGCCATAATCGATTCGATCACCGACGCCGTCGCGATTTCGTCGAGCGTGCGTGACGACCAGGATCAGATCGTCGATTTCCGCTGGGAGTACGTCAACGACGCCTACTGCGCCCTGCTTGGGTTCGAGCGCGAGCGGCTTCTCGGACGGCGAGGCTCCGAGCTGTTCCCGGATTTCCTGGAGAGCGAGCGCTTTGCGGTGTACCGCCAGGTGGTCCGCACCGGCGTGCCGGCCAAGATCGAGACCGTGCATCCCATCGGAGCCCTGGATGGCGCCGGCGCTCGCTTGATCGAGAACAGCGTGATCGGCTTCGGCGACCACATGGCGGTGTCCGGCCGCGACATCACCGAGCGCCATGAGGCCGAGGCCAAGCTGGCGGCCAGCGAGGAGCGCTTCCGGGCTGCGATGGAGTCGATGCTCGACTCGTTCACGATCATCTCGGCCGCGCGTGACGAGGACGGCGAGATCGTCGACTTTCGCTACGAGTACGTCAACGACGCGTACTGCGAGATGGTCGGGTTCGCTCGCGAGCAGTTGCTCGGCCGGCTGCTCGGGGAGGTGTATGCGGGCTACCGCGGCAGCGAGCGGTTCGCGCTGCATCGCCAGGTCGTGTTGACGCGTGAGCCCGCCCGCACCGAGCAGATCAGCGGCGACCGCTTGTGGTCCGGCACGGCCCTGGCGGGGCGCGCCCTCGAGATGGTGATCGTCCCGATGGACGCGCAACTCGTGATCACCGGACGCGACGTCACCGAGCGCCGCGACGCCGAGCGCCGGATCCAGGATCTGAACATGGCCCTGGATCGCAGAGCGGTCGAGCTCGAAGCAGCCAATCGCGAGCTCGAGACTTTTGCCTACTCGGTTGCCCACGACCTGCGTACGCCCCTGCGGGCGATCGCCGGGTTTACCGGCCTGCTGGCTCGCGACGCTCACATCGGACCGCAGGACGAGCAGGGACAAGCCCTGATCGCGCGCACGACCGCGGCGGCCGCGAGGATGGGCGAGCTGATCGACGCGCTGCTCGAGCTTTCGCAACTGGCGCGCAGCCGGCTGGAGCTCACGAGCGTCGATCTCAGCGCGATCGCCCGCGAGGTCGCCGAGCAGTTGCGCTCCGGCGACCCTTCCCGTCAAGTCGAGTTCGTGATCGGTGCGGGCCTGCATGCCAGGGCTGATCGGCGCTTGGCGCGGACCGTGCTGCGCAGCCTGCTGGAGAACGCCTGGAAGTACACCAGCCGCCGGGAGCAGGCCAGGATCGAGCTGGCGGCCGCCGGGCCGGGAGTGTTCGTCGTCCGCGACAACGGTGCGGGCTTCGACATGGAGTTTGCCGACCAGCTGTTCAGGCCGTTCGGGCGCCTGCATCGCCAGGACGAGTTTCCGGGAACGGGCGTCGGGCTAGCGACCGCCGAGCGGATCGTGCATCGTCACGGCGGGACCCTGAAAGGCGAAGGCCAGGTCGACCGGGGCGCTGCGTTCTATTTCAGCCTCGAGCCTTCCTGACCGACCGCAAGCACCTAGCACCAGGATTATGTTCGGCTGGCCGTCCGGGGGAACGTATGTGGGCGTGCGTATGATCAAGATGCTCGCCAGCGGGCATCTAGAGTCTGTGACCGGCCCAATCGCCGGCCCACGTAATGCCTGCGAGCCCGCCAGATACCCCTCCCCAGACGCACAGTGCCGCTAAGCAGCGCTCCGGGCACGGCGTGAGCCGCGCGCCTGGCGTCGCGCTGGTGCTGGTGCTGGTGCTGGTGCTGGTGCTGGTGGCGGTCGGAGTTGGTGTCTGGGTTTGGGCCGGGAGCGCCGCTGGCGCGGCGCCGTCGCCGTCGCCGCCTGTCGTAGCCGTCGGCAACGCCGCCTATGGGGCGCCGCTGCCGGACGGGTTCGTCGGCCTGTCGCTCGAGTATTTCGGCATGCAGCAGTACACGGGCGCCAACCCGGCGGCGCTGGACCCGGTGTTCGAGCAGCTCGTTCGCAACCTCTCGCCCGGCCAGACGCCGGTGCTGCGGATCGGCGGCGACAGCACCGATGTGACGTGGTGGCCAGTGCCGGGCGTGGCGACGCCCGCGGTGGTCACCTACGAGCTGACGCCGTCTTGGATCCAGACGACCGCGGCGCTCACGCGTGCGCTCGGGGCGAAGCTGATCCTAGGTATCAACCTCGCGATCGACAGCCCCAAGCTCGCGGCGGCCGAGGCGCAGGGCCTGATCAGCGCGATCGGGATCGGATCGATTGCGGCGTTTGAGATCGGCAACGAGCCCGACGTCTACCAGCTGGCCCCGTTCTACAAGAGCGCGGCAGGCAAGATCGTGCACGTGCGCGGCAGCGGCTATGACTTCGCCGAGTTCACGCGCGAGTTCGAGGCCGTGCGCCAGGCGCTCGGGGACGTGCCGGTCGCGGGGCCGGCGCTGGGCGGATTGGGGTCCGGGTGGACGAGCGATCTCGACCAGTTCATCGCCGCCGAACCCGGGCTCGCGCTGGTGACGCTGCACACCTATCCGCTGGTCGGCTGCGCTGCCGCCCCGGCTTCGTCGCCCGAGTACCCGACGATCGCGCACCTGCTGAGCGCCGCCGCCACCAGCGGTCTCGGGCGCGGCATCGCGCCGCTGGTCACCGGCGCCCGCGCTCGCGGCCAGGCGCTGCGGGTCGATGAGCTCAACTCGGTGACCTGCGGCGGCGCGCCGGGCGTCAGCGACTCGTTTGCCTCGGCGCTGTGGGCGTTACAGACGCTGTTCGCGCTCGATCAGGCCGGCGTCGCCGGCGTCAACATCCACATGTTCCCAGGGGCCGACTACGAACCGTTCTCGACGCTGCAGACGAATGGTGTCTGGCGGGCCTCGGTTGCGCCCGAGTATTACGGGCTGCTGATGTTCACCCAGGCCGCGCCTCCCGGCTCGCAGCTGCTGCCGGTGAGCCCCGTGCCCGCCAAAGGGGTCGAGATCTGGGCCACGACCGGCCCCGGCAAGGCGATCAGGGTGGTGCTGGTAAACGACGGCAGCGCTTCGCAGAGGCTGGCGCTGAGAGCACCCGAGGGAGCCGCCGGCGCCGCCACCGACGAGCAGCTGCTGGCGCCCGGCCTGACCGCGAGCACCGCGGTCACGCTCGGCGGCCAGACGTTCGGCGCCAGCACAACCACGGGGAATCTCGCCGGCAGCCGGCAGGCCACAACGCTCACGCCGCACGCCGGCAGTTACGCGGTCACGGTGCCGGCCGCGAGCGCGTCGCTGCTGACGTGGTCAACGGCGCCGAGCCGCGGTGACTAGTTTCAGGGCCGCCCGCGCTGGTCCAGTGTCAGGGCCGCCCGCGCTGGTCCAGCCTCACAAACATACGTAAATGTGAACCAGCGCCTGTCAGATTAGTGACTTTGACTTTGACAGCGCCGGCGACTCCAACTACGGTGCTTTCTACAAACCGGGCCGACGGCAGCAGCGGGATGCATGGCGACGCACCCGCAGCGGCTGACGGCCCGGCGAGCAGCGGGACCACCGACTGAACGGCTTGGGTGCGCGGGTCCGGGATTTCAGTAGGAGGGAGCGTTCCGGGAGTTCGACGTTTCGGGGAGAGGCGTCGAACTTCCGCGGTTCCTCTGATCCGCAGGCACAACGAGGAGGAGAACAGGTGTTCACGTCAACCACGCCCAACGAGGCGTTGAAGACCGTGCCGATCGGCGCGCGCACATGCAGGCGGCGCGCATGAGCTCGTGGGTGCGACGCGCCGACCGCATGGTCAGCGCGCAGCTTGCGACTTACCGGCGAGAGCTGTCAGGTGTGATCGCCGGCCGCTCGGCCGCCGCGTTGGCGTGCCCGAGCTGTGGCATGGCGCTGGAGCCGTGGCGCCAGTTGCCGGAGCTGCGTCCCTGCCCGCGCTGTGGCTTGCACGAAGAGTAAGGGCACCCGCAGAAATTACTGGCGTTTCCGACGGCGTCTGGACGCGCCTGACGCCGCCGGCTCGCCCTCACATACTCCCGGTATTATCGGGCGAGCCGGCGACGCCAGACACGCCCAGCCACTCGCCGGATTGCGCCAGTAATTTCTGCGGGCGCCCTAAGCGAGGCTTTAGCGCCGGACCAAGCGAGACTGTGCGGGCGGAAGGCGCCGCGTAGCAGCGCTACGTAAGCCTTCCGACCGTACCGTCTCGCGCCGGTCCGAGCATCGCGCCGGCGGCGTGCGATGATCGTCGGCGTGGATGTGACCAGCAGCAACCAGCTGGCATTCCTGTTCGACCTCGACGGGACGCTTGTGGACAGCGTCTATCAGCACGTGATCGCGTGGCGCAACGCGCTCGAGAGCGTCGGCATCAGCCTGCCGATCTGGAAGATCCACCGGCGGATCGGGATGAGCGGGGGGCTGTTCGTCAACGCGCTGGCGCGCGAGCTCGATACCGAGCTCGATACCGAGCTGATCGCGGCGCTGCCCGGCCTGCACGCCGACGAGTTCATCGCGCGGTTCGACAGCGTGCGCCCGCTGCCGGGCGCCGCCGAGTTGCTGGCGACGCTCAGCGAGCACGAAGTCCCGTGGGCGATCGCTACCAGTGGACCCGAGCGCTACGCCCGGCTGTCGTTCGAGTTGCTGGGCGTGCCTGCCGACACGCCGCTGGTCACCCGCGACCAGGTCCGCTACGCCAAGCCCGACCCCGACCTGTTCCTCGCCGCCGCGCAGCGGATCGGAGTCGCCATCGTCGACAGCGTTGTCGTCGGGGACAGCGTCTGGGATCTGCTGGCGGCGAGGCGAGCGCGGGCGCTCGGCGTTGGCCTGCTGTCCGGCGGCTACGGCCGCGAGGAACTCGTCTCCGCGGGTGCTTACAGGGTCTACGACGACCCCCACGACCTGCTCGAGCACCTGGACGAAGTTGGCGTTCGACGAGCGCCATGAGCGATTGATCGGGGCGCAGGACAGCTGGAAGCCGGTCTGGGCGACGCTACGCGGGCGCGAGCTGCTACCCAGCCAGCCTGGGCGCGAGGCGCCGACCGACAGCCGCCAGCACATCGAGTTCGCGGCCTTCCGCGAGCTCGAGCCGGGCGCGCGCTGGCAGGCGCACTTCAACGCGATGTGGCCGTCCTACCGTGAGTGGTACCTGCGCGACGGCGAGTCCGCGCGTCCGGCGCTCGCTGACTGCCAGCGAATGCTTGCGCGCCACATGCCGGAGCTGGTCGGCACCTACGAGCAGTTGGTGGCGCTCGCCGGCGGCGACGAGCTGGCCGCGCGCATGCTGTCGCAGTACCGCCCGCCGGGCTTCATCGTCGGTTGCTCGCAGGGCGCCTTCACGCGCGAGCGCGGCGGCGACGGACCGGTGCTGGTGCGCAATTACGATTACCCCGCCTCGCGGCTGGAGGGGATCGTCTACCTGTCGCACTGGAGCGGGATGCGCGTGATCGGCATGAGCGACTGCCTTTGGGGCCTGCTCGACGGCATCAACGAAGCCGGCCTGGCGGTCTCGCTGACGTTCGGGGGGCGCCGCGCGGTGGGCGACGGGTTCGCGATCCCGCTGGTCGTCCGCTACCTGCTGGAGACCTGCGAGACCGTCGCACAGGCGCGCGTCGCGCTCACGCGGATCCCCGTGCACGCCGCCCAGAACGTGACCGTGCTGGACCGCCGCGGCGCGTTCCTGACCGCCTACCTCGGCCCCGGGTGCGCGCCGCAGTTCTTGCCGCTGGCGGTCGCGACCAACCACCAGGGCAAGCTCGAGTGGCCCGACTACGACCTCGCGATCCAGACCGTCGAGCGCGAGCGGTTCATCTGCGCGCTGCTAGAGGATCCCGGCCTCACACGCGAGCGCTTCATCGCCGCGTTCCTGGCGCGCCCGCTACACAACGCCGAGTACGCGCGTGGCTTCGGGACGATCTACACGGCCGTCTATCACCCCGCCGAGGGGCGCGTTCAGTACCTGTGGCCGGACTATGCGTGGGAGCAGTCGTTTCACGCGTTCGTCGAGGACTGGCACGTGCAGACGTTCACCGTGGGGGGGTCGGCGGTCCATCGCGGCTAGACTTCTACGCCACTCCACGCAAGGCAAGGACCGATGGGCGCGATCGGATCTTGCTGAGGAACTGCAAATCCTCGATCGCGCCGGACGGCCAGTTGAGAAGCAAGCACGGCGCAGCAGTTCCCGAAGCAGCCATCTGGGCGGCCGTCGACGCGCAGGCGGCATGGATGGTCTATCTGCTCGAGCAGCTGGTGCGTGCGCCCACGGTGCTCGGCAACGAGGAACCTGGGCAAGTCGTGATGGAGCAGGCTTTCCGGGAGCTCGGCCTGGATCCGGTCGACGTGGCGATGGACCCGCAAGCGCTGCGCGCCGACCCGCACGCTGCGCCGTTCTCGTGGGAGGTGTCCGGCAAGCGCAACGTGCTCGCGAGCTGGGAGGCGGCCGGCGTGGGCGGTCGCTCGCTGATCCTCAACGGCCACGTCGACGTTGTCCCGCCCGCCGCGCCGGCGCTGTGGACGCGCTCGCCATATGAACCGTGGCACGACGGCGGCTGGCTGATCGGCCGCGGCGCCGGCGACATGAAGGCTGGGCTGGCGGTGATCGCCGGGGCGATCCGGGCGCTGCGCGCACTCGAGGTCGCGCCGCTGGCGCCGATCCACCTGCAGTCGGTGGTGGAGGAAGAGTGCAGCGGTAACGGTGCCCTGCAGTGCCTGATCTCCGGACCGAGCGCCGACGCCTGCGTGATCACCGAGCCTCACGCCGACCACATCACGATCGCGCAGGTCGGGGTGCTGTGGGTGCACGTCGAGATCCGCGGCCATCCGGCGCACGCGGCCAGTGCCGACGCGCGCGGATTCAATGCGATCGACGCCGCCGGCTCCGTGACGCGCGCACTGCGCGAGCTCGAGGCCGAGCTGAACCTCTCGCCGCCGCCTCCCTACGACCACTTCGCGCACCCGATCAACCTCAACGTCGGCAGGATCCACGGGGGTGACTGGACCTCGACGGTGGCGGCCGAGTGCTCGATCTCATACCGCCTTGCCTGCTACCCGCACCAGCGCCCCGAGGAGTTGCGCCGCCGCGTCGAGCACGCGATTGCGAGCGCCGCCGCCGCCGATCCGTTCCTGGCGGAGAGCCCGCCGGTGCTGCGTTATGACGGCTTCGCCTGCGAGGGCTTCGAGCTCTCGCACGACGAGCCGGTCGCGGTGGCGCTGTCGAACGCCTACGCGCGCTTCACGGGCGAGGCCGCGCCGCTGCTGGCGACGACCGCGACCACCGACGCGCGGCACTTCGTGCGCCGAGGGATCCCGGCGGTCTGCTTCGGGCCGCTCGCGCAGGAGGTGCATGGGATTGACGAGCGCGTTTCGATCGCTTCGATGGTCCAGACCGCCAAGGTCCTGGCCGCCTTCATCCAGGACTGGTGCGGTCTGGCGACGTGAACACTGCAAACCACCAGGGAGGCCGCGTATCGATGAGCGCAGCAACTGACAAGGGACACGTACTCGAGGTCGCGTATCGATGAGCGCGGCAGCTGACAAGGGACACGTACTCGAGGTCGCGTATCGATGAGCGCGGCAGCTGACAAGGGACACGTACTCGAGGGGATCTCCCAGATCCGCGGCTTCTTCAGGACCAACAACCACCCGATCTACTTCGTCTCGCCGACCGCGTTCAACCTGCTCGGAATCGACCGCACGGTGCGCTCGTTCTACTACGTGAACTGGTTCGACTCGTTCGACGGCACCCACCCGCGCGTGTTCGTGCCCCGCGACCGACCGCCGCACGATTTCACCTCGATGGAGGACGTCTGCAACGCGCTGATCGCCCACAGCGAGGTGCGCTCCTGGTCGGCCAGGCACGGCGCGCGCCCGAAGGTCTGCCTGGTGATGTTCGACGAGCAGACCGAGCAGCTCGTGCAGGACGCCGGGATGGAGCTGATCCTGCCGGCCGCCGCTCTGCGCCACCGGATCGACTCGAAGATCGTCACCACCAGGCTCGGCAACGAGGCCGGTGTGCCAAGCGCTCCGAACGCGCTCGGGCGCGCCGGCAGCTACCGCGAGCTGTCAGAGCTCACCGCCCGCGACGGACTCGGCGAGGACCTCGTCGTACAGACCCCCTACGGCGACTCCGGCAAGACGACCTTCTTCATCCGCGGCGAGAGCGACTGGAACCGGCACGCCGAGCGCCTGATCGGCGAGGACCTGAAGGTGATGCGGCGGATCAACTGCCAGGCGACCGCGATGGAGGCGGTCATCACCCGCCACGGCACGGTCGTGGGGCCGGTCATGCGGGACCTCACCGGACACCCCGAGCTGACCCCCTACCGCGGCGGGTGGTGCGGTAACGACATGTTCGCCGGCGCAATGTCCCCAGCCCACCGCGAAGCGGCCCGCAGCGCCACCGCAAGGCTCGGCGATCGCCTCGCGCAGGAGGGCTACCGCGG
The DNA here is from genome assembly GCA_963709135.1 of uncultured Solirubrobacterales bacterium. Taxonomy (GTDB): domain Bacteria; phylum Actinomycetota; class Thermoleophilia; order Solirubrobacterales; family Solirubrobacteraceae; genus Palsa-465. The sequence continues at coordinate 66,791 of CAVPVI010000018.1, read as the reverse complement.
TTTCTTCGAGATCGACTACCTTGTCGACCGTGACACCGGTGAGCTGTACCTCGGTGAGCTCAACCCGCGTATCAGCGGCGTCACCTCGATCACCGACGTGACCGCCGCCGCCTACGCCGACCTGCCGCTGTTCGCCTTCCACCTGCTCGAGTTCATGGACGTCGACTACCAGCTCGACGTCGCCGAGATCAACGAGCGCTGGAGCCGCGTCGAGCTGCTGGACACCTGGACGCAGGCCGTGATCAAGGAGTGCGACGATCGCACTGAGCTGATCACCGCGGCGCCGTCGACCGGGATCTGGAAGATGGACGACGACGGCAACGTCTTCTGGGGGCGCTGGGGCAACGACTGGCACTCGATCCTGGACGAGTCCGAGGCGTTCTTCCTGCGCATCACCGGCCCAGGCGACTACCGCTACAAGGGCGGGGACCTCGGCGTGGTCGTCTCGCGCGGGCGCTTCGAGGGCGACGACGGCACCCTCAACGAACGCGCCCGCCGTTGGGTCGAAGGGATCAAGCGCCACTACGCCGGCACTCCGGTCGGTGGCGGCGAGACCAACGTCAGCGCCCTGCCGCTCGCAGCGCTAAAGGGCTACTAGCGTCAACGCGGCGCGCGGCGCGCGGCGGGCGGCGGGCGGCGCGCGGCGCGCGGCGACCGGCGCGCGGCGCGCGGCGACCGGCGGGCGGCGGGCGGCTGGCGGCGGGCGGCGACCGGTGGGCGGCGGCGGTGGGCGGCTGGCGGCGGGCGGCTGGCGGCGACCGGCTCGGACCGGCAATGCGACTACAGGCCTGCACTGGATTCCGGACTGCCGTCTGGGACTGAGCGTGACCGCCTGCGACGAGCTCACGGCCGGCGTCGTCAGCCTCTAGCCAACGCGCTCAGCGTGTCGGCGCGGACAAACCTCCGCGTGGACCGCTCGATTGTCCGTAGCGGCTCGAAAATCGACATCGAACGGACAATCCACCCAAGAATGCGGAGAATTGTCCGCCAAGACACGCCGTGCATTACTGGAGCTCGACGGTGGCGGCCGCTCGCTCGCCGCGCATGTATGCATTCCAGTGCAATCCGGACCCGTCGGTGGCGGTGGCCGTGGCGGTGGCGGTGACCGCTGCGCGGTGGCGGGAGAGCCGCTGTTGTAGGCGGTCGACGGCGCCGAGCAGGAACGAGGTGCGGTATGTATGGCTGTGGACGCGCGTGTGGGCGCGGTTGGCGGTGGCGACCGCGGCGATCGTCTCCAGCTGGGCCTCGAGGTGCTGGTACAACGCGACGATGCTCTGAGCGGTGCCGGCCGGTCCGAAGAACGACATCACCCCAGCGGCGCCGCGGTCGCCGCTGCGCGTGAACACGACCGCGCCGCCCATGCTCTGCGCGATCGAGGCAGCGAGGCTCCGCCGCCAGGGGTCGAGCCTGCTCTGCGTGGATTCCTGGTCCATCCCGACCTTGCTGGCGCCATGCGAGATCGCGACCTGCGCCAGCTCGATGCCGTGGCGGCGCATCAGCTCCTGTGCTTTCTGCGCCGCCAGCGCCGCCTCGTGCTCGTTCGGTGATCCTGAGAGCGCGATCAGCTTGCGCACCTTCTCAACCGGGGCAGACTCGAAGTCGTCGCGCAGCGCATGAGGCACGCGCTGATCGTTTCAGAGCCCTCGGACGTCACCGTTTCTCTGACCGCGATCGCCGTCGGAAACAGCAAGTAATTTCTGCGCGTGCCCTAAGGTCCCTCATATGAGCAGCGTGGGGATCGTTGGCGCCGGTGCGATGGGCAGCGGCTTTGCGGAGCGGCTGCTCGCCGGCGGGCATCGCGTCGATGTCTGGAATCGCACTCCCGCCGCGCTAGAGCCGCTGGTTGCGCTTGGCGCAATCGCGGCGCCGACGCCGGCCGAGGTGGCTGCTCGCTCGGACTTCGTGATCACGATCGTCAGCGACCCGGCCGCTCTGCGAGCCGTCAGCGAGGGAGCGGAGGGAATCGCGGCCGGAGCGCATCCGGAGCTGATCGCGCTGGAGATGTCGACGGTCGGACCGGACGCGATCCGTGCTTTGCGCACGATCCTGCCCGCCTCCAGCGCGCTGCTGGATGCTCCTGTGCACGGTCCGCCTGACTCGGCTCGCGCGGGCTCGTTGGCGATCTTCGTCGGCGGCGATGCGGACGTGCTGGAGCGGGCTCGGCCGGTGCTCGAGCCGCTTGGTTCTGTGCTGCATGTCGGGCCGTTGGGATCGGCGGCCGGCGCGAAGCTGATTGTGCAGACGACGCTGGTCGGGACGCTCGCGCTGCTGGGCGAGGCACTCGCGCTGGCTGAGGCGTTCAGCGTCCCTCGTGACGTGATCTTCGACGTTCTCGCCCAGACGCCGCTGGCCTCGCAGGCGCAGCGTCGACGACCGATGGTCGAGTCCGGCGATTATTCGGCGCGCTTTCGGCTGTCGCTGGCGAGCAAGGACATGGACCTGGTGCGGGACGCGGCGCAGCGCGCCGGGCTGCACCTGCGGCTCGATCAGGCGGGTCTCAGCTGGCTGCAGGACGCCGAGCACGACGGCCGCGGCCACCAGGACTACACGGCGATCGTCGCGACGATCCTCGAGCGCGCACGGACGCCTCGCACCTGAATGCGACGTGCTTCGCAGAACAAGCAATGACACTGGCTGCGCGGCGTCCACGACTGAACAGGTTCCGATGACCGCTCCGGCGGCAGGCCCCGGGTAGGTGTCGGCCCGTCCGCAAGACGGGGAGCGCCTCGGCGCTCCCGAGCGCGCCTTGCTCGCGGCGGTGCGAGCGGTTCGTTGGCTAGGGCGCCTGCTTCGGGGACGGGTCGTCGAGTTTGTGGGTGGCCCGGCGCGAGCGCGTGTGGTCGCGTTATTCGCGGCGGTGTTGGCACTCAACACCGCACAGATCTCCACGGTCGGCGCGGTCGCGCCTCAGCTCGAGCACTCGCTACGCATCGGCAACACCAAGATCGGCCTGCTCAACTCGGTGGCGCTGCTCGTTGCCGCCGTCGCCGTCGTCCCGGTGGGCATGCTGGTCGACCGCGTTCGCCGGATCCCGCTGCTGGCGGGGAGCATCGTGCTGTGGAGCTTGGCCACGCTGCTCGGGGCGTTCGCACACTCTTACTCGACGCTGCTGCTGACGCGGATCGGGCTCGGCGTGGTCGGCGCGACCGCCGGCCCGGCGATCGCCTCACTGACCGGCGACTACTTTCCCGCCCGCGAGCGCGGACGCGTTTACGGTTACATCCTCAGTGGCGAGATCGCCGGCACCGCTGCCGGCTTCATCGTCAGCGGCAACGTCGCGAGTGCGTTCTCCTGGCGAGTGGCGTTCGTGCTGCTGGCGCTCCCCGGCTTCTTTCTCGCGCGATCCCTGCTTCGCACTGTGCCAGAGCCTCTGCGCGGCGGGCAGAGCCGCTTGGAGCCTGGGACGCCGGACCTTGCCAGCGCCGTCGCCGACGCCCAACGGGATGCGGACGCCGCTCCCGGCGACGCTCAATACCTGCGCGAGGACGATCTGGCGGTACAGGCGGCGCGCGAGCGCGGCTTCGAACCGAACCCGGAGCTCGTGCTCGGGCGCGACCCCCGCGAGATGCCGATCAAGAGCGCAGTCCAGTACATCCTGAGCATCCCCACCAACGCGCTGCTGATCTTCGGATCAGCGCTCGGTTACTTCTTCTTCGCGGGCCTGCAGACGTTCGCCGTCGTGTTCATTCGCGGTCACTATCACGCCAGCCAGGCGGCAGCCACGCTCGTCCTCGGCCTGCTCGTGCTCGGTGCACTGCTCGGCACCCTCATCAGCGGTCCGCTGACCGACGCGCTGGTTCGCCGTGCCCGGCTCGAGGCGCGGGTCGTGGTTCCAGCGGCGTGCTACCTCGGCGCCGCCGCAGTCCTGATTCCCGGGCTGCTGAGCGACCGGCTCAGCAGCGCGGTGTGGTTCTACGTGGCCGGGGCGGCGCTGATCTCGGCCGCAAACCCGCCGCTGGACGCCGCGCGCCTGGACATCATGCCCTCAGGACTCTGGGGACGCGCCGAGAGCACCCGCACCTTCCTGCGCTCGCTCGCCCAAGCGCTCGCGCCGCTGCTGTTCGGCGCCATCGCCGACCTGATCACGGGCTTCGTGCCTCAGCAAGCACCGATCGGCACCAAGCCGCATCGGCTCGTGACTTCGGCAACCGGTACCGGTCTCCAGATCACCTTCCTGATCATGTTGGTTTCGCTCGTGACGGCCGGCATTTTCCTACTCCGCACGCGCTTGACCTATCCGCAAGACGTTGCCACCGCCGGTGCAGCGTGGAGCTCCGGCGCTGCCGCCACCCCGGCTCCGCATGAGGGTGGCGCAACCGAGACGCCGGACGAGCGCGACGTCTGAGCCACACAGCAAGAGGACGCGGGGGGAGTACGGAACATGCTCACGAACCGTTTGGTAGGCACTATGGCTTTGGTGGTCGGCCGCGTCGGGGCAAGGGCCGCGCTTGCCTGGGCATCCGGCCGGAGTCGTCGAGGGCGCGCCGTAGCAGCATCTCGATTTGGGCGTTGAGGCTGCGGAACTCGTCGTTGGCCCAGCGGGCCAGAGCGTCGTGGACTGCTGGGTCGATCCGCAGCAGTACTTGTTTGCGCTCTGGGTTCACGTATAGAGCGTGCCGGTGTTGACTACCGGGGAGGCGGGTTGGTCGGCGCAGAGGACGACCAGCAGGTTGCTTACCATCGCGGCTTTGCGTTCTTCGTCGAGTTCGACGATGCCGTGTTCCTCGAGGCGGGCGAGGGCCATTTCGACCATTCCGACGGAGCCCTCGACGATCCGGGAGCGCGCGGCGACAACGGCGTTGGCTTGCTGGCGTCGGAGCATCGCTTGCGCGATCTCGGGGGAGTAGGCGAGGTGGCTGATGCGTACCTCGACGATTTCCACGCCGGCGATCGTGACGCGCTGCGCGACCTCCTGGGCGAGCTCGCCGGCGACGAGGTCGACGTTGCCGCGTAACGAGGTGCCCTCGCCCGTGGGGTCGTCGTAGGGGTGGGTGGTCGCGACGTGACGTAGGGCGGATTCGGCCTGCACCTCAACGAAGTCGACGTAGTCATCGACTGCGTATGACGCGCGTGAGGTGTCGGCGACCTGCCAGACGACGATCGCGGCGATCTCGACGGGGTTGCCGTCGGCGTCGTTGACCTTGAGGTGGTTGGTCTCGAAGTTCCTGACGCGGATGCTCAGGTTGCGGCGGTCCGCCAGTGGCGCGATCCACCACAGGCCGGTTCGGCGCACCGTGCCGACGTAACTGCCGAAGAACCGAACCACTTTGGTGTGTCCGGGCTGGATGACCACCAGCGAGGACGCGACCAGCGTTCCGACCACGATTGGCACCACCAGGATCGCCCCGGCCTTGTTCTGGGCGAGCAGGATTATCGCGGCGATGCAGGCCGCGACGACGAGCACGCCGAGCCAACCGCTGATCGCCCAGGCGGGGCGCTCCTGGATCACGACGCGGGTGCCCGAATGCCCGACCGGCGTCGCCTCGGGCTGGCGGTATTGCTGGATGTCCTGGGCCATGACTCCTCCTCGTGAGTGTCGTCTCGAGCTTGATTTACACGCGGGTCGGCGCGACCGGCAGCACGGATGCGAGTCCGTCACTCGCCAGCCGCACACTGGGTTATTGAGACAGGCTCTTAGCCTGCGTCGAAGCCTTCCTGCCTCCTCGGGAGCGTCCTCGCAAAGTGCAATCTAAGTGATATCACTTTTCGGGTGGCTGTCAAGGGCGACGCTGGGTCTGTGGCCGCCGATCGATCCAGCGAGAGCGTTCGATCAGGAACGAGTGGCGGGCCTGCTCACCGAGACCTCGATCCGGCCCGAAAGCACGCGCGTGCCGCCGGTAACCGCGCTGCGATCGGCACTGGCTGACTCGCGGATGACCGGAGCCGACTCACCGGTGATGCCGGACTCGTCGACCGAGGCGACACCTTCGATCACGATGCCGTCGGTGGGAATCACCCCGTCCGCCTCGATCACCACGATGTCGCCGCGCACAAGCTGCGAGACCGCCTTCGTGCGTCCGTCCAGAAGCGTGGCAACGGTCTCGTCGCCCACCGCCTCAGGCTGTGCGCGTCCAGATCCTCCACCAAACACTTTTGCGATGCGCTCTAACACGTTCGACACCAACCACCGGAAACAGATCGTAGACTCATGTCCCTAACGGGCTATCTACTTTAGGGCGCCCGCAGAAATTAGTGGCGTAATCCGGCGAGTGGCTGGGCGTGTCTGGCGTCGCCGGCTCGGCCGATAATACCGGGAGTATGTGAGGGCGAGCCGGCGGCGTCAGGCGCGTCCAGACGCCGTCGGAAACGCCAGTAATTTCTGCGGGTGCCCTTAGTCAGGTAGAGACGGCCCGGGCCGCCAGACGAATCCAGCCCGCTATAGACTCCATAGCGGGTGCTGGGTGGGCACCGTGTGGAGAGGTGCAACATCGTCGAGCGATTCTTGGCGGCGCTGAGTTTGAGTCGCCTGCGGGCGTATCAAACCCGTGGGAGCTCGTTCCAAGCAGCGATCCCCAGGGACGAGTAGATGTCCGGGGCCTCTGAGAAGATCGTTCGCGATGCCGTCGCCGCACGACAAGCGCAGAACTGTGGAAGAGGTGAGCAGGTCCCGATCCGTGGCGGACACGGTCGAGGTCCCGTGGCGGGTGGTCGCCTGCGTGGCGTTCGGGGTCGTGTTCGCCGTCCTCACGGTGATTGCGTTCAGTCGCCCAGCGGCGCGGGCGAGGATCCGGGCGGTCCCGTACACGCAGAGCGTGAGCTTCAGCTATGGGTCGGCGGTGCGCCCGAGTCCTGTGTACCCGTCGGGGCTCGTGCGGACGGGTGACCCGATCTTCCTGCAGCTCGTGCGGACGTTGCACGTTGGCATTCGCTACCGGCTCGATGCCACCGCGCCGCTCTCGGTGACTGGAACCCGAAGCGTCACGCTCGAGCTGTCCGAGCCGGATGGATGGAGCAATGGCTTGCATGTGGAGCGGTTGGTTCGCTTCAGCGGCGATCACTTCTCCACGCTTTTCAGTCTCAACCTGCCGAGCATCCAGTCACTGTTCGCCGAGGTCGAGAAGCTGACCGGTGTCTCCGAGGGGGGCGGAGCGATAGCGGTCCGCGTCGCGGTGGGCATCCACGGCGTCGTCGGCGTCGTGCCTGTGACCGCGGTGTTCACCCCCGCGCTGTCGTTCCAGCTGCGGCCCCTCCAGCTCCAGCCGGGCGGCGTCTCCGGGAGCTCCGCCGCCGCAAACGCTTACGCCGCGGTCCAGCACGGGACCGCGATGTTCACCTCGGTGGTGGCGAACCCGTTCGTGGTGCTCGGCCAGACGGTCGCCGTGCGCGTGGTGGGCATCATCTCCGTGGTCGGACTCCTGCTCGCGGTGATCGCGATGCTCATGCTCGTCGTGCGAGCGAAGCGTACGAGACCGCTCAGCGATGAGGCCCGCATCGAAGCGCAGTACGGGCAATTGATCGTTCCTGTGAGCGCTTTCGCGCCTGTCAGCTCGGAGCCGATCAACGTTACGAGCATCGATGCGCTCATGCGGTTGGCTAAGCACGCTGGAGCGCTCGTGCTCCACCAGCACAACGGATCAGCTGACAGCTACCTCGTCAACGACAGTGGCACCGCGTACCGGTACGTCACCGGGCACACGAACGGCTCGGGGGCGAGCACGCCGGGGCTGGCTGAGCAGCCGCCCAAGCGCAATCGCGACGTCGGTCCGGCGCAGACGGCAGCGGCCCCGTTGACGAACGGCTCGGCCGGTGCTCGGCAAGCCGCTCCGGCCGCGGTTCCCGACACCCCGCCCGCTCCCGTGAGCTCCGAGGAGCTCCCCGAGACCGCGCCCGGCGTGCAGGCCTCGGCTCCCCAGGCCCAGCGCGACCCGGCATCCGAGCTCGTCATTGACGAGCCGGCCGGCCCGACTGCCCCGCCGCGCGCGCTATCGCTTCCGGCGTGGCCACCGTCCCTGAACCGCTGGCAGCCCGGCGCGAGCCGTCCGGCGCCTAGCGCGGCTGATCCGCGGCCGTTCACTCCGGGGTCGTCTGAGTAACGGCGCCATGGTGGCCAACAATCCATCTCCCAACACGCGTTAGAGGAAGTTACGTTGGCGGGGCGACCGTCTCGCTTGGCCGGACGGGCGGCCTTGAGGATAGTCGAAGACGTCTGCGCCGAACTGGGCGAGTCCGGGCTGCGTCAGGTAGTTATCGAAGCTGCCGTGCCCGGTCCCGTAGTAATTCTTGAGCAGCACCCCCTGCGCAGGCAGCGTGCGCCACACGTACGTTGGCGGCGGTGAAGCCGGCTCCGGAACCCCGGCAGGGTACCGGCCGGCTCGTGCTCCAGCGGACGCGGGCGGCGACAAACCAGCGGCCGTCGAGCAGCGCCGTGCCGCCGATCTCCTGCGCGAGGTTCTCGGCTGAGAGGAACCGTTTGTAGACCCGATGCCGCGAGCCGTCATTGAGCACCCGCTCGTCCCACCGCTCGTCGGGTTCGTGCGGGCGCGCGGCCGTGTCGGCCACGATCAGCTCCGCCGCGACCCGTTGCGCCTGCGCCAGGAACGCTGTGCGTTCGGCTGCGGGAAGATGACCGTAGAAGTGGCCCGTGAACACGCGATCGAAGGAGCCGTCGGCGAACGGTAACCGCAACGCATCGCCGGTCAGCGCCAGCCCCTCGGGCAGCCGCGATTGCGTGATCGCGACCATCGACGGGCTCTGATCCAGTCCAACCACAAACCCGGTGAGATGCCTGGTCAGATACCCGGTGCCGCACGCGACGTCCAGCGTCCGCGCGGCCGGCAAGCCCCGCACGAGATCAACCAGTCGTTCGAGCTCCCGATTCCACCCGGGTCGGTCGCGTTGAGCAAACACACCCTGCCCGTCGTACCAGTCGTCGTACTCGGCGGCTCGCTGCTCGTAGTAGCGGGCGGTTGCAGGATCGGTCGCGAACGCGGGCTCGAGCGACATCCGGACCTTCAGACCAGCTCGTTGGACGGCCGCCAGGACGCATCGTCGGCCGCGAGAATCGTGTAGCCCATTACGGCAACCTAGCAATGCCGCCAAGATCAGACGCCACAGCGCCCGGCACGCCGCCAGACGGATCCCGCGGAGCGTCTCTGATGCTCAGCTGGTCGCGCGCAGGTACGTGAGCACCGCCAGCACGCGCCGGTGGTCGTCGTTGGTGGCCGGAAGTCCGAGCTTGTTGAAGATGTTGGAGATGTGCTTCTCGACAGCGCCCGGAGTCACGACCAGCTCCCGGGCGACGGCGGCGTTGCTGCGGCCCTGCGCGATCAGCTCGAGCGTCTCGCGCTCGCGCGGGGTGAGCGCGTCGAGGGGTGCGTCGACGGTCGTCCGGTTGCGTTCCCGGACGAGGGAGCTGACGACCTCGCGATCGAGCGCGGTGCCGCCGGCCGCGACGCGCCTGACCGCGTCGATGAACGTGCGGACCTCGCTGACGCGTTCTTTGAGCAGATAGCCGACGCCGCTCTCGCCCGACGCCAGCAGCTCGGCGGAGTACGCCGGCTCGACGTATTGGGAGAGCACGAGGATCGCCAGGCCAGGGTGCCGGCGCCGGGCCTCGATCGCGGCTCGGATGCCCTCGTCGGTGAAGGTCGGGGGCAGCCGCACATCGCAGATCGCGAGGTCCGGCTTGTGGCCGTCGACGGTGCGTAGCAGCCCGGGACCATCCTGGACCTGGGCCACTACCTCGATGTCGTTCTCCTGCAGGATCGCGACGATGCCCTCGCGCAGCAGCGCGTGGTCCTCGACGATCACCACCCGCACGGGTAGACCGCTAGCCCGTGCATGGAAGCACCGCACGGATCGTGGTTCCCTCGCCGACCGGGCTGGATACGTGAAGCCAGCCGTCGAGCGCCTCGACGCGCTGGCGCAGTCCGGTCAGGCCACCGCCGTCCGGATCGGCGCCACCGAGTCCGTCGTCGGCGACGACAACTCCCAGCTCGTCGTCCTGCGCCCAGATCGTCACTCGAATACCGGCGTTCGGAGCGTGCTTGGCGGCGTTGGTGAGCGCTTCGGCGACGACGAAATAGGCCGCGGTTTCGAGGACCGGTGCCAGCCGGCGTGGCAGGCTGGCATTGACCGACACCTGCGGGCCAGCTCGATCGGCCAACGATTTGACTGCCGCTTCCAGGCCGCGATCGGCCAGCACGGGCGGCGAGATGCCGCGTGCCAGGTCACGCAGCTCGGCGATCGCCGCCGTCGCCTCTGCTCGAGCTCGGCGCACCAGGTCCGCCGTCTCGGGGCGATCAGACAGCCGCTCCTCGGCGCGGCCGAGGTGCATGCTCAGCGCCACGAGGCGTGCCTGCGCGCCGTCGTGCAGGTCGCGCTCGATGCGCCGCAGCTCCGCGGCCTGGACGTCCAGCGCTCCGCTTCGGGTACGGGTCAGCTCGTCGACGCGCACCTCCAATGAGCGCGTGGCCGGGATCCGCGCGAGCCAGACGCTGACCGAGAGGACGGCAAACCCGAGCATCGCCCACACCGGCCAGAAGTAACCCCGCCCAGTGATCAGCCAGATCCAGGCGAGCACGGTCGAGGTGAGCACTCCGATCGCGCCCACCGTGCGCTGTGCCCGCGCCCCGTGGGCTGCCGGCTGGGTTCCCCAGCGCACCGCGGCCGTGACACCCAGCAGGCAGGCGAGCCCGAGCATGATCCAGATCGGCCAGAAGTAGTGGGCGCCGGTCAGCGCCCACACCACCGTTCCCACCGCCACGAGCAGGCTCGACGGGTACAGCTCGCCTCGCCGCAGCAGCAGCGCAAGATCCCGGTGATCACTCATGGCTCGCTTCCAGCGCTGCCCCATGCATCACATGATCCCAGTCACGTTCATCCCTGCGGCGAGGGACGCCCGCGGGCCGCAGCCCGCGGTCGCCAAGCAGCGTCAGCAGGGCGGGCAGGGCCACGCCACGCACCAGGGTGGCGTCGAGTGCCACCGCCGCCGCCAGACCGACCCCCAGCTGCTTGAACTCCAGCAGCGGCAAGGTGGCGAACACCGAGAACACGGCGATCATGACCATCGCTGCGCTCGTGACCGTCGACCCGGTTGCGCCCAGCGCCTGCGCGGCGGCGTCCCGCGCCCCGGCCCCGCCGCGCCGCGCTTCACTGGCTCGCTCCAGGACCAGCACCGTGTAGTCCATCGAGAGCCCAAACAGGACGACGAAGGCAAACAGCGGCAGCCAGTTGACGATCGCGCCGTCGGAGCTGAAGCCCAGCAGCGACTGCGCCCAGGTGTGCTGGAAGACGACGACCAGCACACCGAACGCGGCGCCGACCGACAGCAGGTTCAGCGTCGTGACCGCGAGCGCAAGCAGCGGCGAGCCGAAGGCGCCGACCAGCAGCACGAACGCAAGGGCCAGCACGAAGCCGATCACGAGCGGGGTGGCTGTCGACATCCGCTGGGTGAAGTCGTAGCTCTCCGCGTCGTCGCCGGTCAGCTCGGCGTGTGCGCCCGCCAGCAGGCGGGAGGTCGCCGGCGCCAGGCGTTGGCGCAGCGCCTCGACGTCGCGGTTCTCGACAGCCACGTTGGCGCCGGAGACCGGGATCGCCACCATCGCCGTCTGCTGGTTCGCCGCTACGCGCAACGACACCGGGCCGCGGCCGTGGGCGATCCGCTCGCCTTCGTTTCCTAGCTCGCGCAGGCGGCGCTCGGCCCCCTGGCTGCCCAGGCGGTCGCCGGTCACGACCAGCTCGGCCGTGTCAGCGGCTCCCGGAAACGCTTGCTCGATGGCGCGGTAGGCCATGACCACCGGCGTGTCGGCCGGCATGTCGTCGAGGCCCGGGGTGGCCGTGCGCATCCCGAGGATCGGCGCCGCCAGGCCACCGAGCACGATCGCGACAACAGCCAGCGACAGGCGTGCGTGACCGGTCACGGCGGCTGAGCACCGATCCCACCGCGTGAGCGCGCCAACCCGATTCTTCTTCGACGCCCGCCACAGCCGGCCGCGATCGACCCGGTCGCCCAGCAGCTCCAGAACTGCGGGCAGCACGGTGAGCGAGCCGATAACCGCGATCACCACGACGAGGATCGCGCCGAGCGCCATCGAGGTGAACACGGAAAAACCCGTGCACAGCAGGCCGGCCAGCCCGATCACCACGGTCCCGCCGGCAACGAGGATCGCCCGCCCGACGGTCGCCGAGGTGGCCTCGAGCGCGGCCTGCCGGCCGGCCCCGGCGGCGCGCTCGGCACGCTCACGGCGGATGTAGAACAACGAGTAGTCGACCCCGACCGCGAGTCCGATCAGCACCACCACCGGCGCGGTGCTCGAACCGTTGGGCGCGATCCGCGACACCAGCCCGAGCGCTCCCAGCGCCGCGGTCACCGAAGTTGCGCCCAGCAGCAACGGGACCGACGCGGCGACCACGGCACCAAAGGCCAGCACGAGGATCAGCAGGGTCAACGGCACCGAGATCAGCTCGGCCCGGTGCAGCCCCTGATCGACGACCTGGCTGATGGCGCGGTCTCCAGAGCCGTCGCCCTCCTCGAGGAAGCTGACGCCGGGAGAGTGAGTCGCCAGTCCCGTGAGTAGATGCTCCAGACCGACCACGCGAGTACCGGCATCATCAGGGTCGCCGCCCAGCGTCACGACCACGAGCTGGGTTGCGCCACCGGCCCGCGACAGCGACGGGATCGTCTGCGCGTTCTCGACGGACCGCACGCTCCTCAGCTCACGGGCACGCCGGGTGAGCACGGAAACTGCGATCGACGTCCGCCGGGCGCTGCGCGAGCGCACAAGCACATTCTCGGCGGCGGGATCCTCGATGCCGGCGCGCGTCAGGCGGGCCTGTGCCTGCGCGGACTGGCCGACGTTGCTCGCGGCATCCGAAAGCTCGCGCGTTCCTGATAGCGAGCCGAGCACCATGCAGCCGGCGATCAGAGCGAGCCAGAAGGCGACCGTCAGCCTGGGGCGCCGGGAGGCCGCACGGGCGCTCGCACGTACGAAGCGCGCGAGCGGCCCGACTGGCGAGGAGCGAAGTCGCGAAGCACTGCGGGGGTGTGAAGTTGACATGCCTGCAGCCTGGCGAGGCGAAGGTTCCCTGTCACTGAGGCCCGCAGGCGTCCGCGAGCTGCCAGCCCCCAAACCCAGAGTGGGGTTAACCCCAAAGCGTCTTGGTATGTGGTCGCTCGATCAGCGCGGTCGAAAACGGACGCCCACCCGCCGGCTGGTCATTGGTACAGCTAAGGGCACCCTAAGCATCGTGAGCGCTGCGCCGGCGGCTGATCTGCTGTGCGCTGGTCAGTCGGAAAAGGCGACGCGGCCGCGTCCGGCGCGTTTGGCTTTGTACATCGCGTTGTCGGCGGCTTTCATGAGCGATCCGATGTCGTTGTCAGAGCTGCCGGTGAGCGCGACGCCGATCGACAGGCCTGCCTTCCAACCCCCGATTGCTCCCTGGGGGAAGGCTGCGCGTACCTGCTCCAGGATCTGGTCGGCGGTCGCATGGATGTCCTGGCGAGAGCCGCTGGCGCAGAGCACGAGCTCGTCGCCGCCGAGACGTCCGGCGAATCCGTGGTGGGAGAGGATGCGGGCGATCTCGGCGATCACGAGGTCGCCGGTGAGGTGCCCGTGGCGGTCGTTGACGCGCTTGAAGCGGTCGATGTCGCACAGCAGCACGGCGCCGCCCTGTGCTTCGAGGAGCGCGCGTGCCTGTTCGCGCCAGTGGCGACGGTTCGCGAGTCCGGTCAGCTCGTCGGTGCACGCCCGCCGCTCGAGCTCGGCGATTCTCGCTGCGAGCGCCCCGGGGGCGACGGGCACGAGCGATGGTTGACTACCGAGCTGTAGCCCGGCGCGCTCGACGAGCTCGTCGAGGACCGTGGCCGGCAGTTCCAGCACGCTGAGTGCCTGCTCGAGCAGGGCCGGGTCGGGGTCGATGCCCATCAGCATGCCGACGAGTGAATTGGCGACCTGCACGCAGGCGGTTTCGGGGGCGGGCTCGGTCTCGGGGTCGTGGTGAGCGTGGATCGCGGTGATGACCTGCGGGTCCAGCCGCGATGCCTCGGCGAGCATTGCGCCGGCGGTTGCGTGATCGCAACCGAACCGGTCTCTCTCCAGCTGCGCTCGCTGCTGGCCGGCAGGGGCCTTGGCGGCGATCTCGTCCAGCGCCGCTTCCCCGAACGCGAGTGGCATCACCAGCTTGCCGACGTCGTGCAGGAGTCCGGCGAGATGAGCGATCTCGACGTCGGCGCCTGTTCTGTGAGCCACCTCGAGCGAGTATGACGCGACCGCGGTGGCGTGGGCCTGCATCAGTCCGACCGACGCGTGGCCGTTACCCGCTGCGCGTTCCAAGAACCGGCAGGTCGCGGTCTCGAGCGCGAGGCGCCCGATCCGCTCGCGCCCGGCCATCATCACGGCTTGGCGGATCGTTCGCACCCGCATTGGCCGTGCGGCGTGGGCGGAATTCGCGAACCGCAGCAGGTTGGCCGCGAATGCGGTGTCGTTCTCCAGCGTGGCGATCATCTCGGCAGTCGATGAGTCCTCATCGCGGCACAGCGCCAGGACTCGCACGACGGTCCGGTCGAGGACCGGCAGTTCACCGATCTCACGCACGGCGGCCGCCAACGGCGTGTGCGGGCCGGGTGGCAAGGTCTCGGCAAGCATCCCTTCGTTCATGTTGTGGCTCTCGGTCGGACTGGCCAGGGGCAACTGGGGGCTCGTTCGGGTTCTTGATGGACTGTCAGATACCCGTCGACGCCGGCCTTGGGGCCGGCGCCGAGGTTCGACAGGCGTTGATCGTGCAGGCTCTGCAAGCGCGTTATGAGCCCACGCAGGGACGCGTCCGACGTAGACGCGCCAGCATTCTGATGGTTGTTAGCGGCCGAAAGGCGCGTAATTGACATATCAAACCCCGGATTTGATGATCGGCAGGCCTACGTTCACAGCCAAAGCGCTGCCCAAGGATGTAGCCGCTTGATCGACCCAGCTCGACGAAGCTCGATTTGGCCGCGACGTCGATTCCGCCGGGATCGCTCAGACCACCGGACCATCACAGCAGCGGACCGCGGGCGCACATGCCATGCCCGATTTTTCGCTCGCGATAGACCCTTACAGCTCTCGTTGCGGAACGAGAGTTACAGCTACAGGACAGCCCACTAGATGTGGATGCTGCCGTCGTCGTCGAGCGTCCAGGCGGGGTTGTGGGCCACCTCCCACACGTAACCGTCGGGATCAGCGAAAGCTCCGGTCGTGCCTCCCCAGTCGGCTCGACCAGAGGGGCGAATTACGGTGCCGCCGGCGCGCTGCGCCTCGGCCAGAACGGCATCGACTTTCTCAGGCGAGCGGACATTGTGGGCCAACTCGATCCCCGCTGCGCCATGACCGCCAAGAGCTGTCCAAAGTCCGAACACGATGGCGCCGGCCTGAAAGAAGCAGACCTCGCCGTCCGGCTGCTGAGCGCCCGTCCACCCGAGCGCCTCATAGAACCTACGAGCGCGCGCAAGGTCCTCAACGCCCAGGGTCACCAGGCTGATGCGTTGCTCCATCGCATCAATATCTCACACGAGGCGACCACCGCCGTCGCACCTCGCTCCTGCCCGGGCTGACCGCTTGTAGGGCTACTCCTCGAAGGTGAGCCCGTCACGCATTCCCGCCAGCTCGAACAGCCGCTGGACCTGGCGCAGTCCGCGGCGCAACGCGAGCCGGTGGCCGTGAGTCTGGGCCGACTTCTGAGCGCTGATCAACAACGTGAGTCCCGTGCAGTCCATGAATTGCAGGTCGCTGAGGTCAATCAGCAGGCGTCCATGATCGATCAGCTCTATGTGCTCGAGCTCTCGCTTGAGTTCCGGTGCGCTCGCGAGGTCCAGCTCGCCCCGGAGTGCCAGAACGATGCCCTCGGCATCCGCCGTGCGCTGGATCTCCAGCCTGCCGGGTGCCGGCATCGGAGCGGTGCATGCCTCAACCATGCCGGCGACGCGAGCCGGTTGACGATTCACGGCCTCCGCGCAGATCTCGACCTGCCCGACGAGCGCGTGGCAGCCACCGAGCCGGGTTGGCGCTCGATCGTCGCTCCACCTGGACACCACGGAAGCTCACCAACACCTCTTTAACCTCATCAAAATGTATCCACTCGGATCCATTTGAAGAAGTTCTCTAGTCTGATTCAGACAAGAAGCATAACTACTTAAATGAAAGTTCGTCAAGTCGTTAGCGGGACTCGCTATTAGTGCATTAGCACCAGTCTGAGTCCCAAGATCCCGACCCCGAGAAGCGCGCCGAACACGATCTGCGCGATCAGTTCGCGTCCCGCCTTGTCCGCGAGCAGCCCCGCGACGATCTCGATCACCACGATCGTCGAGACGGACGTCCAGACGGCCGCGGTCACGGCGCTCGTGAGCGGTGCACCGATCGCCCATGCCACAAGCAATGCGCCGAACGGGATGCTCGCTCCGACCAGAATCGAGAGCTCGTGCGCCATCGAGCTCGCAAGGCCGTCGAGCGTCAGGGGTTCGCCTTCCTTCAGGCGCCGCGATGCGAGCTCGGCGTACGCGTGCGCGGTCCAATACAGGAGCAGGGCGATCAGGACCGCAACGATCGTGTCGAGATAGCTCTCTCGTCGCGCGCTCTCGATCGCCAGAAGCGAACCGACGGTGATCGTTCCATAGATCCCGGCGGCTAGGTTCGTACGATCACCTCATTCCGGGGTTATTGAGTAGGCGCTTAGCCTACCCGCAACGGTCTACCGGGAACGCAACTTCTGCTCGCGCCTTACGCCGGATGTGCTTGGTTTAGCCTCATCCGGCGGCGGGTAGCGAACGGTAAATGGTCGTGCTGGGCTCGCTGCGCTCTTGATGAACTCGCTCCGAGGTTCTGACGCTGCGCCCACCGCAATCGGAAGGGAGTAGGCATGGTTGGGGTTATCGTTCTCGCCGTATTGATCGGGCTCTGGGGCCTCGCCGCGATCGGCGCATTGATTGTGTATGTGGTCCGGGACAGACCTGCGAACGACGCCAAGGTGAGGCCGCAGAGTCGTCGCCTCGGCAACGCGCCTCGCGTACACGAGTGGCACGGCTTCCCCACGGCCTGATCGCCGGCTGGCGCGGCCGCGTTGGTGATCGCTCGCACGGCGAATGATCCCGCCGCCCACAGACCTCGCTCCGGCATCGCGCGCCGCGCCGAGCCGCCGGTGACCTGCACCAGGGTCGCCGGCCGTCCCTGTGCGATCGCGAATCGCCCGCTGGCGGGCAGAAACGAGAAGGCCGCGCGGGCTGGAGCCGTCGGCCAGGAGTCAAAGCCCGAGAGGTCGGCTTCGGCAATCGGCCCGTCGCCGAAGGGCCCGGTGCGCTCGCCGCCGTACGCGGCGGCGGCGTTCAGGACCAGCTCGACCGCACCGTGCGCCGCGGCCGCCTGCGCCAGCACGCCGGAGACACTCGCGGGATTCGTGACGTCGGTGTGCGTGGTGATGAAAGCCGCGGTAGCGGCGTCCTTGGTAGTGTGAAGGCCGAGCGCGCGCGCTCGAGCTGCTTGTGGTGCGAGCGCGATCATCCACGGCGCCCGCGCGAGCGGAGCCTGGGCGAAAAACGACGAAATCCGCGACGTTTGTCGACCAGCCTCCGAACGTAGGCGCTGCGACCGCGGGCCCGCGGTTTGGAAGGCCGGTTTGGTACGGGTGTGGGCTGCGGGCGTGGGAGGGGTGCTGCCTGTCGGTGGCCCACGAGCGCTCGCTCTGCGCTGCCGATCGGCGACGCGGTGTGGCTACTCGGCGCGAGCGTCGCCGATCGCATGCTGGGTAACCCAAACCGGCGTCAGGGGAGCCGTTTTGGGTCAACACAACTCGCGAGCACCTTACCAAAGTACTAATCCAAGCCCTGATATCGGCATCACTGTAAATTGCGCGGTTCACCAGGTAGCCCTCATGACCAGTGGGATATCACTGACTCGAGCGACAGAGATTGCCGGAGGCTCCAACGATTCGACAGCTGAGATGAACGTCGACGTATCCGGTATCGCACCCGTTGACGAGCCGACTGCGGACCGTGCGGTCGTGCCCGGCCAGTACGGTCGGCGCTCGGGAGATCAGCTGAGCCGGCGCCGGCTCGCGGTGCGTAATGTGGTCACGATCGGCGCCGTGTCGATGGCGGCTCTGGGCCTACTGCTGACGCAGTCACTGGTCCGCGGCCACCTTGGCGGGATGGACGAGTACGACGACGGCGTGTACTTCGCCGCCGCGCTGGCGCTGGTCCACGGGCTGCTGCCCTACCAAAGCTTTGCCTTCCTGCAGCCGCCGCTGGTCACCGTCTGGCTCGCGCCGTTCGCGGCGCTCGCGTCGTCGATCGGCACCGCGAGCGCGTTCGAAGCGTCGCGGATCTTCATCGACGGCGTGAGCAGCGCGAACGTCGCGATGCTGGGACTGCTGTTGCGCCGGCGACCAACGCTGCAGGTTTTGGTCGCGACCGTCTCGATGGCGGCTTTCCCGGGGTTCGTGCAGGCGGCGCAGACGGTGTTGATCGAGCCGCTGCTCGTGTTCCTCTGTCTCGCCGGGCTGCTATGCCTGTACGAGGGGGGTTCCGCAGCTGAACCTGGGTATGAGGGAGGCGAGCGGATCAGCCGCTCGTGGCGGCGCGTTCTCTTCGCTGGGGTCCTCTTCGGGCTCGCCGGCGCGACGAAACTATGGGCGCTGTTCCCGTTCGTCGCGGTCCTCGTCGTGCTGTGGCGCTGCGGGCTTCGCGCCCGGCTCGCCTGGATCGCAGGCGGCGCAGCTGGCTTCCTGCTCTCCACGCTGCCATTCATCATCGCGACGCCGAGCGGGTTCTATCACCAGGTCATCCTCATCCAAGCGATCCGCAACAGCAGCGGCTATGCGGATCCTGCGCGCCTGGCAGCGCTCACTGGCCTGCCCGGCCTCTACACGGCGGTCACGAGCGCCGGCAACTCGCCGACGTGGTTGCTCGATGGCGTGTGCGCAGCGATCGCCGCACTGTGCCTGGTGGCGTTCTTGCGACGGCCGCACTTCGCGCTCGACAGCGTCGAGTCGATCGCCGTGATCGCAGCCGTGCTGATCGGTGCCGGTCTCTACTTTGCGCCCACCTTCTACTACCACTACCCGGCGTTCATCGCACCGTTCGTCGCGATCGTCTACGGAACGATCGCGATACGCCTACGACCACGGATATCCTGGCGCATCGTCCGCGCGGGTACCGCGTACGCCGCAGCGGTCGTGCGGCTCGTCGCGGCGACCCTTGTCACCGGCGCCGCGCTCGCGGTGATCATCGCGATGGTCAATCTCCGGGTCCAGGCGATCGCCTCGCAGGCGGCCGCGCGCACTGTCACGCCGATCGTCGGCAACGCGCTCCCGGCGCGCGGTTGCATCCTGTCCACGGACCCGTCGATCCCGATCCTGGATGACCGTTTCACGGCGTCGACAAACGGCTGCCCGTCGGTGATCGACTGGCTCGGCCAAGAACGCGTCCTGGACCACGGGCTCTCGGCGGTCCCCGCCAACATGAAAGCCCCAGCGCTGCAAGCACTCTGGCTACGTTCGGTGAAAGAGTCGGTGGCGGTGATCATCGGTTCCAACCCCGAGTGGGGCACGGCAGTGACGAGCTATTTTCACCGCAACTTCCACCAAGCTCGAGGCGAGCATGAAGGCTTCGTGGTCTCCGTTCGAGACGCGCGGACCGCGACGTAGCAGCCGCCGCGTGGCTGGCAACTTCCCGAACCCTCCCCCAGAGCTTGTCGCAGAATCATCGCTCAAGCACGTTGGGGACGTTTGGGAGCAGGTCCGGACCTGGGCCGGCCGGCACATCGCTTTCGCAGCGCTTGCGCCCGCGAGTGTGAGACGGCGATACTGGCAGACGGCGATACTGGTGCCGTGGCTCTCCAGAAGCAGGTAATCACTGCAGGCGACGCGAATCGCGCCTATCTCTTGGCCGAGCCCCCACCGGGCGCGCCGGTCTCGGCGGTAGTCATGAGCCTCCATGGCACACGCTCGACCGCAGCTCGCCAGGCACGCCTGTCCGGTTTCGAGCAACTCGCCCAAACCGCGGGCGCCGTCGTGGTATTTCCTCAGGCAATCGAGCCGATCGGAAGTGGCTACGAGTGGGACGCCAGCCAGGACGTCGACTACATTGCCGGCCTCGCCACCGAGCTCCTGCGCCGACATCGGGCGCATCATCGTCGTGTGCTCCTCACAGGGATGTCCGGCGGTGCTCGGATGTCGAGCCTTTTCGCCAGCATTCACCCTGAGCTAGTCCAGGCGGTAGGTGCGGTGGCAGGGCTGCGCTCGCCGGCCGTCCCGGTGCACCGGTCGGTCCCGATCGTGTCGTTCCACGGCACGAAGGACAGGATCAACCCTTACGGGGGCAGTGGCACGCAACGTTGGAACGAAAGTGTCCCCGACGCCGCACGAGCGTGGGCGCTGGCCAACGGGATCACGGCGCCACCGTCGCAAGTCGCCGTGAGCCCGACACTCACTCGGACGACCTACGGCACGGAGGGCCAGCCAGGCGAAGTGTCGCTGTGGACCTCACGCGGGGCCGGTCACACCTGGCCCGGCGGGCATCACGGGCTGCTGCTGAGCCTCTTCCTCGGCCGTGCGTCTCGAGAGATCGACGCCACCAAGTCGATCTGGGAGTTCGGGCTCCGTCACGCCGGCGATCCGTGAGCACGAGGCGCTGCCCGCCTCTAGGCTGAACTTCGTGCTGGAAGCGCGAGGCACGGGGCGCTCGACGCAGAATCCTAGCCGCGCTGCGGCTGGCCGGCCCTAGATGGCAAGATGAAACGGCCAACGGCGTTGGCGAAGCCCTCCTCCTGATTGGACGTCGTTACGCGTCGCGCGGCACGCTGAACTTCTCGGTCGCTCTGACCCATCGCGATCGACAGGCCGGAATGCGCGAACATCAGTACGTCGTTCGGCATGTCGCCGATCGTCGCGATCTGCTCGGACCGGATCTGGTACCTCGCCGACAGGAACGCGACCACCCCACCCTTGTTGGCCTGCGGGTGGGTGACATCCACGTAGTAGGGCTGCGATCGCGAAACGGAGACGTGATCGCCGAACTCGTCGTGCGCGGCGCTGGCCACCGACGCGATCAAGTCGTGATCGTCGCTGACGCCCACGATCTTCGCGATGCCGTTCGTGAGACCGTCAAAGCTCGCCACAAGAGTCGGATCGAACTGGACCGTGAACGCCTCACGCGCCACGTGCGGCGCGTTCAGGTCCCGAACGAACCAGCCAGCGCCGTGGTAGACCCACACGTCGACTCCGGACGATCCCAGCCTCGCAACGATCGGATCGACGAGCTCATCGGGGATCACCTTCTGCTCGATGACGGTCATGTCAGGCTCCACGATCAGCCCGCCGTTAAAGGCGGATATCGGCGTGCTGAGCGCGAGCGGCTCGATCAGCATTTGCATCCCGCGGGGCGGCCGGCCGCTCGTAACCGCGAACAGGATCCCCGCATCGCCCAGGCCGCGCACTGCCTCGATCGCGCGCTCGGTGAGGAGCTTGTCCTGCGTAACGAGCGTCCCGTCGACGTCTGCGAGCAGCAACCGGACCAACGGCGACGGTTCATTCATCGAAGGGATCCTGCGAGCGTGGGCATGACTCTCACGCCACAGATTATCGATGCTTCACCGTGCTCTTGAACAGGTAACCCGCGAGAACTCCTCGTTATGGACGTCCCTCGCGCACGACGGTGGCGCGGCTGCGGAGTCGATCAGAGCTCGCGACCAGGTTCGGGTCAGGCAGCGGCGAGTGCGCGCGTCCGGTGGCTGCGGCGGCGGTCTGGATTGGCGAGGTGATTTCGACGGGTGCTGGTCGCGAAGGCGAGCGTCTCGAGCGTCGGGCGAGGATCCCGACTGACCAGATCCTTGGCGCTGGAGATGAGCTGTAGCGGGTCGATCGGCTTGAGCAGGAACGCATCAGCGCCCGCCTCCAGCGCTTGCTCGGGCATCGGCAGGGCCGCGATCGCGATCAGCCCGGAAAGGCCCTGCTCTTTGAGCGAACGACATAGCGGCAACCCCGCGCCGCCGGGAATGAATAGGTCGACGATCGCTAACTGCGGACGCAGCTGCTCGTAGGAAGAAAGCGCTCCGTCCGCGTCAACGGTGATGACCTCATAGCCCTCGCTTCGCAAGCAGTGTTTCGTCAGCTCAGCTCCGCGCCAGTCAGGCTCGACTAGCAACACGCGTGACAGCGCAGCGTCGGCGATGGGCTCATGCACAGGCAGCGACCGTTCGTGCGCGAGATGCTCCTGCAGGCGTCGGTGCGCCGCCGCCGGGCGCACTCCGTCGGCGACCAGTTCGGCGACGAACCGCAGTCGCTGGACCTCCTCGCCGGAGAACAGCCGGTGGCCACCGGTGCTGCGTTCGGGTCGCACCAGTTCAAAGCGGTCCTCCCAGTTACGGATCGTTGCGCGGTCAAGCCCAAGCATTCGTGAGACCGCACCGATGTTGTAGACCGCCGCCTCGGCGTCCTGCAGCCCGGGTGTGGTTCCGTTGACTTGGTCGATCACGCGATCTCCTCCGTTGGGGGCGGTGCGCGACGGATCGCACGCCAATGCAAGTGAGGAAGTGTGACGGGGTCAAGGACGATCCACAACCTAGCCAACGGCCAGTATGCACCGGTAGATAGTGAGGTCCTTAGAGCCGTCTCAATTACCCTTACTCGCAACGGCAGCGTGCCGTATCGCGCCGGTCCGCCGCCGCCAGACGTGCGCGGGGTGATTCGGACAGGCTCTAAGGGCACCCGCAGAAGACATACAGACGCTGAGGTCAATTTGTGTGGTGTTGCGCGAGGCGGATTCCGTCTTTGGTGATCGTGAACTGGCGGATGTCGGGTTCGTGGCGGCTGGCGCGGGTTTTGAGGACGGCGAGTGCGCGGTCGATTGCGCCGTGCTCGCGGACGTACTGCAGGAGGATCACGTTGTCGGACATGTGCGAGATACCCCCCTCGGAAAGTTGGTTGGCGTTGAAGAGGTCGGGAATCTCGGTGGTCATGAACACGCTCACGCCTTGGCGTGAGCAGCGTTGGGTGAGGGAGTACATGAACTCGCGGTAGCGCATCTCGTCACCGGCGGCGTACAAGAGGTCGGTGAGGCTGTCGATCAGCACACGTTTAGCGCCGGCCCGGGCGACGGTTTCGAGTAGCTCGTAGACCCACTGGTCGATATGGATATCGACTGGTGAGCGGTACATCGTCTCGATCCCGGGCTCCCGCAGGGACCACCCGAACTTGCCGACGACGCGCTCCAGCTGCGTATCGTTCTCCTGCAAGGAGGCGATCACGCCCGGTTCGCCCTGGCGGGCGCCGTTGAAGATGAAGTGCAGTCCCATCAGCGTCTTGCCGGCGCCTGAGGGGCCGGCGCACATCGTCGAGGATCCCGCCCAGTAGCCGTCGCGCAGCATCTCGTCCAGCGCCGCGATCCCCGAGGAGCGCCGAGGTTGGTCGATGTCATAGCTGGAGCGGTCGGGAAGGTCCGCGAGCCGGGGGTATACCTCGAGCCCGTCGGCGGAGATCTGGTAGGTGTGAGACCCGCCCGCGAACGCGCTGCCGCGCAGTTTCGCGACCCGTAGCCAGCGTCGCTGCCGGGCCCCGGTATAGGCGGTGCCGAGCTCGATGATTGCGTCCGCGACCGCGAACTCCGGGCAACCGATCGCGTCGCTGCCGCTATACTCACCGACCCATAGGGAGGTCGTCGGGAACGCGCTCAGCCATCCGGCGAGATCATGCAAGAAGCGGCGAAACTCCGACGCGCTATTGGCATACGCCGCCAGCGCCTTGAAGCTGTCGATCACGATCAACCCCGGCCGCAGCGTCTTGATCAGCTTTACGACCCGCTCGATGACTGCCGTCAACCCGCCCTCGCTCAGCGTCCCGCCGAGGTCGTCGTAGATCACGCTGCTGCCGACCATCGCTGCGTCGAAGTAGGTCAAGCCCTGCCCGTAGCGCAGGATCTTCTCCACCGGCTCGCTGACGGTCGAGAGATACACCGCCGGGCGCTCGCTGGTGCCGTTGTAGAACGCGTACTGCTGGGCGAGGATCGTCTTGCCCGAACCCGGCAGCCCCGCGATGATCGCGATCGCGTTCGCGGGCAGACCGCCACCCAGGATCAGATCCAACCGCTCCCGGCCAGAGCGCAGGCGCTGCTCAGCCACGGGTTTGGCCGCATGTGACTCGAGCGGCAGCAAAGCCGGACGGGTGCTTGAGTCTTCTGGTCACAATCGGTCTTCTTTCTTGTATGAGGTTCGAGCCAGTGCACTGGTGCCGAGCAGGTCCTTGATCGTGGACACCAACCGCAGTGGGTCGATCGGCTTGAGCAAGAATGCGTCCGCGCCCGCCGCAAACGCCGCTTCTCTGGTCGCTAAGGTCGAGATCGCCAACAGCGCCGGAAGGCCTTGTTCTTTGAGTGAGCGGCACAACGCCAGCCCGTCGCCGCTCGCGATCAGCAGATCGACAATCGCCACCTGCGGGAGCAGTTGCTCGTAGTCCGACAGGGCGTGTTCGTAGTCGAACACGCTCACGACGTTGTAGCCCTCGGTGTGCAGGAAGTATTCGGTGAGCTCGGCCGCGAGCCGATTGTGCTCGGCGAGCAGAACCAGCAGCGCCACTGCGTCCTCCTCGCGTTGGTCTTGACCCAGCGAGCGTCCCTGCGCAAGATATTCCTCCAGGCGTTCGTGCGCCGCAGCCGCGCTCATCCCGCCTTTCACGAGCGCCGCGACGAACCGTAGCCGCTCGAGATCACGACGGGAGAATAGTCGCTGGCTACCGGCGCTGCGCTCCGGCACGATGATCCCGAAGCGCTCCTCCCAGTTACGAATCGTCGCGCGCTCGAGCCCCAGCATCCGCGACACCGCGCCAATGCTGTAGATCCCCGAGCCCGATTCCGATCCCGATCCAGCGTCTTCCGTCAAACAGCACCCCCGGGCTAGTGCGTCGCTCTACTCTTCGCCGACGATCCTAGCCCGCCGGCGCCGTGCTCGAACGGACAAACCTGCTCGTGGGCGGACCGTTTGTCCGTGAGATGCAGATTTTCGGGCCGTAACGGACAATCCGGCGCTGAACGCAGAGGTTTGTCCGTCCGACACGCCGACGCTCGCTACCACGAGCTCCGAATGGCTTGCGCGAGGCCGCCAGTCAACGCCGTTGCGGCGTGTGTCAGGACGAACTCGGGGCGCGGCCAGTCGACGCCGGCGCTGGCGTGTCGCGCCAGCGGCTCTCCAGAGCCGCTGGCGCTGGCGCCGAGCTACTGGGCGACCAGCTCGAGGGAGACCTGGATCGTCACCGCGTCGGCTGCACCGCCCTCCCCGGTGATGCCGAAGTCCCGGCGATTGATCGTCGTGGTCAGGTCAAGGCCCAGGCGGTCGGAGCTGGTGCCGTCGTGATTGGGCACCGGCACCGGGCCGCGGACGTTGCCGGAGATCTCTACGAGCCGGGTTACTCCCTTGATCGTCAGCTCGCCGGCGGCGTGCAGATGATCCCCGTGCGCATGCAAGTCGGTCGAGCTGAAGCTCAGCGTCTTGTGGTTCTCGATGTCGAACCAGTCAGCGCCTAGCAGGTGCTCCTTGAACAGCGGAAGCGTGCCGAGGTCGATGCTCTCGGTTTGAACCGAGCCGCTCAGGACGCCGTTCTCGAGGGCTCCGCTGACCTCGTGGAAGTGGCCCCTGAAGGTTGCCACCGCATGGTGGCTGACCGTGAAGGTCGCCGACGAGTGCACGCTGTCGATCTTCCAGGCCCCGGTCGAGGGAATGCTTGCGGGAGCAGTTGTGCTCAAATCGGTCTCCTTGTAATTCTGTATAAGTCGATCAAATCAGTGTAGATTTCTTGTCACGAGCGTCCCATCTCGGTCCCGTGGTCCTTCGCCGGCAACTGGCCACTGGTCCCTCGCCGGCAGCTGGCCACTGGTCCCTCGCCGGCAACTGGCCACAATCGGCCACCAGCGGCAATTGTGCGCCAGAGCGCTATCGCATCGCGCCGATTATGCAGCCGCCGACGCCCGCGATCATGATGCCTGTGAGCGCGGTTCTGGCTGCGCGTGAGCCTGGCTGCGGAACTTTGAAGACCCAGATCCCGACGCTGGTGTTGACCAGGAGTGAGAGCTGGGCGATCGTGAAGCCGACACCGGTACCCACTCGTGCAACGAGGCCAAGGAGCGCTAGGTTGCCGATGCCGAAGACAACGCCGGCCGCGATCTGGAGGGTTGTGACTCGCAGGCTCAGCCGTCTGGGTTCGTGCTTGGAGAACGCCAGCACTGAGCCTGCCGCGAAGATGCCAAGGGCGAGAGGAAGATCGCTGATTCGTCCGGGGACGTCGGCCCATTGCGCCGGCACGAAGTAGCTTCCCCACAGGACTCCTGCTGCGCATGCCCATAGCCAGCCGGTGCGGGATCTGACGGTGTCTGCAGAGGTCGGGCGAGCGGGCGTGGATTGAGATGGTGGAGTGTCTCGGACTGCCGTGAGGGCTGGGGACGGTGCTTCTGGGGCGGGTGCGTCTCGGGAGCCCACGATGCGCAGCATTCCGATCAGGATGAGCATCAGCGCTGCAGCCAACAGGACGAATCGCGTGGCGCTGAAGTTTTCCAACTCGTCGAACAGCAGGGCTCCCCACACGAACGCGACGATGATGTTGAGCGGGGTCCAGGTTCCGGCGGCGCGCGCGAGTCCGATCGTCTCCGTGGCCCGGAATGCGGAGAAGTTGCCTGCTGTCCACAGCACCCCACCGGTTAGTGGCAGCCAGAAGGTTCTCCAGCTGACATCGACATGGCCGCCGCCGATCAGCAGCGCGAACGTGGCAAAGGCGAGATTCCCGACCGTGACGTAGAACGTCCGTGAGCGCTGGGGTATGCCCGGGATGATCTGCGCCATCGGGATCCAGACACCCCACATCGCAACCGTGACGAGCGCAAGCAGAGCGGTCATCGGCAGCTCTGCCGCGTATGCAATGACGGATCGTGCGCAGCGTGCGACCCCATTTGTCGAATATGACACGGTCAGGCGCTTGGTGGCCGCGGAGCTGCTGATCGAAGGGCCGGCGATCGCGACGGGAGCGAGGGGCAGACCGACGCGCGCATTGCGCCCGCATCCGCAGGGACCGCTGGTGGCGGTGGCGGCGCTTGCGCACGAGTCCTGGGAAGTCGCAGCCGTGGAGGTGGGTGGCGGGATCCTCGAGCGTCACGAGCGCCCCCACGCTCGTGACCGTGAGAGGGTCTTGGGCGAGGTGGCGCTCGCCCTGCGCGGGCGCGCTCGGAGCGCGCGCGCCGCTGCTCGGGGCCGCCGAGCACGCTTTTGACGGCATCCTTTAGGACCTCGCGTCGGCAACATGGAGCGCCGCTTGAGCGCGATGCGATTCTCGACGGACAGTGGAGGGGCGCCGAAATCAAGCGAAATCGGAGATGTGCTTGTCAGCTCTCAGCTCTGTCGCTGTGTGAATCGATCAACGCTTGGACGCCGTCCAGGATGCGGTCGAGGCCGAAGCGGAACTCCTCCGGCTCAGCCACGCCTGAGGGTTCCTCGCCGACCAGTCTCGACCATGCGATCCGGTGCAGTCGCGGGTAGGTGGCGGGGTCGATCAGCTCTCGCAGGAGCAATTCGAAGCTCCAGATCACAGGCGGCGGCTGCCCGCCGGCTGCCGCCATCGCCTGCTGGGCGGCGCGCGCGGCGTCGTGGGCCATGCGCGCTTCGCTGAGGGTATAGGAGCTGATCAGCCCGATCACGCGGAGCTTGTCGGCGTCGGTCAGGCCGCTGTCGTCGAGCGCCTCGAGGCCCTTCTCGACGAACGTCAGGGAGTTGGGCGCCATCGGCGGCGCGGCCATCGGCATTTGCGTGAGCCACGGGTGGCGGTCGAGCATCTCGCGCTGGACGATCGCCCACATCGTCAGCCTGGATCGCCAGTCCTCGCCGCGCAGCTCGAGCGCTTCGGCCCCCTCGGCGCTGGCGTTCCACATCAACTGCAGGAGCTCGTCCTTGTTGGTGATGTGCCGGTAGAGGGACATCGTCGTGAACCCGAGGTCCTGAGCCACGCGCGCCATCGAGACGGCGTCGAGGCCGTCGGCGTCGGCGATCGCGACAGCGGTCGCGACGATCGCATCGACCGACAGGCCTGGCTTCGGGCCGCGACGGCCGCCGCCGCGCCGGCCCCACAGGAGATCCAGCCCCGGCGGAAGGGGTGGCGCCTCATCCGTTGGCATCAGGCTGCTCGCGCGTTAGACATCGACTTGACACGAACTGCGTACGCAATATACAGTACGTCTATGTCATACACAGTTGTTGCGGAGGGAATCCGCAAGGCGTTCAAAGGCACCGTCGTCCTCGACGACGTCGACCTCGTGGTGGAGTCCGGGTCGGTCCTGGCGCTGCTTGGTCCCAACGGGGCGGGCAAGACGACCATGGTGCGGATCCTGGCCACCCTGCTCGCACCCGACGCAGGCAGCGCGACGATCGCCGGACATGACCTACTCAGCGACCCGATCGGCGTGAAGCGGGCGATCAGCCTCACTGGCCAGTTCGCGGCCATCGACGCCGTGCTGAGCGGCCGCGAGAACCTGGAGATGATCGGGCAGCTTCTGCGCCTGTCCCGGCGCGCGGCGCGGTCACGAGCCAAGGAGCTGCTCGGCGAGTTCGATCTGCTCGAGGCCGCCGACCGACGCGTCGCCACCTACTCCGGGGGCATGACGCGCCGGCTCGACCTGGCGATCAGCATGGTGGCGCGCCCCGAGCTGCTGTTCCTCGACGAGCCGACGAACGGCCTTGACCCGCGTAGTCGCGAGCAGCTGTGGGGGGTCGTACGGCGATTCGTGGACGCGGGCGTGACCGTGCTCTTGACCACCCAATACCTCGAGGAGGCAGACCAGCTCGCCAACTCGATCGCGATGTTGGATCACGGCCGGATCATCGCGCGAGGAACACCCCAGGAGCTGAAGGGCAGCGTCGGCGCCGAGCTCGTACGCCTGCAATTTTCCGATCATGCCGCGTACCGAGGCGCGCTCGAGCGTCTCAACGCGACCAGCCGCGACGACCGGCTGCGCACGATCGACCTCGCTACCAGCGGCAGCGCCGACGAGCTGTTGCGCATGCTCGGCGAGCTGGCGGACGCCGGCATACCGGCGGCGAAGGTCACGACCTACCGTCCCAGCCTCGACGACGTGTTCATGGCGCTCACCAGCCAGAACCCTACCGACCAGCGATCCCCGGAGATGGCCCGATGAGGCTTGCCTACGCACTCCACGACTCACGCGTGATGATCATCCGCAACATCCGGCGCTCGCTCCGTGACCCCGAAGCGTTCTTCACCGCGCTGATGCTCCCGATCATCCTCATGCTGTTGTTCGTCTACGTCTTCGGAGGCGCCGTGCGGACCGGCGAGAGGTACGTCGACTACGTCGTGCCCGGGCTGATCGTGCTGTGCGCCGGGGTCGGCGCCGGCACAACCGCCGTCGCGGTTGCCACCGACATGACCAACGGCATCGTCGACCGCTTCCGTTCGATGCCGATCGCCGGATCGTCGATCCTCGTCGGCCAGATCGTCGCCAGCCTCGCCCGCAACCTGATCGCGACCACGCTCGTGATCGGCGTCGGACTCGCCGTCGGCTGGCGTCCCACCGGCTCGCCACTGCACTGGATCGGAGCGGCCGCGATGATCGTGCTCCTGATCCTCGCCCTGTCCTGGTTCGCCGCGGGCATCGGCCTGCTCGCCCGCACCCCGGAGGCGGCCAGCTCGCTTTCGATGCTGCTCATGTTCCTGCCCTACGTCAGCACGGCCTTCGTTCCCGGCCACACCCTGCCAGCCGTGCTGCGCGCGTTCGCGCAGCGGCAGCCGTTCACCCCAATCGTCGAAACGATGCGCGGGTTGTGGATGGGACACACCTCGACCGGCGCCAGCACCGCGCACGAGGCATGGATCGCGATCGCGTGGTGCGTCGCCCTGCTCGTCTGCTCGAGCGCAGCCGCATCACGCCTGTTCCACGCACGGACCGCGAGATGACCGCAGACTAAAGGGTGCCCTTAGGCCCCATTACGCCCAATTCCGTTTCGTTACGGCGGCGCCTCGGTCTCCCGTCGCGTCGATCCGAGCTGGCGCAGGTCGCTGGACCTTCAACAGGCCGTGGCGCTCGCTGATCAGCCGCTCGAGCGTGACCGCGCGCGACGGGACTGCACTCCCGGGAGGTTTGGCACCTCTGAGGTGCCTAACCTCACCCGGATCAGGCGGGTGCGGCTCACGCAAACGACCCGCGGGAGGTTTGGCCCCCGCGTGGTGCTCAACCTCCCGGTAGTCGCGGACTTGCGATGCCGGCACGCGAACAAGACGTGTCCGGACGGACAAACCGTTGTGCGCAGCGCCGGATCGTCCGTCTGAGCTTGAAAATCGAAATCAAACGGACAAATCGCCCGGGCGCGCGGCGGATTATCCGCACGAGCACGCCCTCGTTACCTGGCCGTCTTCGGAATGGGTTGACCGTTCTTGGTCACGCGGCGACTTATGACCTTCAACTCGCTGCATACTTCGGAGGACGACCACTAAGCGTGCCCTAAGGGCCTACCTCAATGCCTTCCGCACACTGGGTTATTGAGATAGGGCCTAAGGGCACCCGCCCTAAGCCGGTGCGACTGCCTCGGCGACGAAGGTGGCAATCGCGGCGCTGAATTCGCGCCGGCTGTCCTCCCGGGCGTAGAACATGTGGCCACCGCCATAGTGGCGGACGGACAGCCGGCTGGCCGTCTGCGAGTCGAAGCGCATCAGGTTGCGCAGCCGCTCGCTCGCGTAGTACGGCGTCATCAGGTCGTAGCGGCCGTGCGCGATGAACGCCTTCATGTGCGGGTTCAGCGCCATGCCGTAGCGGAAGTCGTCAGTGGCGCCCACCGGTGGCGTGAAGAAGTGCGCAGGCGCGTCGTCGCGCCAGGACTCGAACACCTCCTCGCTCAGTACCACGTACTCGCGGTCGGTCTCCACGCCGATCTCTGACCGCAGCAGCCGGTTGATCGCGGTCGTGTATGCGGGGCCGATACCGGCGAGCGTCGGGTCCGGACCGGCGAACGGCTCGCGATCGGGAAACGGATCGATGGCTGTGATCGTCGCGTCGTACAGCCCCAGCACCTGGCGCTCGTCGCGGAGCAGTTCGCGCGTGAACACGCCGATCGTGATGCGGCCCTCAGCGCGCGCGACCAGCTCGGCGGGGAGGCCGATCAGGTCCGCAAGTCGCCCGAGCACGCGGTCGCGGTCGGCCTCCGGCATCGACAAGCCACGCGTCAGGAAAATGGCGTAGTCGCCCGTCGCAAACCTTTGCGCCTCGCCAAGAACGTCCTCGAGCGGCGTGCCGGCCGCGAACGCCCGCGAGCGCCGGTGGTGCAGAGCCGCGATCGCCATCGTCGGCACGAGGTCGACCCACGCGAGTACGTCGTAATCGGTCGGCGCGAGCGATGCGAGCTCGAGCGCCGGGGAGATCAACACGGCGCCGCTGAGCCCGATGCCGGCCGTCTCCTGCAACATCCGCACGAGCCGGCCCACCCGGTATCCGCCGTAGCTCTCGCCTGCGATCAACACCGGCGAGCCCCAGCGGCCGTGGCGGGAGAGCCACCGGCTCATGAACTCGCAAAGCGACTCGAGGTCGCGCTTGTAGCCGAAGTATTTCCGCGTATCGCCGCCATCGCCCTCTTCCGGCTTCTTCGCATCCTCGCCGTCCTTGGCGGCGTCCTCGATCACACGGCTGAAGCCGGTGCCCACCGGGTCGACGAACACGAGATCGGTGAACGCGAGCCACGACTCGTCGTTGCCGACGATCCGCGCCGGCAACTGCGGCAGCGAGCCGTCCGGCGGAAATGCCACCCGCCGCGGCCCGGCGACGCCCACGTGCAGGTACGCCGACGATGCGCCCGGGCCGCCGTTGAACACGAAGGTCACCGGACGGTCGCCGTCGCGATCGGCGACATAGGACACGGAGAAGATCTCCGCCGCCGGCTTCTCGCGGGTGCGCAGGACGGTCCAGTTTGCGCTCGCGGTGTAGTTGATCGACACCTCTGCCGCCGTCCAGGTGGCGCGCGTCTGCGCCCCGGGCGGCGGTTCGTGGTCCGCCTTGGCGGCGGCCTTCTCGTTGTTCGTGCTCTCGTTTGCCATTGCGCAGACGCTACCCGTAAGAGCCGGACGCGCTGCGCAATTGCGGCACGGTCTCGCGTTATGTGGAGACCGTCGCTTATCCGCTGGTGGTCGTCTCGAAGCCGGACCGCAACGTCGTCGGCCAGGTGTTCTACGCGTCGTTTGCCTCGGCGTCGGTCGCGTTCACAATCTGAGCGGCTTATTTCTTGGCATCGCCGGTGCCGATGTCAGAATTCATACAAAGCGAGGTGGCCGCGCGCGCTCTCGTGCGTGCTGGCGCGGGCCCGCGTGGCGCCTCGAGACAGGCTCTTAGACTGACCATGTGGCGATCGTGCTCAACCTCCTGGAGGACGTCCGCTGGCGCGGGACGACCGTCGTCGGGGAGCGTCCTCGCGCGCTGCTGGCGGCGCTGGCGGCCGGCCACGGCCGGCCGGTCCGCAGCGAGGAGCTGATCGAGCTCGTCTGGGGCGACGAGCTCCCGGCGAACGCGACCAAGAGCCTGCAGGTGCTGGTCTCGAGGACCCGCAGCGCCTGCGGGGAGGAAGCGATCGTCCGCGACGCGGCCGGGTACCGACTCGGGGTGGAGCCCGCGGAGGTCGACAGCGTCCGACTCGGTGCGCTCGTCCGGCAGGCGCGCGCGGCGCTGGAGCTCGACGCGCCCGCCGCCGCGGCGCTCGCGCGGGAGGCGATCGCGCTTGCCGGCGGGCTGCGGGACACCGCGGCGGAGAACACCGGGCCGCTGTCCGATCTGCGTCGCGGCGCCAAGGACGACGCCGGCGAGGCCGCCGTGATTCTCGCGCGAGCTTTGAGCAGCACCGGCAAGCATGCCGACGCGCTGGCGCTGCTGATCGATGCGCATCGACGGCGGCCCGGCGACGAAGGCCTGCTGGCGGATCTGCTGCGCAGCGAGGCGGCAGTTCGCGGTCCGGCGACGGCGCTGGAGCGCTACGAGGGCTACCGGCGCGAGCTCCGCGAGCGGACGGGCTCGAACCCCGGGGCGTGGCTGCAGCGTCTGCAGCGGGAGCTGCTCGCGCTCGACCAGCCGGTCCGTGGCGGCCTGCGATACGACTCCACGCCGTTGCTCGGCCGCGACGCCGACCTGGAGCACCTACGGGCGCTGCTTGCCGGCACGCGCGTCGTCTCGATCGTCGGACCGGGAGGAATCGGCAAGACGCGGCTCGCCCACGTGCTCGCCCGCGACGCGGCGCTCCCGGTCGTCCACGTCGTCGAGCTCGCCGGCGTGAGCGCGGTGGAGGACGTCGTCGGCGAGGTCGGATCGGCGCTCGGCGTCCGGGACTCGCTCGGTGCGCGGCGCGCTCTGACCCCAGAGCAGCGCGCCGACGTGCGCGGCCGCATCGCCCAGCAGCTCGCGCAGGCCCCGAGTCTGCTGGTCCTCGACAACTGCGAGCACTTGATCGATGCGATCGCCCAGCTCGTCGCCTTTCTCGTCTCGAGCACCGCCGACCTCAGGGTCCTGACGACCTCCAGGGCGCCGCTCGCGATCGCCGCCGAGCACGTCTATCTGCTCGGCCAGCTGGACCGCGCGGACGCCGTCGCGCTGTTCACGCAGCGCGCCGTCGCCGCCCGCCCGGGCGTCCAGCTGGACGAGGCCGCGGTTACAAGCATCGTCACCCGGCTCGACGGTCTCCCGCTCGCGATCGAGCTCGCGGCCGCGAAGGTCCGCGTGATGTCCGCCGAAGAGATCGACCGCCGCCTGGAGAACCGCTTCGCTTTGCTGCGCGGCGGGGACCGCAGCGCGCCAGACCGCCATCAGACGCTGCTGGCGGTGATCGACTGGTCCTGGAACCTGCTGAACCCCGGCGCGCGTCGTGCCCTGCGGCGCCTGTCGCCGTTCAACGACGGCTTCACGCTGCACGCCGCCGACGACGTGCTCGGCGAAGGCGCGCTCGAGCCCGTGCAGGCGCTCGTGGACCAGTCGCTGCTCAGCGTTCTCGAGCGGCCGGCCGGCGTGCGCTACCGGATGCTCGAGACGGTCCGCGAGTTCGGCCGCATGCAGCTGATCGACGCCGGGGAGGACGCCGAGGCGAACGCCGCACGGCGGGCCTGGGCGATCGGCTACGCATCAGAGCACGGCGCAGAGCTGACCGGCACCGAGCAGTTCACGGCGATCGACGCGCTCGGTGCCGAGGAGGTCAACCTCGCCGACGAGCTGCGTGACGCGATTGCCGCCGGCGACATCGACGCCGCCGTGCAGCTGATCGCCCCGCTCGGGATGTTCTGGATGATCCGGGGGGAGCACGTCCGGCTCGTGACCCTCGCCACGGCCGTCGCCGAGGCGGTCGGCGACTGGCGTCCGCCGCCGGCGCTGGAGAACATCACCCGGGCGGCGCTCTCGATCGTGCTCAGCAACGCGATGATCGCGGGCGGCCGGCAGACCGCGCCGCTGCGCGGCCTGCTCGAGCGTCTGGGCCCCGAGACCGGCGGCGATGCCCGCCTCGCGGGGATGGTCAGGGTCGTGCTCGCCTTCGACCAGTCCGACCCCGGGACGTTTCGAGCGGCGATCGAGCCGCTGGCGCAGGACCCGGACCGCAGCACTGCGCTCGCCGCCAGCCAGTGGCTCTGCTACGCGCTCGAGAACGCCGGCGACCCGCACGCTGCGATCGCCGTCGCGCAGCGCGCGCTCGCGCTCATCCATGCGGACGACGGCCCCTGGTACGAGGGGGTCATCCGTAATCAGCTGGCCGAGCTCTCGATGCACGTCGGTGACCGCTCGGCGGCGGCGGCGCACGCGCACGCGGCGCTGCCGATCATGGCCCGGCTCGGCGCCCGCGACGACGAGCTCCAGCTGCGCTCGCTGCTGGCGATGTGCGCCGTCGCCGACGGGCGCACGCAGGACGCCGACGCGGAGCTGACCGAGATCGGGCGCCTCGCCGAGGGCGGCACCGGGTTGTTCGGTGGCATCGCCCTCTGGGAGATCGGCCGCGCCGAGCTCCTGCTCGAGCGCGGCGAGCGCGAGGCGGGGCTGGCGCTGCATCGTGCGTGCGTCGAGCGGATGCGTGACCTGGGGTTTCCCGGGATTCCGCGAACCGGCCTCGAGCCCTGGGTCCTGTTCTCCGAGGCGACGGCGCTCGCGGCTCACGCCCACCACGCTCGCACCGACGCGGATCTCGCCTGCGGCAAGATGCTGTTCACCGCGACCCGGGATCATGCGGTCGCCTGGCTGATTGCGGACAACGTCCACTTGGACTTCCCCGTCGCCGGCCTGCTCGTGTTCGGACTCGGGGCCTGGGCGCACCTGCGTGACGGCGCCCCGGTGCAAGAGGCGGCGCGCCTGCTGATCTTGGCCGAGCGCTTCGCCTACAACCGCATGGTCCCCTCGGTGATGTGGGAGCGGATCGCCCCCGGGATCGAGGCGGCCGCCCCCGGCCTGCTGCACCGCATCCGAGCCGGCTACGGCGAGCGGCGCCCGCAGGAGCTGCTCGACGAAGCCCACCGGCTCGTCGAGCAGCTCCCACTTTGAAGGACGAAGCCCACAGGGTCCTCGAGCGGCGCCCGCGCTGCGGGCACCCGCAGCTACAGCTTGCGCTTGTAGGTGATCACCGAGAGCGGCGCGAACACGGCGATCACGACGGCGCAGGCCAGCAGCGTCCAGCCGACCTCGCCGGTGACCACGCCCTGGTTGGCGAGCGCGCGCCCCGCCGAGACCAGGTGCGAGACCGGGTTGAACTTGACGAACGCCTTCAGCCAGCCGGGCAGCGTGTTGACGGGCACGAACGCGTTGGACAGGAAAGTCAGCGGGAACAGGACCAGCATCGAGATGCCCTGCACCCCCTGGGCGCTGCGGGCGATCGTCCCGAACCAGGCGAAGATCCAGGCCAGCGACCAGCCCGCGAAAATCGCCAGCAGGATCGCGCCGGCGACGCCGAGCACCCCGCCGCCGGGACGGTAGCCGAGCGCGATCCCGGTCGCGAATGTCAGCGACGAGGCGATCAGGTAGCGCACCGCGTCGGCGACCATCGGCCCGGCGAGCGGCGCGATCCGCGCGATCGGCAGCGACTTGAAGCGATCGAACACGCCCTTGTCGAGGTCCTCGCGTAGCTGCACGCCGGTGGCCATGCACGAGGTCAGCACCGTCTGGGCGACGATCCCCGGAATCAGCAGCGGCAGGTACTTCGAGACGCTGCCGGAGATCGCGCCGCCGAAGATGTAGGCGAACATCGCCGTGAACAGCAGCGGCTGGATCGTCACGTCGAAGAACTGCTCGGGGTTGCGACGCATCTTCTTGAGCGCCCGCCACGCCATCGACAGCGTCTGGCTGACGGTCTCACGCGGACTCGGGCGCGGCCGTGTCCGGGCGACCGCCTGCGCCGGATCGACGTTGGCCCCGCCCCCCCGGGAGACCCGGCCCGCAGGCCGGGTCTGATCGAATGTCGTGGTGCTCATCGGATCTCCAGTGTGAGTTCGTTCTCGGCGCTCCGGGTCTGATCAATTGTCGTGGTGCTCATCGGATCTCCACTGTGAGTTCGTTCTCGGCGTTGCCGGCCGGGTCTCGCTGGCCCGTGTCGTGGCCGGTGATCGCCAGGAACACCTCGTCGAGGGTCGGGCGCGTGACGCTGACCGAGGCGACCCGGATCTCGGCCTGGCGCAGCGCGATCAGCACGTCGGCGGCGCGATCGGCCTCCTCCAGCGGGACGTGCAGCCGCCCCGCCTCGGGGGTGACGGCGCAGCCGCCGCCGATCACCCGCTGCGCGACCTGGCGCGCGAGCTCGAGGTCGCCGCCGGGCTCCAGTTCCAGCTGCAGCGTCGAGTTGCCGACCGACGCCTTCAGCTCGTCCGGGGTGCCCTGCGCGACCTTGCGTCCGCGGTCGATGACCGCGACACGGTCGGCGAGCTGGTCGGCCTCGTCGAGGTACTGGGTCGTCAGCAGCAGCGTGCACCCGTCGGCGACGAGGCCGCGGATCGTGTCCCACATCTGCCCGCGGGTACGGGGGTCAAGACCGGTCGTCGGCTCGTCCAGGAAGATCAGCGGCGGGCGCGTGATCAGGCTCGCGGCCAGATCCAGGCGCCGGCGCATGCCACCGGAGAACTTTGCGATCGGCTTGTCGGCCGCGGCCTGCAGGCCAAACTGCTCGAGCAGGTCGAGCGCGATCGCCTTGGCCCGCGCCGAGGAGATCCCCTGCAGGCGGGCGAACAGCCACAGGTTCTCGGCCGCGGTCAGGTTCTCGTCAACCGACGCGTACTGACCGGTCACGCCGACCAGCTGGCGCACCCGGTGCGCCTGGTGGGCGACGTCGACGCCGAACACGCGCGCCCAGCCCGCGTCGATCCGCAGCAGCGTCGCGAGCATCTTCAACATCGTCGTCTTGCCGGCGCCATTGGGCCCCAGCACGCCGAAGATCTCCCCCTGCGCCACCTGCAGATCGACGCCGTCCACGGCGCGAAAATCGCCGAACGATTTCACGAGGCCATTGGCCTCCACAGCCCATTCAGCTGCCATTTGCCTTGCTCCTTGAAAACATGTGTGTCACTGATGAGCAAGCTAGATGGTGCCGGTTTCACGGCGGCTACACAGCGGTTTCCCGGCGCGTCGAGATCGCCGATCCCGAGGATCGCCGCCGTCTCGGGATGAGGCTTGGACGTTCACCCCGTCTCGGGATGAGGCTTGGACGTTCACCCCGTATAGCGATGACGCTTGGACGCTCACCCCGTATAGCGATGACGCCTGGACGTTCACCCCGTATAGCGAGGTCAACGTCCAAGGCTGCCGGACTCGCGCCCACGTCCCTATCGCCGCAGCGTCGAGTTGTCGATCACGAAGCGGTAGCGGACGTCGGAGCTCAGGACTCGCTCCCAGGCGTCGTTGATCTGGTCGGCGGAGATGAGCTCGATGTCCGCGCCGATTCCGTGCTCGGCGCAGAAGTCGAGCATCTCCTGGGTCTCGCGGATCGAGCCGATCGCCGAGCCGGCGAAGCTGCGCCGCGCCAGCAGCAGCGGGAACACCGGGACGGGCAACGGCTCGGCCGGCGCGCCAACGTTCACGAGCGTGCCGTCGGTCTGCAGCAGTCCCAAGAACCGCCCGATCTCCAGCTTGGCGCTGACGGTGTTGATGATCAGGCTAAAGCGATTCGCGAGCTCGTCGAAGGTCGCGTCGTCGCTGGTCGCGTAGTAGCCGTCGGCGCCCAGCTTGAGCCCGTCGTCCTTCTTGCGCAGCGACTGCGACAGGATCGTGACCTCCGCGCCCATCGCCTTGGCGAGCTTGACCGCCATGTGGCCCAGACCTCCCAGACCGACCACGGCGACCTGCTTGCCCGGTCCGGCGCCCCAGTGGTCTCAGTCATAGTCTTCACGGTACCCCGTCGCGGCGCCGCTCAGTGACCCTGCCAGTGCCCCCACGATCACGGTCCTGCGACGAGCCGTCGGCCTGCCCGGTCGGTCACGACGCTCAGGGTATGGTTCGGTGATGCGCTTCAAGTGTCGCGCCAGCTACTTCGTGCTGATCATCGTGGTCTTGGCCGCGGTGGCGATCGCCGGATGCGACGACAGCGGCGACACTGCGGATGTTCAGTTCCGAACGGAGCTCGCGATCTCACCTCTGTTCTCGGGCCACCTCAACGATAAGGCCGACGGTACGGTTCAGGTCACGCATCCGGGTCCCGGCGAAGTGGTCGAGATCGGACGTTCCACCGGCACGTTCACCGTCACCGCCGGCCACCTCTCGGGTCCGCTTTCTACGGTGCCGCCACAGTTCACCCGGGGCCGTTACGAGGACAAGTACACGCTGTTCAGGATCGAGCCAGATCTGGTCGAGCATTACCACGATGTCGCTCTGCTGAGGTTCAGCGCCGCCGGCGCCGGCATGGCTTGCATCCTGCTGAACGGCACCCTGAACCTCAGCACGGCGAAGGTGCTCACCAGCTTCAGTGTGCTGGGCGGGTCCGGCGAGGGCGGCAAGATACGGATGTCTGGCAGCGCCACGTCTGACATCGGGGGCATCGTCGTCGAGCTCTCGGGGCATGGCAAGCTATCCCTCGGCAGCGAGCGCAGCGCGCCGGCCGAGTGCCGCGGTCTTTGACCGGCGCTGCGCACAACGGTTTGTCCGTCCGGACGCGTCTTGTTCGCGTGCCGGCATCGCAAGTCCGCGACTACCGGGAGGTTGAGCACCGCGCGGGGGCCAAACCTCCCGCGGGTCGTTTGCGTGAGCCGTACCCGCCTGATCCGGGTGCCCTTAGGCACCTCTGAGGTGCCAAACCTCCCGGGAGTGGCGGTCTTGCGTCGCAGTCGTGAAACCGCCGTGAAACACTCGAGCGGCTAGCTTCATCTGGGAGGAGCGGCAGATGCGGGTGCTTGTGATCGAGGACGACGAGGAACTGGCTGAGACGGTCGCTGCCGGCTTGCGGGAGGCGCGGATCGCGGTCGACGTCGCGCTGGACGGTGAGGCGGGCCTGGCGCGCGCGCTCGTCCATGATTACGAGGTGATCGTGCTTGATCGCGACCTCCCGTTCGTTCATGGTGACGAGGTGTGCGCACGGCTCGTCGCGGCCGGCGGTCGTAGCCGGGTGCTGATGTTGACCGGGGCGTCGGCGGATGAGGATCTGATCGAGGGGCTTGGACTCGGCGCCGATGACTACCTGGCCAAGCCGTTCGCGTTCGCCGTGCTGGTGGCGCGGATCGGTGCGCTGGCGCGCCGTGCTCAGCCGAGTATCCCGCCAGTGCTGGAGCACGGCGATGTCGTGCTCGACACGGCCAAGCGCTACGCGCAGCGGGCCGGCAGGCCACTGATGCTGCGGCCCAAGGAGTTCGGGGTGCTCGAGTTGCTGCTCGCCTCCCGGGGCAGGGTCGTGTCCGCCGAGGAGTTGCTCGAACGCGTCTGGGATGACGCTGTCGACCCGTTCACTGCCACGGTCAAGATCACGATCAGCCGGCTGCGAGCCAAGCTCGGCGACCCGCCTGTGATCCAGACCGTCGCCAAGGCCGGCTATCGCATATGAGCATCGCGTCCCGGTGCAACGGTCGGGTCACCCGCGACTTTTTCCTGGCCAGGTCTTCAGATTCGACGCGCCGCATGCACCGGAGCGGAAGCGCTCGAAGGCGGCCCTGTCTCGCGCGCGCGATGCTCGCCGATCGTCTGCAGCAGCGCCTCGACGATCCGGGGATCGAGTTGTGAGCCGGCGACTGCGCGCAGCTCCGCGAGCGCGAGCTGGTAGGAGAGCGCGCGGCGATAGGAACGGTCGGTTTGCATCGCGTTCCAGGTATCGCAGCACGAGACGATGCGCGATTCCAGCGGGATCGCCTCGCCCGCGAGTCCGTCAGGATAGCCGCGGCCGTCCCAGCGCTCATGGTGGGAGCGCACGATCAGACCGACTTCGCGCATGAAGCCGCCGACGCGGTCGAGCATCTTCTGCCCTTCGAGCGTGTGCGTCCTGACGATCGTCCACTCGTCCGGGTCGAGCCCGCTCGGCTTGTTGATGATCTGCTTTGGGATCGCGATCTTGCCGACGTCGTGCAGCAACGCTGCGAACTCGAGGTTGCGGCGCTGCTCGGCGGTCAGGTCGAGCCTCTCGCCGACCGCCTGCGCGAGCGCGACGACGCCCTTGGAATGCTGGCCGGTGTAGTTATCGTCAGCCGTCACGACCTCGCCAAGTACGACCGCTGTGCCCCGGTAGGCGCTGTTCAGCTCGAGCAAGCTCTCGAAGCGCTGACGACGCTCGTGCGCGAACAGCGCCAGGATGGCGAGCAGCGGCACCAGTACGAGCGCGACCGCCGGTGCTTTGTGCACGTCCTTGGCGACCACCAATCCGACGCCGCTGAGCGCGGCGTCGATTCCGTAGACCCACGTCTCCCGCAACTGCGCGGATATGGTCGCGCCCCGCGAGATCGTGTCGCGCAGCGCATGAACGGAGAAGTCGACAACGAACTGCGCCCCCAGCGCGGCCAGCAGAATCCCGCCGGCGGCGGTGCGGGGTTGCGTGCCGGCGATCACGAACACGGTTACCGGGCCGATCGAGTACCAGGCGTTGCCGGCCATGAACAGCAGGCGGTCGGACCGCAGCTCGCCGCGGAGCACGTCCGGAAGGCTGGCGATCACCAGCGCGAGCACGGTTGCGAGCGGCACCAGCGCGACCGGCATCGCGAACAGCAGCGGCACAAACGCGAGCTGCGTCGGCACCGTGTAGCCGAACGGC
The DNA here is from genome assembly GCA_963709135.1 of uncultured Solirubrobacterales bacterium. Lineage (GTDB taxonomy): Bacteria > Actinomycetota > Thermoleophilia > Solirubrobacterales > Solirubrobacteraceae > Palsa-465. The sequence goes on along the minus strand of CAVPVI010000018.1, from coordinate 25,644 downwards.
GTCTCGAATCGCACGATCGTCGCCAGCGCCATCACGATCGTGCACGTCGCCGCCGGCTCGATGCTCAGGCCGTGCGGCGGCGCGGCGACCCACAGGACCGCCACCGCGACCGCAAAGCCCGCCGCCACGGCTGCCTCGACGCGGCGGTCGCGGTCGCTCATGGGCGCGTGCCTGCGGAGCCGCGTCTCGGCTAGCAGCTGCTGCTCTTCGAGGTTCGGGTCGATCGACATGACCGTTCAAATAAGCGAACGCTGGTCGTGGAGCAAGAAGCAGCCTAGAACATGTGCCCACGAAGTGAAGAACACGGCTTGGCCACCGATAATAGGGTCACCAGCTGGATTGGCAAACCTGGCGTGAGCCAGGGACGCAAAGCTAGAGGTCTCACACTGGGTGAGATAGCTCGGCTGCGGCACCTACACACGGAGATGTCCCATGTCACACCGGCTGATGCTCAGGTCGCTGGGCGCATGCGCCGCAACGGCCACCATGTTCGTTGCCGCCGCCGCTCAGGCAAGCGCGGCTACGAACTGCGTCGCACCGACGCTGGCCAGGCAGTTCGCGTCCTTCGGGGATACCAACGAGTACGCGATCGTGCCCGGTGAGAGCAGCGACAGCTTCGTCGGCACCGGCTGGACGCTGTCTGGCGGCGCCAAGCTCCTCACCACCAAGCTGTACGACGGGGCCAGCAGTCAGGTGCTCGACCTGCCGAGCGGCGCGAAGGCGGTCAGCCCCACGATGTGCGTCACCGACGCGTACTCGAGCGCGCGCGCGATGATCAAGACGGTGTCCGGCTCCTCGGACCTCACCGCGACCGCGAAGTACACCTCGGCCCCGGGATCGTCCACCAGCACCACCGTCACGAGCGAGACGCTGACCGGTTCGGGAATCGGCTGGTCGCTCTCGTCCGCATTGACGATCAACCCGCCAACGGCGAGCGGCTGGGAGCAGGCCGTGTTTACGCTGCAGAACACCTGCAAGGCGGGCGAGCTCCAGCTCTACAACTTCTTCATCGACCCCAAGCAGCGCTCGACCCTACACAGCGCCCATTGAGCGTCCCGCGCTCGACTAGGGTCCGCCCGGGACGACTTCGGATCGGGGTTCGGCCCGTTCGTGAACTTCAAGCGCTTGCCCGTCGACTACCTCGAGATCGATGGCGAGTTTGTGTGTAATCTCTCGGTGTCACAACCGCTTGATCGCCGTGAGCTGGCAATGAACGCATCTGATCCCGTGTTGCTGGTCGAGGACAACTCCGATGACCTCGACTTGACGCTGATGGCGCTGCGCGAGAGTCAGCTCGCCAATCCGATCGAGATCGCCCGCGATGGTCAGGAGGCACTCGCCTACCTCGCAGACCCCGCTCGAGCGCTCCCGGCTGTGGTGCTGCTCGATCTCAACCTCCCCAGGATCACCGGCCTCGAGGTGCTCAGGCGGCTACGCGCGCAACCGCGCACGAGGCTGCTGCCGGTCGTCGTGCTGACGAGCTCCGACGAGGAGAGCGATCGTCTGCGCAGCTACGACAACGGTGCCAACGCCTACGTCCGTAAACCGGTCGAATTCGCCGGGTTCGCTGAGGCGGTCAAGACGCTCGGACTGTTCTGGCTACTCGTCAACCAACCCCCACCCGCGATTCAAACAGCTAGCGCCTAAGCCTCACACGCGTACACGTCTGCGCAGCCAAGCCGTGGGGTTACTACCGACCAAGTCTGCGCGGTTCTACTCGTAACGGACATCCGTTCGCGGTGTTTGGTTAGTGCCTACGAACACATGTTCTAAAAGGAGTACCACGCATGGCTGAGGTCACCACCAAACCACGCCCGGTCGCGAAGACCGAAACGGACCATCGGCTCGGCATCATCCCAGCGGTTCGTCTCGGGAGCGTTGTCGACCGGACCACGAAGCTATCTGAGGAGGTTCTGGATTCGCTCGAGACCAGTGAGCGAGCCGCGATCGAGGCGCTCGGGCAGTTCGTGATCGCGATCGAGGAGGCGTTCCCGCAGGAAGTCGCGGCCACCTCCGACGTGGCAAAGAAGATCACCGAGTCGGGCCTAGAACTGGTCGACCGGCTGGTCCAAGCCCAGCATAACTTCCTGCGGCATGCCATCAACAGCACTGCCAAGTCGCTGAACAGCCGCAACGGGGCAAGGCACTAAGGGCCTATCTCAATAACGCACTAGCCGGCGCATCGGAGCGCTGAGGGCCAAAGGGACTCGCGCTCGGCGCCGGCCGGCGTGCTGGAGGCACCCAAGGCCTGGGCCCTGCTTCGCACGGTCGTGAGGCCAGCCAGCCCGCGCGACGTGTCAGATCGCTGCCGCTACCCTCGCACCCGCCCGTCTGATGAACGCGGGTGCTCGCTGCACGTGCAGTTCAACGATGAGCAGGGCCAGGACGAGCAGGTTGTAGCAGGCATGCACGACGAACACAGCCAGCAGGCCGTCGAGCATGTACACCTGGACCAGGACGGCTCCGACCAGGGTCAGGTAGAGCGCCATGCGAACGGTCACGAACGACAGCAAGTGCAACAGGCCGAACGCGAGCGCGCCCCACAGCGCGCCCTTCACCCAGTTGGTGGTTCCGTTTCTGAAGATGACCTCTTCGACTAATGCCAGCAGCGGCATACAGGCGCCCAGCAGCAACCCGTAGGGCGCCCACAGCCATTTGCTCTTCAGTGGCAGGAGCACGAAGTTAGCTTTGAGATGCCACGGCGACCATTCAAGCCAGCGCCAGCCAAGCGCCTTGAGCTTCTGGTTGAACAGCACACCGAACCCCAGCAGGCACGGTGCCAGCAGCACGTACGGGATGTAATCGCCTGAGAGCACGGCGCGCGCCAGCACCAGTCCCACCGAGCGGGTCACCGGCATGCTCAGCAGATAGGCGAACTGCGCTAGCGTGAAGATCAGCAGCAGCTGCATCCTATGCTTCTTCAGGGTTCCCATTACGAGCCGTTCTGCCCGGCGAGCGCGGCGCTGAACACCCCGGTAGAACTTGGCCACTTCACCTAATCACTAACGGTCCATCGCTAAACGCCAGAATACAGGTCGGTTGGCTCATGCGCGGACCGGTCCGCCGAGGTTGAGTTCGACTGACCGAGCTCTTTCCAGACCGAGGCAGAACCCGATCGCGATCACTGATAAGTCCACGATCCAGTAACGGGATGGCGACGGCGATCCGCTCGCCGATTCGCCGAGCATTCCCCCGACCCTAGCGGCTGGCTCTATAGCCGCGTGAGGCTGAGGTGCAGGCTGGCGCCGAGGAGGATCAGCGGCCAGAGGGCTGTCGCGGCGACGGCGGAAAGCACCGCAGAGGCGGTGTCGAGGTTCGCGTAGTAGCCGTGCTGGGAGGCGACCAGCACGCCAAGGACGACGTAGATGACTGTCGCAATTCGACGCACGTTTCCACTGTTTCGCCCGATTGGATCACATCCCTGCCGACCGTGGGCGCGGTAGGACCATATTCTGCTGGCGGAATGTGATGGATCGCCGTTGCCCGGCGCGATCACGCACGAGGTGCACGGCGCTGCCCGCCCAGTGGTGATGGTCGTCGCCATTATGCATGGTGGCGAGATCGTTCGCGCTCCTGTAGCGTCTGACTCGCTGCAGCGCTTTATGGAGCGGCGAGGACTGACGTCCCGCGTCGCGGGCGGCGGCGAGCGAGCGAACCGAATTGGAGGATGAGATTTTCAGATCGTCCATGGGACCAGGCACCAGCCGGCTGATGCGAGGACGGCTGCGCGCAATGGCGCCGGCCGCGTCCGAGTTGCGTGCGTTCGTGATCGGGCGTATTGCCGGGTTGGTCGGCGTCGTCGCTTTGCTGGCGCTGATCGCAGTGCCGGCCGCGCAGGCACAGTCGATCACAACAATCAGCACGGCCGCCGGCGTTCAGTTCTCCGGCGTGGTCGACAGCTCGCCGGAGTGCACCAGTGCCCCTACCTCGGTGACGATCAGTTGGGGCGACGGCAACTCCTCGGCAGGCACCTACGATCCGACCAACAACGACGTCACCGGGTCCCACACCTACGCCGCACAGGGCAGCTTCAGCGGGAGCGTCTCGTTTAGCGGCGGCGTCGACTGCGAGACCGACACGTTGACCGCCAACGTCGCCGTTGCCCCGCAGTTCACGCAGTGCCCGCCGGTCGACGCCGACTTCGGTTGCCAGTTCCTGATCGACGTCTCCGCCAGCGGCACGACGATTCAGCAGGACCCCAACCAGGGACCCTACGAGACGTCGGACGACGCACTGATCGGGATCAAGAACGACTCTTCCGATCCGATTTCAGCGATCCCGTTGTCATCGCCTGGATCGGATCTGTTCGGCTTCGATGGCGATGGGATCTGCACTCCCGGCGCGCCACCCGTTCCGTCCGGCTGCGTCCCTGCTCCCGGGTCACCAGCGGACACGACCTGCAATGGCCCGAGCACCTGTGCGTTCCCGGCGCCGCCCGGGGAGCCAGCCGGCTACACGGAACCCGGCGCGCCCAGCGGCAGCACGCAGAACGGTTACGAGGGCCCGACCACCTGGTTCTCGAACGTCAGCCCCGACACGAGCACGGGACAGGTCAACTTCTCGCCGGCGCTGCTACCGGGACAATCGACATTCTTCAGTCTCGAGGAGCCGCCGAGCTTGATGACATTGGCCGCCGGCTCGACGCCCCAGGGAGCGACCCTGTCGGCGCCGCCGACGGTGACCTCTACCGCCGCGAGCTTCTCGGGCCTGGTAAACCCGAACGGGTCACCGACCACCGCGTACTTCCAATATGGGCTGGACGCGCGCTATTCCACAGTCGGGGCGTCGGGGCCCGTGTACGACCAATCCGCCCCCGAGCAGCCCGAGTCAGTTGGGGCGGACTTCGCCAACCATTCAGTGTCCGCGTCTGTGTCAGGGCTCGTGCCCAACGCGCTGTACCACGTGCGGCTGGTGGCTACGAACAAGTCAGGGACGACGTTTGGGCCCGATCAGACGTTCATGACCAAGCAAGACCCACCGCCGCGGCCACCCACGCTGGGAAAGACCTTCGACGTCAAGCCAGTCTCCGGACTCGTCTTGATCAAGCTGCCGGGCGGCAAAGCCGCCGACCTCACCGCCGGCGCGGCGCTGACCAAGGGCCAGGGGTTCATCCCGCTCACCGAAGCACGCCAGCTGCCGACCGGCACCCAGGTCGACTCGCGCACAGGCACGCTCCAACTGGTCGCGGCCTCCACGCGCCACGGCAAGACCCAGACCGGCACCTTTGGCGGCGCGATCTTCGCGATCGCTCAGGCTCGCACGGGACTGCTCAAGGGCCTGACGACGCTGTCGCTGCTGGAAGGGGCGTTCACCGGCGCGCCCAGCTACGCAAGCTGCCCCAAAGCCGAATCAGACGACGCGACCGCGCGCACGGCCAAAGCCAGCCCCAAAGTCCTGCAAACCCTGAAGGCCAGCGACAACCACGGCAGCTTCCGCACGACAGGGCGCTACAGCTCAGCCAGCGTGCTCGGCACCGTCTGGACGATCACCGACCGCTGCGACGGCACGCTGACCCGCGTCCAGCGCGGCACCGTGATCGTCACGGACTTCGCCAACCGCAAGACGATCACGCTGCACGCCGGCCAGAGCTTCCTCGCCCGCGCAATTACAAAGAAGCGGAGCTGAACAACCCGCCGCCCCAATTGGCGCGATGCGCAGCCCGTTGAAGAGACGGGTCGCGGCAACGCGTTCGGTATCTAACAGGAGGAGTCCTTTCTTGATCGCTACTAGAGGCGCGTTCCGCCGGGGGCGTGCGTAAGCTGCCCGGTTCATGAGCGAGAAACGTGAGAAACGCCAGCGTCAACAGCAGCGACGGGCCCGGCGGCGGACCGCAGGACGCACGCGCGGGTCAAACGGACCGCGCCCAGTCTGGTCTGCGAGTCCCGACGACGCCGATCTGGAGCTCGAGGGGATGCTCGCCGGGCTTGCCGAGGTCGTTGTCGGGGATGTCGATGAGCCCAACGATGCACTGGAGGCCGAGCACTGGGCGTCGTGTCTGCTCGGTGCGCTGGACGTCGGGCGGATCATCGACGCCGGGATCCGGGGGCGCTTCCGAGCGGATCTGGTCCCTGCGGTGGAGGCGCTCGGGTCAGCGGAGGCGCTGGCGACGCTGCGGGCGTTGAGTGCCGTTGGTGTCAGCAGCGAGCGCGAGCGGGCACGCGCTGCCGCGGACCGCCTCGCGGCATGCGGCGCTCGCGAGCCGGTCTGGGCGAGCGGAGTCGGAGCTGGTCGGCCGGTCGCGGCGGCCTTGCTTTACGACGAGGCGTTCGATGACGGGGTCAGCGTGATCGTCGAGTTCGACGGATGTGGCGAGGAGCCGCACACGCTCGGGATCTACATCGACCACAACCTGGGCGGGCTCGTCAAGGATGTGTTCCTGGCTGGACCGCTGAGCGAGGTGCGTGCCAAGCTCCGCGTGCGGGCCCCGAACGGCGTGCGGCTCGCGGTCCGCGATCTCGAGCTCGCCGAGGCGCGCGCCCGTATCGTCGCCGCGCTGGACGCCCTGGACCACACCTACGACCCTCCGGTCGGCGAGGACGTGTCACGGTTGCGCGCGCTGATCGACGCGCGCGTGGATCTGTTACCCGCCGGGCTCCAGCTCGACGCGGGGTACGAGGAGATCTCGCAGGCCGATCGCGAAGGGATGCTGCAGGCATTTCTCGCCACGCCGCACGGCGAGCGGTGGGCAGGCGATGAGGACGCTGAGGACGTCGTGGCGACCGCGATCGACTTCGGCGCCGATTACAACCACGGCGGCCCGCTGCGCTGGAGCCCGGTCGTGGTCGAGATCTTCATGACCAGCTGGCTCGCGCGGAAGATCATTGGCGAGCCCGCGTTCTTCGAGCGAGTGCCCGACGTGCTCCCCGACTGGGTCGCGTACGCCGGCGGTCTGCGGGGCGTGCCACTGGAGGCCCTCAACGAGGCAATCGAGGCAGTCGCCGCCCATCGGGACGAAATGCTCGACGCCGTCAGCGACCCCGACGCGTGGGCGCTTGCGAAGGCGTTCGCAATCGCGGCGCACAGAGCCGGCTTCGATCTCAGCGACCCGGCCGCGCTCGACGAGTTCGTCGAGCAGTACAACGGACAGCTCCAGGTCGAGTGAGCGCAGCTCGCGGCCGCGGCGACAGCGCCCGAGACCAAGCCACTGGCGCTCGGTGGTATGCCTCATCTTGTCTCCTGTCAGTCGGCCTGGTCGCGGGATCTACTGCTCGTCCCAGGCCTGGACGACGGTCTGGTGGGCGATCTGGCCATCGTCGAGTTCGATCACGGTCGCGCACAGGACGTTGGTTCCGTCCGGGTAGCGGCAGGCCTGGGTGTAGGCAGCGCCGGTCTCGTCCGCGACGGTGTGGCGCACCGTGTGCGTCATGTCGCGCCCGTACATGTCCTCGAGCCAGGTCTGGATCTCGCCGCGGTTGTGAAGGACACGCGGCGTGCCGGGCTGGGAGATCTTGTCGGCGATCGTGACGGTCGCGTCCGGGCGGTACATCGACAGCTGCGTGGCAGCGTCACGCTCTTCCGCGGCGCGCGTGAACCGGCTGACATCGAAGGTCGTCGTGGTGCTCATGTTTGGCTCCTTGTGGTTGGCGGTGGTTGCCATGGGAGTACGGTCTCAGCCAGCCGTCTTGGGGCCGTCAAACGAGCGTCAAACGACGGAGTAGGCTTTCGGCGTGCTGCGCGCACGCCTGCTGGGAAGGCTCGAGGTGGAGCTCGACGGGATCGTCGTTCAGTCGGCAGCGTCGAAGCGGCCGTGGGCGCTGTTCGCCTATCTGGCGCTGGCGTCGCGTCCCGTTGCGCGCGCTGAGTTGGTCGCGACCTTTTGGCCAGACGTCCTTGACCACAGCGCGCGGGGAAGCCTGCGCAGCGCGCTGTGGTCGCTGCGGCGCCAGATTGGCACATCGCTGCTGGTCGAGGGCGATCACGCTGCGTTGCAAGACGAGGATGGCGTCTGGATCGACGCGCGCGAGTTCGAACGGCTCGCGGCGAACGAGCCGGTCGCGGCACTGGAGCTGTGCCGCGGTGAGTTGCTCGAGGGGTTTGAGGACGATTGGGCGAGGTCGGCGCGCGAGCGCCATGGTGAGCGCGTGATCGAGCTGCTGGAGACGCTCGCGCAGGTCGCCGAGCGACGCGGCGATCCGGGCGAGGCGCTGGCGCTCACGCGCCGTCAGGTGGAGCAGAACCCGTTCGATGAGTAGGCCCACCGGCGGCTGATCGAGCGCCTGGTCGATGCCGGGGACCGGGCCGGCGCGATCCGGACCTACCGTGCATTGGCCGAGCGGCTGCGGCGGGATTTGGCGGTTGCGCCTTCGCGTGCGACGCGCGAGCTGATTGAGCGGCTGCGTACCGAGCCGGCGGCTGTTGAGCCCAGCCCTCTGCCGGCTGGCGTGCCGCGCGGTTTGCTCCCGCTGGTCGGCCGCGTCGCCGAGTTGCGCGAGCTCGAGCGCGCGTGGCGGTCGGCTGCGGCCGGTGCCGGGGTGGCGGCCTCGATCCGTGGCGAGGCGGGGGTCGGCAAGACCCGGCTCGCGAACGAGCTGAGGCTGCGGGTCAGCGACTCGGGTGCGCTGACGGCGACTTGCGCGGCCCTCGATCTGGGCGGCAGCGCGCCGTTCGGTCTCTGGGCCGAGCTGATCGGGGAGCTGCTACCTCAGCTTCCGACGCCGCCGGCACAGGACACGTGGCCCGATGACCTGACGGTGCTGGTCTCGCAGTTGCCGGCGCACTTTGCGCGGGGAGGGGTGCCGGCCGCCGCGATCGCCCCTGACCTTCAGCGCACGCGACTGTTCGAGGCGGTCGTCGCGCTGCTTGGATGGGCCTCCCGTCATGCACCGCTCCTCCTGGTGCTGGAGGACATCCACAGCTCCGACGGTCCGAGTTTGGAGCTGGCGGCCTACGCGGCCCGCCGTGTCGACGGGATGCGGCTGATGCTGCTCTGCACGCGGCGCGAGCTGCCGCACAGTGCCGACGCCGACCGGTTGGAGCTCGTTCTACGCGCGCGCGGGGTGGTCGGCTGCGAGCTCGACCTCGGCCCCCTGTCGGCCGATTCTGGGGCGGCGCTGGCGCGGTCGGCCGCGCAACTGAGCGACCGGGAGGTCGCGCGCGTTGTGGAGCGGGCCGAGGGCAACCCGCTGCTGGTGGTCGAAACCGCGCGGGCGCTCGAGCGGGGAAGCGACGAGATCGCCCCGAGCCTGCGCGGATCGGTGCGCGCGACGCTCGCGTCACTGGCTGGGGAGGTGCGCAGGCTCGTCGAGGTCGCTGCGGTGGCGATGCGCCCGCTCGATCCGCTCCAGACGCGTGCGCTCGGGCTCAGCCATCCGGACGACGCGGCGGCGGAGGCGCTCCAGACCGGACTGCTGATGAGCGCGGATGGCACGATCGGGTTTCGTCATGCGCTGCTGCGGGAGGCGGTCTATGAGGAGATCGCGGAACCACGCCGCCGCGGGCTGCACCAGGCGTGGGCGGATGCGCTCGTGGCGGCCGAGGAGAGCGGCGGGATCCCGCGGGCTGCTGAGGTCGCGCGTCATCTGCGGCTCGCGGGCGACAATCGGCGAGCAGTCCCGCAACTCGTTCGTGCCGCCGCCGCGGCACGCAGGGTGGCCGCGCTGGATGAGGCGGCCGCCTATATCGAAGAGGCGCTGGCGATCAGCCCGGACCGCGCGGATCTGTGGCTCGAGCTTGGGGAGGTCCAGGCGTGGCGCGCTCGTCGAGAGCAGGCGGAAACGGCGTTCGCCCGTGCCACTGCGCTGCTCGAGCACGCCGATCCGCTCGACCAGACCCGGGTCTACCTGCGCCAGGCGCGCGCCTACCACGGCCCGATCTGCGTTCCGCGCGCAGTCTTGGAGAGCGCGCGGGCGGCGCTTGAGCTGATCGAGCAAAGCGACGAACCGGCGCCCGACGAGCGCAGCGAAGCGATCGCCGCGTGTGCGTGGGCAGAAGCTGTGGCGGGAAGCGCCGATGAGGCGGACCGGCTGCTGGACGAGATCAGCCGGCTGACGTCGGGCAGCGACCGGCTGCGCACCTATGACGTCGGGCACGCTCGAGCGCTGGCGCTCATGCGCCGCGGCCTGTTCACCGAGTCCTACGGACCGTCAATCGCAGCCGGCGAGGCGATCGCAGCAGCCGGCCGACCGGATCTCGCGTACGGGTGCTGGGCCAACGCCGCCAGCGCCGCGACCGCCGCGGGCGAGCATCATCGCGCGCTGGAGTTCATCGATCGCGGCAGCGCTGCGATCGCGGGGAAGGGACTGCAGAGTCTCGAGATCCACCTGTGGGCCGCCAGGTCCTTCGTGCTCAGAGCGCTCGGGCGGCTCGCCGAGGCGAAGCGCGCCGCGGAGACCGAGCAGACGCTGGCCGAGCGCCTGGGCCAGCCCGAGCTGCTGGCGATGGCCAGCCACGACCGCGGCCTGACAGCGCTTGTAGCCGGCGAATTCGACATGGCCGCCACGCTCCTCTTGGAATCCCTCGTCCCGGCTGGCGCACCAATCAGCCGCCCCGTCACGCGGCTCGCGCTCGCCGAGGCGCTCGCCCTTGACGGACAGCCCGATGCCGCCGCCGAGCAGCTCCGCGCAACCGTGCTCGAGCCTGTCCGGCCGAGTGACTTCCCGGCAGCGCTCGTCCCGAGACTCACACGTGTCCAGGGACTCATCGCGCTGGCGCGCCACGACCGCACCGAAGCCAAGCGGCGCCTCCAGGAGGCGATCGCCGGATGGGAGCGGCTCGTCCAGCGCACCGTCCGCGCCGAAAGCATCACCGCCGTGCTCGCTGATCTCGGCCGCCCCGTCGTCGGGCTCGTCACCCCTGAGCACGAACTCGAGCGAGCTCAGGCAGAACTCGCACGGATCGAGGAAGGAGACCCCAATGCCGTCGTTCCATGACACCACCACCTCCTCCGCGCCTCCCGAGGACGTATGGAAACTGCTCTACGACCCGTCCAGGTTCCCCGACTGGCGGGCAGGGATCGAAACCGTCGAGATCACAGGCGACGGCGAGTACACGATGTATCCCGACGGCTACCCGGACTTCCCGATGGCCCAGATCCTCAATACCGAGCGAACCGAGCACCGCGTCACCGTCTCCTGCCTGGTCTCCGATCTGCGGTTCGAATGGCGGCTGCAGGCAGCGGGCGACGGAACCCTGATCGCCGTCGATGTCGAGATCCCCGAGTCCGAAGCTCAACGATTGGACACCCAGCGCAAGGTCATAAGCACCTCGATCAAGAACCTCGCGCACCTCGCCGCGCACCCGTACACGTAACCGCACTCCGTCGGCAAGCTTGTCGGGATGTGCAAGCCATGGTCTCACCGTCGTCGCGGTTCGTGCCAGCGCCGGCCCCCTGCCGGCGAGAGCGTGCGCGTCCGGCGGCGCGTCAATCGCTATCGAGCGGACCGATCCACCGCTCGCTCGATTCGAGCCCGTCGGAGTCTGCCTTGAGCACCGTCTCGATCGCATCGGCGAGACCTTCGACGGCTGCGCGGGTACGTGTGCGCTTGGACGGCAGCAGGAGCAGCCCGCCATGACTCTGGCCTCGCGCGAGCCGCTCAGCCGCGAGCGGACGGAAATCCTTGATGTTGTTCGTGATCACCGCTCGGGCCTCCGCGAAAGCAACGTCAAGCACGACCCGGTCGCTGCGACCGGCGAGATCGTCGCGCTCGCTTGCAGCGACGACGTCGTGGCCGCGCTGGCGCAGCAGTGCAGCGATCTGCGGTGACAGCTGCTCATCGAGCAGCGCTCTCACGTGCGAAGCGCGCGCTCGCCGTTGGCGGCGGCTGCCCGGCCACGCTCGTACTCGCCCTCGTTGAGCTGGATCTGCTCGTCGATCTCGTCGCGGTACTCGCCGTAGTAGGCGACGGCCGCCTCAACCAGGCCAACCGGGATCTCGAGGTACGCGCCCGCCTCCAGGACCGACCCGTCGTTGTCGCGCACCGTCGCGATGACCTCCCACACGTCGAGTCCGGATCCAATCAAGCCCGCGCGTCGACCGCTCGGACCGTCGAGAAACTGGATCAACGGATGGGCATCATGCCGCAGACCCTCCTCGACATAGCGCTGCGCGAGCGTCCGCTCAGGAAGGTGGTATCGCCGAGCTCGCTCACTGAGACGCTCCCGCATCCCGGACGCCAACCGCAACGTGTAGTGCTCAGCCATGGCCCGATCGTACCACGCGGTGACACGACGTGTCACAATCCTGTGGCGCGCTCCTGACCCAGTGCGGGCGGTGCCCATCGCGTCCGCGGTGAGCGCGGTCCTGCGAAGCCAGTTATCGAGCGTCGCGTTTCCGCACGCGAAGGCCGCCGCGTCCTGCCTCGCTGCAATTCGCCTGCGAGAGGTACACGACAACCGTTCGGGCTCAGCCTCGCCGGAAGCGTGGCTGCTCTCGCTCGCGCCGAGCGACTGCGGCGAGCTCGGGCATCGGCTCGGCCGGGCTGGGTGCGCCTTCTGCGCTAGCGCAACCGGGCGCGCGTATCGCAGCCTCGTGTGGGCGATCATTGCCACGGCGCCGTCGCGCCGCCCGCGAAGCTTGCAAACAGCGCGAATCGCGTGTCCTGGCGGACAATCCTTCGCGTCGAGCGCCGGATCGTCCGTACCGGCTCGAAAATCGACATCGTACGGACAAACCACCCACGCGCGCTTCGAATTGTCCGCCCGAGCACGCCCGAGCAAGCGCGTGTAAACGTTGCGGGTTCGCGCCGAGCCCATGCGGCGCAGCAATCTCGAATCAGCCAGCGAGCCGCTGCTGCTCGCCACGACCGCCACAGACGCCCGGCCGCCGAGGTTCGTTAGCGCAGGCTTTCTGTAAGCGCCCGCTTCGGAGGGGCTCCGGCGGCGGACCGAAGACCCGCGGCAGCGGTGGTCGAGCTGCTGCGATCGTCGGGTTGACTGGCTGCTCTTCACTGCGGCGCTTGCTGGATCGCTTGGGCCACGTCGGCGCCGGTCACGGCTCCGTGCGAGGCGCCGATGCACGCCTTGGCGGCCGTCAGCGTCTGCGGCGCCCGGAGGTCGACGCCGGCCGCCGTGATCATCTGCAGCGTGAGCTGGCCCTGGCTCGTCGGGTCAGGGAAGTTCTTCAGGCCGTCGGCACGCAGGCATTTAGCGAACGAAAGCAGGTCGGCGCGGCGGGTTGCGTCCTGCTGGGCCCGCTGCTCGGGACTCACGTTCTGCGGGCTGGGCAGGATCGCACGGCAGGGCTTGGGAATCATCGGTTTGCGCCGCCCGGGCGAGGCCGCGCCGGCCGGCGCGTGGATCGCGACGACCGTGCCGCCGTTGCCACTCGTCGAGACGACCGGGTCGGGGAAGTTCGGGGAGCCGTGGTCTCGCATGCACGCCGCGAAGCGCTCCGCCGCCGCGGCGATGCCGCCTGGCTTGGGGGACGTGGTGGAGGTCTTCCGGGAGGCCGAGGAGCCGCCGCAGCCGGCGAGCGCCAGACCGATCAGCGCTGCGAAGAGCCAGGTTGTGTAGAGCAGCCGGGTCATAGTGTGAATCCTCTCTGCTTCATTGCCTGCCGGGGAAGTTGTAGCGAGAGGCCGGTTCCACGCCGGTCTCAGCGTGAAGCGCACGGTGAGGCACGCCGTGGCGGGGGCGCTCGGCGGGTTGATCACCGAGCAGCACGACGCCGACCTGAGCCGTCTGCTCGTGATCTCGTGGGTCGTGCTGGCGGTGACAACGCTCGCCTCGGCCGGCCTCCGCTGGTTCGTCGCCGGCCGCGTGCTGCGCCCGCTGCGCGCGATGACCGACGGGGCCCGGACGATCTCGGCCGGCAACCTCGGCGAGCGGCTGGCGCTGAGGGGCCCGACGACGAATTCAAGCAGCTGGGGGATACGTTCGACGAGCTGCTAGCCCGGCTCGAGGCGTCGTTCGAGGCCCAACGCCGGTTCGTCGCCAACGCCTCGCACGAGCTGCGCACGCCGCTGACGCTCGAGCGGACCCTGCTCCAGGTCGTGCTCGCCGACCCGAATGCGACGCCCGCGACGTTACGGGCGGCGTGCGAGGAGCTGCTCGCGTCCGGCCGCGACCAGGAGCGGCTGCTCGAGGCGCTGCTGATGCTCGCCAGCAGCGAGCGCGGGCTCGAGCACCGCGAGCCGGTCGATCTCGCCGAGCTCGCAGGCCGGGTCGCGGATGCGGTCTCGGGCGAGGCTTTGCGTCACGAGGTCGAGATTGAGACCATGCTCGAGCCGGCCCCGACCGCCGGCGATCCCGCGCTGCTCGAGCGCCTGATCGTGAACCTGCTTGACAACGCGATCCGCTACAACCGCCCGGGCGGCCGGATCGAACTCGTCACCGGCGGCGCGCGGGAGCGGGCGGTCCTGACCGTGACCAACACCGGCCCGCCAATCCTGGCGTCGGAGCGGGAGGCGTTGTTCGAGCCTTTTCGCCGACTCGGGGGTGCGCGCCCCGCGCAGGACCGACGGCCACCACGGACTCGGGCTCTCGATCGTACGAGCGATCGCGACGTCCCACGGCGCCACGGTGACCGCGGTCCCCGCGTCGATGGGGGGCTTTGGCCGTCACGGTCTCCTTCCCCGCTGCGGGGGCCTGAGGGCCCTCTCCGCCGGGGGCCACTCAAATGCGGCCGAATCCTGCGCCCCTCTCGACGGACACGCTGAGGCTCTGCGAACGCCCGCACAACCAATCTCATCTCTCTCTATCTCACGCGCGCGTACGACACCACGACCCCGTCTCCTTTCCCCTTCGTCGTCGATTACCGAGGAGACCTGGGCTGGCCTCTCGGTAACGACCCTTTTTGACGGCCTCGGCGTCGCACGCCGACGCACGCGAAACACCCACGCCACGGCCCACCAAACGTGCCGTAACGCAGTCCCGGAAACTACGTGCCGATAACGGACACGCCCGAAAGATATGGGACGCTTGGGGACATGCCGTCACCGGTCCGCGGCCCGCGAGCGCTTCGCCACGGGCCGTCTCGGGGAGGGCGTCAGGTTAACTGTGTAGGCGTCTGGTGGGTAGGTTGACAGCTACTCTGGGTGTGTCAACTGGTGACGTTCAGTTTGCAGTGTCGGGGACGCGGTCACCGAAGTGGATCTCGAACGCGAGCAGCGCTGTCGTCCAGTTACGCGTTCGGGTCCATTGAGGGACGGCGTTCTGCAGCGAGAAGTAGACGAGCTTGCGGGCGGCGTCCTCAGTCGGGAAGCTGTCTTTCGTCTTGATCGCCTTGCACAGCTGCCGGTTGAGCGCCTCGATCGCGTTGGTCGTGTAGATCACGCGGCGGACCTCCTCAGGGAACGCGAGGAACGGGATCACGTGCTCCCACGCGTTCAGCCACGCCTGGGCGATGACGGGGAACCGAGCTCCCCACTTCTCGTCGAACGCCTCGAGCTCGGTGTCGGCCTGGTCGGCATCCTTGGCGGTTGTAGATCGGCTTGAGGTCGCGGGCGATCTGCTCGCGCTCGCGGCGGGGCACGTACTTGAGGCTGTTTTGAGTGCAGAGCGTTCGTCGCGACGTATCACCCGTTGGCTGGAGTGATCAGGCCAGTCTCGTAGGCGAAGACCACGATCTGGACCCGATCGCGAAGGCCGAGCTTGGCGAGGATCTTCCCGACGTGGGACTTGACGGTGGCTTCGGATAGCACGAGCTTCTCGGCGATCTCGGCGTTGGAGAGGCTGCGAGCCACCTCTAGGAGAACTTCGCGCTCGCGTGCGGTGAGTTGCTCCATCAAGCGGCGCTGATGGCTATCCGGTTGTCCGGCCGCGGGAAGACGATGGGCGTAGCTGGAGAGCAGCCGCCGTGTGACGCTTGGTGCCACGACGGCGTCGCCGTTGGCGACCGCGCGGATGGCCGAGAGCAGGTCGGCGGGGGGCGCGTCCTTGAGCAGGAAGCCGCTTGCGCCGGCGCGGAGAGCCGCGTAGACGTACTCGTCGAGGTCGAAGGTGGTCAGGATGATGATCCGGGCCTGGCTGCTCGAGGCGGTGATCCGCCGGGTGGCCTCGACTCCGTCCATCTCGGGCATCCGGACGTCCATGAGGATGACATCGGGGTGGAGCCGGAGCGCTGCGTCGACTGCCTCGGTGCCGGTGGCTGCCTCTCCCACGACGGTCAGGTCAGGCTGGCTGTCGATCACCATGCGGAACGCCATCCGCAGCATCTCCTGGTCATCGACGAGCAGCACCCCGGTCATGTCTGGGGCGGCACGTCAGCGTCGAGCTGCAGCCGGACCAGCCAGCCTCCCCCGGGGCACGGCCCGGCTTCGAGCTCGCCGCCGTAGGCGGCGGCGCGTTCACGCATTCCGCGCAGTCCACGCCCGCCCACCGAGGCAGCGTCGGCGCTGGGTAGCGTGGCGGTGACGCCAGTGAGCTCTCGGCCGTTGTCGGTGAGCTCCAACTCGACCCGGCCGGAGCCACAGCGCAAGACTAGGTGGGCGTGGGTGGGCTCGTTGGCGTGTTTGAGCGTGTTCGTCAGGGCCTCCTGAGCCACACGGTAGATCGTCAGCTGGACCCCCTCGCTGAGGAGCTGCGGGTCGCCGTCGATCTCCATCGAGACGGGGATCCCGGCCGCCTTCACGTGGGCCAGCAGGTCGTCGAGGCGGGCCAGGCTCGGCTGCGGCTCGAGTGGCTGCTCGGCCGGCTCGTCGCGCAGCACGCCGAGAAGCCGGCGCATCTCCAGCAGCGCCTGGCGCCCGGTGGTCGAGATCCGCTGGACGGCGGGCAGCGCCTGGTCGGGAGAGGCCTCCATCGCGTAGGTCGCACCGTCTGCCAGCGCGATCATCACTGTCAGGTTGTGAGAGACGATGTCGTGCATCTCGCGCGCGATCCTGGCCCGCTCGGCGACCGCCCCGAGACGCCCCTCCCGGTCGCGCTCCAGCTCCAGCCGCGCCGCCTTCTCCTGCAGGGACAGCAATAGCGCGCTGCGCTGGCGGACGGTGATCCCGAGCACGGCCGCGGCGACGGTGAGCCCGCTCAGGCCGACCCAGATCTTGACCGGGTCAGACGGCGACCAGCGAAGCGCTGCCATCACGGCGCCCGCCTCGGCGATCGAGATCGCCACCGCGACCTGGGCAGCGCTTGCCTCGCGCGCGGCCCAATACAGCGCGAACAGCACGGACGAGTCGGCCAGCTGTGGAGCGCTCAGCAGCCACTGCAGGAACGCGATCGCGGCGATCACCAGCAGCGACAGGATTGCGCTGCGGCGGCGTAGGAGCAGCGGCGCGCACAGCGCCACCGCGAACACGGCGCTCCCGGATCCCAGCCGGTCCTGTGAGTACAGGCCAGCCAGGCTGACCGCGGCGATTCCCGTCGCCAGGGCCAGATCGACCAGCAACGGATGGCGGGCGCTGAGCTGGCTCAGGCGCTGCCCGGCCTCGCTCAGTCGCGAGAAGATCGCCTCTTCGGAGTGTCTGCGCACACGTAAATATTGGCGCGTCGGATCGTCAAGTCCCGATGCCCGTTCCCGCGGCTTGGCCGCGCCGATCCGTTCAGGCTGGAGGACGCGTTCCTCTCGACGGTCCGGCGCGAGCGACTATTCGGTCTCGGCGGCCAGCCGCGAAGCGGTCGCTGGGCGTTGCCGGGGGCGCGCCTCGTAGGGATGGGGCGCCAGCTCGTGCGGAGGCTGGACGTCGATCTTCTTGATCGTCACCCAGGCGACCAGCGAGATGAACACGATCAAGGCGATCCCGGCGACCGTGCCGTCGCCGAGGTTCAGGCCGCCGCTGGTGCTCTTACTAAAGCCGTCCGCGAACGACGCGCCGAGCGGTCGGGTGATCACGTACGCGAACCAGAAGCCGACGATCGGGTTCAGGCTCAAGCGCCACCACCCGATCGCCGGGATGCAGATGATCACGGCGAACAGCAGCACCGAGGGCCAGAAGCCGAGGTTGAGCCTGATGCCGGTCAGGTCGCCGGCGGCCGTACCAAGCGCGAAGGTCCCCAGCACCGCCGCCCAGTAGCAACGCTCGCGGCGTCTGCTGGTGATGCTGTGGATCGACAGCGTTCCCTCGCTGCGGTACCAGAAGTAGAAGATCGCGGCCGTGATCAGGGCGAACAGCGGGGTGGTCACGGCGTAGCCGATCCCGGCGCCGTCGTGGACGCCGTCAGCGGCCATCGTGCCGAACACCGCGACCATCATCACCGCGAACCAGTAGTACGGAGCGTGATACTGGCGCTGGCGCAGCTGGAGCCAGAGCGCGAACCACAGGCCGAAGATCCCGATCGCAGCGGCGATCGGGACGCTGTGCTGCCCCATGAAGTCCGACATCGCCTCGCCCATGCCGGTCGTGAGCAGCTTCAGGACCCAGAAGACGACGGTGATCTCCGGGACCTTGGCGAGGACCCGGCGGGCCGGCGCGGAGGACGGTGCGATTCGGCTGGGTTCGAGGTTGGCGCTCATCGTGATGATGGTCGAGGGGTCTTAGAGCAGGAAAACGCGGGCGAAGACTAGGCGTCGCGGCGCCGGAGCAGGTAGGCGGCGACGGCCACGGCCATCGTCGTATAGCCACAGAAGAGCGCAAAGCCCCCCCAGGCGGAGAGCATGTGCGGGTCGCGGATCGCCTGTCCGACACCGGCCCCGGCGGTCGAGGGCAGATACGGGTGCACGGCGTTGCCGATGCTGGACGGGAGGATGTCCATGATCCCGGGCAGCACGAACAGCAACGCGACGAACGTGGAGATACCAGCGGCGGTGCTCCGCACGATCGTGCCGAGCGCGGTGCACAGAACACCGGTCAGCGTCATGTACAGGACCGTCCCCAGCAGCGCCCGCAGGGCGTGGGGGTGGCTGAGCGTGACGTTGACGTGATGCTGGGTCAGGATTGCCTGGGAGGCGAAGAAGCCGATCAGGCTCGCTACCAACATCAGGACGAAGCTGACGGCGGCGAACACGAGCAGCTTCGCCCACAGCGCCGGCAGCCGCCGCGGAACCGCCATCAGGCTCGAGCGGATCTGGCCGGTCGAGTACTCGCCGGTGATCACGAGCACGCCAAGGACGGCGATCGCCAACTGGGCGAGGTGGTAGCCGCCGAGGCTGCGGTCGATCGAGTCGAACGAAAGGCGGTCCTGCAGGGACAGGTGCGACCAGCGGGCCATCGAGACAGCGGCGATCAGCGGCCCGAGCCCGGCCATCGCGACGAACGCCGCAATCAACGAGTAGCGCGTCGAGCGCAGCGACCACAGCTTGGTCCACTCCGAGCGCAGAACGCGGGGAAGGGTCACGCCGGAGCCGTCCCGGCGCTCGGCAGCGCCCGGGAGGCTCGCTGCTGTCGCGGTGGCGCTCATCAGCGCGCTCCCGCGAGCACGGGATCGGGAGCGGCTTGGTCGGTACCGCCCTCCGGCTGGTATTCGACGGCGTCGCGGGTGAGGCTTATGAACGCGTCCTCGAGCGAGACCTGCAGCGGGGTCAGTTCGTGCAGGACGAGGCGGTTCTCGGCGGCGATCTCCCCGATCCGTTCGGCGGCCAGCCCGTGGACCTCGAGTGCACCCTGCTCGGCCACCTCGACCCGGGCGTGGACGGCCACCAACGCGGCCCGGAGGCTCGCGGGTTCGGGCGCGCGGACGCGCACCGGGGCGCCCAACGACGCGCGCGACACGAACTCGGTCACGCTCGTGTCAGCGATCAGGCGACCACGACCGACAACGATCAGGTGCTCGGCGGTCTGCTCGAGCTCACTCAAAAGGTGCGAGGAAAGGAACACGGTGCGACCGCGCGCAGCGAGATCCTTGAGCAGGTTGCGGATCCAGCGGATCCCCTCCGGGTCAAGGCCGTTAGCGGGCTCGTCCAGGATCACCGTGCCTGGATCGCCGAGCAGCGCCGCGGCGACACCGAGACGCTGGCCCATCCCCAGCGAGAAGCTGCCGACGCGCTTGTCGGCGACCTGGCCGAGTCCGACCATGTCGATCACCTCGCGGACGCGGGCGCGGCCGATCCCGTGGGTCTGGGCGAGAGCGAGAAGATGGTTATAGCCCGAGCGGCCGGTGTGGACAGCCCGCGCCTCGAGCATCGCGCCGACCTCCCGAAGCGGAGCTCCGAGGTCGGCATAGTGCTTGCCGTTGACGGTCGCCGTCCCCGACGTCGGCCGGTCCAGCCCGAGGATCAGGCGCATCGTCGTGGACTTGCCGGCGCCGTTGGGTCCGAGGAACCCGGTGATCACCCCAGGAGCGACGGTGAACGTCAAACCGTCCACAGCAAGCTTGTCGCCATAGCGCTTCGTCAATCCGCGAACGTCAATCACGCAAGCCAATGTAAGCCGACCGTCCGCATCGCACAACGGCCACAAGAGCGATCTTGGACCCCGCCATGCTCGTCCCCAAGGACTACCAGAGATCATCCCCAGGTAGCACTTATCGACCGAACACCGATGAAGCACGCTTAGGCCGAGGCCGACCAGCCAGGCGCGAGGAGACCCGACCGTCGCCGAGGCTCCGTACGGCATGCTCGCAACCGGCTCGCAAGAGCCCACAAGCGAATCGCGCGACTGCGAGCCGATCTCGCCGACCTCGGATCCCCAACATCCCGGGCCGACCCTGTCACACAACAATTCGGGAGAACCGTTCGCATGACATAGAATAAATAACGGCTTATGTGACAGCTCGGCGTGTTCCAGGAAGACTGCCGCTCGAGTGTCACGTAATCGGACGTATACGTGACCTGGTCGGCTACATGCGCGTGTCCAAAGCCGACGGATCCCAGACCGTCGACCTGCAACGCGACGCGAGTGCGGAAACCGACACGGGCCGACCGGAGAGGGCGCTCCGGCCGCCCGCGGCAACGGGCTGGCGCGACCGGAGAGGCCCCCGCCAGGGCGGGGCCTTACAGCCCCGCCCCTGTCGTGCTAGGCGATCGGGCGGCCGGCTGTCTGTAGCCACGAGGTGCCGCTGGCTGTCTAGTTTGAATCTTCATGTGAGTGATTGACACCCCGGTGACGGACACCGACCGGACGGGTGCGCGGGAACGTCGGCCGAGCAGCACCGCGACAGCGTCCTTGGAGCGCGCACGCGCCGCCGAACACGACCGACGAGGCCGCCGACCAGCGCGCGCGCCAGCTCGCTGAGGCACGAGTTGAACCGGACGATCCCCAACCCGCAGCAACACTTGCATCCTGCGTAGCTGTGCTTCGCGACCCGTCCAGGGCCCCCGCCGTGCGGCTCGCTTCGCGCGGCCCCGGTCGGGCTTGGCCTTTGGTTGTTCGCTGGGCTTCGCCGATGTGCGGTGATGGTCGCCGTGGGGACGACGATCTGCGGCAACCATTAGCCCGGAATCGTGAACCTCGAGCGGCGGCCCCAGGTGAAGCCAAAGCTCTGGCTTCCGCGAGCGCAGGTCTCGGTCGCGCCTTCAATCTGGTTCTCGACGAAGTTCCGGCTTGGCACGTAGACCCTCCCAGTACACCGGAAGCCAGGCGCGCCGTCGAAGTCACGGGGTGTATCCGCGCGGGTCCAGCCAGAGACCAGCGTCCCGGTCCTCCAGATCCAGCTCTCACGCAGCAGCTTATGAACCTCCGAACACGCCATGCCGGCCGCGGACTCGGCATAGGCGCGCAGATGGACCGCTGGCCCGGGTCCAGGCGGCCCAGAACCGATCAGGCTCGCGGGACATTGAGCCTTCGTAGCGGCAAGTGCCGGAGCAGTGACCAACGCAGCGATCATGGCGATTAGCGCGACCGTCAGGATCATCGACTCGAAGAGAACCCGCGGGATCGTGGTCCGGGAAGACATCGTGTCGCGACGCTATCACTCAGCATGTGGTGTGGCAGCAGAGGCTACCGGCGCTCGACGTGACTCTTGGCCGCGCGGCTATGCGCTGTTTCCAGCTCATGCTGCGCCACGCGGGCGCGCACCTGCGAGTGAGTGACTCGAGCGTGGGAGAAGTGCTCCCACACCCGGATCGCTGCATGTAGGACGCGGGAGACAACAACGGCGACGGCTCCGAGCGCAAATGCGCACGCCACGATTGAGGAAACCAAACCGGTGTCCTTTCATCGTGGCGACCTCGATCCCGCGTCCGCACCGCACAGAGATGATCCGGTCACGAGACCGGCGCTCGCTCGGCTTTGAAGCCCATGGCTCGTCAGTGGGTGCGGTCGGGTGTCTGATCGCCCGCCGAGCCACATGAACATAGCGCTCGCGGTCCTACGCGACAAGTTCGTCCAGGTTCACGACAGCGACACGATCCCGATCCCGCGCGAAGCCGCCTCCAACCGCAACGATTTCCCGGCGACGCTGCGTCGGCCCGGGTAGCACCCCGCAGTGCGCTGGCTACTGCTCTTTCGCTGGGTGGCAGGGCGGTCGTTCCCACCGTGGGATCAGAAAACCGGCGGGGGACCGGGGCGCAAGCGGCTCTCGATCCCCCGTTGCCCAAGCAGACGCCGCCTGGATTGGCGTGCTTGCCGTCTGCAAAGTCTCAGGCCTCGTAGATTCCAGCCTCGCCCACTATTCGAGCGCTAAAGCAGCGATGGTTCAGGTTCAGTCCCGGTCGTACCAATCGGGATAGAGATCGCGTAGTGTCGTCGATGTGGCCGCGTTGCAGAGGACGCGATCGACGACATCGACATGGATGGTGTCGTCGATCTCATGCAGGAAGCGGTAGAGCATTCGCTCCGAGACGCCCAACTGCGCCGCGACGTGGCGACGCGTGCCCGGACGCCCGCCCGTGGCGGGCTTCCACGCGCTGAGCACCGGTCGCCCGCGGAACGCCGGGCCCACCGTCCATGCGAGCTGGAAGTAGTCGATCGCCCGCTGGAGAAGCGACTCGCGAGTGCGCAACTGCCGCATCGACAGTCTCAAGACCGCCGCAGTCTCCCGCCGGGTTCGGCCGGCTGCGTAGTGCGCCCAGGCGAGCCCGCCCTCGGCGAGCATCGACGCCGCCCGATCGAGCTTTCGGACACGCTCGGCCTCGCGGCGCCGTCCGCGGTACGGCTCGACTGGCGCAAGCAGCGCCTCCAAGCAGTCGAACGCTGCGCTTTCGACTTCGTCGTCATCAGCCTCGCCGGCGTCCCCATCCTCGGTCAGAGCTATCCACGCGAGCTCGTCGAGCAGCTCCAATCCCATCGCGACCGACACGGGCCGCCCCACAGCGATTGTGACGAGCGGAAGATCAGATGTTGCGTTCGCGGTCACCTTTTGCCGAAGCCGATTCTACAGTCGACGACGCCATGGACCAGAGCGCGCAACCACGGCTCGAGCCAACACATACGCCACACACCTCGAACACCCTCGCACCGCAACGCGCTCGCCTCTCCGACCACCCGCAGCCCCGACACGACGGCTGCTCCCCGGTCTCTTGGCCTCCCGAACGCTCAGATGTCGTCGCGCTCATCTGCTTCGCGCTGGCGATTCTCATGCTGTGCCTCGGGCGATCCGACGTCCTGATCGCCTTCACGGTCGTTTGCGCTGTCGTGGCCGGACTCTCGCCTCGCGCACAACGTCTTGTTCTCCGTGCCGGACCAAAAGGCGTCGACGCGGAAATCGACCTGAGGGACCCGAAGCTGCAGCAGCGCGACGGCCTGGGAAGCTCACCACTGTGAGCTTCCCCGAGGCCGACGTCGCACTCGACGCCGCGGGGGCGCTCGCCTCCCTACGACTACTTCACCGCGTACGGCCCCCGGTGGCGCTTGCGGCCTGATCGTCTCCGCCAGCTTTTCGACGTCGGTGGCCAGCGCGCGGACGTCGCCGGAGACCTTGCCTCGCCGCATCCACGGCACCAGCGAGTCCCAAGGTCGGGAGCGGTTAGGCTGGCGGGACTGTGGGTGAGCCGCACACGATGGGAACCATGGCCGACCCGGAGGAACTGCTGGACGCGCTGCACGCGCTCGGCGCGATCCGCGCTCCGACCGCGCAGGAGCGCGAGCGGATGGCGCACGAAGCGCGTACTCGCGAGCTGTGGCGCTTGGAGACCGCGCAGTATCTCGCCGGCGTCGTCGAGCTTCAGCTGTTGATGGCCGGCGGCGCCGGCGCGGACGCAGTCGAGGAGCAGACGCCAGCCACGGCAACGCCGATCCTGCTGGCGGGCTGGAAGTGGTTTTCCGGCGGCGGCGCTCCCGACGACGATGCACGCGTCGGGCTGCTGGCCGTCCTGGCGCACCGGTTGAACGAGATGCTGATGCTGATGGTGGCCCGTTGGCGCAAGGGCGAGGGTGACGAGCTGCTCTCCCCGTTGCTGATGCCTTCGCTCGCGATCGCCAGCACCGCTCGAGCAACTGCTCAAGGCGACCGCGGAGGAAACCAGTGGTAATCCCGATCCGCGACGGGAGCTCGGCGAGGTTGCCGAGCACCTCCGGCACACAGCCGACGTGCTCGAGTCCATGACACCGGCCGAGCACCTCAAGCCGGACCGACGCGAGCCCGCCGCAGCGTTCCGACGCGGCATCTTGCGACCCGACGCCGGCTAGCGTCTTCGTCGGAGACACACTGCCGTGGAGCCCGCCCGTGTCACCGGTGTGGTTCTTTGGGCCTCACCCTCCCCAAGGATCGTCCCCCGCACCTTTCCCCCTTCAATGGGCCTGCCGTTAACGAAGCTGTCACGAGGGGCAAAGTAGCCGCCGCGGATCGCCCGGTGAGGCCGCGAGGGGCATCGAGGTCTGGCTCCGGTGGCGTTGGGGTCGGAGAGGTCGAGCGCTACATGGCGGTTGGTGCCACGTTCCTGTAGCGAAAAACCCTCGCCGGCAATCGCGGAAAGTGGAAAGTGGAAAGTGGAAAGTGGTCAGAATTGCAGGGGACTTACGGCATCCCGCGGGGTACAGCCTGCCTCGCGTCGTGGCTCAAGGGCTCGCTACGCCTTGCCCTTTTTCATCCACCGCGAGTGGCGAAGCCCCGCCATGACGAACTGTAGCGAAATCCCGCCAACGACCCGCGTTGGCCCTCGGGCCTGTAGCCCTTCGCTGGCGCAGCGCGTCGAGCTGCTGGTTACGGTTTGTGAGAGCGAAGTTCGGGTCAGGCGGGCACCTCCTGAGGCTGGTTGGTCGGCGTGAGCGTGACCTGGTGTCCGAGTGCTTGGAGTTGGCGGACGAGGCGTTTGGTGAGCCGGTCGGGGTTCTGGCGGATGAAGTAGTCGCCCCCGAGGTCGCGGTACAGCTCTCCTGTTTGCAGCATGTGCCAGACGGCGGTCAGGATCGAGTGGCCAACCGCGGTGACGGCTTTGGAGTGGCCGCGGCGGCCGCGGAGGCGTTGGTACTGGGCGGCGTGGTAGGAGTCCTTGGTGCGCGCGGCTGCGTTCGCGGACTCGTTGAGGGTCGCTCGCAGCCACTTATCGCCTTTGCCGGTCTTGCCCGAGCGGCGCTTGCCGGCGGACTGGTCGTTGCCGGGGGACACCTTCGCCCAGGACGCGAGGTGCTTGGGGGTCGCGAACACGCTCATGTCGACCCCGATCTCGGAGATGATCACCTCGGCGGAGCGCTGCTTGACGCCCGGGATGCTCATCAGCAGGTCACGCTGGGCCGCGAAAGGGGCGATCTGCTGCTCGATCTCCGCCGACAGCCGGTCGATCGCCTCGTCGAGGTAGTCGATGTGCGCGAGGATCTGTCCGACGATCAGCGCGTGCTCATCGGCGAAGCGCCCGACCAGCGCTTCGCGCAGCGCCGGGAGCTTCTTGCGCAGCTGCCCGCGCGCGAGATCGGCCAGCACGTTGGGGTCGGTGGTGCCGGACACGAGCGCGTCGAGCATGTCCCGGCCGGACTTGCCGAGGATGTCGGACGCGACGCACCCGAGCTTGATCCCGGT
>CAVPVI010000017.1:0-42984 GCA_963709135.1 uncultured Solirubrobacterales bacterium | reverse complement strand
CGAGGCGCGCGCGGTGCCCGCGGACGAGCGATGGGCGTCTCAGGATGCGTGCGGTTCATCTCGGGGTGCTCCAGTCTCATCATTCCCTTATCGATCTGGCCTACACCCCTAAAGACAAGCGTCCCTCCTCAGCTGTGACACAGCGCCCCAAGCGAGCAACCGGCGATTTGACGACCAACCCGTGCTGCCGCGAACGGGTCTGGCGTGCGGAGCCTGTCTCACCGCATTGCACCCGCAAACGCCACGAACGGCATGCTCAGCAACCCAAACCGACGCTAGACGTGCCGCTTTGGGTCCCTGGCATCCGCATAGCCGCTCAAGAACCGAATGCGGCAAGGACACCAACGTTTTGGGTTCCAGAGCATGCCCCCACACGCACTAGTGAGCTCAGAGACCTCGAGCATGCCGATCAGCTTTGCGGGCGCGGCGACACCGCGCTTGTGCAGCCGCGCGAGCCCCTCCGACCCCAAGCCGGCCAGCGGCTGGTGCGCAGTGCGCAAACACCGCGATCGCGCCCAGGAGCGCTGGATCGAGAGATGTTTCTTCTCGATACGCTCGATGAACCGATCCAATTCAGCCAGGCAAGACCATCGGGATCAAACGTGGTGGCCTGCAGCGGTGCCTTGGAAAGAGATGGAATCCTCGATTATTACAACATCGGCTGACCTGTCGCAGGCGGGCGCCAAACCCAACCAGTGGAGGTACCAGATGGCTGAGCTCCCACCGCCGCCAGACGGGATTGTGCTGACCCACTTCATCGTCTCGGACGATGTCGAGCGTTCTCGGCGCTTCTACACCGAAGTACTCGGCGGCAGGGTCGTTTTCTCCGGGGAGGGAGGCCCCACCAATATCGCACTATCCAACAGCTGGATCGTCATCAACAGGGGCGGTGGACCGACCGACGACAAGCCCGCGGTCACGCTGGAGACGCCACGCGACCCCGACCGGGTCAGCAGCTTCCTCAATATCCGGGTCAAGGACATCGAGGCCGTGTACGCCGAATGGAGCGCCCGTGGTGCGAATTTCCTGACGCCGCCGAAACAGCACCAGTACGAGATCCGTTGCTACATCCGCGATCCTGACGGTCATCTGATCGAAGTCGGGCAAACCACGGACCCAGAGGGGGACTGGGAGCCCGCTCACTGGCCATCGCTTACGCCCGCTGAGGCGTCCGAGTGAATGCGGTCTCGCTCGGCGTCATCAAGGCACCCGCCCACGACCCTGCTTCCTACAAGGGGCTGGACACCGTGCACCCGCTGGGACGCGTCGGCGAAATCAGCGACGGCGTCGACGCAAATCCTCTACCTCGAGCGAGCAGCGTTCGTCACCGGCGAGACGCTCCACGTCGACGGCGGGCAGGCAGCGGGAGGCTAGCCCTAACACTGCTACCAGACTTGCTGACATTCCCGATTGAAGGACTTTGCACGATGCGCTGGGACATCACACCCGGCCGCGCATTCCCCTGATTGCGAACTGCTCGATCACGAGAACGCCTCCCGCAAGCTCGGCGAGATCATCGTCGGTTAGATCAGGTGGGGCAGCAGAAGGTCCGGGGCTGCGAGGTTGAAGATGGAGATTGGCCGTGCAGATGATTGCGCGCGGACGCCCAGGTCAGGTCGGGTGGCCGACGGCGGGTGCGGGCGCTGGGCTTGGGCCGAGTTCGGCGGCTGGCGGGAGCGTGCTGGGGCGCCGGCGGGGGTTGACGTGGCGCTGCGCGGGACGGGTCGCGAGCGGGCTGGTACACTCGGATATCGTTATAACGATATCCGAGTCATTGACGCGTCGCCTGCGGTCGCTGTTAGAGCTGGTCGTCACCGTCGCCGTAGCGGTCGGTCTCGCGCTGCTGATCCAGGCGTTCGTGCTCAAGCCGTACAAGATTCCAAGCGGGTCGATGCTGCCAACGTTGGCGATCGACCAGCGGATCCTGGTCAACCGGTTAGACACGCACCCCGGGATCGGGAAGGTGGTCGTGTTCCATCCACCGCACGGTGCAGACCTCGAGCAGGGCCAGTGTGCCAATTCCCAGCAGGGGTTCAGCGCGGAGGGGGCTGCGCTGGCTGCGCCGTGTGATCGGCCACTGGCCAGCGAGTCAGAGCAGACCTTTGTCAAGCGCGTCGTCGGCCTGCCCGGGGATGTGCTGCGGATCGTGGGCGGGCACGTGATCCGCAACGGCAAGCGGGAGCCTGACGCCTACATCGCCGCGTGCGGCGGCGCGGCCGAGTGCACGTTCTCGCATTCGATCCGGGTCCCAGCCGGCGATTACTACATGATCGGTGACAACCGTGGGGACTCCGATGACAGCCGCTACTGGGGTCCGGTTCCGCAGCGCTACCTCATCGGCGCTGCGTTCTTCACGTATTGGCCGCCCGGCAGGATCGGCGTACTCTGAGTCGCATGCGGTTAGCCGAACGCAGCGTCCTTGTGCTGACCAGCCTTGCCGGTGGTGACCGCCACGGGTATGCGCTGATCAAGGACATCGAGAGCTTCTCGGGTGTTGCGCTGTCACCGGGGACGTTGTACGGGGCGCTGGCCAAGCTCGAGGCCGACGGCTTCGTGCAGCGCCTGCCGGCCGATGACCGGCGATACCCGTACAGGCTGACCCCGGCGGGCCGGAGGGCGCTGGCCGAGCGTCTGGCCGAATCCGCCCGGATCGCGAGCCTGGGGCTCGAGCGGATCGCTCTGGGTGGCACATGAGGCACCGCCTCACGGGCGCGATTCTGCTGCTCTACCCGCGCCGCGTCCGCGAACCTCACGGCCCGGAGATCGTGGCGGTGATCGACGACCTCATCGCGCATGAGGGACGCTCGCGTACCGGGCTGTTCATACGCCTTGCAGTCGACGGACTGCTCCAGCGCACAGCCTCGACCGCCACCGTCTGGACCGTCGTGGCGGTCCTGGTGGCAACCAGCTTCGGTGCTCTCACCGCCTCGGATTTCGCTGCCGCCAATGCGCCCCAGGCTGTGCCGCGAACGGTGCCCACGGTCGCGCCGGCGTGGCACACGCAACAGATCCCGCACCACCCGCCCCGATGGGAGCACAACTCACACCGGTTGGCCGGGATGAAACGACTCACGTCGGTGCGACTCTCACCGCCGCTCAGCTCAAAGCACTGGTGGCCAAGCTGAAAGGGTCAGTTCAGGTGACCGACTCAGTGCGCGTCTCGGTGCCACCGTCGTCGCGGTAACGGATCTGCACTTGCGGACCGGCGAAATCGAGCACGGCGAAGCCGAAGTTGTGCCAGTTCACGCCGTTCTCCTCGAAGCTGCCGGTCTCCTGCCACAGGCCCGGGGACGGGATCGGTGCCGAGGACGGCTCGAGCTCCACGGGGATCCCGCCGTGCCCGATGCAGCGCACGAAGGGGATCCCCTGCACCGCTTCAAAGCCCATGCAGCGGTGCTCGTGGCCCCACAGCCAGGCGGCGATCTGGTGGCCGTCGAGTAGAGGGCGGAGCTTGTCTGGAAGCACCGTGCCGATGTCCTTGGTGTCGTAGGCGGAGACGAGCTGGTGATGGCTGAGGAGCATGAGCTTGCGGCCCTCGCGCTGCGCCTCGGCGGCCCAGCCGTGGACCACGTCGGCCTGGGGGTCGGCAAGCACGGCGGACTTGCCTTCGCTCAGGGGGTCGGGGTCCCAGGAGGTGTCGAGGCCGACGAGGTCCCACGCGGGCGTCCGGATCCGGAAGAAGCTAGTGGGCTTCCCGTCGGGCGAGTGCTGGTGGGAGAAGCGCTCATCGGCCAGCAGCGTGTCGAAGTAGCCCCAGCCGCCGCAGTACATGTCGTGGTTGCCGTTCAGCGACCACGACGTCACGCCCTTGGCGGCCTGCTCGGCGCTGACCGGCCACATCCCGGCCGCCAGCACTCGGCGCTGCACCTCGACGGGATCGCCCGAGTAGTAGACGTCGCCGAGATGGAGGACGTGGACGGGCAGACGCCGCTTGATGGCGTCGGCGACCTCCTCGGCCATATGGCTCGAGACCGCGCAGGCACGGGGTAGGCCCGTCCCCCAGTCGCCAACTACGACGAGGCGCCAAGCCGCGTCGCTGATCACGTACTCGGCTGGGGTGGGGTTGAAGGGGCGATTTCCCTTGGCGATACGGTCGAGCGTCGCCGCGCCGATCTTGGTCACCCATTCGGGGTCGTCGGTCGAGAACTTCTCGGGGTGCAGGATCGAGTCGAGCTTGTGCTCGATGCGCTCGACCACGCCGACGATGTGGCGGAAGGGGCCGGCCGCCTCACGTTCGCGGACGATGCCGTTCTTGCGCGCCTCATCCTCGAGCGAGGTCTGCAGCAGGCTGACCATCGGGTCGCGGCTGAAGAACGGCGAGTTGAGGTCCTCCCCGCCGGAGGATGCCGCGCCGGTGTCGTCGTCGGGCAGGGCGTCGAGGACGGCTTGCGCCGCCGCCGCCGGGGTCTGGTCCGCCGAGCCGCGGCCGATCCCTGGCGCGGCCGCCTGCGCCTTGTCGTTCAGCGTGCCGGCCCTGAGCTGAGCCTTCATCGCGGCAACGTAGCCGCCGACCTCGCGGCGGTCGAGATAGTCGGCGATCATGCCGCGGGGGCCAGCGCGTCGGCAGTCTTGCGCTGCATGTAGTCGATCAGGTCGGGGAAGATGTCCTGGGCGACGTTCTTGCCCATGAACGGGTCCTGGTGTCCGTAGCCGGGGAAGACCTTCAGCTCGTGCTGGGTGGCGCCCATCTCCTGCAGGCGCTTATAGCAGACGATGTTGGAGTCGGCGAACACGTGGTTGTGCTCGCCGGTCATGAACAGCACCGGGGTCCTCACCTGATGAGCGCGCTCGAGGTAATCGTTGGGGAGAGCCGAGTACTTCGGGACGTCGTTGTACTTGACCGCGGTGTTGCTGGCTCGCACCATCTTGATGACGTGGCGGTAGTAGTTCATGCTCGTCGGCCCGTAAAGGTCGCCGCCGCGGCGGTGGGTGACATCGGCGAGGTTGGCATGGCTGTAGAGAGCCGGCCATCCCGTACCCCACATCATGCTGAGCATGTGGCAGGCGGAGACGTTGCATTCCGGGTGGAAGAGGTCGACGATCTTCGCGAACAGCTTGCCCGGAGTAAGCCAGGGATCCTCGTTCCACTTCGGGTTCAGGTACTGGATCCCAGCGAGCTCGACGAGCCGGGGAGCGACGCTCAGCTTGACGTGCGACCACAAGGGAATGCGCGGTGTCAGGGCGACGCTGTTGGCGATCACGCTCGTGAACCCGCCGACGATCCCGGCGAACAGCGACATCACGAACGACGCCGCCCCCAAGCAGTGGCAGATGACGTGTAAGGGCTGATCGCCGATCTCGGCCCGCACGAGCTCGACGGCGGGCTTGTAGTCGTAGAGCGCGACGTCATCGAGGGTGAAGCGATGGTAGTACATGTTGTAGCTGTGGCGGTTGCTCATGCGAAAGTCGAGCGACCACACGTCGTAACCGGCGTCGAGCAGGACGGTGACGATGTTGCGGTGCTCGGGCATGATGAACATGTCCGTCGAGGTGGTGAGCCCGTGGATGAGCATCACGGACTGCCGGGCGCCCGGGCGCGTGAAGCGCAACAGGCTCAGCCCGAGCCCGTCCTCGGTGCAGTAGTAATGCGTGGTGATGTCGGCGTCCTGGACGCCGGCGAGGGTAAACAGTGGGATCTCGCGTTTCATGGCGGTGGCCTCTCGAAAAAAAAGGCAATCAGATGACGCGCAGTGGCGGCGATGAGTAGGCGGCGTTGGGGTCGATCAGGCGGCGACGCTCGGGATCCTTGACGGTCCGCGTATGCATGTAGCGGAATGCACTGGTGGTAGACGACTCCGGGAGGGTGGTCCTGGCGCCAAGACACAGCGCCACTCCGGCGGCAGCGGCGAGGCCGGCGATCGCTGCGGCTCGACGCACCCGCGGGTCAGGCACGTTCGGGGGTCCGCGCGTGGGTACCGGGCCCATACACGTCCCAGAGATCGCCGGCGAAGAGCACGCCGAAGCGACCGAGCGCATCGATCCGGTCGGCCGGATGCACGCGGAAGGTCGTCAGCTGGTGGGCGAAGTCGAGGGGGTCGATGTGCAGGACGCCGGCGGCGATCACCGCCGCCTGCTCGTCCTCCTGCTCGGGCACGTGGCCGCGCAGGACACGGGTGTACAGGGTGGAGGTGTCGTGCCAGATCTCGAAGCGGCCGTCGTCGACGACGATCTTGTGGCCGACCATGGTCAGCGGATGGCCGGTGCCATCGGTGAGGTAGAGGCGGTAGAACATCCGCTTGTCGGCCTGGTCCCCGTCCTGGTCGACGAACAGGTTGAAGATGCCGCGCTCGACGGGCCGCTGTCCGCCGAGGGCGTCGCAGTCGACGTGACCGACCGCGACCGCCTCGTGAGCAGGGTCGGCGACGAAGCGGTCGATGTCCTTGGCGGTGATCGTGAGGGTGAAGCTCAGCGCCGTCCCAGCCTTGCGTCCCTCGCGATAGCCGGCGTCGAAGTCCGACTCGTCGCCGAACGCCACGAACCCTTTCATCGTCTCCGTGAAGGCGACCGACACGGCGTCGGGACCGGTCACCTCGTCCTGCGCGGGCGGCGAGCCCTCGGGGGTGCTCGGCCCGGCCCGGCGCACGCCGGGCTCGGGAGCGCCCTCGAGCATCGCGTCGGCGAAGCGGTCGGCCAGTGCGGCGATCGTGAGGCTCGGATTGGCCCCGACCGGCCCGGGCATGACCGAACCGTCGGCGACGTGCAGGCCGGGCAGGTTGAAGACGCGGCCGTAGGAATCGACCACACCTTCCTGGTCGTTGCGGCCCATGCGGCAGCCGCCGAGCGAGTGCACGGTGATAACGCGGTTCAGCAACCAGATCGGGTTGTCGAGGAAATCGGCGCCGAGCGCGTGGGAGATCTGGTTTGAGAGCGCCCGGACCCGATCGAAGTAGACCTTCGAGGCGCCGTGCTTGGACCAGTTGACCTCGAGCAGCGCCCCGGCGAGCGTCATCACGCCATCGGGGACGTCGCGGCCCATGCCCAGTAGAGGCAGGGTGGCGCTCGAGAGGCCGCAGTCGCCCAGCAAGTCGGAGATGTCGCCGCTGATGTCGGTCTCGCGGTCGTGATGCATGAAGCCCTTGATCATCCGCTCGCCGACGTGCAGCGCCTCGAGCGCCTCGCCTGGCGCCTGCGCCATGTTCAGCATCCAGCTCACGAACTCCGGGTAGCCGGCGTCCTCGAGATAGAACCCACGCCCGCTGGCGCCGCCGCCGTCGAGCGCGTCGGCGGTGCGGATCGCGCTGGTGATCACCGGCCCGTGGGCGGGGTCGGTGACGCGGGGAATGCGCTTGCCGCCCAGCTCCCGACGGGCGCGCACCGCGAACGTGAGCAGGTCCCCGTTGCCCGAGAAGCCGTGGCCGAGGGTGGGGCTGAGGCCGGGCAGGGCGCCGCGATTGCTCAGCAGCAGGAAGGTCGAGCCAAGCGTGCCGGCCGAGATGATGAGGTCGGTGGCCGTGACCGTGACCAGCGGCAGCGCGCGGGTATTGACCGGGCCGTCGGCCTGATCGTCGTGGTGTACGTAGCTGACGCTCCAGCCGCCGCCCTCGCGCGGCTCGAAGCTGCGCACCTCGCAGAGCGTGCGAATGTCGGCACCGGCATGCCACGCGCGGGTCAGGTAGTTGTAGTCGAGCGTGTTCTTGGCGCCGTAGTTGCAGCCGACGTCGCACTCGCCGCACAGCCGACAGGTTTCGCGGGGCAGGCCGTGGAGGTTGGGCTGCTCCTCGATGATGGAAACGCCGGGGACCGGTGCCTGCCCCGGGTTGGCGAAGGTCACGGCGAGCTTGGGCAGGAACCAGTCATCACCACGCCCGATCGCGTTGGCGGCGTCGCGGAAGGCGAGCGTCTTGGCCGTCTGGTTGTAGTGCGGCTCCTCGAGCGGGAAGGTCTGGGCGTTCAACCCGACCTCGACGCGGTCGTAGTGAGCGTCGAGGTCGGCGCGGTTGACTGGCCAGTACTCCTGTCCGGAGACACTCGGGTCCTCTTGCGGGAACCACTTCTCGTCCTTGCGGATGAGCACGTTTGCGTAGATCAGTGAGCCTCCGCCGAGGCCGCTGGAGACGAGCGCGTCGAGGTTGCTGAAGGACCAGAAGTCGAACATGCCGAGGAGGCCGTTGCTGGGGTCCCAGAGGTTGTGCTTGATCCCGAGCGGGCTGCGGGGAAACGACCCCGGCGGGTAAGGCTTGCCACGCTCGAGCACGCATACGCGCCGGCCTGCCTCGGCGACGCGCGCAGCCGTGACCGAGCCACCGAAGCCCGAACCGACGACGATGGCGTCGAAATGTTCCGGTGTCTGAGTGGACGCAGGCACAGACATCGTGCTGAATCACACCACATCCCGAAAGCCGTATGGATTTTTCTGTGGCTGGTGCTCCACGATCGTGGCGACCTGCGGGTCGCCACCACGTGCTCCAGGATCGTGGCGACCTGCGGGTCGCCACCACGTGCTCCAGGATCGTGGCGACCTGCGGGTCGCCACGATGGCCGTGGGGGACGTCTGGCCTGGTGTGTTACGGTAAGCGGGATGAGCGGGATCGCAGGGTCCTTGCGCGAACCGGGAAGCCGGCCGTTTCCGGACCAGCCCGTGGGCTGGTCCAACCCGGGCATGCCGTTTGAGCACCTGGTGGTCGTGATGATGGAGAACCATTCCTTCGACAACCTGCTCGGGGCCCTCTCGCTGACGCGGCAGGATGTTTCGGGGCTGACGTTCGAGGGTGGCACGGCGGTGAACTCGAATCCGGGTGGGTCCGGTACGCCGGCCGTCGTGAGCGCATTCCCGCTGAGCAACACGTCGCAGGGCTCGCACGTGTCGCAGTCTTGGAAGGACAGTCACGATCAGATCAACGGCGGCCGGATGGACGGCTTCGTCCGCGCGATGAACTCGGTGCAGCCGATGGGCTATTACACGCCGGAGGTTCTCCCGTTCGCGTACTCGCTCGCCTCGACGTTCACCGTCGCGAACCGGTGGTTTTGCTCGCTTCCGGGCCCGACCTACCCCAACCGGCGCTTCCTCCTGGCCGGGACGGCCTACGGCACGACCGTGACCCAAGGTGACCCATTGCTCGCCGCATCGCCTCCGGGTGGCACGGTGTTCGACTTGCTTTCCAACAACGGCATCAGCTGGGCCGATTACTTCTCCGATGTGCCGATGAGCCTGGTGATCGGACGCGGCATCCTCGAGCACGCCGAGCATCACCATCTGATCGACGCTTTCTATGATGACTGCCGCACCGGGAGCCTGCCGCAGGTCAGCTTTGTCGACCCGCGGATCGGCGTGGCTTCGCGGATCGGGCAGCCGATCGCCCAGCTCCCCTGGCCGTTCGACGCCTGGCTCAAAGGCCTGGGCGCGGACCTCAGCGGCGCGGACCCAGCCGAAACCGAAGAAGATCCGCAAGACATGTACTACGGCGAGGCCTGGGCATACAAAGTGGTCACTTCGGTCATCCAATCGCCACAGTGGCCACAGACGTGCCTGATCTATGTGTATGACGAGCACGGCGGGTACTACGACCACGTCGCACCGCCGGCGGCGATTGCACCGGACGACATCAAACCGATCCTCCAGCCGGGCGATCCGGACGTCGGCTTCAACCTGTATGGGCCACGTGTGCCGGCGATCGTCGTGTCGCCATACTCAAAGCCCGGCGCGGCCACCAACATGGTCCACGACCACACCTCCGTGCTCGCGACCATCGAGGCGAAGTGGAACCTACCGGCGCTCACCCGGCGCGACGCGAACGCGCAGCACATCTTGGACTTCCTCGACCCGGGTGCGCCTGCGTTGCTGCACCCGAAGGGCATCGTCGCACCCGAGACCACAGGCCCCTCCGGTCCGGTCCAGCCGACGTCTTGAATTCCGACTCGGCGCGAGCACGAGCGTGCCAGGAAGGAGTCGAGCCCGGAAAGTCGGTGTAAAACCAACCTTCGGGTTCGTTCTGCACCGAAACCTTCGCGTTCGTCCTGTGTCGATACAGATAGAGGTGCGCATCGGGCGCACAGAGGAAAGGCGCAGGCATGGGACGTCAGGTGGGTAGGCGTGAGGCGTACCGGGGAGGGGTAGGCGTGTGGCCGCGTTCAGGGGGTAGCAGCGAGGCGTTCGGGGGCCGCCTCGAAACGGTCCGGCGTGTTTGCGTTCGGTGCCGCGGGCACGCGGGCACGCTCAGCGTCCGGCGTCGATATCCAGTGCTGCAGCCAACGTGGCGCAGAGCTCGAAGCGGTCCGCTGTGAGCGACTCCGTGCGTGTTCTGGTGGCTGACGCGCCACTGACCCGGCTCGGGGTCCGTCTCGCGCTTGAGGGCTTTGCGGTGATCTGCGCCGAGGTCGAAAACTGCGCGCTTGCGGTTCGAGCGGCATGCTCGCAGCGACCAGACGTCTGTCTGATCGGTCGCTCGCTTGAAGGCGGCGGCATCACAGCGATCCGTGCGATCGCCAGCGCGGTGCCGCAGACGTCTGTCGTGGTGTTATCCGACCGTGACGACACCAGCGGCCTGGTGCCCGCGGTGCGCGCCGGCGCGGTCGGGTTCGTTCCCGCTCGCTTCGATGCCGAGCAGCTGCGACGCGTGATCAGCGTCGTGACGAACCTCGAAGTTGCAGTGCCGCGCTCAATGGTGCGTAGCCTCGTGGATGAGCTACGCCAGCTCGAGCGCGCGGCGGAGGATCACTTCTCCGTGCGCGAGGCCGAGATCCTCAGCGAGCTTCAGGTCGGCCACTCGACCGCCGAGATCGCCAAGAGCCTGATGATCTCCCCAGTGACGGTGCGGCGCCACATCTCCAAGCTGGTGCAGAAGGCCGGCGTACGCGACCGCGACGAACTTGTCAACGCTAGCTGAGGTCGCTTAGGGCCTATCTCAACGGGAGATGCCGGGACTCCTGTCGGCGCTGCGCGAGCCTCTACGCGACGCGGGGCTCTCCGTTCTCGCTGAGGCTGCGGTTCCGGCGTGGAAGCAGCTCGGCATCTGCGTATTCGAGCGTCCGTAGGCCGCCGGTCGCGACCTCCGACCGCCAAGCGCGTCTCCAAAGTCCCTGCACTTCATTGCCGCAGGCCGCCGGGTCTCCGACAGTCGGCTCCTGCGCGGTGTCTGCGAAGCTATCCCGTGAGCGAACTCGTTGAGCGACCGCGCAGCGCGAGAGAGCCTGCGGTGTATGCTCGCTACCGGGTGTGGCATGACCACAAGCTCGCTGAGGCCGCGCGCCAGGCAAGCGGCCAGGAGCTAGCGGCTACTTGGTTGGATAGCAGCAGGACGGGTACCGCGCCGAGTTTGCATGAGCCGACGGTGAATAGGGGCATCGAGGAACGTCCGTGTCGCCACTGTCGAATCACTCCGTTCTGTCCGCTGAGCGTTCCCGCTCTGCGAACCGGGCGCCGGCGACAGACGTCCTCGACCAGGCGCGGAAGGTGTCCTGATCCTTCGGTGGTTCGATGCCCGCACGACTCGTGCGTTCTCGCTCGATAGTCCCGTGTAGCGTTCGTGGTGTGCAAGA
This sequence comes from uncultured Solirubrobacterales bacterium, assembly GCA_963709135.1. Classification (GTDB taxonomy): domain Bacteria; phylum Actinomycetota; class Thermoleophilia; order Solirubrobacterales; family Solirubrobacteraceae; genus Palsa-465. Next base: position 31,509 of record CAVPVI010000017.1, on the reverse strand, counting down.
TCGGGTTGATCTGGGCGGATGCAAGCTGCTGCGCCATGAGTAGACGCGGGCCGCTGCGCGATCCTTTTGCCCGGCCGCTTCTATCCAACGCGGGCGCCTGCGCTCTGGTTCGCGCGAGGCCGTGATGGCGCAAGGCTGGAGCGCGATCGAAATCTTCGGGAACCCGGGGAGCATCCGGATCCGTAATGCTGACTACGGCGTCCGGCTCGTAGACGCGTCCCGACGCTCCAACCTCCCAGTAGTCCTCTGCGGTTTGAGCCAGTTAGTCCTCGCGGAAAGTGCCGAGCTCCGGCCTGTGAAAGATCGGCTCGCGCGCAGCGAGTTCTGCTCGGACCCCGTCGCGCGCCGTCCGTTCCTTGTCCTCAGCCACGAGTCGACCGTGCCGCTTCCGCGAACTGAGGCGATCGCGGACCAGACCCGCAGCGTCCGCTGGAGGTTCGACAAACGAGGCGGCATCGAAGCCGCTTCGAGCACCGCTGGCGGGCTGGCGGCGCCGAGAGCGTGTGCTGATCGATCCCGCCGAAGAAGGGCGAACTGGCGGTTCCGACGATTATGTTCCCAGGTCGACGGCTCGCAGTGGTGCCGTTCGGCTCGCGGTGTAGATGAACGGGCCGGGCTCTTTGAGCGTTGATTCAATGCGCCGCCATTGAGTGAAGAAGACCTCGAGCTGGGCCCAGGTTCCACCAGCGTCGCGACTTGCCAAGGCGATCATCCGCGCACCGTTGTCGCGAACGGCTGCGACCTCGGCTCGGTGCTCCTGGATCCGCCGATCCCTCGTGATAATGAGCCAACCGCGGCGAGCTACTTCTGGGATCCACTCCTCGTCTGGCGTCGAGGTCTCGGTGATCGGGCACGCCGGGCGGGATCGCTTATGGATCGTGGCGCCAGCATCGCCGGGGTAGGTCATATCCGATCGCAGGCGAGCAAGTGTCTTGCCGAGCCCGAGGATGTCGGCATCAAAGTAGAAGCGAACGGTCGCCGGACGAGCCGGCTGTGTCACGCTGCTCGCTGCGCGAACTCGTAGGCCAAGGCCCAGCGCACGTCATCAACCTGGAGGTCGAAATCGTCGGCGATCTCATCGACGGCAGCGCCGTCTTGATCGTGTTCCCATATGACTTCGGTCGCGACGCCCCGCACAGAGGGCTTGCCAAAACGAAGTTCGGGATCGATGCGCACCGGCGAGCGCTCGTCCTCATGCGGCCTGTACGCCGTCGCGACGTCGCCCTTCCACTCGACCCGCCTGAAAAATGTCGCCGCAGGAGCCGTCAGCACGAGCTGACCTCGTACCTCGGCGACGAGACAGTACTCAGCGTCTAGGCCAGTGATGTCCTGGGCGTCGCGCAGCAGCTCTCGGTCTGCGACAAATGGTCGGTAGTGGGCGAGCGGATAAACGACGTTCGAGCTGGTCCGCACAGCGTCGATGAACGTTCGCAGCTCGGCCATCGGCACGCCGTGAGACTGTCGGTACTCCCGCAGCCATCCGGCCTCGACGAATTCGGCCCACGTCACGGGTGCACGGCCTCCCGTGGGCTCAAAGCGGATGATCGGCTTGTAGGTCTTGCCCTGCCGCTCGCAACCCTCAAGCCAGTAATTCAACGTGTTCTGCGCAACGCCAAGCAGCCGGGCAGCTTCCGCCTCGGAGTACATCTCTCGCTCGAGAACCTTGACGTTCATGGCTGCAGTCTCCCACCCATTCGCCGACATCGGCCTCAGACCTGCCGGAACCACGACCGTGTCTCGACCCGCGGGGGCTGTCAGCCTTCGGCCGTGCGTGTCGCCCAATCCGTCGCCACAAAGAGAGCGTACGAGGTCGCGCGGTCGACGCAGCTCACTGGAGGTGGCCGTACGAACATGGCCGGCTGGCCAGTCAGCTGACTGGCCTCGACGGAGACCCGAAACCGAGGATCTACGGCCTCGAGCGCCATTCGGCGCACTTTGACCGCGTTCGTTTGTCGTTCGACAACTGCGACGCCGTAGCAGGCGTGAGAAGGTGTTCTCTGCGAGCATGGTGGAATCACCGACCGGGCAGCGAGCACGGTCGACCTGGCACTCCTTGGGTCAGCAGCTAGGCTCCGCTGCGGATGTCGTTCGGCAGGGCGATACGAAGAGCTAGCGCGGCAAGTGCGTGGCTTGCGGTGCTGGCCGCAGTAAACGGTTGCGGTTCGGTGATCAACCTCGGCGACGCCGTCGCGCAGGTCCATGGCGCGATCTATTACGTGGACGGACGGTTAGGCCCGAATCGCAAGGCGGTGCGTCTGGGCCCGGAGCGGGGCACGATCACGATCGTCGCGTCAAACGGCAAGATCGTCGGCAAGCAAAGGCTCGAGGCGACAGCCTACGGTGTGGGTCTCCAAACGGGCACCTACACATTCAAGGCCGTCTCCGATGACGCCCGCTGCCCGCCGGTTCGTATCCACGTTCAGCTCGGAACGGTCAGACATCTCGATGTGATCTGCACCGTCGTCTGAGAGCGCGATCGGTGTCGCGGTTCGTTCTCAGTCTTGAGGCCGGCCTCGCGTGGTCATGGTGGCGCGAGCCGCATAACGGGGACGCGTCGGGCCCACGGCCACAGCCGCAGGCTGAGCGTTGGGCTATCGAGACGCTTCGCTCATAACGCTAGTCCAGGACGTTGGCGCTCGGGCGGATGTCGCCGGGTGCGCGAGCTGATTGGCGTGCTGCCGCCCGCGCCTCGCTGTCCTGCCATTCCAATCCTCAGCTCAGCGGGGTTCCAAACCACCAAAGGTGGCCCTCGAGATCCCGAGCTTCGTACTCGCGCCGGCCGTAGGACTGCTCGACGGGCGGATGATCCACGACGGCCCCAGCAGTCCGCGCATGCTCGTAATGCTCGTCAACGTCGTCGACGTCGACTACAAGGCCGCCGCTCGCGGCGCTTTGGGACCGTGGTGACGCCAGGCCGTGCTCGGTCGTGGCGCGGTGCAGCCAGATAACCTCGCTGCCGATGCGGACCTCGCCGTGAACGACTCGACCTTGATCGTCGCGATCGAGCCGACCAGCCCGCAGGCCAAACGCTCTGACCAGGAAGTCGTGGCCCGCTTCGATGTCCTCGTAGACCAGCAGTGGGGTGATCCGGTGGGAATTCAGCATGGGGATGAAGCTAGCCGGTCGCTCGACGATCGGAGGAGAGACCGCAAGCGCAATGGGCATGAACGGCCAGACCCGCTCGCTGGTCAGCCGATGGTGGCTGAGAGCTCGGCCGCGGAGAGCGGACGGTCGGCGTACACGAGCCGCACCGCGGAAAGGTCGGGATTGCCGACATCCCGCGCGCGGTACATGAGCTTCATCCCGAGTTTGACGGCGACTCGCTCCGAGGCGATGTTGTGCTCCAGCAGAGACGCGACAACTGGTCGAGCAGGATCAACCGCATGGGCTTGACGCAGCGCCTTGCTCGCGAGCTCCGTGGCGTAGCCGTGACCGTGCACATCGGCGGCGAAGCGGTGCCCGGTCTGAACCTCGAACATGGGTCGATCTGGTGCCGCCACGCCAGGAGCGTAGCCGCGGCCACGATTTACGTCGCCCTAGCCCGGCTCCCGCCAAACGGCGCGAAGAGATCGTGCCACCGCGGAACACCATCAAGCTGCGGGATCCCCCGACGATCGCATGCGCTCGCTGTCCGTAGATGGTTCCTACGTGGGAGGCTGGGCTGACGGATCGGCGCCGGCTCGTAGCCGCGTTCGACGAAACGTACACCGACCCGTCGCGCAACCGCAACAGCTGCCGCGCAGGCACGCCGCTGCTTGCGCTATTCGTTTCAGCGCGAATGACGCCCCGGCGATGAGTCCGATGACGGCTCGTCAAAGGGCCGATTTGAGCGGGTATAGCTCGGGGTGCTTGATCGACTCGACGGCCAGGTCGACGTCGAGATCGGGCCAGTAGAGATGCCCCGGCGCCTGCCGCTCCAGCCGGAGAATCGCTTCGACGGGTCGCCTTCTTGAACCACGGGAACTCCCGGAACGGCAGGAAGAGCTCATCCCCATCGAGCAGCAGCCAGAAGCCGTGCTTGGAAATGTTGCTGACCTCAACTTCCGAAATGGCTGCGCCAGGCATCTCGAATCTCCTGTTCGTGATCCACGACCAACTGTAGAACGCGACTCAAGTCCTGATCGCTCAGCTCGTAGTTGCGCGCCAGCTCGATCTTCGGCTCGATCCAGAACTCGCAGTCACGCGCAGGTGGTCTCCGCCGCTGTTGAGGCAATGAGGAGCGCCGAGCCAGATGGCTGCTCCCGGCGCGCTATAGCCACTAGTCGCCGCCAAGCGCCTGTTCGTTGATCCTTCGACAGATGCGACGGCGATGGGGTCAGAACTCAACGCCCCCAGCGGACGCTCGGAGCGAGTGCCCAAAGGGCCTCACGCGGCCGGCACTATCGGGCGTCTGGCGCCGGGTCGGCGAGGTAGACAGCCAGCGGAGTTTCCGTCGGGTTTGGACGGATTGACGGATGTAGGATCGCGGGTATGCGCGGGCGCACTCGGATCCTGATCGTGCTTGGGGGCGCGTTCGTGTTCGGTGGAGGGATCCAGTACCTCGCGTCCCGTCCGGGCCTGGAGTGGGCCGTGCGAGCCAGCGGCGTTTCGGCGCCATGGCTGTTCGTGCCGTTTCTGGCCGGCATGACGCAGGTCGAGCGTCGTCGCGCTGGCTGGTTGGGGTTGGCAGCGACGTTCGCTGCGCTGACTGGCTACTTCGCGATGACATGGAGCCCGCTGGAGGGAGTCAGTCTCGTGCATGTCCGGCAGGCGACCCTCGCCGGCAGGCACTTACATGTGACCGTCATCACCTATGGGCCTTTGCAGCTCCCATGGCACGTCGTGCGCCTAATCGGTCCTCAGACACCATGGGTGCTCGGTGGGATCGCGACCGGACCACTTTTCGGGCTGCTTGGCAGCGAGTGGCGGCTTTGCCGCACGTGGCGTTCAGCTCTCGCGATTGCCGGCGCCTTTTGCCTCGAGCCGGTCGCGATCATCGTCTTCCATGCCACGCTCTTCTGGATCCCGATGCTCGGCAGCTTCGGCGCCGGGTACAGCTTCAACACAGCCGCCGCCGCCGAGGTCGGCTTCGGCCTGCTCCTAGCCATCGGAGCCGCCTACTCCATAATGCGACGGCGAACTGCGTGGCGGCCTTAGCCCCACGACGGCCGACATTTCCACCGGCAGGCCAGAGCAGACATCGGCCGGGCACCGCGTTCGATGAGGCTTCGACAAATGAGACGGCGAACGGCCAGCGCCGGAAGCCGGCATCCGTCGCGCGAAGCGTGCGCTGGTGGATGGGCTCTCCATCCCATCAGACTCACCCGGACAGGCGGCTTCGTGGTTCTCTCAAACGTGCCAGCGACCCTCACCTACATCCAGCCTGACGGGCGGCTAATAACCGACCTCCCACGAGCCGCCTCCCGCCTTGGCGGCGGCGCTGTCTGGGGTGCAGGAGATTCCGCCTCCAGATCCCTGCTTGGTGACATCGCGGGGCCGGGTCAGGATCTGGACCGCGGCGAGTTGGCGGATGTCGGCGGTCGGCGTCACGGGCACCTGACGCTGGCTGAGGTTCTTGTTGGGGTTTGCGTTGGAGATCTGGCCGATTGGGATGCCCGCGGGAAATAGCGACGCCAGGGAGCCGCGGCTGACGCCTGCTGCGACCACCTGCTGGCCGCTCGTCGCCTGGGCGTGGTTCGGCAAGTCGAGAAGAAGCAGCAACCCCATCGGCTTACCGGCCTCGGTTACGAGCACGCCGGTGTCCCCCGACCCGTCCTGCACTTGCGCAGCGACCGCGAAGGAGGGATCGGTGATCAGGGCCACGATCCAAACGGTCGGTGTGACCAAGGCGATCCTGCCAACCAGCGCGTCGTCTCCGATCACTGGATCGTTGACTACGACCCCATCCTGCCTGCCCTTGTCGATCTCGGTCCTATATGACACCACAGCGACGGGTCGCGACCGATCACGTTCGCGGATAACGTTGTGGAGGTCGAAGACGAATTCGCTGCTGAGCACTTGGGTGCTGACATTCGATCTATCGGGAGGGGAGGCAGCTGAGGCCCGACGGCGCCGGGAAGGGGGCAGCGGTGTTGGAAGGACTACCAGATACCAACCAACGCCGACTGACGGCCACTCCGCGCCACAACGCGCTCATCCCGACGCAGAACGACACCACGGCCGTTTCATGCCGAAATTGAGCGTGGCGCTCAACCACCAGTGTCGCGGATCATCGCTGGTAGTGTGTCTCGACGATGGTCGCAAGCGAGCTTGATGCTTCGATCGTGGGCCGCGAGGCACGTAGACGTCGACTCCTCGCGGTGCTTCTGCCGGCGCGGCCTGGCTATCTCGCTTGCGTTCTGCTGGCTTTACCGCTGGTCGTTCTGTGGTCGCTGGCGACTCCGAGAGGAGGCGTGCCTGATGACTCCGCCAGCCTGATCACCGCAGCCGCGGTTGTCCGAGGCGAGTTCGGTGGACCACTCGTCCAAACGCCGGCCGGCACCGCGGAGTCAACGCGCGTTCCCGGCGGCATCGTCGCGCTGCGCGATGTCGCCGACTGCTTGGAGGGCAACGACACGCTGCCCAACCAATGCGCCCCGCCCCCTGCCCTTCCAAACGTCGAACTGAGCACGGTCACGCAGTTCAACCGGTACCCGCCACTGTCCTATCTGCTGGTCGGGTGGCCAACGCTGTTCCTCACCGGCAATGCCGCGTACTGGGCCGCAACGCTCGTCGCGGCAATCATCAACTCGCTTCTGCTCGGCTTAGCGCTGTGGCTGCTCCTGACCTATCTACCAAGCCGGCTGGCGGTGATCGGTTGGTTGACTGCCCTCACACCGCAGGTGCTCTATCTAGCGGGGTCGATTAACGCCAGCGGCTTCGAGATCGCCACGGCCATAGCGGCCTGGTCCGGGCTGCTCACGTTGGCCACGATCTCCGATCCACCTGATCGCCTTGTTGGCTGCACAGTCGGCTGCACACTGATGTTCATGGTGACGCGCCCCCTCTCGCCCGCATGGGTCGTCTTGGCAATCGTGATCAGCGCGATAGTCGCTGGACGTGAGCGTGTGCGCGCACTTGCCGGGATGCGAAGCGTGCGGATCGGCGCGGCCGTCCTTATGCTCGGAGCCGCGATCGCGCTGGCATGGCTCGTTGCAGTCGGCCGCCCGATCCTGCTTCCGGTTGGCCCGCCGCCGACGCCCGTGTCAGCAAGCCAAGCATTCCGGGCCGTCCTCGGAGCCGACCGCGGAGCCCTGATCGGTCAGATCGGATTGTTCGAGATCTACTTCCTACCGTCGCCGATCTGGACGATCTGGCTTGGACTATTCGGGATCGTCTGCATCGGCGGTGCGGCGCTGGCTTCCCGGCGGGCGATGTGGTGCGCGGCACTGCTCGCGGTATTGATCGTGGTCGTCCCGCTGGCGGTTGGAGTACTCGAGTACAACCGCTACGGCTTTCCGTGGCAGGGCAAGGACGGCACGCCGTTCTCGGTCGGGCTGCCCCTACTTGCCGCGATCATGATTCCCCGCCGGCTACTTGCCGTCCGGGCAGCACGCCGCATCTGGGACTTCGCACTCGGATGCTTCGCGGCCTGCGCGGTCCTCACATTCGTGGTCGTCCTCCACCGCTACACGAACGGCGCGAACGGACCGTGGACTCTGAACCACTTCGGGTGGCAACCGCTCGGCGGCGTCTACCTCCTGACGATCTCATTCACACTGGCTGTGGTCCGCGGCACTCTCTTGGTCGACCGATGGACCAGGCCGAGGGATGTCGCCGCCCCGGTCGAGCGTGGACTCTCGGCGCAAGCACCGGGTTCGGCTTCAGGTGTTGTTGACGTCGCCGTCGCTGGTTGATCGGTTGCTTGAGGACTCGCCTGGTGCGGCTTTCCTCCAGGCGGTTGATCAGACGACAGGCCGAGCGCCTTCTGTTGGCGCCTGTCGTTGCGGTCGAACGCCGCGCGGCGCCTTGTGGCGGCGATGCACACGTTGTTTGACTGTCACACTGTCTCTGATGCCCGCGGAAACTGACCTAAGGGCAGCCGGCCTCCGGCAGCCCTGGTCGTTGCTCATCGCTTCCGATATGATAATGGCGAACAGGATGCCGTTCTCAGTTTCTCAGCACACGTTTTCAGCACATTGCTGAAGTCCGCGTCGTCGCCGACAGCGGTGCTGGTGACAATCGCGTGTTAGTCCCCAGGTAGTTGACCTGGTCATAGCCGCCGTCCTTACATAACGACGCGCCGGTACGCCAATTGGAGTCCGCGAGTCCGTGGCTGGCTCATACCTGAGGAGCACGCCGCCGGTCGGCAGATTGCTCGCAACCGTTGCGCTCGATCGGAAGCGACAGCCTCGTGCCTTCGAACGCCTCGGTGCATCTGGCGCAAACCACCGACATCCCTCGCCGCGACTTGCGGTGCTCTGATGACGCTGATGAGTCGCGCTCGGGTGCCGGGCGGGGTATCTTTGCCGATACCACGCGCCGCACCCCTTCGCGGACGCCGGGCTCGTCGCAGACGTCCATCGACCGGCGCACGCCAGCGCCACCGGTCGGCTCGGCCAGATCACGAGGATCGACGGGCCGTGCCCGCGTCGCACATAGAGTGTTCGCACATTGTTCTCACTCACGGGGGCTTTGCGGACACGCCGCAGACCCGCGCCCGCACGAATGCAGGACTCGGATGTGGAACCGACGATGGTCCTGCTCGTCACCAGATCCGGGTCTTTCTCGGCCACGCACCCGCGGAGATCTTCCCCGAACCCGAACTCATCCGCCGCGGCGAATGCCGGCCGTTGAAGACTCCGTACATAGGCTAGCTCGCAGGCGCTTGGCCGGTTTTCTGTACAAACGATCCCTGGCCTCCGGACAAGGAAACCGGGCCGCGGTCGTGAGCGCTCGGATGTCGCGCCTCGAAACGGTCAGTCGATCGTGATCGAGAGCTGCGCGGTTTCGTTGAGGTCGGGCGCCACGGTGTCGAGTATCCAATGGACTCCCTCGTCGGTGCTGGCGCTGAGGCACATCCGGCCGAAGATCGTCGTTAGTCCGCGAGTCCAGACTTCGGTTAGCCAGGCGAAGGGCAGTGTGACGACGATCGTGTCGCCGGAGCGCTCGAGGCGACGGTCCTCGCTGGGGTCGACCATGGTCAGCTGGATCGAAAGGTCAGGCTGGGCGAGCCAAGAGCGCAGAGCGATTAGCACGCGTCCGTAGAGCGCGGCCTGCAGTTGCGGTCGTGCTGCCTCGAGTTCCGCGTGTCCCGTGCGCAGCCGCCGGGTCCACGTTGCGGCCACCTCGGCCTGAAGGCGGTCGGGTAGGTCGCCGCCAAGTGCGAGGATGTCGAGCAGCTCGGTCTCGCTGCGCCGTCTCGCAGGAGCGCGGGGATGGCGGTGGCGGTTGCTTGCAACGTTGAGTTGGTCGGTGGCGCCGCGCGAGGCGAGTGTGAGAACTCGCACGTCGTTGTGGCGGCGGTCCCACGCGCGTACCCGGTCAAGGCATGGGACCGTCTCTCCCGCCAGGGCGGCGAGCGTCGCTTCGGCCTTTAGATCTTCGTGGTCGACCGCCGTGAGCTCGCCTTGGTCCCAGCGCAGCGTGTGGGTATGTCCGCCGCACTCGATTGTCGTCGAGGCGGCGGGGATGCCTGTCCACCAATCTGTCATGTGACCGGTGTCAGCGGGATCGCGAAAACAGCCTGATGCTGGTCGGCGGATACGACGAGCTGCAGTTCGGTGGCGCGAGGATCGAGGGATGGCCAGAACTGCATCGTGCCTGATGCCGAGTCGTCGCTGCCGTTCCAGCCGTTGGGTTGGCCGAGGTGCCGGTTTCCGCGGTCGTCACGTGCCCACCACGCAACGGGGAGTTCGTCAAGCGCGCAGGGGTGCAGCACGTTGGGCGAGACCTCGAACTCGGCCTCGAACCCGCTCTGGTCGGAGCTGATCGAGTGAAATGCGACCTGGATGCCGTCGAATGGGGCGCTGACCTTGCCGAGGACGCGGGTCCACGACGGCCCGTCGCTGCGCCCGATCCGTGACAACAGCGAACGCCATGAATCGGGGATCGGTCCGGCAGTGTTTGTGGGTCGCACTCCCCGTGGGCGGCCGTGGCGTCCTGGTAGTTGGGCGCTGACGGCCTCGAGTTCGCTGATCAGAGCTTCCTCGCCGGTCATCACGCCGGCCGCCTTCAGCGCCTCAATCGCGGGCGCGATCTCGACTGTGTGACCGAAAGGCATCTCAGCGATGGCAATGCGACGCCATAGGAACCGCTCGATCATGCCCTGCTCCAGAATCGGCTCGGCCCATGTAGTCGAAGCTGCGATCCGGCGATCAAGTTCGATCCGGGTGCCCTCGATCTGGAGCCACGCGGTTGTCGATGAGAGCGCTCCGTGGAGCTGGAGCTCTCCGTCCCACTGGCTGTCGTTTCCACCGCCTCCGCCAGAGGCGACGGTCGGGCGGTTGCCCTGGTCGTCCTCGATCACGGGCGCGGCGGCGCCCCACGGAAACATGAGGCCGCCACTTCCCATGGCAATGCGACCGCGGCCTCGCGAGCGACCGGCGGCATCAGATCTCCATCGAAACCGCAGCGTCGCGCCGCTGGCGGTGATCGACAGGTCGCGGACAAGCAGCAGGCCGTCGGCAAAGGCGATCTCGCGGTCGAGCACCATCGTCTCGCGCGGCTCGAGGTTGCCCCGCGCCCGACGGCGGTTGGGCGATCCGAAGTGCGCGAACCCGCGTTCGCCAGAGCGCACGCCCAGTGCGGTGGTGTAGTCGTCGATTACGCGCGCCGCACGATCAGAGTCGATCGAGCCCGCTATAACGAGCGCGGAAGCGGGCAGATCGAGCGGTGAGCGGCGGTGGTGCTGTTGATCACGGTCGAGCAGCAACCGTTCGCCCAGCAGCCGCAGATAGGTCTCGGCGTCGAACGCATACATCACCGCGCAGCGTGACAGAAGTACGCAACACTCCTGACTATGAACGGTCAGGCGGTGGCGGGTGAGGCGCTTGCGGTCGCTGTGGCGGCGCGGGTGCCGGTGCTGCTCTGGGGAGCGCCGGGGACCGGCAAGACATCGGTAATTCGAGCACTTGCCGCAGCGGCCGAGCTGCCGTGCGAGACGGTCATTGCCTCGATCCGCGAGCCTTCTGACTTCGCCGGACTGCCGATCATTGATCGCGACGTGCCCACGGGCCCGCAGGTCAACTTCGCCCCCCCAGCGTGGGCACGGACGCTCGCCGCGGCCGGGACCGGCCTGGCGTTCTTCGACGAGATCTCGACCGCGCCGCCAGCGGTCCAGGCGGCGCTCTTGCGGGTTGTGCTCGAGCGAACCGTTGGGGATCTAGTGCTGCCAGACGAGATAGCGATCGTGGCTGCAGCCAACCCGCCGGATCAGGCGGCAGACGGCTGGGAGCTGTCGCCACCGCTGGCCAACCGCTTTTGTCACCTCGACTGGGAAGTCGACGCGGCCACGGTCGCATCGGGGTTCGCCGGAGGCTGGCCAGCGCCATCAGTCGCGGCGGTGCCCGAAGGATGGGAGTCGCGACTGGCCGTCGCCCGCGCGTGGGTGGCCGGCTTTCTCACCGTCAGACCGATGCTTGTCCTGGCTGTCCCCGAGGACGCCTCGGCCGCCGGCCGGGCGTGGCCAAGCCCGCGCAGTTGGGAGATGGCGGCCCGACTTCAGTGCGCAGCCCAAGCCGCGCAGGCTGACGAGCTCGTTATCTCGCTCTTGGTGCGCGGATCGGTCGGCGCCGGCGCTGGGGTCGAGTACCTGACCTGGCTCGAGGAGGCCGACTTGCCCGACCCCGAAGCCGTCCTCGCCGACCCGGACGGGTTCGTGTTGCCCGAACGTGGCGACCGCGCGTACGCGGCGCTGACCTCGGTGGCTGCGGCGGTCGCTGCTGATCCGACTCCTGATCGCTGGGCGCGTGGGTGGCAAGCGTTCGGGAAGGCCGCCGGGGCGGCCCCCGACGTGGCAGCCACGGCGGCACGAGCACTCGCACGCTGCCGGCCGGCGGGCGCTTCGCTGCCGCCGGAGCTCGCGACGTTCACGCCGCTACTCCGCGACGCGGGCCTGCTATGAGCTCCGCGGCTCCCGATCGCAAGATCGCGGCCGCACGCCTGTGGGCGACCTCCCACGCCCCGTATCTCGCCAGCGCCATATTCGCCTCGTCGGTACGGATCGACCCCGACGGCGGCACGATCGCGATCGACCGCTCCTGGCAGATCCGCGCGGATCCCGTGGTGCTCGAGACCCTCTCGGTTCCCGAACTCGGGCGGCTGCTGATCCACCTCTGCGCCCATCTCATCCGCGACCACGCAACCCGCGCCCGCGCGACTGGGGTCGCCGACGAGAATCGACGGGCACACTGGAACCGAGCCGTCGATGCCGAGATCAACGACGACCTCGCCACTGACGATCTCGCTCCCACCTGTGCCTGCGAACAGCCGGTGGACCTCGGTTGCGAGGATGGGGGGCTGGCCGAGCACTACTACGAGACCGGCTCCCTGGGCCCGCGACGCTGGGACTGCGGCTCCGGGGCCGACGGGTGCGATCGGCCCGGCGACGGCCAGGGGCAGATCGATCCGCGCCAGGGCGAGTTGCTGCGACTCAAGGTCGCCGCCGACATCCACGCCCAGCCACCCGGAACCGTCGCCGGCGGCTGGCAGCGATGGGCGCAGACGGTCCTGCCATCGCGCACCGACTGGCGACAAGCGCTCGCCGCCGAGATCCGCCGCGGCATCGCGCTCACCGCCGGCACGGTCGACTACAGCTACCACCGTCCGTCCAGACGCGCCCATCTTCAAGACGACATCGTGTTACCGACGATGGTGCGTCCAGTCCCGGAGGTCGCGATCATCTGCGACACCTCAGGCTCGATGCACGACGGACTACTCGCGCGAGCGCTGGCCGAGGTCGACGGGATCCTCACCCGCGCCGGTTTGCGACGCGGCGCGCCGGTCCTCGCCGTCGACACCGCCGTGCAAACGGTACGTCGCGTCGCCTCAGCGCGGCAGGTCCCGCTCGCCGGTGGCGGCGGGACCGACATGGCACAGGGAATCGAAGCCGCAGCGAAGCTTCGACCGCGACCGACGATCATCGTCGTGCTGACCGATGGTTTCACCCCCTGGCCCGCCCAACCGCCACCCGGGACGCGGGTGGTTGTCGGGCTGCTCACCCAAGCCACGATCGGGCTCCGTGCACCAAACGCACCCGATTGGGCTCGGACGATCCTAATTGACGAAACAGCCTGACACCGATCGATCAGGCACCGCGGTCATCCTGCGCCGAGGTTTCGCAACCGCCGCATCACCGCTGCGTCCTGCGCGGTGACACCCTGCGCCCTCTGCGCGAGCGCCTCCTGCGGGGTCAAGCCCGCACCGATCCAGTCGGCGATCTCCTCGGCCGGGATCCTCGAACCGCGCCAACGCGCGCTCACCTCCTCGGGCACAAACCCCTCCCTCTGCAGCTCCGCGGCCTCCACTGGCCTCAGTCCGAGTTCGCGCCACATCAGTGCGGCCTCGGCGCCGATATCGGCGGTCGCCCACTGCCGCGCCTCGCGGTCATACCACTCCCGCTGGAGATACTCATACACCCGCCCGTCATACACCCGCCCGCGCGTAACAGCACGATCCTCTGCGAGCCACTCGCGGCGCGCGTGCAGATCAGCGATCAACTCCTCCGAAAGCGGACGCGCTGCCGGTGGCGGCCGTCGCCTCAACGGCGCCGGGTCGCCCTGATCAGGTCCCGAATTCGGAGGTAGAGACGACATCGGCAACAGCCCACAGTCTCTCGCACTTGTCCGCCGGAAACCCCCAGGGGCGAGGCCGACCCAACACTTCGTCCGATGTACGCATCGTGGCGAAAGCACGTCCCGCCAGTTGGAGCTTGAGAGACGCGCCTCTCGCCAAACGCGAGACGCCCGCAATACCACTGCAGGAGCGGGCGACCCCACACCCAACCACACCCCCGACGAACGCCAGACAGCCGCCGCCTTGCGACGTGCGGCCGCGCTGTGCTCGAACTTGCGGAAACCGGCTTTGCTCACGACGGCGCCGCTCTGCGCCTGGGCGGGCTTCAGGGCCGCCGCGGCCGCCTTGGCCAGGCCGGGGATCTGTTTGCTCTGCGCCACGTCGCTGGAGGCGCATTTCGAGGGTGGCGTCGTCCTATCGATTCGGAAACCCCCCAGCGGTCATCGCGCCGCCACCAGCGAGAGCCGCAAGGACGGCGTGCTTGGTCGCGCCCGGGGCCGGGCGCCCCGCGTTGTGAGCCGGCCCGGCGGTCTGCGGCTCGACAGCCAGCGGCTCGGCAACCTGCGGGTCGACAGCCGCCGCCTGGACGGTCGCTCTCGCACTGACGTCCTTTAGCGCGGCCAGGACCGCCGCCTTGGTCGCGCCCTGCGCGGGCCGCACGTGGACAGGGGCCGCGGGGGCGCTGGTGAGCTTCTCTGAGGTTCGTGGGGCCCGCCGCGCTCGCGCCAGCGCCGTTGGCCGCGCTCTCACCAGCCGCCGGCGGCCCGGACCCGGGCGCCGCTTGATCGCCGTGCTCCGGCACGCTCGCTCCGGCTCATGGCGGCCATGGGTTTGCGTGCGCGCGGTAAGAGCTCGTTATGGGCACTCCGCCAGTTGCAGAGCCGTGGCCGGCTTCATACGCCCCAGGCGTATACGAGTGTCCACCTGGCCCGCTGTCGACGTGACGGTCAGCCGGACAGCAGACGTGACGCGTCTTCGTCGACCATCACGATCTCGTTGTTCTGGTTCACGTGCACAACCCGCGGCTGATACGAAGCGAGATCCGCCTCGTCGTAGGCGCCGTAAGAGATGATGATGATCGTGTCGCCACGGTGCGCGAGTCGTGCGGCCGCGCCGTTGAGCTTGATCTCTCCCGATCCGCGTTGCCCGGCGATCGTGTAGGTCTCAAAGCGAGCACCGTTATCGACGTCGACCACGGCAACGAGCTCGTGCTCCAGGATGTCTGCCGCATCGAGCAGGGTGGGGTCGATCGTGATCGACCCCACATAGTGCAGGTCGCAGTCGGTGACCGTCGCGCGGTGGATCTTCGACTTGAGCATTGTGCGCTGCATCTGCATCACCTCCGCTGTGAATCCCTCGCTCGCCCGTCGCGAGCACTGTCGCGGGCCGAGCGGGCTGACGTACTCGAGTAGCGTAGCCCGTGGCCGTCCAGACGCACGGACTGCGGGTGTGATCACTGCCGGCTCAAAGATGTCCAGTGAACCTCTGAACGGAGCTAGCCGTGGGATCGAGGAACGTCGGTGCGATGTCTCGCGCGGGCTCGGCCACCTCGGAGCTCGTGTCTGCTGCGACACGGTTGAACTTTCTCCGTAGTGTTGGTTAAATGTTGCGTTGGTCTTGCGTCGCTGGGGTCGTGCTGGCATTGGTGCTGGTGGGTTGCGGCGTGAGCCCTCGGCCCCGGGCGTCCCGGGACGTTCAGCCGGGACTTCTGTTCGGCGGCACCGCGATGTCGCTTGTACAAGGCGCGTCGCGCGAGCAGGTTCCGGTCGCGTACGTGGATCCTGATCTGGCTGTTTCGGTCGATGTGGCGACGGGTCGGCTGGAGCCGTCAGGGTTGATGCTCACTTTCAATAACGCTCGGCCGTGGGCGGGGCAGCTAGCCAATCAGCCGCTGATGAGTGGTGTGATCGGGATCGAGGATCCACTCGATCATCACCGGTTGTTCCGTTATGAGGGCGGGATCCCGGGCCTGGCGCCCGCGGCGTCCGCCCGCATTGGTTCTGTAGCGCTGCCAGCCGCCGGTGTCCTGCCGGTCTGGGGCGCGCCGCGCGTCGTTTCCAGGGGCGGCCGAGTCGTCTCGTGGGTCTTTGCGGATGGGCTGCGGATCGGGGTCTCAAGCGACTCGTCCGGTCGCGTCACGAGCGTGAGTTGGAGCACCGCGCGCGGCACTCGGCTACGAACGACGATCCGTTACGCCGGGTCGCTGACAACGATCAGCGATCCCTTCGGCGTCACCCGGACCTACGAGCATCTCGCCGACGGCGACGCATTTGAGATCGTGCCGGCGGCTTGGCGCACCGGCCCGGGATACCGCCACTGGATCTACCCGGTCTTGGATGACGAGCGGGAGACTGGCTGGATCCAGCATCGCACCGTCGAACAGCGCCCGGTCTTCCGCCAGCTACTGAACGGCTTGCCGGACGCAGCCGGCGCCGCGTTTGGCGGCGTGTCCTATGACTCGCCCGCGAACGGCGGCTACATCGACGTCGGGCTGACGTCGCTGGGGCCGGCGCGCCGGGTCGACTCCACGCTGCGGGAGCTTGGGCTACTCGACGTGAGCGCGATCCTGCCGACACTCGACACGGCCGCCGCGCTTCGCCGCGCCGACGATTCGCTGCAGGCGCCGTTGGCTCCCATCGAGCAGGCCTGTCACATCAGGTGGGGGGAGGGGATCGACGTGATCGACATCACCGTCGCTGACACGATCACCCCGTCCGAGGTCGCGGTTCTCGATCAGGCGCTGCAGCACCTTTCGGCGTGGGCAGTTATCCAGCGCTCGGGAGGCTCCGTCTGCGCGGTCGCGCGCACAGCCGTCCGGGGCCGACGGCGATCTGCGCCGCGGTTCGCTGAGCGTTCGACAACTGAGACGAGCAGACCGCCGCGCAAGACGCCCTCAACGAGAGCGAAGGCGTGCGTTGATCGATCCGATCTGAGACGCGTTGGCGGCGGTCGCGTGCTGCTGCTTGTAGCCCAAAGCGGAAGCGGCGCAACACCTCGCGCGAGCGAATGCTGATCTCGATCTTGACTAGCGCAGGAGCCGTAAACTCGGCTCAATGAGCGCCAGGGAAGATGAATTTGGAGCCTTGCGTGAATCCTTACGCCTCGCCGCTAAGGCCGCGGACCGAGGGAAAGCCGCCCAACAGCAGTGGCCTGCCTTCGCGGAGCGCCTAGAGGAGTTGGGCCATAGCCCACGGGCGATCGCGCAAGCGTTCAGAACTCTGAGCGGCCCAGGCACCGTGGCCGACGCGCTAGAGGTGCTTCGTGCACCCATGCCCGAATCGCATCTCATCGCGCTGGCCTTCGAAGTCACCGAGACTCGCGGCGGTCCTTCGGCGGCGAACCGCGTCACGATCACGTCCGTCGAACGCGACGACTTCGCAATCCACGTCAACTACGACGTCGTCCCGCCACCCGACCTCGGCTCTCACCGAGCTCGAGGCGAGGCCAAGGACGATCTCGGCAACGACTACTGCGATCTCGGTGGCCATTTCGGGATCACCGGAAGCATCGACGGCACTGGCCCCCCCAACACGCGCGCCCACGGCAGGCTTAAGCTGCCGCTACCTCCCCCGGCGGCGACCATGCTTCGCATCCGGATCAGGTGGAACGCGTCCGGCCTGATCCGGATGCCGTGGGACGCGTCACCCGCATCGATCTGGAACAGGCCAGCCCACGAAGTCCGCGTCTCGCTTCCGGTTTGATCGAGGAGCGGAAGCGGCCGGAGCGTTTCTGCGCACCGTGTCTCCGGGATGAGGTCGAGTTGACGTTCTTGCGAGCGAACTCCACCAGCGACCGACTGGCTGATGCGCCCGCGCGGCGCGTACGTCATGGGCCGCAACATGTTCGGGCCGATCCGCGGCGAGTGGGCGGAGGACTGGCGCGGCTGGTGGGGGCCCGAGCCGCCGTACCACGCACCCGTGTTCGTGCTCACCCATCACGCTCGCGAGCCGATCGAGATGGAGGGCGGGACGACCTTCCACTTCGTCACCGACGGGCTTCGGCGCCGCCACGCCCAGGCGCGTGAGACGGCCGGAGACGACGGCGTCGACATCGCGGGCGGCGCCTTCACCGTTCGGCGGTGGAGCGGAAGTCTCTGACAAAAGATGTCGCCGGCGTTGAACAGATTCGTGTCGCTGGACAGTGCGCGGCGAGCGAGTCCAACGTAGCCGCAGAAGATCCCGCGGCGCTCTCGCTCGGAGGTTCCGGTCCACGGGTATCGGGCTGCGTTTTCTGCTATCGACCCCGAGGGGCGTCCGTTACCGGCGTGCATCACGCATCACCTTCGAGGTGAACCTCCAAATCGGGATCAAGAACCCTTCACAAGCCCAAGGATCCCTGCTCAGCCGAACGTGTCCGCGCCCCCGCTATGTCGGGGGCGCGGTCGTTACTGCACGCTCCGGGATAGCTTCCATTCCGGCCGCGGCGGGCCGTAATGAAAGCGGATGTACCGCCAGCCCGCGGTCGCACTGGCGTCTTGAAGCGGCGCGTCGCGTGACCGCCGATCACCAGGGAGACCCGGCCGGCCGAACCGACTACCTGTCGGCAATGAAGTTCGTGCCTAGTTCTGATTCGCGTCCGCGTTGAGCCCGCTGCGCAGCAGGCCACCGGTCGCAATCTTCGTCAGCAGCTTGTCGGCGGCGCTCTCCTCGTCGAGCGTCTCGTCGAGCAGGCCCTTCGCGTCGTCGTAGCCGAGCTCGCCGGCGAGCGTCTTGGCCGTGCCGTAGGCCGCGATCTCGTAATGCTCGACACGCTGTGCCGCAGCGATGATCGCCGCGTCCTTCGCGGGTCCGGATCCTGGCATTCCGAGGATCTCCTCGCCCTCGGCGAGCAGGCCCTCCATGCCCTTGCACTTTTGCGAGTGCGTCCCGGCGATGCCGAGTTCGCCGAAGACGGCGGTCAGGCGCCTGACGTGCCCGCGCGTCTCTTCCAGATGCTGCTCAAGCGCTTCGCGCAGCTTCGGGTCGGACGCCGCCGCCGCTACGCGCGGCAGCGCGTCGACGAGCTGGGATTCGGCGCTGTAGAGGTCCTCGATCTGCTCGACGAACACGTCATTGAGAGTGGTAACGGCCATGTGGCTCCTATTCACATCGTGGAGGCGCGGCAAACCGTTGTCCGGTCTCACGCGTCGCCTCCTGATTTCTCGATCCTGTTCATCGCTACCCAAACCGACGAAGACGAACCATCGGACCCGAAACCCGGACGGCACCCGCAGCGATCGACACCACCACCTCCGCCGGCAAGCTCGTGTTCGCGATCTTCGCCGCGCTGGCCGAGTTCGAACGCGAGCTCATCTCGGAACGCAGCAACGCGAGCACGTCGATCGCGGGCTACAGGATCGTCGCTCCGATGCGGAAGAAGGCCCAAGACTTCGCAGCGCCAACTGCCGGGCAACGGTCGTCAAGAAGCAGTTTGCACCCGCTTTCTGACGGCAGCGCAGCCGCCTTCTGAAATCGAGACCGTCGCGTCGCCGTTCAGCGTCCAGTCAGCGCAGGCGAAGTTATCGGCGCTCTCTCCGGGAGCGAGCGTGTACCAGTTGCTGTCCGTTGACCGAAAGCAACGGCTGGGAGAGAGTAGCTGAGCTGAGCATGACGAGGTGTCTAGCCCGGTCGTGCTGGCCAGACCGGAGCCAGCCGTGAGGCTGGCGAACATCGCCGCGAGGGCCCGCCCCAAGAGCACAGGCTCTAACTTAGTAGTGCTCTGGTAGATGAGCGGCCGTCATGCAAAACAGCTTTTGTGCAGGGGCCTGGGCGAAAGACGACGGAATCCGCGACGTTTTTCGCCCACCCTCCCGGGAAGGCGCCGCGAACGCCGCCGATCGCATGCTCGATAACCCAAACCGGGGTCAGCTGAGCCGTTTTGGGTCCGTGGCTCTCGTAGAGCTGCTCCAGAGCCCGAACCGCCAAAGGCAGCGTCGCTTTGGGTTGCTCAACAGCTTCACAGCAGTCCTCGCCCCGGCGCGGTCGAGCAGATCTCCCCAGCGAGCGTCGATCCGGCTCTAAGGGTAGAACAGGCGTTGAGGTCTGCGGAGAGCTCTGTCGGGCGTCCGGCAAGTTCGTCGACGGGATCAGTAACGGTAATCGACTGAAAAATGGCAGACCGGTGTGAGTAGGGACGCAGAGTCCGAGGTCTCGCCCGGCTGGAGATACCTCGGTTACCGGTTGCTCTTACCAACAAATTAGCTGAAAAATGGCAAACCTGGCGCGAGCCGGGGACGCAAAGTCGGGGTCTCGTTTGGAGCGAGATAGCCCCGGCCGCCAAGCTCGAAATTGAACCGCGGGGATTCTGTCGCCGGGGACTTTATTGGCAAAGGCCGTGCCGCTCATCCAAACCCAACCAGCCGTAGCGTCCGCCCCCGCCAAAGACACCGTCCGGCGGCGTCCGGGCGAACGCGACGGCGGGCTTCTGCAGGTCCCCGGAGGCGTCCGCGACGAGGTCGACGACCGCGAGTTGTGCGAGCTTTTGCTGTGCGGCGGGCTGGTCAGCGGCGAGACGCTCGCGGCGGCGCTCGCGTCACGGCAGCGCACCGGCCGGCGGCTGTCGCGCGTCCTTTTGTCAGGCTGTCACCTGACGGCCGAAGCGATGCGGGTCGTGCTCGACTACGAGGTGCCGTCCCCGCCGGTCACGCTGGACGCCGCGCCGCTTGACGAGGACGCCCGGGAGATGCTGACGCTCGATCTCGCTAGCGGACACGGGTGCGTCCCGTTCGCGTTCTGCGTGGGGGAGCTGCGCGTCGCGTTCCACAGCGCCCCCACCGAGCGCGCCCTGCAGGAGCTCGAAGCCGCGTGCGCCCACAGGATCGCGCCGTATGTCGCCAGCGCCCGGTCGATCAACGCGTACACCGCGGCGCTGTACGAGAGCCGCGCGCGCCGCCAGACCCACCTGTCGTCCGGCGCCCGCACCCGGCCGGTGCTGCACGGCGTGCATAGCGCTAAGCCGGAGGTGTGGCGTCCGCTCGGCGCGATGCTGCTCAGCCGGGGCATGATCAGCCCCGACGTGCTCCAGGAGGCGCTCGCGATCCAGACACGCACCGGTCGGCGGCTCGGTACGATCCTCGTCGCCGGCCGGTTTTTGTCAGAGCGGGCGTTGCTGGAGGTCCTCTCCGAGCAGATGCAGGTCCCGGCGGTGACGCTCGCGGGACGGCCGATCGACGAGAACGCCCGCGGGCTGCTCGGGATGCGGGTTTGCGCCGAGTATGGGTGCGTCCCGTTCGAGCTCTCCCATGGGCTGCTGCACGTCGCGTTCGACGATGGCCCGTCCGAACGCATCCTGCTCGAGCTGGAGCGGATCTGCTCGGTGCGCGTCGAGCCGCACCTCGCGAGCTCCACGGACATCCGGAGCTACACCGAGCGGGTGTACGGCAAGGAGCGGCGCGCCGGCGACAGGGGTGCCGGGGTGCGGATCTCGCGGTTTCATACGTGCACGAGCACGCACCGTGAGAACAAGCTCTTCGCTGATGTTCTGGTCGCCCGCGAGCTGGTCGCGGCGTCGATCATCGACGCGGCGCTCGGGGTGCAGATGCGCACCCGCCAGCGGCTGGCGACCGTGCTTCTGGCCGGCGGTAACATTTCCCAGCGCGCGGCTCTCGCGGTCCTCAACGAGCCTCAGCGGGTCGCGGAGACGAGCCTTGCCGGACAGCAGGTCGATCATTGCCTCGCGGAGCTGATCGCCCCCGAGCTCGCGCGCAGCTACCGGTGTGTGCCGTTCGCGTACGACACGACGCTGCTTGATGTCGCGTTCGCCGACAGCCCGACCGAACGGATCCTGCTCGATCTCGAGCAGGGGTGCGAGACCGCGATCCGACCGTACCTCGCGGCCGCCGGGGATCTGTTCCGGTTCGCGCTGCGGCTCTACGGCGACACGTTCGACGAAACACCCGCGGAGAGCTCGACGGACACAACGCCTGTCGTTGTGGCGGGGTTGGGGCGGCGGCTGCGGCTCGGGGATCTACTAGTGATGCACGGGCTGCTCAGCGCCGCGACCGTCGAGGAGGCGCTGCTGGTGCAGCGCAGCACCGGGCAGCGGCTCGGGGAGATCCTCGTCCAAGGCGGGCACATCTCCGAACAGGCGCTCGCGCAGGTGCTCGCCGAGCAGCTCCGGGTTCCGGCCGTCAGCCTCGCCGCGATGGCGGTCTCAGAGAACGCTCGTGACCTGATCCCAGCGGGTCTCGCGCAGGCGTTCTCCTGTGTCCCGTTCGCATTATCGGATCGGAAGCTCAGCGTGGCGTTCACCGCGCCGCCGACCGAACGCTGCCTGCAGGTTCTCGAAGAGCACTTCCGCTTGCAGATCGACCCGTACGTCTGCTGGCCCGAGGAGTTCGAGTCCTACGCCGCCAGAGTGTACGGCCGCCGCTACCTGTCCGCGCAGATGGAGAGCGCCACCTCCAAGGCCGCAGCGTAGAGCGGCCACGGAGGATACGCCGCCGTTGATCGCGGCGAGCAAGACCACAGCAGGCCGCGCGCCGTCATGCTGATGCTCGGTGGAGAGGTCGCGTTGCCTGCCGCGCGGCCGCTGCACCGGCATACCCCGTAATCCGGTTTTCTGTCGGACACGCCAGCTTTGCGATCAAGGAGGCTCACGCGCGCGTCGATTACTCAGATGGTGGCTAGCCAGGCTCTCCAGACACGCGTTCGTTGGGCAGCCGCACGCCGAGCGTGGCGCGATTCTGGGTCGCGGCGCGGCGGCCTGTGGTGGAGTTTTCCTGCCGCGGTATTAGTAGTGGCCGGGATCGCAGGGTCGTTGCTGGGCGCGCGGGCGCTGGCCAATGGTCATGCCGCGCAATCGCGGCGGTCGTTGAGCACTGCTGCGGCACAGGTCGCCTCAGAGCTGGAGCTGGCGATCCAGCGCGAGGCGGATCTCACCACCAGCACGAGCGCGTACGTCGCGCAGGACCCGAACGTGTCCCAGGCGCAGTTCGTGCGCTGGTTGGATGCTGAGCGAGCGCACCAGAGCTATCCCGAGCTGGCGACCGTCGAGCTCGTCAAAATCGTTCCCCGATCGCGGTTGCGAGCCTTCCAGCAGCGGGCCGTCGCACCGACCAGGCCGACGGGAGCGGGCGTGTTCACAGTTGTGCCCTCGGGCAACCGGCCGTTCTACTGCCTCTCGTCAGTCGGCGTAGCGTGGGGATTTGACGCAAGGCCCACAGCCTGGATAGACGCCTGTGCGCTGCCCGGGACGCGCGCGGTGGTGCTGGCGGCGCGAGACACGGACGCGGTGCACTACCTCGCGGTTCCGTACCTGGGCCAGAACGTGCTCGAAGTCGAAGAACCGGTGTACCGCGACGGAGTCGCGCCCTCGAACGTTGCCGGGCGCCGCCGCGCGTTCGTCGGCTGGCTAGGCGAGACGATCATACCGCGTGTGGTGCTGGGCAGCGCCTTGCGCGGTCATCCCGGAACCGCGTTGACGATCAGCTACCGCGCCGGCGGCTACCGGGCCGCGTTCACCCACGGTCATGCTGCGGCGCATGCCGGTCACGTGACGCTAACGCTAGACGCCGGCTGGACCGCGCACGTGTCCGGCCCGATCGCCACCGCGAGCATCTTCGCAGACACGGGCACGCTGGGCCTGCTCGCCGGCGGGATCCTCTGCAGCCTCATGCTCGGCACGCTGCTCTATGTGCTCGCCAGCGGTCGCGGTCGCGCGCGGCGGCTGGTGCGACAGAAGACCGGCGAGCTCGAGCACCTCGCGATGCACGACGCGCTGACCGGGCTACCCAACCGCGTGCTCGCGCTCGATCGCGCCGAGCAGCTGCTCGCCCGCTCGCGCCGCACCGGGCAGCCGATCGCGGCTTTGTACATCGACATCGATGGGTTCAAGCACATCAACGATACCTTCGGCCACGCCACCGGCGACCAATTCCTAAAGCTCGTCGCAGAACGACTCTCAAGCGTGCTGCGCGAGAGCGATACCGCCGCCCGTCTCGCCGGCGACGAATTCCTGGTCCTACTCGGTTGCCAGACACTCGAAGCCGCGCCTGAGCTGGTCGCCGAGCGACTGCTCGAGGTACTCGGCGAACCGTACGACCTCGGTGAGCAAATCGGCCGGCGGCTAACCCTCAGCGCGAGCATCGGCCTCGCACACGGCCAGCACACAAGCGCCGAACAGCTGCTCGCCGGCGCCGACATCGCCCTGTACGCGGCCAAGACGGCCGGCAAGAACCGTTACGTCGTCTTCCAGTCAGAGATGCAGACCGCCTCCCAAGACCGCCTCGCGCTCGAGCACGACCTCGCCGACGCGCTCGACAGCAACCAGCTGTTTCTCGTCTATCAGCCGATCTTCGACTTCGCTTGCGAGCGCACCTGCGGCGTCGAGGCGCTGCTGCGCTGGCGCCACCCCATCCGCGGGATCATCCCTCCAGAGACATTCATCCCGATCGCCGAAGAAAACCGGCAGATCGTCGCGATCGGACGCTGGGTTCTCCAACAAGCCTGCCAGCAAGCCGCGACATGGCACGCAGAAGGCCACCCGATCGCGATCTCCGTGAACGTCTCCAGCCGCCAACTCGATGACGAGCAACTGATCGACGATGTCAGCGACGCGCTGCAGAACGCCGGCCTTGACCCCTCAGCGCTGATGCTCGGGATCACCGAAACGACCCTCATGAAAGACCCAAAAGCCGCCGCCAGGCGGCTGGCCGCGATCAAAGCCCTCGGGGTGCAAGTCACGATCGACGGCTTCGGCACCAGCTACAGCTCACTCCCCTACCTGCGCCAATTCCCGGTCGACGCACTCAAGATCGACCGCCCGTTCATCAACGCGATCGCGACCTCCAAGCAATCCTACGCGGTCATCCACGCGCTCGTCGACCTCGGTAAAGCGGTCGGCCTGCGGGCCCTCGGCGAAGCGATCGAGGACGAACCCCAGCCGCGCGACCTCCAAGCAGAAGACTGCGATCACAGGCAAGGACTCCTCGTCGCCCGCCCTCTGGAGGCCAGCGAGCTCAGCGAGCTCCTGCGCCGCCACACGAGTAAGCCGCAGCCCTGCAGCTAACCACATCAGACTGGACTGATTCGCGTCGAGTTGATCACGGATGGCTGTGCGGGTTCTTACGCTCATGCCCGCCATCGCGTCAGCCGATGAGATCATGATGAGCTTCGTTCAGCTACAGCGTCGCGAGCCACAACCAGATCAACGGCGACGCGTGATCTTCCCAACCATGCCCAACCTCGGGACCTCGAACTGGTGGCCGCAGCTTCGCAGGCGGTCAAGAGCGACCGTCATCCTCGCCAGCGTGATGTCACTCACGGTCGCCGGATGCGGCAACAGCCGCCCCTCACCCCCCACATCCACATCACGCCACACTGGCTCGTTGATCACGACCGCGACGACATCTCCCCCGCTTCCGATCGTCGGAGGGCGTTCGGTCTCAGCAGGCGCGCTACGCGCAACGTTCAACGGCAAGAACCACACACCCAAGGTCAACCAGCCCTGGCCATACACGCTGAAGGTGACCAACGCCACCGGACAGCCGCTATCAGGAACCGTCGCGATCGAATTTCTGCTCGCCGGAGAAATCGTCGCGTACGACCAGCCACCGACCCACCCGATCATCAACGGCCTGTGGCAGAACACTCTCAAGTTCCCCGCCTCAGCCCTCGGTTACCCGCTAACACTCCGAGCCATCGCCCACACCCCCGCAGGATCAATCACCCTCAACTGGCCGATCACCGTCCAACAATAGGTCCGCCCTGGGCTGGACCGACCCCTCGCGACAGGCTGCATTCGTGAACTCGGCAGCGCACGAACGAAATTGAGAGCCTCAGGACGTTCGCGGGAAGACTCATTCGCTGCCTGGATCTTGTAGAACGTCGGTCGAATGACAGCGGGGCCGTGGCAGCGAACACGCGTTCGCTCGACCAGCGGCCTGGCAGCTGCGGATCGCGCCCCGCAATCCGCGCATAGAAGGGAAGACCCGAACACGGCGAGAAGGCTCGCGCTGCGGGTCAGAGCGGGTCGGCTCATCGTTCTTGCTCTCGGTGGCCGTTCGGAGCGTTCGTTTGTACGTAGCACTCGTCTCGCGTGTCGGCTCGGTTGGCTGTGTCGATGGGCGTCGGAACCGTCGTGGAAGAGCCGCGTTAGGCCGGCGCGAACGTCGCGACGTTCGCGCCGGCCAGGCGCGGCCGGGGTGCCGGCTTGCTCGGCCGGCGGCTCCAGCCTGTGTTCAGGTGGATGGTGGTGGCCGCTGCGTGGTCTGTTGGTCGTTTGTCGGGATGTTTGCGTCAGACGAGGTCGCGGCTACCCAGGCGCCAGGCGGCTGCCGCGAACACGGTGAGTGTCCAAGCGACCATGACCGCGAGCGCGAGAGCGGGTGACAGCAGCCCGTGGGTGCCGCCGAGGACGCCGCCTGGAGCGCCGGCGAGCGGGAGGAGGCGACCGACTTTCGGGACCACCTGGAAGACCGCGGGCTCGATCGCCGCGGCCATGATCACGAGCCCGACGACGGTGACGATCTGGTTGCGTATCAGCGCACCGACGCAGACGCCGAGGGGGCCGAGCAGGGCAGCGACGGCCAGGTTGCGCCACAGCACGTCGGCGATGCCGCCGGCGCCCAGCGTTGCTAGCCCGCGGTCTGAGAGGACCAGCTCGCCGACGATGATGCTCGGCACCGTCACGAGGATCGAGAGGGCGATGCCGGCCATGGAGTAGGAGATCGCCTTGGCGGCGAGCAGCCGGACTCGGTTGGGGGCGGCGAGCACGGAGCCTGTGATCGTGCGATGACGCCACTCGCCCGTCATCGCGATCGCACCGAGGATCACGATTATGTAGGTGATCGCGCTGTTGGTGAACAGCGCATGCGGTTTGGTTTGCTTCCCTAGGACCGCGCCGAGGACGACCAGGGTCAGCGACAGCGCCGCGGCGCTGGCGAGGACCGCGGCGAAGGTGCGGGTGCTGCGGAGCTTGAGCAGCTCGGCTTGCAGGAGCGCGGTCATGACTGCACGCCAGTGAGGGCGATGAACGCTTCTTCAAGCGAGCGCGTTCGGGGGGCCAGGCCGAGCACGGCCAGCCGCTCGTGGCCGGCGATCTCGCCGACCTCTTGCGGGGTGGCCCCGAGGACGTTCAGCACGTCACCGTCGCGCTCGACGCGGTGACCGCGACGCTCCAGCGCGCCGGTCAACCGGACCGGGTCCTGTGCGCGGACCGTGGTCGCGGGGCCGTCGCCGCCGCCGAGCACCTGCTCCAGGGGCCCCTGGGCGCGCAGCTCGCCGTCGGCGATCACGACGACGTCATCGACCGACTGCGCGACCTCGGGCAGGACGTGGCTGGAGATCAGCACCGCGCGCCCGGCTGCCGCCTGCTCGCGCATCAGACCGCGCAACCAGGCGATCCCGGGCGGGTCCAGGCCGTTGGTCGGCTCGTCGAGGATCAGGACTTGCGGGTCGCCGAGCAGGGCTGCGGCGATCGCCAGCCGCTGACGCATACCCATCGAGTAGCCCTTCACACGCCGGTCGGCGGCGTCGCTGAGCCCGACCGCGGACAGGACCTCTTCGACTCGGTGGGGGGGATGGTTTCCCGTGATCGCCAGGACCCGCAGGTGGTTTCGTGCGCTGCGACCCGGATGGAACGAGGCGTCCTCGAGCACCGCGCCCACACGGGCGCTGGGCTCGTCGAGCTCGTCGTAACGCAGACCGCCGAACGTGGCAGCCCCCGAGGACGGCGCCACCAGCCCGAGCAGCGCGCGCAACGTCGTGCTTTTCCCGGCCCCGTTCGGTCCGAGGAACCCCGTCACACGACCGGGCTCGATGTCGAACGAGAGGTGATTGACGGCGGCGACGGCGCCGTAGCGCTTGGAGAGATCGCGGATCTCGACGGGGGCCATCGGTCAGCCCTCCGATCCAACGGCGACGGCGACGGCGACGGCGACGGACGGCATGATGGACTTCTTCAGTACGGCGTGTGGTGCGGTCATCACTGCTCCTCAGGTTGGTGCTAGTTGTCTGGGGATCAGTCTGGGACCGCCGGCTGTGCCTGTCATCGCCCGCACGGCTTCTCTGCGCTCCTCCTCAGCGCAGATCTTTGCCGCTGGCGCCTCTGTCGAAGGACAGAGGCGTGCCTTATGCGCCGGGTGTGACCAGCCCGCTCTCGTACGCGAGGACGACGGCCTGAACGCGGTCACGGAGCCCGAGCTTCGCGAGCAGGCTGGAGACGTGGGTCTTGATCGTGCCCTCGCTGACGAACAGCTCGGCGGCCAGCTCGGCGTTGCTCTTACCGTGCGCCAGCATCCTCAGCACCTCGCGCTCGCGCGCCGTCAAGGCGTCCAGCCGCGTGCCGAGCTCCGGCCTGAGCGGCCGGCGTGCGAACTGCTCGATCATGCGCCGCGTGACCGACGGGGCGAGCAGCGCCTCGCCGGCACACACGACGTGCACCGCGTGCAGGAGCTCCTCGGGTGGGGCGTTCTTGAGCAAAAAGCCGCTGGCGCCTGAGCGCAAGGCCTCGAACACGTACTCGTCACGCTCAAACGTGGTCAGGATCACCACACGACTGTGCAGCTCGCCGTCTTCGGTAATCCGCCGGGTGGCCTGGAGTCCGTCACCGTCGGGCATCTGGATGTCCATCAACACGATGTCGGGCCCCAAGCGCCGGGTGCTGGCGGTGGCCTGCTCGCCGTTGGACGCCTCGCCGACAACCTCGATCTCGGGATCGGACTCGAGGATCATCCGGAAGCCGGCGCGAACCATCGCCTGGTCATCGGCCAGCAGCACACGGATACTCACCGCGCACCGTCCGGGGTGGGCAGCTTGACGCGCACGGCGAACCCGCCGCCGGATGCCGGCCCCGCGGTGAGTTGCCCGCCGTGCAGGGCGGCACGCTCGCGCATGCCGATCAACCCCAGGCCGCCCGGGCTGGTCCCTGATAGCGCCCTCGCGCCGCGGCCGTCATCGATGATCTCGACCTCGAGCTCGTCGGGCCAGTACCGCACGTGCACGTCGGCGCGCGACGCCGCCGCGTGCTTGAGGGTGTTAGTCAGCGCTTCCTGCACGATGCGGTACGCGGACACGTCGATCATCGCCGGCACCGAGCGTTCCTCCCCTTCGATGCTGACCGCGACAGCGAGCCCGGACTCACTCATGCTCGCCGCCAGCCGCGGCAGCTGGCTCAGGCCAGGGCGCGGAGCCAGATCGTCCTCGTCGCCGACCTGCCGCAGGAATCCGAGCAGACGGTGCAGCTCCCCGACCGCCTGTCGGCTCGAGACCTCGATCGCGGTCAACGACTCCTTGGCCTTGACACGGTCACTGTCGATCACGACGCGGGCGGCGCCGGCCTGGACGCCCATCATGCTCACGTGGTGAGCGACGACGTCATGCAGCTCCCGCGCGATCCGCACCCGCTCCTCCAACACGGCGTGCTCGGCCTGTGTCGCACGTGACTCCGCCACGTCGGCCCGCTCGGCCCGCGCGCGGACGGCAAGGCCTGCAACCCAGGCGACGGCGAAATCGACGGGAATGAAGACGAGCTCGTCGACCGAGTGCCCAGGAATCTTGTAGACGACGGTCGCCACAGCGCCGAGCACGATCGCCAGTCCGAGGCCAGCCCGCCGGACGTCCCGAAGGTTCCCGAGCAGGAATGCGGCCGCCAGCCCGATCGGGAAGAGGGACTCGGGGTACGGGATCAGCAGCGGCTCGACGAACGAGAATCCCACGGCCAAGAGCCAGTACGCCGCCGGTCCGGCAAACGGAAACCATCGCCGCGCGAACACGGGCAGCACCAGCATCGCGAGCGCGGGAAGGCAGAACCACAGCGTCGTTGTCGGAGCTCCAGACGAGCCGCGTCCGAGCGCCACGTCAAGCATCGCCACGATCGCCAGCAGCGCGATCAGCAGATCGAACCAGTACGTGCGGGCGAGATGTTCGCCTCGGCTCACGCGCCTGAACGTACTCCACCCCCTCGGTTCCCGCCTCCTACCTCTAAGTAGGAGTCGAAATCGTCGGATGGTAGGCGCCGCGGCGCCGCAATCCAGCTACCAGTCGGTCCCCCGCTGATGAGCTCCGCGGCGGCGGCGGCGATGCGGCTGTCTTAGCAGCGAGCGCGACAGGCACGACGAACGGCCCACGATGGTCGCGGTCGTCCATCCAGATCCCGGCGCGGGCCGGGCTCCGCCGCCAACGACGCAGCCGCGAGCACACGACTGTGCTGAGGCCACGTGGCTTCGGCGGGCACGCCTGCCCGGCTGTTCTGCTCCGCCAAGGCCGCCCCGACCTAAATAGTTACCATTTTCGAACATCGACTTCGGTCGTTGCGACATAGTTCGCATGGGTGTCTTGACCCGATCTCGTTCGTATCGGATAATCCGATATATGGCTGAGATTTCCGCCACCGACGCGTCGAAGCGTTTCGCGGATATGTTGGATGCGGTTGAACATCGCGGGGAGACGTTCACCGTCGTTCGTCGCGGGCGGGCGATCGCCACGATCGCTCCGGCGAGCAGCACGACGATGGCTGGGCTACGAGAGTTCCTGCGCGCCCATCCGCCCGACGACGCTTGGGAGAGGGATCTCGCTGATCTGCGGCGGTTCGTCGGCAATGCTCCGGCGGACGATCAGTGGAACGCCTAATCCTCGACACGAGCGCACTGATCTCGCTCGAGCGGGGGCGCGCGACGCAGACCGATGTGCTTCCCGACGATGCGGACGTCGCGATCTGCGCCGTCACCGCTTCCGAGGTGTTGGTGGGAGTCGAGCTCGCTGAGGACCAATTTCGCGAACGTCGCAGCGAACTGGTCGAGGGCGTGATCGAGCGGGTCGAGATCATCGCGTTCGATCTCGAGATCGCTCGCCACCACGCTACGCTCCTGGCGCACACGCGCCGCGCTGGGCAGCCCCGCGGTGCGCACGACCTGCAGATCGCCGCGACAGCGAAGGCGACCGGACGGACGGTCATCACTGCCGACGCCGCCGGGTTCGAAGGGTTGCCGGGAGTCTCCTACCGGCTTCTCCGTTGACGCAACACGCAGCACCTAGCCCTTCACCTAGCCCCCGCGGCCCCGTTAGCTGAGCCTTCGACAACTGCGACGCGCAGACCGCCTGACGCGGCTGCCCATCCCGCACCAGGATCAGCGACGTCCTGGTCCGCTGGGCGTAACCGCTCTGCGCGCGAATGCAGAAGCGGGCCGCCTGGCTAGGACCTACTCCAGGTTCAGATATCGGTCCAATAGCTCCGCTCGGTTCGGGACATGAAAAAGCGCCTCGCGGCTGCCGGCAGCGCGGCGATGACACCTGCGCACCGCAGCCGGGACGCTTCAGAGCCTGTCCGAATTACCCAGTGTGCGGCTGGCGAGCGCCGGACCAAGCGAGACGGAGCGGGCGGAAGGCGCCGCGTAGCAGCGCTACGCAAGCCTTCCGACCGTGCCGTACCGCGCCGGTCCGCCGCCGTCAGACGTGCGCGGGGTAATTCGGACAGGCTTTTTAGGCGTCTTCGACCGCGGCAGCGGCCTGCGCCGCCTTGAACTGCTTGTACGCCTTGCGCCCGCCGGGCGAGGTGCCCTTCAGGAGGACAACCAGCAGGAACAGCGCGAAGAGAAGCAGTTCCTCCTGCGAGCGCTTGCCGTCGTTGCGCTTGCGCAACGCGGAGGTCGCGACGCTGAAAACGATCGCCGTCACCACGCCCTCGATCGATGCCGGTCCGAGCCCCCAGCCGACCCGGTGGGGGCCGAACCACGCCTTCTTGCCGATCCGGGGTGAGGTGCGCACCTGCCCTATTCTTGCAGCCCCGGACGATCCAGCACCACCCACACCGGACGAGCGTTTTCGTGTTTCGGCCCGCCGCTGCCGCGCGCGTGCATTGCTACGTTTGCGCTCCACCTGA
>CAVPVI010000016.1:0-31449 GCA_963709135.1 uncultured Solirubrobacterales bacterium | reverse complement strand
AGGAGTGGGAGACCGACCACGGCAAGCGCGCCGCGATCCGGGTCGTCGGCCGCGTCGAGTTCCTCGCCGCACCCCGCAACGGCGAGAGCCCGGCCGAGGTCGCCGAGTTCGAGCCCGCCCCGCCCGACGACGACATCCCGTTCTGAGGCACGCACGGAAGGGAGGCGCCCGACGGCGGGCGCCTCCTCCCCCCACCGGCGGGCGACGAGTCGGCTGCTGCCGAGCGACGGATGGGGGGCGCGTCGCGGGGGGTGCGGCTGGGCTGCGTGTGCCTTACGCCGGCTCGTCGCGGGTGACGGTCGCCCGCATGTATGGGGTGCGCCAGGCCGTTGGTAGCAGCCGCGCCCACCGTTCGGGATCGGACTGCGGCGGTGAGCTGCTCGTCGGTTTTGGGGTCGATCAGGCGGATTTCCTTGACGCGCTGTGCGAACGGGTCCGCAGCGGTGATCAGCACTCCGTCGCTGTCGACGGTGACGACGGCGAACTCGCGCGCGGGCTGGAACGGCTCGCATTCGTAGATTCGCACCTCAATCATCGTTGCCTGAGCATATCAGCATAGGTGGCTAGGTGCATATGCGCTATGGTTGTTGGCGGCGTTGAGGGTCGTCGGGGCGGCTTGGGGTCTTGCGCTGCGCGGGCGTGGGCGGCTGCGTGAGGCCTTCACGCGCCGGCCGCGGGCTCGCCATGCGGGCGAGATCGACGGCTTCTCGGGCTTGCGGGGAGACCGACTGCTGGCTGGGGGTGGCGCGTGCCCGGCCGAAGTCGCCGGCGGGGAGGAGCCGGCCGGTGGCGAGCATCGTCTGGCAGCGGTCGAGCAGGCACGCGCCGCGGTCCTCGCGCAGCAGGCCGGCGATCGGGTCCAGCTGTCCGCTGCGCTGCAGCGTGAGCAGCGAGTCGCGTTCGGGGGCACTGAGGTTCTCGTTGACGGAGGGGGTGTGGTTCACCTGGCGCCATTGGAGGAACACGGATTCGTTGCTGCGCGCGTCGGCGGGTGGGAACGCGAAGCCGTTGTCGATGAGATGCAGCTGGCTTGCGCTGGCGTCCCAGCGGAAGTTCGTGAGATGGCGGTCCTGCTGGCCGATCAGTGAGTCGAACAGTGCGGCGGTATTCGCTTGCGCGGCGTACTCGGCGGTGAACGGCTCGAGCACGGGCCGCCCGGGTACGTACTGGATCAGCACGCCACGGTCGTAGTCGGCGTTGTAGATTTCGCCGGCCTGGGGGTACCCGTGGGGGTTGGCGTCGATCAGGAGATCTCGGACACCGGGCAGCTCGCGCCAGACGGCGACGGGAACGAGGTCGGTGAACGGCTCGCCGAGGCGCTTGGCGAGCTGCCATGCGGCGACTTCGTTGACCATCACGTCTTCGGGGGTGTGGCTGTAGAAGGCGGCGAGATCTTGGCTGACCCCACCGAGCGGCTTCCACACCGCCACGCTGCTGTCCTGCAGGGAGAGGAAGAACACTTGGCTCTCGCCACGCTCGGGCGGGATGTCGACAGCAACCGCCCGCTGTGGCGCCAGCAGCGGCTGCTCGCTCGCCGAGGTCTGCATGGTTTGGACGTCGGCTAGGGGATCCGGCACGCGGCGAACAGTAGGCCAGCGTGCGGTCCCCGTGGGCACTGCTTTTGGCTCCGGCTAGGCTGACGAAGAATAGCGGCCTAGCGATCTAGACTGATATGCTTTCAGGTGTGGCTGTGAAGGTGAAAGGCTGATGGCTGAGTCGGTGCCGGGGCAAGCCGCCGAGCGTTCGGACAGCACGCCGGCGCCGCCGGGCGGGAAGCGGCGACGTTCGGGATCGGGCCTGTATGTCGAGCTTCCGCGCGAGATGAAGATCGAGTTGGACATCGTCGCCGCGACCTTGCAGGTGCCGCTCAACGCACTGGTCGGGGCGGTGCTGAGCGCCTACGTGTCGCGCGAGCGGACCGCTGAGCTCGAGCAGCTGGTCCGGGAGTACCGCGCCGACGGCCGCGCAGGTGACTGACCGGGGACGCTATGGGCATAGGCGACGCCTAGCGTCTAGGTGTCGTCGGTCCTATTGCGCCGGCGGCTTGAAGAGGCGTTCGAAGGACGGCGTCTTGTAGGCGTCGACATGCCCGAACGCGAGCTTGCACCCTTGCATGACGAAGACCGCTGTGCAAAGCGCAAGCGCGGCAAAGAGGAACCAATTGAGGGTGGGTGCGAGCGCCGGGCCGATTGGGATTGGCAGGGCCTGGTCTCTCGGCTTGGTGATCGCCGCGAATACGACGGTGTGTAGGGGTTCGATTACGGCTCCTTTCGTTTGGGACGGTCGCGAGCGCGGCTCCTGGCTGTCTCAACGGTCCCGGGCGAGCCCGAGTCGCTGCCAGTCCTGCGCGAGGCGGTAGGCGAGCTCGCGGGCGGAGCGCTGCCATTGGCGCGGGAGGTCAGTCCATTCGACGCGGCGGTCCTGGAGCTTGTTGTAGGCGGTGGTGTTGTGGGCGACGACGGTGACGCTGCGGGGGTTGCTGTCAGCGCCGCCTGCGCTGGTCAGCTGTCCGTGCAGTCGCCGCGCCGCGGCGGCGTGGCTGCCGGTGATGTCGTTGGCGACGATCGTGTACTCGGCGCCGCTGATCGCGCGGACGTCGTCCCAGAAGCTGGCGGCGGTCTGCTCGCCGGCGATCCAGTCGTCGTTTGAGACGACGATGAGCTGGTGGGCGGCTTTGAGCGCGGCGACGGTCGGGCCCTCGAGCATGTCGGTGCCGAGGTCGATCACGACGATCCCGACGTGACGGCGCAGGCAGTCGATGACCGTGGTGTAGTCGTCCTCGGCGAGCTGCCGGCGGCGGTTGCTGTTCTGTGGGGCGGGCAGAACCCGCAGTCCGTGCGGTCCGGTGGCGAGCATCGCGTCGAGGTCTGAGGAACGCAGGTCTGGATCCTGCGCCGCGGCGCGGACGTCGTCGACGTAGAGCATGTGCCCGCGCGCGAAGCTGGTGCCGAGCGTGCCGCGGTCGGGGTTGGCGTCGATCAGCACGCAGCGGTCCCGGCGCGCGTCGGCGAGCGCAATTGCCACCAGCTTGGCGGTCGTGGTCTTGCCGACGCCGCCCTTTGAGGACAGGAACGCGATCACGGCGCACTGCGTTAGCTGCGGTTCGGCGATCCCGCGTGTGAGCGTGTCGAGGTACCGCGAGTGTCGCCATGCCTGTTTGGCGCGCGTCAGCGGCGGTGGTGCTGGTAGGCCGTTGAGTTGTGGATGGCCGTCCGCGAGCGCGCGGTAGGCGGTTCCGAGCCGCCCGACCGCGCGGACTTTGGGGGGCAGCGCGACGGCCGGCGGTTCCTCGCGGCGGGCATCGGCGAGCTCCGGAAACGACGGTGGTGCGGGCGCCGGCGACACGTCGCGTGTCGCCGGCGCCGGCAGCGCGTCGGCGGGCGAGGGACCGGGCGGCGGGGAGGGGAGCTCGGAGGACGTGGTAGGGGCGGGAGCGGGGGAGGTAGAAGGGGAGAACCGAGAGGGGCGCGGTGGTGGTGGTGGTGACGGTTCGGCGGCGCGCAGCGCCCGTGGGTGATCCGCGCGGCTGGGGGCGAGCGTGATCGTGACCGGGTCGTTGTGGATCACGTCGGCGGGCTGATCGGCGTCCAGCTCGCGATCGCCGTCAATCAGCCGCAAGCGGCCGGCTTCGATCGCCGGCTCGACCGCGGCAGCGTCGATCCCGGTGCACGCTGTCGCGGTCGCGGTGAGGATGTCGCTGACGGTCAGATCCTGGGTGTCTTCCAGCTGGACGCGGACGCGACCCGTGTCGCCGACCACTGTGAGTTGTGTAAGGCCCGGCATCAAGGCTCCTTTTCGTCTTCAGTCAAAAGCCGCCTGTGTTAGCGGACGGTCGTTTACAAGTGGCCCCGAGAGAGGGGGAGGCGGAGCTCGTCGCCGGCGAGCAGGCCAGTGAGCTGCTCGCGCCCAGCGGCTGGGCCGTGCAGCTGACCAGCGATCAGCCGCAGTTCGCGTGGCCAGCTCAGCTCAAGCGTGTGAGAGCGCCGCCGGTCGGTGCTGTTGAGCGTCAGCCCGGTGCGCGGCAGCGTGTCCCACACGCTGCCGATCGCTGGCGCGTTGCGCAGCGCGCGGCGCACCTCACGGCTAGCCTGCGGTGCTGGGATCGGGCGGCCGTTGAGGATCCAGACGTGCTGGTGGTCGATCGCGAGCCACATCGCGAGCTCTCCAACCCAGCGCTGCAGCTGCCCGTTATGGATACGGTCCTGAGCGTGCATCGTGAACGGCAGCAACAGGTCAAGCCGGCAGCCCGTCCGGGACTCAGCGGCGCGCAGAAGCTCAGCCGCGTGTTGTCTGTGGCCGATCATCGGCTCGCCTTCCCGGGGTTCTGCAGCGCCGGGAGGCGTGTGCGGACGGCGTGCTGCAGGAAGTTCAGGCGTTGCGCGGGTGTAGGAGCACCGAGCGTGCGCCAGAGCCGCGCGGGCTCCGGGAGCGACGCGAGCCATTGCCTGTACTCGGCGTAGGGCAAGAGGCGGTTCGCCGCGATCAGGTCGGCGCGGAAGATCCGCCGAGCGGAATGGTTTCGGCATGTCCGCGCGTGCCCGGGCAGGAAGATCAGCAGGATCAGCGCAGCGATCCCGGGCGCCAGGATGAAAGGTGTGGTTGGAGTGACGGCGATCGTCGCGAGCATCAGTGCGATGCACAAGGCATGGCAGAGGGCCGGGCTCCACGCGCTGCGGATGGCGCGCCTGTCGAGTGTGGTGAGCGCCGAGCCTGGGGAGGCGATCCCGCGTGGGATGGGGGGAACGAGGCGGTGCATCGCTAGTAGGAGATGAACCGGCTGACCACGCCGCTGGTGGCAGACCAGGGCCAGTAAGGGGAGGGGACGACGTCCGCGCGGATCTCATAGCTGTAGCCGGCGCCGTCCTGGGGGATCGGGACGCGGGTGAACCAGTGGCCGTTGCTTTGCGTGACGAGCGCCAAGTGCGAGAACGGCTGCCAGCCGGCGTAGGTCAGGTACCAGAACTGCACGTACAGGGTCTGGGGGAGATAGCCGCCGTAGACGATTCCCCAGAAGGACCCGTCCTGGCCGGCGGTCAGTTGCCCGACGTGCAGCGAGAGGTGCGCGCTGGCGTCGATCTGGTGGGTGACCGTGATCACCGTGCCGGGCGCGGGCGAGTAGCTCACGGTCACGATCTTGTGAGGGCCGAACACGAGCGCCGAGAAGCGGCCCTGAGCGTTCGTGACGACGCTCTCGGTGGCGTTCTGCCAGCTCGGGATTGTCCAGTTGATCGTGACTGTCGCGTTGGCGATCGGCTTGCCTGCAAGCGTGAGATGCCCGAACACCTCGCCGTGTTCGCGCCAGCGGAGATGTAGCGCCCGTCCGTGGGCTTTGACGGGGCGCCAGCCGCAGCGGCGCACGCTGCGCTTCTGGACCCGGGTCTGCCGGCCGCTGCGGACGCGAACGGACTCGGTGGCGGTCCAGCATCTGAACTTGATCACGGTCCATGACAACCCGAGATGCGGGGTTGGCGGCGCCGTCGCGCCGGCGCCCTCGGCGAAGCTTGAGAGGAGCGCGATAGCGGCGATGAGAGCGACGACTGCTGAGCGACGAGCTGGCATGTTGTCTCTTTCAGGTGATCGAGGTGGAAGCTAGAGCGGGGGCGCGCCGCCGCCAGCTGGAGGGGGAAGGCTGGGAGAGCTCGGACGGGAGCTGGCGGGCGGCGTGTAGGTGGACGCTGGGGCGCTGGTCGTCGGGGCGCTGACGGTCGGGGTGCTGGCCGCTGGAGCGCTGGTCGTCGGGGACGGGGCGCTGACGGTCGGGGCGCTGCTGGTCGGGGTGCTGGGCGCCGGAGACTGCGGCGGCGTGGAAGCGACGCGGCGGGTGGCCACGGCACGATGAGTCTGGGCGGGTCGATGCGGGCGCTGGCGGCGCTCAACCCGACGCCGCGCCGGCTTTGGCGTGGGCTTGGCGATCACTGCCGGGATGCTCGCCGTTGGCGTTGGCGTCACCGCGGGTGTCGTGATTGTGTGCGTGACGGCGAGCCGGTGATGGTCCGAGGGGGAGGAGCCGCCCGGCAGCGTCTCGACGACCACGAGCGCGACGGCAGCAGCCGCGAGGATCACGCCGGTTAGGGACAGAAGCCGCCTGGCGCGGATCCTCGACCGTCTAGGAGTGGCCGCGGCGCGAACAGGCAAGGGACGCCTGGGAGGGGCGGCGGGGCGATCGGGAACGCTCGCTGGCTCCGTGGTCGTTGCGATCGCGTCGAGGTCGACGGCCACGCCGTCCCTCGGAATACCGAGGAGCCAGCGGCCGTGGGGATCCTCGACCTGCAGGCGCACGGGCTTGCGCCACTCGTCGTTGGTCCACTTCTGGACCTGGGTGATGATCTCGCGCCGCAGCGTTTGGAGATCCGGGCGCTTGAGGATTCGCATCGGGGCGTTCGGATACTCGACCCGTGCGGTGTAGGAGCCGGGCCGTTGAGAGTCGCTGATCACCGCGGTGATCAGCGGCCAGGCAGGAAAACGCTGTTGCTCGTCACTCATCCCAAATCACGCTCTGTGTATATGACAATATTATGATATGTCGCTAGGTGGCTAGGCGTCAAGAACCGCGCGAAACAAAGCGCGGTCACGAGGCTCTGCCCGAGCGCGAAATCCAGAGGAACGCTCGTCATTGCGGGGAGCCGACCTCGCTGACCAGCCACCGGCCTTGCGTAGCGACAACGGTCAAGGGCAGGCGATAGGTAAGTTGTCCGTCGTTGACGCTGACGTACGCCAGCCACTCGTCGGGGGGTGCCGTTGGCCCGAGCGCGACGAGATGGGCGTGGAGAAACGCGGGCGGAGCGTTCGGCGGGGGGTTTGCCTTCAGTTGGGTGAGCAGAGGCCGGGCTGCGTCCGGGATCGCGTCGACCGGGCCGTGGCCGTACAGCCAGGCGAGATAGCCGTTCATGAACGCGCGCGCGGCGTGCTGCGCACCCGCGGACCCGGCCGGCGGCGGGATCGCCGGCGGTGACGCGCCGAGGATCGTGTCGAGATCGGGTGGCGAAACAGCGCTGACCACCCACCCGCTGGCGGTGGCGGTGAGCGTCAGCTGCGCGCCGAACGTGTGCTGGCGGTCGCGGAGGCTGACGATGTAGCTTCGGCTGCGGGCGATCTGCGAGACCGCGACGAGCGCGAGCGTGCCGGCGCGCCGTGCCGCGGGGATCGCCGGGCCGACCTGCCCGCGCGCGCTGGCGCTCGCGTCGGGGAGCGTCGCCGCGGGCGCGCGACCGTCGAGGTAGGCGCCGTAGGCGCCAGCGAACGTTTGCAGCGCCTGCAGTGCCGAGCTCGTGTGCGGCTTGCTAGCCGTCTGGTTTCCGCAGGCACTGGCGAGCAGCGCCGCGCTAACCATGATTGGAAGTGCGATCGTTCGCATCACAGGCCCGCGGGGTGGCGCTCGTCAAACCAGCCGTACACGTCGCCGCGCACCTGTGCGGGGATGATCGATGCGGGCTGCCAACGCGGTCCGCTGGCCGGCCCGCCGTTGTCGGGATCATCGGCGGGGTAGGAGTCCGGCACGCTCGCCGGGGTCACGGAGGAGACGTGATAGGTATCCAGGACCAGACCCGCGATCTCGATGAATGCGTGGCCGGGGTTGGCGTAGACGGTGATCCACTGCCCGGGCCCGGTCTGGTCGTAGGTCTCG
The DNA here is from genome assembly GCA_963709135.1 of uncultured Solirubrobacterales bacterium. Taxonomy (GTDB): domain Bacteria; phylum Actinomycetota; class Thermoleophilia; order Solirubrobacterales; family Solirubrobacteraceae; genus Palsa-465. The sequence goes on along the minus strand of CAVPVI010000016.1, from coordinate 23,825 downwards.
AGCGCTGTGGAATCGCTTGCGGTGCCGTCGCCGACGTCGACCTGCGGGGAGCTGAGACCGGCGTTGTAGAGCACGAAGTCGGTCGACCCCGAGCAGTCGTAGGAGTCCTGCACCTGGGTGAGCATGTTCGCTCGCCGCTCCTGCGAATAGAAAGTGCTGATGAGCGCGTTGCCGGCGGCGATCGCCTCCTGTACCTGCTGTGGAGCGCCCTGCGGGATCGTCGCCTGCCCGTCTGGGAGGATCGACGCGACACCGCCCGAGACGAACGTGCCCGACGGCTGGCCGCACCCGATCTGGTCGGACACAAGCACGCCGCTGGCGGCTGTGGTGTCGCCCGTGCCGGCGAGCAGGTCGCTGGCAACCGTCTGCATGATCTGCTCACCGGCGCCCTGGCTGCCCTCGCCCTCGGAGACGATCGCGATCCCCGTCGCCTGGCCTTGGAGTTGGAGCTGGGCGGCCTGGTTGACGACCTGGCCGTCGGGCTCGGTCTTCCACCCGGCCTTGCTGGCGGTCGCGCCGATCCCGGCGTCGAGGATGCCCCAATGGTCCCCCGCGGAGATGTTCTCCAGCAGCCCCATCCCGTACGCGCGGTTCTTCGCCGGCATCAGCTGATCGATGCTTGAGAACAGGCGCGCGAAGTCGAGCGCGGTGATGAGGCTCTGCCCGAGCGTGTACACGGGGTCGCTGGTGTCCAGCGCGAACCCGGTCATCCCGGCCTGCGCGGCGACACGCTCGACGGCGGCGGCGCCGACCTGCGCGAACGTCCAGCTGCCCGCGGCGTTGTCGGAGATCTCGATCATCGAGTCAAGCTCCGCCTGCGCGGCCGGCGGCACAGGCCGATTTCCGAGCCGCTCGAGGTAGGCGACCAACAGCATCGCTTTGGTGATGCTCGCGCCCGGCACCCGCATGGTGGCGTCGTGCTGCGCGAGCACCTGCCCACCGGCGCTTACGACCGCGTAGCCGACCTTCACGCCGGCGCCGAGCCCGGCGATGTAGCTCGTGGCGGTCGTCTCATCGATCCCGCCGACCTGGTCGGACACCAGCACCGCGCCCCGGCCGGTGCCGCTGCTACCGCCCGGACCGGTCGCGACGCTGGCGTACAGGCCCGGCAGGTCGGGGTAGCCGCTCGACGCCCATCCGGAGTCCTGGATCGCGGCGATCTGGACCGCTGCAGGCTGGCCGGCGGTCGTCAGCATCGCCTGTATCGCGGTGGTCGCGGTGCCGTACCCGGGGATCGTGTCCTGGCCGTGCAGCCATCCGGCGGTCGCGTCGGCGGCGGTGACAGGGTCGCTCCAGACGGAGTCAGCGGAGCCATATGTGCCGCTGTCGGTGTACCCGATGTTCAACCAATCGTTGTTGTTGGCGGCGGCGCGCGCCGTCGCGTGCGCGCCGCTCTCCTCCGCCAGCTCCCACGCCGCGATAACGTCACCGTCGAGGCCGGTCCGGGCGGCGAGCTCCCCGGCGAACTGCTGTTGGCCGCTGGTTAGCTGCCCGGCGGTGACCGGAACCCCGGCACCGCCGCAGCTGCCGGCAGGGTTCGAGGGGGACAGCAGCAGAAGAATCCCGAGCGGCAGGGCGACGACGATCGCGACGCCGGCGAAAACGAATCGACGACTCACGCCAGCGAGTAGGGCAGCACGAACATCTCCGCCAGGATATGTTATGCCGAATATCTTCTGCTTAGCTCTGGGTTACCTGCGCGTAGCGTTCGATGATTCGGCCGATGGCGGCGGCCCCGGCGGTTAGGGCGCCGGCAGGGATCCGCTCGTCGACGGCGTGGAGGAGGTTGGGCATCAGGCCGGGAGGCAGGCGCATCGGGAGGCACCCGTAGGTTTGGATGCCGAGCCGATCGAAGTGGCGGGCATCGGTCATGCCGGGGGTGACGAGGGGAAAGGGATGGCCCGCGGGGTCCTCCTCGCGCAGGACGGCGGCGAGCAGCTCAAACAGCGCCAGGTCGGGGCGCACGCGGCTTGACGGTTCGTCCTGCAGCACCTCGATCTGTGCGTTGGGCGAGGCGAGCCTGTGGAGCTCGAGCTTCAGGTGGTTGGCGTCGTGGCCGGGAAGCAGGCGGCCGTCGAGGATCACGAACGCGCTGCTGGGGATGACGTTGCCCGCCTGGGCGCTCTGTAGGCCGGTTGGCACGACGGTGTTTCGAAACAGGGGGTCAAGATCCTCGGCCTGCGCGCCAGCGGCGTTCAGCACGAGGTCGGTCAGCCGGGGACGTAGGAGCGCTCGCACGGCGATCGCCTGTGCGGTCGGCAGCCCGTCGGCCATCGACCTCACCATCATCGCGACCGGTGGAGTGATGTGCGCCGGAAGGCGTCGGCGCCCGATCCGGGCCAGGACGAGAGCGAGCTTCAGGATCGCGGTCTTTTGAGAGGGAGGCGTGGCTGAGTGGCCACTTGGCCCGTGGGCGGTGAGCCGCAGGAGGCAGCGGCCCTTCTGGGCGACTTGGATCGGGTAGAGCCGCCGGCCGCCCACGTGATGGGTGTAGCCGCCGAACTCGCTGATCGCGTGACGGACGCCTTTGAACAGGTCAGCGTGCTCTGTAGCCAGAAACGCGGCTCCGTGCTTGCCTCCGGCCTCTTCGTCGGCGGTGGCGGCGAGCAGAAGATCGCCCGCGGGAGCAGAGGGGGCTTGCGCGGCACGCACGAAGGCGGACAGGAGCATCGCCAGGCCGCCCTTCATGTCAAGCGCGCCACGGCCCCACAACTCTCCGTTCACGAGGGCTCCCGAGAACGGCGGGTGCTGCCATCCGCCGGAAGCCGGAGCCACGTCGACGTGTCCGTAGAGCAACAACGGCGGCGCTTCTCCTCGGCCTGCGACCCGCGCGATCACGTTGGGCCGCGACGAATCGCGGGCCAACAGCCGCGACTCGATCCCGTGGCGGCTGAGGACATCCGCGACCAGCCTGATGCATTCCTGCTCTCGGCCCGGGGGGTTCGAGGAGTCCAACCGGAGCAGGCGACGGGCCAGGTCAACCGGGTCCTCGAGGAACTCGCCACCCGCGCTCACATGCTCGCCTCAGAATCACGGCAGGCCTCGATCACAGGGGAACACCTAAGCAGGCATCGAGCAGCCTCCGCTGCCACGGGTATCCTGACGGGTCCGCAGGCGCCGACAGAAAGGGAGAAGCGGCCGTGGTGTCTGGATCACCGCCAGCAGGAGGTGAGGTGTTCAACGACCTTCCCGACTCTCGGGTAGCCGTGAGGTATTGGCTGCTGAGCGCCTTGGCGCTCGCGGTGCTGATCGGATACTGGGCAGCCACCATCGTCAACGTCAGCGAGCCGTTGCTGAACCTGGCGTTCACGGTGGTGATCGTGTCGGTGCTTCCAGTGGCCCTCTGGTCGGTGTTTCGCGCCCCCGCGGAGCTTCGCCGGTTCGTGGCCATCGTTGTCGCGTCCTTTTTCTTTCAGGTGCTCGGCAGCGTGTTGTGGTATGTCGCCTACCTCGGCGACCATGGCAAGCTGCCGCACCTCGGCTACTGGACCCCGTTCATCTACGCCGCGATCCTGCTCTCCTTGGCGGGCGTGTGGGCGGGCATGCGGCGCATACTGCGCCCGCGGGACGCTCTGCTGGACTATTCGATCCTGGTCGCCGCGGCCGCCAGCGTCGCGATCCTGACGACCGAGCATCACGGGTCGATCGCGATCAATTGGTCGCCGGCTGCGATCGACGCGATTGTTCGTCCCTTGCTCAGCCTGCTGGTCCTGGTGCTCCTCGCCTCGGCCGCGCTCGGTCGGTGGCAGAGTCTGCCGATGCCGGTCGGGCTTGTGGGCATCGCCCTCCTTTTCGACGCCAGCGGACTGCTGCTCCAGTCCTACTTCTTGGCCGAAGGCACCTATCGGACCGACCGGTGGACCAATGCGCTGTGGATGAACGGGCTTATTGCGGCCTTTCTGGCCGCCCTGGTCCTCATCGCGAGACTCGACCGGCCGATTCGTCTCTCTCGTGAGCCACTCCCTGGGGTCAGCCCGACTCCACTCCTCGTCGTGACTGGTACGGCCTGGGGGGTCTCGGGCGCCGTGGCGCTCTATGGGTATCTGAGCGGCGAGCACCTCGCGCTGTCTGCCGGATTGGCCGGGATCGGGTGGATCGGGATGGCCGCGGTGTTGCGTATGGTCGGCGCTCTACGCGAAACACGCACCGCATACAGTCGCCTCGACGAGACGCACTTCGCGCTCGAGCAAGCGCAAGACCGTAATGATCGCCTGCTGAGCGAACGCGAGCGCATCATCACCGAGCTCGAACAGCGCAATGTCGAGCTGACAGCTATTCAGACGATGCTTGGACCGCTGCTCGACCTAGCCGACCAGCGGACCGATGGCCTATTGCGCTCAAACCTCGAGGAGACCGCGCATGACCTGGCAGACTGGCTGCCGCTCCGAAGCCGCGACTGAAGCCCGCGGGCTAACCGGCACGGGGACCGTGGAGTCGCGCTAGCAAATCATCCACTTCGGCCCGGGTCGCGCCGCCACGGCCTGACGGGAAAGCGGCCAGCATCGCAATCAGGGTCATCACCTCAAGCACGCTGAGCTCATCCGCCCCTCCGCGCAGCCGAGCGATCCTCGTCCGCGAGGTATTCAGCGCCTCGGCTGCCGTCGCATCATCCCAACCAAGCAGCTCGATAGCTCGGGCCAGGAGCGGAAGGCCAAGGTCGGTGGCGGCACGGGACGTTGCCAGAGCGCGGGTCCTCGCAGGCTGCCCTTCCGATTCCTCGCTGTCGTCCTCGTCCATCACGCAACGCTCGAGGTCCGACATCGAGATCGACAGCGCCCGTGCTAGCCGCACGACGTCGTGAATCGGCGGCTTGAGCACCCGCCCAACCTCCCAAGCCTCAATCGTGCTCGCGTTCACGCCACTCAACTCCGCAGCCCGGGTACGCGAATAGCCAAGCCCCTCGCGCGCGCTCTGTAGCAGCCGTCCCAGCGTCATGCCAATCTAAACCGCCGCAACCGAACTGATCGGCGCCATCGTCTCATAACATCATCTGCCTAAGATATCCTGCCGAGTGATGTTCGGCGTCTGCACTACTGGCAGGACTTTATGAATTTTTCCAGGCGAGCATCCGCAAGCCTAGACCTAGCGAACCCGTGGATTGATGCCGCGCGCAGCGACCTGCGGACAGAGGTCGCGGTGGAGTCAGCGGTCGTGGTGCGTCCGCGTCCGCGTCGGATGGCGGGGATCCCGGAGATCGCCGATGGTCTGCCGCGTCGGGAGCTGACTGGCGAGGAGCGGCTCGTGCCGTGCTGGTGTGTTGGTGCGCACGGTGGCGCAGGGTGCTCGTCGATCGCCGGGTTGATGGCGCACGTCGGTGACGCGCGGCGTCGCGTGGCCGATCGCGCCCGACGGCGAGCAGGCGCGGGTGCTGCTCGTCGCCCGCGAGTCGTACACGGGCTTGAGCGCCGCCAGGCGGGCGCTGACCGAGTGGGTCGGCGGCCGCGTGCCGGTGCGGCTCGAAGGGCTGCTGCTGGTCGCTGCGCAGCCGGGCGGGACGCCGAAACAGCTGCGCGAGCTCAGCGAGCTCGTCCGGTCGCAGGCCAACAGCGCGGTTTGGCGGCTGGGATGGCAGCGGGCGTGGCTGACCGGGGAGGCCACGATGCCGTCAGAGAGCACGTTGCGAGACGTACACGAACAGCTGTTCGACACAGCGCCGAAGGCGCACTGAAAGGAGCAGGGACACAAATGAAAGTCAAAAGTATGCTCGTGAAGATCCCGTCGCTGGCGACAGTGGCCTTCCTGACCTACGTGGTCCCCGCGGCCGCGGACGTGTACAACCCTGGCACGGGGTCCCCGCCTCCCGGCAACGCTGGCGCGGATGTCGACCTGATCATCAGCTGGATCGCATGGCTGACGTTCGCTGCTTGCCTCGTGGGCGTGCTTGTCAGTGCCGTCCAGCTCGCGTTCGAGCGCCAAGGGATCGGCGGCGGCGGCCAGGCTCACACCAAGCTCCTGTGGGCGCTTGGCGGCTGCATCGTAGCGGGGTCAGCCGCCGCGATCGTCGGCGCGCTGGCATAGCAGTGACCGTCGATCAGGCGATCCGGATCGTCTCCTACGCCGCGCTTGCCATTTCGATGGCAGGCGCGGTGTACTGCTCCGCCGCGCTGGTGTTCGAGAGCCGCGGCAGCCGGCTCAGCGAACGGCAGCGCGACCTGTTCTGGCGGGCCGTCGCCGTGAAGATGGCCGGGATCGTCCTGTTCACGCTCGATCTCGCCGCGCACGCAACAACGTAAGGCAGCCCCGCGGCTGTCCATAGGGAACTAGATCGATAGGATGATAGGGTGCTAGGTTTCGTCGGGAGCATCATCGGGCTTTGCTGGTTCGCGGCGCTGATTCTGCTCACGCGCGCGGGCATCCGACGCCTGCGCCACCAGCAGAGCTCCACAGAGATAAGGCTCGCGCGCCTCGCCGCGGCGACCGCGGTCGCCGCTTCGCTCATCACCATCACCGCAGGCAGAATCTGACATGGCACACGATCAAGACGACGAAACTCCCGCCAGCCCGTTCTCCTCAACAGGCTTTCAGCTCTCGGCGCTGTTCCTGCTCGTCCTGCTCGTCGCTGGGATCGCGATCGCGATCTTCCACGGCGGAAACGGCACCGCCAAGGGCAAGCCAGAAGCAGGTCATCGTCACCGCCAACTCGCCGACCGGGACGTCAACCACGAGCACGACGGGGCCATGCTCACTGCCGGCAGGCAGCCAACAGGTGCCGTCAGGCTCACCGCCTGCGGGCGTGACGCTGGGAACGTGGTGGGCTCCATGAGCGCTCCCCAATCTGGTGCCTTGGGGCCGCAGCACACCGCAGGACGGCTTGAACGTCTGCTTTGCGCATAACCCAACTGGTGCGCTTCTCGCCGCCATGAACTACTACGCAGAGGAGACGTCGACGACGGTCACGGCGCGACAGTTGGCTGAGCAGCTCGCGGTGAATGTGCCGAAGGCTGCTACTCGCTCAGTCAGGGAATGGCGCATCGGGTGAGCTCGACGCAGGCGGGCCGGTGCAGATAGCTGGCTACAAGTTCGATTCCTATAGCCCGTCGCAAGCGACATACGACATCGTCATCCAAGGCCCGAAGGGTGCGCTCGAATCCATCACAACCACGATGATCTGGACCGGTCAGGACTGGCGCTACAGCTGGCCGACCGACAACGACCCGAGCATGGAGGTGCTGCAAGAGCAAACGCTGACGGCGCCCTACGTGGTCTGGAGCGCGTTCTGATGCTCGCGACAGCTTTGCGTCCTCGGTGGAGCAGGTGGATGGTGCCGGCGGCAGCGTTCGTTCTTGTCCTGCTCCTCTCCTACGTCGTTGTTGGGGTCGCACAAGCGATTTTCGGCTGTGGCTTCAGTCTTTCGACGCCGGCGTGCCTTGCCGAGAAAGGAGCGGGCACGGTGGTTGGGGCTATTGCGTCGGATGCGGTGACGCAGTTGGCGCAGGATGTGATGACGGCTGTGGTGCATGGGTTGCAGTGGATGTCGACGATTTGGGTTGGGATTACGCCTCCGTCGATGACGGATGCGTCTGGGAAGGCGTCGGGGACGGTTCAGTGGTTGTGGAGTCACCTTGCGGTGTTGACTGCGGCGTTGGCGATGGTTTCGATGTTGGTGGGGGCGATCAAGATCGCGATCGAGGAGCATCCGGCGGCGCATTTCCGGCAGCTGATGAAGTACCTGTTTACGTTCGCGTTGGTGTCGTCGGCCTCGGCGGCGTTTGTGGGCGCGTTGATCTATGCGTGCGACAGCATGGCTGGCTCGCTGATCAGCAGCGCGATGGGCGACGAGACGTTCGCGGCGAAGATCGGCACGCTGCTGGGGGTGACGCTGCAGGCGGCGCCGCCGGTTGGGTTCGCGGCGACTACCGCGATCGCGTTCGCGACGGTTGTGCTTGGGGTTCTCGCGTTCTTGGCGATGGTGGTGCAGGTGATGATCATGTTGCTGCGGGGTGGGATGCTGATCGCGTTGGTGGGCACGCTGCCCGCGGCGGCGGCCGCGTCGAACACTGAGATCGGGATGCAGTGGTTCAAGAAGCAGTGCGCGTGGGTGCTGGCGTGGGCGGCGTATCCGCTGGCGGCGGCGGTGATCTATTCGGCTGCGTTCCTGCTTCCGGGGCAGGGCGGGATCGATGCGCTGTTGTCCGGGTTGATGCTGTTGCTTGCCGCGATCGTTGCGTTGCCGGTGCTGATCCGGTTCTTGGTGCCGATGACCTCAGCGGTGTCTGGTGGCGGTGGCGTTGGGCAGATCGGGATGGAGGCTGCGGCGCAGGCCGCGCTCGCGCGTGGGCTGCCACAGGGCGCTGCGCAGGTGAGCCAGGACTCCGCGCCGGAGGAGAGCGCCAGCACGCAGGCTGGAGCGCCGTCGGGTGCGGCGGCGGCGGTGGATGGCGGCAGTGGACCGGCGGGCGGGTCGGACACGGGCGGCGAGGGCAGCGCGAGCGAGGTCGGCCTGGGTGCGAGCGGCAATGGAGCCGGCGGGAGCAGCAATGGAGCCGGTGCGAGCAGCAATGGAGCCGGTGCGGGTGCGGGTGGTGGCAGCGGGTGGTGCTGGTGCGGCGGTGGCTGGCGTGCAGTACGGGATGCAGGTCGCGCGTGGGGTTGGGGAGTCAGCGTCCAGCGGCCTGGATGACGGCGACACCGCCAGCGGAAGCAGCGGCAGCGCCGGCAGCGGCGCCGCGTCCGGGAATGGTTTTGGCGGCGGCTCGTCTTCGGAGATGCCGGTTGGTGACGCTGGCGGACCCGCCGGTGCGGGCGCCAGTGGCGCGGGCGCCGGGGGTGTTGAGGGAGAGGGCGCGAGCGGCGTGCCTGGGGCGGGTGGCGAGCGATGGCGCGGCGGGTGGTCCTAGTGGTTCTGGCGGGCCGGCCGGCGGCGTCAGCGGAGCAGCGTAAGGGGAGGTTTGAGTTGTCGAGCGTGCATGAGGCCGAGAGTAGGCTGCGGAGCTACGGGAACATCCTGAAGCCGCGCTCAGCGGGGCTGTGGAAGCTGGGGTTCTTGAGCACCGGGTTGACGCTGGTGCTGCTGCTCGTCGACATCACCGTGATGTTCCTCCTCGGCCCGGTCGCGGGGATTGCGGCGATCGTGTTGACGATGCCGGTCGTCGTGTTGTTGTTCCGCCCGGATGTGCACGGCCGTAACGGCGCTGCTCGGCTCGGGGAGGCGGTCGGCGGGCGGCGCGCCAGGCGGCGCGGGAGCTACCGGTCGGGGCCGACGTCGCTTGATCCTCGTGGCTCGCACCGGCTGCCGGGGCTGTTGGGCAATTCGATGCTTTCGGAGGCAGAGGATGCGTTCGGCCGGCCGTTTGCGGTGCTGGCGCATCCGTGGGTTGGGCAGCTGACGGTGGTGCTCGAGACCGAGCCGGACGGCGCGTCATTGACCGATCAGTGGCAGATCGATCAGTGGGTCGCGCGGTACGGCCACTGGCACGCGGCGTTGCCGCAGGAGGCCGGGCTGACGGCGGCGGCGGTGTCGATCGAGTCCGCGCCGGACCCGGGCACGAAGCTGCGGCACATGCTCGATGGCCACGTTCGCGCTGACGCGCCGGTGTTCTCGCGCGAGGTGATGGGGGAGATGCGCGAGAAGTTCACCTCGGGCGCGAGCGAGCTGCGCGCCCGGGTTGCGCTGACTTTCCGGATGCAGGATCTCGGCGGCCGGAAGCTGACCGCGACCGAGCTTGCGCACCAGCTCGCGACGCGGCTGGGGCCGTTGTGCTCTGACCTGTCGGCAACCGGGGCGGGGGTCGCGCTGCCTGTCGATGCGCAGCGACTGTGCGAGATCGTGCGGGTCGCGTATGACCCGCGGTCCGCGGAGTTGCTGGAGCAGGCGCGGCTGTCCGGTGAGCCGGCGTGGTTGGAGTGGGAGGACGTCGGGCCGGCGGAGGCTGTGGTCGACTACCGCAACGGCTGCTACCGGCACGACGGGGCGATCAGCGTGACCTGGGAGATGAGCTCCGCGCCGCGCGGCGAGTTCCAGGAGGCGGTGCTCGCGAAGCTGTTGGCGCCCAACCGCTACACGCCCCGGAAGCGGGTGACGCTGCTGTACCGGGTGATCCCGGCTGGGGAGGCCGCGAACATGGTCGAGAGCGCCGTCAAGACAGCGGACTTCCGGGTCCGTAGCGACGGTCGGCGCGCGACCGCCCGGGATCGCCTGGAGGCTGAGGTCGCGCGGGCGAACGCGCGCGATGAGGCGCGCGGCGCCGCGTTGACAGAGATCGGGATGCTCGTCACCGCTACGGTGCTCGAGGAGGAGGGGCTGCGGGCGGCGATCGGCGCGATCCAGAATGTCGCGCCGACAGCGCGCGTCACGTTGCGAGTCCCGCGCGCCAGCCAGGACTCGTTGTTCGCCGCGGCGCTGCCGCTGGGTGTGTGGCTGCCGGAGTACATGCGCATCCCCGAAGCGATCCGGAGGGCGCTATGAGACTGCGCGGTCGCGGAGAACCGGGCGAGGCGAGCAAGCGCCGGCGAGCGCCGCGCGATCGGGCACAACGGGCGGTGATGCCCGCAGCGCGGGGGTGGCAGCGACCGAACGGCGGCTACTCGACGTACATCACGCCGCCGCCGACGTGGCGCGGCACCTCCAACCAGCTGTGTGGCCTGTGGCCGTTCCCGCTCGGCGCCGGGATCCCGTTGATCGGCGCGCCGCTCGGTAAGCACCTGTTGTCGACCGGCACGGTCTGCGCCGATCCGATCAGCCACTTCGAAGCCGGGATCCTGAACGCGCCGACGCTCACAGTCCTGGCACGCGAGGGGCTCGGAAAGAGCTCGGCGCTGCGGCGCATGTTGATCGGCGGGTCGGCGTTTGGTCAGCTGCCGCTGATCCTGGGGGACACCAAGCCGGACTATGTGCGGCTGATCCAGCTGCTGGAGGGCCAGATCATCGTGTATGGCCGCGGCCGCGCGTACCAGAACCCGCTGGACGTGCAGATCACGCGCGACGCGGTGCAGCGGTTGCGGGACGCGCCGGCGCCATCGCCGAAGCTGGCGGTAGGGCTGCTGGCGGGCCTGGAGCTGCCGAGCACGGAGGATCCAGCCGAGGCGGTGGCGATGGTCGCGGCGAAGCGCAAGGCGATGGAGTTGGAGTTCTGGAGTGACGCGCGCGGTAAGCGGCACACGATGGTCGCGGGGTTGTGCAACATCCGCCGCGGGGTGCCGTTGAGCGACGTCGAGGACGCGGTCCTCGCCGCGGCGCTCGCGGAGCTCGACGAGAAGTACAGGGGCGAGCCGACGATCAGCGATCTCGTGAAGGTGATCGAGGAGCGTCCTGACAGGTTGCAGGACGCCGCCTACGACGAGGGATCCGACCAGCGCTACCGAGAGACCGTCCGCGCGTTGATCCGGACGTTGAAAGGGCTGCTCGAGCCGCACGGCGAGATGGGCGGCCTGTTCGCGCACCGCACGACCACCCGGATCGATATCGAGGGGCCGGCGTGCTTTGACACGAGCTCGATCCCAGAGGACCAGGAGAAGCTGATCGCCGCGGCGCTGATGGCGTGCTGGCAACAGGGGTTCACCGCCGTCAACACAAGGGTCGCGCTCGGCTTGGCGGGGGTGGCGCCGATGAAGCACTACAACGCGGTCGTCGACGAGACCTGGCGGGTGATGCTCGCCGCGCGGTCCGGGATGGTTGACCGGATCAACGCGCTCACTCGCCTGAACCGCCAGGTGGGCTGTTCGCTGATGATGGCGTACCACACGATCCGGGATCTGCAGTCGATGGCCGAGGAGCACGAGCGCACGAAGGCGATGGGGTTCATCCAGCGCTCCGGGATGCTCTTGATCGGCGGGTTGCCGCCGGAGGAGTTCGACCGGCTGCGGGCGGTGCGGGAGTTCTCCGACAAGGAGCTGCGCTACCTGCTGGCCTGGCAGGATGCCGCGCCGATGAATCACGCCGGGAAGGGCGAGCCGCCCGGCCGCGGCAAGTTCCTGCTCAAGCTCGGCTCCAGGCCGGGAATCCCGCTGCACATCTCGCTGACCAAGGCGGAGATCAACGCACGGATCCATGAGACCTCGACCGCGTGGAACGTGAGCGCGACATGAGACACGCACCGCGCCACGCGACCGGCCCGGGGTCACCGTCGACCGCGACGATCGTCGCGATCCTCACGGTCGGGATCGTGTACCTGATCGCCGCGGTCGGCGTTCACCTCGCCGCGAGCGTCGATCACGTCCGCGCCGTATCGTGGTGGCCGCTGACCGCCGTGATCCAACTCGCGAAGGGTCAGCGGCGGCTGCCGCCGGCGGCGGAGTGGATCGTCCCCGCGATGCTGGTGCCCGCGACGCTGCTGGTGGTGCTGGTCGGACGCGTGTGGGTCGCGAGCCGCCCGGCGCCCAGCGACGTCGACCGCGCCGCGCGGCTGATGGGCCACGGACGGAGGCTGGCGCCGTTGACCGAGAAGGCCGCGGCCCGGACAGCCGCGCGTCTCGGGGTGCGCGAGGCGGGCATTCCGGTCGCTCGCAGCGTCGCCGGCGGGCAGCTGCTGTATGCGACATGGGAAGAGATGCAGCTCTGTGTCGCTGGGCCGCGGCGATTTAAGACGACCGGGGTCGCGATCCCGGGGGTGCAGTGCGCGCCGGGCGCGTGCCTGGCGACGTCCAACAAGCGCGATGTGTACACGCACACCCGCTACTCCCGCGAGCAGAAGGGCACGATCTGGAACCTCGATCCGGCGGGTATCACCGGCTCGGGTGTCGCGGACTGGTGGTGGAACCCGCTGAGTTACCTCTCGCTCGGATCACGGCCGCATAAGCGCGCGCAGGAGCTCGCCGGCGCGTTCGTCGACGCCTACCGGCACCCGGCCGCGAAGCCGGACCCGTTCTTTGACCCGAAGGGCGAGCAGCTGGTCGCGAACTTCTTGATGGCCGCCTGGCTGGACCGCCGGTATCTAACCGACGCGTACCGGTGGACGACCCGGCAACGGGATGAGACGCCCGCGAAGATCCTCGAGCGTCACGGCCGCGAGCTTCCGTTCGCGTCGGTCATGGCGGAGATCAACGCCGCCCCGGAGCAACGATCGGGGATCTATGGCACCGCGGAGAAGATCCTGCAGTTCCTGCAGGAGCCTGAGATCGCAGCGTGGATCGCGCCGACAGCCCACCATCGCCCCGAGTTTGACGCCTCCGACTTCGTCCGCTCGACCGACACGCTGTACCTGCACTCACAGGAAGGGCGCGGCAGTGAAGCGGGGCTCGTCACCGCGATGACGATGGCCGTGTGCGAGCACGCGGTGGAGCTCGCGAAGGACGCACCCGGCGGCCGGCTCCCTGTCCCGTTGCTCGGCATCCTCGATGAGGCTTGCAACATCTGCCGGATGGCGTCGCTACCAGCTCAATACTCGCACTACGGCTCGCGCGGGATTCCGCTGAACATCATCGCGCAGAGCTGGTCGCAGATGCGGGAGGTGTGGGGCGATAACGGCGTCGAGCAGCTCTGGAGCGCCGCGAACGTCAAGCTGTTCGGGGGCGGCGTCGACGAGGAGCCGTTCCTGCGCCGGCTGGAGTCGCTGCTGGGCGAGTACAACCGCGCGACCTACAGCCCGTCGGTGTCACACGGCGCCGGGCAGCGCGGCCAACGATCAACCAGCTGGCAGCTGACCCCGACCTCGATCCTGACCGTCGCTGATCTGCGCGGGCTGCCGCGCGAGCAGAACTTCCCGACCGCCAGGCGCGCGCACCCGAAGCCAACATGCCGCGGGATCGTGTTCGCGTCAGGGATGCCGGCGGTGCTGGTGCGCCCCGAATACTGGTGGCTGACCAAGTGGGAGCAAGAGATCAAGGAGTCACAGCGGCGCTATGACCGCGGCAGCGGCCAGCCGGCGCCAGCGATCTCGGTGAACCCGTGGGTGGCGGCCTCCAGGGGCGCATGAGCGACCGGGTCGACGACGAGCAGGACGAGCCGACGGGCGCGCCCGAGACGTACTTCCCGTCGCTGCTGGCGTGGTTTGAGCAGTGGCTTCGCCCTGTGTACCGCCGGTCGATACGCGGGGAGTTGCGCGACTGGTGCCCGGAGTGGTGGCAGCACGCAGAGGCGATCAGCCGGCTCGAGGCGCTGTGGCGCGCCTGGGAGGCGCTGCGGCTGGACCCCGGCACAGGCCTGTCGGTGTGGTGGCGCGACCACGCCGATCACCACCTCGCCGCGCTGCTGGACGCCGACGGGCCGTTCAAGGCGTGCGGCGACGGGCATGTCGATGACAGCCCCGAGATGCTGCCGCACACGCCACCCCCGCCGGACCTGTTCGCCGAGGAGAACGACACCGCCATCCAGGCGCCGCCGGAGCCGGCGGCCCGCCCCGCGGTGCAGGTGCTCGAGGCCGCACCGCGGGTTCCTGAGACGTTGCGCGCCGACCACGGACGAGGCCGGTAATGGAGATCACCGGGTATCGCTGCTGGGACGTCCAGAGTGATGGCACGTCTCCTCGCGCCGATCACGGGAGGGCGCTGGCGCCCGGGGCCGAACACGGCGGGGTGCAAGGCGATAGCGCACAAAGAGCCGCTCGCGAGCTGCTCTTGCGGCTACTACGCATTGCACGAGCCGGTCAAGCCGCGGTTTTCATACCGGCGCTCGTGATCATCCTCTACGGCACCTTCAGGGTGATCGGCGTGACCGTCGATACCCTGGGCTGGTGGCTCGTCCCAGCGATGTGCGCGACAGCGTTGCTGGCGCGGCCGATCAGGCCGCGCGCCTTCAAGCCGCTCGGAGGTGTGCGGTGACGCTGCCGGGCCCGAGCATTCCGATCCGGGTGGCCCCGTCACCACTGCGTCCGCCGGCGCCGGCTCCAGAGCCAGCGCCGGCGCCCACACCGTCTCCGGAGAAGGTCCCGGCGCGGGCGATCGGTGACGAGCGCGCCGATCTCCTGGTTACCGGAGGAATGTCGCACGGAGGTCCCGATGGGTGAGAGTCGAGCATCACGAGACGACCAGACCGTCGCGGTGACGCTGAATGTTCTGGGCCGATGTGCCTTGATCGCCGCGCTTTGCGCGGCGATTGCGGGATGTGGAGCATCCAGCACTGCCACCGGATCGCGCCGGACCTTGACCGCGCGGAGCTCGGCGACCGTCAGTCAGCCGACCGTGCCGGATACTGCGCCAACCGCGTTTGGTTCGCTGGGCGTGCAGCTGCCGCCGGCCGTGGACGCAAACACGAGCGCGGGCGGTGACCAGAGCGGCCCGCCGCCGCTCGCACTGTCGGGAGACACGGTGTTTGTGGCAACGGGGACGGCTATGCAAGTCCTCGACGGAATCTCCGGACAGACCCTCGGGTCGGTGTCGGCCAGCTATCAGATTCCCAAGCCGACCGGGCAGAACGAAGGGTTCGTCGGCGGCGCAGACGCCCCTCCTCAACTCGCGACGGTGAACGGCGAACAGGTCGCGCTGACGGGATATGTCGTCGAGCTACCGGGACGTGGTACGACCCCACCGCAAGTCGCGATTGAGGTCGACGCCGTCGACGCTCACGGCCAGCGGCTCTGGGAGATCCTGGCCCCAATCGGTGGAGAACCGCAGAACATCGTCGGAAACCCGGTCGTGACGTTCATCGGCGTCGCCGGCGCCGTCGCGATCGCGACGGTCGGCGACAACGACGATGGACAGAGCACTGTGGCGTTCGATTTGAACGCTCGCAGGTTGCTGTGGGAGAGCGGGACGTTCAGCGCGGAGGCGGTGAGCGGCGACACCGTACTCGGAACAGCGGGAAGCTCGACGGCTTTCCTAAGCGGTAGCGGCCCGTCGTTTGCGTCGCTTCATGTCGCCGAGGTCAGCCCGCAAACCGGCCGGACCGTCCGCGAGTTGCCTGGCGTGGTGGACGATGCGGCGATCACCAGCGCGGGCAACACGACTGCGCTGATCGAATCGGAGGACTCCGGCACCCCCCCGACCGTAGTTCTTTCTCTGCTCAACACCGTGACCGAGAAGTCGACCGTGCTCACCCGCGAGCAAGCGGAGGTCGGCCTTGGCCTTCCGTGGACGTGTCTGTTCGACGGTCAAGCGACGGTCGTGTGCGGCAACTCGAGCGGATCCACGGCACTCGGGGTACTCGCCTTCGCCGTCGACGGCGCAACCGGGCGCCTACTCTGGCAACTCCCGGATAAACGCGCTAACCGGGTGGCGCCGACGATCACGACCGCATATGACGGCGAGGTTTACGGGACAACGCAATCGGGCCCGGTGGTGTTAGACGCACGGAGCGGCAAAGACGTCAACGACTCGCCGGGGGTCGCGCCGATCGTCGTGGACTCGACCGTTGGGGTTGCCCTCAATCAGCAGCAGAGTTTCCTTCAGGCCTTCCCCGCAAGCCACTGAGATCCCGCGAGCCGCGGAACCGAACGATCCCGAGGGCCGCCACAGACGTCCCCGTCCGTCGCCGGCTTCGGGGTGATGTGGTTCTTAGCGGCGTCGCTGGCGTGACGGCGCGCGGCCCTTGGGGTTGCGTGTCGCCGGGCGCGCGCGCGGGCCGGTGCCCTGGGCGGCGGCCGCTTCGGCAGCGGGGACGCCCTGGCCCACGTCGGAGAGCACGCGCGCCTGGACCGCCTGATCCGGCAGCCCCGCCCCTTGCAGACGCTCGCGCAGTTGGTCGCGGCGCTGTTGGCTGTCATACAGCACCTCGCCGGCGACAGCCGTCGCGCCGCCGACCGCGGGCGATCCGGTCAGCAGCTCCGCGCTGGCCAGCTCGCGCTGCTCGTTGCGACGCTGGTCGGTGCCCGCTGGCTCTAGGGTGCTGTCGCGCTGTTGGCGCTCGGCGAGATCCTCGCCGATCAGGTCACGCAGCTCGCTCAGCTCGCCCGCACGCTCGTCGAGTTGAGCGAGCGTCTGCTGGTCGCTGGGGTCGCGCTGCTCGGGGTCCTCGTCGGCGAGCCGGACGCGTTGCTCGTTGACGTTCTCGAGCTCGTGCTGGAGCTGCTGGTCGTAGGCGGCGAGCTCCTCGGCGCTGAGCGTGGTCTCGCCCGCGGCGGGCAGGGCAGGCTGCTCGCCGAACGCGCCCGGGTCGGTCTGGCGGACATCCAGCCCCCAGCGAGCGTGGAGCTCGTCGGCGATCCGGTAGACGGCCTGCTGGGCGCGCGGGTCCTGCGCTTGCCAGTCGCGCGCGGTCGTCCAGGCCGTGCGAATGTCATGGGCGTCGGCATGTGCCCACCATGACTCAGAGCGCACGCCCGCCAGCCCGGCGAGCGCGCGCTGGCGCTCCATCGCCTGGATGCGAAGCTCCCGCGCGCGGGCCTCGTGCGACTGCTGGGCGGCCTGGTGCAGGCGGTTAGCGCGCTGCTGCTGGTGGCGTTGCGCAAGCCTCGTGGCGATCAGGATCGCTGCGCGTAGCACGTCCTCGCCGAGCTCGGCGATCCCATCGGACTCTCGATCGAACGACATTGCTTACCTCCTTCTACGGGGTTGTTGAGAGGGCGCCGCCAGCCGCACAGGTTGCGCCGCGGGGGGAGTGGTGGTGCGCGCGCGACGCGGGGGAGTCCCGCCGGTTGCGATCTGGTTGAGCCACTGAGCCTCCTGCCCAACGCGGTGGCTCTGGAGGTGCGGATCGGGCATGGCGGCTGCCGCACCTGGGTCGGCTGCTATGTCACCGGTTGGTGGCTCCGCGGCTCGATCCTGTGGTTCGGTCTCGGCATCCCACGATTCGCGTTCCCGAGGCGTCACGTCGTGAGAGCCATAGTGGCCAGTGTCGAACGGTTGCTGGTGGGATGGCTCGTCGCCCGGGCCGGCGGTGGGGTGTTGGCGGGTGAGTTGCTGGACGTCGTCCTGGGCGAGCAGCCAGGCGCGCACGGCGGCGGGGTCGTCGACGACCCATCGCGCTTGTTCGACGCTCCAGTGGTGATCTAGCGGCGGTTCCGGGGTTTCATCGATGTCGGTGAGGTTGCGGTCTGCGCCTTCGCCGACCCGATCCGTGAGCCGCACCGGCACGCCCTGCTCGCGCTCCGTCTGGGCGGGTTGGGCGAGGACCCAGCCGCGCGTCACGGTCGGGTCGTCGGCCGCCGTTGCGATCCCGGATTTGACGATCCCGGCCCTCTCTAGCGGCTCGATCGCGGCCGCCCACCGTTTCGCCGGCCAGTTGTACAGCGGCGCGGCGAACGATCCTTGACGGGTGCGTCCGGTGATGTGCGCGAGCGCCCGGCGCGTGTCCTCGCCGTACTCGGACTCTCGATCCAACGACATTGCTACCTCTTTCTACGGGGTTGTTGAGAGGGCGGCGCGGGCCGCACAGGCGGCCGCGGCTGCGCCGGCGCGGGGGGAGGGGTGGTGCGGCCGGGACGCGGGGGAGTCCCGCCGGTCGCGATCCGGGCCAGCCGCTGAGCCTCCTGTCCAGCCCGGTGGCCTTGGAGGGTGCGTGCGTACTCGGGGTCGACGGCGGCGCGCGCGTCCTCGAACCCCGTCTGCAGCGGGTCGAGCTGCCCGGTCACCTCGGCGAGTAGCCGTTCGGCGCGTTGCAGCTCGCCGGCGGCGGTGTGCGCCGCGGCGACCGCCCGGGCGAGAGCGATCATCTCTTGCAGCAGCGCGAGCCGCCAGAGCGTCTTGTTCGATGGGTTCAGGATCGCGGCGGCCATCAGCGGCAGCGCCGGCGCCCGGTAGCGCGTGGGGTGGCTGGCCGCCGCGCGGTTCTGCGCGGAGCGAGTCAGTTCGATCGCGCAGCGCTCCAATGCGTCAGCGTGCTCGGGGTCCAGCCGCGCCCAGCCGTAGAAGGTGGCTGCGCCGCTGCGGGCGAGCTGGGCGTAATCGTCGCCGGCGTTCTCGCGCACGGCCCGCAGTTCGGCGATCGCCTCGGCGACGGGCGGCTCGCTGACGGGCGCCGGGGGCTGGGCGGGCGCTAGACCGTGGAACGCGCGCTGCCACTCCTCGATCGCGTCGGGCTGGTTGGCGGTCCAGCCGCCGTCGGACCGCAACCGCGGTAGCGTGAGATCCTTCGCGACCTTCCCCCCGGGGTGCCAGACAGGCTCCTTTCCCCCGCGCGGCGCGATCGCGACGCTGTAGCCAACCACCTCGTCGGCACGCTGCGCGGCGAACCGTGGGCGGACCAGCACCCCGTCCGCGCACAGCAGTCGGATGAACTCAGCCTCGCTGATCGCCGCGCCCGCCGCGACCCGCACCGCGGCCTCGAGCTGGTCGCGGTCCGGGACGGGGGAGTCGATCAGCCCTTTGCGGTGCTCCCGCTCGGCGCGTTCGGCCTGGCGGTGGTCGGTCGCCCGCACACCCCGTTTCGCGGTCCGGCCCTCAACGATCCGCAGCCCGTGCTCGCGCTCGAGCTCCCCGCAAACCTTCTGAGCGCGCGGGTAGTCGTTGTGTACGTTGGCGGGCTTGCCGTCCTTGCCGACGAGCTGCACGACCAGGTGGATGTGGTCGCCGCGGTTCTCCGTGAGGCCGTGGCGGATCGCGACCCACTCGTGATCGGCGAGCTCCATCCGCTCAAGGAACTGCTCGGCGAGCTGCTGCCACCGCTCGTCGGACAGCACCCCTTCCTCGGGGCTGAGCGACAGCGAGCAGTGCCAGACATGCGCGTCGGCGCGCTTCGGCGTGCCGTCCTCGGCTACCAGCACGTTGCCGTGATCGTCCTTGCGGCGCACTGTGACGCCGGCGCCGGTCAGCTGCCTGACGGCATCCAGGCGCTCGGCGATCCGGTCCGCGTGCCACGCGTCCAGCGCGACGCCTCGCCATAACTCGACGTCGCTGCCGGCGACGACGTGCGGGTCGGTGTGCTCGTTCTTCTTACCCGGGCCGACGAGGTAGCGCAACAGGCCGCGCATCCTCCCGCCGCGGCTGATCGCCGGGATCACGGGCCGGTCTCCGGGTCGTCCGGGTCGTCTGCGTCGTCTGCGTCGTCTGTGGCCTCCGGACGGTCGCGGTCGTCGGCGGGGCCGTCATAGTCGGTCCACCCGCGGCCGATCCGAACGGCCGCGCGGTCCAGCGCGAGCACCGCGTCGACCATCCGCTCGCGCATCTCATCCAGCCGCGCGATCGCGTCCGCCAGCCGCCGCTCACTCACGACCTCGCCGGCGATGTTCGCCGCGTGCGCAAGCTGGTTGAGGTTGTTCCCGACCGTCGAGTTCAACTCGCCCCACGTCCGGCTGAGATCCCGACGGGCCGCCTCGAGCTGATCGAACCGCTCAGCCTCGACCGCCGCCAGCCGACGCGGCGCCGGCAACGGCGGCGTACCGAGCGCCGACTCGACAAGCAGCCGCGCGACGCTCACACCCCGCTCCCGCGCCCGCGCAGTCACCCCGCGATGCTCCGTCTCGTTGACCCGCACGTCGACCCGAATGCGACGCCCCTCGCCCCGCGGCCGCCGGTGACCAGCACCCCCGCTCACGCCGCCGCACCCTGAAGCTCGAACTCGATCCGCCACACGACCGCGCGCGGATCGTAGCCGCCGTTGATCGCGGCGAACGCCAGCTCGAACGCCGCCACGCTCGCAAACCCCTCACGCCCGGCCTCCGCCTCATCCAGCCAGCCGAGCGCGACCCGCGAGGCGCTGATCACACGCGCACGCGCGACCGCCCGCTTCCCGCGGCCGGGACACACCGCGAACGGCTTCCCGGCACCCAAGCCGCACCGCTCCCGCCACCACGGCGAGCGGGGATTGTCGCTCACCAGCCGCCGTGTGACCGTCTTTCGACCCGCGAGCACCGCCCGCGCGAGCTCCGGCTGGAAGTTCACGCCACCACCCGCTTGCTGCCGCCGGCGCTGCGCGTCGACCCGTCCCGCCGCCCTCCCGCCCGCCGGGGATCACCCTCCGCGAAGCGTGCCGTAAACGACTCACCGGCCGCGCCGCGGCCGGCAGCGGCGAGCGCGACAGCGAGCCGACCACCGGGCCTCGCGCGCCAGCGAGGCCCGCAGCCCGAGGAGCGTGCGCCACAGCGCGACTCGGGCGAGCGTAGGATCGTGATGACAATCACGGTCCTACTATAGCTCGCTCCCCGGCGACAGGCAGCCCCCGCCCTGGAAATTTCCAGCTCCCGTTCGCGTGCGCTCACCGCAGACCAAAGAGGACTGCGCCGGGGGCCGTGCCGTAGCCGGGGACTACGCGGGCAACACTTCGCGGGCGGCGGGGAAGGGGGTGTCCGCTCGTGTCGGAGGCTGGTGGTCTCGTACGTGTGGAGTGGCGACGCTCAAGGTCGCGCGTGCGCAGTTCTCGCGCAACGGCGAAACCTTGCTGGCAGACGCCGTTGGCGCAGGTTTCACACCAGCGGCTGCTTGCGGGTGTGGGCGTGCGGTTCACGTTGCGCGCGCTCGTGGCTTCTGGCCGACGGGTGTGGCATGGTGCGTCGTGTGCTCAGTCACAGGTTGATCGACTTGAAGGGATTTGGTGGTGTGATGCCGACATCAGTTGTGGATGCGCTGCCGGGGCAGCTTGAACCGGTCGCGGCGGCGGCGGCGGAGCGGCTGCGTGCGCAGGCTGCCGGTGATGAGCCACAGGCCGCCGCGGCGCAGCAGGCGCTCGTCGCCGCCGCGAGCACAGCGATGGCCGCGGGTGTGGATCTCGCGGAGATCGCGGCGGCGCAGCAGACCGGCCAAGCGCGCGTGCGCGACGAGCTCGGCAAAGACGCGCTGCGTGGCGTTGAGCGTGCCGCACGGCGCCGTCGCGAGCTCGAGGTTGAGTACCAGGACGCGATCCGTCGCGCTGGGCGGCTCGGGCTCGCGCACCGCGACATCGCATCGGCCGCGGGAGCTGCGGCCGGGACCATTCGCTCGCTGCTGGCGCGCCCCGCCAACGGTGCACCCGTCGCTACGCACGACCAGGCGCCGCCAGAGCACCACGATGACAAGTAGCACGCTGGCGCGCCACGCCCGCCGCCGCTGACGTGCCGCCCAAGCGTGGCGCGTTTAGCGGTGCGGTCGTGGTGAGCGCGCCGTACCGGTCGTGCGCGTGGGGCGTGCCGGGACGGTGACCGGGAGCGACGTACTCTTTGCGCGGATTGTCGGAGGGCGCGCCGCCGCTGCCAGTGCCAACGCTGCGCGCGCCTCGGCATACGGGTCCGCGTCGGTAGCGGGATGCTCCGAATGAGAGGGCGGTGTCGCGCTCGCCGCGGTGTGCTCGCGTGGACGTGCGCGCCCGCCCTGCTGGCCTTGGGCGAGTTGGCGCGAGTGGAGGATCTCGCGGGCAGCGAGGCCCTTTAGGAACGCGCGCGCGTGCGTCTGCGCCCACCGCTCAGGTGTCGCGTCCCGCTCGGACAACGCGTCCAGGCGCTCGGTGATGCGCCCGCCGCGGGCCTGCAGCTGCTCGGCCCGTTCATGTAGCTCGGCGAGCTGCCGGCCGCGAGCATTGTCCGTGGCCGCCACAGCGTTGGTGGCGAGGTCGGTGGGGGGGTTGGTGATTTCGGTGATGCAGGCGCGGACGCCCGCGAGGACCGCCGCGGTGCGCTGTTGCTCGCCGATTAGCGTGAGCGCCTCGCGGGCGTCGGCTTGGTCAAGCGCACGCCACGCCTCCCGGCCGTTGGCGAGAACGGCGCGCACCTCGCTCTCGCCAGCATCGACCAGTCCGCGGTAGGCGACCTGCAGCCCGTCGGCGAGCTGGCGGACGAGCGCGGCGCCGAGGACAGGTTCGCAGCGCTCAAGCGCCGCACGGAGCGCCGCCTCGCGCTGAGACTCTAACTGCGTGGCCGAAGGCTCCGCTGGGACGATGGTGGTTGTGCGCGCAAGCCGCACGCGCAGCTCCGACGCGCTCGCGTCGCGGTTGGCGACCAGCCAGTCAGTCAGATCCGCGCCATCCTCACGCCCCGGGTGCAGATCCGCGACCCGGACCTCGCGCGCGACCGCCGCCACGTGGGCGGCGATCCGCGCCGCTGCTGTCCGGCCCGCTTGATCGGCGTCCATCACGATCGTCACCCGCCGGCCCGCAAGCAGCTGCGCCCATTCTGGTTGCCAGGCGTCATCGCCCGGGACCGCGAACGCGCTCCATCCCTGACAGCGGGCCGCGAGCATGTCGGGCGGCCCCTCCACCAACAACACGTCAACACTGGGATCGGCAGCGGGGTGGGGGAGTAGCCCCAGCGTGGTGCCAGCCGCAGCGAGCATCTTCGGCGCCTTCTCGTGCGTCGGCGCGTACCGCAACACGCCCTCAAGACGCCCGTCGCCGTCACGGATCGGGAAGATCACCCGCCCACGGTGAAACCCCAGCCCAAGCGCCAACAGCGTCTCGCGCTTCCACAGCGCACGGTGCTCTGAGCGCATCACCCGCAACGGCCAGCGCATCCGCTCAAGATCCGCCCGCCAACCATCCATGTCGCGCTCGCTGACCGCCAGCGCGTGCCGCGGCTGGCGAGCTGGGCGCTCAGCATCCACACGGGGCGACCGCGCCGCCAAAAGACCGGTGCGGGCAGGTGGTTGCGGGCGCTTCGGGTCGCGCTCGGCCAAGCCAAAGGCAACCTTCAGCTCGAACGCATGGCGGGAGTCGAGGCCGCGCGCGAGCGCCGCGTCATACGCGCCACCCTTGGCGCCGCACCCCCAGCAGTGCCACGCGCCGCTCGCGAGGTTCACCGAGCAAGACTTCGAGCGGTCCTGGTTCTTGTGCGCGCCCGGGTCAGCGAAGCACGAGACGGCCGCCTCGACGGTTGCCCACTCCGGGATCTGAACACCAAGCCGCGCGTAGAAGCCACGCACATCACCCTCGGCCATCACACGCTCACCCCGATCGCGCCTACCCCGGCGAGAGCGCCGGCGGCGGCCGCGAGCGACGTGTCGCTGCGTTCTCCCCGACTCCCGACGCCAGCGTAGCGTCGCCACGCCTCGCCGACCGCACCCGATCCCGGGTAGAGGTCGACCAACTCATCTCCGGACCGAGCCCCGTAAGCTGGCAGACCATCCACACCGCGAACTGCGGCGGCTTCATCCCGACGATCGCGCCGGGGAACGCG
>CAVPVI010000015.1:0-1443793 GCA_963709135.1 uncultured Solirubrobacterales bacterium | reverse complement strand
CGGACACGATAGGGCTTCGCTGGTGCCGCAGCGACGGCGTTCCCGGCGGAGGATCAGCCCCAGCTTTGAAATAGCGCGTCGCCGCCAGCGAGACACGGGGGCTGGCCAGCGCCCGGCGTGGAGACGCTCGACTCCACGACCACAAATCTCGTAGACAACCCGTGCTTCCACGCGGCTACGCTGGAGGCGCCAAGGCTCCCCCTCCATTTTCCATCATACGAGTTGAGAAAGCAGCTTTCATCTCAAGTCTTCTCTAGCCGCCGGGCGGGACGCGTAGTCTGCAGAGCTGCTCAAGGGCCTGGTCGCGCTGATGCGCGGTAACGGCCCCTTATGTCCACCGCGCGGGGGGCGTGCTCGCCGCGGCCGGGTTCATGACGGCCCGGGGCTGAGCGGATGGCACTGTCCGCGGGCGCAGCTCGGGCCAAGTTTAGGCCGAAGCTCGCTCCTGGCGGCTTTCCGCTTTCTGGCCACCCGACCACTCGGCCCTAACCCCTCGAAACGTCAGATCTTCGGATGCCGAGCGCAACAAGCACTCGAGACCAAGCTCGAGAGATCGCTCTTCGCGATCTGGCGTTTCGGTCGTCCCCTTTGTGCGCCCCGTACGGCGGGGTCGGTCCGGAGCTGCTCGGTCGTCACCCGGGCACGGCTTCTGCTATCGACGGCTACGATCCTGTCGTGGTCATCGGCACGCTGCCGATCCCGAACGCCGGACACGTCACGTTGGTCGTCGCGAGGGTTCCGACCAGCGCCCCGCCCCCGCTGTTCACCGCGTAGGTGAGGTTGTCGCCGTAGCTGTTCGAGACGTTGCCCGAGATCATTGCGACCTGCGCGACCTGCGCACCGCTGCCGACCGTCACCATGACGGACGACGCCCCTGGGATGCTGACGCTAGGGTCAAATGCGAGCGGGTGGCTCGACAGATCCAGGTCCCCGCATTTCGTGTAGCTGACGTGGCCGGTGACCGTCGCCGTCGTATCCGCCAGCCGGTTCGCGTCGGTAGGCGCCGGGATCGTCACAGTCAGTTTCAACGTCCCACAGCCGTTCGGGAGCGTGCCGCTGAAGGACAGAACGGTCTCCCCACCGGTAGCCCGTGGCTCTGCGGCCGGCCGCTCCCGCGCAACCGCCGCGTGCGATCCGCTCCCGAGATCCGCTCCCACGCCGGTGATCGTGAGCCGCCCGTGGGCGGGAGCTCGCAACGTCAGATGGTCGAGCACGAGGAAAGTGTGGCGTAGCCCATGCGGGGGCGTGATCGTCACCGTCAGGGCCAGCGTCAGCGTGTGCGTGCCCGGGAACAGCTTGCGCAGTTCCGCCACGTTGAATTTCAGCGCGAACGCCACCCGGCCCTTGCGGGCGCGGCGGATCGTGTGCGAGACCGTGATCGTCGGCGTCGCCCTCGCGACCCGGCGGGCGGTCATCGCCGCAGCGTCCGAGCTCGACTCCGGAGCCGGGCAGCTCTGCCCGTCGTCGGCGGCGGTACCGTCTCCGGTCAGCGTCGCCTGGCCCGTGAGCGTCGAGCCACTGACCGGGTTGTCCTCGGTGAACGTCAGCGTCTGCGGGTTGAAAGTCTCGATCGTCGGGTTGAAGACCCCCGTTGCCGGGTGCGGCCGTCAGGAACTGCGTGCTGCCGGTGCTCGCAGCGTGCGTCGCGTCGCCCGCGTAGGCGGCGGTGATGTTGAGGAAGTTCGTCTCGCTGCCGGTGACAGTGATCGAGCAGTTCGCGACGCCAGGCGAGGACGGCGTCGCCTGCAGCGAGCAGGCACCGGTCCGGTCACCGGAGAAGCTGACCTGCCCGGTGGGGGTCGATCCATTGCCGGTGCTATCGCCGACGGTCGCCGTGCAGATGTCGTTCGCCGACGCCACATAAAAGTCGCACTGCACGCCGGTCGCGGTGGGATCGAGGCTCGCGCCCGTCGACGTGGTCTGGGCAGTCGTGGACGACGTCGACGTAGTCGTGCTGCTGCTGCTGCTGCTGCTGCTGGTCGTCGTCGTCGTGCCGGTCGGCGAGGTCAGCTCAGCCCAGAAGTAGCCGGTTGGGGGGCCCTCGGCTCCGTTCGCGAAGCTGCCGTCACCACCGACGTTGCCATCACCCAGGACGGACAGGTCGAGCGTGTCGTACGCCACGTAGCTGCCCTCCGTCAAGGTGAAGGTCGCGACCGACCCGCTCTCGGTGCCCTGCAGCGCGAAGTTCGTGTCAGACACCACAGCGGTTCCGGAGAACGCCCCGGTCGACATGTTCATCGCGGTGACGTCCCAGGTGCCGTTCTGCGGCTCGCGGGTGCCTCCCGCCGAGGGTTCATAACCGGTGATCCAGCCGCCCTGCAGGTTGTACGTGACGGAGCCGGCGGAAGCGGAGGAGACGAACGCCGACGGCAGCGCGGCCAGCCCGCCGCCCGCGCACAGCGTGACCAGGGCGATGATCAGGGTGCAACGTGAACGTGGCATCAGGCCCTCCTTGACCTTGCCGACGGGATGACGGCTCGCGAGCCGTTACAGCGCCGGCCAGCGGCCAGGCGGTCAGGGGTCAGGGGTCAGGGGTTACGTCGGCGATGGTCTGGTCGCTGTAGTTGGGCACGGCGCGGCGAATTGCGAATCTAACTTCCTTATCGATTGCCCCGTGCCGACAGCCGATAGCCGGTCCGGCTGACCCACAACGCCCGCTCGCCGACTGCGCGTCGGATGTCGCTGCGTTCACCGTGTCCAGTTCAATGAGCGCAGGCCGGCGATCTGGGTCCGGGTTTCGACTCCGCCGACCGGGGTCGGCACGCTCCGCCGACCGGGACGTCCGGATGGTCGCCGCTTTTAGTCCACTTCACAACGAAAACGCAGGCTCACCGCCCCGCAAATACAGGGGATTCAGCGAGCTGGAATCGACCTAGTCCAATTCATCGCGCGAGCGCACCCCGCGTGCCGCACGCCCAAGCCCGCGGCGGACGTGCGACGCCGGTGACGGGGACTATATGGGACGCTCCCGTGCTCCTGATCGGCTGCATCCGCGTCGCGGCGCCGCGCTCACCGGGCCCGCACGGCACTACTGCTCTGTGGCGTGGCGAGCTTGGAGGGCTGCGATGAGCGCCTGGCGTGCGTGCTCGACTGTCTCGGTGGGGCTATCGGCGGAGAGTCGCGCCTCGACCGCTGCGATCTCGGCGGCGAGCGGCTCGTTGCGCAAGACGCCGGCGACCCAGCGCGAGAAGTCGCGCTCAGCACAATGCGCGCGCAACACTCCTGCCTCGCAGACCGCGATCGCGGCTTCGAGCTCCGGGAGGTTCGCGACGACCGCCCCGGCGCCGGCGTCTTCGGTTCGGAAATAGAATCGCTGGGTGGACTCCGCGCCGGCGATCTGGTAGCCCCGAGCGGCCTTCGTCAACTCGCCGGCCTTGGCAAGCTTTGAAAGCGTCGTACTGACGCTCGCGCGAGCCAGCCCGGTCGCGGCGGCCACCTCACCAGCAGTCATCGCACTGCCACCGGCCAGCGCCTCAAGGACAGCACGCTTGGTTGCGCCCGACACCGGTCGAGCCGCGCCGGCGGCGGGCGGCTCGCCAACCAGCTCCTTGGCAACCAACTCCTCGACAACGAGCTCCTCGACAACGAGCTCCTCAGCCTCAGCAACCAGCTCCTCGGCAGCCAGCTCCTCGGCAGCCAGCTCCTCGGCAGCCAGCTCCTCGGCAGCCAGCTCCTCAGCAGCCAGCTCCTCGGCAGCCAGCTCCTCAGCCTCAGCAACGAGCTCCTCGACAACGAGCTCCTCAGCCTCAGCAACGAGCTCCTCGACAACGAGCTCCTCAGCCTCAGCAACGAGCTCCTCAGCAACCAGTTCCTCGGCAACCGGCGGTGGAGTGGTCGTGGCGGCTGTGACGCTCGGGCGTGGCCGCGCGGGCTTACGGCTCGTGTCGCTCTCGCGCCCGAGCTGGTAGCCGCGAGCGGCCTTTGTGATCTCCCCGGAGGTCGCGAGCTTGGAGAGGGTGGTGCTGACCGTCGCGCGCCCGAGCCCGGTGGCGGACGCGATCTCGCCGGCCGTCAGCGCACTGCCATCCTTTAGAGCGGCCAGGACCGCGGCCTTGGTCGCGCCCGGCGCGGTCCGCGCGCTAGCAGGAGCGGCGGCGGAGCTGGCCGGCGTCTGCGCCGCCGGTCGCGGCGGCACCGAAGCCTTGCGTGTGCGCGGGGCCCGACGCGTCGCGGCGCGCGGGCTGGTTGCGACGCTCTCACCATCAGCCGAGCTGACCGGCGCTGCGCTATCGGCAGCGGCCGGTTCGCTCTCGCTCTCGCGCGAGGTGAGCGCCGCGAGCGCGCTGCGGAGCTTGTTGATCTCGCTGAGCAGCTCGTCGATGCTGGCTTGGATGGCGCGGATGATCTGGTCGAGCACAGGCATTGGGCGTCCTTGCGTGTAGTTGGGTCAGCGCGATCGTAACCCGGCGGCTGGCGCGCGGGCAACCTCGATCTGCCGGGGGAAAGCGCGAGCACGCCAAAGGACGCAGGCGGGTCTTGCCTGGCAGCGCGCGATAAAAGCTCGTTATGTGCACCTCGTATCACGGTGGGCGGCGTTTAGTTCCGGCTTTGTCGGGTTGAGTGACGAGGTCGTTGCGGCGATCTCAACGGGCGTACTGGATCTCGGGTGCGTTGAAGTAGTTGCGCACGATCTCCGGCTGGCTCTGGCGCAGGCCGAGGAAGCTCGTGAGCGTGTCCTTGAGCGCCGGCTTGGTGCTGGGGCGCTCGTGCAGCGCTCGCATGTGCCGCTTGACGTCTTGGTTGAGGTACTCGTCAGGGTTCAGGTGCGGGCTATAGGCCGGCAGGAAGCACAGCTCGATCTGCTCGGTGTGCGCCACCGCCCACGCCTTGAGCTCTTTGGCGTGGTGGGTGGAGTGGTTGTCGCAGATCAGGATGATCTTGCGGCCTTGGTACTCGCCGATCAGTCGCGTGAGGTAGTCGATGAACACCTGCGCGGTGAACTTCCCCTCGAACAGCGAGAAGTGCAGCTGCCCGGAGTTCGACAGCGAGCTGATCATGTTCACCGAGACGTACTTGCCCGAGACCTTCGCGACCGCCCGCACACCACGCGGCGCGTACCCGGCCTGCGGGGTCAAATGCTGCAGGCGCACCCCGGACTCGTCCTGCCACAGGATCAGCGCTCCCTGCGCCTTCGCGCGCGCCTTGATCGCCGGGTACACCTCCTCAAGCCACGCCTCGACGACCACCGGATCGGCCTCCAGCATCCGCTTCACCGGACGCTTGAGCGTGAACCCCCAACGCCGCAGGTAGCGCCCGACCGTCGTGACATCCAGCCGCACCCCGCACTCCCGCTCGATCAACGCCTGCACAGCCGAGCGCGTCCACAACAACCCCGGGATCCGCAACTGATCCGGGAACCGGGTCCGGACCGCCTCCACGATCCGCTGCTGATCAGCGGCCGAGAGCACCATCTGATCCTCAGACGAGCGACCACGCTTGCGCTTCGCCAGCGCCTTCCAGCCACCCCGCCGAAACCGCCGCGCCCACGCACGCACCGCCCGATCGCTCACACCCAGATGCTCCGCGACCTCGACCTGCGTCAACCCATCCTCAAGCATCTTTACCGCCCTGACTCGCAACACCTCTTGCGCGTCCTGCGACAGCGAGCGAGCGTCTGTCTGATCGTCAGTCACCCCGCAATTGTATCAACATGCGGAACTGTTAGCAGCCCACTGTGATAATCGTAAGTGGGATCCGCTGGCGCTCGCAAGGGCGAAAGCAGGCGCCCGGGCTCTGCCGGCGCTCACGCTCACACGCCTCCTTTCCGTTGAAGGCATGCGCCGGCTCCGCGGCGTCGCGGGCCTAGAGGAGGCGCCATCGTCTTCGATATCTCTGGCGCTGGTGCACCAGTGCGCCGCGTGGGGATCGCTACGCTGGCACTGATGACAGACCAGGAAGAGGAAAAGCCCGAGCCAATCGCCCGCGAGGGGGAACATGTCCCGCCAGCGTTCCAATCAGAGGCCTTCCACTGTGGTTGGTGCGGAGTGCTGGCAGCGCAGGCTTGGGCGCGGCTTGAGCAACGTCGGAATCAGTTTGTCACCCCAGTCCCAGTGTGGCGCGTTTTCTGTAGCAATTGCCACGAGGCGTCATTCTGGCTTGAAGACGAGACCGATGCAGGCGCCCACCGCTGCTTGTATCCGATCGTTGGAGGAGGGCCACGG
Organism: uncultured Solirubrobacterales bacterium; assembly: GCA_963709135.1. Classification (GTDB taxonomy): domain Bacteria; phylum Actinomycetota; class Thermoleophilia; order Solirubrobacterales; family Solirubrobacteraceae; genus Palsa-465. The sequence continues at coordinate 1,437,632 of CAVPVI010000015.1, read as the reverse complement.
CCTCACGTGTCGATGCCAGTGGGCGTGCGCGCCGACTACGAAGAGGCGCGTGCGATCGTCGGCATGTCGCCGCGAGGGGCGTGCGCTCTGCTCCGGTTGGCCACCCAGAAGCTGGTGGACGACCTACAACCCGGCCCGGCCAGTCTGAATACCAAGATCGGTGAGTTGGTTAGCAATGGTCTGCCGGCGCTAGCGCAGCAGGCTCTGGATGCCCTGCGAGTCATCGGCAACGAAGCAGTTCACCCAGGGGAACTCGATCTGCATGACGACATCGAGGCAGCAACTGGGCTGTTCAATCTTCTCAATTTCATTGTGGAGGACAGGATCGAGCAGCCGAAGCGCATCCGCGAGATGTACGACAAATTGCCCGCCGACAAGCTACAGGCGATCCAGTTACGGGACACCCCCCGTACGTAGCGCGGCGTTGGCAGTCGCGGTAGCGCACCTGCGCGTCAAGTCAGATCAAACCCGTTTACGCCTTCCCTTCTCGTTTACGTGATTCGCGTGGCCCGAAAGTGCGAGCCGCTACTTCTCTTGTGGACCGGCCGACGGCGCGCCGATGCGACGCGAACAGATGTGTAGTCAAAGTGACGCAGGCGCATTCTGATCTGCAGCGGGCATCTGCAGGCGGTGAGTGTCGGAGATGGCGGGGGACGACGCGGCCGAAGTAGCCGCCGCGACGCCCACGCCGAATCGAGCATCAGTGGGCATTGAAGCGCCTTCCGGTTGCTGGGTTGATCCGCTGGTCGTGGCCGAGCATGAATCGGGCGTTCACCGCGCGGGAAGTTGCCGCAGCCGCATAGGCATGGCTGCCGGTCTGGGGATGCTGTTCGTGCGCGTGTCGGAGCGGGCCCCGAACGGCTTGGTCCCTTCATCGCTCCCGGGGCCGACCGCGCGGGCAGAGCGAAAGTGATCTCTGTCCCGGGCACCGGAACCCCCAGCACCCAGCCTTCCTCATGTCGCACCGAGATGTTGTCCGGTGCCGCCGCGAAGAGGCCAGCGAGTTGATCCACCCTGTCCAGCCTGCGCCAGTGCTGTACCACCGCCCGAACCTGTTGCTCGTCCGGGCAACTGCCCATCTCGTGAGCAAACGGCACGATCGAGGGCCAGATCTCGGCATGAACGACCGCTGGTGAGCCAACGTGCAGGTTCGGCACCAGCACCTCGAACGGCCACACCCGGCTAACGTCACGGAGGGCGGCGTGATCGCGCAGGCGACGGACGACAGGAATGCCGACCAGGCTCTGACTTCCGACTGTTCCCGGGCCGAAAAGCTTCCAGACGGATTGGGGCCAGATTCTCACACGGTGTAGCTGTTGCTCGACCTGCCGCCATTCCGACAGCCCGCCGGACTCGTGAGGGCCGAGATAAGCCACCTCCTTGAGGAAAGGTAGGGACGGCAGCATGAGGTGTTTGGGCCTGCCCCAGAACGGGGCATAGCGGCCAAGTTGCCTATTGACGTCCGCAGCCACGTCAAATCGGTTGCTGACGTTGCGCTCGTCATCGCGTACATGCCGATCCAGGTAAGCCCATACGCCCTTCCAGGGTTCGCCCTCGACTTCGAGTGCGGCGGCGAATCCCGTTGGGTACCCATAGGGGAAGTCGAGGCCCACGAGGACGCGCTTGCGCGCGCGAGCTGCGGCGGTCAGTGCGCCGAGCAACCACGCCTCAGCCGCCCGGCGCGTCCGGTGATTGGCGACCCGCAGCTCGATGGCTCCTTCATCACCGAGGCAGGACCAGATGCTGTCCTTGCCAGACTTGGGCTCGTTGTTGGCGCTCCAGTCCACGGCGATGTAGGTGTCGAAGAGGGGCATAACTTAGACGGTATTCTCGTAGATCAATCGCACTACGGGTTGGACGTCTGCCGCCTTGGGCCAGCCGCCCCGCTACGCTCGCCTCGGCTGCGTCGACTCCGGGCCTCTCGGACTCTCGCTTTGCCTTCCGAGCCTGCGCGCTGCGGACGCTCGCCTTGCGACGAAAGGAAGTGTCCTCGCCAGCACAGGCGGGCACATGCTTTCGCCCAGCAGGAGGCGTCCGATGCTGGCCGTGCGACCCCTTCTTTCGGGGCTGGTGGCGGGGGCTCTTGAGCGCCGGTAGATCGTGCCGCGGCTCACGTCGTGTGCCGCAAAGGACCGTAAGCGCTGCGAACAAGAGACCACGAGTTTTGGAACACTGGATCGCCAGTGTTCACGGTGGCGTCCGATAGCGTCCGGAATCGATCGTTACCGGACAGTGACGATCCTCGTGTGGAGCGACGCGGCGGGGAACGCCTACCTTCACATCCGATGAAGCAGGCGAGCGCTTCGTCGCCAAGGGAATCGTCAGGTTCCGATTTCCAGACCTACAGCCAGCGCCGGACGGAGAAGGGCAGCCTGTCGGTCAGGAACCGCCGGCTGGCGCTGATTCGTCGTCTTCCTTGAGCATGGTCGGCCGGTCAACCTCTTGGTTCGCGCGCGCGAACGCGTCGATCCTGACTGCAAGTGCTTCCAGTCGCTCCACGTTCTTAACACCGCTGTCGAGGGCCTGCTCGACAGCGTTGACCAGGAGCCGGTGCAGAGCAGCAGACTGTTCTAGCAGCCCCCGCCCGAATCCCGTGATGAGTAGAACATGGTCTCGCTCAAGGCTGATCCTTAGCGGGAAGCGCGCCACCTCATCCGAGTCGCCGAAGGAGACACGGAGCGAGAGGTCGGCGAGCACACGCCCGTCGAGCGCGATAAGCCTGCAGGCGGCGAGCGAGTCGAGCAGGTGGTCGCCCTCGAACCGAACCTCGCGGACACGGGGACGCTCACCTTCTTCTTCGTGAGTCTCGTCCGATCGTTCGATTGCGAATCGCGCGACCGTGAGATTCGGATTGCTGGCGTGGGCATCGGCGAGGCGGTTGTCGACGAGGTCCAGCATGAAAGTTGTGTGCTCGGCGAATGATCCGAGCGGACCCTCGTAGGCCCGGGTGGCCAGCGGGAGATGTCCGAGCGTTTCTGCGTCGGTGGCTATCGCCAACGCCCGTACGGCGGCACGCGCCGCGCTGACGTTCTTGCTCCGGATTCTCAGCGTCTTTGAACCGCGGAGGAGACTGACGCGAACTGGAAGTTCGGTCGGAGAGGACCCGAGCGTGGCCTCCGAGCGCGCGGACGGCTCAGGATCAAGAGACGCCGGAAGGCCTGCGGCTGATCCATCGGCATCGGCGGTCACCGACAGGTCGTCGTCGACGTTCACCGAAACGTTGTACGCGCGCAGGATCCCGTCGAGGATCACTCGGCCTTCCGCTGCCTTGACTTCCTCGAACACAAACCACCGCGCGACACCAACGCGGATGTACCGGCCGGTCACGTACCCGAGCCTCTTCACGACGTGATCGAGGTCGGGCGCGTCCTGTAGCGGGAAGATGCGATCACTGTGCCCGCGATCAGGCTCCGGATCCTCGTCGTGATCGAGCACGAGCTGGGCGATCTCATGCTCGTCGTAGCGGTATGTCCGAGCTATGCGGTCGGCGACGTCCTCAAGGTTCCCGCGTTTGTCGAGGCGCAGCTTTTCGGCGATCTGCCTCAACATGTGGAGCTTCAGGCCTACAAGCGCCTTCTTCGCGATCTCGCGCTGAAGCTCCCCTTCAAGGATCCCTCTCGCCGGCCCGGTGCGGACGGCTGGCACAACCTCGTCTTCCAGCGCGCTGATCAGTTCCTCGCGCAGAAGCTCGGTGATGTCGGGCTTATCGGGATGGATCGTGTGCACCGGCTGGGTGCGGCTGTCGACAAGGCGCGTCTCTCGGGCGACGCGCCCACGCTCGCGCCCGTACTCCAGGAGGCGCTCGATCTCCGACGAGAGATCCTCGCTCAGCACGACCGTCTTCTCCTGTCGTTCAGCCATTGTCGGATCCCCCATCCTTTGGCCACTCATTCTTGCGAACCGACAACTCGTACGCTTGGAGGACTACCCAACCGCAGGCGTTGCACGCGCGCGCCCACTCTTGTCCGGAGTCGTCGTGGCTCAAGTCGTAGGTGCCCTTCTCGATGATGTAGGCCAGCAGCGCTCCTTCTTCATCGAGGGCCGCAGCGAGCACCTGGACGATGCATTCGTCGCGGGGTTTGTCCGTGTTCGAATGCGTTCCAAGCAGTGCTTTCGCTCCGTCTACCGTGCCGAAGTGGACATCGCGTTTGAAGTTCTTCCCATCGACCCATGAGCGCAGCGCGAGTTGCTTTGCGACGGCCTGATGATGATGCGGGACGACCACCCGTGAACCATCAGTCCTTGGCACGCAGACCCAACGCGACAATCCAGGCGAACGCCGGCTGGGCCAGAATGGATATCGCCAGCACGCCAGAGACGACGCCGTTGTAGAAGCCATGGGGCCAGTGCTTGTGGAAGAGCCCCATCCACGCAACACATCCGCCGAACGCGACCAGCGTCACGAAGCCCGCGGCCAGCAGTCCAATCGTTGACAGACTCACCAACAGGTTAGGTACGCGGTTGGTCGGGATCGAGAACGAGACGGCGACGGCTAGCGCGGCGAACGCAAGCGTCTCGACCGTGAGCAGCGCGACCAGCGCATCGCCGTAACCGAAATCGACCCCACCAACTGTCCCGGCTGTTAGCACCTCGTTCGAGTTTATTTGGCTGGTAGGACAGATAGTGTGTGGACCGAGCCGTGCGTTGTGCAGCGCGGGTGGACACCGGGGTCACGAGGCGGCGGCCACATCGATCTGGCGCAAACGTCCGGCAGAAGCGCCGCGGGCGCGGCGCTCTCGTAGCAAACGCCATAACTGTCGGCTCAAACTGCGACCGGCAGCGATCGCATCAGCGACTAACCGGACGGGCGCCCTCGCCGGCATCTGACGAGTGCTTCGCCACGAACGCAATGCCGCCGACCCGGCGGCGCTGGCAAGTGCCTTCGTTCTCGTCGGCGCTCGCGGCCGGCTTGAGCTTGGCGACGAAGCGATCACCGGCCGTTCTGACAAGCGGCCGACGACGATGATCGCCATCGCCCGGAGGACGGCGTGTCCCTCGCCGAGCGTGCGCGGATGTCCCCTACGCCCCCAGACCCGCCCGCGGTGCGGCCTGGTGCTCGCGGTCGAGCACCTCGGCGATCTCCAAGCAGCGAGTCAAGCCCGGCCGGGCCGGGATCACCACGCAGCTCGGCGAACAGGCCCAGCCCGCCACCGACCGCCGCCTCGAGATCGCTGTCCTCGGAGCGCTCGTCGACCAGCTCCTCGAGCCGCTCGATCGCCGCCTCCGACAGCCGTGCCACGGTCTGCTTGCAGAACTGCTCGTCCGCGATCCGTCTGGCGCTCCCGATCATCCGGCCGATTCGGCCGGGCGGCTCCAGGCGCTCCTCACGGCAGCGGGACAGCAGCGCCTCGCGCTGGCGCTCCTCACGGACCTCCACCGAGCACACGTCCCCCGCCAGCCACTCGGTCAGCCGCAGCTCATCCGCCCGCGTCGGCTCGCGGAACCCGAACGCACGACGGATCTGCGCCCGGTGATACTTGATCGTCCGCCCGGACCACTCGTAGCCCGCCACGGCGTCCGGCGAGACCTTCACCAGCCCGGCGACATACTCCACCGCGGCCGGCGGCAGCTCGCCCGGATGCGCGGGGAATCTCGCCTCGAGATCGAAGAACCTGAGCAGAAGCGCGAACCCCAGCCGGGTCGCGCCTGACTTGTTGGCCAATAGCTCCGAGTCGCGGTCGATCAGCGTCCAAGAGGCGATCAGCTCCTCGGGCTGCCACTCGCGTTGCATCCGCCGAACCCTCCCGAGAACGCGGCGATCCCGCAACTGTTGATGCCACTCGCTGCGAAGTAATCCTGCGCTCAGCCGCGGTCGAGATCCTCAAGCGCGGCGCGGCGATCCTCGATCTCTGAGCGCGCGTAGTGGCGCGTGGTCTTCACGTCCGCATGCCCGAGAATGTCCGCGACCAGCGCGAGATCGCGGGCATGCTCGCGGACCAGGCGGGTGGCCAGCGTGTGCCGCAGCGCGTGCGCGCTCTCCTCGATCCCGGCGGCCGCCAGCACCGCGCTGACGAGCTTGGAGATCGACCTGACCGACAGTCGCCGGCCGGCCCGTGACAGCCACAACGGCCCGCTGTCCGCAGCCGGCCTCGACGGATGCCTGGTCCTGTCGGCCCGCCACTCGCGCATCGCCGAGCGCACCGACCGGCTCAACGGCACAACCCGGCGCCGGTCGCCCTTGCCGTGGCGGACCACCAGCTCGCCGGTGCGCTGGGTGAGTCGAACATCGGTGACGTCCAGGGCGGCCACCTCGCCGATCCGCAGCCCGGTTCGCAAGAGCACCTGCATCAGCGCTCGGTCGCGCGAGGAGCTCAGACGGTCAGCCGCGAGCTCCACCGCGCGGAGCTCCGCGGCGCTCAGCGCCCGCGCGGGTGGGGGATCAACCTCGACCCTCGCAACCGGCGCCGGCAGACCCCGTGAGTCCAGCAAGGAGCTGCTCGCCGCAAGCGCCAGGTTGACCGTCGAGGGCGCCAGCCCACGATCGACCAGCCGCCGACGCCAATCGCCCAGCACCGCGCGGCGGTCATCCTCGCCGTCGACCGCCAGGAACGCGTCGAGCTCGCGGCCAGCAGCCAGGTGAACGATCAGCTCGCGCACCCACCGCCGATAGCTCGAACGGGTCCGGGCAGCCAGCGCCTGACGTTCGATCCAACGCTCGTACTCGGCGAGAATCAGATCTGCCTGCACATGCGGATCTTGTCGGAACCACCAGACAGCCGACTCGAGGCCTCGACGCGCCCGTTGTCCGCCGTCCAGCGGCCGTGAGGTTCCGCAAAGGCCCGTTGTCAGAACCATCCGCTCAGACGCGTCCTCCTCGAGGACTACCGCTTCGCGATCGGCGCGCGGAAGCGAGACTTCCGGCAGGCCGGGGGTTCTGCCTCTGCTCAGTTCCAGTAGCGGCTTGACCACGACCATCATCAACAGCGTCCGGCGCTGCCCGCCGTCTAGCGAGCCCCAGAACGCCCGCAGACCCTGACGTCGCCGCACACCACCGGCGCTGCCAGGCCGCCGAGCAGGGTCAGCAGCGTGTGATGACGTGGTCGTTGGCCTCCGCAGCGTCAGGACGCCAGTGGCGGGCCTGGCGTGAAGCGACGGGGCCGTCTCGGCCCCGCTCGCGCCCCGGATGGGACGCGAGCGGGTGGCCGTCTCCGGGCGTCTGGCGGCGGAACGCCTCAACCGGCTGAGGCGGCGCGCTGCCGTCAGGCGGTGACCGCGACCTCCCGTCCGGTCGAATCTCGCCGTGTCACCGGCGCGAGTCGCTGCTCGTAGGGCACGAGTGTGTAGAGGGTGTAGGAGAGCACGATGAACAGCAGGCCGGCGTTCGGGTCGGTCGCGCCACCGGCGAAGATCCCGCCGAATCCCTGGCCGACGACCCAGAAGACCAGGTTCAGCACGGCCGCCAGGATGAGGAACTCTTTCGCGCGCCAGTTCACCGCGACCGCGATCCCGATCGCTGCCGAGAGTCCTGAGAGCACGAGCGCGAACACCAGGCCGTTGCCCTTGGTGATGCTCGCAAACCCGTTCTGCACGCTGCTGAGCCAACTCATGCCGGACGGTGCGGCGTTGATCGCGTTGTGGATCGCGTTCGCGCTGCTGCTCGGCGCCAACAGCCACAGCCAGGCCATGACCAGCCACAGTGCCGCCCATGCGCTCCGCGCGCCGCGTACTCCGAGCAGCCCGCCGGGACGGTCGTTGGGCCACACGATCGCGCCGACCAGCGCGTACAGGAGGACCGCGCCGGGCGCGCCGGTGAGCGGCATCGCCATGTTCATGAACAGCATCCCGAACGCCTCGCCAAACCACCACACCGCCAACGCCCACGCGAACGACACCAGGATCGCTGGCTTCGTGGTGCGCTTGTAGAGAATCCCGAACCCGATCGCTACCTGGATCAGCGCGGCCCCAGTGTTGAAGATCGCCTGATGGGACTGCATCGTGGCCGCGCCCTGATTGACACTGCTTGCAACCCACCCGGGCTGGCCGGCGGTCATGCCCGTCAGCATCTGGATGAACCCCTTGCCGTACATGAACGACTGGAACTGCAGGCCCCCGACCAGCACCCAGATCAGACCCAGCACGGTCTGAACTGAACGGCGGCTATCGGAGAAGAAATACGCCTTGACGCGCGCGTTGCCAGCCTCGCCGCGAACCGTCGCGGCGAGAGCTTTCCTTGGCCTAGCGATACTGCTCATTTGTGACTCCTAACGGTCGTTAGCCCGGGACGCCCACGGGCGGACGATCCCAAGCGAGTTAGCTGATGCTCCGCGAGCGCCGGACCGGCGCGCGCGGCCAGGACCAGCAACCCCGCCGACGTGGCCATCCTGCAGCAACCGCCCGCACGGGCTTGCTGATCAACCCGGCCGGGTCCCCGGGCCAGCGACAGCCGTCGCGCACAAGGCGACTTCCAGTCTGGACCAACGTCCCGGCATGCGACGCACGAGCACCCCCGATAAGGGGCGCCTTAAGCGCGCCGCGCTCAGCTAACGCACGCCAGGCGGACCCCGACGGCAGCATCCTTCGGCGAGCGGCGCCAGCCGAGGCAGGAGAACGTCGACGGGAACAAGTGTCGGGGCTGGACGGGTCTTCTTCTGTGGTCGTGGTCGCGTGTGGCGTCGCGCGACCTCCTCCAGCACCCACAGCGCGCCGTGGAACAGCGCCGCGAGCACGAGGCCGATACAGAGCGCGGCGGGGATCGACCACCAGCCGCCGTACCCGAAGATCCCAGCGAGCCCCGCGGGATGCCCGGTCGCGAACAGGCCCTCGAGGAACTCCTGGGTCGCGAAGATCGCGATTAGACAGGTCGTGCACGCGAGCCACAACCCCACGAGCGAGGTCGTGTAGCGTCGCGGTGAGCGCTGCCCGGCGACCGCGCGACCGAGCGCTCCCAGGAACCCGCCGAGCGCGACCGCGACCAGCAGCACGATCCACGGCACCACCGAATGCAGATACGAGTGGCCTGTGCGCTGCAGCATCGCGCCGGCTGCCGACCCGTACGCGAGGTAGTAGCGCAGCTGGTGCACGGCGAACGCCGCCGCTGGCATCAACACCACCGGCGCGAGATCCCGAAGTCGACCGCCACGACCACCACGCAAGCCCATGGCGGCGACACAATACCTGCCCCTGCAAGGCCTTGTCGAGCACTTCGCGCGATCTATCGGGCGTCCTGTCTGTGGGTCGTGACCGCGTATGCAGGTCCTGGTGTAGGCCTGAGCGCCGCTGCGGGCGTCGATCGGTCGCCAACCGCAGCGTCCAGTTGCGGGATGGTGTTGCCGAGCGCGGCCAGCGGCGCCGAAGCGCCGCTGGCCAGCGGCCGGTCAAAGCCGACGTTTCACGTCTATCTGGCGGGTCTGTCTGGTTACGACATCGCTGCCCAGTGGAAGCTGACCGTGACCCGGTGCGGCTTGAGCCACACGTGCTCGTACTCGATGTGGCGCGCGACCATCGGCGGGCTGATCAGCAGCGTCAGCTGGTAGGTCCCTGCGCCCGGCAAAGCGACGTTGTTGCCGTAGTGCGGGCCCATGTAAGCCGAGAGCATCGGAATCATCGACTCGTCATAGATCAGCTTGCCGGCCTTATGGATCGTCGCCCACACGCTCGCGTACGGGATCGCGACACCGGTGTGCACGTCGCTGAGCATGATCATCAGATGAAAGCTCGTCCCCGCCGGCGGCTTGACCAGCTGCTCCTTGGTGCCGCTGAACGTCACGTACGGCACTGGCGTCATCGTCCGCGCCTGGATGCTCATCCCTTCCCATTGCGTAGAGGCCAACGGCTGGGACGCGACCGGCTTGATGCCATTGACGATCATCCCCGCTGTCGAGGTGCTGCCGGTCATGTTCATGCCCGGCATGCTCGACCCGCTCCCGGCGACGTGCGACGAGCCGCTCGCCGCTTTCGAGCTGGTCGTCTGGCTCGTGCTGGCGCTCCCGCACCCAGCAACCAGCGCCCCGATCGCGACCATCGCCGCTCCCCGCCGGGCATACCGATCGATCCGACTACTTCCAAACATTCCAAACCTCCGATTGAATTCAATGTGGAGCGCGCGCGGCTGCTCTCGCAGCTGCGGGGTCGCTCGCGTGTGTGCTTCTCGCGAGCACCGTCTTCTCAGGCCGTGCGCGCGCGCAAGCAGATGGCGTCTGGCGCGGCGATCGACCCCGACGAACCAGCTGTCTCCAGCGTCGAGCTCGGAAACCGTCGGTGCTCAAACGAACACGCCGGCGTCAACAGCAGCGCGAACGCCAGCCGCGTCGTGCCATCAGGGCACGCGCGGCGCTAAACGTCCGGGGCATGCGGCGCGCCGCCCACGGCGAAGTGCTCAGATCAGAGCGCCGCGCTTGACGACAAAGGCGGACCACGACCTGACCACCCGTCGGCCAGCGGCGCCAGCCGAGGAAGCAGAACGTCGAGCGGCGAGAGCGTCGGGGCGGCGCGGGTCTCCTTGTGTGGCCGTGGTCGCGTGTGGCGTCGCGCGACCTCCTCCAGCACCCACAGCGCGCCGTGGAACAGCGCCGCGAGGACCAGCCCGATACAGAGCGCGGCGGGGATCGACCACCAGCCGCCGTACCCGAAGATCCCAGCGAGCCCCGCGGGATGCCCGGTCGCGAACAGGCCCTCGAGGAACTCCTGGGTCGCGAAGATCGCGATTAGACAGGTCGTGCACGCGAGCCACAACCCCACGAGCGAGGTCGTGTAGCGTCGCGGTGAGCGCTGCCCGGCGACCGCGCGACCGAGCGCTCCCAGGAACCCGCCGAGCGCGACCGCGACCAGCAGCACGATCCACGGCACCACCGAATGCAGATACGAGTGGCCTGTGCGCTGCAGCATCGCGCCGGCTGCCGACCCGTACGCGAGGTAGTAGCGCAGCTGGTGCACGGCGAACGCCGCCGCTGGCATCAACACCACCGGCGCGAGATCCCGAAGTCGACCGCCACGACCACCACGCAAGCCCATGGCGGCGACACCATACCTGCCCCTGCAAGCTCTCGGCGGGTGCGTGCCGGACGACGGGCTGGAGCTCGAGACCAGCTGGACCTCCGAGAGCAACTGCGCGTCCGGCAACGCTTTCTATTTGTCGCCGTCGCCAACGGCCCGTAACCACTGGGAATCGAGACCGTCGGGAGGCGCACGAGTCAGCACGACGCCGAACAGGCACCGCTCGGCTCGACTGCCGGTGTGACCCGCGCCGGAGCCGGCTTACGACGCCACGAAACGCCTGCAAATGTGAGGTCGGCCCGCTGCGGCGCTCAAAGAGGCGAGGACGGCGACAAATGCAAACCGTTGGATTCCACGCGCTTGCTCTCGGACGTCCAGCTTGCCGGCCTGCGTCGCCTCACGACCCGCACCAACGAACGCGACAAGCTCCCGCAACCGGCCGATCGCCGGGACCGACCACGCTTGACGGGCGAGCTCCCGCGCCGCCGCCCGCTGCTGCTCCGTGTCCATGAGCTCGGGCAACGGGATGTCGAACCCTTGGATCCCCTCGCCAGCCGCCGCGACCTTCGCGGTGATACCGCGCTGCTTCGGTGTCGGTGTCGGTGCCGGTGTTGAGGGCGGCCTACGATCGGACCTGCGCCTCGGGGGGCACGATCGGCTGGGGCTGTCGTCGACGATCCGTGAACTCTACGGGTAGCCGACGACAGAACCGTCTCGCCGCGCGCGCTCGGGCGACGATCCTTGCTGTCCGGGGCGCTCGCTAAACAATCGGGGCCATGGATCGCGACGAGCTGATGGATGCCGTGAGAATCTTGCGGGACGGGGGTCGCTCACCCCAAGAGATCGCCCGAGCGCTCGGCGTGCGGCCGGCGGAGGTAGCGGGCCTGGCACGTGCCATCGCCCCGGAGCGCGACCGCGCACAGCCGCAGGAGCCCGTCCGTTGCTGGGTGAGCCCAGGGTGGCGGAACGGCCTTCGCGTGGATCGTCATCCCGAATGGAGCGACGGAGGCAGGGCCCCCAAAGGAGGGGCCGGCGTCGCGCAGGTGGTCATTGCACGACCGTCGCGAGGCAGGCTCGCCGTCTGCGGCTATCGCTATCTCGTCGATACGTGGTGCCTCGGGGTGAAGAACGCGATCGGGCCGCGGCGCATGAGCGAACGCGAGCTGGCGGCCTTCAGGGACGTGTTCTTCAAACCCTGGCACTCGACCGGGGTGCCTTCTCCGCTTGAGCTAGGACGCCACCTGCTGCTCGGGGCGGCCGACTACGCGCGCGCTTGGCTCGCCCCCCAAACGGACTTCAACCGCACCCGGGACGCGCTCGGCCCGTGGCAGGGGCCGAGCGCGATCCAGTTCGGACGCCAAGGTAAGCCGTGCTACGTGCAGGGACCGTACGACGACCGCGATCACGTGCTGCGCACGCTCGAGCTGTCCGCCGGCCAGGCAACTTCCACTTCACAGCCACAGCTGACATCGGCGACGAGTTCGCCGATGTCGCGTAGGCCCGGACCCGACACCGTCTCGCCCGTGGTGTGCGCGCTTGGTCGGCGGCGGGCACTTCCGCCGACGACTCCCTCGCTAGCTTCTTACGGACGAGCTCGGAGAGCCACCGATCGCGGTCTGTGCAGTGCTGGATTCGTCCGGCAGAGCAGAACTCCCGTGGCAAGCACGCGCGTCGTCACATCCGACGTCGAGACTCTCGCATGGCCGGACGGGAGCGGGCGCGGCACTCCACTGAGCTTTTCGAGTCTCGGGAACGGCGGCGCCGGCGCGGGGCATGGTATCGGCGCGGGTTCCCGCGACGGCGCGGTTCGAGTGGGGGAGGGACCGGCTCCTGTCGAGGCGGGTGGTGGCAGTGGCCCATGCTGCGTGGGGATGGGTGTGAAGGCTGTTTGTGCACCTGGCTTTCGGGCGTGCGGTCTCCTGCGCAGGTGCCCGGTGCGCGTGAGCGTTGCACCGAGCAGCTCGTACGTCGGCTCTCGGTCCGTGGTTTCAGATTCAAGGAGCTCCGGGTCCTCGGTTGCCTTCCACCAGTTGCGGGAGAACCGGCTGAGCTTCCAGGCGATGATCGCGTCCGCCTCGCCGACCAGAATCCGCTGCATTGCAATGCCGAACTGCGGCCGGTTGCGGCTGCGACCGGAATGATTCTCATCCGTCAGCACATCGACAAGCTCGTAGCTGTTGTTCGGTGCGGTCCGCTGGATACGCGCGCGCTGGATCTCCAGCGTGTGGTGGTCCGGGCCGGATCGCAGGACTGATCCTAAACGTAACCACGACGCGCAGAAGGTTGCGCTACCGCCGGCGACGGCCTCGGGGCGAGTTGCGGCTGACGAGGAGGTGGGATCCGGCGCGTGCGAGCGGCGCATGTTGCGTTAGAGGGGGTTGGTGGGTGTGTGGTTGAGTAGGTCGGGGATCGGGATGGGTCGGCCGATGTGGTAGCCCTGGGCGTGGTCGACGCCGAGCCGGGCGACCATTTGCTGGGTCTGCTCGTCGGTGACGAACTCAGCGATCGTTTCGTTCCCGAGCCCCTTGGCGATGCGGACTACGGCGTCGATCACGAGCTGGTCGACGTGGCCGTTGACGGCGTGCTGGACGAACTCGCCGTCGATCTTGACGTAGTCAAACGGCAGGTGTTTGAGGTAGTAGAAGGATCCGAACCCGGCCCCGAAGTCGTCTAGCGCGAACCGGCAGCCGTGGTCGCGCAGCCGTTGCGCGAACGTCTGGGCGTCGGTGATGTTGGCCACGGCGCCGGTTTCGGTGACTTCGAAGATCAGCTGGTGGGGATCGATGCGGCTGGCGCGCAGGTGCTCGTCGATGGCTTGAAGGAGCTGGTGGTTGCCCAGCGATTTGCCGGAGATGTTTACGTGTAGCCGCAGTTCGGGGTGCTGTTCGATCAGCTCGATTGCGTGTGCGACGACCCACCGGTCGATTCCCGCGATCAGCTCGAAGCGCTCGGCGAGGTACAGAAACGCGGCTGGTGGGATCATGTCGCCGTCGTCGTCGAGCATCCGCAGCAGCAGCTCGTGCTGGGCGATGCGGTTGGTGCGCAGGTCGAGGATCGGCTGGGCGACCAGCGCAAAGCGGTCGGACGCCAGCGCTTGCTCGATCCGTGTGACCCACGTGAGTCTCGCCTTGGTGCGACTCGTGCGGTGATCGGCGCTGGCGTAGAAGGCGTAGCCGTTGCGGCCGTTGTCCTTGGCGTCGTACATTGCCAGGTCCCCTTCGATCAGCGCGCTCTCGCCCGACAGGCCGCTGTCGTCGGCGTCGAACATCGCGATCCCGACCGAGGTGGTGACCTTTTGGCGCTGCCCGTCGAGCAGCGCCGCGTTCTCGCGCACCGCACGGACCAGCGCGTCGGCGACCTGCGCCGCTTCGGCCTGGTCGGCGCGTGGCAGCAGCACCGCGAACTCGTCACCGCCGAGCCGCGCGAGAACGTCCGAGGCGCGCACGCGCTGGCCAAGGACGCCCGCGATCGAGATGATCAGTTCGTCCCCGGCGCTATGGCCCAGTGTGTCGTTGACGGCCTTAAAGTTGTCGATATCGAGCATCAGCAGCGCGCCGTCGGAGCCGTAGCGCTTGACGTGCGCGACGTGCCGGTCGAGCTCGGCTTCGAACTTGCGGCGGTTCATCAAGCCCGTCAGGGGGTCGTGGTCGGCCATGAACTGCAGCTCTGACTCAAAGCGCTTGCGTTCGGTGATGTCCTGGACCTGGAAAAGCAGCCGCGTCGGCTCGCCGTTGCCGTAGCGCAACGCGCTTGCGTGCACCATCACATCGACCGGCGAGCCGGCTGCGGACATGATCCGCAGCTCGACCGCTACGCGCTGGCGCTCGCCCAGCGCCAGCGCGCGCAGCTGCTCGCTCGCGAGCTCGACGTCGGCCGGGTGCAGCAGCTTGCTCAGCAGCTCTCCTTCGAGCTCCAAGCGGGTGCATCCGTAGAGCGCCGCGAGCGCCGCGTTGACCTGCTCAAGGCGCCCGTCGATGGAGAGCAGCGCCATCCCCGTCGGGGCGCCCTCGAACGCGCGCCGAAAGCGCTCCTCCGCGGCCCGCAGCGCACGCTCGACCGCGCGCGTCGTGGTCACATCCTGAACGGTTCCCAGATAGCCGCCCAGCCGGGCGGGGTCCGCCCGGGCGAGCACATACAGTGCGCGCTCGACCCCCGCTACGATGATCCGACAATCGAACTCGATAGACGAAGCGCCGACGGACATCTGCGCGTAGCCGGCCGCTCGGTCGCGATCTTCGGGGTGCACGTACATCAGCAGTGCCTCGCCGGTGACAGGCCCGTAGGCGGGGTCGCGACCGAAGATCTCATACATCTGCGCAGACCAGCTCGCTTCCCCGCTCCCGGGGACCCAGGTCCACGACCCCAGCTTCGCGACCCGCTGTGCTTGCTGGAGCTCCGCGAGGGCGCGTTCACGCTCGCGCTCGGCGCGCTTGCGCTGTGAGATGTCGGTCGCGGTCGTCGTGGCTCCAATCACCTGTTCGCCCACACGCCAGGGCGTGAGCGTGATCAGCGCGTCGAACTCGGTGCCGTCCTTATGCCGGCGGCGCACCTCCAACTGCGAAACCCGCTCGCCGCGTAGCGCTCGCTCAACCGCGCCTTGACTTTCGGCGATCGCCTGCGGGGAACCGGAGACAAGCGCAGCCACTTCGGAGGTCCTCAGCCCGAGTACTTCGGCGGCGGCGTAGCCGTAGATACGCTCCGCGCCGGCGTTCCAGTAGCGGATCCGCAGCTCTCGATCAAAAGAGAGAATTGCGTCGCTGCCGTATTCGACCGCCTGGGCGAGACGCGCGAGCTCGCGTTCGGCCCGTTTTCGCTCGGTGATGTCAACCGTCGTATTGGTCGCGCCGACCACGCGCCCGTCGGCCCGCCAAGCAACGAACGTGCTCAACACGTCGTAGACCGTGCCGTCCTTATGTCGGCGCTGGGCCTCTACTTGGCAGCCGGACTCCCCGCGCAGGATCCTGGCGGTCGCCTCGCGTGCTCTGATGCCGGTCTCAGGCGGCTCATCGGTGAGCGCGTTCAGCTCATCGATACTCAGCCCGAGTACCTCCGCTGCCGCAAAGCCCGAGAGTCGCTCCGCGCCGGGATTCCAACGGCGCACACGCATCTCGAGGTCAAACGAGACGATCGCATCAGCGCCATGCTCCGCGGCCTGCGCGAGGCGCTCAAGCTCGCGCTCCGCGTGCTTGTGCTCGGTGAAGTCCCGCGCGATCGCTGACATCCCAACGATCCGCCCAGCCCGGTCACGGATCGGGGAGAGCGTCAGCGAGACTTCGAGCAAGCCCCCGTCCCGCCGCCGCCGCGCGACCTCGAGATGGCGCACACGCTCACCCGCTCCTACTCGCGCGAGCAGCCGCGCCTGCTCGTGCTCGCCGCCGGGCGGGCTGAGGATCGAAATATGCCGACCCACGGCCCCCGCGGCGCTGTAGCCGTACAACAGCTCAGCCGCCGCGTTCCAACTGACGATCACCCCTTCCGCCGTCATGCTGATGATCGCGTCCTCCGATGACTCCACGACCGCCGCCAGCCGTCCAGCGGCCTGCTCCGCGCGCTCGCTAGCGACCGCGATCGCCCATGCGATCGCGACTAGCGCGAGCGTTCCGACGATCGCCGAAAGCCAAGCGCCCGTAGCGCTCGAGAACCACCCCAGCCGCTGGCCGGCCAACGACAGCCCCGCGCAAACCGGCAGCAAAACCACGACCGGCAACAAGCGCCGAAGCACAAGCCCACCATGACTGCCCCTGGCCAGCAGCGCGATCTCTCCCCGCTCCGGACGAGCTAGCAAAATCGACAGCGACAGCAGGATCAGCCCGAGTGCCGCCCCCAACGCGATCCCCTGCCGCGACGGCACCGACGCCAACGCCTTCGCGCCCGACGCGTAGCCCACCAGCGCCAGCAACCCCAACGTCGCGATCAGCCACGCGAGCACATGACTAACCCACACGCCTCTTAGCCGTACCTCCCAGAGCAGCAACGCCAACCCCACCAGCACAAAACCCAGCGCCATATTGGCAGCCGGCCGCCCGGGATACGGAGCACTGGCAACCGACCGATCGCGGAACAGCAGCTGGTCGATCCCCAACCGCCACCCAAACGCGTACTCCGCCAACGTCGCCGCCCCCACCAGTAGAACCACGGCCGCGCACGCCGCGGCGACGTAACGCACACCGCAGCGCGGCCCGGAGTGCGCATACGCGACCACAGCAAAGCTCGCAAGCACAAGCGACACCGCCGCGTTGGCCTTCATCGCCGGCAACCCGGGCACGATCCGCGCAAGCACCAGAAGATGCGCGCCCCAGCCCACCAGCGCAACCACCGCGATCACAGCGTTGACTGCCGCGCTCACCACCGAGATCCTCCGCAGACGCTCAGCCGAGGACGACAACGGCTCCTCGGACCCCACATCCGCCAACGTCACCCCACCCGGCGCGTAGGCTCTCAGCTCATCAACAGACACCCGACACACCCCGCGGCATGCCCAACCCACGAATCGAGAACCGGGTCACACCAACAAGTATCATCCCGAAGCCCTGAATACTGAAGACTCTCAAACGCCAGATCAGTAGTTTCCCCACACAACACCTAGCTTAGCTAGTTGATCCGGAAAAACCTGGCCGGTTGTTGACGGTGTAGGGAGCAGCGGTCTGGGTGTGCGATGACGGGGGCTGAATTTGGTGTTTTCCCTGGTTTTTGGGTGTTTTTGAGCACGCCGCGACCGGGTGGCGCCGGTGATCTTCTCGATCGTGACCGGCGCCGGGGGACACGGGGTCAGTGCAGGCGGTGCGCATGAGTGTCGAGGTTGTAGGCAAGGACCGACCAGCAGCACCAGGTCTGCTGGCCGGTGTGGCCGGGAAGGCGGCTGCGGCGCAGGCCGTAGCCGCGCTTGAGGTGACTGATGCGACCCTCAGCGCCGGCGCGGTAGCAGTACAAGCGTCGACGGGTGCGGGGCGAGTCAGGCTCTTGGCTGCCGGCGACGTACACGGTGCTGGGGGTCTGGCTGGTGGTGTCGATCGCGTCCTGGGTGGCGTGCTTGCCAAACCCGCCGTCGAGCGCGAGCTCGCGGACCGCGAACCCAAGCGCGTCGAGCTTGGCGAGCGTGCCGGGCAGCAACTCGTTCTCGCCGGGGTTCCCCGGCGCGGTACTCGGCGGCAGGATGTAACCGCGCGCGCCGGTCGTGTTCTGGGTCACCTCGCAGATCTGCGCCACGTAACCGAACTCGGTCTTCTTGGCGAGCTTGCCCTTACAGATCGGGCGTGCGTCAGGGTCCTGCAGCGACACCAGCCGATCAGTGATCCGCTCGCCGGCGAGCCGCTTACGGATCTGCTCACAGATCCGTTCGCACCGCTCGAGATGCACCACCAGCCCGGTCACGGCGGCCTGCTGCAGCTCGCTACCAGCCTCCAAAAACGCGGTCAGCCGGCGTGCCTCCATGACCGTTTTCCCCAGCAGATCCCCACATTCACCGGTGATCAGAAGGACCTCGGACTTCGCCTCGCCGCTGCGGCGCTTCAACGAACGCCCCAGCCGCCGCAACCTGCCCTTCGCGCCCCGGCCACGATCACGCACCCGCGGCGCGCCCGCGCCCGCGAGCCCCGCCAAGCGCCTGGCCTCACGCGCCAGCAGCACCACCCCGTCATACGCCAACCCCGCGTCAGTCGGGTAGCGAATGTCGGCCTCGATCACCGTCGAGTCGACCCGCGCCGCGCGCGGACGAAACCCGGTGCTCGCGGCGGACATCGCGATCACCTTCAGCGTGATCGCCTCGACCCGCTCACGCCCGAGGCGATGACACATCTTGCGTAGCGTCGACTCATCCGGCACCCGGCCCGCCAGCCCGATCTCACAGAACCGCCGCAGATGCAACGAGTCAAACACCTCGCGCACCAGCCGCTCATACCCCCAACCCGTCCGCGTCTTGGCCACCATCAACCGCACGAACGTCTCGATCGGGATCGTCGGGCGTCCCTCGGTCAGCGCCGACGTCCCGAGCTTCGCGTCGCGCTCGCGCCACAACTGCCACACCGACTCATACACCTCGCCGTCACTCAGCAGCACGTCAACTGCCGCCAGATCGCTCGGCAGCAGCGCCAACCCCGCCGGCAGCAGCGCCTCCAGCAAGCACCGCTGCCGATCCGGCGTCACCCTCAACACCCCGTCACCACAATCACAAGTTTTGTCATATGCAGGGATTTCTAGCACCAGCATCGGACAGAACCGAGTTTTCCGGATCAACTAGCTAGGGTCACCCCTGAGATCGCCGCGCAGCTCGTGATCTCGACCCAGATTGCGCTCTAGCCGACCAGGAGTCCACCAAGTCTCTCGGTGGAATGTGGCTGCGCGCGGGCGTGCGACGCGCTCCCCTGCCGCTACGTTCCCAGCGCTCGGCAGACATCGCGATCACCGCGGTGCAGCATGGGGGGCGGGGACTGACCGAAGGGCTGAGCGTTCGACGAAGCCTTTCTTTGTCGGAGCGCACCGCCGCGAGCGCCTCCGATCTCCTCCGCGATGACCACCGACGCCCGGCGCATGCACGGCAGCGTGTCTCGCCGACCCGCCCGAAATCGACGAGATTCGCAGCGGTTGCCCACCGTCGCCTGTCTCTTCCTCTCGCTCACCCGGCTTGGGACACCGAGCACTCCACCGCTCGCCCAGCTCGTGCTGACCGGCTAGGTCGCGCTTATTGGAAACCACCGCGACGTGGCCAGAGCCAGGGCGCGTACCACGAACAAAGACACCCGGATCTTGACTGAGCGACGCGCTACGAGCGAGCATCCAGTGAGTACTAATGTGTAAATGTGTAAATTCAGCCCGGCGGCCGGGTACGGCTCAAGCTCCCGGTTGTGCCAGCCGATCAACGTGCTTGCTACCGGTTCGGTTTGTCAAACCAAACTAATCAGATCTTTCAGGGGCGATCTTCATGTCAGTCTCTCGCAGGCGTCGGGATTCGTTGCGGATCGCCGGCGCGCGGTCGCTGACCGCCAGCGCAGCGTCGACTGAGCGGATTCTGGCGGAGACTGAGCATCTGTTCGCGGAGGTGTTCCACGAGGTGGCCGACGGGATTCTGATCGCGAGCCTCGAGGATCGGAGGATCCTCGAGGTCAATGACGCGTACTGCCGGATTGTTGGCTACGCCCGCGAGGAGGTCGTTGGTCACACGACTGCGGAGCTCGGCGTCGTCTCGGCGCTTGATCTCGAGGATATGCACGCGCGGGTGATGAGGGATCACGCAGTCGCGGAGAAGGAGATCGCGATCACGACAAAGTCTGGCGATCGGCGAACGGTCGCGGTGAGCGCTCGACTCGTGACGCTTGGCGGCGCGAGGCGGGCGCTGATCAACGTGCGCGACGTGACCGAGGGCGTTGCGCGCGAGCACATGCTGAGCGTCCGGGCGGCGGAGCAGAAGGTGCTCGCCGAGCTTGGGCTGCGGGCGCTCACGCACACGTCCCCGGCGGAGCTGATCGATCGGGCGGTGCTTGCTGTGAGGAGCGCTCTGGGGGTTGAGATCGTCGCTGTCGATGAGCTGTTGGTCGACGGAGATCTGCTTGTGCGCTCGGCGGTCGGGCTCGGGGATGTTCCGATCGGGGTGGTCAGGGGCAGCGCGGGCACGGGCTCGCAGGCGGGGTACACGCTGTTGTCCGCGACGCCGGTGATCAGCGATGACCTGACGGCGGAGCGGCGCTTCACCCCGGCAGCGGTGTTGGTTGCTCATGGTGCGCGCGGGAGCGCGAGCGTCGTGATCGGCACTCCTGAGCGCCCGTGGGGTGTGCTGATCGCGGCGAGCACCCGGCCGCGAAGCTTCACCGAGGACGACAGCGTGTTCCTGGAGGGCATCGCGCACGTGCTCGGGATCGCCTGGCAGCGCGAGGCAGCCGAGCGCGAACTGCGCAGGTTGGGGGCGGCTGTGGAGCAAAGCGATGACGCGATCCTCGTGATCGAGCTTGATGGGCGGATCGCGAGCTGGAACCAGGGGGCGGAGCGGCTGTTCGGCTTTAGCGCTGATGAGGCGATCGGGCGGCAGCTGGGGATGCTTGTGCCTGCCGAGCGTCGCGGTGAGGAACGCGATCTGTTAGCCAGAGCCGCGGCCGGTGAGCTCGTTCGGGTCCACACCACGCGGGTGCGCAAGGACGGCGAGCTGGTCCAGGTTGCGATCACGCTCTCCCCGATCCGCGACCCTCGTGGTGCGGTGAGCGCGGCGCTCGGGATCACGCGTGACATCACCGCGCTCAAGCGTGCCGAGCGCGAGCTTGAGCGCCTCGCGCAGGCCGCGGAGCATGGCGCTGATGCGATCGTCTCGTTTGACCTCGAGATGCGTGTGCGCCGTTGGAATCCCGGCGCGGAGCGACTCTCGGGCTTTGCGGCAGCGGAGGTACTCGGGCTGAGTATCGATGAGCTGAACGCGCTCACCGATGAGCCGCCTGAGACCGGCATCAGAGCACGCGAGGCGATCGCCAGGATCCTGCGCGGGGAGTCCGGCTGCCAAGTAGAGGCCCAGCGCCGACATAAGGACGGCACGGTCTACGACGTGTTGAGCACGTTCGTTGCTTGGCGGGCCGACGGGCGCGTGGTCGGCGCGACCAATACGACGGTTGACATCACCGAGCGAAAACGGGCCGAACGCGAGCTCGCGCGTCTCGCCCAGGCGGTCGAATACGGCAGCGACGCAATTCTCTCTTTTGATCGAGAGCTGCGGATCCGCTACTGGAACGCCGGCGCGGAGCGTATCTACGGCTACGCCGCCGCCGAAGTACTCGGGCTGAGGACCTCCGAAGTGGCTGCGCTTGTCTCCGGTTCCCCGCAGGCGATCGCCGAAAGTCAAGGCGCGGTTGAGCGAGCGCTACGCGGCGAGCGGGTTTCGCAGTTGGAGGTGCGCCGCCGGCATAAGGACGGCACCGAGTTCGACGCGCTGATCACGCTCACGCCCTGGCGTGTGGGCGAACAGGTGATTGGAGCCACGACGACCGCGACCGACATCTCACAGCGCAAGCGCGCCGAGCGCGAGCTGCGGCGCCTGGCAGACGCCGTCGAGCTCGGCCGCGACGCAGTCATCTCCATCGATCTCCAGTCTCGCGTGCGGCACTGGAATCAGGGTGCCGAGAGGCTGCTCGGCTACAGTGCCGCTGAGGCCGTGGGACGCAGCCTGTGCGAGCTCACAGCGGTCACCCAGGAGCCGCGGAATCGGATCCCGCGAATGCTCGCAGGAGAACCTGCTTACCAGTACGAGACCAGCGGACGACGCAAGGATGGCACGGTCATCGAGGTGCTGATCACCTTCTCGCCGTGGACCGTGGATGGGCGGGTGCTCGGCGCAACCGCGATCGTGAGCGACCTGACCGAACGCAAACAAGCTGAGCGCGAGCGCGAGCGGCTCGCGGCTGCGGCTGAGTTCGCGACCGACGCGATCATCTCCACCGACCGCGAGGGCGTCGTGCGCCACTGGAACCAGGGCGCGACGAGGCTGTACGGCTACAGCCCGCAGGAGGCGGTCGGCATGCACGTTCGCGAGCTGACCGTCAGCGTTGAAGAGTTCACGGGGAGCATGAGGAAGGTGCTCGACGGACAGCGGCTCCAATACGAGACCAAGCGCACGCGCAAGGACGGCACAGTGATCGACGTGCGCACGACGATCACGCCGTGGACCGTGGACGGTGAGATCGTCGGCAGCACCGGTGTGTCACTCGACCTGACCGAGCGCAAGAAGCTTGAGGACGGCCTGCAGTATCTCGCCGACCACGACCCCCTCACCAGCCTGTACGGCCGCCGGCGGTTCACCGACGAGCTCGAGCGACAGCTGCGGCTCGCCGCCCGCGGCCCGCGTCCACCCGCGTTGGTCCTCTTCGACGTCGACCACCTCAAGGCCGTCAACGACACGAACGGTCACGTCGCCGGCGACGCGCTCCTGAAAACGTTCGCCGACGTGCTGCGGTCCCGCGCGCGTGCGAGCGACGTCGTCGCTCGCCTGGGCGGCGACGAGTTCGCGGTGATCCTGCCCGAGGCCGGCAAGTCCGACGCGCTCACGGTCGCACACGACATCCGCGAGCTCCTGCGCGCAACTTGGGGCGCGCCTCCGGTGACCGTCAGCGCCGGAATCGTCGTCCTGACCGGGCACGAGGAGATCACCGCCGATGAGATGCTCGTCTGCGGCGACAGTGCCCTATACGAAGCCAAGGAGCACGGCGGCGACCAGGCCCGCATATACAGCGGACAGGCAGACGGCGTGCTCACGTGGGTCAAGCGCATCCGCGACGCGATCACCGACGACCGTTTGGTCCTCCACAGCCAGCCGATCATCGACCTCCGCACCGGACAGGTGACCCATCGCGAGCTCCTGATCCGAATGCTCGGCTTGGACGGCGAGCTGATCGCCCCCGGCCGGTTCATCCCGACGGCTGAGCGGTTCGGCCTGATCGGCGAGATCGACCGCTGGGTCACCGACGCCGGGCTACGCCTCGCGATCCATGGCACCCCGGTGGCGATCAACCTCTCCGGCCACTCAATCGGCGACGAAGCGATCATCGCCGCCACCCACGCTGCGGCCGCTCGGGGTCTGGCGCCCGACACGGTCATCTTCGAGATCACCGAGACCGCAGCACTGGGCAACCTCGCAGCCGCGCGCGCCTTCGCCGCAATGCTCGCCGGTGACGGGTGCGCAGTCGCGCTCGACGACTTCGGGACCGGCTTCGGCTCATTCACCTATCTCAAACACATCCCCGCGCGCTACATCAAAATCGACATCGAGTTCGTCCGCGAGCTCACCACCAACGACACCGACCAGGAAGTCGTCAAAGCGATCGTCGGCATCGCACGCAGCCTCGGCAAACACACGATCGCCGAAGGCGTCGAGAACCCCGAAACCCTCGCGCTCCTTCGCGAATACGGCGTCGACTATGCCCAAGGATTCCACATCGCCAGACCACAACCGCTCACCGAGCCGTAACTCCTCGGCGATCTGTTCGAACTGACGGTCGAGTCGATCACATCGAGGACTATCTGGTATCACGCTCGATAATGGTTCTTATGTTCACCTATAAGTTCACCGTCGGTTCGCGCAGGACGCGCGCTTTGAATGGCCGCGCCCGCCTGTGGTTTGGCAGCGGGATTCTCAGTTGATGGCAGTAGATCGGCTCATTCGTCAGTGCTCTGATGGGCGGCGCTGGTAGCTGGTAGGTGCTGTAGAGCGCGACGTGGCTGGCGCAATAGACGCTGCAGATGAGCTCGACGATGTGGGTTGCCGATTGTTGCCGCGCCGGCCGCCGACGATTGGACCAGAGAGCTTTTCGCGTATCAGCGGCCATGATGTATCAGCGGCCATGATTCCTCTCGCGAGCAGCACGATCCCTGCGCCGAGCAGACCGCCTGCATGGCCCGACCCTCCAGCCAGCCCGCAAACGCCGCCACAACCAACGTCGCGGTCAAGAGCCATCCATTGTGCTGGGTAGGACGCCTGGTAGTATCCGAGGTATGAAAGTCAGTGTGAGCCTGCCAGGGGAAGACGTGGAGTTTCTCGACGCTTACGCGGCGGCGCACGCCTTTCCATCGCGATCGGCGGTCGTTCAGCAAGCGATTCGCGCCCTTCGAGAGGCCGAGCTGGGTGACGCGTACGGCCCGGCGTGGGAGGAATGGGCCCGCAGCGGCGAAGCAGAGGCGTGGGAGCCAACCGCAGCTGACGGACTCTGATGCGCCGCGCAGAGGTTCGGCTCGTCGACTTGGACCCGGCCAGGGGCGCCGAGGCCCACAAGCGGCGCCCGGCGGTGATCGTCAGCAACGACGCGGCGAACACGACGGCCACCAGGCTCGGGCGCGGCGTGCTCACGGTTGTACCCGTCACTTCGAACGTGGAGCGCGTCTACCCTTTCCAGGTGCTGCTTCCCTCGGGGACCGCTGGGCTGCCCCAGGACTCCAAAGCACAAGCGGAGCAGGTCCGGTCGATCGCGGTCGAGCGGATCGGCGAGCTGCTCGGGACCGTCCCTGGCCCGGTCATGTCGTCGATTGATGACGCGCTCCGGCTCCACCTCTCCCTGTAATCCAATTGGCTTTTTGGGCCCAGTACTCGGGTTCGTGTCACCAGGGGCAAAGTAGCGTCCACGGACATCGCGCGGCGAGCGCGGCGGGCTGCGGCCGCGGCGGGGCTGGCGCGCGTCGATGTGCGGACGGCCGATGCTGGCAACATCGACTCCTACAAGGGCGCGGTGCCAGCCGACGTGGTCATAATGGTCGGCGTCTTGGGCAACATTAGCGACGCCGACGTCGAACGGACCATCAAGACGGCTGCACAGCTCTGCTTCCCAGGAACAACGCTGCTGTGGTCACGGTCACCTGGGGACGGCGACGATCGGAACGATGCCGTCAGATCCGGGTTCACCGCAGCAGGCTTCGTCGAACTGGACTCTATACGGTCGCGCGCCACCTCAGCGGAAGTCCGGGTCGATCGGGTCGTCGGGCATGTTCGTGATCATGATCTCCTGTCGAGGGCCGCGCGTAGACTCTCGCTCATGGCATCGCGCCCGCACACAATCGAGTTGAAGCCCGACGCCTTCGAACTCGTCAGCCGCGAGGCGGAGCGCCGCGGGGTGAGCCCCGACCAGGTAGTAGAAGAGATCATCCGCACCGACCTGGCTGTTGTCCACGGCGGCGACCTGGACGCCGCGCTGCGCCGGGCGGCCACCCTCCGCTCAACGCTGCCACGCCTCGATGGCGTCGTCCTCGCACGCGAGGCACGGGCTGACCTTCAGGCGCGCGGAGCTTGAGCGTCGTCCTGGACGCGAACCTCCTCGTTGTCCTCGCACTCGACGACGAACGCGCGTCAGTGGTGGAGGCGAAGATGCGCGAGTGGGCGACCGCCGGCGAGACGATGCACGCGCCGGCGCTGCTTCCCTATGAGGCCGCCAACGCCCTGCTCAGGGCGGTCGTAGCGGGGAGCCTTGAGCCAGCCGTCGTCACCGAGATCTGGGCGACGATCTCGGCCGTGCCGGTCACGCTGCACCCGCTCGAGGCGGGTGCCGAGGTCCATCGCCATCGCGCAGCGCCTTGGGCGCCAGAGCGCTTATGACGCGGCCTATGTTGCGCTCGCGCTGTCCCTGGACGCGGACCTGTGGACTCTCGACGGGCCGCTGGCGCGCAACGCCCACAGCGTCGGCCTGCCGGTACAGCTCCTCGGATCAGACGGCGCACCCGCGGTCTGAGCAGACTGCGGGAGCCACTTGCGCGCCCATGACGTCCCGTAAGCGGATCCCTCAGCGGGACGGACCCGGTAGGTGGATTCTTGGCGTCAGCCGCTGGCAGGACCTGTGCGACCACGAAAGTGGGGCGCCGGTTGCACGCGCAAGCCGCCCTCTCCGCCTGTCACTTCAGGCCTATAGGGGCCACGCCGACCCCACGACCGCATTCCGTGGCCATCGGCACCACCCCGCGCTGCGACGATCGCGGTCGTCGCAGCTCGGACCTCTGGCATGGAGTTCTCTCTAGGTCGGTGAGGCGGATCAAGCGCGCGGTGCTGTTGAACGCGGTCGCGCGCCAAGTTGTCAAGGAACGGGGAGGGCGAACGCGAACGCGTCGCGAGAACGGAGCTCGTTACGCGTAGCAAGGCGGCGGGCCGCTGCGGACACGTTCGGCTCATCGCAACGTGCGCCGGTCGCCTCGGCGGCCGGGCTTGTGTTCTCGGCTCACGTTGCAGCATTCGAAACAGTCGGGTTCGTCAATCGTTCCGGCTACGTCATGGAGAGCTCTGACCCGTTCCCCCCCGGCTTGCGCGCGCGCGCGTGAGCGCACAGCCGAGTGGATCCGGCTCTCGTGTCGACGTGTCCGCGAACGATCCGGGCTACCGCTTTTGCGTGCGCCATTCCGATGCCCGGGCGGGCTGCGACCAGAAGCGCGCCAAGCGCTGCCGTCAAGCCGCCTCGCGCGTCTCTCGCCGGCCGCATCGAGCCGCCCTGAGCGATATGTCGCGCGAGACGTCTCTCAGGCGACCCTTCGGCAAAGGGGGCATTTTCCCTAACTCATCCTGACGGGTCAGCGACTCCGCCCCGCGCGTATCGGACGAAGCGAGGCCGCGAAACCGATCCATTCGGCGGGCTACCGCGCACGCGAGGCTGTCGGGCTTCATCTCGGAGTCGTGCGGCACGGGCACGAAAACCAAAGGCAATCATTGAATTTGTGCCGGACAACAAAACCGCATCCGGGCGTCGACCCGAAGCGCTGACATCTGCTAAGCCACGATCACGAGTGTGCCGTCCGTCGTCGATGCCGTTTTCGCCTGAAGGTCGAAGTGGTCACGAGGTCAATGTCGCCGGACTGGCCGCACGCCGCCCCAGTCGGACAAAAGCGGCACTTCGAGTGGGCCGCCCGTAAGGGGGAACCCCTACCGGCACACCGCCCGGCCTCGCTGCAAGGCGATGAAGTCCAAGCGTGGCGGGCCGCCTAGCGTCCCGTAAGACTGGTTCGGTGACGACTCCCGGTGACGGGAGGCTAACCGGCATACTTCTCATCCGTGACCGGACTGAAGATCGGGTACGCCCGCATTTCGACCGACGAGCAGGATCTCACGGTCCAGCGCGACGCGCTCGCCACGCTCGGAGTCGCCGCCGACCGTGTCTACGTCGACCACGGGCTCACGGGCACCAAGCGCGCTCGTCCCGGCCTGCGCGAGGCGCTGGCCGCGTGCCGCGCCGGCGACACGCTCGTCGTAACCAAACCAAGCTCGACCGGCTCGCCCGCTCGCTGCCCGACGCACGCGACATCGTCGAGGAACTCACCGAACGCGAAGTCAAGCTCGCCCTCGGCGGCTCGATCCACGATCCGACCGACCCCGTCGGCCGGCTGCTGTTCAACGTCCTGGCCATGGTCGCCGAATTTGAATCGGACTTGATCCGGATGCGCGCTCGCGAAGGGATGAAGGTCGCCAGAGCCAAGGGTCGCCTACGCGGCAAACAACCCAAGCTCAGTCCGACCCAGGAGGCGCAGCTCGGTTCGCTCTACGCCGCCCTTGAGGAGCATCGGAACGAAAAGTCACGATAAGGGTTCCAGTAGCAACTGCGCGAGAGTGGTGGCCAAGCGTTTGAGGTGGTTGGCGGTGATGCTGATGACGGCCGCTCGAGCCCCAGTAGCCGCCCAAGCCGTAGGCCTGACGGTCCGGTGAGTTGTCCTGGGAGCGCGATCTGGTGCGGAGCGGTTTACTTGTTGTTCTTCCTGGCCTTTGGTGCGTGGAAGGTGACCTTCTGTGTTGAGATCACCTTCGCGGCTCCGGTCGCCTGGGTTTGGGTGACGGTGAGGTAGGCCGGCAGCGTCCTGAACTTGACCAGTAGCGCTTTCCCGGTGGTGTTCAGGGTCAGTTTCACGGTCTGTGCCCTGCCGCCGGTGAGCAGGAGCGTGGCCGACCCGATCGTGACGGTCTTGGTCGTCCGTTTGATCTTGTTGCTCGCCGCGACGGCGACGGGTTTGCCGTTCTCGACGGTTTCGCGCGAGGTGAGGGAGTAGGTCAGCTTGCACGACGTCGTCGATGCCCCGGCACAGGTCGCCTTGGCGCTGGCCGAGTCGCCGGACACGGTTGCGTGACCGCTTGCGCCGGCCCCGACCCCCGAGGTGGCGGGCGTCGCGGTGGTGGTGGTGGTGGGCGTCGTGGTGGTGGTGGTGGTCGGCGTGGTTGTGGTGGTGGTGGTGGTAGTGGTAGTGGTGGTGGTGGTCGTTCCGGGTCCGAACACGTATGCGGCGCCGTCCCCTGCTGCGCCGGCGCCGGGCGCGCCGAGCACGGCGGTGCTTCCCGATAGGCCGACCGCGGACGCGAAGCCGTTCTGGGGGACCGTGAGGAGGAGCTTCTGGGTCTGGGTCATCGTTGCCGGCCAACCGCCGGCCGGCTCGGTGAACTCGTAGCCTGCGCCGTACACAGTAGAGGCCGAGCCTTCGTTGGTGGCGCCGATGATGGTCGTGCCGCTGATCGCCACGCCGCCGATGCCGAGCATGGTGTCACCGAGGGCGTCTGACGCTGTCAGCTCGGCGTTCTGCGTCATCGTCGTCGGCCAGCCGGTGCTCGGCTGCTCAAACACGTAGAGCGCCCCCTCCTCCAGGATCGCCGGGTTGCTCCCCGAGTGGTAGGGCGCCGTGACGACGACGGTGCTGCCGTCGGCCGCCACCGACGTGCCGAGGTGGTCGTTGGCGCCGTTGTCGCTGGAGACGAGCGCGGTGCTCGGCGTGCTGGTTGTCGCCCATCCGCCCGCGGGCATCACGTAGATGTACGCCCCGCCAAGGGTACCGGGAGGCGCCTCCTGCGCCGGGGCGCCGACGACGATCGTGCTACCCGAGATCGCGACCGAGTAGCCGAACAACGCGGAGGCTGTTCCAACGGGGCCATCGGTCAGCGTCGCCGGCGTGCCGGTCACAGCGCCGGTCGGGGAGAGCGTGTAGACATACACGTCTCCCGCTTGCGGGTTGTACGTGAAGGTCGAGGGGCCTCCTAGGGCTTGGTACGGCGCGCCGACGACGACGGTGCTGCCGTCGATCGCCACCGAGTAGCCGAACCCCGGGGCCTCGCAACCGACGTTCGGGATCAGCTCGGTGGTCTCGGTGGCCGACGTCCAGCCGCCGGCCGGCATCTCGTAGATGTAGGCCGCACCGGTGATATACGGGGCACGAGGAACCGGGTGGGATGGTGATGGGTTCGCCCCCCGCGGAGCCGCCCTGATCTGACGGAGCGCCGACCACGATCGTGTTGCCGGAGATCGCCACCGATGTGCCGAACAGGGCGACTCCGCCCCCAACCGTGGCAGGGTTGGAGGCGGTGAGGGTGGCTGTCTGGGTCATGTTCCCCCAGCCGCCGCTGCCCTCCTGAAAGACATAGGCGACGCCGGCCGCGTAGTCCCCATCCAGGGTCGCGTGGTTCGCGCCGACGACGATCGTGCTGCCGGAGATCGCGACCGAGAAGCCGACCTCGTCCCCCGCGTTCGGGTTCGTGGGGTTCGCCTCGGTCAGTTCCGCCTGCTGGACCAGCGGGTCGACCGTGATCGGGTACGTCGCGCCGCGGTCATCGATGCGCAGGATCGCCCGGCCGTGGCTGAGCTGCATCGATGACGACAGCACACGGCCGCGCGCGTCGACGGCACGCAGCCCGCCGTAGCGCAATCCGCCCGGTAGCAGGACCGCGGCCCCGACCATCCGCGAGCCGGCGGGGACCGCGACCGCGAGCGTCAGCCGGCCGGCGCCGCCCGGGCGTCGGGACAGCACGAAGCTCTGCTCCAGTCCGAGTGGGCCGTTGCGCCACACCTCGGTGATGCCCGGGCGGTCGTACACGATCTTGCCGGCACGAACGCTCGGCGAGACCGCCGCGACGCCACTCAGCCGCGATCCGCGCCCGACGGCGCGCACGCCGACCGTGAAGCGATCGCGCCCCGTGTTGATCGTCGCGCCGTCTCGAGCGAAGCGGGCCCAGAGGCGCTGCGCCGGATTGGCCACGACCACGCCGCTAATGCGGTAGCCGGCAAGGTCGCGGCCCAGCGCGGCTGAGATCGGGCCCTGCGCTGCGGCCGGTAGCCGCAACAGCGCGGCCAGCCCGTCACGAGCCGGTGCCGCGCCCCCGGCACCGGCTCCGGCCGTGCCGGCTCCTGGCACAGACAGGATCACCGCGACGAGCGCGGCCACCAACGCGGCGAGCCCGAGCAGCAGATCGCGGCGCCCGTGCGCCCTGGTTGACGCCCGCGTTGTCCTTGCCGTGACTGCCGTTCCGTGCGCCATGCCCGCTCCCCTTTTTCGCCGTCAACCCCGAGACAAGGCCAACCTAGCGGGAACGGGCGCGCTACACAAGACCGGGCTCGGATCGCGCTCTACGCATCTCTACGCATTCGGACTCTCTCGCGGTACAGCGCAGGACCGCCGGCTTCGATCGGCGAGACGAAGCGTCGAGCGCGGACGATGGATACTTCTCGGTCATCGATGCCCGCGCGAAGCCCGAGCGACACCGAGATGCTCCTGGGGGTGGTCGGGGAGGCGTACGCCTTCCGGGATCTCAGCCAGTTCCGCACCGGGGTGCTCGAGCTGCTCGGCCGGCTCGTACCCTACGACGCGGCCGGATACGACGAGATCGGGCTCGGCGAGTCGTTTGACCTCACGCTGCCGCCGTTTGACCCGCAGCTTCTGCAGGTGTTCGCTGAGCTGGCGCATGAGAACCCGTTGGTCAAACGGATCCGGCGCACCGGCGACGGCCGGCCGCAGCGGATCTCTGACGTGATCGACCGGCCGGGGTTTCAGCGGCTCTCGCTCTATCAGCGGTTCTACCGCCACGTCGGAGTGGAGTATCAGGTCGCGTTCACGCTCGCATCCTGCCGCCCGTTGATCATCGGGATCGCGCTCTGCCGCGAGCACCAGGACTTCAACGACCGCGAGGTGGGACTGCTCGCGCTCGCGCGCCCGCACCTGATGCACGCCTACCGCAACGCCGAGCTGTGGGGCGAGCGCGAAGCGTTGCTGATCGCCCTCCAAGAAGGACTCGATACCCTCGGGCGCCACATCGTTGTGCTTGACCCGCACGGCCGTGTGGAGTTCGCGACCGTCGGAGCCCGCCTCCTCCTCGGCCCGCGGCTCACCACCGCCCTGCCCGGCGAGGTCAACCGTTGGCTGGCCGCCCAGCGCGCCCCCAGGCCGGCAGCCACGCCGCTGCGGATCCCCGGCCCGGACGGGAGCGTGCTGGTGCGGGTTCTGCCCAGCAGCCGCGATGATCGCCGGAGGGTGCTGCTCCTCGAAGCCGGGACCGGGGAGCTCACCGTCACCGCCCTGCGGGCGCTCGGGCTCACTGAGCGCCAAGCCCAAGCGCTCCGCACGATCGCGCTTGGACACACACCGGCCGAGACCGCCGCCGGGATGGGGATCGCCCGGCGCACCCTCGACAAGCACCTCCAACTCGGCTACGCCAAACTCGGCGTCAGCACCCTCGCTCAAGCTGCTACCAGCGCCTGGGCAGCCGTCGGTCTCCAACCACCCACGACCACCTGACCGCAGCGAGCACCAAGGGCATCCCAGCCGGGGTCGGGCGCGAACGCTCCGCGTGGGACACCGTCAAGAACAGGGGCGCAGGCACCCGCTCGCGCCGAATGGCAAACCACGAGCGACGACCCCACCTCGGATGCTCGCGCTGACACCACAGCCAAACCGCTGCGCGATCGCGCTCCTCGCCAGACCCCGGCGCCCGCTGGCCGCGGTTGGAGATGCCCGCAAGCACGACAGCGCAGAAAGGGGCTATGTCACGGGCGGCGATAGCCGTCGACTGCTTCGCCGCTCAGCAGCCATCCGGCCAGATGGGGCTGGGGTGCACGTAGCGCATCGCGGTGCGCGGTGATTTGTGGCGGGTCTTGGCCATAATCAGTTGCAGCGGGACTTGCTGGTCGCCGAGGTGCGTCGCTGCGGAGTGGCGTAACTGGTGCAGCTGCCATCCGGTGAGGTCCTTGAGGAGGATTCGCGCGCGGTCATAGCCGAGCCTCGCGCGGCCGGTGTGCGGGCAGATGTCGCGTGCAGGCGGGCACCGGGCGGGCACGGGCTTACGGCTGGCGAGAAACAGCGGTCCGCTTGAGCGGCCCTGGCCGTCGGGGAGGCGCAGGAGCCGCGGGAGCAGATGGGCGGTGCCGGTTCCCCAGTGAACCCATTCGATCTCGCCGCCTTTGGAGCGGACCGGGGCGCGGCGGTGCTCGAGGTCGAGCCGCTCGACATCGAGCGCGAGGATCTCGCTGGCGCGGGCCGCGGTCTCATAGAGCATCCGCCACAGCGCCTTCTCCCGCAGCGGAACATCCCGGCGCGAGAGTTGACGCTCGATCGCAGCCTTCGGGAGATCCCTCGTGGCGTCGACGTGCTCCTTGCGCCGCTCGCAGCTGCCGGGGACTGCCGGCGCCGGCCAGCGCTGACGCTCGCGGCACCAGGTCAGCCAGGCGTTCACCGCCGCGCGGTTGCGGTTCCATGTCGACTCACGGGCGCTCGCCCACTCGCCTTCGAGGACACCGGCGATCTCATCGTCGGAAATGTCGGCGAGCGCTCGGCTGGCGCCGAGCCGGTTCGTGATCTCCCTGTCTCGATCACGGCGCCGCGCGTAGGCCGAACCGATGTCGCTGTCGGTCCCGTTCTCGCATCGCGGTGAGGTCAGGAACGCGCCCGGCATCCGCTTGAAGTCACGTGATCATGGCAATGACTCGCCCGCGGTGCTTTCGTGATGGCGTCTCGGGCTGGTGCCCGTCACCGGCCGGTCCCGTCGATGTACCGGATAACGCGCATGGGTCGCACGGTCCGGGACGACGCCGATGCGCCGCGCGGCCTAGGCGCGCTGGTGTTGATGTAGTGATCGGAATAGGCCACTATCACGTCATCTCTGGACGCCCTGCCGGCCCATCATCGTCTTCGGGGTTTCGTAGCGCTCGCATTCCGGTGGGATCTGCGCGGCGAGCAGCAACGCGTTCGCCGCTCGTGGTACGGCCGAGGTGGTGGCTGAACGAACGGGGAGAGCCGCGCGACATCCTCGTGCGCCGGACGCCCTTCTTGACGATCGGTGAGTACCCGATGTTCAGGGCGTGCGCGGTCAAGCACGCCGCGATCGTGACGTTCAGATCAGCCAGGCGGGTTTGTCCCCCGGAGGCTGCGGCGAACGCCGCGACGAACCGCGGCTCGCACGACATCACCTCCAAGATCACCTCCGGAAGATCGACCCTCGGCAGCAGCGCGTTCACGTCGCGGCGTAACTCGATCAGGCTCGCGGGCTCGCCGATCGCCTCGAGCCGCTCGATGTGCAGCTGCCCGTCACGGTCGACGTCGACTGCGGTGTTCGCCTCCAGGCGCTCGCCGACGGCCGCGGTACGCCGCGTCGAGCGTCCGGGCGTGCTCGGCGAGCAGGTCGTCCGGGGTCGCGGGCAACGACAACGCCCTCAGCACCGAGTCCTTCGCGTTGATCCACGCCTCGCCGGCGAGTGGCTGCGCGCGCGGATCGCGCCACCGCGATGACCTGTTGGCGTAGATCTCCCGCCGCTTGAGATAGCGATGAAATTGCGTCAGCACGCAGAACACGTACGCGTTGCGGTCGACCGCGCCGTCCTTGTTGGTCGGCGCGCCGAACACGAGGCGCTCCCATGAGCCATGGATCAGCGACCCGTTGACGTCAGCGCTCGTCAGCTTTCGGGCGCGCAACAGCTCGGGCATCCGCTTCATCTCGTCCAGGACCGCCTGCGCGTCGACGGTCGCCCCGAACTCGATCACGCCGGTCAAACGTTTTCAGAAATCCGGTGACGGTCGCGATCCGCGTCGCGAGTTGCGCGCGCTTGACGCCGTCATCATCAACGTCGGCGGCACCAGCTCGGTGATCGCCGCCACCGCCGCCTGCAGCTCGGCTCTGGAGACGACCGCGTCGATCAGCTCCCACACCTCATCAAGCCCGAGCTCCTCGCCACGCGCGGTGGGAACACGACCGTCGCCAGCAGCGTCGCCAAGCGACGCGACCGGGGATGACGCCGCAGCGCCCGCGCGTTCACGGTCATCCCGTAGCGCGCGAGGTCAACCAGCCGCCGGTGTGGGACCACCGCATCGAGATCAAGGCCTCCCCACTCGAGCTCCTTGATCTCCGCGACCCGCGCGATCGCCTTCTCCAGATTCCTGCCTGACGGTGTCGCCGGCCCCTTGCGCCACCGCTCGAGATCCGAGAACCGCCTG
Organism: uncultured Solirubrobacterales bacterium; assembly: GCA_963709135.1. Lineage (GTDB taxonomy): Bacteria > Actinomycetota > Thermoleophilia > Solirubrobacterales > Solirubrobacteraceae > Palsa-465. The sequence continues at coordinate 1,403,042 of CAVPVI010000015.1, read as the reverse complement.
CCGTCCGGAACCTCCAGGAGCCGCTGAAGCTGCCGGCGCTGCCCCGCCGTCAGCAGCCCGGCAAGCGTGTCCCACAGACGTTCGGTCGCCTCCTCACGCACACGCGCGACCAGCCGCGCGAGCGTCGTGACCCCCGGCAGCAGCACGCCGCGTTCAAACAGCCAGCCGATCGCGTCGTTGAAGATCGCCCTCGGGCCATCACTCGTCGTCCACGCCCGCGCATCCACCCACCCCTCGAGCTCCCGCGCAACCACCGAGAAATCCCGTAGCCCGCGGGCGCTCTTGATCTCCTCGGCGTGCTCGAAGCGAGTCGTGCGACGCTCCATGTAGCGAGCCACGCACGACACGTCCGTGATCTCAAGCTGACCCGCGAGATAGTCGAGCACGACGCCCGGCACCTCCAAAGGATCCACCAAGAACAAGCCCAACGACCGAACCGTCGTCAACTGCAACGCGAACCCGAGACGGTTGTACTCCCCGCGGTGCCGAGCGATCAGCGTCCTGTCAGCGTCATCAAGGAAGAACACCCGCTCCAGCTCCTCCCGCGACGGCGGCTCACCGAACCGCCCAAACGCAGACGCCTCCTCATCGCTCAGAAACTCGACCGGCACCGCCAGACACGGTACGGCCAATCAAGGTCCCGTCGCCGGCGCTCAACCCTTATCGTGACTTTTCGTTCCGATGCTCCTCAAGGGCCGGCTCCACGGTGAGCACGTATCCGCCCGGACGCGTCACTATCACCGGCTCTCCATCGCCGTTCTCCAACAGCCGTCGAAGGCGCGAGACCGCGACCCGGACCGCGTGCTGAGCGCCGTCGGCCTGCTGCTCGCCGAACAGCGCGTCGACCAGCACCTCGACGCTGACCAGCTCGTTGGCGCGGACCAGCAGCAACGCCAGCAGCGCCCGCTGCCGCGCGCCCCCGAGCCGCACCGGCTCGCCGTTACGCCACACCGCCAGCGGCCCGAGCACCCCGAACCTCAACAGCCCCGGTGTCTCGGTCGCCATCACCCGGATTATCGGCGATCCCCACCCACCCCGCAACGCACCCAACCCCCCGTTACCTCACAAGAACCGTCGGCTGCGCCGCCCGTGACCTGCTGGTGACCTGCTGGTGACCCGACTGTGACCCATCCATCGGATGCTCCCTGCCTATCGCCCACCGCGACCCACCGATAGGAGCCAGACCATGAATCACCACCACTCCCAACTGCTCGCTCACCAGCGAACCGCCGACCTGCACCGGGCCGCCGCTCAACAGCGACTCGCCACCGCGGCCCGCAGACACAGACCCGCCTCAGATCAGCGGCCACGGATCGGTCTACGGACCCGCCTGGCCCCGCTCGCCGCCGTGATCCACCGACACAACCCCGAAGCGCTCGGCGGCTGAACGGCAACAACGCAGACCCGAAACACCCACCTTAGATCCACACCACCAGGCATTCATCCAGCCCGGAACGACAGGAGCAGAACATGTCCGCACTGAACACCACCCACACCGCCTCCAGGCCACGCGCCGGGAACGCGATCGCGATCGCCGCACTCCTCGCACTGATCGCGGTCGCCGCGACGATTCTGATCCTCGCTCTCACGGCCGGATCGGCGACGAATCCCGCGACAAGCCCGATCGCCGGGCCAGCCACGGGCGGCGGAGACTCGTCCTCGGCAGCCTACGCCCCGCCTCACTCACTTGGGATGAAGCCCAGCGCTGAGCCGCCGGCCGGCGCCGTCGAGCACTTCTACGGGCTCGGTCAGTAGCGATCAGGACAAGACCAACCAGGCGGAGGTAATGGTCGATTCGCAGACCAACGATCGACCTTAGATGTCAGACAACCGCCGGCGCAGGATCCCTCGCGGACCGTCGCCGGGCTCAACCGATGAGGAGGTAACTACATGTTCAAATCAATCGCAGCTAAGTTCGCCAGCGTCGGCGCAGCCGCCGTCCTTGTCGGCGTGGCGGGCGCGGCGCCGGCGAGCGCGTTCATCTCCCGCCCGTGCTACCAGACCGGCCCGCAGATCATCGCCGTCACGCAGAACGTGGCGTACCCGACTATCAACGGCACCTGCTTCCCCGCTAACGGCCGAGTAGTCGTGTACTTCACCGACAATCAAACTGGACGCACTGTCGGCCGCAGCCTCTTGGCAAGCGGGTCTGGAACCGTCGCCACGCAGGTGCTCTATGCCGCCTACAACGGAAGCGAGAGTGTGGTCGCGGTCGAGCAACCGTCGGGCACCACGAGCAACACCCTCACGATCGCCGAACCCTGGCTCCAGTAGCCGGCGGGTCCGGTCAATAAGTTCTGACAGCGCTCGGGCGAGGTGTCAGCTCGCCCGAGCGCGACTTGATCGCAACCTGGCGCACGCGGGAAGCCGCTCGTCAGGTTCGGGCAGCTCGACGGGTTCGCGCGGTTGGGGCGCGGAGCGCAGATGCGCGCAGGATCCAGATTCAAGGCTCCGTCGCCGGCGATCTCACCACCCAACTCAAAACAGGCTTGGAGGGGGTCACAGATGTAACCACACAGCAGCAACGCCAATCACGCAACCACAAACTCACATCAGAAAGGACCACACAATGTTCAAGTCAATCGCAGCTAAGCTCAGGTCAAGGCGTGAACGGCCAGCGGCCGTTCATTCGAGGAGCTCGCGCGCCAGCACACTGACGCGCATGCTGAGGCGGCCGTCGCGACTCGTGCTGCTGAGCACGCTGGCGGTCGCGGGGGTCGGGTTTACGATGATCACTACCGCAGCGGCGCAGGCGGGCGTCCAGCAGTGGTCAGACGGTTTCGAGGGAAGCGCACCGTGGACCAGTTGGTACGCGTGGGGCCTCGGGAACGCTTCGGCCGGGTATGACATCAACAAGGGATTCGCGCGCACAGGCCAGAACAACGGCTGGCTGTGGGTGGGCACACAAGGCGGCGAGGCCGGCGAGCGAATCACACCCCCCCTCAGCACGTTCCCATACCGCTCCCAGTGCAGTGCGGGCGTCTACGCCGAGCCGATCTGGCTGTCCCCGTTCTTTAATCTCGTCGAACTCCAGGTCGCAACGCCGAACGGGCAAGGGGGATTCAATCTGATCGCCCGCCAGGACCTGTACCTCAGCGCGTGGTGGGGCTACCAGCCGGTCGTGATCAACAACCTCAACCTCTCAGGCTACGGCACAATCTACCTTCAGGCGATCTACCGCAACTTCGCCGGAGGCGCTGCCCAATATGTGCGACTGGACGACATGACCTTGAGTTGCTCGACGCCGTACTGACGTTCTGATCGGTCCTCGGGCCCGGGTCGCCGAGCGCGTCCCGGGCCCTGCCGAGTGGCTGTGCCAGCTGCTTGAGGCGGGGTTGCTACGGCGTAGCTTCGTGCCGCCCAAGCCGATCCGGGCGCTGCGGAACTTCACCCGCTATCGCAAGGCGCAGATCAAAGAGCGCCAGCGCGAGGCCAACCGGCTGCACAAGGTGCTGGATTTTGTGCCCGTCCTGGGCTGTGCTGAGTTCTGCGGTTAGTCTGGCTGCGGGTGGTTGACGGCATGGTTCTCTGGCCCTGTGCGGTTTGAATCGATCTCTGTCGTCCGGGTGGGGCCGTAGGGTCGTTGCGTGCTGGTCGTCGGAACGGTGAGGGAGTTCGAGGCGTTTCAGGTAGCGCCTGGGACCCGAGTTCCGCAGCTAATCCGTGAATTTCGGGGTTGGATCGAGCGAAGGCCCCGTGTTTACGGGCTTTTCTAGGTCCACGGCGCCTTCCAAACGCGATTTGGCCTAGGTACACGTTTTTCGGTATCCAGACTAGTGTCTGTCTGACGTATGGTGTAGCGTCATAGGTAGTCATGTACCTTCGGCGTACGACCCGCAAGCGCAAGGACGGCAGCGAGGTCGCCTACCTCCAGCTTGCGCACAACGAGTGGAACGCCGCGGCCGGGCACTCGGTGGTGCGGGTGCTGCACAACTTCGGGCGTGAGGATCTGATCGACCGTGGCGCGATCGAGCGGCTGATCGGCTCGCTGGAGCGCTGGTTGGATCCCGCGGCGCCGCCGCGACCGCCCGCCGGGGCGGGGCCCGGGCTGCGGTTCGTGGAGTCGCGGCCGATGGGCGGCGCGTGGGCGCTTGACGGACTGTGGCGGGCGTTGAAGATCGATCGCACGCTCGCCCGGCTGCTGGAGGGTCGCAGGTTGGATCCCCGCGCGGAGCGGGTGATCTTCGCGATGGTCGCCAACCGCGCGCTGGAGCCGCTCTCGAAGCTGGCCGCGAGCAAGTGGCTCTGCGAGCGCGCATGGATCCCGGGTCTCGCCGGAGCTGGATGAGGATGCGTGCTACCGCGCGATGGACTTGCTGTTCGAGGCCGAGGACGAGCTCTGCGAGCAGGTGTACTTCGCAGACCGCCGACCTGCTGAACCTGGAGGTCGACCTGCTGTTCTTCGACACGACCTCCACGTACTTCGAGACCGAACAGCCCGACCCGGAGACCGTCGACGAGCACGGGACCGTGCTCGCCCCGTCCTTTCGAACCTATGGGCATAGCAAGGACTCACCGGCCCGATCTGCCGCAAGTCGTGATCGGGATGGCGGTCACCCGGACCGGGATCCCGATCCGGGTGTGGTGCTGGCCGGGCAACCAGAACGACCAGGAGCTGATCCGCCAGGTCAAGGACGACCTGCGCGCGTGGAAGCTCTCGCGGGTGGTGTGGGTCGCCGACCGCGGCTTTCAGTCCGAGGAGAACCGCCGCTACATGCAGCGCGCCGGCGGTCACTACATCTTCGGTGAGAAGCTCCGCGGCAACGACAAGGAAGCCAACCTCGCGCTCGCGCGCCAAGGCCGCTACCACCTGGTCGCCGAGAACCTCCGCGTCAAGGAAGTCATCATCGATGACGGGACGATGCGCGACCGGTTCGTGATCTGCCACAACCCCGAAGAAGCCAAGCGCGACAAGACGGTCCGCGAGGCACTCATCGCCCAGCTCGAGCAGGCGATCGAGGGCTCCGACGCGCTCACCGCCGCCGAGCGTGAGCGCCTGCACGGCAAGCTCTCAACCAAGCGCGCTCTCAAGCGGCTCATCCGCACCACCAAGACAGGCCTGCTGCGCATCGACCGCGGCGCCGTCAAAGCCGAGGAGCACCTCGACGGAAAGTTCCTGCTGCGCACCAGCGACCCGACGCTGTCAGCCGAGGACATCGCGCTAGGGTACAAGCAGCTGCTGGAGATCGAACGCGCCTGGCGCGACATGAAAAGCACCCTCGATCTCCGTCCCGTCTACCACCACCTCGAGCACCGCATTCGCGCCCACGTGCTGCTCTGCTGGCTCTCACTGCTCCTGATCCGCATCGCCGAGAACCAGGCATACGACACCTGGCGCAACCTCCGCGACGAACTCCAGCGCCTGCACCTCGGCACCTTCACCGGCCCGACCGGCACCAGCCGCCAACGGACCGAGCTGACCGCCGACCAACAACACATCCTCCGCACGCTCGGCATCGAGCTACCCCCGCTGTTCCTCCAGCTCGCCGCGCCCGCCGCGCCCGCCGCGCCCGCCGCGCCCACGCCGGCCGCCGTCGACGCCGCCGCCTGAGCGCCTTCCAAGGCCCCACGCCTACTAGATACACGTCGAACACCTGTTCGACCGCCGGATCGCCAGTGCCCACGGGCGATTCCGCCACCTAGCACTCAAACGAGCTGCGGAACCCGGGTGGGACGCTGGACGCGTATTGGACAGTGGTCGATGGCGACTACGTGCCGGTGGCGGTGGCGGATGGTTATCTGCGCGAGCTGCGGTTCGGGCGCCGTCGTGCGGTCAGTACGACGAAGGCGTATGCGGAGAATCTGGCGTTGTTCTTTGGCTGGTTGAGTCGGACCGCGTGCGCGGTTGGGGACGCGCCGCGTGAGCTTGGCCGGTTCGTTCATTGGCTGCGAACCTCGCCGGTCGAGCGTCGGGGTACCGGGTTCGGCAGGGCGCGCAGCGGCGCGCGGATCAACACGATCATGGTCAGCGTGCGGGAGCTCTATAAGCACGCGGTGTCGATGGGCTCGCTGGACGGGCGGGTGTTGGACGCGTTGTACGTAGTCGGGGATGACCGCTTCTATCCGGCGCATGTGCGCCGCGAGGACGGGATGCTGCGCACCGTTCTGCAACCGTTGCACCGGGTGCCCGAGGCGCGCCACGCGAGTGTCGATGACGCCAAGCCGCAGGAGTTCGCCGCGCTTGTCGGCGCGTGCGAGCGCTGGCGTGACCGGTTCTTGCTGGGCGTGATGTATTTCGCCGGTTTGCGCGTCGGTGAGGCGCTCGGTCTGCGGCTATCGGATCTGCATTTCGCTGACTCGTCCGGCGTGCTTGGCTGCACCTATCCTGGCGCGCATCTGCACGTCGTCCCACGCGCGAACGTCAACGGCGCCCGGGTGAAGAACGAGCGCTCACGGATCGTGCCGGTCGAGGGGCCGCTGATCGGGGCGTTTGATCATTATCTGCGGCGCGAGCGGGACGCCTGCGGGGCGGCGGCCGTGTGCGATTTCGTGTTCGTGAACTTGTGGGCGGAGCCGTTGGGCGCGCCGATGAAGGTCTCGCGCGTGCACAAGCTGTTTCGGTCATTGTCGGCGCGTGCGGGGCTTGAGCGGGCGGTGCATCCGCACATGCTGCGCCACAGCGCCGGGACGGCGTGGGCAGCGGCCGAGGGGATGGACGCGGCGCAGGTTCTGCTTGGGCACGCCTCGCCGTCGAGCGTCGAGGTGTACGTTCACCCGTCCGAGGAGCGCCAGCGCGACGCCGTCCGCAAGATGACAGAGCGATTTGACGGCGCGCGCACGCGCGGGAGGGGTTGATGACGCTCGCCGCGAGCGCGCTGCTCGAGGCGCCGCGGTCCCTGGCTGGGCGTGAGGTCGAGTTGCTCCGCGGCGCGCTGGTCGATGACGTGCTGGTCGAGTTGGGCTGGGAGGCGGACGGGTTGGTTCTCGGTCCGGTGCCGGGGCATCCCAGCTTCGGCTTTCGGGTGTGCGAGGTGCAGGACTGCACGGGCCCAAGCACGCGCCAGGGGAATGTGTGTAACACCTGCTGGCAACGGTTTGAGCGGACCGTCGCGGTGGGCAGCTGCCGTGATCTGGACGAGTTCAAGCGGATCGGGCGAGCGCCGACCCGCCGGCCGGAGCGGATGTGCGCTGTGTGCTGCGTGGAGCCGGATTACCTGCGACCCGTCGCCGCGAACGGCCTTTGCGGTGCGCACGAAGCGCTGCGCAAGCGTTCCGGGTTGCTGTTTGATGAGTTCGTCGCGCTCGACAGCGTCGTTCCGTTCAGGACGTTCGGCGTGTGTGAGCGGAAAGGCTGTGAGCGGGTCGCGGCCGGCCGGCGTCGGTTGTGCAGGGCGTGCGAGGGGCAGTGGAGGCAGCGCGGCTACCCGGACCTCGGCGTGTTCTACGCCGAGCGCTACATCGTTGAGGAGTCGGCGAAGATCGCGCCGGTCTCCCTCGATGGGCTGTCCGAGCAGGTCCGGCTGGAGCTCTGGTTCGTCGCTCAGCGGTTCAGCGAACAGTTGCGCAAGGGGTCTCGGGAGGGGTGGCGTAGTCTGGTGCGCGACGCCCGCGCCGCGGGGGTCGGGTCGCTGCTTGAGCTTGGTCGCGGCGCGGTGAGCTGCGAGGTGCTGTTGGTGCGGCGGCTCGCTCGATACGAGCTCGAGGTGCTCTACGCCGACCACGAGACGGAGTTCGCGGGCGATGTCTGGGATTTGCGCAAGGTTGGTCTCGCGGTCGAGCGGAACACGTGCATCTTGGACTTTTCGGTGATCGCGCAGGACTGGTTGCGAGAGGCGGCGAAGGGGTGGGCTCGCTGCCGGGCGTTGAGCATCCAGGGCAACAGCTTGAAGCGGGTGCTGCTCGCGGTCGGGCTGCTGTCGGAGTCGCTCGCGCTGCGCGAGGACGGCGGGCGCGAGAGGTCGGCGCTCGCGCGCGTCGATGTGCGCGCGTTCGTCGAGCGCGTCGGGCGGCTTCACCAAGCCGGCCGGCTGCCCGAGTCCAGCTACTACCGAAGCGCTGGCAAAGTGCGCCAGTTCCTGCGAGACTACAAAAACTTCGAGCTGTATGAGCCGGCCGCGCCGCTGCACGGGCTCAGTGGCGAGTTCGCCGTCTGGCTACAGGACGTGCGAAGGCCGCCGAAGACGAGGACGACGGCGGCGAGGGACGCGCGCTGCCGCAGGTGGTGATCGACCAGCTGCTCTCAGACACCTACCTTACCTGCTGCGCGGTCGCGATGGCGAGGACGTCTGCGTGATGCTGCGGATCCTGGCCGACACGGGTCGTCGTCCCGGCGAGCTGGCCGCGTTGATGGCGACGTGCCTTGACCGGACCGAGTTCGTCGACGAGCAGACCGGCGAGCTTCATGACGCGTGGGTACTGGTGCACGACATGCCAAAGGTCGCGGTGAAGAACTATCGGCTGTTCATCGCGGAGTCGACTGCACGGCTGATCATCGAGCAGCGCGAGCGCGTTGTGGCGCGCTACCCGGGCACGGCGCTCTCAGCGCTGCGGCTGTTCCCGCGCGAGCGGCGCAACCCGCATGGGACCTTGCCGGTGGACTCGGGTCGGCTCGGCTGCGCCGTTCGCGGTTGGCGCGACGGGCTACCGAAGCTGATCGGCGTGGGTGGCGAGGCCTACCCGCGCGAGCGCGTGATCCCGTACGCGTTTCGTCACAGCTTCGCGCAGCGCCATGCGGACAACGGCACGCCGCTGGACGTGCTGGCAACAATGATGGGTCACAGCACAACCGACACGACCCGCGGCTACTACAAGGTCAACAAGTCGCGGATGCGCAAAGCCGTCGCGCGCGTGTCGGAGATGCAGTTCAACCACGCCGGCAACCGCATCAGCACGGGCTTCGCGGGGCTCGTGGACGCCGAGTATGACCGCTACCGGGTCGGTCAGATCGCGGTCGCGTTCGGCACCTGCCACGAGCCCAGCAACGTGAAGTCCTCAGGCCAGTCGTGCCCGTACCGGTATCGCTGCTTCGGTTGCACCCATTTCCGCACCGACCCGTCCTACCTGCCCGAGCTGCGAGGGCACCTGCAGAAGCTTCTGAGCGATCACGAGCGCCTGAACGCCGCTACCGACGGGATGCTCGAGGACTGGGCCCGCCGCGACGCGCTGCCGGCGCCCGAGGAGATCGTCGCTGCCCGCCGGCTGATTCGCAACGCCGAAGCGATGCTCGATGGGCTCACCGCTGAGGAGCGCGTCACCGTCGATGAGCTGTTCGGTGTGATCCGCCGCGCCCGCGCGAACATCGACACGGCGCTGCCGATCCACCTCAGCGCCACGGTCCGCCAGCCCGCGCCGACTCTGTATCCCCAGGGCGGTGGACCGGCGCGATCATGAGCGAGCCCCGCACGGCTGCTGCGACAGCCCGCACACGCGCCGACAGCGAGCACAAGCGCGAACGGGTCCTGACCGTCGCCCGTGCGTGGGTCGATCGCGGCCAGGACTTCTCCTGGGAGCACCTGGCCCGCGCCGCACAGATCAACCCCGGGTTCGTGCACCGAGCCCCGGGACTCAAGCCGAGGTCAACGCGCTGCGCGATAATGCTGCCGTCGAGCTGGAAGCCGGCCTGCGCAACGGCACCGCGCTCACGATGGCCTCGGTCAAGGCCGAGAACGCGTTCCTCAAGCGCCGGCTGCACGAACGCGAGCGAGACGTCGCCACGCTCAAACGCAGGCTCGGCGAGGCGCTCGGACAGGCGACGATCGATCCACAAGCACCCAGCGACGAGAATCTCACCGAGCGCGTCGCCGAGCTCCAGCAGCAGCTGTTCGAGGTGCGCGAGACGCTGCGCGACCGCGACGAACAGCTCCAGGCTGTCCGCACTCTGAACCAGCGACTGCTCAAAGAGAGCAACGTTCGAGGCGCGCGATGACCCACGCACCGTGGCCTGCTGCGCCCGGCGAGGCTGTCTTTCACGGGCCCGCCGGCGAGTTCGTGCTGCGGACCGATCCGCACACCGAGTCACACCCGATGGCGCTGCTCGCGCAGTTCCTAGTCGCGTTCGGCACCGCGAGTGGCAGCAACGCCTACTACGCCGTCGAGGCCTCGCGCCACCACGCAAACGAGTTCATCGTGCTTGTCGGCCCTACATCGAAGGGGCGCAAGGGGTCCTCCTGGGATCACGTCGAGGCGCTGATCGGCGACGTCGACGCGGGCTTCGTGGAGCACTGCATCGCGTCGGGGATGAGCTCCGGCGAGGGACTGATCGCCGAGGTCGCCGACGCCAGCGAGAACCATCTGCCGACCGGCGAGAAGCGCAAGCTCGTTGTCGAGTCGGAGTTCGCGCAAGTGATGAAGGTCCTCGCGCGCGAGGGCAACACCCTCTCGCCGGTGATCCGCAACGCCTGGGACGGCAAGACGCTGCAAACGATGGCCAAGAACAGCCCGTTGCGCGCGACCGGCGCGCACATCGGCATCGTCGGGCACATCACCAAGCAAGAGCTGCTGCGCCACATCACCGCCACCGAGCTCGCGAACGGCTTCTTTAACCGCTTCATGCTCGTCGCCGTGCAGCGCTCAAAGACCCTGCCGTTCGGCGGGCGGCTGGGCGGAGACGATCTGGACCGCGTCCGCCAGCAAGTCTGCCTCGCCGCCCGCTTCGCTGCCGTCGAGCAGCACATCTCCTTCGACGACCCGGCGCGCGAGTGCTGGATCGCGGCCTACGACGAGTTGTCCCGCGGCGAGGCCGGGCTCACCGGCGCCGCCACCGCGCGCGCCGAGGCGCACACCGTCCGCGTCGCGCTGCTCTACGCGCTCCTGGACTGCTCCGAGGTCATCCGACTGCAGCACCTCGAGGCCGCGCTCGCGTTCTGGGCCTACAGCGCCGCGTCGGCACGCTGGGTGTTCGGCGACAGCATCGGCGACCCGACCGCCGACGAAATCTGGACGCTCGCGCGCGACCGCAACGACGGCATCACCCGCACCGAGGTCTCCAACCTGTTCTCACGCAACAAGAAAGCACGCGAGATCGACCGCGCCCTCCAAGCGCTGATCGACGCCGGCCGGCTGGAACGCGCGACCATCCGCGACCCGCGCAACGACCGCACCCTCACCGTCTGGCGGCCAGCGGGCAAGCTCGCGCCAACGCACTCCTGACGGCCGACCGAGGCTCACAGCCGGGGCGTGGGAGCTGTGGCGGTCGCGCCGAAGCGCACGTCATCCGGCTCGCGCTCGTCTAGACCCTCACCGCCGGGGAACGCCAGATCGGCGCCCCGCACCTCCAAGCCGCGCTCGCGCTCCAGGACTACGCCGCCGGTCCGCCGCCTGGGCGCTGACCGGCGCGACCGGCGATCCGCTCGCCGAGCAGATCCGCGCCACCCTTCACCAGCATCCGGGCGGGCTGACCCGCAGCCAGATCAGCCAGACCCTCAACCACACGGCCAGATCGACCACGCTCTCCGCGCGCTGCGCGCCGCCCGGGCGCACGACCGCCACCCACATGCCCGACCGGCGGCCGGCCGCGCAACTCCGGACCGCCACCCCGGCGACCCGGCCGGCCGGGGCATAGTCCGCGGCACCACGAACCCGGGCGGGCTTGGCCCGCTACCGCTACGCGCGAGTGGGTCGCATCGCTCGCCCAGCCACCGCCGCACCACGACGCCTCCCGCGTCCCCCAGCCACCATCGTGGCGAGCGATCAAGGCGAAAGCGAAGCGGTCTCAACGCGCGACGCAAACCCGCACGCCCCAACCCGCCACCCAACCTTCATTGCAGGCCTTAACCGCCCCGCTCCGTCCACCCCTTCCGGAGTTGCTTCTCCTTCCGTACCCCACCGCTCCATGCCCACGACAACGCCACCAACATGCCCAAACTCAGCGGCGCTCAACACCCGTCAACACCCCGTTCTTCCCACTTCGTACTTTTCGTACTTCGTCGGCGCGTCGTCCCAGCCGGCCTCCCGTGACCCGCCTCTCACGAGCAGCAGAGGTCTGCTGAACGTTGTGGCCCGTCAGCAAGCCAAGAACAAGGACACGGGGGCACAGAAGCTTGAGGACACGGGGATCAAGCTCGACTGCGTCGCCACCGACATCCTCGGCGTCTCGGGCCGGGCGATGCTCGACGCGCTGTGTCAGGGCACGACCGACCCCGAGGTGCTGGCGGAGCTCGCGAAGGGTCGGATGCGAGCGAAGATCCCGGTGTTGCGCGAGGGGCTGGAGGGTCGCTTCGACGCCCAGCACGCGCTGCTGATCGGCGCGATCCTTGCGCACTTGGACTTCCTCGATGAGCAGATCGAACGCCTCTCGGACGCGATCGAGGAACAGCTGCGCCCTTTTCAGAGCGCGGTTGAGCTGTTGCGCACGCTCGGCGGGATCGAGACCCGGACCGCGCAGAACATTCTCGCCGAGATCGGCACCGACATGACGGTATTCCCGACAGCCGCCCAGCTCGCGTCCTGGGGCGGGCAGTGCTCGGGCAACGACCAGTCGGCCGGCAAGCGCCGGTCCGGCGGCAGCCGCAAGGGCTCCAAATGGCTCAACGACGCGCTCAAGGACGCCGCGATGGGCGCGATCAGAACCAACGACAGCTACCTCCAAGCCCAATACCGGCGACTCAAACCCCGAATCGGGCACGGCCGCGCGCTCGGCGCAGTCAAACACTCGATCATCTGCGCCATCTGGCACATGCTCTCAACCGGCGAGCTCTACAGCGACCTCGGCGGCGACTACTTCCGCAAACGCGACCCCGAACGCCAAACCAAACGGCTGATCGCCCAACTCGAGCGCCTCGGCCACCAAGTCACCCTCCAAACACTGGCGGACGCTGCCTGACAGCATTGTGTAATCCTCCAAACGCATATACGCGACGGGGCGCAAAACCCAGCGGCGGTCGCGGCCCCAGCGTCATTTTCCGTTCAGTCGAGGACATCGCAAACAGGGCTGGAGGAAACCCCAACTGGCGGACCAGCGCTCGCTCGCCGCGCGCGCCGGCGTCCGACCGGCTATTGCTCGAATTCGTCACTTACCTGAAGGGAGATTCCATGGGCGCTCTAAACGAGGACGACGTTCAGGTGCTCGCGCGGACCATTCTCGTAGAGCAGCGCCTCGTGCGGCTGCTGGAACGTGCCGCCGAAGATCTCGACGATGACTGGGAAGACGAGGTCGGCACGGATGACTGGGCGACGCCCAGCGAGATGCCCATCTTCTACGTCATGCTCGAACCGTCTGAAGGGTCATGGCTGGACGAACATCGCGAAGGCTTGTTCTACCTCTTCGCGTCTGAGGCGGAGTGGTCTGATGAGCGCTCCGTTGGGGAGCCGACCCTGTACGCAGGAGCGGGCTGGGCTGCCAGACGGGAGGAGCGCGTAGCGCTCGCCGAGTGGGCGTGGCCGGCCACCGCGGAGGCATCGGGATTTCAGGTGCTAGCCGACAGCAACGGCAGTTACGTCGTCAAGTCACGGTCTCTGCGTGAGATCGTCGCCAGCGGCGACACCCTCGCCGAGGAAGCGGAGCAACTTGCATCCTGGGCCAGGACGGTGATGGACGCGGTACTCGAGCTCGCCGGTCCGCCCGACCTCGACACCACCAGCGCCAAGGACAAGTCCAAGTCCAAGCGGCCCAGAACTCGTTCGGGCTCCCGCGGGCGCGCATCAGCATGAAATCGGCCCTAGTGCTCGGCGCCTGACAACGGACCCGAGCACTGGGCCCACATGGGGTGGTCCGCAGATTCCTCGCAGCATCGGGGGCTATACGGACGCTTGGCCGTCGGGCTCGCGCCACCCCGCGTCGGGTCCGTGAACCTTGCGTACGCCACGCGGGTGATCGTGACTGACGCGGCTAGTCGCCGTTGCGTGGTTGGTCGCCCTCGTTCCGCCAGCTGTGTCTTACTCGCAACCGGCCTTGTTCGTCTCGCTCGGCCTCACGCAAGTGCTTAGGTACGAAAGATCTGTCAAGCGGAGGCGGCACTGGTTGGGTCTGGCGTTTGACGACCTGTTGGCACCTCTGTCGCGACGCGGCTCGGAGGTGATCGCGGACGGCAGTGCCGTCCTGATCCTGGTCCACGCGCAGATTTGTCCAGCGATTCCGGCCTTTGGTTCGACGCGAGCGCGACATCCGGGCGCGCAAGTCCGTCGCGGCCGTCATCTCCAGTTAGTGGCGGATGCATCCCAAGGTTCCACCGCCTGTTGATCCGGGCGCGAGCTGGAACGATCAGTCCTGAGTGGTAGTAGTCGTCCCAGCGAGCCGTGACCTGCGGGTCACCACTACGCGCGCAAAGGGGAGGCCGCCCGTCAAGCTTCGACCTCCTCCCCACCACGGCGGGACGGAATCACTTTATCGAGCGTGATACGTGGAGCGGTGCCGCACGCGCGCTCAGGATTGCAGGTCGCGCTGCCGTACGCGCGCGTCAAACCGGTACGACTCGCCAGCAGACGAAAGGCCGCGGTAACCGGTCGTGGCGTCTGACCGCGCCGGCGTTGAGCGCTCGGTAGGCGGCTCGGTCGCGCAACGGGGCGGTGGCGCGATGTCGGGTCGCGGCGGATACGCTGTCGGTTGCGATGCCGACGCTGATCCCAGACCCGCTGCCGGCCGAGGTCGAGGCGCTGCTCATGCGCCGCCGCGAGTGGGGCGCCGACCACCACGACGAGGTATGGGAGGGTGTGCTGCACATGAGTCCGCCGCCCTCGCCGCGCCACGAGCTGATCGTGACGCAACTGATTACGCTGCTTCAGCCCCTCGCCAAGGCAAGGGGGATGGCCGCGCTTGGCGCCGCCGGGATCGGCGTCACCGACGATCACCGCGTCCCAGACCTCACGCTGCTACGCCCGCCCGCGGTGCAATGGAACCCGACCGCCGCGCTCGCCGTCGAGGTCTTGTCCTGGCGCGAGCCTGCGGACAAGAAGCTCGGTTTCTACGCCGCCCACCACGTCGATGAGTTGGTGATCGTCCATCCCGAGCAGTGCACGGTGCGCTGGCTTGAGCTGCGCGAGGGCGCCTATGAGCCTGTGCAGCGCTCAGGCGTGATCGACCTCGGGCCAGCCGAGCTAGCCGGCCGGATTGACTGGGACCCGTTCCCTGTCGAGCCGGAAGACCGCTGATGAGCGTTAGGGCTCGGCGGTCGTCCAGACGCCCCCATGGGAGCGCAGCGGACGCGGAGTCGCTGCGGTTGTGGGCGATTCGACCCTCGTGGTAGCAACAGCGCAATTCTGTCCGGTTTACGCGAGACGCGGTTCGGGCCTTGGAACGGCTCGACGCCAGGCGGGCCCCGGTCGCCGTCCGTCCCCGTTAGACGCGGTCGATTCGGGGCTGTTCTTCGAGGCTGTGCAGCGCGTTAGACGGGGTGCATGCCGGCGATCACCGCGTCCAAGCAGCATTAGAAATGCCGCGCTCACGTGAGGACGCAAGCGCTTGGGCCGCAGAAACGCACATGAAGCACCTGATGCGGGCCGACGGCGCCGGCGCCACGCACGAGTTGACCGAGTACTGCCGCGAGGCGGGGCTGCGGTTCTCGGTCGGGTTTGACCTCTCCGAGCCGGTGCGCGAGTCGATCATCGCGGTCCAGGAACCCTTGTGGGTAAAGGCGATCCGCGCCGACGGTAAAGACCGCAAGCACTCCGATGTGTGCGAGATCACCGACCACGTGGACCTCTCGACGTGGCCTCAGGGCTCGCGGTTGATCGCGCGGCGCACGAAGCTCAAAGACGGCGACCAGCAGTCCTTCGCTGACCACGACGGCTACCGCCTGGCGGTGTTCCTCACCGACCAGCCCGGCAAGGAAATTCCCGCGCTTGACCTCACCCACCGCGGCCACGCGCGCGTGGAGGGCCGCATCCGCCAGGGCAAGGACTGCGGCTTGTCCAACCTGCCGTTCAAGAGCTTCGCGCACAACCAGGTGTGGCTGTGGCTCGTGCAACTCGCGCAAGACCTCGTCGCGTGGACCCAGCAGCTCTGCCTCAAAGACCAAGCACGCGCCTGGGAGCTCAAACGGCTGCGCTACCGGCTACTGCACCAGTCAGGCCGGATCGCCCGCCACGCCCGCCAAACGACCCTACGACTCTCCCACGACTGGCCCTGGGCAGCAACGCTCGCCGCCGCGTACGCACGCCTGCAAGCGCTCCCAGCCCTAATCGGCTGACCGCGGCGCCGCCGGCGCCGCCACCGACGACCATCCGCGCGACACCCCCGGCGTCAGCCTGCCCGCAAACAGCGCCCCAAGCCCACCAGCCCTCACACCACACGCCCGCACACCGAACCGTCGCACACCAACCACACCTCCCAGGCCTCCCACGGCCCGTCTCGCGACCCATCACCACCCATCACGACCCGGTCGGATGCTTACTGCAAGCGCCGCGATTCACATTCACAGGCCTGGCTTGCGGCGAAGCTTATTGCACGATCGAGGCTAAGCGAGATCGCCCTCGCTCTTAGAGTCGGTCGCACCGTCGTTGCGCTAGACACGTGGACAGTCGACGCTCCTCCACATCCGCATTTCCACAGGGTCCAATCGGCTCGGGAAGCTGTTCACCGGGCGATCTCAGCAGCGCAGCGCCGCGAGGACAATGACAACTGAAGGTAGTGAGGGAGGATCAGGTGAAACGGCCCGGGGAGCCGCAATGGCTGACGATCTTCAACGCCAGTACGACCTCGCGTTGAGACACTATGAGTGCGACCTCAACCTCCACGTTTCGAGGATGAACCTGTTCCTGCTCATCGAGACGGCGCTAATTGGGCTTGTCGGCCTCGCCCCATCAGAATTGGGTGCACGTCGTTTGTAGTGTGTAGATAGTGCTGGTTCTTTGGCGATTGCGGCGTTGGGCAGGGCCTTGTCGCCCGGATTCGCGTACGTTTCGGAAGGAGTCGCGGTAGGCGGCGGCGAAACCCCGGGTGTTATGTCCCGTTCCGGCCGCGATACGGAGGTGATCGCGTGGCTCCTGATTTGCTCGACTTGTTCGCTGGGACCCGGCAAGCTAACGGCTCTATGAGCGAGCCGGTGTTGGAAAGCGGGGACGGTGATGAGAAGGCGGTGGGCGGCGAGCAGCGGCGGGCGCCGGCGACGGGTGCGTGCCCGGTCGCGGGGTTTGAGCGCTCTCAGGCGCTGTTTGTGGGGCTCGTGGAGTGGGCGGCGGGCGAGCAGGCGTTGGGGCTTGAGCATTCAGAGCTCGAGACGCGGCTGGTCGAGGACGCTCGTGAGTTGGCGCGCCAGGTGTTGCAGGATCAGCTCGATCTCCGCGCGCGGGTCGAGCAGCGTGCAGACGGGGTGATTGGCAGTGACGGCAAACCCCGGCGCAGTGTCGAGCGTGGACATGAGCGTGATTTGCATACCGTGCTGGGCGAGGTTGCGGTCACGCGGCTGGCCTACCGGGCGGCTGGGAGCGAGAACCTGTATCCGGCGGACGCGCCGTTGAACCTCCCGCCGGTCAGGTCACTCGCACGGGATCGGAAAGCTGGCGGCGTTGGAAGCGCCGCGGTCAAGCTTTGAAGACGCGCAGGCCGCGATCGCGCGTCAGACCGGCCAGCAGATCGGCACGCGTCAGCTGCGAGAGCTGACGCTCGCCGGCGGCCAGGACGTTGATGCGTTCTACGAGCAGCGCGAGCGTACCGTGCCGGACGGGAAGGATCTGCTGGTGCTCTCCTGCGATGCGAAGGGGGTCGTGATGCGCCCCGAGGGGCTGCGTGAGCAGACCCGCACGCAGGCGCAGAACGCCTCCGGCGAAGCTCAAAACGCGCCTGTCCAAGGGCGAGAAGCCGAATCGCAAGCGGATGGCGGAGATCGCCGCCGTGTACGAGCTCACCCCCGAGCCGCGTACCGTGGCCGACATCCTGCCCGACCCCGAGAACCCTCCGCCGGCCGCCAGCACGCGACCGAAGGCGAAGAACAAGTGGCTGAAGGCCAGCGTCAGCGACGACGCCGCACGGTCATCGCCGAAATGTTCAACGAAGCCGACCGCCGCGATCCCGAGCATAAACGCACCTGGGTCGCGCTGGTCGACGGCAACAATCACCAGATCGACCGGATCAAGGCCGAAGCCCGCAAACGCAAGCTCAAGATCTCGATCGTGGTTGACTTCATCCACGTGCTCGAATACCTATGGAAGGCCGCTGGTGCTTCTTTGCGGAGGGCGACCCCGCCGCCGAGCGATGGGTCAGCGACAAAGCACGACAGATCCTCGACGGCAACGCGGGACCGTCGCCGCCGCGATCCGCCGCAAAGCGACCACGCTCGGCTTGGACGCCAACCAGCGCAAAAACGCCGACGGCGCCGCCGACTACCTCCTCACCAAACGCCCCTACCTCGACTACCCCACCGCACTCAAGACCGGCTGGCCGATCGCGACCGGCGTGATCGAAGGCGCCTGCCGCCACCTCGTCAAAGACCGCATGGACATCACCGGCGCCCGCTGGGGCCTAGCCGGCGCCGAAGCGATCCTGACACTCTGAGCTGCCCTGGGTTTGACGGAGACCTGATTTCGAGGATTCTGTCCTCGGGAAGGGAATTCCGTGTCATGGGAAGACCGTCGAAGTATCCGCAGGAGTTGATGGACCGCGGTGTGCGGCTGGCGTTGGAGTCCGGGCGTCCGATTGCGCATGTTGCTAAGGACTTGGGGATCGGGCCGGAGGTGTTGCGGGGTTGACGAGCGAGAGTCCCCGACGAGCCTGGCGCTGCTCTCAGGCGAAGCGGGAGAGTCCCGACGACCGCGATCGCATCACCGCCCGGCGAGCGTTTCGCGCTAGTCGACCCCGAACCGCAGACGGCGACAAATACAAACCGTTGGATTCCGCGCGTTTGCTCTCGGAGGTCCAGGATGACCGGAGCACATTCGCGTCCACGCAACCCCGCACAACTGGTTCTCGGCAGCTCATGCCGAGCGCCTCCAGTGCGCGATGCCCATACCCGCACACTTTGAAGTGCTCGGCGGCGAGATCCCGCCGCGCGGATCGACGACCGTCGCGGTCAGCGTCTGCTTGTGCGGATCGATGCCGACGACGTTGCCCGCGTGATCAGGCGTGATCAGCAAGTGCGACGGTCCCGGACCGCGCTTGGTTGCTCTTCTCATCACTTGACCTTCCCTGGGGAACCCTTATGTTGTTTGCGGACCGGCCGACAACATCCCGGTGAGCGCCCCGGTGCCTTGCGCCAGGGCGAACGCTCCTTATCAAGCCAGGCCGGATCTTCGAAGGCACGAACCGAGGCCGACACTTCAGAGAGAGGACACCGATTCCCCGGGTCAGATCTGAGATGGGTCAGACCTCGGTTCAGCCATCGAGCCTAACGCGAACCGTCGCCCACGTTGGGAACCCCAAATTCAACACCGGGACCTGAGACTGCCCACCTCTGGATGCGTTTAGTCCGCATGGTTTCAGCGCCCACCGCCGGCGACTCGAGCGGGCTCCAGGAAAGAGCTGTGCGAGGCAATCCACACGTCCGCCGCACACGCGCTCGCCGGCGTTCCGGGCGCGACGCGACGAGCTGGACCTGAGCACCAGCAAGCACGAGCGCGCGCTAGAGGACGCGTTGCGGTCGCTCTCGCGCGACGCGCGGAACTCGGGCCGACCAACGTCAGGGGAGCCGCTCAGCGTGGCTTAATGCAAAACCGAGCGCGTCCGGCTCAGAATCTAACTCGGGCGAGTGACGGAGTCTCGCATTCTCGCTGCTCGGCCGAAAGTTGTCGCGCCCCGGCTAGCCAACACCGGGGCGCGAACTTGAAATCAACCATCGAGGTTAGTGCTTTTTTGGCGGCGCCTTGCAGCCGCTGTTCAATCCCGACTTCCAGCCGTAGTCGCAGTGGGGCACCGGGACAACCATCTCGATCTCAGAGCCGTACCTGCTGATCGAGGGGATGTTCGACGGATCACCGGAGTACGCCGCCTGCCAGAAGTACACGCCCGGATTCGTGAGCTTCACGGGATTCGACGTCGGCACCACACCGTGGGCGACCGTAACCGTGCCACCGCTCGCCACGACCTTCGCTTTGGCGGGGTTAGAGCCAGAGTAGACGCTGTAAGCCACCGTTCCCCCGGCGGTGGACACGTTCGCCCCGTGCAGCGTGGCCGAGTCGGTCACGGATGCCCCGGCGAACACCGTAATCACGTTGCCCAGCCACCAGCAGTTGCCACCCCCAAAGATTCCGCTGCCGGAAAGCTGGGTGGTGATACGGGTGGACTTGGGCGACGGCGCGGCCGCCGTCACGGTCTCCACTTCGCTGCCGCAGATGGTCGTGGATCCCTGGTTGGCGCTGTCGCCGCTGTAGGTCGCCTGCCAGTAGTAGGTCCCCGGCGTCAAGAATGTCTCGGCGCTGGAGTTGGGCAGCGCGCCACCGGTGACGGCCCCGCCGCCCGCCGACGCGACCACCGGCACGGTGCAGGCCGAGTCGGAATAGACGCTGTAGCTCACGGTCCCGGTCGCGGTGGACGCGTTCGCGCCCGCCAACGTCGCGGAATCGGTCACCGCCGTCCCCCCGGGAACCGAGATCGAGGACCCCGACTGACCACCACCCGACAACGAGGTGCCGACCGCGGTCGGCGCCGCGGTAACGGTCTCGATCTCGCTGCCGCAGGTGCTCGTGGATCCCTGGTTGGCGCTGTCGCCGCTGTAGGTCGCCTGCCAGTAGTAGGTCCCCGGCGTCAAGAATGTCTCGGCGCTGGAGTTGGGCAGCGCGCCACCGGTGACGGCCCCGCCGCCCGCCGACGCGACCACCGGCACGGTGCAGGCCGAGTCGGAATAGACGCTGTAGCTCACGGTCCCGGTCGCGGTGGACGCGTTCGCGCCCGCCAACTTCGCGGAATCGGTCACCGCCGTCCCCCCGGGAACCGAGATCGAGGACCCCGACTGACCACCACCGACAACAAGGTGCCCACAGTGGTCGGCGCCGGTGCGCCCGTGCAGTCGATCGTCACGGGCACGAGCCCAGCTGTGCGCCACTACCAGTGTCAACGAAGTTGATCGTGAAGGCGCCGTTGCTTGCCGCTCCGTTGCCCGTGATAGTCACGTTGAAGTCAGCGGTCCCGCCAGGAGCGACATCGCTGACCGTGCTGGGAGATGGAGTCACCGTGACTCCCGCCGGCAGCTTGGAGGTCGTCAGGCCCACGTTGACCGGCTTCGTCGCGGACGCCTCGACGTTGTCTACGATCGCGGTAGCGAGGTCGGTCGGGTCAACCGAGGTGTCGAACACGAGCGCATTTCCACTGGAATCGGTGGCGCCCGTCAAGCGAGCCATGGTCGACAACCAGATCGCCGAGGAATTGTCGCCGGGTCCTTCGGCTGTCGTAGGCGCGTCGCCTGGGCCCATCCCGATGACACGGATGCCCAGGGCGTTGAGCACGTTAACCGTTCCCTGGACGGTTGCACCGCCCGCGGGAACCACCGCGCCAACGATCGTGTTGGTCGCCGGGTCGGTGGTGTTCGCAACGTACCCGGTACGGTTGTCACCCGGAGTCAGTGAGGAGTAAGCGAAGTTGATGCTCGGCTCGCTGTCACCGTTGGCCGATGTGATCGTTAGCGGGATCGGCGCTCCCGCGGGGAACGCAGCCGCGGGCGAGGTATCGGTGGCCACGATGGCGATGTGGAGAGCCCCCGGCCGCCATCCGATTCCGCCGAGGCTTCCACTGGTGAGGGCCACGTTCGACGAGAACGGGGGGACATCGCCGCTGTCTCCGGGAGTCTCCTCGGTCGCGAGGGCGCCGGCGGGACCGCTGTCAAGCGTGGAGCCGTTGCCGTTGCCGTCGAAGCCGGCGCCGGTTGCCAGCTGATAGAGCCCTTCAAGCGACGCCTCAGGAGTGTCGCCCCCACTTCCGGGCAGCAGGTCGGCAAGCCCAACAGCGCCCGAGATGAGACCGTCAAGTTCGCTGGAGCCGCCGGCGGTAGCCGCGGTCACGATGGGCTGGTTGAGGATGAACGGTCGGGTTTGGGGGTCGTCTTCGTCGAGGCTGGTCCAGGCACCGCCGTAGTCCTTGAACATCGAAACGCCAAAGCCAAAACTGACACTGGGCAGCGCAGCCTGAAGCTGATCCACGACGCTGCGAAGGTCGACGTTACGGACGGCCATTCGCCCTCGAAACTGCCGGTGTCATCAAGCAGAAGGGCCACGTCCACGTCATCGTTTACAGCCGACGATGGCAAGGTGATCGATATCGGGAAGGTCTGTCCGCCCGCGGCAGCCGTGCACACAGCACCGCTGGTGATGGTTATCCCACCAGACGGTGAGACGGTCGCCTGAGCCAAAACCACGGGTACGGCAACCGCCGCCCCTATCAACACTGCCGCCAAGGCCGATAACCTGAACGTGAGGCGTCGGAAGTGATGGCTGGGACAGTTGTGGACGTTTCTTCGTCGATTCATAGCCTTGACCTCTTCTGGTGTTGAGTAAACAGCTTGATCTTTGGCGTTGACACAAACGGCGGCGGTGACAGATCGACGAGACACGGGCTGGTGAGACACGGGCTGGCGACCGCATCGGGGAGGACACGAGGCCACTTAAGCTGCCGACAGCACCCCCCGCTCATAGGTAGGCCACAGCGACTGTGAAGGGAAGCGCCGAGATCGCAAGCTCGACGCTTAGGCCGGATCCTTTATCGGTTGGTGACCCCACCCCTTCCCGTCTTGCGCGTGCCTGGTGCGCGTGCGAGCGCTACAAGCGAAGTTATGGCAGCCAATTCCCCTCCTCTGAACTCCGATTCAGCCGAAGTGCAGTCCGCGGACACCCCAATCCGTTCCGTCGGCAGTCAGCGACGCGGATGTGAGCGTCGGCTGCGACGCGCTCCCAGGAATCTGCGAAGCGTTCGCGACAGCCCGTATAGCGACCAGCACGCTGATGGCGACCAGCACCGAGTCCACCAACAGCGCGGCAACGAAACAGCCGATTCGAGAGCCTCGCGGTTCTGCCAGCGCCCGCGTGATGGCCCGCTCGATGGTTCTTGGAGATACGGCCTTCGCCAAACGCCAAACCAAGCTCCGTAGGCATAGTCAAGCTGACATCGCGACGTGGCACTGCCTCACCCCTCCCGATGCATAAGCACCGGACCCCATATCCCCTGCGATCACGTTCGGTCCCTTATTGGGGTGATCTTAAACCACACCGGCTCACGAAAGTCAAATTAATTCAAAGTTCCTTGCTTAGTCAGCTGCTTTAGACGCTCTTTCCGCACGTCTGGTCGTCTATTTCTCCCCCCACTCTTCGGCGTCGGCGGCGGCTTTGAGGGAGAGTGCTTGAAGTTCTGTGGTGAGCTGGCGTACGCGGCGGTTGTTCCGAACCAGGTCGGTAGCGGGTCGCTTGGTCGGGGGTGAGGTTGCGGGTGACGGTCTTTTGGTTGATCTTGCGCGTCCAGGCGATGTAGGGGCCGTGCAGCGTCGGTGGGTTGGCGTGGCAGTGGCAGCCGGGGGTTGGAGCAGCGGATCTGGCGCTTGTTGAGCGCCGCTTGATTTGAGCACGGGCTGGGCGCTCGTGCCGTCCCTTGTGGTGATGGGGTTGGTGGTGGTGGCAGGCTTTGCGTGTTCCTATAGCGCGTGAGAGCCCTCCCGCCAGCTTGGCCGTTGGCGTCGGGAGGGCTCTCTGGATGCCGGAGGTGGCACTACGTGGGTCGACTATGGCATCCGGCCATTGGCGGCAGCAGCGCTTAGCGCGGATTTTCGTTCCTCTGTTCCCCACAGGCCTGGTCGTAGCCCAGATGATGCATCAGCGGAGGCGGATAGCTGGCACAGAGCGTGCCCGCCTGCGCGGCCCATCGAGCCGTGTGATGGGCTCAAAGGTGTTCGCGAGCACCTCCCCGGGGGGCTAGGCGGCATAGTCCAGGTCACGGGCTGGCTCGGCTTTGCGCGACGGCCACCGAGATAACCTGGTCCGCGGATTTTTGAGGTTCCGAGTAGCCTATCTGGACGTTGAACATCCGGTTGTGGCTCACCCAAACGACCACATAAAAATAGCTCGCCATGATGCGGAACCTAGGATCTGTATGCCCCGTAGCCAGGGGCCAGCCGGGCCGGGACCGCGAAGTGGGTGACGGGGCTGATGGGCGGCGCGTGCCTGAGTACTGCTCCACGGCCATGGCGTGGGCGGCGGTGTCGGACTGTAGAACGACTTCGAGAAGGGCGGGTCACGATGACGGTGTCCCCGTTAGGTGGCTGGTTTTGGGGGGCTTGCCATTCCCGGACGTAGCCGCCGACGAACCCGTGGCTGAGGATCTCGGCCGGGTCGCTGGGACGGTCGGTGAAGATTCTCCTGACGTCATTCGGCGTCTGCAGCGGCCCGGAGGTGGTGTCGTTCGGTACCGCGACGAACCCGGCTGGCTGGATGAGCACGTTTGACAGGTCCACGGGTGTGCCGCTCGCGCTTGGCGCGCTCCGCGGCTGGGGTGCCGGACCGGAGGCCGCCCCCGCAGGCGGATGCCGACGCGAGGATCAGCATGGCGGCGGCAGCGGTCGCCAGCCGTGGCCGCCGAACGGCTACTAAGGCCATTGGTCACATCAATCCGTGTCCGGTGCCGTAGAGGTTCCACTCGGTCGCCGTCAGGTTGCGTTGGGCCACGTTGCACGCCCAGGCCAGCCAGTGCTGCGGGTCATGTTCCACGCCGACGCGACGGCCCCGAACGACACGACAGTGTTCCCCTGGGACCGAACCCGACCGCCGCGATCGGCCCGACCGCCGCGATCGGCGCCGTGGACAGCAGCCCGGGGCCCACCTGCCGCAGAGTCGTCATGTCCCATAAGAACACGGCGCTGCCTTCGGTGCCGGCGGCCAGCAGGCGCCCGTCGGGGCTCGCCGCCAGGTGAGTGTAGACGTAAAGGCCAGGGTTGGTCCCCAACCCGCCCCCCGGTTGAGGAGCGGCGGCGGGAGAGAGGTGCGGGCGCTGTTAGTTAGGGTCCAGATCGTGATGGTGTTGCCGTCGGTGGCCCAGCTTCGTCCCGCCGAGGACGAAGCTGGCCGCGACCGTTCCCGTGCAGTCCGCACCGTCGACAGGTACCGATGCCGTAGCAGAACCCCGGCTTGCGGTCAGGGTGGCGGTGCGCTGCCGGGACACCATGTCCCATAGCTGTGCACCGCTGGGCGTGGCCACGGCCAGACGCCGCCCGTCGGGGCTAAACGCCAGATCGGACGCTGGCCCTGCGCCCGTCAGGGTCGTCGCCGAGATCGGGAACGTGGTCCGCAGCAGCATGATCTGACCGCCGGGCGCCGTGACGGCCAGCAGGCGGCCGTCTGGGCTGAACGCTAGCCCGGACGCCTCACCTCCGGTCAGGGGCACCGGGAGGAAGAAATTGTGCGCGGTACCGTCGCGGAGTGACCAGATGGTGACCTGACGCCCTCGACCCCGGCCGGTTCGGTGCCGTTTGGGCTGAACGCTAGCCGGGCCGGACTCTACCCCAGGCTGCAGCACCGGCCGGGCCGGTGTGTCCGTGGGTGTCACGAACAGCTCGACCGCTCCGCCTGGGCCGGTGACGGCCAGGGTCCGGCCATCAGGGCTCAGCGCGCTAGACGGGAACGGGGTGGGGCTTGCTGATGCCCCGCCCGCCGGTATGATGGTGGCGGGCAGCAGCGCGCGTGCTCGTATCCAGCAGCAGCACCTGCCCGCCCGATCCGCCGAGCCACGAGCCGCCGACGGCCATCAGCCCGCCGACCGGGTCGAATGCGATCGTTTCCACCGTCATGCGCGGGCCACGGGGGATGGGCACTGGCCTGGCCGTGCTGGCTGCCGAGATGAGTTCGTCATCGGTCGCCACGTCGTCGTCGCCGCCGTACGCGACAGGCCCGGTACCGATCGTGTCGTAGATCGGGTGTGCCGTATGGGTGGCGATGTCCACGACGGCGACGGTCGGCACGACGGTGATGTTGCTCGTGACGGCGATCACCTTCCCGTCGGGCGATAGGCCAGGTCCGCGGGGGCCATCACATCCGCGGGGTAGGTGCCCAGCAGGGCGAGGGTTTCGGCGTTGCGCACGGCCACGGTGCCGGTGTGTTCGAGGCTGGCCAGCGTCGCACCCGCGGGACTGAACGCCGATTCGGTGCCGGGGAACGACGCGACCGCTTTGCGGGTAGCCAGCTGCCACACGACGGTGGTGCCATCGCTGTAGCTGGCGGCCAGCCGCCCGCCGTCGGGGCGAACGACACCCGGTTGACCTGCCATGCGCTCGCCGATCCCGGCAGCCGGGGAGTCCGAGCCGCGGCCCGTAGTGAGCCGGGGCGGCCACGCTGTGACCGGACCGACCGTGACCGCGTGATCCCGCCGCTGCTGTCGCCGACCGCGATGAGGCGGCCGTCCGGGCTGAACGCCACGCTGGTGGCGATGGCAGCGGCCGAGATGACTGCCTCGACAGGCTGGCCGGTGCCGTCACCGGGCCACACCAGCAGGACGGCATCTGACGAAGGCGTTGACGCCGCCGCCGCCAGCAGCCGGTCGTCCCGACTGTAGCCGACCGACCAGACCGTTCCGATCCCGCCCGCCGGGAGGAGCAGTACTCTGCGCAGGCCCGGGTTCGAGTCTGCCTGCTCTACCAGGCGGTCGCGGGCAACTGAGTCGGGTGCTGCACGGTAGGCGGCAGCGGTGAGCAGCAGGGCCTCATCGACCGGGCCGACACGTTGGGCGGAGGACAGCAGGGACTGGGCGACATTACCTGCCTCTGCTGGTAGGCCTGGGTCGCCAGGTGAGACGCCAGCAGGGAAACCACAACGGTGGTAACGGCGGCCACCGCCGCCGCCACCGCCGTCGCGGCCCTGAGACGCAGGCGGCGGCGCTCGTGGACGAGCAGCGACTGTGGCTCTACTCCAAGGATCGCCGCCGCCAGGGCCACGGCGCCGGCGTGCACGGTGCTCGCGTGCAGTCGCGGATGGCGTCTGGCCCTGGCCAGGTTCACCCAGGCTGGCATGGTTGTGAAAGTGCCGCCGAAGACTTCCTCGGACAGTCCGTGCGTCCGGTCCCAGTCGAAGTCAGCTGCACCCAGAGGCCAGACGATGCCCTCGCCGGTATGGGCGATTAAGATCTCGTGGCGCCCGAGCCCTCGCCAGTACTCCACTTCTCTGCGCACCCACGGTGATGCGGCCGAGTTCTTCGAAGCGAGCAGGATCAGCGTGGCCGACCCGCCGAGCGCATGCGTCAGGCGGTCATCGAGACCATCCCCGGGCTCAGGCTGGCCTCGTCCAGGAATACCCACATCCGCCCGCGTTCCCACCAGTGCGTCGCCACATCCGCAAGCTCTGCCTGAGACGCCGCGCAAGCCGCCGGTCGGGATCGCCCGAATACGATATGAAGGCGTGATACTGGTACTCACCGCCAACCTCGGCGATTCTTTCTCTGACCGCGCGGACCGACTCCCGAGGCCGGTCATCGGGCCGGCTGGCCGGGCGGCGGCCCGGTAGCCTCGATTTCGATAGGGAACCGCGAACATACGCGATAACTCGTCCCGCCTCAGCCACAGCCCTGCCTCCAGGCGGGCGCTATGTCGAGAACACCCCCAGGGACGGTCCAGCGCGAGGGGCGTCCGCGGTAGGGGCGAAGGTCACTGTCGCGTTGGCAGATCGCGTTGTGCCTTCGGCTGGTTGGCTGGGAGGATCGCCGCCTCAGCGTCACGGACCCCTGCCAAGCGCGCGAATCCCAAGGGCGAAGTGACGAGATGAGCCCGGACGTTAGCTTCGCCCACGAAGGTGCCGTCGGGCGTCTCTGCGGTTTCCGGTCAGACAGGGTAGACGGTGGTAGGGACAGCTCTCCTCCGTTGGTCTCCGCTTTTGCGCGACCGTACCGGCGTCTAGCTGCTAGCGCATCCGAGCTAACCGCGGATTCTCGATGCGGGAAACGTGCACGAGCCGAGGGTGCGCACGGACAACCGCGGCACCCTCAACCGCGGCCGTCGTCGCACACGCGCTTTCATCGTCGGCGAGACAATCGGGACACGAGCGAGATCAACGGGATCCACGTGCGCGACCAGTTCGGCGCAGACGTCGGTTTGCTGACAAGGGAATGATGGACGTGCGCGGAGATGGGGGCTTGCCCGCTGGAGCGCCCGATGCTCGACATCGTGTTTGACGGCATCGCCAGCTGTGCAACGCCCACGACCCGTTCACCATTAATATCGCTGGCTGCAGGGCAGGCTGCCGACCGCTCCCCACGCCACGGCCGAAGTGTCCCCGAGAACGGAGCGCGCTGGGGCCGATGCTGGGACGGCTCTCCGTTTAGATTTGGAGAGCGTATTGTGGAGATCTGCTCCAGCTCGGTTTGGTCACGGCGAACCGAGACGGCAGCTACTGGCCGGCCTGGGTGAGAACCGGCACATCGGCGACATCCGCAAGATAGCCGGCGTACCGCTCGAGCTCGAAGCGCGTCTTCTCAAGCGCGTCGCGCAGTTCGCTGCGGCGATCCCACGCGCGTTCGTGCTCGACGCGTGACACGCCGTCGCGCCGCTTCGCCTCCCAATCCTCCAGAGCCGGGTGCCACTCGGAGAGCAGCGGTCTCAGCAGCTCGTTGAGGATGATGACGGCGAGCTGCCCGAACGAGATCGCGTCCCGGTTGCGAGGGCGTGCGACCGCCGGGCCGTATTTCTTGAGGATCTCCCGCGTCGTCCCGAAAAGGCTGTAGGACGAGTCGAGCGCCTCTCTGATCAACCCGCGATCTTCGGGAGCTGGACAACGGCAACGCGGTCGAGAGCTCAACGTACATGTCCGATGCCGCGTTGCGCTCGCTTCGTCCCGGCTCCCAATCAGCGGACAGCTTGACCGGCACTGAATGGGAAATCGAAGCTGACAGTGATCTTCTTGACCGGCATGCCTCATCCTGGAGGGGGGCGAGAAATGGCGCAGGCGAACGAGGGTAGCGCTTACGACGCTCAAGGTGTATCATGGGTGGTTTTGCGGTACCCGACGTCTTCAAAACCTGCTGTTTTGCAGCCTAGTAGTCATAAGAAGCATTATCGAGCGATGATTGTCGAGCCCTCCCAGGAAGGAATCGACGTCGACGACGAGGCCTGCTCAGAGCGCGTGCTGGCCTTGGCTCGCCGTCTCTCTGGATGTCTGACTCGCGTCTGACCTATATCAGCGATTAACCGTTCCGGTTTGGAGTGTTGTTGACCGGCTCGGTTCGCCGTAATTGATTGCCATCACGCGAAAAGGCCCCGCTAATGCGGGGCCTTTCTGTCCGACACGACTGTCAGAGTTGTCGTGTGAGAAACAAACGGACGGTGCGGATCGGGCATCACCCAGAGGGTGCGTGTGGCTAACGATGGCAGGCGGGGCGGACGGATCGTTGTGCGCGCGGACGATCCGTCGCTGACCGCTCATGGCGGGTTGGTGGTGATCGGAGATCTGGAACGGCGGTCTGGGTCGATAAGATGATCGATGCGCAGCTTGCGCTCGAGCGTCGCGCGCGGCCGGTGAAGGTCCGCCGGCGCGGCGTGACGGCCGGGGCCCGGTCATGAGCCTCGCGGAGTGCCAACTGGTCGGCGGCGCGTTCTTTGACCATCTCCAGGAGATGCGCGCTGATGAGGCGGGCGCGGTCCTACGCGCCGTGAGCGAGGTGCCCTCACCCGCGACAGCGTTGCAGAACGCGAAGCGTTTCCGTCGGGTGCACTGCCAGCGGGTGGAGCGAGCGATGAGCAGCGCTGGTCAGGCGCTTGACAGCGCGTTGGGTCGCGATCTGGGTGAGGCGGTGACGGTCGACTTGGACGCAACGCAGGTCACTGTGTACGGGCGCAAGAAGGAGGGCGCGGCGCGTTGCCGGACCGGGGCAGATGGCGACGCACCGGATCTCGCGTTCTGGGCGCAACGCGGCCGGACGCTGTGCGGACTGGTCGGTGGTAACCGCGAGCGGCTGACGGGGGCGAGTACGCGCAGATCGCCTCACGCGCGCTCGCGCTGCTGCCCTGCGGCATGGGAAGGTCACGATGCGGATCGACTCCGCCTACTACGCGATCGAACTGCTGGCGCGCCTGCGCAAGGAGCGCACACGCTTCACGGTGTCCGTGCCGCGCACCCAGGCGATGTGGAGCACGCTCGCGCAGATCCCCGAGAGCGCCTGGACGGACGGCTCGAGATGCCGGGCGCGCAGGTCGCCGAGACCACATACCGCCCCGGTGGCTGGAACACGAGCCGCTGCGGTTGATCGTCCGTCGGGTCCCGTTCACCGCAGAGCAGATCACCCGCCTGAAAGTCTCCTGGCGGCTAGCGACGATCCACCCCAAGCAGCTCCAGATGGCGATCGACGGCGAGATCGACAGCCTCTACGGCTACAGCTTCATCCTCAGCGACATCTACCACGAGCCAACCGCGTGGATCGAGCACTTCCACCGTCACCGCGCGCAAATCGAAGAGGTCTGAAGGACATCAAGCTCGGCCAAGCGCTACGGCACCTGCCCTCCGGGGACATCAACGCCAACCGCGTCTGGCTGACCGCAGCGATGCTCGCGATCAACCTCACCGCCTACTGCTGTGACCTCTCACCCGCCGCCAGCGCATCCGGCCAAGCGCCCCCGTGCACGCCGCTGCGCCGTGACGCGGAACACTGCGCGGATCTTGTTCAACGTCCCCGCGCGGGTCATCCGCACCGGCCGGCAGTTGATCCTGCGGCTCCCCGCTGGCCACCAGCACGCCGACGTCCTCCAGAAGACGCTCGACGAGGTTTACGCGCTCCGCCGCCCTGACACGCGAGCAACGCGACCAACGTCACGTTCACACGCGCCCGACTGCCTCACCGGGCTACCTCAGCGACCCGCAAATGGTCCGAACAGCAGCCCTCGACACCCAATCCAGCGACCAAGACCGTGGCGCAACGCCGCGAGAGCGTTCAAGAGACACCATGCCGACTGCCACGCCGATTAACTGCTAACCAGAGCGAACAGCCCACCCGCTACTCCCTGAGTAGGTCTGAGCGGACCGACGTGGCGTTGATGATCAACGCCGCTCATCGGGTTCTCCGCCGGCAGCCCGTAGCGAGGCCGCGATGTCCTTGAGCAGGATCATGAGGTGCAACGGATCACTCGGGGAGGGCTGCAACCCGTGCCGGAGATAGAAGCGGCGGGCGTCGTCATCGATCGCGTGGACGAGCATCGCACGCACACCGATCGTGTCGGCCGCCGCAAGCGTGCGGAGCATCGCGTCACGCAGCAACCAACCGCCGAGTCCACGGCCGGTGACCGAAGGGTCGACGGCGAGCCGCGCCAGCAGCACGACGGGGATCGGGTAGTGCGGCATGCCCTTGGTCACGCGCGGGGTCGCCGCCTCGCGCTCGAGGCCGGCGGCCGTCAGGGCGTGATAGCCCACGACCCGTTGCAGCTGTGAGTCGACGAGCACATACGTGCGGGCTGACCCGGCCGCGGCCGCCTGGTGCGCGTGGCGGGTCAGCCACACGTCGAGTGAGATGCGACCGCTATCGAAGCCGTCAACGATGTGGTCCTGCGCGAGCGGCTCAGGGTCGCTGAAGCGAGGCACTACTCCGGCCGAGCGCGGCGAAACAGATCAACCACGGCCGGAACGTCCCGCGCCGGGCGATCGAGCGCGGTCGTGAACGCTCGCCACTCGGACGCTGAGAGCACGAATCGGATGCGATCCGCGAGCACGCGCTCGGCTCGCTCACGGCCGCTCTCCACGAGGAACTCGGAAAGCGACTCCTGGGTCGCGGCCGCGGCGCTGCGAAACAGCTCGTCGTCGCTGGCAGCTACACGGAGATGGAGACGCTGGGTCTTTATCTCGGACACGACCCTCATTGTACGCCAGATGTGCGCACACCACCAACCGGTCAACCGTCGGCCGGGGGAAACGGCTCCCCCCTGCCTGGATATGAGCACATCGATTCGCTGTTCGGCGAGCCCGGCGAGAACGTGATCGACTGGGAGCTGATCGCCACCCACTGGCAAGACCTGATGCGGATCGCGCTCTCGATCCGCGTCCTGCCTGGCGGTCGACCTGCTGACCGGAGGTCTCCTACGCTGAGGGCTCGACAGCGGGCCAGTCGAGCTGGCCGGCGAGTTCGTCGGCGCTGAGGTCGATCAGGCCGCTGCGCGCGATCGGCTCGTAGCGCTCACCGCTTCGTGCGAGCCACCGGATGGTCTGCTCGGCGGGGTCGACGATCAGCAGCTCATCGACCTCGTGGGCTGCGTAGAACGGGAGCTTGTCCCAGGTCTCGTCTCCGGGTGAGAGGATCTCGATCGCGAGCGCGACGGTCGGGTAATACAGCTCATCGGGGCCGGGGCGGAGCAGGCCGGCGTCGGGGATCCGGTAGTCGTCACGATGGCCGAGGTTGAAGTCTCCGAGCGCTGTCAGGCCGGCGGCGTCGGCGTATACGCCGAGCAGGCGGAGCAGCTGCGCTTGGAGCTTTGCGTGGCGGCCGTGTGGGGCGGGGTTCACGTGCAGGACACCCTGCCACACCTCGTCGCGTCGATCGGCGCCCCAGCGCCGGCGGCGCTCGAGTAGGACCTCGAACTCGGCAGGGGCGGGATCTGGCAGCAGTGCGCGCATCCCTGAAGCGTACCTCCGGTCGGTCGTTGCTCTTCAATGCTTCTTCTAACACTCGTTGGTCGCAGTTTCCGTCCGGCTGGGCTTCTATCAATACGCATATGGCTGGTCCTCAAGAGGCCGAGAATGCTTCCACTAACCGAAACCCCGCACTTCTGCTCCGCTGCTAGGCAGACTCCTAATCGTCAAAACAGCGAGCACGGCAGCGTGTTGTCGGCGCGCTTGAGACGAGCTGGGAAGCGATCCGCGCTCAACATCCCGACGTGCCAGCCGCGGTCGTCGTGATCGGCGCCGGCTCAACCGGCCTGCGGCGAGGCCTGCGGCTCGGTCATTTCGCGGCAAGCCGCTGGCAGACCGACAACGACCAGCTCGCCGAGATCTTCGTCGGCGGCGAAGGTCTCGCCCGCGGTTCGCGAGCCGTCCTGGCGACGCTGCTGCACGAAGCGGCGCACGCGATCGCGCACCACCGTCAAATCCGCGACACCAGCCGCCAGGGCCGCTACCACAACCAGCGCTTCAAGACGATCGCCGAGCAGCTCGGCCTGCAGATCGATCACCACCCAACACTCGGCTGGTCCCCGACAACGATCACCAACCAAACGGTCCTGCGCTACACCGCCGCGCTGGACCAACTCGAGGTGGCGCTAAGCACTCACCGACAGCCCGAAGCACACAGCCGAAAGCGGCCGGGCGGCGCGAACCTACTCGTCTGCGTATGCGGCTGCGGGCGCCGGATCCGCGTCGCCGGCCGAGTGCTCGACCTCGCGCCCATCGTCTGCAGCTCCTGCCACCAACCCTTCACCGCTGCGATCAGCACGCCCGCCGACACGCTCATCGATGGTTGACCCGATCTCCGTAGCCGCGAACTGTCCACCGGGCTACGCCACCAGCCGCAGTGATCAGCGGGCGTTCGCGATCTGCCAGCAGCTCAAAATCCCACTACTGACCGAAGGCATATGGTCAGCCGCCGGCTGTTGGCCGGGTTGGCGCGCGGCGTTCGTCCAGTTGGAAGCTGTAGCGCCCCAGGCCGGCACGGACCGCTCGCGGGATCGGCTGGTCGGCATGCTCAAGCGCACAGCCAGGACAGCGCGCGCCCTCCTGGCGTCCGGCTCGCCACGCGATCGCGGCGGCGAACATCGCCGCCGCCGGCTCCTCACCATCTCAAAACGATCCATCGCCTCAAACACCAACGCCCTCAACGGTTCGCTTTCCCGGGCCGGGAAAGGGGGGCGCGGGCATCTCGATCCCGGAGCGATCCTCTGACAGCGCATGACTAGGCGCCGCAAGGTGGCCCTCCATCCAGCCGTGAACCGCTGCGTTAAGCGCGACCTCGAAGCGATCGCGTGGCTGGCCTGGGCCGAAGGGACCCAAGATAACAGTCATCAACGGCATCACGTTGCTCTCCACATCACCAACGCTACCGGCTTGCAACCGCCTCAACCCGACCGCCCACGTGTCGGGCCGAAACGCGAGCTCAGAGCTCTAAGCGAACACGTCGCGCGGGCGGCCGCGCACGCGCGCTGCGGCTCGGACCCCGCGCCGCGGGACCTGGAGGAGGGGCGCTTGAGGCGGAGCGTGCTTAGGACCACACGTCGCATGTGCTGGAGCGCCATTGGCGCCTTGCTTCAACCAAAGCGCACCACTATATTTTCCACCGTGCCCCGCCGTGTGCGGCTCGCTCCTTGACAACTGAATCGGACTCGCTGAGGCCACCCGGCCTCGCACCGCCACGACCAAGGTGGTTGGACAGGCGTCGATACCACAACCGAGAGGTATCGATTCTTGACGCCATTACCTTATCCTGGGGTCCGCTGCTTTGCGCTCCAAACCGGGCAGGTCGTCTACGTTGATGATCCGTCACTTTTTTCATCGGCGCTCGGCGATAAGCCGAGGCGCCCCGCCGTCGTCGGCAGCACGCTGATCGACTCCACAACAAAAGACATACACATCGAACTGATCCCGCTCACGCACTCCGCGGCAGGCTCCCAAAAGACTTCTTTCTTTGACGCTTCTCGCGGACGTCGAAGCTTCCTGTGCTTTGCGTTCGCCACATTCGTCACGCTCCACGCCTTCGACGGTTCACGCATCCGCGCAACTGCGAAGGTTGTGCCGGGCGCCGCTGAGCTTCTTTCTCGGCGCTCCGCGCCGCCAGGCTGGCTCAACCGGCCAATCGCGAACCGAGTTCGCCCCGCTATCTGACTTTTTCAAGGAGTGATGCCGACATGCGGGCGCCCGTTTATCCGGGCGCCTGTCCGCGAGTCCGATTCAGTTGATTGCGACTGGGCGCATGGCTCGCGCACCATCGCCCAGACAACCGCTGAATGGCCCAATAGCGCCGCAACCTTCGCATGAAGCGCGGCCGACGCGGGCCGGGCGGTGGTCGGCTGATCAGTGTGCTCGTCGAACGCGACCGCGGAGCGCCGGGCACGCGGCTCGCGTGGCGGCACTTTTGGTTTGCGTTGTTGCTCACGGCCCGTGCCCCAGTGTCCCGCCACGTGTGGCTCCGGTAGCAGCGGCGCGTCAGACGATCCGGTTCGCTGCGCGGGCGTTGGCTGCTGTCTGGTAGCAGGCGGATCGTGGGGAACAGTGCTCGGGACGGGATCGAGCTCGAGCAGCACGGCCTGGTGTTGGCATTTGCGCTGACATTCCACTTGACCGCTCGCCACGGGCAGGGGAGTACGAGGCCGCGCCTGCTGGACGAGCGAGCCGCGTGTACTCTCGCGTGGTTACCGTGTCCCACCGCGACCCGCTCGAGCATCTGGCGGCACCCGAGCGCAGCCCGGATCAGCGCATCGACGCGCTCAACATGGCCAACGAGATCCGCACCTTCCGCGCGCAGCTCAAACGCGACCTCAAGGCTGGCAGGGTGTCCATCGCCACTCTGCTGCTCTTCGCCACTCTGCTGCTCGACCCACCCGCGTTGCTGCAGACCGCCAAGGTGTTCGACTTGCTGCTCGCGGTCCCCAAGGTCGGGCGGGTCAGGGCCACGAAGATCCTGGACAACTGCCGGGTCTCGCCCAGCAAGACGTTTGGCGGTCTCAGCGACCGCCAGCGCGAGGATCTCGCCGCGCGCCTGAAGCAGTAGCCGCTGGCCGAGGGGGGCGCACCTTTGCCTCGGGTACAGCGGTCGGCCTCGGCGCGTCTCACGGGGACCGTTCCTGAGACACACAGAAGCAGGCAGGGACGTCTCCGTGTTCACTGGAGATCTTCTCGCGTCGCGAAGCAGGGGGTTTCGCAGCGCTCCTGACCGGCGATGCCCTCGGGAGCGTGGGCCCCGACGCCTGGTTTGGTGTCGGGGCCCTGGTTGATCCCGGAAGAGTTAGAAGTTGGTCAGCAGTCGGGCCTGTGCGGCGCGAGTGGCGGTCAGGCCCTTGTTGGCGATCCCCACCTCTTGGATGATGCCGTCGCGGGCCTTGAGCACGCCGTTGCTGGCCGCGACGGGTGACGTACCAGTCGTTGAGCCCAAGCTGGATGACTTCCCGAGCTTGAGTCGGTCGGCGCTGGCGAGGCTGGTGCCGGGCTTGGCTCCGTCCAGCGCGTGGAAGGGTTCGCGGCCAGCGCGAGCACGATCCCCCGCCGCTGTACGAGAAGTCGAGCGCGACCGCACGCCCGGCAGCACACTCTGGACGCTGAGCGCCAACTCGGAGCCGCGGACGCTCACGTGCAGACGCTTGGCGCTGGGCACATACACGCCGGGAACGTCTCGTCAGACCGGGCGTGCGTGTAGCCGGTGCCGGCGCTGCCCGAGGTCGCGCAGGCCTGATATCCCCCCGATGGGAGCGCGACGTTTGCGCCCCCGGCGCCGTTCACCGTCGGGGAGAGCTTCCGGGCGCCGATGATGGCCAGCTGCGGGTCGGAGGGGCGTGGTCTTGCTGATGAGCGCCTCGCCGGTTTTGGTTGCATGCCCACGGGGACTTCGTTTGGTGGCAATGGCGGCCCTGAACGAGGGACCTTGCGTGGTACGTGCTGTCGTCGCCGAGCTAGTTGACCGTCGCGTCATACGTGGTACCGTCCGCGAGCGGGCAGCCCGGCGTGATGTCGCCGGTCTGCGGGAGCTGGCCCTTATGGGATCAGATAGAACGTCGAGGTTGCGCTTGGGTCCTGGTGATCCTTGCTGCGCTCGCCCAGGTAGCTGGCGCGGCCCTTGCGGGCAACTAGCGGGATCGTCGCCTTCATACCCGCCTGCGCGGCCTGCGCTGCTGCGCGCAGACCGCCGTCGAGGTCGGACGCGCCTTCGAGCGCTTCTACGCCCGGGTCAGCGCGTCCACCATCGTCTTGTCACCCGGCTCGGCCTTGCCTCTGGATTGCACGCCCGCCAGTCCCTTACGCCACGCCTGCGCGTAGTCGGCCAGCTCGATCTCGGGCTTGCCGGCCGGTGCTCGTACCCATCTGCACAAACAACGTCCCATACAACGGGCCCGCGGCACCGCCGACGCTCGAGGTCAGCGCGATCGCCACGGTCCTTCAGCGCCGCGCCGCCATCAGCCTTAGCTTAGAGACGCTGAGCGCGCCGACGGGCTCCTGTGAGCTGGCCGGCGATCGCGGGCGGCTCCTCTTGCTCGCACTTTGGGATCTACCGATGGCTTTACGCGGTGGCGAGTTCGGCGCTGGGGAAGATCGTGCTCGGTGCGAGCAGCACGATCAGTCGCTCGCCGATCTTGGCGATCGAGTCGATTAGCGTTGTGTCGGCGCCGGGCGCCTGCTCGAACTGTTGCTCCTCCACGGTCAGGACTTCGTCGACTTCGTCGACGATTACGCCGGTCGTCGCGCCGCCGGTTTCGACGATCACGATCTTTGACTGCTCGCTGACCTGGGAGCTGACTCCGAGGCGTGCGGCGAGGTCGTAGACCGGCAAGATCCGTCCGCGTAGGCTGATTACACCCCGAACCCAGCAGTCAGACGAGGCGACCGCACGCGGTGCGGTGTAACGGATGATCTCTTGCACGTGCACGATCGGCAGCGCGTACTGCTCGCCGGCGAGCGTGAACACGACGAGCTGGCGCGCGCTTGAGTCTTGGGACATTGGTTGCTCCTGTCCGAGTTCGCTAGACGGTGAACTTGGCGACGAGCTCTTCGAGTTCGTGCGCCATGCTTGCAAGCTCAGAGCTCGAGCTGGCGACGTGCTGGCTGGTGGCCGCGGACTCCTCGGCGGACGCGGACACCTCCTCGGTGGCGGCGCCGGTGTCATCCGCGACGCGCCCGACCTGTTCCACGGCCTCGTTGATTTTGGTGATGCACGCGCCGACGCTCTCGACGCTCGAGCTGAGCCCGTCAAACGACTCGCGCGTACGCCCGGCGGCCTTTGACGCGGACTCCGCGAGCTTGCGGACCTCCTCGGCGACAACCGCGAAGCCTCTGCCCTGCTCGCCCGCCCGGGCGGCCTCGATCGCGGCGTTGAGCGCCAGCAGGTTTGTCTGGCTGGCGATCGCGCCGATCTCGCCGGTCAAAACGACGCCGCCGGCGGCGACCTCACGCGCGTGAGCTGAGAGATCGACGGCCTCGGCGGTCACCGTACGCACCTCGTGGACCATGCCCGCCTGCTTCTCCGCACCCGCCGCGACGCTGTTGGTCGCCTGCGCGATCTGCTCGATCGCGGCACTCGTCTGCTGCGAGGCGGCCGACATGTTCTGCGCCGAGCCTGACACCTGCGAAGCAGTCCCGCCGATCTGGCGGATCATCGCCGCCAACTCGCCACGCATCTCGTTATAGGACCTCATGCCGCCCTGCGCCTGACCGAGCATCGTGTTGAACACCTCGCCCAGCTCACCGAGCCGCGCGCCCGCACGAGCCTGCAGCGCCGTGGTCATCGGCAGCGCCTCGACCGTCAGATCGCCGGCTGCGGCCGCCTGCAAGCCGGCGCCCAGGCGCGCAAGGCAGTGGTCTGAGAGGCCGTGCAGACGCTCGGTCAACCCCTCAAGACACGACTGGTCACCAAGCGCCTGGCGCAACTGCTCCCGCAGCTCGTTATAGCCCGTCAGCGCCGCTTGCGCCTTGGACAGCATCGAATTGAACATTTCGGCGAGCTCGGCAAACTCTGGGTCTGACGTCCGTGCGTCGATCGGCTTGGTCACCGGCACGACTTCGACGGTGAGATCGCCCTTGGTCGCGGCGCTGACGCCATTGACGAGGTTCTGCAGGCAGTTCGCATCGAGGCTGTGCAGACGCTCGATCAGCTGGCGGCGGACCTCGGCCGCCTGAGCATCGCGCGAAGTAGCCGCAGGAACGTCAAGCGGCCTGCGCCTGAGAGTGACTGACATGAAAAACGCCTCCCCTAGAAGATCTGCAACAGTTCGGTTCAAGCAACCGAGCCGGCGGCAAACACGTGTTGGATCGGCTGTCGAGGATCGGCAGCTCGAGCCGCTATCACCAATGATCGCCCGACCGGCGCGGTTGACGCAGAGCGAGTTGTGAGCCGCTGTGGGAACCGACGGTTCCCACCGCGGGGCTGCCTGTCTATCGTGTGCGGGGTGAGGACAGGGTCGGTACGGCGTCCAGACTTCGCTGAGCTCGAGACGTTCCTTGTGGCCGCACGCACGGGTAGCCTGACGCAAGCGGGCGAGCAGCTACGGGTCACCAAGACAGCTGTCGAGAAGCGGATCGGTGCGCTGGAGGCGCTGCTCGGCTGCCGCCTGCTCGATCGCGGCCCACGCGGCGTGACTTTGACCGACGCCGGACGGCAGTTCGTGCCGCGTGTCGAGCAGCTGCTGGCTGAGGCCGACCGCGTGTTGGAGACGATCGATGCGCGCCGCGGCGCCGGTGATTCATTGCGGATCGCAGGCGCGAGGTCGCTGACCGGCGCGCGCGCTGCGTCGACCGAGCGGGTTCTGGCTGAGACCGAGCACCTGTTCGCGGAGGTGTTCCATCAAGTGGCCGATGGGATCCTCATCGCGAGCCTCGAGGACCGCAGGATCCTCGAGGTCAACGACGCGTACTGCCGGATCGTCGGCTACGCGCGTGAGGAGCTCGTTGGCCACACCCCGACCGAGCTCGGCATCCTCACAGGCATTGACCTGGAGCATATGCGCGCACGCACCATCAAGCATGAAGGTCTCGTTGAGCACGAGATCGCGGTCACCACAAAGACCGGCGATCAGCGAACGCTCGCGGTGACCACTCGATCCGTAACCCTCGGCGACGCCGACAGGGCACTGGTCAATGTACGGGATGTCACCGATCGCGTCGTTCGGGAGCGCACGCTGCGCACGCGTGCGGCGGAGCAGAAGGCGCTCGCCGACCTTGGGCTGCGTACGCTCACGCATACGCCTCCGGCGGATCTGATCGATCAGGCCGTGCGCGCCGTGAGCAGCGCACTCGGCGTGGAGATCGCCGCTGTCGAAGAGCTGCTCGCCGACGGAAATGTGCTCGTGCGCTCGGCGGTAGGGCTCGGGGATCGCCCGACCAGAGTCGTATTGGGTAGCGGAGGTAAGGCCTCGCAGGCGGGCTACACGCTGTTGTCCGCGAAACCCGTGATCAGCGCCGACCTGGCGGCCGAGCGGCGCTTCACGCCGGCGCCGGTCCTGGTTGCGCACGGCGCGCGCAGCACCGCAAGCGTGATGATCGGCACCCCAGATCAACCCTGGGGGGTGCTGATCGCGGCGAGCACCCAGCCGCGGGACTTCACCGAGGACGACATCGTTTTCTTTGACGGTATCGCGCACGTGCTCGGGATCGCCTGGCAGCGCGAAGCGGCCGAGCGCGAGCTGCGGCGCCTCGCGGACGCTGCCGAACTCGGCACCGACGCAGTCTCCTCGATCGATCTGGAGGCCCGCGTGCGGCACTGGAATCCGGGCGCCGAGAGGCTGTTCGGCTATAGCGCCGCCGAGGCAGTCGGACGCAGCCTGTACGAGCTCACCGTGTTCACCGTGTTCACCGACGAGCCGCGCGCCCAGATCGCGCGGATGCTTGCAGGACAGCCGGCCTACCAGTACGAGACCCGGCGGCGGCGCAAGGACGGCACCGTCATCGACGTGCTGGTCACGGTCTCGCCGTGGACGGTGGACGGCCGCGTGGTCGGCGTGACCGGGATCGCAATCGATCTGAGCGAACGCAAAGCGGCGCAGCGCGAGCGCGAGCGCCTCGCAGCCGCAGCCGAGTTCGCCAGCGACGCGATCATCTCCACCGACCGCGACGGAGTCGTGCGCCACTGGAACCACGGCGCCACGAGACTCTATGGGTACAGCCCCGAGGAGGCGGTCGGACGGCCGCTTAGCGAGCTGACGGTCAGCGTCGCGGAGTTCACGGCGGGTATGACGAAGGTGCTCGAGGGAGAGCGCCTCCAGTACGAGTCCAAGCGCAAGCGCAAGGACGGCACCGTGATCGACGTTCTGACGACAGTCTCGCCATGGACGGTGGATGGCGAGATCGTCGGCAGCACGGGCGTTTCGATCGACCTGACCGTGCGCAAGAAGCTGGAGAACGGCCTGCAGTATCTCGCTGACCACGACCCGCTGACCGACCTCTACAGCCGCCGGCGGTTCGCCGAGGAGCTCGAGCGAGAACTGCGGCTCGCGGTCCGCGCGAAGGCGCCACCCGCGCTGGTGATCTTCGACCTCGACCATCTCAAGGTCGTCAACGACACCCACGGCCATGCCGCCGGCGACGCGCTCCTGAAGGCGTTCGCTGACGTGCTGCGCACAAGAGCGCGAGCCACCGACGTCGTCGCTCGCCTGGGCGGGGACGAGTTCGCGGTGATCCTGCCCGAAGCCGGCAAGCCGGACGCGCTCACCGTCGCGCACGACATCCGCGATCTCCTGCGTGCGTCCTGGGATGCACCATCGGCCAGCGTCAGCGCCGGGATCGTGATCCTTACAGGGCGGGAGGAGATCACCGCCGATGAGATGCTCGTCTGTGGCGACACCGCGCTGTATGAAGCCAAGGAGCACGGCGGCGATCAGGCCCGCATCTACAGCGGACAGGCAGACGGCGCGCTGCACTGGGTCAAACGCATCCACGCCGCGATCACCCAGGACCGACTGGTCCTGCACAGCCAGCCGATCATCGATCTGCGCACCGGACAAGTGACCCATCGCGAACTGCTCGTGCGGATGCTCGGAGAAGACGATCAGCTGATCGCCCCTGACCGCTTCATCCCGACGGCCGAGCGGTTCGGCCTGATCGGCGAGCTCGACCGCTGGGTCACAAACGCCGGACTGCGCCTCGCGCTCAAAGGCACCCCCGTCGCGATCAACCTGTCCGGCTACTCGATCGGCGACGAAGCGATCATCGCCGCCACCCACGCCGCCGTCGCCCACGGCCTGGCACCCGACAAAGTCATCTTCGAGATCACCGAAGCCGCCGCACTGCGAAACCTCGCGGCCGCGCGGGCCTTCGCCGCGACACTCGCCGACGATGGCTGCGCGGTCGCGCTTGACGACTTCGGGACCGGCTTCGGGTCGTTCACCTACCTCAAACACATCCCGGCGCGCTACCTCAAGATCGACATCGACTTCATCCGCAACCTCACCACCAGCGATACCGACCAAGAAGTCGTCAAAGCCATCGTCGGGATCGCACGCAGCCTCGGCAAGCACACGATCGCCGAAGGCGTCGAGAACCCAGAAACGCTCGGGCTGCTGCGCGAGTACGGCGTCGACTTCGCCCAAGGCTTCCACATCGCCAGGCCGCAACCGATCGAGGAGCGCTAACCAGCCCACTCGACCACCCCCACCACGACCACACACCACGCCCTCGGTAACCGCTCTAGCTCCGCTCGGTCGTTGACACCTTCACGGGCCTGTCATCTTTTCAGGCGCTGGGAGCGACCAGACGCGTGAGCGTCGTGGGGTCCGGCGCGCAGTTGCACGCCTGAAGCTGACTGCTTGACCTTGGAATGCTTGTAGTGCGCTTGGATGACCGGCTCGACGCCTTTGCTGATGACCTTCGTTTGGAACCGGCGCCGGGGGTACGACTGGTGATCTTGCGGTCGAAGATGATCTGGATCTTGTCGGGGCGCCCGAGGTCGAGCTGATCGCGGATCGTCTGCTCAAACCACGCGCGGCCCGCGGCGGGGCGGTCGAACACGCGCGTGTCGGAGAGCTCGATCTGGACCGAGTAGCGATAGCCGTAGCGGCTGCGCTCACCTGGGTGAACGGGCGACGGCAGTACGTCGCGCATCTAGCGGTCGCAGAACCCAAAGATGTCTTTCTCTGAGAGCGAGTCGCAGATCCCGGCCGCGCGCGCACCTCGCCAAGCTCACCGATCTGTGCGCTCGCGCGCGCCGCCAGCGGCGTGGTGACCGGCGTCGACTGGTGCGTGAGGTCCCCGACTGCCTCGCCGGCCTCGGCGCCGGTCAGCTGCCGGCGGACCTCGCCCGCCGCGGGCTCATCAGAACTACCTGCAGGACCGTCGAGTGG
Organism: uncultured Solirubrobacterales bacterium; assembly: GCA_963709135.1. Lineage (GTDB taxonomy): Bacteria > Actinomycetota > Thermoleophilia > Solirubrobacterales > Solirubrobacteraceae > Palsa-465. Next base: position 1,360,344 of record CAVPVI010000015.1, on the reverse strand, counting down.
CCTGCGCTTGAAAGTGATCGACACGTCAAACCTCCTACAAGAGGGGTGAACTGTCGGATCGCGAAACGAGAACCGAACTGTTAGCCAGAAACGGGACCCGGGGCGCGAAATCCATCGCTGCCGCAACCCCCTGGTTGCGACGGAAGTGTCCCAGCCGAATTGATCGGCTAACACCCGGCCCTTCGTGACTGCTCGATAGACCAAGCGACACTGGCCGTAAGAACAGTTCTCACGGGCAAACGAGACCGGCGCCCGCGAGGCGGTGAATCGTCCGCGATCCCGCGGGCTGCGGTCAATCCGGCCAAAGCTGCTGAGAGCTACTGATCACCGTGGGCAGTGCAAGCCGATCTCAAAGGCCATGGAGATTCAACCTGGGTGCCGGCGATCAGCCGGAGCGCCACCGTGGATTTCCGATGCACGGACTGATCCTACCGATGCACGGACTGATCCTAACCTCCTTAGCTCGCCGCGAACCCGGTAGGGACGCGAGCAGCAAGCATGAAGCCCATGCGGCGACTGCTAGAACAGCAACGAGCCTCGGTCGTGCTCGAACTCGACGACCGGGCCCACCACATCGAGTGCACGGCTGGCAACGTCAGCACGCCGGTCGCCACGCTTACCCCGATCACCGAGCTCACTCCCGAGCTGCAGCGAGGTCTAATTTCCGGCGCGCCCGGGTTCATCGTCTTCGAATGCAACGGCAAGCCGGTCGCGCTGCGCGGCGGCGCACGAGCCATCTACGGTGGCGCGGCCCTGGAGTTCGTCGTCTTTGATGGCGTCCACATGCACGAGCGGCGCGCCGCCCCGCGCGTAAGCGTCCAGATCCCCGTTCGCGCCACCCTCGCCGGCGTCCGCGGACCGCACGCATTCTCCGTCGAAACCGCAACCGCCAACCTCAGTATCGCCGGTGCGCTGCTCATACGCCGCGCAGGGCTGGGCCCGGGACCCTGGCAACTCGCGCTGTACCTTCCCGACGATGTAGCACCCGTGAGCGCCATCGCGGCACTTGCTCGTTGCACCCGCGACCATATCGCCGTCACATTCACCGAGCTCCAGGAAGTCGACCTCATGCGGCTCGCGGGAACTATCGCAGACCAAGAACAACTCAAATGGCCATAGCCGCTGGCAATCGAGCGACTTGGCAGTCGACGCTTTTCAAGGCGCCTTTCAAGTTCTGTGTCAAGCGGACGATCAAGTCGGTGAACCGACACCGCGGGCGGGTGAGGGCATCCATCCGGCCTCGGAATTCAACTGGGGACCCAGGACCAGGTCGACCACAAGATGGGAATCAAGCGCGATGACCGCACACCGCATGGCGACGGGTGAACAGTCCCTCAAATTTGGTGCTGAGGTGCAGCGCTCGCGAGAGCCGCGTGCCCGTGCGAGCGGGCTTGGCAGCCGCGTGAGCCGACTTGGGGTCCGCGCGCGGCTCGTTGCTCTGGTGCTCGTGCTCGCCACCCTGTCGGCGGTCTGCGTCGGTGTGACGGTCAGCGGACTGCTGAGGGCTAAGTCGAAGTCTCACCAGGCCGCGAGGACGTTCACTGTTTTTAGGGTCGAGCGCGATGGGTATGAGGGCTGGCTGTCTGACGATGACCAGTCCAACATGTACGTGGCGCTGGCGGCGCTTCATGACCCTAGCCAGCGCCAACTTATGACGACAACGTGGCAGCAGGTGACGCACGGCTACCAGCAGGCGCGCACGAGCATGAGCAGGGTCAGCTCGCAGGCGCCGAGCGCGGCAATCCAAGCCGCGGCAGCCGGCACCCTGTCCGATCTCAGCGCCTACAACGCCTTCACGCAGCGCCTGCACGCTGCCGTGCTCGCCGGTGACGCGAGCCTCGCGGTCCGGGTGATGACGGTCGATAACACTGCGATCTCGAACGAGACTCAGGCCGACTTCGACAAGATCGGCAAGGCACTAACCGCGCAGGCCGCCGCGATCAACGCCGCGGTCGGCAACACGGTCAGCCAGTCGATCGCGCTCGCGGCCGTAATCGGGCTCCTCGCGATCGTGACCGCGATTCTGATCACGATCCGCCTGGTAGGTTCGATCACGCGCCCGCTGGCGCAGATCACCCGCGCCGCCAAGCGGATCGCAGAAGGTGACGTCGACGTGATGATCGAGACTCACAGCGATGACGAGATCGGGCAGATGGCCAGCGCGTTCCGGGACTCGGTCGAATACCTGCGTGCGATGGTGCTCGCCGCGCGCGAGATCGCTGCCGGCAACCTGTCGGTGAAAGTCAAACCGAAGTCCGCGCACGACGCGCTCGGTCACGCGTTCGCCGAGATGCGCGAGAAGATCGCCGACCTCGTCAGCCAGATCCGCCAAACCTCACAGACCGTGTCCTGCGCTTCGCAGCAGATGGCGGCGACCTCCCAAGAGACCGGCAGGGCCACCGGCGAGATCGCGCACGCCGTCGGCGACGTCGCCCAAGGCGCCGAGCGACAGGTACGCATGGTCCAGGCCGCCCGTAACGCAGCCGAGGACGTCGCTCGCGCGGTCAGCGAATCCGCCGAGAGTGCCGGCCACGCCGCCGAGGTGGCCCGCCAGACGCACAAAGTCGCCCACGACGGCGTCAGCGCAGCAGCGCAGGCCAACGACGCGATGCGCTCAGTCACGAACTCAAGCCAGGCCGTCGGCGACACGATCCGCGAACTCGCCACCAACTCCGAGCAGATCGGGGCGATCGTTCACACGATCACCGCGATCGCCGCACAGACCAACCTGCTCGCGCTCAACGCCGCGATCGAAGCCGCCAGGGCCGGCGAGCAGGGCCGCGGCTTCGCGGTCGTCGCCGAGGAGGTCAGAAAGCTCGCCGAGGAATCCCAGCACGCAGCCCAGGAGATCGCGGATCTGATCGGCGCGATCCAAGCCAAAACGACCAGCGCGGTCAGCGTGGTCCAGGACGGCGCCAAGCGCACACAGGACAGCGCCGCCGTCGTGGAGAAGACCCGCGAGGCGTTCGCCCAGATCGAATCCTCGGTCGACGACATGACCGCACGGATCGAACAAATCGCAGCTACCTCGCAGCAGATCGCCGCGAGCGCCGCCAGCATGCAAGAGAGCATCGCCGAGGTCGCCGCGGTCGCCGAGCAATCCTCCGCGTCGACCGAGCAAGTCTCCGCCGCGACCGAGCAGACCTCCGCCTCCGCGCAAGAGATCGCTGCCGCCGCGCACGAACTCTCAGCCAACGCCGAACAGCTCAACTACCTCGTCGCGCAATTCAAGACCGCCGCCTGACCGCGCCAGCCGGCTCACGGGTCTTCATCCGACGAAGCGATCTCGCGCTACTCGACCCCAACCGCAGACGGCGGTAAATACGAACCGTTGTCTCTCTTAGGAAAATACCCTTAGGCCACCGCGACCGCCTCTGCCGTTGACGTTGCCGTCGGTTGGAGCCTAGACCAGTTCCCTTCACAGAAGGGTCCATTCGTGAAGGAAAAACAGGGTGCCACGACTGAGTGATGCGGCGCCGTCTTCCGGCGCTGGTCATCCACGCGTCGGCCATGGGGAACAATCTCGGACTGTAGCGTGCTCTCAAGCGAGCTCCAGGCCTGCCAACCGCTGCTCAACAGTTGCGTCTCGACGCTCTCCAGCCGGGTCTCGGCCGCGGGGGGTGACAGCCGCCCACTGCCAGTAGACGCGGGTCGTTGACGGGATTTCGCTATAGGAACCTGGTGGTCTTGGGCTACTTGTCGGTTGGTACCGCGTTATGCAGTTGTGCGCAAGGCCTTTGGGTATTCCCCGCTGCCGACGCGCTGGGCGATCTCCGAGCCCCTCCAGGAAACCGGCTGGAGAAGCTTCGTGGCGACCGCGCCGATACCTACAGCATCCGCTTCAATCGGCAATGGCGGATCTGCTTCCGGTGGACTCCCGCCGGCCCTGAGGACGTCGAGATCGTCGACTATCACTGATCAGAAAGGAGCTTGCGATGACCACCGTCCCGATCATGCCGCCCATCCACCCGGGCGAGGTGCTCATGGAGGAGTACTTGGAGCCGTTGGGCGTGACTCAGCACAAGCTGGCGGTTGCGATTGGAGTGCCGCCGCGTCGGGTCAACGAGATCGTCCACGGCAAGCGGCGCATCAGCGCCGACACCGCGCTGCGGCTCGCGCGGTACTTCGGACGAGCGAGCGGTTCTGGCTGAACCTCCAGGGACGCTACGACCTCGAAGTCGAGCGCGACCGACTCGCGACAACGCTTCAGCAGATCGAGCCGCTGGTCCGCGCCTGACCGTCGACTCGGGCCCGAGGCTGTCTCACATCGAACCTCGGCCGAACCCCAACGTGGTCCGAGACCCGAGAGCCGGAATGGATCAATAGGCGCCGTCGACCCGGGTCAGGAGATGCCGCTGCGTACCGCTTGGACGGCGGCCTGGATGCGGTTGTCGAGGTGGAGTTTTGCGAGGATGCTGGCGACGTGGTTGTGGACGGTGTTCGTGCTGAGCGACAGCTCCCGCGCGATGTCGTGATTGCTCCTGCCGCTGGCGAGCCGTTCAAAAATCTCAAGCTCGCGTTCGGTCAGGACGGCCCGAATCGCGCTCGCGGCATTATCGCTGGTGGTGGTGACGGGTATGTCGCGTTCGCGGATGCGCTGTAGGAGTTTCCCGGCGATCTGGGAGGAGATGACCGATTCTCCGGCGGCGGTTGCTATGACGGCGGCGATGATCGCTTTTGGCGCTGCGGTCTTGAGGATGTAGCCGCTGGCGCCGGCGACGATCGCCTCGACCACGCGGTTCTGCTCGGTGCGGGTGAGGATCAGTATCCGCGAGGCGGGGGCAAGCAGGGCGAGCTGCTCGATCGCCTGCACGCCAGAGCTGTCGGGAAGCCGGAGGTCCATCAGCACGACGTCGGGGCGGATGTCGAGGACCAGTCGGAGCGCGTCTCGCGCGTTGGAGGCTCCGCCGACTAGGTCGAGTCCGGCACCTGTCAGCGTCTGGGCGAGGGCGCCACGAATCATCTGCTCGTCATCAACGACGACGACCGTAATCGGCTGGCGACGTTCGGTGGAGTCCGGGTCCGTAGGCATCTGTCCCAATTCCTCGAGATCCTTGACTCGAAGCAAATCTATACCTGACGCGTGTGCCGATCACGTGAGCAGGCGAGTAGATCGTCGTGTTCCAGCCGCTGTAAGACCCGATGGGGGCCCGGACGGGCCCCCCAAATAGGTCCGAACGGGCCATGTACAGACGCACCGCGCTGACAGTATTTTGCGCTCACGGACATTCGAGGCTCGGCTGTCGCCGACCGCCAGGTTGCTCGAGCGCCAAGAAAGGAGCAGCCATGCTGGCGAGCGAGAAAGCGAAGCGCGCTGTGGCGACCACGTCGGGGCCGATATTTGACGACGGTCTGAGCCCAACGACGAGCGCCGCGGACGTGACCGCGACCGCGGCATGGTCCAGGCGCGTGCGGTGGATCGGGGGGCTGATTCAGGCTGCCTTCGCTGCCTTTTGGCTGGTCCGCGGGAGCGTGGTGATCGGCGGGGGTGTGGCGGATGTCCTGATCGCGGTTTTTGGAGTGACCGTGATCGGCGTGTTTGTCTACGCGGTCACGGCCACGGCCGGCACCGCGCCCCGTCCGAAGAGTCCGGAGGGCAAGCGGATCGAGCGCGCTGTAACGATCGCCACGGTCCTCGAGTTCGCCGCAGCAATTGTCCTGCCCATCATCGTCAGCTCCGCCGGTCACTCGGACTGGGTGCTGCCGTCGATTGCGATCACGATCGGCCCGCTCTTGCTGTGGCTGGATCACCGCGTCCATGTCCCCCGGCTCCGGCCGGTTGGATGGGTGCTGACCATCGGACCCGTGATCCTCGTTGCGACGATGTCAGGCACGACGCTGATCGCGACCACGGGCATCGCCGCCGGCTTGCTGATACTCGGCACCGCCTTCGCCGGCTTCCACGATCTCGCGGGCGTCCGACGCGCCGCTGAGCATGCCAACGCCAGCAAGATTGCCTTCTCAGCGGGAGCGCAGCTATGAGTCAGGATCGGCTCCATGTGGTGTTCGGCTTCGGCCAGGTCGGGAGGGCCCTCACCACCCACCTGGCCGGGTTAGGTCTACCGGTTCGGGTCGTGTCGCGCAACCGGCCACCGGGGCTCGTCGACGGAGTCGACTGGCGGGCGGCCGACGCGACCGACCACGACGCCGCGACCGACGCGGCCAAGGGCGCAACGGTCGTGTACCAGTGCCTGAACGCGCCGTACACGAACTGGCCGGAGCGCTTCCCGCCGCTGCAGGGAGGCGTGCTGGCTGCGGCCGAGCGCAATAGTGCGCTGTTGGTCAGCCTCGAGAACATCTACGGCTATGGCCCAACCGGCGGCACAGCGATGACCGAGGATCTCCCACTGGCCGCTACGACCGTCAAGGGCCGAACCCGAGCGGCGATGACCCGGGAGCTGCTGGATGCCGCTGATGCCGACCGCGTCCGCATCGCGATCGGGCGGGCGTCTGACTTCTTCGGCGCTGGCGCCACTGAGTCATCGCTCGGTGAGCGTGTGTTCGGCAACGCCGTTGCGGGTAAACGCGCTGACTTCATCGGCAACCCCGACCTGCCCCACACCTACAGCTACGTCCCCGACATCGCTGCCGGCCTGGCGACCCTCGGCACGGACGAGCGCGCCGTGGGCGACGTGTGGCACCTGCCCGGCCCCGAGACCGTCACCACCCGACAGCTGCTCGAGCTCGTCGCCGGATACGTCGGACACCCGGTCGGCGTTCGCTCGCTCCCCAAGCTGGCCGTTCGCGCCCTCGGATTGTTCAACCCGACGATCCGCGAACTCGTAGAGCTCTCCTACGAGTTCGAGCAGCCGTTCGTGCTCGACACCACGAAGTACCAGACGACGTTCGGCACCCAAGCCACGCCGCTCGCGACTGCGATCGCCGCGACGGTCGATTGGTATCGCAGTCGAAACGGCAGCGCCAACGCAGTACACGAAAGCGTGCCGGCATGACCATTCCAGACCTCGCTCCCGCCCAGTTTAGGCAATTCTCCAATCCGGCGACCGGCGAATCGGTCCAGTTCACCGCGACCCCACAAGACGCCGGCGAAGATGTCCTGCGACTCACCTGGCGCAGCATGCCCGGCGGCTCAATCACCGAGCACGTCCACCCCCACCAGGAGGAGCGCTTCGCGATCACCGCCGGCGAGGCGCACTTCACCCTCGCCGGCGAGCATCGCGTCGTCGGCCCGGGCGATACTCTCGTCGTACCCATTGGCGTGCGCCACTCCCAGTCAAACCCCGGAACGGGCGCTATCGAAGGCGTCGTCGAGCTCCGTCCAGCGCTGCACACCAAGGAGATGTTCGAGGCCTTCGGCGGCCTCGGCTCCGAAGGCAAGACGACGCCCCGCGGGGCACCGAAGAGCCCGCTCCAACTCGGCGCCACCTGCTGGCACTTCCGCCACGAGAGCCGAGCCACCGCGCCGCCGATCTGGCTCCAGAACCTGATCCTCCCGCCGCTGGCCGCGCTGGCGAGGATCTTCGGCGTGCGTCCCTACCACGAACGCTGGGACAGCCACATCTCAAGCGCTGACTGAGGCAACCAAGCAAAACCGCCCGTCGGCGCCCGAGAGACCTGCCATAACAATGCGCGGGTCTCTCGTCACCCCAGGATGTAGACCGCTCGGCGCGGAAAGCTGGCCTTATGCAGGGATCCCGCGCGACCGGATCTACGTGATTTGATCGTTTCCGATTATGTGAAGTAGATGAGGAGGGAGGCCGGCACGGGCGTTGATCGCGCTACTCGGCGTCTGACAGGTGGGCGGCGATGTAGTCGCGTGCCAGGCGCTTAGGCGCTCGCGTCAGCCACGCTTCCACGATCAGTTCCTGCAACTCGTCGAGCGGGACCCGCTCGAGACGTACTAGCACGGCGGCATAGCCGTCGAAGTGGGGAGTCGTGAAATAGATGTCCGGCGCATCGGCGAGCAGGGCCGCTTTGGCCACGAGATGCTCGACCCTGGCACCCAGGATCGGGCCCGTGGGCGCCGCATCTCCTAGCGCCCGAAGATCCGCCTTGCGCAGCGGGCGCTCCCACACGAACCCCTTGTTGTGAACATGCCAGCCTTGGCTGCCGTGCATGAAGCGTTCGCCGGTGTCCGGTAGAGCGAGAGCGATCCTTCGGACATCGTCCCAGGTAGCCACGCGCCGAGAGTAGGTCCAGCGCCCGGGGCTTTCAAGCGCCGATTAATTTTTTGCCCACGCACCAGAGCCAGCGTCCGCGAAGCCCGGCGCAACTGTTCGTTGATCCTGCAACAGCGCTCGCCAGCTTGTACCCAAGCGACGGCTGCATCGGCGTGCTCGAGACGGTCGGCGCGATCGTCGCTCCAGCGGGCACGATCACCGCTCCGATCGCGACCATGCTGCCGGTGGTCAGGATCAGCGCTGCGTGAGCGAGGGCGAGTGCCGGCGAGCTTGATGCCTACTGAGATCGGGCTGATCGGGACGGGCCGGCACGCGAGGCGGTCGACACTCGCCCACACAGCCTTCGTGGACCGAATCCGCCGCAAGTTTCCGGTCAGCCTGCCGATATCTTCCCTACAGTCAATGAACATCTTCCAGCGAAGAGAGCATGTCATGGACAGTACCCGCACAACCCGCTACGACGCTTACAAAGCAGTTCGCGCTCTGGTTGAGGAGCTCCGCAACGTAAAGCTGTTTGACGCCGAAGCCGACAGCATCCTGTGGGCAGCCGAAGGGCTCCTGCTAGCAAACTCCCCGCGCGAGTCTGACGCTGTGGAAGCCCGCACGACGTTCGACACACTGATGCAGGGCCTTGCCGCCAAACGCTGGCAGGACAACGGCCCGACCACCGCCGCGTTTCAGCGCAAGCGACTCGTCGAAGCATTCGCCGAGTGCGCGCCGGTGGAAACCGTCTCGGCGTCCGCTTAGGGCGCGGGTGCCCTTAGCAAAGGCGCGAACGCGGCGATCCGGGTCCGGATCTCCACCGACGCCAGTACGATGACAACCAGCGCGCCACGACGGCACAGGCGAATCGGCGGCGTGGATCTTTCAGATCGTTGGCTGCCCAGGCGATAGGCTGGCGAGCTGTGTCGTGGATCGTGTCCGTTCCTGAGTCGCGCCCGGGCCGGGAGGTCGCGGACGAGGCGAGGTTGGAGCACGGTGACGGGCGGATCAGCGTCGCCGGCGCGCCGGCGCTCGAGCATTCCGCTTGCGCTCCGGGCGCGAAGGCTCCTGGCCTGTTCGGGCATACCGGCCCGGACAGCGATCTGCTCGCGTTGCCGGACCCGAGTCGCCTCGGACTGCTGTGGCGTGAGGGGATGACCATCGCGCGAGAGCTCGACCTGCGCACCGGCATCTTGCAGCAGCGGATCGCCGACGGCGATGCGTCTGCTGTGGTGAGGAGCTTCTGCTGTCTGGCGCGGCCGGGCACCTACGTGCTGCGAGCCGACGGCGACGCTGCTCTGCTTGGCGACGGGCCGCCGCTGCGAGCGCCAGCGCCGGTGGCGCCGTCCGCCGAGGCACGGGAGGAGCCAGCGCCGCAGGGACTGCAGATCCTCAGCGTCGCGGGGGTTCCGGGCGGCGCGGTCGTCGCGGCGGCCCAGGAGCGCGACGCGCGGCGGCTCGAGCGGCTGGCGTTCTTTGCGATCGATCCGTACCGGGTGCCGGATACGGGCGAGGCGGTCGCGCCGCTGCACGAGGCGCAGCGGGCCGGGTTCACCGCGCTTGTGGCCGAGCAGCGCGAAGCGTGGGCGCGGCGATGGGCGCGTTGCGAGGTCACGATCGAAGGCGACGATGAGCTGCAGCACGCGGTGCGGTTTGCGCAGTTTCACCTCAATGCGCTGGTCGCATCGGAGGGCGAGGCCGGACTCGGTGCCCGCGGGACGACGGGGCACGCCTACCGCGGGCACGTGTTCTGGGACGCTGACGTGTTCGTGCTTCCGTTCTTCGCTGCCACCCATCCTCAGGCGGCACGGGCGATGCTGCGGTATCGCGCGCGGCGGTTGCACGCCGCGCGCGCCAACGCAGCGCGCACGGGCCACCGCGGCGCGCGCTTCCCGTGGGAGTCGGCGGCGCGCGGCGACGAGGTCACCCCGACGGCGATGCAGGACCACGCTGGTGAGGTCGTGCGCGTACTGACGGGCGAGCTGGAGGAACACGTAACGGCCGACATCGCATGGGCGGTCACGCACTACCTGGCGTGGACTGGTGATCAGCAGTTCGCCCGCGGCGGCGGGCTTGCGCTGCTGGTCGAGACGGCCCGCTACTGGGCCTCGCGCGTGCAGCGCGACACGGCTGGGGCGGGTCACATCCGGCACGTGATCGGGCCTGACGAGTATCACGAGAACGTCGACGACAACGCGTACACGAACGTGATGGCGCGGTGCAACCTGCGCGCGGCAGCCGCGCACGTCGAGCGTTACGGCAGCGGTGTCCTGCGCTCTGAGGCGCACGGGTGGCTGGAGATCGCAGACGCGATGATCGACGGCTTCGACGCGAACACACGCCTATACGAGCAGTTCACCGGGTTCTTCGAGCTCGAGCCGCTACTCGCCACCGACCTCGGCGCGCGCCCGCTCTCGGCGCCCGCGACCGTCGGCTACGACGCAACCAACGGCAGCCAGCTGATCAAGCAGCCCGACGTGCTGATGCTGCACCTCAACGTCGCTGAGGAGGTCGCGCCGGGGTCGCTTGCGCCGAACCTCGACTTCTACGGGCCGCGGACCACGCATGAGAGCTCGCTCTCGCCCGGATCGAGCGCCGAGGCGCTCGCCCGCGCGGGACGCCCTGATGAGGCCCTCGCGTGGCTGCGGCTCAGCGCGACGCTCGACCTCGCGCAGGACACCGCGCCCGCCCGTGCCGGACTACACACCGCCGCGCTCGGCAACACCTGGCGAGCTGTCGCGTTCGGGCTGATGGGTCTGTGGCCCGCTGCCGACGCGCTGCGTGTCGCCCCACGGCTCCCATCCGGTTGGGCCGCACTCGAGGTGCGTGTACGCTACCACGGCACGCCGGTGCGTCTGCGCGCGACGCCCGACGCCCTCACCGTCTACGCCGACGCGCCGGTGACGATCGCCGTCGGCGAGGCGCAGCCCGTGACGCTCAACGCGGGCGAAACGCGGCTCACTGCCGCACCCGGCTGAAATCAGCGTCGAATCCGCCGATCACACGCCGCCCGGGCACGGCCAGTCAGGCGCCGCGCCGTCTTTTGCAGGCTCGAGCACATCGTCCCGTGGGCGATCCGGGGCTCGCGCTGGCAGGTCGGCGGCGTGAGCGATGGTTGAACAGCGAGCCGTGTATCTGGTGCGCGGACGTTGACGAGGGCTTTCGCGCCTACGAGCCGGCCGGCATGCCGATCGCCCCTGGACATATGTTCGATCCAATAATCATAAACATGGAGTTATAGTCGGAGCAAGTGTTAGAACACTTGTGCGGACCGATGCGCGCCGGCGAGCTGCCGGGGCGCCGCTGGATGCAGGTTGGCGTGGGCTCGGCACCCGTTTCAGGCGCTTCGCTCGAGGTGGCGCCGTGAGCAGCGCTGAGAGCCTTATCAACAACAATCGCCAAGATATCGCGGCTGAGTGGCCCGTCGGGCGTGAGGCCGTCCGCGTCCTCGTCGCCGAGGCGGCACCCACGCGGCTCGGAGTTCGCCTCGCGCTCGCTGGGTATGCGGCCATCTGCGCCGAGGCCGATAGCTGCACGCGGGCGATCCGCGCGGCATGCGCTGAGCGGCCCCACGTCGCCCTGATCGGTCAGTCGATTCCAGGCGGCGGGATCACGGCGATCCGCGAGATCTGCAGGCTGGTGCCCGAGACGGCAGTCGTCTTGCTTTCTGATCGAGAAGACACGGGTGAACTGCTGCACGCGGTGCGCGCCGGCGCTGTTGGGCTCGTCCCGCGCCACTTTGACGCCGACCAGTTACAGCGCGTGATCAGCTTCGTGATCGACAACGAAGCGGCGGTGCCGCGTTCGATGGTCCGCGCCCTGATCGATGAGCTCAGGCAGCTCGAGCGCGAGTCCGAAGACCGCCTCACACTGCGCGAGGCCGAGATCCTCAGAAAGCTGCAACTCGGCAACTCGACCGCCGAGATCGCCGAAGCGCTGGAGATCTCCCGCGTGACCGTCCGGCGCCACATCTCCAAGCTCGTACAGAAGCTTGGCGTACGCGACCGCGACGAGCTCGTCAAATGAGGATCAGGTGCGAGCGTTCCTAGCCGCCACCCCGCGCCGATGATGACATCAGACAGAGCTAAGGCACCGGGCGGAGTTGTCAAGGTCGTTCGGGTTCGGCTGCTGTCGCGCGCGCGAGCGACGCCAGTTCGCGTACGGAGTTGAGGATGCCGTCTTTGAGTATGTGAAGATCGGGAACTGCGGCGCGGTCGGCGACCAGGCCGAACGTCAGCTCGCCGGCGTAGGAAACGGCCGTGATCCCGAGCGCGTGCTCGGCCGCGAGCGGCACGATCGGCACGAGGTCGAGCGCGGGCGCGCCAAACGCGTACAGCCGTCGTGGCGAGCCCCTTACGTTGGTGATCGTGATGTTGAACAGTCGCCTCGAGTACATCATGCGGGCGAGGCTGGCATGCAGCACGGGCAGCGCGAGTCCGGTGAGGCTGACCACCGCGCCGGCGCCGAGCGCCTGTCCACTCGCCTTTCGCTTCTGGGCCGCGGCTCGCACCAGTTCGTAGCGGCGCAGCGGATCGCTCTCGGCCACCGGCAGTTCGATGAACAGCGACGAAACCTTGTTGCCGAGATCGCCGTCGCTCTCGACGTGACGAATGTTCACAGGCACCTGTGCGCGCAGCCCGCGGCGCGGCAACTCCTCGCCACGCCCTTGCAACAGCTCGCGCAGGCCGCCGGTGGCGGCACACAGCACGATGTCGTTGAGCGTGCCGCCAAACGCCGAGCGGATGGTCTGCAGCTCCCCAAGCTCGACGCCAGCGGTCGCGATCCGCCGCGTCGTGCCGGTCGGCACATTGATACTTGAGCGCGGCGCAGCGATCAGCTCGTCGCGGACGAACAGGTCGAGCACCTCCCGCGATCGCTCCAACGCCTCACGCGGATGCATGAGCGCATGCGCGCCGGCGCGAGCAGCAGCGAGACCTGTGCCGGCCGCCTGGCGGATCGACGCGGGCGGATTCGGGAGCCATCCGTGACCGGGCTGCTCCAAAGCCTCAATCTGCGTAGGGCGCGGGGCCGCTTGCTCTTCCCGACCGGGCAGCGCGTCAAGCAACAAGTCGACGACTCCGACCGAGCCAACGCCGTCAACCAGGCAGTGGTGGGTCTTGGTCACCAAAGCCCAGCGCCCGTCCGCGAGCCCGTCGAGCAGCACCATCTCCCACAACGGACGGTTGCGGTCCAGGCGATGTGAGTAGAAGTCCGAAACCCAGCTCAGCAGCTCGCGCTCATCCCCGGGCGAAGGGAGCCTCGCGTGACGCACGTGCGCTTCGATCTCGAAGCGCTGATCGCGCTCCCACGATGGCCACGCCAGTCCGCCCGTACGAGGGGCGTCGAGCTTCTGCCGGTAGCGCGGCAACAACTCCAAGCGCTGCCCGAGATGCTCTCTCAGCTGCCCGATCGCCGGCGTCCCGCCGCCCGGCAGCGGGCCGAACACGAACGTCGCGCCGATGTGCATCAGCGCGCTGTCGTCAGCCTGCTCGAGCTCCAAGAACGTGGCATCGAGCGCAGTCAACTGATCGTTGGCGGGTATCGCGTCTCCTCCGAGCGTGTGGCCAGCACGCTATCCGTTTAGCCGTTGCCTGTCATCGGTAGATAACCGCGCCGCGGTACGCAGAAACCGCTGTACCGCTCGCAGACGCCGCGCCGATAGGGAACGCGTCAGCACCTGACAAGTGGCGTCGACGTGCGCAATAGCGCTTGCAACCGTTTGGCAGCGCGAAGCGGCCGAGCGCGAGCTGCGGCGGCTGGCGGACGTGCGGGCTTGCCGGGTGGAAGCCCTGTATGTGCGCCCGTCACTGGTCGGCAGGGTCGCTCGCCAGGGCCTGGCGGCGTTCAGCGGCGGCTCGGTAGACCGCCCGTTCGACGTAGCTCAAGAACGCGGCCGCCCCCACGGTCTGGCATCGCCGCACGTAGCTGGACGAGCCGGCCGCGTGGGCGCTGACCGACGCGGACGAGGACGTCGCTTAGCGAGTCCATCAAAACTGATAGCCTGCGCCAGCGTCTCAGGTTGCCCCGTCGGGTCGGGAGGCACGGCTGGATGTAGGTGGTCCGCCGGAGCAGCAATTAGTTAATCTTGCCTTGGCACCGCGCTAAAGGGACATCCGTAAGTTTGTGTCCGGTGTCGGTGGCGGGGCCGACTATCGGAGGCATATATGCCCTTCAGGTTCAAATACGCGGTCGCGGCAGTGACAACGATTGTTGCGGGTCTCGCGTTTGCGACGACTAGCATGGCGGCTGTCCCGACGCCGTTGGGCTCGATGCCGTCGGGTAGCGTGACGGTGAACAGTACTCATGGTGGAGGCCTTGCGCTCGCCCTCAACGTGCTCGGTCTAACGCCTGGCAGCAAGCACGAGGTGGCACTGTCCACGGGCCGTTGCAATGCCGTTGCGGGTGGTTCGGGGGTGCACGCGGTGCAGGCGCAGGGAACCGGAGAGCTGCAAGCCAGCTTCCAGGTATCCAAGCATCAGTCAGCCAATGCCGCTTCGGTGTCATTGTTGCTGGGGACGCCGGCGTCAAGCGGGGGCGGCCAGAACCCCAACCGGCCGATCGCGTGCGTCAACATTCCCTCGCCTTTGCAGGGTTCCGTGCAGCTGGCGCTGAGATCGATGCTGGGATGGGGGTCACAGCTAGCCGGCAGCTTTACGGTCACCTACGATGCCACGGCGCAGTCGCTGACGGTGGACGTGAGCGCGCGCGGGTTCGTTCCCGGCAGCAGTCATGCCGCTCACATCCATGCGGGCAGCTGCCAGCAGCAGGGAGCCGTGGTGTACATGTTGCCTGACCTCGTCGCCGATGCGAGCGGGGACATCCACGCCACTCGTACCGTGACCGGAGTCGCGTCCCCGCCGCCAGCGAGCGGCTGGTACCTGAACATCCACCTTGGCAACAGCAACCAGATCCTGTCTGGCGGCAACCCGACGCTCGCGTTTCAGCCGCTGCTGTGCGCCGCCGTAGACGAGTTCCATGAGGCCCCGACCGCGGTGGCTGTCGGATCGGGCAGTGAGCATTTCTTGTCGGCCGGGCAGACGCTCATCGTGGGGACCGTCGGGGATTTCACGTTCAGCTCGACCTGCTCCACGGTGAACGGCCAGAACCAGGTCACGTTCGACGTTACGGCGGACACGGTCGCAGATCTGGACGGCAACGGCCCGATGCCAGCCGCAACGAAGATCAACATCCACACCGACAGCGACGCGCTCGACAGCACGGTGAGCAACCCGCTCGCGCCCGGTGCCTTCGCCCAGGTAGGGAGTGCCAGCAGCTCGACCGAGATCGCGGCCGACGGGGAGGAGGTCGATGTGTTCTACAACGACGGCGTCAACTGGCCGGCCGGGTCTGGTACGCCTGCACATGACTGCTTCGCGGGCTACTCCGGGCTCGCGACCGGCGTCCCTTCCTAACAACCGAAACGCGGCCGCCGCGCCCCGGCGCGGCGTCCGTTTCCCTGTGTCGCTCGCGCAGCCAGTCGATCGGCCGTCGTGGACAATCGTGCTATGAAACCGTCAGCGCAGATCGATCTTCGACGCCGAGCTTGTGCACGACCTCTGAGATGTGTCGACGCACGGTCACGGGCGTGATCTCGAGCCGCCCAGCGATCTCGGCCGTCGTGTGCCCGCGCCGCAGCATGCCGCGCACTTGCAACTCCCGGTCTGTCAGTCCATCGCCGCGCGCCCCAGCGCCGCGCAACTCCAGCAAGAGTTCGAGGATCATGGATCGAGGCATCACTGCCTCATTCCCGGCGATCGCGCGCATGATGCGACGCAGACGCTCGGCATCCAGCGCCCCGGGTACGTACCCGACCGCGCCGGCGCGTACGGACTCCAACATGTCATCCGCGCTAGAGGACTGGGCGAGCAGGATCACGGCGGCACTCGTCGCCGCGCGGCAGATTCCGCGCACGGCGGCGATGCCGTCGCCTGAGATCTCGCGTCCCACCAGGCACACGTCGGGCTGCTCACGCTTGGCCGCACGGACCGCCTGCTCGGCGTCAGCGGCCTCCGCACAAACATCGACTTCGGCCTGGAGCGCCATCCGAATTCCCAGCCGCGTCGGTGCGTGATCGGCGATCAGAAGACGTAGCGGACGCGCCAGCGGAGTGCCACTCCTATGTCCGAGGCGCCCGTCGTTCAGATCCGACATTCGCGCGGCCCCTGCTTGGTTGTTGGAACGCCCCCAAACCATGCGACCCAGTCTGAAGGTCGAATCCCCACCGATCAAGGTCCTCAGGAGTGGATCACCTACACCTTGGAGTACCGATGTATGCCTTGGGTCGCGGGATGCCGACAAAGCTTCCTCGAATTGGGGTAGTTCGCGACGCGGCTCAATCGAGGCAGCCACGCTCTCTGACACCCGAGTCAGCACCTGGAACTCCTCGTCGAGCAACTCCCCGAGCTTCTCCACCGGCAGTTCCCGAACGCCACAGGGTGGCAGAATCCTTGGATATTTGGACACCGGATCGTGAGCCCGCCTCCCCCCCAGCCTCAGCCTCGGATCGTCGATCTCTATGAGACGGTGCTCTACGGCTCCCGAGTCCAGGAGCTCGCGAGCTTCTACCGAGACGTTGTGGGCTTACCGCTGATCGAGACGGACCCCAACCTGATGGCCGCGCTACGCCTCCCGCGCGGAGGCGTGATGCTGATCTTCGATCCTGCGGCGGCGGCCGCACCAGGGCGTCGAGTCCCATCCCACGGCGCCCGGGGCGCCGGTCACGTCGCGTTCCGCGTCGAGAGCCTCGACGCGTGGCGCGAACATCTATCCAAGCACCAGATCGAGATCGAACGCGAGATCCACTGGGGAGCCGAGATCGCCTCGATCTACTTCCGTGACCCCGCCGGAAACTCCGTCGAACTCGCAAGCGGCGAGCTTTGGAAATAAGCGTGCGCTCGGGCCACGGGCCGGCGCTAGATGGTGGCCACGTGGCGTAAATCTCGAGCCGCTGCGCTATGCCGCCGAACTCTCACTCGTGCGTTCGATGAAGTCGCCCACCTCCAGTTTGCGGTCGTTCGTGAGCAATAGCGGTAACCCGTCGATGTCGCGCAGAAAGACGTTGTCCCCGGGGAACTCGGCGATCACGTCGCCGATCTCGTCCAATCGGCCAAGCGACGCAAGCACCTGAGCCTCAACCAGGTTGGCTCCCCCGGCGGTCAGCGAAGAGGCCGGGGCAGTGTGCCTGATGTTGATCTCTGTGACTTTGGGCGAGCCGTCGACCGCCTCTTTCAGGTCGACCGTGAACAGCCCGTGCGCCGCCACATCGCGCTGCCGTGAGATCGTCCGAACTGCCTGCTCGGCCATCGTTCGCAGCCGTGGATCGTTGACGAGCCTGCCACGCGAAGTGTTGCCGGTGATACCTGACACGACGAGATGCCCCATGAAATAGTCGACCCTCTCGAAGCAGCCGACCTTGAGCAGCTTGTCGTCGTGGAAGAGCAGGCAGCAGCCAAAGTTCCTTCCCGGGAGGTACTCGGCAACCATGTATTCGGCGATCCCGGGATTCAGGTACGCCCACGCATACGCCTGCTCCTGATCGTGCACCAAGATCGACCCCAGGCCGCTCGAGGACGCATCGGAGAAGTCGCGCAGCCAGGCGGGCCCTTGGCTGAGATCAAGTCCGTGGCGTGCCAGCAGATCGACACGGCTAACGATCGTGTAGCTGGGAATCAGGCCGCTGTCCTGGAGAGCGTCGTAGAGGTTCTTCTTGCTGATCGCAACCATGACAACGGCTGACGGCGGCAGTAGCGTGGGCACCGGAAACTCTCGGGCGCTCCAGAAGAGCACCTCCGTCTCGGGCGACACGATCGCGACGTCGATCGCCTCCTTGCGGCAGATGTCGTGTATCGCCTCGACGTATCGCGGATCACGAGTATCGGGCACAAGGTAGACGCGGTCGTACAGGCCCTCGTAGAAGCCGTACCAATTGCCGCCCCGGTCGGTGCCGATCAGCGTCGCATCACAGAATCTCCGGCAGACGTGTAATGAACGGGCGATCGCTCGCGGCGTCACGCCGCAGGCACCCGTGATCAGGATTCGCATGAGCTCCCTTCGATATCGGAGAGCCCAACATACGCTGTTGGCAGCGCTCCTGTACGGGAGTGGGCGGCATTCATGATCCTCGCCGCCCGCGCGATCGAGCGAATCCCCGAGAGCGCCGCCGGGATCGCCGAGCAGACCGTTTTCCTATAGCCGCACTAGAACGCGATCCGTCGAGGACACTATGCGTCGTCGAGCTTTTCGTTGAGCGAGTCATAGAGCTGGCTGATCTGCGCGACCACGTGGGCGGTGATCTCCAGTTCGCGGTCGGAGACGTCGGCCAGCGTCTGCTCCCAGATCGATTGCCAGTCGGCGAGCTTGCTCTGCAGCAGCTCCCAGCCCTCGGGGGTCAGCGAGATGTTGCACACGCGCCGGTCTTCGGTGCTGCGATGTCGCGTGACGATGTTGGCGGCTTCGAGGTGGTCCAGCATCGCGGTCACGGTCGCGGGGTTGAGGTCGGCGCTGCGTGCCAGCTGTCCGGCGGTCATCTCGCGTTGGCGTCCGAGGGCGGCCAGCGATCGCAGCTGGGCAACGGTGAGCTCGCCGGCGCGTTTGTGGTCGCGGCCGCGCAAACGCCGCTCGGCCGCGAGCATGTGCGCGAGTGCTGAGCGCAGCTGCTCGATCTCAGGCCGCGCCGCGGCCCTGGGCCAATCCCGGTCGCTGCCGGCGGGTCGCTCTCCCTCGACGCTCGGCGCCTTTCCGCCGACGCTCACGCGGCCTCCAGCAAGGCTGGTTCGATCGCGACCGGGCCCGCGGCGGTCTGCCGACGAGTCCGGCGTTCGATCCGCATCAACGCGAGCGTCGGAAGCAGCGAGACCACGGTCACCGCCATCACCCACCAGTAGGTCTGCGCAAAGGCGGCTCCGAGCGCTGCCGTGCTGTGGGCGTCCTGGACGTGTCGCTGGAGCACGACCGCGATGATCGCCGTGCCCAGCGAGCCCCCGATCCGCTGCAGCACTGTCAGCTGCGGGCTGGCATCGTCGACCTGCTCACGTTTGAGGACCGAGAAGGCGGCGGTCATCGCCGGCATGATCGCCAGGCCGATCCCGATTCCCCGCACAGCCATCGCGCTGCCGATCATCGCGAACGGCGTGGTCGCGTCGATTGCCACGAACGGGATCGTCGCCGCGACAAGGATCAGGCCGCCGATCAGCGACGTACGCCCGGCCCCGAGTCGCTCGGTGGCGCGCCCCGACAGGAACATCCCAAGGCCGCTGCCCAGGCCCTGAGGGATCAGCAGCAGGCCGGTGTTGATCGCGTCCTCGCCGCGTACCGTCTGGAAGTACAGCGGCATCAGGATCATTGCGCCAAACAGCGCCGCGCCGAGACAGAAGGTGACGATCGACGCGGCCCGGAATGCGGCATTCGAGAACAGGCGAAGGTCCAGCAGTGGATGCTCGGTGCGCCGCGCGTGGACCACGAACAGCGCCAGTAGCACGATCCCCGTGAGCACCGGGACGACTACCGAGGACGCAGTCAGACTCCCGGCTGTGGCGCTCTCGGAGAGACCATAGGTGATGCCGACGACACCGACGGCCGCAAGCAGCAACCCGGTGAGATCGAGGCGGCCGGCGTGCTCGGCGCCCGCCACATCGTGAGGAAGTAACCGCAGCGCAAGCATCAGCGCGACCGCTCCCACGGGCACGTTTACGAGGAAGATCCACTGCCACCCGACGCCCTGCAGCAACAGTCCACCGAGCGTCGGGCCGAACACGGGTGCAAGCACAACTGGGACGCCGATGAAGCTCATCACCTTCGGCAGGTTGCGCGGCCCGGCGGCCTTGACGAGCACCATCTGACCGATCGGCGTCAACATTCCGCCCCCCACCCCCTGCAATACGCGAAACGCGATCAGCTCACCGCTGCTGCTCGCCAGCGCACACAGCGCCGAACCGGCCGTGAACACCACCAGCGCGATCAGGTAGAGCCGTCTGGCGCTGAAGCGCTTGACCGCCCATCCGGTCACCGGGATCACGGCGGCGAGCGACAGCAGATAGCCGGTGATCACCCACTGAATCGCATTCAGCGAGGAATGCAGATCGAGCGAGAGATCATGCAGCGCGACGTTGACGATCGTCGTATCCAGCACCGACATGATCAAGCCCATGATCACCACGATCGCGATCCGCCTCACGTGTGGTTCGACGCGCGGGGAATGCGGTCTGTTCTGCGCGTCTTCTGGTGTAAGCGAAGTCATCGTGAGGCCTGCCGGTCGGTCGAGAAGTCCTTTGGTGGCAAAAGATTAGCAACCGAACCTTTGCCTGTCAAACCGCTCCCCCCGCGAGCAGCGGCTCCGCCGAATCTCCCCCCGCGAGCAGCGGCTCCGCCGAATCTCCCAACGGAGCCGCGCAGCGGCTCCGCGGCTAGGCGAGCAGTTCGTTGATCTGCAACGTGCCACCGCTTGCCAGGAGTGGGTGTGAGCGCAGCAGGTCGGAGGCGGCTTCGATCGAATCCGCTTCGATCACGCTGTAGCCGTCGATGTCACTACGCCGCTGAGGTTCGCTGGAGGCGAGTTGGGTGAGCGCTCGCACGGGAGCGCCGGGGTCGACCACGGCGCTTCCCGTCGCTGCCGTCCAGGCGGCCACGGCCTCCCGGGTCTGCGTAGCGATCGTCGCGTCGGTCAGCGCCGGCACGCCGTGATAGGTCACGAGGAACTTCGCCATCAGTCGATCCTTCCAAGTTGTCATTGAGGCGGTCGCCGCATCGCACCTGGCATGCCGCGATTGTCAGCAAACGTCGGGCATCTGTCAACCACAGCGGGCTCCCGTCCATCGCACGCTTGCGGCGATTAGACTGACGGCATGGCAAAGCAGCAGCGCGCGATCCGGATCGAGCAGAAGGGTCAGATGGCCGCGATCCAGCAGCTCGAGTCGCGTTCCGACGAAGAGCTCGCGGCCGAGACCAAGTACAAGGCCCATGCCCAGCTCGTGCTCGGGACGCGCGCGGCCGAGCGGATGGACGCGAAGGCGGCGCGCGCCCACTTCCAGCGCGCGCTGGTGGCGGCTCGCCCGCAGGAGCGAATGCAGTTTCGCCGCGTTGCCGATCACGCGCTGGCGATCGCCGAGCGCCGCGCTGACGACGTCAAGGTCGCAGCGCAGCGGCTCGGTGTCGAGGCGCCGAGCAAGAAGCAGCTGCGGGGCCTGAGACTGCTCGGTCTGATCGCGCCGCCGAAGAGCGCCGGCATGCTCCCGCGGCTGCGTGGCGTTGCGATCGTGGTCGTGCTGATCGTGCTGATCCTGGCGGTCGCGTTCGGGATCGTCAGCGCGATCGGCGCCGTGGCCGGGATCTCGCTGGATCTGCGGATCTTCTGGACGATGGTCCTGGTGCTGGTCGCCGGAGGCACGGCGGTGTATGTCGGCCGCCGCCGTCAGAAGGCGGCGCAAGCCAAGCGCGCGGAGCAGATCGCCGCGCGCGGCCGCTGAGCGCCGCTTGCGGCCGTGTGCGGACGCTACACGCTGGCCATACCGGACCCGGCTCAGATCCGGGCTCGGTTCCCCGTCGGCGAGACAGTCGAGATCCGCCGGCGCTACAACGTCGCGCCGGGTGACGACGTGCTCGCGGTCACGGCCGCGCGTGACGGTACCCGGCGCGGCGAGCTGCTGCGCTGGGGCCTGGTGCCGGCCTGGGCGCAGAGCCCGGCGATCGGACTGCGGCTGATCAATGCGCGCGCCGAGACGGTCGCCGAGAAGCCAGCCTTCCGGACCGCGTTCGCGCACATGCGCTGCCTGGTCATCGCCGACGGCTTCTACGAGTGGCGCCGCGCGGAACGCTCTCGCAAGCAGGCAGTGCACATCACGCGTTCCGATCAAGAACCGTTCGCGTTCGCTGGGCTGTGGTCGGTGTGGCACAGCGAGCGCGAGGCGCGGTCTCCCGCGGCCAGCGAGCCGCTGCGCTCCTGCTCGATCATCACGCTGGGGGCCAGCGGCGAGATCTCCGCGCTGCACGACCGCATGCCGCTGATCCTCCCGCGCGACGCCGAGGAACTGTGGCTGGCGAGCTCGACGCCGGCGGCGCTGCTGGCGGACCTGGTAGCGCGGGCGCCGGCGATCGCCACCACGCTGCGCGCAGTCGGTCCAGCCGTCAACGACGCCCGCTACGACGGCCCCGACTGCCTCGCGGACCCCACCGAGGAGCCCCAGCCCGCGCTTTTCTAGACCGAAGTTCCCTCTCCTTCGGTCTAGACCGGGGAACATCGGTCTATAGAAAATCCGGGTGATTCGCGTTCCAGCGCATGCCCTGGATCTTGCGCGACGGGGGAATCGCGCTAGCGCGATTCCCCCGTTACCTTCGACATCACGACCGGCGGGATCGGCATGTCGTCGCCGGAGGGGCTGGTCGGCAACGTGCCGATCGCCTTCACCACGTTCAGGCCGGAGACGACCTTTCCGACGAGCGCATAGTCGGGCTGCAGGCCGTCCGAGACGGTCGCGTTGGCGGCGGTGACGATGAAGAACTGGCTGCCCGAGGCGCCTGCCGGCTGCGCCACGGTCTTCGCCATCGCCACCGTGCCGAGCACGTACTGGAGGTTGCGCGGAGGCGGCTCGATCACCGTATAGCCCGGTCCGCCGGTGCCGTTGCCGTAGGGATCGCCGCCCTGGATCACGAACCCGGTCGCGACCCGCTGAAACATCAGGCCGTCGTAGAACCCGCGCTTGACCAGCGCGTAGAACGACGCCGTGGTCTTCGGCGCGTGCTTGACGTCGAGCTCGATCTCGAACGAGCCGCAATTGGTGCTCACCGACACGAGGTAGGTCTTGGACGGGTCGAGCCTGTAGCCGGGCGGCTGCAGATGCTGCGCTGCCCGTGGTGGCGGCGCGGCGACGGTCCGGCAGGGACTCGCGGCGTCCGACCGCGCGACCGAGGTCGAAGCAACTGTGCTGGCCGGCGTCGTGTAGGTCGTCGAAGCGGTCCCCGCGCAGCCCGCCAGCCCGACTGTTGCCAACGCGATCAGGATCAGCTTGCGCACGGATGCGAAGGAAAGCACACGGTGCCGGCCGGGGCATGCGCGGCGAGGCCCGGCGATAATCCGGGGCGCCGTGCCGCTCTCCCCGTTGCTTGCAGCCTACGATCACGTGATCCTCGACCTCGACGGTTGCGTCTGGGTCGGTGGCCTTGCCACCGCCAGGGCGCCGCAGGCGCTGGCGGCGCTGCGCGAAGTGGGCATCTCGCTCGCGTTCGTGACCAACGACGGGCGTCATTCGCCCGAGGAGTACGTGCGCAAGCTCTGGGCGCTCGGCTGTCGCGCCGCCACCGACGAAATTGTGAGCGTCGGCACCGCGATCGAGTTCGCGCTCGCGCAGGCAGCGCCCGGCGGCGCGTTCGTGATCGGCGCGCCCGCCGTCTTCCGTCACGTCGCCGACGGCGGCTTTCGCATCCTCAACCAGACGACCACGGCCGAGCAGGCCGATGTCGTGGTCGTCGTCGGTCACGACGAGTTCAACTACGACGAGCTGCGTACCGCCCTGCGAGCGGTGCTCAGCGGCGCCCAGATCCTCGCTGGGTCGCGCGACGCGACCTTTCCTGACACGGGCGGCTCGAGTCCCGGCACCGGTGCGATCGTCGCCGCGCTCGAGTTCGCGACCAAGCGCCAGGCGCGCACCGTCGGCAAGCCTGATCCGCTGATCTTCCGCTTGGCACTGGAGCGCTGGGGCGCCGGCCGCACGCTCGTGATCGGCGATCGTCTCGACTCCGATCTGGCCGGCGCGGCGGCCGCCGGGCTGGACGGAGCGGTCGTGTTGAGCGGTGTGACCACTCGCGAGCAGGCGGCGCAGGCCACCGATCCCGCGCCTGTCGCGATCGCATTCGATCTCGGCACGCTGGTGCTCGCGCAGTGATGCTCTCGCTGATCGTCAATCCGATCGCGGCCGGCGGTCGCGCCGCCCGCGCCCTGCCGCGGGTGCAGGCGGCATTGACCGATCACGGCCTCGAGTTCCACGTCGAGCGCACGCGCAGCATCGAGCACGCGCGCGAGCTCGCGCGCAGTGCCCTGCAGCGCGGCGAGACGGCGGTCGCGCTCGGCGGCGACGGGCTCGTCAGGGCGCTGGCCGGCGCGCTGAGAAACACCTCGGGGGTGCTCGGTGTGCTGCCCGGCGGGCGCGGCAACGACTTCGCGCGCGTGCTCGGGATCCCGCTGGAGCCGGTTGCCGCGTGTGCGGTGCTGGCGTACGGGCGCGTGCGCTCGCTTGACCTCGGCGAGGTCGGGGCGCAGACGTTCGTGTCGATCGCCAGCTGCGGCTTCGACTCCGCCGCCAACCGGATCGCGAACGACGCTCGGATCGTGCGCGGGGACTTCGTCTACACCTACGCCGGCCTGCGGGCGCTGCTGAGCTGGAAGCCGGCGCAGTTCGAGCTGATGCTCGACGGCGTGCCTCGTACGCTCCGGGGAATCAACGTGGCGATCGCGAACTCCTCTACCTACGGGGGCGGCATGCGCCTTGCACCTGATGCACTGCTCGATGACGGCCTGTTCGATGTCGTTCTGATCGCCGACGTTTCGAGGCTGCAGTTCCTGCGCAGCCTGCCGAAGGTTTTCAAGGGCACGCATGTGCAGCTTCCCAACGTCGAGGTCGTGCGCTGCAAGCGGATCGAGGTGTGCGCCGACCGCCCGTTCACGATGTACGCGGACGGTGATCCGATCGCGGAGCTTCCGGTCACGGTCAATTGCCTGCCGGGCGCCATCAACGTTGTCGTGCCGCTGTGAGGACCCTGGTCGGAACGCTGAGCGCGAAGATTGCGGTTGCCCGCGGGGTCGGCGAGCTTGCCCGCCGAGCCGGGCGCGGTGGCGGTACGAGCCTCCCGGGCAAGCTGTTGATAGCGCTCGAGCCGAACGCCCTCGCGGAGCTCTCCGGCCGGCTGGCGCGCGGCTGCGCGCTGATCTCCGCCACCAACGGCAAGACGACGACGGCCGGGATGGCCGCCTCTGTGCTCCGGCACGCGGGCATCGAGCTGGTCCACAACCGCGAGGGCGCGAACATGGCCGGCGGGATCGCCTCGACGTTGCTCGCTTCCGCCCGCCGGCACGGGGGGATCGATGGGGATTTGGGGCTGTTCGAGGTCGATGAGTTCTGGCTGGATCGTGTGACCCCAGCGCTGAACCCCCGCGCGCTGCTGCTGTCGAATCTGTTCCGTGATCAGCTCGACCGCTACGGCGAGCTGGAGACGATCGCCGAGCGCTGGGCCGAGGTCGTCACGCAGCTGGCTCCCGGCAACAAGCTGGTGCTCAACGCCGACGACCCGCTGATCGCCGATCTCGGCCGCGAGTCCACGGACGTGCTGTATTTCGGCGTTGCGGACCCTTCGGTGGCGCTCGCCACGATGCAGCATGCGGCAGACTCCAAGCATTGTCGCCGCTGCGGGGCCGCATATGCCTACGACGCGATCTACCTCGGCCATCTCGGCCGCTACCACTGCCCAAGTTGTGGCCAGCGCCGGCCCGATCCGCACCTCAGCGCCGAGCAGATCAAGCTCCAGGGGACCGCGTCGGCGAGCTTCACGCTGCGCACCCCGGTCGGCGTTGCCGACGTGCGACTGCCGTTGCCCGGGCTTTACAACGTCTACAACGCGCTTGCCGCAGCGGCGCTCTGCCTGGCGCTCGACGTGCCGCTCAGCGATGTCGTCGCCGGCTTGGAGGGGGTGACGGCGGCCTTCGGCCGGGCTGAGAGCGTCAAGATCGGCGACAGCGAACTATCGATCCTGCTGATGAAGAACCCCGCGGGCGCGAACGAGCTGTTGCGGACGCTGTCGCTCGAGGACGGCGAGCTCAACCTGCTCGTGATCCTCAACGACCTGACCGCCGACGGGCGCGATGTCTCCTGGATCTGGGACGCTGACTTCGAGCTTATCGCGCCCCGGGTGTGCAGCGTCACCTGTTCCGGGACGCGAGCCGCGGAGCTGGGAGTGCGGTTGAAGTACGCGGGCGTGCCGGTCGATCGCCTCTCGCTGGCGGCCGATCTGCCGGCGGCGCTCGACGGCGCGCTGGCGCGCGCGCCGTCTTGCAAGCTGTTTGCGCTGCCCACCTACACGGCGCTGCTGGCGCTCCGCGAGGAGCTCTCGGCACGCGGATACGTCTCGCAGTTCTGGGAGCACGCCACGTGAACGAGGTCGTGATCTGGCACGAGCTCGAATGCGGCTCCTATCGCCAGGACCTGCCGCTGTGGCTTGCACTCGCGCGTGAGTACGGCGGACCGGTGCTCGACGTCGGCGCCGGGAGCGGACGCGTAGCGGGCGCGCTCGCCCGCGCCGGCTATGCCGTGACGGCGCTCGACCGCGATCCGCAGCTGCTGGCCGAGCTCGCGCGCAACGCCGCCGAGCTGCCGCTGCAGACGGTTCTCGCCGACGCCCGCGAGTTCGATCTGGGAAGCCTGTTCGCACTTGTGGTCGTGCCGATGCAGACCATCCAGCTGCTCGGCGGCCCAGCAGGCCGCCTAGCTTTCCTTGACTGTGCGCGGCGTCACCTGGGCCCGGATGGCGCGATCGCGATCGCGATCGCGACGGCGCTCGAGTGCTTCGAGCTGCACGATGGAGAGCCGGGACCGCTGCCCGACGTCGGCGAGCGCGACGGGTTCGTCTACTTCAGCCAGCCGACGGCTGTGCTCGACGAGGGCGGCCAAGGCTTTGTGCTGGAGCGCCGGCGCGAGATCGTCAGCCCCGCGGGCGAGCGCACCTGCAGCGAGGATCGGATCAGGCTCGACCGGCTGTCGGTCGCCCAGCTCCAGCGCGAAGCCGCGCAGGCAGGCCTGCGGGCCGCCGGCGTCAGGCGGATCGCGCCGACCTTCGAGCACGTCGGCAGCGAGGTGGTGATGTTCGGTGCCTGAGGCCGCGATGACCCTGCGCGTGTGCGCGCTGTACCCCGATCTGATGAACATCTACGCGGACCGTGGCAACCTGCTGATGCTCGAGCGTCGGTGCGAGTGGCGCGGCATCGGCTTCGCGCTCAGCGGTGCCGGCCTGCACGAGGATCTCGACCCGGACGCCGCCGACCTCTACTACATCGGTGGTGGTCAGGACCGAGACCAGGCGCTGTGCGCGCTCGACCTCGCGCAGCGCAAGCGCGCGTCGCTGCACAGCGCAGCGGCCAGAGGCGCCGTCGTGCTCGCGGTCTGCGGCGGCTACCAGTTGCTCGGTCACAGCTACCAGATGGGCGAGCAGACGCTGCCGGGGGTGGGTCTGCTCGACCTCACCACCGCGCGCTCCGACGGCCCGCGGTTGATCGGCAACGTCGCGATCGAGGTTACGCTCGATCCCGGCCGGCCACGTACGTTGGCGGGCTTCGAGAATCACGGCGGCCGCACCCACCTTGGCCCGCAGGCGGTGCCGCTCGGTCGGGTCCTCAAGGGACACGGCAACAACGGCGTCGACCGCTACGAGGGTGCGCGCGCGCGCAACGTGATCGGCACCTACCTGCACGGGCCGCTGCTGCCCAAGAACGCGTGGTTCGCGGATTGGCTGATCCGCACCGCGCTGGGCGTGGCGCAGCCGCTGGCGGCGCTCGACGATGAGCTCGAGCTACTCGCTCACGCCGACGCCCGCCGTGCGGCGGGACTGTGAGCATGCGCACTGTCGCTGCTGTCGCCGCCGCCGCTTTGCTCGTCTTGCCGCTGGCGCTCGGCGGCTGTGGCTCGAGCGCGACCCGCACGCTGACGACCATCAAGACCGCGACTGTCACCTCGACCTCGACCTCAATCTCAACCGTCACCACGACCTCGGCGAGCGGCTCGGGCGCCACTCTCACGCAGGTGCTGCCCGGTACCGGACGCCCGCCGGTGGCGATCGGCGATAAGAACTACACCGAGCAGTTCATCCTCGGCGAGCTGTATCAGCTGGCGCTCGACTCCGAAGGCTTCACCACCACGCTGTCCCAGAGCATCGGCACCACCTCGGTGTCGCTGCAGGCCATGCAGGACGGCACGCTCGACATCTATCCCGAGTACTTGAACCTGTTCGACAGCGACATCGCCGGGTACGGGAACGGCTTCTCGTCAACGGCCAGCGCGTACGCGGCCGGCCAGCGCTGGGCCGCCGGCAACGGACTGGCGTTGCTCGAGCCGACGCCGTTCAGCGACACGGCCGGGATCGCCGTGACGATGCAGTACGCCGTCCAGAACGGTCTGCGCTCGTTGTACGGCCTGCGGCGCGTCGCCACCAGCTTGACGCTCGGCGCGCCGTTGCAGTTCCAGACCAGTCCGACCGGTCTGCCCGCGATTGAGCAGGCGTACGGCTTCATGCCGGCCAAGGTCCAGTCGCTCTACATCGGCGCTCAGTACGCGGCGCTGAGTGCGGGAACGGTGCAGGCCGCATACGTCAACAGCACCGACGGCGAACTGGGCGGCTCTACCTACACGCTGCTCGGCGATCCCCGCCATGCGTTCGGCTTCGGCAACGTCGTGCCGGTCGCCACCAGCGCGGTGCTCGCCGCCGAGGGACCGGCTTTCGCCGGCACGATCGACCAGGTCGACGCGCTGCTGAGCACGAGCGTGATGCGCGAGCTGAACGCCGAGGTCGACCTCGGGCACGAGAACCCGGAGCGGGTCGCTCGAGAGTTCCTGCAGGCGCACGGCCTGCTCCCGCCGTCAGGAACCGGTTGAGCCGAAGCCGCCGGCGCCGCGCTGTGAATCCGCCAGCTCGCTTGCCTCGAGCACCTCGGGCGTGCGCACGTCGACGAGCACCAGTTGCGCGATCCGGTCGCCGGGCGCGATCGTGTGGGGATGGTCGTGATCGGTGTTGAGCAGCAGCACTGCAAGCTCGCCGCGGAAGCCGCAGTCGATCAGCCCCGGGGCGTTGACGAGCGCGATCCCGTGCTGCGCGGCGAGCCCGGAGCGCGGCAGCACGAGACCCGCCTGTCCAGCGGGGATCTCGACCGCGATCCCCGTGCGCAGCGCGGTGCGCTGGCCGGCGTGCAACACGCACCCCTCGAGCGCGTACAGATCCAGCCCCGCGTCACCCGGATGCGAGCGGGTCGGCAGCTTCGCGCCCGGGTGCAGGCGCTTGACTCGCAGCACGCTCACTGCTCGAGCGCTTGTCCGGTCCGCGCGAACGGCTCGTAGCGGGCCGCCGCCGCGGGCGCCAGCAACGCCGTGACCCGCACGCCGTCGGGCGTGTCCTCGCGCACCAGGTCGCCTGCGAGCCCGTGCAGTTCAGCAAGTCGCCCGCCCTCGCGGTATGGGATCAGCAGCTCGACTTTGCGCAGCGTGCGCGCGAACTCGAGCTCGATCCGCTCGATCAGCGCCGGCAAGCCCTCGCCCGTCGGCGCGCAGACCAGCACTGCGCTCGGGTGACGGTTGGCCAGCTCGGCCCGGCGCTCCGCATCGATCAGGTCGGCTTTGCCGAGCACCAGCACGCGCGGCGCCTCGAGCGCTTCGATCTCGGTGAGCACGTCTTCGACGGCGGCCATCATCGCCAGCATCTCCTCCTCCGGCGCGGACGCGTCGACCACGTGCAGGATCACCTCCGCCAGCCGCGTCTCGGCGAGCGTGGCGCCGAACGCTTCGACGAGCTGGTGCGGCAGCTTGCGGATGAAGCCGACCGTGTCGGTCAGCAGGTAGTCACGCCCGCCGGCGCGCAGCACGCGTGTGGTCGGATCGAGCGTGTGGAACAGCCGGTCGCGCACGCCGACGTCGGAACCGGTGAGCGCGTTGAGCAGCGTCGACTTACCCGCGTTGGTGTAGCCGGCGAGCGCCACCGACGGCAGCTGCGCGCGGTCGCGCTCGGCGCGCATCACCTCGCGATTGCTGCGCACGTGCGCGAGCTTGCGCTTCAGCGCTGCAATCCGGTCGCGCGCCAGGCGGCGGTCGGTCTCGATCTGAGTCTCTCCCGGTCCGCGCGTGCCGATGCCGCCGCCGAGCCGCTCGAGATGCGACCACAGGCCTCGCATCCGCGCGAGGTTGTACTCCAGTTGCGCGAGCTCCACCTGGAGCTTGCCCTCGGCGCTATGCGCGTGTGCGGCGAAGATGTCGAGGATCACCGCGGTGCGGTCGATCACCGGCATCCCCAGCGCCTGCTCGAGGTTGCGCTCCTGGCGCGGCGAGAGCTCGTCGTCGCAGGCCACGAGGTTGGCATCCGCCTGCGCCACCTCGAGCTTCAGCTCCTCCAGCTTGCCGGCACCGAGATACGTGTTCGGGTGCGGCTGCTGACGCTGCTGTACGAGCTCGCCGACGCTGGCCACCCCGGCGGTCAGCAGCAGCTCGCGCAGCTCCGAGAGGTCGTGCTCCCCGACATCGGGGGTGGCCGCGACCATGAACGCGCGCTGCCGCGCGCGACCGACGATCCGCTGGCCGTTGGCGTCATGGGTAGGTTTGTTGCGTCCGTCTCGCGCTCGCTGCACACCACCGATGTTAGACGGCTGCGCCAGGTCCGATCAGCCTACAGGCGTCGCAGCCGATCGACCGCCTCGAGCAGGCGATCGTCGGGGGTCGTCAGCGAGATCCGGAAGTAGCCTTCGCCGCTGGCGCCGTACGCGCCTCCCGGCGAGATCACCACGGCGGCCTGCTCGAGCACGTGCTCGCAGTAGGCGGCGGCGGTGGCGAAGCCGGGCGGGACCGGCGCCCAGATGTAGATCGTGCCCTGCGGCGGCGTGACGCGCACGCCGGCGTGCGCGAGCGCGTCGCAGACGAGGTCCCGGCGGCGCTGATACACGGCGTTCATGTCGGCGACGTAGCGGTCCACAGCGGGCGCCAGCGCTGCCGCGCCGGCGAGCTGCACCGCCTCGAACAGGCCCGAGTCGACATTGGACTTCAGCCGCCAGTACTGCGCGATCGCATCGGCATTGCCGACGATCGCCGCGCAGCGCCAGCCGGTCATGTTGTAGCCCTTCGACAGCGAGAACACCTCGACGCCGACCTCCTTGGCGCCGGGGGTCGCCAGGAACGACGGCGCCACGTAGCCGTCATACGTGGTCTCGCTGTAAGCGTTGTCGTGCACGACCAGGAACTCGTGCTCGCGGGCGAGCGCGACGACGCGCTCGAACAGCCCGTCGGGTGCCACCGCCCCGGTCGGGTTGTTGGGGTAGTTGATGAACATCAGCCGCGCGCGTGCCAGCGCCTGCGCCGGGATCGCGTCGAGATCGGGCGCGAACGCGAGCTCGGGCACCAGCGGCATCCGGACCGGCTCCGCTCCCACCATCAGCGGCCCGCTGGTGTAGACCGGGTAGCCAGGATCCGAGGCGAGCGCCACCTCGCCGGGATCGAGGAATGCCAGGTTCAAGTTGAAGATGCACTCCTTGGCGCCGATCGCCGGCATCACGTCGCTGTCGGGATCCAGGCTCACGCCGAAGCGTCGCGCGTAAAACGCGGCGAGCGCTTGGCGAAACTCAGCGCGGCCACGGTTGCTCGGATACTGGTGCGTGCCAGGGTCGTTCAGCGCCTCGCGCGCGGCAGCCACGATTGGCGCATAAGTGGGCGTGTCAGGGTCGCCGATCCCGAGGCTGATCACGTCGATCCCGGCGGCGCGCTTGGCCGCGATCTTGCGCTCGAGCTCGGCGAACAGGTACGGGGGGATCTGGTCCAGGCGCTTACTCGGTCGCATGCAGCTCCTTCACGAATTCGGGGGCGAGGCTGCCTTTGAACACCGGCAGCGCCCAGCCACTCAACTTGATGCTCAGCCCCTCCCCCACCTCGACCTGTAGCTCGCCCCCGTCCAGCAGCACCGTGACCGGCGAGCGGCCGCCTGCGAGCACGTGTGCGACGGCGGCGCCGGTCGCGCCTGTGCCGCTCGCCGAGGTCTCGCCGACGCCCCGTTCGAAGATCCGGGTGCGGATCCGCCCGGGCTCGATCGCTGCGAACCAGGAGACGTTCGTGCGGTTGGGGAACAGCGCGTGGCGTTCGATCTCGGGCCCTAGCGCCGCCAGATCGATCGCTTCGAGCTCGCGCACGGACTCGACCTCGATCGCACACTGAGGGTTGCCGACGGCGACGTGCTGAAAGCGCCAGCTGACGTCGCCGGCGGTCAGCTCGCCGGCGCCCCGCCGGGCGCCGCCGGGGTAGTCGGGGCTTTGCAGCCGCGCGAACCCCATGTCGATCGTGCAGTGCGATGCCGAGCTGATGCTCGCGCGGATCTCGCCCGCGGCGGTCAGCAGCGAGAACCGCTCGGCGTCGGTCCAGCCGCTGCGCCGCAGGTACAGGATCGCCTCGCGGGCGCCGTTACCCGAGAGCTCGGCCTCCGAGCCGTCCGGATTGAAGATCCGCATATGCGCGACCGCGCCCGGCTGCGCGGTCGCCGACAGCAGCAGGATCCCATCCGCGGCCGCGCCCGTGTGCGCCGCGCAGATCTTCCTGATCCTGGCGGGTGTCAGCTCGAACGGCAGGCGCGCGTGCTCGACGATCAGATAGTCGTTGCCGAGCGCTTGCCACTTCTCGAACTCCACGGCAGGAGTCTAAGGGCACCCTGGACGCCGACCGCTTCAGGTGCAAGCGCCGCTGTCCGATCAAACGCCTATGAGGACATCCAGCGTCAGAGCCCTGGCTCGCGCTGATGTGACCGCCAAGCGCCGGGCAGCGGAGCTTGCGCTTGCGCTGATCGACGCGGTCCGACGCCGCGGGCCGTCTGCTCGGCGCCCGGTCGAGCTCCGCACGGCGGACGATTATGCAGCCCGCGAGGAGCGCTTGCTCGATTACGCCACCGACCTCGAGATCCTCTCCGAGGTCAGCCGCACGCTCTCGGAGGTCAGCGATCCCGATCAGGCCGCCGAGATCATCTGCACCGTCGTGCTGGGCGCGACCGGCGCGGTTGCGGTGTTGTTGTGGGAGCTGACCGGCCGCGAGTTGGATGTGCGTCGCTGCGAGGGTGCGCTGCCCGCGCAGGCGCTCGGCGAGCTTGCGCAGCGAGCGCGAGCCGGGGCGCAGCGCAGCGCGCTGGGGGCGACCACGGTCGTCGAGCAGATGGAGGCGCTCGACGCGGACGGGCCGTCCGGGGAGCCGCTACAAACGCTCGACCCGGAGCTCCGGCTGGGCAGCGCCTGGCATGAGCCGATGACCAGTGGCGGCAGGCTCACGGGCGTGCTGTCGATTCTGTGGCTGGGCGAGCTGCGTGACATCGAGCGTCCCAGGCGCCTGATCGGCCCGCTCGCGCACCACGCCGCGGTCGCGCTCGAACGCTCGCGCTTGCTAGCGCTTCTGCAGGAGGCCGCGCGCACCGACCCGCTCACGGGCCTCGCCAACCGGCGGGTCTGGCAGGAGACGCTTGCGCACGAGCTCAAGCGGGCCGGCCGCGAGCTCACGCCGCTGAGCCTCGTGCTGATCGACATCGATCGCTTCAAGTCATACAACGACCGCTTTGGCCACCCCAGCGGCGATCGCCTTCTGCAGGAGGCGGCGCATTCCTGGTCGCGCCAGCTGCGCGCCACCGACATGCTCGCGCGCGTCGGCGGCGAGGAGTTCGCGCTGATCCTGCCGAGTTGCCCGCCTGCGGATGCGCGCCTGGTAGCCGAGCGCGTACGCGCGGCGATGCCCGGCGGCGAGACCTGCTCGCTGGGCGTCGTCACCTGGGACGGCAACGCGAGCGCCTCGGCGTTGTATGAGGCTGCTGATCGCGCCCTGTACGTTGCCAAGGACAGCGGGCGCAACCGGGTCGAGGTCGCGCTGGCACGCTAGGGTCGCTCGCGATGAGAGCTCGACTGCGGTCCGTGCCGCTGCAGGTCATCCTGCTGGCGGTCGTGTCAGTGCTGTCGCTCGGTGCGCGCGTCGCGTGGCTCGGCTATCCGTGCCAGAGCCCGTGCACAGCCGTCTCAGATCATCTGCAGATCTTCGACGAGGTCTACTACGTCAACGCCGCGCGCGTGATCGCCGGGATCCGGCCGCCGGCCGGCGCTCACTACGCCACCGCACCGCTGGGCGATGACCCCAACGCCGAGCATCCGCAGCTCGTCAAGCTCGTGATCGCCGGTTCGATCGAGCTGCTCGGCGACGGTCCGCTCGCGTGGCGTCTGGGCAGCCTGATCGCCGGCTCGCTGGCGATCCTCGGGACCTGGGCGCTGGCGCGCGCGGCCGGCGCGGGACGCTGGCTGGCGTTCGGCGCCGCGGCGTTGATGAGCGCCGACAACCTGCTGCTCGTGGCGGGCAGGATCGGCACGCTCGACATCTATGCGGTCGCGGCGATGGTCTGGGCGATGGCGCTGTACCTCCGCCGCCGCCCGCTGGCGGCGGCGCTCGTGCTGGGCGTGGGTGCGGCCTGCAAGGAGGTGGCCGTCTACGCGCTGGCGGTCGCGTTCGTGTTCGAGTGCCTGGCGGCGCTCTCCCAGCGCCAGCGCCCGACGCGGCGGGCTCTGCTGCGCACCGGCGCGCGGCTGGCGCTGCTGGTCAGCGGCGCCACCGTCGCGTTCATCGGCTTGCTGGCGCTGATGGGCAAGATCGCGCCGCCGTATGACCCGGGCACCGGACGGCTCGTGCCGGGCGGCGCGCTCGGCCACCTGGCGCACATGATCAGCTACGGCGCCAACCTGACGAGCCCGAACGGGCCGCGCGGGATCGCGTCCTACCCGTGGGAGTGGCTGGTCGACTACAAGCCGATCGTCTACCTCAGCATCGCTCCCGGCGCTTCGGCGCCGGGGCTCGTGCATGACCATCCCGAGTCGCTGTTCCTCGGGATGGTGAGTCCGCCGATCATGCTGCTGGCGCTACCCGCGCTGTGCGTTGCCGGGTTCGGCGTGTGGCAGGCGGCTGCGCGCCGCCGGCTGCTGGGCTCCGCTGCGCCGCAATCCGCGCTGGAGTCCGCGCCGGGGTCTGCCGGCGGACCGCGGTCCGCCGGTCAGGCGAGCGCTGGCGGTGGCGCAGAGCTGGCGCCTGGCGGGGCGGCGATGCTTGGCCTGGCTTGGTTCCTTGGCACGTTCGCGCCGTTCGAAGTCTTCAGTCTGATCTGGCAGCGGACCAGCTACCTCTACTACATGATCATCGTGATGCCGGGCATCTACCTGGCGGTGGCGGCGCTGGTGCTCCGCTTGCGGCGGCGCCGGTGGCTGGTCGGGATCTGGATCCTCGCCGTGCTCGCGGCGGCCGTGATCATGTACCCGTTCATGCCGATCAACTGGTAACGCGGCAAGAGCGTGCTACTTATTGCGCGTATATGGCGCAATACGTAGCACGCCACGCTGAGATGGTGGAATTAGTGGTCGTCGTGGCCCCTCAGCGTGAGCCAAAGCTCGAGCACGGAGCCGGCGGCCGCGCCCGGATCGCGATCGGTGATGTCGATCACGTTGACGCCCGCCAGCTTGCGCATCCACGTCATCTGCCGCCGCGCGTAGTTGCGCGTGCGACGCTTCATGCCCTCGAGGTCGCCGCTGAGCAACTCCTGGAAGCCGAGCGCCTTGCGTGCGGTGACGCTTGCGCCGGCTACGCTCGCGCGGCGTACCTCCTCCAGCACGCCCGCCGCCAGCATCGCATCGACGCGCGCGTCGATCCGGGCGTACAGCTGCTCACGCTCGCGCACGAGCCCGATCAGCAGCGTCGGGCGCCGGACCGCGGCGGTCCACAGCTGGGACTCGCCCTCGGGCGGCTCCAGCTCGCCGGCATCCAGCAGCTCCAGTGCCCGCACGATCCGCTGACGGTCGCCCGGGTCGATCTCGGCCGCGGCCCACGGCGCGCGGACGGCGAGGATCGCGTGCAGCGCTGCCGGACCGCGTGCTGTGAGCTCCGCCAGCCAGTGCTCGCGCACACCTTCGGGTGGCGGCGGTCGTAAGCTCAACTCGGTCAGCGCGGCGCGCAGATAGAGGCCTGTGCCACCAACGACGATCGGCCTGCGTCCCGCCTGCAGGAGCTCGTCGATCTCGGCGTGGGCGAGCTCGGCATACTGGCCGGCGCTGAACACGGCGTCGACTGGCAGGAACGAGATCAGCCGGTGCTCGAGCTCGGCGCGCTGCGCGGCGCCGGCGGCGCCGGTCAGCAGCTCCAGTCCCGCGTACACCTGCAGCGCGTCTGCTGAGACGGCCACCGGCTGTTCGCCGCGGACGCGCAGCTCACGCGCGAGCGCGACCGCGACCCCGGTCTTGCCGACGCCGGTCGGTCCGAACAGCGCGATCACCTCCGGGGGCGCCATCGGTTGCAGTATCGTGCAGACGTGCCGCCAGCGGGAAGACCGGGTCAAGCGTCGTGAGCCTCGTGCACGGCAGAGTCCTGCTGACTGGCGCCAGCGGCGGCATCGGCGATGCGATCGCGCGCGGGTTCGCCGCTCGCGGCGCCGAGCTGATCCTCAGCGGTCGCCGCACAGAGGTGCTCGAGCCACTCGCTTCCGAGCTCGGCGCGAAAGCGATCGCGTGTGATCTGGCCGACCGTGACGATCTGCAGCGGCTGATCGAGCAGGCCGGCGAGATCGACGTGCTGATCGCCAACGCGGCGCTGCCCGCCAGCGGCGCGGTGACCGAGCTTACGCCTGCTCAGATCGACGCGATCCTCGACGTCAACCTGCGGGCGCCAATCATGCTCGCTCGCGCGCTCGCGCCGGGGATGATCGAGCGCCGCCGCGGGCATCTCGTGTTCATCTCCTCGTTGGCCGGCAAGACAGCTTCGCCGGTCTCCTCGATGTACAGCGCGACCAAGTTCGGGTTGCGCGGCTTCGCGCTCGGAATTCGTGAGGACCTGCACGGCGCGGGCGTCGGCGTCTCGGTCGTGCTCCCGGGCTTCATCCGCGACGCCGGCATGTTCGCCGACGCCGGCGTCAAGCTGCCGCTGGGGATCGGTACGAGCGCGCCCGAGGAGGTTGCGAGCGCAGTCATCGAGGCGATCGAGCACGACCGCGCCGAGGTCACCGTGGCTCCGGTGCTGGTGCGCTGGGGCGTCACCCTGTCGACAATCGCGCCGGGGATCTCCGCCACCGTCAAGCGCCTCGCCGGCGGCGACAAGGTCGCCGGTAAGCTCGCTTCGAGGCAGATCGACAAGCGGCCCTGAGGAGTCGCGCTGCGCGCGACTCCTTTGAGAGATCCGCTGGCGCGAATCTCTCCGGGAACATCAGGACATGAGGAGTCGCGCTGCGCGCGACTCCTTTGAGAGATTCGCTGGCGCGAATCTCTCCGGGAGCATCAGGACATGAGGAGTCGCGCTGCGCGCGACTCCTTTGAGAGATTCGCTGCCGCGAATCTCTCCGGGAACATCAGGACATGAGGAGTCGCGCTGCGCGCGCCAGACCCGCGACCGCCGGTTCCGGCGCCGGGCGTCGCGAAACGAAGATCGGGCCCAAGCGCCGCGACGAGCGCTCGAAACGACCGCTTTGCGGGCCGTTCGCTTAGGCCCGGGTTCCGCAGCTCGGTTGAGTGCTAGGTGGCGGAATCGCCCGTGGGCACTGGCGATCCGGCGGTCGAACAGGTGTTCGACGTGTATCTAGTAGGCGCGGGGCCTTGGAAGGCGCTCAGACCGCTGCTTATTGAGACAGGCTCTTACCGGTCGAGGCGATCGTGTGCTCGGCGGTCACGCTTCTCAGCGCCGCGATGATCTCGTCGGCAAGCGCGGGCCCTGCGGTCGCCTGCTCAGGTGTCGCCTGGACGCGCACCACGACGTCGTCTCCGTCGATCTCCTCCAGCAGCACACGTGCCGGCGCGCGCGTCTCAGTCGAGACGCTGCTCTCGAGGATCGCTTGCATTTGCTCGATGCTGAGACCCGAGCTCAGCCGAACCTTGACATCCACCGCTTCGGGTTCGCGCAGCGGCACGACGACGGCCGCGAGGACGACGCTGTTGGGGATCATGATCCTGTCTTCGCCGCGCGCGAGCGTTGTGTACAGCAGACCCAGTGAGCTGACCACGCCCTCGATGAAGCCGCCAACCGCGCCTGCCTGCAGCCGCACGAGCTCGCCGAGCCGAAACGGGCGTGCGGTCAACAGCACCATGCCGGCGAACACGTTGCCGAGCGTTTGCTGCGCCGCGAGACCGAGCACAACCGCGGTGAAAGCGCCGCCCACCGCGATCGCGGCCGGCTTGATTCCGGCGACCGCGAGCGCTCCCAAGATCGTCGCGGCGACCGCGGCGAAGCGGATCACGAACTCAACCGTCCCGGCTGTGGCGGGATCCATGCGGTTGAAGAAGGTCGGTGCGATCCGCGCAAGATCGCGCGACATCAACCATCCGAGCACAAGTACGGCCACCACCGCCACGATCGTGAGCGGTGTTGTGCCGACGATCCACGACGAGCCATGGGGAAAGCCTCTGCGAGGCAGCCGGAGCGCGTTGATGT
This sequence comes from uncultured Solirubrobacterales bacterium, assembly GCA_963709135.1. Taxonomy (GTDB): domain Bacteria; phylum Actinomycetota; class Thermoleophilia; order Solirubrobacterales; family Solirubrobacteraceae; genus Palsa-465. Next base: position 1,322,039 of record CAVPVI010000015.1, on the reverse strand, counting down.
GATCGATCGCGCGGCTCTTTGCGATAAACACGCCGATCAGCACCGGGACGAGCACCGCGAGCTCGCGCCAGGCGCGGCGCCTCTGGTGCTCGTTGACCTCCAGCGACAGGCCGGCGGCCTCCCACGCTTCGCTGCGAGTCTCGAACATCCCCTCCAGGCGCATGTCCCTGAGCCGCTTGGGTTCGCGCGGCTTCATCGCAATCCGACAGTTGTGTAGTTGGCTGGCTGGATCGCGTGGCCCGACAGGGTCTGGCTGGTCGCGTCGGTGATCTGCACCTCGAGCAGCTCGCCGGCTTGCGCCACGCCGTCGAAGTTGACCACCTTGTTGTGACGCGAGCGCCCGCGCAACCGTGCCGGATCGTTACGCGACGGTCCCTCGACCAGCACCTGCAGCGAGCGGCCGACAAACCGCTGCGCGCGCTCCGCCGCTCGGCGCTGGATCACCTCGACCAGGCGTGTCATCCGCTCGACGCTGACCTCGTGTGGGATCCGGTCGGGCAGCCTCGCCGCCTCGGTGCCGCGCCGCGGCGAGTAGATGAACGTGAAGGCGCCGTCGTAGCCGACCTCCTGCGCCACCTCGAAGGTCCGCTGGAAGTCGGCTTCGGTCTCGCCCGGGAACCCGACGATGATGTCCGTGGTCAGGGCGCAGTCGGGCACGTGCTCGCGGATCAGCGCCACCCGGTCGAGATAGCGCTCGCGCGAATAGGTCCTGCGCATCCGCCTGAGAACCTCGCTCGAGCCGGACTGCAGCGGCAGATGGATGTGCTCGCACAGCGACGGGAGCTCGGCGTGCGCGCAAATCACGTCCTCCCGCATGTCCTTCGGGTGTGGACTCGTGTAGCGGATCCGCTCGATCCCCTCGATCGCGTCGATCCGCGCCAGCAGCTCCGCGAACGAGGTCCGCCGCGCGGCGTCCAGATCGCGCCCGTAGGAGTTGACGTTCTGGCCCAGCAGCGTCACCTCCCGCACGCCCTCACCGGCTAGCCGCGCCACCTCCTGGACGAGCTCGCCGGGATCACGGCTGCGCTCGCGCCCGCGCGTCGACGGGACGATGCAGTATGAGCAGACGCAGTTGCAGCCGACGCTGATCTGGACCCATGCCTGGAAGTCGCGTGCACGCTTTGCCGGCAGGTCCCCGGTGAACGATTCGAATTCGAAGAAGCCCTGCGCCGTGATCGAGTCGCTGGTCAGGAACTCGGCGAGCTTGTGCACCTGCCCCGGGCCGAACGCGACATCGACGAACGGAAACCGCGCGAACACCTCCTCCTTGACCGACTGGGCCCAGCAGCCGCCGACGCCGATCAGCGTGTGTGGCGAGCGACGCTTGCGCGCGGCCGCCTCCGCCAGGTGCGCGACGAACCGCTCGTCGGCTTTCTCACGGATCGAGCAGGTGTTGAACAGGATCAGGTCGGCGTCGGCGTGCGAGGGCGACTCCGAATAGCCGAGCGACTCGAGCATGCCCTTGATGCGCTCGGAGTCGTGCTCGTTCATCTGACAGCCAAACGTAGTCAGGTGGTAGCGCTTCATCTTGAGGTAAGCCTAGCTAGCTGTGGACCTCGCGCGGCCCGGCAGCCGCCCAGTTGGGCAGGATCAGCTGCACCCGCGCGCCGCCGCGCGGTCCCGGATCGAGCGCCGTGGCGCCGCCGCCGTGCGCCTGCGCGATCGCCCTGACGATCGCCAGCCCCAGGCCCGACCCGCCCGCTCTGCGCGAACGGGCCTTGTCGGTGCGGTAGAGGCGCTCGAACACCCGCTCGCGCTCGGCCTCGGGGATGCCGGGGCCGTCGTCCACGACTACGAACGAGATCCGGTTGCCCGGCATTGACGAGGTTTCCAGGCGCACGAGCCCGGTGTCCGGTGCCGTGTGCTCGATCGCGTTGCGCAAGAGGTTGCGCAGCGCTTGCGCCAGCCGGTCGGGATCGGCGCGCAGCGTCCCGGCCGGGATCGGTGCGAGCTCGAACTGGCGCGGCGCGGTCAGTTGGAGCCCCTCCCACAGCTCGCCGATGAAGCTCTGCAGCGGCAAGCGCTCCAGTCGCAGGAAATCGAGCCGGCCGGCGGCCGTCAGCACCAGTAGGTCGTCGACGAGGCGCGTCATGCGGGCGACCTCCGCCTGCACGATCTGCTCGACCCGCTGCACATCGGCCGCCGTCGGCTGATCGCCGGACGCGAGCACCTCCAACTGGCCGCTGATCACCGTCAGGGGCGTGCGCAGCTCGTGCGAGGCGTCGGCGATGAATCCCCGCTGGCCGGCGAAGGCGACGGTCAGCCGGTCCAGCATGTGGTTGAAGGCCTCGGCGAGCACGCGCACCTCCGAGCTGCGGGAGAGCGCCTGCGGCATGCGCGGCTCGAGGTCGCCGGCATCGACGCGGGCGGCGATCGCCGCCATCCGCCGCAGCGGCGCCGTCACGCGCTCGCCGGCCACGTATGACGCGACCAGCGCCAGTAGCAGCGACAGCCCGGCCACCAGCACGAACGCGCGCGTGATCCCGCTCTGCGCCGCATCGACGCTTGCCAGCGGCTCGCCGGCGCCGATCACGGCGCTGCCGGCGCTGCCGGCGCTGAGCCTCACGGACTCCTCGAAGATCCTGAGCTTGCCGGTGTCCGCCGCGAGGAGCGTCGAGTAACCCGGACGCGGCACCTCGAGCGCCGCGCCCTCGCGGTTCTCGGCCGCCTGCTCGGCGGCCGTCTCACGATCGTCGATCGGGCCGCCGAACAGCTCCGGGTGGTTGCTCACCAGCAACCCGTGACGAGGCTCCAGGACGAACAGCACCTGTGAGCTGGCGGTGAACGACTGGGCGCCGAGGTACCGCAGCGTCGCGGCGCGGACCTTTGCAGCAGGCTCGCCGGCGACTGGCGCCAGGGCCGCCTGTAGCTGCTTGACGTCGTCTCTGAGGTCGTGGTCGATCGTGCTCTGCAGCTGCGTCCCGGTCTCGAAGTAGACCGCGACGAATGCCAGCGCTGCGGCGGCCAGCATCACCGCCGCCACGAACGCCGTCAGGCGCCAGCGCAGGCTGCGTGAGCGCCGCGGCCCGACGGACCGGCGGGCCTCAGCCGGAGGCGCCGGCATCGAAGCGGTAGCCGACAGTCCTGACTGTCACGATCGGGACCGCGCGCTGCCCGTGCCGCAGCTTGCGGCGCAGGTAGCCGACATAGACGTCGACGATGTTGGTGCCGGGGTCGTACTCGTAGCCCCAGACGGCCCGCAGGATCTGCTCGCGGCTGAGTACCCGGCCGCCGTTGCGCATGAGGTAGTGGAGCAGCTCGAACTCGGTGCTGGACAGCCGCACCAGTTCGCCGCCCCGGCGAACCTGGCGACTGAGCAGGTCCAGCTCGATCCCGGCGGCGCTCAGCGTCGTCGTGCCGGCCTCGGAGCTGGCGCGCAGCTGCGCGCGGATCCTGGCGGCCAGCTCGCGCAACGAGAACGGCTTGGTCAGGTAGTCGACCAGGCCCGCGTCGAGTCCGGCGATGCGGTCGTCGATCTCCCCGCGCGCGGTCAGGGCGATTACCGGTACGCCCGGCTTGGCGTCCTTGATCGACGCGAGCACCTGCATCCCGCTGGCGCCGGGGAGCATCATGTCGAGTACGACGAGGTCGACGTGCTGGCGCAGCGCTTTCTCCGTGCCGCTGATCCCGTCCAGCGCGGTGCTGACCTCGTAGCCGTAGCCGGCGAGCCCGCGCGCGACAAAATCGACGATGCCAGGCTCATCCTCGATCACGAGGATCGCCTTGCCGGCAGCTGCGGGGGCGATCTCGGGCATGATTCGATGATATGGCCACACCTGCCGAAACCGTTGTCGCCTGCTGCCAGCTGGCGCCGCGCTTCGGGGAGCCGGTGCGCAACCGCGCCGCCGCATCGCAGGCGATCCTCGACGCCCATGCGCAGGGCGCCGACGTCGTCGTGCTGCCGGAGCTGGCGGTGAGCGGCTATGTGTTCGTGGACCGTGAAGAGGCGCTGTCGCTTGCGGAGCCGCTCGACGGTCCGACCGTGTCCGGTTGGATCGCGCTCGCGCGCGAGCTCGGGATCGTGATCGTCGGCGGTCTGTGCGAGCTCGACGGCGAGCGCGCGACGAGCTTGCGAAACACTGCGGTGCTGGTCGATCGCAGCGGGCTGCGCGCCCGCTACCGCAAAGCGCACCTGTGGGACCGCGAGCCCGAGGTGTTCAGTGCCGGGTGCCGGCCGCCCCCGGTGCTCGAGACCGAGTACGGGCGGATCGGGCTGATGGTCTGCTACGACGTCGAGTTTCCGGAGTGGGTGCGCGTGGCGGCGCTGGCGGGAGTCGAGCTGCTCTGCGCGCCGGTCAACTGGCCGCGCGCGCTGCATCCCGAGGGTGAGCGCCCAGGTGAGATCGTGCGCGTTCAAGCCGCCGCGTCGACCAATCGCATCTTCATCGCCGCGTGCGACCGCGCCGGCCGCGAGCGCGGTGTGGACTGGATCGGTGGCAGCATGATCGTGGACCCGGACGGGTTTCCGCTCGCCGGCCCCGTGGTTCGCGACGAAGCGCTCACGGTGACCGCGGCGTGCCGCCTGGCGTGCGCCGGGGACAAGCGGACCGGCGAGCGCAACGACGTCCTAGCCGACCGTCGGCCCGAGCTCTACGGCAGCCGCTAGCGGCACGCCGGACCCGCGGGCTCCCACGATCGGCCCTAGGAACCCGGGAGATTCGCGCAGCGAATCTCCAAGGGAATCGCGCCCCAGCGCGATTCCCCAATCTCCAAGGGAATCGCGCCCCAGCGCGATTCCCCAATCTCCAAGGGATTCGCGCCCCAGCGCGATTCCCCAATCTCCAAGGGATTCGCGCCCCAGCGCGATTCCCCTAACGCGCGTACTCGACGGCGCGCGATTCGCGGATCACGGTGACCTTGATGTGACCTGGGTACTCGAGCTCCTTCTCGATCTCCCGTGCGATTTCGTATGAGAGCAGCGTCGCCGCGTCGTCGTCGATCGCGCCGGGTGCGACCATCACGCGGATCTCGCGCCCCGCCTGCATCGCGTAGACCTTGTCGACGCCCTTGTGGCGCGTGGCGATCTGCTCGAGGTCGCGTAGCCGCGTCACGTACTGCTCGAGCGACTCGCCACGGGCGCCGGGGCGGGCGCCAGAGAGCGCGTCTGCCGCCTGCACGACAACCGCCTCGATCGTCTGCGGATCGACCTCGTTGTGGTGGGCCTCCATTGCGTGCGCCACCGCCTCCGATTCGCCGTACTTGCGCGCGAGCTCGCCGCCGACCAGCGCGTGCGGCCCCTCGATCTCATGCGTGACGGCCTTGCCGATGTCGTGCAGCAGCCCCGCGCGCCGCGCCGTCTTGGCGCCGGCGCCGAGCTCGGCGGCCATCATGTCGGCTAGGCGCGCGACCTCGATCGAGTGCGCCAGCACGTTCTGGCCGTAGCTCGTGCGGAACCTCAGTCGCCCGAGCAGCTTGATGAGCTCTGGATGCAGCCCCTGCACGCCCGCGTCGAACGCGCCCTGCTCGCCCACCTGCACGATGTGCTCCTCGAGCTCGGACTTCGCCTGGTAGAACATCTCCTCGATCCGCGCCGGATGGATCCGGCCGTCCGCCAGCAGCTTCTCGAGGGTCATCCGGGCGATCTCGCGCCGCACGCCGTCGAAGCCGGACAAGACGACTGCACCGGGCGTATCGTCGATGATGAAGTCGACTCCCGTCAGGTTCTCCAGCACGCGAATGTTCCGTCCCTCGCGGCCGATGATCCGGCCCTTCATGTCGTCGGCCGGGAGTTGGACGACTGACACGGTCGTCTCCGCCGCGTGGCCCGCCGCCAGTCGCTGCATGCAGACCGACAGGATGTTGCGCACCCTACGCTCGGCGTCGCGCCTGGTCTCCTCCTCGATCTGGCGGATTCGGCGAGCCGCGTCGTGGCGGGCGTCGTCCTCGACCTCTTTGAGCAGGATCTGCTTTGCGCGCGACACCGACAACCCGGAAACGCGCTCGAGCTCACGCGTCAGCTGGATACGCTCGTTCGCGAGCGCCTCCCGCCCGCTGGCCAGCTCCATCTCGGTCGCGCGCAAGCTGCGCTCGCGCTCCAGCATCTCGGCGGAGGTATCCGGCATGTCGCCGTTGCGGGCGGCCGGTCGCTGCGCGGGGCCCGGTGGCGCGCTCTGCGGCAAGTGAGCGCCGAGCCGCGCGTAGACCGCTGCCGCGGCAACAATGCCGACGGCTATCAGCGCTGCGGCAGCGATGATCTCCATGTCCGTTCCTCTCCTGCGGTCCAGGGTAACCGACCCCTGACCGTTCATGGCACCTATTTCGTTTTTCGGAGCGACCGAGCGGCCCGTGCGAACGCGCGAACTAAAAACCACTCACGAACGGCTTGACCGTCCGCAAGGCAGCGATCAGCTGGCGGTACTTCTGTGCGTTGGAGACGGGCCGGAGCACGGCCCAGAGAAACTTGCGTTCACGGTGTTCAGGTATCCAAGATCTAAGAAAAATTGCTGCTATGCGCGGCCCTCGGGCCGGTCGTTCACTGGGTCGAATCGTAGTACCGGCGTCGAAGGCGCGCAAACGGGACGGTCAGCAGACAACGGCACGCGCGGGTTCTGCAGCCGGGCGCGACACTGCCGCAGATGCGATCGCTCCCAGCCGGCAACCCTCGAGCGATCGTTGAGGGCATAAGCGTGAACTCGAGCTTTACCCTCTGCGGATCGTGTGACGCCGCCAATCGGTTGCACTCGCTCAGAGAGCCCGTCGCGGGATTCACGATCCGGCGAGCTTGCGCGCCACCGGCTGGGTCCGCCGGGCCGGCGAGCGGTCGTCCCCGTTGCCGGCACTCTCATGCCGGTCCTCGGCACTCTCATGCCGGTCCTCGGCACTCTCATGCCGGTCCTCGGCACTCTCATGCCGGTCCTCGGCACTCTCACGCCGGTCCTCGGCACTCTCATGCCGGTCCTCGGCACTCTCACGCCGGTCCTCGGCACTCTCACGCCGGTCCTCGGCACTCTCACGCACGGCCTGCACCGCGAGGTCGCTGTCAAAGCCCTTTCGCAGCAGCACGCCCAGCGCCCGCGCGCGGTCGCGCCGGTCGACCGGCGGCCGCGGAAAGCGGCGCGCGAGTAGCGCCAGAGCGCGCCGCAGCTCGCCATCAGGATCGTGCTCGGCAAGCGTCACCTCGGCGAGCTCTCGATCGATTCCGCGGGCGAGCAGGCCGCGCTCGATTCGCTCTGCCCCCCATTGCTCGAGCTCGCGCTTGTCCTGCGCGAACAGCTTGGCGAAGCGCACATCATCGAGCAAGCCGACCGCGACCAACTCGTCGATCGCGTCCCGCGCGCAGGCGGGATCGACGCCAACGCGCGCCAGCTTTGCTGCCACCTCGGCGACCGTATGCTCGCGACGGTCGATGTAGCCGTACGCGAGCTCACGAGCGCGCTGCGCCTGATCCGCAGCCCCTGCTTCCCCCGGCATCGATGTCAACGTATGTCGGAAGGATGCCTATTTAGCGTCATGCCGCCTGACTGGTGGGCGATTCGACTGCTGCGAGCGCGTCGCGACTCTCGATCGGCTTGACGAGATCGCGGCCGATGCCGAGCTCCGCATAGATCTTCGCCTCGATCTCCTTCGCGGTCTCCTGGTGCTGGTCCAGGAAGGTTTTGGCGTTGCCACGTCCCTGGCCGAGCCGCTCCTCGCCGTAGGAGAAGAACGAACCCGACTTGGTAATGATGTTGTGCTCGATGCCGAAGTCGAGCAGGCAGCCCGAGGTCGAGATCCCGCGGCCGAACTCAATGTCGAACTCGGCCTGCTTGAACGGTGCAGCGACCTTGTTCTTGACCACCTTCACGCGCACCCGGTTGCCGACCGCCTCGGTTCCGTCCTTCAGCGTCTCGATCCGGCGGATGTCGAGGCGCTGCGAAGCGTAGAACTTCAGCGCCCGGCCGCCGGGCTGGGTCTCGGGCGAACCGAACATCACACCGACCTTCTCACGGATCTGGTTGGTGAACACGCACAGCGTCTGCGTGCGGTTGAGGTTGCCGGCCAGCTTGCGCATCGCCTGCGACATCATCCGTGCCTGCGAACCGACGGTCTGGTCGCCCATCTGCCCCTCCAGCTCGGCTCGCGGCGTGAGCGCCGCGACCGAGTCGATCGCGGCCACGTCGACCGCGCCCGAGCGGATCAGCATGTCGACGATCTCCAGCGCCTGCTCGCCGTAGTCGGGCTGCGAGACCAGCAGCTCGTCGATGTCGACCCCGATCTGCTGGGCGTACAGCGGATCCATCGCGTGCTCGGCGTCGATGAACGCACACACCCCGCCAAGCTTCTGCGCCTCCGCGAGGATGTGGTACACGAGCGTTGTCTTGCCCGAGGACTCGGGGCCGAAGATCTCGATGATGCGGCCACGCGGCACGCCGCCGATCCCGAGCGCGATGTCCAGCGAGAGCGCGCCCGTGGGGATCGCGTCGACCGCCACCCTCGCGCCGGGATCGCCCATCCGCATGATCGAGCCCTTGCCGAACTGCCGTTCGATCTGAGTCAGGGCGCCCTGAAGAGCCGCCTGACGCTTCGCGTCGGACTTCGCATCCGACGCTGCGCCAGACTTGACGCCGGCCTTGTCCTGCTCACTCATCTGGTTCGGCTCCTTGTGTCATGCCCTTTGAACTCTTGAAGGTAGGGGACTCGTCGGACGGAACGACAGGCTAAGCCGTAGTGCTGTGACCGAACAAGACGTGTTCGTCACAAAAGCCGAACAAGTCTGCGCAAAAACCGACTGGTACGTTCATCGATGGCCGCTCGCGGCCTGGACGCTGTCGCGCAGTCGCGAGTCTGAGCCGGCGAGCCGGATCGATCGGTGTGCTGCCCGCACGAGCCGGCGCGGGGCGGCGATCGGGCATGCTCACGCGACGGGACTGCACTCCCGGGAGGTTTGGCACCCATGAGGTGCCTAACGTCACTCGGATCAAGCGGACACCGCTCACGCAACCATCCGCGGGAGGTTTGGCACCTGTCAGGTGCTCAACCTCCCGGTAGTCCGGGTTGCGACGGCTCGGCAGCCTAAGGGCAGCCCGGTTGAACGACCGGCCGGCGGGCATCCGAGAGCCGCCAGCAGGCTGCGGCGGTGGCGCAGGCGGCCAGCAGCACGGCGGGCCAGGCGCCGATCAGCAGCCCGAGCAGGTGCGAGCACACGAACGCTACGAAGGCGACAGCTAGGAGGCGCAGCGTCACCGCGCGGCTGTCGCGGCCGGCCGAGATCCAGACGCAGACCGCGCCGATTGCAACCATCACGAGCCCGCCGAGCGGCCGCGACCCGCTGGCCACCACCACCGCGTAACCGCTGATCAGCGCTGCAGCGGCAAGCGGTGCGGTCGGCAGCGTGCGTCTCATCGACGTAATTATCGCGCCGCCGGCGCGTCCCCGCCCGGCGCGTCCCCGCCCGGCGCGTCCCCGCCCGGCGCGTGCCCGCCCGGCGCGTCCCCGCCCGGCGCGTCCCCGCCCGGCGCGTCCCCGCCCGGCGCGTGCCCGCCCGGCGCGTCCCCGGCCGGCGCGTCCCCGTCGGCAGGCGCGTACCCCTCGGCAGGCGCGTACCCCTCGGCAGGCGCGTACCCCTGGGCAGGCGCGCCCCCCTCGGCAGGCGCGTACCCCGTCGGCGAGTGCCGCAGCTGGACGGTCGCGACTGGCTCATAGCGAGCGCCGTCGGAGCCGAGGTCCGAGCGATACAGCGCGAGCGTGCTCGCATCGAATTCCAGCGCCGGTGGCGGCGCCAGCTGCTCTGGCGCGATCCGCTCGCGCGCGCGCACGCGCGCGAGCGTTATGTGCGGTGAGAATGCGCGGCTCTCCTGCTCGTAGCCGTAGGCGTTGGTCAGCCTTTGCGACAGCGTCGCCTGCACGCGCGCCAGCGCCTGCTCGGCGTCGTTGCACCGCACGGCCAGGACCCGCGGCCGCCGCACCGGTAGCCAGAGCGCGCCTGCGAGCGCCAGCCGTGGTGGCGCGGAGAACCCATCCAACTCGAGCAACACCGACTTGATCGCCTCCAGCTCGGAGCTTGGACGCGAGCCCAGGAAGCACAGCGTGATGTGCAGTCCCTCCGCCTTTACGGCGCGCAGCGCCGGCCGGCCCGGCAGTACCGAGCGCTGCCACGCGGTCAGCGCTTCGCGCACCCTGCCCGGCAGCTCGACAGCCACGAACAGGCGCATGCGCCTCCCGCCAGGATTCCCCGCGCCGCCTCCTACCTCCACCGGCTCGGTCCCATCATCCCCGGCACGTCACTCCAGTTAGCTGGACATCACGCTAGTGGACCATCCTGCAATTCCCGTCGGAACTTACACGACAGCCCACTAGTCGTGCTCCCCCGCCAGCAGCCTCGCGAGCATGTGCAGCGCGACCGTCGTCGCACGATCGCGGATGTCGCTGCGCGCACCCGGCAACCGCGTGCTCCGAGTCAAGCGCGCGCCGGCGCCGCCACCAGCACCCTCGCTCACGCAGAAGCACACCGTTCCGACGGGCTTTTCCTCGGTCCCTCCGTCGGGCCCCGCGATCCCGGTGATGCCGATGCCCAGCGCGGCGTCGAACCGTCGCGCGGCGCCGTTGGCCAGCGCCTGCGCGACTTCCGTCGAGACCGCGCCATGACGCTCGATCACCGCGGGATCGACGCCCAGCAGCGCCGCTTTGGCCTCGTTGCTGTAGGCGACGACGCCCCCGGCGAAGTATGCCGACGCACCGGCGGGCTGGGTCAGGCGGCTCGCCATCAGGCCGCCCGTGCACGACTCGCCGACCGCGACCGTACGGCCCCCCAGCAGCCGCGTGACCTGCTCGTCGATCGTCGCGCCGTCACGCGAGAACAGCTGCGCGCCGTGGCGCCGCGCGAGAAACTCGATCAGCGCGTCGTATGCGCCCTGCGCCGGTGGCTCGAAGCGCGTCGAGACCTCGATCTCGCCGCGACGCAGGCAGGTGGTGATCTCCAGCGCCTCGAGCGACAGCCCCTCCTGCGCGGCCGCACGCAGCGTGTTCGCGATCTCCGACTCGGGGATCCCGAACAACCGTACGATCTCACGCCGGTAGACGGTCGCGCCGGCGATCGCCTGCTTGAACGCCTCGGTTTCGGTGGCGCTGTGCCACATCGGCTGCAGTTCGCGCGGCGGGCCCGGCAGCACCACCACGGTCGGGCGCGGCGGCATGCGCTCGCGTCCCGGTGGCACCACCAGCGCGGGTGCGGTGCCGACGGGATCGATCACCGTGGCGCCCTGCGGGATCACCGCCTGCTTGCGGTTGGAGGTCCTGATCGCCTCCGGATCGAGTCCTGGCCAGCGCTTCATCATCGGCGCGAGGATCTCGGAGATCACCCGTTCGAGGCGGTCGTCGAGGACCATCTCGCGCTCGCAGAAGCGCCCGACAACCTCGGCTGTAAGATCGTCGGCGGTCGGACCCAGGCCGCCGCTGGTGATGATCAGCGCCAGCCCCATCGACTCCATCTGCGCCAACACCGCGAGCAGGTCCTCGGGCCGGTCGCCGACGACCGCGATCACGGCCGCGTCGACGCCGAGCTCGCGCAGCTGCTCGGACAGCCAGGGGCCGTTGCGGTCGCTGATGATGCCGGTCAGTACCTCGGTCCCGGTCACCAGGATGCCGGCGCGCACGGCAGCACGGGTCGCCTCACGAGTCGCCTGCGCGCCGGTTGGCTCGGTCATCCGCAGGTCGGTCCCGTCGCGATCGGTTTCACGCCGGCCGGCAACGGCAGCACTTCGAGCGCGATCGCGCCCGCGGACGGTGTAACCGTGAACGGCTTACCGTCAGCGGTCATCTGCACCGACGCGTTGCCGAGCGTGATCATCAGCTTGCTGGCGGTCTCCGTGGGGATCGGCTCGCCCCCGGCGTCGTAGATCAAGCCGGGGATCAGCTTCCGGCCGGTGCCGTCGACCACGCACACGTACACCTGGCCGGTCGCGACGAGCTTGAGCGTCGCGACCGCCGGGGCAGCGGTCCTGGTCGAAGTCGTCGCCACAGTCCGGGCAGCGGGCGTATGCCGATGCTGGCGGCCCTTGGGCTGCGTCGCGGCCGTTGGAGTACTCGACGTCGGCGACTTCGGCGCGTTGTGCTTGCCGAGCGTGCCGACGAAGAACAGCGCCACAACGACCACCGCCAGTACCAAGACGATGATCGCCCAAGACGGCACCAGCGGCCCGCGCGCGTCGCGCTCGCGCTCGCGGATGATCGCGGCGATCGGATGCGCGTCGTGGTCGGCCGGACGCTCGTAGCGGCGCTTGTACTCGTCGATCAGCAGCCGGCTGTCGAGCCCCAGATAGTCACCGTAGGTCCTCAGGAAGCTCTTGACATACACGGGACCGGGCAGCAGGTCCCACTCCTCGTTCTCGATCGCGCGCAGATACTTGGCGCGGATCTTGGTCTTGGCCTCGACCTCGCCGATGTCGATGCGCGCTCGCATCCTGGTCTCTCGCAGTGTCGAGCCGATTTCAGCCATCGCAGCACAAGGCTACGCCCACGGCGTCCCCGAGTCTGAGCGGACCGTTGCAGAAGGTCGGTTCAGGGCCTGTCTCAGGGATATCGAGACAGGCTCTCAGGACTCGTCGGGCTCGGCCGCCGGCGCTTCGACGCCGCCCGGCGCGGAGCGCGCTCCGGCGCCGGCGACGCCCTCGGCGAGGTGCATCAGGATCCGCGGCACGTCGGCCTCGCTGATCAGCACCTGGCGGGGCTTGGAGCCCTCATAGCCGGAGATGATGCCGCGCCGCTCGAGCATGTCGATCAGGCGCCCGGCGCGCGTGTATCCGAGCCGCAGGCGGCGTTGCAGCATCGAGGTCGAGGCGGTGCCCATCTGCGCCACCAGCGAGATCGCCTCCTCGAGCAGCGGATCCTCGTCGGGATCGAACTCGTCCGGCCCCTCGCCACTGCCGCCGTCCGCATCCTCGACCTCCTCCAGCAGTTCCGCGCGCAGCTCCGGTTCGCCCTGCCGTCGCCAGTGCTCGGTCAGCTCCGCGATCTGCGCCTCATCGACGTAGGCCCCCTGGATCCGCTGCAGCTTCGAAGTTCCGACCGGCGAGAACAACATGTCGCCCTGCCCGAGCAGCGATTCGGCGCCGTTGTGGTCGAGGATCACGCGCGAGTCGGTCTGGCTGGAGACCGCGAACGCAATCCGCGAGGGCACGTTGGCCTTGATCATGCCCGTGATCACGTCGACCCGCGGCGACTGCGTCGCCAGCACCAGATGGATCCCGACCGCGCGCGCCTTCTGCGCCAGCCGGATGATCGAGTCCTCGACGTCGGCGGGAGCGACCATCATCAAGTCGGCGAGCTCGTCGATCACGCACAGGATGTAGGGCAACTCCTGGTCGCCGCGCTCCTGCCGGTAGCGGTTGAGCTCTGGCAGCGACCGGGTCTTTGCCAGCGACATGATGCTGTAGCGCTGCTCCATCTCCTTGACGAGGTTGGCGAGCGCGTTGGCGGCCATCCTCGGGCTCGTGATCACCGGCGTCAGCAGGTGCGGGATCCCCTCGTAGTGGTTGAGCTCGACCTGCTTGGGGTCGACCAGCACCAGCCGCACCTCGTGCGGGTTGGCGCGCAGCAGGATGCTCGCGAGCATCGCGTTCACGCAGGCCGACTTGCCGGCGCCGGTGGTGCCCGCGACCAGCAGGTGCGGCATCTTCGCGAGATCGGCGCCGATCGCGCGGCCGCCGATGTCCTTGCCGAGCCACACGGTCAGCGGCGACCACTCCGGCGGTGGCTCCTGGAAGACGTCGCCGAGGTGCACGATCCGCCGCTTCAGGTTCGGCACCTCGACCCCGACCGCCGTCTTGCCGGGGATCGGCGCCAGGATCCGGATGTCGGTCGCCGCCAGCGCGTAGGCGAGATCGTCCTTCAGGTTGGCGACCTTCGAGACCTTGATCCCGGGCGCTAGGCGCAGCTCGTAGCGCGTGATGTGCGGCCCGGTGACGCGCCCCACGATCTTCGCTTCGATCCCGAAGTGCCCGAGCGCCTCGAGCAGCGCGCGCGCGACCTGCTCCTGCCCGGCGGTGTCGGGCTTGGCCGCCTCGCCGGTGGAGCGCACCAGGAAGCGCGCGCTCGGAACCCGCCAGACGAAATCCGGGTCGTCGGTGACCTCGGCACGGTAGCGTCCCTGCGGGGTCAACTGCTCGGCGCTGATGGGTCGGCTCGCCGGGGCTTCGCCGACCTGCGTGCCGTCGGCGCCCCGGGGCTCGCCGCCGGCCTCGGTCTCGTCGCCCTTGCCGTCCGCTTGCTCTGGCAGCGCCGGCGCCTCGATCGGCGGCGCCTCGACATGCGTGGCGCGCACGATCATCTCCGAGGTGTCCGGCTCGGGTACCACCAGCGGCTCCTCCGCGTCGGTGTCCGGCGGATCGATGCCCAGCGAGCTGCGCGCCGAGTGCGTGGCGGGCCGGATCGTCGCCGAGGCGTGTGCGAGCTCGTCGGCGGAGCGGCGCAGCGCCTGCGTGGCGCTCGCTGCCTGTACCTGCGCGCCGCGTAGCACCGACGCGATCGTCGCTCCGCTCAGCAGGATCACGCCAGCGATCGTCCCGAAGATCGCGAGGATGTCGGCGCCGGCGTGAGAGAACAGGTGCGAGGCGAGCCAGTACTCGGACGCGCCGACAATCCCGCCGCGCGCCTCGAGCACCGCCGGGCGCCAGAAGGCGCCGGCCGGCGTCGAGCCGGGACCGATGCCGAGCGTGCCGGCGGCGAGCATCAGCGTCAGCGCCGCGCTCAGCGATAGCGCGCCAGCCCGTAGCGGCCGCTTCGGCGGGCGCCATTCGCGTGCCAGGATCAACGCCCCCGCGAGCGCCAGCGCCGCTGGTACGACGTAGCCTAGCCTTCCGAGTACGAACTTCATGGCGCGCACGGCTCCGTCACCGACGGTCCCGCCGCCCCATCGCAGATATGCGACCCCGGCGAGGAACACGCCGAGCGCGATCAGCGCCAGCGCAATCACGTCGACCTGGTGGGGCTCGAGCTCCAGCCAGCCGCGCAGCGCCGGCCGGCTGGCGAGCAGCGAGCGCTTACCGCGCGCCCGCGGCGTCGGCTTGCGCTTCGTGTTTGGGCGTGAGCGCGCGGCGGCCATCTCCGAGGAGTTGACTTCGACAGGCGGGCGCAGGACCCTCTATTGAAAGCTCCTATAAATATCCGCAGATCCGTCACTTGCGCCCCCTACCATCAGTCGCGACATGAACGACTTCGAACGGCCCGCACGCGTGCTCGTCGTCGAGGATGACGACGCGATCGCCCAGGTCCTGCAGCGCTCGCTGCGGATGGAGGGCTACGAGGTTCGGCTCGCGGGCGATGGCGTCAGCGCGCTGGACCAGGCGCACGCGTTCCTGCCAGATCTCGTGATCCTCGACCTCGGACTGCCGCGCATGGACGGGATCGAGGTTGCGCTCAGGCTGCGTGAGACCGACGACGTCCCGATCCTCGTGCTGACCGCCCGCGACGCCGTCGAGTCGCGCGTGGAGGGCCTCGACTCCGGCGCCGACGATTACCTCGTAAAGCCGTTCGAGCGCCAGGAGTTGCTCGCTCGGCTGCGCGCGCTGCTGCGTCGCCGGCCCCCGCGGGGGCAGGCGACCTTGACCGTCGGGGATCTGAAGCTGAACCCCGATACGCACGAGGTGCTACGCGGCGAGCGCGCCCTGGAGCTGACTCAGCGGGAGTTCGAGCTGCTCGAGTATCTGATGCGCAACGAGCGCATCGTCGTCTCGCGCCAGCGCCTGCTCGACGAGGTCTGGGGTTATGACCCGTTCAGCATGACGAACACGATCGAGGTGTTCGTCTCAAACCTGCGACGAAAGCTTGAAGCGGATGGTGAGCCTCGGCTCCTCCACACGATCCGCGGCGCGGGCTACGTTCTCCGCGTATAGGACGGTTCCGATCCGCTGGCGGCTGGCGGGCGGCTCAGCGGCGCTGACGTTCGTGATCCTGGCCTCGTTTGCGGCAGTCGTCGGCGTCCTCACAGACCGGCTGCTGACCGGGCAGTTCGTCGACCAGATGCAGAACAAGGTCGATTACCTGGAGGTCCGGATGCAACCGCTGGCGGTGGGCAAGGCGCAGCTCGACTGCGACCTGCACGTGAACCTCGCGAACTTCGCGGGCGGCGACAACGCCCAGATCAGGGTGATAGACGACGCCGGCGACGTGCTCTGCACGCAGCAGACGGGTCTCACCAGCGCCCAGCAACAGGCGCTGGCGCCGCGCTTCACGGTGCCGCTGCAGTCCGGCAGCTACGTTCAGGACGGCTTCCGGGTCGAAGCCCACTACATCACATGGCGCCCGGTCGGTGAGGGCTGGCTGATCTATGCGCGGCCGCTGTCGACGCTCGATCACGCGCTCGGCGACGTGCGGCTGTTCCTGCTGTTCGGCGTGCTCGGCGGCACCGTGCTGGCGCTGCTTGCAGGGCTCGCAAACGCGGAGC
Source organism: uncultured Solirubrobacterales bacterium (assembly GCA_963709135.1). Taxonomy (GTDB): domain Bacteria; phylum Actinomycetota; class Thermoleophilia; order Solirubrobacterales; family Solirubrobacteraceae; genus Palsa-465. Next base: position 1,305,682 of record CAVPVI010000015.1, on the reverse strand, counting down.
GGGCGATGCGCCCGATCGCGCAGCTGACCGAAGCAGCCCGCGAGATCGAACGTACGCGGGATCCGAGCAGGCACATCCCGCATCCCGAAGCCGAGGATGAGATCGCCGAGCTGGCGCGCACGCTCGAGGGCATGCTCGGTGCGCTGGACCAGGCGCGGACGGCGACCGAGGCCGCGCTGCGCCGCCAGCGCGAGTTCGTCGCGGATGCCTCGCACGAGCTCCGCACGCCGCTGACGAGCGTGCTGGCGAATCTCGAGCTGCTGACCGACGAGCTGTCAGGCGAGCAGGCGGAGTCGGCGCGGGCGGCGCTGCGCTCGACCCGGCGGATGCGGCGGCTGGTCGGCGACCTGCTGCTGCTCGCGCGCGCGGACGCGCGGCGCGCACAGCCGTACCGCCCGACCGACCTCGCCCAAGTGTTGATCGCCGCCGCCGCCGAGATCGAGCCACTGGCCGACGATCACGAGCTGACGATCGAGCCGCTGAGCGCGGTGGTCCCGGGGCGCACCGACGATCTGCACCGAATGATCCTCAACCTGCTCGAGAACGCGGTCCGCCACACCCCGTGCGGAACCCACATCCAGGCCCGCACCTCGGTCGAGCTTGGCGTTGCGACGGTGGTCGTCGAGGATGACGGCCCCGGGATCCCGGCTGAGCTGGAGCACCGCGTATTCGATCGCTTCGTGCGCGGCGGCGGCGACGGGGGCCGCGGCTCTGGCTTGGGGCTCGCGATCGTGCGCGCGGTCGCGGAATCGCATGGCGCCCGCATCGAGCTCGGTCCCCGGGACGCGAGCGGGCGCGGGACCCGATTCGTGATCCGCTTCACCGATCCGGCGGGCGCGCAGCCCACCGCCGTCAGCGAGGATCAGACCTCGACGACGACCGGCAGCACCATCGGCCGGCGCCGCAGCCGGTCGTAGACGAAGTTCGCGAGATCGTCGTGCAACTCCTCCTGCACGAGGTCGATCTCGCTGATGCCGTCGGCGGCGCAGCGCGCCAGCGAGCGCCCGACCTCGTCGCGGATCTCCTTCACGAGCCCGTCCGCCTGCTCGATGAACGGCACGCCACGGAAGATCACCTCGGTGTCGGCCACCGGCGCGCCGCTCTGCTCGGAGATCGTCGCGACGACGATGAAGATCCCGTCGGCCGACAGCATCCGGCGGTCGCGCAGCGCCACGTCGGCCGGGTCGCCGATGTCGACGCCGTCGACGAACATCATCCCGGCCTGCTCGGGCTCGCCGAACGCCGCTCCCCGCGAATCGATCTGCAGCGGCAGCCCGTTGGCGCCCTTGAAGACATGGTCGGGATCGATCCCGACCGCGTCGGCCAGTTGCGCGTGCAGGTGGATCCGCTTGAAGTCGCCGTGGATCGGCATCACGTAGCGTGGCTTCAGCAGGTTCAGCATCAGCTTCAGCTCCTCCGCGTAGCCGTGCCCGGATGCGTGGATCTGCGCGTCGGCGGTGGTCACGACGTCGCAACCGATGTGGTAGAGGCGGTCGACCGTCTCGTTGACCGCGCGCTCGTTGCCGGGAATCGGCGTCGCCGAGAACACGACCGTGTCGCCACGGCGAAGCTTGATCATGCGGTGGTCGTTGTGCGCCATCCGGCGCAGCGCCGACAGGGGCTCGCCTTGGGAGCCGGTCGAGATCACGACGACCTTGTGGTCGGGCCAGTCTTCGACCTCGTGCGGCTGGATCAGGATCCCGTCGGGGATCTCGATGTGACCGAGCGAGCGTCCGATGCCGACGTTCTTACGCATCGAGCGTCCGACCAGCGCGACCTTGCGCCCGAGCTCGGCGGCGGCGTCGACGACCTGTTGCACGCGATGGATGTTGGACGCGAAGCTGGTCACGACGATGCGCCCGTCGGCGCGCGCGAACACCTCCTCCAGGTGGGGGCCGACGACCCTCTCCGAGGGCGAGAAGCCGGCGCGGTCGGCGTTGGTCGAGTCGCCACACAGCAGCAATACTCCTTCGCGTCCGAGCTCGGCCAACCGCGAGATGTCGGCCGGCTCGCCGTCGACCGGCGTCTGGTCGAACTTGTAGTCCCCAGTGACCACGACGGTCCCGAGGTCGGTCGTCAGCGCCACCGCGCAGGAGTCCGGGATCGAGTGCGTCATGTGGATCATCTCGAGCTCGAAGGCGCCGAGCGTGATCACCTCGCCGGGGTGCAGGATCTCGAGCGGCATGTCGCGTAGCTTGTGCTCGTCCAGCTTCGAGCGCGCCATCGCGATCGTCAGCGGACCGCCGTAGACGGTCGGCGCGTTCAGTTGGCCCAGCTCGCGCAGGACCCACGGCAGCGCGCCGAGGTGGTCTTCGTGCCCGTGCGTGATCACGATCGCCTCGATCTCACGCGCGCGTTCGCGCAGGTAGCTGAAATCCGGGAGCACCAGGTCGATGCCGAGCATTTCGGCGGTGGGGAAGCGCAAGCCCGTGTCGACTACGACGATCCGCTCGTCGTACTCGACGACCAGCATGTTCTTGCCGATCTCGCCCAGGCCGCCCAGCGGCAGGACGCGCAGCCTGCCGCTCACGCTTGCGCTGCTGCCTGCAGTAAGCCGTGGCGCTCGAGCATCGCGCGCACGACGGCGAGCTCGTCCTCGTCGAGCTCGACGTACGGCAGCCGTGGTGCGCCGACGTCGAGCCCCAGAAGGTTCAGCGCCGCCTTCAGCGAGCAGGCCGCGGGAGCGATCGCGAGATCGCGGTAGACGTCCTGGAGGCCGGCGTCGAGCTCGCGCCGCTGCTCGGGCTCTTCGAGCATGCGCCGCATCACCGGCCCGAACAGGTGGCTGGCGGTCAGGATCCCGCCGGGCTCGCCGAGATCGAGGACGTCTGCGAGCAGGTCGTCGTTGCCGGCGTAGATCTGCAGTCCGTCGATCTTCGCGAGGTTGGCGGCGTTGGCCTGCTTGACGGCGACGATGTTGTCCAGTTGCGCGAGCTCGGCCAGCAGCTCGTTGTCCATGTCCGAGCCGGTCCGCTGCGGGATGTTGTAGAGGATGATCGGGAGGTTGGTAGCGCGCGCGACCTCCTCGTAATGGCGGATGATCCCGCGGCGGCTCGGACGGTTGTAGTAGGGATTGACGGACAGCAGCGCATCGGCGCCAAGCTCCGTGGCGTGCTCGGTCAGCGCGACCGCGTGGCGGGTGTCGTTGGAGCCGACGCCGGCGATGATCGTGACGCGGCCGGTCATCTCGCCGACCGCGAGCTCGATCATGTTCAGGTGCTCGAGGTCGGTGAGCGTCGACGCTTCGCCGGTGGTTCCGCAAATCACCAAGCCGTCGGAGCCGTGCTCGGCCAGGTGGTGCATCATGCGTACGGCGGCGGCCTCGTCGACCCGCCCGGAGGCGTCGAACGGGGTCACCATCGCGGTGATGATTGAGCCGAGGTGTGCTGCCATCAGCGACTGATTATGCAGGGTAGCGGCGTTCTGCGCCGCCCCAGCCGAGCACCTCGAGCGGGCCCAGCAGGTGCGGGCGGCGCTGCGGCGGCGGCCCTGTGACGAGCACCGGCTTCGGCGGCTGCGAGACGATGTGCGTCACAGGCGCCCCGGTGAGCCGTCCGATCCGCTCCGGCAGTCCGGCGCGCAGCCACTTCGAGGAGCTCAGCGGCAGCGTCGAGACGATGATCTGATCGTGGCGCTTTGGATCCCAAACCTCGTCGACGGCCACGATCGGATTGCGGGCGCCGACTTGGCCCTCGACCTCGAGACCGGCGCCGCGCAGCTTTGCGAGCGCTTCCTTGAGCGTCGCGGCGGCCGCACGCATACCGCCGCCGTAGGCGGTCGCCGGCACGATCAGGGTGAACGCGCAGGGCTGTTGCTGCGCTTTGAGCTCGAGCGTCTCGAGCAGCTCGGGGGAGGTCGCGGTCACGTTCGCCACGACGATCACATTTGTCTTCCAAGGCATGACGCCCTCCTGAGATCGTTACTTTCCTCACAAACATACGCCATCGCGCGGCGCGGACTGACGCGGGCTTGCCGGATCGCCTCAAAAATGCCTGTCAGGGTGCCTGAGAGCTCTACAGCAGGTGCTCGAGCCCGACCACGGGCGAGCTCAGCAAGCTGCCGACCCGGCGGATCGCCAGCAGCACGCCGGGCATGAACGACTCGCGCGCGAGCGAGTCGTGCCTGATCGTGAGCGTCTGGCCGACGTCGCCGAGGATCACCTCCTGGTGCGCGACGAGGCCCGGCAGCCGCACCGAGTGAATCGGCGGCTCTGGCTTGTCGGGCGCCGCCTCGTGCATCAGCGCCGCCGTGCGCGCGGCCGTCCCGCTCGGCTTGTCGAGCTTGCGGTCGTGATGGAGCTCGATGATCTCCGCCCGTGCCATGTGCCTGGCGGCCTGCGCGGCGAACTGCATCATCAGCACGGCGCCGATCGCGAAGTTGGGCGCCGCGAATACGTTCGCGCCGCTGCTCCCGTCGAGCTCCTGCAGCGGGAAGCCGGTCGTGCCGATCACGACGTGCACGCCGGCCGCCAGCGCCTGCCTGGTGTTGGCCAGCACCATGGTCGGGATCGTGAAGTCGACGAGCACCTGCGGGGCGTGCGACAGCGCGTCGCTCAGCGTCGTCCCGAGCAACGGATCCGCGCGGGCCACGAGCTGCATGTCCGGGGCCTGCTCCACGGCGTCGCAGACGGTCGCCCCCATCCGCCCCGCGGCTCCCGCGACGGCCACGCGGATCGACGCCTCGTGGCCAGCTGCGGGCGGCGTCGGGCGCTCGCCGCTCACGCGGCCTCCGCCAGCGTCACGGCCGCCTGCACGGCAGCGTCGAACGCGTCCTCGTCGGGGCCGATGCCGGCGAACGACAGCCGCTCTGGCGCCCACAGCGCCTGCGCAAGCTCGCGCAGGTCCGCGAGCGTGACGGCGTCGATCTGCCCCACCACCTCGTCGAGCGACAGCAGTGGCGCGCCCGCAAGCAGCTCCGAGCCGAGCCGGTTCATGCGTGCACCGGTAGATTCGAGTCCCAGCAGCACACGACCCTTGAGGTTCTCCTTCGCGCGCGCCAGCTCCTCCGAGGTCGCGGGCTCCTCGATCAGGTGCGTCAGCTCGCGCCCGACCACGCTCAGCGCCTCGCCGAGGTTGTCGGCGCGCGTGCCGACGTAGAGACCCACCTGACCGCCGTCCTGATAGGCGCTGGTGAACGAGTAGACCGAATACGCGAGCCCGCGCTGCTCGCGTACCTGCTGGAACAGGCGCGAGGATGAGGTGCCGCCGAAAATCGTGTCGAGCACGCGCAGGGCGAAGCGCCGGTCGTCGTGGCGAGAGAGCCCGAGCCCCCCGACGCAGACGTGGAACTGCTCGGTGTCCTTGCGCTCGAAGCGCCGGTTCTGCGGCGCCTGCGCAGGGGCGCCCAGCGGCCCTTGCAGCCGCGCTTCGCCGGCCGCCGCGGGCGTCAGCTCGCGGGCGAGGGCCACGATCGCGTCGTGCTCGACCGCGCCGGCGGCGGCGATCACGATGTTGGCCGGCATGTAGCGCCGCGAGTGGAAGCGCGCGATCTCCGCCGTCGGCGTGTCGGCGATCACGCTCGCGCGGCCGATGATCGCGCGGCCGAGCGGGTGCGAGCCGAAGATCGCCTCGCCGAGCACGTCGAACACCTTCTCCTGGGGATCGTCCTCGTACATCGCGATCTCCTCGAGGATCACCGCGCGCTCGGCGTCGATGTCGTCCAGCGAGGGCGCGAACACCATGTCCGACATCACGTCGAACGCCTTCGGCAGGTGCTCGTCGATCACCCGCGCGAACACCGAGGTTGTCTCCTTGCCGGTGCCCGCGTTCAACTCCGCGCCCATGCCGTCGAAGATCTGGTCGATCTCGAGCGACGCGTAGCGCGAGCTGCCTTTGAACAGCAGGTGCTCGATCAGGTGCGAGAGCCCCGCCTGCGCGTCGCTCTCGGCACGTGAACCGGTGCCGATCCAGAAGCCGAGCGACACGGACCGGACGGAGGGCATCGCCTCCGTCGCGATCCGGATGCCGGACGGCAGCGTTGTCAGTCGGTGCTCGAGCGTCACCGGCGGGTGCTCAGCGCTTTCATCGGTCGTCTGTGGCCGGGCCTCAGCGGGGCCGGTCCGGGTCGCTGTCACGGACCCGGGGCCGGTCGCGGTCGCCGTCGCGTCCGCGCCCGCCGCGATCGCCGTCACGCCCACGCCCGCCGCGGTCACGTCCGCTGCGCTCGCCGCGCTCCCCACGGTCGCTGCGCTCGCCGCGCTCACGCCGCGGCGGCGCGCTGTCGCCGCTGGAGATCGATGCAAGCTCCTCGACGGACTTACCCGCGATCTCCGGATCAGCGGCCAGCCGCAGGCCGATGCGGCCGCGCTCACGGTCGACTTCGACCACGCGGACGTGCAGCTCATCGCCCTTGTTGAGGACCTCCTCGACGGTCGCGATGCGCTTGCCCGGGGAGACGTTGGAGATGTGCAGCAGGCCGTCGGTGCCCTTCGCCAGCTCGATGAAGGCGCCGAAGGTGGTCGTCTTGACGACCTTGCCGGTGAAGTCGTCGCCGACCTCGACCTCCTTGGTCATCGAGCGGATCCGCTCCACGAGCGCGTCGCCAAGCTCGCCGTTGGAGGCGTAGACGAGCACCTGGCCCTCGTCGTTGACGTCGATTTGCGATTCGAACTCCTCCTGCAGCGCACGGATCGTCTCGCCGCCCTTCCCGATCAGCAGGCCGATCTTCTCGGGATCGATCTTGATCGTCGAGATCCGCGGCGCGTGCTTGGAGAGCTCGGCCCGCGGGTGCTCGATCACCTTGTGCATCTCGCCGAGGATGAACTCCCTGGCGACCCGCGCCTGGGCGAGCGCGTCGCGCATGATCTCGAACGTGACGCCGGTGATCTTGATGTCCATCTGTAGCGCCGTGATGCCCCGGTCGGTGCCGGCGACCTTGAAGTCCATGTCCCCGAGATGGTCCTCGACGCCGGCGATGTCGGTGAGGACGATGTAGTCGTCGCCCTCCTTGATCAGGCCCATCGCGATCCCGGCCACGGGCGCCTTGAGCGGGACGCCCGCATCCATCAGCGACAGGCTGGAGCCGCAGACCGAGGCCATCGAGCTCGAGCCGTTGGACTCGAGGATGTCGGAGACGACCCGGATCGTGTAGGGGAACTCCTCCTGGCTGGGGATCATCGGAACCAGCGCCCGCTCGGCCAGCGCGCCGTGGCCGATGTCGCGGCGCTTGGGGCCGCGCATGAAGCCCGCCTCCCCGACCGAGAACGGCGGGAAGTTGTAGTGGTGGAAGTAGCGCTTGGTGGTCTCCAGGCCAAGCGTGTCGAGGCGCATCTCCTCACGCGTGGTGCCGAGCGCGACGACGCTCAGCGCCTGCGTCTGGCCGCGCGTGAACAGCGCCGAGCCGTGCGTGCGCGGGGTCAGGCCGACCTCGATCGAGAGCGGCCGGATCTCCTCCGAGGAGCGCCCGTCGGGGCGCTTCTTGTGCACCGCGATGCGCTCGCGGATCAGCGTCTTCTCGAGCTTGTCGAAGGCGCGCTGCGCGTTGGCGCGGTACTCGGCATAGCTCTCGGCGTGCAGCTCGCCGGAGTACTGGGTCAGTACCTGCTCCTCGACGGCCTTGCAGGCCGCCTGGCGCTCGAGCTTGTCCTCGACCTGCGTGGCGGCGTCGAGCGCGGCTCCGTGCGAGGCCTTGATCTGCTCGTAGAGCTCAGGAATGACCTGCGGCACGTGGACCTCGGTCTTCGGCTTGCCGGCCTTCTCGGCGAGCTCGCGCTGTGCGGCGCAGAGCTTCTTGATCGCCTCATGGGCGATGTCGAGCGCATCGAGGATCTCAGCTTCGGGGATCTCGTTGGCACCCGCCTCGACCATCAGGATCGCCTCGTCGGTGCCGGCGACGATCAGGTCCAGGTCGGTGGTCTCGACGAGATCCTCCTCGCTGGGGTTGATCACGAAGTTGCCGTCGATCTTGCCGATCCGGACCGCGCCGACGGGCGTCGGGAACGGGATGTTGGAGATCATCAAGGCCGCCGAGCAGCCATTCAGCGCGAGGATGTCGTACGGGTTGACATGATCCACGGAAAGCGGGATCGCAACGAGCTGCGTCTCGTAGCTCCAGCCCTTCGGGAACAGCGGGCGGATTGGGCGGTCGATCAGCCGCGAGGACAGCGTCGCCTTCTCGCCGGAGCGTCCTTCTCGCTTGAAGAACGAGCCGGGGATCTTCCCGGCAGCATACATGCGCTCCTCGACGTCTACCGTAAGCGGCAGGAAGTCGACGTCGCGGAGGTTGCCGGCAGTCGCGGTACAGAGGACCATCGTGTCGCCCGCACGGACGACCACGGCGCCGGAGGCCTGCTTGGCCAGTTTGCCGGTCTCGAACGAGATCTCTTTGCCGGAGATCTCGACAGACACGCGCGTAACGGCGTCAGACATATTAAATTCCCTTCTGCTCCGCCCATTCGGTGGCGGAGTGCTTCGTTTCGTTCATTCGATTTCGAATCGGGTTGATCCTAGCGGCTCGTGCCGGTGACGCGTTAGGGCCTATGGAGATAGGGCCTTAGGGCACAATAAGTGGACCGGCGAGTCCGCAACCGGTGCTAAGCTAAGCGGACCGTCCAGTCCAGTTTATCGGGAGGATCCGCATGACAGCAGAACTCGGCGCTGCGGCGCCATCCGCGCGCGCACGCCAAGCTCGCGCGCCCCGCGGCGAGAGCAGCAAGTGGCTCGTGCTGGTGGTCGCCTGCCTCGCGCAGTTCATGGTCGTGCTCGACGCGACGATCGTCAATGTCGCGCTGCCGTCGATCCAGCGTGGCCTGCACTTCTCGCCCGCCGACCTGCAGTGGGTGGTCAACGGCTACACGCTCGTGTTCGGCGGGTTCCTGATGCTCGGCGGCCGCGCCGCGGACCTGATCGGACGCCGGCGCCTGTTCGTGGTCGGGGTCGCGCTGTTCAGTGCCGCCTCGCTGTTCAACGGCCTGGCGCAGTCCTCGACGATGCTGATCTTCGGGCGCGGCGTGCAGGGGCTCGGCGCGGCGCTGGTATCACCGGCGGCGCTGTCGATCATCATGACGACCTTCCGGGAGACAGGTGAGCGTACGCGTGCGCTCGGGGTGTGGAGCGCGATCGCGGCCGGCGGCGCGGCGTTCGGCCTGCTGCTCGGCGGCGTGCTGACCGATCTCGCCTCGTGGCAGTGGATCTTCTTCGTCAACGTCCCGGTGGGCGTCGCCACGGTGCTGCTCGCGCAGCGGTTCGTGCCCGAGTCGCGGGCCGACCTCGGGCACCGCACGTTCGACCTGGCGGGCGCGACGACGGTCACCGCCGGCCTCGTGACGATTGTCTACGCGATCGTCAAGGCACAGGCATGGGGTTGGGGTTCGACGCGGACGCTCGGCCTGCTCGGTGCCGGCGTGATCCTCCTGGCGGCGTTCTTCGTGATCGAGGCGCGCAGCGACGCGCCGCTCGTGCGGCTGGGCATCTTCCGGATCCGCACGCTGCTGGCGGCCAACAACGTGATGCTGCTGGTCGCCTCCGGCATGTTCGGGATGTTCTTCTTCGCCTCGCTGTACGTGCAGGAGATCCTCGGCTACAGCCCGCTGAAGGCCGGCTTCGCGTTCCTGCCGGTGACGCTCGGGATCATGGCCGGCGCCGGCGTTGCCCAGCAGTTGATCGCACGTCTGGGCGTACGCACGGTCTCCGTCGCCGGGATCACGATCGCGGCGATCGGGATGTTCTTGCTGACCGACGTGCCGGTCGACGGGCACTATGTCTCCAACCTGCTGGTCGGGCTGATCCCGCTCGCGATCGGGATGGGGCTGACGTTCGTGCCGATCACGCTGCTCGCGACCTCGGGCGTCGGCCAGGAGGAGTCGGGCACCTCGTCGGGCCTGTTCAACACCTCCCAGCAGGTGGGTGGGTCGTTCGGGCTGGCAATCCTATCCACGCTTGCCGCGCATCACACGGCCGGCCTCCTGGGCAGTTCCGCACCAGGAACGCATGCGTACCTCGCCGCATACGTCTCCGGCTACCACGTCGCGTTCGGCGTGGCCGGCGGGATGCTGCTGCTCGGAGCCGCGCTGCTGATCGTGATGCTGCGGGCCCGGCATCTGGCGCTCGTTTCGCTGCAGACCAACGCCGCTGCTGTGGTCGCTTAGTGGCCCCCTGCGCCACTAAGCGGGTGCGGTCCGTGTTTTGGTGTAATCCTGCTCAGGGAGTCTGCCATTTGCCGGTCGGTCGTAGCAAAATCAGGTGTCGATGACGGGAACCACGCCCATCGCATCCGAGGAGCCGTCCGGCGCTGCGTCCGCGCCAGCGCTCGGGAGCGCCTCGCAGGAAAGCTGCGGGTGCGCGCCTGAGCTGCAGCGACCGTTGCGGGCTGACGCGATGCGTAACCGCAGGCGCTTGCTGGAGGCGGCCGACGCGGTCTTCAGCGAGCGCGGGCTCGACGTCGGCGTCGGCGAGATCGCTCAGCGCGCCGGCGTCGGGCGCGGGACCCTGTTCCGCAACTTCGCCTCCAAGCAGGACCTGATCGCCGCGATCGTGGTCGAGCGGATGCACGATGCGGTACGGGCCGGACACGACCTGCTACAGAGCGGTTCCGCCGCTGACGGCGTATTCGATTTCATCGCTGCGATCGCCGGTCGCCAGCACCTCGACCGGGCGCTGTTCGAGGCGGTCGCCGACGAGTTCCTCGCCAACCCAGAGATCCGCGCCGCCCACGCCGAGGTGATCGAGGTGCTCGAAGCCCTGCTTGACGCCGCCAAGCGCGACGGCTGCGTGCGCGCCGACGTCGGCGCGCTCGACGTGGTGATGATGCTGAAAGGCGCCTGCGCCGCCGCCTCCGCGTTCGGCGACGCCAAGCCCGACATCCTCGAACGTCACCTCGATCTCGTGCGCGCGGCGATCAGCACGCCTGCGCGTCTGCAGCCGCTGCGCGGCACCCCCCCCACGCTGGCCGACCTGCAGGCGCTGCTCCCGCTCCCGCCCAAGCCGGCCGCCTGAGCGACCCGCCGGACCGGCCCTGAGCGCCGCTCGGTCGCCGTCGCTGGCGTCGGGTCGGCCTTGGGCGCAAGCTAACGCGCCTCGCCGTCGATCTGACTGCCTGCATAGGCCAAACGTCCAGTTTTCAGCGCCGCACGAGATTCGGGCTCAATCGCTGGGACCAGCGGCCGATTAGACCGCATAAGGCGGGTTTGGCTGACGCCGAGGAGTATCAACCACGGTTCCATGGAGGAACACGCAATGAGCGCTACGCTTGCGACGCCGATACCGAGACGTCGCCTATTTCTATTCATCTTCTCGATCTTCATGCTGCTCGGCGCGGTCAGCCTCTCCCAGGCGGCCGCCGCGTCAGCAGACACCCTGGTAGTCACCACCTCTCCCTCGGCATCTGACCCGGCGCAAGTCGGGAGCGGCGTGACCAGGGGCAACTCGGTCACGGTGACGGTCACCGCGCAGAACGGTGGGGTCACGGACACCGGCTACACCGGCACGGTCAAGCTGTCGAGCGACCCGAGCGACACGTGGGCCGCCGACGGCGACGCGAACAGCTCGTCGTTCACCGCACCTTCAGGTACCAGTCCCTACGTGCCGGGCAGCTATACCTTCACTTCGGGCGACGGCGGCGTCGCCAGCTTCACCGTCACGGTCAACGCGACCGCTGGCACTGCCGCCGACACGCTGACGGCAAAGGACAACGCTGATTCGAACGTCAGCGACGAAGGCACGGCAACACTGAACGTCTACAAACCGTCCCTAACGGTCACCTCTACGGCGGATTCGCCGAGCGACGTGATCACGGCAGGTTCGACCACGGTGACGGTCGCCGCGTTCAACCACGACGGGACGCCGGACACCACATACACCGGCACGGTCGCGCTGTCGAGCGCCAACAGCGACACATGGGCGAAAACCGACGCGGACCACGGAACGTCGTTCACCGCACCCGCGTACGCCAGCAGTACCTACACACCGGGCGCCTATACCTTCGTAGCAACCGACCATGGCGTCGCCACCTTCAACGTCACCGTCAACGTTACGGTCAGCTCGTCCCTTGACGGGACCGACCCACTGAAGGCGACGGACCCGAACGTCACCACCACCGCGGCGAACACGGACACAATCACCGTCGTGGGCGCCGTTTCCCAGTATGCTGTCTCCGACAACTCGTCGGACCAGGCAGTCGACGGCAGCATGGTCGTAGTGACGGCTACAGCTGAGGACGCCGCCGGGAACGTCGTCACGTCGGACCAAACCAGCGACGTCACGCTGCTGAGCGCTAAAGGCTCGAACGGCAACGTGGTGAACGACAACGATACGCCGCTCTCTCAATCGGCTACCACAATCAACGGCGTCGCGACCTTTGACATCACCGTCAATGGCCTCAAGAAGCGCACTTTCACGGCGACGGACGGCTCGGGTAACACAGGATCTGAACTATTCACTGACGTTGCCGGTCCGGTGTCCCAGTTCGCCGTCACCGACACCAACTCGGGGCACGAAATTGACGGGACCACCATCACCGTGACCGCGACAGCCGTGGACGCGGCGGGCAACGACGTGCCCTACACGGGTAGCGTCAAGCTGCAGAGCAACGTGACGACCGACGTGATTGCCAATACGGGCTCGACACTCAACCCGGACGCCACCACGACCGGTGTCGCGACGTTCAGCGTCAAGGTCGTGGGCATCGGTCAGCACACGTTCACGGCGACCGACGACACCGGATCCACCCCCAACCTATCGCTGACAGGCAGCGAGACCAACACGGACATCGCCGGTCCGTTGTACCAGTTCGGCGTCACGGACCTCTCGTCCGGCGCCGCGGTGGACGGCACCACGATCACTGTGCTCGCCACGGCTGAGGACAAGGCCGGAAGCGAGCTCACGTCTTACGTCGGCAGCGTCAAGCTGACGAGCAGCGTGACGAACGACGTAATCGCCAATGATTCCAGCCCGAGTACCTTGACTAACCCAGCAACTGCCGTCGCCGGCGTCGCGACCTTCAGCGTCACACTGAAGGGCCTCATCGGTAACCACGAGTTCACGGCGACGGATCCGAGCAACTCGTCGATTACAGGAACAGAGTCGACATTCAATGACGAAACCGCTCCGATAATTCAGCTCGCCGTCACGGACCTCTCGTCCGGCACCGCAGTCGACGGCAAGACCATCACGGTGTACGCCACAGCCGAGGATGCGGTCGGAACCAAGATTCCGAGTTACACCGGCAGCGTGGAGCTGACGAGCACGGGCGGCACGGGAGTGACCGACGCCGACGTGATCGCCAATAATGCCAGTCCGAGTTTGCTGACTAACCCGGCAACCGCCGCCGCCGGCGTCGCGACCTTCAGCGTCACGGTCAACGGTGCCGGTTCGCGCACGTTCACGGCGACGGACGCGGCCAACTCGTACTCAGGAAGCGACGCAGCGTTGAACGCAGGAGACGGATTCAACGTCACTGTCGGTCCGGTCGACAAGTTCGGCGTTACGGATACCGGTACCACCCCCGGTATCGGAGTTGACAAAAGCGTGGTAACCGTGAAGGCTACGGCTGAGGACGCGGAAGGAAGCCTCGTCTCGGGGTACGACGGCAACGTCACGCTGACGAGCACTGGCGGCCCCGGGGTGACCGACACCGACGCTATCTCGCCGCTTGCACCACTTGCGGCAACCGCGAATACTGGCGTCGCGACGTTCAGCGTCACGCTCAACGGCGCCGGTGCACGGACGTTCACGGCGGCAGCGACCAACCCGACGCTCTCGGGAAGCGAAGGATTCACCGACGTCGCCGCGAGCGGCGCGGCGATCAAGCTCGCCGTCGCGATCACCACAACGGCGCCGACCGGCGGCTACGTCAACGGCGAGCCCGTCGTCGTCAGCGTCACCGCGGAGGACTCCACGGGCGCGAAAGTGACCAACTACACCGGCCAGGTCGAGCTCAAGAGCGTCGACAAAGACAACATCACATACCCCGGTTCAGGCACCCCGTCGTCCTACACGTACGCTCTGACCGACAAGGGCGTCAAGACGTTCAAGGTGACGCTAATGAACTGCACGTCCAGCTCGACGTGCGCCGACAAGATCACCGCGACCGACCAGGCAACGACAGCTATCACCGGAAACACGGCGTTCAGCGTCGTGCCCGGAGCGGTCAAGAAGCTCGTCGTCACGGCGCCGAGCAGCTACGTCAAGACGACCGGCATCGTCGAGGGCACGGGCACCACGTACACGGTGACTCCGGAGAACAGCTACAGCCAGCCCGTGCTGAGCTTCGCCGACAAGATCCACATCGGCAGCAGCGACGCATGGGCCGACCTGCCGCTGCCCAGTTCGCAGACGTACGCGGCGACGGGTAGCACCACGCTGGCCCCCGAGACGTTCAGTGTCACGCTGAACTCGGTGGGCAGCGAGACGGTCACCGTCAAGGACATGGCCGCCAACACGACGGTCTCCCCCGGGTCGATCACGATCAAGTCGATTGCCGGCAGCGCCGACCACCTCGACATCATCGCGGACGACAACGCAGAGAACGGCGCTGCGCTGAATGTCACCGTCAGCGTCCTGGACAAGGAAGGCCATCCCGTGACCACCGGCTACGCCGGCAAGGTCACGCTGTCCGACACGCTCGGATCCGTGATCCCAACGGCGGACAACGGTGTCGCGCTCACCAAGGGCGTGCACAAGTTCGTCGTCCCGCTCTCGGGCTGCAACGACGGCACCTGCGCGGACACGTTCACTGCGGCCGACGACGGCATTGGCTCAGCTCAGATCAAGACGAATACGAAGACCTCGTACGTCGTCCACGTCACTGAGGGAGCCGTCACGCAGCTCGTAGTCAACGCCGGCGGCAGCGCTCCGGCGAGCGGCAAGACCAAAGCGAGCAACGGCGCGGCCACCAAGGGCTCTGCGGTGCTACCCGTGAGTGGTGTGGGCGGCGTCAAGGTCACCGCGGAGAACACCTACGGCCAGCTGGTCGAGGACTTCACCGGCACGGTGCACTTCTCGAGCAACGACCCGCTGGCCGACCTGCCGCCGAGCTACACGTTCACCGGCGGTCCCGGTGCCGAGGACAGCGCCCTCTGCGTCGCCCCCGGTGCCGTCAGCAATCCCAACAACCTCGCGACGTGCAGCAACGGCGTTGCGACCTTCAATGCCGTCAATGAGACGACTGGGAACGGCGAGGTGACTTTCAACACCGCCGGCACCAAGACGCTCACAGTTACGGACAACCGCAACAACGGGATCAAGGGCGTCGCCACCGTCGTCGTCAGCTGATCATCAACCACAAGCAACGGCGTGCCGCGCGCAGCGGCACGCCGCCGCATCTCCAACAACCCCGAAAGAGCCCCGCTGCGAAGCGGGGCTCTTTTGCATGCTGGCGCCGACCCGCGGCGCACCGGGTCTCAGCGCAGCAGCGACTGCAGCGCGACGAGCGCCTCCCGCCCCGCGTAGGCGTCGCCGTGCAGGAAGATGGTCGGGGTCGTGACGACCCCCGCGCGCACGCCGGCGCGGAAGTCGCGCTCGACGCGGGCGCGGACCGGTTCGCCGCGCCGGTCGGCATCAAAGCGTTCCAGATCGATGCCCAGCTGCTCGGCGCGCGCCCACAGGTGCGGGTCCTCGAGGTGGCTCTGGTCGGCGAACAGCGAGTCGTGCATCTGCCAGAAGTGGCCCTGCAGCGCCGCCGCTTCGGCCGCGCAGGCGGCCGGCCAGGAGCGCGGATGCGAGGAGCGCACCGGGAAGTGCCGGAATACGTGGCGCACCCGGGCGTCGCGCGGGAGCACGGCCAGCATCGCGCAGTAGGGGCACTCGAAGTCGGCGTACTCGATCACCAGGATCCCGTCTGGCGCGCCGGCGACGTGGTCCTGCGAATCCGGGGCCGGCAGCGGCGAGGAGCCCAGGCCACTCACCGTCGCCGCCAGACGCGCGCGGGGCTAGTCAGGCAGGCTCCCCAGTGTACGTAGCACTAAGCGGCGAGGGCGTCGAAGATCAGGTTGGCGCCCGGAAGCTCGCCCGGTGAGGCTGCCTGGTAGCTCCACTTCACGACGCCGTCGGGTCCCGTGATCACGAGCGCGCGCTGCGGGAAGCCGCCCGGGTGGTAGACGCCGAGCGCGCGGCAGGTCTCGCCCTTGGGCTCGAAGTCGGAGAGCTGCTCGATCGTGATGCCGAGCTTCTCCTTGAACGCCCGCTGCGACCAGACCGAATCGCAGGAAACGCCGTACAGGGTCGCGCCCTGCGCCTCGAACTCCGTGAGCAGGTCCTGGTAGAGGTCGAACTGATCGGTGCAGACGGGGCTGAACGCGAACGGGTAGAAGACCAGGACCGTCGTCCTGCCGATCAGGTCGGCCTCCGTGAACGGCTGCTCGTCGCCGCGACGCAGCGAGAACGCGGGTACCTTCTCGCCGGCCGCGATCACGCTCACTTACGCAGGCCGAGCTCACGCACCAGCGAGCGGTAGCGCTCGAGGTCCGTGCGCTGGAGATAGTTGAGAAAGCGCCGGCGCTGGCCTACGAGCATCAGCAGGCCGCGGCGCGAATGGTGATCCTTCTTGTGCAGGCGCAGGTGGTCGGTGAGACCGTTGATGCGCTCGGTCAGCAGGGCAACCTGGACCTCGGCCTTGCCGGTGTCCTGAGGCGAGTCGCCGAACTTCTCGATCAGCTCCTGCTTGCGTTCCTGAGTAACTGTCATCGAATGAAACAGGCTAGCAGGGCACGAGGAGACCCGGGAGAATCGAAGATTCTCCCAATGCAATCGGCTTTAGCCGATTGCACATTCTGACCTGGGAGAATCGAAGATTCTCCCAATGCAATCGGCTTTAGCCGATTGCACGGCTAGCAGAGCTTGCGGACCTGCTCGACGTCCGCGTGCATCTGCTCGATCAGCGCCTGCGTCGAGGTGAAGCGACGCTCGCCGCGCAGCCGCGCGATGAAGTCGATCGTCAGCAGCTTGCCGTAGAGATCCTCGTCGCGGTCGATCAGGAAGGTCTCCACGAGCACCGCCCGGCCGGTTCCGAAGGTCGGACGCACGCCGACGCTGACGGCCGCGATCGCGTCACCCACGCGCGCGGCGTAGACGCCGTGCCCGGGGCACACGAGCGCCTCGTCCGGGACGATGTTGGCGGTCGGGAAGCCGAGCTGGCGCCCGCGTCGATCGCCGGAGACGACCTCGCCGCGCAGCCGGAAGGGCGCGCCGATGCAGCGCGCCGCCGCCTCGATCTCGCCGGCCTGCACAAGCGCGCGGATGCGGCTGGAGGAGACGATCTCCCCGTCGACCTCGACCAGCGGGACGACCCGGGTCTGGAAGCGGCGGTCGGCGGCGAGCCGCTCCGTATCTCCGCTCGCGCGAAAGCCAAAGCGGAAGTTCTCGCCGACGCTGACGTGCGTCGCGCAGAGGCTGTGCGCGAGGATGTGGTCGATGAACGACTCGGGGTCCTGGTGGGCGAAGCTGGCGTCGAAGCGGATCACGACGAGCTCCTGCACGCCGAGCGAGGCGATCAGCTCGGTGCGCATCTCGAAGCTCGTCAACAGTCTCGGCGCCGCCTCGGGCCGCACGACCGCCAGCGGGTGCGGCTCGAAGGTGAGCACCGTGTCGTTGCCGGCGATCACCGCCCGGTGGCCGAGGTGCACGCCGTCGAACTCGCCGACGGCGATCCGGCGTGGACGCGGCAGCGCGTCGTTGAGGTTCGTCACCTGCATGTGCGGGAAGCGTAGTGGGTCAGCCTATACGCGCCAGCCAGGGCGGTGTCAGGTTCGCTGGTGTGATCGGTCAGCCGCGAAAGCCGACGATCGGCTTGAACATCGTTTCCTCGCTGGGCTCATCTGGCTCGCCGGCCGGCGAGCCGTCGGGCCCGAGCTCGCGGGCGGGCGTCGCGAGCGCGATCAGGCCGTCGTCGTCGAGCAGCCTGATGGCGCCGGCCATCCCGGCCGGCGCCGGCACGCAGACCTGTCCCCCATGCCGCGCCGTGTGCGCCTGTGCGCCCGACAGGTGGACCGCCGGCAGGAAGCCCAGCGCGCGGTCCAGCCCGAGCAGGCGCTCGGAGTCGGCGGCGGCTACGTCGAAATCGCCGATCCGGGTGCGGCGCAACTCGACGCAGTACGCGTCGCCGAGCGCGGCCACCAGGCTGCGTACATACGTGCCCGACGAGCACTCGATCAGGAACGCGCGCCGATCGCCTGCGCGCCAGCTCTCCTCGAAGCGGTAGAGCTCGATCTCGCGCTCGGCCAGCTCGACCTCGATGCCCGCTCGCGCCAGCGCATAGGCCCGGCGGCCACCAACCTTGACGGCGGAGAATGCCGGCGGCCGCTGCGCCAGACGTCCGATCGGCAGTCGCAGATCGCCGGCGGGCACGACCCCTGTCGGCGTCAGCTCGCCTTCGGGGTCGCCGGTCGATGAGACCCAGCCGAACCGCGCCACCACCTCGTAGGTCTTGGGCAGCGCCATCAGGAAGCGTTGCACGCGCGTTGCACGGCCGACGAGCACGAGCAGCAAGCCGGTTGCGAACGGATCGAGCGTGCCGGCGTGCCCCACCTTGACGCCCCGGCCCAGCGCGCGCCGTACGCGCGCGACGACATCGTGCGAGGTGATCCCGGCGGGCTTGTCATAGAGCAGGACGCCGTCCGCAGGCGATGGCGCCCCGCTCACGTCGCGCGTAGCTGCGCCTGCAGCTCGTCCCGCAGGAACTCGACCAGCCGGTCCCACGGCAGGTCGGTGGTGAAGCCCGCGGCGGCCTTGTGGCCGCCGCCGCCCTGCGCCCGCGCGATCGCCGAGACGTCGATCCGCCGGTCGCTGGCGCGCAGCGAGACCTTGCGCAGCCGTCGGCCCTGCTCGCCGGCCGTCGCTTCGCCGGAGCCGTCCAGGCGGTCGCGTACCAGCGCCGCCACCGCCGTGCCGCGGACCGCACGCAGGTGATCGATGACGCCTTCGGAGTAGCTCTCCTCGGCCCCCGCTTCGAGGAAGTCCTCGGCGCTCAGCGAGGTGAGCGTCAGTCGCCCGTCGTCGTAGCGCTCGACTTTCGCCAAGCCGCGGGCGAGCAGCGCCAGCTTGCCGTACGGGATGTCCTCGTAGACTCGCTGGTAGGTCGCTGGCACGTCGACGCCCGCTTCGATCAACTCCGCCGCCATCAGGTGTGCGCGCACGCCTGTGTTCTCGTACATGAAGCAGCCGGTGTCGGTGATCAGACCGACGTACAGCGCTTGCGCGATCGTAGGCGTCAGCGGCAGTCCTAGGCGATGCATCAGCGTCCAGACCATCTCGGCGGTACACGAGGCGCTCGGGTCCACGTAATTGGCGGTCCCGAAGCGCGTGTTGTCGTGGTGATGATCGATGTTGAGGATGCGGGCACCTGTGCGCTGCAGCTCCTGCGCCGGGTTGCGCTCCAGGTTGCCGCAGTCCAGGAACACGATCGTGCGCTGCTCGAGGTCCGCAGGCGGCTCGTTGACGAGGCCGCTCAGGGGCAGCAGGCGGTACTCGTGCGGCAGCGGGAACTCGCGCGCGTCGATGAACATGACGCTGTCCTTGCCGAGCGTGCTGAGCAGCTCCTGCATCGCGATCAGCGATCCGAGCGCGTCGCCGTCGGGGTTCTCGTGGGCGACCACGATCAGCTTGTCCGCGCGCCCTAGCTCGTCGAGGATCGCGTCGATCCCCACGTCGGTTACCTGTTTACTCGCCGTGCTCATCGCCATGCTCCGCTGTCGCGTCGATCAACTCGCTGATGCGCATCCCGCGCTGGATCGATTCGTCGAACTCGAAGCTCAACGTGGGGGTGCGCTTGAGGCGTAGCTCCGCAGCCAACCGCGCCTGCAGGAAGCCGTGCGCGGAGCGCAACCCTTCGAAGGTCTCGGCCCGCACGCGCTCGTCGCCGAGGACGCTCACGTACACGCGCGCATGGCGAAGGTCTTGGCTGGTCTTGACCGCGGTTACCGTCACGAATCCCACTCGGGGGTCCTGCAGGTGCTTCGAGATGGCGTCACCGAGCACTGCACGTACAGCTACATCGATACGCCGAATACGTCCGCTGGCCATCCTATCCGCCACCGGCCATGTATGAGAGCACGTCGCGCAAATCGTCCACGGACAGCAGTATCCGCTCGACGCGCACGCCGCTCGGGCAGCGCTCGTCGAGCCAGCGCTGCACGCCGTCGAGCGTCGCTTCCAGCACATGCAGCGACGAGCCGGCCAGCGACGCGACCAGCGTCGAGCGCTGCCACAGATCCTGATGCGCAGTCTCGGCTACGGCGGCGCCGAAGCGGCCGTGCAGCAGCGCCTTGATCGAAGACAGGTCCTTGCGCTTGGCCTTGAGGCTGCCGGCGTCGGGGAAGTGCAGCTCGATCACGAGCACCGCGACAAACCCGGCGTCTGACACGGCGTACTTGCTCAGACGAGCTCGCGCTCGACCTGCCGCGTCGTGTACGTCTCGAGCACGTCGCCCTCCTTGAGGTCTGCGAAGTCCTTGAGCACGATGCCGCATTCGAACCCTGCGGCGACTTCGCGCGCATCCTCGTTGAAACGTCGCAGGCTCGCGATCTCGCCGTCGTAGACGACCCTGCCGTCACGCACCAGTCGCACCTTCGAGCCGCGCGTGATCTTGCCCTCGGTGACGTGCGTGCCGGCGATCGTTCCGACCCGGGAGGCGCGGAAGATCTGGCGCACCTCGGCGCTGCCCAGGGTCTCCTCCACCTCGTCGGGCGCGAGCATGCCCTGCATCGCGCTGCGCAGCTCTTCGATCGCGCGATAGATCACCGCGTAGTGGCGGATCTCGACGCCCTCGCGCTCGGCGACCGCACGTGCATCGCCGACCGGGCGCACGTTGAACGCCAGGATCACCGCGTTCGAGGCGGCGGCGAGCATCACATCGGACTCCGTGACGGCGCCGACGGCGCGGCGGATCACGTTGACCGAGACCTCATCCTGGGGCAGCTTCGCGATCTCGTCCTCGATCGCCTCCAGCGATCCGGCGACGTCTGATTTCAGCACCAGGTTGAGCTCGCGCACCTGATCCTTGAAGATGTCCTCGAGCGAGATCCGCTTGCCGCTGCGACTACGCGCCAGCGACTCGGTCTTCAACCTGTTCAGACGCTCTCCGGCCAGCTGCTTGGCGCGGCGCTCACCGTCGACGGCGCGCACGATCTCGCCGGCCTCGGGCACGTCGTTGAACCCGAGCACCTCGACCGGCTCGCCCGGCAGCGCCTGGCTGACGCGCTTGCCGAGGAAATCGTGCATCGCGCGCACGCGACCCCAGCTGGCGCCCGCGACCAGCGCGTCGCCGACCAGCAAGGTGCCGCGCCTGATCAGGATCGTGACGACCGGTCCACGGCCGGGATCGAGCTTGGATTCGATCACCGTGCCGGATGCGGGCGCGTCGACCTTCGCGCGCAGCTCCTCGACCTCGGCCATCACGATGATCGTGTCGAGCAGGTCGTCGAGACCCTCCTTGGTCTTGGCCGAGACGTTGACGAACTCGGTGTCGCCGCCCCATTCGACGGGCTGCAAGCCGAGCGCGGTCATCTCGGTGCGCACGCGGTCGGGCTGCGCGCCCTCCTTGTCGATCTTGTTGACCGCGACCAGGATCGGGACCTCGGCGTCCTTGGCGTGGTCGACGGCCTCGTGGGTCTGCGGCTTGACGCCGTCGTCAGCGGCGACCACGATCACCGCGATGTCGGTCACCTTCGCGCCGCGGGCGCGCATCGCCGTGAATGCCTCGTGACCGGGCGTGTCGAGGAACGTCACCGTCCTGTCGCCGTGCTTGACCTGGTAAGCGCCGATGTGCTGCGTGATGCCGCCGGCCTCACCTGCCGCCACCGAGGTCTCGCGGATCGCGTCGAGCAGCGACGTCTTGCCGTGGTCGACGTGGCCCATGATCGTGACCACCGGCGCGCGCTCGACCATCTCGTCCTCGGCGTCGGCGAACACCGGCTCGACGGTCGCCTCGTCCTCGGAGTGCACGATCTCGACCTCGCGGCCGAACTCGGCTGCGAGCACGACGATCGTGTCGTCGGACAGCGTTTGGGTCTGCGTCTTCATCTCGCCGAGCTCCATCAGCTTCTTGACGATCTCCGGGACGCGCACGTCGAGGTATTCGGCGACGTCCTTGACGGTCGCGCCCGAGTTGATGCGGATCGCGTCTGGTACGGCGAGCGCCGTGCGCGAGGGGCGCGATTCGGCTTCCTCGTCGTAGACGCCACGGCGCCGGCGGCCGCGGCGCTGGCGCCGCGGTGGCTGGTTGGCCTGCGGCCCGCCCGCCGGCGAGCGGCGCGAGGCTTGCGAGTCGATCACGACGCGCCGGCGCCCGCCGGCGCTACCGGGTGTGCGCTCGCCCTGCAGCGAGTCACGCGTCGGCCGGCTCTTGTGCGGTTGATCGGCGTCGACGCTGCCGTCACTCGCGAGCGCTGTCGCATTGGCGGTGGGCGCTTCGAGGCCGCCACCGGCAGCGGGCGCCTGCACAGCTGCGCTTGCGGGCGGCACAACCGCGCTTGCGGGCGGCACAACCGCGCTTGCGGGCGGCACAACCGCGCTTGCGGGCGGCACAACCGCGCTTGCGGGCGGCGCCGGTGGGGTTGCGGCGGCGGCCGAGCGTGCCGCGGCCGGGTTGGCGGCCGGAGCTTCTGCGCTTGCGCCGGCGACCGCCGCCGGCGGAGCGCTCGGAGGTTCGGGCGCGCTCGCGGGGCTCGGTCTACGTCCGCCCGCAGCAGAGCGCCCGGACCCAGCCGAAGCAGCAGACCGCGTCGAGCGTCCGCTGCCGCCGGTTGCCGGCTTTTCGCGGGCGGGCGGCGCTTTGCGCTCGCTCGAGCCGGCGCTCTCGCGCGCGGTCGAGTCGCCGCCCGGACGCGGCGTGGCGCCACGCTTGGCGGCCGCCGGCTTACTCGCGCTGCTGCGGGGCGCCGTCTGGGGCTGCTTGCTCGCGGTGGTTTCGTCCTGGCGCTTGCTCATCTCAGTCCAGTGTACGAACGCGCTCAGCTGGCGCGCATTGGAATTTGTCAGTAGAGCTTGCCATCAGCCGCCTTCAACCTGGTCGGTGCCCTTACCGGCAAGCGCCTGGTGGGCGTCGATCCCGCAGTAGCGCGAGCCGGGCAGGGCGGCGTTGGGGCAGCGGCGGCCGTTGGACAGGATCGCCGCGCAGCGGCCCTGCGCGTCCTCCTCCTCGTAACCGTGCTCGGCCTCCTCGGCTGCGAACTCCGTCTCGGAGCGGATGTCGATCCGCCAGCCGGTGAGGCGCGCCGCCAGCCGCGCGTTCTGACCCTCGCGGCCGATCGCAAGCGACAGCTGGTCGTCGGGCACGATCACGGTCGCCTGCCGGTTGTCGTCGTCGACCAGAACCTCACGCACGCGGGCCGGTGACAGCGCCTTGGCGACGAACCTGGCCGGCTCGTCGTTGTAGGGAATGATGTCGATCTTCTCGCCGCGCAGCTCGGAGACGACCATCCGCACCCGCGAGCCGCGCGGACCGACGCACGCTCCTACGGGGTCGACGCCGTCGACGTGCGAGATCACGGCGATCTTCGAGCGGTAGCCAGGCTCGCGTGCGACGCCTGTGATCTCCACCAGGCCGTCGGCGATCTCGGGAACCTCGAGCTCGAACAGCGACTTGATCAGCTCCGGATCGCGGCGCGAGACGATGATGCTCGGCCCCTTGGTCGAGTTCGAGACGTCCTTGATCACCGCCTTGATCCGTTGCGAATGGTCGTAGCGCTCGCCGTCGACTTGCTCAGACTTCGGCAGCAGCGCCTCGACGCGTTCACGCAACTGCACGAGCGTGTAACGGGAGTCCGACTGCTGCACGATCCCGGTGATCAACTCGCCGACACGATCGCGGTACTCCTCGAACATCATGTCGCGCTCGGCCTCGCGAATCCGCTGCAGGATGACCTGCTTTGCGGTCTGCGCCGCGATCCGGCCGAAGTCCTTCGGAGTCACGTCCTCGACTTCGATCTGGCCCTCGTACTCCTTCAGCTTCTCGAGGTCGATCTCGGGTTCGGGCGGTTCGCGCATCTCGCCGGTCTCGGGGTCGACCGTCGGCCCCTGGTCGGTGCTCGCCTCGATCAACAACTGCTCCTCGAGCTCGGGCGGGATCTTCAGCTCCCAGACCTTGAAGTCGCCGCTGTCGCGATCCATCTCGACTTTTGCGTACGGCGCCGAGCCGGGCGTCTTCTTGTAAGCCGACAGCAGCGCGTCCTCGAGCGCTTCCATCAGCTTCTCGTGGGAGATGTTCTTCTCGGCTGCAAGGCCGCGTACGGCTTCGACTATCTCTTTGGACATGGCTCAGTCTCCAGGTACGAGATTGGAGCGGGCGATCTGCTCGTAGGGGATCGTGAGGACCCCGTCACCAGCCGCGATCGTGACCTCCCGGTCCGACGCGCCGACCAACTCCCCGGTCACGCTCGCGTGGCCGTCTCTTGCCTCGCGCAGACGCACGCGTGCGTGGCGCCCGAGGAAGCGGGAATAGTGCTGTGGCTTGGTCAACGGACGATCCTGACCGGGCGAGGACACCTCGAGCGAGTAACGCTCCCGGTAATCGCCGAGCAGGCCTGAGACGCGCTCACAGATCGCGAGCGTCACACCGTCCGCGTGGTCGATGAACAGACGCAGCGTGCCGGGCGTGGCGACCTCTGCGAGCAGCACTTCGACGTCCGGCGCAGCGCTCGCCAGCCGGGACTCGATTTCGCTCTGAAGTTCGCTCACGGACTCCTCCGTCATTCAACAAAAAAAGCGGGCGTGCGCCCACTTCCGGTACTGCTGCCGGGAATTCCGGCTTACGAAAGCTGTGCGCCCAGCGTAGCACTGCGCGATTGGGGAAGGTAACTGATCGCTGGGTCGCGCCGGGCCGCGCAGCTTACGCCGCGCTGCCCGTCGAGGCGGCCCGCGCGCGGGCCTGATCACGGTACGCGCGGTAGTCGCTGCGCGACGGCTGCATGCAGGCTGCCAGCGCCAGCGGTCGGCGCGCTTCGGCATGGCGACCGAGCAATTGCAGGCAGCGTCCCAGGCAGAACAGTGCATAGTCGTTGGTCGGCTGTGCCTCCACGATCTCGTGGAACTCCGCCGCCGCCAGCTCGTAGCGATGGGCGTGAAACAGAGCCCGTCCGAGCGCCTCCCGGATCGAGGTCTGCTCGGGCGCCAGCTCGCGCGCACGCGTGAGCGGGATCACCGCCTGGTGGTAATCGCGTGCCGCGAGCAGCTCGGTGCCACGGCTGAAAAGCTCGTAAACATCCTCCATCGACCTCAGTTTAGGTCCCGCCCCGGGCGGCTTGCTGCGCCTGCGCGCAGGCGGGGTGCTGGCGCCAACCGCACCGGCGGCAGCGCGATCAGCGCCCGCAGCGCTCCGAGCGCGCCGAGTCCGCTCGCCAGCTGCCTGCGCAACGCACGGCGCCCGGCGGCGTCCGCCGGTGCTCCACCGGGGGCGAAGCGAGCCAGCCGTAGCGCACGGATGTAGCCGGCGGCCTCCGGCGCGGAGTCCAAGCGCTGCTCCAGCGCCGACAGCGTCACGGCCGGGGACAGCGGCCGCCCGCAACGCGCGAAGGCGCGCTCGAGCTCGGCCAGCTGGGCTTCGTCGCTCGGGACCGTGCGGCGCCGGCGCAGTGCCCACCAGCCGCAAGCGGCGAACGCCACCAGCAGCGTCGCGAGCAGGAGCGCGAGCGTCGCATGCGACCCGCGGTGCCCAGCGCCACGGCGTCCGGCGGCCGTGGCGAGCGGCTGCTGATGCCTGATCGAAGGCGCCGCCGGGCGGGGTGCGAGCGGCTGCGTGCCGATCGAGTCCTGCGTCTGGCCGGCCGCCGTCTGAGCACCGCTGGTGGGGTCGAACGTGACCCAGCCGTAGCTCGGGAACCAAGCCTCGACCCACGCATGCGCGTCGCTGTCGCTGACCTCGTAGGCGTGCGCTGGCGCCGAGTAGCTGCCGGTGGCGAAGCCGTCGGAGACGTGTGCGGGGACCCCGCCCATGCGCAGCAGCAGCGCCATCGCGCCGGCGAACTGCTGGCAGTAACCAAGCTTCGAGTACAGCAGGAAGTCGACGATCGGCAGTGCGCTCGGCGCCGGGTCGAGGTCGTAGGTGTAGCCCTTGGAGAGGTAGCGCATGATCGCCTGGACGTACTGATAGGGGGTGCTGGTGCCGCGCTTCAGGCGCTGCGCGAGCGCGTACACGGTCCCGTACGGCGAGCCCGCCAGCAGCGCCAGCTCCTGCTGTGCGGTCATCCCGGCGTAACCCTCGAGCGGCTGGTGCGATCCGTACGGCGTGAACTGGATCGGCTGCGCCGGCAGGTGCGCCAGTGCCGAGTCGGAGCTCGCGTTGGGCCCCAGCAGCATCTGCAGCTCGGGCATCAGGTCGGCCGCGGGGTAGCGGGTGCCCGCGCTCGCAAGCGCCGCCGCGTTGGGCGCCGGCGTGTAGACCGACACCTGGTATGTGTCGCCCGCCTGCAGCCTGGTGGGGCTGACGTAGGTGCCGTACGAGTTGCCGCGTTGGAACTCGCCGATCGTCGGTGGCTCGGCGACGCCGGCGGCGATCACGTCGGTGGTGGCCATGTCGCGCAGCGTGACGGTCAGCGTCTGGCGCCAGCGGTTCTGGTTGGCGTGGCTGACGGTGTCCTCGAAAGCCGCCTGCTCGTCGCCACCGGCTGGCGCGGACACCCAGCCGCGGCCGTCGAACCCATCGAGGTCCTCGACCTTCCAATAGGCCGGATAACGCGCCTGCACGTCCAGGACGATCTGGCCGGTGTGCGGCCAGTTCAGCGGCCCGTATGTCTGGGACCAGTCGAACGCCTCGCCGCGCGCGGGGCCGATCGTGCCCGCGATCGTCGCGACGTTCAACCATGGCGAGCGCCGGTCGATCCCCGGCGAGAGCGCCAACGCCGCCAGGCCGGCAAGCACGACGACGACCGCTGCCCGCGCGCCGCGGCGCGCGGGCACCCGCTCGGATAGGACCAGCGCCGCCAGCAGCACGAACAACAGGACGCCGTGCAGGTAGGCCGCGTGTGGACGTGCCAGCGACGAGGGGACGACCGCCAGCACGATCATCGCCAGCCCCACGCAGATCAGCCGCACCGTCCCGTATGGCCGGCGTGCGGAGGCCAGTTCGAGACCGGCGGCCAGCAGCAGCAGGCCGGCCCCCAGCACGATCACCGCGCTGGTCCAGTGCCGGGAGCCGTCGTAGGGCACGAGCACGCTCGGCAGGCTCGACAAGCCGTCGCCGATCGCCCGCGCCGTGCGCGCGATTCGCAGGTGCGTCACCCAGCGCAGCGGGAAGCCGGAGATCGGGATCACCGCGACCGCGCCGAGCGCGATTGCCACGGTCGCCGCGGCCCGCAGGCCGCGGCCGGCTGCGTGCGCGGGCTCCCCGAGCGCCGCCACGGCGACCGACACCGCCACGAGCGCGAGCAGCCGACCGCTCGGCGCGTGCGCGAGCATCGTCCCCCACCTCAGCGCCCCGTAGGCGCCGAGCGCAGCGAACGCGAGCAGCGTCAGCAGCGGCCGACCGCGTGCCGGCACGGCGGCGCCGGCGCGCCGCCGCAGGCCGCGCGCGCCCAGCACCGCCACCTGCGCGCCGCTGCTCATGCTGCTGCGCCCCGTCGGGCGCCACGCGCGCCCAGCACGAATCCGGCGCAACCCGACACCTCGAAGCTGGCCGGCAGTGCCAGCCGCGTGCCGAGCTCGGCGGGCACCACCAGCACCAGCCCGCGGCCCTGCACGCGCACGGCGTCGAGTGCCGGCTCGTCGAGGCCGGCCGCGACCACGATCGTGAGTGCGCCGGTGGCGTGGCGCGCCAGCCTCGGCGGCCGCTGCGTCGCTTGGACGAGTGCCAGCTTCGCGTGCACCGCGGGCCACGCGACGAGATCACTGAGCACGCGCGTCGGCTGGTTGGCGCCGGGCAGCAGGATGCCGGTGGCGCCGGCGCGGGCGAGCTCGAGCGTGATCGAGGCCGCGGCTCTGACGGCGGCGTCGAGCCAGGCGCCCGATGGCGATTGCGGGTCCTCGCGCGCGTCGAGGACCACCAGCGGTTGTGTCTGGCGCTCGCTGACCAGGCGCCGCTCGAGCAGGCCGGCTCCCCGGGCCAGCGCCGGCCAGTGGATCCGGGCCGCCGGTGCGCCCTCGACATATGGCCGCAGGCCATCGACCTCACCACTGCGCAGCGGCTCTGCGGTCAGGCTCGCCAGGCGGCCGTGTGCCGGGCGCCGGCGCGTGCCCGCCAGCCACTGCACCGGCTCCGTGCGTGGCAGCACCAGCAGCTCGTCGGCGCCGCCGGCGCCCGCCTTGGTGACGAGCACCAGGCCGAGCGGGTCGCTGAGCAGCAGCGATGGCGGCGCGAACGCACGCCGCCCACGGCGCTGCGCGCGGGTGACGACGCGCAGCTCCAGCTTGCGCGCCCCCGAGATCACCGAGAGCTGCCCGCTGAGCGGCACGCTGGCGCCGGCGAGCGGATCGAAGATCTGCGCACCGGGGATTCCGAGGCGCCCGCGCGTGACTTCGATCGTGATCTCAAGTGGCTGATCCTCAATCACCCGCCGCTCGCTGAGCACCCGCTGCACGTGCCCGCCACGCGCGCAGATCACGACCGCGGCGGGGGTCAGCAGGCCGATCAGCAGGAACCCGATGCCGCCGACCAGCAGCGGCGCGACGGCGAACGTGAACGCTGCCAGCACCAGCGCCAAGCCGCCGAGCGCCGTCGCGAGCGACGGCCTCAGCGCGACCGTCAGGCGCTCACAATGCTCGCGTTGCCGTGATTGCATCGGCGATCACCTCGTGTGCACTTGCGTGCGAGGCCTCCGGAGCGATCAAAAGGCGGTGCGCGAGCACCGGCGCTGCCATCGCCTGGACGTCATCGGGCAGCGCATGGTCGCGGCCGTTGATCATCGCCAGCGCCTTGGCGGCTTGCAGCAGCATCAGCCCGGCGCGGGGGCTGGCGCCGAGCTCGACCCGTGGATCCTCGCGGGTTCGCCACAGCAGCGCTACCACGTAGTCGCGCAGCGCCGGCGCTGTGTGCACCGCGCGGGCGGCGTCCTGGGCGGCGAGCAGCTCAGCCGCGGTCATCACCGGCGCGAGCGCCGCGACGCGGTCCCCGGACTCGTGCCCGGCGAGCATCCTCGCCTCCGCGGCGCGGTCCGGGTAGCCAATCGAGACTCTCACCATGAACCTGTCGACCTGCGCTTCGGGCAGCGGGTAGGTGCCCTCGTACTCGATCGGATTCTGGGTGGCAAGCACCAGGAACGGCCGCGCCAGCTCGTGCGTGTGGACGTCGACCGTCACGCGGCGCTCCTGCATGCACTCGAGCAGGCCCGATTGCGTCTTGGGCGACGCCCGGTTGATCTCGTCGACGAGCAGCACGTTGGCGAACACCGGGCCCGGCCGGAACTCGAACCGATGCTCGCGCTGGTCATACACGCTGACCCCGACGACGTCGGCCGGCAGCAGGTCCGAGGTGCATTGAATGCGCGCGAACTGGCAATCGATCGAGCGCGCCAGAGCCCGCGCGAGCGTCGTCTTGCCGACGCCCGGATAGTCCTCGACCAGCACGTGACCTTCGGCCAGCAGCGCGACCACCACCTGCTGCAGGACGTCTGCCGGCACCTGCACCGCGCTGGCGACGTTGGCCTGTAGGCGCACCGCCAGCTCGGCCGCCGCCTCAGACGCCGAGGATGCCTGCGCGCGCCGCTCGGACGGCTCCATCGTGCTCCTCTCCACTTTGCGCCAGCAGCCGCCAGACCTCGTCCAGCACGGCACCGGCGACGGCCTCCTTGGTGTCGCGCGGTACGAGCAGCCTGCGCCCGTTCCGGGTGAGGATCGTGACCTCGTTGTGGTCCACGTCGAACCCGATCTCCGGCCGGGAGATGTCGTTGACCACGATCGCGTCGAGCCCCTTGCGGGCGAGCTTCTCGGCCCCATAGCGCAGCGCTTCGTCGCCGTGCTCGGCGGCGAAGCCGACGAGCACCTGTCCCGGGCGGCGCTTTGGCGCCAGGGCGCGGAGTACGTCCTGCGTCAGCTCGAGCTCGATCGCGGGTACGCCGCGATCCTTCTTCAGCTTGTGGCCGGCCGGCGCAGCCGGTCGGAAGTCGGCGACCGCGGCGGCCATCAGCAGGACGTCGCAGGCGCCGAACTCGGCCTCGCAGGCTGCTGCGAGCTCGCCGGCGCTGCCGACGTGGATCACGCGCACGCCAGCCGCCACGGGCAGCGTGACGTTCGCCGCCACCAGCGTCACCTCGGCTCCACGCTGGGCGGCGCGCGCCGCCAGCGCCAGGCCCATGCGACCGGACGAGCGGTTGCCGATGAAGCGCACGCTGTCGATCGGCTCGCGCGTCCCGCCCGCGCTGACCAGGACCCGCAGGCCGCTCCACGTCTGCGGCTCCAGCAGGCGCTCGCAGGCGGCCAGCAACACCGCCGGCTCGGCCAGGCGTCCGACGCCGTGCTCGCCATAGGATGCGAGCTCCCCCTCCTGCGGCGGGATGATCGTGATCCCGCGCGCGGCCAGCAGCTCCAGGTTCGCCTGCGTGGCGGCATTGGCGTACATCCGGTGGTTCATCGCCGGCGCGACCGCCAGCGGGCACGCCGCCGCCAGCGCGGCGGTGCTCACGAGGTTGTCGGCATGGCCGTGCGCGAGCTTGGCGATCGTGTTGGCGCTCGCCGGGGCGATCAGGTAGACGTCGGCGGACTGCACCAACGCCAAGTGGCTGATCGGCGCCCGATCGGCCACCGGCTCACCCGGAAACGCGCCACGCGCCGGGTCGTGCTCGAACTCGCCGACCAGCACCGGTGCGCCGGTGATCGCCTCGAATGACGCCCGCCCGATGAAGCGCTCGCTCGCGGGCGTCTGGATCACCCGCACCGAGTGGCCGGCCTTGACCGCCATGCGCACCGTCTCCAGGGCCTTGTAGGCGGCGATCCCGCCGGTCACGCCAAGCAGCAACCGGGCCACTGCTTCGCCCGCCCGCTCGCCGTGCCTACCGGTAGTGGTACTTCAGCTTGCCCTGAGCGACCTCTTCAAGGGCAATCGTCAGGTAGTTCTTCGAGCGCGTGTCGACCATCGGCGGCGGGAACTCGTCGAACGTCCCCTCGCCCAGGTTGTGGTAGTACGAGTTGATCTGTCGCGCGCGCTTGGCGGCGACGATCACGCTGGCGTAGTCGGAGTCGACATTCTCGAGCAGCTTGTCGATGCGGGGTGAGATCAAGGGAAGCGGATCCTTAGCTTGTGGGGGTGCTCACAAGGTTACTCGGCCAGGGAGTCGCGGACGATCGCTTCGAGCTCGTCGATCGCGAGCTCGAGGTTGTCGTTGACGAGGACCTTCGCGAACTCGTCCTGGGCGGCCAGTTCGGCGTCGGCGGTCTGCAGCCGCAGGTTGACCTGCTCGGGCGAGTCGGTGCCGCGGCTGCGCAGCCGCTCGCGCAGCGCCGCGCGTGCGGGCGGCGCGATGAACACGGCGACCGCCTCGGGCATCGCGGCGCGGATCTGGCGGGCGCCCTGGACCTCGATCTCGAGCACGACCGGGGTGCCCGTGGCGAGCCGGCGCTCGAGCTCGGAGCGCAGCGTGCCGTAGCTGTTGCCCGAGTAGCGAGCGTGCTCGACGAAGTCGCCGGCGGCGACGTGGGCCTCGAACTGCTCGCGGGTGAGAAAGTGGTAGCTGACGCCGTCACGCTCGCCGGGGCGCGGCAGGCGCGTGGTCGCCGAGACCGACAGCGCGAGCTCGGGGATGCGCGCCAGCAGCGCGCGGATCAGCGTCCCCTTGCCAACCCCGGAGGGCCCGGTGATCACGAACATCTTCGCCACTTGTGGCGGCAGATCCGGCAGCGCCGCTGGGCCCTAGCGGCGGCGCATCAGCTCGACGAGCTCGGCGCGCTGGCGCTGGGACAGGCCACCGATCGTCTTGCTGGGCGAGATCCGGCAGGTCGAGAGGATCTTGTTGACCTTCACTCGGCCGTACTTGGGCACGGCAAGCAGGAGATCGAACACCTTGGCGGTCTCCAGGAACTCCGGGGGGTCCAGCAGCAGCTCGTGAATCGGTTGGCGGCCTGCCTTCAGGTCGCGCTTGAGCTGCGCGCGCCGGCTGCGGATATCGTTGGCCCGCTGGAGCGCTTCCATGCGCTGCACGAGCGACCGCTCGGGCGCTGAGATGGGCTTGGTTGAGGACTCACTAACCTGGACCATGCGCGGCGACTATACATCGTGCGGGACCTCGAGCAAGTCATAAGACGGAATTTCGACTCGACCTCTACTTGAGGTTGAGCAACGTCGAGCCAGGTCCTACCAATCCCGCCTTTTGCAGGGCTTTGAAGTGCCATAGGGCACAAGCCGCGCGACACAGCGCTCCAGAAATGCAACGGTTAACGGCTCCGATCGGTGCCAGCCTCAGCCGCCTCGAGCAAGCTCCAGCGCGACCCGCCTCGCCGCTGCCGGATCACGAAAGCTCTCGGTCCCGACGGCCACCAAGGTCGCGCCTGCGCGCAGCAGATCAAGTGCATCTGCCCCACTTTGAACTCCTCCCATGCCGACGATCGGCAGGTCGACCGAGGCGGCCACCGCGTGCACCTGCGCGAGCGCCGCGGCACGCACCGCGGGGCCGGACACGCCACCCGTGATCCCGCCGAGCCAAGGCTCACCGGTGACCCGGTCAAGCGCCATCCCGCGGATCGTGTTGATCAGCGAGACGGCGTCGGCGCCGGCCTGCTGCGCAGCTCGCGCGACTGCCGCCAGATCCGCGGCGTTCGGCGTCAGCTTGACGATCAGCGGCTTGCTGCTCAGCGGCCGCACACGCGCCAGCAGCGCGTCGATCTCGCGTGGGTCGGTGCCCATCACGAGCCCCGTCTCGACGTTCGGGCACGACACGTTCAGCTCCAGGGCGGCTACCTCCACGAGCTCGCCGAACGCGCTCACGAGCTCGGCGACCTCGTCCGCTGAGAAGCCCATGACGTTGACGATCAGCGGCACCGGCAACGCCGCCAGCGCCGGCAGGTCGTGCTCGATGTAGCCGGCCAGGCCCTTGTTCGGTAGCCCGATCGAGTTGATCATGCCCCCCGCGAGCTCCCACAGCCGCGGTGGCGGGTTGCCCTGGCGCGGCGCGACCGTGACCGTCTTGGACACGAACGCGGCGAACGGAAAGCGCTCGATCAGCTCCGCGCCGAACGCGCGCTGGGCAGCGATCGCGTCGAACGTCCCCGACGCGTTGATGATCGGGTGCTCAAGCTCGATCCCGCAGAACTCGACGGTCATCCGGTCGCCCCTGTGCCGAGCACGCTGTCCAGGCGTGCGGCGTCGATCACGGGCCCGTCCACGCACAGCCTGAGGTAGCCGTCCCGGGTGTGCACCACGCACCCGAAGCAGGCGCCGAAGCCGCACGCCATCCCGGACTCGAGCGCCAGCTGTGCCGGCACCCCGTACTCGGCGCACAGCGACCGAACCGCCTCGAGCATCGCCGGTGGCCCGCACGCGTACACCTCGGCGTGCGGCGCCAGATGCAGCTCCGCCTCCAGCAGGTCTGTGACCGGTCCGTGATGCCCTGTGCCGCCGTCGTCGCTAGCCACCCGTGCAGCGGCGAGCAGTAGCGCGCCGGCGGCGTGCTCGGCGTCGCGGAAGCCAAGCAGCGTCACGTCCTGCGCGCCGGTGGCGCCCCGCCGCTCGCCGAGCTGGTCCGCGAGGATCGCCAGCGGCGCGATCCCGACCCCGCCCCCCACCAGCACCGCCCGGCGCCCCTCCCGCGGATCGGCAAAGCCAACCCCCAGCGGCCCCACCAGCAACACCTGATCGCCCACGTCGAGCTCACACAACCGCTCCGTCCCCGGCCCCACGTCCTGTAGAAGGAAGTCAAGTCGGCCGGCAGGTCCGAATGGGCCGGCCGGATGCCGGCCGGTGGTGACTGCAGCCGCGATCGGACCGGTCTCTGGTGCTCTGGAGGGCCGATCGCGGCTGCCAGAAGCCGGATGCGGTCTCTCGTCCTGAGCGGCCCGCATCACACTGACCGCCCGCGGCAGGTACGGCCGGCCGTCCTCCCCCCGCCCCAGCGCCGTGCCGAGGCGAGCATGTAGAACTGCCCCGCCCGCGGGCGGGGCCCGGCCGGGTCCTCGCAGCTCAGCACGACGTACGGTCCCAGCTCGCGCCGGTCGCTGATCGTGGCCGCCCGGCGCCCGAATGGCGCCGGCACGCGATCGGCGCTCACGGCTTGCCGGCGGCGTGCCGGTAGACCTCCTGCAGCGAGATCACCGCAGGCTCGCCGTGGCTGATCGCGGACGCGATCGCGCGCGCCGCTGCCATCCCGCCGGACATCGTCGTGATGCACGGGATCCGCCGCGCGACCGCCGCCGTGCGGATCTCGTAGCCGTCGGTGCGCGCGCCCGTGCCGACCGGCGTGTTGATCACGAGCACCACGTCGCCGCGCTCGATCAGGTCGACGACGTGCGGAGAGCCCTCGGCGATCTTGTTGATCGGCCGCGCCGGAATCCCCATCCGGTTGAGCGCCAGCGCTGTGCCGCGCGTGGCGACGATCTCGAACCCGAGCGCCACGAGCTGCGTCGCGATCCCGGTCGCGGCCGGCTTGTCGGCGTCGCACACGGTGATGAACACGGTGCCGCTGGTCGGCAGCCTTGCGCCGGCCGCGGCCTGCGCCTTGGCGAACGCGGTCGGGAAGTCGTGGGCGATCCCCATCACCTCGCCGGTCGAGCGCATCTCCGGTCCGAGCAGCGCGTCGAAGCCGGCGAAGCGATCGAACGGCAGTACCGCTTCCTTGACGCACACGTGCCCGTTGGCGGTGTCCGCCGGCAGCGCCATGTTCGCGATCTGCTCGCCCAGCATCACGCGGCACGCGAGTTTGGCGACCGGCAGGCCGATTGCCTTGGACACGAACGGGACCGTCCGCGACGCGCGCGGGTTGGCCTCGATCACGTGTAGTCCGTCTTCGCCGTGGATCGCGAACTGGACGTTCAGTAGCCCGACGACGCCGAGCGCGAGCGCGATGCCGGCGGTCTGCTCGCGGATCTGCTCGAGCATGTCCTCGCCGAGCGCGTGCGGCGGCAGCACACAGGCGGAGTCGCCGGAGTGCACGCCGGCCTCCTCGACGTGCTGCATCACCCCGGCGATCCACACGTCGGTTCCGTCGCACAGAGCGTCGACATCGATCTCGATCGAGTCCTCGAGGAATCGATCGAGGTAGATCGTCGACGTCCGGCCCGTCACCGCCGGATCGGGCACGCCGACCCGCTCGAGGTACTCGCGCAGCCCGTCGAGGTCGTAGACGATCTCCATCGCGCGTCCGCCGAGCACATAGCTCGGCCGCACGAGCAGCGGAAAGCCGACCGTCTCGGCTCTGCGAATCGCCTCCGCCGGGCTGGTCGCGGTCGCGTACGGCGGCGCCCTGTAGCCGAGCGAGTCCAGCAACGGGCCGAAACGGGAGCGGTCCTCGGCGATGTCGATCGCGTCGATCCCCGTCCCGAGGATCCGCACGCCGGCGTCGTGCAGCCCCTTGGCGAGCTTCAACGGCGTCTGCCCACCGAACTGGACGACGACCCCGAGTGGCTGCTCGATCCCGCATACGGCGAGCACGTGCTCGATCGTCAGCGGCTCGAAATAGAGGCGGTCGGATGTGTCGTAATCGGTCGAGACGGTCTCCGGGTTGCAGTTGATCATGACCGCGTCGCGGTGCGATTCGCGGACTGTCTGGGCGGCGTGCACGCAGCAGTAGTCGAACTCGATCCCCTGTCCGATCCGGTTCGGACCCGAGCCGAGGATCACGACGCTCTCACGCTCGCCGCGCCGCACCTCGTGGAGGTCCCCCGAGCGAAGCGGACGTTCCCAGGACGAGTAGTAGTACGGCGTGCTCGCGGCGAACTCGGCGGCACAAGTGTCAACCGACTTGAACACCCGCACCCCCCCGAATTCGGCGTCAGCCGAATTCGCTACGGAGTTGGCGCCAGCCAACTCCGCAAGTTCGTGCAGGAACCACGGATCGATCTGCGTGCGGCGATGGCACTCCTTGACGCTGACGCCGCGCCGCAGTGCCTCCAGCAGGTAGTCAAAGCGCTCCGCCCCGGGCCGGGCGATCGCCTCCAGCAGTTCGTTGTCGTCCTCCGGCGGCTTCGCGCGGGAGTCGAGCTCGCGCGAGCGCATCGCCTTCGCGAACGCCTGCTTGAAGGTGCGCCCGATCGCCATCGCCTCCCCGACCGACTTCATGTGCGTGGTCAGCCTCGGCTCCGCCCCCGGGAACTTCTCGAACGCGAACCGCGGCCACTTCACCACGCAGTAGTCGATCGCGGGCTCGAACGCCGCCGGGGTGGCGCGGGTGATGTCGTTGGGGATCTCCTGCAGCGTGTAGCCGACCGCCAGGCGCGCCGCGATCTTGGCGATCGGGAAGCCCGTGGCCTTGCTCGCGAGCGCGCTCGAACGCGACACGCGCGGGTTCATCTCGATCACCATGATCTCGTCGGTGCGCGGGTTCACGGCGAACTGCACGTTGGAGCCGCCGGTCTCGACGCCGACCGCGCGGATCACCGTGATCGCCTGGTCACGGAGCAGTTGGTACTGGTGGTCTGAGAGTGTCTGCTGAGGCGCCACGCAGACGCTGTCGCCGGTGTGCACCCCCATCGGGTCGAGGTTCTCGATCGAGCAGACGATCACGACGTTGTCGGTGCGGTCGCGCATCACCTCGAGCTCGAACTCGCCCCACCCGAGGACCGACTCCTCCAGCAGCACCTGGCTGATCGGCGATGCCTCCAGGCCGCGAGCGACGAACGTCTCGAGGTCGACTTCGGTGCGTACCACCCCGCCACCGGTGCCGCCGAGGGTGAACGCCGGGCGCACGATCAGCGGCAGGCCGATCTGCTCAAGCGCGCTGCGGGCCTGCGCGAGCGTGTGCGCGATCGTCGAACGCGGTACGCGCAGGCCGGCCGCGGTCATCGTGTCGCGGAAGCGCTCACGGTCCTCGGCGCGGTCGATCGCCTCGTAGTTGGCACCGATCAGCTCGACGCCGAACCGCTCCAGGGTGCCGTCCTCGTGCAGCGCCTTGGCCAGGTTCAGCGCCGTCTGGCCGCCGAGCGTCGGCAGCAGAGCATCGGGTCGTTCGCGCTCGATCACCTGCGTCAGCGGCCCCGGCAGCAGCGGTTCGACGTAAGTGGTGGTGGCGACCTCGGGGTCGGTCATGATCGTCGCCGGGTTGGAGTTCACGAGCACCACCTCGTAGCCCTCCGACATCAGCACGCGGCAGGCCTGCGTGCCTGAGTAGTCGAACTCGGCCGCCTGGCCGATCACGATTGGGCCCGAGCCGATCAGCAGGATCTTGTGGATGTCGTCGCGACGCGGCATCAGAGCACCATCAACGCACGAGGCGGGGCTTGTGGTCAACGCCAATCCGGGCCCCCCTCGTGGGGGCCCTTTTGATGTCCGCCACGAAGCGGTCGAACAGGTACAGCGAGTCGTGCGGGCCGGGCCCCGCTTCGGGGTGGTACTGGACGGTCGCGCCCGGCACATCGCGCAACGTCAGCCCTTCGACGGTACGGTCATAGAGGTTGATGTGGCTCAGCTCGGCGGCGCCGAAAGCGGTCTCCCAGCGCACCGGCTCGTCGCTGTCGATCGTCTTTGCGCCACCCGGGCCGAGTACCGCGAAGCCGTGGTTCTGGCTGGTGATCTCGGTGCGGCCGGTGCTGAGGTCCTTGACGGGATGGTTGGCGCCGTGGTGGCCGAACGGCAGCTTGTAGGTCTCCAGGCCGATCGCGCGACACAGCAGCTGATGGCCCAGGCAGATCCCGTATACCGGCAGCCTGCCGACCAGCTCCTTGACGGTCTCCACGATGTAGCCCAGGGCGGCCGGGTCGCCAGGCCCATTGGCGAGGAAGATCGCGTCGGGGCGCCCGGCGAGCAGCTGCGCCGGTGTGGCCGTACAGGGATGCAGCTCGACGCTCGCGCCGCGCGCGCGCAGGTTACTGACGATCGAGCGCTTGACGCCGGTGTCGATCATGGCAATTCGCGTCAGCGAATGGGCAATCGGCTGCGCCGCTTGCCTTGCGAGTTCGCCTGACGGCGAACTCGGGTCTACCCAAGGCGTTTTCGGGCCCAGCCTGACCGGTTCGATCGGGGGCAGCTCGATCATCGTCGCCGGGGTCAACTCACGCGCCAGGTCGCGGCCGGTCATCAGCGGCTCGGCTGCGATCAGCTCGCGGGCTTCCCGCTCGCTGATCCGCACCGGGAACACGCCGCCGCGCATCGCACCACGGTCGCGGATGTGGCGCACGAGCGCGCGCGTGTCGAGATCGGTGATCGCCGGCGTTCCCTGGCTGATCAGCCAGCTCAGCCAGCCCGCGTCGGCGCCGGGGGCGTCTGCGCGGTCGACTGCGGCGCGCATGATCGCCGCCCGAGCATGGACGCCGTCTGACTCCATCGCCTGGTGGCTGACGCCGTAGTTGCCGATCTGCGGGTAGGTGAAGGCGATCAGCTGCCCCGCGTAGCTGGGGTCTGTGACCGCCTCCTGGTAACCCGACATCGAGGTCGTGAACACGATCTCGCCGACGGCGTGCGCGTCGGCGCCGCAGGCGAGGCCGTCGAAGCGCGCGCCGTCCTCGAGCAACACATATGCGGTCGGCTCGCTGCTCACCGTGATCGGCCCCCCACCGGCTCGCCGACGGCGATCGCCGTGTGGCGAAACGCGATCTGCCCGGCCGCGAGCGTCAGCTCGACGCGCCCGTGCAGGGTGCGTCCCTGAAAGCAGCAGTTGGCCGAGCGGCTGGCGTAGCCGGTCGCACCGACCTCGAAGCGCGCGCCGAGGTCGACCAACGTGAGGTTGGCCGGCTCGCCGACCCGCAACCGTGGCACCGGAAGTTCGTACAGCGCGCCGCCGCCGCTGAGCCGCTCGACGATCACGTCGAGCTCGACCGCGCCGGGCAGCACGAGCTCGGTGTAGAGCGCGGCGAACGCGGTCTCGAGCCCTGCCGTGCCCATGGGCGCCTGCTCGAACGGGACCTCCTTCTCGTGGCGGGCGTGGGGCGCGTGGTCGGTCGCGATCGTGTCGATCACACCGCTGCGCAGCGCGTCGATCAGCGCCCGGCGGTCGCTCTCGGCGCGCAACGGCGGGTTCATCTTGAAGCGGCTGTCCAGCGTGCGTACGACATCGTCGGTGAGCGTCAGATGGTGTGGCGTCACCTCCGCGCTGACGCGCGCGCCCAGCCGCTTGGCCTGCTCGAGCGCGTGCACCGACTCCACGCAAGAGAGGTGCTGGAAGTGCACTCGCGCATCCTCGAACAGCGCCAGCGCAGCATCGCGCGCGACCATCGTCGACTCCGACACCGACGGGATGCCGGTCATCCCGAGCCGGGCGGACACCGCTCCCTCGTGCATCACGCCGTCGCCTGAGAGGCCCGGGTCCTCCTCGTGCAGGGCGATCACGCCGCCGCTCAGGCGCTGATATTGCAGCGCCTTGCGCAGCATGCCGGCTGACACGACCGGCTTGCCGTCGTCGGTGAAGCCGAGCGCACCGGCGTCGCGCAGGGCCGCCATCTCGCTCAGGACCTCGCCCTGCAGTCCGCGTGTGATCGCTGCCAGGAAGCCGACCGGAACGCGCGCCTCACGCCGCGCACCGTCGACCAGCGAGCGCAGCACCGAGACGTCGTCGACGACCGGGTCCGTGTTGGGCATCGCGATCACGGCGCAGAAGCCGCCGGCGGCAGCCGCGGCCGTGCCCGTGTCGATGTTCTCCTTGTACTCCTGGCCAGGCGTGCGCAGATGCACGTGCGGGTCCACGAACGCCGGGAACACGTGCTTGCCGGTCGCCTGCAGCGTCTCGCCGCCGGGGGGCTCCGGCAGCGCGCCCGGCGCGCCGAACTCGGCGATCATGCCACCGGCGATCAGGATGTCGCACTGGTCGTCGCGCCCGCTGCGGGGGTCGAGCACGTGGGCTGCGCGGATCAGCAGCTGCGCCGGTTGGCCGCCGGCGTGATGGAACAGTCGCCTGGTGGGCATGTTCACGCCACCGCCAGACCATTGCGAGCGCGCGGGGCTGGCGCGGTTAGGGCCGCAGCTGCGGCCGGCGGCGCGGCCTGCGGTTGCGAGTGCGAGCCCGCGAGCAGCTCGTAGAGCACCGCCATGCGCACCGCCACGCCTGCCTTGACCTGTTCCCCGATCAGTGCCTGCGGCGAGTCGATCGCGTCGCCGGAGATCTCGATGCCGCGGTTGACCGGCCCGGGGTGCATCAGCAGCTGGTCTGCTCGCAGACGCCCGAGGTTGATCTGGTAGCGGGCGGCGTACTCGCGCAGCGAGGGCACGAACGCATCGTGCATGCGTTCGTGCTGCATTCGCAGCACATACACGACGTCGGCGTCGGGCAGACCCTCCAGCGACGGCGTCGCGACCGCGCCAAGCGCGTCGATCGCGCGCGGCAGCAGCGTCGGAGGCCCGCACACGGTGACGCTGGCACCCATCCGCGACAGCGCCAGGATGTTCGAGCGGGCCACCCGCGAGTGCATCACGTCGCCAACGATCCAGATCTTGGTGCCGTCGAGCGAGCCGAGCCGCCGGCGCAGCGTGAACACGTCGAGCAGGGCCTGTGTCGGATGCTCATGCTTGCCGTCGCCGGCGTTGATCACCGACGCGTCGGTCCAGCCTGCGACCAGCTGCGCGGCGCCGGCCCACGGCGCCCGGATCACGATCGCCGCCGGGCCGTAGGCGCTCATCGTCTGCACGGTGTCCTTCAGCGACTCGCCCTTCTCCACGCTGGAGCCGGTCGAGCGGAAGTTGACGACGTCGGCGCTGAGGCGCTTGGCGGCCAGTTCGAACGACGAACTGGTGCGCGTCGAGGCCTCGTAGAAGAGGTTCACGATCGTGCGCCCGCGCAGCGCGGGGACCTTCTTGATCTCCCGCCCAGCCACCTCCTCGAACGACTCGGCGCGGTCGAGGATGCGTTCGATCGCGACGCGATCCAGATCGTCGATCGAGATCAGGTGCCTGCCGAGCCTGGCCGGCGCAGATGTGTTCATGAGGGTCTCCTCGGGTGCTCGCCGGCGGCTCCGATCGCGACCTCGTCGCGGCCGTCGAGCTCGTGCAGGCTGACGTTGACGCGCTCGCGGTGCGAAGTCGGGACGTTCTTGCCGACATAGTCGGGCCGGATCGGGAGCTCGCGATGACCGCGGTCGATCAGCGCCGCGAGCTGGACGCGCGCCGGCCGGCCGAAATCGAACACCGCGTCGATCGCCGCGCGGGCCGTGCGGCCGGTGTAGAGGACATCGTCGACGATCACGATCGTGCGGTCCTCGACCGGAAAGTCGAGCTGCGTGGAGAGCACCACCGGGCCGCTCGCGCGGAGCGTGAAATCGTCGCGGTAAAAGGAGATGTCGAGCGCTCCCAGCGGTACGTGCCCGTGCAGCAGCTCGCATACGAGCCCGTGCAGCCGCTGCGCCAGGATCGCGCCGCGGCGATGGATGCCGACGAGCGCCACCGGGCGATGCGGGTGCTCGTCAGAACCGTTCCCTGGTGGGTTCTTCTCGACGATCTCGTGCGCGATCCGCACGAGCGTACGACGGATGTCATCCTCGTCGAGGATGACCGTGTCGGGGGGCATACTGTTCCTTCCTGGCCTCGCGGGACCGGGTTAAAGGTGCTGACCGGATCAGCGTAGCAACGGGCGCGGCGGAATCGCTTCGCGATTCCGTTGGAGGTTCGCTGCGCGAACCTCCGGCTCCGTCTACCCGCAGGCATTCGGCCTACCCGCAGGCATTCGGCCTACCCGCGGGCATCCGGCGGCGCTGGTTCGGCGCTCGCTGGGCGGTGGCGGTAGAGCACCGAACGCAGGCCCCAGCGGTCGATGAACTCTCGCTCCAGCGACATTCCGGCCTTCTCCATCACGCCGCGGGAGGCGACGTTGTTGGTGCGCGTGTAGGCGATCACGTCCGTGAGCGCGAGATCGTCGTGCGCGATCTCGATGCAGGTGCGCGCCAGTTCGGTCGCGAGGCCCTGGCGCCAGCGTTCGGGCACGATCGCCCAAGCGATCTCGACCTCGTCGCTGCCCTCGATGATCGCGCGCTGCAGACCCCCGCGGCCCACCATCGCGCCGCTGCCACGGTCGCGCAGCAGCCACAGCCCGAAGCCGAACCGGCGCCAGTGCTCGGCTTTGACCGCGAGCTCGGAGGGACTGCCGCCCGGCGCCGGTGGGCGGCCGGTCCGCGACAAGGTGGCGGCCACCCTCGGGTCACCCAGCAGCGGCGCCAGGTCGGCGCAGTGATCCGGGCTCAGCGCTTCGAGTCGCAGCCGTGCCGTCGTCAGGATGCGTAGATCTGGGGCGCTCACTTTATCGCGCGAACGGGCAGCAATTAGCCGGCCGGTCTGGCGGGCTCGGTCCGCAGCTCCGGCCACCGAGTCAGCTCGGGAACCCCCTTTTCCGCGAGCGGGATCTCGATCGTGTCGAAGTCGCGCGGCAGGACCGTGTTGGCGAAGATCTCGCGGGCCTCGTCGCGTAGCTGGCCGATCTGGTAGCGGATCGAGAGATGCGTCAGCGCGAGCATCTCAACCTCGGCATCGCGGGCGATGCCGGCTGCCTGTGCGGCGGTGCTGTGGCCGGTGAGGTTCGCGCGCTCGGCATCCTCGATCGAGAACGTCGCCTCGTGGACCAGCAGGTCACTGCCGTGAGCGGCGATGCGCAGCGCCTCGCACGGTCGCGTGTCGCCCGAGATCGTGAGCTTGCGCCCGGGCCTCGAGGGCCCCATGACCTGCTCCGGTGAGACGCCCCTGACCTGCTCGCCGCGCTGCACCCGACCGAATTCCGGGCCTGGAGTGAGACCGAGCTCGACGGCAGCACCGGGATCGAACACGCCGGGGCGCTCGTTCTCGTAGAGCACGTATGCAAATGCCGCGCCGCGGTGGGAGACCGGTACGCACGCGATCCGGTAGCCGTCCCGCTCCAGCACCTCGTTCGGCTCGAGCTCGACCGCGTGCACGTCGAAGCCGACGCCGCCGGCGGCCCGCCAGATGATCGAAAGCAGATCCCGCAGTCCGCGCGGCCCGTGGATCGCGAGTGGCGCTTCGCGCCCCCGCAGGTCGAACGTCTTCAACAATCCCGGCAGCCCCAGCCAGTGGTCGGCGTGGAAATGCGTGATGAACACCTCGGTCAGCTCGACCAGTCCAATCGAGCTCAGCAGTTGGCGCTGTGTTCCCTCGCCGCAGTCGACCAGGATCCGGTCGCCGCCGCGACGCACGAGGATCGCCGGTAGCCCACGACGCTGGGTGGGCATCGAGCCGGCTGTGCCGGCGAAGAACACCGAAAGGTCCATGGATCCCAGTGTGCCAGCGGCGCCGCCTCGGTGGAGGCGAGCGCTACGCTGCGCGCATGGGACAGAGCGCTCCGCAAGCCCGCTCGACGCCACCCACCCTACGGGCACGACTGCGTCCGCCCCTATGGGCGCAGTGGGTCATTTCGCTGACCGTCGCGATCATCGCGATCGTGCTGCTGGTCCGGTTCGTGGACGCCAATAGCACGCCGAGCGCACAGGCTCCGCATCTGACCGCCAAGGGGATCAAGAGCCTGAACGACGAGGCGGAGATCCTCGACGCAGAACAGCAGGCGCCCCACCTCGTCTCGTTCGGCGCGCGGCTCGCGCCGATCGCCGCGATCGAGCGCGCGATCGCGGCCTACATGAACCAGCAGATCAACTTCGCACAGATCGGCGGACCGCTGCACCAGACACTGTGCTTTCCAGTTCCCGGCGCGCACGCCCCCGCTCTCGCCTACCGCTGCTCGGCGCTGGCACGCGCCACGAGCTACGAGTTCGAGGGCGTCGTCGACAGCGTCGCCCGGACAGTCACGTACTGCCGGCACAACCCGCCTCCGAACCCGGGCGACAACGTCCCGGTCAGCCGCCGCTGCGCTGGCTGACGAGCTTTTGCGGCTGCTGCTCGCCTCGGGCGGGGCGGCGTCGCGATAAGCTCGCAGTCGGTTCCCACCGAGCGCCCGTAGCTCAGGGGATAGAGCGTTCGCCTCCGGAGCGAAAGGTCGCAGGTTCAAATCCTGCCGGGCGCGCTCGAGAACGCCCGCCAGCAGCCCTGACAGGTCTTTTCTCGACA
This sequence comes from uncultured Solirubrobacterales bacterium, assembly GCA_963709135.1. Taxonomy (GTDB): domain Bacteria; phylum Actinomycetota; class Thermoleophilia; order Solirubrobacterales; family Solirubrobacteraceae; genus Palsa-465. The sequence continues at coordinate 1,261,765 of CAVPVI010000015.1, read as the reverse complement.
GCCTGCCAACGCGGGGGCTCTTGCGCCTTGTCGTTGATCGCGCTGCGCCGGTCGCCGTCTTGCAGATCAGCTGACGGCGATTTCGCCGCTCAGCGCGAACGGGGCGATCAGCTGCAGGTGGTCGCCACTCCAGAAGCGCCCCGGGTCATACCAGCTCGCGGGCCGGTCGCTTGCGAGCAAGCCCATGTGTTGGTAAGTCACGGCGACCAGCTCCGCGCAGTAGATCGTCTCGAGCGTCGATCCGCGACGCATGCGGCCACTTGCCCACTGCTTGAACAGCCCAGAATTAGTAGGAAACGCCCGCCCGTCGAAGCGGTCGATCATCTCCATCAGCCGGTCCTCGTGGTGGCGCTCGATCGTCCCCTTGAGCTGGCGCACCCAGGCCAACTGGTTGTAGCGCTCGTTCCACATCGTGACCGCCTCTGCGAGGTGATGCAACTGGACGCCGCGCTGCCGCTGCCCGGTCCATACGTCCGGCAGTGAGCGACCCAGCGCGGCGTGCCACAGCAGTGGCGGCAGATCGTCGATCGCGACGACCATGCCGACGTGGTTCACGGGGCTGTTCGTCAGGGCTCTGATCGCCAGATCGGCGGCCGACCGGCCGCGGAACAGCCAGATGTCGCCGGTCGAGGCGAGCTCGACCGCAGCCGTGAGCGACACGGTCTCGTAGTCCACCGCCAGTAACCTACAAGTCCAATGAAGCCAGGGTGGAAGCCGATCGGCCTCGCCGGCCTCGCGGGAGTCGCCGCAACCGGCGTGATCATCGTACGCAAGCGCCGCTCGCACGGGGACTACGACCCCGATGAGCTCCGTGAGCGACTCCACAGCCGGCTCGCGGGAGCGTCGACGGGCGCCGCCAACGGCACCGCCCGCGCCGCCGCCGACGCTGCCGCCGCCGATGCCGACGCCGGCATCACTGACAGCTGATCGAGATGATCGGCGAAGAGCGACCAGGAGGACCGTGCAGCCAGGCGCGTAGCGCCCGCAGCGCACGTGAGCGCGATGTGGCGCCGCGCATGAGCTTGTCGGCGGCCCGGGCTTGGATGCTTGCGATCGGGGCGGTGGTCGTGCTGACGCCGGCGTTGGCGCTTGCGAGCGCCACCAACACCGCCTCCGACCACACGGCGCTGATCGCGTACCAGCTTTATGTGAACTCGCTGCTAGCGGGAACGCCGAGCGCCAACCAGCGTGCCGAGGAGTTCGCGAACATGGTCCGGACGGGCTGTGAGGGTGTTCTCGCGCCGCTCGAGTCGCTCTCCGCCGCACAAGTGAGCAGCACCGCGCTGCAAGACTTCGGCGTGGAGATCGCCGGTGATCTCACGCTCGAGCTACACGCACAGGCGAAATCGGCGTTCCAGCGCCTGTCGGCCACCCTGGCCTCGCTGCGCTGGTCGGGTGCCCGCACCGCGCGCTCGGTCGACACGTTCACCAGTGCCCTGAGCGCCTCGCTCGCGGTGGCGCCCAGCGCCCTATGCATCGACGCGCGAGCACTCCGAGACCATCCCCTGCGTGTACCTGCCGGAACGCGCAGCTTCGTTGCCACGTACCTTCCGGCCGAGCTGGCGGCCAAGCAGGCGCTGGCGCCGTTCCTGGCAGTTCTGGAGCGCTTCCAGACCCGCGCCGAAGCCGGCATCATCGGGTCCGTCAACCGCGAGGTGGCGAGCTACGACTCGAGCTCGGCCGCAGATCAGAGCGCAGACAGCAAAACGATCGTGGGTATCCTCGGCTTGTCCGGCGCCTGATCGCCCTCTGGGAATGCCGCGACGTCGCCGCTCGAGAAGTCGGGCGCCGCCACTAGCTAGTCGGTCAAACCTGTGAGCTGCCGGGACGGTCGCTAAGCGCAGGCTCGCTCACCCGTCAATGAGACCAGGCATGCCAGTCGTTCTCGGTGAGCTCGACCATCACCTCGACGGCGTGCCGGAGCCAGTGTTCGTCGCGCGCCTGATCGGCCCGGCGCAACGCCTTCGTGCTCGCGGCACCGCTGAGCGCAACCCGGTGGATGTTCGCCGTCTCCTGCCCCATGCTGTGCAGCAGGTCCGCCTCGCTGTGAGGGTGCTGCAGGCGGGACAGCTCGAGCCGGGTCGCGTCGGGCGCGAGCGCGCGCAGGACCCATTTGCGGCTCTGGCGGCGCGAGGGGTCGGCGGCGATGCCGCGGCTGGCGTCGACCGCGCCCGCCAGGCCGCTCACCTGCAGATGTGCCGGGTTCGTCCACATGCTCGCGGGCCCGGGGATCTGCTTGGCTTCACGCACGATCAGCCCGCCGTCGATCTCGCCGAACGCGACGATCCGGCGCGACCCGAGGCTGCCGACTCCGGCCACGCGGCGCGCGAGCGCAGGCCGGAAGCTGCCAGCCGGCGGTCCCTGCGGCGTCACGTGCGCCAGCATCCTGGCGGCGGGCTTGGGCAGCGCACGCTCGTAGGCGGGCAGCGCGCGGATCTGCTGCTCGAAGCTGGCGGGATCGATGATCGCCTCCTGGGCGAGGTGGTACAGGTGGGCGTGCCGCTCCCCGAGCACGAACGGCTCGCCGCGGCGGGCGCCGATCCGCTCCCGCCAACCGCTGCTGATCGCGTCGCAGGCGTCCTCGGGAGCCAGCCGTAGGTGCCCGGCGCTGATCGCGAGCGACGCACTGCTCGCCAGCCGCACGAGGTCGAGCGTGTAGGGCAGCAGGTCGATCTCGTCGAAGTCGTTGACGCCCCACGCCAGCCGGGCGTCGTGGTCTCGCCAAGTGCCGAAGTTCTCGACGTGCAGGTCGCCGACCGCGACCACCGCCGGCGCGCGCGCCAGTTCGGGCAAGAGCAACTCGAACTGCGAGAGAAATCGGTAGTAGGTCCCGCGCAACAGCACGAACGGCGACTGCTTGAGCTTCTCGTGCTTGACGGCAAGATCCTCGGCGAGGACCGGGATCCGCGCAGCCCGCCAGCGCTCGTAGCTGCTGGTCGCCTCCTGGAAGCTCTCGCTCTTCATCTGACTTGTCAGCTGGTGACGCTCGAGCCCGCCGGCGTGACGGCGATTGACGTCGCCGGCCGCGCAACGTCGTGTTGCGCGAGCGCCGCGCCGAGCGCGCACATCCCGAGGCTCGCGAGTGCCGCGACGATGATAGCGCTGCCCTCGCCCGGCTCTCAGTACGCCATCAGCGAGCCCGAGCTTGACGATCGCGACCGGCACCCCGAGCTGTGCGCTGACTCTATCTGGTCAAAGATCTAGCGCTTCAAGTAGACAACCGCGTTGCTCGCCACGCAGCACGAGCCGCGGTAGTCGCGCGGCGCCCAGGCGCCGGGCAGCCGAACGAGGCTCGGGTCGTGGTCGAGCAGTTCGCCCCACTGCGCCGCGCGCCGGCGCACGAGCGTTGCCCAGGTCGAGGACCAGGCGGATTCACCTTCGGTCAGCGGGCGTACGAACAGGATCCGCCCCCCGGCGGCCAAGCCGTCGATCAGGCGCGTGAACATGGCGCTCGGGGTGGCGGCCTGCAGCCTTGCGGTGGCGTCGTCCCAGTTCATGTAGCTGGGGTGCGGGTCGGGACCCATCGTGGTCGCGAACCGCAGCCCGCCCGGCAGGTAGTACCAGGCGAGCGCGGCCTGCTCGGGCTGGGCCACGAGCACCAGGTCACCGGGCCGCAGGTACGGCGCAAGCTCGGCCGAGACGTCGCGCATGTCGCTCTTGTCTTGGGGCACGAACGAGTTGGGGTTGGCGAGAAACGCGCACGCCAGGACGATCGCGACCGGCCCGAAGATCCCAGCGCGCGCACATGCGAACGCAGCCAGCAGCACGGCGCTGCCGACCAGCGGCGCGAAGTAGCGCTCGGCCCAGGTCGGCGCGAGCGGCGCCATCGCCAGCGCCAGCAACACGGCCGTGACCGGCACGCACGCGAGCACCCAGACGGCGACCGCCTCGCGCGAGCGGCGCAGCTTGCCGGACACGAGCGGCAGCAGGCCGAGTGCGGCGGCGATCGCCAGCGGCGCCATGACACGGTCGCCGCCGAACAGGTTGCGCGGGATATTGGCTCCAAGCACCGGCGCGTAGTGCCACGGCGCGGTCGCGGAGCTCGCCTGGTGGATCAGCGTCGGCAGCCATGGCAGGTAGGCGACCGCGGCGGCGCCGAATGCCAGCGCGCCGTCGCGAAGCACGCCCGGCCGATCTTCGGCTGCTACATAGACGGGGATCAGCGCGACCAGTGCCCCCGCGAAGAAGAACGCTGACCAGTCGTCGGCGTACAGCAGCAGCGCCAGGCAGACGGCGAAAACCGCCACGTGGACGCGCCGCCGGTACACGAACGCGTGGATGAAGCTGGCGATCGCGAGCAGCCCGAGCAACGCCATCAGCTCGTACATCCGCGTCTCGGCTGCGTACTCGGTGAGGAACCCGTCGAACGCGAACAGCGCTGCCGCCATGTAGCCGGTGCGACGTCCGTGCAGGCTCCAGCCGGCCCACATGCCGGCCGGGATGGTGAGCAGCCCGAACAGCAACGACAGTGCATGGGTGGCCCTCTCGCTGGATCCGAACAGGTCCATCCAGAAGTGCAGCAGCACGAAGTACAGCGGCGCTCCGCCGCCCCGCCACAAGACCCCGGGGATCGCGCCGAGCGAATGCGAGGCGATCCCGACCGTGTTTGCCTCGTCGGACCAGAACTGGCCGTCGATGTTGATCGCGCGGATCACGCCCGAGATCGCCAGCAGCAACACCAGTACGCCACCGGAGCCGGCCCAGCCGGGCAGTCGCTCAAACCAGCCCGGCGCTTTGAAGTCACGTACTGCGGGAACCCGCAGCAGCGGCGTTGGGGGGCGTGGAGCTTCGAGGATTGCCATCTGGAGCGGCTGCGCCGGTCGTGGTCACGACCGGCCGGCACGTCGCATGGTGTCAGAAGCGGCTCAGGCAGAACGCCCGGTGCCCGTTGCTGGCCCGCGGGCCAGCAACGGGAGTAAGCGCTCGCGGAGCCGCTGCGCGGCTCCGTTGGGAGATGCGCTGGCGCGAATCTCCCGGTATCGGTTGTGGACCCACGCTCCTAGACGGTTCAGCCGCCGGCGACCGCAGGCAGGATCGTGACCTCGTCGCCGTCGCTGACCGGCGTCTGCAGGCCGTCCAGGAAGCGGATGTCCTCGCCGCGCACGTAGACGTTCACGAAGCGGCGCAGGCCCCCATCCTCGGAGATGCGGCTGCGGAGATCTTCATAGCGTTCGAACAGCGACTCCAGCACGTCGCCAACGGTCTCCCCGTCGACATCGGCCACCGACTCGCCGTCGGTCGCGGCGCGCAGCTGGGTTGGGATCTTGACTTTCACTGACATGCCCAGATCCTCTCAGGCCGCCACCGCAAGTCGCTCTCTGGCCGCCTCGAACGCCGTCACGCTGGGCTCGATCTCCCAGGCCTCGAACGTTCCACGCGCGCACTCGAGCGTCTTGAGCCCCTCGCCGGTGATCACCGCCACCACGCGCTCGGAGGGGTCGATGTCACCACGCTGCGCGAGTTTTGCGAGCACCGCCACGGTCACGCCGCCTGCCGTCTCGGTGAAGATCCCGGTGGTGGTCGCGAGCAGGCGGATCCCGGCGCGGATCTCGTCGTCGCTGACGGCGTCGATTGAACCGCCCGTGCGGCGTGCGAGCTCGAGCGCGTACGGCCCGTCCGCCGGGTTGCCGATCGCCAGCGACTTCGCGATCGTGTCCGGCTTGACCGGCCGGCAAAGCTCGTGACCTGCCTCGAACGCGGTTGCGACCGGTGAGCAGCCGGCGGCCTGCGCGCCGTTGAAGCGTGGCATCGCGCCGCTCAGCAGGCCGAGCTCGATCCACTCCTGGAAGCCGCGCGCGATCTTCGTGAACAGCGACCCGGAGGCGATCGGGCAGACGATCCTGTCGGGGAGCTCGAACCCGAGCTGCTCGGAGATCTCGTACGCGAGCGTCTTCGAGCCCTCGGCGTAGTACGGCCGCATGTTGATGTTCACGAACGCCCAGTCGTGCTCGCCGGAGATCTCGGTGCAGAGGCGGTTGACGTCGTCGTAGTTACCCTTGACCGAGACCAGGTTGGTGCCGTACACGCCGGTGGCGAGCACCTTCTGCTCCTCGAGGTCAGACGGGATGAACACGTAGGACTCGAGGCCGGCCGCCGCCGCGTGCGCGGCGACCGCGTTGGCGAGGTTGCCGGTCGAGGCGCAGGCGATCGTCGTGTAGCCGAGCTCCTGGGCGCGGGCGAGCGCCACCGAAACGACGCGGTCCTTGAACGAGTGGGTGGGGTTGGCGGCGTCGTTCTTGACCCATAGCTCGCCGAGCCCGAGCTCGTGCGCCAAGCGGTCGGCGCGGATCAGCGGCGTCCAGCCCGACGGCAGCGCCGACTTCGGCGACGTGATCGGGAGAAAGTCCGCGTAACGCCAGATCGAGTGCGGTCCGGCCTGGATCCGCCGGCGGATCGCCGCGGGGTCGGTGCCGGCGGCGCTGCTGTAGGCGACCTCGAGCGGGCCGAAGCAGCGCTCGCAGACGTAGCGGGCGTCAAGCGGATAGGTGGTACTGCATTCCTTGCACCGGAGTGCTTCTGGCGGCATATGAAAAACCTCCGCCGGGGTTTAGTGGTCGGAGGTCGAAGAAACCGCCCTATCCACATCTCCCAGGCCTGTCGATTGGAGCCTGATGGAATTGGCACCGTTCCCTTGCGGGAGGTTGCCGGGGTTTCTAAGGGCCATATCCCTCCACCCCTCTGGATGCGTACTGCTATGTAGCGATCGATTATACCCACAGCTACCGGCTTGCGACAACTGTCAAGGCGGTCGTGCGGGCGCGCTGCCGGGCCGGGCCCGGAGCCGCTACCGTGGCGATCGTGTCGATCCCACGCTTTCGCTTCGTGTGCGTACCCGCGGCGTTGGCAGGCTCGCCGGCGGAGTGGGCGCGCGAGATGCTGGTCGACGGCGAGATCGCATTACTTGCGGACGCCGGCGGGTTGGCGCCGATCAACGAGGTCGCGCACTCGCTGCACCTGGTCAGCGTCGCGGTGGTCCGTTCCGAGACTTCGACCGCGCGCCAGGAGCAGACGGTGATCGCCTACGCGCAGTCGCTGCCGCTGATCTGGGTCGCCGGGAGCTTCAGCGAGCAAGTCGAGCGCTGGGCGCACGATCGCGGGCCGATGACGCTGCTGGTGGCAACCGGCGAGCCGCTGGCGGACAGCGATCGCCGCCGGATCGACCGGTTCGTCGCCGCGCTCGCGCGCCAGAGCGAGTAACGACGCGCCCCGCGCGGTGTTGAGCACTCGGCAATGAGCCAGCCGTCGCTTGACTCCGAGCGCCGCCTCGCAGCCACCCTCGCGCTGCCCTTGGGCGAGCCGGCGAAGCGCATGCTGATCATCGTCAACCCGTACGCGACGACCGTCTCGGATCGTCTCAAGCACCTGGTCGTATACGCGCTGCGCGGCCGCTACCTGGTCGAGGCGGTCGACACCGAGCGCCGCGACCACGCCACCGAGTTGTGCCGAGAAGCCGCACAGGAGGGCTATGACGTGGTCGTCGCGTTCGGCGGTGACGGAACCGTCAACGAGGCTGCCAACGGACTCGCGGGATCCGGCATGCCGCTGACCTGCCTACCTGGTGGGCGCGCGAACGTCTACTGCCGGATGCTCGGGATCCCGAGCGACGTCGTCGACGCCACCGAGCACCTGCTCACGATCGCCGACGACTGGCGCCCGCGGACGGTCGATCTGGGGTTGCTCGACGAGCGCTTCTTCCTGTTCTCGGCCGGGGTCGGGCTCGACGCGAGCGTGGTCGCGAAGGTCGACGCGCACCCACGGCTCAAGGCACGCGGCGGCGAGTACTACTACGCCTGGGTGGCGAGCAGCACCTACATCCGCCGCTACATCGTGCGACCGCCGCGCCTGCAGGTACGGTTCGGAGAGCCGGGGTCGAGCACGAGTGCCAGCGCGCACGAGCGCCGACGGGAAGCCGCCGAGCAGGTCGAAGGGGTCACCGCGATCGTCCAGAACGCCAACCCGTACACGTACTTCGGCGATCGGCCCGTCGAGGTCGGCGAGGGAGTCGGGCTCGACAGCGGTGAGCTTGCCGGCGTGGTCCTGCGGCGGACCAACCCGCTGGACATCCCGACGATCATGTGGCGTGCGCTGTCGCGGCGCGCACGCGTCGCCGACCACCGTCAGATCCACGGCTTCACGGGCGTGCAGGCGCTGGTCGTGAGCACGCTCGACGGGCGCCCGCTACCGGTCCAGGTCGACGGCGACTACATCGGCGACCGGGAGTCCGTCGAGTTCACGGTGATGCCTGGCGGTCTCACGGTCGTCGCCTGAGGGTGCCCAACGCGGCTTTCGACCCGCACGCGGTCGAGCCAGCGGTCTCGGGGGTGAGAATTTGGGGTTCAGTGCCTCTGTGAGATATGACGCAGGACCAGACCCGTCGGACGGACGCTGCTGCCAGGCGTGCCGGCGCCCGCGCGGAGCTGATCACCGAACGTGACCGGCTCGTGCTCGCGTTCCTCGCCGAGCACCGCCTGGTCGTGACGCCGCAGGTCCAGTCGCTCCTGGGTGTGACGGCACGCGTCGCCCAGGAGCGACTGCGGACGCTCGGCGAGGGTGGCTATGCGCAGCGCCACCGGATCTTCGACGGCTACCCGGCGTGCGCGCAGATCACCGCCAAGGGGCTGGCCGCGATCGGCTCGAGGTTGCCCGCGCCGCACATCGACCTCGCCTGCTATCAGCACGACGTCGGACTGGGCTGGCTCTGGCTGGCGGCCCGCGTCGGCACCTTCGGCAACCTGCGCGAGCTTCGCTCCGAGCGCTTTCTGCGTTCGCACGACGCGCGCCACGATCGCGCCGAGCGGGCGCTCGGCGTGGGCCTCGGTGGCGTCGGCCCCGGCGGGGGCGAGCAACTGCATTACCCGGACCTGCTGCTCACGAGTGCCAGCGGCAAGCGGGTCGCAGTCGAGCTCGAACTGACCGCCAAGGGCAGTGCACGGCTGCAGCGGATCATGATCGGCTACGCCGCGGACGCGCGCATCGACGCGGTTCTGTACCTCGTGCCCGGGCGTCGATTGGGCGAGCGGATCGCGCAGGCCGCCCGCGTCGCCGGGATCGGCGATCTGGTTTCCGTGCAGCTGCTCGACGCGCTGCCGCAGGGCGCACCCGACCACGCGCGCACGCTCAGCCGCCATCGCTGGCACGGGCACAGAGCGACCTCGAAGCCGCCGCTCGAGGCCCGGTCCGCGGGAGCGGGGCGATGAGCCGGCTCGGTCAGGCGCGGGGTGACGTGGGATGGGGCGATGAGCCGGCTCGGTCAGGCGCTGAGTGACGTGGGATGGGGCGATGAGCCGGCTCGGCCAGGCGCTGAGTGACGTGGGATGGGGCGATGAGCCGGCTCGGTCAGGCGCGGGGTGACGTGGGATGGGACGATGAGCCAGCTCGGTGAGCCACCGGGCGCGGACGGGGCGATCCGCCGCGCGCGCGAACCAGCGCCGACGCCTTCGCTGCCGCCGGCAGGCCGGCGCCGCTGGTGGCTGGCGCCGGCGTTCCTCGCGCTGCTGGTCCTTCCCCAGCCGGTCGCGCTTGGTCTTGCGGCAGCGCTGCTGTTCGGTAGGATCGCGTTCACGCTGGCGCGCGGGCGCGCGAGCGGCGAGCGAGATGCGTCCGCCGCGAAACCTGCGCCGGACGCGATCCTGCTCGGGATCGAGCGCTCGGGGCGCCACGTGCTGCTCGGCGACCGTGAGCTGTCCGCGCACGGACTGATCCTCGGCGCCAGCGGCGCCGGCAAGTCCACCACGCTGCTGCGGATCTTGACCGAGCAGATCAGCCGCGGCCGGCCGGTGGTGGCGATCGACCTCAAGGGCTCGCCGGCGTTCGCGCAGCAGCTCGCGGTCGCGGCGCGCGCGGCGGGGCGCCCACTGCGGGTCTGGACGCTGGACGGGCCACAGCGCTGGAATCCGCTCGCCCACGGGAACGCGACCGAGTGCAAGGACAAGCTGATCGCAACCGAGCGCTTCACCGAGCCCCACTACCAGCGTGCCGCCGAACGCTACGTGCAGATCGAGCTGCAAGTGCTGCGGGAGGCCAATCCCGGATGCGAACTGAGCCTCGCCGCGGTAGTCGCCACGATGGAGCCCAAACGGCTCGCGTCCCTGACTCGCAAGTTGCCGCAAGCGCGCGCCGAGCACGTCCGCGACTACCTCTCGAGCCTGACCAGCGATCAGCAGAGCGCGATCCGTGGTCTCGCGTCGAGATTGGCGGTGATCAGCGAGTCGCACACAGGCGCCTACCTCGAGCCCTCGCCGGACGGAATCGATCTGCGCGCCGCGCTCGCGGGGGGCGAACCGGTTCTGTTCAGCCTCAACTCGAGCACGTATGGCAAGCTCGCGGCGCAGATCGGCACGCTTGTCGTCCAGGACCTTGTCACGGCGTCCGGGCAGCGGCTCGCCGACGGCGCGCCGCAGCAGGCGATCGTGGCGATCGATGAGTTCTCTGCGCTCGGCTCCGACAACGTCATGTCGTTGCTCGCGCGAGGGCGCGAGGCCGGCGTCAGCGTACTGCTCGCGACGCAGGAGCTGGCGGATCTCGACCGCGCGGGGCGCGGGCTGCGCGACCAGGTGCTTGGCAACACCGCCGTGAAGATCGCGCACCGCCAGGACGTCACCGAGTCCGCCCAGTCGCTGGCGCGGATGGCGGGGACCGTGAAGCAATGGGAGCGCAGCTACCACATCGCGCCCGGTCCGCTGGGTATCAGCGACGCGCGGCGCAGCACGCTGCGGCTGGTCGACGGCTACGCGGTCGACCCGAACGAGATCCGCTCGCTAGGGACTGGCGACGCGGTCCTGATCACGAAGATCCCCCGCGCGAGCACGCGCCTGCTACGCGTAAACGCACCGCGCACGGCGCGGCCCGAAACGGAGATCGGCGGGCGCTAGCGGAGAGCAAGTGGGGCTCCCGAAACGTTGCACGCGTAATCGCGGCCCCGTGACCGCCATGCCTCGCCAAGCGTGTTTGAGCGGACAAACCTGGTCACTTGGGCCTCGATTGTCCGTAAGTGCACGAGAATCTACATCGAACGGACAAACGAGGGCCCGGTCGGCAGGGAATGTCCGCTCGGACACGGGGAGGCAGGTGGCGCAGCCCTTGGCGGGTGTCAACAGTAGTGCGGCGGGGTGGATACGCAGCGCATCTTCGTTCCGTAGGGCCCGGTCCGAAAATAAACCGTATAGTAGAAGTTGGCGCTAAATGTTGCTCAATCAATTAAATGAGGATTGAGAGGACATCGGATCGCGGCCTACCGGCGAGCGGTGGCGAGGCGTCGCCGCTGCCGTCGGCGGTCGGGCTCGAGCTGCGCGCGGTGGAGAAGCGTTATCCGGGCACGAGAGATGCTGCGCTGTCGTCGCTCAGCATCGTGGTAGCCGCGGGAGAGGTGTGCGTGCTCGTCGGTCCCTCGGGATCGGGCAAGACGACTGCGATGCGGTTGATCAATCGGATGATCCCGTTGAGCGGGGGGGACATCCTGATCGGCGGGCGCAGCATCCTCGCCTCATCGCCCACGGAGCTCCGGCGTCAGATTGGCTACGTGATCCAGCAGGTCGGGCTGTTCCCGCATCAGACGGTCAGCCAGAACATCGCCACTGTCCCGAAGCTGCTCGGGTGGGATCGCGGGCGGATCGCGGCGCGTGTTCGCGAGTTGCTCGAGTTGATCGGCCTCGATCCGCAGGAGGTCGCAGAGCGCTACCCGGGCCAGCTGTCCGGCGGCCAGCAACAGCGCGTGGGCGTCGCTCGCGCGCTCGCGGCTGACCCGCCGCTGCTGTTGATGGACGAGCCGTTCGGCGCGATCGACCCGATTACCCGCAGCCGTCTCCAGGACGAGCTCCTGCGCCTGCAGCGACAGGTGCGCAAGACGATCGTGTTCGTCACGCACGACATCGATGAGGCGATCAAGCTCGGCGACCGGATCGCGGTTCTGCGTGAGGGTGGACATCTCGCCCAGTACGCCACGCCCGCGGAGCTGCTGACGAACCCCGCGGATGCGTTCGTCGCCGAGTTCGTCGGCGCTGACCGCGCGCTGAAGCGGCTCGGGCTTGCGACGCTTGCAGACGTCGAGTTGGCGGCGGCCGGCGGCGAGGTTCAGTCGGAACCCCGCCTGCCGCTCGCCGCCACGATCAAGGACGCGTTGTCGGCCGTGCTGGCCGCGGGCGGAACCCCGCTGGGCGTCGTCGACGAGCACGGGGCGATCGTCGGCCGCGTGACTCTGGAGCTGATCGCTGGCCTGTTCGCGCAGCCGCGGGCGGCGCTCGGGCGCGAGGACGATGGGTCCGGGTCGCTCGCGGAGGGGGCGCGATGAGCCCGTTTCCAATCGCGGCGGCGGGCCCGGTGATCCCCAACTTCGGGAGCCCCAAGACCTTTGCGTGCGAGCGCGCGAACCGGCTGTTTTGCTGGGGCTGGGTGTCGAAGAACTGGAGCACCGTGCTGTGGCCGGCGTTGCGCCAGCACGTCGTGCTGACGGTCATCGCTGTCGGCGCGGGCTTCGTAATCGCGACGACGCTGGCGTTGCTGGCGTACCGGTACCGCCGGGTCGAGCAGCCTGTGATCGTCGTCACCACGATCTTCTACACGATCCCGTCGCTGGCGCTGTTCGAGTTGCTCGTGCCGGTGCCGGGATTTGGCCTCAGCCGCACGACGGCCGAGGTAGCGCTGGTCTCCTACACGCTGCTGATCATCTTCCGCAACACGCTCACGGGTCTGCGTGCAGTGCCCGCCGAAGTGCGCGAGGCCGCCTGCGGGATGGGGATGACCGACCGTCAGTTGATGTTGCGGGTCGAGCTGCCCTTGGCGCTGCCGGCGATCATCGCCGGCCTGCGAATCGCGACCGTCTCGACGATTGCGCTCGCGACGATCGCGGCCCTGATCGTCGACCAGGGGCTCGGCGTTCCGATCCTGCGCGCGATCAGCGACTCGGTGTTCAAGACCGAGCTGATCGCCGCCGGCGTCATGGCGGTTGCGCTTGCGATCGGCGCGGACGCGCTGCTGGTCGGCGTGCAGCGGCTGCTGACCCCTTGGGCGCGGAGGCATGCCCGCTGAGGGCTCGAGGTCCACGTGCACAACTTCGTCGAAGCGTTCAAGTTCATCGCGCGCAACGGGGAGCTGCCGGGTCAGCCGCACTTCCCGACGCTTGCGTACTACTCGCTCGGCACCGTCAAGATCGCGGCGCTGGCGATGGCAATCTCGCTCCTGATCGGACTGCCGGTTGGACTCTGGCTGGGCCACCTGCACCGGGGTTCGTTCGTCGCGATCAATCTCGGCAACATCTGGCGCGCATTGCCGAGCTTGGCGGTGCTCGCGATCGGCCTGGCCTTCTTCGGCCTCGGGCTCAAGAACGTCTTGCTGGCGCTGGTAGTGCTGGCGGTCCCGCCGATCGTCACCAACGCCTATGTGGCCGTCGATCAGGTCGACCGCGGCGTGGTTGACGCCGCGCGGGGCATGGGGATGAGCGGGTGGCAGGTGCTGAGCCGGGTGGAGCTTCCGCTCGCGATCCCGCTGGTGATGGCGGGGGTCCGAACCGCAACGCTGTTCGTGATCTCGACGACGACGATCAGCGCTCTGACCGGCTACGCTGACAGCCTCGGAGAGATCGTCAACGACGAGGCGAGCTACCACCTCTCCGGCGTGCTCGGGGCTGCAATCTGCATCGCTGCGATGGCGCTGATCGTTGAGCTGCTGCTCGCGTGGGCGCAGTGGGCGCTGACTCCTGCCGCTTTGCGGCGAACTTCGGCCGAAGCGATCGCGGACGACTTCGTTCCGATCGTGACCGAGCTCAGGTGAGCCGCAATCAGCGGCTCAGATACAACCAACAGGAGGACACATGAAGGTTAGTTTCAAGGCCATGGCGGGATCGTTCGCCGCCGTCGCGGTGGTCACGGTCACCGCTGCATTCGGCGCCTCGGCGGCCGCCAAGCCAACGACCGTCGCCCACGTGGCGGCCAAGCCGGGCGCCGGTAAGCCGACGTTCGTGCTCGGCGACAAGAACTTCGACGAGGAGTACATCCTCGGCGACCTGTATCAGCAGGCGCTCGAGGCGCAGGGCTACAAGGTTGACCTGAAAGCCAACATCGGCTCCACCGAGGTGACCTGGGATGCGCTAAAGGCCGGCCAGATCGAGGGCTACCCGGAGTACGACGGCACGCTGCTTGCGACCGTCGCGGGGATCACCAAGAACGCTCCCAGCGCCGCCGCAGCCGCAAGCGAGACGAAGAGCTGGGCGCAGAAGCACGGCTACCTGTTCACCAACACGACCCCTTTCACCGACTCCGACGCGATCGCCGTGCTCAAGACATACGCACACAAGCACAACCTGTCGACGATCGGTGACCTGAAGAAGCTGGGCAGCAGCGTGGTGCTCGGCGGCGCGCCGGAGTTCCAGACGCGTTTCCCCGACGGACTGCTCGGCCTGCAGCGAGACTACGGCGCGTATCCGACGTTCGATCCGGTCAGCATCGGCAGCTTCTACTCGCTACTGGACAACGGCACGCTCAACGCCGCCGTCGTGTTCACTACCGACCCACAGCTGCAGAGCGGGAAGTACACCGTGTTGACAGACACGAAGTTCATCTTCGGCTTCCAGAACGTCGGCCTGGTCGTCAAGCAGAGCGTCGCCAAGGCCGAGGGTCCGGACTTCACCGCGACCGTCAACAAGGTCAGCGCGCTGCTGACACAGAAAGCGATCATTGACCTGAACGCGGCCGTCTCGCTCGATCAGGAGTCGCCCTCATCGGTGGCCAAGGCCTTCCTCAAGGCCAACGGTCTGCTGTAGCTCGCAGCCCGATGGTGCGCGGCATCGGGCGGGGCGCTTGCCCTGCCCGACGCCGCGCGCTGGTACCCAGCCGCGCATGAATCCAGTCGACGCCCTGAATTCGCTGGTCGTCCTGCATGACGGCCCTGAAGCCGAGCTGGTCGGCTACGGTTCCCGCGTGTGGAGCTGCAGCGGCGCATAGTCGATCGGAGGGGTGAGTTCCTGCTCTTCGCGGTGACGCCACCGCGGCTGACGACGGGCACAGAGCAGACCAGGCAGATCGCCGAGGTCACACTCGAGCGACTGCGGCCGGTCGGGGCCGACGGCCTCGTGCTCTACGACATTGATGACGAGAGCGACCGCAATCCCGACGAACGCCCGTTCCCGTTCCTGCCGACGATGGACCCGGCCGCGTACCTTGCCCGCGACCTCGCCGGCCTGGACGTGCCCGCGATCGTCTACCGCGCGGTCAGCAAGTACGCGGAGGACGACCTCCGCTCGTGGCTCCGCGACCAAGCTCCGGCCCGAGCGCTATCGGTCTTCGTCGGTGCCTCCTCCCGCGAGAAGGCGGTCGCGACCTCGCTCTTGCGGGCCTACGAGCTCCGGACCGAAGTGCGCCCGGAGATGCTGCTCGGTGGGGTCGCGATCCCGGAGCGGCACGCGCGTGCGGGCAAGGAGCACCTCCGGCTCCTCGCGAAACAGGCTGCAGGCTGCTCCTTCTTCGTGACCCAGATCGTCTACGACGTCAACGCTGCGAAGGACATGGTGTCCGACTATCGCTACGAGTGCGCCGCCCATAACGTGAACCCAGTGCCGATCGTCTTCACGTTCTCGGTCTGCGGCTCGGTGAAGACATTGGAGTTCCTCCAGTGGCTTGGTGTCGACGTGCCTCGCTGGATCGAGAACGAGCTGCGCCATGCCGACGACACCCTCGACGCGTCCTACGATCAAGCGGTCGCGACGGCCCTCGAGCTGATCGCTTTCTGCCGGCGTGTCGGCGTTCCGTTCGGGATCAACGTCGAGAGCGTCTCGATCCGCAAAGTCGAGATCGACGCCTCGGTGCGGCTCGCCGCCCGGCTACGAGCCGAGCTCCGGCGTTAGGCCCTTAGAGCCTATTCGGACAGGCTCTTAGGCCCACCAGGACTCGCGTCCTTCTCAGTGCGTGCCCGGGGTCACCCGGAAAGCGTCGAACACGGCGTCGATGTTGCGCAGCCGGTTGATCGTCTGATCGAGCGTGCGCGTGTCCCCCACCTCGACGACGAATGTGTCGCGGATCATCGGGTGGTTGGAAGTGCAACGCGCCTCGATGATGTTGATCCCAGTCTCGGCGAACGTGCGCGAGATGTCCTCGAGCAGGCGGTGGCGGTCCCAACCGTGTACCTCGATCTCAACCCGGAACGAAGTCTCCGCGTCGCCGTCCCAGGCGACCGCCGTGAAGCGGTCAGGGTCCTTCTTGAGCACGGCGACGTTGGGACAGTCGACCCGGTGGATCGTGATCCCCCGCCCGAGCGAGATGTAGCCGACGATCGGATCGCCGGGTACCGGCCGGCAGCACTTGGCCATGCGCAGCATCACCTCGTCGATGCCATCGACGGCGATCCCGAAGCTGGCTGAGGAGGTCGTCTTGCGGGCCCCGCGGCGGTGCGTCTGCAGCAGGTCGTCGGTCGCCGTCGGCTCCGACTCTGCCGCCTCGCCCTGCTTGAGCAGCTGCATGACCTTGTTGACGACGATCTTCGCCGAGATCTTCGCGCCGCCCAGCGCGATGTAGAAGTCCTCGGCCTTGCGGAAGCCCATCTCCCGGATCACGTCGGCGAGCAGCGGCGAGGCGACGATCTTCTGCGACGGGAGCCCCTGCTTGCGCAGGTGCTCTTGGAGAAGCTCGCGGCCCTGGTGCTCGGTGTCCCTGCGCGACTCGGCCTTGAACCAGGCTTTGATCTTGTTGCGCGCGCGTGTGGTCTTGACCAGCGCCAGCCAGTCCCGCGATGGGCCGCGGCCGCGCTTCGAGGTCAGGACCTCGACGATGTCGCCGGAGCGCAGCTGGTAGGAGAGCGGCACGATCTTGCCGTTGACCTTGGCGCCGACGCAGCGATGGCCGACGTCGGTGTGGATCTCGTAGGCAAAATCCAGCGGCGTCGCGCCGGCGGCGAGCGACTTGACCTCGCCCTTCGGGGTGAACACGAACACCTCGTCTTCGAACAGGTCGACCTTCAGCGTCTCCACGAACTCTCGCGGGTCCGACATGTCCTTCTGCCAGTCGACCAGCGACCGGACCCACTTCAGCTTGCCCTCCGGATCTCGTAGACGGCGGCCGTCGCCGGCGCCGTTACCGGCGTCCTCCTTGTACATCCAGTGCGCGGCGATTCCGTATTCGGCGAGGTCGTGCATCTCACGCGTGCGGATCTGGATTTCCAGGGGTCGCCCTTCGGGGCCGATCACGGTCGTGTGCAGCGAGGAGTACATGTTGAACTTCGGCATCGCGATGAAGTCCTTGAAGCGTCCCGGCAGCGGCTTCCAGAGCGAGTGGATCGCGCCGACCGCGGCGTAGCAGTCCTTGACCGATTCGACGATCACGCGCATCGCGGTGAGGTCGTAGATCTCGTTGAACTCGCGGCCCTTCTTGCTCATCTTCGAGTAGATCGAGTAGAAGTGCTTCGCTCGTCCTGAGATCTCAGCTTCGATTCCGAGTTCGGCAAGCTCCTTGCCGAGGTACTCACCCGCCTCCGTCACGTAGCGTTCACGCTCGGCGCGCTGCTGAGCCACGAGTCCTTTGATCTCGTTGTACTTGCGCGGATGCAGGGTCTGGAAAGCGAGGTCCTCGAGCTCCCATTTGATCGCGTGAATACCGAGCCGGTGCGCGATCGGCGCGTAGATATCGAGCGTCTCGCGCGCCTTCTCGATCTGCTTGTGCTTCGGCATCGAGCCGATCGTCCGCATGTTGTGCAGGCGGTCCGCGAGCTTGATCAGGATGACCCGGATGTCCGATGCCATCGCGACCATCATCTTGCGGTAGTTCTCCGCCTGCGCCTCGTCGCGCGACTGGAAGGTCAGTCCCGTCAGCTTCGTTACGCCATCGACGAGCCCCGCGATCTCGTCTCCGAACTCGGCCGCGACTTCCTCCAGCGAGGCGGTTGTGTCTTCGACCGTATCGTGCAGCAATGCCGCGCACAGTGTCTCTGTGTCGAGCCGCATGCCGGCACAGATCTTCGCGACGCTGACGGGATGGACGATGAACTCCTCACCGGAGAGCCGGCGCTGATCGGCGTGGTGCAGGCAGGCGTAGACGAACGCCTCTTCGACGCGCGCGCGGTCCACGGTCACCGCCGCCTGCTCGGCGTGCTCCTCGACGATCGCGAACAGGTCGACCAGCATCTCACGCTCGGCTGCCGTCAGCTCGACGCGCTTGATGACTACGCGCTCGCGCCGACGCCTGAGACGGTCGACCGGCGGTCGGGTGGAGATCGATTTCGTGCCGTCAGCGTCGTCGGGCGCGCCCGGCACCTGTCCATTGGACGTAGCGCTCAGATCCGGCGGCGGGGTCTTGCTCGGTGTAGAAATCTCTGTCCATCCTCATATCGCTGTGCGTAGGCCCGGTACGCCGGCGAGCGATCGAGCTCAGTCTGCTGCTCGCTCGCGATTGCCAGGGCCGGCAGGTCCCGGTCGAGGCTGACGAGCTCCAGCTCCGCTAGCACCCGGACCAGGCGCCCCGCCAGCCTCGCTGGCCGGGAATGCGGTCCGTCGCCGCGGAGCAGGCGCTCGAGCTCCTCGCCGGAAGCCCTCCGCTGCAGTCTCAAGCTGCGGTAGAGGGCTACGAGCGAAGCTCGGAGTCCGTACTCCAGCTCGTGCATCTGCTCTGCAAAGCGTAGCTCAGCGGCGCCCCACGACAGGTGGGTATATCCCGAGCCGGCGCGAATCACATCATCGGCCGCGGCCAACAGCGGCGGATCGACCACAACCAGATGGCAAAAACCCTCGGCGTAGTGTGGCGCGCGGGCGAGCGCCTCGTGGCTGATCAGCCGGAACCCGCCGGCGCGATCACTGAGACCCGCCAGGCGCCGGGGGCCGTCGGCGCACACCGCGAGCACGCTCGCGCCGGTCGCGCATGCATCCGCGAGAACCGCCAACGGGCCTTCGCCGCGACGGTCGAGCACGGTGCGCAGTGCTTCCACGCCTGCGGCTGCCCGCGTCTGCACTGCGAGCGGCGCGTCGAGTTCCGCGAGCGCCGCCACCAGGTAATCGTCAGGCTCGCCGATGAGCTCGATCGGCGCCGGCGCGCAGTTGCGGGCGTGGCGCAGCACCAGGCGCGGCTCGACGCTTCCGCGCCAGACGTTGCGCTCCAGCCGAAAGGTGGCGTTCAGCGGTGCGCCGTCGCCGCCGGCGACGCGGCCGTCGCAGCCGAACGCGACTGCGCTCGCGCGGGCGCCGCCGGAGCTCACCGAGAAACGCGCATGGCGACCTTCGCCCATCGGCCGGACGGCGTCGAAGCGGGCACCGGGAACCAGCAGCGTGACCGCCGGATTCCCCATCCCGCACGGCTCCAGACGCTCGAGCTCCTCGGTCAGCGCCAGGCCGAGCTGCGTGCCGGACACGATCGCATCGACCCGCTCAACCGGCTCGAGCAGCTCGGCGCCGAGCACCAGCTCGGCATGCGCCTCGAGCGCCGCGCGCAGATCGTCGACGCGTTGTGGCTCGACGCTCAGCCCCGCTGCGGCGCGGTGCCCGCCATATCGCACTAGATGCTCCGCGCACGCGTCCAGGGCGCCGAGCAGGTCGAAGCCCGGGATGCTGCGTCCCGAACCCTGTGCGGGGCCGGCGCCGTCGAGCGCGATCAGGATCGCCGGACGGTGGTATCGCTCTACCACCCGCGAGGCGACGATCCCGATCACCCCCGGGTGCCAGCCCTCCGCCGCCAGGACGTAAGCGCTGCGCTCTCCGAGCTCGCGCACGAGCGCCTCGGCCGCGAAGCCGATCCGCTGTTCGACCGCGCGCCGCGTCGCGTTGACGTCGTCGAGCTCCGCCGCGATCTGATGGGCGCGTTGCGGGTCCTGCGTGAGCAGCAGCTCCAACCCCGCATCAGCGCGCGCCAGACGGCCCGCGGCGTTGATCCGCGGCGCCAGGCGGAAGCCGAGCGCCTGTGCGTTCAGCGCGCTCGGATCGGTGCCCGACACCTCCATCAGCGCTCTCAGCCCAAGCCTGGCGGTTCCCGCGAGCTGCACGAGGCCGTCGCGGACCAGCCTGCGGTTCTCGCCTCTCAGCGGCACCAGATCGGCGACCGTGGCGAGCGCCACGAGCTCCAGATCGGCGGCGGCGCTCGCCGCGCCGAGCGCTTGCGCGAGCTTGTGCGCGACCGCCGTGCCGCACAGATCCGGGCATGGATAGCCGCACACTCCGGGGTGCACGATCGGGCAATCGGGCAGCAGGCCGTCGGCGCGCGGCGAGTGGTGATCGGTCACGACCACGTCCATGCCCGCCAGCCGCGCGCTGTCCACCTGCTCGACGGCCGTGATGCCACAATCGACGGTCAGCAACAGGCCCGTCCCGCGCGCCGCCAGGCGCGCTACGGTGTTCGTCGACAGGCCGTAGCCGTCGTCGAGCCGGCTGGGCAGGAACCAATTGGCGTCGGCACCGACGCTGTGCAGTGCGCGCACCATGATCGCCGTCGCGCAGACGCCGTCCACGTCGTAGTCACCGTGCACGGTGATCCTGTGACCGGCTTCGATGTGTCCCCTGATCATCGCCAGAGCGCGATCGATCCCGGTAAACGCCGACGGCTCGTGGGCGATGCGCGCCTCCAGCAGTTCGCGGGCGTCAGCGACCTCCCGGTATCCGCGACGCACTAGAACCTGCGCGAGGACGTGGCCGACGCCGAGCTCGCGCTGCAACCTCAGCGCGCGCTCGAGGTCGTAGGCGGGAAGGTCCAGGCGTGGCAGCGCCCTAGCCGGGATCGCCCTCAGCGCGGGGGGTGCCGGCGGCGTGAGTGACGCGCCGGAGGGCTCGACCAGGGCTAGGTGGGACATCTCGCCAGAGTAGGCGCCGGCGAGGACGGAACCTCGAGCCGCCAGCGCCGGTCGCAAGACTCAGACGTCGATGGACGCGCTCCAGAACGGCGTCAGCGTGTTCGATCACAACGATGTGTCGCGGATCAGCTAGCCAGGGCGCGTGCTGAGCCGGTCGTGACAGACCGGCTCAGCGACTGCGACGGTTGGATCCGCGCTAGCGCGCGATCTCGAAGTTCAGCTCGAGCGTCTTGCCCTGCCGCCCGGAGCTGTTGGCGGGCGTGACCTTCATCAGGTAGTCGCCCGGTGCGAGCCTTTGGCCGTTGAGGCGGCCGACGTAGCGGAAGCGGTTGCTTCCCTTCACGTCTGTGTGCTGGAGGCTGCCAAGCGTCTTGGAGAACGTGCAAGCGACAGCGCTGTTCTGCTTGTGGCTGGGTGACGCGACGCACTTGCCGTGGCTGGTTACACCGGTCAATTGCTGCTCGACCGTGAACGTGGTCGTCGCGCGCTCGCTGTCGGTGTAGGAGATGACCGTTCCGAGGCTGGGTTGCAGTTGTGTGTCCAGGATGATCGCCGGGGCGTTCTTGCCGGCCTGCGCGGTGAACTTCGTGCGGCTGAGCGTCAGCCGGCTGAGCTTGGGCGCAGGGCTGTGCGAGACGGCCCCGCCGAGCGTCGGCGGCGCCAGGAACTGCTGCTCGGATGCCCAGCTGAAGACGATGTTGGCGGCGGGCGTCGGGTTGGGGTTGTTCACGAACAGCGCCGCGTCAGTCGTGGCACCGGCGGTGCTCGTGCCGGCGCCGGCGTCCATTTCGGTCGGGTTGCCGATCGTTGCGGCGTTGGACAGGAGCGCGTCGCGGTGGCCCCAGCAGCCCTGCGAGGTTGCGGTCGGGCAGTCGATGTTGGTCCCGCCGGGACCGTCGTCGTACAGCCAGCCGTAAACGGCTCCCAGCGGCGTGTCCGACCCGGTCGAGGCGACCGACGTCCATGGAGCGGCGAGGTTGGGGCTCGGATCGGTGAACGTGCTCAGTGCTGTCTGGATGCTGTCGTCGTAGGTGTTGACGAGGTTCGAGATCGGCGCCTCTCCGCGGCTGACGCGCTCGAGGTTGGTGGCGACGAAGATCTGCTCGCCTGGCGTCAGCGTCGACCAGTTGCTCGGCAGCACCAGCGGTGGCAGGCTCTCGAGCGCCGCCCGCGCCCCGTTGATGTCGCTCAGGCACGCGGCATCGGCCGACGGGGCGAGGCCATTCTCGAACGAGATATCGCAGGGATAGCCGAAGATTGCGTTGGGCGGGTTCTGGGGCGGCACGGACGGCAAGCCCGGCCCGGTCGGATTGACAGCCGTCGTGAACGTCGCGGTGGTGGGGTCGCTGGCGTTCGTGTTGCCGTCGGGCGTCTGCGCCCCTGACGAGTACGTGTATGAGGTGCCGGGCTGCAGTTGGTCGATGACGACCGCCACCGTCACGGGCGACGTGCCCGAGCCGGCGTCAGTGACCATGCTCTGCGTCGATTGCGATTGCCCGGTGACGCCGTAGTTGACGTAGGCGAGGGCGTCGGTGCCTGCCGGGTTGACGGTCACGTCGACGACCGCGCCGGTGGTTGTGACCGAGACCGGCTGTCCGGTACTGACGGTCAGCTGCGCCCAGGCAGGGGCGGCCAGTACCGCTGTGGCAGCGAACGTGAGCAGTGAGCCGAGCGC
The DNA here is from genome assembly GCA_963709135.1 of uncultured Solirubrobacterales bacterium. Lineage (GTDB taxonomy): Bacteria > Actinomycetota > Thermoleophilia > Solirubrobacterales > Solirubrobacteraceae > Palsa-465. Next base: position 1,239,345 of record CAVPVI010000015.1, on the reverse strand, counting down.
GATGCGGCGTGCCCCGGCCCCAGCCCTCTGCGCGCGCGTAACTCGCGTAGGGCGCTGCGAAAACAGCGGTTCCGCCTGCCGCCCCCGGCGGGCGCCAAGCGCCACGCGCCGCGCGTCACGATCCTCAACTCTCGACATTGCACTCCCTCGTAATGGTGACCAAATACCGGTGCGGCCGCAGGTTGCTTCACGCACCTCGCAAAGCAAGGGGGGCAGTCTATTCCACCGTCGGCAGCGGCGAATCAGGTGAGGCCGACGCTACCGGTCTCGCCGGCTTGCTCCTGGCGCACGCCCAGGAAGTACACGATCGCAATGCCGATCAGCGCGCCGGGGATGCCCTCGAGCGCGGTCACGAGATGCGTGTGAGACCGGCCTGGAATCGAAAATCCGCTGATCAGAAATCCCACTAGCGCCGCCCCGAGCAGGGCGCCGACAAACGCGCCGACGATCCCGCCCCATTCACGGTCGGGCAGCCAGATCGTGAAGTGCCAGATCGCGAGGCCCATCATCACCCAAGCAAGCATTCCCATCTCAGCGTCTCCCGTGACGTCGGTTGCGCGGCTTGGGTTTCGGCCGCGACGGGCGAGGCACCATGCCCTCGTTCTCGGCGATGTCGGGTGCCGGCGCGACCGCGGGCGGCAACTGGTCGCCGTCGCCGGCGAGTGGCGCCGGAGGCTGGCTCGCGCCCACGCCGGGTGCCGCTGCCGGTGGCGCGCCGCTCTCCGCGCCCCGGACCGGCGGCGTCCCTGCCGGCGGCATCCCTGGCGGCGGCGTCGCAGCCGGCGGCTTTTGTGCCGCCGGCTTGCGCGCTGCGGTGCGGCGGTCAGCTGGCGTCGTAGCCGAGCTCCTGCCGGCGGGCGGGCCGGGCGGCGCCTCGCCCGGGCGAGGTGTGCCGGCCGGCTTGCTCGGTCCGGCGCCACCTGTACGGGCAGCAGCCGTGCCGCCGCCACTGCGTCCGCTCGAGCCACGCGCGGCACGGGCGGTACGCGCCGGGCGCTCCTCCTCCAGACTGCTGTGCGAGAGCCGCTGGCTGAGGCCCGACGTGTGGTGCGAGAGCGGCTCCTCGTCGATCCCGAGCTCGCGCTTCATCTGCTCAAACTCGGCGGCCGAGACGACTTCTGCCTGGGGCGTCGTCAGACGGCCGGCGCGGCGCGCCTTGTCGGTCGCTGGCTCGAGATCGACGGCGCCGTCGGCGTACGCCGGTACCGCGCCGAAGTCGGCGACGATATGGGCTCTACGCGAGCGATAGTGCGGCTCCCGCTCCTTCCAGTGCGTGAGCACCGGCGAGGCGATGAAGATCGACGAGTAGGCGCCGGAGGCGACCCCGATCAGCAGCGCGAACGCGAAGTCCTTCAACGTCGAGCCGCCGAACAGCAGCAGCGCGATCACAGGCAGCAGCGTGCACGAGGTCGTTGCCAGCGAACGCGTCAGCACCTCTGACATCGAGCGGTTGACGATCTGCGAGAAGGCGGCTCTCGGCATGCGCGGGACGTTCTCGCGCACGCGGTCGAACACGATGATCGTGTCGTAGAGCGAATAGCCCAAGATGGTGAGCAGCGCCGCGACGGTGTCGGTCGTCACCTCCCTTCCCGTCAGTGCGTACACGCCGGCCGTGATCAGCAGGTCGTGCATCAACGCGATCAGCGTCGGCACCGCGAACTTCCAGTCGAATCGCAGCGACACGTAGATCGAGATGATCACCAGCGAGGCAATGATCGCGATCACGGCGCTGTGGGCTACCTGGCTACCGAACGTCGGTCCGACCACCGTCAGGTCGAAGTTGGGGCTGGTGGCTGCGCCGGTGATCCCATACTTGCTCTGCAGCTCGGTCTCGACCTTGTCGGTCTTGGCTTGATCCAGGTACTTCGAGGAGACCTGGAAGCCGTTGGCGCCGAGCGTCTTGTTGCCGGCGACCTTCTGCACGGTCGCGTCGCCGGCGCCGACCGTACCCAGCACCGACTTCACCTCCGAGACCGACGCGGGGTGCTGCAGGCCGACGGAGATGCGGGTGCCGGAGGTGAAATCGATCCCGAGGTTCAGCCCGCGGCCGCCGATTGCCAGCGCGCCGATCAGCAGGATCACCCCGGACATCGAGAAGAAGTAGCGCGAGGCGCCCATGAAGTCGAAGCGCCAGGCGTGCTTGGCGCCGCCCGCGCCGAGCGACGAGGGCTGCGAGATCGCGCGCGAGTCGCCCATCGTCATCAGGATCGCCTGCGTCGCCAGCACCGCTGTGAACAGCGACACAAAGGTGCCGATGCCGAGCGTGAACGCGAACCCCTTGACGTCGGCGGTTGCCAGCACGAACAGGATGAAGGCCGTGATGATCGTAACGACGTTGGCGTCGATGATCGCCGTGAGGCCCTTGCGATAGCCGGTCACGATCCCCTGCCGGATCGAGCGCCCGGCGCGTATCTCCTCTTTCACGCGCTCGAAGATCACGATGTTGGCGTCGGCGGCGACGCCGATCGTCAGGATCAGGCCGGCGATCCCGGCGAGCGTCATCGTGATCGGGATCAGCTTGATCAGCGCGTAGAAGTAGACGCCGTAGATCGCCAGGCCGGTGATCGCGATCAGCCCAAGCACGCGGTAGAACACGAGCAGGAACAGCGCCACGATCGCGAGGCCGACGAGGCCGGCGAGCAGGCCCTGGTTGAGCGCCTGCTTGCCGAGCGTCGCCGACACGGTCTCCTCGGAGATCAGCTTCAGCTTGATCGGCAGCGCACCGAGGCGCAGCTCGTTGGCGAGCTGCTGGGCGGTGCCGATCGTGAAGCTGCCGGTGATCTCAGCGCCAGAGTTGCCCGTGATCCCGTCCGGATAGACCTTGTAGTCGATCGACGGCACCGTCACCAGCTGGTTGTCGAGCGCCACCGCGAAGTGCTGATCGAGCGACTGCCCGCCGATGCTGTCGCTCGAGCCGCGGGTGGCGAGCGCCGCGGTCACCTCCTGGAACGCCTTGGCGCCGGCCGAGGTGAAGCCGAACGACACGTCCGGCAGGCCGGTCGAATCGGTGCTCTGCTCCGGGTTGGTGATCTCGCTGCCGAGCAGCGCGACGTCGTCCTTCAGCACGAAGTAGCTCGTCTTCGACGAGCCGAATGCCGGCCAGCTCGTGAAGCTGCTCGGCACTGCCTGCAACACGACCGTGCCCTGCTTGACGACCAGCACCTTCCCCTCCGACAGGGTGACGCCCGCGGGCAGCGGCTCCAGCTGCGCCACCGCCTGGCTGTAGGGCGTCGACAAGGCTACGTCGGCGGGCCCAGCCAGCAGGCACCATTGCCCCGCTACCGGCGCGCTGTTGTCGTCCTTGGCGGCGGCGGCGCAGGCCTTGCTGCCTGGAGCTCCGAACAGGTAGTACTCGTCGCCCTGGCGCGCATTGTGGTGCTTGATGATCGAGAGCTTCTGGCTGGCCGCCAGCGACACCGCCTGGTAGAGCGTCAAACCGCCGGCGTCGGCGCTGCCGGGCTCCGCCGTGGTTCCGCTGATCAGTAAGGCGGTCGAGTCGCCGGCCAGCAGCTGGCTGGCGACGGTCTGGCCGTTGGGCGTGAGCGCGTTGCCCTCCCAGTCATAGAACTCCAGCTGCGCGGTGGTGCCGACCTCCTTCTCCGCCAGCAGCGTGTTCTTGACGTTGGGGAGCTCGACCGTGATCGTGTTCCCGCCGGAGGTCTGGATCAGCGGCTCGGCGACACCGAGCTGGTTGACGCGGTTCTCCATCACGGTCACGGCCCGGGCGAGCGCCGCCGGCGTGACGCTGGACTGGGCCGATGGCTCGCCCTTGTAGATCAGCTCGACGCCGCCTTGCAGGTCGAGCCCGAGCCGGGTCTTGAACTGCGTCATCACGACCGCAGAGGCTGCGATCAGTCCCGCGACTAGGAGAAGTACGAGTCCGTGGCGCTGACGGTCGGTCATCGGCTTGGCTGGATGCTAGGGCACGCGCACTAGACGTGGGTGGCGCCAATGGGGCTTGCAGCCACTGGCCGCTAGGAATGATGGTTGGTGGGTGTCAGGACGACGAGCAGCCCGCCGTCCTCGTCGTCGTAGGCCGGGAAGATGTCGGCGACCGCCCCCGCGCGCTCCACACCCGCGTTGACCGCAACCGGCTTGCCGGCGACTCGGACCTCCCATTCGAGTGCCGTCGCCAAGTGGTCGACCCCGTCCTCGAATTCGAGCGCGAGCGCCTGTGCCACCGGACGGCCGATCGCCGCTTCGGTCTTGAGCCCAGTCAATTCGAACGAGCCCCGACCGCAGTCGACGATCCTGCCCTCGCGGTCGCAGGCGAAGAAGGCGGCGTTGGGCGCCGGGTAATAGTCGTCCAGCAGCTCGAACAGGTACGCGAAGCCGCACTTCTCGCAGCCGCGGGCCACCCTGCGAAAGCCGGCGTTGCGGTCGGTCCCCATCGACCGGTTTCCGCAGTGCGGGCAGATGAAGTAGCGCTCGTGGGAGGACATCGAAGTCTGAGGATAGTGGGTCCGGTGACGCTATCGGACGACCAACCGCCGCGCGCGCTGCGGACACCGAAAGACCACTTGCGGGTGCCCTTAGAGCAGCGACAGTGGCCCGGGCGGCTCGAGGCCGAGGTGGGCGTACGCGCGCCGCGTCGCCGCACGGCCGCGCGGGGTGCGTTCGATCAGGCCTCGCTGCAGCAGGTATGGCTCGTACACGTCCTCGATCGTGTCCTGCTCCTCGCCGACTGAGACCGCCAGCGTCGAAAGCCCAACCGGGCCGCCGGAGAACTTCTCGCAGATCGTGCGCAGGATCTCGCGGTCGAGGCGATCCAGGCCCTCATGATCGACCTCCAGCAGGTCGAGCGCGGCCGAGGCGACCTTCGCGGTGACGACGCCGCTACCGCGTACCTCGGCGTAGTCGCGGACGCGCTTCAGCAGCCTGTTGGCCACGCGCGGCGTGCCGCGGCTGCGCTGCGCGATCGCCACGGCGCCGTCATCCTCGATCGAGACCTCCAGCAGCCGCGCCGAGCGGCGCACGATCTGCGCCAGCTCCTGCGGGTCGTAGTGCTCGAGCCGGTGCTGGATCCCGAAGCGGTCCCGCAACGGCGTGCTCAGCAACCCCGTGCGCGTGGTCGCGCCGATCAGCGTGAACGCGGGCAGGTCGATCGTAACCACGCGGGCTCCGGCCCCCTGACCAACCGTGATCGGCAGGCAGCGATCCTCCATCGCCGGGTAGAAGGTCTCCTCGAGCGCCTTGGGCAGGCGGTGGATCTCGTCGACGAAGAACACCGAGCGCGGCTCGAGTGCGGTTAGAAACGCGGCGATGTCGCCCTTGCGCTCCAGCGCCGGGCCGGCGGTCTGGATGAACGGCACCGACAACTCGGCGGCCACGATCTGCGCCAGCGACGTCTTCCCGAGACCCGGGGGCCCGGCCAGCAGTACGTGGTCGAGCGCCTCGCCGCGGCTCGCGGCGGCCTGGATCGAGACCGCGAGCTGGTCCTTCAGCGTTTCCTGCCCGATGAAAGCCTCCAGGCGGCGGGGGCGCAGCGAGCGGTCCAGTTCGTCCTCGGGCAGCGCGACCGGTGACTGCACGCGCGCTTGCACGCCGGTCATCGTCTGGTCGACCTCAAAGCCGCCGCGATCAGATCCTCGGGACGCTCGCCGCTGACTCCCTCGAGCAGCCGATCTACCTCCTGGGCGCTGTAACCAAGGCCGAGCAGCCCCTCACGCGCGATCGTCTGCGGATCATCCGCACGGCGGATCGTGATCGCTCCGAGCTCGGCCTCGGCGGCGCTTTCCACCTTCTCGCGCAGCTCGACGATGATCCGTTCCGCGGTCCGCTTGCCGATCCCCCGCACCGCCTGGAAGCGCGCGCTGTCGCCGGCCGCGAGCGCCGCGATCAGCTCCCGCGGCGTGCCTCCCGAGAGCACCTCGAGCGCCAGCTTCGGGCCGACCGCTTGGACGCCCAACAGCATCAGGAAGAGATCGCGCTCGGCCTCGGTCGCAAAGCCGTACAGCGACAGCGCGTCTTCGCGGACCACCAGGTGCGTGTGCAGCACGATCGAGCCGCCGAGTGCCGGAACTTGCGCCAGCGTCTGGGCCGAAACCGCCAGCCGGTAGCCAACGCCGCCGCAGTCGAGCACGACGTGGTCGCTGCGCCGCACCGCGACGGTGCCGGAAAGCAATGCGATCACGGCAGCGCCGCCTCGACGGCGCGCGCCAGCGGCGCGCGGTTCAGATCGCAGATCGCGACCGCGAGCGCGTCTGCCGCATGGTCAGGCGTAGGCGGCTCGGGCATTCGCAGGAGCCTGCCCACCATCTGGCCGACCTGCGCCTTGCCGGCACGGCCGTTGCCGCAGACCGCTGACTTGACCTGCTGGGGGGTGTAGGAGCGCGACGGGACCTGACGCTGGCCGGCCGCCAGCAGGACCACGCCGCGCGCCTGACCGACGGCGAATGCGGTGCGCACGTTGGCGCCGAAGTAGAGCTCCTCGATCGCCAGCGCGTCGGCGAGGTGACGGTCGAGCAATTCCCCCACGCGTGTGTGGATGTCCGCGAGCCGGCGCTCCAGCGCGACCCCGGGCCGCGTCTCGATCACGCCGGCGTCGAGGACCTCCAGCTGCGAGGCGTTGCTGCGCACGACGCCATAACCGGTGCTGGCGGTGCCCGGGTCGATGCCGAGGACGATCATCCCTTTACATTCTCCGTGCCCGCCCGGACGCCTCCCGGGCTCTGAGCCGCGATGCCCGTCCGGACGCCTCCCGGGCTCTGAGCCGCGAGCGCTGCGCTGTCGGCGCCCACCCGTACGGCTCACGCCGGCGCTCAGCGGCCAACGCAGCGCGGGCGCGGTCCCGGTGCGTAGACCGCGACGATTCGCCAGCTGCCGACGGTCCTGACGAGTCTGTGCACGCGCAGCGCCGGGACGACCGGAGGCGGCGAGCCGTCGATCGAATCCCGGGGCCCGACGAACGCGAGACCGGGCCGCCTCAGCGTGATCTGCACGCGTTCCAGTGTCGTCCCGAGCTTCCACGCCAGCGCGCTCTGCAGCGAGTGGTTGACCGTCACCACGCTCGAGCGGCACGGCAGGATCGCGTCGTGGCCGCCCAGAGCGGTGATCGCGTCTCCAAGTTGGTCGATCCGGGTGACGGCTTGCGAGGCAAGTGGAAACTGCGAGCGCGCCAACGTGATTCGGCCAGTCAGGAACGGCACACTGACGGCCACCAGGACCACACCGACTGCGACCCCCAGCCAGCCGCGCGCCGCATCTCGCACGCCGGGCGCGAGCTCGCCGGCGAGCGACGCGAGCGCCACCAAGCCCAGCCCGGACAGCACGCAGGTCACCGCCTCCGCCGGCAGGAAGAAGCGCTGCAGACCGGGATAGCCATCCCCCGTCATCCCGATCACGACGGCCCACCAGGCCACCACGCCGGCGGCCAACCAGAAGACCAGCCTGTCTGCGCCGCGCCACCAGGCGAGCACGAGCGCCACGCCGGCGAACACCAGCGTTGGTGGCGACTGCAGGTTCACGCCGCGCAGGAACACCGTCTGCAGCCAATCGCTGCCGAGCTGTCCGTTGTAGTCGGAGGCGTGGGTCGCGGCCAGGAACGGCTGCCCGGTGCTGTACCAGGGCGGTGCGAACCAGCCGACCGGCTGGGCGATCAGCCCGAGCACGACCAGCAACCGCAGGCGCGGGTACTTCCACGACAGCCAGCCACCGTACAGCAGCAGGAAGGGCCACGCCTCGGGTCGCATCAAGCCGAGCGCGGCGGCGAGCACGTACGCCTGCCAGTGGCGGCCGGCGATCAAGCGGTCGATCGCCCACAGCGCGCAGCCGATCAGCAGCGGCTCGGAGGTGCCGCGCAGGAAGTAGTAGGTCCAGCTGCTCTCGCTCGCGGTCAGCACGATCCCGGCAGCGGCGATCAGTCCAGCCACCCAGCCGGCTTGACGGCGCAGGCCCGCCCGCTCGCAGAGCTGCGCCGAGAGCCGGAAAGCACCGATCAAGCCCGCGATGCCGCCGGTGCGCGCGGTGATCACCCACAGCGTCGGCGCGACGGCGCCGAGCGTGCCATAGATGGTCGTGAACAGGAACGGCAACGGCTTCCACGAGGGTCCGGCACCGATGAAGAAAGCGATGCTCGGGTCGGTTACCTCGCGGCCCCAGACGATCCAGGACCAGGGGTCGTAACTCGGAACCGTCGGGAGCACGAACGCCGACAGCACAGCCAGCGCCAGCGACACCCCCCAACAGCGCAGCAGCGGCGAACCGCTCAGCGCAGCAACGCGCGTGCCGTGCGGCCGCGCCGCCGAGGTCCCACCGGCGCGGATCGTTGCCCCCGCCGGCGCGCGCTGGGCGGTGCGGACATCCATCTCGGTGCTCAAGCCGTCGAGAACCGGCAACGCAACAACGTGCGGATCACGCGGACGCCGTCGCGCGCGGTCAGCTTCTTGCCCTCCTCGTTGGAACGGGCGCGGTAGTGGACCGGCACCTCGAAGATCCGCTCGCCCTTCTGCACCAGTCGCGCGGTGATCTCGGGCTCGATCGCGAAGCCACTCGATTGCAGCTCGAGGCTGCGAAACAGGTCGGTCCTGATCATCTTGTGGCAGGTCATGATGTCATGCAGGTAGACGTTGTAGAGCACGTTGCAGACCAACGTCACACCCTTGTTGCCGAGCACGAACCAGAATGAGTGACTGGTGTAGCCGTCGAACGCGCGCACCCCGAAGCAGGCATTCGCGCGCCCGTCGAGCAGCGGCGGCATCAGCTTACCGAGGTCCTTCGGGTCGTACTCGAGGTCGGCGTCGAAGATCGCGGCGTACTCACCCTGGGCATGCCGTAGCGCCGTCTGGATGGCGGCGCCCTTGCCCTGGTTGCGTTCGTGCTCGTACAGCCGCACACGCGGGTCCCAGCCGCCTGATCTGAGGATCTCGCCGGTGCCGTCCGTCGATCCGTCGTTGACCACGACCAGTTCGAAGTCGATGGGCAGGTCGGTCGCCAGCACCTCGGCGATCGCCCGCTCGATGCGTTCCCGCTCGTTGTAGGCGGGCATCAGGATCGAGAGCATCAGCGCGCTCGAGCGGGGTTTGGAGCAAATGGCATGGCGAATAGATCCGTAGATTCGCGAGGCGCGAAGCGCGCCTCAGCTCACCTTGAGCAGATCGACGACGAAGATCAGCGTCGAGTTGCCCGGGATCGTCGGCGGGCTGCCGCTCTTGCCGTAGGCGAGGCTCGGCGGGATGATCAGCTCGCGCCGCCCGCCGACGCGCATGCCGATCAGGCCCTCATCCCAGCCCTTGATCACCGCGCCGACGCCGACCCGGAACGGACCGAAGGTCTGGCGGCGATTCCAGGAGGCGTCGAACACCTTGCCGGTCTTGTATAGGACACCGACGTAGTTGACCGTGACCTCGCTGCCGTTCTTGGCGGTGGCGCCGGTACCCGTGATCAGGTCCTTGATCACCAGATGCGTCGGCGCTGGCGTGCTCGGCATGGTCACGACCGGCTCCTTGGAGAGCGGTCCGGAGGTGGGCGTCGGGGTAGTTGCGGAGGCCGTGGTGCTGGTGCTCGTGGTGGTGGTCGGTGTGTAGGCCTGCGTGGTCGGTCCAGCGGACGGCGCGAGTTGCACGCCGGGTGCCGTGGAGCTGCCGCAGGCGGACAGGCCCGCCGCGAGGGCGAGCGCCGTGATCGTTCCTAGCGCTTTCCGGGTCATCGAGGGCGAGAGGGTACCGCGCCCGGCGTCTTCGCGCGGCGCGGGGCTCCAGTGGACGCCCCGCCCCGGCCACCGCGAGCCCCGGGCCGCCTGTGCTTGGCGGCTCATCCGGCGATCCGCTCCATCACGTCCGCATCGACCTCGAAGTTGGCGTGCACGGCGCCGACGTCGTCGGAATCTTCGAGCGAGTCGATCAATCGCATCAGCCTGGCGGCATCCTCCTCGGCCACCTGCACCCGCGTACTCGGACGCTGCTCGACGTCGGCCCCCTCGAACTCCACGCCCAATTCCTCCAGTGCGCGGCGGACCTTCGCCAGATCGCTCGGCTCGGTGATGACCTCGAACACGTCGTCGTCGAGCGCGATGTCGAGCGCGCCGGCGTCGATCGCGCCGATCAGGTCGTCCTCGCCATAGCGGGAGGCATCGACCACGATCACGCCACGTTTCTCGAACAGATAGGACACCGATCCGGGCGTGCCGAGGCTGCCGCCGTGCTTGGACAGCATGTGGCGGACGTCTGCGCCGGTGCGATTGCGGTTGTCGGTCAGCGCCTCGATCAGCAGCGCGACGCCACCGGGACCGTAGGCTTCATAAAGGACGTTCTCGAACTGCTCCGCGTCGACGCCGGCGCCGGTCCCCTTCTGGATCGCCCGCTCGATGTTGTCCTTCGGCATCGATGCGTCACGTGCCTTCTGGATCGCCAGCGCCAGCGACGGATTGCCGTCGGGGTCGCCGCCGCCCTCGCGCGCCGAGACCGTGATCGCGCGGGCGAGCTTGGTGAAGTGCTGGCCGCGTCGCGCGTCGACGAGGGCCTTCTTGTGCTTGATCGAGTGCCATTTCGAGTGACCGGACATGCAGCCAAGTCTAGATAGATAGGCCCTGAGAGACCCCGCAGCCAGGCCGGCGCAGCCCCAAGCCGCGGCCGCGTGCGGCTACCATCCGGCGCGACATGGACGCGATCAACGAGAGCATCTTCAAGGCCTACGACATCCGCGGCCTCTACGGCACCGAACTGGACACGGGCACCGCCGAGCAGATCGGGCGCGCGTTCTCGCGCGTGATCGGCAAGCTCGAGGGCAAGTCGACGGCCGAGCTGGCGCTCGGCCTCGGGCGCGACATGCGCCTCACTGCGCCGGACATGGCGGCGGCCTACGCGCGGGGTATGGTGCATGAAGGCGCGACCGTGATCGACGCTGGCCAGGTCGGCACCGAGATGCTCTACTACCTGGTCGGTTCGCGCGAGCTCGACGGCGGCCTGATGTGCACCGCCTCGCACAACCCGCGGGCGTATACGGGCGCCAAGCTCGTCAAGCGGGGCGCGATCGCGCTGTCCGGCGACGCGGGCATCGGCGACATCAAAGCGACGATCCTCGCCGGCCTGGGCGAGGACGAGCCGGCCCGCGCCGGCAAGCACGAGCAGGTCGAGATCTACGCCGAATTTCAGGCCGCGGCGCTGGGGTTCATCGACCCTGCGGCGATCACGTCGCTGCACGTCGTCGTCGACGGCGGCAACGGCATGGCGGGCCCGATGGTCGGGCCGCTGCTGGACAAGTTGGGCCTGCGGCTCGAGCGGGCCTACTGGACGCCGGACGGCAACTTCCCCGACCACGAGCCGAACCCGTTGCTGCCCGAGAACCGCGAGTTCATCATGGGCGAGGTCCTGCGCCTCGGCGCCGACCTCGGGATCGCGTGGGACGGCGACGCCGACCGCTGCTTCTTCATCGATGACAAGGGCGCGTTCGTCGACGGCGACTTCCTCACCGCCTTGCTGGCCGACACGATTCTGCGTAAGCACCCGAACGCCTCGATCCTCTATGACGTGCGCGCCAGTCGCGCCGTGCCCGACACCGTCGCCAGCGCTGGCGGCAAGCCCGTGATGAACCGCGTCGGCCACGCCTTCTTCAAGACGCGGATGCGCGCAGAGGGCGGCGTCTTCGGGGGCGAGGTCTCTGGGCACTACTACTTCCGCGACTTCTACTGCGCCGACTCGGGCACGATTCCGGCGTTGCTGATCCTCGAGTTGCTGTCGATGACCGGCGCGAAGCTGTCGGATCTGCTGGAGCCCTACCGCTCGCGCTACTTCATCTCGGGCGAGATCAACTCCCAGGTGAGCGATCCGGTCGCCAAGATGGAGCAGCTCGCCGCGCGCTACGCGGACGCGCGCCAGCTCACGTTGGATGGCATCTCGGTCGACTACGACGACTGGCACTTCAATGTGCGCCCATCCAATACCGAGCCGCTGCTGAGGTTGTGCCTGGAGTCGATGAACTCGGCGGCGGACATGGAGCGCCGCCGCGACGAGGTGCTCGAGCTGATCCGCTCGTGAGCGGCGCGGAGCGCCCCGGCGCGCAGCGCGCGCCCGACCCCGGACGGGCGCCGGTGGCGGCCGGGTCGGGCATCCATCGGCTCGTGATCCCGACGCCGTTCGCGGTCGGTCCGGTCAACTGCTACCTGATCGAAGACGAGCCGCTGACGCTGCTGGATACCGGTCCGGATTCCGGTACGGCCCTCCACGCGCTGGAGCGCGGGTTGTCGGCGCACGGATATCGGATCGAGGACCTCGAGCTGATCGTGCTCAGCCACCAGCACGTCGATCACATCGGCTTGCTCGAGATCATCGTCGAGCGCTCGGGGGCGCAGGTCGCGGCGTTCGCCGGGCTCGCCGGGTGGTTGGCCGATTATCCGCGCAGCGCAGCCGCCGACGACGCCTGGGTGCAGGAGCTGATGGTGCACCACGGGGTCTCGGTCGACCTGACCACGGTCCTGGGCGTGGTCGGCGCGGGCTACAGGCCCTATGGATCAGCGGCTACGCTCACGCGCGAGCTGCATGACGGCGACCAGCTGAGGTTGCGCGACCGCACGCTCGAGGTGGCTCACCGGCCCGGACACAGCCCTTCTGACCTTGTCTTCTGGGACGCGCAGCGCCGGATCCTGCTCGCCGGCGATCACCTGCTGGCCAGCATCTCCTCAAACCCGCTGATCGCACGCGCGCTCGGCGAGCAGCCCGACCGTGGTCGGGTACGGTCGCTGCCTGATTACCTGGCTTCGCTGCAGTCGACCCGGCGTCTCGGAGCCGAGCTCGTGCTCGGCGGCCACGGCGAGCCGATCCACGATCATGTGGCGCTGATCGCCGAGCGGCTACGGCTGCACGACCGCCGCGCGCGCAAGATCCTGCGGATCCTCGCCTCCGGGCCCCTGAGCGCCTACGCGATCGCGATCGCGATGTGGGGTAATATCGCGCTCACGCAGGCGTTCCTGACGCTTTCAGAGGTCCTCGGCCACCTCGACCTGCTGCTCGCCGATGGCCGCGTCGCCGAGCACGACGACGGCGCACTCTCGATTTTCACCGCGCTCTAGATAATCGGTCAGACGCCCATTGCAACCCCGGGAGATTCGCGCCAGCGAATCTCCCAAGGGAATCGCGCGCAGCGCGATTCCCCAATCTCCCAAGGGAATCGCGCGCAGCGCGATTCCCCGGCGATCAAGTGCCGGGTGGGATGCCGTTGCCGGGCGCCAGCGGCGAGACGGTCACCGTCTTGCACTCGAACACGCCGTCGCTGATCGTGGTTCGCATCGTCGCCGTGTCGTCTGGGGCGATCGCCTGCAGGCCGTAAGCGGTCAGGCAGCCCGCGCCGGAGCCGATCAAGCTGGCGACGATCCGAAATGAAGCGAGCCGGCCGGGCGCCAGCACGATCTCGCTGAGCGGCGTGTTGCCGAGCAGGTCGTGGGTGGTCCTGAGCGCGTTGGTCGGCAGCGGCGCACCGTTCTTGTCCAGGAACAGCACGCCCGGCCAGCCATAGGTGTGGCACGGCTGCCGGCTGACGTTCTTCAGCGAGAAGTAGGCGACGATCGTGCCGGCCGCGCCGTTGGTCCCCTCGGAGGCGAGCGCCAGCTCCGCCGCGCCACAGGCAGGTCCGGCGCCGGCAACCGCAGACGCGCTGGACACGCTCGAGGCCGTGCTGGTCGCGGACGCCGGCGTGGTCGTCTGGGTGCTCGTGCTCGTGATCGACGTCTGCGCAGTGGTGACCGTCACGGTCCGCGTGGCGGTGGTCGAGCTTCCGCAGCCGGCCGTCCCGAGCGCGACCACGGCAACGGCGACAGCGAGGGCGAGCGCTACGCGTGGAAGGTGCATGTTGCGGTGTTCGCGCATGGGGCCGCCGGTTCCTGCCTTTGGTTACGGTACTCCCATGCAGGACGCCTCCAGCGCCCGCGCGATCGAGGCCCAGACGCAGCTCGTCGGTCGCGAGCTCGCGGCCGCGTTTCCCGCCGCGGCGCGTCACCCGTTGCGCGCGATCGACGCGCGTGCGATGGGCTTCGCGGCGGCCGACCAGGAGCTCAAGGCGGCACTGTTCAGGTTCGTCGACGTCGCGCCTGCCTGCAGCTCGCTCGACGACCTCGCGCGGCATCTGGTGGGCTTCCTGGAGGAGGTGGACGATGCGCCGCCGTCGATCGCCGCCGCGATGCGGCTGGCTGGCACGAGGATGGGCCGGGTTGCGCTCGGGCGCGCCGCCTCGGCCGGGGTGCGCCACATGGCCCATCGCTTCATCGTCGGCGAGGACATGCGCTCGGCGAGCGGCGTGCTCAGCGGCCTGTGGGAGCGCGGCGTCGCCTGCACGGTCGACCTGCTCGGCGAGGCGACCGTGACCGCCGCGCAAGCCGATGCCTACGCCCAGCGCTGCATGCTCGCGCTCACCGAGCTGAGTGCGTTGGCAGCGCGCTGGCCCGAGCGTCCGGCGTTGCAACATGACGGCAGCGGCGCTTTGTCGCGCGCGAACGTGTCGGTCAAGGTGTCGGCGCTGACGCCGTTGCTGCGACCGGACTCGCCCGAGCTCGGGCGCGAGGATGCGGGCCGGCGGCTGGTGGCGCTGCTGCGCGTCGCCCGCGAGCACGGCGCCCACCTACACATCGACATGGAGTCGCTGGACTCCCGCGAAGCGGTGCTGTCGCTGGTGCTCGAGCTGCTCCGCGAACCTGAGTTCGCCCAGGGACCATCAGCCGGGCTCGTGATCCAAGCGTACCTGCGCGACTCCGCGCAACAGCTCGAAGAGGTGCTGCAGTTCGCGGGTTCCGGCAACCGCCGCCCGCCGCTGGTGGTACGGCTCGTGAAGGGCGCCTACTGGGACCACGAGCTCGTCCAAGCACAGCAGCACGGCTGGAGCACGCCCGTCTATGAGAGCAAGGCAGACTGCGACCGCAACTTCGAGGAGCTGACGCGGCGCCTGCTGGACGCGCGCCCGGCGGTGCGCGTTGCGATCGCCTCGCACAACCTGCGTTCGGTCGCGCACGCGATCGCCTGCAACCGCGCCGGGGGCGGCCACGACGCCGATCTGGAGATTCAGGTGCTGCGCGGCCTCGGCGACGAGCTGCAGGACGCGCTCGCCACGCTGGGGTTGCGCGTGCGCACCTACTGCCCGGTGGGTAACCTGGTCGCCGGGATGGCCTACCTCGTGCGCCGCTTGCTCGAGAACACGAGCAACGAGTCGTTCTTGCACGCCCAGGCGCAGGGCGTGGAGCTCGACCGGCTGCTGGCGGCGCCGTGAACGGCCGATGAGCGCGCTCTCGCCGTTCCGCAACGAGCCAGTGCTCGAGCTGCGCCGCGCGCCGGTGAGGTCGTCGTTGCCGGACGCGCTGGCTGCGCTGGACGCGCGGCTTCCGATCGAGGTGCCGGTGATCATCGCCGGCGAGCAGCGCGCGCCGGCCGCCACCGAGCTGCTGTCCAGCGACCCGGGAGCACCCGGTCGAATCGTGGCGTGCGCGTCCGGCGCCACCAGCGCCGACGTCGACGCGGCGGTCACAGCAGCGACCGGTGCGACGCGCCAGTGGTCGGCGGCGCCCGCGGCGCAGCGCGCTGCGGTGCTCGTCGGGGCCGCCGCCTGGATGCGCTCCCGCCGACTGGAGCTCGCGGCGCTGGAGGTGCGGGAGTGTGCCAAGCCATGGGTCGAAGCGGACGGCGACGTCTGCGAGGCGATCGACTTTCTCGAGTACTACGCGCGGGCCGCGCTGGCGCTCGATGCGCCCCGGCAACTGCTGCAGGTCCCCGGCGAGCTCAACGAGTTGCGCTACGTCGCGCGCGGCGTCGTCGCCGTGATCTCGCCGTGGAACTTCCCGATCGCGATCCCGTGCGGGATGACCGCCGCCGCGCTTGTCAGCGGCAACGCGGTCGTGCTGAAACCGGCGGAGCAGTCGCCCGGGTGCGCGCATGCGATCTACCAGGCGCTGCTGGCTGGCGGATTGCCGCCGGCGGCGCTGTCGCTGCTGCCCGGCGCGGGCGAGGTCGGTGCCGCGCTCGTTCGCCACCCGGGCGTGCACACGATCGCGTTCACCGGCTCGCAGCCGGTTGGTTTGGAGATCGTGCGCGCCGCCGCCGAGCTGGCAACCGGCCAGCGCCACTTCAAGCGCGTCGTCGCCGAGCTGGGCGGAAAGAACTGCGTGATCGTCGCTGCCGACGCCGACCTCGATGAAGCGGTGCCGGCGATCGTCGCCTCGGCGTTCGGCTACGCCGGCCAGAAGTGCTCGGCGGCATCGCGCGTGCTCGTCTGCGACGGCCTGGCTGACGCGCTGCTGGCGCGCCTTGGCGGCGCCGCCGGCGTGCTCGTCGTCGGACAGGCGCAGGAACTGCCGACGCAGGTCCCGCCGCTGATCGAGCAAGCCGCGTCGGAGCGCCTGCGAAGCTACGGCGAGCAGGCGCAGGCAAACGGCAGGGTAATCGCGCGGGTGCCGGCGCCGCCCGGCGAGGGCTGGTTCGCGGCGCCGATCGTAGTCGCTGACCTGCCGGACTCCTCCCCGATCCTCAGCGAGGAGATCTTCGGGCCGCTGCTGGCAGTGCAGCGGGTCCGTGACCTCGAGCACGCCTGCGAGCTCGTCGACGCGCTCCCGTTTGCGCTCACCGGTGGGCTGTTCGCGCGTGACCCGGCTGCGGTGCGCTACGTCCGTGCCTGCACGCCGGTCGGCAACCTGTACGTCAACCGGGGGATCACCGGCGCGATCGTCGGCCGCCAGCCGTTCGGTGGCAACCGCCTGTCCGGGACCGGCACCAAGGCGGGCGGCCCCGACTACCTGCTGTCGTTCGTGGAGCCCCGCGCCGTGTCCGAGAACACGATGCGCCACGGCCTCGCACTCTAGGCCAGCGGCTGGGGTCGACGCTCACCGGGAGATTCGCGCCAGCGAATCTCCCAACGGAGGCGCGCAGCGCCTCCGCCGAATCTCCCAACGGAGGCGCGCAGCGCCTCCGCCGAATCTCCTAACGGAGGCGCGCAGCGCCTCCGCCGAATCTCCTAACGGAGGCGCGCACCGCCTTCGCCGAATCTTCCGACGGAGGCGCGCAGCGCCTCCGCGACCATGTTCAGCAGCATCTGGTGCAGGCGGGTTTCGCCGGAAAGCTCCGGGTGAAAGGCCAGTGCGAGCACGTTACCGTCGCGCACCGCCACCGGGTGTCCGTCGAGCGCGGCGAGCACCTGCACGCCATTGCCGTACCGCGCGACCCAGGGTGCGCGGATGAACACGGCGTGGACCGGGTCGCCGCCGAGTCCCTCGACCTCGAGGTCAGTTTCGAACGAACGCAGCTGGCGGCCGAACGCGTTGCGCTGCGCAAGCACGTCGAGGATCCCGAGATGATCGCGGTCGAGCATGATCAGGCCGGCGCAGGTGCCGAGGATCGGCACGCCGCGGGCGGCGAGCGCTCGTAACGGCTCGGCGAGCCGCTCGCGCTCGATCCCGAGCGTGATCGAGGTCGACTCGCCGCCGGGCAGGATCAGCGCGTCGAGACCGTCGAGGTCGCCAGCGACGCGCACCTCACGGTGACGTGCGCCCAGCGCCTGCAAGATCTTCGCGTGTGCTTCGAAGCCCCCCTGCAAAGCCAGGATCCCTACCAGGGGCACGCCGTCGCGAGCGTCTACGCGTGACCCGCCGTCGGGCGCCTGCGGACCCCCGTTTGTGGTCATCGCGCTACCAGCCGCGCGGCGACAGCAGCTGCTCGGATTCGAGCTTGGAGGTTTCGATGCTGAACATCGCGGCGCCGAGCCCCTTGGACGCAGCTGCGACGCGGGCGGGATCGGCGAAGTTGGTGGTCGCGTCGACGATCGCGCGGGCCCGGCGCTCAGGGTCCTCGGACTTGAAGATACCGGAGCCGACGAACACGCCCTCGGCGCCGAGTTGCATGACCAGTGACGCGTCGGCTGGTGTGGCGATCCCGCCGGCGCAGAACAGCACGACCGGCAGGCGCCCGGCAGCGGCTACCTGGCGAACGATCTCGAGCGGCGCGCCGAGCTCCTTGGCGGCGCTCGGCAGCTCGCTGGCGTCGAGCGTCGTCAGGCGTCTCAGCTCGCCGTTGATCTTGCGCAGGTGGCGCACCGCCTCGACGATGTCGCCGGTCCCCGCCTCGCCCTTGGAACGGATCATCGCCGCACCCTCGCCGATCCGCCGCAGCGCCTCGCCGAGGTTGGTGGCGCCGCACACGAACGGAACCTTGAACGCCCACTTGTCGATGTGGTTGGCCTCATCGGCCGGTGTCAGCACCTCGGACTCGTCGATGTAGTCGACCTCGAGCGCCTCGAGCACCTGCGCCTCCGCGAAATGGCCGATCCTCGCCTTCGCCATCACGGGGATCGAGACGGCCTCCTGGATCCCCTGGATCATCTCGGGATCGGACATGCGGGCCACGCCACCGTCGCGGCGAATGTCGGCGGGAACGCGTTCGAGCGCCATCACGGCGGTGGCACCGGCGCTCTCGGCGATCCTCGCTTGCTCGGGGTTCACGACGTCCATGATCACTCCCCCCTTCAGCATCTCAGCCAAACCGGCCTTGACGGTGAACGTCGCCTCGTCGCGCGGTGCGTGCTGATCAGCTGTCATGTCCATCGATTCTAGCCGCGCGTTACTGTGGAGGGCGTTATGTCCGAGGCTGTCTACCGGGAGAGCTCAGGCTCGCTGTTCGCGACCGGGCACGCGCGCGGTCCCTGGGACCACGGTGCCCAGCACGGCGGCGCACCGGCCGCGATCCTCGTTCGGGAGATCGAGCGCGCTGCGGGCCACGATGGCCTCTCGATGGCGCGCGTGACCTTCGAGTTCGTCGCGCCGGTACCGCTCGGGGAGCTGAGCGTCAGCAGCGAGCTGCTGCGCGACGGGCGCCGCGTGCGTCTGCTCGAGAGCTCGTTGATGCGCGCCGACGGCGAGGTGGTCGTGCGCGCGCGGGCGCTGCGCGTCGCCCCCGCGGCCGTCGAGGCGGGGCCGCCAGCGCCGCCACCACCAGGTCCCGAGCACGGCCGCGCGAACGACTTCGACGGGGGCGGCGTGCAGATGTTCCCGGTCAGCGCGATGGAAGTGCGGTTCGTGAAGGGCGCCTTCTACGAGCCCGGGCCGGCGACCGCCTGGTTTCGCTTGCAGATTCCGCTGCTTGCCGGCGAGGAGCCCTCGCCGCTGTCGCGTCTCGCCGCGGCGGCCGACTTCCCCAACGGGATCGCGACCCCGCTGTCGTGGCAGCACTACGTGTTCATCAACCCCGACTTGACGCTCTACGTCGAACGCGAGCCGGTCGGCGAGTGGATCTGCCTGGATGCGTCGATGCGCGTGAGTGTCGGCGGCGTCGGGCTCTCCGACGCGGTCCTGTACGACCAGGAGGGCCGGGTCGGCCGCTGCCTGCAGTCGCTGTACGTCGCCGCGCGCCCCGCTAGTTGAGCCGGAATCGCTGTACGGCGCCGCGCGCCTCGCTACTCGAGCGGGCAGCGCGGTACGACGTTACTTGAGCCGGAAGGCCTTGATGCGGATGTCGTGCTGCTGCGCGTCGCGCGAGTAGACCCCGTAGGCCAGCGCCTGGATCAGCGACAGCAGCGCGGTGTGCGAGCGCACGAATGCGGGCGTGTTCGACGAGTAATACAGACGGATGCGGGCGAGCTTGGCGACCTCCGAGAGGGTCGCGTCGGTGATCGCGATCGTTTTCGCGCGGCGGTGGCGCGCCAGCTTCATGGTGCGCGTGATCAGCGGATGCGGGCGCCCGGCGGAGAGCCCGATCACGAGCGTCTGCTCGTCGATCCGGCTGAGACGGCCGAGCGCCTCCTGCGAGGGGCTGGCGACGATCTCCGCGCGTAGGTCGAGCAGCATCAGCAGGTGCCGGAGGTAGCTGGCGAAGAACGCCATCTGGTCGGCGCCGGCGATCAGCACCTTCTCCGACGTGACGATTGCGTCGATGGCGGCCTCGATGCTCGCGCGCGAGAGCTTGTGGGCGGTGTCCTCGACGTTCACGTGGTCGGCGGCGAGCGCGGACTCGAACTCGGTGTGGTCCAGCGAGAACAGCGGCGCGGCGCCCGCGGGCGCCTCGCCGGCTCCCGGCGGGCGGCGACGGTACTCGTCGCGCGCTGCCTGTTGCAACTCGGGGAACCCTTCGAAGCCGAGCGCCTGCGAGAAGCGCACGACCGTGCTGGACGAGGTGCTCGCGCGACGCGCCAGCTCCTCGGCAGTCCGGAATGCGGCCTCATCGAGGTGGTCGACTATGTACTGGGCGACATCCTTCTGTGAGCGCGAGAACTCGTCGAACCGGGCGCGAATGTATGACGAAAGGGCTTGATGTCCGTGCGGCGCCTCGGCGATGGCGGTGTGGCTGGTGGCTGGCTTCATGGGCAGCGTCTGTTTCGACGCGCCCAGCCAACGTTCCTTCCCGTCCAGCGCGGTGATCGTTCAAGGAACCTGGTGCTTCGCGGCGCTGAGCGGTCGCTCAGGACGTGAAGTTTTCGCGGCGTTCCTGGTTCTGCTTGCGCTCAACTGCGACCTGGCCCACGATGTAGATGACCAGCACATTGACGACAAGACCGATGCCCAGGAAGGTGATCAGCAGCGCGAGCGTCGTACCAAGCGAGCTCGGGCCCTGGCCGAGGATTGTCCAGATGGTCAGCATCGATTGCAGAGCCTATAGCAATCGCACGCGGTCGTGGCGCCACCGCCGACCGCCGCCGGCGAGCGCCGGCCGGCGCAGGCCGATCTCACGCGCAGCGCAGCGAGGCCGAGGCGGTGAGCGCCACTCTCTGAGCGCGCGAGCGCTACCTTGCTGGCGCACGGCCCGGTAGCTCAGCGGTCAGAGCAGCGGACTCATAATCCGTCGCGCGCAGGTTCGAATCCTGCTCGGGCCATCAGCAAATACCAACGACACCACAAGGTCCAGCGGTCGGATAGCCGGCTCAAGCTGCCGATTGCCTCAGCCGATCAACATGTTTGCTACCGGTTCGGTCCTCGAACCCAGCTAATCGGATGTTAGAGGGAGGGGTTCTTGGTGTCAGTCACTGTCAGGCGCAGTCCGCTTGACGCTCGTGCAGCCAGTTCCCCGCACGTGATTCGCCGCGGATCGCTGGGGCGATGTCGCTGACCGGCGGGCGGGCTGCGTCGAGCAAGCGGGTCTCGGCTGAGACTGAGCGCCTGTTCGCGGAGGTGTTCGATCAGGTGGCCGACGGGATCGTCATCGCGAGTCTCGAGGATCGCCGGATTCTCGAGGTCAACGACGCGTACTGCCGGATCGTCGGCTACGCGCGCGAGGAAATCGTTGGCCACACGCCGGTCGAGCTCGGGATCCTCACAGCGATTGACCTCGAGGATATGCGCGCACGTGTCATGAGGTATGAGGGTCTCGCTGAGCACGAGATCGCGATCACGACAAGGACCGGCGATCACCGGACGCTCGCGGTGGCCGCTCGCTCCGTGACCCTCGGTGGCGTCGAGCGGGCGCTGATCAACGTGCGCGATGTCACCGATCGCGTCTTGCGGGAGCATGCGCTGCGCACACGTGCAGCGGAGCAGAAGGCGCTGGCCGAGCTCGGGCTGCTTACCCTCACGCGCGGGTCCGCGGCGGATCTGATCGATCAGGCCGTGCGCGCTGTGAGCAGCGCGCTCGATGTGGCGATCGTCGCTGTCGATGAGTTGCTCGCTGACGGTGATGTGCTCGTGCGTTCGGCGGTCGGGCTTGGGGATCGCCCGATCGGCGTGGTCAGGGGCAGCGCCGGCGAGGGCTCACAGGCCGGCTACACGCTGTTGGCCGCGAGACCCGTGATCAGCGCCGATCTGGCCTGTGAGCAGCGGTTCACACCGGCAGCGGTCTTGATGGCGTATGGCGCGCGTAGCAGCGTGAGCGTGGTGATCGGCACCCCAGAGCGCCCGTGGGGCGTGCTGATCGCAGCGAGACCCCGACCGTGTAGCTTCACCGAGGATGACATCGTGTTCCTCGATGGCATCGCGCACTTGCTCGGGATCGCCTGGCAGCGCGAAGCGGCCGAGCGCGAGCTGAGGCGCCTCGCGGACGCTGTCCAGCTCGGCACCGACGCAGTCGTCTCGATCGACCTGGAGGCCCGCGTTCGGCACTGGAATCCGGGCGCCGAGCGGCTGTTCGGGTACTCCACAGATGAGGCTGTCGGGCGCAGCCTGTACGAGCTCACCGTATTCACCGACGAGCCGCGCGACCAGATCGCGCGGATGCTCGCAGGAGAGCCCGCCTACCAGTACGAGACCCGCCGGCGGCGCAAGGATCGCTCGATCATCGACGTGCTGCTGACGGTCTCGCCGTGGACGCTCGACGGGCGGGTGGTCGGCGTGACCGGGATTGCAATCGACCTGACCGAGCGCAAGAAGCTCGAGCACGGACTGCAGTATCTCGCTGACCACGACCCCCTGACCAGCCTCTACAGCCGCCGGCGATTCACCGACGAGCTCGAGCGACAGCTACGGCTGGCCGCCCGCACCACGCATCCACCGGCGCTGGTGATCTTCGACCTCGACCACCTCAAGGCAGTCAACGACACGCACGGCCACGCCGCCGGCGACGCGCTGCTGAAGGCGTTCGCCGAGGTGTTGCGCACGCGAGCGCGCGCCGGCGACGTCGTCGCCCGCCTGGGCGGCGACGAGTTCGCGGTGATCCTGCCCGAGGCGGATAAGTCCGACGCGCTCAAGGTGGCACACGACATCCGCGCGCTGCTGGGCGTGTCCTGGGCGACGCCATCGGTCAGCGTCAGCGCCGGGATCGTGGCGCTCACCGGGTACGAGGAGATCACCGCCGATGAGATGCTCGTCTGTGGCGACAGCGCGCTGTACGAAGCCAAAGAGCACGGCGGCGACCAAGCCCGCATCTTCAACGGACAAGCGGACGGCGCGCTGCACTGGGTCAAGCGCATTCACGCCGCGATCACCCAGGACCGTCTCGTCCTGCACAGCCAACCGATCATCGACCTACACACCGGACAGCTCACCCACCACGAGCTCCTGATCCGGATGCTCGACGACGACGACGAACTGATCGCCCCCAACCGCTTCATCCCGACCGCTGAACGGTTCGGTCTGATCGGCGAGATCGACCGCTGGGTCACAAACGCCGGGCTACGCCTCGCGCTCAACGGCACCCCCGTCGCGATCAACCTCTCCGGCCATTCGATCGGCGATGAAGCGATCATCGCCGCCACCCACGCCGCCGTCGCCCAGGGCCTGCGGCCCAACGCCGTCATCTTCGAAATCACCGAAACCGCCGCACTGAGAAACCTCGCCGCCGCGCGCGCCTTCGCCGCAACACTCGCCAACGACGGCTGCCCGGTCGCGCTCGACGACTTCGGGACCGGCTTCGGATCGTTCACCTACCTCAAGCACATCCCGGCGCGCTACCTCAAGATCGACATAGACTTCGTCCGCGAGCTCACCACCAGCGACACCGACCAGGAAGTCGTCAAAGCGATCGTCGGGATCGCGCGAAGCCTCGGTAAGCTCACGATCGCTGAAGGCGTCGAGAACCCCGAAACGCTCGCGCTCCTACGCGAATACGGAGTCGACTACGCGCAAGGATTCCACATCGCCAAACCACAACCACTCGACAAGCGCTAACCCACCCCGTCAGGCCGCAGGCGCGGAGGCGCGCTCGGGCTGGGCGGCGCGTGAGGGCGCGCGGCGGCGGCGCGCCCGGCGGTCGGCGGGGCGTGGACGGCAGGCGGGCGGCTGATGCGGCTGGTGGCGATCGAGAACGTCGCGGACGGGATGACGCTCGCGCAGGAGATCCCCAGCGTAGCCCCCGGCGGAATGCCGATGTTACGGGTCGGCGCGCGGCTGTCGCCGCAGCTGGCGGGCAAGCTTGCCCAGCGCGCAGTCCGGGGCGTGTGGGTACAGGACGAGTTGGGTGACGGCATCACCCCGGTGCTGCCGCTCACGGCACGCACCCGTGCGAGCGTCGAAGCGGCACACGCCGCGTGCGCAAGAGCAGCCAGCGAAGCGCTCGCCCAGAACGCCAGGGTCCCCGACCGCGCGTGGCGAGAGCTGCGGCAAGCCGCGAAAGCTGCGCTCGACGAACTCCTGGACTGCCCGGAGGTCGCGGTCGCGTTCGAGGACCTGGCCAGAGCCGACAGTTACAGCAGCTCGCACGCGGTCGGCGTCCTCACTCTCGGGCTACTGCTCGCCCTGCGGGTCATGCGCGAGGACGGTTGGCTTGACTGGCAGCGCAACCGCCACTACGACTTCACGGACGAGCGCATGGCCGCCCTCGGCATGGGGCTGCTGATCCATGACATCGGGAAGGCCACCCTCCCGACGGCACTACTGAGCAAAACCTGCGGCTTGACCAAGGAAGACCTCGCGTTGATACGAACCCACCCGCAGGCCGGCGTGGACCTCGTCCCCAAAGGCGGCCGCGTGCACCCGTTGACGATCGCGGTGATCCGCAGCCACCACGAGCGCTTCGACGGTTCCGGGTACCCGCGCGGCAAGCAGGGCTCCAGCATCCACCTGTTCGCGCGCGTCGCGGCGGTCGCCAATCGTTACGACAACATCACCGCCGAACACCACGGGCTCCACGCCAACCCCCCGCACATTGGGGTCAAGGCCGTCACCGAAGGCGCCGGCACCGAGTTCGACCCCGCGATCGTCGCGCACTTCAAACGGCTTGTGATGCCCTACCCGGTCGGGCATCAGATCACCCTCCCGGACGGGCGCAAGGCCGTGGTTGTGAGCGTCAACCCGGACAATCCCGAATGCCCCACCGTCCGCTACCGACACCACGACAAGCGCCTCATCGAAACCCGCATGCGGATCGCCGACGGGGTCGTACTTGACGGCTACGACGACGGAAGCTGACCACGACCGTGGGCACTCCACGGTCGCCCACCGTCGCCCACCTATTGGGCGGCCCGCTTGGCGCGGCGTTCCGCCGCTTCGCGCTTGAGGGTCTGCTGCACGTCCGCGATCGAGGCGCTCAAAGCTGCGCGCCGCTCGATCGCAGTAGGCGGCCGAGTCTGCGGTTCGATCGACACGACTACATTATGTTTGACTGCCATCGCTTTTGTCCTTTGTCGGACCGAGAGGCCGCAAGACGCCGGCGGGAGGTTTCTGCCCAGCGACCTGCGGTAGGGTTCAAGTAGTCGCGATCGTTAACGAGCGCCTGCCAATCATACTCAGCATTGCTTGGATCGCGACGAAATGCTGGGAGTTCTTCTCCGACCACGATGAGCATCCGACTTGCGATCGAGCACCGGACGGTCTACCGCTACGACCGGCTCGTGCGGCTGGGTCCGCAGGCGATCCGGTTGCGCCCGGCGCCGCACTGCCGCACGCCGATCCTCGCCTACTCGTTGCAGGTCACGCCTGCCGAGCACTTCGTCAACTGGCAGCAGGATCCGTTCGGCAACTTCGTGGCGCGGTTTGTGTTCCCGGAGCCGACCCGCGAGTTCTCGGTCGAGGTCGATCTGGTCACCGACACGACGGTCATCAACCCGTTCGACTTCTTCGTCGACGAGCGCGCACGGAATTGGCCATTCGAGTACGAACCGTCGCTGGCCGAGGACCTTGCTCCATATCTCGCACTCGGCCCCGCGGACGGTTTGCTACTCGATGCCTGGATCGCATCGGTCGCACGGATCGAGACGCCGATCATCGACTTCCTGGTCGAGCTCAACCGTCGCGTCCTGGGCGATGTCGGTTACTCGATCCGGATGGAGCCGGGCGTGCAGTCTCCCGAGCGGACACTCGAGCGCGCGGTCGGCTCGTGCCGGGACAGCGCCTGGCTGCTCGTGGCGATCCTGCGGCGGCTCGGGATCGCCGCGCGGTTTGTGTCCGGCTACCTCGTGCAGCTCGCGCAGGACAACCCGCCGGATGACGGCAAGCCCGATCAGCCTGATTTCACCGACCTTCATGCCTGGGCAGAGGCTTACATTCCCGGCGCCGGCTGGGTTGGTCTCGACGCCACCTCGGGGCTGCTCGCCGGCGAGGGGCACATCCCCCTGGCGTGCACGTCGACGCCGGCGTCCGCGGCGCCGATCAGCGGCTCCGTCGACGACGCGCAGACCTCGTTCGAATTTTCCAACGTGGTGCGCCGGATCCACGAGCCCCCGCGCGTCACGCTCCCCTACACCGATCGGCAATGGGCCCGGATCGATGCTCTCGGGCGCTTCGTCGACGCCAAGCTCGAGAATGCTGATGTACGCCTGACGATGGGTGGCGAGCCGACGTTCGTGTCGGTTGCGGAGATGGACGAGCCCGAGTGGAACACGCTCGCCGACGGCGGCGCCAAGCGCGAGCTGGCGGAAGCTCTGACAAAGCGCCTTGCGGCGGCGTTCGCACCAGGGGCGCTGATCCAGCATGGTCAGGGCAAGTGGTACCCCGGCGAGCCGTTGCCGCGCTGGCAGATCGGCGTCCACTGGCGGACCGACGGGCAACCGCTGTGGCGCGACCCGAGCCTGCTGGCCGACCCGACTTCCCCGGGTTGCGCCACGACCGCGGATGCGGCGCGGGTGATGCATGCGATCGCAGACGCGCTCGGCCTCCCCGACGATGTCCGCTACGTGGCTTATGAGGATCCACTCGCGCGGCTGTGGGGCGAATCGCGGCTCCCTGCCGGGGAGCCGCCGTCGCAGCCCGCTCCCGATCCAGCCGACCCGGCGCTGTCCGACGCAGTTGCGCGGGCCGGGATCGTCGCGAGCCTCGATGCCGAGCGCGGCGAGCCACGGGGCTGGGCGATCCCGCTGCACCGCGAGCCTGGCGAGCCGGTCTGGTCGACCGGACGCTGGCTGCTGCGCCGCGGGCACCTGTTCCTGATCCCCGGCGATTCGCCGATCGGACTGCGCCTGCCGCTCGACTCGCTCACGTGGACGCCGCCTCCGTCGGTCGCCGAGCAGTCGCTGTTCAGAGAGGTGCAGAGCCTGGCAGCCGACCTCGACGCAGCGCCCACGGTCGCGTCGGCGCCGCCGCCGATCACGGCGCTCTGCGTCGAGCTGCGCGACGGCCACGTGCACGTGTTCATGCCCCCGATCGAGGAGCTTGCGCACGCGGCCGAGCTGATCGCGGTGATCGAGGCGGCGGCGGCGCAAGCTCGCGTCGAGGTCGTTCTCGAGGGTTATCCACCCCCGCGCGATACGCGCGCCCAACAGTTCGTGGTCGCCCCAGACCCCGGCGTGATCGAGGTCAACATCCATCCGAGCGGCTCGTGGACAGAGCTCGCGCAGCGTACGCTGGCGCTGGTGCACGAGGCGCGCGAAGTCGGTCTTTCGACCGAGAAGTTCGCGCTCGACGGGACCCACACCGGCACCGGCGGCGGCGGCCACATCACGCTCGGCGGTCGGACTCCTGCCGACAGCCCGATGTTGCGACGGCCGGACCTGCTGCGCAGCCTGCTGACCTATTGGCAGCACCACCCGTCGCTGTCGTACCTGTTCGCCGGGCGCTTCGTTGGACCCACCAGCCAGGCGCCGCGGATCGACGAGGGGCGCCACGAGAGCCTGTACGAGCTCGAGATCGCGTTCGCCGAGCTCGAGCGGCTCGGCGCGGCCGGACCGGCGTCGCCGTGGCAGGTCGACCGGTCGCTGCGTCATCTCCTGGTCGATGTGACGGGCAACACGCATCGCGCCGAGTTCTGCATCGACAAGCTGTTCAGCCCCGAGTCCGAGCGAGGGCGGTTGGGGATCGTCGAGCTCCGCGGCTTCGAGATGCCGCCACATCCACAGATGGCGCTCGTGCAGGCGTTGCTCGTGCGGGCGCTCGTGGCACGCTTCTGGAGCAAGCCATATGCGGGTGCGCTGGTGCGCTGGGGAACCGAGCTACATGACCGCTTCCTGCTGCCGTGGTGGGCTGAGGTCGATATCCGCGACGTGATCGCCGACCTCAATGACCACGGCGTCGGATTCGAAGCGGCCTGGCTGCGGCCGTTCCTCGAGTTCCGGTTTCCGCTGCTCGGCACCGTCAACGTCCAAGACGTGTCAGTCGAGCTGCGCGCCGCGATCGAGCCCTGGCATGTGCTCGGCGAAGAGCTCGGCACCGCGACCGCAAGGTACGTCGACTCGTCACTCGAGCGGCTCCAGGTTCGCGTCGACGGCTTGACCGAGCCGCGTTATGCCGTTGTCTGCAACGGCTTCCCGGTGCCCCTGCGGCCGACCGAGACGCCGGGGACCTACGTCGCCGGAGTTCGCTACCGCGCCTGGCAGCCGTGGTCCTCCCTGCACCCGACGATCGGCGTGCATGCGCCGCTGACGTTCGACATCGTCGACCGTTGGAGCGAGCGCTCGCTCGGGGGCTGCCGGTACCACGTCTCGCACCCTGGCGGGCGCACCTATGAGCGTTACCCGGTCAACGCCGCCGAGGCGGAGGCGCGCCGGGCCAGCCGGTTCGAGCCGATCGGCCACACTCCCGGGCGCGTCGTGTTGCCCGACACGCGGCGCAACGGCGAATACCCACGGACGCTTGATCTGCGTCGACCCGGACCACGCTGACGGCTGCTTGACTAGACCGAGTCCGGAACGGAGAGACTGGGATCATGCGTGCCTATAGTTGCGGCCACTGCGGCCAGCTCGTGTTCTTCGAGAACAGCCTCTGCCTGCGGTGCTCGTCGCCCCTCGGGTTCTCACCCTCGCGCCTCGACCTGGTCGTGCTCGACGATCCGCCGGACCGAGGCGCACGCCCGTGCGCCAACAGCGTCATCGCCGAATGCAACTGGGTAGTCGAGGAGCACCAACCGGGTCCCCTCTGCTACAGCTGTGAGCTGACCCGTACGCGTCCCGCCGATGCCGACGCCGCCGAGCTGGCCGCCTTCGCGCGGGCCGAAGCGGCCAAGCGCCGGCTCATCTTCCAGTTGCTCGATCTGGCGCTACCGATCGGCGAGGACCTGGCGTTCGACCTGCTGTCGAGCCGGTCGGCAGCGGTCGTCACGGGCCATGATCAGGGGGTCATCACGATCGACCTGGCCGAGACCGATGATGTCAGGCGCGAGCAACGGCGCAGCGACTTGAGCGAGCCGTATCGCACCATGCTGGGCCACTTCCGTCACGAGATCGGCCACTACTACTGGCCGGTGCTGGTCGAGCGCTCCCGGGAGCTCGAGCGCTGGCGTGAGCTGTTCGGCGACGAGCGGCTCGACTACGACAGCGCGATCGAGCGCCATTACGACCAGGGACCCCCAGCCGACTGGAGTCAACGGCACGTGAGCGCTTACGCGACCATGCACCCCTGGGAGGATTGGGCTGAGACGTTCGCGCACTACCTGCACATCCGTGACACGTTGCAGACCGCCGCGGCGTTCGGGTTGTACGTAGCAGGCCCAGCCGTGGCTCCGAGCGGTTCGCTGAGCGCGGCTCCCGACGACAGCGATGACGAGCGCCGGTTTGAATCGCTGATCGAAGACTGGCTGCCGCTGACCTATGCGCTGAACGCCGTCAACCGCAGCATGGGCAGCGGCGACCTGTACCCGTTCACGCTCGCCCCAACCGTGATCGAGAAGCTGGCGTTCGTGCATTCCCGGGTCCGGGCAGCGTCGAACGCCGGCGGGCCGCAACTGCTGGGGCAGCGTTGACCCGAGTGCTCAGAACAGCTCGATTGCAGGACCCTCCTGCGCCGAGACCGCTGCTTCGCCGTGCGTGACCTCGGCGTGTGTTGCGCGCTGGCGTTGGATGACGTACTCGTGGACCATGTCGTCGAGGGCGTGTTTGCGTTCCTGGACCGCGTCAGCCGGTTCGCGGCCGTCGAGGTAGTCGATCAGTAGCTCGCTGTGTTCGCCGAGGCGTCCGAGCGCGTGTTGGATTTGCTGGGTGGCTTGGCGGGTGATGTCTTGGAATTGCACGTTGTCGGCGATGCCGCCGGCGAGCTGCGCGACTTCGTGAGTGGCGCTGTCGGCGTCTTTGACGGCGCGGCGAACGTCGCTTACGTGTTGGACGAGTGCTGTTTGTCCGGTGGCGATCGCGCCGAGGCGCCGGTCGAACTGATTGGAGAGGCTGCTCTCGCTGTCGTTGCTGTCGGCGCCGAGCTCGTCGAGGATGCGTGCGGTGAGATCCTTGATGCCATCTTCGAGTTGGCGGGCAGCGGTGTCTGAGCTGCGGGCGAGGTCTTGGATGCGTTGCGCGACGATCGCGAAGCCGGCGCCGGCGTCGCCGGCGTGGGCGGCTTCGATGCGGGCGTTGATTGCGAGGACCTTGCTGTTGGCGGCGACTTCGCGGATGCTGTGTCCGAAGCGTTCCAGGGCGCGGACTTCTTGGACGAGGGCGCGGACGGTTTGGTTGCGTGCTTCGACGAAGCGGCTGAGGTCTTCGACGGCGGCGGCGTTCTCGTGTGCCATTTCGTCCAGGACGGTCGCTTGGTGGTCGGTGCGTGTGACGAGTTCGCCCATGCGGTTCTCGAGCGTCTCGACGGCGGTGTCGATCGATTGCACGCGCTGGATGAATCCGGTGGCGGCGGTTTCGGTTTCGTCCAGGACGGCTTCGAGTTGGGCGCTGAGCACGTCGCAGACGGGGCGGGTCTCGGCGAGGCTGGCGGCGATCACCTCCAGGCGCGGCGTGTGCGGCGGGGATGGCACTTTCAGCCTTTGGGGACGACCTGGTCGAGGACTTTCAGCAGGTCGGCGGCGTTGATCGGTTTGACCAGCCAGCCGGTTGCGCCGGCGGCGCGTGCTTCGGCGCGTTTGGTCTGCTGGGATTCGGTCGTCAGCATCAGGATCGGGGTGAACCGCACGCTGGACGATTTGCGCGCGGCGCGGATGAATGTCATGCCGTCCATGCGGGGCATGTTGAGGTCGGTGATGATCACGGTCGGCTTGACGGCACCGGTGGTGATCTTCTGCAGGGCTTCCTCGCCGTCAAGGGCAGTGTGGACCTTGTAGCCGGCGCTCGTGAGCGTGTGCGTGAGGCTCATCAGGATCGTTTTGGAGTCGTCTACGAGCAGGGCGGTTGGCATACTTGGTCTTTCGGCCGATCGGGGTCAGGGGTTGAGCAGCAGCGGCAGGATCCAGGCCGACAGGAACGCGTCGGCGGGCGCTACCGCGATCGGTGCATGGGCGCTGGACAGTGCTTGTAGGGCCGCGGTGTGCAGGTGCGTGCAGGCACCGAGGTCGACGGCGCCGCCAGGGGTCTGGCGCAGCCAGTCAGCCAGCGGCTGGGCGTCCTGCACGGTGATGGCGCCCGACAGCACGGCGGTGTGCTCGTCAAGCTGCAATGGCATGTCCGAGGACCTCCTTGAGGTTGAGGATCAGCAGCACCTGCCCGTCGCCGAGCAGCGCGGTGCCGGACAGGCCGGGCGTGCCTGCGAGCACGCCCTCCGGGGGCTTGCAGATCAGGTCGAAGTGGTCCTCGAAGCGCTCGACGATCAACCCGACCTCCTCGCCCGCGGGGGCGACGACCAGCACCCGCATGACTTCCTCGTCTTCGGTCTCGTGCTCGGTGCACGAGCTTTCGAGACCGAGCGCCTCGCCGAGATCCAGCAGCGGCACCACATGGCCACGCTGATGCACAGCGGGCCGCAAGCCGACGGCACCGATCTGCGCCGGTGCGAGCCGCAGCGTTTCACGGATGTGCTCGACCGGGATCCCGAACCGCTGCCCGCCGGCGCCGACGACCATCACGCGGGTCACGGCCATGCTGAGCGGTAGTCGTAGTGAGATGGTCGTGCCGTGCCCGGTTTCGCTGGCGAGCCCGATCGAGCCGCCCAGCTTCTCGATCACGGCCCGCACGGCATCCATCCCGACGCCGCGTCCGGACAGATCGGAGATCTCGGCCGCGGTTGAGAAGCCGGGCGCGAGGATCAGCTCGCGCGCCTCCTGATCGGACAATCCGTCGGTTGCCAGTCCGCGCGTGGCGCCGACACGGCGCATCACGTCCGGGTCGATCCCGCGGCCGTCATCGATTACCTCGACCAGCACCCCGTCGACCTCCTGGCTGGCGCGCAGCGTCAACCTGCCCTCCGGCGGCTTGCCGGCCGCCAGGCGCTCCTGCGCCGTCTCCAGGCCGTGGTCCAGGCTGTTGCGCACGAGATGCACGAGCGGATCGGCCAGCAGCTCGAGCACATCCTTGTCGGCGGCCGTGTCCTCGCCTTCGGTGACCAAGCTCACCTGCTTGCCCAGCCGGCGCGAGATGTCGCGGACCATTCGCGGGAAGCGCCCGAAGACGACACCGACCGGCAGCATCCGCATCTCCATCGCTGCACTCTGCAGCTCCTCGGCGATCCGGTTGGTGACCTGGTGGTGGTCCTTGATCGAGCGCGCCAGCGCGCGCCCCTCCAGACCGTTCTCGGCGGCCCGCGCGATGAACGGCAGCGCGTTCTTGGCGACCACCAGCTCACCCACCAGCTCCAGCAGATGATCGATCTTCGCCTGGTCGACCTTCACCGTGCGGCTTACCGGTGCGTGACCGGAGTCCTGCTCACCGCCAGGCTGGGAAACCTCGCTCTCCTCCCGGTCCTCCCTGCGCGCTCCGACCAGCCGTACCAGCAGCTGCTGCAAGGCGGGACCGTCGACGTTCTCCAGCGCCTGCGGCTCCCCGTCCTCGAGCAGCTCATCGGCGTGGCCGGTCGACTCGAGCGCGCCACGGATCGAGCGGGCGATCGAGCCCAGCCGTGCGGAGCGCTGCTCCTCCGGGCAGGGGGCGGCAAGCAGCTTCAGCTGTGCGCGTAGCACCGCGCGCGCCGCGTCTGGAAGCGCGCCGTCGCGCACCGTCGCGCGCAGCTCGTCGGCGTCGATCTCGACGATCTCGACCTCGTCGAGCACGTAGCGCAGGCGATCCTCGGCCTCCTCGATGCTCGCCGCCGTGATCACCGTCAGGTGCACCGCGCAGTCGTACTCGTCGAGCTCGGCGATCGGCGGCCAGGGACCCTCGCGACCGATCTGCAATGCAACCAGCCCGCCGAGCGAGCGTACGGTCGCGAGCGGATCGTCCCCGCGGAAGAACGCTTCGCCGGAGGGCTCATAACGCACGGCAACCGCCGTGTCGCGCGCCGCGAGTTGATCGAGCGCGACGCGCTGGCCGAGCTCCCGCAGCGCGTCCAGCGCCCACGCCGGGATCGGCTGGGGGCCGCGGCCCCCAGCCCTGCTGCCCACCATCGTCGAGCGTGGCTCGTCCAGTAGCGCGCGCAGCGACGCCGCCGCGCCGCGTGCATCGGAGTCGGCGCCGGCGGGCAGCCCGCCGGTGCGTGCAATCGCCCGCAGCCAGGCGCGTGCCAGATCGAACGCCGCCATGGCGACGTCGATCATCTCTGCGTCCGCCTCCAGCCGATCCTGGCGCACGGCGTCCAGCACGTCCTCGGCAGCGTGCACGACTTCGGTCAGCGGACCGAAGTCGAACAGGCCGGAGGCGCCCTTGAAGGTGTGCGCGGCGCGGAACACGGCGTTGAGCAACTCGGGGTCGTGCGGGCGGCGCTCAACCTCCAGCAGCCCGTTGATCGCGCTGTCCAGGAGCTCGGCACCTTCCTCGAGAAACTGGTCGAGCAGCTCGCTCATGATCCCAGCCTCCCTGTCAGCGCGAGCACCACACCGACGAGCTCGCTTGCTGCCACGGGCTTGTTGAGGTAGACGTTGGCTCCGGCGGCGTAGGCCTGCGAGGCGTCGTTGTCGGCAGATTCGGTGCTGATCATCACCACCGGTGCGGTCCGGCTGGGGCCCCCGCGGCGAAGCGCCGCGACGAACTTGTAGCCGTCCATTCGTGGCATGTTGACGTCCGCAAGGACCACGTCGAAGCGATGCGCCAGGGCCGCCTCGAGCGCCTCGTAGCCGTTGGCCGCTTCGACGACGTCGAAGCCCGCGTCGCGCAGGATGCTGCCGTGGTACAGGCGCACGGTAGCGGCGTCGTCGACGATCAGTGCATCGCTGCTCACTGTCATCCCTCCCAGGGACGCTGGTAAACGGTGGTCTGGGGCAAACGGACCGGGTCAAAGATCGAGGACACGCGGCTCATCGACTCGGTATGCCCAAGGAACAGGAAGCCGCCCGGTCGCAACGCCCCGAACAGGTTCTCGGCCGCGCGCACGCTGGCGGCTTCGTCGAAGTAGATCAGCAGGTTGCGGCAGAAGACGATGTCGTAGTCGCGGTGGCGTCGCATCTGCGTGGTGTCGCAGACGTTGGCTTCGTGGAGATCGATCGCGTCGCGGATGATCGGCTTGAGCTTTTGTCCCTCGGGCACCGGGTCAAACCAGCGCTTCAGCATCTCTGCGCTCAAGCGCTGCACCGCGCGTGAGCCGTAGATGCCCGCGCGCGCCGCCGCGATCGATTCGGCGTCGATGTCCAGGCCGGCGATCGACACGTCGACCTCGTTGATCTCCTTCCAGTGCTCCAGCAGCCACAGCGCGATCGAGTACGGCTCCTCGCCGGAGGAGCAGGGCACGGACAGGATTCGAATCGGATTGCGGCGTCCGCGCTCCCGCAGGACCGCCGGCAGGACGTGCGCGACCATGCACTCGAGCTGGTAGTCCTCGCGCAGGAAGTACGTTTCGTGCACGGTCAGGCGGTTCAGCAGCTCCTGCTCGAGCTGTTGCTCGCCGCCCAGTCGCAGGCGGGCGAACCAGCTGGAGAAGTCGCCCGCGTTCGCGGCTTGCATGCAGGCGATCACGCGCTTGTCCACGAAGTAGCGTTTGTTGTGCTCAAAGCGGATGCCGGTGCGCTGGTAGAAGTAGTTGCGCAGACGCACGAATTCGGCGTCCGTGAGGGCGCTCGGCAGGGAGGTGGCGGGCTCGCTCATCGCGTTCCATCGATCACTCTTGAGAGGAATGTGCGTGCAGCAAAAGCAACGAACGGGTCATCCGCGAAGCGCTCGGCGGCGGCCTCGATGACGCCGCTGGCGGTGTCGTCTCCCACCTCCGCCAGCTCGCCGATCGCGGCGCCGGCAACGTTGGGATCCGGGTCCTGCGCGACGACGCCCCGCAGCCAGCCGGGTACGCGCGGATCACGGAGCAGCGCGAGCAGCATCACCGTCAGCACGCGTACGTCCGCATCGGCATCGACGAGCAGCTCTGGCACCACCTCCGCCGACGCAGGAATCTGTCCGAGGCACTCCACCACGGAGTTGCGAACGCCGGCATCCTCGCAGCGCAGGTAGGGCACGAGCGCCTCGACTGCGGGCGCCCCCCCGATCTCGACGAGCGTGCTCAGCAGCGCCTCGCGCACGGCCTGGTCGTGCTCCTGAGCGAGGCGCGCGGCCAGCGCGATGACGGCGTCCGCACCCGCAACGGTGGCTGCCGCCAGATCCAGTGCGGCCCAGCGCCGCACGTCGGCACTCGGGTCGTGCAGCCGGCGGATCAGCCCAGCGCGGTCGCGGGGGGCGGCGCGGCGCTCAACGTCCTGCGGAACCTCGACGGTCCTCCGTACGAGGCCCATCAACGCACCCAATCCAACAGCTGGGCGGCCACGTCGTAGACCGGCAGCACGACCGTCGCGCCGTCGCGGCGGATCAGCTCGGCCGGCATCCCGAACACAACGGCACTCTCGCGCGACTCGGCGATCGTGCGACCGCCCGCGCGATGCAGCTCGGCCATCGCCTCGGCGCCGTCATCCCCCATCCCGGTCAGTTCGATCGCGACGATCTGCTCGGGCCGGTAGCAGCCCGTCGCGGAGCGCACGAGCCGGTCGACGCTCGGATGCCAGCGGTGCTGGTCGGCCGGTACGGACCTTGCAGCCACGCCACTGGGTCGGCGAGCGAGCACGATGTCGGCGTCGCCGCGGCCGATCAGCACCAGCCCGGGCTGGAGCGTGCGGATGCCGCCGCACTCCTCCACGCGCAGGGCGCTCTCGCCGTCCAGGCGGGCGGCGAGCGGGCCGCTGAAGCTGGCGGGGATGTGTTGTGCGATCACGATCGGTAGCGGAAAGTCCTGCGGCAGCTCGGCGAGCACGTCGCCGAGCACGCCCGGGCCGCCGGTCGAGACGCCGATCAGCACCACGCCCGCGGTCAGCCGCGGCCGATGAACCGGCTGCGGGCGCGCGCGGTGCTGGCGCTGCAGGTGCTCACGCAGACGCTGCGGACCGACGCGCGCGCCGGCGGCCGCGGCGACCTTCGCGCGCAGCTCATCGGCTTGTTGTTCGATGTTGAGGGACACTGTGCCTCCGGGCTTGGCGATGTAATCGACCGCTCCGAGCGCGAGCGCTTCGAGCGTCGCGAGGGCGCCCTCCGAGGTCAGGGAGGAAACCATCACCACCGGCCTGGGCATCTCCTGCATGAGATGCGCCAGGCAGGTGAGCCCGTCCATCACGGGCATGTTGACGTCGAGCGTGACCACCTGCGGGTCCAGCTTCGGGATCTGCTCGAGCGCTTCGGCGCCGTTGCGCGCCGTCTGCACTTCGAACGCGCCGTCGCGCTCGAGCATCTCTCGTAGGTGGCGGCGCATCAGCGCCGAGTCATCGACTACCAGCACGCGCGTCATCTTGGAACACTCGCTATGCGGCCTCGACGAGTGCTTGCAGCTCGCCGCCGCCGAGCAGCTGCGTGTGGTCGAGCATCAGCAGCATGCGCTTGGACTCGGCGAGGTTCGCGACGCTGCCGATCAGTTTTGCTTGTGCTTCGGAGAGCTCGGGGGCTTCCTGCACGACGGCCTGCTGGAGCTTGATCACCTCCGCCACGGAGTCCACGATGAACCCGGTACGAACGCCGGCGATGATCACCACGACGATCCGCTGCAAGTCGTCGCGTTCGCTGCGCAGCAGCCCCAGCCGGGAGCGCAGGTCGATCACCGGTAGCACGGTGCCACGGAGGTTCACGAGCCCCTCGACGAAGTCCAGCGCCTTGGGGACGCGGATCAGGTGCTCGGGCACGCGGATGATCTCCTGCACGGCGTCGACGCTCAGGCAGTACTCCTCGCCGTCGACGCGGAACACGACCAGTTGCTGGTCCTCCTCCGCGTCGTTCTCGAGTCCCCCGCGGCTTTCGAGCTGATCGGTCATCTCGCTTGCTTCCTCGTTGTCGTAGCTTTCGAGCGCCGCCCGCAGACCGCGGGCGGAGAACAGGCGGTTGGCGGACAGGACCGAGACCAGTCGGTTGCCGTCATCGAGGCGGCAGACCGACTCGACCTCGGTCTCAGATCCGGCGCGCGCGACGAACGCAGGGACCGGGTCGACCAGCTCGCGCGGGACCCGCAGGACCTCGCGGACTGTGTCCATCACGACCCCGACGGCGGCGTCGCGGCCGTCCTGGGAGCGCAGCGGGACCACGACGATGCGGCTGGTCTCATCCAGCGGCTGCTGCTGCAGACCGAACACCCGTCGCAGGCTGATCAGCGGCAGCAGGCGGCCGCGGAGGTCCATCACGCCCACCACCCGGGCGTCGGCGTTGGGTACTTCACTGACCGATTGCGCGGCTTGCACGATCTCCTGGATCTCGTCGATCGGGAGCGCGTACTCCTGACCGTCGACCGTGAAGCTGACCAT
Organism: uncultured Solirubrobacterales bacterium; assembly: GCA_963709135.1. Taxonomy (GTDB): domain Bacteria; phylum Actinomycetota; class Thermoleophilia; order Solirubrobacterales; family Solirubrobacteraceae; genus Palsa-465. Next base: position 1,202,107 of record CAVPVI010000015.1, on the reverse strand, counting down.
CTCGAAGGTATCGTCAGCCTCTTCTTCCTCACTCACCGCCTGGCCGACGGTGCGCGATGCGCTCGCCGGTCCGCCGGCGCCAAGGCCGCGCGCGACGGCGTGGAACTCGGCGTCGACGACGTGCTCGACGTCGAGGATCGCGAGCAACTCGCCACCCTCCTGGCGGATCACGCCGCTGAGGATCTGGGAGTCGACCGTCGCCTGTACCGTGTCGGCGGCGTCGATGCGGTCGTTTTCGACCGACACGACCGCCGCGACGCGATCCACGACGAACCCGAGCGGCACGCCACAGTCGACGACGATCACGCGCGTCGCGTCGTCGGTCTCGGCCGGGGGGTAGCTGCAGCAGCTGCGCAGGCTGACTACCGGCAGCACCCGGCCGCGGAGGTTCGCGAGCCCGACGAGACTGTGCGGCGTCAGCGGCACCTTGACGGTCTCGGGCATCCTGATGATCTCCTGCACGCGCTCCATCGGGAACGCGAACAGCTCCCTTGCCAGCGAGAACGTCACAAAATCCTGACTCTCGCTCAGCTCCGACAGATCAGCATCGACTTCGACGCTCGGATCTGGTGGGGCGGTCTCGACGCTGCGCTCGGGCTCGGCGCTGCGCTCGGGCTCGGGCTCGGCGCTGCGCTCGGCGGGGGGAGCCTCGACGATGGGCGCGCCACGCTTGGCCTGCACCTTCTTGGAGGGCATTGGCTGTCCTTTCTATTCGCAGGCCGCGCTCAGAGCGTCTGCAGCTCGTCGGCCAGCGCCGCGATCTCCTCGATCGCAGCAGCGAGCTCCTCGGTGCCGTGACGCTGCTCGTTGGCGGCGCCGGCGGCCTGCTCGGAGAGCTTCTCTGCCTCCAGCGCAGCGGTCGCGATCTGATCGATCCCCAGCTTGGCCTCGCCGGTCGCCCGCTGAATGTCATCGGCCGACGCGAGAATTTCCTCGCCGGAGGATTTGACCTGGACCATGTCGCGGGCCATCTGCTCCAGCCGCGTGGTGGTCTCCTTCGCGCGCTCGACCTCCGCCAGCGCCAGGCGGCTGGTCTCGTCGAGGTCGCTGCGAACCTCGACGATCCTGTCCTGAACGGTCTTGACGAGGTCCTTGATCTGCTCGGCGTTGTCGGCCGAGTCGCGGGCGAGGTTGCGGATGTCGGTCGAGACGACCGCGAAGCCCTTGCCGAACTCGCCGGCGCGCGCGGACTCGACCGAGCCGTTGACCGCCAGCATGTTGGTCTGGATCGAGACCGTGCTGATCGCGTCGACGATCTTGTCGATCCGGCGGCTGATCTGCTCCAGCTCGGCAACCTGACGCGCGGCGTTGCGGGCCGCCTCGGCGGAGGTGCCGATCGCCGTGATCATCCCGTCCACGGCCTGCTTGTTCTCGTCGAGCTGCAAAGCCATCGCGTCGGCGCGCTCGGTCGCGACGTTCGCGCGGTCACGGGCGAGCTCACTCCCGGCTTCGATCTGGCCGAGCCCAGCGGCGGCCTCGGCGGCCCGCTTGGCCGCGGTCCGCGCGCCGTCGCGCATCTGGTCGACGCCAGCCAGGATCTGGCCGGCGGCGCCGCTGATCTCCTCGACCGCCGAGGACAGCTCCTCGGCGCTGGCGGCGACCGACTCGGCGCTCTTGGAGATGTTCGAGCTGGCGCGCAGCTCCTCCGCGAGCTCGGCGAGCTCGTCGGCGGTCGCTTCGCTCTGCTGCAGCGCCGCGGTCTCCTGGCCAACGGCCTGCAACGACTCCTCGCACGCGGCCGACTGCTGCTCGGCGGCGGCGGCGATGTCCTGCGCGCCCCTCAGCGCCGCGGCAGCGGCGGTCGCGGACTGGTCGGCGGCGGTGGCGATCTCGGTCGCGCCGTCCAGCAGGGCGATCATGTCCGTGCGGATCAGCTCGAGCTGTGCGGTGATCTGGCGGCCTTTCTCGACCTCGCCGCGTGCGGTCTCAGCCGACTTGCCGACGCCCTCGGCGACCGCGGTCACGGCTGTGCGGATGTCGTCGATCAGCATGCGGATCTCGGTCGCGCTCTTCTCGGAAGTCTCCGCGAGCGTGCGAACCTCATCGGCGACCACCGCGAAGCCCTTGCCGTGCTGACGCGCGCGGGCGGCCTCGATCGCGGCGTTCAGCGCCAGCAGGTTCGTCTGGTCCGCGATCCGCGCGACCGTCTTGACGATCTCGCCGATCTCCTCCGCCTGCGCCTCGAGCTGGGAAATGCTCTGGACCGAGCTCTCCTGGCGCTCCGAAGCGCTGGCGACGTTCTCCAGCAGCCCTTCGATCCCCGCCCGCGTATCGGCGACGATCGACTGCAGCTCAGACACGAGCCCGCGCACGCGCTCGCTGGCGGCGCGCTGCGTCCCGATCCGATCGGTGATCGCGTTGACCGCGGACAGGCTCTCCTGACAACCGCTCGAGGACTCCTCGGCGCCGCTGGCGATCTCCTGCACCGAGCTCTCGAGCTGGCGCGCCGCCTCGGTGGCCTCCGCCACGCCGCGGGTCAGCTCGGCGGTGGAGCTGGCGATCCGCTCGGCAGCCTGCTGCTGCTTGGCGAGCGTGCGTGCACGCACGCGGCTGTCCTCGCCGCGCTTGACCGAGCGCGAGCGCGCCGGCGACTTGGGCGCAGCGCCAGTGGCGCCTGCCCTGACGGCGGCGGCTACAGAGTCAGCGTGTACGGAGTCGCCATTCAGCGAGTCCTGCTTCGTGAGCGGCATGAAAAACAATCTCCATTCCCGGAGGACTCGCGTCGACCGTCGAGGGCGGATTACACAGTTCGCTCACATGATCGACACCGGCCGGGGGCTTTTTAGTGTCGACAATCATTGGCTGGCAGGTTCGTCCAGTCGGCTAGGCATACCCTAGCCAAATGGATACGTCAGTGCACTTTTTGTGCAATCTCTTAGTGTCGACAGGAGAAGCGTTAGTCCGCCGTTGATTCGGACAGCGCGCTTGCCGGTCCCGCAAGCGATCCTCGGCCGGCGACTGGCGCGTGCGGTTCGTTGACGTGTTGGGCCGACCGGGTCAGTGGTGAGCGGATACGTGGGTGCGGCCCTCTCGGACGGAGCGGCGCCATGTTCGGGCGCGTTCGCCAGTCGAGGTGTCGATCTCGGTCAGGACCATCGCATCGTGGTCCGCTGAGGCGCAGCGGGCAATCCAGGCCCCGTTGGGGGTGACGACCCCGGCCGGCGGCTGGTGTGGGCCTACCGCGCCCGCGTAGCTCACCCACAACGAGTTCGCCGCGGCATGTCCCGCCGCCTCCACCGCGAACACCTCTGGGAACTCGGGGTTGCCAGCGGTCGATAGGAGCACACAGGCCACGTCGTCTCGCTCGTAGGCGGCGAACAGTTCGGGGTACTGCGATTCCATCCCCAGCGCGCACCCGAACCGCACGCCGCCAACCTCGAACACCAGCGGTCGCGTTCCCGCCTCATACATGAACAAAGACTTCGTTCGTGAGAGCATGCGCTCGTCGTAGCGCCCTACGATCGTGCCGCGGCTGGAAATCACGAACAGCGAGTTCGTCGGCCGGGACCGTCTCGGCGCGAAGTCGATCCCGCCGACGGCGACCCATAGCTCGAGATCCCGTGCCACGCCGGCAACGGCGTCGAGCTCGGCCCGCAACGTCGCGCGGTCGACCAGATCCCAATCCGCATCTGCGACCACCTCCGGACCACGGCTAGACATGACCCGTTTGTGAGGAGAGCACAGCGCGCCTTCCGGGAAGTGCGCGAGCGACGCACCCGCCGCCGCGGCATCGAGCATCAGCGCTTGGATCCGCGCCCCGCTCTCACGTAACTGATCCCGCGAGCACGGGTCCGGCCGGAGCACCGATTGCGCGGTCGCGATCACCACACGACGCGGCCAGGTCTCATCCGTACCCGCCAAGTGTCGGCGCGCAGCGGTATATGACTCGCCGGTTCTCGCGGCACGCGCTCGGACGCGCCGCTTGAGGTTGGCATTCTCCGTCATCACGATCCTCCACGTCGCCAACGAAAGCTTCCCAGCAGCCCGCCGCGACGGTTCAGAACATGGATGGCTCGAGCTCAGAAGACCCTTTGCCTCCACCGACGCCGCTGACGCTGGGAGCCAGCACTCGGAGGTTCGGCGCGAGCCACGCCGCCGAGAACCTACCACGAGTGGGGGTCGATCCAATCCCAACCCGCCCGCGGCGCAGGTGCTGTTCCTCATTTCGACCAGTTGTTGCCCGATTGTGGGTTCGGGCGCGTCGGTAATTATCATATGACTGCTAGCCTGCAAAGCACGCTATTTTGTGAGCGTATTGCGTCGCGCGCAGTCCAGGTGACTCTGTACGCTAGGAGCGCATCTTCGGGTCGATGTAGAAGTCGTAGAGTTCGACTGTGCTGCCGCTTCCCGCGCCGAGGAAGGTGAAGGTCGCGAGCTGCCAGCCGCTGACGCTGCTCGGGTTGACCGCGACGATCGGCGCCAGCGACCACGCGCTCCCGGTGCTCGGGACGGTGACCGACGAGGCGGCCGCGCTGTTGGCCGCAAGGTACGTAGCGTCGATGCTGAGGCCTGCGGACCCGGCGACGTTGCGCTGCATCCAGCGCGCTGTCGGGTAGTCGTTGGTGACACACATCTGCGGGCTGACAGCGCTGGCGCCGCTGGGCAGCTCGAGCACGCTCCCGGTCGTCCCGTCAGAGAGCGTCGTGCTGAGGGTCCGGGCGCCGCCGCTCAGCGTCCAACCGCTCCCGGAGAAGTCATCCGGGGTCTCGCCCGGCGCGATCGCGTAGGCATTGCCGTCCCCGAACGACGCGAACGGCTCCGTCAGCGTTGGAGCGACGCATGCGCTCGTGGCCGGCGTGCCAAAGCCGGATGACGACACTGTGACCGTGCCGGCGCCCGAGGAGACCGTCGCGGTGCTCGACGAGCTGCCGCCCGTCGCGATCGCGATCGACGAGCTCGAGCTGGATGAGCTTGCGGTGGCTGAGCTGGACGACGTCGCGTTGGACATCGTCACTATCGTCGAGGCCAACGCTCCCGTCGGAGCGACTGCGAGCAGCACCCCAGCAGCGAGAATCCCGCCGAGCGCTCGACGTCCGATGCTCCCAAATTGCATATCCGAGCCTTCCGTGGTTGATGCTGGCGGCCGAGCTATCTCACCCGGCGTGAGACCTCTGGCTTTGCGACCCCGGCTCGCGCCGAGTTTGCCCTGATCAGCTCGTTTCTAGATCTCTGATCGACCACGTTACAGTACGAAGAAATGTCACGCCACATTCTGGACCAACGGTCGAGGGTGGCAGGTCCCACGCTCGTCCAAACGTCCAATCGTGCCGGATGCCGCTCGCACCGGGCGAAGCCACACGCGAGTGGTTCCAATCCCTCGCCCTGATCGCGCCCGTCCCACAGCAACCTTCTCGCGAGCCACGCCCAACCCGCCGTGGCGAGCGTCCAACTGCGAGAGGGGTCGTCTGAGTAAAGACGGTAAAACGGCCAACAATTCATCCACTAATGCACATTAGGGGGCGGCTGGTGGTCTTCGGGGGCGCTCGAGGACGCCTGGGATGTCGAACGTGAGGGTGCCGTAGGGGTTGATCGTTTCGAACTGGGCGGGGCTGAGGTTGGCGATCGCTTCGCTGCTGACGGCGTGCCCGTCGGCGCGTTGAGCGTCGATCGCGTCTTGCAGGTAGCCGGTCGTCGAGAGGATGCAGAGGTTGACGACGAGGGTGTGGCAGTGCGCCTGGGCCGTCTGGTCTTCGTGACCTGAGTAGCGGACGGTCCCGCGGTTGGCGAAGAAGATGAAGCGTCGCAGGTCGTTGAGCGCTTCGCCACGGTTGAGCTGTTGGCCGATCCGACGGCGGAACGCCTCGTCGGTGAACCAGCGCAGCGCGTGAAGCGTCCGCAGCAGCTTCCCGTACTCCAGCATCGCCTTGGCGAGTGGGTGCTGACGCGAGCCGGCTTGGAGCCTTGAGATCAGCAGCGCCGCGGAGACGTAGCCCTGTTTGAGCGACGCGCCGATCCGCAGCAGATCGTCCCATTGCGCATCGATCACGTCGATCTGCGCGTGGTGTCGCAGGAGCGGGCCCGCGCGCAGCCATTGTTTGTAGTGGCTGGCGAGCCGGGGCCGGTAAAGCTGTTTCTCGGTGAGCTTCGCGATCCGCGGGGAGAGCCGCTTGTCGACGAGGTCGAACATCGCGAACGTGGCGAGGGTCTGGCCGTGGCTGTCGGTGGTGTGCTCGAGCAGCGGCAGCTCGGTCGTGTTGCCGAGGATCTCATCGAGCGTGAACGTCGCGTCGCGCTCGGTGGAGACGATGATCTGCGTCCCGAACGTCGAGTGCTGGTCGGAGACGTGGGTGTAGCTCGTCAGTCCCTCATGCACGAAGTAGCGCGACAGCGCCCGGCCCGTCAGGGATTTCCCGCGCGTCGGGAGCCGCAGCCCGTCGGAGGAGGACAGGGTGCCGTCGCCGAGGAGTTGAGCGATCGGGTGGCGGTAGTGGGCGTTGACGATGTCGGTGTTCGCGGCCCTGAGCGTGTCTTCGCGGAGGTACCACTGGGTGGTCCAGTCGATCGTGTCGGCGGAGATCCCGGTCAGCTCGGCCATCCGGGTGCTGCCGAAGTTGCAGGCCTGCGCGAGGATCGCGGCGTACAGGTTGCGTTGATGCTCAAGCGGCGGATGGCGGGGGCTCCCGCCGCCAGCGTGCGTGAGATGACGCGACCAGTGGATTTCCCCGTCGGTCTCGATCAGCAGCTCTGTCAACGGCACGATCGGGAGCCGAGCCAGCACCCCGTCGCGCTCAACAACGACCGCCGGATCGACGACCTCGGCGGCGAGCGGGCGCAGGTGCAGCTCGCCGGCGTCATCAAGCCAGACCGGCCCGTCAGGGTCATCGAGCAACACCTCGAGCTCGTCGAGGTAGCGGGCCATCTCCGCCTCGATCTCAGCCAGGCGCTCGGCGAACGTGGCGGGCTTGCCGGTCAGCTTCAGCAGATCGGTCCGGTCGCGCTCCCACACCTCGGGTGCGATCAGATAGGAAGCCGGGTTGGCGTAGCGCCGCGAGCCTTTCACCCAGATCTCGCCGGAGCGCAGCGCGCCTTGGAGCGCGAGCAGCACGCACAGCTCCCAGTAATGCTTGAACAGGTTCTCGTTCCCGGCCTCGCGGGCGGCGTCGAGGTAGGGGCGCCAGCGCGCCGCGACGAACCCGAGCGGCGCGTCGTCGGGGACATGACGGCGGCCCTCCACGTTCATCCTCTGGAGCAGCTGGACAGCGCCCAGGATCTCGCCGGGGGCGACGCTCGCGGCGAACCTCAGCGCGCCGAGGATCTGCGGAGCGAACGACCTGACGTGGGAGAAGCGGGCCTCCATCAGCTCCAGATGCCCGCCGTCACGGGGTGGGCGCTCCGCCGGGCTACGGACCGCGTTCGCGAGTCGCTGCGGGCCGAGTGCCCGGACGGCGCCGCCGACCTCGGTGTCGTCGAGGTCGGTGTCGAGAACAACATCCAGGATGTCGTCCAGCAGCTCGAGCCGCTCGAGGTTGGCTCCGAGCGCGTCGAGCTGGCGCTTGGCGACCTGGTCGCGGGCGTTGGCGTCGGTCGCGCTGAGCATCATGTCGAACACGCGGACCGTCTCGTCGACGATCTCGGTGTGCGCCGCGGCCAGCGCCGCGAGCAGAATCGGGTGACGACGCCCAGGGTCCATCAGCCGCAGCGCCCGCGGCGTCGAGCGCCTCGCGACGATCGCGAGCTGCCGCAGCCGCTCGGGTGGGATCGCACTGAGATCAAGGCGGTCCGCTCCCAGGTCCTCGAGGTAGGCGAGCTTGGCGACCTCGGTCTTTGCCGCGTCGCTCGACGCCGACGTCACGCCGGCGCCCAGCCACACCACCCGAGCCATACCCAACGTCGAGTCGGTGATGAGCAGCTCGTCGAGCTCCTCGCAGCGCTCGGGCGTGAGCTCGGGGTCCATCCGCCGGCGGATCTCCTTGCGGGCGTCGGCTCTGGCCATCGACACCGTTCGCATCAGCCGGTCCAGGCCGGGCCGTACGATCCGCTCGGCCCGCAGCTGGTCAAGGGCCTGCCCGAACAGGATGCTGGGCGTGTCGTGCTCGAGCGCCCGCTCGGTCAGCCACCCCGCGAGCGCGCTCCAATCCGACGGCCCGCATGTTCGCCAACCGGCGTGCTCGATCACATCGGCGACGTGACGGCGGCGGGTTCGGCCGTCAACCTCCCGCGCGTAGCGCGTGAACGTCGCCGCGGCCACGCCGATCTGCTCGCCTACATGCCGAGCGACCTCACGCGGCGCATCCGAGAGCTCGGCAGGGACGAATCCCAGAAACCGCAGCGCCGCCAGCTGCACGGCCAGGCCGATCCGCTCGCCAGCGCCGCGGTGGGAGCGAAGCCAGCGCAAGTCCTCCAACGACAACATGAAGTAGGCAGCAAGGTCGCTGCGGGCGACCTCGCCTGGCCAGCTCGACAAGCGCGCGAGCTCCTCAGTCGGCAGGCCGCCGCTGGGACCGCTGGACACGCCCGTCAGACCCCTGCTGTCAGACGTCAGCCCTCACGTCTCAATGACAACGGCTTCGAGCGCGGCGTCCTTGTCGGCCTGCGAGGGCAGGCTGTAACGGCGCGTCGTGTCCAACCTCCGGTGCCCGGCGATCTCGGCGACCAGCACCACATCCGCGCCCGAGCGAACCAAGTTCGTCACGCACGTATGCCGCAAGATATGGGCAGAAAGATCAAGGCCCGCGTCAGCCGCCAGACGACGGATCACGAGGTCGATCGCACGGGTGCTCATCCGCGTCCCCGATCGCGACAGCCACAACGCGGACGGCTCAGGCGCCGTCGCTCCGCTCCCGCCGCGGCCCTCGGCGAGCGCAACGAGCTGGCCTGCCCGGGCCGCGACCCACTCATCCAGAGCGTTGCGGCACGGGCTGTTCAGCGGCACCTCGCGGTACGCGTCGCCCTTCCCCTCCCGGATCGTAACCCGGCCGCGCCGCGCCGATACCGCGATGTCACTCACGTCGAGGGTGGCGAGCTCTGACAGACGCAGCCCGGCGTAGAAGAACACCGTCGCGATCGCGCGGTCACGAGCCGACGGGTCAGCCTCGACGAACCGCAGGAACGCGCGCTGCTCACCCTCGCTGAGCGCGCGCGGTGCCGTCTGCGCGAGTTCCTCCCGCGCGACCTCGGGCCGCCCCGCACCACGCGAGCGGTAGAAGTTGTCGATCGCCGCGAGCGCCTGGTTCACCGACGCCGGCGCCCACCGCTTCGTCGTCTTCGCGTACCGCTTGTAATCACGGACCGCCCAGTCACGCACATGCGGATCCACGAGCGCCTGCCCGCCATGCTCCGAGCCAGCCAGCCACGTCACGAACTCCCGGACCTGCGCCAGGTAGGCCTCGCGCGACCGGGCGGCCAGCGGCTGGCTCTTCAACCAGCTCTCATAGCCGGCAAGCACCGCATCGACGCTCACATCCTCGTGCGATCCCGGGTTCGGCACCGGCCCTCCTGTTAGTGGAAGCGAATTTCCCGGTCTGCGACCGATCGTCGCACACGTTAGTGGAAGCCCAGGCGGGATGTACTTCCACTAAGCATGTTTAGAAGAAGTCGCCGCGTCTGACAATTCCGCCGGCCCGCACTGGCCGGCGCTCAACCCAGCCTTCCGCCGGGAGGCAAGCGGGACACGTTTCAGCAACATGGGCTCTTGGCAGCGGAGCTAAGATTTCCCTCAGTATTCATATCCGCTGATAGATGAAATGGATCAGGTGTCCAGCATACGTTCTCGGAGGGCTCAGGTTCTGGCCCTCGTGGCCTGCATGGCCTTGGCGTCCCTGCTCGTAGGACTTTCCGGCTCGGATGCGGCAACCACCCGAGCGAACGCCGCCACAAGGTCGACAGACATCCGAGTCGACAGTCGTCGTGGGCACGCGGTCAACGCAAGCAGCGACGCTAGTTCCGCATCTGCGACGGCTGTTTCCAACTTCGCGGTCTTCGGCGCTCCTGCTCAGGCACTCGACGCGCTTCCTACCGGCTCGGCCTACTCTGGCGGCATCGCGATGCGGATCGCCGGGACGGCACAGTCGTTCTCGGCATGGGGAGTTCTCGACGGAAGCCAGATGTGCGTCACCGTAGATGCGAGTTCGGGACCCGGAGCCGGAGGCCCAGCAGCCTGCAACAGCGTCGCCGAGCTTACCCAGCCAGGCCAACTCTTGGTTCTGGGTGCCGGCACGGGGGACAACCAAGTGCCTCAGATCCTCGTTGGTCTTGTACCAAACGGCGTTTCGGCGGTCACGGTCTCATACAAGAATGGGACCAAGGCAGTCGTCCCGGTAAACAACAACGGATTCGCAGTGGCCACTGGGGGGCTTATGCCCGACCACTACAGCTGGGCAACGGCAACTGGTAACACTGAAACCGAATCGGCGGGGATGTGATCATGAGACATCGCGCCGCAAAGGCACTCGCGTCCAGCTTTGTGGTGGCGGTAGGCTTCATCAGCCTCGCCGTGATAAGCCCACCGCCAGCGTTCGCATACACGGGCGAGTTTTGCTACCAAGTCCTCCTAGGCCTCGATCGTGCAATAAGCCCCGCCGCAGAGGGCGTCGCGCAGGTTGGATGCGGTAGGTTCGGTCGGTGGCGGATCTCCTGATCTCTCGCGTCGCGCCTGGCGTGGCGGCCGTGTCCAGCGTCGACCCGTTCGACACGCTCGAGATCGATCGAATCGACCGCGCGAGATGGCAGCACACACCGGAGCGGTCCGGCATCTACCTGCTCTACGGCGTGACGGGCGAGGGAAAGCTGACCGTCTACATCGGCATGAGCACGACGAACATGCGCAACCGCATCCACAGTCATCACATCAACCCGAGCAAGAACTGGTTCGGGGTGCTGTTCGCGGTTCCGGTCGCGAGTCCGCTTCTGTGCCCGGCGATCGAGGCGGAGCTCATCGGCCAGGTCACCGAGGCGGGAGTCGTGGACGTCATCGCCAACCAGACAACCGAGGTTCGCCACCGCGGCCCGGACGACGTCCACGTCGAGCCTGCCGTGGAAAAGATCCGCGACGGGGCTGCAACTCGTGCTCGGAAGCGACATCTTCACCCCCACCGAAGATGCCCAGCCGCAGACCACGGACACGCCGATCGCGCGCACCGTTCCGCTAGCCCGCGTGTACAAGGGCCAGGCGGCCGAGCCGCGACCCCGCACGGCCGCTGACCCGACACAAGCGACCCACAGCTACGCGGGAGCAGGAGCGCCGGCGTGGGGACGGTTCGAGGCCAACGATCCCGACAAGCGCTTCCGCGTTCTCGCCGGAAGCGGATGGCGCAAACCTGTGCTCAACCCCGAGGCGACCAGGTACGACCTCCACCTCAAGCTCGCCGAGCAGCAGGATCACCTCGTCGCCGACGGCGTGCTCGACCCCGGCACGATGACCTTTCCACGCGACCACATCTTCGACAACTGGACCATCGCCTCACGCGTTATCAGCGGCAAGGCCACCCACTCCGGCGGCTACCACTGGCAACTCCTCACAGACGCAAGCGACTGACCAACCCCTGCGTCCCTGCGACACTTTAGGGAGGCCATTATCGAGTGTGATGTGGTGGTAACCGCCCCGCCGCCTTCTTTGGATCGTGCTTCGCGTCCCGCGCGGCGGCGTTCCCGAACTTTGCTTGTTCCTTGATCGGATGCTGCGCCGCAGAGGTCTTGCCTGCGGCCGAGCAGTGCCCGATTCCGGACGACCGATCGGTCGCGGCGGACCTTAGATCCCTGCGAGTAGCTCGTCGAGGGCGAGTTCCTCGACACCCTGGCACGGTGACGCGAGCACGTCGGCGGCGTCGAGCGTGCGTAGCGTACGGTAGCCGGCCGAGCTGGGATCAGTGCGTACCTCCACGGCGCGGGCGGGGACGTCGATCAGCCAATAGACGGGGATGCCGGCGGCCGCGTACAGCGCGGCTTTGCGCCCGCGGTCGATCGTGTGCGAGGAGGCGCTGACCTCGACGACCAGCAGTGCGCTGGTCGGGTGGCGATCCGCGCTCTCAGGTTCCCCGACGAGCGCAACGTCGGGCTCGGGCAGCGAGTCGGCCGCGACCTGTAGCGGGAGCTGGACACGCACACGCGCTCGGGCGCCCGCCAGATGCCTGGTGAGACGTTCCAGGATTGCGGCGTGGGCCGGGCTGTGTGGGCTCATCTGGACGATGATGCCGTCGATCAGCTCGACGCGCTGCTGATCGAGCGCGCCCGAGTCGACGACCAGGCCGTAGTGCTCGGCGTCGAGGCGATGAACAGGAAGCTCCGTGGAGACGGCGGCCACAAGACAGAATCCTAAGGGAGAAGTCGCGAACCTCGCGCACACTCCGTGCGGCGCCGCCGCGATCTACGCCCGCAGCGCCTGGACCCGCATCGGTTTGACGCGCGCGCGTACGGCACCGCGACCTGCGTTCCTGTTCGCTCCTGGGCGCGCTTGCACCTCTTAGGCTGGGGCTCCCTCCAGCCTGCGTGAGTCGGCGGCCCAGTTGCGGCTCGCCAGAATCTCTCCTATCGAGCGTGATATGTGGGACCTTCTCACGGTGTGATCGACGTCAACGACGAGGCCGGCCACGAAACGGGCTGCTGCTTTCTGAGTCGACCGCCTGCAGCTTGCAGCCAATTAACGATCCCTCAGGACTCTGCTCTGTGATCTGGAGGATCTGGGCACCGAGGCGCGAGAGGCGATCGACGAGGTCATGGGACGACTGGGCGACGATGTCATCGAGGGTGAGGCGATCGTCATCGCAGATCTTCAACTTCCCGAGAGCACTGCCAGATAGACGGCCGGCAGTCCTCGTGAGCGCAGAAGCGGGCTGTTGAGGCGCGGGATTACGATCCCCCTCCGGACCAGCTCGAGTGCGTGGTGAGGGTGGTCCCACCACGCCCTTCTGCATGACCCGTGTAACGCTTGCCGTGGTCGCGCCAATGGTGCTCGGGGGTTGGCGACCGGGATGCGTAGGGCTAGTTCAGAACGGACGTCGTCGTCCGGAAGCCAAGGCGTCTGAGACGTCGATCGAGGACTCTGCGGTCGTCCGCCCATCGTCCAGCGCCGCGACGTCCAGCCCCCCCATCGCTTCCAGGTCCGCGGGGTCGAAGTCAGAGACTCGGAGACCCGGAGTCTGAAAGGCGCGCCTCCCGACGTTGATGCCGACGGCCCAGATCAGCTCACCGCCCCATTCGACCCAGTCGATGTCCCGCCAGACCCCCTCTCTGCGTCTCCGTCGGGTTCGACATCCTCAGCGAGCCGGCCCCGGCCGGGGTTTCGCGCCCGCGAGGCGCCTGGAGTTCCGACGATCCGCGTGACTTGCGTCTAGCGCCGCTTGCCCACCACAGTCGATCCGAGGTCCCGTAGGCGGATCCTCAGCCGGGACGACACGACCGGCTGTGACCGCCGAGCCTCCGCTGGCCGCAAGGCGTCCCGATAGACCCGTCCGAATTGAAATCCCGGAAGGGTGCGCTATACGGGACACTTCCTTCACGATCCCACAGACCCGGTCGGTCGTCTTCTCTTCAACGTGCTCGCGATGGTCTCCGAGTTCGAACCAGACCTGCTCAAAATGCGGACGCGCGACGGCACGGCGGTCGCGCGTGCCGCGGGCAAGCTCCGCGGTCGCAAGCCGAAGCTCTCACCTCGTCAAGAGGCGCCTCTCGAGCTTCATCGCGCCGGCGAGACGAACCCTAATGTGGCTCCGCTCCACGTTTCCTCAGTGCCGACCCCATTCGCCGAACGGCCGAACGGCCGAACGTCCGAACGTCCGAACGTGGCGGTTTGCAGGCGATTCGCATCGCCTCAACATGTGCCATAGGATGCCAGCGCTGCTCTCGCGTTCGCAGCTTCCCCGCCGGGCCAGCAGCGTCGGTCTCCGCCAGCCAAGGCAACCCGAGGGTCTCGGTGCGCCAGCCATGACCGCACCCGTAGCGAGACGAAAAGCTTACGTCACCGACATCTCACGACGTCGACTAACGCTTTAGCGTTGTCCCACGCAGATTTGTGGTCGGAAACCCCTCTGGAGCTGGAGCGCGCACGTGCGGTCCTCAAGCTCGATGTGCAATCATTGGTTGTTGCGAGGGAGCGCGCCGTCGGGAAGAGGAAACCACCGGAGTCGAATCGGGTGATCTTGAGACAGGCGACGACCACTAGCGACTGGAGGGCTTCCAGGAATCCGGCCGTGCCCGTTCAGGTCGCTGATGCCGCCGCGGCCGGTCGGGCTGGCCGTCCTCCGTCGGTGCACACCGCATTGACCATCGGTGGCCCGACGGCCGTGCTTGCCCTCCAGCGCGCCGCTGGTAACCGCGCGGTGACGGCGATCTTGCAGCAGCGCAAATGCGTGGTAGCACGCTGTGCCGGACCTTGTAGGTGTGGGGGAAAATGCGCCGACGTCGCGCTGCTCGAGCAACGCGCGACACCGTTCAGCGCGATGCGACGTATGCAGCGTGACCCGGTCGTCTGCGACCCGAGCGTCGCCTCCTGCGCGGCCGGCACCGTAGGCCCCGACGGCACACCAAACGCCGGTGCCGACCAGACCGCAACCCGGATCGACCAGAGCCAGACCGACCAGAGATCGCCCGCCGGACAACCGGACAACACCTCGGCCGACTTTGCGGCTGGGTACGAGGATGGCTTCGGCAGTCAGGGTTCTAACGCAGGCAATCGTTCGGATCAGGCTCTCACCGACTACAACGCGGGTTATGCCAAGGGCTTGTTCGATGCTAACCCCGGCCAGAGATCGTTACCGGCGCCTGCCGCGATCGCAACGGACCAGACGCCGCCAACGGACTCCGGCAACCGAGGACCGTCTCCGGCGCTGGAGGGTGCCTCCGGGTTGGCCTACGGCACCGTCCAGGCGTTGACACCCGGCGGTTTTATGGCCCCGTCACCGGCCCCGCAATCTCGCCGGTTTGAGTACTTTCGCGCCGCTGGCCAAACGGCCACCGGCATCGCCGAGATCGCACTCGGCACGAGCGGAGAGGCGCTCGGGACCGCGCTCGACGTCACGGGCATCGGCGCTCTGGCCGGGGTGCCGCTCAACGTGGCATCCGCCGCGCTCATCGCGCACGGAGCCGTCAACACGATCGCCGGCGGCGCCGGGCTTGCCCACGCGATGTCGATGAGCGACGAGGACGGGAGCGGAAGCGGCGGAAGCGGGAGCGGGGGATCGCGCGACCTGACCGACGACGAAAAGTGGGAACAGGCCCAAAAAGCGCGCCAGGAGCAGGAGTCCGCGCCGCCGAGCGGCGGCGAGATCATCGAACGCTACCCTACCAAGGAAGCAGCGATCGGCCAGGTGGAAGGCGAGGCGCGCGTCATCGATGTGGTGCGGACCGAGAACGCCGGCTTGCGCGCCCAGGGCTTCACAGAGACGTGGTACCTTGAGGACTCAAACGGCACCCAATGGACGGTCGCCCGTAACCCCCGGACCGGCGAGTTCACTGGCGCGCACCACTCGTCGTCGAACTGATTGCCTGCGGCTGTGCGCCCTGGCGAGACACCCCCAAACCCCCCGCCAGGAGCGCTGGCGCGAACGGGCCTCCCGTAGCAACCGCGCAGCGTTGTCCGGTTACGTTAGAGGGGTCTCACGGGTTTTGAAACGTCCCACGGCGGCTGTCCGAGAAACGATCGTTTTCGGGACGCGACCCCGGAAGAGCCCGAGCCGACAGCGACGTGCCGCGCGGGCGCCTGGTCGACGCATCGCTTCTGTCGATTGACTGTTTGACGGAAATCCTGCGGGTGCTAACAACTCGGAGTAGGTGTAGTAGGACCGTCCCTCGCACGAGAGTAGTTGATCGACTATCGCGCCTCCGGGCGTCGCGATGAACCCGTTTTGCTGCCAGTCGCGCGTGTGGACGATGCCGCTCGCGTACGCGACCGGCTGCCCCCAATCGACCCACGACAGATGATCGACGTAGACCGCGAGGTTGGGACCCCCAACGGGCGAGGACGAGAACGTGATCTCGCTCGGGTGCGCGCGATACGGTCCCGCCGGCGACGTGACGGAACCGCCGAACGCAGCGAGGTTCTGCGAGACGAACGCGGGCACGCCGGGCTGCGTCGTGGTCGCCAGCACGGTCTTCGTGACCGTAACGGTCCGCGTCGCGGTGCGGGTTGACGGGCCGCGACGGACGCTGCCCGTTGCGACGCCAGCGCTACCCGCAAGCGCAACGCCAGCAATGGCGGCGACTCCAAGCGCAACGCCAAAACGGATTGGCAGGATGTTCATCGATCTCCCTTCGAAATGCAGGGCGGGAACGCCCCATCCTCCGTCATCGGCTGGGAGCTCGCGGAGTTCAGGGTGGGTGGTGTCGCTTCCCCTTTCAGCTATACGCAGCACTCTCGATAGCCCGATGGGGACCGGCCTGACTCTGCCGGTTCGGAACCGGGACCAGCTGCGTCGCCTTCAGGCGCCCAGCACCTTCGTCCCGCGAACCGCGATCCGGGCGTCGGTGAGTTGCCGCGCGAGTCCGCACACGGATCTCAGGCCGACGAGCAGGCCGGGCCTTCCCCCCTCCCCCCCTCGCGGTGGACAGGCCCGCTGCGAGCAGTCCTTCGGGAACTAGCCACCCGATGAGGAATGGATGGAAACGCGGGGTGCCGGAGCTTGTGGCGATTCGCCTTCTCGACGTCACCGGGCGCCCGAAGCTTCGCGGGCTTCGCCGCTCGCACTCCCCATCAAGACGGTGCAGCACGAGAGGTCTTGAGGGCGGCGAGAAGCTTAAGCCCATCGGGCCGCAGCTCGCCCGCCGGGGAGACGTGGCGGTAGAGGGTTTGCCGGCTGATGTCAAGCTCGGCGCAGAGCTCGCCGACGTTGGTGTCGGGCTTGCCCATCGAGGCGGTGGCGAGGCGCAGCTTGGCCGGGGTCATCTTGTAGGGGCGTCCGCCGTTGCGGCCGCGCGCGCGGGCGGACGCTAGCCCGGCGGTGGTTCGTTCGGAGATGAGCTCGCGTTCGAACTCGGCGAGGGCGGCGAAGATCGCGAACACGAGCTTCCCGGCGGGCGTGGTGGTGTCGATCGCGGCGCCTTGGCCGGTGAGGACCTTCAGCCCGACGCCGCGGGCCGTGAGGTCGTGGACGGTGTTGATCAGGTGGTGCAGGTTGCGACCGAGCCGGTCGAGCTTCCAGACGACGAGCGTGTCGCCGTCTCGGAGCGCTTTGAGGCATGCGGCGAGACCGGGGCGGTCGTCGCGCTGTCCGGAGGCGTGGTCGTCGTAGAGGTGGTCGGCGTCGATGCCGGCGGCGAGCAGCGCGTCGCGTTGCAGGTCGACGGTCTGGGATCCGTCTGCTTTGGACACGCGCATGTAGCCGACCAGCATGGGATTGCTCCTTGTCACGTATACGTCCGATTACGTGACATCGTCGGAGCCAAGAACTTCATGCCCGATTCGTGTCACATAAGCCGTCGCGCATTCTATGTCATGCGAAAGGTTAGCCGCGGATTGTTGTGTGACACGATCGTCCCGAGTGGGGATCCCGAGCTCGGCGAGATCGGCCTGCGGTTGCGCGATCGCTTCTGGAGTCCTGCGAGCTAGTGCAGCCGACTCTTGAAACGAACGCGCCCTCGTGATGTCAAGAGCCCCACCGCAACTACCTCCGAAACATCATGGCCGTCGGTGCAACCGACTACTGAAATCGACAACAGGCCCGATCGTTCCAAAACCCTCGGACGGCTTCATGCCGTCGGACCGTAGGTTTTGGCACGGGGTCTTACGGGTTTTGAGACAAGTCGAGCTGTCGCACGACGGCTGTCCGAGAAACCGTGTCGTTTTCGGGGCGGTTCGGTCCGACGGCCCCTGAGACACGGTCCGGCTGGCTCCCGGATCTGCACGCGCTGCATCTCGTGGAGATCGGGTCCTCGACCGGCGTCCATGCTCGGATGGTCGCGCCGCCGGCGGACGGGTCACGGCGCAGAATTGCCCTTCTAGGACGTGTGGTGTGCGGCGACGACCGCGTGCTGCCTGCTCGCGTGCCGTCCTTGGGGCGCGGAGTGGGGCGCAATGCGGGGCCGTAAGAATCAGGGTGAGAACGCCGGTAATTCCCCCCGTCGCGGTGGGGCCAGTGCAAGTCGTCGTTCCGACAGGGTCGCTGCTGTCACTTCGTTGGAAGTAGCTGGTGAGGAGGTGGGAGATTGGAAGAGCAGGGGTGGGTTGGTTTGGCTGACGCGGTGCGGGCGCTGCGATCGGAGTTGACAGCCGCGATGGCGGAAGCGGAGGGGCAGCGGCTGCAGTTCGAGCTCGACTCGGTCGAGATGGAGTTCTTGCTGGAGGTCCGCAAGGAGGGCGAGGCAGAGGCGGGGATCAAGTTTTGGGTGATCTGCGTCGGAGCGAAGGGCGGGGTCTCGTCGGGATCGACGCATCGGGTGAAGCTCGCGCTCAGCCCGAAAGACATCGTGACGGGGAGCAAGCCGCAGATCGCCGACGAGGAGTAGCCGCCGGACGAGGTTGGCGGTGCTGCAGTTCGACCACGTCGCACAGCTGACGGTCCCGTTGGCGAGCGGCACGACGCGGGTGGGATCGGGCTACCTCGTGGCCGGGCGGTTGGTGTTGACCGTCGGGCACGTCGTCGAGGACGCGGCCGCGGACGCCGCGATCGACGTGACGTTTCCAGCCGCAGACGCGACCGCGATGGGAGCGGTCTTATGGTCGGGATCAGCGGTCGGGCTCGACGCGGCCTTGGTGGAGCTGGATGGCGCTCCTCATCATTGTTGGTACAGAGAATCGGTCTAAGCTGGCTGGCCATGACGAGCCGCCGGCGTAGAACTGTGGAACGGAAGCTCGTCTCCGCCGCGCGTCGACCTCGTGTGACTGCCGGTCGAGACCACGTGAAGCGCGCGCGGTTGGTCAAGTCAAAGAGCAGGTCCGTAGGCGGGGGACGATTTGACGTCGATTGTCGGTTGAGCAGGCCGAGCAGCGCGATCGGGTTGGCAGGTCGCGGCGTGGCCGGTTGGGCCGCCTCGCGTGCGTGCCTGGCCTGACGCCTTGGCGCGATCGCTGATCGGCGAGGCGATCGAGCTCTCCAAGGCGGCTTATCGGGAGCTCACCGCCGCGTAGCGCGCAAGCGCGTGGCGCCTGGCGTGGGCGTGGTCGACGATCGGCGCCGGGTAGTCGCGGCCGATCGCGCACCCGGCCCGCCGCTGGACCTCGGTCGGCATCTTCCACGGTTCGGCGAGGTACTCGTCGGGGACCTGGCGGAGTTCGGGTAGGTACCGGTGCACGTAGGTGCCGTGCGGATCGAAGCGCGCTTGTTGACGTACGGGGTTGTAGATGCGACGGTACGGTGGTTGCGGATCCACGCCGACTGAGGCGATCCACTGCCAGTTCCCGTTGTTGCTGGCCTGGTCGCCGTCGAGCAGCAGCCGCATGAACCAGCGCTCCCCCCAGCGCCAGTCGATCCCGAGGTCTTTGGTCAGAAACGACCCTGCGAGTAGCCTCGTTTGGTTGTGCATCCAGCCTTCGCGCAGCAGCTGGCGCATTCCCGCGTCGACCAGCGGATAGCCGGTCCGTCCCTCCCGCCAGGCGTCGAACAGCCGTCGGGCGCGGCTGAACTCTAGTGTGCCGCGGTAGCGCGGCTGGTGCTCGGCGCGCGTATTGGCGGGGAAGTGCAGCAGCACGTGCGCGTAGAAGTCGCGCCAGCACAGCTGCCGGCGAAACGCCGCGGGCCCCTCGCCCGCCGTGGCGAGCTGCTCGAGTTCGCGCGCGGACACGCAGCCGACGTGCAGGTAGGGCGACAGTCGCGAGACGCCGTCGCGACCGGGCATGTGCGAGTCGGTTTGGTAGCCGGCAATGGCGGCTGACATGAACCTCCGCATCCGCTCGCGGCCCGCCCGCTCGCCGCCCGGCATTGGGTCCTGGAGCTCTTGGCGCAGCTTCAGCGCGGCGAGCGCTGGCAGGGTTCCGGCGTCGAGCCCGGGTGCAGGCGGCGGCAGCGACCGCGGTGCGGGCGCGACAGCCCTGCGCCCCGCCGCGCTCCAGGTCCTGTAGAAGGGGGTGAACACGGTGTAGGGCGTGCCGCGGGCAGTCCGGATCGCGCCGAGGTCGTCAGCGACGAACAGCCCCGGATGGACGTGTACCTCGATTCCGGCCTGGCGCAGCCCCAGCGACACGCGCTCGTCGCGTGCGCGCGCGAACGGCCCGACGTCGGCGCTGAAGTGCACGCGCTCGGCACCGATCTCGCGGGCGAGCGAGACGAGCACTAGCTCGGGCACGCCGCGGCGGATCACCAGCTGGCTGCCGCGTTCGCGTAGCGAGTGATCGAGATCCTGGAGGCTTTCGAGCAGGAATTGCGTCCGCGGCCCGGAGGAGTGGCGCCCGTGCAGGAGGCGGTCGTCGAAGCAGAACACGGGTACGAGGTGCACGGCGCCGGCGGCCGCGGCGAGCAGCGCTTGCTGGTCGTGAACGCGCAGGTCGCGCCGCAGCCATAGCAGCGAGATCATCCGAGCAATTGAGAGACCGCTTGGCGGCGGAACTCGAAGATCCGCTCGAGGTCGCGGCGGACGAACCCCTGGTGGGCGAGCTCCCCGAACCGGCCGAGGGGCAGCGCGTAGCGCACCCGGTCGCGCACGATCGTCTCCTCGCCGATCGCCGCGAAGTCGTGCTGGTGGCGCCATAGCCGGTAGGGGCCGCGGATCTGCCGGTCGACGAACGCGCGGCCCGGCTCCCAGAGCTCGATCTCAGAGACCCAGCGCAACGGGACACCATGGACGCGCAAGCGGTACTGAACCAGCGTTCCCCGCCGCAGCTCGCTCGGCTCCTCACCGACCAGGGCGAAGCTCAGCCACGGTGGAGTGATCCGCTCGAGGTTCTCCGCGCGCGCGAAGAACTCGAACACCTCCGCCAACTGGCGCGCCACCCGCTGCTCGCGCTCGAGCACGTGAACCTTCATCGGTCGCCAAGCACGTCGCGCTGTCGCTCGGGGCGGCAGAAGTCGATCGCCAACCGAGATGAGCTGTCGCCGGTTACTTCGCGCAGCGCCGCCGCAAGCAGCCGCGTCCCCTGCACGCGCGAGCCCCGGATCCTCGCCATCGCCTGCTCGCCGTAGCGCGACGCGACCACCTCGCCGGACAGGTGAACGACCGCGTCGGCGCCCGCAAGCGCGGCGGCTGGTGCTCGACGCTTCGGCGGCTCGGGGCGGGCGTGGACCTCGACCTGATGGTGGGGCACCGCCCGCGCCCGCTCGGGAGCGCGCGACAGCGCGACCCTCTCGTCAACCCGCGCTGGCAGCGCGGCGCAGACAGCGCTGCCGATCGTGCCCATCGCGCTTATCAGCTTGACGCGCGTCGTCCGCCGAGGCTTCTGATTAGCGACTCGCAGCCGTCGGCGGTCGAGTCGCTGCCCTGTTCCGCGTCGAGTGTCGCGAGCCGGGCGGCCGTGCCCGTGCCCGCCGGGACGCGAGACGAAGAGACGTCCGAGCACTCTCACGCGTTCACCAGTTCCGGGTCTTCGGCCACGGCTTGGCGGAGCGCCTGGTCGAAGTCGATGGGGGCGATGTCGAACAGTCTCATTCCGGAGGGGTCGGTGACGACAGTCGGCACGGCGAGTCCTTCGATCAATGGTCTTGCTACACCGGCGTCGACCGGTGTGATGAGCCCGATCCAGAGCGAGGAGAGCCACGGGGTGATCAGCGGCACCGGGATCCGTGGCCGGCGACGGATGTCTAGGACCTCTGCCATCCGATCGAGCATCTCGCCGTAGCTGAGCACGTCGGGGCCGCCGATCTGAATCTCCCTGCCGGTGGACTGCTCGACTGTCAGTGCCTCGATCAGATAGCTCAGCGTGTCATCGATCGCGATCGGCTGGGTCGCGTTCTGAAGCCAGGCTGGCGCGATCATCGCGGGGAGTCGCTGTACGAGATAGCGCAGCGTGCGGTAGGACTCGCTCTGCGCCCCGACTACCATTCCGGCGCGCAAGTAGGTCAGCGGCGGGCCGTGCTGGCGGAGCGCGAGCGCGGTCTCGTGTCGGCTGCGCAGGTGTTGGGACTGCGGGCGGTCACCGAGACCGCCGAGATAGATGACGCGCTCGATCCCCTCCGCGCGTGCCATCCCGGCGAAGGTGGTGGCGGCGGCGCGCTCGCTGGCGGCAAAGTCCTTCGGCCCGCCGCGGCCCATCGAGTGGATCAGGTAATACGCCACGTCGATGCCGTGCGCCGCTCCGCGCAGCGTCTCCGGACGCAACACATCACCCTCGTGCAGATCGAACCCCTCGCGCTCGAGCGCGAGGGCGCGACTCCCGCCGCGGTCGCGCACCAGGCATCGTACATCCCGTCCCGAGCTTGCCAGCCTGGTGGCGAGGCGAGCGCCGATGAATCCGGTCGCGCCGGTAACGAGCACGCGGGCGCTCATGCCGCGGTCGCGCCGGACGACTGTGTCGGCGCGAGCGAGGCGGCCAGCCGCTGCGCCTTCTGTTCCTCAAAGCCGCCTGTCTCGCGTGCCAAGATGCGGCCGGAGCGCTCGACAATCAGGACCGCGATCGTGTCGGTTCCAGCAAGCCCGAGGTTGTCTAGGACCTTGTCGAGGTTGGTGTAGACGGTGATCGTGCGGGCGCGAGCGGCCGCGTCTGGGATCCCACGCGTCATGCCACCGTCGATGAACCACCGCGCCGGGCCGTAGATGGATGAGAGCACCGGGAGCTCGTAGACGGCGACGTCGGTGCGGTTCTGCTCGAGGTCGATCAGCCACGGCAGCCACCGATCGACAAGGCGCTGCTGCTCGCGGTGGAACGCGACGACGAGGAAGTTGTGCTGCCTTGGAAGATCGCCGGGCAGCTCGTACTCCTTGCCGTCGACCGCACGTCCGGCTAGCGGGCACAACGTTTGCGGCTGCGAGGGCGCGAGCGTGCGCCGCAGACCAGCGAGGGCGCGATCGCCGACACGAGAGAACGCAACCCCCAGGAGCGGGTCGGCGATTCTGAGCAGGCCTGTCAGCGCGAGGTCGGCGTCGTAGGTGACGCGTGTACCCTGCGCGATCTCCTCGAATGTGATTCTGTCGCGCGAGGTCACGGTGGCGTTCTCGCCCAGGAAGGTGACGGCGTGCGGGGGGTCGTATTCGACGATCCGATAGGTGAGCTCGTTCTTGCGGCCGAGGAACTGGGCCACCAGCCGGAACTCGCTTCCCTGGCCGACCGCCGCGCCGGTCACAGACTTGGCCTCGACGACGCCCGGATCCCATTGCTCGGTTGTCGAGAAGTCGCTGAGGTATGCGAACACGTCCTCGCGGGGTTGCTGGATGTGGATCGTTGCTCGATAGTGGGCCATCACGGTTCTCCTTGGGGGTTAGAGCTCGCCGGGCCGGGACTGGTGATCTGCAAGGCGCTGAGTGCTACGCACTCGGTGAGGAGGCGCTCGCGCTCCTGTCGCGTCTCTCTGGTCCATGGCAGCACGTGGGTGGGGCGCTCTCGGCGGTCATGCCAGAACCGGCCGGAACTGCGGCCCGGTTCGCCCGCCACTCCGAGCCAGACGATCGTGTCGGCGCCCTGCGCGGGCGTTCTGAGCAGCGGTCGTGTCGCTCTGTAGAAGCGCGGCAGCGAGGATCGCACGCCGGGGGTGTCGGCCCAGCCTGGGTGCATCGCGTGGACCACGACGCCGGTGCCGGCCAGCTGCTGGGCCCAGATCTCGGTAAGGATCACTTGCGCGCGCTTGCTGCGCGCGTAGACCGTTGGCCCGTCGAACTGGCCGTGCTCGCTCTGCAGATCCTCGACCCTGAGCTTCTGGGTGTACATGCCGCCGGAGGACACGTTGATGATCCGCGCCGGGGCGCTGCGTTGGAGCAGTCCGATCAGCAGGTTCGTCAGCGCAAACGGGCCGACGACGTTGGTCGCGAACGTGAGCTCGATCCCGTCGGCAGAGAACACGCGTTCCTGCGTCATCACCCCGGCGTTGTTGACCAGCACATCCAGGCGCGACGCCTGATCGGTAAAGCGTCCGGCGAACTGGCGGACCGACTCGAGGTTGCTGAGGTCACAGACCCCCACGTGCACGTCGTCGCTACCGGACCGCTCGGCGATCCTCACGCGCGCGTGCTCGCCTCGCTCCCGGCTTCGGACGACCAGCCAGACCGTGGCGCCGAGACGCGCGAAGCCCTCGCCGGCAGCCAGGCCAAGCCCGGAGCTTGCGCCCGTGACCAGCACGACCTTGCCCTCCAGCCGCTGTAGCTCTGACGCGCTCCAGCCGTGACTGCGGATCCGGTAGCCGATGCTCGTGTAGCCGACAAGGACCGTGCGGTCCAGAATGCTGTCAAGGAACGAGTCGATCATGCGCTCAGCGAGAGGTCGCGCAACTGCCCCTGGTCAGAGCGCCGCGGGTACGCCCTCGAGGAGATCCGTGACCGGGGCTTGGTCAGCAGCAGCTGGACGTCGCAGATACGCCGCTCCACGAACCCAGCTTCGCAGTAGGCGAGGTAGAGCGTCCAGAGCCGGCGGAAGCGTTCGTCGTAGCCGAGCTGCGCGAGCGCGTCGGCATGCGCGGTGAACGACTTGCGCCAGCGCCGGAGCGTCTCGACGTAGTGCGGCGTGAGATCTACGAGCCCCACCGCTTGCATGTCGGTTCGCCGCGCGAGGTTGCGCGTGATGACCTCGAGCGAGGGCAGGCATCCGCCGGGGAAGATGTAGGTGTTGATGAACGACTTCGATGCCTTCTCGACCTCGTAGGCGCGGTCATCGATCGTGATCGCCTGCAGCAGCATCGCCCCATCCGGAGCCAGCAGCTCGGAGCACTTGGCGAAGAAGGTGCCCATCTGCTGCCAGCCGACCGCCTCGATCATCTCGATCGAGGCGAGCTTGTCGTAGCGGCCGCGCAGGTCGCGGTAGTCCTCCATCAACACCGTGACCCGGTCGTTCAGTCCCGCGCGGCGGACCGCCTCGACGGCGTAATCGTGCTGCTCGCGCGAGATCGTGGTCGTGGTCACGTGGCAACCGCGGGTCGCGGCAGCGTAAAGCGCGAACGCGCCCCAGCCCGTGCCGATCTCGAGCACGCGATCCTCGGGACCGAGACCAAGCTGCTCGCAGACACGCTCGAGCTTCGCGAGCTGAGCCTGCTCGAGCGTCATCGCCTCGTGCTCGAAGACCGCGCACGAGTAGCTCATCGTCGGATCGAGCATCCGCGAGAAGAGCTCGTTGCCGAGGTCGTAGTGAGCCGCGATGTCGCGCCGTCGCCGGTGCTTGGTGCTGCGCCGCAGAAGCGCCCGAGCGCGCTGCAGCGGCCAGCGCAGCGGTGCGAGCAGCGAGCGCAGCCGGTCAAGCCCACCGGCATTGCGCGCCGCGAGCCTGATCAAAGCGACCAGATCGGGCGAGTCCCACAGACCTTGCGCAAACGCCTCGGCCATCCCGCGGCTGCCACCAAGCAGTTTCCGCCAAGCCCGCGGGCAGTCGATCCGGACGGTCGCGGCGGGCGCCCCGGAGCCGTAGACGCGCCGCGCCTCGCCCTCTAAGACGATCAGGCTGCCGGCCTTGATCCGCGCCAGCAGGAGCGACACAAGCCAGCGGCACAGCCAGGCGCTCATGCGCTTCCCGTCTGCGGGTGGCGGTGGACGGGTACGCCCGCGAGCTTCAGCCCCAGCGCATGCGCGTAGATCAGTCCCAGCACCCGCACTGTCGCAAGTGGATAGCGGGCAGTGATCCGCGCCATCGATGCCCGTGTCAGCTGGCGTCGGCGCAGCGCGAGCGTCGCGTCAAACACGGTGACGCCCGCGCGGAGCGCCTGCGCGCGCTCGCCGTCCGAGTCCATGCAATAGTAGAAGCTGACGGGGTTAAAGCAGTGCCCGAAAGAGCGCAAGTGGGTCAGCACCCGGATCGGACCCGTAGGCCGCGAACCAGTCCGATCCTGCACGAGGTCGCGTACCGCGCGCTCAAGCGGCACGCCGGGATCACCCAGGTAATCCCGGCGATCAAAGCGGACCAGTCCCGGCCGCCGCGCGACCAGCCGGCCGTCAAGCAGCCCGGGGAGCTCCACGAGATCGAGATACACGAGCGCCAGCCGATGGCTGAACTCCCGCCGGGGCTCCAGGCGCCGGTGGCGGATCGTGCCCTCATAGATGCAGCTCGCGCTCACAGCCGCGCTCCGAAGCGCTCGCCGACGCGCAGCCCACTGACAACGCCGTCCTCGTAGAACCCCGATCCCCAGTACGCGCCGCAGAAATGCGTCCGGTTACGCCCGTCGATCTCATCCACCCGCGCCCGCGCCCTGATGAGGCCCGCGGCCGCGTACACCGGGTGCGCGTAAGGGATCGTGCGCATCACATGCGCCGGGTCGATCGCCTCGGTGCGGTTGAGCGTCACGCAGAACTCGCGCTCGGCGCGCAGCGACTGCAGGCGGTTCATGTGGTAGGTGACCGTGGCCGCGCGCTTCGGCTCAGCAAGCAGGTGGTAATTCCAGCTCGCCCACGCACGCCGGCGGCGGGGCAGCATCCGCACGTCGGTATGGAGCACCGCCTCGTTGGCCTGATACGGGATCGCGCCGAGGATCTCGCGCTCGCGATCGCTGGCGTCGCCAAGCAGCGCCAGCGTCTGATCGGAATGGGTCGCCAACACCACCTCGTCAAACCGCTCTGCCTCACCGCCGCGCGGCTTGACCAACACGTGATCTCGGTGGCGAGTGACCGCATCAACCGGCGTGTGCAGCCGCAACCGGTCGCCGAACGGTCCCGTCAACGCCTCCACGTACCGGGCCGATCCCCCGCGGATCGTGCGCCAGCGCGGCCGACCAGCCAGCGAGAGCATGCCGTGATGATCAAAGAACTCCGCCAGGAAGCGCGCCGGGAAGGTCCACATCTGGCCGGGATCAGCCGACCACACCGCCGACGCCTGAGGGACGATCAGCCGCTCGATGAACGCCCGTGAGAAACGCTGACCCTCCAGCCAATCTCCGAGTGAGAGATCGTCTGCGTGGTCGCCAAGCAGCTCTCGGGCGGCGGCACGGTTGAACCGCGCGAGATCGGCGATCATGCGATGAAACCACGGGGCGAGAAGGTGCGCGCGCTTGGCGAACAGGCCATTCGCAGACGCGCTGCTGTACTCGAAGTCGCCAATGCCGTCGCTGACACTGAAACTCATCGTCGATCGCTGCCAGCCGACACCCAGGCCTTCGAGCAGCCGCTCGAAGTGCGGGTAGTTGCGGTCATTGAAGACGATAAACCGGCGTCGACGTGATGCGTCTCGTTCGGAGTGTCGACGCGGACCGTGTTCGTATGCCCGCCCGGATACGCATTCGCCTCGAACACGGTGACGTCATGCGCGCGGTGCAGCAGGTGCGCCACCACCAAGCCCGAGACCCCGGCACCAACCACAGCAACTCTCATCAGCGACCAACCCCTATCGGGACAGACGCACCGCTGAGACACGCAGGCATCCGGCGAAACCGACGCAGCCTCTCGGTCGCGGGGTGCAAACTCAAGAACGAGCTGGCGAGCGCGCGCAGCGCGATCCGTTGGCGCAGGTTGCGCGTCGTGCTCGCCGTGTGAAAGCGGCGCGGGGCGCGTGGTGTCGAGTCGGCGGTTGTGCACGGATGGGGGGTGAGCGTCTTCATCGGTGTCTTTCTTTCGCTGGTGACGGCCCGCCCGTCCTGGCGCCGCGGTTGCGGCGCCCGGACCGTGGGCGTGCGGTTGCTAGCGCGGGATCAACACCCGGTCGATGACGTGGATCACGCCGTTGGAGGCGGCGATGTTGGTCATGATGATGCGTGCACCGCCGATCGTTACTGTGCCGTTGCTGACGTGAATCTTCAGCGACTGGCCGTTCAGCGTCTTCACAGAGTGGAGCTCCACGAGCTTGGCTGCGGTCAGCTTGCCCTGCAGGACGTGGAAGAGCAGCACCGCCCTGAGTTTCGCTCGATTGTGCTTGAGCGCCGCGAGCGCCGCTTTCGGGACTTTCGCGAACGCTGCGTCGGTCGGCGCGAACACCGTGAACGGCCCCGTGCCCTCAAGCGTGCCGGCGAGGCCGGCCTGCTTGACCAGCGCGACCAGCGTCTTGAACTGCCCGGCCGCGGCGGCAGTCTGCACGATGTTGTGCTCGCTGGTGGACCCTGCCGAGGCCAGCGAAGCCAACGCCGAGAGCGAAAGTGCTGCGAGCGCCGCGAGCGTGAGAATGCGTCGAGCCCGTCTCATCGTCGTCTTCCGGTCAGATGCCCGCGGGCAGCAGCACGCGGTCGATGACGTGGATCAGCCCGTTTGACGCTTCGATGTCGGCGCTCACCACGGTGGCGCCGTCGACGTGGACGCCGTCGTCGACCGAAACCCGCAGCTCATCACCTTGCACGGTCGGCGCGCTCGTCAACCCGACGACGTCAGCGGCCGTCACCCGACCCGCCACCACGTGATAAGTCAGTACCTCGGCGAGCCGCTCGGGCGTGGCCAGCAACGACTCGACCGTCCCCTCAGGCAGAGCCGCGAACGCCTCGTCGCCCGGGGCGAAGACCGTGAACGGCCCCTCGCCAGCCAGCGTCGACTCGAGACCGGCACGGTCGATCGCCGCGACCAGGGTCGTGAACGTACCCGCGTCCCTGGCAGTCTCAACGATGTTCTTCTGCATCTCTACTCCTTCGATCATTGTGGTTTTCATAACGCGGCCATGATCGGGGCCGCTGTCTGCTTCTGAGAGCACCCGCTGCTCATCCGAGAGCCCCTCCGCGCCGCCGAATAACACGACCGTCGAGGATTCCCCGCGTACATGAGCCATGAATCACCATCCCTCAACAGATGCTGTACAGAAGCTGTACGAGCATAACTCTCGGATGGCGCACTGTCAAGAGTCTGTCGAAGGTGTGTATAGTCAGTCCGTGCCATCCGGCCCCGGACCGCTTCGGATCGGCGAATTCGCCCGCCGCGTCGGTGTGACCCCCGAACTGCTGCGCGCCTGGGAGCGGCGCTACGGACTCCTGCGGCCGGTCCGCTCGCCCGGCGGGTTCCGGCTCTATACCGACGAGGACGCCGCACGTGTCGCGCGCATGCGCCGCGCGCTCGACGACGGGCTATCCGCCGCCGAGGCCGCACAGGCCGCGCTCGAGCACGGCCAACCGTCCGAAGGCCTTCTCCAAGACGCCGCGGCGCGCCTGCTCACGGCGATCGAGCACTACGACGAGGCAGCCGTGCACTCAGTGCTCGACGAGAACCTCGCAGCGTTCGGGTTAGAAGCCGTCCTGCGCAACGTGATCCTGCCAACCCTCACGCAAGTCGGGCTAGGCTGGGAACAGGGCATACTCCAGATCAGCCAGGAGCACTTCGCCAGCAACTTGATCCGCGGCCGGCTGCTCGCGCTCACGCGGCTCTGGAGCCGCGGCAGCGGCCCGCTCGCGCTGCTCGCCTGCCCACCAGGAGAAACACACGACATCAGCCTGCTCGCCTTCGGCCTGCTCCTGCGCTCGCACGGCTGGCGGATCCTCTTCCTCGGCGCCGACACGCCAATCTCGACACTGACCCAAGCCGCCAAGACAACCCGCCCCGCGCTCGCGGTCCTCACCAGCTTCGACTCAGCACTGCTCCAAGCGCAAGCGACCGCACTACGCCGCCTAGCGAAGATCGCCCCGCTCGCTCTCAGCGGCCCCGGCGCATCAGACACGCTCTGCACCCAGCTCGGCGTCCGACGCCTCGACGGCGACCTCGTCCAAGCCGCCACCGAGATCGCACACACCACAAACGACTGAACGAACACCGCGCGACGCGCACCCCAACCATCTCTACAACCGTCCCCCGCTCGTCACCATCCATCGTGTCGCTCAACACCCGCAGGACCGCCCTACCCGACCGAACGACAGAGACGCTCGGCCGGACCCGCCGCCGTGATGCTCACCTCCTCCCGGTTACTACCGAGTTGGACAAAGACGGAGAAGCTGATACTTGGCTCGAGCCCAGCTGCCGCGTCGGTCCCTCGGCGAGCCAGAGCGGAGTCTGCGACCGGCGATCTGAGGCTCGCGAGAGACCCGCTCTGCAACGTAACGAGAGCGCTCCATGCACCGTCGCGCTCGGGCTGTCGCCGGCCGATCGCAAGCGAACAACTGCGTCGACCGGCCGCCGCTCACGTGCTGCGACTAACAGCCGTTAGTCGCGGCCCACGGCGGCTGAGCCGCTGCCAATCGCCTCCAGGCGGACCGGTTTGGCGGGTTCCGCCGCCGCGACAAATAGGGGCTTTGCCGGCGACGGTGGAACTGTCCGAGTGCTCGCTCGGTATGGAGGGGCTGGCTCGCGCGCCAGCCGCTGGCCGAGCGCACCCGCCGGCAAGTACCGGCCGGCCCCAGAAGACCGCAGACTAGCCGAACTGACGAGCACTTAGACCGGTTTTCTGCACCAAGAATCCCCTGACCCTGGACCGTTCGTGGTCTCTTACTACGAGGAGTTCCTCCCAGAAGAACGTTGTGCCGCGCGGAGGCGACACGCGAGGCGCTAGAGCTCGATCTCAGCAAGGCAGAACGGGCAGTGCGGTGCGAACTGCGGCACAACAGTGCTGCCGCGGCTGATCTGATCAACCAGTGGCTGCCTCAGAGCCCGCAGGGCTTCTTGTGCCGCTGTGACGCGTGTGGCGGCAGCCGAGTGCTGAATTGCGTCGAAGCACGCTCGCAATCTGGCTTCCATCAGGAAAATGAGGTTGTGGAGGTCGACCATGCCTTCCTCGGAGAACTCTAGGACCTCCTCGTGTAGCTCGGCCACCTTCACCTCGTTGCTCCCGGAGTGAAGATACGAACTCCAGAACTTCGCTCCATCTGCGGTGGTGACATCCTGAACGCAGCGGAGCTTGATCTCGTGCGGTTTGTCGAGCTCGTGACGTCGCGCCCGTGGGACGCTGACTCCTGAGAAGCACTCTGCGACGGCCCCAGCCACATATTCCGGCTCGACAAAGCCGCGCTCGCGCACGTCTTGCTCGATCCACGCGCGCAAGTCCTGAATGCTTGCGTCCAAGGTATGCACTGCTTCGTCCCACGCGTCGAGCGCGGTTATGAGGGACTTGAAGTGGGCGGCGAACGCTTCGCGGTTGTGCTGCTCGCCAGTGCGGTGCGCACTCCGTTCAGCAGAGATTCCAAGAGAACGCGCTGCTGCTCGCCCACGAAGCTTCCGTGTGCGGCGACAAGACGCTTGGCGCGCTGTTCCTCATCGGCGGCCTTGGACAGCTTCTCGCTGAGCTCGACCAGCGCCGTAATGTCATCGGGGTCTTCTGCCTGCGCCCCGAGCACGGCGACCACCGGGCGCCGAAATCGCTGGTGGTACTCGCTCCGCGCCTGTGCCTGTAGCTTCGCCGTATCGTCTCGGCGCCTCTCGTAGGCACTCCAGTCCTTTGGGTCATCATGGAAGATCGACGGCAACCTGCTGAAGCCCTCGTATCTCGGAAGCCCTGCACGCTTCTCAGCTACCCAATCAGAGAAATCCAGGGCGAACTGAGACAGGTCAGCCGGCTGCGTCAGTACCTTAATCTCCTCGCGCGCTTCGTCTCTCTGGCGCGGAAGCGCCACCACCCACGCGGTCGTGAACAGGACAGCCAAGGGCGCCGGGAACCCCAAACAACCCGATGCGATCGCGACAGTGATCTGGACGCCGATTGGCAGCGCTGCTGCAAGCGCGGCTCCCAGCACACCAGCACCACCAGCCGTGCCTGCCGCCACGAGATGGAACCTGATCGACGCGCGCTCCACCCAAGCGGATGTATCCACACGCGCCCGCTGCAGGGCGGACTGTTCGAACGTGGGGACCTCTCCTGCGCGTGCCGACAGGCCCCGCCGGATCCTTCCTAGGCCCCGTGGTGATGGTGGCTCGCCGGACGCATTCATCGTAAGCGAGTGGTGCAAGCGCCACCGACGATCCGAGAGAGAGCACCGGCGGAGAGGCATGGAACCGCCCGCCTACGAACACGTCACATGACCTCAATCACCGAGTTGAGCGGCCTGTAGTGGACGTGGTCCAGATGCCAGAAGCGCTCATGGCGCCGCCCTACGGAGACGACCTCTCGTTGAGTTATGACAAGTCGCTACTCAGGCTGGATATGCAAAGTCTCAGCTATCTCCTTGCCAATATCCGTGATCTGTGTTGAGCCGTCACACCCTTCGCTCAACACTCCAAAGGACTTCAGCTGGGCGTAGGCATCGCTGAACTCACGTCTCCTCTTCGGACGAAGAAGGGCCGTCATCTGAGATTCGCCTCGCGCATAAGGTCTAAGGTCCGACCCACATCGTTTTCGCGACGATGGCGCGTGCCTCATCGCACCTGCGCAGAAGCTCGGTTGCCTTTTCGCGTCGCTGCACAGGTGTCCAGCCTCGGGTGGTACCTAAGACGTCAAACGCGTTGGCGATGTCAGATCCGCTGGACACACTGGTGGACAAAGTTGTTGTGTTCTGGTCCTAGACCTAAGAGATCGACGGCCGGTCAGGAATCCTGAGCGCTGCCTCCCGTTTCCATACGGCCGAGGTAGATGTAGATGCGGCCCCGACGTTCTTTTCCTCAACTTTGCCCTACCCACTGGTCTGCGCCGGGCCGACGACGGCGCCACTGACGCTGAGCTCGGCGTTGGGTTCAGGCTGGTGTAGACGTTTGTCCGATACCGGTCGCGTTCTCACAGGCTCCGGGCCATCATCGGGTACTGCTTTCGTGGGTCACCGGTCGTAAGCGCGGCCGCGCGGGAGCGCACGAACGACGGTGATGATTAGTCGCTCCCCGTCCTGACGGAACAGCACCCGCCAGTCGCCCACCCGCAGCCGGAAGAGTGGCTGGCCCTGTAGGCGTTTGACATGGGCCGTCTGCTCGCCGGCTGCGAGTCGGTCGATCGCAGCCACGACGCGCTGACGGACCGGCGGGTCAAGCTGACGAAGGTCACGAAGCGCCCGGCGTTCGTACTCGACCGCCCAGCGGTTAGCGTCGGTCACAGACCGAGTTCGCGCTTCGCCTGCTCGGACGAGACTGGCCCGAGACCGGCCGCGTGGTCGGCGCGGACTTCGCTGATCGCTGCATCGTCCTCATCGGTCCACGGTTCGTCGTCCACGCCGGCATTGGCGAGCACGCGCACGACCGGATCGTGCACGCGTGATTCAAGGAGCACGAGAGCTGAGGCCACATCGTCCTCGTCGAGCTCGTCGACGAACTTATGCAGTCGTTCGCGGACCGTCATGAGCTAAATCCTATCCGGCCCCAGGTCCGCCGCCGTTGCAATAGCGCGCCTCGACCGCTCCCGAAGATGAGAGGAGTCGTCTGCGCAATCGGTCGCCGACGCGTCGTCCCCGGTCCGCAAGCGGTAGCGCGCGTCCACCGTTGCCGGCCGCCCATGATGACTGCTTCGCTCATCGAACGGCGACGCCATCGCCGACGGGCGAGCCATCGAGATCGTGGCAATCCAGGCGTCCGACGACGGCGACCCAATGGCGAAAGGGATCGCCCGCTGGGTGGCGCTCTCCGCGCGAGGAGGTGCCGACCACGCGGCGTCGCGCTGGTACTTCTCACCCGCTAAGAAGAGCGGGGCTCTCGTAGGTCGGCGGCCGGTCGACGATCGCCCGGCAACTGGTGAGCTTGCGAATCGCTGCGCGGATCACGAAGTGGGACAACCGTCGGGAGGAGCGCTTCGTTGACGTCACGAGACGCAGATCCAGCGGCGAGATGCACAGGGCCTGCGTTCTACGCGCAGCGAAAGGCTGACCCCAAAACCTTAGATGCTCTGGTCGGCTGCTGTCAGCAGAGCCAGCCGGTTACCCGTTCCAGGCTTCCGCAACCGCGCCGGCGCCATTCCCCGCGCCGGCGGCCATGCAGAAGCTGTTCGACACGCACGAGACCCCGTTGAGGGTGCCGGAATTGTTTTCGCCCGTACCGAACGCTGGCTGCGGACTCTCTTGCAGCTTCCACGAGGTTCCATTCCAGGCTTCCGCGAAGGCTTGGTTGCGACGGTCTTGCCCCACGGCGAGGCACCCTTGTGTTGGCCAACAGCTGACCGCAGTGATGAGGCCGCCGCCCGGCGGGTTCGCGGTCTTCTGCATCTCCCACGATCGTCCATTCCAGAGTTCCGCGAGAGTTTTGTCGCTCGCCACGCTCCT
Organism: uncultured Solirubrobacterales bacterium; assembly: GCA_963709135.1. GTDB lineage: Bacteria > Actinomycetota > Thermoleophilia > Solirubrobacterales > Solirubrobacteraceae > Palsa-465. The sequence goes on along the minus strand of CAVPVI010000015.1, from coordinate 1,168,184 downwards.
GCCGACACCGATGCACCTATTTGCGGCCCAACAGGACACAGCTGTGAGAACCGGACCTTCTCTGAAGTCCAAGCCCAAGGCCCTCAAGCCCCGGGTCACGCTCCAACACGCTGCTGCTGTGAGTGGTAGTCCTGCTTCTCGTAGTCGTAGGCATAGCGATCTCTTTCGCTCAGGCCTACACAGTTCCTCCGACACTCCCCGGTCGAAAAGTAGGCCATCCGGCGGAGGGCCGGTGTTGTCCGGCCGGCCTTCGAGGCTCGCTTGATCAATGGTCGAGCGAGGAGGAAGCGGGTGGTTGGCGTGGAGCAGTGGGCTGAGGTACGGCGGATGGCGCGGGTCGAGGGGCTCTCGGCGCGGGGGATCAGCAGACGGACAAGGATGTGGAACGCTCCTCGGCCCGACCCGGGAGAAACCTGCTTTCCGCGCAAACCGGGGAAGTCGGCGCCGGGCCGGAGATGCGCGTCGCGGAGGCAAAGTGGGTTTGTCTGGCCGGCCCCGCGTTGGGGGCCCCCTATTCGAGTACGCCTTGCGGGGCAGCAGTGTGGTCGACGCCGTCGTGACGGCTCTGGTGCTGCCAGGTCAGGCGTCTCGGTCGGACGCCGCCCGCATCGCTTCGGCAATGACGGGCTTCTCGTCCGCGTCGGCGCCTTGCGGATAGGCCCGGCGCTGCTCGGCGAGGACGACGAGCGTCGCGAATGTGTCGGGGTACTCGACGATGTCGGGGCGGTTGGTAGTGGAGACGACGAGGTAGCGAACGGGTGTGTCGGAGCGGTTGACCAGGCTGTGGGTACCTGCCTGGCCCCGAGGGAATGCGACGACCGCGCCGGCCGACAGGAGTTGTGTCCCGTCCGGCCCGCGCAGCCAGAGCGTCCCGGCGAGGACGAGCAGTAGCTCCTCGTTGGCGTGGTGGACGTGCAGCGGCGAGCCGACGACGCCCGGGTCGAGTTCGTAGACACTGGCGCCGAGTTCCCGGGCCCCGGCCTGAGCGCCCACGGGAGCGACATGGCGACCCGGGAATCTGTCCGCATCCCAGACCGGCTGCGTGAAGTCAACGGGCACCGGCCGACAGTAGCGGATCTCCTTGACGCTCCTGGGCGGAAGCGAACGTCTCGGTTCCCGCGCAAGGGAGGGAAGCCGGCGTCAGGCCGGAGATGCTCGTGGCACCCGCAGAGCAAGGTCTCCTGACCAATCGCTCGCTCCCCAGCGCGACCGACCCGGCCCTCGCGCTTCACGCCTATTCGGGTCACGCGGGCATCGTGGCTGGATCGCTCAGCGGGGGTCACGCAGTTGGCACGCTCTGTAGTGCCAACTCGACCAACGGATCAGGAGTCGGATCGGGAAGCGCACTACGAGCTGCGACAGATGCTCGGGTGTCATTCATACGGTCCTCTGCGCGTCGGTCGATGAGAGCCGCGCGGCACGGATCGCAGGCATGAGTTCGGGGTGTGGGCTTGGCATTTTGCGATGGGTGTCTCTCGTTGTTAGAGGTCGAAGCTGCCTCGAATGAGGGGAAGAAGGAGGTGGTCAATGATGTCGACTACCTGCTGTTGGCTGACGTCACTTGCGAGGGCGAGCTCGCTGTAGAGGACGTCGACGGGGAGCCTGGAGAGCATCGGAGATAGTGGGGTTCCACGCCACTGCGCCGAGGCGCTGGCCGCCCGACTGCGACGGCCCACGATCGAGTGAGTTCCCGGGGGCGCACAATGGCTGGCTTGTGCGTCCGCGGGAGTTCGCGGCTCGTCTGCTTCAGGCGCTCCTCGAGTACGGAGACCACACCCCGCCGACCGGCGATCGCCGGACCGACACCGTGAGCGAGCGATGACCGGACGTCCAACCGCGGCTGTGCTCGTCACCGCCCTCACCAAGATCTACGCGCAGGTAGAGGCCGTGCGCAGCATCGACCTCGAGGTCCACACCGGTGAGACGTTCGGTTTCCTCAGCCCGAACAGGGCTGGCAAGTCGACCACTATCGGCATGCTCTGCACCCTCGTGACCCCACCAGCTTGATCACCGAGAGGATCATCGAGCCGGCGATGGTGACGCGCTCTGCTCTGCAGGCGCCGCCTCGATCGCCAAGAACATCCTCGCCACCGAGGCGATCGTCGCCGAGGTGCCCGAGAAGGAGACCGGTGGCGGCGGTGGCGGTATGCCCGTCGGGAATGATGTAAGCCCACCCAACCAGCTCCAGCAACCCTAACCAGGCTTCCGGCAACTGCGATCGTCCGCACGCCGAGCGCCGCGTCATCCAGTACCACTCAGAGTTGCCGTGGCCTCGCCCCAAACAACTGTCTGCGAGCGGCGAACGGAGCAACGGCAAACGGACCCGAGAATGGAAAAATCGCTGCTGCCTGCGGACGGCCTCGGGCACGCTAGACCCACCCGAGCGGGTGACCGCTCCGGTCAGGAACAAGCCATGCGGCACCTGGCGGCGTCGGTCGTGAGATGCAGCAGCGCCCGCGGCGGCCGCGTCGCGGGCCGTCGACGCCTGGAGGGGCCTCGACGGGGATGGCCGCTTCGTTGCTCGGGCGCAGCCGTGGCTTCCAGTGGGCAGTCTTGCTACTGGCGATGAGCGGAAACGGCGGCAGGTGGGCGGCTCGGACGTGCTTTGGCGGCGTCGCAGTGGTGTGCGCGGTATCGTTGGACGGGCGTGCAGGACGCATCCGGTCCGCGGACAGGGCTCGAAGCCCACCTTGCGGCGTTGTGGTTGTGGCCTGGTGATGGACGTGTATCTCCGGCCCTGGCGTGCGGACCCGTCGGGTGACCGTGAGAGGAGTTCACATGTCCAAGTCACTCCCGTCCCGTCCGGATCTGCGGTGGTTGCGCGATCAGGCGAAGGCTCGCCGGCGCGACGGCGAGTTCTCGTCGCTGGCGCTGGCGCATCTGGCGATCGCGCGCGAGTACGGGTTTGCGTCCTGGCCGCGATTGAAGGCCCATATCGACGCGCTGACGTTAGGCGCAGCCGAGCGCGCCGCGATCCTGATCGCGAGTGCGTGCTCGGATAACCCGCGGCGGGCGGCAACGATCCTCGAGCTCGAACCAGCGATCGCGCGTCACGACCTTGCGAGCGCGTGTGTGGCGGGCGAGGCCGCCGAGGTCGCCAGGCGGCTCAGGGAACATCCCGAAGCGACCCATGAACCCACCGGACCGAACGGCTGGCAGCCGCTGTTGTACGCGTGCTTCTCGCGGCTTTTGCGAACCGATCCGGTGCGCGCGGCCGGGATCCGCTCGGTCGTCGCCGCACTCGCTGGGTCGTCGCCGCACTACTGGACGCAGGCGCTGATCCGAACGCCTCGTTCATGCATGGGGACTGGCTGCAGGCGCCGATCTACGGTGCTGCGGGGATCGCCGGCGACGCCGAGTTGACGCAACTACTGCTCGCGGCCGGCGATGATCCGAACGACGCCGGCCCGAACCACACTGTCGGTGAGGCGCTGTACCACGCCTGCGAGCACCGCGACCCCACCTGCGCGCGACCGCTGATTGAGGCCGGAACCGACCCAGAGGTGGTCGCCTACTGCCTCGGCCGCGCGCTGAACTTCGACAACCATCCGATGATCGCAATGTTCTGCTCCCACGGCGTGCGGCCGTGGGCCGCGCATCTGCACCAAGCGCTCTGGCGCCGACGGCCCGTCGAGACAATCGCGGTGCTGCTCGACGCCGGCGCCCCGCTCGAAGAGCCCGACGAGCACGGGCTAACGCCGCTGCAGATCCTGCTGCACTGGGGCGACGGGCCGGTTCCCGCGTTGCTGCGCGACCACGGCGCCAGCGACGTCAACGAGCTGCCAGACCGCAGCGCTGCCGCCCCGGAGCTACTCGACGAGATGATGATCCTCGCCCTCCAACGAGGCGACCTCGCCGCGGTCCGCGAACTGCTCGCCGCGGGCGCCCGCGTTGACGGCAACCCCACCAGCGAGGAAAACCCATTGGGGCAGGCATGCTGGCGTGGGCGGGTCTCGATCGTCAGAGAGCTGCTCGCCCACGGCGCCGGCACCGAGTTCCGCGACGGCGGAATGCGCGATTGGTGCCGCGCTGCACGGCTCGCGCCACTGCCAGGACCCCGAGGGCGGACCGACAATGGCGACGGTGACCGAGATCAACCCCGAGCCGTACGCCGAGATCGTGCGGATGCTGCTCGCGGCCGGCGCCCGAGTACCAGAGCGGGTTGGTGGCGAACACGGTCCGCGCGCGGCGATGCTGCTCGGCGAACTCGGCATAAGTCCCGAGGAACTAGCCGCGTTCCTCTGACATCAAACTCTCTTGCGGCACCGACGCCCGGCCACACCCGCGTTCGCGTTCGTGGTGGAGCACGAATCTCGCCGCGCCGAGCGCTTCCCTGGAATTGCGCGAAGAGCACGTCTTAGCCGTGCCTCCCACCGCGTTTCACATCATGGTGTCGCGGCGAGCCCTGAGGTCCGCGCGTTGCAGGGAACGCGCTGGGGTTCGGGGGATAGTCGCGTCGTTATCGCTGCAGGGGAGCGTGCCGGCGAGGGACGCTTCGCTCGTCAGCTGCCGGTCGCGCGAACGGCGACTTCGCCGACCACGCTGTGGCCGGGTGATCGATTGACCGGCGGCGAGCACCGCGTCGGGAATGAGGGGAGGTTGGCGGCCCGCGGCCAGAGCCGTGCTTATAGGTAGGGTCGTGGCCGTGACTCACGCCCAGCACGTGATTGCCGTGGTGAGCATTGCGGCGTGCTGTGGGGCGTTCGCGCTTGCGTGGATCGCCGGCGCGCTCTATAACGCCTCGCGAGGGTCCGCGCAGAATACGCGCGCGCCGCTCGGACGCTTCGCCGTCGTGGTTGTGATCGCAGGCGCGATCTTCTTCGCGATCTTCCGTGCTGTCCCCGCCCATACGTGGCGCTCGCTCGGGTGGGAATCACCATGGGCGACAGGCATCGGACTGGTCATCCAGCTTGGCTCAACGGCCTTCACGCTTTGGGCGAGATTCGCCCTCGGCACGATGTGGACCCTGGACGCCAAGGTCAAGGAAGGCCACGCGCTGCGCACCGACGGTCCCTACGCCATTACCCGGCACCCCATACACCGGGATCCTTGGCATGCTCCTTGGTTCAATACTCCTGGCGGGCGTTGGACGGTGGCTCCTGCTCCTCCCCGTCGGCCTGGTTCTGTTCGAGGTCAAGCTCCACGTTGAAGAAGAGCTGCTGACGGCGACGTTCCCCGAGGACTACCCGCGCTACCGCCAACGAGTACCACAACTGATTCCGGGACTTCGCATGCGTCGGATTGGGATCGCGAATAAGCAGCCGCCCGGAGGCGCACGGCCTTCGGCGTGAAGACCGGCTCGGCTCAACATGTCGCCATTCAAGGGAGAAGTGACACTTGTAAGGAATGCATGGCCGAACGGGCCTCGGGACCGGAGCCCCGCAGCTCGCCATTAGGCCAGCAGCCGCGCCCGGCCGCCTACTCGTCCGGGCGATCGCACAAAGGGGGCGTGCGGCTCTATCCGGTGGTGCGGGCGTGGAATCGAGACAGTGTGAGTGGGACCGTGATCGCGAGCAGCGCGACGCTCCAGAGCGTCGCGCTGAGGGCTGGGTGCTGTAGCGGCCAGGACGGGTTGGCGGGTGTGGCGGTTGGGTTGCCGAAGAGCGTGCGGCCCGCGCGCAACCAGGAGTCAGCCCTGATCTGGGCGCGGCCCGAGCCCGGCTCGCGCCGCCCGCGGTACACCCGCGACCAGATCGCGGCCAAAGCGCTTCAGATCGCCGATGCCGACGGGATCGACGCCGTCTCGATGCGCCGGGTCGCGGCCGAACTCGACGCCGGCACGATGACGCTCTATCACTACGTTCGAACCAAAAACGAACTGATCACGTTGATGGACGACGCGATCATGGGCGAGGTCCTCGTCCCCGACGACGAGCTGTCCGCCGACTGGCGCGAAGCGCTGACGCAAATCGCCCATCGCGTCCGAGCGGCATTCGCCCGGCATCCGTGGGCCCTCTCCACGCTCAGCGGCGCGCACATAGGCCCCAACGCCCTGCGACATTTCGAGCAATCACTCGCCGCCGTTGCCGATCTGAACATCACGACCGACCGACAACTCGAGCTGATCTCGCTCGTGGACGACTACACCTTCGGGTATCTGTCGCGCGCCGCCAACCCCGAACGCGCAGCGGACAATGATCAGATGACTGCTGCGATCAACTACATCGACCAGCAGATCCAGACCGGCTGCTACCCCCACATCAACAGACTGATCGGCGACGGGACCGCCAGCTCCGGATGGGAACAAATCACCGCCATCATCGGCGACGACCAACGCTACGACCGCGGCCTCCAACGACTCCTGGACGGATTCGAGCAGGATCTCTCCAGCGGAGCGGAGAGACGTGAATCCCGAGAAGCGTGACCAGACACGCAGCCGGAGCGACGCCCGCTGAGGTGCAAGTCGGCACACGTCGGGAGGTCAATCAAACGATTACTTCGTCGCGCCCGCACGAGCGAAGCAGATCGGCCCGCTCGTGCAAACAGTCCCCCTCATATTCGCCACGTGCGCGTTCGCCGCCCGCGTGGCGATCCACAACGCCCAGGTCGGCTGAGCCATTCCTCGCAAGCCGCGCAAGGGAGGGCCGTCGCGGGAGGAGCCGGATGCTCGGCGGCACACAGCGCTTCTGCGCGGCCGGTGAGCATGGGCGCGAGCGTTGACAACAGTTAGTTAAGCGATATATGATGTCTGTATGAGCACGCGGGCGATGCCGGAAGCGACGTTCCTGATCCTCACGGCGCTGGCGGCCGGCAGCCAGCACGGCTACGGGATCATCACGGATGTCACCGGGATCTCGAATGGCAGGGTGCGGCTTCGGGCCGGGACGTTGTACACGGCACTGGACCGCCTGCGCGCGGACGGGTTGATCGAGGTCGACCGCGAGGAGGTCGTCGACAGCCGGCTTCGGCGTTACTACCGGCTCACGCCTGTGGGTTCGGAGCGGCTGGCCGAGGAGGCAGCCCGGCTGCAGTCCAACGCCTATGTCGCGATGACGCGACTGGATCTGAGTGGAAGGGTCGTGACGACATGAGCGACGTAACGTGTTTGGAGCGCCGCTACCGGCGCTTGCTGGCCTTGTACCCGACGGCGTTCCGCCCGAGCACAAGGACGAGATGCTCGTGGTGCTGATGGCGGGAGCCAGAAACGGCCGTCGACGGCCCGGGCTGGCCGATTCCGCGGACCTGATCCGCAACGCGATCTGGATGCGGATGCACCCGTGGGCGCAGCGACCGGCGCCGACGATGGTCTGGGCTCTCAGGCTGATGCTGCTCGCAGTCGCCCTTGAGCTGGTCGCGTTGGCCACCGTGGTCGGGACCCAGGCCAGCCTCAGGTCGGTGATCATCGGGCGCTTCCCACATTTCACCGCGGCGCAATGGCAGGCGGACGTGCACGCCCATATCCTGCCCGTCGAGATCGGCGCGCCGATCGCCGCGGTCGTGTGGCTCGGACTGACCTGGGCGAACGGCCGCGGGTATGGCTGCGCGCGGGGTCTCGTTGCGGGACTGTTCGGGCTCACCTCCGTCAGCCTGCTCGCCGCGTTCGCTCAGCACGCCGCAACGTACGCCCCGGCTGACCTGATCGCGGGTTGTGCTCTGTGGCTGACTGGCTTGATCACAGTGCTGCTGATCTTCAACCCGGGGTCCGATCGACATTACCACCAGCGGCCCGAGCGCCACGGTCGCAAGACGCCGTCCGCGGCGGACTGGCCGGCTGCGGAGCACATCTTGCGCGCCGGCCCGGTTGCTTCCTGAAACTGAGCTCGAGTGCTGCCCTCGGTTGAGGTCCGCACGAGCGCGAGGAGGAGAGCATGAAGCCGTACTTCCAGAACCATTCCGCCGGGTGGCTGTTCCTGATCGTCGTGGTCTGCTTCTTCGGTATGGAGATCATCCAGTTCTTCCGGCAGCGAGGCTGGCGCAAGGACGCAACCCGCGTCGCGACGCCCAGCTTCTGGGTCGGCGTTGGTGTCTGGGTGATCTTCGCAACCGTGACCCTCCATCGCGCCGGGCACTACTTCCCCGGGGCGGCGATGGGACACGGGGCGCTCGTGTTCGCCGTCGGGATGATGTTCCTGGTCTTAGGTGCCGCGTTGCGCTGGTGGTCGTTCTGGGCGCTCGGGCAGTACTTCACATTCACCGTCGACGTCAGCCCCGATCAGCAGGTCGTCACCGGCGGCCCGTACCACGTGCTGCGCCACCCCGGCTACGCCGGCGGGCTGCTGGCGATGATCGGGATGGGCGTGATCTATAGCAACTGGGTCGGCCTCGCTGGGTTCACTCTGTCCTGCCTGGCGATCATCCTTTGGCGGATCCACATCGAGGAAACCGCACTGCTCCGCACCGCCGGCGAGCCGTACCGCCTCTACGCCGCCCACCACAAACGACTCATACCCCTCATCTGGTGAAACGGTGTTCCGCGACCGCCGAGCACCCGACGTCGGCCGCGAGACCTTCGGCGCGCCATGCACATGACCGGCACGTCTCGCACAGTTCCCCGGGCCCCCGGAGGGCGACCAAGCTGGGAAGGAAACGCCCGCCCTCCTATTCGCCAATAGCAGGAGCCAGGCCGAACGGGTTCCACCTCCGTGAGCAGGCCGAGAAGCGGGGCTCAGGACGGCGACGCCCTCCCGGTGGGCGGGCTGACCTACCAGGCTTCCGGCCCGCTCTCCAGCCAGCCGATCACGACGGACGGATCGACCGGCTGGGCCGAGAATGGCGGTGCCGGTCGAGTTTCTGAGCGGCGAGGAGGCGGCTGCGTATGGGCGGTCACCGTCGCGGGAGGAACTGGAGCGCTCGGGCTGAAAGCGAGCATGGCAAGGAAGCGGGAGGCGGGTCAGGATGGAACTCAGAGGACCAAACCGAGGTGAACTTAGGGTGCCCTTAGGCCCCATTACGCCCAATGCCGTTTCGTTACGGCGGCGCCTCGGTCTCCCGGCGCGTCGATCCGAGCTGGCGCAGGTCGCTAGACCTTCAACAGGCGGTGCCGCTCGCTGATCAGCCGCTCGAGCGTGACCGCGCGCGACGGGACTGCACTCCCGGGAGGTTTGGCACCTCTGAGGTGCCTAACCTCACCCGGATCAGGCGGGTGCGGCTCACGTAAACGACCCGCGGGAGGTTTGGCACCCATGCGGTGCTCAACCTCCCGGTAGTCGCGGACTTGCGATGCCGGCACGCAAACAAGACGTGTCCGGACGGACAGACCGTGTGTGCAGCGCCGGATCGTCCGTTTGAGCTTGAAAACCGACATCAAGAACGGACAAATCGGCCGGGCGCGCGGCGGATTGTCCGCACGAGCACGTGCACGCCTTCGTTACGTGGCCGTCTTCGGGATGGGTTGACCGTTCTTGGTCACGCGGCGACTTATGACCTTCAACTCGCTGCACACTTCGGAGGACTACCACTAATGGACTTCACGGCGGTCGCCCGAGAGCTCGAGGAGCGCGTGGATGCGCGGGTGTGGACGACGAGTGATGGGCCGAGGGCGATCTTCAACGACGCGATCGGCTGGGTGTCACCGGATTTCTGAAAACGTTGACCGGCGTGATCGAGTTCGGGGCAAGCGTCGACGCGCAGACGCGCAGGCGGTCCTGGACGAGTTGAAGCGGATGCCCACGTTGCTGCGCGCCCGGAAGCTGACGAGCGCCGAGGTCGACGGGTCGCTTGTCCATGGCTCGTGGAAGCGCCTCGTGTTCGGCGCGTCTGCCGCCGCGGACGGCGCGGTCGACCGCAACGAGAACGTGTTCTGCGTGCTGACGCAGTTTCATCGATATCTCAAGTGGCGGGAGATCTACGCCTACCGGTCATCGCGGTGGCGGACCCGCGCGCGCAGCTACTAGCCGGCGAGGCGTGGATCAACGCGAAGGACTCGGTGCTGAGGGCCTTGTCGCTGCCCGCGATCCCGGACCATCTGCTCGCCGAGCACACCCGGACGCTAGACGCGGCGTACCGCGCTGTCGGCGAGCGCCTGGAGGCGAACACCGCAGTCGACGTCGACCGTGACGGGCAGCTGCACATCGAACGGCTCGAGGCGATCGACGAGCCCGCGAGCCTGATCGAGATACGCCGCGACGTGAACGCGTTGCTGCCGAGGGTCGATCTTTCCGGGTGATCTTGGAGGTGATGTCGTGGGAGCCGCGGTTCGTCGCGGCGTTCGCCGCGGTCAGGCACGCCGCGAACGTGACGTGCAGATCAGCCAGACGTGTCTGTCCCCCCGATGCCTACGGCCGGTCTTCAAGAGCCTGCACATCCTCGTCTATATCGATGACGACACCTACCGTCGCCATATCAAGGGCGTCCGCAACCTCCAGGAAGGCCGCCACTCCCTCGCCGGTCATGTCTTCCACGGCAAGAAGGGCGAGCTGTATCAGCGCTACCACAAGGGGATGGAAGACCGGCTCGGAGCGCTCGGCCTTGTCCTGAACTGCATCGTGCTCTGGAACACGCGCTGCATGAACGCCGCCCTTGACCAGCTCCGCGCCCATGGCCGCGAAGTCCGGGACGAGGATGTCGCGCGGCTCTCCCCGTTCGTTTGCAACCACCTCAACGTTCACGGGAAATTTCGCCGGCCTGCACGCGATCGTCGTACCCGGCACCCTGCGCGACTCGCTGATGATCCTCGACTCGACGGACTCCTCGAAACTCCAACCGCCTGGCGACGGCGGCCCGACGCTGATCATCACCGACCAAGTTTCCTACTTCCGATCAGATCTTCGGGCTGTTTTGGCTGCTGGGCGCGAGACTGGCTTGCTCAACGAGCGATCGCACTCGTTGAGCAAGCTTCAGAACTCACCAGTGGTGCGAGAGCGCTCGATAGATCGCTGGGAGGTATCTCGTTCCAAGAACAACAGGGATCACGATCGTTATGGCCCAGGCGCAAACGAAAGACTTTTCGACAACGTTTCCGAAAGGCAAGCGCGCTCGTAAGAAAGGCAGGATCACATACGTGCCGATTCCTATGCCAACGACTGAACGACTGCACTTAGGCCACCGGCCGCGTTTTCCATCGCTCTATCCAGAGCACTACTAGATGAGGGCAGGATAAAGCCAGCGATGAGGGAGACGATTGGGCCTGCGAGATCGCATACAAAACCGCCAAGGCTTCCTGTTGCTGCAGCGCAAATCAACGTTGCGGCCAATCCTGCGCCTCCTGGAGCCGCCTTCATGATTTTGTCTGGTGTCGAGTGATTGAACTGACAGCCGTAGTGTGGCCCACGACTGAGGGAAATGGCGAAGAAGCAGTTGCCCGGGAGTTGGTGTCTCCGCTTGAGTGTCGACAATCGTTGGTTGGAAAGTCTGTCCAGTCGGCTAGGCATACACTAGCCAAATGGATACGTCAGCTTTTGTGCAATCTCTTAGTGACGACAGGGGTGACCAGCTGGCCAATCGGCACGACGCGTCGCTGTGCCATCGACGTCCCTGTTGCTTCTCTAGACCGCGGGGAGCGTCGGTCTAGAACAGTTCGATGGTCGGCCCGTCTTGTGCAGCTACGCCGCCGTTGCCGAGCGCTGCACGGGCGTGCGTGGCGCGTTGGCGTTGGATCACGTATTCGTTGACCATGACGTCTAGCGCGTTGCTGGTCTGCTGGATGGTCTCGGGCTGCTCGCGGCCGTAGAGGTAGGCGATCAGCAGTTCACTATGGTCGCCAAGGCGCGCCAGCGCGCGCTGGATCTGTTCTGTCGCTTGGCGGGTGATGTCCTGGAACTGGACGTTGTCGGAGATCCCGCTGGCTATTCCGGCGACTTCGCGGGTGGCGCCGGCGGCGTCTTCGACAGCGCGGCGAACGTCGGTGACGTGCTCGACGAGTGCTGCCTGTCCGTCGGCAAGCGCACCGAGGTGCTGCTCGAACTGGTTGGAGAGGCCGCTGGCATTGTCCTCGCCGTGGGCGCCGAGCTCCTCGAGGATCCGTCCGGTGAGGTCTTTGATGCCGTGCTCGAGCTCTTGCGCGGCGGTATCCGAGACGCGCGCGAGATCTTGTATGTGGTGCGCGACGACCCCGAACCCGGAGCCCGCTTGGCCGGCGTGTGCGGCTTCGATCAGGGCGTTGATTGCGAGAACCTTGCTGGTGCTGGAGACGTCGTGGATGCTGCGCCCGAAGCGCTCGAGTCCGCGGACCTCTTCGACGAGGCCGCGCACGGTTTCGTTGCGTTCTTCGATGAAGCGGCGCAAGTCCTCGACCGCGGCCGCGTTGGCGCGGGCCATCTCCGCGAGTACCACGGCTTGGCGGTCGGTGCGGCTGACGAGCTCTTGCATGCGGTGCTCGAGCCTGTCGACGGCGGTGTCGATCGATTCGACGCGCTGGATGAAGCCCAGCGCGGCGGTTTCGGTTTCGTCGAGCACGGCGTCGAGTTGGGCGCTGAGCACGTCGCAGACGGGTCGGGTGTCGGCGAGGCTGGTGGCGATCAACTCCAGCCACGGTGCGTCAGGCGGGGGTGGCACTGTCAGCCTTTCGGGATGACCTGGTCGAGGACTCTCAGGAGGTCGGCGGCGACGATCGGTTTGACCAGCCAGCCGGTGGCGCCGGCTGCGCGCGCTTCGGCGCGTTTGGTCTGCTGTGATTCGGTGGTCAGCATCAGGATCGGCGTGAACCGCACGCCGGGCGACTTGCGGGCGGCTTTGATGAACGTCAGGCCGTCCATGCGGGGCATGTTGAGGTCGGTGATGATCACGGTCGGCTTGACGGCGCCGGTGGTGATCTTCGCCAGTCCCTCGTCGCCGTCGAGCGCGGTCTCGACCTTGTAGCCGGCGCCGGTGAGCACATGCGAGAGGCTCATCAGGATCGTCTTCGAATCGTCTATCAGCAGGGCGGTTCGCATGCTCGTTCTGTCAGGCCGGTCGTGGTTGGAAGGCAAGCACCGGGACGATCCAGGCCGACAGGAAGCCGTCGGTCGGGGCCACGGAGATCCGGGGTCGGGCACTAGCGAGGGCCTGGAGCGCCGCCGTGTGCAGGTGCGTGCAGCCACCGAGGTCCACGTCGCCGTCGGGGTTCTGACGCAGCCAGCTCGCCAGCGGCTCGGCGTCGCTCACAGTGATGGCGCCCGACAGTACGGCGGTGTGCTCGTCAAGCTGCAATGGCATGTCCGAGGACCTCCTTGAGGTTGAGGATCAGCAGCACCTGCCCGTCGCCCAGCAGCGCGGTCCCGGATAGGCCGGGCGTGCCTGCGAGCACCCCCTCCGGCGGCTTGCAGATCAGGTCGAAGTGGTCCTCGAAACGCTCCACGATCAACCCCACCTCCTCGCCCGCCGGGGCGACGACGAGCACGCGCATGACTTCATCATCGGCGCGCGCGCGATCGAGCCCGAGCGCCTCGCCGAGGTCGAGCAGCGGTATAACGTGGCCGCGCTGGTGGACCGCGGGGCGCTGACCGACGGCGCGGACGTCCGTGGCGGCGAGTCGTAGCGTCTCGCGGATGTGCTCGACCGGGACTCCGAGGCGCTGCCCTCCAGCGGCGACGACCATCACGCGGGTCACGGCCATGCTCAGTGGGAGCCGTAGCGCTACGGTGGTGCCCTGTCCGGTCTCGCTGGTGACGCTGATCGAGCCGCCGAGCTTGTCGATCACGGCGTGCGCGGCGTCCATCCCGACGCCGCGTCCGGACAGATCGGAGATCTCGGCCGCGGTTGAGAAGCCGGGCGCGAGGATCAGCTCGCGTGCCTCCTGGTCGGACAGACCGTCAGCGGCGATCCCGCGCTCGCGGGCGACGCGGCGCATCTTCTCGGGGTCGATCCCGCGGCCGTCATCGATTACCTCGACCAGCACCCCGTCGACCTCCTGGCTGGCGCGCAGCGTCAACCTGCCCTCCGGCGGCTTGCCGGCCGCCAGGCGCTCCTGCGCCGTCTCCAGGCCGTGGTCCAGGCTGTTGCGCACGAGATGCACGAGCGGATCGGCCAGCAGCTCCAGCACATCCTTGTCGGCGGCCGTGTCCTCGCCTTCGGTGACCAAGCTCACCTGCTTGCCCAGCCGGCGCGAGATGTCGCGGACCATTCGCGGGAAGCGCCCGAAGACGACACCGACCGGCAGCATCCGCATCTCCATCGCTGCACTCTGCAGCTCCTCGGCGATCCGGTTGGTGACCTGGTGGTGGTCCTTGATCGAGCGCGCCAGCGCGCGCCCCTCCAGACCGTTCTCGGCGGCCCGCGCGATGAACGGCAGCGCGTTCTTGGCGACCACCAGCTCACCCACCAGCTCCAGCAGATGATCGATCTTCGCCTGGTCGACCTTCACCGTGCGGCTTACCGGAGCGCGACCGGACTCCTCGCCGGCGCCCGGTGCCTGGTCGGCCTCGCTGGCCACGCGGTCCTCTTTGCGCTCTCCGACCAGGCGCAGCAATAGGCGCTCCAGCGCGGGCCCGTCAGGGTTCTCGAGTAGCTCGGACTCGCCGTCCTGCAGCAGCTCATCGGCCTGGCCGGTCGACTCCAGCGCAGCGCGGACCGAACGGGCGACGGAGCCTAGCCGTGCTGTGCGCTCGTCCGGCGGGCAGGACGCCGCCAGTAGCGACAGCTGCGCCCTCAGCACCGCCCACGCGGCATCCGAAAAGCTCAGCTTGCGTACGACGACGCGCACCTCGGCGGCCCTGATCTCGACGATCTCGACCTCGTCGAGCACGTAGCGCAGGTGATCCTCTGCGTCCTTCATTCCCGCGGTAGTGATCACGGTCAGGCGCACGGCGCAGTCGTACTCGTCAAGATCGGCGATCGGTGGCCAGGGCCCCTCGCGAGCGATATGCAGCGCCACCGTTGCACCCAGGGCGCGCACTGTCGCGAGCGGGTCGTCGCCTCGGAAGAACGCTTCTCCGGACGGCGAGTAGCGAATCGCAACGACGGTCTCGTGCTCCCCGAGCACGTCCAGCGCAACGCGCTCGCCGAGGTCACGCAAAGCGTCCAGCGCCCATGCTGGGGCAGGCTGCGGACCGTCGGCGGGAGGGGTGCCGGCAGCTGACATCGAGCCCGTGTCGCCGAGCAGTCGGCGCAGCGACGCGGCCGCATTGCGCGCTTGAATGACGGCGCCGACGGGCAGCGCGCCGTCGCGCCCGATCGCCTGCAGCCAGGCGCGCGCAAGATCGAAGGCCGCCATCGCCGCGTCCACGACGGAGCCGTCAGCTTCGAGGTGCTCTTGACGTACGGCGTCAAGGACATCCTCTGCGGCGTGGACGACTTCGGTCAGCGGGCCGAAGTCGAACAGCCCCGAGGCGCCCTTGAACGTGTGTGCGGCGCGGAACACCGCGTTGAGCAACTCGGGATCGTGGGGGCGGCGCTCAACCTCGAGCATGCCGTTGACGGCGTCGTCGAGCAGCTCGGCGCCTTCCTCGAGGAACTGATCGAGGAGCTCGCTCACGGTCGTGTCCTGCCGGTCAGTGCTAGCACGACGCCGATGAGCTCGTCGGCCGCCACGGGCTTGTTGAGATAGACGTTGGCGCCGGCGGCATAGGCCGCCTCGGCGTCGGCGGTGGCTGATTCGGTGCTGATCATCACGACGGGGGCGGTGCGGTTGGGGCCGCGGCGGCGTAGCGTCGCGACGAACTTGTAGCCGTCCATGCGCGGCATGTTCACGTCGGCGAGAACGACGTCGAAGTGACGCGCCAACGCCGCCTCCAGCGCCTCGTAGCCGTTGGCCGCTTCGAATACGGCGAAGCCTGCGTCGCGCAGGATGCTGCCGTGGTAGAGGCGCACGGTGGCGGCGTCGTCGACGATCAATACATCGCTGCTCACTGTGATCCCTCCCAGGGACGCTGGTAGGCGGTGGTTTGTGGAAAGCGGATCGGGTCAAAGATCGAGGACACGCGGCTCATCGCTTCGGTGTGCCCGAGCAGCAGGTAGCCGCCGGCGCGCAGCGCCCCGAACAGGTTCTCGGCCGCGCGGCGGCTGGCTGCTTCGTCGAAGTAGATCAGGAGGTTGCGGCAGAAGACGATGTCGTAGTTGCGGTAGCGTCGCATCTGGGTGGTGTCGCAGACGTTGGCGGCGGAGAGCTCGACTGCGTCGCGGATGTCGGCTTTGATGCGGTGTCCGTCGGGGACCGGGTCAAACCAGCGCGAGCGTAACGCCGGGCTCAAGCGGTGCAGCGCGCGCGTGCCGTAGATCCCTTCCCGTGCTGTTGCGAGGGATTCGGCGTCGATGTCGAGGCCGACGATCGACACGTCGACTGTGTCGATCTCCTTCCAGTTCTCGAGCAGCCATAGCGCGATCGAGTAGGGCTCTTCGCCGGTGGAGCACGGCAGCGAGAGGATCCGCACGGGCTGGCGTGTGCCGCGCTCGCGCAGGATCGCCGGCAGGAGCTCTGTGACCATGCACTCGAGCTGGTAGTCCTCCCGCAGAAAATAGGTTTCGTGGACGGTCAGGCGGTTGAGCAACTCCAGCTCGAGTGCCTGTTCGCCGCCGAGGCGCAGGCGGCTGAACCAGGACGGGAAGTCAGCCGCGCCGGCTGCCTCGATGCACGCGATCACGCGCTTGTCGACGAAGTAGCGCTTGTTAGGCGCAAAGCGGATCCCGGTGCGCCCGTAGAAGTAGTTGCTAAAGCGCTGGAAGTCCGCCTCGCTCAGCGCGATCGAAGCTGACGTGGCGGGCCCGGTCATCACGGGCGATCGTGCAGCCGCGCGAGCGATGTGCGTGCCGCGAAGGCGACGAACGGGTCGTTGGGGAAGCGTCCGGCGGCGGCCTCGATCACGTTGCAGGCGGTTTCGTCGCCGAGCTCCGCGAGCTCGCCGATCGCGGCGCCGGCGACGTTGGGGTCCGGGTCGCAGGCGACGACGCCGAGCAGTAGATCGGGAACGCGCGGGTCCCTTAGCGCTGCGAGTAGCATCACGGTCATCGCGCGCACGTCGGCGTCGGGGTCCCTCAGCAGTGCCGGTAGGGCTTCGACCGACGCTGGGATCAGGCTCATGCACTCGACGACCGCGTTGCGGACGCCGGCGTCCTCGCAGCGCAGGTAGGGCACCAGCGCGTCAACCACGGCCGCGCCGCCGATCTCCGCGAGCGTGCCGAGCAGCGCATCGCGCACGGCCTGGTCGGGCTCTTCGCCCAGCCGCGCGGCCAGCGACGCGACCGCGTCTTGGTTTCCGGCGAGGTCAAGCGCCGCCCACCGGCGCACATCCGCACGGGGATCACGCAAACCGGCGAGCAATCCGTCCGTGTCGCGTGGGCGCTCGCGGCGCTCGACATCCGGCTGCGTCTCTGAGGCGCGGCGTACGAGGCCCATCAGCGCACCCAGTCCAGCAGCTGGCCGGAGACGTCGTGGGCGGGTAGCACGACGCTCGCGCCGCCGCGGCGGATCAGCTCCGCCGGCATCCCGAACACGACCGCGCTCTCCGGAGACTCGGCAATCGTGCGCGCGCCGGCCGCGTGCAGCTCAGCCATCGCCTCGGCGCCGTCGTCGCCCATGCCGGTTAGCTCGACGGCGATGACCTGTTCAGGCCGGAAGCACGCCAACGCGGATCGCGCCAGCCGGTCGACGCTCGGATGCCAGCGATGCCCATCGACCGGCACGCAGCGTGCCGCGGCGCCTTGCGCGCGGCGCGTCAACACGACGTCGGCGTCACCGCGGCCGACCAGCACCAGACCGGGCTCCAGCGGCCGCGTGCTGGTCAGCTCCTCCACGCGTACCGCGCATTCGCCGTTCAGGCGGTTGGCGAGCGGGCCGCTGAAGCTGGCCGGGATGTGTTGCGCGATCACGATCGGCAGCGGAAAATCGCGCGGGAGTCCGCCGAGCACGTCGCCTAGCACCCCCGGGCCGCCAGTCGATACCCCGATCAGCACGACACCCGTGGTCAGCCGTGGACGATGCAGCGGCGCCGGGGCAGCACGGTGCTGGCGCTGGAGGCGCTCACGTAGCCGCTGGGGCCCGATCACGCGGGCACCGGCGGCGGCGGCCACCTTCGCACGCAGTTCTTCAGCTTCCTGTTGCATGTTCAGCGATACGGTGCCTCCCGGCTTGGCGATGTAGTCGACCGCTCCGAGCGCCAGCGCCTCGAATGTGGCAAGCGCGCCCTCCGAGGTCAGAGAGGAAACCATCACCACGGGCCGGGGCATCTCCTCCATCACGTGGGCGAGGCAGGTGAGCCCGTCCATCACGGGCATGTTCACGTCCAGCGTCACGACCTGCGGGTCCAGATGCTGGATCTGCTCGAGCGCTTCGGCGCCGTTGCGCGCCGTGTGCACTTCGAACGCGCCGTCGCGCTCGAGCATCTCCCGCAAATGGCGGCGCATCAGCGCCGAGTCATCGACCACCAGTACTCGCGTCATCACGATCGCCGCCTACGCTGCCTCGACGAGGGCCTGCAGCTCGCCGCCGCCGAGCAGCTGCGTGTGATCGAGCATCAGCAGCATGCGCTTGGACTCGGCGAGGTTCGCGACGCTGCCGATCAGTCTTGCTTGTGCCTCGGAGAGCTCGGGAGCTTCCTGCACGACGGCCTGCTGGAGCTTGATCACCTCCGCAACCGAATCGACGACGAATCCCGTGCGCACCCCGGCGATGATCACTACGACGATCCGCTGCAGGTCATCGCGCTCGCTGCGCTCCAGACCGAGCCGTGAGCGCAGGTCGATCACCGGCAGCACCGTCCCGCGCAGGTTCACCAAACCTTCGACGAAGTCCAGCGCCTTCGGCACGCGGATCAGGTGCTCGGGCACGCGGATGATCTCCTGCACCGCGTCAACGCTCAAGCAGTACTCCTCGCCGTCGACCCGGAACACCACCAGTTGCTGGTCCTCGTCATCCTCGATCGCATCGCGGCCGGTTGCCTGATCGCTCATCTCGTCAACCTCCTCCGTGTCGTAACTGTCGATCGCTGCCCGCAGGCCGCGGGCGGAGAACAGGCGGTTGGCGGACAGGACCGATACCAGCCGGTTGCCGTTATCGAGTCGGCAGACCGACTCGACCTCTGTCTCGGAGCCCGCGCGGGCCACAAACGACGGGACCGGGTCAACCAGCTCACGCGGGACCCGCAGAACCTCGCGGACGGTGTCCATCACGACCCCGACGGCGGCGTCGCGGCCGTCCTGGGAGCGCAGCGGGACCACGACGATGCGGCTGGTCTCATCCAGCGGCTGCTGCGGCAGGCCGAACACTCGCCGTAGGCTCACGAGCGGCAGCAACCGCCCGCGGAGGTCCATCACGCCGACCACGCGAGCGTCGGCATTCGGGACCTCGCTAACGGATGCGGCTGCCTGCACGATCTCCTGGATCTCGTCGATCGGGAGCGCGTACTCCTGACCGTCGACCGTGAAGCTGACCATCTCGAACGTATCGTCGATCTCTTCCTCGTCGGTGCCTGCAGAGCGCAGGCGCTGCGACGCGCTCGCCGGGCCACCGGCGCCGAGACCGCGCGCTACCGCGTGGAACTCGGAGTCGACAACGTGCTCGACATCGAGGATCGCGAGCAACTCGCCACCCTCCTGGCGGATCACGCCGCTGAGGATTCGCGAGTCGACCGTCGCCTGGACGGTGTCGGCCGTGTCGATCCGGTCGTCCTCGACCGACACGACCGCGGCCACGCGATCCACGACGAACCCGAGCGGCAGGCCACAGTCAACGACGATCACGCGCGTGGCGTCATCGATCTCCGCCGACGGGTAGCTGCAGCAACTGCGCAGGCTCACCACCGGCAGCACACGACCGCGGAGGTTCGCGAGCCCGACCAGGCTATGCGGCGTCAACGGCACCTTGACCGTGTCCGGCATCCGGATGATCTCCTGCACGCGTTCCATCGGGAACGCGAACAGCTCCCTGGCCAGCGAGAACGTTACGAAGTCCTGGCTTTCGCTCAGCTCCGCGAGATCAGTCTCGACGTCGACTTCGACGGGAGCCTCGGCGAGCTTCGCTGTGGAGTGATCGGCCTCGAGTTGCACGGCGGAGTGGTCGGCCTCGACCTTTTTAGAGGGCATTGAATGTCCTTTCGGTTTCGAGTGCCGGAATCAGAGCGTCTGCAGCTCGTCGGCCAGCGCGGCGATCTCCTCGATTGCCTCAGCGAGCTGCTCCGCAGCCTGACGCTGCTCGTTGGCGGCGCCGGCGGCCTGCTCGGAGAGCTTCTCTGCCTCCAGCGCGGCCGTCGCGATCTGATCGATCCCCTTCTTCGCCTGGCCGGTGGCCACCGCGATTTCTCCAGAGGAGGTGAGGACCTCTTCGCCGGAGGATTTGACCTGGACCATGTCGCGGGCCATCTGCTCCAGCCGCGTGGTGGTCTCCTTCGCGCGCTCGACCTCCGCCAGCGCCAGGCGGCTGGTCTCGTCGAGGTCGCCGCGAACCTCGACGATCCTGTCCTGAACGGTCTTGACGAGGTCCTTGATCTGCTCGGCGTTGTCGGCCGAGTCGCGGGCGAGGTTGCGGATGTCGGTCGAGACGACCGCGAAGCCCTTGCCGAACTCGCCGGCGCGCGCGGACTCGACCGAGCCGTTGACCGCCAGCATGTTGGTCTGGATCGAGACGGTGCTGATCGCGTCGACGATCTTGTCGATCCGGCGGCTGATCTGCTCCAGCTCGGCAACCTGACGCCCCGCCTCGCGGGCCGCCTCGGCGGAGCTCCCGATCGAGGTGATCATGCCGTCCACCGCGGTCTTGTTCTCCTCGAGCTGCAACGCCATCGCGTCGGCCAGTTCGGTGGCGGCCGTCGCGCGGTCCCGGGCAAGCTCAGCGGCGGTCTCGATCTGGCCAAGGCCGGCCGCGGCCTGCTCGGCCCGCGTCGCCGCGGTCCGCGCGCCGTCGCGCATCTGGTCGACGCCCGCCAGGATCTGGCCGGCGGCGCCGCTGATCTCCTCAACGGCCGAGGACAGCTCCTCGGCGCTCGAGGCGACCGACTCGGCGCTCTTGGAGATGTCTGCGCTGGCGCGCAGCTCGTCGGCGATCTCGGCGAGCTCTTCGGCTGTGGTTTCGCTCTGCTGCAGCGCCGCGGTCTCCTGACCGACGGCCTGCAACGACTCCTCGCACGCGGCCGACTGCTGCTCGGCGGCGGCGGCAATGTCCTGCGCGCCCTTCTGCGCGATCGCGACCGCGGTCCCAGCCTGGTCGGCGGCGGTGGCGATCTCGGTCGCGCCGTCCAGCAGCGCGATCATGTCCGTGCGGATCAGCTCGAGCTGCGCGGTCACCTGACGTCCCTTCTCGACCTCGCCGCGCGCGGTCTCAGCCGACTTGCCGACGCCCTCGGCGACCGCGGTCACGGCTGTGCGGATGTCGTCGATCAGCGTGCGGATCTCGGTCGCGCTCTTCTCGGAAGTCTCCGCGAGCGTGCGAACCTCATCGGCCACCACCGCGAAGCCCTTGCCGTGCTGACGCGCGCGCGCGGCCTCGATCGCGGCGTTCAGCGCCAGCAGGTTCGTCTGGTCCGCGATCCGCGCGACCGTCTTGACGATCTCGCCGATCTCCTCAGCCTGCTTCTCGAGCTCTGAGATCGTCTGCACCGAAGCTTCCTGGCGTTCGGTCGCGCTGCCGATGTTGACCAGCAACGCCTCGATCCCCGTGCGCGTCTCGCCGACGATCTGCTGCAACTCGCTGACCAGCGAGCGGACACGCTCACTCGCGCCGCGCTGCACGCCGATCTGGCCGGTGATCGCATCGACGGCCGCCAGGCTCTCCTCGCAAGCGCTGGAAGCTTCCTCGGCGCCGCTGGCGATCTCCTGGACCGCGTTCTCGAGCAGGTGCGCGGCCTCCGTCGCCTCGGTGATCCCGTGCGTCAGCTCGCCGGTGGCGCTGGCGATCCGCTCAGCGGCCTGCTGCTGCTTGGCCATCGTCCGCGCCCTCGCGCGGCTGTCGACGGTCTTCTTGGCGGTGGCGCGTGACTGGGTGGGGGCCTTCAGGGGCGCGGTGGTTGCGTGAGCCTTGACGGCGGTGACCGCCGCATCGATGCGACCAGCGTCACCGTTCAGGGACTCCGACGCCGGGGGCTTGGTTAGCGGCATGTGACAGAACTCCAATTCTGGCCCGGCTCCCGCGGAGTCGGCCGTCGCAGCGGGGGGAGGAACGGTCTGGGTCATCGGCCGCCGCGCGGCCCACTTGAGCAACAGCTGGCGCCGGAAATAGTGCTTATTTGCAGGGATTTAGCGTTGCGGCCTAAGACGCTGGTAGACACTAACGGGGCGCAAATCTCTGCACGGCCCTGTTGCCGGTCATCGCTGCCTGTGATGATGGTCAGATGGCCAAGCGCGGCGGCAAGGTCCACATCGCGGTAACCCGGCGCCAGTACAAGGGCACCGAGTACACAACGACGCTCCTGCGCCACTCCTACCGCCAGGACGGCAAAGTTCGCAACGAGACGGTCGGCAACCTCTCGCATCTGGAGGATTGGATGATCAATGGCCTACGGGCGATGCTCGCGGGCAGGCGACTGGTCGATCTGGACGCGGACCTCGAGATCGTGCGCTCGCTGCCACACGGGCATGTCGAGGCGGTTCTGGGGGCGTTGCGTGCACTCGACCTGGAGCGGCTGATCTCACGCACGCGCTCCCGCGAGCGGGACCTCGCGGTCGCGATGATCGTCGAGCAGGTGCTGGCGCCCGGGGCGGGAGTCACCAACGCCCGCAGGTTCGGGCAGACGACGCTGTCCGAGGAGATGGGGCTGGGAGACATCAGCGAGCGCGAGCTGCTGCTGGCGGGCGACTGGCTGCTCGCGCGCCAACCGCGAATCGAGCGGACGCTGGCGCGCCGTCACCTGGGCGAGGAGGCATTTGTGCGCGACGACGTGCGCGCGAACGACCGTGACGGCAGTGCGACCCCGGCGCTGGCGTCCAGCCGCTTCCAAGGTGCGGATGCCCACGCGTTCCTGTGCACGCTCGCCTTCCACCTCACCTGGCACCTCGAGCAGGTCTGGACGCCGCTGATCATCGCGGCCGCCGATGGTTCCGGTAGCCAGATCCGCGAACTGGCGCAGTTCAGCAGCTATCTGAGCGTGCTCAGCGAGCTTGCGACCCGAACCCGTTGCACGCTCCGCGTCGGCGGGTCGGACGCGACCTTCGAGAAGCTCAGCAGCCCCACCGAGCTGCAGGCGCACGCGTTGGCGCTCGCCGCCGCGGCACCACTCGCAGCGCCACCGCTCGCCGCGTAGACACCAACAGTCCCGAGCGCCGCGCAAGAAAAAGAATTTGCCCTCGCACAAGTCAGGGTCATGGCAGCGAGTCCAGGATCTCCACCAGCGGCTTGCGCACGCCGGTGATGAACGGCAGCTCGTTCTTGGTATACAAGCGGGCCTTGGCTGCCCGCAGGTGCCTGATCAGGTCCACGATCCGAACCAGGTCGTCGGCTTCGAAGGCGAGCAGCCATTCGTAATCGCCGAGGCCGAAGGCGCTGGTCGTGTTGGCGCGCACATCGGGATACTCACGGCCCATCTCGCCATGCTCGGCGAGCAGCGCGCGGCGCTCCGCCGCAGCCAGCAGGTACCACTCGGTGGTGCGTACGAACGGGTACACGCACAGGTAGCGGCGCGCCGGCTCGCCGGCGTAGTAGGCCGGGACGTGCGACTTGGTGAACTCCGCCTCGCGGTGCACGCCGATCGCCGACCAGAACGGCTGCAGGACGTCTGCTAGCTTGGTGCGCCGGAATGCCGCCAGCGCGCCCTGGAGGGCGTCGGCCGTCGGTCCGGCGAGCCACAGGACGAGGTCGACATCCGCCCGGTATCCCGACGCGTCGTAGGTCCCGCGCACGGCCACGCCGTCGACCGAGGCCAGCGCGCCCTGGACCTCTGCCACCAGGTTGGCGTGCTTTTGGCGGGGATATGCGCGGGGCGCCGACAGGGCTTGCGTGACCCGGTATGACGCGTACGCGGTGTACTCCAAGCCGGCCGGAAACGGCTTATCGGCTGCAGGGTCCGCTTGGATTTCAACTGTCGACATAGCTGAGTGTCCTGTTCTGGATCAGGGGGCGACGGTACTTAGCTGGCGGTTCTCGGCCAGCGAGGCGACGATTCGGGCGGCGGCGGCTTCGCCGTCGCGCACGCACGCCGCCACGCCGACGCCTCGATACGAAGCGCCGGCCACGCTGACCGCGGGCAGCGCGGCGAGCGCTGCTTCGATGCCGGCGACGAGCTCGAGGTGACCGACTTGGTACTGCGCCAGCGCGCGATCGAAGCGCGCGACGCTGCTCTGCAGCGGCGGTTCACGCAGGCCCATCGCCGCGACCAGCTCGCCATGAACCCGCTCGACGAGTTGATCGTCGTGCAGCGCGAGCGCGCCGTCGTCGCGGAAGCGACCCACCGATGCTTTCAGCAGCACCTGTCCGCCCGCCAGCTGCGGCCACTTCGCCGATGCCCACGTACAGGCCGTGATCATCCTCCCCTCGCTGCGCGCCACCAGGAAACCGCTTCCCCCAAGCGGCGCCGCCAGTGCATCATGCGCGTACGCGAGCGCGACCGTGGCAACCGAGGCGTACTCGATCTGGCGCAGGCTGCGGGCGGCCTGCGGGCAGACGTCGTGCAGCAGTTCGGCGGCGGCGAACGCCGGTACAGCCAGCACGACGTGGTCGGCGATGAGCTGCTCGCCGCCTCCCAGCAGCAGCCTCACCCGGCCCTCAGTGGCCGGTTCGATTGCCTGCAGCGCCGTCCCGGTGCGCAGCTCGGCGCCCGTGAGGGTGACGCTCAGCGCCTGCACCATCGTGCCGAGGCCGCCGCGCAAGCTCAGGAACATCGGACCGGCGCAGGCGCCATGCGCGCCGGCGCCGAGCGATCGCAGACCCCGTATGAGACCTCGGCGCGAGGCCATCGCGGCCTCGAGCGCCGGCGCGGTGGCACGCACGCTGAGCTCGTCGGCGCTACCGCCGTGGATCCCCCCGAGCAGCGGATCGATCAGCCGCTCGAACACCTCACGCCCGAGCCGCCTGCGGACCAGCGCACCGATCGACACGTCCTGCGCGAGCGCCCGCGACGGCAACCACAGGTCGAGCCCGGCACGCAGCATCCCGGCACGCGAAAGCGTTCCGGTCGCCGCGACGGCGCCGGCGCCGTCGGGCAGGCCGGCCAGCATCCGCGGTGGCAGCGGCCGCAGCCGTCCGCGGGTCCAGATGAACGGCTGGTCGGTCGCGGGGGCCACCAGCTCGTCGGCGAGCCCCAGCTCGCGGCACAGGGCGATCGCCTGCGGCACGCGTGCCAGCAGCGCCTCGGCGCCGACGTCGAGCGAGCCTCCCGCGAAGCGCTCGGTGCGAATCTTGCCGCCCAGGCGCGTGTCGGCTTCGAGCACCGTCACCCGCACGGCTTCGGCGGGGGCCAGCCGGCGCAGGCGGTGCGCGGCGGCGAGACCGGTGATGCCGGCGCCGACGATCACGACTTGCCGCGCCCTGCTCACGGCGACAGCGCCGCCATCTGCTCGAGCACCGCGCCGGCAACCGCTCGTGCCAGCTGCGGTGAGTCGTTTGCCGATGCCGTCCGCGCGAACGCGAGGCCGAGCTCGGCGGCGCGTCCGCGGGCTTCGATGTCGAGGTCGTAGAGGACCTCGAGGTGGTCGGCGACGAACCCCGCCGCGCACACGACCACGGCGCTGGCGCCGTCGGCTGCCAGCTCGCCCATCACCTGCAGCAGGTCCGGTCCGATCCACGGCTCCGCGGTGCGCCCGGCGCTCTGCCAGGCGATCCCCCAGCGCTCGAGGTCGGCGAGTGACGCGACCGCCTCGGCGGTCTCGCGCAGCTGGCCGGGATACGGATCTCCCTGCGCCAGGATGCGCACCGGCAGGCTGTGCGCGGTGAACAACACGCGCACGTCGGAGCGGCGCTCGCTGGGGATCTCTGCGAGCGCGTCGCTCAGCGCGCGAGTCAGGAGCAGCAGGTAATCGGGCGCCAGATGCCAGTCGTGGACGACCGACAAGCGTGGTGGATCGCTCGCCGCCTGCGCGGCGGCGAGCGCGCGTGCCTCGTACTCCCCGACGCTCATGCTCGAGTAGTGCGGCGCCAGCACGACGCCCACGATCCGGCGCACGCCGGCCTGCACAAGCTCGTTCACGCCATCCTCGATGAACGGCTTGGCGTGCTTTTGTCCGAGCGCGACGACCGCGTTGTGCAGTCCGCCGTCCGCCAACGCGCGGCTGATCGCCGCGAGTTGCTCGCGTGTGATCTCGAGCAGCGGCGAGATGCCTCCGATCGCGGCGTAGCGTCCTTGCAGCTCCGCCAGCAGCTCCGGGGTCGGTGGCCGTCCACGCCGGATGTGCGTGTAGTAGGCCTCTACGTCCGCAGGGCTCGCCGGCGTGCCGTAGGCCATCGCCAGCACGCCGACGGGTTCGCTGGCGGCAGCTTCGCTGCTCATGCCTACCGGCCGCCGCCGTCTGCGGGCTGGTAGGCGCGAACCAGCTCGACGATCCGGCTGATCGCGTCCGGGTCGGTCTCGGGCAGCACCCCGTGGCCGAGGTTGAACACGTAGCCGCGTCGCGGAGCGCGTTGCAGGACCCTGTGCACCTCCGCCTCCAGCACCTCGCGCGGCGCCAGGCAGGCGACCGGGTCGAGGTTGCCCTGCAACGCCACGTGCTCGGGGATCCTCGCTCTGGCCTGGTCCAGCGGCACGCGCCAGTCGACTCCGATCACGTCCGCTCCCGCCTGCGCGAGCAGCTCCAGCAGGTGACCGGTGCCGACGCCGAAATACACGCGCGGCACCCCGAGCTCGGCGAGTCCCTCGAACAGGTTCGCGACCACCTCGAGCACGTGGCGCTCGTACTGCTCGGCCGACAGCGACCCGATCCAGCTGTCGAACACCTGGATCGCCGATGCGCCCGCCTGAACCTGCGCGCGCGCGGACGCCAGCGCGATCGCGCACAGCCGTGCCAGCAGCCGCGTCCAGGTCGCCGGGTCCGACAGCATCAGCGCCTTCGTGCGCGCCTGCGCCTTCGACGGACCGCCCTCGACCAGGTAGCTGGCGAGCGTGAACGGGCCGCCGACGAAGCCGATCAGGGGTACCTCCAGCTGCGCGACCGTCAGCCGGCAGGCCTCGGCCAGCCAGGGCGCGTCGACGTCGGGCTCGAAGTCGCGCAGCGCCTGCAGGTCGGCGGCGACGCGTACCGGCGATGCGATCACGGGACCGACTCCGGGTCTGATCTCGAGCGCCACTCCGATCGCCGCGAGCGGGCTGACGATGTCGGAGAACAGGATCGCCGCGTCGACGCCGTAGCGGCGCACCGGCTGCAGCGTCACTTCGGCGGCGAGCTCGGGCGTGTGGGTGATCTCGAGCAGGCCCGCCTTTGCCCTCACCGCTCGATACTCCGGCAGCGCACGACCCGCCTGGCGCATGAACCAGACGGGCACCCGCTCGGTTTGCTCGCCCCGATAGGCAGCCAGCAGCGGCGCGGTCAGACCGGCTCGGGCATGCTCCGCCGCGGCCTCCGCGGAACCTTGTCTCGCTTGCGCAGGCACCCCTTCAAGCTACACCAAGCTAGGTACTGGAGCGCAACGGCGCCAGCCGCTTGTCAATCGGGTAGCAAGGGGACGGACGGATCCTCGGCACGGCCCACCAGCACGCCGCGCGTGATCGCGCGCGTGCCGAAGCGATCCTTCACCAGATCGAGCGTGACGTCGAGCTCATCGCCCGCTCCGAGAGGCAATTCGAGCTGCACCGGCGCCGCGTCCTGCAGGCTGGTGAGCGCCACGCCGATCAGCGTCAACCCCCGTGACTCGATGATCGGCTCGCAGCGCCGCAGGAGCTCGCCGGCGGCGCTGAGGATCGTCCGGGTCCGCGCGGTCGCGGCGTGCATCGTCAGTGACCGGGTGGCGCGCGAGTAATCGTCGAAGCGCAGCCGCAGCACGACCGTCCGGCACAGCCGGTGCGCGGCCCGCAGGCGTCGCGCAACCCGATCCACGAGAGCGACCAGCGCCGTCATGCGCTCGTCGTGCGTGGTGCGCCGGCGGCCGAGCGCGCGCTGGGCACCGATCGAGCGGCGCCGTCGCCGGCGACGCACGGGACGTGGATCGCGGTTGTGGGCCAGCGCGTGCAGCTGGTGCCCGGCGCCGGCACCGAGCAGCAGCACGAGCGTCTCCTCACGCTGCTGGGCCAGCTGGCCGACGGTGGTGATCCCGTGCGCGCGGAGCTTGGCGGCGGTGACGGCGCCGACGCCCCACAACCGCTCGACCGCGAGCGGGTGCAGGAACGCGAGCTCCCCGCCCGCCGGCACCAGCAGCAGCCCGTCGGGCTTGGCGACGGCGCTGGCGACCTTCGCCAGGAACTTCGTGCTTGCGATCCCGACCGTGATCGGCAGGCCGACCTGGTCGCGGACGCTGGTGCGCAGTTGTTGCGCGATCTCGACTGGAGTACCGGATATGTGCCGCAGGCCGCGGACGTCGAGGAACGCCTCGTCGATCGAAAGTCCCTCGACCAGCGGCGAGGTCTGCGCGAACACCGCGTACACCGCTCGGCTGGCCTCGCTATAGGCGGCCATCCGTGGTGGTACCACGACCGCGCCGGGGCACAGCGCCAGCGCCTGCCGGCCGCCCATCGCGGTCCTGACGCCCATCGCCTTGGCCTCGTAGCTGGCCGCCAGCACCACGCCGCCGCCGACGATCACCGGCCGGTTGCGCAGGCGCGGGTCGTCGCGCTGCTCGACCGACGCGTAGAACGCGTCCAGATCAGCGTGCAATATCGTCGGCTCGCCATCCAAAGCGAACACATGTTCGCATCTGCGGCGGACGCCGCAGCACAGCCGGGCGTATCGTAGCCCTACCCCTGAGGGCGTGTGCGCCCTGAGCGAGACATCAACGAGGAGGACCGATGACTGACGCGTCTGGCAAGCCCCTGGCGGGCAAGACGATCCTGATGTCCGGCGGCAGCCGCGGCATCGGCCTGGCGATCGCCCTGCGTGCCGCGCGCGACGGCGCCAACGTCGCGCTGCTGGCGAAGACCGACAAGCCGCACCCCCGCCTGGAGGGAACCGTGCACAGTGCGGCCGCCGAGATCGCCGCCGCCGGAGGCCACGCGCTGCCGATCGTCGGCGACGTCCGTCACGAGGACTCGATCATCAGCGCGGTGCAGCAGACGGTGCAGAAGTTCGGCGCGATCGACATCGTCGTCAACAACGCCTCCGCGATCGACCTCTCCCCCTCGACGGAGCTGGCGACAAAGAAGTTCGACCTGATGGCGCAGATCGAGGTCCGCGGCACGTTCCTACTGACCCGGACCGCGATCCCGCATCTGCGCGAGTCCGACCACGCCCACATCCTCACGCTCTCACCGCCCTTGAACCTGTCTCAGAAGTGGCTTGGGACGTGCGTCGGCTACATGCTCGCCAAGTACGGGATGACGCTCGCGGCGCTGGGCTTCGCCGCCGAGTTGCGCGACGACGGGATCGCGTCCAACACGCTCTGGCCGCGCACCGCGATCCAGACCGCGGCCGTCATGAACCTGCTCGGTGGCGAGGCGGCGATGGCGAAGTCACGCACGCCTGACATCATGGGCGACGCCGCGCATGCGATTCTGGCGCGGACGCCGCTGGAGCAGACCGGGCAGCAGCTGATCGACGACGAGGTACTCGCCGCGATCGGCGTCACCGACCTTTCGCGCTACCAGCAGGGCGACGGCTCCGAGCTGATGCCAGACATCTTTCTGGATTGAGCGCGAGGAGGCCTACGGCCTCGGGGAGGCTCGCTGGCGCGAAACTCCCGGGTGGCAGCTGCATGCGGCGTGCGTGCTTACACTCCGGGCCAGCGCGCGCGCATCAGCGGCAGCACGTCGGCGGCGAACTGATCCAGCGCTCGCGTCTGGTCAGCGCCCGGGAAGTGGAACACGAGCTCGCGGAAGCCGAGCTCGACGTACTCGGCGATTTGCGCAACCGCGTCGGCAGCGTCGTCGGTGACGATGAAGCGCGTATGCGCTCGATCGGCGGCGCGCTCGGCGAGGCGCTCCATCTCGATCGGGTCGTCCACCCCCGCCTTCTCCTCGCCGCTGAGCGCCAGCGCCGCCCACCAGCGGCAGGCGTCACGGGCGTAGCCGAGGTCGTGGTCGTAGCTCAGCTTGATCTCGATCATGTTCGCAATCGAGCTAGGGTCGCGCCCGGCCTCGCGCGCACCCTGCGCGACGCCGTCCAGCAGCGTCAGGTAGAGCTCGGCGCCCTTGCCGCTGGTGCAGATGAAGCCGTCGCCGATCCGTCCCACCAGCGCGGCGGCCTTCGGGCCGCCGGCGGCGACGTAGATCGGCACGGGCTCGAGCGGCCGGTCGTAGATCGTCGCGCGCGTCGCACGGTAGTAGTGGCCCTCGAAGCTCACGCGCTCCTGCGTCCAGAGCCGGCGGATCAGCGTCACCGCCTCCGCCAGGCGGTCCGAGCGCTCGCGGAACTTCGGCCACGGCATGCCGATCGCGGGGCCCTCGTTGAGCGACTCGCCGCTGCCGACGCCGAGGAACACGCGTCCCGGCGCCAGGCACGCGAGCGTCGCGAACACGTGCGCGACCACCGCCGGCTGGTAGCGCAGCGTCGGCGTCAGTACGCTCGTGCCGAGCCGCACGCGCTCGGTGCGCTCGCTCAGCGCCCCGAGCCACACAAGCGCGTTGGGAGCGTGCCCGCTCTCGTGGCGCCACGGCTGGAAGTGGTCCGAGATGGCGATCGTGTCCAAGCCGTGCCGTTCGGCCGCCACCGACAGCTCGAGCAGCTCGCGCGGCGCGAACTGCTCGGCCGAGGCTTTATAGCCGTAGCTGAGACCGGACCTCGAGGGCACTGCGGCGCACACAGGTTGAATCCTGGCAGACCGGCTGGCCGCCGACGCCGGGTCCGCCCCACCGTTCGCGTCCGCCCGGCATCAGCGGCCGAGCACGTCGCGCAGCGCCGGCTCCAGCTGCGGGCGCTTGAACTGGTAGCCGAGCTCGCCCAGGCGAGCGGGGATCGCGCGCTGGCCGGTGGTCACGATCTCCGCCATCTCGCCGTAGAGCAACCCCAACGCAAACGCCGGTACCGGCAACACCGCCGGCCTGTGCAGCACGCGTCCGAGCGTGCGCGAGAACTCGCGGTTGTCGACCGGCGTCGGGGCGGTTACGTTGATCGGCCCGGCTGCGCGCGCGTCGTCGAGGCACATCAGGATCGCGCCGATCACATCTTCGAGGTGCACCCACGGCAGGTACTGGCGGCCACTCGCGACCGGACCGCCGATCCCGAGGCGGAAGAACGGCAGCATCTTCGCGAGCGCGCCGCCGTCGGGCGAGAGCACCACGCCGGTGCGCGTCATCACGACGCGCAGATCCTCGCCCGCGGCCAGCGCCTCGGCTTCCCAGTCGCGCACGACGCCGGCCAGGAAGTCCGAGCCGACCGGCGCGCGCTCGTCTACCGTCTGCTCGCCGAGTGGCCCGTAGAAGCCGGTCGCCGACTGCGAGACGAGCACCCTTGGGCGCTCCCCGGCAGGGAGCGCGCGCAGGCCCGCGACGAGGTTACGCGTGCCCAGCACGCGCGAGTCCCTGATGCGCTGCTTGGCGGCGTCCGACCAGCGCTGTGAGATCGGCTCGCCGAGCAGGTTGACGACCGCGTCGGCACCGGCCAGCGCCGACGCCTCCGGCGCGGCCGCCGTAGGATCCGCCCAGGCGCGCGCCTGCACGCCGGCACCGAGCACGCGCCCGGCGCGCTGCACGTCGCGCGAGAGCGCGATCACCGCGTCTCCCCGGTTCGCCAGCGAGCGAGCCAGTGCAGCCCCGATCGTCCCCGTGGCTCCCGTGATCGCAACCCGCACAACGAGTATGTTCGCATCGTTTCGCATAACGTTCAAAACGAGAACCGATACATGAAGCTCGCTGTCAACATCGGATACTGGGGCCTGACGATGGGCGCCGAGGACCAGCTGCTGGTCGCCAGGGAAGCCGAGCGCTGCGGCTATGACTCGGTCTGGGCGGCGGAGGCCTACGGCTCGGACGCCGCCAGCGTGCTCGCCTGGCTGGCGGCGGCGACGAGCACGATCAAGCTCGGCGCCGGGATCTTCCAGATGCCCGCTCGCAGCCCGGCGATGACAGCGATGACCGCCGCCACGATTGACCGCCTGTCCGGCGGGAGGATGCTGCTCGGGCTTGGTAGCTCCGGACCGCAGGTCGCCGAGGGCTGGCACGGGCAGCGCTTCGCGCACCAGTTGCAGCGCACGCGCGAGTACGTCGAGGTGGTCCGCATGGCGCTGTCGGGGCAGCGCGTCGTCTACCACGGCGAGACGCTCGAGCTGCCGCTCCCGGACGGCCCCGGCAAGGCGCTGAAGCTGACGATCAAGCCGGCGCAGGAACGGATCCCGATCTACCTCGCGGCGATCGGTCCCAACAACACCGCGCTGGCCGGCGAGATCGCCGACGGCTGGCTGCCGACCTTCTTCTCACCCGAGCACGTCGGCGCCTTGCGCGGGCTGCTGGCAGCGGGCGCGAGCCGCGTGGGACGTTCGCTGCAGCACTTCGAGATCGCCCCGATCGTCTGCGCACACGTCAGCGAGGATCGCAAGCTCGCCCGTGACTACATGCGCCCAGGGCTGGCGCTCTACCTCGGCGGCATGGGCTCACGCAAGCAGAACTTCTACAACCGCCTAGCGGCGCAGTACGGGTTCGAGCAGGCGGCGGCTGCAGTGCAGGAGCTGTTCCTCAGCGGCCACCAGGCCGAGGCCTGTGCGGCGCTACCCGACGAGCTGATCGATCTCGTCTCGCTGTGCGGCCCTCCAGGCGTCGTGCGCGAGCGGCTGCACGCGTTCCGCGAGGCCGGGGTCGGGACGCTGATCGTCCTGCCGGTCGCCGCCGGCCGCCAGCAGACCCTCGAGCAGGTGCGCATGATCGCCGAGCTCGCGGCTTGAGCGCCCCCGCGTTGCGGATCTTCCTCGGCGCTTTCGGACAGCCCGGCCACGCGTTCCCGATGCTGGCGCTCGGTGAGCGGCTGGTCGCGCGAGGGCACGAGGTCACGTTCGAAACCTGGTCGCGCTGGCGCGAGCCCGTGACCAGGGCCGGGATGGAGTTTGTCGCCGCTCCCGAGCACCCGGGCCCGCCCGTGCGCCGGCATCCCCCGACGCCCTACGAGGCCGTCGCGCTGGCCACCCCGACGACGCGCCGTGCGCTCGCCGCGCGCGCGGCCGACGTCGTCGTGCACGATATCCTGACGCTCGCGCCGGCGCTCGCGGGCGAGCTGGAGGGGGTTCCGGTCGCGACGCTGGTGCCGCATCTTTACCCGGTTGCCGGGCCCGGGTTTCCGCCCTATGCGACCGGTGCGCGGCTGCCGCGCACCGCCGCCGGTGCTCGCTTCTGGCAGCTGTTCGAGCGCCCGCTCGAGTTCGGCCTGCGCCAGGGGCGCGCAGACCTCAACGCGGTCAGGCGCGAACTCGGGTTACCCGAGATCTCACGCCTGCACGGGGGGCTCAGCACCGAGCTCTGCCTAGTCGGCACGTTTCCGGCGCTCGAGTACCCGCGGCATTGGCCGGCGCACGTCAAGGTCGTGGGGCCGCTGCTGTGGGAGCCGCCGTTCGAAGATGTGCCGCTGCCCGCGGGCAGCGGCCCGCTGATCCTAATCGCGCCCTCGACCGCGCAGGATCCCCAGCAGCGGATGCTGCGCAGCGCGATCTCCGGGCTCCGCGGCCTGCCGGTGCGGGTGCTGGCGAGCGCCAACCGCCGGCCTCTGGCGCGCTCCGCGCGCGTCGGCGCCAACACGTCGCTGGTCAACTGGCTGTCGTATTCGCGCACGATGCCCCAGGCCACCGCGATCGTCTGCCACGTCGGCCACGGCACGCTCGCGCGCGCGCTCGTCAGCGGCCGCCCGGTGGTGGCGGTGCCCCACAGCGGCGACATGGGCGAGAACGCCGCGCGCGTAGATTGGGCGGGCGTCGGCGTGCGGCTGCCGTGGCGGTTCATGACGCCGCTGACGGTGCGCGCAGCCGTCTGCCGCGTGCTCGAAAACGACGCCTACGCCGCCCGTGCCCGCGAGCTGGCCGCGTGGGCGGCGGTCAACGACGGCGCGAGCAAGGCGGCGGAGCTGGTCGAGCAGCTCGCGCGGCGCCACCGCTCTAACGTCTGAGCGCCAACATTGTCGCGGCGGTGCGGGTGGGCCTCCGGGGCCCGGGTGCTTCGTGGCTACGAGGGCGGCATCCGGCACGATCTCACGATCTGGCGCGGAGCTCCGGGGGTGGGACTCGAACCCACAACCCTTCGGTTAACAGCCGAATGCTCTGCCGATTGAGCTACCCCGGAAATGTCCGAAACTGGGACCTCGCTGCTGACCTTTGAGCGAGCAGGTGTCCGGCTGCAACTGTACCGGTGCGCGCCGCTACAAGGTCTGGTCAAGCCGGATCCCGAGCGCGCTGATCGCGCCGCGGACATCCTGGCGCTCCTGTGCGAGCTTCGCGATCCCAGGCGCGCGCACCGCGCGCGCACGGCTGATCGCGCGGTCCAGGCGCGCGAGCTCCAGCAGCAGCCGCGCATGCTCGAGGGCGACGGGCGGTTGCGGCGCGCCCCGCTTGGCACGGTCGGCGAGGTCTCTGATCGTCTGCGCGAGCTCGTCGTCGTCGGCCGGTAGCGCCTGCAGCGGCGCGCTCGTGCGTCCGGCGAGATACCGAGCGACGCGACGCAGCAGCTCGCTGGACAGCAACGCCTCGGCGTCGATCGCCGCCAGTACCGTATCGCCCTGCTGCGGCAGGGCGATGCACAGCGCCAGGAATTCGCGCTCGGCGCGCAAGCCCTGGTCCACGGACACCGGCTCGCCGGCGGCGCCCGCGCCGCGCGGCCCAATGGCGTCGCGGCGCGTCCCAGGGCCGGTTCGTGGCGCGCCGGGGCCCCCGTATCCGTTGCCGTTGCCGCTTGAGGCGCTGGCGGCAAGCAGGCCCGCCAGCCGCGTCTCGGACAGCTCGAGCGCGCCCGCGATCCGCTGCGCCAGCTGATCGCGCAGGCCACTCGGGGGCAGCGGCGCAAGCAGCGGCGCCAGCTCCGCGAACGCCCGATCCTTGCCCTCGGCGCTGCTCAGGTCGTGCCCCTCCAGGACCCGCTGCACGGCGAACACGACGAACGGCACCGACGCCTGCACGCGCTCGCGCATCGTCTCCGGGCCCTGTTTGGAGATCACCTCGGCGGGGTCCGCACCGGCCGGCAGCGCCACGACCCGCAGCTCGAGCTTGGAGTCGCCGGCGAGTTGCGCCGCACGCAGCATCGCCTGCTGGCCGGCGCGGTCGGCGTCGAGGCACAGTTCGAGCACGCCACAGACGCGTTGCAGTCCGCTGACCTGCTGCTCGGTCAGGGCGGTCCCCATGATCCCGACAACGTTGCCGATCCCCGCCTCGTGCATCGCGATCACGTCGGTGTAGCCCTCCACGAGGACCATGCGTCCCGATTTGGCGGCGCTCGCGCGGGCGCGTTCGATCCCGTACAGGACCTCGCGCTTGTGGTAGAGATCGCCGTCCGGCGTGTTGACGTACTTCGGTCCACGGCCCTCCCCCATCGTCCTAGCGCCGAAGCCACGCACGCGCCCGCGCTGGTCGGCGGTCGGGAACAAGATCTGGCCACGGAAGAAGTCGTACAGCTGACCGGGCCTTGTCCGGGAGCGCTTCGCCAGCCCCGCGGCCAGAAGCTCCTCGTCGCTGTGACCGCTGCGTCGCGACGCGAGCAGCATGCGGTCCCAGGCGCTGGGGGCGTAGCCGACGCGGAACTCACGCAGCGCCTGCTCACCGAAGCCGCGCCCGGCTAGGTAGTCACGCGCATCCTGCGCCTCCTGCGCCTCCCACAGGTAGCGCTCGTAGAAGGCCGCAGCGCGCCCGAGCAGCGAGTACAGGCGCTCGCGCCGCTCGCGGGCAGCGGCCGCCTCGGGGTCTTCCTCCTCGGTCTGCAGGGCCACGCCGAAGCGGTCCGCCAGCAATTCGAGCGCCCCTTTGAAGTCGAGCCCCTCGGTCTGCATGACGAAATCGAACGGGTCCCCCGACTCCGAGCAGCCAAAGCAGTGGTAGAGCTTCTCGTCGGGGCTGACGTGAAACGACGCGGTGCGCTCCTCGTGGAACGGGCAGCAGCCGAAATAGCTATTTACGCCGGCGCGGCGCAACTCCAGCTTGGACTCGACCAGGGACACCATGTCGACCGCCTCCCGCACGCGGTCGCGCGAATCGGCCGTGTAGAGGCTCACCGGCTCACGACGCGAACGACGCGGGGATGCTGAGCGCCTCGAACTGCGCGATGCAGAAGCGGTCGGTCATGCCGGCGAGGTGATCGGTCACCCGGCGTTCGAGCTCGCCGGCGGGGATCGACGCCGGAATCTGCTCGGGGTGCGTGCAGTAGTGATCGAACAGTGTGCGCACGACCATGTCGACCTTCGTGTGCTCGCTGGTCGCCTCGGCGCCGAGGTAGACCCGCTCGAACATGAACGCGCGCAGCTGCGCCATCGCTCCGCCCACCTCCTCGCCCTGAACGATCGCGCCGGCGCGATCGGAGTGCTCGACCAGGTCGTGCACGAGCCGGTCGATCCGCTGGCGGCCGCTGTCGCCGAGCACCGCGATCGGAGCGGATGGCAGGTCGCGCTGGGTGATGACGCCGGCGCGGATCGCGTCGTCGATGTCGTGGTTGATGTAGGCGATGCGGTCGACCAGCCGCACGATCCGGCCCTCGAGCGTCGCCGGTTCCTGGGCGCGGCCCGAGTGCCCGCGGATCCCGTCGCGTACGGGTTCAGTCAGGTTCAGTCCCTGTCCGTCGCGCTCGAGCACCTCCACGATCCGCACCGAGTGCTCGTTGTGCAGGAACGGCATGCCGAACCGCTGCGAGAGGCAGTGGTCCAGCGACTCCTCGCCGATGTGGCCGAACGGCGGGTGGCCGAGATCGTGGCCGAGCGAGATCGCCTCGACCAGGTCCTCGTTGAGCGACAGTGCACGCGCGACCGTGCGGGACACCTGGGTTACCTCGAGCGTGTGCGACAGGCGCGTGCGGTAGTGGTCGCCGCGCGGCGCGATGAACACCTGCGTCTTGTGGTTGAGCCGCCTGAACGCCTTGCTGTGGACGATCCGGTCGCGGTCGCGCTGGAACGGCGTGCGCAGCCCGCAGTCGTCTTCGGGGTACTCGCGCACCGCCGGGTATGACGGCGTCGCCAGGCTGGACAGCTCGGCCAGTTCGCGCTCGCGCACCCGCTGCGCGAAGCGCTCTGCGACCGGCCCGGACGGGTGCGCGTGCCGGGCCGGTTCGCTGGTGCTCGAGGCGCTGGTGCTCACGCCGAGGATTCTGCCAGCGCAAGGGGCGCAAGGCGAACGTGCGCGTGGTGCTCGGCCGTCTCGCGGATCGCCCGTTCGGCCTGGCGCAGCGCCTGGGGTGGCGCCTGCGGGGCGTTGGCGAGCGGTCTCCCGAGCGCTCCTACGAGGA
The DNA here is from genome assembly GCA_963709135.1 of uncultured Solirubrobacterales bacterium. Lineage (GTDB taxonomy): Bacteria > Actinomycetota > Thermoleophilia > Solirubrobacterales > Solirubrobacteraceae > Palsa-465. The sequence goes on along the minus strand of CAVPVI010000015.1, from coordinate 1,131,006 downwards.
ACCCGTACGCCGCCTCGCCCAGCACGAACGCCGACGACTCGCAGGCGCTGCAGACCACGCCCCCGGCGGACGGATCAAACCCGATCAGATGCTCGCGCTCGCCGCAGCTCACGCACGAGCCCAGTTGCGGCACGATCCCCGCCGCGAGCAGCAGCTTCAGACGGAAGGCGAGCGCGTTCGCCGGCCCAGCGTGGCCTGCTCCTGCCCCGGCTCCCGCCAGGAGCGTCAGCTCGTTGGCCAGCAGCGTGAATACCTCCGGGTGCGGATCGCCGGTCTCGAACAGGCGCGCGACCGCGTCGCAGGCGCGCGCCGCGGCGTCGAGCGCCGCGGCGCTGTCGCGCAGCCCGGGGCGGGCGTCGATCGTGTCGGCCCCGGTCACCGTGTACAGGTCGCCGCGACCCTCGTGCAGTGACACGCAAATCTGGAAAAATGGTTCCAGCCGCGCGCCGAAACGGCTGCGTGTGCGCCGAGCGCCTTTTGCGATCGCCGACACGCGTCCGCGATCGAGGGTGTACATGTGCAGGATCCGGTCAGCCTCGCCGTAACGGATCGAGCGCAGGACGATCGCGTCCGTCTGAAGCGTCAGACCCATGCTATACTTAATGAAGTGATGAAGCCAGTCACCGTCTACACGACCGATATGTGTCCGTTCTGTACCGGGGCCAAGAAACTGCTCGAGCGCCGCGGGATTCCGTTCGAGGAGATCAATTTGGCACGTGACCCGGACGCTCGCGCCGAGCTGGCGCGGATCACCGGTATGTTCACGTTTCCACAGATCGTGATCAACGGTACCTCGATCGGCGGCTTCGACCAACTGCGCGAGGCCGACCGGGCGGGGCGGCTTGGCGAGCTCGTAGCCGTCTCGTAGCCGTCGCGTAGCCGTCTCGTAGCCGTCTCGTAGCCGTCCAGCCGCCCGAGCTGGACGCGATCGCCGCGCTGCGCGTGGCAATCCAGGAGGCGTTCACGCAGCTCACGCGAGAGCAGCTCGCCGACCAGCGTGAGCGCACGCGGCTGACCTTCACGGTCCCAGAACTGCGGGCGCGAATGCTCGACCAGCTGCTCGTGGCGATACAGCTGATGGCCGCGCTGGTCGCCGAGCGGACCGGACGCCGCGGCGATGATCTGCAGGTGCGCGTACTCGCGGGCGGCGTGATCGGCGCTGTCCTCGCGGCCGCTCTCACCGTCCTCGACGACGCGGGCGCCAGCTTCGAGGTCACCGTCGACGATGCGCTGCGCGCGTTCGAGGCCGGCCTGCAGCTCCGACGCACCCCTCAGTAGACCGGGCGCCAGGAGGCCGCGCGCGCCGCTGCCCGCCCGCATGCATGCATGCATGCGCTCAGCCGCTGTGCAAGCCCGCCGCGCTCCCCTGCAAGCGCTTATCGCTGTGCAAGCAGCACGCCGCGCCCGCGTGCGGGCGCTCAGCGCTGGGCGGCATGCCGCGCCCGCGTGCGGGCGCTCAGCGCTGGGCGGCATGCCGCGCCCGCGTGCGGGCGCTCAGCGCTGTGCGGCATGCCGCGTCCGCGGGCGCGGCTGGCAATGCTCGCATGTGTACGTGCCGCGGCCGCCGACCACGAGCTTGCGGATCTTCCCCCCGCACGTCGGGCACGCGAGCCCCTCACGGCGATGCACGAGGAAGGCGTCCTGGAAGGAGCCGCGGGCTCCGTCGACGTGGCGGAAGTCGTCGATCGAGGCGCCCTTGGCGTCGATCCCCGCCGTCAGGGCGAGCTCGACGGCCGTCTGTAACCGGCGCCATTGGGCGGCGCTCAGGCGTCCGGCCGGACGCAGCGGATGGATCCCGGCGCGGAACAGCGCCTCGTCCGCGTAGATGTTGCCGACCCCCGCGATCCGGCGCTGGTCGAGCAGGAACGACTTGATCGGCGTCGTGCGCCCGCGCGCGATCGCCTGCAGGTGGGCAGCCGTGAACGCCTCCGTGAAGGGCTCGGCGCCGAGGCGATCGGCGAGGTAGCGCGCGAGCGCATCAGCCCCGTGCAAGAGGTGCGCCGTGCCGAAGCGACGGGGATCGACGTACACGAGCCGGTGCCCGTCGCCCAGCGCGAAGCGCACGCGCGTGTGCGCCGGCTCGGACGGCGGGTCGAACAGCAGCGCGCCCGTCATCCGCAGGTGCACGAGCAGGAAGCGATCGCCGGAGAGCTCCCAGATCAGGTACTTGCCGGCGCGTCGGAGGTGCTCCACGCGCGCGCCGGTGAGCTCCGCCTCCAGCTGCGCCGGCGCCAGCGGGCGTGACCAGCGCGGGTCGAGGATCTCGATTGAGGAGATCGTCGCGCCCTCTATGTGCGGCGCCAGCTGGCGGCGGATCGTCTCGACTTCGGGCAGCTCCGGCACGTCAGCACCCTAAGGTCCGCCGCCGCCAGACGTGCGCGGGGTAATTCGGACAGGCTGCAGGTGCCCTAAGCCCTGGACGTTCACATCGCCATACGGGGTCAACGTCCAAAGCTCCTCGTCACACGAACGACGTTCCTGGCAAACCAGGGGCGCTGTGGCCCGTCAACCACATCAGCACGCTCGCGCCGACATCCGCGAGCGGCCCGTCGTGGCGGCGCGAGCGGTGACCCTCGAAGTCCGCCAGCAGTGGTGCGTACTCACGCGTGTGATCGGTGTGCGCGGCGGTCAAGTCGCAGCCGTGGTCGGCGGTCAGCACGAGCATGTCTTCCTCGCCGAGCATCGCCCCCCAACGCGCGACGTGGGCGTCGATCTCGCGCAGCGCGCCCGCGAATCCCGCGAGGTCGTGGCGATGTCCGTAGACCTGGTCGGTGTCGATCAGGTTGGTGAACACGAGGCCGTGCTCGAGGTCGGCAATCAGCTCGCCGGTGCAGGCCAGCGCGACGGCGTTGCTGGAGCCCGGATGCTGAACGTCGATCCCAACCCCCGCGAACAGCTGACCGACCTTGCCGACGCTGTGGACCGGCACGCCCGCGTCCTGGAGCTCCTCGAGATATGAGCGCGAAGGCGGTGGAAGCGACAGGTCCCGGCGACCGCCGGTCCGTTCGAAGTGGCCGTCGGTGCCCCGGAACGGTCTCGCGATCACGCGCCCGATCGCGTACTCGCCAGTCATCCGCGCCCGCACCTGCGCGCAGATCTCGTAGAGCTCTGCGGGCGGCACGACGTCCTCGTGCGCTGCGATCTGCAACACCGAATCCTGGCTGGTGTACAGGATCAGCGCGCCGCTTTGCAGCTGCTCGGCGCCGAAGTCCTCGATCGCGTCGAGTCCGTTGTAGGGCTGGTTGCAGATCACCTCGCGACCGCTGGCCTGCCTGACGATCGTGACGATCTCTGGCGGAAAGCCGCCGGGGAAAGTGGCTTGCGGCTGCGTGCAGGCGACGCCCATCAGCCCCCAGTGGCCTGTGCCCGAGTCCTTGCCGTAGCCGATCGCGTGCAGCCGCCCGTGCAACACCGGCGCTCGCGCCGGGGCGACCCCGACCAGGGGCAAGATCGAGCCTAGGCCGAGCGCTTGGAGCGCCGGCAGCGAAAGGCCGCCGACCGCCTGCGCCAGATGACCGAGCGTGTTCGTGCCGGCGTCGCCGTAGTCCGCGGCGTCGGGCAGGGCGCCGACGCCGCAGGCGTCGAGCACAACCACGAACGCCCGCTTCACGCTGCGCAGGCCCGGATCGCAACCACCCAACGATTCTGGCACCTCCACGCGTCGCGCCGCTCGTGGCCCGGTCGCGTCGGCACGCGCCCGGTCGCGCCGGCACCCACCCGGTCTAAGCGTCGTCCGGCACGCGGGCCTTCGCCAGCTGTGCGCGCGGGTGCGATTCGAAGTACACGTCGCGCAGGCGATCCGCCGACAGGTGCGTGTAGATCTGCGTGGTGGCGATGTCGGCGTGTCCGAGCATCTCCTGCAGAGAGCGCAGGTCACAGCCGCCGGCGAGCAGGTGCGTCGCGAACGTGTGGCGCAAGGTGTGGGGACTCATGCGGCGATCCAGGCCGGCACTGCGCGCGTGCTGCTGGACGATCTTGTACAGACCCTGGCGCGAGAGGCCGGCGCCGCGCAAGTTGACGAACACACACCCCTCCTCGCGCAGCCCGACCAGCTGCGGACGGGCCCGCTCGAGGTAGATCCGCAGGGTGCTCACGGCCTTGCCCCCGATCGGCACGATGCGCTCCTTCGAGCCTTTGCCGCGCGCGGTCAGGATCGCGGATTCGAGGTCGAGCTCGTCGAGCCGCAGGGTGATCGCCTCGGTGGCGCGCAGGCCGCACGCGTACATCGTCTCCAGCAGCGCCCGGTCGCGCAGGGCGGCTGGACCGGTGCCGGCGGGCTGCGCGAGCAGCAGGTTGACCTCGTCGCGGCTCAGGACGGTGGGCAATCGTCCTCGGGCTCGCGGTGGGCGCAGCTCGCGAGTGGGGTCAGCTTCAAGGATCTGCTCGCGGCGCAGGTGGCGGTAGAAGGACCGCATGCATGCGATCTTGCGTTGTAAAGTCGCGGGCGCCGCCGCTCGCCTGCCTTCGAGGCCACCCGCGAGCTCGCTGACGAATGCGGCGAGATCGGGTGGACTGGCCTCGAGCACGCCCACGCCGCGGCGCTCGAGGAACGCCCCGTACTGCTGCAGGTCCGAGCGATACGCCTCGAGCGTGTTGCGCGAGAGGCCGCGCTCGAGCTCGAGGTAGGCGAGGAAGTCGAGCGTCAGCTCGGTCAGCTGCGTAGGCGACGGCGGCGAGGCGGCAGCCTGTAGGGTGCCCATAGTCAAGTTATTCGTGCTGAGCGGCGTGGCTCCTGCCGATGCGCCGGGCCAGCCACAAGAGCGCGATCAGCGTCTTGGAGTCCTCGCACTGAGCAATCGCCTCATCGAGCTTGCTCAGCGGCCAGGGAACGATCTCGATGCGCTCGCCCTCCTCGGGCTCCGGGCCGTTGGCAGCGTCGCCTAGGTCAGTCGCGAGGTACAGCCAGACGCGTTCGTCGCTGAAGCCCGGGCTCGTCCAGAACGCGAGAATCTCCTCCCAGCGCGCGGCGTGCTTGCCAATCTCCTCCACGAGCTCGCGCTTGGCGGTCCGCAGGGGCGGCTCCCCGGGGACGTCCAGCTTGCCGGCCGGCATCTCCAGCGAGTCCGCGATACCCGCCGCCTCGCGCGGCTGGCGCGTCAGCCAGACGTGGAGATCGTCGATCGCAAGAATGCCGACCGCGCCGGGATGCCAGACCTTCTCGCGCGTGACCTCGGCTCCGTCCGCGAACCGGAAGCGCTCGACGCCGACACTGATGAAGCGTCCCGTCCACGCCGTCTCGGATGCGATCCGCTCGAATTCGTTCACTTCCCAGCCTCCGTCCCTGGCTCATCGCCGGTCCCCGCCGTCCCTGGCTCATCGCCGGTCCCCTCCGTCCCTGGCTCATCGCCGGTCCCCGCCGTCCCTGACTCATCGCCGGTCCCCTCCGTCCCTGGCTCGCCGGCCTGCTCCAGGAGCGCGAGGGCGAGGTCGAGGCCGGCTTCGAGCGCCTCGACGCTGACGCGCTCGCCTGGCTCGTGGTTGCGCTCGGTTCCGTTCGCGAGGCACACGCACTCAAACCCCATGCGGCGCAGCGCGTTGGCGTCCGAGCCGCCGCCGCTTTCGATCAGGCGCGGCTCGTAGCCGATCGCTTCCAGCGCTCGCTTGGCCAGCAGGATCGCCCGCTCGCCGGGCTTCGCACGGTAGCCGCTGAATACCCGCTCGACGTTCAGGTCGAGGTCGCAGGCGCCGGCGTCGGCGGCGTCTTGGAGGGCATCGATCAGCTCGGTGAGGACGGCGCCCAGGCGCTGCTCGTCGAGTCCCCTTACCTCTCCTTGCAAGCTGCAGCGCTCGGGCACGACGTTGGTGGCCGTGCCGCCCGCGATCGTGCCTATGTTGGCGGTGGTCTGCACGTCGATGCGCCCCAACGGCATCGTCGCGATCGCCTTTGCTGCCGCAGCGATCGCGCTGGCGCCGTCCTGCGGCCTGATTCCGGCGTGCGCGGCGCGGCCGCGGACCTCGGCGGTGATGCGCTGATAGGTGGGGGACGCGACGACGATCTCGCCGAGCGGGCTGGCGTGATCGAACACGTAACCGAGCTCGCTCTGCAGGACGCCGACGTCGAACGCCTTGGCACCGTTCAGTCCGTTCTCCTCGCACACGGTGAACACCAGTTCCAGGCCGACATCGGGCGCTTTGTCTGCGTCCGACAGACGGCGTGCCAGTTCGATCAGGGCCGCCACGGCGGATTTGTTGTCGGCACCGAGGATGCCCGGGTTGGCGTTCTCCCAGCCGCCGTCGCGCAGGACCGGGTCCACTGGCGCGCTCGGCGGCACCGTGTCCATGTGCGCGCACATCATCAGCCAGCGCGTGCCGGCGCCCGGGATGCGCACGTAGAGGTTGCCGGCGTCAGATCTGGTCGCCGCGCCGGCGCCATCTTCGCTCACCTGCAGGCCGAGCGCCTGCAGCTCACGCTTGATCCAGTCTGCGCACTGACGCTCGTGCCCGGTTGGGCTCTCGATCCGGCACAGCGTCGCGAACGTCTCGTGCAGCCGGCTGCGCTCGGACTCGCTGGCGCGTGTCACGCCGGCATCGCCGGAACGGGCCGCGGCCGCGATCGGCTTGGGGGTCGACCCACTAGTGGGCCGACCTGGAAGTTCCGGGGATTGCAGGATGGTCCACTAGCTCGCTAGGCCACCGATGCCGTATGCGCAGCCAAGTCGCACGCGCGCTGCAGGGCGGCTCCGATGAACTCCCGGAACAGCGGCGCCGGACGCTCCGGCCTCGATTTGAACTCGGGGTGGAACTGTGAGGCGACGTAGAACGGATGCACGTCATGCGCCAGTTCGATGATCTCGACCAGGCGCTCGTCGGGCGACGTTCCCGAGCAGATCAGTCCGGCCGCCTCGAGCCGCCGGCGCAGGTGGTTGTTGACCTCGTAACGATGACGGTGGCGCTCGTAGACGACCGCCTCGTCGTATAGGTCCCGCGCCCGCGTCCCCGGGTGCAGCTTGATCGGGTCGGCACCGAGCCGCATGGTCCCGCCCATGTCGGAGATCTCCTTTTGCTCGGGCAGCAGGTCGATCACCGGGAACGGCGTCTCGGGATCCATTTCGGTCGAGTTGGCTCCGTCCATACCGGCGACGTGCCGGGCGAACTCGCTGACCGCGACGTGCATGCCGAGGCAGACCCCCAGATAGGGGATCCGCTCCTCGCGCGCGATTCGTGCCGCCGCGATCTTCCCCTCGAAGCCGCGGCCGCCGAAGCCGCCGGGGATCAGGATCCCGTCGGAGCTGCGTAGGCGCGCCTCGACCGAGGGTTCGAACACCGACTCCGAGTCGATCCATTGCACGTCGACACGTGCGCGGTGATGAACGCCGGCGTGGCGAAGCGCCTCGACCACCGACAGGTATGCGTCCTCGAGCTTGACGTACTTGCCGACGAGCGAGATCTTCACTTCGGCGGTGCTTTCCCGCGCACGCTGAATGATGTCCGCCCAGGCGCCCAGGTTCGGCTCAGGCGTATCCACCCCGAAGTGCTCGGAGAGGATGTAATTATCGACTCCCTCCTCGTGGAAGGCGAGCGGCACCCGGTAGATGTTGGAGACGTCATAGGCGGACACGACGGCTTCGACGGGAAGGCTGGCGAACAGTGCGATCTTGCGGCGGATGTCGGCTGAGAGCTTGGCCTCGGAGCGGCACATGACCATGTCGGGCGCGATCCCGATGCGCCGCAGTTCGTTGACCGAATGCTGCGTCGGTTTGGTCTTGAGCTCGCCCGCGTGCTTGATGTATGGAACCAGCGTCAGGTGGATGAACATGCAACGGCGCCGACCGACATCGACCGGGAACTGGCGGATCGCCTCCAGAAACGGCAGTGATTCGATGTCACCCACGGTGCCGCCGATCTCGGTGATCACGTAGTCGACCTCGCTCGAATCCGCCATCAGCCGGATCCGGTGCTTGATCTCGTCGGTGATGTGCGGCACGACCTGGACGGTCGCGCCGAGATAGTCACCGCGGCGCTCGCGGCGAATCACCGTGTTGTAGATGCCCCCAGCCGTGACGTTCGATGCCCGGCTCGTGTTCGCATCGGCGAAGCGCTCGTAGTGACCGAGGTCGAGGTCGGTCTCGGCGCCGTCCTCGGTCACGAACACTTCGCCGTGCTGATAAGGCGACATCGTCCCCGGGTCGACGTTGATGTAGGGGTCGAACTTCTGCAGCTGTACGTCAAGGCCGCGCGAGACGAGCAAGCGTCCGATCGACGCCGCCGCGATCCCCTTGCCCAGCGACGATACGACCCCGCCGGTTATGAAGATGAACCTTGTTTCGGCTTGGGTCATCAAGTCTTCCTTCGGTTCAGTTTAGCCGTGCAAAAACCACCGTAGCGCCCCCGCCGGACGTTATGCGCGCGCCCTGATCACGCGGTCCGCAGCAGTTCGCGCGCGTGCCCGCGGGCAGCGCGGTCGTCGTCGGCAGCGCCCAGCATCCGCACGAGCTCGCCGACCACGCCGTCGCCGTCGAGCGCGGTGACCGTCGTGCGCGCCGGCGAGCGCGAAGCGTCCTTGACGATCGTGAAATGGCGCTGCGCCAGCGCCGCAACCTGCGGCAGGTGGGTGATGCACAGCAGCTGACGCCCCCGTGCAAGCTCGCGCAGGTGCTCACCGACCGCCCGCGCGGTGTGGCCACCGATGCCGGCGTCGATCTCGTCGAACACCAGCAGCCCGCCGGACGACTCGCCCGCGCCGCCAGCGTGGGCGACGCTGAGCAGCGCCAGCATCACGCGCGAGAGCTCACCGCCCGAGGCGACCTCGCGCAGCGGACCGGCCGGTAGTCCACTGTTGGCTGCGATCCGGAACTCGACCGTGTCGACCCCGCGCGGGCCGCACCCGTCCTCGCGCGGGCGCACGTCGACCTCGAACTGGGCGTCCCCCATCGCCAGCTCCGCGAGCCGCGCGCGGACGGCTTGCGCGAGCGCGGGCGCCGCAAGTTGGCGTGCGGCGCTGAGCTCGCCCGCGAGCCGGTCGAGCTCAGCACGAGCGCTCCCGAGCTCGCCCTCGGCGCCGTCGAGCGCGACCTCCGCGTGCTCGAGCTCCTCGCGACGGACGCGGCAGCGCCCTGCGTGCGCCAGAACCTCCGCGACCGTGCCACCGTGCTTGCGCGACAGCCGCGCGAACAGCGACAACCGCTCCTCGACCTGCTCGAGCCGGCCGGGCTCAGCCTCGATCCCGTCCAGGTAGGAGCGCAGCTCGGCGGCGAGGTCGTCGGCTTCGTAGCTCAGCGCCGCCATGCGCTCCGACAGCGACCCGAGCGCCGGATCGAACGCAGCCGCGCGGTCCAGCTCGGCCGCCGCGGCGGCCAGCAGCACGCTCGCACCGTCTCCTTGCTCCGGCGCGAGCGCATCCGCGCCGGCGCCCGCGGCGAGGCGCAGCGTCTCGCTGTGGCGCAGGCGCTCGCGCTCTGCCAGCAGCTCGTGCTCCTCCGCTTCGCCGGGCGCGACTGCTTCGATCTCGTCCAGCTCGAAGGCGATCAAATCGAGCTCTCGCTCGCGCGCGCCGGCGAGCGTGTGCAGCTCATCTGCGCGCCGCGTCAGCCCGTTCACGCGCTCCCAGAGGGTCCCCAGCGCGCGGCGAAGCGCCGGCTGGCGGCCGGCGCAGTAGGCGTCGAGCGCCTCCAACTGGGCCGCCGCCAGCATCAGCTTGCGGTGCTCGTGCTGGCCGTAGAACGAAAGCATCGCCCCACCAAGCTCACGTAGGTCGGCGAGCGTCGCCGCACGGCCACAGACGTAGGCGCGCGTACGCCCGTCCGGCCATACCCGCCGGGCTAGCACGAGCTCCTGTGCGTCCGCGGGGATCCGTTCGTCGGACCCGCCCGAGATCGCGTCCGGGAGTGAGAACACCCCTTCGACGTACGCTTCCTGCGCCCCTTCGCGGACGATTCCGGCCCGCGCCTTGCCGCCCAGCAGCAGGTCGAGCGCGTGCGCCAGCAGCGTCTTGCCCGCGCCGGTCTCGCCCGTCAGGATGTTCAGCCCCGGGGCCAGCCGCAGCTCGGCCCGCTCCATCAGCAGCAGGTTCTCGACGCGCAGTTCGTACAGCATGCCTTCCTATGTAGCAGCCGTCCAAGACGGATGCCCATCAGGGACGCACGACGATCGGACAGCTCGACGCGAAACGTCGCCGATGGCAGACGTTTCGCGTCGAACTGCCGTATCACGCGTCGGCCTGGCGAACCGTCACGGCACCGTCGCGAGCCGCCCGAACTTCTCGCGCAGGCGGCCGTAGAAGGTCGCCCCCGGCAGCTGCGCAAGCAGTGCCGTGCGCTCGTCGAACTTGACCTCGACGATTCCGCCTGCGTCCAGCACCGACACCGGACGGCCGTCGATCGCCACGTCCACGGTCTCCTCCTCGGAGCGGTTGCGGACCGACAGCGCGTCGCCGGGGGCGACGATCAGGGAGCGCGCGGTCAGCGAATGCGGCGCGATGAAAGAGACCGCGAAGCCTTCCACCCCCCAGGCCATCACGGGGCCGCCGTTGGCGAGGTTGTAGCCGGTCGACCCGGCGGGCGTTGCCACCACGAGCCCGTCGCAGCGGACGCGGCCGATCTCGTCGGGACCGACCGCGTAGGCGAGATCCGCGACGCGGTTGCCGTGCTGGCGGTGCAGCGATACGTCGTTCATCGCGATCCCGTTCACGACCGGACCGGAGACCGACAGGGCGGGTAGCGCCAGCACCTCGTAGTCGCCGGCAAACGCGCGCGCGAAGCCCGCGGCGGCGTCTTCGCGGTCGACCGTGGTCAGGAACCCGATCTCGCCGAAGTTGACTCCGAACACGGGCACGCTGGTGCCGGCGTAAGTGCGCAGCGCCGTCAGGATCGTGCCGTCGCCGCCGAGCGCGAAGCACATCTGCACGCCGTCGCCGGTCAGATCGGTGGAGTCGAGCTCGAGGCCGTCGGCTGGCGTCAGCCCCAGCTTGCGCGTCTCCGCCACGTCGAAGCGCAGCCGCGCACCGGCGGCGCGCGCCATCTCCAGCAGCGCCAGCACCGCTGGGCGCGTCTCCGCCGGCCGCCGGTGCGTGAGCACGCTGGCCGTGCCGATCTCGATCATGCCTGCGCCTCGGCGACGGCCTGCTCGAGGTCGACGACGCCGCCGCGGGCACGGGCGCCTTCCGCCAGCCACACGAACGTCTCGCGGTTGCCCTTCGGTCCCGGGAGTCCGGAGCTGGCGAAGCCGTGAACGGACGCGCCAAGCCCCAGCGCGGCGCGTCCGACGTCCACCAGCGCTTCGCGCCGCCAGGCGGACTCGTGCACGACGCCGCCCTTGCCCAGGCGCTCGCGCCCGACCTCGAACTGCGGCTTGACCATCGCCAGGCAATCGAACGTGCCGGCGGCGCACGCGAGCGCCGCCGGCAGCACTTTGCGCAGCGAGATGAACGACACGTCGATCACGATCAGGCCGGGAGCGTACGGTAGCTCGCTCGCCTCCAGCGTCCTGGCGTTGCGACGCTCGATCACGCTGACGCGCGGATGCTCGCGCAGCTTCCAGCTGAGCTCGCCGTAGGCGACGTCGAGCGCGATCACGTGCGCGGCGCCGCGTTGCAGCAGGCAGTCGGTGAAGCCGCCGGTGCTGGCGCCGATGTCGAGCGCCAGTACGCCCGCCACCGGCAGCGCGAATGTGTCCAGCGCGTTGGCGAGCTTGATGCCGCCGCGCGACACGTAAGGCGGCGGGCTGGCGACCTCCAACTGAACGTCAGCCGGTACCAGTTGACCGGGCTTCTGCGCCCGCCGGCGCTCGGGAAGCAGCAGCACATCGCCAGCCAGCACGGATGCCGCCGCCCGCGCGCGGGAGTCGAACACGCCGCGCGCCGACAGTAGGCTATCGAGACGTACGCGCTTCACCGCCGTGAAACGGTACGCGATCGGCGCGACGCGGACCCGCCGGACCGAAAAAGCGAGCTTTTAGAGAACGCCGGTTCGGTCCACAACGGCGGCCCTGATCCGATCCGCGATCCGCTCGGCGGTGAAGCCGACCTCTTCATGAAGCAGCTTCAAGGAGCCGTGCGTGACGAACCGGTCGGGCAAGCCGACGCGCATGATATGCGCCGTCGTGCCCGCATCCGAGAGCGTCTCCCACACCGCTGAGCCGAAGCCGCCGGCGAGCACGCCCTCCTCCACGGTCACGAGCAACTCGTGCTCAACGGCGAGTTGCGTCGCGAGCGCAGCGTCGATCGGCTTTGCGAAGCGAGCGTCGGCGACCGTCGCCGAGATGCCCCACTCAGCCAGGATCTCAGCGGCCCCGAGCGCCTTGGCGACGCCGCTGCCATACCCCAGCAGCGCCACGCGCTCGCCTTCGCGCAGGATTTCGCCGGTCCCGACCTCGATCGGCTCGGGGTGCTGTGGCAGCGGCACGCCGAGGCCTTCGCCGCGGGGATAGCGCAGCGCCGTCGGACCGTCGTCGTAGAGCAGCGCCGTGCGCAGCATGTTGACCAGCATCGCCTCGTCGCGCGGAGCCATCAGCACGATGTTCGGCAGGCAGCGCATGTAAGCGATGTCGAACACGCCGTGATGCGTCGGGCCGTCGTCGCCGACTAGGCCCGCTCGGTCCAGCGCGAAGGTTACGTTCAAGCGCTGCAGACATACGTCGTGCACGATCTGGTCAAACGCGCGCTGCAGGAAGGTTGAGTAGATCGCCGCAACCGGCTTGCATCCCTGCAGCGCCAAGCCGCATGCCAGCAGCACCGCCTGCTGCTCGGCGATGCCAACGTCGAAGTAGCGCTCGGGAAGCTCGCGCTGGAGGATGTTGAGCCCGGTGCCCGAGTTCATCGCAGCGGTGATCCCCAGCACGCGCTCGTCGCGGCGACATTCCGCCACCAACGCGCGGCCGAACACCTCCGTGTACTGGGGCGGCGCCGGCTTGGCGCCGGCGAGCTTCGGCGGCGCCTTCGACGGCGCGCCGTTGGCGATCGAGTTGGGCTTGGCGGCGTGCCAGCGCTCCATGCCCTCGAGCCCACCGTCCTCGGCCGGCGCGAAGCCCTTGCCCTTGACCGTCGCGCAGTGCACGACGACGGGTCGTTGGGCGGCCAGTGCCTCGCGCAGCGCGCGGCGCAGGGCGCGCACATCGTGACCGTCGACCACGCCCATGTACGCCCAATCGAGCTCTTCCCACCATAGTCCGGGCGCCCAGAACGCCTTCAGCGACTCCTTGACGTGTGGGCCGAGGCGTTCGAACTTGGCGCCGATCCCGACCGGCAGCTTGCTGAGACCGCCCTCGATGTCCTCACGGGCATGCCACAACTTCGGGTTCAGGCGCATCCTGTTGAAGTACCGCGACAGAGCCCCGACGTTGGGCGCGATCGACATCCCGTTGTCGTTGAGTAGCACAACGATCGGCGTTCCGGCGCCGCCGGCCTGGTGCACGGCCTCGAATGCGACGCCGCCTGTCATCGCGCCGTCGCCGACGACCGCCACGACGTTGCCGTCCTCGCCGTGCCCGCGGCGCATCGCCTCTTTGATCCCGACCGCGTAGCCGATCGCGGTGGAGGCGTGACCCGCGCCCATGATGTCGTGAGGGGACTCGCGCATCGAGCAGAACGGCGCCAGCCCCTCGTATTGGCGGATCGTCTGCAGCTGGTCGCGGCGGCCGGTCAGGACCTTGTGCGGGTATGCCTGGTGGCCGACGTCCCAGAGGATCTTGTCCTTCGGGGAGTCCAGCAGCGAATGCAGCGCGACCGCGATCTCGCACACGCCGAGGTTCGCTCCGAAGTGCCCCCCGATCTCGCCGACTGTCTCGATGATGTGCTCGCGCACCTCCTGTGCAAGGCGCTGCAGATCATCTTCGCTGAGGTTGTGAAGGTCCGCGGGGGAGTCGATTCGGTTCAGAAGCTCGGGCATTGATAACTGGGCTCAATAGCTGCGGGTGGCGATGAAGTCGGTGATCTGCACCAGCGTTCCGGCCCGCTGCGGGGCCGCCTGCGCCAGTGCCGCGCGGGCTCGCGCATGTGACCCTGCGGCGAGCTCGCGCGCTCCTGCCAGGCCGAACTCGGTGACGTACGTCCGCTTGCCGAGACGCTCGTCGCTGCCCAGGGCCTTTCCTAGCGCTTCCTCGGATCCCGCTACGTCGAGGATGTCGTCAACGATCTGGAACAGCACGCCGAGCTCACCGGCATATGTGTTGAATGACCTGATTGTGTCACGTTCCTGTGAGCCGTCGATCAGCAGCACGCACTCGATGCTGGCGCGGATCAGCCTGCCGGTCTTGAGCACGTGCAGTCGCCGCAGCCCGTCCGGCCCCGCCGGCGCGCTGCCGGCGACGTCGAGGTACTGACCGCCGACCATGCCGCTGACCCCGGTCGCGGATGCGAGCTCGGCTGCCGCGGCGAGCACATGGGCCGGCTCGCCCGGCTGGTGGGCGAGCAGGTGCTGGAACGCTTCGGCGTAGAGACCGTCGCCGGCCAGGATCGCGACTGCCTCGCCGAATGCCTTGTGGCAGGTTGGCCGGCCGCGGCGCAGGTCGTCGTCGTCCATCGCAGGAAGGTCGTCGTGGATCAGCGAGTACGTGTGGATCAACTCGAGCGCCGCGGCAAGCGGCAGCACGGAGCGGCCGTCACGTCCGATCGCCTCGGCGGTTGCGAGCGCGAGCACCGGGCGGATGCGCTTGCCTCCGGCCAGCAGCGAGTAGCGCATCGCTTCCTCGAGCCCCGCCGCTGCCGCCTCGGCGGCGAACGACAACCCCTGCAGGTACTCGTCTACGGTGCGGCGCAAACGGTCAGGATAAGCTGGGGCCGTGCTTGTTTGGGTGTGGCCGCCGTTGGGCAAGTATGGACCCGCTAGTGGGCCCACTTCTACGCGGCCGGCAGCGGCAGCTGGCCGGGGAGATAAGGTAGCGGCTCGAGCGCCGCACGCACATCCAGATCGACCTGCGACGCGGCCTGCGAGGCCAGCTGTGCGCATTCCTCGATCAGGTCGAGCGTGGCGTCGGGCTCCAGATCTCCGGCGCGTAAGCGCACGGCCGTGTCGTACAGCCGAGTGCGCAGCTCCTGGATCGCATCGCTCACAACCCGAAGGTTAGCGACCTGCGCGCCGCGCTGTCGTGGATCCGGCTGTGACAGATTCGTTGCCTGCGCGTAGTACCTTGCAGTGACGCGCCTTCGCCACCCGATCCTGCTTGCGGCGCTGGTGGGCGCGGTGCTTGCTGTATGCGCCTGCGGCGCCCACACGAGCACCAGCAGCGCCCGCACGGCCCGCACCAGCAGCAGCACCAGCGGTGCTGCGCGGATCCCGGTCGCGAACGACGGCGCCGGTGCCGCTGGGGCCGGCGCCGCGGTGGCGGCCACCGATCGCCTCGCGCTGGCCTTGCTCCCCAGGCTCGGCGCCGGCGGAAACGTGGTGCTGTCGCCATACAGCGTGCAGACCGCGCTGGCGATGGTCGATCAGGGCGCCGCCGGACAGACCGCCGCCCAACTCGGGCAGCTGCTCGGCGAGCCCGACGCGGCCATGCTGGCGGCGTCCAACCGGGCGCTGCTCGCCCAGCTGCTCGCCGGCGCCGGATCCCCTGGCACGGGTACGGGTACGACCGCTGACGGCAAGCCCACGCTCGATGACGCCAACAGCCTCTGGCTGCAGACCGGCCTGCCTCTGAAACCGGCGCTTTCGCGCTCGCTGGTCGCCAACTTCGGCGTTGCGCCACAGCTGACCGACTTCGCGCACGCCCCCGGCGCTGCGTTGGCGGCGATCAACGCGTGGGTTGCCGACCACACGCAGCAGTTGATTGCGAATCTGATGGGCCCCGACACGATCACATCGCAGACCGTGCTCGTGCTCGCCAACGCGATCTACCTCAAAGCCCGCTGGCAGGATCCGTTCAATCCCGCCGACACGGAGCCGGCGCAGTTCTTCCCCGATCAGGGCGAGGCGGTCAGCGCGCCGTTCATGAACGATCACGCGGTCAGCCTGCGCTACGCCCGTGGCTCCGGCTATCAGGCGATCGAGCTGCCGTACAAGGAGTCGTCTTTGGCGCTGCTCGCGATCATGCCCAGCGCCGACACGATGCCCGGCTTCGAGGCCGGCCTCAGCAGCACGAAGCTCGCCCAGATCGTCAGCTCGTTGTCGCCGGCGCTGGTGGACCTGTCGATGCCGCGGCTGTCGCTGAGCGTCCACAGCGAGCTCAACACCGTGCTGGCGGCGCTTGGGATCCCGCTCGCATTCAGCGACGCGGCGGACTTCTCCGGGATCGCGCCGCGACCGCCGTTGAAGATTGCGGCGGTAGAGCACGCCGCCGTGCTGAAGCTCGACGAAGCCGGCACCGTGGCCGCCGCGGCCACCGGGATCTCGATCGAGCCGACGGCGGCACCGGCGCCGATCGATCTGATCTCGGTCACCCTCGACCACCCATTCCTGCTGTTCCTGCGCGACACCGCGACGGGCGCGATCCTGTTCGACGGGCGCGTCAGCAACCCATTGGAAGGCTGACCGTTGCCGCGGCCGGCCCGCAGGCCGGCCACGCCCCAGACGCGCCCCGGTCAGCGGTACCGCCCAGCTCGAGCTTCATGTTGGCGGCAACCCGGGAGATTCGCGCCAGCGAATCTCCCAAGGGAATCGCGCCCTAGCCCGAAGTTCCCCCTGTAGTCAGCGGCTGTAGAGGCCGGGATCCCTGTATTGGCGGGGGATTCCGGCCTTTTTGCGGTCCGATATTGTAGTCACGACTAAATCCCGTATATGTGATATACTCTCTTTGCATGGGAAGGCATGCCAGGCCGAGCGGGGCGATGCACGTGGTCACGACGAGGCGGCGGTCGGGGGAGGCGGAGTACAACGCGACGCTGCTGCGGCGCTCCTACCGCGAGGACGGGAAGGTCAAGAAGGAGACGCTTGGCGAACCTCTCGCACCTACCGCCGGAGGCGATCGACGCGATCCGGCGTGTGTTACGCGGCGAGACGCTGATGGCGGTCAAGGACGCGTTCCAGATCGAGCGCTCGCTGCCGGCTGGGCATGTCAACGCGGCGCTCGCGATGGCGCGGCGGCTGGGGCTCGCGGGGTTGTTGGACCCGCGCAGTTCTCGGGAGCGGGACTTGTGCATGGCGATGATCGTGGGGCGAGTGATCAAGCCGGCGTCAAAGCTCGGGACGGTCCGAGCGCTGGGGCAGTCCACACTCGCCGAGGAGCTTGGGGTAGTTGGCGCCGATGAGGACGAGTTGCTACCTGGCGATGGACTGGCTCGGGAAGCGTCAGGAGAGGATCGAGGACCGCCTCGCGGGCCGGCACCTCAAGGATCGGGAGATGGTGCTCTACGACGTGTCCTCGAGCTATTTCGAGGGGCGCGCTTGTCCGCTGGCGAAGCTGGGTTACTCGCGCGATGGTAAGCGCGGGCTACCGCAGATCATCTACGGGCTGTTGTGTGACATGGCAGGCCGTCCAGTCGCGGTTGAGGTATTCACCGGCGAGCTGCATGACGACAAGACGCTCCCGTCACAGGTCGAGAAGCTCAAGGGGCGCTTCGGTCTCTCACAAGTCGTGGTTGTCGCTGATCGTGGCATGGTCACGCAGGCGAACATCGACCTGATGCGCGAGCAGGACGGGGTTGACTGGATCACCGCCTTGAAGGCCCCGACGATCAAGAAACTGGCTCGCAGCGGGGTTTTTCAACCGTCGCTGTTCGACGAGCAGAACCTCGCGACGATCACCGGCGCCAAGGACTTCCCCGACGAGCGCCTGGTCGTGTGCCGCAACCCGCTAGTCGCTGCGCAACGCACCCGCAAACGCAACGAGCTGTTGGCCGCGACCGAGACTGACCTCGCCGAGATCGCTAAGCGAGTCACGAACGGCACCCTGACCGGCGCCGATCAGATCGGGCTGGCTGTCGGTCCGGCCGTCAAGCGCTTCCGGATGAAGAAACACTTCCAGCTGGCGATTACCGACACAACGTTCAGCTACGAGCGCAAGACTGAGCAGATCACCGCCGAGGCAGCGCTGGACGGGTTCTACATCCTGCGCACCAGCCTCGCGACCGAAACGCTCGCCCAGGAGGATGTTGTGCGTGCCTACAAGAACCTCGAGCAAGCCGAGCGAGCGTTCGGGTCCTTCAAAGGCCCCGACCTGCAGATCCGCCCGATCCATCACCACCGCGCCGAGCGCGTCCGCGCGCACGTGTTGATCTGCATGCTCGCCTACTACCTCACCTGGCACCTCAAAGCCGCGTGGAAACCCTTGCTGTTCACCGACGAGCAACGCCCGATCGACCCCGATCCGGTCGCTAAAGCCGTCCGCTCCCCCGCCGCCCAACACAAAGCCCAGAGCAAACACACCACCACCGGCGAGACCGCCCACAGCTACCAGAGCCTGCTCGACGAGCTCGCGACCCAGACCCGCAACACCACCCGCCTCGCCGGCCAGACCGCGACCTTCAACAAGCTCACGATCCCCACCCCCCTCCAAGCCCACGCGCACGAACTCGTCGCCAGCCTCCCGGTCACGACGTAGACACGACCAAGACACCCCGCCCGCGCGCCCAAACCCAGCAATCACACCGGATTACGGCACCCCGACCAGGGGGAACTTCGGTCTAGCGCGATTCCCCGAGCCCCGGGAGATTCGCGCCAGCGAATCTCCCAAGGGAATCGCGCCCTAGCGCGATTCCCCGAGTGCCCGGTTCACAAGCGCATCGGCGTGGGCGTTCTGCGCGCGCGGGACCGTGCGGATCTGCCAGCGCTCGAATCCTCGCAGCCGCGCCTGTGCCTCGGCGTGCAGCGGCTTCATCGATGGGTGCTTGACCTTGTAGACGCCCTGCAGCTGGCGCGCCACGAGCTCGGAGTCGTTGACGATCCGGAGCTCGCCGGCGTCGTGTGCGGCCGCCAGCTCGAGCCCTCGCAGCAGCGCCCGGTACTCCGCCACGTTGTTGGTCGCCACGCCGATCCGCTCGGCAAGCTCCTCGAGCACGTTGCCATCCGCATCACAGACCACGACGCCGATCGCCGCCGGCCCGGGGTTGCCCCGGGCGCCGCCGTCGACGTGCAGCACGAGCGTCTGGCCCACTTCGGTCCGCTAGCCACCCGGCGGTGCGTCCGGGAGCTCGCCGGTGACGCGCGCGCGCCGCCGGTCACGGACGATGCGGGCGCCACCCATCTTGGTGGGCGATTCGCGCCGGGAAGTCCGCCGGCGCTCGACGATCACCGTCACGTTGGGGTCCTCGGCGTAATAAGCGGTTAGCTTGTCGAGCAACTCGTCGACGAGCGGTTCCGGAACGACACAGTAGATCACCGCTCTGATGCTATTGGACGCCGCTGCAAAATGGTGGGAAGCCCCCCAACCAGTCTGGAGTTGCCGAAATCCACTGGTGGCTGTCCTGTAAGCGTGCCCTAAGAGCCTGGCCGTCTAGGCCGGGGAGGACAGCTGGCCGCTGTCGTCGGCCAGCGCGTTCGGATGTCGTTCGGCCTCGCTCAGCTCCGTGAGCTCGTAGCCCTGATCGACCAACCGCACGCCCGCGACCTCGTCGGAGATGTCGACCTCGTACCGGTACCAGCAGAGCTCCCAGGAGGCGACGATCCTGACGAGGCTGGGATGCGGCGTCTCGGGGGTCACGTTGACTTCCGGGGGACCGAGCGAGCGCGCCACCCCCGCTACCGTGCGGCGGTGCTCGGAGCTATTGAACAGGTTCATCGCGGCGACGATCTTCTGGTCAGAGCTAGCCGGGACCGCGCGAACGTGACGCTGCCCGCGTGCGCGCCCGCGCGCCAGCGTCGAGTTCAGATCGTGCTGTGCACGCGCGCCCGCCGCGAGATCCTCGGCAGCTGGAGGTGCCGGCGCCAACTCCGGCGACTCGTCGCCCGCCTCGCGCCGTGAGCGCAGGCGGGCGAAGATCGATCGCCGGCGCTCCGATCCTGAGCTGCGGTGCTCGAACGCGGGCACCGCGCCCTCCCGCACCCAGCCCTCGTGCAGGGCGCGTGAGATGCAGAGCTGGCAGACGCGCCTACGCGTGCTGCCGTTCACGAACGCCTCCGCGTACTCGCCCCGGAGCAGCGTCCGGCCGCAGACGTCGCAAGCCGCCTGGTCGTTCGTGGTCGTGTTGATGCGCTTCAAACTCACCTGTTTCGAGCGTAGCGGAGCGGCGCCTTCGGCACGCTACGCCTTGACCGCCTCGCGTTCGGCCCGCGCGTCCGCCACGACCTTGCCCGCCATGTGCGCCGGAACCTCCTCGTAGCGCAGGAACTCCATCGTGAATTCGCCCTGCCCGCCGGTGATCGAGCGCAGGTCGGGCGCGTAGCTGAGCATCTCGGCCATCGGCACCTCGGCCTTCACGTCGGTCATGCCACCACCGGTGGGCTCCATCCCGTGTGGGCGTCCACGTCGCGAGTTGAGGTCGCCGATAACGTCTCCCACCGCTTCCTCGGGCACCGTCACCGTAACCATCATGATCGGCTCGAGCAGCACCGGGCCGGCCTGCTCCAGCGCCTGACGCATCGCCAGCGAGCCGGCGATCTTGAACGCCATCTCGGAGGAGTCGACGGTGTGGTAGGAGCCGTCGTAGACGCGCACGCGCACGTCCTTGACCGGGTAGCCGGCGACCGTGCCCTCATGCATCGCCTCGAGTACGCCCTTCTCGACCGCTGGGATGAAGCTGGAGGGGATCACGCCGCCCTTGATCGCGTCGACGAACTCGAAGCCGCTGCCGGGCTCGAGTGGCTCGATCTCGATGTGGCAGTCGCCGAACTGGCCGCGACCGCCCGACTGCTTCTTGTGCCGGCCGTGGGCCTTGGCCGACCGGCGAATCGTCTCCTGATAGGGGACGCGCGGCGGCTTCAGCTTGACCTCGGCGCCGAAGCGGGACTTGAGCCGGTCGACGATCACCTCGACGTGAACCTGCGAGAGGCCGGCGACGATCTGCTCGCCGGTCTGTGGATCGCGGTGCAGGTCGATCGTCGGATCCTCCTCCTGCAGGCGGCGCAGCGCCGTGAACACCTTGTCCTCGTCGCCCTTGGTCTTGGGCTCCACCGCGAACGCCATCACCGGCGCCGGCAGCCTCAGGCTCGGCATCTGGATCGGCTCGTCGCGGGCCGCCAGCCAATCGCCGGCTCGCGTCTCCTTGAGCTTCGCGACGGCGCCGATGTCGCCCGGTCCGAAGTCGGTCGCGTGACCGTTCTGGTGCCCTTCGAAGGTCAGCAGCTGGCCGATGCGCTCCTTCGCGTGGGCACGGGTGTTGGTCACCTGCGAGTCGTGGTTGATCACGCCCTGGTAGACGCGGAACAGGTTGATCCTGCCGGCAAACGGATCGGCACGGGTCTTGAACACGTAGGCGAACAGGTCCTTGCCCTCATCGGGCTCGAGCTTGACGCCGTTCACCTGCAGGCCGCCGTGGGTGACCGGCGAGGGCAGATCGTCGACGATCGCGTCCAGCAGCCGGTTGGCGGCGAGGTTGCGCGTGGCCACGCCACAGGTCACGGGGTATAGCGCGCCGTGGTTGGTGCCCTCCTCGAGCGCGTGCACGATCTCGTCGTGCGAGATCTCCTGACCCTCGAGGTAGCGCTCCATCAGCGCGTCGGAGTTTTCGGCAACCTCGTCCA
This sequence comes from uncultured Solirubrobacterales bacterium, assembly GCA_963709135.1. Taxonomy (GTDB): domain Bacteria; phylum Actinomycetota; class Thermoleophilia; order Solirubrobacterales; family Solirubrobacteraceae; genus Palsa-465. The sequence goes on along the minus strand of CAVPVI010000015.1, from coordinate 1,109,524 downwards.
TCAGCTTCTCGCGATACTCCTGCGCAGTCGCCAGGTGCTCATCCGGGATCGGGATCTCGGTGCAATTTTCGCGTCCGGCGCCCGCATAAGCATAGGCCTTCATGTCGATCAGGTCGATCACACCGGAGACTTCGTGCTCGGCGCCGATCGGGATCTCAGTGGCTACCACGTGCGGCCCGAACACGTTCTTGAGCGATTCGAGCGTGCGAAAGAAGTCGGCGCGTTCGCGGTCGAGCATGTTCACGAACACGAGCCGGGCAAGGTCGAGATCAGCGGCGCGCTTCCACAGCCGGCTGGCCTGCACCTCGACGCCCATCACCGCGTTGATCACGAACACCGCCGCTTCGCACACCTGCAGCGAGGACAGCGCGTCAGCGACGAAGCTCGGATCCCCGGGCGTGTCGATCAGGTTCACGCGCCGGTCCTTCCAGTCAAACGAGGTGAGCGTCGCCGAGATCGACATCTGGCGCGCCTTCTCGTCCGCTTCGAAATCGGAGACCGTCGTGCCGTCGATCACCGAGCCGAGCCGGTTGGTCGCACCTGCCGCGAACAGCAACGCCTCGTGCAGGGATGTCTTGCCACTACCTCTGTGGCCGACGAGGGCAACATTGCGGATTTGATCCGCGGCCTTGTGCATGCCTGTCTCCTCTCTTAATACGCTAGACAGGCGACCTTATCGCGTCTGTGAACGTTAGGGCACCCGGACGTTGGCGAGCGCCCACAGTTGCCGTCGCCGGCGCGCTGCGGGCGGCTGCGCGCTGCTCACAAGAGCTCAGGTCCGAGCTTCGAGCGCAGCCGCAGGACGGCCTTGGTGTGCAGCTGCGAGACGCGGGACTCGGTCACGCCGAGCACTTCGCCGATCTCACGCAGCGTCAGGTTCTCATAGTAGTAGAGGGCGATCACCAGCTTTTCGCGCTCGGGCAGCGCCGCGATCGCGTCGGCGATGCGGTCACGCAGCTCACCCTGGTCGACGAGCTGTTGGGGGTCTGGAGCGCGGCGGTCCGGAAGCGTGTCGAGCAGCGACACCTGGTCCCCACCGGAGTCCGAGACGCTCCACAGCTCGTCGAGCGCGACGATCGTCGAGTTGGAGATCTGCAGCAGCGTCTCGTGGAAGTCATCGACGCTGACGTCCAGCTCGCCGGCGACCTCCTCGTCGGTCGGCGCCCGTTGAAAGCGAGCCTCGAGCTTCATGTTGGCCCGCTCGATCTCCTTGGCGCGGGCGCGCACCGATCGCGGCACCCAGTCAAGCGTGCGCAGCTCGTCGAGGATCGCGCCGCGAATCCTGGTGATCGCGTAGGTCTCGAACTTGATCTCCCGCTTGAGGTCGAAGCGCTCGATTGCGGAGATCAGGCCGGTCAGGCCGTAGGAGATCAGGTCTGCCTCCTCGATGTGGGCCGGCAGTCCGGAGCTCAGGCGCCCCGCCACGTACTTCACGAGCGGCGAGTAGGCGACCACCAGCCGTTCCCGCGCGCGCTCATCCCCGGAGGACTTATAGCGCCTCCAAAGATCCTTCATCTCGATCGCTTTGACGTTGGTTTCCACCTGATTCTCGATTTTTCGGCTCAGGCGCGAGGGTGAGCGCGAGAGTACGCTGACCGAAGGCGGCCAGACTCCACGCGAGTGTAAACCTGTGTGGTTGAGATGGTGGCGTGACCGAGCAACTCCTGGATCGTGCGCAGGTCGGCGCCACCGTCGAGCAGGTGCGTGGCGAACGAATGTCGCAGCGCGTGCGGGTGCGTGCTGGACACCTGGGGCATGCTCGCCGCAGCTTGCCGCGCCCAGCCGCGCAGGCGCCGGCGGATATCGGAGGTCCCGAGCCGGCGACCCGACTTGGACAGGAACAGCGGTTCGGCGGCGTGCTCGTCGGCCAGCGCCGGACGGCCGCGCTGCAGGTATTGCGCGATCGCCTGCAATGCCTGCTCACCGACCGGCACGATCCGCGTCTTGCCCCCCTTGCCCTCCACCCGCACGGCCTCGGCATCGAACTCGAGCGAGCTCACGTTCAGCGAGACGAGCTCCTCGGCCCGCAGGCCCGATGCGTACGCCAGCTCGTACAGCGCGCGGTCACGCAGCTCCAGCGGCGTCGAGCATGGGATCTGCTCGAGCAGCGCCGCAACTTCGACGCCACTGAGCACGTGCGGCAAGCGCTGGGGGCGCTTCGGGGAGCGCAGCAGGTCGGCGGGGTTCGCCGCGCGCCCGCCGAGCGACACCTGAACCGTGAACAGCGCCCGCGCGGATGCGAGCTTGCGCGCGATCGTGCTCGCTGCCTGCCCGCGCTGCGAGAGGCCGGCCAGATACCGTCGTAGCGCCTTGGCATCGACCTGGTCGGGCTCGAGGCCGCGCGCGGTGGCCCAGCGCGCGAGTGCTGCGCAATCGATCGCATACGCGCGCGTCGTCTTGGCTGCAGCGGCACGGCGGCGGAGGTCGTCATCGAGCGCCGTCAGCGCCGTCAGCCACGCCGCCGAGATCGGCGCCCGCGCGCCTGCGACGATCGTCGCCTTCTGGCTCGCGACTTGATCCTGGATCGGTCGGCTCATCGCGAGCACGGAATTCGTCGCCGCCGCGCCGCGACCTGCCGGTTTGCCTGAACTTGCAGGACCGTTGGCCGCGGCGGGTGCTCAGCGCGCGTGCCCTGAGTAGCACCTAGGTGACGTCGACGAGTGTTCCGATGGGGGTGTACGGGAACACGTCCCCGGCCTCGGCGAAGGGCATCTCGACGCATCCCAGGCTCTGCGGGAAGCCATACGAAGCGCGGATGAAACCGTGCAGCGCATCGCCGCCATTGAAGTAGCTGACCCACGGGATTCCGGGATCCGAGTAGTAACTGCCGTCCGGGTTGTACCCCGACATCGTCGTGACCGTGAGGTGCTCGTAAACGGCGAACACGCCCTGGGCGGTCGGAGCCTCCGGGATGCCGGTGTTGACGGGACCCGTGACGACGGTGTTGCCGCTGTGCCAGACGTTGATGCTCTCGGGCGAGCCCTCGCTGACGTACACGAACGTGTAGCCGAAGCTCGAGCGCTGTCGGGCGAGCACGGCCGCGATCAGCGCCTTCCAGACGCTGGGCCCCACAAGCCCGTCGGTGGTCATTCCCTGGTCGTTCTCGAACGCCATCACCGCACCCTTGGTCATTTCCCCCGACGCGCCAGGCTCCCACATCGCTTGGAGGGCGGCCGGCGTGTTCGGGTAGCGCCAATTGAACGAGCCACCGGGCGGTTTGATCGCGGCGTTCTCCTGCGCCTGCAGCGTGTCGGGGACGTCAGCCCCGCTTGGCTGGAAGGTCAGCGGCAGGTAGCCGAGCGTCGCCAGCAGCTGCTGCAGCCGTAGCGTCGAGCCGGTGGGCACCGACCAAGTGCCGGTCGGATCGCCGGCGCTACTGTGGCCGCCGACGAGCTGGATGCCTGCGGGCAGCGCGACCGTGACGGTCGCGCCGAGGCCGTAGCCGTACCCCTGCGGGTCGAACACGATTGTGTGCGAGTCGACCGAGTGCCAGGTTCCCGGGGTGATCGGCGAGACCGGTGGCCGGCCGCTGCCGAGCGCCTGCGCGACCGGTTTTGAGAAGGTCAGCGTAATCGGCGTCTGAGCGCTGATCCTGCTCCCTGGCACCGGGTATGCGACCGCCGTGGCGGTGGCGCCGGCGGGGAAGAAGTCGACCATCGTCGCGCTCGGCGACTCCCAGGACCGCGGCGCCCCGGCGACGTAGAGGGTACCCGCCGTGGTGGACTCGCGGATCGCGAAATTCGCGGCGGGCGTCCGCAGCACGTGGTGTCCCAGGGCGGCGCTCGGACCCGTGGCGAACACGCTCACCGGCCGTGTGAACGCGAGCGCCAGCGGCTGGCCGGGCCTGACCGTCAGGTATTGCGAGCGCAGTCCTGCGCTTGGCGTGGTGAACGTGATCCGCAGCCGCTCCGTCTTGCCGTTCAGCCAGGAGATCCAGCTGGGACGCTTGATCAGCACGTTGACCGTCACGCGTTCGTTGACGGCCAGCAGGTGCTTGGGCCAGATCTTGCCGTCGCGGAGCGAGATCGCAATCACGTGCTGCTCGCGCCCGCCGACAGCGCCGACCTGTTCGATCTTGCCCGACCCGAACGGCAGCGTCACGTGCGCAAGCGACACCGAGTCCTCAGCCAGCGTCGGCTTGGCGATCAGCGCCACGACGCCGACGACGATCGCCGCCGTGAGCGCCACGCCGAGCGTCGCGAACACGGCGATCAGTACACGCCGTAGTCGGCTGGCCTGACGCTTGGGTTCGCCGCCGCGTGCGCGGTTGCCCTTCGACCGTGAATCTGACACTAACGCCACAAAGTTCTCCTCAACCGAGATGGTAGCTGCCGCCGTAATTGCTCCGGTGCGGGTTCAGACATCGCGCGCGAAACCGCAATAACCGATTCCCCGCTCTCGACCGACAAAACGTTACGGGGCGCCGCGGATTCCCACCCGCCCGCAGCGACTCGCTTAGATTGTGACGGCTCCCTCGGACGCGCTTGCAACAAGTCTTGCATACTTTGCCAGAGCCGGGCCGGGCGAGGGCTTCGCCGGGGGCCGGTAGGCGGCCACCCGCCGCGCGATCTCCGCGTCGCTGAGCGCAACGTCGATCCGGCGCGACGCGACGTCGATCGTGACCTCGTCGTCGTCGTGCAGGGCTGCGAGCGGCCCGCCACGCGCGGCTTCGGGCGCGATGTGAGCGGCCATGAAGCCATGCGTCGCGCCCGAGAAGCGCCCGTCGGTGATCAGCGCGACGTCCTCGCCGAGTCCCTCCCCCACCAGCGCCGCCGTGACCGCCAGCATCTCGCGCATGCCCGGCCCGCCCGCCGGTCCCTCGTTGCGGATCACGACCACGTCGCCTGCCTTGATCGACCGCTCCGTGACCGCTGCCATCGCCTCCTCCTCGGACTCAAACACCCGCGCCGGCCCCGTGTGCCGCCGCCGCTCGTGCCCGGCGAGCTTGACCACGCAGCCGTCGGGCGCGACGTTGCCGCGCAGAATCGCCAGCCCTCCACTCGGCGCCAGCGGATCGGAGAGTGCTCGCACGACCCGCTGTCCCTCGGTCTCGCTCGCCCGGCCGGCGATCTCGCCGGCGCTCTCGCCCGTCACCGTGACCGCGTCCCCGTGCAGCAGCCCCGCCTGCTGGAGGCGGCGCAACAGCACCGGCACGCCGCCGGCGGCATACAGGTCCGGCGCGACGTAGGCACCGAAGGGCTTCAGGTCGCACAGCAGCGGCGTGCGCGCGCTGATCTCGTCGAAATCGTCGATCGAGAGCTCGAGGCCGGCCTCCCTGGCGACCGCGAGCAGGTGCAGCACGCCATTGGTCGAGCCGCCGCTCATCGCGATCGTGGCGATCGCGTTCTCGAGGCTCTGCTTGGTGATGATGTCGCTCGGACGCAGGCCTCGCGCGAGCACATCCATCACCAGCCGGCCGGCATCCCGAGCCACCTCGGCTTTGTGGGCGTCGGTCGCCGGAACCATCGAGAAGCCCGCCGGCGAGATCCCCAGTGCCTCGAACGCCATCGCCATCGTGTTGGCGGTGAACTGGCCACCACAGGCACCGGCGCCGGGTGAGGCGACGTTCTCCAGTTCGGTCAGCTCCGCGTCGGTGATCTTGCCCGCGGCATGCGCACCGACCGCCTCGAACACTTCCTGGATCGTCACCGGCTTGCCCCGATAGCAGCCGGGCATGATCGAGCCCCCGTACAGCATCAGGCTCGGCAGGTTCAGCCTGCAGAGCGCCATCACGGTTCCGGGGATCGTCTTGTCGCAGCCGCTGATCGCCACTACGGCGTCGAACATGTGCGCGTCGCAGACCAGCTCGATCGAGTCGGCGATCACTTCGCGGCTGGCCAGCGAGGCTCGCATCCCGGGTGTGCCCATCGTGATCCCGTCCGAGATCGCGATCGTGTTGAGCTCCATCGGCGTGCCGCCGGCGGCCCGGATGCCCTCCTTCACGCGGGCTGCGAGCGCGCGCAGGTGGAAGTTGCACGGCATCGTCTCGATCCACGTATTGGCGACTGCGACGAACGGCTTGGCCAGCGCGTCGTCGTCGTAGCCGATGCCCTTCAGGTACGCCCGCGCCGCGGCCCGCTCCGGCCCGTCGGTGAGCGCCCGGCTGCGGTGCTTCAGGTCGAACGACTGGTCGCTGTTAGCGGCCTGGAAAGTGTTTTCGTTTGCTGTCATCGCGGGCGCGAACCTTACCGACCGACGCCGATGTCGTCCGAGGTCCGCGCCCGCTTGCAACCTGTTAGAGCCTCACGTTGCGCACCGTGACCGTCCGCGCACGGCCGCCAGTGGGTGTGTAGGTCACGTTCAGGCGAACCTTGAACGCCCCCTTGGCGAGCAGTTGCAGACCCTTTGCGTCCAACGCAACGGTGATGCGCGTGGTCTCCTTGCGATGGACCTTGAAGGCGGGCTTGGCGACCGTAGTCTTGCCCGTTACCTCCGTGACCTGCAGCTTGCCGGCGCCTGGCAGCGCGAGCTGGAAGCTCAACGTGCCGCCCTTCGCGGCCTTGATCTTCGTGACCGTCAAGCTGTTGTTAGGCAGCACCGTGTAGTTGACGATGTCGGTTGTCACCGAGGTGGTGATGCTGGTTGCGAACACCGACAACTGGTGGGCGCCGGGCACATCGGTGACGAGCGCCTGCCCGTCGGCGATCGTGTTGCCGAGGTCGTCAAGGGCCGAGCAGTCCGCCAGACCGAGCGCGTACGAGGCTTGACTGCAGGAGAAGTTGGCCAAGACGACCTGGCCGAAGTTGTAGACGGCGTTGCTCTTCGGGGTGATGACTGATACGGTCGGCGCTGCCAGCACGGTCAGAGTTTCGGTGTCGCCGCTGGCGCTGTTACCCGCCGACGAGCTCACCAGCCCGGTGCTGTTCTGGACGACTTCCGCCCCAGACGCGGTCGGCGAGGTGGTCACGGCCACCGACACCGTGCAGCTCGTGCCGGCCTTGAGCGATCCACCGCTGAGCACGAAGCTGCTGGAGCCCGGCGTGGCGGTGACGACGCCGGCGGAGCCGCAGGTGCCGCTCTCGCCGTTGGGGTCGTCGATCACGAGTTCGCTCGGCAGCGTGTCGGTGAACGCGATCGATGACAGCGTCCCACTGCTGTTCGGGTTCGTGATCGTGATCCCCAGCGCGCTGGTGCCACCGACTACGATCGGGTTCGGGGTGAACGAGCTCGTGACGGTCGCCGGCTGTACGGTCGCGGCCTGTGCAGATGTTGCAAGGCCCGCCGCCAGCAACACCGCGGACAGCGACGCCAGCGTGGTTGCGCCGAGCCTGCGAGCAAGCCCGCCGCGAGTCGTGGCGAAGCGTGCGGCTGCTCCGGCTCTCCATGCCATGTGTCTCAAGTCAGATCCCTTTCTCTGCCAAAGATGCGAATGCAGCAACAGTATCGTTTTTGTGAAGATAGTCGGCTTTACCAGCGGAGCGGACGGCCTGAAGATGCCCGAACCGACGCTCAGGGCACCCGCCCTCAGCCGAGCACGGCGGCGGCGAACGACGTTGCCCTGGCGGCGTGCGCGAGTGGTTGATAGGACAGCATGTCCTCGACCGAGCGCAGCAGCGAGTAGGCGTTGTATGCGGTTGAGACCGTGATCGCCCTGCGGATGTAGCGCGAGAGCACGAGCGCGCCCGTACGGATCGGACCGTTGCCGGCGTTCGCGCCCGCGGGCGCGAACGCGATCACGAGCACTCCGTCCTGCTTGTAGGCGGCCGAGCGCAGGATGCGTGGAACCCAGGCCCGCAGGAAGACGTTCTCGGCCGCGATCCCGAGGGGCGCACCGTTGCAGCTGGCCACCGGCGTGGTCACCGAGCCATCGCTGCTGGTCGTGCTGCTCGCACTCGCGGGGGCGCTCGTCGAGGACGACGTCGGTGACGTCGATGTCGTCGTGGTCGTAGCCGCGGGGCTGCCGGTGGCGCTGGTCGTCGAGCCCGGCGTCGTGGATGTCGCCGTGGGCGGCGTGGTGGTCGTGGAGGCCGTCGTGGTCGCGGCGGCGGTTGTGGACGGGGTGGCGGTCGTCGGCGGGGTGGTGGTCGTGGACGGGGTGGCGGTCGTGGACGGGGTGGCGGTCGTCGACGGGGTGGTGGTGGTCGTGGCGGCGGTCGTGGACGGGGTGGTGGTCGTCGAGACGGTCGTGGCGGCGTCCGCGAGCGTGGGCGCGGAGCTCGCGATCGCGGTTGCGGGGTCTGCACAGATATTCGGCGCGATGTAGGAGAATGTCGCCGTGCGAGAGCCCTCGGCGAGGTCGCCCGGTAGCCGGCTCAGGTCCAGATCGTCGTTCTCGCAGTCGCCGAGATCGAGCAGCGAATGAAAGTAGATGAACGGGTTGTGGCGCGTGTCGTAGCCTGGCTCGCTGCCGGGCAGGGCGAGGTCGTCAAGCGCGTTCGAGTTGGGATGCACGCACGCGGTGCTCCCGAGGTCCTCGATGTATGCCTTCCAGACGTGCCCGCTCGCAGTCACCTGATCGCCGATCGTCAGCGCCGTCTCCGGATACACGCAGCCGCTGCCGGCGACCAACCCGTCGGCGTTGGCCGTCGTATCGCGCGGAAATTCGCTGTAGGTGGGGCAGCCGGCGGAAGTGTCGGGATTTGGGCCCTGGCCGCTGACGCCGGCGATGTAGTCGGGCAGCTCATCGCGACCCAGTGACCTGTAACCGCTCAGCAGGGCCCCTGCGCGCTCCAGCGAGCGGAGGTACGGCGCCGCCGACGTGGCTGCGAACGCGGCTGCGTAGCTCGGTGTCGCGAGCGCGATCTCGAACACGTGCCCGACCTTCGGCAGGCCGGCGTCGGCAGCGGCGGTGCTGGTGGTCGTGCTGGTCGTGCTGGTCGTGCTGGTCGTACTGGTCGTAGCGACCGTGGTGGCCGCGGTCGCGGGTGTCGAGCTGTCGTCCACGGAGTCTGCGCCGCTCGCGTCAGTGCCAGAGCTCGCGGAACTGCCGCTGGGGCCGGCGGTGCTGGCGGTTACGGGTGCCGTCGCTGCGGCGGGGCTGGGCGCTGCGACGCCGGTGCCGGCGGCGCCAGTTGTGCCCGACGGTGCTGCCGCCAGCCGGATCTGATCCGGGCGCTCGCGCAGCGCCGCCAGCGCCGCGCTCTGCGCGGGAGAACGTCCGAGTGCGGTGCTGATCACGAACGCCGTTGCCAGCGTCGAGGCTGCCACCAGGACCGCGAACGCGGGCCAGCTCAGGCGGATCTCGCGCAACAGCCGCGTCATGGTCCGGTAATCGGTTGAGCGCACTGGGCGCAGAAAGCGGCGCCGCGCGCGTACAGCGCGCCGCAATGCTGGCAGGTTCCGCCCGCGGCCGCCTGGCCTTGCGCCAGGAGATGCTCCACATGCGCGAGCTCGGCGTCCACGCGTTGCAGCGCCGCCGCCTGTGCAACGAGCACGTCCAGCTTGACGTGGTCGCGGATCGCCATCTCGTAGAACAACCCTCCCAGCTCCGATTGCATCACCGCAAAGCGTTCGGTGAGCCGCTCGCGGGCGGCGAGCAGCTCGCGATCAGGGCGCGGCGACAGCTCCTCGTCGCCTCGTTCGGTCCCGCGGCCGCGCGCGGGCTTCACGGGACCGACACCTGGCTGGGCAGGCCCTGCTGCGAGTTCACATAGCTCTTGCCGCTTGACTGCTGCTCCTTCTTGACGACGGATGCGCCCTGCGAGAGCTGTTGCTGCGTCGGCGGCTTCGATGTGAGTTGGTGCGTCGCGGTGGGTTGCGTGCTCGAAACCGTCTTCGCGGCCTTCGTCTTTGCAGCCTTCGTCTTCGCTGCCGCATGGATCGGCTTAGCGGTGTGCTGCAACGTCGGGGCGAGCGCGCTCGACGCCGTCGTAGACGATGTGCTCGTGCCGGCGGTCGTGACCACGTCGGCCCGTCGTGCTTGCAGCTGTGCGATCTCGGCGATCAGCTTGGCGTCGCCGGCGGTTGACGCCCGGCCGACCAGGACCCCGAGCGCCACCGACAACGGAACCACCGCCACCAGGAGGGCCACGGCGAGGCTTGGGGCGTGCCGCGTGCTGCCGGTTGCCGTTCGCGGTCGCGCGCGCTCCGAACGCGCGGCGGCGCTGGCGCGACTAAGGAACCGGACGGCGGGATCGCGTACGTGCTGGCGCCTGACGCCACAAGCCACGCAGTAGCGCTGATCGTGCGCGACCGCGGCGCCGCACGCTTCGCACTGGTCGTGCACCGGCGGTTCGGGTGCGGCGCCGACCGTCTCCAGCCTGACCGGATCGACGGCGCTGGGAGCGTCAGATACGCGTGCTGTGTCGCGGAGCTCCATGCGGGCCTCCTTCACTGGAAGATGCTCGGCGGGGTTTCGACCTGCACGGACGCGCCGAAATCATCTCCGAGCAGGCGCAGTTGCAATTTCGTACTGGCATCACTGGTGAGGTGCGCGATCAGCGCGCCGCCCGCCGCGAGATAGCGGCTGCCGCGGCGCACGAACGCGTAGACCGGAAGCTGGTATTGCGGTACGCCTGAGAGATTGTGCACGACGAGCGACAGCGTCGAGATATTGTCGCGCGCCGAGCTCGAGCGGATGCGGGCGCTGATCGCCGGCAGCGTCTGCGGGTACGAAGCTCCGGGCGCCTGGGCCGGACCGATGAGCGCGAACGGGCGAGCCCGCGCCGGCAAGCGCCGCGCCGTCGTGAACACCCAGCGCAGTGATCCACGCGCGGGAACGCCGGGAAGGTGCGTATCGAAGTACGGCAGGCCGGCGGTCGCGTTCAGGTAAGCGCGCGCGCCCCCGGCTGCGAGGATGCCGACCGAGATCGGGAGGTCGCCGATCGGGCTGCGAGTACGGTTGCGGACAACGACCAGAACCGCCGAGCCGGCCGTGCCCGTGATCATCGCCACGGCGCCGGCCACGACGGCCGGACCGGCCTTGTGGACCACGACCGCGACCTCGCTGGCACGGATCCGCGCGCTGTTGAGTTGCAGCCTGGCAGCCTCTTGCTGGGTGGTCGCGCAGCCGGCCAGCGGGCCGGCTGCGAGCAGCACCGTCAGGACGGCGGCGCGGCGCGCGCCATGATGGCGCTCAGCCGAACGCACCGCTGATGTACTCCCTGGTGCGCTGCTGCTCGGGGGCCAGGAACAGTTTCTGGGCGCTGGCGTACTCGACCAGCTCGCCTAGATACATGAACGCGACGTGATCGGCCACGCGGATCGCCTGCTGCAGGTTGTGGGTGACGATCACGACCGCCACCTCCTCGCGCAGCTTCACGATCAGATCCTCGATCACCGTCGTCGAGATCGGGTCCAGCGCCGAGCACGGCTCGTCGAGCAGCAGCACCTCGGGATTGGCCGCCAGCGCGCGCGCGATGCACAGGCGCTGCTGCTGGCCGCCGGACAGGCGCAGCGCCGGGTGGTCTAGATTGTCGGCGACTTCGTCCAGCAGCCCAGCGCGCGCGAGCGCGTCCTTGACCGGGCCGATCAGCGACGCCCGCCGCGGCCGCCTGGCCGCCTGCTCGCGCAGCACGTACGCGATGTTGTCGAACACGCTCATCGGGAACGGGTTCGGTTGCTGGAACACCATCGTTACGCGACGGCGCAGCGCCGTCGGTTCGAGCGTGGCGATGTCGACGCCGTCGAGCGTGATCCTGCCGTCGAGGCTCGCCCCGCGACTGAGCTCGGTGAGGCGATTCAGCGAGCGCAGCAGCGTCGTCTTGCCGCAGCCCGAGGGCCCGATCAGGCCGAGCACCTCGCCCTGGCGGATCGGTAGCGACACGGACTTGACCGCCTGCTTGGGCCCGTAGGAGACGGTCAACCCCTGCACGGCCATGCGCTCGATCGTCGGGACCGGTTGGCGCTCGCGGGCATGCTTGGGCGCCAAGGACGGCGTCGGCTGCTGCCCGCTGCTGCTGCCGGGCAGGGCCTCGCTCGGGACCGGCGTCAGCCCCGCATGCGGGTGCCGGGGCGTGATCTGCGACCCGGGGGTCAGCCGGCGCACCGGCGGCGGTGATCTCAACTCCATCGAAGCTCCCTTGCGCGTCTTCCGAAGATGTCCACGAACATGTTCAGGGCGAGCACGATCATGATCAGCACGAACGCCGCCGCGTAGGCCTTGTCCGGCTGGTTGAGCTCACCCGTCGGCGCGTTGTCGTAGATGTAGCTGGTGAGCGTGCTGCCGGTACCACGCAGCGTGCTCCAGAGCGGCAGCGAGCCGATGCCCTCGAGCTTCTGCGTGTCTCCGAGCAGCAGCAGGATGATTGCCGTATCGCCGATCACCCTGCCGATGCCGAGCATCGTGCCGGTGATCACCGAGGGGCGGGCGGCCGGCAGCAGCACGCGGCGGGCGGTCGCGATCTTCGTCTTGCCGACCGCGTAGGAAGCTTCTCGAACGTGATTGGGAATCGCCTGCAATCCCTCGCGGACGGTCGAGACCACCAGCGGCAGCGCCACCAGTGAGAGAATCGCGCCGGCGGCGAAGAACGACTTCCCGAAGACGACGCCGTTGATCGTCTCGCTCAGGAAGCCAAGCGCATGCGCCTCGAACAGGAGGATGCCGAACAGCGCCAGCACGATCGTCGGCGCCCCGGCGAGCATCTCGACGGTCGACTCCGCGACCCGCGCCAGCAAGCGCGGGCGCGCGTACTCGCTCAGCCACACGGCGATCGCGACGCCCAGCGGCGCCGCGATCCCGATCGCGATCCCCGCGACCATGAAGGTGCCGAGCATCGGGCCCAGGAAGCCGCCCGTCTCGTTCTCGGTGAAGCCGACCTGCGGGTTGGTGACCAGCAGGCTCGGGCGCAGGTAGCGGATCCCCTGCACCAGCAGATAGAGGACGATAGCGGCGCAGATCGCGCAGAACAGAAGCCCCAGGAACCAGGCGAAGGCGAGGCCCAAGCGATCCGACAGCCGCCAGGATGCACTTGAATCGGCGCCGCGGCTGGGCCCTGGAGGCGCCGGAGGCGCAGCCGGCGAGCCGGCGCCGACGGGCGCAGTGCTCACGCCGCACCGCCCGTCAGCTGATAGCGCTTCATCGGCTGCTTGGCGGCCCAGCCGGCCAGCGACAGCATCAGCGCCGAGAACAACAGCACCGCGGCGATCGCATACAGCGTGTGCTCCATCGGCGGTGAGGTCAGCTCGTCGGTGTTGTGCAGGATCGTCGGGGCCAAGCCGCGCGAGGGCTCGAAGATGAAGATCAAGCCGTCGGCCGGAGTGGGCGCGAACCCGACCGAGCCCGAGACCATGCTCAGCATCACCGACTCGCCCAGCGCGCGGGCAGTGGCCAGCACGGTGCCGGCGACCAGCGCGGGGCGCGCGGTGCGGACCGCGATCATCCAGAAGGTCCGCCACTGGTTGACGCCAAGCGCCAGCGATCCCTCGAGCCAGCCCCGCGGGACCGCACGCAGACCCTCGCAGAACACAGCGATCATCACCGGCGCGGTCATCACCGTCAGGATCATCACCGCGGCCAGCAGGCTGTAGCCGCTCAACTGGATCACCGGCGTCACCGACGCCTTCTCGCCCTGGGTGATCAGGTGGTTGCCGATGAACGGGACCAGCACGAGCACGCCGACCAACCCGTAGATGACCGACGGGATGCTGGCCAGCAGCCGCACGACGGGCTCGAGGATGCGCGTCAGCCACGGTGGCGCGAAGCCGACGACGAACACCGAGATGAACAGCGCGCATACGAACGAGATGCAGACCGCACCTGCGGTGGTCAGCAGCGTGCTCCAGATCAGCGGCCAGGCGTGGAACAGGTACTGCGGCGCCTGGTCGTAGTTGCCTGAGTTGAAGATCGACTCGATCTGATCATCGACGTTGCCGCCGGGCCCGAACCAGCTCAGCCCGTTGTGCGCGAACGACGGCCAGGCCTCGTGCACGATGAACGCCAGCATCGCCAGCAGCAGCACGACCACGCCGCAGACAAGCGCGCCGAGCCACAGCTCGGCGCGCTGGTCCTGGCTGAACCTGGGTTCACGCCGGGGTTCGTGGTAATCGTCGTAACCGCCCAAGCTGTCGTGGCGGTCGTAGTCGTCGTGATCGACCATTGATCGTCGCGGTTGTCTCTCCAGGATGCACTCGGCGTTTGGGTCTGCCCGCGACTACTACGCGTTGAATGCGGCGACGGCGCCGGCCTCGTTGATGATCTTGCCTGCGGCGACGCTGGTGCGCACCCAGTTGAAGAACTGCAAGACCTGCACGTTGGGGTGCCCGCTGGGAACCACTCCCCAGTCGTAGCGGAACAAGGGGTAGGTCTCGTTGCGGATGGACGTCGCGCTGCAGGCCACGCCGTTGACGGTCAACTTCTTGACGCCGCTGGCAGAGTGCGCGAGGCCCACGTAGCCAATCGAGCTCTGATCCTGCTCGATATGGGTCTGCACCAGCCCGTCGGAGGTCGCCTGGTACACGTTTGAGGCCTGCGTCGCGCCCCCGAGCACCGCCTGCTGGAAGAACGTGTACTGGCCGGCGGCTGAGTTGCGGCCGACCGGATCGATCGTTCCAGTCAGGTTGGAACCGGGAACCTGGCTCCAGCTGGTGTCAACGCCGAGGAAGACGTTTGCCAGGTTGCTCAGCGTGATGTTGCTGAGGCTGTTGGTGTTGTTGACCGCGATGCAGAGCGCGTCGAGGAACAGCTTCTCCTGGGTGGTTCCGCTGTCGCTCGGAAGCGGCGGGCGCGTATTGATCGAGAACTCCACGCGCGCGGCCTGCACATCCTTGACGCCCGCGTTGCCGCCATCCGGGATGTACTGGAACCGGATGTTCTTGTGGGTCTGGGAGTATCCGCGGAACAGTTCGAGCATGTAGGGTTGCGCGGCGCTCGAACCAGAGCCGACCAGCGTCACCGTCTTGGCCGCGGCGGCGGCCGGCAGCGCGAGCGCGGTGAGCGCGAGCGCGGGGAGCGCGACGGCGACAGCGGCCAGAGCCCGCAGGCGCAGCCGCCCAAGGCGTCCGGTTGACAGACGTGCGGGGAACTCTGCTTTCGAAATCAACTGCCATTCCTTTCGATCTCCAACAGCACTTAGCCGATCGGCTTCATAACTTAGATCCGCAGCCTAGCATCCCTGGCCAGTTTCTCGACCGAGTTGGTAGCCATCCTGGCGCGCTGTCGTGCCCAACCATTGCGATCACGGTTTGGTCGTTCAGGTCGCTCAGGATTCTCCGGGCGCCCGGGTCATGCTCCGGGCGCCCGGGTCATGCTCCGGGCGCCCGGCGTCAGGCTCCAGGCACCCGGCGTCGGGCTCCCGGCGCCCGGCGTCAGGCTCCCGGCGTCAACTTGACGCACCGGGGGGCGTCAGCTGTCGCTCTCGAGCGGCGCGGTCGGCGCTTTGCCGACCAGCGAACGGATGCGCGCGCGCTCCCAACGTGAGAGACGCCACAGGTCTCTCCGTAGTGCAGCCGGATCGAACTGGCGGCCGGGCAGATGCATGTTGGCCGCCGACAGCAGGCGCTGCTCGTCGCTGGTCAACGCCATCCATTTGGCGAGCACGTCGTCGGAGTCGGGCAGCCGCGTGCTGCCAAACGGACGAGTCTGGTCAGGGAAGTTGATGCAGTACTCGCTCAACAGCCGCCCAGTTTGCGGTAGATAAGCAACGATCGGCTTGTGTGGGTAGATCAGATACGCATATGCCGGCCCGGCGAACCGATCGTGATCGGCGGCGCGCTGCTTGCCCCAGACGCGGATGAAGCCGAGCTCGCGGTACATCGCCCACTCCTCCTCGTTGACGCACGAGCGCAGCAGCTCACGCGCCTTCTGCTCGGCGCGGCGCTCGCGCCCTGGGTCGAAGACCTCCTCGGTGACGCGCCGGCGCCGCGCGCGGTGGCGCGAGTACTGCTCCACGGACCACGGCACGACCAGATCTGACAGCAGCGCCAGCGCGACCAATGCCGAGGCAGCGAGCGCCAGCAGCACGTCTCTTTGCCCTACCGGCTTCCGCCCGCCGCACGCGGGAAGAAGATCACGCGCTCAGCGTCGCGAGGAACGTCCTCGAACGAGCTGACCATCAGCGCCTGACGACGGTTCTGGTGCTCGAGTGGCACAGCGGCCCAGAGGCCCGAGTCCAGCTGGCGACGGAACTCCGCGATCAGTCGCAGCTCGTCATCGGCTCGCGCGACGTCACCCTCCGCAATCAGAACCTCGCCATGCCCAGGCTTCATCCGCAGGAAACGCACCCCTGAATTGTAGTTGGTAGATCCAGCGGACGCCCCGCGTCGAAGCGGCGTTCATCAGGCGCGGCGCTTGCTCTTGGCCTTCGTCGTGGGCTTGGGCTTGGGCTTCGCCTTCGGCTTTGGCTTGGGGGTCGGAACGAAGTTCGCGACCTTCGGGCAGGCCGTGGCACGGTCCAGGTCGAACGGGCCATCCTGCGCGCCGGTGTAGTCGGTGACGATCAGTTGCACGTTGGCCCGCGGCACCGCGGGCGTTCCCGGCGCCGCACCGGATGGCAGGTATTTGCAGTACGGCTCCACGAGGTCGACGGAGCCCTCGGCGAAATTCCCCGCACTGAGCACGGCGCCGGCGCCGGCGTTGCAGTTGACTCCGTCGGACGGCGTCGAGCCCTCGCACGTGATGCTCTCGGTGGCGTTGGGCGTGACCCCGTCGCTGTCGAGCACGGCTGGAGACGAGTTGTAGTCGTCGAGATTCCCATCGTCGCCGGCCTGCCGGTTGACGATCACCGTGTAGGCCGAGATGTCGGTGCTGCACTGGAACGTGTAATCCAGCAGGTACGGTTCGCCGATCGCGGTGCCGCTCGCGTCGGGTGCAATCGAGCCGCTGCAGGTGGTCAGCGACTCCGGCGTGACCGCCGCAGCGTTGGCCACCGCGGGTAGCGCGCAGACCGAGAAGATGCCGCATAGAGCCAGCAGGGCGGGATGCAGCAGCCGAGCGTGGCCGCACCGTTTGCGATCGGACAACACAGACCTCCAGGTTTCGAGTTCAGTCGGTGAACAAGCCCACTTGACCTCTCGCGGTGCGCGCGGCAGCAGACTCCGGACTATTTCTGATGAACTTAATCGAAACTATCAGGTATGTAGTTTTGACGCCACTCCCCGAGGCTGGCGATGTCGAGTACGTCGACTGGACCGGAGCCTGCGCCGATCTCGCGCAGGCCGCGCTTGACCGCCTGCGAGGCCATCTGCTTGGCCACTCGCGCCGCCGTCAGCGGATCATCGCCGCGGGCCAGCCGCGCCGCCAGCACCGACGCGTGCGTGCAGCCGGAACCGTGCGCCGCGCCGTCTGGATGGCGCGGCCCCTCGATCTCGACAAGCTCGCGTCCGTCGAAGAACAGGTCCGACGCCACCTCCCGGTGCCCTCCCGTGATCACCACGTTCGCCGGACCGAGGTTGAACACCGCGTGTGCAAGCGAGCCCACGTCAACGGCCGTCGCCGCGCCCCCAGCACCCGAGCTCGTCGCGGCTCGGTCACCGGATCTCGCCAGCGCAATCGCCTCATGCAGGTTTGGCGTGAGCACGGTGGCCCGCGGCAGCAGCCACTCGATCAGCGCGGCGCGAGCCCGATCGTCGAGCAGGGTCGCTCCCGACTCGGCGACCATCACCGGGTCGATCACGACCGGTACCGAAGCGGGCACCAGCGTGAGCGCCTCGGCGACCGCCGCGACGGTCTCCGGGCTGCCGAGCATCCCGATCTTGACCGCGTCGACACCGATGTCCTGAACCACCGCCCAGACCTGGGCAATGATCACCTCCGGCGGGATCGTGTGGATCGCGCTCACCCCGATGGTGTTCTGCGCGGTGATCGCCGTAATCGCGGTCATCCCATGTGCGCCGCAAGCCGCGAATGCCTTGAGGTCCGCCTGGATGCCGGCGCCGCCGCCTGAGTCCGAGCCGGCGATCGATAGGACTCTCGGGATCTGTCTAGCGCTCCCCACGGACGTGCAGCTTAGTTCTTCGGGTGCCCTTAGTAGGGCTCTGGTAGACGAGCGGCCCTCAGCAGCGTGCATCTTATGCAGGGCCTGGGCGAAAAACGACGAAATGCGCGACGTTTTTCGCACAACCCCCGGAATCCCGGAAGGCGGCGCGAACGCTGCCGATCGCATGCTGGATAACCCAAACCGGGGTCGGCTGAGCCGTTTTTGGTCCGTGGCTCTCGTAGAGCTGCTCGAGAGCCAAAACCGCCAGAGACACCGCCGCTTTGGGTTGCTCAACAGCTCCATAGCAGTCTTCGCCTCTGGGCCGGTCGAGCAGATCTCCCCAGCGAGTCTCGGGGAAGGGCGCGCGCACTAATTCCTGCGCGCGCCCTAACCGCATAACCGCTCAAAAAGCGCCCTCGAGGTGCTCGAGTCCCACAAGGCGTCCGCGCCGGTCGAACGTCACGCCAATTGCGTCGAACCGCAGGTCGGCAGCCCGCGGGCGCTGGCTGCACTCGATCAGCCAGCGGCCGGCCATCTTGCGCACCTGCGAGCGCTTGCGAGGGCGCAACGATTCGAGCGCGTCCACCCCGCCGCCGGCCTCGCGCCGTGACTTGACCTCGCAGAACACGAGCGTAGCTCCGTCGAACGCGACGATGTCGAGTTCTCCCCAGCGGGTGCGGAAGTTGCGTGCCACGATCGCGAACCCCAGTCGCTCGAGATGCTCCGCGGCGAGTTGCTCGCCGGCGGCACCCAGCCGCCGGCGGCCGTCCGTCGTCGCCGTTGCCACCGTTACGTCCGTTACGTCCGTTACGTCCGTTACGCCCGTTGCGTTACTTGCGTACTTTGCGTCCGTCGTGACTGCGTTCTCTGTTGTGTCTGTTGTTTCTCTGCCCACCGCCTGCAAGCTACGCCGAATGTTGTGACACGTGGGTGTCGCGCTGTGACTTCTCTGTGCGCTCAGACGCGCCAGGACGTTCGAACTTGACACTCGGCATCGCACACGCGTCACACGAACGTGAGTAGCGTCTGGGACGTGCTTGCTCGTGTTAGGACCTTTGCGATCGACGGTGTCGATCCCCGTCAAGTTGTTGTCGAGGTTGACATCAGGTCTGGCCTGCCCGCGTTCACGATCGTGGGCCTCGGCGACGCGGCTGTGCGCGAATCGCGGGAACGAATCCGTTCCGCGATCCTCAACTCCGGGTTCGAATTTCCCCAGCGACGGATCACCGCCAACCTGGCGCCCGCGTTCCTGCGCAAGGTGGGTCCGGGGTTCGACGCCGCGATCGCGCTCGCGATCCTCGCCGCCAGCGGCCAACTCCCGCCGGCCGCCTTGGAGTCGGTGGCCGTGTTCGGAGAGCTGTCGCTGGGCGGTGCACTGCGTGACACCGCCGGTGCGCTGGCCGTCGCCGAGGGCGCCAAGCGCGCCGGCATGCAGCGACTGGTGCTCCCGCACGAGCGCGCCGGCGAAGCCGCGCTGGTCGATGGCCTCGCGATCGCCGGCGTGACCGACCTGCGAGCCGCGGTCGATGCAGTGACGGGCAAGCGCGTGCCCGCGCAGCCTCGCATCGCCGGGCCGCGGGCCGGTGCGCCGGTGCCGGATCTAGCCGATGTCCGCGGTCATCAAGCGCCCCTGCTGGCGCTCGAGATTGCGGCCGCCGGCTCCCACAACCTGTTGCTCGAGGGTCCCCCGGGCACCGGCAAGACGATGCTGGCGCGGCGACTGCCGTCGATCCTGCCGCCGATGACCCGCGAGCAGGCGATCGAGGTGACGCGAATTCACAGTGTCCTCGGGATCCATACCGAGGGACTGTTCCGGACGCGACCGTTTCGGGCTCCGCATCACACAATCTCGCCCGCGGGACTGGTGGGGGGTGGCGCGCCGCCCAGGCCCGGCGAGGCCACGCTTGCGAACCACGGCGTCCTTTTCCTGGACGAGCTGTCGGAGTTCCACCGCGCAACGCTGGAGGCGCTGCGGCAGCCGCTCGAGGACGGGTGCGTGACGATCGTGCGGGGACAGCGGGCGCTTGTGTTTCCGACCCGGTTCATGCTTGTGGCGGCCACCAACCCGTGCCCGTGCGGGTTCGCCGGAGTGGGAGACCGCTGCTGCTGCGCGGAGGCTGACCTGCGGCGCCACCGGCGCCGCCTGAGCGGACCGCTGCTGGATCGGATGGATCTGCTCGTCAACGTCGATCGGCCCACCGAACGGGAGCTGGGAGCGGGACCGACGCGTCACAGCACCGAGGTCTCTCTACGCGTCGCGCAGGCACGGGCGCGGCAATTGAGCCGATTCGCGGGCACGGCCACCAGCTGCAACGGCGAGATGGACGCGCGCGAGGTCCGTGCCTGGGTGCGGCTCGATCGCGCCGCCGATGCGATCTTGGCCCGCGCCTACGCGACGGGCTCGCTGTCCGCGCGGGGGCGCCATCGCGTGTTGCGCGTCGCGCGGACAATCGCCGATCTCGAGGGTCGTGCAGAGGTCGGAGAAGGCGATCTGCTGCTGGCCCTGAGCATGCGCCAGCGCGCGGGCACGGATCAGTCGGTGGCGGCATGAGCCCGACGCCCGGCGCGTGTGAGAACTGCCTTGCCCGAGCGTGGTTGCTGGCGCGTCTCGGTGGCCACCTCGACCGCGTCCGCGCTCGGATCCAGGCGCTGCTCGCCCTCGGCGACGAGGAGCTACTGGCGGCAGTGGGCGGCGCTGCGACGCCGCAGATCGCTGCCGAGCTCGCCAGCTTCGACGCCGACGGTGCCCGGCGTGCGGCGGCCAACGCCGGCCTCGAGATGGTCTGCCGCTGCGATGCGGTCTATCCACCGCGCCTGCTCGAGCTCGGCGCAGCCGCTCCTGCGGTCCTGCATATCGGCGGTGGAGTCGACCGATTTCTGGAGCTCTGCTCGCACGACCCCGTCGCGGTCGTTGGCTCGCGACGCGCCTCGAGCTACGGCCTCGAAGTAGCTCAGGCACTGGGCCGCGGGCTCGGCCACGCGGGCGTGCCGGTGCTCAGCGGGATGGCGACCGGCATCGATTCCGCTGCGCACGCCGGTGCGCTCGACAGCGGCGCGCCGACGATCGCAGTGCTCGCCGGGTCGGCCGATCGACCCTATCCCGCCGGCAAGCTTGCCCTGCATCGATCGGTGCTCGCGGGTGGCGCAGCACTGAGCGAGCTCGGCCCCGGCGCCGCGGTCCACCGCTGGGCGTTCCTCGCCCGCAACCGCCTGATTGCGGCACTGTCGGCGATGACGGTGGTGGTCGAGGCGGGCGAGCGTTCCGGTTCATTGATCACGGCGCGGCTGGCCGCGGAGCTCGAGCGGCCGGTCGGAGCCGTGCCCGGGCGCATCTCGAGCCCGCAGGCAGCTGGTCCGAACCAGCTGCTGGCCGGCGGTGCACGCGTGATTCGCGGCGTGCAGGATGTGCTCGAGACGCTCGCCGGCACCGGTATAACGTTGGCGCAAATCGAACTGCCGGCGCTGTGCGCAGACTTGCGTGCACCACTGTCCAGCGAGCTGCGCGAACTTCTGGCGGCGATTGCCGACGGCAACGACTCTGTGGCCACACTGGTGCGCAGCGACGCTTCTGCAGAGCGAGTGCTGGCGGCGATCGCCGCACTCGAACTGGGAGGCTACGTGCGGCGCGTCAGCGGCGGACGCTACACGGTGATCCTCTAGTGGGCTGTCCTGTAAGCCCACGCGCTGGTGCCGCTCACCGGGTCATTGAGATAGTCCCTTAACCGAACGTCAACTGCTGAAAGGCGATCGAATTGAACGACAGCCGGTGCAGGGGCGTCACGCCGAGTCGCTCGATCGCGAAGCGGTGCTCGGGGGTTGCGTAGCCGACGTGCTGGGAGAAGCCCCAACCGGGATGGTGTGCATCGGCCCGGCGCATGTAGCGGTCACGGGTCTCCTTGGCGATCACCGAGGCGGCGGCGATCGCCGCGGAAGTGGCGTCACCGCCGACGATCGCGCGCTGTTCGAAGCCGACATCGGCGACCTTGAAGCCGTCGCTCAAGCAGATGCAGCCCTCACACCCGACTTGCGCTAGCGCGTCGCGTAGCGCTGCGAGATTGGTCACGTGCAAGCCTCGAGCATCGATCCCGGGAGCGCAGCGCGAGACCACTGACACCTTGCTCGCCAGCCGCAGGATCACCGGATAGAGGTCGGCGCGAGCAGCGGGGGTGTGCTGCTTGGAGTCGTTCAGCGCCGATAGCGCGCGACAGTCGGCGGGTCGCAACGCCTCGAGGTCGAACAGCACCGCAGCCGCGACCAGCGGCCCCGCGAGGCAGCCTCGGCCGGCCTCGTCGGCGCCGGCAACGAACCTGACGCCGAGCGAGCGGTCATGGCGGAACAGCCTGGGGCCGGATGCCTGGCGCGGACGCCGGGGCTTACTAGAGCGTGCCGATGCGGTCTGGTGGCCAGTAGGTGAAGAAGGCAACGCCGATGATCCACTTCCGCGGGACCGGTCCCCAGAATCGGCTGTCGTCGGAACCGCCACGGTTATCGCCCATCATGTAGTACATGCCGGCCGGAACCTTGATCGGCTCCGGGTAGTCGCAGTTCGGGTCATCTTCGCACGGCTCGATGTAAGGGTCCTTCTCTGCCACGCCGTTGCGGATCACGTGCCCGCTGACGATCTCCAGCGTGTCGCCGGGCAGGCCCACGACCCGCTTGATGAATGTCTGCGCGGACTCTGACGGCGTCGGCTCGTCGCACGCCTGGTGCCCGGGGCCCGGCGTGCCACCCTGCGCCGGATTTCCGCAGATCGGATCGGCCGAGTTGTCCGCGCCGGCGGGCGGATGGAACACAACGACATCGCCCAGACCGGGGCTGGTGTCAAGCCGGTTCGCAAGCACGCGCTGCCCGACGGTCAGCGTCGGCACCATCGAGGTGCTCGGGATCTTGTAGGGCTTCACGATGAAGCGCTGGATGAGCAGCGCGAGCCCAATCGCAACGGCGACCGTCAGCACGAGCTCGACGACCGAGTAGAGCGGTCCCCTTGTCTTGCGCTTTTTCGAATCTGCCATCAGATCGCGGCAGCCGCAGAGCGGAGCAACCGGCCCGCCCGGAGTTGACAGTCGACGTGCATCATCGGCTCCATCGACCAAACGGCCGTAACTATCAAGCCCTAGGCTTCGGGGGAGGCCGCAGCGGCTGCGCCCGCTTCGGTGGCGCCAGGCGTTGCGTCCGTCGCCGCGGCTCCATCAGCGCTGCCGGCGCCGTCGCTGGACGCCTGTGGGGCGACCGGATAGAGCAGCACCCGCTCAACCGCCTCCTCCGGGCCCGCCGAGCGGCGCTCGCGTACGCGAGCACGCTTACCAACGCGATCCCTGAGGTAGTACAGCTTGGCGCGCCGCACATCGCCCCGTGCCGCCACCTCGATCCGCTCGATCTTCGGGGAATGCAGCGGGAAGGTCCGCTCGACGCCGACCCCGAACGACTGCTTGCGGACGGTGAAGTTCTCGCGCGCACCGTTGCCCTGGCGGCGGATCACCACGCCTTCGAACACCTGCGTACGCCGGCGCGTGCCCTCGATCACCTGGAAGTGGACGCGCAGACGATCGCCCGCGTCGAACTTCGGGACACGGCGAAGCTGTGCTCGCTCCAGGTTTTCGATTACGGTGCTCATGGTCTCAGGTCGCTCGTTGGCAGGCACGTCAGCAAAGAAGTTCCGCGACGGCGTGTTCACGCCCCGCGGCCGGCCTATGGTAGCGGACCCGGCTCCGAGCGGGGCTTCTCGGCCCCGGGCGAACCCGCTTGTGCACCAGTGCTTGCCTTCGCTAGGCGCCATTCGCGGATGCGCGCGTGATGCCCGGAAAGCAGTACGTCCGGCACGCACCAGCCACGGTATTCGGCGGGCCGGGTGTAGTGCGGGTACTCGGGGGCTCCCTGCAGAGCGCGGCTGAAGGACTCCTCGAGCGCGGACTCCTGATGCCCGAGCGCTCCGGGGAGCTTGCGCAGCACCGCGTCGCACACGACCATCGCTGCGAGCTCGCCGCCCGCCAGCACGTAGCGCCCGATCGACACCTCTTCGCTACAGAAGTGCTCGAGGATCCGCTCGTCGAATCCCTCGTAGCGACCACACAGCAGCGTCAGCACCGGCTCGCCCAGCAGCTCGTCGACGAACTCGTCGTCGAGCACACGACCGCGGGGGGTCAGCGCCAAGACGCGCCTGCGTGCCGGCAGCAGCACCGGATCGATTTCGTAACGAGCTCGCAGCGCCGCCTCGACGACGTCGACGCGCAGCAGCATCCCGGCACCGCCGCCGAACGGGGTGTCATCGACCTGCGCGGCGCGCAGGGGCGTGTGGTCACGGTAATTGACGAACTGCACGGGGTGTCCGCGCGCGAGCGCATTGGCCACGTGCCGTTGCGAGGAGAACCAGGTGAATGCCTCCGGGAACAGCGTGAATACGTCGATTTCCATCAAGTCTCGCCGAGGAACACGAGGTCGATGTCGATCACACGCGACTGCACGTCAACCGAGCGGACCGCGGCGCTCACGAGAGGCACGAGCAGGTGCTCGCCTCCGTCCGCCCGCGCCACCTCGAGCACCTCGCAAGAGGGCAGCGCGAGCAGGCGCCTGACCGTCCCAACCGGCCGCCCGGCGTCCTGCACGGAGCACCCTTCGAGATCCTCGGCCCACCATTCGTCGTCCGCCAGAGCCGGCGCGAGGCTCCTGTCGACCATCAGCTCGGCGCCGCGCAGCGTGCCCGCGGCGTCGCGGTCAGTGCAGCCTTCCAGGCGCAGGATCAGGCGGCGGTCGTGTCCCGCGCGTCGGGTTATCCTTCGCTCCCGCCCGCAGATCCTGACCACGCCGCCGAGCTCCAGCAGCGCGGCGTTGGCATCCGCCACATGGAAGCTGCCGTCAAGACCGTGCGGCGCCGCAACGACGCCCGCCCGCAGCCAGCCGTCGCCCACTAGTCGACGATGTCGACCAGCACGCGCCGGCCGGTCTTGACCGCGGCGGTCTTGACGACCGTTCGCAGTGCGCTCGCGGTACGCCCGCCGCGGCCGATCACGTTGCCGTAGTCCTCCTGAGCGACCGACAGCTCCAGCACGATCGTCCCATCCGGCTCGCGCACTTCGCGCACGGTCACGAGGTCCGGTTCGTCGACGAGCCCGCGTGCGAGGTACGCCAGCAGTTCCTTCGGCGAGCCCGAGCCTTCGGTCACTGAATGTTCTGGATGCGCAGGAGCTTACGGACCGTGTCCGTGGGCTGGGCGCCGCGCGCCAGCCAGTCCTTGATCCGCTCCTCGTCGAGCACGATCGTGGACGGGTTCGTCTGTGCGTTGTAGTGGCCGACCGTCTCGATCACGCGACCGTCGCGCTTCGATCGCTGGTCGGCGACGACCACTCGCCAGATGGGGTTCTTGCGTGCGCCGACGCGCGTGAGTCGAAGTCTTACTGACATAGACCGGTCAGGTTAGCGGTCGCGCCGGATCGGCGCAGTTCACCGGGCCTGCCGCATCAGCGCGCCGAGATCGGGCATCTTGCCCTGCGACACCTGCCGCATGACCTTGCGCATCGCCTCGAACTGCTTGATCAGCGCCTTGACCGCCTGCACGTTGGTGCCCGAGCCCTGCGCGATCCGCAGGCGCCTGGAGCCCTTGATCAGCTCGGGGTGGCGGCGCTCCAGGGGCGTCATCGACAGGATGATCGCCTGGATGCGGTCGAACTCGCGCTCGTCGACCTTGACCCCGCGCAGCTCCTTGCTCATCCCCGGGATCATCCCCAGCAGGCTCTGCAATGGGCCGAGCTTGCGGACCTGCCGCATCTGCTCCAGGAAGTCGTCGAGGCCGAACTCCTGCTTGCGCAGCTTGCGCTCCAGTTCGGCAGCCTGATCGGTGTCATAGGCGCCCTGGGCTTTCTCGATCAGGGTCATCACGTCGCCCATCCCGAGGATCCGTTGCGCCATGCGGTCGGGGTGGAAGCGCTCGAACGCATCCAGCTTCTCGCCGGTCGACGCGTACAGGATCGGCTTGCCCGTGACTGCCTTGACCGACAGTGCAGCGCCGCCGCGCGCGTCTCCGTCGAGCTTCGTCAGCACGACCGCGTCGAAGTCGACCACGCGTCCGAATTCCTCGGCGACGTTGACCGCATCCTGGCCGGTCATCGCGTCGACCACCAGCAGGATGCTGTGCGGCCGCACCGCCGTCTTGATGTTCGCCAGCTCGGCCATCAGCTCGCTGTCCACGTGCAGGCGGCCGCTGGTGTCGATGATCAGGACATCCTTGCCCTCGCTGATCGCGCGGTCACGCGCCCAAGCGGCGATCCTGACCGGATCGCGGTCGGTCCCCTGCTCGTACACGTCGGCGCCGACCTGGGCGCCGACCTTCTTGAGCTGCTCGACGGCGGCCGGCCGGTAGACGTCGCAGGCGGCGAGCGCCACCGACGAGCCGTGCTGCTCATGCAGGTAGCGCGCGAGCTTGGCGGTCGCCGTGGTCTTGCCGGAGCCCTGCAGGCCGGCCATCAACACGATCGTCGGCGGTCGCGGCGAGAAGCTGAGGTCGTGAGCGGCGCCGCCCATCAGCTCGGTCAGCTCGTCGGAGACGATCTTGACCACCTGATGACCTGGGTTGAGCTTGCCGACCACGTCGGCGCCGAGTGCTCGCTCCTTGACGGCGCTGGTGAAGCTCTTGACGACCTTGAAGTTGACGTCCGCCTCGAGCAGCGCGAGGCGGATCTCACGCATCGCTGCGTTCACGTCGGCTTCGCTGAGCGTGCCGTGGCCGCGGACGTCGGTGAGCGTGGCCTGGAGCTTCTCCGCGAGTGTGTCGAACATTTGACCGTCCTACGTTCCGTTCGGGTGCCCTTAGCTCGTCGCGTGCCCGGCGCCGGCGGCCGGGGCACCCGGAGGCAGCGCTGCAGCGCCGGCGACCTCGGGCAGAGCCGCCGGCCCGTTCGAAGCAGCAGGCGATGCCGGCGCAACCGCCGGCTCCGAGCTCGCGCTGGCAGCGCCGAGCACCTTGCCGAGCCCGCCGAACGCCTGCGAGAACTCGGACGGGATCACGAACACCTTGTTGGCATCGCCCTTCGCGAGTTGCGGCAGCATCTGCAGGTACTGGTAGCTGAGCAGCTTCGGATCTGGATTGCCCGCGTGGATCGCCTGGAACACGGTGTCGATCGCCTTCGCCTCGCCCTCCGAGCGCAGGATCGCGGCCTGCTTCTGGCCCTCGGCGGTCAGCACCGCTGCCTGCTTCATGCCCTCGGCGGTGAGGATCTGAGATTGCTTGACGCCTTCCGCGTTGAGGATCGCGGCGCGGCGGTCGCGCTCGGCGCGCATCTGCTTCTCCATCGCCTCCTGGATCGAGCCGGGTGGGTCGATCGACTTGAGCTCGACGCGGTTGACGCGAATCCCCCACTTGCCGGTTGCCTCGTCGAGCACGCCGCGTAGCTGCGCGTTGATGTGGTCGCGGCTGGTGAGCGCCTCCTCGAGCGACAGCGATCCGATCACGTTTCGCAGGGTGGTGACGGTGATCTGCTCGATCGCCTGCAGCGGGTTGGCGACCTCGTAGGTCGCCGACTTGGCGTCGTTGACGGTGAAATAGAGCACCGTGTCGATCTGGACGACCAGGTTGTCCTCGGTAATCACCGGCTGGGGTGGGAACGAGACAACCTGCTCGCGCAGGTCGATCAGCGGCTTCAGCCGGTCGACGAACGGCATCAGAACCGTCATTCCCGGACTCAGCGTGCGGTGGTAGCGCCCCAGGCGCTCGACGATCCCCGCCCGCGCCTGCGGCACGATCCGCACCGTCCGCGCGAACAGGATCACCAGGAATACGATGACGACGGCTCCGACGATTGCTCCGACCATTGAGTCTCTCCTTGCCTCGCTACTCGCTGACCAGCGCGGTAGCCCCTTTGATTGCCAGCACCTGAACCTGCTTGCCGGACTCGATCACCTCGTCGTCGTCAAACGCCCGGGCCGTCCAGACCTCGCCGTCGATCTTCACGCAGCCGACGCCCTCGCCGTTGGCGATCCGCTCGAGTACGAGCGCCTGCCGGCCGACCAGCGCCGCGCTCCCTGTCCGGATGCCGGGTCCGGCCTGCAGGTGCCGGCGCGCGACCGGTCGCACCATCCCAAGCGTCATCAGTGACGCGACGATGAACACCACCAGTGCAACCGGCTCGCTGGCGATCGCGGCCTCGGTTACAGCGGCCAAGATGCCGCCAACCGCAAACGGGGCGAGAAAGAAGCCGTTGGTCAGCATCTCTCCGACTCCGAAGCCGCAGGCGATTAGGACCCACAAGACCCAATCCATATCTAATCCGAGCTTAGCGCGGGACGCTCGCATAATCACAGCGCGCGATCAATTCGCGACGGCGTGCTTCTCAGCCGCTGACCAGCGCCTGAGCGAACTCGCTCGCCTCGAACGGGCGCAGGTCCTCGAGCTTCTCGCCGACGCCGATCAGCTTGACCGGGATCCCGAGATCGCTGGCGATCGCCAGCGCGATCCCGCCCTTGGCGGTGCCATCGAGCTTGGTCAGCACCAGGCCGCTGACGTTGATCGCCTGTGCGAACAGCTGCGCCTGACGCAAGCCGTTCTGGCCGGTGGTGGCATCGACCGTCAGCAGCGTCTCGTGCGGGGCCTCGGGAATCTGCTTGCCGATCACGCGCGCGATCTTGGCCAGCTCGCCCATCAGATCGTCCTGCGTATGCAGGCGTCCGGCGGTGTCGACGATCACCACGTCGGCGCGATCCCGGATCGCCCTGCTGACCGCCTCGAAGGCGACCGAACCCGGGTCGGCGCCCTCGCCGCCGCGTACGAACGCGGCACCGGCGCGCTGTGCCCACAGCTCCAGTTGCTCGACGGCCGCCGCCCGGAAAGTGTCGGCGGCTGCGACGACGACCGAGTGCCCCAGTTCCTTGCTGAGGTGGTAGGCGAGCTTGCCGGTGGTTGTCGTCTTGCCGGTGCCGTTGACGCCGGCCATCAGGATCACGGTCGGCTTCGGGCGCAGGTCGATGTGATCGTCGCCGGTCCGTGCGATGTCCGCCAGCAGCGCGCTGAGCCGCGCGGTCAGCGCCTCGGTGCCGCGGATATCGCCGGCCGTCGCCTCCTGCTCGAGCTGCTCGACGACCTTCGCGGTCGTGCGGGCACCGACGTCGGCATAGATCAGCGCCTCCTCCAGGCGCTCCCAGCTCTCGTCGGTGAGATCCTCGTTAAGCGTCGCCTGGATCTCGACCGCCAGCGCCTGGCGGGTCTTGCGCAGGTTCTCGCGCAGCCGCCGGAAGCGACCGATGCGCTTCTCCTCGACGGCGACCGCGCTGTCCGGCGCGCCCGGCGCCGGACCGTCGGTGATGAACAGGTCAGACCACTCGCGAGCCATCGCTCGCCGACCCTAGCAAGCTCGCTCCCGAAGGTCCCGCCAACCACAACGCGCCAGGCCGCCACAGCGCCGCGGCGCTGTGGCTAGGCGACCTCGCGGGCCGGCAGCCGCCGCGAGATGACCTTCGAGATCCCGTCGCCGCCCATCGACACCCCGTACAGCGAATCGGCGATCTCCATCGTGCGCTTCTGATGGGTCACGACGATGAACTGCGCCCGCTGCGCGTAGCTGCCGAGCAGGTCCAAGAAGCGGTCGATGTTGAGATCGTCGAGCGCGGCTTCAACCTCGTCGAGAATGTAGAACGGGCACGGGCGCGCAAGGAACACGGAGAACAGGAACGCCAGCGCGGTCATCGACTTCTCACCGCCCGACAGCAGCGACAGCCGCTTCATCGCCTTACCCGCGGGCGTGATCTCGATCTCGACCCCGAGCAGATCCTCGCCGGTCTCCGGCGCGTCTTGGAGCGCCTCGCCGCCGTCGGCCGCCTCGCCATCGCGCTCGCCGGCGTCGACGGGGTCTACCGCCGAGCCGCCCAGCACGGGCGCCGGCCCGGGCTGCTCGGCCACCAGCGTCAGACGGCCGCTGCCCCCCGGGAACAGACGCGCGGCGAGCTCCTCGAAGTTGACGGAGGCCGCCGCGAACGTCTGCTCGAAGATCTCGCGGATCTGCCGGTCGGTGTCGCGGATCAATCGCTCGAGCTCGCGCAGCGCCGTCTCGAGGTCGGTACGTTGGCGCTCGAGCTCCTCGACGTGGGCGAGCGCCTCCCGGTACTCGTCCTGGGCGAGCGGGTTGACAGGTCCGAGCTGCTCGCGTCTGCGCTCCAGGCGCTCCAGGCGCGTGGCGAGCGCGCCGCGGGCATCACTGTCGAGCGCTTCGGTGGCCGGCGCCGCCTCGAGGTCCAGCTCGCGGGACAGACGCCCCAGTACCTGCTCGGCGTCGGCCGACTGGTCGCGCGCCCGCTGCGCGCGAACCTCGAGCGCCGTGAGCGCCTCGTTGTCGGCGTGCAGGCGGCTCTGCAGAGCCGCCTCCTGCTGGGCGCACGCCCGCAGACGTGCCGCGACGTGCTCGCCGGCTTCGCGGTCGTTGGCGAGCGCGGCGTCGAACTCCACCTGTCGCTGGGCGATCGCCTCCGCGGCGAAGCTCAGCGTTCGCAGAAGCTCCTGGACGGCCGGAACCAGCGCCTCGTCGCGGACCAGCGAGCCACGCAGCTGCTCGATCGCCCCGGCGCGCTGCGCGCGCTCGCGGGCAGCGCGGTCCCGCTTGGCTTCCTCGGCGAGCATCTCGGCCCGCAACTGCGCGCGCCGCCCGGCCCCGGGGCCATCTTCGTCGGGGGCCTGGCGGCGGCGCTGAATCGCAGCTACGAGCCGGCGCTGCTGCTCGCCGGCCTCGTCGCGGCGCCGGACCGCCTCGCGGTGGACCGCGATCGCGCGCTCGCGGGTGCCGTCGAGCGCGCCGGCGCGCGCCGCCGCCGCCTCCAACGCCCCGCGTGCGCTCTGCTCGGCTTGCACTGCCTGCTCGCTGGCGGCGATCAACCGCTCGCGGCGGTTGCGCTCTGCCAGCACGCGATCCTCGCCGACAGCGGCCGCCTGGCGGAACTCGCTGGTAGCCGCCGACCACACCCTGCCGGCGCGTGTCACGACTACGCCGGTGAACGTGAGCGGCACCTCGTCGAGCGACTCCACCACCCACGCGTCGCTTACCAGCGCCCGCGCCAGCGCGCACGCGTCGTCCTCACCGCGGACCTGGTCAAGTAGCCGCTCGGCGCCCTGTGTGGGCGCCGACGGCTCTGCCGCGCTGGCCAGGGACGCCGGCGCGCGCGCCGTCACGAGCACGCGGCCGCCGTCCCGCCCGGCGCGGTCGAGCAGCGCCGCGGCGGCGTCGCGGTCGTCGGCCAGCGCTGCCCCCAGCCGTCCGTCGAGCGCAGCCGCTACAGCCAGCTCGTAACCCGGCGCCACCGTGATCGCGTCCGCGAGTGCGCGCGCGCCCCCCGGCGCGCGGCTGTGGCTGCGCAGGAACTGGTTGCAGGCCGCGAGCTCGCCGCCGACCCGCGCGGCGTCGCGTCGCGCCTGCTCGACGGCTCGCTCTGCTTCGCGGACGGCCAGGCGCGCGGCGTCGAACTGCGTCTCGCTCTGCTCACGTTCCGCCAGCAAGTGCGCCACCGCCTCCTGCTGCGCCGCCTCGTGCACGGCCGCCGCCGCGCGCTGGCGCTCGAGCGCCTCCAACTGTCGCGCCAGCTCGGCCTCGCGGTCGCGCTCGAGCGCCTCCAGCTCACGCGCCAGCTCCGTCGTCCGCGCTTCGCTCTGATCGTCGGGCACGTACGCCTGCTCCTGCGCTGAGAGCTGCTCGAGTCGCTCCCGTGTTCGCGCCAGCCGTGCGCTGATCGACGCCGCGGCGTTGCTCACGGCCTCGGTTCGATACGAGACCCGCTCGCGCGCCGACTGGGTCACGAAGCGTCTGCGCGAGAGCTCTTCGCGCTGCGCGCTGCGACTCGCGAGCGCCTCCTCGGCGGCTTGGCGGTCCTTGGCTACCGCGTCGAGCTCGCGCTCGAGCGTGACCCGCGCGGCGCGGGCGCCGGCGACCGCCTGCTGGGCGAGCTCGAGCTCGCCGTGGCGCACGCGCAGCTCGTCGCGCGCGAGCTCGTAGCGTACTTCGAGCATTTGACGATGCAGCCGGGCGTGGAGCTCGGCGGCTTCTGCCTGTCGCTTCAGCGGCCGCAGGCGCGAGCGCGCCTCACGCTCGACATCGAGCGCGCGGTCGAGGTTGTCGGTCGTATGATCGAGTTTCAGCTGAGCGCGCCGCCGTCGCTTGCGGTGCTTGCCCAGCCCGGCTGCCTCTTCGATCAACAGCCTGCGGTCACGCGGCTTGGAGGTGACGATCGATTCGACCCGGCCCTGCGAGATCACCGAGTGCATCTCCTTGCCGAGACCCGTGTCGGACAGCAGCTCGATCACGTCGACCAGCCTGCAGCGTGCGCCGGCCAGCCGGTACTCGCCCTCGCCGCTGCGATCGAGGCGACGCACGATCGAGATCTCGGGGACGCCGAGCCCGAGCTCATCATCGCCGTCATCGAGTACCAGCTCGACCTCGGCGTTGCGGGCCGCCTGTCGTCCCGGCGCGCCACCGAAGATCACGTCCTGCATCGACTGCCCGCGGATCGCAGCGGGCGACTGCTCGCCGAGCGCCCACAGGACCGCGTCGGTCACGTTCGACTTGCCGGATCCGTTCGGCCCGACGACCACGCTCACGCCAGGGCCGAACTCGAGCCTGGTGCGGTCCGGGAACGACTTGAACCCCTTCATCGTGATGCTCTTCAAGTACATGCCGCCTAGCCGTTCATCATGCGCGCTCAGCCGTTCATCGCCTGCAGCGCGGCCTTGGCGGCCTCCTGCTCGGCGTCCTTCTTGCTGCGGCCGGTGCCGCGCCCGATCTCCTCGCCGCCGATCGACGCCGTGATGCAGAACGTGCGATCGTGCGGCGGGCCCTGCTCGGACAGCACCGTGTACCTGACCACCGCGCCGCGCCGCGCGAGGCGCTCCTGCAGCGCCGACTTGAAGTCGATCGGGTGCTCGAGCGCGTGCTCGAGCTCGGTCGCGAACGCCTCGACGACCGCCTCGGCCGTGCGCTCGTAGCCGAACTCGAGATAACAGGCGCCGATCACCGCCTCGATCACCGAGGCCAGCACGCGTTCGGTCGCGATCAGCGCCGGGACCGAGAAGGCGGCACTCGCGGGCGCCGCCGCAAGCAGCCGGGCCGGGAGCCCCAGCCGCTGCGCGACCGCGCGGCACGAGCGACCGGACACGACCTGGGCGCGGATCTTCGTCAGCTGCCCGGCGCCGTAGCGATCGGCTTCGAGGCTGGGGTAGATGTGCGAAGTGACCGCTAGCGCCAGCACGCTGTCGCCGAGGAATGCGAGGCGCTCGTATGAATCGGAACGCTTGTTCGTCCACGACACGTGCGCGAACGCATGCCCGGTCAGGTCTTCGGGCAACTCTTCCAGCAACGCCTGTAGCTTGGCGATGGTCGAGTCTGCGGGCTCGGTCTTGGTCGTCACTCGGCGTCTTGGCTCGCAGCCGCCGAGGGGCGCGCGACCTGGGCGCCGCTCGCGAGCACGAACTCGACCGCCTGCCCGACCGTCAGGATCTTCGCCGCCTGCTCCTCGGAGATCGTGACGCCGTAGGTGTCCTCGAGCTCCTGAACCAGCGTGTAGAGGTCGAGCGAGTCAGCTTCGAGGTCCTCCTTGAAGCGCGTGGCCTCCGAGATGGAGTCCGGGTCCACCTCGAGCTCGTCTGCGAGGTGCGTGCGAATCACGGAGAAGATCTGCTCGCGAGTCATCAGCACACGGTAGCCGCCGGCTCGGACGCCGCCCGGCCACCGGCCTCCTCACCGTCCCCATCGGCCTTTCGCAGCGCGCCGGCGCCCAGCAGCGCCTCGCGCGTGCGCACGATCACATCCTCGTCGACGCCGCGCGCGGCCACCTCGATCGCCCGCGCGAAGCCGCGGCGGGTGAAGCGCCCGTGCGCGACGACCCCGAGCTGACGCAGGCCGAGCATGTATGCGCCTCCGGTCGTTTCTGGATCGATCTCCTGCCGCAACCGCCTGATCGCCGGTGCGAGCAGCACGCCGCCGATGCGGCCGCGCATCGAGCTCATCGCGGCGGTGCGGATCGCCCGCAGGGTCCGGCCCGAGACCCCTTCGATCAGCTTCAGCGTGATGTTGCCGGTGAACCCGTCCATCACCACCACGTCCGCCGCGCCGCTGGTCACCTGCGTGCCCTCGATGTTTCCCACGAAGTTCAGGCCGGCACCGGCGTCACCACTCAAGCGTGCGTGCACTTCGACCAACTCCGGGGTCCCCTTTGCGGGCTCTTCACCGTTTGACAGCAGCGCCACGCGCGGTGATTCGATACCCATCACCGCCGCAGCGAAGGCAGAGCCCATGTGCGCGAACTGCACCAGGTGCTCGGGTCGGCACTGGACGTTGGCGCCGACATCGAGCAGGATCACGGGGTCGCCGCCCGGGATCGGCACGGTCAGCGCCAGCGCCGGCCGGTAGATGCCGCGGTCGCGTTTCAAGTTGAACAACCCAGCGGCGAGTGCCGCGCCGGTCGAGCCGCCCGATACGAGCGCCTGCGCCCGGCCTTCGGCGACCGCTCGCGCGGCCTGCACGATCGATGCTTCCGGGGTCTTCTTGACGGCGAACGCCGGATCGGCGGCCTTGGCGATCGAGACGGGCGCGTCGATCAGCTCCACGCCGTCGGCGACCGCGCCGACTACGTCGGCGGGCGCGAACAGGAGCACGCGGATTCCGCGGGCGGCGGCGAGGGCCGCGCCGGCGGCAACCTCGCCGGGGCCCAAGTCGGCCCCGTTGGCGTCAACCGCAACCGTGACCATTCAGTGGGCTGTCCTGTAGTTTCCGTCCCGATCCGCGAGCGAAAATCGAGCATCGCAAGGACGCAGGAGTCGACGCGTAGCAGCGCTACGCGAGACTCCGAGGACGCCGCCAGGCGAAGATTTGCAGCCGCGAAGCGGGGCGGGAATTGTGGGATGGTCCACTAGTGCGGGATCAGTCGATCTGCTCGCTCACGGCGATCACGTCGCGGCCCTTGTAGCTCCCGCAGGTAGGGCATACCCGGTGCGGCAGCCTGGGGCTGTGGCACTGCGGGCACGCGTTGGTCGCGGGCGCATTCACCTTGTGCTGCGAGCGGCGCTTCGTGGTGCGCGAGTGAGACTGCTTCTGCTTTGGGACGGCCATGTCGGATCAGGCTATCAGGGATGGCGGATCCTGCTCCGGAGCGCCTTTGGCCAGCCTCGGGGCATGCTCGCCGGAGCGCCTTCGCCTACCACCGGGCGTGGTCACGGAGCCCTTCGCCCATCGCCCGCGCATGGTTGATGCTCAGTCGAAATGCAGCTCGGCGAGCTTGGCCCAGCGCGTGTCGGGCTGCGCTTCGTGACGGTGCTCGGACTCGGCGTTGTTGAGGTTGACGCCGCAAGTCGGGCACAGACCAGCGCAGTCGGGGCGACACCGCACGGTCGCGGGGAGCGCGAGCGCCACCGCCTCACGCGCCCAGGGAGCGAGCTCGAGGATCTGCTCCTGAACGTAGGGCGAGTCCAGGTCGTCGGTCTCGCCTGGGATCGATACCTCGAGCACGTCTACCGCAAGCGTCAGCACCGCCGGCTCCAGGCAGCGCATGCAGGGACCCTCGAGCGTCACTTCGAATCGCAGGCGCAGCGCATACCCGGCGCCCGTCGTGCGGGAGATGTCGAGCCGCACCGGGATCAATGAGGGCCTCACCAGGTAGCTCTCCCCCGCCAGGATGAAGGGCTCGATCCCGATGTTGAGCGCGAGCTTTCGCCCCTCGCCCGACTGGAGGTGCATGGACCCCAGATCGAACGTGTCCACCCTCGAGGTCACTCGCATAACATTAGGGTACCCGCGCCCTTGATCGCGCCCTTGATCGTAGGTCCGCCCGCCGGGCCCTGCGTAACCCCGGCCCTGCGTAACGCGGCCACGCGTGGCCCTGACATGATTGGCACGTGTCGACTTGGTTTCGCACCTACGGCTTCGCCGACATTCACGACCGGCTACTCGTCGGCGCTTATCCGCTCGACGCCGACGACGTCGGGATGCTTGCCTGGCTCGGCATCCAGCGGGTCCTGAACCTGGTCGAGGACGAGGAATACCGGCCGGGTGCCCGGGTCGCGATCGAAGCGGCGCTTGCGGCCAATGGGATCGAGGAGCGCCGGCTCAAGCTGACCGACTACGGCCGGCTGCCGGCAGCGGCGCTCGAGCGGGCGGTGTCCGAGGTGATCGAGTCGCTCGATCAGGGCCTGCGCATCTATGTTCATTGCCGCGCCGGCTGGCAGCGCTCGGCCGCGGTGGCGGCGGGCGTGGTCGCAATCCGTGAAGGACTCGACATCGACGCGGCGATGGCGCGCGTGCAGGCGATGAAGCCGTCTGCCGATCCGCTGCCCCATCAGCGCGAGGATCTACGCGAGTGGTGGTACGCGCGGCCGCCCGACAAGCGTGCCGCCGCCGAGCCCTCCGACGGACAAACCGCCGCTGAATCCTAGGACCTATCCGAGGCGCAGCGCGCGGAGCTCGTCGAATCCGGTCAGCGGCTCCAGCGGCTTCGGGCCCCCCTCCGC
Source organism: uncultured Solirubrobacterales bacterium (assembly GCA_963709135.1). GTDB lineage: Bacteria > Actinomycetota > Thermoleophilia > Solirubrobacterales > Solirubrobacteraceae > Palsa-465. The sequence continues at coordinate 1,073,272 of CAVPVI010000015.1, read as the reverse complement.
GACTTCGTCCGCAACGCGTACGGTGCGTGCGCTGACGGTCACCTGCTCCAACCTCGGCAGCTCGCTGCCCTCGCCCACGGCGCCGTGCTCGGCGAACCGTCGCGCACCGGGGATCACACGTGCCTCATAGGAGCCGACCGTCTCGTTGTAAGCGCGCACCGTCGAGTTGAGGCGGCTGCCCAGAGTCGCCAGCAGCGTCGAGAGCTTGACCAAGCGCGCATGCAGGTCGCGTCCAAGCTCCGAGATCGCCTGGGCCGACTCGGCCACGCGCTCCTGCTGCCACCCGTAGCCGACGGCGCGCAGCATCGCCAGCAGCGTGGTCGGGGTCGCGATCAGCACCCGGCGCGCCATCGCGTCCTCGATCAGCTCCGGATCTGCTTCCAGCGCGGCGCCGTACAGGTGCTCGCCCGGCAGGAACATGACGACGAAATCAGGAGCGGAATCCAATCCGGTCCAGTACGCCTTGTCGGCCAACTGCTTGACGTGCTTGCGCAGCAGCCGGGCATGAACCTGCAGGTGGCGCATGCGCTCATCTTCGTCACGCGCTTCGTAGGCGTCGAGCACGGCCTGTAGCGGCGCCTTGGCGTCGACCACCACGTGCTTGCCGCCGGGCAGGTTGACGACCAGGTCGGGCCGCATCGCGGTCTCGTCGGCCACGAACGAGGCCTGCTCGACAAAATCGCAATGGCGCACCATGCCGGCCAGCTCGACGACCTTGCGTAGCTGCATCTGGCCCCACTGGCCGCGCGTGTTCGGCTTGCGCAGGGCGGTCACCAGCGCACCGGTCTCGGTGCGCAGCTTCTCGCCGGTCTCGGTCAGGGTGCGCAGCTGCGCGTCCAGGCGCCCGCGCGATTCCCGCCGCTCACGGTCAAGCGCGATCAGCTGCTGATCGACCCTCCCAAGCTGGTCCTTGAGCGGCGCCACGAGCTGCTCGACCGCGGCATGGCGCTTGTCCAGATCTCCCTTGGCCTCGGCCTGCGCCGCGCGCAGCTGCGTGCGCGCCATCTCCGTGAGCTGCGCCATGCTCGCCTGCAGCGCCTCGGCGCTGAGCGCTTTGAACGAGTCCGACAGGCGCTGCTGGGCATCCTGCAGGGTCGCCAGACGCTCCTGGGACAGCGTCCGCTCGTGCTCCAGATCCGCCTGGGCTCGCACCAGCTCACGTTCGAGCCCCACCGCCCGCTCGGCCTCGGCGCTCAGCGCTCGCAACCGCCCACGCACCGCCAGCAGAGCCCCGCCGCCGCCAAGCAGCGCACCCAAGATCAACCCGATCGCAATCAGCACCCGTCGAGCATGGCGCGCACCCCGGACGGAACGCACGTTCAGATTGCACCCAGGCCCGATGAACGTCCGGGCCTTGCCCGCGGAGTGCTCACGCGACGCGCTGGCGCCGGCGAGCTTGTTCGAACGCACGCGGGACGCCCTCCGACCGTGTTCGAACGGACATTTCTGCCCGCACGCAGCCAGATTGTCGGTTCAGTGTCGATTTTCGAGCACTTAAGGACAATCCTGCCCGTCGCCAACAGCTTTGTCCGCTCGAGCACGCTTCGCGCGCTGCATGCGGGGTCAACCCACCGTTGGCGGGGTCAACCGACCGCCGGCGGGGGTCAACCGACCGCCGGCGGGGTCAACCGACCGCCGCCGGGGGTCAACCGACCGCCGGCGGGGGTCAACCGACCGCCGGCGGGGGTCAACCGACCGCCGGCGGGGGTCAACCGACCGCCGGCGGGGGTCGACCGACCGCTGGCGGGGGTCGACCGACCGCTGGCGCGCCCTCGGCGGCGATCAGCTGGCTGGATGCGCCGGCCTCAGGAGACTTCGGCGCGCTCGTCCCGGCCGGCAAGCCGGTCGCGACCACGCTGTACGGCGGCGATGAACTTCGAGAGGTTGACCTCGAGCGTGTTGAGGATCTCGTCGGCGTAATCCTCGGCGCCGAGGCGGATCTCGCGTTCGCGTCCGCGGGCGTCCTCGATGATCTCCTCGGCGGCGCGCTCGGCCTGCCTGGTGATCTCCTCCTCGGAGATCAGCCGCTCCTGCCGGTCGCGTGCCTCCTTCAGCACGCGCTCAGCCTCGCGCTTGGCCTCGGCGAGCATCTCCTGGCGCTCCTTGACGATCCAGCGCGCCTGCTTGATCTCCTCAGGGATCGTGGCGCGCATTTGATCGAGCAGATCGTAGATCTCCTCTTTGTCGACGCGGACCTGGTCGGTGAGGGGAACCGGCTTGGCGTTGTGGACCAGATCGTCCAACTTGTCGATTAGTACCAGAACGTCCATCGCAGTTCCTCTGTTTCGTCAGCGGCCGAGCCGTTCCTTCAATGCGACAGCGACTTCCTCCGGAACGAGGTCGTCGATCGATCCGCCAAAGGTCGCGAGTTCCTTGACTCCGCTGGATCTTATGAAACTGTACTTGGGCGACGCCATCAGGTAAATAGATTCGACATCCGGTGCCTCGCGGCGATTGAGCTGGTTCATCTCCATCTCGTACTCGAAGTCGGAGATCGCCCGCAGGCCCTTGACGATCGCCTTGGCGCCGTTGGCGCGGGCGAACTCGACGATCAGCGTGCTGAACGTCTGGACCGCGACGTTGGGCAGCGGTGCGGTGGCGTGTTCGATGAAGGCGACCCGCTCGTCGATCGTGAACAGCGTTCGACCCTTGCGGATGGGCAGATTGACGACGGCGACGATCACCTTGTCGAACATCACAGAGGCGCGCGAGATCACGTCTAGATGGCCGAAGGTCACGGGGTCGTATGAGCCGGGACAGACGGCGTTGCGGTTATCGGGAGTCATGGATTCTTATCAGTGTGTGTCCGTACCGGCGCTCGCGCACGAGCGGCAGCGTCAGGTCCAGCGGTGCACGCCAGTCGCTTTCGGTCACCACTCGGCCCTCGGGCGCCAGCAGCGCCAGCAGCCCAACCGACAGCTCCCTTCCGACCGCGCCCGCCAAACGGTATGGGGGATCGACGAAAACGAGATCGTATTGAGCACCGGCCTTTTGTGCAGCGCGCACGAACGCGAGCGCGTCACGGCGCGCAACCGCAGCCACCAGACCGAGCGCCTGCAGGTTGCCCCGGATGGCCGCCACGGCCTCGGGCGAGGAGTCGACCAGCGTGGCGCAGGCGGCGCCGCGCGATAGTGCTTCGATCGCCAGCGCGCCCGACCCGGCGAACAGGTCCAGCACGCGTTCGTCCTGCACATCGGCGAGAATCGAGAACACCGCCTCGCGTACACGGTCCGAGGTCGGCCGCGTATCCGCGCCGGCCGGCGCGCGCAGCCTCGCGCCGCGGTTGGCCCCGGCGATCACGCGCACGGGGACATCCTGCCGCGTGCCGGCACCCAGATCATCTGCTCAGGCCGGCAGCGGCGCCGACGCGTCCTCGCCGTAGCGAGCTTGCAGCGCCTGCGCGATCAGGGCGTGCTCGGGCAGCTCCAGCTCCGGGTCACGGTCGCAGATCTGCTCGCAGTGCAGGCGTGCGCGCTCGAGCAACTCCGCGTCGTCCGGGAGCTCCGCGAACGCGTACTGTGCCGAGCCGTGCTGGCGCGTGCCAGCCAGCTCGCCCTCACCCCGCAGCCGCAGGTCGATCTCCGCCAGCGCGAAGCCGTCGCTCTCGCGAGCGAGCGCGCGCAGCCGTGCCGAGTCCTTGCGCCCGAACAGCAGGCAAGTCGAGGCTTGCGGTCCGCGGCCGATGCGGCCGCGTAGCTGGTGCAGCTGCGAGATCCCGTAGCGCTCGGCGTCCTCGACCAGCATCACCGTCGCGTTCGGCACGTCGATCCCAACCTCGATCACGGTGGTCGCGACCAGGATGTCGGCCTCGCCGGCGGCAAAAGCGCTCATCGCCGCCTGCTTGGCCGCCGGGCGCATCTGGCCGTGCAGCAGCATCAGCTTGAAGTCGCGCAGCGGCCCCGCCTGCAGCCGCTCGTACTCGGCCGTGGCCGCGCGCGCCTCCAGCAGCTCGGACTCCTCCACCAACGGGCAGACGACGAACGCCTGGCGACCGGCCCGCACCTCGGTGCGGATGTGTTCGTAGGCACGCTCGCGCTCGGTGTCCGTCGAGCAGAGGTAGGTGCTGATCGGACGGCGGCCCCGGGGCAGCTCCCGCAGCAGCGTGAAGTCGAGGTCGCCGTAGCCGCTCAGCGCCAGCGTGCGCGGGATCGGCGTCGCGGTCATGTGCAGCACGTGGGGTCGCATGCCGGCGTCGCTGGGTCGATCGAGGGCGGCCCGCTGGCGGACGCCGAAGCGGTGCTGCTCGTCGACGACCACGATCCCAAGCGAGGCGAACGCGACCTCCGACTCGATCAGCGCGTGCGTGCCGACGATCAGCGACAGCTGACCGCTCGCCAGCTTGCCGAGCAGATCGACACGCCTGCCCGCGGGCGTCGACCCGGTCAGCAGCCCGGCGCGCACGGGCTCGGCGCCAAGCAGCTTCTGGATCGTCGCGAAGTGCTGTTCGGCGAGCGTCTCGGTCGGCGCCATCAGGACCGCCTGGAGATCGTTCTCGACCGCCCGCAGCATCGCGTACAGGGCGACCACGGTCTTGCCCGAGCCGACCTCGCCCATCAGCAGCCGCTGCATCGGCAGCGCCCGCGTCAGATCCTCGTCGATCGCTCGCAACGCCAGCCGCTGGTCGGAGGTCAGCTCGAACGGCAGAGCCTCCGCCAGCCATCGCTGCGTCAGCATCCCTGACGGCGCCATCGCCGGCGCGACCCCATCGCGGGTGCGCCGCCGCCGGCGCGCGGCCAGCGCCAGCTGCCCCAGCAGCAGCTCCTCGAACGCCAGCCGGCGACGGGCGAGCTCCTGATCGTGCTCGGCACGGGGAAAGTGCGCCGCCCGCAGCGTCGCGCCGCGGTCGGCGAACTGCTCGCGCACGCGCAGCGCGGCGGGCAGCGGCTCGAGCACGTCGTCGAACGCACCGGCGTGCGCGCCGACGAGCGCCAGGATCTGTGTCGATGACAAGCCCTCGGTCGCGGGATAGTGCGCAACTGCGCCGCCAGCCGCGGCGATCTCGCCGGTGGGCGCGTGCGCCTGGACGGCGAAGCCCCCGGACTGCTGGCATTTTCCGTGCAGCACCAGCCGCGTCCCCACCGGGTAGCGCTCGACCAGCCACGGCTGGTTGAAGAACGTGACCGCCAGCTGCCCGGTCCCGTCGGCGACCGTGGCGTGAACGACCGGTCGCATCCCGCGCCGGCGCACCGGCCGCGCGCGGATTCCCGTCACCTGCGCGAGGATCGTCGCGGTCTCACCCGGCGCCAGCGCGGCGATCGCGCGTGCCTCACGGCGGTCTCGCGGCAGATGCTCGAGTAGATCGTTGACGACCCGTAACCCGAGCACAGCCGCCGCGCGCTGTGCCTTGGCGCCCTCCAGCGCCAGCGGCGCCCGCAGCCGCCCCGGTCTCGGGTACCGGATCGGAGCGTCCCGCAGCTGCACCGCGCCGAGCGGTGAGCTGGTCGCGAACGCCGTCGGGGACATCAGCTCAATGATGCAGCCGGCCGCGGACAGTGCAACCGCCGGATGCTCCCGACCGGCGCCCGGACGCCAAAGTTTGGCCTCGGCCGAGACGCCGAGCCGACGAGCCGCAGAGTCCAGGCAACGTCAGCCGCCGCCGAGCTGGATCGCCTTGACGATCAGCAGCACTACCGAGACGACGAGGTATGAGCGCAGCGTCAGCATCGCGACCTTCTTGCCGGTCGACCATTGCGGCCGCGCCAGCAGCGCCAACGGTGCCATCGTCCAGTCCTGCTTGGCGATGCCCGCGTCGGGGTCGACGAACGTAACCCCGGTGGCGCCCTTGTGCGAGCGCAGGGTGACGGCGCCGAAGGCGAGCAAGGCAACGCCGAGCAGCAGCCCGCCGCCGATCGCGACCGTGGTCACGTCGATGCTCGGGAACAGCGTCGTGGCCATCAGGATCAGTGACAGCAAGACCAGCACCGCGACGATCACGCTCGCAAGCACGTTCAGCCACGGCGGGTTGCACCACGGCCCCAGGACCTCTCGATCGTTGCAGAGCAGCAGCAGGAACACGCTCGCACTGGGCAGCAAGACGCCGGCGAGCGCCTGCACAGCGAGCGTGATCACGCCGAGCGGCGCGCCCGGAATCAGCACGATCGCGGCGGCGCCGAGGATCAAACCGGCGAACAGAGCGTAAAACGTCTTGGCATCCGAGAAGCTTCGGTGCAGAGAACTCTTGGTTCCAAAGACATCGCCAAAGGCGTAGCTGGTCGAGAGCGTCAATGCGCCCGCGCCGATCAGCGATGCGTTCAGCAGGACAACGGCGAACAGCGTTCCAGCCGCCGAACCGAGCACGTGACCAAGGTCGCTGGCGGTCGCTCCAGCATCGTCGAAATGGCCGAGATAGCGCGTGTGCTGGAACGCAAACGCCGAAATCGCCATCAGCGCCGCAGCGCCGACGACGACGACGACCGCGCCGATCCACGTGTCCAGCCGTTCATAGTTGATCCACCTCGGCGTGATCCGCTTGTCGATGATGTTCGACTGCTGGAAGAACAGCTGCCAAGGCGCAACCGTCGTCCCGACGAGGCCGATGATCAGCAGCACGGAGGTCGACGTCGCTCCGCCGCGGATCCCGGGCACGACGAAATCCCGCGCAACGACGCCGAAGTGAGGATGCGCCAGAACCAGCAGCGGAACCACCAGGAAGTTCGCGAACACGAACACGAACATCGAGCGCTCCCACATACGGAAGCTGCCGCTCGCAGTGATTGCGATCAACGCCGCCGCGGCGATCGGCACCGCGACGTACCTGGAGACGCCGAAGTACCCGAGCGCGAGACTGACGCCGATGAACTCGGTGACGATCGTGAGGAAGTTCAGCAGGAACAGATCCCCAACCGAGAACCATCCCCAGAAGCGGCCGAAGCGCTCGTTGATCAGCTTGGCGTGGCCGACACCCGTGACCGCCCCGAGTCGCACGACCATCTCCTGGTTGACGATCAGGACCGGCACGAGCAGCAGCAGCACCCACATAAGGCTGGTGCCGTAGTTCTGTCCGGCCTGCGAGTAGGTGGCCACGCCGCCGGCATCGTTGTCGCCGACCATCACGATTAGACCTGGGCCGATGATCGCCAGCAGCGCCAGCGTCCGCGCGCGCAGCCCGCGGTGAGCCGCCTCGTGCTGGCCGAGCGTGCCGAAAGCGCCCTGGATGTCTCCGATGTGGGCCGAGTCGAGCACGGCGCGCTCGCGCCGCGGTGTCGCCGGCGGCGGGGACGGTTGCGTCGTCATGCTCGACCTCCTCTCCGGTGCGTCGCCTGCCCGTGCGGCGCCGGCGGAGTCGGCCTCAGCCCGAGCTCAGTGGGTCTCGGCTGAGGTGACCGCTACGACGGCAGCCGCGCCGGGACTTCGCGGCAGCTCGCTGTCTTGGTATGTGTGCTGGTCACCCATTGCGTATCCCTGCGAACCGAAGTTCGCATGAATCAGGCTACCATCGCCGCGCGCTCAAGGGGCAAGTCATGCGCGCTGTGGCGGTTGACCCGGACCCGTCCGCGCGATGACGGTGCAGCCCGGCTCGACGTCGGAGGCCAGAGTCGACGTCGAAGGCTACGCGGTCGACTTCGAGGCCTACTCGGCCGACAGCAGCCACCAGTAGCTCTGCTGCCCACCCTCGGACAGCTCGATCTCGACGCCGTCGCTCGCGAGTCCCTGCACCACCTCGTCGTCCAGCGGCGCCTGCGCGCCGCGCAGGCAGGTGATCAGCTCGGCGTCCCGGGCCAACTGCTCGAGCACGTCGCGCAGCGTCTGCAGTGGCTGCCCCCAAGCGACCAGCTTCTCCTCGACGAAGCCGACCGCGTCGCCTTCCCGGAAGCGCCCCTGCGCGTCATCGCGCGCGGCCGGCGCCACTGCTCCGGTCCTGACCGCCGCCAGGATCTCGTTCATCGCCTCGGCGTTCTCCTGCGCGGAGCGATCGACCTGCATGCTCACGGCAGCTGCCAGCCCCGCCTGCATCGAGCGCGACGGCACCACGCGGACGGTTCGGTCCGACAGCTCAGCAGCGCGCTCGGCTGCCATCAGCACGTTCGCGCTGTTCGGCAGGACTACGATCTCCTCGGCGGCGATCCCGTGGATCGCGGCCAGCAGATCGTAGGTCGATGGGTTCAGCGTCGGACCGCCGTCGAGCACGCTCACGCCGAAGCTCTCGAACAGCGCGTGCATCCCATTGCCGGTCACGACCGCCAGTGCGCCGCACACGATCGGTGTCTGCGGGGCGGCTGTGAGGCGCGCATCGCGCTCGCGCACCTGTTCGCGCATGTCGGCGATGTCGATATGCGACACGACGCCGGCAGCCGCAAACAGCGCCGTGGCGGCGTCCGGATCGTCGGTGTGGACGTGCACTTTCAGCGTGCTGGGGTCGCCGACGACGAGCACCGAGTCCCCGAGCTTCTCGAGCTCCAGCGCGAAGCGGCGCTGCTCGAGGCCGGCGCCGGAGACGGCGAAGTTCGTGCAGTACCTGAAAGTGCTCGACGCGTGCTGGGGATGGGTGATGCGCGCCGCGGCATGGTGCGCAAGCGCCGGCGCCTCGCCCCCGCGCAGCGCCCCGACGATTCCCGCCAGCAGCACCGTCAGGCCGTAGCCGCCTGCATCGACGACGCCGGCTTCGCGCAGCACGGGGAGCATGTCAGGGCCGCGCGCGACCGAGTCCTGGCCGGCCTCCAAGGCGCTCTCGATCACCTCCGCGATCACCTCGTCCTGCTCGTCGTTGGTCACGTCGTGTCCAAGCCGCGTGCGCTGCGCATGGGCCAGGTCCGACGCGACGCGGGCGGACATCTCACGCACGACCGTCAGGATCGTGCCCTCGGCCGGCTCACGGACCGACCCATACGCCTGGTCGGCGGCGCGCGCCAGCGCAGCCCCGATCAGGACCGGGTCGATCAACTCGCCGGGCCGGCTGGCGAGCTCCTCGGCCGCGCCGCGGATCAGCTGCGAGAGGATCACGCCCGAGTTGCCGCGCGCCCCCAGCAACGCAGCGCGGGCGACCGAGGCGACGATCTCATCGCGGCCGATGCCGTCGATCGTGCCGTCGCCTGAGGTCTCGATCAGACGATCGAGCTCGTGTAGCACCGACCGCAGCGTCAGCACCATGTTGTCGCCGGTGTCGCCGTCTGCGACGGGGAACACGTTGAGGTCATTGACCTCCTCGCGACGGTCCTCGAGAGCGGCGAGCCCAGAGTCGATCAGGGCGCGAAACCGGACGATGCTGGGATCGGTCACTGAGAGGCAGGCAAAGGGATGGCGCAGGCCGCCTAGTGGGCTGTCCTGTGATTTCCGTCGGCAATTGCCGGATGGTCCACTAGCGGGCCTTCGTGACCTTGCCGGCCTTCAGGCAGCGCGTGCAGACATATACCCGGCGAGGCGTGCCGCCCTCGTCGATCCGGACACGCTGGAGATTGGGGTCGAAGCGGCGCTTGGTGGCGACCATCGAGTGGCTGCGGCTATGACCGAACGAAGGGCCTTTTGCGCAGATGTGACAGACCTTTGACATATCGGGGCGCGAGTATAGAGGCGCAGGCGCCCGCTGGTGTCGCGCCAGCCGTTCCAGACACGGTCAGGACAGGCTTAAGCGCCTAAGGGCGCCCGCACTCGCCGGATTGCGCCAGTAACTTCTGCGGGCGCCCTAAAGCCCGAACCCGGCTCGTGCGCGGCGAGCGCCGAGCGCGTCGCGGATCGCCAGCGAGGCAAGCGCCGCCTCCACCGCGTGGCGTCCGGAATCGCGCTTGCCGCCGCCCTTCACGCGCGCTTGCGCCTGCTCGACTGAGTCGACCGTCAAGACCCCGAAGCCGACCGGCACGCCGGTCTGCAGCTGCACCTGCTGGATGCCACGGGCAGCTTCGCCACACACATAGTCGTAGTGGTCGGTCTCACCGCGGATCACGGCGCCGAGGCACACGATCGCGTCGTAGCGGCCGCTGTCGGCCGCGTACTTGGCCACCAGCGGCAGCTCGAACGCGCCCGGCACGTCGAACACGTCGACCTCGGCGATCCCGGCCTCCCGTAGGGCGTCGCGGGCGCCGTCCTCCAGCTTGTGTGCCAGATCCTCGTAGAACCTGGCCACGCACAGCGCCACCCGCCGCCGTTCGCCGGCGCTCATCGGAGGTCGTCCCCGCTGCTGTCCTGGCGGTCGTGCAGCAGCTCCTCGTCGAGCGCGAGGCCCTGGTGGTGAAGGGTGTGCCCGAGCTTGTCCCGCTTGGCGCGCAGGTACGCGACGTTGTGGGGGTTGGGCACATGCTGAATCGGGATCTGGTCGGTCACGGACAGCCCATAGCCCGCCAACCCGGAGATCTTCTTCGGATTGTTGGTCAGCAGGCGGATGCTCGTCAGGCCGAGATCGACCAGGATCTGGGCGCCGATCCCGTAATCCCGCAAGTCGGCCGGTAGCCCCAGACGCAGGTTCGCTTCAACCGTGTCGTAGCCCTCCTCCTGGAGCTTGTAGGCGCGCAGCTTGTTGAGCAAGCCGATCCCGCGCCCCTCCTGGCTGAGGTACAGCAGCACCCCCCGGCCCTCGGATTCGATCATCGACAGCGCCGACTCCAACTGCTCTCCGCAGTCGCAGCGCAGCGAGTGGAAGACGTCGCCGGTGAGGCATTCGGAGTGGACTCTGACAAGCACCTCGCCGGCACCCTCGACGTCCCCCTTGACGAGCGCGACGTGGTGCTTGTTGTCGACCAGCGAGCGGTAGCCGACCGCGGTGAACAGGCCGAACGTGGTCGGCAAGGTGGTTGCAACCACGCGCTCCACGAGCTTCTCGTTGCGCCGCCGGTAGGCGACCAGATCCGCGACCGTCACCATCAGCAGCCCGTGCTTGGCGCAATAGGGCTCGAGGTCGCGTACACGCGCCATCGTCCCGTCCTCGTTCATGATCTCGCAGATCACTCCGGCCGGGATCAGACCGGCCATGCGGGCCAGGTCGACGGCCGCCTCGGTCTGCCCGACGCGCTCCAGGACGCCTCCGCTCTTGGCCTTGAGCGGAAACACGTGACCGGGCTGCACGAGCTCACGGGGGCTGGAATCGGGGTCGATCGCGACCTGGATCGTGCGTGCACGGTCGGCCGCCGAGATGCCTGTGCTGACGCCTGAGCGCGCCTCGATCGAGACCGTGAACGCGGTCTCGAACGCCGACTCGTTCTTGGCTGCCATCAGGTTCAGGCCGAGCTCGTCGCAGCGCTCGGGCGTCAGTGCCAGGCAGATCAGGCCGCCGGCCTCCTTGCGCATGAAGTTGATCGCTTCGGGCGTCACGAACTGCGCCGCCATCGTCAGGTCGCCTTCGTTCTCGCGGCTCTCGTCGTCGCAGACGACAACCATCCTTCCCTGGCGGAGCTCCTCGATCGCCTCGTCGATTGTCGCGAACGGCGTTTTGGTCGCGCTCACGGCGCGACCCCGGGGACTGCAGCCATCATGCGCACCGCTTTCTCAACGTATTTCGCCATCACGTCGACCTCCAGATTCACCACGGCTCCCGGTTGCACGCGACCTAGGTTCGTGCGCTCGAGCGTCTCGGGGATCAATGAAACCGCAAATGTGCTCTGCGCAACTGCCGCGACGGTGAGCGACACGCCGTTGACCGCGATCGAGCCGTGATCGACGACGTAGCGCAGGATCTCGGCGGGGGCCGCGATCCGCAACTGGCGGGCGAACCCGTCCGCTGCCACGGCGGTGACTTCGCCGACACCGTCGACGTGACCCTGAACGACGTGCCCACCGAAGCGGTCGCCCGCCCGCAACGGCAACTCGAGGTTGACGGATGATCCGGCGTGTAGGCGCCCGAGCGTGGTTCTCACCAGCGTCACATGCATCGCCTGCGCCTCGAACTCGCCGGCGCACACCGCGCTCGCCGTCAGGCAGACGCCGTCGACTGCGATCGAGTCACCCGCGCTGAGCTCAGCGGCGAGTGGCGTGGAGATCGACAGGCGGGCTCCCTCCTGGGAGGCGGTGGCTGCGCCGACGCTGCCGAGCCCCGCTATCAGTCCGGTGAACATCCACCAGTCCTGTCGGCGTAGGGCAGCGCGCCGGCGACCGCGCGATCGTGGCGGCGGGCGTCGAACCTGTGCGTGCGCGTCCACGCGCCGGCGGGCGAGCTCACCATTCTTTGATCCTGGCGGACACGAGCAGATCCTCGCCGATCTGCTCGCACTCCAGTGTCAGCGCGCGAACCGCGCCGGCGATCGCCTCGACGCCTTCGCCTTCCAAGGGATCGCGTGCGGTGCGTCCACCGAGCACCAGCGGTGCCAGGAACAGGCGGATCTCGTCGATCTCGCCCGCGTCCAGGAAGGCGCCGGCGAGCCGCGGGCCGCCCTCGAGCATGATCGACGTGATCCCGATCGCGCCGAGCTGATCCAGCGCGCTGCGCACGCGCGCCGGCTCGTTCTCGCCGGTGGCCACGATCACATCGACGCCGTGCGTGCTGAGCGTATCGGAGGCGGCCCGCGGGGCCGCCCGTGAGACCACCACGGCCAGCGGCGTCTCGTGCGCCTCGGCGACCAGCCGGGAGCTGAGCGGCAGCCGTGCCAGTGCATCGAACACGACCCGGCGCGGCTGGCGGATGGCTCCGGGGATCCGCGCCGTCAGCTGGGGATCGTCGGCCAGCGCGGTGCCGATCCCGACCGCGACGGCGTCACACTGTGAGCGCCAGCGGTGGACGCGGTTACGGCTCTGCGCGCCCGAGATCCATTTCGAGTCGCCGCTGCTGGTCGCCACCTTCCCGTCGAGCGACATCGCCGATTTGAACAACACCCAGGGCCGGCCGGTGCGGGCGTGCTTGCGGAACGGCTGGTTGAGCAGCCGTGCGCGCGTGGCGAGCTCGCCGTCGGCGACCACCACCTCGACGCCCTCGTCACGCAGGATCCCGAGTCCACGTCCGCTGGCGTGCTTGGACGGATCGTCGCTGGCGACCACCACGCGCTGGATCCCGGCCTCGCAGATCGCGTCTGTGCACGGCGGCGTGCGTCCTTGGTGGCAGCACGGCTCGAGCGACACGTACAGCGTCGCCCCGGTCAAGTCCTGGTCGGCGGCCGCACGGAGCGCCTCGATCTCTGCGTGCGGGGAGCCGAGCGCGTGGTGGTAGCCCTCTCCCAGCGTCCGCCAAGCGTTGGCGAGCACCGCTCCCACCAGCGGATTCGGCGATACCCTGCCTGCTCCCCTTCCGGCAAGATCGATCGCGCGAGCAAGATGGCGGGCATCGGTTGCACTCGGTAGCGACACACCGAAAGCATAGGACTGTCGAGCCGACCGCTAATTTGTGCGCGCAGCGCTTTGCGTCAACCATGAAGCTCATCATCCAGATCCCCTGCTTCAACGAGGAGCAGCAACTCCCGAGCACGCTGGCCGCGCTTCCCCGGCAGGTGCCCGGATTCGACGCGGTCGAATGGCTCGTGATCGATGACGGATCGACCGACGCGACCCTCGAGGTGGCGCGCGCGCACGGGGTCGATCACATCGTTCGCCTGACCAACAACAAGGGACTCGCAGCCGCATTCCAGGCCGGCCTGGACGCCGGCTTGAAGCTCGGAGCCGACGTGATCGTCAATACGGATGCCGACAACCAGTACGACGGGTCCGACATCCCCAAGCTGGTGGAGCCGATCGTCGCGTTGCAAGCCGACATGGTCGTGGGCGATCGTCAGGTGCAGACGATCGAGCACTTCTCGCCCGGCAAGAAGCTCTTGCAGCGACTCGGATCGTGGGTCGTGCGCCAGGCGTCGAACACGAACGTGCCCGACGCCACCTCCGGATTTCGTGCTTATAACCGCGAGGCGGCGCTGCAGACGCAGGCGGTCTCGAGGTTCACCTACACGCTCGAGACGCTGATCCAGGCGGGCAAGCTGCTGGTGGCCGTCGACCACGTGCAGATCCGCACGAATCCGAAGACGCGTGAGTCCCGGCTGTTCCCGTCGACAGCTGCCTACGTGCGCCGCAACGCGCTGTCGATCTTCCGCGTCTACTCGCAGTATCAGCCGCTGCGCGTGTTCTGGGGAGGGGCGCTGGTGATGGGAGCCGCGGCGCTGGCGGTGTTCATCCGCTTCATGGTCTACTTCGTGCAGGATCCCTCGACGGCGGGCAACGGCCACATCCAGTCGCTGATCGCCGGCGCCGTGCTGTTCAACGCCGCGATGCTGCTCGGCGCGCTGGGCGTGATCGGCGACCTGCTCGATGCGCAGCGCACGCTGTCGCAGCGAACGTTCGAACGGGTGCGCCGGATCGAGCTGCAGCTCGGCGTGAAGCCTTCTCACTACGAGCCCGGCAGCCACGAGCCCGGCGGGCGCCTTCCGGAGGATGAGCGATGACGAGTACCGAGCATGGCCAGGGGACGACGCCGGCGCCGCAGGACCCCGGCGTGATCCCGACCGGCAACACGTTCGACAAGTACGGATCGAGCAACCCGGTCGTACGCCGCCTGATGACCGGCTTCGAGCGCACGCTTGACGAGCTGTTCGCGATCGCCGCGCCAGCATCGATCCTAGACGTCGGCTGCGGTGAGGGCATCCTCACCGAGAAGTGGGCAGTCAGGCTGGCGCAGCGGCGCGTGGTCGGCTTCGACCTCGAGGATCCCAAGCTCGCAGACGAGTGGGCGGCGCGCGCACGGCCGAACCTCGGGTTCCAGACCGGCGACGCCAAGCGCCTCCCGTACGGCGACGGCGAGTTCGACATGGTCACCGCGATCGAGGCGCTCGAGCACATTCCGCAACCCGACCAGGTGGTCGCCGAGATGGCTCGTGTGGCGGCCTCGCACCTGCTCGTATCGGTTCCACACGAGCCGCTCTGGCGGCTGCTCAACATCGCCCGTGGCGCCTACCTACGAGATCTCGGGAACACGCCGGGCCACATCAACCACTTCTCGGCCAGCTCATTCAAACGCCTGCTCTCGGCGCATGGCGAGGTCGTCCAAACGCGCTCGCCGTTCCCATGGACAATGCTGCTCGTGCGACTTCGATGACCGTGGCGTCGCCATCCAAAGGCAACGACGCCGGCGAGCAGCACAAGGGCGGCGCGCCCGCCGGGAGCCAGTCGTTCGCCAGCGGCGCGCGAGTCCTGTCGATCGGGATCGCATCGACGGGCGTGTTCACGTTCGCCTACCTGGCGAGCGCCAGCCACGTACTGGACAAGGCCTCCTACAGCCGCATCTCGGTCTGCTGGGCGATCATGTTCGTGATCCTGTCGGTGATCTACCGCCCGATCGAGCAGCTGCTCTCGCGCACGATCGCCGACCGCCACGCGCGCGGGCTGCACGGTCACATCCTGCGCACGCCGGCGATCATCCAGGCGTCGTTCGCGCTGCTGTTCCTGGTGCTCGCGCTGTCGCTGCGGGGCACGATCGAGCACGACCTGTTCAACGGCTCGGGGTCGCTCTACTGGATCCTCGTGATCGGCGTGATGGCCTACGCCGCCAGCTATTTCGCGCGAGGCTGGCTGGCCGGCAACAAGCGCTTTGCGCTGTACGGCGGGCTCGTGTTCCTCGAGTCCACCAGCCGCTTCCTGTTCGCGCTCGCGGTCGCCGTCGGGATCGGCTCCGGCCAGGGCGCGGTCGGGCTCGGCATGGCGGTGGCTCCGTTCGTCTCGCTGTGCGTGATCCCGTTCGCGTTCTCTCGTGTGCGCTCCGGCGGCCCCGCGCTCGTCGAGGTCGCCGACGCCAGCCGCGAAGGTCCCGCACACGGAGCGGTCGAGGAGGCGGCGACCGACCTGTCGCTCAAGCACGGCGCCGGCTTCGCCGCCGCGGTGGTGGCGATCATGTTCTCCGAGCAGACGCTCATGAACGCGGGCGTGCTGGTTGTCGCCGCCAGTGCCGGCGGCTCGATCACCTCCGGCCTAGCGGGCTTCGTGTTCAACGTACTGCTGATCGTGCGGGCGCCACTGCAGCTGTTCCAGGCAATCCAGACGTCGATCCTGCCCCACCTCGCGGGCCTTGAGGCCCGCGATTCCGGTGCCGAGTTCCGCCACGCGGTGCGCGTCACGATCCTCGCGATCGCCGCCTTCGCGAGCGCTGTCGCGATCGGCTTGCTCGCGATCGGGCCGTTCGTGATGACCACGCTGCTGGGCAACAAAGGCTTCACCTATGACCGCTTCGGACTTGCCGCGGTCGGCCTCGGCATGGGGCTGCACCTCACGTCCGGCACGCTCAACCAGGCGTTGCTCGCGCGCGGGCAGGCCCGCTTCGCGGCCGGGGCGTGGCTCCTCGCGGCGCTGGCGTTCGTGCTGTTCGTGGCGCTGCACACGATCCCGAGCGAGGTGACGCGCGTCGAGATCGGCTACCTGGGCGCCACCGGCCTGCTGGCGGCGATGCTGTGGACGCTCTACAGCCGCGATGGCGCGAGCCCCTAAGGGTGTCCTAAGAGCCTAAATTCAGGAGATCGTGTTACCCGCAGCGGCGACGAGCGCGCTGTAGGCGGCGGCTGGATCAGGGGTTCCGAACACCGCAGAGCCGGCCACGAGCAGGTTCGCACCGGCGCGTACGCAGGGAGCAGCGGTGCTGGCATGGACGCCGCCGTCGACCTCTAGCGCGACGTGGTCGGGCAGCGCCGCGCGCATCCGCGCGAGCTTGTCGTATGAGCCCGGGATCAGCGGCTGCGAGCCCCAGCCAGGGTTGACGCTCATGCACAGCGCCAGGTCAAGGGCGAAGGCCGACACCTCGCGCAGGGTCTCGACCGAGGTCGACGGGCACAGCGACGCGCCGGCGCTGGCGCCCGCTTCCCTGATCGTCGAGAGCGCGAAGTTCAGATGCGCAGTCGCTTCGACGTGCACGGTGATGTTGTCCGCGCCGGCGCGTGCGAACTCGGTAACCTGCCGCTCGGGCCGTTCGATCATCAGGTGCACATCGAGGATCCCCCCGAGGCTGTGGACCTGATCGGCGATCGAGCCGACGATCAGCGGTCCGATCGTGATCGGCGGCACGAAGTGACCGTCCATCACGTCACAGTGGATCACCCGGGCTCCCGCAGCCATCACCTCAGCCACTGCGGCGCCGAGTCGCGAGAAGTCCGCCGACAGGATCGAAGGTGCAACAGCCCGCGAGCGCAGCAGTTGCGCGTGCTCCATCAGACCGACCTCAGCATGCTGCCCTTGCAGTGGTTGCATAGCACGATCGCCGTGCTCGACATCCGCACGATCGTCGAGTGCTCTCCGCAGTTCGGACAGACCGACACGAGCTCGAACCGGCGCAGGCAGTTCAGGCAGCGGTAGTTGCCTGGCACGGCCGTCGGCCGCAGCCACGGCTCGCCGCAGCCCGGGCACTCTGCTCCGAACTTGTTATCACCCACGGACACTTCCCCGTAGCGTAGCGGCGCAGTCGCGCTGCGCGCGCCCCCGCCGCGGGCGCGTACCGGCCGCTAGGATCGCGTGCATGGGGCTCAGGTTGACCTTCCTCGCGGTGCTGAAGCCGGTAGTTTCGAGAACATCACTCGCAGCTATCCGAAGCTGATCGCACGGAACGCGAGGCAGTGGCTGTCAGCCCACAAGAGCTGCGCCGCGGACCACTGGCAAGGTAGCACCCGCAGGGCCTAGTAGCGCAGCGGCACGAACGTCTGCTCGTCCAACGGTGGCCGTACGTACGGGTCATCGCGGCGGGGCGGCAGCTCGAGCGGTGGCGGCGTCAGATCCTCGTAGTCGACCAACGACAGCAGGTGAGCGATGCAGTTCAACCGCGCACGTCGCTTGTTGTCGGCCTGGACGACCCACCACGGGGCGTGCTTGATGTCCGTGTAGCGGAACATCTCATCCTTCGCGCGTGAGTAGTCGACCCACTTCGCGCGTGACTCGAGATCCATCGGGCTCAGCTTCCAGCGGCGCATCGGATCGTGCACGCGCGCCTGAAAGCGACGCTCCTGCTCCTCGTCGGAGACCGAGAACCAGTACTTGATCAGCTGGATGCCGGAGCGCACCAGCATCCGCTCGAACTCCGGGCACGAGCGCATGAACTCCTCGTACTCGTGCTCCTCGCAGAACCCCATCACGCGCTCGACCCCGGCGCGGTTGTACCAAGAGCGGTCGAACAGCACGATCTCGCCCGCGGCTGGAAGGTTGGGCACGTAACGCTGGAAGTACCACTGCGTCTTCTCGCGCTCCGTTGGCGCCGGCAACGCCACGACGCGACACACGCGTGGGTTCGTTCGCTCGGTGATGCGCTTGATCACGCCGCCCTTGCCGGCGGCGTCGCGGCCCTCGAAGATCACGACGATCTTCAGCCCCTTGACCTTGACGTACTCCTGCATGATCACGAGCTCGCGCTGGAGCTTCTCGAGCGCCTTCTCGAACGTGCGGCGGTCCATGTCGCCGCGCGCGTTCCGGTTGGCGTCGGCTCCGTTCTCCGTCGCCTCGCTGCGTTGCCCCGGTTCGAGTTGGCGTTCGCCTCGCGGTCCGTGCTTGTGAGCGTCCTTCATCTCCTCGAGTTTCTCACATGCCCGCCGCGGCGCGCACCGGCGAATTGATCCGATTGCTCGCTCAGGCGCGCCGCAGGCGTGCGATGAAGAAGCCGTCGGTCGCGTCGCGGTGCGGGAGTAGCTGACGGCTGCGCTCGAGCTCGAAGTCGGGGTTCCGGGCGAGGAAGCTGTCGATCACGCCTGCGGATTCGGCGCGTGAGATCGTGCACAGCGAGTACACGAGCAGGCCGCCGGGTCGCGTCGCCCGCGCTCCCGCCGCCAGCAGTTGGCCCTGCTTTTGCGACAACGTTGCGATCCCGGACCGGCGCGCCTGCCAGCGCAGGTCGGGCCGTGATTGCAGCGTGCCGAGCCCGCTGCAGGGCGGATCGACCAGTACGCGGTCGAAGCTCGCGGCGCCCGGCAGCTCGCGCGCGTCGGCGCACACGACCTGCACGCAGTTTGCTCCCATGCGCTCGCACGTCTGCGCGAGCGCCCGCGCACGCCCAGGGTGGACCTCGACCGCTTGGAAGTCCGGGCTTTGATCGCCCGCCAGCGCCGCCAGATGCGTGGTCTTCGCGCCCGGGGCCGCGCACAGGTCGAGCACGCGGTCCCCGGCACGGGGCTCCAGCGCCCGCGCCACCAGCATCGACGCACGTGACTGCGGCATGATCGCGCCGGCGCGCCACAGCGCAGAGCCGTGGGCGTCGAGCGGACCGTCCAGCACAAGACCTTCGCACAGTTCAGCCGCCGGGCGGCACGGCACGCTCAGGCGCCGGCGGACGTCCTCGACGCTCGCGCGCAGCGTGTTGACACGCAGCGCCGACTCGGCCGGCGTGTTGACACTGGCCAGCAGCAGGCGGGCCTCGCCGGCACCGAGCTCGTCCCACCACAGTTGCGAGAGCCAGTCTGGCACCGAGCGCAGGATCGCCGCGCTTGCGGGCGTCGCGTCGTCGAGCTCGGCGAGCAGCTCGCGCGCTTCGCGTGCGGCGCGGCGCAGCACCGCGTTGACCAGCTGCGCGCCGCCGCGGCTGGCGCGCTTGGCGAGCTCGACGCTGTCGTTGACCGCGGCATGCTCGGCGATCCCATCCATGAACATGAGCTGGAAGCACCCGAGCCGCAATGCCGACAGCACCGCCGGCTCCAACGACTCCAGCTCGCGTGCGCAGAGCTTGCCGAGCACGTGATCGAGCGTGCGCTTGCGCTGAACGGTGCCGAATGCAAGTGCCATCGCCAGCTGGCGGTCGCGCGCGGACAGGCCGCCCGCCTCCCCGTGCAGCGCGCGGTCCGCATAGGCCCCCTCGTCGAACACACGGGCAATCACACTGAACGCGCACAGGCGGGCGGGCGCGACTGGCACTAGTGGACCACTAGCGATGCAGCCCGCGCAGGTAATCCTCGCCCGCCATCGCCCGGCGTCCCGGCGGCTGCACCTCCAACAGCTCCAGCGCCCCCTCCGCGCAGCCCAGCAGCGGCCGCGGCCCGGCCAGCGAAAGCACCCCCTGCGGGGGCCCGCCGTCGGCAAGCACCCGCGCACGCCGGACGCCCAGCAGCGCGCCGTCGGCCAGCGCGACGTGGGCGCCGATGTGCGGGGTCAGCGCGCGCACGACACGCTCGAGCTCGACGGCGGGATGGCCGGGGCGCAGCAGACGGTCCGCCGGCTGGATCTTGTCGGCATACGTGACCCCGGTCTGCGCCTGCTCGCTGCACTGGGGTTGCTCGTCCAGCACTCGCACGAGCAGTGCCGCGCCCAGCGGCGCGAGCCGCTCGGACAAGCTCGCATAGGTGTCGTGCGCGCCGATCGGGTCGGTCGCCTGCAGGCAGACAGGCCCGCTGTCCAGCCCGGCGACGACGATCATGATCGAGACGCCGGTGCGCGCGTCGCCGGCCATGATCGCGCGCTCGATCGGGGCCGCTCCTCGCCACCGCGGCAGCAACGACGGGTGCACGTTGAGGATCCGGTGCTCGGACAGCAGCGGCTCCTTGATCAGCGCCCCGAACGCGCACACGCAGAGCACCTCCGGGGCTTGGGCGGAGATCCGCTCGCGCGCCGTCTGATCGTTTACCGACGCCGGTTGGAAGCACTCGATCCCGAGCTCGAGCGCGGCCACGGCGACCGGCGGCGGGCGTAGCCGCCGGCCGCGTCCATACGGCGCTTCAGGGCGCGTGAGCACCAGCGTCGGGCGGTGCGCCGTGGCGGCCAACGCCCGCAGCACCGTGGCCGCGAATTCCGATGTACCCAGATATACGGTCCGCAACGTTTGGGACCACTAAGCGATCGGCGGCGCCTCGCGCAACGTCTTGATCGCCTGCTTTCTTTGCTCGCGAGAGGTTCTATCGAGGATCAGGACGCCGTCGAGGTGATCGATCTCGTGCTGGATCACCCGCGCTTCGAGTCCAGACGCCTCGACCAGCAGCGATTCGCCGCGGGCGTCCTGCGCGCGGACCCGCACGTACACGGGCCGCTCGACCTCGACTTGCACGGCAGGCAGGCTCAGGCAGCCCTCCTCGGCGACCTCCTCCTCGGAGCTTTTCCACTCGATCACGGGATTCACCAAAGCCGCCACAGATGCTTGCTGGTGGACGCGATAGACCAGGACGCGATGCAACACACCGATCTGCGTCGCCGCCAGCCCGATGCCGAGCGCGTCGTGCATCAGCGAGCCCATCCGCGAGATCTCCGCCCGCAGACCGTCGTCGAAATGCGCCACGGGACGCGCTTTCGCCTTCAGCACCGGATCTCCGAACTTGCGCACGTGCGCGAGCGCGTCCGCCCGCCGCGCCGCCACCTCCGGGTCCAGTTCGCCGAGGGCCTGCGGCTCCGCTTCGCCTGCGGTCTCCAGCGGTTCGTCGTCTTGCATCTGCTCCAGCGTCTCAGCCACAGCTCAAGTTTAGATGGACTGGTAGAACACGGCCATGGGGTCCGACGATCCGGTTCTCGGCTGCGATGGCACCTTGATGATCGCAACCCGTGGCGCGGACGGGCCGGGGGAGGTGCTGATCAAGACGCGCGGTGGCACCGAGGCATATCTGGCCTGGTCTGAGCGGCCGCTCGCGCGCGGCACCAGCGTGCTCGTGCTCGGCTCTCGCGGCGAGCGTGCGGTCGATGTGATGGAATGGCCGCAATCCGCTTGAGTGCTGATGCAGGCGCAGCACCGCTGACACCAGGCGCCCATGCCGAGCGTCGGCTGACGGCGACGGGAGCGGGGATCTTCCCGTAGCGATAAGGAGGCGACATGTTTGGCTACCGCGTGCCGAGGCCCGACGAGGCGATGCTGATCTCCGGCGGCAAGTCCGGGCGGGCAGGAACTCCCTTCAAGGTCGTGACCGGCCATGGTGCATTCGTGACGCCGGCGTTCCGCCACGCGAGCTTTCTGACGTTGTCGATGCGCGAGGCCGAGGTCGCCGAGCAGTGCGTGACCAAGCAGGGGATCGCGCTACAGGTCCGTGCGGTGATCGCCTTCAAGGTCGGCAACGACCCCGAGAGCATCGTCAACGCCGCGCAGCGGTTCCTCTCCGATCAGGACCAGATGTCGGTGCTGGCGGGGCGGATCTTCGCCGGGCACCTGCGCTCGATCATCGGCTCGATGACCGTCGAGGAGATCGTCACCGAGCGCCAGAAGCTTGCCACCGAAGTGCTCGACGGCTCCAAGTCCGAGATGGTGAAGATGGGCCTGATCGTCGACTCGCTCCAGATCCAGTCGATCGACGACATGGGCATGGGTTACATCGACGCGATGGCGGCACCACACAACGCGGCGATCCAGCGCCAGGCCAAGATCGCTCAGGCGCAGGCCAACCAGGTGGCGGCTGAGGCTGAGCAGGACGCCCAGCGCAAGCAGGCGGAGTACGCGCGCCACACAGCTGTCGTCCAGGCTCAGTACAAGGCCGAGGTCGACAAAGCGCAGGCGGAGGCCGGCCAGGCTGGCCCGCTGGCGGCCGCGGAGACCCAGCGCGCGGTGATCGCGGCGCAGACCGAGCTCGCGCAGCGTCAATCCGAGCTGCGCCAACAGCAGCTCGTCGCGGAGGTCGTCAGGCCGGCCGAAGCGGACGCGGAGAGGGTGCGGGTGCTCGCCAAGGCCGAGGCTGAGCGCATGCAGGTACAGGCGGAGGCGGCGGCCTCCTACAACCGCGTCGCGCTCGATCGCATGCTGATCGACCAGCTTCCACTGATCGTGCGCGAGGCCGCCAAGGGCCTGTCCAACGCCAACATCAACGTGCTCAACGGCGCCGACGGCCTCGGTCAGATCGCCGCCGGACTCGTCGGCCAGGGCCTGACGATCTTCGACACGGTCAGACGCGGCATCGCCGCCAGCGATCAGTCGACCGCGCCGGCCACGACCGATGACGCCGAGGTGTCAGCGCAGGCCGACCTGTCGGCGCTGAACCCGCCGGCCGACCGATGAGAGCCTGCCTATAAGGGCCTATCTCAGGTAACTGGGACAGGCTCTTAGGGCGCCCGCCCTTAGCCGGCCGTTGTCAACAGCAGCGAGAGGAACGCGGCCGTGGCGTATTCGAACGGGCCGTTGACGCGATCGAGCACGCTCTGGACCGCCTCCGGGCCCGGGATCATCAGGAACTCCTCCAGACGGTCAGCGCTGCGCAGGTGCGCCGTGAGGATCGTGTGCACGCCCGCATAGTCGATCGATTCGAGCTCGCTGAGGTCGAGGACCGTCTGCCGGCTCGTTTGCTCGAGGGCCCATTCCAGCGCGTCGGCAAGCAGCGAGCAGGTCGTCACGTCCAGCACGCCGCGGAGCGCCACCACGCAGACCGAGCCAACGCGGCGTGCGCGAATCGCGAGCGGCCCGGGGTCACGCAGAGGACCCGATGCCGAGCGGCTCATCGAGCCGCACAGGGCGGGAGACACGCGCGAGGAGCAACCACATGACACCTCATTAGGCCCGCCTGGATGAGCCGAACCGAGCATTCAACCCAGCTCGCGCACATGATTCGCATGCCACGCGAGTGCCGTCGCAAGCAACGCACCCGACGCCAACTACAACGATACCGGCAGCGGGCGCGATCCGAGCCGCAATTTGAACATCCGCGTCGGACTTGACGCAGGCCTCTACACTCGGAGAATCGCCTGTTCGCTGGGTTGTCAATCGGCCGGCTCGCGTCAACCCCAACCAGGAACCGAGGCGGCCATGAGCCCCCCAACTCCCCTTGTAGGCGGCGAGCTCAACGCTGCGGTCACGCGCGCGCTCGTCGGGATCCACCATGACTACCTCGGTCGCGGTCCAAGCACGGCGTCGACATTCCACTACGAGAACGTGATCGTGACGCTGATGTACGACGTGCTCACGCGTGCCGACAAGAAGATCAGCGAATCGAGCCGGATGGACGCCGTCAACACCATCCGCCACCTCTATCAGGAGACGATGGAGGGCGACTTCACCGCGGCGATCGAGACGCTCACGGGGCGCAAGGTGGTCGCGTTCATCAGCGGCAACCACGCCGCGCCCGACATCGCCTCGGAGCTGTTCATCCTCGACTCCCCGCTCTGAGAGCCCGTTCAAGGGGAGCCCCGGGCATGCTGACCAACTGATATGAAGCCTGTCTTACTGCGGGTCGACGTCGACGCTCACGCTGACATCCTTATGCGCCTTCGAGCCGGCGAATGCATCGACCGCCGCCCCGACCGCGGTGATCGCGCTGTCGCGCTCGCTTGCCTTCACGACGATCTGCGCGCGCGCTTTGCCGCGTAGCGTGAACAGCGGCGCCGGACCGAGCACGGATGCGCCGGGCGGCTGGATCGCGCCGCGCAGCGCCACTGCCGCGCTCTGCACCAGCGCGGCGTCGGCGGCCGCGCAGACGACCCGGATCAGGGTTGCGAACGGCGGGTAGGAGAGTACGCGGCGGCGTTGCAGCTCGCCCTTCAGGAAACCGTCGGAGTCGTGGCGCGCGGCGAGCGTGATCGCCCGCGCGCCTGGCGCTCGCGTTTGCACGAGCACGCGTCCAGCGCCGGCGCTGCCGCGTCCCGCCCGGCCCGCCAGTTGCGTGACCAGCGCGAAGGTCCGTTCCTCGGCGCGGAAGTCGGGGAAGCGCAAGGTCTGGTCGGCGTCGATCACGACGCCAAGCGCGACGTCCTTGAAATCGTGGCCCTTGGCGACCATCTGCGTGCCCACCAGCACGCCCGCCGGCGCCGTCATGAAGCGCTCGAGCGTGCGCGCGCGCGCATCGACCCCGGCCGCGTCGGCGTCCAGGCGCAGCACCGGGAAGCGCGCGCCGGCGAATGCCGCCGCCAGCTCGTACTCGAGCCGCTCAGTGCCGGAGCCGTGTCGTGAGACCGATACCGAAGCGCACGCGGGGCAGCGGTCCGGGATCCGTTCGCGGTGCCCGCAGTGGTGGCAGTCGACCGAGCCCGCGGCGCGGTGCAGCACCAGCGCTACCTCGCAGTTGGGGCACATCCATACGTGACCGCAGGACTGGCAGGAGAGGAAGTTCGACCAGCCGCGACGGTTGAGCAGCACGATCGCCTTGCCGCGCTGGCGCGCGAGGTCGGCGAGCGCGAGTCGCGTCGTTGGATGCAGCGGGTGGTTGCAGGCGCGCATATCCAGGATCTCGACGGTCGGCAGGGCGCCTCCGTCGACGCGGCGCGCCAGGCGCAGGCGTTGTAGGCGATGCGCGCTCTCGGGCCGCGGCGTGGCACTGCCGGCGAGCAGCACGGCGCCGTGCATCCGGGCTCGGCGCTCTGCAACGGTGCGCGCGTCGTAGCGGGGATCGCCCTCGTGCTTGTAGGAGCTCTCGTGCTCTTCGTCGACGACGATCACGCCGATGTCGCTCAGCGGCGCGAACACGGCCGAACGCGGTCCCACACAGACACGCGCCTCGCCGCGCGCGAGGCGCAACCACTCGTCGTATCGCGCTCCCTGCGAAAGACCGGAGTGCATCACCGCGACGATCTCGCCGAAGCGCGCTTCGAAGCGTGCCAGCGTCTGCGGCGTCAGCGCGATCTCGGGCACCAGGACGATCGCGCTGCGCCCCGCCTGCAGCGCCGCCTGCACGGCCCCGAGGTAGATCTCGGTCTTGCCCGAGCCGGTCACACCGTGCAGCAGGAATCCCGCCGCGACGCGATCGCATGCCGGCGAGCCGGCGCGCTCGAGCTCGACGGCTGCGAGCGCTCTCAGTACCGGCGCCAGCGCGGCGTGCTGCTCGGCCGTGAGCTCGGGCGCCTGCGCCGCGGCGGATGCCACTTGATGACGGCGGGGATGCCGGCGCACGGTCGCGCCGCGGATCGACACCAGCCCGCGCGCCTCCAAGCGCCGCAGCGCCGCCGTGCCGAGCTCCGAGGCGGCCGTCTCCCCGCGGTCGGCGAGCGCGCCCAGCAAGGCGCGCTGCGAGGCGGTCAGGCGGTCCGGCGCGGCCAGTGCCCGGCGCCCGAGGTCGGTGAGCGCCGCGACCAGCACGCGCTTCTCGCGGGCCCCCCGGCCCGAGCCGGGCGGCAGCATCACCGCGAGTGCCCGGGCAGCCGTCGAGCAGTACTCGCGGGCCATCCATTGCGCCAGCTCCACCAGGTCGCCGGGCAGCCGCGTTGGCATCACTCCGGTCGGCTCGGCGAGCCGCTCGGGTGGCAGCTCCGAGTCCTCCGCGAGCTCCGCCACGATGCCGACGATGCTCCGCGAGGCGAACGGCACCCGCACCATCGAGCCGACCGTCACCGCGCACTGATCCTTCGCCAGCCGGTAGTCGAACACGCCCTTGATCGCGCGCGTGCGCGTCAGCGGCAGCACCCTCGCGATCAAAGCCCCGGCACCCGGGCGCTCAAGGCTCCTGCATTGGGCCGCTCACGGCTCCTGCACTGGGTCGATCAATGCCGGCTGCGCTCAGACTGGCTGCGCGCTCAGACCGGCTGCCGCCCGCAACACCGACGCCTTGTCGATCGCCTCCCACGTGAAGTCGTGATCGTCGCGTCCGAAGTGCCCGTAGGCAGCGGTCTTCTGGTAGATCGGGCGGTGCAGCCTCAGGTACTGCCGGAACGCGCCCGGACGCAGATCGAAGTGCTCGTTGACCAGATCGACGATCGTGCCGCGGCCGACCTTCTCGGTCCCGAACGTCTCGATCATCACCGAGACCGGATGCGCGACGCCGATCGCGTAGGCGACCTGCACCTCGATCCGGTCCGCCAGCCCCGCGGCGACGAGGTTCTTGGCGACGTAGCGTGCGGCATACGCCGCCGAGCGGTCCACCTTCGAGGGATCCTTGCCGGAGAACGCGCCGCCGCCGTGGCGGGCCATGCCGCCGTAGGTGTCGACGATGATCTTGCGCCCGGTCAGCCCGCAGTCGCCCATTGGTCCGCCGATCACGAACCGGCCGGTCGGATTGACGAGGAAGCTCTTGCTCAGCTTGCGCGCGTCGTAGAGATCATGCGGCAGTATCGGCTCGACCACGTTCTCCCACAGGTCCTCCTTGATCAGCGCCTCCGCCCCCTCGCGGTGCTGGGTGGAGATCAGCAGCTTCTCGATCTCCACCGGGCGTCCGTCGACATAGCGGACCGTGACCTGCGTCTTGCCGTCGGGGCGCAGGTAGGGAAGGATCTCGGCCTTGCGAACGTCCGCGAGTCGCTTGGCGAGCTTGTGCGCGAGCGCGATCGGCAGCGGCATCAACTCTTCGGTCTCGTTGGATGCGTAACCGAACATCATGCCCTGATCGCCGGCGCCGGTCACGTCGAGCACGTCGTCGTCGCCCGGATCGGTGCGGGACTCGTAGGCCTGGTCGACGCCCTGCGCGATATCCGGGGACTGCTTGTCGATCGCGTTGATCACGGCGCAGGTCTTGTAGTCGAACCCGAACTCGGCGTCGGTGTAGCCGATCCGCTTGATCGTGGTGCGGGCGATCTCCTGGATGTCGACGTACGTCTTGGTCGTGATCTCGCCGGAGACGATCACCAGCCCGGTATTCACCAGCGTCTCGCAGGCCACGCGCCCGGTCGGATCGTCGCGCAGCACGGCGTCGAGCACGCCGTCGGAGATCTGGTCGGCGATCTTGTCCGGATGACCCTCGGTCACGGATTCCGATGTGAAGAGGTACTCGTTGTCTGAGAATTTCGTCATGAGCGCAGTCAAGAGTAGGGGTTCCCGCGGAAAGCGGCATTTGCCCGCGGCCTATTGGCGGTTTTCAGCGCGGCCGCGACGCTCGCTGCGCTCCACGAAGTCGATGATCATCGGGATCCCCTCCATCCGGTAACGCTCGCGCAGTCGGTTCTCGACGAAGAACGCGTAGTCGCGTGTCAATAGCGCGTGGGAGTTGACCTGAATCGAGAAGCGCGGAGGACGTTCTGCCGTCTGGGTCATGAACAGCAGCTTCAGCCGCTGGTTGGCCGCACGGCGTCCGGCCGGCGGCTGGCGGGTGGCGACCACGTCGGCCAGGAAGCGGTTCAATTGCGGCGTCGGGATGCGCGTGCGGCTGCGGTCGGCGAGACCGACCACCTCCACCAGCAGGCGCTCGGCGTGGCGGCCGGTCTTGGCGCTGGCGGTCAACACGCGCGGGCGCAGCCGCAACTTCGACTTCACGCGCGCGCGTTCGTGCTCGAGGTCCTCAGGTCCGATCGCTGCGCTGGCGACGGCGTGCTCGCTCACGAGGTCCCACTTGTTGAGCACGATCGCGGTCGCGCAACCACTCTTCATCGCCAGCTCGGCGACGCGGAAATCCTGGGCGGTGATGCCGTCGGTGGCGTCGCAGACCACCAAAGCCACGTCGGCGCGCTCGGCGGCGCGGCGCGAGCGCAGCGAGGTGTAGTACTCGACCGACTCCCCCACCTTCGAGGCTCGCCGCAGGCCGGCCGTATCGACCAGCACCAGCGGCCGGCCCTCGAAGCTGATCGGCAGGTCGATCGCGTCGCGGGTCGTGCCGGCGATCGCGGACACGATCACGCGGTCCTCGCCGCCGGCGGCGCCGCCCGCCCCCGCGAAGCGGTTCACGAGCGAGGACTTGCCCACGTTCGGGCGGCCGATCACCGCCAGCCGGATCGGGTCCTCCGGGCGCTCGTCGGGCTCGTGGTCGGGACCGAGCTCGACGATCCGGTCCAGCAGATCGCCGGTGCCGAGGCCTTGCGTAGCCGACACGGCGATCGGCTCGCCGAGCCCGAGCGCGTGAAACTCGGCCACGAGGTGCAGGTCGGCGACGGTATCGATCTTGTTTGCGGCGACGATCACCGGCACGCTCACGCGGCGCAGCAGCTCCGCCATGTCCTGGTCCCCGGGTCGCAGACCGGCGCGCGCGTCGACCACGAGGACGGCCAGATCGGCGTCGCTGAGCGCCGCCCGTGCCTGGGACTGGATCGATTGCGCGAGCTCGTCGCGCTCCAGCAGGTCGACGCCGCCGGTGTCGATCAGCGTCAGCTCGCGGCCGTTCCAGTCGGTCAGAAGCTCCTTGCGGTCTCTGGTGACGCCTGGGCGCTCGTGCACGACCGCCTCACGCGTCTCCGTGAGACGGTTCACGAGCGAGGACTTGCCCACGTTCGGATAGCCGACTACCGCAACCTTCATGCAAGCGAGCCTAGCGGCTCGGCGGCTCGTGACCGCGTTGCGCTCGTCCGAGCCCCGAGGCCCGAGGCTCGAGCTCAGCGCGCCGCGTCGACGAGTGCCGCCACGCGATCGAGCACCTGATCCAGCGTCAGCGACGTCGTGTCGAGCACGACCGCGCCGGCTGCCGGGCGCAGCGGCGAGTACGCGCGGCCGCAGTCGCGCTCGTCCCTGATCGTCTGCTCAGCCAGCACGGTCCCGGCGTCGAGCCCCAGCTCGTCCGCGCGCCGGCGCGCGCGCTCCGACGCCGCGGCGGTCAGGAACACCTTCACGGCGGCCTCCGGCGCGACCACGGTGCCGATATCGCGGCCTTCGGCAACCCAGTCGCCGGCGCGCAACAGCTGGCGCTGCATGGTCAGAAGCGCGGCCCGTACGGTGGGGTCCGCCGCGGCCTGCGAAGCGGCTTGCGAGACCTCCGCGCTGCGGATCTCGGCGGTCACGTCGACGCCGTCGAGCAGCACCCGATCGCCGAGCGAGATCGACAGCTCGGGCGCGACCGCGCCGGGCGGCGCGCCGCGCCGGTGCGCCGCCAGCGCGACGCAACGGTACATCGCGCCGCTGTCGAGGTAAGTGAAGCCAAGGCGCCCCGCCAGCGCCTTGGCGACCGTCGACTTGCCGGCGCCCGCCGGGCCGTCGATCGCGACCACCATCAAGCGTCGAACTCGATCGACGCGCCCGAGCGCCGCCACAGCTCGAAGAACGCGGGGCAGGTCTTCGCGACCACGCCGGGATCCTCGAGCACGACCGGCACCCTGGTGCCGATCAGCGAGAACGCCATCGCGATCCGGTGGTCGTCATAGGTCGCAAGGCGCGCCGGGCGTGGCAGCCCGGGTTTGATCCGGACGAAGTCGGCACCCTGCTCCACCTCGATTCCGAGACGCTCGAGATTCTCGGCGGTCGCGGCGATCCGGTCGGACTCCTTCACGCGGGCATGCGCGATGCCCTCGATCGTCGTCGGCCCCTGGGCGAACGGGGCGACGCAGGCGAGCGTCATGAACACATCGGAGCTGTCACCCATGTTCACCTCGATCCCGCGCAGCTGCTCGGGACCGCGCAGCGTCAGCGGATCGCCGTGAACCACGGTCGCGCCCATTGCCTGCAGGTAGCGGACCATTTCGATGTCTCCCTGCGCGGTGCGCTCGAGGTCGAGCCCGGGCAGGCGCACGGTGGTGCCGGTCAGGGCGGCGCTGGCGAGGAAGTAGGAGGCGGTGGAGACGTCGGGCTCGACCACGTACTGCGCTGCACGGTAGCGCGACGGCGGCACGCTCACCGCCTGGCGCTCGACGCTGGGATGTACGCCGAACGCGCCCATCACCTCGAGCGTGAGCGACAGATACGAGCGGCTGACGAGCGTCTCGAAGCTCAGACGGGTGGGATTGCTCGCCAGCGGCGCCGCCATCAACAGGCCCGACAGGAACTGGCTGCTGATCGACGCGTCGACTTGCAGCTCGCCTCCCGACAGCCCCTGCGCAAACAGCGTCAGCGGCAGCGCGCCACCCGCTAGCACCGCACCCTGAGCGATCACGGCGTCGAGCAGCGGGCCGATCGGGCGGCGCCGGAGTTGCGGATGCGCGTCGATCACAAAGCGCCCGTGCCCCGCCGCGAGCATCGGCAGCAAGAACCGCGCGGCGGTGCCCGCCATCCCACACGAGATCTCTGCGTGACCGTGCGGCGGCCCGTTCAGGCCCCTGACAAGCCAGTCGCCGCGGCTGTCCGGCTCGACCTTCGCGCCCAGCGCGCGCACCGCCGCCAGCATCGCGTAGGTGTCGTCGGCAAGCAGCGGATTCACCAGGTGAGAATCCCCGGGGCCGGCGACCGCGGCCAGCAGCAGAGCGCGGTTGGTCAGACTCTTGGAGCCGGGGATGCGCACCTCCCAGCGAGGCGGAGGACTGCCCGGCGAGACCGTGACCGACCCGTGCGGCTGCGGCCCCGGGGCAGCGGCAGCGGGCGCCAGCCTCACGTCGCGCGCACTCATGCGCGCGCACGCGCACTCATGCGCGCGCCACCGGGAAGCCGAGCTCATGGATGATCTGCTCCGCCCGCTGCGCGGTTCCGGTCCCGGCGATCCACAGCGCGACGACGCCTTCGGTCATGTCCGGCGCCGGGTAGAGCGCCATGTCTGCGATGTTGACGCGGGCGCGTCCGAGCGCCAGCGCGAGCTCGGCGACGACCCCGGGGCGGTTTGGCACGGAGGCGCGCAGCTCGCACAGCTCGCCGTCCTGGCGCTGTCCTTCGAGCACGAGCCTGCGGTCGCCGGCGGCGGCGTCGTTCCAGCGTGTGATCGGCTCGCGCTCGCCGGCAACCAGCAGCTTGCGCACCTGACCCAGCCGGGCGATCGTCTCGTCGATCTGCGTGATCAGGGTGTCTCCGTTGCTCAGATAGATGTCGGTCCAGATGGCGCTCGAGGCGCCGGCAACGCGCGTCACGTCGCGGAAGCTCGGACCGGTTGCCGGCAAGCGCCCCGCGCCGCTGGAGAGCGTGCCCGCGGCCTGCGCGACGAGCACATTAGCGAGCACGTGCGGCAGGTGCGAGACGAGCGCCAGGATGGTGTCGTGCGTTTCGGCGTCGATCGCCGCCGGTAGCGCCCCGAATGCACACAGCACGCGGTGCAGAGTCTGGTAGTGGACTCCTGAGGTACTGGTTGTCGGCGTCAGGTACCAGGTGGCGCCGTCGAACAGGTCAGCGCGCGCGTGCTCGATCCCGGAGGTTTCCGCTCCCGCCAGCGGGTGGCCCCCGATGAACCGCTGATCGCCGTTGGCGGCGACGATCGCGCGCTTGGTCGAGCCGACGTCGCTGACCACGCAATCCGCAGGCGCGGCGGCGAGCACGACCGCGAGCGTCTGGCGCTGGACGCCGACCGGGACCGCCACAAAGGTCACCGCGGCCTCGCAGACGGCCGCTTCGATTCCGGCTGCCAGGTGGTCGATCGCGCCGCGGCGCTGCGCCTCGTGCAGCGCCACCGGATCGGCGTCGTAGGCGGCCACCTCGGCGTTCAGCCGCTCGTGCGCGGCCAGCGCGATCGAGCCGCCGATCAGGCCGACGCCGATGACTGCGAGCCGCATCGCGATCGCCCGGTCAGGGCGCGCTGCGGCGAGCCCTGACCGCCTGTGCAAGGTCTCCGAGGACCTCGACGGTCGTGTCCCAATCGATGCAGCCGTCTGTGATCGACTGGCCGTAGGTAAGCCCGCCGGGGGCGTCGGCGTCCTGACGCCCGCCGACCAGGAACGATTCGATCATGACCCCCACGATCGCGCTCTCACCTGCGGCGATCTGCTCGGCCACGGCGTCGGCCACCGCCGGCTGGCGATCGGGGTCCTTGCCGCTGTTGTCGTGCGAGAGGTCGATCATCACGCGCGCTCGCAGCCCTGCGGCGCGCAGCAGCGCGAGCGCCTGGGCGACCGGCTCGGCGCCGAAGTTGGGGGCTCCGCGGCCGCCGCGCAGGATGATGTGGCAGTCCGGGTTGCCGCGCGTGTACAGGATCGCCGGCATGCCGTTGACGTCGATGCCCGCGAACGCGTGCGGCGCGGCCGCGGCGCGTACGGCGTCGACCGCGACCTGCACGTTGCCGTCGGTGCGGTTCTTGAAGCCGACCGGCATCGACAGGCCCGAGCCGAGCTGCCGATGGATCTGGCTCTCGGTCGTGCGCGCTCCGATCGCGCCCCAGCAGACCGCGTCGGAGATGTACTGCGGCGTGATCGGATCGAGAAACTCGCAACCGATCGGGAGGTCGAGCTCGAGCACATCCAGCAGCAGCCGGCGGGCCATCCTCAGGCCCGTGTTGACATCGCCGGAGTCGTCGAGGTGGGGGTCGTTGATCAGCCCCTTCCACCCCACGGTCGTGCGTGGCTTCTCGAAATAGACGCGCATCGCGATGCACAGATCCCCGCGCAGCTCGCGCGCCTGCAGGCTGAGCCGTTCGGCGTATTCGCGCGTGGCGACCACGTCGTGCACGCTGCACGGACCGACCACGACCAGCAAGCGGTCATCCTGGCCGTCGAGGATCGCCTGGGTCTCGGCGCGGCCCCGCAGCAGCACCCGGGCCGAGCTTTCGCGCAGCGGCAGCCCATCCAGCAGCTCCTGGGGCGAGAGCAGCGGCTCGAGCCGCTCGATTCGCCGGTCGCGGATCGCATCGGCGTTGATCGGAGGGGTGAGTGTCATCTCAAATCAAGCTCCCGGCCAGCGGCCGCTCGCAGGACAGGGTCTTCCCGGCCAGCGCGGCCACCGCCCGCACCCGCTCGAGATACTCGGCGAACTGCGCCGCCACCAGCTGCTGGGGACCGTCGCAGATCGCCTCATCCGGATTCGGATGGACTTCGACGATGATCCCATCGGCCCCGACCGCGGCGGCCGCCAGCGACAGCGGCAGCACGCGTGCCCGCGTGCCCGCGGCGTGGCTGGGGTCGACGATCACCGGTAGCCGGCTGCGCTCCTTGATCACCGGGATCGCCGAGAGGTCGAGCGTGAAGCGGTAGGCGGTCTCGAACGTGCGGATCCCGCGCTCGCAGAGCATCACCTGCTCGTTGCCCTCCTTGAGGATGTACTCGGCGGCCATCAGCAGCTCGTCGATCGTGCTCGACAGGCCGCGCTTGAGCAGCGCCGGCGCGCCGGCGCGGCCGATCTCGGTCAGCAGCGGGTAGTTCTGCATGTTGCGGGCGCCGATCTGGACCACGTCGGCCACGTCGAGCACCTGATCAAGGTCCCGTACGTCCATCACCTCGGTCACGATCGGAAGACCCGTCTGTAGCCTTGCCTCAGCCAGCAGTCGCAGCCCCTCCTGGCCGAGCCCCTGGAACGCGTAGGGCGAGGTGCGAGGCTTGTAGGCGCCGCCGCGGAACATGCTCGCGCCGGCAGCGAGGACCGTCCGGGCGGCGCTCAGCGTCTGCTCGCGCGACTCGACCGTGCACGGGCCGGCGATCATCGCGAAATAGCCGCCGCCGACCTTGCGCCCGCAGATCTCGAGCACCCCCTGCTCGCCGCGCTCGGTTGCGGCCGCGAGCAACCGCCTGGACGGGTCTAGGTCGACCTCCAACTGCTGTCGTTCCCCACCGTTGGCTCTTGTCCCGCTCATCTCGTCTGTCCCTTTCTGCGCTTGAACAATCTACGGAAAGGCGCCCGATGCAGACCAGCCGCGCGAGCGCCATCAGGCACTGACCCGGCGCTCGGCCTCCAGTTGAGCCCGCGCCGTGGCGGCGGGCGTCAGGGATGCTTGGCCGAGCGCCTAGCTAAATCGCCAGGCGTAGAAGCGCGCGTAGAACGTCCAGCCGAGGGTGTTCGTGTCGGTACGGGAGGTCATACGCGTCGAGAGGTGTTTTACCAGACCGCGCCGCCGCGCGCCACCACGAGCCGCTCATCCTTGAACGAGCGCTCCGAGTGCCGCCACCAAGCGCTGGTTCTCCGCCGGCGTCCCGACCGTGACCCGCATCGCGCCGGGGCCGCCGAGCGCCGAACCGGCGCGCACCAGCACGCCGCGCTCGCGTAGGCCGGCCACCACGGCCGACTCGCGGGCCTGTACGTCATCAGCATCACCGTCGCCTGCCCCGCGGGGCAGGCGCGCCCAGATGAAGTTGGCGTCAGACTCAGCCACCCACAGCCCGAGGGCGCGCACGCCTTCCACCAGCTCGCTGCGCGCGGCCAGCGTTTGCACCACCCGTCGCTCGACCTCGTCCTGATGGATCAGCGCCTCGACCGCGGCCGCCTGTGCCGCGGCGTTCAGGTAGAACGGCTGGCGGACCTGGTCCACGGCCGTGCGGAACGTCTCGCTCCCGCACAACGCGTAGCCGACGCGCAGCGCCGCCAGGCCGTAGACCTTTGAGAACGTACGCAAGATCACCAGGTTGGGCCAGCGCGCCAGCAGCTCGACCGACGCCTGCGGGTCGCCGAGCGTCAGCGCGAACTCGCAGTAGGCCTCGTCGAGGATCACGCACACATAGCGCGGAACCGCCTCCAGCAGCGCTTGCACCTGGCCCAGATCCAGCGCCGTCGAAGTCGGGTTGTTCGGGTTGCAGACGAGCAGCAGCCGGGTAGCGACCGTGACCTCGCGGGCGAGCGCACCGAGGTCGTGGCGGTCATCGCCGTCCAGCGGCACCTGCAGCTCGCGGGCGCCGGAGGCTGCCGCGAGGTGCGGGTAGACGCTGAACGCCGGCCAGGCGTACACAACCTCGGCGCCGGGCTCGAGCAACGCTTCGCCGGCGGCCAGCAGGAGGTCGCACGAGCCGTTGCCGAGCGCGATGCGCTCGGCCGGCACGCCGTAGCGGTCCGCGAGCGCCCGGCGCAACGGCACGTATGCCGGGTCTGGATAGCGGTGGGCGCCGGCAAGCGCCCGGGCGGCTGCCTCTACCACCTCGGGCAGCGGCGGGAACGCGGACTCGTTGGAGGCGAGCATCGCGACGTCACTGCCGAGGTCGTAGCCGGCGGCCACCGGATACACGGGAATCCTGCGGATTCTTGCTGCGAATTCGAGGCTCATCGCTTCACTGTGCCGCATCGAGGTCCGCGCGCAGCGCGCGGGCCTCGCCCAGGTAGACGTGGCGGGCGACGTGCTCCTCGGGCGCGTAGTAGTGCAGCAGCGCCCGGACCACGCGCGGCATCGAGCTGGGGACCGGTACCTCCTGGGCGCACATCAGCGGGACGCGGTCGAGTCCGAGGGCACGCGCCGCGACTGCCGGGAACGCTGCGTTGAGATCCTCGGTCAGCGTGAAGATGCAGCTGACCATCGCCTCGGGGCGTAGATCGTTGCGCGCCATCAGCTCGCGCATCAGCGCCGCGGTGGCATCGATGATTGCGTCGGCGTCGTTGCGCTCGACGCTATTTGCGCCCCGTAGCGCGAACAGCCGCTGCATAGCCTGAGGGATTCTGGCAGAGGAGCGGGAGCGACCTTGCTTCACCTGAAATCGGCGCCTGGGGATTACTGCTGCAGCTTCTCCTGATAGGCGAGGGCGGCCTGTCCGACCGAAGTCGACATCGGATTGAGACCGTGCGAGTTGATGAATACGCCGGTCTCCGGCATGAACGTGAGCACCAGGAAGACGGTGAACGCCAGCGCTGCCCGCCGCAGCCTGACGCTCGATCCGAGCGCCGCCAGCGGTAGCACCCACACCAGATACCAGGGCATCAGCCAGGCGACGCTCGCGATCAGGGCCATCGTCGACCAGCCGGCTCCGGCGATCCACGCGTGTGGCCGGCGCAGGGACAGCAGCACGACCGCCACGACCCCGAGGCTGGCGAGCCGCAGCAGGCCCGGTGTGCTGCCCCCCAAGCCGAGCCCCAGGCCGACCAGGTTCGGGATGCTGAAGCCGGTCACGACCCCGGTCTGATCGGCCAGGTTGGGCATGTTGAAGCCGAACAGCGCGATGTTCATCAGCGCCAGCGGGATCGCCGCGAGGACCGCACCGGCGAGCAGCCGGGGTCGACGCGACGGCGGTCGCGCCGCGATCAGCAGGAACGGCAGCAGCACGACGGCGGTGACCTTGACCGCCACCGCCAGCGCCACGGCGGCGCCGGCGGCGCGATCGCGGCGCATCAGCAGCAGCGCGACCGCCGCCGTCGAGGGCACCAGCATGAAGAAGTCGTTGTGGAAGGCGCCGACCGCGTAGAAGATGTACAGCGGGTTGGCCGCGACGAACAGGACCGCGGGCCGCGGGTCCTGGCCCAGCAGCTTGGCGCATTTCCAGACCAGCCAGACGAACGTCAGGCTGGCGCCGACGATCGCCGACTTGAGCACCCAGTAAGCGATCGGCAGCGGCAGCCACGCGAGCGGGTAGGTGATCGCGCTGAACAGCGGGCCGTAGGGGCTGGACAGGTTGTGCCAGGTGGTCGAGGCGTAAACGGGATCCCACGTCTCGTCGTTGATCACGTGCGTGTACGGATTGAGGTGGTGCAGCGCCCCGAGGCGCGCATAGCCGAGGTAGTTGAACAGGTCGGTCAGCTGCAACGGCGGCCCCAACAGCAGGATCACGCTGACGGCCACGATCCAGATCCAGATGACCCGCATCGACAGCGACCGCGCGGCCATGATCGTGGCCGCGTAGGCGGCGGTCATCGCCAGCAGGAACAAGCTGTCATCGGCCTTCACCCGATTGATCGACAGCGTCGTCGACAAACCCAAGGCATGCAGCGGCCCTGCCTCCCAGGAGGGAAACAGGGCATGCGCGCGCGGCACCAGCACCTGATTGCCGGCGGCCGCCACCAGCACCGTCGCCAGCACGCCGACCAGGATCGCAGCAAGCGCCAGATAGCCGGCGGGGGCGCCGAGCGCCCTGACCCGCAGCGCGCGCAGATGCACCGCGGGCGCTGTGAAGCGCCCGAGGCTGATCGTGGCATCTGAAGCGCTCGCGGTGCCGGCGACGCCGGCGGCGAGCAACCCGGATGCCTCGGCTACTGCCGGATCCTCGCGCATCTGCAGATAATGGTGTCCGTCGGGCAATAGTTTTCGGCTGCCGCGTGGTTGCAATTCCGTTAAGAACCAACGACCCTACCGCAGTCCCGGCGCGCAAATATGCCCGGGATCGCGCGGCGCTGGGCGCTGTGGTCGTGCTGACCGTGCTGGCGGCGCTGCTGCGCTTCTACCGGCTCGGTCACCAGGGCTTCTGGTTCGACGAGGCAAATACTGCTTTTTTGGTGAGGTTCTCGCCCGGCAAGATGCTCGGCCTGATACCCCAAAACGAGTCGACGCCGCCGCTGTACTACTGCGTGGCGTGGGTCTGGGCGCGCGTGTTCGGCGCCCAGGAGGCGGGTTTGCGATCGCTCTCGGCGCTCGCGGGCGTGCTGCTCGTGCCGGTGGCCTACGGCGCCGGCGCGAAGCTGATCACGCGTCGGGCCGGGCTGATCGTCGCGGCCCTGACGGCGTTCAACCCGCTACTGATCTGGTATTCGCAGGAGGCTCGCTCGTATGAGCTGCTGGCGTTGCTCAGCGGGCTAGCGCTGCTGGCGTTCGCCTACGCGCGCGCCACGCCGTCGCCGCGTCTGCTGGGAGCCTGGGTGTTCGCCTGTGCGCTGGCGCTGGCGACGCACTACTACGCGGTCGTGGTCGTCGCACCGCAGGCGTTATGGCTGCTGGCCGAGCACCGTCACGTGCGCGCTGTGCGGATCGCGGTCGCGGTGGTCGCGCTCTGCGGCCTGGCGCTGATCCCGCTGGCGCTTTCGCAGAGCTCGACCGGCAACGACGCTTGGATCGCCAACTCGCCGTTGGGGCTGCGCCTGGCGCAGATCATCCCGCAGTTCCTGATCGGCACCGGCGCTCCGGCGCGCAAGCTGTTGAAGTTCCTGGCGATGGCGCTCGTGCTGATCGCGCTGGGGCTGCTGATCAGGAGCGCCGGCCCGCGCGCCGGCGAGCGCCGCGCGCCGGCGGGCGCCGCGCTGGCGGGCGGGCTGGCGCTCGGCGGCTTGCTGCTCAGCCTGGCATTCGTCGCCGCCGGCGCCGACACGCTGATCACGCGCAACATCATCGCGTTGTGGCTGCCGGCGGCGATACTCGTGGCCGGCGGCCTGAGCGCGCCGCGCCCGCGCGGGCTGGGCGTCGCGGTCAGCGCCGCGCTGTGCGCGATCGGCGCAACCGCCGCCCTGGGCGTCGCCTTCACCTACGCACTGCAGCGACCCGACTGGCGTCCGCTTGCACGCACCCTGGCGTCCGGCGCGTCCGGCGCGTCCGGCGCGTCCGGCGCGTCCGCTGCGTCCGTTGAGTCCGGCCCGTTCACTGCGTCCGGCGTGGCCGGCTCAGCCGCCGCCGGCGGCGTCGCAGGCCACGCGATCTTGATCCAGCACTACAAGACGCTGTTGCCGCTGTCGCTCTACCTGCCGCACCTGCAATTCCTGCCGGGCGGGCCCGAGGGCGTGCCCGTGAGCGAGCTCGACGTGATCTCGATCAGCTCGCCACAGCAGCCGCTCTGCTGGTGGGGTGCAGCCTGCAACCTGATCCCCTCACAGATGCAGCGCAGCTACCCGATCCCGGGCTTCCACGAGCTGTGGGTCCGTCGCGTGCATCAGTTCACGATCATGCGCCTGGTGGCCGTTCACCCGGTGGAGTTGACGCGCGCGGCGGTTGCGCGCGTCCTGCGGACGACGACGCTGCGAAACGACGAGCTCCTGATCCAGCGTCTCTGAGCAGGTCGATCTCGGCCGGGCTCAAGCGGCGATAGGCGCCCGGAGCCAGCTCGCCGAGCCGCAGCGGCCCGAGGCGCACGCGCGTGAGCATCAGGACCGGGTGACCGACCTGCTCGCACATCCGCTTGACCTGGCGCTTGCGTCCCTCGTGAATCGTGAGCTCGAACGTGTCCTCGGAGACCCGCACGACGCGCGCCGGCGCCGTCGGACCGTCGTCGAGCTGCACGCCGGCGCGCAGCGCCCGTAGCGCCGCCTCGGGCACGGGCGCGGAGGCGACGACCACGCGATAGGTCTTGTCGACTTCAAAGCTCGGGTGCGTGAGGCGGTAGGAGAGCGCGCCGTCGTTGGTCAGCAGGATCAGCCCGGTGGCGTCGGCGTCGAGCCGGCCGACCGGGTACAGTCGCAGCTCGCTCGGAACGAGCGAGACAACGGTCGGGCGCCCCTGAGGGTCGCTCACAGTCGAGACCACGCCGGCTGGCTTGTTGAGCGCGTATACCACCCTGGCGTGCTGCGTGACTAGCGGCGCACCATCGAGCGTGACGAGATCATCCTCGCCGACGTCGCGAGCCGGGTCGCTGACCGCGTGGCCGCCGACGCTGACGCGGCCCGAGCGCACGATCGCCTCAGCGCTGCGTCGTGACGCGACCCCGTTGCTGGCAAGGAACTTGGCAAGCCGCACGATCCTGGCACCATAGACGCATGGACCTCGATCTGGTCGCTGAGACCGTCGCCGCGCTCGGCGAGCCCGCCTACCGCACGCGGCAGATCTGGAAGTGGGTGGCTCAGGGCGCTGCGTGCTACGACGAGATGACCGACCTCCCGTTGCGGTTGCGCGCCGCTCTGCAAGCTGAGGTCCCGTTCTCGACGCTCGCCGTGCAGCGCGAGCTGCGCTCTCGCGACGGCACCGTAAAGGTGCTGCTTGTGACGCACGACGGCCGGCCGCTCGAGACGGTGCTGATGAGCTACCGCGACGGGCGCCGCTCGCTGTGCCTCTCCTCGCAGTCCGGCTGCCCCCTGACGTGCACGTTCTGCGCCACCGGGCAGATGCGCTTTCACCGCAACCTGAGCGCCTGGGAGATCGTCGATCAGGCGCTGCACTTCCGCCGCGCGCGATCGCGCGGCGGCCCCCCCGGGCAGGTCGATCACGCCGTGTTCATGGGCATGGGCGAGCCGATGATGAACCTCGACAACCTTTTGCGGGCCTGTGCGCGTCTGCCTGACGTCGGGATCACGCATCGCCGCACCGCGATCTCCACGGTCGGCTGGATCCCGGGCATCGAGCGGCTGGCGGCCGAGTCGCTGCCGTTGCGGCTGGCGCTGTCGCTGCACGCCGCCGACGATGCCCTGCGCACGCAGTTGATGCCCGTCAACGAGCGTTACCCGCTGGCCGATGTGATCACGGCCTGTGAGGCGTTCTACGCCCGCAAACGACGGATGGTGTTCGTCGAATACGTGATGCTGGCGGGCGTCAACGACACGCACGCGCAGGCGGCCGCACTGGCGGCGGCGCTCGATCCGAAGATCTTCAAGGTCAACCTGATCCCCTACAACCCGACCGGCTCACCGTACGAAGGCTCGAGCCCGAAGGCGATCGAAGCGTTCCAGGCGGAGCTCGAGCACCACGGCCTTGGAGCCACCGTGCGGCTCACGCGCGGCCGCGACATCGACGCCGCCTGCGGCCAGCTCGCCGCCCGCGGTTAGGCCGAGCCTGCCGGGGCCCGCGCTTCGCCGGCTCGTAGCAGCCGCTCGCGCAACTCTTGCTCCACCTCGGGCGAGGGATCGAAGCTGCTCACGTCGGGCAGTTCCTCGACTGACTGCAGGCCGAACAGTCGCAGGAACAGGTCTGTGGTGCGGTACAGGACGGCGCCGAACTGCGAGCGTCCAGCCTCCTCGATCATGCCCCGCTCCAGTAACGTCGAGGCCGTTGACTCAGCGTTGACGCCACGGATCCGGGCGATCTCGGGCCGCGAGACCGGCTGCAGGTAGGCGATGATCGCCAGCGTCTCGGCCTGTGCCACGGTCAGCGGGGACGTGCGCGGCCGCGCGAACAGTCGCCGCGCAGCCGCTTCGCCGTCGGGGTGTGAGGCGAGCATCCAGCCGCCGGCGAGCTCTCGCAGCACGAGGCCGCGACGCTCGAACTCGTAGTACTCGCGCAGGCGCTCCAGGGCCTGCTGGACGTCACCAAGATCCGCTTCGGTGGCGGCGCTGAGCGCGCTGGCGCCGAGCGGCTCGGAGGAGAGGAACAGCAGCGCCTCCAGCACCCGCTCGAGCTCCGGCCCGCGGGCCGGAGCGTCATCGCCCATTCGCCCCCGCCCCAGAACGCCCTACGTTTGCAGCGCTCACGCCGTACGCTCCAAGCGCGTGACCGAGCGCAGCCGCGCCTGCACGACGATCTCGCCGAACGGCTCGTCCTGCGTCCAGCTCAGCTCACCCTGCTTGTAGAGCTCGAGCAGCGCGAACAGGGTGACAGCGACCGTCACGCGGTCAGCCTGCACGACTGCTTCGTCGAAGTTGAAGCTGCCCCGGCGCAGCAGCGAGCGCAGCAGCTCCAGGCGTGACGCGACGGTCACCTTGGGGACCGGCATGTGCCGGATGTCGACCTCCGGCGGCGGCGTCAGCAGCACCCCGATCGACTTCGCGAGCAGCTCGCGGTCGTAGATCGCGCTGGCGGCCGGCAGCGAGGCGCGCCGCAGCGCCGCCGGCAGCGGCGCCGAGCGGAAGCGAAAGCCGGACTGCTCGGCCAGCAGGTCCTGCAGGCATCGGGCGCCGGCGCCGTAGCGGTGGGCAGCGAGCAGCCGCGCCAGCAGTTCCGCTGCCGCCTCTCCGGGCTCGAGCTCGAGCTCCTCGACGTCCTCGCCGGGAAGCATCAGACGCGACTTCAGCTCCAGGAGCGCGGCGATCAGCACCAGGAACTCGGTCGCCGCCTCCAGGTCCAGCTCGCCACGGGCCTCGAGATGATCGACATAGGAGATCACGATCTCGGCGAGGTCGACCTCGAGCAAGTCGACTTCCTCGCGCAGGATCAGCGTCAGCAGCAGGTCAAAAGGACCGGTGAATACGTCGAGATCGAGCTCTAGGTCCACGAGTCGCAGCGGCGCCGGCGTTTGTGTGACAGCCATCTGCCATCCAGGCTACCCCCCCGGTCGGACTGCTCCGACTCCCATTGCCGCGCGCACGTCGCGCAGCGTGTCGGAGGCGATCGCGCGGGCCTTTCCGGCGCCCTCCTGCAGCAGGCGCTCGAGCGCCGGCTCGTCGGCGCGGATCTGCTCGTAGCGCTCGCGTACGGGCGCCAGATACTCGATCACCGCGTCGCCGACCGCACGTTTGAAAGCGCCGTAGCCGGCGCCCTCGAATTCTCCTTCGATCTGCTCCGGGGCGACGGCTCGGAGCGACGCGAGGATCTCGATCAGGTTGGAGATCCCGGGCTTGTCGCCGGCGCGCATCACCTCGCGCCCGGAGTCGGTTACCGCCGAGCCGAACTTCTTGACGATCGCTCTGGGCTCGTCAAGCACGTAGACGGTGCCCTGCTCGCTGCCGCCGGTGGTCGACATCTTGCGCTCGGGGAACTGGAGGTCCATGATCCGGGCGCCGACCTCGGGGTAGCGCCCTTCGGGAACGACGAGCGTCTTGCCGTAGCGTGCATTGAAGCGCTGTGCGATGTCACGCATCAGCTCGACGTGCTGTCGCTGATCATCGCCGACGGGCACCTCGTCGGTGCGGTAGGCGAGCACGTCGGCGGCCATCAGCACCGGGTAAGCGAACAATCCTGCCGAGACGAGCTCGCGCTGGGCGCCGGCCTTCTCCTTGAACTGGTGCATGCGCCCAAGGTCGCCGTATGCGGTGACGCTCATCAGCAGCCAGCACAGCTCGGGGTGCTCGAGCACGTCGCTCTGGCGGAAGAAGATGCAACGCTCCGGGTTCAGGCCGGCGGCCAGCAGCGTCGCCGCCGTGTCGTAAACGGAGTCGCGCAGGCCCCGCGGATCGTAGGCGACGGTCGTGGCGTGCAGGTCGACGACGCAGTAGATGCCTTCGCCACGGTCTTGGCCGGCGACGTACTGGGCGATCGCGCCGATGTAGTTGCCGAGGTGCTTGCGACCGGTCGGCTGGATGCCAGAGAAGATGCGCATTGTCGCCCGCAGGCTAGCGTGCGGCGCCCTCGCCGTCGCTCCAAGGCGGGCTGAGCGGTGCTTGCCGGGCATGTGGCGTTACGGGTACGAGCGTACCCCGACTGCCGTCGACGTCGACGTCGACGTCGACCTGCGATTGGACAGCGCCCAGGCGGCGAGCACGCCGGCGATCGCGCCGCACGCGTGCCCCTGCCACGAGACGCCGTTGTTGCGCGGGACGATGCTGTAGACCAGGGCCGCACCCCAGACGACGCCGACCACCAGCCCGGCGGCGAAGTCAAGCCAGCTGCGCTCGAAGAAGCCGCGCGTGAACAGGTAGGTCGCGTAACCGAACACGACACCGCTGGCACCGACCGTGACGAGCACCTTGGATTGTCCTTGGATGATCTCGTGCGAG
The DNA here is from genome assembly GCA_963709135.1 of uncultured Solirubrobacterales bacterium. GTDB lineage: Bacteria > Actinomycetota > Thermoleophilia > Solirubrobacterales > Solirubrobacteraceae > Palsa-465. Next base: position 1,029,783 of record CAVPVI010000015.1, on the reverse strand, counting down.
GGCGCCACCAGCCACGTGAGCACGCCGCCGACGACGATCACGAACAGCGTCACGCGCGCCAGATGCCTGGCCCCGCGCAGTGCGATGATCGCGCCCATGAACGCGAACGGCAGCGTGTTGTCGGTCAGGTGCTGGAAGCTGGCGTGCAGGAACGGGAACGTGAGAATCCCCCAGAAGCGCTCGATGTCGCGGGGGTACAGCCCGTCGTTGTCAAGCCGGTTTGAGTCGAGCGTGTTGATCGCCTCGATGATCCACATGAACGCGACGATCCCGGCCAGGAGCGCCAGCCCCTGGCGCTGCTTGCGTCCCTTGCCGGCGATCGAGGCATCGTGTGGTTGGAGGCTCATCCCTACAGCATGGCAGGCGCGAGTGCCCGCCAGGCCAACGCCAGCGCAACCTCGGCGCGCTCATGCAAGGACTGCGTGAAGACGAACTCCGACAAGGTGTGCGCGCCGCCGCCCCGCGGCCCGAGTCCGTCGACCGTCAGTGGGATCCCGGCGGCGGCGAAATGGCTGGCGTCGCTGGCGCCGCCGCGGGAGCGCGCTCGGATCGGTCGGCCCAGCAGCTCGCCGGCGCCCGACAGCAGCGTCGCGGTCGCGGTTGAAGTGTCCATCGCCGGCCAGACGCGCTCCATCGAAGCTTCCAACCTGACCTCACCAAGCGCAGCCGGGACCGCGTCGAGCACGCCCGGGAACGCAACAACGTCGCTCGCGCGCAGGTCGAGCACCAGCTCGCCGGCCCCCGGCACGACGTTGATCGCCTCCCCGGAGCGCAGGATCGTCGGCACGACCGTCAACCGGAAAGGCCCGTCGGGGTCGGACGCAGCCGCCAGCGCCAGCGCCACCTGCGAGAGCGCCAGCAGCGCGCTGGCGCCGTCCTGCGGCGCGGCACCCGAATGCGCCGGACGCCCGATCGCGCGCACGCGCAGCGTTCCCGCTCCCTTGCGCACGACGACGACGCCCTCGTCACCCGCGCGATCCAGCTCGCCGGCCTCGAAGCACAGGCAGGCGTCGTAGCCGGCGAACGCCTGCGCGTGCGCGAACGGTGCGGTGCGCCACTCCTCGTCGGTGACCAGCAGCAGCGCCAGCTCGCGGTAACTGTCGGGATGCTCGGCGAGCGCGCGGGCGACGCCCAGCGCGAGCACGACGCCGCCCTTCATGTCCGCCGAGCCGGGGCCATACAGCCGATCCCCGTCGCGGCGCAGCTTCGCGTGCTCGGCGTGGCTGATGACAGTGTCGAGGTGGCCGAGCAGCAGCAGCCGCCGCGCGCCGCTGCCCGCCAGCCTGGCGATCAGGTCCGGGGCGTTGCCGACGGTCGAGCAGGCGACGCGCTCCAGGCGCGCCTCGTCGGGCAGGAACGCCTGGCACAGCGCGATCGCCTCCTCGGCGCCATCGAGGTCGCCCGAGGGCGAGGACACCCCGACCAGCGCCTCCAGCTCGCGCTCCGCGCGAGCCGCGATCCGCGCAGCCTGCTGAGCGATCGGTGCGTGCATCTACCGCGAAAGCGGTTGGCGGAGCACCGGATGGCGTGCCGCGGCCGCCTCGTCGAGCCGGCGGACCGGCGTCGTGTAGGGCGCGTTGCGGGCGATCTCGGGATCCTCGCGAGCCTCACGGATGATCTCCCCGACGACCTGCACGAAATGGTCAAGCGTCTCCTTGGTCTCCGTCTCGGTGGGCTCCACCAGCAACGCCTCGTCGACGATCAGCGGGAAGTAGACCGTCGGCGGGTGCACGCCGTAGTCGAGCAGGCGCTTGGCGAGATCGAGCGTCTTGATCCCGAGCTGCTGCTTCATCGGCGCGCCGGACAGCACGAACTCGTGCATGCAGATCCGGTCATACGCCGCCGGCAGGTGTTCAGCCAGGCCCTCGGCGCGCAGCTTCGCGAGCAGGTAGTTGGCGTTCAGCACCGCGGTCTCGGACGCGTCGCGCAGACCGGATGCGCCGAGCGAGAGGATGTAGGCGTAGGAGCGCACGAACACGCCAAAGTTGCCGTGAAAGCCGCGCATCCGCCCGATCGACTTCGGCCGGTCGAAGTCGAGGTCGAAGAACGGCTCGGTGCCGTTGCCGGCATCGGGTCCGCGGCGGACCACCTGGGGGCACGGCAGGAACGGCGCGATCCGCTCCGACACGGCGATCGGCCCAGCGCCGGGGCCGCCGCCGCCATGCGGCTGCGTGAACGACTTGTGCAGGTTGAAGTGCACGATGTCGAAGCCCATGTCGCCCGGCCGCGAGATGCCCATGATCGCGTTCAGGTTGGCGCCGTCGTAGTAGAGCGTCGCGCCGGCGTCGTGGACGATCCGCGCGATCTCCTCGATCCCCGGCTCGAACAGCCCGAGGGTCGACGGGTTGGTCAGCATCAGGCAGGCGACGTCATCGGTGGCCTTCGCGCGTAGGTCGTCGAGGTCGACGTTGCCGCGCGCGTCGGTGCCGACGTGCACCACCTCGTAGCCGGCCATCGTCACGGTCGCGGGGTTGGTTCCGTGGGCCGTGGTTGGCGTCAGCACCTTCGTGCGCAGATCGCCGCGGTCCTCGTGGTAGGCGCGCGTCAGCAGCACGCCCGCGAGCTCACCGTGCGATCCGGCCGACGGCTGCAGCGAGACCTGAGGCAGACCGGCGATCTCCGCCAAGGCATTCTGCAGGCGCCACATCAGCTCCAGCGCCCCCTGCGCGGCGTCCGGCGCCTGCAGCGGGTGCAGCCGCGCGTGCCCCGGCAGCGCCGCCAGGCGTTCGTGCAGCTTCGGGTTGTACTTCATCGTGCACGAGCCGAGCGGATAGAAGCCGGTGTCCAGGTCGAAGTTGCGTTTCGACAGGCGGTTGTAATGGCGCACGATCTCCGGCTCGGAGACCTCCGGCAGGCGCGGCGGCGCCGGACGGCGCAGCGACGGCGCGATCAGCTCGTCGAGGTCCACCTCCGGCACCTCCAGCGGCGGCGCCACGAACGCGCGGCGCCCCGGCTGGGAGCGCTCGTAGATCGTCAGCTGATCGTCTGCGGCGGCGGTGAACGAGCGCACGCGCTTCATGCCGGCACCCCCGCCGGCTTGCGCTCGGCGAGCAGCGCGGCTTGCAGCACCTCCGCCAAGCGGTCGATGTGCGCGCGCGTGCGCAGCTCGGTGATCGCCACCAGCAGGCCGCCGGCGAGCGCCGGATCGTCGCGCTCCAGCGCGTAGCCAGGGTTCACGCCCTGCGCGCGGCAGCGCGCGATCACGCGCTCGACGTCGGCCTCGAGCGTCACGGCGAACTCGCGCACCACCGGCTGGCAGTGCAGCGCGCTGACCCCGTCGATCGAGGTCAGACGCCGGCGCGCGTATGCGGTGCGCTTCGCCAGCAGCTCGGCGAGCTCGACGATCCCACGCCGCCCCAGCCAGCTCAGGTAGATCACGCCGCCGAGCGCGTTCAGCGCCTGCGCGGTGCAGATGTTCGAGGTCGCCTTCTCGCGGCGGATGTGCTGCTCGCGCGTCTGCAACGTGAGCACGAACCCGCGGGCGCCGTCGAGGTCTTGCGTCTCGCCCGCGATCCGCCCCGGGAGCTTGCGCATCAGCGCCTCGGTGGTCGCGAAGAAGCCGAACGACGGCCCCCCGAAATCGAGCCGGTTGCCGAGCGATTGGCCTTCGCCCACGGCGATGTCGACGCCCTGCTCGCCGGGCGCGCGCAGCAGCGCCAGCGGGATCGGGTCGCACGAGCAGATCGTCAGAGCGCCAACTGCGCGTGCCTGCGCCGAGAGCTCCGCGAGCGGCTCGATCGCGCCGAGGAAGTTGGGCTGTGCCACGACGACCGCGGCGACGTCTTCGGACAGCGCCGGCAGCGCCGTGAGCCCATCGACGAGGTCAACCGTCTCGACCTCCATCGCGAACCCGTGCGCGAGCGTGCGCAGCGTCTGGATCGCGTGCGGATGCACGCCCTTGGAGACCACGAACCGCTTGCGGCCCCTGGCCAGCTTGGCGAGGTAGCCGGCGGCGGCGACAGCGCTCGGGCCTTCGTAGACGGAGGCGTTCGAGACCGGCAGCCCGGTCAGCTCGCAGATCGCGGTCTGATACTCGAACATCGCCTGCAGCCCGCCCTGGGAGATCTCCGGCTGGTAGGGCGTGTACGGGGTCAGGAACTCCGAGCGCGACAGGATCGAGTCGATGATCGCGGGCACGTAATGGTCGTACATGCCCGCGCCGAGGAACGAGATCTCGTCCTCGGTGCTGATGTTGCGCGCTGCCAGCGCTTTGATCTCGGCGTAGACCTCCTGCTCGGAGAGCCCTTCGCCGAGCGCAAGCGCGCGCTGCATCCGTAGCGTCGCCGGGATGTCCGCGAACAGATCCTCGATCGAGCTCACGCCGATCGTCGCGAGCATCTCGCCGCGATCGGCGTCGGTGACAGATGTGTAGCGGCTCACGCCAGCGACGCCTCGTAGCCGGCGGCGTCCATCAGCGTCGCTGCCTGGTCGGGATCGGTCAGCTTCACGCGCACCAGCCAGCCCTCGCCGTACGGGTCGTCGTTGATCGCCTGCGGCTGATCGCCGAGCGCTTCGTTGACGGCCACGATCTCGCCCGACAGCGGCGCCACGACCTCGGAGACCGCCTTGACCGACTCGACCTCCGCGTAGGTCTCGGCTTGGGTCACGGTGGTGCCGATCGCCGGCGCCTCGAAGAACACGACCTCGCCGAGCGCGTCCTGCGCGTACCAGGTGATCCCGAACGTGGCCTGCTCGCCTTCGATCCGAGCCCAGTCGTGTTCGGCGTTGTACAGCAGGTCGTCCGGATAGCTTGCCTGTGCCATGCTCACGTGTCCTTTCGATAGAGGGGCTTCTGCGCCACCACCGCCGAGCGGACCGTTCCCCGCACGTCGATCTGCAGGTGGGTGTCGAAGGCGGCGCTGGAGGCCGGGACGTACGCCATCCCGATGCCGCGCCGCAGGGACGGTGAGAAGCTGCCGCTCGTGACCTCGCCGCCGCCCAGCACCGGATTGCCCTGGCGGGCGATCCCGGGTCCTTCGATCGCGAACGGAACCAGCTTCTGCGCGGGACCGGCGGCGCGCACGGCGGCGATCGCCTCGGAGCCGATGAACCCGGTCTCCTCCTTGCAGGCCCAGCCGAGCCCGGCGCCGATCGGATCGCGATCCTCGCTGAGGTCGTTCCCGTACAGGTGAAAGCACGCCTCCAGGCGCAGCGTGTCGCGCGCTCCCAGACCAACCGGCTTCGCGCCATGCGCCAGCAGTGCATCCCAGACGGCGGCCGCGTGAGCCGGCGCGATCAGCAGCTCGACGCCGTCCTCGCCGGTGTAGCCCGTACCGCAGACGAGCATCGCGAAGCCGGCGACCGTGCGCTCGCAGCAGTGCATCCGCGCCGGCAGCGGTCCGTCGGCGAGCGCCGCCACCAGCGCACGCGCGTTGGGCCCCTGGACCGCCAGCATCGCGAAGTCGTCGATCCGGTCGCTGAGGTCGACGTCGAGGTCCAGCACGTGCGCCTGCATCCAGCGCAGGTCGCGCTCGTGGTTGGAGGCGTTGGTGACCGTCAGAAACTCGTTGCCCGCGAGCCGGTAGGTGAACAGGTCGTCCAGGACGCCGCCGTGCTCGTTGCACAGCAGGCTGTACTGGGCGCCGCCCTGCGGGATCCGGCGCACGTCGTTGGAGACCAGGCGCTGCAGCGCCTCCAGCGCCTGCGGGCCACGCGTCTGCACCTGGCCCATGTGCGAGACGTCGAACACGCCGACGTCGTTGCGAACCGCGAGGTGCTCGGCCTGGATCCCCTCGTAGTGCAGCGGCATCTCGAAGCCGGCGAATGGCACGAGCTTCGCGCCGGCGGCGCGGTGGGCGTCGTGGAGCGGTGTGCGGCGCAGTGCCGCCGAGTCGGGGGTCACGAGGCCTAGCCTACACCTCGCTGCAGCGCGAGCAGGGATTCCCGCAAGCGCGCTCTGGCCGGTTGAAGCCCGCGGGCTTCAACCGCCACTGATCCGTTTTCAGCGGTCCTTGAGGAACGACGGGATGTCGATCTCGTCGTCGCGGATCGAGAGCGAATCGCGCTGACGATCGTCGAGCGTCACCTCGCGGTCGCGACGCGAGCGGGGGGCGCTTGGCCGCGCCGGGCGGGCGCTGGCGCCGCGCGGCTGCGTGTGGTCGAAGCCGGTCGCGATCACGGTCACGCGGACCTCGTCCTCCATCGAATCGTCGATCACGGCGCCGAAGATCACGTTCGAGTTCGAGTCGGCCGTGCTCTGCACGATCTCGGCCGCCTCGTTGACCTCGAACAGCCCCAGGTCACGCGACCCGGTGATGTTCAGCAGGATCCCCATCGCGCCCTCGACCGACTCCTCCAGCAGCGGCGAGGAGATCGCTGCCTTGGCCGCTTCCGCGGCGCGGTTCTCGCCGCTTGCGCTGCCGATTCCCATCAGCGCCGTGCCGGCGTCGCGCATGATCGTGCGCACGTCGGCGAAGTCGAGGTTGATCAGCCCGGGGATCGTGATCAGGTCTGTGATCCCCTGCACCCCCTGGCGCAGGATGTTGTCGGCCTCACGGAAGGCGTCGATGATCGTCGTGCGGCGCTCGACCACCGCCAGCAGCTTCTCGTTGGGGATCACGATCGTCGTGTCCACGTGCTCGCGCAGCCGCAGGATCCCCTCCTGCGCCTGGCGCGCGCGCTGAGTGCCCTCGAAGCCGAACGGGCGCGTCACCACGCCGACCGTCAAGGCGCCGATCTCGCTCTTGGCGATCTCGGCGATCACGGGCGCCGCGCCGGTGCCCGTGCCGCCGCCCTCGCCCGCGGTGACGAACACCATGTCGGCGCCCTTCAGCGCCTCCTTGATCGCGTCGCGCGACTCCGCCGCCGCGGCCTGTCCGACTTCCGGGTTGGCGCCGGCGCCGAGTCCCTTGGTGAGCTCGTGTCCGATGTTCAGCTTGATGTCGGCGTCGCACATCGCGAGCGCCTGCGCGTCGGTGTTGCAGGCGATGAACTCGACGCCGCGTAGGCCTGCGTCGACCATCCTGTTGACGGCATTGGTGCCTCCACCGCCCACTCCCACAACCTTTATGACTGCCAGGTAACTGCCGCTTTCCATGGTGACCGTCCGACCCTCGATGTAACGTAGAGAGTTTACCCACGCGCCTTCTGGTAGCGGGGAGTTTTGCACGTTACGGGCTGATCGCGCTCAGCGTCAACGCGACGGCACCCGCGCAATGATCGTTGCATACCCTAAAACCCTCGACACCGCCCCGAGACCGCGTCCCGGGCACCAAAGCCTAGAGTTGAGCTTGAGGGCCGGTCTCAATAACCCAGTGTGCGCGGGATTATGGGGATAGGCCCTGAGTGTCTGCCGACAGCGCCGCGCCGTACGCCTGTGCGGCGGGCGCGCTCGCCGTGTCGCTCAGGGCCCCGGCGACCGGCCGCGAGGGGTCGGTGACGTCGACGTATAGAGCCCCGGCCGAGGACCAGTCAGCGAGCACGGCGACCGCGGCGCGCCACTTGGCGGCCACTTGGTCAGGGGCGCCGAAGTAGATCGCCGTGCCGGCCCGCAGTTGCGCCACGACGCCGTTGGCGGACGTGCTCGTGACCTGCTTGATCTGCGCCAGCAGCTGGCGCGGCGCGGCCACCAGGACCTTGGTCGCCGCCAGCGCGCCGGGCTCCGTCAGGCGCTCGCCGCCGGGCGCCACCGCCAGCGGGATCAGCGGCAGCGGCCCGTAACCCGCGACCGCATCGCCGAGCAGCGTGCCGTCGCCGGCGACCGCGATCCCATGCCCATCGAGCAGGATCTCGGCCACCGCCGTGCGCTCGGACACGCGGATCCGGATCCCGTGGGGAAACTGCGTGCTGACCGTGATCCGTCGCACCTGCGGGTAGCTGCGCACCGAAGTCTGCAACTGCGCCATGTTGACGTCCAGCGTCGTCATCGTGAGCGCCGCCGACTGCAGCGAACCGCGGATCTCGGCTGCCTGCGGCCCGCCGACACCGGTGATCCGCACGCGCTCGATCGCCACCAGCGACGAGCTGCGCACCCACATCCAGGCCGCCACGAGGATCACCGCGCAGCCGAGCGCGACCAGCAGCACACGCGGCCCGACGAGCGCCCGCAGGCGCCGCGGCCGGGCCGTTCGCATGGCTGTCATCCCCGCCGCCATTCGCGTAGCAGCGGGACCGGGCCCAGCGCCTGGACCTCGGGCTCGAGCTCGACGCCGAACCGCTCGCGCACGCGCCGACGGCCCTCGGCCATCAACGCGATCACCTCGGCGGTGCTCGCGTCGCCGTGGTTCTGCACGAAGTTCGCGTGCTTGACCGAGAAGCCGGCGCCGCCGACACGCAGCCCGCGGCAGCCGGCCTCGTCGAGCAACTGACCGGCGCTACGGCCCTCGGCGCGCGGATCGGTCGGGTTCTTGAAGGTCGAGCCGAACGTCTTGATCCCCGATGGTTGAGCCTGCTTGCGCCGCGCGCGCAGCGCCGCATTCGTCGCCCGCACCTGATCGGCGCTTGCCGGCGTCAGCGCCAGCAGCGCGCGCGCGACGATTTCGCCCGGCTGCAGGTTCGAGCGGCGGTAGGCGAAGCCGAGCTGCTCGGGCGTGCGCCGCTGCGCGCCGCCGGCGCTGACGACCTCGACCCATTCCAGCGCGTCGGCCAGGACGCCGCCGTAGGCGTTCGCGTTCATGCGCACCGCGCCACCGACGCTGCCGGGGATGTTGACGCCGAACTCGATCCCGCGCAGTCCCGCGTTGGCGGCCGCCGCGGCCACCGCGGGCAGGCGCGCGCCGCCGCCGCAGCGGATGCGCGTGCCGTCGAGCTCGATCGTTGAGAGACTGCCGTCAAGTTTCAGCACCAGACCGCGTACACCTTCGTCCGCAATCAGAAGGTTCGACCCGGAGCCGACAACCCCTACCTCGATTCGGTTCGCGGCGGCCCAGGCCAGCAGCCGCGCCAGCTTCACCGACGAGCCGACCCGCGCGAACAGCTCCGCCGGCCCGCCGGTGCGGATCGTCGTGAACCGCGTCAGCGGGTAATCGCGTTGCACGCCGTCGGGTAGGTCGCGTAGATCGTCCATCCGGCGCCCAGGTTAGACCGGCGCCCGGCGCACGCCGAGCTTGCTTGGGTCTTGGCGCGAGCGATGGGCGCGTCAGCGATCGACCAGCGAGCGGCCCAGCGAGTCGATGTTGCCGGCACCCATCAGGACGCATAGGTCGCCGTCGCGCAGCGTCGCTTCGAGGTAGAGCCGGGCATCGTCGAACTGCGGGACCCAGGCGACCTGGCGCCCGGCGGCGGCGTCGGCGGCGGCGCTCACGATCAGCCGCCCGCTGACGCCAGGGAAATCCTCAGCGCGTTCGCGCGCTGGGTAGACGTCGAGCACGGCGCACAGATCAGCCGTGGCGAGCGCCGCACCGAACGCCTGCGCGAGCGCGCGTGTGCGCGAGTACAGATGCGGCTGGAACACCGCCAGCAGCCGCCGCGGAGCCAGCGTGCGAGCCGCCGCCAGGGCGGCGGCGACCTCCGTGGGGTGATGCGCGTAGTCGTCGTAGAGCACGGCGCCGGCGGCCGTGCGTCCGAGCAGCTCGAGCCGGCGGCGCGCGCCGGCGAAGTCGGCGATCGCTGCCGCGGCGCCGGCGGGCTCGGCGCCCGCGAGCACGCAGGCGGTCAGCGCGCCGGCAGCGTTGATGGCGTTGTGCGCGCCCGGCACGGCCAGCGAGACCTCCAGCCCGCGCCACTGCAGGCGGCTGCCGGCCGGGGTCAGGACCGGGTGAGGAGCGTCATAGGCGATCGCCTGCGGCGGGCACAACGCCCGCAGCTCCGGGCGGTCCCAGACGACGGTGTGCTCGCGGGCGCTGGCCATGAACGTGGCGAACGTCTGCTCGAGCTCGAGCCGCGAGCCGTAGGTGGTGTGGTGATCGAGCTCGGCGTTGGTCAGCAGCGCGATGTCGGGCGTCAACCTCAGCAGCGAACGGTCCGACTCGTCGGCTTCGATCACGATCCAGTCGCCCGTGCCCCAGCCGGCGTTGGCGCCGGTGCTGCGCAGCTCGCCGCCGACGACGTAGGACGGGTCGAGCCCGACGCCGCGCAAGACGTGCACGACCATCGCGCTCGTGGTCGTCTTGCCGTGCGTGCCGGTGATCGCGATGCAGCGCCGCAGCGCCGCGATCTGCGCCAGCAGATCGGCGCGGTGCAGCTGCACGCCCTCCGCCGCGCGGCGCTCGGGGTTCTCGGGCGCGATCGCGGTCGAATACACGACCTCGGCGCCGGCCGGCACGTTCTCGGCGGCGTGACCGATCAGCGGCTCGATCCCGCACGCTCGCAGCCGCTCCATATAGGGAGACGGCGCCCGGTCAGAGCCCGTCACCTGGGCGCCGAGCGCGTGCGCGATCAGCGCCAGCCCGCTCATGCCGGCGCCGCCGATGCCGACGAAATGCAGTCGCCGCCCGCTCCAACTCGCCGCTGAGGTCATCTGCGCCTGATCGCTTTCGGAGGCTTGCGGAGGCCGGCGGCAGGCGCTACTTGCGCTCCAGCACGACGACCGGGATCTGCCGATCGGTCTTCTGCTGGTATTCGTCGTAGGCGGGCCACGCCTGGGTCATCAGCTTCCACAGCTCCTCGCGCTCGGCCCCGCCTGCGGTCCGCGCGGTCGCCTCGAAGCGGTCGCCGAGCACCTGCAGCTGCACATCCGGCTCGGCGAGGAGATTCTTGTACCAGGCTGGGTGGTCGGGAGCGCCGCCCTTGGAGGCGACGACCACGTAGGCATCGCCGTGCGGGCGGTAGATCAGCGCCGAGTCGCGCGGCTCGCCCGAGCGCCGGCCGTGCGTGGTCAGGATCAGCGCCGTCGTCCCCTGCCAGTCGTGGCCCTCTGCACCGTCGGTCGCCCGGTAGCGATCCACATGCTCCTTGCCGAACAGCATTGCATGCACCTCTCGAGTGATTTGATATGTCCGCATGGAGGCTATCCGACCTGGGGCTGGCGTTTGTCTGAGTTAGATAGGCCCTTACTGGTATGGATCCCAGAGGCACCGGAAGCCGGGATCAGGGCTGCCCGGCGGCAGCCAGCACCTCGCGGGCGATCAGGTCCGCCGCGTCGGGGCGGGCCAGCGCCGCGGACGCGCGCGACATCGCCGCCAACCTGCTCCGGTCGGCCAGCAGCAGGCCCACCTCCTGCGCGAGGCGGGCGCTGGTGAGCTCCTTGTCCGCAATCACCACCGCGGCGCCGGCCGCCTGCATCCAGCGTGCGTTGGAGCTCTGATGATCGGCGGTCGCGTGCGGGTAGGGGATCAGGACGGCGGCGCGACCGTGAGCCGCGATCTCGAAGATCGAGCCGCCGGCACGAGCGACGACCAGGTCACTGGCCAGCAGCGCCTGGCCGAAATTGGAGATGTAACCACGCAGGTCGTAGTGAGGGCCGGGTGAGTGGAGCTCCGGCAGATCACGCTCACCCGCCGCGTGCAGGACATGGAACTGCGCCCCGGCGAACGCTTGCACCGCGGCATGGTTGATCGAGCGGGCACCCTGCGAGCCTCCGAACACGAGCACGCAGGTGTCGTCCTGCTCGATCGCGAACCGGGCCCGCGCGGCGGCGCGGTCGGTAGCCGGGGCGGGCACCGGCCGGCCCGTCACCAGGTAGCGGCGGCGGCGCTTGATCGGAAACGCGAGGCAGACGCGCTTGGCGAAGCGGGCCAGTAGACGGTTGGTGAGGCCGAGGTGGCTGTCGGCCTCGCTCAGCACCAGCGGCACGCGCCGCAGCACGGCGGCGAGCGAGATCGGCCCGGCGACGTAGCCGCCGGCGCCGAGCACCGCATCCGGCGAGAGTTCGCGCAGGAGCGCCACCGCCGCCCGCAACGCGAGCGCATCGACGGCGATCGCGCGCGCGACAGCGACGATATTGCCGCTGCGCGGCAGGCTCGCGACCCGCAGGCGGTGCAACTCGTAGCCTGCCTGCGGCACGAGCGTCGCTTCGGCGCGGTCCGCGCCGACGAACACGACCTCAGCGCCCTGTGCCCGCAGCGCGTCGGCGACCGCCAGTGCCGGCACCACGTGGCCCGCCGTCCCGCCGGCGCCGATCACGATCCTTGGCGCCGTCACCGCGGTCCGTGACTGGCTGGTTGTCCACCGCCCTCAGCTGTCGTGCCTTGGGGCGTGCGATGTTCTGCAGCAGCCCGACGGAAGCGAGCATCATCAGCAGGTTGCTCGGGGCGTAGGAGATGAACGGGAGCGGTACGCCGGTCAGCGGCGCCAAGCCGAGCACCACGAAGATGTTGAGAATGCCCTGGCACAGGATCAGAGAGGTGAGGCCCGCCGCGAGCAACTTGGCATACCTGGTGCCAGTCCTGCGGGCGGTGCGCAAACCAGCGTAGGCGATCATGCCGTAAAGCAGCACGACGCCGAAGATCCCGACGACGCCGAGCTCCTCGCCGATCACCGCCAGGATGAAATCGGTCTGCGCCTCCGGCAGGTAGAAGACCTTCTGGATCGAGCGGCCGAGTCCGACGCCGAAGACCCCTCCCGAGCCCACGGCGATCTGACCCTGAACCGCCTGAAAGCCGTTGGTCGATTTGGCCGACCACGGATGCAGGAACGACATCAACCGCGCACGCTGGTAGCCGGACGCCAGTACCAGGATCACGACCAGTCCGCCGACGATCCCGAGCACCCTCAGCAGGTAGCGGATCGGCACGCCGGCGGCGACCATGATCGCCGTCACCGTGATCCCGATCACCAGCATCGTCCCGAGATCCGGTTCCTTGTAGATCAGCGCGCAGGCAGGGCCCACGACAATCGCGATCGGCATGATCGTCTGCTTGAAGCCCTTCGCGCGGTTCCCGCGATCGGCCAGATGCCGGGCCGCCCACAGGACAAGTGCGAGCTTCATCACCTCGGAGGGCTGGAACTGCAGCGGGCCGGCGGCGAACCAGCGGCGCGCGCCGCCGATCCCGACTCCCACCCCGGGGACGAGCACGGCGAGCAGGAGCACGAACGAACCGCCGAGCATCAGCCTGACGAGCCCCGGCGTGACCAACCTCAGGCCATGGTGCTCGAGCACGCGCATCAGCACCAGGCCGATCGCGCCCGCCGCCAGGAACTGCACGAACTCCCCCGTGCCGGCGCTGGCACCGTTGACCGCGCCGAGCGGCGAGGAGGCGCTGTAGACCATCACCGCGCCGAACGCCAGCAGGCACAGCGTCGCGGTTGTCAGGATCCGGTGCTCGAGGGGTGGTGGCACGCGGCGCGTGACGCCGCCGCGGCGCGAGCCGTCGTTCGGTTGCCGGAGCATCTCGGCGTCGTTCGACGTGCCGCCATGAAAGCCTGCTCGGAGCGCGCTGCCGTCGTGACCTTGGTGGAGGCTGGCTTGATGCTGGTCTGGTAGACGGTGAAGCCGATCGCGCCGCAGGCGGCGGCGACGATCCAGAACCTGAGCATGATCTTCGTCTCCGACCACGCCTCGAGCTCGAAGTGGTGGTGGATCGGAGCCATCTTGAACACGCGTTTGTGGAACGTGCGGAACCAGAACACCTGGATCAGTACCGACAGCGCCTCGATCACGAAGATCCCGCCGATCAGGATCAGCAGCATCGCGGTGTTGGTCATGATTGCCAGTGCTGCGATTGCGCCCCCTAACGCGAGCGAGCCCGTGTCGCCCATGAAGATGCTCGCCGGGAAGCTGTTGAACCACAGGAAGCCGACGCAGGCGCCGCCGAGGCAGCCGGCGATCAGCTCGAGGTCGTGCTCGTGGGGGCTGATGAAGGTGATCCCGATGTAGGCGAGCAGGACGATGGCGGCGCAGCCGGCGGCGAGGCCGTCGAGCCCGTCGGTGAGGTTGACGGCGCTTGTGGTTCCCGCCACGACGATGTAGATGAAGAACGGGTAGGCGGCACCGAGATCGAGCTGGGCGTCGACGAACCACGGCTTGACGTTCGGTTGCACGTGCGCCTTCTGGGTGGCGAGCCACCACAGGCCGAGCGAGATCGCAATCGTCACGATCAGCTTCGTGCGCGCCCTCAGGCCGAGCGAGCGGCGCCTGACGATCTTCGTGTAGTCGTCGGCGAAGCCCAGTGCCGCGCACGCGACCGTCGCCCCCCAAACGCCCATCGACGCCCAGCTGCGGTTGGACAGCAACAGGAACGGCACCGAGAAGGCGATCACGATGATGATCCCCCCCATCGTCGGCGTGCCTGCCTTCGTCTTGTGCCTGGCTGGCCCCTCCTCCCGGATGTGCTGTCCGAACTCGCGATTGCGAAGGAACTCGATGAACTTGGGGCTGAGAAACAGGCACAGCAGGAACGCCGCCGAACCGGAGATCAGCACCCGGCCCGAGCTGACGGTCACCGCGGCGCCGACGCCGGTCACGTCGCCGTCCCGCCGGCGCCGGTTCGCAGCGCCTCGCAGACGTGCTCGAGCCTGACCCCGCGTGATCCTTTCACGAGCACGACGTCGCCGGCCCTCAGCAACTCGGCGGCGAGCGCCGCCGCCTGCGCCGCGTCGCTCGCATGGAGGTGCTCGCCCCCGAAGCGCTGCGCGATCGCGGCCGCCAGCGGCCCGACGCTGAGCAGCAGATCGACCCCTGCGGCCGTGGCCTGCGCGCCGAGCTCGGCGTGGAACTCGAGCTCGCGCGGCCCGAGCTCGAGCATGTCGCCGAGCACCGCCACGCGCCTGCGTGCGCGCGTGCGCCGCGCGACGTCGGCGAGGTCGTCCAGCGCCACGCGCATCGACATCGGGTTGGCGTTGTAGCAGTCGTCGATCAGCGTCACAGCCCCGGGCAGCGCGTAGCGCCGGCCGCGTCCGCTCGCCGGCTCGAGCTCGACGCGCCCGCTCGGCGTGACGCCGACCGCCTTCGTGGCCGCGGCCGCGGCCAGCAGGTCGTGCCTCAGGTGCGCCTGGGTGAACGACACCTCGAGCGTGACGCGCTCGCCGTCGAGTTCGATCTCGACGTGCGTGTCATCGCCTCCGATCAGGCGAACTTCACCGCCGTCGCCGAAGCTCACCGTGTGCAGGTCATCGCGCCGATAGGGCGCCAGCAGCGTCTCACCGGCGGGGACGATCGCGGTGGCACCGGGCGTCAGGCCGGCGATCAGCTCCGCCTTGGCCGCAGCGACCGCCTCGACGGCGCCAAGCAGCTCGAGATGCACGGGGCCGACGTTGACGATCACGCCGACGTCGGGCTGCGCGATCGCCGCCAGCTCGGCGATCTGGCCGCGCCCGCGCATCGCCATCTCCAGCACCAGCACCTCAGTTCCCGGCGGCGCCGCCAGGATCTCCAGCGGCATGCCGATCTCCGTGTTGAAGTTGGCGCGCGACGCGCAGGTGCGGCGCTGGGGCGCGAGCAGCGCGTACATCAGGTTCTTGGTGGAGGTCTTGCCGGTGGATCCGGTCACGCCGATCACGGCGGCGCCCAGATCCCGTCGCCAGGCATTGGCGAGGCGCTGCAGCGCCGCGAGCGGATCGTCGCTCGCCAGTAGCGCGCCGGGCGGTCCGCCGAGCGCCGCGCCGGCCAGCTCGGGCGTGGTCAGCACGCCCCACGCGCCCGCGGCCAGCGCCTGCCGGGCGAACGTGCCGCCGTGGGCGTGCGTCCCCGGCAGCCCACAGAACAGCGTGCCGGGACCGGCGTCACGCGAGTCGATGGTTGCGCGCTGCGGTCCACCGGTGGTGGCCGGCACCGCGACCAGCCTCGCGCCGGCGGCGCCGGCGATGCGCTCGGGACTCCAGTTCCTCATGCGCCGCCGGCAGGCGCGCTCGAGCCTGCCAGGATCTCCTGCACGACCGCCACGTCGTCGAACGGTAACTTGCGTCCGCCGGCGAACTCCTGTCCCTGTTCGTGTCCCTTGCCGGCGATCACCACGACGTCGCCCGCTGCGGCGCCATGCAGCGCCTGGGCAATCGCGGCGCGCCGATCGGCGTCGTGGCGCACGCCCGGCCCGGTGCCGGCGAGGATCTCGGCGATGATCGCCTCCGGATCCTCCGAGCGCGGGTTGTCGGAGGTGACGATCACGCGGTCCGCCAGCCGCGCCGCGATCTCGCCCATCAGCGGACGCTTGCCGCGGTCGCGGTCGCCACCGCAGCCGAACACGACGTGCAGCGATCCGGCCGTCAGCGCCCGCGCCGCCCTGAGCACGTTCTCGAGTGAATCCGGCGTGTGCGCGTAGTCGACCAGCACCGCGAACGGCTGCCCCTCGTCGACCGGCTGAAAGCGCCCCGGGACCTGCCCGGCCGATGCGATCGCATCGACTACGACGTCATCTTCCAGACCTAGCGCGCGCGCCGCGGCGAGCGCGCCGAGGACGTTGTAGACGTTGAAGCGACCGCGTAGCGGCGAGCTGATCGCCAGCTGCCCGTCGGGGCCGAGGACCGTGAAGCGAGAGCCCTCGAGGCCCGTCTGGACGTTCTGCGCGCGATACGTGGCATCGGCGCGATCGAGCGCGAACGTCACCGGGCGCTGTAGCTCGGCAGCGAGCCGAGCGCCGTACGGGTCGTCGAGGTTGACGACCGCAACGCCCGGGCGCACGTCCTTGAACAGCTTGCGTTTGGCGGCGAAGTAGTCCTCCATCGTGGGATGGAAGTCGAGATGGTCCTGGGTCAGGTTGGTGAAGATCGCCACCGCGAACTTGACCGCGTCGGCGCGCCTCAGCGCCAGCGCGTGCGAGGAGACCTCGATCGCGCACGCCACGTCGCCCGCGCCGAGCATCTCGCGGAAGGTCCGCTGCAGGTCGATCGCTTCCGGGGTGGTGCGCTGCACGGGCCGCTGCCGGCCGCCGATCACGCTCGTCACCGTGCCGAGCAACCCGGTCTGGCGGCCTGCGGCCGCCAGCAGGCTGCGCACGAGGAACGCGGTGGTGGTCTTGCCGTTGGTGCCGGTCACGCCGATTACCTGCAGGGAGTCGGTGGGATGCCCGAAGAACGCCGCCGCCGCTGTGGCCATCGCGGCGCGCACATCGGCGACCAGCACCTGTGGCGCCGGCAGTTCCAGCGGGCGCTGCACGACCAGCGCGCAAGCACCCCGCTGGAGCGCGTCAGCAGCGAACTCGTGCCCGTCACGCGTGAAGCCGGGAACGCAGAAGAACAGTGCGCCGGGGCACACCGCACGGTTGTCGTAGGCCAGGTCCGTGATCTCGATCCCCGCGAGATCTGTCCCGACCCCGGGCAGCAGCTGCTCGAGTCGCATCGCGGACAGAGCGTACTCGGAGCGCAAGCGGCTCCTCCTGATCAGGGAGTCGTGTAGCTCGACGGCGCCGGACAGGTGACCGGGCACGGGTTGATGCCGTAGTAGGGAACGGCCCAGCCGACGATCTTCTGGAACGCCGGCGCCGCCACCGAGCCGCCGTAGATGCTGCCCTGCGGCTGATCGACGACCACGGCCACCACCAGCTTGGGGTCGCTTGCAGGCACCATGCCGATGAACGAGGCGACGAACTGGGTATCGGAGTACTTGCCGTCGATCGCGATCTGCGCGGTTCCTGTCTTGCCCGCCAGGTCGTAGCCGTCGATCGCGGCGCCCGAGGCGGTGCCGCCGTCAGCGAGGACCCCGCGCAGCATGCCGCGCAGCTCGGCGGCGGTCGCCGCCGAGATCACGCGCCGGCCCTCCGGGAGCTTGGTCGGGACTCCACCGACTGCCTGCACGATCCGCGGTGGCCGCAGAATCCCGCCGTTGGCAATCGCGCTGTAGGCGGCCATCATCTGCATCGGCGTGACCGATTCGCCCTGCCCGAACGGCAGGTTGTACATTGACGTGTCCGAGTACCGCTGCCAGGGCAGGATGATGCCAGGCTGCTCGCCGGGCAGGTCCACGCCGGTCGGCTGCCCGAAGCCGAACGCGTGCACCCAGTGGTCGAAGCGCTGAGCCCCGAGTGTCGCGCCGATCTCATCGGCGCCGATGTTGCTGGAGACCTGCAGGATGCCGGCGACCGACAGCTCCTCGTAGCCGTGCTCCTCGGCGTCGCTGATCGTGTAGCCGCCGACCTGAAGGTCCGGCGGGATCTCGAATGTCGTGTTCGGCGTGACCTTGCCGTCCTGCAATGCGCCTGCGACCGTGATCGCCTTGAAAGTCGAGCCGGGCTCGTAGGAGAAGCCGACCGCTTGATCCTCGGTGTCGGCGAACGATGTCGCCGAGACGTCGTTGGGGTCCATCGACGGCCAGTTGGCAAGCGCCAGGATCTCGCCGTTGTCGGGGTTCATGACGATCGCCGTCGCGCTCTTTGGGGAGTACGCCGCCCCGACCCCCGCGAGCACCTGCTCGACCTCGGTCTGCAGCTGGGAGTCGATCGTCAGCGCGATTGGCTTGCCGGGCATCGTCGGCCTCAGCTGGTCGATCGAGATCGGCTGACCGACCGCGTCGTTGACGATCCGCTGCAGGCCGTCGCGCCCGCTCAGCTGCTTGTTGTAGAGAAACTCGATTCCGGCCTGCCCGACGCCATCGGCCTCCAGGTGCGATCGCCTGTCGCCGTCGTAATACCCCACCCAGCCGAGCACCTGGGCCGCCGTGGAGGCGCGCGGGTAGACACGCTGTTGCACCTGGTCAAACGACAGTCCGTTGATCCGCATGTTCTGCACTTCGGTCGCATTCGCTGCCGGAACATCCATCGCCAGCGGCACGTAACCGGTATCCGACTTGGTCAAGTCCGCGAACACTGTCGACTCTGACATCCCGAGCTTCGCGGCGATCCTGCCGGCCACCTGGCGTGGGTGCTTGATCAGCATCGGGTCGGCGACGACCTCGTCGACCGACTCACTGAGGGCGAGCACGAGGCCGTTGCGGTCGGTGATCTCACCACGCAGCGCCGGCGTCGTGACCAGCTGCACCTGTTCGGTGCGCGCCGCCTGCTTGAGCGAGCTGGACTTGACCAGGCCGAGGTAGCTCGCGCGCGCCACGGCAGCGCACAGCAACACGATGAACGTCAGGAACAAGAGCCCGATGCGTCGGTCCATGCGCGCCCCAGGCATCTGTCAGTCCCCCGCCGCGCCGGAGCTCGCTGCGCTCGCCGCCTGCGACGCCGGGGATCCGTCGACCGCCGTCGGCGGCGGCACAGCGCCGGTCGTGATTGGTGCGCCGGCGCTGACCGCCGCGACCGCGGCAGCCGCAAGGTCGGTGACGGTCGTCGTCGAGCCGCTCGGCACAGCAATGGTGCTGCTGCCGTCGGCGCTCGCCAGTGTCGTCAGGAAGCTCTGGGAATCAGGGCTACGGATGTGCGATACGGCCTCGCTGACAGCGCCAGGTGCGGATGCGTGCACGAACTGAACGCTGGTGGGGCCAGCCATGAGCATGCCCATTTGAGCCGCTGCCTGTTCGATCCGCTGAGGGCTGTCGAGCGAGGCGACGTCGGCGCTGAGCAGCTGGTTGCGGCTCTCGAGCCGCGTCGCGAGGTTGATCGCGCGGCCGGTACCGGCGCCGTACTTCAAGACTTCGACCTGGAGCGCCACGACCGCGGTCAGCATCACCCCCAGGACCGGGATCCACCAGCGGCTGCGGACAAGACGATCGAGCCAGCGCTGGTCGGGCGCCGTCCGTACCAGCTCGAGCGCTCCGACGAGCATTCCAGGGAGGTGGACCGCGCCGAGCATGCGGCGCAAGCGCCGGCGACGCACCCGCCGGCGACGCAACCCCCCCGTGGGCAGTGGCGGCCGCGTCGCCCGGTGGCGCGGAAGGCCCAGCGGCACCCCGACGCCCAGGTTCGCAAGCCGGATTGCAGCACCCTCACCGGTCGCCGCGCCCGGTACGCGCAGCGCGGCGGCCCTCTTGAAGGCACCGCTGCCGGAAGCGCGCGCGCGGACCGCTATGCGCTCTGTGCGCCCAGTCGTGCGCGGGGTGCGGTCCGCCGTGCGCGGGCTGCGGTCCGCTGTGCGCGGGCTGCGGGCCCCGCCGCTGATGCCGCCGGCAGGGCCCGAGATCCGCCGCGGGATCCGCGGCGTCAGCTTTGATCCAGCTTCCGTGCCGCTCCGGGTTTGCCGCGGAGCGTGCGGCCGCGTGGCGTGCGGCGGCGCCGGCGCCGGCGCCGGTGGGGCGTTGTGGGACGGCGATCGTGACGCCAGGTCGCCTGGCGCCGGGCGCTTGGCGGCTGCCCGTCCGGCCGCGGTCGCTGCGGGAGTCATTTTGCTGGCACCTCCAGCTTTCGAGCCACGCGTAGGTGCGCGGACTTGGATCGCGGGTTGGCGGCAATCTCGCCCGGGGTGGGAGCGACGGCACGCCGCGTGAGCAGTTCGGCTTCGGGGTTCTGGCCGCATACGCAGACCGGGAAATCCGGTGGGCAGACACAACCTCGGGCGCGTGCGGCGAGGTAGCGCTTGACGCGGCGATCCTCCAGCGAGTGGAACGAGATCACCGCCAGCCGACCGCCCGGCGCCAGCAGCCCCCACGCAGCCGGAAGCGCTTCGTCGAGCTGAGCGAGCTCGTCGTTGACCGCGATCCGCAGGGCCTGAAACGTGCGTCGAGCCGGGTGCCCTCCGGCGAACTGAGCGGGCACCGGCACGGCCGATTTGATCACATCGACGAGCGCCTGTGTCGAGCGCAGCGGCGCCCGCTCACGCGCCCGCGCGACCGCCCGGGCGATCTGGGGGGCGTAGCGCTCCTCGCCGTACTCGCGCAGCAGGCGCGCGAGCTGCCGCTCGTCCCATTCGTCGAGGATCTTGCCGGCCGTCAGCTCCTGGCCGGGGTCCATACGCATATCAAGTGGCGCGTCGAAGGCGTAGGAGAAGCCGCGTGACCACGTATCGACCTGCATCGAGGACATCCCCAGATCGAGGTACACGAGATCGGCCCGGATGCTCTCGGCGCTGAGCTCCTGCAAGCCCGTCACGAAGTCCGTACGCAGGAAGCGAGTACGGCACGGGAGCTCGGCAGCCAGCTCGGCGAACCGCCCGCGCGCGTCCGGGTCCCGGTCGATCCCGATCAGCGTGCCCTCGGGGCCGAGCCGGTCGGCTACCAGTCGCGCGTGTCCACCGGCCCCGAAAGTGCAGTCGACGGCCACGGCGCCCGGCTGCGGATCGGCCAACTCGATCAGCTCGCCGGCGAGCACCGGGATGTGGATCACGGTCATGTCAAGCAGTGTTGCCAAGGCTCGCTGTGATCTCGGTAAACCGGGACAGAACGTCTTCGTTGTAAGCAGCGTGTGACGCGCGATCGAACACTTCGAGGCACTCGCCGGCACCGCTCAGCACGACCTCCTTGCCGAGTCCGGCGAAGCGCAGCATGTCGGGCGGGATCATCACGCGGTAGGCCGAGTCGAGCTCGGTGTCCAGCGAGTTGCCGTGCAGGATCCGCTTGAGCTCCCGAGCCTGTGCCGAGATCGGGTTGACCTTGGCCAGCGCGGCGGCCGCGAACTCGTTGTAGTCATCGATCGGCCAGAGCGCGATCGAACGCGGAGTTCCGGTCTTCGCCTCTGGCGACTTAGCGAGCACGACCCCACTCGCGAACGCCTCGCGGAAGCGCGCCGGCACCGTCAGTCGATGCTTCGCGTCTAGCGAGTGTTCGAAGGTTCCACGGAAGATCAAGAGGTCTCATCTGACTGGGCAAAGATCAAACCCGGGTGGCTGGGTGGGAGGAGCCCTGCCACCCGGGTTCCTGATCGGACCGCCACTTTATCCCACGTTATCCCACGATGCAACCTATAACCCATCGTGCGTCCCACTCGGACGCGAAAACCGCCGCCCCGGCGACAAAAGCGCCGTGCGCACTGGGAATCCGGGGTGGTGCAGCCGCCCGGTGCGAGCGCCACGAATTGCAAGATCGAGACCAGCCGCCCGGCGCTGCAAGGCGGCTTGCAAATTGGGCGCGATTCCGTCCGCGCGGTGTGTTATTCAGCGGCGGGGAGCACTGAGATACGCGGACGCTGAGGGGGCGCGCCCTCAGCGGGCGATTTCGGAGTCGATCAGGCGGTAGCCGACGCCCCACACGTTCACGACGAATGCAGCTCCCCCCGCCGCCAGCTTGCGGCGCAGCCGCGAGGCATGCGAGTCCAAGGTGCGGGTCGTGCCGAGCGTCTTGTAGCCCCAGACGCCGCGCAGTAGCTCCTCCCGTGTGAACACTCGTCCGGGCTCGCTGGCGAGCGCGCGTAGCAGGCCGAACTCCTTGTTGGAGAGTTCCAGCGGCACGCCGTCGATCCACGCCTGGCGGGCGACGGCATCGATCTCCAGCGGACCGACGCGGACCCGGGAGATCCCGGCACGACGCTCGCCGCGCCGCAGGAGCGCGCCGATCCTGGCACGCAGTTCGCTGTAGCTGAACGGCTTCGTGACGTAGTCGTCGCAGCCGCGCGCAAAGCCGCGCACGCAGTCCACCTCGCTGGAGCGTCGCGACAGCACGATCACCGGTAGATCAGGGTCACGTGGCGAGGCGGCACGATCGGAGTTGCGAATCGCCCACAGCAGCTCCAGGCCGTCGCGGTCGGGCAACTCGAGGCACAGAATCGCCAGGTCTGGGAACTTGGTCGCCGTCAGCCGCTCGGCGTCGCCGGCGGTCGCCGCCTCGATGATCTCGTAGCCGTCGGCGGTCAGGTTGTCCGCGAGGAACCTGCGCGTGTCGCCGTCGGCCTCGATCAGCAGGATCGTTGCGCGTGTGCTGTCCATATCATCGAGAAGACCTCGGCGGCGCCGATCTAAGCCCCTCCTCCTCCCCGCGCTTGCAACATCGCGTTCAGACACTGCGGGCGAGCAGGAATCCGAAATATGATGGCGACGGGTTATGCACCGGCGCGGCAATTACAGCTCAGGCGAGGACTTCGTTCTGGAATACGGCGACTTGCGCTTCACCTTCAACGAGAACGATTTCCGTGAGCGCTGCGAGCAGGCTGCTCGCCGCCTCGGGTTCATCGGCGCATCGGTCGAGGCCAACGAAGCGGAGGATCTGATCAACCTCGTGGTAAACGGCGAGGTCACCGACCCGGCGTCGGCCCTCGGCGAGCACGTCAACGACTGCTGGCCCGAGCTGGTTGGTCCGTCGGAGCGCTCGCTCGTGCACTGGTTGCGGCGGCTGATCTTCCGTAGCGCGTGGCTGGACCAGCGCGTCAAGGAGGGCGAGCTGGACGTCCTGTTCGACGCCGACGCCAACGGCTTCGTCTACATCCAGCCCGACCGGGGCGGCGAGCCGATCGAGCTCGCCCCCGAGCCCAGCTGGAACCGCGTCGCGTACGTGCGGCGCTGACAGACCGCCTGAAATCACGCTGGGCATTACGCTCCAGTGACATGCATGCTGCTGTCTGGGTAGTGATTCCGACGTACAACGAGGCGGACAACATCGAGCCGATCGTGCGTGCGGTGGCCCTCGAGCTCGAGCGCGTGCGACCTGACGCCTACCGCGTGCTGATCGTCGACGACAACTCACCCGACGGGACCGGTGCGATCGCTGACCGGCTGGCGCGGGAGACCAACGTCGTCGAGGTTCTGCACCGCACGCGCAAGGACGGACTCGGGCAGGCGTACCTGTCCGGCTTCGCCCGGGCCCTTGCCGGGGGTGCGGAGCTGGTGATCGAGATGGACGCCGATTTCTCGCACGACCCCCACTATCTCGGCGCCCTGCTGGAAGCGGCAGCGATTGCGGACCTCGTGCTCGGCTCTCGCTACGTGCGTGGCGGCGGGGTGCGTGACTGGGGGCTCGCGCGCCGTTTGATCAGTCGTGGCGGTGGGTTCTATGCGCGCACCATCCTCGGCATCGAGGTGCGCGACCTGACGGGCGGCTTCAAGTGCATTCGCCGGGAGGTGCTCGAGGCGATCGAGCTCGACAGCGTCCGCGCCGAGGGTTACGTCTTCCAGATCGAGGTGACCTACCGCGCGGTCCTGGCGGGCTTCAGGGTCCGCGAGGTGCCGATCGTGTTCCGCGATCGGACGATCGGCGCGAGCAAGATGTCCTCGCGGATCGCGCTCGAAGCGATGTGGCTGGTGCCGCGGCTGCGACGCAGCTGCAAGCACGTGGCCGGAGCGGCGCAGCGCGCGCCCAAACCGGGCGCGTCGCTAGCAAACGACCCCGGCTCCCCCGCAGGCCTAACCAAACCATAATCTTCGGCATAGCAGAGCCTGAGGCTCGAGCGGCAAGCTGTCACTGCAAATGAGTCCCGAAGGCCCCCTCCTCACGACCCCGCAGACCAACGGATTCGAGCTCGGCTCGCGGTCGCGCGCGCGCCCGCAGGCGCGCGCGGGCCTTGGCTGGATCGGACTTGGCGGCACCTTGCTGACCGGCCTGATCATCTGCGTCGCCGCACCCCGCACCGACGCGCTGCTGCCGGCGTCGGTGCGGCCAGTGCCGGCCTGGCTCGCCGGCCCGTTCGGGAGCTCCGGACTGCGCCTGAGCGTGGCCGAGCTGATGACCGTGCTCAGCCTGATGTTCGCCTCTTACGTGCTGGTGATGCGTGCCGCCGAACGGCTCCCGGCGCGCCAAGTGCTGATGGCGATCGCCGCGCTGAACGCACTTGTGCTGCTGGCGCCGCCGCTGCTCTCCACGGACGTGTTCAGCTACCAGGCGTATGGCCGGATGTTCGCCATCTACGGTGCCAACCCTTACCTGAGCGGGCCGCACGTGATGGCGCTCGATCCCCTCTACCCGTTTATCGACGCCAAGTGGGTGAACACGCCGTCTTCCTACGGACCGCTGTTCACGCTGCTGAGCGCGCTGCTGGCCAACGCGTCGATCGCCGCCAGCGCGCTCATCTACAAGGTCCTGGCGGCACTGGCGAGCCTGGTGATCGTGGCGATCCTCTGGCATGCCGCGCGCCTTCGGGGCCTGAACCCCGTCCGCGCCGTGGCTCTGTTCGGGCTGAATCCGCTGGTCGTGATCTACGGCGTCGGCGGCGGGCACAACGACCTGCTGATGCTGATGCTGAGCGTCGGCGCGATCTACGCGCTACTCACGCGGCGCGAGGTCGGCAGCGGCGCGCTGATCGGGCTTGCGGTGGGCATCAAGCTGACCGCGGCACTGCTGCTGCCTTTCGCGCTGGCGTCGGGCGTCGAGCTCGGAGCGCACAAGCGGCGCCGTTCGGTCCTGATCGGGGCGGGGGTCACCGGCGCCGCCGTCCTGGCGCTGGGAACAACCGTCTTCGGCCTTGGCCAGCTCAATCTGATCAGTACGCTACGGACGGTGCAGTCGGAAGGCGACTGGCACAGCATTCCCGGCTTCATCAGCGTGATGCTCGGCTTCGGCAGCATCGGTCAGCTCGCTGGCCTGATGCTCGGTGCCGGGTTCGTCGGCGCGTTCTGCTGGCTGCTGGCGCGCGTATGGCACGGTGAGATGGATTGGATCGACGGTGCCGGCTGGGCCACGCTGGCGTTGCTGGTGACGGCGAGTGCGGTCCTGCCTTGGTATATCGCCTGGCTGCTACCGCTGGTCGCGCTCTGCACCCAGCGTCGCCTGTGGACGATCGCCATCGTCCTCACCGGCTGGATGCTGTTCATCACCATGCTCAGCTATCTACCTGGCGGCGGCTTGCCGCTGCACTTGTGACTGTGCCATCCGAGCCTCGCACGCTGGCGCTGCTCAGCGTCGTCGCGCCGGTCTACAACGAGGATGCGACGATCGACCGGTTCTACGAGCGGGTCTGCGAAGCCCTGTCCGGCCTGCCGTTCGAGCTCGTGCTCGTCGATGACGGCTCGCGCGACGGCTCGGCCGAGGCGCTGGAGCGCATCGCCGCCGGCGATGCCCGCGTCAAGGTGATCTACCTGTCCCGCAACTTCGGACACCAGACGGCGCTCACAGCCGGCCTCGACCACGCCGCCGGCGATGCCGTCGTGATGCTCGACGCCGACCTTCAAGACCCGCCCGAGCTGATCGCCAAGATGCTCGACCATTGGCGCGCGGGCTGCGATGTCGTCTACGCGGTGCGCGAGAAGCGCGAGGGCGAGTCCCACTTCAAGCTCGCCACGGCCCGCTGGTTCTACCGCATCTTCGACTGGATGGCGCAGGTCGAGTTGCAGCACAACTCGGGCGACTTCCGGCTGCTGGACCGGCGCGCACTGGACGCGCTGCTGTCGATGCGCGAGCGCAACCGCTTCCTGCGCGGCATGACCGTGTGGGTCGGCTACACGCAGGCGGCGGTGCCCTACGCACGCGACGCGCGTTACGCGGGCGAGACCAAGTTCACGCTGCACAAGATGGTCAGCTTCTCGCTCGACGCGATCTCGTCGTTCTCCTATCGACCGCTGCAGCTCGCGTCGCTGCTCGGGTTCGCGATCTCGACGCTCGCGTTCATTGCGATCCCGTTGGTGATCGTGCTCAGGCTTCTCGGGTCATACCTGCCAGGATTCGGCTCGATCACGATCACGGTGCTGCTGCTCGGCGGGATCCAGCTGATCACGATCGGGATCATCGGCGAGTACGTCGGGAGGATCTACGACGAGGTCAAGGGGCGCCCGCTGTACCTAGTCAAGGGTTCCCACAACTTCGTCGCGGCGCCGCCGGCCGTGCCTCAGGGCGCGAAGAACGCCGCCGAGATATAGCGCTCGCCGGAGTCGGGAAGGACCACGGCGATCCGGGCACCGGCAAGCTCGGGCCGGCGCGCCAGCGCCAGCGCGGCCCACACGGCCGCGCCACAAGATATCCCGGCCAGCACGCCCTCCCGCCTGGCGAGCGCGTGCGCAGTCCCGATCGCGTCGTCGTCGCTGACTGCGACCACCTCGTCGATCACTTCGCGGTTGAGCACCTTCGGCACGAACCCGGCGCCGATTCCCTGGATCCGGTGTGGCCCCGGCGGATGCCCCGAGAGCACCGCCGAACCGGCCGGCTCGACCGCGACCACCCGGCAGCCGGGGTTGCGCTCCTTGAGGAACTCGCCGACGCCGGTGATCGTACCGCCCGTACCGACGCCCGCCACGAGCACATCGACGCGCTCGTCCAGCGCCTCCCACAGCTCCGGACCGGTGGTCCGACGATGGACCTCCGGATTTGCCGGATTCGAGAACTGGTCGGGCAGGAACACGTCCTCGCGGGAAGCCATCGCGCGCGCGGCCTGGACCGCCTGATCCATGCCTCCGAGCGACTCGGTGATCTCGAAGCGGGCTCCGTAGAGCGCCAGCAGCCGCTCGCGTTCGCGGCTCATGCCCTGGGGCAGCGTCAGCACCAGCTCGTAGCCTCTGGCAGCGCACACGAACGCGAGTGCGATCCCGGTGTTGCCGCTCGTCGCCTCCACGATCGTCGTGCGTCCGGGCTCGATCCTGCCCTCCCGCTCGGCGGCCTCGATCATCGCCACACCGATGCGGTCCTTGACGCTCCCGCCCGGATTGAACGCCTCGAGCTTGGCGAACAACTCGGCGCTGCACCCCGGAGCCAGCCGCGTGAGCTGCAGAACCGGCGTGCGGCCCACAAATTCTGAAATGTTGGTCGGAGTTCGGCGCGTTGGAAAGCCGATGCTAGCGGCGGGGCCGGGCGGATCGCATGCGCACCTCGATCGGTGCTCCGGCGGGGTCGGCGTGCGCGGTCCAGTTCGACCCGAGCTTGGCCGAGCGCCCCGGCATCACTCGCGCAAGCCGCTTGCGGTAGAGCACCCGCTCACCCTGTCGCACGTCGACCCGGGCGTCTGCGAAGTCACTGCGCGCGCGCAGCAGGAAGTCGCGCTGCCCGTGCCCGGTCGCCCCGCGGGCGCCGGCGCCGAGCACGTTCGGAACGATCCAGTGCAACGGCGTCGCGGCCCGCAACGTGACCCGGTGTGCCGGCCACGCACGCTCGCCCTCCAGATAGGCGAACACACCGGCTGCGACGTCGCGGCCCTCCAGGGCCGCGACATCGGCGGGCTCGGCGCCATGTAGCACGTTGCCCGCCGCGAACAGCCCCGGGCGGCTGGTGCGCAGCTCGTGATCGACGGCCGGACCGCGGGTGCCGGGATCCAGCAACGCGCCGGCGCTCGCGGCGAGCTCGTGCTCGGGGATCCAGTCGGCGCTCAACACGACCGTGTCACAGTCCACGATGCTCACCGCACCGGTGTCGAGGTTGGTGAACGCCACCGCTTCAACGCGGACGTGACCGAGGATTGCGCTCAGCGCCGTGCGCGTGCGAACCCGCACGCCGAAGCACGCGGCGGCCGCCAGGCCGATCCCCGGCAGCGACTGATGGTGGGGCAGCTCGGTTGACATCGCCACGGTTCGCGCGCCGCCACGCGCGAGCGTGTGCAGCGCCGAGAACGAGACGTGCTCGGCCCCGACGACGACGGCGCGGCGCCCGACACGTTCGTGGTGGCGATGAACGAGCTGCTGCAACATCCCGGTGGTCATCACCCCCTGTGGCCGGGAACCGGGAATCAAGCGTGCGCTGCGCGGCCGCTCGCGCACGCCGGTGGCGAGCACCACCGCACGGGCGCGCACGGCGCTGCGCCCGGCGGGCCCGGTAAGTTGCAGGGCACCATCCGGCGCCCAGCCGGTGACCTGGGTGCCGAGCCGCAGCTCGGCACCGGCCCGCTGCGCGCGCTCGATCAAGCGCCGCGCATAGGCCGGGCCGCTCAACGAGCGGTGCAGATCGCGTAAGCCGAAGCCGTAGTGGTCGGCGTGGCGCGGAATCCCGCCGGCGTCGCGCTCGCGCTCGACCACCAACACCGCTCGCAGTCCGAGCCTTCGCAGCTGCGCGGCCGCGGTGAGCCCCGCCGGGCCGCCGCCGACGACCAGCACGTCCGCGTGCTCGGCCGGCAACCGCTGCTCGTCGGCGCTCACGCGTCGGCGCTCAGCGTCGGCGCTCACGCGTCGGCGCTCACGCGTCGGCGCTCCAGAGCATCCCGCGCGCCTGACCGCTGAGCGCCGCCAGCTCGGTAGCGACGCGCGCGCCGCATGCGAATCCCTGACAGCGACCGGTCAGCGCGCGCGTGCGCCGGCGCAGCCCGTCGAGGTCGCGGGGCGGGATCGGACCGCGTAGCGCGTCGCGAATCTCACCCGCGGTGACGCGCTCGCAGAAGCAGACGATCTGCCCGTAGGCCGGATCCTCCGCGATCCGTTGCGCGTCCTGATAAGGACGGCAGAACGCCTCGCCGATGTTCGCCATGCGGATGCGGGGAAGCTCGCGGCGCAGCTCGCCGAGCGGCAGACCGGCTTGCGCGAGCTGTTCGCGCATCCATTCGGCGATCGCCATCGACGCGCTCAGGCCGGTCGAGCGGATCCCGCCGGCGCAGGCGTAGCAGCGCTGCTCGTCGACGATCAGCTGGTAGTCGTCGTGCTCCGTCGCTGCCCGCAGCCCAGCATAGACAGCCGTCACCTCCTGCTGTGCCAGCGCCGGCAGCAGCCGCCGGCTGCGCGCCATCAGCGATGCGATCCCCGCGGCGGTGCAGGCCGTGTCGCGTTTGTCCGCGAGATCCTGCGCGGTCGGCCCCACCATCACGTTTCCGAACACGGTCGGCGTAACCAGAACACCTTTGGTCCCGGCGGTCGGGACCGCCAGCAGGATGCGGGACACGAGGCCGCGAGCGAGCTTGTCGAACACGATCAGCTCACCGCGCCGCGGCCGTACCGTGAAGCCGTCGAAGCCGGCCATGACGTGCACCTCGTCGGAGTGCAGGCCGGCCGCGTTGATCACCCAGCGCGCCGTGAGCTCGCCCGTGCTCGTCCGCACGCGCCAGCTTCCGTCCACGCGCGTGAGCGCCGCCACCCGTTCGAAGCGCCGCAGCTGGACGCCCGCTGCCAGCGCCTGGGTGGCGAACGCAAGCGGCACCGTCCACGGGCAGATGATGAACTCGTCGGGGATCAGCAGCGCTCCGAGCGCCCCGGCGCCCAGGTGTGGCTCGAGCCGGTAGAGCAGCTCGCGCGGCACAGCCTTGGCGCGCGAGTAGCCGCACAGCCGCGCGCGCTGGTAGATCTCCGGTAGCCGCTGGAACTCCTCCTCGGTCCACGCGACCAGCAGTGCGCCGGTGCGCTCCAGCGGAATCCCCACCTGTTCGGCGTACTGTGCCAGCAGCTCATGGCCGCGGGGCACGAGCTGCGCCTCGAGCGTGTGCGGCTTGGCGTCGAAGCCGGTGTGCAGGATCGCCGTGTTGGCCTTGCTGGTGCCGGCCCCGACGTCACCGCTGTCGAGCAGCGCGATCTGCAACGCGAACCGCGACAGCTCGCGCGCGATCGCGCTGCCGACATCGCCGGCG
This sequence comes from uncultured Solirubrobacterales bacterium, assembly GCA_963709135.1. Lineage (GTDB taxonomy): Bacteria > Actinomycetota > Thermoleophilia > Solirubrobacterales > Solirubrobacteraceae > Palsa-465. The sequence continues at coordinate 999,835 of CAVPVI010000015.1, read as the reverse complement.
CCGATGATTGCGACGTCGTAGTAGAGCGTCACGATCGCGGCTTGCCGAGCTCGATCAGCGCCCGCGCGGTCGCTTCGTAGCGCTCCAGCCAGGCAGCCGCCTGCTCAGCGCCAAACTGCGGCTCGAGCACGGCGTCCGCGGTCCACGCGCCCAGCGCCGTGTCCGGATCGGCGCTCGCGCCGGCGCCGATCAGCGCCAGCGCGCCGATGCCGTGGCTGGTCGCGTCTGGCGAGGGGTATCGCTCGACCGGGACCTGGAGCAGATCCGCCTGTGCCTGCAAGATCCGCACCGAGCGCGACAGCCCCCCGTCGACGCGGAGCCTCGCGAGCGGGTGCCCCAGATCGCTTTCGATCGCCCTGGCAAGGCTCGCGACTTCGGCGGCGATGCCCCACACGACGGCGTCGATCAGGTCGGACGCGCGCGTGGCGAGCGACAACCCGACCCAACCGCCGCGGGCTTCGGGCGCCCAGTGGGGCGCCCCCAGACCGGCCAGCGCAGGCACGAACATCGGGCCCTCAGCCGCCGGCGGCGGCTGCCCGGCGCGGACATCGAGCTCGCGCGGATCCCCGAGCAGGCCGAGCTCGCGCAGCCACGACACCGCCGCGGCGGCGGTGTAGACCTGACCGTCGAGGCAGAAGGTGAGCGCGCCGTCCAGCTTCCAGGCGACCGAGCCGGCGAGCCCGCCACGCGGCCGCGGCACTTGCGAGCCCGCGTTGGCGAGGATGAACGCGCCAGTCCCATAGGTGCACTTCGCGTCGCCGCTGCGCAGGCACGACTGCGCGAACAGCGCCGCCTGCTGATCGACGATCAGCGCGGTCACCGGCAGGCTCGGACCGAACGCGCGCGTCTCCCCCACCGGTTGCGCGTTGGCGACCAGTTGCGGCTGACGCGCGAGCTCCAGCCCGAAGATCTCGCACGCCTCCGGCGACCAGTCGCCAGTTTGGAGGTCTAACAGCATCGTGCGCGAGGCGGTCGCGGCGTCGGTCACGAACGCGCCGGTCAGATGGTGCGTGACCCAGCAGTCGACCGTCGTAATCACCTTGGACTCAGCCTCCAGGCCTGCTCCCGCCCTCCCCTCGCGGGCCAGCCAGGCCATCTTCGGCGCGGCGAAGTACGGGTCCAGCGGCAGCCCGCTCAGCTCGGTCAGGCGCTCGGCGTGCTCGCCGAGCTCACGTGTGATCTCACCGGCGCGCCGGTCCTGCCAGCTCAGCGCGGGGCCGAGCGGCCTGCCGCTGGCGCGGTCCCACGCAAGCACCGTCTCACCTTGATTGCCGAGGCCGATCGCGGCCACTGGCGCGTGCGCGTCGGCGAGCGCGATCCGGCCCGCCTCGATCACCGAGTCCAGCAACTGCTGGGGGTCCTGCGTCACGCGTCCATCCGGCAGTGCATGCGGCGTCACCGGCACCCTGCCCTCGCCGAGCACCTTGCCGCCGAGCTCGATCACCACTGCTTTTGTCGCCGAGGTTCCCTGGTCTATCGCAAGAACGTTCATCCAGCCTCTCCGAGAGCACACGAGCCATCGCGCCGCCGCACACCGCTGTACGCTACTCGCGAGCGCCGGGGCGATGGACACAGGACGCTGCGAGTACGATGATTCGACCCCAGCTGCGGGCGAAGTGTTGTGGTTGCACAGAAGCCTTCCAAGCTTCTAGGGCGGGTTCGATTCCCGTCGCCCGCTCTGCCGCCGGACGCTCGTGAGGCGCAGCCAGCGTTATGCGGCTCGCGACGGTCGGGCGAGCGGGTCCGCCGGAGCGGATGCAGCGGGGGAGCCGGGATTCGAACCCAGATTCACGGTTTTGGAGACCGCGCGCATAGCCATTAACTCACTCCCCCCGAGGGGAGTTGAGCATGGTAGAGCAGGAGCGATCTCGGAGGAGCCTGCGAGCCGGCCTCGCGGCCGCTAGTGGGCTGTCCTGTACAGGATGGTCCACTGGATGTCTGATGCCAAATAGCGGGTGGCTCGGACGGGTGTTGGATGAAGCAGGCGGGCAGGCGGCTCGGACAAGCGTGTCCGGCCGGACAAACCTTTGCGTGGAGCGCCGGATCGTCCGTACGGGCTCGAAAATCGACATCAGCTGGACGATCCGCACATGCGCGCGTCAGATTGTCCACTCCAACACGCTCTCCACTCCCACACGCCCTCGCGAGCACATCCACCGGCACGGTCGCGCCGAGCCGCCGGCCGACCAGTGCAGCGGGGTGAACAAGCCCCTCAACGTTCGCGAGCGCGACCAGGTCCGTCAGCGGAGATCCGGGCGTTTCTCGATGCGCTTCGCGGCGATGACGCTGAACTCAGCGTCCTGGACTTCGGAGGCCGAGCGAGCATCGGGAGGTGTATCGTTGCTAGGAGCTTCGCCTCAATCCTCGGCGGGCTATGTTTTCCGGCTTTGACCCTGAAGCCGTGGAGGCTCGCTCAGCGTTCGAGACGCTGATGCAAGGCCTTGCCGCTAAACGCTGGAAGGACGTCGGCCCAACCACTGTCGAGTCTCAGCGCAAACGGCTGGTCAAAGCGCTCGCCGAGTGTGCGCCAATGCAAAAGGTCTCAGCGTCCGCATCGCCAGAGCATCGAGGCCCGCGTTCGCAGCCGTACGCGAAACTCGCTCCTCAACGCCGCGAACTCGGCCGCCGTGTTTCATTGCGAGTGTTGGGCCTAGCGCGTCAAGACGCCCGTGGCGGGAATGACGGGAAGCAACGGGGACGGCTCGGCCCGCTCGCGCCCGGATGGGTGATCGACGGCGTTCGTGATCGCCGCCAGAAATGGTCTCGTTACGCGGCGGCTTTGCCAAAGGGCGCCGGTTGTTCTCAGGTCGTGATGTCAGGAGATGCCGCTGCGGACGGAGTGGACGGCTGCCTGGATGCGGTTCTCGAGGTGGAGCTTGGCGAGTTGGCGAGAAGCTCGGGCAACAGCACCGACAGCGCCCCGGACGCGTAGGCGCCACGCGCCCTGCCGCCATCCGGCACCAAACCCACATCGCGCTCGGCATCGTTCTCGGCGCTCATGACCTCACCCACTTACCGTCGTGCTCGCGCGAGGCTTGTGGTCTGCTGCGTGACCTGCTCCTGCGCGCTTTGATGTTCGCCCGTTGGCAGCTTGTGAGACTCAAGACCAGTCCCTGATGTAGGCATCCTTGAGCCGCGGGCCGAGCTCGGTTTCGCCGCTGATCAAGGCGCGGATCGCATCCGGGGTGTCGTGCCAGGGATCGACCGTGACGCCAGTGGCCGTGTCGGTCCGATACGCGACGCGGCCAGACTCGGCATGGTCAATGCCTCTACCCGCGAGCACGAACGAGATCTGCGCGCCGACGGGCAGTCCAAGGCCGTCGATCAGGATGCCCCGCTCGCGCACGTTGAGCACTTGGTAGCGGCGCGTGGGGGCATTCGGCGGCTGTTCGATGAGCATCGATAGCCCGCTGGGGGCGCCGTGATCATAGCTCTGAGAATCCCGCATCCTCGGAAGCCCGGCGTGAGCCTTGCCGAGTGCGCGCGATCCCAGCTGTCGTCGGCGCAGTCGCGCAGCGACCAGGGCGCACAAAGCACCGTCGACCGGACCCTCCCAGGTCACGAACCGCAGACCGAGCGCCCCGTCGGAGCCGTGCGCGACCGCCGCGAAACCGACGTATCGAAAGCCGGGGCCCGCGAGCTCAAAGCCGGAGAGCTCTCCGACCTCGAGATCGCCGCTGGTTTCAACCAGCATGCCGTCCTCGCAAAGATTCAGCACGCGGCCCACGCCCATCGAGCGTCCGTTTGACCGCAGGCTTGCCGACAAGCCGTCCGTGTCGGTGGTACGCGCCGGTCGGCGAGTATCGGCGTGGTCGTCTATGACCAGCCATGCGCGGGTGTTGCTCTGCATCGCACGCAAGCCTTCGGACCGTGCCGGATCGCGCCGGTCCGCCGCCGCCAGACGTGCGCGGGGTAATTCGGACAGGCTCTTAGTTTCTAGTTTAGTCCTAAACCAAGCGTAAGACCCCGAGATCGCTTGTTTTAGGTTTAGTTAGGTTAGGTTAGGAGTGCTCCGGTAGATGAGCGGCCGTCATGCAAAACTGCTTTTGTGCAGGGGCCTGGGCGAAAAACGACGGAATCCGCGACGTTTTTCGCCCAGCCTCCCGGGAACGCGGCGCGAACGCCGCCGATCGCATGCTGGATAACCCAAACCGGGGGTCAGCCGAGCCGTTTGGGTCCGTGGCTCTCGTAGAGCTGCTCCAGAGCCCGAACCGCCAAAGGCACCGTCGCTTTGGGTTGCTCAACAGCTTCACAGCAGTCCTCGCCCCGGCGCGGCCGAGCAGATCTCCCCAGCGAGCGTCGATCCGGCCGCTCCGGGGTTGCTGCGCCCTCCAGCAAGCCACCGCTCGCCCCGACCGCTGACTCGAGGCCACGCCACCACCACGGCAAAAAGCGCCCGATCAGCCGTTTCGGTTTCGATGTCGTTCACGATCATTGTGGGTTCACGGCACTCGCGCTGGCCGACCGGATCGAAGTCCCATTCGTGCGCACGCTGCACGGACCGTTTACCGACAGCACGGCGGCGTTCTACGCTCACCACGGTCACAAGGCCGCGCTCGTCGGCATCAGCCGGGCGCAGCTCGCCACCGCACCGCTGGGCCTTGCGCCGCTGTGCTCGATCCCGAACCCGATCGACCTCAGCGACTGGGCGTTGCAGGAACGCAAGGAGGACTACCTACTGTGGGTGGGAAGGATGACTCCCGAGAAAGGACCTCACCGCGCGATCCTCGCGGCCCGCACCGCGGGCGTTCCGCTGGTGCTGGCCGGCGTGATTCAGCCGGGCCAGCAGGTCTTCTTCGACAAAGAGATCGCCCCGCACATCGACGGGGACCGCGTTCGCTTCCTCGGCGAGGTCGGCGGGTCGGTCAAACGCTCGCTGTTCGCCAATGCCCGCGGGCTGCTGATGCCGATCCGCTGGGACGAGCCGTTCGGGATGGTGATGGTCGAGGCGCTTGCGTGCGGGACGCCCGTGATCGCGTTCCCCGAGGGCGCAGCGCGGGAGCTTGTCGTGCACGGCCAGACCGGCTTCCTGGTCGATTCAGAGCAGGCGATGGCGGACGCAGTCAGCCGGCTGCCCACGATCGCTCCCAGCGCGTGCAGAGCATGGGTCGCCGAGAACTGCGACGTCGAGGTTGTCGCCGCCGCGTATGCCGAGACATACCGGACGGTGGCACATCGGGCAGCCGAACTCGTCGCGGTCAGTGCCTGAGCGCACCCCCCAACGTGATCGATGCCAGCACCCCGCGAGCGTCAATCTACACGTGTCGGCAGCCCTGGCCATGTCAGTCGCCGGCCGGCGCGCGTACCGGTTGGGGCCGCGACGCGGCCCGTTCTGGCCCCCCAAGAAGGCCCGAACCGCGCTTGTATCTGTTGCCGTCTGCCGCGGGATCTGGTGAGATCCCGACCCGCCGTACCCGCGCATAGACCATAGGCGGATGCTGGCGGCGCCACGACGAGCATCTCAACCACCTGCACACGTCGGAGCCGCCACCTGCACCGGCGGACTGCAGCCAGCGGCGCCGCCCGGCCGGTAGCGTGCCGGGAATGCCCTGGCGGTCGATAGGAGGAGAGATGATCCAAGGGGTCACGGGTGGCATGCGATGAGGGCTCGCCAAGAGCAAAGAACGCGCTGTTGTTAGATGGGCCAGGCTGAGCTCCTGATCGCTGGGCTGCTCGTCGCCGTAGTGGGGCTCAGCTCGCTCGCCCGGCTGCTGGGAGTGCCGTATCCGATCGTGCTGGTGGTCGGGGGCGCGGTGCTCGGATTCGTTCCGGGCGTGCCGGAGGTGCGGCTGAACCCGAATGTGGTGCTGGTCGTGTTCCTGCCGCCGCTTGTCTACGGGGCGGCGTTCTTCGCGAATCTTGGCGACATCCGCGCGAACCTCCGGACGGTGACGCTGAACTCGATCGGGCTCGTGCTCCTCACGATGGTCGTCGTCGCCGCGGCGGCGCACGCGCTCGTCGGGCTCCCGTGGGCGGCCGCCTTTGCGCTCGGGGCGATCGTCTCGCCAACCGATGCGCTGGCGGGGGCGAGCATCATGCGGCGGCTCGAGTTCCCGCGGCGGCTGGTCAGCGCCGTCGAGGCGGAGGGGCTGTTCAACGACGCGACCGCGCTCGTCTGCTACAGAGTCGCGGTCGCGGCTGTGCTCGGCGGAACGTTCTCGGTGCTTAGCGCGACCGGGCAGTTCATCGCCGGCGCGGTGGGCGGCGTCGGGATTGGCCTGGCGGTCGGCTGGGTCATCGCGGAGGTCAGGAGGCGGACGACCGACATCCAGACGAGCATCACGATCTCGTTGCTCAGCGGCTATGCGGCGTTCATTCCGGCGAACGCGCTCGGCGCCTCGGGCGTGCTGGCCTCAGTCACGACCGGGATCTATATGGGTGTGCGGGGGCCGGGCATCATCGATGCGCGCACGCGGCTTCAGGGCTTCTTCGTCTGGGAGATGCTCGACTTCGTCATCAACGCCACCCTGTTCGTCCTCGTCGGGCTCCAGCTGCGAGCGGTTGTCAATCAGTTGGGCACATCGCCACCGGCAAGGCTGGCGGCCTACGCGGTCGCGATCAGCGCGACCGCGATCGCCGTTCGATTCGTGTGGCTGTTCACGGTTCCGTACGTGATCAGGGCGCTCGACCGCCGCCCGAATCAGCGGGCGCGACGCGTGGGATGGCGGCCACGGCTGGCGATCGCGTGGTCGGGGATGCGAGGGTCGGTGTCGCTGGCCGCGGCGCTCGCGCTGCCACTGACCACTCACTCCGGCGAGCGGTTCCCGGACCGCAACATCATCATCTTCCTTACGTTCGCGGTGATCTTCGCGACGCTCGTGGTACAAGGCCTGACGCTGCCCGCCCTGATCAGACGACTCGGCGTGGCGCGCGACGGCAGCGAGGACGCGGAGGAGGTCCGCGCGCGGCTGAGGGCGACAAAGGCCGCGCTCACTCAGCTCGACGAGCTCGTGCACGAGGACTGGGCGCGCGAGGACACGATCGAGCGGATGCGTCGCGCCTACGAGTACCGCAAGCGCCGCTTCGCGGCGCGCGCGGGCAAGATCGAGGACGATGGTTACGAGGACCGTTCGCTCGCCTACCAGCAGATCGTCCAGATGGTGCTCGCCGCCCAGCGCGAGACACTGGTGCGGATGCGAAACGACGGCGAGATCTCGAACGAGACGATGAACCAGGTGATCCGCGAGCTCGACCTCGAGGAAGCGAGGCTCGAGATTTTAACCTGATCGGACGTCGAGACCCGTGCGTCTCCAAACGGCCTCGTTCTCGTCGCGCGAAATCCTTTCAGAGCTCTCGCATGGCTCTCGGCTACGAGCGGAGGTTTCAGTCCCAGCCCCGGTCGGGTCGCCACGCCGAAGAGCTCGAACGTCGTGACGATGAGCTTCACCCGTTCCTGAAGGTCACCGACACAGTCGACACCCCACGACCCTCGGACCCGAAAGGTATGCGATGGCCATCGCGCTGGATCGTGTGCAATGTAGTCTGCGGCTGGTGCGCAGCTTGGGGCCAGGCGACGAGATTGGCGGCTTTCGGATCGAGGCACTTGCAGGGCGTGGCGGGATGGGGCTCGTCTACCGGGCACGCCAGCAGCGACCCAACCGCGTCGTCGCGCTCAAGGTGATCGCCCCTGAGCTCGCCACCGACGTGGCATTCCGGGCGCGGTTCGAGGCGGAGTCCTCGATCGCCGCCGAGATCGAGCACCCCAACGTGATTCCCGTCTATGCGGTCGGGGACGAGAACGGGGTCCTCTACATCGCGATGCGGTTCATCAACGGCGTCGACCTCGGTGGGGTCATCGCCGCCGAAGGCCGCCTCGAGCCGGGTCGCGTCGCGCGACTTATCAGCCAGATCGCTGACGCGCTCGACGCAGCCCATGCCCGCGGCCTCGTCCACCGTGACGTCAAGCCCGGCAACGTGCTCGTCACAGCGGGGGATCACGCCTATCTGACCGACTTTGGGCTGACCAAGCAGACGGCACAGTCCAGCGGCATGACCCGCACCGGGATGTTTGTCGGGACCGTCAATTACATGGCGCCCGAGCAGATCGAGGGGAAACGGATAGATGCGCGCGCCGACGTCTACGCGCTCGGGTGCGTGACGTATCAGCTGCTGAGTGGAAGCGTGCCGTTCCCGCGGGAGTTGGACATGGCGACGCTGTATGCGCATGTCAACGATCCACCGCCCCGGCTGCTCGACGTGCCGGCGCCGCTCGCCGACGCCGTCGAGCGGGCGATGGCGAAGGAACCCGACGACCGGTTCCTGTCGGCCGGCGACTTCGGGCGAGCAGTACAGGCGGGAGCGCGAGGCGCGCGGGACGTGAGCGACGGCCGGAGCGTGGCCACGGGGGCGGCCGCGGTCGGTGAGTTGTTGCAGTCGCCAGGCGACCCAGGCGGGCTGGCGCCGACGAAGCTGGCCCGCCCAGGCGGGCTCGCGCCGACGAAGCTGGGCGGCGCAGGCGGACTAGTGCCGGCGGAGCGGGGCGGCGCCGGGGCCGGGGCCGGCGCGGTCGGGGGCGGCGGCGCGGTCGGGGGCGCAGGCGCGAGCGCGGGAAGCGGCGCGACAGACGGCGGCGGGACCGAGCTCGCATCGAGGCCCGACGGCCCGCGCCAAGCCAGCACGGTCGGACGGCCGCCGGGCGGCGGCCGCCAGGGCCGATCGTGGCTGCGGGGCTGGCAAGGAATCTTGGCTGGCGTGCTGCTGCTCGCCGCGATCGGGGGCGGGGTGGCGGCCGCCGTCAGCGGCGGCTCCTCTCGAACATTGACCGGAACCACGAAGACGACAGCGTCCACCGCGACGACTCCTCCGACCCAGAGCGCGTACTTCTACGGAACGGACGCGAGCCGTGCGGTCCGCCCGTCGACCCTCTACCTAACGGGCGACGGCACGCTCCAGGTCAACGACGTCAGCTGGTCGAGCTGGGGCGGGTCCACGGCGGCCGGGTCCGGCACCGCCGAATACCACGGCTGCAACCCAAACTGCGCACAAGCCGCAGTGCAAACCACCCCGGTGACGATCTCGCTATACGGGATCACGAGGTGCGGCGACCAGCTCTACTACGCGAACGTGGAGCTGACCGAACCGGGGGACAAGCTACTCGACCAGTCGTTCCTCGACTCGGAGTCCTACGCCCCGTGCTCGTCGAGCTAGTTATAGCTAGCTAGCTAGCTAGCTTAGCTACTGATCCGGAGGCGCTGGATGTTCACGGCGCTGTGTGGAAGCGCGCTGCGATGTCGTACGGGTACACGTACAGCGTGAACTGGTCGATGTGCGCGATCTGCGTCGGCTTGCCGAACGCTGGTAGTGGTCTGGTGAGACCGCCTCCGTAGGCGCTTGCGATCAGCTTCGCGTCCAGTACGAAGAACGTTCGCACACCACGCTTCGGGAGATACCAACTGCTGATCCGCGGGCGACCGGTGGGGCAGACGCTGTCGGTGTAGCAGTCGTTCACTGGGTACACGTGTACTTTCTCGTGCGTTTCCCAGGTGAGCGGGGCGGCGTCCCAATAGTCGCCGTAGCCGAGCGTCAGGTGCTGTGAGCGCGCCCAGCGCAGCAGCTGCGCGGCGGCATCGGCCTGGGGGAAATCTGCGGCGAGGCCGTCCTGGATGTCACGGTGCAGGATCGATGATGCGCTCGCCCCGACGATCACGCAGGCGCCGAGCGTGACGAGCGCCCTGGACCGAGTACGCCGCGCGGCGCCGACGACGAGAACCGCGACAACCGCGTAGGCGACCGTCACCAGGTAGCGGTAGCGCTTGTCGTCAGAGTCCACAGGAACGGTCGAGAACACCCACACGGCGCTTAGGGCGATCGCGCTCGCGCTCCAGTAGGCGATATGCATCGCGCGCGCAAGCTCACGTGGCGTCCGAGCGCGATCGCCCGGATTACCCGCGACGACTCCTGACAGCTCTGGGTACGCGTACCGCATGGCCCCGTAGACCGCTGCCGCAATCGCAACCGCACACGCGAACGCAAGCTCGGCGCTCGACGACAGCGCGGCGGCGCCGAAGTCGCCGTTCATCAGGATCAGCAGCGACTGACCGACCAGTCTGACGTGATCGAGTAGCTTGTCCAACGGCGAGAGGCTGATCGGGTACAGCGACGCCACCATATGCATGCCGTGCATCACGCTGATGACCAGCCACGCGACAAGCGCCGAGGCGCCTGCCACAGCGAGCACCGAGGTCAACAGGCGTATCGCTGTCTCCCGCGGCGAGACCCATGCAACCGCACATCCAGCCGCGATGAACGGGACCAGCCCGGCTACCGCTCCCAGCTGATCAGACGCCACTCCGGCGCCGGTGACGATGCTCGCGAGCACGAGCGCCGTCACGTGGATCCTCAACCGACCACCGATCAGTCCGCCGTGAAGCACGAGCAGCACGGCGAACGCCCCCAGCAGACAGACGTGCAAATACGCCAGCGCGTGGGTGTTCCACGCGAACTGCAGCGGCAGCAGCGCAGCGCCACCGCAGCCCAGCACGACCACAACGATCATCCCAGCCCACCGGTCAGCGACCTTCACCGTCGCCCACCCGACCAGGCCGATACCGGCGAGCCCGATCAACCATGGGGCGAGCTCCCACACGATCCGGTGGCCTGGCAGCCAGCGGGTCAGCAGCTCAAACCACAGCGCCTCGGCCCACAGAATGTCTCCCATCGGTACGCTCACGCCCTGCGGCGCGGACGGCAGCAACTGGCCGACCACAGGCGCCGACACGGTATCGGCGGAGGAGTAGATCGCGCCGAGCACCGAACCCAATGTCGCGAGCAGAGCGACGCCATACACAGCAGCCACAACCAGCGGCGACCACTCCCAAACGCGACCGACCCGTCGCAGCGCTCCCCGCACAGGCATACCTCCGGGCTCCAGCAACTCGCGCTTAAGACATCCCACTGGGCGCCTAAACCCAGCAATCACACCGGATGACCGCACCCCAGACAGGGCGAATTTCGCGCTAATCCCGGGTCTTTGTGGCCGGCCGGTCGGGAGGTGAGGTCAGGATGCACGCTCACTGGGTTCGCGCGAGCGCGGTTGCGGTGATCTCGCTTGAGGTCTGGCGCCATTTCACCGTCGGTCTGATCGCCGCCGGGTCGACCCGGTCTTGGTGGCGCCCGACGAGGTCAAACAGGTGATCGATCAGGGTGGTGCTCAGGAGCGTGGGTTTCAGACCGAGGTCGACCAGCGCCGTGTGCTTGGCGTTGTAGTGATGGTCCTCCGCTTCGACGCGGGGGTTCTCGATGTGCTCGATCGTGCACTGCCCTGGGTACTCGGCGGCGATCGTCTCGGCGATCTGGCGGACCGAAAGCGACTCGGTGAACTGGTTGAACACCCGGAACTCCCCGCGTTCTGCGGGGGTCTCGGCAGCGAGCCGGATGCACTCGACGGTGTCGATGATGTTGATCAGCCCGCGTGTCTGTGACCCGTTCCCGTAGACCGTGAGCGGATGGCCGAGCACTGCCTGGATCACCATCCGGTTCAAGACCGTCCCGAACACGCCGTCGTAGTCAAAGCGCGTTGCGAGCCGTGCGTCGAGCTTGGTGTGCTCGGTATCGGCGCCGTAGACGACGCCTTGGTTGAGGTCGGTCGCGCGCAGACCCCAGATCCGGCAGCCGAACTCGATGTTGTGGCTGTCGTGAACCTTCGAGAGGTGGTAGAACGAGCCTGGGCGCTTCGGGTAGAGGACCCTGTCCTTGCGGCCGTTGTGCTTGACCTCGAGCCAGCCTTCCTCGATGTCGATGTTCGGGGTGCCGTACTCGCCCATCGTGCCGAGCTTGACCAAGTGAATGTCACGGTCGATATCTGCGATCGCGTACATCACATTCAAGTTCCCGACCACATTGTTCACCTGCGTATAGACCGCGTGCGCCTGATCGATCATCGAGTACGGCGCGGCGCGCTGCTCGGCGTAATGCACGATCGTCTCGGGCCGAAAATCGTCGACCATCTCGTGCACGAACACCGGGTCGCGAAGATCGCCTAGGTAGCTGCGAAGCGTCTTGCCGGTCAGCTCTGACCAAGCTGCGAGGCGCTGCTCCAGCGTCGCGATCGGCACCAGGCTCCCGACCCCGAGCTCCTCGTCATAGCCGCGCCGAGCGAAGTTGTCCGCGACCGCCACGTCATGTTCCGCGGCCGAAAGATGGATGGCGGTCGGCCACCCAAGGTATCCATCTCCACCCAGAACCAGGATTCGCACACCACGCTCCAATGAGATAGCTCAACAAAAGACCCTCAGCACGCCAAGCCGGGAATCAACACAGCCTTGGCACCGGCCACAGTGCAGTCGACGCTGACCTGCGATCGATCCGAGGATAACTAACAAATCGAAGTAAGTAATCTGATCGACAAGATCTCTTATCCGCGTCTCACTTTTGGTCCATAGCGTCACTGAGGTCAGTGTCTGAGCGCACCGCCGAAGCACCCGCGATCGTGGCGCCGGCCGCGCCGAGGTCGGGAGGATCGCCTCACCAAACACCCATCCGCAGCCACGCTTACAGGTACCGCTGGCTGCTAGGAGCGCTGGTGCTGCTTGCCGTCTCGACGGCGGTCGTGCTGTGGGCGGGTACCAGGCCGGGGTATGACCCGTACGGCTGGCTGGTGTGGGGTCAGAAGGCGCTGTCGTGGAACCTCGACACCAACGGTGCGCCGTCGTGGAAGCCGCTGGCGTTCCTGTTCACAGTCCCGTATGCGATGGCCGGGCATTACGCAGTGTGGCTGTGGATGCTCACCGCCGTTGCGGTCTCCTTGTCCGGGGTCGTGTTCGCCGCCAGGATCGCTTACAGGCTGACCGGCGGCGCCGAGCAACACCGCGCGAGCGTCCTCGCCGGTGCGTTCGCTGGTTGCGCGCTGCTCGGGATCACCGATTACTGGCATTACATCCTCAGCGACCAGTCCGACCCGATGATCGTGTCGCTGTGCCTCGGCGCGATCGACTGCCATCTCTGCAAGCGACCGCGGATCGCGTTCGTGCTGCTTGTGCTCGCGGCGCTCGGCCGGCCCGAGGCATGGGCGTTGCTCGCTATCTACGCGCTCTGGCTATGGCGCCGCCAACCCCGAGCGCGAGCGATCATCAGCGCTGCCCTGGCGCCGGTGCCGCTTTTGTGGTTCGGGATCCCGGCGCTGACAGCGAAGAGCGTGTTCATCGCCGGGGATCTCGCGCTGAACTCACCACGAGCGCTGCACAACAACTTGATCCTCGGCACGATCGGACGCTTCTTGGACCTGCAGGTATGGCCGGTCGCGCTCGCGGCGCTGCTCGCGGTCGCGTTGGCCGCATACACGCGCGAGCCCGCGGTCCTCGCGCTCGCGGGGCTGGCGCTGGCCTGGCTCGCGATCGAGGTCACGTTCGTGCTACACGGATGGCCCGGGGTGCCGCGTTACCTGTTCGAACCCGCCGGCGTTGTGGCGGTGCTCGCGGGCGTCGCCGTCGGCCGCGTCCTTGCCGAGCTCCCTCGCCTGGCGCCCGCGCTCGGCAGCCGGGGCGCTGTCGTGATCGTTGCGCTGTTCATCGCCGCGCTGGTCCCTGATGGCGTGAATGCCGCGCAGACCGAGCATAAGGATCTCGAGCACGAACGCCAGCGCACCCAGGAGATCAAGCGGCTCACCGGCACGATCCGGACGCTCGGCACCAGCGCGCAAATAGAAGCATGCGGGCAGCCGACAGCCCCGGTCGAATACCAGAGCATCCTCGCCTGGGCGCTCGGGCTCAACGTCGGCGACACGTTCTACTACCCAGCGCCCGCTGAGGCGATCGTGAACTTCATTCCCGTTCACAACGGCTGGATCGTGACCACTAACCAGCCCGCGATCGGCAAAGCCCCGCCCCCGCAGGTCACTCACACCGCGACGCAGGCGGCGGCCTGTGCACGAATCGGCGTGGTCCCGCAGCGCTTCCTGAGAGGCTGAACGTGATCACGGCCCACAACGCGACGCCTCCGGCCCCACGATCCGCCAACGTACTGTGAGCCGCTCCGTTTACCGGTTGGGTTATTTGTTCGGCGCAGCGCTCGTGCTCGCGGCGATCGCCACGGCTGGCGCGGTCGATGCCGGCAGCGCGGCCAGCGCAGCCTCCTCGTCGAGGGTCGTGTCGATCGGTCAGGCCCCGATCAGCGCGCCGCTACCGAGCGGGTTCCTCGGCCTGTCACTGGAATACCAGGCCGTGCCCGCGTACGCCGGCACGAACCCAGCGGCGATCGACCCGGTATTCGAGCAGCTGATCCGCAACCTCTCACCCGGACAGGCCCCGATCCTGCGAATCGGCGGCGACAGCACCGATCTGACCTGGTGGCCCGTCCCCGGGGCCCCAGCGCCCGCAGTGGTCACATATCCGCTGAGCACCAACTGGATCCAGACGGCCGCGGCGCTCAGCAATGCGCTCGGGGCGAAGCTCATCCTCGGGATCAACCTCGCGATCAACAGCCCGAAGCTCGCCGGCGCCGAGGCGCAGGCACTGGTCTCAGGGATCGGCAGCCGGTCGATCGCCGCGCTTGAGATCGGCAACGAGCCAGACGTCTACCAACTATTCCCCGCCTACGAGACATCTACCGGCAAGATCCGGCACGTCCGCGGCAAGGGTTACGACTTCGCTGAATTCACCCGCCAGTTCGCGGCTGTACGCCAAGCACTTCCGCAACTACCGATCGCAGGACCAGCGCTCGGCGGCTCGGGCTCCGGGTGGGCCGAGGACCTCGGCCAGTTCATCAACGCCGAGCCCGGGCTCTCGCTCGTAACCGTGCACCAGTACCCGCTGCAGGGCTGCAACGCCCCGCCAAACTCGCCCCAGTACCCAACAATCACCAACCTGCTGAGCAACAACGCCACCAACGGCTTCGCGCACAGCATCGACCAGCTGCTCGCAACCGCCAACGACCACCGCCTGCCGCTACGCGTCGACGAGCTGAACTCCGTCACCTGCGGCGGCACACTCGGCGTCAGCGACACCTTCGCATCGGCCCTCTGGGCGCTGCAGACGATGTTCGCGCTCGACCAAGCCGGCGTCTCGGGCGTGAACATCCACACCTTCCCAGGCGCGCACTACGCCCTCTTCTCAACCACCCAGACAAACGGCCGCTGGCAAGCCACCGTGCACCCCGAGTACTACGGCCTGCTGATGTTCACCCAGGCCGCGCCCCCCGGCTCGCAACTGCTGCCCGTCAGCGCCCCCGCGACCAACACAGTCAAGATCTGGGCCACGATCGCACCCGACAAGACGATCCGAGCCGTGCTGATCAACACCGCGAGCGCCCCGCAAGCCGTGCAGCTGACAGCATCCCAGGGCGCCGCCGGCACCGCCACCGTCGAGCAGCTGCTCGCGCCCGCTCTCACCGCGACGACAGCCGTCACGCTCGGCGGCAGAGACTTCGGGGCTCCCAGCACCACGGGAACGCTCGCCGGCACCCCACAGACCACCACGATCTCGCCCGCATCCGGCGACTACGCCATCACGCTCCCACCCGCCAGCGCGACGCTGCTCACCTGGACACCCGCCAGCACGGCCACCGCCACAAACGCAAAATGACACCGCAACGACATCCCGCGCTCGCGCCCATTCATCAACAAGCTGACATTCAAGCCGTCCGCGGATCGCGCCGATACTCAGATCATGCTCGACCCGATCGTGTGGCTGCATGTCAAGATCATGCTCACGCAAATCCACGTGGCCCGCGATGAAGAGGGCCAAGGACTCACGGAATACGCACTGATTCTTGCCCTGATCGCCGTCCTGGCAATAGCCGCCTTGAAGTTCCTCTCGGGCAGGATCGACTCGGCGCTCAACACAATCGCCAGCAGCCTCTGAGCGCCCAAGCGTCGCCGCCGCGAGGGCATGGCGGACGAGCGCGCCCCGCGCAAAAAGAGGCGCATTTACAGGGAATAGGGAACTGAGCGTGGATTATGAAACCCTCTTAGGCCGAAGTTCCCCCTGGTCGGGGTGCCGTAATCCGGTGTGATTGCTGGGTGTGGGTGCCCGGGCGGTTGTTGTGGTCGTGTCTACGTCGTGACCGGGAGGCTGGCGACGAGTTCGTGCGCGTGGGCTTGGAGGGGGGTGGGGAGCGTGAGCTTGTTGAAGGTCGCGGTCTGGCCGGCGAGGCGGGTGGTGTTGCGGGTCTGGGTCGCGAGCTCGTCGAGCAGGCTCTGGTAGCTGTGGGCGGTCTCGCCGGTGGTGGTGTGTTTGCTCTGGGCTTTGTGTTGGGCGGCGGGGGAGCGGACGGCTTTAGCGACCGGATCGGGGTCGATCGGGCGTTGCTCGTCGGTGAACAGCAAGGGTTTCCACGCGGCTTTGAGGTGCCAGGTGAGGTAGTAGGCGAGCATGCAGATCAACACGTGCGCGCGGACGCGCTCGGCGCGGTGGTGATGGATCGGGCGAATCTGCAGGTCGGGGCCTTTGAAGGACCCGAACGCCCGCTCGGCTTGCTCGAGGTTCTTGTAGGCACGCACAACATCCTCCTGGGCGAGCGTTTCGGTCGCGAGGCTGGTGCGCAGGATGTAGAACCCGTCCAGCGCTGCCTCGGCGGTGATCTGCTCAGTCTTGCGCTCGTAGCTGAACGTTGTGTCGGTAATCGCCAGCTGGAAGTGTTTCTTCATCCGGAAGCGCTTGACGGCCGGACCGACAGCCAGCCCGATCTGATCGGCGCCGGTCAGGGTGCCGTTCGTGACTCGCTTAGCGATCTCGGCGAGGTCAGTCTCGGTCGCGGCCAACAGCTCGTTGCGTTTGCGGGTGCGTTGCGCAGCGACTAGCGGGTTGCGGCACACGACCAGGCGCTCGTCGGGGAAGTCCTTGGCGGCGGTGATCGTCGCGAGGTTCTGCTCGTCGAACAGCGACGGTTGAAAAACCCCGCTGCGAGCCAGTTTCTTGATCGTCGGGGCCTTCAAGGCGGTGATCCAGTCAACCCCGTCCTGCTCGCGCATCAGGTCGATGTTCGCCTGCGTGAGCATGCCACGATCGGCGACAACCACGACTTGTGAGAGACCGAAGCGCCCCTTGAGCTTCTCGACCTGTGACGGGAGCGTCTTGTCGTCATGCAGCTCGCCGGTGAATACCTCAACCGCGACTGGACGGCCTGCCATGTCACACAACAGCCCGTAGATGATCTGCGGTAGCCCGCGCTTACCATTGCGCGAGTAACCCAGCTTCGCCAGCGGACAAGAGCGCCCCTCGAAATAGCTCGAGGACACGTCGTAGAGCACCATCTCCCGATCCTTGAGGTGCCGGCCCGCGAGGCGGTCCTCGATCCTCTCCTGACGCTTCCCGAGCCAGTCCATCGCCAGGTAGCACTCGTCCTCATCGGCGCCAACTACCCCAAGCTCCTCGGCGAGTGTGGACTGCCCCAGCGCACGGACCGTCCCGAGCTTTGACGCCGGCTTGATCACTCGCCCCACGATCATCGCCATGCACAAGTCCCGCTCCCGAGAACTGCGCGGGTCCAACAACCCCGCGAGCCCCAGCCGCCGCGCCATCGCGAGCGCCGCGTTGACATGCCCAGCCGGCAGCGAGCGCTCGATCTGGAACGCGTCCTTGACCGCCATCAGCGTCTCGCCGCGGGTCGCGCTGCCATTGCACGCGGGGCATCATCCAGTCGGCCGGGTCACCGTAGCGGTGGCTGCTGGTACGACACAGCCCGCGGGCGCGCAGCGCATCCCGAGCCACAGCGCCAGCTCATAGCGAGTGCGCACCGGCGTGCCGCCCTCGTCGAGCGTTCAGTCACGCCAGGCGGCCGGTAGCACCGAGAGGGGCGCGTCCGGGAGACGCGGCTCGTCGCGATGCGCGGCCGAGTAGCGGATCGCGTCCAGCAGCGGCTCATAGCCGCGCGCGGCACGCAGATCCAGCGCAGCGAGCACAGCCGGGGCGAACCGCGCGAGGTGCGCGTGGCGGCGATGCTTCGCGTCCCGGCGCTCCGCCTCGATCGGCTTTGCGAGAGCGCCAGCGTCCTGGACGCAGGCGCGAAGCCGATCTTCGCCGGCCTCCGCTCTGGCCCGCGCGACCGGGTCCTCGCCGTGATCGATCGCGTCCAACAGGATCTGCGAGAGCACGCCGGCGAGCGCGCTGCGCTCGTCACGCGCACCGGCGGTCGTCTCGCGCTGGTTCTTGACCGCCTGCGTGGCCGCGCGCTCGACGTTCTGGATCGCGGTGCAGTAACGGTCGATCAGCTCATCGCCGCGCTCGAGGAACATCTGCGCCACGAACACCAACAGCAGCGGGTGCCGACGCGCGGGCGGCAGCCGCGAGATCTCCCACGCAGCGCGGCGGCGGCCCTCGCCGGCGAGCATCCGCAACCGGCCCGGCGCCAGCATCGACAGATCCACGCGCTCGCCGCCGAGCAGCCGTAACTGCTCGAGCTTCTCAAGCACGGCGAGAATCTCTGCAGGGCTGCTCCCGGCTGCCGGCGTTCGCAACCACTCAAGCCACGTGATCCCGCCCGGCTCGCGGAGCTCCAACAGCCGGTCAAGTCGCCGCGGCAGGCCGCCCGCCAGTTACCCGGCCAGCAGCTGGGCGGTCGTGGTGTGCGCTTGCTCCCTGGCGGCGGTGATCATCCGCACCAGCGTGTCGACCGCCGGACGCGCCACCTTGGCGCTGAGCAGGTGCTCGCAGGAGAGCTCCCACAGTGCCTTCGGTCGCTCGTGCTCCATCGCCCGCAACCCCAGCCACTCCTCAAACGGCGCCCGTTGCTCGTGATCGAACGCGCGGAACCCGGCACGGGTCCGCGCCGCGGCGAGATGATCGCTGCGTGTCTGCGCTCGCGCGCCGTACACCACCAGGTCGTCGGGGTCGGCGTCGAGCGCCTCGCACAACGCCAGCGACGCCGGCTAGGGCAGCTCGGCCAGCGCCTCGGGCACGAACCCCAGCCACCGCAGCGAGCACAACAGCGTGGCCGCCCCGAGCTGCGCGTCGCCGCGGTGAGAGAGCGCCCACCGCAGATCATCGGGCGCCAACTCGAAGAACCGCTTGACGTCCTCCGGGCCCGCCAGCGTCGGGAACGAGCCCAGCTCGTGGCGCTGTGCTGCTGACGGCCAGCCGGCCATCAGAAGTCGATCTCCATCCGCTCCATCGCCGCCTCCCGGTCCGCGGTCGAGGGCAGGGCGTACCGGCGGGTGGTCTCGATCTTCACGTGTCCCGCGATCTCCGCCACCATCACCAGGTCCTCGCCCTGGCGCACAAGGTTCGTCAAGCACGTGTGCCGCAGGCCGTGCGCCGACACCTGTAGGCCGGCGTCGTGCGCGACCCTGCGCACGGACGCGTCTGTCGCCCGGGCCGACGCCGTCGCCCGCCGCGGCTCACGAACAGCGCGTTCTCCCCCTGGCCGGCGAGCGCGGGCCGGCGCTCGAGCCACTCTGTGACCGTCGCGCGCACCAGCGCGTTGAGCGGCACCTCCCGGTAGGCGTCGCGCTTGCCGCAGCGCACGATCAGCGTCCCCTTGCGCGAGGACACCCGGACGTCATCGAGATCAAGCGCGACCGCCTCGGAGATCCGCAGCCCGGCGAACAGCAACACCACCACCAGCGCGCGGTCCCGCGGCTCGGCGCGCTCCGCCGCGCGCAGCAGCAGCCGCTGCTCCTCGCGCGAGAGCGCGCGCGACGCCGTCTGCGGCAACCGCTGACGGCGGACGTTCGCGCGATCCATCCCCATGTGCCGGTAGAGATGATCGACCGACGCCAACGCCAGGTTCACCGACGCGGGCCCCAGCATCCGCTCGGACTTCAAGAACCGCTTGAAGTCCCGCGTAGCGTAATCTCGGGCTCGCGGATCGCCCAGCGGGTCGGCGCCGACCGCCCGCTCGTCGATGCCGTCGCGCAGCCAGCCGCTGTACAGCCGCACCCAGCGCGTGTACTCCCGGCGCGTGCGCTTCGACAGCGGCAGCCCCACGAGCCATTGCTCGTACGCTGCCAGCGCCTCCGCGGGATCTCGCCACCCCTCAACCACGACCGCGAGCCTCTTAGTCGCCGCGGATAGATCGCGATCGCGTGGTCCGCCAGCACCGTTAGTCGCCGTCCAGGCAGCGATTGGCAGCGACTAATGGCTATTAGCCGCCGCTGCGTTCATCACGACATCTCCAAGAGCCTCAACAGGCAGATCCTCGCCCTGACTGTCTGATTCAGATAATCTGTGCGGATGCGCGAGATGTCAGCCTCGGAGGCCTCAAGGAACTTCTCGGCCCTGCTGGACTGCGCCGAGCAGGGCGAGACGATCGTGGTCACCCGCTCCGGCCAGCGAGTCGCACTGATCACACCCGCGCCCCGCACCAACGGCGGCGCACTGCGAGACGTTCTCAACCGCTGGAAGGCCGCTGACGGGCTCGATCAGCAGTTCGCTGCGCACATCGCTTCAGCTCGCGACGCGAGCTCCGGCGAGCTGGACACCGACGCGTGGCGCGACTGATCCTCGACACCGGGGTGCTCGTCGCCGCCGCCCGCGGCCTGCTCAACGAGTCCGAACTCGCCAACGATGACGACATCGCGCTGCCCGCCGTCGCCGTGGCCGAATACCTCGCCGGTGTATTGCTCGACGCCGACCCCGCCCGCCAAGCGGCTCAACGCGCCTTCCTCGCTGACGTGCTCGCCGTCACACCGGTCTGCGACTACGACCGCACAGTCGCCGAACACCACGCGGCCCTCCTCGCCCACGTCCAGCGCGGCGGCGAACCGCGCGGCGCCCACGACCTACTGATCGCAGCCACCGCCCGAGCGACGGGCCGCGCCCTACTCAGCACCGACTCCCGCGCCCGCTTCGGCGAGCTACCGGACGTCGCCGCCCGCCTGATCGCCACCTGACAACCCGCGGCGAGGAGCCGCGGTTCCTTCGCCGCCTCGCGCCTTGGGAGGCGAACGACGGAAGGATCGAAGAACAGCATCCTCAGCGACACGATCGCCGCCTCTGCTGCTGACGTGGGGTCGGGCTCCGGTTCGGCCTTCCGGTAGTAATGGAACAGGAACGTACGCTAAGCGCGGTCACCGGTCACCGGTCACCGGTCACCGAGCCCGCGTACAGGCTATCCCGGTGCGTTGATCGTGATTCGGTGGCCAGCGCCGTCTTTCGCGATAACGGACAGGGCCCTGCGGGTCACGGTGATCGAATAGACGTTGTCGATCACTCGGACGGTTCTCGTCGCACCGCCCGCCAGCACGACGGTGACGGTCGGGTTGTCGTCGGGGACCAGTCCCCGGACCGTTTCGCTTCGCGAAACGCAGCAGGTGGTGGTGATCATGCCGCCGGACAGGGCCAGGGAAACGGGAACGCTATTTCCTGCGCCGGACCAACCACGTCCCAGCTGTGCCATTGACACGCCGCGCGCGCCGGGAATCACCCACAGTCCCGGCGTGCCGGGGTAAGGGACGAACCGTGCCTGTCTGACGTTGAGGCCGTAGCCCTGCCGGGCGATCACCACCGCGGTTCGCTCTGGGAGTTGCTTGATCGTTGCCGGTGGCGGAACGGGGTGGCGGAAGAGCGCGAAGTGCTCGATCAGCGCCGGCGCGATCGGCTGGCGCGCGCTCGCTGCAAGCTCGTGGGCCGCCTCGGCCTGCTGTTGCGCGACCTCGTTGTACGACGCGATCACGCGCCCGCCGGGTCCAAACCAGGTGGCGCTGGATACGCCGAGCCCGGCCGCTCTGGACACCGCAACGTTGCTCTCGACCTTGGGGTAGACCGTCACCGTCCGGCTTCTTGCTGGGGGTCGGCCGCCAGCGAGCGGGAAGACCCACTTGACACGGGTCACGCCGTCCGGGACGACGGCC
The DNA here is from genome assembly GCA_963709135.1 of uncultured Solirubrobacterales bacterium. Classification (GTDB taxonomy): domain Bacteria; phylum Actinomycetota; class Thermoleophilia; order Solirubrobacterales; family Solirubrobacteraceae; genus Palsa-465. Next base: position 978,114 of record CAVPVI010000015.1, on the reverse strand, counting down.
GCGTTCACGCCTCGCGTGCCGTTGGCGCTGCCTGCTGATCCGACCGCGCCGCCGGTCAATCCACCTGTCGCGACGGCGGTCTCGTCGTCGACCACCTCTGGGAAGCCCAGCAGGTAGCGGTGGCCTGCTCGGCCAGCGACCGCCAAGGTCGTGACGATGTCTACCGGTGCGGCTGGGGCCGTCGCCACGACTACGTAGATGTCAACCGCCGCAAGCGGCCCGGTGCCGGCGTTGATAGTGGCCGCGAGGCGGGTGAGGCGGGGGATGATCGGAAACCGGAGATGGGCGCGGACCGATGCCGGCAGGCGATCTGCCGAGGTCCGCGGCCGGCGCAGCACCGCGAGTCGCGCGACCAGCGCTCGTGCCCCCGCAGGAGTGCCCGCCGGCACCGCAGCCTGGTGGCTGGCATGTCCGGTAGCGTTGGATTTCGCAGACTTGTGGTCGGAACCCCAGGCTGCGAGCTAGCCGATCGAGCTTCCATATGATCAGCGTGTCGCCCTCTCGCAGGGCTCCAGGCACTGATCGAGCTGGGGGCGGTGCTTGAGCGACCCGGAGCCGACGTCCTTGAAGATCCGCTCGACGCCTGCAGCGCCAGCGCGTCGAACTGCAGTCCAATGTCCTGATCGGACGTCGAGACCCGGGGTCGCTACGCACTACCCGACGAGGCGGGCGCCTCCTTCGTCGCCACAGCTATAGCCGCGATCGCGCAGCCGCAAGCGGAAAGCGCTCGTTGACCAGTCAACCGGTCGCGGCCGGGTGCGGCGGCGGGCGAGTGATCGCGTTCACACGGATGCTCTCGCGCCGCCGGCGGAGCGCTGACGAGCGCTTCCCCGAGTTGCGATGGCTGGGCGCCTCCGACGCGCTCGTGATTGGGTTCACGCGATAGCCAGAGACAGGCGCGCGGCGAACGCGTGAAGCTCAGCCACGCTTCTCGGCCGCCGGAGTCTGGCCCTTCTCGATGTAGCCGATGAGCGCCTTATTAGGGCTGTACGGCGGCGGGGCTGGACGGGGAGGCGCCGGGGGCGCTGTGGGCGTTGATATGGGAGTGGACTGCTTGCGAGCCATTCTGAGCTTGGTTCTCCTGTAGCTATCAGTGTACCGACGACGATGAGGGCGGCAGCGACTGCGAGCAGCCCTACAGCGGCCTTTAGGCGCCGCCCCTTCCGTCGTACGAGCACGGCGGCCTCGACGACTATGTCGATCTGGACGTCGAGCAATGTCAGCTTGGTCTCGTCTTCGGGGGCAGTGAGGAAGTCACGTAGCGGGAGAACCTCGACCATGGGGTACTTGCGCGGCCAGAACGCGGAAGCTGCGAAAAGCGCCGCAGCGACGGCGAGACACAGACCGATCTTGAAGGTTAGATCGGAGGACACGAACGTCTGAGCACTCGCCCCGAGCCCAACCAGAACGCCTGCGAACCCGAGTATGACGCCCGCCTTGCTATCGAGGCTTTCGGCGTGTGCGTTCATTGTCTCTCGCTCCGACACGACTTGCGCGGCGATTACGTCGAGCGATGGCAGGGGCTGCTGAACGCTGGCTGGCACCGGGAAGCTCACAGAGCGAGGCTAAGGGGGCGTGCGGACGAACCTCGGCAGGCTGGACGGTGCTGATCGAGGAGCGCTCGCTTCCTGAGGATCCGGGCCGCATTGCCGTTCGAGCTCTCCGCTGAGGCGATGTCAGGGAACCAGGAATCGGCCATCACCGGGCCGTTCGTCATCGCGCCACACGCAGCGCTTGCGCGGAAGCGCTGCGCCGTGCCGGTGTCGCGACGATAGGATCACGCGCCCCGAACTCGCTACGCCTCAGACCCATCGCCGACCCCGCCGCAACGTTCGGTCCGCAATCCCCGATGTGTCGAACACCGCCGGACCATGGGCGCCCACGGATGCACGGCTCGTGCTCAGCTGAGGACGGCAACCGAGCCTACGGATTTGCCGCTTGTTCGTTGTAGCCGCCTCGCCCGTTCAGGCGAGATCGCTCCTCTTGACGAATAGCCGTCACGAGATCCGCGGGCAGCATGACCGCTTCTCGCGGGATAGGAAGGCCAGAATGCCCTCGCGCAGCGAGCTCGACGGCGTTTGTCGATCCTTCGACAACTGCGACACCGACGAGGTCGGAACTGAAGGCCCTCAGCTGACGCCGGAGCGTGCGCTGGTGACTCCTTGACTACGACCGGCACCTCGATGCCGCGTCTCAGCAAATCGCGAAAGAGACCTTCGCTGGTCCAGACGATCTTCGTCTCGTCATCATCCCCGCCTCGGTGTTCCCAACTTGCGCGCGAGCTCGTGGTCCGGAAGAGGCCTCTTCGTTTCCTTCTCGATCAGCTCAGCCACGGCGGCCTGTGCGGCCGGAGGCAGCCGGCGCCTTCCTTGATATGTGCCGGAAGATGGGTTCAAGCGTCGGGTCGGCCAGTAGCTTGGCGCGGGAGATGGCTGGCTTCACCTGCGTGAAGTACCCCTCGGTGCCGTAGCCCCAGTCGCGATCCGCCTTGGGGGGTTTTTCGATATCAAAGAGCGCCACGATGCCTTGGTCGCTATGGACGCGGTAGATCACCGCGCGGGAACCAGGCTCTGAATCGCGTAGGCAGCTAGACCAGGCCTTCGCCCTCTTCAGTGGCGCCGAGCGCGTATTCGGGCGCGTACGGGAAGACTGTCGACGGGAGCACGCGGGTCGATAACTCGGCCATCGAGCTGATCTCAGATGGCACGGGAGTGACCTTCTTGAATGCCTCGTAGAGCAGGCGAGCGTTCTCCCGATCAACGACCCGCCAGACGGTGCGCGCACCAACTCCCCCGCTCGCCGCCGCGCGGACTGCTGTCCACGGCGTCGCGAGGCCCAACTTGTCGATCACCTGCTCCTGCAACGGTCGGATGATGCGCCCGGAAAGTTCTCGCGTGGACACGCCGGCACGATCGGCAAGAGTGATCGAGTCGATCTCCCGCCGGTCAGACTGGAGCGCTTCGAACAACAGCACGCCCCCCGCTGCACATCGGATGACAGGCTCTGCACGAGCTCATCGACGTGATCTTCTGAGAGCGGCGCGGGGTTCGGCGCGACCGGCCCGGCGCGCAGGAGCTCCTTGAGCAGCTCGTTGACGTGCGGCGCGACGCTGGGCTGCAGCGGCGAGCGCGACGCGAGCACTAATCGGATGCGCGGCGCGATTGACGCGCGCGCTCGGACGCTCCCGGGCCCCGTCTCCTGGCACGTCCTCGCCGGTCGCGGCCATTGGATACAGCAGGAGGCCGAGGAGGAGGAGGTCACCGGCCTGCTCATCGATTGGCTCCGATCCACGTCGCTGGCGGCCGGCTGAGGCCGCCGACCACCCGGCTCGGCCGTGTTGCTGAGGCGGGGAGAGCGCGAGCGTGCTCTTGAGCCGATTATCTGTCGACTGGGACCCCGCTCCGCCAGCCCCTCGCACGCATCAGCGCGGCGCTGAGACCGACCAGCCGCAGGCCTGAGCGGCCACAGCCATGCGTTCGTCGTAGGTGACGATCTGTTTGACCGCCGATCCAAGCTGACGAGCGCTCGCGAGATGAATCGCGTCCAGAGATCGCAGCTCGGCCGGTTCCATGCGTCCAGCCTCCCTGAGCACACGGTCGTTGACGCGCACGAACTGGATGCGCTGCAACACCTGCTCCCCACGCGCCAGAGCCTCCGGACCACTGGCCATAAGCGCTCGAGCCACTTCAGTCCGTGCCAGCGCGCTGCTGACAAGCGGCTGACGGCGCGTCAGGTACCGGCGCAGAGCGGCAGACTCAGGCTCAGCCACCACGAGCTTGACGATCGCCGAGGAATCCACATAGGTGAGCCGCTGCTCAACGCTCATCGCGTCTGAGTCGAGCGAGCGTCGCCGATGGAAGCTCAGCTCCGCGCGGCACCGCCAGTGGCTCAGGTAGGTCTGCGAGGTCACCCTCGCTGGCCTGCAGATCGCCGGCTGCCCTGAGACGCTCAAGGGGATCTGCTGGAAGAGGAGCGAGGACGGCCACGGGCCGACCGCGGTCGGTGATCTCGATGCTCTCGCCATCCTCAACCCGGCGCAGCAGCTCGCTCGCCCGCTGCCGAAGCTCCCTGATCCCAACGCTTGCCATGATGCTATTTGTAGCACATCAATCCGACTCCAGCCGCCCGTGACGCCGGCGCACGGTTGCTGGACATGGGTCGTCGGGTGCGCCGGTCCGAACTTATCGCGACGACCGGCATGGTCGTCGCGATCGCTCTGTGCGTTCCGTCGCTGGGCCCGCAGATCCTCGCTCCGCCGTTATGCGCCGTGGCCGCGTTCTTGGCCGCCCAGACGCGATTGCCATATGTCCGTCGCCCCGAGGTCTTGCTTGCGGGCGCATTCGTCTTCGCCCAGGCCATGAACGCGGTTGCGGTCCTGCTCGCGTCGGGCCCGAGCCTGTACCTGCTGGCCCTATTCATGTTCCCCGTCCTGCTCGTCAGCGCGGTCTTGCCCGCCCGTGCAGCCGCTGCGGGGGTCCTCTTCACCGCACTGTTGATGATCGCCACGGCGATGATCGCCAACCCATCGATGTTAAGCGCGGCTCCGTTCGCGCTCATCTACCCCGCCGCCGCGATGATCGCCGCCGCCGTCCCTGCCGCCGCCGTGCGCGAACTCGACGTCAAGACCCGCGCCTCCGTCGTGGTCGACCAGCTCACCGGCGTACTGAACCGCAGCGCGCTGGAGTCTCGCGTCGCCGAGCTCGAGCACCAATCGTCCGTCGCCGACCAGCACGTCACTCTCCTGCTGGGGGACGTCGATCAATTCAAGGTCATCAACGACTCCCACGGGCATAGCGTCGGCGACGCCGTGCTGCACGCCGTCGCACAACAGCTCGCCGAAACCATCGGCACGGCCTACCCCGTCTATCGACTCGGGGGCGAGGAGTTCGTCCTGCTGCTGCCCGATCATGAAGCCGACTCCGGCGTGACGCTCGCGGCCCAGCTGCGGCGCGCCGTCTCGCAGCTCCGCGTGGGCGAGGTCGAGCCCACCATCTCCTTCGGGGTGGCCAGCTCCGTGGCTGGCGAGCACTTCGACTACCGCGCCACCTTCTCCGCCGCCGACCAAGCGCTCTACCAAGCCAAGCGCGCCGGTCGAAACCGCGTGCACGTCGCCCATGCTGTGCAGCGGCAAGACAGCGCCACGGCTGCCGGAACGGGAGCGCGGGTGCTTGCGCTCGAACACCGCCACGAGCACTCCACCCGCACCGTCGAGCGCACCTCCGCACAGACCGCTCCTAAGCGACGCGAAGTGCGCTTGGCTGAGGAGTTCGCCCAGACCGGAAGTTGGCTGGCCCGCGATGATGTAGAGCGTGGCCACATCCTGGCCGCCTCGATCGCATGCGCCGACCCGAGTACGTGCTGGGCGGGATGTGGCTGCTCATGCAGACCTTCAATGCGACCGGTATCGCGTTCGTGCACTTCTCCTCGCCGCGCCCTCCGTTCTTCTGCGCGTGCTTCTTGTCGATCATGTTCGTTGGCTCAAGCGCGGTGTTCCCGCGCCGCGGCGTGCTCGTGGGAGTGGGCTTCGGCCTGGTGCTTACGATGTTCGCGACGACCGCGATCGATCCGTGGCTCGCGCTTCACAACCCCGGCTTTGTCGCCCTCCCGGTCGCACTCGTGGGAGCAGCAGGGCTCATCGGTTCCGCTGCGGGACGCTCGGCCTTGGACCATCGCGACGCGGCCGTGGTCGATCGACTGACGGGCATGCTCAGGTTCGTGCCGCCGTCGGCGAGGATCCCGTGGCGGGCCTAAAGGTCACGCTTTCGCTTGGCGTGTCGGGCACCGAACCTGGTGAGCCGTTTGAGTATCAACGCATCTTTCGGCGCGCCGATGCTGCCCTATACCAGGCGAAGCAGACGGGCCGCAATCGCGTTTGCCGCGCTAAACCGCAGACTGAACGCGCCCTCGCGGCGTGAATCCCGCCAGGCCAAAGCTCGCCGAATATGCGATCCCCAAGGTGTCCCGGGCGGCGCCTGCTCCGGTCCCACAAGTCACGCTGGCGCGCAAGTCGCCCCGCCGGTCGCACGCTATGGCTCAATCTAGATGGTCCGGCTGCCGCGGCGCGGACGACCGCTTTTGCTGCTCCTGCCACCAGCCCGTCGCGCGACCCCTACAGATCGACAATCGCGCCGATCGGCGGCTCCGGATTGGTTCGCCACGGATCGGATCGCCGGCGCCGACCAACTCGACGATCGCTTCGACGATTCGTGCCGTCCCCGCCGGACGCACGCCCACAGGGAAGCAGGCGCCGACCCGCCGGCGGCTGACTCTCCCTCCCGCCAAGAGGAATCGTGACGGGCGCAGCGACCGGACGCACGCATCGCCACGAACGCGATCGTCACCGTGGGCAAGAAGCGGACGATCGCGTGCACGTGAACGCGATCGTCGAGTCGTTCAAGCCGGAGCGATCACAATCGTCGGAGAAGCGGCTCAAGAGCACGCTCCTGCTTGCCGTGCCTCAGAGCACTTCGGAGCTAAGCGACGATCTCGAGACGGAAGTCGACGCCGATCCGCGGCCAGCTCAGCAGCCGCCGGACCTCGGCAGCTTCCGAGAGGTTCACGCGGCCACGTTCATCTGGTCTGCAAATGATGCGATTTGCAGACGGTCGTTTTATCGGTCCTTCGATACTTCAATACTTCGGGTGAAGCCCATATATATGCGGGCGAAGGGACTCGAACCCCCAAGAGCGTCAGCCCACCGGCACCTAAAGCCGGCGCGTCTACCAATTTCGCCACGCCCGCATAGTTCGCCAGGCGACCGTTGCAGATTGTATGGTCCGCGGCATGCTCCAGGGGGGAAGTCGTCCGAATCCAGGCCAATCGACGGGACAGCCGGGCCGCGCCGGACCTCGGCACCGGATCGCCAAGCTGGCGCTGCTGGCGGTCGTGGTCGGTCCGGTCGTGCGCCGCATCGCCCAGGCGCGCCGGCCGCTTGCCAGCCCCCGCCACGCGCAGCTACTTCCCCCCGCCGCGCGTTCAGGAGCCGACGCGGAGCCGTTAGCGCCGAGCATCAAGACGGAGCCTCCGCCGGTAACCGTGCCCACTCCCCCGGCGGCAGCGCTGGCCCCGTTGCCGACCGCGGCCACGGCGCCGCCCGCGGCGCGCCCGGTCCCGCAGCCACCGGTGCCTCAGGTGCACAAGCGCCCGGCGCGCGTAGTCACTTACCCCAACCGTGAGAAGCCGCAGAGCACGGTTACGAAGTTGATCGTGATCGCGATCCTGATCGCATCGGTGGCGCTTGTGCTGACGGTAACGATTGGCGGCTGGAGCGAGCTCGAGGGGATGACCGGCCTGAACTTCGCGTGGTGCGCGATCTATCTCGTGATCGCCTTCTACGTGGGGCGCTGGAAGCGCGGGTTGCTGCCGATCGCGGCGGCGCTGGCGGTGCTGCTGGCGGCGATCGCGCTGATCGCCAGCTCGGGCGCGTTCGGCACCAGCTGGTTCGAGCGCGCGCGCGAGGGGTTTGCGGCGCCGCGGTCGCTGTTCGGCGGCGACGGCCTGGAGCCTGACACGCTGGGCGTGCTGACGGTGGCGATCGCACCGGTCCAAGCGCTGCTGGTGCTGTTCGCGATGCGCGGCTTCACACAGGGCTGGAACGTCGAGCTGGAGACGATCGCAGACGGGCTCGCTAGCGGCGCGCTGAGGGGCGCCTGAGCCGCGCCGGTCACCGACGAGTACGGCGGGTGGGATTCGAACCCACACGTCCCCAAGGGACAGCGGCTTTTGAGGCCGCCATGTCTACCATTCCATCACCGCCGCGATGCGCCTTGAGTGTAGGCGCCGGTGCAACGAGGCGCTTAGGCCCTTACTTGAGCAACACGTCGGCGTCGGCGGGCGCGACCAGGGCGTACAGCGCATCGAACAGGGCCGTGGGGGCGACGATGAGGCCGTCCGGAAGCGATCGCTGCGCGTCGAGCCGAAGCACGCGCGCTCCGGCGCGCTCGCAGATCAGGCCGCCGGCGGCATGGTCCCAGTGGCGCAGCCCGCGCTCGTAGTAGGCGTCGAGCCGGCCGCAGGCACAGGAGCAAAGATCCAGCGAGGCGGCGCCGGCCCGGCGAATGTCACGCACGCGTGAGAGCAGCCGCACCGCGACCCGCGCCTGCCGCTCGCGCACGGCAGCGTCGTATGCGAACCCGGTTCCGATCAGCGCTCGCGACAGGTCCACGACGCGCGAGGCATGGATCGGCGCTCCGTTGAGGGTCGCCGGGCCGGATCTGGTGGCGGCGAAGCATTCGCCGCGCACGGGGTCGAGCACGACGCCGGCGATCGCCCCCGCGGCATCTTCACAGGCAATCGACACCGCGAAGGTCGGTATTCCGTAGAGGAAGTTGACGGTTCCGTCGAGCGGATCGACGACCCAGCGAAGACCGCCACCGCCGGCTCCGCCATCGCCGACACCGCCACCGCAGGATTCGCCACCGGAGGCTTGGAGTCCGGAACTGCCCCGGGCCCGCCCGGCGGTCGCGCCGCCCTCCTCCCCGAGGATCGCGTCTTGCGGGCGCTCGTGCGCGAGCACCGCCCGGATCGCCGCCTCGGCCGCCAGATCCGCGTCCGAGACCGGGTCGGTGGGGGTGCTCTTCGCGCGTATGCCGTCGACGGCGTGACCGAAGCGGGCAAGTAGCTCGCCAGCGGCGGCCTGCGCGGCGGTGTGGGCGACCTCGAGCAGTTCCTGCTCGCGCGGAGCCATCATACCTCCCTCATCGCTGACTCACCTTCAACCCTATTTGTAGACGAGCTGCAGTCCGAGCAGTTGGGCGACCGTAACGAACTGATAGCCGCGCGCCCGCAGGGTCTTGATCTCCTGCGGCAGTGCCGTCAGCGTCTCGTAGCGCGGGCCGCCGCCGAAGTGCTGGATCACGATCGCGCCGTCGTTGGCGTGAGCGACGACGTTTCCGTAGATCGCGTCCACGCCCGGAAGCGCCCAGTCCTGCGGGTCGACGTCCCACATGATCGTCAGGAAGCCAAGCGAGCGCGCGAGTGACTCCAGCTGGGGGTCGGTGGCGCCGTACGGGGGCCGCCACAGGCATGGTGTGAACCCGGTCGCCCGGCGGATCGCGCTCGCGGTCTGCTCGAGCTCCGCCGTCTGCGCCGCGGTGCTGAGGCCGAGCATGTCGGGGTGCGACCAGGTGTGGTCGCCGATCATGTCGCCGCCCGCGAGCATCGCCCGCTGCACGCCCCCGGTCGGATCGTATTCGGGGATCTGGCGTCCGATCTCGAAGAACGTGCCCGGCACGTGGTACTGCGCGAGCAGGTTCACGAAATCGATCGTCGGCGGGCTCGACCAGGGACCGTCGTCGAACGTCAGTGCGATCTCATGCAACGCGCCCGAGCCGCGGTAGACGAGCGACGGACCCGCCGGCACGCATCCGACCAGCACGGGGACGTGCAGCTTGGTGACACCGGCAACGCTGACGGTTAGCGGCGGGCAACCGGCGGGCGCGCCACGCGTGCCGCAGGACGTCTGTAGCAGCCCGCTGAGCGCCTGCCAGCGCAACTCCGTGTAGGCCGATCCGATCGCCGCCGGTAGGAAGGTCGCGGTCATCTGCTCGGGGCTCGGGCGCGAGATCGTCGCTTCGATCACGCTCGCCGGTCCCAGACCGGTTCGCGTCTGCTCGGCGTACCGCAGCGCCGGCAGGCCGCGGTCGAGCCCAACGCAGAGCTCGCCGGTCACGGCGCCGCTGCGCACACGCTGCAGCTCCAGGCACAGCGAGCGCCCGGCCAGCTGCAGACTGGCTGCAGTGAAGGGATGCGAGAGCGTGACCTGCCAGCTGAGCTGCTGGCCGCTCTGCGTCAGCGACGTGCTGTTGATGGCGTAGGGCGCGCTCGCCGGCGCGCCGGCGACATCGAGGCCCGCCGCGACGACGACACGGTGGCCTTCCACGCCGCCGCCGGCAGCGGCGACGCTCGCCAGGACGGCGACCAGCCCGGCGACGAGCATTGCCAGAGCAGTGCCTTTCACGGCGCAGACCATAGACTGATTGAAATGAGCGAGCCCGTCGTGGTGCTCGCGGGCGGCACCGGCGGCGCCAAGCTTGCACGCGGGATGCTCGAGGTGGTCGGCCCTGACGAGCTCACAGTGATCGCCAACACCGGCGACGACATCGAGATCTACGGCGGCTACGTGTCGCCAGACGTCGACCTTGTGAGCTTCTGGCTGGCCGATCGGATCGACGAGCGCGGCTGGGGGCTCGCCGGCGACACGTTCAACGTCATGGCCGGTCTGCGCGCGATCGGCGAGCATGTCTGGTTCTCGCTGGGCGACATGGACCTTGCGATCGCCTTGCAGCGAGCCAGGGCGCTGGAGCGCGGCCGTCGGCCGACCGAAGCGCAGCTGGCACTGCTGGCGGCGCTCGGCGTGCGCGCACGCGTGCTGCCGATGAGCGACCAGCCTGTGCGCACACGCGTGCTGGCCGGTCAGCGCTGGTGGCCACTGCAGGAGTTTCTGATCAATGCCGGCCGCGAAGGCGAGCGAGCGCCGGTGCAGGGAGTCGATCTGCGTGGCGCGGGCGCCGCGCACGCCACGCCAGAGGCGCTTGACGCGATCGCGCGTGCGCGCGCGATCGTGATCGGTCCCTCGAACCCGATCATCTCGATCGGCCCGATCCTGGCGATCCGCGAGCTGCGCGACGCAATCCTCGCCAGCGCGGCGCCGGTCGTCGCCGTCAGCCCGTTTGTCGAAGGCAAGGTCCTGAAGGGGCCCACGGCGGAGTTCGTCCGCTGGCGCGGGCTACCGCCGTCGGCCGCCGCAATTTCGAGCCTCTACGCAGGGCTGATCGATGGCCTCGTGTGCGACGAGCCGATCGACGGCGTGGTGTTGCGAACGGACCTGATGATGGACGGACCGCACGGTCGTAGCCGGCTTGCCTGCGAGACCTTGAATTTCGCCCTCAGCCTGAAGACTGGCTCCCCCCTCACGACCCAGTAGTTTCCCGTGCCGATGCCAACCTACGCGATCCTTCCGATCAAGAGCTTCGACGAAGGCAAGCAGCGCCTCACTCCCGGGATGAGCAGCGGCCCGCGACGCGCGCTGGCGGAAGCGATGTTCTCGGATGTGCTGACGGCGTTGCGACGCTGTAGCGCGATCGCCGAGATCCTGGTCGTCAGCTCGGCCCACAACGCCCAGCGGATCGCCAGCGGCCACGGCGCGGCGGTGCTCGAGGATGACGCCAGAGGTCACAGCGAAGCCGCAGCACTCGGGATCGCACACGCACGCGAGCTCGGCGCCGGCCGGGCGCTGCTGGTGCCGGGCGACTGCCCGCTCGCCGACCCGGCCGACCTCGCCGCGCTGATCGCCCATCCCGCCCCCCCACGCTCGGCGCTGATCGTCCCGGACCGTCACGGAACCGGGACCAACGCCCTGCTGCTCACGCCCGCCGATGTGATCAAGCCCTCGTTCGGTCCTGGCAGCCGCGCACGGCACCTAGAGATCGCGGAGGCTGAAGGCGCTGCGGCCGAGATCATCGAGATCGTCTCGCTCTCCCTCGACGTCGATACGCCCGAGGATCTCGAAGCACTGCGCATCGCGCTCGCAACGACGCACGGAGGCGCCGCCCACACGCGTGGCATGCTCAATCAGATGACGCGCAGCCAGATCCAGTGAAGCCCCGGTACCAGTGCTCACAGCAATCCCGTTGCAGGGCATCGGCGAGATCCGGCCCGGCGCCGACCTCGCCGAACTGATCCTCGCGGCGCTCCGCGGCGAGCATAAGTCGCTGGGACCGCTCCAGGACGACGACGTGCTCGTGATTGCGCACAAGGCCGTCTCGAAGTCCGAGGGAGCGCTGCGATCCCTCAAAGACGTGCAGGTCGGCGAGCGAGCGCTGGCGCTTGCGGTTGCCAACGGCAAGGATCCGCGCCACACCCAGGTGGTGCTCGAGCAGGCGCGCGCGGTGCTGCGCGCCGCTCACGGCGTGATCATCTGCGAGACCCACCACGGGTTCGTCTGCGCCAACGCCGGCGTCGACGCCTCGAACGTGCCCGGCGAGGACACCGTGGTGCTGCTGCCGGACGATCCGGACGCCTCCGCGCGGACGCTGCGCGCGCGGTTGCGAGAGCTCACCGGGAGTTCGCCTGCGATCGTGATCACCGATTCGTTCGGTCGCGCCTGGCGTGTCGGCCAGTGCGACGTCGCGATCGGCGCCGCCGGCGTGGCGCCCGCCGAGGATTGGCGCGGCCGGCGCGACGCGACCGGTCGCGTGCTCAGCGCGACCCTGATCGCGGTCGCCGATGAGCTCGCCGCCACCGCAGACCTCGCGCGTCGCAAGGACGGCGGCGAGCCGGTCGTACTCGTGCGCGGCGCCGGCCGGCACGTTAGCGCGGATGACGGACCCGGCGCCGCCGCGCTGATCCGCGCCGAGCATGAGGACCTGTTCCGGTAGGGCGCGGCCTTACGGGTGGCGCTCGGAAGCCCGCGCGCGGACGCCGCGCACGCAACGCTTACGCGGGAGGTTAAGCACCTGTGAGGTGCATAACCTCCCTAGTGGCGCGCGCAGGAATTAGTGCCTGGAATCTGCGCGCCCTAAGCCGGCGCGCTCGGCGCACCAATCGCGTGAAAGCCGCCGTCCACGTGCAGGATCTCGCCGGAGATCGCGCGTGCGTAGTCTGATAACAGGAAGCAGACAGCGTCGGCAACCGGACCGCTGTCGGCTGTGTCCCAGCCAAGCGGCGCCTGCTGGCGCCAGGCGTGGGCGAGTTGCTCGAAGCCAGGGATGCCGCGCGCGGCGACCGTCCCGAGCGGCCCGGCGCTGACCAGGTTCACACGGATGCCGCTCGGTCCGAGGTCTCGCGCCAGGTAGCGCGAAACCGACTCGAGCGCCGCCTTCGCCACCCCCATCCAGTCATAGATCGGCCAGGCCACGGTCGCGTCGAAGTCCAGCCCCACGATGCCGGCGCCGCTCGGCATCAGCGGGGCGGTCGCCGCCGCCAGCGCTTTGAGAGAGTACGCGCTCGTCTGAAACGCCTGCGCGGCACTCTGCGCCGGCGCCGTCATGAAGTGCCCGCCGAGCGCGTCCTCGGGCGCATACGCGATCGCGTGCAGCACCCCGTCGACGCCACCCCAACGCTCGCGCAGCGCCACGGTGATCGCTTCCAGGTCCGATTCGCTGTTGACGTCGAGCTCGAGCACCTCGACCGGCTCCGGCAGCCGCGCCGCGGCGCGCTCGGTCATCCGCCGGATCCGTCCAAAGCTCGTCAGCAGCACCGTGGCGCCTTCCTGCTGAGCCCGCTGCGCAACGTTGAACGCAATCGAGTCCTTCGTGATCACGCCGGTGATCAGCAGGCGCTTGCCCCCGAGGATCACCGCACGCGCTCCGCGCCACCGCACGGACGTGTCACGACTTCGCCCCGCTGAGCACCAGTGCCACGTTGTGACCGCCGAACGCGAACGAGTTCGAAACCGCCGCCGGCGGCACGCCGTTGCCGGCGCTCAGCAGGCGCGCCTCGCCCGGGACGTAGTCGAGATCAAGCTCGGGGTCGGGAACCTCGTAGCCAAGTGTCGGCGGGATGATCCGCGTCTGCAGCACCTGCACGGTCGCGACCGCCTCGACGGCGCCGGCGGCGCCGAGCAGGTGACCGATCGCGGACTTGGTCGAGGAGATCGGAATCCGCTTGGCCAGGTCCTCGCCGAACGCCCGTTTGAGCGCGACTGTCTCAGCGGCGTCGTTGAGCGGCGTCGAGGTCCCGTGCGCGTTCACGTAGCTGATCCCCTCCGGTGCGAGGTCGGCATCGGCGATCGCGAGTGAGATCGCGGCGGCCGCCGGGCCGCCGCCGGGCTCCGGTGCAGTCAGGTGGTGCGCGTCGCTGGTCGAGCCGTAGCCGACCAGCTCGCCCAGGATCGTGGCGCCGCGCGCCAGCGCTGCCTGCGCTTCCTCGAGCACGATCACGCCTGCCCCCTCGCCCATGACGAACCCGTCGCGGCGCGCGTCGAACGGCCGCGAGATGCCCGTTGGGGAGAGCGCCTGCATCGCGTTGAAGCACGCGAACCCGAACTCGGTGAGCGTCGCCTCGGCGCCCCCCGCGACCACCGCGTCGGCGTCCCCGTACTGGATCATCCGCAGCGCCGTGCCCAGCGCGTGGGCGCCGCCCGCGCAGGCGGAGACGATTCCGTACATCTGGCCTCGCAGCGTGTGTCGCATCGAGACCGCAGCGGCGGCGGCGTTGGGCATGTACCCCGGGACCCCGAGCGGCGAGACGCGTTGCGCGCCGCGCTCGCGCATCACGTCATGGTTGGCCTCGACCGTTGCAATCCCGCCGATCCCGGTCGCGATCACGCACCCGATCCGCATCGGGTCATAGGGCTTCTGCTCGCCCCAACCCGCCTGCGCCACGGCCTCGTCGGCGGCGACGACCGCGAATTGTGCAAACCGATCGAGCCGCCTGGCCTCCTTGAGCGACAGGAAGTCCGACGGCGCGAAGTCGCGGCAGGCGCCGGCGCCGTCTGCGATCCCGCAGACGCCCTGCGACCACCGCTCGTGCAGCGGCCGCGCACCGACGCCCAGTGGCGTGACCGCGCCGATCCCGGTGATGAGCGCCCGGCGCCTCACGATCAGGCGGCTTTGGCGGCGATCAGGTCGATCGCGTCACCGACGGTCTTGAGCTTCTTCATGTCGTCGGCCGAGAGCACTACGCCGTACTCGTCCTCGACGATCTGCGCCAGCTCGACGAGATCGAGCGAATCGATGTCGAGCGCCTCGAAAGTCGCCTCGCGGGTGATCATCTCCGGGTCGGGGCCGAAACTCGCGAGTGCTTCGACGACACGGGCTTGTACCTGCTCGCTTGTTACTGCTGACATTCAGCCACTCCTTGTCATGTTCGGTTGTATTGAGTGTGAGGGTTCAAGCGGACAGGCCGCCGTCCACGCTCAGGACCGCGCCGGTCACGTAACCGGCATCGGCGGAAACCAGAAAGCGTACGCAGGCCGCGACCTCGGTCGGGGTGCCGGCCCGCCTGGCCGGCACCGACTCGAGCAGATCCGTCGAAACGTCGGCGGTCATGCCGGTCTCGATCCACCCCGGCGCGACGGCGTTGACGGTCACGCCGCGGCGTGCGATCTCGACCGCGACCGTGCGCGTGAACGCGATCAGACCCGCCTTTGCGGCCGCATAGTTGGCCTGCCCGGGGTTCGCGCGCAGACCGACCACCGAGGCGATGTTCACGATCCGGCCGGCGCGCGCCCGCAGCATCGAGCGCAGGGCCCGGCGCGTGAAGCGAAATGCGGCGGTCAGGTCGGTGTCGATCACCGAGGACCATTCCTCGTCGCGCATCGAGGGCGCCAGGTTATCGGCGCTGATGCCGGCGTTATTGACGAGCGCCAGCACGGGCAGGCTGAAGTGCGCCTCCAGCGCGCCGAACACCGCGTCGGGCGCGGCCGGCGCCGCGACGTCGCCAGCGATCGCCAGCGCGCGGCCGCTAGCCCGCTCGATCTGCGCCACGACGCGCTCGGCGCCATCGCGATCGGAGCGGTAATTGACGCCCACCGGCCAGCCCTCGGCGGCGAGCGCCAGCGCGATCGCGGCGCCGATTCCGCGCGAGCCACCGGTCACGAGCGCGCAGCCCTTGCCGAGACCGCTCGTATCAGCCATTGCGCCCCGGCCACTGCACGACCCCGCCGCCCCAGGTGAAGCCGGCGCCGAACGCGCTCAGCAACACCAGCGATCCAGGTGCCAGACGGCCGTCCTGCTCGGCGATCGCCAGTCCCACCGGGATCGTCGCCGCCGACGTGTTGCCGAGCATCTCGATGCAGTCGACGACGCGCTCGGGCGCCAGCCCGAGGCGCCCGCCGAGCGACTTCGTGATCCGCCGGTTGGCCTGGTGATACACGAACAGGTCGATGTCGTCGAGCTGCAGGCCGGCTTTCGCGACCGCCTCGATCGTGACCTCGCGCATCCGCGCGACTGCGTGCTTGAACACCTCGGGACCATCGAGCCAGAGCGTTCGTTGATCGTGCGTGGCGACGATCGTGGAGCCGTGCGAGCCGTCCGCGCGCAGCAGGATCGGCCCGATCGCGCCGTTGTCGGCGGCCGTCTCGCCGGCGACGCCCAGCACGACCGCGGCGGCGGCGTCTCCGAACAGCGGCGCCGAGCGCTGGTCGTCGTAATTGGTGATGCGAGTGACGAAGTCGGCGCCGATCAGCAGCACGCGGTCCGCGCGGCCGCACTCGATCTGCGCTGCCCCGAGCGACAGCCCCGTCAGGAAGGCGGTGCAGGCGGCGCCGACGTCGAACGTGCCGGCGTGCCGCGCGCCGAGCGCGTGTGCGACCAGCGGCGCCGTGTTCGGGGTCAGCTCGTCTTGGGTCATCGTCGCGACGATCACGAGGTCGAGCTCAGCGCCGTCGACGTCCGCGCGCGCCAGCGCCGCCGCGCCGGCGCGGATCGCGTAGTCGGTGAGGCGCTCGTCGGGCTCGGCCCGGCAGCGTTCGCGGATGCCGGTGCGCGAGAAGATCCACTCCTCGGTGATCCCGTAGCGCTCGGCGAGCTCCGCGGTGGTCAGCCGACCCGCCGGCAGCTCGGCAGCGACCGACAGGATCGTCGCGGTGCGCGTCGGCGCACTGCCTGCCGGCGCCGCCACAGCCCGCACGACGAGTTCGTCCTGGTCGCGCAGTGCGCGGTTGGGTGCTGCCGGCGCGCCGAGCACCTGCTCAGGCACGAGCCAGCTCCACGTCGCGCAACGTGCGCGTGTCACCCATGTCGGCTGTTTGGCTCCCCTGGCCCGGGAGCAGGATCGCGGTACCTGCCATCCGATTCAAACCTACGCGGGATCATGCCGTCAGGTACTCAATCCGCTTGACTTCCCCCCGTTCGGGGGGAGTCAGAGCCTGTCCGAATTGCCCAGTGTGCGGCTGGCGAGCGCCGGACCAAGCGAGACGGTGCGGGCGGGAGGCGCCGCGTAGCAGCGCTACGCAAGCCTCCCGACCGGTGCCGTATCGCGCCGGTCCGCCGCCGCCAGACGTGCGCGGGGTAGTTCGGACAGGCTCTCTAAGGTTCAATTGGGACGATGAGCGACTCACTGACAGCGGAAACCGTGCTGATCGAAGGTCACGGTGGCGACCAGGTCCAGGCGTATCTCGCACGGCCGGCCGATCCGGGGCCGCGCGGCGGCGTCGTGGTGATCCACCACATGCCCGGCTACGACCGCGCCACCAAGGAGATCGTGCGGCGCTTTGCGGAGATCGGCTTCGACGCGATCTGCCCGAACCTGTACTGGCGCGAGGCTCCTGGCGCCGCTGCGGACGACGCGGCGGCGACGGCGCGCGCACTCGGCGGCGTGCCCGACGCGCGGCTGCTGGGCGACGTCGACGGCGCCGCGCGCTACCTGCGCTCGCTGCCCAGCTCCAACGGCAAGGTCGGCGTGATCGGCTACTGCTCCGGCGGGCGGCAGTCGGTGCTGGCGGCATGCAACCTCGACCTCGATGCCGCCGTTGACAGCTACGGCGCGTTCGTGATCGGGACTCCGCCCGAGGGCTTCCCGCTGCGGGTCACCAACCTCGTCGATCAGCTGCCCAACCTGCGCGCGCCGCTGCTGGGCCTGTTCGGCAACGACGACCAGTACCCGACGCCGGCGCACGTGGACGAGCTCGAGCAGATCCTGGTCGAGCACGGCAAGCCGTACGAGTTCCACCGCTACGACGGCGCCGGGCACGCGTTCTTCGCGGTCGACCGGCCGTCCTACCGCGTCGCGGCCGCGAACGACGGCTGGGAGCGGATCGAGTCGTTCTACAAGACCTACCTCGGAGGCTGAGCAGCTGATGTGCACCTATGCGACCGTGAAGACGGCGCTGCGCGGCAGCGCCAAGGGACCCGGCGGCAGCTGGTTCCACGTCACCGACGGAACCGTCTACTTCGACCATCCCGTGCACGCGATGGAGGAGCACACGCTGAACATCGACTTCGCCGATCCGGCGCGCGGGCCTTCGGCGCGCGTCGCGGTCGAGCTCAGCGCGGCCTGCGCCCGAGACCTGGTCGCGGCGATCGAGGCGGCGCTCGCGTCAGCTCCCCCCGAGCTCACCGTCCAAGTAAGACAAGCGTAGGTTGGTTCGCGGTCTGCAGCCCATCACAATCCGGGACTACCGGGAGGTTGAGCACCTCAGGGGTGCCTAACCTCCCGCGGGTGGTTTGCGTCAGCGGGTTGGGGCTAGACGGGAGTTGCCTCCCGTGCGGCTGGGACCGCGATCTCGCGCTTGACGATCTTGCCGGTGGAGGTCTTCGGCAGCTCGTCGACGAACCACACGCGCCGCGGGTACTTGTAGGCCGCGACGTTCGCTTTGACGAACTCGCGGACCTGGGTCTCGCTCGCGTCCATGCCGGGCTTGAGCGTCACGGCCGCGCCGACTTCCTCGCCGAGCTCCGGATCGGGGATCCCGATCACCGCCGCCTCGCGGATCGCGGGATGCTCGTAGAGCACCTCCTCGATCTCGCGCGGGTAGACGTTGTAGCCGCCGCGGATGATCAGCTCCTTCTTGCGGTCGACGATGAAGTAATGGCCGTCCGCGTCAGTCTTGGCGATGTCGCCGCTGTAGAACCAACCGTCGCCGTCGATCGCTTCGGCGGTCTCGGCGGGGCGGTTCAGATACCCCTTCATGATGTTGTGGCCGCGGATCGCGATCTCGCCAACCTCGCCGCGCGGAAGCTCGCGGTGCTGGTCGTCGACGATCCGCATCTGAACCCCCTCGATCGGGATGCCGATCGAGCCGGGGATACGTTCCTGATGGGGATGGTTGAAGCAGGCCACGGGCGCGGTCTCCGACAGGCCATAGCCCTCCAGCACGACACACCCGAACGCCTGCTCGAAGCTCCGCAGGACCTCTACCGGCAGCGCCGCGCCCCCCGATACACAGCAGCGCAGCGAGGACGTGTCATAGCGCTGCGCTCCCGGGTGGTTGATCAGCGCAACATACATCGTCGGGACGCCCTCGAACACCGTCACGCGATCCCGCGCGATCGTCTCCAGGACGTACTCGGGGCTGAAGCGCGGCACCAGCGCGAGCGCCGCGCCGGCCGCGACCGCCGTGTTCAGCGCACAGGTCTGGCCGAACGCGTGGAACAGCGGCAGTGCACCGAGCACGACGTCCTGCGGGCTGAGCTCGACCAGCGTGCGCAGCGTCACCTCGGCGTTGTGGTAGAGGTTCGCGTGCGTGAGCTGCGCACCCTTCGGCGTTCCCGTCGTCCCGGACGTGTAGAGGATCGCGGCGGCGTCCTCGCCGGCCTTGAGCGCGATCTCGGCGTCGGGCGTGACCGCGCGCAACAGCGACTCGAAGCCGCCCGGCTCGAGGATCACGCAATCGACCCCCGCCTGCTGCGCCCCGGCACGCGCCGGCGCCGCGCACTCGTGCCAGGCGATCAGCAGCTTCGCGCCAGGGTCGCCAAGGTAGAAGGCGACCTCGCGTTGCTTGAGCAGCACGTTCATCGGCACGACCACGCCGCCGGCCCGCAGCACGCCGTAGTAGGCGATCGCGAACTCCGGCACGTTGGGCAGCATGACGCCGACCGGATCGCCGCTGCGCAGGCCCCTCGCGCGCAGCAGCGCCGCGACCTGCGCGGTCAGCCGGTCGAGCTCCCCGTAGCTCGAAACGGCCCCGGCCAGCATCAGCGCCGGGCGCTCAGGATGCGTGTCGGCTGTTGCCGTCAGGTTGAGAGCCAGGTTCTCGTTCACTGCGTTGTCCTCCACGTCGTCCCAAGGATTTTGCGATTACCAGAGCTTCGCTGCGTGGCGCCGCCACGTCGATGGCGCCGGGCCCTGAACTTGGGCCCGTGCGTTTGTGAGCAGCGAACAACCGCCCCCTCGCCGTTCATACAATTCCGCTCAGGTGCAGTTGTGACTGGATCCGGCCGGGACCGCGTGGAGGCGGTTACCGAAGACGAGCGCGTGCTCGCTGGTGTGCTGGGACAGCTCGACGCACAGCTGGAGCAACTGGTGGCAGCCGGTACGCGCGCGATCTTCGCCGAGATCCCCGCGTACCACGAGAACGCCGACCCCAGCCTCAGCCGCGATGTCAGCGAACATGTGCGCCAGCATTACGAGGCCGCCCTGGACAGCTTTCGCTGGCGGCGCCCGACCTCCGGCGAGGACCTGATGTTCATCCGCCGGCACGCCGCGCTGCGCGTGGCGCAGCTGTCGGTGGCCGATTTCATCCACGCCTTTCACATCGGCCAGCGAGTCCTGTGGGATGCGACCCTGGCGCTGGCGGACAGCGACGCCTCGCGCCGTGCGGTGCTCGGCCTGGTGACCTACATCGTCCGCTACTTCGACACCGCCACCACGCATGCAGCCGAGGTCTACCTGGAGGCCGAGCAACTGCTCAGCGCCACCGGCGAGCGGCTTCGCCGCGACGTGTTGGAGAACTTGATCGCGGGCATCGTGCCCGCGCCCGGCCCGCGGCTGGAGGCGCTGCTGCAAGCGGGCCTGCGACCACACGGCCACTGCCTGGTGATCGCCGCGGTCCCCGTCGAGGCCCCCGAGGACGTGCACGCGTTGCGCAGCGCCGCCGCCGCGCTCGGGCGCGTCACGCGCCAGGCCGTGTCGCCGCTGACCGTCGTGCGTCACGACGAGATCGTGGTGGTGAGCTCCGCCCCGCACGAGGATCTCGGCGCGCCGGCGACGCGGCTGACCGAGGTCCAGCAGCGCCTCGCCGAGCAGGGGCTGGCGCTCGCAGTCGGGATGAGCACCGTTCACGAAGGGCTCGCCGGCGTCCCCGAGGCTTACCGCGAAGCGGCGGACGCACGCGATCTGCTGGCGCCGGCGGCCGGAGTGGTGGCGCTGCCGGCGATGTCGGCATTTGACTATCTCGTGTCCTACAGCAACCCGACCGTACGGCGCTTGATCCCGTTGCAGATCCGGCGCTTCGTGGCGCAGGACGCGGCCGGCGGCGGCACGCTGGTCGCGACCCTGAGGGCGTACGCCGCGGCCAACCTGAACGTCAGACAGGCCGCCGCGGATCTGCACGTCCACGTCAACACGGCTCACTACCGCCTGGCAAGGATCGAGGAGCGCACCGGCGCCGACCTGCGCATGCTCGACGACGTGATCGAACTGCTGATCGCCGCGCGGCTGACCGAGGCTTGTTAGCTCCGATGCAGGC
The DNA here is from genome assembly GCA_963709135.1 of uncultured Solirubrobacterales bacterium. Lineage (GTDB taxonomy): Bacteria > Actinomycetota > Thermoleophilia > Solirubrobacterales > Solirubrobacteraceae > Palsa-465. The sequence continues at coordinate 957,044 of CAVPVI010000015.1, read as the reverse complement.
CAGCAGCGGCGATCGACCACCGGCGGCCGCGGGAGTCGATGCCGCCGTGGGAATCGATGCGGTCGTGTTCGATCTCGGCGGCGTGCTGCTCGACTGGGATCCCAGGCACTTGTATCGCAAGCTGTTCGACGACGAGGACGAGATGGAGCGGTTCCTGGCGGAGATCTGCACGCTGCAGTGGCACGCCGCCCACGATCTCGGGCTGCCGGCCGAGCAGTCGTGTGCCGCGCTCGCCGCGCGCCATCCCGAGCACGCACAGGCGATCTTCGCCTGGGCGCGTCGCAGCGAGGAGATGATCGGCGGCCCGATCGCCGGGACGGTGGCGATCCTGCGCGAACTGCTCGACCGCGGGGTGCGCTGCTATGCGCTCACGAACATGGAGGCCGAGACCTTCCCTGGCCGCGCGCGGCGGTTCGAGTTCATGCGCTGGTTCGCGGGGACGGTCGTGTCCGGGTTTGAGCGCATCGCAAAGCCAGACCCCGCGATCTTCCGGCTGCTGCTGACGCGCTTTGCGCTCACGCCCTCGAGGACCCTGCTGATCGACGATTCCCAGGCGAACGTGGCGGCGGCGCGCGCGCTGGGCATCCAGACCATCTTGTTCAGCACCCCGCCGGAGCTGCGCGACGCGCTCGTCGACTACCGGCTGCTTGACGCTCGCAGCGCGTCTGGCACGGGCGCCTGATTGAGATCAGGGCGCTCTTAACCTCTAAGGGCACCCCTAGGCCAGCAGGCCGATCCGCTGCGCGCGCTGGACCGCGTCGGCGCGGTTGCGGGCGCCGAGCTTGCGGTACAGCGCGCTGGTGTGCTCCTTGACGGTGTGCGGGGAGAGGTAGAGCTGCTGGGCGATCTCGCGGTTGGTGGAGCCGGCGGAGATCAGCTCCAGCACCTCGCGCTCGCGCTCGGACAGCAGCGGCGCCGGCTGTGCGAGCTTCGGCGGGAACGACGTCATCCCGCTCGCGACGCGCCGCACCGCGGCGACCACCTCGCCCGCGTCGAGGTCCTTGGACACGAATCCCGAAGCGCCCGCCGCCCGCGCGGCGGCGGGCGACATCCGCCCGGCGCCCGAGATCAGCAGCACGCGCGTGGACGGCGAAGCGGCCCTGATCGACTTGCACACGTCAGCCCCCGACTCGCCCGCGAGAAACAGGTCCACCAGGGCGACCTGCGGCGCGTAGCGGCGCGTGAGCTCGAGCGCCTCGGCCCCAGTGCGCGCCGCCAGGCAGCGCTCCACCCACGGTTGCTGGGAGAACATCACGCGAAAGCCCCAGTGCACCACGTCGTGGTCGTCGACAACCAGCACCCGGAGGCTCATCGCTCGCCCTCCGCGCGTGATCTGCGGCGCCGGCGCCGCCTCACACGGCGCCCGCCTGCGCGAGCGGGACCACCAACCGCACGCGCCAGGTCCCTTCGCGGTTCTCGCCGAACTCGACCATCCCGCCTTGCCCGAGCGCCTCGAAGGCCGCCAGCCGCAGCCCCATGCCGACGCCGCGCGGCCCCGGCCGCAGGCCGTCGTTGCGCACCTCGAGGCTGAACGTGTCGTCGTCCTGGTCGAGCTCGATCTCGATCTCGATGTTGGTCGGATCCGCGTGCTTGTGGATGTTGCGCAGCGCTTCCGCCAGAAACGACTGCGCCAGCGCGTCGAGCTCGCCGGCGAGCTCCAGCGCCGCCGGCCAGCTGGCGCGCAGCGGCAGCGTCCCCGCCGCGTGCAGGCGCTCGAGCTCCTCGGTCAGGGTCACGCCGGTGTCCCCGGGGACCGGCGCCAGCGGCCGCTCCAGCGCCGCCCGCAGATCTCGGATCGCCTCCTGCAACTCGATCCGGCAGCGCTCGCGCTCGCGCGCGTCGAGCCCGTGCTCGGCGCTCAGCGCGAGCGATACCCCGAACAGGCGCTGCAGCACGCGCTCGTGGATCTCGCGCGCGAGCCCGAGCCGCTCGCCCAGCCGCCGGGACTGCTCCTGCTGAGTCGTGGCGATCCTGGCGGTGGCGACCAGGGCCGCCGTCTTGCCGAGCGTCCACAGCAGGTGGCGCTCACCATCGGTCAGCTCGAACGGCACGCCGCCGCGGTCAGCGCAGATCACGCCGTAGGCGAGTCCGGCGGCCGACATCGGCGTGCACACCAACGTCGTGATCCCGAGCGCCTGGGCGTAGTCAGCCGGCAGCGCCCGGTCGATCCCCTCCGAGACCACGATCACTTGGTCGGCACGCAGCGCCTGCTGGGCGATCGGCGTCGCCAGCAGCGTCGGGCGCAGCACCGCGAGCTGGTCGGTGGCGATCCCGTGCGCGCCGACCGCGCGCACCTGCCTGCCCCTGGCGCCGGACATGAAGATCGCCGCGCGGCGCATCGTCGTCAGCCGGCAGATCGCCTCGCAGATACGGTCGTAGAACTCGGTCGAGGACGGGTCGGCATCGATTTCGGCGAGCAACTCGGCGAACACCTCGAGCGGCTCGACGCCGGCGAACAGCGCCGGCGTACGCCCGACGCTCATCGTGCCAGCGCCTCGCTGGGAAGCTCGTGCCGGCGACGGATCTCGTACAGCGTGGTGCGCTCCGCGGCCGGACGTCCAGCCCCGTGCGCCGCCGCGATCAGATCCTGGGGATCGAGCTTGACGCCGTGATAGCTGCCGGCCAGGCGCGAGATCGACTCCTCCATCAGCGTCCCGCCGAGATCGTTCACGCCCCAGCGTAGCGACTCGGTCGCAGCCTCCAGCCCCATCTTCACCCAGCTCGCCTGCAGGTTGCCAACCGTGCGGCCGAGCGCCAGCCGGAACACCGCGGTGTGCTTCAGGTTCTCCTCCGGGGTGATCTCCTCGATCCCGTGCGTGCGCCCCAGCAGCGTGTGAAACGGGATGAACGACAGCGGCACGAACTCGGTGATGCCACCCGTGCGCTGCTGCAGCGCGCGCACGACGCGCATGTGCTCGGCCAGCTCCCAGGGCTCCTCGATGTGCCCGAACATGACCGTCGCGGTGGAGCGCAGCCCGACCGCATGCGACGCTTCGATGATCTCGATCCAGCGCGCCACCGGCAGCTTGTTGGGCGAGATCCGCTCGCGCACGCCGTCGTGCAGCACCTCGGCGGCGGTTCCCGGCGTCGAGCCCAGCCCGGCGGCGCGGAGCCGCTCGAACACCTCGGTCGCGGGCAACCCGGAGATGTCGCACATGTGCGCGACCTCCATCGGCGAGTAGGCGTGTAGATGCAGCGCCGGCGCCAGCTGCCTGGCGAACCTCAGCCAGTGCTCGTAGTCGGCCAGGCCCCAGTCGGGGTGGATGCCGGACTGGATGCAGAGCTCGGTGGCCCCGTAGCGCACCGCTTCGAGCACGCGCTGCGCGAACTCCTCCTCGGAGTGCTCGTACGCGTCTGGCGAGCGCCTTCCCTGACCGAAGCCGCAGAACGCGCAACCGACCGTGCAGATGTTCGAGACGTTGATGTTGCGGTTCACGACGAACGTGACCGTCGCGCCGGCCAGCGAGCGGCGCAGCTCGTCCGCCGCCGCGCGCAGCTCTTCGATCACCTCGGGCCGGCGCTCGGCGAACAGCGCCGTCAGCTCTTCGCCCGACAGCTCCAGCCCGGCCGCGCCCTTGGCGATCGCGCGCCCCGCCAGATCCGGGGAGACGTTCACCTCGGTGCGCCGGCCGCTACCGCGCCGCGGGATGAACGACCAATAGCTGCGCTTGATCACGTCCAGCACACCCTGCGAGAGCCACTGCGCATCGATGTACTCGGGGTACACGCAAAGTCGCTCGCTGAGCGCGTAGCCGTGCTCCGCCAGGCGCTTGCGGACCAGCGCCGGCGATGGGAACGGATGCTCGGGCGAGATGTGGTCGCCGTTGGCGGACAGGCCGCCGAGATCGCTGGCGCCGGCGTCCACGAGCGCCACCCACCAGTCCGAGAGGTTCGGGGGGACTTGGATGCCGACGCCCGGCAGCAGCCGGCGGGCTTCGGCCACGAGCCGGCGCATCTGCTCCAGGGTGACCTCGGACGACCACGACGGCGCGTCCAGCTGCGGGCCCGCCGCAAGCCCGGTGCGCCAGTATTCGCGCGCCGCCTCGCCGGCGATCTGCGCCGGCTCGCGCCCGTAGTAGCTCTGGTGGGGCACGAAGTTCTGCAGGATCACCTCCTGCAGGTGCCCATAGCGCGCGTGCAAAGCCGCAAGCTCCTCGAGCGCCGCCACGCGCTCGTCCTCCCGCTCGCCGATCCCGACCAGGATGCCGCTGGTGAACGGGATCCGCAGCTCGCCGGCGGCGCTGATCGTCTCCAGCCGCCGCGCCGGGTGCTTGGTCGGCGACCCCTGGTGAGCGACCAGATCGGGGTTGATCGACTCGAGCATCAGCCCCTGCGAAGCGGTCACCTCGCGTAAGCGCGCGAGATCGGCGCCGTCGAGCACGCCCAGGTTGGTGTGCGGTAGCAGCCCGCGCTCCAGCGCGCGCTCGCACACCCACGAGACATACCCGACGAAATCCGCGAAACCCAGCTCCGCCAGCTTCGCGGCGACCCCCGCGTTCACCTCGGGACGCTCGCCGGTCAGCACCAGCAGCTCCTTTACGCGGTGGCGCTTGACCGCCCGGTCGAGGATCGCGAGCACCTCGTCGGGCTCGTGCAGATGCGCCTGGTGCGTCGCGAACGCGCAGTACTTGCAGTAGCAGCGACAGGTTCGCGACAGCGACAGCGTGAGGTTGCGGCTGAACGTTACGCGTCGACGCATGTCTGTGGACCATGGTAGTTGAGCTAGGCTGGCGTCATGACCCCCTCACGCTTCACGCTGCTCCGCGACAGGGTCGAGCCCACGTAGTGCTCAGCGTCGCGCGAACGTGCTGCCGGTGAGCGCAACGAGGTCGCGATGGGCCATATCGCTGATCGCGGCCGCGCTGGCTGCTGCGTTGCTCGCGGGATGTGGCCCGCGGGCCACATCCCGCGTACGGAGCGCCTCGCTGGTGCTCGACTTCACGCCGAACGCGATCCACGTGGGCATCTACGAGGCGATCGCGCGCGGCTACGACCGCGATGCCGGCGTGGCGCTGCGCGTGATCGTGCCGTCGGCCAGCACCGACGCGGTCAGGCTGCTGCTGACCGGCCGCACGGACTTCGCGATCCTCGACATCCACGACCTCGCGATCGCCCGCCAGCAGGGACAGAAGCTCGTCGCGATCATGGCGGTCGTGCAGCGGCCGCTGGCATCCGTGATCGCCGCGCCACGGATCACGACCCCACGCGAGCTCGATCGGCAGCTGGTCGGCGTCACGGGCGACCCCAGCGATCTGGCGGTGCTGGACTCGGTGGTGGCGGGCGCCGGTGGCGATCCCGGCAGCGTGCGCACGATCACGATCGGCTACGACGCCGTCGCCGACCTGCTCAGCGGTCGCGTCGCCGCCGCCACCGCCTTCTGGAACGACGAGGGGGTCACGCTCGCCCACACGCGCCCGGGATTCCACGTGTTCAGGGTCGAGGACTACGGCGCACCCCCCTACCCGGAGTTGCTGCTGTGCGCCACGGCCGCGCAGCTGCACGCGCACCCGCAGCTGGCACACGAGGTCGTACACGCGCTCGTGCGTGGCTACGACGCGGTGCTGGCGCACCCACAGGCTGGCGAGCGGGCGCTCGAGTCGCTCGTGCCGGGCCTCTCGACGGCGCTCGTCGCCGAGCAGCTGCAGGCCGAGCTGCCGGCGTTCCTGCCGCGGGTGGGCGGTTTCGGCGCGCTCGGTCCCGCCACGTTGCGCGCGTGGGCACGCTGGGAGGTGCGGTTCGGAATCGTCAAGCGCCAGCCTGACCTCGCGCAGATGTTCGACCGCACGTTCCTACCCTCCAGGTGAGCCTATTGCGAGCGCAGCTTCCTGAACTCTTCGCGCGCGGACTCGGGCCGGCCCCACATCTGCACGACCTCGGCGCGCCCGGTGCGCACCTCGCGCAGCGCCAGCTCGCCGTCTATCCCGGTGTCGTCGAGCAACTGCAACGCGCCATGAACCGCGCTCGTCGAGGCAGCATGGCCGAAGCGATGCGCTACCAGCAGCCGCCAATGCCAGTCGTGCTTGGAGTACGGCTGCGCGTTGCACTGCACCAGCAGCAGCGCCGCGTCGACGTAGCGGCGCTCTTCGAAGATCCGCAGATCGAGCTCGAGGTCGGTCCAGTCGTCGGGCAGCGAGCCGACGATCTCGTTGAAGGTCTCCGCGAGGGCCATGTTGCTGGTTCGAGCTTACCGGGGACGGGCGCCGGAAGGCTCGGGCGCTGCCGTCGTCTTGGCAGTCTCCACGCGCATCGCCTGTGCGAGCGCGCCACCGAGGACGTGGATGTCGTCGCCGAAGCGGACGAACAGAGGCCCGCCGAACGGCTGCTTGTCGATCACCTCGAAGTGGTCGCCAGGCGCGATGCCGCGCTGCGCGAGGAAGCGCAGCATGTCCGGGTCGGAGTCCGAGACGCGCGTGAACGTCCCGCGTGCTCCGGCGTCCAGTGACTGCAGGCTGCTGGTCGCGGTCTGCTCGATCTGCAGGTCGCGCGTCGGGATCGGATCGCCATGCGGATCGCGAGTGGGGTTGCCCAGCTTCTCGGCGATCAGCTCCTCGAGCTCGTCGGAGAGCACGTGCTCGAGCACCTCGGCCTCAGCGTGTACCTGGTCCCACGGCACCCCGAGGCTCTGGAACAGATACAGCTCGAGCAGCCGGTGATGGCGCATCACCTCGAGCGCCACGCGCCGCCCCTGATCGGTGAGCGCGACGCCACGGTAGGGCTCGTGCTCGACCAGCCCCAGCTCTCCAAGCCGCTTGACCATGCCCGAGGCCGACGCGGGCGTCACCCCGAGGCGCTCGGCGATCGCGGTCGTGGTGACGCGACTCGATCCGCGCTCCTGGAGCGCGTAGATAGCCTTGGCGTAATCCTCGACCGCGGCCGACACGGGGTTCACTTCACGTTGCGCCACGACTCTGATTATGGTATTCCTAAACCTGGCCTAGCGTCAAGCCACGAAAGCCCGTTGCCTATGATTTGGGGCGTGACTTCACTGGGCGCGCTCGAAAGCGAATACGCGACGGTCACGCGCCAGTGCGGACTACTGGACCGCTCCGAGCGTGGCAAGTTAGCACTTGCAGGATCCGACGCCAAGGCGTTCTTGCAGGGTCAGGTCAGCAATGACGTCGAGTCGCTGCAACCGGGCGCCGGCTGCTATGCGGCGTTCCTGTCGCCGAAGGGAAAGATGCTCGGCGACGTCAGGATCCTGGATGCCGGCGACGAGCTGCTGCTCGACACCGAGCGCGTCGCGCTGCAGGAGCTGTTCAACGTGATCCGGCGCTTCTCGATCGGCTACGACGTGCAACTGCACAAGCGCACCCTGGAGCGCGGGCTGCTGTCGTTGCTGGGCCCGCAATCGGCCAAGGTCTGCGGCGTCGAGGCATGGCTCGGCGACCGCGAGCATGCCCACCTCGAGTTGCGCGTCGGCGAGGACGCAGGCGCCGTGCGCGCCCGCGCGATCCGCACCGACACAGGGGTCGACCTGCTGTACGACAGCGCCGACACCGACGCGCTGCGGGCCGCTCTGCTGAGCGCCGGGGCGGTGCAGGTGAGCGAGCAGATCGCCGAATGCCTGCGCATCGAGCGCGGCCGGCCGCGCTACGGCATCGATCTCGATGACACCGTGATCCCCCAGGAAGCCGGGCTCAACGAGCGCGCGGTCTCGTTCACCAAGGGCTGCTATGTCGGTCAGGAGACGGTCGCGCGCCTGTTCTATCGCGGCAAGCCGAATCGCCAGCTGCGCGGCTTGCGGACGCTGACGCCGCTGGCGCCCGGTACGCAGCTGAGCTACGAGGGGCGTTCCGTCGGGCGCGTCACAAGCGCGGCCAGTTCGCCGCGCTTGGGCCCGATCGCGCTCGCGCTGATCAGGCGCGAGGCGCCGGTCGGCGCGCTCGTGACCGCCGGGGCCGCCCCCGCGGAGGGCGAGATCGTCGAGCTGCCTTTCGCCTGATCCACGAACGCGGCCAGCGCGGCGCGGGTCGGCGCCGGCTCGAGGCTCAGCTCCGGCGTGTCGGGATGCGTGGCCAGGTACGCGGCGATGATCCGCAGCTCGTCGATCTCGGCCGGCGGCACGTACGCGCCGAGCTCGCCCGCGCGTCCGGCGCGCGCGATCGCGCGGCTGCACTGACGCTCGCATTCCGCAAGGTCCGCCGGCAGTTCGCAGAACTCCACCAGCCGCCCGCCGGCGAGCCACAGCGCATCGCACCGCGGCTGCGTCGGATGCGACGCCAGCACCAGCCGCGGGTGCGCATGCGTGGCCGCGAGCGCCCCGTCGATCCGCTCGAGGATCGTTCGCAACCGCTGTGCGCGCCGCCGCAGGGCGGCGGCACGCTCGTAGCGGCGGCCGGCCGCCGCCTCGCGCATCTGGCGCTCGACGGCGGCCAGCAGCGCTGCCCGCGCGTCTGAACCTCCCACGAACATCCGCAGCGCTTCGTCCAGCCGCCGTCGGTACACGTTCGGATCCAGATCGCCGAGGCACGGGGACAGGCAGCGTCCCATCTGGCCGTAGGCGGATGGGTACTCGCGGCGCACCAGCCGCCGCCCGCAATGGCGCAGCGCGAACAGCGACTCGAGTTGCTCGACCAGCTCCGCGACCCAGCGCCGCCCGCGCAGCGGCCCGATGCTGACGGCATGGCCGGCGGCCGGTTGTGGGGCGATCTCCAGCACCGGAAAGGCGATGTCGAGCCGGCAGCGGATGTAGCAGAGACGATCGTCCTCGCTGCGCAGGCGCACGTTCCCGGGCGGACGCAGCTCCTTGATCAGACGGTTCTCGGTCACCAACGCTCCCAGCTCCGAGCAGGTTGCGCGGTAATCGACGATCCGTGCGCGCTGCGTCCACGCCGCACGCTGTGTCGACGGAGCGAAGTGTGCACGCGCGCGGCTGCGGATCGACACCGACTTGCCCACGTACAGGGGCGCCCCGTCGGCGTCGCGGAAGATGTACACGCCGGGGTCGCTGGGCAGCTGGTCGAACTCGAGCTGCGGCGTGAGCTCGTGGCCGAGCGCCCATTCACGTCGGCGACGGCGCGAGCCGGCGGCGCGCCGGCGGCGCGGCGCCAGCATCGACAGCGCCTGCGCGACGGTGCCCGCGTGGGCGCACAGGCGCGGGAACAGCGCGCACAGGACGCGGGCGCAGGTTTCGGCATCGGCCAGCGCCCGGTGGCTCACCGCCACCTCGATGCCGAGCGCGTCCGCCAGCGCGCTCAGGCGGCGCTCGCGTTGCAGTGGCAGCAGCGCGCGTGCCAGCGCGACCGTGCAGATCGTCGGCGGGTCCGGCCACCGCAGACCGATCCGCGTGAACGCCTGCGCCAGCACGCGCCGGTCAAACGCGGCGTTGTGAGCGACCATCACGCGCCCGCGCAGCAGCAGCTCTAGCGACGGCAGTACCGCGTCGGGCTCCGGTGCGCCGTCGATCAGCTCCTGCGTGATCCCGGTGAAGCGCTGGATGCCACGCCCCAGCGGCATGTTGGTGTGCACGAGCGACTCCCAGCGATCGTGCAGTTCGCCACCGCCGACGAGCACCGCGCCGACCTCCGTCAGCTCGCATTGATCGCCGCTGCATCCGTTGGTCTCGGTGTCGACGGCGACGAACTCGGCGCTCGCCAGCGGCTGCTCGGAAACATCCATGACGACGGTGATACTCGTCTCGCCGGACAGCGTGAACGCCGCTTTGCAGAGCTGCTCGCCGCGGTATCGTCGCGAGATGATCAGGACGGCGTTGGCCCTGCTCGCGGCGACCGGCGCGAGCGCACTGTCGGGATGCGGCGCCGCGCAGACGGCCGGCCGCCCAACGCCGCCGCCGGCGCTGAACGAGAGCGTCTACATCGGTCCCAGCGCCGTATCGGTCTCCCCCGCCACCGTCGGCGGCGGCCCGTTGATCATCGCGATCGCCAACCAGGCGACGCGGGCACTGCGCCTGAGCGTCGCCTCCCGCGGCTCTGGCGGGCGCACGATCGCGCTCAGCGGTCCGATCGATTCGGCCTCCTTCGGCCAGCTGAGCGTCGATCTGGCGCCCGGCCGTTACACGCTGTCCGCGACGCCCGCTGCAGGCACCCACGCGCAGCTCGCAGGCGGTTCTGGAGTCGCGCCGGCGGCGCTCACGGTGACCGCGCAGCGGCCCTCGGGCGAAAGTGCACTACTCACCCCATAACGGCTAGGATGCCCGCATGGCGCTAGATATCACCGATGTCGCGAAGGTCGATGTAGAGCCCGGCGAACTCCCACCCACGATGCCCGCGTGGGTGATCCGGGAGGATCGCTTCGGCGAGCCGGCGGACGCCATCCAGCTCGAGGAGATCGAGGTCCCGGAGCCCGGAGCCTTCGAGGTCGTCGTGCGCGTGATGGCGGCGGGCGTTAACTTCAACAACGTTTGGGCGGCGCTCGGACAGCCGATCTCGGTGTTCCGCTACCACCCCAACGAGGACCATCACATCGGTGGTTCGGATGCTTCCGGGGTGGTCTGGAAGGTGGGACCCGGCGTTACCCGCTGGAAGCCCGGCGACGAGGTCGTGGTGCACTGCAACCAGGCCTCCTATGAGGATCCCGAGGTGCACGGCTTCGACCCGCTGGCGGCGCCCTCGCAGCAGATCTGGGGCTACGAGACGAGCTGGGGCTCGTTCGCACAGTTCTGCAAGGTGCAGGCGCAGCAGCTGCTGCACAAGCCCAAGCACCTCTCCTGGGAGGATGCGGCCTCCTACGGCCTGACCTACTTCACCGCATACCGGATGCTGATGGACCGCTGCCAGATCCAGGCCGGCTTCCGCGTGCTGATCTGGGGCGCGGCGGGCGGCCTCGGGGTGTTCGCGACACAGCTGTGCGCGCTCACCGGCGCTGACTGCGTGGGCGTCGTGTCGAGCGCCGAGAAGGGCGCGCTGATCGAGCAGCTCGGCGCCGTCGGCTGGATCGACCGTCGCGAGTTCTCCGGGATGATGCGCCGCGGCGGCGAGGATCCTGTCCAGGAGAAGGCGCGCTTCAAGGAGTCACGCCGGTTCGCCAACAAGGTCGAGGAGATTCTCGGCGGACCGCCTGACGTCGTGTTCGAGCACGTCGGCCAGGCGACCTTCCCGACTTCGGTGCTCGTTTGCAAGCCGTTCGGCAAGGTCGTGATCTGCGGCGCCACCTCCGGCTACGAGCTCGACTTCGATGTCCGCTACCTGTGGATGCGCCAGAAGGAGATCATCGGCTCGCACTTCGCCAACGCCTGGGAGGCGACCAAGGCCAACGAGCTGATCGAGGAGTCCAAGGTGCGGCCGGTGCTCTGGCAGACGATGGGCTTCGAGAGGGTCGCCGATGCGCATCAACTGCTGCGCGACAACAAGCACCTCGGCAAGATCGCCATCCTCGTCGGCGCGACCGCCGAAGGCCAGGGCAAGACCGCGCAAGGGCCGGGTGCGATCCGCGCGGAGGTTGGTGGTTAGCCGGTGGCCGGCGTCGTCCACATTCCCTGGTACGCGACGATCATGCGTGGCGACCTGTTCGCCGATGCCGTCGCCGAGCTGTCGCCGCTGTCGCTACGCTACGGCGCGACCCGGTACGCGGTGCACCGCTCTCGCGACGACATGTACAAGATCAACCAGATGCTCTGGTTCGACTCCAAGGAAGATTGGTACCGGTTCTGGGAGTCGCCTGAGCTGATCGAGTTCCGCGCGCACTTCACGGGCAAGTACCAGATCCCAATCGTGTACGTCTGGCACGACGAGGTTGCGGCGGGCGCGGCCTGACGCAACCTCGCTATTGGGATTCGAGTGGGGCCATCGTCAGCCCGGCCCCGTCGAGCTTGTCCCAATATGACTCGGCGTCGTCGCGCGCGCCGCTCCAGACGATCGCGCAACCCGTGTGATGAATACGGTCGGCGAACCGGTAGCCATCGGCGAGGCTGACACCGGGAAGATGCCGCGCGAGCGTCTCGGCGACGTGATCGAACGTGTTGTGGTCGTCGTTGAGAACCACGACGTGCCACGGACCGCCAAGTCCAGAGCCGGGCCCGCTGACGCGAGGCTGCTCGAACGTCACCGACATCCGGCCAGGATAGCGGGGAATCGCGCTGGCGCGCGATTCCCTTGGGAGATTCGCTAGCGCGAATCTCCCAGGTTGCAAACCGCGCCGGCGCGCTGGCGCGCGATTCCCTTGGGAGATTCGCTAGCGCGAATCTCCCAGGTTGCAAACCGCGCCGGCGCGCTGGCGCGCGATTCCCCTGCTAGAGCGAGCCTCGTTTTTGCAAGTAGCGGCGCAGGCCCGCGTAGCACTGGTCAAGCGGCGCCGCCTGCTGATAGGCACCGATCATCGCGGGCGTCATCGAGCTCAGAAGCTCGGCCATGACCGCCTCGCTGAACTGCTGCTCGTCGTTCTCGAGCGCGAGCTCGGCCCACTCGTCGAGCCGGTCAGCGACCTGGGCCAGGTGCGCGTCGACGTTCTCCTCGGCGCCGAAGTGGGTGATCGCCAGCCGCTTCGGCGCCCACGCGGCGATCAGCTCCAGCGAGCGATGCCATGCCTCCAGATCGACGTCGGGCGGTGGCGTCGGCGGGATCGCCGGCCCGCCGTCGGCGGTCCGCACGCCGCCGACGTCGCCGACGAACGCGGTACCGTCGCACAGGTAGGAGACATGATGTGAGGCGTGGCCGGGGGTGTAGGCGACCTCGAACTCAGCGCCCCCCAGCGACAGCCGCTCGCCCCCGTGCAGGATTCGCAACTGTGCTTGCGGTACAGCGATGAACTCGCCCCAGAGGCGATCCATGTCATCGCCGTAGAGCCGCTTGGCGCTGTCGAGCAAACGCGCTGGGTCGGCCATGTGGCGCGCGCCGCGCTCGTGTACGTAGACCTCGAGATCGGGCCAGCGGCGCACGAGCGACCCGCTCGCGCCGGCATGGTCGAGGTGGATATGGGTCAGCAGCAACGCCTGCGGACGCCAGTCGCCGAGCTCTCCGAGCAACGTCGGCAGGCATGACGACGGTCCCGGATCGATCAGCACGCCGCCCACCTGCCAGGACCCGATCACGCGCGCGCGGCCGAGATGAAGACAGTCGATAACCCGCATCACTTCCGCCCGTGCGCAGCCGCTATCTGATCGTGCATGCGCGCAGGCTACCGTGCCGGCCGCAGCGACCGGAGGCTCATACAATCCCGCCATGGAGCCAACGCCTTCCTCACGACTGCCAAAGCCGGACAACCCGTGGATGATGCGGACCTACGCCGGCCATTCGGACGCGAAGCGTTCGAACGAGCTTTATCGCCGTAACCTGGCCAAAGGGCAGACCGGCCTGTCGATCGCATTCGACCTGCCGACGCAGACCGGTTATGACCCCGACGACGAGCTGGCGCGCGGGGAGGTGGGCAAGGTGGGCGTCTCGGTCGCTCACCGGGGCGACATGGAGACGCTCGTGAGCGGCATACCGCTCGACGTCATGAACACCTCTATGACGATCAACGCGACCGCCGCCTGGCTGCTGGCGCTTTACATCGTCGCGGCGCAGGAACAGGGTGCGACTGAGGATCAGCTGCAGGGCACCACCCAGAACGACATCCTCAAGGAGTACCTGAGCCGCGGCACCTACGCGTTCCCGCCCGGCCCGAGCATGCGTCTGATCGCCGACATGATCGCCTACACGGTCGTGCACGTTCCCAAATGGAACCCGATCAACATCTGCTCCTATCACCTGCAGGAGGCCGGCGCGACACCGGTGCAGGAGATCGCCTACTCGATGAGCAACGCGATCGCCGTGCTCGACGCCGTCCGTGAGCGGGTCCCCGGCGAGCTGATGGGCAGCGTCTTCGGACGCATCTCGTTCTTCGTCAATGCCGGCGTCAGGTTCATCGAAGAGCACGCCAAGCTGCGGGCGATGTCGCTGCTGTGGGAGGAGCTCGGGCGTGAGCGCTACGGCGTCAGCGACGAGAAGCTGCGGCGCTTCCGTTACGGCGTCCAGGTCAACTCACTCGGCCTCACCGAAGCCCAGCCCGAGAACAACGTCTACCGGATCACGCTGGAGGCGTTGGCCGTCACGCTCGGACGCAACGCGCGTGCGCGCGCGTTGCAGCTGCCCGCCTGGAACGAGGCGCTCGGCTTGCCGCGGCCGTGGGACCAGCAGTGGTCGCTGCGCTTGCAGCAGATCCTCGCCTACGAGACCGACCTGCTCGAGTACGGGGACATCTTCGAGGGCTCCAAGGTGATGGAGGGGCTGGTCGCCGAGCTCGTCGCCGGGGCGCGCGACGAGATGGCGCGCGTCGCCGAGCACGGCGGCGCGGTCGAGGCGGTCGACTACATGAAATCCGGGCTGGTCGAGTCCCACCGCGAACGCTGGCGGCGGATCGAGTCCCGCGAGCTGACCGTGGTCGGGATGAATCGCTTCGACACGACCGAGACCTCGCCGCTGACGGCCGATGCCGACGGCGGCATCCTGGTCGTGGACCCCGCCGTCGAGGCCGAGCGCAAAGCGGCCGTCGCGCAGTGGCGCGCCGGGCGCGACCAGGCCGCCGTCGACGCCGCGCTCGTAGAGCTGGCGCGCGTCGCGCGCGACAGCAGCGAGAACATCATGCCGGCGAGCATCGCCGCCGCGCGCGCCGGCGCGACCGGCGGCGAGTGGTCCAGGACGCTGCGCGAGGTGTTCGGCGAGTATCGCGCCCCGACCGGCGTGGGCGATGCCGCCGGCGTCTCCAGCGACGAGGTTGGCGAGGTTCGCGAGGAGGTCGAGCGTGTCAGCGAGGCACTCGGCCGCAGGCTCAAGTTCCTGGTCGGAAAGCCCGGGCTCGACGGTCACTCCAACGGCGCCGAGCAGATCGCCGTGCGCGCCCGCGATGCGGGCATGGACGTGGTCTACGAGGGCATTCGCCTGACGCCCTCGCAGATCGCCACCTCAGCCGCGCAGGAGGGCGTGCACGTGGTCGGGCTCTCGATCCTGTCCGGATCGCACTCCGAACTGATCCCAGCGGTGCTCGAGGCGCTGCGCGAAGCCGGCGCCGGGGACATTCCGGTCGTCGTCGGCGGGATCATCCCCGAGGCCGACGCCGCGACCCTGCGTGAAGCGGGCGTCGCCGCGGTGTACACGCCGAAGGACTGGAACCTCAACCAGATGATGCGGGACATCATCGCCCTGGTGGCAGCGCGTAACGGCGTGGACTCCGCCGCACCGGCTTGAACGTAGCCGATGGCCGCGCGCTCGGCGAGCGCTTGCGAGAGCGTGACCTGAGCGCCGCGGCGGCGGCGCTCAACCTGGTCGAAAGCCGGGCCGCGGCGGCCCGCGAACAGGCCGACGAGTTGTTGGCGGCCGTCTCGCCGGCCGTCGCCGGCGCCGAGGCTGCAGCGCACATAGTCGGCGTAACCGGTCCGCCCGGGGTCGGCAAGTCGACGCTGCTCTCGCGGCTGGTGGCAGGCTGGCGCCAGCGGCAGCGATCGGTGGCGCTGCTGGCGGTCGATCCGAGCTCGAAGCTATCGGGTGGATCGTTGCTCGGCGACCGCGCGCGAATCGACTACGACCCGCTGGACCGCCGCGTGTTCATCCGCTCGATGGCCGCCGGGGAGCGCCTCGGCGGGCTCGCGCCGGCGACCCGCGCGGCCGCCGACGCGCTGGCGGTCGCGTTCGACGTGGTCGTGATCGAGACCGTCGGCGTCGGCCAGTCCGAGACCGAGGTGGCGGACGTCGCCGACTCGGTCGTGGTCGTGGTCCAGCCAGGTTCCGGCGACGTGCTGCAGTTCCTCAAGGCCGGGATCATGGAGGTGCCCGACGTGCTGGTCGTCACCAAGGCCGACCTCGGGCGCGTCGCGCAGCGTGCGATGGCGGACCTGCACTCGGCGCTGCGCTCGGTCGGCGCCAAGGGCACCCGCGTCGTGTCCGTCTCCTCGGTCCCGCCTCCACGCGGCATCGAGACGCTGATCGACGCGCTCGAAGAGCACCGGCTCAGCCTCGACCTGCCGGCGCGGCGGCTGTCCGCGCGTCGCGCGCACGCGCTCGCGGACTTCCACGCCGAGTACGGCGAGCACGGCCTGCGCGCCGCCGGCGGCCGCCGCGAGGCGCAGAAGTGGCTCGCGGGGCAGGACCCGGGCGTCGACGTCCCCGGACTGCTGCGCTCGCTCGAGCAGCGGGCGGGGCTAGGGACGCGCTGACGCGCGTCCTTGGGAGATTCGCTGGCGCGAATTTCCCGGATCGGTGACGCACCCGCGTTTGTTGTGGTGCTGGCCCGCGGGCCGGCACCGGGAGCGCCACTGCGCTACCTCCCCGCGACGGCCGGGTAGCCTTAGCCGATGACGGTGCAGCCTCTGCGTGACGGACACGGACGCCTGATCGGCGACGTGCGCGTGTCGGTCACCGACCGCTGCAACTTCCGCTGCCAGTACTGCATGCCGGCCGAGGGGCTGCCATGGGTGGAGCGCGCTGAGATCCTGACGTTCGAAGAGATCACGCGGATCGTCGAGCTACTCGCGGCGATGGGTGTGCACCACGTCCGCCTGACCGGCGGCGAGCCGCTCGTCAGGCGCGACTTTCCGGTGTTGGCCGCGATGCTGGCGGCTTTGGAGGACGTGCACGAGTTGTCGCTGACCACCAACGGTTACCTGCTGGAGCGCGACGCCACGGCGCTCGTGAGCGCCGGCGTGGACCGCTTCAACGTGTCGCTCGACTCGCTGCAGCGCGACCGCTTCTACGAGCTCACGCGTCGCGACGCGCTGCCGCAGGTGCTGCGCGGCTTGCAGACACTCGCCGCTCTCCCCCGGGCGCATCCGATCAAGATCAACGCGGTCGCGATCCGCGGCTTCACCGAGGAGGAGCTGATTCCGTTCGCGCAGCTCGCGCGCGAGGGGCGCTTCGAGGTTCGCTTTATCGAGTTCATGCCGCTCGACGCGGACCACGGCTGGAGCGCGGAGCAGGTGCTGACCGGCGCCGAGGCCCGCGCCGCGATCCATGCGGTCTACCCGCTCGAGCCCGAGCCGCGCGAGCCGAGCGCCACCGCGCGGGTATACCGGTTCGCCGACGGGCGCGGACGGATCGGCTTCATCAACCCGGTGTCCGAGCCCTTCTGCGCGGACTGCAACCGGATCCGCCTGACCGCCGACGGTCGCCTGCGTACGTGCCTGTTCTCGCTGCACGAGACCGATCTGCGCGGGCCGCTGCGCGAAGGTGCCGGCGACGGCGAGTTGGAGCAGATCATCCGCGACGCGGTCTGGCGCAAGGAGCTAAAGCACCAGATCGGCGAGCCGGGCTTCATCCAGCCGCAGCGCACGATGTCCGCGATCGGGGGATAACGGGACGCGATCTCGCGCGCAGGCTGAGCGTGCTACGTATTGCGCCATATGTGCGCAATGCGTAGCACGCTCAATCGCACTCGCACAGCTACGCAACGGGGGGTTAATCCATCCGAAATAACCGCTGAGCATCATTTGTCACCAGATGCTGCTGTTGATGCTGTTCGCCGTGGTCGCTGGTGCCGGCACCGCGATCACGCCGTGCGTGCTCCCGGTGCTCCCGGCGCTGCTGTCCGCTAGTGCCTTAGGCGGCGCGCGACGTCCACTCGGGATCGTGCTGGGTCTGGCGGCCACGTTCACGATCGCGATCGTGGCGCTGGCGCAGTTGGTGCAGGGCGTCGGCCTGGCCAGCGGCGCGGCCCGCTGGGTGGCGATCGTCGTGCTGATCGCCTTCGGGTTGCTGATGCTGATCCCGGAGGTCGGCAAGTACGTGCAAGCGCCGCTTTCGCGGCTCGCACGCTTCGGTCCCAAGACGCGCGGCGACGGTTTCTGGACGGGCGTCGGCGTCGGGGGTGCGCTCGGCTTCGTGTGCGCGCCTTGCGCCGGGCCGATTCTCGCGGCAGTCACGTCGGTCAGCGCCTCGACCGGCCCGACGCCGCGTGTGGTGCTGGTTGCGCTCTCATACTCCGCCGGCCTGGCGGCGATGCTGCTGCTGTACGGGTTCGGCGGACGCGCGGTGCTGGGACGCGTGCGCGCCGCGGCACGGGGACACACGGTCGAGCGCGCGCTCGGCATCGTCCTGCTGGCGACCGGCGTCGCGATGGCCTTCAATCTCGACGTGCGCTTCGAGGAGGCGCTCGCCAAGGACAAATCGCTGCCGGCTTTCCTGATCGACCCGACGCATGCGCTCGAGACCTCGCACAACGTCGAGAATCGGCTCGCGTCGCTGCGGGCGCCGTCGCGGTTCGCGGCGCGCGCCAGGACCGCCAAGGGCGTTCCTGTCGCGGACGCACCGGGCGTGTCGATCCCCGGAGTCAAGACGCCGTCACTGCCGAAGCTCGGCGCCGCGCCCCCGTTCACCGAAACGCAGCAGTGGTTCAACACCCCGGGCGAGCGGCCGCTCACGCTCGCCGGCATGCGCGGCCACGTCGTGCTGGTCGACTTCTGGACCTACACCTGCATCAACTGCATCCGCACGCTGCCGTTCGTCGAGGGCCTCTACAGCCACTATCACGCCTACGGCCTCGACGTCGTCGGCGTCGAGACGCCGGAGTTCACCTTCGAGCAGATTGCGAGCAACGTGCGGCAGGCGATCGCCTCCGACGGCATCACCTACCCGGTTGTCCAGGACAATCGCTACGGAACCTGGAACGCCTACCAGAACGAGTACTGGCCGGCCGAGTACCTGATCGACGCCCACGGCGAGGTCCGGCACACGCAGTTCGGCGAGGGCGACTATAAAGCCGACGAGGCCGCCGTCCGGGCGCTGCTCTACGAGGCCGGCGCGCACGTGCTGCCGCCGCCGATGACCGCGCACGCGATCATCGCCTCGGCCGACCTGGGCACGCCCGAGACTTACCTCAACCCGCAGCGCGCACAGGGCTTCGAGCAGTCGCTGACGCAGGGTGTCAGCAGCTACCACGCCAGCTCCGACCTGCAGCTCAACGAGTTCGCCCTGAGCGGTCGCTGGAAGGTTGGCTCGGAGTCGGTCACACCCGTCTCATCGGGAGCCCAGATCGAGGGCGGCGTGCAGGCTCGCGACGTCTACCTGGTGATGACCTCGGCCGGCAGCGTGCCCCGCACCGGCCGCGTGCTGCTCGGCGGGCAACCGATCCCAGCCGCCGATGCCGGCACCGACGTGGGTTCGGGCGGTTACTTCACGGTCCAGGCGCAGCGGCTCTACAACCTCGTCAAGCTGAAAGCCGACGCGCAGTTCCTGATCACGGTGCAACTGCCGCCGGGCGTCAGCGCCTACGACTTCACGTTCGGCTAGCTCCCCGGCCCCGGCCCCGCCGGCCCCGACCCCGGCCCCGGCCTCGGCCCCCGAGCGAGCATCGCGGCGGCGCGCGCGAGCTCATCGGGAGTGTTGACGTTGAACAGCTCAACCGGATCGGGAACCTCGAGCAGCGCCGGCCCCAGCGCGGCGACGGCTGCGCGTACCGGCCGCTCGGCGCGCGCCGCTTCCGCCAGCGGCGCTGCGGCGGCCGGCTCATAGCGACCCAGCAACGGTTGCCAGGCGCCGTCGCGGGCTGCGATCACGGCCGCTGCGCCCCCGGACGGCGCGCACGCCAGGCGGCTGATCAGCTCGGGGGTGACGAACGGCAGGTCGGCCGCACAGACCAGCACGGGCGCTCCGCCGGCGTTCGCCAGCGCGTGCACGATCCCGACCAGCGGATGACGCGGCAACGCCGGCTCGCTCCAGACCTCCGCCGATCCCAGACCGGGCAGCGAAAGTCCCGGTTTGCCGATCACCACGACGCGCGCCAGCGCGGCCGACAACGCCGCCAGCGGATAGCTGAACAGCGGTCGACCGCCGAGCGCGACGGTCAGCTTGGAGCCGCCCATGCGGACGCCGGCGCCACCCGCGAGCAGCACTCCGAGCGGCGCATGTGGGCGCGACGGAGACCCGCTCATGGCGAGTTCGTAGAATCAGTGTGATGGAGGGATCGACAGACGTCCGCAGCTGGCTGCGCTGTTATCGCTGCTGGTCGCAGAACCTCGAAGTTCAGGTTCATTACGAGGGAATTCACCGGATCGACCCCGAGACTGGTCAACGCGGCGAGGTCGTCGACGAGATGCAGGAGGCGGTCGTGCAGTGCCGTGAATGCATGCACGATCAGCCGCACCTCGGCTTCCACAACGGCCGACTGGAGCCGATCGAGGATCGCTGGGAGCGCATGGTGACCGGTACCCCGTGGGTCGCCTCCTGCACGGTCACCGTCGACGCCGATGACGTCGAGACCTGCTCCGGTCCCGACGCCGGCGATGCGCTCTCCTATGCGGCCTTCGGCGACCACGGGACCAGGGAGTTCTTCACGCACGTTCGCTTCCACAAGCATGACGAGGATCGAATCGTCGTGCACCTGCTGGTCGAGTTGTATGCCCGCTCGGCCGAGGAAGCAACCGAAGTGCTCGTCGAGGCCGCGCACGGAGCGCTGGCGATCACCTCGCTGGCGGAAGAGTCCCGGCCGCCGGCGTCGACCGGTCGCACCCAGCACTGACCGGCCAGTCGGGCCAGCGCAAGCTGCGCGACCCCGCCAGCACAGCGCTGGCCAGTCGTCGTTAGGTGCCCTTAGCTGCGCGACCCCGCCGGCGCGGCACGTGCCGGCAAGCGACGCCGGCGCAGCACCCACAGCTCCATTAGGCAGGTCGCGAGCGCGACCGGGACGGTCGCGGGCAGCTCGTTGACGACGAAGAACAGCAGGTCGAAGACGCACGCGAGCGCGAACGTGAGCAGCGCGGCGCTGAGCTGGAGCGTCGGCTGCTTCGCGTAGATCGCGCCCAGCAGCGCCGCCACGAACAGGTCCCCGTAACCCATCGTCACCGAACCAAATTGCTCGCTCTGCAGCTGTGGCAGACCACCTCCCGGCGCTGCCGCGTCGAGCACGTTGTTGGGATGCTGCAACAGGTCCGATGCGACCAGCCAGACGTCGGCGCAGGACATCGCGATGATCCCCGCCTTCAACCATCCCGACGGCGTCACGGCCCCGAGCAGTACCCCGAGGGTCACACAGCTCAGCGCCGACAGGATCGCCTCGGCGGCCTCCCCGGCGAGCGAGCCGGGCGAGCGCCAGACGAGGACGAACAGTCCGGCCGCGAAGATCGCCAGCGGCGGCCGTGCCCCGCGCGCGACCCAACCAAGCGCGAGCGCCGCCAGCACCGGCACGGCCACCAGCGCCAGGTATGTGAGCCAGGTCGCGGTGCCCGACGCGTAACGGATCGCGAAGATCACGCCGACGATCGAGGCGACCGGGACGATCGCCCAGCCACGCCCGCGCAGCCGCTGCAGCTGCGGGATCGGGCCGATCGCGCGGGGCGCGGCGACGACGCCGGCCTGCAACGCCAGCATGTACGCGTCAGACGGAATGAAGGGAAGCGACACCGATGCTCGACAGCACTGTAGCCAGCGCAGCTAAGTGTTCCCGACCGCCACGCCTTCCCGAGCGCCGCCACCACTGTTCCCGAGCGCCGGCCGCCGCACGAGTGGACAGGCGTCGTTGTCCCACGGGCGACGTCGTCGGGTGCCGAGACGCAAAGAGACGCAAACAAACGCGGCCCCCGAAGGGGCCGCGCCTTACACCACACAGTTAGCTGGGCGGGCGCCCAACGCCCAACGCCTAGCTGCGCAGGCGCGTCTCCAGCGATACCAGCTGCTCGCGCAGCTCGCCCGGAAGCTTGTCGCTGAAGGCCGCGTAGTGCTCGTGCATCTGCGGCAACTGCGCCTTCCAGCCGTCGATGTCGACCGCCAGCAATTGCTCCATCGCCTCCTGGGTGATGTCCAGGCCGGAGATGTCGATGCCGCCCTCGCCAACCTGCGGCACGCGGCCGATGACCGTGTCAACGGCTTCCGCGGTGCCCTCGCAGCGGCGGAAGATCCACGCCAGCACGCGCGAGTTCTCGCCGTAGCCGGGCCACAGGAACTTGCCCTCGGCGCTCTTGCGGAACCAGTTGACGTAGAACACCTTCGGCAACTGCGCGCCCTCGCGATGGCCGAGCGCCAGCCAATGGCGCCAGTAGTCCGCCATGTGGTAGCCGCAGAACGGCAGCATCGCCATCGGATCCCAGCGCAGACGGCCGACTTCGCCGGCGGCCGCAGCGGTCGTCTCCGAGGACATGATCGAGCCCATGAACACGCCGTGGCTCCAGGTGCGGGCCTCGTGCACCAGCGGGATCACGGTCGCGCGGCGACCGCCGAACAGGATCGCGTCGATCGGCACGCCGGCCGGGTCCTCCCACTCCGGCGCGATGCTGGGGCACTGCGAGGCGGGCGTCGTGAAGCGCGCGTTGCCGTGCGCAGCAGGATGCCCGGTGCTCGGCGTCCACGCGTCGCCGTGCCAGTCGGTGAGCTTCGCCGGCGGCTCGTGCGTGAGACCCTCCCACCAGACGTCGCCGTCCGGGGTCAGCGCGCAGTTGGTGAACACCGAGTTGGCGTGAATCGTGGCGACCGCGTTGGGGTTGGTGTCCTCACCGGTGCCCGGGGCAACGCCGAAGAAGCCCGCCTCGGGGTTGACCGCGCGCAGACGGCCATCGGCGTCGAACTTCATCCAAGCGATGTCGTCGCCGATCGTCTCGACCTTCCAGCCCTCGAGGCTTGGGATCAGCATCGCGAGGTTGGTCTTGCCGCAGGCGCTGGGGAACGCCGCGGAGACGAACTTGACCACGCCCTCCGGCGAGGTCAGCTTCAGGATCAGCATGTGCTCCGCCAGCCAACCCTCGTCG
This sequence comes from uncultured Solirubrobacterales bacterium, assembly GCA_963709135.1. Classification (GTDB taxonomy): domain Bacteria; phylum Actinomycetota; class Thermoleophilia; order Solirubrobacterales; family Solirubrobacteraceae; genus Palsa-465. The sequence continues at coordinate 934,447 of CAVPVI010000015.1, read as the reverse complement.
CGCGCCATCACCGAGGCGATCCGCAACGCGAAGCACTTCTTGCCCAGCAACGCGTTGCCGCCGTAACCCGACCCGTAGGACCAGATCTCGCGCGTCTCGGGGAAGTGCACGATGTACTTGTTGTCGGCGTTGCACGGCCACGGCACGTCCTCGACGCCCGGCTTGAGCGGCGAGCCCACCGAGTGCAGGCAGTGGACGAAGTCGCCCTCGGGGCCGAGCACGTCGAGCGCCGCCTGACCCATGCGGGTCATGATCCGCATCGACGCAACCACGTACGGCGAGTCGGTCACCTGCACGCCGATGTAGGAGATCGGCGAGCCGAGCGGACCCATCGAGAACGGCACCACGTACATCGTGCGACCACGCATCGCGCCTTCGAACAACTCGCCCAGAGCGGTGCGCATCTCGATCGGGTCACGCCAGTTGTTGGTCGGCCCGGCTTCCGACTCGTGCTCGGAGCAGATGAACGTGCGGTCCTCGACACGGGCAACGTCGCCGGGGTCTGACAGCGCCAGATACGAGTTCGGGCGCTTGGCGTCGGACAGCTTCTTGAACGTCCCGGAATCGATCAGAATCTGGGCGATCTGGTCGTACTCCTCCGCGGAACCGTCACACCAGTGGATATCGTCGGGTTCAGCAAGCGCAGCGATCTCATCGACCCACGCCTTCAGACGGGCGTTTTCGGTCGTGGCCTGCTGCGCGAACGCAGTGTGGGACATGGCGAGGGACTCCTCAGACAAATTGGATACACGGCTAGGCTACCGCTGCGACGGCGGCTTTGATCTCGGACAATTACTGATCGCCGAGTGTGGATTTCTACTCAACGTTCCCGGCTACCGGTATGTCCTTCGGTCCGTGCTCCTTGCGGGGCACCAGCACCAGCCGTTTGAACTGGGCCACGAGCACGCCGTCCTGGTTCAGCACGCGGGTGTGAACCTTGACGGTGCCGCGGTCGAGCTTTGACTTCGACTCCTTGACCTCCAGCACTTCGGACTCGCAGTACAGCGTGTCTCCATGGAACACCGGCGCTGGATGGCTCAGCTCCTCGGTGGCCAGATTGGCGATTGCCTTGCCGCTCACGTCCGAGACGCTCATCCCCAGCGCCAGCGAATAGACGAGCGGACCGACGACGACGTTCTTGCCCTGCTGGGAACCCCTCGCGTAGACGTCGTTGAGGTGCAGCGGGTGGTGGTTCATCGTGATCAGGCAGAACAGGTGGTCGTCCGCCTCGGTCACGGTCTTCGCCGGCCAGTGCTTGTAGACGTCGCCCACCGTGAATTCCTCGAGGTAACGGCCGTAGGGATGCGCGCCGCTGGCTTCGCGGGCGCCCTGATCAGTCTCGACTGTGCTCATCGGATCTCCGATCGGAAGCGGTTGTGAGGAACAGAGGATGCCACTCCTAAAGCAGCCGGGCCCGCCAGGCCGCGCGCCGGGCAGTGTCGGCGATAGCTTTCGGTTACCGAAAGGAGAACCACCGTGCAAAACCCACGCGACTACCTCAAGCCACTTGCGATCGGCGCTCCCAAACCCGTGACCGAGATCCCGTTCAAACCTTCGCGCATGATCCATTTCCTCGACTTCTCCAACGAGAAGATGGTCGCGAAGGCGCAGAGCATCGCCGCCAGCGTCGACATCCTGCTCGGCAACCTGGAGGACGCGATTCCGGTTGACCGCAAGGAGGCCGCGCGCGCCGGGCTCGTCAGAGTCGGCAAGGAGATGAACCTGGGTGATACGCAACTGTGGACGCGCATCAACGCGCTCGAATCACCGTGGATGCTCGACGACCTGATCACGATCGTGCGCGAGATCGGCCACAAGCTGGACGTGATCATGGTGCCCAAGATCGAGCACGCGGATGACATCCACTACGTCGACCGGCTGCTGGCGCAACTCGAGGCGAAAGCCGGTCTCGAGAAGCCGATCCTGATCCACGCGATCCTCGAGACCGGAACGGGCGTCGTCAATCTCGAGGAGATCGCGCTGGCTTCGCCGCGCATGCAAGGGATGAGCTTCGGTCCCGCGGACCTGGCGGCTTCGCGGCGGATGAAGACGACCCGCATCGGCGGTGGGCACCCCGGTTACCGCACGATCGAAGATCCCGATCCCGAGAACCCCGACGCGCTGCGCCCCAGCGCCATGCAGGACCTCTGGCATTACTCGATCGCGCGCATGGTCGACGCCTGTACCTCCGCCGGGATCCTGCCCTTCTACGGGCCGTTTGGCGACATCCGCGACGAGCTTGGCTGCGAGACCCAGTTCCGGGCCGCGTTCCTGCTGGGCTGCGTCGGCGCCTGGTCGCTGCACCCCGCGCAGATCGCGATCGCCAAGAAGGTGTTCAGCCCCGATCCGGAAGAGGTCAAGTTCGCCCAGAAGGTGATCGAGGCGATCCCGGACGGGCGCGGCGTGCACATGATCGACGGCAAGATGCAGGACGACGCCAGCTGGAAGCAGTGCCAGGTGATGGTCGGGCTCGCGAAGATGCTCGCCGCCAAGGACGAAGGCCTGCGCGCCGCGTACGGTTTGTAGAGGCTTTTCGCCGCCGGCGGCGTAATACTCACCGAACGCATGCGAATTTCGGCCAAAGCTGACTACGCCGTCCGGGCGGTCGTCGAGCTCGCGGCGGCGAGCGACGAGAAGCCGATCAAAGCGGAACGGATCGCCAACGCGCAAGAGATCCCGCTCAACTTCCTGGAGAACATCCTCGGCGAACTGCGGCACGCCGGCATCGTCCGCTCGCACCGCGGCGCCGAGGGTGGCTTCAGGCTCGCCAAACCAGCCTCCGCGATCACGATCGCCGATGTGATCAGGGCCGTCGAGGGCCCACTCGCGACCGTGCGGGGTGCCCCGCCCGAGGAATCACGCTACAGCGGTGCCTCCGAGTCGCTCCCGCGCGTGTGGATCGCGGTACGCGCCAACCTGCGCAAGGTCGTCGAGCACGTCACGGTCGCCGATGTCGCGGGCGGTGCACTGCCGCCCACGATCGATCAGCTCGCCGAGGATCCCGAGGCCTGGGTCACCCGCTAGCTGCGGCTGGCGGGGTCACGCCGGCCGATGCGCCGGGCTCTCCTGGGGCCGCCCCGTTCCCAAGTTAGTCAATCGATCCTGTGCCATCGCTGTGTTGCCGGGCAGACCGCGGTCTATACCACATGAGCGATAGGCTGCCAAATCGCCATGCGCTTCTTCGAATACGAATCCCGGGCGATCGTTGCCAAGGCCGGTATACCGGTCACAAAGCACGGTTTCGCCACCACGGCTGAGGAGGCTCGGCAGATCGCCGAGCAAATCGCCGGGCCGGTAGTCATCAAATCGCAGGTCCTCACCGGCGGCCGCATGAAGGCCGGCGGTGTGCAGTTCGCCGATGATCCCGAGCAGGCCGAGCGGCACGCTGAGCATGTGCTGAATCTCGAGATCAACGGTCACACGCCGCGTGGCGTGCTGGTCGACTCCAAGGCGAGCGTCAAGCACGAGTACTACGCCGGCGTGGTCTGGGACGGGATCCGCAAGCGCCCGGTGATCCTGTTCTCCGACATGGGCGGGATCGACATCGAGCAGGTCGCCGAGGATCACCCCGACCACGTCGCGCGCGCCCACTTCTCGACGCTGCGGCCGTTCTCCGACTGGCAGGCCAAGCAACTGATCGCCTCGCTCGGGATCACCGGCTCGGCGCTCAACCGGCTGACGCCGATCATCGCGCGGCTCGCGAAGCTGTTCATCCAGTACGACATGACGCTGGCCGAGATCAACCCGCTGGGCGAGCTGACCGACGGCTCGTTCATCGCGCTCGACGCGCACATGGACATGGAGAACGAGGCCCGCGGACGCCAGAAGGCGCTGCTGCACGAGCTCGGTGTCGGCGACGAGGAGACCCGCCAGGCGCGTGAGGCGACACCGTTCGAGCTCGCCGGCGAGCAGGTCGACGCCCAGGATCATCGCGGCGTCGCCGGCAACGTCACCGAGTTCGACGGCAACCTCGGCCTCGTGATCGGCGCCGGCGGCGGCTCGCTGACGCTGTTCGACGCGGTCCGCCACCATGGCGGCGAGCCCGCCAACTACTGCGAGATCGGCGGCAACCCGTCGGTGCGCAAGGCCGCCGGGCTGGCGAAGCTGGTCCTGCAGAAGCCGGGTGTCGACAAGATCGCGGTGATGATGTCGATCGTCTCCAACACGCGTGTGGACATCGTCGCCCGCGGCGTGATCAAGGCCTGCGTCGAGCTCGGCTACGACCCGGCCGAGAAGATCGCGATCTTCCGCATCCCGGGCGCCTGGGAAGAAGAGGGCTTCAAGATCCTCGACAAGTACGGCGTCGAGTACGCCGACCGGAGCGTCTCGCTGCACGAGGCGGCGCGGCGGGCGGTCGTCAAGATCCAAGGAAATGCGAGCGCCTGATGTCAATCCTGGTCAACGCAGACACAACCTTCATCGTTCAGGGGATCACCGGCCGCGAGGCCGTGAACCTCACCCGTGAGTGCCTGGACTACGGCAAGGGCGCCAAGATCGTCGGCGGCGTCACCCCCGGTCGTCTAGGGCGCGATGTGCACGGCGTGCCGGTGTTCGACACCGTCGCCCAGGCGGTCGAGCACCACGGCAAAGCGATCGACGGCTCGGTCGTGACCGTCCCCCCCGCGTTCACCAAGGACGCGGTCTTGGAGGCGCTTGCGAACGGCATCAAGCTGATCGTGATCGTCACCGAACGGATCCCGCGCGGCGACGTCGCGCAGATGGTCGAGTACGCGAGCGAGCAGAACGCTCGCATCATCGGCCCCAACTGCCTCGGGATGATCGTCCCCGATGTGGTCAAGATGGGCGGCATCGGCGGACCCGCCAAAGATGCCGAAAAGTCATACACGCCCGGGTCGGTCGGCGTCATCTCCCGCAGCGGCGGCATGACCACCGAGATGTCCTCGACCCTGACCGCGGCCGGGCTCGGCCAGTCGACCGCAGTCTCGATCGGCGGCGACGCGATCATCGGCTCTAGCTACGCCGAGCTGATGCCGCTGTTCGAGGCCGACGAGGAGACCAAGGCGATCGTGATCTACACCGAGCCCGGTGGCCGCATGGAGGCCGAGCTCGCGCGCTACGTCACCGAGAACAACTCGCGGCTGCCGGTGATCGCGTTCATGGCTGGTCGGTTCATGGATGAGATGCCGGGGATGAGCTTCGGGCACGCCGGCACGATCGTGTCCGGCAAGGAGGACACCGCGAGCGAGAAGATCGCCCGTCTCGCCGAGGCCGGAATCGTCGTCGCCGAGGAGATCTCGGACATCCCGCAGCTCGTCAAAGAGAGGATCGGTGCATGAGCATGAGTGAGGCTCTGTTCATCGCGGTCGAGGTCGACTCGTCGGTCGCCGGTGACGCGGCGCTTGCCGCCAAGCTCGCCGAGGTCTGCCCCGTGGACATCTTCCGCGCAACCGCCGCGGGCGTCGAGATCGTCACCGAGAACCTCGACGAGTGCGTGCTCTGCCAGCTGTGCATCAACGCGGCGCCCAAGGGCACGGTGCGCGTCACGAAGCTGTACTCGGGCGAGTCACTGCCCGTCTAGAAACGGTGCTCCCGGTCGGGCCGGCCCGCGGGCCGGCCCGACCGCCGAAGCGGTCCTGCTCGACGCGAAACGTCCCCGCCTGGGACGTTTCGCGTCGAGCCACGCTGAGGGTGACTCAGCGGCTGGTCCTGGCCGCCCGCCACACGGACCAACCCAGCAACACGACCACCACCGCCGGCAGCAGCCACCAGACCGCCAACCCGGTCCCGGCCAGCAGCGCCGTGACCGCGAGCGCGAGCACGACGCCGACGGCGATCCGCCAGTCGTCGCCAACCACGAAGTCCCAGGCGAAGCGCGCGAGCGCCTGCAGCCGGCTCATGCAGCGATCTCCGCCCGGCCAGCCGGCGCAGCCTCGGCGCGCCGGCGCAGGAGCGCCACCTGGCCCAGCGCGAACAGCAGGATCAGCGGGATGATCGCGAGTAGCGCGCCATCGCCGCCAGGCCAGCGGGCGCCGGCTCCCTCGGCCCCCCAGAAGGTCCCGAACGAGGTCAGCATCACGCCGACGGCGAACTTCATCGTGTTCTCGGGGACGCGCGCGAGCGGCGCATGGATCGCCGCGCCGGCCCCCGTTACGAGCGCCACCGCCACCGCCGCGGCGCCGGCGGCGAGCCCGACACGGTGCTGGTTGGCGCCGAACGTGAGCACGATGAACACGACCTCGAGCCCCTCCAGCAACACGCCTTTGAAGCTGATCGTGAACGAGTACGGGTCAAAGCCGGAGCCGACCGCGCCGGCGCCGCGCGCCGCCGCGAGCTCCTGCGTGTAGGCCGCCTGCTCGTCGTGGCGGGCCTTCAGGCCACTGGCGCGTAGGATCGCCTTGCGCAGCCACTGCAGACCGAAGACCAGCAGCAGGCCGCCGACGGCGACGCGCAGCACGTCGAGCGGCAGCCTCGTCAAGGCCGGCCCGAGCGCCGCGCAGACCAGCGCGAGCGCCAGCACCGCGGCCCCCACCCCGATCAGCGTCGAGCGCCAGCTGCGGGTGGTGCCGACCGCGAGCACGATCGTCAGCGCCTCGACCGCCTCCACCGTGCAGGCGAGGAACACCGACAGCGCGAGACCGAGCTCGCTGGCGCTCACTTGTTGCTCGGGCGGTAGCGTTCGCCGCCCTGCTCGAGTCGCCAGAGCTGCACGCCGGGTCCCGGCTGCGGAATCCCGGCGCTACGCAGCGGACCGGTGATCGGCCGAAACCAGGTCGTCACCGGAATCCTGTCCACGACGTGCACCAGCGTCGGGCGCTGATCCGCCGCCAGCGCACTGAAGGCTCCCGTCAGGTCACGCGCCTGCAGCCGCTGGTCGGGTCGCAGGGTGAGCGCCGCAACCGCGATCTCGTGCTCATCGCCGTCGGCGGGCACGCCGTAGGCGACGGCCAGGTCCACGGCCGGGAGCGACCCGAGCGCGTCCCTGATCGGGCCTGTGAACACGTGCCCGGAGTCCGTGCGGATCACGTCGTTGATGCTGTCAAGCCGCCAGTAGTCGCCGTCGCCGTCGCGCCTGAACAGGTCTCCGGTCGCCAGCCAGATGTCGCCGCGCGTGAACACGCCGCGCAGCAGGTTGCTGCTCGTGTGGTGCGCGCCGCGGACGCGGGCGAGCAACATCCCGCTTTCACCGGGGTCCGACAGCCTGCCGTATCCGTCCTCACCCAGCAACAGCCGGCCGGCTTCGATGTCGTAGGCCACGAGCGCGATCTCGGCGCTGCCCGGAAGCGGCCGGCCGGCGCAGCCGACCTTCACACCGCTCAGGTTGACGAGGATCACGCCGCCCTCGGTGGCGGCATAGAACTCCAGCACTCGCGCCGGCTTGAAGCGCTGCTGCACGCGCCGCCAAAGGCTCCTGGGCATGCCGGAGCCGATGAACAGCCGCACCGAATGGTGGCGCTCGGCGGGGTTTGCCGGGGCCCGCACGAGGTCGTGCAGCATCGTCCACGTGTAGGACGCGATCGTGACGCCGTAGCGGCGCGCCTCATCCCAGAACGTGGAGACGTCGAACGAGGTCGCCATCGCCAGCCGCGCGCCGCCCGCGATCGCGCCGCCGACGCTCATCATCAGCGCCGACTGGTGGTACAGCGGCGTCACGCTGTAGATCGTGTCGGCGCTCGACAACGCCGCTGAGGATGCGGTGCCGAAGGCCGACATCACCCAGCGACCGTTGGTGATCCGGTTCATGCGCGTGCCGGCGCCCTCGCCCGTGAACACGAGAAACGCGAGGTCGCGAGCGCGGCCCGGGTTGGGCTCGTACCAGTGCGGCAGCACGACCGAGTCGATGTCGATCTGCTCCATGTCGGCGCCCAGCGGCACGCCGATCTCGCGTGGTCCACCGCCGCCGCCGAGGACAAACGTGTGGACGGTACCCAGCCCCGCCGCCAGCGGCGCGCGCTCCGGGTCGGCGATGATCCGCTGCACCTGGCCGAGCTCCGCTTCGCGCTTGACGTCGCCGTCTGGCCGTAGTAGCACTGCCACCGCCCCCAGGCGGTTGATCGCGATGATCAGCGCCAGCGCGGTCGGTCGCGTGCCCATCAGTACGCCCACGTGCTCCCCCTGGCGCACACCGATCGAGATCAGCCCGAGCACGACGTTGTCGATGCGTTCGTTGATGTCCCCGGCGCTGTATGCACGATCCTGGAATAGGAAGAAGATGTCCTGGGCACCCTTGCGGCGGCGCTCCTGCACGAGCAATCCGAGCGAGACCCGCGTGCTCGGCTGCACCTGCTCCAGGCGCATCAGACGCGGCAGCTGGTCGGCCGCCTCGCGGCTGATCTCGCGCACGCTGCCGGCCGTGCGCCGCGCCGTGCGCGTCACCGAGCGGGCGATGCCGGCGCCGACTCCGCCCGCGAGCTCGAGACCGTAGCCGAGTCGCTTGCCGACCTCGGAGCCTGACTCGAGCTCGCTGAGCCCGCTCACCGCCTCGAGACCTTCGGGCAGCGGTCCGGTACCGGCCCGCCAGCGTGCCCAGGCCGCGACCGTCGGCCACGTCGTCTCGTTCGCGATCGTGCCGACGACGAGGCCGAAGTGACCGGCGCGCAGCGCCAGCTCGTAGACCTCGGCGCGGGGCGCCGCCTGCAGGACCGCGCGCACCCCCGCGGCGGGAGCGATTTGGTCGACGGTGCCCACGACCGACAGGATCGGGCACTCGATGTCGGCCAGTGTGACGAGCACGTCCTCGACTACGAACCCCCCTTCGAGCATCCGGTTGTGCGCGACGAACTGGCTGAGGAAGTCCGCCATCGCGGGACCCGGCCACGCGACCCAGCCGTCGGCCTCCAGGAACCTTCGTTGGCCCTCGCGCGGCAGCAGCGCCTCGCGATCGTGCAGCTGCATGATGAACTCGACCCGGCTGCGCATCGATTTGACCGGATCCAGCAGCCGGAAACCGGTGCGACTGGCCCAGGCCGGCAGCGCCCAGTCGCGAAACAGTCGCTCGCCGAGCACGCCCGCAGCGCCCGCAGCAAACCCCTTGGGGAGCCCGAACGGCATCGCCACGCGCGTATCGACGGGGCTGCCGAATGTGATCAGCGAGCTGATCCCGGCGTTGCGGCGGTAGGCAGCGGTCTGGTAACAGAACATCCCGCCCTGCGAGTAGCCGCCGAGGTTCAAATCTCTCCCGGTCGTCTCGCGCACGACATCGACGGCCTCGGAGATCGCGAGCAAGTGGTCGGCGAGGTTGCGTTCGAGCCCGCCGCGCTCGCGCTCGGGCGCACCGAAGTCGATCACCCAGGCGTCGGTGCCGTGCTCGTGCAGGGTACTCACAGCGCTCGTGTGCGCCGAGACGTCGTAGATCTCGGCCGCGAGCATCATCGGCGGCACGAGCAGGACCGGTGGGGCAGCGTCGGGCACCGAGTCCGCGTAGTAGCGACGCAGGCGGAAGATCCGGTGCTCGCTGTGGACTTCGTAGGGAGACGGCTCCTCGTCGGTTTCCAACCCTCCGAAGCGCGCGACCTCCAGTGCGTTCTGCGCAGCGGCTCCGAGCATCGCCACGGGCCGTGTGATTGCGTTGAAAAGCGGCGGCATCTCCGAGGTTTCTACAGCATCGCCCAAACGCGTGTAAGTAACTGGACAACAAAGCCTGACTGACCTGGCGGCAGGGCGATATGGTCCGTATGGACAACTGAGGAGGAGGTCCGGATGCCTGTTCCCGATCTTGAGACGGTCGAGCTCGAAGTCGTACAGCGAGTCGCATGGATCACCTTTAACCGACCAGACGCGCTGAATGCCTGGACGCGCCAGTTTGCGCAGGAACTTGCGGCGACGCTCGCGCATGCCGAGCGTGAGCGCGAGATCCGCGCGATCGTCCTCACCGGAGCCGGCCGTGCGTTCTCATCTGGCGCCGACCTGCGGGCCGGCGGTGAGTTCGACGCGGCCGGCAAGCTCGACGTGCTGACGCTGCTGCGTCAGGCATACAACCCGCTGATCCTCCAGGTTCGTTCGCTGCCCAAGCCGGTGATCGCGGCGGTCAATGGTCCGGCGGCGGGGATCGGTTGCTCGCTGGCGCTCGCCTGCGATCTGATCGTCGCGGTGGAGTCAGCCTACTTCCTGCTCGCGTTCGCCAACATCGGATTGGCGCTCGACGGCGGTGTGTCATCGCTGCTGTGGGCTCGCATCGGGCTCTCGCGCGCCAGCGAGCTGGCGCTGCTGGCCCAGCGCCTGCCGGCGCCCCAGGCACTGGAGTGGGGGCTTGTGAACCGTGTCGTCCCCGACGACGAGCTCGCCGCCGCAGCGAGCGAGATCGCCGGCAGGCTGGCGGCAGGACCGCCCGGCTCGTATGCCGCAATCAAGCTCGCGCTCAGCCAGAATGCCAACACCCATCTGGCGGAGTCGTTGGATCTCGAGGCGCGGCTGCAGCAGGAGCTGATCCACACCTCGGACTTCGTCGAGGGCGTGACGGCCTTCCTACACAAGCGACCGGCGGAGTTCAAGGGGGAGTAGGCATGAATCTCGCAAGCATCCTGGCCGACGCCGTCGCCCGTGACGGCACTCACACGGCGATCAAGCTCGACGACATCGAGCTCTCCTACGACACGCTGGACCGCGCCAGCGCGCTGGTCGCGGGCATCTTGCGTGAACGCGGCATCGGCCCCGGCGACCGGGTCGCACTGATGATCCCGAACGTTCCGTACTTCCCGATCTGCTACTACGGGATCCTGCGGGCCGGCGGCGTCGTGGTACCGATGAACGTGCTCAACAAGCGCCGCGAGGTGAGCTTCTACCTGCGTGACTCCGGGGCCAAGCTGCTGTTCGCCTGGAGCGGGTTCATGGCGGAGGCCTGGCCGGGTGCCGACGTCGCCGACACCGAGTGCATCGGGATCTCCCCCGGGGAGTTCGACCAGACCCTGCACGCGGCGGCCCCGGCTGGCGAGGTGATCGATCGCGATCCGGCTGACACCGCGGTGATCCTCTACACGTCGGGGACGACGGGGACGCCAAAGGGCGCCGAGCTGACGCACGCGAACCTGCTGGAGAACTGCCGGGTCGTGCTGAGGCTGTTCGACGCCGGCCCCGAGACGGTGATCCTCGGCGCCCTGCCGCTGTTTCACTCGTTCGGTCAGACCTGCGGTCTCAACACGAGCGTCGCCGCCGGCGCAACGTTGACGTTGATTCCGCGCTTCGATCCGGTCAAGGCGCTCGAGATCGTGCAGCGGGATCGCGTTGACGTATTCGAAGGCGTGCCGACGATGTACAACGCGATCCTGCACACGCCCGACCACGAGCGTCACGACACCTCGACGCTGACGCTGTGTGTGTCAGGCGGCGCCGCACTGCCGGTCGAGCTCCTGCGTGGCTTCGAGGCGGCGTTCAAATGCAAGATCCTCGAGGGCTACGGCCTCTCCGAGACCTCGCCCGTCGCGTCGTTCAACCACCCCGACAAGGAGCGCAAGCCGGGCTCGATCGGTACGCCGGTCGAGGGGGTCGAGATGATGGTCCTCGACGAATCCGACAACGAGGTACCCACGGGCGAGGTTGGCGAGATCGCGATCCGCGGGCACAACGTGATGAAGGGCTATTGGGGTCGCCCCGATGCAACCGAGGAGGTGATGAGCAACGGCTGGTTTCACACCGGCGATATGGCCCGCAAGGACGAGGATGGCTACTACTTCATCGTCGACCGCAAGAAGGACATGATCATCCGCGGCGGCTTCAACGTCTACCCGCGTGAGATCGAGGAGGTCCTCTACGAGCACCCCGGCGTGCGCGAAGCTGCGGTGTTCGGTCTTCCAGACGACGAGTACGGCGAGGAGATCGCCGCCGCAGTTACGCTGAAGGCAGGGTCGACCGTGACCGGCGAAGAGCTGCGCGAGTTCGTCAAGGAGCAGGTTGCCGCGTTCAAGTACCCGCGTCGCGTGTGGCTCGTCGACGAACTGCCGAAGGGCCCGACGGGCAAGATCCTCAAGCGCGAGATCAAGCCGCCGCCGGAAGCCTGAGCGCGATCGGCCCTCGCTCAGCTTTGCTACGCGTCACCCTGCTGGAGGACGCCCGCGCGCATGCCGCGCACGAGCCCTGCATCGCCGGGGCTGCACGGCGAAAGCGTTGGTTTAGCAACTGACGTGCGTGGGTATCAACCGCCTCGTCGGAGTCGGAGAGGGAGGACCAGTTCCGGTCATGTGCCGCGTCGGTGCAATTGTGGGATCCGTCGCGACAGCGATCATGTTGGCTGCGTGCGGCTCCTCCGGCAAGGGGCCGGTGACGGTGAACTGGTACGTGTTCCCAGAGCCGTCGGGCTCGTTCGCTAAGGCAGCCTCGGACTGCTCGGCGGCCTCGGGCGGCAAGTACAAGATCGCGATCGACTTCCTCTCCAACGCATCAGACCAGCAGCGCCAGACGCTCGTGCAGCGGCTCGCTGCGGGGGACCCGTCGATCGACATCCTCGCGATGGACGTCGACTGGACAGCCGAGTTCGCGTCTGCTGGTTGGATTCGTCCGTGGACGGGCGCCAACGCAGCCGCCGCCTCCAAGGGGGTCCTCCCAGGCCCGCTGCAGACCGCGACGTACAACGGCAGGCTTTGGGCGGCGCCAATCAACTCCAACACGGAGATCCTCTGGTACCGCAAGGATCTCGTGCCGAACCCACCCAGGACCTGGGACCAGATGATTGACGACGCGATCGAGCTGGCCAAGGAGGGCAAGCCGCACTACATCGAGGAGCAGGGCTCCAAGTACGAGGGGCTGGTGGTGTGGTTCAACTCGCTCGTCAACTCCGCCGGCGGCGGGATCGTCGGTCCGGGCAACAAGGTGATCGTCGGCCCGTCGACCAAGATCGCGGCGCAGATCATGAAGCGCCTGGCGACCTCCCCGGCCGCGGACCCGGGGCTGAACACGTCTGAGGAGGGCCCTGGAAACAACGTCTTCGACGCTGGCCAGGCCGCGTTTGAGATCAACTATCCGTTCGTCTGGTCAGGGACCCAGGCGACCGCACCGAGCATCTTCAAGCAGATGGGGTACGCCCCGTTCCCCGAGGTCGTTCCCGGGATCGCGCCGAAGGTCTCGATCGGCGGCTACAACCTCGGCGTCTCCAGCCACTCCCAGCACCCGCAGCTGGCATTCGACGCGGTCCGCTGCCTGATCGCACCCCAGAATCAGATCCGTGATGCGGTCAAGGGGGGGTTGGCGCCGGTACTGGCCGGCATCTATGACGAGCCGTCGTTCGAGCAGGCATATCCGTTTCACCAGTTGATCAAGAACCAGTTGGAGAACTATGGCATCCGCCCCCAAACGCCCGAGTACCAGGACGTGACGCTGGCGATCCAGGACACCCTGCAACCCGCCGCAGCCATCGACCCGAACAACATCGTGAGCAAATTGCACGACGAGATCGAGACAGCCCTCAAGGGAGACTCGCTGCTATGAGCAGCGGAGCGATCGCAGAGCCTGCGCCGGGGACTGCGCCCAGCCGTCCGCCCCACCTGAGCGACCGCACGAAGGCTGAGCGCAAGCTGGCGTTCTACCTGGTCGCGCCGGCCGCGATCGTGATGATCGCGGTCACCGCTTATCCGATCATCGACACGATCATCCTGTCGCTGCAGCGGGCCAGCCTCGACCAGCCGGGCAAGAACAAGTTCATCGGCCTGGACAACTTCGGCTACGTGTTCAAGGCCCACCTGTTCTGGATGGACCTGATCCACACGGCCGTGATCACCGTCGTCAGCGTCGGGATCGAGTTCGCGCTCGGGATGCTGCTCGCGCTCGCGATGCACCGGGTGATCTTCGCGCGCGGGTTGCTGCGCTCGATCGCGCTCGTCCCCTACGCGATCGTCGCGGTCGTCGCCGCGTACGCGTGGCAGTACTCCTGGTCACTGGACAACGGCGGCTGGATCCCGCGGCTGCTCGGCCTGAGCGGCGATCCGCTCAGCCATCAGTTCGGCACCTACGTCGCGATCATCATGACCGAGGTCTGGAAGAACACGCCGTACATGGCGCTGTTGCTGCTGGCTGGGCTGTCGCTGGTGCCCGACGAGCTACTCGAGGCCGCCAAGATCGACGGTGCTAGCACCTGGCAGCGGTTCATCAAGATCACGGTGCCGTTGATGAAGCCGGCGATCCTCGTCGCGGTGCTGTTCCGCACGCTCGACGCGTTCCGGATCTTCGACGTGATCTACATCTTCAGCCAGGGCGCCAACAACACCGCGTCACTGTCGCAGCTGAGCTACAGCACGCTGCTCGAGCGCCTCAACCTCGGCCTCGGCTCGGCGGTCTCAGTAGTGCTGTTCGTGATCGTCGGGTTGATCGCAGTCGTGTTCATCAAGGGGTTCGGCGCAGCGGCCAATCCGGCAGCGGAGGCGAACTCATGAGTGTCAAGGCCAGGCAGCGCTCCGGATGGTCACTCGCGTTCATCGTCGTGGTCGTCGTCTCGTTGGTCCCTGTCTTCTGGCTACTCATGCTGTCGCTCAAGACACCGGCGTCGGCGACCGACGGCTCGTTCATCCCGCACCACTGGACGCTGGAGAACTACCGCGACATCTTCCGCCAGAGCGTGTTCACGGCGGCGCTGCGCAACTCGATCGGAATCGGCCTGATCTCGACGACGCTGGCGGTGCTGCTCGCTTCGTCGGCCGCGTACGCGATCGCCCGACTGGATTTCCCCGGCAAGCAGACGATCCTCGCAGTCGCGCTGATGGTGACGCTGTTCCCGCAGGTCTCGCTCGTCGGACCGCTGTACAACCTGTGGCGCCAGATCGGGCTGTTCAACACCTGGCCGGGCTTGATCATCCCGTACCTGACGTTCGCGCTGCCCCTGGCGATCTACGTGCTTTCAACATTCTTCAGGGAGATTCCGTGGGAGCTCGAGCAGGCAGCCCAGATCGATGGGGCGACGCCGTTTCAGGCATTCACGAAGGTGATCGCGCCGCTTGCGATGCCGGGCCTGGCGACGACGTTCATCATCGTCTTCTTGATCTGCTGGAACGACTTCGTTTTCGCGATCTCGCTGACCGCGACCAACGCGGCGATGACGGTCCCGGCCGCGATCGCGCAGTTCCCCGGCGTATCGCAGTTCACGCAACCGATCGGCGACATCGCCGCTGCCGCGATCGTCGTCACCGTACCCGTTATGGCTCTGGTGCTCCTATTCCAGCGCCGGATCGTGTCCGGCCTCACCGCGGGCGCAGTCAAGGGATAAGGAGAAGCAATGGCAGAGATCACACTCGAGCACATCAGCAAGCGATACGGCGACGGCTTTGAGGCCGTCAAGAACCTTAACCTCGACGTCGCCGACGGCGAGTTCATAATCCTGGTCGGGCCGTCGGGCTGCGGGAAGTCGACCGCGCTGCGGATGGTCGCTGGCCTGGAGGACATCACCAGCGGCGAGCTGAAGATCGGCGGTCAGGTCGTCAACGACAAGGCACCCAAGGACCGGGACATCGCGATGGTGTTCCAGAACTACGCCCTGTACCCGCACATGACCGTGCGTGAGAACATGGGCTTCGCGCTCAAGCTCGCCAAGACACCGCAGGACGAGATCGACAAGAAGGTCAACGAGGCGGCGCGGATCCTCGACCTCGAGCAGCATCTGGAGCGCAAGCCGGCCAACCTCTCCGGCGGGCAGCGCCAGCGCGTCGCGATGGGCCGCGCGATCGTGCGCAACCCGAGCGCGTTCCTGATGGACGAGCCGCTGTCGAACCTCGACGCCAAGCTGCGCGTGCAGATGCGCACCGAGATCGCGCGGATCCAGCAGCGGCTCGAAACGACCACGATCTACGTCACCCACGACCAGACCGAGGCGCTGACGCTGGGTGATCGCATCGCCGTCATGCGTGCCGGCGAACTCCAGCAGGTCGGCGCGCCGAGTGAGCTCTACGGCCGGCCCAAGAACCTGTTCGTGGCCGGCTTCATCGGATCGCCGTCGATGAACTTCCTGGGCGGCGAATTGGAGGGCGACAACGTCAAGCTGCCGATCGGGCAGCTCAGGATCCCCGACGCGCTACGGGCACGGCTGCAGTCGGGCCCCGGGGGCGGCCGCGGCGGCGTGATCGTCGGCCTGCGACCCGAGGACTTCGAAGACGCCCAGCTGGTTGGCGACAAGTCACGCGGGATCACCTTCAAGGCGAAGATCGACGTGCTGGAGTCGATGGGCTCCGAGTTCTACGCCTACTTCAATCTCGAGTCCAAGAAAGTCTCCTCCAAAGAGCTCGATGAGCTGGCCCATGACGCCGGCGCCGCTGACCTGCCGACTCAGGAGGGAAGCCAGGTCGTCGCCCGGCTGGAAGCGGCTAGCATGGTGCGCCAGGGCGAGGAGGTCGAACTGTGGTTCAACAGCGAGCATTTGCACCTGTTCGACCCTGAGACCGGCAAGAGCCTGCTCGGTGAAGACTCCGGCAACGGCGGCTCCACTCCGCCTCCCGCGGCCGGCCCCTCCCAGGGGTAGAACCGCGGCGAGCGTGTGGCTGGCGAGCGCTGAAGCACGCTAGACGCTGCGGGCGCGCGACGCCGCGGGGCAATGGGGGAGCTCCGCCGTTGGCGGAGCTCCCCTTTAGCAGGCCTGTAAGCCGGATCTTGTCGAGAGCAGTCATCCATCTGAGCGGCCTACCCGGACCTTGGCGGGCAACCTACAAACGGTCCTGCTCGGCCTTGCATCAGGTGGGGTTTACCTGGCCGCCGCGTCACCGCGACGCCGGTGCGCTCTTACCGCACCATTTCACCCTTGCCGTCCTGGAGCTCTGCAGCGGCTCCAGGCTTAGGCGGTGTCTTTTCTGTGGCACTTTCCCGCGGGTTTCCCCGGGTCGGCGTTACCGACCACCTCGCCCTGCGATGTCCGGACTTTCCTCGAAGGCGTTACCTCCGCGACTGCTCAGCCTGCGCTTGGCAGCATAGCGGTCACACGCACGGCCGGCCCGCTACTGGGGCATGTGACGCGCACGAGCGCTGCCGCCGCGGTCGGTCGGCGCGCTATTGGATCGTGCGCATCAAGCCGACGACCTTGCCGAGCACGCGCACGTCGCGGCTGTGGATCGGCTCCATCGCGTCGTTCTCCGGCTGCAGGCGGATGTAGTCGGCCTCCTGGTAGAAGCGCTTCACGGTCGCCTCCTCCCCCACCAGCGCGACGACGATCTCGCCATCCGCCGCCGTCTCCTGTGGGCGCACGACCACCAGATCGCCGTCGAGGATCCCGGCGTTCTTCATCGACTCGCCGCGCACGCGCAGCAGGTACTCGCCCTCGTCGCCGCCGGCGCACGCCGGCGTCGAAACGTAGTCCTCGATGTTCTCCTCGGCCAGAACCGGCAGACCGGCGGCGACGTGGCCCACGAGCGGCAGTCCCGGGCGCACGAAGCTGCGTACGCCCGCAGCTGCCCGATCGAGCAGCTCGATCGCGCGGGGCTTGGTCGGATCGCGACGCAGCAAGCCGATCTTCTCGAGGTTCGCCAGGTGCGCATGCACGGTCGAAGACGACGCCAAGCCGACGGCTTTGCCGATGTCCCGCACCGTAGGCGGATATCCGTTGAGCGCCGAATAGCGCTTGATGAAGTCGAAGATCTCCTGTTGGCGCTCGGTCAGACCCATCCGTCTGCTCCTTGCTCGATGCACACCCTACGCACGGGCGAACATGCGTTCGGAAATCTAGCGCGTCTCGCGGATCGACACCACGCGGCTATACTGCCCGCCCGAGCGCCTGTGGCGGAATTGGTAGACGCGCAAGGTTGAGGGCCTTGTGGACTAATAGTCCGTGGAGGTTCGAGTCCTCTCGGGCGCACTCGTAAAAGCCCCGCAAAGCGGGGCTTTTACGGCTTTGATGGCTCAATCGCTCGGACGCTCACGCGTAGCCCTGAAAAGCGAGCCTAGAACATCTGTCTAGCGCGCGCCGCCGCCCTTAGAAATGCGCTCGGGGCCCCGATAGTATGGGGTTACCAGCTGGATTGGCAAACCTGGTGTGAGCCAGGGACGCAAAGCTAGAGGTCTCCCACCAGGTGAGATAGCTCGGCTGCAGCATGTCAACGGAGATAGTCCCCTATGTCACACCGGGTGATGCTCAAGTCGCTGTGCGCTTGCGCCGCAACGGCCACCCTGTTCACGGTCGCGACGGCGCCGGCTGGCGCCGCGACGAGCTGCGTCGCGCCGACCCTGACCGAGCCGTTCGCGTCGTTCGGAGACACGAACCTCTACGCGATCGTGCCCGGTGAGAGCGCTGATGACTTCGCCGCCACGGGCTGGACGCTGTCGGGGGGCGCCAGGCTGGTCACGACCACGCTCGACGACGGCACCAGCGGTCAGGTGCTCGACCTGCCCGGCGGTGCGAAGGCCGTCAGCCCCTCGATGTGCGTCACCGACGCATATTCGAGCGCGCGGATGATGCTCAAGTACCGGTCCGGCTCGGCCGGCATCACCGCGACCGCCAAGTACACCTACACATCCGGATCCACCACCAGCACCACCGTGACGAGCGGAGCCGTCACGGGCGCGGCGAGCGGCTGGTCGCTCTCGTCGGTATTCACGATCAACTCAGTGCTCGCGAGCGGCTGGCAGCAGGCGGTGTTCACGTTGCAGAACAGCGACAAGTCCGGCGGCTACCAGGTCTACAACCTCTACATCGACCCGAAGCAGCGTAACTGACGGCCTCAGGGCGCGCCCACAGGTAGCAGCAGGAGCGGGCGGCCGGACGCCCGCATGGCTGCGAAGACATAGTCTTTGCACGTGGCCGCCGTCATCACCCTGCATCTCGGCGACATAACCAAGGACACGAGCGCCGACGCGATCGTCAATGCCGCGAACTCGAGCCTGTTGGGGGGCGGCGGCGTCGACGGCGCGATCCACCGTGCGGCCGGACCGGGACTGCTCGCCGAATGCCGGCAGCTCGGCGGCTGCGCGACCGGCGACGCGAAGATCACCGGCGCCGGCCGGCTGCAGGCCAAGCACATCATCCACGCGGTCGGGCCGATCTGGCGCGGAGGTCACGACGGCGAGGCAGAGCAACTCGCCTCGTGCTACCGGCGCGCGATCGAGCTCGCCGCAGCTCACGCTTGCGCGCGCATCGCGTTCCCGGCGATCTCGACAGGCGTGTACGGCTATCCGCTGCAGGAAGGCGCACACGTGGCGCTGGCGTCGACGCGCGAGGCGCTCGACGCGCACCCGTCGGTCCTCGAGGCGCGCTTCTGGCTACTGCAAAGCCGCGCCTTCGAAATCTTCGCCGCACTGCACGAGCAACTCAGCTGAAGCCGAGCCCGAGTTCTGCTGTGGAACCCGGACTGAGGGCACCCGCAGAAATTACCGCTGTTTCCGACGCCGTGGTACTACCGGGCCCACGCAGTGGGTGGATACAGGACATCAGAGTTCGGAGCGCGGCGGCAATCGGTGCACCCATGGCTGGGCGGCCTCGATCTGGGCAGCCAGGGAATAAAGGAGGTCCTCGGCGCCGTGCCTGCCCACGAGTTGCACGCTCAGCGGCAATCCATCGGTGCCGATCCCGGCGGGGATCGCAATCGCCGGCTGTCCGGTGAGGTTGAACACCGGCGTCCACGGCGTGAACCGCGCCGCCTGCTCGAACGCCAGCAGCGCCGGGCGCCGGTAGCCTCCCTCGGCTGCCAGCGCCGTGCTCGCGAGCCCGGGCGTCAGCAGCACGTCGAACTCGCTCAACAAAGACAGGATCCGCGCCGTGGTCGCCGGCCGCCGGGCGCGCAACGCGTCACGGCGGCGCGGCGGCACGAGCAGACCGCCGGCGGCGGCCATCTGTCGCGTGGCCCGCTCGGCCCGCGCGGGATCGGGCAACAGCGACAAGCTCTCGTGAACGGCGCGCAGGTACGTCTGGGTCATCTCCAGGGCGGCGAGCCCGTAGTCCGGATCGCGCTCGGCGACATCGTGGCCGAGTTCGCTGAGCAGGCGCGCCATCCGGTCCCACGCCAGCCGCTGGTCGGCGGACAGCCGCGCGATCAGGCCCGGCGGGACCTTGCGCGAGACGGCGACCCGCAGCCGGCCCGGGTCGCTGCGGGCGGCCAGCGCGAAGCTGCTGCGCGCCGGCGGGGCGACGTCCGCGTCGCCCGGCAGCGAGCCGGCCATCGCGTCAAGCAGCAGTGCACTGTCGGCGACGGTGCGCGTCAGCGCGCCGAGCACCGTGAGCCCAAGCCAGCCCTCGGCGGCCGGTGCCAGCGACACCCGCCCGCGAGTCGGCTTCATCCCCACCAGCCCGCAGCAGGCGGCTGGAATCCTGATCGAGCCGGCACCGTCGGAGCCGGTCGCGGCCGGCACCATACCGGCGGCCACCGCGGCCGCGGAGCCGCCCGACGAACCGCCGGGCGTGCGCGTGATATCCCATGGGTTGCGCGTGATCCCGTTCGCGTCGCTGGCCGTCCAGGGGAACATCGTCAGCTCCGGCACGTTGGTGATCGCGATCGGGATCGCGCCCGCCGCGCGCAGACGCCGGACGGCTTGCGCGTCGGTCTTCTGCGGCAGCCCGAAGCTGCGCGAGCCGCGTGTCACCGACTCGCCGGCGACTTGCAGGTCGTCCTTGATCGCGATCGGAACGCCGGCCAGCGGGCCGGCGTTGTGCACACCCGCCCGGCTGAGCGCCTGCGCCGCCGCCAGCGCCGCCTGCGCGATCGTGACACGCACCGCGTTCAGGCGCGGGTTCAGCGCTTCAATCCGCGCCAGGAACAGCTCGACCAGCTCACACGGCGCCACCTCGCCGCCACGCACAAGCGTCGCCAACGCCCCCGGCCCCGCAAACGCAAGCTCCTCACTCTGTAGTGGAGTCACCGCGCCCGCCCGCGTCGAGGAGTGCTAGTACCAGGGCGCGGATCGCGCCTGGATAGCGGTACGAGATGCCGCCGTGGCGCCCGTCGAACAGCTCCAGCGTATGCGCCACACCGAGCTTGGACAGCTCCCGCGCGAACGCCTGCGCGCCAAGGTCCAGGAACGCCTCGTCGCTGCGCCCCGCGTCCAGGTAGATCCGCCGCATGCTCGCGAGCGCGCCGGCGTGCGCCGGCGCCATCCGCACCGGGTCGAGCGCCAGCCAGCGCGCCCACACGTCCTGCACGAGCCTGCCGGTGAGCGGGTCGAACGGGATCAGCACTCCGCCGGGCCGATCCGGATCGGGCGAGTACGCAGCCGCGTAGGCGTACATCTCCAGCGGCCGTCCATCGCGTGAGAAGTCGAAGTGATCGGCTTGCGCAAGGCGCTCCAGGAACACCTCGTAGGAGCCCTCGAAATGGTCACGCAGCGTCCGCGCGACCGTCCGGAACTCGGGTAGGTAGCAGCATTCGAACAGCGCGTCGCCGGCGTGGGAGGCGAGCGCGCCGAACACGTCGGGGCGCAGCATCGCCAGCACCATTGCGCCGTAACCGCCCGAGGACTTGCCCGCGATCCCCCGCTGATCGCGGCCGGCGGCGGTCGGGTAACGGGCATCGACGAACGGCACCAGCTCGTCGCAGATGTAGTCGAGGTAGCGCCCGGTGGCAGTCGAGTTCAGGAACTGTGAGCCCCCGAGCGAGGTCCACGCGTCGACGAACACGACGATCGCGTCCGGGCAGTCGCCCGCCGCGAACATCGCGTCCAGGCGCTCGATCACGCTCGGCTCGAACGGCGTGTGAGCCTGCCACATGTCGAGCTGGCCGGTGAACCCCTGCAGCACGTAGACCGACGGCACGC
Organism: uncultured Solirubrobacterales bacterium; assembly: GCA_963709135.1. GTDB lineage: Bacteria > Actinomycetota > Thermoleophilia > Solirubrobacterales > Solirubrobacteraceae > Palsa-465. Next base: position 912,853 of record CAVPVI010000015.1, on the reverse strand, counting down.
CGGCGCCTAGATCTGAACCTGGGGAGCTGTACACGTACAGGGGCCGAGTGGCGGGGTCCCCGAGCGGGTTGTCGGCGAGCAGCTCCGAGTACACGACCAGCGTGTCGAGCTTGCCCGCCAGCGGGCGCTGCCACGGCGCGCCCGCGGGCGCGCCGACTTCCCGGATCGCCATGTGCGACACCGTACCTGACCGCGTGCGTATAGTGAACGCGGGGAGTAATTCGAGGAGCGGGGACGTCGTCTGGCGCCCGGGAGCGTAAACGGAGGGTTAACAGCGTGGAAGATCAGAGCGGCTCCAATGGGGCTGCGACAGATATTGACGCCGTCGAGACAGGCGAGTGGATCGAAGCGATCGACTCGGTCGTTGCGCATGATGGCCCGCAGCGCGCGCGCAGCTTGCTGACGCGTGTAATCGAGCGCGCCCAGCACGCCGGTACCGGACCGATCGCGACGCTGAACACGCCGTATGTGAACACGATTCCCGCGGATCGCGAAGCGCAGCTGCCCGGCGACAGGGGGCTGCAGCGGCGGATCCGTTCGATCGCGCGCTGGAACGCCATGGTGATGGTCCTGCGCGCCAACAAGACGTCGTCGGAGCTCGGCGGGCACATCGCCAGCTATCAGTCGCTCGCCGCGCTCTACGAGGTCGGTTACAACCATTTCTGGCACGCGCCGTCGGACGATCACGGCGGTGACCTCGTCTACTTCCAGGGTCACTCCTCGCCTGGCAATTACGCCCGCGCGTACCTCGAGGGGCGGCTGACCGAGCAGCAGCTCGACAAGTTCCGTCAGGAGGTCGGCGGCAACGGCCTCGCGTCCTACCCGCACCCGTGGTTGATGCCCGACTTCTGGCAGTTCCCGAGCGTGTCGCTCGGGATCGGGCCGATCACCTCGCTGTATCAGGCGCGCTTCATGAAGTACCTGCATGCGCGGGGGGTCGTCAACACCGAGGGCCGAAAGGTGTGGGCGTTCGCGGGCGACGGCGAAATGGATGAGCCGGAGTCGATGGGGGCGATTGGCCTCGCTGGGCGCGAGCGGCTCGACAATCTCATCTGGGTGGTGAACTGCAACCTGCAGCGCCTCGACGGTCCGGTGCGCGGAAACAGCAAGATCATCCAGGAGCTCGAGAGCGACTTCCGCGGCGCCGGCTGGAACGTGATCAAGGTGATCTGGGGCAGGCACTGGGACCCGCTGCTGGCGGCCGACAGCGACGGCCGCTTGGAGGCGGTGATGGAGTCCTGCGTCGACGGCGACTACCAGACCTTCAAGTCGCGCGACGGCGCGTACGTGCGCGAGCACTTCTTCGGGCGCGATCCGGTGCTGGCGCAGCGCGTCGCGGACTGGACCGACGCGGACATCTGGCGGCTCAATCGCGGCGGCCTCGATGCGCGCAAGGTCTACGCCGCCTACCACGAGGCGGTGGCGCACACCGGCCAGCCGACCGTGATCCTCGCCAAGACGATCAAGGGCTACGGGATGGGCCTCTCGGGCGAGGGCCAGATGATGACCCACCAGGCCAAGAAGATGACCGAGGATGCGCTGTTGCTGTTCCGCGATCGCTTCGATCTGCCACTGACCGACGAGCAGGTGCGCGGCCTGGAGTACTACAAGCCGCCCGAGGACTCTGAGGAGCTGCAGTACATCCGCGAGCGCCGCGCTGCGCTCGGCGGCCCGCTGCCGGCCCGCAGGCGCACCGCGGCGCCGCTCGAGGTGCCTGGCTTGGAGGCATTCGCGGGGCAACTGGAGGGCACCGGCGAGCGCGAGATCTCGACCACGATGGCGTTCGTGCGGATCCTCGCGACGCTGCTGCGCGACAAGCGGGTCGCCGCGCGGATCGTGCCGATCGTGGCCGACGAGTCGCGCACGTTCGGGATGGAGGGCCTGTTCCGCCAGCTCGGGATCTACGCCCCGAGCGGCCAGCAGTACAGCCCCGAGGATTCCGAGAAGCTGATGTTCTACCGCGAGGACGCGCACGGTCAGATGCTCGAGGAGGGGATCACCGAAGCCGGCTCGTTGTCGTCGTTCATCGCCGCCGGCACCGCCTACAGCACCCACGCTACGACGATGATCCCTTTTTACATCTACTACTCGATGTTCGGCTACCAGCGGGTCGGAGATCTGATCTGGGCGGCGGGCGACAGCCGCGCGCGCGGGTTCCTGCTCGGCGGCACCTCGGGCCGCACGACGCTCAACGGCGAGGGGCTCCAGCACGAGGACGGGCATAGTCACGTGCTGTTCTCGGTGGTGCCCAACTGCCGGGCGTACGATCCGACGTTCGCCTACGAGGTCGCGACGATCATCCAGGACGGCCTGCGCGCGATGGTCGCCGACCAGGAGGACGTCTTCTACTACCTGACGCTGCTCAACGAGAACTACTCGCACCCGGCGATGCCGGAGGGCGCACGCGAAGGCATCCTGCGCGGCATGTACCTGCTTTCCCAGGGCCAGGCAGGCTCACGCAGGCCCCGCGTGCAGTTGCTCGGATCGGGCTCGATCCTGCGTGAGGTGATCGCCGCTGCGGAGCTGCTGGCCGAGGATTGGGACGTCGCCTCGGACGTCTGGAGCGCGACCTCGTTCACCGAACTGCGACGCGACGGGATCGAGATCGAGCGATGGAACATGCTGCACCCGCTGCAGGAGCCCAGGCGGGCGTTCGTGAGCGAGTGCCTAGATGTCGATCGCGGACCGGTGATCGCCTCCACCGACTACATCCGCACGTTCGCTGACCAGATCCGTCAGTGGGTTCCCGGCTCCTACCGCGTGCTCGGAACCGACGGCTACGGGCGCAGCGACTACCGCTCGGCGCTGCGGCGCTTCTTCGAAGTGGACCGCCACTACGTGGCCGTGGCCGCACTGAGATCGCTGGCTGAGCTCGGCCAGGTCCCGCCCGAGAAGGTTCAGGAAGCCATCGACCGCTACCAGATCGACGCCGGCGCGCCGATCCCCACATCACTATGACCGCCACCCTGATTCCCGTCACCGTCCCTGACATCGGCGACTTCACCGGTGTGCCGGTGATCGAGATCCTGGTCAACGTCGGCGACGAGATCGCGCTCGACGACCCGCTGGTCACGCTCGAGAGCGACAAGGCGTCGATGGACGTGCCCTCCCCCGCAGCCGGCACCGTCACCGAGATCCACGTCAAGCTCGGCGACCCCGTCTCGCAGGGCAGCCTGCTGTTGACCTTGGCACCGTCCGGCGCCGGCGCGCCGGCACCGGCGCCGCAGGCCCCTGCAGCGCCAGCCGCCGCCGGCGCGACGTCCACCGCTCCCGCCGGCGGCGCCGCTGAGGCGGCTGGCGCGTCCGAACCGCCCGCGGCGTCCAACGGCAGCTCTGCCGCGGCGCCGCTGCAGGTGACCGTGCCTGATATCGGCGACTTCACAGGTGTGCCGGTGATCGAGATCCTGGTCAACGTCGGCGACGAGATCGCGCTCGACGACCCGCTGGTCACGCTCGAGAGCGACAAGGCGTCGATGGACGTGCCCTCCCCCGCGGCCGGCACCGTCACCGAGATTCACGTCAAGCTCGGCGACCCCGTCTCGCAGGGCAGCCTGCTGTTGACCTTGGCACCGTCGGGCGCCGGCGCGCCGGCACCGGCGCCGGCGCCCGCGAAGGGCGCGCCGGCGCCCGCCGGCGCTCGCGCCGCCGGGGCGGAGCCCGCGCCCGCCGTGGCGCCCGAGCCGCCAGCCTCGAGCACCGAGCCGGCGCCGGCGGTTTCGGCCGACGGCGACCTGCGCGGCGGCGGTCCGATCTATGCCAGCCCCTCGGTGCGCCGGATCGCGCGCGAGCTCGGTCTGTCGCTGGCGGCCGTCAGCGGCACCGGGCGCAAGGGCCGCATCACGGTCCAGGACGTGCAGAGCGCCGCCGCTCGACGAGCCCCCTCCCCGCCGCCGGCGCCCGCGGCGACCACGGCGCAGGCCGCGCCGGCCGCGCCGGGCGGTCTCGCGATCGCCGCCTGGCCGAAGGTCGACTTCGAGCAATACGGGCCGGTCGAGCGCGTGGCGCGCACCCGCATCCAGAAGCTCTCAGCACCGGCGCTCGCCCGCAACTGGGTGGTGATCCCGCACGTCACGCACAACGACGAGGCCGACATCACCGAGCTCGAGGCGTGGCGCAAGCAGCTGAACAAGGAGCATGCCCGCGACGAGCTGAAGTTCACGATGCTCACGTTCCTGGTCGCGGCCTGCGTCGCGACGCTCAAGGAGTTCCCGGGGTTCAACGCTGCGCTTGACGGCGAGGAGCTGGTCCTGCGCCGGTACTACAACATCGGGTTCGCCGCAGATACCCCGAACGGACTGGTGGTCCCGGTGATCAAGGGCGCGGATAGCAAGGGCCTCGCCGAGATCGCTCAGGCGATGGCCGAGCTCTCGGGCAAGGCGCGCCAGGGCAAGCTCGGTCCCTCCGAGATGGCGGGCGGCACGTTCACGATCTCGTCATTGGGCGGCATCGGCGGCACCTCGTTCACGCCGATCATCAACGCACCGGAGGTCGCGATCCTCGGTGTCACACGCTCGACGATCAAGCCGATCTGGAACGGCGCCGAGTTCGTGCCGCGGCTGATGCTCCCGCTGTCTCTGTCCTACGATCATCGCGTGATCGACGGCGCCGCCGCAGCGCGGTTCGTCGCTCACCTGGTGAACGTGATCGCCGATCTGCGCAGGGTGCTGCTATGAGCGCGCAGGCGGACCCGCAGGTGGTCGTGGTCGGCGCGGGACCTGGCGGCTACACGGCGGCGTTCCGCGCCGCTGACCTGGGTTTGCGCACGACCCTGATCGAGCGCCACCAGACGCTCGGGGGCGTCTGCCTGAATGTCGGCTGCATCCCCTCCAAGGCGCTGCTGCATGCGGCGCGAGTGATCGCCGAGGCGCAGGAGCTGTCCGCTCACGGGATCGCGTTCGCCAAGCCGGAGATCGATCTCGGCGCGTTGATCGCCTGGAAGGCGGATGTCGTCGGCAAGCTCACCGGTGGCCTGTCCGGGCTCGCGCGCCAGCGCAAGGTAGAGGTGATCACGGGCGAGGCCAGGTTCACCGGTCCGCACTCGCTGACCGTCGGCGAGCGCACCGTCAGCTTCGAGAGCTGCGTGATCGCGACCGGCTCGCGGGCCGTCAAGCTGGGCGTGATGCCCGACGATCCCCGCGTGATCGACTCGACTGCGGCACTGTCGCCCAGCGAGGTCCCGGGCCGCCTGCTGGTCGTCGGCGGCGGCGTGATCGGGCTCGAGATGGCCACCGTGTACGACGCGCTCGGTTCCCGCGTGACGGTCGTGGAGATGCTGGATCAGCTGATCCCGGGCTGCGATCCCGATCTGGTCAAGCCGCTGCAGAAGCGCATCTCGGGCCGCTATGAGGCGATCATGCTCAGCACCTCGGTGAGCGCCGTCAGCGCCACGCCGGACGGCTTGAAGGCCGAGTTCTCCAGCGGTGCCTCAGAGCTGTTCGACAGCATCCTCGTGTCCGTCGGACGCCGGCCGAACGCCGACCTGATCGACCTGGGCGCCACCGGCGTGGCGCTCGACGAGCGTGGGTTCATCCAGGTGGACCGCCAGATGCGCACGAACGTGCCGGGGATCTACGCGATCGGCGATGTCGTCGGCCCGCCGATGCTGGCGCACAAGGCCACGCACGAAGGCAAGGTCGCGGCCGAGGTGATCGCGGGCGTGCCGGGAGCCCAGTTCGACGCCCGCGCGATCCCATCGGTCGCCTACACCGATCCCGAGGTCGCGTGGATGGGCCTCACCGAGACGGCTGCGCGCGCCGAGGGGATCGCCTTCGACAAAGCCGCCTTCCCCTGGGCGGCGTCCGGGCGCGCGCTGTCGCTGGGGCGCTCGGAAGGGCTCACGAAGCTGCTGCTGGAGCCCGGCACCGGACGGCTGCTCGGGGCCGGAATCGTCGGCATCAACGCGGGCGATCTGATCGCCGAGACCGTGAACGCGCTCGAGCTCGGCGCCGACGCGGAGGACATCGGCTTGACCGTGCACCCGCATCCGACGCTGTCTGAGACGATCGCGTTCGCGGCCGAGATGGGCACCGGCACGATCACCGACCTGATGCCGCCGCGGGCCAAGCGCAAAGCCAGCTAGTGAGCCAGTAGCGGTGGGCCAGCGTGTCCGGACGGACAATCCTCTGCGTGAAGCGTCCGATCGTCCGTACCGGCTCGAAAATCGACATCGGACGGACAATCCTCTGCGTGGAGCGTCCGATCGTCCGTACCGGCTCGAAAATCGACATCGGACGGACAATCGACCCAAGCGCGGGTCAGTTTGTCCGCTCAAGCACGCTTCCTGACGCGGTGGCGGTACAGCGCGAGCAGCGCAAGCGCCGCCAGCAGGACCCAAGCGACGGCTGACAGCGGCCACGGTGTATCGCGCCGGGTCGCCCAGTGCGGATGCGGATGCGCCTCCGTCGGTGCCGGCATCGCGAACTCCTCGGCGGCCAGCACATCTACCGGCTCGGCGCTCCCGGTCAGGTCCTCGGGAAGCGTGAGCGTGCTGTGATGCAGGATCGGGTCCGGGCCCGGAAGCGCGAACATCTCCGCGGCGAGGATGTCGTGGGGCTGGGCTGAGTCCGGCTCGGTTGGCTGATCCATGCGTTGCATGTTCGCAAATGCCGCCGACGCTCGGATCCACGCTGGTGGACCTGTGGCGAAGGCGCCTGACGCACGGCCGCGGCGCAGGTTTCCGGTCGTCGTGCCGAGCCATCGGTGACCGGGCTGGGCTCATCGATTCGGTAGTCGATAATCTAAGTACGAACCACTTAGATCAGCAGAGAACCGGCAGCGTCATGCTGCTATGATCACTTATCTCAAATAAGCAACTCCTGAAAGTGAAGTACGTATGAGTCGCCTCCTTCTAGTTCCGCTTGACGACGTCGTCGTCTTCCCGGGCATGTCGCTTACGCTCGCCGTGGACGCCGGGCAGGACGACACGCGGGTTCTCCTAGTGCCACGCCACGAAAAGGAATTCGCGGCGGTCGGCACCGTTGCTGAGATCACCGACCGGGTTCGCCTCCCCGGCGGCGCGCGCGCCGTCGCCCTCACCGGCCTACATCGCGGCGTCGCCGGCGCCGCCCACACGATGCCCGACGGGCGCCTGTTCGTCGAGGTCGAAGAGCATCCCGATCCGGCGATCACCGCCGACGGCAGGACGCGGGAGCTCGAGCGCGAGTACCGCGCCGTCGTCGAGGAGATCCTGTCATTGCGCGGCGATGACGGCCGCGTCGCGGCGTTCGTGCGCAGCATCACCGAGCCGGGGGCGCTAGCGGACACGTCCGGCTACTCGCCGGATCTCAGCTATGAGCAGAAGCTGAGGCTGCTGCAGGCGGTGGACGTGGTCGAGCGGCTCGAGCTGGCGCTGTCGTTGCAGCGCGAGCGTCTAGCCGAGAATCAGGTCCGCAAGCGGATCCGCGAGGACGTCGAGTCCGGTGCCGAGAAGCAGCAGCGCGATTACTTCCTGCGCAAGCAGATGGAGTCGATCCGCAAGGAGCTCGGCGAGGACGAGGCTTCGGTCGTCGAGGAATACCGCGCCAAGATCGAGGCGGCAGGCATGCCCGAGGCGGTGCGCGAGCAGGCCGAGAAGGAGCTGGGCCGGCTCGAGCGACTCGGCGAGCAGAGCGCCGAGTCGAGCGTGATCCGCACCTACCTGGACTGGCTGATCGCGGTGCCGTGGAGCGGGCGCTCCGAGGAGCGCCTCGATCCCGTGCACGCGCGGGAGGTGCTGGACGCCGATCACGCGGGGCTGGAGGACGTCAAGGACCGGATCGTCGAGTACATCGCCGTCAAGAAGCTGCGCCAGGAGCGCGGGATCACCGAGGACAAGCGCTCCGGCGCGATCCTGACGCTGATCGGACCGCCCGGTACCGGCAAGACGTCGATCGGCGAGTCGATCGCGCGCGCCACCGGGCGCGAGTTCGTGCGGATGTCGCTCGGCGGCGTGCGCGACGAGGCGGAGATCCGCGGGCATCGGCGAACCTATATCGGCGCGCTCCCGGGACGGCTCGTGCGTGCCCTGCGCGACGCCGGCACGATGAACCCCGTGATCATGCTCGACGAGGTCGACAAGGTCGGAGCCGACTGGCGCGGCGATCCGAGCTCAGCGCTGCTGGAGGTGCTCGACCCGGCGCAGAACCACAGCTTCCGCGATCACTATCTCGACGTCGAGCTGGATCTCAGCGGCGTGTTGTTCATCGCCACTGCCAACGTCGCCGATGGCATCCCCGGACCGCTGCTGGACCGCATGGAGGTAATCCGCTTCGACGGCTACACGACCTCCGAGAAGGTCGCGATCGCGCGCGGCTACCTGTGGCCGCGGCAGCTGGAGCGCAACGGACTGCGCAGCGACGAGGTCGAGATCTCCGACGAGCTGTTGCTCACCGTCGCCACCGAGTACACGCGCGAAGCCGGGGTCAGGCAGCTGGAGCGGGAGCTCGGCACGCTGTTGCGCAAGACCGCCACACGCATCGCCTCCGGCTCGGCGCAGGCTCCCGTGAAGCTCGAGCTCGGCACGCTGCGCGACGCCCTGGGACGGCAGAAGTTCTTCCAGGAGTCGGCGATCCGCACGGCGGTGCCGGGCGTCGCGACCGGTCTCGCCGTCACTGGAGCTGGAGGCGACGTCCTGTTCATCGAGGCCACGGGAATGCACGGCAAGCCCGGCCTGATGCTGACCGGCCAACTCGGCGAGGTCATGAAGGAATCGGCACAGATCGCGTTGTCGTACGTTCGGGGCCACGGCGACGATCTCGGGATCGACTCGACCGCGTTCGACGAGCGCTCGTTCCACGTGCACGTCCCCGCCGGCGCGATCCCGAAGGACGGCCCCAGCGCCGGGGTGACGATGGTCACGGCGCTGGCGTCGCTGTTGACGGCGCGGCCCGTACGCCACACGGTCGGCATGACCGGCGAGGTCACGCTGCAGGGACGCGTGCTGCCGATCGGCGGCGTCAAGCAGAAAGTACTCGCCGCGCATGCCGCGGGCCTCACCGAGGTCGTGCTGCCAGAGCGTAATCGCGGCGATCTCGACGACGTTCCGCAGGAGGTCCGCGACGCGATGAAGTTCCACCTCGCGATGACCGTCGATGAGGTGCTCGCCGCGGCGCTGGAGCCGAGCCCGGTCCCGGCCGCCGCCTGAGGGCGCGGGGCCTGGCGCCCGCGGACGCCGTCGCGGCGGCCACGGGCGTCAGGATCCGCGCTTGCTTCTCAGAACGTGTAGTAGCCCGTACGGCTGAGGTAGAAGCCATGGTCTGCGCGATCGAAGCAGGTCATGCCGACCGAGCGGGACTCGCAGGTGATCGAGTCGACCTTGTCGTCATAGCCATCGGGCAGCACGGCGCCATCCGGGTCGAGCACGCTGTCACCCGCGCACACGAAATGAGCGGGGGCCGAAGGCCCCACTTCCAGGCCTTGTGCCCAGGCGAGCTGACACGACGACGGCTTCGCCGGCGCGTGCCACGCGCGCGAAGCGATGTCACAGCGCACGCCGCCGCCCTCGATCAGGCAACCGATGTTGACGTCGCCGCTGCGGAAGGCGCGGAGCTTCAGCGCGCGCGCCGCCGAAGGCCGCTGGGCGCCAGGGGGAGCGTTCTCAGGGATCGTCGTGTTGTGCGTCACGGTCACGGTGGCGGTGCCGGCTGGCGCCGTGACCGTATCGACGACGGTGACCGTGTCCGAGGAACCAGTCGAGGTCTTTAGTGCCAGCCCACCGGGTTTGGCCTCCTGGTGCGAGGGCGCCTGACTGGTGCTCGACGAGGATGAGGACTCGGCCCGCGAGGACCCAGACGACTTCGACGAACCGGGCGACTTCGACGAACCGCTGCTCGGGCTGGGCAAGCTGACTTCGGGCGGCTTGAAGCCACGGGGCGTCGCCGGCACGCTCAGAGTCGGCGTAAACGCGGCCGTCGTCGCCGAGGACGAGGTCGCGATCACCGCAGTCGTTCCGCAACCACCCACGAGCAAGCCGCCGCAGCCGCCGGCCGCCAAGATCGCCATCCACTTGCGCACCATCGACCCCTTAATCGACCGCGGTGGGTGTAGCTTGATCCGCATGACGACGATCACCGCAACCGAAGAACAGCAGGTAGTGGGCGCAGTCCCCAAGCAGCTCTATATCGCGGGGCAGTGGCGCGATGGCAGCGCCGGAACACTCGCTGTAGAGGATCCGTCGAGCGGCGAGCGGCTCGCCGAGATCGCGGACGGGACCGTGGAGGACGCCAAAGCCGCCCTCGACGCGGCGGTCGCAGCAGCTAAGCGCTGGGCTGAGCATCCGCCGCGCGAGCGGGGCGAGATTCTGCGCCGCGCGTTCGAGGCGATCATCGAGCGCGCCGACGAGCTGGCGCTGCTGATGACGCTGGAAATGGGCAAGCCCGTGCACGAATCCAAGGGCGAGGTCCTCTACGCGGCGGAGTTCTTCAGATGGTTCGCCGAGGAGGCGGTGCGGATCGACGGCCGCTACGGGATCGCCGCCACCGGCAAGGGACGGATTCTGACGATGCGCCAGCCGGTTGGGCCGTGCCTGCTGATCACACCGTGGAACTTTCCACTCGCGATGGGCACGCGCAAGATCGGCCCGGCGATCGCGGCCGGCTGCACGATGGTGGTCAAGCCGGCCAAGCAGACGCCCCTGTCGATGCTGGCGCTGACGCAGATCCTCGATCAGGCCGGGCTCCCGGCCGGCGTGCTGAACCTGATCACGACGAACTCCTCCGGCTCGGTGATGCCGGCGCTGATCACCGACCGGCGGCTTCGCAAGATGTCGTTCACGGGCTCCACGGAGGTCGGTCGCGACCTGATGGCGCAGGCGTCGGGCACGCTGCTGCGGCTCTCGATGGAGCTGGGCGGCAACGCGCCGTTCCTGGTGTTCGAAGACGCCGACCTGGAGGCAGCGGTCGAGGGCGCAGTGCTCGCGAAGATGCGCAACATGGGCGAAGCGTGCACGGCCGCCAACCGGTTCTACGTAGCCGAAGGCGTCGCCGCCGAGTTCGCCGCGCGGCTCGCCGCCCGCCTGGGATCGATGAAGGTCGGGCGCGGAACCGAGCAGGGCACCGAGGTCGGCCCGATGATCGACGATACGCAACGCCGCAAGGTGGCTGCGTTGGTCGACGACGCTGTGGCTCGCGGCGCCAAGACGCTCGCCGGCGGCCATGCCTGTGCCGGGCCCGGCTACTTCTACGAGCCCACGGTGCTCACCGACGTCGCCGCCGACAGCCAACTGATCCGCGAGGAGATCTTCGGACCGGTCGCGCCCGTGCTCACGTTCCGCGACGAGGACGAGGCGATCGCGGCCGCCAACGACACCGAGTACGGTCTCGTCGCATACGTGTTCACGCGCGATCTCAAGCGCGCGCTGCGCGTGATCGAGCGGATCGACACCGGCATGGTCGGGCTCAACCAGGGATTGGTCTCGAATGCGGCGGCGCCGTTCGGCGGGGTCAAGCAGTCGGGCTTTGGACGCGAGGGCGGCGTCGAGGGGATCGGCGAGTACCTCGCGACCAAGTACGTCGCGATCAACATGGATCAGTAGCTGCGACAGTTCTCGCCACCGCATCTCGCCGCGCTCGCGGTGATGGTCGTCGGGATTGCCGGCAGCGTCTACGGGGCGCGCCGGCACCCAGGCGACTGGACGACGAGCTTCGCGCGTGCGCTGGCGCTGCTGATCTTCGCCGGCTGGGCCGGCGAGTACCTCGCCGACGCGCTCCACGGGACCTGGTCGATCCGCTTCACGCTGCCGCTGCAGCTGACCGACGTGGTCTCGCTGACTGCGATCCTGGCGCTGTGGACGCGCCGCGTCTGGCTGGTGGAGCTCCTCTATTACTGGTCGTTCAGCGCGTCCTTGCAGGCGACGCTGACGCCCGACCTGCAGACGTCGTTTCCACACATCCTGTTCTTCACGTACTTCATCTACCACGTCGGCGCGATCGTCGCTGCGGCGTTCCTGGTCTTCGGCCTGGAGATCTATCCGCGCCGCGGCGCCGTCTGGCGGACATTCGGTGCGACGCTCGTCTGGGCAGCCGCCGCCGGCTTCGGCGACGTCGTCACCGGCGGCAACTACGGCTATCTGGCGTGGAAGCCGTCGCACGCCTCGCTGCTGAGCGTGCTCGGGCCGTGGCCGCTGTATATCGCCGGTGGAGCCGCCGTCGGCCTGGTCATGATGCAGATCGTCGAGCTCGTCACCGACCGGATAGTCTCGCTCACACGATGAGCTACGAACGTCTGCGGATCGAGATCGCCGAGCATGTGGCGCTGGTCACGCTCACCAGACCCGACAAGCACAACGCGCTCGACCTACCGATGTTCGACGCGATCACCGCCGCTGCGCAGCGGCTGGCGACCGAGCCAGGCGTGCGCGCGGTCGTGCTACACGGAGACGGTCCGAGCTTCTGCTCGGGCCTGGACGTCGCCGCCGTGATGTCGTCCCAGCCCACCCTCGCGGAGGTGATCGCACCGCTGCATGAACAGGTTCCGAACTACTTCCAGCGCGCCGTCTACGACTGGATCCGACTGCCGGTGCCGGTGATCGCCGCAATCCACGGGTACTGCCTGGGCGGCGGCCTGCAGATCGCGCTTGGCGCCGACCTCAGGCTGTCCACGTCCGACGCGAAGCTGTCGGTGATGGAGGTCCAACTCGGGCTGATCCCTGACATGGCGATCACGCAGACGCTGCCGCGGCTGGTCGGGATTGACATCGCCAAGGAGCTCACCTACACGGGCCGCGTGTTCAGCGGCGAGGAAGCGGCCGCGCTCGGCGTGGTCACGCGCGTCAGCTCCGACCCGCTGGCAGACGCGCGGGCGCTCGCCGCCGAGATCGCCTCGCGCTCCCCGGACGCCGTGCGCAGCGCCAAGCGGCTGTTCGACGAATCCTGGACGGGGCCGGCACGGCAGGCGCTCGGCTTGGAGGCTTCGCTCCAGCTGGGCCTGTTCGGCACGCCCAACCAGCTCGCCGCCGTGACCGCCCGTCTCACCAAGCAGCCGGCCGAGTTCACGGACCCCAGCTGAGCGCGTCCGCCGCGGCTATACTCGCAGCGGCCGCAGCTGGGTTTTACTCGCGCTGCCCATACGTGGACCCACTCACTGCGGGGTGGAGTAATCGGCAACTCGCCAGGTTCTGGCCCTGGAATTCAAGGTTCGAGTCCTTGCCCCGCAGCTACTACCGGCTGGCTCGACCGCGGCGAACATCTGCTCGACCGGCGTCAGCGTCGCCCAGTTGCTCGGCAGGGTGAGCGGAGGTAGGCCCTCCATGATGGTGAATGACGACGCCGAGCACGACGGGGCTCCGACGTTTCACTCGAAAGAAACGTCCCAGATCGTGCGTTAACGCAACACACGCTGATGACCGCTCCGCTCGCGAGAACCAGGCGCACAGCCCCAGCCCTCCTGGGCTCGCTCGGCTTACTGCTCGTCGCCGGTTGCCTCCTGTGCTCGGTGGCGCGGGCGGTTCCAGCGCGTTCGACCGTACACTCCGCCAGGGCGGGGTCGCGCACCGGCCCGACGGTTGTCGCTGACAGCCGCTTTCGTCCGCAGCGCGACGGTTATGCTTTTCCGAACTACGGCGCCGAGCCGGGGTTGCCCGATCTCGGCAGCGCCGAGATGATTCAGCTGTTCGGCAACGGCGTGTGCGCCGGGTTCACAGGCGGGGCCTGCGTGCTCTCGCCGCCCGCGCTGGCGTGGATGCAAGAGGAGAATGACGCGATGGCCGACGGTCATTGCGTCGGGTTCTCGGTCACGGCGCTGTTCTTCTACGCGCACCTGAGCACTCCAAGCCCGTTCGGCGCCCCAGTGGTTCCGCGGCTGAGGATCGCCGACAACGAGCTCTTGGCGCGCGAGATCGCCTACGGCTACGTGTTCCAGGCGCTCGACTCCGTCCGCAACGCGGAAGTGGCGGGCTCGCCCCGCGAGGTGCTCGCGCGGCTTACATCGGCGCTACGCACGGGCAGCGAGCTGTACACGCTCGCGGTCACCCAACCGGATGGTGAGGGCGGTCACGCGGTCACGCCCTACGAGATCGAACGACTGGCTCCGGATCGCTACGCGATCCTCGTCTATGACAACAACTACCCCGGCCAGACGCGGATGGTCCTTGTCAACACCAACAGCGATACGTGGAGCTTCAACGCGGCCCCCACCCCCGATCAGCCGGGCAGCGAGTACACCGGCGACGCGGGCACCCGATCGCTGTTTCTGCTGCCTACGCGCCCCGGCCTCGGCGTGCAGCCGTGCCCGTTCTGCTCTATAGCCCCTGCGGCGCCAACCACCGCGGCGCCAACCACCGCCCCACCAGCCACCGCCCCACCAACCACCGCCGCACCAACCACCGCCGCACCAACCACGGCGACAGCGACCAACCCCTCGGAGGCGACGACAGCGACAGCGACCAACCCCGCGGCAGTCGCTGCGAGCTTCGGAGCGGCGCCGTACGAGGCGATCCGCCTACAGACCACCGGTCCCGTCACCGGCCATCTGCTGATCACTGATCTGCGCGGTCGCCAGGTCGGGTTCGTGCACGGGCGCCTCGTTGACCAGATCCCCGGAGCGCGGATCATCAGTCTGTTTGTCGGAGGAACGCAAACGTGGCTCGATTCGACCGAGCCCGAGTATGAGGTGCCGAGCGGTCAGAGCTACAGAATCATGCTGACGGGCGAGGCGACCGCCGGGACACGCCCGACCTCCCGGACCGCGGACAGCTCGCAGGCCTCCGTCACCGTGCTCGAACCAGGATTCATAGCCGCTGTACATGGGGTTCACATCGATCCGGGCCGGCGGTATCAGCTCGACCTCCGCGCCGATGGCCACGCCATCTCGTTTCTCGCTCGGAGTGCCGGCCGGCAAGCGCCGGAGCTCGTGCTCGGCAACGCAACGACGGGCGAGAACGATTACGAATGGAACATCACGAGCCTCGGGACGCCGGCGGGGAGGCAGATCTCAGCTTCCCTGAACCTCGCCGAACAGAGCATGAGCCTCTCCGGATCTGGTAGCTATGACCTGTCCATGGACATGGCTGGCAACGGCGTCAGCGTGTTCGCCCACAGTGACGTGGTGGTTGGGGCCGGCGTCACGGCGGGCTTCGACTACGCGAACTGGGCGGCCGGCGACGCCATGCCGATGACGGACACCAAGGACCGCACGGTGGTGAGTCAACAGGAGCTCAGCGATGGCCCCGACCCGTCAGACACCGGCAGCGAATTCTACCGGACCGAATCGACACCCGCACCCGCCGAGCCGCAGCCCAATCCGATATCGCCGGGACTGACAGCGACCATGCTGGTGTGCTCGCCGGGAACGGTGCCGGTCGGTTATCCCACGACCTGCGACGTTCATGTCAGCGACCTGGACAGCGACTCCCCCGGGCAGCCGACCGGGGAGATCGACTTCTCGTCCGACCAGAGCGGACTGTTCTCCGATGACAGTTGCACGCTCGCAAACGGCTCCTGCGAGGTCACCTACACGCCGACGGCGCCCGGACCGGGCACCCACGGCCTCACTGCAAGCTACGGCGGCGATCACACGTACCACCCGAGCGATGAAACGATAACTGTGGACGTTTTCGCCAGCGCCGCGGACACGGATACCTCGCTCGCATGTGACCCGGGCGAGGTGCCGGTGGGCCAGTCGACGACGTGCACGGCGACCGTCACCGACAGCGGCCCGGGGACCGCGAGCACGCCGACCGGAGAGGTCGACTTCTCCTCGACTGAAAGCGGACTGTTCTCCGATGACAGTTGCACGCTCGCAAACGGCTCCTGCGAGGTCACCTACACGCCGACGGCGGCCGGACCGGGCACCCACGACCTCACCGCAAGCTTCAAAGGTGATCAGTCGCACGACCCCAGCGACGACACGACCGCCGTAAAGGTCGACCTCCGCGCTACGGATATCTCGCTCGCGTGTGACCCGGGCGAGGTGTCGGTGGGCCAGTCGACGACGTGCACGGCGACCGTCACCGACAGCGGCCCGGGGACCGCGAGCACGCCGACCGGAGAGGTCGACTTCTCCTCGACTGAAAGCGGACTGTTCTCCGATGACAGTTGCACGCTCGCAAACGGCTCCTGCGAGGTCACCTACACGCCGACGGCGGCCGGACCGGGCACCCACGACCTCACCGCAAGCTTCAAAGGTGATCAGTCGCACGACCCCAGCGACGACACGACCGCCGTAAAGGTCGACCTCCGCGCTACGGATATCTCGCTCGCGTGTGACCCGGGCGAGGTGTCGGTGGGCCAGTCGACGACGTGCACGGCGACCGTCACCGACAGCGGCCCGGGGACCGCGAGCACGCCGACCGGGGTGGTCACCTTCGTTAGCAGCAGCCCCGGCGTGTTGAACGGGAGTCCGTGCACGCTTATTCCCGTCAACGGCGCCGGCGCCGACTGCGCGGTGACCTACACACCGGCATTCCACGATGGCTCGGCAGCGTGCATCAGCGCTCGCTATGTCGGCGACTCGACCCACGTCGGAAGTAATACGCAAACGGCGGGTCGTTGCTGTCGATCCACGTCGAGGAGGGGGAGAGTTATTGTCTACCCACACGGCCGCCGATCAGACCGGGCACACCATTAGAGCCTTACCGGGCTGGACGTCTGGCGCTCGAAGTTGTCGACGTGCCCACGGACCGATTACTCGGTGGTCGCGTTCGACGAGGCTCGGTGCGCTGTTCTGCTTTGGATTGAACGTATTGCCGGTCTGTCTATTGACGGGCTTGCTGTACGCGAGCTCGTGCGCCGCCGCCGTAGCCTTGGCGTTGCCTCGCCCCGAGGCGGTGCTCTCCCAAGCTAGCGAGGCGTCGTCGTGCAGCGACGCCCTTCCGACCCGGGTGAGCGCCGCGTCGGTCAGCACGTGGGCCTCTGGGTTTGCCTATAACTCGCAGGCGCTACCCCTCGGAGATCTCGAACTGTTCGCGTGCAACGGACTGGACCAGCCCGCTTACGACGCAGCGGGGGACCTATACGTGCCCGATATCGTCTCGGGCAGGATCTACGTGCTTGGCCCAACCGGAGGAAGTGCGCTGGACACGGCGCTGCCCGATGCCCGTTTCTCGGTTGGCCAGCTCAGTGGCTTGGCGTTCGGCAAGGACGGCAAGCTGTACGCGAGCCTGCTGGTCACGAATGGGTCCTACACCGAGCCTGAGATCCTGCAGTTGGACCCTTCGACGGGCGCGACCGTGGGCGTCGTCACAACCGCTGCCGACGGTCTCGGCGACTGCCCGTTCGTCATCGCCACTGATCCGGTCAGCGGAGACCTGTTCGTGACCGACGGTTGCGTCAGCGCCGGAAGCCCGTCTGTTCTGGAGCGGGTCTCGGATCCGTCGAGCCCGCACCCGACCGTCGGCGACTACACGACTCAGCTGCCGTACACGGGCGGTCTCCCGAGCGCTGGGGTCGCGTTTGCGCCAAACGGCACCATCTACGTCGCGATGCCCGGTAGCCGCGTGGTCGTGTCGGTGAGCGGCACGAACGCGTCAGGAACGCCGACCGTGAGCACGGTTGGCATGCTCGCCAGCGACCCCTATGGGGTGGCGGTGGCGAGCTCGAACGCGAGCGGGCAAGCGACGGCGCTGGACGTCGTGGACAGCACCGGCACGATTACGAGAGTGAACCTGACGCATACCCCTCCACTGCAGACGACGGTGGCCAGGGGCCGCGGCGCCGCCGGCTTGGCGGTGCTCGGTCCCGATGGGTGCGTGTATGTCACCGATCTGGATCGGATCCTGCGACTGTCGTCGGGATCTCTGTGTCCCGGCACCTCCCCGTGTCCAGCCCCAAGTGGCCGGTTGAGCGGGACCACACTTGGTCCAATGGCGCTGGGATTCACGTTCGCCCAGGAACGTCGTAGGCTGCCGCGCGTCACCTTGATCGGTTATGGGTTCGACAACTTTTGCCTGGCCGAAGGGTGGGGGATCCGCGTCGGCTATCCCTCGGTGAAGCTCTTGCGGACGCTTCCCCCCGATCAACGGGCTCGGGTGAAAGGCAAGATCGTAATCGCGCTGACGGCGAATCCCTACTACAACCTCGACGGTGTCAAGCCCGGCGCGCAAGTGGCCGCCGTGGCACGCAAGCTCCAGCTGGGCAGGGCGTTCCACGTCGGACTGAACTACTGGTACATCGCGCCCGGCACCCAGGCCAACGGCGTTCTGAAGGTCCGCCACGGAATCATCTACGAGGTCGGAATCATCGACAAGCAACTCACCCAGAACCGCAATGCCCAACGACGCGTGCTGACCAGCTTCGGCGCCTACTGACCGAGGAAGCGGCGTCGACGCAATGCTGGCCCGATCCCCCGACCCACGTAGACTGCCGCACCACTAGAAGAACAAATCGAAGAACAAGAAGAAGGAGGAGGCGGATGTTTTCATCTCGCGGCGGCCGCGGCCGTCGATCACGCACATGGTTGGTCGTGTGCGTTGCGGCTGGAATGGTTCCAGCGCTAGCCGGCGCCGCACCGGCTTTGGCGCAGACGCCGATCGTCCCGCCGCAAACGCCGCCGGCCAACGGGACCGGGGGCGACTGTGCGACGGATGCCGACTGCTTGGTGGCGGCGAACGCGATCCGCGCGTCCCAGGAGGGCCTGCCGCCGCTCGCCCTGCCAAGCAACTGGACCAGCCTGACCGCGGCCGAGCAGGTGTTTGTCGACACCAACCTCGAGCGGGCGAGCCGCAGCCTTCCCACCATTCCAAACCTCGTCAACACCTATGATGCCGAGGTTCAGACCGGTATGCAGACCGACGCGGACCCGAACCTCGCGGAGCAGGTCGGCTGGGACAGCATCTGGGCGGGTGGCAACCCGACGGTGCTCGGCGCGATGTATGGCTGGATGTATGACGACGGCTTTGGCAGCGGCAACCTCGACTGCACGAGTCCGACCTCGACCGACTGCTGGGGGCACCGCAACGCCATCCTCGACAACGCCGGCGCGTTCATCGCCCCGAACGAGATGGATGCGGTCGTCGGCAACGACCAGTCGGGCGTGCCGTCATACGCGGCGGCGATCGTGCAGAACCCGAACCCGACGCCGGCGGCCAACATCGTGTTCACCTGGGCGCAGGAGCAGCAATTTCTGGCGCCGCCGCCGCTCGGCGGTGTGACGCCGCACGGTTCCGCGCCGAAGTTGGCTCATCTCGCTTTGAGTCCGGCTGCGTTCCGGGCGTTGCCGGGTCGCAAGGAGCCAGCGGTGATCCTGAACGTCAGGCAGAAGGAGACCGACGGAACCGTTGTCTCCTACACCGACTCCGAAGTGGCGACGACGACCTTCACGGTCGCTCGCGCGACAAAGGCAGGAGCAAAGACGAGCTACAAGACGGTCGGCTCCTTCATCCACACCGACGCGAAGGGAACGAACCGGTTCCGCTTCATGGGCCGGCTGAACGGCGTGGTGCTCAGCCCCGGGACCTACCGTCTGACCGCGTCGCCTAGTAGCGCGAGCGGCAAGTTAGGTTCGAGCCACACGGCGGTGTTCACGATCAAGACGTGACCAGGAGCGCGGAACGAACGTCCGGAGGTAATGTGATGGGTGCGCGGGCGTTCGCGCGCACCCATCACGCCGCGAAACACCGCCACTGCTTTTGACGAAGTCTCCGGCGCGCGCGGGTGGTGCGCTAACTTGCGGTCATGCGAGTGCTCGGAATCCCGGTTACGGCCCTCTCGAGTCTGTTCGCCAAGACGCGGGCGGAGCTGATCGCGATCGACCGGGTGGTGCGCTCGCTGCCGGGCCAACTGGAGCGTGGTCTCGAAATCGGCGAGGAGATCGTCGACGTCGGAGTGCGGATGCTGGAGATCGCCGAGCGCCTCGAACAGCGCGGGTACACGATGACCGAGCTCGGGGAACGGCTAGACGCGCGCGCTCTGCAGTTGCTCGAGATGGGGCAGAACATGCACGAGGTAGGCATCCGGATCGACGCGACCGGCACCCAGATCGTCGACCGCGCCGGCCACGTCGTCGCCACCGCCGGCGAACTGATCACGATCTTGCCGACGGTCGAGCGGGCGCTCGACCTCGCATCGCCGCTGGGGGGCGCGATCGACCGCTTCGGCCGGATGGTCGATCGCTTCCCGGGTGCACCCCCGCGCCGGCGCGAACAGGGTCAGGGCACCCGCGGCGCCGGCCCCGACGGGCCGGCCTCACCACGTTGAGCGCGCTCCAAGGGCGCCTAAGGGCACCGAAGAGCCTGTCAGGAGGGGACCAGCCCGAAGGGACTAGCGGGCGGCGCCAGTGCTGGCCAGGAACCGCAGCGTGATCTCCGGCTCGAGGCCGGGATCGAGCACCAGCATGACGTGGTCCCCGGCCGAGATCGGCGTGTCGGGCTTCGGCACGAAGCCGACGCCGTCGCGGATCACGGAGATCACCAGTGAGCCGTCGGGCAAGGGCACGTCCTGGATGCGCTTGCCGTCCGCTTCGCAGCCGCTCGCGACCTCGAGCTCGATGATCTCGAGGTGCTCCTCCTCGAGCGCGAGTAGGTGGATCAAGCCGATCTCTGGTACTTCGTGCTCGATCAGGCGGAGGATCAGCTCGGTGGCGGACACCGCGGGCTGGATCCCGAGCAGCTTGAAGTGCTGGAGGTTCCGGGGATTGTTGACGCGTGCCACGATCCGGTCGCAGCCGTACTTCTCCTTGGCGACCTGGCAGATCAGCATGTTGTCCTCGTCATCGCCGGTCACGGCGATCACGAGGTCCGCACGCTGGATGCCTGCTCGATCGAGCACCCAGAGCTCAGTGGCGTCACCGTACTGCACAGCGTGCTCCAGCTCCTCCTCGACCACTCGGTAGCGCCTGTGGTCGGACTCGATCAAGGTCACCTCGTGATCCTTGGCGATCAGCTCGCGGGCGAGGTTCCACCCCACCTTTCCGGCCCCGGCGATGATCACGTACATGTCCGGAACTGCCTCCTCATGGTGCGAGCGCCACGCGCTGCGCCTGGTCGATTGCGATCTGCGTCGGACAGATCGTGTGAAGCCCCTGCTCGGCGTACCATGCCGCCCGCGCCGGGTCGGCGACGCGGACGACGACCCTCGGTACACGGAAGCGACGCTGCGCGATCTGTGCGATCACGAGATTCGTGTTGTCGCCGCTGGTCGCTGCGATGAACACGTCGGCCTGCTCGATCCCGGCTTCGACCAGTCCGTCGATCTCGAGCGCTGTGCCGACCGTGTACCGGCCGCCGGCATCCTCCCAGGTCACCATCTGGTCCTTGTTGAGCCGTTCGTGGGATAGCGGGTCGCTGTCCATCACGGACACGTCGTGGCCGGCGTCGAGCAGTTGCTTGGCCAGCGCGGATCCGACGCGACCACAACCAATGATCAAGATGAACATACGCAGGACTGTAACCCTACGCGCTCTCGGGTGCTCGCTGCGCGACGGGGGCGCGCAGTGGCGGCGGCGTCATCGCCGCGGCGACGATCACGAGCACGAAGGCGAGCAGCCTGATCGCCAGCGCGAGCTCGCCGCTAGGGAGCGGCTCGCCGAACACGATCGGCCCCGCCGCGATTGTCGTCAGGTTGGCGGCGGCGCTCGTCAGCGCGATCACCGGCACGGCTTCGCCGAGCTGCAGGCTGCGCGCCGAGATCAGCAGCCCGACCAGGGAAGCGACCAGGATCACGAACGCGAGCGGATGCACGAGGACTCCAAGGCCGAGCTTGCCCAGGTGCGAACTGAGCGCCTTGATCGAGGTGTCAGAAGCCGCCCATAGCAGCCCGGCGGACACCGCCAGCACGATTGCGCGGCGCGAGATGACCGCCAATGAGAGCCCCACCGCCGACACCGCGGCGAGATAGATCGCCAGCCTTCCCGGCGCGTAGCTCGAGTGCGCGGAGAGCCCGGCGCCGTCGAGCGTCGCCGCCAGGGCCGCGAGGCCGGCTGCCGTGAGCGCCACGCAGATCCACTCCCGCCTGTTCACCTCGATCCCGAACAGCCGATCGGCGACCACGGTCAGCAGCACCAACCCGCCGGCGATCGTCGACTGCACGAGCGTGATCGGCGCGAGCGCGAGCGCTCCGACGTGCAGGAACCAGGATCCGAGCGCGATCGCAATGCCCAGCGAGTACACCGGCGAGCGGAACAGCGCGATCGTGCTGTGAACCGGCCGCCTGAGATCAACCGCCGCCGCCTGCCGCGCCCCCCTGAACTTGTACAAGAACCCGGCAATCGATCCAAACGCGGTCATCACCGCTAACAGCAGCCCAATCGACACCGAAGCGGACATCCAGCCGAGCGTAGCGGGCGAATCGCGCTGCGGGCGAATCGCGCTGCGCGCGATTCGCTTGGGAGATTCGCTGGCGCGAATCTCCCGGCTCGCGAGGGAAGCTTCCCGTAGCGCTGATGCGACAGCTGACGCTTGGCAGCTCCCCTGAGCAAAGGCAGAGCGCTGCCCGTCCTTCTCTTTCAGCGGGACGGCTGAGGGTGGGCACCACGACCTGGGAATTCGCGCGCCTACAGCAAGCGCACCGAAGCAAGCTAACCCTTGCGGTTCCCAGGGCGGGGTGCCCACCCTCAAGCCCTCAACAAACCCTCACGTAATCAAAGGAATGATCAGCAGCGCGACGATGTTTGCGACCTTGATCATGGGGTTGATCGCCGGTCCCGCGGTGTCTTTGTATGGGTCGCCGACTGTATCCCCGGTGACCGCCGCGGCATGAGCCTCTGAGCCCTTGCCGCCGAAGGCACCGTCCTCGATCAGCTTCTTGGCGTTGTCCCAGGCGCCGCCGCCAGAGGTCATCGAGACGGCCATGAACAGCCCGACGACGATCACGCCGATAAGCAACCCGCCGAGCGCCTCGATGCTGATCAGCCCGACGACGAACGGGATCACGATCGGAATCAGCGACGGGAGGATCATCTCGCGTTGCGCGGCCTTGGTCACGAGCGCCACGCAAGTCCCGTATTCGGGCTTGTCGGTGCCCTCCATGATCCCTGGCTTCTCCTTGAACTGGCGCCGCACCTCCTGCACGACGGCACCGGCGGCGCGGCCGACGGCCTGCATCGCCAGCGACGCGAACAGGTAGACCATCAGCCCGCCGATCAGCAGCCCGATCAGCACGGGCGGGTTGCCGATCGAGAAGTTCGGCAGCTTGCCCTTGGCTTTGAGCTCGTCCTCGAAGGCGTTGAACAGCACCAGCGCCGCCAGTGCGGCCGAGCCGATCGCGTACCCCTTGGTGACCGCCTTGGTCGTGTTGCCGACCGCGTCGAGGGGATCGGTGACGTTGCGGACGTCCTCGGGCAGGTCGGCCATCTCGGCGATCCCGCCGGCGTTGTCGGTGATCGGCCCGAACGCGTCGAGCGCGACGATGAAGCCCGCCAGAGAAAGCATCGCGGTGACGGTTACGGCGATCCCGTAGATGCCGTTGCTGCCGCCGCCGCCGAGCTTCCAGGAGCCGAGGATCCCGAATGAGATCACCAGCGCCGGCGGCGCGGTCGACTGGAAGCCCGAGGCGAGGCCCTGGATGATGTTGGTCGCATGCCCGGTCAGCGAGGCTCGAGCGGTGCCCTTGACCGGCGCGAACCGGGTCGAGGTGAAGTAGTCGGTGATCACGAACAGGCAGGCTGTGATCGCGACACCGATCAGCGCGCACAGATAGAGCTTCCACCAGTGCGGAGCCACGCCGAGACCTTTGAACGATAGGGAGCGCGTCAGCCAGTAGGTCACCGGGATGAACGCGAGCGCGGCCAGCAGGCCGGAGGTGATCAGGCCCTGGTAGAGCGCACGCTCGACGTTACCGGCCTTCGACTTGACCGCGAAAGTGCCGATGATCGAGGCGAGGATCGCAACCGCCCCGAGCACCAGCGGGTAGAGCGCGACCGCGGACTGCTGCTTGAACAGCAGCACGCCGAGCAGCATCACTGCGACCGTGGTGACGGCGTAGGTCTCGAACAGGTCGGCCGCCATGCCGGCGCAGTCGCCGACGTTGTCGCCGACATTGTCGGCGATCACGGCCGGGTTGCGGGGATCGTCTTCGGGGATGCCGGCTTCGATCTTGCCGACGAGGTCGGCGCCGACGTCCGCCGCCTTGGTGAAGATGCCGCCGCCGAGGCGAGCGAACACCGAGATCAGCGAGCCACCGAAGCCCAGGCCGATCAGCGCGTCGACCGCCGCACGCGGGCTATACCCGGCGATCCAGGTGAGGACCCCGTAGTAGCCGGAGACGCCGATCAGGGCGAGCCCGACGACCAGGATGCCGGTCACGGCGCCGCCGCGGAAGGCGACGTCGAGTGCCCTGCCAACGCCGCTGCGGGCGGCTTCGGCGACGCGGGCGTTGGCCCTCACCGAGACGTTCATGCCGATGTAGCCGGCCGCAGCCGAGAGCAGCCCGCCGATCGCGAACCCGATCGCTACGCGAATGTTCTGGATCGGGATCAGGACGATGAACAGGACGACGCCGACGGCTGCGATCGTCGTGTACTGGCGATTGAGGTAGGCGCGTGCGCCTTCCTGGACGGCAGCCGAGATCTCGCGCATGCGCTCGTTGCCTGGTGAGAGCGCGAGCAGCCCGCGCGCGGTCAGGGCGCCGTACAGGATGGCGGCGCCCGCACACACCAACGCAACAATTACGCCGTGGTGTGTAAGGAAGCTGGTCAAAGAAACTCCTCCGGAAGCTTTGAAATGGACTGCGCGCCTGCGGCGCAACCGCAAGCGTGAGACCACGCCCGGCAAGCGGGCAACGGCACCAAGCCATGCGGCGCGGCAGTCTATCGCTCCACGCGGCTAAATGCCCTCTTCCAACGGGCCAAACGCGATTTGCATCAAGGCATGCGTGATCGCGCGCGCCTGGACGCGGCGACTCGAGGCTGTTATTGCGAGGTCTTTACGGCGGTAGCTGGTGCCGGGTCCGGGCGCCCCTAGGAGCCGGGCACCCACAGGCGGCCGCTGCGCTGCGCCGGCCCTGGCTCGCCGGGCTTGGGCGGCGCTGCCGGCACTGCCGGCGCCGCAGAGTCTCCCGCCGGGGCGGGAGCGCCGGCAGCGGGGCGCGGCGTTCCCGCGCCGCCGCCTGGGGCAGAGCCCCCTGGGGCAGCGCCGCCTGGGGCAGCGCCGCCTGGGGCAGATCGTCCTGGGGCAGAGCCGCCTGGGGCAGAGCCGCCTGGGGCAGGGCTGCTTGGCGGCGCCGCGACGCTCCCCTCCGGCGCCGCTTGGCCGCCGATCCGCACGTATGCGAGCTGCAACTGGGACAGCGCGTCCCGGATTGGCGCAGCCTGCTCGGGTGCGACCGACTCGACCAGCGGCATGTGTGCGCGGACGGCCTCGATCGCGAGCCGAACCTGCGCGGGGTCGCGTTCGGCTTCGGTTCCGGGCATCAGTCCGCTGCGCCGCATCCCGAGGTTGACCAACGTGACGAGCCCGTCGAACAGGACGTGCTCCACCCGGATGCGCTTGATCTCTTCCTCGTAGGCAGCCCGGAGCTGCTCCTCGGTGGGCTCCGGCGGTGGTGTGCTCATCAGTTGACCTCCGCAGCGCTCGGCGCCAGCTGAGCGTAGCTGTCGCGCGTGTGCTCTACGACCTGAGCGTATACCTCTTGCAGGCTGATCCCGGTTGCGAGCAGCTCGCGCTGGCGCTGGGCGCCGTTGGCCGCCGGCAACTTCACCTCGAGCCCAAGCTCGGCCCGCATCGACGTTGTCCAAGCGAGCAGACGCTCCGCCGCGTGCGAGGCCGGGTACGGCACCGCGCCCGGAAGATCCAGCAGTTGCCCGTCGAGCCCGAAGCGGATCGCGCGCCACAGGTTCTCCTCGATCATCCGGGACGCCAGGTCTTCGTGCGGCTTGCCTTCGTCGAAATCCCGTGCCGCTTGGGCGACGCATGCGACGATCAGGGCCGCCAGCGCCTCGGATTCGGCCGCGGTCGCCTGTACGTCGCAGATCCTCACTTCGACCGTTCCGAACGAGAAATGCGGTCGCACCGACCACCACACCTGCGTGTACTCGACGATCGAACCGGTCTGCAGGAGGAAGTCGATATAGAGCGCGTAGGTCTCCCAGTTGCCGAATGGATCGGGCACGCCGCAACGCGGGAAGCTGCGCGTGAAGGTCTGCGTGCGAGCGCTGTGCAGGCCCGAGTCGCGCCCGTCCAGGAACGGCGAGTTCGCGGAGATCGCCAGCAGCACCGGCAGCACGGGACGCAGGCGGTCGCATACGGCGACGGCGCGGTCCGCTCCGCGAATGCCGACGTGCACGTGTAGCGAGAAGGTGTTGTTGCGCCACGCGACGTACTTGAGACCGTGCTCGACCCGGTGGTAGTGGTCGGTGTCGATGATCACCTGCTCCCGGTAATCCGCCCACGGGTGCGTACCGGTCGCGCCGAGCGCAGCGCCCTGCTCGCGCGCGAGCGCGAACAGCGCGCGGCGGCGGGCACGCTGCGCATCGACCGCGTCCGCGAACGTCTCGCCGCGCCCGGAGCGGATCTCGATCTCTGAGGCGATCAGCTCACCGGCCACCGAATCCACGAGCAGCGCGTCGGCGTCGGCCGCTGCGCGCAGTTCGGCGAAGCGCTGGGCCAGCGTCAGCGTCTCCGGATCGAGGATCGCGAACTCCTCCTCCAAGCCGACCGTGAAGTCCTTGGACTGCTCGAACGTCGCACGCGCAGCTTGCAGATCGATGTCCATGCGCAGGAGAGTCCGCTAGGTCAGGTAGAAGTACAGCGCGTGCAGCAGATCCACGGCGGGGCTGGACGTGTGGACCGTGACCTCGGTCGGGACGTCGAGCAGCGCTTCGGTGTAGTTGAAGATGATCCGCACGCCGAGCCTGACGAGATCGTCGGCCAAATGCTGGGCCGCCAGCGTGGGCACTGCCAGGACCGCGACGACGATCTCCTCCTGATCGACGACCTCGGAGAGGCTCGCGTAGTGGCGCACGACGAGGTCCCCGACCATGCTGCCGACCTTCTCGTCGTCGACGTCGAAGATCGCGACCAGCCGGAAGCCGTGGTCGGCGAAGACGTCCGAGGTGGCGATCGCGGTGCCGAGGTTGCCGGCGCCGAACAGCGCGATGTTGTGCTGGCCGGAGGTGTTGAGGATCCCGCGGATCTGCGTCACGAGCGAGTCGATGTTGTAGCCGACGCCGCGCTTGCCGAACTTGCCGAAGCCAGACAGGTCACGGCGGATCTGGGTCGAGTTGACGTGGGTGTAGTCCGCCAGTTCCTGGGAGGAAATCGTCTGCTTCCCCATTTTGTGCGCTTGCGTGAGCACCTGCAAGTACTTCGACAGGCGCGCGGCGACGCCTACCGACAGCTTCTCGGTCGCGTCCCAGCTCTCATCGTCGTCTACCCGGTTCATCAGCAGTTCACTGTACTGATGGGCGCGGCGCAAAGTCAGCGTTGGTGAGCGCGAGCTCGAGTGCGGTCTCGTCGACGAACAGCTCGAACGTCTCGCGTCCATCGATCGAAACCACCGGAATCCGCTCCAGATAAGCGGCGTGGAGAGCGTCGTCCGCTTCGATGTCGAGCTTCTGCAGCGCGAACGGGATCCGCGCCCGGACCCGCTCGAGGACCTCGAGCGCGTCGTCGCACAGGCAGCACCCGGGGCGCCCGTAAATGGTCACGTCCGGGATCATGCCAGCACGCTGCGCTCGCCGCTGGCGTAGACGTCGAGGGCGAGGTAGCTCGGGAACGCCGAGGCGGTCATGAAGCGGGCAGCGCTGGCGATCATCGCGGCGTTGTCGGTGCAGAGCGCGGGTGGCGGCACGCTCAGCTCCACGTCGAGCTCACGGAGCGCTTCGCGCAACGGACCGTTGGCGGCCACGCCACCGCCGACCGCCAGGCGGCGCAGGCCGGTCTGCGTGAGCGCCCGCTGGACGCGGATCCTCAGCGCCTGCACGATCGCCCGCTGATACGAGGCCGCGAGATCGGCCCGCCGGCGCTTCGCCTCGGCCTCACCGAGGTCCCGGATCCGGTAGAGCAGCGAGGTCTTGAGCCCCGCGAACGAGAAGTCCAGCCCGGGGAGCCGCGCGCCGGTGGGAAACTCGAACGTGCTGGGATCGCCTGCGCGTGCCAGACGCTCGAGCTCGGGGCCGCCGGGATAGCCGAGCCCGAGCATGCGAGCTCCTTTGTCGAACGCCTCCCCGGCAGCGTCGTCGAGCGTCTGCCCCAGCAGCCGCGGCTGCCCGCCATGGTGCTCGACGTGCGCCAGCAGCGTGTGGCCACCGCTGGCGATCAGGCTCAGGAACGGCGGCTCGATGCGGTCCGGCGCCAGGAAGCTCGCGGCAAGGTGTCCGCGAAGATGGTCGACGGCCGCGAACGGCAAGCCGCGAGCGGCCGCGAGCGCCTTAGCGGCGCAGAAGCCGACCAGCAGCGCCGCCACCAGCCCCGGGCCCTGCGTGGCGGCGACGAGATCGATCTCGTCGAGCGTCACGCCGGCGCGCTGCAGCGCTTCGTCGAGCACCGGCCCGAGCAGCTCGAGATGCTGGCGCGAAGCGATCTCGGGCACGACGCCGCCGTAGCGCGCGTGAACGCTCTGGGAGGAGATCACGTTGGCGGCGATCTCGCCTTCCCAGCCGATCACGGCGGCGCAGGTGTCGTCACAGCTGGTCTCGAGCGCGAGGATCATCGCTTCATCGCTGCATCCATGGTGAGCCGACGGCGCGCCACATCACGATCGCGTCCTCGCCGGTATCCGCGTAGTATCGCCGCCTCGTGCCGACGTCGCGGAAGCCATAGCTCTTGTAGAGAGCGATCGCAACGTCGTTGGAGACGCGCACCTCGAGCGTGTACTCGGCACCCAGGCCGGCGCGCGCAAGCATGCCGTCGATCAGCCCTCGCGCGATCCCACGGCGACGCTGGTGCGGGTCGACGGCGATGTTCATCAAGTGCCAGGCGCGGTCGTAGCGGGCGCAGATCAAGTAGCCCCGAACTGCCATGCCATTGGCCGCGACGAGGCAGATGCCCGATGGCTTGGCGAGCTCGAGCACGAACATCGGCATCGACCATGGGCTCGCGAACGAGCGCCGTTCGAGCGCGAGGACCTGCGGCAGGTCGGAGTACACGAGGTTGCGGATCGAGAGCTCTGCGCTCATGAAGCCAGCGGCGAACGGCGAGCGATCTCAGCGTCCGGAAGTCGCAGATAAACAGGGCGAACCCCCTGCTCTGGCCCAGGCACGGTGGCCGCCGCCAGCAAGCAGTGCAGCCTCGCGCGGACGCGATGGCGCGTGCAGGAGTCGGACGCAACCAGCGCCCCCAGCCGCTCGAGCTCCGCCCTGAACCTGATCGCGCCGTCGCCCACCACCAGCGGATCACCACCGAGCGCTGCCAGCGCGGCGCGCAGCCGGTCGGGCTCCAGTACGCACGGAAACAGCGACGCCGGATCGCAGCCCGGATCGCTCCCCGGTTCCCAGCCGGCGGCGAACAGCTCGCCGCGGCGCGCATCGAGCAGCGCCAGCACGCCGCGCTCGTCGTAAGCGCGAATTCGCGCAGGTGCCCGCGCGCCACCGTGATCGCGAATTCGCGCAGGTGCGCGCGCGCCACCGTGATCGCGAATGCCCGCAAGCGCCTGCGTGCCGTCGTCGCGATCGCGAGCGCCCAGCGCCAGCGACTGGAGGGTCGAGACCCCTACCAGCGGGATTTCGAGTGAGCGCGCCAGCGCCTGCGCGCTGGCGATCCCGATCCGCAGGCCGGTGAACGTACCCGGTCCGATGCCGACCGCGATCCGGTCGATCGTTTGAAAGCCTCCACCCTGCGCCGCCAGCGGCGCGCTCAGCGCCAGCAGGCACTGGGTGTGGCGCGGACGGGCCCCGGCCGGAGGGTCGTCGCGAGCTTCGAGGCAGAGGCCGCCGCGGATCGGCGCAGGCAAGTCGCCGGGGCGGCCAGCGCGCTCGAGATCCACCAGAGCCACCGCCGTCGCAGGCGTGGCGGTGTCGATCGCGAGGATCCTCACGTGATCTCCAGGGTCCGCCGATCAGCTCCTGCATGCGCGATTCGCACGCGCCTGCGGGCGCGTGCCAGCGTGGCGATCCGCGCTTCGCCGCGCTGTGGCCATTCGACGAACGAGATCGTGTCGTCCCGCAGGTAGTCGGCCAGTAGGTCGGGATCCTCGCCCTGCAGGTCGACGAGCCGGTACAGGTCGACGTGCGCCACCGTCACCGGCGCCGCATACAGCTGGCCGATCGTGAAGGTCGGGCTCGTCACCACCGTCCTGACCCCCAGGGCGCGACACGCGCCCCGCACGAACGTGGTCTTGCCCGCCCCGAGCTCCCCTTCGAGCAGGACCACGTCGCCCGCCCGCAAGCTCGCGGCGAACTCGGCCGCGAGTTGCTCGGTCTCCTCGCTGCTGTGCGTCTCGCGCGAAACCGTGTTCCCGATCATCGCACCCACTCTAGAACCGCTGAAAAAGTCCTGAACCCGAGAACGCCAGAAATCCACCAAACCACTCAAGTAAAGGCGGGCGACGCGGCCGGCAGCGCTCCAGCCGCGAGCTTGTTCGCTACCTTCAGTTCACAGATGTCCAGTCCAGCGACGGAGACTCCGCGCGGCCGCACCGCCACGATCGTCGATCGATACAAAGGGCCGATCTCCAACCTGAGAGCCTCCGAGACGGCCAAGGCGGCCGGTCTGGCCGGTGCGATGATCGCCAACAACGTGATCGCGCTCGGCTCGACGGTCGTGTTCGCACGGCTGCTGTCGGACTACGGCGCGCTCGCGGCCCTGGTCAGCTACTTCCTGATCCTCGGGGTCGCCGGTCAGGCGATGCAGGTAGCAACCGCGCGCGAGGGCGTGCTCGGCCATCTCGGCGTCGGAGCGGGCCTGATCTCCACGCTGCGGCGGTGGACGCGCTCGATGCTGTGGGTGACGCTCGTGATGAGCATCGTCTCGGTGCTGGCGCGCGATCAGATCGCGTCCGCGGTGGGCGTCAGCAACTACCCCTGGGCGGCGGCCCTCGGGATCCCGGCCGGCTGCCTCTGGCTGGAGCTCTCGATCCTGCGCGGCGCGCTGCAGGGGGTCGGCGATTACAAGAGCGTCGGCATCAGCCTGATCGGCGAGCAGGCCGGCCGCCTCGTGACCGGGGCTGTGCTGGCGGTGGTAGGGCTCGGCGTGACCGGCGCCTACCTCGGCACGCCGCTCTCGTTCGTGATCATGTCCCTGTACTGCGTGTGGATGCTGCACAAGCTGACCGCGGCCTCGGCCTCGGCCTCGGCTGGCGCGGAGGCGACGCTCCCTGCCGGCGCCGCCGCGATCCACACCGACATCGACCTGTGGACGCACGTCAGGCGTGCCTGGGCGCCGATCGCAGGGTTGATCGTGATCGCGGTGATGCAGAACATCGACATCATCGCCGCCAAGCATCGCTTCAACGGCATCCCCAACCTGGCCAGCTCCTACGCGGCCACCGCGGTCGCCGCCAAGGTCCTGGTTTGGGTCGCGATCGGGGCCGGCTTCTACCTGGTGCCCGAGGTCTCGCGCCGGCGCCACGCCGGCGAGGACACCCGGCCCGTGCTCGCGCGCGCGGTCGGGATCATCGCCGTCTGCGCCGTTCCGGTGCTGCTGATCTTCGCGTTCGGCGCGCATCCGCTGCTGCTGGCGGCATTCGGCAAGAAGCGCCTGCTGGCGTCCGACTCGCTGTTCGTGCTCGGGTTGGCGTTCACGATGCTCGCGTGTACCTACCTCGCGATCCAGTACATGCTCGCCCTAAAGCGAACCTGGTTCCTGACCGTGCTGGCGCTGGTGGCAGTCGCCGAACCGATACTGCTGCTGCAGGCGCCGAACAACCCGAAGGGCTTCGCCGGCGTCGTGCTCGCGATCCAGGCGGCCGGCGCCGCGCTCGCCTACGTGCTGGCACTGCGGCCCGAGCGCGCGCTCCCCGCCGGCGCTCCAGCGAGCGAGGATTACGGTCCACCCCCGTTCGGCGAGCCTGCGTAGCCCGTGCCGCCAGAGGCTCGCGTTGCAAGAAGCTCGCGCAGCCAGAAGCCCGGGTCAGACTCACTAGAACACGACAGTCGAGTTCCCGTGACGCAGGACGCGGTCCTCGCAATGCCAGCGCACCGCTCGGGCGAGGACGGTCCGCTCGATGTCGGCACCGAGCCTGGCCAGCGTCTCGACGTCTTCGTCGTGTGTGACGCGGATCACGTCCTGCTCGATGATCGGCCCGGCATCCAGCTCCTCGGTGACGTAGTGAGCGGTCGCGCCGATCAGCTTGACGCCGCGCTGCTTTGCCTGCAGATATGGCTTGGCACCGGCGAATGCCGGCAGGAATGAGTGGTGGATGTTGATCAGCGGTACGTTGACTCGTTCCAGGAACTCGCCTGAGACGATCTGCATGTAGCGCGCGAGCACGACCAGGTCGCAGCGCCCGTCCAGGATCCGGAGCAGCTCGGCCTCGGCCTCCGGTTTGCGTTTTGGATCGACGGGGACGTGGTGGAAGGGCAACTCGAAGCTCTCGGCGACCGGCCGCAGATCGGGGTGGTTGGAAGCGACGAGCACGAGCTCGGCGTCGAGCTCGCCGCGTCGCGAGCGCCACAGCAGTTCCTGTAGGCAATGGTCCTCACGTGAGACCAGGATCGCGACGCGCTTGCGACGCGACGCGTCCCACAACCGCCAGGTCATCCGCAGCGGCTCGGCGACGGCCAGTCCGAAGCGCTCGCCGAGCCCTTCCCGGCTTGCGGCCGGGAGCGTAAATTCGCACCGCAGGAAGAACGTCCCCCCCTCTGGATCGGTCGAATACTGGTCCGAGCGGACGATGTTGGCGCCCGCATCGAACAGGAACTTCGACACGGCCCAGATGATTCCCGGCCGGTCCGGGCAGGAGATCAGCAGCCGCATCATCGAACGGGCGGTCGGCTCCTCGCCGCCGGTGAGTGTCTCAACACCGGAGATATTCTCACCGCCGCTTGATGGCTCATCGGCGGTCAATGGCTCACCGCTGCGGCCGCGAGCTCGGATACGAGCGCGTCCCGGTAGAAGCGCTCCAGTGCGAACGGCGCGATCAGCTCGGGGGTCCGGCCCGTGTGGATCAGCTCGGCCAGGGTGTGACCGACGATCGGGGCCGCCTTGAACCCGTAGGTCCCCCAGCCTGCGCTGACGTGGAAGTTCTCGAGCTCGGTCCTGCCCAGGATCGGGCTGTAGTCAGGGGACAGATCGCACAGACCCGCCCAGCT
This sequence comes from uncultured Solirubrobacterales bacterium, assembly GCA_963709135.1. Taxonomy (GTDB): domain Bacteria; phylum Actinomycetota; class Thermoleophilia; order Solirubrobacterales; family Solirubrobacteraceae; genus Palsa-465. The sequence continues at coordinate 879,823 of CAVPVI010000015.1, read as the reverse complement.
GCGCATCAGCCGCGCGAACTCCAGCTGCGGGAACAGCTCGAGCGTGTGGCGGGCGAGATCCTGGAGGAAGTTGAGCGTCCCCTGCATCCGGTAGGTCGTCCACGGCTCGATCTCCGACCCCATCACGAACTCGCCGCGGTCGGACTGGGAGATGTAGGTGTGCATCTGCGAGGAGACGATCACGACGTGCAGCAGCGCCTTGACCGGTTCGGTCACGCACGCTTGCAGGATGTGGGTCGTGATCGGCAGTTGCACGCCAGCCATCGCGCACACGAGCGAGCTCCAGCCGGCGGTTGCGTTCAGCACCTGACCAGCGTTGATCGTGCCCCGGTTGGTCGCAAGCGCGGTGATCCGGTCGCCAGACACCTCGAGCCCCTGGACCTCGGTGTACGGATGGATCTCGACGCCACCGCGGTCGGCGCCGCGAGCATATCCCCAGACGACGGCGTCGTGGCGGATGATCCCGCCGGGCGGGTGATAGAGGGCCCCGAGAATCGGATACGTGACGTCGTCTGAGACGTTCAGCTGTGGACAAAGGCGCTTGACCTCCGCGGCGTCGACCACCCGCGAGTCGATGCCCTGCAGGCGATTGACCTCGGCACGGTTGGCCATCACGAACATCGCGCGGTCGGAGTGAGCGAGCGTCAGGTGCCCGCATTGCGAGAACAGCATGTTGAAGTCCAACTGCTCGGAGAGTCCCTGGTAGAGCTTCATGCTGGCGTCGTAGAAGCGGGCACCCTCGGGCGTCTTGTAGTTCGAGCGCAGGATCGTCGTGTTGCGTCCAGCCGCGCCGGAGCCGATGTAGCTCTTCTCGAGCACCGCGACGTTGCGCACGCCGAGTTGCGAGAGGTAGTAGGCGGTCGCGAGGCCGTGGGCGCCGCCGCCGATGATCACGACGTCGTAGCTGCCGCGCAGCTCCCCGCGACGGCGCCACATGCGTCCGGGACGAAACAGCTCACGCATCGAGTGCCGCCTCGCCCACTGGTCCTCCGCCGAGGTGCGCGGCGGCGTCTGCAACGACCTGCCACAGGTACTCGCCGAGCGCCCAGCCGACCATGATCAGCAGCGAGTCGGCGGCGGTCCGCAGCACGTATCCGGGCGTCCGTGCGACCGAGCCAGGACGGAACGCCCCGACGGGCAGCAGTCGCGCCCGCGCGTCGATCGCGCAGAAGCGCGCGAGCAGTTCGTTGGCGCCGGGGCCGATCAACGCCAGCGCAGCGTGGGCCGAAGTGAGGTCGAGCGCGCCGGGAGGGACGCTGCCGTCGCCGCCGAGGATAACGGTCCGCTGCGGCGTCACCGGGCACCACCAGGCGCCGTCTGCGGCGAGCGTCGCGAGCCCAAGCTCGGTGGGCTCTGCGCCACCGTGCAGCTGCAGCTTGCGGATCCGCGAGCGATCGACGAAGCCGACCGTTCGCTGTAGCCGCTCGCGCTCTACGAGCGGGTCGGCGAATGCGACGGCGACGTTCCAGCCGTCCCGGCGCTCGAAGCGCCCTCCTGAGGACAGCGCCATCGCCTCCATCGGCGATCGCGCAGTGGCACCGTCGGCCGCTACGGTCAGGAACGCGGTCATGATCGCAGCAGCTCCCCCCGGGGATCGTGGAACGGCTCGGTCAACACCGACGCTTGCAGGCGCGCGCCGTTGTCGGAGATCTCGATGCTGGCACCGTCGACCGCCAGCAGCGCCGGCACCCAGGCCATGCCGATCACGCGCCCCAGCTGTCGTGAGCGCCGTGCGCTCGTGACCTGACCGGCAGGCTGGCCGCTCTGATCGAGGACCACCGAGCCCTCGGTCGGCACGACGCCGTCGGCGAGCGTGAACCCGACGAGCGTGGTGCGTCCGGGCGCCGCTGCAGCGTGCTCCAGCGCCCACTTGCCGATGAACGCCTCATCTTTGTCCAGCTTGACCGCCCACGGCATCGCGGCTCCGAATGGAGTCGATTCCGAGTCGGTGTCCTGTCCGACGATGATGTGCTGCTTTTCGAGCCTCAGGATCCGCTGCGGCTCGAGGCCGAACGGCCGGATCCCCTCGGGCTCCCCGGCGCTCAGGAGGGCGTCCCACACGTCGGCGCCGTAGGCGGCGGGGAAGTGGATCTCGTAGCCGAGCTCGCCGACGAACCCGATCCGCAGCAGCAGCGCGCCGACACCGGCGACTCGGCCCTGACGCGAGTCCAGGTACGCGAACGCCTCCCGGCCGAGATCGAGGTCGCTGACGCGCGACAGGATCCTGCGCGCCTGCGGACCGGCGAGGTTGACGGCCGCGAGCGCCTGGGTGACGTCGGTCAACTGCACGTCGAGCTGCCAGTCTGCCAGCCACCAGGCAAACCACTGCTCGACCGCACCGGCGCCGCTGGAGGTCGTGGTCACGTAGAAGGTCTGCTCGTCGAGCGCCGTCAACGTGCCGTCGTCCATGATCCTTCCGGCGTCGGAGGTGAGCACGCCGTAGCGCACACGGCCCGGCTTCAGGTTCGAGATCCGGTTCGGGTAGAGACGGTCGAGGAACGCCCCCGCATCGGGTCCGCTGACCAGGAGCTTCCCAAGCGTCGAGACATCGATCAGGCCCGCGGAGCGATGCACGGCCAGCGCCTCGCCCTCCGGATCGCCGTAGTCGTAGACGCGCCGCCAGTCGCCTGCCCAGCGGATCGTGGCCCCCAGCGCACGGTGACGGGGCTGGATCGAGGAGCGCTTCGCAACCTCGATCGGCCGGCCGGCGAAGGCGCCGAGCGGCACCGTCGACCATGGCGGCCTGGAGGTCGTCGTGCCGATCTGTTGCAGCGACTGACCTGTCTCCCGCGCCATCAGCCTGACCGCCGGCAGCTGGCACATGCGTCCCTGGCAGGGACCCATCGTGACCGTCGTGAAGCGCTTGCAGAGCTCGATCGAGTCATACCCCTCTGCGACGCCGCGGGCGAGGTCGTTGGCGGTGACGTCCTCGCACAAGCACGCGAACGCCTTGCCGTGCCGCTTGCGGTGCCCGTCAGTTGCGCCGCGCGCCGGAGGCACGGCCTGTGTGGCCTGCTCGCCGGCGGCGATCAGCGCTCGCAGCTCGGCGGTCCGGCGCTCCGATTCGGCGCCACCGAGCCCCAGCGCGAGCGCGGCCTGCAGCCCTACGAGCTCGCCGGACCAAGCGGCCAGCGTCGCGGACCCTTCGCCGCACAGCTGTCCCGCTGTCCGCACGTGGGGCGGAGATTGCACGAGCGCGAAGTGGCCAAGCCGCTCGTCGTATGCGGTCTTCCCGCCGGCCTGCAGGACCAGCGCGGCGGACGGCGCATCGCCGCCGGAGACGACCAGCAGGTCGCACGGCAGTTCGCGAGCTTGACCGGCACCGTGCAGCGGTGCCAGTACAGCTCCCTGAACCTCGCGGCGCCCGAGGCCGGCCGTGGCCGTCCAGCCCTGCAGCAGCTCCATGCCCTGTCCGCCAAGCGCCAGCCCGAGCGCCGAGGGCGCCCGGCGCAGATCGGCGACTGCCTCCAGGCTGACGCCCACCCTCCACAGCGCGAGCGCGGCCTCGAGGCCGCGGTCGCCCGTCGTAACAACGACCGCTCGCGTGCCGGGCCTGACCGCATACAGACCGCCGAGCCGCCGCGCCCCGCTTGACAGCATCACGCCCGGCAGGTCGTTGCCGTCGAACACGAGCGGTTGCTCGATCGCCCCGGTCGCGTAGACGTACTCGCGTGCGCGCACCTGGTGCAGCGTGCTCCCCTCCCACACCGGCACGATGCCGTCGAAGTGCCCGAGCGCGGGCGCGCTGCTGAGCAGCTCGACACCCAGCTCGAGCGCCCGTGCCGCCAGCGACCGCGCCTGCTCGTGAGCGCCCTCCCAGAGCAGCCGGCCGCCCGGCTCGATGCCGTCATCGGCGAGCACGACGTCGGCGCCGTGCTCAGCCGCGGCGATCGCTGCCTGCAGGCCGGCGAGCCCACCGCCGACGACCAGCAGGTCGGCGTGCCTGCGCCGATATTCGGTCCGCCACGTGCGCTCCGCCTGCGTGTCGGGCAGCTTCCCCAGACCGGTGGCGCTGCGCAGCAGCTTCTCGTAGAGCGGCCACAGCCGCCGGGGCCGGATGAACGTCTTGTAGTAGAAGCCGGGCGGCGTGAACGGGCCACCGATCGCGTCGGTGACCGCCATCACGTCGTGCTCGAGTCCAGGACGCGCGTTGAGGTGCTCGACGTGCGCGCCGGGCCGCGCCGGCTCGGTGCACGCGCGCACGCCTGGCTGGCCGTCCACCGCCACCAGGCAGTTGGGGCAGTTGCCCGCGCAGCACATCAGGCCACGACGGCGGTGGTACTTGAAGCTGCGTGAGAAGGTCCGCTGGCCCTGGGCGTAGAGCGCGGACCCGATCGTGTCACCCGCCAGAGCGCGCACCGGGTTGCCGTCGAAGCTGAAGCTGATCGGCTTGCGGCGGTCGATCAGCTCACCGGGTTGCGGCGCCAACCGGCTCACTGTGCCAGCTCCCCCGGAAGGCCTACGCGCAGCACCTCGTTGGTGCGCGTGTCGCGCTCGGCTAGAAACCACGTGCGGCAGCCGGAGCGGTGATACCACCACTCCCGCTGAACGCCGGCGACGTTGCGGCGGAAGTAGTTGTAGTGACCGAGCTCACGCTCTGAGGGCGTCTCGCGGGGTCGCTGGTTGACCTCGCCGCCGAACGCGAAGTCGGCGACCTCGCGCACGCCGCAGTGGGGGCAGGTGAGCAGGAACGACATTGCGCACAGCGTAGACAAGTGTCGCGCAAAGCGCAATACTATTGCGTATGTCGCAACAGCAAGTGACCTCCGTCGCCCGCGCGCTGGCGCTGCTGACGGAGCTGCGAGACGCCGAGGACGGGCTTGGCGTGCACGAGCTCGCGCGGCGGATCGAAGTCAATCCGAGCACCGCGTCGCGTCTGCTCGCGACGCTCGAGCAGGCCGGCATCGTGCAGCGCGACGGACATGGGCCTTACCGGCTGGGGCTCGCGCTGGTGACGCTCGCCGACCGCGTGCTCGCGCGGCTGGACCTGCAGTCGCTCGCGCGACCAGTGCTGGTCGGACTGATGCAGCGGACCGGTGAGACGGCGACGCTGTCACTGCCCGGCGAGCGCGAGGCGATTACGGTCGACTCAGTCCCGTCGCGCTCGAGCGTGGTCAGCATGGCGCGCCTAGGCCGTCCCAGCATCGCCCACGCGACCGCCGTCGGCAAGGTTATGCTGGCGTTCGGTGGCGGCCCGCTGCCGCGCGAGCGCGACATGATTCCGTTCACCGACCGCACGATCACCGACCGGGCTGAGCTTGCCGCGCAAATCCGGGCGATGCGCAAGCAGGGCTACGGCACCGTGTTCGGCGAACGCGACGTGGACGTCAACGCGATCGCCGCCCCAGTGCTCGATCGGACCGGCACGCTGGCGGCGATCCTGGGGATTCAGGGTCCCGCGAGCCGGCTCGCGGATCCGACGCGGATGCTGGGAGAGCTGCGCCAGGGAGCGGCGACGCTGACGCGGGCGCTCGGCGGCTGATGCCGGCCGGACGATGATGCGCCGGCGCAAACGATGACCCGCCGGCGCAAACGATGACCCGCCGGCGCAAACGATGACCCGCGGACTTGCGGCCGTCCCACGATGGCTGACCCCGATTGCGTTGGCAGCGGCAGCGCTCGCGATCGCGCTCCCATCCGTCGCGATCGCCCGCCACAGCGATCTGCTGCTGGCGGTGCTGGTGCTCGCGACGGCGCTCGGGATCTCGCACAAGGACCTGTCGCGGCTGCGGCGCCACGCGCGTGCGGTCGCGTTGCTCTCGATCGCGCCGCTGATCGCTCTCACTGCGGTCGCCTGGGCGCTCGGCCGACCGTTCTCGCCGACGATCCGCGCTGGACTGCTCGGCGTCGGCTTGTCGAGCTCGGAGGTAGCGGCAGTGGGGCTGGTCGCGCTGGCCGGCGCCGACGCCACGATCGCGCTGGGAGCGGTCGCAGGCTCGCTGGTACTAGCCGCCGTGGCCGGCCCGCTCGCGATCGGCTGGCTCGGCGGCGGCGGGCATCCACACTCGCTGGCGCTGGTCGGTCGCTTCACGCTGGTCGTGATCCTGCCGCTGGCAGCCGGCGTGGGCGCCAGGAGCGTGTGGCCACGGCTGGGGGCACTCGATGCGCAGCGTGACGGGGTTGCGGTGCTGGCGGTGGCGCTGCTCGTGTACGCGGCGCTGAGCGGCACGCATGGAGCACACCATCTCGGGGCTGCGTTGCTCGCGAGCCTCGCGTTCCTGTCGGTGTCCGCTCTATTGGGCGAGCTCTGGCGCCGGCGCGCAGCGGCGCCGACCGCGGTCCCGGGGGCAATGGCGATCGCGATGCGCGACTTCGCCGTCGCCGCCGCCCTCGCGACGCAGGCGTTCGGAACCGCCGCCGGGGCGGTGCCCGGCGTCTATGGAGTGCTGATGCTGGTTGCTGGCACGCTCGTCGCAGGCCGGCTCCGAGCTAAGCGCGTGCCCTAAGGGCACCTAACCAGCGCGATCGGCGCGGACCTCGAAGCGGTTCAGCGTGAGCGCGCCGAATGAGGTGATCAGCGCGACGTCGACGGCGTCCCTGCCACGGCCGACGACGACGCGGCCCACACGGACCGTGTTGTTCCTTGCGTCGAACGTGTGCCAGCTACCGTCGAGGTAGGCCTCGAACCAGGCGGCGAAATCCATCGGCTCCGACGTCGGGGGAACGTCGATGTCCGGGATGTAGCCGAACACGTAGCGGGCCGGGATGTTCAGCGAACGGCAGAAGGTGATCGCCAAGTGGGCGAAGTCGCGGCACACGCCCTGACCGGCGCGGTAGGCATCGGCGGCCGTCGTCCACGGGTTCGACGCGCCCGGCACCCACTCCAGGTAGCCGTGGACGTAATCGACGATCGCCTGCACCCTGCTCCACCCGGGCGCCAGCTGGCCGAACCGCTGCCAAGCTTCGTGACCCAACTCGTCCGGCAGGCAAAAGCGACTGGGCATGACGAAGCTCATCACCGCGTCGGGCAGCAAGGCGACGGGAGCCTCGAGCGCGCTGGGCTCGGTCCGATCGAGCGGGTCCGAAAGCTGTACCCGTGCTTCGTAGGCGATGTTGGTGGCACCGCTTGCGAGCTCGAAGCGCTCACAACGGTTTCCGTAATTGTCCACGTAGCAGTGGTGGTACGCATCGGTGTCCCACCGCTCCTGCTCGATGCAAAGGCCGGGCTGGGGACTTGGGGCGACCTGCATGATCGCCGTGGTCGGCAGCACCGCTTCCAGGCCGAACGTGCATCCCACGCCCAACGACAGGGGTCCCCACCTACCACCGCTCTGATCAGTTTGCACGCGCACCGTCCTGGCCCATCACTCCAGCATGGCACGCGCGGGCTTGGAGGACCATCACCAGTGGGGCCACTAGCCCAGCGGATTGACGCCGGGAATCCAGCTCGTGCCGGCGAGCGGCACGCGCGCCATCGCCGCGGCCTCGATCGTCAGCGCCACCAGATCCTCGGGCTCGAGGTTGCGGACGTGCGACTTGCCGCACGCGCGCGCGAGCGTCTGTGTCTCCAGCACCAGCGTGCGCAGGTAGTTGGCGAGCCGCCGGCCGCCCTCGACCGGGTCGAGCCTGGCGGCCAGCTGCTGCTCTTGGGTCGAGATCCCGGCGGGATCCAGCCCAGCCTGCCAGTCGTCGTAGTAGCCGGCCGCCGAGCCGAGCTGCCGATAGCCGGCCTCGTGCTCGGGCGCGTTGTCGCCGAGTGCGATCATCGCGGCGACCCCGATCGAGACAGCGTCGGCGCCGAGCGCGAGCGCTTTGGCGACGTCGGCGCCGGTACGGATCCCGCCGGACACGATCAGCTGCACCTTACGATGCATGCCGAGCTCGACGAGCGCTTCCACCGCCTGCGGGATCGCCGCCAAGATCGGGATCCCGACGTGCTCGATGAACACCTCCTGCGTGGCCGCGGTGCCCCCCTGCATGCCGTCGAGCACGATCGCGTCCGCGCCTGCCTTAACTGCCAGAGCGATGTCGTAATACGTGCGGGTGGCACCGATCTTGACGTAGATCGGGACTCGCCAGTCGGTGATCTCGCGGAGCTCCTCGATCTTGATCTCCAGATCGTCGGGACCGGTCCAGTCAGGGTGGCGGCAGGCGCTGCGCTGGTCGATCCCGGGGGGAAGGTCACGCATCTCGGCCACGCGAGCCGAGATCTTGTGCCCGAGCAGGATCCCGCCGCCGCCTGGCTTGGCGCCTTGACCGACGACAACCTCGATCGCGTCGGCGCGGCGTAGGTCGTCGGGGTTCATCCCGTATCGCGACGGCAGCAACTGGTAGACGAGCGTGCGCGAGTGCTCGCGTTCCTCGGGTGTCATGCCGCCATCGCCGGTGGTCGTGCTGGTGCCCACCTCGCTCGCGCCCCGACCAAGGGCCTCCTTCGCCGGTGCCGACAGCGAGCCAAAGCTCATCCCGGCGATCGTGATCGGAATCTCGAGCTGGATCGGCTCGCGCGCGAACCGCGTGCCGATCACGACGTCGGTGTCGCAGCGCTCGCGGTAACCCTCCAGCGGATAGCGCGACACGCTCGCGCCGAGCAGCAGCAGGTCGTCGAAATGAGGGACACGGCGCTTGGCTCCGAACCCGCGGATGTCGTAGATACCCTCACGCGCGGCGCGCTGGATCTCCGCGATCACGCCCCGATCGAAGGTCGCCGATTCATGCAGGCCGGGATGCCAGCCGTCTGGTGCCATCAGTAGCTCCCGACGTTGTCGAGGTGGAAGTTGTACAGCCGCCGCGCCGAGCCGTAGCGCCGGAATTCGGCCGGCGCGACATCGTCGAACCCAGCCCGCGCCAGCAGCGCCCCCACCTGCGCGAGGTGCTCCGCGCGCATCTCCTTCTCGATGCAGTCGGCGCCGAGCCTCGCCGCCGAGCCGCGCACGTACAGGCGCGCCTCGTACAACGAGTCTCCCAGCGACTCGCCCGCGTCGCCGCAGACGACCAGAGCGCCCTTCTGCGCCATGAACGCGCTCAGATGACCAACCGAGCCGCGAACTACGATGTCGGCACCCTTCAGCGAGATCCCGCAGCGCGCGGAAGCGTCGCCATGGATCACGAGCAACCCGCCGCGCGCGGTGGCGCCGGCTGACTGGGAGGCGCTCCCCTGCACGACGACCGTCCCGGACATCATGTTCTCGGCGACCCCGACGCCACAGTTGCCGCGCACGCACACGGTCGCATGCTTGTTCATGCCGGCACAGTAGTAACCGACGTGCCCGTCGATCTCGACCTCGTAAGGCGCGTCGAGCCCGACCGCGATGCTGTGCTTGCCGCTCGGGTTCTGGACGCGCACGCGTCCCGGTACCCGCGCGCGGTGCAGCGACTCGTTGAGCTCGCGCACGCCGCAGTCGGCGAGGTCGAAGGTGAGCAGCTGCTCGCGCGTCGTGTCCGGCACCGCCATCAGCGCACCGCCATCACGCCACCGCCGCCGGCGACTTGCCCCAGCTGTACACCTTGCCCGGCTCCGGCTCCCAGGTGACGGCGCCGGCGGCGCCCGGAAGCCCGGCGATCGCTCGGTACTCCGATGCCATCGCCACCCACTCGTCGGTCTCGGCGATCACCGCTGGCTTGCAGGCGATCGGGTCGCGTAGCACGGCGAAGCCATCGGCGGTGCCGACCGCGAACGTGTAGAAGCCGTCGAGGTCATCCAGGCAGCCTTCGAGCGCCTGCTCGAGCGTCGCGCCCTCGCGCATCCGCCACGTCAGGTATCCGGCCGCTACCTCGCTGTCGTTGTCGGTCTGGAAGCGGATCCCCTGGCGCCGCAGCGAGCGCCGGACCCAGTTGTGGTTCGACAACGAGCCGTTGTGCACGATGCACAGATCCAGACCGGTCGAGAACGGGTGCGAGTGCTCGGTGCTCACCCGGCTCTCGGTCGCCATCCGCGTGTGGCCGAGCGCGTGGCTGCCCGACAGCTCGGCCAAGCCGAACCTGCGCACGAACTCCGACGGCGGCCCGGCCTCCTTGTAGATCTCGATCGAGCTGCCGGCACTCATCAGGCGCAACTCCGGATGGTGCTCGGCCACCCAGGCCGTGGCAGCGTCGGCGTCGGTTGCGATCACGAAGGTCGCGTGCGTCGCGCGCACCGACGGCGAGCAGGAGCCGCCGAACACGCGCTCGAGCTCGAGCGCGAGCTGCTCCCACGCCGGGCGCGACGCGGCGCAGTACAGCGACACCTTGCAGCTCCCGGGCGGCGCCGGATCGCGATAGAAGGCGACCCCGGCGCTGTCGGGGCCGCGGAACGAAAGCTGGCCGAGCATCATCGCCAGCTGCGCCCCGAGCTGCTCGCGCAGCGCCGGCGTTTTCGTGTACAGACCCGCAATTCCACACATGCAGGGCAAGGTTAGACACCTCGCCAGGGCGCTCCAATGGAGTCCGTGATCACACTTCGGCCGCGATTGTGGTGGCGGGCGCTACACGACCCCGAGTTGCTTCTGCGCGCGGCGGACGACGTGCAGCGCCTCGCGCAGGTCGACCCGCGCGATCGGTGCCAGCTCACCCGGAGCGATCAGGTTGTCAGGCACGGCACCCGCTGTCAGCATGGCTGCGTGGTGCTCGAACCGCAGCCGGGAGATCACGCCGAACGCCTCGCTGAGCGCATCAGCGGTTTCGCGCTCGAGCGCCCCGACGCTCGCCGCCGCTTCGATGCGGTCGAGCGTGCTCGAGATCGTCACGCCGGCGGCGAGCGCGTGGTAGCGGACCAGGTTGACGAGCGGGATGATTGCGCCCCGCTTGAGATCGAGCCGCCCCGCCGCGTCGGTCGCAAACTGACCACGGAACCCGAGCGCGACCTTGAACCCGGCGGCCGTCCGCGCCAGCAGCCGCATGAACGCGGGGTGCTCACGCGCAGTTCGGATCCGCTCGGTGAGCGCTGCGGTGATCGCCAGGCCACCGGCGGCCGCTCGCAAATCGAAGGCTACCGTCGCGCGGATCAAGCGCGATTCGTCGGGCTCGGTCAGGCAGTGCTCGAAGGTCCTCGCCCAGTCTGCACTTGACATCCGCCACAGCCGCTTGCCCGCCAGCACGCCGTTGTTGTCCAGACCGAAGCCCGCCCCCACGAGGCCCTGGTTGACGTCGGCGCCGAGCTGCTCGAAGTATGCATCGAGCAACTCACCGTCGCCGTCGTAGGCGAGCGCGTTGTCCTGGTCGGAGGCGAGCGTGATCTCGCGCCGGGCGGCGCTGCCGAGATCCAGCCACGACCACGCTGCCGGCGCCGAGCCTCGCCGCGCGATCGAGAAATCGATCAGCTTCGTCACGATTGCATCGTGTTGCAGGCTCAGCACGCGCCCGAGATCGCGCGGCGGAACCCCGGCGCCGAGCAGCAGCGTGAACAGCCGCGGCAAGTGCGTGACCACCCGCAGGAGCGCTTGCTCGTTGGCTGCGCCGAAGATCCGGTGGCGTAGCGCGATCGGACTGAGCGCCTCCAGGCCAAGCAGATCGACGGCCGACAGCAGGCCGCAGATCCGCTCGCTGTCGAGCACTACGAGATGCTCGACGCCGGCCTGCAGCATGTCGACAGTCGCTTCCACTGCCAGTTGCCCGGCGGGCACGGTCGGCGCCGGCACCCGCGCGATCGCGCTCACGGGCGCGTCGAGCGGGTGCTCCAGCGCGCCGCGGACGTCACCGTCGACGACGATTCCGATGCGCCCGTCGTGCAGCCGGATCAGCAGCGCTGAGATCCGGTCCTCGCCGAGGCGCGCGGCCGCCGTGCGGACCGACTCGTCAGGCGCGCAGAACACTGCGGGGCGCATGATCGCCGACACTGGCGTAGCGCCGACGTCGATCAGGCCGTGGACGGTGTGCCCCGAGCGCGTCAGCCGGTTGCGCATCGAGTTGGCCACGTAAGCGGCGCCCGCAGCGGTTCCGAACACCCGCAGCGCGGCCTCGCCTGCGAGTAGCGCGCACGCAGACCGCTCGCGCGCTCTGACGGTGAACGCCGGGGCCATGCCCGTCAGCAGCGACGGGTGGCCGAAGCTTTCGCCCGGCTCCAGTACCTCGATCACCTCGCCGTCGTGGAGAAGCTCCATCGAGCCGCTGAGGATCACCCAGACGCCGTCCGCGGGCGTGCCGTCTTCGACCAGGACCACGGTCCCTGAGTCGTATGCGCGTTCGGTCGCAGCCGCTGCCACCGCCGCCAGTTCGACCGGCGCCAGCGCATCGAACGGCGGATGGGTCGCCAGAAATGTGTCCAACTGGTCCATGCTGCTCAGCGCAATTGTGTTCGGTTCTGTTCTGGAATTGCTCTACCGACATGCGAGTCTGCTGGAAAGCTCAAAGCGTTGCTTCTCGGAGGTCATATGGCGGACGGAACGGCAGTGGTGCAGGACGAACTGGTCTACGAGGGCGCTGGCCTGCCGCGCACCGGCAACTGGTGGAGCGCGTTCGTGATCGGCTTGGCCGGCACGATCCTCGTCACTGGGATCGCGCCGGTGATGGTGACCTCGCTCGGCGCGGCCGCGATCCCGATCACGTTCCTGGTAACCGCCAGCGGCTGGCTGCTGTGCCTGTTCCTCGCCGAGCTGGCAAGCATGATGCCCGACCGCTCCGGCGGCTCGCCGACCTACGCGTACGTTGCCTTCAAGGACAAGTGGCCGCACTTTGCCGAGCACGTCAACGGGATCACGGCCTGGGGTTACTGGCTCGGGTGGTTCCCGGTCGCGCCGCTCAACATGATCCTCGCCTCGTTCTATGCCGCCGACCTGTTCAAGCTCAACACCGTCAGCGGCATCTCGCTGCTGGGTACCAAGATCGCCTGGTGGACGATCGCCATCTCGGTTGTTGGGATCGTGCTGCTGTTCATCCCCTCCTACCGGGGGCTGCGGTTCGGGACCGTGTTTGCGACGGTGCTGGCGATGCTGTCGATGATCCCGCTGACGTTCCTGGCGATCTCATGGGCCTTTCATCCGTCGGTCGTGCACTTCGGGCAGCTGACCAGCTTCCATCACGTCGACGGCACCAGCTTCTTCGCGAGCCAGTTCCACCACGGCTGGCTGACGTTATCGATCGCCTTCGGCTTCCTGCTGACCTGGAACGTGATCGCGATGGAGGCCGCCGCCTGCTACATCGGCGAGACCCGTAATCCGGACCGCGACGCGAAGATCGCGATGAACCTCGAGGGTGGCTACGGCGTGTTCATCTACACGCTGATCCCGATCGCGTTCGTGATCGTGCTCGGCGTCCACGCTCTCGGCAGCGCCGCGCTGGTCGACCCCAAGACGATGTTCGTGACCTTCGCCTCGAAGGTTTTCGGCGCGAGCTCGGCCTCGACGGTGCTCGACTGGCTGATCGGCTGGATGCTGATCATCGCGCTGGTGCTCTCGGCGCTGAACGCGATCACCGGCACGGCCCGCTCGCTGCACCAGATGGCCACCGATGGCCATTTCCCGAAGTTCTTCGCCCGCACCAACTCGCACGGTGTTCCCGGTCACGCGATGGCCTTCAACGTCACCTGCTCGATCATCGTCGTGTTCATGGGCGGCGCCGTTCAGATCTACACCTTCTCGAATGTCGGCTACCTGTTCTCGTTCATCCCGGTCCTGATCGGCTACTTCCTGCTGCGCAAGTACCGTCCCGATGTGCGGCGGCCGTTCAGGCTGCCCGAGTGGATGAAGTACGCAGCACTCGGACTGGCCGGCGTCTACGCGATCATCTATATCTGGGGCGGCCCGGTGTATGCCGACTGCGCGTGCAACGCAGCCGGCAAGAAGACGCTGCCGTACTACTTCATCGGGATCGGCGTGCTGCTGGCCTACCTGCCGCTGTACTGGTACCGCAAGCGCTTCGAGGACAGGCGCCCGTCGTGAGCGCGCTCACGGCTTCGATGCCCGGGCACGATCAAACCGCGATGCCCGTGTCCGGCAAGCGCATCATGCTCGCGTCCGAGGGACGAGCCGTGTCCGACGCGGCGCTCGCGCGCGTAGTCGAACTCGCGCGTCCCGCCGGCGCCAGCGTGCACGTGCTCTCGATCGCTCGCGTCCACGGCGTCGCATTCGGGCTTCCGAACCCCGGCCTGCTGCCGACCAAGCGCGAGTGGGATGAGCAACGTGAGTCGGTCCGCAAGGCGGTCGCCCGTTTGCGGCGCAAGGGGATCAGCGCCGAGGGCCATGTGCTCGGCACGCGCAACGCGACCAAGCGGATCGTCGAGGAGGCGGCGCGCCAGGGATGCTGTGCGATCGTGATGGCGGCCGATCCCGACCGCAACCGCCTCCTCGCCAACGCGATGTGGTCCCAGGAGCCCCAACGCGTCCGCCGCCGCGCCCGCATCCCCGTGTTCCTCGTGCAGGAACCGCCCGGCACCTAGGAACGCGGGTCCGTAACCGATTCCTGGAGATTCGCGAACGGAGGCGCGAAGCGACTCCGCCGAATCCTCCAAAGGACGCGCGTTAGCGCGTCGCCAGCCCGTGCAGGCGTGCGAGCTTGATCGCCAATTCGAGCGAGAGCAGGTCGTCGGCGTCGAGATCCAAGCCTGCCAGCTCCTCGATCCGCCCCAGGCGCTGTCTCAAGGTGTTGGGGTGAATGAACAGCGCGCGGGCCGCATCGATCACGCTGCAGCGCTCGGCCAGATAGCGCTCGAGCGTGTCCAGTAGCGACGCCTGCCGCTTGTTGTCGTAGGAGATCAGCTCGGCGACGGCCGCCTGCATGCGGTCGCGCGGGGCATCGTCGGCGGCGATGTGGACCAGATAGCGGTAGGCGCCGAGCTCCGAATAGGCGATCGCGCCGCCCTCCCCGAGCAACGCGCGTCCGATCGTCGCGGCGTCCCGCGCCTCGCGGTAGGCGGCGGTCGCGCCGCCGGCATCGAAGCGCACCTCGCCGACCCCGACGGCCGCGCGCCAGCGCCGGCCGAGCTCGCGGCAGGCGTGCAGGACCTCCTCGATCCGTTCCGGTCGTCGCGTGCCAAGGACCAGCAGCGCCCGGACGGGCCCGGGGCCGGCCTCGACCGCGGTGCGCGGTGCGAGCTGCGCGACGGCGCGCCCCAGTTGCTCGGCGGCCGCTCGCCACTCCCCCGACGCCTGCTCCGCATCCCGCGCCGGCTCCGCACAGATCACCAGGTAGGGCTGGCTAAGCTCGCAGCGGACCTCGGCCGCCTTGGCGGCGGCGAACGCGGTCGCGTTCGCCGCGAGCGCCTCGAACAGATCCTTGACGATGTTCGCGTTCGTCAGCCCCTCGATCAGCTCTGCGCGCTTGATCGCGACCGCCGCCAGGTGCGCGACGGCGTGGGCGATCTCCGTCTGCTCGACGCTGAACGACTGCCCGGGCGAGGAGCCGGCGCACAGCAGCCCGAGCCGTTCGCCGCCGGCGGTCAGTGGCGCCACCAGCAGCGCCCCGACCTCGAGTGCGGGCCACAGCGTCTGCGCCGCCGGGCGCGAGCCACGCCCATCGATCGCGTCCAGCAGCAGATCCGCAGCCGAGAGCCCCGTCGGGACCGTCACCCCGGCGGGGCTCGAGGCGATCAGCAGGACTCCGCTACCGTCCGGTTGCAGGCGATACAGCTGGCAGACGGCTGCCTCGAGCAGCGCCGCGGCGCGCTTGGCCACGACCGCACCGACCGCTTTGACATCGCGCGCGTCGGCCACCTCCTGCGCCAGCCGCGAGAGCACGGTGAGTGCGCCCACGCGCCGGCGCTCCTGGTCGTAGAGCTGTGCGTTCTCGATCGCGCCCGACACCAGCGAGCCGATGTGGACCAGCAGCTTCACGGTGTCCTCGCTGAACTCCCGCGGAGCCTCGGTGTGCAGCACGATCACCCCGATCGTCTCCCCGGCACGTGACAGGATCGGCACCGCAACCATCGATTGGAAGCGTTCCTCCTGCAGCAGCGGCACATACTTCATGCGGGGATCGTCCATCGCGCGTTCCCGGATGAACTCCGGCGTGCGATGACGTGCGACCCAGCCCGTCAAGCCCTCCTGCACCGAGAAGCGGACTTTGCCGACGGCCTCCGAGAACACCGGCGAGGCGGCGCGGATCGTCAGCTGATCGTCCTGCAGAAGGTAGATGAAGCAGGCGTGGCAGTCGCTCGCCTCGGTCACGAGCTCGACGATCCCCTGCAGCATCGGGATCAGCTCCAGCGACGACGCGACCAGCTTGATGACGCCGTAGAGGGTGTGGTTCTCCTCGCGCAGACCGCGCAGCTCGATGAAATTGCCAGATGCGCTCATGTGTAGGGGACGCACATGCTAGCCGCCGCTTCCCGGTACCTGCGGCCATTGTCCGTGTGCACACCGCGCCGGTATACCTCGATCTATGAAAACGCCGCCACGGAACGCCGACGAGGTTCGCCAGATCGTCGAGGAGCAGGGCATCGAATTTCTGTTCGCTCAATTCGTCAACATGCACGGCAAGCCGAGCGCCAAGCTCGTGCCGGCCACTCACCTCGACGAACTGCTGAGCGACGGCGCCGGGTTCGCCGGGTTCGCGGCCGGCGACATCGGCCAGGGCCCGCACGATCCGGATCTGGTCGCGATCCCAGATCCGACCAGCTTCACGATCTTGCCATGGCAGCGCAACGTCGCCCGGTTTGCCTGCGACATCAAGGTCGAGGGTGAGCCGTGGCCGTATTGCCCGCGCACGATCCTGCGCAACTCGCTGGCTCGCCTGGCGGCGCTGGGCTACGAACTGAAGCTCGGGGCCGAGCTCGAGTACTTCCTGTTGCGCCGGCGCGAGGACGGCACGCTGGCGCCCGCCGACGCGCTCGACAACCTCGAACAGCCCTGCTATGACATGCGCGCGCTGACGCGCAACCTCGATTTCGTGACCACCGTGGCGAACGCCATGACGGGGCTCGGTTGGGATCATTACGCGACCGACCACGAGGACGCCAACGGCCAGTTCGAGCAGAACTTCCAGTTCGCCGATGCGCTCACGACCTGCGATCGGGCTGTGTTCTTTCGCTACATGGTCGAGATCCTCGCCCAGCAGCGTGGCCTGCTCGCGACGTTCATGCCGAAGCCGTTCGCGCAGCTCACCGGCAACGGCTGTCATTTCCATCTCAGCCTGTGGCGGGACGGCGAGAACGCCTTCAAGCGCGACCCCGAGCTGGATCCGCGCGGGCTCGGGCTCTCGGAGCTCGGCTACCAGTTCGTCGGCGGTCTGAAGCAGAACGCCAAGGCGTACATCGCGCTGACGGCGCCGACCGTCAATTCGTACAAGCGGCTGGTCGTCGGTGCCCCTGCCAGCGGCGCCACGTGGGCGCCGGTCTACATCAGCTATGGCTACAACAACCGCACGCAGATGCTCAGGATCCCAGCCCCGGGCCGGATTGAGGACCGCACCGTCGACGGCTCCTGCAACCCGTACCTCGGTGCTGCGGCGATGCTCGCTGCCGGCCTCGACGGCATGCAGCGCAAGCTCGACCCGGGCGCTCCCAACACCGGCAACCTCTACGAGTACAGCGACCAGGAGCTGGCTGCCGCGGGCATCGAGCTGCTGCCGGCGAACCTGCTCGACGCAACCCGCGAGCTCGAGCGCAACGCCGCGATCCGCGCCGGCCTCGGTGCTACCCCCGACGGCGACTACGCCGGCTACTTCATCACGGTCAAGCGGCGGGAGTGGCAGGCGGCCCACGAGCAGATCACCCAGTGGGAGCTCGATCACTACCTGCAGCTGTTCTGAGATCCCCGGCGAGCGCGGCCGCGGCGGTCCCGCTCAAGCAAGCCGAGCGTCAGTAGCGTCCCACGGGCGACAGCAGCGAACCTACCGTCTGCGGCGTGGTGCCGTCGAGGTGGCTCGCGAGGGCGATGAACGCCTGCGCGGTAGTCAGCGCGTCGCCGAGCGCATGGTGCGCCGGGTGTGTCGCCTGCCCCAACGTCGAGGCCAAGGCGCCCAACGTCAATCCCCGCTGCGCGGCGCCGTCGCGCTGGCGCAGCCACAAGCTCGCGAGCGCCTGGGTGTCGGCCGCCGCGGGCAGGCGCACGCCGCGTCGTGCCAGCAGTGGCGACAGGAAGGTGCGCTCGACCGCGGCCGCGTGGAACACCGGGATGGCGCCCGTGAGGCGCTCCAGCACGTGCTCGACGGCGGCGCTGACCGGCGGCGCGTCGCGCAGGTCCGCCACCCGCAACTTGTGGGCGAGCACCGCACGATCGTCCGAGCGCCGTGACGTGCTGACGAGCGTGTAGCTGCTCTCGCCCAGCACTACACGCCCCGCCTCGATCGCCACAGAGCCGATCGCAATGATGTGATCCGCCCGCGGATCGAGCCCGGTCAGCTCAAGATCCAGCGCGCACCAGCGCGCCTGGCGCCACGGCGTCGAAGCCCGCGGCCTGCCGGCTCGTGCGAACGCCGCCGCCGCTCCTTCGCGCGAGCGGCGCAACCTCAACCGAGCACCCTCCGCTGGACGGCGGCGACGGCCCGGAACACGTCTCGCAAGTGGTCACGGGTGAGCGGGCTGAGCCCCGCGGACTCGATCCGGTCGTCGGGCTCCAGGCCGTCCGCGAGCCGCTGCGCCTGGTGCGCCAGCCTCAGCTCCAGTGCCAGCTCGAACGCATCCGTCAAGGTTGACATCTCCCCGTCGGTGAGCACGCCGTGCCGGGCCGCGGCTGCGAGCCGTTCGACGGTTGAGCCTTCGAAGCTCCCGGCCGCGGCCCCGGCCCACAGGGCCAGGGCCACGATCGGCGCGACCGCAGCCGCGCGGATGTCGAGCAGGTCGGAGCGAGCGCCGCCCGGATAGAGCACCGCGCCGGCGTCGAAGCCGGTCGGTGGCCGATGCTCCAGCGCCGCGCGCGCGAGCGTCTCGAGGATCCCGGGGCCTGGGGTCGGGAGCTGCTCGCGCGGCGTTCCCCACAACGCTCGGCGGTCGACCAGCGCCGCCACCGCGTCGGCGTTGGTGGCGTGCGACCAGGCTTCCGCGCTACGGACCGCCGGTGATGCCGGCAGCCCGCAGGCTGCCAGCGCGCAGCGCACCGCCGCCAGCCACGCGTCTGGCAGGGGCTCGCTTGCGATCAGCGCTCCCCTGGGCTCGGAGGTCAGCGTCAGCTCGCGCCGTGCCTGACTCCCGAGGGCGATCCACACCACACCGTCAGCCGGCAACGCGTCGCCTCCGGGAGCGAGCTCCAGCGCCCGAATCGTGACCGCGTCGAGCAGCGCCGAGAGCACGCGTGCGACATCGAGCGCGCGCAGGTTCGCGCCGTGCAGTCCGGCGACCACCTCCGGCAGGCGGCGCGCAATCGCGGCGAGCGCGGCGACGTCGCCGGCGCGAGCGATCGCACGGCGGGTTCCTACCCACGAGCGTGGATGTACCGCAAACAGGTCTGCCACCTCGACGACGCCAATCAGCCGGCCCTCCTCGGTGAGCACCGGCGCGTAGCGGATTCCGCGCTCCAGCAGTTCGAACAGCACCTCGCCGCCGAGTCGGTCGGGCGTGACCGAGAATACGGGGGTCGTCATCACCTGCGTGACCGGTGCGTCGGATTGCAGCCCGGCGGCGACCACGCGTGTGCGCAGGTCACGGTCGGTGATGATTCCCAGCGCACCGCCGGGGAGGTTGACGACCGCGGCCCCCGCACCGGCGTCCGTCATCTTCCCGGCGACCCCGGCGACGGTGTCCGCGCCGTCGCACTGGACGGTCGGCAAGCGGATCAGGTTGGCCACGGGCTGGTGGCCCGGAGAGTGCGCCCCAACGGCAAGCTCGCGGCTGCGGGCCCGCTCGAGTAGCGGCCTGGCGACCGCCACCGGGACCCGGTAGCAGAGGGTGTCCTCGGCCGCTCGCGCCTCGAATCCGGGCGGCAGTCCCGACATCATCGCGGCGTGCCCGAACGTATCGCCGCGCCCGAGCAGATCGAGCAGGCGGCCATCATGGATGATGTCGACACCGCCTGAGTGGATCACGCGCAAGAACGTGACGGGGCCGCCATCTTCGGTCAGGATCGGGGCGCCGGCGAGATAGAACTCGATCTCGGTCTGCGTGACCACTTCGCCGAGCTCCTCGGGTGAGAGCGCGTCGAACGGCGCCCGCAGCCCGAGGAACCGCGCGGTTTCGCTGAGACCACCGTCTAGCGCGACCTTGCGGACATCCATGTCGCTCAGCGCTGCCCGCCGGTGGGTAGCACTTAGAACAGACCGAGCTGCTGCACCGGCGCCGGTGCAGCGGTGAGACGCTTGTGCTGCGGCCCGCCGCCACGGGCGGCGGCGGTGGCGCTTGCCGGCGCTTGCGCTCTGGGCTCCGGCTCCTCGAGCTCCTCGAGCTGATCGTCGTCCTCGCTTCGCGGCGCGGGCTCCGGCTCCGGCTGTGACGGCGCCCCAAGCGCCAGCAGCTCCGGAATCCGCGCGAAGTCGGCGCGCAGCATCGCCAGCGTCGCCGGCGTGTAGAGCGCCGCAGCCGGGTGGTAGAGCGGGTAGAGGCGGATCGCGCGGGTGCCGATTACGCGGATCTCCTCGTTACCGTGCAGGCGCGAGATACCGGTGCCCTCGCCGCGCAGCAACTTCGTCGCGAAGTTGCCCAGCGTGCAGATCACGATCGGCTCGATCAGGTCGACCTGGCGGCGCAGGTAGTCCTGGCAGGCCTCGATCTCGCGGGGGAGCGGGTCGCGATTGTCGGGCGGGCGGCACTTCAGCGTGTTGGCGATGAACACCTGCCCGCGCTCCAGCGAAATCTCGCCCAGCAGCTTGTCGAGCAGCTTGCCCGCCTGGCCGACGAACGGCAGCCCCAGCCGGTCCTCGTTGGCTCCGGGTGCCTCGCCTACGAACATCAGGTCGGCGTTGGCGTCGCCGGCCCCGAACACGACGTTCGTCCTGGTCTGATGCAGGGGGCAGCGCACGCATGATCGCGCCTCCTCGTAGACCTCTTTCAAAAGCTCGCGGCGCTCGCTGGAGCTCCTCACGGCTTTGATCTTATTGGCCGTGAGCGAGTACGATGTCGCCGGGAGAGGCCGTCACCGCCCTGGGATGGACCTCATGTCGCAATTTACGAACATAGATCCGCCGACCGGTATCCCGCGCGTGCGAACCGGATCCGCAACCGAAGCTATCCGTCCGGACGAGGTTTCAGTGGCCGTGGTCGGCCGCGGCCGTCTCGGCACGGCGCTCGCTGCCGCGCTCGCTCGCGCGAATGTGTCCGTCGAGGGTCCGTTCGGGCGAGGCGCCGACGGCGCCGGCTTCGGAGCCGTGCTGTTGTGCGTACCCGACGGCCAGATCGCGACCGCCGGCGCGAGCATCGCGCGCGGGCGCTTCGTCGGTCACTGCTCCGGCGCGAGCGGCCTCGAGGTGCTACCGGGCCACGAAGCATTCTCACTGCACCCGCTGATGACCGTGACCGCCAGCGGCGCCGAGTTCGCCGGCGCCGGCGCAGCGATCGCCGGTAGCTCTGCTGCGGCGCTGGCGCTCGCGCGCCGGCTCGCCGTGGCGCTCGGCATGATCCCGGTCGAGGTCGCGCCCGCCGACCGTCCCGCATATCACGCCGCTGCCGCGATCGCATCCAACTTCCTGGTCACGATCGAGGCGGCCGCCGAGCGTCTGGCGAGCAGTGCCGGGGTGCAGCGCCAACTGCTCGCCCCGCTCGTGCGCGCGAGCGTTGAGAATTGGGTGGCGCTGGGCGGCGCGCAGGCACTGACCGGACCCGTTGCGCGTGGCGACGACGCGACCGTGCAGGCGCAGCGACGGGCGATCGCGCAGCGCAGCGCCGACCTGCTGCCGCTGTTCGACGCGCTCGTCGACGCAACCCGTGAGCTCGCCGCGGCGCGGGAGCGCCAGGCGCCGTGATCACCGTGCGGACGATCGCCGCGCTCAGAGACACGCTGGCGGCGCCCCGGCGCGCCGGCGTGCGCATCGGCCTGGTCCCGACCATGGGTGCGTTTCACGAGGGTCATCTGTCACTGATGGCGCGCGCGCGAACCGATTGCGAGTTCGTCGTCGTGTCGCTGTTCGTGAACGGCCCGCAGTTCAACGAGGCCGCCGATCTCGACGCATATCCACGCGACGAGGCACGCGACTTCGAGCTCGCGAGCGCCGCCGGCGTCGATTGCATGTTCGCTCCCGCGCCCTCCGAGATGTACCCGCGCGGCTTCGCGAGCACCGTCTCGGTCGAGGTGCCCGTCGACCGGCTCGAGGGCAAGCGCCGCGGCCGCGGACATTTTGACGGCGTTGCAACAATCGTCACTAAGCTATTCAACATCGTGGGTCCAGATGTCGCCTACTTCGGCCAGAAGGACGCACAGCAGGCGCACGTGATCAGGCGCTTGACGCGCGACCTCGATCTCCCCATTCGGATCGAGGTGTGTCCGATCGTCCGCGAGCACGACGGCTTGGCGATGTCAAGCCGTAACAGGCATCTCGACGCGGCTGAGCGGGTCCGCGCCGGCGCCCTGCACCGCGCTCTGAGGGCCGCCGGCGCGTGCTTGGCCGGCGGCGAGCGCGATCCGGCCGCGGTGATCGCCCGCGCCCGGGACGAGCTCGACGCCAGTGGCGTGCAAACCGAGTACTTCGAGCTCGTTTCGCCGCAGACGTTGATGCCGGTGGTGACCATCGACGGCACCGTGCTGGCGCTGGTCGCAGCACAGGTGGGGAGCACTCACCTGATCGATAACGAACTGCTCTCGACCGTACCCACGGCGGGAAGCAGAGAATCTGGGAGTACCTAATGCCGAACGTTTCCGCCCCTGCTTACCTGACGATGCCGTCCAACCCGGCCGGAATGACAGTCACGCTGTCGATGCTCGCCGAGAAGAAGCGACTGCGCCAGCCGCTGGTGATGGTGACCGCGTACGACTATCCCAGCGCGCGCGCCGCACAGGCGGCCGGTGTCGACCTGGTGCTCGTCGGCGACTCGGGCGCGCAGACGATGCTCGGGTACCCGTCGACGGTCGCGATCTCGACCGAAGAGCTGCTGATGCTGGCGCGCGCCGTGCGCCGCGGCCTGCAGACGCCGTTGCTGGTCGGCGACCTCCCGTTCGGCTCCTACGAGGTTTCCGACGAGCAGGCGGTGAACACCGCCATGCGGTTCGTCAAGGATGCCGGCTGCGACGTCGTCAAGCTCGAGCGCGGCAATGAGACCTCGGTCGCGCGCGCCCGCGCGATCGTCCAGGCGGGGATTCCGGTGATGGGACACGTCGGGCTGACACCGCAGACCGCAACGGCGCTCGGCGGCTACCGTGCGCAGGGCCGCACGACCACGGCGGCGATGCGTCTCGCCCACGAAGCGTTCGCGCTGCAGGACGCCGGCTGCTTCGCGCTCGTGTTCGAGGCGATCCCGGCCGCTGTCTGCGCCGCGCTCGTGCCGCGGATTGCGGTGCCCGTGATCGGGATCGGCGCCGGCCCGGCGGCCGACGGCCAGGTGCTGGTGTTCCACGACCTGCTCGGGATCCGCGAGGGGCGCGGCGCACGCTTCGTCAAGCGCTATGCGGACATCCAGGACGAGATGAACCGGGGCGTCGCCACGTACGCGACCGATGTCCGCGAGCGTCGCTTCCCAGGCGTCGAGCACACCTACTCGATCCCTGAGGATGAGCTGGCGCAGTTCCTCACCGACCTTCAAGCAGTCCGCCCGCCGCTGGCCCCAGCGACGCGCTGAGCGCGCCGTCGCGGCGGCCTGCGGGCCGCCGCGCTCGCGAAGGCGGACGCGTCCCGCGGGCCATCTGCCAATAACATCAGTGAAGTGCCACGGCTAGCGCAAGTCTTCGGTCCGCGCGACCGGGCCTACTTCGAGCTGTTCGAAGAGGCCGGGCGCAACATCGAGCAGGCCGCTGACCTGCTCGACGAGATGCTGTCCGGATACCCCGACAGCAAGGACCTTGCGCAGGAGATCCTCGTCTGCGAGCACATCGGTGACCGGATCACGCACGACATCATCAACCGGCTCAACCATACGTTCGTGACGCCGATCGATCGCGAGGACATCCTCGCGCTCGCCTCGGCGCTGGATGACATCGTCGACTACACCGAAGAGGTGGCGGACTACCTGGGGCTGTACAAGATCGAGGCGCCGATGGACCAGGCGATCACGCTCGCACACGTGCTCAAGGCCGCCGCGCACCAGGTCTGCGAGGCAATTCCGCGCCTGCGCGGCTTCCGCGACATCTCGCACTACACGGTCGAGATCAATCGGCTTGAGAACGACGGCGACCGAATCACACGGGAGGCGGTCGCATCATTGTTCGACGGCGGCATCGACCCGATGGTGGTGATCCGCTGGAAGGACCTGTTCGAGCGCCTCGAAGCGGCAATCGACGCGGCCGAGAAGGTCGCGAACATCCTCGAGGGCATCGTCATCAAGAATTCCTAACTGCCACCCCCAATCTGCGGGTACCCGGAGATCCGCTCGCGGATCTCCAACGGATCTGCTCGCAGATTCGCATCCGCTTGCGCGGATTTCATTGCGGATTGCTTCGCAATCCGGGGTGGGTCGCGACTCGGACGCTTGGCCCTACGGGTCCGCGAGGATGTGAACCTCGTGCCCGGCCGCGGTGATCTGGTCGACTACAGTCTGCGCGTGGCGGGGGCCGCGCGTCTCGAGCAGGAGCTCGATACCGGTCTCGGCGACGTGCAGGTCGATGCCTTCGCGAACATGTAGAACCTCCCGCACGTTGGCGCCGGTCGCGGCGACCGTCGCCAGCAACTCGGCGAGCCCGCCGGAACGGTCGGGGACGCGCGTGGCGAGCCGCAGCCGGCGCTCGGCAACCGTCTCGTGGCGCGCGATCAGGCCCGCCAGGATGCCGACGTCGACGTTGCCGCCGGAGATGATCACGGCCGTCGCACCGCGCGGCGCCGGCGCGGTGGCGCCGACGATCAGCGCCGCTGTGGCCGCCGCGCCGGCACCTTCGGCGAGCAGCTTGCTGCGCTCCAGCAGCAGGATCATCGCCTCTGCGATCTGATCGTCGCCGACCGTGACGATGCCGTCCAGCAGGCGCTCGATCAGTGGCCGCGTGAGCGCACCAGGGCGCTTGACCGCGATCCCGTCGGCGATCGTCACGCCCGGCGTGCGCGCTTGGCGGCCGTTCAGAAGGTCCGCGTACGGCGCGCACGCGTCTGCCTGCACGCCGATGATCTCGACCTGGGGGCGCTGGCCGCGGATCGCCATCGCGATCCCACAGGCGAGCCCGCCGCCGCCGACCGGCACGATCACCTTGGCCAGATCTGGGACCTGCTCGCAGAGCTCGAGCCCGACCCCGGCCTGTCCCTTGACCACGTCGAGGTCATCGAACGGGTGCACGAACGTCGCTTCGTGCTCGTCGGCGTACTCGCGGGCGTACGCGACGGCCGTGTCGACCGAGTCGCCGCCGACCAGCACCTCGGCTCCGAACGCCTCGACCGCCGCGATCTTGGCGATCGACGCGCCTGCCGGCACGTACACCTTGCAGCCGATGCCGCGCGTGCGAGCCGCGTATGCGAGCGCCTGCGCGTGGTTTCCGGCGCTGCCCGCGACGACCTCGCGGCAGCTCGGTGGCAGCGTGCCGAGCTTCGACAGCGCGCCGCGCAGCTTGAACGAACCGGTCCGCTGCAAGTTCTCCGCCTTCAGGTGGATCTCCCCTCCGCACCTCGCACTGAGGCTGCGCGAGGAGAACACCGGCGTCACGCGCACGATGTCCGCCGACGCCCCCCGGCGCTCCTGCAACTCAGCCAGCGTCGGATAGGCCATTAAGTCCTAATCATCGCATTGCGCAGACCGTCAAGCGCGCTCGATCAGGCGCAGCACGCGGGCCGGCACGCCGGCCGCGATGCAGAACGGCGGGATGTCGCTGGTCACGACCGAATTGGCACCGATCACACAGCGCTCGCCGATCGTGACCCCGGTCGTGACAGCGACGTTGACGCCGCACCAGACGTTGTCGCCGATCCGCGTCGGCCCTTTGGTCGTGAACCCCTGCCAGGTGACGGGCTTGGTCTGGTCCTCGAAGCGGTGGCTGGCGTCGCCGACGAAGCAGCCGTTGCCGAGCATGCAGTGATCGCCGATCTCGACCAGCGCCAGGGCGGCGATCATCACCCCCTGGTTCAGGAACGTCCCGGCGCCGATCCGGACCCGCCCGGGAGCCGGTGCGGTGATCCACACGCCCGGCTCCAGCAGCGTGTGCGCGCCGATCTCCAGGCGGCCGTCGTGCAGCGCCTCGAGCACGTTGCCGTGCACCGGCCAGCGCACGAACGCCTGGCGGCGCATGAACTCCCAGTGGATCCGGGCACGATTCCACGGCAGCGAGTTCTGCTCATACCAGCGCCACTTCTGCGCCCACAACCTGGCGTGCGCGAAGCTGACGCGCCGCGCCGGCGCGGAGCTGACGCCTGGCGCAGGCGCTGCCGGCATCAGGCAGCGACTACATCTGGGGCAGCGGCCGCCCGCCGCCGGCGCGCCCGCGGGCGCGCCGGCGCTTTCAGCACCTCGGCCAGGAACGCCCCGGTGTGCGACTCGGGCACCGCCATCACCTGCTCTGGGGTGCCGGTCGCGATCACGGTACCGCCCTCCTCCCCGCCCTCGGGGCCGAGGTCGATGATCCTGTCCGAGACCTTGATCACGTCGAGGTTGTGCTCGATCACGACGATCGAGTTGCCTGTCTCGACGAGCCGCATGAGCACCTCCAGCAGGCGCTCGATGTCGGCGAAGTGCAGTCCGGTGGTCGGCTCGTCGAGGATGTACAGCGTGCGCCCGGTGGCGATCTTGGACAGCTCTGCGGCCAGCTTGACGCGCTGCGCCTCGCCGCCGGAGAGGGTCGTCGCCGGCTGCCCGAGCCGCATGTAGCCGAGCCCGACGTCGCTCAGCGCTTGCACGCGGCGCTGGATCTTGGGTATGTGCGCGAAGAACTCGCAGGCCTCCTCGATCGGCATCTCCAGCACGTCGGCGATCGTCTTGCCCTTGAAGCGGACCTCGAGCGTCTCGCGGTTGTAGCGCTTGCCGTGGCACTGCTCGCAGGGGACGTATACGTCCGGCAGGAAGTGCATCTCGATCTTGATCTGCCCGTCGCCGCGGCAGACCTCGCAGCGGCCACCCTTGACGTTGAACGAGAAGCGTCCCGGCTTGTAGCCGCGGGCACGGGCTTCCTGCGTCTTGGAGTACAGCTCCCTGATCTGGTCGAACAGGCCGATGTAGGTGGCGGGGTTGGACCGCGGCGTGCGCCCGATCGGCGACTGGTCGACCGAAATGATCTTGTCGAGTTGCTCGAGGCCGCTGATCCGCCTATGCACACCCGCCCGCTGGCGCGCGCGGTGCAGTGAGTTGGCGACAGCTTTGTAAAGGACCTCGTTGACGAGCGTCGACTTGCCCGATCCCGACACGCCGGTGACCGAGCAGAAAACCCCCAGCGGCACCTTCACGTTGACCGAGCGCAGGTTGTGCTGCGTGGCGCCCTCGATCGAGATGTATCCCGACGGACGCCGCCGCTGCTTGGGCACCTCGATCCGCCGGCGTCCCGATAGGAACTGCCCGGTCGGGGAGTCGGGCATCTCGGCGATCTGGCTGGCGGTGCCCTGCGCCACCACCTCGCCACCGTGCTCGCCGGCCGCCGGACCCATGTCGATCACGTGGTCGGCGGCGCGGATCGTGCCCTCGTCGTGCTCCACGACCAGGACCGTGTTGCCGACGTCGCGCAGGCGCAGCAGCGTGCCGATCAGCTTCTCGTTGTCGCGCTGGTGCAGCCCGATCGAGGGCTCGTCGAGGATGTACAGCACGCCGACGAGCGACGATCCGATCTGGGTCGCCAGGCGGATCCGCTGCGCCTCACCGCCCGACAGGGTCGCGGCGGCGCGCTCCAGCGACAGGTAGCCGACGCCGACGTTCTCCAGGAACTGCAGGCGCTCCTGGATCTCGCGCAGGATCAGCCGCGCGATTCGCAGATCGTGCTCGGAGGCTCCGGCGGCGAGCTGCTTGATCCACTCAAGCGCGCGCCGCGCCGACAGCGCCGTGAACTCGTGGATCGGCATCCCGCCGACCAGCACCGCGCGCGACTCCGGACGCAGACGCGCGCCCTTGCACTGCGGGCACGGGCGCAGCGTCATGAACTCCTCGATCTTCTCGCGTGCCAGCTCTGAGTCGGTCTCCTGATAGCGCCGCGCGAGGTTGTTGACGATCCCCTCGACCCGCGTGTTGTACGAGCGCCGGCGCCCGAAGCGGTTGCGGTAGGCGACCTGCACGCGCTCTTCGCCGGTGCCGTACAAGAAGTGGTCCCGCGCCTGCTTGGGCAGGTCCTTCCAGGGCGTGTCGAGATCGACGCCGTAGCGCTCGGCGATCGCGGTGGTCAGCTGCTGGTAGTAGTCCGAGGCACTTGCGGCCCAGGGCGCGATCGCCCCCTCCCCGATCGACAGCGACGGGTCGGGGATCACCAGCTCCGGGTCGATCTCCATCTGCGAGCCGAGCCCCGTGCAGCGCGGGCAAGCGCCGTGCGGGGAGTTGAACGAGAACACCCGGGGCTCGAGCTCGATCAGGCTCGGGCCGTGCTCGGGGCAGGCGAAGCGCTCGCTGTAGGTCTGGACATTGCCGGGCGCCGGCGCGTCGACCAGCTCGATCTCGACAAGGCCGTCGGCCAGCGCGACCGCCGTCTCGACCGAGTCAGCCAGCCGCTTGCGCAACTCCGGCTTCATCACGAGGCGGTCGACGACCACGGCGATGTCGTGCTTGAACTTCTTGTCGAGCACGATCTCCTCGTCCAGGCGCCGCAGCTCGCCGTCCACCTTCACCCGCGAGAAGCCCTCGCCCAGCAGGTCCTGTAGCTGCTTGCCGTACTCGCCCTTGCGCCCGCGGACGATCGGCGCGAGCACCATGAAGCGCGTGCCCTCGGGCAGCTCCATCACCTGGTCGATGATCTGCTCGGCCGACTGGCCGCTGATCGGGCGCCCGCAGATGTGGCAACGGGGATGGCCGATGCGCGCCCACAGCAGGCGCAGGTAGTCGTAGATCTCGGTGACGGTGCCGACCGTCGAGCGCGGGTTGCGAGAAGTCGTCTTCTGGTCGATCGAGATCGCCGGCGAGAGGCCCTCGATCGAGTCGACGTCGGGCTTGTCCATCTGTCCCAGGAACTGGCGCGCGTACGACGACAGCGACTCGACATAGCGTCGCTGGCCCTCGGCGTAGATCGTGTCGAACGCCAGCGAGGACTTGCCCGAGCCCGACAGGCCGGTGATGACCGTCAGCGCGTCGCGCGGAATCGCGACGGTGATGTCCTTCAGGTTGTGCTCCCGGGCGCCGGATACGAGGAGCTGCTGAGCCACACCTTCGAGTGTATTGAACCCGAACAGATGTACGATCGGGGTCTGTGAGACTGTGGCATGCAGCCAGATGAAGCGCAGGCGCTGGGGCAGCTGGCCGGCCAGGCGATGGCCGGCGGCGCGTCACGGGTGCAGGAGCTGCACGAAGCGATCTTCGAGCGCACCTCAGGGTCGGCTGGGCCGCAGACCAAGGCGATTCACGGCACCGTCGCGACCGCCGTCTACGGAGGGCTGCGGGGACTCGGGCGCGGAGCCGGCTACCTCGCCGGTGCGGCGCTCGCGATCGCCAAGGCGGGCGATACCGATCGCCTCGCCGACTCGCACGCGGGAGGGCTTGCGCTCGGCGCGCTCAGCGGCGTGCACGGTGACCTGCTCGAGCGGGACGGGAGCGAGCTGGCGATCGAGATGACGTTGCGTCGTGACGGTGCCGACGTGCCGCTGGACGCCGCCGGCCTGTACGGCGCTTTTCCCGACGCCGGCTCGAGGCTGGCGGTGTTCGTCCACGGCCTCTGCGAGACCGACGAGCTGTGGTGGATGTTCGGCGACAGCGAGAACCACTACGGCGCGCGCCTGCAGCGCGAGCTTGGCTTCACACCGCTGTACGTGCGCTACAACACCGGTCTGCGTGTATCCGAGAACGGTCAGCGACTCACGCAGGCGCTGGCGCAGATCGTCGACGGCTGGCCGCAGGCCGTCGACGAGATCGTGCTGATCGGGCACTCGATGGGCGGCCTGGTCCTGCGCAGCGCCTGCCACTACGGAGAGCAGGCCGGGGATTCCTGGGTCGGCCACGTCCATCACGTGTTCTGCCTCGCCAGCCCACACCTCGGGGCGCCGCTGGAGAAGGCGGCGAACGTCGCCGGCTGGGCGCTTGCGCGCGTGCCCGAGACCAGACCGCTGGCGCGCGTGCTCAACGGCCGCAGCGGGGGCATCAAGGACCTGCGCTTCGGCTACCTGGTCGCCGAGGACTGGCAGGATCAGGACCCCGATGCGCTGCTGGAGAACAACCGCCACCAGATCCCGTTCCTGCCGAGCGCCAGCTACTACTACATCGGCGCCACGCTGAGCAGCAGCCCGCGCCACCCACTGGGATACCTGGTCGGCGACCTGCTCGTACGCTTCCCGAGCGCTTCCGGCCAGGGCGGGGCTGGCCAGAGCATCCCGTTTCAAATGGACAACGGCCACCACGCCGGTGGGCTCAACCACTTCAATGTGCTCAACGATCCCGACGTTTACGACCAGATCCACGGCTGGCTGCTGCGCGACCTGGCCCGCAAACGCTGAACTGCTGGCTCCTGCGCGACGGGGCGCGGGGAGCGCGCAAATAGCGGTTCTGGGTGTGCAGTCAGCGTGTCTGAGCGCACAATCCTGCGTGCGCACGGCAGGTTTGATCGTTAGATGTCGATTTTCGAGCCCTTACGGACAACCTGGCGCTGCAGGCGGAGGTTTGTCCGCTCGAGCACGCTCGAACCTGCGGTCAGGGCTCGATGGCCGCGTACACGTCGTCCAGTAGGGCAGCGCGGTCGCGCAAGCGGAAGTTGTCGGCGAGGTAGCGGTCGGTCTCCGCGCGCGCGGTGCCGTTGAGCGCCATGTTGAGCGCGATCAGGCGTGCACCTTCGCTGTCGTCGTCGGTGCCGTGCAACTCCTCGGCATCCCCCTGCGGTTCACTGCCGCGGTCAGGCTCCGACGGCGTCGTCGGCGGCTCGGCGTCGGCTTGCGTCGCCGCGAGCTCCGCGTTGCCGGACGCCGCTTCCGAATCGCCATCGCCAGACGCCACCACCGAATCGCCGCCGCCGGACGCCGCTGCCGAATCGCCGCCGCCGGACGCCACCACCGAATCGCCATCGCCGGACGCCGCTGCCGAATCGCCGCCGCCGGACGCCACCACCGAATCGCCGCCGCCGGACGCCGCCACCGAATCGCCATCGCCGGACGCCGCTGCCGAATCGCCAGCGCCGGACGCCGCTTCGGGATCGCCGTCGGCTGGCGTGGTCTCCGGCTCGGAGGCGGCCGTGGATTCCAGCTCGGTGGCCTCGTCCGGCTCATCGTCGGCCCACACCGGCTCGGGCTCGGCCAGCTCCGGCGTTGACGGTTGCGCCTCGGCCGGCGCGGCGACCTCGTCCGACGCCGGCGGCGCCTGCGCTTCGGGCGCGGGCTCCGGGTCAGGCGTGGGCGCCGTCTCCGGCTCCGGCTCGAACTTCGGGCGCGTCTCGACGGCCTTGCCGACGTCGCCGATGTTGGAGCCGAGCAACTGCAGATCACCGGCGAGACGACCGGCACCCTGGCGCAGCGAGTCGATCATCGTGCTTAGCTCGCTCTCCATCGCGTCCAGCCGCTGGAGCATCACGGCAGTCGATTCCGACACCTTGCCAACGTACTCACGCGCCTGCCCACTAGCCTGCTCGCGCGTCGACGACGCCTCCGCCACGGCCTCGGCCCTGATCTCGCGCGCGTCGTCCTCCGCTTGCCGCTGAATCTCGGCAGCCGTGTTCTCGGCCACCTCTACGATCACGCGCACCTGCTCGCTCGCTGCGGAGGCGAGCGTCTCGCTGCGCCGGCGGGCGGTGAGCTTCAGCTCTTCGACCTCGTCGGCGACCGCGCTCAGGTGTGCGTCGACCGCGTCGGGGTCATAGCCACGACGGCCAACTGGAAAGTCCCTCTTCTCGATGCTCTGTCGTTCGAGCGCCACGCGTGTCCTCCAGGGGTGTCGATTTCGGCGAGAGGTTGCCCGAGCCTAGCGCCGACCCTCGGCGAGCGCTGCGTCAAGCTCCCGCTTGAGGTCCCGGATCTCGTCGCGTAGCTTAGCCGCATACTCGAATCGCAGGTCTTCGGCTGCCGCCAGCATCTCCTCCTCGAGCTCGACGATCGCGCGTTCGATCTCGGCCGGGGCCAACGTACCCTCGCGGAGCTTGCGCCGCCGCCGTGAGCGCGGCACCTTCGAGTCGGATTGCAGGAACTCCGCGATGTCGGAGATTCCCTTGACGATCGTCTCGGGCGTGATCCCGTGCTGCTCGTTGTAGGCCCGTTGGATCGCACGACGGCGGTCGGTCTCCGACAGCGCGGCGCGCATCGCCGCGGTCTCCTTGTCGGCGTACATCAGCACCCGGCCATCGGCGTTGCGCGCCGCACGGCCGATCGTCTGGATCAGCGAAGTCTCACCGCGCAGGAAGCCCTCCTTGTCGGCGTCGAGGATCGCCACCAGCGAGACCTCGGGCAGGTCGAGGCCCTCGCGCAGCAGGTTTACGCCGACCAGCACGTCGTACTCGCCGAGCCGCAGCTGGCGGATGATCTGGATCCGTTCGAGCGTGTCCACTTCGGAGTGCAGGTAGCGCACGCGGAAGCCCATCTCCAGCAGGTAGTCGGTCAGGTCCTCGGACATCTTCTTGGTCAGCGTGGTCACCAGCACACGCTCGTTGCGATCCGCGCGGATGCGGACCTCGTTCATCAGATCATCGATCTGGTTGCGTGTCTCGCGGACCTCTACCTCCGGGTCGACGATCCCGGTCGGGCGCACGATCTGCTCGACGATCCGGGCCGAATGCGTGCGCTCGTACTCGCCCGGGGTTGCCGACACGAACACCAGCGTGGGCGTTATCGAGAGGAACTCCTGGAAGGTCTGGGGCCGGTTGTCGAGCGCGCTCGGCAACCGGAAGCCGTAGTCGACGAGCGTCTGCTTACGGGAGCGGTCGCCCTCGTGCATGCCGCCGATCTGCGGGATCGTCTGATGGGACTCGTCCACGAAGCAGACGAAGTCATCGGGGAAGTAGTCCAGCAGGCAGTACGGGCGCTCGCCGGGCTGGCGGCCGTCGAGGATCCGCGAGTAATTCTCGATCCCGCTGCAGAAGCCGACCTCGCGCAGCATCTCCATGTCGTACTGCGTGCGCTGGCGCAAGCGGTGGGACTCGAGCAGCTTGCCGGTCGCCTCGAGCTCGGCGCAACGCGCGTTCAGCTCCGTGCCAATCGCGGCGACGGCATCGTCGATCATCCCCTCTCGCACGTTGTAGTGCGAAGCCGGCCAGATCCCGACATGCTCGAGGTCGTCCTGGATCACCTCGCCGGTGATCGGGTCGAAGTGCTGCAGGTGCTCGACCTCGTCCCCGAACAGAACGATCCTGAAAGCCGTCTCCGCGTACGCCGGAAAGATCTCGAGCGTCTCGCCGCGCACCCGAAACGTTCCGCGTGCAAGCGCCACGTCGTTGCGCGTGTACTGGATCGAGACGAGCTTGCGCAACAGCCCGTCGCGGTCGATCATCGCGCCCTTGGTCAGCGTCTGCAGGTTCTCGTCGTAGACCTCCGGCGAGCCGAGGCCGTAGATCGAGGAGACGCTGGCGACGATCAGCACGTCCCGGCGCGCGAACAGCGCCGCCGTCGCCGCGTGGCGAAGCCGGTCGATCTCCTGGTTGATGGCCGAGTCCTTCTCGATGTACAGGTCCTTGCTCGGGACGTACGCCTCGGGCTGGTAGTAGTCGTAGTAGGAGACGAAGTACTCGACCGCGTTGCGCGGGAAATAGGTTCTGAATTCGTTACACAGCTGCGCGGCGAGCGTCTTGTTGTGGGCGATCACTAGCGCGGGCTTCTGTACCGCCTCGATTGTCGCCGCCATCGTCATCGTCTTGCCCGTGCCGGTTGCTCCGAGCAGCGTCATCGCGCGCTCGCCGGCGCGGATTCCCTCGGCCAGCGCGGCGATCGCGGCCGGCTGGTCCGCGGCCGGGTTGTAGGTTGCGTCCAGCTCGAACTGCGGCACGCGTACCAGGGTAGCGACCGTGTCGGGCGGCTCCGAGCGGCTACACGAAACGAGCGTGCTGAGTATGTGTTGCTATAGAACAGATACTCATCACGCTCGCAGTTTGATCAGGCGTCAGAGCGGCCACTGCTCAGCGGTCGGCAGCGGGAGCGGCTTGGTAGAGCGCGCCGACATACCCCGGCACGGGCAGCGTGCAGCCATCGCCGGGGATCGGCTCGCCGGCGGCCGTGTGTAGCGGCACATGGCCCGCCCAGAGGGGCAGCTCCAGGTCCGCGCCGACGTCGACCGGACCGCCGGTGCGAACCTTCGCCGACGCTTCGGCGATCGTCAAGGCGACGATCTCGGTGGCCTTCAGCTCGGTCTCGTTGGGACCACGGGCCTCGGCGGTGCGCCCGGGCACGATGTGCTCGACCAGCGCCTGCATCGCGTCGAGCTTGGCGGCGCGCTCGCGGACCGCCTGCGCGGTGCCGAACACGACCACCGAGCGGAAGTTGACGGAGTGGTGGAACACGGAACGTGCCAGTACCAACCCATCGACGTGGGTCACCGTGAAGCACAGCTCGGCGCCGCTCGCGGCGGTTCTCAGCAGACGGCTGCGGGGAGCGCCGTGCAGGAAGATCTGATCGCCGACCCGGACGTACAGGGTCGCAATCGCGTACGGCAGGCCGTCATCGATGAACGCGAGGTGGCCGACGAACCCGGCGTCGAGGATCGCGTCGATCGTCTCGCGGTCGTAACGTCCACGCTCGGCGTGGCGGCGCACGCGGTTGCGCGCGCCCTTGGCGGGGTTCTCTGTTTTGTTATCGTACAAAGTCATGATCGCTCTAGAACAATACCAGGAGGTTGACTCGAGGTGACGGGATCGACAGCGCCGGTGGCCGTGCCGACCGCAGCGATCACGGGGTCCACCGCGCGCGCGATCGCGTCCAGCATCGAAGCCGGCATCGTTCGCGGCGCCCTCTCCCCCGGCTCGACGCTGCCGACGGTGCGCGCGCTCGCGAGCGCACTGGGCACCAGTCCCGCCACGGTCAGCTCCGCCTATCGCACGCTCGGCATCCGTGGGCTCGTGATCGCTGCAGGCCGGCGCGGTACTCGCATCGCGCCGCGGCCGGCGATCCGCGCGCAGTCGACTGAACCACGCGCCGACGGCGCGCCCGGGGCGACAGGGTCGCAACGCGACCTGACGATCGGCCTTGCCGACCCGCAGCTGCTGCCGGCGCTCGGGCCCGCGCTCGCGCACGTGGCCGGCGTAGCGCCGGCGGCTGCCGAGCTGCTCGTCGGCGCCGACCCGAGCCTGCGGCAGTTCGCGCTTGACTGGTTTGCCGCGGACGGGGTGCAGACATCCTCAGTGGCCGTTACCGCCGGCGCACTTGACGGCCTCGAGCGGGTGCTGGCCGCACATCTGCGGGTCGGCGACCGGGTCTTGATCGAGGATCCGGCATACCCTCCGATCAGGGACCTGCTGGCCGCGCTTGGACTGCTCGCGATACCGGTCCCGGTGGATCGGCACGGGCTCGTCCCACGCGCCTTGGCGCAGACGCTCGCGCGCGGTGCATCAGCGCTCGTGCACGTCCCACGCGGGCAGAACCCGACCGGTGCGGCGCTCGACAGCGAGCGCGCTAATGCACTGCGCTCGCTGCTGGAAGCCGATCCCGATCTGCTCGTGATCGAGGACGACCACGTCAGCCTCGTCGCGGGAACGCCCTTCCACAGCGCGATCGCGCCCGCACGGCGGCGCTGGGCGATCATCCGAGCGCTGTCGAAGCTCCTGCACCCCGATCTGAGGATCGCGCTGGTGGCGGGCGACGTGACCACGATCGCACGCCTCGAGGGACGCCAGGCGCTCGGACCGCGGTGGGTCAGCCACCTGCTGCAGCGGACTGCCGCGTTGCTGCTGAGCGACCGTAGCTTCGCGGACCGCTGTGCGCTCGCGGCGCGAACCTACGATCAGCGCCGGCGGGCGCTGATCGGCGCCCTGCGCGAGCGCGGCATCGAGTCCTACGGCGACTCCGGGCTGAACGTTTGGGTGCCGGTCAGCGAAGAGGCGACGGTGGTGGGCGGCCTGCGAGAGGCCGGGTTCGCGGTGCTCGCCGGGGAGCGCTTCCGCGCAGCCTCACCGCCCGGCATCCGGATCACGATCTCGACGCTGCGCGACGGCGAGGCCGAGCTGATCGCCGCGACCGTGTCGGACGCGCTAAGCCGCCCACACGAGCGCTATTGACCGTTCCGACGGCGGGCGCCCTTCGGACAGGCTCTTAGGTTAGCTGCGAGCGACGACGATCGCGAGCTCACCCTGCGTGTGAACGCCGAACGTGATCGTCAGGCGCAACGGGCGGGGTGGCGTGCAAGCGAGCGGCTGAGCGCCGCTGGCGACCAGCGAGCAGGCCGACACGCTCAGCTTGCCGTCGATGCGCGGGGCGCGCTGGACCCGCACGACCGTGATCGCAGCTTGATCACTACCGTCGGCAGCGGTACCGGCCAACGCTGAGCCGGGGCGCAGCTCGACCGTCGCGAGCGTGGCGCCCGAGCCGTTGCGCACCTGTCCGCGGCCGTGGGCTAGCACGACCGCCGCCGAGCTCTGCGAGCGGACCGGCCCCACGAACGTCGAGCTGTATGCGACGCCGGTGCCCGCCGGGCCGGTGACGGTCTCACGCAGGCGGATGATCGCGCCGGCGTCGGCGGCGACGAGCTTGTAGCGCAGGCCGCTGCCGACCGGAACGCAGGTGATGGTGCAGCGCATGAACTCCTCGACGGTCGAGCTCACGGTTCCCGTCCAGGCCCCGCTCGAGCCGATCAGGGTGTCGCCGACGCGGCCCGCGTCCGGAGCCAGACGCGGCAGCGAGCGCACAACCGGGGGCGTCGATCCGCGCTGGGGAGGCGCCGGCGCTGAGCTGGAGGGCGGTGGCGGCGGGCTGAGCGGGGCGCTCACCGTCAGCAGCGCGCTAGCGGTGGCGGCGCTACCGTCGGCGTTGGTCGCACTCACGACCACGCGCAGTTGGTTGCCGCTGTCCGACTGCTGGATCGTGTAACTGGGGCTGATCGCGCCGACGATGTTGGTGCACGTCGATGGCAGGCAATCCTGCCACTGGTAGGAGAAGCTCAGGTCCGACGGAGACCAGCTGCCGGCGTTCGCGGTCAGCTGCGAGCCGACCCCCGCGGCTGCTGCGCTGATCACCGGCGGCTGCGCATTGACCGGCGGATTGGCGAGGACCGGGCCCACCCGCGCGCTGTTCGCGATCTGCTGGCCGGAGGCGTCGATCGCTGTCACCTGCACCTGCAGCGTCGCGCTCTCGTCGGCGGCTCCCGGTATGTAGCTCGCAGCGGTGGCCGCCGGGATGCTCTCGCACGAACCGCCGCTGGCCGCGCAGCGTTGCCACTGATACGTGTAGCTACCGGCGGCCGGTGACCATTGCCCGGCGCTGGCAGTCAGCACGGCGAGGCGTTGCGGAATTCCGGCGATGCTCGGCGCGAGCGTGTTGACGGGCGCTGAGCCGCCGACCGGAGCGGTGCCGCCGACCAGAACGGTGCCGGCGGCGGTCGTCGTGAGCGTGTAGTCGTACCCGTAGGTCGTGCCGGCGCTGTTCTGCGCCACCAGGCGGAAGTGGTAGGTCGTCGAAGGCGCCAGGCCGGTGAGCTGGCCGCTGACCTGGACCGGTGCGCTGCCGGCGCCGGCGAGCGACGGCGCGGTGCTCTCCCCGTAGGCGTCGGTTGTGCCGTACTGCAACCAGGATGTGGTGGAGATGCCGTTTGGATAGACGCCCGCGAGCAGTCGCGCCGAGCTCGCGCTGACGCTCTGCACGTACGTGTAGCCATTCGCGGATATGAGATCCGGCGCGCCGATCCCTGGCGGCCCGGCCGTCACGTCGCCGGAGATCGAACCGGCGCCGGTGGGACCGTCGTAACCGCTGCCGGCGTTGCAGATGTAGGCAATCGCGGCGGCGCAGTCGCCGTTGGAGCCCGAGAGCGGATCGTTCAGCAACAAGCTGTCGCTGTAGGCCCATTGCGACGTGCTGCCGTTGACCGCCGTCAGCGCCTCGAAGGCGGCAACCAGCGGCGTCGCCAGGCTGGTGCCACCTACAAGTATCCAGCCGCTACCGCCGGCGCCGGAGTCGTAGACCGCGAGGCCGCTGTCGGGGTCGGCGTCCGCGGACACATCGGCCCAGGCGCGCCCAGTGCAGCCGCCGGCCGGTTGATAGACGGGCTTGGCGACGTTCAGGTCGCAGCCCGAACCGGCGCCGGACCAGGCTGTCTCGGTGAAGCCCCGCACGGTCGTCGAGGATTGCAGCGAGGTGCCGCCGGCAGCGGTCACGCCGGCGCTCGCGGCGGGATAGTCATCCTTGCCGGGACCGACGTAGCCGCTGTCGCCGGTCGCAGCGATCGTCGCCACTCCGGGCCAATTCACGGTGCCCGGGATCACCGTGGCGGACGTAGCAGACCAGCTGTCGGAGATCTGCCGGGCGCCCATGCTCGCCGCGGTCTGCATCGCCCTGAGCAGATCCGGCCACCCGGGGTCGTTCGCCTCCACCAGCAGGATGTGACAGTTCGGGCACAGGGACGAGACGGCATCGAGATCGAGCGACTCCTCGACGTTCCAGCCGGAGTCCTGCGCGGGCAGCTGCGAGCTCTGGCCGTACTCGTTGACCTTCTCGAAGCAGCCGTTCGCCGTCGTGCACGCCGACAGGCCGAAGTTGGCGCGGAACACCGCGAGATCCGACTCCGCGGTGGGGTCGTCGTAAGCGTCGACGATCGCCACCGTGTCGCCGGCGCCCGCTGTTACCGACAGGCCCTGGAGGTCGTACGCCTGCTGCAACCAGGCGGGCGTATCAGCGGCCGGCGGAGCCTTTGCCGCCGGCAGCGAAGTCACGGCTGTGATCGCAGCGGCGGCGGACCGAGCGCCGGCGGACAGGGATCGGCGCCCGGCGCCCGTCACGCGCACGGACATGTTCGTCGCGCTCCTGGGTGCGCTGGGGCGCAGCAGCGCACCGCTGGCGCGGAGCGTGACCACGCGCGCCTCGCAGGTGGCATAGCCGGGATCGGCCGGCGGGCAGGCATCGACAGCGCTCACCTGTGAGGCGCTGACCGCAGCGACTTGTTCGAGCGCCTGATTGACCGCCGCGTCGCGCGCCGGCACCGCGGCTCCCGCCGAGCTGCAGGTGAGGGTCAGCGACACGAGCATCGCCCCCAGCCTCGTCGCGAGCATGCAATAGCGCCGTTGACGGAAGCTGTTCGTGAAGGTCACACGTAACCCGTCGACCGGCGCCCCGGCAGCGAACAAGCTCCCCGACTGGGGCGTGGACGTTTGACGGAGTCATCGAGCTGTCTTGCAGTCGGTTTCCCGTGCCCGAACCCTCAACCGTCCAAGGCCAGTGTTGTTCAGCGCGCGTAGGGCCGCGGACGCTCGCGGTGCAGCAGTCCCAAGCCTCCGCCGATCACGGCGGCGAGCGCGCCGGCCGCGATCAGCACCAGCGACACGGTGCCCAGGCCGCGCAGGAAAGCGTCCCAGACGGCGCCCACGGTCGCCTTGGCGTCGGCGCTCTGGACCTGTCCGACGGCGATCGCGCGGCCGGCGAGCAGGCAGACCTGCAGCACCACGCCGATCGCTACGATCCCGACGCCGAGCCGCCGGACGGCGCGACTGCGTGGCCGCGTGATCGCGAGCGCCGCCGCCGCGCACGCCGCGGACAGTGCTGCCAGCACTGCCCACAGCCAACTGATCACGGCGGCGCCGCGGGCAATCGTCGCGGTCAGCGATCCGACATTGCGGGACAGCAACACGATCTGCTGGGTCGCGCCCAGCGTCCGCGCGGCGGACGGGTCGATCTGCGCCAGCGCCGCACCGAGCACCGCGTCCACGTCGCCGATGCTCAGCGTCAGACTGCTAGCCGAGCCGTCCACGAGCGCCCGGTGGGCAGCGTCGACACCAGCTCGATAAACGTCGGTGAAGGCGCTGCTGGCGACGACCGCGCTTACGGTCGCCTGCACCAGCGGTCGCGCCGCAGACAGGTCGGGAAACCGCGCCAGCACCTGGCCGGTGATCTGGCCGGCGATCAGGCGCTTGGCGCCGGCGTCGCCGAGCACCCATGTCGCGCGGTCGGTGAACTGGTCGGAATTGACAGCTACATGGTCTACATACGCTGCGAGGACCGCGAGCGCCAGTGCCAGCGAGGCCACCACGACGAGCCCCGCTGCCAAGAGTCTCCAACCTCCGCGTCCTGCCGGCGGCGCTGGCGCGGTGCCGGTCACTCGCCCAAGATCCAGTCCGCTTACCCGTACCCCAGCTGCGCGGCGTACGTGTCGCGGTAATCCTGCTGCGCCGCCAGCACCTTCTCGACGTAGGCTCGCGTCTCCGGGAAGCGGATGTCGCCCGGTCCGAACTGGTGCCCGGCGGCTCGCGCTGCCGTGAGCCAGCGATCGACGTTGGTCTCGCCGCCGTTGTAGGCGGCGAGCGCGAGCACCGTGCTGCCACCGTACTCGTCGAGCAGGAAGCGCAGGTAATAGGAGCCGTAGGCGATGTTCACTGCAGGCGTCCACAGGTCGGCGATGTGGAATGCACTGGCCCCAGAGCGGTGCGCGAGGAACTCCGCGGTGGCGGGCTCGATCTGCATGAGTCCCTCGGCCCCGGCCGGCGAGGTGCGCGGATCGAACTTCGTCTCGGCATAGATCACCGCGGCGATCAGCGCCGGGTCGAGGTGCTTGGCGGCGGCCTGCTGGCGGATGATGCCCTGATACTGCAGCGGCAGGATGAACTCGTTGACTGCCCGGCGAAACAACGGCAGGGCCAGCACGACGGCGCTGACGCACAGCAACGTCCCGGCTACTCCCACCAGTGCCCAGCGGCGCCGTCTGGCGCTGCGGCGGCGAGCAGCGGCGTGACGGGCACTGGTGACGGCTGCCGTGCGAGGCATCACGTTCACCGGCTGAGCATGTCAAGGACCGAGGACAGCTTGGTCGCCAGCGCGTCCAGATCGCCGTCGTTGACGACCACGTAGGTGGCACGCGCGGCCTTCTCGTCCTGCGTGAGCTGCCGTTCGCCGCGTTGTGCCAGCGCGCGATGGCCGCGTGCCAGCGCGCGCCTGCTACGCAGCGCCTCAGGTGCGATCACGGCGATCGTCGCATCGAAGCCGGCTTGCATCCCGGCCTCGAACAGCAACGGAACCTCAACGACGATCGCGCGCACGGACGGCTCCGCGTCCTGCACCTGACGACGCCAGCCGGCCATCCTGGCGGCCACCAGCGGCCACAGGAGGCCTTCCAACCAAGCGCGGTCCTCGCCCGTGGCGAACGCTCGCTCGGCGAGCGCGGCGCGATCGACGACGCCGGCGGGCACGACCGACTCGCCGAAGCGCGCAAGGACCGCCTGCACCACCTGGTCGCTCCCGTAGAGCTCGTGCACGACGGCGTCAGTCGACAACACGGCAGCGCCACAGCGCGCCAGCGCCGCGAGCGCGGCCGACTTGCCGGCGCCGATGCCCCCGGTCAGCCCGATGAACGGCGCCCGCGGCGCTAGCTCCTCGGGCTTACTGCGCGCCTTCACCGGCGGCATCGATGCGAGCGCTCGTCGGCTGCGCGACCGGCTTATTCGATTTCGTCCAACGCCGCGGGGACGTCCGTGTCGGCGGCGTCCGAGTCGGCGACGTCCGAGTCGGCGACATCCGAGTCGGCGACATCCGAGTCGGCGACATCCGAGTCGGCGACATCCGAGTCGGCGACATCCGAGTCGGGCTCGCCATAGCCGGTGCGCGGGGCTAGACCCTCGACATCCCCGGCAACCTGCACGTCCTCGGCGTCCTGAACACTGTCCGCGTCTCGAACACCCTCGGCGTCTGACACGTCTGCGACGCCTTGCACGTCCGCGATGCCCTGAACGTCCTCGAGCTGGCCGGTCGCTTGCTCGGGCTCCTCGCCCTGCTCGGCGTCGAGCTCGCCGGTCTGCTCGGCCTCGAGCTCGCCGGTCTGCTCGGCCGCGGGCTCGCCGGTTGAGTCGAACTCGTCGCCTTGCTCGGACTCGAGCTCGCCACCGCGCGGGGCCGAGAACACATCCTCGGAGAGCTCGAGCTCGGGCATGTCGTCGTACTCGGCGCTGCCCTCGGCGGGCGGGATGATCGGCCGGACCGGCAGCACCTGGCCTTCGACGCGCTTGATCGACAGCGACAGGCGTCGGCGCTCAGCGTCGATCTCGAGGATCTTGACGCGTACCGGATCGCCGGGCTGGATGATCTCGCGCGGGTTCTCGACGTGATGCTGAGCCAGCTCGGAGATGTGCACGAGTCCCTCGACTCCGTCGAGGATCTCGACGAACGCGCCGAACGTGACGACCTTGGTCACGTTCCCTTCGAGCTCATCGCCGATGTTGTAGGTGTTGACGACTCGCTGCCAGGGATCCTCCTGCGTCTGCTTGAGGCCTAGCGAGATACGCTGGCGCTGGCGATCGATGTCGAGTACCTTGACCGACACCGTATCGCCGATGGCGAGGATCTCGGACGGGTGGTTGACGTGGGACCAGGACAGCTCCGAGATGTGAATCAGACCATCGATTCCGTCGAGGTCGACGAACGCGCCGAAGTCGACGATGTTCGAGATCTGACCTTCGACCACCTGCCCCGGCTGCAGCCTGTCGAGGATCCGCTCGCGATCCTCCTTGCGCTGCTCCTCCAGCACCGCACGCCGCGACAGCACGACGTTGTTGCGGGAGCGGTTGAGCTCGATCACCTTGCAGTCGATCGCCTGACCCATGTACTCGTCGAGGTTCGGGACGCGGCGGATGTCGACCAGCGACGCCGGCAGGAAGCCGCGCACGCCGAGGTCGATGATCAGACCGCCCTTGACGACTTCGATCACCTGGCCCTCGACCGGATCGCCAGACTCGGCGGCAGCCTCGATGCGCCGCCACGCCTTCTCGAATCGTGCACGCTTCTTGGACAGGATCAGGCGGCCGTCCTGGTCCTCCTTGGTGAGGACGAGCGCGTCGACCTCCTCGCCGAGCGACACCTCGTCGCTGGGGTCGACTGACTTGCGGATCGAAAGCTCGTTGGCTGGGATGACGCCTTCGGACTTGTAGCCGATGTCGACCAGAACCTCGTCGTTGTCGATGCGCACGACGTGCCCGGTGACGACATCGCCCTCCTGGAAGGGGTGGATGGTGGCGTCGTAGTTGGGGACGATCTTGCCGTCGATCTCGAGTAGCAGGCCGTTCGACCCTTCAACGACCTTTGCATTCGATAGCTCGGTTGTCATTGGCGTTGTGATTGAGGACATTGGTCAGCTCAGGATAGCCATGTCCGTCACCGTTGGCCGCTCCGTATCATCAGCGCGCATGCCTGTGCGAGCCACCAAGCGCGGCGCGGCACGGACGCCGCTGCAGCGCGATTGCGATGTACTGATCTGCGGAGCGAGCTTTGCGGGTCTCGCGGTCGCGCGCGAACTGGCTGGCAGCGGCGCACGCGTACTGGTGATCGACCGCTACGAGGTCGGCGAGCGCCAGACCTCCGCGTGCGCGATCCCGACTCGCTGGCTCGAGGTTCTGGAGCTCACCCAAGCGCTGCAGCAGACCTTCGGCGAGCTTGTGATCCACACGCCTCACGCCATCACGCGCAACAAGTTGCCGTGGACCTTCTCGACGTTCGACTACCGCCTGCTGTGCGGCCTGCTTGCCGGCCAGGGCGAGTTCGAGTTCGAGACGGCAACGGTAGAGGGTCATGACGGCGCGAGCGTGCGGACCGACCGCGGCGAGATCCGCGCGCCGTTGATCGTCGACGCCCTCGGCTGGCGGCGCGTGCTCGGCGGCGGCGACCCGATCCAGCCGCCCGACGCGTACCTGTCGCGCGGCCTCGAAGTGCATCCGCACGGGATCGGCGACGCGCTCGAGATCTGGATCGACCGCGCCTACGTCCCCGCCGGCTACGGTTGGAGCTTCCCGGCCGCGCACGAGGTTCGGGTGGGCGTCGGCTCGTTCGATCCGCGGTTTCACGTCAAGCAGCCGACGATGCGACTCGCGGCCGACCTGAACCGCGGCGCCGAGGGTTACCAGGGCAACTGGATCCCGCACCGGCTGCGGGAGGCCACCGAGGGCGGGATCTTCTTCGTCGGCGATTCCGCCGGTCACTGCCTGCCGTTGACCGCCGAGGGGATCCGGACCGCGCTCTACTTCGGGATCGCATGCGGGCGCGAGTTGCGCGAGGTGATCGCAGGCCGTCAGGCGCGCGCGGCGGCGCTCGCCGGCTACGGCGCGTTCAGCGCCGCACACGGCTGGAAGTTCGAGTGGATGCTTCGCGTCCAGCGGCTGGTGCCACGGGTTCCCCCGCGGTTACTCGCGCCCGCCCTGCAGGCGATCGCGCACCGGGCGGTGCTCGACTGGTCTTTCGGGCACTACCTGCGGATCGCGTCGCCCGAGTTCGCGCTCAAGCCCGGCGCCCGTGCGACGAGCCGCGCGCCCGCGCGCGCACGACCGTGATCGCCCTGGTCGCGTAGGCCCAGTTGCCGGCGCTGTCCGTGATCCGCAAACGCAGCTCGTAGCTTCCCTCCCGCCCAAACACGCGGTTGATCACGCGCCGGCTTCCTACCAAGGCGTTGCCCAGCGACCACAAGAACCCGTCCACCGTGCCGCCTGGCATGCGGCCGTGGCCCCCGAAGCTGATCCGCGTACCGGCGCGCACTCGCCCGCTGCCGGCGATCCACGCCATGTCCGGCGCAACTCTGGCGACGCAGCGACCCCGGATACGGCTATAGAGCTCCTGTAACCAGTAGTGGTGGCCGTTGATCGACTCGTCCCAGGCGCTCGCGCCGGCGCCACCGAGCGCGGGACCGAAGTCATTCAGGCAAACGTCCCCGATTTCATCGCCGTCGGTGTCGGTCCAGGCGTTGCCGAGCGGATCGGTGATCATCTCCGCCTGCTCGTGGCTGATCGTCGAGAGCGCCGGATCAGCCGTGCTCGCGTTGGGTCGCGGGTTGCTCGACTGGCAGTGCCCCGCGACCGCGTTGTAGGGGATCACCGCATACAGAGTGTCGCTGTCGGTCGATGAGTGATAACCGCAGTA
Source organism: uncultured Solirubrobacterales bacterium (assembly GCA_963709135.1). Classification (GTDB taxonomy): domain Bacteria; phylum Actinomycetota; class Thermoleophilia; order Solirubrobacterales; family Solirubrobacteraceae; genus Palsa-465. Next base: position 834,946 of record CAVPVI010000015.1, on the reverse strand, counting down.
GCCGGTCTGCGGGCCACCGAGCGCGCACGCGCTGGAGCTGGCGTCCTCGCAGCTACCCAAGCCGCTCGGGGTCACGATGAAGTAGATGTTGTCGCCGCCCGCCGGCAGGCGGTCGGCGCCGAGCTCGTGCTCGAGCTCTTCCTCCAGCTGTGCGTCCGTCAGGCAGTCGCTCCAACCGGGTCCGATCTGCGCCGGCTCGGTGCAGCCGTTGGCTGGTAAAACGTCGGTGTCGAGCACGGACCCGGCGTAGGTGGAAGCGTATGCCGCCGGCCCGACTCTGTCGCCGTACTCGCCGATGACTGCGTACTCGTTGGTGGTCATGTGGCTGTCGGCGGCGACATCCGCCAGGAACTGCTGCACGAGCGCCATGTAACCGGGGTCGAAGCTGAGGCCCGAGCCGGCGGGGTCCCAGAAGATCACATGCGTCCGGTTCGCGTGCAGCACCGGCCCCCCCTGGTAGGTCAATCGCTCCGCGATTGACTTGGGAGATTCGCTGACGCGAATCTCCCGGAGGGAGGTCAATCGCTGCGCGGTCAATCGCTGCGCGATTGACTTGGGAGATTCGCTGAGGCGAATCTCCCGGAGGGAGGTCAATCGCTGCGCGGTCAATCGCTCCGCGATTGACTTGGGAGATTCGCTGAGGCGAATCTCCCGGAGGGAGGTCGGCGCCTGCGCCGCAGAAGCCCCGGCCAGCGGGCCGAGCGGCAGGCCGATGGTGGCGACCGCGAACGCCAGGCGCCAGCGCTGCCACGCGCTCATTTTGCCGAAAGCCAGTCGGAGCCGATCCCGGCCTCGACCGCGAGTGGTGGATCCATCGCCAGCGCCCCCGCCATCTGTGTGACGGCGAGCTCGCGCACCGCCTGCGCCTCCTCGGCGGGCCCCTCGAACAGCAGCTCGTCGTGGATCTGCAGGACCAGCCGCGAGCGCAACCCGGACTGTGCCAGCGCGCGGTCGCAGTCGACCATCGCGATCTTGATGATGTCGGCGGCGGTCCCCTGGATCACCATGTTGACGGCGAAGCGTTCCCCCTGCTTGCGCAGCTCCCAGCGGCGCGCGCGCAGCTCCGGCACCTGCCGTCGGCGCCCCAGCAGCGTCGAGACATAGCCGTGCTCGGTGCCCTGCTCGATCGTCGCGGCGATGAACCGCTCGACTGCCGGGAAGCCGGCGAGGTAGCGCTGGATGAACTCGTCGGCCTCGGACTGGGGGATGTCGAGCCGGTCGGCCATCCCGTAGGCCGACAGGCCATAGACGATCCCGTAGTTGATCATCTTCGCCTTCGAACGCATCCCCGGGTCGATCTGGTCGGGCGTGACCCCGAATACGCGGCATGCGGTCGCCGTGTGCACGTCCTCGCCGCGGCGGAAGATCTCCTTGAGGACCTGCTCGTCGGCGATGTGGGCGAGCAATCGCAGCTCCACCTGCGAATAGTCGGCGCTGACCAGCAGGTTGCCGGGCTCGGCGATGAAGCACGCCCGGATCTCGCGGCCCAGCGCCGTGCGGATCGGGATGTTCTGGAGGTTGGGATTGTTCGACGACAGCCGCCCTGTGGTGGCGGCCGTCTGATTGAACGTGGTGTGCAGTCGCCCGTCGGCGGCGATCAGCGCCGGCAGCGCGTCCAGGTAGGTCTGGGCGAGCTTGGTCAGCTCCCGCCAGCGCTCGATCTTCGGGATCACGGCGTGCTCGCCGCGGATCGCCTGCAGCACGCGCGCGTCGGTCGAGTAGCCGGTCTTGCCGCGACGCTTGCGGCTGAGACCGAGCTTGCCGAACAGGATCTCCTCGAGCTGCTTGGGCGAGCCAAGCGTGAACTCCTCCCCCGTGAGCTCGAAGATCTCGAGCTCGAGCGCCAGCGCCTCCTGCTTGACACGCGCCGAGATCGCCGCCAGGCGCTCGGTGTCGAGCTTGCATCCGGCCAGCTCCATTGCTCGCAGGATCGACACCAGCGGCAGCTCGACGTTTTCGAACAGGTCGCTCAGCCCGCGTCCCCGGATCTCCTCGCGCTGCCAGCTCGCGAGCTCTGAGAGCAGCAGCGCGTCGGCCCCGGCGGGATCTTCGATCGCTGCCGAGAGGCCACGCTCCTCGCACAGCTCTCGCAGCGGATAGGCGCGGCGCGCCGGTTCCAGCAGGTAGGCAGCGACCTCGGTGTCGTGCGCGAGCTTCGGCGCCACCACGCCAAGGGACTTTGCGTCGTGCGCGATCACAGGCCGCGTTCCGATCGCGGCGACGAGCTGCTCGGGGCCTTCGCAGGTGCCGATCAGGACCTCGCGGCCCGCGCGGGGGTGTACGCCGAAGCGCCAGTCCTGCTCGGCTGCGAACAGGGCCCCGTCGGGCGTCAACGGTGGCGCGATCGCAATCGCCAGCTCTGTATTCGGCAGCGACGCGAGCTCACGCAGGGTGGTTTCGCGAGGCTTGGCGGCAAGCGCGTGCCCGGCCGCCGGTGCCGGCGCCGCCGCGTCGGCGGAGCCGAGCGCCTCTTCGAGACGGCGCAGCGGCTCGCGCAGCTCGAAGCGGCGGAACACGTCGCGCAGCTGCGAGCGGTCGGGGGCCCGCGCGACGTAATCGGCGAGGTCGAGGTCGAGCTCGATGTCACGTTTGGCGGTCGCCAGTCGCTTTGACACGCGCGCCGCGTCGGCGTGCTCGGTCAGGTTCTGCTTGCGCTTGGCGCCCGAGATCTGATCGATCTGGTCGAGTACGCCCTCGAGTGAGCCGAAGCGCTGCAGCAGATCCGCAGCCGTCTTCTCGCCGATCCCCGGCACGCCGGGGATGTTGTCCGAGGTGTCGCCCTTCAGGCCGATGAAATCGGGCACCAGCTCGGGCGCGATGCCGTAGCGATCGATCACCGCTTCGCGGTCGTACACGCGGGTGTCGGTCACGCCACGCGAGGTGGTCATGATCCGCACGCCGTCGCCGACCAGCTGGTAGGCATCGCGGTCGCCGGTTACGACCATCACCGGGATCGGGGGATCGGCCTGGCTCGCCCGCTGCGCGATCGACGCGATCACGTCGTCGGCCTCGTAGCCGTCGACGCGCAGGTTGCGGTAGCCGAACGCCGACACCAGTGGCTCCAGGTGCGGCCACTGCTCCTTGAGCAGGTCCGGGCGGCTGGAGCGCTGGGCCTTGTACTCCGGGTAGATCTGGCGACGCCCGGTGTCGCCACCGTCCCACACGACGATGGTCGCACGTGGCTCGTAGTCAGTCAGGATCTTGACCAGCATCGAGGCGAACCCGAAGATCGCGTTGGTCGGAACGCCGGTCGAGGTCGCGATCGATTCGGGCAGCGCAAAGAACGCCCGGTAGGCCAGGCTGTTGCCATCGATCAGAAATAGCTCTTCGGACATGGTGAAGCGCAGCTGTGCGAGTCAGGCGCAGATGCCACTTTAATGACAGGCTATTGCGCGATGAAAGCCCATCCCCATCACAACGCGCAATACAGCCTCACCATGCGGGTGCAATACGAGCACGTACCCGGCATGCTCGGCAAGGTCGCCAGCGCGATCGGCGAAGCCGGCGGCGTGATCGGCGCCGTTGACCTGGTCAGCGCCGGCGACGAGCTGACGATCCGCGACTTCAACGTCGAGACGACCGACGCCTCGCACTGGCCGCGGCTGACCGCGGCCGTCGGCGCGGTCCCCGGCGCACGCGTGATCGACACCACCGACCGCACGTTCCGCATGCACCTCGGGGGCAAGATCGAGATCCACAACAAGAGCCAGCTGAAGACGCGCGACGACCTCGCGATGGCCTACACGCCCGGTGTGGCGCGCGTCTGCATGGCGATCCACGACGATCGCGACAAGGCTTTCCGTTACACGATCAAGCGCAACACAGTCGCGGTCGTCTCGGACGGCACGGCCGTGCTCGGGCTGGGCAACATCGGCCCCGAGGCGGCGATGCCGGTGATGGAAGGCAAGGCGATGCTGTTCAAGGAGTTCGCCGGCGTCGATGCGTTCCCGATCTGCCTCGACACGACCGATCCCGAAGAGATCATCGCTGTCGTCAAGGCGATCGCGCCGACCTTCGGGGGGATCAACCTCGAGGACATCTCGGCGCCGCGCTGCTTCGAGATCGAGGAGCGGCTGAAGGCCGAGCTCGACATCCCTGTGTTCCACGACGACCAGCACGGCACCGCCGTAGTGGCGCTCGCGGCGCTGCTCAACAGCTTGACGCTGGTCGACAAGAAGATCGAGGATCTGCGGATTCTGGTGTGCGGCATGGGCGCCTCGGGCATCGCCACCGCGAAGATCATGATCGGCGCCGGGGCGCGTGGCGAGAACGTGATCGGCGTGGACACGCGCGGCGCGCTGCACGTCGGCCGCACGGACTACCTCGATGGGACGATGAACGCGACCAAGCGCGCGTTTGCGCAGGCGACCAACGCCGAGCAGCGCTCGGGCTCGGTGGCCGAGGTGATCGAGGGCATGGATCTGTTCATCGGCCTTTCCGGCCCGGGCGTGCTGCCGGCAGCGGCGCTGGCGAAGATGAACCGGGACCCGATCGTGTTCGCGATGTCCAACCCGGACCCGGAGGTCTCCCCAGAGGAGGCCGAGCAGTACGTGCGGATCCTGGCAACCGGACGCAGCGACTACCCGAACCAGATCAACAACGTGCTCTGCTTCCCGGGCGTGTTCCGCGGCGCAATGGACGTGCGCGCGCCGCAGATAACCGAAACGATGAAGTACGCGGCTGCCAGGGCGATCGCCGCGATCGTGCCGCAGAACGAGCTACGCGAGGACTACATCATCCCCTCGGTGTTCAACCGTGAGGTCGTGCACGCGGTCGCCGCCGCCGTATCCGAGGAGGCGCACCGCAGCGGCACCGCCGGCTCCGAGCAGCATCGGATCGGGTTCGGCTCAGACGACGGGTCGCGCGCCCGTCGCCCGGAGTAGCTCAGCGTCGCCGGCGGCGCGGGATCGCGCCATCCAGCTTCCACGCCGAGCCGGGACGGCCCGGCAAGATCAGCACGATCAGCAAGCCGACCAGCGACAGCAGCAGCCCGAAGGTCAGCCCGACGCGCTCGCCGTAGCCCTTGCGATCCGCCAGCCAGGCCGCGCCCGCGGTCGACAGCAGCCAGATGAACAGCAGGTAGAGAGCTTTCGCTCCGATCAGCGCGAACACGGTCATCGCATCAGGTCCCAAGGTAGGCGCGCTGGACTTCGGGATCGGTGCGCAGCTTCTCGGAGGCACCCGACAGCACGACCCGGCCGGTCTCCAAGACGTATCCACGCCTCGATACGTCGAGCGCGTAGTTGGCGTTCTGCTCGACCAGCAGGATCGTCACGCCGCCACGGTTGATCTCGGCGATCGTCTCGTAGATCCGCTGCACGAGGATCGGCGCGATCCCCATCGAGGGCTCGTCGAGCATCAGCAACCGCGGGCGGGCCATCAGCGCGCGACCGATCGCGAGCATCTGCTGCTCGCCGCCGGACATCGTCCCAGCCTTCTGCTTCTCCCGCTCCTTCAGCCGCGGGAACAATTCGAAGATGCGCTCGAGGTCGGCGTCGACCTCGGGGCCCTTCTTGCGCCGGTGCGCGCCGAGATCGAGGTTCTCGCGCACGGTCATGCGCGGGAAGCAGTGGCGACCCTCCGGCGAGAGCGCGATGCCGTGAGAGACGATCTGGTGGGCGGGCACGCGTGTGATGTCCTGCCCGTCGATGACGATCTTTCCCGAGCGGGCCGGGGTCAGCCCCGAGATCGAGCGCAGCGTCGTCGACTTGCCGGCGCCGTTGGATCCGATCAGCGTTACGACCTCGCCCTCCTCGACGCTCAGCGACACGCCCTTGAGCGCCTGGATCGCGCCGTAATAGGTCTTGAGGTCCTCGACTTCGAGCAGGGCCAACGCGATCAGTCCTGCTTCCCGAGGTAGGCCTCGATCACGCGCTGATCGTTGCGCACGTCTGTCGGCGCCCCCTCGGCAATCCGCTCGCCGTGGTCTAGCACCGTGACTCGTTCTGAGACTTCCATCACGACCTTCATGTCGTGCTCGATCAGCAGGATCGTCAGCTGCAGCTCGTCGCGCATCTTGCGCATGAACTGCGTCAGCGCGGCGGACTCCTGCGGGTTCATGCCGGCGGTTGGCTCGTCGAGCAACAGCAGCCTGGGCTCGCACGCGAGCGCACGAGCGATCTCCAGGCGCCGCTGGTCGCCGTAGGAGAGCGCCGTCGAGAGGCTGTCGAACGACCCTGGCCTCAGCCCGACGAACGCGAGCAACTCGCGCGCGCGCTCGCGCACGAAGCGCTCTTCCCGACGGGCCCGCGGCGAGCGCAGGATCGAGCCGAACAGGCCGGTGCGCATGCGGGAGTGGTGGCCAATCATCACGTTCTCGACAGCAGTCATCGCTCCGAACAGCCGTATGTTCTGGAAGGTCCGCGCGACGCCCAGCTTCGTGATCTGGTCCGGGCGCGCGCGGGTGATGTCCTCCTCGCCGAAGCTGATCGTGCCGTACGTCGTCTTGTACAAGCCGGTCAGCATGTTGAACAGGGTCGTCTTACCGGCGCCGTTCGGTCCGATCAGCGAGACGATCGACAGCCTCGGCACCTCGAAGGTGACATCCGACACCGCAACCAAGCCGCCGAACTCCTTGGTGACGTGCGCAGCACGGATCACGGGCTCGTTGCTGAGCGTGGATCGCGCTGCGGGCACCGGAGACGACTCGCTCACGACACCGCGCCGGCGCCGCCCTCGACGAGCTGCGCGTCCTCTGCCGTAATCTCGCCTGTGAGCTCGAGCCGGCGGCGCCGCTCAGGGATCAGTCCCTGCGGCCGCAGGATCATGACCATCACGAGCAGAAAGCCGAAGATCCCGAAGCCGAGGTCGGTGAGGTTGAAGTTCAACCCCAGGTCCTTTGGCACGCTGTTGAGCACGTCAGGGATCAGGTAGTAGTTGATGTAGGAGAGCAGCAGCGCTCCCGTGACCGCGCCCCAGATCGATCCGAGGCCGCCAACGATGATCATCGCGAGCACGAAGATCGAGAAGCTGAACTGGAACTGTGAAGCGTTGACCGTCGTCGCGTACGCGCCGAGGAAGACGCCGGACATGCCGCCGAACGCAGCACCCAACGCGTAGGCCATGAGCTTCGTCTTGACGAGCGGGATGCCCATCGAGACGGCGGCGACCTCGTCCTCGCGCAGCGCGATCCAGGCACGGCCGAGGCGCGACTCCCGCAGCCGCAGGGCGACGAACAGCACGAGCAGCATGATCACGAAGATCAGCCAGTACCAGGGGCGCAGGTTGAGCAGGGTGAAGCTGCCGACCAGCGGGAAGTGCGGCAGGTCGACCGCCGAGATCCCGAGGTTGCCGGCGGTCAGCGTCTCGCCGTTTCCGCCAGGGATCTTGATGAGCGTGCCGTTGACCGCAACGTCGTAGATGATCTCGCCGAACGCGAGCGTCACGATCGCGATGTAATCGCTGCGCAGGCGCAGCGTCGGTAGCCCGATGAGCGTGCCGGCGATCGAGGTGATGCAGACCGCCAGCACGAGGATGACGATGAAGTTGAGGTGGATGCCGATCTCGTTCGGCAGCGCCGAGGACCCGAAGTGGATGTGCTCGTTGAAGAAGAAAGTTGAGCCGAACCAGCCCATCGAGTACGCGCCAAGCGCGTAGAACGCGACGTAACCGAGGTCGAGCAGGCCGGCGAAGCCGACGACGATGTTGAGCCCGAGCGCCATCACGACGTACGCGAGCGCGATGATCGTCGCGTTCAGGAAGCCGCTCGCCTCGCTGAACAGGAACGGCAGCACGATCCCGAACAGGATCAGCCCGAGCGCGAGCGCGCGCGTCCACCATGCCGGCAGGCGCCGCGAGATCGCCGCGCGCCACTCGCTCAGTTGAGCGCGCCGCTCGCTCATCCGGCCTCCCGGATCTCCTCACCGAGCAGCCCGCGGGGTCTGAGGACCATCACGAGGATCAGGAACAGGAAGACGACCGCCTCGGTCCAGACGCCCTGCTGGATACGCGAGTTCGCCAGCTGCTGGATGCAGCCGATCAGCAGCCCGCCGAGCACCGCGCCGCGGATGTTGCCAATGCCGCCCATCACCGCGGCGGTGAACGCGATCAGGCCGGCCTGGAAGCCCTGGAAGTACCAGATCGTCGTCTCGTACAGCGCGTAGACGAGACCAGCGGCGCCGGCGAGCATGCCGCCGATGATGAACGTCAGCGAGATCGTGTTGTTGACGTTGATGCCCATCAGCCGCGCGGCCTCGGGGTCCTGGGCGGTCGCACGCATCGCCCGGCCGGGCGCGGTCTTGGAGATGAACCAGGTAAGCGCGAGCACGAGCGGGACCATCACGCCGATCGCCAGCACGTCCGCCCGGTGCACGACGATGCCGAAGATGTTGACGACGGTCTTGTTCTCGTCGATCAGGTCGGTGACTCCGACGGGAGAGCCGCCGAGCCACAGCAGGCCGACGTTCTGCAGGATGAACGAGAAGCCGACCGCGGTGATCAGCGGCGCGAGCTTGGGCGCGTTGCGCAGCGGTCGGTATGCGACACGCTCGATCAACACGTTGAGCGAGCCGCAGACGACCATCGCGACCACGAGGGTCAGGAGCAGCCCGGCGATCAGCATGATCGTGCCGGTCGATGAGCCCAGTCCGATCGTCCCCCAGAACGCGACCGCGGTGAACGAGCCGATCATGAACACGTCGCCGTGGGCGAAGTTGATCAGCTCGATGATGCCGTAGACGAGCGTGTAGCCCATCGCGATCAGCGCCCAGATCGCGCCGTTGGAGATGCCCGAGACGAGGTTGAAGCCGAGCTTGGCGAGATCGTGGTGGATGACCGCATGGCCGTTCACGATCCCGACCTGGTACCCGACGACGAGGTCGTGGATCCCGTAGTAGACCGGCAGCGCGAGCAGCGCGAGGATCAGCACGTAGAGCCCGAGGTTGCGCCTCAGCGCCGCGAGGCGCTGGACGGGTCGGACCGGACCGGCTGAGGTCGGTGGCATGTGCGTTGTGGCTTCCACGTTTGCGGTGCGTTGAAGACGGTGGAGGGGGATGGCGCCGCCATCCCCCTCCAAACCTACCGTTATTTCCGGACGTTTACGAGATCGTCTTCGTCGGCGTCAGCGCCTGGTAGAAGACGGGGTCGCCGTTCGAACCGACCTTGTAGAGGCCGTAGGACTTGAGCGTCGTGTCGCCGTCGGCGTCGAATCCGTAGGTGCCGAGCACCGAGTTGCGGTCCTTGATCGCGAACAGCGCCTTGAGCACGTCGGCGCGGTTGTTGCCGTTCGCGCCGAGGCCGGCGATCGTGTCGAGGCCGAGCTTCATCGCCTCGTAGCCGTAGATCGCGTACGGGTCCGGGTTGGAGACCCCGTACTTGGCTTTGTAGGCCGCGAGGAACGTCTTGCCGCCCGGGAGCGACGCGAGGTCGAGCGTCGCAACCGTGCACAGCAGGTGCGGATCGATGCTCGCCGGGACGCCGCCGTCCGCGGCGTTCGTCCACGAGCTCGTGCACATGCCGTCCGGCCCGAGGATCGTCGCGCTCGGCAGCGCCGCGTTGACGTCCTTGGTGATCTGGACGCCACCGTCGGACACAATGCCGGCGAACTCGAAGCAGTCCGCGCCCTGCGCCTTGATCGTCGCCGCGTACGAGCGGTAGTTCGGAGCGGTCGGGTCGATGCCGGTGTTGCTGACGATCTTGACGCCGTACTCCGCCTTCTCGAGCTCGAGCATCGTCGCGAGACCGGCGCCGTACGCCTCCTTGTCGTTGGCGACCGCGACGCTCTTGCAGCCCGCGTTCTTGAGTGCGATCAGGTCCGCGGCGGCCTGGATATCGTCAATCGGGACGATCCGCAGGTACGTGCGCTTGCCGGTCGGGTAGTACTTCTGCGGCTCGCCGGGCGCACTTCCCGGGAGGTTCGTGGTCAGGCCGACGTAGGTGTTCGCGGGGCTCACCTGCGGGATCCCGGCCTGGTTGAGGATCGGGATCGAGACCTCGCTCGCGCCCGAGTTGAACTCGCCGATGTAGTAGACGGCCTTCGGGTCGGTGGCCGCCTTGCGAGCGTTCGCTGCGGTCGTGGGCGCATCCCACTTGCCGGCCGCGGCCGTGGAGTCGTCGAGCGACTGGTAGTTGACCGTGAACGGGCCCGCCTTGTTGTTGGCGAGTGACAGCGCCAGCTTGATGCCGTTGACGAGCGGGTCCGTCTGGGCCGACGATGCGCCCTGCAGCGGCAGCGACGAATAGATGTCGATGGTGTTGGAACCGCCGCCGCCGGCGCTACCGGTCGAGCTGGAGCTCGTACTGCTGCTGCCACAGGCTGCGATCGCCAGCGCGGCACCTGCAACCGCGAAGCCAGTCGCGGTCTTGCCAAGAAAACGCATGCTCCTCCTAGGGTGGGTGAGCTCGGGTGTTACCGAGGGTTGGCACACTAGCCGCGGAGTGCCTTCTCGGCAAGACGCGCGTCGCAGATCGAAAACGACTAATGCAAACCTCTAACGAAATGCAAACGTTCGATGGTCTGCAAACTCGTCGATCCGAAGCCATGCCCTGGCGCGCCCTCCAGCGCACGCCCTTACAGGCTCTTAGCCGCGCAGCAGCTGCCGGAGCCGCAATTCGCCGTCGACGATCATGTAGACGCCGTATGTCTCGAGCGTCGTGTCGCCGTCGGCTTGCACGCTGTAGTTCCCGAGCACGCTGTCGCGATCGCGGGTTGCGAACAGGGCGCGGACCACAAGTGAGCGCTCCGCCTGGCGCCGCCCATGCCTGGTCGCCCGCGAGATCGCGTCCAGTAGCAGGCTCATCGCCTCGTAGCCGTAGATCGCAACCGGCTCCGGTTGGCCGTAGCGTTGCTCGTACTGCTGCTCGAACCTCGCCGCGAGCGTGCGCGCCAGTCCTTGCGGAGCCGGCGCAGGCGCCGTGATCAGCAGGCGGCCGTCGAGCGCCGCCGGGATCCCTCCCAGAGACGGGTTCACGAACGTGCTGGTGGCCAGCGCACCGGTCGCAAACAGCCGCGCGTCGGGCACCGCCGAACCGATCTGCTCCGCCAGACTGGCCGTGTTCGCGTCCGGGATCGCGGCGATCAGCACGCACTTCGCGCCGCTCTGCGCGACCGCCTGTCCGAGCGCGGCGTAGCTGGTCGCGGTCGGATCGTAGGCCTGCTGGCCGGCGACCGACGCTCCGCGGGCGCCAGCCTCGGCCACAAACGTGTCGGCGGCGTCGTCGCCGTCGACTTCGCCATCCTCGAGCACGTAGGTCGCGTTGCAGCCGTACTGACGCTGCAGGCTGATCTGGACGTTGGCCTGCGCGAGATCGGTCGGGGGCAAGCGCACGAACGTGCGCATGCCGGTCGGGTAGTACTTCTGCGGCTCGCCCGCGTTGGCGCCGAGCGCATCGGAGGTGAGGCCGACGGCGGTGCTCGCCGGGCTGATCTCGGCGATCTCGAACGAGTTCAGGAGCGGGATCGAAACGGCGCTGGCGCCGGCGTTGAGATCGCCGATGTAGCCGATCGTCGATGGCTCCTGCGTGGCGATCCGGGCGTCGCCGGCGGTCTGTCCGGGGTCCCAGCGGTCGGTCGTGGGATCGGAGTCGTCGAGGTGGTGCATCACGAGCCGGTAGCGACCGATCCGCGAGCCGATGTCGCGTAGTGCCAGCGCCGCGCCGCGCACGACTGCCTCACCGCTGGCCGCGGCTGCGCCGTCGAGCGGCACGCTCACCCAGATCGTCAGCGACCGCCCATGAATCTTGTTCCCTGCCCGCTCGGAGCCCGCTCCGCACCCGCTGAGCGCGGCGCCCGCAATCACTGCAGCCGCCACGAGCAGACGCAGTGCGGTCCGATTCACGGCAAGGATTTGAACGGAACCAGTGCCCCGGCGCTCAGACGGTCGAGCACGAACGCCGACAGGCTGCTGTCGCCGTCCTTGTCAATCGAGTAGGTGCCGAGCACCGAAGCGCGATCCTCGAGCTTGAAGAAGTCGTGCACGACGGTGGCGCGGTCGTCGGCGCCTGCGCCGGCCTCCTGGACGACGTGCAGCACGGCCGCGACCGCTTCGTAGCCGAACAGCGCCTGCACCGCCGGCTCGTGTCCGTAGGCGGTGGCGAACTGAGACTCGAAGGTAATGGCGGCGGGCGTTAGGTCGCGTTTGAGGAAGCCCGGCGTTGAGATATAGAGGTTCTGTACCGAGGGGCTCAGCGCGGATGTGAACGACGGCGTATCGAGCGCCGAGGGACCGAACAGCTTCGCCCCGGCCGGTGCGCTGTCGAAGAACTTGGCCGCCGTCGCCGGCGAGTCAGACCCGTAGAAGATCGCGTCCGCGCCGGACTCGGTGGCGCTGATCGTGATCGCTCCCGGCGTGGCGGTCGCGTCCTGCCTGACGGCCTGCGCGATCGCCGCCCCGTAGTCGCTGCCGTCGTGGGCGACGTAGAGGCTCGAGACGCTCAGCGCGCGCAGCTCGCCGACCAGCGCCTGCGCCTCCTGGGCCGAGTCAGGTACGACGCGCGCGAACGTACGGCCGAAGGTGTCCCAATCCTCGTAGTACGTGCTCGGCGCGCCGCTCACGGCGGGCGTGCTCTGCGTCAGCTCCAGCGCCGTGTCGGTGGGGCTGACCTGCAGCACGTCGAGCGCGTTGGTGATGCCGACGCTCTGCTCTGAGGAGCCCGGCTGCAGTTCGCCGATGTACGCGACCGCCCCGGTGTTGGTGATCGCCGTGCGGGCGTTGTCCGACAGCTCGTGCTCAGCGACCCTCACGCAGCGGACCGTGTACTTCGTCACCTCTGCTCGATCCTGGCTGCAGGAGAGCTGCTCGGCGTTGATCACGTCTTCGGTCGCCGGGTCGGAGGCGGCGCCGGGCGGGACGCTCAGATAGATGTACAGCGTGGTGCCCTTGGCCAGCACGGACGAGGTCGCCGCCGATGTCGTCGTGCCGCACCCGGCAAGCGACGCAGCGATGGCCGTGCAGGCAAGACCTGCAAGCACGCGAGTCCGCGCTCGCATCAGGATCGCCACTACTTGTCGCGTCGCCCGAGCAGGTGCGGCACCACGTTTCGCGCGCCGGTCGCGACCAGCACCATCACGATCGCGATCAGGATCGCGTCGAACCCCGACAGGTTCAGTGCCCACAAAACGATCCACAGGCAGAGCCCGGCTGTGGCAGTGATGATCAGACCCATCGCGCCATCCTATCCGACTGGCCTCTCGCGCAGCGCTGCGGAGAACGCCTGCACGAGCTCCGCGACGGCGGCCGCCGGGTCACGGGACTCGCCGGCGGCACGCACGAGCCGCGAGCCGATGATGACGCCGTCCGCCCCGGCACCGGCTGCGGCTGCGGCCTGCTGCGGCGTGGCGATCCCGAAACCAACCGCCACGGGCACCTCTGTACAGGCACGCGCCCGCGCGATCACCGCGCCCAGGCTGCCATCGACGGCAGCTCGCTCTCCGGTCGTGCCGGTCACCGAGACGGTGTAGAGGAACCCGCGCGCCCGCGCGCCGATCCTCGCCAGACGCTCCGGCGGCGTTGTCGGAGCGACCAGCGGCACCAGCGCCAGCCCACGCGCGTCACATGCGGCCAGCGCGGCCGGCGCCTCCTCGAATGGCAGGTCGGGAACGATCAGGCCGCTGACGCCGGCCCCCACGAGCATGTCCGTGAAGCGCTCGAGTCCGCGCACGAGGATCAAGTTGGCGTAGCACATCACGATCACCGGCAGATGCTCGGCGAGCTCGCGCGCGAGCTCGAGCACGTCGTGCACACGGGCGCCGGCACGCAACGCCGCCACGCCGGCGGCGTGGATCACCGGACCGTCCGCCAACGGGTCCGAGAACGGTATCCCGAGCTCGACCAGGTCGGCGCCGGCGCTCGCGTACGCGATCCCGATCTGCAGCGAGCGTTCGAGATCGGGGTAGCCGCCCATCATGTAGGGCATCAGTGCCGCGCCGCGGCGCTCGGCGCGGGCCGACTCGAACGCCTCGGCGATCCGCTCGCCGCCGCTCACCGCTGCTCGCCGCCGTTGCCCGCCTGGCTGGTGCCGTCGCGCTGATGCGCCAGCACCTCCGCCAGGTCCTTGTCGCCGCGGCCGGAAACGCACACGAGATCCAGCTCGCTGGCGCCGGCGGACAGCGTCCAGGCGAGCGCATGGGCGCTCTCGAGTGCGGGGATGATGCCCTCGAGACGCGCCGTACGCGCGAACGCGTCGAGTGCCTGCTGGTCGCCCACCGCGTGATAGTGCGCGCGTCCGGTGTCGCGCAGCCAAGCGTGCTCGGGGCCGGCGCCGGGGTAGTCGAGCCCGGCGGAGATCGAGTGCGCCTCGAGGATCTGGCCGTCTTCGTCCTGCATCACGGCCGAGAACGATCCGTGCAGCACGCCCGGGAGCCCGCGCGCCGTCAGCGGCGCGCCGTGACGGCCGCTGGCAAGACCCTCGCCGGCCGCCTCGACACCGATCAGCTCGACGGAGTCGTCCTGCAGGAACGCTTCGAACATGCCGATCGAGTTGGAGCCGCCGCCGACGCACGCGATCACTCGCTGGGGCAGCCGTCCGGTCCGCTCGAGGATCTGTGCGCGCGCCTCGTCACCGAGCACGCGCTGCAGGTCGCGCACGATCGCGGGATACGGCGCCGGTCCAACGCACGAGCCGATGATGTAATGACTGTCGCCGACGTTGGTGACCCAATCGCGGATCGCCTCCGAGACCGCCTCCTTGAGCGTGCGTGCGCCCGCGGCAACGCCGACGACGCGCGCGCCGAGCAGCGCCATCCGCTCGACATTGGGTCGCTGGCGACGCATGTCCTCGGTACCCATATAGACGATGCACTCGAGGTCGAGTAACGCGCAGGCGGTGGCCGTGGCGACGCCGTGCTGGCCGGCTCCCGTCTCGGCGATGATCCGCTGCTTGCCCATCCGTAGCGCCAGCAGCGCCTGCCCAAGCGCGTTGTTGATCTTGTGCGAGCCGGTGTGGTTGAGGTCCTCGCGCTTGAGATAGATCGGTCGCCCAGCCGCTGCGCTGAGCCGGGTTGCGTGGTAGAGCGGCGAGGGACGCCCGACGTAGTCGCGCAGGAGCGCCGCCAACCGAAGCTTGAACTCGGCGTCCTCGCGCGCCGCCAGCCACTCGCGCTCGAGCTCGGACAGCGCCGGCATCAGCGTCTCGGGGACGTACTGCCCGCCGTATGGACCGAAGCGATGCTCGAGCGCGCTCATCCGACGGTCAGCGCCGACTGGCCGGCGACGGCCTGCGCGAAGCGGCGCAGCTGTTCGGCGTCCTTGATGCCGGGCGCGGCCTCGACGCCGCTGGCGACGTCCACCGCGAACGGTGCGACCACCGCGATCGCCGCCGCCACGTTGTTGGCCGTCAGGCCGCCGCTGAGGATCAGCGGCACCGATGATGGGCGCCTGCGCGCCAGCTCCCATGCGAAGGTCTCGCCGGTGCCGCCCGGTACGCCGTCGCGGTAGCTGTCGAGCAGGTGGAAGTCGGTGTGAAAGCTCCCCAGCGCCTGGATCTCGGCGCCGCTGTAGACGCGCGCCGCCTTGATCACCTTGCAACCAGTCCGGCGCGCGACCTCCGCGCAGAACGCCGGACCCTCCTGGCCATGCAGCTGCACGAGCGTCAGCCCGACCGCGTCGGCGATCCGCGCCACCTCGTCCAGCGCCGGGTTGACGAACACGCCGACGAGCTCAACTCGGCGCCTGGCCGTGGCGGCGATATCCGCGGCCGCCTCGGGCGTGACCGCCCGCGGGGAGCGCGCCCAGAAGATCATCCCGATCGCCCACGCCTCCAGCGAGACCGCGAGCTCGGCGTCCTGCGGGCGCGTGATCCCGCAGAACTTGATGTGCACCGGATGCTCGCTCACGTCCTACATCCTAAGTGCTGCATTCACGCGGGTGCCGAGATGCCGGCGGCTTGCAGGAACTGCACGACGGTGTCGACCGGGACTGCGAAGCCGACCTCGTCGCCGGCGCCATCCTCGCCGGCGGCCAGGATCTGCGAGTTCACGCCGATCACGCGGCCGGCGGCGTCGAGCAGTGGGCCGCCGCTGTCACCCGGCAGGCTGGGGGCGTCGGTCTCGATCACGTTGTCGACCGCGAACCCGTCCTGCCCCACGATCTCCGGCTGCAGCGCCGACACGATCCCGCTTGCAAGCGTCCGCGCAAGCCCAAACGGATCGGCGAGCGCGAGCGTCGGATCCCCCACCTTGACGCTCGCGGAGTCGCCGAGGGGCAACGGACGTACCCCGGTCAGACCGGCCGTGCTCACGCGCAACAGCGCGAGGTCGTCGCTCTCGTTGGCCCCGACCACGATCGCCGCTCGCGGGCTGTCGTAGTCGAACTGGACGGTGATGCCGGTGCTGGGATCGGCGCCCGCGATCAGGTGGTAGCAGGTGAGCACCAGGCCGCCCGAGCTGATCAGGAAGCCCGAGCCGGTCGAGACCGTCTCGCCGTGCTCGGCGGTGGCGCCGCCCGTCTGGTGCGCCGACAGCTCGCCCTCCAGCGGGTTGGCAACCGGTCCGCTGCGCGTGGCTGTGACGAACACGACCGCCGGCGCGTCATCCAGGTAGATGTCGCGCATGCTGAGTCCGCCGCCGTGGCCGAGCACCGGTGCGCCCTCCTCCAGCGTCTCGTAGACGACCGGCTGGGTGGTGCGTTTGCCGATCAACCCGAACCCCAGCAGCACCGCCACCACCAGCAGGCCGCCCGTGACCGACGCGAGCAAGTGCGATCGGATCGATCTGTGCATCCTCAGCACACAGTCTGCTGGCGGCGGTCAAGCGAACCTAAACGCCCGTCAGTCCGCGGCAGGCAGCCTCGATGTCGCCGGCGCGCATCAGCGCCTCGCCGATCAAGACACCGTGCACCCCGGCACGCTCGAGCGCTTCGAGCTCGGCGCGCCGGCTGAAACCAGACTCGGCCACCACGACCGAACCGGTTGGCACCTGCTCGAGCAGCTCGAACGTGCGGCGCGTGTCGACTGTGAGCGTCGTCAGATCGCGGTTGTTGATCCCGATCAGCTGCGCGCCGGCCGCGACCGCGCGCCGCAGCTCGCCGCCGTCGTGAACCTCGACGAGCGCGTCGAGGCGCAGCGCACCGGCGAGCGCCAGCAGCGACGCCAGCTGCTCGTCGTGCAACGCCGCGACGATCAGCAGGATCGCGTCCGCGCCACCGGCCAGGGCTTCGTGGAGCTGATAGGGATCGACAATGAAGTCCTTGCGCAGGATCGGCAGGCGACTCGCCGCGCGGGCCTGCGCCAGATCTCGCAGCGAGCCGCCGAAGCGGGACTCCTCGGTCAGGATCGACAGCGCACGGGCGCCGGCGCGTTCGTAGGCGCCGACCACATCCGGCAGCGACAACTCGCCCCGGATCAGCCCCGCCGAAGGCGAGCGCCGCTTGTGCTCGGCGATCAGCGACAGGCCGGGTAACGACAGCGCCTCGCTCAGCGAGCGGCGATCGTCGCGGCGCCTGCGCTCCTCGCCGGCCACCACCAGGTCATGCAGCGGCACCGCGGCGCGGCGCGCCGCGAGCGTGGAGCGCGTCTGCGCGACGATCTCACGCAGCACGTTGACGTGGGCCGCCGCGGGATCGTCACCGCGCGCGCCGGTCACGGTGCCAGCTCGCGCGTGCGTTGCACAAAAGCATCGAGCTTCGAGATCGCCGCGCCCGACCCGATCGCCTCCTGCGCGCGCGTGACCCCAGCCGCCAGCGACTCGGCGCCACCGGCCGCATAGATGGCAGCGCCGGCGTTGAGCACCGCCATGTCGGCAGCCGCGCCGCCGGCGCCGGCGAGGATCGCGCGCGTGGTGGCGGCGTTGGCCTGTGGATCGCCGCCCGGCACCTGCTCCGGCGGGTGACTTGGCAAGCCCATCTCCTCGGGCGTGATGCGATACTCGTGCAGCACGCCGTCGCGCAACTCGACGACCCGTGTCGGCGCCGAGATGCTGAGCTCGTCGAGGCCGTCCTCGCTGCAGACCAGCAGCGCGTGGGCGGCCCCGAGCAACGCCAGTGCACCCGCCATCGTCTCCAGGTAGGCGGCGTCCGAGACGCCGATAAGCTGGCTGTCGGCGCCGGCAGGATTGGTCAGCGGGCCGAGGAAGTTGAAGATCGTACGGACCGCTAGCGCGCGGCGGACCGGCACCACGTAACGCGTCGCCGGGTGGTGCGCGGGCGCGAACATGAAGCCGAAGCCGAGCTCCTCGATGCAGCGTGCGACCGCCGCGGGCCCGAGATCGATTCGCGCGCCGAGCGCCTCGAGCAGGTCAGCGGAGCCCGACAGCCCGGTCGCGGAGCGGTTGCCGTGCTTGGCGACCCGGCAGCCGGCGCCGGCGGCGATCAGCGCCGCCGTGGTCGAGACATTGAAGGTGCGCCGTCCGCCGCCGGTGCCGGCGGTGTCGAGCAGTCCGCGGCCGTCGACCGGCACGCGCGCGGCCCGCGCGCGCATCGTCTGTGCCAGCCCCGCCAGCTCGGCGACGGTCTCCCCCTTGGTCCGCAGCGCGATCAGGATGGCAGCGATCTGCACCTCCGACGCCTCCCCCTCCATGATCCGCGAGAGCACCGCCGCCGCGTCGTCGAGCGTCAGGTCGTGGCCGCCGGCGAGCGCGTCGATCGCCCGCGTCAGCAGCTCTGGCTCGGCGGTGGCGCTCACCTGGCAGGCGTCCCCGTGTCCGCGCCGACCGCCTCTGGACAGCCCACTAGCGCTGCTCCAGGAAGTTCGCCAGCAGCTCGTGCCCGTGCTCGGTGAGCACCGACTCGGGGTGAAACTGGACGCCCTCGGCGGGCAATTCGCGGTGGCGTACGGCCATCACCACGTCGGCGCCGAAGGCGCTGCGCTCCAGCACCGCCGGCAGCGCCGGATCGGCGACCAGCGAGTGGTAGCGGCCGACCTGCAGGCCCTGCGGCAGGCCGCTGAAGATCGTGCGGCCGTCGTGCTCGATTGCGGTCGTCTTGCCGTGGACCGGCGCGTGCTGTACGACCCGGCCCCCCCACGCCTGCACGAGCGCCTGGTGGCCGAGGCACACGCCGAGCGTCGGGATCCGCGCCAGCGGGAAGCGGCGCACAGCCTCGAGCGAGACCCCCGCCTCGTTCGGCGTGCACGGCCCGGGGGAGACGATCAGGCGGTCATAGCCTCGCACCAGCAGCTCATCGACGGTCGCGTGGTTGTTGCGGACGACCTCCAGCTCGGCCCCGAGCTCGCCGAGGTACTGCACGAGGTTGTAGGTGAAGCTGTCGTAGTTGTCGAGCACGAGTACCCGCACGGTCGCTTCCCTTACGCCCAGCCCGGTTGCTCGATCGCCAGCTCGATCGCGGCGAGCACGGCGCGGGACTTGGCGACCGACTCCTCGTACTCGTAGGCCGGCTTAGCGTCGGCGACGGTGCCGCCGCCCGCCTGGACGTGGGCGACGCCGCCCTTGATCACGACCGTGCGGATGTGGATACAGGTGTCTAGGTCGCCGCTGTAGCTTGCGTAGCCGATCGCGCCACCGTAGCCGCCGCGCTTGATCGGCTCGAGCTCGTCGATGATCTGCATCGCGCGCACCTTGGGAGCCCCGGACAGAGTCCCCGCCGGCAGCACCGAGCGCAGCGCATCGAGCGCACCGACGCCCTCGCGCAGCCTGCCGGTGACGTTCGAGACGATGTGCATTACGTGGCTGTAGTTCTCCACGCTCATGTAATCCTCGACCTTGACGGTGCCGTACTCGCACACGCGGCCGAGGTCGTTACGGCCGAGGTCGACGAGCATCACGTGCTCGGCGCGCTCCTTCGGGTCGGCGAGCATCTCGTCGGCGATCCGCCGGTCCTCGTCGACGTTGGCGCCGCGCGGGCGCGTGCCGGCGATCGGGCGGGTCGCCACACGGCGGCCGCTGACGGTGATCAGCGGCTCCGGGCTCGCGCCGGCGATCTCGAAATCACCGAAGTCGAGGAAGTACATGTACGGGCTCGGGTTCACGGCGCGCAGCCCGCGGTAGATCGAGAAGGCGCTGATCGGCACCGGTGCCGACCACCGCTGCGATGGGACCACCTGGTAGGCGTCGCCGGCGCGGATGTACTCGATGATCCGCGAGACCATTCCCTCGAACTGCTCGCGGGACATGTTCGAGTGAAATGTCGGCGCTGTCCGGCCGGGCACTTGTCGCCCGGCCGGGTTCGGCACCGGCCCTGCCAGGCGACGGCGAACCTCGGCGATCGTCGCGCGCGCGCGTTCGTACGCGACGTCGAGATCCTCGCCCGCGTACACGTTCGCGAGCACCGTCACGGTACGCTCGAGGTGATCGAAGGCGACCAGCGCGTCGGTCAGCATCAGCGCGAGGTCCGGGAGCCCGAGCACGTCCGGGTTGGGCTCGCCGAGCGGCTCCACGGTCCGTACCAGGTCGTAGGCGAACATCCCGACGGCCCCGCCCGCGAACGGCGGTAGGCCCGCCAGCGGCGCCGCCCGGCAGTTGGCGAGCTCGGTAGCCAGCAGCTGGTAAGGATCGCCCGCGTCGCCAATCGACCAGCGCAGCAGCTTGCGCGGCCGGTAGCCGATGAACGAATAGCGCCCGACGCGACCCTGATCGGCGGATTCCAACAGGAAGCAGGGGTGGCCGTGCTCGCGGAGCTTCAGGAACGCCGACACCGGCGTCTCGCAGTCGTCGATCAGGGTTTCGCGCAGTGGCACGAGATCGTAGGTATGCAGCAGCTCGCGGGTCTGCGCGAGCGTCGGTACGAGCACCGCGGCGCGGGCGCCGGCGCTACTTGCGGCGACGGCCATCCAGCACCCGCTCGGCGTCGGCCAGCGTCAGGCCGCGGCCGGCCAGCAGCACGCACAGGTGATAAAGCACGTCGGCCGCCTCCTGCGCGACGCGCGCGTCGGACTCCTCGCGTGCCGCGCGCGCCACCTCTTCGGCCTCCTCCTGCACCTTCTCACCGATCCGCGCCGGGTTGGAGAGCAGGGCCGCGGTGTATGAGCCATCGGGACGCTGCGCGGCTCGCGCCGCGATCGTGCGCTCCAGCGTCGGCAGCACCTCGTGCGTGGTGGCCGGCTCCAGCTCGCCCCGGTGAAAGCAGGTCCGCTCGCCGGTGTGGCAGGCGGGTCCGGCGGGCGCCACCAGCGCCAGCAGCGCGTCGGCGTCGCAGTCGTAGCGGATCGCCTGCAAGCGTTGCACGTTGCCCGAGGTCGCGCCCTTGTGCCACAGCTCGCCACGCGAGCGGCTCCAGAAGTGCAGCTCACGATCAGCCAGCGTGAGCGTGAGCGCGTCGGCGTTCATGTACGCCAGCATCAGCACCTCGCCGCTGCCGGCATCCTGAACGATGCACGGCACCAAGCCGGCGCTGTCGAATTTGATGCTCGAGACGTCCACTGCTTGCAAGTCTAGGTGTCGAGCGCCGACACGCCCTTACTACTCGATTCCGAGGCGGTCGAGCACCCGCTCATCGGCCCGCCAGTGGCGCCGAACGCGGACCGACAGTCCAAGGTGCACGCGGTTGCCGAGCTCGTGCTCGATCGCGCGGCGCGCAGCAGTCCCGATCGCCTTGATCATGCTGCCGCCGGCGCCGATCAGGATCGCCTTCTGCGACTCGGTTTCGACCAGCACCACCGCCTCGATCCGGACGAGATCCGGACGCGGCTGCGTGATCGACTCGACCTCGACCTCGACGGCGTGCGGTACCTCCTCGCGCGTGCGTGCGAGCACTTGCTCGCGGACGAGCTCAGCCAGCATCACCGTCTCCGATTGGTCAGACTGCTGATCGGGGCCGAAGTAGAAGGGGCCTTCGGGCAGCAGCGCCACCAGCCTCGCGACCAGCTCGCCGATGCCCGCGCCGGTGCGCGCCGACACCGGGAAGATGTCGTCGGTGATCCCGAGTGCGCCGGCGTCACTCAAGGCCGCCACCGTCCGCTCCTTGTCAGCGCGGTCGATCTTGTTGACCGCCACCACGACCGGGACCGGCGAGGAAGCGAGCAGCGAGGCGATGAAGCGGTCTCCGGGACCGACGCCCTGCTGCGCGTTGACGAGCATCAGGCAGCCGTCGGCGTCGGCCAGCTCGCGCTCCACGCGTCGCTGCATGCGCTCGGTCAGCGCGTCCCGCGGACGCTGCACGCCTGGGAGGTCGACGAGCACCAGCTGCCAGTCGACGCTGGTCGCCACCGCGCGGATCGCGCGCCTGGTCGTCTGCGGCTTGTCGGAGACAATTGCGACCTTGGCGCCGACGATCGCGTTGGCGAGCGTCGACTTGCCGACGTTTGGTCGCCCGGCCAGGGCGACAAAGCCCGAGCGCGTGGGCGTGGCAGCGCCGGCGCTCACGTCAGCCAGCGCATCAGCTCGGCCTGTAGCGCCAGCATCTCGCCGTTGTCAAGCTCGTGGTCCATGCCGGTCAGATGCAGCGCGCCGTGCACGACCGCCTCACGCAGGTTGCTGGTGCGCGCCGGGCAGATGATCACGTCGCCGAGCTCGCGCGGACCGGCGACGGGTCCCGATTCGTCGATCCCGAACGACAGCACGTCGGTTGGCGCGTCAATCGCCCGGTGCTCGCGGTTCAGCTGGGCGATCCGGTCCTCGTCGACGAACTCGACCGCCATGTGCCCGTCGTCGATGCCGGCCGACGCGAGCGCCAGCATGCACAGCTCTCTGACCTCGAGCGCGCTCGGCGCGTCGTCGCCGAGCCCGTCGACCCCGATCACCTCGATGTCCAGCAGCGGGCTCATCCTCGCGGCTGGGCGCTCCGCGTCGCCAGGTTGCGCGCGCGCAGCTCCGGCGCCTGGCGCTGAGCGTGCTCGGAGTAGGCGGCGACGATGCGTCGCACGAGCTTGTGGCGCACAACGTCCTCCTCGCCGAAGCGCACGAACTCGATCCCGTCGACGCCGTCGAGGATCTCGCTGACGACCACCAGGCCGGAGTCGTGGTCAACCGGCAGGTCGATCTGGGTGATGTCGCCGGTGACCACCATCCGAGAGTTGAAGCCCAGCCGCGTGAGGAACATCTTCATCTGCTCGGGGCTCGTGTTCTGGGCCTCGTCGAGGATGATGAAGCTGTCATTAAGCGTCCGGCCACGCATAAAGGCCAGGGGCGCGACCTCGATCACGCCGCGCTCGAGGTGCTGGGTGACGCGCTCGGCCTCGAGCATGTCGTGCAGCGCGTCGAACAGCGGCCGCAGGTAGGGATCTACCTTCGCCATCAGGTCACCGGGCAGGAACCCGAGGCGCTCGCCGGCCTCGACCGCTGGACGCGTGAGGATGATCCGGTTGACCTCGCGGCGATGCAGCGCCGCGGCCGCCAGCGCGACCGCCAGGAACGTCTTGCCGGTGCCCGCCGGCCCGATCCCGAAGGTGATCGTGTTGGCGCGGATCGAGTCGACGTAGCGCTTCTGGTTGACCGTCTTCGGCGCGACCTTGGTCGCGCGGTGGCGCCAGACGATGTCCTCCAGGATCGACGCCGGCGACTCGTTCTGGTCGAGCGCGCGCGACACCGCCTCGATCGTCCCCGGCGCGATCTCGTGTCCCTGCGAGATCAGCTCCGAGAGCTCCCTGACGACGGCCCCCCCCGCCCGCACCGACTCCTGGTCGCCGTCGAGCGTCAGCACGTTGCCGCGCAGGAACACGGCGCAGTCCAGATGCTCTTGGAGGGTGCGCAGGATCGCGTCTTCGCTGCCTGCCAGCTCGGTGGCAACGACATTGTCGAGCTCGATCTGGTCACGCACGTGGCCGGCGCTCATGCGCTCAGTGCCTCGCGGACGGCAATCGAGGCGCGCTTGCCGTCGACCAGTCCCCCGGCACGGTCGAGCACCAGCTTCATTACCTTCCCGAAGTCACGGGTCCCGCTCGCGCCCGCGTCCTTTATCGCCGTCGCGACCAGCTCGGCGAGTAGCTCGTCGTCGAGGTCGGCAGGCAGGTAGCCGTCGATCAGCCGCGCCTCCGATTCCTCCTTGGCGGCGAGCTCGGGGCGCTGTCCGGCCTGGAACTGCGAAGCCGCCTCGAGTCTGCGCTTGCGCTCTCGCCGGAGTACCGCCAGCTCGTCGCCGGCGCCCTCCTTTTGGTCTTTCTGCAGCTCGGAGAGCAGCAGTCGCAACGCACCGACGAGATCCTTCTCGCCGGCTTTCATTGCGCGCGTGATGTCGGCGCGGACCTGTTCGGTGACGCTCAAGTCAGTTAGAGGATACGACCCTGAGGGGATGCATTACGTCAACTTCCCATGACACAGTCGATCCCGTCGGCGTGCAGATCGACACACCTCACGTCGACCAGGCGGCCGCGCTCCCCCGCCCCGGGCGGCAGGTAGCAGCGCGTGTAATCGGCGCTGTAGCCGGAGCAGCGTACGTCGGCGACCTTGTCTATCAGCACGCGCTCACGAGCTCCGAGCTTGGCTGATCGGTGCATCCTGCAGCGTGCCTCGGAGTGGCCGCGCAGCGCCTGCGAGCGACGCTTGCAGTCGGCCGGCGAGACTCGATCGCGCAGCTCCGCGGCGGCGGTGCTCGGGCGGGGGGAATAGACGAACGCGTGCACGCGGGTGATCTCGGCGGCGTCGAGCAGCGCCAACGTGCGCTCGAATGCGGCCTCGTCCTCGGTCGGAAAGCCGACGATCACGTCGGTGGTGATGTTCACGTGCGGTACGGCGGCGCGGACCCGGGCGACGTGCGCCAGGTAGCGCTCGGCGTCGTAGTGGCGTCCCATCGCCGCCAACACGCGGTCATCGCCTGACTGCATCGGCACGTGCAGGTGCGGGCAGATCTTCGGCTCACCGGCGAGCGCTTCGATCAACCCGTCGTTGACGTGGATCACCTCGACGCTCGAGAGCCTGACGCGCTGCACGCCAGGGACGCGTGCGACCTCGCACATCAGCTCACCAAGCCCCAGACCGCGCTGCGGATCGCGGTAGTCGCCGACGCTGATGCCGGTCATCACCATCTCCGGCTGGCCCAGCTCCACGCGCCGGCGCACCTCGGCCAGCACGGCGCTCGCGGCGCGGGAGCGCGCCGCCCCGCGGACGCTCGGGATCACGCAATACGAGCAGTTGCCGGCACAACCGTCCTGGACCTTGACGAAGCCGCGCGTGCGCGTCTGCGCGTGCGCCCCCAGCTCTGCCCCCGGCGCAGCTGCGCGTGAGCTCGAGCGAGAGCGCGACAGCAGATCGTGATCGAGGTCGATGCAGGCGCCCGTGGCGGCGCGCAACGCGGCGGTGGCGTCCTCGGCGCTGCCAACCAGCGGGTGTACGCGCGGATCAATCTGCGCAAACGCGTCGGCCCGCAGGTTGGTGGCGCAGCCGGCGACGTACACCTTGCGGGCGCCGGCGAGCGCGCGTCGCACCGACTGGCGCGATTTCGCCTCCGCCTCGCTGGTGATCGCGCAGGTGTTGACGAACTGCAGCTCGGCGTCTCGTTCCGGCACCTCCACGTGCCCGTCGGCGAGCAGCGCCGCTCGTGCCTGCATCGCGTCTGCCTGCGAGACCTTGCAGCCGAGGAACTTGACCGCGAAGCTCGCCACCGATCAGGCTTCCCGCGTCAGCTCGAGCGCCGCCCATTCGCCTTGCTCCAAGCGCGATCGCTCGTGCAACCCGGTCGCCGCGAAGGCACCCGCGATCGCGTCCGCCTCGGCCGCCAGCAGCCCACTCGCGATCACCGTGGCCGGCGCCGGCGCGCCGGCCTGCAGCTGCGCCACCCAGCAGCGCAGCTGCGGTGCCAGCAGGTTGGCGAGCACCAGCGGCGCTGCCGGCACCAGCTCGGTGCGGAGGTCGAAGCGGCGCGCACCGATCAGGTGCGCGACGCCGTTCGCGAACGCGTTCGCGGTGCTCGCCTGCACGCTCAGGGGGTCGTAATCGAGTGCCAGCACCGGGTCCCAGCCGAGCATCGCGGCCGCGATCGCGAGCACTCCGGAGCCGCTGCCGAGATCGACGGCGCCCGGTGCGCCGCAGTTGCCGGCGCCCGCGCGGGGCGCCGGCAATGCCAGCAGCAGCTCCAGGCACATCCGCGTGGTTGCGTGCGCACCGGTGCCGAAGGCCTGCCCGGGATCGATCACGAGGTCCAGCGCGGTGGTGCCCGGCGGCTCCCACGGTGGGCGCACGGTGAGGCGGTCGCCCAGCACCAGCGGGCGGTGGAACTCTCGCCAGCGATCGGCCCAGTCATCGGCGATCTCGGTGGTCGCGATCTCGACCAGCGCCGCGCCCGCGGCGGCCCGCAGGTCGGGCAGTGCCGGCAGCTCGCCGGGCGGACCGTAGACCGCGTACTCGACCACGGCGCCATCGACGTCGACCTCCTCGACGCCGCCCGGCGCCAGCTCCAGGAGCTCCGCCAGGACGAGCTCGGAGTGCTCGCGCGCGACGCGCACGGCGAGTCGCAACATCTAGTGTGTCACCGCCGGTGGCGCGCGGCGTGGTCGCTACCGAACGCGCGCCGGAGCTTGTGCAGCACGCCGTCATCGGTGTGCAGGTTCTCGGCGGTCAGGGCCTCTGCCAGCCGCGTCATCAGCTCGCGCTGATCGCGCGTCAGGTGGCGCGGGATCACGACGTTGACGACCACTCGCAGATCGCCGGCACGCCGGCCTCGCAGCGACGGCATCCCGCGGCCGCGGACCACCATGGTCTCATGCGGTTGCGTCCCGGCGGGGATCTCGAGCTCGATCTCGCCGTCGACGGTGGGCACCGGCACGACCGTGCCGAGCGCCGCCAGCGGCGCCGACACGTCGACCGTCGTAACGAGGTCGTCGCCATCGCGAACGAAGCGCGGGTCGTCCTTGACCGCGACGAGCACGTAGAGGTCGCCAGGCGGGCCGCCGCGATCGCCGGCGTGCCCGCGCCCGGTGACGCGGATCCGCTGGCCGGACGCGATTCCGGCCGGCACATCGACCGTCAGCTTGACGTGCTCGACGCGGCGGCCGCGCCCGTCGCAGACTCCGCACGGGCTGGTGGCGGTGCGCCCGTCGCCCTGGCAGACGTCGCACACGGTCGTGCGCACCACCTGCCCGAACGGCGTGCGCGACACGACCCGCAGCTGCCCGGTGCCGCTGCAGCGCTGGCAGGTCTCGATCGGGGTTCCGGGCTCAGCGCCGTTGCCGCGGCAGTGCTCGCAGAGCGTCACCGCCTCGTAGCCGACGTCGACCTTGGTGCCAGCCGCGGCGGCCGCCAGGTCGATCTCGGCGGCGACCGATACGTCTGCCCCTTGTGCGGGGCCGATTGGACGGCCACCGGCGCCAAACGCGCCACCGGTGCCGCCGAAGGCACCCCCGAAGAACGCATCGAAGATGTCGGCCACAGACCCGAAGCCCTCGAAGTTCGGCGCGTAGCCGCCGCGGTTGAGCCCCTCATGGCCGTAGCGGTCGTAGGTCGCGCGGCGCTGGGCGTCGGACAGCACCTCGTAGGCCTCGGCGGCCTCCTTGAACTTGTCCTCGGCGTTCGGATCGTGCCGGTTGACGTCGGGATGCAGCTCGCGCGCAAGCCGCCGGAAGGATTTCTTGATCTCCGTCTCGTCGGCATCGCGCCGAATCCCAAGGATCTCGTAGTAGTCACGTGGTGGCATCGGGTCCCGATCAGCGCTCGTCATAGACGTCGACAACGAAGGCGGACAGCTGCGAAGCCGCCTCGCGGACCGCTCTGATCACGCGCGGGTAGTCCATCCGCAGCGGTCCGATCACCGACACGGTACCCAGCGTGCGCTGGGGCAGGCCGTAGCTGGCCGCGACCAGCGCGAGCGAGCGCAACGCGGGCGCGTCGTTCTCGGTGCCGATCCGGACCAGCACGTCGCGTCCGGTGAACGCGCGGCGCATCACATCGAGGATCGTCACGCGGCGCTCGAGCATGTCCATCAGCGCGTTCAGCTCGGAGATGTCGCCGCGGCGCTCGAACCGCATCAGCCGTGAGGCGCCCTCGACGTACAGGGACTCCTGCGCGGTCTCCTCGAGCGCGGTGAACGCCGGCGCGAGCGCGTTGATGAACGACGCCTCGCTGTGCGAGAGCGAATGGTCATGCAGCTTCTGACCGAGCATTCGCGCCCCCAGGCCGGTTCCGACGAGGCGTTCGTTGAGATAGCTGGCGGCCCAGTCGGCAAGGCCCTGGTCGACGGGGCGCTCGAACGTGAAGAGGCGTTTGCTGACGCCCCCGGTCGAGGTGATCACGACGATCATCAGCACCTGCGGCTGCAGCGTGAGCACCTCGACGTGACGGATCGTCGAGGTCTCCAGGGCCGGTGCCAGCACGATCGCGAGCAGGTTCGTGACCTGCGAGAGCGTCTCGGTGGTGACCCGCATCGCCTCGTCGAGCTCGCGCCGCACGAGCGACAACGCCAGCCGTGGCGAATCGTCGTCGGGCGGCAGCAGGCGGTCGACGAAGTAGCGGTAGCCGGCTTCGGTCGGGACCCGTCCGGCGGAGATGTGCGGTTGCGCTAGCAGGCCGACTTCCTCGAGGCTGGCGAGCTCGTGACGGATCGTCGACGGTCCCCATGCGAACTTCGTCGCCAGCGCCTTGGAGCCGACCGGGGCGCCGGCGTCGAGGTACTCCTCGACGACCTTGCGCAGAACCGATTCCTGTCGCTCTGTGAGCACAGCCTTTGATTCTAGGTGTGACGCCGTGGCTACTCGGTGATCCGCAGCTCGGCGAGCGCGTCGCGGATGATGCGCTTGCCCCCCTGGGTCACCTGCGAGCTGACGATCGCGAGCTCGCCCTCGCGCTCGCGCACCGTGCCGTTGACGACGAGCTCCTCGCCGATCCTGCCGGCGCCACGGAACTGCACGCTGAGCGATTGCAGCGCCTGCGGGCCGCCGCCGGCATCGGTCAGCGCCCGCGCGATCTGCGCCATCGTCCACATTCCGTGCAGCACCCTCCCCGGCAGGCCGACCTGCTTGGCGAACTGCTCGTCGATGTGGATCGGGTTGAAATCCAGCGACGCGCCCGCGTAGCGCAATGTCAGATACGCGTCCGGGGTGACTTTCAGCTCGATCTGATCGCCGGGCTCGAGCCTGTTCACGCCGGGCCCCTGACGATGTTCGTCCAACGCCCCGTGCAGACGGTCTGCGCACGCTGGTTCTCGGAGCTGGTCACGAACACGTAGAAGCGCAATCCCGCACGCTCGCTGATGTCTGCCACCGTGACCTCGGTGCGGATCTCGTCGCCGGCGACCACGAGCGGCCCCCAGCGGAACTCCTGGTAGCCGTGGACGAGCATCGCGAAGTCGATCCCCAGCCCGGGATCGAACAGGCACGGCGCCAGCGCGCGGCCGGCGTACACGGCCGCGAACATCGGCGGTGCGACGACGTCGGCGTAGCCGACCGCACGCGCGGCAGCCAGGTCGTGGTAGACGGGTAGCGTCTCGCCGACCGCGGACGCGTACTCGCGCACCTTCTCGCGTCCGACCGCATAGGTGTCGGCGGGATACCGCTTGCCGATCGCCGCGCTGTTGACGCCCACGAGCCCCAGTCTCCCAGATCGCCCGGTCAATCCGGCATGATTGTTCGATGGCCGCGACCACGCACCACCACCGCGAGCCCGCACCCGGCGGGGAGCAGTCGGCGATCATCCGCACGCTCGGTCTGACCAAGATCTACGCCGGGACGGACTTCAAGGCCGTTGACTGCCTCGACCTCAGCATCGACCACGGCGAGATCTTCGGCCTCCTGGGCCCCAATGGCGCAGGCAAGACCACGACCGCCGGGATGCTGACCACACGGGTGATCCCAACCGCCGGGAGCGCCTACATCGGAGCGGTCAACGTTGTCGAGCAGCCCGCGCTCGCCAAGCAGATGATCGGCGTCGTCTCGCAGCAGAACACGCTCGACCGGCAGCTGACGGTCTGGGAGAACCTCTACTTCCACGGACGCCTGTTCGGCATTGCAGCCGCACAGTCACGGCAGGAGTCAGACCGCCTGCTGGAGCAGTTCCACCTCTCGAAGTGGGCCAAGGCGTCGGTTTACGCGCTGTCCGGCGGGATGGCGCAGCGGCTGATGGTCGCACGCGCGATCTTCCACCGTCCGGCGGTCTTGTTCCTCGACGAGCCGACAGCGGGGCTGGACCCGCAGAGCAGACTGGCGCTGTGGGAGATCCTCGGCGACCTCAACCGCGCCGGGCAGACGATCATGCTGCTGACGCATTACATGGAGGAGGCCGACCAGCTCTGCCGGAGGGTCGCGATCATCGACCACGGCAAGATCCTTGCGCTCGACACTCCAGCAGCGCTCAAGCAGACCGTTGGAGCCGACACGATCGTGACGGTCAAGGCGGCCGGCGAAGGCGAGGCGATCGCGGCCGCTCTGCGCGCTGAGGTTCCCGGCGTGACCAGGACGCGGGTGATCGACGGCGGCGTCGAGCTGCACGTCAAGGGCGCGCAGCGAATCATCCCGGCGGTGGTCAACGCCACCGAGAGCGCCGGTCTGCGGCTGCTGGACCTCGCGGTGTCCGAGCCGACGCTCGAGAACGTGTTCATCAACCTCACCGGCAAGGAGCTGCGCGAATGACATCCCTGCAGGACAGCCACGCGAGCGCGTCGGCGTCAGCGTCGGCGCGAGCGCTTGTGCCGATCGCCCAGGGGCCGACGCGAACCACCTTCGAGGCGAGCCGGACCGCGCTCGGCGCCCTGATCCTGCGTGACCTCGTTGTGCTGCGCAAGAACTTCGGGGAGTTCGTCGCCCGCACGCTGATCCAGCCGTTCCTGTTGGTGTTCGTGTTCCTGTACGTGTTCCCGAGGATCGGTCAGGGCATCGGCGGCGGCAGCGCGCACGGCTCCGAGTCGCAGTTCGCGACGGTGCTGGTCCCAGGCGTGGTCGCGATCTCGATCATGTTCCAGGGGATCCAGGCGGTGGCGCTGCAGATGTCGACCGAGTTCGGCTTCACGCGCGAGATCGAGGACCGCGTGCAGGCTCCGTGCCCGATCTGGCTGGTGGCCGCCGCGAAGGTGCTATCGGGAGCGGTCCAGGGACTGCTCGCCGCGCTGATCGTGTTCCCGATCGCGGCGGTGGTGCACGCCAGCGGCGTGCAGGCGCACCTGTCGGTGCACTGGGCGGTCGTGGTGACGCTGATCCCGCTCGCGTGCATCGCGATGACCTCGCTCGGGCTGCTGCTGGGCACCACCTTCGAGCCCCGCAACATCGGCCTGATGTTCGGCTTCGTGGTGCTGCCGCTGACCTTCCTGGGAGGCACCTACTACCAGTGGACGCGCTTGGCCCCGGTGACCGTCGACGGCGTCCACTGGCTGCAGATCATCGTGCTCGTCAACCCGCTGATCTACATCGCCGAGGGGATGCGCGCCGGCCTCACGCAGGCCACGCACATGCATCTATACATCGTTTATCCGGTGCTATGCGGCTTCGCCGTGTTCTTCTGGACGCTGGGCCTGCGCAACTTCAAGCGCCGCGTGCTCGTCTGATGAAACCCGCGCGCAAAGCGCTGGTCGCCGCCCCGGCGACGCGCTAATGTGGTGTTGTGGCCAGGCGCTCCACAATGCGAGCTTCGGATGCTGATCGCGAGCAGGTAACCGAGCGCCTGCGACAGGCCGCGGCCGAGGGCAGACTGCTCGCGCACGAGCTGGAAGAGCGCCTCGCGCGTGCATTGCGCGCGCAGACCTACGGTGAGCTCGACGCCACGGTCTCCGATCTGCCGGGCTCGGTACCGGCCACGCGCTCCCGTTCGCGCCAGCTTGCGCGCCACCATCCCGTGGCTGCCGTGGCGCTCGTGGCTGCCGTTACGGTGACGGTCGCGGTGCTCCTCGCCGTGGTCATCGCGTGGTTCCTGATGGCCTGGGGCCTTTGGCTGATGATCGCTGTGATCGTGATGGCGGGCCGACGCTCGCGCGGCGGTGGGCACCACGGACCGCGTGACCCCCAGGCGCCGATGCCACACGGCGGATTCGGTGCTAGCGCCCGTCCCGGCTGGGACCACCGCTGGCGCTAGCGCCCACGAAGCGCGATACTTGCTCAGCGAGCGGCTGCGGCTTGCAACACTGGCCGATCGATCGGCTGGCGCGGGTAGGCGCGCAGGGTTGCAACGATCTCGGGGTCCTCACCTTCCAAGGCCATCCAGGCCGCGCGCAAACCGTGGCTGGCCGCGAGTTGCAGCGTGGCCGAGCGATGCTCGAGCTGCCCGATCATCAGCGATCCGGCGGGCGGGCGGATCACGCAGATCGCCGGCAACGAGTCCGACGGCTCGGCGGCGCGTGCGTACAGGCTCGCGCTCAGCTCGTCGTAGCGCTGCGAGCGCGTCTGGCGGAGCGTGACGAGGTCCGGGTTGATGTTGCGCAGGTAGCGATCGGTGAGCAGCGCAACGGGCGGCGAGAGCGGCGAGTGGTGCACGCCCTGGGGGCGTGTCTGCAGCACCAGAACGTCGGTCGCGCTCGCGAACGCGGCCTGTACGGGGATCGCCTCCGCGAGCGTCGCATCGAGCAGCCGGCGACCGCGAAAGTGCACCGGCGGCCCCGCCAGCCAGGGAAGTCTGGCGGAGGCGCGCAGCCCGCAGCGGATCTCCTCGCTGCTGCTGAGGTCCGTGAGATCGACGATCTCGGCCCGATCGGCGTCGGTCGCGGTGCAGTGCAGCGGGATGCCGGCGGCGAGGATCGCATCGAAGCGCAGCGGCCGCTGCCGCGTCCAGACGTCGTCGATCACGTAGTCGAGCTCCAGCGCCGGCCCTCGACGCAGGGCGCGGCGGACGCTGACGAAGCGCGGATCGCCGAAGCCGTGCAGGTACAGCGCGGTCAGATACGCCGCCTGCCCGGCCAGCAGGAAGGCGCCGTTGAACGCGCCCGCGGAGGCACCGTGCACCTCATCGAACGAGTCGCGCAGACCGAGATGCTCGAGTGCTGCGGTCATCCCGGCCGAGATCACGCCGCGCATGCCGCCGCCCTCGATCGCAAGTGCGACGCGGCGTCCGTCATCGCGCTCGCCGGGACGCGACTCATCACGGCGCCGGCGGCGGATCAGCTCGACCACCGGATGCCCGCGAAGATCTTCGGTCATCGCGATCGAGGGCCGAAGGGTGTCTCTTGCGAAGCGTCGGGTGATCATCAGGGTAACCCGCTCGCCGCGGAGCCTACCAGCCCTCGGGTTGCGAGCACCCGGTCGCCGGTAGCTTCCTCGCGTGGATCGTGACCGCCCTGCTCAGCGCGGCGCTGGGCGCAGCAAGCCCTGCGAGCGCGCCCACTCGACGGTGCGCGTGATCGTCTCGCGCGGCTCCGTGTAGCGCAGTCCGAGCTCGCGCACCGCGCGCGAGCCGTCGTAGCGGTGGCCGTGCAGCAACGTCCTGACCATCTCACGGCACACCGGTGGGCGCCGGCCGACGAGCCGGTAGCCGCGCTCGAGCGCCCCGGCTGCGACGGTAGCCACACCCCGCGGCAGCATCCTTGGGTGCGCGTGGACGCCGGCGACCTCCCCGGCGAGCGCGAGCGCTTCGCTGATCGTCAGCGCGATCCCGCTCAGCAGGTAGCGCTCGCCGGCGGCGCCGCGCTGCGCCGCCAGTAGGTGACCTTCGACGCAGTCTCCGATGTCGACCAAGCTGATGTTGGTGGCAACGAACACCTTCAGACGCCCATCGAGGAACGCGAGCAGGAATCGAGCCGTGCCCCCGGCTCGACCGGGCCCCTGGACCGACGACGGGTTGACGCAGACAACCTCGACGCCGAGCTCGCTCGCGGCACGCAGCACGGCGCGCTCACCCTCGGTCTTGGTGCGCTCGTAGGTCGAGAGGTACCAGCCGCGGTGGGGCGTGCTCTCGGTCCCGACCGTGCCGGGCGGTTCCCCGATCGTGGCCGCCGAAGAGGTGTGGATCACGCGCTGCACGCCGGCACGGGCGGCGGCGCGCACCACCAATTCTGGCCCGTGGGCATTCACCAACTGCATCGCTCGCGGATCCTCGACACACAGCGTATTGATCCCGGCAAGGTTGAAGACCAGCGTGGCGCCCTGCATCCCGCCGGCCAGCGCCGCCTCGTCGAGGGCGTCGCCCCGAGCGGCTCGCGCACCCGCCGCCTCCAGTGCCTGCGCCGCAGCCTGCGAGCGGGCCAGCCCGACGACTTCGTCGCCGCGTGCCACCAGCGCGGCCACAAGCGCAGTGCCAATCACACCGGTTCCGCCGGTCACGAATACGCGCGGCACCGCCAGACTACGCTTTCAGCGCGGCTCCGAAGCGCGCAACGTAGTCGAGTCCCGACCAGATGCTGATCAGCGCCGCGCCCGCCATCGCCCACTGATCGAGGTAGGCGCCGGCGAACCGCACCTCAGGCCGTAGCATCGCCAGCGCGATCGCCGCGAACTGGACTGTGGCTTTCCACTTGCCCGCCATCGAGGTTTGAAAGTCGCGACCTTCGGAGACGACCGCGAGGCGCATTCCGAGGATCGTGAACTCGCGGCCGATGATGATCAACGCGACCCACGGCGAGGCTCTGTGCACGGCCACCAGCCCGATCAGAGCCGTCGCGACGAGCACCTTGTCCGCGGTCGTGTCGAGGAACGCGCCGAACCGCGAGGCAACCCCCCAGCGCCGGGCCAGGCGGCCGTCGAACCAGTCGGTGGCCGCCACCACCGCGAACAGGATCGCCGCTGCGTCGTAGGAGCTTGACA
This sequence comes from uncultured Solirubrobacterales bacterium, assembly GCA_963709135.1. Classification (GTDB taxonomy): domain Bacteria; phylum Actinomycetota; class Thermoleophilia; order Solirubrobacterales; family Solirubrobacteraceae; genus Palsa-465. The sequence goes on along the minus strand of CAVPVI010000015.1, from coordinate 800,545 downwards.
GCAGCAGGGCCATGACGACGGGCGCCGCGATCACCCGCAGGCTGGTACCGGCCGCGAGCGTCCTAGACGAACGCAGCGCGCTCAACGTGCCGGCGTCCACAGGACGGAAAGAGTACATCACAAAAGCGCGGCGGACAGCGCGTGTGCCGCGCTCGCGTCCGGGGCGAGCAGCGCAGCCTCCGCGCTGCGGCGAGCGCTCGCCAGGTCCACCGTGTGCAGAGCCTCCTTGACCTCGGGCACCAGCGCGGGCGTCATGCTTAGCTCGGTGACGCCGAGGCCGACGAGCAGCACGGCGGCGGCAGGGTCGCCGGCGAGCTCGCCGCACACCCCGACCGTGCGCGCGCGCGCCGCGGCGCCCCGCACGGTGGCCGAGATCAAGCGCAGGACCGCCGGCTGGGGGCCGCTCAGCAGCGGCGCGAGCCGCTCGTTGCCGCGCTCCGCGGCCATCGTGTACTGGGTCAAGTCGTTGGTGCCGATCGAGAAGAACTCGGCGTGCTCTGCGAGCTCCGCGGCATTTATGGCGGCGGCCGGGATCTCGACCATGATGCCCAGCGGCAGCGGCGCGTCGATCCCGGTCTGGACCCGGGCGCGCGTGAGCAGCGCACGCGCCGCCTCGATCTCCTGCGCAGTCGCCACCATCGGCAGCATCACCTGCAACGGGAACTTCGCCGCGGCCCGCAGGATCGCGCGGAACTGCGTCTCGAGCACCTCGGGATGCGCCAGGCCGAGCCGGATCCCGCGAACTCCCAGGAACGGGTTGGCCTCCCTGGGCATCGGCAGCGCCGGCAGCGGCTTGTCGGCGCCGGCGTCGAGCGTGCGGACGATCAGCGGCCGGCCCGCCAAGGCCGCGCCGATCTCGATCAGCGTCTGCGCCTGCTCCTCCTCGGTCGGGAGCTCAGCACGCTCCAAGAACAGGAACTCGGTTCGCAGCAGGCCGACGCCCTCGGCCCCGAGCTCGACGGCGCGGCTCGCCTCGGAGCTCGATCCGAGGTTGGCGAACACCTCGATCCGCACGCCATCGCTGGTGCCGGCGAGCTCGCTCGCGCGGGCGCGCAGCACCCGCGCGCGCTGCTTCGCGCGGGCGCGGCGTTCGCGCGCCGACTCGATCAGCTCCGCCGGCGGATCCACCTGCAGGCTGCCGGCATCACCGTCCAGCAGCACCGGCGTCCCGTCCTCGATCAGCAGCAGCGATTCGCCGAGGCCGACGACGGCCGGGAGGTCGAGCGCGCGCGCGAGGATCGCGGCATGCGCGGTCGCGGTGCCGTGCGCGGTGGCGATCCCCTGCACGCGGCTGGGATCGAGCGCCGCCGCGTCGGCCGGGGTCAACTCGCCGGCGACCACGATCCCGCTGGCGGCCGGGGCGGCCGCCGGCTCACCCGTCAAGGCGCCGACGACGCGCCTGCCGACGTCGAGCACATCGATCGCGCGTTCCTGCAGAAGCGGCTGATCGAACTCGCGGTAGCGCGCCGCCAGCGCCACGGCGGCGTCGTAGAAGGCGCGCTCCGCCGTCGCTCCGGCGTCGATCGCGGCATACGCAGGCTCGAGCATCGCCTCGTCTTGCAGCAGGGCGAGATGGGCATCCATGATCTCCGCCTCGGCGGCGCCGGCGCGGCGCGCGACCGACTCGCGGTCGACGCCGATCGCCGCCCGGGCCCCGTCGATTGCGGCCTGCAGCCGCGCGAGCTCGCGCGCGGGGCGCTCCGCGGTTCGCTCCGGCGGCGGCTGCTGGGCGCTGCCGCGGAGCAGATGAACGGGCCCGACGATCAGGCCGCGCGAGGCGGCGACGCCGTGCAGGACATCCCCGGCCACCGGCGCCCGCGCCGGCGCGCCGCGCGCAGGCTCGAGCGCCACCTGCGGTGGCGGCGAGCTGCGGCTCGCCGCCGGCGGCCCCGTCGCGACCCCATCTCCGAAGCCCCCCTCGGCCAGCGCCTGCAGCGCATCGAGCGCCTCCCGGGCCTGGGCGCCGGTGGCGCTGACCAGCAGCGTGTCGCCCCAGCGCGCTCCGAGCGATACCACGCCGGTCATGCTGGAAGCGCGCACCGGCCGGCCGCCGGGAGCTTTGGCGACCGACACCTCCGCGTCGAACGCTCGCGCCGTCGCCACGAAGCGTGCCGCCGGGCGCGCGTGCAGGCCCACCTCGGCCAGCACCCGCAGTTCCTCGCTGAGCGCCGCCACGACCTGCGTGTCCCCGTCGGCTGCGCCGGCGGCGTGCGGCGCGGACGCCGGGACGGGTTCCGGGGCGCCAACGTCCGGCTCGGGATCATCCCGCGCGTCGAGCTGCGAGGATTTCATCGCCAGAGCCGCTTGCGCCTCGGCGGCGACCTCCGGCAGCGAGGCGCCGCCGCTGGCGGCGACCGCGGCGGCGACGGTTCCCTCGACCAGCGGCGCCGAGCTGAGCTGGACCGGGCCTGCCGTGGAGTCGAGCAGCTCGATCGCGAGCTCGGCACTCATCAGCGCACTGCCGAGGTCCATCAGCACGAGCACACCGTCGGGTGACATCGCGCGCTGCACGGCGGAACGGACCCGCTCAGCGTCGGTACCGAGCACCCCCGGCTCTTCGATGCCGCCGGCCGGCTCGATCATCAGCGCGTCTCCGGCCATCTCGCGCGCGAGCGCCACCACGCCAGCCGCCAGCGCGTCCGAATGTGAGACGACGACGATCCCGACCATGCGCCTGCTGCTCCCTGCCGCCAGCGGCCTAGCCGCTGGCGCCGTCGAGCCCGTAGGCGCGGTACAGGTAGTCGATCGGATGCACGGAAGGCAGATGCGTGGCGTGGGTGATCTGCCAGCGGCAGGTCTCGCTGTCGCACGCAACCGTCGATGCTCCGCACGCCCCCACCTGTTCGAACAGATCGCGCCCGACGGCCATCGAGATCTCGTACTTCTCGGCCTTGATGCCGTAGGTTCCGGCGATCCCACAGCAGCGGGCGTTCAGTTCCTTGACCTGTAGGCCGGGAATCAGCGCAAACAGGTCGAGCGCCGGCTTGCCGATCAGGTGGCCCTGCTGCTGGCAGGGCGCGTGGTAGGCGATCGTCTCGTTGATCGGCTGGAAGTCGGTCCGCAGCTCGCCGCGATCGTGTAGCTCCAGCAGCAACTCGCAGATGTCGTAGGTGCGCTCGGACACTAGCTTCAGGTTGGGCTCGTGCTCGATCCCGAGGAACTCGCGTGCCTCGCGCTTCAGCATCAGCGTGCAACTGGTCGCGTTGCCGACGATGATCGTCTGCTCGTCGTGGAGGTGCGAAGCCAGCGCGTCGGCCAGCGCCAGCACCGTCTTGCGCGCGTCGTCGAACAAGCCACTGGACTGCAGCGGCAGGCCGCAGCAGCCCTGCTTGGGGATCTCGACCTCGAAGCCGTTGTGCTCGAGGACGGCGACCATGCGCTCGCCTTCCCAGGGTTCGTAGTACTCGGTGCCGCAGCCGTGGAAGTAGAGCACGCGCCGCCCCGTGCGCGGCGACTGGTGGTCGCGCATCGAGCGCGAGAAGCGCCGTCCGGCGAACTTCGGGACGGCCGCGTCGCGGTGGACCTTGAGCGTCTTCTCGGCTAGCACGCGCAGCGGACGCGACTGCATCGATGCGTTGGCGAGTGGCGCCACCGGCGTCCCCAGCTGACCGAGCAGGGTCGGGCGGGTGATGATCCGGTCGCGCAGCGGCACGCCCTTCTGGAGCTTGAGCTTGTTGCGCGCCTGGGCGTTGATCTCGGCGACCTTGACGCCCTGCGGGCAGACCAGCGTGCAGATCCCGCAGCCGGAGCAGTAGTCGACCGAAGCGTCGACCGAGGGCTCATCCGCGACCCGGTAGCGCTCGGACTGCGGTCCGGCGTACTTCGGTCCCGGGAACAGCGGCGTCGCGTTCATGTACGGGCAGGCGGTCTCGCAGATCGTGCACTTGACGCAGTGGTCCAGCGAGCCGCGCAGCGCCTCGTGCCACTCGCCACTGTGGTGAATACCGCTGCCGTTACTCGTAGCGCCGACTCGGTCAGCGCCGCGGATTGACTTGATATTCATACCGCCGCCTCGGTCAGCGTCGCGGATTGACTGGTGATGGATTGCGCCGCCACGTAGCCGCTGGTCAGCGCGATCCCCTCGCCCGAACCCTCGCGCCACGGGATCGCGCCCGGCAGCGCCGCCCCCGCGACCAGGACGTTGGTCGCGTCGGGGGAGCGCAACTCGGAGTCGACCGCCACGCCGGCCCGCGCCAGCGGCTGCTCGCTCAGGTAGCTCGTGACGAAGCGCGCCTCGCCGGGCGCCGGAATCCCGCGCAGGCTCAGCCCGAGCACGCGTTCGTGCGCCGCCCAGTGCGAGTCGAGCTCGATCGCGCCGGACGCGAAGCCGCCGCTGGCGAGCACGAACCACGGCGCGACGTACCACCTGTCGCGTCCCGCTGTAAGCGCGCGAACCGCCGTCACGCGCTTGCCGTCGCGCTCGGATTCGATCACCTCGGAGCCGAGCACCAGCCGGCCGCCGGCGGCGCGCAGCGCCGCTTGCAGGATCTCGAACAGCCTGATTCCGGGCACCGAGGGCGGTAGCGACGGGATCTCGAACACGCGGCGCCCGAGCCGGTACTCCAGATCGCTCAGCACAGCGTGCGGGTCACGCAGCCCGAGCACCGCCGGCAGGCCGACGTGCTCGTCGGCCGCCAGCATCGGCGAGAGCTGCGCGCAGAAGCGCGCGCGCCAGGCCTCGTCGTCGAAGTGCCGCGCGATCCCAAGCGTGTTCATGTCGGCGCGTTCGAACTCCATCTGCAGCGTCACCGCGCGCGCGTCGATCCCGGCCTCCCTCAGGTTGGCCGCGCACAAGCTGGGATAGAAGTCGCGCAGGGCGCGCGTCCCGACGATGCAAGCGCGGGTCAGGCCGCTCGCATCACCGGCCGCCATCGTCTCGGGTATGACCGCGGACGGCCGCAGCGCCCCGATCGCGCTCGGCAGCCGGTGGTTGCGCTCCAGCGAGCCCACATATCTATAGCCCGGCAGCGGCCCGGCGGCGATTGTGGCGGTGAGCCAGCCGATCGCGTCCTCGACGGCCTGCCGGCCGAGCAGCGCATAGGGATGCCCGCGGTGCGAGAGGATCAACTCCTCCAGCGCGCGCCCCGGCTGCTCGACGCGCGAGGGGCTGTAGCCGAGGACGTCGATCGTGCCCGGCGCGAGGTGCGTCGAGCCGACCCCCTTGGCGAGCAAGCACACGCGCGCGCCCTCCTGGGCCAGGCGCGTGGCGGCAACCAGACCTGCCGTGCCGGCGCCGATCACGATTGCGTCGAAGTGAAGTTCGTTCCTCATGACGGCACGTGCTCCACGTCGAGGACGCCATGGAAGATCCATTCATCCAGCCGCACCTGGCGCAGCTGGTCGCCATACAGCACGGGCCACATCCCCTTCCAACGCTCCTGCAGGAAGTCCAGCAGCGAAGCGTCCGCCTGATCGGCGCTCAAGCCATCGATCCCGTGCAGGATCCCGGTCGCGCGATAGATGCAGAAGCCGCCCTGGCAGGGCCCCATCCCGAGCCGCAACTGGCGGCGGATGTCATCGAGGTTGGTGCTACCCAGGCGCTGCATTGTCTCCTCCAGACGGGCCCGCGAGATCAGCTCGCATTCGCAGATCATCTGCTCGTCGATCAGCTTCGCCTCTTTGCTCTGCAGGCGCGAACCGAGCAGGTAGTGCTTGCCGCTCTCAGAGCCGGGCAGCGGCGTCGTCTTGGTGGTGCATGGGCGCGTCTCGCCAAGTTGGCGGCAGACGGCATCGACGGTCTCCTCGGCCATCATCCGGAAGGTCGTGAGCTTGCCTCCCGTGATCGAGACGAACCGCGACACGCCGTCGCGCTTGACGTGGTCCAGCAGCGCATGCGCGCGCGTCACGTCGCGGGTGTCGGTGTCGGCGGCCTTGGCGTCCTCGAACAGCGGACGGACTCCCGTCCACACGCGCAGCGCGCGGGCGCGGCGAAAGCCCGGGACCAGCTTCTCGCCCTCGTCGAGCATCAGGTCGACCTCGGTCTGCAGCACCGTCTGATCGTCGGGATCGTCGGTGTGACGGTCAGTGGTGCCGATCACGCTGACGGTCCGGATCGGGACGATGATGTCCCCGTCGGTCGGCATCTGGCAGCGGTTGATCACCGTGTTGACCAGCCGATGATTCATCGCGATCATGATCCCGCGCCCTGGCAGGATCCGAACGCCCTCGATCCCGGCAAGTTCCGCCACCTGACCGGCCCAAGCTCCGGCGGCGTTGACGGTGACCCGCGCCTGGACCTCGGTCTCGACGCCCGTGCGGGGGTCGCGTAGGCGCGCGCCGGTTACCTCGTCGCCCTCGCGGTGGACCGCGACGACGGCGTTGTACGGAAGGATTCTGGCGCCGTGATCCTGGGCTCCGTGGCTCATCGCCCAGACCATCTTCCAGATCTCGATGTTGCCGTCCGGAACGCGGAACGCGCGCGAGATCTTCGGGTTGATGCGCGGCTCGTCGCGTAGCGCCTGCTGCGGGGTGATCTCCTCGCAGGCGATGCCGGTGCGTGTGCAGCCAGCGGCGAACCGGTCGGCGTAAGCGGGATCGTCCCACGGCGTCGTGATGAACAGGCCGCCCGTGTCCTCGATGCAGTCCGAGGCGATATGGCGCAGGATCGCGTTCTCGGCGACGCATTCCTCAGCGGCGCGCGGATCCTTGACCGCGTAACGTCCACCTGAGTGCAGAAGCCCGTGGAAGCGGCCACTGGTTCCCTGCGCGAGATCCGCGCGGTCGACCAGGATCACGTCCAGGCCGCGTAGCGCTGCGTCCCATGCGACGCCGGTGCCGGTGGCGCCTCCGCCGATGACGAGAACGTCAGTTTTGAGTGTGACCATCGTGTTACCTAGCCTACTTGCGTGGCGGGTGCCTTAGTGCTGCTCGCCGGAGTTCCGGTGGGTAGCACGTAGAACCGATCGGTGCCCGGGCGGCGGGCGCTTGCCGCCCGGGCATGACTGATCGGCTCAGGGCTGGTGCCCTAACTCCTAGTCGAACCAGTCGAAGGTCCGGGTGACGGCCTTCTTCCAGAACTTGTAGTACTCATCGCGCTTGGCCGCGTCCAGCGCCGGGTTCCAGCGCTTGTCCTCGGCCCAGTTCTCGCGCACCTCGTCGGTGGTGCTCCAGAAGCCGGTCGCCAAACCGGCGGCGTAGGAGGCGCCCAGTGCGGTCGTCTCGGGCACCTCCGGGCGGATCACCGGCACGCCGAGGATGTCGGCCTGGAACTGCATCAACAGGTCGTTGGCGACCATGCCGCCGTCGACCCTGAGGGAGGTCAGGGTGACGCCGGAGTCGGTCGCCATCGCGTCTACCACCTCACGGGTCTGGAAGGCCGTCGCCTCCAGCGTCGCGCGAGCGATGTGCCCGGCCGTCACGTAACGCGTCAGACCAGCGAACACGCCGCGCGCGTTCGACTTCCAGTACGGCGCGAACAGCCCCGAGAACGCAGGCACGATGTACAGCCCACCGTTGTCCTCGACCGAAGCGGCCAACTCCTCGACCTCCGGCGCCGCCTTGATCAACTTCAGGTTGTCGCGCAGCCACTGCACGAGCGCCCCGGTGATCGCGATCGAGCCCTCGAGCGCGTACACGGCCTTCTCGTCGCCGATCTTGTAGCACAGGGTCGTCAACAGACCGTTCTTCGACTGCACCGCCTCGGTGCCGGTGTTGAGCAACATGAAGTTACCCGTGCCGTAGGTGTTCTTGGCCTCGCCTGGCGAGAAGCAGGCCTGGCCGAACGTCGCCGCCTGCTGGTCGCCGAGGTCGCCGGCGAGCGACACGCCGGTGAAGGCACCGGTGCGGACCTCGCCGTAGACCTCGCTCGAGGCGCGGACCTCCGGCAGCAGCGACAGCGGTACGCCGATCGTCGCGGCGATATCGGCGTCCCAGGCCAGCGTCTCGAGGTCCAGCAGCATCGTCCGGCTGGCGTTCGTCACGTCGGTGATGTGCAGCCCGCCGTTGACGCCGCCGGTCAGGTTCCAGATCAACCAGGTGTCGATGTTGCCAAACGCCAGCTCGCCGGCCTCCGCCTTCGCGCGGGCACCTGGTACGTTGTCCAGCAGCCAGCGAACCTTCGGGCCCGAGAAGTAGGTCGCCAGCGGCAGGCCCACCTTGCTGCGGAAGCGATCCTGACCGCCGTCGGCCGACAGCTCGTCGACCAGCTTGTCGGTCCGTGTGTCCTGCCAGACGAGTGCGTTGTGAATCGGCTCGCCCGTCGTGCGGTCCCAGACCACCGTCGTCTCACGCTGGTTGGTGATCCCGAGCGCGGCGATATCCGACACGGTCGCCCCCGCCTTCTCGAGCGCCTCGTCGAGCACCTCCGAGGACCGCGCCCAGATCTCCTTGGGGTCGTGCTCGACCCACCCCGGCTTTGGATAGATCTGCTCGTGCTCCTTCTGGGAGGACGCGACCACATGTCCGCTGTGATCGAAGATCATCGCGCGTGAACTGGTGGTTCCCTGGTCAAGTGCTGCCGAATACTTCGCCATACTCTCTCCTTATTCAGCGTCGAGCGCCTCAGCGGCACTCTTGAATAAATAGAACGTCGAGGTTGCGCCGGGGTCCTGGTGATCCTTGCTGCGCTCGCCCAGGTAGCTGGCGCGGCCCTTGCGGGCAACTAGCGGGATCGTTGCCTTCATACCCGCCTGCGCGGCCTGCGCTGCTGCGCGCAGACCGCCGTCGAGGTCGGACGCGCCTTCGAGCGCTTCCACGCCCGGGATCAACGCGTCCACCATCGTCTTGTCACCCGGCTCGGCCTTGCCCCTGGATTGCACGCCCGCCAGTCCCTTACGCCATGCCTGCGCGTAGTCGGCCAGCTCGATCTCGGGCTTGCCGGCGAGTACCGTGCCCATCTGCAGGAACAACGTCCCATACAACGGGCCGGCAGCGCCGCCGACGCTCGAGATCAGCGCCATCGCCACGGTCTTCAGTGCCGTTCCACCGTCGGGCTGCTCGGAAGCATCGAGCTTCTCGATCGCCTTTCGCATGCCGCGGTCCATGTTGGTCCCGTGGTCACCGTCGCCGATCGCGGTATCGAGACGCACCAGCTCCTCGCGGTGCTCGCTCATCTCCGCCGCGAACCGGCGCATCCAATCGAGAACTTGGTCTCGGGTGATCATCGCTGCTCCTAGGCGCCCCAGCGCAGGCCCGGCGTGTTGACCGGAGCGTCCCAGTATCCGAGCAGCTCGTCGTCGAGCTTCAGCAGCGTGATCGAGGCGCCCTGCATCTCCAGTGAGGTGATGTAGTTGCCGATCAGGTTGCGCTCGATCTTGAGCCCGTGCGCCGCCGCGATCTTCGCGACTTCGTTGTAGAGCACGTACAGCTCGATCAGCGGCGTGCCCCCCATCCCGTTAACGAACGCCAGCACGCGATCGCCCGAGGAGAACGGCAGGTCTTCGAGGATCGGCGTCAGCAGCCGCTCGGCGATCTGCGAGGCGGGCCCGATCTTCTCGCGGAACCGTCCCGGCTCCCCGTGAATGCCGATCCCGATCTCGACCTCGTCGTCCCCGAGCTCGAAGCTCGGGTTGCCGGAGGCCGGGGTGATGCACGGCGTCAGCGCGATGCCCATCGAGCGGCCGTTGGCGTTGACTCGCCGGCCGATCTCCGCGACCTCGTGCAGCGACTTGCCCGCTTGCGCCGCGGCGCCGGCGATCTTCTCCACCAGCACCGTGACACCAACCCCGCGGCGACCCGCGGTGTACAGCGAATCCTCAACCGCGACGTCGTCGTTGGTGAGCACGGTCTCGACTTCGATGTCGTCGCTCTTGCCCAGCTCCGACGCCATGTCGAAGTTCATCACGTCGCCGGTGTAGTTCTTGACGATGTGAAGCACTCCGGCACCGCCGTTGACGGCCTTGGTCGCCTCGAGCATCTGATCGGGCGTGGGCGAGGTGAACACTTCACCGGGACACGCAGCGTCCAGCATTCCGGGACCGACGAAGCCCCCGTGCATCGGCTCGTGTCCCGAGCCGCCGCCGGAGATGATCCCGACCTTCCCCTTCACGGGAGCGTCGATCCGGACCACGATGGCGGGATCATAGGAGACGCGCACACGATCTCCGTGCGCCGCCTCGACGCCGTGCAGGGCGTCCTGGACGACGCCGTCGGGCGTGTTGATCAGCTTCTTCATCGCCGTCGCCTCACTGCGGGAATTTGCCGAAGATGGCGTCGAACACGATCGCCGCGAGCGCGCCGCCGACCAGCGGTCCGAGCACCGGGACCCACGCATACGCCCAATCCGATGGGCCCTTCCCCGGGACCGGCAGAAGCGCGTGCACGATCCGCGGCCCGAGGTCACGAGCCGGGTTGATCGCGTACCCCGTCGGTCCGCCGAGTGATAGGCCGATGGAGAGGATCAGCAGGCCGATGATCAGCGGCGCGAGGTCCGCTCCGGTGTAGACGTTCCACGGACCGACGATCCCGAGGATCGCGAACACCAGCACGAACGTGCCGATCGCCTCGGTGATGAAGTTCAGCGGATAATTGCGGATCGCCGGGCCCGTTGAGAACACGGCCAGCTTCGCGCCCTGGTCATCGGTCGCCTTGAAATGGTCCCAGTAGACGACGACCACCACAATTGCGCCGATGATCGCGCCGATCATCTCCCCGACGAAGTACTTCCAGGCCTGGGAGCCGGTGATCGTCCCGTGGATCCACTGACCCAGCGTTACCGCGGGGTTCAGATGCGCGCCGTCGAAATGACCGACGACGTAGACGGCGACCATGACCGCCATGCCCCACCCGAAGGTGATCACGATCCAGCCTGAGTTCTCGGCTTTCGACTTGGACAGAACGACGGCTGCCACGACGCCGTCACCGAGAATGATCAGGAGCGCTGTGCCGATTATCTCGGACGGAATGATGCCCAGCGTCGGGAAGGCCGGCGTCACTGCCCCTACTACAGCCCCGAATGCGGATAGTACGCCCAATTTACGTCTCCTCCTGAGGATTTGACCTTTGATGGAATGGGGCATCCTTAACACAGGTGTTCGACAATGTCAAACGACGTTCGTAAGTCTGCAGACATGCCGATGCGGGTATCCCGCAATCTCCACTACCGCCACTGTGGTGAACCCGAGACCAGCTGGGTCAGAAATCCGTTCTATGGCGCGCCGATTCCGCGGAAAGCTCGCGCCGTGGGAAAGGGGTATGACTTAGGCATGCCCGGGAACATCCAGTCGATCGAGCGCGCCGCGGCGATCTTGCGGCTGCTGTCCAGCCGCACGCACCAGCTCGGCGTCGTCGAGATCGCCGGCGAGCTCGGGCTCTCGAAAGGCACCGTGCACGGGCTACTGCGCACGCTCCTGAACGAGGACTTCGTGGAGCAGGACGCCGAAACCGGCAAGTACCGCCTCGGGGCCGCGCTCCTGCACATGGGTTCGAGCTACCTCGACGGCAACGAGCTGCGCACGCGCGCGCTGAACTGGTCGGATTCGCTCGCTAACCGCACCGGCGAGGCGGTCCGCATCGGGATCCTGCACGATCACCAGGTGCTGGTCGTGCACCACGTCTTCAGGCCCGACGACAGCCTGCAGACGCTCGACGTCGGCTCGCTGCTGCCGGCGCACGCGACGGCTCTGGGTAAGGTGCTGCTATCCCACAATCGCTACCTGCTTGAAGAAGTGGCCGACAACGGCCTGCCGGCGATCACGAACGCGACGATCACCGAACGCGAGCGTCTCGAGCGCGAGCTCGACCGCGTCAAGGCGCAGGGCTGGGCCGCCGACGTCGGAGAATCCGTCCCCGGGCAGGTAGCGTTCGCGGCGCCGATCGTAGATCGCCGTAACCGCACTGTCGGAGCGATGGGAATCTTCGGCCCACCCGAGCGCCTGCTGGCCGCCCGTCACCCGCGTAGCCAGTTGCTGGCCGCCGTCCGCGAGGCGGCGCGCGCGGTCTCGCGTGAACTTGGCGCGATCCCTTGGTAGCCGGTGTCACCCGATGCTAGAAAGTGGGCTGGGATGGGGAAGGAATTCATAGCCGCGATCGACCAGGGAACGGCCTCGTCGCGGTGCATGATCTTCGACCGCTCGGCGCGCTTGGTCTCGATTGCGCAGAGGGAGCACCGTCAATTCTTCCCGCGGCCGGGCTGGGTGGAGCACGACCCGCAGGAGATCTGGCGCAACGTCGAGCAGGTCGTGCAGCGCGCGCTCGACAAGGCCGAGCTGGAAGTCTTTGATCTTGCTGCTCTGGGGATCGCCAACCAGCGCGAATCGACAGTGATCTGGGAGCGCAGCAGCGGCCTGCCGGTTCACAACGCGATCAACTGGCAGGACACCCGCACCGACCAGCTGATCCGGACGCTGTCCGCGGATGGCGGCCAGGGACGCTTTCGCGAGCGCTGCGGTCTGCCGCTCGCCAACTACTTCTCCGGCGCCAAGGTACGGTGGCTGCTCGACCACGTACGCGGCCTGCGGGCGCGGGCCGAGACGGGCGAGGTGCTGTTCGGGACGATCGATTCGTGGCTGATCTGGCGGTTCACGGGCCGCCACCTGACCGACGTGACGAACGCCAGCCGTACGATGCTGATGAACCTGCACACGCTTGACTGGGACGAGGAGCTGCTGGCGGCGTTCGGCGTGCCGCGCGAGATGCTGCCGGAGATCCGGCCTTCGGCGGAGATCTACGGAGAGGTGATCAGCGGGCCGCTGCGCGGAGTTCCGGTGGGCGCAGCGCTGGGCGACCAGCAGGCGGCGTTGTTCGGCCAGACTTGCTTCTCCGCGGGCGAGGCCAAGTGCACGTACGGCACCGGCAGCTTTCTGCTGTTCAACACCGGCACGCAACAGGTGAGCTCGGACCACGGTCTGCTGACGACGGTTGGCTGCCGCGTCGGTGAGGAGCCGCCGACGTACGCGCTCGAGGGGTCGATCGCGGTCACCGGCGCGCTCGTGCAATGGGTCCGTGACAACCTCATGCTGATCGATTCCGCGCCCGAGATCGAGACCCTTGCGCGTACCGTCGCCGACAACGGCGGCTGCTATTTCGTGCCCGCCTTCTCAGGTCTGTTCGCGCCCCACTGGCGCAGCGACGCCCGCGGCGTGATCGCCGGACTGACCGGCTACGTCACCAAGGGTCACCTCGCGCGCGCGGTGCTCGAAGCCACCGCTTACCAGACGCGCGAGGTCGTCGAGGCGATGAACTCCGATGCGGGCATCAACCTCAACATGTTGCGAGTCGACGGTGGCATGACAGCCAACAACCTGCTGATGCAGACGATCGCCGACGTCCTCGACGTGACCGTCGTGCGGCCGCTCGTGTCCGAGACGGTCTCGCTCGGCGCCGCCTACGCCGCCGGGCTGGCGGTCGGCCTATGGCCCGATCGCGAGGCGCTACGCTCGAACTGGCACAAGGCCGCGGCGTGGCTGCCGCAGATGGAGCCGGCGCGGCGCGAACGCGTATATCGAAAGTGGCGCAAGGCGGTCGCGATGACGATGGACTGGACCGACGACGACGACGAGTAGCCGGCTGCGAAGCGCCGATGGCTATTCAGCGTCGAAGATGTGCCGAGCGTCCATCTCGAGCCTCAGTTCCAACGTGTCAAGCACCAGGGCGGCCGTGTCGAGGTAGCTGTCGAGCACCATAAAGGACAGCTCGACTGCGCGTGCGCCCTCCCCCGCGTGAGGATTGGCGGCAAAGGCGTCGTGGGAGGCGCAAGCCAGCTCGGCGGTCGCGACCCATTTCGCTGCCAACGTGATTCGCTTGTCGGCGTTCGCCAGAGCTAGCTGCAGTGCCGAGCCGTCGGCGTCGCGCGCGGCGAACGTGAACAACGCTCGGCCATCCCGCACATCCGCAACCAAACCCTTGGCGTGTTCATGGGCCTCCCGAGACTCGCGTATTGACAAAACCACAGGCTCAAGGCCCGTAGACGGCATCTTCGACTTCCTGATTACCCAGCCCCATCGACCGGCCTGGAGCGGGCTCATCCCAACCTCCGAGAAGACGTCCAACCAGTTGATGATCTGATTGACATAGCCGGAAGCCTCCATCGCCAGAAAGCCGACACCCCAGCCGGGCGGCGCACGATGCGAGCGACGACCGGGGTGAGCGATCTGCTTGCGCAACTTTGAAATCGCCCGCTTGGCCAGCTGGCACTTGGCGAGGAGCCCCGACTCCAGCGACTTGGCCGCTTTAGACCCGATGGCGTCTCTGCGCAGCGAAGCCTCGTGAACCCCGGACTCGAGCTGCGCGTGCCTCGACTCCGCCGCGTCGAGCGCCTCCGCGAACTGCCCGTGAAGCGAGCCGGGAACGGCTCCGAGTGCTAGCTCGGATTGCAAGCGCAAGGATCCATTCGACTGCCTAGGGCTGCGAGCCCTTGTGCCGATTGCTGAAGCGGGTGTACGGCGACATGTAGGGGGAGCTGCTGCTGGCTGACTGTTCGAAGAACTGCTGCACGCTCTTGATCAGCTCGGTCGTGTCGCCGTTGGGCGCGATCGGATCGCCGAACGCGACTGTGATCCGATGCCGCTTCGATGTCAACTTGCCGACCAGTCGCTTGGGCCACATCCGTCCAGGCGGCATCGCCTCGGCCGTCCCGCTGACTCGGATCGGAACGATCGAGAGGTGATGCTGGGCGGCGAGCACGGCGGCGCCGCGCCGCACACGGCCGGGGACGCCACTGCGCGAGCGCGTGCCCTCCGGGTACAGCAGCAGGTTCCAACCCTCCTCGAGCAGGTTCTCGAGATGATCGCCGTTCTTGGTCCAGCCACCGGCGCCGCCGCGCCGGTCGATCGGCGTGGTGTTGAAGATCAGTGACACAATCCAGGCGATCGCACGATTGCGGTAGAAGTAGTCGGCGGCGGCGACCACCACCGTTCGCTTGCGAAACTGCCGCGGTAACGCCGACAGGATCACCGGCGTGTCCATGTGGCTGGCATGGTTGGCCACCAAGATCACGGGACCGTCGACCTCGGTCAGCTTGTCCATCCCCGTAGCCCGCCGCCGCGCGTAGTAATCCATCACCGGGTTCAGGATGAACCGCATGAAGTTCTCTCGTAGCAAGCCGGCGATCCAGGTCCGCGCCCACGGCACATCGAGTTGCACGGCCGAGCGCAGCTCCCGCGTCTTCTTCGGCGCGGCGCGCAGAGCGTCGGCCATACGGCGAGGAGCCGACGGCTCTTGATCTTTCTCCGACACGCCCGATATACCCGCGCTAGTGATGCCCGTTACAGACTGGCGGCCGCTGCCGCCGGCGCCGAGCCGTTGACGCTCGACGGCGGCGGGAAGCTCGGGGCAAGGTCGCGGTGTTGAGCGCGGAGCACGCGGCGCCTAGCCCTTGTCGCCCAGCTCGAGCACTGCCAGGAATGCGTCCTGCGGCACTTCGATCCGTCCCACCTGCTTCATCCGCTTCTTGCCTTTCTTCTGCTGTTCCAGCAGCTTGCGCTTGCGGCTGATGTCGCCGCCGTAGCACTTTGCGATCACGTCCTTGCGATACGCCTTGATCGTCTCCCGCGCAATGATCCGCGAACCCACCGCCGCCTGAATCGGCACGTCGTACTGCTGGCGCGGGATCTTCGTGCGCAGCTTCTCGGCCATCGTGCGGCCGATGTCGGCTGCTTTGGAGCGGTGCACGAGCATCGACAGCGCGTCGACGGGATCGCCCGCCAGCAAGATGTCGAGCTTCACGAGGTCGGACTCACGCAGCCCGGTCAGGTCGTAGTCCAACGAGGCGTAGCCGCGCGTGCGCGACTTGAGCTGGTCGAAGAAATCCAGCACGATCTCCGCCAGCGGCAGGTCGTAGATGATCTGGACACGCTCGGCCGACAGGTAGTGCATCCCCGAGTGGTCGCCGCGGCGCTCTTGGCAGAGCAACATGATCGCGCCGACGAACTCCTTCGGCGTCAGGATCGATGCGCGAATGTAGGGCTCTCGTACCGCCGCGATCTTGGTCGGGTCGGGCATGTCGTTGGGCGAGTGCACCGGCACCACGATGCCGTCCGTGCGGGTCACCTCGTACTCGACGCTGGGCATCGTCGCGAGCAGCTCGAGGTCGTACTCGCGCTCGAGCCGTTCGCGCACGATGTCCATGTGCAGCAGCCCGAGGAAACCGCAGCGAAAGCCGAACCCGAGCGCATCGCTGGTCTCCGGCTCCCACGACAACGCCGCGTCGTTGAGCGTCAGCTTCTCGAGTGCGTCGCGAAGCTCTGGGTAGTCGTCGGTTTCGATCGGGAACAGGCCGCAGAACACCATCGGCTTGACCTCGCGATAACCGGGCAGCGGCTCGGCCGCCGGCGCCCGCGTCGTCGTCAGGGTGTCACCGACGCGCAGCTTCGTGACGTCCTTGATGCCGGTGATCAGGAACCCGACCTCGCCGGCGCTGAGCATCGGTGCCGAGGTCATCTGCGGCGTGAAGAAGCCGATGTCGTCGATCTCGGCCTCGGTCCCGGCTTGCATCGCGCTGATCGCCTGTCCCTTCGTGAAGGTCCCATCGACGACGCGGATGTAGGCGATCACACCGCGGTACTGGTCGAACTGCGAGTCGAAGATCAGCGCTCGCGCCGGCGCGCTCGGATCGCCGTGCGGCGGCGGCACGCGCGCGATCAACTCGTCCAGTACGGCGCTAACGCCCTCGCCGGTCTTGGCGCTGATCCGGCGCACGCTGTCAGGCGGCTCGCCGAGCAGGTCCGAGACCTCCTCGGCAACCCGCTCGGGCTCGGCGCCGGGGAGGTCCACCTTGTTCAGGCAGGGGATCAGCTCGAGTCCCGCGTCGATCGCGAGGAAGGTGTTGGCGACCGTCTGCGCCTCCACCCCCTGTGAGGCATCGACGACCAGCAGCGCTCCCTCGCATGCGGCCAGCGAGCGGGACACCTCGTAGGTGAAGTCGACGTGTCCGGGCGTGTCGATCAGATGCAACTGGTAGGTCTCACCGTCGCTGGCCTCATAGAAGACACGCACCGCTTGCGCCTTGATCGTGATCCCGCGCTCGCGCTCGAGGTCCATCGAATCCAGCATCTGCGCTCGCATCGCGCGCGGGTCGACCGTGCGCGTCAGCTCGAGGATCCGGTCCGCCAGCGTCGACTTCCCATGATCGATGTGGGCGATGATCGAGAAGTTGCGGATGTGGGCCTGGTCAGCCATGCTCACACAGGGTATGCGGTGTTCGCCCGAACGCAGCCTGCGGGTGTGCGGCGGCGCGCCGATCAGGCGCTGCTCGCCTGGCGCGGGATGCGATCTGCGGCGCGCCCAACAGGCGCTGCGCGCGGAAGGTCTAGCCGCCGGCGCGCCTGAACGCCCGCGCGGTGTCGCTGCCGGCACGCCTGGCGACCAGCACCAGTTCGCGGATCGCTCCCCTGCCCGCGACGCCGAACGTCAACACCCCGCCGAACAGCATCGTGGCGTCGATGCTCTTACGTCCGGCCTTGGTCCAGTAGTCGTCCTGCAGGTCGAACCAGAGCGCGAACTCGTCCAGCGTCAGGGCGCCGGCGACCCCGTAAGTCGTCGCCGCCACGCGTGAGAGCCAGCGCGATTCCTCGTCGGGCGAACCGAGCGCCAAGCGGTAGGTCCACACGTAGCCGATCGCCAGCAGGCCGAAGATCCCGAACGTGCTGTGGTGCAGATGGCGCCCGCCGGCGCTGAGGTTGTGGAACGGACCCACGCCCGCGCGAATCGCGTGCGTGACCGCGCGGCAGGTGCCAAACGCGGTCGTGAAGCCAACGGCGGACAGGAACGCGCGCTCGCGCCGCGCGTCGGAGAAGTGACGCTCCCACAGGCCCTCGACCTTGGCGTCCTGCGGGCTGACCTGGTTGATCGCCACGCCCTCAAGCTACCCCGCGCGACCACGCCGCGCGCCGCTTGCGCGCAGGCGTCCGAGCACCAGCGCCTCGATCTGGCGCGCCTCAGGGATCCGCATCGTCAGCACCGCCTTCGCGTAGAACGCACCGGCGATTACGACGGCCAGCCCGACGGACACGATCTGCGCGGGCACGGATACGCCGAGCAGGTCGTCGAGCGCCACCCACACGTAGCGGGCGATCACCGCGGTGATCGCCGAGGCGACGGCGATCCGCACGGTGATCATCAATGTCTGCCTTCCCTCCAGGTGACCGTTGAAGCCGACCCGGAGCCGGTGCAGCTGTAGCGCCGTCATCACGATGTTCGCGACCGCGGTGCCGATCACGAGTCCGGCGACCCCGAGCGGCTTGTACAGCGCGACGCTGACGATGATGTCGACGACCATGTTCATGGCCGCCAGCCGGGTCGGGATCCAGGGCCGCTGCAGCGCGAAGAAGGTGCGCGTCAGCAGCAGGTTGAGGCCGCCGAACGGCAAGCTCCAGGCGAACCAGAACAGCGCCACCGAGATCAGGTGCGCCTGTTCCGCAGTCAGCGCGCGGTGCTCGAATACCAAGCGGCTGACAGGTGCCGCCAGCACCATCAAGCCCGCCGCGGCGGGGATCAGCATGAGGTTGATCTGGCGCATCCCGTTGGCGAGCGTGCGGCGCATCTGCCTGGCATCGCGACGGGCCGCCTGGCGGCTGAGCGTCGGGAACAGCACCGTCGAGACCGCGACGCTGAACACTCCCTGGGGCAGCATGTAGATCAGGAACGCGAGCTGGATCGCCCGCGGCGCATCGCCGGCATGATGGGGAACCAGCGCTCCGAAGAAGGAGTTGATCAGCGCGTCGAGGTTGACGATCCCGAGGCCGATCGTGACCGGCAGCATCAGCACGAACACCTGCTTGACGCGCGGGTCCCGCCAATCCATCTCGAAGCGCAGGCGGAAGTCGATCCGCCGCAGCGCCGAGGCGATCAGCAGCAACTGCACGACCGTCGCGACCAGCCACGCCACGGCGTAGGCATAGATGCTGGGGTGCAGCCGCGAGCTCAGCACCACGAGCAGCACGATGATCACGATGTTCCAAAGCACCGGCGCGAAGGCCGGGATCGAGAACTCGTCGTAGGACTGCAGGACCCCGACCAGCATCCCGGTCAGGCCGAGCAGCAGCACCACCGGGAACATCACCTGCGTAAGTCCGCTGGTCAGCGTCGCGCTGATGTGCGCACCCGTGAACAGCGGCATGAACGCGCCGGCGAACAGGATCCCGAGCGCGGTGATCGCGCCCAGCCCGAGCAGGATGATCCAGAACAGGGTCGAGGCGAGCTTGAACGCCTCGCGCTTGCGTCCCTGCTGCAGCAGGTCGGTGAACACCGGCACGAACGCAGCCGACAGCGCCGCCTGCGCGAACAGGTTGGACATCAGGTTGGGCACCTGGGAGGCGAGCGTGAACGCGCTTGCCGCGGGGCCCGAGCCGAAGTAGGCAGTGGCGAAGATCTCGCGGATCAGGCCGGCCACGCGCGAGAAGGCGGTGAAGATCGTGAAGATCGCGGTGTTGTCCGCGATCCGCCGCCGAGCTCTATCAGCCGTCACGCGAAACCTGGTGCTCGCCCGCAGCGGCGCTCTCGTTGCTCACAGGGCCGCTATAGTACGCACGCGCTGCGGCGAAACGCCGTGGCACTTTGTCTGTAACACCCATATGGCCAATATCCATTCACAGAAGAAGCGCATCGAACGCGCACTACGCGAGCGGGACGAGAACCGTCGTTACACGTCGCGGATCAAGACCTATTTCCGCCGCCTCGAGCGCGCCGTCACCGACGGCGACGACACGATCGCCGACGAGGAGCACCGGCTGCTCGTGCGCACGATCGACAAGGCAGTCAAGCGGGGCGCGCTGCATCGCAACAACGGCGCCCGTAAGAAGTCGCGCGCGGCGCGGGTACGTCGCGGCGCAACCGACTGAACGACGACTCGCGCGGTCCGATTAGGGCAGCGCGCCGGTGTGCGCAGCGTCGTCGAACGCGGGCGCAGCTCCGGTGGCGGCGTCGTGGTCGCTGCTCGGCAGCGTCTCGAGCGCCAGAACACGGTTTCGCCCCGCGGCCTTCGCGCGGTACAGGGCGTCGTCGGCAGCGTTGTACAGCGAGTGAAACTCGATCTCGTCATGCGTGGGGAACGAGCGACGATTACGGCGACGGCGCCGCCGCACCGAGCGACCCGGCGGAGCCCTCGAACATGGTGCGGATCGCCAGCAGCGCGACGGTGTCCTCAGCGAATCCGGCGCGGGCGCCCCCGCGCGAAGCCAGCTCCAAGTCGGCGAGCTGCTCGATTGCCCGGCGCAGCGCGTCGGGACCGGCCCGGCGAGCATCCGCGATCAGCTGATCGGCGGCCCGCGGCGGCATCCTCAAGGTCCGCTTGATCTGGGCCTGGGACTCCCCTCGCGACAGCGCCAGCGCCACCTGTTGAGCCTGGCGCAGCCGCGAGCTCACCCAGAAGATCAGGCCCGGTAGGCGCTCGCCCTGGGCGCGCAGCGACAGGTACACGCGCGTGGCCGCCGCCGCGTCGCCGCTCAGCAGCGCATCGGCGAATGCCCACGCTCGCCGCTGCGCGGACGCCGCCGTCAGCTGCTCGACCTCGCTCACCTCGACGGTGGCGCCCGGCCCGAGGTCGAGCGCGAGCTTCTCCACCTCCCGCAGCAGCCGCTGCTGGCGCTCGCCGACGTGCGCGACGAGCGCTCGCGCGGCGTCGGGCGCGAGCTCCAGTCCGTGCTCGCGCGCGCGCGCAATCACCCACTTGGGCAGCTCCCACGGTTTGACGGCGGACTCTGTGCTGATGTCGCCGCCGGCGCCGCGAATCGCGTCGGCGAGGCGCCCCGGCGTCTTCGCGCGCCCGTCCTCGCGGGCGAAGAATGCGATCGTCGTGTCCGGCGGCAGCGACCGCAGCGCCGCTTCGAGCTGATCGAGGTCCCGGTCCTTCCAGCGCTCGACGCCGTCAACGATGATGAACCGGCGCCCCAGCGCGAAGGTCATCGCGTTCAGCGCAGCCGCGACCGCCGCCGGCGTGCTGGAGTCTCCTTCGAACAGCTCGAGCCCCTGAGCGCCGCTCTGCTGCTCGGCAAGCGCCCGCAGCCGCGCACGCCGCTCGGCGATCCGGCCGTGATCGTCGCCCGAGATCAGGTATGCGGGCTTGAAGCTGGCCACGCCGCGAGTCTACGGGTCGCGGCTGACGTCCCGGACGACGATGTTGACCAGCTTGCCCGGCACCACCACCACCTTCACGACCGCGTGCCCGTCGAGGTGAGCTTTGACGCCGCGCGCCGCCCGCGCGAGCGCCTCGAGCTGCTCGTTGGTGGCTCCGGTGGGCGCGCTGACGCGGTCACGCACCTTGCCATTGACCATGCAGACGAGCTCGAACGTGTCGGCCTTGAGCATCGCCGGGTCGGCGGCGGGCCATGGCGTCTCCCAGACCCGCATGCCGCTGAGGCGCTCGTACACCTCCGACCCGAGGTGCGGCGCGAACGGGAAGATCAGCGACGCCGCCGTCGCGGTGGCAAATCGCCGTGCCGCCTCGTCGGCGTCGGAGCAGCGGTAGATCTCGTTGACCAGCTCCATGATCGCCGAGATCGCCGTGTTGAACGCGAAGCGCCCGGCCATGTCGCCGCTGACCTTGTCGATCGCCCAGTTCGCCTTGCGTACCAGCGTCAGCGCCGCGCCCTCGGGCGCCTCTGGTTGCCGCACGCGCACCGCCCCGGAGCCGTCGGGTGCCACGCCGCGATTCGCCGCCCCGGCGGGGGCGGCGAGCTCGGCTCCCGACTCATCCGCCAGCTCCTCCCCCAGCCGCCAGAGGCGCGACAGGAACCGGTGCACGCCCTCCAGCGAGCTCTCGTTCCAGGCGGCATCCTGGTCGGGCGGTCCGATGAACAGGATGTAGCAGCGCGCCGCGTCGGCTCCGTAGCGCTCGACGATCGGCGTCGGGCTGATCACGTTCCCGCGCGACTTCGACATCTTCTGGCCGTCGGGACCGAGGATCATGCCCTGCGTGAACAGCGCCCGAAACGGCTCCTGCACGTCAAGCAGCTGCATGTCGGCGAGCGCCTTGACGAAGAAGCGCGCGTACATCAGATGCAGGATCGCGTGCTCGACGCCGCCGATGTACTGGTCCACCGGCATCCACTTCGCGAGCGCCTCGCGGTCCCACGCGGCGCCGTCGTTGTGCGCGTCGCAGTAGCGCAGGAAGTACCAGCTGGAGTCGACGAACGTGTCCATCGTGTCGGTCTCGCGACGGGCCGGCGCGCCACAGCTCGGGCAACTGACGCTCACCCAATCCTCGGCGCCCGCCAGCGGCGAGCGTCCCTTCGGCTGGTAGTCCTCGATCTCGGGCAGCACCACCGGCAGCTGCGCCACCGGCACCGGCACCATGCCGCACTGCTCGCAGTAGACGATCGGGATCGGGCAGCCCCAGTAGCGCTGGCGCGAGACCAGCCAGTCGCGCAGGCGGAAGTTGACCGAGGCGTGCCCGATCCCCTGCGACGCCAGCCAGGCGATGATCGCCTCGCGCCCGCTGACGGCGTCCATGCCGCTGAAGCGCCCGGAGTGCACGAGCCGGTCCTGGGCGGAGTGCGAGACGAATGCCTCCCCTGCCGGCGGCTCGGAGCCCTGCGGCGGCGCCACGACCTGGCGGATCGGCAGCCCGAACGCCAGCGCGAACGCGTAGTCGCGCTCGTCGTGCGCCGGCACCGCCATGATCGCGCCGGTCCCGTACTCCATCAGCACGTAGTCGGCGACGAACATCGGGATCTGCTCGCCATTGACCGGGTTGGTGACGGTACGCCCGAGTGGGACTCCCGTCTTGGGCTTCTCGGCGGCGCCGCGGTCCCCTGCCGATTCGTTCAGGGCGCGGTTCACGTAGCGGTGCACCTCCTGCTCCGCAGCGGTGCCGGCCGCGAGGCGGAACACGTCGGGATGCTCGGGGGCCATCACGAAGAAGGTCGCGCCGAACAGCGTGTCCGGGCGCGTCGTGAACACCGGGTAGTCGATCCCGAGCTCCTCGCAGCGGAACTTGACCTCGGCGCCCGTGCTGCGACCGATCCAGTTGCGCTGCATCGCCTTGACGTGCTCGGGCCAGCGGATCTCGTCGAGATCGTCGAGCAGTCGTTGCGCATAATCGGTGATCCTGAAGAACCACTGCTCGAGCTGGCGCAACTCGACCTCGGCGCCGCAGCGCTCGCAACGGCCGTCGATCACCTGCTCGTTGGCGAGCACGGTGGCGTCGTTGGGGCACCATTTGACCGCGGCCTCTTTGCGATACGCCAACCCGCGCTCGTACAGGGTCAGGAAGATCCATTGTGTCCAGCGGTAGTACTCGGGCGTGTGCGTCGCGATCTCACGCGACCAGTCGATCGAGATGCCCCAGGAGCGGAACGCGCGCTGGAAAGCTGCGATCGATGCGTCGGTCGAAGCGCGCGGATGCACGCCGGTCTTGATCGCATGGTTCTCGGCGGGCAGACCGAATGCGTCGTAGCCCATCGGGTGCAGGACCTGAGCGCCGTTGCGGCGGTGAAAGTGTGCGATCGCATCACCCAGGGCGTAGTTCTTGAGGTGCCCGATGTGCGGCTCGCCGCTCGGGTAGGGCAGCATCTCGAGCACGTAGGACTTGGTGCGGGCGTCGGCGATCGCGTCGTTGCTGACCTGCCAGGTGAATTCGCGCGCCCACAGCTGCTGCCATTTGGGCTCGATCTGACTCGGGTCGTAGCGCCGCTCGTGCATGCTCTAGCCGATCAGGTTACCCGGGCCGATCGCAGGCCGAGGGCCGGTCGCGTTCTTGCGGATCGGATCTGCGCTCCGCTCTACCATCACGAGCATGTCCGAAGTATCGACCGCGGCTCAGCGCGTTGCCGAGATCGTCGGCGCGGCCGAACAGGTCGCCGAGAAGCTGCGAAGCGAAGCCGAGGCTCAGATGCGAGCGCGCATTGCCGAGGGCGACCGGGCCGCGAACTACCGAGTGCAGGCCGCCGAGGAGGAGGCGGCCGAAATCGTCCGCTCTGCGCGCGAGGAAGCGGCACGCGCACGGGACGGCGCGAGTGCCGAGATCGACAACCTGCGCTCGCAAGCCCACGGGGAGGCTCGCGACGCCGTCGCCAAGGCACAAGCGGAGGCCGACCGCATCCTGATGCAGGCAACCGAAACCCTGACCCGGGCCAAAGTCGAGGGCAGAGCGCTGATCGCCGAAGCCCGCGCCAACGCAGAGGCCGTGATCGCGCAGGCCAACGATGCTGCCACCAAGACGCTCGCGGACGCCGACGCGCGCGCTCGTGAGCTGCTCCGAGAAGCGCGGGCGATGGCGGGCAATGTCAAGGCCGATGGCGCCGAGGTGATCGGCAACCTGAACGCGCTCGCCAATTCACTGCGCTCCAACGCCGATCTGCTGCTGCGCGACGTGCAGGCGGTCCACACCGGCATGCTCGCGCGGATCGACCGCTTCGACGCCGGCCACCGACCGCTCGTCGACAGCCCGGGGCCCGGGCGTGAACGGCAACCGGATCGCGCTCACGCAGGGCCGGCACTGGACCTCGCTGCGCCTGCGTCCGCCGACCCGTACGGCGAGATCCTCAGCGTGCCGGAGTTCATCCCACCAGGGTGACGGCGCCGGTGAACGCTCGCCACCACCTCCTGCGACGCCGGGCCTGCATGTACTACCCTTGCACGTGACGTCGCTTCCGAGGGGCTATAGCTCAGCTGGGAGAGCGCGTGACTGGCAGTCACGAGGTCGCCGGTTCGAGCCCGGCTAGCTCCATCGCAGGGGAATCGCCCAGAGCGATTCCCCTTTTTTTGAGATAGGCCCTTATCGCCGCCTCGAGCCGCGAGGCCTCCCGGGGCTAGTGGGCCCACTAGAAGGCCGAGAGAAGCTTCGGGGCGACCTGCTTCTTGCGGCTCATCACGCCGGGAAGCTCGATCGCGTCGCCGCTCGGCTCCACGCCGAACGCGCGGGCGACGCCGGCACTGTCGCCGCTGACAAGCAGCACCGTGCCCTTGCTGAGCACGTCGGTGACCATCAGAGCATACGAATGCAGGCCGCGCTGGCTGCGCTGCTGGCTCATCGCCGCCAGCAGTTCGTCGGTGCGATCCAGCAGGCTTCTGCCGACGACCTCGATCTGGGCGATGCAGATCCCGAGCCCAGGACCGACCTGGTAGTCCTTGGCGTCGCGCGAGACGATCTCTTCCACGCTGACCGCCGACACGTCGGCGGTCGTTTCGAACATCTCGCGGCCGAATTCGCGCGCATCCATCGCGAGCGCGCGCTCGAGATACTCGATCACGGCGTGATCGCGGTCGGTGGTGGTGGGCGAGTTGAGGATCACCGTGTCGGACATGATCGCCGCCATCAGCATCACCGCCGCTTGCCGCGACGGTTCGAGGCCGCTCTGGCGGAAGCGCTCGACCACCAGCGTCGAGGTCGAGCCGACCGGATCGAAGGTTGCCCGGACTGGAACGCGTGTCTCGATCGAGCCGATGTGGTGGTGGTCGAGGATCTCGACGATCTCGGCCTGCTCGACGCCGATGATGCTCTGCGCCTGCTCGGCATGATCGACCAGCAGCACGCGCCGGCGCGCGGGCGCGACCAGGTCAGAGCGCGTGAGCAGGCCAACCGGTCGCCGCATCGAGTCCACGATCACCGCCGCGCCGTAGTGGATGTCCTTGATCTGCTCGGAGACGTCGGCAAGCAGGTCGTCGGTCGAGGCGGTCAGGGGATCCTCGTCCATCAGCGCGCGGCAGGGTGCGGCGAGCGTGATCATCCTGCCGGTCACGTACGTGTCGAGCGGTGAGACGATGATCGCCGTGCCGCGCTCGCGCGCCAGCGCGAGGATCTCCTCGGTGGGCGAAGCGCTGTTGGAGATCACCATCAGCGACGCGCCCTTCTCGATCGATAGCCGCTGTGCGTCGACGCGGTTGCCGAGCACCACCACGTCGCCCGGCGCAATCCCGGTAGAGGAGCTGACGTCCATCGAATGGACCCAGACGCGGCCGTCGAGCTGCTTGTCCTCGCCGATCACGAGCTCCCCTTCGAGCACGTCGACGACCGCGTGGACATATGTCGGCGCGTCGTGCAAGCTGGAGCCGGCGCGCGACTCACGGCTGTAGCGGCGGGCGAGCGTGCGGGTCGTGACGACGCCGACCAGCGCGCTCTGCTCGTCGAGCACGGCGACCACGTCGACGTTGGCGTGCGCCATCTCGATCCCGGCGGTGCGCACGGGAGCGTCCTGGCCGATCCGCGGGAAGTCGGTCTGCATGACGTCGCCCGCGCGCAACATGATGTGCGGCAGGAGCTCAGGCTCGGGCGCGCCGCTGCGCTCCAGTACCCAGCGGGTCTGCGTGTTGAGCTCGCCGAGGCGCACCGGGACATAGTCGTTATGGGGATCCAGGCGCCGATTGAGCTCCGCGTAGGCGATCGCCGACGCGATTGAGTCGGTGTCCGGGTTGCGGTGTCCGGTAACGTAAATCGGTGGCACGAATCCTGATTATGGATGAGCGCGTGCCCTGAGGGCGCGCGCGCCCTAATTGCCTCAGGAAACGGAGAACTGCCAATGCCCACGCCCCCGACGATCCTCCCGACCCAGATCGCGCAGGGACGAGCGCCCGGATTGAGCTACCGCCTGGAAGGCGAACTGGTCCCGGTCCTGCACATGGCGCTGGACGGGCAAGTGCCCGTCTACTTCGAGCACCACGTGCTGCTCTGGAAGTACCCGCAGATGCAGATCGGCCTGCACCCACTCAAGAAGGGCCTCAAGCGTCGCGTGTTCGGCGGCATGCCGCTGCTGCTGCTGCAGGCAGAGTCGCCCGGCGAGATCGCCTTCAGCCGTGATGCACCCGGGCATATCGTGGCGCTGCACCTGCCGCCCGGCGAGGGCGTGGCGGTGCGCGAGCACCAGTTTCTGGCCGCGACCGGCCACGTTCAGTACGACTATTCGCGGGTCAAGGGGTTCGCGAACATGATGTACGGCGGCGGCTTCTTCGTCGACCAGTTCGTGGCGGGAGGCGATGAGGGCGTGCTCTGGGTGCATGGCTACGGGAACGTGTTCGAGAAAGTGCTCGAGCCCGGCGAGACGATCGACATCGAGCCCGGTGGCTGGCTGTACCGAGACAACTCGGTGAGCATGACCCAGGAGGTCTACGGCTTCAAGACCGGCTTTCTCAGCGGCGGCGCCGGCCAGCTCGTGTTCAACCGCTTCACCGGCCCGGGCCGTGTCGGCCTGCAGAGCGCCTATTACCACCCGCCCGGAGCCGAGACCGGCGCTGGCGGCGGCCAGGCGCAGGCGCAGCAGGGTGGTGGGGGCGGACTGCTGGGCAACATCGTCAGCGGCCTGCTCGACAACTGATGGCATTCAGGCCCGGGCATCTCGCGGCCAACCCACTGCCGCCTGGAATCGTCGGTGCGCTCAGCCTCGGGGGCTACCAGTTGCTCGTCGACGTCTGCGGCGTCGGCGCCGGCCGCCTCGGCCACCAGGCGTTCCTGCTGGTCGCAAACGAGCCGGATCCGACGCTGCCGGACGCCAGCACCCAGATCACCTTGCACCAGTCCAAGCTGCGTGACGAGCGCGACATGGCGGCGTTCACGGCGCTGGCGGCGCAGCTGGGCTTTCTGCGCCTGTCGGGATACAGGCTGGTGATGGAGCGCGTGGGGCTACGCAGCAAGGCCAACCTGGTGAACCCCGCGACCGGTGCGGTCGCGGCGCAGATACCCGACAAGCATCCGGGAAGGTTCGGCGGCGGTGCCACCGCCGCGACCCTCCTTGCCAGCGTGCGCGGGCTGCCGCCCGCGGGCCCGCCGCCGGACACGCAGGATCCCGAGCTGCTGCGCCAATGGCTGGTGGCGCTGGCGCTGCGCGACGACTCGATCGGCGGCGCCGAAGCGGTCGAGGTCGCCGACCGCGCGCTGGCGCTGGCGCAGGGCGACCCGAGCATCGATCCGGTAGCGGCGCTGGAGGCCGCGAAGAAGGGCTGAATGCCAAGGGCGCGCCCTAAGCGCCCCAAGCGCGCTCTAAGCGCTGGCGATCGCCAGCGCCGGGGCCTCGCCCCAGAGCTGCTCGAGCCGGTAGAACTCGCGCAGCTCGGGCGTGAACACGTGCACGACCACATCCAGGTAGTCCATCAGGACCCATTTCGCCTGCGGCAAGCCCTCGACCCGGCGCGGCAGGATCCCGTGGTCGTCCTTCATACCGATGTGCACGCCATCGTGGATCCCCTTTACCTGGCGATCGCTACGCCCGGTGGCGATCACGAAGTAGTCGGTGTAGGAGATCATGCCCCGCAGGTCGAGCTGGACGATGTCCAGCGCCTTGCGATCTGACGCGTACTGCGCAATCACCTGCGCGAGTTGCTCTCCGGTGATCAATGTTCGTGTCCTCCGTGTCTGTAGAGACCGTTTGCTTCGATGTAGTCCGCTACCGCATCGGCGACTAGGTAGCGGATCGGCTGGTGCTGCGCGACCCGGCGGCGGATCATCGTCGATGAGACGCCGATCCTGGGCATCCTGAAGAACTCCACGCGCTCGCGACCCTGCAGGCCCGCGACTGCCGTCTCGATCGCATGCCGGGCGGTGCCGCGGCGCTTGGCGACCGCAAGCTGCGCGAGCGACAGCACGCGCTCGGGCTCACGCCAACTGGTGAACCCGACGGCGATGTCGCCACCGACGATCAGGAACAGCTCGTTATCGGGCTCCGCGGACTTCAGTTCTACAAGCGTATCGACCGTGAAGGACGGCCCTGGACGATCGAGCTCGAGCGTCGAGACCGCGAAGCGCCGATCGGCGCCGATGGCCGCCATGCACAGCTCGAGCCGGTGCTCGGCTCCCGGCTCCTCCTCGACTCGCTTGTGCGGCGGGATCCGGGCCGGGATCAGCAGCACGCGCTCGAGCGCGAGCTCGATCAGCGCCTCCTGAGCGCAGATCAGATGGCCGACGTGAGGGGGGTTGAATGTTCCCCCGAGGATCCCGACGCGCATCGACTGGACCGTACCTATAAGGACGCCGCGCGTGCCCGCCCGTGCTCCGCCGCGGCTTGGCTCGCGCGCTGGAGCTGGACGCGACGGGGATCAGGGACGCGACCGGGCTCAGCGACGGATCTGCCCGTCGCCGTCGATCAGGTACTTGAAGGTGCACAGCTCGCGCAGGCCGATCGGGCCGCGGGCATGGAGCTTCTGGGTGGAGTTGCCGATCTCGGCGCCCATCCCGAACTCGCCGCCGTCGGTGAAGCGGGTCGAGGCGTTGACGTACACGCAGGCGGCGTCGACCTCGAGCTGGAACGCGCGCGCGCTGGCGCTCTCGCCGGTGACGATCGCCTCCGAGTGGCCGCTGCCGTGGGCGTTGATGTGCTCGATCGCCTCGGCCGTGCCGTCGACCACGCCGACCGCGAGCTCGAGCGCCAGATACTCGGTGTCCCAGTCGGCGTCCGTGGCCGCCAGCATCGGCGTGCCCGCGGCCACGGCACGGGCGCGGCCGTCGCCGTGCAGAACGACGCCGGCGGCGTGCAGGTCGCGCAATACACCGGGCAGGAACGCGGCCGCAATGTCGCGGTGCACGAGCAGCGTCTCAGCGGCGTTGCAGACGCCCGGGCGCTGTAGCTTGGCGTTGAGCACGATCGCGCGTGCCGCCTCCAGGTCGGCGCTGCGGTCGATGTATACGTGGCAGTTGCCGGATGCGGCGTAGATGACCGGCACCGTCGCCACGTCCTTGATCGCTGCTTTGAGGCCCTCGCCGCCGCGCGGGATGATCAGGTCGACGAACCCCGTCTGCGTCGCCAGCTGGGCCAGTTCCTCTCGCCCCCCGCCCGCGACCAGCGACAGCGCGCCCTCGGGCAGACCGGCGTCGGTTGCGGCCTGCGACGCGATCCCCGCCAGCACCGCGCCTGAGTGCGCCGCCGAGCTCGAGCCGCGCAGCACGATCGCATTGCCCGACTTCAGGCACAGGGCCGCCGCATCGATCGTGACGTTAGGGCGCGCCTCGTACACGACCGCGACCACCCCCAGCGGCACGCGGACCTTGCGCACGTCGAGGCCGTTGGGGAGCCGGAAGCCGTCGATCACCTCGCCGACCGGGTCCGCCAGCGCCGCGATCTTGCGTGTGCCCTGGGCAATCAAGGCGATCCGCCGCTCGTCGAGCGCGAGCCGGTCCAGCAGCGCCGCGCTCAGCTCGCCGTCGCGAGCGGCCTGCAGGTCGCGTTCGTTTGCCTGCAGGATCTCAGGCGTGCGCTGCACCAGCGCGTCCGCGATCGCGTGCAGCGCCGCGTTCTTGACATCGGAGCCGGTGCTCGCAAGCACCCGCGACGCGCGCTTGGCGCCCGCGCAGATCTCACTGACCCTTGAGACGGTGGTAGCCATGACGGCAAAGGTTAGGACACTGGGACGCGCTAACGCGCGTCCTTGGGAGATTCGCCGGCTGCGAATCTCCCAAGGAATCGGTTACAGACCCGCGTTCCAGTGCCCCAAGCTAAGCAAGCACGAAGTAGTCGCGGTGGACCGCTTCGTCGCTGGCGCGGGGCAGCAGCTGCCGGATCGCTACGGACTGCAGGCCGCGCACGGCCTGGAGCTCCTGCGCGGAGTAGTTGCTGATCCCCTTGCCCACCGTCTGCTGGCCGTCGGTGACCTCGATCGCGTCGCCCGCGTCGAACGTCCCGCTGACGCCCACGACGCCGACCGGCAGCAGGCTCGTGCCACCGTCGCGCAGCGCCCGCGCGGCGCCGGCGTCGACCAGCACCTGCCCACGGACCGGTTTGGCGTACTTCAACCACAGCTTGAAGCTCGAGTAGCGGCTCGAGCGAGCGGCGAACGTCGTACCGGAAGGCGAACCGGCGCAGGCGGCGAGGATCGAACCGTCCTGCAGGCCGCTGGCGATCACCGTCTCGATGCCCGCGGCGGTCGCCATCTCGGCGGCGACGACCTTCGAGCGCATGCCCCCGGAGCCCAGCGGCGAGGTCTCGTGACCGATCCGCAGCTCCGCCAACGCCTCGAAATCGTCAACCCAGCGCACGAGCTCCGCATCCGGGTTCGTCCGCGGGTCAGCCGTGAACACGCCACCGGCGTCGGTCAGGAGCAGCAGCAACTTGGCGCCGAGCAGGATCGCGACCTGGGCAGCGAGAAAGTCGTTGTTGCCGAACGAGATCTCGTCGGTGGTGGTCGTGTCATTCTCGTTGATGATCGGGACCACGCGCCACTCGAGCAGCTTGCGCAGCGTCTGGCGTGCGTTGAGGTAGTGCGTGCGCGCGCTCATGTCGAAGAACGTCAGCAGCACCTGCGCGCTCGGCACCCCACGCGCCGCCAGCAGCTCGTCATATACCTGGTAGAGCTTGCCCTGCCCGACCGCGCTGGCGGCCTGCAGTTCGTCGATCGCCTTCGGCCGCGGGATCTGCATGACCCCCATGCCGCGCGCGATCGCGCCGCTGGTGACGACGATCAGCTGCTCGCCGGCATGGTGCAGCTCGCCCAGCTGGTCGCACACCCGCCCGAGCACGTCGGCGCGCACCGCTCCGTCATCGGCGGCGACGATGCTCGAACCCAGCTTTACGACGACCGCAGTCATAGAGCCGGAGCTTAGGGAATTTCTGCGGGCGCCCTTAGTAGCGGTCAGGACTTCTTCGGGCACCACGGGTTGGCGGGGACTCCCTGGCACGGGTTGGGCATCGTCGGCGTCTGCGACGGCGCCGGCAGCGGGTGCAGGCCGTTGACGATCGCCGTCACGCGCGGATACGGTCCCGTCGGGCAGGCGGCGGCAACGCCCGGGCTCAGCTCGGTCTGCGTGTCGCACAGCGCCTCCCCGAAGAACGTCAGGTTGGCGTTGAGGTCGGAGGGCGCGGTCTCGCTGAGGTTGCAGATCGCGGAGGCCTGCTGCATCGCCGCCGCGTAGGCGTTGAGCGGGCCGCCCCCGTTGCCGGTGTTGCCGCTGTAGCAGTCGGCCGGCTCGCCGCTCAGAAGATTGAGCTGCGCGAAGGCGCCGTTGGTCGGGTGTCCGTAGGAGCCGTCGTTCATGAACTTGTTGTCGATCAGCGCGTCGCCGTACTCGTCGAACAGGCAACTGCCGGCCCCCAGCAGCGGGTAGTTCTTGACGCCGCCCGTGCACGGCGTGCCGCTGTTTGGATACGGCACGAGCACCACGCCCCAGGCGTCGTCGTCGGCGAACGTGTTGTCCAGCACGGTGTCGAAGCGACCGCCTGAGATCGTCATGCCGGTGCCGACCGGACCGGCCGCCGCTTCGCCCGCCGTGGGCACGTTCGGATTGTTGTTGTCGTACACGTAGTTGTGCTCGAACACCCAGCAAGAGCGGGTCTTCGTGATCGGGCTGATCGCCGTGCCGGGGCACTCGCCGTCCTGCGGCGGTGGGTTGTCGCCGTTCTGGCTGTTGGTGTCAAACCCATCCTCGTTGTTGTCGAAGGTCGAGTTCTCGACGATCAGGCTGCCGCCCGAATTCGAGCCGGAGTAGCCGAGTGCGCTGTACTCGCCCCAACCGTGGTCGATCACCTGGTTGCAGAGCTGCCGGCAAGCGCCGATGTAGTAGCCGGAATCGTTCATGTTGCTGGTGTAACTGTCGTTCCAGGTGCCGCCGTCCCAGTTGCTGGAGAACAGTCCGTACTCGGCTGCCAACACCTCGGCCTTGGCCATGCCCAGGGCCGCATCGAAGAACGTGCTGGTGGCGTTCAGGTACGAGCCTGAGTAGCCCCAGCCGCCGATCACGCCGCTGCCGGCGCCACCGTTCCACCAGATTTCGTTGCCGGTGACACCGTCACCGCCCGAGCCCCCGAGGAAGTTGCAGGCCGTCAGGTTCTGCACGGTGACGTCGTCCGCCTTCCAGACCATGACGCCGTTGAGTCCAGTCGGGCCGGCCTTCGCCGGCGCGCCGAAGTTCTGATCGGCGGGGTTATCGGTGCACGCGGGCCCCTTCTTGGTGCCGTCGACGATCACGGTGTTACGGTTCATGCCCCGCAGCGTCAGGTCCGGCGTCGTGATCAGCACGCCGGCGGGGAACCGCCCGCCGGACCCGCTCGGGATCGAGTACGAGGTCGTCTTGTAGTCGCCCGGGGCCACGAGGATGAAGTCGTTGGGCTTGGCGGCCTTGACTGCCGCCTGGATCGTCTTGAACTGCCCCCTGATGCCGTGATAGGTACCGACGCGCAGCACCTGGGGTGCTGATGCCGTGGCCATCGCCGCGGGGGCAAGGACAGCAAGAGCGAGGGCCGCAGCCCCTCCCGCAA
Organism: uncultured Solirubrobacterales bacterium; assembly: GCA_963709135.1. GTDB lineage: Bacteria > Actinomycetota > Thermoleophilia > Solirubrobacterales > Solirubrobacteraceae > Palsa-465. The sequence continues at coordinate 767,564 of CAVPVI010000015.1, read as the reverse complement.
AGATCCGACGCATCCGACGTTCTCCTCTCTCCTACCTCGTCGCGGCATGACTGGGCCCCAGGGTGACGATCCTAGCCCGGGCACCCGCAGAAATTACTGCACTAGTTCCCGGGGCGCCCTTAGTCAGGCTCTTAGACCGAAGTTCCCCAGGATCATGGCCTATCTCAATAGCCCCGCGGCGGCGCGCGATCAAGTGCCGGGATCGAGCTCGAAGGCAACCCCGGCGATCTCGACTTCGTCGCCGGGCTCGAAGCCTTCGGACTCCAGCGCGCGGATCACGCCGATCCCACGCAGGCGGCGTTCCAGGTGCGACATCGCGTCGGCGTTGTCGAGGTCATAGCGCGCCAGCAGCCGCTCGATCCCCTGACCGCCGACGGTGAAGCTGTGCGGGCCGGTGCGGCTGACGCTATAGGCCCGCGCCGGCATCGGGCGGAACACGCGGTGCTCGGCGAGCTCGCCCAACTCCGGAACCACCCCGCGCGACGGCGAGCCACCGTCCGGCTGCTCGAGCGGGATCATCCGCAACAGCAGCGCCGCGAGCTCGGCCAGACCCTCGTGCGTTGCCGCCGAGGTCAGCAGCACTGGGACTCCCTCGCCGAGCCGCTCGCACCACTGCGCTCGCGCGCGCTCTGCGCTGGCCGCGTCGACCAGGTCGCGTTTGGACAGCGCCAGCACGCGCGGTAGCGCCCCGAGCCTGGGATCGTGGGCCGCGAGCTCGTGCTCGATGGTCGCGTGGTTGGCGACCGGGTCTGAGCCGTCCAGCGGCGCCAGGTCGAGCACGTGCACGAGCAGGCGCGTGCGCTCGATGTGCGCCAGGAAGTCGTGACCGAGTCCGGCGCCGGCGCTCGCCCCTTCGATCAGCCCCGGGATGTCTGCGATCACGAGCTGACGGTCGTCGGCGTGCAGCGTGCCCAATACGGGCGCGAGCGTCGTGAACGGGTACGCGGCAACCTTCGGCGTCGCGCGCGTCAGGCGCGAGAGCAGCGAGGACTTGCCGGCGTTCGGCAAGCCGACGAGCCCAACGTCCGCGAGCAGCTTCAGTGCCAGCGTGATCCAGCTCTCCTCCCCGCTGGCGCCGCGCTCGGCGAACCTCGGCGTCTGGTGCGTGGGTGCCGCGAAGCGCTTGTTGCCGCGCCCTCCCGAGCCCCCACGCGCCAGGAGCGCACGCTGGCCGGCGGCCACCAGGTCGTACGTGGTGCCATCCGCTTCGACCAGCACCTCGGTCCCCGGCGGCACGCCGATCAGCAGCGTCTCGCCGTCGATGCCATGCCGTTGCGACCCCTGGCCATGCCCTCCGCGCAACGCCTTGAAGTGCGAGCGGCGGCGGAAGTGCTCGAGGTCGCGCAGCGAGTCGTCGCACACGAGGATCACATCGCCGCCGCGCCCGCCGTCGCCGCCGTCGGGTCCGCCCTTGGGGACGTGCGCCTCACGCCGGAAGCTGAGGCAACCATCGCCGCCGCCGCCGGCGAGCACGAAGATCCTGGCTCGATCCTTCACGTCACGTATTGTCACCGTAAACCAGCTCGTGGCCGGCGCCGGGGAGAAGCGAAGCTTCTCCCAACGCAATTTCGCCTGCGAAATTGCACGTGCGCGCATCCTTGCGATGCGGTGCAATTTGCCCGCGAAATTGCACGCTCAACGGGACAGCTCGACACGGGCGCGTCCGCGCGACTTTGCGCGGTAGCAGGCCGCATCTGCGTCGTGGAGGAGCTCGTCCGGACCGGCGTACCCGAGCGCGATGCCGATGCTCGCCGACAGCTGGTGCGTGACCTCCCCGAGCGTGAACGGGGCGCAGACCGAGTCGAGCAGGCGCCGGCTCAGTGCCAATGCCGTGGGCTCGTCGATGTCCTCGCAGACGACAACGAACTCATCGCCACCGAGCCGCGCCACGGTGTCGCTGGGCCGAACCCCCGTGTGCAAGCGCGCGGCCAGTTCAGCCAGCACCGCATCGCCGACCGCGTGGCCGTAGACATCGTTGATTGCCTTGAAGTCGTCGAGATCGACGAACAGGACGCCGGTGAGCGTGCCCTCACGCGCGGAGCGCGCGAGGGCGCTCCGCAGCTGCGCGGCCAGCAGCGTTCGATTTGCGAGCCCGGTCAACGGGTCATGCACCGCCTCGTGGCGGACCCGTTGCTCCTCGCGCAGGCGGGCGAGCGCCGTCGCGAGCGTGTTCGCAACGGCGCGTACGTGACTCATCTCCGCGTCGGCGAGCTCTCGCTCGGGTGCGACCAGCAGCTCGTCGCCGGTGCCGATCGGCAGCACGACCCGCGGCGTGCGCGTGTCGCCATACGAGGCGATCGGCGCACCGCCGGCGACCCGCACGGCGGCGCCTGCAACCGGCAGCGTGGTTCGCAGCAGCTCGACCGCCTCCGCCGCAAGGCTCACGGGATCGGCGCCCGCAAGCGCGCGCTCGCCCATCGCGGCGACGGCCCGCACGCGCTTCGCCATCAGCCGCTGCTGCGAGACATCGCGACCGATCGCCAGCAGCAACGGCCCGAGTGTGGTCTCGACCACCCCCCAGCTCATCTCACCGACGAACTCAGAGCCGTCTCGTCGCAGGCCCCAGGCTTCGCTCGTAAAGCGCATCGGGTGCTCGTTGGCGAAGTAGCGCTCCATGTTCTTGGCGTAACGATCCTGCACACGCGCCGGCCACAGCACCGACACCGGCCTGCCGGTCAGATCCGCCCGCTGGTAACCGAACAACTGCTCGGCGAGCGAGTTCACGAACGCGATCCGACCGTCGCGGGTGGCCGCCACGACGGCGTCCGGCAGGGCTTCCAGCAGCGCCGCCGGAGCCAGCATCGAGCGCTCGAGGACGTACTCTCCCGATCCTGCCGGCTGCGGTGCGTGGTCCGAGCGCTCCAATCAAGCCTCCGGAATCCAGCCTACACCCACGTGCAAACCCCCGGTCGCCGGAAGTCGCGGCGGCGGCATTGGCCGCCCGCGCGATCCGCAGCTTGCGAACCTCGGGAGTCGCTGCGGGAGAGGGCCACGCAGCACGTGGGGAGATCGCCGGGGGCGCGCTCAGACGTGCTCGACCGGACAATCTGACCGGCGCGGGGATGGATTGTCCGTTAGGTGTCGATTTTCGAGCCCGCATGGACAATCCGGCGCCCCACGCACAGGTTTGTCGGCCCGGACACGCCTTGGTCCCCTATCTCGCCGTCGGAAACGTCAGTAATTTCTGCGGGTGCCCTAATTCGTACGGGCGCTCTCAGCCGCCGGCGGCGCATCCGCTGCGAGCACCGAGATCACGCGGCCCCGGCGGCCGCGCGTGAACTCGACGACCCCCGCGGCGCGGGCGTAGATCGTGTCGTCTCGGCCGATCCCGGCGCCATCCCCCGGCTTAAAGACGGTTCCGCGCTGGCGCACGATGATCTCGCCGCCGGTCACGGTCTGGCCGGCGAAGACCTTTACGCCGAGGCGCTTGGCGTTGGAGTCACGGCCGTTGCGTGAGGAGCCGAGCCCCTTCTTATGCGCCATCAGTGACCTCCGTAGTCGTTTGAGTGACATCCGCGACGGCGGCGGCTGGCTGCCAATCGGCGCTCACAGGCGCCGGCGGGGCAGCCGCGGCAGGCGCCGCGACGGATGTGCTCGCGGCCGCGATGTCGGTAACGAGGATGCGAGTCAGCTCCTGACGGTGGCCGTTGCGGCGCTTGTAGCCGCGCTTGGGCTTGAACTTGACGACGCGGAGCTTGGGCCCGCGCTCGTGGCCGAGGACGGTGGCGGTAACCGCCACGCGTCCGATCTCGGCGCCATCGATCAGCTCAGAGCCGTTGACGTAGAGCAGCGGATCCAGCGAGATCCGCTCGCCCTGCGGCGCCGGCAGGCGCTCGACGAGCAGCCATTGGCCCTCTTGGACGCGGTATTGCTTACCGCCGGTCTTGACGATTGCGTACATGTTCTTTCGAGAATACGGCCTGCGATGCCCGGACGTCATCACCGGCCCGGCGCACCGGCCCGGAGCAGCCATGACCCGCGACGGCCACGACGCCGGCCGACGCGATTCTACGCGATCGTCGTCCCGCGCGGCGGTGGCTCCCTACGTGGAGCGCTCGCTCAACTCGAGGCCTGTTCAGCCGAGTATCGGACCGTGGCCGCTATTGAAATAGAGCGCGAGTTCGGGATCGACGAGCTGTTCTTCTCGACGACAAGCGCCAAAGGCATCATTCAGTCAGGCAACGACGTGTTCGCCCGCGTCGCGGCGTATGAGGAAGCGGAGATGATCGGCAAGCCGCACAGCCTGGTCCGCCATCCGGACATGCCGCGTTGCGTGTTCAAGCTGCTATGGGACACGATCGAGCAGGGCCAGGCGATTGCCGCCTATGTCAAGAATCGCGCCAAGACCGACGAGCCGTACTGGGTGATGGCGATGGTCACACCCTGCCAAGGCGGCTACCTGTCGGTGCGCTTGAAACCGTCGACCCCGCTGTTGGATACCGTCAAGGCCGTCTATCCAGAGCTGCGCGCGCTCGAATTGAAGCTCGGCGGCGAGCGGGAGGTGGACCGCAAGCAGGCGATGCTGACGTCCACCGAGCGCTTGCTCGAGATCCTCGCGGGCGCCGGCTTTCCCGATTATCAGTCGTTCATGAACACGGCGCTCGCAGCTGAGCTGGCGAGCCGGGCGGGACAGCTGTCGGCTTCCGCCATCGAGCGCGTCCAGGGCTTTCGCACGCCGCTGGTCTCGATCCAGGAGGCGTGCGACTCGGTCGCCGGCTTCCTCGACGGCCTGTTCGGTGCAGGCCTCGACGGGCACGCCAAGCTGACGGAGTTGAGCCGCGAACTGACCACCAAGTCGGGGTTCGTGCTCGAGCTTGCCGAGAGCCTGCGCCTGTTCTCGCTGAACGCGTTGCTTGCCTCCACGCGACTCGGCGATGACGGCGTCGTGCTGCACACGGTGGCCGGCATCATGCGCCGCTCGTCCGACTCGATGCGCAGCGTGATCGGCGAGCTGTCGCGAGATCTCGAGGGCGCGGATGGGCTGCTGGGCGAAGTTGGCTTTCGCGTGTCGGTCGCCAAGCTGCAGTCGCAGATGGCAAGCCTGTTCGTCGCCGAATTGCTCGCCGACGAGCAGACCAGCGAGATGGACCCGGCAGGGTGGCTCCGGCGCCTGCAGGACGTCGCGCGCCTCGCCGGCTGCCTGGACGACGCGCTCGCCAGGCTGCGACTCGGGCTCGAGCGCCTCGGCAAGCACCTACGCGGCGTCTCCAACAGCGTCGCCCGCCTCACCCACGATCTGCGGGTGATGGGCGCACTCGAATCCAACGGCAGGATCGAAGCCGCGCGCACCGACGACGCCGCCGCGATCGTGCTTCTGTTCCGGGAGATCCAGGGCCGGATCGACGCGGCCAGCACCCAGCTCGCACAGTTCGCCGCGATCACCGACTTCGGTCGCGCCGCCGCGTCCCGCAGCACCATGGACCGCCTCGCGGACGACCTAGAGCGCATCCGCCACCACACAAGCAAGCTCGCCGCCTGAAACAACCCCGCGGCTCGATCGCGCCCTGCCGTAACCGGGTGATTGCCCTCCGGGCAATCCCCTTACGGAGCCGCCGCAAGGCGGCTCCGTAATTCCCCAACGGAGGCGCCGCAGGCGCCTGCGCCTCACCGCATCCCGGGGTAATTGCCGCAGGCATTACCCAACGGAGGCGCCGCAGGCGCCTTCGCCTCACCCGCATCCCGGGGTAATTGCCGCAGGCAATTACCCAACGGAGGCGCCGTCAGGCGCCTCCGCCGCCTCCGCCGGCTCGGGCGTCGGCGATGCCCTCGGCGCTGCCCGGCGGCGGCCGCCGCGGCGGCCGCGGCGTCGGGCGCTCTCCTGCGCCTCGTCCGCAGTCAGCTCGGCCTGCTCCTCAGCGGCCGCCGGCACGGCCACGGCCTCTAGCGCAGGCGTGTCGATCAGCCTGGCACTGGCCGAAGTGCGGCCCACCTCGACGATCTGCACAAGCCGCTTCTCCCCCACCGCGCGCTCGGCATCCTTGACCGAGATGATGTAGCCGTCGATCTTGGCAACGGCGTCTCCGGGGCTGTACATGTGCGGTTCGACGATCTCGACGTGAACCTCCTCGCCCTCGCGGAACGGGAGCGCGCGCTGCAGCACCTGCTCGCGGTCGCCTTCCAGTAGCACCGCGAAGTGCTCGAGCGGTAGCCCTTCGGAGCCCTCGAAGTGGAACCACTTACCGGTGTCCTGCTCGATCACCTGCAGCACCCGCGCCTCGTTGGCCGTGAACTCGGCGCTGACGCGCGGGTTCATCTGCAGCAGCAGGGCGTCGGCCTTGGTGGTGGTGGCCAACTCGCGCATGCGACGCTCGAATTCGATCGCGATCGTCTCCTCGGACTTGATCACACCCTCCCCGTGGCACGTCGGGCAGTGCCTGGTCATGATCTCGCGGACCCCCTCGGTGACGTTCTGGCGGGTCATCTCGACCAGCCCCAGCGGCGAGATCTCGACCACGAAGGTCTTGGTCCGGTCCTCCTCGAGCGCCTTGCGCAGCGTCTTGAGCACCGCGTCGCGGTTGCGTGCACGCGCCATGTCGATGAAGTCGATCACGATGATCCCGCCGATGTCCCGCAGGCGCAGCTGGCGCACGACCTCCTCGGCGGCCTCGAGGTTGGTCTTGGTGATCGTGTCCTCGAGCCGGGCTCCCTTGCCGCGGCCGATGAAGCTGCCGGAGTTGACGTCGATTACCGTCAACGCCTCGGCGTAGTCGATCATCAGGTAGCCGCCGCTGGGGAGATCGACACGCCGCTCGAGCGTCGACTCGAGCACGGCGTCGACCCCGAACGCCTCGAACAGCGGCTTGGGCTCGGACCACAGCTCGACGTGCTCGACCAGATCCGGCGCCGTGCGCGAGAAGAACGACATCAGCCGGTGGTGCTGCTTGGGGTCGTCCACGATCGCGCGCTCGAACGCGTCCGAGAAGATGTCGCGCACAACCCGCACCGAGAGGTCCGCCTCCTGGAAGACCAGCGCCGGCGCTGACATCTCGTCGACGCGCTTGGAGAGGACCTGGTTGAGCTTGAACAGGTAAAGGAGCTCGCGCTCGAGGTCGGCGCGCACCGCTCCCTGGGCGGCGGTCCGGATGATCGCCCCGGCGCCTTTGAGATCGAGCTTCGCGGCCTCTTTGCGCAGCCGGTCGCGTTCCTTGTCGTCGAGCCGGCGCGAGACGCCGACGCCTTCGCCATACGGGGCGTAGACCATGTAGCGGCCGGCGATCGTCAGGTCCATCGAGAGTCGCGCGCCCTTGGTCTTCAGCGGGTCCTTGACCACCTGTACGACGATCTCCTGGCCTGGCTTCAGCATGTCCGTGATCTGGCGCTGGTCACGGCCGCCGTCGCGCCCGCGGCGCGGAGCTTCGACTCCCGGCAGCACGATTTCGTCGACGTGCAGGAAGCCGTTCTTGTCCAGGCCGATGTCGACGAACGCCGCCTCCAGACCGGCGAGCACGTTGTCGACCCGCCCCTTGTAGATGTTGCCTACGATCGAGCGGGCGCCGCGACGCTCGAGGTACAACTCGGCGACGCGGTAGCCCGCCCCCGGGTTGGCCGGCTTGCGCCTGCGGCGCACAGCCGTGCCGGGCTTGCGCGCTGGCACGTTGCCGCTTGCCTCAAGCAGCGCGACCCGGGTCTCACCCCGGTCGACGCTGACGAGTACTTGCTTCTTCAATTGTCCTCAGTCCTTTGTCATTCGTGCGCCCGGCCGCGCAGCGGCGGGGCGAAGTGGAGTGACGGTGGCGTCGCGTGACGGCCATCCTCACGAAATCAGCAGCCTGGCCTTGCCTGCCGATGACATCCGTGCCTGGATGTGAATCGACTGCAACAGGCCGATGGCGATGAAGGTGACGAGCACCGATGAGCCGCCGTAGCTCATCAGCGGCAGCGGTACTCCTGTGACGGGCATGATCCCGATCGTCATGCCAACGTTGAGGAACACCTGGAACATCAGCATCGCGAGCACGCCGCCCGCGATCAGCGTGCCGAACAGATTCTTGGCCAGCATCAGCACGCGCAAGATCCGCCAGATCAGCAGCGCATACAGAGACAGCACGAGTGCCGCGCCGACGAACCCGTAGGACTCGCCGAGGACGGCGAATACGAAGTCGTCCTGGGCCTCGGGCAGGAAGTCGAACTTCGCCTGCGTCGCCCCGGCTGCGCCACGCCCCGTCTTGCCGCCCGAGCCGATCGCGATCAGCGACTGCTGCAGCTGGTAGCAGGTGGGATCCTTGGTGGTGCAATTCTGCGGCGGGTGCAGGAAGGTGGTCAACCGCTGCTCCTGATAGCCCTTGAGCACGTGCACCCCAAGTGCCGGCCCGACGCCCATCACCAGCACGATCGCGGTCCCGAACAGCGCCGCCAGCGCGGTCATCTGCTTCCACGACGTGCCCGCGAAGAACAGGATCGAGACAGCGATCGTCACGTATACGAGCCCTGTGCCGATGTCCGGCTGCGGGATCACGATCATCGCGCCGATGATCGCCAGCAACATGATGCGGGTGGTCGTACCGCGCTCGTGCAGCTGCCGTCCCCGGCCGACGGCGATCCCCGCCAGCGCGATGATCAACAGCAGCTTGCCGAACTCCGATGGCTGGAACTGCAGCAGCGGCAACGGAATCCAGCGTCTGGCCCCGTTCACCTCCGGCATCCCGAACACGATCACGTTGAGGGCGATCAGCAAGCCGTATGCCACGTAGCGGTACTCGCGCAGGCGCGAGTAATCGAACAGCGTGACCATCACGGCAGCGAGCAGCCCCATCCCCGCATAGATGCCCTGGTGCTCGGCGTAATAGGAGCCGACGGTGCCGTTGAGCGTGACCAGCGAGCAGGCCACCAGCCCGAGTACCGCGAGGATCATCAGCGGGTCGATCGACAGCCACGGCGACGGCGTCGCCTCCACCGGGTCCTGGGTCACGCGAATCGACGTGATGCTCACAGCGACGTCGACTTTCCCGCCGTGTAGGCGCCCGGGGTGCCGAAGAACCATTGCGACAGCATCTGCCGCGCCACCGGCGCGGCCGCCACATCGCCGAAGCCGCCCTGCTCGACCGTAACCACGATCAGGATCGGCTTGGTGGTCGCGCTCGCCGGGACGAAGCACGCGTACCACGCATAGTCCTGCTGGTCGTTGTACTGAGCGGTTCCGGTCTTGCCGTAGACCTGCTCGGGGAAGTTGCCCATCACGTCGTCGGAGGTGCCGCCCGGCTGCGAGGCGGCGGCGCGCAGCCCCGCGCGGATCGTGTCCAGGTTTGTGGGATCGATCTTGATGTGCCGCGGCGCCGGCGCCACCAGCTTCTGCAACACCGTCCCGTCGGAGGTTTGGACATCGAGACCCAGGTGCGGACGCACGATCGTGCCACCGTTGGCAAGCGCCGCGTACACGACCGCCAACTGCAACGGCGTCGCCTGTACGTCACCCTGCCCGACCGCCATGTTGATGTTGTCACCGACCGTCCACGTCTCCGGGGGGATGATCGCGATCCCGCAACCACCGTCCGCCGCCGGGTGCTTGGGCTTGCCCGTGTACGGCCCGGTCGCGTCCTCGCACTCCTGCTCGAGCAGGTTCTCGTGCGCACGCCAGGCGGGCGTCGGCAGCGTGCCCGTATCTTCACCGGGAAGGTCGATCTCGGTCGCCTGGCCGATCCCGAAGTTCCGCGCCCACTGCTGCAGCGCGCCGCCGTTGGGGTCGGTCACGGGATTGGCGTTCAGCAAGGCGCCTAGGTTGTAGAAGAACACGTCCGAGGAGACGCGGATCGCGTTGACGAGGTCGAGCACGCCGTTGGCCGCGCCGCCGGCGTTGTGGCGGCATTCGCCGTCGATGCAGAACTGTCCGGCGTCGTCGTAGGTGTCCCCCGGCGACCAGACGCCGCTCTGCAGCGCCGCGGTCGCCGTGATCACCTTGAACGTCGAGCCGGTCGGGCCCTGGCTGTCGATCGCGCGGTTGACCAGCGGATAGCCGTTGTCGGGGTTGATCAACGCCTTGTAGGCGGAATCCGAAATCGGCTTGGTGAAGATGCTGGGGTCGAACGTCGGCGCCGACCCCATCGCGTAGACCTCGCCGTCCTGCGGGTTCATCGCCACGAACGCGCCGCCAGTCCCTTGGTTGGTGTCGATCGACTCCGCCAGCGCCGCCTCGCCGACCTTCTGCAGCTGCGTATTCAGCGAGGTCCTGAGGTTGTCACCGGGAATCGGCGCCACCGCAGGAAGGTAGCCCTCGAACTGGTTGTAGGAGTTCACGCGCACCTTCTGCTCGCCGTTGACGCCCTGCAGGTACTGCTGGTACTCCCATTCCAGGCCGGACTGGCCGACGACCGCCTGCTGGTTGACCCCCTTGAAGCGCTGCTTGTCCTTGAGCTCAGCCTTGCTGATCGGACCGACCGTTCCCAGCGCCTGCGCTGCAAGTGACCCCTGCGGGTACTGGCGCAGCGACACCTGCGCGACTTGTACCCCGGGGAACTCGCTCTGGCGCTCGGCCCAGTAGTACAGCACGTAGCTACTGACGTCGGTCTCCACGGTCACCGGCGCGAACGGCAGCAGCTCGACTTGTTGCGCGACCGCGCACGGGACCGGCGCGAGCTGCCGGGTGCCATGATCTACGACCTCACAGGCGCTCGGCTTGGTGGACAGCGCCAGCACCTGCGCCAGACGGTCATACACGACGTAATCGCGCGCCGGTTGATCGATCAGGTTCGAGAGCGTCACCGGCACCGGCAGCGCGTCGGGCTCGATCTCGACCGCATTGGCGGGCGCCGAGTCGACCAGCACGTTGCCGGCACTGTCGAGGATCTCCCCGCGGGGAGCCGCAATCGTGATGCTGCGCACGTAGTTGACGCTCGCGGCCTTGGCGTACTCGCTGCCGGACAGAACCTGCAGGAACCACAGCCGGAAGAAGATCACGGCGAACATCATCAGCGCCACGCTGCCGACGATCGTCACGCGCCGCGCCAGCTGGGGCGTCATCGGCGGTGTCCGGTCTTCGGGCAGATGCCTCATCGCGAACGCCTCGACGCTCGCCCCAACCGCTCTGACGGGCGGTGCACCGGGCTCAGCGCCGCCGCCGAGTAGGCCGAGGAGCGCGCACGGCGGCGCTGCGGATCGCGCGGCAACGCTCGGTAGATTATGCGCCGGACGATCTCATATACCGGCAACGCGACCAGCGTGTTGACCAGTACGGTCAGAAAGATTTGCTGGAACAGCAGCAGGCTGACCGGCGCGTCGACGCCGAGCAGGAACTGGATGATCGCCATCCCGATTCCCGCGACCGCGGTCGCAGCGGCGCCGGCGGCGAGTGGAACCAGCCCGTGCGAGGGGTCGCGCAGCTCGCGCAGGCGCCCGGACCAGTAGCCGATCGCGATGTACAGCAGCGAGGTCACGCCGAGCGTCTGCACGAGCGCCAGATCGACCAGCAATCCCACTCCGAACCCGGTCCACGCTCCGGCCAGCGACCCGCACAGCAGGCCGACCGACATCACCACCAGCGGCGTGATGTCGGCGCTCACGCCGAAGATCGAGATCTGCGAGATCGCGGCCTCCTGGATCACGACTGCCACGAACGCGATCACCGCGATCCGCAGCGTCAGTCGCAGGGGAAACTCGCTCACGGCACCTGCGCTCGCTGCGTGGTGGCGGTCGCGCGCGTCAGGATCTGGACGAACGGCAGGTTGCGCAGATCGACGGATGGGGTCACCTGCACCTGGCGGTCGTTGGACAGCGTGTCCTCGTTGAAGTCGGACACCTTGCCGATCGGGATCCCCGGGGGATACAGTGAGCTGAGCGCCGAATCGCTGGGGTCGGTGTAGCCGGAGGTGACCACGAGCTGGTTGGAGCTGATTGGCGCTGTCGTACTCAGGTCGGTCAGCAGCAGTGCTTCGGGGTTGCCGGCCTGCGGCAGCAGCACGCCGATGTCGCCGTTGCCGTCCTGGACCTCGGCGCTGACGCCGAACGTCGGGTCGGTCAGCAACGTCACGATCGAGAAGCTCGGCCCGACGGTCGAGACCTTGCCGACGAGGGCGTCGTCGCCGATCACCGCGTCGTTGTCGCTGACGCCGTCCTGAGAGCCTTTGTCGACCTCGATCGTCTGGTACCAGAGCGTCGGGTCCTGGCCGATCACGTCGGCGGTCACCGGGTTGTAGGCGTCGATCCCGTTGCTGTCGTCGAGTCCGACCAGCTTGCGCAGGTGCGCGTTATCGATCCCGTCCTGCTGCAGCGCCGCGAGCCTGGCCTCGAGCTGCTCGTTGTCCGTACGCAGGCGGCCGACCTCGGACTTGGCGTTGAGCGTGTCGGACACCCAGTTGGCGGCCGAGCGCACCGGCGAGAGCACCTTGCTGGCACCCTCCTGAACCGGTGAGAGAACCTCGACGATCCCCCGCTGCACGCTGTGCAGCGGGCTGGCCGGCGATTCGCCGAAGTAAGCCGTCAGCAGGATCAGCGATGCCCCGACGAGCAGCCCGAGAACTGCCCGCCGGCGCCGTACTTGCTTGTCGTGCACGAGATCCGTATCTCCAAGAGGGTGCTCCGCCCCCGGGGCTAGTAGCGACGCCGCCGGTTACGTGAATTCTTGCTCGAACGGCGGATCGCGTCGACTTCCTCGAGCGACCTACCCGAGCCGACCGCGACGCACGTCAGCGGCGACTCCGCGAGATGCGCCGGCATCTGGGTCTCATGACGCAGGCGCTCCTCCAAGCCCAGCAACAACGATCCACCTCCGGCCATCATGATACCCCGATCCATGATGTCGGAGGAAAGCTCGGGCGGTGTGCGGTCGAGCGTCTCCTTGATCGCCTCGATGATCTGCGAGACGGGCTCCTCGAGCGCGCCACGGATCTCCTCGCTGGTCAGCACGACCGTCTTGGGCAGGCCCGAGACCATGTCGCGACCACGGATCTCGGCCTGGACCTCCTCGGCCATCGGGTACGCCGAGCCGATCTCCAGCTTGACCTCCTCGGCCGTCTGCTGGCCGATCAGAAGCTTGTACTCCCGCTTGACGTAGTTGACGATCGCATCGTCCAGCTCGTCGCCGCCAATCCGGATCGACTGCGAGACGACGATCCCGCCGAGCGAGATCACGGCCACCTCGCTGGTGCCACCGCCGATGTCGACCACCATCGAGCCGGTCGGCTCGCCGACCGGCAGCCCGGCGCCGATCGCCGCCGCCATCGGCTCCTCGATCAGGTATGCCTGGCGCGCGCCCGCCGACAGGCACGCCTCCTCCACCGCGCGCTTCTCGACGCCGGTGACGCCGCTCGGCACGCACACGATCACGCGCGGATGCGCCCAGCGGTTCTGGTGGACCTTCTGGATGAAGTGCCGCAGCATCTCCTCGGTCACCTCGAAGTCCGCGATCACGCCGTCCTTGAGTGGGCGGATCGCCGAGATCGTTCCCGGCGTGCGCCCGAGCATGCGCTTCGCCTCGATCCCGACCGCGTGCACCTCACCGGTGCGTGAGTCGACCGCCACCACGCTCGGCTCGGACAGCACGATGCCGCGCCCGCGGACGTAAACGAGCGTGTTGGCCGTGCCAAGGTCGACCGCCATGTCGCGGCCACCAAAACCAGTCATGTACGTGAAAAAGCCCATGCGAGACCGAGGGTACGAGACGGAGATAAAGGAGGGCAACGGGCCCCGGAGAGGAGGCTTCCAAAGAGGAGTTCCCGTCGGCACGCAGTGTAGCGGACGCATTTGGCACGGGCCCGCTCGGCCGCCCCGAATTAACCAGAAAACCGCTGGAAAACGAAACCGCGGCAGGAATTTGTAGCGACGCTGTCAACTAGCCGAGCAGACCCGGCAGCAGGTCGAGCAGCGTCGGTACGGGCAGACCGACAACATTTAGGTAGTCGCCCTCGATCGCGGCCACCAGCGCGGCGCCGCGGCCCTGGATCGCGTACCCACCGGCGCGCTCACGCCACTCGCCGCTGTCCAGATACCACTGCACCTGGGCCTCCGCCAGCGCCCGGAAGCTGACCGCGGTGCTCGCTGCAGCCGTATGCGCACGCCCGTCGCAGTCGATCACGCAGATGCCGCTGATGACCGTGTGACGGCGGCCGGCGAGCGCACGCAGAACCTCGCCTGCCTGCTGGCGATCCGCCGGCTTGCCGTACACCCGCGCGCCCAGCGCGACGACCGTGTCGACGCCGAGCACGCGCGCGCTGGGATGCTCGGCGGCCACCACGGCCGCCTTGCGGTAGGCGTTCTCGATCGCCAGCTCATGCGGCGGGCCGCTGTCGAGCTCCTCTACCTCGGGCACGACAATCGAGAACTCGACGCCGAGCTGCTCCAGGATCGTCTTCCGCTGCGGCGACCCTGAAGCCAGGATCAGCGGGCCGCTTAAAGCTCCGGAAAGAAAAGTGCCACCTCGCGAGCGGATGATTCGGGCGAATCTGAGCCGTGCACCATGTTCTCGCCGACCTCGATCGCGAAGTCGCCGCGGATCGAGCCGGGCGCAGCTGCAAGCGGGTTGGTGGCGCCGATCACCTGGCGCGCGGCTTCGATCGCCGACTCGCCCTCGAGCACGATCGCGACCAGCGGGCCCGAGGTGATGAAATCGACCAGCTCGCCGAAGAACCCCTTGCCGGCGTGCTCGGCGTAGTGGCGCTCGGCCAGCTCGGTGGTCAGCGTGGTCTGCTTGAGCGCCGCCAGCTTGAGCCCTTTGCGCTCGAAGCGGGCGATGATCTCGCCGGTCAGGTTGCGCGCGAACGCGTCGGGCTTGACGAGGATGAGCGTGCGTTCCATGGTGAGGCCTGCTTCCTTGGTGGTTCTCGGATGGACATGCGGCGACCGGCGCCCAGCGCCGGGCTACTACGGCCGCGTTTATACCGTGGGGGGACCGCCGACGCTCTGCTCGGAGGTGCTGCGCCGCCGGTTGCGGCGCGCCGGTGCCGGCGCGCCGCCGACCTCGACTTCGCAGAACGGGCAGATCTTCCATTCGGGTTCAAGCGGGCGTCCGCAGTTGGCGCACGGATCCTTGAGCTTGCGCATGCACGTCGGGCAGCTCAAGAAGTCCTTCTCGATGTAGTGGTCGCAATACGGGCAGAGCAGAATGCCGGTTTCGGCGAGCCGCGCTTCGGCGGCCTGGATCTCGAGCTCGCGCTCGTGCACGTCCTCCAAATACTCGGGCGGACGCACGATCAGGTAGACGATGCTGCCGACGAACGGAAACAGGGAGGCGACGGTGGCGCAGCCGATCAACAGCGGATCGGCGATCCGCCGGCGGGCGTCGGCGAAAGTCCAATAGACGAGCGACAACCAGATCACGACCAGGAACAGGATCAAGAGGTCCACCACGAGGTGCACGGTGCTGTTCTTGATGCCGAGGAAGCTAGCGAGGTAGAACATCAACGCAAGCGAGTGTAATGGTCGGATCGGCGGGGCCCGCAACTACCCCTTCAAAGGAACGCGCGCCCGAACTCATAGCCGACCAGGAAGAACACGAGGATCACCACGGCGACGCTGACAGCGACCAGCGCGACCATCGACAGGAAGCTGGGCTGATTGTCGTCACCCTGGCTCACAGCATCGATGCGCGCCGCCCGCCGACGCCGCTGGCTTCAGATACGAGGTTCGCCACCAGGTAGATCGAGCCGGTTGCCAACACCGTGCCCTCGCGACCGGCCAGCGCGCGCGCGCGAACCAGCGCCGCGCGCGGGTCGCGAACTGCCTCGGTGTGCTGGTGGCCGAGCTGCCCGGCGAGCGATTGCAAGGTCGGAGGTGGCAACGCACGTGGATTTTGACTGCTCGTGAGGACCATTGCGTCGCAGACGGGCACGAGTTGCGCGAGCATCGTCGGCGCATCCTTGTCGTCGAGGATCGACACGACGGCGACCATCCGGCCCCCGCTGCCCCGCTCACGGATCTCCGGCAGCGACTCGACCAGCGCCGCGATGCCCTCCGGGTTGTGCGCGCCATCGAGCAGCGTCAGTGGATCGGAGTCGAACACCTGCAGGCGTCCCGGGATCCGAACCTCAGCGGCGGCCGCCGCCACCGCCTCGCCGTCCAACGCCCCCAGGTAAGCACCGGCGGCGACCCGCGCGGCGGCGAAGTTGCGCCGCTGGAAGGCGCCGAGCGCGCCGACCGGCGCGCCCGGGTCGGCACTGGCACGCACGATCCTGGCGCCGCGCTGCGCCGCTACCTCTACGGCGACCGCGTCGGCGTCGGCATGCAAGCCGCTGCCGAGTACCAGCGTCGCTCCCGGCTGCACGACATCGAGCTTCTCGCGTGCGATCGCCTCCACCGTCGGCCCGAGCCAGCGCGTGTGCTCGAGGCCCACGCTGGTCAGCACCTGCACCTTCGACGGGATCACGTTGGTCGCGTCGAAGCGTCCACCGAGCCCGGCTTCGATCACCGCGACCTCCACCCCACGCTGCCCGAGCTCGGAGAATGCGGCCGCCGTCAGCACCTCGAATTGCGTGACGCGGTCGTCCGGGTCGGCGCTGCGGTCGACCTTCTCGGCAGCGCGCAGCGCCCGCGCCACCGCCGCGCCGAAGGCGGCCGGATCCAGGTCGGCCTCGCCGATCCGGATCCGCTCGCAGAACGACACCAGGTGCGGCGACAGGTAGGCGCCAGTGCGCAGGCCATGCGCGGCGATGATCGCGGCGATCATGCGCGTCGTCGAGGACTTGCCGTTGGTCCCGACGACGTGAATCGAGTCGAACGTCCGTTCGGGGTGCGACATCACAGTCAGCAGCCGACGCATGCGGTCCAGGCCGAAGCGCATGCCGAACAGCTCCAGCGCCAGCAGCCGGCGCTCGGCCTCCGGCGCCGTCACAGCGCCTCCAGCTCCTCCTGCAGCTTGGCCAGCTTGGCGCGCTCGGCCTCGACCACAGCGGCTGGCGCCTTGGCGAGGAAGCCGGCGTTCGACAGCCGGGTCTGCGCCCGCGCGATCTCGGCCTCGAGCTTCGCGCGCTTGGCTTCGTTCTCGCGCTGTGCGGCGCCGGGATCGATCTCGCCGCCGGCGAGGATCTCGACCACGCCGCCCGGAATCGGGATCGACGCGGCCGCGGCCGCGTCGGCATCCGGTACCAGCTCGATGCGCGTCAGCCGCGCCAGTTGCGCGCTCGTCTGCTCGTAGCCATCAGCCTCAAGGTGCGCGCGCAGAGTCGCCCCGGCCTTCACGCCGGCGCTGTCGCGCCAGGCCCTGATCGCCTGCACCGCGGCGATTGTGCGCTGCAGGATGGCTTCGGCATCCTCGCCGTGCCCGTGCCCGTGCCCGTCGCCGTCGGCGTCGCTGCTGGCGTCGCCGGTGACTGCGGCCGGCACGCCGCCGGGGCGCGCCGCCAGCAGCCCCTCCATGCCCGGGATGTGCGAGTAGATCTCCTCGGTCACGAACGGGATCACGGGATGCGCCAGCGCCACGGTCTCGACGAGCACGTGCAGCAACGTCGCCGCAGTCGCCTCGTCACCGTCATACAGGCGCGGCTTGACCAGTTCCAGATACCAGTCGCAAAGCTCGCCGTAGACGAAGTCGTAGAGCTCGAACGCGGCGCGCGAGAAGTCGTAGCGCTCGATCCGCGCGTTCAGCTGCGTCTTGGCGCGCTCCAGCCGCCGCAGGATCCACTCGTCCTCGACGGTCGATGGTCGCGGCCGCGCGCGCGTGCCCGGGTCGACGCGCAGCAGGATCAAGCGGGAGGCGTTCCAGAGCTTGTTGGTCAGGCGCTGTCCCTGCGCGACCGTGTCCTCGGAGAACTTCACGTCCTGGCCCGAGGACATCGCCAGCAGCCCCCACCGCACGGCATCGGCACCGTATGCCGGGAACTCGCCGCCGCCGGCGAACACCGGTGGGCGCGGCCCGCCGTTGATCAGATCGAGCGGATCGATCCCGGTCCCCAGCGACTTCGACATCCGCCGGCCGTCGGGCGCTTGGATGACGGCGTGGATGTGGACATCGTCGAACGGAACCTCGCCCACGAACTCGAGTCCCATCATGATCATCCGCGCGACCCAGAGGAAGATGATGTCGCGCGCTGTGACGAGCACGTCGGTTGGGTAGAACGCTTGCAGGGCGCGGGTGCGCTGCGGCCAGCCGAGCGTCGCGAACGGCCACAGCGCGCTCGAGAACCAGGTGTCGAGCACGTCAGGATCGCGCACCCAACCCTCGCCATCGGGGGCGCTCGTGCCAACGTAGGTCTCCTCGCCGCGATACCACACCGGAATCTGATGTCCCCACCACAGCTGGCGCGAGATGCACCACGGTCGGATGTTCGCCATCCATTCGAGGTAGACGCGGGTCCAGCGCTCCGGGTGAAACTTCACGCGCCCACTCGTGACGGCCTCGATCGCGGGTGCTGCGAGCTCCTCCATGCGCATGAACCACTGCAAGGAGACGAGCGGCTCGATCCGCTCGCCCGACCGATGCGAGAACGGCACTGTGTGCGTGTACGGCTCCGTGCGCGTCAGCAGGCGCTGCTCCCGCAACGCCTGGATGACCGCATGCTGGGCCTCCGCGACGGTCATTCCAGCGAAGCGCTCGCCCGCCTGCGCGCGCATGCGCCCGTCCTCGCCGATCACGCTCAGCTCCGCGAGGCCGTGGCGACGTCCGATCTCGAAGTCGTTGGGGTCGTGGCCGGGGGTGATCTTGAGCGCGCCGGTGCCGAACTCCGGCTTGACGTACGCGTCGGCGATGATCTTCAGGCGGCGGCCGACGAGCGGTAGGATCGCGGTCTCGCCGATCAGGCGCTGATAGCGCTCGTCGTCTGGATGGACGGCGATCGCCGTGTCGGCGAGCATCGTCTCCGGACGGACTGTCGCAACCGTGATCGCGCCGCTGCCCGACTCCAGCGGATAGTCGATGTAGTACAGGGAGTCGGTCACCTCACGGTCCTCGACCTCGAGGTCCGAGATCGCCGAACGCGTGCCCGGGTCCCAGTTGACCAGGTAGCGGTCTCGGTAGATGTAGCCCTTCTCGTAGAGCGCGACGAACACGCGCAGAACCGCGTCGACGTACGCGTGGTCGAGCGTGAACCGCTCGTCCTCGTAGTCGCAACTTGCGCCGAGGCGCTTCAGCTGCCCGATGATCTGACCGCCGTAGCGCTCCCGCCAGTCCCAGACGCGGCGCTCGAACGCCTCGCGCCCAAGCGCCTCGCGGCTCGTGCCCTCTGAGCTCAGCAGCTCCTCGACCTGCTTCTGCGTGGCGATACCGGCATGGTCGGTGCCGAGGATCCACTTCGTGCGCTGCCCCCGCATCCGGTGATGGCGGATCAGCGTGTCCATGATCGAGTCCTGGAAAGCGTGGCCCATGTGCAGCGAGCCGGTCACGTTCGGCGGCGGGATCGCAATCGAGTAGTTCTCGGCGGCAGACCCGTCCGGCTCCGCGTGAAACAGCCCGGACGCCAGCCACTGGGCAACGATCCGCGGCTCGACCTCGGAAGGGTCATAACGCGTCTGCGACTCCAAATCAGCCATTCCAGGCCAGTCTAACCCGGGGCCTGATCGGAGACGCAAGCGGCTTGGGCGTCAGCTTAGGGGTGCCCTTACTGCCCGGGAGCTCGGCCCCAGGCCGAACTCCCAACCGCTTAGGCCGCCAGGCCTAACGGCCTAAGGGTGCCCTAAGCGGCAGCTTCGCCGGGCTGCTGCTCTTCGGGCGCGGCGACCGTGACGAGCGTGGGCGAGACGCCCTTGTCGATCGTCTCCTTGGTGACCACGCACTTCTTCACGTCGCGTCTGGAGGGCAGCTCGAACTGAACCTCGAGCAGAACCTCCTCGATGATCGAGCGCAGGCCGCGGGCTCCGGTCTCGCGCTCCAGGGCCTTGTCAGCGATCGAGGACAAGGCTTCCTCGGCGAACACGAGCTCGATCCCGTCGAACTGAAAGAAGCGCTGGAACTGCTTGACGAGC
Organism: uncultured Solirubrobacterales bacterium; assembly: GCA_963709135.1. Classification (GTDB taxonomy): domain Bacteria; phylum Actinomycetota; class Thermoleophilia; order Solirubrobacterales; family Solirubrobacteraceae; genus Palsa-465. The sequence continues at coordinate 747,746 of CAVPVI010000015.1, read as the reverse complement.
GCGTTGCGCGGCTCGGTGAGGATCTTCATCAGCTCGTCGCGGGAGAGCTGGTGGATCGCGGACATCACCGGCAGGCGGCCGATGAACTCGGGGATCAGTCCGTACTGCATGAGATCTTCGGGCAGGCAGTGCTCGAAGATCTCGCCGGTGTCGCGCTGCTCTTTGGACTGGATCGCGGCGCCGAAGCCGACGCCCTGGTGACCGATCCGGCGCTCGATCACGCGGTCGAGGTTGGCGAATGCGCCACCGCAGACGAACAGCACGTTGGTCGTGTCGATCGAGAGGAACTCCTGGTGAGGATGCTTGCGACCGCCCTGCGGCGGCACCGAGGCAGTCGTTCCCTCGAGGATCTTCAGCAGCGCCTGCTGTACACCCTCGCCTGAGACGTCGCGGGTGATCGACGGGTTGTCGGCCTTGCGCGCGATCTTGTCGACCTCGTCGATGTAGATGATCCCGGTCTCGGCCTTCTTGACGTCGTAGTCAGCCGCCTGAATCAACTTCAACAAGATGTTCTCGACGTCCTCGCCCACATAGCCGGCCTCGGTCAGCGCGGTTGCGTCGGCGATTGCGAACGGCACGTTGAGGATCTTCGCCAGCGTCTGCGCCAGCAGCGTCTTGCCGCAGCCGGTCGGCCCGAGCAGCAGGATGTTCGACTTCTGCAGTTCGATGTCGCGATCCTCGGACTGCATCATCTGGACGCGCTTGTAATGGTTGTAGACGGCTACCGAGAGCGAGCGCTTCGCCTGCTCCTGGCCGACCACATACTCGTTCAGAACGGCGTAGATCTCCCGTGGCTTCGGGAGGTTCTCGATGTCGAAGCTCGGTGGAGTCGTGAGCTCCTCGTCGATGATCTCGTTGCACAGGTCGATGCACTCGTCGCAGATGTACACACCCGGGCCTGCGATCAGCTTCTTGACCTGCCGCTGTGACTTGCCACAGAAGCTGCACAGAAGCTGCTCGTTGGAATCCGTCGGACGTGCCATGCAATCTCTCTTCCTGGAGTACGTCGACCAGCCACCGAAGCGTCGGCTGAAGGTTAGCTGCTTGCGAGCGCGGGGCTGCAAGCAACAGCTTCAGTGCTTCGAGATCACGCGGTCGATGATGCCGTATTCCTTAGCCTCCTCGGAACTCATGAAGTAGTCCCGTTCGGTGTCCTTCCTAACTTCATCGACAGGTTTGCCCGTGTGATGAGCGATGATCTCGTCAAGTCGGCGGCGCACATCGATGATTTCCTTGGCGTGGATCTCGATATCCGTGGCCTGTCCCTGGAAGCTCGAGGAGACTTGGTGGATCAGGATCTTCGCGTTGGGCAGCGCCATGCGCTTGCCGTGTGCGCCGCCGGACAGCAGCAGCGCGCCCATCGACATCGCGATCCCGACGCAGATCGTCTGCACATCCGGCTTGATGAACTGCATCGTGTCGTAGATCGCGAGGCCGGCGTAGACCGAGCCCCCCGGCGAGTTGACGTACAGCGAGATGTCCTTGTCGGGGTCTTCGGACTCGAGGTGCAGCAACTGCGCCACGATCAAGTTCGCGATCTGGTCGTCGACGGGGGTGCCCAGAAAGATGATCCGTTCGTTGAGCAGGCGGCTGTAGATGTCGAATGCTCGTTCCCCTCGGGAGGTCTGCTCGACAACCATCGGTACGAGTGGGCTCATGGTCCTCGCTTCTTTTCCTTCGTCAGGCGGATTCCTGCCGAATGTAGCAATCCCCCAAGCGCGGTCCGGCACGGAAACGGCTCGGAGTCGATCTGAATGCGCCCTCAGGCGCCGGGCGTCCAGAGCTTGTCAGCGGGCGCTTGCGAGGGCTTGTCCTTGTCCGGCGTCCACAGCGCTTCACGTGCCTGCGCAGCCGCGATGCTGATCGGCTTCGCCTCGCGGACCAGCAGCGCGATAGCTTGGCGAGAGGCGACATCGTCGCGCACGCGCTCGATCCGGCCGTTGGACCGCAGGCGTTCGAGCAGCTTCTCGGGCTCGGTCTCCCCCCGCTTCGCGGTCGGTGCCAGCGCGTCCAGGAGCTGCTCGTCGGTGGGCTCGATCCGCTCTGCCTCGACGATCGCCGCGATCACGGCTTCGCGCGCAAGCCCCTTGGCGGCTTCGGGCTCGGCTTCGTGCACCAGCCGCTCCTCGTCCATCCCGGTGAAGGTCAGGTAGTTCTCGCGCGAGATGCCTTGGCGCTCGAGCGCGCCGAGCGTCTCCTGCAGCAGCTCGTGAGCGCGCGCATGCACGAGCTGCTCGGGAATATCGATCACGGCTGCCGCCACGGCACCGTCCAGCACCGCCAGCTCGAACTCGTGCTCGAGCTTGTGCGCCTCGGCATCGCGCGCGCGCGCTTCGATGTCCTCTCGCAGCTCCGCCAGCGTGTCGAAGCCCGCCGCCTCGGTCGCGAACTCGTCGTCGAGCTCCGGCAGGCGCTTGGCCTTGACCTCCGAGACGGTCACGGAGAATTGAGCCGCCTTGCCCGCCAGATGCTCGGCGTACTCCTCGGGGAAATTGACGTCCAGCACCCGCTGCTCGCCGGCCAGCGCACCGACGAGCTGCGCTTCGAAGCCCGGGATCAGCCGGCCCGAACCGAGCTCGAGCAGCTGGTCGCGGCCCTCGCCGCCCGCGAATGGCTCCCCGTCCACGGTCCCGACGTAGTCGATCACGAGGTGGTCGCCGAGCTCCGCGGGCCGCTCGACCGTCTCCAGCGTCGCGAACGATTCCCGCAGCCGCTGGAGCTCGGCGTCGATCACCTCGTCGGCGACCTCGGGCTCGCGGCGGCCGACCTCGAGGCCCTTGTACTGGCCCAGCTTCGCGCGCGGGCGGACCCCGATCTCGATCGAAAACGACAGCGGCTGCCCCTCGCCTGGAGCCTCGCCGACGTCGAGGTCCGGCTCGCCCACCGTGACGACCCCGGCGTTGCTGATCGCGTCCACGTACCAGTCGCCAAGCGACTTGCGCATCGCCTCCTCGAGCACGGTCCCGCGCCCGAGGCGGCGGATCACCACGGTCGGCGGGACCTTGCCCTTGCGGAAGCCCGCGACCTTCATCTCCTTGCCAAGCTCCTTGGCTGCCTGCTGCACGCGGCGCTCGACCTCGGCCGCCGGGATCACCGCGTCGACGCGGACCCGGGACTCGGGCAGCTCGGTGACGCTCGTCGTTAGTGAAGTGGACATCACCCAGAGACGATAGCTTGGGCGCGTGCAATCGGGTACGCCAACCAGGATCGTGGGCGCGCTGGTCACCGGGCCGGTGGCGTTCCTGGTGGCCGGCCTGATCGACCTGGCGCGCGTGAGCCCACTGGTGCTGGCGCTGCTGTGGCGCGCCGCCCGCGGGCGGCGCACCGACGCGAAGCCCTAGCCGGCCGAGCTGATCGCCGCGGGGTGCCGTGAGGCGCCCGAGGCGGCGCGCACGAGGTTGCGGACCTCACGCAGGGCGACCGGCAGCGTCGTCGTGTCGTAGATGCCGGAGGAGTCGATGTCGGCGAGCATCCCCATGCAGCGCTCGACCGCAGCGCCGTGGCCCGCCTGCCAGGTCGAGATCGCCTGCTCATTGGACGCGGCCGGACCACCCGCCTCGAGCACCTCCTGAGCCAGCACGCGCGCGAGGCTGTTGAGATCGTCATACAGCGCGTCGCGGGCCCGTGCCCGCCACCGATTGTCTCGCGGCAGCGCGATGATCCGATCCCGCAGCCAGTTCAGCCTCAGCAGCGATCCGAGCCCGAAGAACGCCTGCACGACCACCTCCTGCTCGCGGCCCACGGCGTTCGAGACCTCGACGATGTCGAACACCTGCAGCATCCACTGCATGCTCGCTACGCGCTGCGCCAGCCCCCTGCCGACGCCCGCGGCCAGCAACTCGCCGGCGCGCGCGTCGTATGCGGTGCGATCGGTCTGGTCGAGCATCTCGGGCAGCGCCGTCCACAGCATCTGGGCGCCGTCGTAGTAGCGAGCGATCGTGAGCGAGATGTCCACCGACGACGGGTTCGCGCGCACCAGCCAACGGGTCGCGCGCTCGACCAGTCGGCGCGCCTCGATCTGCATCGACAGCAGCGTGCCCGCTTCGACCTGGACGTCGAGCGCCTCGACCGCCGCCCAGAACGACGGCATGTCGTACACCTCTCGCGCGACCGCATAGGCGCGCGCAAGGATCGAGCGCGGAGCGCCCGTCTCCTCGCACAGGCGGAACGCGAAGGTCGTGCCGGCGCGATCGACGAGCTGGTTGGCGACGACCGTCGCGATGATCTCGCGGCGCAGGCGGTGCGTGTGCATCGCCTGCACGTAGCGGCTGTGGCCGGGCATGCCGGGCGGCGCCGACTGCGCTTGCGCCTGGGCGCTTGCGGGCTCCGGACCCAGCGGCGGCGGGAAGTAGCGCTCGAGGTCATGCGAGAGGTATGGATCTTCGGGCAGGTCGGAGTCGACCAGCTCCGTGTACAGGTGGATCTTGCAGTACGCCATCACGACCGCCAGCTCGGGCGCCGTCAGCCCGCGCTTGGCGGCTTTGCGCTGGTTGATCACCGACTCGCTCGGCAGGAACATCAGCTCGCGGTTGAGGCCGGCCACGCGCTCGAGCTCGCAGATCAGGCGCGCGTGGACGTCGATCATCCGCTCCGCCTGACGCAAGGCGAGGCTCATCGCCAGCGTTTGCGTGTAGCTCCCGTAGAGCACGCGCCGCGCGACTGCATCGGTCATCTGCGCCAGCAGCTCGTTGCGCTGCTTGGAGGTCATGTCGCCAGCGGCCAGCAGCGAGCGCAACAGGATCTTGATGTTGACCTCGTGGTCGGAGCAGTTGACGCCGGCGACGTTGTCGATCGCGTCGGTGTTGATGGCGCCGCCGGCCAGCGCGTACTCGATCCGGCCGCGTTGCGTGAAGCCGAGGTTGCCGCCTTCGCCGACGACCTTGCAGCGTAGCTGCGCGGCGTCGACCCGGATCGCGTCGTTGGTCTTGTCACCTGCGTCGGCGTGGACCTCCGCTGACTCCTTGACGAAAGTGCCGATCCCGGCGCTCCATAGGAGGTCGACCGGCGCGCGCAGGATCGCGCGGATCAGCTCCGCCGGCGACAGCTCCTGCGCATCGATCGCAAGCGCCTGCTTGACCTGATCGGAGATCGGGATCGACTTGGCGCTGCGCTCGAAGACGCCGCCACCGGGCGAGATCAGCGACGCGTCGTAGTCTCTCCAGGACGATCGTGGGAGCTCGAACAGGCGCTGGCGCTCCTGGAAGCCGAGCGCCGCGTCGGGGTGCGGGTCCAGGAACACGTGCACGTGGTTGAACGCGGCCACCAGCCTGATGTGGGGCGAGAGCAGCATCCCGTTGCCGAACACGTCGCCGGCCATGTCGCCGATCCCGACGACCGTGAAGTCGGTCGTCTGGATGTCGGTTCCGAGCTCACGGAAGTGGCGCTTGACCGACTCCCACGCACCGCGGGCGGTGATCCCCATCGTCTTGTGGTCGTAGCCCTGCGAGCCCCCCGACGCGAACGCATCGGAGAGCCAGAAGCCGTAGGCGTCGGAGACCTCGTTGGCGATGTCCGAGAAGGTCGCCGTGCCCTTGTCGGCGGCGACCACCAAGTACGGGTCATCACCGTCGTGGCGCACGACACGCGCGGGTGCCACGAGCTCGGTGCCCACGATGTTGTCGGTCAGGTCGAGCAGGCCCGCCAGGAAGATCCGGTAGCAGGCGATGCCCTCGCGCATCAGCGCGTCGCGGCCGCCTCCTGTCGGCGGGCGCTTGAGGACGAACCCGCCCTTGGAGCCAACCGGGACGATCAGCGCGTTCTTGACCATCTGGGCCTTCATCAGCCCGAGCACCTCGGTGCGAAAATCCTCGCGGCGGTCCGACCAGCGCAGGCCGCCGCGGGCGACGCTGCCGCCGCGCAGATGCACACCCTCGACCCGCGGCGAGTACACGAAGATCTCGAACCGCGGGCGCGGTAGCGGCAGCACCGAGATCAGCGCCGGGTCGAGCTTGAAGGACAGGTACGGCTTGCCGGCGCCGGCTTCGTCGCGCATGAAGTAGTTGGTGCGCAGGATCGCCTGCACGACCGACATGAAGCTGCGCAGGATACGGTCCTCGTCGAGGCTCTCGACGGCGTCGATCCGCTCCCGCAGATCCTCGCCGAGCTCGGCCGCGAGCTGCTCGTCGCGCGCATCTGGATCGAGTCGCGCGTTGAACAGCTCGACGAGCAACGCCGCGATCCCCGGATGTGCGATCACGGTACGCTCCATGTAGCTGTCCGAAAACGCAATGCCGGCCTGCCGCAAGTACTTTGCGATCGCTCGCACGATCGAGATCTGGCGACCGGTGAGTCCCGCGAGCAGCACCAGACGGTTGAGCGCGTCATCCTCGAGCTCGCCGCGCCAGACGCCGAGGAACGCATCCTCGAACAGCTCGCGCACGTCCGCGACATTGCCTGCCTCGCAGCGCATGCCGAAGTCGTAGAGCCAGGCCGCTTCGCCCTCGGCCGGTTCGATCGCGTAGGGTCGCTCGTCGATCACCCGGGCGCCCATGTGCTCGAAGGTGGGCAGCACGTCGGACAGTGAGATGCCGACGCGGCTGAACAGCTTGCAGCGGACCGAGCCCTCCGGCGCCTCGAGCGGCCTGTACAGCGTCAGGATCGGCTCGCTGCGTCGCGCCAGGTCCTCGATCCTGGCGATGTCGCCCACCGCCGAGCGAGCCGGCCAATCATCGCGGTAGGCGGCCGGGAACGCTTCCTCGAAGCGCCACAGCTGTTGGCGCCCGAGCTGCTCGCCGTGCTCCTCGATCAGCGCGTCCCGGAGGTCGTCCTTCCAGGACCGCGTCGCAACCACGATCTCGCGCTCGATCTCGGCCTCGTCGTAGGGCTCGAGGATCCCGTTCGGGCAATGCACGATGTAGTGAACGCGCGCCAGCAGCGACGCCGTGAGCTGCACGCTCCAGTCGATCTGCGTGCCTCCGAGCGACCGCTTCAGGATGTCTGCAACACGCAAGCGGTTGACCGTGTTGAAGCGATCGCGAGGGATGCACACGATGCACGATACGAACCGATCGAGCGCGTCCGAATGCGCGAACAGGCGAACGCGTTGGCGCTCCCCGAGCGCCGCCAGGCCGGCGGCGATCCGGTACAGCTCTTCCGGCTCGATCTGCAGCAGCGAGTCGCGCGGATAGGTCTCGCAGATCCCCATCAGCGCTTTCGTGTCATAGCTGTCGGCGGGAAAGCCGGCGCGGTTGCGCACGTAGCGGACCTTGCCGCGGATCAGCGGGATCTCGTCCGGGCTCTCGCGGTAGGCGGTGGTCGTGTAGAGGCCCAGGAAGCGGCGCTCCCCGATCACGACGCCGTCGGAGCCGAAGCGCTTGACGCCGACGTAGTCCAGGTACACGCGGCGGTGAACGGTCGAAACCGAGTTCGCCTTGGTCAGCACCAGCGGCGACGGCGCCAGCGCCAGCGCCAGCGCCTTTTCGCTCAGCTCGGTGACAGGCGTCAGCGGCTCGCCGCGAAGGATCCCCAGGCCGGTGTCGGCGAGCGCCTCGATGCGGGGCGTGGCGCCGCTGGCGACCAGCCTGTACTCGCGATAACCGAGGAACACAAAGTGGTCGTCGACCAGCCACCGCAGGAAGCTCCGGCTCTCCTGCAGGTCGTGCCCGGGCCCCGGCGCATGGCGGCTGCCGAGCTCCTTGATCAGCGCTTGCGCGATGCTGCGCATCGGCTGCCAGTCCTCGACCGCGGCGCGGACCTCGCCCAGTACGCGCTCGATGTGGCCGTGCAGCTCGCCCAGCCGGTCGTGGCTGGGCTCACGTTCGAACTCGACGTGGATGATCGATTCCGCGAGCCTGCCAGGCTCATCGGCGCCCGGTTCGAGCACCTCCAGCAACGCACCCTCGGCGTCGCGCAGCACCCAGATCACGGGGTGGATCACCAGCTGGGTGCCGTAGCCGCGGCGCGCCAGCTCGATCGTCACCGAATCGACCAGGAACGGCATGTCGTCGGACACGATCTCGAGCACCGTGTGCGGTGACCGCCAGCCGTGCTGCTCGAAATCGGGGTTGTAGACGCGAATCCTGGCCTCGCCCAGCTCGCGCTGCAGGGTGAGATTCCAGTGCGCGACGGCGGCGCCGTACAGATCCAGCGGGCTGCGCTCGACCAGATCGTCGGTCGAGACCCAGCCGTAGTACTGGCGCACGAACGCCTCGCACGGATGCGCCTGATCGCTGGGCAAGCGCTCGCGGACCCGCGCCAGCACGGTGTCGAGCAATTCCGCTTCGCGCTCGCTCGCTTTCACTGCGAAAGCAGCCTACGCCTACGACCCGATGCTCTGCACGGTCTTAGCGTCCTTGACCGCCGCAGCAGGGTCCGATGGAGCGGGCACTTGACACGTATACGAACATATGTTCGTGACCAGCGACGGGACCCCCTACACCCGTTTCAGGCGAGCGCTCGCGACCGGCAACGAGGCGCTCGTGACCGCCGCCGCGCTCGAACTTCCCCGCGTTGCGCTCGACGACGCGCTACGCATCTGCCTGGTGCTCAGGGGAGGCGATCCGGCGCGTTACGAGCGCGCTGCGGTCCGGTGGCTCGGGCGCTTCGCGCTCGAGGCTCGGGATGTGACGATCGACGATCTCCGACTGGCCGCTGACGCGCTCAATGCGCTGCCTGATCAGGCGACTGACGCGATGGAGTGCCTGCAGCAACTGTGCCTGACACGCGGCGTGGCGTAACAGGTCTTGGAAGTCTTGGCGTCGGCGGACAGGCCAGCGCCCGCGCCCGAGCGCGGCCAACGACGGCCGATAGCGGGCCGGCAGGGGCGGCGTGCGATCATAGAGGGGTGTTTGGAGACAGCGGTAACAACGAGAGCTTCGAGGATGCGCTGCGATCGATGGCGCGCGAAGCGGGTCGGTCCCTTGAACGCGCGATTGACAGCGTCGATCTCGACGCGGTCGCGAACGTCATCGGCGTAGACCCCACGATGGCCCGCGAGTGGGTCGAGAGCGCCGGCAGTTGGCTGCGAGAGCAGACCGACAACCTCGGTGAGGAAGTGGCGTCGCGGGTCGCTGAGTCCCGGCCCACGCCGGCTGGGCCCAAGCCGACCCCGGCGGAGCGCGCAACCGCGCCGTCAGATACGGATGTATTTTCTGGTGCATCGCCGCATCCGCTGGACCTTCCGACCGAGGAGCAGGGGCTGGCCCTGTCAGCGCTGGCTTCGGGTCGGTGGACGGTCGAGCCTGGTACCAGCGCGCTCGGCGCCATCGACGACGGTCCGGCGCCAGCTAACGCGGTCGTCGTCGCCCGCGAACTGCGGGCGCGAGATTGGATCACTTCGGAGGGCGAGATCACCCTCGTCGGACGCCACGCACTCAGCCGGTGGCTCGGCGATGCCACGCATCCCTAGCCAAATCTGGCACCGGCGCGGCACAAACGCCGGCGCGGCACAAACGCCGCGGCTCAACCCCGCTGTACGCGCCGGCGCTTGGACCGACCCCGAGATGGCCGGCTGCCAGGCGCCCGTCGACTCACGTGCAGACCCTCATGGGACCACGTGTACAGCCAGGCCACGTCGATCAGTTCCTGCTGGTCCTGATCCGCATGCCCTCCCGGCGCTCGGTGCTGACCGGGCGCGGGTCCGCTCGTTGGAGGCGGTCTTCGCCGGCTGTCCCGATCGGCCGGCGGTGCCTGCCCAGCGTCGTCTGGGCGACGCGGCTCGTCGCAGCCGGCTGAGTGCGACTCGGGCACGCCCGCAGTGACCGTCGCGGCCCGCAGCCGCTCGTAGCGCCGGGGAACGTGACGGTAGACGCTCAGATTCTCGTCAAGAACGCGTTCGCTCAACTGCAGACGGCGGTGTCCGCCGTCGGAGCGGACTGCTTTCAGGGTCATTCTGGCCATTGGCATGCTTCCTTTCAGTGATCTAGGTGCGGATTCCAGGTGCTTGGCGTGCGCCAACGACGGGCGTCGAGCCCGGGCTGCCCAGCGGAAAGCAAGCGCAAGCCTTGGAGGTGCATGAGATCGTCTCCAAGCGCAACTAACCCGCCCCGGCGGGCTTTAGATCAAGATTGTGGTGGGCGCGCGCGCGCCTAAAACTAGTTGGTTAGGTCAGTAGGCGAAGCCGACAAGCACCACGCGCGGGGTCGCTATGACACAGCCGTATTGAGCGCTTTGACTGGCAATTCGTATCTGCACGAGCAAGCAAGCTAGCGAACGCCGACTGATATGTCAATTGGCTAGTTGTGTTATTTTATTGTGTTCACTCGCCCCAGTGAAGTCGGCGGATCCGGTGTCCGGAACTCCGCGTTCAGGTTTGTCGGCCGCTGTCGACGATTCTTGAGCCCTTCAGGGCGCGAGCGGCTTGCTGCGACAGCCGGTTCGTGCAAGATCCACACATGTACATCTCAATGTCTCGCCTGCGGGTAGCTGAGCCGCGGGTCAACGAGCTGCTCGAAGCGTTCAACAACCGCGCCGGCCTGGTCGAGCGGGCCGATGGTTTCATCGACCTCGAGGTGTGGCATTCGGATCGCGATCCGGGCGAAGTGATCATGGTCAGTCGCTGGCAGAGCCGCGAAGCGTTCACCCGCTACATGAAGAGCGACGAGCACAGCTCGTCGCACGCGCGCATCGACCCATCGCTGAAGCAGGCGATCCGCTTGGAGCGTCTCGATCACCTCCACACCTACGACGTCGTCGCCAGATGAGCGCGTGAGAGTCGCGTTCGCCAGCTGCTCTGCGCTGCCTGACGGGTCAGACGACGATCGTCTCGCAGCGTCGATGCTTGGCGCCGATGTTCGGGTCTGGGACGACGCTGCCGTGGACTGGAGCGCCTACGACCGGGTGGTATTGCGTTCTGTGTGGGACTACAGCGGACGCCTTACGGAATTCCTGGCATGGTGCCACGCGGTCGGGCCGCGCCGGCTGCGCAACTCCCCCGCACTCGTCGCCTTCGACGCCGACAAGCGCTACCTGAGCCAGCTGTCGGCGCCGTCTGTGCCGACGCGATTCGTCTGCCCCGGCGACGACCTGCCCGTGCTCGAAGGCGAAGTCGTCGTGAAGCCCAACGTCTCGGCTGGCGCACGCGACACGGGCCGCTTCCGGCCTCATGCCCACGCCGGGGCGATCGCGCTGATCGATCGGATCCGCGCAAGCGGGCGCGTCGCGCTGGTGCAGCCGTACCTGCCTGCGATCGATGTGGATGGCGAGACCGCGCTCGTGTTCATCGGCGGGAAGCTCTCACACACCCTGAACAAGCGCGCCGTGTTGCGAGGAGACGGGGTCGCGCCGGTAAGCGACGGCGCGCTCGGCGTCGCCGCAGCCATGCTCGAAGATGACCTCGTTCGCGCCGGGACAGCCGACGCGGCGCAACTGGCGCTTGCCGGCGCAGTTCACGACGAGATCTGCGCACGGTTCGGGGTTCCCGTGTACGCCCGGATCGACCTCGTCGCAGGGCCACAAGGTGCCCCCGTGCTGCTCGAGCTCGAGACGATCGAGCCGTCGCTCTACCTCGCGACCTCGCCCGGATCTTCAGAGCGCCTGGCCTCCGCGGTGTTGGCCTCCTAGCGCACCGTATGCGGATCGATGTCGAGTGTCGCGCGGTTGTGGCCAGCGGCTTTGCTGTGATACAGAAGCGCGTCGGCGCGGCCGAGGATCCGCTCCACGCTGTCCCCGCGCGTGACGATCGTCCCCCCAAGCGAGACGCTCAGCGACAGGTGGTGGCGCCCGGTCGGCAGACGCGTGCGGGTCACCAGCATCCGGAAGCGCTCAGCCGCTGCCGTGAGCATCGGGGCATCCGCGTCCGCGACCAGGATCACGAATTCTTCGCCGCTCCAGCGGATCACGTAGTCGGCGGAGCGGATGTTGTCCGCGAGCGTTCGCGCCACGACCGTGAGGACTTCGTCGCCGACGCGCTGGCCAAACCGATCGGTGATCAACTTGAAGTGGTCCACATCGGCAAACAGCACTCCGAACTGACGCTGGAAGCGGTGGTGCTGCTCGAGCCAGCCTGCGAGCACGCTCTCACCCAGCCGGCGGTTGCCCACGCCGGTGAGCTGGTCGAGCATCGAGGCGTCCAGCAGCCGCACGGCCCGCGGGCGTGCCAACGCACCGTCATCGCGGAAGGTCTCGACTGCGCCGGTCACCTTGCCGTCGGCACCGTGGATCGCGACGGCGCAGATTCTTACGGGCTTGCGGTGCCCGTCCTTGTGATGCAGATAGACCTGCGCCTCACGTCGCTGTCCGTCGTTGATCGTCGCAAGCAGCGGGCAGGCGTCGCCGCACAAGATCGAGCCCGACGCGTCGCAGTGATTGAGGATGCCGTCCTTGCAACGCCGCCCGAGAACCTCGTCGGCGGCGAACCCGGTGATCCGTTCCGCCGCGCGGTTCCAGTAGAGGATGTGGCGCAGGCGATCGACGAAGTACACGCCGTCGCTGAGGTTCTCCAGCAGCGCGCCGCGAATCTCGTCGCTAACCCCGGTCGCCCGCTGGGGCAGGATGGTGATCGGATCGTCCATCAGGTCTCCTGCGGAGTGTGGCTCACTCGCGGCGACTGGCCCTCCGCAGCCGCTACTGCGCGCGTTCAGTAGTTTTGAGCAGCCTGGAGGCGATCGCGGACCGCGCCGCCCGCGTCGGTCAGCCGGGCGACGCTTGATATCGGTACTCTTGTTCGAGATGCGTCGAACTTTCGTACGATGAGGGTCATACCTCACCCCGTCCGGGAGCAGTCGAGCCTCCCGGAAGTGCTGCACGCGCTGAGCGATCCGGTTCGGCTCCAGATCGTTCGAGCGCTTCAGGACGGAGCTGAGCTCCCGTGCGCAATGCTCGATGTGCCGGTCTCGAAGTCAACGCTCAGCCACCATCTGAAAGTGCTCCGCGACGCCGGGTTGACGCAAACACGGGCTGAGGGGGTGCAGCGGCTCGTGTCGCTGCGCATCGACGATATCGAGGCGTTGTACCCCGGACTCCTCGGCTGCGTGCTCGAGTGTTCGCAGCCCCGGTCGAGCACTTGCTTGGCGCCGCCTCGATGCGTATAATTCGATCATCGTCGAACATACGAACTTATGGAGCTTGAGCTGAACCCATCGAATACACGCCGCCGCGCCCGTGGCGAGCACTCGAAAGCCGAAGCTACGCGAAGGCGTAGTAGAGCTCAGAACAATGGCGCGAAAGCCGCCGGCAACATGCGCGCGGCCGCGGAGTTGCGCCCGAATGAGGGCTTGGCCGAGTCGCTCGACCTGTTCTTTCGCGACGCGCGCCGGCACGCGCTGCTGAGCGCTGCCGAGGAGATCGAGCTCGCAAAGCGCATCGAGCGCGGCGACCTCGGCGCTAAGGACCGGATGATCAACGCGAATCTGCGACTGGTGGTCTCACAGGCGCGGCGCTACCAGGGGCACGGACTGCCGCTCGAGGATCTCGTGCAGGAAGGAATGCTGGGGCTGATCAGGGCTGTCGAGAAGTTCGACTGGCGTCGCGGATTCAAGTTCTCGACCTACGGAACGCTGTGGATCCGCCAGGCGATCCAGCGCGGACTGCAAAACTCCGGCCGCACGATCCGGCTCCCTGTCCACGTAGCCCAGCGGCAGGTCAAGGTCCGCAAAGTGGAGAGTGAGCTCAGCGTGACGCTCGGGCGCGATCCGACCGACGACGAGATCGCCAATGTGGCCGAGCTGCCGGTCGAGCAGGTGTCCGAGATTCGCGAGCTCGCCCGCAGTCTCACCAGCCTCGACCAGCCCGTGAGCGATGACGGCGAGGTCGTGCTTGGCGACCTGCTGCCGAGCGACCGGCCCGGCGCCTTTGACGAGCTTGCCGACCAGTTGCGCGAACAGCAGGTCGCCGAGGCTCTCGCACGCTTGCCCCAGCGCGAACGCAACGTCATCGAGTTGCGGTTCGGACTCTCTGGAGACGAACCTCGCTCGACCCGCCAGACCGGCACCGAGCTCGGTATCAGTGCAGCGCAGGCGAGCGAACTGGAGGAGCAGGCGCTGCGCCGGCTCGCCGACAGCCCAGAGCTCGAAGCGCTCCGAATCGCCGCGTAGGGCGCGCGGCGAGACCGGGGCGCTCGGGCGTAGATGTGTGATTGATTGTGGCGATGCATGGCGATGAGGAACTCGGCCGCAGGGCGGCGGATCTCGCCGGGCGGCTCCCGGATGCGCTCGCGCCGCTGGCGCGGATCGCCTATAACTACCGCTGGCGTTGGTACCCGGGCGGTAAGGACGTGTTTCGCTCGATCGACGAGCAGCGCTGGGAGCTGTGCGGTGAGAACCCGGTTCGTCTGCTGCAGGAAGTCTCGGGTGAGGCGCTGGCGCGGGCGGCCAGTGATCGCGCTCTGCTGTCGCGTGTCGCGTCGCTCGAGGATGCGTTTGCGGCGGATCTGGGACGCGCCTCGGTAGGGCCATTCTCTGCGGAGCGCCCGATTGCGTTCCTGTGCGCCGAGTATGGCGTGCACCGCTCATTGCCGATCTACGCGGGCGGGCTCGGTGCGCTGGCGGGCGACATCCTCAAGGAAGCTTCTGACCGAGCGCTGCCGCTGGTGGCCGTCGGCCTGATGTACCGCCAGGGGTATTTCCGTCAGCGGCTCGACGGCTCGGGCTGGCAGCATGAGTACTGGATCGACATCGATCCCGAGCGGCTTCCCGCGGCGCTGGTGCACGGGGCAGATGGGCGGCCGCTGACGGTCACGGTGCCGATCCGGCGGCGGGACGTGAGCGTGCAGATCTGGCGTGTGGATGTGGGTCGCGTGCCGCTGTTCTTGCTCGACGCCGACCGGCCCGAGAACAGCCGCCTGGACCGGTGGATCACCTCGCAGCTCTATGTCGCAGATCCTGTCACCCGCCTCTCGCAATACGTGCTGCTCGGCGTCGGTGGCGTGCGCGCGCTGACGGCGATGGGGATCGAGCCGGAGCTCGTGCACCTCAACGAGGGGCATGCCGCGTTCGCGGTGCTCGAGCTCGCGCGCGGCGAGACGGCGCGCGGAGTGCCGGTCGACGCGGCGCTGGCGGCCGCCCGCGGGCGTACGGTGTTCACGACCCACACGCCGGTCGCGGCAGGCAACGAGACCTACCCGCGCGGGCAGGTGATCGCTACGGTCAACGGTCTCGCGGGCGAGCTGGGCGTCGATTCCGAGGAGCTCTTGCGACTCGGCCGCTACCACCCTGATGACAGCCGCGAGCCGTTCGGGATGACCGTGTTCAGCCTGCGGATGAGCCGCTCCGCGAACGGCGTCAGCCGCCGCCACGGCGGCGTCGCTCGCGAGATGTGGCACGGGCTGTGGCCAGAACGACCGGTCCAGGAGGTGCCGATCACCCACGTCACCAACGGCGTGCACCTGCCGAGCTGGGTAGGGCCGCCGATGCGCCGCCTACTGGACCGACACATCGGTGAGGCCTGGTGGCGCCAAGCAAGCGACGCCGCGACTTGGCAGGCGCTCGACTTGATCCCCGACGCCGAGCTGTGGAGCGCTCGGCACGAGCAGCGCGCCGAGCTGGTCGAGTTCGTCCAGGAACGCAGCGGGATCGACCGGCTCGCCGAGCGCCAGCCGCGCGCGGGGATCGAGGCGGCCGCCCGCGCGTTTGACCCCGAGGTGCTCACGATCGGGTTCGCGCGCCGCAACGCGACCTACAAGCGCCTCGGCTTGCTGATCTACGACCCCGATCGGGCGCTTGCGCTGCTGGCCAGCCATCGCGTCCAGTTCGTCCTGGCCGGCAAGGCCCATCCCAGCGACGATGACGCCAAGCGCACCGTCCAAGAGCTCTTCGGGGTCAAGGACGCTCCCAATGTCGCGGAGCGAGTCGTGTATCTGCACGACTACGACCTGGGAATCGCCGCACGGCTCGTGCGTGGCTGCGATCTCTGGCTCAACCTCCCACGGGCGCCGATGGAAGCCAGCGGCACCAGCGGCATGAAGGCGGTAATCAACGGCGGCCTGAACCTGAGCACGCTCGACGGATGGTGGGCAGAGGCCTACGACGGGAGCAACGGCTGGGCGCTGCCGGGCGAGGTCGACTTCGACCACGGCGCCCAGGACGCCCGCGACGCCGCCACCCTCTACGACCTGCTCGAGCACGAGATCGTGCCCGCCTTCTATAACCGAGACGCGGATGGGCTCCCACACCTCTGGCTCGCCCGCATCCGGGCATCGATGCGCACACTGGCTCCCGCGTTCAGCGCCGGGCGGATGCTCGAGGACTACATCGAGCAGATCTACGCACCGACAAGAACCACCGCCTGATCTCACCTTTGGGCCGGTAGTGGGCCCACGCCAAGGCGTCAGGCCGCGTTCAGACGCGGTGCAGTTCGATACCGGCGGCCTCGAGGGTGCGGACGCCGGTTGCGGGGGGCGTCGCGAGGTAGGCCTCGTCGACAGCGGTGGCGGGGGCGACGATGTTGAGTCCGCGTTGGTCGAACTTCTGGGGTGCGGCGACGAGAGTCGCGGCGCGGGCGTGTGTGATCATGGCGCGCTTGACGTCGCTTTCGAGCGCGTCGGGGTCGGTGAGGAATCCCTCGGGCTCGATGCCTTTGACTGAGAAGATCACGCGGTCGACGAGGTGGCGTTCGATCGTGTGGACGGTTTCTGCTCCGACGAAGGAGTGTGTGAGCTTGCGGTACGTCCCGCCGAGTCCAACCAGCTCGATGTGCGCCAGCTCCGCAGCTCCGACGATCGTGAGGACCGGGAGCGAGTTGGTCAGGAGGGTGAGCGGGATGCCGATCTCGAGGATTTCACGCGCGACGTAGTAGGCGCTGCTGGAGGAGTCCAGGAAGATTGTCTCTTCGGGCGCCAGCGCCGCGGCGACGGCTTTGGCGAGACTGACCTTGATCTCGGTGTCCTGTTCGATGCGGCTCTGGAAGGAGTCTTCGTGGGCCGCGAGCTCGGGCAGGATCGCGCCGCCGTGGGTGCGCCGGACGTAGCCGGCCTCGGCGAGCATCGCGAGATCTCGACGCGCGGTCATCGGCGAGACGCCGAAGCGCTCCTCGACGTCGAGGACGCTGATGCTGCCCTGCTCGCGCAGCAGTTCGAGGATGAGGCGTCTGCGGTCCGCGGGGACAACGGGTCGCTTTTCGCCTGCGGTCTCGGCCATGTCGATCCCTGTCAGTGGGTGGGCTCCGCTTCCGTTGGGAGGCGGCACTTTGATCATACGGCGAGGAGTACCTCGGGCTGGCGGGGCCCGCCCACTCCGCGGGGTGCGTGTGCGTACGCGGCGGACTTGCCGTTATCGGGGGAACGCGGCGATCACGCCTCCGTCGACGTTGAGCAGGTTGCCGGTGCTCTTGCCCGACCGTGCCGGGGAGGCGAAGTGCAGCACCGCTTGGGCGATGTCCTCGGGCTCGACGTTGACGCCGAGCACCGTGCGCTTGCGGTAATGCTCTTCGAGGCCGTCCGCGGCGATGCCGTAGGCGGCGGCTCGCTCGGTGCGCCAGCTCGAGTCCCAGATCCGCGAGCCGTGCAGCACAGCGTCGGGGTTGACGGTGTTCACACGGATCCCGCAGGCGCCGCCCTCGGCCGCGAGGCAGCGCGCGAGATGCAGCTCGGCGGCCTTGGCGGTTGAGTAGGCGGACGCGTTGGGTCCAGCCACGAGCGAGTTCTTGGAGGCGATGAACACGATCGCGCCGCCGTTGGCCTGCTCCTGCATGACGCGGAACGCTTCACGGGCAACGAGGAAGTAGCCGGTGCCGAGGACCGCCTGGTTGCGCTCCCACTCAGACAGACTGGTCTCGGTGATCGGCGCGCTCGAGGCGATGCCGGCGTTGGAGACGACGATGTCGAGCCCGCCGAAGCTGTCGACCGCAGCCGCGAACGCGGCCGCGACCGCGTCCTGCGAGGTGACATCGCCAGCGACCGCGACGCCCAGCTCGCCGAATGACGCAGCCGCCTCGGAGGCGCCGGTGGCATCGAGATCGAATGCCACAACGGCGGCGCCGGCGTCCGCGAGCGTAGTCATGATCGCGCGGCCGATGCCGCCGGCAGCCCCGGTCACGAGCGCGACCTTGCCCTGCAGCTCGCCCGGCGCTGGGGCGAGTGAGAGCTTGTAGAGCTCAAGCGGCCAGTACTCGATCGCGAAGCTCTCACTCTCGGTGAGAGAGACGAACTCCGAAACGGCGCTGGCGCCGGCCATCACCTCGATCGCGCGGTGGTACAGATCGCGAGCGATCCGCGCGGCCTTGAGCGTCTGGCCGATCGTCACCAGCCCGACGTTCTGGATCACCACGACCCGGGGATCCGGGTCGGCGATCACGTCGCCCGCGCCGGCGTTGCGCGCGAAGTACGCCTCGTACTCCTCGCGATACCTGGCTGCGCCGGCTCGCAGCCGCTCGCGGAGCTGCTCGATCGTGTCGTGGGCGGGATCGTACGGGACCCACAGAGGTAGCCGCTTGGTATGCACGAGATGGTCCGGGCAGGCCGCACCAACAGTGCTCAGCGCGGCCACGAAGCGCGAGTCCACCAGCTCGCAGACCGCGTCGGAGACGTCACTGATCAGCACCTTCGCGCGTCGTGACGAGACCGCACCGCGGAGCGCTGGGAGCACCGCGTGCAGCGTCTGCTTACGCGCGTCGATGTCGAGAATGCAGTTGCCGTTGACCCCGCCAAAGCGCTGCTTGCCGTTCGCGCGGCGGTTGGCGAACTCGGCGGCCTCGTTGCAGACCGCCACGGTCCGCTCGTAGGCCTCCTGCGCGCTGTCGCCCCACACGACGAGCCCATGCTTGGCGAGCACGACCAGCTCCAGCGCCGGGTTGCTGCGCACCGCCTCACCAACCTGCTTGGCGAGCGTGAACCCGGGACGGATGTACTCGATCCAGGCGGCACGCTCACCGAAGCACTCCTCGATCAGCGCGCACCCGTCGCGCGCGCACGCGAGCACGTTGATCGCGTCCGGGTGGGTGTGATGGACGTGCTCGGCCGGGATGAACGCGTGCAGCAACGTCTCGATCGAAGAGCGCGGCGCGGCCGGGTCAAGCTGGCAGCGCGCGAGATGGGCGACCATCTCCTCGTCGCTCATCTCCTCGCGCGCCAGCAGCGGCATGATCTCGTCCAGGCGCAGCGGCGTGAAATGCGCTGCGGCCATCGTCGCGAGATCGCTGCCGGAGCCCTTCACCCACATCGCCGAGACCTCACGGCCGACGTGGTCGACAGCGGTGCCCTTGGCGGAGGTGTTACCGCCGCCGAAGTTCGCCAGCGCGCGGTTGCTACCGAGCAGATGCGAGGCGAACAGAACTTGGTCCAGAGTGTTCGTGGCCTTGGCTGCATCAGCCTCGTTCCAGCCATCGGGCACCGTGTTGACAATCGGAATCGTGACACTCATCGAATGACCTCGGTTGATGTTTTCTCAGAAGTACGTTCGGCGGTTCTCCGAGCGAGATAGCCCGAGGAGCGCAGCGCGCTCACCGGGTCTGCGGCGGCGCCAAGCTCGGCGCGGACCTTGGCGCATAGTGGGCGGACGTCGGTGTTGTAGGCGTCCATCAGCAACTCATGGCCGGCGAGCACATCGCCGGCCTGCTGAGCCGCAGCGAGCGCCGAGCGGTCGATCAGCAGCGATTTCGCGTAGGCCTCCTGGAGGTTCAGCACGCTGAGGACCATCGCTTCGACCTTCGCCTCGATGTTATGCGACTGGTCGATCGTCAAGCGCGGCAACCTCCCGGCACCCCCGGCGCCCAGCTCGGCGAAGATCAAGAACAGCTCGAGCGGGTTGACCGAGCCGACGATCAGATCATCGTCGGCATATTTGCGGTTGTTGAAGTGAAACCCGCCGAGCCGTCCCTCGGCGGCGAGGATCGCGACGATCTGCTCGACATTGACCCCTTGCGCGTGATGCCCAAGATCGACCAGGACGCGTGCGCGTGGCCCGAGCCGCTGGCAGTGCAGCAGCGACGAGCCCCAATCGGCGATATCGGTCGCGTAGAACGCGGGCTCGAACAGCTTGTACTCGAGCAGCAGCTCCTGGGACTCCGGCAGCGCCGCATAGAGCTGCGTGAGCGCGTCCTGCATCCGCTCACGGCGAGCACGCAAGTCATCCTGGCCGGCGTAGTTGGTCCCGTCGGCGAACCACAACGACTGCGCGCTCGCGCCGAGCTCGCTCGCGATCTCGACGCACTCGATCAGGTGCTCGAGCGCCTTGCGACGCACGTGCGGATCCGGGTTGGTGATCGAGCCGAGCCGGTAGTCCGGATCCTGGAAGAGGTTCGGGTTCACAGCACCCACCCGCAGACCGGCGCCGTCGAGATGCTCTGAGAGCTCACTCAGATCATCGACCGCATCCCACGGGAAGTGCAACGCGACCGCCGGCGCCGTGCCGGTCAGGCGGTGGACCTCGGCAGCGTCCTCGATCCGCTCGAACAGATCGCGCGGGCGCCCGGGTTGGGTGAAGACGCCGAAGCGGGTGCCGGAGTCGCCGTAGCCCCACGACGGTGTCTCGACCTCGAAGGCCGCGAGTGCGCGCTGCACGCCGGCAACGTCGACGCCCCGCGCCTCGAGGCTTGCGCGCAATGGTGGGTAGGCGGAATTGGTGTCGGTCACCTGATCTCCTTCACTGGGTAATCGCAGTCGTGTGTCGCGGCGGCGCCTGCAGGCCGGTCACCGCCAGGAAGCGTTGGTAGGTCTCGAGCGCTCGCCCGGGCGCGGCGGGTTCGAACCGCTGGGGAGAAGCCGACCTCGCGGACAGCTCACGCAGCTCGGCGAGCGACGCGAGCTCGCCCAACGCCAGCGCCTGCACGAGCACGTTCCCCAGGGCCGTCGCCTCGACCGGCCCGGCCAGCACCTCACACCCCAAGAGGTCAGCGGTGAGCTGGCACAGCAACGTGTTGCGCGCACCGCCACCGACCGCATGCACGGTGTCGACGCGGCGTCCGGAGACAGCCTCCAGTTGCGCCAGGACGAGCCGGTACTTGCACGCGAGCGAGGTGAGGATCGCTCGCAGCGTCTCCCCGCGATCGGCTGGCGCGTCCTGGCCGAGGCTGGCGCACAGCTCAGCGATCCGGCGTGGCATCCCGCCGGCCGCCAGCAGCGACTCGTGATCGGGGTCGAACACCGCTACGTCGGGCCGCGCGCGACGGGCAAGCTCATGCAGCTCCTCGTACGCGGGCGCCACCCCCGCGACGGTCCACTCGCGGCGACATTCCTGCACGAGCCAGAGACCCATCACGTTGCGCAGCAGCCGCACGGTGTCGCCGATCCCGCGCTCGTTGGTCAGGTTGTACGCTGCTGCATCGGGGCCCAGCTGCGGCTGGGCCAGTTCGAGCCCGAGCAGCGACCACGTGCCTGAGCTCAGCACCGCGCCCCCAGGTCCGGCCAGCGGCGCCGCGGCGAACGCCGAAGCGGTGTCGTGCCCGGCGACCGTGCGCACGGGCGCGCCCGCGGGCGCGCCCACGTCGAGGTGACGGGCGAGCACCGGCCCGAGCTCGACGCCGGGCTCGACGACCTCGCGCGCGAACGGCCTAGAGGGCAATCCCAGCCGCTCGATGAGGTCGGTCGCCCAGCGCGCGTCCGTCGCGTCCAGCAATCCCGTGGTCGACGCGACCGTGACCTCGTTGGCGAGCGAGCCGGTCAGCCACTGTCCGAACAGGTCCGGGATCAGTGCGATCCGCTCGGCGACCGACGCCGCCGCGCCGCCGGCCTCCGCGCTCAGCTGGTAGACGGTGTTGATCGGCATGATTTGGATGCCGGTTCGGGCGTAGAGCTCCTCGCGATCGACCCGCGCGTGAGCGCGCGCCATCACCTCCGGTGAGGTGCGCTCGTCACGGTAATGAAACGAGAGCCCGAGGACGCGACCGGCGCCGTCCAGCAAAGCGTAGTCGCAGCCCCAGGCGTCGACGCCGATCCCGTGCAGCGCCCCGTCGGCGGCCGCCGCGCCGAGGCCCCGCAGGGCCTCGGCGAACAGCGACGGGAGATTCCAGTGCAGCCCGTCGGGGAGCCACAGCGGCCGGTTGGCGAAGCGATGCGCGATCTCGAGCGTGACGCGTTCGCCGTCGAGGCACCCGACGGCGACGCGGCCGCTCTCCGCGCCGAGATCGATCGCAGCCAGCCGCAGCCGCTCAGCCATCGCTCGGCCCACCGGAGATCTCGGCGCGCACGACCTCGAGGATCTTGCCTCGGCCGCGCTGTCTGGCGAGCAGCTCGCGTCCGCGTTGCACAAAAGTGGCGATGTTCGGGATCAGCACGCTGAGGATCAGCAGCCCGCCGGAGACGACCTGGAAGTCGTTCTCGTTGAACGACGAGGTCAGCAGCAGCGCGCTGCGCAGGCCGGCGTAAACAAACGCCGCCAGCGCGACGCCGAGGATCGTGCCCTTACCACCGAAGATCGACACCCCGCCGAGCAGGACGATCGTCACCACCTGCAGCTCGAAGCCGATCCCGATGTTCTGGGCGGCTGAGGACAGCTCGAACGTGTACAGGATCCCGACCGCTGCACATACGACGCCCGATAGCACGTACAGCAACAGCTTGATCCGGTTCACGCGGATGCCGGCGTGGAACGCGGCCTCCTTGTTGAGGCCGATCGCGTAGAGCGAACGGCCGAGCGGGCTCATCCGCAGCAGCACGCCGGTGCAGATCGCCAGCACGATGAAGATCGCCACCGACCATGACAGCCACGGGATCCCGAGGAAGCCGTTGATTCCCACTGATGTGTACGAGGATGGAAAGTTCGACACCGAGGTCGCGCCGAGGATCAGGTTGGCGATCCCGCGGTACAGCGTCAGCGTCCCGATCGTCACCGCCAGCGAGGGCAGGCCCACACGGGTAACGAGGAACCCGTTGATCGCGCCGGCGACGGCACCGACCACCAGCACGACGACGAAGATCAGCGCCATCGACCAGTGGTGCAGCCACAGCACCCCCAGCAGCTCCGAGGACATCGCCAGGATCGAGGCGACCGACAGGTCGATCTCGCCGGTGATCACGATCAGCGTCATCGGGATCGCCATGATCGCCAGGTCACCGATGTTCGTGCACAGCGTGAACAGGCTGTAGCTACTCGTGAACTCCGATGAAATCGAGGTGCCGAGCAGGACAACCGCAATCAGCGCGATCACGAGCGCCGACTCCCAGCGCATCGCCGGTGCCAGGCGCGCGGCGGCCGGGTGCGCGCGCAGCTTGGGTGCGGGGGTCTCAGGCGCCAAGGTGCGTCCTCCGTTTGCGTAACGCTGCGGCGAGCCGCAGCTGGATGCCGCGATCCATCGAGATCGCCACGAGCAGTAGCAGACCAGCGATTGCCTCGGTCCACAGCGACGGCACGCCGAGCACGTTGAGTGCGACGTTGATCGTTTGCAGCAACAGCGCTCCGAGCGCCGCGCCGGCGACGCTGCCGGAGCCGCCGAAGATCGCCACGCCGCCAACGACGACCGCGGCGATGATCTGCAACTCGAGCCCCGTGGCGGCGGTCGCGTCGATCGTGTTGTACTGGGTCGCCCACAGCACCCCGCCGAGGCCGGCGATCGCGCCGCTGATCACGAACGCGAAGAAGATCCGCTTCGCGATCGGGATGCCCGCCAGCCGCGCCGCGTCGGGGTCCGAGCCGATCGCGTACAGGTCTCTTCCTGACCTGTAAGAGCGCAGGTAGTAGGCGGCCAGCGCCACCAGGAACGCGACTGCTATCGCGATGTCGGGAATCCCGACGATGGTCGCGTGGAAGATGTTGATGAACGAGTCCGGCAGCGAGTTGGCGACCACCTGCCCGGAGCCGACGATGATCGTGTCGACGCCGCGGATGATGTAGAGCATCGCCAGCGTGACGACCAGACTCGGTACCCGGCCGATGGCGGTGATCAGCCCTGTCACGACGCCGCATGCCACGCCGACCCCGATGCCGACGAGGAACACGATCGGGATCGCAATCCCGTGATGCGCCTGGAACTGGTTCGCCGAGATGTATGCCGAGAGCCCGACGACCGAACCCACCGACAGGTCGACGTTGCGCGTCAAGACGACGAACGTCTCGCCGATCGCGACGAGCGCGTACAGCGCCGCGTCGCTGAGGATGAAGCGGATGTTCGAGCCGTGCAGGAAGTTCGGTTGGATCGCCGTGGTAATCGCCACGAATAGGACCAGGATGCCGACGATCGCGAACGTGCGGGCGCGTAGGACGAGGTCGACCAGCGAGCGAGGATTCGCAAGCCCGCCCGGTTGGGCGGCCGGCGCTGGTTGGATGTCTGCGGTGGCGCTCACGCGTTTCCCCTTGGCTGCGCGTCGGCTGATGTCTGACCGGTTCCCGCTGCGATGATCGCCTCCTCGCTGGCGTCTGCGCGTGCGATGGTCGCCGCCAGGCGGCCCTCGTGCATGACCAGGATCCGGTCGGCGAGCGTCAGCACCTCGGGCAGCTCCGAGGAGATTGCGAGCACGGCCACCCCGTCCTTGGCCAGCGAGGAGATCAGCCGGTGCACCTCGGTCTTGGTGCCGATGTCGATCCCGCGGGTGGGCTCGTCGACGATCAGCAGCGAGGGCTTGCGGGCGAGCCATTTCGCGAGCACGACCTTTTGCTGGTTGCCGCCGGAGAGCATCGAAACCGGACTCGACGCGCTCCCGTACTTGACCTGCAGACGCTTGGCCCACTCCGCGCCGAACTCGCGTTCGGCGCGGGCGAAGATCAATCCGCCTCGCTGTAGCCGCGACATCGATGCGAGCGAGATGTTGCGGGTGACCGACATCTCCATCACCAATCCCTGCTGGCGGCGATCCTCCGGGACAAAACCGATCCCGGCCTGCATCGCCTCGGTCGGTGAGCCGCCTCGTAAGCGGGTGCCGGAGATGGTCACGGTGCCATCGTCGTAGCGGTCGATGCCGAAGATCGCACGCGCGATCTCGCTGCGACCCGAACCGACGAGCCCGGCAAGCGCGACGACCTCTCCGGCGCGGACCTCGAACGAGATGTCCTCGAAGACCCCCTCGCTCGACAGATGCTCGACCTGCAGGACCGCGTCGCCGGCGTCGTGCTGCTCGTGAGCCTCTGTCTCTACATCGCGTCCGACCATCGCGCGCACGAGATCCGTGGGCGTCAGTTCCGCCAGGGGCTGGGAGAGCATCCGCTTGCCGTCTCTCAGCACGGTCACGCGCTGGCAGATCGCGAACACCTCTTCGAGCCTGTGCGAGATGAACACGACGGCGGCGCCACCGGCGCGCAGCGTTTCCACGACACTGAACAGGCGATTGGCCTCGACCGCGGACAGCGCGGCGGTCGGCTCGTCCATGATCAGCACGCGCGCCTCGCGGGTCAGCGCCTTGGCGATCTCGACCAGTTGCTGCTCGGCGATCGAGAGGCCACGCGCGATCCGGTCGGGATCGATCGGCACGCCGAGCCGCTCGAACACATCGCTGACCTCGCGGTCCATGGCACGGGAGTTGATCCGCCGGCCGCTGCGCAGCAGCTGACGCCCGATGAAGACGTTCTCCGCGACCGAGAGATCGGGAAACATGGTCGGCTCTTGGTAGATCACGGCGATCCCCCGCTGGCTTGCGTCGCCCGGGCCGCTTAGGAAGATCTCCTCCCCGGCGACCCTCAGCACGCCGCTGTCGGGCTGGTACACGCCGGCGAGGATCTTCACGAGCGTCGACTTGCCGGCGCCGTTCTCGCCCACGAGCGCGTGGGCCTCGCCCGGATATAGATCCAACGACACGTCCTGCAGCGCGTGCACGCCGGCGAACGCCTTACTGGCGTGCGAAAGCGATAGCACCGGCACCGTGCTCGGCGGCAGCTCACTCCGGCCGGGGCCGGTTGATGTTGTTGAGTTCACGATTGCACCGTGATGGTCGATGGGGTTGGCTCGGGCGGCCCCTGTTCGCGACCGCCCGAGCCACTGCGTCCCGCTTCTGTATCTAGAAGTTGAACTGGCCGATGTTGGCCTTGTTGAACACGAGCGGCGCCCCCAGCGTGATCGTGTCGTCCGCCCCGATCGTGACCGTGCCGACCGTGCCAGCCGTGAAGCTCTGACCCTGCGTGGCCGTGATCTTCTTGGAAGCCAGCTCCACCGCCGCGTACGCGCCCGCGTACCCCAGCTTCGCCGGGTCCCACAGCTCGAACGCCTTGACGGTGCCGTCATCGACGAACTTCTTCATCGACAGCGGCGTCCCCAACCCGGTCAGCTGCACCTTGCCGCGATACTGGGCCGTGTCCAGCACCCCAGCCGCCGCAGCGATCCCAACGGTGGTCGGGGAGATGATCCCGGCCAGCTTCGGATAGTGCTGCAGCAAACCGCTCGTCACCTGCGCCGCGGTCGTCGGGTCATCGTTGCCGTAGACGGTCGAGACAAGGGTGAGCTTCGGATACTTCTTCAGCTCCTGCTTCATGAAGCCGATCCAGGTGTTCTGGTTGGTCGCAGACGCCTCAGCGGAGACGATCGCGATCTGGCCCGTGTCGTTGATCTCCGAGGCCAGCAGATCCACCTCGCTGGCTCCGATCGTCTGCGAGTTAGCCGGGCTGACGAACACCTCGCGACAAGTCGGCGCATCCGAGTCGTAGGTCACGACCGTGATCCCGCGCGCCATCGCCTGCTTGAGCGTCGGACACAACGCGGTCGGGTCCGTCGCCGACACGACCAGCGCGTTTGCGCCCTTCGCGATCGCCGCCTGGATCGCCGGCAGCTGCGACGCCGATGTCGCGGCCGAGCCGCTGGTCTCGGTACCGCTCTCGCCGAGCTCCTTCAACGCCGCCAGGGCGCCGCCGGTCTGAACGCTGTCAGCCACGGTGAAGTAGTTGTTCCCGAGGTTCTTCGGGATCACAAACACATTCAGGCCCTTCTTCAACGACCCGCTCGCCGCGGCTGACGACGAACTGCTCGTCGACGACGCAGCGCCAGACGACGACGAACTGCTCGACGAGGAGCTGCTCGACGACCCACACGCGGCGACAACGCTGGCCGCAATCACTGCCACGGCCGCAAGGCCGGACCTACGAACAAGACGCGTCCCCGCGGGACGGGTCACGAAACGGTGCATCTGCACACTCCTCTGGAGAGCTTGACGGAAGGAGATCACTTGCGACTCCTCCGCAGAGCAAAACAAACAGAAGCAATCAGATCAGATCACCGAGTACGTGTCAAGAGGTACGAACCAAAACTTCTGCGGCGCGACTTTGTAACATAGAACACATGTTCTGGTCGCTTTGGTGATCGGTTTCGTGCGATTGTGCTTGACGTGGGCCGCTTGTTTGATCGGATCGTCGAAGACATCGGCGAAGCGGGCCTGCAGCTCACCAGGTTCGGAGAAGATCTGGGCCGCGCCCCGGCCAGCGCGGCCCAACGGGATCCGCTACTCGCGGTCTGCGTAACCGAAGACTGCCTCGTCTGACAGCTGGGCGGTACGGTCGGACAGGCCGTCGTCAAAGCGCCCTACGCGCTCATCCTCGGGATGCGCCACCGGGTCCGCTTGACCCTCGTCAAAGCGCCCGACATGCTCATCCTCGGGATGCGCCACCGGGTCCGCCTGACCCTCGTCAAAGCGCCCGACATGCTCATCCTCGGGATGCGCCACCGGGTCCGCCTGACCCTCGTCAAAGCGCCCGACATGCTCATCCTCGGGGAGCGCCACCGGATCCGCCTGACCCCCGTCAAAACGCCGGTCGCGCTCGCCCGCGACGCGGTAGTCGCGGTCCCGCTGCGCCTCGTCGTGAGCGCCCAATCGCTGCGTCGAATCAATCCTCGTCATAGTCTGCTCCTTCCATCGGTGATGCCTTGATCAGCGTCGCTCGGAGACAACATCCTGCGCCGCTCCGCCTGCCCGCACTCGAACGGGACGCTGCCGGCGGCGCCTCGGTCTCTTGATCGCTACCCGGACTGCCCTGGCCCAATGCGCCGACGCGACAGCAAGCCCGCTTACCGGACGCAGACGCCACGCGGCGCTAATACGATCCGTCGGATCTGAAACCCCACGGTGCGGCGGTGGTTGTCCGGGGGCGCGACCTCGACGTCAGCGGAGACTCCGGGTA
Organism: uncultured Solirubrobacterales bacterium; assembly: GCA_963709135.1. GTDB lineage: Bacteria > Actinomycetota > Thermoleophilia > Solirubrobacterales > Solirubrobacteraceae > Palsa-465. The sequence continues at coordinate 719,910 of CAVPVI010000015.1, read as the reverse complement.
AGTTCAGATCGTCAGCAGCCTGACAAGCGGCGGAGTGTGATGGCGTTGCGTACCGCGTTCCCGTACCCGTCGTTGTTGAAGTAGACGAAGACCTCCTTGCCCGCAGCGCCCCATTCGTGCAGTCGGTCGGCCCACCACGCCAGGTCCGCGTTGGAGTACGAACCCGCGTAGAGTTGGTTGGCGTCGGGACCGTGCAGGCGGACGTACACGAATGGCGCTGTCGCGCGTAGCACACACGGGAGCTGTGCGCCACTCATGACGCAGTAGGCGACCTGGTAGTGCGCCAACGTCGAGAACACCCGTTCATCGTTCCAGCTCGGGTGGCGCAGCTCGACCGATGTGCGGATCCAGCGCGGCAACAGTCCGAGAAAGTATTCGAGCCGCGCGTCGTCTCGGGGGTGGTCGGGCGCGAGTTGAACCAGAAGCACGGCGCGCTTATCACCCAGCTCATGCCAGCACGCGGCGATCCGATTGACCCAAACCTCCGGCGCGTAGAGCCTTTTTGCGTGAGTGAGGCCCCGCGGCGCCTTCACCGAGAACTTGAAGGCAGCGGGCAGCCGGCGGTGCCAGCTTCGAAAGGTTGCGACCCTCGGCCAATGGTAGAAGCTGCTGTTCAGCTCGACCGTCTGGAAGGCCTGCGTGTAGTAGCCAAGCCGGGCGCCCGCCGGCGCGCCAGGCGGATACAAGACCCCGCCCCAGTGGTCGTAGCTCCAGCCAGAAGTGCCGATGTGGATTGCCATGAGATGGTAAAGCTCGCGTGGTGTAAGGCAGCGGGTCCGGACGCTCGCCGCCGGTGTCGTTCTCACCGCGCGTGGCCGACAACGCCGCTGCCATGAGCGATCGCGCCATCGACCCGTGTGCGCCGCAGGTACGCACGCCCAACGGCAACCAAACGCTCACCCGGGGCGTCGCCTCTCGACGAGGTGCTGCTCGCCAGCTGCCCGCTCGACGCCGATGGCCGCTGGCCGCTGGCCGTGTCCCGCAGGACACGGCCACCTGGCTCAGCGTCCGGTAGTCGTTACGCCGCGGTCGCGCGGCGATCGGCGAGCCGCAGCACGCCGGTGCGGTTCTTGTGCGCCTTCTCGTAGCGCTCGACCTCGTGCAACCGCTCGTCGTCGGCGTCCTCGAGCTGGTCCTCGATCGTGGCCACGGTCTGCTCGTCGTAGCCGGGCCATGGCTCCTGATGCTCGAGTGTGTCGATCCGCCGCAGCACGGTCGTGCGGTTGTCGTGGCGCTGCTCGTAGCTCTTGACCTTGGCCAGGTCGATCTGCGAGAGGCTCGCCAGCCGGCCGATGATCTCCTCAGCTGTGAGCTCGTCGTAGTCGCGGATCGCGAGGTCCTCCGCGGAGGCGACAGCACCCTTGACCCGACCCTCGGCCTGTGCGACGCCCGGCACGCGGCGCGCCTCGCGCGCCGTGTCGGTGACGCGCTCCTTTGCGTCACGCGCGGTTTCCTTGACGTCATCGGCGACAGAGCGCACCGTGTCGGCTGCGCCCGTTTCGGTGATGTCGTATGACGGCTTGTCCTTGACGTCCGCCCCGACGACGGCATCGGTCAGCCGAGGGATCGTTTCGAGCAGGCGCTCGAGCATCCGCTCCTCCTCGCCGCGGATCGAGGCCGCGAGCTCGGCGGTGCGCTGATCGCCGACGTCGCCTGCGAGCCGCTCGAGCGCGGTGTACGTGGCGATCTCGAGTGCCTCGGCCGAGCAGGCGTCCTTGGCGTCCTTGAGGACCTTCTCCTCGCCGCCGCTACCGCGCAGGAGATCGAGCGGCGCCTTGCTGAGCGCGAGCGTCTGACCGATCAGCGTCTCGGTGAAGCCGATCACGGCCTGGACCGGGTTGGGCCCACCATCGAGCGCACGGAGGCGCTCCTGGATACGCGAGGCATGCACGCGCGTCTCCGTGAGGTGCTTCTCGAGTCCGTCGCGAAACTCGCCGCGGGGCGCCACCGCGATCTGGGACTGGAGCACCGTGATCAGGCTCGTCTCCATCTGTTGCGCCTCATCGAGGTATTGCACCAGTTTCTGCTGCGATTTGTCCATCGGACTATCCTCCGTCGTTGTCGTCTGGGGCCCCGGCAGACTGGTCCTACCCGCGGGATGGAGCACTCACTCGGGCTCGGGCGCGGACGGAGGCTCGGCTCTGGACGAGGGCGTGGTCGCGGAGGCGAGCGAGAAGGCGGGACTAGGTCGCACCTCTGGCAGCTCAGATGGGACGCGCGGACGCGTCCGTTAGCCCGCCACCAGAATCTTCTTTGTGTTGACACCGTCGGCTTGCGGTATCTACGCAGAAGACACGAACATGAGCGCCTCGGTGATCACTCCCCTTCACGCCACCGTCCGCTACCGACCGGCCGCCGCTCGCTGCGTGCGCGGCGCCGACCGAATGCGGATCGCGATGTTGGCACCGCCATGGATAGCGGTGCCGCCCCCCGGGTACGGCGGGATCGAGGCGGTAATCGCCCCGCTGAGCAGCGAGCTCGTGCGTCGCGGGCACGACGTGACCCTGTTCGCCGCCCCCGGCTCGGAGTCTGTCGCTCGCGTCAGGCCGCTGCTCGACCGTGCCCACCCCGACGCGATCGGGCATGCGCTCTTTGAGGCAGATCACGTCACGCGAGCATTCGCTGCAGTCGATGAGGCCCGCCATGACGGGAGCCCGTTTGACGTCGTGCACGATCACAGTGGGTTCACCGCGATAGCGATGGCGGATCGGCTCGCTACCCCGTTGATCCACACGCTGCACGGCCCGTTCACCCGCGATACTGCCGCGTTCTACGCACAGCACGCCGGCAAGGCTCACGTGGTTGCGATCAGCCGCGCGCAGCTCGCAACCGCCCCCGCAGGGCTGAACGTCGCGGGCGTGGTCCCGAACCCGATCGTCGCAGATGACTGGCCGCTGGTAGGGCACAAGGCCCCCTATCTGCTCTGGGTTGGGCGGATGACTGCCGAGAAGGGGCCGCATCGAGCGATCCACGCAGCCCGGCTGGCCGACATGCCGCTCGTGCTCGCCGGCCCGATCCAGACCGGACAGGAGGACTTCTTTGCGCGCGAGGTCGAACCGCACATCGACCGCCGGCAGATCACTTATGTCGGAGAGATCGCAGGCGAGCGCAAGCGGCGATTGTTCTCCAGCGCCCGGGCGCTGTTGATGCCGATCCGCTGGTGCGAGCCGTTTGGGATGGTGATGATCGAAGCGATGGTCTGCGGAACACCGGTGATCGCGTTCCCCGAAGGCGCTGCGCCGGAACTCGTGACACCAAAGCTGACCGGCCTGCTCGTCGACGACGAATATCAGATGGCGCAGGCCTGCCACGAGGTTGATCGGATCGATCCCGCCCGCTGCCGCGAACAGATCGTCGCTCGCTGCGACGTGCGCGCCGTGACCGACCGATACGAGCAGATCTACGGCGCCGCGCTCAACGCCGCCCAGCCGACCCTCGCGCTGACAACAACCACGGCAACCGGTTCGAGCAGCGCCGGCGAGGCCTCGGCACCCAGGCACTACGAGACCGTCTAGGTCGGCCACAAAACGCTTCTCAGGAACGATCTCGCGAGAGAGCTCGATGGCTTCGGGCCGCTGGCGGCGCTGCAGGCGGAACCCGCCACGATGCGCGGTCAAGCACGTTCTCGAGTGGCTGCTCGTGTCGCCTGTCCTTCCGCCGCATCGCTGAGCAACTCGCGCAGCTCGCGCTCGGGCGCTCGCGGCAGGTCGACCGCCACCGCCGCGAGCCGCTTGCCCCAGTAGCGCTCGCTGCACCACGCGGGGTGCTCCGCGACGGCGGTGCGGATCCCCGGCTCGTCGACCATCACGTTCATCGTCCGCTCGTCCCAGATGGTCGCGAAGATCCTCCCGGCGACGCGGAATGACGGGCGGCCGTGGTGGTCCCGTTCGACTGCATCCGGCAGCGCGAGCGCCAGCCGCCGGGCATCCTCAGCGGTCATGCGGGTTGTAGGTTCCAAACGACCACAGGTTGCCCTCCGGGTCACGGACGCTGAACTCGCATGAGCCGTAGTCGGTGTCGGTCAGCTCGCGCACGACCTCGGCCCCCGCCCGCCTGGCCAGCGCGTACATCGCGTTCGGGTCGTCAACCGCGATGTAGAGGCTGATCGTGCCCGCGCGCGGGTCCGGCGGGCTGCCGTCAAGGAAGCCGTCCTCGTCGTGGGAGCCGAAAATGATTATGCCGTCGGCGAGCTGCAGCTCTACGTGACGGATGCGGCCGTCGCCGGCGCGGTAGATGTCTCGCGTCTCGGTGCCGAATGCTTCGGTGAGCCAGGCCAGCGCCGCGTCGGCATCGCGGTAGCGCAGGGCCGGAAAGATGTTCTGGGTCGCCATGACGCGCAGGCTAGGCGGATCGGCGCTGCGCGTCTTGGAGAAATGGATCCGGTCCCTCACAATCCGTCGCCGACGACGCCGCCGCCCGGGATCAGCCGCGCGACGAACTCCGTCGGCGTCACGCCCATCAATTCGCGGAAGTCCCGGTTGAGGTGTGCCTGGTCGTAGTAGCCGGCGGCGGCCGCGATCTCGGCCAGGCGCGTCGGCGCGCGTGCGAGCCGCTCGCGCACGCGCGCGAACCGGACCTGCCGGGCGACGGCCTTCGGTCCCAGCCCGACCTCGGCGCCGAACCGCGAGGTCAGGTAGCGGCGGCTGCAACCGAGCTCGGCCGCGAGCGCGGCGATCCGGATGTTGCCGCCCGCCTCGCGCACGCGGTGATCGGCCCACGCGACCGCCGGCGTGGGCGACGGGCCCGACGCGACGCGGCCGATCAGGAACTGCTCGAGCATGTCAAAGCGCGCGTCCCAGCCGCGCTCTTCCCGGAGCCGGTCGGCGAGCTCGCGGCCTCCGGGCCCGAACGCGTCCTCGAGCGCGACGCACTCGCCCGCGAGGTCCGCGAGCGGCCGCCCGAGGACCGTGTACGCCCCGAGCGGCGTCAGCTCGACGTCGACCGACGCATAATCGCCGCCCCCAAGGCCAACCACGGTCGGACGTTCGCCAAGACCGCCGATCCACGCACTTGGGAGCCGCTCGCCATCGGCGCGGATCGAGCCCGCCAGGTCGATCATCATCGTGACCGCCGGCCGAGGCGGCTCCAGCCAGCTTGAGAAGCCGGCGCGGCGCAGATCGAAGCCATACAGATCCCTGTACATCAACGGCCGCAGCCGCAGATCGGGAGTGCGAACGGCGCGCCTGGTCGAACCGAACCCGGTATCCATTCGATGGATCCGAGCGAGTGCTCCCATAGGCTCCAGTCTCCCACGACGCCTCTGGCGGGCGCGCATATCAGCTATGTACGCGTGAGCGACTGAACCTCAGCGAAGCTGGGTGCTGTCGAGCGACTCCGTGAGCTCGCAGATCCTCAACGCCACATTGACGAGATCGGGAGCGGGCTTGGTCGCGCGTTCCGGGTGTATGGGATCGGGGTTCCGCTCGTCAGATCCCTCAATCTGAATGAAGCTCTAGCCGGTCAAAACCTGCGCAAAAGCCTAGCGCTGGAACTGAACCCGCGTCAAGCGGAGCGGCCTTTGAAGAAACGGCGAATAGGAAGGATCACGGCGCAAGACCACCGGTTTCGTGTTGCGCTGCTCACGAATGGGTAGCGATTCAGCCGCGTTCGCGGTGCTGAGCGGGATGGGTAGCGCGTGCTGGACTGGGGTAGCGGGGACGTAGCGCAGAGCAGACCTTGCCGACGAACGACAGGAGCACCACGCCATGAGCACGCACGAGCGCAACGGACACGAACCCAAGCCCGCGGAGCTGACGCGCGATCGCGTCGAGAACCGCGGCACGCGGCTGACGACCGATCAGGGGGTGGCGGTCTCGCGCACCGACGACACGCTCGCCGCCGGCGTGCGCGGTCCAACCCTGATCGAAGATTTTCACTTCCGTGAGAAGATCACCCGCTTCGACCACGAGCGGATCCCCGAGCGGGTCGTGCACGCGCGCGGCGCCGGCGCGTACGGAACGTTCACCCTCACGCGCTCTCTCTCCGACGTGACGTGCGCTCCGTTCCTGTGCCAGGAGGGGCTCGAGACGCCCGTGTTCGTGCGCTTCTCGACGGTGGCCGGATCACGGGGGTCTGCGGACACCGTGCGTGACGTGCGCGGGTTCGCGACGAAGTTCTACACGCGCGAAGGCAACTTCGATCTCGTCGGCAACAACATGCCTGTGTTCTTCATCCAGGACGGGATCAAGTTCCCCGACTTCGTGCATGCCGTCAAGCCGGAGCCCGCGAATGAGATCCCGCAGGCATCCTCCGCCCACGACACGCTGTGGGACTTCGTCTCGCTGACGCCGGAGACGATGCACATGATCATGTGGCTGATGTCCGACCGGGCGCTGCCGTGCAGCTACCGGATGATGCAGGGCTTCGGCGTGCACACCTTCCGGCTGGTGAGCGCCGACGGACGCGGGACGTTCGTCAAGTTCCACTGGCGCCCGGTGCTCGGCACGCATTCGCTCGTCTGGGACGAGGCGCAGAAGCTCGCCGGCGCCGATCCGGACTTCAACCGTCGCGACCTGTGGGAGGCGATCGAGTCCGGCAACGGGCCCGAGTGGACGCTCGCCGTGCAACTCGTCCCCGAGGAGCGCGAGCACGACTTCTCCTTCGACCTGCTCGACCCCACGAAGCTGATCCCCGAGGAGGAGGTCCCGCTGCGCGAGGTCGGCCGGATGGTGCTCGACCGCAACCCGGACAACTTCTTCGCCGAGACCGAGCAGGTCGCGTTCCACATCGCGAATGTCGTGCCGGGGATCGACTTCTCCAACGACCCGCTGTTGCAGGCTCGCCTGTTCTCCTACCTCGACACGCAGCTGCTGCGGCTCGGTGGGCCGAACTTCGCCCAGCTCCCGATCAACCGGCCGCTCGTCGAAGTGCACAACCACCAGCGCGACGGCTTCTCCCAGCACCGGATCGACACCTCGCCCGTCTCCTATCACCCCAACACGATCGGCGGCGGCTATCCCGCGATCGCGAACCCGCACGAGGGCGGCTACCGCCACCATGAGCAGCGCGTCGACGGCGTCACGATCGCGCAGCGCAGCCCGAGCTTCGCCGACCACTACAGCCAGGCGACGTTGTTCTGGAACTCGATGAGCGCATGGGAGCGCGAGCACATCGTCGAGGCGTTCCGGTTCGAGCTCGGCAAGGTGAGCAGGCCGGAGATCCGCGAGCGGATCGTCGAGCACCTGCTGCACGTCGACGGCGAGCTCGCGGCGCAGGTGGGCTACGGGCTCGGGCTCGAGCCGCAGGGCCTGGCGAGCGCCAATCACGGGTGCCACTCGGATGCGCTGAGCCAGGCTGGGCAGCCGGCGATGGTGGCGACGCGGCGCGTCGCGGTGCTGTGCGCGGATGGCGTCGAGACGGGATCGCTGTCGATCGTGCTCGAGGGGCTACGCGACGCCGGCGCGATCTGCGAGGTGCTCGCGCCGCGCGGCGGCACGCTGCACGACGGTGGCCTGCAGGTCGACAAGCCGCTGAGCACGACGGCGTCGGTGCTGTATGACTCGGTGCTCGCGGCGCCCGGACGGCGCAGCGTCGAGGAGCTGCTCGGCAACGGGGCGGCGCTGCGCTACTTCGCCGAGGCCTACAAGCACGGTAAGCCGGTGGGCGCGATCGGAGACGGGATCGCGCTGCTGCGCGAAGCGCGCCTCAACGGCGCGGAGCTGTCCGAAAACGGGCATGGCACTGTGGCACGAGCGGGGGTCGTGACGCTCGCGGGCGAGACAGCGGATGACCTGCGCGTGTTCCTGACCGCGTTCCTGGAGGCGCTCTCAGTGCACCGCCACTTCGATCGCAACCTGGCGGCGATTGCCGCGTGAGTTTAGTGCGACTCTCGTGGACAAAGCGCACGCTACGGCGTCGTTTTGTCCGCGGGATCAGCCGATCAGGTCCTCGGCGCGCTTGTAGGCGACCTGCAGCAGGTCGGCGCCCAATCTCGGCCCGAACCACTCATGGCCGGTTGCTACCCGGTCGGGAGTGGCGGCCAACGTGACGTTTGAATTCGGACAGTCCGGCGCCGGCGCTGCGCGCGCGTGTGTGCCGTGCGGGTGCCGTGGGTGCATGCATGCTGCACCCCCCCACAGAACTGCGAGCACTGACCGCGGTACTTGCCGAGGCGGTTGGCGTCGAGCAGCACGCGGTTGGTGTACCCGGGGACCTGCGAAAAGCCGAACATGGCAGCGATCTACCCGGCGAGAGGCGCTTCCTCGACATCAGTACCGCCCGACGCTAGGCGATGAACCGCCGCGGGTAGAGACAAGCGCGTGCTCGCTGACCGTCAACCGCCGCGCATCGGCGACTACGCGCTGATCGGAGATTGCCGCACGGCGGCGCTTGTCTCGCGGGAGGGGTCGATCGACTGGTGCTGCCTGCCGCGCTTCGATTCGGGCAGCGCGTTCGGTCGCCTGCTCGACTGCGAGCGGGGCGGCTACTGCGCGATCGCGCCCACCGCGGCCGAGGTCGACCACGAGGACGGCCACAGCGCGTACCGCCGCCGCTATCTCGGCGACTCGCTCGTGCTCGAGACGAGCTTCCGTGGCCGCCACGGGACCGCGCGGCTGCTCGACTGTTTCGCGATGCCAGCCGGCGACCCGGACGGCTCCGCCGACGGCGCCCGGGCGATTCCCGCGCGCAGGGCGGATCGCCCGCGCGTGCTGCGCGTCGTCGAGGGCGTTCAAGGGGAGATGGAGCTGGAGTTGTGCGTCGCACCGCGTTTTGACTACGGCGAGGTGCGGCCGTGGATCCGCCGCTTCGACGACACGCTCGACTGCGCGATTGGCGGCAACGATGCGCTGATCATCTTCTGCGAGGCGGGGATCGAGCAGAGCGTCCCGCACGAGCTGCATTCGACGTTCACGATCCTCGCCGGACAGCGGCTGCGGATCGTGCTCGAGTACTCGCGGCCTGAGCTCGTCGGCAACCCGCCGCCGCACCCGCAAGCGCACGAGATCGACGCGCAGCTCGAACGCACGCAGAGCTGGTGGGAGGAGTGGGCGCACGCGATTCCAGTCGAGCACCCGGTGGATTGCGGCCTGCGCCGCTCCGCGCTCACGCTCAAGGCGCTGACCTACGCACCGACCGGAGCGATCGTCGCCGCGCCGACGACGTCGCTGCCGGAGGTGCCCGGCGGCGAGCGCAACTGGGATTACCGGTTCGCGTGGGTACGTGACTCGAGCTTCTCCTCGCGCGCGTTCGCCGAGGTCGGGTGTGACGCGGAGGCTGACGCGTTCCGCGCCTTCATCATGCGCTCGGCAGCCGGTCACGCAGACGAGCTGCAGGTGCTCTACGGCGTCGGCGGCGAGCGCCGGGTCGGCGGGCAGCAGCAGTTGAAGCTCGCGGGTTACAGGGCCTCCTCGCCGGTGTGCGCGGGCAACGGCGCCGCCGGCCAGACACAGCTCGACGCCTACGGCGAGATCGTCAACCTCACCTGGCGCTGGCATCGCCGGGGCCACTCCCCCGACGACGACGACTGGCGCTTCTTGGTGTCGCTGATCGAGAAGGCGGCGGAGCGTTGGACCGAACCGGACTGCGGGATCTGGGAGTGGGCGGGTGAGCCCGAGCACTTCGTGCACTCCAAGGTGATCTGCTGGTCAGCGCTGGACCGTGGCATCCGGCTCTCGCAGGAGTGCATGCGGCGCGCGCCGGTGCGCCGCTGGCGGCGCGTTCGTGATGAGATCCGCGAGGCCGTCGAGCAGCGCGGCTATGACCAGGCGCGCGGCGTGTTCGTCCAGGTCTTCGACCGCCCCGAGCTCGACGCCGCACTCCTGCTGCTCCCGACGGTTGAGTTCGTCGACTGGACTGATGAGCGGATGCTGCGCACGGTGGCGGCGATCCAGGAGGAGCTCGGCGCCGGCGACGGGCTGTTGTACCGCTACCGCCGCGCCGACGGACTGCCGGGCGACGAGGGCGCCTTCCTCACGTGCTCCTTCTGGCTGGTCGAGTCACTGGCCGCCACGGGCGACGCCGCCGGGGCGCGCGCGGTGTTCGATCGGGCGAGCGCGCGCGCCACCGACCTCGGCCTGTTCTCCGAGGAGATCGACCCCCGCAGCGACGAGCTGCTCGGCAACTTCCCGCAGGGGCTCACCCACCTCGCTCACATCTCCGCGGCGCTGGCGGTGCGGGATCGGCGCGTAGCGGCCTCGTCTGCCGGGTAGATGGGAAACCGACCCATCACGAGACGCAGCGGGTGCGCCGAGCAGCGCGCACGGCGCGGTGAAGCCCGAGAAAGGACACGCAACAGATGAGCGCCACAGTCGGCGACTACCTCCTCGACCGGCTCTCGACCTGGTTCGAGGAGCCGGTCTCCTCCGACGACCTCGAGGGGCTGGCTGACACCCGCTTCACCGGCGACCCGTCGTCGTGATCGGGCGGCTCCAAGCCGCCCGATCAAAGTTCCGGGAGATGGCGCGCGATGACACTCGGCTGAACGCTTGCGACGAGTGAGCCAGAAGACGCTTGTTACCAGGGCTTTTATGAGGGTGAGCGAGGGGACTCGAACCCCCGACCGCCTGGACCACAACCAGGAGCTCTACCAGCTGAGCTACGCCCACCACGGGAAGCTAGGAATCTACCAGCGACGAGACCGGATGTAGGCGCCCCTCGCTGTCGAAGTTCGCTGCTCAGCGGTGCTGAGCAGCGAGTGCGGCCAGCGCCGCGAGAAAGCCAGCACGCTGTTGCTCGAGCACCGCGAAGTACTGTTCATCGGCGGCGTCGACGTCCGCCAGGGCGGCTGTGAGCAGTGTGCGGCCGGATCGAGTGAGGCTCAGCTGTCGGGCGCGGCTGTCGGAACGATCGACGTGGCGCTCCAACAGACCGCGGAGCTCTAGCTTGCGGGCGACCTGGCTGGTCATCATCGGATCGATTCCAGCCTGCTGCGCCAGTTGGGCCTGGGTTGGCGCGAGCCGCTCGTGATCCTCGATCCACCACAGGCAAGCCAACACGACGAACTGCACATGCGTGAGCTCGTGCCGCACCAGCGCAGCGCGGATCCGTCGCTGCCAGGACAGCGTGACGCGCCAGAGCAGGAAGCCGGGGCTCTGCTCTGGCGCGTCGTGTACTGAGGTCGGGTTGATCTCGGTTATGCGGAGCGCTCCTTGGCCAGCGCCACCAACGAGGCCATTGTCGCTGGGAAGTCGGCGGTGATCGCCGGTCCGACCTGCTGGGCCACCGCCTCGGGCCCATCGACCTCGAGCGCGTGCGTGACGCGCAGACGGCCATCTGGCAGCTCCTCTAGCCGGTGCGAGGCACGCACGACAATGTCACCCAAGGTGGTCTCGTCGACGAACTCCCGCCTTGGCTCCACTTTGATCAGCGTATACGGGAGCGGGTCCTGGCCGACGAACTTCATCGTCCCGCTGGTGCCGGCGGCGAATGGACCGTGTCGCGTGATCGACTCGGATTGGGCGTCCCAGCTCGGCCAGCTGCTGGCGTCCTCGTAGAGAGCCCACACAGCCGCCGCAGGTGCGTCGGTCTCGACGCTGTGAGCGTAGGCGTAAGCGTTAGCTGTATTGATCATGCGCGCATATTATATGCGCGCTTAGTTTCTGTCAAGCCCGCCTGTCACTGATTCCGACGAAACGCTTACATACTGCTGAGAGGATGCCGCGGCATGAGCGCCAGGAGCCCGAAACGGGCCGACAAGCCCGCCACTGTGCGTAAGCTGCGCCACCGCGGACGAAAGCTGTCACTTCTGGTTGCCGGCGGGCTCGTCGTCATCGTCTTGGCCGGCTTCGCGTTCATCTACTTCGTGCTGTTTCCAACCTCGTCGCCGCCGCGCCTGCACCTGCCGGGCACTACGAACGCCACTCCCGTCGCATCGGGCACGTCGCTGACAGGTGCATGGACCATCGCCAACGGCTCCGTCGCCGGGTACCGCGTGCGCGAGAAGCTCGGCTTCCTGCCGGCAGAGAGCGACGCCGTCGGGCGCACCTCGCAGATCACCGGCAGGGCCTCCGTGACCGAGTCCAGCGCAGGCGTCAGCATCACCGCTGCGTCGTTCCGGGTGGCGGTCAACACGCTCAAGAGCGACGAGGCAATGCGTGACCAGCACATTCGCACGATCGGCCTGCAGAGCGACCTGTATCCAAACGCCACGTTCGTACTGTCAGACCCGCTGACGCTCCCCGCCAGCGCACTCAGCGGCCACGTCGTCGACGCCTCCGTGACCGGCGTCTTCAACATCCACGGAACCGCGCGCCGGGAGACCGTGCCGTTGCAAATTCAGCTTTCCGGCGAAATGATCCAAGCAACCGGGTCACTCACGTTCCCGTGGAGCAGGTTCAACATGACCGCACCGAGCGTCGGCGGCTTCGTCAACGTGTCGGGCAAGGCGACGATGGAGTTCGATCTGCGCCTCCGACGCTCCTAGCACGTCAGATCACGTCGTCAAGGACACAAACCGGCCGAGGTCTGACGGTCCTGCGCACCGCAGCTCGGCACGGTGCCCCGATACCCGGACCCGCCCATCGCGCGCAGGCAACTGTCATAGCGACAGCACAGCAAACCTCAAGCGCTTGAAGTCAAGCATCGCGAGCAGAATCTTTCGCTCAGCGGCGGACGCCGGCGCCGTCGAGAAGGCTCGGCCTCCTCGGGCGGATCCCGCTCACGCCGCACCGCGGGTCAGAACGAGTAGCGGGCAGCGCGCGGTGCGCGCGAGGTGGTCGGAGACGCTTCCGTGCACAAGCCGTCCGAGTGGCCCGTAGCCGCGGGAGCCGACGATCAGCAGGTCGACCGTAGCGCCGTACGAGGCCAGTGCCTCGGTCGTAGCGCCGTAGGCGGCGTGCGGCTCAACGTCGCCCAGGGCGGCGATCCGCTCACGCGCTTTGTCGACCAATTCTTTGATCGACTCGCGCCTGGCGCGGCTGGCTGCGCCGGCGATCGTGTGCGCCGGCAGCGACACGGCCTCGAACGCCGACACGCGAGCCCCGTGCGCGGCTGCGAGCGCCCGCGAGACGGCGAGCGCGTGCTCACTCTCGGGCGATCCGTTGTAGCCGACACCGATCTCGCTCAGTGCGCTCGGTCGCTCGGAGTACCCGGTCGGTGCGATCGCGACAGCGCATGGCGCGCCGTTCAGCGCGCCACGGGTGTCGTCTCCGATCAGGGCCCGCCCGATCAGGCCGTGGCTGGTCGATCCGACGACCAGCAGGTCCGCGTGCTCGCTCTCGGCGAGCTCGTGCAGGCCGCGTCCGGCGGACGGTGATCGCTTCAGCAGCAGCCGGGCGTCGATCTGCGACGCATCGCGGGCTGCGTTCAGCAGCGCGAGCGCCCGCTCGCGGTCGATCGGGTCGAACGCTGCGCCGGAACCCGGCACGGAGGACAGATCGCCGAGCTGCACGTACGCGAGCGCGAGCTTGCCGTCCGCGGCTACTAGTTGCTTGGCAAGGGCGGTTGCGTCGCGGCCGCCTTGGCGCCCGTCGACGCCGACGATCACGCTTTTGAACATGTCGGTTCTCCTTGGGTTATGACCATGCGAGCCGCCTCCTCGTTCGGCTGGCAGAGCTGTGAGGCCAAGCTAGGTGCGAACACGCGGTGGGCGTGGTGCTCAACGGCCCTGGTGTCGGATTCCGCACTCCCCGCGTTCCCCGTCGAGCGCGTCGATCAGCAGCTCGAGCATCCGCTGCCAGGCCTCTGGCTCGACCTGCTTCGCGGCGCGGGTGGCAGCGAACAACAGCCGGAGGTCGAGCGTCGTCGCGTCGCTGCGAAGCCGCCCCTCGGCGCGGGCGCCCGCCAGCAGTAGCTCGAGCGCGCTCGTCGCGCGGTCGGTAGCGCAGACCACGTCCGGATGATCGATCACTGCCATCAGGGCCTCGCCCAAGAAGTCGTCGCCGGATTGACGCGCGACGATCGTCCACAGCATCCCGGTCAGCGCCGACCAGCGGTCTCCCTCGTGGGTCGCGGCGACGCCGGCCGCGTCGGCGATCTGCTCCAGACGTCGCGTGACGAGGGCTGCGAGCAGTTCACGCTTGGACGCGAACTGGCGGTAGACGCTCGCGACGCCGGCACCGGCCGCTGCGGCGACCGCCGGCATCGGCGCGTCGAGGCCGTCGCGGGCGAACACCCGGCCGGCGGCGCACAGCAAGCGCTCGCGCTTGGCGGCGGCGTCGAGCCTCGCCCATTCGCACTCGGGGTGGGTGACTGTCCACGCGCCGCCGGGCCCGGCCAAGCCACCGGCGTGTTCGACCTCAGTGGCCGGAATGCTCATTCCGGTAGAGTAGCCGGATGCCGTCGGGAACGCACGAACAGCCACGTACCCACCCGACCCTGATCCTCGCGGTGCTGTCGCTCGCGGGCCTCGCGTACGCAGTCCTGAGCTCGGCGGTGATTCCGGCGCTGCCGACGCTGCAGCACAGTCTGCACACGACTGAGACCGGTGTCGCCTGGCTGTTGACCAGCTTCCTGCTGTCCGCGTCGGTGGGCACCGCGATCATCGGGCGGCTTGGCGACATGTACGGCAAGGAGCGCCTGCTCCTCTGGACGCTGCTGACACTCGCCGCCGGAGCGCTGCTGGCAGCGCTGTCGGACTCGCTCGCGATGCTGATCTTCGCGCGCGTGGTCCAAGGAGTCGCCGGCGGCATCTTCCCGTTGGCGTTCTCGATCGCGCGGGACGAGTTTCCGCCCGACCGGGTCGCTGGGAGCATCGGCCTGATGTCATCGATCCTCGGGGTCGGGGGCGGCTGTGGACTGGTCATCGGCGCGGTGATCGTCGAGCGCCTGAGCTGGCACTGGCTGTTCTGGATCCCGCTCGCGACGACCCTGCTGGCGGCCGTGTGCACCTGGCGATTCATCCCTGAGTCGCCTGTCCGTACGCCCGGAAAGGTCAACTGGCTCGCGGCCTCGCTGCTCAGCGTCGGGATGTGCAGCGTGCTGATCGCAATCGCGCAGACAACCGTGTGGGGCTGGGGCGGCGCGCGAACGTTGGCGCTGCTCGGTGCCGGCTTGGTGATCGGCACACTCTGGATCGCGGTCGAGGTTCGCAGCCGCGAGCCGCTGGTCGACATGACAATGATGCGGATCCGCGGGGTATGGACGACCAACCTCGCGGCGTTCCTGCTCGGTGCCGGCATGTACGCATCGTTTATCGTCTTCCCCCAGTTCGCCCAGCTGCCCAAGCGCACCGGGTTCGGGTTCGGCGCGTCGGTCGTCGTATCCAGTCTGTACCTGCTCCCGTGCGCACTCGTGATGGGGCTGCTCGGCACCGTCGCAGGCCGTGTCGCGCGGCGCTACGGCTCAAAGCGCGCCCTCGTCGTCGGCACAGCCGTCGCCGCAATCGCGTTCGGCTGGCTCGCGGTCGCGCACCGCCACCCGTACGACATGCTGATCAGCGCGACCCTACTCGGGATCGGGATCGGGCTTGCGTTCGCGGCACTCGGAAACCTGATCGTTCAAGCCGTACCGTCGAACCAGACGGGCGTCGCGAGCGGGATGAACACCGTCATGCGGACGCTCGGCGGCGCGCTCGGCGGGCAGATCTCGGCGACATTCATCGTCGACCACACCGCTCATGGATTGCCGACCGTAACCGGATTCACCGACACGTTCGTGATGGCAACGCTGTTCCTCGCAGTCTGCGTCGCCGCGGGAACACTCGTTCCCGGCCTGCGCTCAGCGTCAGCCTCACTACAGCTCGACGCGCCGGTCGCGCAATCCGCCGAGACCGCGTAACGCTGCCTTGCCGAAGGCGAGCGTGCCTCAACGCCCTGCAAGCCGGCCAAGTTGAAGTTCGGCCTGACTTGCTTGTAGTCGCGATCGACGGTTAGTCCCGTGTCTGTCGTCAGGCGGCCGCGACTGCGCTATCGGGCGTCGCCGCTTGGACGCTTGCGCAAAACACTTCCACGACGTCGCGATCGAACTGCGTGCCCGCGCAGCGGCGCAGCTCGGCGAGCGCATCCCCGCGGTTCAGCGCGCGCTTGTATGACCGCTCGCTGATCATCGCGTCGAATGCATCACAGACTCCGATGATCCGTGCTCCGAGCGGGATCTCATTGCCCCGGAGACCGTCGGGATAGCCGGCGCCGTCGATGCGCTCGTGGCTTGAGCGGACCAGTCGCGCCGCGTTCGCCAGTGCCGGCGCGCCGAGCATGATTCTCTCGCCCAGCAGGGTATAGCGACGCATCAGCTCCCATTCGTCGGCGTCGAGCGGTCCCGGTTTGGCGAGAATCGCGTCCGGGATTGCCGTCTTGCCGATGTCGTGCAACTCCGCGGCGCATGTGATCTCACGGATGTCATAGTCGTCGAGTCCGATTGCTTCACTGGTGGCGCACGCCAACAGCGCGACGTTGGAGGTGTGCGACTGCATCGCCGGATCGCGAGCGCTCAGAACGCGCAACAGCGCGTCGGTTGCCTGGCGCCCGGCGGATGCGCGACTGGACTTCTCGGCGTACATGCGAACGTCCGCGACCCCAAGCGCGTCGGACGCGCTCGACGCTTCCTCCGGTAGCCATACGACGCCGGCAGAAGAGCCAACGTTCCAACGTTCGGCCTTCTCAGACAATGCCGCAGCGGCGGAGTTCAATAGTTCGGCGCCGTCGTCTTCTACTTCCCGCGCCAACACGCAGAACTCGTCGCCGCCCATGCGGTAGGCGGTGGCGCGCTCGCCGCAAGCGCTGAGCAACGCACGCGCGAGACGCGCGAGCAGCGCATCTCCGGCTGCATGGCCGAAGGTGTCGTTGTATTGCTTGAAACCGTCGAGGTCGAACAGAGCGAGCAGCAGTGGCTGCCGAGTGCTCGCCGCGTCGACGGCGGCATCGAGATCCTCGATCAGTGCACGCCGGTTGCGCAGACCGGTCAGCGCGTCGGTCACGGCATCTTTGCGGTTCGTTGCTGCGAGCCTCTCCGCAACCGTACCCGCCCACCATGCGCGCAAGTAAACCAGCGAGAACGCGGCAAGCAGCAGCACGACGACAGCCGACGAGCCGAGCAGCCCGAGCGTCTGGGCTTGGTTGGCGTTCGCGGCATACTCGCGATTCGCGCGGTCCAACAACGCAAACACTACGGCCTGACTCTCGTCCTGCAGGACCTCGACGTTGTTCATCCAGCCGCCGTATCCGCGCGCGCTGCCAATCTGATAGATCTTCCCGGTGGTGGCGTAGTTCGCCCGCAACGGCTTCTCGACGCCATCGAGCGCGCGTGGAGGCGACTGACGGCGCAGGTCGCTCAGAAACCTGTCAAAGGCTCGCTCGTCAGTCGCGATCTGCCGGCGAGCCTGGACAGGACTGCCCCCGACATCAACGTTCGCGTTCCAGGCCGCGCTGTCCAGCTGCCACAGGTCGATCTTCAGCTCACCGAGCGTCACCTCGGCCCGCCGGCTCGCGTCTGCACGCTGCTCGAGTGCGCGGACGACCCCGATCGCCGCCAAGCCTAGGACCACCACCAGCGCCAGCGGCAGAAAACCTCTCGCCTTCGAATACAAGGCACGCACTCCACGTCCCACGACTGGCACCTCTCAATCACCGCCGACGATTCTTGATCGACGTCAGCAACGGGCTCCGTGACCGAGCAACGCCGCAGAACCCCTGCGGCTAACTACTGACGATCGCGGCAAGCCCGCGAGTGATCACGATCCCGCCTCCACCCCTGGTCCGCGGCCCGGTCCCTGAAAGCTCATCCACGGCCGCGCGAGCGCAATCGTTATTGCGCTCCAATCGGCGTCAAACGACCAATACCCTCTGCACACTCTGAGACCCTTGCGCGAAAGCGCGGCCGCCGCCGGAGCCTGTTTCAAGAATCCGGGGTGTCCTGGCGATCTACTCGGGTGTGACTTCGCGTGCGTCCTCACCAGCGTCGGGTGCGCCTGCCTCTGCAGCCGATTCGAGCTTTGAGCGGTTTGTTGGCCATCTCACGGCTGGTGATCGCCGCGGCGCGGTCGATTACGCCACCGGATTGCTCGAGGAGGGGTTGAGCGCCGGCGAGCTGGTGCTGGGGTTGCTCGTTCCCGCTCAGGCGACCGTTGGCTTGAACTGGGAACGCGGTAAGTGGTCGGTCGAGATGGAACACATCGCAACCGAGATCACCGAGGCCGTGCTGGCCGTCGCGGGCGCTTACGCGAATCCGGCGTCAGGTCGCGGTCGGCTGGTGGTCGTCTGCGGAGAAACCGAGCGCCACAGCCTTCCAGCACGAATGATCGCCGAACTGTTGAGGTTCGACGGGTTCATCGTCGTGTTCCTTGGATCAGCGACGCGTGCGGACAGCCTCACCGGGTTCCTCACGACGTTCAAGCCGGAGGCGCTGATCGTGAGCTGCTCGGTCACGATGAACCTCCCAAGCGTCGTCCCGATGCTGACCGCCGCCGCAAACGCGGGAATTCCCGCATTGTGCGGAGGCAGCGCATTTGGTTCTGATGAGACCCGCGCGCTGCGGCTCGGCGCGTCGGGCTGGGCGCCCGATCTCGACGCGGCGATCGAGATCATCGATCGCTGGGGATCACACCCGCCAGAGCGCGTCTCGATGCCGGCAGCTGCGCTGGCGACCGCCGGGGCCTTGGAGATCGCGCGACAATCGCAGGTAGAGCGCTGTCTGGCCGCACGAAAACGCGACCTCGGCGCACAGACGCTCGCCAGCGCGGATTGGTGGCGACGAGAAATCGACGCGACGCTCCGGTTCCTGACCGCGACGATCCTACTCGACGATCACTCGATCCTCACCAACTTCACCGCATGGCTGCACGAACGGGCCCGCGTCCAGCCACAGGCGTACGCCGACATCGAGGCGCTGCTCGCGACGATGAGCGACGTGCTCGCATCGGAGTACCCCGCAGAAAGCGCGCTGCTAAGAGCCCAGATCAACGCCACACCAAATTGAGCGTTGCCCCGAGTGCCCCACCCAGCGATCAGCTCGCGAGGGGTGGCGCGTCGTTGGCGCGCCACCCGGCTCTGCTCGTCACCCCCCAGCGTCTATGCCGCACGGGAATCTCGACGACTGTTCGATCCCGCGCCGACGCGCCGATGCGTGCGGCCTTCGTCAGGCCTGTTTCAGTCCGACATCCGCGGATCGATGTAGAAGTCGTAGATCAAGCTGTCGCTGTTGGCGCCCACGGCGGTGTCGGTGAAAGTGAACGTCACGAGCTGCCATCCCGGCAGGTTCCCGGGGTGCACCTGCAGTGGGCTCGACAGTTGCCAGACTTCTGCACTCGAGCCGATCGCGCCGGAGAACGCCACCCTCGGGAAGATCGGGAGCAGTCCCGGATAGGAGGTGGCGACCCCGACGCTGTTCCCGGGGGTGCTGGCGATCAGCGCCCGCGCGGTTGGGTAGTCGGAATCGACGCAGATCGGTGGGCTGACGGCTTGCCCGCCAGCAGGCAAAAACAGCACTGTTCCCTCGACGCCGTCCATCATGTCCATCGGCGCGATCCGAGCCCCACCACTCAAGGTCCAGCCGCTGCCGTTGAAGTAGTCAGGGGTCTGTCCCGGTGCCAGCGTGTAGTCGTTCGTGTCACCGAAGCCGAGGAACGGTTGCGATACGGCCGGCGTGGAGCAACCGGAGGCTCCGGCCAGCAAGCTGGCCGAGGCGCTTCCGGCGGCGCCGGTCGCAAGCAGACACGAGGCGGCTGCGCTGATCGCGAGCGAGCGCAAACTGAACGGGCATTTCGACATGTGTACACACCTTCCGTGGTTTGTACTGGCAGCCGAGCTATCTCAGGTGCATGAGACCTCTAGCTTTGCGTCGCCGGCTCACGCCAGGTTTGCCCTTTTTTCAGTTTTTTGATTACAGCAGCTAGTCGACGTTCCCCGCGGGGCGTACGCGCCTAGTTTCTGGAATTCGACGTTTATTCGATGCTCGGCGGTTCTTCTTTCCCGGACGGGGCTTAATCCTTGCGCGTGCTTACGCCGATAAGCGAGGGGTATGAGCTTCAGCCCGAGCCTCAACGAGCAGCGAGTGCTCGCCGACACCCGGCGGCGAGCTGCTGAGCCGCTGGTCTCACGGGAGCTCCTATGCGAGATCGCGGCCGCCGTGGGGTTCCTGGCGTGCGTCGCCGGATTGTGGGTGGCCCAAGCGCCGCAGGCGTTTGCGCTGCTTCCCGCCGCGCTCTGCCTGGCGGTATTCGTACTGGCGACGAAGGTTCGCTTCGAGACGCCATTCGGGTTCACCGTCGCGACCCAGTTGGCGTTCGTGCCGCTTGTGTTCGCCGTGCCTGGTGCGCTGGTCCCGCTCGCCGTAACTGTTGCGCTCGCGATCACGCGCCTGCCGCGGATCATCTCCGGCGATGTGCCTGCGCAGCGGCTCTTGCGTACGATCGGGAATTCGTGGTTCGCGATCGGTCCAGCGGCTGTGTTCGCGCTTGCCGGCACCAGCCCTCGAGCGGCCGACCCCATCCTGCTGATGCTTGCGTTGCTCGCCCAACTCGCCCTCGACTTCACCGTCTCGGCGCTCCGGACGTGGATCGAACGAGGCGCGAGCCTGATCGTTCAGCTTCGCGAGATGATCTGGGTGTACGGGATCGATGTCGCGCTCTCGGTGATCGCGCTGGTTGTCGCCGAGGACATCCACCACACGCCGATCGCGACCCTGGCGCCACTACCGCTGCTGGGCCTGCTGGCGACATTCGCGCGGGAGCGACGCGATCGCATCACGAGCCTGCTGGAGCTGGGAAACGCCTACCGGGGCACGGCGCTCGTGCTCGGCGACGTGATCGAAGCAGACGACGGGTACACCGGCGAGCACTGTCGTAGCGTCGTGGCGCTTGCCGTCGAGCTCGCCGATCGCCTCGGCCTGAGCGCCGACCAGTACCGCAACGTCGAGTTCGCCGCCCTGCTGCACGACGTCGGAAAGATCGCAATTCCAAAGGAGATCATCAACAAACCGGGCAGATTGACCCCGCAGGAGCGGACCGTTATCGAGACGCACACGATCGAGGGCCAGAAGCTGCTTGACCGGATCGGCGGGTTCATGCACACAGTCGGACGGATCGTGCGCTCTCATCATGAGCGCTGGGACGGCGGCGGCTATCCGGACCGGCTCGCAGGCGAGCAGATCCCGGTCGAGGCGCGGATCATCAACTGCTGCGATTCGTGGAACGCGATGCGGACCGATCGCAGCTACCGCAAAGCGCTCCCCTACGAGGTCGCTCGCGCCGAGCTGCTAGCCAACTCCGGCGGCCAGTTCGACCCGCACATAGTCGCGGTGTTCCTGACTCTGGTCGAGGAGGCCAGCAACGCAACATCTCGGTGACCAGGAGGCGGCTCGGGATCGAACAGTCGTCGAGATTCCGGTGCGGCGTCAACGCTGGGAGCTTCTTGGCGATACAGATAGTGGTTCGAAAAAGGCTAACCCGCCGCGAGACGGGGGCGCAAAGCCAGGGGTCTCTTGCAGACGGCCCAGCTGCCGACTGTTTGATTACTGCCGCAACTGATTGCGGCCGACACGGAGGTCCGTTTTCGAATGCGTAAGTTGATAGGCTTCGGCGCCCGCGGGGTCGGGGTTCGGCTTTTTTTGTTGACGTGTGCGGGACTGTTCGCGAGCAGCGGGGTTGCGGCCGCGCACGTGTGCCAGCCGCCTCCGCTCGTGAGCCCGTTTGCCCAGTGGGGGGATACAAGCGACTATTTCTTGGCACCGGGAGGTTCGTTTGACGGAGGCACGTCTGGTTGGGTTCTGAATGACGCCGAGTTGAGCAGCGGTGCCGGCGCGGGTTTCAACTTCGGCTCGATCAGCGCCTCGGGCTCGGTGACGATCGGTGCTGGTGGTAGCGCCACCTCGCCGAGTCTGTGCGTAAACAGCACGATGCCGTCCCTCCGCTTCTTTGCGCGGCAGCTCAGCCGCGGGGGCGATCTCTCGGTTCAGGGAGTGGTGCAAGCAAGCGAAGCCAACTCCGCGATGACGGTCACGATCACCGAGCTGCCGGATGGCTCGATGCCGAGCTGGGCGCCGATCGGCCGCGTCGCGCTGCTCACCGCCTCGCTTCCGGCGGGAGCGTCGGTCAATGGCGTACTGCGCTTCAGCGTGCCCGCCGGCGCCGGCGCGTGGCAGATCGACGACATCTACGTCGATCCCTACCGCACCAGCTGACCGCCGGCTGCTGCGATCTGAGGTGAGCGCCGCCGATGCCTGACGTGAACCGCGGAGGTCTCGATGAGCGCTCGCCAGCGGAGCGGCTGCTCGAGCAGAGCTGGGAGGTGCGTCAACGGCGCGCCTCCCGTCGCGAGCTGATCGTGGAGGCGCTCGCGGCGGGCGTGTTTGTCGCGGTCGCGGTCGTGCTGCTGCTGAGCTCGGGACACAGCGCCCGGATCCGCCCAGAGGTCGCCGTGCTGCTGGTGGGTGTCTACGCAGTCGTGGCCCGGATCGAGTTTCCGGTTGGAGCCGGCAGCGTGGTCCCGACGCAGCTGGTCCTGGTCCCGATGATCGTGCTGCTACCCCCGGCCACGGTCCCGCTCGCGGTCGCCGCTGGGCTGCTCATTCCGGCGCTCATCGACGGCGCGCTAGGTCGCATTCGACCACGGCGGGTCCTCAGCGCCGTGCCAGACGCGTGGCATGCCATTGGGCCCGCCGCAGTGCTGTGTCTCGCGGGATCGCCAGCGAACGGCTTCAACGATCTCCCAATCCTCGCGGCGGCGCTTGCCGGCTGCTGCGTCGTGGATCTCATCAGCTCGGTCGCGCGCGTGCGGCTCGCGGGAATCGTCCGCGATGTCCCGGCGCTGATCCGGGTCATGGGACTCGTTTGGACGGTGGATGCGTGCCTCGCGCCAATGGGCTTGCTCGCGGCAATCGCAGCAGGGCAGTCAGACGCCGCGATCCTGTTCGTGCTGCCCCTGGTGTCGCTGCTCTGGCTCTTAGGCCGCGACCGTACACGGCGCATCGATCAGGCCCACGGGCGCCTGCAGCTCGTCGAGCACGAGCGTGGCCGCCTGCAGTCCGCGGTCCGCCGCCTCGGGGATGCGTTTGCAGCCAAACTGGACTTCGAGCGGCTGCTGGAGATCCTGCTCCACGGCTCGCTCGAGGCACTCGACGCCAGCGCCGGGCGGATCAGGCTCCAAGGCGCGCCCCCGACGCGCGAGCTCACCGCCGGTAGGGTCGAACTGTTCGACGGTCTTGACCGCCGCCACGGCGCAGAGTGGACGGGACCGGATCGTCCGACGCAGGTATGCGACCAAGACGTCTGGACGCTCAACCTCGGGATGAGAATCGGGGCGGCGCGAAGCGCTGTGGTGCAGTTCGTGCGGGTGGGCCGCGCCTTTGAGGACGACGAGATCGCGATGACCGTGGAGCTGATTGCCAAGGCCGAGCTTTCGGCCGCCGAGATTCTGGCCGTTGACAGCATCCGCGAGCAAGCGCTCAATGACGCGCTGACCGGATTGGGCAACCGCCGCAAGCTCAACGCCGATCTCGCCGTCGCACTGAAGGACCGCGCCGCAAGCGACGCGTCTGTGCTGCTGCTGTTCGACCTCGACGGGTTCAAAAGCTACAACGACACGTTCGGCCATCTCGCCGGCGACGCGCTGCTCGCACGCCTGGGAGCCAGGCTCCAGGCGGCCGTCGACGGCTACGGAGACGCTTATCGCCTCGGCGGTGACGAGTTCTGCGCTCACCTCCGACTCGCAGGCGCCGACACCAATGACTTCATCCGCCGGGCGGCCGCTGCCCTGACCGAGAGCGGAAGCGAGTTCAGCATCCGCGCGTCGCTTGGCGTGGTGCTGCTGCCGCGCGAGGCCGACAGCCCCGATCATGCCCTGCAGCTTGCAGACGAGCGGATGTACGCCGATAAGCGAAGCCAGCCCGACGGTGCGCGCAACCAGGCGCGCGAGGTCCTGATGCGCACGATGCATGCCAAGCAGCCCGAGCTCGACAAACACTCCAGCAACGTTGCGCGCCTCGCCGCGCGCGTGGCCCGCCAGCTCGGTCTGCGCGGGGAGACCGTCGACGAGATTGTCCGCGCCGCCGAGCTTCACGACGTCGGCAAGGTCGGCATCCCGGACGCCATCCTCAACAAGCCCGGCGAGCTCAGCCCGGCGGAATGGACCTTCGTGCACCAGCACACGATCCTCGGCGAGCGGATCCTCCACGGCGCCCCCGCGCTCCGTCCGATCGCCCGGCTCGTGAGAGCCAGCCACGAACGCTGGGACGGCACCGGCTACCCGGACCGCCTCCGCGCCGAAAACATTCCCCTCGGCGCACGAATCGTCAGCGTCTGCGACGCCTACGAGGACATGACAGGCAGCTCCCCGTACCGCCAAGCACTCTCACACAAAGCCGCTTGTCAAGAACTACAGAGAGCCGCCGGCACCCAATTCGACCCCGCCGTCGTCCAGGCCCTTCTGGCGGTCCTACGGTCCGGCGCCGGTGGCCACGCACAGAACCTAGACGCAGCAGCTCGGCTGGCGTCGTGCGACCGCGGCGCCGACGGGCAATCCGTGGTTCGACCGAATCTTGTGTTCGAATGACAAATCGAGCACAGCAGCCCGATGCAACGATCAAGAGTTTGCTCAATGCTAACCAGGAAGGCGTGGCAGCGGAAGGCCTGGCAGGCGAGGTGTACGACCGGACGGAGCAAGCGCTGCAGACGCAGGAGCGCTTCCGTGGCGCCTTCGAGGAAGCGCAGATTGGGATCGTGATCCTCAGCCGCGAGCTGCTGATCGTTCGCGCCAACGCGGCGATGAGCCGGCTTTGGGGGCGGGATGCCAACGAGCTCGTGGACCGCTGCATCCTGGAATTCATGCATCCCGAGAATGTTCACCCCGAACGCGATTGGGAGGCCCGACTCGCAGCAGCGGACGCCGCGCCGCTGCTAGAGCGCTACGTGCGTCCGGATGGTTCGATCATCGAGGCGCAGGTCACGACCACGCTCATCACACCCCACGTCGGTGAGCCGTATTTGATTGCAAACTTCCAGGACGTGACCGAACAGCGTCGCGCGGAGCGCCAGAAGGCGGTGATCGCCGAGCTCGCAAAGCGCGCGCTGGAGTGCCGTGACGCGGTCGATTTGATGCAGGAAGCCGTCTCGAGTGTGCGCGCGATCCTGGAAACGACGCTCTGCATTGTCGCTCGCCACTCGAGCGCCGGCGATGTCCGCCTGATCGCAGCCGACGGCGAATCGATCAGCTGGACGATCGGTCCGGGGCACCCCACCCAAACCGCCCACTCGCTGGAGATCGGGCGACCGGTGTTGAGCAACGACCTGCTCTCCGAGACACGGTTTTCCCCGCCGCCGAGCGTAGTGGCACGGGGGATGCGTCGCAGCCTGAGCGTACCGGTCCCTGAGCGCTCAGGCGCTCGCCACGTGATCCTCGCGCACGGGCCAGCGAGCATGCGACCTCTTACCTGGGAGGACGTGAGGTTCGTCGAGGCCGTCGCGAACCTGATCGCAGGCGCGTTGGATCGCGCCCGCAGCGAGGACGAACTGCGAAGCGAACTGCG
The DNA here is from genome assembly GCA_963709135.1 of uncultured Solirubrobacterales bacterium. Lineage (GTDB taxonomy): Bacteria > Actinomycetota > Thermoleophilia > Solirubrobacterales > Solirubrobacteraceae > Palsa-465. The sequence continues at coordinate 694,578 of CAVPVI010000015.1, read as the reverse complement.
CCGTCAGGCACTCGAGGATCCGCTCACGGGACTAGCGAACCGCGCGCTGCTCGCCAATCAACTCCAAGCCGAACTGCGTCACTCCCGCCAGCTGGCGGCCCAGGTGTGCGTCCTGGTCCTCGATCTTGACCGCTTCAAGGCAGTCAACGACACGCTCGGCCACAGCGCCGGGGACGCGCTGCTGCAAGAGGTCGCCGAACGACTTTCGCGATGCGTTCCTGACGGGGGCCTAGTCGCGCGCCCTGGTGGGGACGAGTTCACCGTGGTCTGTACCCTGACGCCCGACGACGGCCCGGTCGCCAACGTCGCGCAACGGCTCGTCGACGCGGTGATCGAGCCGTTCCTGGTCAACGGTCGTGAGGTGTTCGTGACGGCCAGCGTCGGGGTCGCGATCAGCCAGCACGGGGTCCAGACACCCGAAGATTTGCTGCGTGACGCGGACACGGCGATGTATCGCGCCAAGGAGCTTGGCGGAAGTCGCTTCGAGGTGTTCGATGCCAGATTGCGCCGGCGCCTGGTCCAACGGATGGCGATCGAGGGTGAGCTGCGACACGCGCTCGAACGCCAGCAGTTCGAGCTTCACTACCAACCCGTGGTTGATCTAGCGGACGGGCGGATCGTCGGGTTTGAGGCGCTGCTGCGCTGGCGCCGCCCCGACCACGGGCTGATCGCTCCCGACGAGTTCATCGCCATCGCCGAGGAGACCGGACTGATCGTGCCGATCGGCAGCTGGGTGCTTGACAGCGTGTGCGAGCAACTCGGCCGGTGGCCCGCGGACATCTCCGTCTCGGCCAACCTCTCCGCCCTGCAGATCACGCCGCGGCTCGTGTCCGAGGTCATACGACTGCTCCAGGCGCATTCTGTAGCGCCGGACCGGCTGGTACTCGAGATCACCGAAAGCCTGGTCCTTGACCCCGCTATCAAGCCAATCATCAGCCAACTGCGGGCGCTGGGCGTGAAGCTCGCGCTCGATGACTTCGGTAGCGGCTACTCATCGCTGGGCAGCCTCCAACGCTTTCCGTTGGACCTGCTCAAACTCGACCGCACGCTGATCGACTCGCTGACTGAACCCAACGGCGCCGCCGTCGTGCAGGCCGCCGTCGAGCTCGGGCGAGCGCTCGGCGTCGAAGTCGTCGCGGAAGGCATCGAGACCAAACCACAACTCGCCATTCTGCGCCAGCTCCGCTGTCCGCACGGGCAGGGCTACCTATTCGCCAAGCCTCTGCCGCTCCCCGATGCCCAAAACCTGGTCATGAACCAACCCGACCTCTAGTCACCGACGGGCGGCGCAGTCCCAGCACGTCGACTCGAGGTCTTGCGGCTCGTCTCGCATGGGCTGACCTACCTCGACCTCAGAGTCATTGGTCACGCAGGAGGGCGGGCAGCATCGACGATGCGGCTTTGTGCCTCGGCAAGGGGCAAGGGTTTCGCGAATAGATACCCCTGTCCGAGCGGGCAGCGAAGCTCGCGCAAGACGTCGAGCTGGGTTTTGGTTTCGATGCCCTCGGCGATCACGTCGACGCCGAGCGCACGGCCGAGCTCAACGGCGGCGTGTACGACCGCGACGCCGCTGCTCTCACCCAGCGAGTCGGTGAGGGTGCGGTCGAGTTTGAGCACGTCCAGCGGGAATCGCTGCAGGCTGCCCAATGATGAGTAGCCGCTACCGAAGTCATCGAGCGCGAGCTGCACGCCGAGCGCGCGGAGGCTGCTCACGACTGACTTGATCGCGGGGTCAAGGACGAGGCTTTCGGTGATCTCGAGCACTAGCCGCCGGGGTGTGAGGTGATGCCGGGCGAGCCCGCGCGCGACTTCGGGGACGAGTTGGGGGGTGATCTGCAGCGCGGAGAGGTTTGCGGAGGCGTGGATCTGCTCGGGCCAGCTGGCGAGTTGCGCGCAGACCCTGTTTATGACCCAGCTGCCCATCGGGATGATCAGCCCGGTTTCCTCGGCGATCTGGATGAACTGGTCAGGCGCGATCAGCCCGCGGTCGGGGTGGCGCCAGCGCAGCAGCGCCTCGAACCCCACGACGCGTTCGTCGCTGAGGTCGATCAGCGGCTGGTAGTGCAGCTCGAGTTGGTCGCGCTCGAGCGCGTGACGCAGTTCGCTCTCGATCGACATGCGCGCAATCAGGTGCTCGCGCAGCACCAGGTCGAAGATCTCAAAGCGGTTCCCGCCGCGCTCCTTGGCGCGGTACATCGCGGTGTCGGCGTCGCGCAACAGCTCCTCCGGGGTTCCCGAGCCGTGCTCGCTGACGGCGACCCCGACGCTGACGGTGAGGAACACTTCGCGCCCGCCCAGGTCAAACGGCTCGATCACGGCGTCGATCAGGCGCTCGGCGAGCTCAGCGACCGCGTGGTCGCTGGCGGTCCGGGAGCAGAGGATCGTGAACTCGTCGCCGCCAGGACGCGCGACGAGATCCTCCTCGCGCACGCACCCCGTCAACCGCGCCGCGACCTGGCTCAGCAGCGCGTCTCCGGCGCTATGGCCGAGCGTGTCGTTGACAGTTTTGAAGCGGTCCAGATCGAGGACCAGCACGCACACCCGGTTACCGAGCCGGCGTGCGTGGCGCAACTCGGCGTCGAGCTGGCTGGAGAACAGCGTACGGTTCGCCAGCCCGGTCAGCGGATCCTCCAGCGCGCGGCGGCGTAGCTCGTTCTCGGTCGCGCTGCGATCAAGCGCGCCCGCGAGCACGTCTGCGACAGCCTGCACGAACTGCACATCCTCGGTCGTCAGCGCCGGCATGCTCGCCGTTCCGTGCGCAAGGATCACATGGCGAGCGTCTGATCGCTCCGGTACGGGAACGCTGAGGCTGCGGCGCAGGCCGCGCTCAAGCACGATCCTCGGCACGGGAAAGCGCTTCTCACGCGCCAGATCGTTGCTCAGCAAGGGTTGGCTGAGCTCGAGTGTCTGCGCGGTCTGGGTGGGGTGCTCTGGACCGAGCGTGAAACCTGGTGTGTCGCCGTCGCCGGCGACCATTCGCACCTCGCCGCCGACTGAGCAGCGAGCGACGATGCAGTTCGTGGTGGCCAGGATCTCGCGGACCATCCGCACCGCCTCGCGCATCAACGCGACCACGTCGCCGTACTCCAAAGCCATACGGCCGAGATTCGCGATCACCGCCCGCTGGCGCTCTCCGCGACGCCGGGCGGTCACATCCTCACACTGCGAGAAGAAATAGCGCTCGGAGCCGTGCGGCTCGATCAGCGCGGTCGTGACCTGAGCCTCGACGATCGACCCGTCCGCACGCACGTAGCGCTTGATCAGCGGCGCGATCGTGTCCCCGCCTGATCTCGAGTAGTTCCATTCAAGGCTGCGCCGGACATCCTCTGCATGCGTGAACTCGAGGATCGAGCACCCGACTACCTCGTCCGCGGTCCGGCCTAACAGCCGGCACATCGCCGCGTTCACGCGAGAAACCAGCAGCCGCGGAGTGAGCATCACCATCCCGATCGGCGCTTCCTCAAACGCACCGCGGAAGCGCTCCTCGGCGTCTGTGAGCGCGGCCGCGGATCGTTTGCGCTCGCCGATGTCCCGGGCGACCGTCGAGGCTCCAGCCACGTCCCCACGTGCATTGCGGATCGGTGAGATCGTCACCGACACATCGATCACGGCGCCATCCTTGCGCCGCCGCTGGGTCTCGAAATTATCGATCTCCTCCCCAGCCGCGAGCGATTCAAGGATCCGCTCAAGCTCGTGCTCCTGCTCGCCCGAGGGGCACAGCATCCCGACGTGACGGCCGACGGCATCCGCCGCGCTATAGCCATACATCCGCTGCGCGCCGGCGCTCCAGTCAGTCACCAGCCCATCAAGGCTCACGGCGATGATCGCTTCATGCGAGCGCCCCACGATCGCGGCAAGCCGCTCGCTTCGCGCCTCGACCCGCTTTCGCTCGGCGATGTCGCGCACGGCGGCCACGACCAGAAACCCGCCGGCAGTGGCGAGCGTGTTCAACGTGATCTCGACCGGGAACTCGCTCCCGTCACGCCTCGCGGCCGTCACCTCGAGCCGCCGCGGCTGTGGGTCCTCGAGATACACGACTCGATCAAGGACATGCGACTTGCGCGCATGCGAGGGCACCAGCACCTCCGCCGGGCGGCCGATCAGTTCCTCGCGCGCGAAACCGAACATCTGCTCCGCGCTCGCGTTGATCAGCACGATCAGGCCGTCCCGGTCGACAGCGACGATTGCATCACACGCGATCTCCAACAACACCGCCAACCGCACCGCATCCAGGTCGGTCTCGGCACCGACAGCGCGATCGGCAGCTTCACTGCAGGCACCGAGTGGACCGAAGTCGTGTGGGTCGCTCACATCCGTCCCCCTGCGGCCGCAAGTTCGACGCCGAAGATCGCGGCCGGCGCGAGCAGGACGATCAGTCGCTCTCCGACCTTCGCGATGGCCTCGATCAGCGTCGTGTCGGCACCGTGCGCCGGCTCGACTTGCTCGTGGTCGACCGTGAGGACTCCGTCGACCTCATCGACGATCACGCCGGTTGCCTCGCTGCCCGTTTGGATGATCACGATCTTGGAATGCTCGTTGAGCTCAAAGTTGACCCGGAGACGCCAACCGAGATCGTAGACCGGCACGATCGGAGACGAGCTCTTCGAGGTTGGTCACACACCCGACCCGAAGCTTGCAACACGAGGCCAAGCAAGCCCCCCGATGCCTCGGGGGGAAGTGCTAAGCCGATTGATCGACCAATACATGCCCACCGTTGACTGGCCGTTAGTTCAACCGATACTCACCATAGGAATAGTTTTCACTGGTAAAGGCCGTCGGTTCATACGGCAGCCGCTGTGCGGGGATGAACGGTCGCCCCCGTCGACCCGGCCGAACCGCGCCGTGAGGAGCCCCTATGGCAGTTGTAGACGGACGGACGAAAGCCGGACTTCTTACTCTTCATCTGCATCAGCCTGAGCGCTGAGGTCCTATCCTGACTTCGGACTTGCTACGGCTGCCTGGTGAGCATCGCCGCAGGGCGACGGCGGCACACGCGGCCGCCGTGATCGAACGGGCGCACGGGGGCCGCCCCTCGGCCCGCTTGCCGGGTAGGCCGTTCATCAGCGGCGGGGCCGTGGCGATGATGACTGTCGGATCGGTCGGCTATCTCGGGTCGACACCGGCGACAGCCGTGTTCGGGCTTGCCTCCGTTTTCCTGTACGTCCTTCCGGCGGTCGTGTTTCTCCTGCCCGTGTCGCTGGTCGCCGCCGAACTGGCATCAGGCTGGGAAGGTGGCGTCTACAACTGGGTGCGTGAGGGGCTCTCTCCACACATGGGTCTCGTGGCGGTGTGGTGCCAGTTCGCGCAGACGATCTTCTACTACCCGGCGCTGCTGGCGTATGTGGGCAGCACGCTCGCATACATCATCGACCCGAACCTAGCCAGCAACGGGATCTACACAGCCGCGATCATCGTGATCCTGTTCTGGACCGGTGTGCTCGTCTCCTCCAGAGGGGTTGGGTTCGTGGCCAAGCTCTCCTCGAGCGGCACCGTGATCGGAACGCTGATCCCGGGAGCGGTCCTTGTCGTGCTCGCCGTGGTATTCCTGGTCCAGGGCAATCAATCCGCGGCGCCCATGAACGTCCATCACCTGCTGCCGGCGTGGAGCGGGCTCGCGAGCATCGTCTTGGTGGTCAACAGTTTCTTCACCTACGCAGGCATCGAGGTCAACGCCGTGCATGTCGATCAGCTCCGCGACCCGGGCCGGGAGTATCCGAAGGCCATGCTCCTGGCCACCCTCGTCGTCCTCGCGGTCTTCATACTCCCGACATTGGCGATTTCATGGGTGCTCCCCACACACCAGATCAGCCTTACCGCCGGTGTGATGCAGGCGTTCGACAGCCTGCTGGGGCACTTCGACCTTGCGTTCGCCGTGCCAGTCGTCGCGGTCGCGCTGGCCGTCGGTGCGCTGGCCGGGATGATGGCCTGGCTGGACGGCCCCGCGGAGGGCCTGCTCGACATCGGACGCGAGCAAGGGTACATCCCACCCTACTTTCAGAGGAGCAAACGCAAGGGAGTCGAGGTACGAATCCTGGCGGCCCAGGGGGTCGTGATCACGGTGATCGGCCTGCTCTATGCGCTCGTTCCGACCGTGTCCAACGCCTACTGGATCTTCGCGGCGATGGCTACGCAGGTGTACATGATCATGTACGTGCTGATGTTCATCGCCGCCCTCAAGCTACGGCGAGCACAGCCCGATCACGCGCGCGGCTACCGCGCTCCCGCGCTTGGACTGCTGTGCGTTGTCGGCGCCATCGCGTCCGTAGCCGCGTTCCTGATCGGGTTCGTGGCGCCATCACAGTTGGCCCATACGAGCCCGGTCGCGTACGCACTGCTGATCCTGGCAGGGATCCTCACGATCGGGATCCTCCCACCACTGCTGCTCCTGCGGTTCCACAAGCCCGGCTGGAAGGCACTCCCAGCACCAAACGACAACCCCGGCGCGACGCTCGCTACGAGTAACTGATCGCCCATGCGATGTCAGATCGCGGTGAGTGACGAAGTCCGCAGCCGTCCAGCCCGCCCGATCTGGCCCACTTGCAAGTCGGAGAGGAGCGGCCGTCGGCGGCGCCGGCTCTCGCCTTGACGCGGGCGAGAGCGAGCGTTCGACGCCACGGGCCTCGAAAGTACAAGCGCTAGGCGGATCCCGTCGCCAACGGTGAGCCACCGGTCGCCCGCGCGTACGGACACGAGTGTTCCGTTGAATGCGCGTCGGGATCAGCGACGAGCCCGAGATGCCACCGGGAAAGGAGCTACATCAAATTGATCCACAGCCAGCGGGGCGGGTTCTCAAGGCACCTGCAGCTAAGGAAGGAGGTTGCGGGATGAGCCGCGCACCACTACGGCGGACCCGGTCGAATGCTGTCATCGATCGTGGTGCCCGCTCTGGAACGTTCCGGGGTACGCTGGGCAATCGTGACATCCGCCTGGCGCTCATCGGCCAGGCGATCGGGTCCGCCAGCCAGTACCTGATATCGACGGCGCTGGCCATCTATCTGGTCAGCTCGCTCGGAGCGGGAAGCCTCGGCCTGCTGGCGCTGCGATACGTGCCGGCTGCCGTGCTGGGTCCTTGGGCCTCGATTCCCACCAGCCGGCTCGGGCCGCGCCGGGCGCTGGTGGCGCTATGCACCGGACGCGCGCTGGTAATCGGCGCTGCCACGGTGGGGCTGGCGACCGGGGCCGCGCCCGTGCTGGTCGTCCTGCTCAGCGTGCTGGACGCGGCTTTCGCGACTGCCTGCGTGCCAGCGGTGGCGATCGTGCAGGTCTCGGTGGCGCGGTCGCCGTCGGAGCTGGCCGCTGCGTCGGCGATGACCTCCAACACCAAGTCGGTCTTCGAGGTGCTCGGCGGCCTGATCGCCGGGTTCGTCACCGCCTTGTCCTCCTCTGCGGCCGTGTTCGGCCTCGCCGCGGTCGTGACGGCCATCGCTGGCCTGACCTCACTCGGCTTGAGCGTGCGCGGCATCCAGCACGGGTCTCGAAAGAACGGCGCCTCCGATTGGCGGTTGATCCTCGACCGGCGGATCATGCCCCTGACCGCGATGGTGATGCTCCGCGCGTCCAACCGGGCCGTGTGGGTCGGGCTCGCGGTGCTGGCGGCCCGCGGTTTTCTGGGAATGGGAACGGCCGGCGTAGGCACGCTCGTCACCGCCGCCGGCGTCGGCTCGATGATCTCGATCCCGGCCGGCGTTGCCTTGATCGGCCGCCGGCGGCTGGGTGCGATAGCGGCGATCACGGTCATAGGCATGGGCGTCTCGCTCATTCTCGTCGCGGCGTCTGCCAGCGTCCCCGTCGCGCTCGCCGCGATTGCGGCCTGGGGCCTCTTTGGAGCGATATCGGACATGTCGATCGGAGCGCTGATCCCGCGGGCGTCCAGAGGGCGCGTCGGCAGCGTGGTGTCAATGAACGAGACGATCAAGAACTGGATGCAGGCTGCCGGAACCGCGCTGGTGCCGGTGTCAGTGACCGTTCTCGGCACGCGCTCGGCGATCGCGCTCTGGGGCGCGCTGCCGGTGCTCGGCGTGCTACTCGCCAGGCGCGCGATCGACCGTGTCGACGAAGACGTCGTCGAGCACCTCCGCGTCGTCGAACGCGTGCGAGCGATCCGGCTGTTCCAGCACCTGCGGGTGGTCGAGCTGGAGCAGATCGTCGCTGCACTCAAGCGTCGGCCTGTCGCGGCCGGACAGGTGGTCGTGCGCCAGGGCGACCCCGCCGCAGAAAGCGTGTTCATCATCGACGCCGGCGCCGCCGATGTGACGGTGGGGGGCGCGTGGGTGGCCGACCTCGGCCCGGGGAACCTCTTCGGTGAGATCGCGCTGCTGCACTCGGTCCCACGAACGGCGACGGTCACGGCCACCATGGACACGGTGCTACTCGAGCTCAAACGGGACCCGTTCATCGAAGCGGTCACCGACTATCAGACCGGCCAAGAAGCGCTGACGCTGTCGCGATCTGTAACTCACGGGCGAGTCTCACTATCCGACGCGCTCGAACCCGATACCGTTGCTGCGAGAGCTGAGTGAAGGTACCCGTGTCCGACGCCCGACGTTCCGCGTGATCTACACCGGCTGGAAGAGGACGTCGACCCAGTAACCACTCGCGTTATAGGTGTTAGCCGGAAACTCGCTCGAGCTCGCGTACGCGTACAGACCGTTGCCCGGACTCACGGCGCTGCTCGCTGGCGCAGTCAACGGACCATTGCTGACCGCGCTCGCGAGCGAGCCGACCGAATAGTGCCCGTCCGGCGCCAGATAACTCGCGACATACGTCGTTCCGGCGGAGATGTCGACCGGACTCGAGAACACCAACGTCTGCCACCCGGAGCTCGTCTCCCCCGTGAACGTCCCCTGCGCCAGCAGATCCCCACTCGCATCCCACAAGCTCCCGACATGCGTCCCCGTGTTCGCCGGCGCCTTATAGAACCGGATCCCCGTCACCGACCCCGCCTCGCTGGCAGTGAACTGCACCCCAAGATTGACCGAGCCGCCATCCCCCGAATCAACCTTCCCGCTCGACGGCGCCGAGAAGTCAAAGATCGTGTCCTGCGGCGTCACAGCACTCGACGCACTCGAGGCGCTTCCCGTCCCGACAGCATTCGTCGCCGCGACCGTGAACGTGTAGGAGTTCCCAACCGTCAAACCGCCCACCACCGCCGAGGTCACAGAGCCACCGACCTGCACCTGCGAGGAGGACCCGCCAGACCCCGTCGCCGTGATCGTATACCCAGTGATCGCACTCCCACCATCCGACGGAGCGCTCCACGACACCAACACCTCACTACTCCCCGGACTAGCCGACACACCACCAGGAGCCCCCGGCACGGTCACACTCCCGCCACCGCTACCCGCCGGCTGGAAGAGGACGTCGACCCAGTAACCACTCGCGTTATAGGTGTTAGCCGGAAACTCGCTCGAGCTCGCGTACGCGTACAGACCGTTGCCCGGACTCACGGCGCTGCTCGCTGGCGCAGTCAACGGACCATTGCTGACCGCGCTCGCGAGCGAGCCGACCGAATAGTGCCCGTCCGGCGCCAGATAACTCGCGACATACGTCGTTCCGGCGGAGATGTCGACCGGACTCGAGAACACCAACGTCTGCCACCCGGAGCTCGTCTCCCCCGTGAACGTCCCCTGCGCCAGCAGATCCCCACTCGCATCCCACAAGCTCCCGACATGCGTCCCCGTGTTCGCCGGCGCCTTATAGAACCGGATCCCCGTCACCGACCCCGCCTCGCTGGCAGTGAACTGCACCCCAAGATTGACCGAGCCGCCATCCCCCGAATCAACCTTCCCGCTCGACGGCGCCGAGAAGTCAAAGATCGTGTCCTGCGGCGTCACAGCACTCGACGCACTCGAGGCGCTTCCCGTCCCGACAGCATTCGTCGCCGCGACCGTGAACGTGTAGGAGTTCCCAACCGTCAAACCGCCCACCACCGCCGAGGTCACAGAGCCACCGACCTGCACCTGCGAGGAGGACCCGCCAGACCCCGTCGCCGTGATCGTATACCCAGTGATCGCACTCCCACCATCCGACGGAGCGCTCCACGACACCAACACCTCACTACTCCCCGGACTAGCCGACACACCACCAGGAGCCCCCGGCACGGTCACACTCCCGCCACCGCTACCCGCCGGCTGGAAGAGGACGTCGACCCAGTAACCACTCGCGTTATAGGTGTTAGCCGGAAACTCGCTCGAGCTCGCGTACGCGTACAGACCGTTGCCCGGACTCACGGCGCTGCTCGCTGGCGCAGTCAACGGACCATTGCTGACCGCGCTCGCGAGCGAGCCGACCGAATAGTGCCCGTCCGGCGCCAGATAACTCGCGACATACGTCGTTCCGGCGGAGATGTCGACCGGACTCGAGAACACCAACGTCTGCCACCCGGAGCTCGTCTCCCCCGTGAACGTCCCCTGCGCCAGCAGATCCCCACTCGCATCCCACAAGCTCCCGACATGCGTCCCCGTGTTCGCCGGCGCCTTATAGAACCGGATCCCCGTCACCGACCCCGCCTCGCTGGCAGTGAACTGCACCCCAAGATTGACCGAGCCGCCATCCCCCGAATCAACCTTCCCGCTCGACGGCGCCGAGAAGTCAAAGATCGTGTCCTGCGGCGTCACAGCACTCGACGCACTCGAGGCGCTTCCCGTCCCGACAGCATTCGTCGCCGCGACCGTGAACGTGTAGGAGTTCCCAACCGTCAAACCGCCCACCACCGCCGAGGTCACAGAGCCACCGACCTGCACCTGCGAGGAGGACCCGCCAGACCCCGTCGCCGTGATCGTATACCCAGTGATCGCACTCCCACCATCCGACGGAGCGCTCCACGACACCAACACCTCACTACTCCCCGGACTAGCCGACACACCACCAGGAGCCCCCGGCACGGTGATTAGGGTGGGCGTGACGCTGTTGGAGGGCGCCGACTCCAAACCTGCGCCGCTCGTGTTCGACGCCGTTACGGTGAACGTGTAGGTCGTGCCCGCCGCAAGGCCGCTGACGGTGACGTTGGTCGGCGCCGGTCCGCCGGTCACGGTCGTCGCCGCCTGCGCCGCGGTCCCGATGTACGGGGTGACGATGTAGGTGGTCGCCGGGCCACCGCTGCTCGGCGCGCTCCACGTGACCGTCGCGCTCTGGGAGCCGGCGCTCGCGTTGACGCCGGTCAGCTGGCCTGGAGCGTCGACGGGCTCGAGCACCGGATCGACCCAGTAGTTACTCGCCGCGTACGTGGATGACGGGAACGTCGGGCTGCTCCCGTACGCGTACATGCCGTTCGTCACCGAGCCGGTCGCGACCAGCGCCTGCCACGGCCCGCTTGTGTCGGTCGCGCCGCCCAGCGGGGTCGGCGCCGGCGCCGGGTAGAACCAGCCCTGTGTCACCGAGTAATGACCCGCGGGGGCGAAGTAGCTCGCAACATACGTGTGGCCCGCCTGGAGCACGACCGGGCTTGAAAGCGTGAGCGTCTGCCAGCCGGAGGCGGTCTCGTTCGTGAACGTTCCCTGCTCGAGCAAGACACCGCTGGAGGTCCAGAGGCTGCCGACGTGCGTGCCGGTGTTCGTCGAGGCCTTGTAGAAGCGAATTCCGGTGACCTCGGAATCGATGCTGCCGGTAAACTGGACTCCCAGTTCCACGGAGCCCGAATCGCCCGAGTCGACCCGACCGAACGGGACTGTGGCGGGATTGGTGTTCGTGCCCCACAACGAGCACGGGCAGGTGATGTCGACGGTCGTGGCGTCGGAGGGCGTCTCGAGGTCGGCGCTGTCGTCGACCGCGCGCGATTCGATCGTCGTGCTCGGGTAGCCATGCGCGACCCAAGCGTAGGACCAGCTGACCGTCGCGTCGTCCGACGTGGTCAGGGTTGCCGGATGCCAGGTGCTGCCTCCATCGGTCGAGACCTCAACTCCCGCCACGACGGCCCCGCTGGCGGCGGTCGCGGAGCCGGTGATCGTGACGGCGCTGCCGTCGGCGATCGTGGCGCCCGGCGCCGGGCTGGCGATCGACGATGTGGGTTGCGTCGTCGCTGCCGGCGCGGAGCCGGGCACCAGTCCGGACTCGAGCGTCGCCGGCTGGGCCCCCATCATCGCCAGGAGATTGACCGTGAACTGCTCCATGTTCGGATCCGGGGCGTGTCCGCTCGGCTCGGTCGGCGACTCGTCCCAAGCATTGAAGTTGTCGAGCCCCCACGACCATTGGACCGTGCCTGCGCCGAACACAAGCGCCCCGCTCGCTGCGCGGTACAGAGTCAAGTGATGGGTTTCCTGATTGCCCGGATTCACGCCCTGATCCGTTGGCGCCCCATCAGCATCTGATGCGCTGTTCGTGTTCGTCCCGTAATCGGTGAACGTTTGCAATCCACTCACCGTGGTCGAGGACAGATCGAACTCACCCGCGGGCCGAAACCCATTGTCGACATCCAGGTCCCATTCGTAGCCGAGATCCCCGTCACCGGCGCCCAGAGTCACGCTCCCCCCAGGGGACAGGTCCGCCACGCTGGTGTTATCCCATAGTCGCAGCTTTCTGTACTGGTAGGGCACGGTGATGTCGGACGTCCCGGCGTTCACGTCGAACTCTTGCCCGCTCAACGCGTTTCCCGGGTTGCCACCGTCGGCCGGCGGACTGAACCGCGGATCAGCCCACGTCCCGGTCCACGTTGGCGGATCATCTGGATCAACCGGCGCGTCGAAGTGCGTCTCCTTGTAGGTGATCAGCGTCCGGTACGCCGTGTTCGATCCGTCGATGCTCGCGGCCCAGCGTGTCTTCCAGAAGATCTCATTCCCCGTGAACATCGCCAGGTTGACACCCGCGTTGCGCGCCGCCACGACATTCGCTCGCTCCCCCGCGGACCAGTACTCGTCATGGCCGCTGAACAGAATCACCTTGTGGTTGAGCAGCAGCGACGGCTGACTGTCGAGGTCCGCATCGTCGGTGTAGCTCACGTCGTAGCCGTTGCGCTCCAGGAACTGCACCATCTGGTATTCGGCGTACCAGAGGTAGGAGGCGCCGTCATCGGTCTGGAACCCGCCGTCAAACGGCCGGTTATAGGAAACCGCGTAGGCAGCCTTATATCCACCCGGATTCCCAGGAGGGCAATCCACCGTGCACGTGTACAGGCTGTTTCCGCCGTAATCGTTGTAGGCCTCCCATGTTGCGTCATCGGTCGGCACCAGGACCTGCGAATGGCTAGCGTCATCACGCACGACGAACGGAATCTGGCTGTCACCACCCGGGTCCTGCGCGTCATCGCGCACGAGATGCGCGATGTAGATGCCGGACACCGCGTCACTTGGCACCGTCCATGACGCTGACACGGTCCAGTTGCCGCAATCGATCAGGCCAGTCGAGGCGTCTGTCAGGCACGAGGGCTGGGTCTGCGGTAGCGTCGCCGCGGGCAGAATGTTCGAGGCGACCAGGCGGGCTCCGTCGCCGTCGTACCACCCCAGCCGCAGGATGTCGATGTGATATGCCGTGGACGACGTGTTGATCTTGAAGTTGATCGTCTGGCCCGCATCAACGCTCATCGAGGTCGCGAAACCCTGGATCGTTGGATCACCCACGCCCTGCACCTCCCAGTCGCTGGGCGGATCGCCTGGCAACTGGTTCTCACAGGAAACGGGGTTCGCAGCCGTGGAGCAGTCGGTGCTCTGGCCGGCTGCGGCGTTCGGGACGATCGCCAGGAAGGCAAGCAGAAGCGCGACGCGCAACGCGAGTCCAGAGCATCCCCGGTGTGACAAGAAAGATTCCAAATGATCAGGTCCCAGCCGAGGAACGCAGGAACCCTCTAGATACTTCTCCATGAATCGCATGACTCGCGCTCGGGAACGCACTCGTCGAGGTCGAAGGTGGTGAACATCAGTACTTTGGTGAGTCGCTGCCCGCCACGATTCTGCGGGTAGCTTCGAGGCCGTCCATCACGGGCGCCCCGCGTGAGCTTGAGATCCTCCAGCTCGTCCGGCCGCGGCCTGTCTAACGCCGAGATCGCGGCTGGAGACGATCGCTGCGTCTTTCTCAACACGCAAGGCCCCGGAAATCCAGGCTAAGGGCGCCCGACCGGTTTGGCTGGCTGTTCGGTGGCGTCCATCGGCGGGCGTCTCAGCCAGGCGGTAGCTTCTGCGCGGCTCTCGTGTATGTGCGAAGCGACTTCGCGCTGCGTCAGGGCGTGGCCGAGCTTGAGGCGCATGAACGAGCTTGTGGTATGGCGCGTTGAGCTGAGGTAGTGGCTCTGGGCGATGCGGCAGATCGCATCGGTGTACCGGTCCATGAGGTCTGGCGCGATATAGAAGTTGTCGTAGTTGACGATCGCGTCCACGCGATGTCCGATCGCGGCCAGGCGTTCATCGACACCGGCGCGGATCGCTTCGAGCTGGGATGCCGTTGTGATCGACACGCCCTCGAGGTTGAGAAAGAACAGGTTCTCGGCATCGTCGTAGGAGAACCGCGCCTCGAGCGGGACGAACAGCAAGTCGTCCTTGAGACCCATCGGCGCCGGTTCGAAGATACGTGGGTCCATCAGCCTTGGCGCCTCGCCGATGATCGGCTCGAACTCCATCCTCGCTAGGACATCACGTTCGAGGTCAACGCCCGGGGCGATCTCGATCAGCTCAAGCCCGCTCTTCTGGAGCCGAAACACGCAGCGCTCGGTGACGTACAGGACGGGCTGCCCGTTCGCGGCAGCGTGCGCTCCGCTGAACGTCCGCTGCTCGACCTCGGCGACGAACTTGGGGTGAGCGTCCTGGTCATCGATGGCCAGCTTACCGCCGGTGACATTCACCCGCCCCTGCGTCGTGAAAGTGCCCATAAGGACCAGCCGCCGAGCGTTCTGGCTGATGTTGATAAAGCCACCGGCGCCGGCAAGCTTCGAGCCGAAGCGGCTGACGTTGACGTTGCCCTCACGGTCGACTTGAGCGAGCCCGAGGAACGCACTGTCCAATCCACCACCATCATAGAAGTCGAACTGCGCGGATTCCTCGATTACCGCCTGCGGGTTGATGGCCGCCCCGAAGTCCACGCCGCCAACCGGCATGCCGCCGATCGATCCGGGCTCGGCGGTGAGCGTGAGGAGATCGAGGATGCGCTCTTCGTTGGCGACGTTAGCGATGCCCTCGGGGACTCCCAAGCCGAGGTTCACGACGCAATTTGGTTCTAGCTCCATTGCCGCGCGCCGGGCGATAACCTTGCGCTCGCTCAGCTCGAGCGGTGGCGCTGATCGCATCGGAACGCGAAGCTCGCTGCTGAACGCGGGTGTGTAGGCAGCGCCCATCGTCTGCCAGTGATGCTCGGGCGAGGCCACGACCACGCAGTCGACCAGCATGCCGGGGATCTTCACATCGCGCGCACGCAGGCTCCCCTGTTCGGCCATCCGCTCGACCTGCACGATCACCAGACCGCGGGCATTGTGCGCTGCGGTGGCGATCGCCAACCCGTCCGCGGTGAGCGCCTCCCGTTCCATCGTGACGTTGCCGTTCGGGTCGGCCGTGGTCCCGCGGAGCAACGCAACGTTGATTTCAAACGATTTGTAGAAGAGGTATTCCTCGCCGCCGAGCGTGATCAGCTCCACGAGATGCTCGGTCGTGCGTTCGTTGACCTTCCCGCCGCCGTGACGCGGATCGACGAAGGTGCCCAGACCGACCCGCGTCAGCACGCCGGGCTTGTGCCCGGCGATGTCCCGGAACAGCTGCGATATGCACCCAAGCGGCAGGTTATACGCCTCGATCTGACCCGTGACCGCAAGCTTCTGCAGGGCCGGCGTCGCTCCCCAATGCCCACCGATGACGCGCCGCAACAGGCCGGGATGGGTCAGGTGATCGAGTCCGCGCCCTGCGAAGTCCCCACCGGCCACCGGGAACACCAGCGTCAGGCCCTGGGGAGTCCCTGACTCGAGAAAGCGCTCCTCCAAAGCGAGCGTGAGCTCCTCCGGGAAGCACGCCCCGAGAAAGCCACCGACGACGACCGAATCGCTGTCCCGGATCAACCTGATCGCCTCCTGCGCGCTCAACGTCTTGTCCCGAACGGGCTCGCCCATAGACGACCCGAACTCGCCCACGTACCGGCTGATCATCGCTCCCCCTTCTCCGTGCGCGGCATCCCGACATGCAAGACGCCCCTGACCGAAACGGCAGCGTGCGACACAGCACGCTACGACGCCGCCAGCATACTGCGAGTTCGATGCGCCTCCCAGACGCGCGGCCAGCGGCGCGACCCCCGCCGCCGGCGTGATCGCAACGATCCCGGCGAGCGTCTGCACGCGAGTGCCCTGACCCGCGCCGCCGTCGAACCACTTGGCGCGTTCAATCTTCGCTTCTAGCAGTCTCGGACGGCGTCCCGACCGCCGCGATCGCTTCGAAGCCCCGGGCGATTCGCGGACCACGACAACGTCCGATCAGCGTGTCCGGATCCCGCCGCGCCGTCGCCGTTGTCGAACGCTCAGCGAGCAGTGGCGCCGAACGGCCTCGGCCCCCGGATTTGCGACGAGTGGGGGCCCGCCGATGATCAGAACAGAGACATGCTCTCGCAGTGGAACGAGATTCAGCCCTTGAGTGCGCGCTTGACGCGCTCGAGCGATTGCTTCAGGGTTGGGGGCGCCGGGCGGGTACGCACGTGCAGGGTGCCACCGGGACCGCGGGCGTCGATCGTGACCCTCGGCCCGCCAGCGATCGGTGGTCGCTCGGGCGACTCGATCTTTTGGCTCGCAAACAGCCCACCGCCGCGTACGGCCACCTCGACGCCCTCGGGTACGATCACCGTCACCGTGCCGAACAGGTTGTAGACCTCGAGTCTGGTCTCGGGGCCAGCGAGTCGCGCTTGGCGCAGGTCAAGGTCGATCGTGCCAAAGATCGAGCGCCACGACGAGCGCGGCGCCAGCGACCACGGCCCGCTGCGGACCAGTTGTGAGCAGAACGCCCGATGCTCCTCGGAAGCGGCGCTCAGCGGGCCGGCCGCCGCTGGGTCGCCGGGCAGGTCGCGCGCCAAACGGGCCAACTCCTGGTCAGTGCGCGCCGCCTGCGCGAGACCGACCCGCTCGCTGAACTCCTCGAGCGTCAGCCGACCCTCGCCGACCGCGTCACGCAGCAGCGCGATGCTGCGCTCTCGCTCGGTATCCGAGGCGAGAATCGGCGTCGGCGGGGACTCGCGGTCGTCAGTCATCTCCAACACCGTACCGCGCTCGCGCCCGACAGACCCGCTTTCACACTGCTCTGGTAGGTGGTCACCAGTTGTGTTGGGCCTGCTGATCGGGCGCTTTGTGGTGGTGGCGTGCCTCGAGTCAGCGGTCGGGGGCGCGCGGTGGCTTGCTGGAGGGCGCAGCAACCCCGGAGCGGCCGGATCGACGCTCGCTGGGGAGATCTGCTCGGCCGCGCCGGGGCGAGGACTGCTGTGAAGCTGTTGAGCAACCCAAAGCGACGCTGCCTTTGGCGGTTCGGGCTCTGGAGCAGCTCTACGAGAGCCACGGACCCAAAACGGCTCAGCTGACCCCGGTTTGGGTTATCCAGCATGCGATCGGCGGCGTTCGCGGCGCCTTCCCGGGAGGCTGGGCGAAAAACGTCGCGGATTCCGTCGTTTTTCGCCCAGGCCCCTGCACAAAAGCAGTTTTGCAGGGGAAATGTCACGTTGTCACGTATTCGTAACGAAATGTGACAACGCCCACACAAAACGGGTGCCTCGATCCCGTCGACGAACCGTGCCGAGAGCCACGCGAGGAAGCGCTGATCACCGAACCGCCGACACGCACGAGCACCCCAGCGACCTACAAAATCAGCAACCCCCCAGCCGACATCGAACCCAAGCAGCTCACACACCTCGCGGGCGCCGTGGATGATCGCGTCCGACTACAAGCAGCGCGAACGCGCTCTCAGCCTTCACCACTACGAAAACCGCAGCTACCGCGGCACTGATCACCATCGCGCGCCGGTGACGGCCGCTCATCCACCAGATCACTACTAAACCAAACTAAACTAGTTGACCTCGGCGGTCCATACGAACGGCTCGGGATCCTGGTTGTATGCCGCCAGGTACTCCTCGATCGCTGAGATGAGGTCGGGCACGGAGTGAAACACCCCGCGGCGGATGCGCTTGTTGGTGAGTTCTCTGAACCACCGTTCGACCATGTTCAGCCACGAGCTGGAGGTGGGGATGAAGTGCAGGTGAAAGCGAGGGTGCTTGGCCAGCCAGTTCTCGACGTTCTCGTGCGTGTGGGTGCCGTAGTTGTCGAGGATCAGGTGCAGGTCAAGCTCGGCGGGGAACTCGCGGTCGAGCGTGCGCAGGAACTTGAGGAACTCCTGGTGACGGTGACGGGGCAGGCACTGGCCGATCACCTTGCCATCGAGCATCGAGAGCGCTGCGAACAGCGTGGTGGTGCCGTTGCGCTTGTAGTCGTGGGTCATCGTCCCCCGCCCGGGCTTGATCGGCAGCGACGGCTGGGTGCGATCGAGCGCCTCGATCTGGCTCTTTTCATCCACGCACAGGACGATCGCCTTCTCCGGCGGGTTCAAGTACAGCCCGACGACGTCAGTCAGCTTCTCCACAAAGCGCTTGTCGTTTGAGAGCTTGAACGTCTCAACCCGCCAGGGCTTGAGGTTGTGCTGATCCCAGATCCGCGCCACCGTCGCCGGCGAGACGCCCTTCGCCTTGGCCAGCGACCGACAACTCCAATGCGTCTCGCCCGCAGGCTTCTCGTGAAGCGTCGCGTTGACGATCTCAGCCACCTTCTCTGGCGAGATCCGTGCTGGCCTGCCGCGCCCCGGTCGCACACGCGTCAGCCCCTCGAGGCCCTCCTCACAGAACCGTCTGCGGGAATCGATCACCGTTGGGCGCCCAACCCCCAGCGCCCGCGCGATCGACACATTCGAGTGTCCCTCCGCAGCCAGCAGAATCACCCGCGCACGACGCGCCACGCTCTGCGGCGTGCCATGCGCCCGCGTCCAGCGCTCCAACACCACCCGATCCCCATCGGAGAGCTCGATCGCGGGCGCGGGCGCAGCGGGCATGGCCCCACGCTACACCGTCCCCAGTTATCTGTCAAGCTATTTATGAGACGCTACACTAAGTTGTCGAACGCTCAACGAAGCGATGAAGCCGGCCGGCCGCGCCGATGTGGCAGCGATCAAGCCGTCTCGTCGCTCGCCGGCAATTGGACCCTGGCGGTGGGGGCCACAACTCGGCGGGCGATCGTTCGATGAACATGTGAATGTCGGGCTGGGCCGGAGGTCCGAACCCGAACTGGCGATAGAGACCGTGCGTGTCGGCGGTCGCCAGCGCCCAGCGACGCAGTCCTTGCAACTGGGGGTGGGTGAGCATGCATGAGACCAGGAACTTGCCCAGGCCACGCCCGCGATGGTCGGGCGTCACGAACACGTCGCCGACGTACGCGTAGGCGGCGTAGTCGGTGACCGCGCGAGCGAAGCCTGCCTGTTCTCCCGAGGGCGCGAAGAGCCCGAATGGCAGCGAGTTGGCGATCGCGCGATCGACGGTGTTGCGTGGCACGCCACGCGACCAGTACGCAGTGGTCAGGAAGGCGTGGATGAAGCCGAGGTCCAGTCGGTCGGGGTCTGTCGACGCGAGGTAGCCAGAGGACGTTCTCCACGAGACGACGGGGACGATGGGGGGCACGCCGACCAATTCAAACAGGCCACGACGCCGCCATGATCCGCGCGCTCCTGCGACTGGCCGGTAGGCGACATCGACCAGCGAGCGCCCAGCTGCCGGCGCGCGACGGGATCGCGCTCAGGTGTCCGCCGAGCCCGCGCCCGTCCCAAATTCGCTGGGCACGTGGCCGCTCTGGACGATCCCCCGGCTCGTCTCATTCGGGATCGATCAACGCACGCGCGGACGGCGCTCGGGGCGCGTCGGAGGGCATCGCATATTCCGAACGACCATCGAACGCCCTTAGACCCGCGGAAGCCCGCGCTAATCGCGCGGAGTGCGGTGCGGCTGGTACGGCTTGAGCGGTCCGAGAGGAGGGTCTGGGCGCCGTCGTTGTCCCCGCCGTCCGAACCAGGTGAGAGCGATGAATGTGCCCGTGTAAACGAGTCCGTCGACCGGTCCAGCGTGTCCTGCTGTCGCTTTGCCGAACACCAGGCGGGGGCCGAACGAGAACCCAGCCCAGATAAACGCGGCCTGGGCAACGGCCGAGGAGGCGACGAACCAAAGTGGGAGCTCCGCCGGCGTTGCCTCGGTCGGTGGGGTGTACGGCGCACCCGCGCGGTTGAGCAGCGCGACGTTTGCCTCCTCGGCCGCTGCGGACTTCCGCTGCCGGGCCCGGAAGGACGCTCCGGTGACCGCCATGTAGACAGCCAGCACGGCGCATACGACGCGACCGGCGACCGCGTGCAGCGCGACCGCGCCGGCGATCAGTACGCCAGTGATCACCGCATAGACCGCGGCGGTGTAGCCCTTGCGGAAGCCCGAGAGCCGCGACCACTGCCGCTGCTGCTCGCGCGCAAGCGCGACGGCATACCGAGCGCTCGCCGCGTCCTCGGCCGGTCGTCCCCGACGAACGCATCGCCGAGTGCGCAGCCGCTCGCGAAAGCCGACCTCGCGCGCCGCAGCGACCAGCTCCCTGGACGGCGGCGTCCCCAACCCTGCGGCCAGCCAAACCCCCAGCGTCGGCACCAGCGGAAATCTACACAACGGAAACCGTCAGCAGAGGCCGCGAACCTGTTCGACGTCCACGACGGGCTCGTCTCAAATGTCGAACCCAAGGATCGGTCAACGGACATTCGCTGACCGGACTAGGTCGTCGTGTACGCGAGTGATGAAGCGCGGGAGATGCGCCTTGGCAGTATCGGCTCGGAGCATCTGCTGCTGGAGCTCTTGCGGGAGGACGAGGGTGTTGGCGCTCGCCTGCTGGCGTCGCTTGATGTGACGCTTGACCGCGCCCGGACGGAGGTCCGGCGGCGTGTGGCCTGCGGAGCGGGACCGCCGACGCCTGGTCAGATTCAGTTCACGCCACGCGCCACGCTCAGTCGTGCTCCACATCACGCGGCGGTGCGGCGGCGGGACGCAGCGGGAGCACGACCAGCGCGATCACCACGCCGGCGGCGGCGACGAGCGCGCAGACCTGCAGGCCGGCGTCCATGCCGGTGATGAATGCCGTCCGCGCCGCCTGCGAGAGCAGTGAGCCGGCGATCCCGCCGATGTGGTGCGCGACGCCGAGCGCGCCGCCAAGTGAGCCGAGGATCTCATGGCGAATCGTCGGCAGGACCACGTGGCCGGCGAGCACGGGCGTCAACTTGTTCTGGTAGTCCGTTGAAAGGATGCTGCCAACGATCGCGACGCCGAGCGCGCTGCCAACCTGCAGGAAGGTGCCGTTGGTTGCTGAGCCGACGCCCGT
Source organism: uncultured Solirubrobacterales bacterium (assembly GCA_963709135.1). Lineage (GTDB taxonomy): Bacteria > Actinomycetota > Thermoleophilia > Solirubrobacterales > Solirubrobacteraceae > Palsa-465. Next base: position 673,259 of record CAVPVI010000015.1, on the reverse strand, counting down.
GTGCTCGAGCGGCAGCGTGCCCATCAGCGAGCCGGTGCAGGCGGGCATGACCATGCCGGTCCCGATCCCGAGCATGAACGCCCCGGGCAACTGCGCGGCATATGTGCTTGTGACCGAGACGCCCGCGATCTGCCAGACGCCGCCGGCGGCGATCGCCAACCCAAGCGCAACTGTCAGCTTCGTGCCGAGCCGTCGCACGAACACCGGCGAGAGCGGCGCGATCAGAACGATCCCGCCGGCTGCCGGCAGCATCCGCACGCCTGCCTGCAGCGCGCTGTAGCCGAGCTCGAACTGAAGCCATTGCGTGAGCACGAACAGCATCCCGACCAGCGCGAACATCAGTAGCGCGACGCTGAGCACCGCCCCTGAGAATCCGCGCGCCCGGAAGAACCCCAGCCGCAGCATCGGATGCGAGCTGCGCGCCTCCAACAGCACGAATGCCGCCAGGATGGCGACGCCGCCGATGCCGGTCCCGAGCACCTCGGCCGAAGACCAGCCGTGCACCGGCGCCTCGATGATCGCCCACAACAGCAGGCCCAGACCGGCGACCGAGAGCAACGCGCCGACCGTGTCGATCGGCTTGGGGTGCCGGTCGCGGGAGTTTGGCACGAGCCGTACCGCGAACGCGAACGCGAGCAGCGCGATTGGTACGTTGATCAAGAACACCGAACCCCAAGCGAAGTGCGCAAGCAGCAGGCCGCCGACAATCGGGCCGAGTGCCGTGCCGGCGCCGGACGAGGCCGCCCAGATCCCAAGCGCCCGCTGACGCTCGCCCCGCTCGGTGAACGTGTTCGTGATGATCGACAGCGTCGGGGGCATGATCAGCGTCCCGCCGATCCCCATGCAAGCGCGCGCGGCGATCAGCATCGCCGAGGAACTCGAGAAGGCAGCGAACAGCGAGCAGACGGCGAACACCAGCAGGCCGGCGAGGAACGTACGCTTGCGCCCCACGCGGTCGGCGAGACTACCCGAGACGAGCAGCAGCCCGCCGAACACGAGGATGTAGGCGTCGACGATCCATTGAAGCTCGCTGTCGGTCGCATCCAGCTTGCGCACGATCGTCGGCAAAGCGACGTTCAGGACGGTCGTATCGAGCGAGACGATCAACAACGGAACACACAGCACGGCCAACGCCGGCCAGCGGTTGACCGGTGGCTCCGCGTGCGAGGGCGCCTCACGTTGGACACGGTCGGGGGAGGTCGTCGTGGGTGTCACACGCACACGATCCCGCCCAGGGGCCTCGAGATCAACGTCGGTTAGCCGCAGCGGCGGATCGGTGATCTACCGAGCGTCGGACCCACGACGAGCCGCCGGAGCGAGGCGGTCGCGCCACAGCGCGTCATTGGCCGCGAGAGCCCTGCTCTGCCCGGGCATCTCCGTTGCAAGGTCAACTTCGCTCCATGGGCTCGATCGGCTGCGGAAACGGGAACCGATGCAGAACCGCGAAGCAATAGTCGCCCTCATTGAGCGTCATGCCGGCCATCGCCAGGAGCGTCGAGAACGCGTGCAGGCCGCGTTCGACATAGAAGCGCTTGCTCGCGCCCAGATCCCCGGCGCCGCCGATCAGCAGCACCAGGTCGTCGACCTTTCGCGTAGGTAGTGGATGCACCATCGAGCACCTCGGCGACGGTGGGGACGCGGGCGCCCGGGGATCCTGCCTGTGCACCCTCGGGATGATCCTCGCTGCGCCCCGAAGCCCCACTGCACGCGCGGGTCGAATCGCCAGGATCAGGCTGCTCGACGCTCGTCGGAACTCACGTCTATGTGCGCCGTCCGGCCGATTAGCTGCTGTTCGAGTTCGGAGGCTGGTAGCGGTCGGCTGAGGACGTAGCCCTGGATCAGATGGCAACCCGCGGTCCTGAGCGCCGCCCATGTCTCTTCGTCCTCGACTCCTTCGGCCACGACTTTGATCCCGAGCATGTGAGCGAGCTGGATCGTCCCCAAGACGATCGCCGCGTCTCTGGTGTCGGTGCGCATCTGCGCGACGAAGGAGCGATCGATTTTGACCTCCCCGACCGGCATCGACCTCAGGTGCGTAAGCGAGGAGTAGCCGGTCCCGAAGTCGTCCAGCGACAGCTCGATCCTGTGCTCTCTTAGCTTTGCGAGCACGTTCCCGATACGCACTGGATCGGAAATGACCGAGCTTTCGGTAACCTCGAGCACGAGCGCGTCCGGCGGGAGTCCTCGCGCGGCGAGTGCATCGGCGACCTCCCGCGGGAAATCGACATCGAGCAGATCAGCGACGGTCGTGTTGACCGCTATGTGTAGATCGTGGCCGACCATCCGCCACGCTCTGAGCTGGTCCAAAGCGTGCTCGAGCACCTTCGTGGTCAGTGCGCGCGACATCCCAGCGTGCTCAGCGGCGCGCACGAACTCGATCGGCGGAATCAGACGCCCGTCGGGGCGCCGCCAGCGCACGAGCGCTTCAACGCCCTTGATCTCGCGCGAGCGGGCATCGGCTTTGGGCTGGAAGTGAACCTCGATCCCACCTTCGTCGAGGGCTCTCGCGAGCTCGGCGGCGAGGGTCAAGCGCTCGCGAGTGTTGGTGTCTCGCTCGCTGGCGTAGACCTCGTATCCGCTGCGTATCGATTTCGCCTGGTACATCGCGACATCGGCACACTTCATGAGTTCGTCGGCGTCCTGTGCGTGGGAGGGGAAGGATGCCATGCCAATGCTTGCGGTGACGCGAAGGCTAAGCCCTTGGACCTCGAACGGGTCCCGGAACACGGCTACGATCTTCTGGGCTGCGACCGCGGCGCCGCCGTCATCGTGCTGGGCATCGAGCAAAACCGCGAACTCGTCGCCACCTAGCCGCGCGATCGTGTCGGTCACGCGCAGCGCACTCTTTACGCGCGGTCCGATCAGCCGCAACAGCGAATCACCGGCGTGGTGGCCAAGCGTGTCATTCAGCTCCTTGAAATTGTCGAGATCCATCACCAAGACCGAAAACTCTGTACCTGCGAGGCTGGCAGCGGCGATCGCGGTCTTGACGCGAGTCGCGAACAGTCGCCTGTTGGGAAGCGAGGTGAGGTCATCGGTGCTCGCCTGGTCACGAGCCTCGGCGAGGCTCCGCAAATCCCGGAACGCGAGCCCGACGCGAACGAACGCTGCGAGCAGGGTGAGGACCGCCAGCCCAAACGCGAGCGGGTCGAGCCGGCGCACGTGGTCATACAGGAGCAAACCAAACGCAGCGAGCGCGAAACCGGCCGGCACGAGCAGCACAGACCAGCCCTCAAGCCGTTGCCGTCCCTCGGGCTCAGCCTGCCAGGCAGCGAACGCCAGAAGCGCCACTGCCAGGACATAAAAGAGATTGGTCATCGCGCTCGGGCTGCTACCGCCGTTCGCGATCTGCACCGCGTACATACAATCGGCCAGAGCGAGCAACAGAAACCCCCCGGTCAGTAATCCCCACAGACGGTCGACACGCCACCCGCGCAGCGCAAGCACGCCAACCACCAGCGCGGCGAGCAGGAGGTCTCCGATCGGGTACGCAAGCTCAGTCGCGACAGCCGCTGGGCTGCCGGTCGCTGACGCGAGCACCGGCTGGAACACGACCGCGGCCCCCAGCGCCGCGAGCCCGGCTCCGGCAATAATTCCATCCAACCATATCCCGGCCGGCGCCCGTCGCTGGCCGTGGACGCCAGCGAGTCCGACGATCCCTGCGTAGCTCAGTGGGTAGAACGCCAGCCACAGCCCGTCGCAGATCGATGGAATTGGAGGGTTCGGCAGCAACCCTATCCAGAAAGACCACAACACGTTTCCGAGCCCGTACAGCGAGAGACCCAGCGCGAAGAGCCCCCACGCCCGTCGCTTGCTGCTGCCGCGGATCGCGCGAGACGCCACGATCGCGGCCACCAAGATGTAGACCGCGGACGACAGCCAGTTCAGGATCGGCTTATACGCCGCTCGCCCGCCGATACCGAAAACGGCGTTGGCGCCCGTCACGGCCACGATCGCCAGCAGCAAACCGAAAGCAGACACGAGAACCAAAGCCTCGTTCCGTCGCAGCCCAGCCGACACCGACAGCAACGGCTTCCGGACCGCAGGCTCGGTCATACGACAACCCATCGGCCAGCACATCCGGTTCTTTAGGTTCGTACCTACACCGGGGTCGGCGCGATCCGACGTCGTCAGTACGCGCCACTTGCACCGACGTCCCCGAGTGGCACGATGCAATTCGCGCCCTTCTCGACCGACACGACGGTCGCGATGCCGCTTCTGCCGGTCGCGATGCCGCTTCTGCCTGTCGCGATGCCGCTTCTGCCGGTCGCGATGCCGTTTCTGTCGGTCGCGCCCGCGGTGCTCGACAACGCCCGGGCCCATTCCGCTGGCAGATCGCGCAGCAAGCCCCTCCCCGCGCGGCCTGAGCCCAATCCCGTCGACGAGCTCTATCCGTACACCACAGAACGACTTGACTGGCGCTCCGGACCGGCGTGCCGCCGTCGTACGGGTCGCGGGGTGCTCACTTGAAGGTGATGACCCAGCGGTCTGGGTGCCATGGCTCGCTGCGCGCGGGACCTGGTGGCGGGGTGCCGAGCAGCCCGCCCGCGAGCGCTTTGAGATCCCCAGCGTGGAGCATGTCCCGGGGGGCAGAACACGGCCATCTCGGCGGCGATCGCAAGCGCGTGCTCCTCGTCTTGCGTGGGTGCGCCGACGGCGAGCACGAGCGTCGCGGTCGAGAGCTCGTGTGCGGTCTTCCGCGCTTGGGCGGGTGTAGATCCGGGTAGTTTCGAGGCGGCCGTGGCCGAGCAGCTCACATTCGTGTTCGACGAGCCCCTCGAAACAACCGTCGAGCTCGCCACCCACCGCGGGGAATCTGACCTCGCCGACCTCGACCTCTGCGACGACGCCGACCCCACCGCGGCGTAACCCCCAGCGTCTGCCGTCCCGCCGCCCGTCCCAGCCACACCACGCTCGGGACGGGAGGCCCGCCCATCCCCCTTTCCCCCTCTTTTTGGCCAGAGAGGCTGTCCAGCACGTTCGAAAGCACGGCACCTGCCCACAGTCGGCCTACACGACAGCAACCCACCACACGCGCGGGCAACGGGGAGGGCGCGGCCCGCACGCTAAGACACGCAGCCAGCAGTTCGTCGCCCTGCGGCGATTACCACTGACGACGAGCGTCGAGCTCCGACGGAACCAACTCCGATGGGAAGGCCGACTGCAACCCACGCGCTACAGCGATACCGACCGTGTCCGGATCGCGTACGCGGGCCGAGGTCGCCCGATCGTGACTGTGCTCTCGCCGGAGCTTGAAGCCCCCGAAGGGGTACCGACTGGAGCTACGTCACGATCGTGATGCCCGCGGCTTCGGCAAACTCGTACGCGAGATCACCTCCGGGTTTGTGCGCCAGCGACTCGGCCGAGCGCATGATCCTGAGATCTGCCTCTCGAACGCGAGTGCCGAACAGCATGAGCGCCAGCGAATCGTTGTGTTGCCGTGATCGCCAGCAGAGTCCGTCAGGAGCCGCTCTCGTGTCGTGGAGGGCGACAGACCACACGACGGTGTCCGCGTATTGGGCGGCATCGCAGTCGATGAGCTCTCCATGTGTCACCTGAACTCGCCGGAGACCCGTACCGTGCAGCGCGACGAGGTTCAGGTCACGAGTTGGCGCGATCTCGCACCACGCCCACCGATCCAGCTCACTGCGCAGGATCCGCCGGTTGGGTCCTCGCACCGGCACTTCGTGAAAGACGGTCTCTGACACGGATCCGGAGAAGTCATGCGCCCCATACATGGTCGGGACGACCAGGCCGTCATGCACGAGCGGTCGAAATCGTGCGAGGTGGGTGGTCGCATTGAACTGCCGCTCGTGATACGTCGGACCGTGGCATCGGACAATCTTCCGTCCGAGTTCCCACACTTCGATCTGCGGATCAAGATCCGCAGGCGGGCGAGGCACCATGATGGTCCCTAGCCAACAGGCTCGCGCAGAGCTTCGCGGGCAGCTGCGATGACCGCTTTGCCTTCTTTGTCCGGAACGTCAATGGGTCGACGGCCATCAAGCCAGCCGTTGGCGGTGGTAAACCAGAGGGCCTGCTGCCAGGGAGTCATGGACGGATGCTTTAGGTGCTTCAGCACCTCCGCCACGATCGCCTTTGGCCTGCCTTCTGAGTCGAACTGAAAGCCAGGGTAATAGATCGATCCCTGATGTTCGACCGCGACAAGCCTTCCTTCGCGGCGCCAACGTCCTGCAAGCGCCGAAGTGTTCTTGGCCTCAGAGCCCGCTAGTTCCGCGACCTGCGTTGCCGTGAGCGCGCCGAATTCCTTGAGAAGGCCAGCCCGCGCCTCTGCGTTGCGTCGGGCCTGTAGCACCACCGGGGGTGTAGGGATCTGAATGTCCGGCGTCATGGCAGTCGCCAGGTCCTCAATCTCTTCAGCCGCTCGCCCGCCCCCGCGATAGACCAATGCAACGTCAATGTCTCCGAGGGCCTTCGACTGTGTCGTGTACGCATAGCTACCGGGAACCATTAGAACAACGCTGACGGCTGGCCGCGGGCCTACGTCTTCCAGTGCCGTCCGCCAAGTCAGCGGGTCCAAAGTCGTATCGAGCACATGCGAGATGAAGACCTTGCGTGAGGCGTCCGACTTCCTGGTCCAGGCTTTCAGCATTCGCACAACCGACCGATATTGCGCCGACGGCATATGATGAGCCTCGCCAAGCGACGCTGCCAGGTCCAGATCTAGCGCCTCGCCGATCTGGCCCTCAAAGTCGACGACGCGCTCGCGTTTCTCATGCAGGCTCGCATCGAGATCCAGCATGCCCTCCGCGGCAACAGCGTCGGAAACGGCCTTGAAAACCACCTCTATGTAGTAAGAGCCATCCTCACGCTGCTCGCGCTCGCTCGCGGTCGGGTCCGTCGGGCCGTGCTCACTGATGACTGACTGCGAGTCGACGTCTAGGCCATGGACCGGGGGGTGCCGCCAGCGGGGAGAGCTGAACTCGAGCTGCAGTCGAGGTCGGACGCGGCCGTGATGCCCGCCGGTTCCGATTGAAGTAAGCCGTGAACTGGCAGCCCTAGCGCTCATTGCTCTCACATCCTACCACGGCTGAAAGCTCAGCTATGTCGGGGCACCGGGCACAGCCCCGAACCGTGCGGCTGCTTGCGCCGCTGGTCCAGGACCTCCGCGAGTGGCGACTCGCGCGCGGGCGCCCGGATGAGCGCGTACCTGTCATCCCGGCGCTCAATGGCCAGGCGATGAGCGAGAACGCGTTCGAGATGTGGCGGTCGCGGGCCTGGAGCGCCGCGCTCGAAGCCTGCGGTGTTGCCTACCAGCGACCATACGACCTCCGACACTCTTTCGCCTCGTTGCTGCTGCACGAGGGTCGCTCGGTGATCTATGTCGCTCGCCAACTCGGCCACGGCGCCGGGCTGACGATGCGAACGCACGGCCATGTGATCGATGAGCTCGAGGACGCGCCCCGGATCAGCGCCGAGGACGCGATCATGGCGCCGCGCCGTGGCGAGGACGTTCGGACAAAGTTCGGATAGCCCCAGCGATCGACCCGGCGGACGAGGCCCGTTACGGCGTCGAAAGCCACGGATTGCAGGGAATCCGCGCCAGCGCCCCCGGCAGGACTCGAACCTGCGACCCACGGCTTAGAAGGCCGTCGCTCTATCCAGCTGAGCTACGGGGGCCGATGACCTCACGCCAGTTGGATGCTACGCCGGCCGATGACGTCAAACGTCCTGGATTGCACTGCATGCATCGGGGCGGCCGGATTCGAACCGGCGAAACCTCCCGCACCCAAAGCGGGCGCTCTACCAGGCTGAGCTACGCCCCGTGTTGGGCGAGTCTACCGTCCCTCCGCCGGCCGCCGGGCACGGCTAGCAACGAATAAGTAGCCTCGCCTCCCATGGCCGAGATTCAACCCCTCAGAGCGCTCCACTATGACCTTAGCCGCACGGGCGGCCTGCAGGAGGTCGTGGCGCCGCCGTATGACGTGATCGACGCTGAGCAGCGCGCAGCGCTGGCGGCGCAATCGCCCTATAACGTCGTGGCGCTTGATCTTCCTGAAAATGGACCAGAGGGCGATTCGTATGCCCACGCAGCTGCGCTGCTGCAGGCGTGGCGAGCGGACGGCATCTTGGTTCGCGACGAGGTGCCCGCGCTGTGGCCGCTCGAGCAGGATTACGTCGGCCCCGATGGCAAGTCTTGCACGCGTCACGGGTTCCTGGCGCGCGTGCGCGTGGAGCCGTACGGTCCCGGCCGGATCCGGCCCCACGAACGCACACACCCCGGACCAAAGCAGGATCGGCTTGACCTCACGCGAGCCACGCGCACCAACCTCTCCCCGATCTTCTCGCTGTTCTCCGACCCGCCAGCAGCGGCCTGGGGCGCGGTCCGTGCCGCCACCTCGCAGGCTCCGTGGAGCCGCACCACGGACGCAGACGGAACTGTGAACCGACTCTGGCGCGTCAGCGACAGCGACGCGATCGAACGCGTTGCCGCGGCGATCAGCGGCGCTGAACTGCTGATCGCCGACGGCCACCACCGTTACGAGACGGCGCGTGTCTACGCGGATGAGATCGGCGGCGAGGGGGCTCATCGCTACGTGCTCATGTGCCTGGTCGCGCTGCAGGACAGCGGCTTGACCGTGTTCCCGACGCACCGCCTGGTGCGCGGGCTGACGCCGGCGCGTCGGCAGGCGCTGAGGGCCGCGATCGCGCGCGACTTTCACGTCACTGACCTCTCCAGCCGGGAAGCGCTCACGCCAGCACCCGGCGAGGACGTCCAGATCGGGTACTTCGATGCCGTTTCTCGCCAACCGCAGATGCTCGCGTTGAAAGCACCTGAGATCGCCGCCGCTGCCCTTCCCGACCGCTCGCCGGCCTACCGACTGCTCGACACGGCGGTGCTCGAGGCTTTGATCCTGCGAAACGCGCTTGGCCTGAGCGACGAGCAGATCGATCACCTCGACGGGCTCGGCTACGCGCGTGACGATCAGCAAGCGCTGGCGCTCGTCGATGGCGGCCAGTACGACGCGGCGTTCTTCATGGCGCCGATACCGATCGCCGCGGTCCAAGCCGTGACCGCCGCGGGCGAGATCCTGCCGCCGAAGTCGACCTACTTCTTCCCCAAGGTGCCGACCGGCCTGTTGTTCAACGAGCTCTTCGACTAAGGGCGCCCGGGTGCCCTAACTAATAACTAAGAGCCTGTCTCAATTACCCGGTGTGCGGCTGGCGAGCGCCGGACCAAGCGAGACGGTGCGGGCGGAAGGCGCCGCGTAGCAGCGCTACGCAAGCCTTCCGACCGTGCCGTATCGCGCCGGTCCGCCGCCGGCGTTGGTATAGGCGCGCGAGAACCCGATCCGGCCCGGACACCGGCGTTTTGGGTTCGTGAGCATGCTCTACGCCGCTCCTCACCCCCTCACAACTCGAACAGACCCCGATCTCACCAATCTCGCGCGCCGGATCGGGCCGGCAGCCGTCGGACGTCGTGACGGCCTACAAGTCCGTCGGTCGGCCGCGAGACGGCGTCCGCGGCCACGCCGGCCACCGAGCTTGGTCCGTGAATATAGTCCGGGAGGTGCTCAAGCCCACGCGAGCGATTCAGGATGAGCTTCGACGGGTGCTGCTGACGCCCGCGCAGGCGATCTCGCTCGAGTTGCGCGGCGCCGTCGAAGCGGCGGTGCTCGTGCCCCTTTACGTCGAGGACGGTGAGCTCGGAGCCGTGTTCACGCGACGCCGGCGCGACCTCCGCCGCCACGCGGGCGAGATCTCGTTCCCCGGCGGTCGGCGAGACCGCAGCGATGCCGACCTGCTCGCGACCGCACTACGCGAAGCGCATGAGGAGATTGGCCTCCGCTCGGACGCTGCCGAGGTGATCGGTGCGTTGCAGCCCACGCCGACGATCGCCACCAACTATGCGGTCTATCCGTTCGTAGCGCTGATTTCGCGCCCTGCCAACTGGGCTCCCAGCGCAGCCGAGGTCGACGAGGTGATCGAGCTACCGCTGGTGCGTCTGCGAGCCGGCTACGCGCGCCGCCGTCTTACGCCCCGCGGAATTGCGATCCGCACCGACACGTACCTGGTCGACGAGCATCTGATCTGGGGCGCGACGGCGCGGATTCTTGCCGACCTACTCGATCGACTCGGACCGCTCGCGAGCGAAGACTGAGCCCCCAACCATTCACCGAGTTCCGCAGAACCCGGGCCTACTGCGCGGATAGCACGCGTTCGACCGCCGCGAGCGCGTCGGCCAACCACTCGCCATAGCCGGCGGCAGGCTCCCGATTCACCAGTGCGAACGGGATCCGCGAGCGTTCGCACTTGATCCCGAGGAGCCGGGCACCTGATGCCAGCGTTGCGGCATCAACGGTACCGGCCGCCTCATACACGATGCCGTGAACGGTGGTATCGATCATGTGAAACAGCAGCGTCTCGAGCCGCGATCCGTGCAACGCCGCGACCTGCTCGGCGCTCGCCTGCACGCTGCCCAGCAGCAGGCACACCACGCTGATGTGGTCCAGCGCAGGCACGAGCGTCGCCACCAGGTCTGGATCCGCGATCAGCGGCTGCGCACCCGCTGCTTCGATCGCCGGCCCGCGGGCCGGCGAGCGAGTGCTCCCGCGGACAAGATGCCCGCGCTCGCGCAGACCGCCGGCGAGCAACTGCCCGCGACAGCCGCAACCGACGATCAGGCAGCGAGACATCCCGCGCCTGGTCGCAACTTGGCGCTACCCATCGGGCTCGGCGTCTCGATCCATCGACTCGGTTCTCAACCGAATTCGCGGTCGAGGTCTTCGGGGGTGCGGGCCGCCAGTCCGCGCGCGCGACGCCGCGTGTTGGTGACCTCGAGCAACTCGACAAGGTCCTCGGCGTCGAGTGCCTCGTCGCCCTCCGGCAGCGCCCGCGCGGCCCCAGGACCGGTCGCTCGGGGACGCGGACCCGCTGTGACGGCGGCGATCAGCGCGAGCATTAGTAGCAGTGCGGCAAGTCCGATCATCACCAGGAAGAGTGGCGAATTCACCCCTGGTGAGTCTACGCTCGCGGACATTAGGGCACGTTAACCGGCTCGCGACCCGGAGCGCAACTTTGGCTGACGCATCGGTTTCTTGTGGGCGTCACCAACCGTCGCCCGGCGGCCAGTCGCGGCGGAGGGGGATCATCATCCACTAATCGGAAGGAGTGCCATGCGCACACGCTTTGCCGTGCTCGTAACAATTATGAGCGCGTTCGTCATCGTGGCGACACCGGGGTTGGCGTCCGCCGCACCTCAGCACAACCACGGCCTAACCATCAATGTAACACCCAATCCGATAGTTGCGGGCCAGGGTGTCCTCATCTACGGTCAGCTGAACGGCGCCGACCACGCCGATCGGACGATTTACCTCTATCACCGCGTCGTTCCCCAGGTCCGCTTCACCCTGATCCAGGAGACGACGACCGATGCGCTGGGCTTCTATGAGTTCGTACGCAATGACGGCACCGTCGTGTCCAACCGCAACTGGTTCGTGCGCGGCCCCGATCGAACCCACAGCCGTACGATCCATGAGCGTGTGGCCGCGCTGGTCACGCTCTCCGCGACGCCGGTCGGCGGCACGACGACGGTGCCCGTCACCGGGCAGACAATCCTGCTCAGCGGGCAGGTGACGCCGCTGCATGCCTATCAGCCGATCCTGATCCAGGAGCAGAACAGCCTTGCCGGAAACGGCTGGAGCACGATCGTGAAGGGGTTCACGGACGCAAGCTCCAGCTTCTCGATCCCGCATGCCTGGGCCCAGCCCGGCCTCTACACGCTGCGTGCGGTGTTCAAGGGCGATGCTCGCAACATCACTGGCGACTCTGACCTCGTGAGCGTGACGATCCAGCAGAAGCAGAACCCGGCGTTCACGATCAACTCCTCGTCACCGACGATCAGCGACGGACAGGCGGTCACGATCTCCGGGATCCTGTACGAGCCCGCCTCGACTACATCGAGCGCCGCGACCAGCACGGACACGTCGACCACGACCACGACCACGACCACGACGACCTCCACCTCTGCCGCGACGCCGACACCGACGCCTGAGGCGAGCACGCTCGTGAGCCTGTACGGGAAGACGGCCGGCGCAAGTTGGCAGCAACTCGCCACGACGACCACCGGGAATGACGGCAGCTACAGCTTCACTCGAAGCCCGGTCGCCAACACCGTCTACGAGGTCCGCACGACGTTGAGGCAGAAGCCAGTGCGCAAGACCGCGACTCTGTGGGAGGGCGTGCAGGATGTCGTGACGATCAACGGCAGCGGATACCAGACGGCGACGGCCGGCGAGACGCTCACCTTCACTGGCACTGTCACGCCAGATCACACCGATGACGTGATCTACCTGCAGAGCCTAGGCGCCGACGGCGCCTGGCACAACGTTGACACGGGCATTCTCGCAAGCGGATCGACGTACTCGTTCAGCTACGCATTCGGCGCGGCCGGCGCGTTCCAGCTCCGCGCGCGTGTCTACGGGGACCCCGAGAACCTCGGCGCCGCATCGCCGGTGGTGACGGTCACGGTGTCGGGGGTTGCCCCCGTTGCATCGCTGACCCCAGCATTATAGCCCCTGGCCGTTGCCACGTCGCCTCGCGCGACTCGTTGACGGTTCGCCCGACAGGGGTGTGACATAGAAGTTGAGCCCGGCCCCCGTTGCACTTGCGCAGCGGGGGCCGGGTCCGTGTGGAGATTTTCACACTTCGACCGCAATGAAGTTATACGCTTGCAATCGCCTGTCACGATGGACTCGACTAGTGGACCGGCTAGTGGATTTTGCTACGAGGAGCTTGTTACAAAATGCACCAGCTGGATCTAATGGCGCGATCTAATGACACACGTCCTTTCGACCGATAGGTAGTCATGTCTACTTTCACCAGCCGTTGCCGCATCTCCACGCTGGCGCTCGCCATGACTTGTGCGCTGGCTGCAATCGCCGCACCGGCGGCGCTCGCGGCCGGATCACACCGCATCGTGCTGCGTCGCAACCACAGCGCTCCAGGCTGCGCGTACGCTAACACGCCCTCCTCACGTGTCGGGCGGACGCAGATCAAGCAGTCCGTCGTGTGCTTGATCAATCGCCGGCGCGCAGCCTACGGACTGCCGCCGCTACGCGAGGACAGCCGCCTTGACCGCTCCGCACAGGCATGGACCGACACGATGGTGGCCACGGGGCAGTTCGACCACGGCAGCAACTTCGCCGCTCGGATCAGCGCGGTCGGCTTCGACTGGTCTTCGGCCGGCGAGAACATCGCCACCGGCTTCTCGACGCCACAGGCGGTCGTCAACGCCTGGATGCACAGCCCCGGGCACTGCCGGAACATCCTCGATCCCGACTACGCATCAGTCGGCACGGGCGTCGTCGACCGGGCGATCGAGCCGTTCTCCTCGGCACCCGCGACCTGGACGCAGGACTTCGCATTACCGGTGGGCGCCTCCGGTCCGTCCAAGAACTGGGGACCTGCGGACAGCGTCTGCTGACGCCGACAGCGTCTGCTGACGCCAAAGCCCTCCGCTGATCAGCGAGGCGCGTGACGCCAAGGGCGCGCGCGCCCCAAGCTTGGCCAGCGACGACCTGGACCTGTCAGTCGCCGCTGACGAGCGGCACCGCTGACGGCGCCGGCGTGTCGCGCAGGTAGCGCTCCGCATCGAGCGCAGCTTGGCAGCCAGAGCCGGCCGCGGTGATCGCCTGGCGGTAGGTGTGGTCGACCAGATCGCCGGCTGCGAACACGCCGGGGAGGCTCGTGCGCGTCGAGCGGCTTTCGGTGACGACATAGCCGCCCTCGTCGAGCGGGACTTGACCGGCCACCAGTTGCGACTGCGGCTCGTGCCCAATCGCAACGAAGGCGCCACGGATCTCCAACTCGCGTAGCGAACCGTCGCCGCTGTGCCGCAACACCGCGACGCTCAGCGATCCGTCGGACCCCGGCGCCAGTCGCTGCACGACGTACGGCGTCAGGAACTCGAGGTTAGGTAGCGCGCGGGCCCGTTCCAGCATGATCCTCGAGGCGCGGAACTCATCGCGCCGATTCACGACGATCACCTGTGAAGCGAACTTGGCGAGGAACATCGCCTCCTCCATCGCCGAGTCGCCGCCGCCGACGATCAGGGTAGGCACGTCGCGGAAGAAGGCCGCGTCACAGGTGGCGCAATAGCTGACCCCACGACCCGCCAGGTGATCTTCGCCCTCGACGCCGAGCTTGCGATGTTTCGCACCCATCGCCAGGATCACGGTCCTGGTCAGATGCTCGTCCTCGCCGATCACGACCTTGTGCAGGCGACCGTCACCGGACAGCTCGACGCTGGTCGCGTCGTCGGTCTCGAGCACGGCGCCAAAGCGCGCTGCCTGGTCACGAATGCGACTCATCAGCTCCGGCCCCATGATGCCCTCGGGGAAGCCCGGGTAGTTCTCGACGTCGGTCGTCTGCTGCAGCAGGCCGCCCCATGAGAAGCCCTCCGCGACAAGCGGCTGGAGGTTGGCGCGAGCCGTGTACAGCGCCGCGGTGTAACCGGCCGGACCGCTGCCGACGATGATCACGTTCTCGTAGAGGCGATCGTTCACTTCAATAAGTATAGGGGGAGTCGCTGCGCGACTCCCTTGGAGAGTTTCGCTGGGCGAAACTCTCGCGTAGCTTGCGTCCTCGGACGGTTCCGCTGCCCCGATCCCGCTACCCCAGCGTCGAAGACGAGCCCCAGAGATTCGCGCCAGCGAATCTCTGAAGGGAATCGCGCCAGCGATTCCCCCGCCACGATCCCGAGCCAAAGCGAGAGATTCGCGCCAGCGAATCTCTAAAGGGAATCGCGCTAGCGATTCCCCTGCCAGCGACTGACGGTGCGCCGCAATTGCAGGTAGGCGGCGACGCCGGGGAGCGTCGGCAGCCAGAACGAGAACGCGCGATACGCAAGCACCGCCACGACCGCCGTCTCGAAGTCGACCCCGAACGCGGTCAGGGCGCCGATCATGCCGCCCTCGACGCCCCCGATCCCGCCGGGAAGCGGAAGCGTATTGGCGATCCAGCCAACGAAGTAGGCCATCACGATCACCGCCTTGTTCGGCGAGGCGCCGAACGCGTGGAAGCAGGCCCACAGCGTCGCGATGTCGAAGCCCCACCAGCCGAGCGCGCCGAGCAGCGACACCTCTCGCGCCCGCAGCATCGCGATCGCTGCGCGGATCCCGCTGCTGGCGGCCGACGGCACCGTGGCCAGCCGGCGCGCCAGGCCGCCGGCGCGCCCGGTACCACTCGTCCAGCGCGCCACGAGCCTGTCGAAATCACCGGGCAGTGCCGACATCGCCGCGAACAACGCGATCGCGCCGGCGCCGAAGATCGCCGGAACGACGGTAATCGCAAACGGGGCGGACTCGGCCCAGATGCCGAAGTACAGGCCGAGGCCGTCGATCACGAGCGTTCCCATGTAGACGCCGTAGAGCAGCGCCATGAACGCGATCATCCGGGACGCGAGCGTCCGCGCGTCCATCCCGGCGCGGCGCAGTGCCCACGCCGTCAGGGCGATGCCGCCGGCGCCCGCCGCCGCGAACAGCCGCGTCGCCGCCAGGCCGGCCATCGTGATCTGGTAGCTCTCACGCCATCCGATCCGCGAACTGGAGTCGACGAACACGGCCCGAAACAGAACCACGTACGACAGGAACGAGAGCGCTTCCAGCGCCAGCGCCACGGCCAGCCAATAGACATTGCCCTGCGCCAGCCGGTTCCACGTGGTACGCAACCCGAGCAGCTTCGGCAGCACGAAGTACAGGAACGCGACGACCGAGACCACGAACGCGGTCGATGCGTACAGACGAGCGCGCGTGACTCGCACGCGCGGCATCTGCTCGGCGGCCTCGGCGGCCGCGCTGGACCGACCAGCGCGGGTCTGCTCGTCGATCTCGGCGGACGGGAGTCGGTCGGTGTCGGCGCGCTCGACCACGAGAGCTATCAGCCGAGGGCTGCTCTGGCACGCAGCGCGAGCAGACCGCGCGCGATCAGCCGTGCGGTCGGCGTCAGCGGCGCCGCCGCCGCGGACACCGCCTCCTCGAGCACTGCCCCGGCCACCAGGTCGACCGCGTAGTGCTCGCCCAGGTAGACCAGTGCCAACCCGAGCGCGCTGGCGTACGCCCAGCCGATCGCACCCGCTACCGGATCGACCTCCGAGAGCAAGCGCGCAGCCATCAGTGAGGTCGCGAAATGCAGCGACGGCATCGCCGCGAGCGGGTTGCCGCCGAGCGCGCCGTAGAGGGCGTCCCAGCGCTCGCCCCAGAACAGCCCGCCGTACTCGATCATCATCCGACGCACGGTCGGGCCTTCCTCGCCTGAGAGGTGGCCCTCGGCGGCCGCCCACCAGGGCGGCGCCGTCGGTAGCGCCCAGTAGACCACGGCCCCGGCGTCGAATACGGCGTACATGCGTGCCGCGGCACTCGGGAACCGCTCGGGGTCGCGCAGCCGCACGTACGCGACGCTACCGTGCGGCACGATGAACCACACCCAGTGGCACCACACCAGCGCCCGTTCCACGCGGTTGACCTCGCCGCGGCGCGAGAACGCCCGCTGCAACCGGGCGGACGGTACGACCCCGAAGCCGAGCACGCGGTCGGCGATGATCGGGTACCGGGTATGGACGCGCACCGCCGCCGTCTCAGGCTCGTCGTAGGGCATCTTGTAGGCCTCGAGGTAGGCGAGCATCTGCAGGGCCACGACGCCGGCATCGCGAACCCGGCTGCGTGGCATCGCGACCGTCAGCGCGGCCGGCGCCAGCGCGGCGCTGACGAGCGCCGTGATGCGCTTCAGGCGCAGGCGCCGGCGCAGCGCAGGTGCCGCGGCGCCGGCTACGACAAGGCCCCACGCGGTCGTTCGGATGGCCTTGGACGCACGCAACGGCGGCAGTATAGGAAGCCCTCGGGCCGTGCATTCGACCAACAGTCTTTCGGCCAGGATAGAATGCCGCCGACCTTGCATCGCATCGCTTCCCCCACCGAACCGAAACACCGCCCCAGCAGGCGCCTCGTGGCTTGCGCGACCACAGTTCTGGCCGGGTCGCTGATCCTGGCTCCGAGCGCCTTCGCGAACTTGATCACGCCCAAGGCCGGCGGTTCGCCGAACGCGAACCACATCCACACCCTGTACCTGATGATCCTCGTGCTCGCGATCATCGTGTTCCTCGGCGTGGAGGGCACGCTCGTCTATGCCGTCTACAAGTTCCGCGCCTCCAAGGGAGCCGTCGCCCAGCAGATCCATGGCAACACGAAGCTCGAGATCGGTTGGACCTCCGGCGCCGCCGTGATCGTGGTCCTGATCGCGATCGTCACCTTCATCGAGCTCCCGAGCATCGTCGACGCCCCCAACTCCGGCCCGGACGGATACGTCCTGTCGGCCTCGCTGACCCAGCCCAATCCGCCCAACGGCCAGAAGCTGACGGTCTGCGTCACCGGCAGGCAGTTCATCTGGCGCTACACCTACGGCGCGGACTGCAACAAGAGCGCGTTCGCGAAGGATCTTCCGTACTCCTACCAGGAGATGTACGTGCCGGCGTACACGACCGTCCAGCTCGTGATCCAATCCAACGACGTGATCCATTCTTGGTGGGTCCCGTCGCTCGGCGGCAAAGTTGACGCGGTCCCCGGCTACACCACCTACACGTGGTTCAAGGCGCTGCACGCCAACGAGCTCTATCACGGCAACTGCGCTCAGCTCTGCGGCCGCCAGCACGCGTTCATGACGGCGCTCGTGAAGGTACTCACACCTGCGCAATACAGCGAGTGGATCACCCGCCAGGCGCAGCTGATCAGCGCTGCCAACGATCAGGTCACGCAGCTGCGCCAGCTCCTGATCCAGCAGGGCAACCTGACCCCGAGTGGAAACTTCTAGGAGGACGCCAGCAGCATGTCGACGAGCGAATCCGTAATCACTCCGGTGCCGCAGCTGCTCGTGCACAAGGTCGCCAAGCCGCGCGAGACCAAGAAGTGGATCGATTGGATCACCACCACCGACCACAAGAAGATCGGGATCATGTACCTGGTCCTGACGTTCGTCTTCTTCATGCTGGGCGGCGTCGAGGCGCTGCTGATGCGGGTCCAGCTCGGTGTGCCGAACAACACGCTGATCAGCGGCCAGACCTACAACGAGCTGCTGACGCTGCACGGGACCACGATGGTCTTCCTGTTCGTCGTCCCATGCATGGCCGGCTTCGGCAACTACTTCCTGCCGCTGATGATCGGCGCGCGCGACATGGCGTTCCCGCGCCTGAACGCGCTCTCGTTCTGGCTGCTGGCGTGCGGCGGCATCGTCTTCTACGCCACCCTCTTCTGGCATCCACCCGAGGCCGGCTGGTGGAGCTACCCCACCCTCAGCAGCATCCAGTACTCGCCGAGCGGTGGCCAGGATGCATGGATCTTCCTGATCCACCTAACCGGCATCTCCTCGCTGGTGGGCGCGATCAACTTCTATGTGACGATCGTCAACATGCGCGCGCCGGGGATGACCTGGGGCCGTGTGCCGCTGTTCGTCTGGACGATCATGATTTACGCGGTGCTGCTGATCATCGCGCTGCCGGAGGTCGCGGCCGCCGTCACGATGCTGCTTGCGGATCGCCACTTCGGTACGCACTGGTTCGATCCGACACTGCACGGCTCGCCGGTGCTCTGGCAGAACCTGTTCTGGTTCTTCGGGCACCCAGAGGTCTACATCATCGTCCTGCCGGGCTTCGGAATGATCTCCGAGATCATTCCGGTGTTCTCGCGCAAGCCGATCTTCGGCTATAAGGCGTTCGCGGCCGCGACCGTCGTGATCGCGTTCCTAGCCACGCTGGTGTGGGCGCACCACATGTTCGCCTCGCCGCTGCCGATCGTCGTGCTCGGGTTCTTCATGCTGAGCTCGTTCCTGATCGGAATCCCGACGGGCGTGAAGATCTTCGGCTGGATAGCCACGCTCTGGCGCGGCTCATTGGTGATGAGCACGGCGCTCTACTACGCGATCGGGATGATCGCGATCTTCACGATCGGCGGCATCACCGGCATCTTCCTGGCCACCTTCCCGGTCGACTGGCAGCTGAACGACACGTACTTCGTGGTCGCACACTTCCACTACACGATCCAGGGCGGGGCGCTGTTCCCGATCATCGCCGGGCTCTACTACTGGTTCCCGAAGATAACCGGACGGCTGATGAACGAGCGAGTCGGCAAGGCCTCGTTCTGGGTGACTTTCGTCGGCTTCAACCTGACCTTCTTCGTACAGCACGCGCTCGGACTCTCGGGCATGCCACGCCGGATCTACACTTATCAGCCGGGCCTCGGATGGTCGACCTACAACCTGATCTCGACGATCGGCTCGTTCATCCTCGCGACCGGCATGCTGATGACGATGTTCAACGCCGTGCGCAGCATCAAGAACGGCAAGATCGCCGGACCGGATCCGTGGAAGGGCAACACGCTCGAGTGGTTCACGAGCTCGCCCCCACCGGTCAACAACTTCGACACGATCCCTTACGTGCGCTCGCTCGAGCCGATGCGCGACATCCGCCGCGAGATCGAGCACAAGACCGGGGTCACGCAGAAGACCGGCGGCAGCGAGCAGTTCGCGCGGACGTGAGCCGGTCCCACCCGCGTCACGCGATAGAGTGCCGACCTTGAACACCTCGCCCGCAGGCGCGCTGAGCGCGTCCCCGCCGCACGCTGCGCGTCAGTTCGTCGCCGATTACCTGGAGCTGACCAAGCTGAAGGTCCAGTCGTTACTGCTGTTGACTACCGTGACGACGATGGAGGTCGCCGGCAATCCTCCTGCCTCCAAGGTCATCCTGACCTGCATCGGCGGCTATCTCGCTGCCGGCGGCGCAGGCGCGGTCAACCACTACTACGACCGTGACATCGACGCTCAGATGACGCGGACCGCGAATCGGCCGATTCCCGCCGGTCGCATATCGCCGCGGGCGGCGCTGATCTTCGGGTGCGTGCTGGCCGCCGCGTCGCTGCTGCTGATGTCGTTGACGCTGAACGTGCTTGCGGCGTTGCTCGCGTTCTCGGGGTTCGTTGGTTACGTGGGCGTCTACACGATCCTGCTCAAGCGGCGCACGCCGCAGAACATCGTGATCGGCGGCGCCGCCGGAGCTGTACCTCCCCTGGTGGCGTGGGCGGCGACGACAGGCTCGCTTTCGTGGATGGCGGTGTACCTGTTCGCGATCGTCTTCTACTGGACGCCGCCGCATTTCTGGGCGCTCAGCCTGCTGATGAAAGATGAGTACGCCAAGGTCAAGGTGCCGATGATGCCGGTCGCGCGCGGCGAGAACGAGACCCGCCGCCAGATCCTGCTGTACTCGCTGCTGCTTTACGCGATCACGCAGCTACCCTTCTGCGCGGGCGGTCTCGGCGCGATCTACCTGTTCGCCTCGATGGCGCTCGGCGCCGTGTTCGTGTACGGCGCCTGGCACCTCTACCGCAAGCCGAGCCGCGGCGCGGCGATCAAGCTGTATCTCTACTCCCTGGCATATCTTGCGCTGCTGTTCGGCGCTATGGTGCTCGACGTAAAGCTCTGAGGAAGGTGTGATCTGACCATGGACAGGAAGCTCGCGCGCAAGAACATACGTGCTGGCCTGATCGCCGGGGCGATCTGCGCGTTCACTTTCGGTATCACGTTCGTTGTGGCCGCTATCTACTTGCACGGATGACCGAGCCCAAGGAAACGCAAGCACCGCCGGCCGGCGAGGAGATCCATCTCCCCGGACCGACGATCATCCCGGTGACTACGGCGATCGGGATCACGCTCACCGTCATCGGCACGACCATCGACTGGATCTGGACCGCCCTGGGACTGATCATCTTCCTCACTTCGGTCGTCATCTGGATCCGTGACTCGCGTCGCGACTTCGAGGCGCTGCCGGAGGAGCACGAACATTGAGGCCGCGCGCAGGGCGCCCTGGTGCGCGGCTCGACCACTGGTAGGATGAATTTGCAATGAGACTCCGTCAGAAGTACCGCATGCGCACGCCCTCGACGGGTAGAGAGGTGATCGTCCAAGCCGATCCCGACGTCGATTACGTCGACCGTCAGACAGGCGAGAGGCTCGAAGTCGTCGCGCAGCTGCTGCCGCTCGCGCCGACCGCATCTGAGCTCCCGTGGTCGGTGGACAACCTTCGCTTCTGCAACCACTGCGACCAGCACGTGCCGAAGGATCTCAACGACTGTCCGTACTGTGGGCGGCGCATGCAGGCGCTCACGTACTAGTCCGACGTTCCGCCGCTGATGCCAAGAGCCGCAGCTTGACGCGCGCACGCTTTCGAATCCGCCGTCGCGCGGCGCTTGCCGCGACGGCCTGCGTCGTTGCGACCCTCCTCGCCGCCTGCGGAGGAGGCGCCAACGGTACCACGGCCACAACCGGCGCGCCTCCGTTCACCGTACCGACGACGGGCGTGGCTACTGCGCCGGCCTCAACGACGACCACCTCGACGACGTCCTCAACGGGATCTTCGACGCCTTCTTCTTCCTCTTCCTCCTCCGGCTCCCAGTCCTCGGGCTCCTTGGGGAGCGGTGGCGCGTCGCCCGCCTCCAGCACCCCGCCGGCCAGCACGACTCCGGCGACCCCGGTGACCCCAGCATCCCCGTCGAACACGGCGCCCGCCGCTACAACGCCGGCCAGCACCTCCAGCAACGGCGGCACCGGCCTCTAAGGGCGCCCGCAGGTATCAGCCTGGAGAGTCGGGACGCACCGTCCGGCCTCTAACGGCGCTCACTCGCCGGATTCCAGCACTAATTCCAGCGCGCCGCCCTTACGAGTTTGGCACGGCGCTTGTGATCTCGGTCGCCGAGTATTCGACGCGCGTGCCGCTGTAGGCGCATCCGTACACTGAGCTGTCGCCGATCGCCAACTCGGCGAAGCCGAGCGGCGTCGTCGCGCAGCCCGATGCGCGGCTCTGCCGGTAGGCGAACTTCGACGCCGGGGTCAGCGCGAACGACAGCACCGGCGCCCAGGTCGGCACCGTCAGCGCCACCGTCTCGCCGGGAACGACTGGGAGCGGCGCGCTCAGCGGAAACTGAACGATCTGGCCAAGGTAGGGCTGCAGATCGAAGGCGGGGCTCTGGGCCGCCACCTGCCACGCCTTGAGTCGCTTGTTGGCGGACCGCAGGACGGTGATCTGCGCCTGCGCCTGACCTCCATAATGCGCGTCGAGGTTGGCGACGTCGGTGGTCACCGTGGCGGCGTTAGTGTTGAGCGCCGAAACGCCGACCGTGAACGCGACCAGCACGCCGGCCTTCGTCACGGTCGTCGGGTACGTGACGCCGTCACGAACGGTCTCGACCGCCGTGACCTGGGTGAGCACGATCGTGCAGTTCTGCGGCAACACGCCCGCCGGACACGCCGGCGCGACCAGCGCAGAGGTTGTCGATCCTAGCTCGACGGTCTGCGCAGAAGCCGCTGCCGGCGCAAGCACGGCGAGCAGGACTGTGGCTCCTGGAGCCAGGAGAATACGTTTCATTACCGCATTGAACACGAACAGCGCCCCACAGTTGCGTCTGGCGGCCCCGAGCGAGGACGCCCGGACCGCCCGAGCGGGAGTTCTTACGTGCCCGAAGCTGGCGTCGGCCGCCTTACACCCGCGTGACGTTGACGGCCTTTGGCCCCTTCGGACCGGCCTCCTCTTCGTAGTTGACCTTCGAGCCTTCCGGCAGCGACTTGTAGCCATCCGCGTTGATGCCCGAGAAGTGGACGAACAGATCGCGACCGCCATCATCAGGCGTTATGAAGCCGAAGCCCTTGTCGTCGCTGAACCACTTGACGGTTCCAGTAGCCATGTTCCTTTTACCCCTTGAGTACCGCTCGGTTTACTGGCCGGGCCCCACGAGCCCAGACCGAACACGCAAAAACGTAGCAGGCACGTTCGATTGCTGACAGGCTGCTCCCCGCCGGAAGCCAGCAAATTCTCTCCAAGATACGCCTGAGCAGGGATTATCGAAGCTGCGCGGCGATCGTCGCGAGCGTTCTCTGGTCCGCGGCAGCCGGTACCCAAGGGTGTCTGAGCCGATCGCCGGCGTAGCGCGGGATCACGTGCACGTGGAAGTGGAAGACCACCTGCCAGGCTGCCGCGCCGCAGGAGTTGATCAGGTTGACCCCGTCGGCGCCGAGCCGCTCGTGCATCGCCGCAGCGACGCGCTGGGCGCTCGAGGCGACCGCTGCCAGATCTTCGGGGCCTACCTCCAGGAGGTCACGCGAGTGTGCGCGCGGCACGACGAGCGCATGACCGGAGCTCGCCGGGTTGATGTCGAGGAACGCGATCGTGCGATCGTCCTGCGCCACGACATGCGCCGGCAGCTCCCCGGCAATAATCTTGCAGAACAGGCAGTCGCCCTGGGCGGACATCGCGTCAGCCTAGCCTAGTCCGAAGTCCCCACGGGGAACTTCGACCTAGTACAACGGAGTCGCGCAGCGATCCTTAGGGCGCCCTTAGATAGGCCCTTAGGGGTGCCCCTAGCGCTCGACCAGCAGCTGACGCGCGCGAATCAGCGCCTGCTCCTCGGTCTGCACTTCGCCGGCGAACGCGGCTTCCTCGAGCTCTGCGAGGATCCTCCCGAGCTCCGGACCGGGACGGATCCCGACCGCGCGTGCGAGCAGGTCGCCGCGCAGCGGCGGTCGCGGACGCCGCGCACGCCAGCGCAGCGCATCGCCGAGCAGCCCGTGCGCAAGCTCGAGGTGGCGTGCGATCGCCAGCTCGGAGCCGCGCCCGCGCGTGGCAAGGCGGTCCGCGACGCTGAGCAGCGTCACGTCCACCTCGACCGGCTCACAGGCGCACATGTAGCGGTAGATGGCGCGGCGGTCCAGCGGCGCCTCGTGGACCAGGAAGCCAAGCCTCAGGTGCTGCCTGGTGAGCGCCTGCACGTGGGCGCTGAGCCGCTCGCTGGCCCGCAGGCGCGCCAGCACGGCGCTCGCCAGCTGCGCCCCGGCTTCGTCATGCCCCATGAACGTAACCCTGCCGCGATCGCTGACGGCGCGCGTCTGCGGCTTGGCGATATCGTGCATGAGCGCGCCGAACCGCAGCGCCACGCCACGGCTGAGCTCGTTGGCAAGTGGTTGCGCGAGCAGCGCCGCGATCGCCTGCGCATGCTCCCCGCCGATCACGGCGGCTGGATCGCGCTGGAGCGCCAGCGTTTGCTCCAGCACCGCGATCGTGTGGCCGTAGACGTCCAGATGGTGGTAGTCGCTCTGGGTGACGCCGTGCAGCGCGGTCAGCTCCGGCAGCACGATCGCGGTCGCGCCGACCGCCTCCAGCAGCGACAGCCCCTCGAGCACGCGCTCGCCGGCGATGATCTGCTTGAGCTCGCTGAACACCCGCTCGGCCGCGACCGCCTGCAGGCCACCGACGCTGCGCTGCGCCGCCAGCATCGTTTCGCGCTCGATCGCGAATGACAGCTCGGCCGCCAGCCGCGCCAGCCGCAATGCGCGCAGCGGGTCGCTGTCAAACGCCTCGGGTCCGACCATCCGCAGGCGACGGTCCGCCAGATCGGCACGGCCCCCGAACGGGTCGATCGGCTCGCCTCCCTGCAGCGGCCGGGCGATCGCGTTGATCGTCAGATCGCGCCGCGACAGGTCTTGCTCGAGGCTCGCTCCCGTCAGCGGCGTCAGATCGACCTGCCAGGCGTGGTCGCGCGCGACCACGCGCCACGCACCGAAATCGTCGGAGAGCGCGAACGCGTGCGCACCCGCGCTGCGCGCCAGTGCGCGCGCCGCAACCTGCGTATCGCCGTCCAGCACCACGTCGTAGTCGACGCTCTGGCGTCCGATCAGCTGGTCGCGAACCGCTCCGCCGACCAGCCACGCGCGCTGAGTAATCTGCGCGAGTTGCTCCAGTGGCAACGTCATCGCATACGGGCCCCACGGCCGGCGCTCATCACGTCCAGGTCCCACGGCCGGCGGTCATCACGTCCAGGTCCCACGGCCGGCGGTCATCGCGTCCAGGTCCCCCGGCCGGCGGTCATCTCTTGGCGGCCGCGTTGCCGTTCACCTCCAGCCCGTCACGGTGATACAAACGCGGTACACGCCGCGAGATGCCGCACACCACCTCGTAGTTGATCGTGCCGAGCCGCCGCGCCAGATCCTCCGCCGTCTGGCGCTGATCGCCGTCGATCCCGATCAGGGTGGCCGGCGCCCCGATTTCGACCACCGGCTCGTCGCCGAGGTCGACGGTGATGTTGTCCATGCTCACGGCCCCCACGAGCGGGTAGCGGCGCGAGCCGATCAAAACGTCGCAATTGTTCGTCAGCGCGCGCGAGACACCGTCTGCATAGCCGATCGGCAGCGTCGCGATCCAGGTGTCGGAGGACGCGATGAAGCGCCGTCCGTAACCGATGCTGTCGCCACGGCGCGCGAGCTTCACCGCCGCCACGTAGGTGCTCAGGCTGAGCGCCGGCTCGAGCTTCAGGGGGATCGGATCCTCGTTCATCGGATCGCATCCGTAGATCGCGATCCCGCAGCGAACCATGTCGAAATGGCTCGCCGGCGTTCTCAGCATGGCGGCGCTGTTGGCCGCGTGCGCGACGATTCCGGGCGCCAGCGGGCGCAGCCGGCGCACGAACGCGTCAAACCCGTCGAGCTGGCGAGCGACGTACACCTGGTCGCCGTCGGCCGTCGCGAAGTGGGTCATCGCGCCCGCCAGCTCCAGCACTGGCGCGTCCTGGAGGATCGCTCGCGCGACATCAAGCGCGCGCTGCGGATCGCGCGTCCCAAACCGCCCCATGCCGGTGTCGAGCTTGACGTGCAAGCGCACCGTCGAGCGCCGCGCTCTGGCCAGTACGTGGGCGACGAAGCGCTCATCCCAGGCGACCAGCTCCGCGCGCGCCGCGAGCGCCTCTGCGAGCTCCTCCGAGCTGAGTGCCCCCAGCACCAGGATCGGCGCCCCGATACCGGCTCGCCGTAGCTCGCCGGCCTCCCCAGCGGTGGCGACCGCCAGCATCCCGGCGCCCGACGCAAGCGCCGCATGCGCGACAGGCACCGCGCCGTGGCCGTATGCGTCTGCCTTGACGACCGCGCACAGCCGCGTGCCGGCGTTCAGACCGTCGCGTAGCCTGAGCACGTTGCGCTCGATCGCGGCGACGTTCACACGGGCAACCGCGCGCAAGGGCACTAGTGGGCCGTCCTGTAAGTTCCGTCCACTAGTGATCGCCTCCGGTTCGATCTGCCGAGCGCAGGATCAGCGGCAGCGAAGCGATCACATCGCTGGCGATCACCCCTTCAGGGCCGATCTCGGCGGCCGCACGCCGGGCTGCGGCCGCGTGGACGAACACCGCGGCGCAGGCCGCTTGCCAGCCGTCCATGCCCTTGGCCAGATAGGCGCCGACGATCCCGGACAGCACGTCGCCGGTGCCCGCGGTCGCGAGCGCCGGCGCGTCGCCGCGGCTGATCGCGACCCGCCCGTCCGGATCGGCCACAATCGTGTCGTCGCCTTTCAGCACGACGATCGCCGAGCTTGCCTGCGCCGCCTGACGTGCACACCACAGCCGCCGCGCGCCGACGGCCGCGCTGTCGAGCGCCAGTAGGCGGCCGAGCTCGCCCGCGTGTGGCGTCAGCACGGTCACCGCCGCTCGGCCCGCGAGCGCGCTGATCCCGCCGGCCTGCGCTTGCCCGGCGTCGGCGGCGTATGCGTTCAGGCCGTCGGCGTCGATCACCAGCGGCACCGAGACAGCGTCGGCGAGCGCGCGTACGAAGCCTGCGGTCCGCTCCTCGCGCCCGAGGCCAGGCCCCAGGACCACGCTCTGCACGCGCCCGGCGCGCTCCAGCGCGGCGCCCAGCGACGCTTCCGTGAAAGCGCCGTCGTCGTCGGGCAGCGCCGCCGTCATCACCTCCAACTGCTTGGCTTCGAACACCGGCGCCAGCGATGCAGGGGCCGCCACGGTCACGTACCCAGCGCCCGCGCGCATCGCCGCTCGCGCCGCCAGCGACGGCGCACCGCTCAGTCCCGGCGAGCCGCCGCAGACGAGCACGCTGCCCGCCGTGAACTTGTTCGATGCTCTACCACGCCGCGGGATTCGATCCACCACGGCCGCGGTGATCAGCCCGACCGTTGCCTGATCGGGGCGCCCATCTGCGGGTATCCCGATGTCGATCACGGTCACGTCGCCGGCGTGCGCCTTGCCCGGCGCGATCCACAGACCCGGCTTGCCGGCGTGGAAGCTGGCGGTCGCGTCAGCCTGCACCGCGACACCGGCGATCTCGCCGGTGGAGGCGTCAACCCCGCTGGGGACGTCGCAGGCGATCACGAGCGCGTCCTCGCCGGCGTCGTTGATCGCGGCGATCGCCTCCGCCGCGGCACCGCGCGGGGTCCCGGCAAAACCTGTCCCGAGGATCGCATCGACGATCACGCCGACGCCCTGCAGCCGCTCCGCGGAGAACGGCTCCGTAGCGGGTTCACCCGGCCCTGCAACGGTATCGCGCAACGCCGGGGAATCGCGCGGCTCCCCACCGGTATCACGCTTCGCCGGGGAATCGCGCGGCTCCCCACCGGTATCACGCTTCGCCGGGGGTTCGCGGAGCGAACCCCCAATGGAATCGCGCAGCGATTCCACGTCCACGCGGTCGAAGTTCGTTCGCGCGTCGCCACTCAGCTCGTCCCCGCGTGCCAGCGTCAACACGCGCACCTCGCGTCCCTGCTCGCGCAGCAACCTGGCGACGACGAACCCGTCGCCACCATTGTTGCCCTTGCCGCAGACGACCGCGACGGTTCCACGCGGAGCGCGCTCGCTGACCAGCGCGGCCAGCCCGGCTCCGGCCCGCTCCATCAGGTCGAGCCCAGGGATTCCCCGCTCGCCGATCGCCCATTGGTCGAGTGCCCGCTGCTGCGCAGCGTCCGGCAGCGGCTCCAACCAGCCGGGCAGCTCGCTCATGGGCGCGCACCGGCGATCACGACGGCGGCGGCATCGGTCGTGGTGTGGGTCAGCGAGACCTCGACTTCGACGCCAAGCTCGCGCGCCCGCGCCGCCGCAGCCCCGTGCAGCACGATCGACGGAGCGCCATCCTCGCCGTTGACGACCTCGACCTCACGGAAGTCAAGCGGCGCCAGCGCCAGCGCTTTGGCCACCGCTTCCTTGGCGCAGAAGCGCGCCGCCAGATGCTGGCCAGGACGGGCGCGCGCCGCCGCATAGGCACGCTCGCGCTCCGTGAACAGCCTCGTGGCCAGGCGTGGCGAGCGCTGCAGGGCGCGCTCCAGGCGATCGATCTCGAGCATGTCCAGGCCCACGCGCGGAACTACAAGCTCGCTCACTCGACCGTGACGGTCTTGGCGAGGTTGCGCGGCTGGTCGACGTTGAGGCCGCGCCTGCGCGCGATCCGGTAGGCAAGCAGCTGCAGCGGGATCACCGCGAGCAGCGGCGACAGGATCCAGTCGGTCGCCGGTACGCGGATCACCTCGTCGACGTGCTGCGCGATCTGTTGGTCGCCATCGGTGGCGACCGCGATCACGCGCGCACCGCGCACACGCACCTCCTGGATGTTGGAGATGACCTTCTCGAGGATCGGCGACTCGGTCGCGACGACGACCACCGGCGTGCGCTCGTCCAGCAGCGCTATCGGCCCATGCTTCATCTCGCCGGCAGCGTAGGCATCGGTGGCGATGTAGGAGATCTCCTTGAGCTTCAGCGCGCCCTCGAGCGCGACCGGCAGGCCGACGTGGCGTCCCAGGTAGAGGAAGAAGTCGGCGTCGTAGACCGTCCCGGCGAGGCGCTCGAGCTCGCCTCGATCTCCCGCCAGCAGCTCGCTGATCAGGTGCGGGAGGCGCTTGAGCTCGGCGATCTTGGCGACCAGCACGTCGTGCGTCAGGCCTCCACGCAGCTCCGCCAGACGCAGCGCCAGCAGGTACATGAGCGTCACCTGGCTGGAGAAGGTCTTGGTGGCGGCGACGCCGATCTCGAGGCCCGCGCGGGTGTACAGGACGCCGTCGGCTTCGCGCGTGGCCTGCGAGCCAATGATGTTGGTCACGGCCAGCACCGAGGCGCCGCGGCCGCGCGCGGTCCGCATCGCTGCGAGCGTGTCGGCCGTCTCGCCCGACTGGGTGATCCCGATCACCAGATCCTCGGGACCGACCACCGGGTTGCGGTAGCGGTACTCGGAGGCCACCTCGACCTCGACCGGCAGCCGCGCCCACTCCTCGATTGCGTAACGACCGATCAGGCCGGCGTGGTAGGAGGTTCCGCAGGCGACGATCACGACGCGGCGGATGCGGCGCAGCAGCTCGTCGTCGATTGCGCCCAGATCGCCGAAATCGATTCCGTCTGCACGTGCCGCACGCTCGCCGATAGTCTCGGCGACCGCGTCGGCCTGCTCGTTGATCTCCTTGAGCATGAACGTCTCGTAGCCCTGCTTCTCCGCCATCTCGGCGTTCCAGTCGATCTCGACGATCTCCCGAATGACAGGCTCGCCGGAGGCGGTCTGGAACCAGACGCCGCCGGGCTCGAGCACGACGATCTCGTCGTTCTCGATGAACTGGACCCTGCGCGTCTCGCGCAGGAACGCCGGGATCGCCGAGGCGATGAACTGCTCGCCGTCGCCGCGTCCGACGATCAGCGGGCATTCCTTGCGGGCGCCGACCAGCAGCCCGGGGTGCTCGGCCGACATCGCCACGAACGCGTAGTGGCCGCGCAGCTCGGCGTAAGCGTCGCGTACGGCCGCCACCAGGTCGCCGGTGTAGTGGTGGGCGATCAGGTGCGCGATCACCTCGGCATCGGTCTCGGAAGTGAACTCGGCGCCCGCTTCGCACAGGTCGCGCTTGAGCTCCAGGTAGTTTTCGACGATCCCGTTGACGACGATGTGAATCCGGTCGGCCGTGTCGAAGTGCGGATGCGCGTTCTGCTCGGTGACGCGGCCGTGGGTGGCCCAGCGCGTGTGCCCGATCCCGGTCGCGGGAGCGGGTGGCTCGGCCAGCGCGACGGCGCCGCGATCGCCGCCACGGTGCTCGCCCAAGCCCCGCGCGTCGATCGCCGCCCGCAGCGCCGACAGGTTCCCGACCGCGCGCACGGCATCGATCACGTCCCCGTTGAGGACCGAGATCCCGGCGCTGTCATAGCCGCGATACTCGAGCTTCTGTAGGCCTGCGAACAGGAGGGGTCGTGCTTCTCGTGATCCGACATAGCCGACTATTCCGCACATTGCGTGGGACGCTCCTGAGATCGATGGTCGATGAGTGCAGCGGTCGAGTTGCAACGGCAACCCGCGTTCGGCGGACGGCCCGGTCCAGCGAACGAGCTTCTCATGTTAACGGCTGGCTCTACCGTTCTTGTTCGAGCACGCGCTCGATCGCCCTGCACAGCGCCCGACAGGCGGCATCGAGCTCGCTCTCGCTCGGCGCCTCGACCATCACGCGGATCAGCGGCTCGGTGCCGGATGCGCGCACCAGCACGCGCCCACGACCCCGCAGCGCGGCATCGTAGCGGTCGATCTCGGCGCGCACCGTGGCGTCGCCGATCGCCGTGTCCAAGCTGCCACGGTCGGCCGCACGGATGTTGACGAGCCGCTGCGGCAGCTTGCGCATCGCGCGGCGCTGCGCGAGGTCGCGATCGCCGAGCGCCTGCAGCGTCAGCAGCGCGCTTGCGATCCCGTCGCCGGAAGGCCCGAAGCGAAGGTTGATGATGTGCCCCGACTGCTCGCCACCGAGCGACCAGCCGCGGCGGCGGAGCTCATCGAGCACGTAGCGGTCGCCAACCGCGGTGCTGGCGATCTCGATCCCGGCCTCCCCCATCGCCGTGTGGAATCCGTAGTTGGTCATCACCGTGACCACGACGCCGTCGCCGTCCAATTGCCCGCGCTCACGCAGGTGCAGCGCCGCGAGCGCGATCAGCTCGTCGCCGTCGACGACGGCGCCGGTGCGGTCAACCGCCAGCACGCGGTCGCCGTCGCCGTCGAACGCGAAGCCGATGTCGAACTCGCCCTCTGCCATGTGGCCGCTGAGCAGCTCCAGATGCGTCGAGCCGCAGCCGTCGTTGATGTTGCGCCCGTCCGGCTGGTCAGCCAGCACGAGCACCTGCGCGCCGAGCCGGCGGAAGATCTCGGGCGCCGCCTGATACGTGGCGCCGTTGGCACAGTCGAGCAGCACTTGCTTGCCACTCAGGTCGAGCTCGTCGAAGCAGACCTGCAGCTCCCGCAGGTAGTCCTCGAGCGCGCCGTGCATCCGGCGCACGCGCCCGATCCGCTCGACGACCGCGGGGGGCCGCTCGAGCTCGGCTTCGATCGCGTGCTCGCTGTCGTCGTCCAGCTTGTAGCCGTCGGCCGCGAACAGCTTGATCCCGTTGTCGGCGAACGGATTGTGCGAGGCTGAGATCACCGCCGCGAGCGCCAACCCGTGGCGGCGCACCAGCAGCGGCGCCGCGGGTGTCGGCAGCACGCCGGCGAGCAGCGCGTCGCCACCGGCTGCGGTCACCCCGGCGGCGATCGCGGCTTCGAGCATCTCGCCTGACTCACGCGTGTCCCGGACGATCAGGACCTGCGGGCGCTGGGTCTCGCAGCGCCGCACGGCGGCGCCGGCGAGCGCCAGCGCGAGCTCGGCCGTGAGGAACTCGCCCGCACGCCCGCGCACGCCGTCGGTGCCGAAGAGCTGGCGCGACATCGTGTGATCCCTGGGCGCCGCCGAGCGGCGGATCAGCGCTTCGAGAACTGGGGCCGCTTGCGGGCCTTCTTGAGCCCGGCCTTCTTACGCTCCTTGACCCGCGGGTCGCGCGTGAGAAAGCCGCGGCGCTTGAGCTCGCCGCGAAGATGGGGGTCGGCGGCGATCAGAGCGCGCGAGATCCCGTGGCGTAGCGCGCCAGCCTGGGAGGAGACGCCGCCGCCGTGCATCCGCGCGATCACGTCCATCCGGCTCTCGTAGGCGACCGTCTCGAGCGGCTGGCGGATCATGCGCTGCAGTGTCTCGCGCGGGAAGAACTCCTCCAGCGACTTGCCGTTGATCACGTAGGTGCCTGTACCCGGCTTCAGGATCACCCGCGCAACGGCCGTCTTGCGCTTGCCGGTGGCGGTGTAGCGGGCACCGGCGGCGAGGTCGATCGCGACGCCGGCAATCGGCGCGGCGGCGTCGCTGGCCTCCTGCTCGGCGGCGCGCAGGGCTGCCTCCTCGGCTTCCGCCTCGGCGGCTGCCTGAGCCTCGGCGCTGAGGAACTGGTCGCCCTCGGTGACGATGTCCGGGATCAGATCTGCCCCTGGGATCACCGGCTTCACGCGCGGGGCCGGCTCCTCGTCGATGTACTCGAGGCCTTTGGGAGCGTCCTGCGGCGCAGCCACTGTCTCCTGCGAAGCTTCTTGCGCCAGGGCTTGCTCGACGATCTCCTCGGTCAGCGCCGCCTCCAGCGCTTCCTCGACGATCGCTTCGGCGACAGCCTCCTCGACCGCTTCCTCGGCGATCGCCTCGGCGACAACCTCCTCCGCGATCGCTTCGGCGACGGCCTCCTCGATGATCGCTTCGGCGACGGCCTCCTCCAGCGCTTCCTCAACGATCGCTTCGGCCACGGCCTCCGCCAATACCTCGTCGCTGACCGGCTCCTCGCGTCCGGCGTCCACCGGCTCGCTCACGGGCGGCTCGTCGGGTTCGGGCTTGCGCTCTTCAGAATCGCTCACTACAGAATCTCCATCGGTTGCGGCTGCTGGGCGCTGTGGGGATGCTCGGGCCCCGCATAAACCTTGAGCTTGGTCAACTGCTTGCGCGCCAGCCGGTTACGCGGCAGCATCCCCTTGACGGCGAGCCTGATGACCTCCTCGGGACGCTGCGCGAGCATCTCGGACAGCGAGCGCGACTTCAGCCCGCCGGGATAACCGGAGTGCCGGTAATAGCGCTTGTCGGTGAGCTTCTTGCCGGTCACCGAGATCTTCTCGGCGTTCACGACGACGACGAAGTCACCGGTGTCGACGTGCGGCGTGTAGGTCGGTTTGCGCTTTCCGCGCAGCGCATCCGCAATCTGGGTGGCGAGCCTCCCGAGCGTCTGCCCGGTGGCGTCCACGACGAGCCAGTTGCGCTCTCTGTCGGTGGGTTTTGCGACGTAGGTCTTCATGGCACACGAAGCCGCGCACTAGGCGGCGCGGCCAAAAGATGATAGGGGATCGGCCGTCTCGCGGGCGCGCGGCGGAATGAGCAAGCGGCTGACGCGGCTCTGGCGGGAGCGCTCACTCCCATTCGATCGTGCCCGGCGGCTTGCTAGTGATGTCTAGCACGACCCGGCCGACCGGGCGGATCTCGTTGATCATCCGGCTGGCGATCTGCTCGAGCAAGTCGTAGGGCAACCTCGCCCAGTCGGCGGTCATCGCGTCGTCGCTGGTGACCGCGCGAATCACGATCACGTTCCCGTAGGTGCGAGCGTCGCCCTGCACGCCGACGCTGCGAATGTCGGGGAGCACGCAGAACGACTGCCACAGGTCTCGGTAGAGGCCCGCCTTGCGGATCTCGTCCTGGAGGATCGCGTCCGCCTCGCGAAGCGTGTCGAGCTTCTCGCGCGTGGCTTCCCCGCCCACGATCCTGATCGCCAGTCCGGGCCCCGGGAATGGCTGGCGCCAGACCAGCCGCTCGGGCAGCCCAAGCTCGGCGCCGACCGCGCGTACCTCGTCCTTGAACAGCGACCGCAGCGGTTCGACCAACTCGAACTCGAGGTCGTCGGGGAGACCGCCGACGTTGTGGTGTGACTTGATCGTGGCCGTGCCGGTGCCGCCACCGGACTCGATCACGTCGGAGTAAAGCGTCCCCTGCACGAGGAATTCCACGCCCTGCAGCTTGGCCGCCTCCGCTTCGAACACGCGGATGAACTCGGCGCCGATCCGCTTGCGCTTCTCCTCCGGGTCGGTGACACCGCGCAGGCGCGCGAGGAACCGCTCGGACGCGTCGACCGCGATCAGTGGCACGTGGAAGCGCTCGCGGAAGGCCGCGACGACCTGCTCGCCCTCGTTCTTGCGCATCAACCCGTGATCCACGAACACGCACGTCAGACTGTCGCCGATCGCCCGGTGCACGAGCAGTGCGGCGACGCTCGAGTCGACGCCGCCGGACAGCCCGCAGATCGCGCGGGAGTCCCCGACCTGTGCGCGGATCCGGGCGATCTGCTCCTCGATCACCGAGCTTGCGCTCCAGCTGCCGTCGCAGCCGCACACCCGGCGCAGGAAGTTCATCAGCACCTGCTGGCCGTAGGGCGTGTGAACCACTTCCGGATGGAACTGGATGCCGTAGATGCCGCGCTGCTGGGACTCGAACGCCGCCACCGGCGAGGCGGTCGAGGACGCGAGCGCGACGAACCCGGGCGGCGGCTCGTAGACGGTGTCACGGTGCGACATCCAGCACGTCTGCTCCTCCGGCGTGCCGGCCAGCAGCGCCCCGTTCGTGTGGACGCTCAGTTGTGAGCGCCCGAACTCACCGACCTCGGCGGCCTCGACCCTGCCGCCGAGCTCGAGCGCGAGCAGCTGCATGCCGTAGCAGATGCCGAGCACGGGCACGCCGAGCTCGAGCAGCGCCGGATCGAGCCGCGGCGCGCCCTCGCCGTAGACCGAGGCCGGCCCGCCCGACAGGATCACGCCCTTCGGCGAGCGCTTGGCGACTTCCTGCGCGTCAACGTGGTGCGGCAGCAAGGCCGAGAACACCCCACACTCGCGCACGCGCCGCGCGATCAGCTGCGAGTACTGGCCGCCGTAGTCGAGCACGACGACCTGGTCGGTGGCGGTATCGGGCGCGGCGGGCGCCGCCGCCCACGCCCGCTCGCCGCCGGCTGCCTCAGGAGTCGCGCGGGGCTCCTTAGCCCGAGACACCGACGGCCGCGGCCCTGCCGCTCGCACCCATGCCGACGCCCTGCTCACGCTGGAGCTGCTTGCCTTCGGTCTGCAGCGAAGGCGCGACCATCAGCTCGGCGCGGTTGAACTCGGCGATGTCCCGGTAGCCACAGGTCGCCATCGACGTGCGCAGACCGCCCATCAGGTTGAAGGTGCCGTCGTTCTCGCGTGCCGGTCCCTTGATGATCTCCTCGAGCGTTCCGTTCGGCGTGGTCGCCACCCTGGTCCCGCGGGGGAGTGTCGGATGGAAGGTAGCCATGCCCCAGTTGTAGCCGCGTCCGGGCGCCTCGAAGCTGCGTGCCAGCGCCGAGCCGAGCATCACCGCGTCGGCGCCGCAGGCGATCGCCTTGGCGATGTCGCCGCCGTTGCGCATGCCGCCGTCGGCGATCACCTTCACGTAGTCGCCGGTCTCGAGCATGTGCTGGGAGCGCGCCGCCGCCACGTCCGCGATCGCCGTGGCCTGCGGTACGCCGATTCCGAGCACACCGCGCGTCGTGCAGATCGCGCCGGGCCCGACGCCGACCAGCACGCCCTGGGCGCCGGTGCGCATCAGGTGCAGCGCCGGCTGATAGGAGGCACAGCCACCAACGATCACCGGGATCGGAGCTAGCTCGCGGATGAACTCCTTGAGGTTGACGGGCGGGCGCGTCTGGTCCTGCGAGACGTGCTCGGCCGAGACGACCGTGCCCTGGATCACGAGGATGTCGAGCCCGGCGTCGAGCGCGATCTCGTAGTAGCGGCGCACCTTCTGCGGCGTCAGCGACGCCGCCGCGACGACCCCGTGCGCTTTGATCTCCTGGATGCGCTGCGCGATCAGCTCGGGCTTCACCGGCTCGGCGTAGATCTCCTGCATCTCACGTGTCGCGAGCTCGCGCGGCAGCGAGGCGATCCGCTCGAGTTGCGTGTCCGCGTCCTCATAGCGGCACTGGATGCCCTCGAGGTTGAGGACCGCGAGCCCGCCGAGCTTACCGATCGCGCCCGCCGTGTCAGGCGATACGACTCCATCGAGCGCCGCCGCCAGCAGCGGTAGCTCAAACCGATAGGGCCCCAGATTCCACGCGATGTCGATGTCGTCCGGATCGCGCGTGCGCCGCGAGGGCACGATCGCGATGTCATCGAATCCGTAGGCCCGCCGGGCCTTCTTGCCACGTCCGATCTCGACTTCCATCAGGCCATCGTAGACCCTAGCTCAGACGTGTCGCGTTTCCGGGCGTTTCGCTGCCAGAAGTCGTTACGGCCCTCAGGGGATCCGGCTGGGTAGCCTGATCGGCTCGGCCCGGACCCACTCCAGCAAGCGGTCCACCTTGCCGGGCTCGAGGATGCCTGCACCGATGTGCTGGGTGGACTCGGCGCCGCAGGCGACGCCGTATCGCAGGCAGTCGACGGGCTGGCGGCCACCGTAGCGGGCGGCGACGTAGCCAGCCAGGAAGGCGTCACCGGAGCCGATCCGCGAGCGCGCCTCGAGCTCTGCCACCGAGACTCGATACAGCGCCGGCGTGCCGGTCTCGAGCACCCGCCCGAAGCAGCCGTCGGAGACGGTCATGATCGCTTCGGACGGACCGAGCCTGGCGATGTCGACCACCGCGCGGGCACGGTCATCGTCGTCGTGGAACTCGTGCCCCACGAGCTCCTCGGCCTCGATCTCGTTCGGCGAGACGACCGCCGGCTCGGCCTTGACCGCGTGACGCAGCGGCTCACCCTCGGTGTCGACGATCGTGACCACGCCGAGCTTGCGCACGCCGCGGATCAGGCTCGCGTAGACGTCGGGTTCGATCCCGCGTGGCAGGCTCCCCGCAAACACGCAGATGCTCGCCCCCTTGGCCAGGTACAGCAGCTTCTCGCGGAACAGCTCGAGCTCGTGCAGCGAGACGGTCGGTCCGCGTTCGTTGATCTCGGTGTGCAGCCCGGTGGTCGGATCCAGCACAGCCGTGTTGGTGCGCGACTCCTCGCGGATCCGCACGAAGGCGTTCAGGATCGACTCGGCGTTGAGCGCCTCGACGATCCGGTTCCCGGTCGCGCCGCCGGCGATCCCGGTGGCGATCACCGGCTGTCCGAGGCGCTTGATGGCGCGCGCGATGTTGACGCCCTTGCCTCCCGGCAGCGTCTTCTGATCGACCGTCCGATGCCTGCGTCCAGGCGTGAAGTTGGGCACCTCGAGCGTCTTATCGAGCGCAGCATTGAGGGTGACGGTGATGATCATCTGGCCTCCACGCGGTCCCGTGCCGTCTCGCGCTGGCGCAATTGCAAGCGCACCGCGCTCGCCAGCAGCACTAAGAAAGTCAATACCAGCAACACGAACAGCGTCGTCCTGGTCCCGATCGCGGCCAGCAGCGAGCTCGCCGGAGCGGCTGGCAGGGCGCGCGCCAGCAGCAGTGCGACGCGGGCGGCGGGCGCAGAGCCGATCAGCACGGTTACGTGGCCGACAACGGCACCTCGGCGCAGTGGTCCGACCAGCTGGCGCGGCAGCGCCAGCGCCAGCCGGACGCCCTCGGAGCGCGGCACGACACGCTCAAAGCCTGCAGCCGCGACCACGCTCGCGCGTACATACGGCTGGTCCTTGACCCTTAGGATCGCCAGCGTCTGGCCGACCTGCAGGGGCTTGACGATGTGGAACTCCGCAAATCCGTAGTCGAGCAGCGCCAGCGCATTGCGGTCGCGCTCGTACTCGCTCGAGGTTCCGAGCACGGTCCCGATCAGGGTCATGCCGTCGCGCCTGCCGGACGCGACCAGGACGTAGCCGGCGCCGCTCGTGTGCCCGGTCTTGACGCCGTTGATCCACGGCACCCGACCGACGATGTCGTCGCGATTGACGACCGACCTGACGGGGCCGCTGCCCAAGGTCGCGCTCGGCAGCGCCACGATCTGCCGGAACACCGGTTCGGTGCCCAGCACATATGCGGCAAGCTTGTCGAGATCGAAGGCGCTCGAGTAGTTGCCCGGCGTGTCGAGGCCGATCGGCGTCGAGTAGTGGGTGTTGGTGAGACCGAGCGAGCGCGCGTCGGCGTTCATCATCGCGACGAAGTTCGCGACCGAGCCGCCGCCGACGTTGTAGGCGAGATCCTCAGCCGCGTCGTCGGCGCTGGGGAGCAGCAACGCGATCAGCAGGTCGCGCACGGTCATCGGCTCGCCCGGCACGATGCCGATCTGGGAGTCGGCGGCGGCCGGGTACCAGTCGTTCTGCCTGAACACCGTGTTGAGGTTGGACACGTGCTGCAAGGTGACCAGCGCCGTCATGATCTTGGTGGTGCTCGCGATCGGCAACTGTGCGGCGGCGTTGACCCCGTAGAGCTGCTGCCCGGTACTCGCTTCGATCAGGCCGGCGGCACTGACCTGCAGGTCTGGTGGCGCCGCCGCGAATCCCGACGCGGGCGCGAACGGCAGCGCGGCGGGCGCCAGCAGCAGCGCCGCGGATGTGAGCAGCAACGCAGCGAAGCCGTGTCTGCGGGCGCGGACCAGGCCCCTCACCGGCGCAGCCTCAAGCGCTGTCCGACCTGGATCTCGGCCGCTTGCAGGCCGGGGTTCAGCGCTTCGAGCGCGCCCAGCGTGATGCCCGTCCGGCTGGCGATCACGCTCAGGCTGTCGCCGGGCCGCACGATGTAGAACTCAGGGCTCGACGGAGCCGGATGCGCAGCAACAGTCGTCCGATCAGCTTTCGGCTTGGTCGTGGCGGAGGAGGTTTGCACGCTCGCCGCACCCTGCGTGCTCGCGGTCGGACCGGTGTAGTGGTGGACGACCAGGTAGAGTGCCGCCACCACGGCAGCAAGCGCCAGCAGCGCCAGGTAGCGCGCGGGGTTCCGGCGAGCTCCCGAGCCAGCATCCATCCGAGCCGATCATACTTCGCGCGCTCGGCGTGATTGAAATTCCTCGGCCGCTCACTCAGCCGCTCAGATTCCAGGTTATATCCCGCAGCCGGGCTGCCTGTGCCGCGGCTGCCTGCCCAGGATCGCCGCCGTCGCGCTGCGCCGCAGCGACGATCCCGCGCGAGACAGCGACCAGCGCGCTTGCCCGCCCGGCGGCGAAAGCGCCCGCCAGATCCTCCACCCGGCCGCCTTGGACGCCGACCCCGGGGAGCAGGAACACGGCGTGCGGCAGCAACTGCCGCAGTCCTTCCAGCAACGCCGGCGCGGTAGCGCCGACGACCGCACCGACATCGGCCAGACCCGACCGGCCGATCCCCGCGGCGCCGGCCGCAGCGACCATCGCCGCGATCGCGTCGCTCACGCAGCCGCCCGCCGCGAGCTCGAGATCCTGCAGGTCGGCGGCCCCCGGATTGGAGGTGCGCACGAGCACGAACAGCCCGCCGCTGTGCGCGCGAGCGGCCGCCACGAACGGCGCCAGCGAATCGCCGCCCAGCAGCGGGTTGACGGTCATCGCGTCGGCCGCGAGCCCCGCAATCGGGCCGAACGGAGTCGGCGTCTCGCCGAGGAACGCCTGTGCGTAGGCCGCTGCGGACACGTCGATGTCGCCACGCTTGGCGTCAGCGATCACCAG
This sequence comes from uncultured Solirubrobacterales bacterium, assembly GCA_963709135.1. Classification (GTDB taxonomy): domain Bacteria; phylum Actinomycetota; class Thermoleophilia; order Solirubrobacterales; family Solirubrobacteraceae; genus Palsa-465. The sequence continues at coordinate 634,052 of CAVPVI010000015.1, read as the reverse complement.
CAAGCCGTAGTCACGGGCCCGGCCCGCAACCTCAGCCAGCGCCGCCCAGCCAGGTGCGCCCAAACGCTCGAAGCATGCAACCTGCAGCTTGACTGCGACGCACTGCGCCGCGACCGCCTCGAGCACGAGCGAGCAATGGACCGCAACGCTCCGGGCAGCCCGCTCGGCGGGTGGGGCGGGTGCAGCACCCGCCCCACCGGCGAGCTCGATCGCCCGAGGCCACAGACGCGACGGGTCCGGATCGAGACCGAGAACCAGCTGCGATTCTCGCTGCTCGACCTGCTCCGCAAGCCGGTCCGGGAAACTTGCGCAAGCCGTCAGTTGACAGCCTTCTTCAGAGCAGCCCCTGCCGTGAACTTCGGCACGCGCGATGCAGCGATCTGGATCTTCTCGCCGGTGGCCGGATTGCGACCCTCACGGGCGCCGCGCTCAGAGACGCTGAACTTGCCAAAGCCCGAGAAGACGACTTCGCTTCCGCGCTTGAGCGCGTCCTCCACGGTCGCGAGGACTGCGTCAACAGCCTCCGCCGCGTCCTTCTTGCTGAGACCAGACCGGTCGGCGACCTGGTCGATGAACTCCGATTTCGTCAACTTTGCTCCCTCCTTCAGGTCGTTGGTGTCCCGAAGCTAACACGGTTTGCGGACGCCCGGGAGCTTCCGAGGACGCTCGGCGCCGGCCGCGGCCGCCCCGACGACTGCGGCGGCGGCGAGAATATGGCTGTGAAGCTTGCCCGCATCGCCTGGCTCCTAACCGTGCTCGCCTGCCTGATCGCGGCGCTCCTGCTCGGGATCAGGGGCCGCGACGGCTACGCGCTGGTCACGTTGGCCGTGGCGGCTTCTGCCGCGATCAACCTCACCTAGGCCCCGGTCGCTCGCCATCATCAGCGTCTCCCCCGGCCGCACGCGGTCCGCCGGCTCCAGGTGGATCAGCACATCGGCGCCGCCGAGCGCCGCGGCGATCGCGTCCTGCAGCTCGTGTGCGGTGCGGTGCGCCTCCTCCAGCGAGGTCCCGGCCCGGAACTGGACGTGGGCGTCGACGTAGCGCTGGCTGCCGGCCTGCCGCGTGCGGAGCTCGTGATAGCCGATCACCCCACGCGCCGCGAACGGTTCGATCGCGGCGCTGATTTGGCTCACCTCGGTTGCCGGCAGCGCCTGATCGACCAGCACCCGCCCGGAGCGCGCCATCAGGCGCACGCCCGCCACCAGGATCCCGGAGGCGACCAGCAGCGCGACCGCCGGATCGAGCCACTGCGCGCCGGTCGCGTCGACGAGCACGAGCGCGATCAGCACCGCGGCCGAGGAGACCGCATCGGTGCTGAGGTGGGCGGCGTCGCCCGCCAGCGCCGGCGAGCCGGTCACGCGGGCACTGCGGCTGAGCACATGGGAGACGATCACGTTGACGACCATCGAGCAGGCGACCACCGCGATCCCGATCCCGAGCTTCTGCGTGTGACCGTGGACCAGCAGACGCCGGATCGCCGCAAACGCGATCACCGCCGAGCCGACGAGAATCAGCATCCCCTCGATCGCCGCGGCCAGGTTCTCGACTTTCTCGTGACCGTAGCGATGGGTCTCGTCGGCCGGCTCGCCGGCCTTGCGGATCGACACCAGCGCCACGATCGAAGCGATCAGGTCGACGCTCGAGTGCACCGCGTCGGTGAGGATCGCGACCGAGCCGGTGAGGATCCCGGCGATCACCTTGATCACGATCAGGATCGAGTTCGACGCGACCGACAACAGCGCGGCGCGCTGCTTGATCACCGGCGCGGGCGTTGGACTCGAGGCGCTCACGCCAGCAGGCTCCCAGTCACGTGCGCAACCAGCCGGCGAACGCGCGGGCGGCGTTGCCGCGATGGCTGACCGCGTCCTTCTCGTCCTCGCCGTACTGCGCCAGCGTGCGGTCGGGCGGCCCGCCTTCGGGCAGGAACACCGGGTCGTAGCCGAACCCGTGCGCGCCGCGCGGCGCGCTCGCCAGCCGTCCGGCGCACTCGCCGATGAAGACCCGCTGCACGCCCGCCAGCGGGTCGACGTAGGCCAGCGCGCAGACGAACCGCAGGGCGCTGCCGGCGGGCGCCTCACGCAGCAGCTTCGCGACGTTCTCATGATCGCCGGCCCGCGGGCCGGCGAACCGCGCCGAACGGACGCCCGGGGCGCCGTGCAGCGCCATCGCCTCGATCCCGGAGTCGTCGGCGATCGCCGGCCGGCCCAGCGCGCTCGCCGCCGAGCGCGCCTTGATCAGCGCGATCTCCTCGTAGCGCTCGCCATCCTCGGGCGGCAGCTCGATCGACTCCGGCAGCGGCTCCACCTCGATTCCCGCCGGCGCCAGTAGCCGCCGCATCTCGGCGAGCTTGTGCGCGTTGCGGCTCGCGAGCACGACGGTCCTTACACGCTGCGAGGCCATCGCCTTCAGGGGGTCGCGGCGAGCGCCGCTTGCTGGGCCAAGCGGAGCTCCTCGATGCCGCTTGCGGCGAGCGCCAGCAGGTCGTCGAGGTGGGCGCGGGACAGCGGCGTGCGTTCCGCCGTCGCCTGCACCTCGACCAGGCCGCCGCTGCCGGTCATGACCACGTTCGCGTCGACCTCGGCGGTCGAGTCCTCGGCGTAGTCGAGGTCGAGCAGTGGCACGCCGTCGACGATCCCGCACGAGACCGCGGCCACGCTCGCGGTCAACGGCGAGCGCTCGATGCGACCGGCACCGAGCAGTACGCCGATTGCAAGCGTGAGCGCGACCATGCCGCCGGTGATCGACGCGCAGCGCGTGCCGCCGTCGGCCTGCAGCACGTCGCAGTCGATGTAGATCGTGCGCTCGCCGAGCGCCGCCAAGTCGATCACGCCCCGCAGCGAGCGCCCGATCAGTCGCTGGATCTCGATCGTGCGGCCGTCGGCGCGGCCTCTCGTCGAGTCGCGCTGCTTGCGCTCGCGGGTCGAGGCCGGGAGCATCCCATACTCAGCCGTCACCCAGCCACGCTTTGAACCCTGGATCCAGCGTGGCACCGACTCCTGCACCGACGCCGTGCAGATCACGCGCGTCTCGCCGAACGAGATCAGCGCCGAGCCGGTCGCGGTCCGGACGAAGCCGGGCTCGATCGAGATCGGGCGCAGCGCGTCGCTCGCGCGCCCGTAGCTGCGTTGGTTTGTCTCCCTCATGACGGGGAAAGGTAGCTCGCCGGCGTGATCGGAGCCCGCGGACAGCGAGCTTGCTGGTTTGATCTGGGTCTGCGCCGGCAACCGGTGCTGCCCCGAGCCACCCGAATTTCGCAATGCGCGCGCTGATCCTCACGAATATGTATCCGAGCCCGGCAAGGCCGGCGCGCGGACGCTTCGTGCACGATCAGGTGCAGGCGCTCGCGCAGCTGCCGGGCCTCGAGCTGGAGTTGCACGCGTTCGCTCCCGGCAGCGCCCGTGCCTACGCCGGCGCGGCCGCGCGAGCCCGCCGGCGCTTTGCAGGCGTGCGCTTCGACATCGTGCACGCCCACTTCGGGCTGACCGCCTGGCCGTCGCTGGCGGTGCGCGCGCGAGCGCATGCGGTGACGCTGCACGGAACCGACCTCTCGCATCCGCGCTCGCGCAAGCTGACGCTGGCGGCGCTGCCGTGGCTGGACCTGGTCGGCGTGGTATCGGACGAGCTCGCGGGTCGCGTACCGAGCTGGGCGCTACACGGGCGCCGGGCGGCGGTGCTGCCCTGCGGCGTCGACACGGCGCGCTTCGCGCCGATCGAGCGCACGCACGCGCGCAGGAGCCTGGGACTCGACCCCGAGCAACCTTGCCTGCTGTTCCCGGCAGACCCCGCCCGCAGCGAGAAGCGATACGACCGCGCGCTGGCGCTGGCCGGCGAGGTGCCACTGCTGACGCTCGGCGCGGTGCACCCCGACCACGTGGCCCTGTATGTCAACGCCGCCAACGCCGTGCTAGTGACCTCGGAAAGGGAGGGCTTCGGCCTTGCCGTGCTGGAAGCACTCGCCTGCGACGTGCCGGTGCTCGCGACGCCCTGCGGGATCGCGCCGGCAGCTCTGCAGGGGATCCCGGGGTGCCTGTGCGCGCCGTTCGAGCTGCAGCGCTGGCGGGATGCCCTGAGCGAGCACTTGACGGCCGCGGATCCGCGGATCCGCGGCCGCGCCGCCGCGCAGCGCTACTCGGCCACCGCGATGGCCGCCCGCGTGCTCGCAGCCTGGCGCACGCTACTGGCGGATCGCTGACAAACGCCGAGTCGGGACATACCCGGAGATTCGCGCAGCGATCTCCTACGGAATCGCGGAGCGATTCCGCAGGGATGGCCAGAATTCCGAGAAGACGGTGATCGCTTGGCGCGCGAGCGGCCGCGGCTTGCCGGGACGTCCGATCAGATCCTGCCCGCCATACAGCGACTCGAGCGTCGCGACCGAGCCGGAGTCGCCGGCCAGCGCCTCCATCGTGGCGACCAGCGACCGCACCAGGGCCTGGATCTCGTAGCCACCCTCCAGCACGCACCCGAGCGGCGCGCCGACCTCGTCGCACACGTCGGACATCATCGCCGCCATTCCCGCGAACCCGGCCTCGGTCACGTAGCAGCTCGCCAGCGGGTCCTGGAAATGCGCGTCGTAACCGGCCGAGATCAATACCAACTCGGGCTGGAAGGCGCGCGTCAGCGGCACGATCAAATCACCGACCAGCGACAGGTAGTCGGCGTCACCGGTGCCGGCCGGAACCGGCAGGTTGACCGAATAGCCGCGGCCCTTGCCGGCCCCGACGTCGGCCAGCCGGCCGGTGCCGGGGTACAGCGGCCATTCGTGGATCGAGACGAACAGGACCTCGTCGCTGTCGTAGAAGGCGTCGTTGGTGCCGTTGCCATGGTGCACGTCCCAGTCGAGCACCATCACGCGCCGCAGGCCGAGATGCGCAATCGCGTAGCGGGCCGCGACCGCGATGTTGTTGAACACGCAGAAGCCCATTGCCCTGGTCCGCAGGGCGTGATGACCGGGCGGGCGGTGCGCGCTGAAACCGCGCGCTCCGGCGCCGCCGGCAAGCAGCAAGTCGACCAGCGCCACGGCGCCGCCGGCGGCGTGCAGCGCCGCCTCGTAGGAGCCCTCGCTGATCACCGTGTCGGGGTCCAGCGGGCCCCCGCCGGTGGCCGCGATCCGCTCGATCGCGGCGATGTACGCCCCGGAGTGCACCGCGCTCAGCACACCGCGGTCAACCAACGGCGACGACTGCCGCGTATACCCCAGCCAATCGAGCCGCTCGAGCTCCTTGAGAATCGCTGCAATTCGCCCCGGCTGCTCCGGATGCGGACCCGGTTCGTGGAGCAAAGACGAAGGATGGTCGAGAAAGACGGGCTTCGGTGCCATCGTATGTACCGTACCCTGCCTTGCCTGCATGTAGCAATCAACTGATCACCATCGGCGCCGGCGCGGCGGGTATGTACACGGCTCTGTGCGCCTCGCGCGAAGGCGCCGGCGTCGTGCTCGTATCGGCCACACCCTTGGCGGGCGCCTCGAGCTACTGGGCCCAGGGCGGACTCGCAGCGGCGATGTCCGCGTCGGACAGCGTCGAGAGTCACTTTGCGGACACGATCACGGCCGGTCGCGGCGCGGTGCGTGAATCCGCTGCCAGGGTGCTGTGCGAGGAGGCGCCGCGGGCGGTCGAGGACCTCGCCGCGCTCGGCGTGCGGTTCGACGCCGACCGCCACGGACGGCTCGCGCTGGGACTGGAAGGTGGGCACAGCGCGCGGCGAGTGGTACACGCCGGTGGTGCCGCGACCGGCCGGCGCTTGATTCGCCAGCTGTCGGCGCTGGTCGCGCAGGACGCGCGCATCGAGGTGCTGGAGGACCGCAGCGTCACGTCGCTCCTGACCGACGATGGCGGGCGCTGCATCGGCGCCTGCCTGGACAACGGCCGCACGCTGGCGGCCCCGGCGACGGTGCTCGCAACCGGCGGCGCCGCGGCGTTGTGGGCGCGCAGCACCAATCCCGCCGGCGCGATCGGCTCCGGATTGATGCTCGCGCATCTGGCCGGCGCCAAGCTGGCCGACCTCGAGCTGCTGCAGTTCCACCCCACTGCTGTGGTCGCGACCAATGGCAGCGACGCGTTTCTGGTCACCGAGGCGATCCGCGGCGAAGGCGCCCGCCTGTTGGACAGCGCCGGCGAGCGCTTCGTCGACGAGCTCGCGCCCCGCGACGAGGTCGCGCGCGCGATCCAGCGAAAGCTCGAGCGGATCGGCGCGCGCTCGGTCGACCTCGACATGCGCGAGGTCGACCCGGCGCTGTTCCCGAACGTCGTCAGCGCGCTGCGGCGCGCCGGCATCGACCCCGAACGGGAGCTGGTCCCGGTCGCGCCGGCTGCGCACTACATGATGGGCGGGATCGCCACCGACCTGCAGGCGCGCTCCTCGCTGCCGGGACTGTTCTCGGTCGGCGAATGCTCGTGCACGGGCCTGCACGGCGCCAACCGGCTCGCGTCGAACTCGCTCAGCGAATGCTTCGTGTTCGGCGCCCGTGCCGCCCGCGCGGCGCTGGCCGCCCGGCAACCGCCGCCGCAGGCGACGGCGCTGCGTGCCGCGCAGGAGCGTCCTCGCGCGTGCCAACCGCGCTTGACGCAGGCAAGCCGCGATGCTCTCTGGCGCCTCGCCGGGATCGAGCGTGACGCCGACGGGCTGCGCACGCTGCTGCAGGACCCCTACCCGCTGGTGCGGCTGATCGCCGCCGGCGCGCTGGCACGTACCGAAAGCCGCGGCGCCCATCAGCGGCGCGACTTTCCGAATCTCGATCCGAGCTTCGAGCACCGCCACGTGACGATCGGAGCCGACGGCGTCACGACGCTGGAAGAGTGGCACTGAGAACTGCGAGACGGCCCTTAATTCGCGCATAACAATCAGTGCCGTGCGAATTTCACACGCTGCCGGAATACTCGGCCCCGTAAGGAGAGGCTTGCTACAGGGTGCGTGAAAGGAGATCGGCATGTACCAGTTCAGCCGAGCTATCTACCGTGAGCTCGCAACCGAAGTCGTCGAGGATCCCCGTTCGCAGTTTCCAAAGGCAAATCACGAGCGTGTCCTGCGCGCTTGCGAGGCCGCCGTCGAACGGCTGGCCACCGACCGCCATTACTTTGCGCGGCCGGCGCGATCCTTGTTCCAGGACATTCGCGCGTACTTTCCGATGTCCTCGCAGCAGCGCGTGCTGAGCGTGGTCGAGCGGTACCTGGCCGTGGCCGATGAATACCTGCTGGCGCAGGCCCAGAGCGGACTCGACGTTCGCGGTAACCGCCTGCAGTGCCGCGCCAGCACGCGCAAGGGCACACCTTGCCAGCGGATGCCGCTGCCGCACAACGGCTACTGCCCGTCGCATCAGCATCTGGCCGAGACCGAGGACATGGATCAGGCCGCATGACGCCGGCGTGAGCGAGCGTGGCAGCGCCGTCCGGGCGGCGATCCCCGTGAGGGACGTGGGCCATCCCGCAGGTCCCGTCCCGCTTCCCGGCGGAACTTACAGAACAGCCCACTAGGGTCAGCGCATGCTCCTGGGGGTCGACGTTGGCGGGACGTTCACCGATGCGGTCCTCGCGCTCGACGGTCAGATCTTCACCGCGAAGGTGCCAAGCACGCCGCAGGACCAGTCGCTCGGCGTGATCGACGCGCTCCGCGCGGCGCTGACACGGGCGGCCCGACCCGCCCGGGATGTGCGCATGTTCGCGCACGGCACCACGGTTGCAACCAACGCGCTGCTCGAGGGCAAGGTGGCACGAACGGCGCTGGTGGCGACCGACGGGTTCGCCGACATCGTCGAGCTCGCGCGCCAGAACCGCCCCGAGCTCTATCGCCTGTGCGTCGCCGGGCCACGGCCGCTGGTGGAGGCAGAGCTGCGCTTCGAGGTGGCGGAGCGGATGACGCCGCAGGGCCCCCTGCGCGCGCTGTCGCCGGACGACGCGCAGGTGCTCGCGGCGCGCATCGCGGCCGCCGCGCCGGCGGCGGTGGCGGTCGTGCTGCTGCACTCCTATCGTCATCCCGAGCACGAGCAGCTGCTCGGGCGCGTGCTGGCACAGGCGTTGCCGGACGTGCACGTGTCGCTTTCGCACGAGGTCGTCGGCACCTTTCGCGAGTACGAACGCGCCGCCACGACCGAGGTCGACGCCGCGCTCTCGCCGCTGCTGTCCGGCTACCTGCGGGGGCTCGCGAGGCGCTGCGCGCAGGAGCGGCTGCCGGCGCCCGCGATCATGCAGTCAAACGGCGGGCTGATCGACCTGGAGGCGGCCGCTGGGCACGCCGCGCTCACGATCCTCTCCGGCCCCGCCGGCGGCGCCGCCGGCGCGGCCTTCGCCGCCCGCGCCGCCGGCGTCCCGGACGCGCTCTGCTTCGACATGGGCGGGACCTCGTGCGATGTCTGCGTGGTCGACGACGGCGAGGTGCAGGAACAGAGCTCCGGCGTGATTGGATCGCACCCGCCGCGGCCACTGGCGCTGCCGATGCTGGCCGTGCACACGGTCGGCGCCGGCGGCGGCTCGATCGCCTGGCGAGACGCCGGCGGCGCGCTGCGGGTCGGTCCGCAGTCGGCCGGCGCCGACCCGGGACCGGCGTGCTATGGACGCGGCGGCAGCGACCCGACGGTCACCGACGCGAACGTCGTGCTCGGTCACCTCGACTGCGCCGCGCCGCTGGCGGGCGGCGTCGCGCTGGACCGGGAGGCCGCAGTGCAGGCGGTCGCGGCGCTCGCGGCCTCGCTGGGGCTCTCGATCGAAGCCTGCGCGGCCGGAATCCGCCGCGTCGCCTGCGCCGAGATGGTCGGCGCGCTGCGCGTCGTGAGCGTCAACCGCGGCGTCGATCCGCGCCGCTACGCGCTGCTCGCGTTCGGCGGCGCCGGGCCGCTGCACGCGACCGACATCGCCGACGAGCTGGGGATCACGCGCATCGTGGTGCCCCGCGCCTGCGGCGTGCTGGCGGCGCTCGGGCTGCTGGTCTCCCGCCGTCGCCGCGACGCACAGCGCAGCGTGTTCCTGACCGTGCAGGAATCCGAACAGGAGCGGATCGCGCAGCAGGCAGCGGCGCTGGCACGGCGCGCACGTCGCGCACTGGGCGCGCAAGCCGCCCAGATCAGGGCCATATATGAGCTGCGCTACGCCGGCCAGTCGTTCGAGCTGCCGATCGAGGCGCCGCTGCGCCCGGCCGCGGCGACGCTGCGGGAGGCGTTCGAGCGCGCGCACCTCACCCGCTACGGTCACGTCGATCCGACAGCCGCGGTCGAGCTCGTCACGATCCGGGTGAGCGCCAGCGTCCCCGGTGCCGATGTCTCGCTCGCGCCCGCCGGCGGGCTGCCCGCGGCCGGCACGCCGCTCGCCGGTCCGCTCACGCTCGCACTCCCGGAGTCGACGCTGCTGGTGCCCGCTCACTGGACCGGCCGGGTCGACGCCGGCGGCACGATCCATCTGCAGCGAACGGACGGCCCACCTGATCACACCAGCAGGCCATTGGAGCCCGCGGACGAGCCCGCCGCGCCGGGAGCACCGTGATCGACGCGGTAGAGCTGCAATTGATGGTCGGTGCCCTCCGATCCGCCTGCGAGGAGATGGGCGCGGTGCTGATCCGCTCTGCCTACTCGCCCAACATCAAGGAGCGCCGCGACGCCTCCACGGCGCTGTTCGACGCGGCCGGCGAGATGGTCATGCAGGCCGAGCACATACCCGTGCACCTGGGTGCGATGCCCGCCGCCGTCGCGGCCGTACGCACGCTGCCGCAAGCCCCCGGCCGCGCCTACATCCTCAACAATCCGTTCCGCGGCGGCACGCACCTGCCCGACATCACCGTGATCCTCCCGATCTTCGCCGACGCCGACCGATCCCCAAGCAGCGCCGGGGGATCGCCCCCCGGGCGATCCCCCAATGCGATCGGCGCCAGCCGATCGCACCGATCCTCCAACGGGAGCGGCGCAAGCCGCTCCCGCTTGCTCGCTTTTGCGGCCACGCGGGCGCATCACGCCGATGTCGGTGGCCCGACCCCGGGCTCGATGCCGGCCGACAGCCGTACGCTGGCCGACGAGGGGGTCGTGATCGAGCCGCGCGTGCTCGACGACGCCACAATCGCCGAGCTCAGCGCCCAGATGCGCCGGCCCGAGCAGCGGCGCGCGGACCTGCGCGCCCAGCTCGCCGCCTGCCGCGCCGGCGCGCGGCGCCTGCTGGAGTTGCACGCGCGCAACGGCGACGCGCTGCTGCGCGCCGCCTTCGCCGAGGTCTTGGACTACGCCGAGCGCCGCACACGCGCTCGCCTGCGGGAGCTTCCCGACGGCACGCGCGCGGCGCGAGACCTGCTCGAGGCGCGCGACGGTGACCTCGAGCTGGTCCTGCAGGCGACCGTGCGCGATGACGAGCTGACGCTCGATTTCAGCGGCAGCGCCGCCCAGCACGACGGCAACCTCAACTGCCCGCTGGCGGTCACGCGCTCGGCCTGCTATTTCGCGGTGCGAGTACTCTGCGACGCCGACATCCCATCGTGCTCGGGCGCCTACCGGCCGGTCACGGTGATCGCGCCCGAGGGCTCGCTGCTGAACGCGCGCCATCCGGCCGCGGTCGCCGCCGGCAACGTCGAGACGTCCTCGCGCGTTGCCGACCTCGTGCTTGCGGCGTTCGGGCGAGCGCTCGGCCAGGGCACGATGAACAACCTCACGCTCGGCGATCAGCAGGACGTCTACTACGAGACGATCGGCGGCGGGCAGGGGGCCTGCGCCGACGCCGACGGGCCCAGCGGCGTGCACGTGGCGATGAGCAACACGCTCAACACGCCGGTCGAGGCGCTCGAGCTCGAGTTTCCGTTGCGGATGGTGCGCTACCAGCGCCGCCGCGGCTCAGGCGGGCGCGGCGCGCACAACGGCGGCGACGGCGTGATCCGCGAGCTGGAGGCGCTCGCGCCGCTGCGTTACTCGCTGATCACCGAGCGCCGGCGCCATCCGCCGGCGGGCGCCGCCGGCGGCGAGCCGGGCGCGCTGGGACGCAACCTGCTCGACGGCGTCGAGCTCGAGGCCAAGGCGACGGGCGACTTGGCCCCCGGCCAGCGCCTGCGGATCGAGACGCCCGGCGGCGGCGGTTACGGCTCGCCCGCAGCCGACTAGCGCTGCTTTCCGTTGGCCGTGGCGCCGCAATAAGCCACTTGCGCCCGTCACATGCCGGACTCTCCGCACGTTTCCCCTCGCCAAGGGGGGAAACGTGCGGCAGGTCCGGCGCGGTCGCTCGCGCGCCCCGCGCGGTCGCTCGCGCGCCCCGCGCGGTCGCTCGCGCACCCCGCGCGGTCGCCGCGCGCCGCGACGACCTGGCAACCTCTGTTGACATGCGAATTGGTTTCTTGGGACTCGGGATCATGGGCTCGCGGATGGCGGCCAACCTGACCCGCGCCGGCTTTGAAGTGACCGTCTGGAACCGCACGAGCTCGACGGCGCAGCGGTTTGCCGCCGAGCACGAAGGCGTGCGCGTTGCGGCGACGCCGTTTGACGCCGCACAGCACAGCGACGTTGTGCTGACGATGGTCGTCGACGGCGCGCAGGTGCAGTCGCTGTTACTCGACCCGCAGACCGGCGCCGCCGCAGGCGCCTGGCCTGGCACGCTGTTCGTCGATTGCTCGACGATCGGACCTGCCGCGAGCCGCGACATCAACGCTGCGCTCGCCGAGCGCGAACGCGAGCTGCGCCTCGTCGATGCCCCGGTCACCGGCTCCTCGCCGGCAGCGCAGGCGGGCACGCTGACGTTCATGGTCGGCGCCTCGAAGCAGGACTTCGAGCATCTTCGGCCGGTGCTGGAGGCGATGGGCAAGGTGATCGTCCACGCGGGCCCGCCCGGGCACGGCCAGATGGTCAAGTTGATCAACAACGCGGTCGCCGCGATCAATGCGACCACGCTCGGTCAGGCGCTGTTGGTCGGCGCGCGCGCCGGCGTCGACCTCGATGCGCTGGTGGCGGTGATGCGCTCGGGCTCCGGCGCTTCGACGATGCTCGAGCTGAAGGCAGGCCCGATGCGCTCGCACGACTACACGACGCTGTTCAAGCTCGATCACATGCTCAAGGACGTCCACCTGTGCCTGATGGAGGCGAGGGCGGCGGGGGCTCCGTTTGCGTTCGCGCAGACCGCTGCGGAGGTGCTGGCGGAGGCTGCAGAGCTTGGCTACGGCGACCAAGATTTCGCAGCTTTGATTGAGCCACTCGAGGCGGCAGCGGGCACGCGCTTGTGCTAATTGTAGCTAGTGCAAAGGGGACGCGTGGAACTAGTTAGCTGAATTTGTTGGAATTTTCTGTGATCTGACATAGAATCGGCCCGCCTACCCCTTGCCGGCAGTCTTGTAAGGGGTTGCTTCCCGAAAACATCGTCTCCCCCCCACACCACATGCCGATTGCTTTTAAAGAATGGGCCGTCACCGTGCGTGCTCTGGCCGAAGGTGAGCAGCTCCTGACCCTCTGTAAGGGCACGAACCGCGAGCCTGATAACGAATTCCGTCTCGATTATGAACGCTTCTTCCTGTTCCCCACGTTCGACCACCAACGGTCCGATCTCGTGCGCGAGTCGCACCGGCCCGAGCTTGCGCGTGCACTCGAAGAAGGCGTCTGGAGCGAAAGCGAGCCTTCGCCGCAGGCGATGCTCCGCGACGGTGCGATCACTCAACCTGACCGCGTGCGCATCCGCGCCTGGGCCGAGGTTGCAGCGTGCTTCACGATCAGCGACCGCCGCTCCGTCGACGCTCTGTCGCCGTTCTACGTATGGACCACCGACTACCCCGAGAAGCGGCTCGCCTGGGCGCGCCGCCACCCGCTGCACGTGATTTTGCTGCGTACCTACCGGATTCCGCGCCCGGTTACGGTCAAGGTACGCGACGACTATCACGGCCGCCACTCGTGGCTCGAGCTGACACGCGATCTCCCCTTCGAAGGCACCCCGGTGCTCTCCGACGAGGAGTTCGAGCGGGCTTACGAGGAGATCAGCGCGATCGCCTCCGATCGCCAGCCCGCGCTCGTCTAACACAACAAGAACCGCCGCCGGCCCTCGGTGACCTGGGTCGAGACAGTCTCGGCGACGTTCGAATGCAGGCATCCATCGGCATATGCCGAGGATGCCGCAGGGGTGCTGGCCCTGCTCGAGCGTACGCGCGTGACGCTCGAGCAGCAGTTTCCGCGAACGGTCACGGCTGTGACGGTGGTGATGCACGAGCGTGTGGCGTCGCTAGTGGCGGCAATTCCGCCGTTTGCGCTCGTGTGGGTCGCGAGCACGCCGGCGGCGCGGCGCTATCTCGCGGGCTGGGTAACGCTCAGCGAGATCCACCTGCTAGCGCCGTCGGTGCTCGCGGCGCGCGCATCGAACGTGAACGGCTCGGCCGAGATGCTCGCGCTCGCCCCGGCCACGCTGTACGCTCGCCGCGTCCTGGTCGAGTGCAACCACGACCTGCACGCTGCGCGCGCGCCGGCGCGGGTCGCGCTCGCGCTGCGCTGGGCGTGGCTGCTGGAGGGCGGCGCGCACTATTTCAGCGGCGAGTCCAAGCACGCCCGCGGAGCGATCGCGCGACGCCTGCACGAGGGCAGACGGCCAAGCTTTCCGCCGGGTCCGCGCGACGCCGCGCTGCTGGGTGGCACCGTGATCGATCTGATCGCCAGGGAGAACGGCGAGCGAGCCGCCGCGCAGTTCGCCTGCAGGCTGCACCCCGACGGGCCGCGCGCGGCCCTTGTCAAGGTCTTCGACGGTCGCCCGCTGGTCCACACCGAGGGCACCTGGCGCTCGCACCTGGCGAGCCTGGCGAGCGGCGGTTAGCCCACGGTCAGCCCGCCACCAGCGACAGCAGCCACAGCAGCAGCGTGCCGATCGCGAGCGCGAGCAGCAGGCCGCCGAGCAGCCGCAACGCCGCCACGGGACGCGGCGGCGGCGCATCGGCGCTCACGATCTCGGCCTCCATCAGTGCCTGGCGCGCGGTGTCAAGTCCGGACAGCGGCACGAGCACGTCGCGGGGTCCGGCGGCGAGGAAGTCCGGGACATCGAAGCCGGCGCTGCGGCGCAGCAGGCTCGGCACGCCTTCCTCCAGCAGCAGGCTCTGGATGAACTCGGCTTCGGCCTGGTTGCTGGCGTGGGCGACGATCGCGAGTGGACCTTCGGAGAGCTGCGGCTTGATCTTGCGTAGACGCTGGTGGCGCTCGCTGACGAGCTCGGCGCCGTCCGGCGCCTCCGGCACGAGCGGCAGCCGGCAGCGCTCGCAGAACACCGACGCGGCAGGCTGGCGCGCGCCACAGCCGGGACAGGAGACCGTCGCACTGGAGGTCTTGCTCGTGGCCGCGCTCCGAACGGTGTCAGTCGACTACCAGCTCGACCTCGGACACCTCTCCGCGCCGGATCGAGTAGGCGCGCACATCGGCAGTATCGCCCGCGGCCAAGCCGACGATTACATACAGAGCTTCGGGATGGAACGCCAGGTTTATATCGGTCTGCGACGGGTAAGGGGCGCTGCGCGTGTGCGAGTGATAGATCGCGCCAAGCTCCTGTCCGGCGTCTTCGATCGCCATCATGATGCGGTACTGCTCGCCGGGATCGACTTCGTAACGCAACGGACTTGCAGCCAGGTTGACGGCCGGGTGCACCGCCACGGCCATGCCGTCCAGTGACGCGATCAGGCCGCAGCACTCGTTGGGCGCCTCGGCGCGCGCGTGCGCCACCATCTCCTCGTACAGGTTCTTGGCGATCCGCATCGGGCCGCTCAGGCTAGCATCCGCATCCCACTAGTCGGTGCATCCCGCCGGCGGGCATTAGCCGCGAACCAGCGCCGACGGGACGGCGTCATCCACCTGTCGGCTCCGCAGCTCCGCAAGCAACGCCGATTGCTGGGCGTCGGCGGCGAAGATCGACGTCGCCAGCAGTGCCTCGGGCGCGGACAGACTCGGCATCAGCATGTAGAACACGCCTTCGACGCGCGACTGGACGGATCCCAGCAGCAGCAGCCAAGCGTGGCGTGTGCGCGGCCAAGATCGCGGCTGCAGGCTCGCAACGCTGGCCGACACCCGCTTGCTGATGGCCTCAGCAGGCTGCTGTCCTGCGGTCCTCAGCGCCTGATCGAGCGCCTGCGCGTGCGCTCGCTCACGGGTGATCAGGATCGCCAGCAGACGCCGCGCCGCCCGTGATAGCCGACCGGAGCGCAGCGCGTGCGCGTCGATCGAGGCCGCCACCAGCTCGACCCTGGACATGATCCTGAGCGCGCCAGGTGCTGCCGGTGGCGGGGTCGGCGGCTCACCGCCGACGAACGCACCCTCGACGAGCGCATCCTCGACGAGCGCATCCTCAATCCGCGAGTGGCCCTGCAGCGATGACAGCACCGTCAGGTGCTGAGCGTCGTCGGCGAGGATCGACGCCAGCACGGTCCGCACCGACGCTGAGGGGACTCGCCGGATCGCATCCAGGTCGCGTGCGATTTGGAGCTCCTCGAGCTTTTGCAACAGCGCCAGGACCCGCGAACCGCTGCTCGGGTCGCCGAGATCGTAGGACGCGCTGCGCTGGTGCGGCTTGCCGCCGGCACCCACGATCAGCGCATGCAGCACGCTCGCGTGCGTGTTCTCGTCACCCAGGAAGCGCCCGTCGACGCGCGGCGCGCGGCCGCTGAGCAGCGGACCGGCGACCGTGTAGGCGAAGATCGCCTCCTGGTCTGCGGCGAGCGCACGGTTGAGTTGCGCGACCAGCGTCGCGCGCTCTGACGCAGGCAGGAGGCGGAGCTTGTTGGGCGCCGGGCGGTGAACGCTCGTGCCGCAAGCCGCCAGCACCAGCGTTGCCACGCAGGCGAAGCCCGCGGTCGCCACGCGCGCCGCCCAGAGCCGCGTCCCCATGTTCAACGCCAGAGACGACGGGTCACCACCAGACGGTGGTGTCCAAACCTGCGATCTCTTCCAGTGGTCGCGAGTAGATTCCGGACGAGAGGTACTTCCAGCCGTCGTCGGCGACGATGAACACGACGTTGCCCTCGTCCATCTCGGAGGCGATCCTGACCGCGACCCGGGCGATCGCACCGGATGAGACTCCGACGAACAGGCGCTCCTCGTCGAGCAGCTTGCGCGTGAAGCTGATCGCGTCGCTGTTGGTCACGAAGATCTTGCGATCCAGCAGCGAGAGGTCGATGATCGGCGGGATGAAGCCATCCGCCAGTGACCGCAGGCCCTGAACCGGCTCTCCCTGCATCGGCTCGGCGGCGACGATCTTGACGCGGTCCCCGAGCTCCTCTCGCAGCCGGCGACCGTTGCCCATCAGCGTGCCGCCGGTTCCGAGACCGGCGACGAACGCGCTGATCTCATCGAGCTCCTCGAGGATCTCGAGTGCCGTGCCGTTGTAATGCGCGCCCGGGTTGGCCGGGTTGGCGTACTGGTAGGGCATGTAGTACGAGGAGTCGCGCGCGGCCATGTCGAGCGCCAACTCGACGGCGCCGTTGGAGCCCTTCGAGCCCTCCGAGTAGACGATCTCCGCGCCGTACATGCGCAGCAACTCGGTCCGCTCGGGCGTCACGTTCTCCGGCATCACGACCTTCAAGCGGTAGCCCTTGCGTCCGCAGATCATCGCCAGCGAGATACCGGTGTTGCCGGAGGTCGGCTCCAACAGCGTCTGGTGCGGGCCGATCAGGCCCTTCTCTTCGGCGTCCTCGATCAGCGCCCGCGCGACGCGGTCCTTGACCGAGCCTGTCGGGTTGCGCGATTCGAGCTTGGCCCAGATCCGCACGCCGGGCTTCGGGCTCAGGCGTCGCAGCTCTATCAGCGGCGTGTGACCGATCGCCTGGATGATGTCGCCATAGCGGCCCCCGCACGGCCTGTTTTGTAGACGCTCGGCCGACATGCGCAACGAAGTCTAGCGAGACCTCGCAAAACGACTACGGCTTACTACTGTGCTGCGTGAGGGCTGCCTGCTCGGTGCGCCGGCGCCCGCGGATCAGATCATGCCGCCGGCCATCGCCGGCAGGATCACGAGCGTGTCGGTTTCGGAGACGGCGGTCTGCAGCCCGTCGAGCACGCGCACGTCCTCGTCGTTGAGGTAGACGTTCACGTAGCGGTTCAGCGCCCCGTCGGCGCCGAACAGCTGGTCGCGTGTGTCGGGGTGGCTATCGGCGACCGCGAGCAGGATCTCGCCGACGGAGCTGCCGTTGGCGTGCAGCTCCTTGCTGCCTCCGACGGAGGCTCGCAGCACGGGTGGGATTCGGATCGTCGGCATATCTGAGCAACGCAAGGCTAGTGCGCGCCAGCGCAGAATGCCTCGTAGTCGGGGAACACGCCGAGCTCGTCATCGCCGATCGTGTCCGGCTCACGTGAGCAGATCGGGCACTTCGGGTCGCGGCGGACCCTGACCTCGCTGGTCGTTGCGGCAAGCGCGTCGTACATCAGCAGACGGCCGATCAACGGCTCGCCCTCGCCCAGGATCAGCTTGATCACCTCGGTCGCCTGCAGCAGCCCCATCGTGCCGGGCAGCACGCCGAGCACGCCGTTGGCACCGCACGACGGCGCCAGCTCCGCCGGCGGTGGCACCGGGAACAGGCAGCGGTAGCAGGGCCCCTCGTAGGGATAGAAGACCGACAGCTGCCCCTCGAAGCCGAGGATCGCGGCCGACACGACTGGGATCTGCAACCGCACCGAGGCGTCGTTGAGCAGGTACCGGGTCGGGAAGTTGTCCAGCCCGTCGACGACGATGTCATATCCCGGAAGGATCTCCATGATGTTCGAAGACCCGAGCCGCAGCCGGTACTTCTCGACCTTGACGTCCGGGTTCAGCGCGGTGATCGTCTGCTCGGCTGAGTCGACTTTCGGCACGCCGATCCGGTCGGTGGTGTGGATCACCTGGCGTTGCAGGTTGGAAAGGTCGACGTCGTCGTCATCGACGATCCCGAGCGTGCCGACGCCGGCGGCCGCGAGGTACAGCGCCGCGGGCGAACCGAGCCCCCCGGCCCCGAGCAGCAGCACGCGCGCGTCGAGCAGCCGCTGCTGGCCGGCGATCCCGACCTCCGGCAGCAGCAGATGGCGTGAGTAGCGCTCGCGCTGCTCGGCGCTCATCACGCGCGGGACCACGACCTCGTAGCCGCGGTCCTTCCACAGCGTGAAACCGCCGATCATCGACTCCACGTGCTCGTAGCCGAGATCCTCGGTCAGCGTTCGGGTCGCCCAGGCGGAGCGTACGCCGCCCGCGCAGTACAAGATCAGGTGCTGCGAGCGATCCGGCGCGGCGCCCTCGATCCGCCCTTCGAGATGGCTCTTGGGGACATGCAACGCGCCCGGGACGTGCCCCGCCGACCACTCATCGGTCTCACGGACATCGATCAGGATCGCGCCGCTGCTGACGCGCTCTGGCACGAACGCCGGGTCGACCTCGTCGATCCGGTTCTTGATCTTGCGGAGAACCTCAGCTCCGGAAGGCGACATCGCTCAAACTCCCTCAAAGGCGCTCGGAATTCATTACTTGTGCGCAGCATAGCGACTGCGATCGCCGCCCAGAACGTACCATCGCGGGCAGTGCGGCCTCCCGTGGATCACATCAGGGCGCCGGAGTTCCCGGCGCAGATGCCGTGCGTCAACGCGCAGCAGCTGAGCATGGCGGCGGCACTCGGGCATCCGGTGCTGATCGAGTTCTGGGATTTCTGCCGCCCCAACTCGCTGCGCACGCTGCCATACATGAAGGCCTGGCATGCGCGTTACGCGCCCAGCGGCCTGGCGCTGATCGGCGTGCACTCGTCCGGCTTCGAGCCCTCGCGCGACCCCGACAACGTGCGCGCCGCGGTCGCCCGGCTCGGGATCGAGTACCCGGTCCTGATCGACCTCGACCTAGTCGTCTGGCGGCGCTACGAGAACCTCGGCTGGCCCGCCCGCTACTTGTTCAACGCGGATGGCAGGCTGTACGACTACCACTACGGCGAAGGCGCCTACGACGAGACCGAGCGTGCGATCGGGGCCCTGCTGGGCGTTGAGGTGGCGCCGCTCGCGCCGTTCCATCCCGAGGACGCGCCGGGGGCGCGAGTGGCGCTGCCCAGCGACGACGTCGACGGCCCCTACTCGGGTGCGTACGAAGCGGGGGGCGTCTGGGCGGTACTCGACGGCGCCGGCACGCTGCGCGCCTGCGGGCGGGAGATCGTCGTCGATCACCCGGGCGCTTACGAGCTGATCAGCCACCCGCGCAGCACCGCCGGCGTGCTCGAGCTGAGCGTCGGCGACGGCGTTCGCTGCCTGGCGGTGTGCTTCACGCCCGGGCTTGCCGGCCCGGGCTAGCGTCGCTGGGAGGCGCGCTCGCGAGCCCTAGGTGACGCTTGGACGTTGACCCCGCATAGCGAGGTGAACGTCCAAGGGAGTCCGGCGCGGGCCCGTCCAACAGGTTCACCAACCGCGGCGGCCCGTCGTCGTCGACCACGACGCAGAAGCCGGCGCGGTAGGGGCTGCGCAGCGGGTCGCGTCCGAGGAACGCCGGCTCGTGCACCCAGCAGCCGCTGTTGAGCATGCACGCACCGTTCAGCGCGGTCCACTCGGCGGGATCGTCGTCGGGCAGCGGGCCGGCCCGGTGCGTATGCCCGAAGATCACGTAGTCGCTCTCGACGCGCAGCGAGGACAGCGCCGCCGCGAACGCGATCAGCGCTGCGCGGCGCAGTTCGGCATCTGAGAGGTCGGCGCGCAGCGGGCCGAGGCCGGCGCGGTTCGCCGCGGCCAGCGCGCTGCCAAGCGCGCCGGCCAGGCCGCGGCGGCGCACGCGCGCTAGCAGCCGCGAGCCCGGCCCGCGCAGCTGCCCGACCACGCCGCCGTGCCGGCCTTCAGTGTCTCCCCTGACTCCGTGCCCGTGGTCGGGGTCCCCTAGGCTGCCGTGCCGGCCGCCAGTCTCTCCCCCGCCGCCGTGCCCGCGGTCAGGGTTCCGTAGGCCGCCATGCCCGTGGTCCCCCCGGCCGCCTTGATCCTCACCGCTGAGCGAGCGCCGGATTCTCGCCGAGAGGTTCTCCGAGCCGCCCGCCTCCGGGCCGCCCGCCTGCGCGACCGCGTCGATCCACGCGTACATCGGTGCCAGCACCGCCTCGTAGTCCTCAGCCTTGCTGGTCTGCTCGATCCGCAGTATGCGGGACATGACGCGCGCGCCGACACGCTCGAGCATCGGCACGGTGGTATGGAGGTCCCCGTAATGCCCGTGGGTCGCGTAGACGTCGTCGCGCAGCCAGACGCCCGGGTAGTAGGCGCGGACCGCTGCCGGCGAGAGGGCGTCGGCGAGGACCGCCAGCGGCTCGCCGTCGGCCCACCCCACCTCCGCCTGCAGGCCTAGTGGCGGCGACTCGATCCCGGCAGCGCGGCGACCGAGCCAAGGCGCCAGCAGGTGGTGGTCGTGGTTGCCGGGGACGATCAGCACCTCGCCAGCGGGACCCAGTGCGGCGGCGAGGCCGGGAAGCACGCGCGAAGCCACGGCGAGCGCGTCCCGGCGCGGTCCCTGCCGGAACTCGACCGTGTCGCCGAGCAGGACCAGGCGGTCGACGCCGCGGAGCGCCTCGCGCAACGGCTCCGCAGGCGGTCTGGCGTGCAGCAGGGCGCGGTCGCCGTGCGCGCCGAGGTGCAAGTCGGAGACGACGAGCGTGCGCAGCGCCGGTGACCGCTGATCTACGAGGCGCCGGCGATTGCCTGCCGGATCACCTTCGGGAGCATGAACCGGACATCCTCGTGCACGACCTCGAGCTCCTGCACGTCGGTCGTCCCGCGGTCCTCGAAGAATGCGACCAGACGCTTGACCAGCGCCTCGGGCGCGCTTGCACCCGAGGTGATGCCGACCACGGACTTGCCTGTCAGCCACGCCTCGCGCACCTCGAGCTCGTTGTCGATCAGGTGCGATTCGGCGCCGTGCTCGCGCGCGACCTCGACCAGGCGGTTTGAGTTCGACGAGTTGCGCGAGCCGATCACGAGCACCAGATCGCACTCGCGCGCGAGCTGCTTGACGGCGGCCTGGCGGTTGGTTGTGGCGTAGCAGATGTCGTCGGTGCGTGGACCGACGATCGCTGGGAAACGGCGGCGCAGCGCTTCGATGATCGTTGTGGTCTCGTCGACGGACAGCGTCGTCTGCGAGATGAACGCGACCTTGTCGGGATCCGCGACCTCCAGCGCCGCGACGTCCTGTACGTTCTCGATCAGGACGATGTGCTCGGGCGCCTCCCCCATCGTCCCCTCGACCTCCTCGTGGCCGGCGTGCCCGATCAGCACAATCGTGTACCCGTCGGCTGCGAAGCGCTTAGCCTCGACGTGCACCTTGGTGACCAGCGGGCAGGTTGCGTCGATCGTGTTCAGCGCGCGGGCGCGCGCGGTGGCATGGACCTCCGGTGACACACCGTGTGCGGAGAACACCACGGTCGCCCCGGCTGGCACCTCGGTCTCGGAGTCGACGAACAGCGCTCCGCGCGCGCGGAGCTGCTCGACGACGTGCTTGTTGTGGACGATCTCCTTGCGCACGTAGACAGGCTCTCCGTGCAACTCGAGCGCTCGCTCGACGGTTTGCACCGCACGGTCCACGCCGGCGCAGTAGCCACGCGGCGTGGCGAGCAGCAATTTCGCAGGGGTCTGCGGCATTCAGCAACAGAGTGTAGGTAAAGCCGGTCACGTAGCGCACATCCTCGACACGGCGAGCGACGCTCTGCCGTACCCTTTTGCGACTGAGCGGCCCCTGCAAACGGAGGTGGGATGACACAGCAGCACCTGGACCGCCTGTCGGCGGTCGACGCGTCTTTCCTGGCACAGGAGGGACCCTCGTCGCACATGCACGTCGGCGGGGTGCTGATCTTCGACGGAGCGCCGCCGGCGTTCGACGATGTGCTCGACAGCGTCCGTGGCAGGCTGCACCTGGTCCCGCGATACCGCCAGAAGCTGGCGACGCCGCCGCTGGAGACCGGGCGCCCGCTGTGGGTCGACGATCCGACCTTCAACATCGAGTTCCACGTGCGCCACACGGCGCTGCCGGCGCCCGGCAGCGAGGAGCAGCTGCTGGCGCTGGCGGCACGCGTCGCCTCGCAGCCGCTGGACCGCACCAAGCCGCTCTGGGAGCTGTGGCTCGTCGAGGGCCTGGCGGGCGATGGCCTGGCGGGCTCCGGCGATGGCCTGGCGGGCTCCGGCGATGGCCTGGCGGGCCCCGGCGATGGCCTGGCGGGCCCCGGCGATGGCCTGGCGGGCGCTGACCTGGCGGGCGCCGGCGACAGCCCCCACGAGCGCTTCGCGCTCATCTCCAAGACTCACCATTCGCTCGTCGACGGTGTCTCCGGCGTCGACCTGGCAACCGTACTGTTCGACTTCGATCCTGATCCCAAGCCGCCCGCGCGAGCGCCATTGACCGAGCTGGAGCCGTGGCGACCGAAGGCGCAGCCGACCTCCGCCGAGCTAGCGGTGACCGGCGTCCGTGACGCCGTCTTGACGGTCACCGAGGTAGCGGCACGTGCGCTCGCCGGCCTATTGACACCACGGCGCTCGGTTGACCGGCTGAAGGACGCGGTCGAGGGAATCGGCGAGATCGTGTGGGCAGAGCTGAATCCCGCCCCGTCGACGCCGCTCAACGTCCAGATCGGGCCCTACCGGCGCTTCCGGGTCGTGCGCCAGCAGCTCGCCGATTACAAGCTCGTCAAGGGTGCGTTCGGAGGCACGATCAACGATGTCGTGTTGACCGTCGTGTCGGGGGCGCTCGCGCGCTGGCTGCACGCCCGCGGGGTCCGCACCGAGGGCCTCGAGTTGCGGGCGCTGGTGCCGGTCTCGGTCCGCCGCACCGACCAGCGTCACCAGCTCGGCAACCAGCTCACGGTGATGCGCGGACCGCTCCCGGTGTACGTCCAGGATCCGCTCGCCAGGCTCGACGTGGTGCGCGCCGCGATGGACGACTTGAAAGAATCCAAGCAGGCGATCGGCGCCTCGACGCTGACCGCCGCGCAGGTGCTGGCGCCGCCGACTGTGCTGGCTCAAGCGTCCCGGCTGAACTTCTCCACGCGGCTGTTCAACCTGCTGGTGACGAACATCCCAGGGCCGCAGCGGCCGCTCTACATGCTCGGGCGCAAGCTCCAGGATCTGTTCCCGATCGCGTTCCTGCCCACGAACCATGCGCTTGCGGTCGCGCTGATGTCGTATGACGGCGGGATCGACTTCGGGCTGCTCGGGGACTTCGACGCGCTCGACGACATCGACGTGATCGCGAACGGGATCGAGCAGGAACTGGAGCTCATGGTCGCCGCGGCGCACGCCGCCTCGCGCTCGGCCAAGGCGCAGGCGCCGGCCCCCGCACCGGCCGCCACATCCGAAGCCGCATCGGCGGCCGCCGCCGATGAGACGGCAGCGCCGGCGGCTTCCAACGGTTCAGGGGCCGACGCCTCCAACGGTTCCGGGGTCGACGCCTCCAACGGTTCCGGGGCCGACGCCTCCAACGGCTCGCGTCCGGGATCGATCCTTCCGACCGGTCGGAGACGCAGCGCCGCAGGCCCAGCTTCGGACATGCGCGCCAAGCGCACCCATCGTGCGCCACCCGTGCACGGGCCGCGCCCGTAGCGGGCACCGTCGAACGGCTGATGCGGCGGGGTTCGATGTAGGCTTCGTCGATGGACGACGCAAATCTGATCAAACCCGATGAGGTCGCCTATCGGCTTGATCTCACCGCCGCCCAGCTCAAGATCGTTCACACGGCGCTCAAGTCACTTTACGACGACCTTGGACACGACGAGAACGACGTCGAGCAGGTGGTGGCGAGCGTGCTCGCCAAGCTACCGGGCGAACACGAGATCCGCGCGATCGACCTCGATCGCGAGCGGCAAGGTTGAAGCCCGCCGGCGGCGACGGCCGCCGCCGGCCCGCTTCCGTTCACCGCGCCGCGGCCCGCTGGGTCCTCGGCCGGCGCCGCAGCCCGCTGGGTCCTCGGCCGGCGCCGCGGCCCGCTGGTTCCAGGCTGGCTCAGAAGCCCAGCGCGAACCTGGCGTCTTCGCTCATCAGCTCAGGCGTCCACGGTGGCGAGAACGTCATCTCCGGCCGTACGTCGCTCACGCCCTCGACTTCGCCGACGAACTCGACGATCTGGCTGGACACCTGCGGACCGATGGGGCAGCCAGGGCTGGTCAGCGTGTATACGACCTTGACGACGCCGGCATCGTCGATCCCGACCTCGTAGATCAGGCCGAGTTCGACGAAATCGAGCCCCAACTCGGGATCGATGACCTCGCGCAGCGCCTCGGTAACCTCTTCTGTTGAAACCATCACAACCGAAGTCTATTGCCCGCCGCGCCGCATCTCGCCGCTTGGGGCCAAGCGTTTCGCCACCGGCGTTCTCCGTCACCCCAACCCGGCGTTCTCCATGAGCCCAACCCGGCGACCGACGTGAACGCAGAGACAAAGAGATCTTAATTATTCGCGGACGCAGTCCTCCGATTGGTGTAGGTTTCAGGAATCGTCGACTTCGAAGACAAGCCACCGCTTCTGCGCTGCACCGGTGATGAGGACCGGACCACCCAGGGACGCCGCCGACGGGCGCTCATGCGAGCGTTTCGCGCTCAATCAGATGTGACGGTTGACCTCACCGGCCTGGTGTTCGCGGACACGTCGCTGATCGTCGATCTGGCGGTACTCTCGCGCCGGCTTCGCCGGCACGGTCGTGCGATCCTGCTGCGTGGCGCCCAGCCTCAGATCATGACGCTGATCGAGATGGTCGGGCTCGATCGCCTGCCGGGCGTCCGGCTCGAGCTGACACCAGCCTGATCGCCTACCGACGCACGCGACGGGACGCCGTTCCGGACCCTGTGCGAGAACCTGACCCCGGGGCTCTGTAGGCTTCTGGTCGTGCTCCTGATCGTGCCGCTCATCTGGTTGATCGCCGAGATCTTCGTCGCAGTGAAGGTTGCCGGCGCGATCGGCCTGCTGCCGATGCTGCTGGCGCTCATCGTCAGCTGGCCGATCGGTGTTTGGGCGGTGCGCTCGCAGGGTGCGAGCGTGATGCGGCGGCTGCGGGCCACCGTCGCCGAACAGCGGGCGCCGGCGCGCGAGGTGCTCGATGGCGCGCTCGTGCTGTTCGGCGGACTGCTGATGATCGTTCCCGGGTTCATCGGCGATGCAATCGGCCTGCTGCTGCTCGCGGCGCCGACGCGCACACTCGTGCGTGAGGGCCTCGTGCGCAGCGGTCGCGGCTACCTGCTCGCGCGGATGGCGCAGATCGCGAACTTCGGTGCCCCCCGGCAGGAGTACGACGTGGAGTCCACCGCCCACGAGGTTCCGCCTCCGAAGCTCTCGGCATGACGGCTGCGAGCATCTCGCCCTTGGCGATCGCCGCTTTTGGTGATCCAAGCGCAGGCGTGTGGGGGGTTGTCGTCGGCGGTGCCGATCCGGCGATTGTCGTCGGCGTGCTCGAGGACACCTCCGAGTCCAGGTTCGAACAGGCGACGCTCGAGAACATCTCGGAGCCCCGGTTCGAACCGTCGGCGCTCGACGACTCGGCCTCGAGCCCAGCCTCCAACCCAACGTCAAACCCAGCCTCGAACCCAGCCGTGGACCCAGCCTCGAACCCAGCGTCCAACCCAGCCGTGGACCCAGCCTCGAACCCAGCGTCCAACCCAGCCGTGGACCCAGCCTCGAACCCAGCGTCCAACCCAGCCGTGGACCCGGCCTCGAACCCAGCGTCCAACCCAGCCGTGGACCCGGCCTCGAACCCGGCCTCGAAACCGGCCTCGAAACCGGCCTGGACGCTTGCCGGTGCCGAGCACAACCTGACGATTACGCCGATCCCCGAACAGCTTGGCACGCCTGGGCTGGCAGGCGAGCTGGAATCGTGCCGGATCAGCGGCACGATCGCCCTCGGCGGACACCAGCGCGAGCTCGATTGCGCAGGCGTGCGCTGCGACGCCGCCGGCCAGGCTGGCTCGCTGCGGCTCGTTGCGACCTTCTTCGAGCGTGATGTTGAGATCGCGCTGCTCGCGACCAGGCCACCCGGCGCCAAAGGGCAGGATCGGGACGCGGTCGCCGCCGTCGTACGCGGCGAGCCGGCGGCGGAGCTGAGCGTGTTCGATCCGCGCTTGTCGACCACCTATGGTGCCGACGGCAACCCTTCGCGTGTGGGGATCGAGCTGTGGTTGGGGGCGACCGAAGAGGACGACCTCTACCCACGCCGAGCGTCCGGCGAGGCAACGTCCTCGCACGCCGTGCTGCGGCGATCGGGTACGCGCCTGGACGCCCAGGCGATGTGCTGCCAGAGCCGCGGCCTCGACGGCGCCGGTGTATATGTGTTCGCCAGGCCCGACGGCGTCTAAGGGCACCCGCAGACCTCCCCACCGGTAATCGAG
This sequence comes from uncultured Solirubrobacterales bacterium, assembly GCA_963709135.1. Classification (GTDB taxonomy): domain Bacteria; phylum Actinomycetota; class Thermoleophilia; order Solirubrobacterales; family Solirubrobacteraceae; genus Palsa-465. The sequence goes on along the minus strand of CAVPVI010000015.1, from coordinate 607,823 downwards.
TGCTCCCCGCAGCAGCGGCCGCCGGCGAAACGCAAGCCTCTGAAATCCGCGCGATCATCAGCGATTTCGGCGGCGTGCTCACCTCGCCCCTGAGCGACGCCTTCCGTGCCTTCCAGGAGGCCTCGGGAATCCCACTGGCGGCGCTCGGCACCGCGCTCGCCGCGCTGGCGCAGCGCGACGGCGCGCACCCGTTGTTCGAGCTCGAGACCGGTCGCATGACCGAAGCGCGGTTCCTCTACGAGCTCGGCGTGCAGTTGACCGCCCAGTTGGAGCGCGAGATTTCGATGGAAGGCTTCGGCAAGGCTTATTTCGAGCACCTGCACCCCAACGAACGCTTGATCGATTACATGCGAGCTCTGCGGCGGCGCGGTTACCGGATGGCGATCTGCACCAATAATGTGCGCGAGTGGGAACCGCGGTGGCGCGCGATGCTCCCGATCGACGAGATCTTCCATGTCGTCGTCGACTCGGCGTTCGTTGCCAGCCGCAAGCCAGAACGGGCGATCTACGAACTGACGCTGGAGCGGCTCGCGGTGCCGGCTCGCGCGGCGCTGTTCGTCGACGACATCGAGTCCAACTGCGATGCTGCCCGCGAGCTCGGGATCAACGCGATCCAGTTTCGCAGCACCGAGCAGGCGATCGCCGAAGTCGAGGCCGCCCTCGCCGGCGCGCCCGTCTGAGGAGCGCGCTCAGTAGTGGGTCAGCCGGCATGCCGATGGTCCACTAGTTTTCGCACCCGAGGCGGTCCCAGCAGTACAGCTCAAGGCACTCGTGAGCGAGCTCCACGCAGCGCTTCTGTGACAGCCACGGCAGCACCGTGTCGAACGCCTCGTCCTCGCCCACACCGGCCTCGAAAGCCTCCTCGCCGCGGAACCCCGCCGCGATCTTGAGCGCCTCCCGGCGGTTCTCGCCGAGCGTCGGGAAGACATTGACGAGAAACTCCTTGTTGGGAAGCGGGTGTCCGCCGTCGAGGGACGCGTGCCAGGCGGCGAGCAGCGACAGGTCGTCCTCGTCGAGATCGGCGACCGCCTTTGCGTAATGGGACGCCAACTCGGATTCTGGTATCTCGTCCACCCAGGCGCGCACAACCTCGCCGAGGATCTGACGACGAGCCTCACGGCCGACTGACTCGGCGATCACCCGAATGGCGTTCTGCGGTTCGATGAAGCACAGTGGCATTGCTACTCCGGCTATCGGAAGCGGACGTTTGAGAAAAGGTAGGGGGTGCCTCGGACGGAGCGCCCCCGCGGCGTCCGGACCGCCCTTACGTCAGCTGCAGCCGAGCGCGGCGCGCGCGCTGGCGAGCACGTCCTCGCCCGCCTCGAGATCAGGCTGCGCGTCTACGCCCGCGCCCACGCGCCTGCCCACGCCCCAGTTGTGCAGACCGAGGTCGAGCGCTTCGAGCGGAACTGCACACGCCGCCGCCAGTTCGGACGCACGGCGCTCGAGCAGCATCGTGTCGCCGATCCCCAGCGCCCGCTTAGCGGCCACCGTGACCTCGTTCTCGCCGCCAAGCGCGAGCGTGCCGGCGCGCATCTCATAGCAACCCAGCCGTCCCAGCAGCACCAGCAGATCGAAGCGTCCGTCGCGGTGCATGCCCGGCAACGCCAGTCGCTCGAACGCCCGCGCGAACCTACGCTCCGGTGTCCAGGCCGGTTCACCTGTGAACGCGCTGGCCTGCGAGCCAGCGCGCATCGCCCAGGCTCGGTAGGACCCGAGCGTCACCGTGCCGCGGTCGAGCTCGTGGATCCCGCGCGGTCCGACCACGGCATCCTCCAGGTCTGGTAGCGCGCCGGATGCCCAAGTCGTTCTCACAGATTCGATCCAGGCAAACGGGCGATCGGATTCAAGCGGGCCGAAGTAGGCGATCAGAAAGCCCAGCCAGGTGCGCTCCTCGAGGTCGAGGGAGCCCGCCGCGACCTCGGCGCAGAGCCCGGGCGGGTCGAATTCGAGTTGCTCCAAGCGCCAGGCCGCGAACGCGATCTCCTGCGCGAGCCGGTCTGCGTCCTCGCTCGATTTCAGCCCTGGAACGAGCGGCGATTGGTAACCGTCATCGGCGCCGCGCGCCAGATGCCGAACGCGTATCGCCCCGGAGCCGTGCCGCGAGGCTGTATCGCGTGAGGCGGACGCCCGCCCGCCGCGGCCGTTCGCGCGCCCGGTTTCGCGTCCGCCGGCTGCGTGCCCGCCGCTTGGGCGCCCAGCGCCGGCGTGACCATGTCCGCCGTTGGGGCGCGGCTTCGGCGCCGATGACACCTTCGGGGCTCCGGAGGAGATCACCGGGCGCAGCTCCACTGACTGCTCACGTGAGCAGATCGGACAGTTGTGCAGTAGGCGGTTGTGGCGGCAGAAGCTGGGCACGATTAAAGAGTCTTGCACGCCGCATCTTCCGGGCCGTCGCCCAGGCTATCGGCAGCTAGACAATGGTATCGACACCGGCGACGAATCCTGTAATCAAGTGACTCTCGATCGGCGGCTAATGGGCTCTCGATCGGCGGTTACTGGGCTCTCGATCGGCGGCTACTGGACTCTCGATCGGCGGCTACTGGACACTCGATCGGCGGTTACTGGGCTCTCGATCGGCGGCTACTGGACTCTCGATCGGCGGCTACGACCTCGGGGTCTGCGCGCGTACCAAGCATCAGCCCGGTCCTCGGGCGTCGAGCGTGCCCAGCGGCTCGCCCTTGGCACCCGACTCGGCGCGGCGGTGCTCCCGCCCGCGCGCGAGCACCTCGCGGAAGCTTTTGAAGCGGAAGATCAGGACCAGCGCCGCGAACCCCAGGGCTGTGCTCAGCACGGTGGTCGCGATCTGCTGACCGACCGAGAACGCGGCCACATCCGGGCTGGAGGCGAAGATCTTGATCAGCATCGCCTGCTGCACGCCGAGCCCGCCCGGGGTGAACGGGAACACCGAGGCGACGACTTGCACGCCCAGCACGAGCAGCGCGTTGCGCACCGAGCCGCCGATGTGGAACGCGTCGAGCAGCGCCCAGTAGGCGACGAACCGCGCGATCCAGCTCGCGGCCTGCCACGTGCACATCTGCAAGCGATAGCGGCGGCGATCGCGCAGGATCGTGAAGCCCTGCCGGATCCGCTGCCAGAACGCGCGCACGCGCGCCGACAGCAGCGCGAACGCCACCAGGAACAACATGCCCAAGACCGTCAGGAAGAACAGCGTGAAGCGCATGTTCGAGGCGAAGAAGCTGATGTCGAACGCGTGCAGTTGCGAGAACGACGGCGGCTTCGGAAACACTCCCTGCGTGAACGCGAAGCACATCACCAGCACGCCCACGCACCAGTCGAAGATCAGACCTGTCGACAGCGACGCCGCGATCGTCGGATAGCTGCTCGGCGCGATCGCGACGCGAGTCAGGAACAGCTGCGCGACGTTACCGCCGCCGAGCGGGAACACGCCGTTGACTGCGTAGCCGACCATGTAGGCGCCCCATACGTCACGCCAGCGGATCGGCTCACCCGGGTATGCGGCCCGCAGGGCCGCCCACAGCGCACGGGAGCGCAGCAGCAGGTACAGCCCATAGAACGCCAACCCCAGCAGCAACGCCGTCCACTTCAGGCCCGCCAGTTGCGAGAAGAACGTCCCGGCGCTGGAGAGCACATTGCTGACGGTGCAGCCGATCGAACAGGTGTGGTGGTGCGCCACGATCGGCGCCGGCGGTCGCTCGAAGCCGAGCACCGAGGCGAAGACATTCATCTCTACAAGGTCTCACAGCCGCGATCCCGGCTCACTGCGGCCTCGCAAGGACGTCTTGCAAAGCCCCGTGCAAACAAGCAACCGCGCAGAACAAACAATAAGTCCGGGGGGCTCGGATTGCTCCGAGCCCCCCGGAAGACCAGGGAAGTGGGGGCGCAGTTCCCTGGTCGACAGAGACGAGTTTCCCCGTCCCAGGCTCTCAGTAAACCTCAAGTCGGGTCACCATGCGCAGAAGCCTTTGGGCTCTCCCACCCAAGGACGACCATATCACCCCTGAAACCGACTCTGCAACGCTATCTTGCGCGCGTACCCGGGCCGCTGAAGAACTCTTCATCGGGGCGCAGGCTGCCCGCGGCCTCGGCCTCGTGACGCAGGGTGCTGTCCTTCTCGCCGCTCCAGGCGCCGAGCTCCAGCAACTCGCGATCCTGATCCATCGGCGTCCAGCCGAGCGCCTTGTTGACGACCCGCGCGCACTTGCGACCCTCGGCGATCGCCGTCACCACCAGCGACTGACCGAGGCGAGCATCGCCACAGGCGAACACGCCCTCGACCGAGGTCTCGTATGTCATTTCGGTGCGGATGTTCCCGAGCCAGTCGACGTCGACTTCGAGCTCGCGCACGAGCCCGTCGTGCTCTGGGTGCTCGAAGCCGATCGCGATCAGTACGAGATCCCCCTCGAGCACGAACTCGCTGCCCGGAACGGGCGTCAGCTCACGTGAGGAGGCGCCGGTGACGCGCCGAGCGTACACGTGCGAGACCTGCCCGTCACGGCCGCCGAAGCCGGTTACCTCGGTTCCCCAGCGACGCTTACCGCCCTCCTCGAGCGCATAGGTCGTCTGCGTGCGCTTCGGCGGCAGCGGCCAGGGGTGACGCGGGTCCGCCCCCTCGGGGTCGAGCCCCTGGTAGACGTCCAGCATGACGACACTGCGCGCCCCTTCGCGATGCGAGTTGGAGATGCAGTCCATCCCGGTGTCACCGCCGCCGATCACGATCACGCGCTTACCGTGCGCGGTGATCACGTCGTCGGAGGCCGTCGGCTTGAACGCCCGGCCCTCCTGCTGGGCCACCCAGCGGTTGCGCTGGTAGAGGTAGTCCATCGCGAAGTGGATGCCGTGCAACTCGCGACCGGGCGCCTCCAGATCGCGCGAGACACGCGATCCGATCGCCACGACCAGCGCGTCGTGACGGGCACGAAGATCGGCTGCGGTGATGTCGCGGCCGACGTCGTGGCCGTAGATGAAATCGATCCCCTCCTGCTCCAGCACCCTGACGCGCCGGTCGATGATCGACTTCTGCAGCTTTGCATCGGGCACGCCGAAGCGCATCAACCCACCCGGCCCCTCGTCGCGCTCGAACACGGTCACCTTGTGGCCGCAGCGATTCAACTCCGCTGCCACAGCCAGCCCGGCGGGGCCGGCGCCGACGACCGCGACGGTCTTGCCCGAGCGCCGCGCCGGCGGCTCGGGCAGCACCCAACCCTCCTCGAAGGCGCGTTCGGCAATCGCGAGCTCCACCTGCTCGATCGTCACGGGATCGTCGTTGACCGCGAGCACGCAGGCTGACTCGCAAGGCGCCGGACAGATCCGGCCGGTGAACTCGGGGAAGTTGTTGGTCGCGTGCAGGGTGTCGATCGCCTCGCGCCACTTGTCGTGGTAGACGAGGTCGTTCCAATCGGGAATCAGATTGCCGAGCGGGCAGCCTTCGTGGCAGAACGGGATCCCGCAGTCCATGCAGCGGGCCGCCTGACGGCGCAGCTCAACTTCGGGCTGCAGCTCGAAGTACTGCGTGTAGTCGTGCACGCGCTCGGCCGGTTCGCGCTTGCGAAACCCGACCCGCTCGATCTTGAGAAATGCTCCAAGCTCGCCCATCTCAAGCCCCCGCCGCGACCGCGGAGGCCGCACCCGCCACGCCCGCGCCAGCAGCCGCACCGGCGCCGGCAATCGCAGCCGCGTCGGCAACCGCAGCCGCGTCGGCAACCGCAGCGCGCTCCTGCAGAGCGCGGCGGTAGTCACGTGGCATCACCTTCACGAAGCGCTCGCGCGCACCGCGGTCCCAATCCGCCAGCACGTTACGCGCCACCAGCGACCCCGTTCGCTGGCGATGCTCGTAGATCAGGTCACGCACCGGATCTACGTCTTCGGAGGCCAATTTCTCGAGGTCCACCAGTTCGGTGTTGCAACGCGCGGCGAAGCGGCGATCGACGTCATAGACGTACGCGATGCCGCCGCTCATGCCGGCGGCGAAGTTGCGCCCGGTCGGACCGAGCACGACCACGAGGCCGCCGGTCATGTACTCGCAGCCATGGTCGCCGACGCCCTCGACGACCGCGCTGGCGCCCGAGTTGCGCACCGCGAAGCGCTCCCCGGCGAGACCGCGGAAGAACGCGCGACCTGCGCTCGCCCCGTACAGCACGGTGTTGCCGACGATCTGGTTCTCCTCGGCGCGGAACATCGCGCCCTCCGGCGGACGCACCGACAGCACCCCTCCGGACAACCCCTTGCCGGTGTAGTCGTTGGTCTCGCCGCGCAGTGTCAGGGTCACCCCCGGAGCCAGCCAGGCGCCGAAGCTCTGCCCGGCGGTGCCCGACAGCATGATCTCGATCGTTCCCTCCGGCAGCCCCGCGACGCCGTGGCGGCGGGCGATCTCACCGGACAGGATGCCGCCGACGGTGCGGTTGACGTTGCGAATCGGAACCGGCCCGAGCCGTACCGATTCGCGGTGCGCCAAGGCCGGCTCGCAGCGTCGCACGAGCTCCCAGTCGAGCGCGTCGTCGAGCACCGGCGCCTGCGGGCGCGTGTGGCGCCGAGCGGTGCCGGCCGGCAGGTCGGGGCTCGCGAGCACCATCGAGAGATCGACCTTGTGCGCCTTCCAGTGATCGATCGCGGCGTCCATCTCGAGCAGATCTGTGCGTCCGATCATGTCCTGCAGGCGCCGCATGCCGAGCGTGGCCATGATCTGGCGAACCTCCTCGGCAACGAACATCAGGTAATGGACGACCTGCTCGGGGGTGCCGCGGAAGCGCGCGCGCAGCCGCGGATCCTGGGTCGCGACGCCCACCGGACAGGTGTTCAGGTGGCAAACGCGCATCATCACGCAGCCCATCGCGATCAGCGGCGCCGTCGAGAAGCCGAACTCGTCGGCGCCCAGCAGCGCTGCCACGACGACGTCGCGCCCGGTCTTCATCTGGCCGTCGACCTCGACCCGGATGCGGCTGCGCAGATCGTTGAGCAGCAGCGTCTGCTGAGTCTCCGCAAGGCCGATCTCCCACGGCATCCCCGCTCCCTGGATCGACGATTGCGGCGAGGCGCCGGTGCCGCCGTCCCCCCCGGAGATCGTGACATGGTCGGCGTTGGCCTTCGCAACGCCCGCGGCGACGGTGCCGACGCCAACCTCGGAGACCAGCTTGACCGACACCGATGCGGTCGGGTTGGCGCAGCGCAGGTCGTAGATCAGCTGCTTGAGATCCTCGATCGAGTAGATGTCGTGGTGCGGTGGCGGCGAGATCAGCCCGACCCCCGGGGTCGAGTTGCGGATCCGCGCGATGTACTCGTCGACCTTGTGGCCCGGCAGTTGCCCGCCCTCGCCGGGCTTGGCGCCCTGCGCCATCTTGATCTGGAGCTGGTCGGCGTTGACGAGGTAATGGACGGTCACGCCGAAACGGCCCGAGGCGATCTGCTTGATCGCGGAGCGTCGCAGGTCGCCGTTGGCGTCTGGTGCGTAGCGCGCGGGATCCTCTCCCCCTTCGCCGGTGTTCGACTTCGCGCCCATCCGGTTCATCGCGATCGCCAGAGTCTCGTGCGCCTCGCGCGAGAGCGCGCCCAGGCTCATCGCGCCGGTCGTGAAGCGCTTGACGATCTCGGTGGCGGGCTCGACCTGGTCGAGCGGGATCGGATCGGGCAGCGTCCTGAGCTTCATCAGGCCGCGCAGCGCCGCCTTGCGGGTCGCGTCGTCGTTGGCGAACCGCGCGAACTCCTCGTAGGTGCGCCATGGCTCGGCGCCAGGGTCGCGCACGGCGCGCTGCAGGGTCGCGATCGTGTCCGGATTCCAGATGTGCACCTCGCCGTCGCGGCGCCACTGCAGCACACCGCCCACCGGCAGCAGCTCGCGGTCGGTGCGCGGGTAGGCGCGGAAGTGCCGCTCGAGCGCCTCGGTCGCGAGCTCCGCCAAGCCGATGCCGCCGATCCGCGACGACGTGCCGGTGAAGTGCGCGTCGATCAGCTCGCGGTTGAGGCCGACCGCCTCGAAGATCTGCGCGCCGCAGTAGGACTGGATCGTCGAGATGCCCATCTTCGAGATGGTCTTGAGCAGGCCCTTGCCGATCGCCTTGACGATCCGCTTCTCGGCCTCCTCGCGATCGAGGTCGGCGGGCAACAGCGAGCGATCGGCGAGCTCGTCGAGCGACTCGAACATCACGTAGGGATTGATCGCGGCGGCGCCGTAGCCGATCAGGGTCGCCATGTGGTGGATCTCACGCGGCTCGCCGGACTCGATCACAAGCCCCGTGCGCAGGCGCGTACCCCGTCGCACCAGATGATGGTGCAAAGCCGCCACCGCCAGCAGCGACGGGATCGCGACGCGCTCGGGTCCGATGTTGCGGTCCGACAGGATCAGGATGTTGGCGCCGTTGTCGACGTACCGCGCGGCCTCCTCGCAGAGCGCCGTGAGCCTCGCCTCCATGCCATCGCGGCCCTGCTCGATCGGCCACGTGATGTCGATCGTGGCCGCGTCGAACACTTCGTGTGAGACCTGGCGTAGCTTCTCGAGCTCGTGGTTGCGCAAGATCGGCTGGTCCATCACCAGCACGTGCGCCTGGTCGGGCGATTCGGCCAGCAGGTTCACCTCGGCGCCGACGCCAGTCTGCAGGCTCATCACGACCGCTTCGCGGATCGGGTCGATCGGCGGGTTGGTGACCTGGGCGAACAACTGCTTGAAGTAGGTGAACAGCGGCGGCTGGCGGTCGGACATGATCGCCAGCGCGGCGTCGTTGCCCATGCTCCCGACCGGCTCCTCGGCCTTTACCGCCATCGGCGCAATCACCAGCCGCAGGTCCTCCTGCGAGTAACCGAACGCAAGCTGCCGGGAGCGCAGCGGCTCGAACCGCGGCACCCGCGGCTCGCGGTCGGGCAAGTCGTCGATGTGCACGACCGACTGCTGGTACCACTCGGCGTACGGCTTCGCGCGCGCGACGCCGAGCTTGACCTCGCCGTCCTCGACGATCCGGCCCTTCTCCAGATCGAGCAGGAAGATCTTGCCGGGCGCCAGGCGGCCCTTGCGCTGCACGTGCTCGGGCGCGACCGTGATCACGCCCGTCTCTGAGGCGAGCACCACGTAGCCCTCGGTGTCTTGGATCCAGCGCCCCGGGCGCAGGCCATTGCGGTCCAGGACCGCGCCCGCGAGGCGGCCATCGGTGAACACGACCGCGGCGGGACCGTCCCACGGCTCGATCAGGCACGAGTGGAAGTCGTAGAAGCCCTTGACTTCGGGGTCGAGGTCGCTGCGCGTCCGGTAAGCCTCGGGCACCATCATCATCACCGCGTGCGGGATCGAGCGCCCGCCGAGCACGAGCAGCTCCAGCACGTTGTCGAACGTCGCCGAATCGGAGCCGCCGGGCTGCACCACCGGGATCACCTTGTGCAGGTCCTCGCCGAACAGCTCACAGGACAGCTGCGACTCGCGCGCCCGCATCCAGTTGACGTTGCCGCGCAGCGTGTTGACCTCGCCGTTGTGGGCGATCATCCGGTAGGGATGGGCCAGCTGCCAGCTCGGGAACGTGTTCGTGGAGAAGCGAGAGTGCACGAGCGCCAGGCGCGAGGCGACGCGCGGGTCGAGCAGATCGGTGAAGTAGCGCGGCAGTTGCGCAGCGGTCAACATGCCCTTGTAGACGATCGTGCGCGAGGAGAAGCTCGGCATCGCCACCTCTAGCCCCACGGCACGCTCGATCACGCGACGGATCACGTACAGCTTGCGTTCGAATGCGTCCTGGCTGCGCACGCCCTCGCCGGCGCCGATCAGGATCTGCCGGATCAGCGGCGCGGCCGCCAGCGCGGCATCGCCCGCGTACCGCTCGTCGACCGGGACGGTGCGCCACCACAGCGCGCGCTGCCCCTCGGATTCGATCGTCTCCTCGATCAACTGCTCCAGCGCGACCCGGCGCTCGGGGTCGACTGGCAGGTAGCAGACACCAACGCCATAGCGCCCCGGCGCGGGCAGATCGACGCCGGCGGCGGCCGCCCGGAAGAACGCGTCGGGAATCTGCAGCAGGATGCCGGCGCCGTCGCCGGTGTTCGGGTCGGCGCCCTCGGCCCCGCGGTGCTCGAGGTTCTCCAGCGCGACCAGCGCCTTCTCGACGACCGCGTGGCTGGTTTCACCCCAGAGCTTGGCAACCAGCGCGATGCCGCAGCCATCGTGCTCGTTGGCGGGGTCGTAGAGGCCGCTGGCCCCTGGGGGAGCTGAAACGTAGGTCATAGAAGAGCGCCCTCTCGGGCGGGGGTCAGAAGGAAGCCGTTCGATCACGGCCGCGAGCCTGAGCGTACCAGCCGTTTTTCGCATGCAGCGCTGATGCCGGGCGTCCTTGGCCGTGCGGAGCATCAGCGCCCGCGCGGATTTGTCCACGCGGCCTATCAGTGCTGGGGCTTGGCCCGGCTCGGGGCGGGTTGCGCGGCGACTGGTGCCCGTTTCGCCGGGCGCCCCGCGGGGCGCCCACCCCCCTCACCGTTGTCCGTGTCGGCGTTCGCCGAGCGCTTGGCCGGCGCCCTGCGCCCCTTGGCCTTGGCGGCGGGCTCGGGCGGGGCGTCGGATCGCACGGCGGCGAGGCTCGCCTCCAGCGCCGCCATCAGGTCCGGCGCCGGCGCCGCAGTGTCGGGCACCGGGGCCGGGGGGAAATGCTCGCCCGCTGCCTTGGCCTCGATCAGCGCCAGCACGCGCTCGCGGTACTCGTCGTGATGGCGCGACGGGTCGAACTCGCTCGAGAGCGATTCGATCAGCTGCCGCGCCATCGCCAGCTCGCGCTCGCTCGCCTGCGCCGCCGCAGCCCCGTCGAGCTCGTCGAGCGATTCCGGCGCGACGATCTCGTCGCCGAACAGCATCGTCGAGAGGGTCAGCACATCGCCGCTCGGACGCAGCGCGCACAGTTGCTGCTTGGTCCGCAGCACGACGCGGCCGATCGCCACCTTGCGGGCATCGCGCATCGCTTCCAGCAGCAGGCGGTAGGCCTTGGCGCCGCCGGCACTGGGCGCAAGATAATAGGAGTTGTCGTAGTAGATCGGGTCGATCTCCGCCAGATCGACGAACTCCTCGATGTCGATCGTGTGGGTTGCCTTGGGGTCGAGCGCGTCGAGCTCGTCCGGATCGATCACCACGTAGCGGTCGGGGCCGAGCTCGTAGCCCTTGACGATGTCCTCGAACGCGACCTCCTCGCCGGTGCTCGCGTCGACTCGCTTCTGCTTGATCCGCGCACCCGTCTTGCCCGAGATCTGGTTGAAGCGCACGGCCTTCGGGGAGGTCGCCGAGTACAGCTTGACGGGGACGTTGACGAGCCCGAAGCTGATCGCGCCGCTCCAGATCGCACGTGCCATACCACACGTTGTACCCGCCCGGGCGCCGGCGATCAACATTTGGTCGCGGTCTTGCTGGTCTAGCGTTGCATCTCACGCGCCGGCGCCCGGCGGCGTTTTATTGTCGAAATGCAGCTTCCCCCTTTTCAAGCGCTGTTGGATGCGCACGCGACCGACGTCCACCGCTTCCTGGTGGCATCTGTTGGGCCCGTCGAAGCCGACGACGCCTATCAGGAGACATGGCTGGCGGCGCTACGTCATTACCCGCAGCTGCATGACGCCTCCAACCTTCGCGGCTGGCTGTTGACGATCGCGCATCGCAAGGCGATCGACGGCGTGCGCGCGCGCCGGCGCGCAGCTGTACCGGTCGGGGAGGCGCCGCCCTGCGACGCGCGGGCGCAGCTCGAGGCAGCGTCGCCACCCGGCGGCGACGACGTCTGGGAACTCGTCCGGCGGCTGCCTGACAAGCAGCGCACCGCGCTTGCGCTGCGCTACGTGCTCGACGCCGACTACGCGCTGATCGCGCAGGCGATGGCGATCAGCCCCGAGGCGGCGCGGCGCAACGTTCACGAAGCCCTGAAACGACTGCGTTCGGAGTACCAACGATGACCGAGATCGAGCTCGAGCTCGAGCGACTACTGCGCATCCAAGCGCCCGCGGGCGCCGCGCACGCGGCCGGCACCAGCGACCCGCTGCCGGACCTGGTAGCGGCGGCCGCGGCCGCCGCGCTGCTCGACGTCGCCTATACGACCGAGGCATCGCCGGTCGGCACCTTGCTGCTGGCCGCCACGCGCAGCGGCCTGGTGCGCGTCGCCTACCTGGACGGGGCCAGCGAGGATCAGCTGCTGGGCGAGCTCGCGGCGCGCGTCTCGCCACGCGTGCTCGCCGCCCCCGCCCGCCTCGACGCGGTCCGCCGCGAGCTCGATCAGTTCTTTGCCGGCAGCCGCCGCGAGTTCGAGCTCACGCTCGACTGGCGGTTGTGCCGCGCCGCCTTCTCGCGCCGCGTGCTGGAGGCCACCAGCGCGATCCCGTACGGGTCGGTGTCGACCTACACGGAGGTCGCGCGCGAAGCCGGCAGCCCGCGCGCGGCCCGTGCCGCCGGCAACGCGCTGGGCGCCAATCCGCTGCCGATCGTCGTGCCGTGCCATCGCGTGCTGCATACCGGGGGCGGCCTCGGTGGCTACACCGGCGGCCTGCACATCAAGCGCACGCTGCTGAGCATCGAGGGGGTGCTGGCGGATTGACAGGAGTGTGAGCGGGTATCAAATCGCCGATGAATCTCCTCGCTCCAGCCCGCGCGATCGACCGCCTGCAGCAGCGCCACAAGTCGCTGGCGGTCCCGGTCGCGGTCATCAAGAAGTACTCCGACGACCAGGCCGGCAACCTGGCGGCGCTGGTCGCCTACTACGCGTTCTTCTCTCTGTTTCCGCTGCTGCTCGTGTTCGTCACCGTGCTCGGGTTCGTTCTCAGCGGCGACCCGACCGCGCTGCACTCGGTGAAGACCTCCGTGCTGGGCCGCTTTCCGGTGATCGGCAGCACGATCCAGGGCAACAAGCTGCAGGGCGACACGCTTGCGCTCGTGATCGGGATCGCGGCCTCGCTGTGGGGCGGACTCGGGATCACGCAAGCGGCGACGGCGGGGTTCGACCGCGTCTGGGCGGTGCCGCTCAAGCAGCGCCCGAGCTACCTCATCTCCCGCCTGCGCGGGATCGTGTTGCTGATCGCGCTCGGGGCCCTGTTCCTGGTGGCGTCGGTGGCCTCGGGCATAGTCACCAGCGGCCTCGGTGGCACGGCCCTGCTGGCGGCCGGGATCGTGGTCTCGATCGTGCTCAACTTCGGGCTGTTCATGCTGTCGTTCAGGCTGCTCTGCTCGGCGGCACCCGCATCGCGCGCGCTCGTGCCCGGGGCCGTCCTGACCGCGATCGTCTGGACCGTCCTGCAGACGCTGGGGGGCGTCTACATCGATCACATCAAGCATTCCGACAACGCCTACGGGACCTTCGCGTTGGTGCTCGGTGTACTGACGTGGCTGTACCTCGGCGCGAAGCTGACGCTCTATTGCGCCGAGGTCAATGTCGTGCTCGAGCGCAAGCTCTGGCCGCGCAGCCTGTTCGGGGCGCCTGTCGAGCCCGCCGATCAGCAGACCCTGACCGCCCTGGCGAAGGTCGAGGAACGCTCCGACGAACAGCAGGTCGAGGTCAACTTCAGCACCGGCGACTAGATCAGAAGAGGCGATCCGCGGCCGCGCGGCTGGTGAGCTCCCGCGGCCACGAGCACAGGCCGCCCTGCGCCGGACAGCCTCGGCACAGTGAGCGCTGAGGCTCGGCGGAGACTTCGAACTCACCGCGCAGGATGCCGCCGGCACGCTGCTGTAGCTCATCCTGGAGCGTATCCAGCTCCGCGCTGGTGAAGGTCCGCGCCGCCGGGCGCTCCGGCGCCTCTAAGAACAGGTGCACGACCTCCACCGCGGGCGCGCCTCCGCGCAGCGCCGCGACCGCATAGATCAGCCGCTGGCCGGCGTATCGATCCCGCACCACCGCCTCGGGGTCGCCGGCGCCCAGGCGATCGCTCTTGTAGTCGACCACCAGCGCACGCTGATCGTGCTCGCGCGCGAGCACATCCAGCACGCCGGTGATCAGCGGCGCGCCCGGCGCCAGCGCGAACGCGAAGCGCTGCTCGCGCCGGACCTGCGTCGCCCGTGACAGGCGCGCGCACGTGTCGCTGGCCGCGAACGCGCGCAGGAGCTTCTGCAGTTCGCGTCGATCGCGCGCGTCCAGCGATGCCGGCACGCTCGCGTCTGCCAGCAAGGGACGCCGGAAGTCGATCCGCTCGAGCACGGCATGCACCAGCGTGCCGCGCGCCACCGCGGCCGGCGCCGGCCCGTCCGGCTCTGAGCTCTGCACGGCGAGCCCAAGGACTCGCTCGACGTAGTAGCGGTAGCCGCAGCGCTCGTACTCGGCCAGCGCCGAGTACGACAGGGTCGAGACCGGCGGGCCCGCGGGCCCGCCGGATACCACGCCGTCTGGTGACGGCGCAGCTGCGCCCGTTGCGGCGGGTGGGGCGACCGCGGCGCTTGGGAGCACCGCGGCGGCTGGTGATGCGCCGGCGCCGGCTGCGGCGCCGGCGGCCCGCGGCTCGTGCGCAGGCTGCTCGCCGATCAGTATCAGGCTTACCCCGAGGTCGGTCACACGTGACTCGGATCGCTGCGCGATGTCGGGCACCAGCGCCGGCGCGATCCAGTCGATCGGCGCTCCCTGGTTGCCCTTCGACCACGTGTCCAGCTTGGCGGCGCCGCTCAGGATCAGCCGCTCGCGGGCGCGCGTCATCGCCACGTAGAACAGCCGGCGCTCCTCCTGCGCCTCCCGCTCGGCGCGCTCGCGCCCGATCAGCTCGTAGTCGAGCACCGGGATCCGCGCATCGGTGCCGGCGCGGGCGAGGCGCAAGCCGAGCCGCGCGCCGTCACGCGAGATCCGCACGAGATCGTGGCGGTAGCGCGGCCCGCGTCCCAGGTCGGCGACGCACACGACGTCGAACTCGAGACCCTTGGCGCGGTGGATCGTCATCAGTCGGACAGCATCGAGCGCCTCGCTCTCAACCGGCGCCTCGCTCTCGCGGTCGGCGCCCGCGCCAGCACCGCCGTCAGCGCCGCCGTGCGCGCGGCGCTCGATCAGCGCCAGGAAGCCGTGCAGGTCCGGACCAGCGGCGGCTTCCCACTCGCGCCCCAGGCGCATCAGCTTGCGCACGTTCGCCAGGCGCCGGCGTCCGCCGGGCGCGCGCAGCAGGCCGATGTCGTAGCCGGTGCGCTCGATCACGCGCTCGATCAGCTCCTCGACGCCGGTCCGGGCGGCCACGCGGCGCTCGACGGCGAACCACGTCTCGAAGGCCGCGAGCCTGATGCGATCGCCATCCTCCAACTGCTCGCGGGCATCCGCCGCCAGCAGCACGAGCCCGTCCAGGGAGATCCCGCACAGCGGCGAGCAGAGCGTCGCGTACCACGCCTCCTGGTCGCAGGGATTGGCGAGCGCACGCAGGTAGCTGACGAGCGCCACCACCTGCGGATGCGACCAGTAGCCGCGCCCGCCGATCAGGTAGGTCGGTACGCCGTCGTCCTCGAGCGCGCGTTCGTAGACCCGCAGGTCGGTGCTCGCACGGGTCAGCACGACCACGTCCCCGGGTGCAGTCCCCGCGTCGGTCAGGGCCCGGACGCGCCGCGCGAGCGCGCGCGCCTCGGCGACACGCCAGGGCGAGGCCAGCCCGTCCGCCTCCCACTCGGCGCCCTTGTCGACGATCAGCAACTCCACCACCGGCTCGCCGGCGGGCGAGTCGGTGCGGCCAGCCCGCAACGGCCTGAAGCGATCTCCGATGATTCTCGTAAAAGCAGCATTGAGTGCGTCGAGAATCTCGCTGCGTGAGCGGAAGTTGGTCTGCAGCGAGAGACGAGCGCCCACTTGCTCCAACGCGCGCCCCCGCGCCTCGAACAGCTCCACCTCGGCGTGGCGGAAGCCGTAGATCGACTGCTGGGCATCGCCGACCATGAACAGATCGCCGGATGCGACCAGGTCGATCAACTCGAACTGCAGCCGGTTGGTGTCCTGCAGCTCGTCCACCATCACCCGCACGAAGCGCTCGCGCAGCTGCTTGGCGAGGTCGTCGCTGCGCAGTAGCTCGCGCGCACCGATTTCGAGGTCCTCGAAGTCCAGCGCCGAGCGCTGCGCCTTGAGCGCCGCGTAGTGGTCCGCGTAGGCGCCAAGCAGCTCCTGCAGCGTCTCGCGCATCGCCGCCGCGTAGCGGCGCTCGGCGGCGCTTCGCAGCGTCTGGAGCTGCTCGCGGTAAGCGTCACTGGCAGCGCTCGCCAGGGCGCCGGCGCCGTTGCGCGCCGGCAGCGCCAAGGCCGCCAGCTCGGCGGGCCACGGCAGTTCGTCCAGCGGCAACTCGCAGGCCGCCGCCAGCAGCTCCAGCGCCCGCTGTACGCGGGCCGCCGGAGCGCCGATCGCACCCAGCTCGGCGGCGGCCGCGCGCGCGGCCTGCACCGTGCGCTCGCAAGCCGTCCGCAGCTGGTCTGGGCCCGATCCGTCAGCGGCGCACTGCGGCAGCGACGGTCGCCGCTGGCCGCGGGCGCGCAGCTCGTCGTGCACGGTCAAGATCCCGGTCCGCAGCGCCGTCGGCCCGTGCGCCGCGATCAGCTCGCTGCCGGCGGGCTCACCGGCGATCACTGCCAGCGCCGCGTCGAACGCGTCGTGCGCGAGCGCGCGGGCATCATGCGCATCGAGCACGGTGAAGGCCGGATCGAGTCCTGCCTGCAGCGCGTGTGCGCGCAGCAGGCGCGCACAGAAGCCGTGGATCGTCGAGATCTGCGCCGCCTCGGTGGCGCGCGCCTGCGCGAGCGCCCCGAGCTCCTGCAGGCGTCCCCGGATTCGCTCGCGCAGCTCCGCCGCCGCCTTGTCGGTGAACGTGATCGCGAGGATCGCACTGACCGGCACCTGCTCATCGAGCACCGCGCGCACGAACCGTTCGACCAGCACCGAGGTCTTGCCGGCGCCGGCGCTGGCGTCGAGCAGGACCTCGCCTTCGCGGCGCTCGATCGCGGCCTGCTGTTCGTCGGTGAAGCTGATGCTCATCCGGCCCAGCAGATTCCCGGGTGGCTGCAGCCGTCCCGCGAGCAGCTCGCCGGGCACGGCGTCAACTCGCCGCGCCGCAGCGTCGCGGCGACCCCCACGGCCTGCTGCTCGATCTCCGCCAGCAGCTGCTCGAGCTCCGCCTGATCGAACGCGTCAGTGCCGTACACGGCCACCCCGGCTTCGGCTTGGACGTCGCGCTGATAGGCGCCGCGCGCGCGCAGGTCCCTGCCGGTGAGCGGCTGATAGAAGCCCGCCACGGGCGCCAGTGCGAGCAACCGGCGCACCGCGAGCATGTAGAGCGCCACCTGGAACTGGTGCTCGCCGCGCCAGCGCGCGCCGGCGCGCTCGCCACGGTTGGCGCCGCTCTTGTAGTCGCGGACCAGCGCGCGCGCGGTTCCCGGCTCGACGTCGACGCGGTCGATCATGCCGCGCAGCAGCACCTGCTCGTCCCCGGTGCCCAGCACCACGCCCGGCAGCGAGTCTTCGCCGAACCCGAAGCGTAGCTCCAGCGCGCGCGGCACCCACCTACAGCCAGCGGCGGCCTCGTGTCGCAGGTAGCGCCGCAGATCGGCCTCGATCCCGCGCAGGATCGCGACCCTCACAGCCTGCGGGCCTCCCGGCGCCAGCGCCGGCGGGGGATCGACGACGAGCTCGCCGAGGATCGCCTGCGCGTGCGGTAGCGAGGCGGGCGTGAGCGGCCCGCCCAGGCGCGTGATCAGCTGCTCGAGCACGCTGTGCATGAAGCTCCCGCGTACCAGCGGCTCGGCTTCGCCGGCCAGTTCGGCGGGCTCGAGCTGGCGCTCCACGAGCCACTTGACCGGGCACGCTGCAAACGTCTCGAGCGCGCCTGCGGACACCACCTGGCGGTGGCGCACCTGCGCCAGCGCACGCTCGCCGAGCGTCCGCGTCGACGCGGTCCCAGCAGCGGCCGCGTTGCCCGCCTCCGCTGCGCGCGTCAGCTCCAGCTCGCGCGCGTTCGGAGCCTCGTCCGCGCTCCAGACGACGTCGGCCAGCAGCCGCCGGCGCCGGCGCGCCCGCCAGTCTTCGACGAACAGCTCGGCGAGATCCGCGATGAACGGCGAGGCGAGCACCAGATTGCCGTCCTCGTCGGAGCTGCGATAGCTGAACACGAGCCGTTCGCTGGCGCGCGAGACGCTCGCGTATAGCAGGTAGCGCTCGCGCGCGAGCGCATCCTCGCCGTTTCCGAGTGCCAGCCCGCCGCTCAGCGCCAGCTCGTGGCGCTGCTGGTCGGACAGGAATGGCTCGCTCGTATCAGGCTCTGGGAACTCGCCCTCGCACAGCCCGCATACGAACACGACGCGGAACCGTCGCGCCCGGATCGCCAGCGGCTCCGCGATCAGCACCGCTTGGTCGTGCGCGGGCGCGCCCGCGCGCACCTGCAATCCGGCGAGCAGCTCGATCAGCTCCGCGCCCGATGGCCGCTCGCCGATCTGCTCCAGCTCCGCCAGCGCCCCCAGCACGGCCGCGGCGCTGCGTGCATCGAGCTGCTCCTCGCCGTCCAGCAGCGCTGCCTGAGCGCGTCGGGGGACCGCCAGCAGGCGCTGCGTCTGGCGAGCGACCTCGGCGGCCAGGTCGTCCCCGCGCTCGGCGCACGCGCGCAGCGTATCGAGCTCGCGCAGCGACAGGCTGCACGCGGACCGCGCCTGCTGCGCCGTGCGCAGGCCGCGGCGGCGCACCTCAAGCTCGAGCGCGTCGACCGGCCCCAGGCCCTCCAGGAGACCTGGCGCCCGCAAATAGCGCAGGAGGTCCTCGGCGCTCGCCTGCTCGGGCGCGAGCATCGCGCAGCGAAGGAGCGCAAGCAGCGAGCGGCCGAGCACGGTGCGCTGCAGCGAGATCGTGCGCTCGCAGCCGACCGTGATCCCGTGGCGGCGCAGAACGCGCTCGAGCAGCGCTCCGGAGCGCGCCAACGAGCGGCAGACGACCACGACCTCGCCCGCCGGCACACCCCTGCGTAGCGCCGCGAGCACCTCGGCGGCGACCAGCTCCGCCTCGGCGCGCTCACTGCCGGCCTCCATCAACGCCACCGCCGGGCCGGGCGCCAGCCGCGCCGGGTCAGGCTCGAACAGGAAGCGCTCGACATGATGCAATGCCGCGCGAGCGCTGTCCTCGTAATGCTCCTCGAGCGCCGGCAGCAGGCGCACGTTGCTCGCCAGGGCGCGCAGCTGCTCGGCCGCGGTGGCACGTGCCGACAGCGCACTGCGGCCCGGCTCGTAGGTCAGCGAGACGGTGACTTGCGCGCCGGCGATCCGCGCCAGCGTCTCGATCGCGTCGTGCTGCAGCGGCGTCAGATCGTCGAACCCGTAGAAGAACACCGGCGTCTCGCGCCAGCGCTGCGGCGCCGCGCGCAGCGCATCCAGTGCGCGCCAGGCGAACAGCTCGCGATCGGGCCGGCCGAGC
Source organism: uncultured Solirubrobacterales bacterium (assembly GCA_963709135.1). GTDB lineage: Bacteria > Actinomycetota > Thermoleophilia > Solirubrobacterales > Solirubrobacteraceae > Palsa-465. The sequence goes on along the minus strand of CAVPVI010000015.1, from coordinate 588,525 downwards.
CGCTCGAGCTCACGCGCGTACGCCAGGTACAGCGAGCCGAGCGCGCCGGCGTAGGCGAGGCGCCCCGGATCTTCCCCCGCCCAGCGCGCCAGCGCGCCCGCGAACCGTTGCGGGGTCACGCGCCGGCGCGTCAGCTCGACAATCAGCCGGCCGGCGGCGGCGGCGAACCCCGGCGTGCGCGCGGCCGCGCCGAACGCATCGAGCGCGAGCGAGCCGACCGCACGTCTGAGCACTCGCTCGCGTTGCAGGCCCGACAGCGGCGTCGCGGCGTAGCCGGCGCGCCGCGCGAGCTCATCGATCAGGCCGTTGAACGTCAGTGCCCGGCCAAGCAGCACGGCGCCGCCGGCCAGCTCACGGTCGTAGTGCTCGGCGTCGGCCGCCGTCGGCACCACGAGCAGCGCGTCGCGCTCGGCAGCGCTGCGGTAAGCACCGAGCACCTCGCCGGCCTTGGCGGAGTTGGCGGGACCGAGGACCAGCGTGAGCGTCACAAGCACTCATGTTGCCGCCCGCCCCGGCGGTTACGCGGCTGCCGGCTCCTGGCGCTGGTCGGGCTCGGGCTCCTGCTGTTCGACGACCTCTGGCGGTTTGGCGCCCTCCTTCGCCCAGGGCTCGTCGAACTCGACCCGCCACTTGCCTTCGATCGTCTGCTCCAGCGCCAGACGCGCGCGAAAGCTCTTGCCGGCGCGGCTGCGAAAGCCGGTGACCGGCTTCTCGGTGCGTCCGCGCTTGATCAGCTCGCGCGCGATCGCGATCGGCAGCTGCTTGCCTGCCTTCGCCTTCCAGATCACGAACCCGCAGCCGGGGTCCTCGCGCGACCAGCACGAGTAGCCCTTGCGGTTCTCGACGATGTCGTGGCCGCAGACGGGGCACGGGCCGAGGTTGGCGCGCGGGATCCGAACGTCCTTCAGCTTTGCGTCGAGCTCGCTGACCGTGGCCTGCGTGAACTTGACGATGTCCCCCATGAACGCCTTCCGCGAGTCGGCGCCCCGCTCGATCTTCGCCAGGCGGTGCTCCCAATCGCCGGTCAGGCCCGGTGAGGTGAGCGCGTGCTCGCCGAGCAGGTCGATCACGCTGAGCCCCTTTTCGGTGACTACCAGCGTCCGGCCGTCGCGCTCGATGTAGCCGACCTGCAACAGGCGCTCGATGATCGCCGCGCGGGTGGCCGGGGTACCGATGCCCGATTCCTTCATCGCCTCGCGCAACTCCTCATCATCGACCAGCTGGCCCGCCGTCTCCATCGCACCCAGCAGCGAGCTGTCGTTGTAGCGGTGCGGCGGCTTGGTCTCCTTGCGGGTCGAGGCGACCTCGCGGACGGCCGCGCTCTCGCCCTTGACGAGCTTCGGCAGCCGCTGCTCGCGACCCTCGTCCTCGTCGCCGGCCGCCTCATCGAGGTCGGCGCTCTCGCCGTAGACACCGCGCCAGCCGGGCACCAGCAGCAGCTTTCCGCGAGTGCGGAACACGTGCTCTGCCACGGTCGTCTCCACGCGCGTGTTCTCGGATACCGCCTCGGGATGGAACACGGCGAGAAAGCGCCGCACGACCATGTCGTAGATCTTGCGGTCGTCGTCTCGCATCTTGTCGACCGGATGGCGCTCGGCGTTGGTGGGGATGATCGCGTGGTGGTCGGTGACCTTCTCGTCGTCGACCACACGCGCAAGCGGCAACACGTCGAGTCCGAGCACATACGATGAGGCGGCGGCGTACTCCGGCTGCCCGCCGACCAGCTGCGCGATCGGCTTGATGTCGGCGATCATGTCGCGCGTGATGAAGCGCGAGTTCGTACGCGGGTACGTGAGCGCCTTGTGCTCCTCGTAGAGCCGCTGGGCAGCAGAAAGCGTCCGGCTCGCGTAGAACCCGAACCGCTTGTTCGCATCGCGCTGCAACGAGGTCAGGTCGTAGAGGAACGGAGGGCGCTCCTTGCTCTGCCGTTTCTCGAGCTTCGTGATCTCGCCGGTCTGACCCTCGCACGCCGCGACGATCGCCGCCGCTTCCTGCGCGCTCGCCAGGCGCGGCTTGGCGCCCGCGTGGTAGCGGCCCTCATAGGCGCGCCCCGCGGGCTGCGCCAATGCTGCGAAGCGGGCGTCGACGACCCAGTACGGCTCGGGCTTGAACGCGCGGATCTCGTGCTCGCGGCGCGCCAGGATCGCGAGCGTCGGGGTTTGCACGCGGCCCAGCGAGACGGCGCCGCCGAACGAGGAGCGCAGTCGGATCGTGGCGGCGCGGGTGGCGTTCATGCCGACGATCCAGTCCGCTTCCGAGCGCGAGCGGGCCGCCTCCTCGAGCCTGGCAAGCTCGGCGCCCGGGCGCAGGTCCCCGAACGCCTCCCTGATCGCCTGCTTGGTCATCGAGTTCAGCCACAGCCGCTTGACCGGCAGCTTGCTCCCAGCCTTCTCGTACACGTAGGCGAAGATCAGCTCGCCCTCGCGCCCGGCGTCGCAGGCGTTGACGACAGTCTCGATTTCGTTGCGGGCGAGTTGGCGCTTGACGACGTTCATCTGCTTCTTGGAGCGTTCATCGCGAACGACCAGCTTGAAGCTGTCCGGGACGATTGGCAGGTCGGCCATGCGCCATTTCTTGAACTTCTCGTCGTACTCGTCGGGGTCGGCCAGCTGCACCAGATGCCCTACGGCCCAGGTGACGATGTGCTGGGGACCTTCGAGGAATCCCTCGCCGTTGACGAACGGGCCCGGCAGGACACCCGCGAGGTCGCGGCCGACCGACGGCTTCTCTGCGATCACAAGAGTCTTTGACATGAGCTTCGGGAGCGTAGTGGATGCGGGCCGCGTGTCGAAGGAGATCAGGACGAGTTAGGACGAGCACTGCCCGGAGCTGACCTGCCCTGAGCTCCGCAGGGCCCGCGCAATCTCGACCGCGACCACAGAGTTCGGCACCGCGAAGCCGCCCGGATCGCTGGCCGGCGCGTCGGTGACCGCCGCGAACACGGTCCCGACGACCGCGCCGTCCACGTCGATCAGCGGCCCGCCCGAGTTGCCGGGGCGTACGAGGCCGCGCAGCGCGCTGATCGAGCGCAGCACCGGCCCGTCGCCGTAGGCGTTCTCTGTCGAGGTCAGCTGCGTTTGGCCGAGCCGTGCCGGCTCGGCGTCGAACGGTCCGTCGAGCGGGTAGCCAAGGATCGCCGCGGCGGTTCCTGGCGGCGGATCGTGCGCCAGCAACAGCGTCGGCTCGTCCAGATCCGCGACGCGCAGCACGGCAATGTCGTTGTGCACATCGAACACGACGGGGGTGGCGGGCAGATCGGGCGGCTCGCCGCCGACTTCCACGACGGTGTCGGTCTCGCCGGCGACGACGTGGGCGTTGGTGACCACGAGATCCCGGGCCGCCACCCAGCCGCTGCCCTCGATCCCCAGTCCGCAGGCGGTGCCGACCACGCGCACCACGCTGTCGACCGCTGCGCCGACGTCCCGGCTGGCGAGGATCCGCCGCGTCGGCGCCGCCACGTGCGCGGCCGGGCCCGAGACCGAAGGCAGTGGATCGATCCGCGCGAGCGCGTTGAGCACCGGTCCCGACGGCGGCAGCACGGAGTTCAACTCGCGCAGGATCACCGACCGCTGGATATCGGCGCGCAGCGTTCGTGAGCCCGAGCTCTGCAGTGCGATCGCACCCACCAGCCAGGCGATCGCGAGCGCCACGCAGCCGGTGAACATCGCTCCGAGGAGACCGTCGAGCGTCCGCAGCGCCGGCAACCGCAGGATCGCCCGGAACCGTCGCCCGATGCCCTCCAAGCCGCTGGCGAGGATCCCGCCCGCGAGCAGAGCGCCCGCCAGGCCGAACAGCGGCGCATAAGGTGAACGGTCACCCTGTGAGAGCACCAGCGGACCGAGGCGCGTGCCGATCAGCGCCCCAACGACAAACCCGCCCAGCGACAGCACGCCGACGACGAAGCCGCGCGAATAACCGTGTAACGCGAACACCGTGGCCAGCGCCACGATCACCCAGTCGATCGCCGTCATCGACAATCCAGCTTAGTGGTCCCCTTCCGAACTAAGTTGACATTCGAGCGGCCCCCGGCGGCCCGACGCACGCGGCTGCTGACGCGGGCGCTGCCGCTCGCAGTCCTGGCGTGCGTGTCGTTCGGCCTCGGCGTGTACGAGTCCGGTGCCCCCGCACGCTCCCAGCGGGCGCTGGTGACGCGCTATGCGCGGGCCTGGAGCCGCGGCGACGTGCCGCTGATGTACAGCTTGTTGGATTCCGCCTCCAAGCAGCGCATGAGCGAGCCGCAGTTCGCAGCCAAGCTCGCCGCCGCGGCCCGGATCGCAACCTTGAGCTCGATGCGCGTGATCCACGTCGCCAGCCCCAACTCCGGCTGGGTCGGGGTCACCACAGTCACCCACACGCGCCTGTTCGGCACGCTGAGAGGGACGCTGATGGTGCCAATCGGAGCCGACGGCGCAGGCGTTCACTACGCCTCGACGCTGTTGTTCCCCGGGCTGGCGCCGGGCGAGGCGTTCCACCGCGTCAGCACCCTCGGCACCCGCGGAGCCCTGCTGGCCGACGACGGTACGCCGCTGGCCGAGGGCCCGCAGCTCAGCTCGCCGATCCCCGTCGTGGCCGGCGAGGTCGCGGGCACGCTTGGTCCGATCCCCGCCGATCAAGCGGCACGCTACGCCGCGCTGGGATATCCACCGAACGCCAAGATCGGGAGCGACGGACTCGAGCAGATCTTCCAGACCGAACTGGCCGGCAAGATCGGTGGCACGTTGTACGCCGGCCGCCGGATCCTGGCGAGCGTCCCGCCGCAGGCAGGCGAGACCGTCCGCACCACGATCGACCCGACGGTCGAGCAATCCGCGCTGAACGCGATCGGTTCGAGCTACGCGGCGATGACCGTCATCGATCCTCGCGACGGAGCCGTGCTGGCGCTCGTCGGCTTCGCCTATTCCGACGTCCAGCCCCCGGGCTCGACGATGAAGATCGTCACCGTCTCCGGCGCACTGCAGGCAGGGATCGCGACCCCCTCGACCGTATTCCAGTACGCCACCTCAGCCGATGTTGACGGCTACATACTCGACAACTCCGACAACGAGTCGTGTGGCGGGACGTTGCTGAACGCGTTCGCCGTTTCCTGCAACTCGGTGTTCGCGCCACTTGGCGCGCAGCTCGGAGCGCAGCGGCTGGTTGCCACCGCGGAACGCTTCGGCTTCAACGAGCCGCCATCGTTCACGGGTGAACTGCAGAGCACGATCCCGTCAGCGGCGAGCATCGGCGATCCGCTCGCGGTGGCCTCCTCGGCGATCGGACAGGGCAAGGTCCAGGCGAGCACGCTCGAGATGGCCGACGTGGGCGCGACGATCGCGATGGGCGGGCTGCGCCCGATCCCGACGCTCATCTATCGCGCCAAGCGGCAGTTCGTCCGCGTGCTCAGCGGCCGGGTCGCGGCCGAGGTCCAGCAGATGATGCTCGCCGTGGTGCAGTACGGGACCGGCACCAGCGCTCAGATCGACGGCGTCGAGGTCGCGGGCAAGACCGGCACGGCCGAGCTCACCAACACCTCGACCTCGGCCAACGCGCCCCAGGACACGGACGCCTGGTTCGTTGGCTACGCGCCCGCCGGCGACCCCCGCGTCGTCGCTTGCGCGCTGTTCCCGAACGCGGGGTTCGGGGGCGCCACGGCGGCGCCGCCCGTGCGCCACGTGATCGAAGCGGTGCTGGCCACGAAAGATCTCTGAGCGAGCGCGCGGGAGCCGGGTAATCGCGACAGGCTCTAAGAAACTTCGGCCTAAAGGTCCAGCGAGACGGTCGACGGCTTCGACTGTCCGGCCGCGTAGATGTTGAGCGTCAGCGGCCGGTTGGCGTACACCGAGTCATTCAGCTTGAACAAGATCAGACCGCCGCCGGTGGGTCCGAAGCTCGCGGTCGTGTTCGGGCCGGGCTCGGTCTCCCGAGGCGTCAGCGTCTGTGCGGTCCACGCGTACGGGTTCACGCTCGGGTCCACCGCCACCGGGCTGTAAACGGTTCCCTCGGAATCGGTGATCGTGAACGTGTCGCTCGTCTGGACGTTCGAGTTGGTCTGGTTCTTGGCCCAGATGAACACTCCGAACCACAGCTGGTCCGGGGCCAGGGTGAGATCAGGGGCAGCGACACCCACGAGGTACTGGCGGTCTTCGGTCCCGTACGGGTCAAGCGCGCGCGTGACCTGCACCTGGTAGGTGGTGCGGCCCGCGTCGACATATATCTGCTCGCCGTCGGCGGTGCTCGGATGGGCGACCTTGTGGCCGATGCCGCAGGCTGCGAGGCCGGCGGCGAGCGCGAGCGCGCTCAGCCCCTGGGCTAGGGAACGGGCTGATCTGTGGCTGAGGACCTTCACGGCGTCGACAGTCTATCCGTCAACGCTTCAACGGGCCGCGATGGACGTGCGCTGCCCGCGTCCGCGGTCATCCTCGAGGATCGAGCGCAGCCGCCGCAGTGCCTTTGCCGCCTGCCGGCGATTCCACGAGCGCCCGCCGAGCGCCCCCTTCAGACGGTCTGAGAGCATCACCGGCAGCGTCTCGAGCGTGTACTGGACCTTGCTGGTCCCGCCGGGTCCGAGGCTGACCTCGTAGACGCCGAGCATCCTGATGCGGTTGTACTTGCCACCGCGGCCGTGCTCGACGATCCGGAACGGCGCCTGCACCTCGGCGAACGTCACGTCGGCCCAGGCGAACCGCGCCAGCGGCGCCTTCACGCGAAAGCGCGCGCCGGCGCCGGCGCCATAGCTGTCCTCACGCGTCAACCGCCAGTCGACCAGGTAGTGGTCGGTGAACTCGGCGTGGTTGGCGATGTCGGCCAGGTATTCGAACACCTGCTCACGCGGGCAGTCGATTGTCGTCGCGACTGTGATCGGGTCCACGTCCGCAAGTCTATTTAGGCGGCGCGTGCTTGCGCTTTCAGGCGGCGCGTGCCTGCGATTTACGGTGATCGAGAATGCGGATCGACTGGCCATGCGCAGGTCCGTAAACGACGGCGCTGCGGACCGGTTCGGCGCGCTCGAGCGTGCGGCACAGCTCGCAGATCGTGCTGCCGGACTCGTAGATGTAGACGCGCTCGCCGATCAACGGGCTACGACGGCAACGACCGCAGCGCTCACAGGCGCGGGACAGGGCGCTTACGCTGCGACGCAGCAGCGCTGCTTCCAGGCTTGGCAGATGACGCACGATGAGGTTCATGGGAGCCGCAGTTCGTCACTATCTGCACATTTCCTGCTTCACAAGTTATAATTAAGCGGTTTGGAGTGTTGGCGGGGTTGCTGAACCATGTATGATTAGGAATGCGTGAAGATTAGGTTCTTCTCGTCCGACGGTAATCCCCCAGCCCGTAGCAAGGAGATAGTCCCCAATGAGAGCCTGGAAGTCGGGCAACAACCCGGGGACCGGAACATTCCGGTGCGCGGATTGCGACTACCCCGTCTCGCTCGAGGCAGCCGATAAGCTGCCGGCCTGTCCCAACTGTGGCGGCACGGAATTTATCCGGGCGTCGCTGTTCATGACCGCGCAGACGTCTGTGGTCCAGCTACCGGCCGAGGTTGAGGATCATGACTGGATCGAGGCGGCTCGTGAGAGCGTCAGCGAGCCTGGTCAGTACCTCGCGTACCGGAGCCCCAACGACACGGTGGTGACCTTCTCGCTCTCGCGAGAGTGGACCAGGATCGGACGCAGCCTGGCCGCAGACATCCGCTTCGACGATCCGACCGTGTCACGTCGTCACGCCCTGATCGTGCGCCAGCCAGATGGCCTACGAGTACTCGACGATCGCAGCCTCAATGGCGTTTTCGTGAACGGCGAAAGGGTCGAGTGGAGCACCCTTGCAGACGGTGACGTGGTCGTCATCGGGCGCCACCGGCTCCATTTCCTCGATGCGCCGGCCGTGTCGGGAATGCGCTTCGCGCCCTCCGTCGCGCGCGGCAACGCCTGACGCACGACTCCAGCCGGCGCCTGACCGACCGGCGCCGGCGCCAGCAACGCGATTCATACTCACCGTCGCGCCGTCGAATCCCTATAGTGGCGCGGCGATGGCCACGATCACGGTCCTCTCGCAAAAGGGCGGGACAGGCAAGACGACGATGGTCAGGACCCTGACCGACGTGTTCCGCAAGCTTGGCCTGTCCGTGCTCGCCGTCGACCTCGACCCGCAGGGCAATCTGTCGGACTACCTCGATGTCCCGCCGGACGCGTCGCCGACGATCGCCGACGTGCTCGCCGGCCGCTCCAAGCTCGCCGACGCCGTGCACGGCGACATCGTCCCGGCGAATCTAGCGCTGGCCGAGGCGGAGCTCGTGCTGGGTGGCAAGATGGGTCGCGAGCTGACGCTCGAACGCGCGCTCAGGGAAGTCCGCGACCGCTATGAGCTGGTGCTGATCGACTGCCCTCCATCGCTCGGTCTGCTGACCGTCAACGCGCTGGTGGCATCCGATTACGCACTGCTGTCCGCCGAGGCACAGTACTTCGCGCTGCAGGGGGTCGAGCAGGCGCTCGAGGTGATCGACCTGGCGCGCGAGACGCTCAACCCGAACCTCGCGCTGCTGGGCGTGGTGCTGAACATCTCCGACATGCGAACCAAGCACTCTCGCGAGGCGTTCGAATCGCTTCGCACGCATTTCCCCGACAAGCTGATCGAGGCCACGATCCGGTCTTCGATCGCGTACGCCGAGTCAGCGGAACGCGCCGTCTCGATCCTCGACTACCGGCCGGATCTCGGCTCCGACTATCTGAAAGTCGCCGATGAGCTGCTGGCGCGGCTCGGGATGGACCACGCACGCAAGCGACTCGCCCCGTTGCTGGAAGCTTGAGGGCCTAAGAGCCTGTCCGAAGTTCGACCCCAAAGCAGCGGTCGCCGGTCGGGGTGATAGGTTGCGCCGCAAGAGGCTCTTATGTCAAGCGACCGCGAACTTCTCCTGACCCGCCTGAGTGAAGCCGTGCGGCGCGATCAACGCGCGGCTGCAGCAGTCAGCGAGGCCGCCAACGAGCTCCTGGGGATCAACGAGACCGACGGGCATTGCCTGGACATCCTCGCCCGGTATCAGTCGCTGAGCGCGGGCGAGCTCGCCCGCGCGGCTCGCCTGACGACCGGAGGGCTGACCGCGGTGATCGATCGCCTCGAGCGCGCCGGATACGCCAAGCGCGTCGCCGATCCGACAGATCGGCGGCGGGTGCTGGTGCAGATCACCGAGCGCGCCAGCGAGCTGTCTTGGGAGCTGTTCGGGCCGCTGGCCGCGGCCAGCGGCCCCTTGCTCGAGCGCTACACCGACGAGCAGCTGGAGCTGCTCGGGGAGTTCCATCAGGCCGCCGCCGGGATGCAGGAGCAGCACGCCGACTGGCTGCGAGCGCGCCACCCCACCAACAACCGCCACGCTGAGGCTAGAGCAGACTGACGCTGGCTCCCGCCTGCTCGAAGCCGACCGGGATCACGCGCGCCCAGTCCGCCGTCAACGCAAGCAGCTTGTCCAGCAGCTGCTCGGTGGCGCCGGAGCGAGCCCAAACAAGCACCGTTGGCCCGGCTCCGGAGATCGTGGCGCCGAGCGCGCCAAGCGACGGCAGTGCCCGCAGCAGACCCGCCGAGCGTGGATACAGCCGCGCCCGGTAGGGCTGGTGCAGGCGGTCGCGCAACCCGCACGCGACCAGATCGAGGTCGCCGCTGGCCAAGCCGAGCACCAACTGCGCGACCGCCGCGAGGTTGAAGCGGGCGTCGTCGAGCGGCACGCTCGACGCCAGCGCCGCGCGCGCCAGTTGGGTGCGAACCGATTCGGTCGGGATGACCAGCATCGGCGCCAGCCCGGCCGGGGCGTCGAAGCGGTGCACGCTGCTGCCGTCGCAGACGACGAAGCCACCGCTGAGAGAGGCTCCGACGTTGTCGGGGTGCCCCTCGATGTCGGTCGCCAACGCCGCCACGTCGACGCCCAGGCCAAAGACGGCGTCGGCGGCCAGCAGGCCGGCGACGATCGCCGCCGCGCTCGAGCCGAGACCGCCGCTCAGCGGGATTTCCGACGAGATCCAGAATTCGAATCCGTCTGCGGGATGCAGGACCTCGAACGCACGCACCACGAGGTTCTCGCGGTCGAGGGGCAACGCAAGATCGGTGTGTACGGCGAAGCTGCCGGTCTCGCACACCTCGACCTCGAGATGCAGTGTCAGCGCCGCCGCCAGCACGTCGAAGCCGGGTCCCAGGTTGGCTGAGGAGGCGGGCACGCGGACCAGCCAGCGCCGTCCCGGCAGTTGCGCAGTCACCGCAGAACGGCCCGCTCGAGCGCTTCGATCTCGGGCTCGCTGGACAGCACCGCGCTTGCCTGGGAGAGCGCCGTATCGGGATCCTTGAGACCGTGCCCGGTGAGCACGCAGACGACACGCTGGGCATCGGCGGCGCCATGCGCGATCAACCCGGCGACGCCGGCCGCCGAGGCAGGCTCGCAGAATATGCCCTCGTTGGCGGCTAGGAATCGGTACGCCTCCAGGATCTGCTCGTCGGTGACCGCCGCCACGGATCCGCCGGAGGAGGTCATCGCGTCCATCGCCTCCTCCCAGCGCGCGGGGTTGCCGATCCGGATCGCACTTGCGACCGTCTCGGGATTGGGCACCGGGGCGCCGAGCACAAGCGGTGCGGCGCCGGCCGCCTGGAAGCCGAACATCCTCGGCCGCAGCGCGATCTCATTGAACCCGCGCCAATACGCCGTGATGTTGCCGGCATTGCCAACCGGGAGGCAGAGGGCATCGATCGCGCCCTCGAGCGCTTCGGCGATCTCGAACGAGGCCGTCTTCTGACCTTCGATCCGGAACTCGTTGACCGAATTGACGAGCGCGATCGGATGCCGCGCGGTGAGCTCGCGCACGAGCCGCAGCGCGTCGTCGAAGTTACCGTGCAGGGCGATCACGCGGGCGCCGTGCATCAGCGCCTGTGCCAGCTTGCCGGTGGCGATCTTGCCCTCGGGCACGATCACCGCGCAGCGCAGGCCGGCACGCGCGGAGTACGCCGCCGCGGAGGCTGCGGTGTTGCCGGTCGAGGCGCAGATGACAGCCTTGGCGCCGTCGCGCACAGCCGCCGACACGGCGCAGGTCATACCACGATCCTTGAACGATCCGGTCGGGTTGGCGCCCTCGAACTTCAGCCACACCTCCACGCCGGTCCGCTCAGACAGCCGTGGAGCGAGCACGAGCGGCGTTGAGCCCTCCTGCAGCGAGACGACGGGGTCGTCCGCGGCGAACGGAAGGCGCTTGCGGTAGCGCTCGATCAAGCCGGGCATCGAGGCTCAGGATGCCAGAGGACAGCTGATCCCGCCGAGCCGCCTGAAATCCTCAGGAGACCAGGAGTTGCTCGGCAAGCGGCGCCGGCCTCCCGAGGTGATAGCCCTGACCGTAATCGACGCCCAGTTCGGTCAGCAAGTTCACGGTCTCGACGTCGCCGACGAATTCGGCGATCGTGCGCTTGCCCATGCCGCGAGCGATGTCGACGATCGCTTTGATCATCAGCTGGTCGGTCCTGTCGCGGGCGCAATCACGGACGAACTCGCCCGCGATCTTGACGATATCGAAGCGCAATTGCTTGAGGTAGTAGAAGGTCCCGAAACCGGCGCCGAAGTCGTCCAGGGCGAAGCGGCAGCCGATCTCCGACAGGCGCTGTCCGAACTCACGGGCTTGCGCGACACCGGCGACCGCGGCGGTCTCGGTGATCTCGAAGATCAAGCGCTCGGGCGCGAGCTTCCCGGCTCTGAGCTCGGCGTCGATCACGTCGAGCAACTCGCGGTCAGTGAGCGAGCGGCCAGACAGATTCAGCTCGATCACGACGTTCCGATGCCGGGGATCGAGCCGGGCCAGGGTCCGGATCGCATTGGTCACCACCCAGGTGTCGATCTGCCGTACCAGGTCGAGCTGCTCGGCGACGCGCAGGAACGGCTCGGGTGCGATCAGCATGCCGCGCTCGTCGATCATCCGCAGCAGCAACTCGTACTGGTTGACGGTGCCCGGTCCGAGCTCGACGATCGGCTGCGCGACCAGCGTGAACAGATCACGATCGAGCGCCGCGCGAATCCGGGCCACCCACCGAACCTGGCCGGTCATTCGCGTCTGCCTTTGATCGCCGGAGTTGAACCTCGCGAGGCGGTCGCCGCCGGCCTCCTTGGCGTCGTACATCGCCAGGTCCGCGTTGACGAGCACCTGGTCGGCGCCCAGGCCCGGCTGTTCGCCGAACGTGGCCATTCCGAGGCTGGCTGTGACCGTGCACTGCACCCCCGCGACCGTGACCGTCTGGCCGCGCAGCGCCTCGAGCAGGCCCTCCGCGACGATCCGCGCGTCCTGCGTGTCGGCCTTCGGCAGCAACACGCCGAACTCGTCGCCACCGAGCCTGGCGAGCACATCCGAGGCGCGCAGGCGCTGACTGAGCCGCTGTGAGACGCCGACGATCAACTCGTCGCCGACCTGGTGCCCGAGCGTGTCGTTCACGTACTTGAAATTGTCGAGATCCAGGATCAGGATCGCCCCAACCGGTCCGTAGCGGTCCACGAATGCGGCTTGCGCTTCCAGCGCCCGCGCGAACGCCCGGCGGTTGAGCAGCCCGGTGAGCGCGTCGTGATCGGCGTGGTAGAGGAGCTGCGTCTCGTACCGCTTGCGCTCCGTGATGTCCTGCGTCTGCGACAGGAAGTAAGCCGGAGCGCCGTCCGCGTGACGGATCAGGTTGACCTGCATCGCCACCTCGACCGCGTGCCCGTCGGCGTGCACGTAGCGCTTCTCGGTGGCGAACGAATCACGTTCGCCGGCACGCATCGCGCGCAGCGGCTCGGCGTGCATCGCCCGATCATCGGGGTAGGTGATCGCCTCGAAGCTGGTCCCCTCGAGCTGCTCACGCGGGTAGCCGACCAACTCGCAGAACGCGTCGTTGACGCGCACGAACAGCGCGTCGAGCGACGTGATCGTCATCCCTGTGGGAGCACCGTCGAAAGCGCTGCGAAAGCGCTCCTCGGCCTCGGTCAGCGCGGCCAGCGTGCGCCTGTGCTCGGTGACGTCACGACAAATCGAGCAGACCCCCAGCGCCCGCCCGTTCGCGTCCTTGATCTCCGACATCGTCAGCGAGACCGTGATCAGGGTGCCGTCCTTGCGACGTCGGACCACTTCGCGCGCCACGATACGCTCGCCGGCGAACACGCGGGCGGCGAGCGTCGCCGCCACGGGTGGGCGCTCGTCGGGCGCATCGATCAGCGACATCGGCTGTCCGATCACTTCCCCTGCCGAGTACCCATAGAGCCTCTCGGCCCCGCGGTTCCAGCTCACGAACAGCTCATCCGGAGTTGCACTGGTGATCGCGTCCTCGGAGGAATCGACGATCGCCGCGAACCACCTGTCGTCATCGGTGGGAGCCGTTTGTTCTGGCACTTGGAACCATCCCGGATTATTACGGTGCTAGGTAAAGGTCTTGCCAGGATAGCCGATGTACCGGATTTAGGTCTCGTGAGGCCCCGTCTAGCCGAACTCCTCCTCGATCACCCGGATCGCGCGCGGCGGCGAGCGCAGCACCGGCAGGGCGGCGAGCTCCGCCATCGCGGCCCGGAAGCGCGACTCGAGCACCGGATGGGAGACCATCACCAGGCGTGCCTGGTCGCCCAGCCCCTTCTGCACGACCGACTTCACGGAGACTCCCTTCTGGCCGAGCACCTGCGCCACCTGCGCGAGCACGCCGGGCTCGTCGTCGACTTCGAGATGCAGGTAGAACGCCGAGACGACCTCGTCGGTAAGCGACAGCCTGCGGGTCGGGTGTACCGATGAGGCCGGCGGGATCATCGCGCTGACGACGTCGCCGAGCACCGCCGTCGCGGTCTGCGGTCCACCGGCACCGGGCCCGGACATCGTGATCTCCGTGATCTGGGGCGATTCGATCGTGACCGCGTTGAACGGGCCATTGACCGACGCGAGCGGATGTCCCGGGTACAGGAATGCCGGGTGCACGCGCACCGACAGCCGCTCGCCGATCCGCTCGGCGGTGCCGATCAGCTTCAGCCCGAGACCAAGCTCGCGGGCGTACTCCATGTCGTCGGGGGTGATCTGCTCGATCCCCTCATAGCGAACCTGGTCGACGTGGACGGGCGTATCGAACGCGAGCCGCGCCAGGATCGCCATCTTCGCGGCGGCATCGCGGCCGTCGACGTCCTCGCTGGGATCGGCCTCGGCGTAGCCGAGCCGCTGCGCTTCGGCCAGCGCCTGCTGGAAGGTGATCCCGGACCTCGCCATCTCGCTCAGGATGAAGTTGGTGGTGCCGTTGACGATCCCGTGCACGCGATCAATCCTCGCGCCCGCCAGCGACTCTCCGATCACGCGCACGGCCGGTACGACGCCCGCCACCGCGCCCTCGAAGCGGAGTTGCACGCCGCCCCTCCGGGCGGCGTCGAACAGCTCCTCGCCGTACTGGGAGAGCAGCTGCTTGTTGGCGGTGACGACGTGGCGCCCGGCGCGCATCGCGCGCAGCGCGTACTCGCGGGCGGGCTCGATCCCACCGATCAGCTCGACGATCAGCTCAGACCCAGCGAGGATCTCGTCGAACGATCCGCTGCTGCGCGACAGCACGCCCGAGATCTGCGGCCGCATGCCGGTGATCTGCTCGATCCGCTCCGCCCGGGCTCCGAGCAGCTGCGCGAACGCACCACCGACGGTGCCCCGACCGAGCAGCCCGACGCGAAACGGAGGCCGTGACTCAGCCATCGCCGCGCTCCCCATCGAGCACGTCCCGGCTGGTCAGATCGTCGTAGGTCTCCCGCCGCACGACGACGTGCGCGTTGCCGTCGCGCACGAAGATCACCGGCGGGCGCGGGACGCCGTTGTAGTTGTTGGCCAGCGCGTGGCCGTAGGCGCCCGTGGCCGGCGTCACGATGATGTCGCCCGGGGCCGGGTCGGGGAGGCCGACATCGGCGACGATCACGTCGCCGGACTCGCAGTGCTTGCCGACCAGGCGGCAGCGCTCGGTCGGGGCCGCCGCCGGGCGGTCGGCGATCACAGCCTCGTATGGCGCTCCGTAGAGCATCGGCCGCAGGTTGTCGGACATGCCGCCATCGACCGCCACCCAGATCGAGACGTTGCGAGTCACGGTCTGCACCGTGTACAGCGTGACGGTCGAGTTGGCGACCAGCGCGCGCCCGGGCTCGATCAGCAGCCGCTTGTCGACGCCGAGGTGCGCGTGCGCGGCCTGCACGAGCGTGCTGAGGTAGTCGGAGATCGAGGGCGGCTCCTGCGCGGCGGTGTAGGCGACGCCGAGGCCACCGCCCAAGTTGTAAACCTCGAAGTCGCCGAGCGGCGCGATCGCGGCGACCGCGCGGCGGAACGGCTCGAGCGCCAGCAGCTGCGAGCCGATGTGGCAGTGCAGCCCCACCAGCCGCAGGTGCGGATGCGTCGCCAGCCGCTGCGTCACCTCAGGCATCTCCCCGAGCCCGAAGCCGAACTTCGAGTCCGCCTGCCCGGTCGAAATCGAAGCGTGCGTTTCGCCGGTAACGTCAGGCGCGACGCGCACCAGCACGTCCTGCACGCAGCCGAGCTCGGCGGCGACCCGCTCGAGCCGGTCGAGGTCGTCAAACGAATCGAGCACCACGTGCCCGACGCCTGCCGCCAGCGCCTCGCGCAGCTCGCGCTCGGACTTGGCGTTTCCATGCAGGTAGATCCGCGCCGGGTCAAAGCCGGCGCGCAACGCCAGCGCCAGCTCGCCCCCGGACGCCACGTCGCACGCGAGCCCCTCGGCGGCGAGCAGCCGGTAGACCGCCGTGCATGGGAACGCCTTGGAGGCGAACAGCACGTCGCTGTCGGGATGCAGCACGCGCAGTCCACGCAGGAACGCGCGCGCCCGCGCACGCAGATCGTCCTCGGCGACGATGTAGGCCGGCGTTCCGAACTCGTGCGCCAGCTCGAGCGCGTCGCAGCCACCGAACTCGAGATGGCCGCGTTCGTTGATGCGGCTGCCGAGCGGGTACACGTGCGACAGCGATCCGGTCGTGACGGTGCTCACCGCGCGATTATCCGGCATTATCGTCGCGTGTCCGCCTCCGACCGTAACGCCGGCGCCCGTAACGCCGGCGCCGCGCCCCCGACCGAGCACGGCAGGTTCGATGGGCTCGCCTACACCCTGTGGCTGCCGGCCACGCCGCGCGGCGACCGTGCCGGCTTGGTGATCCTGCACGGAGCCGGATCCTGCAAGGAGAACCACAGCGACTTCGCCCGGCTCGCACAGGCCGCCGGCTTCGCCGCGATCTGCTTCGACCAGCGCGGGCACGGCGACAGCGACGGACCGTTGGGCGCGGGCGCGGCGCTCGATGTCATCGCGATCGCACAGCATCTCCGCGAGCGGCTCGCAGGACAGGTCCCCGTGGCGGTGCGCGGCTCGAGCATGGGTGGCTACCTGGCGCTCGTCAGCGCCAGCCTGCTCGGACCCGCAGCGATCGTCGCGATCTGCCCGGCCCCGTCGCAGCGACTGCGAGCCGGACTGGCGGCGCACGCGTACAGCTTCACAGCGGACGAACCGGCGTTCGACGCGTTCCTCGCCGGCAACGACATGCTGAGCGCCGCGCAGTCGCTGCGCGCGCCACTGCTGATCCTGCACGCGGAGAATGACGAGCGCGTGCCTGTCGCGAGCTCACGCGAGCTCGCGCGCCGCACCAAGGCCCCCTGCCGGCTGGTCGTGATCCCGGGCGGGGACCACCGCTCGATCCAGCACGACGAGCAGCTGCAGGCGCTCAGCCTGCGGTTCATCGAGGAAGCGCTCGGATGAGCGCGAGCGCCGAGCCGGCCGGCGAAGTGAGCGGCGCTGCGGGCACCGTGGCCGGCGGCGAGCCGGCGCACGGCGCCGGCTACGGCGGCGCCCGCGTGCTCGTCACCGGCGCCTACGGGTTGCTCGGCGGCTGGCTCGTGCGCTCGCTGCTGGCTGCCGGCGCCGCCGTGACGGTCGTGCGCCGCGACCATCCGGTGCGCTCGGCGCTGTGCGCGATGGGACTGCAGCCCCGCGTGTCGGTGGTGCACGGCGACATCCTCAGCGACGGCATGCTCGCGCGGGCGCTGGTCGAGTACGAGATCGACACGGTCTTCCACCTCGCTGCGCAGACGCTCGTCCCGATCGCCAACCGCGCGCCGCTGTCGACGTTCGAGACGAACATGCGCGGCACCTGGCTACTGCTGGAGGCCTGCCGCCACCACGCCGTCAAGCGGATCGTGGTGGCCTCCTCGGACAAGGCATATGGCAGCCAGCCGCTCCCCTACCGTGAGGACATGCCGCTGATGCCGACCTACCCGTACGACGTCTCCAAAGCCGCGACGGATCTGCTGGCGCGGTCCTACTGGCACACCTGGGGACTGCCGGTCGCGGTGACCCGGTTCGCCAACGTCTACGGCGGCGGGGACTACAACGGCTCGCGGCTGGTCCCGGAGGCCGTCGGCGCGGCGCTCGCGGGCCGCGCCCCCGTGGTCCGCTCCGACGGCTCGCCGGAACGCGACTTTCTGTACGTCGAGGACGCCGTGGCGGCCTACCTTGCGATTGCCGCAGCGCTCGGCCGCGGTGAGGGCGCCGGCGAGGCGTTCAACGCCGGTTGCGGCCAACCCCACCGCGTGCTCGACGTCGTGACGCTGATCTGCGAGCTGGCCGGCACCGGCGTGTCGCCCCGGATCCTCGGCAGCGGCGCGCTCGCGGGCGAGATCGATCGACAGTGGGTCGACTACAGGAAGCTGCGCAGCGCCACCGGGTGGGCGCCCGCGGTCGAGCTGCGTGCCGGCCTGGAGCGTACGATCGATTGGTATCGCACCCACCGCTGAGGGCGCGCGCAGGAAGGCGGGTGCCCCGCGCTCTGGCCACGACATATGCAGCTCCGACACGCTTTTCACGAGCTGCTTATGACGTTCTGCCAAGATTGACTACGAGATGACACGCAAAACTTCATTCGGTAAGGACACCGGCCTGCAAGTGCGGATGCTGCTGACCCTGTTCCTGTTGGGGCTCGTCTACACGGCGCTGATCGCGGTCCTGTTCGCGTCCGGAGCGGGCGCGGTCTTGATCGCCGTGATCGCCGGCGGCCTGTTCCTGGTGCAGTTCTTCAGTTCCGACAAGATCGCGCTGGCGACGATGGGCGCGCACGAGGTCTCCCCGCAAGACGCCCCGAAGCTGCACGCGATCATCGAGCGTCTGTGCATCCAAGCGGATCTGCCCAAGCCGCACGTCGCAATCGCGCGGACGCCGATGCCGAACGCGTTCGCGGTCGGACGCTCGCCGAAGACCGCGACCGTGTGCGTGACCACCGGCCTGCTGGCGCTGCTGGAGCCGGGCGAGATCGAGGCGGTGCTCGGACACGAGCTGACCCACATCGCCAACCGCGACGTGATGGTGATGACGCTCGCCAGCTTCTTCGCGTCGATCGCGGCGTTCATCGTGCAGATCGAGTTCTTCTTCGGTGGCGCCTTCGGTGGCCGCGGCGGCAGGAACAACCAGGGAGCCGCTGCCGCCGTCGTCCTGATGCTCGTCTCGGCGCTCGTATACGTGATCTCGTGGCTGCTGCTGCAGGCGCTCTCGCGTTACCGCGAGTTCGCCGCCGATCGTGGCTCGGCGATCATCACCGGACGCCCCAGTGCGCTGATCTCGGCGCTGCAGAAGATCGACGACGGGATGGGCCAGGTTCCGATGCGCGACCTGCGCAAGGCGTCCAGCCAGATGGCAGCCTTCTATATCTTCCCGCCGAAGGCCAAGCGCTCGATCAGCACGCTGTTCGCCACGCATCCGACGCTGGACGCGCGGATCGCCCGTCTGCAGCGGCTCGAAATACAGCTGCAGGGGACGAACTAAGTGCTACCCACCGAAGTGCCCCAACCGCAACTCCCGCTACTACCGTTCGAGGCTGAGGCGCACACGGCGTGGGCTTCCTGAATGTGATCACCGGCAAGCGCAAGCTAGCCGGGCCGGCGCCTGATCGGCTGTTCGCGATCAGCACCGCGTATGTGGCGCTCCAGGAGCTCTCGATCATCTCCGCCGGCAGCGCCGCGATCGTCTTCCAGCCGCTGGCGACCGCCGACTTCGAGTCGATCGTGCGCGACATGGAGCAGGTCGTGAAGGCCACCGCCAGCGACAGCGGTACGTCCGTCGAGAGCTCCGACGATAGTTTCTCGTTCCGCTGGCTGGTGCTCCGTGGCAGCGGCTTCGAGGACCTCGTGGTCGGGATCAACGCCGTCAGCTCGGCGCTGCAGGGCGGCGGCTACGGCGAGCGCGTGCTGTGCGCGGTGTTCGCGTTCCGTGACGCCAAGGGCAAGCGCATCTACTGGATCTACAACTACAAGCGCGGCGCCTACTACCCGTTCGTCCCAGCCGGCGGCGAGCAGCAGCGTGACACCGAGCGCGAGTTCGTGCTGAAGGCGCAGATGGTCAAGGAGTTGCCGATCGAGCCCGAGCTGAGCCGCTGGTTCCCGCTCTGGGGAATCCCTATCTAGGGACGCGCTAACGCGCGTCCTTGGGAGATTCGCTGGCGCGAATCTCCCGGCATCGGTTACGGACCCGCGCATCCAAGGACGCGCTAACGCGCGTCCTTGGGAGATTCGCTGGCGCGAATCTCCCGGAATCGGTTACGAACCCGCGCTCCTAGTGGGCTAGTAGTGGGCCGGCGCCGAGCGGTTTGTGCGCTCAGGCGCGCCGCTCGCCGGCCAGCCGCGCCGCCGCTATGCGGGAAGCAGTCCTTCGCCGCTGAAGTCCGAGCTGGCCTCCTCGAAGGACACGTCGGGCGGCGGCAGGATCAGGTCGGAGCCGACGAGGTCCTCAGCGCCGAGCGGTGTCCCGGCCGAGCGCACGAACGCGAGTAGCCGCCCATAGCTCGCGAGGAAGCCGGCTTCATCGCCGGCATCGCAGGCTGCGACCGCGACGTTGTCGAGCTTGTTCAACTCCGCCGCCTCGGCAGCGCTCAGCTCGTACTGGCCCTCGGTTGCGATCCTGACGATCATTGCGCCTGCTCCGCGTCCGCGTCGCTGGTCTCGCTCGCCGGCTCGTTGGACGGCGCTCCCTCGCCGACGGAGCTGCCGGCCTCGAGCTCGCCCGCGGCGGCACTCGCGCCCGCCTGCAGCGCTCCCGCCGGCGGTTGCGGCGCCGCCACGCCCAGCTCGGCTCTCAGCTTCGCGAGATCGGCGTCGACCTCGCTCGTGCTCGAGAGCGCCTTGAGCTGGCGATCGAGGTCGTCCTCGCCGGGTGTCAGCGTTGTCAGATCCTCGAACGTGCCCGCGGCTTCGAGCTCCTGCACGGCACTCGCGCGCGCCTTCATCTGCTCGGTCTTGTCCATCGCCCGCTGCATCGCGAGGCCGACGTCGGCCATCTCCTCGCCGACACCGGTCGCGGCCTCGGAGATCCTGACCTGCGCCTCGGCGGCCGAGTACTGCGCCTTGATCACTTCCTTCTTGGAGCGGAACTGCTCGATCTTGGTCCGCAGGCGCTGCTCGGAGGCAGTCAATTGCTCTTGCTGCTGCTCCAGCGCCGCGATCTGCGAATCCAGCGACTGCAGGTCGGTCTGGGCCACGTTCTTGCGTTCCAGCGCGGTTCTGGCCAGGTCCTCCCTGCCCGCGGCAAGTGCTTGGCGCGCCTGCGTATCGAGCTTGACCACCTGCGCCTTGTAGCTCTCTTCCTGGAGCTGGAGGCGCTTCTTGGCGGTGACCACGTCCGCGATCCCCTTCTTGACGTTCTGGAGCTGCTCGATCTGCTTTTGGTAGCTGTACTCGAGCGTCTCAGCCGGATCCTCGGCGCGGTCGAGGAGCTTCGAGATCTTCGCTTTGACTACGGTCGACATGCGCCCGGAAAGGCCCGGCATCGCATCCTCCTTGCGGGTGTCTGGTGTGGGCCTCCAAAGGGTACATGGCGCCTGTGCACGCGGTAAAACCCTGACGGGGAGGCGGCCGCTACGCTTTCGCGTGATGAGCCAATTCGAGAACCCCGAGTTGCTGCGCGCCGACCACGACGTCACCGTCGATGATGTGAGGGCGCTGATGGGCGCCTCGACGCCGCACTTCGCGCTCCAGCTCAGAGCCAGAATCCGCGCACTGATCCGGCAGTTGCCCGGCGATCACCCCGCCCGGATCGAGGGCGAGCGCGAGATCGCACGGCTTGATCAGATCGCGTTCGCCGGCGAGGTGCGAGGGCAGGCCGCCGAGCCCGGGCTCGCGCCGCTGGCGAGCGTCAGCGCGCTCGAGGCAGCGACGCCGCTGCCCGACGACGACGAGGAGGACCCGCTGGCGCCGCCGGCGCGCCTATGAACGGCGAGCGGTTCGTCTCGGTCATCGGCCTCGGCCGCGTCGGGCTACCGCTGGCGCTGTGCTTCGCCGACCGCGGGCTGCGCGTGCTGGGGATCGATCACGACGGCGCCGTGCTCGAGGCGCTGCGCGCCGGCCGCATGCCGTTCATCGAAGCCGGCACGCAGGAGCTGCTGGACCGCGTGCTGCGCAGCGGCAGGCTGGAGCTGAGCGATCGCGCCGTCGACGCCGCCCGCGCCGACGACATCGTGATCACGATTGGCACGCCGAGCTTCTCGCACATCGAGTCTGATCTGCGCCAGGTGCGCGCCGCGATCGACGACCTGTTGGCGCTGCTGCGCCCCGGCCACGCCTTGATCCTGCGCTCCACGATCGCGCCGGGAACGACCGAGTTCGTCGCGGGCTACGTCGAGAAGCGCCGCGGCCTGCGCGTCGGCGAGGAGGTGTTCGTGGCCCACGCTCCAGAACGGATCGCCGCCGGTCAATTCGTGGGCGAGATCACGACGCTGCCGTGCATCGTCGGCGGCGTCGGCGAGGCGTCTACCGAGCGTGCCGCGGCGCTGTTCGCCGTGTTCGGGGCGCCGATCGTGCGCACCACGCCGGTGCAGGCCGAGCTCGCGAAGATCTGGACCAACATTCTGCGCTACGCGACCTTCGCGCTGCCCAACCTGCTGATGATGGATTGCGAGCGCTACGGCGCGAACGTGTTCGACGTGATCGAGTTGATCAACCACGACTACCCGAGGGGCGGCATCGCGATGCCCGGGTTGACCGCCGGAACCTGCCTGCGCAAGGACTTCGCGTTCTCCGAGGAGCGTTCGAATGCGCCCGGAATGTTGTTGGCGGTCTCACGCGTGAACGAGTCGGTGCCGCTGTTCCTGGTCGAAGGGGTCAAGCGCCGACTCGGGTCACTGGCCAACCTCAAGGTGGCGGTACTCGGCCTGACCTTCAAGCGCGACACCGACGACGAGCGCGACTCGCTGTCGCCGAAGCTGATCCGGCTGCTGGAGCGCGAGCTCGCCGACGTAGCCGTCTGCGACCCGCACGCGATGACGCCCACGCAGCCGCTGCACGATGTACTCGAGGACGCCGAGGTCGTGATCGTGGCGACCAACCACTCCGAGTTCGAGGGACCGGCGATGCTGGCGCAGATCGTCGCCCACGCTCGGGCGGACTGCCTGGTGGTAGACCCCTGGAACGCGCTCGGATCCGCGCAGGTGTTCGCCTACGGCTCCGAAGCGGCGGCCCTGGCCGGCCTGCAGCGCTCCGCGGGCGCCACGCACGGACCGTCCGGCGGCGCCCTGTGACGCGCGTGCTGGTGACCGGCGGGGCCGGCACGATCGGCAGCGCCGTCGTCCGCCGGTTGCTGCGCGACGGCGAGTTCGAGGTGCGCGTCGCCGACCATCGCGAGCCTGCACCGTGGATCCGCGAGTCCTGCGAGATCCATCAGGGCGACCTGCGCGAGCGCGAGGTCGCGCGGGCGGCCCTGCGGGGCTGCCCGCGAGTGATTCACCTGGCGGCGATCGTCGGCGGCATCGCGAACTTCCACAAGCTGCCGTTCACGCTGACGCTCGTCAACAACGCGCTCACGGGCGCGATCGTCGAGGCGGGCGTGCACCACGGCGTCGAGCGGCTCGTGTACGTGTCCTCCTCGATGGTGTTCGAGCGCGCGACCGAGTATCCGACAACCGAGGAGCACGTGCTCGTCTGCCCCACCCCGCGCTCCGCGTACGGCTTCTCGAAGCTCGCGGGCGAGGTGTGTGCGCGCGCTGCGCACGATCAGCACGGGCTCGCGTACACCATCTGCCGCCCGTTCAACGCCTACGGGCCGGGCGAGCTGCCGGACCGCGACGAGCCCGGCATCGCACACGCCGTGCCCGACCTGATCGCGAAGGTGCTCGCGGGCCAGCGTCCGCTGCAGATCTTCGGCTCCGGCGAGCACACGCGGACGCTCACGCACGTCGACGACATCGCCGACGGGATCGTCACCGCGATGGCCTCGCCGGCAGCGGAGAACGAGGACTTCAACATCTCGGCCTCGCAGGAGCTGACGGTCGCGCAGATTGCGGCCGTCATCTGGGAGGCATGTGGGAACGACCCCGCCGAGTTCGCGCTCGAGCACCTGCCGAGCTTCGAGGTCGACGTCGTGCGCCGCTGGCCGTCGGTCGAGAAGGCGCGCCGCGTGCTCGGCTGGGAGGCACAGGTCGACCTCGGAGACGGGATCCGCCAGACGGTCGACTGGCTGCGCGGCGTCTCCGATGCAATCCCGAGCTAGCGGAAGCCGACGCAGCATCGGCGCGTGCCTCGAGCGATGAACGTTGCCGACCAGCCGGATCCCGACTTCCTCGATCTCCGCGATCACCGCGACGACCGGCTGCTCGAATTGATCCACGCGAAGAACGGTCTCTACGAGCGGAGCTTTCCGCTGAAGGAGGAGCGGGAGACCCTGAAGACGCACCGTGAGGCCCTTTGGGGAGAAGGCACCGACGGCCCCGACGATTCGCCGATCCTTCACTTCATCGTTGCGAGCATACCCGGCGGGCCGCCACACGTCGTCGGCTTCGCTGCGGCGGAGTACTACGCGGCCAGCAAGTGCGGACTGCTGTCGTACATCGCAGTCGAGGCGAGCCAAAGGGGGAAACCGCCCCACATCGGTCGGATGCTCGTCGAGAAAGCGGTCCGGGCGCTCCACGAAGATGCGCGGGCTGCCGGCCACTCGCTCGAGGCGACGTTCGGAGAGATCCACGACCCGGCAAAAGCCAGGCTCGACGGCGACTCGATGAAGCCCCTCGACCGTGTGCGGGTGATGCACGCACTGGGTGCTCGCCGCGTGCCGATTCCGTACGTGCAGCCGGCGCTTGGCGAAAACCGTAAAAGCGCGCAGACCCTGATGCTCGTTGCGTTCCCGATCGACGGCTCGCCGGTCGAGAAGTTGGATCCGAAAGTGGTGCGCGACTTTCTCACGGATCTCTACAGCGCGCTCGAGGTTCCACGCCTCGAGCAGGATGTTGACCTTATCCGCTCCTTCGACGGTCTTCGAGGCGCCACGATCGAGCTCGCGGAACTGGTGTCGCAGGAGAAGCCCGTGTTCGTCGATCCAGCTCCCGATGACCGTGGCCCGAAGATAGACGCGCAGGGCGGGATACGCGACTACGGGATTGCCATCCACCTTGTTCTCAAGCCGGCGCGTGAACCCCGGCGCGCGCGCTGGAAGCTGCGTCGTCAAGTGCGTGACGTCGTCGCGGCGGAGCTTGCGAGAGACGACGAGGCGGACCCGCTGCGCTCCTTCGAGGAGGATATTCTCGCGTATGCTGATCCGGGCTCGGACCGGCGGGCCGGCCCGCCTACGCCCTTCTCGACGCACGCCCAAGTGGTGCCCCGGGAGTGGGCGCTCGTGTCGGTAACGTTCCCGGACGAGGTGGTCTTCCGGTCGGAGGGGCGCCTGGTTCCGCTGCGTCTGGACAGGGATCGGGTCATCGAGTCGGAGCGGTCACTGCGCTTCCTTCTGCGCGCGTCACGGACGGACTTCCATCGCAGCAAGCTCTCCGTGCTCCATCTCGTGCTCGGGCCGGACCCGAGCGATAACGCGCCTGCGCTGAACGAGTATGACCTGATCAAGCTTATGAAACTCTGGCAGCCGAGCGAAGGTGTGGCTCGAGACGGGACGGACGCGACGCCGGTTGACGTAGGCAAACGGCACCCATTTGTCACGTTCGATGTCGGAACAGGCACGAACGCGGTCGACGGCACCGGGCCGGACGAGGCGCTGCAGAAGTTGGCTGAGGAGGTGTTTCAGCTTAAGAGAGAGCGGCGTGCGGTGGACATCGACGGGCCGCGCGCCGGTACGGTGCAGGTCGTGCACAGCTGCTTCAAGAAGCACGGCGTCGAGAACGGGAACATCTGCAGCGACATCGAAGGGGTGCTAGACGAAGAGGGCGCCGTTTCGCCCTCAGGCCGGCTCAAAGCGCTCGGCGGCCTCGTTTGCGGCCTGCTCGACTTCGCCGAGATCGACGGCGACGAGTTGGCCGACGTCTTCCGCGAGACGGACCATGACGAACAATCCGTGCGCTCGTTCCACAAAGGCACCTTGTTCGTCGCTTCTGCAGGTGATCGCGCATTCGACGCCGAGGGAATTCGGAATTCGGTCGGGCTCAGCCCGTACTTGTTGATACCGCACGCAGTTTTGCTCCACAATCAGTGGTGGCTGGCTAAAGCGGTGGAGCAACTCGACTATTCACGCCGCCGGCGCGGTAGCGGGAAGCTCGAGACCATTCGCACGGACGTTGCGACCACGCTTTCGCGTCGACTCGTGCCAAACGTCTTCCACTATCACGACGAGCGCAGCCTCTATGAGAAGGGCTCGAACGCGCGCGGCCTCGGCGTACGCGAGCGGGTCGTTAGAGAGCGACTCGCGGATATGGCTCACAAGATCCATGCGCGCCACGATTCAATTCGCGACTTCATAGGCGTCGCGATCGCGGTGATTCTGGGCGTGTTCACGCTCGGCGATACGGCCGCCAAGCACTCGACCTCGTACTTCATCGTTAGAGCCGCAGTGACGGCTGCCTTGCTAGTTGCGCTTCTGGTCGCGCTCTTCTGGAGCGAGGACGACGACGGCCCCGCCCGATAGGTAGGTTGACAGCTACTCTGGTTGTGTCAACGGGTGACGTTCAGCCTGCAGTGTCAGAGACGCTGTCACCGGCCGGATCTTGACCGCGAGATCGAGGCTAGTCCGGTCTTCACGCCACGCGCCCTAGCAGAGATGTCACGATCCGGTCAGGGACGAAGTACCACGAGTGAAGGCTGGGGTCGTAGAGCCGGGTGTCCAGCTCGGGCGTCCTCGCGGCTTGACGTGGGTCACCGCGCTTGGCTCCCACCACGAACGTCCACCACGCGCCAGGATAAGTAGCTATGGCGCCGGTCAGTAGGCTGGCGCTATTGAAGGTGTTGCGAGCCGCCGCAAGGCAGCGGCGTACGACGGCCGGATGGTAGTGGAGCGACGACGTCTGGTTGACGAGGATTCCGTCCGCTGCGAGCACCCTGTGGGCCAGGTTGAAGAACTCTTCGGTGACAAACCTTTCCGCTTGACCGACTGGATCCGTCAGGTCACCGATCACCACGTCGGGCGGCTCGAGCAGATCGACCAGTGTGCCCATCCCGTCCCCGATATGGACGGTGACACGTGGGTCGCTGAACGCGGCGTCCACTCCCGGAAACAGCTCCCGGGAAACCTGAATGACAACGGGGTCGATCTCCAGCACGTGTACCTTTTTTACCGCCTGGTGTTTCAGGACCTCGATCACGGTATGCCCGTCGCCTCCTCCGACAATGGCTACGACCGACGGCGTCGGGTGGGCGCACAGGGCCGGGTGGGCGATCAGCTCGTGGTAGACGTAGGCGTCGAGCTGAGCCACCTGCAGGACGCCGTCGAGAGCGAGCACGGGACCCAGAGACGGGGACGTGAAAGTTTCGACCCGCTGTTGCCGGCTGTCTATGGCTCGCAAGTGGCCGTCGGTCGGGTAATGCCTCTCTTCGGCTGCGTCGGGTGCTCGCTCGACGAAGACGCTCTCTGTGCTGCCCGCGGCCCGCATCGGCTGGCTCCCTCTAGCAATCTGGCGGCTCACCGAGGTGGTGGGGCTGAAGTACTCGTCGATGGCTGCCTGCACGGGTCCGTGCTCCATAGGCCGGGCGCACGTGAAGATGTCCAGCGCCGCAAACCCGCGCTCCGGCCAAGTGTGCACCGCTATATGGCTCGCGCTCAAGATGGCGACGCCGGTCACCCCACCGTTGGGAAAAGGTTCCACGATGATGTTCAGTACGTCTGCCTTAACCGCTTCCGCACAGGCAGAGAGAAAATCTGCGAGCGTCTCCCAAGACGGAAGGCTGGGCGCCCAGATATCGTATATGAGGTGGTAGCCGGGCGCACCCGGCTCCATTTGCACTGATGGCACAGTCGGGACGTGGCGAGCGAGCCTAGCGTGAAGCTTGTCTTCGTTGCGCCTCGAGAATAGCGGGTCAGGTGCCACGCCTCTGCCTAAGATCGTTCACAAGTTGCCGGAGCCGTTCGAAGCTTGGCCGCTTATAGGACTTCCTATCGAGGATGCCGTTAGCCTTGCCGAGGCTCGGGTACCAGGGGTCGGCTTCGTTATCTTCCTCCATCAGCTTGGCATCGTCCTCTATCAGCGCAAGTAGGCCCGGACTGCTTGCGAGCATGTCTTGGATGTACTTGAGCCAGGACCGCCAATCGTCGTCGTTGTAAACGGCTTGGTTGTCCCAGATGCCCTCGAGGCAGTCGGCCACGAACTCTCTAACCGCCTCAGCGAGAGGATAATCAGGCTGGCCCCGCGATGGGAAGGGTTTCTCCTCATAGAAATAGACTCGGAGCTGTGGGTGAGTGATGAACATGCGATCGATGTCGAGAGCAAGCTTGGTGGCTTGGTCCTCATAGGGTGTCCAAGTGGCTCGCCAAGTGAAAATCAGGGTGGCCCCAGTGGCGAGGATGGTTGCCACTGCGCCATCAAGGAGTGTGGAGAGCCAGTCAGGCACCGGTCCCTCTCCAGCGGGGCGCGAAAACGAGCGAAATTGAGCTCCACGGCACGACTGCCAGCCTAGTTTAGCCACATCCCCCGGAAAATCGTGCGTTCTTGGCGGCAACTTCGTGACCCACGGACAAGCGAGCCAAGTCAGCTCGGACACGACATTCGCGCCACCTGGTGAAACCGGTGGAAACCTCCGGTACTGCGGTAGTCCAGCGTTGCTGGCGACCCGCAGCCGGCGCGCTGGGGTGGCCCGTTACGTATGCTCTCGTGCGGTGGCCACCTTCGACCTGCTCGCCGAGCTGCCGATCGAGGTCGATGGCTACTCGCTACAAGGGTTACGTGCAGAAGTCGCCGCGGGCTTCGAGCGGGTGTGCACGCTCGTGCACCTGCACGGGGGCGGCTTGCAGGGGACCGGCGAGGACGTTGTCTACGACACGCAGGATCAAGTGACGTTCCAGCAGGCGGGCGCGGTGCACCAGCTCGCCGGGCGCTACGCGCTGGGCGAATTCTGCGAGCTGATCGAATCGCTGGACCTGTTTGAAGTGGCACCCAAGCACGAGGTGTCGCGGCTCTACCGGGTCTGGGCATTCGAGAGCGCGGCGCTGGACCTGGCGCTGCGACAGGCCGGCAAGCCGCTGCACGCGGTGCTCGGCCGCGAGCCTGCGCCGATGCGCTACGTGTGCTCGTTGCGGCTCGGGGAGCCGCCGACGCTGGAGCCGGTGACGCTGCGCCTGCGGCTGGACCCGACGCTGCGCTTCAAGCTGGACGCGACGAGCTCGTGGACGCCGGCGCTGATCGACGCGCTCGCGCGTTTGGGCGCCGTGGACTCGATCGACTTCAAGGCGTTCTACCACGGCACGATCGTCGACCAGTCAGCGGACCCGCTCCTCTACCAGCGCGTCCTGGACGCGTTTCCGGACGCCTGGCTGGAGGATCCCGACGTGGTTGATCGCGCAACCGCGCACGTGCTCGCCGCGCACCACGACCGGATCACGTGGGATGCTCCGATCCACTCGATCGCTGACATCGAAAGCCTGCCGTTCGCGCCGCGGATGGTCAACATCAAGCCTTCGAGGATCGGCAGCCTGGCGAACTTGTGCGCCGCCTACGACTACTGTTCCGAGCATCAAATCGGCGCCTACGGGGGCGGCCAGACGGAGCTTGGAGCCGGCCGCGGGCAAGCCCAGTACCTCGCCAGCCTGTTCCATCCCGACGCGCCCAACGACCTCGCGCCGTCGGCGTACAACCAGCAGGCGCCGCCGCCCGGCCTGCCGCGCAGCCCGCTGGCGCCGACCGTCGGGAGCTCCGGTTTCCGCTGGGATCTCGAGTGAGGTCAGCCGCAGGAATTAGAGCCTGTCCCATTTACTCGCTTGGTCCGGCGCTCGCCAGCCGCACACTGGGTAATTGGGACAGGCTGTTGGTGCGCGGGCCCTGACGTTGCCGCGCCGGCGGCCCGCGCAGACCCCGTTCCCGCCCGCCCACCGCCGATGGCTGCATGCACCAAGCGCGCCAGGTCCCTGTGGCGTACCCTGTGGCCACGCCACGAGCACATCACGAATCAGGAACAGGCTTGAACGAGACACTTGGAATCGCAGGCGCAGGCACGATTGCGACCGGACTCGCGGCCGTGGCCGCACGCAGCGGCGACGTGCTGCTTTACGCCCGCTCCGAACGCTCGGCTGATCGCGCACGCGCAGCGGTCACGAAGACCTGCGGCAGGATGCCGGACAAACCGGACCCCGAGCGGGTCAAGATCGTCACCGACCTCGACGCATTTGGGGAGGCTAGCTACCTCGTCGAAGCCGTCGTCGAGGACCACTTCGCCAAATCGACGTTGCTCACGGCGCTCGCCGAGCGAGCCGGCGAGGACACGGTAATCGCCACCACCACTTCATCGCTGTCGATCCACGAGCTTGCCGGCGCATCCGGACGGCCGGAGCGGTTCGCGGGGCTGCACGTGTTCAACCCGGTGCCGCGCATGGACCTGGTCGAACTGGTGTTCCCCCACGATGCCAACGAGGACACGCGCACGCGCTCACGCGAGCTCTGCGTGGCGATGGGCAAGACGCCCGTCGAAGTACCCGACATCCCCGGCTTTGTGGTCAACCGGTTGCTGTTCCCATATCTGTTCGACGCGATCAAGCTGCTCGAGCAGACCGGAATGCAGGCCGAGGCGGTCGACCGCTGCATGACGATGGGAGCCGGGCTGCCGATGGGTCCCCTGGCGCTGCTCGACTTTGTCGGCTTGGACGTCTCGATGGCGATCGGCGAGTCAATCGGCTTGGAGATCCCCGAGCGGCTGGCGACGCTGGTCGAAGAGGGCGCACTCGGACGCAAGGCGGGTCGCGGCTTCTACGGGCCGTCCTGATCGGTCCGCTTGTCCCGGGCGGCGCGACTGAGGGCGCACGCGGTGGCCTGACCCTCGAAGCCGGCCCAAACTTCGGGCCGGCTCCGGTCTCTCCTCTCAACCGCCGGAAGTCTCTAGCAGGACGCCTTGCGGCATCTCCCCACCCAACTGTTGCGGCTGCGGGAATGTAACAACTCGCGCGGATTTACGTCGTCCGCTGCGGGCCACTATGTGGTCAGCACCTCGGGATCGCGGCGCAGCGTGATCCTGACGGCTTCGATCCGGTTCTCGCGGACCGATTCGACCCTGATCGAATAGCCGTTGGCCGCGATCGTGTCGCCGCGCTTGGGTAGGCGCCCCAGCTCCGCGAACACGAACCCGCCGACCGAGTTGTAGGCGTCCGAGTCGACCGGCAGCTCGAGGCCGAAGTCCTCCAGGTCGGCGATCGGTACGTGGCCGCGGACATACCAGTCGCCGTTGGCCAGTTGCCTAATCGTCCCCGAGGCCGGATCGTTCTCGTCGTAGAGCTCGCCGACGATCTCCTCGATGATGTCCTCGGTCGTGACGATGCCGGCGGTTCGCCCGTACTCGTCGACAACCAGCGCCAGCTCGGTGCGCTCGCGTTGCAGGTCGGCGAGCAGATCGTCCAGTGGCTTGGTCTCAGGGACGATCGGCGCCTCGCGAACCAAGCCGTTGAAGTGCGCGTCGGCACCGCTGGCGATCATCAGCTTGACCAGTTGGTTGACGTGCACGATCCCCTTCACCCGGTCGGCGTTGTCGTCCTCGATCACCACCAAACGCGAGTGACCGCTCGATACGCAGGTCGCCAGCGCCTCGCCGACCGTCTCCGCGAGGTCGACCGTGACCACCGCCGGGATCGGCGTCATCACCTGGCGCGCCTCCTGCTCGTGCAGGTGGAAGACGCCGGTCAGCATCTCCGCCTCGCCGGCGTCGAGCTGACCGCCGGTCTGCGACTGGGCGATCAAGCGCTTGAGCTCTTCGGGCGTGCCACCCTCGAGCTCGGCGTCCGGATCGGTTCCGAGCATTCGCAGGATCGATCGCGAGGATGCGTTCAGGACCACGATGAACGGGTGGAACAGCCGGCGAAACCAACGCAGCGGTCGCGCGATCCGCCGCGCGAGGCCCTCAGCGTGCTGGATCGTATAGAGCTTCGGGACGATCTCGCCGATCACGCTCTGCGTCACCGTGATCAACATGTAGGCGACGACGATCGCGATCGCGACCGCCGCGAAGTGACTGAGCACGTGCCCGAGCGGCTCCTGCAGCACGTGCTGGATCGCCGGCTCGCCGAGCGCGCCGATGCCGATCGAGGCCATCGTGATCCCGACCTGGCAGGCGGAGATGTAGTCGCCGATCTCGTCGAGCTGCTGGAGCGCGAGCGCCGCCCCGCGGGCGCCGTCGTCGGCGAGTGCCTCGAGCCGCTCACGCCGGGAGCGGATAAGCGCGTACTCCGCGACCACGAAGAACGCGTTGACGAGGACCAGCAGGCCCGTGAGGATGATCAGCAGCGCCTTCACGAACGGGCTCGCGCGATCCTGCCCGGCCGCGGCGCGATGCTACTTCGAGGGGGTTCGTCGTCGGTCATTGGCTGCGACCGCCCGAAAGCTAGCAGCCGCGCAGGTCGGTGCCCTCAGCTCCTCTGGTCGATC
Organism: uncultured Solirubrobacterales bacterium; assembly: GCA_963709135.1. Lineage (GTDB taxonomy): Bacteria > Actinomycetota > Thermoleophilia > Solirubrobacterales > Solirubrobacteraceae > Palsa-465. Next base: position 556,760 of record CAVPVI010000015.1, on the reverse strand, counting down.
GCTGCGGCCAGCTCGAAGTCGACCTCGGTCAGGCCGCCCGCGGCGTGGTTGGTGAGCGACAACCGCACCTTCTTGTAGGAGTGCAGGAGGATGTCGGGGTGGTGGTTGCGTTCTTCTGCGGCGACCGCCACGCGGTTGACGAACGCGACCGCCTCCTCGAAGTTCGCCAGCACGAACTCGCGCACGAGCTCGTCGCCCTCACGTCGCCACGCGGAGCCGCGCAGGCGTTCGTCGATCTCGTCATCGCTCAGCAGCCGTGTCATATCTTTCTCCAGATGCGCATCGTGAGTTTCGTTCCGTCCGCCACCGGCCCTAGCTCAGAGGTTCAGGCCGTTGGGCGTCAGGCCATGGCCCCCGGCAACGGCGATCGCGGCGACCACGCTGACCAGCGCCACGAGCGCGCAGCCGGCCAGCGCCAGCTGCTTGCGGCCGCGACGCTCGTCGAACTCGACCACCAGCCAGCCGGTGATGAAGCCGCCCACCAGACCGCCGAGGTGGCCGCCGATCGAGATATTGCTGATCGTCAACGTGAACACCACGTTGATCAGCAGCGTCGGAGCGAGGCCGCTCTGCCAGATCGAGATGCGGCGCGCATGGGCGACCACGATCAGCGCCCCGAGCACCCCGAAGCAGGCGGTCGAGGCACCGAGCGTCGGGCTGTCGGGCTGGAACAGCAGCGCTCCGAAGGATCCTGCCAGCAGCGAAGCCAGGTAGATCGCGAGGAAGTTGACGCGGCCGATCGCGGGCTCCAGCATGCGGCCGACGAAATATAGGAAGAACATGTTGAAGGCGATGTGCAGCAGCCCCTCATGCAGGAACCCGGAGGTGAGCAGTCGCCAGTACTCGTGTGTGCCGCCGAATCCGGCCCAACCGGGCAGCCCCGCCACTGGGTTGCTGCCGGTGAGTGCCGGGCCGAACAGGGCGCCATGGCTGAACACCCAGCCGCTATCGCTGCCGCCGAGCGTCACGCCCGTCGCCACCTCCGCCAGGAACACGATCACGTTGATCGCGATCAGGATCTCGGTGACGCTGTAACGGCTCGTCTTCGTCCTCAGCGTGCGCACCTTCGTACGCTCGCGCGAGCACTCGGGGCAACGCATCCCGACCGATGTCGGCGTCATGCAGTCCGGACAGATCGGACGTCCACAGGACGAGCACGAGACCCCGGTCTCACGCGAAGGGTGTCGGTAGCAGACGGCCATCAGTTCGCTACTGACGCTATCAACGCCGATCGGCCGGCGCCGATCACCGATCGGGGAGGATCCGCCGCGCTTCCTCGGCGATGTCCTGGAGCGTGCGCTCGGCGAGATCGATCAGGTTGCCCGCCTCCTGCCGGCGCGCCCGGCGACGACCGTGCACCCGCAGCGCCACGAGCGCGCTTCCGGCCGTGGCCGTGGCGAGGACCGCGGCCGCCGGCCTGACCCAGTTGCGCAGGTCGCCCATCGCCGACAACTCCCAGCTCTCGAGCTCGTCGTGGGCGAACTCGGTGATGTTGACGAGCGTGCTCTCGAGCCGGCTGGCGAGATGCGCCGGGGGCTCGACCGGTCTCAGCGCCTCACGCAGCAGCGCTTCGAGGTGGGGGCTCACGTGTGGACTCCCGTTGAGCTGGAGCTCGCACCGGTCGGCGTGGGCTCGGCGACGATCGCTTCGAGCTGGCGGATCGCGCGGTGCAGCAGGACCTTCGTGGCGCCGTCGGTGCGATCGAGCGCGCGCGCGATCTCGCGGTTGTCCATGCCCAGGGCGAAGCGCATGATCAGCGCCTCGCGGCGGTCGTCGGGCAGCTGCTTGATCCCCGCCAGGATCGCCTTGAGCTCCTCGCGACCCTCGACCAGTGACTCGGTCGTGTGCGGGGCCGAGATCATGCCCGCATCCTCGATCGAGGACTCGGGCTTGCGGGCGCGGTCGCGATAGAAGTTCGCCGCCAGGTTGTGGGCGATGCGAATGAGCCAGGGTCGCAGTGGCCGTCCCTCGGACTCGCGCAGCGCTCGCTCGAAGTGGCGGTAGGCCTGCAGGAACGTCTGCTCGGTGAGGTCCTCGGCGTCGTGGTGGTTGCCCACGCGGTAGTAGCTGTAGGAGTAGACGTCGCGTAGGTGCGCGCGATACAGCTCGCTGAAGCGAGCGTCGAGCTCAGCCTTGTTCTTGGTCGCTGGGGGTGGGACCACACTGGGAGCCTACCTTCGGTCACGTCAAGCAGCACGGATAGCACGCGATTGCCGATCGGACAACGGTTCGCCAACGGCCTCGATCCACTCCGCCGGCTCGATCCGGCCGTCGATCAGCGCCGGTAGATCGTCGATCAGCGGCGGCGGCACGCCAGCCGCACGCGCGGCCCGCGCCAGCAGCGCAGCCTCCTCGGACACGCGCGCAGATGCTGCCGCCGCCAGCTCTGGTGGCGCCGCCGCCGCGGCGGCGGCAAGGGCGGCGACGCCCTGCGCACAGCCGGCGAGCTCGACGCCGGCCACGTCCCCGCTGCTCGACGCGTCCAGACCGGCGGCGCGCAGCACAGCGGCCAGCTGCTTGGCGAAACCGCGCTCCCCGGATGCCACGATCACCCGGGAGCCCGGCTCCATCGCTACCGCAGGCGCCAGTCGTTCGCCAAGCTCGGCGAGTACGCCGAGCGCGCGCGCGTCCGTGCGCGCCGCCACGTAAGCCGACGGCAGCGTTCCGTCGGGCGCAACCGACCCGCCGAGCACCAGCAGCGCGGAGCGGCGCGTGACCCGCGGGGCATGGCTGGCGAGCACGTCGGCGAGCGCACTTACCGGCACCGCGAGGCAAACGAGATCGTGAGACGCGAGCGCCAGTTCGGACGCGCGCATCACGGCGACCTTCTTCGGTAGCTCGGTGCCCGGCAGGTGGCGCTCGTTGACGCGGCTCCTGGCCAATGCATTCGCCTGCTCGGCGGTTCGGCAGCCGAGCTCGACATCGAACCCGGCGCGCGCCAGGCAGACCGCGAGCCTCGTCCCCCGGTGGCCCGCACCGATGATCGCGGCCCGGCGGATCGGCGGGATGCCGCCCAGCCACTCCCACTGCAGCATCACGCACGGCCAGATCCTGGCGGTGACGGCAGCCGCCAGTTGCGCTGAGGAGTCGGGGACGTGCGGGAAGCGCAACGGCCGGCCGGCGCGGATCCGCACCTTGTGCGGGCGGATCCGCCAGCCACGACGGACCGCTTCGGTCCCGATCACGGCGACCGGGACGACGGGGGCGCCGGTCTCCAGCGCCAAGCGTCCCACCCCTTTGCGCGGCTTGCCGAGCGCACCCGGCCGCACGCGCGTCCCCTCGACGAAGATCAGCACGATCTCGCCGCGCGCCAGCAGCGCCTTGGCCGTTCGCATCGAGTCCAGATCGGCGGCGCCCCGGTCGACGGGGAACGCTCCGAGCGCAGTCAGAAACCACGCGAGCAGACGGTTGCCGAACAGCTCCTTCTTGGTGACGTAGTACATCGGGCGCCGGGCCATCGTTCCGATCACGAACGGATCAAGGAAGCTGCGGTGGTTGGCGGCGACGATCACCGGACCCTTGGCGGGAATGTGCTCGCGACCGATCCGGCTCATCCGGAAATAGACGTGGAAGATCGGCTGCAGCAAGCAGCGAGCCAGCCAGTAGACGAGCAGGTTTGCGCCCTTCTGCCTGGCTCTCTCGTGCAGAACCGCGTAATCCATCGATCCAACGTTTACCCGCTGCGCCGGCGCCCGTTACAGTTGCGTGTGTTGAGCATCGCAGTCGACCGAACCCGCAGCCTCAGAGGAGCCGTCAGCGGCGCCGTCGCAGCCGCCGTCTGGGCATGCCAGCAGCCGCTTGACAAGTTCGTGTTCCGCTCGCGCTTCGACGACGTCGAACTGCTGGGCAAGGCGCTGGCGCGGCGCGAGCGCTGGTATCCGGTCGGCTTTGCCTTGCACATCGGCAACGGCGCCGTGTTCGGCGCCGTCTACGCCAACCTCGCGCCGGCGCTGCCGATTGCACCTGTGCTCCGCGGACCGGCCGCGGCACTCGTCGAGCACACGGCGGCATGGCCGCTGGGAGCGCTCAGCGACCGCTTCCATCCCGCCCGTGAAGAGCTGCCGAAGCTCGCCGGAAACCGGCGGGTGTTCGCTCAAGAGCTGTGGCGCCACCTGCTGTTCGGCCTGATCCTCGGCGAGCTCGAGCGCCGTGCAAATGCCGAACCGGAGCCCGTGCCCCCACCCGAGGAGCGCGATTACTCCAGCAACGGACACGGCCAGCTCGACCACACCGTCGGCGCCGGCACCCACGGCCCGGTCCACTGAGCTCCGCGCGTCAGGCCCGCACGCATCGAATTCCACCGCACGAAGCTGCCTGCATGCGTGTTCTGATCACCGGAGCTTCCGGGTTCGCCGGCGGATGGCTGTCGCGTGCCTGCGCCGACGCCGGCGACGAGGTCATCGGCGCCTCCCGCAGCGGCACGGTCCCGAACGGCGCCGGGCGCGGCGTGCGCGTCGATCTTCGTGACGCTGCGGCCGTGCGGCGCCTGTTGGCCGACGCCCAGCCGGAGGTCGTCTACCACCTCGCGGCACAGAGTCACGTCGGCCGCTCATGGGAGGACCCGGTGCAGACCGTCAACGACAACGTTGCCGGCGCCGCAGCCGTCCTGGAGGCGGTCCGCTTGGCAGCCCCGCAATCGCGGGTCGTCTGGGCCAGCTCGTGCGAGGTGTACGGCGCGCCTGCGCAGCTGCCGCTGACCGAGGACGCTCCGCTCGCGCCGGCCAACCCCTACGCCGTGTCCAAGGCTGCCGGCGACCTGCTCGCCGGCGTCTACGCAGCAGCCCACGGCATCCAGATCTGCCGCGCCCGGGCGTTCAACCACGCCGGCCCCGGGCAGTCATCGATGTTCATCATCTCCTCACTCGCCCAGCAGGCGGCGCAGGCGCGACTCCGGCACGACGCGAAGGTCACGATCGTCACTGGCAATCCCGACGCCCGACGCGATTTCACCGACGTCCGGGACGTCGTGCAGGCCTACCGGCTGCTTGCCCGCGCGGATGTCACGCCCGACGTCTACAACATCTGCTCCGGCGTGTCGGTCTCGGCGGCCGAGAACGTCCGTGCGATCGCGGCGCTACTGGCGCCGATCGAAGTCGAGCACGTGGTCGACCCGGCGCGCGTGCGCGCGCACGAAGTGATGGACCATCGCGGCTCCTACGCGCGGCTCGCGGCCGTCACCGGCTGGCGCCCGGAGATCCCCCTGGCGCAGACGCTCGCCGATACGGTTGCGTGGTGGGAGTCCGAGCTCGCCAGGCTTGTGCGAGGTTCGTGAGTAGAGGCTTGTCCAGCATGCGAAACTGCTTCGTGTCTGCCCGCCTAGCTCAATTGGCAGAGCACTTCATTTGTAATGAAGGGGTTCGGGGTTCGAGTCCCCGGGCGGGCTCTGAGAAAGAGCTGCAAATGGCCAGATTTTGTTGACGATGATCATGTGCGTACTGGGAGAAACTGGTCACAGATTCGGGCGTAGCTCGTTTCTGTGACCGGATCCGCCGGAAACTGACGGCATATCGAGCGTGTCTCGGCCTTCCGATCGTGGTTTGCCAGACATGATGATCGACGCGGCCGACGGAACGGCATCCGCCATCAGCGCGTCGAACGCTTCGCCGTGGCGCCGACGGTCTCGGCGCTTGAGCACCTGAGCGTAAATCGCGAGCGTGGTCGTCGGGTCCTCGTGGCCCACCTGGGCCTGGACGTAGGGCACAGGCGCGCCCGCCTCCAACATCAGCGTGATGAACGTGCGGCGGAAGGTGTGGCGGTGATCGATCCGGGCAGCGGCGTCTGCCTCCCTCGGCGCGGAGAGCGTTCGCCGCGCGCACCGCCGGAGCGATCACCCGACGGTTGATGTTGCGCCAGTCACGGATGAATCGAGCTGGAAAGGCTGGGATGCAGCCATATCGCGTACTGTGAAGCAGGCCGCGGGACGCCTCAACCGCATTTCTCGGACGATCACGGGACGTTTTGGGAGCGGAAACGTCCGCTTCAACGCCTAACTTGTCCGTACGATGCCGCGCAATCATCGACTCGCCGACGCGGTTCGTGCCAGCGGACGCAGCCTTGACGATCTCGCGGACGACGTCGGAGCTCATCCCAAGACCCTCGAGCGCTGGATCAGCTCCGGGCGGCTCCCGCACGCTTCGGCCCGTGGAAAGCTTGCGGGGCTCCTCGGGGTGCCATCACCGATGCTGTGGCCTGACGTGCCGGGTGGGGCCTACGGAGTCTCAGAGCTCGTGGGCGTGTACACGACCCGAAATGAGCTCTCGCCGTCGACCGTCGGATCGATGCTCGACGCCACGACCGCCCACATCGATGTCCTGGTCTTCTCGGGGATGTGGCTGTGGGACGCGGTGCCACGATTCCGCGATCGGGTCCTGGAGCGTGTCGCGGCCGGCGTCGCTGTCCGGATCTGCCTAGGGAATCCGGACAGCGATGCGGTGCAGCTGCGAGGCCAGGAGGAAGGTTCGGGAGACGGAATGGAGGGCCGCTGCAAGATCGCGATCGGTTACGCCAAGGCGCTTCTGGACGCCGACCCCACCGCGGTGCGCGTAAGCAGCGCAACCCTCTACTCCTCGATCTTCCGGTCGATGATGAATTGCTGGTGAACACGCACTTTTGGGGCAACCCGGCGAGCGAGTCGCCGGTGTTGCACCTCCGATCCCAGAGCGACCGTGGGATTACGGCCAATGTTGTTCGGTCGTTCGAGCGAGTGTGGGATCTAGCTCAGCCGTTAGCTGGATAGACCAACACGCTCACCCAGGCCGCGCAGGCGAGTCCTTCTCCCTCCGGCCCAAGCCCGTCGTTCGACCGGGCCTTGACGGACACGTCGGCAATATCCATCGCGAGGGCCTCGGCAAGGTTGCGCCGCATCGCCTCGATGTGTGGCCGCAGGCGCACAGTACCCAGCACCACGAACGCGTCAACATGCGCGATCTCGTAGCCCGCCCGACGCACGTAAGCGGCGAATTCATCGACGAACCCGAGGCTGCGCGCGTCCTGTGACTCTGGATCATCCTCCGGATAATGGGTGCCGAGATCGCCGTCGGCAATCGCCCCGGCAAGCGCGTCGATCAGGGCGTGGCAGAGCACGTCGCCATCGGAGTGGGTGTCGAATCCGACGTCAGTCGAAACAGTCACGCCTCCAAGCACGAGCTCGTGCCCCGGGAACAGCCGGTGGATGTCGTGACCGATGCCAGTGCGATACGCCGTCATGATGCGCAGACTAGAAGGTCATCGATCGTTAGTGAGAACGGCACGACGCAGGACTGGCAACGTCACGCGCGTTGCCTCGTGGACGATGGAACCGCTGGGATAGCGCCGGAGGATGTCGGCCATGCGTCGCTCGGCATCCCAGCATTCACCGCTTGGCGACGATGTCAGGGGCGAGGGTCGGGCGGCTCGCGCGAGCGCGAGCCGCAGGCGTGCCGAGAGGCGCGGCGGCGGGGGCGATCACCGCGCCGCGGCGCGAACGGTCTCTCGCCGGCGCGGCCGGCGCGGAAGGCCAGCGGGTGGGGCTGATCCCCGGCGGCGCCGGGCGGTCGCCGGCAGGGACCAGCTCGGCGCCGGGTGGCGTGAGGCGGTAGTGGGTCTGGCTCTCGATCAGACCGCGCTGCTGGAGATCGCCGAGCAGATCGGGCAGCAGACGAACGTCGATCCCGTGGCCGTCGAGCTGGTAGTAGAGCTCCTCCTCGGAGATCAGCAGCCCCCGCGTGCGATCCGCGTGAGGATCTCCCGCTCGGTCTGGGCGGGATCGATGGCCGCCGCGGTGGCGACGGCTGGCAGCGCGCTCATCGCGGTGCCTGGCGAGCGTGGCCGCACGCGGCGCAGACAGCGAGCGCGTGGCGTGTACGGATCAGGTTCGACCGCTGGTTGGCTGCCGTCGAGGAGCCTCCGGTGGATGAGGTAGTTTGGACGAGCGTTGAAGGGACCTTTCCTTCGATGAAGTCGCCCCGTTACCGTCGCAAGCGGTGCGGGGCGGCGTATTTAGAGATAGCCGCTTGGAACGCTGGCGGGGCCGCGGACGGAACGACTGCGAAGCCGCCTAAACCTCAACAACCAGCGCGACCGCGCGGCGCTCGGTCGCAGTCAGCGTGCATGGTTCTCGGGTTGGCGGTAGCGCTCGGAGGAGCTTTGGCTGCTTGCCGCACAGGCGGGCCAAAAGCAGCCACCAGGCCCCCGCCGAGCGACCCACCGGATTTAATTTAGTTGCTGACTGAGGGGACGGTGCTGAACTGAGGTCCGGCCGTGGATGGCTTTCACGCCGGGATTGCGGGGTTCCTCTGGCAACGGCGCGAAATCCGCGCTGACGGCTGCTTGACGCCACAAGTCAGAGCGCATCAGCTTTTGTGCTCGGACTTCTGCTGGTCGTCATCTGGACACCGGCGTGAGCGGGGGAACGCGCCCACTCGGCGACGAGAGCGAGTGTGTCGTGCGCTTGCTGGCCGGCTCGTCTCGGGCGATCAGCAAGCACCTGGCCGACAGCCCGCCTTCAGCAAAGGGGCTGTGAGCCGCACGCGCCTGGGGCGCCGCCAGTTCGCCCGGGGGAAAGGGGACGCGATCGTCCGAATCGGCCCGCTTCGACCAGAGTGCTCGCAAGAAGTCTGCAAGCACTCGCTACTCCGTTTGGCGACGAACGGGTTCCGGCCCGTCTGGCGGCCGAGGCCCGCTTGTCGCCGAATGCGGGGCGCCCGAACCAGCCTGCGCGATTGCGGCAATACGTAGGCAGGTCAGGCTGCAGCTGGGCGCTCCATTTGCTAGCAAGCAAGCCGGAGTTCAGCTAACTCCGGGCGGATCGGCTGCTTCTGCTCGCACGCGCAAGGAGTAGCGCGGCGCGCAATGGAAGCAGTAGCGTTGCGACTGCATCAGGCCCAAGCCGCTCGACTTGCGCTTCCTCCGGGCGAAGCAGTCGCCGGCTGCGCCGGTCGCGGCTATGGAGTTCGTCGCAGAGGCATCGCGAGGCCAGAGCAGTCGTGGCCTTCGCGACAGCGTGTGAAAAAGCGCCCGGAGCCGTCGGATGCCTCGGGCCCGTGTGGGTTGGTACGCGCTCTGCGAGTAAAAATCCCAGCCGACCGCCTCGACGCCTCCGACCGAGTCGAGCCATGGAAGCGGACCCAGGACAAGATCCGTGAGGCGATCCTGACCAGAGGCTGGAGCGACCGGGCCAGCGCCTTCACTCAGTCCTTCGGCTCCGACGATCTTGACGCCTCCAGGCTAATGCTGGCCTTGGTGGGGTTCCTTCCCGCCGAGGATCCCAGAGTGCTGGCCACGATCAACGCGACCGAAGAGCGCCTTACTAATGATCGCGGACTGGTGTACCGCTACCGGTCCCGTGACTCGCTCGAGGGCGAGGAAGGCATGTTGCTTCTGTGCACCTTCTGGCTTCGCCCAGGCCCTGGCCCGGGCCGGGCAGCCGGCTCGGGCGCGCACCGTGTTCGAACGAGCCGCCACTTTCGTCAACGACGTCGGCCCGCTCGCTGTGGAGGTCGATCCCGTCACCGGAGAGCTTCTGGGCAACTTTCCGCAAGCCTTCAGCCACATCGGGCTCGTCAACGCAGCCTGGGCCATTTCTGAGAGCGCACTCCGAGAGACGCCACCTGCTGAAAGCGCCGCCGACGCCTCAGATCCGTCGAATCGAACTCCGGCTGATGGCGGCCGCCACCAGCTTCGCGGTTGAACTTGCAACCAACAGACCGGGCAGAAGGTTGGAATCAACGAACGCCAGCGCAGTGAAGCGATCAGCGGCCACCGATCAGTGACCGCGCCTCTGCGGGGCCGATTACGAGATCGTGGAGGTCGCCGCCCACCTCGAGTCGACCGGACTGTTCGACGCCGCCGGCCTTCATGGGCTCGAAGCCGGCGGTGCGGACCAACCGCTCGACTTCCTCGCCAGCCCGGTCGTCGTCGGTAACGTAAAAGAGAACGGCCAGCTCCGGTGACCGGTTGCTAGAGGACTCGAGGAGATCGCCCGACATGCTGCCAAACGCCATGGCTAGGCGCGCCCCCTCCGGCAGCCACCGAGCTACAACCTTGCCAGAGGATTGCTGTTGCGGCAGCAGACGCACGATTTTCCCTTGTGCGTCGAGGCCGACCGGGTTGCTCGGAACGACCACAAGCTTGTCGGTTAGTGAGTCGGCGATCTCTTCGATGACTCCCTTCAGCACGCCAAACCGCAGCGCGAGGATGACGGCATCGGCGCCCTGCAACGCGTCGCGGTTGTCGCTGGCAGCGGCCGCACCTCGCCCGATCGCCACAGCCAGCGTGCGTGCCGACTCTGTGTCGGCGCTTGAGAGACGCAGGGTCTCGCCGCCTGATGCGAGCCGGCGGGCGATGACCGACCCGAGCCCTCCGGTGCCGATGATTGCAGTGCTCATGACCCGAACCGTCTCTCAGGTCGTCTGCTCGGATGGCCAATGTGCGGGCGTCCAGTCCCCTTCTGGGTCCGTGGTTTGTCCGACTTCGATGATGTGTCCGTCGGGGTCGCGGATGTAGCAGCGGATCTCGTACTGGTGCTGTTTGGGCGGCGTCAGGAAATTGGCGCCCCTGGCGCTCCATTTGGCGTGCACGGCCTCGATGTCTTTCACGCGGATGTTGAGGAAGCTGCTGACCCGGTCGGGATCGCGTGGCGTCTCCAGGGTGACCGTAGGCTTGTCGTCCGTCGGGCCGCCGCCTACGCTGATGACGATGAAGCTGTTGGATAGTGCGACATTGGTCGGCTCTCCGGACGGCTTTCCGGAGAAGACGACCCTGCCGCCGAGTACTTCGGTGTAGAAGCGCCGGGAGCGCTCGACATCGTCTGAGACGATGAAGCGGGTCAGCACAAGCCCCTCTGGGAGCGTGCTCGATGGCCAATGTGCGGGCGTCCAGTCGCCGTCTGGGTCGGTGGTTTGTCCGACTTCGATCAGGTGTCCGTCGGGGTCGCGGATGTAGCAACGGATCTCGTAAGGGTGCTGTTTGGGCGGCGTCAGGAATTCAGCGCCACGGGCGCTCCATTCGGCGTACACGGCCGCGATGTCTTTGACCCGGATATTGAGGAAGCTGCTGGCCCGGTCGGGATCGCGTGGCGTCTCCAGGGTGACCGACGGCTTGTCGTCCGTCGGTCCACCGCCGCCATTGATGATGGTCCAGCTGTTGGACAGTGCGACATAGGTCAGCCCTCCCGGGCCGGAGAAGGCCAGGCGGCCGCCGAGTACTTCGGCGTAGAAGCGGCGGGAACGCTCGACATCGTCTGAAACGATGAAGTGGGCCAAGACTACGTCCTCGTCGATGTTGCTCATGCTGACCTCCGTTCTCGGAAATTGATTCGGTTGCCGCGCCATCCACCCTTGCTGCCAGTCCAGGTCCAGCACCACGTCGTCGCTTGGTTGTGAGCAGCAGATGAGTGCGCTTCCGTCGGCGGGGGGTTCGACCGGCTCAGGGTTGTATTTGAGATCGCCGGCGATGAGGGTGGTCTCGCAGGTGTGACAGACGCCGGTCCGGCAGGACCAGCGGACGGGCACGTCGCACGCTTCGGCGAGTTCGAGCAGGCTGCCGTAGCCGCTGTCCCATGGGATGGAGAGGTTGCTGCGGGCGAACTCGATCGTGGGACCGTTTCCGGGCTCGCCGGCGGGCGGGTGCGGCGCCCTCGCGGGTGCTGCTGCGATGCCGGGGGTTAGTCCAGGTGCGGGTCCGAACGGCTCGGTGTGGATGCGTGAGGCGTCGATCCCGATCGCCCCCAGAGCGGCACTGATCTCGTCCATGAATCCGGCCGGGCCGCACAGGTATGGCTGGGCATCGCGGGGTGGATTGAGGTCAGCCAGCTCTGACTCGGTGAGACGGCCCGCGATGTCGAAGTCACGGCCTGCGACATCGTTTGGACCTGGACGGCTGTAATACACGCGCCTGCGTGCGTTCGGGAGCGACGCGAGGAGATCCCTGGCCTCGGCGGCGAACGAGTGCTCGCGTCTGTTGCGTGCGGAGTGCAGGCCCCAGATCTCGCGATCGGAATGCTCCTCCGCGAGCGCATGAAGCATGGCGAGAACTGGCGTGGCACCGATCCCGGCACTGATCAGCAGCGCCGGTGCATCGGTCTGGTCGAGGCTGAAGGTGCCGCGGGGTGCCGCGATGTCGAGTTGGTCGCCGACGGCGAGCCGCGTGTGGAGATAGCGGCTGGCGACGCCATGGCGTTCGCGCTTGACGGCAACGCGGTAGTAGCCGGCGTCCGGCGGCCCGGAGAGGGAGTAGTTGCGGAGCACTGACCGCTGCTGCTTGTCGGGTTGGACTCGCAGCGTCAAGTACTGCCCCGGCCGCGCAGGTGGAAGCGGAGCGCCATTGGGGGCCTCGAGTCGTATCGAGATCACCGAGTCCGCTGCGCGGGTGATTCCGGTGACCGACAGCCGGCGGAAGCCCGACCAGGCGGGAGGCGGGCTCGTCACCGGAAGCCCGGCGTTGCCGCTACCGGGTTCTTCGTCGAGCAGAGCTCGGAAGGAGGCCCGCCAGCCGGGGCTGAGGGCCGGGATGCGGAGCGCCAGCAGCAGTTGCTGGCGAGGATGCCCGGGGAGGTAGAGCAGCGCATCGACCTCAGCGACCCGCATCTCTTCGGGGCCGGAGCGGAGCTTGATGATCTCGTCTCCGGCTTGTACCTCGCCCTCTTCAAGCACGCGGAAGTAGAAGCCCGGGCGATGATGTGAAACGAGCAAGGCGGGCATCCGCGGGTCGTTCATCCGGATCCCGACGCGGTAACACGTGACGCGCGGCTGCGTGACCTCGAAGGCGGCAGCGCCGATCTGGTAACGGTCGCCGATGCATACCTCGTCGTCGCCGAGCCCCTCGACGGTGAAGTTCTCACCGAATTGACCGTAAAGAAAGTCGTCTCTTCCGAGCTCCCGTTCCCAGTACCGATACGAGTCGATCTGATAGACGAACACCGCGCGCTGCTCCCCGCCGTGCCCTGCGAGATCGCCTTGACCATCGCCCTCGACGTTGAGCTTCTCGACGCGGCGCGGACCGCTGACGGAGTTCTTGAAAACACCGGTGAAAACCGTCTTCCCCTGCCACGGCACGTTCTTCGGCATGCCAACGTTAACCGACAGCAGCCGCCCGACGACGGGGCCACGCACACTGTCCGGCGCGGAATGTTCACCCGGAGCGGCCGGGTCAGTGCTTTCGCGGGTCATCGTCTGGGTCCACGTACTCGAGACCGAGTGGTCCGATCGCGGTCACTTGAGTGACATAGTCACCGGAACGCGCCCAGTGGAAGTGGGGGGTTCCGCCGGGGAGAACAATGACGCTACCTGGCGGGTATGCCTCTAGCCTCGCGCTGTTGAAGTGCTCGCCGAGGCCGATGTAGAAGACGCCGGAGATCACCGTGTAGACGCGATCCTCCGGGTGAACGTGCGGCATCAGCTTCACCCCAGCAGGCAGCTTGACCCTAATCACGTACGGGCCCGGCCCGGTCGGCTCGCCCACCAGAACGGCGAGGCGCGCAGACGGCGGGAACGCCGGGAACGGCTTCCACTCGATGTCCTCCGGCAGGACTCCCCGGAACACGCTCTCATCGATCTGATGACTCATTGGTCAGCCTCCGCGCTCGGATCTCGATGTCGCCGGCAGCATCGCGACAAGTTCGGTCACGATTTCCGCAGCAGGCTGTGACCGTCTCGCGAGCGCAACGCTCTGTCCGGCCCACAGCGAGAGCGGCTCGATCGCACCGGTCGTGCCAACCATCGGCGGCGCCGGCTCATATCGAACGATCGGTTCACCCGAAGCGAAGTGCGCGAGCACTTCGCCCTCTCGCGGTCGACTACCTGTTGCCGGCCGGCCCGCGGCCTCCCACATCTCGGCCGTCGAGTTGTGGATCGCGCGGTGCGAAGCGTCCACCGGCCATCCCACCGCATAAAGGTTGGGGTACCACTCGGCATCGGTCTCGGTAGCGGCTATCAGGCGGCGCCGATACTCCTCGTGGATCGGCATCTCATCGGCGAGCAGGAACCGCGTGCCGAGCATCGCGCCCTGCGCGCCGAGGGCGAGCACGGCCGCGACTCCGCGAGCGTCGCCGATCCCACCGGCCGCGATGACCGGCACCGGCGCCACCGCGTCGACTACCGCCGGCACCAGCGGGAGCGTTGCGACCCCACTCCAGACGTGACCCCCGGCTTCCCACCCCTGCGCGATGACGATGTCCACTCCGCATCCCACAGCGCGCCGCGCTTCCTCGACGCTGCCGACCGTGTGCATCACAAGCCCTCCGGCATCATGCACCGAGTCAACGTAGCCGCTCGGATCGCCCCAGAAGAGCGACACGATCCGCAGACCCGCCGACAATGCCTGATCGACTCGATGGTGCTGATCGAAGGCGAGAACGAAGTTGCCGGCAAACGGCCGGTCAGTAAGGGCTGCCGTTTCCCGAACCACGGCTCCGGCATCATCAGCCCACCCCAACCCCAGGGTGCCGAGGCCGCCGGCGTTAGAGACAGCGGCGGGCAGGCCGGGATCTGCAGCAACCGGCGCCTCAACGATCGGGAACTCGATCCCCAGCAACTCGCACACCGGCGTTCGCTTGCGATCGGTCATGTCAGTCTCCGGCCGGCCGAGGACGGCACTCACGATCCATGTCGGCCTCCATTCAGTACGCGTCCGGCCGCTCTGCGGTTCGGACGAGCTGCTTGTTCCAACCGTGGAAGGGCGAAAGATCGCCCGCATCCCAACGTTCGTGCAGGCCAGGGGTCGCAAGGTCCCAGTCGGGGCGGATCTCGCTCGACACGTCACGGAGATCGTGCCACAGGTCCACGAACGACGGTCGTCCCCAGAACCAGTAGCCGTTATAGATCCTGTAGATCACGAGCCCAGGCTTGAGCACGAACGTGTGCGGGATCATCGGGTCGTGCTCGGTGTCGGTGTACTCCTGGATGTCGAGGTCCTTCTGGACGATCCGACCCGGATCCTCGAGGAACGGCCATTGGGCACCGACCGACGCGCGGAACTCCTGGCTTGAGTGGTGGGTGTCGGTCGATATCGTGGCGACCTTGGTATAGGACACGGCGATCTTCGGGTAGTTGGCCGCGAGCTCGAGGTGCTGTTGGTGCTCTTTCGGGCAATAGTTGCCGCGCGCAAGCGTCAGGATCAGCGGATCTTCGCCCTGGATCTCGCTGAGCGTGCGAGTGACGCGATCTTGGTCAGGCAGCTCATAGTCGGGGAATGTGCCGCCAGGGGTGATGTCCGGGCGCATCATCAAATCCTCCGGTCGGGGTGTTGGGGGTTGACAGCATTGGTCGGTGCTAGCCGCCGGCGGCCTGGCCGCCGTCGACATGGATCGTCTCGCCGGTGACGAACGTCGCGCGCTCGAGGTAGAGGATCGCCTCGACGACATCGGCGACTTCGCCGACGCGCCCCAGCGGGTGGAGGGCCCCGAGCCCCTCGTAGGACTCAGGGTCGTGGTCGGGTGTCTTGATGACCCCGAGCGACACCGCATTGACGCGCACCCCACGCGAGGCGTACTCGATCGCCAGGGAACGGCTGGCCGCGACAAGTCCTCCCTTCGTGAGGGCTGGTAGCGCCGCCGGCCGAGTGCTGTCCGGGTGGTCGACCAGGCTCGTGGAGACGTTCACGACGTGCCCGCCGCCCCGCTCGACCATCTCCGCAATCGCCAGCTGGGTGATGTGGAAGAACCCGGTCAGGTTCACGGCCGTGATCGCCGCGTAATCATCCAGCGTGTACTCCGTGAACGGCTTGCCGACGTAGATGCCGGCGTTGTTGATCAGCGTGTCGACCCGTCCGAACCGGTCGCGAGCCTCGTCGACCGCCCGCCGTGCGGTTTGCGCATCTGCGATGTCGCCGGCGACCGCGACGTAATCGCTCTCGTCTCGATCGGCTGACGGGAACGACAGCGCAACGCCGACGACCGCATAACCCGCACTGCGGTAGCCCGTTGCGAGCCCGGCGCCAATGCCCTGGGAAGCGCCCGTGATGATCGCGACCGGCGGGCTCATGGCGCCAGGCAAATCTCCAACAGCACGATCGCGCTCATCGCCCCCCTGCAGCGACCTTGCGCCCTGCCGCCCCGATCTCCCGCCGGAGCGCTGTCAGCGCCGCGGCGTGGATCTCCGAGAAGCTTGGGAACGGCTGAATCGTGTCGCGCAGCACCGCGAGCGGAACGCGGGCGCGAATCGCCAACGTCGCCTGCTGCAGCCACTCCCCGGCCTCCGGGCCCAGCGCGTACGCGCCGGTGAGGCGCTCCCCGTCGCTGAGCACAGTCATGAACCCTGTCGACTCCGCGTAGGCGTGCGTGTAGGTCGCCGTCTTGGCGATCTCGGACAACCGCGCGGTAGCGCTGAACTCGGCCTCGGTCGCCCCCACGCCCGCGGCCTGCGGATCGGTGTAGGTGACGCGCGGAACCGCTTCGTAGTGGGCCTCGCGTGGTTCACCGAGAATGTTCGAGGCGACTACCTCGCCCTGATACTCGCCGACATGGGTCAGCTGCAAGATGCCGGTGACGTCGCCGATCGCCCACAACCGGTCGCCGGCACGCAGGTGGGAATCGACAGGGATTCCCCGGGGGCCTGAGGTCACGCCAACGGTCTCGAGCCCGATCCCCTCAACGCGCGGGCGCCGTCCGGTCGCCACCAGCAGATGGTCACCGCGCAGCTCGCTTCCATCCTCCAGTCCCAGGACGAAGTCCTCGCCCTCTCGGGACGCCGCGGTCGCCTGCACCCCGAGCTCGAGCTCGATTCCGTCCCGGCGCAGCGCCTCCCCCAGCGCTTCGCCCAGGGTCGCCGGCTCCCGCGCGAGCACGTGATCGGCCGCCTCGACGAGCGTCACCTCCCCGCCCAGACGACGCACAACCTGCGCGAGCTCGACACCAGCCGGTCCACCTCCGAGCACGATCAGCCGTTTGGGTACGAGCCTTCATCCCGGTCGCCTCGTCCGTGCCCCATACGCCGTCGAGCTCTCGCAAGCCGGGGATCGGAGGGACGACCGGATCGGCACCAGTGGCAAGCACGACATGATCGGCGGTGAAGCGCACGCCTTCAACCTCGACCACCCCCGTCCCGGCGAGTTGACCGCGCCCGCGCAGCAAGTCGATCCCTCGGTCCGCCAGCCACTTCGCCGCCGTAGCGTCAGAGTAGTTCGAGACCATGAAGTCGCGCCAATCAAGCGCCGCCTGCACATCGACGTCAGCCTTGGCACCCGCCTCACGCGCGCCATGCACCGCCTCCCCCGGCCGCAGCAGCGACTTCGATGGAATGCACGCCCAGTACGTGCACAGACCACCCACGAGGTCGCGCTCGACGACCGCAACCCGCAGACCGCCCTCCGCGATGGCGCCGGCGCAGTGCTCCCCGGGCGCCCCGCCACCCAGGACGATGACGTCGTAGTGGGCGGTCACGACGGGAGCTCCTCGCCAGCCTGCTCGCGGACCATGTAGAGCGCGTACCAGTCCGGCCAGTTCGGATCCGCGGCACCGATTCGCTTCTCATGCTCCCCATGCGCGGCCTCAGCGCGCCGCAGCGCCTGCGCCAGATCGCCGACCGACGCAAACGAAGTCGCCGACGCATCAACCCGACCCGGCAGCCGCGCGGTGACTTCCTGGAGCAGCCAGCCGTTGCCGTCCGGATCGCTGAACGAGGCGAACGAGCCATAGCTCTTGTGATCGGGCGCCGGGCCGCTGACGCGATCGACCGCGCCGGCCGGACGGAACCTCCCGCCCAGTTCCCGCTCGTGGAACACCTCGCTGACCTCGACGCCCTGGGCGAGGAGCCCGCCGCGGACCACCTCGATATCAGCGACGATCACGTACAACCCCCGGGCCGAGCCGGGCGGGGCGGAGGTCAGGTTCGCCCCGAATTGGATCGAGCACCCGGACCCTGGAGGCGTGAACTGGATCAGACGTAACTCCTCACCGGCGACGCCGTCTGCGTCGAGCCTCCACCCGAGGCGTCCGTAGAACTCCTTAGCGCGATCGACATCCGAGACCGGGATGACGATCACCTCGAGATCCGTGCCGACGCTCCCGACTGTCGCAGCGTCGCCCTCGTCGCCGCTTCTCACCTGGGTTGTGCTCATGCCGACCTCCACCGCTCGCAGGGCGGACGCGCAACCAAGCGTCAGCAAGCCGCAGCTGCGTGAACCCCAAACCGGAATGCAAGAGTCGGGTCTACATACCCTTCTTCCAGCGGTCGCAAACATCGCCCAATGCTGCGACCGGTGCGGTTCCCTCTGCGAGATACCGCGCGGAGGATGTGGGAGGACAAGCGAGCGCGGTCGTGAGGTCCCAGCGAGCCGAGGCAGCCCGTCCGCCGGCCACGAGTCTGCCGCCGGCCGGGCGCGCTCTCGCCCGCTGGCGTCACGGCGATCGGAGGCGAGAGCGACTCGGAGATCTCGATCCGCATTGAGCACCCAAGTGGCGCTCTACTGCCGCCCGCTCGCGTGGGTCAGTACCTGACGCTGCGAGTCCAGCGCCACGAGCGGCATCGATCGGTGCTGCGCAGCTACACGCTGTCAGGGCGCCCCCGAGCCCCTACTACCGGATCACGGTCTAGCGCGAACGCGGGGCGTCGCCAGCGGCTATCTGCACACCCGTCTCGACGGTGACCAACTCGAGATCGCAGCACCGCGAGATCGCAGCACCGCGCGGCGCGTTCATCCTCGACAGGAGGCACGCGCCGGCGCTGCTGATCAGTGCCGGGATCGGGGTCCTCGGGATCGAAGCCTCACGCATCCACACCGAGCCGTTTGGACCGGCGACCGGCCTGATGCTGCGGATCGCGACGACACCCGCACAGACGCCCCACCCACCGGGCGGTCATCCCGGACAGCAGTCTCGGCGCGCGCGGCGGACGCCTACTTGCCTGGGTGATGCACGAGCCGAACCGTGCGAGACTGGCGTCGGACGCCGCGCGGCTTCTCTTGAAGGCCGTCGGACTGCTGGTTGCGCATGGAAGGCGTTGTGCGCGTCGGCCACGCCCTGCCATTGGATTGCCACGCACTCGATGGCCGCGACCGGCGCAGCTGGCGACTCTGGTTCGCCCGGAGGAAGCGCAAGTCGAGCGGCACCAGCCTGATGCGGCCGCGGCGCTACTGCTTCCATAGCGCGCCGCGCTCCTCCTATCGCGTGCGAGCAGAAGCAGCCGATCCGCCCGGAGTTAGCTGAACTCCGGCTTGCTTGCTAGCAAATGGAGCGCCCAGCTGCAGCCTGACCTGCCTACGTATTGCCGCAATCGCGCAGGCTGGTTCGGGCGCCCCGCATTCGGCGTGAAGCGCGTTCCGTCACGGACTTGCGGACGACGCCTTCCCGAGCTGCCCGCGACTCCGGTGCCACCTCCCGTTGCGCCGCCAGCGCCCATGGGGCTACGGGTCCCGCTGGTCTGATCGCCCAAATCTCGAGCGTGCCGCTGCCGCGGTCCGCACGATCGTCATCCTCCCGCCGCTTCGCGCCCCGTGATCGCTGAGGCGACTTATGTGATCGCCGAGATGCGGCGCGGCGCTCAACAATAGGTTTCAGACGAGATGCCCGTTGAGAGATCGGAGTATTTCCGCGCGGAGCGCTTCTTGTGGGAGGCGCTTTTCGTCGCTGATCACGGCGCGCGCCCTGCGCGCGCGCGGCTCACCAAGCCAGAGCAGGTGCTGCTCGGTCCCGTCGGCTATGCGCTCCCGCGCTGGGACACGCTGGTCGCGGTCGAACAGAAGGTCATATAGCGGCCCTGCGGCTTCCAGCGGCAGCGGAGCGACGAGATCCGCCGCATGGGCCGGTATGCGCAAGCCGCTGGGATCTACGTCGCCGAAGTACCAGCCGTGCGAGACGGCTTGGCCTGCCACGGACAGCGCCGACAGCGCTCCACACGACTGCTCGAATGCAGCCCCTGCCCCCCACGCCACTAACCCGACCTGAGAGTCGGCGGATTCGGCGAGCACGTCTGCGATCGCGCGGAAGGTGTCCGTGTTCTCGACCACCAGCACCGTTGGCGCTCGGCCGACGACCTCCGTGACCAGCCCGGGCGCGACTCGGCGCGACCTCAGGAGCTCGTAGGTGAGAAGGCCTCCGGTGAAGAGCCGGCCGTAGCGTAGGCGCTCGTCGAGCAGTTTCTCGTCGCCGAAGATCTCGAGCGAGCGCTCCCGCGAGCCGCACACCGAGGCCTCCGTGGACCGTTCGGCTATCCAGGCGTTGACCTGACGCAGAACGCGCACTTCCGCCGAGGTCGGTGGTGGCTGCAGTGCCAGCACGCGCGACAGTTCCGGGCGCCAACCATGGCCGCGGGCCTCGCCGCGGGCGCTGCCGTCTCGGGGCGTGCGCACGACGTCGATGAAGGCGGGCAGCGGCGGCATCCGCGTGCGGTCCCTGCGGACCGAAGGCTTCACACGCCCGGTCATGGCGAGCTCGTCGATGATGGCGCCAAGCTCGCGTCGGGAGTCCGGGCGGCCACGCATGTGAGGCACGGCTTCCAGGTGCTTGAGCTCAAGGTCGTCGAGCGGCCAGCGGGTGTGTCTGCTCTCGGCGAGTACAGCTAGCAGTCGGCTGGCGCCCACCGAGAGCGAGTGCTCAGCTTGATCACGCTCCATGTCGTCGCACCAGCCGTGCCGCGTCGATCGTGGGCGCGTCACCGTCATCTGTGATCCGGACCGGCTGTCCGTCGTGGCGGACGTAGCGCATCGAGCGGGTCAGGTCTTGGCGGTTTCGCAGTCGGACGAGCACCGGGAACCGGTCCAAGCGCGTTCGCGTCCTCGATCGCGGTCGCGTAGATCAGCTGCATTCCCAGAGCGCTGGCCATCTGCATCTGCTGGTCCACGAGAAAGCCGCTTGATGCCTTGCCCAGGGGGTTGTCGAGCAGCAGCGTGCTGACGGCGGCCAACTGGTCTGAGCGAGACAGGGTGTCGCGGCGCAGGTTGCTCAGCGCGCAATAGAGCAGGATGGCGATCGTGGCCCGCTCTCCGCCGCTGAGGTCCGACAGGCCGGAGACCGGGATCGGCTGCGCGCTCGGCAGCCCAGGCTCGGGCTTGAGCACCAGCACCCGCACCCGTCCGAGTACCGTCAGCACGGCTTGCAGCAGAAGCTTGAACCCGTCGGGCGAGTTCTGCGATTGCAGCATCTCATCCAACGCCTTTTCGACGAGCGCGCGCCTTCGTGCGGCATCTCCGGGTGGATCGAAGCGGAAGGTCAGAAACTCCCTGTCTCCCCACGCGCCAAGCGTGGCGGGCAGCCGGCTGGTGCGCTGCAGCGCCCGCAACCGAGCGATCGCATCAGCAACGCGGGGTTCCAGGAAGCTGACGATCAGCTCGTAGTCAGTTCCCAAGCCGGCCAGACGCGCTTCGATCAGCGCGACATTGTCGGCGAGATCCTCCGTGAGCTCCGCAGCGTGCACGGCCAACTGGTCTTCGTCCTGGCGACGAAGCTTGTCGACAAGGTCCTGTGCGTGGGCGCCGGCAGGGTCGCTCAGCTGCGAAGCGACCGCCCGGCGCGCGGCATCGACGTCCTGTCGGCGGCGGCTGCGTTCGGCGAGCAGATCTTCGCGCCTCTCGCGCTCGGCATCGCGTTCGGACTTGGCCTCTCCGGTGCTGGCGTCATACGGATCCTGGTTGTCGAGCGTCTTAAGGACGGGGTCGACCAGGCTTCGAAAGACCTCGGCGTCGTGTTCGGCTGCCTGCTTCGCGTCCGCGAGCTCGCCGACGCGTCTGTCCAAGGACGCTGACAGCGCTCGCTGTCCCCCGGAGTTGGCGATCGCGGCCTCGCGCAGCTGCTCGGCGTGGGCCAGGTCCGTTGGGAGTTCTGGGGGTGCGGTGCGGTCGGCGGCGACCCTCTCCAGATGCGCGCGCATCGAACCCCGTTCCCCGTCAAGCTGGCGGCGGCGGCTTCCGTGGATATCCGCAGCTTTTGCCGCTGCTTGCGCTTGGCGTGCGCGTCCTTCGGGCGTGCCGGCAGCGGGCTCGTGTGCAAGTTCCCCCGCACGAGCGGCTACGTCCTGAGGTTCTGAGTGAATTCGCGTGTCGTGCTTTTGGCTCTCACTGCGCGCTTCGCTCAGCGCGAAGCAGCGCTCATGGCTGCCGCGAGAAGCGACGGCGGCGCCGCCCAAGCGCGCATGGGCGCGGCACGACCGGGCTGCCGCTGTTTGCGAGTTCGCATCACGGATCGCCGCTCCCAAGATTTTGTGTTGGCGCTCGGCGCGCTCGCTGGCATCTGCGGCCGCAAGCTCCGCGGCTGCAGCCGGTCGGAGCGCTTGCGCGCGTCGAAGGTGCTCAGATGCCCGCGCTCGGGCAGCCTTGGCTGCTGCTTGCGCCGCTTCTTGGGCGGCCAGTCCGGCCTGCAACGAATCCTCAGCCTCCTCGACACGGTGTTGGGCGGTCTTGCAATCCTGTTCGGCGGCGGCCTGCTCGGAACGCAGCTGCTCGAGGCGTTCCTGTGGCCAGCGTCGCGTCATCCCCTCGAGCGCCGTCGCGGCCTGCCTGCCTTCCTCGGCGGTGCGCACGAGCTCCGCGGCGCGCTCCGCGAGCCTGGAGGCTTGATCTTCAAGAGTCTGCTTGCGCGTTGCGGCCGCCGCGTCGTCATAGAGCGCCTCGTCTCCACCCCAGATACGCCACGCCGGTTCGGCGCCTTCGGCCAGCAGCTCGTCAGCGCGCGCGAGCACAAGCGGGAAGGTGGGCGCGTGCTCCGCGTCGGTCAGCGCCGCCAGTGCCTGATCGAGGTCATCGGCTGGGTTGGTGAGCACGATCCCGTCGGCAAGATGTGGATGAAGGGAGACCAGGCGCTGCCGCCCGGCGGCGGGTGCAGCGTGATTGAGATAGGCGAAGCCGCTGAGCGCCTGGATTCCGTGAGAGTCAAGTGCCTCAAGCGCCGTTCCAACATCGGCGCGCGGCGCCAGCAGATTCCCGTCAGCGAGTGCTTGCAGGTCGCGGCGTATTTCGTCGAGATGGCGCTCAACTGCACGCTGCTCGGTCTCGAGCGAGGAAATGCGCTCGTGCAGCGACGCCGCGAGGACGCGCACGCCAGCGTGAAGGTCGGCTTCGCCGCTTTCGATGACGGCAGCGAACCCCGGGAGCGCGGCAACCTCAGCGTGCTCTCGACGATGCTCGTCCAGCGTCTTGAGCGCCGAACCCCGTCGAAGCTCGGCGGCCGCCACGTCTTGCTGTGCGCCGGTGCGGTCCGCGACGGCGACGTGCGCTGCTCGCGCGGCGTCGGCACTCTCCTCGTCCTTTGCTTCGGCGCGGGCGTGCTCTTCACTAGCTGCGCGCACAGCCTCTTCGCAGGCGCGATTGGCGCTTTCCTCGCCCACGACAAGTCCGGCTGCGACTGCGGCTGCGCGTGTGCGAGATGCCTCCCCCAGCTGCTCCTGCGCCTGCGCCATCAGGACCTTGGCCGTCGCGGCCTCCTGGTCGAACGCCTTTGCCGACTGCTCGTGATCGGCGGCTGCCTGCTGTTCGGTTGCCGCGCGAGCGTTCGCCTCGTCGCAGTCGGCCTCGTGGCGCTTGGCGGCGTTGAGGTGCGCGGTGCGCAGCGCCGCTGCATAGCGATCGCGCTGGATCCGCAACGGCATCGTCTCGTCATCGCGCTTGCGCAGCGCTTCCTCGAGTTGAGCGGCCAGCGCGTCGGCGGTCTCGCGCCCGAGGACGGCTTCGCTCAGTGGCCATGCTCTGGAGTCCAGCTGTGCCGCGGTTAGCGCCTCGCCAACCTGTTCGAGCTCGGCGTCGATGGCCGCCAGCCGGTGCTCGATGCCCCAGTGCTCAAGCCACGCTGCCTCGGCGTTGTATCCCCGGCGCGCCCTGTCAGCTTCGGCTCGTTCAAGACGCAGTCTTTGTGCTTCGTCGGCCGCCGCCCGAGCGCGGGTGCTGTCGCGCTCAGCAGCGGCGGCGAACCGGCCGTGCAAGACCCGCGCCGCCTGCTCGGCGGACTGCACCTCGATATCGGCTGTGCGCTCAGACTCGTGCGTGGAGGCCAGCTGCACCATGTTCTCGCGCAGCGCGGCGACGAACGCGCGACGTTGGCGCAGCAACGGGATCTGCGCCAGCTCCTCCGGTAGCGCTCGAATTGGTCACGCACGTCGGTGACGTCCGCCGGCGGCGTGACGGCTCGAAGCACAAAATCGATGAACTGCTCGTTAGTGGCTGCGCGCGCGATGACTTGGTCGGCGCCGCCCTCCCCTTGGTTCATACGGACCTGGTAGCCGAACAGCGCCGCGTCGAGTCCGCGGTCTTCGAGCATCGTCTTCCAATCGCCCACCGCTGCGGTCGTTTCAAGCCGCAGACGCGGGTGCTCGTCATTCAGCGCGTCCAAGAGCTTGGCGTACGCGTTCAATGACAGCCGGCGCCCGTCGGACAGCTGCGCGTCAGCGATCTCCTCCAGTCCGACGTCGAGCAGCGAATGGAAGCAGTAGAAGCGACGCTCGACGTCCGCTCGGGAGCGCTTGAGGTTGCCATCCTCGTCCCGGCGATGCCCCGCGCCGGGCTTCAGCTGGCAGACGAGGCCGGTGATCAGCGGCCGCGCGTCCGGAGCATCCACACGGATCCATTCCAGGACGACGTGCCCGACGTCGTCAGGGCCGAGCAGGTACTCGATGCCGCCCGGACGCGCCTTGTCCTCTTTGCCTATCAGACGCGCTTCGCTCCACGCCACGACGTGAAAGACCAGACGCTCCCAGGTCGTTTTGCCACCACCGTTGCGCAGCCACAGCACCGAATGATCAGGCGTGCCCGCCGCGCCCCGAAAGTCGACCAGCAACGGGTCATAGCGCGCCGAGGCCGGGCCGACTCCGCGCATGAACACGCGCGAGAGGCACAGCCTCATGACCTGATCGCCGAGACGCAGGTTCATGACTGCGGCTCCTGGCGGTCCACAACGCCCGTGTGGCGGCGGGCACAGCGACTTTGCTGGCAAGCAGACGGTGCCGGCGGGTGAGGCTGTAGCGCCCTCCGTCATCGTCGGTTTCACGCCGCGCGAGCGCTTGCTCCTCCAGCCACTCGAACTCGCGGCCGACCCACCGCAACGTTCCACGAGCGTAGGCGCGCTTGTCGGAGATGTCGTGCGTCTGCGGCTGGCGCGCATACAGCGCCCAGGCGCGCTCCAACTCTGGCTGCTCGCTCGGGCGATCAGCGCTCTGGCCCTCCGGGCGCGATGACGCGGCGAAGCGCAGCCGGCGGTCCACCTGCAGCACGCTGAGCCTCGGCGTACGATCCGAGACCAAGTCTGGCGCCGTCGGGTACGCAAGGCAAACGATCGCCAGTTGAATCAGCCCGGCGCACACGCGCTCGTCGTAGTCATAGGTTGCCGGCCGTCCCGGGTTACGCCGGAACGCGAACGGGCTGTCAGGATCGGTCACGCTCAGAACCAGCTGCAGCTGGCTCGCGTCCACGACAGCCAGGCCCTGCCCGCTGGCGTAGGCGTCGACTTCGCTTCGGAACTCCAAGTCCACGAGGTAGGTGCCGGTCAGCAGCGCGTACTCGGCGTCCCGCACCGCGGTGAGACGCGGGTCGAGCGCCAGCCGAAGCAGCCGCCCGGCGTCACGCGCGCTCACGAGGACACCTCGGCCGGCTCCTCCGGTGCGAGCCGCAACTGCTCGACAGCCAGCTCATCGCCGGCGTACTCGCAATCGACGAGCTCGCCGACCACGCTGGCGATCAGCAACGTCTCGCTGTCGGGCTGCTCCTCGGGCGCGAACGCGGCCAGCGCTCTCATCGCCACCAGCCGTGCGGCCAGCCCGCCATGCTGATCGCGGGCGCCTGCCAATAGATCTGAAAGCTCCACGGGAGCCGTGATCTCGGACAGCAACTTCTCGACAGCCGCCCGCACCCCGGGTTCAAAGCGGTCCGGATCAGGCTCCGGCGCGAACTCCATCTCCGCCACCTCCGCCCCGAGCTGCTCAGGCGCAGTGCGCTTGGAGCGCAGCAGCCACCCCGCGAACGCCTCCAAGTCGATCGACACCGGCGCGCGAGGAGGCCTCAGAGCAGCTTCGAAGACCTCCAGAACGCCAAGCGCGTCCGCGGCTGTGAGCCCGAGCACCGGCGCGAGAAGCTCCGGCTCTGGGTCCGGCATGCCAACCCCACGCCCGAACTCGAAGCCCTGCTCGACCTGCAGGCGCTCGAACTCCTCCGGCGCGTGCTGCAAATGCAGGTGCAGCTGCTGATGACGAAGCAGGCAATCGTTGACCACCTCGCGCAGCGCCTCGATCGGCGCGCGGTCGCTGACGCTCTCAGCCACATGACGCAGCTGCTCCAAAGTGTCGGACTCAACCCGGACCCGTTCGAGAATGTGCCTTCGAGCGTTCCTGATCGCCGGCAGGACATCGGCCTCGATGTTCACCGTGGCGATCGAGTTACGCGCATCAGCGATGAGCTGACGAAGCCTCTCCGTGTACTGAATCGAGCGATAGCGCGCATCGAGAGCCGCCTTGCGCGCATCGTCGTAGCGGCCGCGCTCAATCAGCTTGGCCGTCAACATCTCCATCGCCGCATGCACAGACTCCAAGTCGTCGATGTCAAGCCCGCCCACCAGCAGGTTGATCGCGGGGTCCGTGACGCGCAAGTGAACGCCACGCCCCTCGTCGACCTCGCGCACAAGCGCGAAAGTCCACTCATGCTCCATGTGAGCACCCGGGACACGGTACTCGCCGTAACGCAGCACCCGCGGCCTCACAAGCGCATCGACAACCGCTGCCGCAACCGCTGCCGCATCCGTGCCCGGGCACTGCTCGCGCGCGTACACCACCAGCAGCACCTTGATCTCATCCGGGGTCGCACCGCCCTCAAGCTGCTGACGATCAGCGATCGCATCAATCCCGATCAGCCCGAGCTCCATCAGGTTGTGCCCCTCCCAGCCGCGCTGTCCCTTGTTGGCCTCCAACTCGTGCAACGGGGTCGTCAGTCCAAGTGACTTCAGACGCCGGACCCGGGCTTCATCGTGAAAAACGGCATCGCGCTGCGCCCGCGGCGGCGTGACCGACTCCTCGCCCCACGGGTCAGCCTCAAGACCAAGCCCCAGGCGCAAGACGTCAAACCGCTGAGGGCTCACCGCCGGCACTCCAGCGCGCACGGCCGCTCCGAAGACGTCGACGACGGCGCATAACGAAGAGTCAGGCTGCGCCAGCCGCGCTCCACCCAACAACCACGGGCTCCGGAGAGACGCTGAGCAGAGCGCGCGCTGCGCAGCGTCACCGAAGCCGAAGTGACGGCTGGTGTGGTGCAGACGACGTTCATGAGATCACATCGACATTACGGCGGGCAGCGGCGGCAACAACAACCGGGTTCGTGCATCTTGCGTAGACCACGTAAGCCAGCATGCCAGCACTGCCTTCGCGCCTCGGTCAGGCCAGTGGCGGTCAGGCGAGCGCAGCGTCGGGCAACCATCACCAGTGGTAGACCGTGACGTCCACGACGCCCGACCGCGTGCCCGATCAGTCGGTCGCGTCCACGCCAGACCTCGAGCGCGTCGATCTTGCGCTGCGGTGATAGCGGTGATAGCGGTGATAGCGGTGATCGAGTGCCCAGAAGAAAGAGGACCTTGAACACGGCCGGCGCTCAAGGGCCGGCAGACGCCGAGCAGTGCCGCGGCGCACGCACATAGGTATCGCCCTCGGTTCTGCACGCCGTCGCGCGCGCCCTGCTTCCGGCGAATAGGCGGTTGGGCGGCGCGG
Source organism: uncultured Solirubrobacterales bacterium (assembly GCA_963709135.1). Lineage (GTDB taxonomy): Bacteria > Actinomycetota > Thermoleophilia > Solirubrobacterales > Solirubrobacteraceae > Palsa-465. The sequence continues at coordinate 529,182 of CAVPVI010000015.1, read as the reverse complement.
ATCGGCCGGCGGACGGTCCGGATCGGAATGACTTTGCCTCGATCGCGGCAGCCCGGCGTCCCTCGCGCCTCACGACCACTTGCGGTGGCTGCCGCTCGTTCGGTATGGAGGCGGGAGTCCTGGACGGACACCTCCCATCGATGGGTCCCATTACACGCTGCTGGGCGGATTCCGAATAGCGTCCCGGCCATGAACAGCACTCATCGGCGCTCAAGGACGCGGCGCCACACGCTCCTATCTCGTCGCACGCTCGCGCACGTCGTCCCGCCGCTGCTCGTCGCAGCGCTTCCCGCCGGCGCGCTCGCGGCCGCGGTCGCCCATCCGGCGAGGCAGGTCCCGAGGCCGCCCGAGGGGGCGTGGAAGCTCACGGCCGTGAGCAGCCCGTCGGAACTGATCTCGGCCGGGTTCACGCTGTCCGGGTCGACGCTGTCCGGGTCGACGGTGTCCGATCTCCACGGCAAGCTCCGCGCGATGCAGGGCTGCACAGGTGGGAACTTCACCGTCAACGGGACTTTCAAGATCGCGGCCGTGACCTTCACCGGCGGTGTGCGTCAGTGGACGGTCGGGTCGGGACGCAACTCCTCGGGCGGCCTGGCGGCGCGCTCGGTCGTCCTGCAGATCAACGGCCGCAAGCAGGACGATGCCACGCTGACGATCGCCTTCCCGGGCAGCGGCCAGAAGGGCGCCGGCGAGCTCAACTGGGGCATCCAGCAGACCCCTGGCATCTCTCCCTGCACGACCGCCTACTACGTCACGCACGGATGAGCGGCGATCCTCGCCACGAGTTGAATCGATGCGCCGCCCGGCCCCGTCCTCGGCTGTGCAGACACCATCCCAGGCCGCGGGCCGGACGGGATCACCCGGCCTCCCGAAGGAACGGATCAGGAGCCGACGCACCAGAAGGCTCTCCTAAGCATTTTGCATGCATTTCTTTGCGCCGACGACGTCATGCTTCCGGCGACAGGCTAGCTCGTAGACGCGACTGATCGCAGCCCGGCGCGGCGCCCAGGGCTACCGCGCGCGCGGTGGGACGGACTCGCCACGGCGGCCGTAGTCGTCGGCGCGGTCGCGGCTGTCGAGCCGGGGTCGGAGTTGCCGGGGTCGCGGGATTCTGCGACTACGGGGTGCGGCGCAGGCCGGCGGTCGCCGGGATCTGCGGCGGTCGGCGAGCGTGGACCGTGTCGATGATCTCTGAGCTGTCGATGCCTTGCAGATAGACCGATGTGACGCCGTGGTGGGCATGCCCCAGCTGGCGCTGGATCACGACCAGCGGGATCTCCTCGTGGGCCAGTTCGACCGCGTGCGCATGGCGTAGCTGATGAGGCGCAAATCGCCGCCTGACTCCGGCCGCTGCGGCGGTCCGAGCCAACTGGCGGCGCGCGGACGCCTGGTCCCAGTTGCGCCCGGCGGTCGGGCCGTGGATCACGCAGAACAATGGACCGACGGGAAACCGGACGCGAAGCTGCCGCCAGGGTTTGAGCTGTTCCCACGCCCAGCTGTCCATCCCGACCTCGCGGCGCTTATCGCCTTTGCCGTGGCGGATCAGCACGGCGCCGCGGCGCCGGTCGAGGTCGGTCTCGGCGAGCGCGAGCGCTTCGCCGATCCGCAATCCCGCCCGCCACAGCAGCACGATCAGCGCGCGCAGCAGGACACCGTCGGCGCCTGCGCCGGCGGTGCCCATAACCGCGATGATCTCCTCCACGGTGGGCGGGTCGGCTGGGTAGCGTCAGCCCTTGTTGCGGGGCGGGCGGCCGGCGTGATAGCCAGGCAGGGTCACGGGCTGGCGACGATGGCCGGCCGCATCAAGCAAGATCGGGTGCATCGAGCACCTCCAGGCTGAGCAGGTCACGCGACCGCCGAGACGCCAGACAGCCGCGCCGAGCACTCAATCTATGGCCCGCACCGCGGCCCCGGAATTCGCCGAGAGCGGGGCCGACAAGCGGCGTGCAGGATCGCGCATTTGCATACGTACACCGCCGGAGCCGAATCGGCCAACCTACGTTTCGTCGCCAAGACGCCGCTCCGCTCACCGACGGCCGGCAGGCGGATCCGATCGTCCGCGCCGATGGCGGTTCCGCGGAACCGCGGACGCGCTTCGTCGCCAAGGCAGTCGCGAGCTCGCTGGCACGGAGCCGAGCGGAGCGATTGTCAGCGCCGAATTTTGTCCTCCAACGGAGTCCCGGCCAGCGCGGTCACCCAGACTTGACACCTAGTCTTGCTAAGTATAGCTTTCCTAGGCATGGAAGCCGAACAACTGAAGGGCCACCTGGACGGGCTGATCCTCGCCGTCCTGGCGGACACGCCGCTTCACGGCTACGCCGTGATCGAGGCGCTGAAGCAGAGGAGTGGCGGCGTCCTTGAGCTGCCGGAGGGAACGGTCTACCCGGCGCTCCACCGGCTGGAGCGTGACGGCCTGCTGAGTTCGACCTGGTCGACGGAGGCCGGCCGGCGCAGACGCGTCTACCAGCTGACCTCCCGCGGTGAACGCGGGCTGACCGATCGGCGCGCCGGCTGGCGTGTCTTCTGCACCACGATCGAGGCGGTGCTGGCGGGATGAGCTATCTGGACGACCTCTCGCAGGAGCTTCGAGCCGTCGGGATCCGCGGCCGCCGGCACGCCCGGATCCGCGACGAATTCGCCGACCACCTGGAGTGCAACCCGCAGGCGGAGCTGGGAAACCCGCGGGAACTGGCCCATCAGTTCGCCGACGAACTCGGCACCGCGATGGCTCGCAACGCGGCACTGATCGCGTTCGCCGCGCTCGTGCTGGTGGGGAGCGCCGTCATCGCGCGGCTGGCGACCTACCTCCCGCTGAGGAACACCAACTTCTCCGCGCGAGACACCGCGGCGCTGACGATCTGTTTCGTCACGGCCCAGGTCGCGTTCGTGGCGGGCGGCCTCGGACTCGTGCGCGCCGTCCGGCTGCGCAATCACCAAACGATCCCTGCAGCTGAGGCACGGATCCTCCGCCGCCGCGCGGCTGTCGGACTGCTGGCCGGGGTCGCTGCCTCGGTGGCGCTCCCGTTCCACGCCTCAAGCCAGCACAACGCGACGCCGGGCGACTGGATGGGCTATGCCGCGATCGCCCTGACCATGATCGTCTCGACGCTCGCCGCATGGCCGGTGATCACGGCGTTGCGGGTCAAGCCCACCGCGAGCGGCTCAGCCAGCGACCTCTTCGATGACCTCGGGCCGCTCGCTGGTCTGGCGACAGCATTGGCCGGCCGCTCCGTCACGCGGTTCGCCGGGATCCTCGCCGCTGCACTCGCCCTCGCGATCGCGACAGCCGGATTCGCGGCCGACGACGGCTTTGATGGCCTCCTCCGCGGACTTGCCGAGGGCGCAATCTTTCTCGCCTGCTACGCGACACTCGGCCGCTTCCTGGGCCTCCGCACCGCCGTGTCTACCTAAGCGGTTGCCGGCGCTGCCGCGACTCATCGCAGGCATCGCGCTCGAACCCCGCCCCGAGTCAGCAGGTCTCCGTGCACGTCAGCGCTGATGATCGCGTTCGTCATCAGCACCAACCGAAACCGCGACATCGCAAAGGCGACAAGTGAGCGACGCGACCCCAGCGATGCGCGATGATCGCTTTCCCGACGTCCTTCGTCATCCTGCGTGCCGGTTTAAGCTCAACTGGACTCGGGAGATGATTGCGCCGATCTGCTCCAGACCGTGCCCGCCGCCGCCGGCGCTGGCGGCGCTCATCGGCGACGGCTTCGTGCTCTGCAATGCGCTCGTGCGCTACGGGCAGGCCGCCTTCTGGCAGGCCATCCGCGCGCCATCCTTGGCACCTGACAAGGGCGTGTGCGTCGCGGTCACGCCCGGCTATCACCCGGAGCGCCCGCGGTGGTCGTCGGTGCATGACGCGGCGCCCGACCGTCGCAACCGCGTACCTGACGCGCTATCGCGCTGGCGCGCTCGCCGTCTCCCAACACGTCCTGGACAGGCTGGACGCGGTCACCCCGGCGGCGAGCATGGTCGCGACCGCGGCGTACTGGCGACGCCGACCAGTGTTGGATCCACCGGCAGTCGTCTGGATGGTTGCTACGGACGAGGGCCGTCGCCGGCGGGCGGTCCTGCGGAGTTCCGCAGGCCTCAGGCTATAGGGTGCGACCATGGCGACGTTTGACCTCGTTGAAGGACCTGCATGGGTCGCGTCTGGCCTTGAAGAATCGCCCGGCCGTTACCCCCTTCGCGTGGAGCCAGCGGCCGGACGGCTCGTCGAGAAGCTCCTTCCGGGCGTGATCACGACCACGACCGGCGCCGGCAATCCGACGCGTGAAGGCGCGACGCGCGTCGGGGACGGGGAGGAGCGGGACCGAGGGGGATCGACCCGCCGGGGGTCGTCCTCCACTTCGCTCTGAGCCGAGCTCGTGCGCTGGTCCAGCCCGCGATGGTAAGGCCACGACCGGAAATGGCAGACGCGCGAAGCCGGCGACTTCCCGCTGATGCTCGGCGCGCGCTAGCTCGCCGCGTTAGCTTGCGGCGTTTTGGTGGGCGGGTTTCATCCGTCGACGGCTGATCGGTCCAGTTCTTCGTCGTTCTCGGGGTGGTGTTCAGATCGTTCGGGTCGCTCGATGTTTGAGTGCTCGTTGGTGTTGGCGGCGATCCACTCGTGAAGGATTTTGAGGAGGTGGGGGTCGAATTGGGTGCGGGCGTGGCGGCGCATTTCGGTGAGCGCTTCGGCGGATGTTTTTGCGTCTCTGTATGGGCGAGCGGCGGTCATGGAGTCGTAGGCGTCGGCGACGGCGAGGAGGAGCGCTCCGTCGGGGATGTTGGGGTGGGTGAGGGCGTCGGGGTAGCCGTTGCCGTCTGGGCGTTCGTGGTGGCCGCGGACCCATGTGACCTGTTCTGGGTCGAGCAAGCCTTCGGCGATGTGCGCGCCGAGCGCGGCGTGGGTTTTGACGATTTCGTATTCGGCGTCGGTGAGCGGCCCGGGTTTGTTCAGGATGTTGTCGGGGATGCCAAGTTTGCCGACGTCGTGCAGGAGTGCGGCTTCGCGCAGGCGTGCGCAGCGCGCGGGGCTCCAGCCGTCGCGGGCGGCGATGTGGGTGGCGATCGTCGCGACGCGTTCAGCGTGTCGTTGGGTGGGTGAGTCTTTGGCGTCGACGGCGCGTACGAGTGACGCGAGCGCGGTGTGTGCGCGGGCTCTGCGGCTTGGCAGGGCGACGGTCGGTTGGGACGCTTCGTCTGGGGTGTAGCGCACGGTCCGGTCGCGGCCGTGGTGTTTGGCGTGATAGAGGGCGCTGTCGGCGAGGTGGAAGAGGTCGTGGGTCGTGCTTGCGAGCGTGAGGTCGGTAACGCCGGCTGAGATGGTGACGGGCAGGTCGAGTTCCTCGACGGCGGTTACGGCGGCGGCGCGGAGGCGTTCGGCGAGCGCGAGTGCGTCCTGGGCGGTTGTCTCGGGGGCGATGAGCGCGAACTCGTCGCCGCCGACGCGGGCGGTGATGTCGCCGGCGCGGCCTTCGCGCGCCAGGGTTTGGCCGATGGCGTGCAGGACGCGGTCGCCGGCCTGGTGGCCGTGAATGTCGTTGACGAGCTTGAATGAGTCGAGGTCGAACATGATCAGCGACAGCGGCCGGTCGTGGCGTTGCGCGCGCGCGAACTCGTGGTGCAGGCGCGTTTGGAACGCGCGGTGGTTCAACAGCCCGGTGAGCCCATCGGTCGTCGCCTGCTGTTGCAGGGCCGCGAGCGCGTCGGCCTGCGCGAGCGCGAGCGCGACGAGTTCCGCGAAACGCTCAAGGATCGTCTCGCTGTCAGCGTCGAAGTAGTGGGGTTGCGGGTGCGCGGCGGCGATCGACCCCCACGTCCGCTGATGCAGGAACACGGGCGCGGCGACGACGCTGCGATACCCCCACGTGTAGCCGGTCTCGCCCGGCCGGGTCGCGTCTTCGATCTCGGCGTAGTCGCCCACGCGGGCGGGGCGGCCGGAGCGCCAAGCGATTGTCACGGCCGCGCGCTCGCCGAGCGTGAGCGTGTCGGGCAGGCTGTCGAGACCGTGGGTGCCGACGAGCACGCTGCGCTGTTCCTCGGCGCGGGTGATGAGCGCCGCGGGCGCGTCGAGGATGTCGCAGACGCGTGCGGCGACGAGGTCGAACAGTCCGGGTGCGTCGAGCTCGCCGCTCGCGCTCGCGGTGCTGATCTCCCGCAGCGCCTTTTCCAGGCGGGCTTCGCGCAGCAGCGCCCGGTGCGAGCGGACGCTGGCGAGCGCGAGCGCGACGACCTCGGCGCAGCGTTCCAGAAGCGCTTCGGTCTCGGCGATGAACCCGCCGGGGCGGTCGGTCATCGACCCCAGAGCCCCCCACAGCCTGCCGTCGAGACGGATCGGGACCGCGACGGCTCCTCTGACGCCGTGGTCGGTGGCGAGGTGCGCGAAGGAGCCGTCAAGTGCCGCGTAATCGTCGATCCGCGCGCTCGCGCCGGTCCGCGCGACGATCGCCGAGACGGTCGCGTCATCATCGGCGTCGAGCGCGGTCGGGTAGGGGAAATCGCCGGCGTGTCCGATGACGCTCATCCGCTCGGGCCCGTCGAAGCGGATGATCGCCGCGAGCGGGTTGTCGAGCAGCACCGCGATCTCCGAGGCGGCGAGGTCTGCGAGCGCACGCTCATCGAGCATCCCGCCCGCGGCGGCGCTCGCGATCCTGCGCATCGCCCGTTCCACGCGCGCGCGCAGCACCGATTCGGAGACATCCTTGACCACCGCGGCATGGCGAGCGGCCATGCCGCGGGCGTCGGGAACACTCGACAGCGACACCACGACCCGGACAAGCGCGCCGCCTTTGCGCCGCAGCAGCCACTCGCCGCCGCGGTCCTCGCCGGCGGCGAGATCCACGGCGGCCTCCTGCGTCGAGAACGGGTACGGGGCGCCGCACCCGACGAGCTCTCCCGCGCTGTAGCCCGTCATCGCGCACAACGGCTCGTTGACCTCGAGGATCACACCCGCGGCGTCGAAGATCACGAGGCCGTCGGAAAGCGAGCCGAGGACGGCGGCCTGCTCACGCACCCGCGCGCTCGCCTGCGCGGCGGCGATCACCGCCGCGATCAGCGCCGCGAACCGCTCAAGCCACCGCTCGGCCGAGGCCTCCAGCGTCTCACGGGGGGTGCTGGCGGCGAGCAGCGTTCCCCACACATCGCCGTGCAGGCGCACGGGCACGCCGACCACGGCGCCGATGTCCTGCTCGGCGAGGACCTGCGCGACAACCTCACCGCCGAGTTCCGCGTATTGCTTGACCCGCACGGGCCGGCCCGCCGCGATCACCTTTGCGCTCACCGACCCGCCCACCGGGACGCGTTCGGGTATGCGCCAGCCGTGGTTTCCGAGCACGGTCATCCACGCGCCGTCGCGCCGCGCGACCGCCGCGAAGCTCGCGCCCAGCAGCTCCGCGACCGCGTCGGCGACCAACTGCGCGACGTGGCGTTCATCCACCTCCGGGGCGAGCGCGGCGGCGCTCACGCGCTGCAGCATCGCCTCCAGGCGCGCCTCCTCGCCCAACCGCGCCTGCGCCTGCGTGTTCGCGAGCGCGGCCGCGGTCAGCCCAGCGAAGCGCTCCAGCAGCGCGACCGCCTTCGGGACAGCAGCCTCCTCGCGCAACATCGCGCCAAGGCTGCCCCACAACCGCCCCGCGACCCGCAACGGCACCGCGAGCACGCTGCACGAGCCCGTTCTGTCCACCTTCTCCCGGTGGCCCACCAGCTGCGGCGCGTGAGCGTCGAGCACCACCGTGGTCCCCGACCGGGCGACCAGCCGCGCCACCGAGCCCTCATCCACCGTCGCGCCGACCGCCAGACCGTCCGGACCGCCGCTGCCCACCATCGTCATCTCCCCGTCCCCGAAGCGCACCACCGAGGCGGCCGGCGCGTCGAGCAGCTCCGCGATCCGGCTGGCGACCAGCCTCGCGAGCGCGCGCTCATCCGCCTCGCCGGACGCGCTCGCGGCGGCGACCTCCCGCAGTGCCCGCTCAAACCGGGCCTCCTCACGCAGCCGCGCCTGCGACTGCGCCTGCCCGAGCGCCGCAGACGCCAACGCCGCGAACCGTTCGAGCAGCCGCTCGTCCTCACCCGAGAACCCGCCCTCCCGCGCGGTGATCAGCGAGACGCACCCCCACACCCGCCCCTCGATCTGCACCGGCGCGCTGATCGCGCACCGCACCCCCTGCGCGCGGACGAACGCGCTCGCATCCCCGCCGGCCTGCGAATAACTCTCCACCCGCGCCCGCCCGCCGGACCGGACCGCGCGCACCGACGCGGAATCCTCATCCCATTGCACCCGCTCGGGAAACGGATCAGGGCCGCTTGAGCCGATCACCCGCAGGCACTCCTCCTCAGCGCGCAGCACAGCTGCTCCCTCCGCGTTCAACAACCCACTGATCCGCGCCGCGACAAGCGCAGCGAGCGCGCGCTCCTCGATCCCGCCCGCGGACGCGGTCGCGATCTCCCGCAACGCTCGCTCGACCCGGGCCTCCACCGCCAGAATGCCGAACGCGCGGTCGCTTTCAAAGCGGCTGCGGCGACTCGCCAGCCACCACCACGCCCCCAACCCGAGCGCGAGGACAACCAGCAAGCCATCCACGATCAGAGCGCGCGTCTGCGCGTCATCGGCCTGCGCCCGGGCCGGGAGCGCCAACCCGCTCGCCCGGCGATCCACAGCCGCGATCCGCCCGCGCACGAGATCCATCGTCTGCTGACCGACATTCGTGTCGACCAGCCCCAAAGCAGCCGCGTGGCGCCCAGCTGACGCCAGCGCGACGGTCTCTGCCATGAACGCGAGCTTTGCCGCCGTCAGCGCCCGCAACTCGCGCGCCTGCGACGCCAACGCCGGATCGAACGCGCTCGCCGCCGCCAGTGCCCGCAGATCCCCGGGGACCGCGCCTACCCCGAGCGTGTAGGGCTGCAGGTACGCCGGACGTCCCGTCAGCAGAAACCCGCGCTGCCCCGTCTCCGCGTTCAGCAGATCAACAAGCAACCCGTTCGCGGACGCCTGCACCGTGTCCGCCTGCCGCGCAAGCCGGTCCGCGCGCCCACTGGAACCCGCCGCGCTCAGCGCGACCAACAACCCGACAGCGACCAACACCACCAGCAGCCCCAGGCGCACGACAGTCCGCGCACGCCCCCCGATCACAGATCGAACACCGCTCCGCCAAACGAACTCTGACACCTGACTCTCCGGGTCTGCACGCTCTCATACGCATCCCCGGCCCCGGGAGCCATCCATTCCCGCCGCGAGCGACCGATCGGCCGTCCTCCTGACGCAAAACGCCCGCGTAGTCTCCCACACCAAAGCAGCGAAGACCAACACACCACCATCCGAATCGGCGTCGCCCCTCCCACCGCCGGGGGACAGCGCCGGCGCTCCCGGGAGGCGGACGCCGCGCCGAACCAACGAGAATATTTCTGGAGCGACACAGCCTCCGCCGAAAACCCCATTCAAGTCTGCACGACCCCTGTCCGGGCTGCCTAACGTGAGTCGCGGCCAGCTTCGCGGCCACACCTGGGCACGGCACGACCGAACGACAACGCAGGAACCTCGCTGGTTGAACTCACGTACGTGAACACGATTCGGCCGGCACCTCCTGTGTGGGCGGACCATACGCAATTGCATGAGATCCTTCGGATCGTGTCGCGGAGGACGCCGGGTGTGATCGTGGCGTTCGCGCCGATCCAGACGTTGCACTCGATGATGATAAGGGCCGTCGTGATTCCGTCGAATCGTTCGTGTGGCTCGACTGGGTGGCCAGCAGTGCTGAGGGTGACGCCGGGGCCGATCATCGTGCGGTCCCCGATGGTGATGCTGCCGAGATCGTAGAACGCGCAGTTCTGGTTGACGAATACCCGTTCGCCGAACTCCAGGTTGAGCCCGTAGTCGCAGTAGGAGGGCGGGTAGATCGTCAGGGTCTCCGGCATCGGCCGGCCAAGAATCTCGCTGAGTAACCTGGTACGAGCTTCGAGGTCGCTGTGGCGCAGCACATTGAGACGTGGTGTCAGCTCCATCACGACCTGAACCCGGTCAGTCGCCGCGCGCGACTCCGGCGTCCGCCTGGAGATCAAGTGCTCGTTCCGCATGGTCGGTGATGTTGGCACGCAGCCACCCCCGAAAACTGGAGTAGGAGCCGACGGGCGTGCCGAAGCGATGCGGGCGGCGTCCGACCGAGACGCCTGACCTGCCAAGCACCGGAGCGGTCACGACGGCGTCGACCACTCTGATGCCCCGCAAGCCGTACTCACGCGGGCGCACCAAGCGTAGGGCCGTGCCTGACAAACCCGCTTTGCCTCCGCGACGCGCATCTCCGGCCCGGCGCCGACTTCCCCGGTTTGCGCGGAACTCAGGGCTCGTCGCAACGACCCATCGCCCACGGGACGCGCCGTGGGGTGACCCGCCTCCGTTGCGGATACCCGCGGGGCACGCTTGCCTCGGACCTCGTGGGATGGGCGCTACGGCGAACGTTGACGCAGGTCAGTCGCTGGTCCGGATGCCCTTCGGGACGTAGTCGAAGAAGCGCTCGACGGTTGTGCCACTGGTCCACTCTGCCCGAAGGGTCGTGCGTCGCTCGACCCGGCGCAGCGCTGATAGGACTGCTCGGTTGAGGTCACGTGCGCTCTCCCCCTCGAGTTGCACGCGGACCCGGAGTCCGGTCTCGGTCGTCTCGATCGCGGCCTCAGGGAAAAGGTCCTGCAACGCAGCGAGCACTTCCTGCAGGCTCATTGAACGAACGTCCGCGTCGAGGTCGAATCGTCTGGACACGCCGCAGGAGTCTCACAGACCGACGGGTCGAAGCGCAGACGATCGTCATTCGCTCTCGTGCTCGCAATTCGTGGCCGATCCCTTCGGCGACGAGGGAGCGCCAGGTCGCTGTCCCCGGAGGAGCGATCCGACCACGCGAGCCATCGTCCGCGTTCGGACCGCTTGTGCGTCCGAACGCGCCTGTCGGCGCAGAGGCCACCGGTGCCCCTACGCGCGGGAGGTAGCGAGCGTCGTCTGGGTTCGTGTTGGCGCGGCTATGGTGGGCACATGTCCACTCTGCCGCCGGAGGGAGCACGACTTTCCGAACGGGAGCCTTTTCAGGCTCGGGGGATGGCGGAGTCGTTCGGGTCCGATCCCGAGCGCTACGACCGGGCCCGTCCTCGGTACCCCGAAGCGATGGTCAGGGCAATCGTCGCCGCCAGTCCCGGGCGCGAGGTCCTTGACGTCGGGTGCGGCACCGGGATCGCTGCCCGCCAGTTCCAGGCGGTTGGCTGCACCGTGCTCGGCGTCGACGTCGACGAGCGGATGGCCGTGTTCGCCCGTCAGCAGGGGCTCGATGTCGAGGTTGCGGCCTTCGAAGCCTGGGATCCCACCGGTCGAGTCTTCGACGCGGTGATCGCCGGGCAGACCTGGCATTGGGTGGACCCGGCTGTCGGGGCGGCCAAGGCGGCGCAGGTGCTGGGTCCCGACGGCCGCTTGGCGGCGTTCTGGAACGTGTTCCAGCCCTCAGCTGAGATCGCGGAGGCCTTCTCCGCGATCTACCGCCGAGTTGTGCCCGATTATCCGCGTAATCCCTGGGCTAGACCGGCGCTCGATGCGTATTCGGCGATCTTCCGGAAGGCCGCCGACGGGATCGCAGCGGCGGGGGCGTTCTCTGAGCCGGAGCAGTGGCGGTTCGACTGGGAGCGGTCCTACACGCGGGACGAGTGGCTGGATCAGGTGACCACCGGCGGTGACGCCAGCCAGTTCCCGCCGGCCACGCTGAAGGCGCTGCTGGCGAGCATCGGTGCCGCAATCGACGCATGGGGCGAGAGCTTCACAATGCGGTACGCCGCCGTGGTTCTCACCGCGGCGCGTGTCGACTCCAGCTGACCGGTTCCCTGGATTCATGCCCCGGAGCGGTTTCGTCGGATCGCCTCAACGCACCTCGTTCGCGCGGCAGGCAGGGCCGCCGAGGGGGATCGACGCCGTGCTTGAAGTCGAGTTCGTGGCGAATCGGAGGTGGCGTACGTCGGTTGGCGTGGAGTGGGTCATTTCGTGAGGAGCTGACGGAGAAATGCGGTTACTGCAGCTGGTGCTTCCTCCGCCATGAAATGACCTGCGCTGATTGGCTGGTAGGTGAGGTTCGGTGCCCATGCTCCCCAGATCGCGGTCGCGTCGAACTCGAGCTGGCTTCCCCAGTCCTGGGAGATGACACCGACCGGCATCGTGAGCTGCTTGCCGGCGGCGCGGTCGGCGCGATCCATCTCCAGGTCAATCCCGGCGGTCGCTCGGTAGTCGGCGACGATCGAGGGGACCGCTCGACGCGAGGCGTCGAGGTAGTGCTCGCGAATCTCGGGGGTGAAGGTCTGTCCGCTCGGGTCCCAGGCGTCCAGAAAGGACGCGAAGAAGTCATCGGCGACCGCCGAGATCATTCTTTCCGGCAGGTCTTTGGGCTGGGCCATGAGGTACAGGTGCCAGGCCACCTTCGCATCGACGCCGTGCAGAACGTCCCAGGTGTCCAGCGTCGGCAACACGTCGAGGATGCCGAGATGGGTAACGGTCTCGCCGTGGTCAAGGCCGGCTCGCACGGCGACGAGCGCACCCCGGTCGTGCCCAACAATCGCGAAACGCTCATGGCCAAGTGCGCACATGACGTTCAAGATGTCCTGCGCCATCGTGCGCTTCGAGTACGTGGTCGGTCCGTCCTCGACCGGCTTATCGCTCTCCCCATAGCCACGTAGGTCAGGCACGACGACGTGGTGCTCGTCGGCGAGGTTGCGCGCAACCACCCGCCAGATCAAATGCGTCTGTCGTCTGTGGGAAGCCGTGCAAAAGCACGACCGGCGTGCCTTCGCCACCGTGAGCTACGTTCAGGCAAACGCCGTCTGCCCCGGGCAGCGTCTGGTAGGTGAAGCCGTTGATCGAAGGTCTGCTCATTGCTCGTTTGTCTCTTTCAGGGGTGATCGTCACGCTGGTGTCGGCGAACCGGAGAAAATGCCGTGCTGCGCCACCGGATAGGAGCCGCGCAGGGCCGGCAGCAGCACGCTGTCCACCAGCAGCTCCCGATAGGACGCATCGGTGGTCAATCCGTTGAGCTTGCGAACGAGCAAGGCTGCACCGGCGACCTCCTCGTAGGCGAAGGGATCGGCGGACTCGGGAAGATCGCCCCGCTCGATCGCGGCTACCATCACGTTCTCGGGAAGGCGAGCGCCGGTTGGGCCAACGGCTTGCTCGATGTCGTGGCACAGCTCAGGGTCTTCGATGCCGGCCTGAAGCAGCAGCAAGCTGACCCGCCCACCGATGCTCATCGACGCCTCCAATCGTTCGAGCAGCGCGAGCAGATCGCCTCGCAACGACCCCGTGTCCACCGGCGACCGTGCAACGCCCGAGTTGGTGGTTGCCTTGATCCCGGCGACGACCATCTCCTGCCTGGTGGCCCAGCGGCGGTACAACGTCGCCTTCGAGCACCGAGCCCGTCGCGCGACCTCCGCGAAAGACAAAGCGTCGAACCCCCGCTCCGACACCACATCCATCACCGTCGCGAGGATCGCAGCTTCCTTCTCTCCGTCCCGTGGGCGGCCGGGACCTCGCTCGGCGGGCGACGCCAACCGCTCGATCTCTTTAGTAAACGGCACGCCCCGTATTCTAATCACAGGAATCGCTGCCCAGTCCACTGGTAGTGCGGTGGCAACCCATGCAGCGGGGCCTCAGCATTCACGCCGGTCGCAGCCATCGGCTGGTCGAACCTGGCCGATGTGGCCGCCAGCCACAAGTCGCCTACCTCCCGTCAACCCATCGGCCAGCACACCTCTTGCACACGAGATCAGGTCACGTCGTGGCGTCCTGCTTAGCGCGGAAACCAGCACCGCTCGGACGCACGCGACACGCTCACCGGGCTGCTGCTTGCGGACAGCACCGGTCACACGAGCCGCGTCGCTCGCGCGGCCGGCGGGACTCACTTTGCCCCTGGGGACAGCTACCCAAGGAGAGGGCCAATACGAGCTTGTCCTGGAAGGCCGTCTGGTCATCAGCCCAGATGCTGCGCAGCGCGTTCGCCTCCCCGGCTACCCCTGCACCGACCGTTGGATCGTTCCGACCCTCGAAGCGCTCCTTCCAGCTGGTGCTGAGCGCGACCAGAACCCAGTCCCGGTCGACAATCGCCTGCGGTCCGAACCGTGTCCAGTCGACGTCTCCGGCGTGCTGGAGACGTGGATGCCGCTGAGGGCGGTTCGTGACGAAGAACAGGTGATGATGGCTTCGCCAGGCACGAAGCCAACCTCCGGCACGTTCTCGCGGGGAACGGATTCGATCACCCTGTCGTCGGCAAGTTGAACCCGTGCCAGCCACTCGTATTTGGTCAAGCTGAAAGGCAGTTCGTGGGCCTCGATCCACGTCTCCCACTGCGAGCTCGGCGCAACCCGCCCCGGCTTGAGAGTCAGCACGTGCGTCCGCGGAACGGTCTCAAACCAGACACGGGTACCGGTGGTGTCGTGCACCCGCGAGCGATTGACGACGTTGACGAACCAACAGACGGGTTCTCGCGGGTCCGACGTCAAGAACGCTATGTGGACCCGGACAAGGACGTCGGGTTCGTCGTCCTCGGCCGGCGCCGCTACGAGGTTGACCCAGAGATCCCTCCCACCCTGAAGGTTGATCGACCCGGTGCCGGCTTCTTGGCGTTGGCGCGACATAGTCAGTCCGACCGTCACCCGCGCCGCCGAAGGCGGCCGTCGATACGGATGTCGCCCCCTGCTTGCAGATTCGTAGATCCGGCTCCACCCTTCTGCACCTGGCCGGGCGACCTGCGCGCCTTGGCGACCGCAGCCCTAGCGACGTCGTCCATCTGCTCCCGGAGCAGCTCCCCGGGTCCACCCTTCTGCACCTGGCCGGGCGAGCTGCGCGCCTTGGCGACCGCAGCCCTGGCGACATCGTCCATCTGCTCCCGGAGCAGCTCCCCGAGCTGCGAAGCAGTCGTGCCGTCACCGGCTCCGGGCGCCGTTCGGATCGGGATTCTCCCCTTCGGCAGTCCACGCAGGCTGCGGGCTCCGGGGACCGACGCCGACGCAGCCGGGCGAGCGCGAGCGCGAGACCCAGGAACAGCAGCGGCACCTAGCCGACGTTGGCATAGAGCTTGATGATCGCTAGCACGACGGCGACCGCCAGCAGCCCGAGCAGGCCGGCGATGCTGATTAGCGTCCGCAGGTTCCCGACGCGCGTCAGCAGTCGATGGTCGAGCAAATCGAGCGCCCGGTCCGCGAGGTGCATATCACCATGCTAGCCAGAATGTGCGACAACTCCAGAAGGCCCATCAGGGTCCAGCCGGCGCGCGAGCTAGTGGCGGTTCGGGCCGGCGCCCAACACGTTCAGCGATGCGCCGCAGCGGCACGACGGATTGCCGGCTTACTTTCCTCCTGGTGGCACGGCCCCGGGCACCGGCGCCGCTTGGTCGCCTTGCTCATCCAGCGCCAGGTGCCGGTATAGCGTGGAGCGGCTGACCCCGAGCGTGTTGGCGATCGGTGTGCATGGGGCGCTTCTCGGCGCGCATCCGCCGCGCCGCGGAGAGCTTGTCAGCGCTGATCACGGTCGGGCGCCCTCCGAACCGCTCGCGGGCGCGTGCCCGCGGCGAGGCCCGCGCGGGCCCGCTCGCGGATGATCTCGCGCTCGTTATGCCGCGTCAGCCGTTATGCCGAGCATGCCGACCACGCCGCGACGTTCTCCCTGCTTAGCGCGGGCTCGGAAGGCTGACTGGTCGGCATAATCACGGCCGGCCAAGGAAGTCGACCACTCGGTCGGGTGGCTGGTACCCGCCGGTGGGCTGGATGGCCGCACCGCCAGCATCCCCGGCCCAGCCTCGGTTTCGGAGCGCAAGAACGAGATCGTGACCCAGTTCGCTCGCTCCTTCAACGCGTTGGATGACGGCGGCGATCACGCCGTCGCCGGCGAGCTGGAGAGCGTCATCGTAGGTACCGGCGTCTCGCAGCAGGTGGACGGCCGGTCCGTCGCCTCGGTATACGGCCCCTCGTAGGGAGGATCGCTGCTCCTTTGAGTCCATCGCTGTTGGCGTAGTCTGACGCTCCCGACCCGAGCGGTGGCTCGCCGAGCCGTGCTCGGCAGCGCGGTCCTCGCCCTCTTTGCGCAACGTTTCTGTTTGACGCGCGCGTACGACACTGCAACCCCCGTCTCGTTCCTCCTCGCCGTCGATCACCCTCCGCCCCGCCGGGCGCTCGGGATTGAGGACGTGCGATGTGGACTGATTCGCTCCCCGATCTGTGGCTTTGACTCAGACACACCTCAGTCTCCGAAGAGGTGCGCGCACTCGCCGGCCAGTCCGCCCAGGCAGTCGGGGAGATCGAGTCGCTCGCTGGTGCAATCCGGGCGCAGGCTGCACGCGCGATCGAGGTCGTCACCGCCGGCAGCGTCCTCTCCGAGGAGGTCACACGGCACGTCAACCAGGCGCTGGCGGCATTTGAGGCTATCGGCCAGGCCGTCGCAGACGGACATCACGGCGTCGATCAGATCCTTACGAGCACGGAAGACCACCAAGACGGCATCGGCGCACGTCGAGCGGACCATGGATGAGGCGGCGGCTGTCGCCCAGCAGCAGCTGGCATCCTCACTACAGACCTCGACCTCCGCTCAGGAGACATCGGCCGCCATCGAGCAGGCGCCGCCTCAGCGCGACAGCTATCGACCTCCTCACGCTCGCTCGCTGCGCTGATCGAGCACTTTCGTCTGAGCTGAGACCGACAGCGACTGTGGCCACGTTGGCTTTTGGAGTCCGCGCGAGCGTAGGAACGCAGTCACGCTGGGGCGTGCTCAGCTGTCGTGCGGTGGGCGTGATGCAGTTGATCGGCCCCCCGCACGTGGTGTCGGGCCCACCTCAGCGGTCACTCGTGTTCAAGAGGCCTGGCGGGATGGTCGATTCACGTTGTATGGAGCGGCAGAAAACGATGCACACGCCGACTACGACCGCTGACGCGGCCAACTCCCGCTGTGAGACACTCGAGAGGTTGTTGGCCGCGCATCCGGACGCGATCGTGGCCGGGCTTGCTGATGACGGTTTTCGGATCGCGATGCCGGATGCGTTCCCGGTGGGCGACCACCAGCTGCTCGCGCTCACGCCGGAGCGCGCGACGATGCTTGACGTCCTCGTGCCGGACGACAGGATCGCGGTGGTCGCGGCGTGGGAGCGCGCATGCGAGCGCGGGATTGGGGTCGCCGCCGTGCACGCCCTGAGTGCCCCCGACACGCGCCTGACCCTCAGCATGTTCGATGTTCGCGAACGCTACGGCGTCTGGGTGGCGGTGATGACGCATGATGGGGATGAGCGCGAGGCGGCGTGGGGTGATCTCGCCGGGCCGCTGGTCGTGCCCGCTCGTCCTCGCCAGGCGACGATGCACAAGAACGGGACCGCTGTGATCACGGATGTGGATGAGAACGTCTGCCGGATGTTCGGCTGGAGTCGCGCGCAACTGCTCGGGCAGCGCTCGAGTGAGTTCATTCATCCCGATGATCAGGCGCGGGCGGTCGCCACATGGATGGCGCTGCTCTCGACCCGCGCCAGTCAACGCGTGCGCTTTCGCCACCACCGCGCGGACGGAGGCTGGCTGTGGGTTGAGGTCGAGAACATCTACAACGGCGCCGAGGACCCCGAGGCGATTGACGTCGTCGCGCAGATCAGCGATATCTCCGAGGAGATGGCAGCGCATGAGGCGCTGCGCCGTCGCGAGCAGCTGTTCAGCCGACTCGCCGAAGCGCTCCCGACAGGCGTGCTGCAGCTAGGCCACGACGGCTCGGTGATCTACGCCAACGCCCGCCTGGGAGAGATCCTGCACCTCGGCACGCCAACCACGGCGAGCGACCCGTTCGCCGCGATCGCGCGACATGATCGTCCCGCGCTGAGCGACGCGATCACCACGGCGCTCGAGCACGGTGCTGACGGCGATCTTGAGGTCGAGGTCTATTCGCCGGGGACACGCGGGGGCCGGCGGTGCGCCCTGACGTTCGCAGCGGTCGCCGATCAGGAAGGGCGACCCGCCGTGCTGGTGTGCGTCAATGACGTCACCGAGAGCGTCCGATTGCGCGACGAGCTGCGCCTCCAAGCGACCCACGACGCCCTCACCGGCGTCCTGAACCGCTCTGCGATCATGACAGCGCTGCAGCGGCTGCTCACCCACTCCCGCGATGAACCGGTCGTGGTGATCTTCGTCGACGTCGATAACTTCAAGCCGATCAACGATCGCCTCGGACACGCCGCCGGCGACGAGCTCCTGATCGCCCTCGCCCGTCGCCTGCAGCAGCACTCGCGCGAGGGAGACCTCATCGCCCGCCTGGGCGGCGATGAATTCCTGCTCGTCTGCCACGGCCGAGGCGTCGCAGCCCAAGCCGCGGCGATCGGCGAACGCGTCGGCAACGCCCTCAGCCACCCCCTCGCGCTTGACAACGGCGAGATCAACCTCCAAGCGAGCATCGGCATCGCGACCGCCCAACCAGGCATCTCAGCCGAGCAGCTGATCGCCAACGCTGACGCCGCGATGTACCACGCCAAACGCCACAAAGACGGCAAACCCGTCCTCTACAACACCACAACACCTACTCAAACCGGACACTCTCAACCCGCCGCGAGCGCAGTCGACCTGGCCCCATAACCCCGCACCGGAAGCAACGCCTCGGCACGCCTCTCAACGTGCGACTGACTCGCCATCCCGCTCTGACATGGACCCACACGGACCGGCTCCCTCAGCGACCTTTCCAACGCCACCGCCAGCCGGATCGACGGCCACGGGCCGTCAGAAAGCGCCGCTCCCCACGAAGCACCAAACGAACCTCCCGACGAACCACCGGCCCGCCGCCACTTGCCATCACGAGGATTTAGCGAGCATCGCTGCCGGGCGGCCACGCGTCGCTCTCAAGCGGCTCGCTGACCGTTGTGGGTCTAGGATCGCCTGGACCCGTCAGCCGCGATCGCAAGCCCCCCCTATCTCTGCACGTTCTTGACCAAACTAGCATCGAAGAGCTCGGCCGCGCGACGGTCAGCACGACCCTTTCCAAGCTCGCGACGTCCGGGACGATCACCTACGCCAGCGACTGGAAGCAGTTCACCGCCTGGTGCGAGCGCTACCGCCTGCAGAGCCTGCCGGCGCCCGCCGGCGTCATCGCCCTGTACCTGACCTCGCTCGCCAAGCGCGGACTCACTGTCTCCACGATCCGCCGACGCGCCGCCGCGATCGGCCGCGCGCACCGCCAGGCCGGCCACCTCCCAGCGACCACCGACCCGCGCGTACTGACCGTCATGGAGGGCATCGTTCGCGTCCACGGCACCGCGCGCATAAGAAGACCGCGCTGCTGCGCGACCCGCTGCTCGAGCTGATCGATCGGATCGACCCGAGCACCACCGTCGGGATGCGCGGCCGCGCGCTGCTGCTGCTCGGGTTCGCCGTCGGCTTCAGGCGCTCAGAGCTCGTTGCGTTGGCGATCGAGGACCTCTCTCCCTCCCCCGACGGGATTCGGCTGCGGATCGCGCGCTAGCGCGGGATGAGATGCAGGTGGAAGTGCTCGATCCCGTGGCCGATGACCGCCGCGTAGACATGTTCTGCTCCTGCGGTCGCGCGCAACACCCCAGCGGCGTGTGCGGCGTACAGCCAACCGATCTCGCTTCCTCGGGCGCCAGATCACCCAGCTCACCAACATGACGGCGGCTCTCGACGAACAGATAGCCAGGGTAGACGCTCTCCACTTCGCCCGCTGGTGTCACCGGCGGCAGGTGTGTCACAACGGCGCGCTCGTCGCCGGCGATGATCCCGCCCGGCACCGCGGCTCCACCTTCGTGCTTGGCGCAGATAAAACATCCCGACCGCATCGACACCTATCGTCCCAGTCCAGGGCGCCGGTCCGTGCCGCCTTCTCGAGCTTGACGACTTGCCGCGCCGACGTAACCGCGGCAGAGGGCGTCAGGTTAACTGTGTAGGCGTCTTATGGGTAGGTTAACAGCTACTCCGGTTGTGTCAACTGGTGACGTTCAGTTTGCAGTGTCGGGGACGCGGTCGCCGAAGTGGATCTTGAACGCGAGTAGCGCGGTTGTCCAGTTCCGGGTTCGGGTCCATTGAGGGACGGCGTTTTGCAGTGAGAGGTAGACGAGCTTGCGGGCGGCGTCCTCGTTGGGGAAGCTGCCCTTGGTTTTGATCGCTTTGCGGAGCTGGCGGTTGAGCGCCTCGATCGCGTTGGTGGTGTAGATCACGCGGCGGACCTCGGGGGGGAACTCGAGGAACGGGATCACGTGCTCCCAGGCGTTCAGCCACGCCTGGGTGATGACCGGGAACCGCGCTCCCCATTTCTCGTCGAACGCTTCGAGCTCGGCTTGGGCGTGGTCGGCATTCAGGGCGGTGTAGATCGGTTTCAGATCGCGGGCGACCTGCTCACGCTCGCGCCGCGGGACGTACTTGAGGCTGTTGCGGATCAGGTGAACTATGCAAGTTTGGACGGTTGTTTTGGGGAAGATCGCTTCGATCGCGTCGGGGAAGCCGGTGAGGCCGTCGACGCATGCGATCAGGATGTCCCTGACCCCTCGGGTCTTGAGGTCGGTGAGGACCTGCATCCAGAACTTCGCGCCCTCGGTCTCTTGGAACCACATCCCGAGCACGTCGCGGTCACCGTCGAGCGTGACGCCGAGGGCGAGGTACAGCGCGCGGCGCTGGATGCTGCCGCCCTCGCGGATCTTGAGGACCATGCAGTCCAGGAAAACGATCGGGTAGACGTCCTCCAGCGGGCGTTTGGCCCACTCGCGGACGTCGTCCATGACGGCGTCGGTGACGCGGCTGATGAGGTCGATGCTGACATCGACGCCGTAGATCTCCTGCAGGTGCGCGCTGATGTCACGCACTGACAGCCCGCGGCTGTAGAGCGCGAGGATCTTCTCGTCGAACCCCCGGAAGCGGCGCTGGCGCTTTTTGACGATCTTCGGTTCAAAGCTCCCGTCGCGGTCTCTAGGGGCGTCGATCGCGACCTTCCCGTGATCGGTAATCAGCGTCTTTGGGGTCGTCCCGTTGCGCTGGTTCTCAGCGCCACCAGGCGGCTCGCGGTGCGGCTCATAGCCGACGTGATCACTCAGCTCGACCTCCATCGCGCGCTCCACCAGACGCTTGGTGAGCTGCGCGAGCACACCGCCGGGCCCCGCGAGCTCCTCCTCGGTGCTGGCGCCGGCGAGCAGCTCGTCCAACAACTCATTACTGATCCGCCGATCAGCCGGCATCCCCAAAGCCTGACGCACCCGACGGCGCTCAGCGACACGCTCCAGCGCCCCGTCGATCAGCTCGGGTGAGAGCCCCGGGGGGCCTGCGGCGCGCGCGCCGCGCCGGGGTTGCCCAGCGCCGATCTCCGCTCGCTCTACGAGCTCGCTGCGATCGCCGCCGGGCAACCCCGGCGCGATCCCAAGCCCAAGGCCCTCAAACCCCGGGTCACGCTCCAACACGCTGCTGCTGTGAGTGGTAGTCCTGCTTCTCGTAGTCGTAGGCATAGCGATCTCTTTCGCTCAGGCCTACACAGTTCCTCTGACATACCCCCGCGGCAAGCAAGGAATCGCGAGCGTACTCACACCGTGATTCTGGCGGTGGCCGCAGAAGCGGCGATGGAGGCATCCCGGGCGGCTCGCGACCCGGCAGCGTGTGCATTGCTGGTGCGTCAGGGCGCGGCAGTGCGCGGTAGGGCGAAGCGGAAGCAGTGGCGTTGCCCAGCCGAGCGGTATGGATCCAGTGCTCGCGCGCCGGCTCCGCGAGCGCCAAAGTAACGGCGTCCCTGATCCGCGGCCACCACACGCCTCGTTCGCCGCTGACGCCACCACGTAGGATGCGGCCAAGAGGCAGCTGCTCGTCGCGGGATACAGCCACGAGCTCCGCGCCGGCAACGTGACTCGTGCGAAACGGCGGCCCCGAACTACGACGCGTCGCGGGCAGTCCTGCTTCGTGTTGACGGCGAGTACGTACATCGCGAAGAGCACGGACCCGGAATGCATGGACACCTGGGCGAGGTCGACCGGCGGAACGTTGGCGTGGTCGCTTAGCGCGACCGGATTCCCTCGCTCCGCTAGGTCCCTGAGAAGTTCACAGTCCGGTCAAGTTTTCAGCCTGTGAGGTTGGCGGCGGCGACGCGGTCATCGACGGCATTCTCGAAGGCGCGCCAGGCTTTCGCGAGTGGTGATCGGTTGGCGATCTCGGGTGGGAGCTGCGGGTCGAGTTCGGCGAGGGAGGGGTTGAGGATGCGGGTGTAGGTCTTGGTGAAGAAGACGGCCAGTCGTCGTCGCTCGCTGGTCAGCTCGTAGCGCTGGGTGCGGGGGATCCGCTGGATGAACCCCTTGCGTCGTAGACGCCGGAGGTCGTAGGTCATCTGTCTGGCGTTGTAGCCGGGGATCAGTCCGGCGATCAGCTCGCGCAGGCTCTTGTTCGTCAATCCGGCGAACAGATGGGTGTGGCAGCACAGGCATGCGAGTAGCGCCATTGTTCTGGGTTCCCCGAACCGTAGGCCGGGGGCGGGTAGGCCATCGTGGGTTGATGGCAGCACCACGCGCTCAAGGGCGGTGGCGTCTGGCGCGCACTGGCACGCGTCGAGTTGGCTTTGCAGCAGCCGGTCGTTGATCTGGTGTCCGATCGCGGTCAGCGCGTCCCAGTTCTCCGGGGTCACGCGCCGCTTCACGCCGAAGTCGTGGGTGTCGTTGATCGTCGTTTCGGTCCGTAGCGCGCGGCCTTCTTTGAAGTACTGCTTGACCTTCGAGGCGCGGTAGTGGACCTGGATCGCGGCCTCGACCCCGGTGTTGAACACCTTGGTCTGAAACGGCCCCGGAGTCTGCTTGGTGACGCGGCGGCCGAACACGACAGCGACCTGGTCAGGACGCCCAAGGGTGAGCTGATCCGGGATCGTCTTCTCAAACCACGCGCGGCCAGCGGCGGGCCGATCAAACGTGCGGGTGTCAGAGATCTCAAGCTGGCGGAACGCGAGGTCATAGCAGTAGCCGCGCTCGCGGTCCCCGACGGTGAACGGCGACGGCAGCCGCTCAAGCCAGCCCTCGAAGAACGCCCACACGTCCGCAGCGGACAACCTGGCGCAGATCCGCGCGAGCGCCCGCGGGTTCTCGCAGGACGCGAACGCGTTATCCATCGGTTTGAAGGCGATGCCGTGCTTGACGGCTTGGCGTTTGGCCCACTCGTTGCCGTTCAGGTACACCCATACCGGGAACGGGCAGTACGCGATCGTCTTGATGAACGCCGGCCCCCACTCCGGATCACGGATATAGAAGTAATAGCTGTTCGGGAAGATCGACTGGCGGCGATAGACGAAGTGCGGATGTCCGTCCGGGCCGCCGTCACGCCACCCGCGCCACGCCGAGGTCCTCTCCTGCACGACACCGACCATCACCACGCCGTAGCGATCCTCCCGCTCGGCCTGCTGGAAGTGCTTGCGGGCGATCTCTTCCTTCACATCGCCCTTCACGAACTTCACCGTCGGGATCTGATTGCGGACGATGTAGTCATTGATCTGGTTGACGTAGTCACGGCCGATCTTCCCCAGCATCGCCGGTGACGGGATCGGGAACCCGCGATCCAGCAGAAACCGGTTCACCTGACCCTCGGTCATCAACCTCGGCACGTACCCCTGCAAGAACAACCGGTCGACCGACCGGACCTGCAGGCTCACGTGATCGGCGAGTAGGCTTGAGATCGTGGCCACGGTGGTACCTCCAGCAACCGCAAGGTGCAAAGCCCCGCAGGGGCTTCCAAGCGGGCGCCGCTCGCCCGCGCTCTAGATCGGAAGGTACCCCGCGGCCACCCAGCGACGCGCAGCGCCGCCCCGCGAGCGAGGCTCATACCGAACCCCGACCGCCTCCAAGTTCACCGCGGCGCTTGAACAACCGCTCGGCGGTATGAGGCTCGCTCGCTAACACTAGCCGCTCGCCCGACGACAGGTCATCACGCGCAAGTGCCGCGGCGATCGCCTGTCGGCTCATCGACGCGCCCCCGGGGCAACGTCGAAGCAGCAGCGCGCGCTCGTCCGATTCCACCGGCGGCGCGCGCAGATGTTTCGGCGACGCGATTCACCGATTCGATGAAGGAGCGCGAGCCGGGTGATGGGGCTGAAAGCCATCGCCAGCTCCAGCAGGCGGCGCGGAAGCTCGCGGTGGCGCTCAGATCGGCCCAGGAAACGGCGCAGACCTTCCCCATGCGCGTGGGGTTCCGTCCGCGACGCGGTTAGACTGGTCCTTGGATCTTGGTGCGGCGCTGGAAGGCGCCTATCTTCTGGAAGACCGGGCGGCCACCCGGTCTTTCTTATGTCCAGCGCAAAGGCGGTCCCCGGCCCTGCGGCGGAACGTCGAACCTCATCAAGCGCGATCGCAAGGCGATCAGGACGAGGCACAATCGGCGTCCGCTCTGTCCGCCGATCACGACCGCGGCGCGTTGACCCGCGACGCAACCGATCGCGTTCGCGAGATCCGACCCGGCTGGCAACATTCACTCGACGCCGCCGAGTACTCCGGGCAGCGGTCATCGGGCCAGGTTCGACGGTCGACCAACCCCAACCATCGACCTTCGAAGTGAAGGGGGCCGCCGCTCAGCCGGAGTCATGGCCCGTGGGAGGTCCACTGGCCACAGAAGTCGGTATCTGTGGCCAGATCGGCGGGAATCCCCTGGTAATCCAGATGTATCTGGCCACAAGCCGGCGAGCAGAGAAGTCGAGAAATCGCTGCTTACGCGCGGTTATACGAGGCTGCCGCCCACATTTTTTGTAATGAGGGGTTCGGGGTTCGAGTCCCCGGGCGGGCTCTGCTGCGAAACTCCTACAAATGGCCGGATTTTCGTGGTGAGGGTCATTGGTGACGGCGACGCATAGGAGCGTTCCCGTCCCACGGTTGCTCTCGAAGTCCGAAGCGATCCTTACACGGGAGTGATGCCGTGATCAGCGATCTCGTGCCGCTCGGCGCTCGAGCAGCAACGCGGGCCCGGTTCCCGCCAACCTGCATCGGCGTGGCACGCGCGTCCGCGTCCGCTGGTTTTGGCGGCGTACAGTGCGCGATCGGCGAGCTCGAGCGCTTCTGCGAGCTCGCATCCGGGCGGCGCCGTACCGATTGAGACGCTTGCTGCGAGTCGGTTTGCGTCCGAGAACGTTCGGGCCACTTCCGCGAGGATCCGCTCCGCGGCCGAGACCGTCTCCTGCCCGGGGATCCAGAGCGCGAACTCGTCGCCGCCGAGGCGACCCGCCAGCCCGTATCGCGTGAGGACGCGCGCGATCTCGGTTAGCACGAGATCGCCGGTGGTGTGTCCGTGCTTGTCGTTGATCTGCTTGAACTGGTCCAGGTCGCAGAGCAGGACGCTGCCAGCCTCGCCGGACCGAATCGCGTCCTTGGTGGCCGCCATCCACTGGCGTCGATTTGCCAGGCCCGTGAGGTCGTCGGTGCTGGCGAGCCGTTCGAGCTCCGCGACGCGGTGATTCAGGCATTCGATGTCAACGGGTGCATTGCCGGATGTACTGCGGGCGAGTCCGTCGAGCGCGTCTGGTGAGAGTCCGAGGTGCCCAAGCGTTTCGTCGAGCAGAGCCTGGTCGGGGGCTGCGCCTGCCAGCATGCCCACGACCGTGTTCGCGAGTTGGACACATGCGATCTCCGGTGACGGCGCTGCGCATCCGCGGCGTCCGCCGTGATGCCAGGCGATCGCGGCGACCAGCTCCTCGTCGAGCCCGGACTGTTCTGCGAAGAGCGCGCCCGCGTAGGCGTGATCCAGTCCGAACCGATTCCATTCTGCCTCCGAGCGGACCACCCCGCACGGAAACGCGGAAGCGATCTCGTCCATCGCGTCCTCGCCGAACGCCAGCGGCATCACGAGCTTGCCGCAGTCGTGCAGCAATCCCGCGAGATGCGGCACCTCAGGCGAGATGCCGACCAGACGCGCCGTCGCGGCGGCGATGTTGGCGACCGAAACGGCATGGATGTGCAGCTGGCCGCGTGATGCGCGCCCGTTACCCGGCGCAGACTCGAAGAAGCGGAACGTGACCGCCTCCAGGCACAACTGCCGCGTCGCGCGCCGGCCGACCATCGTCACGGCCTGACGAACAGTGTTCGCGCGGATCGGCCGTCCGACGAACGCAGAGTTCGCGTAGCGCAGCACATTGGCCGTCAACGCCGGGTCGGCCTCGAGCGCGACGACCAGCTCACTCGTCGCGGAATCGTCATCGGCAGTCAGCGCAAGCACGCGCTGAACGCTGCGATCCATCACCGGCAGCCGCTGGCACTGCGAGATCGCCTGCAGCCCGCGAGCCGCGGCGCGAGGCTCGAGACCGAGTTGCCAGCCGCCCATCTTGACGGTCACGTTCCACCTACGAAGTGAGAGCGAGTGCATGGGTCGCTGGCGGGCGTCGCGCAGCTGCGGTGTAGGAGCAACACGGTGCCGGCGAAGATCAAGCAGTCGCCAACGCTGAGTACGTTAGGCAGTGGTCCCGGCCAGGGGATGATGTCGCCGAACCAGGGCAGCACTGGGTGAGCGAGGTGCATCGAGTTGTGAAACCCTCCCCCGAGCCTCAAGCCCGCCAGGCGCTCTGCTGTCGCGGCTGCGGGCATCACCCCACCGTTCAGCACGATCACGAGCGCGTTCAGCAGCGTGCCGGACGTCATGATCCGTGCCCCGGGCACCTGCCGATTGATCACCAGGAACAGGCCCAGGAGCACGTAGGTCGCGATGTGGATCGCCTCGTGCACCGTCTGGTGACCCGCGGGAGCGATCGTCGTGATGAGCACCTGTAGTGCGAGCGCGACCATCGGGATCCACAGGCAACGCAGACGCAGGTCGGTGATGCGGCTCAGTTGACCGCCAAACACCGGCACGCTCAGTACGCAGAGCCCGGCGAGCGCGACCAGGATCATGCCGCCTGCCCGATCGCCTGTGCATGCCTGCGCCGCAGGAGGGCCTCGCGAGACCGGACACCGGGGTGCCAGCACGCCGTCGCCATCGACCCGGGCGGAATGACGCCGTCAAAGTTCAGCAGCCAGGCGGTCAGGTCCGCACCGGAAGCCGGCCGGCCGATCCCGAAGCCCTGGGCCGCGTCACATCCGAGCGCCGAGAGCTCCGGCAGAAGTGCACAGTCCTCTACACCTTCCGCGACAGCCAGCATGCCGAGGTGATGCGCGAGATCGATCGTCGAGGTGACGATGATCCTCTCCCCCGATCCCTTGACCATCCGGCAGACGAACGACCGGTCGATCTTCACCTCGGACACCGGCAGGTTGGCGAGGTAGGACAGCGACGAATATCCGGTGCCGAAGTCGTCGATCGAGATCCCGACGCCAACGTCGTGGAGCTCCTCCAGCACCGCCCTGGCACTGACCGGATCTGACATGAGCGCGCTCTCGGTGACTTCGAGCTTGAGCTGCCGAGCCGGGACACCAGCCAGCTGCAGCGCATCTACGATGTGCGCGGCGAAGCTCCGATCAACCAGCACCTTTGGCGATATGTTGACCGCGACGACCAGGTCCAGCCCGACCGCGCTCCACTCTGAAACCTGCGCAAGCGCGATTTCGATGACCCGATGCGTGAGCGGCTTGATCAGGTTCGTCTGCTCCGCCATTTGCACAAACGAGCTCGGCGACAGCATGCCGAGGTTGGGATGCTGCCATCGCACTAGTGCCTCGACCGACAACACTTCGCCGCTGCGGAGATCGAGCTCGGGCTGATACCAGACGACCACCTCGTCGGTCTCGACCGCCGTCCTCAGCTCCGCCGTCAAGGCCAGCTTGGCCGGGCTGTGGTGGTCGTGGCGCTCGTCGTAGACGGCGAGGTCGGTGGCCGTCTGCTTCGCCCTGTACATCGCGACGTCGGCCTTCTGCAGCAGTGCCTCGACCCCGGAGCCGTGCTCAGGGAACAAAGCGATGCCGATACTCGCCTGCGCGTCGACAACCATCGGCTCGAGCTCAAACGGCCGCCGGAGAGACTGCGCGATCCGTTGCGCCAGACCGACCGCGCCGTCGCGGCCGCAGTCCGGACATACGATCGCGAACTCGTCGCCTCCGAGACGCGCGATTTGACCTTCGTCGCCGATCTCCTCGCGGAAGCGCTGCGCCACCTGCACCAGCAGTAGATCTCCGCACCGGTGCCCGAGAGTGTCGTTCACCTCTTTGAAGCGGTCGAGATCGATCAACAGAATCGCCGCGGGAACACACTCGTCTCGCACCGCGCTGATGACGGCCTCGTGGAAGGCCGCGCGATTGGGCAGGCCCGTCAGCGAGTCGTGCCGCGCGGCGTGCTCGCTGCGCGCGCCGCGCGAAATGGAGTTGTACATCCCGACAACCGGCGCCAGGCAGAGCGGCACGATCGCCACGGAATAGTCGGCGACGGCGAGGACGATCGGCGCGACCATCAGCATCAAGCCACCGGTGAACACGACGAACGAGAGGTTGTTGCGAAAGTAGCGCCCGATCGAAACGCCCTGATACAGCGCGACCGCAATCCCGACCAAGCCGGTGTTGACCACGAAGAACGCCGCGGCGCCGAGGATCATCACCGGAAGCTGGACGTGGGCGAACGAATGCGAAAAAGCGAGGCTCGTCGTCGAGACAAGCCGGATCATCATCCACGCCGCGGCCATCGAGAGCGTGTACTGGCCTACGTTGAAGCGTACGCGCCACCACGGCTTGCCCGAATGGACGTCCTGCACGATCGACGCCGCACTCTGCGCGAGCAGGGCGGGACCTAACCCTCCGATCAACAGCAGCGCCAGCGCGAATGACGCCGAGAGGGTCAGCTCCTCGTCATTTCCGCGCCTGGGGATCTTGATCGGCAACATCTCGCCGAGCATCACCCCGGCCGATAGGACCCCGAACGTGAGCGGGCTTCGCTCGATATAACCGAAGTTGGCCGTGCCGGTGAGGAGCACACAAGACACGCATCCGGCCACGAACACCGCGGCGCAGTAGAGCCTGACTAGGGATGGTCGTTTCATGACGCAATCGGAGATCACGGGCGCGCCCACCACGCGACGCTGAGTGGGCGCGCCCGACGGGATCACGAGAACTTGCTGCCGGCTCCCGAAGCGATCACAAACGCTGCGATTGCAGCCAAAGCAGAGCATGCCTGATACACCCTGAACTTTTTCATCGATACCCCTTTCGTCGTTGGTTTCTTCTGGTTTGAAACCACAATCGGCGAGTCAGGACGAACCCAGCTGAACCGCCGAAATCTGGCCGAAAGCTTGCGTCCCAGGCTCAGGCCGGGTTTGCGTGTTTCAGCTGGCTTGCACCATTCCTATCGGCACCGAGGCGGAGCCCGATACCAGAATATTGGTCGAATGTTGCTCTGGACGGATGTCCGATGGCAATCTCGCGATCAAGCCCGAGCGCCGGTCGATCCCAAACCTCGCTTGGGCTTCAGTGTCCGCTGCACGTGTCGATCACAGCGAGTAACTCGCTACGGCTTACTGGGAGGTGACCGGCGATGGCGCGCGTTCTTATCATCGACGACAACGTTCTGATCCGCACCCTGTTGCGCGAAATCCTCACCGACGGCGGTCACGATGTCGTCGGTCAGGCCAGCGACGGCGTCAAAGCCACGGCTGCCCTGCACACGTTCCGTCCGGATGTCGTGACGCTCGACCTGGTGATGCCCGGCCGCACGGGCGCGATGACGCTTCACCACGTCCTGATGCTCGCGCCATCGCTCGCGGTGATCGTCTGCTCCGCCGCGCTGACGCCCGCCACGAGGCAGGACGCGAAACGGCTTGGGGCGCGAGGGTTCATCGAGAAGCCGTTTGACCGCCACTGCGTCCTCGACGCCGTGCAACAGGCCCTCGCTGAGCACACGCCCCGCGGCGCGGTCCTCTTGCCGGCGCCGGCATCCGACGCGCTGTTTGAATGGGGCGCGGACCGGCGCGATTTCGCGCGCGTGGCCGTTCGCTTGCCGATCCTGGTGATCGCCGACGACGGCGGTGCGCCGCTGGACACCCGCACCGTCGATGTCAGCGGCGGCGGTGTGCTTCTGGAGGGCGATGGCCTGAAGCTCGGTGCCGCGGTGCGGTTCTCGCTGGGGCTCGACCCGCGCGAGGTGCCCGTCGATGGCCGCGCGCGCGTGGCGCGCCTGACCAATGACGGCCAGCTCGCGCTCGCGTTCGAGCGAGTCTCGATCGCTGACCACGAACGACTGATCCATTACCTGCAGGATCGCCACCTCGCGGCCGCCGCGACACGGCGCTGACGGTTTGATCTCTGACCCGCGCAGCGGCGCTGCAGCAGGCATCTCGACGAAACCCGAGCGGCAGCCTCAGATCTCAGATCTCGGGTAGTTGGGCGGGTCTCGCAGGTCACGCGATATGCACGGTCACCCGCGGTCTGGCTCAAAAGATCGTGCGGCCGGCCGATTACCCGGCCATGGGAAGGATCTGGACCCGACGCACAGACGCTGCCGCACCGGCCCAGCCCGCGCCGATCGCCGCGCCCGCCCAGCCCGACGCGCCGGCGGTCGAGTTGCGCGTAGTGCCCGAGCTCGCACGGCACGACGCCGGCCCATGGCGTCTGCCCGTCCTCGCGTCCCGCCCGGGGGAGCTTGGCGAGGTCAGCACCGCGTTCTCACACGCGCTCGATGACCTCGCTCGAATCATCGCCGGGTTCTCCTGCGAAGCCGCGAAGGGGTCTGTCGAGCTCGATGTAATCCGGATCGAAATCGAACGGTTCTCCACCGAGCTCGAGCAGGTCAGCACGCGTGTCGGCTCGCTGCGGCAATCATCCGAGCACGCGGCCTCCTCTGCTGAGAGCACCGCCGCGCTGGCGGATGAGCTGGCAATGGAGAGCGAACGTGGTCTCGGCGTCGTCGGTCGCGTGATCGATGCACTCGGGCAGATCAGCGAGCACGTCGTCGATGTCGATGAGCTCATCGCCGGCCTTTCACGAAACGAGCTGGCGAACATCGACGCGTTCTCCTCGATCATCGACCAGATCGCCGCCCAGACGAAGCTGCTCGCGCTCAACGCCGCGATCGAAGCCGCCCGCGCCGGTGAGCACGGCCGCGGCTTCGCGGTCGTCGCCGAGGAGGTCGGGCGCCTCGCGAACCAGACCGCGACCCAGACCGCCCAGATCCGCGAGACGATCGCCCGCACCCACCAACAGATGCACGTCATCCAGGACGGTATCGGGACCGCCCGCGAGCGCTCCGCTGAGAGCGCGCACGACGCCGACAGCGGACGCGCGGCACTCGAGAAGATCACTAGCCTGGTCGCCGGCGCCAACGACGCCGCCCGGCAGATCGCAACGCTCGCCGGCGAGCAGCTCACCGACGTGCACGCCGTCGATGAGAACATCCAGACGCTCGCCAGCGCCAGCACCGAGATCGAGCATCAGACCCGCTCGGTCTGCCAACGCCAGCTCGACCTCTCCGCCGGCACCGAACAGGCATCCCGCACGATCGGGGCGTTTGACACCGGCGGGCTCGTCTCCCGCCTGCGCAACCACTGCCAAAGCCTCGCCGATGAACTACGCGCGATCCTCGAGGCGGCCGTCGACTCGCGGAAGGTCGCCCTGCAGCAGGTCATCGGTCTCAACTACGAGCAAGCCACTGGCTCGCTGATCGCGCGGTTCGGGCGGCTGTTCGATGTCTCGCGCATCGGTGCGGAGGGCTTCACCCCGCCGAAGTACCACACCCCCTACGACGCGCTCATCGACACGGCGATGATGGCGCGGATGGACGCTGTGCTCGCAGCCGAGCCAGCGATCACGTTCGCGCTACCACTCGATCTCAACGCCTACGCTGCGGCCCACAACAGCATCTACAGCAAAGACCTCAGCGGCAACCCCGAGCAAGACCTTCTCAGCAACCGCACCAAACGCTTCTTCACAGACTCCGCCGCGCTCACCCGCGGCGCGCGGATGGAGCTCGGCGTCGAGCTCCCCACCCGCGTCATGACCCTCCAAGAGATCCAAGCGGCCGGCGCGCGCCTCACCGAACCCGCGAGCGCCAACCAGCCGTTCCTCATCCAAACCTACGCGCGGGACACCGGCACCGTGCTCAGCACAATGTCCGTCCCGCTCTACATCAAAGGCCAGCGCTACGGCTCTGTCATCATCGGCTGGGACCCCGAGAAGCTCCGCAGCTAACGGTCCTCGGAGCGATCGGGGCGTTCGTGTTCGCCTGCGGGATCCGCCTGGCGATCTGGGCGCGGGTCCATCTGGGGCGCAACTGGGGGATGCCGATGACCCAGAAGTCCGAGCCGGAGCTGGTTACCTCCGGCCCGTGCCAGTTCGTGCGCCATCCGGTCTACTCGGGACTTCTGATCGCGGTGCTTGGAACATTGGAACCGCGCTCGTCACCAACCCGATCGGCTTGGTGATCGTCGCGATCCTAGTGGCGCTCGCCTAGCGCGACGGTCGGCGCCATCGTTGACGCCAGCGGGTTCCGGATGCCTCGGGAACGTCGGGCTCCAGGAGGCGTACCCCCGTCAGTCGTCCGTGCTCGTGGAGTCGCTCGATCTCGTACCCGTTGATCTCGAGCTCGCTCAGGACGACCGCGGGAAACGCGATTCCGCCAGCCCGCAAATCCTCAAGTGTGACTGGCCGCTCGCCCGCGCCTCGCAGGAGCTCGAGCATCCTCACTTGCTGGGTTTCGACAAGCGCCATCCGACCAGATTGTCCTCCTCCCGCATGCCCAGCCGCGCACGTACTCTGCGCCGGCGCTTGATCCCGCAGAAGCTCGCAATTCTGTGGGATGACTATGGCGCATTGCGGGTGCCCTATGGGGCAGGGTCGGAGATGTCGGCGAAGTACACGGGTTCGCCTGTGCGCTTTCGTTTGGAGTGGTACATGGCCGCGTCCGCGTTACTGATAAGCGCTTCGGCGCTGGTTTCGGGTCCGGGCCAGGCAACGCCAAGGCTTGCGCGGAGACTGATCGCGGCGCTTGGCAGGGCGAACGGCTGGTCGAGCGCGCAGCGGATCCGATCGGCAACCACGGCGGCGCCGGCGGGGAGCTCAGGCCCATGGAACACGAGCAGGAACTCGTCGCCGCCGATCCGGCCGACGAGATCCGTTTCACGGGATAGCTCCAGCAGACGCTGGGCGACGTGGATCAACACCTGATCGCCGGCGCTATGGCCGAGCCGGTCGTTGATCGGCTTGAAGCCATCGATGTCAACGAAGATCACGACGGTGCACTGCCGGTCGCGCGTGCATAGCAGTTGCCGGAGCGATTCGATCACGGCGGAGCGGTTCAGGCAGCCGGTGAGCGCGTCGTGGGTGGCCTGCAGCCTGAGCTCCTCTCGCAGGCTCGCGCTCCTGGTCACGTCGTTGACGCACATCAGCGCGCCAGGCCGACCGTCCTGGTCTACGACCGCGGTGACGGTAAGCGAGCAGCGCCGACCCGCCCGCGCGCGTGGCAGGCGAACTCCCACCTCCAGCTCACTGTCGAGAACCAGTTCCAGCGCTTGGCGCACCGCGGCGTGCACCGCCGGCCGGTCCTCCGCTGCGACGCTGTTCAAGATCTCCGAGATGGTCGTTGGTCTGCCGGTATCCAGAATCGTGCTCAGGCGGGCGTTGGCGTAAGCGACCGAGCCGTCGGCTCGCAGCTGTACGACGCCCGTCGGCAGCGACTCGGCGAGCTGGCTGAAAAGCTGCTCGCGCCGACGCAGAGCCTCGTAAGCCGCCATTTCGCCCGAGATGTCGCTGATCTGCGCAAAGACGTCCACTTCTTCAGAGGTCACGGCACCGTTGTGGATGTTGTCGATCTCGACCCACAACCATGCCCCGTCTGCGCAACGGTGCCGCAGCCGCACCCGCTGGCTCGTCAACGTGGAAGCGAGCGCCATCCACGTACTGAGGGCGCGTTCCTGATCCTCGGGATGCACAAATTCGATTGATCGGTGCCCCAACATCTGCTCCGGCACCCAGCCCAGCATCCCAGTGATGTCGGCATCGACGTGAGTGATCACCGCCATCAGGTTCTTGTGCATCGTCGCCCGCCGCGGACGCACGGGCATGACAAGCGGCCTGGCCAGCAAGTCAGAGGCCTGCTCGTCCGCCGCGCCATCACGGATCAGCACCGCCAACCACACGCCGTGCCGATCGCGTCCATCGATCATGCTCAGCGTCAGTCGTGTATCCGCATCACCGAGCGCGTGCACGGGCACAACGGCAATCCCGGTGCTCTGCATCTGCTCCCAAGCGTTCACGACTGCAACCCGGTCCGCCGGGACCACGACATCGAGGATCGAGGTACGCCTGTTTGGTACCGGCAGAGCGCACTGATGACCGCTGAGCGCAACCGAGACCGGTAGCGGAACCAACCAGCCATCGTCGGCCATCGCCGCCACGATCACATTCGAGTAGGTGGCCAGCAGCGCCTCGAGCAACGCCTCGCCGCCGCGGACCGGAGCCTCGCGATCGAGCATCCGCGAGTCGGAAAAGAGCTTGTCGTCGTCTTGCGGCACGGTGCCATCTCTGGGTGATCGGCGCCTGCGCGGCCGCTTCCTCGCGCGCGTCCAGCGGGCGGCCACGAGCAGACGATAGTGCCCGCGAGCTTATGTGTCGCAGGCGGCCGTGCGCGAAGCAGGATCCCTATTTGCAATAACATCACACCATTCGCCCGCGGATCGGACGTATGTGGATGTCAGTGATGATCGTGGCCGTCTCTCTGGCGGGTGCCGCGGCGGCGATCGCGGCCGACCCTGCCATCGAGATTAGGGTCAGTCTGTCAGTCCGGGGCGCTTCCAGGCGTGGTAGCTGACAAGCTCCGCTCCCAGCTTCGAGACCGCCTCACGCAGTCCGGGTCCCGTCAACGTGGCGAGCTCGACAGCGCGCTCGTCCAGGTAGCTCGAGCTGAAGTCGCCGTTGATCTGCGCCGGGTGGCAGGCGAGCTCGGTGAACCCGTCCGCCACCTCGGTCTCGATCAGCGCCAGTAGAAACTCACGGTTCACGTAACGCAGCTCGGTGACGCCGGGCTCCCATTGGGCGTAGAAGCCGCCGATGTAGGCGACGCGGCCGTCGCCGCGCAGCGGAACCCCCAGCGGCGCCACCAGCTCTGAGAAGATCACGAGCCGCTCAGGACTCTCGCTGTGCACGTGGTGATGGGAGTCGACGTGCGTCGGGTCCCGCCCGGTCAGCTCGCGGAAACGCTCGAGCTGGCGCTGGAAGCTGAGCGCCGCGTGGCGCGGATCGTCGAGGTCATCGCCGTCCTGCTCGACGAAGTGCAACCCGACCGACAAGTGCTCCTGCGTGGCGGCGGCGCCGGCCGCGTACCGCGCGGCCGGCTTGTAGACCATCAGGCTGGTGCTGGTCACGATCCCGCCGGTATGTGCCTGCAGGATCCCGTCGCTGACCCCGCCGGACAGCCCGAAATCGTCGGCATTGACCACCAGCAGTCCCATCGCCCGAGGGTAGCGTGCGGCGGCAGCACGGTTGGTGACCGTATCGAACCCCAGCAGCCCGTCCCGGTCGGGCGAGCTGCCTACGGCGTGGCTTGCAACGGCCGCTCGGCAGTTTCGAGGGCCGCGTGCACTGGAGTCCGGGTAGCCCCGTCGAAGCGGTGGCCGTCGACGGCGTCACCGCCTTGATGCTGGGGAGGCTGCCCGGTAGCCGCGGTGGGTGCGAGCGGGAGCCAGGACGCGCCGTCGAAGCGGTGACCGTTGACGACATCACCAACTCGATACGGCGCCGGGGGCAGCGCCTGCGGTCCTCCCATGATGTTGTTCATGGTCGGCGACACGGTCGTGTTGACCACGACGCTCGGCGCCGCCGCGCCGGCACGGTTGTCGCTCAGGGACCAGACCAGGCAAATGACCCATCCGATGAAGGTCCACCCCAAGAAGAAGTTGAGCGCCAGGATCGCTCCCTTGCTGGGGTGTTCGCGCACGAACGCGATGATCGTCGGCGCCCAGTACGGGACAAACAGGATCACGAGCAAGATGCCGACGCCGATCGATGCGGCGAGCGCCGGAAGAACCTTGAGCACCACGACGGTTGCCGCGATCACGGCGCCAACCGCGATCCCGATCTTGACAGGAGTCTCCTGCCGATCCCACTTTGCTCTCCAGTCGTTCATCGTCCTTCTCCATTCGACAGTTGATCTACAGGAATTCGATTCGCCGGCGGCCCGCGGGAGCTACCAGCTTGCGCAGTCGTTCGGCCGTCATAGCGCGCGTTGTGCCAAAGATGCCGGAAGTATCAACACGTTCGCGGCCGCTTTAGCCGTTTGTGACACTTTCGTCACAAACTCTTTACGCTTCCGTTTCCAGTCGTAACACCTTGGGCGCAAACACCACCGCTCGGCGTCGTCTGCGCGATCACGCCTCGGAACTTCCCGGTCGCGATCCCGACCTGAAAGCTCGTGCCCGCGCTCGCGTTCGGCAACGGCGTCGTCTAACACCGGGCGTGCTCTGCAGCTGCGTGGATCCCATCGCCGCTGGATTCGCCGAATTTGGCGATACTGCTTGTGTGAACGACCGCAACGTGCTCGGCGGCCCCCTCGAAAGCTGTGGCACCGACCCGCTGACGGGCTTCTATCGTGACGGTTGCTGCCGCACTGGCACCCAAGACAGGGGCAGTCATACGATCTGCGCGGTGATGACGGACGAGTTCCTCGAGCATCAGCGCCTGATCGGCAACGATCTCAGCACGCCGATGCCGCATTACAGGTTTCCCGGTCTGGTACCCGGCGATCGCTGGTGCGTGACCGCGGCCAACTGGCTGCGCGCCCACGTCGACGGCGCGGCGGCGTATGTCGTGCTCGCCTCCACGCATGAGCGTGCCCTCGAGATCGTCCCCTTGGAGATCCTGCGCCAACACGCTGTCGACGTTCCCCACGATCCGGGGCAGCTGTACGGCTGACATCGACCTGTGGTGCCACCTGCTCCGGCAGAACCGCGCGAATCCGGATATGGTCGCTGGCAGTCATGAAGGATCTGCAAGGGACAGCCCGGACCGTGGCGGCCGCGCCGCTGGAGGCCTGCCTGGCGCTGCTCGAGGCCGTCGACGGCTATCCCGCCTGGTACCCGTCGGTGGTCCACGCGGTCGAAGTGCTCGACCGCGACGGGCGTGGCGTCGCGACTCGCGCACGTGCGACGCTGCAGGTATCGCTTGGCGCACTCGTCAGAAACTTCAACTTGTTGCTGGCGGTCGACGTACAACGCCCGAGCACGGTCAAGCTCACGAAGGTCAGCGATCACCAATCAGAGCAGCGCTTCGATGTCATCTGGAACCTGCGGGACCAGGGCGGTGCAGGCACCAGTATCGAACTGGCGCTCCGCGCGAGCCTCGACGTGCCGCGCTTCATCCCGGTCGGCAGCATCGGTGACTCGCTGGCGCGTGGGTTCGTGACCGCCGCGCGCGACAAGCTGACGGCAGTCAAGCACTGACGGCAGGCAGCCGCGATGGCGATCGTGCTTGCGCTGCTGTCGAGCTGCTTGTGGGGCAGCGCCGATTTCGGCGGCGGCCTGATCTCGCGACGGAACCGGTCGCGCGCTTGCGCCAGCGTCACCGCAGCGCGCCGGCGCCTGCGCACCCATAGCGCAGTCGCGAGCGCGCGCCTTCAGCGGGCAGCCGCCGCGGGCGCTGTCGATTCGCGCAAGTCTGCGAAGCTTCCCGGATGAGCTTCGAGCGCAGCGACGACGGCCCTCTCGCGATCCTCACACTTGACCACGGCGAGCTGAACCTGTTTGACCGGGAGGTGGTCGACTCGCTCGACGCCGAAACCCAGAAGCTGAGCGCGGACCCTCCCCGCGCCCTGCTGATCCGCGCTACCGGACCGGTGGTCTCGGGAGGGGTCGACGTCCATCTGTTCCAGGGCCTCACGCCGGAGACCGGCGGGCAGTTGTGGCGAGAGCTGCTGGAGATCGTGCGCCGCGTCGAGGACCTTCCCTGTCCCACGATCTTCGCCAGCCACGCGTTGTGCCTGACGGCGGCGTTCGAGCTCAGCCTCGCGTGCGATCTGCTGCTTGCAGCGCAGTCGGCGAGGTTCGGACTGGTCGAGATCGTTGTCGGCCTGTCGCCGTCGATGGGCGGCCCCCAACGCCTCGCCGAGCGCGCCGGCCCCGCGCGCGCCATGGAGCTGGTCTACAGCGGCGGCCTGTATGACGCCGCCACGCTCGAACGCTGGAACGTGGTCAACCGCATCTGGCCCGACGAAGTGTTTGCGGATAAGGCCCATGCGTTCGCGCTGCGTCTCGCGCACGGTCCGACGCAAGCCCATGCCGTTACGAAGCGGATCGTGCGCGTACAGACACAGGAGGGGACGCACGCTGCCGACGCGATCGTTCCCGCCGTCTCAGGTCGCCTGTTCGCGACCGAGGATCTTCACAACGCCGTCGCTTCGTTCCTGCGTGACGGCCCCGGGAAGGCGACCTACACCGGTCGTTGAGAGCGTCCAAGGCAGCACGTAGACTTGACGCCTCGCCTAGGCTTGAGGGGAGCACAGGGAGAAAGCGCTTGAACGCTCGAGCGGAAAGGGCATGAGCAGGTATGGCAGAGGTGTTCGTAGCGCGTCAGCCGATCTTCGATCGCAAGATGCAAGTGATCGGCTACGAGCTGCTGTTCCGTGAGGGGCAGGCAAACAGCGCCAACGTGATCGATCCCTCGGCGGCGACCGCGACGGTGATGCTGAACGCGCTGACCGAGATCGGGCTCAAGCGGATCGTCGGTGCGCGCAGCGCCTGGCTCAAGTTCTCGGCCGAGTTCGTCAACGAGGGCCTCACGGAACTGCTGCCCCAGCGGGCAGTGATCGAGATCCTGCCGACCGACCAGATCGACGACCAGCTCCTGGCCTCGATCAGCGCGATCAAGCGCCGCGGCAACCGCGTCGCCCTGGACCGTTTCACGTTCGCGCCTGAGGCCGAGCCGCTGCTGCGTATGGTGGACGTCGTCAAGCTCGACCTCGTCGCGCTCGGCCGCAGGCGCTTCAGCGACGAGCTCGCGCGGGTGAAGACCTTTGGCGTGCAACTGCTCGCCAGCCGCGTCGAGAACCGCAAGGACCACACGTTCTGCCGCGCGGCCGGTTGCGAGTTGTTCCAGGGTTACTTCTTCTGCCGCCCCGAGATCATGCAGGGGACGCGCATTGACGCCAACCGCCTCGCCGTCCTCGACCTGCTCAGCACGCTCCAAGACCCCGAGCTCGAGCTGGGCGAGATCGGGCAGAAGATCGCGCTCGACGTCTCGCTCAGCGTACGGTTGCTGCGTTACATCAACTCCGCCTTCTTCGGGATGCGACAGCCCGTCCGCTCGATCGGCCAGGCGGTGGCACTGCTCGGGATCGATCACCTCAAACGCTGGGCTGCGCTCACGCTGTTCGCCAGCGTCGCGGACAAACCGACCGAGTTGACCATCACGGCCCTGGTCCGCGCCCGCTTCTGCGAGCTCGCCGCCGCCACGAACACGCAGGCCGCCAGCAACGAGCTGTTCACCGTCGGCCTGTTCTCGGTGATCGACGCGCTGCTCGACGCTCCCATCGAGGAAGCCCTCAACGGCGTCCCCCTCGCCCAGGACATCCGCGACGCGATCATCAATCACAGCGGTCCGATGGGCCAGCTCCTCGACTGCATCACCGCGCTCGAGAGCGCCGAGCTCGAGCAGGCCCAAGCGATCGTTGCCAACGCCGGCGAGCTGTACATGGACGCCATCGCCTGGGCCGACGAGGCCGCTGAACCGCTACTCGCTCGGTAGCGCGCGGCCCCATAGGGCCTTATCTCAATAACCCACGGGCCGGACCGAGGCTGACCGGGGGCGTCCGGACCCGCTCCGAGGGGGCAAGAGGGCGGCGAGCGGACCTGAACGGACAATCCTCGGTGCAGGGCTGCTGGCTTGTCCGCTCCGGCGCGAAAACCGGCATCGAACGGACAATCCTCGGTGCTGGGCGCCGGATTGTCCGCGCCGGCGCGAAAATCGACATCGAACGGACAATCCTGACTGGCGCAGGCCAGATTGTCCGCCGCGACACGCGATCGCCCGCGTGCCGACTCAAACCGGTCCGATGCAGTCGCTTCGCAAACGCTTGATCGCGGGGTCAAGCCGACGCGATCAGGGACGCCGTCAGGTTGCAGCGCTAGAGATACGCGAGCGATATCCGCACGGACGCTGATTTGCGGCGCCGGCCCACCATGCTAATCGACGCCCTCGAGGCCGGCCACGACGCCGTCCTGCAGCAGCCGGCCGATCTCGGCGTCCGATAGCCCGAGCACTTCGCCGAGCACCTCCTCGGTGTGCTCGCCCAGCAGCGGCGCGCGCTTGGCGATCAGACGATCGGCGTCTCCGAACACCATCGGCGAGCCTGGCATCTTGTAGGTGCCGATGCCTGGCTGCTCGATCCTGGCAAACAGCGGGTTGTCGGTCGAACAGCGCGGGTCCTGCTCGACCAACTCGGTGAACGTCTGGTAAGGACCCCAGCAGACGTCGTGAGCGTCGAAGATCTCGCGTACCTGCGCGAGCGTGTGCGCGACGACCCACGGCTTCAGCATCGCGCCGATCAGCTCGCGGGCCTCGAAGCGACCGCTCTCGGTGTTCAGATCGACTCCCATCACATGCTCGATGCTGGCGAAATCCTCGCCCAGGCCGGTGGCAGCCACGAGGCTGCGCCACTGCCGCAGCGTCAGCGCGATGATCATGATCCGGCGCCCGTCGTGCGTGCTGAAGTCGCGCCCGAAGGCGCCGTAGAGGTAGTTGCCGTCCTTGACGCGTTCGTGTCGGGTGACCTCGACCTCGGCGATCTTGCCGAGGTTGCCGACCATCCAAAAGGCAACGTCCGAGAGCGCCAGGCGCACGTACTGGCCGGCCTGCGTGCGCGCCCGGTGACGCTCGGCGGCCAGCAACGAGGTGGTCGCCAGCGCCCCTGTGATCGCATCCCACGCCGGCAGCAGGTGGTTGAACGGGACGCTCAGGTGGCGCGGGCCGGTCGCCCACGGGAACCCGGTCGCGGGGTTGACGGTGTAGTCGACCGCAGAGGATCCGTCGGCATTGCCGGTGATGTTGACCATGATCAGGTCGGGGCGCCGTCCGCACAGCTTCTCGTAGCCCAGCCACCCGCGCGCCGGGAAGTTGGTCAGGAACATGCCGCCATCTGGTCCGGGCGCGCCGATCAGCTCGCCGACCAGCTCGCGCCCCGCGGGCGAGCCGATGTCGACCTGGATTGAGCGCTTGCCCTTGTTCAAGCCCGCCCAGAAGAGGCTCTTGCCGCCGTCGGTGATCGGCCAGCGGGCGCGGTCCAGACCGCCGCCGATCGGGTCGAAGCGGATCACATCCGCGCCGAGCTGGGCCAGCGTCATCCCGCCCAGCGGGGCGGCGACGAAGGCAGAGCCTTCGACGACCCGCATGCCTTCAAGGATTCCACCCATACGATCCTCCTCTTGCGCGTGTTCAAGCCACCAGAGCCACGAAGCGCCAGTCGAGCACGGGCGCCTGCTCACCGTCGTCGTCGGCGCGATGCGCCGAGACCAGCGCGCGCAGGTCCACGAGCGCGCCGTCCGCCAGCGGCTCGACGGCGTCCACGTGCAGCTCGGTGCGCAGCACGTCACCTTCGAACACGGGCCCGAGATGGTCACAGCCGGCCCAGGCGACGATCGTGGCGAGCTTCGGCAGCGCCCGCGTCGCGTGCGCCGCCGCGACCGAGATCGTATGCCCGCCATAGACCAGACGCTGTCCGTGCGCGGCGCTGCCGGTGGCGTCGGTGTGCGCGGTCGCGACGTTCAGCGTCAGCCGCGCCAGCTCGGTCGCGGCCGTGACGGTCTCCCCGCTCTCGACCTCGAACACCATGCCAGGCTTGAGGTCCCTGGCCGCGGGCCCGCCGGCGCGTTCGCGCAGCGGCTCGAGGTGCCAGCTGGTGGGGGTCGCGGCGCGCACCGCGGTGCGGTCGACGTCGGCCGGAATCGCGTCGAAGCTGTCGGCGTGTCCGGTCACAGCGTCGGGGTCGCGCAGCGGGATCATCGGGCAGCGCCAGAAGTCGAGCACCGGGCGTTCGTCCTGGTCCCAGGTGCGCATCCGCAGCACGACCAGCCCGGTCGCCGGCGCGCCCTCGCGCCGGCGGTTCTGCTTGAGCGCCACGACCTCGGTGCGCGTCAGCAGCGTGTCGCCCAGGTAGATCGGATGCAGCAACACGAGCCCGCGGTAGAACAGGTTTCCGCGTACGCGCTGGGTCGGTCCGGTCGATTGGCCGATCGCCACGTCGCACACCAGCTGTGGGTGCGCCAGCGGCTGCGGGTGACCGGTCACGGTGCGGCTCAAGGTCACATCCAGCGCCAGCCGCAGCCGGTCGCCGACGATCGCCTGGTGCAGGGCGGCGTGCCCGGCCGTCAGCGTCAGCGCCGGCGCGTCCTCGAACACCTGTCCGATCGCGAAGTCCTCGAACCACGGGCCGCCGACGGGCACGCGTTCGAGTGATCCTGCGGCAGTCATGACACCTCCTGCGGTGGTGAGGTCGAGAGCTCCAACCCTGCTGCTCGAGCGCGCGCCATGACCTCGAAGGCCTGCTTGCGCAACGCCTCGTCGATCATCTCGCCGGCGAGCATCACTGCGCCGCGCCCGGCATCCGCCTCGGCGCTCTGCAGCGCGGCGACGATGCCCTGTGCCCGCTCGAGCTCGGCCGCGGTCGGCGCGAAGGTCGCGTTCAGCGTGTCCAGCTGGCTCGGATGAATCGCCCACTTACCGTCGAACCCGAGCGCCCGGGCGTACGCCGCCCAGGCCTGCAGACCGGCGGGATCGTCGACCCGCAGGTGCGGTCCGTCGATTGCCTGCAGCCCCGCGGCCTTGGCCGCGACGACGACCGACTCCTGCGCAAAGCTCCAACTGCTCGCGGGCTCATCGGGGTTGGCGGGCCGGCCGAGCGAGGCCCGCAGATCGGCGTAGCCGAGGATCAGCGTCTCCAGTCGCGCCCCCGAGCGCGCGATCTCGCCGGCGCGTCGCAGCCCTTCGGCGGTCTCGATCAACGCCTGCAGGCGGATCTCCTTTGCGCCCGCGCCGATCATCTCGAGCAGACGCTCGACCCAGGCGATGTCCCGCGGAGCCTGGGCTTTGGGGATGATCAGCGTGCTGAGCGCGCCGGCCGCCGGTCCGTCCGCCAGCGCGACCACGTCGCGGTGGCACCACGGGGTGTCAAGGCCGTTGATGCGCACGGCGACGGCGCGTCCCTGCAACTGCCCACCGGCGAGCGCGTCGACCACGAGGGCACGCGCCTCGTCCTTGGCGCTGAAGGCGACGGCATCCTCGAGGTCGATCACGATCTCGTCCGCCGCCAGGCCGGCGGCCTTGCCCAGCATCTTCGCCGAGGACCCGGGGACGGACAGACAAGAGCGGCGTGAGAGCATTGTTGGGCGCAGCCTACCGCGAACCGCGACGCGCCGACCGTCCGCCTGCTATGGCTCCAGGAAGCCCGCGAGGGCGCGCTGATATTCGGGGACATCGAGCAGGAACGAGTCGTGCCCCCAGGGCGAGCTGATCTCGATGTGCTGGGCGTCGACGCCGCCTTCTGCGAGCACCCGCGTGAGCTGCGCGGAATGGTGACTTCCGAAGCGCCAGTCGGTGTCGAACGAGATCAGCCGAAAGCGGGTCCCCGCGGAGGCGACCTCGGCGAGCGCGAGCGCGGGATCGGCGAGCGGGTCGAAATAGTCCATCGTGCGGCTGAGGTAGAGGTAGGTGAGCGCGTCGAAGCGGCGCAGGAACGATTCGCCTTGGTGGGCGAGGTAATGCTCGACCTCGAAGTCGTCGTCAAACGTCATCGCGGCGCCGGCGGCCCGCCGCTGACGATCGAACTTGCGTCGCATCGACTCCTCTGAGAGATAGGTGATGTGCCCGAGCATCCGCGCGGTCCTCAGACCGCTCTGCGGCCGCGACGGGGTTTCGAGATAGTCGCCGCCGTGGAATGCCGGGTCGCGCATGATCGCCGCGCGCGCGACCGCCGAGAAGGCGATGTTCTGGGCGCTGAGCTTGGCGGTTGCGCAGATCAGGACGGCGCGCCGGACCTGCGCAGGGTGGTCCAGGCCCCACTGCAGCGCCTGCATGCCGCCGAGCGAGCCTCCGATCGCGGCGTGCACGCCGTTGATCGACAGGTGCGCCAGCAAGCGCCGGTGCACGATCGTGAGGTCGCGCACCGTGAACATGGGGAAGCGCAGGCCGTAGGGACGGGCGCTGGCCGGGTCGATGCTCGACGGTCCCGTGGTGCCCTGGCAGCCGCCCAGCAGGTTCGGGGAGATCACGAAGAACCGGTCGGTGTCGATCGCCCGGCCGGGACCGATCAGCGCGTCCCACCAGCCGCGGCGCGACGGCTCGCCATGGTGGCCGGCCGCGTGGGCGTCGCCGGTCAGCGCATGGCAGACGAACACCGCGTTGGCACGCGCTTCATCGAGGGCTCCGTAAGTCTCGAACGCCACCTCGACTGGCGCCAGCGACGCCCCGGATTCGAGCACCAGCGGGTCGTCCCGATCGAACAGGACGACCCGCTCGGTGTGCACGCGGCCGAGGCCGCGTGTCAGTGTCATACAGCCGCGAGCGTCCGGGTCGCGGCGAGCGCCTGGTCGAGGTCCTCGACGATGTCGTCGATGTGCTCGATCCCAACCGAAAGCCGCACCGTCTCCTCGGTGACTCCAGCCGCTGCCAGCTCGTCCGGGTTCAGCTGCGAATGAGTTGTCGAGGCGTTGTGGATCGCCAGCGACTTCGCGTCCCCGATGTTGGCGAGATGGCTGAACAACTGCAGGTGCTCGATGAACGAGCGGCCGGCGGCGACGCCGCCCTTGACGCCGAAGGTCACGAGCGCGCCGTAGCCGATGCGCAGAACCCGCTTGGCGACCGCGTGGTACGGGCTCGACTCCAGGCCCGGGTAGTAGACCCACGCGACATCGGGGTGACCGTCCAGGTGCCGGGCGACCGCGAGCGCGTTCTCGTAGTGACGCTCCAGCCGCAGCGGCAGCGTCTCGACCCCCTGCAGGAACAGGAAGGCGTTGAACGGCGACAGCGCCGCGCCCGTGTTGCGCAGCAGCACCG
Source organism: uncultured Solirubrobacterales bacterium (assembly GCA_963709135.1). Lineage (GTDB taxonomy): Bacteria > Actinomycetota > Thermoleophilia > Solirubrobacterales > Solirubrobacteraceae > Palsa-465. Next base: position 484,291 of record CAVPVI010000015.1, on the reverse strand, counting down.
TGCGCGCGCGACCGATGTAGGCCGCCGGGCCGAGCGCGTTCGACCACACGACCCCGTGGTAGGACGGATCGGGCGCGGTGAACGGGTAGTAGCGATCGCCGTGGGCGGTCCAATCGAACTTGCCACTGTCGATCAGCACGCCTCCAATCGAGGTCCCGTGGCCGCCGATGAACTTCGTCAGCGAGTGCACCGCGATGTCGGCTCCCTGCTCGAACACGCGCGCGCCGATCGGCGTCGGCACGGTGTTGTCGAGAATCAGCGCCAGCCCCTGCGCGTGCGCTGCCGCCGCCCAGGCCTCGACGTCGAGCACGTTCAGCCGCGGATTGCCGATCGTCTCAGCGAACACCAGCCGGGTGCGATCGTCCGCGAGCCGTGCGACCGCGCCGGGGTCGTCCGCGTCGGCCCAGCGGACCTCGATCCCGTACTGCGGCAGCGTGTGCGCGAACAGGTTGTAGGTGCCGCCGTACAGTTGCGAGACCGAGATGATGTTCTCGCCGGCCCGCGCCAGGTTCAGCACCGAGTAGGTCGTCGCCGCCTGTCCGGAAGCCGTCACGAGCGCGCCGATTCCACCCTCCAGCGCCGCCAGGCGCTCCTCCAGGACCGCCCAGGTCGGGTTCATGATCCGCGTGTAGATGTTCCCCGGAACCGCCAGCGCGAACAGATCGGCGGCGTGCTGGGTGTCATCGAACACGTAGGAAGACGTCTGATAGATCGGCACCGCCCGCGCATTCGTGGCGGGATCCGGCACTTGCCCGCCATGCAGGGCGAGCGTCTCGGGTCTGAAGGACTGGGTCATCGTTGCGTCTCCTTCGGAATAGGTCGGCAGGAAAATAACAGAAAGTTGAGTGGAGTTGTTACGTTTAGGGGCCGCCTCTTTTTTACGTCCGTCTTTCGGAGTAAGGTTTATTTTCTATGACCTGGATCACACGGGATGCTGTTCGCGAGCGGCGTAACACGACGCTCACCGCGCCCTGGCACGTGATCGCCGACCGGCAGACGGGCGAGGTGTTCTTCGCCGCTCACAGGGTCAGCGGCCGGTCCTACCGCCTACCTGCGTCGAGCCTCGCCGAGGCGCAGGCGATGGTCTCGATGCTGAACGACACAGCGCTCGAGATCAGCGCCTGACCGCGCGAGATCACCCGCCGCGCTGCGCCGGTGCGGTATAACCTGAGTGACAAGGTACCCGCGAAATGATCGATAACGCCATCCCGTTCAAGCCACGCCTGCGCGGCGTCTGGCACCAATGGGCCGCGATCAGCTCGGTGCCGCTTGGGCTGTTGCTGGTGCTCGTCGCCGAGGGCGCGCGGGCGCAGGTCGCGGTCGGAATCTACGCGCTCAGCCTGGTTCTGCTGTTCGGCGTCAGCGCCCTCTATCACCGCGTCAACTGGCGCACGCTCAAGGCCCGGTTGTGGATGCGCAAGCTCGACCACTCGATGATCTTCCTGCTGATCGCCGGCACTTACACCCCGCTTGCGGTGATCGCGTTGCACGGCACCCTCGCGCTCGCGATCCTGGTCGCAGTCTGGAGCCTGGCGCTGCTCGGAATCGTCCTCAACCTCGTCTGGACACACGCCCCCAAGTGGTTGACGACCGCTTTCTATCTCGCGCTCGGATGGATTGCCGCGGGCGCGCTACCGCAGCTCGCAAGCGCGCTCGGCCTGATCGCGCTGGGGCTGCTGCTGCTCGGCGGCGCTTGCTATAGCGTCGGCGCGATCATCTATGCGACCAAGCGACCGGACCCCGCGCCCACGGTGTTCGGCTACCACGAGCTGTTCCACGTCCTGACGATCGTCGCCGCCGCGCTCCAGTTCGCCGTGATTGCGTTCTGGGTGATCCCGACCTGATCTCAGGCGCCGCGGCGTAGGGCCGGCCTCCCACGCAGCGCAGCGCTCAGGGCACCCGCAGCTACCGAGCGCCGCGCCCGCGCGCCGTGTTGCGGATCGGCGCCCACGCCCGTGCCTCCGAGCGTCGCCGGTCGACGGCCAGCCGGCTGGGTTCATACGAGTTTGAGCTCACAACGATCAGTGGCGGGTCAGCCTCGAGCTCGTGAAGCGCTCGCCGCGCGCCGCCGCGCGCACGGCGTCAACCAGTTCCAGCTCCGCAAGCTCCTTGCGTACGAACCCGATTGCGCCGGCGCTCACAACTTTGTCGACGAACGCCTCATTCTCCTGCATCGTGACCACCACGACCTGTGTGAACGGCATCTGTGAGCGCACGCGCGCAGTCAACTCGAGTCCGTCGCCGCTGCGCGCAACGGCAGATCCGACCCGCAGGCGCAGGTCGATCACGAGCACATGCGGCAGATGCTTGTGGACCTCGAGCGCCGCGCTCGCCAGATCTCCAGCCTCGGCGACGACCTCGATGTCGCGCTCACCGTCGAGCAGCGCTCTCAGGTTTCGTCGCATCGCTTCATGATGATCGGCGAGGACCACGATGATCGGCGGATGTCTACGCTGAGACATCCGGCCGGCGAACTGCGCGCTGGGATCTGCGTCCTTCATTCTGGGTGATTGCCGCCGACGGTTGCGCTCGGACTCGGCACGTACCTGCCGCCCTGGTGTCGTGCGCTGCTGACAGGACCCTAGGGATATTCGCGATCGCGCAAATCGTGGGATCGCAACAGATCGCCATAGGGATAACTACGGTTGCAAGGGCGCCTGCCGCCGGATCAGGCTCTTCGACGGTGTCACGCCGCGAACAAGGGCACCGGAGCCCACATCTGGAGCGGGTAACGTTTGGAGACGTGCAGCAGGGTTTGGCAGACGTGCAGCAGGGATAGAGAGGCTGCGCACGCAATCTCGAAAGACAGGTGCACTTTGCTTCTGAACAGCATGATTTCAACGCCGCCGTCGCGCCTGCGGAAGTTCTGCGCCGTGTGCGCTACCACCCTCGTCGCGCTACTCGGGATGCTGGCGCTGACTCTTGGCACGCCCGCCGCAGCGCTCGCTGCGCCCTCCTCCGAGGTCAACACCGGACCGGTGCACGGCCGCATCCACGGCCAGAGCTTCTACCCGGTTGCCAACAAGAACTGGTCGTTCACAGTGACCGTGACAAACGCCGCTGGGAAAGCTCTCAGCGGAACTGTCGAGATCGAGTTCACAGCCCCCAAGCTCGGCTTCAAGAACCCGGTCGGCTACGACGGGAAAAACCCGAAGGCTGCGACCCATGCCTTCACGCACGGGCGCTGGCAGGAGACGCTGACCTTCCCGACTCAGGCTGCCGGCGAGCCTCTGATGGTGCAGGCGGTCGTGCGTACCAAGAGCGGCTCGATCACGCTCGACTGGCCGATCGTGGTCAAGGCATGACCAGCACGCGCGCGTCCGTCGGCCGCCGCCGAGCGGGCGAGCGCGGCGCTACGCAGCGCGCGGCGCCCGTCGGCGGCGTCGACGTCGACGTCCGCGAGGTGTTCAAGCGCTACGGCCCGATCGAGGCGCTGCGCGGCGTCTCGATGCAGGTCAGCGCGTCGGAGTTCGTGACGATCACCGGCCCGTCGGGCTCGGGCAAGAGCACGCTGCTGAACATGATCGGCAGCCTCGACACGCCCGACGGCGGCACGATCACCGTCGGCGGCGTGCCGGTGCCCGAGCCACACCGAGCCGTGCAGTTCCGCCGCAGCACGGTCGGCTTCGTGTTCCAGGACTACATGTTGCTGCCGTACCTGAGCGCGGCCGCCAACATCGAGGCGGCGCTGCTGGCGATTGGTCTGGGCCGCCACGCACGCCGCGCACGCTGCCTCGAGTTGCTCGCCGAGGTTGGCCTCTCGGATCGAGCCAAGCACCTCCCGTCCGAGCTCTCGGGCGGTCAGCGCCAAGCGGTCGCGCTGGCGCGGGCGCTTGCCAACGACCCGTGCCTGCTGCTCGCCGACGAACCGACCGGCTCGCTGGACTCCGACAGCGGCATGCGGGCACTGGACCTGCTCGCCAGGCTCCGCGACACCCACGGCATGACCGTGATCGTGGTCAGCCACGATGACGCCGTCGCCAGCCGCGCCGACCGCGTCGTGCGACTCGTCGACGGACGCGTGATCGAGGGCTGAGGGCACCGCAACCCTGAGCGGCGCCTCACGCGTCCGCCGCGGCGCCCGAGATCAGCGTCCGCGCTTCGGCGCGGACCGCGTCGAGAAGTGACTCGATCGCCGCCAGCACCGCGGCGCTGGGCGCGCTGCCGGTCTCGAAGCGCTCACCCTCGATGCCGAAGACGATCGCATTGGCCGGCAGCCGGCCGAGCGCGCGCGCGAGCTCGATCGCCGTGCCCACGCTGATCGCGTGGCCCGCCTGGCGCGCCAGCGCGCTGGGAAGAGGCTGCCCAGCAACGTCGAAGCGATGCAACGTTCCCGGCGGCGCGCCGGAGCGGACCGTATCCACCAGCAGCACCGCGTCGGCGCCGTCCCACATCGAGATCAGGTCGATCCCCTCCCCCGCGTGTGCGTGCACCTCGATCCCGGGCTCGCCTCGAAGTCGCATGGCGACTTCGAGGCCCGCCGCATCATCCCCCCGTAACGAGTTGCCGACGCCGATCACGACGACGGCGGTCAACCCCTTTCAACGGTCAGATCGAGGAAGTGCGTCGCGCACGAGATGCAGGGGTCGTGATTGCGGATTGCCTGCTCACAGCGGTGGCGCAAGGCGTCGTCGTCGAGGTCGTGGTAACGGTCCACGACGGCCCGCACGTCCTGCTCGATCGCCAGCTGGTTCTGCGAAGTCGGCGGGACGATGCGGGCGTCGAGGATCGTGCCGTCGTCGTCGAGCTCGTAGCGGTGATACAGCATTCCGCGCGGAGCCTCGCTGACGCCGTGCCCGACGCCACGCCGCGGCGGCACTTCGATCGCGGGACGATCGGGCCGCTCGTAGCGGTCGATGATCGACAGCGCCTCATCGCAGGCATGCACCAGCTCGACGGCGCGGATGATGATGCTCTGGAACGGGTTGTGGCAGTTGCCGGGCTCCAGCCCGGCCTGCACCGCCGCCTCCTTGGCGAGCGGACGCAGCTGGTCGTAGGCCAGGTTGAAGCGCGCGATCGGCCCCGTCAGGTAGGCGCCGCGCTCGCGCACGCGGGCGTGCAGCGCATTGGAGTGCTGGACGTGCTCCTCGACGATGTGCCGCGCGAACTCGCCGGGCGGGATGTCGAGCCCCTTGTTCGAGACGATCTTGCCACGGTCGATCGGGTACAGATCCCCGTCGCTCAGGCACACCAGCTCGACATCGCGCTGCACCTCGGGCATCGGCAGCGTGGCCACGAAGCGGACCGTCGCCAGCGACTGCTCGAGCGCCTTTTGCAGCGGATCGCGCATCGCCAGGATCTCCTTCTTGGAAGGAGTCCGGTAGAAGCCGCCGACCTTCACGTTGATCGGATGGATCTCGCGACCGCCGATCAACCTGACGAGACTGTTGCCGGTCTGCTTCAGCTCGAGCCCCATCGTCGCGACCTCCGGGTGCGCGGCCGCCAGCTCGATCACCGACTCGAAGCCGAGGAAGTCCGGCGCGTGCAGCGCGTAGACGTGCAGGCCGTGGCTCTCGATCCACTCGCCGTGGTAGAGCAGCCGCCGCAGGTCGCGCAGTGGACCATCGTCGATCGCCACACCGCAGGCATCCTCGATCGCGCGGATGCCACTGGTTTGGTAGGCCACCGGGCAGATCCCGCAGATCCGCGCGGTGATGTCGGGAACCTCCGTATAGGCACGCCCACGCAGGAACGCCTCGAAGAACCGCGGCGGCTCGTAGATCCGCAGCTTCACGTCCTGGACCTCGTCGCCGGTGATCTTGACGTACATGGCCCCCTCGCCCTCGACTCGGGCGAGGTAGTCGACGCGCAGCGTGCGCTGGCTACTACCGGTCTTTACGCTCATGAGCGGTACTCACCTCCTTGAATGCTTTAGCGTCGGCGTTGAAGGTCCGGTAGATGCGGACCAGGTCGCGGTCGCCAAGGTCCAGCCAGGAGTTCAGCGACGCCGGGTTCGGCGTCTCCTGTGGCCCGAAGCAGCCGAAGCAACCGCGATCATACGACGGGCACAGCGCGCCACAACCGGCGTGCGTCACCGGACCGAGGCACGGCGTCCCGCGCGACACCATCACGCACACGGTCCCGCGGCGCTTGCACTCGATGCAAACGCTGTGCGAGCGCACCCGCGGCGAGCGCCCGGCCAGCAGCGAGCTGACGACCTCCAGCAGCACCCGCTTGTCGATCGGGCAGCCGCGCAACTCGAAGTCGACCGGCACGTGGTCGGCGATCGCGGTCGAGGTGCGCAGCGTCGAGATGTAGTCCGGCGTCGCGTACACGATCCGCGTGTACTCCTCGACGTCGGCGAAGTTGCGCAGCGCCTGGATCCCTCCTGCGGTCGCGCAGGCGCCGATCGTGATCAGCACCTTCGACTGCGCGCGGATCTCGCGCAGCCGCTCGGCGTCGTGCGCGGTCGTGACCGAGCCCTCGACCAGCGTCACGTCATACGGTCCGGGCACGACGGCGCTGGAGGCCTCCAGGAAGTTGGAGATCGCGATCCGTCCCGCGATCGCCAGCAGCTCATCCTCGCAATCGAGCAGCGACAGCTGGCAGCCGTCGCAGGAGGCGAACTTGAACACCGCCAGAGTGGGCTTCTCGGTGATAGTTGCCATCACAGCTCCCTCATGTCGATCCAGGGCTCGACCTTCGACCAGCGATACACGGGCCCGTGCTTGCAGATCAGCGTCGGCCCGAGCTGGCAATGGCCGCAGTGCCCGATCCCGCATTGCATGTTGCGCTCCATCGACACGTACATGCGCTCGGTCCCGACGCCGGCCTCGAGCAGCGCCTCGACCATGAACTTCATCATCACCTCGGGCCCGCAGCACAACACCGCCGTACGCGGTGCGTCCAGGCGCGCCCGCCGCACGAGCCTGGTGACCACACCGACGCTCCCGAGCCACTCGGGGCCGGCGCTGTCGACCGTGATCAGCACTTCGAGGCCGCGCGCGGCCCAGTCCTCGAGCTCGTGGGGATAGAGCAGTTGATGTGGGTTGCGGGCGCCGTACAGCAGCACGAGCCGCCCGTAGCGCTCGCGGCGTGCCAGCAGCCAGAGGATCGCGCTGCGCAGCGGCGCGAGGCCGATCCCGCCGGCGGTGATCACGACGTCCGAGCCTTCCAGATAAACGACCGGCCACGGCTGACCCCAGGGTCCGCGTACGCCGAGTACGTCGCCGGGCTCGGCCGAGCAGATCGCGGCGGTTCGCAAGCCGAGCGAGCGGACCGTATGAATCAGGCGCTCGGGGCTAGCGGGATCGCCGCTGATCGAGATCGGAACCTCGCCCGCGCCGCCCCGCGACAGCATCGTGCACTGGCCGGGCAGGAACACAAGCGGCTCGCCCGACCGCGGCCGCAGCTCGAACGTGAACGTGTCGTTGGTGTCCTTGCGCTTGGAGACGATCTCGAACGGCGCCGGCACCGTCGCCGCGCTGACGCCGACCGGTACCTCAGCGGATTGCGCGAGCATTGCCGTACACGTCCAGCAGTTGCATCCGCGTGTTCTGCAGCATCTGCTGCACGACGCTCGCAAAGCGCCGCATCAACTGATAGCCGAATTCGTGGTCGTCCTCGCACTGGTCGCGCAGGCGCGCGCCCTCGATCGCCACGAGGCTGCACGGCTCCGTCGTGCGCCCGTCGAACTGCCAGCGGTAGGGAGCGAACAGCCACGACCAGCCGACGATGTCGCCGTCGTGCTTGGTGTCGACGACCAGCACCGCGCGACCGGCGCCCCGCACCTCCAGCGCGATCGCGCCGCGGCGGATGATGTAGAACGTCTGCGCCCGCTCACCCTCGCGCAACACGTACTCGTCGCCGTCCATGTCGATCAACCGGCCCCAGCTCGAGATCAGCTGGATGTACTCCGGTTTTAGACCGGCGAACACAGGCGCTTCGGCGATCAGCTCATCAATCGTTTGCATGCTCTCTCACTCCTCGCTCACGCGGATCGCGTGCGCTTCTTCCGTGATGTCGATTCCGACCGGGCACCAGGTGATGCAGCGCCCGCAGCCCACGCAGCCGGAGCTGCCGAACTGGTCAAACCAGGTGGCGAGCTTGTGGGTCATCCACTGGCGGTAGCGCGACCGCGTCGAGGACCGCACGGGGCTCCCGTTCATGTACGAGTAGTCGACCGTGAAGCACGAGTCCCAGCGCTGGTGGCGCTCGACCTCGGTGCCGGTGAGGTCGGTCATGTCCTCGATCGTCGTGCAGAAGCACGTCGGACAGACCATCGTGCAATTCCCGCACGCCAGGCAACGATCAGCGACCTCGTCCCAGCGCGGATGCTCCATGTTGCGATAGAGCATCTCCTTGATGCCGTTGGTGTCGAGCTTGCGCTTGATCTGCGCGGCGGCGCGCGCCGGCACCTCGTTGACCGCCGCGATCGCATGCGGGCCGGCGGCAGTCGTCTTCACATCCGACAGCACTTCGGAGCCTTTTCTGGTCCCCGAGGTCGCCACGAAGTAGTGCTCGCCATCGTCGAGCACCTCGGTCAGGACGATGTCATAGCCGCTCCTGACGGCCGGACCGGTTCCCATCGACGTGCAGAAGCAGCTCCCACCCGCCTGACCGCATTGCACGGCGATCACGAGCAACTGCTCGGCCCGACCCGTGTCGCCCGGATCCACGCTCGACGCCCCGAGCAGCACGTGCTCGAGCACCGCCCGCGCCTGCAGATCGCAGGCGCGCGCCCCGATCACCGCGATCCGCGGCACCTCGGGCGGCCCGGTCAGGTCGGTGAGCTCGCCGTCGGGCGCCAGCCGCGCGTGCCACAGCAGCTTCTGCGCCGGCAACTGGTATCGCTTCAGCGAGTGCGGCCCGACCACGAAGCCGAACAGCGCCTCGTCCTCGCGTCGCACCAGCCGGTAGCGCCCCGCGTCCTGCTCGTCGGTCCAGCCGGCGGGCAGATCTTCGCTGCTGTCAAGCTCGTCGTAGACGATCGCGCCGTCGCGCGCGACCGGTCCGACGATCGTGTACCCACGGTTCTTGAGCGCCTCGAACAGCTGGTCGAGGTCGCTTCGTTCAATTATCTGTTCGGCAGCCATTACTCCTCTAGTCCTTCCGTCGGCGCCACCCTACACGATTCGCAAACAAGCGGTAATCCGTAGTAAACAGTCGGAATTGCGGGCAGATTGAACCGAATTGCAGAAGCGGACCGTGTCGGCGCGATTACGTGGCCGACGGCGACTGCTGCTGGCTCGCCATAGCCGCGTCCGCCTTCGCCCAGCGGTCCAAGCGCGCCTCGACGAGCGCGTGAATCGTGCCCTCGGGAAAACGGCCGTCCTCGCCGCGCCGGCCCGCCGGCGTTGCGCACAGCAACTCGATCCCCTCGTCGACCTCGCTCGCGCTCCAGACGTGGAACCGCCCGGCGGCCACCGCCTCGAGCACCTCGTGCGAGAGCATCAGGTGCTGCACGTTGGCCGCCGGGATGATCACACCCTGGGTGCCGGTCAGCTCGCCCAGCTTGCAGGTGCGGTAGAAGCCCTCGATCTTCTCGTTGACGCCCCCGATCGCCTGCAGCTCGCCGTGCTGGTTGACCGAACCGGTGACGGCGATGTCCTGGCGGATCGGCACCCCTGAGAGCTCGGACAGCAGCGCGTACAACTCGGCGCTGGCGGCAGAGTCGCCGTCGATGTGCTCGTAGGACTGCTCGAAGGTGAGCGTCGCGCTGAGCGCGATCCGCCGCTCGCTGCCGTAGCGCTCGCGCAGGTAACCGCTCAGCGTCAGGAAGCCCTTGTCGTGGATGTGGCCACTGAGCTCGGCCTCCCGCTCGATGCTGACCAGCGCGCCGCGGCCAGGGCCGGCGCTGGCGGTGATCCGCATTGGGCGGCCGAACGAGTAGTCGCCGAGCTCCAGCACCGACAGGCCGTTGACCTGTCCCACCCGCCTCCCGGTGAGGTCAAGCAGCAGGGTGCCTTCGGCGACCATCTCCAGCAGCCGCTGCTCGATCAGGTTGGAACGCCCCAGCTTGCTCTGCACGGCGTGCTCGACGTGCTCGGCGGACACGAGCTCCGCATGCCCGCGAGCCGCCCAGTGGTTCGCCTCGGCGGCGATCCCCGCGATCTCCACGAACGCCGTCGAGAGCCATTCGTTGCTCTCCGCCAGCCGCCCCCCGTACTCGACGATCCGCGCGACCGCGCCGGCATCGAAATGGCGCAACCCGGCGACCTGCGCCTGGGCGCTGAGGAACGCCGCATAGGCCCGCTCCGAGGCCGGGGCCCAGCGCGTGCGCCAGTCGAATTCGACCTTCACGCGAAACAGCTTGCGGACGTCCTCGTCGAGCCGGTAGGCGAGCTCGTACAGCGCCGGGCTGCCCACCAGCACGACCTTCAAGTCCAGCTTGATCGGTTCGGGATTGAGCGTCGTGGTCGGGATCAGCGCGTACTGGTCGGCCGGGTTCTCGAGCCGGATCGCGCCTGAGCGCAGGACGTCCTTCAACATCGGCCAGACGAGCGGTTGGGAGAAGACCTCGGCGGCGGGCAGCATCAGGTAGCCGCCGTTGGCACGGTGCACCGCGCCGGCGCGGAGCATCCGGTGATCGGTGACGAAGCCCCCGCCGAGCACGCCACGATGCTCGATTCGCCCGTACAGGTTCGGGTAGGTCGGGTTTGTCTGCAGCACGACGGGCGCGCCGCCATCGGCTTCGTGCGCAACAAAGACGTTCACCTCGTAGCGCGCCAGTGGCGGCTCGACGCCGCCACTGAGCGCAGCCGCCAGCTGCTCGGGAACCTCGGCGTTGCCCTGCGCCCCCGGTGGCGCAGGCTGGAACTGGGCAAGGTTCTCGGTCAGATCCTCGCCGACCGCGGCGAGCCAGTCACGCAGCTTCGGCGAGTCCCGATAGCGCTCCTCCAGCTCCTCGATCAGGTGACCGACAGCAAACAGCGCGACCTCGCGCTCGAGTGCGCGCAGGCGGTCGCGCCCGTCGCGCTGCAGCGCCCGCATGCGCGTGATGAACGCCTGCAGCTTCGGACCGAGCTGCTCGATCGTCGACTGGTAGCGCGCGCGCACCGGCTCGGGCAGCTCTGCGAACTCGGCCGGTGTCATCGGGTGCGAACCGCGCAACGGCACGGTGATCACGCCCGAGGGCGTGATCTCGATCGCGATCCCGCCGCCGCGCGCCTGCTCGCGCAGCTCGCCAAAGGCCGCCTCCTGCTCGTGCTCCAGCGGCTCGGTCACCTGGCGCTGGCGCTGGACGTAGGTCTCGCTCTCGAACGCCGCCGCCAGCGCGCGCCGCGCGTCCTGCAGGAACCGGCGCATGTCCGCCTCTAGTCCACGCGCGCGTCCGCTCGCCAGCGCCACCGCGATCGGCCGCCGCGGGTCCCGGAAGTTGTACAGGTACACCCAGTCGCCGGGCGCTGGGCGAGCACGCGCGAACTCACGTAGGCGCGCCTCGAGCACGGTGCGCTTGCCGGTGCCCACCGGCCCCGTCACGAACAGGTTGTAGCCGGCGGTCTCGATCTCCAGTCCGAACGCGATCGCCTCGCTGGCGCGCACCTGCCCGGCCGTACCTTCGAGCGGATCGACCTCAGCCGTGGACGCAAAGCCCAGCGACTGCGGGTCGCAGACGCGACGCAGATCGGCGAGCTGCAGCTCGCGCGCTGCGCCCGCCGCGTCCGCCCCGCTCATCGCGTCAGGGCCGCACTCGGGATCACGACCACGGGACGGTCGGCGATGTGGATCAGCTCGTGCGAGACGCTTCCCAGCAGGGCGCGCACGCGGCCGCGGCCGCGTGCGCCGACGACGATCTCGTCGGCGTGGCGACGGCGGGCAAGGTCGGCGATCGCCGGTGCCGGCGGGCCACCGATCAGCTCGGTCTCGTAGCGCGGACCAGCCAGCTCGGGAGCCCCGGTGGGAATCTCGTGTAGCAGCGCCTCGCCGCGCTCGCGGCGCGCGGCCAGCAGTCGCTCATCCCCGGCGCCGCCGAGCAGGTCGGCGGGCAGCTCGTAGGCGTGCACGATGATCACGCGTCCCGCGCTGCCGGCCTGGCGCGCGGCGAACAACAGCGCCGCGCGGGCGGCGTCGGAGCCGTCGTAGCCGACCACCAGCGTGGGGCTCGCCGCCTGCTCGCTCATACCGCGAAAGCCTGTTCGCTCATACCGCGAACGGTACGCCGACCGGCGAGATCATGACGGCGCAAGCCCCGCCGCCGTGGAGATCCGCGTAACCCTCCAGATCGGGTACACGGCGCCGAGCACGCCGATCGTCACGCCGATCAGGCAGGCGCGGCCGAGTCCCCAGGTGGTCAGCTCCGGCGAGATGAAGCTCTGCAAGCCAAGCGCCGACGGCAGCAGGCCGCTGGCGGCGATACCCAGTACCAACCCGGCGGCGGTGCCGATAATGCTCACCGCGATCGCCTCCCCCAGCACCAGCTCCGCCAGCTGCGAGCGGCTCCAACCGATCGTCGCCAGCAGCACCAGCTCACGGCGTCGCTCGAGCACCGCCGCGAGCATCGTGTTGGCAACCGCCAACACGCCGATGATCAGCGCCAGCACGACGATCAGCAGCACCGCCTTGCTGATCAGCTCGCTGTTGACGCCGGCGCGGATCGCCTCCGTCGGATCGTCGATCACGGTCACGCCCGGAAGCTCCCGGGACAGCCTGCTCGCTCCCGCGGCGGCGGATATCTGCGCCAGCAGGCGCACCGCGATCGTGGTCGTCTCCTCGGCGGTGCGCCCGGCGAGCGTCTGCGCATCGGCGAGCGTCGTGATCACGCCCTGGTCCTCGAACGGAACGCCCGAATGGAAGATCGCCGCGACTTTGAAGCTGGTCCCGTCGAGCTTGATCGTCGAACCGACGCGCAGGTGCAACTGCGCCGCCAGCAGATCGCCGACATCGGCCTCGCCGCTGTGCACGCCGTTACCGGCGGTGAACACCAGCCGCCTGACGACGAACCCATTCGGGTCGACCCCGAACACGAACGCGTTCGGCGCCTTGGGGACGGCGTCGACGACCATCTGCAGCGGCGTTGCCTCGGTCACGTCCGGGTCGGCGCGGATCTTCGATAGCAGCGACAGCGGCAGGATCGACGAGGTCGGGTCGGATGCATCGGCCTGGAACAGGCCGAGATCGGCCTTGCCCAGGTGCACGAGCTGACCGGCGGTACGGTTCAGGCCTGCAGACAGCGCGAGCAGCGCGACCACGGCCGCGACCCCAACCGCGATTCCCGCCGCGGTGAGCCCGGTTCGCGTCATCCGACGCTGGACATTTGCTGCAATCAGCCCGAACAAGGATCCCCGTCTCAATCTCAAAGGGATGAGATACCCACCTTACAACCGTCACCCCCTGGCGCCGCTATTCGTGCTCGCGTTCGCCTCGCTGGTCGCACTCGCACTGGCGCTGTTCGTGGTCAACGCGATCGCCTACGCCTATCGCCGCATCGGGATCAGCGAGGGCTCATTGTTCCTGCTGCTGTCGCTGTCGCTGCTCGGCGGCTTCGTCAACATCCCGCTTGCAAGGTTGCAGGGCCACGACCGGATCACCGTCGGCGAAGTGGTCGTGTTCGGCATGCGCTATCGCGTGCCGGTGCGCGAGCACGCCAACGACACGATCGTGGCGGTCAACCTCGGCGGCGCGCTGATCCCGGCGGGATTGTCGATCTACTTGCTGGTGGCCGACGGCGTGTGGTGGCAGTCGTCGATTGCGGTGGCGGCGGTGGCGGCGTTCGTACATCAGATCGCACGGCCGGTGCCGGGCATGGGAATCGCGGTCCCGGCACTCGCGCCGCCGCTGCTCGCGGCGTTGGCGGCGCTGCTGATCGACCCCTCCAAGCCGGCCGCCGTCGCGTACGTCGCCGGTAGCCTCGGGACCTTGATCGGCGGCGACCTGCTGAACCTGGGACGACTCGGCGAGCTCGGCGCGAGCGTCGCCTCGATCGGCGGCGCCGGCACCTTCGACGGGGTGTTCCTCAGCGGCATCGTCGCGGTCGTGCTGGTCGCGATCGCTTGAGCGAGCGCTCCACGCTTCTACGTAAGAACTACGGATCCCGGACGCAGGCATGCCCCGATGCTGGCGTTCACAGCGCTCTTTAGGTTGGACATGTGCAAGCAACAGATGACACATCGCTCGCAGCGGGCATCAGAGGGCGCGCCCAGGCCCGCGGCTACCCAAGATCGAGCACGCTCGGGCAGATGGTGCTCGACGCAGCCGGCCGCCACAGCTCGGTCGCGCTGCAGTTCCCGCGCGCGGGACGCACCGCCTTCATCTCCTACCCCGAGCTCGGGTCGATCGCGAGCGAGATCGCGCGCGGCCTGATCAGCCTCGGCATCGAGCGCGGCGACCGCGTGGCGATCCTGGGCCTCACCTCCGCCGACTGGACGCTCGCCGACTGCGGCTCGCTGTGCGCCGGCGCGGTGGTCACCCCGATTTACCACACCAACTCACCGGAGGAGTGCGAGTACGTGCTCGCGCACTCGGAGGCCAAGGCCGTGTTCTGCGAGAACGCCGAGCAGGCGGCGAAGATCGCCCACGTTCGCTCACGCTGCCAGGCGCTCGAGCACGTGATCGTCCTCGACCACTCCGACCCCGGGGCGATGACGCTCGACGGACTGCGGCAGCTCGGCCTGGAGATCTCGCCCGAGCGGGTCCAGCAGCGGGTCCAGTCCGTCAGCCCCGACGACATCGCCACGCTGGTTTACACGTCGGGCACCACCGGCCCGCCCAAGGCCTGCATGCTCAGCCACGACAACTTCCTGTTCGCAACGTACTCCTACGCCCAGCGACTCGGGTTCGAGCACCACCACTCGCTATACCAGTTCCTGCCGCTGGCGCACGTGCTCGCGCGGGTCGCCCAGATGGTGGTGCTGAGCAGCGGTGCGCGCATCATCTACTGGAGCGGCGATACCTCGAAGATCGTCGACGAGCTGGCGCATAGCGCCCCGACCCATTTCCCGGCGGTGCCACGGATCTACGAGAAGGTCCACGGCGCCGTCACCAGCAAGTCGTTTTCAGGCAGGCCAGAGCAACGGCTGCTGTTCCAGTGGGCGCTGTCGGTGGGGGCGCGAGCGCGGCCGGCGCTGCGCGAGCGCCGCCAGCCCGACCTGCTGACCGACCTCCAGTTCCGGCTCGCCGACCGGCTCGTGCTCTCGAAGGTGCGCAAGCTGTTCGGCCCATCGCTACAGCTGGGGATGGTCGGCGCCGCCCCGTGCACGAGGGAGATGCTGGAGTTCTTCGACGCGTGCGGCGTGCTGGTGCTCGAGGGCTACGGGATGAGCGAGACCTGCGCGGCGGCCACGATCAACTGCCTCGATGCGGTGCGACTGGGCACCGTCGGGCGGCCGCTGCCGGGGACCGAGATCGCGATCGCCCCCGACGGCGAGATCATGATCCGCGGACCGCAGGTGTTCAAGGGTTACTTCAAGGACCAGGCATCCACCGAGCAAATCCTCAACGAGGACGGGTGGTTGCACTCCGGCGACCTCGGTGCCGTCGACGACGACGGGTTCGTCTCGATCACCGGTCGCAAGAAGGACATGATCATCACCTCGAGCGGGAAGAACATCGCCCCCGTCAACATCGAAAGTCAGCTGCGCGACAGCCGTTTCATCTCCGAAGCGGTTGTGTTCGGCGACGACCGCCCATACCTCGTGGCGATACTGACGCTGGATCGCGACGAAGCGCTGAAGCTGGCCGGGCGCTTGGGGATCGACGAGGACCCGGTGACAATTGCACACGACCCACGTGTGCACGCGGAACTCGAGCAGGAGGTCGAGATCGCCAACAGCAAGTTTGCGCGGATCGAGCAGATCAAGCGCTTCGCGATCCTCGACCACGAGCTCACGCAGGCGGGCGGCGAGCTGACCGCGACGCTGAAGGTCAGGCGCTCCGCCGTCTACGAGAAGTACGCGCAGCTGTTCGCCGAGCTCTACGCGGGCGCAGGCGTGCCTTGAGCCCCCCGCGGACAACGCGCGCGTGATGCAGAACCTGCCGCAGAAGTTCGGCAGGCGTGCAACGTTGCCGATAGAGTTTGCCTCTCTGCCCGAGGGGCAACAATCCTTTGTCCATCTAACCTGAAACGCGGAGCATGGCGACCACCACCGAAGACTCACTAGACACGAAGCCCCCCGAATGGTTCGCCCGCCTGGACGAGTTCGTGGCGCGCGGACAAGCGGCCGCCACGGCGTTCCGCAAGCTTGACCAGAAGGCGGTCGACGACATCGTTGAGGCGATGGTCGTCGCCGGTATCCAGAACGCCGTCGAGCTCGCGTGGATGGCGATGGAGGACACGCACTTCGGCGTGCTCGAGGACAAGGTCCTCAAGAACTACATCGCCACCGAGTTCCTCTACGACTACCTCAGAGACAAGAAGTCCGTCGGCGTCATCGGCGAGGACAAGGAGCGCTCGATCACGTACGTCGCGGAGCCGATCGGCGTCGTGATGGCGCTGCTGCCGATCACCAATCCAACCTCGACGGCGCTGTTCAAGTCGATCGTCTGCGCCAAGACGCGCAACGCGATCATCATGCGCCCGTCCGCGGCAGCTGCGCGTTGCTGCTCGGAGGTCGCCCGGATCCTCCAGGAGGCCGGCGAGAAGGTCGGCCTGCCGCCATACACGCTGCAGGTGATCCCCGACCCGACGCTCGACGTCTCCCAGTACCTGTTCCATCACGCCGGCATCGACTTCATCTGGACGACCGGTGGTCCGAAGGCCGTCGCCGCCGCCAACGCCGCCGGCAAGCCGTGCCTCTCGGTCGGCTCGGGCAACGCTCCGGTATACGTCCACCGCAGCGCCGACATCCGCATGGCGGTGATGGACATTCTCATCTCCAAGACGTTCGACTCCTCGGTCATCTGCCCGGCCGAGCAGACGGTCGTCATCGACGACGCGATCTACGACGCAATCCTCGACGAGTTCCAGCGGATGGGCGCGCACCTGCTCACCAAGCACGAGACCGATCTGCTCGCCGCGAAGTCGTTCACCCCGGACGGGCGCGTCGAGTTGCAGGTGCTCGGCCAATCGTGCCTCAACCTCGGCCAGATCGCCGGCTTCGAGACGAAGGAGGAGGACAAGGTCCTGCTCGCGCCGCTGCCGACCGACCATGATGCGCTCGCCGCCCACCCGCTGATCGCCGAGAAGCTGATGCCGGTGCTCGGCGTCGTGCGCTCGCCGTCGATCGAGCACGGGATCCGCGCCTGCGAGATCGTCACCGAGCACCTCGGCCTCGGCCACACCTCGGCCGTGTACGCGACCGACGACGCAGTGATCGACAAGTTCGCACACGAGATCCGCACCGGCCGCATCCTCGTCAACGCGCCAACCGCCGTCGGCGCCCTCGGCGGCGTCTACAACAAGATGACACCCACCTTCTCCCTCGGCTGCGGCACGTGGGGAGGATCGAACACCACGGAGAACGTCAACTACATCAACCTGCTGAATATCAAGACCGTGTCACGTCGCCAGACTCCGCCCCAGTGGTTCCGGGTGCCCTCGGACACCTACTTCAACGTCGGCGCGCTCGAGAGCCTGCGCACGCTCGACCTCAAGACACCGATGATCGTCACTGACGCGCTGTCGGAAGCGCGCGGCGTCGCGGACATCATCCGCAACGCGCTCGGCTCAACTGTGCGCGCGGTGCACGTCTTCTCGGCGGTCGAGCCCGAGCCGACCGAGGAGCAGGTCCGTGCCGGCATCGAGGAGCTGCAGCGCTTCGACGCGGACTCGATCATCGCGGTCGGGGGTGGCTCGGTGATGGATGCCGCGAAGGCGATGCGGCTGTTGCACGAGCATCCCCACCTGACGATCGAGGGACTCTCGCTGCCGTTCCTGGACCCGCGCAAGCGGATCGCGCAGTTCCCGCAGAAGGCGCACAAGGTCAAGCTGATCGCGATCCCGACGAGTGCCGGGACGGGCTCGGAGGTCTCGCCGGCGGCGATGCTGAGCCTCGGCAAGCGGAAGGTGACGCTGATCGACTACACGCTCGTGCCCGACACGGCGATCATCGATCCGACGCTGACCGTGTCGATGCCGCCGGCGATGACCGCCGACACGGGCATTGACGCGCTGACGCACGCGCTCGAAGCGGCCGTGTCGATCTTCGCGTCGCCGTTCACCGACGCGTTCTGCGTGCAGGCGTGCAACATGATCTTCGAGGCGCTGCCGCGGGCCTACAAGGACGGCTCCGACATCGAGGCTCGGACCGCGATGGCGAACGCCGCGACGATTGCCGGTCTCGCGTTCTCCAACGCGTTCGTCGGTCTCAACCACGCGCTTGCGCACTCGGTCGGGGCGTTCTTCAACGTCCCGCACGGCCGCGCGAACGCGATCTTCCTGCCGCACGTGCTGCGCTACAACGCTTCGCTGCCGTCGAAGTTCATGCCGGCGCCGGGCTACAACGCGTACGTCGCGCCTGCGAAGTACGGGCAGCTGGGATGGATCGTAGGGCTCGGCGGCAAGACCGACGAGGAGCGCTGCGAGCGCCTGTTCGCCAAGGTCGACGAGCTCCTCGCCGAGGTCAACGAGCCCAAGACGCTCGAGGAGATCGGGATCAAGCGTGAGGACTTCGACGCAGGACTGATCGACCTCGCACGCGCGACGTTCGCGGACCCGAGCATCCGCACGAACCCGCGGATCCCGATGCTCAAGGAGATCGTCGAGCTCCTGAACGTCGGCTTCTCCGGGAAGTAGCTTGAGCGAACGACCAGTTGGAGTTCTCGGGGCTGCCTGCGGGCAGCCCCGAGTCATTCGAGACGCTCCCGCGGCCCCGGCGAGCGCCTCGCGCTAATCGGTGCGGCGGCGCAGGGTCGCGGCGCCGGCCATCAGGGCACTCAGCGCAAACGCCAGGACGATCGCGAAGTCGGCCCAGAACCAGCCGCTGACGCCGGTCTGCCGCGTCAGGTGGTGCATGCCGTCGACCGCGTAGGACATCGGTAGCAGATCCGAAACCGCATGCAACGCGGCCGGCATCCGCTGGCGCGCGATCAACAATCCGCACAGCAGCAACTGCGGGATCACGATCACCGGGAAGAACTGAACCACTTGGAACTCGGTGCGCGCAAACGCGCTGGCGAACAGCCCGAGCCCCATCCCCAGCACCGCCACGCACACCGCAAGCACCACGACGAGCAGGCCTGGACCGTCGACGTGCAGCCCGAGCGGGCCGAGCGTGAGCGCACCGGCGACGATCGCCTGCACGCTCGCCAGCAATCCGAACGCCAGCGCGTAACCAGCGATCAGCTCCAGGCGCCCCAGCGGCGTCGTCAGCAGGCGCTCGAGCGTACCAGTGGTGCGCTCGCGCAGCAGCGCGATCGAGGTCACCAGGAACACGGTGGCGAGCGGGAACAGCGCCAGCAGCGGCCCGCCCGCCTGGTCGAACGCGCGGCGGTCGTGGTCGAAGATCAATCGCAGCAGCGTCTCTAGGGCGCACGGAACCAGCAGCATCAACGCGATCGTGCGCGGGTCGTGACGCAGCTGCATCAGCACCCTGCGAGCGGTGGCAACGGTGCGTGTAGCCGAGATGCCCGCGGCGCGCGCGGGCACGTCCAGGCTGCTCGTGCTCGGTGCCGAAGCGGTCATCACGTGCGCTCGATCAGGCGCACGAACGCCTCGTCCATGTCCTGCGTGCCGGTCGCGACTACCAGCTCGGCCGGAGTCATCTGAGCGAGGATCCTGCCCTCGCGCAGCAGCAGCAGCTGATCGCAGTGGTGCGCCTCGTCGAGCACGTGACTGGAGACCAGCAGCGCCGCGCCCTCACGCGCGATCTCGGCGAACAGCTGCCACAGTTCGCGCCGCAGCAGCGGGTCGAGCCCGACCGTGGGCTCGTCGAGCAGCAGCAGGCGCGGACCGCCGACCAACGCCGCCGCCAGCGACATGCGCGCAGCCTGGCCGCCGGACAGGTTGCGCACGAGCTGGCCGGCTTGCTGCTGCAGGCCGACCCGCGCCAGCAACCCGTCGGCCTGGGCGCCGCGGATCGCCGCGAAGTAGCGCAGGTTCTCGGCGACGGTCAGATCCTCGTAGACCGACGACGCCTGTGTCTTGTAACCGAGCTGCGAGCGCGCGGCGAAGCTTCCCGGTGCCAGGCCGGCGACCGTCAGCTTCCCGCTGACGCCGGCCTGCACGCCCGCGATCGCTCGGATCAGCGTCGATTTGCCACTGCCACTGGGACCGAACAGCCCAGTCACGCGACCTTGCGGGATCGTCGCGCTGAGCTCGTGCAGCACCGGCCTGCCGCCGCGGTGGACCGTCAGGCGTTCGATCTCGACAGCGTGCATCGCCGCCAACCCTAGTGCAGTCTCGCTCCGAACAGCCGTGCTGGTGCAGCTGTGAGAGGATCGCTGTTGAAAGGCTGCGCTTCTGACCTGCGAAACCGGCGTCGCGTAGCCTGCGAGCCAAATCACGAACAAGAGGAAGCGCTACTAGATGTTCAACAAGATCGTTTGGGCGACCGACGGCTCCGAGGCCGCTGACCACGCGCTGCCGATCGCGCAAGCGCTCGCGCAGGATTCGGGCGGCGCCGTGTTCGTGGTCCACATCACCGAGTTCGCGCTGCCCGGCAAGGCCGGCGGCAGCTATCCGGTGCATGCCGACGAAGACCTGCTGCTGACCAAGATCAATGCGCAGGTTGCCGAGCTGACGAGCGCCGGCGTGAACGCCACCTTCGAGACGGGCACGACGCACTCGCTCGGCGCCGCCCACGCAATCGCGACCGCCGCCGAGCAGGTCGGCGCCGACGTGATCGTGATGGGCACCCGCGGCCACACCGTGCTCGCCGGCCTGCTGCTGGGCAACGTCACCCAACGAATGCTGCACATCGCTCCCTGCCCGATCCTCGCCGTCCCCCCGCCCAACCGCTAGAAACACTTCGGGGCCCGACTACCGTGTCGGGCCCGAAGCACTTCCACGCTTGATCTTGTTGGCAGCGCGGGAGATTCGCGCCAGCGAATCTCCCAAGGGAATCGCGCCCCAGCGCGATTCCCCTAGATCAGCTCAGGAACCATCTCGATCGCACCGCACGGGCATTCCTTGACGCAGATGCCACAGCCCTTGCAGTAGTCGAGATCGATCTCGTACGAATACGAGCCCGCGGGCTCGAGCTTCATCACGGCATTGTCCGGGCACACGCCGTAGCAGTTGTCGCAGGCGAAGCAGCTGCCGCACGACATGCAGCGACGGGCTTCGAACTGCGCATTGCCCTCGTTGAGGCCGGTAACGATCTCGTCGAAGGTCGACGCGCGCCGCACGGCACTGAGGCGCTCGCGATGGACTTTCGGAGCGTCGGCGTAGTACCAGGTGTTGAGCTCGTCGATGCCGGCTTCTTGCAGCGGCGGCTCGGGAATGTACTTGTCACCACGCAGGTAGCCGTCGATGTGACTGGCGGCGACGCGTCCATGGCCGATCGCGACGGTGACGGTGCGGTCGTAGGGGACCATGTCGCCGCCGGCGAAGACCCCGTCGTGTCCGGTCATCATGCTCTCGTCGACCTGGACGGTGCCGTCCTGCACTTCGATCCCGGGCACGCCGTCCAGCAACGACAGATCGGTGTCCTGGCCGAGCGCGAGCACCACCGAGTCAGCCTCGAGCTCTTCGAGCTCGCCGGTCGGCTGCGGGAAGCCGGTCTCGTCGAGTGCCATCTTCTCGACCACAAGCTTGCCGTCGCCGGCGCTCTTGATCGTCGTCAGCCACTTGAGCAGGATGCCCTCGTCGATCGCCTCTTCGACCTCGAAGTCCTGAGCGGGCATCCTCTCACGCGTGCGCCGGTAGACGATGATCGCCTCTTCCGCGCCGAGCCGCTTAGCGGTACGCGCGGCGTCGAGGGCCGTGTCGCCGCCGCCGTAGATGACGACCTTGCGCCCGAGGCTCGGCGGCTCCTCGCCCTCCATGCTGTGCAACAACGTGACCGCGTCGACGATCTTCGCGGCGCTGCCGGCGGGGATGTACGCACGCTTGCCGATCTGTGCGCCGACCGCGAGGAACACGGCATCGAAGCCGCCCTCCTGCTTGGCCTCTAGCACGTTGGTAACGGTCGAGTTGAGCTCGAGCGTGACGCCGA
The DNA here is from genome assembly GCA_963709135.1 of uncultured Solirubrobacterales bacterium. Taxonomy (GTDB): domain Bacteria; phylum Actinomycetota; class Thermoleophilia; order Solirubrobacterales; family Solirubrobacteraceae; genus Palsa-465. Next base: position 462,320 of record CAVPVI010000015.1, on the reverse strand, counting down.
GGTCGAGGATCCGCTGGATCTCGCCCTCGAGGATGTCGCGCGGGAGCCGGTACTTCGGGATCCCGAAGCGCATCATGCCACCCGCGATCGGGCCAGCGTCCTTGATCGTCACCTTGTGGCCAAGGCGCGCCAGATGGTATGCGACCGACAGGCCCGACGGCCCGGCCCCGACCACCAGCACGTGCTTGCCCGACTGCTCGCTCGGTGGCGTCAGCGCCCAGCCCTGCTCGAGCGCCTGGTCGCCGAGAAACCGCTCAACCGAGTTGATGCCGACGGCCTCGTCGACCTGGGCGCGGTTGCACGAGGTCTCGCATGGGTGGTAGCAGACGCGTCCCATCACGGCGGGGAACGGATTGATCTCCATGATCGTCCGCCACGCCGCCTCGTAGTTACCCTCTTCGGCGTCGTACAGCCACGCCTGCGGGTTCTCCCCGGCCGGGCATGCACTCGAGCAGGGCGCGACCCGGTGCACGTACACGGGGCGCTCGGTGCGCCACGAGCCCGTGTGGTTCGCTTTGCTGGAACCGACATCGAGGGTGATTGCGAACGGCTTCTCCATCATGGCAGTTGCTCCGCTCCGACGAGCGCGCCGTTGACCGCATCCTCCAACAGCCCGAAGCGCGCGATGTTGCGATCGGCGCGCGCTTGAATGCGCGCGATCACGTCGTCGCGGCGGACCGGGGAGAACAGGTGGGCGTAGCGCTTCTGTGGTTTCAGATAGTCCTCGATCGGACGTACACGCCGGATCTTGGTTGCGTTGGTGACCTCCCCGTAGGCGCCTTCGAACACCGGGAAGTAACCCGTCTCGGTCGCGCTCCGCGCGAGCTCGATCGAATCGCCCGACGCCGAGCCCCAGCCGAGCGGGCAGGTGACGAGGATGTGGATGTAGCGCGCACCACGCAGGGTCATCGCGTGCTCGACCTTGGCCTCGAGGTCGCGCAGGTTGGCGATCGTCGCCGTGGCGACGTACGGGATGTCGTGCGCGAGCGCGATCAGCGGTACGAACTTGCCCTGTCCCCAGGGAGCACCAGGCTCATCGCCGACGGCCTGGGTGGTCGCCGTCCGGGCTGCCGGCGGCGTTGCAGCTGAACGCTGCACGCCGGTGTTCATGTAGCCCTCGTTGTCGTAGCAGATGTAGAGCACGTCATCGTTGCGCTCGAACATCCCCGACAGGCAGCCGAAGCCGATGTCGACGGTGCCGCCGTCACCGCCCTGGCCGATCACGCGCGTGTCGGTCTTGCCCTTTGCCTTCAGCGCAGCCGCGATCCCGGTCGCCACCGCCGGCGCGTTGCCGAACAGCGAGTGGACCCAGGGGATCCGCCACGAGCTCTCCGGGTACGGGGTGGTGAACACTTCGAGGCAGCCGGTGGCGTTGGCGGCGATGATCTTTCCACCCGAGGCGCGGAACGCCGCGTCGAGCGCGTAGCGGGCACCGAGCGCCTCGCCGCAACCCTGGCAGGCACGGTGGCCGCTGGTGATCGCGTTGGCGCGCTCGGGGTCGGACTGCACCGAGCGCTGCTCGGGATCCAGCAGCCGGTTGCCAACCGCGAAGCTTCCCGACTGGTAGAACTTAATCGTCTGGTAGGTCATCTGCTCTCACACGGATCCGGCTGCAACGACGCCAAGGTCGCGCAGGATGTTCTCGGCATGGGAACCTGATCCACGTTTCGCAAGCGTGCGCTTGATTTCGCGCTCGACGAGCTCCTGGTCCAGGTCAAGGAACGTCATGTCATGCAGCTCGCCGGCCAGCGCCTGCGCGAACAGCTTGCGCAGTGACGCCTTGGTCACAGGACGACCGCCGAGACCGGCGATCACGGTGTTGATCTGGCCGCCCTGGCGGTCCAGGAGGTTGTGGATGTTGGCCGAGACGATGCCGCCGATCCCGATCGACAGCGCCTTCTCCAGCACGAGCACGCGCTTGGTGTCCGACAGTGCATCGCGCAGCTCCTCTGCCGGCCACGGGCGGAAGGTCTTGATCGCCAGAGCGCCGATCTTGTGCCCCTGCTCGCGCAGTTCGTCGACGACGTCCTCGATCGTGCCCACCACCGAGCCGAGCGCGACCACGATCAGGTCGGCGTCGCTGGTCCGGTAACGGCGCAGCAGGCCACCGGAGGGCCGTCCGAACTGCTCCTCGAACTCGGCTGCGATCACCGGGATCCGGTCGAGCGCCTGCATCTGCTTGTAGTGCGCGAGATAGCGCACCTCCGTGAACGCCTCGGGACCGACCATCGCGCCGATCGTCACCGGGTCGCTGGCGTCCAGCACCTGCTGGGGGACGAACGGCGGCAGGAAGGCGTCGACCTGCTCCTGCGTCGCGAGCTCCATACGCTCGACGGCGTGGGTGAGGATGAAGCCGTCCATGCAGACCATGACCGGCAGCGACAGCTCCTCCGCCAGGCGGTAGGCCTGGATGTGGGCGTCGAGCGCTTCCTGATTGGACTCCACGTAGATCTGAATCCAGCCGGAGTCGCGCTGTGACATCGAGTCCGAGTGGTCGTTCCAGATGTTGATCGGGCTGCCGAGCGCGCGGTTGGCGACGGTCATCACGATCGGCAACCCGAGCCCGGAGGCGTTGAACACCGCCTCGCTCATGTACAGCAGGCCCTGGCTGGCGGTGGCGGTGTAGGTCCGCGCACCGGCGGCGGCGGCACCGATCGCGACCGACATCGCGGCGAACTCCGACTCCACGTTGACGTACTCGCAGTCCGTCAGGCGTCCGGTCTTGACCAGCGCCGAGAGCCCCTCGACGATGTGCGTCTGGGGCGAGATCGGGTACGCACAGATCACTTCTGGGCGACACAGGGCTACCGTCTGGGCGACCGCTGCGGAGCCCTCGAGCTGCTTAGGCATGGGTGGCCTCCTTGGTTGCGGCGGCGTCATAGGCGGCCTGCGCGGCTGCCACGTTTCCCTCTCCGACCTTGCCCTTGAACTTGGCGCGGATCGCCTCGGCGACGGACTCCATCGCGACCTGCCCGGTCGCTCCTGCGAAGGCGCCGAGCATCGGCACGTTCGGGAGCGGACGCCCCAGATGCTCACGCGCGAGCTCGGTGGCGGGCACCAAGCTGATCCTGTCGTCGCTGTGACGCTCGCGCAGATCCGCGAGCCCCAATTCCTCGAGGGTGTGGCCGCTGTTGATCAGGATGTAGGCGTCGTCTTTGATGCCGCCGAACACGTCCACCTGCAGCAGCACGGTCGGGTCGATGATGATCACCGCGTCCGGGTGTGCGATCGGATCGTGCGAGCGGATCTCCTTCTGGTCGATGCGGCAGAACGCCACGACCGGAGCTCCGGTCCGCTCCGAGCCGAAGCTCGGGAACGACTGCGAGTGGCGGCCGTCGTGGAAGGCGGCGATAGACAGCAAATCAGCAGCCGTGACGACGCCTTGGCCGCCACGACCGTGAATTCGGACCTCGAACATAAGCGCTTTCGATGTAGGGGGGCTCGGCCACGCGTTGCTCAGGCGTGGCTGGTCTCTTCGTCGTTATCTTCGTCCAGCATCTGCAGGAAGGCGTAGACGACAAGCCCCACGGCCGCGAATTCGACGATCAGGACCAGGAAGACCAGCCACCAGTCAGACGCTGTGAGCGTGAGTAGGACGACCAGGTCGACGACCAGCACCATCGGCACGATGGCTCCGTAGATCAGGCGCATGTCCACGCCGAGCAGGCGTTCGATCAGCATCTCCACCCCCGCGAAGGGGTTGCTGCGCGCGGGCACGGCTGGTGATTCGTCTTGCATGATTCTCCTCCTCGATGGTGCGGAGCGATCCGTACCTTACTGCAGCCCAAGTTTAGCGGCTGGGCGCAGTGGGTACCCGCGCGCGAGCGCACGTAAACAGACGCCCTCAGGGACCAGACGCCCTCAGGGACGCCTCGAATGCGATGGAACTTTCGGTGGGTAGCACTAAGTGGCCGTCCTCCGAAGTATGCAGCGAGTTGAAGGTCATAAGTCGCCGCGTGACCAAGAACGGTCAACCCATTCCGAAGACGGCCACGTAACGAAGGCGTGCACGTGCTCGTGCGGACAATCCGCCGCGCGCCCGGCCGATTTGTCAGCTTTTGATGTCGATTCTCAAGCTCAAACGGACGATCCGGCGCTGCACACACGGTCTGTCCGTCCGGACACGTCTTGTTCGCGTGCCGGCATCGCAAGTCCGCGACTACCGGGAGGTTGAGCACCACGCGGGTGCCAAACCTCCCGCGGGTCGTTTGCGTGAGCCGCACCCGCCTGACCCGGGTGAGGTTAGGCACCTCAGAGGTGCCAAACCTCCCGGGAGTGGGGAGCCTAAGGGCTCTCGTTCCGCAAAGTGCGGAACGAGAGTAAGGGGGCCTAAGGGCACCCTAAGTTCACCTCGGTCTGGTCCTCTGAGTTCCATCCTGACTCGCGGGCTGAAATCGAGCATGGCAAGGACGCGGGAGTCGACGCGTAGCAGCGCCACGCGAGGCGACGAGGACGCAGCCCAGCGCCGCTGGGGGCCGCTCGAATGTCAAACGTATTTCGGAAGGGGACCACTAAGCCACGGGCGAGCCGCGCTCGGCAGCCGAGGTGATGCGGCGCCCGGACACGGTCCGTGCCGGCAACTGCACCCAGCGCGTCGGCGCGCCAAGCCCCCACGCGACGGCGTCGCTCCGCTCCAACCGCGCAATCTCAGCCTGGCTGGAGACCACGATCGCCACACCGACGACGATCACGCTCCAACCCGTCTTCGCCGGCTCGTCCACGCCGTCGATCTCGAACGCGGCTTTCGCCGAGTGCGTGACGGCATGCAGCGTCGAGCCCTCTCCGATACGCATGACGATCGACTTTGCGCGCGCGTCGAACGCGTACTGCAACGGCCGGATCGCCGGCACGCCCTCGCCGACGGCGACGGCGAGCCGTCCGAAGCGGTGAGCGCCGAGCAGCCGCAGGCACTCGTCGATAGACAGCTCCGCGGTCTCGGCGCGCCCGGGATCGGCACCGCTCGTCATGCCGCTGACGATACCGGCCGGCGCCGGCGCGACGGCGGTCGACCGGCCTCGCCGGGTCCCGCGATCCACACCGATATCCTTTATGAGCAGATGAGCCTCGGAGCTGGACCGCTCGCCCATTTGCGTGTGCACGACGCGATGCATACCGGCATCCTCACGACCGACTCCGCGACGCCGCTACGCGTCGTCGCGCGGCTGATGGCGGAGCAGCGCGTGCATGCCGTCGCCGTCACCGACACCGACAATGCCGGCCAGCCGTGGGCAATCGTGTCGGCGCTGGACGTCGCCGCGGCGGCGACCTCGGGCTTGGAGGGAACCGCCGGCGAGGCGGCCGCCACGGCGGTCGTGACCGTCTCGGCGGCCGACCCGCTCGAGCACGCCGCAAGCGTCATGGTCGAGCACCGCGTCTCGCACCTGATCGTGATCGATCCCGGCAGCGGTCATCCCGCCGGGATCGTTTCCTCGCTGGACATCGTCGCCGCGTACGCAGGCGCCACGCCCTGGATGTGAGCTTCCGCAGGGCCCCGAACGGTGCTTGCACGTTAGCTGGCTTAGTGCTAAGCTGCTAGCACTAGCGAAGCTACCCTCAGGAGCAAATCAGATGACCACCACACAGGCCAAGCCGGAACCCACGATCGAGGCTATCTACAGCCATATCAAGGACTTCAACGAGCAGCTCACCGACGCCGCCCGCAAGGCCGGCTCGCAGTACGTCGACAGCTATGCGAAGGCCGTCGACCGCGCGATCGACATCGAGCGCAAGGTTGCGGGCGCGACCAAGCAGGAGTGGGTGAAGAGCATCATCGATGCGCACGCCGACATCGCCAGCGACATCACCGAGGCATACACGTCGTCGGTTCGCAGCCTGCTCAAGTAGTACCGCACCGTAGTACCGCACCACAAGTTGCAGATCACGAGGGCGCCCCGCTGGGCGCCCTCTGCGCACGTGGCGGCGCGGCCGCCGAGGAGGAGGTAGAGGTTGTTGTCACTACAGACGTTTCCGTTTTACGCGCCCACGGGCATGCCGAACGGGCTGCTCGACAGCTGGTCGGAGTTCTTCACCGGCGCCGCCCTGGAACTGATCGAGGAGCTCCGATCGACTTTCACCAGCAGCCCGCGACTGCTGGAGCTGCCGCGCTGGTATGAGCTGGTCAGCGCCCGCCGGCGTCCCACCTGGTCAACTCCCAACGAGATCGTGTTCGAGGCGCCGCTGGCCCGCCTGCGTGACTTCAGCACGGATCCAGGTAGCAGCGTCGTACCGGTGCTGGTGCTCGCACCCCAGGCGGGCCACGACTCGTGCATCGTTGACTACTCGCCGCAACAGAGCCAGATGCGCACGATCCTCGATGCCGGGCTTCCGCGCGCGCTGTCACTCGATTGGATCGGCGCCACGCAAGCCACCGCCGACGCCGGCGTCGAAGACTACCTCGACGTGATCGACCGCGCCGTCGACCATGCCGGCGGTAACGTCAACCTGATCGGCGACTGCCAAGGGGGCTGGCTGGCGACGATCTACGCTGCGCTCTCCCCGGAGCGCGTCAACACGCTCACGATCGCCGGCGCGCCGATCGACTTCCACGCGGGCGAGCCGGTCATCCACGAGGTGCTCAAGCAGTTTGCGCCCGGCGGTGATCTGAGCTTCTACAAGGCGCTCGTGCAGCAGGGCGGCGGTGTCCTGAAGGGCGAGCACATGGTCACCGGGTTCGTCATGATCCGGCCGATCGACGAGCTCAAGCGCCAGCTCGCGCTCCTACGCAACCTCGACGACAGCGCCCACGTGCAGCGCTACGCCGAGTTCGAGAACTGGTTCAAGCACACCCAGGACATCCCGGGCCGCTTCTACCTGTGGATCATCCAGCATCTGTTCCGTGACAACGAGCTCGTCAGCCGCTCGCTGCGGGTCCGCGACCGCATCGTCGACCTGCGCGCAATCAACATGCCGCTGAACCTGATGGCGGGCGCGACCGATCACATCACGCCGCCCGACCAGGTGTTCGCGCTCGCGCACGAGGTCTCCACACCGTCCGAGCTGATCAGCCACGAGATCACCGGCGGCGGCCACCTCGGCCTGTTCATGGGCCACGAGGCCCTGCGCGACCACTGGCCCGTGGTGCTCGGGGCCGTGCGGCAGCAATCGGGAGCGTAACGGCCAGGATCGCTGGATCCGTTACACGTAGCCGCCGTACCCACGCGCGCGGGTGGCCTCGAGCACGCGCTCGATCCCGACCTCGTAGGCGGCGATCCGCAGTGACACCTGGTCTTGCTCGGCGCGCGCGGCGACGTTGGCGTATGCCTGCGTCATCCGCGAGGCCAGCTGGTCGTTGACCTGCTGCTCGCTCCAGCGCAGATGCTGGAGGTTCTGGACCCACTCGAAGTAGGAGACCACAACGCCGCCGGCGTTGGCGAGCACGTCGGGGACGACCAGCACGCCGCGCTCGGACAGGATCTGATCGGCGGTCGGCGTGGTCGGATGGTTAGCGCCCTCGAGCACGATCCGGGCGCGGACCTGCTCGGCGTTGGCGGCGTGGATCGCGCCGCCGAGCGCAGCCGGGACGAGCACTTCGCAATCGAGCGCCAGCAGCTCCGCCGGCGTGATCCGCTGCGCCGCTGGAAACTCGGCCAGCTTGCCGCCGTCGGCGAGGTGGCGAATCAACGCATCCGGATCGATCCCGGCGCCGTTGTGGATCGCGCCGCTGCTGTTGGCGAGCGCAATCACCTTGCACCCCAGCCCGGCAAAGATCCGCGCGGCCCACGAGCCGACGTTGCCGAACCCCTGCAGCACGACGCGCGTAGCCTCGGGCGCGAGGCCCAGACGGCGGGCCGCCTCCGAGTAAGCGTGTACGACGCCGCGGCCGGTAGCCGCCTCGCGTCCGTAAGACCCGCCGAGTGCGATCGGCTTGCCGGTGACCACCGCCGGTGTGTCGCCGAACAGCTTGCCGTACTCGTCCATGATCCAGGCCATCACCTGGGCGTTGGTGTTGACATCGGGCGCCGGGACATCGCGCGTGGGCCCGATCACGTGCCCGATGCGGTCCACGAACGAGCGCGTCAGCGACTGCAGCTCGGCGCTGGACAGGTCGCGCCCGGGGCAGTTGATGCCGCCCTTGGCGCCACCGAACGGAATGTCGACGACCGCGGTCTTCCAGCTCATCAGCGCCGCCAGCGCCCGCACCTCGTCGAGGTTGACGGCCTCGTGGTAGCGAAGCCCGCCCTTGTAGGGGCCGCGGGCGCCGTTGTGCTGGACGCGGTAGCCGGAGAACACGTGGATCCCGGTGTCGCGCAGGGTCACCGGAACCTGTACCTGAACCTCTCGATCTGCCGTGCGCAGGACCGTGCGCAGATCCTCCGGAACGCCGAGCCGCTCGGCGGCGACATCGAAGTAGTGAGCGACCGTGTCGAAGCTCGAGCTCTCCGCCGGTCCGTAACGCGGGGCGCGGTTGGCGACCCGTGGGGACTTGTCGGGATGCGCGAGGCGCCCGACGTCGGTGTGCTCATCGTTGCCGCTGGCAGCCGTCGACGGCTGGTCGCTTGCGCCCGCGGCGGCCAGCTCCTCGTCGTGCCCCCCGATCCCAGGCGCCGGCACGCTACATCTCCTGCCCGCCGTTGACGCCCCACACCGCGCCGGTGATGAACGAGGAGTCGTCGTCCGCCAGGAAGCGCACCACGCGGGCGATCTCCTCGGGGCGGCCGAGGCGGCCCACCGGGATCTGCTTCTTGATCTTGCCCAGCACGTCGTCGGGGATGTGATCGAGCATCTCGGTCGCAATGAAGCCTGGCGCGACCGCGTTGACGGTGATCCCGACCCCGTCATCGGTCGCCTTGCCGGCGCGCTGCAGCATGAACGCCGCCTCGCGCGCGAGCGTCGTCGTCAGACCGAACAGGCCAGACTTCGACGCGGCGTAGTTGGCCTGGCCGATGTTTCCGATCTGGCCGATGATCGAGGTGATGTTGATGATCCTGCCCGAGCCACGCTCGAGCATGTGCGGCAGCACCGCCTGGGACATGAAGAAGGCGCCCGAGAGGTTGACCGCCAGCACCTTGTACCAGTCCTCGTCGGTCAGCTTGAGCACGGTCTTGTCGATCGTGATGCCGGCGTTGTTGACGAGCACGTCGAGCCGGCCGTGATGCTCGATCACCTCCGCGATCGTGCGCCGGCAGTCATCTGAGGAGGCGACGTTGCCGCGGTGGATGCTGACCTCGACGTTGTTCGCGCGCAACTGCGCCAGCAACTCCTCGGCCTGCTCTCGATCGCGACCGTAGCCGGCTGCGACGCTCGCGCCCTGCGCGGCGAAGCGGCGCGAGATCGCGGCGCCGATGCCGCGCGTACCGCCGGTGACGAACACGACCTTTCCGGCCATCCGCATGCCGCGGTCGGTGCCGAGCGCCTCGGCGCTGGGGAGCGGCGGCGGACCCGCCGGCGCGCTGCCCGCAGACGGCGGACCCGCCGGCGCGCTGCCCGCAGACGGCGGACCCGCCGGCGCGCTGCCCGCAGACGGCGGACCCGCCGGCGCGCTGCCCGCAGACGGCGGACCCGCCGGCGCGCTGCCCGCAGACGGCGGACCCGCCGGCGCGCTGCTCGCCGGCGGATCCGCGCAAGGCGCCGGAGCCGAGGGCTCCTGGTCATGTTCAGTTGCCCTCAAAGCCAGCTCCGTTTCAGTTGCGCCGCTACTCGAGTGAGCGGTAGTGATCGCGCCAGATCAACCTGTAGATCGGGATCTTGCGCGGGATGTCCTTGATGATCGGCAGCACCGGGATCAGAATCAGCCCGAGGCTGAGGACGGTCATGACCGCCATCACCAGCAGGTCGGCGTTGACTGAGGTCGAGAACGGTTTGATCTGATACCAGAAGGCGTACAGCCACAACCACACCTGGCCGGGGAAGCTGTCGGTCTCGTTCATCATCCCCCACTGCGGCTGGCCAAGCAAGTGCTCCTTGGAGGCCAGGGCGTTGAAGTAGCCGCCGTCGCCGTTGTCATCCTGCAGGAACATCAGGATCTTGGTGTAGTCGGTCTGGTAGAAGCCCTGGCTGCCGTTGGTCACCAGCGCGCCGTCGAGCCCCCCGATTGCGCGTCGGTCGTCAGCGCGCCGATGATCGTCGAGACCGGCCCGTAGTTGCCTGCCGGCACGCTCAGCGAGTCGGCGGTGCCTGTCGCCTTGCCGAGCGCGTTGGTATAGGCGGTGCTCCACGCGGCTTGCTGCTTGGCCGAGGCCGACTGCCACGTGCTGAGCGCGGTCTGCACAGCGCCCACGCTCGTCAGCAGCCGCAGCGGCTTGACCACGAAGTCCTGCTCGGTGTTGATCGGATGCGTGACGCCGATCCACTGTGCCGGCTTGATGAACAGGATCTGCTGCGCGTTGCCGTTGTGGTTGTAGGGTGGCCCGTAGCCGGCGGTCACGCTGGTGCCGTCGAGCTCGCTGGTGGCGATCGTGGCGAAATCGACCGGCGCCGCCCTGGACCACGACTTCATCGTGATCGCCGGGTCGTCGGGCGAGGAGAACAGGAACGAGAGCACGATCACGGCCACGATCACGCCCAAGGTGGCGATCGTCGCCTCCTTGATCAGGTCATACGGCTTGTAGGCGCCGGTCCACTTGCGGTAGGACTCGTCCTCGGCCCGCTGCTGCTCGCGCGTCATGGCTTTGCCGCCTTGCTCTGAAAGCGCTCGTCGTCGACCTTGAACGGCGGCACGATCCCGTGATTGCGCACCAGCAGGACGTGTACGCCGACCAGACCGGCGACCGCCAGCGGCATCAGCCAGATGTGCCAGCTGTAGATCTGCCCGAAGTTGGTGAGGTTGAAGAACGACCCGATCCCGGTCGCGTTCATCGCGTCCTTGGCTTGCGTGGAGATCCATTCCGCGTCGAGGTTCTCCTGCGCCACGTAGCCGGTCAGCGCGCACGGGATCGCAGTCAGGAACACGATCGCGCCGGTGATCCAGACGCGGATGCGGCCGCCGCGCCAGGCTGCCATCCAGTACTTGCCCCACAGGTGCACGACCATGAAGAAGAAGAACAGCTCCACCGCCCACAGGTGCATGCTGTTGATGAAGTGGCCGATCGTGGCGTCATGCCACCAGGCGGGGCCCTTCAGCGCCAGCAGCGTGCCGGTCAGGATCAGCGTCACCAGCGAGGCGAGCGACAGCACGCCGAACATGTAGATCCAGGACGACATGTAGGTCGGCTGCCCGTCCGGGAGCAGCGTCTCGGGCGGCAGGTGCTCGAGCCACTGCTTGCGCAGCCCGACCGTCCAGTTCTTCGACGGCTTACGCGTGGCGACGCTCATGAAGAGCTCCCGCCATCGTCGTGGTGCGGGAACGGCACCAGGATCGCGGCCGCAAACGCGATGAACATCAGCAGGATCACGATGAAGTTGGCCACCGTGATGTGGACGACCCAGACGCTGATCATGTGCGCCGGGTGGTTGAGGTTGAAAATCGCAGCCATGAAGGGGGACGGTACGTTTGTTACAAGGACGGTCCATCCGCTCCCGGACACAGCCGTTCCGCGGAAAACTACGGTTGGTCGTAGCAGGCGGCGTGATATAAGGCGCCCCGCGAAGCGGCGCTGAGCAACTCCGGATCAGCCGCGCGCGACGTGCGGTGCACGACCGCACCGAGAACCAGCACCGCCGGCTCCCAGGCCCCGATCCGATCCCCGCACCGCGCGCAACTCGGCGCCTGCGCTTCCGCTGCATACGGCGCGAGCGTGAGACTGGCCCACAGCATGTAACGACAGGATGATCGTCAGCACCCGCAACGCCATCGCGATGCCACCACCCGGCGCTGCGGGTTACTACCGATTCGGCGAACCCGGCCGGGCGCTAGACAGCGCAGCTCCGACCCGGGTTGCCGGATACCCGCCGCGCGAAGCCTGGCGCGTCCTCGCAGACTATGCTGCGCATTACTGACGATGGTCCAGCGCGAGAGAGCCCAGGCGCAGGAACCGGCGAACGCCCCGCACCCCCAGGAGAACGGCAAGTTGAGGCGCCTCTTGACCTGTGGACGGTCGCTGCTCGGCGAACTGAACCCCGACACGGTCCTGCAGCGGATCCTCGAGGAGGCGCGCGCCGCCACCAGTTCGCGTTATGCCGCGCTGGGCGTCCTCAACGATCAGCGCGACGAGCTCGAGCGCTTCCTGACGCTCGGTCTGGATGAACCAACCAGCCGTGCGATCGGCGCGTTGCCGCGCGGCCGGGGTGTGCTCGGCGCTCTGATCACGAATCCCGCGCCGGTGCGCCTGACGGACATCGGGGCGCATCCGGAGAGCTACGGGTTCCCCGCCGCGCATCCGGTGATGCAAACCTTCCTCGGCGTGCCGATCATGATCCGCGGCAAGGCCTGGGGGAACCTGTACCTGGCCGACAAGCAGTCAGGCGAGCCCTACACCGCCGATGACGAGGAGGCGGTCGTGATCCTCGCCGAGTGGGCCGCGACCGCGATCGAGAACGCGCGCCTGTACCAGCGCAGCGAGGAAGCCCGCCGCGCGTTGGAGCAGGCGGTGCAGGGCCTCGAAGCGGCGCGCGACATCGCCGACGCCACCGGCGGCGCCTTCGAGCTCGATCGGATCCTGGAACTGGTCGCCAAGCGCGGGCGCGCGCTGGTGGGTGCGCGCTGCGTCCTGATCCTGCTGCGCGAGGGCTCCGAGTTGGTCGTCTGCGCCAGCGCCGGTGACGCCAGCGCGACGCCGGGCCGCAGGCTCGCAATCGGCGCCACGCCCTCCGGGGAGGTGTTCGAGCGCGGCTACTCGGAGCGGATCCCGGACGTGCGCGCACGCCTGCAAAGCACGCCTGAGGCGCTCGGCGTGCGCGACGCCCGCACGGCCCTGATCGTGCCGATGATGTACCACGGCGCCCCGGTCGGCGTGCTGGCGGCGTTCGACCGCGGCATTGGCGGGGAGGCGTTCACCGCCGCCGACGAGCAGATGCTGCGTACGTTCGCCGCCTCGGCGGCGAACGCGGTGGTGATCAGCCGCAGCGTCGAGGCGGACCGCCTGCGCAGCGCGATCGCCGCCGCCGAGGCGGAGCGCCGCCGCTGGGCGCGCGAGCTACACGACGAGACCCTGCAGGCGCTCGGCGGCCTGCGCGTGCTGCTCGCCACAGCGCTGCGGCGCAAGGATCCGCAGGTCACCGCCGAGGCGATGGGCCAGGCGATCCAGGACATCGAGAACGAGATCGAGAACCTGCGGGCGATAATCACCGACCTGCGACCGTCGCTGCTCGACGACCTCGGCCTGCTGCCGGCGATCCAGGCGCTGATCGAGCGCCGCCGCGAGGGCGGTCTGGACATCGTCAGCGAGCTTTCCCTGCCCGCGGGCAGGGGCAGCGTGCTGGCGCCGGAGCTCGAGACGACCGTCTATAGGCTCGTGCAGGAGGCGCTCACGAACGTCGTCAAGCACGCGTCCGCAAGCCTCGTGCGGGTCGCGGTACGCGTTCAGGAGGACCGCGTGATCGTCGAGGTGCAGGACGATGGCGTCGGCTTCGACACCGAAGCCGAGACGATGGGCTTCGGCCTGGCCGGGATCCGCGAGCGGATCTATCTCGCCGGCGGCACCTTCGGACTCTCCTCGGACGAGCACGGCACGTTGCTGCGTGCGAGCATAGCTGCCAGCCCTGCCAGCCCTGCCAGGGCCGTCAGCCGGAGCTCAAGCTCTGATCAGCTGGCGTCCTAGCGCATAGCGCACGAGCTCGGCGCGGCTGACGATCCCCAGCTTGCGATGGATCGTGGCACGGTGTGATTCGACCGTGCGCCGCGACAGGTGCAGCTTGGCCGCGATCTCCGCGCCCGTGTAGCCGAGCGCGGTCAGGCGCAGTACCTCGATCTCGCGCGGACTGAGCCCGTCGTTGCCCTTGGCGGCCCGCAGCGCATCGAGGCCGGCCGCCACCTGGGGGCTGACGTACTCCTCGCCTGCCGCCGCGTCGCGCACAGCCTCGGATAGGTCGAGCTCGGCGTGGTCCTTGAGCACGAACGCGATCGCGCCGGCATCGAGCGCCTGCTGGGCGAACACCGGGCTCGCGTCCATCGTCAGCACCACCACCTCGGTGCCGGGCGCCTGCTCGCGCAGCGCTCGGATCATCTCGATGCTCGATCCATTCGGCATCTGCAGGTCCAGCACGAGCACCTTCGGCGTCTGGCTGGCGATCGCCGCGTGCATCGCGGCGATGTCACCCGCCTCCGCCACCACGCTCACGTCGTCCTCGCCGTCGAGCAGCATGCGCAGGCTGCGACGGACCACGCTGCGGTCATCGGCCAGCAGCACGCGGATCGGTGACGTCAGGAATGACTTCTGCGAGGTATCCACAGACGATCCCGCCAGACGGAGATGAGCTGCCATGAGCTAATCCTATTCAGGCGCGCCCAAAGCTCATCGAGGCTAATCTGCGGATCCGCTGTGGAAAACCACCTATTCGTGGCGGCGGTTGCGCGAGCAGTCAGGGCGTCAGCGCAAACAGCGGCCGCTCGGCCTCCGGCGGGCGCACGCGCACACGCGCGTCGACGATCAGCGCTCCGCTCGGACTCGCGATCAGCGGGTTGGCATCGAGCTCGACGATCTCGGGGTGCGACTCGACCAGCAGGCTGAGCCCGAGCAGCGCGTCCTCGACCGCGGCGGTGTCGCACTTCGGCTGGCCGCGGAAGCCGTTCAGCAGCGAGTAGACACGCAGCGAGCGCAGCATCTCGCGGGCGTCGAGGTCGCTCAGCGGCGTGATCCTGACGGCGATATCGCCGAACAGCTCGGCGCGGGTGCCGCCCGCCCCGCACACGATCACCGGGCCGAAGTTGGCGTCGTGAACGACGCCGAGCAGCAGCTCGACGCCGTCCGGCGCCATCGGCTGCACCTCGAAGCCCTGGAAGTGCAGGCCGGCAGCCTGCACCGCCTGGCGCTCCTGGCGGGCGGCGGCCCTGACCTCGTCGCCGCCCTGCAGTCCGAGCCGCACCGCGCCGACCTCGGTCTTGTGCACGAGCTGATCGGCGAGCGCCTTCAGCGCCACCGGCCCGTCGAACTCGGCCGCGAATGCGGCCGCCTCGCTGGGCGTGTGCACGATCCGCGTCTGGATCAGCGGCAGGCCGTAGCAGGCGAACAGCTTGGCGATATCGGGCGTGCTCAGCCACTCCTGGCCCGCGGCCAGGGCCCGCGTGACGATCGCCGCCGCCTCGACGCTACGCCGCTCGCGCTTGGGGACCACGCCGACCGGCCGTGCGCGCCACGCCGACCAGCGCGCCGCGGCGGCGAGCGCGCGCACGGCGTTCTCGGGAAACGCGAAGCGAGCCGCAGCGGGCTCGCCATCGCGCGGGCGCGCGGGTTGCTCGGAGACCATGAACACCGACGCCAGCGTCACCTCGCCGGCCTCGCGCGCGGCCGCGTCGATCTCGCGGGCGACGTCGCGCGGGTCGGTCATCAACGGCGGCACGAACAGCGTGATGATCGCGTCGCACTCACCGGAGGCGACCAGCACCTCGATCGTCTTGCGGTAGTTTTCGGCCGCCGCCGTGGCGATCATGTCGATCGGGTTCATCAGCGAGGCGTCGACCGACAGGAAGCCGCCGAGCTTGCGGCGCACCTCGACCGACAGCTCCGGCACGGCCAGCCCCGCCGCCTGGCAGGCGTCGGCGCACAGGACCCCCGGCCCGCCGCCGTTGGTGACGATCGCGACACGGTTGCCGCGCGGCGCGGGCTGCGCGACCAGGAGTACGGCGGTGTCGAGCAGGTCGCCGATCGTATCGGCCCTGATCACGCCCGCCTGCTGGAACAGCGCATCGACGCTGACGTCCGAGGCCGACACGATCGCACCGGTATGCGAGGTGCTCGCGCGCGCACCCGCGGCCGAGCGACCGCTCTTGACCGCCAGGATCGGCTTCTGGGCGCTGACGCGGCGGGCGATCCGCGTGAACCGGCGCGGGTTGCCGAACGACTCGAGGTAGAGCAGGATCACGTCGGTCGACGGATCGTGCTCCCAGTACTGGAGCAGGTCGTTGGAAGAGATGTCGGCCTTGTTGCCGACCGACACGAATGTCGAGAGTCCGAGGTCCAGCCGGTCGGCCGCCTCCATCAGCGCGATCCCGATGCCACCGCTCTGCGACAGGAAGCCGATCCGTCCCGCCGGCGGCTGGCGAGCCGCGAAGGTCGCGTTCAGTCGCACGCTCGGGTCGGTGTTGAACACCCCGAAGCAGTTGGGGCCGATCAGCCGCATCCCGGCCTCACGGCAGACATCGATCAGCTGGCGCTGGCGCGCCCAGCCCTCCGGTCCACGCTCGGCGAACCCGGAGGAGATCACGAGCACGGCCCGCACGCCCGCGGCGGCGCACTCACGCGCGGTTTCCACCACGATTGGCGCCGGCACCAGGATCACGGCCAGTTCGACCGGCTCGCCGATGGCGCCGATCGAGTCGTAAGCCTGCAGGCCCTCGACCGTGTCGGCGTTCGGGTTCACGACGTACACGCTCCCCCCGAAGCCTCCCGCGAGGATGTTGTGCAGCACCTCCGCGCCGACGCTGTCCAGACGTCTGGAGCCACCGATCACGGCTACCGATGACGGCGCCAGGAAGCTGCGCACGGCGCCGATCGCGGCTCTTTGCGCACGCGCATCGAAGGCCTGTAGGGTCTCCTCGGAGAGCGAGGTCGGCAGCTCGATCGTGGCCACGCCGTCGACCGTGTGCTGCACGATCGGGAAGCCGCTCTGGCGGAACACGTCGATCATCTTCTGGTTGCCATACATCACGTCGGCGACGAATGCAGTGATCCCGTGCCTGGCCGCCATGCCCGCGAGGTGCGCCAGCATCAAGGTCGCGATCCCGCGCCCGTGCATCGCGTCGGCGACCTCGAATGCGACCTCGGCGGTGTGCGACCCGGCGCGCACGTAGGCCGCGTGCCCGACCACCCCCTTCTCGCCGCCTCTGGTCGCCAGCACCCCGTAGCGGTCGGCGTAGTCGACGTCGACGGACCAGTCGGCCAGGCGCTCCATGTTGGCGATCCCGAACGTCCGGTAGTAGCGCGACTCCGCCGACAGCGACTCGAGGAACACGCGGATCGCCTCGCGATCGTCGCTCATCACCGGCCGGATGTGCACGGTCGAGCCGTCGAGCAGGGGTACGTCGACGGACTGCTCCGCGGGATAGGCGACGCCAGGGCTCACGGGTGGGTTCCCAGCATCTGCTCGGGCCGGCGCGAACCCTCAACGCGCCACGGGTCGCGCGGGCGCTCATCTGGCTGAACGCGCGAGTTCCGGCTCGCGTCGATATCGGGCATGTCATTGAAGTTACCCCTCAGACCACCCCACGGTTTCAGAGTTTTCGGTAGAAGGCCGCGCTTTTCGCCCCAGTCACTAAGCTCGGCCTATGCAAGCGATGGTGTTCGAAGCCGTCGGGCGGCCGCTGGCGGCCGTCGAGCTCCCAGTCCCCGAGCCCGGCGCGGGACAGCTGCTGCTGGAGGTTCACGCCTGCGGGCTGTGCCGCACAGACCTGCACCTGTTGGATGGCGAGGTCACGATCCCCTCCCCCCCGCGCGTGCTCGGCCACCAGATCGTCGCGACCGTGCACGGCGACGGGCGCCGCGTCGGCGTGCCGTGGCTGGGCTGGACCTGCGGCATTTGCGAGTACTGCCGCGGCGGCCGCGAGAACCTGTGCCAGCGCGCCGCCTTCACCGGACGTGACCTCGACGGCGGCATGGCCCAATACACGGTCGCCGATCAGCGCTTCTGCTTCGAGATCCCCGGCGGCTATCCAGACCTGCAGGCGGCGCCGCTGCTGTGCGCCGGGTTGATCGGCTACCGCTCGCTGCGGATGTGCGGCGACGCTACGCGCCTTGGCATCTACGGCTTCGGCGCGGCTGCGCACCTCATCTGCCAGGTGGCGCGCTGGGAGGGACGCCGCGTGTTCGCGTTCACGCGGCCCGGCGACGAGGCGGCGCAGGCGTTCGCGCGCGAGCTCGGCGCGGTGTGGGCCGGCGACTCGGGCCTGACGGCGCCCGAGCCGCTCGACGCGGCGATCGTGTTCGCGCCCGTCGGCGCGCTCGTGCCGCTCGCGCTGGCGGCGCTCGCGCCCGGCGGCACGGTCGTCTGCGCGGGCATCCACATGAGCCAGATCCCGGCGTTCGACTACGAGCTGCTG
Source organism: uncultured Solirubrobacterales bacterium (assembly GCA_963709135.1). Lineage (GTDB taxonomy): Bacteria > Actinomycetota > Thermoleophilia > Solirubrobacterales > Solirubrobacteraceae > Palsa-465. The sequence goes on along the minus strand of CAVPVI010000015.1, from coordinate 444,253 downwards.
TGGCACGAGCGCGCGCTGCGGTCGGTCGCCAACCTGACGCGACGCGACGGCGAGGAGTTCCTCGCGCTCGCCCCGCGCGTGCCGATCCGCACACACGTGAGCGCCTATCCCCTGCTGGCGGCAAACGAGGCGCTCGACGATTTGCGCCATGGGCGCCTCGTCGGGGCTGCTGTGCTGACGGTCTAGTACGCTCGGCGCGAATCCTGAGTACGCCCGGAGGGCTGAGCAAATGTCACATCGTGCCCATGAGCGAAAGCGCGTAGTGATCGTCGGCGGCGGTGTCGCCGCGCTGGAGGCGGTGCTGGCGTTGCACGAGCTGGCGGGCCACATCGTAGAGATGACGCTGGTCACGCCCGAGTCGCAGTTCGTCTACAGGCCCGTCACGGTCGCCGAGGCATTCGACCGCGGCGAGGCGCGAACCTACTCGATCGCCGAACTGGTCGCCGACCGCGTCGGCGGCAAGCTCGTCTCCGCGACGCTGGAGCAGGTGCTCAGCGACGAGCAGGTGATCGTCACCACCGGCGGCGAGCGGATCAACTACGACGCGCTCGTGATCGCGACCGGCGCGATCATGAAGCAAGCGCTGCCTGGGGCGTTGACCTTCCGCGGGCGCGGCGACGTGGCGGCGCTGCGGGAGGTGCTCGACGAGCTCAGCGCAGGAGCGGTGCAGTCGATCGCGTTCGCGCTCTCGGCGGGGCGCACATGGCCGCTGCCGCTCTACGAGCTGGCGATGTTGACGGCCGGCTGGGTGCGCGACCACAGCCTCGACGCGCAGGTCATGATCGTCACCCCGGAGGAGGAGCCGCTCGAGCTGTTCGGCTCCTCGCAGGCGATCGCGAAGATGCTCTCCGAGCGTGACATCGAGGTGCGCAGCTCGTCGCTGGCCGCCAAGTTCAGCGACCGCACGCTGCAGCTTGCCGGCGGCGGCAAGATCCACGTCGACAGGGTCGTGACGCTGCCCCGGCTCGAAGGACCGAGGATCCCCGGCCTGCCCCACGACACGCACGGCTTCATTCCGGTCGACGCTCACGGTCGCGTGGTCGACGCCCCCGGCGTTTACGCAGCCGGCGATGCGACCTCGTTTCCGCTCAAGCAGGGCGGCCTCGCCGCCCAGCAGGCCGACGCCGTGGCCGAGGCGATCGCGGCCGACGCGGGCGTGCCGCTGGACCCGTCACCGTTCGTACCGGTGCTGCGCGGTCTGCTGCTGACCGGCGGTGCGCCGATCTACCTGCGCTCCGAGCCCCAGCGGCTGAACCGTCCCGCGTCGGTCGCGATCGAGGCCGGCACGTCGCGCTGGACCGCGCGCGAGGCGTCGCTGTCCGGCTCGCAGGCGCTGTGGTGGCCGCCGGCCAAGATCGCCGGTCGCTACCTCGCCCCCTATCTCGCCAGCACGCGGCCGGACATGCTGCACCACGACCAGCTGACCGATCGCGTCGCGGTACCCGAAACGCCACTCAGCCAGGAGGAGCACGAGGAAGCGGTCGAGCTCGCGCTGCTGCTCGCCGAGTGCGACGCGCAGTGGGGCGACTACGGCTCGGCGCTGGACGCACTCGACGCCGCCGAAGCGCTGCAGGGCACGCTGCCGAGCGAGTTCCAGGAGAAGCGGCGCGCCTGGCGAGAAGCGCATCGCGTCGGCGAGTAGAGCCGCGGCGATCCGGTGAATAGGCGGCCCGCGGGCCGCCTATTCCAACAATCCGTCGCTACTGGGCGTGGACGTGGCCGGGGTGGTGCTGGTGCTCGTGGGGGCGGGGCACGATCAGGACCGAGCAGCTCGCTGCGCTGACCAGCGTCTCGCCGACACCACCAGCAACCAGGCGGGCGAACGGCCCCCACCGCCGTGAGCCGACGACGATCAGGTCGACGTTCTCCGACAGCGTCCGCAGCTGCACGCCGGGGTCGCCGACAACCGCCTCGAGGTGCGCGTCGACCTGCACATCGCTCAGCGCCGACTGCGCTTGCGCGAGCGCCTCCGCGCGCCGGTCATCGAGGCTGTGACCATCGCGGCCCGCCATCCACTCGACCGACAGGTGCGGGACGTGATCGTCGATGACGGTCATCACGTCGATTTCCGCGCCCGCGGCGCGGCCTAGCTCGGCGGCCAGCGCGAGCGCCGCATGCGACTCGGTGTCGCCGTCGAAGCCGAGGCCGATCTTGGCGATCTTGAAATCGCGCTGGTGCAGGCCACGCTGCGCGATCGCCAAGGCGAACGGCGCGTCGTACAGCAGCTGGCGTCCACGGCGCCCGATCGCGACGTGCCCTGGGGCCGCCGTCGGCTCGGAGCCGAGCACGACCAGGTCCGCGTTCCAGTGCTCGGCGTAGTGGCGCAGCGCCCGCGGCACGGAGAAGTCGACCACGGTGTGGACCAGCGCGCCCGGCGCGCGCAGCTCCCGCTCCTTCTGCAGGATCGCCTCGGCGTGGTGGCGCAGCGTCCGGCGGTCGGTCTCGTCCGGAATCGGGAACAGGGAGGTGGAATGCACGCCCACGAGCGACAGACCGGCACCGGTCGCCGTTGCGATCGCGGCCCCGAGCGCGACCGCGTCACGCGCACCTTCGGTACCGTCGCAGCCAACAACTACGCGCTTGAACATTCTGGTCCTCCGTGGGTTCGTGATTCACTCGCGCGTACAAGTTAACTCTGAGCCGGCACTCGACGCTGTCCTAAGTAGAAACCCGTAGCCAGCGCTGGGCCCGCTCCCGATGCAATCAAGTGCGCTCCTGCCTAGCGTCTAGTGGGTAGGTGTCGGAAAAGGAGAACGCGATGTTCAACAAAATCATCGTTGGCGTCGACGAGCATGATGGTGGTCGTGACGCGATCGCGCTCGCCCGTAACCTCGTCGAACCACGCAGCCAAATCACACTCGTCCACATTCACGCCGGCTTTCCGGCGATTGGACGTGGGACCAACCGGGAGTTCGAGGGGGTCGAAACCGATCGTGCGCAAGCGCTGCTGGAGCGCGTCCGCGACGAAAGTCATATCGACGCGGAGCTGATGACCCATGGGGCCGCGTCGGTCGGCCATGGTCTGCACGAGATCGCCCAATCGCTCAACGCCGACCTGCTGGTGATCGGCTCCAACCGGCGCTCGGCCGCAGGCCGCGTCCTGATCGGCGACGACGCCGGCATCGCGCTGAACCATGCGCCTTGCGCAGTGGCGATCGCCCCGATCGGATACGCCCAGCGCCCGCAGCCGCTGCACGAGATCGGGGTTGCCTACAACGGCAGCGCCGAGAGTGAGCACGCGATCGCGGTCGCGCGCAAGCTCGCCGAGTGCCATCACGCGAAGCTGTCCGCGTTTGAGGCCGTATCGCTGCCCTCATACGCTTTCGTCGGCGTCCCGGCCCCGACCGAGGACATCGTCGAGAGCCTGGTCGAGGACGCGTTCAAACGCATCGAGGCGCTCGGCGGCATCGAGCCCCACGCCGTCTACGGACCCGCCCGCAAGGAGCTCGCCGTCTACGGCGCGTCGCTGGACCTGCTGATCCTCGGCTCACGCGACTACGGCGCGATCGGCCGCTTGGTCCACGGCAGCACCACGCACGAACTGGCGCACACCGCCCCCTGCCCGGTGCTGGCGCTGACCCGCGCGGTGCGCGAGCACCACCCGATCGATGAGCTGAACGAACACTCAAACGGGGGCGGCGAAAAGGTTCACGCAAGCGTCTGAGGCCCTGAGCTGGCGTGAGCTGGAGCGCCGGCGCCGCAGGTCCCGACCTGCGCGCGCCGGCGCGCAGCCTTCGACGCGGCCCCTCGAGCTCAGGGTGCGGGTGCCCTAAAGGCGATTGAGATCGGCCCTCAACCCTCGGTGCTGCTCACGAGCCGGTGCTCCAGCGCGTAGCGGACGAGCTCGGAGCGATCCGACAGCCGTAGCTTCTGCTGGATGTGAGCGCGGTGCGTCTCGACGGTCCGTACCGACAGGTAGAGCTTCTCGGCGATCTGCGCGTTCGTGTGGCCGAATGCGATCATCCGCAGCACCTCCACCTCACGTTCGGACAGGCCGTCGGGCGGGCCGGGCGGCGGTTCGGCCGCCACCTTCGCACCCAGGCGCGGGTTCAGGTAGCTCTCCCCCGCCACCGCCGCGTGCACCGCTTCGACCAACTCGGCGTCCGCCGACTCCTTGAGAACGTAGCCGAGCGCCCCGGCGCTGAGTGCCTGGCGCGCGTATGCGGGCTCGTTCTGCATCGTCAACACGACGATCTGGGTCTCCGGCGACTCACGGCGGATCCAGGGGATCGCCTCGAGGCTCGGACTCCCAGGCATGTTCAGGTCGAGTACCAGCACGTCCGGGCGGTGTCCCCGCACGTAGCGCCGGGCGGTGTCAACGTCGCCAGCTTCGGCGACGACCTCGATGCCTTCGTCTTCGAGTAGCTGGCGCAGACCGCGACGCAGCAGCGAATGGTCGTCGGCGATCACGACCCGGATCCGCCCGCGGAAGCTGGGCATGTCGAAATCCGCGGGCGTGAACGCTGAATCAACGTCGGACATAATCGCGTCACGTTAGCGCGAGACGCGCGTCACGCGCCTTCCGGAGACGGTGAAAGCACGCAATCTGACAACGAAGGGCTTGTCTGACGGTGCCCACGGCTCGAGTGCGAGCGCTTGCAGACGCTCGAGCTCGCTGCGGTTGACGACCTCCTCGGTGACCCCGGAGACGATCACGCTCCAGCCGGTCGCGCCGTCGGTATCCGCGCCGTCGATCTCGAACGCGGCATGTCCGAACTCCAGCAGCGCGTGTAACTTGGAACCGCGACCCGTGCGGAACACGATCGACTGCGAGGGCTCGTCGAAGCGGTAGTTGAGCGGCCGGATCGCCGGCGTGCCGTCGTGGGTGCGCACAGCGATCCGTCCGAAGCTGCTGTCCGCGAGCAGGCGCAGGCACTCGGCTCGATCGAGCGTGATCAGCTCGCCGTCGGCCGTCATGACCTAACCATAGATCAGTCCGGAACCGCTGGCTGTAGGCTCCCGGGATGTCCGACCCGGTGTTCGACCTCCAGAGCCATTCGCTGCACTCCGATGGCTCGCTCGCGCCAGCCGAGCTGGTGGGCGCCGCGCGACGCGCAGGCGTGGAGCTGCTGGCGCTGACCGACCACGACAGCGTGGACGGCGTGCGCGAGGCGGCTAGCGCCGCCGCACGCGTCGGCATCGGTTTCGTCGGCGGCGTCGAGATCACGACGCTGGACGGCGGCCTTCTGGACCTCCACATCCTCGGCTATCTGATCGACCACGACGACGCCGAGCTGGGCGCGCGGCTACAGGCGTTCCGCGCCGAACGCGAGCGGCGGGCGTCACGGATGGCGCAGGCGCTGCGAGAGCTCGGGTTCGAGCTCGACGACCGGATCCTCGCCTCCCACGGCGGGCCCCGCAACTCGGTCGGACGCCCGCACCTCGCCGGCGCCGTGACCGCGCATCCCGCCAACCGGGCGCGCCTCGCCGCCGAGCGCCTGCTCGATCCCTCCGCCTTCCTCGAGGCGTACCTGATCGAGGGACGGCCCGCGTTCGTTGCGCGCCTGGCGCCTTCGGTCGCCGATGCGATCGAGTTGATCCACGCCGCCGGTGGTCTGGCGGTTTGGGGGCACCCGTTCTGGGACCTGAGCGAGCCCGCCGAAGTGCTCGCCACGATCAACCGCTTCGTGGACGCCGGACTGGACGGCGTCGAGGTGTTCTACGTGACGCACACGCGCGAGCAGACGCTGCTGCTGGCCGATCATTGTGCGCAGAACGGCCTACTCAGCACCGGCTCCTCGGACTTCCACGGTCCCGATCATCGACGGTTCTCTCGCTTCCGGGCGTTCGACACATTCGGGCGGGAGCCCGTGCTGGGTCCGCTCGCCCACGCATTCACCAAGACCGCCTGACCACGCCGGACTGCCTCGACCAGCGGTCCGGTCACACGCTGATCCTTCTGGGCACCCCTTTAGGGCCCCTTGGAGCCTGTCCGAATTAGGCGGCGCGCGTGGCCAGATGCTGGCCGACCTTGCGCTTCACGCGTTGCAAGGCATTGTCGACCGTCTTGCAGTCGCAGCCAAGGCGCGCCCCGATTGTCTCGTAGGAGTGGCCGTCGAGGTACAGCGACAGCACGCGCGACTCGAGCTCCGAGAGGACCGTCGAGATGCAGGCGACCAGCGCGCGCAGCTCCTCGGAGCTGATCACCTGGTTGACCGGGTCGTGGACGGCCGAGCCGGGGATCGTCTCGTCAAGCGTCGAATCGCTCTCGCCGATCGACCCCGCCGGGCTGCTCGAGAACGACACGTACTGGTTCAGCGGCGAGTGCTTGTTGCGCGTCGCGGTCTTCACCGCAGTGATGATCTGACGGGTGATGCAGAGCTCGGCGAAGTTGCGAAAGCTGGACTCGCGATCGGTGCGGTAGTCGCGCACCGCCTTGTAGAGGCCAACCAGGCCCTCCTGGATCAGGTCGTCGGAGTCGCCGCCTACCAGGAAGTAGGAAGACGCCTTGAGACGGACGAATCCGTAGTAACGCCGGACGATCCGGTCGTAAGCATCAGCATTGCCCTGTTTGGCCAGAGCAATCAGATACCCATCATCAACCTGAAGTTGAGCTTGAGTGTTGGGGGAGAATCGGGCCACGTGCTAGTCCCATCTGCCAAGCTGAAAAAGCCAGGCCGTTCGGAATTCGCGTGGCGCGTCACCTCCCCTGGCGCCGCACCTATTGAGTTTTTCTACAGACGCGACGTCTCAGCCGCACCCTCTCGAAACCAACGCAAGCCTGTCTCAGGCTCGGGTTGATCTTTACTTCACGGGCGCGAGCTTTACATAGCGACGCGCCTCTGTCAAGTGCTGACCGTAATCGGTCACAACGGGGGACGGGCGCCGGCGGCGGCATACAGCAGCACCGCCGCAGCGGCGCTCACGCTCAACGACTCGATCCGGCCTCGCAGCGGCAACGACACGATCGCGTCGCAGGTTCCCGCCACACGCGGACGCAGGCCGCGACCCTCGGATCCGAGGACCAACACGACGCCGCCGCTGAGGTCCACTTGGTCATAGCCGATCGTCGCAGCGGCGTCGGCGCCGTAGCACCACAGGCCGGCGGCCTTTGCGGCGAGCAGGAAGTCGGTCAGGTTGCGCACGCGCGCGATCGGCAGATGCTCGACGGCGCCGGCGGAGGCCTTGCAGACGGCCGGCGTGACCTCGACCGAGCGACGCTCGGGCAGCACCACGCCGGTGGCCCCGGCGCACTCGGCGCTGCGGCAGATCGCCCCCAGATTCTGGGGGTCCTGAACCTGGTCGAGCGCGACCAGCAGGGGCTCCGGTTCGGCGAGCAGGAGCTCCGCGTCGGCGTAACGCAGCGGCGCCACGTCGGCGCAGATCCCCTGGTGGGCATCCGAGCCGCAGCGCCGCGCAAGCTCGTGCACCGCCTCCGTGCTGAGCGGAATTCCCGACGCCGAGAGCCACGGCTCGCGGCGCGCGCCGGCGGTCGCCCACACGTGCGAGACCGCGCGCGGCCCGCGAATCGCCTCGCGCACGGCGTTGCGCCCGTAGACGATCACCGCACCGCGACGTCGAGCCGTTGAGGGGCTGCGATCGACATCACGGTCGTTCGGATGTCAAGGCTGCGCGCACGCCCGATCACGCAAGCGCCAGCAACTCGGGGCCGTCAGGTCCGTCGCGGACCTCCCAGCCGAGCTCCCGCAGCTGCTCACGAATCACGTCGGCCGCCGCCCAGTCATGCGCGTCGCGCGCACGCCGGCGCGCGGCGAGCAACTCGAGCACCGGCGCCGGCGCCTGCGAGAGATCGACCTCGAGCAGGTTCGCGAGCCCGAGCACATCGAGCATCTCGCGCAGGTCGGCGTCGCCGACGGGGCCCTTCGAGCTGTTCGCCTCACGCACCCACTCCCAGAGGCTGGCGAGCGCCCGCGGCGTGTTGAAGTCCGCGGCCAGCGCATCGAAGAAGCGCTCGCGCAGCGGCGCCGACCAGGCGGGCGAGGGTCCCGGCGTCAGGCGCCGGGCTGCCTCCCGCACGCGCGCGACGCGCGCCGAAGCCTCGACGAGGCGCGCCTCGTCGAAATCCACGGGCCGGTGGTAGTGACCGCCACACATGTACATGATCAGCGCCTCGCGCCCGAACGTGCTCAGCGCCTCGTGCAGCATGAAGATGTTGCCGACCGACTTCGCCATCTTCTCGCTGTCGACGCGGACCATGCCGTTGTGCACCCACAGCCGCGCCAGCGGCGCGCCGCGGCCGGCGCGGGTTTGCGCGGCCTCGTTCTCGTGGTGGGGGAAGATCAGGTCCGAGCCGCCGCCGTGGATCTCGAAGTCGAGACCGAGCAGCTCCTGCGCCATCGCCGAGCACTCGATGTGCCAGCCGGGACGACCCGGTCCCCAGGGCGAATCCCAGAAGCTGTCCTCCCCCGGCTTGGTCGCCTTCCACAGCGCGAAGTCGAACGGGGCGCGCTTGCGGTCGGCTCCCTCCTTTCCCTCGCCCTGGTCCATCTCGTCGAGCTTGCGATGCGAGAGCTCGCCGTAGCGGTCATACGACTGCACCGCGAAGTACACGTCGCCGCCGGCGGCGTATGCGTGCCCGCGATCGATCAGCGCTCCGATCAGCTCGATGATCGCCGGCATCGTCTCGCTCGCTAGCGGCTCGTGATCCGGGCGTCCGAGCCCGAGGGCGTTGGTGTCGGCGAAGTAGTGGTCGGTCATCTGACGCGCGAGCGTCTGGCTATCGACGCCGGCGGCGCCGGCGGCCGCGTAGATCTTGTCGTTGACGTCGGTCACGTTGATCACGAGCGTGGCCGCGTAGCCCTCGTGCGCGAGAAACCGGCGCAGCAGCGAGAACGTCACAAACGGGCGTGCGTTGCCGACGTGAACGCGGCCGTAGACGGTCGGACCGCAGGCGTATATGCCGACCGCGCCCGGCGTCCTGGGCACCAGCGGCAGGACCCGTCCGGTGAGCGTGTCATGAAGCGTGATCTCGCGCAAGCCGCCGTACCCTAGCGAAGCAGGCGGCGCTGGCGCTGCGTTGCCACGGCTCACAAGGTTCGAGCTATCGTAGGACCCTGATGGAGGACGTCCCCAACGCATACAGCGTCGCCGGCGTCGACTACCAAGCGCTCGATGCGGGCAAGCGCAGCGCCCTGACCGAAGCGCTCGCGACCTCGAAGCTGCTGGCCGCGCACGGCGCCCGCGCGGTCGAGGCGTCACGCGGCCAGCCCGCATTCGTGTTCGAGTTGGGCGACCAGACGCTGGCGTTCGTGCTCGAGGGCCTCGGGACGAAGTCGGTGATCGCGCGGCAGGTGCACGAGCAACTCGGCATCTGTGCGTTCGACAACGTCGCCTACGACGCGGTCGCTGCGATCGTCAACGACCTTTGTTGCGTCGGGGCGCTGCCGCTGGTCGTCAATGCGTACTTCGCGACCGGATCCTCGGATTGGTACGCGCACCGGGACCGCAGCAACGGTCTGATCGCCGGCTGGCGGGCGGCTTGCGAGGATGCAGGGGCAACCTGGGGCGGCGGCGAGTCACCGTCGCTGAGCGGGCTGGTGGCGGCCGATGACGTCGAGCTCGCGGGCAGTGCGGTCGGGCTGGTTCCCGCCGGTCGGGGGGCGATTCTCGGCGAGCAGCTGGCGGCCGGCGACGAGATCGTGTTTGTCGCCTCGAGCGGCCTGCACGCCAACGGCGCGTCGCTCGCGCGCTACATCGCCGGTCGGATGCAAGCCGGCTACGGCGCGCCAATCGGCAGTGGCCGCACGTTCGGCGAGGCGCTGCTTGACCGCAGCGTGATCTATGCGCAGCTGGTGCGCGCGCTGCTGGAGAGCGACGTCGAGCTTCACTACCTCAGCCACGTCACCGGCCACGGGATGCTGAAGCTGATGCGCCCGCAGCGCGAGTTGACTTACCGGATCAGCCGCCTGCCGCGCGTGCCCGAGGTGCTCGAGTTCCTCGCCGAGGCGGCCGAGATGTCCGCGCAGGAGGCTTACTCGACATTCAACATGGGCGCCGGCTTCGCGATCTACTGCGCCGCCGGTGCGGGCGCGACGGTGGTCGGCCTCGCCGCCTCGCTCGGCCTCGTCGCGCACGTCGCCGGGCGCGTCGAGCAGGGGCCGCGCCGCGTGATCCTCGAGCAACTCGGGCTCACGTTCGAGAGCGACGCGCTGGACCTCAACCCGTCCTGATCGCCGCGTACGCGAGCCCGACGGCGATCACGAGCACCAGCGCTATCTGCCACGCGTGCGCCACCGGCTCGGCCGGAGACAGGTAGAACGCGGCCGAGCACAGCCAGGCGCGATCGAGCTTCGGGCGCGCCACGGCGAGCGGGACGAACAGCACGGTCAGGTAGTGCGTCCACAGCAGCGGCGAGAGGAGCAGCCCCGCCAGGATCGCCGTCGCGAAGATGCCGAGGTCGCTGATGCCGGCAATCCACGCCAGCGCGAGCACAATCACCGCGGTCGTCGCGATCCCGAGGATCTCGCCGGCGCTTGTGCCGGCGCCAAGCCGGATCGCGAGCGCGGCGATCGAGTGCGAGCGTGCGCCGAACGCGCGTGCGTCGAGCGCGAGGCGGTGCGGGTAACCGCGCAGGCCGCGCAAGTCGATCAGCGCCCAGGAGCCCGCGAGCAGCGCCGCTGCAGCCAGCGCCGCAAGTGCTGCGGCCGCGAACCTGCGCGTTAGGGCGCGTGCCCTTAGTGCCAGCCACAGCAACAGCGGCCACGTAAGCAGCTTGGCGGCGACCACGCACGCCACCGCGATCGGCGCCGGCCGCTGTTCGCGATAACGCCAAGCGAGCGCCAGCGCAAGCGCGAACAAGCCGTCTGGCTGCCCGAGCCAGAGGCTGTCGACGAACGGCAGCGAGAACAGCGTAATCACGTAGATCCAGAAATCGCGCACGCCGATCAGCCACAGTGCGGCGATCATCGCCGCAACGCAGGCGCCGTCGAAGACGATCACGGCACCGGCAAACGGCAGCGCGCTCAGCGGGATCGTCGCCTCGCCGATCAGCGGCGGCAGTACGTACGGGTTGTTCTTGGTCAGGAGCGCGTGAACGCTGTTGCCGACGTACGGGTTGGCGCCGTGGAGCATCGCCCGCGCCGCATCGAGGACGCCACGCAGGTCGTATGCGGCGTCAGGGCCAGCCAGGTTGTGGTAGAGCGCGCCGGTGCCGGCAGCGACGACAAGCGCCAGGATGGCGGAGCGCAGGAGCCTGCCGAGATCCAGGCTCCGGTTCTCGGAACGCCGCAAGGTCATGGCACCGCAGGGACCGAGGAAGCGCGTCGCTAGCGCCGCTGCAGGGTCGCAACTGCGAGCGCCGCCGCGCCCTCCTGGCGTCCGACGAACCCCATCCCCTCGCCGCGCGTGGCCTTGACGCTCACGTGCTCGAGCTCGACTCCGAGCGCCGCCGCCAGCGCCGCGCGCATCGCCTCGCGGTGCTCGGCCAGCTTCGGGTGCTCGATCACGACCGTGGCATCGACATGCACGATCTCGCAGCCGGCGGACCGCACCGCGGCGACGGTGGCACGCAGCAGCGCCAGCGAGTCGGCGTCGCGGTAGCGCTCGTCGGTATCCGGGAAATGTTGCCCGATGTCACCGAGCGTGGCTGCGCCGAGCAGCGCATCGATGATCGCATGCGTCAGCACGTCGGCGTCCGAATGCCCCAGCAGGCCGTGCGTATGGGGGATCTCGACGCCACCGAGCACGAGCCGGCGGCCCTGCTCGAAACGGTGGCAGTCATAGCCGATGCCGGTGACGGCGCTCATCGCAAGCGCGCCCCTGCGCCGGGCGCGTCGCGCTCACCGAGCAGCAGCTCCGCCACCCGCAGGTCGTGCGGCGTGGTGACCTTGAAGTTCTCCGCCGGCGCCGGCAGCACGCGCACGGTCCCACCGGCCTGCTCGATCAGCCACGCGTCGTCGGTCGCGGCCGCGAGTTGCTGCGCGGACGCAGCGCGGAGTTGGTGCTCGAGCGCCTCGCGCCTGAACACCTGAGGCGTCTGCACCGCCCACAGGTCACGGCGATCGAGCGTTCGCTTCACCGTGCGGCCGTCGGCACCGACCTGTTTGACGGTGTCGGCGACCGGCGCCGCGGCCACCACCGCGTCGGCACCGGAGCGCTGCAGGTCGGCCAGCGCCGCCGCGAACAGCTCGGTCCGCGCAAGCGGCCGCGCGGCGTCGTGCACGATCACCAGCTCACCGTCAGGCGCGGCGTTCAGCGCCGCGCGCACCGACTCCGAACGCACGGCGCCGCCGGCGACCGCAACCGTTCCGGCCGGTGCCGCGGCGAGCGATCCAGCCGGCAGCGCCACCACGATCCGCCGCACCCCTGCGACTGCGCGCAGAGCCGCGACGCTCCAATCCAGCATCGGCCGGCCCGCAACGGTGACGAGCGCCTTGGGCCGGTCCGACCCAAGGCGCTCGCCCCGCCCCGCGGCCACGATCAACGCGACCGCCGTCATTGCTATTCGCCTAATCCGCGATCGCGGCGACCGGAGCGCCGTCCACTTCCGCTAGCTCGTCGAGCTCCAGCGGCTCGTCTTCGTCGAGCTGCGCGGCTGGTTCATCGCCATCACCATCGGCCTCAGCCTTAGCCTCCTCCGCCTCGGCCTCGGCGGCGCTCGCGGACCGCGCGAGCTTCGCGGTGTGGTTACCGTTCGAGGTCTCCAGCACCGAGGAGAGGTGCTCGTCGACCTCCTCCTCGTTCATCCCTAGCGCATACATCAGCTCGGACGCGAGGATTCTCTTGGCACGGGTGAACATCTGCTTCTCGCCGGTCGAAAGGCCCTTCTGGAACTCGCGGATGGCCAGGTTGCGCACCACCTCGGCGAGCTCGTAGATGTCGCCGGTCTTGATCTTGTCGCGGTTGTACTTGAAGCGGCGGTTCCAGTTCTTGGGCATCTCCGAGCATTCGTCCTTCAGCACGGCGAGCACCTTCTGGACCGTCTCTTCGTCGATCACGCGCCGGAGGCCGGCGAGCGCTGCGTTCTCGGTCGGGACCATGACGGTCATGTCGTTGTGGAGGATCTTGATCGTGAGGTACTCACGGATGCACCCGAGGACGTCCTTCATCTCCTTGCGGATTACCCGGCCGGCGCCGTGGTGCGGGTAGACCACGCTGTCACCGATCTCGAACTCGATCAGGGGCAGCGTCGCGATCTCGTCGAAATCCTCCAGGTGCTCTTCCATTAGCTCTGTGATGGTGTCCTCCTCTTTGGGGGCCGACGGGACAAACGACCCGCAGCGATCTTCACTTAGGTCTGCAGGTAACGATCAACGAGGTTGATCTCCTGCTGGCGGCGAAGGCCTTCCCGAATATCCTTCGCCCGGATCTCGCCGACGCCTTCGACGGTCTCCAACTCGCCGTCGGTAGCGGCGAGCAACTCCTCGAGTCCCCCGAACTCGTCGATTATCCGTTTGACGACCAGCTTCGGAAGCCTCGGAATCCGCCCCAGGATCCGGATCCCACGCGGCGAGACCGGATAGTCGATGCTGTTCAGCTTGCGGTCGAAACCAAGCAACTCGGCAAGCCGACCGAAGTCGAGCAGGTCTTGATGCGCCAAGCGCACAAGCCGGTCGAACGCGTTCGAGAAGTTCTCGTCGCTGTCCTCCATCAGGTAGTCGTGCACGAGCGCGGCCTTGTCGGCCGAAACCCCAACCATCGTCTCGTCCAGCTGCATTTCGATCAGCCGGCCCTCGGTGCCGAGCTCGACGATGTAGCGCTCGATCTCGACGGCCATCCGTGTTACCAGCTCGGCACGCTGCAGCACGGTGAGCACGTCGTGCAGGGTCGCGCCACCCTCGAACTCGAGCGCTGTCAAGCGCATCGAGACCTGGTCCAGGCGGCTGCGGTACTTGTCGAGGGTCGCGAGCGCCTGGTTGGCCTTGGCCAGCACGACGGGAATGTCCTCGAGGATGTAACGCGTGCCGTCGACGTACAGCGAGACGACCTCGCGTCGCTCGGAGATCGCCACCACCAGCGCATCGGTCTGCTTGGAGACACGCTCCGCCGTGCGATGGCGGGTCCCGGTTTCGGAGGTGTGGATCGTTGGGTCCGGGGTCAGCTGAACGTTTGCGTATGAGATCTTGGTGGCGTTGGCGCTGAGCGCGATGGCGCCGTCCATCTTCGCCAGTTCGTAGAGGAGCGCCGGGGTGTACTCGAGGTCGAGCTTGATCCCCCCTGAGAACATGAACGACAGCTCGTCGACGTCCGCGATCACGATCAGACCGCCGGTGTGCGCGTGCAGGATGTTGTCAATTCCCTCGCGCAGCGCGGTCCCGGGCGCGACCATCTCGAGCGCCCTGACCATCCGGGACTCCTGTCGAGCTTCGAGCTCCTCTTTGAGCTCTTCGCCGGATCGCGACGCCATGGATCTCGATTTTAGCCGGGATTTCCCGACAGATCATCCCGCCCGCCAAGACATTCTTGGTTGACAACCCGTGTGCCGGACAGCGCGCTGCGCAGTGCTGCACGGATCGTCGGGTGCGCTCCGGGGCTGCAGGTGCGTGTCAAGCCAAAGCGCTGCGCTTCGGCGAGGCGGCGGTCTGCATGCGCGACCGCGCGCAACTCGCCGGTGAGGCCGAGCTCGCCGAAACAGGCGAGCGGGCGCTCGCTCTTCGGGCTCAGCGTGATCCCCTTGGCGGCGCTCGCGACCGCCAAGGCAACCGCCAGATCGGCGCCGGGCTCGTCGGCCCGTACGCCACCGACGACGTTGACGAACACGTCGGCGGCTCCCAGCCCGACGCCGGCGTGGCGCGCCAGCACCGCCAGCACGAGCGCCAGCCGGTTGCGATCGATGCCTGAGGCGACGCGGCGGGGCGGCACGATCTCCGACGGCGAGACCAGCGCCTGGACCTCGACCAGCAGGGGACGCGATCCCTCCATCGCGCACAGCACGACGCTGCCGGGCGCGCCGGTCGCCTCCGATACGAACCGGGCAGACGCATCGAGCACCTCCACCAGGCCATGGTCACGCATCTCGAACACGCCCGCCTCGCTGGTGGAGCCGAAGCGGTTCTTGACGGCGCGCACGATCCGGTATGTGCGCTCGCGCTCACCTTCGAACTGCAGGACGCAGTCGACCAGATGCTCCAGCACGCGCGGCCCCGCGAGCGTACCGTCCTTGGTGACGTGACCGACGAGCAGCACCGCGGTGCGCTGCGCCTTGGCGACGCGCAGCAGCTCCGATGCGGCCTCGCGTACCTGCGCTACCGAGCCGGCGGCGCCGCTCAGCTCGCCACGGTGGAGCGCCTGCACGGAATCCACCACGCACACCTCCGGACGCTCGCGCTCGAGCGTCGCCAGCACGGCTTCGAGATCGGTCTCGGCGATCACCGGGATCCGCAACGGCTCGCCGCCGCGCAGGCGCGCGGCGCGCAGGCGGATCTGCGCGGCTGACTCCTCGGCCGACACGTACAGCACGCGGCGCCCGCCGGCGACCAGGTTCGCCAAAGCCATCGTCGTCAACGTCGACTTGCCGATCCCGGGTGCGCCCCCCAGCAGCACCAGCGAACCGGGCACGAGGCCGCCGCCGAGCACGTTGTCGAGCTCGCCGATGCCGGTGCTCAGCCGCTGCTGCTCGATCGCCGGCACCTCGCCAAGCGTGACCGGCGCGAGCGCCGCCGCGACGGCGCCGGCGCCGCGGCGCGAGCGGGCGCCAAGCGAGCCGCCGACTCCGGTTCGCCGCTCCTCGACCAGCGTGTTCCATTCACCGCAGCCCGGACAGCGCCCCGCCCAGCGCACCGACTCGTGCCCGCAGGCGGAGCAGACGTGAATAGACTTTGCCTCAGGCATGCGCATCCGAGGCTACGGGACAGCCCTGACGGCATCGGAGCAGGGTGCGCGGTTGCGAGCACGCGGTGGCGCGCTGACCGTCGCGCACCCGGTGATCTCGGCGTTCGTGCTCTCCCGCGCAGTCGTCTACGCAGGTGGGATCGCGGGCGCCCTGCTCGTGGCGCGCGTAGCGGCGTGGTCCACGGTCGACCCACAACACCTGACGAGCAGCCTCGGTAGCGTCGGGAACGTGTTGGCGGCGCCATCGGTCCGCTGGGATTCGCTCGCCTATCTCAGCATCGCCCAGCACGGTTACACCGATCCGGGCAGCACGGTCTTCTTCCCGCTGTATCCGATGATGATCGCCGTGATCGGCTTCGTGATCGGCTCTGATGTGCTGGCCGGGATCCTGATCAGCCTCGTGTCCCTGGTGGTGGCGCTGGCTCTGCTGCACCGGTTGACGGAGCTCGAGCTCGGTCGCGAGGTCGCCAACACGACGATCTTGTTGCTCGCGTTAGCGCCCCTGTCGTTCTTCTTCACGGCCGTCTACACCGAGTCTCTGTTCCTGGCCCTGTCGGTCGGCGCGATCTACGCTGGCCGCCAGGACCACTGGGCGCTCGCGGGGACGCTGGCCGCGCTCGCTTCAGTCACGCGCGTTACGGGGATCCTGCTGATCGCCCCGCTCGCGCTGATGGCGCTGCGCGGCTACGGCCGCCTTCTCCCGCGCCTGGCCTGGCTGCTGAGCGCCCCGGCGGCGTTTGCTGCCTTCCTCGCCTACCTGGCGAATTCCGGGTATGGATGGCTTGCGCCGCTGCACAACGAGAACGAGCTCTACCACCGGTCGGTGGCGGGGCCGATCAACACCGTGATCTCGGCGATCCGGGCTGCGGGGGATGGTCTGCGCACCCTTGTTGACGGCGTACCACTGTTCTCGCTGTCGCTGGCCGGTCCTTGGACGCCGCCGTTTGACAGCATCCTGTTGCTTGCGGTGCTGATCGTCGTGGTGGCGCTGCTCGCCGGGGCCTTCCGCCGCCTGCCGCCCCCTTACGCCGTGTATGCCACGCTGGCCGTGCTGCTCGTCATCTGGAGCCCGTTCGCGCCCCAGCCGCTGCAGTCGTTCGACCGCTATGCGCTGACGATCTTCCCGCTGTGGATGGTCGCTGGATCCTGGGTTGTCGATCACCCCACGACACGTAGGCCCCTGCTCGCGATCGGCGGTGCGCTGCTCGCCTACTGCACGTTTGCGTGGGCGTCATGGGCGTTCATCGCTTGAGCGGCGCACGTGCAAGACGCCGAGGCGCCACCCAATCTGGGTGGCGCCTGAATACTGGAGTGAAACTGCTCGAGGGCGTTTACTCGGGGTTCGCGGGACCGTCGGTCTCGCTCCCCTCCTCGCCGCCGTCGGTGACGCCAGGCTCCTCGCCGCCTTCGGCGCCGACCCCGACGGGCGTCGGCTTCGGCACCGGCTCGATCACCGACAGCATCACCTCGCGCTCCTGCGGGTCGTCCTTGGGCGCCGGTTCGACCATCACGGTCGAGCCGGTCGGAACCGCCGCGCGCAGCACGAAGTCCGCGAGCGGATCCTCGATGTAGCGCTGAATCGCACGGCGCAGCGGCCGCGCGCCCATCGACGGATCCCAGCCCTTCTCGACCAGCAGGTCCTTGGCCGACTCGGACAGCTCCAGTTGCAGCTCACGGTCGGCCATCGACTCCCGGATCCGCCGCAGCAGCAGGTCGACGATCTCCTTGATCTCGATCTTGCTGAGCTTGTGGAACACGATCACGTCGTCGATGCGGTTGACGAACTCCGGCCGGAAGACCTTCTTCAGCTCGCCCATGATGCGGTTCTTCATGTCGTCGTAGCTGATCCCGGTCTCGTCGTCGGAGACCGCGAACCCGAGCGGCGTGTTACGCGCGATCTCGGCGGCGCCGATGTTGGAGGTCATGATCACGATGCAGTGCCGGAAGTCGACGGTGCGTCCCTGCGCGTCGGTCAGGCGCCCATCCTCGAGGATCTGCAGGAGGATGTTGAACACATCCGGATGCGCCTTCTCGATCTCGTCGAGCAGCAGCACGCTGAACGGCTTGCGACGCACCGCCTCGGTCAGCTGGCCGCCCTCGTCGTATCCGATGTAACCGGGAGGCGAGCCGACCAGACGGCTGACGGCGTGCTTCTCCATGTACTCGGACATGTCGATCCGGATCATCGTGTCCTCGTCGCCGAACAGGAACTCGGCGAGCGTCCTGGCGAGCTCGGTCTTGCCGACGCCGCTGGGACCGAGGAAGATGAACGAGCCGGTCGGACGCTTGGGGTCCTTCAGGCCCGCGCGCGAGCGCCTGATCGCCTTCGAGATCACCTCGATCGCGGGATGCTGGCCGATCACGCGCTTGTGCAGCTCCTCCTCCATGCGCATCAACTTGGCCGTCTCGGCCTCGGTCAGCTTGAACACGGGGATGCCGGTCCACATCGAGACGATGTCCGCGATCTCCTCCTCGCCGATCGAAGGACGTTCGGTGGACTCGCCCGCCTCCCACTGGTCGGTGAGCTCGCGCTTGCGCTGCACGAGCCGACGCTCCTGATCGCGCAGGTTGGCGGCCTTCTCGAACTCCTGGGACTCGATCGCCGCCTCCTTGGCGCGCCGGGTCTCGGTGATCTCGTCCTCGAGGTCACGGTAGATCGGCGGTGAGGTCATCGACTTGATCCGCATCCGCGACGCGGCCTCGTCGATCAGGTCGATCGCCTTGTCTGGCAGGAAGCGGTCGGAGATGTAGCGGTCGGCCAACTCGGCCGCCGCCTCCAGCGCCTCGTCGGTGATGTTCACCTTGTGGTGCTGCTCGTAGCGGTCGCGCAGGCCCTTGAGGATCTGGACCGTCTCCTCCTTGCTGGGCTGGTCGACGGTGATCTTCTGGAAGCGACGCTCGAGCGCGGAGTCGCGCTCCAAGTACTTGCGGTACTCCTCGAGCGTGGTCGCGCCGATCGTCTGCAGCTCGCCGCGAGCGAGCGCCGGCTTCAAGATCGAAGCCGCGTCGATCGCGCCCTCGGCGGCACCGGCGCCGACGAGGTTGTGCAGCTCGTCGATGAACAGGATGATGTCGCCCCGCTGGGTGATCTCCTTCATCACCTTCTTGAGGCGCTCCTCGAACTCGCCGCGGTACTTGGAGCCCGCGACCAGCGCCGCGAGGTCGAGCGTGTAGATCTGCTTGTTCTTCAGCAGCTCCGGCACGTCGGCGTTCGTGATCCGCTGCGCGAGACCCTCGACCACCGCCGTCTTGCCGACGCCGGGCTCGCCGACCAGCACCGGATTGTTCTTGGTCCGCCGGCTCAAGATCTGCATGATCCGCTCGATCTCGGTCTCGCGCCCGACGACCGGGTCGAGCTTGCCGTCTGCGGCCAGCTTGGTCAGGTTACGGCCGAACTGGTCGAGCAGCTTGGATGACTTCTTGGCCTCGGCGGAGGCGCCGCCGGGTCCGGCGGCCGCGGCTCCAGCCGAGCCGCGTTGGCGGCTGGCGGGACCGGACAGCATCCGGATCACCTCGTTGCGGATCTTCTCCGAATCGGCGTCGAAGTCAAGCAGGATGCGGGCTGCGACGCCCTCGTTCTCGCGCACGAGGCCGAGCAGGATGTGCTCGGTGCCGATGTAGTTGTGACCGAGGCTCAGCGCCTCGCGGAGCGCCAGCTCCAGAACCTTCTTGGCACGCGGCGTGAACGGGATCTGGCCGGCGGTGACCTCTTCGCCGGAGCCTACGATCCGCACAACCTGAGCACGGACGCGATCGACCGTGATCTCCAACGACTCGAGCACGCGTGCTGCAAGGCCCTCCTCCTCGCGGAGCAGTCCCAACAAGATGTGCTCGGTCCCGATGTAGTTGTGCTTGAGCGTCCTCGCTTCTTCCTGCGCCAGGACAACCACCTGGCGGGCTCGCTCTGTAAATCGCTCGAACATATGCTGTCTCTCGGGTGGCGGGACTCTTACTGATCGGTCGGGGGGCTGTCCAAAAGCTTTGGCCTGTGAAGGCGAAGTCTAACAGCCATGCCTACGCGGTCCGGCAGGCTCCGGATCAGTGAGCCTGTGCAGCGCCGGCGCGCCGCCGGCGCGCGACGCCCGTCCGCATGCACAGGCTAGCAACCACGATCAGCTCGATCGCGAGATACGGCAGCATCTTGCCAAGATCCCCGCCGGTCAGCTCGACCGGCGCCAGGTAGGCGATCAGCGGCACCAGCCAGAGCCAGGACAGCGCCGGTGCCAGCAGCGCGATCGGCACGAACACGAGCGTCAGATAGTGCGGCCAGACGATCGGCGAGCAGCACAGCGCGGCCATCACCGCCAGCCCGAACGCGCGGCGCTCGTCACCCTCGCGCGCCCACCAGCAGACGCCCGCCAGCAGGCATGCGGTGAGCGCCAGCGCCAGCAGATCGCCGGCCGCGCGGTCCCACCCGAGCGCCTGCGCGACGCTGACCAGCGACACGCCGGCAGCTCCCTCCACCGCCGACAGGTCGCTGAGCATGCGCGGATAGGCGCCCAGCCCACGAAACCCGATCAGCGCCCATGCCAGCAGCGTGCCGCCGGCGGCGAGCGCGAGCGCCAACAGCGCCGCGCGCCAGCGCCTGCTCACCAGCAGCCAGGCGCCGAGCGGCCACAGGAACAATTTCGCGGCCACCAGCGATGCGACTGCAGCGGCCGCCGGCCACACCCGCGCGCGCCAGTGCCAGGCGACGCCCGCGCCCAGCACCAGGAACTCGTTGACCTGCCCGAGCCGCAGCGAGTGCGCCAGCGGCCAGCTCAGGAACGCGGCGCCATAGCAGCGCCAGTCCCGCACGCCGAGCAACCTCAGGCCCGCGAGCATCGCCGCGATCGCCGCCAGCGTGAACACGATCCCGGCCGCCCGCGCCCCGAGCAGCGCCAGCGGCGCCGCGAGCACCAGCGCCGGAGCCGGATATACGGGCACCGCGAAGGTCTGCGACGGTGGGCCGCCGGCGCGTTGCACGCTCGCCAGATGCGCCAGGAAGGCCGCGTCGTATGGGTTGCGCGCGTGCAGGATCGCGCGCCCGGCGTTGTACAGGTCGCCGGCGAAGTCGTAGAAGGAGCCCGAGCCCGAGAGCGCCACGCCGATCATCAGCGCGCTCAGCAGGATCGGCAGCACCGCGAACACGACCACGCTCATGACCTGGCGCAGCGCCGTGCGCAGCGGCGGCGATGCGGTCAGTTGGCTGATACGCCAATCTAACCGACTGCCGCGCCGAGCATGACCAGACCTTCGTCTAGGCCAATATCAGACTTTGGTCGCAGCCTTGCCACCGAGCCCACGCTTACGATCGACGTGATGGAATGTCCGGCGGCAGCGTGCTCGCGAACTGTGTAGCCGGCGCGCGCGCGGCCGCGAGCGCGTCTGAGCATGCCTGAGATCGCGCTCGCGGGCGCCGCCGATCGGCGCAGCTCGCGTTACGAGTTCCGGCTGGCGGCGCAGCGGCTGCTGCTCGGGGTGCTTGCGGTCCTGTCGGTCCCGATCGTGCTGCTGCTCGCGCACCCGCTGCACAACTTCGCCGTCGACTTCCACAGCTGGTACTGGCCCGCCGGGAAGCGCGTGCTAGAGGGGCGCAGCCCGTACGCGCCGGCACCCGTGCAGGCGCTCAACTACCCGGCGCCCGCGGCGCTGCTGTTCGCGCCGCTGGCGCTGATCCCGCACGCGCTCGCGGACTGGTGCTTCAGCGCCCTGGTGCTCGCCGCGGTGCCGGCCAGCCTCTGGTTGCTCGGCGTCCGCGACTGGCGGGTGTACGGGGTCGTGATGTTCTGGCAGCCAGTGATCATCGGCTATGAGACCGCCAACGTCTCGTTGCTGCTGCTCGCGGGACTGGCGGCGTGCTGGCGGTGGCGCGAGCGCCCCGCGATCGCCGGATCGCTACTGGCGCTGCTGATCTGCGTGAAACTTTTCCCGGTCCTGATGGTGGTCTGGCTGCTTGCCACGCGCCGCTGGCGGGCGTGCGCCTGGACGCTGGCGACGGCGCTGGCGCTGAACCTGATCAGCTGGTGGGTGGTGGGCTTCGATCAGATCGCCAGGTACCTGTACGTGGTCTCAGCGGTCCGACGCGGTGACGAGCACCGGGGCTACAGCGTGATCAGCCTCGCGCTGCACCTCGACACCGGCGAGCGCGCCGCTTACGCGGTCGGCTTGAGCGCCGCCGCGTTGTGCATCGCCGCGGGACTGAGGATCCGTGGCGAGCGCCGGGACCGCGTCGTGCTCGGCGCCTGCCTGGCCGCCTGCCTGCTCGCCTCGCCGCTGGTCGAGTCGCACTACCTTGCATTGCTGATCGTGCCGCTCGCGCTCGCGCGCCCGGCGCTGAGCCGGATCTGGGCACTGCCGATCGCGCTGCTCGTGACGCCGGCCGACTTTCCCGGCCTGTGGGAGCACGCGCTGGCATTGTGCGTGTTCGCCGTCGTGATGGCGGTCGCGAGCACCTCCGCGCCGGCAGCGGGCTACTCAGCCACGGCTCCCGGCACTGCCGTCGCTCCCGGCGCCGCCGCTTAGGGCGCCCTTAGGGCACCCGCGCCCTTAGAGGCGTGCCGCCGCATAGTGGCGCGTCGCCGCCGTGCCGCCGCGTGGGGGCGCGTCGCCGCCGCGCCGCACGTAGATCGTCGCGCCGCGGTCCGCAGCGACCGCGACGAACCCCGGGGCGGAGCTCGTGAGCGACTGCGCGGCGCTCCCGCGCGCCACCAGCACGACCCTCACCTGCGGGTCATCGAGCGCGACCACGCCACTGCGCGCCCCCGTCAACCAGTCGAGATATTCGCCCTGAACACGGCGTGAGAAGGCGTCGAGCGGGTTGCCGGCCCAGATCCGCCCACCCGCGAGCGCCACCTGCTCGGCGCCGATTGCGTCGGCCAGGATCGGCGTTCCGCGCGCGAGCGCTACCGCGCGAGACACGAGCGCGGGGGCCGCGGCCGGCGGGCTGAGCGGACGCGTGGCGTCGAGCGCCAGCAGCGCCACGGCGAGGATCGCGCCGACCGCCAGCAGGCCGTTCCACTCGCGCTTGACGCGGGTGCTGCGTGCCGCCGGAGCGACCAGTACGAACAGCAGCCAGACGCCGTCGCGCGAGGCCTTCACGGTCAGCAGCGCGAACGCCAGGATCGCGACCAGCTCCCACGGCGGCGGTCGCTGGAGGCGGCAGCGAATCGCCAGCGCCGCGGTCACGGCGATCAGCAGCAGATCCAGCGGGCCGAAGCCAAGCGGGCTCCACATCCCAACGCCGCGCTGCGCTGCGACGTTGGTCAGCAACCCGCTGTAGTAGTCGACCGTCCTGACGCCGGCGGGCGTCAGGCATAGCGCTACCGGCGCCGCCAGCGCGACCGCGACCGCAGTGACGCGGTCGTGTGCGAAGCGCGACAGCGCCAGGTAGGCCCACAGCAACAGCAGCCCGGCCAGCGCCGCGCCGTGCAAGTTCGACCACAGTGCCAGCAACGCCAGCGCCATGTAGATCGCGCGTGAGGGACGGCGTTGCTGGGCGCGCAGCAGCGCCAGCAGCAGCGCGAACGCCACCAGCGAGAACAGCTGCACGCGCGCGACCGCGAGGCTCCCAAGGGCTCCGATCGCGACCAGCGCGAGCGCGCTGGAGGTCCCGAACGAGTCGGCTCCGCCGGCCCGCGCGTCGCTCGCCAGCACGCCGAACGCGAGCGCGACCGCGAGCAATTGAGCCACGATCAGGCCGCGGTCACCGAGCGCTTGCTCGAGCCCGTCGAACGCGAGCTCGGCGAGCACCAGCGTGTTGGCCCAGTGCTGCGTTGAGGCCGCCGCGAACGGCACGCCAGTCGGGATCGACCGCCGCTTGACGATGATCCGTCCAAGCGCCGCCAGCCATCTGGCGTCGGCGCCGACCACCACGACCAGGCCGATCAGTCCGGTGATCAGCGCGATCACCACTGCCAGCCTGGCTGTCGACAGGTCTCTGGCGTGGGCGCCGCCGGGCACGAGCTAGCGGCCGAGGACTAGCACCGGCGTGGCGCGCTTGACGCCGGCCCGCGGGCCGGCGTGATCCAGCTCGCGCGCTCGCACGGTCGCGTTCATGTCGCCGGCTTGGACGCGATGATCACGTGCTTGGACCGAAGGATCACGTGGACGCCGCGGCGCGCGAGCAGGATCCGGTTGGTGCCCTTGTCAGCCGGATTGAGCACGAGCAGCGAATACGGCGCCAGCAGCTCATGCTGTCCGGGGGCGAGCTCCTGGGTGAGGTCCGAGAGCGATTGCAGCTGCGCGCTGGTCAGCAGCTCGAAGCTGGTGTCGTAGGCGATCTTGCCGGCCAGCGCCGGGTCGTGCCACACCAGCCAGTCGGCGTAGTGCACATCGGCGAAGATCTTGATGTTGGGGTCGCGCGCGACGCTGCGCTGCACGATCGCCACCGCGCGCGTGGGGTAGCTGCTCTGGAACCACGACGCCGGGCGCGCGAAGGTGCTGATCGTGGCCAGCAGCGCGATTGTGATCGCGCTGATCGCGATCGCGATGTTCAACTTGACGCGCCGCTGGGCGGGCGGCTTGCGACGCGCCACCTGACTGATCGTCGCGGGTAACAGCATCATCGTCGCGAGGCCGAACCAGGTGATGTTGCGCACCGCGAACACGCCCGCCAGGCCGAGCAGGATCAGCGCTAGTTGCTCGAATGCCGGCGTGCGCGACCCGCTGCGCCCGATCAACCAGATCGTGATCACCACCAGCGCCAGGAACGGGACCGCGATGATCGTATAAGCGGTCACCGGCTGCCATTCGGTGACGAGCTTGCTGAACTCCGGGTTCAACAAGGTCGCACGGTAATAGTGCACGATCGACAGCCCGTAAGGCGTGATCAACAGGCATACGGGCGCGCCGAGCACGAACATCAGTCCACGCGCATGCGCGAGCCCGCGCCAGCCCAGCGCGCGCGCTCGTGCTGCCAGCAGCGTGGCCCCGTAGATCACCGCGAGCGCGACCCCGAGCGTCACCGAGCCGTGCAGGTTTGCCCACAGCACTAGCAGGGGGAAGACGAAGTACACGCGTCGGCGAGCGGGCTCACGCGCCGCCGCGGCCAGGAGCCACAGGACCGCGACGAACAGCGGGTAGGCGAACCCCTGGGTGCGGATCGAGACTGCTGTGGCAAGATAGAAGAAGGCGCTGAAAGGAAGCATCGCCGTCACGTGGCGGTCGAGGCCGCCCAGGCTCCGTGCGGCCGCGATCGCGAGCGCCAGCGCGGCGCCGGTGAGCGCGACGTAGACGACCGCGAACAGCGCCAGGCCACCGACCCGCCACAGCTCGTAGATCGCGAGCTGTGCCAGCCACTGCTGATCGACCCAGTGCACGCCGTATGCCATGACCGTCAGATAGTCGTGCTGCGGAATCCCGTGCGCGGCGATGATGCGGCCGGCCACGAGCGCGAGCCAGCCGTCCTGGGCAAGGTGCGCGGGAACGCCCGCAAGGCTCAGCACGACGACCGCCGCGACGCCGGCGATGAACAGGGAGTGGGTCTCGAGCCAACGGATGTACGATCGCGGCAGGCCGGCTTGCGGTACGGCGATCAGGGTCGCCGGCATCGGACCAGGAGTGTCGAGAACCGCTTGCGTGCGCTCGTGATCGACGCCCATTGACTCAATCGTCGGCGCTGCGGACTGGGGACCGTACTAAACCTAGGTCTAGCCCCAACTAGACCATGTTCCGTTCTTGCAGCCGGGGCTGGATTGTCAGATCGCCCGAATGCGATCGCTGCGCGCTCCAGATTCTGCCTATCAGCGACGCATCACTAAAGGCCGAGCGGCTTACCGTCGATTATAGGGCAGGACCCGCAACCTCGCCGGTCGAAACCGACAATGAATGAGGAGGTGAACACGCACATGATTTCGCTTTATACGAAGCTTCAACTCGTGCTCGCACGGGTCCTCGATGACGAAGATGGTCAGGGACTCACCGAGTACGCGCTGATCCTCGCCCTGATCGCCGTCATCGCGATTGCCGCGCTGACGTTCCTGGGTGGCAAGGTCACGGATGTTCTCAACACCATTGGCAGCAGCCTTTAGGATTCGATCGTCCGCCGGTCCGGGCGAAACCCGGGCCGGCGGTCCATCTTTGCACCTCAGACTCTTTACGCTTCACACTCATGTAGGTTTGACCCCCTATGTATGAAACCAGGGCGCTGACACCGACGCCGTGGCTCGGCGCGGGGCGCGCCAGAGCCTCAGTTGCCATTTCTCGGATACTCGATCAGGAGCAAGGTCAGGGTCTGACCGAATACGCCCTGATCCTCGCGCTGATCGCGGTGATCGCGGTAGCTGCCGTGCATTTCTACGGCGGCCGGCTAGCCAGCGATCTGAGCACGATCGCCAGCAGCGTCTGAAGTTCCCGACTTCGGTCCTTCGGTCTTGCTAGAAGGTTCCCTAAGAGCCTGAGGCTCTAGGGGGACTTCGGGTTATTGAGATAGGCGCGTTAGGGCCTATCTCAATAACCCTAGAAGGCGTGGTTGACGAGCGTCAGCGCGCCAGGCGCCAGCAGCACGATCAGCATCGCCGGGAAGATCATGAACGCCAGCGGAAACAGCATCTTCACAGGCGCCTTCTGGGCGCGCTCCTCGGCCGTTCGCCGCCGTCGCAGGCGCATCTCGTGTGACAGGTTGCGCATGATCTGACCAGTCGAGATGCCCATCCGCTCGCCGTTCGCCATCGCGCGGACGAACGATTTCATCGCCGGCGTCGGGCAGCGCTTGGAGAGATTACCCAGCGCGTCATCGATGCCCAAGCCCATCGTCTGCTCCTGCAGCATCAACCGCAGCTCGTCGCCGAGCGGCGGCTGGAAGCGGTCGGCTGCCATTCGCATCGCCGCGAGGAAGCCGAGTCCAGCCTCGACCATCACGCACAGTAGGTCGATCAGGTCGGGCAGGCGGCGGTCGATCTCGACCAGCCGCAGGCGCGCACGCCGACGCACGATCACCAGCGGCAGCGTCCATCCGACCGGCGCCATCATCACGATCATCAAGATCCGGATCGTGTCGGAGGTGCCGAGCAGCAGCCACCCGAACACCGGCAGCAGCAGCAGCGTGAACACCCGGTAGCCGAGCAGTAGCCGCGGCGAGGTGTTGTACATACCGGCCGTCATCAGCTCCTGGCGGACGTTCTCCTCGCCGGTGTCGCCGACGTGGCTGGCGACGAAGTTACCGACGGCGCTGCCGATCGCCGCGATCGGGCTGACCTTGTCCTCGTGGTGAAACACCGGCGCATGCTTGCGTTCGCGCGCAAAGCCGTACTCGTTGATCGAAGCGAGCCGCTCGGAGGTGCGCACGCGCCGCGCGGTTAGGACGTTGGTCAATGCCGCGACCGCGACTCCGAGTGCCACGACCCCAAGTAACAGTAGGAGCATCAGCGTTGCCTCACAGGTCGATTTGGACGATCTTCTTGATCACGAACGAACCGGACATGGTCATCACGGCCGCGACCACGAGCAGGATGATGCCGATCGTCGAGTGGAACATCGGGTGCACGTAGCCGGGGTTGATCAGCGAAACCATCAACAGAAGGCCGAGCGGCAGGAGCGACAGGATCAACCCGGCGAGGCGGCCCTGGGCAGTCAACGAGCGGACCATCCCGCGTAGCTCCAGCCGCTCGCGGATCGTGTCGGCGACGAGCTCGACGACCTCGGCGGTGTTGCCGCCGGTCTCACGCTGCAGGGTCGCGATCAGCGACACGTGCTGGAAGTCGAGGCTCTTGAGCCGCTCGCCCAGCGTGCCCAGCGCCTCGTCGAGCGCGACGCCCAGCTGCGCGTCGGTCAGGGCGCGGCGCAACTCGCGCTTGGAAGGCTCCGGCGCAGTGTCGACAACCGCTTGCAGGGCGCCGCTGAACGGCTGGCCGGCACGCATCGAGGAGGCAACGACCGAGAGGTTGTCCGGCAGTTGCTGCTCGAACAGCTTGCGCTGGCGGCCCGCCAGAAAGCCGATCTGCCAGTAGGCGAACAGCGGCACCAGGGCGCCGGCGAGCAAGCCGATCGGTGAGCCGGTGGCGAGCATCGCCGCCCACGCCACAGCGACGGTCGCGACCGCGACGAGCGCTAGCAGCTGGCGCAGATCGAAGCGGACCGCCGCGATGTCCATCTCGGTCACGAGCGTGCGCCAGCGGGGCGAGCGATCGAAGGCCCGCTCGCTCGAGTCTCCGAGCGCAAGCTCGACCAGTGAGCGGCTCTCGGAAGCCGGCGGTGAGACGAACTCGACGATCCGCGCGCTGACCTCGTTGCGCCGGCGGACCAGTGCGAACACGGCCACGAACACCAGCAGACCGAACAGCAGGCTGGCGAGCAGAAGCCCGGCGGAGGACCGCAGAAACGACTGCTGTGCCGCCGCTACAGCCAAGCTCGAGCGAAACGGGCTACCGGCACTCATCGACCCATCCGCCGGGAGGCGGGTAGGTGCGGCCTCGCCGATTGCGTTGGGGCGGCGCCGAACTCGTGAGCGGTCATGAACTTGGGCAGCTGGATCCCGTGCAGGTCGAACTTGTTGGTCGCCGGACGCAGCCCGGTATAGCGCAGCGAGCCGGCGCTGCCGGTGTGCGTCCTATCGATCTGGTATTCGAAGATCTCCTGCAGGGTGACGACGTCGCTCTCCATGCGCTGCACCTCCGTGATGTGCGTGACCTTGCGCGAGCCGTCGCTGAAGCGCTCGATCTGGACGATCAGGTCAAGCGCGCGCGAGAGCTGCTCGCGGATCGCCCGCATCGGGAAATCAACGCCCGACATCAGCACCATGCTCTCGATCCGCGAGAGCGCGTCGCGCGGCGTGTTCGCGTGGACGGTGCTGAGCGAGCCGTCGTGGCCGGTGTTCATCGCCTGGAGCATGTCGAGCGTCTCGGCGCCGCGAACCTCTCCGACGATGATCCGGTCAGGCCGCATGCGCAACGAGTTGCGGACCAGCTCGCGGATCGGGATCTCGCCTTGCCCCTCGACGTTCTTCGGACGCGATTCGAGCCGCAGCACGTGCGCCTGGTCGAGCCTCAGCTCGGCCGCATCCTCGATCGTGATGATCCGCTCCGATTCGGAGATCGCGCTGGACATCGCGTTCAGGAGGGTCGTCTTACCCGAGCCGGTACCGCCCGCGATCAGCACGTTGAGCTTGGCAGCGACGCCGGCGTCGACGAAGTCCTTCGCCTGCTGGGTCAGCGAGCCGACCGCCACGAGGCCCTGCAGGTCCCAGCGGGTCTTGGAGAACTTGCGGATCGTCAGCAGCGGCCCGATCAGCGATAGCGGCGGCAGCACCGCGTTGACGCGGCTGCCATCAGGCAGTCGTGCATCGACCATCGGCGAGGACTCGTCGATCCGGCGCCCGATCTGCGCGACGATCTTGTTGATGATGCGCCGCAGGTGATGCTCGTCGTTGAAGCGCACCGGCGTCTTGTGCAACTTGCCCGAGCGCTCCACCCAGACGTCGTTGGGGCCGTTGACCATGACCTCGCTGACGCTGTCGTCTTGCAGCAGTTGCTCGATCGGTCCGTGCCCGAGCGTGTCGTCGGCGATCTCCTGCAGTAGCCGGTCGCGGTCCGCGATCGCCAGGCCGCGTTCCTGGCTGAGACGGTTGCGGATGTCGGCGAGCACGACTTGCTGCAGCTGCGAGTTGTCGATCCCGGCGTTGTACAGGCGCGGGCCCAGATCGGAGATCACCGCCAGATGGATCCTGTCCTTCAGGTCCGCAAACGCGTCCTGGCGCTTCTGCGCCGGCTCGGCGCTGCCG
This sequence comes from uncultured Solirubrobacterales bacterium, assembly GCA_963709135.1. GTDB lineage: Bacteria > Actinomycetota > Thermoleophilia > Solirubrobacterales > Solirubrobacteraceae > Palsa-465. Next base: position 414,828 of record CAVPVI010000015.1, on the reverse strand, counting down.
CGGTTGTTGGCAAGCCGTTCGCGTAGCTCCATCACGCCCTCCCGCGCCTGATCAGGTTACGCCCGCGCCGGGCGCTGGGTGCCGGCTCGACCGCAAGTGTCGAGAACATTCCCGCGAGCGACTCGAACGCGCGCGCCGCATCGGATCGCTTCTGCGCGATCACCACCGGCGCGCCTTCGTTGACCGAGCGGGCGATGTCACGATGGCTCGGGACCAGCACGTCGGGGGCTCGGCCGAGGATGCTGACGACATCGGTACGGTTGATCCCGACGCTGGTGTTGGCCCGGTTCAGCACGATCCATACGCGGTCGCTTTCGTAGCCCATCAGCTCGAGCGTCTCGAGCCCGAGCCTCGTGTTCTTGAGCGACAGCGCATCGAGCATGCCCACCATGCACACCGACGTGGACACGTCGATCGTGGCGATCACCTCCGGAGTGAATGCCGGCGGGGTGTCGACCACCACATACTCGTAGGTTCCGCGCAACACCTCGTAGACGTCCGACAGGAACTCGGCCGTGACCGATTGGGCCTGGTCGGGCCGTGCCGGCGCCGCCAGCACTCGCAGCCCGGTCGAGTGGCGCATCAGGAACGCATCGAGCTTCTCGGAGTCGAGCTCACCGCCCGACACGGCCAAGTCGAAGACGGTCGTGTCGGGTGTCATCCCCAGCGACAGCGCGACGTCCCCGAACTGCAGGTCCAGATCGACCAGCGCCACCCGCTTGTTGCGCAGCGTCAGCGCGATCGCGAGGTTGCACGCGGTGATGGTCTTGCCGATCCCGCCCTTCGGTCCGAGCACGCAGATGACCTTGCCGCTCGCTTCGACCGGCTCGATCGGGCTGATCTTGCGCGCGACCGCTTTCTGCAGCGCGAACACCAGGTGCCGAGAGGTCGCCGCCGAAACCTCGGGCGAATCGTCGAGCACCAACAGGTCATCGGCGCCGGCGGCGAACACGTCCTCGACGAAGCCGTTCGATGAGGCAGGGCAAAGCACCACGACCGGCCTGCCCGGACGCGAGCTCGTCCACCACTCGATCAAGCTGAGCGCATCCTCCGAGTCGACCGCACAGCCAACCAGCAGCACGTCTGCGTCGGACGCGCGCAGCGCCTCGGTGGCGGGGTAAAGGACGCTGCTGACCTCGCGCAGCGTGACGCCCGAGTCGGCCGGGATGTGATCCGCGACGAGCTCCGCCGGCACCGCGCCGTCGTGCGCGAGGATCGCGTTGATGCCCGCCCTAGCCATCACTTTTGGCCGGTCGGAGCGACCTGCGGCTTCGGCTTGGACCACACCGGCGGCCGCAGCAGAACCCAGATCCGGGAGTTGTCCGCGTCGGCGGCGAGCTTCGGCGCGAGCGTGTCGCTGACCGCCAGCACGAGGCTGCCGCTTCCGGTCGTCACCGCCGTTCCATTCGTGCCGGTGCCGACGCTCAGCACCTGCACGTTCGTGGCGAGCGTATTCTCGGCTTTGCTAGAGGCGCCCTGGCTGGTCAGCAGGTCGATGCGATCACCGGGCAGGATGTAGCCCTGGAGCCCGTGCGTCGAGTCGATCGGGATCTCGATCGCGCGCTGGCCCGCCGCCAGGTACTGACCGATCATGACGTCACCGGCAGCGAAGTCAGATGCCAGAATCTGCTGTCCCGGGTAGATGTCCTTGGTCGCGACTTCGCCGGCGATCTCCGAAGAGTCGGCGATCGCGCCCGCCAGCGCCTGGGTGCTGGCCACGCTCGCGTGCTCCAGGCCGTCGCCCGCTGCCACCTGGCTGGCGGGAGTTCCCTGCGGGATGAAACCCGTCGCGAGGACGACCGAACTGGTGGTGCTCGCCACCGCCGTCGGCGTGTTCTTCTTGTAGTGCTGCACGAACGCATACAGCAGGACGCCAGCGAGGACGGCGGCCACCACCGCTACGATCACACCGCTGCGTCGTCCGGACAGCGCCGGCCACTTACCGCCGATCCGCCCGCTGGTTGTTGACGCTTCCATTTTGCTCCTTATTTCTCCAAGACGCCTGTACAGATGTCAAGCGAATTTGCCTGACACACGGTCGTGGTCGGGATGCCGGTGCCCGATACAGTCACGGACTGCAGGAAATGGCCCATCAGCAGACCCTGATCGGTGCAGTAAGAGATGGCGTCCTTCGTGATGTCGTATCCGGGCATTGTGCTGTTGCAAGTCGTGCTGCTCAGCCCACCGAGAGGCTGGCCTGAGGCGTTCTCGTAGTAATTGCCTTCGTCAACCTCCGCATCGGCCGTCACAGATTCAGTCGCGTCGGTGTCCATCGGCGGCGTGGTGTCGGTGCCGGCGATCAGCGTGGTCCCGTTGGAAGCCGTCCCATTGAAGAAGTTCAACGCCGTGACGCCGGAAGGAACAGTCGTCGATGTACACGGATCACCCCACCACCCCGTGATGTAGAAGTCGGCGAAGCCCATGATCGGAATGCCGGTGCCTGATGGTATCGGCGCGTAACTGTTGGGGAACATCTGCCCGTAATCGGTGATCGGCAAGACCACCATACGCGGGTCGTTGGGGTTGTCCTGTAGAGAAGCCAGGGTATTGTTGGCGTTCCAATAGTTGTTGCAATTCGGCGTGTCGCCCTGGCACTGCGCCTGGGAGCAGCCAAGGATGCGCTTATTCAAGGCAGCCATGATGTTCCACGTGATGTCGTTGTCACTCACACCTTCCACGCAGTCTGCCGGCTGTGAAAGCGACGGCTGCTCTGGCTGCGATGCGCAAGACGCCGGGGCGTAGGTGTTGCTGCCGGAGTTGACCTGATAGTAGTAGTTGTCACTGCTCCCCGGGGTCGCGGCGACAGGCGGGGAGGCGTCGGGAAGCTGGCTCGTATTCAGGGAGCCGTTGGAGGCGACGCCAAAGCCGTTGCACCCCTTTTCGACCCACCACTGCATCAGAATGTTGAACGCCTGCGGCGAGCTGTCCTGCACGCTGCCTCCCCAAGCGGGATCATTGCTGAGGGTGCTTCCCCACGTCGGCTTGTAGCAATCAAACTCGCCGCTGAAGTCGTCGTCGCCGGCGTTCAGGGCGACGGGATCGTTCGCGCTCGCCCCGGGGTCGGTATCGTCCGCGTAGCCGGCAATCGTCGAGATGCAGACAGCGAGGTTCATACTCGACGAGTCGGAGGTGGTTGTGCGTGCGACGGACTGTATGGACGCACCGGTTTGCGAACCGCTGCACGTACCGCTACTGTTGTTGTAGAGGTCGATGCTCGTGATCGGCCCAGACCGGCTGTAGGAGTCCTGGTACTGATCGCTCGCGCCGTCGAACGCCCGCTGCACAAGTTCGGCGTTCCCAGCGCCCTGCGTGTCCCCATCGAACGAGCCCGCGCAAATGGATGACGCGGTGCAAGTTGTTCCTTGGCACTTGTAAGCGCCGGCGGTGCATGTACACGGCGTGGTCGTGCTGCAACTGTTGCCGCTGATCTTCTCCACGGCGTTGGCGGCGGCAGTGGCGGTAGTGCCAGCCGTCGTGTATTCGGTCGGCACGTTTCCGGTCGACAGCGTCCAGTCCAGGCTGAAGTCCGTCGGACCGGATACGATCGAGCCGGAGCCCTCCAGCGGAACGGAGGATGAGTACCAGACCCCGTTGGGGCTGCCGCTTGCGCCGTTCGGGCAGGTCATAGACGTCTCGGGCGGAGCCAGGCTCGAGTCCCCGTCGTAGCTCCATCCGAGCAGGCTCGGATCTACGTAGAGGTCAAGACCCGCGTTCGAGCAGGACATGGGCGTCCCGCCGGTGCTGGTGAACACCATGGCCGCGCACAACTGGACGCTCGCGGCACCGGAGAAGAAGTTCGACACCTCCGCGCCCGCCGAGTCGGTGCCCTCGGTCGATCCGCAGTCGTCGGTGGTCGAGGTGCTCGACCCGGAGTAGGGAACAAGCCACACGTTGTCCGCCTGCGGCGCGGGCGGAGAGGCTGTCGACGAGCTCAGGTACCCAGGAACATCCGAGCTGGAGCTGGGGTTGTCATAAACGCGAACGAACCCCGCGCCGGCATCCGTCAGCCCGTCACCGACATCGCGTGAATCGCCGAGGCCCGGGTTCCCTGGCCCGATGTCGTAGCAAACCACGCCCTCGGGCGCCCAGGCAATGTTGGGAGATGCGGTAGCGCCCAGATCACCCCACTCCATCGGGCACTGCGGCGGATACTCCACGCCAGACGACTGCTCTGTGTTCGTCTGATACGCGCTGGTGATCACTCTCATCCCGAGCGGAAACGTCCCCGAGCTGTGATTGCTCTCGAAGGGGATCACGGCCGGGTCCGCTGGGCTGGGAGTCGGGCAAGGAAGCATCTGCCCCGACCAGGCGCCGGTGCTCTCTGACTGCGTCAGCTGAGCCCATCCCACCACGACGGTTGGGTTGACGCCGTCATCACCGACCGAGCAGGGGTCGACCGGGGTAGAGTATCGTGTGGGATTCGCCCCCGTGGTGGAGGTGCTGTTCTCGTCGACGAGCTCCACCCACATGTACGATGGAACGTCGTCGGAGAACACGAACGGCTCGACCTTGTCCGCCGTCGTCTCCTCGTAGAAGCCCACCTTGGACTCGGCGTGGATGTACCCGGGGTTGACCCCCGGTATCAGCGATGACAGGTTCTCCTCCGTCAATTCCACGTCGAGCGCGTTGTCTGTGCAGGGATCCCCGTTGATCGTCGCGATCAGGTTGGCGCTCGACGGCGTCGGATACACCTGCTGGTTGTATGGGAAGGAGGCGGAGCCGGTGGGGGTGACGGCCGACACGGTGCCCGTGGGTGTCGTCACGGTCCCAGCTCCGTCATATGCGGCGACCGTCTGCTCCATGAGCTGGTCGGAGGCAGATCCTTCGGTGCACCCAACGGAGTATTTGGTCGCGCCGGCGAGCGCCGCCGCGTCGGCCTGCACCTGCAGGTGGTGGCTGTGGACCCACCATTCGCCGGTGTTGATCGCGTACGCGGCGATCGCGAGCAGCGCCGCCATCGCGATCACGGCGACGATGACTGCCTGGCCGCGCTCGCCGGCGCGGCCGCGACTCTGCGGTTTGACCGCGGGGGTGGCCTCAGGTGACGTCATTGCAGGAAGTCAGCTCGTTGTTGTAGTCCGAGGCGCTGGCGTAGGCCGGGTTGCTCGTGTCGCTGTTGGTGTCGCTGAGCCAGCCGTCGACGGTCGTGTCCTGCGTCGAGGACTCGACCATCATCGTCGCGCTGCTCGTCAGCGTGACGTGAGTCTTGCCGAGCGCGGCGCTCAAGAAATGTAGGAAGTTGTACGGATACTCGACCGTGATCTTGACCGCATCCCCCGCGCTGAACTCGCTGGCGCCGGACGGGTTGGTCTCGTCGTTGACGCAGACGCCGACCGCGTTCGCGAGGTTGGCAGAGTCGGAGTACGCCTCGCAGTGCACGTACTCGTAGACGTCGTAGCCGGCTGTGCTGCCGGACAGGACAGTACCGCTCGGAAGGGTGCAGCTCGGGAGATTGCTGGCCGACGCGGCCACCGTGGCGTAGCGCGCGACCACGTTCGACAGGTTGGTCTCGTCGTTCCAGTAGTTCAGCGCGCTGGCGACGTCGAAGATCGCAAACAGGATGACGAGCAGCAGCGGCGCCACCAAGGCGAACTCGATTAGCGCCTGCCCGTCGGTTCCCGTAGCTGAAGCGCAGCGTCGCACAGGTCTACCTCAGGCCCGCGCCAGCGCCGATGCCCGCCGATTGAGGCGTCAGAATCCTAAACGCAAAAGTCATCAATTTACCAGTTTTCGAGCCGAATTGAGGCACCCGCCTCGCCCGGCACCGGGCGTTCCTCTTATCCGTAATCGGCGCGTTTGGCCTGGCGCATTAGGGCTGGCGCCGAATTGGCGCGGCAAATGAACTCAATAACTCAAGTGTGCGATCGTCAATTCGTCAATCGTCAATCGCGCATCGCCGGGAACAGCACTACCTCGCGGATCGTGCTGCGTCCGGTTAGCACCATCACGAGCCGGTCGATGCCGATGCCGATCCCGCCGGTGGGCGGCATCCCGTATTCGAGCGCCTGCACGAACGCCTCGTCGTAGGGCTGCGCCTCCTCGTCGCCGGCGGCGGCCAGCCGTCGCTGCGCCTCGAAGCGCCGCCGCTGGTCGTCGGGGTCGTTGAGCTCCGTGAACGCGTTGGCGAGCTCCATGCCGCCGACGAACGCCTCGAAACGCTCGACCAGCCCTTCCTCGCTGCGGTGGCGCTTGGCCAGCGGCGACAGCTCGACCGGGAAGTCGAGCAGCAGCGTCGGCTCCTGCAGGGTCGGCTCGACGTGCTTGGAGACGAGCTCGTCGACCAGCTGCGGCCAGCTGTCGTCGGGCGGCACCAGCAGTCCATGCCGGGACATCGCGCTTGCGAGCGCCTCGCGCTCGCGCAACTGGCGGATGTCGACCCCGGTGCGCGCGAGAATCGCGCCCGCCAGCGTCTCCCGCCGCCAGGGCGAGCGTAAATCGAACGGGCCCTGGTAGTCGATCGCGTCCGCGACGCTGCGGATCAGGTCCTCGAAGCGGGCAGCCACGGCAAGGTAGTCGGCGTGCGCCTCGTAGTACTCGACGACCGTGAACTCTGGGTTGTGCTTGGGGTCGAGCCCTTCGTTGCGGAAGTTCTTGCCGATCTCATAGACGCGCTCGAGACCCCCGACGATCAGCCGCTTCAGGTACAGCTCGGTCGCGATCCGCAGGTACAGCTCGCGGTCCAGAGCGTTGTGGTGGGTCGTGAACGGACGTGCGGCGGCGCCGCCGTAGAGCGGCTGCAGGATCGGCGTCTCGACCTCCACGAAGCCATCGTCGTCCAGGAACCGGCGGATCGCGGTGATCACGCGAGCGCGCGTGAGAAACACCGCCCGCGACTCCTCGCTGGCGATCAGATCGAGCTCACGGTGGCGCAGGCGCGTCTCGACGTCGGTCAGGCCGTGGTGCTTGTCGGGCGGTGGACGCAGCGACTTCGCCAGCAGCGTGTAGGCGTGCACCCGCAGCGTCAGCTCGCCGCGCCGCGAGCGCAGCGCGGTGCCGTCGATCCCGATCAGATCGCCGAGATCGAGATCCAGCAGCCGCTGCATCGATTCAGGCCCGAGCTCGTCGACGCGCGCCTGCAGCTGGATCCGTCCGGAACGGTCGAGAAGGTCGAGGAACGCCATCTTCCCCTGACCGCGGCGCGCCGCCAGGCGGCCGGCGACGCGGTGCTTGACGGCCGTCTCCTCGCCGGTCGCCAAAGATTCGTGGGCCTCGCGTACCGATACGATCGACTGCACGCCGGCAAACTCGTGCGGGAACGGTTCGACGCCCTCGGCTCTGAGGCGCTCGAGCTTCCGGCGGCGCGTCGCGAACACGTCGGCGTGGTCGTCAGGCTCGGTGCTCACTGGCCGCTCCTCACGTCGATGCGCTCCTCACGTCGATGCGCTCCTCACGTCGATGCGCTCCTCACGTCGATGCGCTCCTCACGTCGATGCGCTCCTCACGTCGATGCGCCCCGATCGCGAGGCGACGGCACGCCGGCTACCGCCGAGCTCAGGCTACTTCGATCCTGTTGATCGTCAGCCGCCGCTCGCCCTTGGGGGTGGCGAATATGACCTCTTCGCCGAGCTTGCGGCCGACCAGCGCCTTGCCGACCGGCGACTCGTTGGACAGCTTGAGGTCTGACGGCTTGGCCTCGGCGGAGCCGACGATCGTATAGACGGACTCGCGTCCGTCGACATCGGCAACGTGGACGGTCGAACCGACGCGGACGATCTCGGTGTCGAGATCCGATGCGTCGATCACGGTGGCCGAGCGCAGCTTGTCCTCGAGCTGAGCGATCCGCGCCTCGAGCATCGCCTGCTCGTTCTTGGCGTCGTCGTACTCGGCGTTCTCGGAGATGTCGCCGAATTCGCGGGCTTCCTTGATCCGAGCGGCAACCTCACGACGGCGCGTGGTCGACATGTGCTCAAGCTCGGCTTTGAGGTTCGCGAGTCCTTCGGGGGTGAGAATGACATCCTTGGGCATGGGCGAGAATCTGGTTTGAGTCCTATAAGACGAAAACGCCCGCTCAGAGCGGGAGTTACGGCGCACCAAGGCGCCCGCGACCGGCAAGTATAGACATCGACGCGACGCTCACACCGTCGCCTGCCTGGCGCGCGTCCACGCCGAGCGACTCGCAGCTCGCAGCCGCCCCCACTCCTCCGGCGTCACGAACAGCTTGCTGGCCAGCCAGCAGATCATCGGCAGGGCCACGGCCGCGTAGGCCGCAGCGTGCTGGTTGGGGCTCAGCGAGCCCAGCAGATGCGGCACGAGCACTGGGATCAGCAGGAACGAGTAGAGCAGCGTCAGCCACGGCGTCCTGCCGCGGCGCGTCTCGTAGGTGAGCAGCGCCAGCAGGAACGGCGCGCTGTAGTAGAGGTTGTCCCAGGGGTCAAGCGCGCACCGCAGCAGCAACACCAGCGCGAGCATCAGCATCGCTTCCGCGACCGCATCGTTACCGAACTGCTGACGGACCCTCCTCGCCTGCCAGAGCAGCGCGCAGCAGACCGTCACCACCAGCAGTAGCCATCTGGATTCACGCACGATCCAGGAGTGCGAGCCGAACCACCACAAAAGGTCCCTTGGAAACGACAGGCTTCCGACCGCGGCTCCCAACTGCGCGCCGGCACCGCCCGCACCGCCGCCGCTGCTCAGTACCCGCACGGCGGTCACTGGAACCAGCACCGCTCCCGCGGTGCCTGCGATCACCAGCAGCGCCCGCCAGCGACGCCCCGCGGGCAGGGCCACGAGTGCCACCGCCACGGCGACCGCCGCCCACGTCTTGTTGGCCACCGCCAGCCCGATCAGAATTGCTGACCAGCGCTCCTCCGCGTGCACGGCGAGCACCACCCCGGCGGCGCACAGGACCGCGCCGAGCAGGTCCTCGGGGTGCCCGCCGACGACGGCCACGATCACCACCGGGTTCAGGAACCACACCAGTAGCGCCACCAGCCTGTTTCCCGCAATGGTGCCGGCGCGGCCGCGCGGTTGCGCCGACAGCCACGCGCAGAACGCCGCCTCGGCAGCTATGCAAGGCAGCGCGCTCGCAAAGTACACGGCTGGCGCGCCAGCGCCGAAGGCACTTGCCAGCAGCGCGAACGGCGCTCGCAGCACCAGCGATCCGACATAGGTGGGCGCGATCCGGATCGCGCGCAGCAGATGCCCCTGGGCGAGCACGTGATACGCCGGCCAGGCCTCATGAAGGAAATCGTTCTCGCGGGCGAGCCCGCCCGTCGCACCACTGACCCAGGCGAGCACGCCTGCGCCGAGCACAAGTCCTAGCGCAGCTGCACGCAGGTTCGCGGAACGCAATCGCGTCGGTGGCATGAGCTGTAGAGTTTGTCGTCAACAGCGGCCGCCGCAGACCAGACGTTGGTCTAGGTCGGCCTAGCGGTTGGTACCGTTGCACACGCGCCGGTCTTGCGTAGATTCTGCTTGATGCTAGAAGCCGTCTCGGCAGAGGACGCTGGCAAGCCCCGGCGGCGTCGCGTAGCTACCCGCCCGGCGCGTCCGGCGCCGAGGCCGAGCCGCCTGATCGCCGACTGCGCCGTCAGCTCCCTCGCCCCCGACGAGACCGTCGCCGCCGTGCGGCTCTCAATCGTGATCCCCTGCCTCGACGAAGCCGGCACGATCGCTGAGTGCGTGCGCCGCGCGCGCCACGCACTCGACGCCAACGGCATCGACGGCGAAGTGATCGTCGTCGACAACGACTCGCGGGACGGCAGCGGCGAGCTGGCCGCCGCCGCGGGCGCGAACGTGGTCCACGAGCCCGAGCGCGGCTACGGTAGCGCCTATCTCGCCGGGCTGGCCGCGGCCCACGGCACGTACATCTTGATGGCCGATGCGGACCTGACCTACGACTTCGACGAGACGCCCCATTTCCTCGCCGAGCTCGAGCGTGGAGCCGACGTCGTGATCGGCAACCGGATGCAGAACATCCACCCGGGCGCGATGCCTTGGCATCACCGCTACATCGGCAACCCGCTCCTGTCTGGCTTCCTGAACCTGCTGTTCAAGACCGGCGTCGACGACGCTCACTGCGGGATGCGGGCGCTGCGTCGCGACGTGCTGCCGCGGCTTGACCTGCGGACGACGGGTATGGAGTTCGCCTCCGAGATGGTGATCAGGGCAGCCAAGGAGAAGCTCCAGATCCGCCAGTTCCCGATCGAGTACAGCGCCCGCGAGGGAGAGTCCAAGCTGTCGAGCTTCAGGGACGGCTGGCGCCACCTCCGCTTCCTGCTGCTGCACTCCCCCAACCACCTGTTCATCCTCCCCGGCGCCCTGATGGCGACGCTCGGCGCAATCGTCGAGCTGGTCGTGATCGCGCACCTCGCCGTGTTCGGACGCGAATGGGACATCCACGCGCTGATCGCGGGGGCGTTGCTGGCGATCGTCGGCATCCAGGTCGTCGCCCTCGGGATCTGCGCGCACGCGTACGCGACCTACTTCATGGGCGACCAGGACCGCTGGTTTGACCGCATGCGCGCCCGTTACCGGCTCGAGCACGGTCTCTTGCTGGGCGGCTGGATCATGCTCGCCGGCGTCGTGATCGGGATCGTGATCGCGATCGACTGGATCAGCCACGGCTTCGGAGCGCTCGCCTACGAAAACTTGGCAGTACTCGCCGCAACGCTCACGATCGTCGGCATCCAGGTGTTCTTCTCCTCCTTCCTGCTCTCGATCCTCGGCCTGCGCCGCCGTCGCTGAGGATCGTCGCGCTGCGGATCTGCATCGTCTACGACTGCCTGTTCCCGCACACCGTCGGGGGCGCCGAGCGCTGGTATCGCAGCCTCGCGCAAACGCTGGCCGTAGAAGGGCACGAGGTCACTTATCTGACCCTGCGTCAATGGGATCGGGGCGCCGATCCCGGCGTCAGCGGCGTCGAGGTCCGCGCCGTGGGCCCGCGTATGGCGCTGTATTCCGGCACCGGGCGACGTCGCGTGCTGCCGCCGCTCCTGTTCGGCGCCGGCGTGCTCTGGCACCTGCTGCGTGATGGTAAGCGCTACGACGCCGTCCACACGTGCTCGTTTCCCTACTTCTCGCTGCTGGCGGTCGCGCTCATGCGCCCGCGCTGGCGCTACAGCGTGGTCGTGGACTGGTTCGAGCTGTGGACCCGCGGCTACTGGCGCGAGTACCTCGGCCGTCTCGGCGGTGACGTCGGCTGGCTCGTCCAGCGGCTGTGCGTGCGCATACCACAGCGCGCCTTCTGCTTCTCGCGTTTGCACGCGGCGCGGCTGCGAGACGAGGGCCTGCGCGGCGATCTGACGATGCTCGCCGGCGCTTACACGGGACCGCTCGACGTCCCTCCCGTGCACGACGCCGAGCCGCTGGTCGTGTTCGCCGGCCGCCACATCCCGGAGAAGCGCGTGCCGGCGATCGTACCCGCGATTGCCCGCGCACGCGCGCAGCTGCCGCAACTACGCGCCGAGATCCTCGGCGACGGCCCCGAGCGTCCCGATGTGATCAGGCTCGTTTCCGAGCTCGGTCTGCGGGACGTGGTCAGCGTCCCCGGCTTCCTCGCCGGCGATGCGGTCGAGCAGGCGATGGACCGGGCCCTCTGCGTATTGCTGCCCTCGCGCCGCGAGGGCTACGGATTGGTGGTGGTCGAGGCCGCCGCGCGCGGGACGCCGAGCGTGATCGTCGCGGATCCCGACAACGCCGCCGTTGAGCTCGTGGTCCAGGGTGTCAACGGCTTCATCGCAGCCTCCGCGGAACCCGAGGACATGGCCGGCGCAATCGTTGCTGTCCACCAGGCGGGACGCGCGCTGCGCGACTCGACATCGGCCTGGTTTGCCGCTAACGCCGAGCGCCTGTCGCTACAGCGATCGGTCCAGATCGCCGTCGAGGCCTACGGCGCCGGCCGGGGCTCGCGCCCCGGGTCCACGCCTGCGGCCGCCGCTAGCGCTCGCCGCCAGCCGGCCGCCGCGCGCGCTCGTAGGCGGCGAGCGTACCGGCGGCCGTCGCCGCCCAGCTGAACCGCGCCGCCCGCTCGCGTCCCGCGGCACGCAGCCGCTGCGCCTCGACGGGGTCGCCCAGCAGCCGCTCGATCGCCGCGGCGATCGAGCGCTCCGACAGCGGATCGACGAGCACCGCCGCGTCGCCGGCCACCTCGGCGAGCGCGCCGCGGGCCGAGCACGCGACCGGCACGCCGCGCGCCATCGCTTCCAGCACCGGCAGGCCGAAGCCTTCATACAGGGAGGCAAACACGCAGCAGCCGGCGGCTGCGTAGAGGCCTTCGAGCGTCGGCTGATCGATCCAGCCGAGGAAGCGCACCTCGTCGGCCACCGCGAGCTCGGCGGCGCGGCGGCGCAGCTCGTCCTCGTACGGCGTCGGATAGCCGGCGAGCACCAGCAGCGGCCGGCGGCCGGCCGGGATCAGCGCCTGCGCGCCGATCAGGCGCGCGAGATTCTTGTGTGGCCGCTTGGCGCAGGCGCTTAGCACGATGCGCCGCTCGTCCGCCCCCAGGAGGCGACGGATCTCAGCCTCTGGTAGAGGTCGAATCTTTGGCGAACCGGTCCCGAGGGCGACGACGTCGATCTTTCCAGCAGGGATCCGCAGAAGCCGCTGCAGATCCTCGCCGGTGCTCGTCGAGTCCGCAATGATCCGGTGCGTGCCGCGCGCGGCGGCCGGAACCAGAACGCGCATCCCGTATCCCAGCACGCCCCGGTGTGCCTCCGGCGCGATCCTGTAGATCAGATCGTGGATCGTCAGCACCCGCCGGAAGCGTCCCCATACGGGCGCCGTGTTCGCGAGACTGTGAAGCAGATCGACCCCGGCTTGGGCCGCGATCGTCGGCAGCAGCAACTGCTCGCCGCGCACCCAATCGAGCCGGTTGCGGGCGCGTACGGGCACGGTCACCGACGGGATCAGCTCGCCCCACGGCGCCCCGCGCTCAGCGGCGGCTTCGCGCGCCACGAACGCGGTGAACCCGACCTGCGGCGCGGCTGCGACCAGCTCCGGGATCAATTCGCGCGCGTAGACCTCGGTCCCGCCCGTGTAGCCAGGGACCAGATAGACGAGGTTCAGGCCCACGTGCATGGTGCTCACCCAAGCCTGTCAGATGCTGATCGCGAAGCGGCACTCGGTGGCTCACAGCTGCGCCCCGCCACCGGCGCACCGCGCCGTGCGACTACGATTCATACCAGATGGCAGCCTCGATCGACGTGGTCATCCCGGTCCGCGATCGCTTCGAGTTGACCGACGGCTGTCTGCGGCACCTACACGCGCAGACGCTTCCCCACCGTACGATCGTGGTCGACGGCGGCTCGACGGACGGCACGGCGGACCGGTTACGCGAACGCTGGCCCGATGTTCGCGTGGAGCGTGCCGAACACGTCCTCGGCTTCGCGCAAGCTTGCAACCGCGGCGTCGCGGCTGGCTGCGCCGATGTGATCGTCCTGCTCAACAACGACGTCGAATGCCGTCCCGACTTCCTCGAGCGGCTGCTCGCGCCCTTGCAGTCGGACGCGCGCGTCGGCGCCGTCGCGGCGCTGATGCTCGCGCCGGGAGAGCGCTTCATCGACAGCGTTGGTCTGAGCGCCGATGTGACCCTCGCCGGCTTTCCTCGGCACCAGGGCCTCCCGGCGCATTGTGCGCCCGCAGCACGGCCCCTGCTGAGCTGTCCCGCCGGCACCGCTGCCGCTTACCGGCGTGCCGCCTGGGAGCAGGTCGGCGGCCTCGACGAGGGAATCTTCGCCTACCTGGAGGACCTCGACCTCGGGTTGCGGCTGCGAGCCGCCGGCTGGCAGACGGTGGCCGCCTGCGACGCGATCGGCGTGCACCTCGGCTCGGCCAGTCACGGCCGGCGCAGCGCCTCGCAGCGCCACCACAGCGGCTTCGCGCGGGGCTGGCTGCTGCGCCGCTACGGGCTGCTACGCGAGTCGCCACGCACTGCGCACGCTGCTCACCGAGGCTCATCGCGGTCGACGGGCGACCTGGTCAATCTGCCGCGACCTCGCAGCGTTGCGCGGGCGCCTGTCCGGCTGGGTTCAGAGCGGCCCGCGGCCAGCCACGCCGTAGGCTCCCCCCTGCCGGGGCGCTCGACCGGAGCATCTCGCTGCGGGAGCTCACTCGCACTGCGGCTCAGCGTCTACAGCCGCCGAACTCCGCGATTTGCACACCGCTCGCCTGAGCCCAGGCAACTCCGAGCAAGCGCTGGTCTGCGCGGCCTGTGGCGCGCCGTCTGCCCGGTCGGCCCGAATTCGGCGCAGTCGACCGCCTGCAACGGACTCCCGGCCGATTTCGCCGTGGTCGTCTGCGCGACCTGCAAGCTCCGGGCCGACCCTCCCGCTCGCACGGGCTGCGGAACTGGCCGCCTATTACCCGTCCGCGTACGGACCCTACGACGATCCGGCTAACCTCGTAGTCCGGCTGGTCTCACGGACGATCCGCGGCTTCCAATCGCAGCGAGCGCTCACGTCGTTTCCGCTCCGAGCGATCGCCGCACAGGGACCTGGGACGCGGCGCTCGACGTGGGTTGCGGGCGCGGCGACCTTGCCGCCAGTCTGATCTCCCGCGGCTGGCGGATGACCGGCATCGAGCCCTCGGCCGGCGCCGCGGCAAACGCTAGTACCCGCGGAGTCGACGTCCAGATCGGCACGCTCGCCGACGCAGAACTCGAGTCGCGCTCGCTTCGACGCCGCCATCTTCCAGCATTCGCTCGAACACACGATCGACCCGCTGGCGGACCTGAGTTCGCGTGCGCGACGCTCTGGCTCCAACCGGATTGGTGTCGCAATCATCACCGTGCCCAATTTCGGCAACTGGCAAGCGAAGCGGTTGCGCTCGTGCTGGTTTCACCTCGACGTTCCGCGCCATCGCGTGCACTTCACCGACACCGGGCTCGTACGGCTGCTGGAGCGGGCGGGTTTTGAGGTGCTGGAACACGCACCAGCACGAGCGCCGCCGGGCTACCCGCCAGCATGCAGTACGCGCTCGCTGGCCGACTGCCTGTTCCCGCTGGATTTCCGCTGCGAGTCGCAAGCGGGCTGTGCGCGATCTCGCAGCCATTCGCGGCGCTGGCCGACCGGATCGGTGGCGGCGGTGATCAGCTGCATGTGCTCGCGCGGCGCCCAACGATAGCCTGACTCGGATGCCCGCGATCGTACTAACCGGGGGCAGCGGCTTCCTTGGAAGCCTGGTCCTGCGCCGCCTGAGCGAACGCGGTGAGGAGGTTGTGGCGCTCACGCGCCCCGGAACCACACCGTCCCGGATCGCCGGAGTGCGCTGGATCGAGCAAGATCTCATCGGCCCACTCGCGGATTCGCTGCCGAATCACGCGACCGCAGTCGTCCACCTGGCGCAGTCGCGCCGCTTCCGGGAGTTCCCGGACGGGGCCGTCGAGGTGTTCGACGTGAACGCCTCTGCAACCGTGCGGTTGCTCGATTATGCACGTCGGGCCGATGCGATCGCGTTCGTCTACGCCTCGTCAGGCGCCGTGTACGAGCCCGGACCCAAGCCGGTCGCGGAGACCGATGCGGCCAGGCCAGGTAGCTTCTACGCCATTTCCAAACTGGCTGGCGAGCACGCCCTGGAGCAGTTCCGAACTCACTTCAAGGCTCATTCCCTTCGCTTCTTTTTCATCTACGGACCGGGTCAGCGCAACATGTTCATCCCTGGTTTGATCGAACGCGTCCGCGACGGTCGGGACGTAACCCTCGCCGGTCCGAAGGGGATCTCGGTCAACCCCGTCTACATCGGCGACGCAGCGGCCGCCGTCATCGCCAGCCTCGACCTTGACCGGTCCCGGACGCTCAACGTCGCAGGCCCCGACATCGTCGCGGTCCGCGACATCGCCGAGCTCACCGGTCGGTTGGTCGGCGTGTCACCATCGTTCACGGTTCACGAGCCCGCCAGCGACCTCGTTGCTTGCACTGCCGCGCAGATCGCGACGCTAGGCCAACCACGTATGCGGTTCGAGGAGGGCCTTGGCCTCACAGTCACATCGGACTGAGCCGCTTCGGATCCTCCATGCTCCGGCAGACGTCGGCGGTCAGGCCTACGGTTTATCGAGAGCCGAGCGCGAGCTCGGAATCCGCAGCGATGTCGCTGTGTTCGCAGCCGGCCCCTATGGCTATGACGCGGATCTCCGCTTCGACCTCACGGACACAGCGCTTTCGCGCCGTCTCTGGGTACGCAGCGGATTCCTGGCACGAGCGCTGCACAACTACGACGTCTTCCATTTCAACTTCGGGCAGACCGTTGTCTCGCTACGCATCGCTGGCCGCGTACTCAACGAACTACCACTGCTCAAGCGCGCGCGCAAGACGATTCTTGTCACGTATCAAGGCTGTGACGTGCGTCCCCAAGCGTGCTGCTTCTGCCGGCGAGCAGAGTGCGCCCGCGACGATCCCTATCGCCCGGTCGCAGCCGCACAGTTCGCCCGCTATGCCGACCGTACCTTCCATCTGAACCCCGACCTCGCCCGCTGGTTACCGACCTCGCGCTTTCTTCCATACGCCAGCGTGGACCCTCAAAGGCTGGCTGCAGCCGCTCCGCCGCTGGCACGGAGCGACGCACTGCGAGTTGTCCACGCTCCGACCAGCCGCGATGTCAAGGGCACCGCGCATGTGCTGTCGGCGGTCGATCAGCTCCGTGTCGAGGGCGTGGCCGTCGAGCTGGACCTTGTCGAGAATGTGCCGCGCACGGAGGTACTTCGCCGCTTGTCCATCGCCGACGTCGCAGTCGACCAGCTTCTTCTGGGGTGGTACGGCGGCTTCGCGGTCGAGGCCATGGCCATGGGCAGACCGGTGCTGTGCTTCATCCGCGAGGATGTCCCTGCAGACAACCCGTTCGGTGATGCGTTGCCGATCATCCGCGCCACTAGGGCCTCGCTTGCTGACCGCCTGCGTGAGTTAGCGACCGATCGCGAGAAACTCGCTCAGATCGGCGGACGCTCACGCGCATTCGTGGAACGTCACCACGACCCGCGTCGCATCGCTGCGGACGTGCTCCGGGACCTTATTCCGAACGCGGTTTCGAGCCGCGCATGAAGCAGCCCGAGCAGTAGTCGATCCGCTCCGCAGCGCTGAGCTCGAGTCCGAGGTCGGCGAACCAGCCGGCGATTTCTCGTTCACCGGGCTGCGCTACGTGAAACTTGTCGATCGCGCCTTGCGGGCGCTCGAGCGCCGCCAAGTACTCGGGCTCTTGAGGCTGCTCCGTGCGAATCCGATCGATGACCGCGCCGACTCGGTGCCTCGCCCGGCGTACGGCTCCGCCCTGAGGAGGGCGATCCAGCTCTCCGAACCAGACGTTGATCGCGCCCCCGGGGCCAGGACGCGGAGCGCTTCGGCGAGCGCTCGCCGCGGCACCAGCATGTGGTCGAGCGACGTTGCGAACAGCACCTGGTCGAAGCATTCATCGCGAAACGGCAGATACTCACCCAGCCCCTGCACGAACTCGAACGCTCGCTCGGGCTCCCCGAGAGTGGGTCCACTCCGATGAACCTGCACTGTCGACAAGCGCGTAAGTGGGCGGCCTCTGCGGCCCGCAGCCGACATCAAGAACGACGCCACTCAAGTCGCAGAAGCGCGCGAAAGCCTCGGCGTCCGGTCTCTCCGTGACTGACAGGCTGTCCTCGGGAACCGCGTTGGCGGCCGCAGCAAAGTTCTCCTGGAGCTTCTCCCAGAGCGGCCAGCGCGCCTGTAGCTCCGCATCTGGCGGCGGCACCGGCGTTAGGCCGTGCTCCGCCAGGTACGTCCGCTCGCAGACGCTGCAGGCCAGGTCCGCACCGGCGGGCTCGAGTCGCGCATGGCAGACGGGACACGCGATCAGGTCGAGCGGTCTACTCACGATCGAAGTATATGAGACGTCATCTCCCGTAGCCGTTCACGGATCGCGAACCGCATGACCTGGACCTCCTCGGGCTCGATTGCGTGGGTCAGCCGGAGACCAGCCACGAACAATATGGCCACCCCCGCTTTCGCGCCGAGCGCAACGGCCGGCGGCCCGATCGGCACAGCTCCCACCGCCACCGCAAGCGCGGTCAGGATCGCGAGCCGCAGCAGGCGCGAGAGGTTGTACGGCGTCGGGTATACGCGCTGGGCCTGACGGTAGTAGAGGGCGAACAGGAGCACGTACGAGAGAGAAGCCGTGGCGAAGGCACCCCCTAGCATCCCCCACGAGGGGATCACGGCAAAGTTCAAGCCGATGTTGACCGCCGCCGCGATGCTGGAGTAGACGACCAGGCTTCCTGTCTTGCGCGCTAGCGAGATGCCGCCCAGCGCGATAGTGCACAGACCATAAGCGGCCATTCCGTAGGCGAGCAGCCCGACCGCCTCATAGGCACTGTGGAAGCGCGGGGCCACGAGCTGGAGGATCTCTCGCGCGAACGGTGACACCAGCACCGTGACGGTCGCAAACGCCACTCCGGTCGCCGCCAAGACCTGTGCCCGTATCAACTTCTCACCCTCCGCGTCCTCGGCGTACAGCGCCAGCATGAACGGGGCAAACGCGGTGGAGAACGCCGTCGCGACCAACGTCACCAGGAGGCTGAGACGGTTGGCCATCGCATACTCACCCACTTCCGAGAGGCTTCCCAGGCTGGAGAGCATGATCCGGTCGATCAGAGCCAGCGCCCATAGGGCGAGTGCCGTTGGCACCAGGGGAAGGCCATAGGCAAGCATCGTGGTGAGTTCGCGGCGCGAGAAACGTCGGCCGATGTCGCGGCGCACGACGACCAGTCCGTAGCTCGCAGCGATCGCCGAGCCGATAACACCGCCCAGGAGGGCGCCAGGCAGGCCCATGTGCAGCACGAGCAGCGCGACCAGGATGCACCACGCCCCGCCGGCGGCCGACAGTAGCGATGACGCAAGGTAGTGCCAGGCCCGGAAGTGCAAGCGCATCACCTCTCGCCCGAAGTTCATCAGCGACGCGGTCGGTAAGGATGCGGCGGCGATCACGACCAGGTCGGAGTGCCGTGCGTCTTTGAACAGGAAGGTTGCAAGCGGGTCGCGGCAGATGATCAACGCAGCCGTCACAGGCAGGGCCACGGCGAGGTAGGTGATCGCTGTTGTCGACAGGACGATTGCTCGCTCGTCAGGCTGCTCGTCGGTGTAGTCGTAGTAGGACCGCTGCGATGCCGAGGCAAGCCCGAGGTCGACGATACCACCACCACCGAAATGCCGGCGGTGGCTAGCTCGAGCACCCCATACTGAGCAGTGGTGAACTCGCGGGCCATGACGGGAACCGTCACGACTCCGAAGAACTGCAGCGCGACCCCACTCAATCCGTAGACAATGGTTTGGCGACCGAGACGCGCGAGATGACCGCTCATCGACCGGCCAGCGCCTCCCGGACCACCTGCTCACACATCTGAAGCGTTCGCTGCGCAAGCGCCTCGCCGTGGTTCGCCTTGACCCACGCCCGGCCTTCGGCACCGACGTGCGCCCGCAGTTCGGCGTCGTCGGTCAGCGCGCCCAAAGCCTGTCCGATTTCCGCCGGTGACGCGACATTCATCACCGGCGGAGGCGTCGGGAACCGACCTGCGAAGCGGTCACGGTCGAGGGCGATCAGCAGCGGCAGCCCGCAGCTCATCGCCTCCAGCGCCGACGCTCCATAAGAGCCGACCGTGAACTGGTCGGCGACGATGTCAGCAGCCCAGTAATAACGAAGCAGCCGGGTCTTCGACAAGGCGAACGGCAGCAATTCCACGCGATCACCAATCCCGAGCTCGCCGATCAGCGCCTTAGAGCGCTCGAGATCCGCGCCCCAGCCCGCGCACACTAGCCACATCGCCGGTCGCTCACGAGCTGCCTCAGCGAAGCCTCGTAACAGGCGGTCTGATCCTTTCCAATACCAATCCTGGCGTGCCGCGACGAATATCACGATGCCCTCGCGCCCGCCGAGAAGCCGCGCACGCAGGTCGGCGTCAGCGCCAGGTGCGTACTTTTCGGTGTCGACGACGAAGCCGACGAATTCGGACTTCGCCAAGTGTCCGAGCCGCTCCGCGTAGGGGAAGAAGCGGGGGTCGGTCAGCAGCAGGCGCCTGGCCTTGGCGTAGCCAAAGCGCTGCAGTCGAGCCTGGGCGTTCAGCTCCGGACGTGGCCCAGGCAACTCCAGCGCCTCGTGACCCTCCCAGTCATCAGCGTCGTAGAAAGGCAGCATCGTGATGTCGCCTCCCCACGTCTGCGCCAGGCACGGCACGCCGGCCAGAGCCGCCCACGCCGGGCCCATCCCGTAGGCGATCACGCAGTCGTAGTCGGCAAGTGTCTTGATCGCCCATGCGCGATCAAGAGCCATCAACCCGCCGCGCCAGCCCGCAGCGCCGGCAGCACGCCGCGCCGCGACATGCGCGGACCGCGCGGCGCCGATCCGCACCGGATACTTGTCACGCCGTCGTGCAGGCGGCGGCGTTGCCGTCTTGCGCACCCATTCGGGCAGCACTACGGCCGGCAGATCTGGCTCGCCGAGTGCTGAGCCGGGAAGCTCAATGTCAAGCTCCTCCCAAGCCGGATCGCTCATCGCATAGCGGTCGAGTGGGTCGAGCACCAGATCGACCTCATGGCCGATCCGACGCAGCACCCGCGCCTGGATGAACGCGTTGTTGGCGAGGTTATCGAAGATCGCGAGGCGCATCGAAAGCTACGGACAGTGCGTGGCTACGGATGGAGCTCGACGACGCCCCGTTGCCGGCTCAC
Organism: uncultured Solirubrobacterales bacterium; assembly: GCA_963709135.1. GTDB lineage: Bacteria > Actinomycetota > Thermoleophilia > Solirubrobacterales > Solirubrobacteraceae > Palsa-465. The sequence goes on along the minus strand of CAVPVI010000015.1, from coordinate 394,213 downwards.
GTTCCGATTATCCCGAAGTTCCGCCTGATATCGTGCCAGCCTGTGTCCGGCCCCGTTCACGTCGCCCGCGTCTCGGGCGGCTGAGGTGTGCGGCATCGCCGGTGCGCTGGACCGCTCGGGAGCGCCGATCCCGCTGAGGCTGTTGCGCCGCATGAGCGCAGCGATCGCTCACCGTGGCCCAGACGGTGAGGGCCACTATGTCGACGGGCCAGTAGGTCTCGCCAACCGGCGGCTGGCGATCATCGACCCGCGCCCTGCAGGAAACCAACCGATGGTCGATGCGACGGGGGACTTCGTCATTACCTACAACGGCGAGCTGTACAACTATCGCGAGTTGCGGCTCGAGCTCGAGGCCCAGGGCCGGCGGTTTGCGACCGACACCGACACCGAGGTTGCGCTCACCGCCTACGCGGCCTGGGGATCGTCGTGCGTTGAGCGCTTCAATGGCATGTTCGGGCTCGCCGTGTGGGATCGTCGCCGGCGCGAGCTGTTTCTCGCGCGCGATCGCTACGGAATCAAACCGCTGTACTACGCCGAGGTTGGACCCGTCGTCCTGTTCGGCTCGGAAATCAAGGCGCTACTACAGCACGACGGCTTGGCGGCCAAGATCAGCCTCCCCCACCTGCTCGAATACTTCACTTTTCAGAACATCTTCACCGACGGGACGCTGTTCGACTCTGTAAGGCTGCTCCGTCCCGGTCACCGAATCTTGCTGCGGGCGGAGCCCAGCTCGGTGCGACCCCAGCGTTACTGGGATTTCGAGTTCTCGGAGTCCGAGAGCGGTTGCTCCGACGGGGAGTACGTGGGAGGAACTTCATTGGCTGTTCACCCAGGCGGTCCAGCGCCAACTGGTTGCGGACGTCCCCGTCGGCGCTCACCTTTCCGGGGTATGGACAAGGGAAGCATCACTGCCCTGGCGGCACGGAGGCTTCCGTACCTGAATACGTTCACGGTTGGATTCGACATGACCTCACAGGTTGGCCTCGAGGTGGCCGTCGACGAGCGTCCCAAAGCGGAGGCGATGTCCTACCGGTTCGGCACCGAGCACTACGAGGTTGTCCTCAAGGCGGGCGACATGGTCCGCTGCCTGCCGGCGCTCACGTGGCATCTCGAATACCGACGCGTAGGGCAGTCGTACCCCAACTACTACGTTGCGCGCCTGGCGAGCAAGTTCGTCAAGGTAGCACTCAGCGGCGCCGGGGGAGACGCTCTGTTCGCGGGCTATCCCTGGCGTTACTACCGCGCCGTGGTCAACCAGAACTTCGACCAGTACGTCAACAAGTACTACGCGTTCTGGAGCAGGCTCGTGCCCGACGAAGCCCAGCCCCGGTTCTTCAATGCCGACGTGTGGCGGCAAATACGGGACATCGACACTACCGAGATCTTTCGCGGAGAGCTTCCCCACCGTGATGCTCCGCAAAGCGCTGCGGAGTACGTCAACCAGTCGCTGTACCTCGAAGCGCGGACCTTCCTCCACGGCCTATTTCTTGTCGAGGACAAGCTCAGCATGGCGCATGGCCTCGAGAACCGGGTGCCGTTCCTGGACAACGACCTCGTCGAGTTCGCACAACGCTTGCCGGTAAGGCTGAAGCTCCGTAATCTGGGCGAGATCGTGCGGCTCAATGAGAACGAGCCAGGACCGAAGACCGAACGCTATTTCCAGAAGACCCGCGACGGCAAGCTGCTTCTACGGCGCGTGATGGAGCGCTACGTGCCCACCGAGATCACGAACCAGATCAAGCAGGGATTCTCCGGCCCCGACGCCAGCTGGTTCGGGGTGCAAGCATCGACTACGTGCGTGACGTGCTCCTGTCTCGCGACGCCTCGATCTACGAGTTCCTCGACCGCGATGGCGTGCGCGCGCTCGTCGAGGATCACCTCGAAGGCCGCGAGAACCGGCGGCTGCTGCTCTGGTCGTTGCTGAGCTTCGAGCACTGGTGCCGGACCTTCCTCAAGGGTGAACACGACTGACCACCTGCTTGTGCGGATCCAGGGGCTGATCGGGTCGCCTCAGGCCGAGTTCAGCCGGCAGCGCCTGGCCACTCCACACGTAACCAATGATCGCCTCCCACACTCTGCCGACCGCGGCGTAGGAATGATGCTCGAGCACGAAGCGCCTGCCACCTTCACCTAGTAAATGCCGGCGTTCGGGTCATTCACAAGCTCATGCAGCCGTCCAGTCAGGTCATCTCGGCTGGTGTCCACGATCGGCAGCCCGGGGCGGTCCAACTCCGAGCGCACGTCCGCCTGCATCCATCCGAGCGCAGACAGCACGGGCTTGCCCGCCGACATCCCCTCGATCGCGAACAACGCGTAGCCAGCCACGAACTGGTCGGCGACGATGTCGCAGCGCTCCACGGCACTGCGCACCTCTGCGTTCGGTCTCCGTTCGAGCAGCTCGAGTCGATCGGGACACCATCTTCGCGCAGGGAGTCGACCGCTCGTACGAGTGCGTCGGTCCCCTTGATGTGGCGATGGTTTGGCGCATGGACCACTACGACCTCGGGTCGAGCGCGCACTTGCCCGGCAGGCGGCCGCACTGGTCGGTGTCGATCGCGATCTGCGTCGGCCACAGGAGATCCCATCGGGGCAGATAACCGTACTGGTAGTTGCGGATGATCAGGGTCGCGTACCGCGCGAACTGATCGACGCGGCGACGGACGCGCGGCCCCTGGACTGCGACCTCGGGGTAGTCGGCCAGCAGCGGCCGCTCGGCCACGCCGAGATGGCCTGGAACCGCTATGTCACTGCCATAAGGTGAGACCACGATCGCCTTGCCCGCCAGACGCAGCAGCGGGAGTCGAGGCTTCGCAGCGCGGTCCCCGCCAGGAAACCGCCGTCGAAGTAACACAGATACACGTCGCACACCCACAGCATCCACAGGAACACCGCGTAAGCGCGAAGCGGGTCGAAAAGGAGGCCGGAAGGGAGGAACTGATCGAAGTGTACGTCGAAGTCATCGCGTTCGTTGATCGCGTAGTAACCAGACACGCACGTCCGGCTCTCGAACCCACGTGATCGCAGCGACTGCGACCAGTACTTGATGTTGATGATCGGCACCGGTCCCCACAGCAGCCGCGGACGCACCCCGCGCTGCCGCCGGCACATGCTTCGCAAGCGCGAGCGACGCTCGCGGCGACAAGCAGCGGCAGCATCGGCATCGCGACCACGAAGCGGACAGCGGCACGAACCGTCCGGGCGCTGGCAGGCACGCGCTCATGCTACAAGCCGCATGGTCGTGCGGCGTGAGCGTCCCGCAATTCGGGGTTAGCGCCACCGGCCGACCGTAGCTGCAAAGATCGGGCCATGTGTGGCATTGCCGGGCTTGCCGGTGCACGCGCGGCCGACGCCGCGGCGCTCGAGCGTATGGCTCTCGCGATGGTTCACCGCGGACCCGATGGCCAGGGGACCTGGCGCGACGACGAGGTCGGCCTTGCATTCCGCCGCCTGGCCATCATCGACCTTCACGAGCGGTCGAATCAGCCATTGCACTTCGAGCGCCTGCACATGGTCTTCAACGGCGAGATCTACAACTACATCGAACTCCGCGCTGAGTTGCGCGGACTCCGACACCGCTTCGTGACCGAGGGGGACACCGAAGTGCTCTTGCATGCCTGGGCAGAGTGGGGCGAACCGGCACTGAACCGCCTCAACGGCATGTTCGCAGTCGCAGTTTGGGACGCCGGCAAGCGTCGCCTGACGCTCGCCACCGACCGCTTCGCCGAGAAGCCACTGTTCTTCCATCAACTCGCCGGCGGGCTCATGTTCGCCTCGGATGTCCGCGCTCTGCGCGCCGCCGACCCGTCGGTCGGCGTACCCGACCGCGACGTTGCTGCACGCTTCCTCGCGCTCGGAACGATGCCGGTGCTTCCGTCCACCTTTTTCGCGGACGTCCAGCGCCTTCCTCCAGCCCACGTAGCCCGCTGGACAGCCGACCACGGCCTCGACCTGGAGCGCTGGTGGGAACCGGCAACCGTAGACGTGCCCCGTGCGCCCGGCGCCGCCGCTCTCAGGCTCCACGAGCTGCTGCTGGATTCGGTCGCACTGCGGCTGCGCAGCGACGTCCCGGTCGGCACGTCGCTCAGCGGTGGCCTCGACTCATCCGCCATCGTCACCCTCTCGGCTGAGCTGGCCGGCGACCATCGTCGCCACGCCTTCACCGCCACCTTCCCCGGGTTCGATCACGACGAGTGGGAGTATGCCGCGGCCGTGGCCGGCGCCGCGGGCGTAATCGAGCACCACGCGGTCGCACCGAAACTGGATGAGCTGCTCGAAGACCTCGAGCGGCTCGTCGCCGATCAACAGGAACCATTCGGTAGCACGAGCATCTACGCCCAGTGGCGGATCATGTGCGCCGCGCGGGAAGCCGGCGTCGTCGTCTTGCTCGACGGCCAGGGTGCCGACGAGCTGTTCGGCGGCTACCCTGGCACCGACGGCTGGGCCCTGCGCAGCCTCGGCTCGCGCGCCGCGCTTACCGCAGTGCTGCGCGACAGGCGGCTAGCCGAGCCGGTCGCGATCGCCTACGCAGTCGGGCGGGCCCCGCAGGTCGTCGTCCGCCGCCACCGTTTGCGCCGCGCATCCCCTTACGTCGAGCGCGGCCTCGCCCTCGACGCGGCGGCTTACGTCGACACCGAGCCGGATCGGACAACGCCAGGCTCGCCGCTGCGCCACGAACTCCTCAACCAGGCGTTCCGGACAAGTTTGCCGCATCTGTGCCGCTTCGCCGACCATGACAGCATGGCGTTTGGCGTCGAAGTCCGCCTACCGTTTCTCGATCCGCGGGTCGCCGAGTTCGCGCTGTCCCTCCCGGCCGGGCTCCTTTACCGCGACGGCGCGACCAAGCGGGTGCTGCGCGACGCCGTCCGCGGACTCGTGCCCAGCTTGGTGCTCAACCGCACGGACAAGGTCGGGTTCGAGACGCCCGAAGCTCGCTGGTTGGGGAGTCCCGCCGGCCGCGCCCGGATCGCCGACGTGCTGCTCGACGGCGGCGCCGACGACGGCTTGGACCGGGCCGAGATCGAACGCGACCTCGCGGCCGGTGTCTGGCGCGACGTCGGCGCCGTCTGGCGCGCCGTCAACGTCGAGCTGTGGATCCGGACTTCGCGACCGCGACCGCTCGCGGCGGCAATTACTCGAACGTGACGTGCTCCGAGATCCACTCCTAAGCTCGGCGTCTGCATGACCGCTCGGCGCCTTCTGGTCGCGACATACCACTTTCCGCCGGAACCATCGATCGGCGGCCGCCGATGGGATGCCATGTCCGCGTGGCTGCGGGAGCTCGGCCACGAGGTCACCGTCTTGACCACTCGTGCCTGGGGTACGCCGCTCGACGACGGCTTCTGGATCGTGCGCACCGGCGACCTCGTCGCCAGCCGCAGCCTGCGGCGCCTGCTGGCGCGTCCAGCGCTCCCGAGCGCTGGCAGGGAGGTGCCCGTCCAGAAACCGGCGCCGCGTCTCCTCGCCGACGTCGTGGTGCCCGACGCCTACCTGCTCAGCTGGGTCCTCAGAGCCCTTCCGGTTGCCCGGCGTCTGATCGCAGACCGCGAGATCGACTGCATCGTGACCAGCGGCCCGCCCCAGTCCGTGCACATCCTCGGGCTCCTGCTCGGTCGCGCCCGGCCTGCATGGATCGCCGACTTCCGCGACGGCTGGCGTCACGAGATGCTCCGACCGCCCTGGCCAACCCGGATGCAGGAACGTCTCGACAGCTTCCTTGAGCGCCGAGTTGTAGCCGCATCCGACATCGTGATCGGCGTTACCAAGCCGATTGCTGAGGACTTCTACGACCGGCTGGGCGCCCGGTCGGTCCACGTACCGAACGGCTGGGATCCGCGCGCAGAGGCTGGACTGGCGGTAGCGCAGCGCCCAGCTCTCGACAGGAGGTTTGTCAACGTCGTCTACACCGGCACGATGGGCGGTGCTCCAGGCCGTGGCCCGAAGCCGTTGTTCGACGCGCTTGACGCGCTCCGGCGCAACCATCCGGACGCGGCCGACCGGCTGCGGATCGTCCTCGCCGGCAGGCTTGACGCCGCCGAGAAGAAGCTGCTGGCTGGCCTCGCGCCGTCGGCCGGCGTCGTCCATCTGGGCTATCTCAGCCGCGGCCAGGCGGCTTCGCTACAGCGCGACGCCGATGCTCTGTTGTTGTTGACGTCGCCCGGCCATGCGACCCACGCGACGGGCAAACTGTACGAGTATCTGGCCGCCGGGCGGCCGATCATCGCTCTGGCGCACGGAAACGAAGCCGCCAGGATCGTCAGCGAAACCGGGACCGGCACGACGGTCGCGCCCGACGATCCGCAGGCAATCGCCTGGGCCCTATTGGCCGCCGTCAACGGCGACCTCGAGAGGGCCTACGCCCCACGTGACCTCGCCCGCTACGTGTATCCGGCGCCGGCGGTGGCCCTCGCCGCCGAGGTCGAGCACGCGCTCGCGGCCGCGGGCCCTCGACGGGCTGCGCCGGCTTGACCGCGAGGTGGCGTCGATCAGGGTCTCGTTCACCGAGCCAGCGCTTCGTGGCTGACGACCGTCCGCAACCCCTCGCGCCACCCGATCGTCGCGCGGAACCGAAGGTCGCGCTCGGCGGCAACGGTGCAGCCGACTCGGTGCGTCACGAACATGTGCTCGCCCGGGAGGTACTCGGGCTCGATCTCCACGCCGGTGATCTCCAGCAGTTCGTCGACGAGCTCGCGGATCGACGTCTGCGTGCCGGTTCCGACGTTGTAGGCGGCATCGGTCACGGTCGACTGCATCGCCAGCAGATTCGCGCGCGCCACGTCCGAGACGTGCACGAAGTCGAAAGCCTGCGTGCCGTCGCCGTGGATCGTCGGCCGCTCGCCGCGAGCGATTCGGTCGATCACCTTGACGATCACGCTTACGTAAGCGCCCTTGTCGTCCATCCGCGGCCCGTAAACGTTCATGTAACGCAGAGCGACGTAGTCGAGTCCGTGCCGGTCGTTGAAAGCTCGCAGGAACTGCTCGCCCGCGATCTTCGTCGCACCGTAAAGCGAACGGTTGTCGAATGGGTGTTCCTCGGTCATCGGGACCTCGCGGGCATTGCCGTAGACCGAAGCCGATGACGAGTAGACGAGCCTCGGAAGTCCGATCTCGTTGGCGGCTTCGACGACGTTGTAGGTGCCCACGATGTTGTGCTCGATCGCGCGACGCGGCTCGTGCACGCACTCATAGAGCCAGAGCGCTGCGAGGTGGAACGCGCCGTCTTTGTGCTCCATCTGTCGACGCAGAAGCTCGACATCGAGCACCGACCCTTCGATGATCTCAACACGTCCGCTGTCCATCGCACTTGCGAGATTCGACACCTTTCCACGCACGAAGTTGTCAAGCACCGTCACGTGCGCCGCGCCGGCTGCGATGAGCTGATCGACGATATGCGAGCCGATGAAGCCTGCACCGCCGATGACAAGAAAGTTGGAGTCTTGAATTTGAGCCATCGCGTTTCCCTCGCCGGCGAGCGCCGTTGTCTGTTCGGATGATGGTCGCGCGTCTATTGCACCGTCTGGGACGCGCACGTCAACAACGATCGGCACTACCGCGACCGGACTTTAGCTGCGTTGCTGTGCTGAGCGGCGCTACCTCGAACGGCGCCCGTGAGATCGTCCGCCTGCCTGGACGATCCGTAGCAGCCGACGTCGAACGCGGAGCCGACATGCGCGCCACCCGTGCCGTGGCCCGGCTGGTCGTTGATCGGGAACTCGCTTTCGACGGCGTTCAGCAGCGCCGGCCCGAGCACTGGCTGTAACTCGCCCTCGGAGCGATCCTCGGCCGACGAGGAGGCCCGCCGCGGCACCCGGCCGGCCACTGCGGCTTGCGATAGCCTCCTGTACCCGCCGCATCGGAGCATTCCAACAGAGGCGTACCTGGCTACAGGCGTGGGGCGTGTTAGCTTCTGCAGCTGGCCGTTTGAGAGGCGTCCGCGGTAGCCGATAACGGTCTTGTGGAACAATCGCCCGCTGGTGATTCGGGATCCGTACCGGCGGCGCCGAGCCAGCTCGTCGTTGGTCCCGACCGGCGCGGCTCGGCGCTTTGGACCCCCGCGGGCAGGCGGGATCGCGCGGCGCTAGCGCTGCAGTCTGTCTGGGCGCGGGTCGCCGGTGCGCCGGTTGCGCTCTCGGTCGTGCTTGCCTGTGGTGGCGCGCTACGGCTCTGGCTGATGCACGCGTGGCGTCCCGCGTTTCTCGGTTATCCAGACGCGCTTGGATATCTAGACGCCGCTGGTCTGGCGCACTCAAGGTTGGTGTTCTGGAATCCGTACCGCCCGGCGGGCTACCCGATTTTTCTCAGCTGGCTTCACGCGATCGATTCCCGACTGGCTTTCGCGATCGGTGTCCAGCACCTGATGGGGCTCGCGGTTGCCCTGTTGCTCTACCTCACAGTCGCGCGCTTCGCCCGCCGCCGTTGGGTGGGCCTGCTCCCGGCCGCAGTGGTCGCGCTTTCAGGAAGTGAGCTCTACCTCGAGCATGCCGCGCTGTCGGAGACCCTTTACACGTTCCTGGTGGTGGCAGCGATGTGGTGCGCCGCGCGATCGTATGACAGCGGCGACATCCGTCAGGTGCGATGGCTGGCTGCTGCTGGGCTACTGATCGGCGCGTGCGGTCCCGTTCGGCCCGTCGGGGTGCTTCTCGTGCCGGTGCTGATCGGCTGGGCAGCGGCGACGCGCAGTGGGGGCGGGTGGCGATACCGATTGCGGGGAGCCGCGATCGTGGGCGTTGGGGTGGCCGTGACGTTAGGCAGCTACTTGGTGATCCAGTACGCAGACACCGGAACCTGGGGGTTGACACGCACGACAGGCGAGACGTTGTATGCGCGCGCGGCGATCTTTGCCGATTGCAGCGATTTCACGCCGCCTACGGGCACGCGTGGCTTGTGCCAGCCGTCAAGCGCGTCCAGATATGGAGCGACGTGGTACATGTTCAGCTCCTCTTCTCCGGCGCAGCGGATCTTCGGCGCTCCGCCTGATCCGCGTGCGAGGGGCGATTACAACTGGCCGGCTGACAGCAAGCTCGAGGCATTCGCGCTGGCGGCGATAACCCATCAGCCCTGGCAGTACGCGTGGACCACCATCCAGGGGTTGGTCAAGTACGTAGACCCTACGTTGGGCACCGACACGATGCTCGAGTGGTCGCACAGCTCGCTGATATCCGAGTTGCGCAACCGGCAGATCGAAGCGCAGGCCGCACCTCTTCTCGCTGTGTACAGTCCCGGCGAGCCGGTTGTGCACCACAGCATGCGCGCGCTTGACGACTACGCTCAGGCCGCGCGGGTCGAAGGTCCCGTGACCGCGGCGCTACTCATCCTGATGCTGGCGGGCTTCGTGCTCGCCCGAAACCGCCGCCGCGCCGCGCTTGGCCTCTTGGGCTGGACTACCACGGTCATGCTACTAGCGCCGGTGGCGCTGCTCTTCTACGGCGCGCGTTACGCCACCCCCGCCTACGGTCCACTGGCTGCGGCCGCCGCCCTCGGCCTCGATGAGGTCATCGCGTTCGCCGGCCGCCACCGCCATCGCCGAACCTCCACGACTGCTAACAAGACCGGACCCGCCTGACGAAATCGGCGAACTAGCTGGTCCCGCGCGATTAAAGGAAACGGCTGCGTCGACCGATGCCCCGGTCGGGGCGCCGGGCGCGCGCGACTGCGCCCGACGGCGCAGTCACATGTTCAGGTCATCTCCATCACCTGCGGCGACCAGAGCGGCCGGCTCGCCTCGCCGGGGCGCCGCCCGCGCCGCCGAGCACGGTGTGTTCGTTGTCGTCCCGGCGCTTCTGATGGTGTGGGTCCTGGTCTTCGCCTGGAGGTATCAGACGCAAGCCGTCGACTTTCGTCTCCAGTTCTTGCCGGCCGGCCTGAGCGTGCTGCACGGCACGAGCCCGTACGCCGCCATCAACGCCCCGATCCACCCTGCAACCGCGTTCCCATATCCGGCGGCGACGGCACTGCTGTTCGCGCTGTTCGCGGAGATCCCCAGCGGCGCGAGCGGCGCGTTGTACATCGCGCTCTGCATCGCCGCGCCGCTCGCGACCCTGTGGGTGCTCGACGCCCGCGATCTGCGGCTCTATGGCCTCGTGCTGGTGCTCGGGCCGGTCGTCGTGGGCTGGCAGACGGCGAACCTGACGCTGCCACTCGTGTTCGGTGTCGCGCTCGCCTGGCGTTACCGTGACCGCCCGGTGGCTGCCGGGGCACTCGCGGGACTGCTCGTCTCGATCAAGCCGTTCCTGTGGCCACTCGCGCTCTGGCTGATCGCGACGCGGCGCTACCGCGCGGCGTTGTGGGGACTGGCAGCCGGTGCTCTCCTGAACGTGATCGCCTGGGCGATCGTTGGCTTCGACCAGATCCGGGAGCTCGTCAGGGTCACCGTCTCGGTGACGAACACGTTTCATCGATGGGGCTACAGCACGGCTGCAATCGCACTGCACCTTGGAGCTTCCAGCGCGTTCGCGACGGCGCTTGCGGTCGCAGCGGCCGCGGGGCTCGCCACCGCCTGCATCGCCGTCGGGCGTCGCGGGCGCGACCGGCTCGCGATTCTCCTCGCCTGCGACCTCATGCTCGCGGCCTCACCGATCGTTTGGAGCCATTACTTCGCGCTCATGATCGTGCCGCTCGCGATCCTCTCGCCGCGGCTGAGCGCCGCCTGGGCGTTGCAGCTCGCCTTCTGGTGCTGCCCAGTCACCGGGGCGGCAACGTGGCAGTGTGTCATCGCGCTGCTACTGATCGCAGCGACGAGCTGCCTACTCTTCCGCAAGGACCGCTTCTGGGGCTGCGCGGCGGCGGAACACCGAGTACATCGGACCGCGGGAGCTGTCGGGGTCGGCGGAGGATAAGAGCCTGTCCGAATTACCCCTCAGGTGGATATCAGGTGTTCGGAGAGGGGCAGCTCGGCCCCGGCCTCCAGCAGCAGCCTCGCGGCCGCGAGCGTCGGCGCCACCTGCAGACCCGCCTGCAACGCAGCCTGCTGCTGGCGGCTACCGCCGAGCCGCTCGATGTACCACGGGTAGAATTTTCGCAGGTAACGGGTCGCCCGCTCGCCGCCGAGGTGCTCGACCGCGCGCTCGCTGACCCACTGCAGCTCGGCCAGGATCTCGGCGCGGGTCGGCTCCTGCTCGAGCGTGCCGAGCAACTGCGCGAACAACCACGGGTTGCCCAGCGCCCCTCGCGCCAGCAGGACGGCGCTGGCGCCGGTCATCGCGAACGCTTGGCGCGCCAACTCGGCGCTGCGCAGACCACCGGAGATCAGCACCGGCACCGGCAGCTCCGCCACCAACGCCGCAACGAGCGCGTAATCGGGCTCGCCGCCATGTCGCTGCGTGGCGCTGCGCGGGTGGATCGCCAGCGCCGCCACGGTCCCGTCCTGCGCCAGCGCCCGCGCCAGCGCGACGCCGGCACGGTCCCCGAGCCGCAGGTCCGTGCGCAGCTTGACCGTCACCGGCAGACCGCTGCCGCGCGCCGCCGCTCGCACCAGCGCCACCGCAAGCTTAGGATCCCCCAGCAGCGCGGCGCCGGCGCCGGTCTTGCAGACCTTCGGCACCGGACAACCCATGTTCAGGTCGATCAGGTCCGCCCCTGCCGCCGCAATCCGCTCCGCCGCGGACGCCATCACCTCGGGGTCGGCGCCGAACAGCTGCACCGACACCGGGTGCTCGTCCGGGTGGATCCGCAGCAACTCACGGCAGGTTCGTTCGTTGCCGTAGTGCACCGCGAAGCTCGAGACCATCTCCGAGACAGCCAGCCCGGCGCCGTAGCGCTTGGCCTGCAGGCGCACGAACCAGTTGCCGATTCCCGCCAGCGGCGCCAGCACGACACGATTGCGGATCGGGACGCCACCGAGCGTCCACGGGTCAAGCAGCGATGAAGGCATCCGTTTCATGGTACGAATCAGGCGATGGATATCGCCGCGCTCATGCAACCCTGGTTCGAGATCGTGCGCGAGCAGGTGCCCGGACTCGAGCTGTTCGATGCGCACACGCACCTCGGCGAGAACGACCCTGACGGCCTGCGCCAGAGCCCCGAAGAGCTGCTCGAGATGCTCGCGTTCCCGGGCGCGCGCGGAGCGTTCACGTTTCCGATGCACGAGCTGACGGGCTACACGGCGGCCAACGACATGGTGCTCGCGGCCGCCCGTAGCTCGGACGGCCTGCTGGTGCCGTTCTGCCGCGTGAACCCGCACGACGATCCGCTCACCGAAGCGCGCCGCGCACTCGACACCGGAGCGCGCGGGATCAAGCTGCATCCTCGGGCCGAGAACTTCTCGCTCGACCATCCGCAACTGCCGGCACTATTGTCGCTCGCCGACGAGCGCTCGCTGCCGGTCCTGATCCACGCCGGCCGCGGGATCCCGGCGCTCGGCGAGCACGCGGTCGCGTTCGCACGCGCGTTCCCGGCCGCGCGGCTGATCCTCGCGCACGCCGGGATCACCGACCTTTCGTGGATCTGGAGGGTCGCCGCCGACCTTCCGAACCTGCTGTTCGACACCGCCTGGTGGATACCCGCCGACCTGCTGTCGCTGTTCTCGCTGGTGCCAGCCGGTCAGATCCTGTTCGCCAGCGACTCGCCTTACGGGCACACGTTCATATCGGCCGCGGCCCAGGTGCGGCTGATGTTGCAGGCCGGGCTATCGGGCGATCAGATCCGCCTGATCACCTCCGGGCAGTCGCTGCGGATCGCCGTCGGCGAACCGCTCGCGCCCGCCGGCAAGGCGCCCGGCGAGGCACCCGGCGAGCACACCGTGCACGTGCTGCTGGACCGCGTTTCGCAGTACCTGCTGCTCGGGACGATCATGTCGATGCGCGGCACCGAGGGGGGCGCCGAGATGCTCGCGCTCGCTCGTCTCGCCTGCGAGGTGCCGGACGAGATCGACGACGCACCGGTGTTCGCCGCGATCCGCCAGTTGCTCGACCGCTACGAGGAGCTCAGTCTCGCCGAGCCCGACAACCGCCGGCGGGTTGCGTTCCTGATGATGGCGATCACGGCGGCCCGTACGCCCGACGTACCAGTCCCCGCACTCGCCGCCTGATTTCAGACGCTGCCTCGGGGTCCTGGCCCAGTGAGCGCTCACGCAGCACGGGCAGCCAAACGTCGGCGAGCCGCCTGGACGGACTCCGTAGCCCCTCTGACATCCGGCTCATGATCGGAGCGCGCGCGCCGTTTATAAGGATGCGGTGCGGGCGTCAACGACCAGCGCGTCGCGACGGCTGTCAACCGACTATGCGAGCGCTTGCGAGAAACACGGGATGGGGGCGGCGGGCGCAGCCACCGGATTCGGTCATGTCGGCGATGCTGCTGGGTCAGCGATGGCCGTGAGCACCGCACGCATGCGGGCATTCGAGCACGCGCTGATCGTGGTGCCGCTCATCGTCACGGCCTACTGCTTCAGGCTGTACAGCGCCACGCACATCCAAGCGCTCGATTTTCACTATGAATACTGGGTCGCCGGCTGGCGCGTCATGCACGGGGACTCTCCATACATGTGGTCGATCCACCAGCGCTTCCCTTCGATCGCGTTCGCCTATCCCGCGCTGGCGGGCCTCGTGTTTGTACCGTTCGCCCTGATTTCGAGGGGCGTTGCCGATGTGATCTTCACGATCGTGTGTGTTGCATCGGCTCCCGCCAGCCTGTTCGTGCTGGGAGTCCGCGACCGTCGCATCTACGGCCTGGTGCTGCTGTGGGCAACGACGATCACCGCCTGGCAATCAGCCAACCTCACGCTGTTGCTGACGCTCGGGATCGCCGCGGTCTGGCGCTACCGTGACCGCCCGGCGCCGGCCGGCGCGCTGACTGCGCTACTGATCTCGCTCAAGCCGGTCGTCTGGCCGCTGGCTCTATGGCTGCTCGTGACCCGAAGGTTCGCGGCGACGGGCTGGACCCTGCTGACGGGCATCGCCCTGAACCTGTTCGCCTGGTCCGTGCTCGGATTCAGCCGGATCCAGGGCTACCTGCACGTGACCAACTCGATCACAGCGCTTTATCACCGACTCGGCTACTCGCTCCAATCGCTCGCGCTGCGTTGCGGACTCGGCGTGCTGAGCGGCCCATTCGTGATCGTCTGCGGCGCGGCACTGCTGGTCGTGATGCTCAGACGGCGCGATCACGACTGCGCGTCGCTTGCCATCGCGGTTGTGATGATGCTCGCATTCTCGCCCTTGACCTGGAATCAGTACTTCGAGTTCATGCTGGTCCCGCCGGCGATCGCATTTCCGCGCTTTGACCGTATCTGGCTCGCGCCGATGCTGCTCTGGGCCTGCTCGCCGCACGGGAACGCGTGGTGGGCACCGTGGCTGTTCTGGCTCGTGACCCTCTATGTCACGGCCAGAGCCCTGGACCAGCCGGACGGCAACACCCGGCCCGCTCGACGGTGGAGCTTGCGTGAACCGCATGCGTCGATACCGCACCGATAGTCTCAGCCGTTTGCGGCGGCATGCTGATCTCGAGATCACGGCAACGTCGTCGTTGGTCAACAGCCTCAACCAGCCGCGTGCTACTGCCGATTAATCAGGCATCGTGGACGCTGCGAAGCGTGCTCTCAACGAGCGAAATCCGGTCCGCGCGCTGGAGCACGGCGCGTTCGTCGTACTGCCGGCGCTGCTGACAGTTTGGGTCCTGCATTTCGTCTGGGCGCGTCAGTACGAGGGCGCGGACTTCCATCGCCAGTTCTGGGTGGCCGGCCTACGTGTCCTGCGCGGCCTGAGTCCGTATACGCTCACGAAGGCGCGGATCGCCGCCGGCATGGCGTTCCCGTATCCCGCGGGGGCGGCGCTACTGTTCGCGCCGTTCGCCCTGCTGCAGCGGAGCTTGAGCGGAACCGTGTTCACCCTGCTCTGCTTCGCGTCCCCGCTGGTCGCGCTGCGCGTGCTGCCGGTGAAGGATTGGCGCCTTTACGGAATGGCGCTCCTGCTCGGGCCGATCGTCAGTGGCTGGCAGACGGCGAACCTCACGCTGCCGTTGATGCTGGGCATAGCGTTGGTCTGGCGGTACCGAGATCGACCGATGGCGTGCGGCCTGCTCGTCGCGGTGATCATCTCGCTAAAAGTGTTCGTATGGCCGATCGGGCTGTGGCTGATCGCCACTCGGCGATACGCAGCGAGCGTGTACGCGCTCGTGTGCGGGATAATTCTCAACGCCGTCGCCTGGGCGGTGATCGGGTTCGGGCAGATTCGACCGTTCCTGCGGATGAGTTCGTTTGTGACGGACATGTGGCACCGCAGCGGCTACGGTCTGATCGCGTTCGCCATGCATCTGGGCACAAGCCTCGGGGAAGCGACCGCGTTAACGATCGCGGTGTCGGTCTCGCTCGCGCTGGCCTGCATCACGGCGGGGCGGCGGCGGCGCGATCAGCCTAGTCTGCTGCTGGCGGTCGCGTTGATGCTGGCGGCATCTCCGCTCGTCTGGAACCACTACTTCGCGTTGCTGGTCGTGCCACTGGCGATCGCCAGACCGCGGCTCAGTCCACTCTGGGCTCTGCAACTGGTGCTCTGGCTCTGCCCGGTAACCGATCCGGTCACCTGGCAGCGCGTCGTTGCCCTAACCGTCGTCGCGGCGACTACGTGCATCCTACTGCGTCGGCCTGCGCCGGCCACTGCGTTCGCGCCGCCTGCCCGGGAGGCTGGTCGAAAAACGTCGCGGATTCCGTCGTTTTTCGCCCACGCTCCTGAGGTCTGCCCCGATCATCGTCTCGCAGCGTCAGCTCACCGTCGGCCGCGCCTATGAGCTCGATAAGAAGCCAGCAGCTACGACACCGGCGCGGACCGGTCGCGAGAGCTCTCCGCCACATGGTTGCGCTGCCAGATCAGGTAAAGGCCGGTGAGCGTCAGCATGTCGTCGACTTCGTCGATCGTCTCGCGGATGAACGGCACCAGCGCGCCCGCGAGCCCGCCGGTGGCGATCACGAACGTGCTGTCGCCGAGCTCGGCCCGCAGCCGGCGCACGATCCCCTCGACCTGACCCGCGAAGCCATAGACGATGCCGCTGCGGATCGCGTCGACCGTCGACTTGCCGATCAGCGCCCGCGGCACCCCCAGATCGACTTTCGGCAGCTTCGCGGCGCGGTCATACAGGGCTTCGATCGAGATCTCCGCCCCCGGCGTGATCAGGCCGCCGATGTACTCGCCGGCCGGGGACACCGCGTCGTAGGTGATGGCGGTCCCGAAGTCGACGACCACGCAGGTCGACCGCACGCGTTCGTAGGCGGCGACCGCGTTCACGAGCCGGTCCGCCCCGACCTCGTGCGGGTTGTCGATCCGGATCGCCATCCCGGTCTTGATCGAAGGTCCGACCCGGAGCATCTCGTGTCCGAGGTAGCGCCGGGCCATCCGGAGCCACTGATCGGACAGCTGGGGGACCGTCGAGGACACGATCGAGCGGCTGATGTCGACGAACTTCAAACCCCTTAGCGCCAGCAGGTTCGAGAGCTGAGCGCCGAGCTCGTCGCTGGTCGATGCGCGTACCGTGGCAAAGCGCCAATGTTCCTGCACCGCGCTGGCGCCGGCGGCGATCACGCCGAAGTGGGTCTGCGTGTTGCCGACGTCCACAACCAGCAGCTTTCCGGTTTCGTTGTCGCGGGCCGCGGCCGCCATCAGCTGACTATATGCTGTCCGCGATGGCCTTGAAGCTTTACGTGGTGCACGGCTCGCATCCATGCGCAGCCGTCGAAAAGGCGCTACAGCTCAAGGGGCTGCAGTACAGCGTGCAGGAGTGGCCGCCGCCGCTGCACGTGCCTTTGCAGCTGGTGCTGTTCGGGCATCGCACGGTCCCGGCGCTGCGCAACGGCGGCGAGAAGCTGGTCGGCTCCCGCACGATCATGCGACGGCTGGACGAGATGCTGCCCGAGCCGCGCCTGTACCCAGCCGACGCGGGCCCGCGGGCCCGCGTCGAGGAAGCCGAGCGCTGGGGTGAGCTGGAGTTCCAGCAGGTCGCGCGCGACCTGATCTGGGCCGGCCTGATGCACCGGCCCGGCGCGCTGGTCAGCTACAGCCGGCGCTCACGGCTGCCGATCCCGGCGATCGGGATCCGGCTCAGCGCCCCGCTGATCGCGTTTCCCGAGCGCCTGCTGAACCGCACCAACGACGACGTCGCGCGGCGGCGCCTGCGCGAGCTCCCCCAGCAACTCGACCGGATCGACGCCTGGATCGCGGACGGCACGATCGGCGATCGGGAGCACCCGAACGCCGCCGACCTGCAGATCCTCTCGACGGTGGCGCTGATCGCCACCGTCGCCGACGCCAAGGAGGCGCTCGACGGCCGGCCCTGTGCCGCACTTGCGCGCGAGCTGTTCCCGCACACCGAGGGCGAACTGCCCGCCGGTGCGCTGATCGAGCCCAAGACCGAGCTCGGCTCGAGCGTCAGCCAACGCTGACCAGCGTCAGCTGATGCTGAGCGGTGGCCCCGCCAGGCGAACCTCCTGTCCGGCGCCGAGCGCCGACAGCGCGCCGGCGAGCTCGGTTCCATCCGGCAGCGCCAGCTCGGGGTCGAGCTCCAGCAGCGGCACCAGCACGAACCGCCTGCTCGTGACCTCGGGATGCGGCAGCGTCAGTGGGCCCGAGCGCAGTTTCCTCGCGCCGAGCAGCAGCAGGTCGACGTCGATCACGCGGGGCCCGTGGCGCACCCCGGCCGTACGGCCGACCGCCCGCTCGATCTCCTTGCACACGCCGAGCAGCCGCTCCGGTCCGAGCTCGGTCTCGATCGCCACGCAGGCGTTGAGGAAGTCCGGTTGGTCGAGCACGAGGCCCACGGGCTCTGTGTCGTACACCGAGGACGACGCGAGCACTCGCAGCCGATGCGCGATCAGCTGGTCGACGGCCGCCTGCAGGTTCGCCCGCCGCTCACCGATGTTGGAGCCGAGTCCGAGAAACCCGCGTGTCACCAGTGCTCTCTAAGTGGTGGGTAGCACTACGCTTCGCGCCACAGCTCGATCGAGACTTCGCTGACCGACAGCGCGATCGGCGGCTCGGGCTTGGCGGCCTTGATCCAGACCGCGTTCGCGTCGTAGCGCTCGAGCAGCCTGTCGGCGACCGCTGAGCACAGACGCTCGAGCGTCTTGTAGGTGCGCTGCTGAGCGACGAGGTTGACCGCATCGCAGACGTCCGCGTAGTCGATCGTGTCCTCGAGGCGGTCGGTGACGGTGGCGTCGCATTCGCCGACATCCAACCGGATGTCGAACAGCAGCCGCTGACCGACCTCTCGCTCGGCGGCGCTCGCGCCCATGTGCGTGTACAGCGACAGGCCGCTGATCTCGATTGTCACCTCGGGCTCGGGGTGCCCGTCTTCCTCGTCCCCGTCCCCGTCTTCTTCTTCTTCTTCGAGCTCGTCGGGCTCGTACTCGTCGGGCTCTTGTGACTCCATCAGCTGACCGTAGCAGCAGTCACCGTGAGCGCGTCGTGCACCGGCCCGACGTCGTGAACCCGAAAGATGCGCGCGCCGCGTTCGTACGCGAGCACGTTGGTCGCGATCGTGGCATACAGGCGCTGGTGGACATCGCGACCCGTGAGGCGGCCGAGAAACGACTTGCGTGAGGTGCCGATCACGACCGGCCGCCCGAGCTCGACCAGCTCCGCGACGCGCGCGACCAGCGCGAGGTTGTGCGCAACCGTCTTGCCGAACCCGATCCCCGGATCGAGCATGATCCGCTCCTCCGCCACCCCCTGCGCGATCGCGAACGCCATCCGCTCCGCGAGGAATCGCTTGACCTCGGCCACGACGTCGTCGTAATGCGGATCGCGTTGCATCGTGCGGGGATCGCCGAGCATGTGCATCAGGCACAGGCCGGCGCCATGCTCGGCGACGATACCGGCGATCTCCGGGCAGGCGCGCAGCGCCGTGACATCGTTGACGATCGTCGCTCCGGCTAGCAGCGCCGCCGCGGCCACCTCCGCTTTGGAGGTGTCGACCGAGATCTCCGCGCGTACGCCCGCACTGGCGAGTCCCTCGATCACCGGGATCACCCGCGCGAGCTCCTGCGCCGCCGGCACGCTAGCCGCCCCGGGTCGCGTCGATTCACCGCCGATGTCGAGGATCGCAGCGCCTTCCGATTGCAGCTCCAGGGCGTGGGCGATCGCCGCCCCGGGATCGAGGAACCGGCCCCCGTCGGAGAACGAGTCCGGCGTGACGTTGACAATGCCCATCACGGCAAACTCGCTGCCGGTCGCCGGGATCCTCAGCTCACCGCGCACCGTCATCCGGCCAGCGCCCGGTGCGATCGTAATACTCGCGTGCCGCCTCCTCGCGGTCGCGATCCTTGCCGCTGTCGACACCGAGCCGGAACATCCAGTTGATCAGGACCACCATCAGCGCCGCACCCAGCAGCACCACGCCGGCGCCGGCGGCCGAAGTGCGCGCATGCCCGACGATGATCGCGATCGTGCCGGCGATCACGAGCGCGATCGGAAGCACGACGCGGACCGCGAACAGGCTGATGCGCTGTGTGCTCATCACCCAGACTCTACCCCCGATCCGGCCACGGCTCGGCATTAGGCTCTTAGCCCGAAGGTCAGCAAGCGGACGAATGTTTGACATGTGTGGGAGACTGAAATCGAAGCAGCGCTATCCTACAGCAAAGAGGTGCTTCAATTGTCTGAAATCTCGATCCCCGACGAGCCCGAGTCCGGCAAAACTGCCGACGACGCGACGCCGGCGAAGCATCCGCTGGCGCACGTATTTGCCACAGTCGAGCGCTCTGTGAACGAGATCCGCACCAGCGACATATCGTCCTGGGACGTGCGCCAGCAGGCACGCGCGCGTGGCCGAGGCCAGATTCAGGCCTGGACCAGGATCCGCAGCGGCGATAAGAACAACCGCCCCCGCGGCGCCCGTTAAACCTTCTGGCGGTCCCTGGACGCCGCCACCGGCGTCCTCGGTCGCTCATGTGCTGGCGCACACTTCGCTTCCTGCGTCCTTGGTGGCGACGCCCAGCGCCTCGCCAGAAGGTTGTCTGCCGCGGCTTCCACGGGAAGGCTTGGACGTTGACCCCGCATAGCGATGTCAACGTCCAAGGCTCCTAGAGATTGCTCAATCGCCCGGATCGCAATTCCGCTAGCAGCCCGGGAAAACCGCGAAGCTTTCTCCCAACGCAGTTCGCCCAGCGAACTGCGCCTACTCCGCGGTGCCGAATCCTGGCCGTGGCAGCGGGCGGGGGCCGGGTTCGCGGCCTACTCGCTCCGTCGAGGCCGGCGGCAGCGGGAACTCGGGCGGCGGCGGCGCTTCGGCACCGAACACTGATTCCTCGGTACCGCCGTCGAGCAGCGCCGCGAACTGCTCCTTCTCGATCGTCTCCCGCTTCAGCAGGATCTCGGACAGCTTCGAGAGCGACTCGCGGTGCGTGTTGAGGATGTCCTTCGCCTGGACGTGGGCGGACTCCACGATCCGGCGGATCTCGTCGTCGATCTCGCGCGCGATCTCGTCGGAGTAGTCCGGCTCGGCGCTGAACTCGCGTCCGAGGAACGGCTGGCCGTGGTCGTGACCGAACACGCGAGGGCCGAGCTTCTCGGACATCCCGAAGCGCATCACCATCTGCTTGGCGGTCGCGGTCACCTTCTCGAGGTCGTTGGACGCACCCGTCGTGATCTCGCCGAACACGATCTCCTCGGCGGCGCGACCACCGAGCGTCATCGCCATCGTGTCGAGCAACTCCGCGCGCGTGGTCAGGAACTTGTCCTCGCCGGGCAGCGAGATCGTGTAGCCGAGCGCCTGTCCGCGGGAGATCACCGAGATCTTGTGGATCGGATCGCTGTTGGGCAGGTAGTGGCCGACGATCGCGTGGCCCATCTCGTGGTAGGCGGTGATCTTGCGCTCCTTCGAGCTCATCACCCGCGTCTTCTTCTCGGGGCCGGCGATCACGCGCATGATCCCCTCTTCGAGCTCGATCTGGGTGATCTCACGCTTGCCGTTGCGCGCCGCCAGCAGGGCGGCCTCGTTGACGAGGTTCGACAGGTCGGCACCGGTGAAGCCCGGCGTCTGCCCGGCGAGCGCGTCGACGTCGATCTCACGCGCCAGCGGCTTGCCGCGCGTGTGCACCTCGAGGATCTTCTTGCGGCCCTGGCGATCGGGCCGGTCGACCACGATCTGACGGTCGAAGCGGCCCGGACGCAGCAGCGCCGGGTCGAGGATGTCAGGACGGTTGGTGGCGGCGATCAAGATGATGTTGTCCTTCATCTCGAAGCCGTCCATCTCGACCAGCAGCTGGTTGAGCGTCTGCTCGCGCTCGTCGTGGCCGCCGCCGAGACCGGCGCCGCGGTGACGACCGACCGCGTCGATCTCGTCCATGAAGATGATGCAGGGGGAGTTCTGCTTGGCCTGCTCGAACAGGTCGCGCACGCGGGAGGCGCCGACGCCGACGAACATCTCTACGAAGTCAGACCCTGAGATCGAGAAGAACGGGACGCCCGCCTCGCCCGCGACGGCCCGCGCAAGCAGCGTCTTGCCGGTGCCGGGCGGTCCATACAGCAGCACGCCCTTGGGAATCCGGGCGCCGAGCGCCTGGAACTTCTTCGGGTTCTCGAGGAACTCCTTGATCTCGTGCAGCTCCTCGACCGCCTCCTCGACCCCGGCCACGTCCCGGAAGGTGATCTTCGGGCTGTCGACCGACATCCGCTTGGCACGCGACTTGCCGAACGACATCACCTTCGAGCCGCCGCCCTGAACCTGGTTCATCAGGAAGATCCAGAAGCCGATGAAGATCACGAACGGCAGGATGTAGGTCAGCAGCGACAGCCAGCCATTGGTCGACTTGTCCTGGACGATCACCGAGTTCTGGCCGTCGTCGTTGATCGAGTCGTTGATCAGCGTGCTCGAGTAGCTGTCGGGGTAGCCGGTCGTGTACTTGGTGCCGTCCTTCAGCACCACCGCGACGCTGTTGTCCTTCTGATCGAGCGTCAGGCTTTGCACCTGACCGTCCTTGACCTGGTTCACCAGCGCCCCGAACGTCGGGGTCGCCGTCTTGGTGGTGCTCCCGATCAGCTTCTGGGCGAAGAAGGCCAGCACGACCACGATCAGGATCGGGAACGCTGCGCTCTTGAAAAATCGGCTCATCGGTGAATTTCATCCCCACCGTCGAAGCGGCTGGTTCCCGCCGCATCTGGTCTAGGAATGCTCAAGCGTAGCAGCTGGGTTTCCACCTCTCCGGCGTTTGCGCAATCCGTAACCACTAACGCTTCCCCGTCCAGATTCTGCTCATTCGTTCAAGGCGGCGACGAACGGCAGGTTGCGATAGCGCTCACCGAGGTCGAGACCATAGCCGATCGCGAACTTGTCGGGGATCTCGAAGCCCACGTAGCGCGTTGAGAGCTCCACCTTGCGCCGCTCGGGCTTGATCAGCAGCGCGCAGACCTCGAGCGAACGGGGGTTGCGCGCGGCCAGGTTCCGCAACAGGTACTGCAGCGTCAGGCCGGAGTCGACGATGTCCTCGACGATCAGCACGTCGCGCCCCTCGATCACGGCATCGAGGTCCTTGAGGATTCGCACGACCCCGGAGGACTTGGTCGCAGACCCGTAGGAGGCGACCGCCATGAAGTCCACCTCGCAGGGGACCACGAGCGCTCGCATCAGATCCGCGAGGAAGAACACGGCTCCCTTCAGCACCCCGATCAGCACCAGGTCCTTGCCCTCATAGTCGCGCGAGACCTCGGCCGCCAGCTCGCGAACGCGGCGGGCGAGAGCATCGGCAGGGACCAGGATCTCCCCGATCGCATCATCGTCGTGCGTCACTCGCGCTGATTCTATTTAAAGGGGCGCTTCGCGCCCCATTGGTGTGGTTGAGCGCTCCTTCAACGCCGGCGTGCGTCCGAACCGCAGCACCCCGCGCGCCACCGTGGCGCGCACCCCGTGTGGGAGATCGAGCGCCGCGGCGCCGTGCTCGCCGAGCCGCAGGATGTCCGGCAGCCGGCGCGCGGTTCCGGGCGCCGCCTGGCCGGCGGCGCCGTCGGCCAGGCGCTGAACGACCAGCCGCGCAAGCGCCACCGGCAGCTCGCGCAGCTTCGCGAGCTCGATCGTCGCCGCGCCCGCCAGCGCCGCGTCGACGGCCGCGTCGAGCACAGCCGCCTCGTCGCGCAGCAACTCCGCGAGCGCCAGTACGTTCTGCTCCGCCGCCGGATGGATCGCGCGCAACGCCGGTACCAGCGAGGAGCGCACGCGGCCGCGTGCGTAGGTGAGCGTGTCGTTGGTTTCGTCCTCCACCCAGCTGAGCTCTCGCGCAAGGCAGTACGCGGCCGTGTCCGCGCGTGTGAACCCCAACAGCGGACGCACAAGCGCGCCATCGCGCGGGCGCATCCCGAGCAGCGCACGGCGGCTCGGCGACGACGCGAGCCGGTACAGGATCGTCTCGACCTGGTCGGTGGCGGTGTGCCCGGCCGCGACGTCGGCGCCACGCGCCAGTGCGATCTGGGCAGCGACGCCGTAGCGCTGAGCCCGCGCCCACGCCTGCAGGTTCCCCGGCCCGGGAGCACTCGGGTGGCGCACCTCGAGCGGCACCCGGAGCGCCCAGCAGAGCTGCGCACAGTGGTGCTCGTCGCGACCGGCGCTCTCGCGCAGCCCGTAGTTGACGTGCAGCGCGCTGACCGCCTTGGCACCCGCGATCTGGACCGCCAGGTGCAGCAGGCAGGTCGAGTCGCGCCCACCCGAGAGCATCACCACGACCGCGCGTCCCGGCGCCAGCAGCCCGCCGGCACGCACCTCGTCGAGCACCGCGCAGGGATCAGCTACGGCGGTCATCGGCAATCAGTATGTAGCCTGCAAGCGAGCGCCCCGGGCAGTCAGGGACGCGCGATGGTCCTGACAGGCTCTAAGCCTCGGGGCGCGGGAGGGTTGCTTCGATCCGTGCCAGCGTCGCCTCGATCGCTGCCAGGCGCTCCTCGAGCACACCGGCAGTGTTCAGGCTCTCGACTCGATCCTGCACGTGGTCGAGGCCATCCTCGATCCCCTCGAGACGCTGCGAGACACCGCGCAGGCGCCTTGTCAGCCGCTCGAGGTCGGTCGCCGACGGCAGGTTCAGCGCGCCCATCGCGACTTCCTGCGCCCGCATCGCGCGCTCGCGCGCTTCGAATGCGGCCGACATCGCGCTGCTCACCACCGGGCTCTCGAGCAGCTCCTGAGCGAGTTTGCCCAGCGCTTCCTCACTCTGCTTGGTAACCCGCTCGCGCAGGCTTGGATCATCGCTCATATTAGGGTCAGACTACTGCGATCGCCGGCCCGCTGCGAAGCTGCACGCTGGTGAGCGCTGAGCCCGCGACCCAACTGTTTCGCTTCTGCCAGTTCGAGCTGCCGTGGGCGCTCGGTCCGCCGGCTGGCCGTTACCTGATGCGAGCTCCCGGCGCTCCACCGGGTGCGCCGGCCGCACACGTGCTGGTGTTCGGGGCGCTCGATACCCCGCCGGCCGCGGCCCTGCGGGAACTGCCGCGCTCGCCGCCCGGGGCGCTGGGGCGCCGGCGCCGGCGCCGGCGCGATCGCGCCGGCGCCCCGCCCGCCGGCGAGGGCGAGGCCGGGCTTGCGCCGGTAGCGGTGCCAAGCTCGCGCGTGACGGTGGTCGATGTCGATGAGCCGCTGCGCGAGCTGACCCAGGCGCAGCGCTGGTTGGCAGCCGCGGGCGAGGGGGAGCTCGACTGCGCCCTCGCGGTCCTGAACCGCGCCCTGCACGCACTACGCCTGATCAGTGCCGACCCATACGTGCACGCCGTCAGGCGTGAGCAGACTCTGGTCGCGCGGGTCGGCTTCGGCGCCGGCGAGCAGGTCGCCGACGGGCGCTGGTGCGAGGCCGTCGCGCTGGCGCCGCCGCAGCCGCCGGCGCGCGCACGCCGCGCGCGCGTACTCGAGCGCCAGGCCCAGCTTGCGGCTGCGCTCGGCGGGCACCGACCGCTGCTGGTCTGCGAGGAACTGGCGCTACGGGCCCGGCTCGACCTCTCGCACGGGCGCGAGCGCGAGGCCGCGTTGATGCTGGCCGCCGCCCTCGACGCGGCCCTCTCGGAGCTGGCAGACGCTCCGTTCGCCGCCGAGCGCTTGGCCGAGCTCCGCGCGTCCCACGCCGAGGTGGCGTCCGCCGCACACGCAGCTCTCAGCGGACGCTTGGCAGACGATCAGCGAGCCGTCGTCGAGCTCACCCTGGGCCGGCTGCAGGCAACGCTCCGCGCGCGAGCCGTCGAGCTCACCACCAACCGCGGTTAGGGCACCGGGTGCCCTTAGGGCACCTTAGACGCGAAACCTCCCGATGGCGGAGGCTTCGCGCCGCGCTGGTCAGGCTGCGACCAGCGCCGTCGCCACTGCTTCCAGCTCGTCGACGATATCGCCCGACAGCTTCACCGCCGCTTGCGAATCCAGGCGCGTATAGCCCTGCGTGAGGATCGCGATCTGACCGCCGCACGCAAGCGTGATCTCCGGCAACTGCGCGACCGGGTAGACCTCGAGCGAGCTGCCGATGCACAGCATCAGATCGGCCGTGGCGGCCAGCTCGTGCGCCCGCTCGAGCGCGTCCTCGGGCAGGAACTCGCCGAACAGCACCACATCGGGCTTCAGCGGCTGCGCGCAATCGCAGCGCGGGATCCTGTCGGCGTCCGTGCGCTGGCGGCGACGCACCTCGGCAATCTCATAGCGCGTCGCGCAGCGCGGGCAGCTCGAGTGGCTGATCGTGCCATGTATCTCGATCAGCTCGCGCGTGCCCGCGCGCCCGTGTAGGCGGTCGATGTTCTGCGTGATCACCGCCGCCAGCAGGCCTTCGCGCTCGAGCTCGGCAAGGATCTCGTGGGCACGGTTGGGCTGCTTGGTATCGAGCGCGTGGAAGCGGTCGCCGTAAAACTCCCAGAAGCGCCGCGGATCGCGACGGAAGACGTCGATGTGGGCGACTTCCATCGGGTCTACGTTTGCCCACAGGCCGGTTCCCGGCGTACGGAAATCGGGGATCCCGGATGGCACCGAGATTCCCGCCCCGGTGAGCGCGACGACCAAGTCGGCATCGCGAATCAGCTTCGCCAGGCGGGCGGCTCCCTGGTCCACCAGGTCCCTCTGTGATTGAACAGCCATCTCTCTCTCCTCTAACGTGCTGACAAGCAGTCTATCCCCCACCCCGAACGCTCGGCCGGCCCGCGGGCCGGCCTGTCTGGTTACTTACCCTCAACCCGCCATTGTTGCTCAAACATGGTCGGAGTAGCCTGGTTAGAGCCGTTAGTTCACGAACGTCGACTGATCGGAGCGCTGCACATGACCGAGACCCTGCCCGACAGCATCGAGCCGTTTACGAACATCTCCTCGAAGTCCTACGAGCATCCCGCCGACCGGGCCGCGACGGCGGCGCTGAAAGCGATTCCGATGCTCGACGTGGTCGTGCGCAAGCTGATCGAGTGGAGTTACGAGCGCGCCCTGCGCCAGTCGTACCTCGCCACCTCGATCAAGGTCGGCGAGCGCCAGTTGCCGGAGCTGTGGTCCGCGCATGTGGCCGCCTGCCGCACGCTCGACATGCCGGACATCTACGACCTGTATGTGACCTCCCCGGTGCCGGGCCTGGCGTTGGCGATCGGCTCCGAGAAGCCGATGATCGTGATCGATTCGATGCTGCTGGGACGCCTCGGTCCGGGCGAGCAGCGAGCGGTGGTAGCGCATGAGCTCGGCCACATCCTGTCCGAGCACATGGTCTATATGACAGCGCTCAACATCCTGCTGAGTGTCGGCAGCGGGCTGCCGTTCTTCCTCGGGATCCCGTTCCGGGCGGTGCGAGCGGTCCTGCTCGAGTGGTACCGCGCCGCCGAGCTCAGCTGTGATCGCGCGGCCACGCTCGCGGTGCGCGATCCGCGCATCGTCTGCCGCACGCTGATGGTGACCGCCGGCGCCCTGCCGGCCAGCGAGCTGAACCTCGACGCGTTCATGACCCAGGCGATCGAATACGAGAGCTGGGACGACCCCAGCGACCGCGTCCGGCGCTTCTTCAACGAGATCGGCCGCACCCATTCATACGCGGTCACGCGCGTATCCGAAGTGATGAGGTGGGTGCAAAGCGGCGAGTACGACCGCATCATCCGCGGTGAGTACCGTACGCGTGACCAGGAGTCCGACGCGCGCGCCGAAGCGGGCGACGCGATGGAGTTCTACGCCGAGCGCTTCCGCACGATCCTGCGCGAGGCGGGCGACAACGTCGCGAACATCGGCTCGCAGGTTGGCGGCATGGCCGAGCAAGCGGCGGAATGGATCCGCGGACGCGGCGGCGTCAGCGGCTGGCGTAACAGCAGCTCGACCAAGTCGAGCGGTGGCGCCAAAACCGGCCGGGCCACCCCCTCCGGCGCGAAGCCAGGCGACGTCGCGGACTCCGGAGTGTTCAGCACCAAGCGCCCCGGCGCGGGCGCCGGCGGCTCCGAAGCCGGCGCCGGCGGCTCCGAAGCCGGCGCCGGCGGCTCCGAAGCCGGCGCCGGCGGCTCCGAAGCCGGCGCCGGCGGCTCCGAAGCCGGCGCCGGCGGCTCGGAAGCTGGCGGTGCGGACGCGGGCGACGGCGATGCCGGCGACGACACGGGCGCAGCGAGCACCGAGCCGTAGTCGAGACGCGGCCGGCGCGGCAACACAACCGCTCAGGGCCCCGGTCGGCATGCACGCGGACCCAATTCGACCGAGCAGGGGACGCTTTGGGTGCGTGGCCCTCGCATAGCTGCGCTTGGACCCGAAGCGGCGAGGGCGCCGCCGGTTTGGGTTATTGAGCACGCTCTCGGGCCGGTGAGCACGCTCCGCAGCACCCGCAGCGCCCGCAGCGCCCGCACCCAGCGCAGCCGCAGCGACCCTTGACAGATCCGCTGTAACGATATATCGTTGACCTATCGTGATATTCACCCTTTAGGAGTCTTGATGAACCCTTACAGCACATACTTCAACCGTTTCAGACAATTCCAATCGCAGCGCCAGTTCGGCGATGATCAACCCAACTTCGGGTTCGGCGGTGGTCACGGCTGCGGCCACGGTCATCGCCGGGGTGGGCGCTTCGGCGGCGGGCCGTACGCCGGCGGCGGCTGGCCCGGAGGCCCCGGCGGCGGTTCCTGGGGCGCCGGCGGACCCGGCGATCCGGGCGAGCCGGGCGGGCCGTTCGGCCCGGGCGGACCCGGCGGCCGCGGTGGGCGCTTCGGCCCCGGCGGCCCCGGCGGACCCGGCGGACCCGGCGGACCGTATGGCCCGCGCGGACCCTTCGGCCCTGGCGGACCGTTTGGCCCGGGCGGACCCGGTGGTCCGTTCTGGGGCGGCGGCCGTGGCGGGCGAGGCCCGGGACGCCGGCGCCGTGGGGAGGTGCGCAACGCGCTGCTGTTGCTGCTCGCGCAAGCACCACGTAACGGCTACCAGCTGATGCAGGAGATCGAGGAGCGCAGCGGCGGACGCTGGCGTCCGAGCCCTGGCTCGGTTTACCCGGCGCTGTCGCAACTCGAGGACGAAGGCCTCGTACGCAACGTCCAGAACGAGTCCGGGCGCGCGTTCGAGATCACCGACGCCGGTCGCGAGCAGGCCGAGCGCCTGGCCGGCCAGGCACCGCCGTGGCAGGCCGAGGATGATCCCAGCGAACGCTCGACGCACGCGCTGCGACATCTGATCATGTCGACCGGGATGGCCGCCTGGCAGGTCGCCAAGGACGGCGACGAGTCCCAGATCGCGGCTGCCGGCGAGGTGCTGGCAAACACACGCCGGACGCTCTACGGGATCCTCGCCGGCGAGCCGGCACCCGAGCCCCAGGGCGATACGGGCGAGTCCGCCGAGGCCACCGAGTAGGTAAGGGATGGCGGCCCGCCGAGCAGGCGGGCCGCGACCTTCCAGCCGCCCGCCGGAAGTTCTATCCCAACGCTGATCAGCCGCTCAAGCGCGACCGTGCGCGACGGGGCTGCACTCCCGGGAGGTTAGGCACCTGTGAGGTGCCTAACCTCACCCAGATCAAGCGGGCGCCGCTCACGCAAACCACCCGCGGGAGGTTAGGCACCCATGAGGTGCCTAACCTCACCCAGATCAAGCGGGCGCCGCTCACGCAAACCACCCGCGGGAGGTTAGGCACCCATGAGGTGCCTAACCTCACCCAGATCAAGCGGGCGCCGCTCACGCAAACCACCCGCGGGAGGTTAGGCACCTGTGAGGTGCCTAACCTCACCCAGATCAAGCGGGCGCCGCTCACGCAAACCACCCGCGGGAGGTTTGGCACCCATGAGGTGCTCAACCTCCCGCGGGTCGCGGATTGCGACGGACTGCGGCAGCCTAGGGCCACCGGCCGGCGGCCCGCCGACCCGGGCCGCGACCGGGCCCGAGCGGTTAGGCTGAGCCGATGACTGCGACGCTCCCGGCCGTCGAGCTCGACGGCGCCCCGATGCAGATCCACGAAGTCGTCGCCGTCGCGCGCAATGGCGCGCAGGCGACGCTCGGCGCGCGTGCGCTGAGCGCCATGGCGCGCAGCGCCGAGGTGGTGGCGCGGTTGGCTGACTCCAGCGAGCCCGCCTACGGCGTGTCGACCGGCTTCGGCTCGCTGGCGAGCGTGCGGATCGCGCCCGAGCGCCGCGAGGAGCTGCAGCGGGCGCTGATCCGCTCCCACGCCGCAGGCATGGGGCCGCCGGTCGAGCGCGAGGTGGTCAGGGCGATGATGTTGCTGCGCGCACGGACGCTGGCGATGGGTTACTCGGGGACGCGCCCGCTGGTCGCGCAGACGATCCTGGCGCTGCTGAACGCCGGGGTCACGCCGCTGGTGCCCGAGTACGGCTCGCTTGGCGCCAGCGGCGATCTCGCGCCCCTGGCGCACTGCGCCCTGGCGCTGATCGGCGAGGGCCTGGTCGCGGCGAGCGGCGGCGGCAAGGCACGGACCGACAGCGCAGCGAGCGGCGGCGGCAAGGCACGGACCGACAGCGCAGCGAGCGGCGGCGACAAGGCACGGATCGACAGCGCGGCGGGCGGCGGCGGGGGATGGGCGGGCGACGCGGCGGGCGCCGCCGCGCAGGCGCTCGCAGACGCCGGCATCGAGCCGCTGACGCTGACCGCCAAGGAGGGGCTGGCGCTGATCAACGGCACCGATGGCTCGCTCGGGATGCTGTCGCTGGCGATCCACGACCTGGGCCGCTTGCTGCGCGTCGCCGACATCACCGCGGCGATGTCGATCGAGGCCCTGCTCGGGACCAACAGCCCGTTCGCCGCGGATCTGCTCGCGCTGCGCCCGCAGCCGGGCCAGGCCGACAGCGCGCGCAACATCATCACGCTGCTGTCAGGGTCCGAGATCGTCGCCAGCCATCGCTACGGCGATCCGCGCGTGCAGGATGCGTACTCGCTGCGCTGCGCGCCGCAAGTGGCCGGCGCGGCGCGCGACACGCTCGATCACTGTACGCGCGTCGCCGCCTCCGAGCTGTCCTCGGCGATCGACAATCCGATGGTGATGCCCGATGGACGCGTCGCCTCGTGCGGGAACTTCCACGGCGCGCCGGTCGCGTTCGCCTGCGACTTCCTCGCGATCGCCGCCGCCGAGGTCGGCGCGATCGCCGAGCGGCGAACCGACAGGCTGCTCGACACGCACCGCTCGCACGGCCTGCCGCCGTTCCTGGCCGGCGACGCCGGCGTCAACTCGGGGTTGATGATCGCCCAGTACACGCAGGCCTCGATCGTCGCCGAGAACCGCCGCCTGGCCGCGCCTGCGAGCGTCGATTCGCTGCCGACGAGCGCGATGCAGGAAGATCACGTCTCGATGAGCTGGGGAGCCGCCCGCAAGTTGCGCACCGTAATCGCCAACCTGGCACGAATCCTCGCCGTCGAGCTGACCTGCGCTGCGCGCGGGCTGCAGTGGCGCGCACCGCTCCAGCCGTCGCCCGCGACGGCCGCGGCGCTGCGCGCCGTGCGCGCGAGCAGCGACGGCTCGGCAACGCACACGAGCTCCGATCGCTGGCTCGCGCCGGAGCTGGCGGCAGCGGATCAGCTCGTGCGCTCGGGGGCGCTGCTGGACGCGGTCCAAGCGATCACGGGAGCGCTGGCATGAGCAACCCGATCAAAGGCACAACCTTCACGCAGCGCAGCGCTGGCATGAGCAACCCGATCAAGGCACAACCTTCACGCAGCGGAGCGCCGGCATGAGCGGGCCGCGGCCGGTGCGAGCACCGCGCGGCACGACGCTCAGCTGCGCCGGCTGGCAGCAGGAGGCAGTGCTGCGAATGCTGATGAACAACCTCGATCCGGAGGTCGCCGAGCACCCCGACGCGCTGGTCGTGTACGGCGGCACCGGGCGCGCGGCGCGCTCTTGGGAGGCGTTCGACGCGATCGTGGCGTCGCTGCGCAAGCTCCGCGACGACGAGACCCTGCTCGTGCAGTCGGGCAAGCCGGTGGGCGTGTTCCGCACGCACGAATGGTCCCCGCGGGTGCTGATCGCCAACTCCAACCTGGTGCCGGAGTGGGCGACCTGGGACGAGTTCCGTCGGCTCGAGTCGCTGGGGTTGACGATGTACGGCCAGATGACGGCCGGCTCGTGGATCTACATCGGCAGCCAGGGGATCGTGCAGGGAACCTACGAGTGCTTTGCGGAGATCGCGCGCCGGCGCCACGGCGGCTCGCTGCGCGGCACGATCTCGCTGACAGCGGGTCTCGGCGGCATGGGCGGCGCGCAGCCGCTGGCGGTAACGATGAACGGCGGCGTCGCGTTGTGCGTCGAAGTCGACCGCGCCGCGATCGAGCGGCGGCTGCGCACGCGTTACCTGGACGAGCTCGCCGACGACCTCGACGACGCAGTGCGCCGCTGCCTGGAGGCCAAGGCGCAGGGGCGGGCGCTCAGCGTCGGCCTGCAGGCAAACGCCGCCGACGTGCTGCCGGCGCTGCTGCGCAGCAGCTTTCAGGCCGACATCGTCACCGACCAGACGAGCGCCCACGATCCGCTGGGCGGCTACGTCCCGAACCTGATGACGCTTGCGCAGGCGCTGGAGCTGCGCGTCGCCGACCCGAAGCAGTACGTCGTGCGCTCGCGCCGGGCGATCGCTGCGCACTGCGCCGCGATGGTCGGCTTCAAGGACGCCGGCGCCGAGGTGTTCGACTACGGCAACAGCCTGCGCGCGGAGGCGTTGCTCGGCGGCTTCGAGCGCGCCTTCGACTACCCCGGGTTCGTGCCCGCCTACATTCGCCCGCTGTTCTGCGAGGGCAAGGGCCCGTTCCGCTGGGTCGCCTTGTCGGGCGACCCGGCCGACATCCACGCGACCGACCGCGCCGTGCTGGAGGAGTTCCCGGATGACGAGCCGCTCGCGCGCTGGATGCAGGCGGCTTCGGAGCGGATCGCCTTCCAGGGGCTGCCGGCCCGCATCTGCTGGCTTGGCTACGGCGAACGTGCGCGGCTCGGGCTGCGCTTCAACCAGATGGTCGCCGCGGGCGAGTGCTCGGCGCCGATCGTGATCGGGCGCGACCATCTCGACTCGGGCTCGGTCGCCTCGCCCTACCGCGAGACCGAGTCGATGGCCGACGGCTCCGACGCGATCGCCGACTGGCCGCTGCTGAACGCGCTCGTCAACACGGCGGCGGGCGCATCGTGGGTCAGCATCCACCACGGCGGCGGCGTCGGCATCGGCCGCTCGATCCACGCCGGCATGGTGTGCGTGGCAGACGGGACGCCGCTGGCGGCGCAGAAGCTCGAGCGAGTCCTGACCACCGACCCGGGGATGGGCGTGATCCGTCACGCCGACGCCGGCTACGAGCGCTCGCTGGCGGTCGCCGCGCAGCGCGGCGTGCGCCTGCCGATGCAGGGAGAATGACTGCAGTTGAGCGTTCATGAGATCGTGACGGCCGGCCATCCGGCGCTGCGCGAGCGCGCCCGCGAGATCACTGCGGAGGAGCTCAGCGCTCCCGTGACACAGGCGCTGATCGACGACCTGATCGAGACGATGCGCGCCGCCGGCGGCGCCGGCCTGGCCGCCAACCAGATCGCGCAGATGCCGCGGATCGCGGTGATCGAGGTCGACCACAACCCCCGTTACCCCTACAAGCCCCCGATCCCGCTGACCGTGATCGTCAACCCCGTGATCGAGCCGCTCGACGACGAGCTGTTCGCGGTCAACGAGGGCTGCCTGTCGATTCCGGGGATTCGCGGCGAGGTGCCGCGGCAGGTCAACATCAGCGTGCGCTACCTGGACCGCCACGGCGAGCCCCACGAGGAGATCAGGCGCGGGCTCACCGCTGGCACCTTCCAGCACGAGCTCGATCACCTCGACGGCATCCTGTTCCTGGATCGCGTGAGCGATCCGCGCACGTTCATGACCTGGGAGCAGTTCGAGCGCTACCACCGCGAGGCGTTCGTCGCCCGCGCACAGGCGCTGGTCGCGCGGGTCGGATCGTGAGCAGGGTCGGATCGTGAGCAGGGTCGGATCGTGAGCAGGGTCGGATCGTGAGCAGGGTCGGCTCGTGAGCAGGGTCGGATCGTGAGCACCGTGTGGTGCGAGCTCGCCTGGCTCGGCGAAGCCGAGCCGCGCGAAAGCGTCCTGCTGGAGCTGGCGGACGGGCGGATCACGGCGGTCGCGGCCGGTGTGGCCGCGACCGCCGACTCCCTCACCCTCCGCGGGTTGACGCTTCCCGGTTTTGCCAACGCGCATTCGCACTGCTTCCAGCGAGCGCTGCGCGGGCGCACCCAGCGCGGCGGCGGCGGCTCGTTCTGGAGCTGGCGCGAGCAGATGTACGAGCTCGCGGGCCGGCTGTACCCGTACGCCGTCGAGGCGCTCGCGCGCGCGACCTTCGCCGAGATGGCGCTCGCCGGCGTAACGCTTGTCGGCGAGTTCCACTACGTCCACCACGACCTCGACGGGACCCCGTACGCAGCGCGCAACACTCTCGGCGAAGCGATCATCCGCGCCGCCGCGGACGCGGGCGTCCGCCTCACGCTGCTCGACGCCTGCTACCTGCACGGCGGCCTGCCGCGCTTCCGCGACGACGACGTCGATGCCTGGGCGGACCGCGTCGCGCAGCTGCGTCCGACCGCGACGGCCCGGATCGGCGCCGCGATCCACAGCATCCGAGCCGTCGACCCGCACAGCGCGCGCGAGGTGGCGCGGCTTGCACGCCGCAACGACTGGCCGCTGCACGCCCACGTCTCGGAGCAGCCCAAGGAGAACGAGGACTGCGTGGCGCAGCACGGCCTGACGCCGGTCGAGCTGCTCGACAGCGCCGGCGCGCTGGCGACGACGCCGTTCACGGCCGTGCACGCGACACATCTCACGCGGGCTGACATCGCGCGGCTCGGCGAGGCCGGCGCTTGCATCTGCATGTGCCCGACGACGGAGCGCGATCTGGCCGATGGTGTCGGCCCGGCGCATACGCTCACGCAGGCAGGCGCGTCGCTGGCGCTCGGCAGCGACTCGCACGCGGTCATCGACCTGCTCGAGGAGGCCCGCGCGGTCGAGCTCGACGAGCGCTTGGCGACGGGCGTGCGCGGATCGCACGCGCCGATCGCGCTCGCCCGGGCCGCCACTGCAGGCGGCTACGCGAGCCTCGGCTGGCCCGAGGGCGGCCGCATCGAGCCGGGAGCGCTCGCCGACCTGACGACGCTCGCGCTCGACAGCCCGCGCCTCGCCGGCACCCGCTCCCAGGAGGCGCTCGACGCCGCGATCTTCGCGGGAGCCGCCGCGGACGTCCACTCCGTGATCGTCGGCGGTCGCCAGATCGTGCGCGACGGCGCGCACGTCACGCTTGACGTGGCGGCCGAACTGCAGGTAGCGGTCGAGGCGGCCCAGCGGTGACGTCGCTGGCGCTCGAGAACATCGGCTTGCTCGTGACCTGCGAGCCGGCGCTCGGCGAGGGACCGCTCGGGATCGTGCGCGACGCCGCGCTCGTGATCGAGGGCGGCCGCGTCAGCGCGATCGTCAGCGCCGGCAGCGCCGAGACCGACGCGCGCGTCGATCTCGAGCGCCGCTGCGTGATCCCCGGGTTTGTCGACAGCCACACGCACCTCGTGTTCGCGGGCGACCGCGGCGAGGAGTTCGCGGCGCGCATGGCGGGCGCTCCGTACGCCGCCGGCGGCATCCTGACCACCGTGACCGCAACCGAGGCGGCACACATCGACGACCTGCGAATCCTGGCACGGGCACGCCGGCGCGAAGGCCTGCGCGCCGGAATCACGCACGTCGAGGTGAAGTCGGGCTACTGCCTGACGGTCGACGGCGAGGCGCGACTGTGCGCGATCGCCGCCGAGATGACCAACGACGCGACCTTCCTGGGCGCGCACGTCGTGCCGCCGGCCTACGCGCAACGACCCGACGACTACGTCTCACTCGTGTGCGGCGAGATGCTCGACGCCTGCCGCGAGCACGTCCGCTGGATCGACGTGTTCTGCGAGCACGGCGCGTTCGACGTCGAGCAGTCGCGCGCCGTGCTGAACGCCGGGCGCGAGGCCGGCCTCGGGCTGCGCATCCACGCCGCGCAGCTGGCGCCGGGGGCCGGCGTGCAGCTCGGCGTCGAGCTCGACGCCGCCTCGGTTGACCACTGCACGTTCCTCACCGACGACGACATCGAGGCGCTCGCGAGCTCGCGCACGGTCGCGACGTTCCTGCCGGCCACCGACTTCGCCACCCGCCAGCCCTATCCGGACGCCAGGCGCGTGCTCGATGCGGGCGCCACGGTCGCGCTCGCGACCAACACCAACCCCGGCTCGAGCTATACGACCTCGATGAGCTTCTGCATCGCGCTCGCGGTCAGAGACCTGCGGATGACGCTCGAGGAGGCGCTGCTCGCCGCCACCGCCGGCGGCGCGCGGGCGCTGCGCCGCTCGGACATGGGACGGCTGGCGCCCGGCTGCCGGGCGGACGCGGCCGTGCTCGACGCCCCCTCCCCCGCGCACCTCGCCTACCGTCCCGGCGTGCCGCTGGTCGCCGCGACGCTGGTGCGGGGCCGCGTCGAGTTCGCCGACCCGGCGCTGATCGATCCCGAAACCTGGACGCACGAACATGAGCGAAGACGAACCTGAGCTCCCTGGCGGACGCCTAAAGTGGGACGCACGAACATGAGCGACGACGAACCTGAGCTGCGCGCCGGCCCGCCCTGGGTGATGCAGGAGATGATCGACGCCGAGCCCGGGCTTCCCGCACAGATCGAACGCTCCGGCGCGGCCGGCCTGCTGGCCGCGCGGGTCGCCCAGACGGCCCAGGCGGGCGAGCCGATCGTCGTTTGTGGAGCCGGGACCAGCGAGCACGCCGCGCGTGCGATCGGGGCAATCCTGCGACAGACGCTGCCGGGCGCTGCGGTGAGCGTCCGTGATGCCTTCGAGGCGCAGCTGGAGCCGCCGGCCCAGGGGCTGCTGGTGGCGATCTCGCACGAGGCCGGCACCGCCGCGACGCTCGCGGCCGCGCGTCACGCGACCGCCCGCGGCTCGACGGCGCTGCTGATCACGGCGCGGCCCGGGCGGGCCCCCGCGGGTCTCCAGACGCTCGCGACGCCGCTGCTTGACCGCTCGTGGTGCCACACGGTCGCCTACCTGTCGCCGATCCTCTTGTGTGCGCTGGGCGCCGGCCTGAGCACCGCCTGCGCCCGGACCTTGATCGACCACGAGCTCGCCGCGCACATGCAGCGCCGCGTCGACGCGGCGCAACTGGCGAGGGCCCGGCGACTGCTGATCGTCGGCTCGGGCGTGGACGAGATCACCGCGGCCGAGCTGGCCCTGAAGCTCGAGGAGGCCGTCCACATCCCCTGCACGCCGCTGGGCGTCGAGAAGATCCTGCACGGGCACCTGCCGGCCGCGGACATGCATACGGGACTCGTGCTGCTGCGCTTCGACCCCGCCCAGGCGATGGTTCGCGACGCGCGCGCGGCGAGCGTCGCCGCGGCCGCCGCCGTGCTCGAGATGCCGACCGCGCAGCTGGCAAGGCCGCACCTGGCCTCGCGCGCCGAGGCGCTGATCGCCGGGGCGCTGGCGCTGCAGCTGTTGACGCTCGAGCTCGCGGCCGTTCACGGAACCAACCCCGACCTGATCCGCCGCGAGCAACCCCTGTACCGCAAGGTCGCCGAAGTCGCCGGCGCCGGCTAGTGGCTGTTACCAGCCGGCCGCGACGTCGCCGCACGCGAGCGTGTCGCGCAGGCCCTGCTCGAGCGGGCGTGGGGAGAAGCCGAGCTTGCGGCGGGCCTTCAGGTCGCTGGCCCACATGGTGACGCCGTCGGAGGCGCTGATCAGCTCGCGCAGGTTGGGCGGGAAGCCGAGCAGTGGCCCGACGAGGAAGCCCAGCGGCGCCGAGAGCTTGATCGCGAGCGTGGGCATCGGAATGTTCGGCACGTGGCGGCCCGCCAGGTGCGCGGTCTCCTGGACGAGATCCTTCATCGTCGCCAGCTCGCCGGACAGCACGTAGGACTCGCCGAGCTCGCCCTTCTCGAACGCGAGCAGGATCCCGTCCACGACGTCGTCGACGTGCACGAAACCGATTCCCATTGAGCCAAACGGGATCATCGGCATCCTGCCGCGCCTGGTCTGCTCGATCAAATTGCCGAGCTCGGAGTGATCGCCGGGGCCGTACACGGCGGCGGGCTGCACGACCACGATCGGCGCGCCCTTCGCGATCCGGTCCTCGGCGAGCTCGTGCGCGCGGTACTTGGCCTCGTCGTAGGTCGACAGGAATCCGTCGGCGAGGTCGCGGCGGTAGCTCTCGTCCACAACATCGCCGTGCGTGTTACCGAACACGCCGCAGGTCGAGACATACAGGATGCGCGGCACCTCGACGGCGATCGCGGCGTCGAGCACGTTGGCGGTGCCGTCGATGTTCGCGCGCAGCATCGCCTCCTGCTCGGACTTCGGGACTCCCACCTTGTAGACGGCCGCGACGTGGAAGGCGCCGTCAGCGCCCCACATCGCCGCCTGCATCGCTTGTTTGCTGGTGAGGTCACCCGTCACAACCTCGCAGCCCAGTTCGCGTAGCGGATCGGCCTTCGCGGGCGTCCGGACCAGCGCCACGACCTCGTCGCCGCGCTCGCGCAGCTTCGCCACCAGGCGACCCCCGATGAAACCCGTCGCGCCAGTAACGAACGCTCTCATGCCCGGGACTCTAAAGACTGCGGCGGTCGGCGTCGCCCGCCGCGCGTTGCAAACCGGACGCAAGCCCTCGACCACATCAGCGCAAAGAAAAAGGGCCGCCTGCGGGCGGCCCCTCTTCAAATCCGGCTTACTGTGCGATCAGCCGCCCAGCAATACCTCGCGAGCGATCACGAGACGCTGGATCTGCGCCGTGCCTTCATACAGCTGCAGGATCTTCGCGTCGCGCATCAGCTTCTCGACCTTGTACTCCTTGATGAAGCCGTAGCCGCCGTAGATCTGCACGGCGTCGGTCGTTACCTCCATCGCGGTGTCGCCGGCGAACAGCTTCGCGTAGGACGACTCGGCCGTGTTGCGCTTGCCGGCGTCAAGCAGCGACGCCGAGTTCCAGACGGCCAGGCGCGACAGGTACACCTTGGTCGCCATGTCGGCGATCATGAACTGGATGCCCTGGTGCATCGCGATCGGCACGCCGAACTGCACGCGCTCCTTCGAGTACTGAGCGGCGAACTCGAGCGCGGCGCGTGACACGCCGACGGCCATCGCGCCGACGCCCGGGCGGGTGCGGTCGAAGGTCTGCATCGCGAGCTTGAAGCCGTGGTTCTCCTGGCCGACCAGGTGGTCGAGCGGGATCTCGACGTCGGGGAACGTGATCGTCGCAGTGTTCGACGCGCGCTGACCGAGCTTGTCCTCGTGCTTGTCGACGATCACGCCGGCGTCGCGCGGGATTACGAAGACCGAGATGCCACGGTGGCCGGCTTCCTTGTCGGTCTTCGCGAATACGGTGTAGAAGTTGGCGTACTCACCGTTGGTGATGAAGCACTTCGAGCCGTTGATGACCCACTTGTCGCCCTTCTTGGTGGCGACCGTCTTCATCCCGGAGACGTCGGAGCCGGCGTCCGGCTCGGTCAGACAGAAGCACGCCAGCAGCGGCTCCTCGGTGAGGCGGCCGAGATAGTTCTTCTTGATCTCCTCGGAAGCCCCGAGCATGATCGGCGCGGCGGCAAGGCCGTTGCA
Organism: uncultured Solirubrobacterales bacterium; assembly: GCA_963709135.1. GTDB lineage: Bacteria > Actinomycetota > Thermoleophilia > Solirubrobacterales > Solirubrobacteraceae > Palsa-465. Next base: position 355,266 of record CAVPVI010000015.1, on the reverse strand, counting down.
GGTGAGCGTCGTCGCGACCCCGGAGCAGCCCCAGCCGAGCTCCTCCTCGATCAGCGTGCCCGTCAGATAATCGAGGCCGGGTCCGCCGTACGCAGCCGGGATGTGGCTGTTCATCAGGCCGACCTCCCACGCCTTCTTCACGATGTCGGCCGGGAAGATCCCTTCCGGGTCGAGCTCCCAGGCGACGGTACGAATCTCCTTCTCGGAGAAGTCGTGCGCCAATCTGCGGATGTCTTCCTGCTCATCGGTCAGGCTGAAATCAACCACTGCTTTTCTCTCCTTGGTTGCGTCCCTCGTGTCGGCTCTGGCGGCGTCTGTGGGCCGCGCGCCAGCCGCTACCGACGATCGGGTGAAATGACGGTGTCAGAGTCCGGACGTAGCCTATCCGGTTCGGCGCGGACGAGCTAAGACGTGGCGGCAAATCGCCGCGAATCGCGTTAGGCTGCGGCGTATGGCTAATGCACGACGCGTTGAGCTAGAGGATCTTCTCAACCGACCTGGGACGTACTTCAACCCCCAGACCGAGGTTCTTCTCATCGTCGACGACTCGCCCGAGATTGACGCCGAGATCTTCAACATGGAGGAGTTCGAGGGCGCCGATTGGGTGCAGATCTCCGATGAGACGCCGGTCGACGAAAACCGGCGCGACGAACTGCTCGAGGCTTTCCAAATTGAATATCACCCCGGCGAGGCGTCAGGCAACGGCGATGACGCTCCCGACGAGCTCGAGGAAGACGACCAAGAGGTCGGACGCGAGTAAGAGCCAGCGGGATCGAACTCGCGCAGGGCACCCGCAGGGAATCAGCGCTGGAAGCCGGTGAGTGGCTGGGCGTGTCTGACGCCGCCCGCTTGCCCGCTCGCAGCGATAATACAGGGAGTACTTGAGGGCGACCGGGTGCCCCTGCTTCTGGCGGCCCTCACGTTGTCTGATGGCCTGCCGGCCTGATGGGCGTCTGACGGCCTGCCGGCCTGATGGGGCGCTCGAGCTCGGTGGGATCGGGGTCTGGTTCGAGTTGTGAACGGGTCAGGAGTGGTACTGAGCATGCTCACCAACCCAAACCGTTGGCGTCCTTACCGGATTGGGTTCTTGGGCGGCTACACGAAGGCCAAGAACCCAAAGCGGCGCGGCTGGCGCCGGTTTGGGCTCCTCAGCATGCCGCTTGGCGCCGCTGCGGGCACCCGGGCATCCCCGATCGGTGGCGCTGGCTCGCAGAGCCTGCCTTCAAACGGAAGCTTCCAACGAGCCACCAAAGCACCGTCAGAGCCCGACCAGGCTTGTCAACCGAGTAGCCTTGCTGGCTGTGCGAACTGCGTTTCCAACGGTCGCGCGGGTGCAGTTATCTCACCTCAACGAGGTCTGAGCGGATGACCGGGCGAGGTCTGAGTCTGAGCCTATGGCCAGGAAGAGGTCTGAGCGGATGGCCAGGGAAGATGTCTGAGCCTATGGCCAGGGAAGAGGTCTGAGCCGATGGCCAGGGAAGAGGTCTGAGCCTATGGCCAGGGAAGAGGTCTGAGCGGATGGCCAGGGAAGATCAGACGGGCGGTTTTGCGCCATCTCGGGTCGTTGGTCGTTACGAGATCCTGCGGGAGATCGGCCGCGGCGGCATGGCGGTCGTCTACGCCGCCAAGCAGCTCGATCTCGACCGCCAGGTCGCGCTCAAGGAACTCAGTCGCTTCCATGCCGGGTCGGCCGAATTTGCGCACCGGTTCCTGCGCGAATCACAGCTCGCGGGGTCGCTGAACCACCCCAACATCGTTACCGTGCTCGAGTACTTCGAGGACACCGGCACGCCCTACATCGCGATGGAACTGGTGCCCCGCGGATCGCTGCGCCATTACATGAAGCAGCTTTCGATGCCGCAGATCGGAGGGATCCTGGAAGGCGTGCTCGCGGGGCTCGCGCACGCCGAGCAACACGGCATCGTGCACCGCGACCTGAAGCCCGAGAACATCATGGTGACCGCCGACGGCAGCGTCAAGCTCGCCGACTTCGGGATCGCCCGCGCGACGCAGCGGGCCGGCACCCAGTTCATGACGGCCACCGGGATGACGGTCGGGACGCCGGCCTACATGGCGCCCGAGCAGGCGATGGCAGGCGAGATCGGACCGTGGACCGACCTCTACTCGGTCGGCGTGCTCGCTTACGAGATGGTCGTCGGCGACGTGCCGTTCGCCGACACCGAGGCCCCGGTCGCGATCTTGATGAAGCACGTCAACGAGACGATCCCCTCGCCGATCGATGTGCGTCCCGACGTCGATCCCGGCCTCTCGCGCTGGATCGACGCACTGCTCGTCAAGGATCCCAACGAGCGCGTGCGGCACGCGTTGCTCGCCTGGGAGCCGCTCGAGGATCTGCTCGTGACGCTCGTCGGCCCGCTCTGGCGCCGCCACGCACGCCTGCTCGACGATCTGCTCGCCGCGCGCGACGCGAAGCCGTTGACCCCGGCGCCGTTCGACAGCAAGGCCAGCATCCTTACGCCGACCCCCTCGGCAACCCCAGCCGCCGAGTCGTTCGTCACGTTCGTTCCGCATCGCAAGCTGCCGGCGCCGCCACCGGTTGACAAGACGCCGCCCCTTGACAAGACGCCGCCCGTTGACAAGACGCCCCCAGTTGACAAGGCGCCCCCAGTTGACAAGACACCGCCCGTTGACAAGACGCCGGCGGCGGCTGGCGGCGTGCCACCCGCGCCCACGCCCACGCCCACGCCAACGCCAACGCCGCCGGCCGACGCGGTACCGCCCGTGCTCACGCCCGCGCCAACGCCGCCAGCCGACGCGCCCCCGCCCGTGCTCACGCCCACGGCAACACCGCCGCCCGACGCCGCTCCACCCGTGCTCGCGCCCGCAACAACGCCGCCGCTTGCCTCTGCGCCGCCGGTTGCCTCTTTGTCGCCGGTTGCCCCGATGTCGCCGGTTCTCGCTCCGGCGAGCGCTGTCCCGGCGCCGGAGACGGCGGATCTCACGATCGCTCCAACGCCGGCGCTTGGCAGCGAGCCGGAATCAGAGCAGCTGCTTGAGCCGGAACTATTGCCGGTGCCGGAGCTATCGCCGGAGCCGAAGCTATCGCCGGAGCCGGAGCCGGAGCCATTGCCGGAGTCATTGCCTGAGCCCGAGCCCGAACCGCAACCGTCGGCGCCGGCAGTAGCCGAGCGCGCAGCCGTCGCGAAGCCCGCCCAGGGCGCAACCCGTAGGGCTCCGATCGGTGCGCTCGCCGCGATCGTCGGCATCGCCGCTGCCGCCGTTGGATTCCTGGTCGCGCCGAGCTCCGGCGGCACCAGCACCACGTCGACCAAGCACGCGACCGCGGGCGCTCTGGCTATCTCCTACCCGGGGTCGTGGAAGCAGGCAACCGGCGCCGCACCGGCGCAAACGGCCCTCCTGCAGCTCGCCAATCCAACGACGCTCAGTCCCGGCGATCCCGCCACCGACGGCGCGCTGGTGCTGGGCACAGCCAACTCGACGAACTCAACGTGGCTCTCGGCGAAGTTCACCGCGAGCCTCAGGAGCCCACCGCAGGGCGCAGCTGTCAAGCTCGGCACACAGTTGTTGATTCGCTACCACGACCTCGTGCCGGTTGGCTCCTCCAGCCCCGAGTCTATCTACGTGCTGCGGACCAACCTGGGCGTGGCGACCGCTGTTTGCGTGGCGCCGCGCGTCAACGCGAGGGCGTTTGCGATCATCTGCGAGCACGCGATCTGGTCGCTGCGCACACGCGCCCAGCAGGTGCTGCCGTTCGGAGTCGATCCCGCCTATGCGACCAAGCTCAGCGCGATTGTTTCCAAGCTCAACTCCGCCACCGCCACCGCGCAGCGCTCGCTCGCGGGCGCCAAGGACCCGAATGAGCAAGCGGCTGCCGCAGTGGGGTTGAGCCGTGCGAACGGTGCCGCCGCAAACGACGCAGCGAAGCTGACGCCCGGGCCCGCGAGCGCGAACGCAGCGGCCGCGCTGGTGAGCGCGCTGCAGCGACTCGCCAGCGGCTACAAGAACCTCGGGAGAGCGGTCACGCACGGCGACCAGCACGGCTACAGCGCCGCGGCGACCAGAATCCATCAGGCTGGCAGAGCGCTCTCCGCCGCGTTCGGCGGCCTGGAGCAGGACGGGTACACAATCGGCTAGAAGTTGGAACGCCCTTCAGCGTGACCGGACGAACAATCCGTTGTCTAGAGCGCTGGATTGTCCGTACCAGCTCGAAAATCGACATCGAATGAGCAAACCGATCGAGCGAGCTTCAAATCGTCCGCTCGAACACGCTCGAGCGAGCCTTCGTCCCCTGACCGCGGGGTTGCTCTTGCTCGGCGCGCGCCACTCTCGCTGTACGCAACTGCTCCGCATTTCATGCACTAGAACGACTGCGTCGGATCGGACACCTGCACCTGCATGTCGGCCAGCTCGTTGAAGGTTCCGCGCAAGCTCGAGCCACCGTAGTAGTGGCTGCTCGCCCAGTCGCTATTGGCGATCGCCGAGATCTGCTGCTCCGGACTCTGGCCGACGCTCGAAAGGATCGCGCGGATACTGGCGCTAGCGCCACCCCAGCTCCCCTGCAGGAACTTCGCGGTCTGCTCGGCCGCCGTGACGGGGTCGCTGAACGCGTTGTTGAACGCGATCTGCCCCGGCCCGCTGTCGAAGTAACCGATGTTCAGCCAGTTGTAGTTCGATGCCGCCTGGCGCGCCTGCGCATAGCCGCCGGACTCTTCGGCCAATTCCCAAGCCGCGATCACGCGCGGGCTGAGCCCGGTGAGCTGCGCCAGGTGTGCGGCGAACACCTCCTGGCCGCTGGTCAGGATCGGTGAGCTGACGGTGATCGATCCCGCCATCTCCGAGACCGCGACACCGGCACCTTCGACCGGCTGAGAGCTTCCTGGAACCTCTTGCTGGACCGCTACTCCCTGGCTGGAAACCTCTTGCTGGAGGGCGGCTTCCTGGCCCGGCAGGTCCGCCTGGGCGGCGGACCCCTGGCCCGGCATCGCATCGACGTTGATTTGCCCGGCGGTGCTCGACGCGACCGGAAGCTGGCCGGCGGCCGACGCCTGTCCAGCCTCCGCCGGCAACCCAGACGCCTGGGCGGTCGACGCGCTAGACGCGGGCTGAACGGCAGGCAGGAACTGCACAGTGTTGCGATGCATCGATGCGCTGGCCTTGCCGATCGCCTTGAAGGCGACCGTTCCGGACGCAAGGCTACCGGTGCCCGACGCGGCCGCACCAGCCACGGCGGCGCTGGCGGGAACCGCTCCCGGCGTCACGGCTCCCGGCGTCACGGCTCCCGGCGTCACGGCTCCCGGCGTCACGCCGGCTGGCATGTCGCTGACCGGCGCGTCCGCGGTCGGCGTCGCGCTGACCGGCGTGCTGGTCGCGTCGGGAACCGGCGGCGCGGACGCTACTTCGGACGGCACCGAAGCCGGTGCTGACGCTACCTCGGACGAAACGGAGGTCGGCGACGACGCGACGGCCGAACTGCTGGACGCGCTGGCGTCCTGATCGTCGGGGTTGAACGCGACGACCCGGCGCGCGCCCGCGAAATGTTGCGTCCAATAGGGGTCGTTGAGGTTCGCGTATTGCACGTCCTGGCCGGTGGCGGGTGCCTCGATGAACTCGTTGTTGCCGACGTACATGCCGACGTGATCAACCTCGCCGCCGCTGATGCGAAAGAACACGAGATCGCCCTGGCGCAGATCGGTGAGGCTGACCGGTGTGCCGACATTGAACTGGTCGGCGGCGTCGCGCGGGAGATTGATGCCCGCCTGGTGATAGGCCCACTGCATCAGACCCGAGCAGTCAAAGCCGGTACTCGGGCTCGTGCCACCCCATTGATACGGAACTCCGAGCTCGCCCTTGGCGGCTTCGAATGCCGCGTGTGCCACCGGCGAGGTGGACTGCGACGCGGCGTCTGCGCTCGCACCGGTGGCGGGGAAGCTGCTGAGCAGTTCGGGACCCGATCCGGATGTGGTTCCGGAACTTGCGCCGACGGCCGAGGAGCCGGCGTCGACGCTGCCGCCGCCGCCAGCCGAGGTCGCGTCGACCGAAAGCTGGCCGGGAGCGCCGGCCGTTGCGCTCTGCTCGCCGGCGACGCCCGCGTATGAGACGCCGGCGGTAGGTGCCGCCGGCGGCTGGGCGCCGATCGCGTAGTCCATCCGCGCGGCCGTGCCCGCACCAGCCACCCCAGAACCAGCCACCCCGGAACCAGCCCCCCCAGAACCAGCCGCCGCACCCGCATAACCCGCCACCTCCGAAGACCCCGCACCCGTCCCCGGCAGCTCAAACGCCAAATGCAAACTCCCCGCAGAACTCGCATCCGAAAAAAACCCCTGCGACTGAATCGGCCACGGCGTCCCGATCTCATCCGGACGCACACCCGGATCCATCGCCGCGATCTCAGTCACCAAATCCCGCGCCGCAAAATTATCCGGCCCCACCGGCTGACCATCCACAGACACGATATCCAACGCCTGCACATGCACCGGCGAACTCAACACCTCAACATTCGCCACACCAATCGAATAATGCGCCAACACCGAATCCAACACCGACACCACCCGCGGATCCACCCCACCAGACCCCAACCACGCCCGCACCCCAACACTCGCCGAAAACCCCGACGCATCCAACAAACCCGAAACCCCAACCGGCGCCACCCCACCACCAACACCCACCGACACGCCCGAGCTCACAGCACCCACACCCCCACCGGAACCACCACCACCAGCGGCCGACAGCGAAGCAGGCGAAACAGCCGCAGACCGCTCAACCACCGCACCCGAAGACGGCGCAACAGCGGACTGCTCAACCACCGCACCCGAAGACGGAACCGCCGCAGACTGCTCTACCACCCCACCCGAGGGCCCAGCCGCCGTGCCGTGCTGCGCGGCCGCGGCCGCAGCGGCGTCACCAGCCGCGGCCTTCACAGACCCCGCCGGCACCCCCGCCGCACGGGCCACACGACCCTCGAGCGCCCCCGGCGCAACCTCACGCCGCACCCCCTGCACCTCCCGACGAACCCCCGACACCTCACCCGGCACCTTCACCCCACGCGGCAACTTTCCACCGCCCGGCAACTTCCCCCCACGCAACAACTTCCCCAAACCACCCGGCAACCCATGCTCAACCACCCGCGACAACTGCTCCAACGCCACCCCCTCCGCAGCCACCGCCATCACCACCCCAGCCAAACTCGAACGAGACTCCCGCAACTCCAAAGTCTCCATCCCCCCACCAACACCACCCAACTGCGCCGCCAAACCCACCAACCCCACCTCAACACACACACCCGCCGGATCCCCACGAAAACGCGCCCGAAACTCCGGATCCACCAACAACCGCTCAATCAACCGACCAACCCGCACCTCATCATCATCGGGCGGCAAAGTCATCACAATCGCGTGCTGTTCACGGGTTCTGAGCTCACAATCCCACTGGATGCAGGACGTTCTGGAAGGTCGCCAGGTACGCGGCCGACGGCCGGCCGATCTTCTCGACGCCGCCACCTCCGCCCCACGAGCCGTGCATGCCGCCGGACTCGTAGAACTGGCCGTTGATGCAAACGATCACGTGAGGGTCGCCTCCCGAGTCCGGGACGTTGCGATCGAAGATCGTGACCAGCTGCCCCGGCCCGGTCGCGATCCCTGGCTGCCCGACAAGGTCCGCGGTATCACACGGCTGGCTCAGATAGCCGCCGGCGTGCAGGACGGCGGACACGAAGCCAGAGCAGTCATAGCCCGGACTGGGACCCCAACCGCCGTGGCCGCCGCCGAAGATGTACGGCAAGCCGAGGAGCGAATTTGCCTTCGCGACCATCGCGTCGACTTTGACAGCGGCGCCGGGATCGAGCGGCAGCGCGCTCGGCGGTGCGCCCGCACCCGCGAGTTGCTCCACTTGCCCGGCTACGTTGGGTTCCCCGGGTACCTGGTAGGACACATGCGCGCCCCCTGACGCCTGGTAGGAGGCGGCGGGATACGAGGCTGCGGGGTAGGAGACAGCCGGTGAAGCGGCCGGCTCTACGGGCGGCTGGGCGCCGATCGCGTAGTCCATCCGCGCGGCCGTGCCCGCACCAGCCACCCCAGAACCAGCCACCCCGGAACCAGCCCCCCCAGAACCAGCCGCCGCACCCGCATAACCCGCCACCTCCGAAGACCCCGCACCCGTCCCCGGCAGCTCAAACGCCAAATGCAAACTCCCCGCAGAACTCGCATCCGAAAAAAACCCCTGCGACTGAATCGGCCACGGCGTCCCGATCTCATCCGGACGCACACCCGGATCCATCGCCGCGATCTCAGTCACCAAATCCCGCGCCGCAAAATTATCCGGCCCCACCGGCTGACCATCCACAGACACGATATCCAACGCCTGCACATGCACCGGCGAACTCAACACCTCAACATTCGCCACACCAATCGAATAATGCGCCAACACCGAATCCAACACCGACACCACCCGCGGATCCACCCCACCAGACCCCAACCACGCCCGCACCCCAACACTCGCCGAAAACCCCGACGCATCCAACAAACCCGAAACCCCAACCGGCGCCACCCCACCACCAACACCCGCCGACACGCCCGAGCTCACAGCACCCACAACCCCACCGGAACCACCACCACCCGCAGCCGACAGCGAAGCAGGCGAAACAGCCGCAGACCGCTCAACCACCGCACCCGAAGACGGCGCAACGGCGGACTGCTCAACCCCCGCACCCGAAGACGGAACCGCCGCAGACTGCTCTACCGCCGCACCCGACGGAGCACTCGCAGCCACAGACGGATCAACCGCAGACTGCTGAACCGCCGCACCCGAAGACGTCGCAACGGCGGACTGCTGACCCGCCCCACCCGAAGACGGAACCGCCGCAGACTGCTCTACCGCCGCACCCGAGGGCCCAGCCGCCGTGCCGTGCTGCGCGGCCGCGGCCGCAGCGGCGTCACCAGCCGCGGCCTTCACAGACCCCGCCGGCACCCCCGCCGCACGCGCCACACGACCCTCGAGCGCCCCCGGCGCAACCTCACGCCGCACCCCCTGCACCTCCCGACGAACCCCCGACACCTCACCCGGCACCTTCACCCCACGCGGCAACTTTCCACCGCCCGGCAACTTCCCCCCACGCAACAACTTCCCCAAACCACCCGGCAACCCATGCTCAACCACCCGCGACAACTGCTCCAACGCCACCCCCTCCGCAGCCACCGCCATCACCACCCCAGCCAAACTCGAACGAGACTCCCGCAACTCCAAAGTCTCCATCCCCCCACCAACACCACCCAACTGCGCCGCCAAACCCACCAACCCCACCTCAACACACACACCCGCCGGATCCCCACGAAAACGCGCCCGAAACTCCGGATCCACCAACAACCGCTCAATCAACCGACCAACCCGCACCTCATCATCATCAACGGATGACACGGTTGACCTCCGGCGATCCATAACGCGCCCGGCTGACCAGCGGCGCCCCGAGCGCTACCGGAATCGGTAGCAGCAGGACGACGAAGAAGAGGATGAAACCGGCCAGCACCAGGCTCTGCGGGGCGAGCGCGCTGAGCCGTCCGTAGTAGCGCAGTGATAGCACCGCGACGAACCCGGCCCCGATCAGGGACCAGACGAGGCCGGCGACCGCGTAGCGACCCAGCACCGGCGAGGTCTGCTCGCCACTGAGCTGCCCGGAGATCCGCTGGCGGAGCTGCGCACGCGCGCGCTGCTTGAGCGCCGGCTCCCGCAGCCAGTCGCAGAGGATCTGGTAGCCGTCGCGGTCCAGGAACGGGTTGACGTTGAAGAAGCCGCCGACGTACCCGGCGAATGCGAGCTGGAAGAACACCTCGCGGACGTTGCCGCTCGGCGCGATCGCGCACAGGATCGAGAACAGCGCGGCGAGCGAGAAGTCCGACAACGGTCCCGCGGCGCTGATCACGATCCGGTGGTTGCGAGGCTCGAAGTACGACTCGCTGGAATCCACAAACGCGTAAGGGAAGATGAACAGCAGCCGCAAGCCGGCGCGACTGGTGCTGCGGCCGTAATGCGCGAGCGCCAGCCCGTGTGCGAGCTCGTGCACCATCACGATCGCGAAGCGCCCGGCGATGAACACCGCGCCGCCGACCAGTAGGCGGTGCGCGACCACCAGCGGGGTCTCGTGGCGAGCGCCGATCAGGTAGGAGAACACGGCCACCCCCGCCAGCGAGAGCAGCACCAGGAACGTCGCCGACAGCGGCGAGAAGTACAGTCGTCCCCAGTGCCGGTAGGCGGTCTTGAAGTACTCGGGCACCCAGCCGAACGTGCGCTCCCGCACCTTGAAGGCGCGCTGGAGCAGGTTCGGCGGCGCCTCCTGGCGCGGCGTCGGGGCGACGCCCTCGAGCAGTCCGCGTTCACCGAAGTCGGCGATCAGACGGGCCAACCGCCCGGAGCCGTGCTCGCCGACGAGCTCGCTCGCAGTCGCCAGCAGCTCGGTGACAGTGCGCGAGCCGTCGAGTAACCGCAGCAGCTTGGCGTCGGACGCGTCGATCCGCACGAACGAGCCGCTGCGCAGGTCCCTGAGGACATAACGCTCCTCTCCCGGATCGTCCTCGACGCGCTTCAGTGCCCAGCCGGAGCGCAGGCGCGGCCGGATCGCGCCGTCCCGCGAGACTCGCGGCGGGGCTCGCAAGCCCATCTCGGTGGCTCCGACCGGAACGACGATTGTCGCGTTCGGTGACGTTTCGGGCGCCGCGAGCGAACCCGCCACGCCGGCCGGACCGGCACGACCCACCACGCCCGCAACGCCGGCAACGCCCGCCGGGCCGGCGGGCGCGACTGCAACCCCCGCCCCGGCACTGCGCGGCCTTGCTCGCTCGACCCTGAGCACGATGTTCCCGAGCTGGATCTCCTGCCCGGCGACCAGGACGCGCGGCTCCTGCAGCTTCTGTCCCGAGACGGTGATGCCGAAGCGGGAGCCTGCGTCCTCGATCGCGGGGCCGGCCGCCGACTCGACGATCCGCGCGTGCTGCCGCGAGACGGTACGGTCGTCGAGCCTCACGGTTGCGTCCTCGCCGCGCCCGATCGTCATCCCGTCCCGCAGCGGGTATCGCGCGCCGCCGGGGAGCACGAGCACGAGCGGCTCGGAGCCTCGCTGGGAGCCAGGGACGGGGATCTCAGCCACCTCCCGGAACGGGCTGCCAGGCGGGGTGCGCAGCACCGGTGGCGAGCACCGTCGGATTGCGCATGCTGACCAGGCTGACCAGGCTGATCCCGAAGATCGTCCCGGTGGCATTCGGACCGCAGTCGCCGTCGGGGTCCATCACCGCCAGCTCGAGGCCGTCCGAGCGCCAGCTGACCTGGCAGGCGCGCACCGGGAGCTCCTGCGCCGGCGTCGGGTTGAAGTCATCGGCCGGCACGATGTAGACGTGGAAGTCGTCGCTGCTGACGCCCGAGACGAGCGCCATCCGCTTGCCGTTGGGCGAGAACGCACCCGCGAACACGCCCTGGCCGGCGACCGAGTCGTTTGTCTCGAGCGTGCCGTGGTTCCAGTTGGACGCCTGCGTCGAGAATGGCGTGTTGGTGTTGAACGCGAGCAGGCCAAACGTCGAAGCGGGCGGGCTCGAGCCTGGCGTGCTCGCGCCGGGGTTCTGGGTCCCGAGCACGAGGATCGTCGAGCCGTCCGGCGACCAGTCGACCTGGCCGCCTAGATCCCACCCCGGCGCGTTCGTGCAGCTGGCAGTCAGCGCGTATTTTCCGATTCCGATCGTGGAGAAGCAGAGCTGGGCCCCGCTGGGGCCGCGCTGGATGAACGCGAGGATCCGTGCGCTCGTGGTCGGCGCGAACGACGGGTTCACATCGGTGACCCCGGCCTGCGCCGCGGTCATCTGACGCGGCACGGCATTCTTGACGTTGGGCTGGTCGAGCACCAGCTGGCCGTTCTGCGAGTACACCAGCTCGGTTCCGTCGGGACTCCACGAGGGCTCAACGGCCGCTCCGCTGCCGCCCGCGACGGCTCCCGACGGCTGCAACGTCGACGAGTTGATCACCGAGATCGACTCGCCGTTGTCGTAGGCGAGCTGTGGCGGGCCGCTGGAGATGATCAGGTCGACCTGCGCGCCCCTGGCGACCTTGGAGCCCGCGGCCGGCACGGTGCCGGCGACCTGCAAGACCGGAACCGTCGACAGCTCGTTGATGGGATGCGGGGATAGGTGCAGCTGGGAGAGCTTGGCGGCGGCCGCGGTCGGATCGCCGCTGAGCGCCGGGATCACGATCGGCCCCTTGCCGACTTCGGCGGCGAGGGCCGCGATCGGAAGGACGGCCCCACCGACCGCGCCCCCAGCACCAGCACCAGCACCAGCGCCGCCCGAGCCGCTGGAGCTACTCGAGCTGCTGGAGCCGCTGGAGCTACTCGAGCCGCTGGAGCCGCTGGAGCTACTCGAGCCGCTGGAGCCGCTGGAGCTGCTTGAGCCGCTGGATGTCGAAGCGCCCGATGTCGTCGTGCTGGTCGCCTTCGTGGACGTGCCGGACGTGCCGGACGTGCCGGACGTGCCGGACGTGCCGGCCGTGGTGGGAGTGGTGGGAGTGGTGGGGGTGGTGCTGCCGGGTGTCGGCACCTGCAGGAACACGGCCACGGCGGTGCCGTCCGGCACCATCGTGCCCGCCAACGGCAACTGCGAGTAGATCTTGTCGGTCGGGATCAGCGACGGCTGGACCGCGCCGAGCGTCAAGGTCGATTTGAACAAATGTTGTTGGGCCAACCCAACAGTAAATCCGACGACGTTCGGCACCGACACCTTCCCGGTGCCCGTGTAGACCTCGACGCTGACTACCGTTCCCTTGGTCGCCTTGGCTCCGGCCGGCGGGCTCTGGTCGGCGATGCTGCCGGCCACAGCCTTGCCCACGACGGGCACGGTTGCCGGCTTCTTCGGCGAGATCACCAGACCGACCTTCCTGAGCAGCTTCTGCGCCGCGAATTCGGTCGGCTGACCCTTGATGTTGGGGACCACCGTCTGCTTTGGCAGCAGCTTGAGCGCCAAGACAACCCCTGCGATCACGAGGGCGATCGCGACCGGGAGCCACTTCGGTAGCCACGCCCGCTGGCGGAACACCGCGGTGCGCGGCGACGGCTCGAGCTCCACGCCGAGCGGCGCCGCGGTCACCGCAAAGCGCCGGTCCAGCGGCTTGCCGATCCAGATCTGCTTCGGTGGGAACACGCTGAACGTGCACTCCATCGCGTTCCCGGGCTCCAGGGCGATCTTCGGCTCGGCGAAGCGGAAGTTGCATTCGGCGTCGGTGTCCTCGGCGCTCAGACTCACTTCCGTGCGGGCATTGGCGCGATTGCGGACGACCAGCTTGTAGCGCGCCCTGAGCCGGCCGCTGGCGCGCTCGGGTCGCACTTCGGTGCCCACCTCGAAGTACGGGCCGATCACCGCCCTGGCGGCTGCCGCTGCCACTTCGCCGCCGTACGCGCGGGACTCAGCGACTACCTCGAAGGCCCACGGCCGGGCCTGCGCCTCAGGGCGGCGCGGGGGATGGATCTGGATCTGGATCTCCTGCTCGTACATCCCCGCGGTGCCGTAGGGGACCAGGTACGCGGTCTCCGGGGTGATCGTCCACCAGCCGTCGGGCAGCCCCCTGATCCACAGGTCGAAGTTGTCCACGACCCCCGACTGGTTGCGGATCAAGCCGAGAATCGTCGCTTCCTGCCCGGGCTCCACGTCCACTGCCACCACCCCCGGGGGCGCACCGTCGCTGCCGGGAAGGCGCAGCAGCAAGGCCGCGGCGCCAGGTGGCGCATCGCCGAAGCCGGGTGTGCCCGGCTCGGGCCGGACGCCCGCGGCCAGCCCCGAGGGTGCAGCCGGGGTGCCCCAAGCGCGCCCGGCGACGAGCGGGGCGTCGGCGGCCAGCGTCAAGTTCGGATCGACATCCTGCGCGGACGCCGCCGAGTCGCCCTGTCCGGGCGGCGGCCCGGCCTCGGGCGCCGGCTTGGACACGGCCGGCACGTAGCCTGTCGGCTCCCAGCGCAGGTACTCGCCGCATTCGCAAAAGTCGCGGCCGTCCGGGTTCTCGCGCCCGCACGCACGGCAGGTCCTCATCGCTTTCCCCCTTGATCCACGCGCCTCATCCCCCACCCTCCTGGCCCGCGCGCGGTGCCCTGACCCGCAGGCGGTAATCAACGTGCGCCGGCTTGCACTGCTCGATCAGCCGCGCCACCGCGGCTAGGCGCGTCTCGGGGAGCGGCACGTCGCAGTAAACGGCGAACGCGGGACCATCCGCCGGCGCCGGTTCAGCTTCGTCCAGGTCCAGCGACCAAGTCACCGAGCCCCCGTCCTGCACCCGCAGCGGCACGTCCGGGAAAGCCAGCGCGAGCGCGAGCTCGAGCCCCTCACAGGTTCCGCGACGGCGCATCAACTCGGGCGCCATCCGCACGATCCGCCGCCGCTCCTCGCCCGAACGCGCCTCGTCGTGCTCGAGCCCGAGCCATTCGGTCAGCAGGTCAAGCACGTCGCGAGGGGCGTAAACGGGATCGAAATGCTCAGGCAGGTTGTCGAGCACCGCCACCAGCGGGTCCAGCACCAACTCGAGCGCGGACAGGAAGCGCATCCCAAAATCGCCGTCTGCGTAGATCCCGGGCAGGTTGTCGCGCAGGCGCCGGCGCCCGGACACCGCCGCCGGAGCCGGCTCGTCACCGACCGCGCGCTCGATCTGCATGGTCCCGAAGCCCGCACCGGCAAAGGTGATGAACGGCGCCGGGCCGTCCCCATCTTGCGCTCGCTCCAGTTCCTCAGACATCCGCCGTCACTCCCGGTACGTGGCCTTGACGATGTGCTTGCCAGAAGCGATCAGCTCGTCGGGCCCGATCGGCAGCTGGCTTTCGATCGGCCGCGGAGCTTGCTGACCGGTGCGCAGATCGGTCTCGTACATGCGCAATATGTTCACGAACTCGACGCCTTCGATCGCGTACACGATCCCGAACAGCTCGCCTTGGTTGAGCGCGCGGCCGCGTGGCCAGCCCTCGCCCGGCCCTGCCGGCGAGCCGCCCGTCAAGGGGTTCAGATAGACGTACAGAGCGTGCTCGACGTCGGTCTGCACGCGCTCGAGCGTTGCTCGCGGCGAGGCACGCAGGTCGACCACGACGCTGACTGCCTTGAACGCGACCGGCAGCACCCGGATGCTGGTGCCAAGCAGGCGCCACTCGTTCAGCGCCGCCGCAAGTGTCGCCATCAGCTGCGGCCCGGGCGTCAGATCCGCCAGTTCAAGTTTGCGACCGGCGCCCGCAACCCGTGGAAGCACGTGGACTCGGATCGCGCGTCCGCCGTCCGGGGACACGCACAGGGCGCGTGCGACATCGCTGGAGGCGGCAAGCGTAAGCGCTTCGAAGTCCCCCGCCGTCACGGCTCGTGTGCGCGCGCGAATCTCGATTTGTGCCCGTTCGCTCACGCTCTGCAGCGACTCGGCATCGACGCCGCCGCTGGCAGCGCGAGGGTTGGTCACGCTCGCGACCGCCTCGATCGGCGTCGGCAGCATCTGCAGCGTGCGCGGCGCGACGTTGCCGGCGGCGCCCCCGCCGTGGCGGTAGCGGCTCATGCGGATCGCCGCGCCGGCGGGCGCCACCGCTCCATAGCGTCGCCAGCCGCCATCAGGCTGGCGGATCGCCGGGCCGAAGCGCACCTCGGCGACGGCACTGTCGAGCATGAAGTGCTGGTCGTACGGCGCGCTCGTCGCGAACGAGTCGACCCGCCTCCACGATACCCAGTCACGGGCCCCACGCTCGCGAACCTGCAGGACCTCGCCGGGCCCGAGTGGCAGCACCGGTCGATGCTGGAGCTGATACGAGCTGCCGCTGACGCCGTCGCTGGTCCCGATCAGCTCCTCGCTCACCGTGCACGCATGGCCGGCTGCGACGGTGCCGCCGGCGACTGCCGCGGTGAGCGCGGCGAGCTCCGGCGAGCGCAGGTAGCGCTGGCCGGTGCCGAGCGGACTGCCCTCGATCAGGCGGCAGCGCAGCCAGTGCAGATCCTGCCCCGCAAAGCTCGCAAGCGCCGCGCCGGCCGGCACCTCGACCGTGATCGTGCCGGCGCCGAGCAGGAACGCGCCGGTCTCGTCGCTGACCACCGAGGCGGCCAACCACTCGCCGGCGGGGCCGGACGCCTCCCAGGCCAGCGGCGGCGCGAACGGGTCGACCTCCTGCGCTTGCGCCTGCGAGCAGTCGACGGCGACCCGGATCACCAACTGCGCGATCGGTTGATCGAAACCCAGCATCAGCGCGGCGCCGGCCGCCGGCGGGTCGCCGAACAGCGCCTGCGGCGAATCCGGCGCCAACGCGCGCTCGCCGTCGAGCCGCATCGCCGTGTACGTGTCACCCCGCTGGAGCGCGCAGGCAACCAGACGGCGCTGCGAGATCTCGAGGTCCTCGGTCGTCTGAAACACGATCAGCTCACCGCCCGCGGCGCGCGTCGAGGCGACCTCGGTCCCGGCCGGGATCAGTGCGCCGCCAGGTTGCGCCAGCATGAACCTCAGCTCTGCAGTCGCAGTCTGCGCCTCTCCCGGGCGTACGCCAATCAGCCCCAGCAACGCCAGATGCAGACGCGCTGGAATCCGGTCGATGCGGTAGCTGAGGATCTCTGTGAGCCAGGCAAACAGCTCGATCAGCGTGATCCCCGGATCTGAGACGTTGTGCTCGGTCCAGTCCGGCGCATGACGCACAATCCGCGACCGAGCTTCGCTAACAAGCTCCTGGAAACGGACGTCGTCGAGGACGATCTCGGGCAGCACGGCTGAAACGGTACCTCGGCGAGGGTGCTTGCTCCAGCGTTTACTCCAAGGATTCTCAAAAAGTGATGCAAACTATTTCCAAAAGCCGCGGTTTGTATCGCGCGCGCGGTGAGCGTAAAGTCGTACCGATGCCGCCGCTGGTGAGTAGTGGAGCGATGATCAGCTGCTCGATGGCGATGCCGCCAAGCCCGGTGGCACTGACCGCTTTGCCGACCGGAACACCTGTCAGCGCTGACTCGCAGGCAGCGACCATCCAGGCGTTTGTGCCGATGATGAACATCCCCACGTTCGGTATGTGCGGTACGCCGTCCAATCCGGAAGTGGCGGCAGCCACCTCGGCCGCGATGGGTGTGTTGACGCCGGCGCCGTGTGTGCCGGCGACCAGCTCCCCCTGGACCCCAGGCGCGATCAAGGTCGTGATCAACAACCAGCCAGCGCTGCACACGGGCTGCACCGCGAGTTGCATGTGGGGTGGCGTAATCTCGATCATCGACCCCGGCAACGCCGGCACGGTCGCGGTCAACTAAGGGCACCCGCCGGCTAACTGCTGCCCACCGATCGCTTGCTTTCGGACTAGGTACCCGGCCCCAGCGGGTCGCCGGCCCGCGGGCCGGCGACACCGAGCTACCGACGTTTGCACGTGACTCGAAGAGAGCGCGCCGCGAGGTGCGTTGTGGCCTTGTGCGGCGGAGCCCCGCGCATTATGCTCGCGCCGTGGAACCGGAAGAGCTCCATCCGCGGGCCGAGGTCGACCATGCGCGTGTCCCGGCCGCCGCCGACGCGCGCGACCGGGCGCCGGCGTCGTTGCTCGAGTCGCTGGCGCGGCTCGCGTCGGCGACGGGCAACCGCGGCTTGCAGCGCATGATCTCCCGCATGAGTGACGGCGAGGGAATCCTGCCGGGCGGTCTCGTGCACCCCGACGTCGAGGCGGCGATCGCCGCCGCCAGCGGCGGTGGGCGGCCGCTGGAATCGAACGTCGCAACCGAGCTCGGAGGCGTGCTGGGAGACTCGTTCGGCGACGTGCGCATCCACCACGACGAGCACGCGGCGGCGCTCAACCGGGCGGTCTCGGCACGGGCGTTCACGGTCGGACGCGACATCTTCTTCGGCGCTGGCGAATACCGCCCTGGCACGAGCGGCGGGCGCGAGCTGCTGACCCACGAGCTGGCGCACGTGGTGCAGCAGCGCGGCGCCGCCCAGAGTGGGGCGCTGACGGTCTCGCAGCCTGGCGACGCGCTCGAGCGGGAGGCCGAGAACGCCGCCCGTGGCGCGATCTAGACCGCAACCGATGGCCAAAAATTCCGAGCCGCAGCTCGACTGGCTCGAGTTCCTGCGTGGGCGCCTGTCGCAGGCGGTGCAGGCAGCCGTCGCCGCCGGCAGCGATCCCAACGACGCGCTGCGAGGGCTTTACATCTCCGACGAGCAGGCGCTCGCGCTGGCCGACCCAGAACGGCCGGACGGCGAGGGGCGCAGCGACGAGGACTTCGACGCAGGCGCCTCCGCGCGGCTCGCGCAGGCCGCGCAGCGGCTCGGACTCGACGCGCTCGACAGCTCGGTGCTGGCGCTGTGCGCTGCGCCCGAGCTGCATCCCCGTTTCGGGCGGCTGTACGCCTATCTTCAGGACGACGTGACGCGGCGCCTCCCAAGCGCCCGGCTGGCCGCCGACCTTCTCGCGGGCGCGGGCGTGGCGCGCCGCGACGTGCTCGCGTGCTTCGGTCCCGACGCGCCACTGTCGCGGCGTGGCGCGATCCGGGTGCTCGCCGGCGACGGGATCACGACGCTTGCCGACCGGCCCGTGAAGCTCGCCGATCGCCTCGCGGCGTTCCTGCTGGGCGCGAGCGAGCTCGGCGAGGGCACCAGCGCGGCGGCCCTGCGCCGCCTCGGTCCAGAGCCCGCCACGGGCCGCGAGGAAGCGGCCGCGCGGATCGCGTTGCTGCTGGGCGCGCGCACGCGGCTACCGCTGGTCGTCTGCGGACCCGACGCGGGCGCGATCCTCGCGGCTGCCGCAGGGATCCCGCTGGTGCTGCTGGGCGTGCGCGAGCTCGATCGCGCACTCGCGCTCGCCGACGCGCGGCTCGCGGCCGCGCTGATGCCGGCGCTGCTGTGCCTCGACGGCCTCGAGGACCTCTCGCCGACGGAGCGAGCGCTGCTGCTGCGCACGATCGACGAGAGCCCCGAGCGGCTCGTGCTGATCGCCGGCCAGCGACGCGCAGCCGCCGCGCTCAGCGATCGCGCGGCGCTACTTGTCGAGGTGCCGTTCCCCAGCTTCGGCGAGCGCCACCGCGCCTGGACGCGCCTGACCGGATCGGCGCACACGCGCGAGGTCGCGGCCAAGTTCCGCCTGTCGATCGAGCAGATCGCCGCCGCCGCTGAGGTCAGCCTGATCGCGGCTCGCTCGGCCGGCACGCAGCAGCCCGGTCCGGCCGATCTCGATATGGGCGCCCGCCAGGCGTCGTCCTCGCGGGTCGGCGACCTCGCCTCGCACCTGCCGGCGGCCTACTCGTGGGCTGATCTGGTGCTGCCCGAGCGCCAGCTGGATCTGCTGCAGTCGGTCTCGGCCTACCTGCGACACCGTGACCGCGTGCTGTCCGAATGGGGCTATGAGGCAACTGTCTCGCGCACCCAGGGCTTGAAGGTTCTGTTCGCCGGGGAGTCGGGCACCGGCAAGACGATGGCGGCGCAGGTGCTGGGCGCGGAGCTTGGGCTCGACCTGTTCAGGATCGATCTCGCCACGATCGTGTCCAAGTACATCGGTGAGACCGAAAAGAACCTCGAGCGGATCTTCAGCGCCGCCGACGGGTCCAACGCGATCCTGTTCTTCGACGAGGCCGACGCGCTGTTCGGCAAGCGCTCGGAGGTGTCGGACTCGCACGACCGCTACGCGAACATCGAGGTCGCTTACCTGCTGCAGCGGATGGAGGCATATCCCGGCGCCGTGATCCTTGCGACCAACTTCCGGCGCAACATCGACGACGCGTTCGTGCGCCGGCTCGACTTCGTCGTCGACTTCCCGTTCCCCGAGGCTGAGGATCGCCGGCGGATCTGGAGGCTGGTGCTGCCGCAGGCGGCGCCGCTGGCCGACGACGTCGACCTGGACTTCCTGGCCAACCAGTTCAAGCTGTCGGGCGGAGCGATCCGCAACTGCTCGCTGGCAGCGGCATTCAGAGCCGCCGACGAGGACTCGCCGATCGAGATGCGCCACCTCGTCAGGGCGGTCGCGCAGGAATACGGCAAGCAGGGACGGCTCACGCTCGAGGCCGACTTCGAGCGGTTCCACGCAGTTGTTCGAGGATCCGCCGCCGGCGCCAGGATTCAGTAGTGCGCCTGTCGCGTGGGGCGCTCCGGCGACCGCGGTCGTCCCCCGGTACGACTGCAGCTACGCGGTCGTAGCCGAGACCAACCTGAGCAGCAAGCTCCCGAGCCGGCCTGGCTCGTGCTCGAGCTGTACCCAGGTGATCCGCACCGTCCGCCAGCCGGCGTTGATCGCGCGCTGGTCACGGCGGCGGTCGGATTCGAATGAATTGCGCGTGCGGTGCGTTTGCCAGCCGTCCGTCTCGACGATCACGCGCTGCGCACGCCACAGGAAGTCGGCGCAGATCATCTGCTCGCCGTCTCCGAGGTCGAGCCACTGCTGGACCTCGGGGTCGGGAAGTCCAGTGCTTCGGCTTAGCCTCAGGAACCGCTCCTCGAAGTCATTCCAGGTCGGCGTGCTACCGGGCACGTGCTTGGCGAGCACCACACCAAGCCGCGATGCCTGCGCCCGGCGCGCCTGGTTGTGACGCATCTGGTCCTGCAGCGCGCGGTCGTCGAGCACCTCGAGGATCGCCGCCTGGTCGAGCGCCCGCTCCAAGCGGCGCTCGCCGAGCACACCGGCGAGATCGAACAGCGTGCGCGCCACCGATGTGCACCGGACGCCGTTCACAAGCACGATGTCGCAGGCGCGCAGGCTCAGACTGCGATGGATTCTGATGCCGGCACGGCGTTGGCGACCGCCGGGCGTGGGAACGCTTACGTCGATCGTCGCGGCGTCCGAGTGAGCCAGATCGAGCAGCGCGCCGGCCGAGCGGTGCGAAAGCGCCGCACGCGGGCCGCACGCGAGCACGGCAGCCATGTAGCGGCCATTGCGCGACAGCAGCTCCGGCGGCACGAGCGAAAAGACCGTGTGATGGACCCGGTACAGGCGGCTTCGGGCGACCCGGGTACGAACGGCGCTGGGCGACAGCCCGCAGGCGACGGTCTGCGACAGCTCGAGCACGGCGTGCTGCTCCGCCGCAACCCGCCCCAACGCTTCGTCCACGCTCAGCTCGACGCGAAACGTCCCAGATGGGGACGTTTCGCGTCGAGCTGAACGTCGAGGTTGGCCCATCCGCTCAGGCTGCCAGGGAAACAGTCATGCGTGTGTGACGCCTGGCGTCGAATCTGCAACAAAACGCGGTTAACATCGTGACCTGAGCGAGGAACCCCAGGCTCTGTATGAGCGGGGAGGCACGAGACTCAGGCCGCGCAGGCGTCCCGACCTCGCGCGACAGGGGGCGCGGCAAGGAGGCAAGGAGGCAAGGAGGCAAGGAGGCAAGGAGGCAAGGAGGGTTCCTGTCTTGCGCGCCAGATGGTCGGCCCTACCTGCTGAGCGGCAGGTTCCCTACTTGCTGAGCGGCGGGTTGAAGCGGTTCCACTCATCCGCCATCCCGTCGGTCATGAACTGACCCTTCTTGTCCTTGTCGGGGTGTGCCGCCCAGCGCGTCAGCACGCGCGAGGCACTGCGATTGCCGAGCGCTCGCTGCAGCGCCAACGCGTCGGCTACCGACGGCGCGGCGCCGCGCACCGGCTGCGGGCCGGCCGGCACCGGCCCCGCAGCGGATCGCGCGACTCTCGCTGCTTGGATGCTTGCGGCCGGCTCGGGCCTCGCATGCTCCGCCATCGCCCGTAAGCGTAGTGCGCGCCGACAACGATGTCGACGGTGCTCCCGCGCGCTGTTGCGCCGCACGCCGCTACGGCGGGGCGATGGATCGGATGGTGCAGACCGGCTGCCGTTTGCTCGGGCTCCAGGCGCGGCACGCGGCGTCGTTCTCGTATCTCACGCGAGCGCTCGCCAGCGCATCGGCGCACAGCCAGCCGGCGCGCAGCCAGCCGGCGCACAGCCAGCCGCCCCACTGTGAGCGACGCACACCGCTTGAGGCTGCAGAGCATCCGCACCGGCGCGGCTTACCGCCGCGACGGCTCCGATCGGCAACGGACCTCGAGGAGTTCCTCGCGGGAGTCGGGGGCGTACTCGAGTTCGCGACCGGCGAGCGCCACACGACCCGCGCCCCGGAGTTACTCAACAAGACGAATCAGTTCAACCTAGGTTTGTCTCCGAGCGTCGCCTGTCAGCCACTGCAGCCGGTACAGTGCCCGGACGTGACGCGAGTCGTCGATGTCCCGCTGAACACGGCCATCGCCGATCTCGACGAGGCGCTGCGCGCGCTGCTCAAGCGCGAGCTCGGCCGCCACGGCTTCGACGGTGTCGAGATCGCGTTCGATGCTCCCTCGAAGGAGTGGTCGGGCAAGCTCACCGGGCCGACGGTCGACCTGTTCCTGTACGACCTGCGCGAGGCGGTCGACCGCGCCGGGGCGACCCCGAGTGAGCGCCGCGGTAACGGCGTCTCTGTGATAACCGATCCGCCCCTGCATCTGGAGCTGACATACGCGGTGACCGCCTGGACCAAGGCGGTCGAGGACGAGCACAGGCTGCTATCGCAGGTGCTCTCGATCTTGTTCTCCTACACGCAGGTCCCTCCGGAGATCATCGCCGAGAACATCACCACGACGCTGGCGAGCGCCGACACGTCGGTCGGCAGGCCGCGCGAGGAGAAGGCCGACTTCTGGACCTCGGTCGGTGGCCAATACAAGGCCTCGATCGACTACGTCGCGCAGATCGTGGTGGAGTCCGGCGCGACCCTGGTGCGCGGGCCGGAGGTGCGGACTACGACGATCCGTACGCTGCTGTCAGATGCGCCGCGCTCGACCGTCGAGCAACTGCACCGCTTCGGGGGCACGATCCGCAGCCGCGATGGTTCGCCGATTGCCGGCGCCTGGATCGCGCTACCCGACGCGGGCCGCTGGGCCGCAAGCGATCGGGAGGGGCGCTTTCACTTCGCGCGGGTGCCAGCAGGTTCGCATCGTGTATCGGCCAGAACCGCCGACGGGCAAGAGGCGCAGGGCACGTTTTCGATTCCCGGCGACGTTTGCGACCTGATTGCCATGAACACCCCTTTTCACTCCGGCGCGGAGCCATTAGGATAAGGTCGCCTGACCGACATGGGCCATCAGGGGGCCGCATTTTTCCGATGCAACGCGCGGATCTGTTTATGAACACCGGGACCATGTTGCTGGCTGCTGTCGTGTCTGATGTCGTCTACCCTCGCCACCGCCCGTAAGGAGTGACATGCCCACGTACTTGACGCCGGCAGTTTACGTTGAAGAGGTCTCCTCTGGCAACAAGCCGATCGAGGGCGTCGCAACCGCAGTCGCGGCGTTCATCGGACTGCTCCCCGGCGGCCCGATCAACAAGCCGATGCGGATCTCCAACTGGACCCAGTTCGCGAACCTCTACAGCGACCCGGACACCCCCCGCAACGGCCCTTTCATGGAGGGCTCGTACACCGCCCACGCCGTGTACGGATACTTTATGAACGGCGGCTCGCTGGCGTGGATCGTCAGGGTCGGGCGCGAGCAGGAGACGTCGGTTGCGCGTGCGGCTTTGCCGGCTGCCACCAACGGCGAGATCGAGGCTTTCCGGGCGGTGGCACGCCCCGGGGTCACCGAGGCGGTCTGGATCGAGGTCAGCGAGGAACCGCTGCCGGAGGGCAAGGATCCGAGCGACCAGACCTACAAGCTGCTGGTTACCAGCGGCGCCGCCCGTGAGGAGTACCCTGGCCTGACGCTGAGGCGCGGGCGCTCCTACCTGGCGACCAAGGTCAACTCCGCTTCGAAGCTGATCAAGATCGAGGAGACCGGCGCGGCGCTGCCGGAGGTGCGGGTGGCACAAGGCACTTACATGCTGGCGCCGCCGGCGGCGGAGCAGGGCGGGATCACGGCGGCGGACTTCGAGGGTGACGTCGCCACGCGCCGCGGAATGGGCACCGCTTCGGCCCTCGACGAAGTGACCATGCTGGTGATGCCGGATGTCGTCACCCTCAACGGCGACGGCGCGCAGATGCGCGACCTGCAGGGCAAGATGATTGCGCACGCCGAACTGATGGGCGATCGGATGGCGATCCTCGACACGCCTGACGGGCTGATCCCGCAAGACGTACTCGAATGGCGGATGAACACCGCCGGATATGACTCGAAGATGGCGGCGTTGTACTGGCCGTGGATCGAGGTGATGGACCCGCTTACGCGGCGGCCGATTCGGGTGCCGCCGTCGGGCTACATCGCCGGGGTTTGGGCGCGGGTGGACGAGACGCGCGGCGTTCACAAAGCGCCTGCCAACGAGGTGATCCGCGGCGCCAACGGTCTCGCGTTCCAGATCACGCAAGCCGAGCAGGGCGAGCTCAACCGCAACGGGATCAACTGCATCCGCGCGTTCCCCGGCCGCGGGATCCGGATCTGGGGCGCGCGCACGCTCTCGAGCGATGCGGAGTGGAAATACCTAAACGTCCGGCGGCTGTTCAACTTCGTCGCTGAGTCGATCATGCTGGGCACCCAGTGGAGCGTGTTCGAGCCAAACGATCAGCGCCTGTGGGCGAGCCTGTCGACGAACGTGAACTCGTTCCTGACTCGTATCTACCGCAGCGGGGCGCTGTTCGGTGCCTCGCCGGCCGAAGCGTTCTACGTCAAGTGCGACGCCGAGACCAACCCGCCTGAGCTGATCGAAGCCGGTCAGGTCGTCTGCGAGATCGGTATCGCGCCGGTCAAGCCGGCTGAGTTCGTGATCTTCCATCTGAGCCAGTTCACCGGTAGCGCTGGCGAAGCCGAAGTGTCCGAGTGATCACGGTACTCAATCGATAGTCAACAAAGGAGCAGAACGTGGGCACCACATCACCGGTCATTCAGACCGTAACGCATATCAGCGTCAGCATCACATCCCCGGGCGGTATTCCGGCTGGGGTCGCTGCCGACTCGATGAGCACCCTCCTGTTCAGCTCGTGCACGCCGCCCTCCTGGTCGATCGACGCTCCCAAGCACATCTTCCACGGCAATAGTGGCGCGCCCGAGCCGGTCATCGCGGGCATCCAGAATCCAAAATACGGGACGATGAAGTTGACGCAGGGCTGGGATCAGGGTCATGTCCTAGCGAGCTGGATGAATCAAATCTCCAATCCGGCGATCGCGATCGACCAAAAGAAAGCGACGGTCACGGTCGTGTTCATGGACTCGACCGGCCAACCCTTGTTCCAATGGCTCGGCACCGGGGCCCTCCTGACCGCCTTCAGCCACTCCGCGTCGAACGCGGCCTCGAACGATGTGTTGATGGTCGACGCGACGATCGATGCCGACACATGGGTGCTCTCGGACTCGAGCGGCAAACCGCTGTGAGCATCTGAATGCAGACGGAGGTCGGATTTACGCTGCCGCGCGGCTACGTCGATGCTAGCGGCGCGGTTCACCGCGATGGAACGATGCGCCTGGCGACCGCGCGCGACCAGATCGAGCCGTTGCGGCAGATCGACGTGCGTCACAACGCGGCCTACCTGACCGTGTTGCTGCTGGCACGGACGGTCACCCGGATCGGCGCGATCACCGACGTCACCCCGGCGCTGGTGGAGGATCTGTACGCGGCGGACTTCGATCACCTGCAACGGCTTTACGAGCGCATCAACAGCGACGGCGAAGCAGTCGGCGTGGTGAGCTGCCCCGAATGCGCACACCGCTTCGAGGTCGACCTCACCGAGATCGAGGACGGGCGCCTGGGGGAATGACGCGGCCGTCTCCTGAGCGACTGCTCGCGGAGGCGGCCAGGCTGGCTTACCGCTTCCACTGGCCACTCGACACGATCCTCGACCTCGAGCATCCCGACCGCAAGCGCTTCCTCGCTGAAGCTGACGCCCTGGCGCTGACCGAGGGCCACAGGAGTTGAATGGACGACGTGGGGACAACTGAAGCTCGACGGTTAGCGGTGCCGTCGGCGCTGCGGTGGTTCGCGCTCGGCGAGCGGATCGCGGCACGAGCCCAGACACACATCTGGCTGGCGGATGAGATCAGCCGTGCGCGGTCCCCGAAGCTGCTGCGCAACGCCACCCGGCTCTCACCGGTGATGCTCGCCGGTCCGGCGATCGGACCGCCGCTGCGGGCCTACGCGAGCCCGGCGAGTCCGGTCCCCGCGCAGGGGTACGCCGCGCCAGCGCGCTCGGTCGAGCCGGTGCGCGCCGATGCTCCAGAGGAGCTCCAAGGTTACGACGAATTTTCGTTCGAGCCAGGTTCGCCAGCGCCGTTCCAGGCCGCGGAGGAGAACGCCGAAACGACAAGCTTCAGAACTATGATGCAGCAGCGCTACGGCTTGCCGGACGCGGTCTTCGAAGCGATGTTCGGTGATCAGCCGTCCCTGCTCGTCGATCGCCCGGCGATCCCTGCGCCACCGCCGCAGGCCCCCGCGGCGCAAGCTGCCGGCGGGCCGAGCGCTGCCGCGCCGGCCCGGCTTGCCCCCGCCGCGCGCGCCGTCGAGATCCTCGAAGGCCGCTCGTTGCCAGCACCCCAACCGGCCCGGCCGCCCGCGGGGGATCGCGCCAAGCGGCTGTCCGCGAGACCCGATCAGGCACGTGCGAAGGCGCAGTCTGATGCTGCGGACGCGCCCGCGACATCGGCGCAGCCGCCCGCGACATCGGCGCAGCCGCCCGCGACATCGGCGCAGCCCGCCGCCCCGCAGCCCGCCGCCCCGCAGCCCGCCGCCGCACAGCCCGCCGCCGCGCAGCCCGCCGCCGCACAGCCCGCCGCCGCACAGCCCGCCGCCGCACAGCCCGCCGCCGCGCAGCCCGCCGCCGCACAGCCCGCCGCCGCACAGCCCGCCGCCGCACAGCCCGCCGCCGCACAGCCCGCCGCCGCACAGCCCGCCGCCGCACAGCCCGCCGCCGCACAGCCCGCCGCCGCACGGCCCGCCGCGGAGCAGTCAGCGGTGGCCCCGCCAGCCGCCGCGCAGCCAGCGGTGGCGGAGTCTGCCGCCGCGCCACCTGCCGCTGCACCACCTGCCGCCACACCGCCCGCCGCCCAGCCCGCCGTGGCGGAGCCTGTCGCCCGGCTGCCCGCAGCCGCGCCGCCCGCCGCCGCGCAGCCCGCCGCTGCCCTGCCCGCGCAAACGGCTGCGAGTTCCGCAGCTTCCCGCCCACCAGCCGAGCGGTCCGCACACGGGGGCGAGGCCACGCCGGCACCATCCACGCCGGCGCCATCCACGCCGGCGCCATCCACGCCGGCGCCATCCACGCCGGCGCCATCCACGCCGGCGCCATCCACGCCGGCGCCATCCACGCCGCCCTCATCCGCGCGTGCCCGATCCACGCCGGCCTTTCCCAAGCCAGGATCGACGTCTGCCCGATCCACGCCGACGACCGAGGCGATCGATCAACCGAAGGCGTCCAACCTGGATGCATCCCAGAGCTCGCCGGCCGCACGCGGCGATGCTGATCTCAGCGATCCGATCACCGAGCCACCTGGCGCCCTCAGCGAGCCGATTTCGCCGACCGACAAGTCGCAAGCGGAAGTGACGGCCGGCTCGAGCAAGGATGAGGATGCAGCCGACGGTGCGCCGGCTCCGAGTTCCCTCACGATGTCATCGGCGCCGGATTCCATGGGTCCCGGCAGCACAAAGCTCGACGCCGCCGCCTGGTCGGCGTCGAGTGCGCCGCTGCCGCCGGCCGGCGACACCGGTGCGCCAGCGCACGTGACGCCGCCGGCCACATCGGCGACACCGCTGGGCGAGCGGCCGAGCGCCGAGTCCGCCGGCGAGCGTCAGCTGGCGCCAACCACGGCGCAGGCTCCCGTCTCGCTACCGGCAGCGAGGACTGGCCCGAGCGGCTCAGCATCTCCGACTCCAATCGCAAGCAGCGCACCTGCAGCGCGGCCAGTCCTCAGCCGCGCGGCGGGCAGCACACCCGCTCAGGCGTCGACGCGCCCGTCAGTCCAGCGAGCCGTACGCTCGTCGAGCGCGTCGCGCCCCGCGTCCGCGCCGCAGGTGCCGGCGCCCGCGGGCCGACTTGCGCAGCGGGTAGCCGACAGGATCGGACGTCGGTTCGGCGCGGCAAGGGCGGCGAACGTGCAGCCAGCGCCGGAGCCCGTGTCGATCAGCGCAGATCGAGCGCCGCTCCCAGCCAATCCGGTCGACCTATTGCGCTCACCGCAGCAGCTTGCAGCGTCGTCATCCACGCCGGCGTCGCCCACCCCACCACGATCGGCCACCGAGCCACAGGCCCCCGCCCCACCACGATCGCCGTCCCCACTGAGCTCACCGCCACAAGCGGCCCCAGCAGCTACGGCGGCGTTGACGTCGGCGTCCGAGCCGGCAGCGCCCGCTCCTGAACCAACATCCCCTGCTTCCGGCCCGGCCTTGGCGAAGGCGGCGATGCTCACGCCGGGCGCTTCCACCGAGCGCGAGGAGTCCTTTACCGATCCCCCGGCGGCCGACCAGGCGCCGAACACGACATCGGTCCGGGAGGCTCAGGTTCCGCCACGACTCGCC
The DNA here is from genome assembly GCA_963709135.1 of uncultured Solirubrobacterales bacterium. Taxonomy (GTDB): domain Bacteria; phylum Actinomycetota; class Thermoleophilia; order Solirubrobacterales; family Solirubrobacteraceae; genus Palsa-465. The sequence continues at coordinate 326,909 of CAVPVI010000015.1, read as the reverse complement.
CGCGCCAACGCCGCACAGATTCCACCGTCGCCCGCGACGCGCAGGCCAAGCCTGACGCGGAGGGCGGCTCAGGATCTCCCCCCAGCCGCGGCCGCACGAGCCGTTGAGGCGCCGGCGCACCTGCTCCGCAAGGCGCGCCCAGCGCAATCTGGCAACACCTCTCCCGGCCCCGCTGCGCCTGCCGGCGACCTCCGCGGGCTGCGTACCGCAAGCCGTCACCCGGCACCCCCGCAGCCGAGGCGCCTGGCTCGATGGGCCCGCCAGGCGCTCGGACGTGCGCCAGCGCCAAACGCCACGGTTTCTGCTCCCGCCCGACCTGCGCCCAGCACACCGACGAGTGCACACACCTTTGCACGCCCGGTTGCGACGGACCGCCCGCAGCGACCAGCCGTCGCGCTGCGATCGAGCGACACAACGAGATCGCCGAGCGCAGCGCAACTCGCACCCGAACCGCTACGGCTAGAGACCGTAGACGAACAATTCGGCGGCGACGCGGTGGACCAATTCGGGCGCACTTCGCTCGCTACCGCTTCGCCGCAGCATGTCGCGACGCTCCCAGATCGTGGCGCCGCGCTGAGCGGCGCCCCGCTCAGCGTTGCTCGATCGTCTGCGCCCGCAGCAGCACCTCGGCGCCGTCCGCCGGTGTCGCCTGACGCCCGCATGCAAGTGGGCACCGCACCGCGGCTGGGCGCGTCGCCGTTCCCCGCGAGCTCGGCGCCTCCCCCACTTTCACAGCCATCGTCCGCCGTGCTGGCAAGAGCTACGGCGTCCGGCTCCTCAGGTGGCGGCGGTGGTGGCGACGCCGGTGGTGGTGGCGGCGGCAGCCACGACTCCGATCTGATCTATACCGAGGTTATGCGCCGCGTCCGCGAGGAGCAGGAGCAGCTCGGACAGCTGATCTCCCATCCGTTCTAGAGACCGATGTCAACCGCTGCGTTCGTCCACTACGTGATCCTCCAGATTCCCAACATAAGTGGGACATCGTCGTTCGCCGGAATCTTCAAGGGCCTGTCCGGGCTCGAGGTCAACATCGACGTGCTCGAGTACCGGGAGGGCGGCAATAACGACCTCATCCACCGGCTGCCGGGCCGCATCACATACCCAAACCTCGTTCTCTCCTGGGGCCTGGTCAATGATGCGACGCTGCTGAAGTGGTTCACGCAGACGCAGACCCAGGCGCAGCTGCAGGAGATCACGCTGACGCTGGCAACGACCAAGGGCGACAGCCAGAACGACGGGCGCAAGTTCACCTTTGTCGATGCGTTTCCGGTGCGGTGGTCCGGCCCGCAACTGATGAGCGACACGATCGATCCCCAGACATGGCACGAGACGCTCGAGATCGCCCACTCCGGACTCAAGCTCCAATCCTGACCACATGCCCATTCCGCAAGGCTTTCAGAACGCGAAGCTGCAGATCGAGGGCGGCGACACGATCCAGTGCGCCTTCAACCCGGAGACCTACACGATCTCCAAGACCAACATCTGGACCTACAAGCCCAACCAGAGCAAGGATTACCCGAAGCCGGAATTCGGCGGCGGCATGCCGATGGTCTACCGGATGCAGTTGCTGCTCGACGTCTCGCTGCAGGGTTCCGACAAGAGCATCAAGGATCAGGCCAACGCCCTGATGAAGGCGATGCACGGCGGCGGCAGCCCGCCGAAATTCGTCACCTTCAGCTGGGGTTCGACGACGCTCCCGAAGGCCGCGCCGCTGTCGATCTCGATCCAGTACACGCTGTTTCACCCCAACGGCGACCCGATGCGCGCGTTCGTCGACCTCGAGCTCGCGCAAGCTGACGACAGCTCACCGCCCGGTCAGGCCCAGAACCCGACCACACGCGGCACGGCCGGGCTGCGCACGCACATCGTCCAGGACGGTGACTCGCTGCACTCGATCGCGTACGAATCCTATGGCGATGCGACCCGCTGGCGCGCGATCGCGCGGGCCAACGAGATCGACGACCCGCTGGTGCTGCGGCGCGGCACCTCGCTCAGCATTCCGAGGCTCGACACGTGAGCGCGGTCAGCGACCCCAGCTCGACCAGCGACCACAACGTCGCGATCTATTCGATCATCGTCAACGGCAGCGCGATCGACCCGACGCTCGCTAAGCAGATCCGTGAGATCAAGGTGCTCAGCTACCTGCGCCTGCCCGACATGTGCACGTTCAGCGTCGGCTACGAACGCGGCAAGCCGGGCGAGGATCAGCCGATCGACTCAAACCCGTTCGACATCGGCGCCACGCTCGAGGTGAAGCTCGGCGGCGCCGACGATCTCACGACCACATCCCTGTTCAAGGGACAGATCGTCTCGCTCGAGCTGAACTTCGGCGCCGGCGGCGTCGAGCTGCTGTGCCGCGGCTTCGACCGCTCTCACGTCCTGCTGCGCTCGCGCAACGCGCAGACCTTCCAGAACATGACCTCCAGCGACATCGTCTCGAAACTGGTCAGCGACGCGGGCTTCTCGCCCGACTGCGACGACAGCGGTGATCCGCATGACTTCATGCAGCAGGACAACGAGACCGACTGGGACTTCATCTGGCGGCTGGCCGAGCGGGTCGGCTTCGAGTTCGTGGTCGAGGACCAGACTGCTCATTTCCGCAAACCGGTCGCCGATGATCCGGTGGCGCTGGAGTGGCCGACGACGCTGCGCTCGTTCAGCCCGCGGGTGACCGCCACCCAGCAGGTCAAGCAGGTGTCGCTGTCGACTCAGGACCCCAAAACCAAGCAGGCGATCGTGGTCCAGGCCGCCAGCGCCAACCAGCTCGCCAGCATCGGCGTGGACCGCGATACGGTCGCCAACGCGTTCTCCACTGCCGACATGCACATTGCCACCGAGCCGGTCAAGACCCAGGCGGAGGGAACCGCCGTCGCGCAGGCGCTGCTCGACAAGCTCGCCAACGGTTACATCGCCGCCGAGGGCGTGACCGAAGGCAACCCGGACATCAAGGCCGGCGTCGCGGTCCAGGTCACCGGGCTCGGTAACAAGTACAGCGGCACCTACCGGGTCGCGGCCGCCACACACGTCCTACGCGGCGGCAGCACCTACGAGACGAGGTTCGCCAACTCCTCGGCGCACACGTTGCTCGGCTCGGTCGCAGGCGGCCACGGCGCCGGCGCGCCGCGCTTCGGCGACCAGCTCGTGCTCGGCATCGTCACCAACAACGACGATCCCGACGGCATCGGGCGCGTGCGAGTCAAGTACCCGGCGCTGGGCGACGACGTCGAGGGTGCCTGGGCGCGGATCGCGTCGGTCAGCGCCGGCAACGCGCGTGGACTGACGATGCTGCCCGTCGTCGGCGAGGAGGTGCTGGTCGGCTTCGAGCACCAGGACACCACCCGCCCCTACGTGCTCGGGTCACTGTTCAACGGCGTCGACGTACCCGGCGACGACCTCACAGAGGGCCAGGATGGCTCGTTCGCGCTGCTCAGCGACCAGAAGATCGTCGCCACATCCAAGCAGGACATGAAGCTCACCAGCGGCGGCGCGCTGACGATCAACGTAACGGGTGGAGACGTGAAGCTGACCGGCAGCGACGCGATCAACGCCGAAGGCCAGACGGTGAGCATCAAGGCGGACAGCGACCTGTCGATCGAGGGCACCTCGTCGGTCACGATCAAGTGCGGCGGCTCCCAGATCCAGATCAGCAACAGCGGCGTCACGATCAGCGGTCCGACGATCAGCCTCGGATGATCGAGCACCGTTGATCAACTTCGGACCGGGACCGGCAGGATGACAGACCTGATCGGATCGGGGATCTCGTTCCCGCTGCAGGCCGACGAGCGTGGCGTGCTGGCACTCGCCGGCGGCATTGACGACATCGAGCAGGCGGTCCGCCTGATCCTCGGCACGGCACCCGGCGAACGGCCGATGCGTCCGGAGTTCGGCTGCGCCGTGCACGACCTGGTGTTCGAGACGATCGACGCGGAGATGATCGGACGTGTGGACATCGCGGTCCACCGCGCGCTGGCTCGCTGGGAGCCACGGATCGAGGTGATCAGCCTCGATTTCGACCTCGCCGACGTCGAGCTGGGCAGGCTGGGGATCACGATCACCTATCGCCTGGTCGCGACCAACGGTCTCTACAACCTCGTCTATCCGTTCTACGTTATCCCTGCGCAGGAGACCGAATGACGATCAGCAGCGTCAGGCTCGACGGGCGCACCCGTGCGCAGCTGGTCGCGGAGGCGCGCACGCGGTTGCAGCTCGCCTGTCCAGAGCTGACCGTGGAGGCCACCGGCGACCCGGGATCGGCCCTGGTCGAGCTGTTCGCATGGATGACCGAGCTTGCGATCGACCGGCTCGCACAGGTTCCCGACAAGCTCCAGGTCGTGCTGCTCGACCTGCTCGGTGTTCAGCTCCAAGGGCCAGCCGCAGCGCGCGCCACCTTGCGGCTGCGCCTCAGCGCGCCTGCCTCCGAGCCACTCACGATTCACGCAGGTACGGAAGTCGGGACGCGCAGGACGGCCATCCAGGAGTCGATCGTGTTCACGCTGCAGGACGACTTCACGATCTCACCGTTGCGACCGGCTGCTTACGTCATCCAGCGCGCTGGAACGTTCAAGCAGATCGGAGTCGCCGACGGCGTAGCGCAACCGGTCGGCCCGGACCAACTTCCGTTCGGACGTCCACCCCAAACCGGCGACGCGCTCTACCTCGGCTTCGAGCGGAGCCTTGCGCGCCTGCTGATAAGCGTCTCGATCGAAGCTTCGACGGCTCGCGGAGCCGGTGTCAAGCCCGACGATCCGCCGCTGCGCTGGGAGTGCAGCCAGGGCGAAGGAGCATGGGCCGAGGTCCGCGTGCTGTCGGACCTGACCGGCGGTTTCAACTACGGATCGGGGGCGATCGAGCTGCAGTGCCCGCCTGGATCGGGCGTGGAGCCGGTGTCTGGTGCGCGCCTACACTGGCTCCGCTGCCGGATCGCGCAGACCACGCTCCGCAGCGGCGAGCCGGCCGTGTACACGCAGCCGCCCGAGATCTTCCAGATCACGGCAGCGCCGACCGGCGCGCTGCTGCCGGCTGAGCATTCGGTGCTGGAGACGGCCGAGACGCTCGGGGTCAGCGACGGCTCGCCCGGTCAGACGTTCACGACGCGCTTCAAGCCCGTGCTGGCGCTGACCGAGCAGGAGACGCTCGAGGTGCAGACGCCCGCCGGAGAATGGGAGCGGTGGCAAGCGCGCGACGCGTTCGCGGATTCCGGACCCGAGGACCGACACTTCACGATCGACCCGGTCCACGGGCAGATCGCGCTCGGCCCCGAGCTGCGCGGTCCGGACGGCGTCAGCACCCGCCGCGGCGCAATCCCTCGCAAGGGCGCGATCCTGCGGCTGTCGCGCTACCGTCACGGCGGCGGCAGCGCCGGCAACGTCGACGCCGACCGGCTGACGACGCTGCGCAGCGCGATCCCAGGCGTCGCAACGGTCACCAACCCCGATCCCGCGCGCGGCGGCATCGACCAGCAGCCGCTGCAGTCGGTGCGCAACCGGGCGCCGCTGGGGATCCGTACGCGCTACCGGGCGGTGACCACCGAGGACTACGAGTTCCTCGCGTCCGACGCGTCGCAGCGCGTGGCGCGAGCGCTGCGCGTCGTTGACGAGCAGCCGGGCGTCACGCTGCGGATCTTGCCGCGCGTCGACCCGGCCGACCGGCGGCTGACGATCGATGAGCTGACGCCGGATCCGCGTCTGCTCGACGAGGTGCAGCGCTACCTCGATGCGCGCAAGCTGGTGGGCACACCCGTCCGCCTGCTGCCGATGCGCTTCCGCGCGGTTTCCGTGGTGGTCAACCTGCAGGCATCTCCCCGGGCGGATGTGCGCAGGATCGAGCGCGAGGTGCGCCAGTCCCTGTACGAGTACCTGAACCCCTTGATCGGCGGCACCGCCGGTATGGCCGGCGATGGCTGGCCGCCCGGTCGCTCGCTGAACCAGGGCGAGCTGTACGCGATCGTGCACGCCTTCGAAGGCGTCGAGTTCGTCAAGATCCTGCGGCTCTACGAGCTGGACCTGCGCACCGGCGAGCAGTCAGCGCAAGCCGCGGGACGCCAGATCGTGATCGAGCCCGACGAAGTGATCGCCTCCGGCGCGCACCTCGTCAGGGTCACGCGTCAAGAGTCGTAAGCAACATATGACTTTTGCAGCCGGGACCGTCGCGAGCAGTGACTACCTGACGATGCCCGCGGCGACCGGCGTGATTGACCAACCTAGAGCTACCCAAGTCGGGCGACACCCCCGAGTCTCGTGCCATCCGGGTATCCCTCCAGAGGTCATCTCCCGACGCAACGCGGCGCGGATCAGGCTTTCAAGCTGCTTGGGTCAACCATGGGTACCTTCATCTGGTTCATCCGAAGGTACGGTCCGCCCGAGGAGTACAGCACGACCCCGGCTGGCACAAGGAGGAACCAGGCGCCGCCCTCGGAGATCGGTGTCATCTGGCCGTTGCCCATCACGAGGATGTTGCCGGCGTCGCGACCAGTGATCCAGACGGTGATCGGCACGCCGGCTGCGATGGTCGTGCCAACCGCTACCCAGAGGTAGTACGTGTCCTTTGGAATCGATCCGAACTTGTCGCTTTCAATCTTTTCGAAGCCCTTCTGATTCTTCGCGTCGGTGCGCGCCGGCCCAACCTTAGTTGTTGCCGTACTAATAGTGCCCTGTGCCGACGCCTTCCCGGCGCCCGCCGTGTTCCCGCCGCCTTGACCACCGCCACCAGCCTGGTCCTGATCGGCGGCCCCTGGCGCGCTCGCCCCGCCGGGCGCGCCGGTTTCCGCAGGCGTCGGGACCTGGCTGGCGGGACCAGGCGCGACGGTGCTACCGGGCGCTGTGGTGTCCCCAGGGGCGCCATTCTGGGCCGAGGGTCCCGGTGACGGAGTGCCCAGTGCCTGCGTGCCACCCGGCCCGACCGTGCCACCCGGGATCTGACTCGGGTCAGGTGCACCGGACGAGCCGCTTTGGGCCGGCGGTGTGCTCTGTCCTGGCGCCGGCACGCCCGCAGGCGGCACCTGCGTGCCTTGTCCCACTCGGCCATTCTGGCCGTCACCGACGTCGTCGGGAGACACCGCAGGGCCGGGAGTGCCTCCCGACTGGACAAGACCCTGTCCCGCGCCGCGGATGCCGAAGCCACCATCTGCCCCACCCGAATCCGACTTCCCGTCCTGGCGATCATCAGGGCCTGACGATCCTCCCGCCCCCGGGGTCGATCCCCGCCCGGCGCCCGGCGAGCCCTGCTCGCCGCCTTCCGGAGCTGTCGGTTGCTCGACGAGGCTGTGGAGCCTCTCGATTGTCATATCAACACCCTCCACGGCTGCGCCAACCGCCTGGGTGACGGAGAGCAGCCGCTTCAGGTCATCGGCCGTGAACTCGGAAGCGTGGTCGTTGATGACGCTCAGCATTCGGGCATTGAGCGCGGCTCGCTTGTCGCTGGTGTCGTGGCTATAGGTGCTCTTATCGAACATTGCCTTCAGATCCGGATCGCTGTCTGCCAACTGCTTGATCTCGTCTGGCAGAGGCGCCCCGTTTCGACCCATCTCCTCGGCCAGCGTCATGAGCCAGTCGTCGCCGGGTCCAGCTTGTAGCTTCGCGTCCGAGCTGAAGAGCAGGATCACGGCGGCAGCGGCTTTCAAGATCGCGAGCACGCTTGCTGCCGTCTTGGCCGCCTGCTTGGCGGCCTGCTCCTCGATCTGCTTGAGCTCCGCTTCGAGCAGCGCGCGAGCGAATTGCCTAGTCTGTTCGGCGATCAGCTTCGCAGTGATCTCCTCAATCGCTTTCGCAGCCGCCTTCTTCGTGATCGCGATCCCCACAGCGACAAACGAGAGTGCTATCGCCACGTTCTTCCAGCCGAACGACCGCTTCTTCTGCGACTTGTCGCAGCCGCACTTCGGGTCCAACGCGAGCACCTCGTTCTTCGGGAAGCACTCGTAGAGGAAGAGGCCGGGGGCCGCCTTTGTGATCACCAGCACCTGCGGACAAAGCGGCGACTCCGGATCCAGGTACGTCATCTGCGGCGGTCCCGGGTAGTCCGGCATCAGCTCGACCGTTGTCCCCGGCCGGTTCTGCGCCAGCCAGTTGGTGTAAAAGGAGAGATCGCCGACCCCCTGTGCGGCCAGGTTGGTCGGTTTTATCTCGCCGATCCGGATCACGGAGCCGCCCGCGTCGCCGTCCACGAGCAGATCGCCTGACAGGAGATCGAGCCTGATGTTGCCGAGCTCGGGACTTGCGGCTCCGGGGCCGGGGCGGAAGCACACCTCGCCGACGCATCCGCCTTCGCTGCCGAGATGAGCGTTCGCCTGGATGATGGCGTGCGCGCGCTGTCCTCCGACCTGCGGTCCAACGCAAACCCCGCAACCGTGCCCGCCGCTGCCCGCACCCCCCCCGGCGCCTCCAGTGGGCGGGCTCCCCGTTGGTACGACCGGGGCCTGGCCCCCAGTCGCTTCGGTGGCCTGGGGTTGGATGTCAGCCGCAGCGGTGTCCGGGGCACGCTGCAGCCGCGTCGCCTGCGTGGAACCCATAACGCGCGCACTGGCAGCTCGGCTGGAAGTAGCTACCTCGTTAGTCCTCCTCGCCAGAACTGCAGCCCGCATCGCATTCGCGTGGCGGCCGAGATGCTCGTCCTGAGGTTCCTCGCCGCCACAACGGCCGCCGCAGGTGCAAGTTCCCTTGCAGCGGGCCACGACAGGTCCAGGCGCGGACACTGGTGGCGTGACCAACGCGCGTGGATTCCCAGATGATCCACGAACGAGGGCAGCTACCGTCGCGCGGTTGCCCGCGCTGCGCTGCAGAGTGAGCGCGCCGGATGGATCCCACGCCTTCGTGGACAGCGTACTGGGCGACTGGACCGCTGACGCTTCGTGGTCCTGCTCGGCACCCGTTGTCAATCCGCCGAACATTCGTTCTCCACGCGCGCTCCCGCACCAACCGTTTGGGTTCCAGGCCCGAGTTGCCGCAAATTACCACAGCATCACCTAAGTGGTCAAGCATCGCGGCGAGCGCGGCTCAAGATCACGTCGACGGCACGTGTAAACATAATGCAAGTCGCGGCCCGGTTAACCGTCGGCGGTCCGCAACTGCGCCGGAGCGCCCGACCGGGCCGTCGGGGACTGGCCACCGGCACAAACGCCCGTCCGCCACTTCCGGCTCCAGTGAAACGCCGTGCAAGAAGACGCGAGCGCGCCGGCAAGGCGGATCGGCTGATCGGCCAGCGCCGCTACGCGATCCTCGGCCAGCAACCGGATGCATCCCCTGACGCGCAACGGCCGATCAACGGCCATGCACTCCAGCACGGCCCGCGCACCGGCTGCGATCCGCGCGGCAACCGCAGCACGCAACCGCTCACCAATCGAACCGTGCACTTCGATCGACGTGGCTCCCGCTCGCACGGCTTGAAGCTTAATCAGATACAACGATGCTGTTGCGGCTGTCAATGGTGATGATCGCTAGGAACGAGCGCGAGAACGTGCGCGCTTGCTTCGAGTCCTTCTGGGACAACGTCGACGAGGTCGTGCTGTGCGACACCGGCTCCAGCGATGGCACGATCGGCGAGGCTCGAGCCTTCGCTGACGAGCGCGGTGAGCCCGAGAAGCTGATCGTCGGGCGGCTCCAGTGGCGCGACGATTTCGGGGCGGCGCGGACGCACGCGCACTCGCTCGCAACGGGCGACATCCACATCACGATCGACCTCGACGACCGGTTGAGCGGTGGGGCGCACCTGCGCGCCGTGACGGCGCGGTTCGCAGCAGAGCCCGAGCTGCAGTTGATCTCGGCGCTCTGGGAGGGCGGACTCTACGGAACGGTGTGGCGTCCGCGGCTGCTTCGGGCACCCGTGGAGTGGTTTGGCGCCACCTGGGAGCTGCCCCTGGCGGCCGGCTCGTGGAGCTCGCAGATCCCCTTCCTTGAGGACTCATCCGGTGAGGTCACAGACCAGATCACGGTCCGGCACGTCCGCACCGAGCCGCGGGGCAGGCGCGATCTGGAAATCGCGCTTCGGTGGGGTCAACGCGATCCGCACAACTGGCGGCCGTGGTACGCAGCAGCGGTGGAGGCGCTCGACAACGGCGATGCGATCATGTTCCGGGAGGCCAGTCAGCGCGGGCTCGGTCTCCAGCTCCCGGACCGCGTGCGCGCTCTGTTTCTCACGCAGCTCACCGACGACGCACATCGGCAAGGTGAGCGCGGACGCGCAGAGGAGCTTGCGGTCAGAGCGCTGGCGAACTTCGCCGAGAACCCCTTCGCATGGCTGATCCGCGCCGAGGCGGCGCTGGAACGCAATGACCTGGACAGTGCGGCGCATCACTTGCAGCGGGCGCAAGCGCATCCGCTGCATCCTGAGCTGGCCGCGCTACACGGCACGATCAAGTCACGTATCGAGCTTGCTCAGATCCTTCGCGGGCAGCGATGAGTGCGGCCTGCGAGGCCGCACCTGTACTGTCAGTCGTCAGCTGCTACCTATCGGGTGGCCACCGCCACCTCCGCCGCCACCACCGCCGGTAGTGGCGGTCCGGACTACGTTCGGTGTGCTTGTGGTTCTCTGGACTACGCTCGGCGTGCTTGTGGTGCTCTGGACTACGATCGGTATGGTTGTGGTCGTCGTGGTCGTCGTCGTCTTCATGGCGGGGATCGACGGAGCCGGCTCTACTGGGGTTAGCTCCGCGTGCAGCCGAGTGCCGAAGCTGACCGGCGTCGCGAGTTTGGCGACCGGTGAAGCCTTCTGCTTGACGAGCGCGCCGACCAGGAATGCGCCCGCAAACGCGAGCAGCGCGATCGCCGTGATCGCGGCCAATAAGCGGCGCCGGATCACCTCAGGACCGGCTGGCGTACGCCCTGCCGGCGGGTCCGGAAGAGTCGATCTCGTTGCTTGCTGCGTCATGGTGCCGGGTTTCCCTTCGGCACGAGCGGTGGGGGTGGCGGGGGTGGCGGCACTGGAAAACGGGCCTTCACTAGGAACGCTTGGCCGGCTCCGACGAGCTGGGTGCGGAGGCGTCCGTGGACGTGGTAGTTGACCGTCGCGCGGCCGCGCCCGACCTCGGTCAGGCTTCCATCGCAGCGATCCTTGACGATCCAGGTGCCGTTCCGGACCGTCGTCCTGCTGGCCGCTGCGATCGTGATGTAGAGGCCCTTAGTCACGCTGCCACTGATCTCTGCCACAACGCCCGTGCCTGGCGTGCCCTTGGCACGGCAACCCGCCGTCGCTACCGCCGCCGGCAGGTCGTCGAGCCGCAGGTAGGTTGCCGGAATCCCGGTCGGGCGATGCTTGCTGTGGGTGGCCTGTTGCTGCTGGATCGCGGTGAGCTGCTCGATCTGGAACATCGCAGCGGCGAACGTCCCCACCTGGACCTGATGTCGCGGATCAAGCGCACCTCGGTAGTCCGCCGCGGTGGCCACCGTCACCGAAGCGCCAGCCGCGAGCGCATCGATCGTCGAGCCAACCGGAACCGAGACATTCGTACCCTTCAGCGGCACAAACGACGACGCCGCCGGCGGGGTATCGTCGGCTACGCGCTGCGCCCGTGCCGAGCTCGGGAGACTGATCAACACATTGCCGGTCACGGTCACGGTCACCGTGACACCCGCCACCGGCGCGATCGTCGTGGATCCGCTGCTGCCGGTGTGATTGCCGTCTCCCCCGTATATCGCGGTTAGCTTCGGATTCTCTGAGGATGGCGTGTAGGACACCGTGCAGCTCGCGGAAGCGCCACTCCCTCCCAGGCTGCACGTACCGCCGGAGCCAACGCTCCCGGAGCCACCGCTTGCAAAGCTGATGATCCCGGTCGGCGCCGCCCCGCCAGACGCCGATTCGGTGACCGTCGCGGTGCAGTTGGTCGACTGCCCGACCTTGGTCGGCACGCAACTCAACACCGTCAAGGTCGAGTACACCACCGACGGCGTGACGGTCTGCCCTGAGGCGACGTACGTGAACATGTCTGTGGAGCCGGTGGCGCTGCTCCCATCGGCTGTCGTGACGACCACGTCGACGGTACCCGCCGGCTCAGCCGGAGAGATCGCGGTGATCGAGCTGGAGCTCAGAACCGTGACCGCGCTAGCCGGGAGCGCCCCGAACTTCACCGCGGTAGTTCCCGTCAGGTTGGTTCCTGTAATCGTCACCGAAGTCCCGCCCACGGTCGGTCCTGTGGACGGGCTCACGCCCGACACCGTCGGCGAACCGGCGTAACTAAAATCATCGCTCGAGCTCGTCGCGCTCGTCCCACCGGGCGTCGTCACCGTCACGTTTACGGTGCCCGATCCTGCAGGCGAGGTCGTCGTGATCTTGGTGCCGCTGTCGACCGTGAACGACGGTACTCCCACAGACCCGAACTTGACCGCGGTGGCTCCCGTCAGGTTGGTTCCTGTAATCGTCACCGAAGTCCCGCCCACGGTCGGTCCTGTGGACGGGCTCACGCCCGACACCGTCGGCGAACCGGCGTAGCTGAAATCGTCGCTCGAGCTCGTCGCGCTCGTCCCACCGGGCGTCGTCACCGTCACGTTTACGGTGCCCGATCCTGCAGGCGAGGTCGTCGTGATCTTGGTGCCGCTGTCGACCGTGAACGACGGTACTCCCACAGACCCGAACTTGACCGCGGTGGCTCCCGTCAGGTTGGTTCCTGTAATCGTCACCGAAGTCCCGCCCACGGTCGGTCCTGTGGACGGGCTCACGCCCGACACCGTCGGCGAACCGGCGTAGCTGAAATCGTCGCTCGAGCTCGTCGCGCTCGTCCCACCGGGCGTCGTCACCGTCACGTTTACGGTGCCCGATCCTGCAGGCGAGGTCGCCGTGATCTCGGTGCCGCTGTCGACCGTGAACGACGGTACTCCCACAGACCCGAACTTGACCGCGGTGGCTCCCGTCAGGTTGGTTCCTGTAATCGTCACCGAAGTCCCGCCCACGGTCGGTCCTGTGGACGGGCTCACGCCCGACACCGTCGGCGAACCGGCGTAACTAAAATCATCGCTCGAGCTCGTCGCGCTCGTCCCACCGGGCGTCGTCACCGTCACGTTTACGGTGCCCGATCCTGCAGGCGAGGTCGCCGTGATCTCGGTGCCGCTGTCGACCGTCAACTTCGCTGCCGCGGTCGACCCGAAGTCCACGGCCGAAGCGCCGGTGAACCCCGTCCCGGTGATCGTCACCGACGTACCACCGCCCGTCGGGCCCGACGAGGGGCTCACCCCCGTCACGCTGGGCACGTACCTGAACTCGTCGGCGGAGCTCGGCGTCGTCGTCCCGCCGGGAGCGGTCACGGTGATGTCGACCAGCCCCGAGCCGGCCGGTGCGAGCGCGGTGATCTCGGTGGAGCTCGGGACCGCGAATGAGGTGGCTGCGGTCGATCCGAAGTGGACGGCGGTGGCGCCCGCAAAGTTGGTGCCGGCTATCGTGACGCTCGTGCCGCCGGCGGCCGGCCCGGATCCCGGGCTGACGCCGGTCACGGTCGGCTGAGGGGCCGCGCAGATCGCGAATGCCTGCGTGACCCGTGCGTTGCTCTGGTCGGTGTTGTCGACGCGGACGCTCCAAATGCTGGAGCTGACGATGCCAGCGGAAGTCAGCGGTGCCTGAGAGTCGACCTCGACGTACTCCGGCGTCTCGATCAAGAAGCCACCTCCGAGCGCGACGCTCGTGGGCGCGCAGGACGCCGACACCGTCTGGTTTGTCGATGCCGGGACGGAGGTGCTAGCGGAAGCCGGCTCAGCGTAACCGGGGATCGAACTCGAGACGCAGATCGCCATGACGCTGGCCTGGGGTCCTTCTGCATCAGCGACGAGGCTCCCCTCGAATTCCTCGGACAGGATGGCCAAGATCTCCCAGTTGTCGTCGCTCACGCTGGAGTCGACCACGGGAGCCGAGTAGTACACCTCCACCCCAACACTCAGTTGGTATCCGCCGCCGACCACGACGTCGCCGCTGGGACAAGGGCTGTCGAGCGTCCCGGCGCCAGAGACCGATTCCGTGGTCGGAGTAACCTCGACGTAGCCGGGGATAGAGCTTGAGACGCAGATAGCGTACACATCGACCGGTTCGGGGCTTTCGGCCTGGTTGTCCACTGTGACTTCCCATGTGGTGCTGCTGAGGCCGACCGGCTCCGGCTCCGGCTCCGATGCGAGCACGTCCTCACCCGACGGGTCCGCGACGGCGAACCCGCCGTTGACGACGACGTCGCCGCTCCCGCAAGTCACCGGCACCGTGACCGTCGCCCCGGCTTCAACCGAAGCTGAGTTGGTCACCTCCTGGTAGCCGCTGACGCCCTGCGCGCGCGCGCTGCCGCCGAGCGCGACCAGCCACACGGCGGTGCACGCGATCATGGCGATCACAATCCTCAACCGGACATGCGCGCCAGCAGCAGACGGCGACTTGACGTCGCTAGCGGTCAACAATCTCGTGGTCGCGATCCGGCCCGAACACGACCGCTTTGTCCAGCGCAGCAGCATACGTGACATACAAACCTCCCCTTGAGAATCGCGAGACGATTCCGCGCTCATGTGCATGTCAGCCGAGGCGTCAGCGATCCGGGCAGCAGGCATCGAATCACGCGGAAGGAGCCGGATTCGAGATGTCCGGAGATGACCGGATAGGAGATGTAGCTGCCGATCGCGCCGTAGCGGTAGATGCTGGTGTGGCCGCCGACGGCGCTCTTGGTCACGAAGATCTCCAGCTTGGCGCCGTCCGGCATCATCATCCCGGCTAGCCCGCTCATCGTAACCGAGTAACACGACCCGAGCCCCGGCTCTGCCGGGCCAGAGCATGTGGCTGGGCTGGCGTGCGGCCCGGCGAACAACACCTCGCTCCTCCCGCACGCTAGGCAGCGAGCCTCGACCCGAGCCCCGCCCGGGACCGGGCCAACGATCAATGAGTTGAGCTGAGCCTCCGACCCGCCGGGCGTGTAGATGTAGGCGGGCTTTGGATCGAGCGGCGGAGGGCAACCACCAAATTGCGGGACGCCCGGGAGAAACGGACACTCGTCCGGGGTTCCGTCGTATACGCCATCGCCGTCGTGGTCGGGGAACAGGTTAATGGTGACGCCGAGCAGCCCGGAGGCGAAATCGGAGGGGCCCAGCGCCAACCCGCCGATCTGCACCGTATACGCTTTGTCGGCCTGCAGCTCGTCAACGTAGGTGAACGTGTTCGACAGAGCTGAGGTGGGGTGACAAACGTCACTCGAGCGGTTCAGCTGCGCTGTGTTCGCGTTGTACTGGTACAAGGCGACGACACTCGGAAACCCCGACGCAATAACCTGGACGCCGACTGGGACGTCCGGATGCAGATCAAACCAGACCGTGTTGCCGTAGCTCAGCCCATCACACAGCGTCGGTTCTGGACCACCGGTACCAGGGCCCACGAACGGTTGTCCCCCGCTGTCGAAATTGAACAAATTCGATGGTTGCGTCGTAGCGGCCGTCGTGTCCTCCCCACCTGGAAGCGACCACGTAACCAACGCGACGGGCCTGTGTAACGGGATCGTCGACGCCGCAGTGACGTCCCACGACTGGAGATAATTATCATTTTTGGGAGGAGCCGGCTGCGCGAGCGCCACCGCGGGAAGAACATAGACCAGCAGCGCAACGACCCCGGCCGCCACGCCGGCAACCAAGCAACGAGCCGCTCTCGCCTGCCGCGACACAATCGGTTCCATCAAAACCCCCAGCATCCTTTTGACCCCTTCGACTCGGTGCTCTCAATACAACAAACTGGTGTATCTGAACGGAAGTCTGAGTAGTTGAGGATATCTCAGTACCGTTGCTTAGTGTGGGTTCCTAACTTGCGCGCTTTATCCGCTGCCCAGAAGCGAAGCGCACTTCTGCATCTTGGCGACGTCCTTGCCGGCCGCCTGGATGCACTGGCTGTAGCGACTGAGTGCCCGGGTCGAGCCGGCCGAACCGGCCGAACCGGCCGATGTGTTGCCGGTAATGGCCGACCCTGACGCAGCCGAACTGCCGGCGCTCGAACCGAGGGACCCAAGCGCCAGGGCGCCCTCGACCTCCGACAGGATCGAGTTCAGCTTCGCGGTCAGGTCTTTGTAGGGGGCCAGGTGCGCCGGGATCGAGACCGTCTGCGGCTGACCGAGATCGGAGTACTGCAGCGCCAGCGAGACGCCGACCGACGAGACGCCACCGAGCTCGCGTGAGAGCTTGCCGCTGAGCGGGATGCTGAAGTCGATCTGGAGCTTGCGTAGGGTCTTGTCGCTGGTGCCGGTCCAGATGCCGACGGTGGGGTTGTGGATCTCGGCTGCGATCTTGGCCTCGGTCGCAGGCGAGATGCTCCTCGGAAGCTTGCCGACGCCCTTGACGCCAACCCCCGACACCTTCGACAGCAGCGGCGAGAGCTGCTGCAGCAGCGTGGTGACGTCGAGCTCAGCATCGATGTGCGTCGTCTGGACGCCGCTGAGGGTCTGAGTGCCGCTGACGGTCGCGTTGCGCAACCAGCTGAGCGGGTGCAGACCGAGCGTCGACAGCGCGCCCGTCCCCGAACTCGAGGACGACCCTCCGAGACCCGAGAAGCCCGATTCCAACTGCTCGAAGCTCGCCTGCGGCAGCTGGTAGCCAGTGCCCGAGAGTGTCACGTAGCCGCTCGTCCCGGTCGAGATGATCCCCAGCGAGCCGTTCTGGCCGAGCGCGCTGACCGACGCGGTGAAGTCCGACTCGGGCAGCTTGCCGACGCCGCGGCTCTGGAACGGGCCCCCGAAGTTCAAGGTGATCGGCCCCGACAGCACGGCCGAGCCGCTCGGCGACAGGTCGAGCGACAACTCGACGACGCCGCTGCTGATCTCGTGCGATCCGGTGAACGTCTCATGTAGCAGCGTCGTTGCGCTCGGTCCGGAGCTCGCCCCGCAGCCGCTCAGGACGGTGACGGCTAGCGCCACCGCAGTCAGCACGCCGAGCGGGCGTGCGCAGGTGCATCGCTTCCGGGACACTGCGCCTGCAAACTATGGCAGAGGCGTGCAAACGCCGATTACTCGGCGGAGCACCGCGCAAACACAGGCGCAAACCGCAACCGCAAACAAACTCCAACGGACCGCAACAATCGGTGCGCGCACGGGTTCTGAAACGAAAGCTGCATGTTTGACGATCGACCGACTCTACGATTGAAGCCGATGCGCTTGGGCTTCCTGGCCGCCGCCGCGGCGTCGGCCCTGATCGCGTGGTCGTGCTGCGCTGCGGGCGCGCGCGCCGCGCGTGTGATCGTGCTGGCTGCGGACGGGCACGCACGGATTGCCCAGGACCGCTTCCTCCCCGGGACCACACTGAGCGCGCTCTCCACGCCGACCCCGCAGCTCACGCCGACGCCACTGCTCACGCTCACGGCGCCGGCAACGCAACGGTCACGAGCACCGTCACCGGCACTGGCACATGCAGCCAACGCAAGCACCTCCAGCCCCACGATGGTCAGCGCCCTACAGCTGCTACGGCGCACGGGCGCGATCACCTCGCCGGAGTTCCAGCAGTACATGGGCGACTGGACGGCGGCGCTGGCGACGGTCAAGCGGCTACCCGCGGCACGCGCCGCCGAGCTCGAGGCGGTGATCGAGAACCTGCACGGAATCGCTGCCAGCGGCCAGCTGGAGGTTTCGCGGCTGCCGGCGTTGTTCCTGACGCTCGAGAACAACGTGCAGTGGTGGACGCAGGGGCCATGGCTCAGCTACGGCCAGCGCGTCGAGTTCAGCGGCTCGCAACTCGTCTGGGAGTACTACCCGGGCCAGGGGATCGAGCTGCAGATGCTCGCTAACTTCGGCAAGGCCAACGGCCTCTACGACGGCGGCCCCTCGGACTACCCCGAGCTGAGCGAGCTGATCTCGGAGCTGATCCCGCTCGCCGCCGACCGCGCCGGCGGCGTCAGCTGGGAGTACTACTTCGAGTTCGACGGCGGCGTCCCACCGTGGACCAGCGCAATGACGCAGGGCACGGCGATCGAGGCACTCACCAGGGCCTACGAGGCGTCCAAGAACCCCACCTACCTGCAATTGGCAGCGCAGGCGCTGCCGGTGCTCATCGCGCCGCCACCCGGCGGAGTCAGCATCCCAACTTACCTCGGCCGGCGCTTCCTGCAGTACTCGTTCGCGCCGAGCGTCGACATCATCAACGCGTTCCTGCAGACACTGATCGGCCTCTACGAGTTCGCGCACGTCAGCGGCAATCCGGAGGCCAGCCAGCTGTTCGCGGCCGGCACCACCGAGGCGCAGGCAGAGCTGCCGGAGTTCAACACCGGCGCCTGGTCGCTGTACCAGCCGGGCCTCGAAGACGACCTCTCCTACCACGATCTCGTCACAGGCTTCCTGCAACAGCTCTGCCAGCTCACGGCGACGCCGATCTACTGCAGCACGGCGGCGGCGTTCCAAACGGACCTGACGACCCCGCCCACGCTCGCGCAGCTGACCACCACGGCCGCCGCGGGCAAGCCGTTCACGCTGCGCTTCCGCCTCTCCAAGGTCTCCCACGTCGGGATCGTGCTGACGCACGGCGCCCAGACGGTGCTCGCCACCAGCGCCGACTTCCCCTATGGCGTGAGCGCGTTCGCGGTCCCGGCGCTCAAGCGAGCCGGCGAGTACAGCGTGGGGCTCGCGGCAACCGACCTGGCGGGAAACTTCAACCGCATCGTCGGCACCCTGGAGGTGACGGCACCAGCGCCCGCGACCACGCAGGGCTCTAAACCCAAACGTGAGCTTGGTCGGCGCAGCTGAGGATCGTAGACTCGCTGCTGGATGACGCCGCGGACGATCGTGTATACGGGCAAAGGGGGGGTGGGCAAGACGTCGGTTGCGGCGTGCACAGCCCGCTACTGTGCCGCTGCCGGCGCGCGCACGCTGATCATCTCGACCGACCCCGCACACAGCCTGTCCGACTCGCTCGAGGTCGAGATTGGCGCCCAACCGGCGCCGGCCAGCCGCGGACTCTGGGCCCAGGAGGTCAACGCACAGGAGGAGATCACACGCCATTGGGCGGGCGTTCAGGCCTGGCTCGGCGAGCTGCTGATCGACCGCGGCGTCGACCGCATCTCCGCCGAGGAGCTGACCGTCCCGCCGGGGATGGACGAGCTGTTTGCGCTGCTCGTGCTGCAGGACCACTACGAATCGGGCGCGTGGGACACGATCATCGTCGACTGCGCGCCGACCGGCGAGACCCTGCGGCTGCTCTCGTTTCCAGACGTGGCGCGCTGGTGGATCGACAGGGTGTTCCCACTCGAGCAACAGATCCTCGCGGCAGCGCGCCCGATCGCGCGCTCGCTGCTCGACATCCAGCTACCCAGCTCCGCCGCCTGGTCGGAGATCCACAAGCTCTCCAAGAACCTGATCGCGCTCAACAGCATCCTGCGCGACCGCGCCCACGCGACCGTGCGACTGGTGATGAACCCCGACCGGATGGTGATCGGCGAGGCGATGCGGACTTTCACCTACCTGAACCTGTACGGCTACCTGACCGACGCGATCATCGTCAACAAGGTGTTCAGCCCCGATGTCGGCGACTACTTCGCCAACTGGCGGCGGGTCCAGCAGAAGCACCTCGAGCTCGTCAGCTCGGCGTTCGCGCCGGTCCCGATCCTGCAGGCGCCGTACTTCGAGACCGAGGTGATCGGGCCGGTGATGCTCGACCGACTCGCGCACGCCCTGTTCGGAGAGCCCGGGCACGATCCCGGCGCCGTGCTGCACGACGCGATCACGCACACGATCGAGGTGGCCGGCGACGGCGCGATCGTCACGCTCGCATTGCCGTTCGCCCGCAAGGGCGAGATCTCGCTCAAGAAGATCGGGCTCGAGCTGATCGTCACGGTCGCCGGACAGCGGCGCACGATCATCCTGCCGGATTCGCTGGCGGCGTTCACGCCTGCCGCTGCGAGGTTCGAGAACGGCGCGCTCGAGGTGAGCTTCCATGGCCGGGGCTGACAGCGAGGGTAGCGAGGGCTCCAACCGCAAGCCCGACCAGGGCTCCCTCGGGAACCCTGGTGAAAGCGACGCGATCGACCCGCTACGGACGCTCGAAGCCCGCCTCGAGCGGGCCTCGGTGGCCGCCGAAAAGCTGCTGGCGGAGGCCGCTTGGACGGCGGCGGAGCGGCTCACGGGCACCCACGGCCCCGCGCGCACGCCCGGGGTCTCAGCCGGCGACCGCGACGCCCCCCGGCGCGAGGGGTCGATCGGTGCGCCCAAGCCGCCGCCGGCGGGCTGGGAGACGCCGAGCGAGCCGGACGGCGCGGGCGACAGCGCCGCGGACATGCTGATGCGGACCGCGAACCGGCTCCAGGAGCTGATCCCGGCGGACCTGCGGCGACGGCTGGCCGAGGCGCTGCGGGAACTGCTGCTGGCGCTGCGAGCGCTGATCGACTGGTCGGTGGCGCGGCTCGAGCGACGGCACGCCACCACCAGCGACCTGCAAGACATCCCGATACTCTGAGCGCGCGCGCCCTGAGGACCGATCCCGATAGCCCGCGCCCGTCTGGCGGCGGCTGCGCGGTCGTAAGCGCCGCTGGCGCCGAGCCCGTCTGGCAGCGGCTGCGCGGTCGCGCGCGCCGCCGGCGCCGAGCTCGTCTGGCGGCGGCGGCGCGGTCGCGCGCGCCGCTGGCGCCGAGCCCGCACTGACGCGCCAGGGAACCTGCCTACAATCGATGCGTGGCCCGTAACCGGATCTGTGCCCGGTGCTGCCGGGACTCGTTGGCGACCCGTGTAGGCCCGAGGTGAGCAGCGCCCGCGCCGATGGCGCCCGCAGCGCCGCCGCGGGACCGGCTCGCCTCCTGCAGGCCTGGCGGCAACTGACACCCGAGCAGCGGCTGGCGGCGATCGCGGCGTTCTGCCTGTTCCTGACGCTGTTCCTGCCCTGGTATCAGGAGCATGTGATCGCCGCCAGCACCGCCAAGGGCACGAACCTCGTGTTGAAGGGCGAGTCGCTCACGGGCTGGGCAGCCTTCTCGTTCGTCGAAGCCGCCGTGCTGCTGGTCGCGATGGGCGTGCAGGTCCTGCTATTCGAGCGTGCGGAGGGGCGCGCGTTCCATCTGCCTGGCGGCGACGGGACGGTGATCACCGCGGCCGGCGCCTGGACCTGCATCCTCGTGATCTGGCGGATCTTCGACAAGGAGGGAACCAGCAGCCACGCCGTTTACGCGTCGACCTCCGGCATCGAGTGGGGGATCTTCGTCGCGCTCGGGCTCGCGGGATTGCTGACCTACGCCGGCACCCGCATGCGCGCCGCCCATCGACCCGAGCCGCCGCTGCCAACCGAGGATGGGGCGGTGTTCGACGGCCGCTGGCATCGACCGGGCGATGAGCACGGCGGCCCGGCCCGCGGGCCGGCCGCCGGGGAGGACGCTTCGGCACGACATGCGCGCCGCGCCGCCGCCCGCGCAAGCTCGTCGCCAGCGGAACCGGTCGCGCACGCACCCACAGGCACTCACGCCCAGCCGGACCCGGAGCAGCGCGCGGAGAACGCCGCCGAGCCCGGGGCCCAGCTCGAGCCTGGACCCGATCAGCCGCGGGCGCCTCGCGAGCGGGTCGCCGAGCGCTCGTCCTGGCGCCCGGCGGAGAAGCCGGAATGGAGCGAGCCCGAGCGTAAGCTGGGATGGCTTACGGCCCCGCCAGGATCCCGCGCGCGGCCCGCGGCCGGCAGATCGCAAGACAGCACCCCGCCGCCGCAACCATCGGTGCCGAAGCCCGGCGAGGATCCGACGAACCCGCTCGCACCGACGCCCGGCGAGGATTGGACGATCCCGTTCGCAGCGAAGCCCGGCGAGGATCCTACGAACCCGCTCGCAGCGAAGCCCGGCGAGGATCGGACGATCCCGCTCACGCGCAAACCCGACGAGGATTGGACGATTCCGTTCGCAGCGAAGCCAGGCGAGGATCGGACGATCCCGCTCACGCGCAAGCCCGACGAGGATCGGACGATCCCGCTCACGCGCAAGCCCGACGAGGATCGGACGATCCCGCTCGACAACGACGACGCTTGACTCGGCCCGGTGGCCGGCCTCGTAGCGCGGCGGGCGGCGCCGCCCGCGAGCCTGCGGCCGAGGGCGCTACTTGTTGAAGCTCGCGAGCTCGCCGGCCGCGACGACGTACAGGCTGACCAGCCCGATCACGACGATCCCGGCGATGATCAGCAGCCGCGAGCGCGAGGCGTGACCGTAGACGCCCATCAGGAAACCGATCAGCAGCGCCACCCCAAACGGGGCGGGATTCGAAAGGGCGTCCGCGAATGCCGGCAAGCGGTCCACTTTAGGCGAGGCCGCACACGGTGAGCTTGATCAGTATTGCGCGTATATGGCGCAAGCGGGATCTCCATTTAGGTCAGGTTTGCCGGGCGAAACGGCGGTCCCTGGCCGGAAGCGACGCGGGACGTGTGCGCACCGTTTCTGAGAGTCATCTCATCCGAGCCTCAGATCCGATTGAGGCCGGCTGCTTAGGGTGATACCCGGCGTACTTCTCACATCTTCTCGTCTCGATGCGCAGCGTGCTTATCATCGACGTCTCCGCCGAATGCGGACGGCCTTGCTGTGTCTACGCGACGCCTTCGCCGAGTTGCGACGCAATCGCCCCGAGGGCGTCGTCGCGGACACGGTCATACGCGGACGCCAGAGCACGAGGTGCACGCCGCCGACCTTTGCCGACAGCACCCGGCGTTGGTGCCGTCCGGGCCCACATCGCGGCGGCGATCGGAGGTGGCGCATCGCCGCCGCCGTGCCGCCCGGCTTGGCTGGCGACGGTCGCGATCGGGGCGGGTCGACGCCGTCACAAGCTGCGGACCGATGAACCTGTGTCCGGTATGAAGCATAAAGTCAGACCGCGACACCTGGGGCGCGGCAGTTGGTGTCTTGCGCGGCTCTGGGAGCGTGCGTGCTCCGGTTAGTCGGCCTCGTGGTCGCGATCGGACTCGCTGACTCGCTGAACCCGTCGACGATCGGGCCGGCGCTGTATCTGGCCGCAGGAGACCACGGTCGTGGCCGTGTCGCAAGGTTCACCTTGGCTGTGTTTGGCGTCTACCTGGCCGGCGGAGTTGCGATCGTGCTCGGCCCAGGTCAGCTGATGGTTTCAGCGTTTCCTCATCCCCAGCGCGAGGCTTCGAACATCCTCGACCTCGTTGTTGGTGCGGCGATGCTCATTGTTGCCGGCGTCCTCTGGCGACGTCGCCGATGGCTCCTGGAGCGCAAACCGCCAGGCACCGCGCCGCAGGGGCGCTCAAGCGCAATTCTCGGTGCCACGATTACGGTACTTGAGTTGCCGACGGCGTTCCCGTACTTCGCCGCGATCGCCGCGATCGCCGCGGCTGACATCAGCACGACGCGAGAGATCGTCCTGCTGGTGGCGTTCAACGCCTGCTTCGTGGCGCCGCTCGTTGCGATCGTTCTGGTGCTCGCGCTCGCCGGCGACAGCGCTCTGGCCGCAATCTGCCGGGCGCGCGACAGGCTTTACGCGCACTGGCCGGCGGTGCTGGCACTGTTCGCATCGCTGATCGGCGTTCTCGTCGTGACCGTCGGAGTCGTGGGCCTTTTGCATCACCATCAACCATCCTGATCGCGATCAGGATCACGGTCACCGAAGCGGACGAGGTCTGGTTCGGGAGCGCTCACGCACAGGTTTCATCATCGTTCTCCGTTCCTCATCCACGGAATCGAGCGTTCGGAACACGAACCGTCCGCGTTCAGACCCGCCCGGCCACGATCGGCGCCATACCTCAGGGAGCATGCGTCGGCAAGACACGACGGCGGCAGCGGCATCGGAGCGGCTCCTGCAACGATCTTATGGCGACTCTCACGAGCCGCGAAACGACGGTTTAGCTGGCGTTGGCAGAACACGCATCATGCTCACCGAAACCAAAGCGATTGATTCCTCGCGCAGCCGTCCCGGCACGCCTGCCGGCATATGGTCGGTAGACCCCGCACGCTCAAACGTGACCTTTACGGTCAGGCACATGCTGGTCGCTAGCGTCCAGGGTCGCTTCACCGAATTTGGGGGAGCGCTCGAAATCACACGGGACGGCGCCGTGACAGCTCATGGCACCGTGAATGCCGCGTCGATCGACACTAACGAGCCCGTACGCGATGAACGGATTCGCCGATCGGCGGAGTTCTTCGACGTCGAGCAATTCCCCGAGATCAGCTACGCCTCGCGCCACATCACTCACGCCGATAACCGCATCGTGATCGTGGGCGACCTCACGATCCGCGGCATCACACGTGAACTCGAGCTGCGCGGCCAGACGAGTGACCCGTTCCGCGACGCCTGCGGCAACGCCAGGATCACGCTCGGCTTACACGCAGAGCTCGATCGTAGTCAGTTCGGCATTACCTGGAACGAGACCATGGACAAAGGCGGAGTTCTCCTCGCCGACAAAGTGAAGCTCAAGCTCGACATATCCGCTACGCACATCTGATCAAAGGGGACTGGTGCGACACCCGCAAGCGCCATCATCGAGGTTCCGGGGCACCCGGATATCCGGATCGGCGGGCCATGCTCGCGAAGCGGCGGACCCGGAGGCATCGGCGCTCGAGGTCGCCGGCGTCGACCGGTGATCCAGAGCAGCGGCTCCATCTGAACAGAACGGTACGGGCAGCGATCGCCCGGCTCGCGGGCGCGCCGGCGCAGTCATCACGCTGCGCCCACTCGGCCACGAACGGCGGTAGCCCACCGGCCTCGGCGTTTGCGCCCCCCTCGATAGGGGGCGATCTGATCGGCCGTGCCGTGGATCTCGCGCAATGATACGGAGCGCTGGAGATGACATGTGGACAAGCGCCGTACGCTGCAACGCGCCGCTGGACAGATCGAGGCTATAGCTACCGGCGGCGGGCGCCGCCGAGCACGGCCCTGACCCCACGGAGGCTGCCGCCGAGGTCCCAAAGACGAGTGCTACCACAACCGCCGCCAGCGCGCAGGCCAGCGGCGCAGGCGTTGTACGGAGGCGGCGAGTCAGAGCGCTGGGAGCGGACGATCGCCTCCGACGCGCGGATCGGAAAGCTCAGACAGCACGCCAGCGCAAGCCCTCCAGCCAGCCCCATCACCTGTCGGGCGGCGCGCTGCACATGCGCGGCAACCGTGACAGCCACGAGAGCGCCGGCGCCGAATGCAGCGGTCCTGGCGAACGAAGCGGCGGGCAGCGAGAGCGTGAACAAGCACACGCACCCGAGCGCAGCGGCGAGCATCGCGACCGCCACCCGGGCGCGACGGCCGGTTTCAAAGGCAGCGCTGATCAGCGACGCGAGCCCGCACCCGACTGCGGCCGCGACAGCCGGCGTCACCATTTCCAGGTAGCGGGCATGCAGCACCGACACGTAGCTGAGCACCGAGATAGCGGACGCGAGCCACACGACCACCGCCACCGCGAAGGCCACCTTCAGCCGGCGGCGCCTCGAATCCCCATGCGCCCGCCGCAAGCCCAGCATCAGCGCCGCCCCGCCGAGGGCAACCGCCGGGACCAGCATCACCCCGAACAGCTGGCCGATGTCCGCGACGTCGCTGAGCAAGCGGAACACGCCGGGGGGCGCCGAGTACATTCCGCCGGCCGTCAGCGCACCCGCCAGACGGCCGAGTCCGTTGAACCCGAAGATCACGTCGAAAACACGTCCGTTTGAACCGATCGGGAAGG
This sequence comes from uncultured Solirubrobacterales bacterium, assembly GCA_963709135.1. Taxonomy (GTDB): domain Bacteria; phylum Actinomycetota; class Thermoleophilia; order Solirubrobacterales; family Solirubrobacteraceae; genus Palsa-465. The sequence goes on along the minus strand of CAVPVI010000015.1, from coordinate 301,380 downwards.
GATGCCGGCCGGGCGCCAGCGTGACCGCCGTCGCCCATGAGAGCGACACGAGCACAAGCGCGAGGACCGCAAGCGTGATATCCGCAACCCGCCGCCGGCGGGGAACCGGGGCGGCGATCGCGTAAAGCAACGCCAATGCCGGCACGGCGACCAGCCCCTCGAGGAGCTTCACGTTGAACGCCAGACCGACCGTTACCCCGGCAAGCACGAGCCCCGATCGACTGCCTACCGCCGCCGCGCGAACTGTCAGCCACAGCGCACCGACAACGAAAGAACAGCATCATCAGCGAGTCCATCGTGTCGCTGCGAGACGTGAGCACCGAGACGGGCATCACGGCAAGCGAGGCGGCGGCGGCCAGCCCCGCACCGCGCCCGACGACGCGGCGTACGGCGTCGTACAGCAATGGGACCGCGAGCGTCCCGCCGAGCGCTTCGGGAAGCTTCAGCGCGAACGAGTTGAAGCCCAGCAGCTTCGTCGAGGCGACCTGCAGCCAAAGATCGAGCGCTCATTGACGCTCGTCAACCGGATGCTTCCTTTCCCTTTCAGACCTAGGCCTCGACGCGGTGTACTACACCCGGGCGGAGAAGCCCGAGAGCGCAAGCGCAGCGATCGCGATCACGCTGGCGAACACTGCGTCGACGATCATGCCGACGTCCAGCGCGTTGAGCGCGAAGAACCCGCGCGTGAACGGGAGCAAGATTCCGGCGAGGTAGACGCCGGCGAGTACGGCGCACATCCCGGCAACGACTCTCGAGCGGTGTCGTGACCCTTCTGCCTCTAGCGCGATCACGAGGTACAGGCCGCAGGCGACGAGGATCGTGACGGCGACGGTGCGGGCGTCGCTCACGGACAGGTTGAGGTCATGCAACCCGAACAGATAGCCGGCCACGACCCCGGCGCCGAGTAGCGCTCCGGCGGGCACGGCGAACTGGGCGACGTCGCGGACGAAGTGCTCAGGCCGCCACGGCCCGCTGCTCGGCGCGAGCGCGAGAAAGAACGTCGGGACGCCGATCGTGAGGGTCGCGGCCAGCGTCAGCTGGCGCGGCAGTAACGGGTAGGCATCGGAGCTCGTGCCGATCGTGAGGATCAAGAACGCCGCGAAGGCCGACTTGGTGACATACAGCTTGGTCACGCGCTGGAGGTTGCGAAGCGCCTGGCGGCCTTCGGCGACCAGCAACGGAATGCTGGCGAAGTCGCCTGCGATCAGCACCAAATCCGACACGCTGCGCGCCATTTGCGTGCCGCTGCCCTGAGCGATCGCAACCCGTGAGCTCTTCAATGCCGGGACGTCGTTGACGCCGTCCCCGACCATCGCTACGTAGCGGCCCTCCTCGCGCAACGCCTCGACGATCGCCTGCTTGCCCTCCGGCGAGATCCGGCCGATCACGGTCGCTTGCAGCGCGAACGCGCGCCGAGCCTGCGGATCATCCGGAATCGCACTCCCCTCGTGTACGGCTGCGACGGGGATCCCCACGTCGCGCGCGATCGCCGCGACCGTCTGCGGAGCATCGCCCGAGAGCACCTTGAGCTCGACTCCTTGTTCACGCAGGAACGCGATCGTGTCCTTGACATTTGGCCGCAGCTGCTCGGCAAGCACCACCAGTCCCAGTGGCTGCAGCCCGACTGGAGGCTGCTCGCCAGGATCCTCGGGCAACGACCCGTCGCCGCGGGCAAACGCGAGCACGCGCCGCCCTTCACGTTGGCGCAACTCCGCGGCCGCGGCCAGCGACTCGAGCGGCAGGCGCTCAGGTGCCCCGAGGTAATAGCTGGCCTGCGGGAACGACGCCGCGCTCCAACGCCGGCGGCTTGAGAACGGCACTTCACCGAGCGTTGCCCGCGGATCGGCGGGGCACGCGTCGGCGATCGCCTGCAGGCTGGTGTTGCGCGCCGAGGCGCTTGCGGCGAGCTCCCCTAGCGGCGTGCGAAGACCGTCCTCGGAGACGCCCGGGGCCGGGAGCAGCTCGACGACGCGCAGCGTCGGCTCGGTGAGCGTCCCGGTTTTATCGAGGCAGATCACGTCCACCGAGGCCAGCGACTCGATTGCGTTGAGCTGCTGGGCGAGCACCCCGCGGCGGGACATGCGAACCGCCGCCGCGGCGTAAGTAACACCGACCAGCAGCACGAGGCCCTCCGGAACCAGACTCACGACGCCAGCCACCGAGGTCGCGACCGCCGTGTGAACGTTCACGTGGCGGTGGTAGAGCGAGTAGCACAGCACCGCGCCGAGCCCGACCATGAGCCCTACCAACGCGTACAGCAGGCGGTTCACGTCACGTTCCAGCGGTGAGCGAGGGTGGCGAAACGAGCGCGCCTGCCCAGTGAGACGGGCGGCGAAGCTCTCAGCGCCAACAGCGCTAACCTCGTAGCCGCCGCTGCCGTCCACGACGAACGCGCCCGAGCGCACCTCCTCCCCGACCTCGCGCCCAACGGGCTCGGACTCCCCGGTCAGGATCGACTGATCGAGCCTCAGGTCACTCGCAGTCAGCAAGCGGCCATCGGCGACGACCTGATCGCCCGGCTCGAGCATCACGACGTCGCCGACAACTACCTGCTCCACCGCCAGCTGCCTGACCGATCCGTCGCGCATCGCGCGGGCGCGCGGCGCGACCAGCAGCGAGAGCCGGTCAAGCGCACGTTTGGCGCGCACCTCCTCGGTGACCCCGATCCCGACGTTCGCGACGATGATCCCGAGGAACAGCGCGTCGCGCGCGTCACCGAAGATCAGCGTCACCGCGCCGAACCCCACGAGGATAACGTTGAACACCGTCAGCACGTTCGCGCGCACGATGCCCACATACGAACGGCTTGAGCGCTGCCGCACACGAGAACCGGCAGCGCGCAGCCGCCGCTGCGCCTCAACCTCGCTGAGACCGACCACCGCGAACACATCGGACCGGGGTGCCGGGGCAGCTTCGAACTTCATCGACTGCACTATCGCTCTCTCCGCCCGAACCCCACGAAATGCCGCTGGCGGGACGAACGACCGTTGAGCGCTATCTCGACAGCTCTCAGCGGCCGTGGTGGAGGAACCCGCTGTGGGCAGTCCACACGGCAAAGTCCGGGATCAGAGCGAACGCTAGCACGAGCCCACCGACCAGCGCGCCGGCGACCGCGATCCAGCGACCAGCGGAGCCGTGCGCCACATCCGGCAGCTCCGCGGCCACGCGGCGAGCAGCCCGCAGCGAAGCGGGCATCCCCCGCAGGTGCCCCAACACATGCACCGACATGCACACGATCCAGACGATGAAACTTGCCTTGTGGATCAGCACGAGCTGACCACGGCCGCTCGGCCCGACCACTAGCAGCGCAAGCCCGCTGACGAACACGCTCACCGTGCTCAGCACCACCACCGGCGCGATCAGCCGCAACACAGTCACGGGCGGCCCCTTGCGACGGTACGCCGGGTCACGGGTGTAATAGCGCGCAAACCGATAGCCGATACTTCCCAGTTTCAAAGCGACCGGTCCGATCAGCAGCACACCGACGAACAGATGCACCGAGATCAACTGATGGATCCGCAGGATCGTCAGCCCGATCACCGCCAGCAACACGATCAGAATCGCGCCGGTGATCGCAGTGAGCTGCTCGTTGCCGTCAGTGCCGCCGCCGATCAGGCGCGCACGCGTCCGCGCGCCACCAATCCGCCGTCCTGGAGCGATCGCACGCTCGGGGCGCCGAACGCCCTCTAACCATCGGCTCGATTCCATTCAACAAGTCTGTTGCCACGCCCTAAAGGGCTGTTCACCGCTCAATTAGAAAGCTCTTTGAGTTGACTCGAGCACTGTCTGACCCTGCGTCGATGTTGCTCAGCGGGTCAGCACGAGCGGGCAAGCGAAACAGCGCATCCAGGCCAACAGTCGCACGCCGCGGCCGGGCGGCCTGCGCCCAGCCGCGACACCGACGCGGACGCACGGGTGGGTTTCGAGGGCTCAGCGCAGATAGACCGCGAAGAAGTCGCGATCATCCGGCGTCAGGTAGCGCTCAGGCGAGCGCATCATGTCGGGCAGAAGGTTGGCGGCGCCGCGCGCGCCCGGCGCCTTGTAGGTGATGAAGCTCGGCCAGTAGGCGCTGATGTCCAACTGCATCGCGCGGACGGCGCCCGCGTGGATCATGATCGCCGCGAGCGAACCGACGGTCTGGTCGTTGGCTGCGGCGTAGATCAGGTTCCCGTAGCGGTCCACGCCAACCGCAGAGCGCCAGACGCGGATCGTGTTCCCGAGCGTGTCTCCCCATCGCGGTCCGTCGGACAGGTTGGGATTCGCGGCTCCGTCCTGGACGATCAGCGGCAGGTTCTGTCGGGCGTAGACGATGTCGGAACCGACGTCGGGGCCGTCTCGCCAGTCGATCACATCGACGGAGCCGTCGCGGCGGCGGATGAACGTCGCAAGGCCGTTCTCGAGCGGCGCATAGCTGTGTCCGTGCTCGGCAAAGCCGCCACCCGAGTCGCTCAATTTGAAGCCGCTGTTGAAGGTCACCACGAGCCGTGAACGCAGCGCGATGGGCACCTCCATCGGACCGCGGGAGGGCAGCGGCACGCTGGGCTCAAGGCGGCCCGGGTAAAGCCAGGTGGTCGTCAGCGAATTGTCGATCCAGGCAACGCCGGCGACCATCCGCGGATAAGCGGGATCGCTGCGGAAGCTGGCTACGAGCACCGGCGGCGGCCCGTGCCCGCCGGTGAACGTCGCATGCCAGGCTCCCTCACCCAGCGATGGTCGGGCGCCCCGGCGCCCGACGGGCTTCACGGCGACTGTCACGCCAGCCAGTGCGGAACGAGAGCCTCATCTGGCGCACAGGAGAATTTCAGAAAGCATGGATACCTTGCGTTTCCGTGCGACCTCCGGCTCTGCCCGCTGCGGCCTCATCACTGCCTGCGTTCGATGAGCGCCCGGGTTTCGTCAACACACGGATGACCGCCGGGCTGCCGCGCGCGCCGCTCACAACAACGCCGAGGCCGTCGCCGACGCAACCGTCAATGCACTCCACGGCTCAGCGCACACGGTCTGGGTGCCGGGCATCCTGAGGTACATGTTCATGATCCTGCGCCATCTGCCTCGAGCGCTCTTCCGCAGGCTCCCGCTGTGAGACGCGCAGCCTTCACAGGAGACATCGCAATCGCCGCGCTCGCGGCGCGGCTGGTCGTCGTGATCGTGGCCCCCGGGCTCGCGATCGTCGCCCTGCTCGCATGCATTACGCTGTCCGTCTGCGCGGCGACTGTCGCGGCCGAGCGCTTGACCAACCGGCGCCGAGCCGCGCGCAGGAGCCGGCGCCGGGGGCACCGGGCACAGCGGAGGCAACCGGACAGCCGGCGGAACGGCACCATGTAAGGACGGCGCGGCCTCGACTAGCGCCACGGCGTATCCGCGTCACCACCTCAGCCCCCTCCGAGCGACTGACTGCCCACCGGGGCTGGCTAAATCAGACAATCAGACTAGATTAGATTTCGACGCTCGCTGGAGCGCAGGCACTTGAGCCAGGCGCCACAACAGACGGCCTTGCGTGCAGGCTTCGAGCGCGTGTGCGAGCCTTGCGGCACCGCCTGGACGGCAAGGTCGGTGGGCGTCCGGAAGAGTCCCCGAGGCCGCGCGAGTTCTTGCCGGCATCTGTCGCCACCGTCGGCGGCCGCCTTAGAGCCTGTCCGAATACCCAGTGTGCGGCTGGCGAGCGCCGGACCAAGCGAGACGGTGCGGGCGGAAGGCGCCGCGTAGCAGCGCTACGCAAGCCTTCCGACCGTGCCGTATCGCGCCGGTCGGCCGCCGCCAGACGTGCGCGAGGTCCGACGGGCGTCACTGTGCGCGCGACCGGGGTGCGGGCGGGCGTCTCGCTGGAGCCAACCTGAACGGCCTGGCCGACGCTCGCCGGTGTGAGCAGCGACGTGGCGGCAGAGAATGCATGCGTCGGGGCGTATGTGACGATAGCCGTGAGCAGGCTTGGCAGCACGTAGTACCGCTTGAAGGCAGTGTCGAGGAGTGGGGTGGTTGTCGTTCAGCCAGCCGGCGTCGTCCTCGGGCTGGGTAGCGTTTCCGTTGTGACCGTCGGAGGTGCCGAAGAAGCTGCCTTTGAGAGTCAGCGCATGATTCCGGTGTGGCCCAGCGAGTAGCGCCCGGGCTGGGGCCACACGCAGAGACCGTGCGGTCCCAGGCCGACCGAGATCCGCGCGCGGAGCTTGCCGGTGCGGGTATTGATCGCATAGACCTCTGCGTTGTAGCGGCCGCTCAGCCACAGCGTGCTGCCGTCGGCGGAGACCCCACCCATGTCCGGGCTGGCCGGTGGCGGGATGACCCAAGTCGCGACGACCCGACGTGTTGTGAAGCTGACGACTGAGACGCTGCCTGCGGCTCGGTTGGAGACGTAGAGGAACTTGGCGTCGCGGCTGGGGTAGAGACCGTGCGCGCCGGCGCCGGTGTGCAGAAACCCGATCACGGTGAACGTGTTCGGGTTGATCTCCCAGATGCCGCCGCCCGCCTGGTCGGCCGTGTACAGAACTCGACCGTCGGGGGAGAGCTTGACGTCCTGGGGGCTCGCGTAGCCGTTCGCGAGCACAAGCGTGGAGATCACCTTCAGGGTGCTGAGGTCGATCTTGATCATCCCTCCGGCGAACTCGCAGCTGGCGAAGGCGTAGCGCCCGTCGGCCGAGAAGTCCATGTGATCGATCCCGCGGCACGTGGGGTCGTACAGCGTGTGCTCGAGGGCCATCGATGTCGGGTTGCGGAACGCCAGCGTCTGAAGCCGTTCCTCGACGACGATCGCGTACTGGCCGTTCGGAGTGAAGTACAGGTTGTAGGGATCCTCCACCGGGATCGGTGTGCCCGGTTTGCCAGTCCGGGGATCGATCGGGGTGAGGCTGTTGCCGAGGTCGTTGTCGACGTAGAGGGTCTTCAGGTTGTAGGCCGGCGTGACGTGCTGGGGTAGTTCGCCGGTCGGGAACTGCTCGACGATCTTGAAGTTACGCTGGCTGATCACATCGACCGTGTTGCTCATGCTGTTGGGCACGTACACCAGCGCCGGATCTCCTCTGACCAGCGGCGATAGGTCGTTCGCTCCATCGTGGCGGTAGACGTTGATCGGACGTGCGGCCCCGGCTGGGCGGCCCACCTCGTTCCGGCTCACGTCCCCGCGGCTCCCTCCCGGCCGGTCGCTGTTCCCGCGGCTCTTCCGAGAGGCCCCGCCACAGGCCGCCAGGAGCAACGCGCAGGCGAACAGAGCGACGAGACGACGCGTCGTAGGACGACACGCAGTCATCGCGGTTAGGCTAGACGGCCGCTCCGCGTAAACGCGCCGGCGGGCTCGGTTCGTGAGGAACTTCTCAGCCGTCAGGCCCGTTCGTGAGGAACTTCTCAGCGATCCGAGTGTTGTGTGGAGCCCCTCCATCCATCAGGTACGCTGGCGCGATCTGCTCGCCGACCCGACCCGCCCGACGACGCCCTCCGGCACTCTCCGGGCCGGCTGCGGCGGCATGCGCACTCCTCGTGGGTGCCTGCGGCGGTCAGGGTTCCGCTGCGGTGCACCATCCGCACAACCGGATAGCGCTGTCGGGTGGGCGCAGCGCCGCCGTACGAAGAAAGGCCATCGCCGGCCCGGTGAGCCTCATTTACCACCCGCTCTACGACCTCGCCGCACCGGTCCAGGATCCCGCCAGCGCCGCGCTCGGCCCGCGGACGTTCGTGCTGCTCGGCGGACTCAACGCCGCCGATACCTCCAGCGATGAGGTAATCGTTGCCGGGCTTCACGGATCGAGCGTGAAGGCGACGCTCCCCAACGCCCAGCACGACGCCCAGGCGGCCGCGCTCGGCGGCCAGGTGTACGTGTTCGGCGGCGGCCAGTTCACACAATACGAGCACATACTCGCTTTCGACCCGACCACGGACGCGATCACCACCACCGGCGCGCTGCCGAGTGCCGCCTCCGATGTGGCGGTCACCGGCGACGGCAGCACCGGCTACGTGGTCGGCGGCTTCGACGGGGTCAACTGGCTGAGCACGATCCTCGCCTACTCCCCCGGCAGCTCAGTGCGGGTGGTGGCGCACCTGCCGGTCGCGCTGCGCTACGCCGCGGCGGCGATCGTCGGCGGCGATGTCATCATCGCCGGCGGCTCCACCGAGACCGGAGTGAGCAACGACATCTACAAAGTCGACCCTGCCACGGGGGCGGTCACGACCGTTGGCCACCTGCCGGCCGGGCTCACGCACGCCGGCGCCGGCGTGCTCGACGGGACGATGTACCTCGTCGGTGGCCGCGGCGACCTCGTCAGCGACCGCACCGCGGGCGTCCTCGCGATCGATCCCGCCACCGGCACGGTCACCCCGGCGGGCAGGCTCCCCCAGCCGCTCTCCGACGCCGCCGTCGTAACGCTTCCAGGCGAGCTGATCGTCGCCGGCGGCGCCACCGCGGCCGGAACCCAGGCCGCCGTCGGCGAGTTCGCGCCCGCCGGCACCTGATCCGCGTCCGGCTATCAGCTCGCGGGCCGGCGCTCAGCCCTCAGCACGTAGTCGACGACCGCGCGCAACTCGGCCGTCGTAAGCGGTCGGCGAACCGGCATCTCGCGCGAGAACTGGGTCAGGTCCCGCCGACTCATTCGGTAGCCCAGAAGGTCACCTCCCTGCTTGCGCTCCGACTCGCTACCGACCAGCGAATGGCATACCTGGCACGTCTGGGCGAAGACCACCGCGCCCGAAGATGACCGATCTAAGTATGACGATGCGCAACCGGCGACACCGAGCGCGCAGATCATAACAACCGAAACCAGCGCTCGCGCCATCGCCGAAACACTAGCTTGGCATTGTCGCCCGACTCGCGCGGCTCCTCACGGTCGACGAGACTCGGCTACCTCCTCAATCGCCTCCGGGGCGCCGAGTAGCGCATCGGCGAGCGCCGCCACGGTCAGATGCTCGCCCCCTCCTGCCCAAGGAAACGTCGGCGTCGGCGCGCGGCCCGCAGATCGTCTACGACCGCGCCCCGCCGCGCCACCCCCGCAACACCGATTTCATTCACCGCGGGTGGCGAAGCCCCGCCATGACGACTAAATGGATATCCCGCTGGCGCAATACTGATCACGCTCGCGTGCGCGGCATATAGTTGAGTCGATGGCGGAACTACCTGAGACGGTGGGCGAGGTCGTCCAAGGCCTGCGCGAAGCCGGTTATCTGGCGGGCGACGCGGCCGCGCTCGTAACGTTCCTGGCGACCAAGCTCGGTAAGCCGGTGCTCGTCGAAGGGCCGGCCGGCGTCGGCAAGACCGAGCTGGCGAAGGCATTGGCGCAGTTCCTGGATCGCAAGTTGGTGCGCCTGCAGTGCTACGAGGGACTCGACGAGGCCAAGGCGCTGTACGAGTGGAACTACCGCAAGCAGCTACTGCGGATCCAGACCGAGGCCGGCGACACCGGCTGGGAAGACGTCCAGCAGGACATCTTCGGCGAGGAGTTCCTGCTGGCGCGGCCGCTGATGACCGCGATCGCCTCCCCGGAGCCGGTTGTGCTGCTGATCGACGAGATCGACAAGACCGACCAGGAGTTCGAGGCGATGCTCCTGGAGCTCCTGTCGGACTTCCAGATCAGCATCCCGGAGCTCGGGCGGATCGAGGCGCGGACCCACCCGGTGGTGCTGCTGACCTCCAACAACACGCGCGAGCTGACCGAAGCCCTCAAGCGCCGCTGCCTGTACCTGTGGCTCGACTACCCGGAGCTGGAGCACGAGCTCGAGATCGTCCGCCTGCACACGCCGCAGCTGAGCGCGACGGTCGCGCGCAAGCTGGTCGAGATCGTCCACCAGGTGCGCGAGCTCGACCTCAAGAAGCCACCGAGCATTGCCGAGTCGATCGACTGGGCGCGGGCGCTGCTGCTGCTCGGCGCCCAGGACATCGACGAGCAGATGTTCCGTCAGACGATGAGCGTGATCGTCAAGCACCGCACCGACCTGGAGACGGTCGCCGCGCGGGTCGGCGTGAGCCTGCAGTCGGCGGCCAAGGCGTCCGCGGCGTGAGGCGCTGAGCAGCGCCCCGCGCTTGCAGCCGATGCTGATGCCGATCCCGGGCGCCCACGCCGGCGAGGCGATCTCCAAGCAGGGTCCGGGCGGGCTGCAGGCCGAGCTGCTGAGTTTCGCGGTCGAACTGCGCGACGAGGGGGTCGCGGTCGGAACCTCGGAGCTGCTGGACGCGTTCGCGGCGCTGGCGCAGGTGGCGTGGGGCGATCCGCGTACGTTCCGTGAGACGCTCGCGACCACGATCGCGAAGTCGCCGGAGGACCGGCGCATGTTCGACCTCGTGTTCGACCGCTTCTTCTTCCGCGCCGTCGAGGCACAGGCGGCGCGCCTGGACGTGTCCGAGCCGGCCCCGCAACTGGCGGACGGCAGCGGCGCGGAGATCGACCTCGACGAGCTCAGCCGCCAGATCGCCCAGGCGCTGCAGGACGGCGCCGAGGCGAAGCTGAGCGACTTCGCGCAGCTGGCGGTGGCGGCTTTCAGCCGCGGCCAGGGCTCGGGCATCCTCGGCGTCGATGTACAGCGGATCAGGCGCGGGCTCGGCCTGCGGGCCGAGCCCCGTGAGGACCTCCCAGGGGACGACCCGCGCCACGACGGCCTCACCCGCGAGCAGGTGCGCAACTTCGAGGCGCACCTGCGGCGCGTGTTCGAGCGCGAGCTGATCGGGCGCACGCGGACGCTACCCGCGAAGCGGCCGCTGCAAGATCTGGCGCGAGCGCTGCCCAGCGGCCCGGTCGCCGACCTCGCGGCCGTGCACCTGATCGTCGCGCAGCTGAAGCGCCGGCTGGCGACCCAGGGCCACGAGCACCGCGGCCACCGGCACCACGCGCACGTCGACGTGCGCCGCACGATGCGCGCCTCGCTGCAGACCGGCGGCGTGCCGGTCGAGCTCAAGTACCGGCCCAAGCGCCCGCGGCGCCCCGAGATCTTCGTGCTGTGCGACGTTTCGACCAGCGTCAGCGGCGCCAGCACCTTCTTCCTCAGCGTCCTGCACGCGCTGCACGACGCCTTCCGCAAGCTGCGCTCGTTCGTGTTCATCGAGCGGATCTCCGAGGTCACCGACGTGTTCGAGCACGAGCGCGACTTCCGCGCCGCCAGCGCAATCGTCTCGCGCGACGCCGGCGTCGCGGACATCTCGGGCTACACCGACTACGGCCGCGTGTGGGACGAGTTCCTGAAACTGATCGAGGGCGAACTGCACCAGCGCGCCACCGTGATCGTGCTCGGCGACGCGCGCACCAACGGCCGTCCGCCGCGTGACGACATGTTCGCCCAGATCACCGCCAGGGCCGGCCGCACGTTCTGGCTGAACCCCGAGCCGCGCCTCTACTGGAACTACGGCGACAGCGTGATCTCGACCTACGAGCGCCATTGCGTGGCGTTCGAGTGCTGGCGCACCGACCAGCTCGAGGAGTTCGTCAAGGCACTCGCACGCCCGACGCGCGGCTGAATAAAGATTGAAGGAATCCTCGCGGTCCGCTCATCGCGCCGGCGCCGTCGGCGGGCGCACGAGGTTCATGAAGGCGCAAAGGTCCTCGAGGATCGCCCCGCGCTCGTGCGCGAAGCGGAAGCCCGTGACCCGCATGACGCGGACTTGGTGGCGCTGCAACCAGGTGTCCTTCGTACGATCGCGCTCCATGTCCCCGATCGTTATGTGATACGGACCGCCGTCGGTCTCGACCGCTAGCCGGAACTGCGGCCAATAGAAGTCGATCTCCCACTCGCCGAAGTGGACATTGCGCTTGGGTTTTGGGAGCCACGTGTGCTGCGTCAGCCATGCATCGAAGTCGTCCTCCAACGTCGAGCGGCCCGGCGGCGCCGGCAGGTAGTCGACCACCACGTTCCTCGCCGCGACCACGCCCGGATGACGGACATAGCGCTCGAGCACCGACTGCATCTCGTGGACGTCGAGGACCTTCGCCCGGATCGCCTGCGTGACAAGTCGCCGCAGCTCGCCACGGCTCTCCCGTGGCCCGAGCTCGATCAGCATCCGCGGAACGGAACTGACGCGCAGCCTGCCATGCGCGACCACGTCCGCGGGATGCACGTCGGTCGAGACTCGGTGAATCCAGATCCCCGCCCGTGACCGGCGCCCCGCGCCCGGCACGGTGACTTCGATTTGCCGTCGGTCAACGAGACGCAGGCCCCACACCCCCGCAGCGCTGCGGTGGCTTAGGAACGCCTCCGGGCCGGTCGCCATCAGAGCCGCCGCCAAATACGCCTGATCGGTGACCGCGCGGTGTCCCACAAGGTAGACGCCCCGGTGGGTGGCAATAAGGAACCCGCGCGCGACGCGTCCCTGAATCTCTCGGCGCGTCAATCCGAGTTGGCGCAGTTGCTCGATCGTCACCAGGCCACCTTGCTCGGTGGCGAGCGCGCTGATGAGCCGGTCGAGCGCGACCGAGCGCGACCGCCCTACACCCGCGGGAGGTTTGGCACCTGTGCGGTGCTCAACGTCACCCGGATCGAGCGGCCGAGGCTCACCCAGCACACCCCCGGGAGGTTTGGCACCTGTCCGGTGCTCAACCTCCCGGTAGTCAGCAGCGTGGTGCCTGTGCGGGGTCACACACAGACGGTCGCACAAGCGTCGTCACACGTGGGTGACGACGCGTCACAATATTGAACGCGCGCAATCGCACTGCGCGCGACCGCGTGTAGGCGCGGTCGCGCTGCGCGCAGTCGGGTAGGCGTGGTCGCGCTGCGCGCAGTCGGGTAGGCGTGGTCGCGCTGCGCGCAGTCGGGTAGGCGTGGTCGCGCTGCGCGCAGTCGGGTAGGCGTGGTCGCGCTGCGCGCAGTCGGGCGTAGGCGTGGTCGCGCTGAGCGCAGTCGGGCGGGGCTACTGCTCGACGAACTTGGTCGTGACCGTGCGGGTGTCGCCGTTGCGATCCTCGAGGACCCACCTGACGCTGTACACGCCGGCAGGCAGCGCCGGTACCTCGACGCCCGGGACGGCGTTGGGCGTATGGAACAAGACCACCGTGCCGCCGGCACCGAAGATCGTCATCGCCACCTTCGAGCCAGTCGGCAGCACTGAACCGTCGGCGCCCGGCACGCCGGTCTGCGCGAGCGCCGTGAACGCGCCGTCGACGATCGTGTCGTTGGCGGGGGCCATGCCCTCGAGCAGCGGCACCGCGGTCTCGGTCAAGCCGCCACTCAGATCGTCGGTCTGCGCGATCGTCGCGTCCGGCAGCCCGGCGGCGCTGCCGTCGGCGGGGCACACCTCGCCGGTTCCGGCGGCTCCCCCGAAGCCGATTGACGAGCTTGACGGCAGGCTTTTCAGCGGCGCCCCGAAATATTCGCCCGGCTGGCAGCTGCCGGATTCGATCACCGTCTCGTCACCGTCGATATCGACGCGCAGATCGGCGACGTGCAGGACAGTCAGTACGCGACCGGCGCTGTTGGTGAGCGTCAGCCGGTCGCCGCGTGCGATCGGCAGGCTACCGCGCAGGCTCGCGATCCGGATCGCGCCCGAGCCGTTGGCGGTTGCGTACGCTACCGCATGGCCGCGTGCGCGGGTGAGCGTGTAGCGAGCTCCCGGCACGAGCCCATCGCAAGTCGCCACCTGCAGCCGCAGATCAGCGGTGCAGGCCGGCAGCCCGGAAGGCGAGAATGCCACCTCGCTGTTGGCGATCGCCCCGACGCTGCCGGGCTCGCCCAGCGGTACCGTCAGCTGCACGAGCGCCCCGGCCGGATCCAGGCCCGAGACGGCACGGTTGTCCTCGCTGCTCATCGTCAGGACGCTGGCGTCGCTCAGACGCGATGTCGGAACCGTCGCCTGGTCCTGCTCGGTTATGCATTCGGACACCGGCGGCCTGGTGGCGGTGCCGTTGACGGTCAACTGCAGGACGCCGGTCTGGCCGCAAGGGCCGATCGTGATCGAGTTGCTGGAGACCGCGAAGCCGCTGTCGAGGTCCAGCCAACCGGTCCAGCCGGCCTCGGTGAACGGGTTGCCGCCGCTGCCCGTCTCGATCACCTCAGGCGCGATGCTGTTGGTGTCGTACTGGACCAGGATCACGTCGCGGTCGTCGCCGGCCGCGTGCGACTGGGTACGCTTGCCGCCCGAGGCCAGCGCCACGGGCCCCCACCTGCCGTCTGCGCGCGTGATCGAGAACGCGTTTGCGACATCGGCGCCCGCCCGCACGAGGCTGACGGCGACCGGCACGCCGGCGACGTCCTGGCCCGAGTTGCCGCTCACCTGCGGGTCGAACTGGCGCAGCGAGACGCTCGGCAGCGGCAGCCCGTCGCTGGTCACGGTCGAGCTCTGCTCGCAGCCGTTGGTCTGGTTTGACCAGATCTCCTGGATGTCGTACTCATCGCCGTTGATGATCTGGTCATATGGCGCGCCATCGGGCGCGAAGCCGAGCGGCGCGCCCTGTTGCGGGCCGTCCTCGCACTTGTCGGCGACCTCGAAGCCGTTGGGATCCATCCAGCCGGAACCCTCCGGGTTGGTGATCGCCTCGATCGTCTCGTGCGCGGCAGTGTCGATCGAGCTCTCAGCCTCGGGGTTGCCGTCCGGGTCCGCGCCGGCGATCGGCGGCGCCTCGATCAGCGTGTCGATGATGACCGCGTAGATGAACACCCCGTTGCCCTCGTTGGCGAGCGAGTGGTAGCCGGCGAACGCGTTCGTGCCGCACGAGTCCTGGCTGGAGCACTCGTCGACGTCCGGTGGCAGGAACAGCTCCCAGACGTTGTGCAGGTCCCGCCCACTGGGGTCGGTCTGCCCGATCACCCTGTCGATCTCCCGCGTCACCTCCTGATCGGTGATGCAGGTCGCCACGCCCGAGGGGGAGACGCACTGCTGGCTGCGGGCGGGGTACGGGTCGGTGTCGTTGACGACGTCCGTAGCGGCGTCGTAGGAGATGTCGTAGCCACCCGCCCCGGAGGCGTCGCGGTACTGGTTCAGCAGCGAGAAGATGTTGGTGGTCGAGCCCGAGTCGTGCGCGACGTCGGTGAAGAACTGCTGGACCAGCGGCTCGTAGCCGAGCACACCGGAAGCCGGCGGGCCGTCGAATGCGTAGCCGCTGGGCGCCCAGAAGATCGTATGCACGGTGACAGCGCTCATCACGCTGCCGCCGTGGTAGACGGCCGGGATCGGTGTTCCTTGCTCAGGGTCCGCCGCGCCGGCGAGCGGCATCAGCCCCATCGCCTTGCCGATCCGCGGCTTGAAGGTAGTTGCGGCCAGGGCCGGAGCGACCGCGATGAGTGCGAGCACTGCGCTCGCAAGGGCGCCGTGGCGCAAGGCTCGGCTGATCACTTTCGTCACCCTACAGGATCGCCCGGCGAGCTCCCTCCCAACCCGGATAAGATCCCGCGCGGCCGAATACAGGAGCATCAGGAGGGACAAACGGATGAGTGAGACGGTGAAGTTCGTGCTGGGCGAGAAGGACATCCCGACTCACTGGGTCAACCTGATGGCAGATCTGCCACCCGATGGGCCACCGCCGCTGCACCCCGGCACCGGGCAGCCCGCCGGACCCGACGACCTGGCGCCGCTGTTCCCGATGGAGCTGATCCTGCAGGAGGTCTCCGTCGAGCCGGAGATCGAGATTCCGGAGCCGGTCCGCGACGCGTACAGGCTCTGGCGTCCGACGCCGCTGTATCGCGCGCACCGACTCGAGCGCGCGCTCGACACGCCGGCACACATCTATTACAAGTACGAAGGCGTCTCCCCCGCCGGCTCGCACAAGCCGAACACGGCGATCGCGCAGGCGTATGCGAACGCCGCGGCCGGCGTCAAGAAGCTGACGACCGAGACCGGTGCCGGCCAGTGGGGATCTTCACTGGCGTTCGCCTGCCGCCTGTTCGGACTCGAGTGCGAGGTCTGGATGGTCGGCTCCAGCTACGACCAGAAGCCGTACCGCCGCTCGATGATGCAGACTTGGGGCGCGACCGTGCACCGCTCGCCCTCGGATCTGACGCAGGCCGGGCGCTCGCAGAGCGCACACCCCACCGGTTCGCTGGGGATCGCGATCTCGGAGGCCGTCGAGGTCGCCGCCCAGGCCGAGAACACCAACTACGCGCTCGGCTCGGTGCTCAACCACGTGCTGCTGCACCAGACGGTGATCGGGCAGGAGGCGCTGGCACAGATGGCGATGGCCGGCGAGGAGCCCGATGTCATCGTCGCCTGCGTGGGCGGCGGCTCGAACTTCGCCGGCCTCACGTTCCCGTTCCTGCGGCGCGTGCTGCGCGACGGCGCCAAGACGCGATTCGTCGCGGCGGAGCCCGCAGCCTGCCCGACGCTGACGCGCGGCGTGTACGCGTATGACTATGGGGATACCGTCGGGCTGACGCCACTGATGCCGATGTACACGCTCGGACACGACTTCGTGCCGCCGCCGGTGCATGCCGGCGGCCTGCGCTACCACGGCGACTCGCCGCTCGTCTGCGCGCTGGTCAAGGCCGGACTGGTGACGGCGCGGGCCTACCGCCAGAACGAGACCTTCGAGGCGGCCGTGCAGTTCGCGCGGACCGAGGGCATCATCCCGGCGCCCGAGCCCGCGCACGCGATCCGCGCCGTGATCGAGGAGGCGCTGGCCGCCCGCCAGGCGGGCGAAGCGCGTGTGATCCTGTTCGGGCTGTGCGGCCACGGCAACTTCGATCTGAGTGCCTACGACGCGTATTTCGCGGGCCAGCTCGAGGATCCCGAGTTCTCCGAGGCTGACCTGCGCGCCGCGCTCGCGGCGCTGCCACAGGCGCCGGCGCTGACCTGAGGCGGAGCGACGCCGGAGCGGGGCGGGGCGGCGCGGGGGCGGCCGGGCTGCCGCGGCGGCGCAGACTCCGCGGCGGCGGCAGACTCCGCGGAGGCGCGCGCACGCTAGGATCTGAGGCGAAGCTGACAACTCAGGGGAGCTGGCGTCAGGCCGGCTGAGATAGCGCTCGATTGCGGCGCTGACCCTTGGAACCTGTGGGGTAATGCCCGCGAAGGGAGCGACTGGTAGTGGACGGAACTTACAGGACGGCCCACTAGGTGACAATCGAGGCTCCTGCCACGGAGTCTTGCAAGCGCAAGCAACTCGACGCGATCCGCGTTCAGGATGTCTGGCGCACGTTCAGCTCCAGACGCGGTGAGGTGCGGGCACTGCAGGGCGTCTCGTTGCATGTGCAGGCCGGGGAGACCGTCGCGATCGTGGGGCCCAGCGGCTGCGGCAAGACGACCCTCCTGGAGCTGATCTGCGGCCTGCAGGCGCCCGATCGCGGTACCGTCGCGTGCGCGCCGGCGGCGCTGATGCCCCAACGCGACCTGCTGCTGCCGTGGCTCTCGGCGATCGACAACGCCGCCCTCGCACTGCGTGCGCGCGGGATGCCGCGCGCGGGCGCGCGGGCCGCGGCCGCGCCCTACTTCGAGCCGTTCGGGCTGCGGGGGTTCGAGCAGGCGCGACCCGCCGAGCTGTCGGGCGGGATGCGCCAGCGGGTCTCGTTCCTGCGCTCGCTGCTGGCGGGCAAACCGGTGCTGGCGCTCGACGAGCCGTTCGCTGCGCTGGACGCGATCACCCGCGCCGAGATGCAGACGTGGCTCTCGGCGACGCTTGCGCAGCAGGCCCGCACGGTCGTGCTGGTCACGCACGACGTCGAGGAGGCGGTGCTGCTCAGCGATCGCGTCGCGGTCATGTCCGCGCGCCCGGGCCGCATCGTGGCGGATATCGAGGTGGCGCTGCCGCACCCGCGCCGGCGCACCGACGCGCCGGTCGTGGCGCTGCGAGCGCGGGCGCTGGCGGCGCTGGGGGTCAGCGCATGAAGCACGCCAGCGCGCACCGCGCCACCCCGCGGAGCACCGCACCGATCGGGAGGCGGGCGCGGTGAAAGCCACGCCGCAGACCGAGGCGCTCGAGCTTGGCGACGCCGTCCGCTCGCCGGAGCTGCTGCTCACTTGGCGCCTGCGCCTGTTCGCCGGCGTGCGACGCCCGGCGCCCCGCGACCTGCTTGCGCCGATGCTCGTCGTGCTGGCGTTGCTTGGCGCCTGGGAGTGCTACGTGGATCTCGGCGGCGCCAACCCGCTGATCCTGCCGGCACCGCATGCGATCGCCAGCTCGCTCTACACCGACCGCGCGCTGCTGTGGAGCAACTTCCTGGTGACTGCCGAGGAGGTGCTGCTGGGAATCGCGCTGGCGATGCCCGCCGGCCTGGCGATCTCGATCCTGATCCACCTCTCGAAGACGCTGCGCAAGGCGCTCTATCCGCTGCTGGTCGCCTCGCAGACGGTGCCAATCCCGATCATCGCTCCGGTGCTGGTCCTGTGGCTGGGCTTCGGGCTGCTGCCGAAGCTCTCGATGGTCGCGCTGGTGTCGTTCTTCCCGGTCGTCGTTACCACGCTCGCCGGGCTCGAGAGCGTCGATCCCGACTTGATCAAGTTGATGCGCACCTTCGACGCCTCACGGCTGCGAATCTTCCGCGAGGTAGAGCTTCCGGCCGCGCTGCCGGGGGTGTTCACGGGCGCCAAGCTGGCCGCCGTGTTCGCCGTGCTGGGCGCGGTGTTCGCCGAATGGGCCGGCGCCAGCTCGGGCCTCGGATACCTGTTCAACGTATCGCTGCCGCAGCTGCTGATGGCGCGGGCATATGCCTGCGTCGCGGTGCTGTCGGCGTTCGCGATCGCGCTGTTCGCACTGCTGAGCGCCGCCGAGCGGCTGGCGCTCCCCTGGACCCACCAATCGACAGGAGAACCAAGACGATGAGATCGACTGCCGGGCGCCGGAGTCGCAGACGGATCACACTGCAGCCGGCGGCGCTGGCTGCCACGGCGCTGGCGCTGGTGCTGGCGCTCGCGGGCTGCGGTGAGGCGACCAACGTGCTGACGCCGCCGGCGAGCGCCTTCCAGTCGCTCACGCTGATGCTCGACTGGTCACCCAACGCCGACCACGTCGGCATCTACCAAGCACAGGCGGACGGCGACTTCAAGCGCGTGGCGCTGAACGTCCACATCGTTTACAACACCAGCGATCCTTCGGCGCCGCTGCGGCTGCTGGCCGCCGGCAAGGTGCAAGTCGCGATCGCGTACGAACCCGAGGTGCTGCTGGCGCGTAACCAGCACATCCCGCTCGTATCCGTCGCGGCACTCGTGCAGCGGCCGTTGACAGCGATCGTCTCGCTCGGTTCGCAGCACATTCGCACCCCGGCCGAGCTGCGCGGCAAGACCGTGGGCGTCGCCGGCATCCCCTACCAGACCGCATTCCTGCAGACGATCCTCCAGCACGCGGGCGTCCCGCAGGCGGACGTGAAGACCGTCAACGTCGGCGAGAGCCTGGTGCCGGCAATGCTCTCCGGTCAGGTCAACGCGACGCTTGGCGCATACTGGAACTACGAGGCGATCCAACTGACGCAGCTCCACAAGCACCCGAACGTGATCCACATGGAGCAAGCCGGGGTGCCCAACTACGACGAGCTGGTGTTCGTCGTTACCGAGAACGAGATCGTCAACCATCCCAACCTGATCCGCGCGTTCGTACAGGCGGTCGCACGTGGCTACGCGTCGGCGCGCGCCGACCCGGTAGCGGCCGTCCACAACCTGCTGGCCGCCAACCCCGACGCCGGCCTCAGCGAGAAGCTCCAGCTCGCGAGCGTGCAGGCGACGATGCCCTACTGGTTCCCGACCGGCGGCAAGCCGTGGGGCTGGCAGAGCAGCTCGCAATGGAACGCGTTCGGGCAGTGGATGATCAACGAGAACCTGATCAGCGACGCGAACGCTGTCACCGACGCCTCGACCAACGAGTTGCTCGCCGGCCAGGGCGTTTGACAGCAGGGGTCAGGGCTCGGCTCCGCGGCTAAGGGTGCCCTAACCTTGACGGAGCCCCGACCTCTGGCTTCTCGCGCGACTACGCGCGCGCGGCACGGCACCCGCGGGCGGCACGGCACCCGCGGGCGGCACGGCACCCGCGGGAGGTTAGGCACCTCTGACGTGCCTAACCTCACCCGGACCGAGCGAACGCCGCGCCGCAAACGCACCCGCGGGAGGTTAGGCACCTCTGACGTGCCTAACCTCACCCGGACCGAGCGAACGCCGCGCCGCAAACGCACCCGCGGGAGGTTAGGCACCTCTGACGTGCCTAACCTCACCCGGACCGAGCGACCACTTAGTGCTACCCACCACCACTTAGAGCCTGTCAGGCTCTTAGACCGCGCCGGCCGCGCCGCGGCGCCGGACGAGCGCATCGACAGTCGCCGCCACGAGCAGCACGATCGCGGTTGCCATGTACTCGCCGGCAGCGCTGATGCCCATCAACGCCAGGCCGTTGAACACGATCCCGAGCACGAGCCCGCCGAGCAGCGCGTGGATCGGCTTGCCGCGGCCGCCGAACAGGCTGGCCCCGCCGATCACGGCCGCCGCCACGCCGTACAGGGTGTAATTGCCCCCCGGGACGTCGGTCGAGATCGACCCCAGGAAGGAGACGTACACCAGCCCGGCGATGCCCGCGGTCATGGCGCTGAGCGCGAACGCGATCCGGCGGATGCCCTGCACGTTGATGCCCGCCCGGCGGGCGGCCTCGGGATTGGCGCCGATCGCGTACATGTAGCGTCCGAGCCGGGTCCTGCCGAGCAGGATCGAATAGGCGACCAGCACGAGCCCCACGAACGGGACCACCCACGGGACGCCCTTGAGCGTGATCAGCGCGCTGCCGCGGTTGACGTTGCAGACGTACACGACCACGATCCCGCCGATCGCCGTAACCGCGATCGTGAGCAGGGTGATGCCGAGCGGCGGCGCCGTCAGCCCCTGCGCGCGCCGGCGGGCCGCGCGAGACAGCGTCAGCGCCGCGAAGATCGCGAGCACCACGACGAGGATGATCCACGAGAGGCCCGGGCTGATGTTGTCGTTGACCAGCTTGAACACGGGGCTCGTGGTCGAGATCGACATCACGCCGCCGACGGCTTGCTTGTCGATCGTGGCGAGCTCGATCGCGACCCCCTCGAAGAACAGGAGTCCGGCGAGAGTTACGACGAACGAGGGCACGTGCAGCCTTGTGATCAGGCTCCCCTGGAGGTAGCCGATCGCTGCCGTCACGGCGACGCCGCCGAGGATTCCGAGCCACCACGGGAGGTTGACCGGCGGGCCGATCAGCTCGGCGATCGCGAACCCGCCGACGGCCAGCACCCAGCCGACCGACAGGTCGATCTCCGACAGGATCAGGGCGAAGATCTCGGCCGCTCCGAGCAGGATGTAGATCGACGACTGCTGCAGCAGGTCGACGAGGTTGATGGCCGAGTCGAACCGTGAGCGCTCGGCCTGGAAGAAGATGATGATCACGATCAGGCCGACGACGATCGGCAGCGCACCGCTCTCGCCCGCCTTGATCCGCCGCCACCAAGCCTTCAGGTAGTCCTCGAGCGATCCGGCGAGCACCTCGGGCGCGGCCGCGACCAACTCGAGATCGGTTTCCGGGGACGCCGTCGGGTCGTTCTCGGCCTGCTCGACCGACAGCGGCGGCTGCTGTAACTCGGAGGGCAACTCGGTGTGGGATGGGGTCTCGTCCGCCATCAGTTCTCCTTAGGGCTCGCGGCGGCACGTTCGGGCGCAGCGCCAGGCGAGCGCGAGGACTGGCCGGTCGTCATGTAGTCGACGACCATCGTGGCGTCGAAATCCGACGCCGGCCCCTGAGCGACCATCTGGCCCAGGTACAGGATCACGATCCGGTCCGCGACCGCGAACACGTCGTTCAGGTTGTGCGATACGACCATCACGGCGACCCCCTGCGACGCGAGGCGCTTGATCAGGCTCAAGACCATCCGCGTCTGCGCCACCCCGAGCGCCGCGGTCGGCTCGTCCAGGATCACGAGCTTCGCGTTCGACATGACCGCCTTGGCGACGGCGACCGACTGACGCTGACCGCCCGACAGCGACGCGACTGGCTGGCGGATCGAGCGGATCGTCGTGACCGACAGATCGTCGAGCGTCTTCTTCGCGGTCTGCTCCATCGTCCCCTCGTCGAGCATCCGGTGATGCAGCTTCTCGTGTCCGAGGAACATGTTCTGGACGATGTCGAGGTTCTCGCACAGCGCCAGGTCCTGGTAGATCGTCGTGATGCCGTGGGCCTCGGCGTCCCGGGGCCCATGGAAATGGACCGGTTGACCCTCCCACACGAGCTCCCCCTCGTCGGGCGCCCACAACCCGGCGATCGTCTTGATCGAGACCGACTTGCCGGCGCCGTTGTCCCCGGCCAGCGACGTTACCTGCCCCGCCGGGACGTCGAAGGAGACCTCGGACAGCGCCTGCACGGGGCCGAACCGCTTGGTCACGCCCCGCAAACTCAGCAGTGCCCCGCCTGCTGCTCCGCGATCCGGCGCTGCCCCGGTCGCCACGCTACTCGATGTACTCATCACTTCTCCGGATTGATGATGGGCCCTCCCGCTAAGCGCGGAAGGGCCCAGATCACACTTTGCTCGTGACTAGCCTAGCTCAGGAGATCCCAGCAGCCGTGCAGTCAGCCGCGTACTTCCCGGCGCACAACTGCGCCTTGGGCACGAAGTTGTCCTTGACAATCGTCGCGTCCATGTTCGCCGGCGTGACCCACTCCGGGGCCAGCAGCACCGACGGCACCGTGTCGCCGTTGGTCGGGTCGGTGGTCGTGGCGTTGACCAGCGACGCCGGCGGCGTCTGGCCGTCACGCAGGTAGAGCGCCAGCGCAACCGCCGCCTCAGCCTCGAGGTAGATCGGCTTGTACACCGTTCCGCACTGGTAGCCGGAGAGGATGTTCTGGAGACCCGTCAAGGTCGCGTCCTGGCCGGTCGTCGGGAACGTCTTCGCCTTCACGCCGTGGCTCTGCAGGTAGGCGATGATCGGCGCGCCGGTCTCGTCGTTGGGGATCAGCGCCGAGTTGATGTTCGGATGCGCCGTGTAGGCACCCTCGAACTCGGTCAGTGCGTCGGTCGGCGTCCACGTACCCGCGGTGCGAGCGACGAGCGTGTACTTCCCGGATGAGAAGTACGGGGAGAGGACGGAGTTGTACCCCGTTGCGAACAGCGTCGCGTTGTTGTCGGTCACGGCGCCGTGCATCACGACGACCTGCGGCTTGGCGATCTTCCAAGCTGCCACGCAGCTGACGAAGCCCTGGCCGATCAGCTGACCGACGTGGACGTTGTTGAAGCTGACGTAGTCCGCCGTACCCTTCGGAGCGCCGAGGGTGAGCCGGTCGTAGTCGATCACCTCGACTCCGTGCGCCTTGGCGTAACGCTGCACGGTCACGCCCGTGCCCGAGTCCTCCGGGTCGATCAGCAGCACGCTGGCGCCGTTGGTGACGTCGCTCTCGGCGTCGGTCACGAACGTCGCGTCGCTCCCGAGCGCGTTCTGGACGATGATGTCCGAGGCCGGCAGACCCGCCGCCGCCGCCGCCTGCTTCAACATCGGTGCGTCGAACTCAACGTAACGCGTCGAGCTGGTGGTGTCCGGCAGGATCGCGGCGATCTTGCCCTTGCCCGACGTTGCCAGTGACTTCAGCCCCGCCATCGCGGAGAAGTCGCTGGTGAACGACGACGCCGAAATGGTCGGCACGGCGCTGCTCGAGGTGGACGTCGCAGAGCTAGCCGTAGAGCTCGACGAGCTCGAAGCCGTGCTGGAGGTGGAAGACGAGCTTCCGCATCCCGCAATTACCGCGACGGTAAGTAGTGCGGTTGCGACCGCACCGATCCGTCTGAAAGACATAAGCACTCCCTTTCAGGGTGGGCGCCACAGACGCCACCCTCGTCTCTCCTGGACCGTTTCCCAATGCACAGCCCAGGTTGTTCCAAAAGTGACTCTCTCACACTCACACGGCGCTGTCCACCGGAGTTAACCGACCTCAAACATAGGAGGAAAACGGATCTGAGACCGATGCGCGGATCGAGCTCCCCGCAGCGCGTGGGCGCCCGCCAGGCCGGCCCACGGAGCGTAGGGCTCGAAGTATTCCCGAACCTGTTCCTCGCTTGCGCGAGCACGCGGATCGCCGGTCAGCAGGCGGCCCACCAGCTTCAGGTAGGAGAGATCGCCGGCCGGTAGCTGATCGAGCCGGGACTGCCCGGTCAGCGCCAGCATCTGCAGCGTCCAGCTGCCGATCCCGGGGATCCGCGCGAGCCGCTGCCAGCCACGCTCATGGTCACTGTCATACAGATTTACGCGCCCGTTTGCGACCTCTCGCGCAGCTCGGATCAGCGCCAGCGAGCGACCACCCGACAAGCCGATTGACTGCAACAGCGCCGGTGCGCAGCGCGCGATTGCGGCCGCCGCCGGCGCATCGCGCAGGCCGAGCTCGGTGTCCTCCCGGCCGAGCGCTGCCACCAGTCGCCGCTCGATCGCAAGCGCACGCTCGTACTCGATCAGCTGCTCGCAAATCGCCCAGGTCAAGGCCTCGAACGGCTCCGGCCGGGCGCGTACCCTCAGGCCCGGCGCGGCGCGCACCGCGGCGCCGATCAAGCGGTCATAGCGAAAGCGCTCGTAGAACGCGCGCAGATCGAGGTCGACGCCGAGCGCCAAGCGCATCCGCTCGATCCCGTAGAGCGCCGCTGCGCGCTCGCGTGCGCGTGCACCGAACACGATCGTTCCGCACGACAGCTGTGCAACGCGAATCAAGACCGGAGCGCCGGCGCCGTGCAGCAGGCGGTGAAGCACGCCACCACGCACCACCGTCAGGCCATCGCCGCCGCCCGTGCGCGGCAGCGCGCAGGGCCAGCGCGGCGTCAGCTCGATGCGCAGCTCGCGAATCGCCTGCGATGAGGAGCAGGAGCTCAGGGTCTGGGGATCACGGTCTGGGGATCACGCGGACGCTGACCAGATAGGTACGGGTGCCGAGCGCCGCCGGATCCAGTGTCCGCGCGGACGCACCGCGCGCATCCGCCAGCTCGCCGGCCAGGCGCAGCAACCGTCGCTGGCCATGCCGACGTAGCAGCGCGACCGCAGCCGCTCCGGCGACAAAGCCCGTCGCGGCCACCGCAGCGGCCTGGATCATCGGCAGCGCCGGCGGCCTCGGGCGCTCGGGTTCGGTCAGCTCGCGGGTACTCGGAACCACCTCGACGAGCTCCGCCTCGACGCTGATCAGCTCGCGCTCGTCGTGGTCGTCATCGTGCATCGCTGCATGTTGACAGCCGCACCGGCCGGTGTGGCGCGCCACCGTCCCGTTACGATGGCGCTCAGATGGCGACGGAGACGGATGTCTTTGCGAAAGTCCACACGCACGAGCGCCTGGCTCAACTACGCGTCGCGCGCGAACTGAACGCGCTGCCGTACTTCCGCGTGCTGGAGGGCCCGACGCTGCCGGTCGTGATGATGGAGGGCCAGGCGCGGATCATGCTGGGGTCCAACAACTATCTTGGGCTCACCGGCGACGAACGCGTCAAGCAGGCCGCCCATGCCGCGCTGGACAAGTACGGCACCGGCCTGACCGGCTCGCGCTTCCTGAACGGCACGATCGACCTGCACGTCGAGCTCGAGCATGAGCTAGCCGATTGGCTGGGGACCGAGGCGGCGCTGGTGTTCAGCACCGGGCACCAGGCGAACCTCGGTACCCTCGGCACGATCCTCGAGGCTGGCGACACGGTCGTCGTGGACTCCGGCGACCACGCCTCGATCCTCGACGGGTGCATCCTCTCCGGCGCGAAGCTGCGGGCCTTCCGCCACAACCGGCTGGACCTGCTCGAGAACCGGCTGCAGCGCGCGGTGCAGGACGGCGGCGGCGTGCTCGTTGTCGTCGACGGCGTGTTCTCGATGGAAGGCGATGTCGCCCCCCTGCCCCAGATTGCCGACCTCTGTGGTCGCTACGGCGCGCGCCTGATGGTCGATGAGGCACACGCTCTGGGCGTGCTCGGCGCACGCGGCGCCGGCGCCTGCGAGCTGCTCGGGATCGAGGACCGGGTCGACCTGCGGATGGCGACGTTCTCGAAGTCGCTGGCCTCGTGCGGCGGCGTGATCGCCGGCTCGGCCGAGGTGATCGAATTTCTACGGATCGCCTCACGGCCGTTCATCTTCACCGCCTCCGGGGTCCCCGCCGCCGTCGGCGCAACCTTGGAGGCAGTGCACATCTGCCGCTCGGACGAGGGCCGGGAGCTGTTCGCGAAGGTGCTGGACAACGGCCGTTACCTGCACGAGGGCCTGCGCGCCTTGGGCTTCCGGGTGATCGGGCCGACGCGCCTGCCGGACGGCACCGAGCTGTTCACGCCGGTCGTGCCGGTCGTCGTCGGCGACGACTGGAAGGCCGTGTTCCTGTGGAAATCCCTGTATGACGCCGGCGTGTTCGTGAACGTCGCGATCCATCCCGCGGTGCCGCCCGCCGGCGCGCTGCTGCGCACCAGCGTGATGGCGACCCACGACCGCCCCACCCTCGATCGCGCACTGGCGATCTTCGAGCAGGTCAAGCGCGCGTTCGAGTCCGAGCACGGACCGCTCGACGAGCGCGCCTAACCGGGTGAGCGCTCGGGCGGCACGCCCGCCGGGGCGCCGCCGGGAGCCGTGTTCAGAAAAACCACGCTCGGAGCACGCGTTCGTCGGTTGTGACCTTGCCGTGACCGAACCGTTCCCCTAGCTTATTCGCAAGTCGAACCACTGGCGTGCGCCGATGACGCACAGACTCCAATCGGGGTTTGGGGGGTTGGCCGCGGCTGAGGCGTTTGCCTTGGTGTGGCACTCATGAGGGTGAAGAGGAGCAGGGCTCGCCACCGGCCGCGATCAACGCTGCCGTGACGGGAAGTACAACGCTGTCCGCCGCGCGCGGACTTAGGAGAGGCACGGCAAAATGATCAAAGCCGCAACGAAGCCCGCGGAACCCCAGCGCCTGCGAGCTCTGGAGCAAGCCAATGCGATTCGCTTGGCGCGTGCCGAGCTCAAGCGCCGGATCGCCGAGGGCGAGGTGAACGCCGCCCAGATTATCCTGGAGTGCCCGGGCGAGGCCAAGCGGTGGACGGTTGCCGAACTGCTGATGAGCCAGCGACGCTGGGGCAGCGCCCGCTGCCGGAAGTTCCTGGAACGCAACAACATCAGCGAGATCAAGGCGATCGGCGAGCTGACCGAGCGCCAGCGCCGCCTGCTCGCCCTACAGCTGCACGAGCGCCCCGCCCTCACCTGCGAGATCGACCCGCCCAGCAGCCGGGAACGGCATTACTCGTACGCGTAGGGCGCGCGCAGGACTCCCCGCCCCGCGCAAGGCCGGTCAGAGCTGGATGTTCATCCCCGGTACCGCGTTGCCGCCGGCGATGAAGATGAACCAGATCGCGAACGCCGCCACGGTCACGGCGGCGCTCACGACCAGCACCGACTCCAGCACGAAGTTCCCGGGGTCCTGCAGGCCGCGTGAGCGGCAGTTGGCGCGGTAGACCGCGCTCAGCTTGACGAGCACGAGCGCAAGCAGCACGACCGACGCGACGACGCCTGCGAACATTGCCGCCAACGCGCCCGACACCGACTCGGTGGCGCCCTGGATCTGCGAGCCGACCCACAGCCACAGCAACGGCGTCCCGAGCCACAACACGAGGCTGCCGATGAACATGATCATGATCACCAGGACCGCGCCGGCACCGCTACGCAGGAGCTCCCGCATACCGCAGTGAAATCTACGCGCCGGCGCCGAGTAGGCGGGCGACGGCGCCGGCCAGGCGCACCGGGTTGTTCCAGCCCTGGCCGATCAGCCGGCCGGCGACGGTCCCGCCGGCGCGCGCGAGCTCGATCAGCGGGCACACCGAGACGTTGTAGAGCACAGCGACCGCGCCGTCGCTGTCGTAGGCGACCGGGATCGACCAGCCGTGCGCGCGCACGAGCTTCTCGGTCTGGGACTTCGAAGCGCCGACGGCGACCGCGGCGAACTGCACCGACGGGAACCGCGGCGCGATCGTCTCCAGAGCCTGGACCGACTGCACGCACACCGGTGCGCCAGCGGCGAACAGCGTCAGCACCATCGCCCGGCGCCCGCAGACGTTCAAACCCCGGCGCGCCGGTCGCGCCGGATTGCAGCGGGGGTCCGTGTTCGCCGGCACGTCGAGGTCGGCGCTCGCCAGCGGCGCGACGAACCGCGGCAGCGCGCGGCCGGCCGCGATCCCGGGCGCGCTCGGCGAGCCGTTCACGAACAGGTAGATCGAGAACGCCGCCACCAACGCCAGCCCGAGCGCGCCGATCGCCGCCTGGTAGCGGTGCCTGGTCTGCTCGAGCTCAGGCAGCACTGGTCTCGCGCTCAGCCGGCTCGGCGCGCCCGCGCAGCGCAGCGCGCCCACCGAACGCCCGCTGCCCGAGCAGCTCACGCAGACCGCCGGGCGCAGCCACCGCCAGCACCGCCGGTAGCAGCACCAGCACTCCACACAGCGATACCGACAAGTCGATCACGGTGACGAACCCGAAGTCGCGCAGCATCGTGATGTTGGACAGCATCAGCACTCCGAAGCCCGCGAGCGCGGTCACGCCGGACGCGAGCACCGCCGCGCCCGTGCGCTCGTAGCAGCGCGCGAGCGCCGCCGTCGCCGTCAAGCCACTTGCCAATTCCTGCGCGTAACGCTCGGACAGCAACACGCTGAACTCGGTCGAGATTGCGATCACGAGCGCCCCGAGCGTGGCTGACAGCGGGTTGAGCGGGATCCCGACGACGAACACGACCAGCGAGGACCAGCCGCTCGCGAGCACGATCGGCACCAACGGCACGATCGCACGGGCGGGGCGGCGCAGCACGAGCGCCAGCACGAGCGCGACGGCGAGAAGCGCCGCCAGCATGCTCAGCAGCCGGCGCGAGGAGGAGGACAGCGACGCGTTGGCCTGCGCGGCCAGCACCGGCAGTCCCGCGAGCTGGGCGCTCACCCCAGCCGGCGGGTGCAGCGTCGCATCGAGGTAGCCGATCACCCGCTGCTGCTCGGAGAGGGGCATCAAGCGGATCCCGAACGACAGCACTGCATAGCCGTGATCGGCCGTGATCACCGCTTGCGAGAAGTAGCGTGGCACCGCGGCCAGTTGGGCTGCGATCGAGCTCGGCGAGGGCGCGCGCGCGCCGCTAGCGGCGTCGGCGAACAGGTCCGGCAGCGACAGCCCCGGGCATAGCGTCGCGGCAGCGCAGCCGCCCGCCGAGCTGTATCCGTAGTGCCTGAGCAGCGCCGCCTCATAGCCGCCCATCCAGACGATCGTGGCCGGCGTCGAGACGTCGGCGCCATGCACGATCACGTCGATCTCACCCGAGCTGCCCGATACCCGCTGCAGCGCCTGCAGGTCACGCAGCGCCACTGTGTTGGCGGGGACCAGCTTGCTGATGTCGGATTGCACGGGCGTGCGCGCGTCGGCGAGCCAACCGGCGATCGCGAGCAGCAGACCGACTGCCAGCACGCGCCCCGGGCGCCGGGCGGCGCGCGCCGCCAGCGTCGCTCCCGCCGACCCGCGTACGCGAGGTGGGCATCGCCGCGGGCGCGCATGCGCGCGCGCCCGCGTCCCCGCACGCAGCACGATGTCACGCGCGCCCCGCAGGCTCCCACCCGCGCCCCGCAGGATGCTCCCACCCGCGCCCCGCAGGATCTCGCCCGCGCCCCGCAGGATGCTCCCACCCGCGCCCCGCAGGCTCCCACCCGCGCCCCGCAGGATGCTCCCACCCGCGCCCCGCAGGATCTCGCCCGCGCCCCGCATTGACGCGCCCAGCGGCCCGAGGTCTGAGTCGGCGAGCGCGACCGCGGCGGCGCCGCCGGTCAGGGTGCAGGAAAGGCCGACCACGACCCCGAGCACGAGCAGCACGCCGAAGCCCTGGACCATCGGCACCGGCGAGAGCAGCAGGACCACGAACCCGGCGGCGGTCGCGAGCGCCGCCGTGGTGAGCGCCGGCCCGCCCCGGCGGGCGGCGTCGAGCACGGCGGCGCGGCCGCAGCGCGCCGACTCGCGCGCGCGTGATTGGAGCTGGATCGTGTAATCGACCGCGAGGCCGATCACGATCGGCAGCACCGCGACCGACGCCATCGTCAGCGTCGCGCCGGCGAGCGCCGCGATCCCGAACGTGATCGCGGCTGCCGCCAGCGCCACCGCCAGCGGCGCGAGCGCCGCCGCGCCGCCGAACCCGAGCGCGAGCACGAGCGCCATCACCACGATGGCGCCCGCCAGCAGTGGCCCGATCGAAGCGGTGATCTGGCTCGCGAGCTCGCTCAGCACAACCGGCTCGCCGGTGACCGTATAACCGGCGCCGTGCGCGAGGCGGAAGCGCTTCATCGCGACCGCCCCGCGGATCAAGTCGATCGCGCGCCTGACCTGCGCCGGATTCAGGCCGGCGCGCAGCCGCACTGCGATCAGCGCTGCGTCGGCGGTCGGGAACAGGTAGTGCAGGCGCGCGCGCGGCTGCTCGCCGCGTCGCCCGGCCGCGAACACGATCTGCGAGATGAACGCGGTGTCCTCGATCGAGGGCAGCGAACTGATGCCAAGCCGCTGCGCGAGTTGCTGGAGCTGCGCCTGCAGGCGCTCGCCCTCGAGCTCGCCGGCTGCGATCGCCGCAGACGAGGCCAAGGTGCCGGACAGGTGCTCGGCGAGCGCGAGCGCGTAGGCTCGCCGGGCGGCCCGCGTGACCGCCGCCTGGTCGGCACTGCGCAGCCCCAGCAGCTCCGTGTTGACCGCCGCGACGGCGTGGTTGAGGAAGGTTCCCGGTCCGTACACGACCTGCACCAGGCGCCGGCGCATGATCTCCCCACAAGGGCTGTCGCGTCCACCGTAGGCGCCCAGCGCGCCCGCCGGCGCGGGGGCCAGCGTCTGCAGCTGCTCGTCGGGAACGAGCACCTGACCGGCGAGGCAGGCCTCGAGCGCGCTGAGCCTCTCCAGGTCCTGGGTGGAGATGAGCTCCGCGACCGGCTCGCGCACCAGCACCACGACGGCGTCGCCGCCGAACTCCCGGTAATCGAGCTGGGTCGCCCGATAGCTGGCCGAGGAGCTCGGCACGAGCGTGTCGTCAGCGACGGACGGTTGCAGCGACAGCGCCAGCAGCCCGCCCGCGAGCGCCAGCCCGGCGAGCAGCGCGAGCGTCAGCAGCGGCGTGCGCGCCGCTGCCCGTGCGATCCGCGCCAGCGGGCGTTCGGCGTTCATACCACTAGTCCATCGTCAGCGGACCCTGCGACTCCCCCGCCAGGAACTGGCGGATGAACGGATTCGGGGAGTTGAGCATGTCCTCGGCGGGCCCGGCCTCGACGATCCGTCCGCGCCACAGGACGTTGATGTAGTCGGCGACACGGCGGGCGCTCATGACATCGTGGGTGATCACGGCGAAGGTCGGCAGGTGCTCCTTGCCTTCCTGCTTGGCCTCCTCGATCATCTCGCGGTGGACCTCGAGGATCAGCTCGCCGAGCAGCGCCGTGCGGACCGGGTCAAGGCCGGAGTCGGGCTCGTCGAACAGGACGATGTCGGGGCCGAGCACGAGTGCCCGCGCGAACCCGGCGCGCTTGCGCATGCCACCCGAGAGCTCGTTGGGGAAGCGCTCGCGCGAGTCCGCGAGGCCGACTTCGGTGAGCCTTCGCATCACGATCGACTCGATCTCGTCCTCGCCCTTCTCGGTGTGCTGGCGTAGCGGGAAGGCGACGTTGTCAAACAGGTTCATCGAGCCAAACAAGGCGCCGTCCTGGAACAACAGACCGAACTTCTTGCGCATCTCGAACAGCTCGCGGTCGCGCATGCCCGGAACCGACTTGCCGTGCACGAGCACATCGCCCGAGTCGGGATACAGCAGCCCCACCATGTGCTTGATGCAGACCGATTTGCCGGTGCCGGAGGGGCCGATGATCATCGAGACCATCCCCTCCGGGAGGCTCATGTTCAAGCCGCGCAGGATCTGGTTACGCCCGAACGACTTGTAGGTATCGATGAACTGGACCGCGGCGGGCTGTCCGGAGGGATACGCACGGTAGCTGTGCCAGCGGTAGTCCTCCTCGCTGGCGCCGTCTGGCGGCGCCGGGCGCACCGGCTCAGCGGCGGCTTGCGCCGGGGCCGGCCCGCGGGCCGGGCCGCGCTCGAGATGTTCGCGATCAGCTGAGAAGCCCGCCATTCAGCCCCCGATCGGCGCCCGCGGATTGGCGCCCCAGAACAGCTGCGTGCCGAGCATCCCGATCAGGTGCACGGAGACGATGTTCATGACCATCGACTTGGCCGTGGCGGTACCCACACCTACAGGCCCACCGCTTGCGTTGAAGCCGTAGTAGCAACCGACGAGCACGATCACGATCGCCATGCACATCGCCTTGATCAAGCTGTATAAGAGATCGGGAGGGTTCTGAAACTGCCAGAAGATCAGGAAGAAGCCGCCCGAGCTGACGTCTCCGATCTGCTGCACGACCGCGAGATAGCTGGCGAAGTAACCCGCGCCGATCGAGCAGAGGTAGACGAACGGGAGCACCAGCATCGCTGCCAGCAGACGCGTCGCGCACAGAAAGGTGACGCCGTTGATGCCCATCACCTCGAGCGCGTCGATCTCGTCGGAGATGCGCATCGAGCCGAGCTCGGCGACGATCCCGGTGCCGACCTTGGCGGCCATCATGTACCCGAACACGAGTGGCACCAATTCGCGCAGATCACACCATGCGGCGAACACGCCGGCGTACGCCGGGGTACCGACCGAGCGGTTGAAGTACGCGCCCTCGATCCCGCACTGCAGGCCGATGATGAACACGAGCCCCCAGATCACCAGCGTCGAGGACACGATCAGGATCCCGGCCTGGC
The DNA here is from genome assembly GCA_963709135.1 of uncultured Solirubrobacterales bacterium. Classification (GTDB taxonomy): domain Bacteria; phylum Actinomycetota; class Thermoleophilia; order Solirubrobacterales; family Solirubrobacteraceae; genus Palsa-465. Next base: position 268,817 of record CAVPVI010000015.1, on the reverse strand, counting down.
GCAGCGCCTCGCCGAAGAAACGGAACACGCGCAGCCGCGCGAGCTCGCCGAGGATCCTCGCGCTGAACTTGACGATCTCGCCGAACGACTGCAGCCACGCACGTGGGACGGCCAGCAGCTCGCCCATCATCGCACCCCCCGCTCCCGCTGCCGACCGGCGCTTGAGCACTCACTTGACAATCGTCGTCAGCTCCGGATGGGTTGCGAGCAGGACCTGCGTGAACACGTAGTTGAAGGCGAAGATACCGAGGAACGCGATCACGACCGCCTGGTTGACGGCGCGCCCGACGCCCTCGGCACCACCCGACGCCGTCATCCCCTTGTAGCAGCAGACCACGGCGATGATCGCGCCGAACAGCGTCGTCTTGAGCACCGACCCCCACAGGTCGGTGGTCGAGGCGTTGTTGAAGAAGGTCGAGAAGAAAGGACCCAGCGGCGCGTGGTTGACGACGGTCGCGAGGATCCCGCCGAGCACCCCGAACAGCAGCGCGTAGATGTCGAACAGGCCCGTGACCAGCATCAGCGCCAGGAAGCGCGGCACAACGAGGTTCTTGATCGGGTCGACGCCGAGCACCTCGAGCGCATCGAGCTCCTCGCGGATCTTGCGCGCGCCGAGGTCGGCGGTGATCGCGGTGCCGGCCACGCCCGCGAGCACGATCGCGTCGACGAACGGCGCGAACTCACGGATCGACGCCAGCACGAAGAAGCCGCCGAGCCGGTCCAGCGCCCCGAACAGCACCAGGAAGTTAGCCGCCTGCAGCCCCGGCGCCTCGTAGCCGAACGCGACCGTGGAGACCAGCAGCGGGAACCAGCACAACCGCAGCGCGAACATGAACTGCCCCGCGAACTCCGGCCCGTAGGGATACGGTGGCCGCACGGCGGAGATGATCGTGCGCCCGGCGAGGATCATCATCTCCCCCGTCTCCTCGAGGGCGCCCCGGAAGGGCGCCAGCGACCGGTCTGCGACTGCTCGTATCAACTCTGCAAGCTCCTCCGCTCAACCAGCCGCGTGTGCTGGGTGCGCAGAAGCCTACGACACTTGACGGCGTCCGATTTCGGGTGGCTGGCGCCCGTGTACGGGAGCGGGCTTGGTATGTTGCGGAGCGCTTTGAGCGGGCGTGGATTCAGTCGCGGTGCAGCGTTCGCGGCGTTCGCGGGGATCGCCGTGGCGCTGAGCGGCTGTGGCGGCGCCGGCGGTTCTACGGGCACCGGCGCCGATCGTCAGTCGCGCGCGGGCGCCGCGTTCCCGGTGCAGATCGCCAGCGCCAGCCTCCCGAGCTCGCAGCATCTGGCGCAGATCGTCCAGCTCGTGATCGCGGTGCGCAACATCGGCACCAGGACGCTGCCGAACGTGGCGCTGACGATCACCGACCCGCCCTGGGGCACGGCCGCCGCCGCGTTCAGCAGCCTGATCGCGGCGCAGTCAGGGCTCGCGAGCCGCTCGCGCCCGATCTGGATCATCGACCGTCCGCCGGGCCCGTGCGCCTACAGCTGCGGCGCCGAGCGCCCCGGCGGCGCCGCCACCGCCTACTCCAACACGTGGGCGCTGGGCCCGCTGGCTCCCGGGCGCTTGGCGACGTTCGCCTGGACGCTGACCGCCGTGGAGCCTGGTACGTATACGGTGGACTACCGCGTCGCCGCGCAGCTACGACCAGGCCCGCCGGTGGTGCTCCCCGGCGGCCGGCGGGCCGCCGGGCAGTTCCGGGTCAAGATCTCCACGCAGCCGCGCCAGGAATACGTCAACGCCTCCGGTCAGGTCGTGTACGGACCTTAGGGCGCCCGCCTTAGCCGGGGTCAATAGCCGGGGTCAAAACCGTAGCCACTCGGCGCAGGGGATCGAAAGCGCTTTAGCCATCGGGATAGTGACCAACCGGAAACACGCGCCTAGCCTTATTCTCCACGTCTCGACGAGACCGTCAACCCGTGCGCGCCTCCGCCGCAGCGCTCGAACAGGAAGGAATTCACACGCATGCCTCGCATCCGCCAGCAGAACGTCCTCGCCGCGCAATGGACCCCGAACGGAGGTGCGCTCGGTGCTCCGGACCTGACCGCCGCCGACAACCAGGTGTTCGGCGAGAACGTGTTCAGCCCTGCGGTCCAGCGGCAACGCCTGCCGAAAGATGTCTTCAAGCGCCTCCAGCAAACGCTCGCGCGCGGAGAGCCGCTCGACACCTCGCTCGCCGACGCGGTCGCGCTGGCGCTGAAGGAGTGGGCGCTGGAGAAAGGCGCCACCCACTACACGCACTGGTTCCAGCCGCTGACCGGCACCACCGCCGAGAAGCACGACAGCTTCTACAACCCCACCGGTGAGGGCACGGCGCTGGCCGAGTTCTCCGGCAAGGAGCTGATCCAGGGCGAGCCCGACGCCTCGAGCTTCCCGACCGGCGGCATCCGCTCCACCTTCGAGGCGCGCGGCTACACCGCCTGGGACCCGACCAGCCCGGCGTTCATCCTCGATAACCCCAACGGGGCGCTGCTCGCGATCCCGACCGCGTTCGCGTCCTGGACCGGCGAGGCACTTGACCACAAGATCCCGCTGCTGCGCTCGATGGACGCGCTCTCGAAGTCGGCGGTGCGGGCGCTGAAGCTGTTCGGCAAGGACAGCGTCCAGCGCGTGTTCACGACGATCGGCCCCGAGCAGGAGTACTTCCTGATCGACGAGCAGTACTACTTCGAGCGCCCCGATCTGGTGATCACCGGGCGCACGCTGTTCGGCGCCAAGCCGCCCAAGGGCCACGAGCTCGACGACCACTACTTCGGCTCGATCCCTGAGCGGATCCTCGCCTACATGCTCGATTCCGAGCGCGAGCTCTCGAAGCTCGGCGTCCCGGTCAAGACGCGCCACAACGAGGTCGCGCCGAACCAGTACGAGCTGGCGCCGATCTTCGAGAACTCGAACGTCGGCTCCGACCACCAGCAGCTGTCGATGCAGATCATGCAGAACGTCGCGCGGCGCTACGGGCTCGTGTGCCTGCTGCACGAGAAGCCGTTTGCGGGCGTCAACGGCTCGGGCAAGCACAACAACTGGTCGATGGGCACCGACACGGGCGAGAACCTGCTCGAGCCGGGCGCCACACCGCACGAGAACATCCAGTTCCTGTTCTTCACCGCTGCCGTGATCCAGGCGGTCAACAAGTTCCAGGGCCTGCTGCGGGCGTCGATCGCCTCGCCCGGCCAGGATCACCGCCTCGGCGCCAACGAGGCGCCCCCCGCGATCATCTCGATCTTCCTCGGCGGTGAGCTCGAGAAGGTGTTCGAAGCGATCGAGAAGGGCGAGGCCGGCGAGTCGGTCCCCGGGTCGTTCCTCGGCCTCGGCACGCCGGTGCTGCCGCCGCTGCCGCTGCACGGCGGCGACCGCAACCGCACCAGCCCGTTCGCGTTCACGGGCAACAAGTTCGAGTTCCGCGCGCTCGGCTCGAGCCAGTCGCCGTCGCTCCCGAACACCGTGCTCAACACGATCGTCGCCGAGGCGATCGACGAGCTCGCCGAGGAGCTCGAGAACGCGATCGCGGGTGGGGAGACGCTCGAGGCGGCGCTGCCCGGGGTCCTGCAGAAGAGCTACGCAGCCAACAAGCGGATCGTCTTCGGCGGCGACAACTACTCCCCGGAGTGGTATGAGCAGGCCGAGTCGCGTGGTCTGCTGAACCTCCGCTCGACCACGGACGCGCTGCCCTACCTCGTCGACGACGCAACGCTGACGGTGTTCTCCAACTACGGTGTGCTGTCGCCGCGTGAGCTCGAGGCTCGGTACGAGGTGTTCCTCGAGCAGTACGTGACGAAGATCAACATCGAGGCGGAGACCTCGGCGCAGATCGCCCGCACGCTGCTGCTGCCGGCGTCAGCTCGCCACCTGGCGCTGCTGTTGGGAGCGCAGCTGCCCGAGCTGGCCACCGAGACCGAGGCGCTGATCTCGGAGTTCGTGGACGCGATTCGCGCGCTCGAGAGCGCCAACCTCGCCGACAACCAGCCGCACGACGACACGCTCGCGCATGCCAAGTACCTGCATGCCGTGGTCCTGCCGGCGATGGATGCGACGCGTGCCGCGGCGGACAAGCTGGAGAAGATCGTCGCCGACGACCTGTGGCCGCTTCCCAAGTACTCCGAGATTCTGTTCATCAAGTAAGACGGCGGTTCGCCTCACCGGTGGCCGACCTTTGAAAGCTTCCCGCGGCAGCGGGGAGAGTGGTGCGGGGTCCTCCCTACTGCGCGCCATTCGTAGCTACGGCGTGGGTCCCGTTCCAACCTCCACGCCAACGCCAGAAAGCGAGGGCGCGGGCGTCCGTTCCAACGCCCGCGCCCTCGCCGGCGAGGCTCGCGCTCCCGAGCGCGAGCCTGTAGTTTTCGGAGCGGTATATCGGACATACGTCCAACATCCTCCAACTGAAGCGCAACTTGCAGCCGTTCGCCGGTTTCTGAGGTACGTTGAATCCTCGTATGTCGGAACCACCAGCCTGGCGCGCTCGTCGCCTCCTCGCACGAGCGCGCGCTCGTGCCGTCTACCTGCTGTCGATCGGCCTCGCGGCCCTGCTCGGCTTCACGCTGGCCACCGTATCGTCGTTGACCGCGACCTCCAGCGCTGACTCGACGCCCACGACGAGCACGACTTCTACGCTCACGTCGTCCAGCGCAACGTCGTCGAGCTCGACCTCGACCTCGACGTCGACTTCGACTTCGACTTCGACGAGCGCGCCGTCGTCGACCTCGTCGACGACGACTACCACGTCTGACACGAGCTCGCAGCTCAGCAGCACGGCGAGCTCCACGACCTCGACGTCGCCCTACTTCCTGTCGACCTCGACCTCGACCTCGACCTCGACGACGACCACGCCGCTGCCGGCGCCGCCCGTGATCCCGCCGGGAGCCAGCGCCGCGCCATTCAAGGCGCGTGGCATGTGGATCTGGGTGCTGGCCGATTCGGACGCCGGCAGCGTCAGCTCGATCATCGCCGACGCGCACCACTACGGGATCGGAACGCTGATCATCAAGAGCAGCGACGGCAGTTCGCTGTGGCCGCAGTTCAACGCGACGCTCGTACAGACGCTGCACGCCGCCCACCTGAACGTGTGCGCCTGGCAGTACGTGTACGGCAACCACCCGATCTGGGAAGCCGATGCGGGCGCCGATGCGGTCAAGGACGGCGCCGACTGCCTCGTGATCGATGCCGAGGGGCAGTACGAGGGCCGCTACGTGCAGGCGCAGGAATACCTGACCAGGTTGCGCGCGCGGATCGGAGCCGGCTTCCCAGTCGCGCTCGCCGGCTTCCCGTACGTCGACTACCACCCTGGCTTCCCGTATTCGGTGTTCCTCGGCCCCGGCGGCGCCCAATACAACCAGCCACAGATGTACTGGCAGGACATCGGCACGACGGTCGCCGCCGTCTACCAGCACACCTACGAGTTCAACGAGCTCTACCGGCGTCCGATCTCGCCACTCGGCCAACTGTTCGACGCGCCCCCTTCTGGTCAGGTCATGCAGTTCCGCGCGATCTCGCGCTACTACGGCGGTGGCGCCATCAGCTGGTGGGACTGGCAGCAGGCGGCGCCGGCGCAGTTCCGGGCCGCATCCACGCCGGTCGGGACGATTCCAGGCTTTGTCGCCGACACGACCGTCGCGGCGCTCCGTAAGGGCGCGGTCGGCGACGTCGTCGTGTGGGCCCAGGAGCACCTCGTCAGCGCCGGCCAGGCAATCGCCGTCGACGGCGACTTCGGTGCGCAGACGCGGGCCGCGGTCGAGCGCTTCCAGGCCGCCGCCGGGCTGCCCGTGACCGGCGTGATCGACCCCGTCACCTGGGCGCATCTGCTCAGCTACCAGCCGGTCGCGGTCACCTGGGTGGCGCACGGCAGCAGGCTCAACGCGGTCGTGGCCCGTGGCGGGCGGCTGCTCGCGCAGGTGCCGGAGTCGGCCTCGCGCAGGGACCGCGCCGACGAGCTCGCGGGCGCGGGCGGCGCCGGCCTTCCCGCAGTGGCGCAGCGCCGCCCCGCGGGGCGGCGCTGAGTGAGGGCCTCCTAGCGACGCAGAGACGACGAGCCTTGGACGTTGACATCGCTATACGGGGTCAACGTCCAAGGCTCCTTCCTGACCGCGCGGTGCGCCGTCGACTGCCAGGCGGCGGTTCTTGTAGGCGTCGTCGTCGGTCACCTCGCGGCCGAACCACGACGGCACGGCGAAGCGTGCCGCCGCCTCGGTGTCGGGAAACTCGACTTCGGCCACCTGCAGGCCGCTGAGCGTCCCGCTGTAGACGTCGAGCTCGATCACTAGCTCGTCGGCGGCGGGGATCTCGTAGCGGGTCTTCTCCACGCGCCGGCCCGCGGTGGCCGGCCACAGCGCCTCGAACTGCTCGGCGCTGAGCTCGACCTCGGCCTCCTCGCGAACCAGGCCGCCGCCGCGCTTGGCGGTCAGCAGCAGCCGCTCGCCGGCGCGGCGCACGCGCACCTCGGAGCCGTCGGTCCCGACCGCCAGGTACCCCTGCGCGATCGCCCGCGAAGGATGCGCGTTCAGGTTCCCGGGAAGCTCAGCGAGCAGGAACTTGCGCTCGATCTCCATACCGTCCCGCAGCTTCTAGGAGGATGCCGACGAGAGCACGGTTTCGCCCCGCAGCACGGCGCCGGGCTCGATCCTGATCGGCTCCGACGCGTGCAGCTCCACCTCACCGCGAACGACGACGCCGGCGCCGAACGTGACGTCGCCGCTGACCACCAGCCGGCGAGCGTCCCGCAGCGATGGCGGACCGCCAGGGAAGCGCGCCTCGAAGTCGTCCAGCAACTTGTAGTAGCGCGGGTCCAGCTCGACGAACGGCAGCTCGCCGTGGCGCTCCTGGATCGGCGCGAGCTCGAAGTCCTCGCCAAGCGCGTAAACGTCGGAGCGCAGTACCAGCAGGTCATCGGTGGTCTTCACCGGCGCGAACCGCGTGCGCGGCACCAGCAGCACGCGCGCGCCCGGGAAGCGCGCGACGGCCGCCCCCATCGCGCTCTCGAGCTGCAGCACCGGCGTGGAGCTCGGGTCACGGGGATCGACGGTCTTGCGGTTGACGATCACCGGCAGGTCGAGCGCGCCGGATTCACGGTCCAGCGTGTCGGCCAGCACGTCGAGGTCGATCCACAGGCTGTTGGTGTTGTAGTAGCGCCAGCGGCGAAAGTCCCGAAACGAGTCCGCGTCCTCGTCGGGCGTCTGAGCGATCTCGCGTAGGACGAGCTGGCCGTCGCTGCGCCGTTGGGCGATGTGGCCGCCCTTGCGGTCCGCCTCGGTGCCCTGCACGACCTCCATCAGGAACGGGATCCCCTCCTGCGCGATGTACCCGGCGATGCGAGCGTCGACCGTCGCGCCGAGATTGTCGGCGTTGGAGATCATCGCGTAGCGGAAGCCAAGCTCGCGCAGGCCGTCGAGCATCCCGGAGCTGCGCAGCGCGCCGTAGACGGCGCCGTGACCCGGCGGGTACCACTCGAGCGCCGGCGCCTGCGGCCAGCTGACCGGCTGCAGGGTGCCCGCGTCGAGCTTGGGCAGCATGTCCTGCAGGAAGTCCAGCGGTAGCCCCTCCACCGCCAGTTCGGGATGGGCTGCCAGCGCCGCCAGCGTCTGCGCCTGAGTCGCCTCGCTGTCCATCAGCACCAGTGGCAGTCGCACATCGTGGCGGGCACGCAAAGCAAGCGTCTGCGCGACGATGATCTCCAGGAAGGAGCGATCGCGGCGCGCGTGCACGAGCGACTTCGGGCAGCGCAACCCCATCGAGGTGGCAAGCCCGCCGTTGAGCTTGATCAGCGCCACGCGCGCTAGCGCTTGTGCGGGGTCGGCGCCGGGCAGCTGCGCAAGCTCCGGCACGCCGGGAGCCGGCTCGAGCTCGGCGCTCGGCATCAGCGTGGTCTCACCGCTGCGCACGTGCGCGAGCGCGGCTTCGAAGCCCCTGATCGCCTCCTCGGGCTGTCCCGCGGCGCGCATCTTGACGACGGCCGCGGTGCTCAGTGGATCGCTCATGCGCTCCATTGTGTCTCACGCGTCGCCGGGAACGCCGTCGTGTAGCTCGGTGAGCCACGCCACGGCGCTGCTGTCGCTCGGCGCGCGCCAGTCCCCCCGTGGGGACAGCGAGCCGCCGCTGCCGACCTTGGGCGCGTTCGGGATCGCCGAGCGCTTGAACTGGCTGGTGTGGAAGAAGCGCTCGAGGAACACCTCGAGCCAGTGGCGGATCTCCGCCAGCGTGTACTCGCTGCGACGCCCGGGCGGGATCAGGTCAGGCCATACGCCGCTGTCGCGGTCGCCCCAGGCGTGCTGCGCCAGCCATGCGACCTTGCTCGGGCGATGGCCGAAGCGCAGCACGTAGTACAGGAAGAAATCGACCAGCTCGTAGGGCCCGACGATCTGCTCGCTGTGCTGCTCGGGGTGATCGGACTCGGGATCCTCGGACGGGATCAGCTCTGGCGAGATCGCCGTGTTGAGGATCGAGTCGAGCACGCCGTCGGCTTGGCGGCCGAACTGATCGGTGTCGATCGCCCAGCGCAGCAGGAACTGGATCAGGGTCTTGGGGACCGAGGCGTTGACGTTGTAGTGGGACATGTGATCGCCGACGCCGTAGGTGCTCCAGCCGAGCGCGAGCTCTGAGAGGTCGCCCGTTCCGACCACCAGCGCCCCGTGATGGTTGGCCAGACGGAACAGGTGCGAGGTCCGCTCCCCCGCCTGGACGTTCTCGTAGGTGACGTCGTAGACCGGCTCGCCGGCGCCCGCCGGATGGCCGAGGTCACGCAACATCTGCAGCGCGGAGGGCCGGATGTCGAGCTCCGCGGCGCTGACGCCAAGCGCCTCCATCAGCGCCAGCGCGTTGCCGCGCGTGTGCCCGCTGGTCGCAAATCCGGGCATCGTGTAGGCGAGCACGTTGGTGCGCGGCAGGCCCAGCTGGTCCAGCGCGCGGGCGGCGACGATCAGGGCCTGGGTCGAGTCGAGGCCTCCCGAGACGCCGATCACGACCTTCTCGATGCCGGTCGCCTGCAGGCGCGTCTGCAGCCCGGCCACCTGAATCAGGTAGACCTCCTCGCAGCGCTCGTTGCGACTCGCGGGGTCAGCGGGCACGTACGGGAAGCGCTCGATCAGGCGACGCAAGCGCACCGAACTGCGCGGAGCGCCGAGCGCGAACTCGATCCGCCGCATGCGCGTCAACCGCTCGCGGTAGTCGCCGATCGTGTCGCCCCAGTGGCTCAGCTCACCGCGGTCGTCGAGCAGGCGGTCGAGGTCGATGTCGGCGAAGATCAGCTGGTCGGTCTGCGCGAACCGCTGAGACTCGGCCAGCAGGTCACCGTTCTCGCAGATCAGCGCCTGGCCGTCCCACGCCAGGTCGGTGGTCGACTCGCCCTGCCCCGCGGCCGTGTACACGTATGCAGCCAGCATCCGCGCCGATTGGGTCTTGCACAGCGTCCGTCGGTAGTCGGCCTTCGCGACGGTGACGTTGCTGGCGGACAGGTTCGCCAGCACGGTCGCGCCGGCGAGCGCGCCGTAGGTGCTCGGCGGGATCGCGCTCCAGAGGTCCTCGCAGATCTCGACGTGCAACGCCAGCCCCTCGAGGTCGCTGCAGGTGAACAGCAGGTCGGCACCGAACGGCACCAACGCCCCGAGCAGCGGCACGCGGTCGCCGATCGCGTCGCGCGCGGCGCGGAACTGGCGCTTCTCGTAGAACTCGAGGTACTCGGGCAGGTAGCTCTTGGGCACGGCGCCGAGTATGCGCCCGCGGTGGATCACGATCGCGGCGTTGAACAGGCCCTGTTCGGCGCGCAGCGGCGCGCCGACGACGATCACCGGCCGCAGCTGCGCGCTTTGCTCCACGACCAGCGCCAGCGCGCGCATGGTGGCGTCCAGCAGGGCCCGTTGGCGGAACAGATCCTCGCTCGTGTAGGCGCTCAGTCCCAGCTCCGGGAACACGACCAGCGCGGCCTGCTCGCGCGAGGCGGCGCGCGCCAGCGCCAGCGTGCGCTGCGCATTGGTGTCAGGATCGGCGACCGCGACGCTCGGGACCGCCGCCGCAACTCGCACGAAGCCGTGCCGGTAGAGCGAATCGAACGGCGCCTGCGGCTGGCTGCTCTGAACTGTCACTCAGTGGTGCATCGTATTCAGCGGGAACGCTTGGGGCAGCCAGCCGCTAGCTCCGGGCGTCTCGCGAGGGTTGAATCTGCTCGCCGCGACCGGCGCAGCGACATCAACACTAAATCATGCTGGATAAGCGCCGCGCTAAGAGCTAGGATCGTCTTCCGGAGGCAGACAGAAGCTTGAATTTGGAGTAGTTCCGGAGGGAGAACAGCGGAATTGCGCAATCCTTGGGTCGCGCTCGATGCCTTCACGAACCCGATCGAGCACGCTCGAGCGCTCAGTCGCGCGCACGAACGTAGCATCTGTGCCGGGGTGGCAGCCCAGCGGGGGGTGCGTGATCTGGTCCTCGCCAGCTGGCGGCGCAGCCTGGCCGCCGGCGTGACGCCGGATGCCGGCGGCACGATGGTCGTGCTGAGCGACGACGAGCTCGGCGAGCGTCAGGAGCGTTCGCCGCTGGCAAGTGCGATCGACGCGATCTTCGACACCCTCTCGAGCCTCGACGGCGACGTCCGTCACGTGGTCGCGGTCGCGGACGCGGAGGCGAACCTGCTGTGGGTGCGTGGCGAGTGGCGCGCGATCGAGTTGGCGCACAGGATGCGCTTCGTCGAGGGCGCCTCGTGGTCGGAGTCGGCGGTCGGGACCAACGCGGTCGGCACGGCGGTGGCGCTCGATCACGCCGTCCAGATCTTCTCGGCCGAGCACCTGGTGGCGGCCGTTCACCCGTGGACCTGCTCGGCCGCGCCGATCCACGACCCGCTCACCGGTGAGCTGATCGGCGTCGTCGACCTGACCTCCGACCTGCGCACAGCCCACCCGCACACCTTGTCGCTGGCGACGCTCTCGGCGCAGGCAGCGGAAGCGAAGCTGCGCTTCGATGCGCTCGAGCGTCGCGCGCGGCTTCGCGAGCGCGCCGCCAGCCTGGTGCCGCACCCGCGCAAGCACGGCAAGGATGCCGGCATGGCCCCGCACGTCGGCTCATCGCCGCGTGTGCTGAACCTGCGGTTGCTGGGCCACGGCGCCAGCGCCGCCTTGCTGGACGCCTGCGAGTTCAGCGCCGAGTACGTCAACGGCGCAACCGATCGCAACGGCCACACCGCCACCAACGGCCACACCGCCACCAACGCGCCACACCGCCACCAACCGCCACACCGCCACCAACCGCCACACCGCAACCAACCGCCACACCGCCACCAACCGCCACACCGCCACCAACCGCCACACCGCCACCAACCGCCACACCGCCACCAACGGCCACACCGCCACCAACGGCCACGCCGCCACCAACGGCCATACCGCCACCAACGGCTACGCCAATGGCAGTGGCGAGCACGGCGCCGGCGCCGGCCACGAGGGACATCTCGGAGACGAGCGCGGACTGCGCTCGCTGGAGCTCCTGGCGGTGCTCGCAATGCATCCAGAGGGACTAACGGCGGAGGAGCTGGCGCTCGCGCTCTACGGGGAGGCCGGGAAGACCGTCACGATCCGCGCCCAGGTGCACCGTGTACGTGCCAGGCTCGGCAAACAAACGGTCCAGACGCAGCCGTATCGGCTCTCCGGACGCGTCGAGGGGGATTGGATGTACGTGCGGGACCTGGTCGCCGCAGGCCGTCCGCGCGAGGCGCTGCGGGCGTATCGCGGCCCGCTGCTGCCAGCCTCGCAAGCCCCTGCGATCGTCGAGGCGCGCATGTTGCTGGAGGAATCACTGCGCCGCAGCGTGCTGACCACCGGCGACGCCGAGCTGCTGTCGCAGTGGCTCGTGCACGCGTCCGGCTTCGATGACCTCGCGGCGGCGCGGGCGCTGGTTGCCGTGTTACCGGCCGGAGACCCGCGGCGGGCAGCTGCGACCGCGACCCTGGGAGCAATCGGGCGGCGGCTCAGCGTCTGCCGGTGAGCTGACAACTGCCACCGGGCGGCGTGTGCACAGCGGCCACCCCGGCGCAGCCAAGCTCGCGGCGCAGCGCAACCCGTGTGCAACCCGCGTCCACTTAACGTTGCAGCATCAATTCAGTTCTCTGGAGGGAGAGTATTAGATGGCTACAGTTTCTGAGGCGGCTTCGCCGGCTGCCGCGTTCTTGGCGCAGCGTAAGCTGATGCTGATCAATGGCGAGTGGGTCGATGCGCGTTCTGGTAACACGTTCGAGGTGCTCGATCCGGCTGATGGGGAGCTGGTCGCGCATGTTCCGGCTGGCGAGGCCGAAGATGTAGATCTCGCGGTCGCGGCAGCGCGGGCGGCGTTTGAGGATTCGCCGTGGAGCCGGATGACGGCTTCTGACCGCGGCCGGATCGTGTGGCGGATCGGGGATCTAATCCTCGAGCACGCCGATGAGCTAGCCGCGATCGAATCGATCGACAACGGCAAGCCGGTCGGGGTCGCCAGGGCGGCCGATGTCGAGCTCGCGGCGGACATCTTCCACTACATGGCAGGGTTCGCGACCAAGATCTTCGGACACACGTTCCCGATCTCGGTCCCCTACGCCGACCGCCAATTCCATGCCTACACGGTCAAGGAGCCGATCGGGGTCGTGGGACAGATCATCCCGTGGAACTTCCCGCTACTGATGGCCGCGTGGAAAGTCTCCCCGGCGTTGGCGACGGGTTGCACGATCGTCCTCAAGCCGGCCGAGCAGACGCCGCTGACGGCGCTACGCCTCGCCGAGCTCGCCCAAGAAGCGGGGCTACCCAACGGCGTGCTGAACGTCGTCACCGGCTACGGCGAGCAGGCCGGCGCCGCAGTCGCAGCGCACCCCGGACTTGACAAGGTCGCGTTCACGGGCTCCACCGAAGTCGGCAAGCTGATCGTCAAAGCCGCCGCCAACGACCTCAAACGCGTCACCCTCGAGCTCGGCGGGAAATCCCCGAACGTCGTGTTCGCCGACGCCGACCTCGAAACCGCGATCGCCGGCGCCGCCAGCGCGATCTTCTTCAACCACGGCCAGTGCTGCTGCGCCGGCTCGCGGCTCTACGTCGAGCAGAAGGTCTATGACGAAGTCATCGCCGGCGTCTCAGAGCAGGCCTCCAAGATCAAGCTCGGCCGTGGCCTTGACCCCGACACCGAGATGGGACCACTGGTCTCCGACGAACAACTCGAGCGCGTCACGAGCTTCTTCGCCTCAAACGACAAAGAAGGCGTACGCACCGTCACCGGCGGCAAGCGCCACGGCGAGAAAGGCTACTTCGTAGCCCCGACCGTCGTGGAAGGCGCCCGCGCCGGCCACCGCGTGTTCGACGAAGAGGTCTTCGGACCGGTCGTGACCGCGATCCCATTCAAAGACATCGACGAAGTCGCACCCGCCGCCAACCAAACCGTCTACGGCCTCGCCGCCGGCATCTGGTCAAACGACCTCACCAAAGTCCACCGCCTGATCCCCAAGCTCAAAGCCGGCACAGTCTGGGTCAACGCCTACAACATCTTCGACGCCGCACTCCCATTCGGCGGCTACAAACAATCCGGATGGGGCCGCGAAATGGGCGAAGAAGTCATCCACGAATACACCGAAACCAAATCAGTCTGCATCGGGCTCTGAGCAAACTCCGGCTACCAGGGACAGCAACAGCTGGAGATCACCTGCGGGCAGCGCATCGCTGCCCGCAGGTACCCCCGGCACCTGTTTTCAAGCTTTCTAGTCATGTCCGTTCCAGATCTGTCACCCGCAGAGCCGCCGCCCGATTCCGGGTTTGCAATCGAGCGCCGCGGGCCGGGAGCGCCGACCCTCGCTCCGGTCCCGCTCGACGCCGCGCGCTCGGCGCGCGCACCGCGCTTCAGCCGCGAGGCGATCATCGAACGTATCCAGGCCTGGGCGCGCCAGCACGGCGAGCCTCCCACGATCCGCGATTGGGATCCATCCCGAGCGCGCCGCACCGGGCAGGCGTGGCGAGCCGAGCGCTTCGAGGAAGGTGACTGGCCGTCCGTCGGCATGGTCAAGCGCCAGTTCGGCGCGTTCAGCACCGCGGTCAGCGCCGCGGGCTTCTGCGCGCGCCAGGGACCGCGACGCCTGAAGCGCCACCTCACCGGCTCCGAGCAGGTGATCGCGGCGATCGTGGCCTGGACCAAGTGCTACGGCGAACCCCCAACTCAGGCCGATTGGGACCCCGTACGCGCGCGCCGGCTCGGGCAGCCGTGGCGCATCCTGCGCTACCGCACCGGGGACTGGCCCAGCCTCAACACCGTGCTTTACCACTTCGGGTCGCTGGGCGAAGCCGTCGGTGCAGCCGGGCTGCATCCACGCCGCGCCGGCGATCACGGCGACCTCCACACCGAGCACCGGGCCCGTAACCTGCGGGTCGTCGCCGAGATCGGCGCCGCGATGGGGTCACGCGCCGGCGCGGCGGCGCTGGCCCAGCAGCTCGAAGCGGTGGCGCGCGCGCGCCGCAGCTCCGACCCTCAGCAACTTCGGATGGCGCTGCTAGAGACGGCGTCGGCCGCGATCCGCTGGGCGAACGACATCGCCTGGTCGGACTATTGAGTCGACTCGCGGGCCGGCTTGCGCGGCCGATTTGCGCAGTGGTCGGTTCAAGGATTCGTTGGCGCGGGCGATTACATGCGCATGGTGTTGGTGCGCCGCCCGCGTACTGAGCGGTGCGCGGGCGGCAGAATCCTCCGACACCCGGCGGCGGCTGTGGTGTGCGCCCGCGGGCGCGCTCCGGCTGTGGTCCGGAGCATCGTCGAACTCCCTGCTAATCGCGTCATTTGAGAAGCTCGCGCCGAGGTCGTTGCCGCGCGGCTGCAGGACCTTCTGCGACCTTCAAGCGAGCCGGCCGCCCGCCGCCGGCCGCCGGGCAGCGGCGCAAGCAGATCGTCGGATCAGCTGGCTGGATGCCGGTCAGACCGAGCGTCGCGGGGCTGCGCTGCACAAACCCCGGGGCAGGCCCAAAGCCAGCGTCGATACTGCGCCTTCGCATTCAAGCGCAGCGTGTCGGGGGACACGCAGAGGAGAGAGGAGATCGTATGCAGGCTGACAGGCTCTGGCAGTTTCCGATCAAGGAGTTCCACAACGTTCCGCGCGGCTTATTGGGGCCGGGCGCTTACGAGCTCGTGGGCGTCGAAGCGAAGAACCTCGGCTTCAAGAGGTCGCTGCTGATGACCTCGGGGCTCCGCGGTACCGGGATCATCGACGACATCGTCGGCAAGGTGAAGTACCAAGGGGTTGACGTCGTCATCTACGACAAGGTCGAGTCCAACCCCAAGGACTACAACGTCATGGACGCGTACCAGCTCTACGCCGACGAGAAGTGCGACAGCTTCATCTCGGTCGGCGGCGGCTCGACCCACGACGCCTGCAAGGGCGCACGGATCGTCGCGGCCCATGACGGCCGCAACATCAACGAGTTCGAGGGCTTCAACAAGTCCGAGAACCCGATCAACCCGCCCCACATCGCGATCAGCACCACCGCCGGCACGGGCTCGGAGACCAGCTGGGCGTACGTCATCACAGACACCAGCGACAAGGACAACCCGCACAAGTACGTGGCGTTCGACGACCGCTCGATCGCGACGCTGGCGATCTGCGACCCGGTCCTCTACTACGACCTGCCGCAGGACTACACGGCGTTCTGCGGGTTCGATGTGCTCGCGCACGCCTCGGAGCCGTACGTCTCGAGGCTGGACTTCGCTCCCAGCCTGGGGTCGGCGCTCAAGGCGATCGAACTGACGGCCAGGTGGCTGCGTGAGGCGGTCGCCGAGCCGACCAACTACGAGGCCCGCTCGGGGATGATGTACGCGCAATACATCGCCGCGCAGGCGTTCAACTCCGGTGGCCTCGGGATCGTCCACTCGATTTCGCACGCCGTCAGCGCCTTCTACGA
The DNA here is from genome assembly GCA_963709135.1 of uncultured Solirubrobacterales bacterium. GTDB lineage: Bacteria > Actinomycetota > Thermoleophilia > Solirubrobacterales > Solirubrobacteraceae > Palsa-465. Next base: position 252,953 of record CAVPVI010000015.1, on the reverse strand, counting down.
CAGCCACCACGGCCTCAACAACGCGATCGCGTTGCCGCGCGTGTGGGAGTTCAACCTCCCGGCCCGCTACGAGCGCTTCGCCGACATCGCCGTCGCGATGGGCGTCGAGACCCGTGGCATGACCAAGGTGCAGGCGGCCGAGGCGGCGCTCGAGGCGGCGATCCGGCTGTTCAAGGACGTGAACATCCCGGAGAACTTCACCAGCGTGGAGGACTACACCAAGAACCGCATGGACACCGGCATCTACAAGGGCAAGGGGCGTCCGAAGGGCGACGACAAGGACATCGAGCGGATCGCCAAGCACGTCCTGGGCGACGCCTGCACGCCGGGCAACCCGCAGGAGTGCACGCTCGAGAACCTGAAGCCCGTCGTGCGCGCTGCGTTGGTGGGGACGCTCTAGGGAAGCAGGCCAGCCGTCATGCGGGTGCGAGCGGCGCAGCGCGCCGCTCGCCCCGCCTGGCCCGCCCGCTACGCGACAGACATGGACCTACTTCAGAACTTCGACTCGGTGCAGGATGTCGTCGATCGCTTTCGAGACTGCGAGTACGTGACGACCGAGCAGGTGGCGACGGTCGTGTACCTCGCAACCCAGCTTGGCAAGCCAGTGCTCGTCGAGGGCCCCGCCGGTGTCGGCAAGACCGAGCTTGCCAAGACGCTCGCCCGCGCCAGCGGGCGCCGGCTGGTGCGCCTGCAGTGCTACGAGGGCCAGGACGACACCAAAGCGCTGTACGAATGGGACTACGGCAAGCAGCTGCTCTACACGCAGTTGCTGCGTGAGCGCATCGACACGGTGCTGGCCGGCACGACCGGTCTGGCGGAGGCGGCGGAGCGCCTGCGCGGGCACGAGGACATCTTCTTCTCCGAGCACTTCCTCGTCGAGCGGCCGCTGCTCGAGGCGATCCGCTCGCCCGAGCCGGTGGTGCTGCTGATCGACGAGATCGACCGCGCCGACGAGCATCTGGAGGCGCTGATGCTCGAGGTCCTGGCGGAGTTCCAGGTGACGATCCCGGAGCTGGGGACGATGGCGGCGCTGACGCACCCGTGGGTGGTCGTCACCTCGAACACCACCCGCGATGTCAGCGAGGCGCTGAAGCGCCGCTGCCTGCACCTGTCGCTCGGCTACCCCTCGGCCGAGCGCGAGCTCGACATCCTGCGACTCAAGGTGCCCGGGATCGGCGAGGAGCTGCTCGGCAGGGTCGTGGAAGTCGTGCGTGAAGCGCGACTGCTCGATCTCCGCAAAGCCCCCAGCATCAGCGAGGCGCTCGACTGGGCGCGGGCGCTGACGCTGCTGAACGTCGCGACCCTGGACCGCGACGTGATCGAGCAGACGATCTCGCTGATCATCAAGCATGACCGGGACGTCGAGCGCGTGCAGCAGGAGCTGCCGCGGCTGCTCGGCGCCGCCGCCCGCTCGGCGGTGCACGGCCACGGCCACGACGATCACAGCCACGACGGCCACACCCACGGCACCCCCCACACGGGCACACCCACGACGGGCACACCCACGACGGGCACACCCACGACGGGCACAGCCATAGCCATGCCGGCGGACACGACCACGACGACGTCAAGCCTCGAGAGCAGGGTTACTTCGGGGCGCTCCGCTCCAAGCCCTGAGGCGGCAGGCCGGCGATGGATGCTCCGATCCTCCGTTTCGTCGGCCTGCTGCGCGGGCACGGCGTCCGCATCTCGCCGGCGGAGACGCTCGACGCGCTGCGTGGCCTGATAACGGTCCCGCTCGATCGCCGTGAGCTGGTCAAGACCGTGCTGCGCGCCACGCTGATCAAGGAGGGCAAGGACGAGCCGGTGTTCGATGAGCTGTTCGATGCCTTCTTCTCGGTCGACGACCAGGACCGTCAGGGCGCGCGCAGCCACGGTCACGATCACGACCATGATCACGACCAGGACGAACCCGCGCCCGCGCTGCACATCAAGGCATCGGAGGATCCGCCGGATTTCGACGATCCCAGCCACTCGCACGAGCAGCCCGCGGATGTCGCCAAGTACTTCGAGGACGACCAGCTCGCGACCGCCAAGCGCCTGCACAAGGACGGCACGCGCATCGACCTGGCCGGGCTCAGCCAGGAGTTGCTGCTGGGCGAGCAGCAGGACGCGATCGACGAGGCAGTGCAGCAGCTGCGCCAGATCCTGCACCTGCGCCGACTGACCAATCCAGGACTTCCGGGCGATCTGGCGCTTGACGGCGGCGAGGTGGTCGAAGCGGACCTGTCGGTCGGCGGGATCGACCATCTACCGGCGCTGCCACCGGGATCGATGCTCGACGAGCAGCAGGTGCAGGAGCTGCGACGGCAGGTCGACGGCGTGATCGCGAACCTGCCAGAGCTGCTGCGACGTTACCTCGAGAAGCTGATGGCACTCGAGCGCCCGGCGCTCACCGGTCAACCCGTCGCGGCGTACAGAACGATCTTCACCGAGGACGAGCGTCACCAGATGGACGCGCTCCTGCGGCGACTCGGACGCGAGCTGCAGGGAGCGCACTCGCCGCGGCGCAGGAAGGCTGCACACGGCAGGATCCATGCGTCGCGCACGATGCGCGCGAACATGCGCTACGGCGGGCTGCCGTTCCGTCCGGTGCTGGTGAGCAAGCGCCAGGACCGCCCGCGGCTGATCCTGCTCGTCGACGTGAGCCTGTCGGTCCGCAACACGGCGAAGTTCACGATCCACCTGGTGCACTCGCTGCAATCGCTGTTCTCGCAGGTGCGGACGTTTGCGTTCGTGAGCGATCTCGTCGACGTCACCCCGTACCTCGAGCGCTGCGAGCTCGACGAGGCGCTCGGGATGATCTTCGGGGGCGAGATCCTCGACGTCGACGCCAACTCCAACTATGGCAACGCGCTCGCGAGCTTTCACCGGGAGCACCTCGCGGCCGTCAACCGGCGCACGACCGTGCTCATCCTCGGGGACGGCCGTGGAAACGGCAATCCCCCCCATGTCTGGGCGCTGGAGGAGATCCGCCGGCGCGCGCGCCAACTCGTGTGGTTGACCCCCGAGCAGCGGCGCTATTGGCACCTTGGCCGCAGCGACCTACCGGCCTACGCCGAGGTTTGCGACCGAGTCGAGCTGGTCCGCGATCTCGACCAGCTCGAGGCAGTCGCCGGCGGCGTGCTGCGATCAAGCCGATGAGCGCCCGGCCGACCCTGCGCTGGGCGCGGCGCAACCGCGACCTCGTCGTCGCCTGGGAGCCGGTCAATCGGCGCGCGCTGGCGCGGCTGCAGCAGGCCCACGAACCGCAGCGCACCCGCAGCTTCACAGTTCACCGCAGCGCCTCCACGACGCTCGTCGTGCACAGCCTCAGCGCCGGCGCGATCGACAACGACGTCGGCACCCTGATCGCGCAGGAGCTGGTCGCTCCCGCGCTGCTATGCGGCCCCGAAGCGTTCGAGCGTTGCTTCGCGGGGGTCGTCGAGTCCACTGGACCGGCGCCGTTGGAATGCTGGCGGCGGTTCTATCGCAACACGTTGTGCGCGCTCCAGGACGCCGACGGCGCCACTGCGGTAGGCGGCCCGATCGATACGTTCCGCCAGATCTACCGGCACGCCGCGGCGCTGGTACGGGGTGCCAGCGTGCTCGACGCCGGCAGCTGCTTCGCCTTCTTCCCGATGCTGCTGGCCGCCCGCGGGGAGTTGCGGGTCAGCGCCAGCGACCGGAATCCCGCGACGGTCGCACTGGGCCGCCGCATCGCAGGCGAGCTCGAGCTCGGAGTCGACTTCCTGATCGCCGACGTCACGCGCCCGCTACCGGTCAAGGACGGCAGCTTCGACACGGTCACGGCGCTGCACCTGCTCGAGCACCTGCCCGAGCATCAGAGCACGGACATGCTCGCGTCGCTGTGCCGTGCGGCACGCCGGCGCGTGGTCGTGGCGGTGCCACTCGAGCCGGTCCCCGACCCCGTCTACGGCCATCGCCAGGGGTTCGATCTGCAGCGTCTGGCGCTACTCGGGGAAAGCGTCCCAGGCTGGCGCGGCGCGACTCACGAGCACCTGGGTGGCTGGCTGGTGCTCGAGCCGTGCAGGACCGAGGGCGCATCGCCGTGGTTGGTTGAAGCATCCGTTACAAGCGCGCCCGTCGGGCACGGTCAGCTGGGCGCAGTCGCCGCCGCGGGTCTCGCCTGCCGAATGCCCCATGCAGACCCGAGCGGCCCCGGCGCGCACTGGAATCGAAAGTAGATTCCGCCGCTCTGTCAACCCAACGCAACACAACCCAGGAGGCCCAGGATGGCCATTGAAACAGCGACACCTCAGAGCCACGTCAGCGCCGCCACGGAAGGCGCTGCCACGGAGCAGGCCCACGAGCTGCCCCAGGCGCCCGCCACTGCGGGGGCGTCGCAGCCGGCGCTCGTGCTCGACGAGCTGTTGGTAGAGGACGTGTCGATCGACGGCATGTGCGGCGTCTATTGATGTCTGCCGACGCGCACGACGCCGTCGCCCTGGTCGACCTCGACGCGGCCTGGGAGCTGGACGCCCAGGTCGCGCTGCGCCAGGAGGGCTTCGGCGGGCTTGCTTACAACTACGGCACGCGCCGGCTGAGCATGATCAGGAGCCGCGCGCTGCTCGAGCTGGTGAGGTCGCTGGCGGGGTATCCGAGCGCGCGCGCCGCGTTGCGCGCCGCTGGGGTCGCGGGCGAGCACGAGGCCGCCTATGAACATGCGTTGTGGAACCTCGCGCAGGCCGGCGTGATCACGCGCCGGGAGGCGCGATGACGGCCGCGGCGGTCGCCTCCCGCGGCCTCACCGACCAGCTGCAGCAGGGGCTGGATGCGCCGATCTGCTTGACCTGGGAGCTGACCTACGCCTGCAACCTCGCGTGCGTGCACTGCCTGTCGAGCTCCGGCAGGCGTGACCCGCGCGAGCTCGAAACCGCTGAGTGCAAGGCGGTGATCGACGAGCTCGAGCGGATGCAGGTGTTCTATGTGAACATCGGCGGTGGCGAACCGACCGTGCGCGCCGACTTCTGGGAGCTGGTCGAGTACGCCACCGCGCATCGGGTCGGAGTCAAGTTCTCGACCAACGGCAGCCGGATCACGCCGGAGATCGCCGCCAAGCTGGCCGCCAGCGACTACGTCGACGTTCAGGTCTCGCTCGACGGCAGCACGCCGGAGGTCAACGACGCGGTGCGCGGCCCGGGCTCCTACGCGACGGCGCTGCGCGCGATGGAGCGGCTCGCCGCCGCGGGCTTTGCCGGCTTCAAGCTGTCGGTCGTGCTGACGCGTCACAACGCCGGGCAGCTGGACGAGTTCAAGGCGCTCGCCGACCGCTACGGCGCGCAGCTACGACTCACGCGCCTGCGCCCGTCCGGGCGTGGCGTCGACGTGTGGGACGAGTTGCACCCCACTGCCCAACAGCAGCGGACGGTGTACCAGTGGCTGCTGGAGCGCGGCGAGCAGGTCCTGACCGGCGACTCGTTCTTCCACCTGTCGGCGCTCGGGGCGCCGCTGCCGGGACTCAACCTCTGTGGGGCAGGCCGCGTTGTCTGCCTGATCGACCCCGTCGGCGACGTGTACGCGTGCCCGTTCGCGATCCACGAGCAGTTCCTCGCGGGCAACGTGCGCGAGCACGGTGGCTTTGCCCACGTGTGGCAGCAGTCCGAGTTGTTCCTGGAGCTGCGCCGGCCGCAGTCCGCGGGCGCCTGCTCGAGCTGCGGCCTGTATGACAACTGCCGTGGCGGCTGCATGGCGGCGAAGTTCTTCACCGGCCTGCCGCTCGCCGGCCCGGACCCGGAGTGCGTGCTCGGCCACGGCGAGAAGTTGCTGGCGGCGCGAGCCGGCACCAGCCCGCCGCGGCCGTCGGTTGACCGCTCGCGCCGGCGCCCGCGGCCGCGGCCCGACGTGCCCGTCAAGACGCCTACGGCAGCGACGACCAACCGTCCCTGCGACGAAAGCCCAGTAACAACCGTGCTGAGAGAGACAGGAGTCAGTGATGGGGAACGATTTCTTTGAGACCGTCGCGGTCGCGCAGAGGCGCGCCCGCAGGCGCATGCCCAGGTCGGTATACAAGGCGATGCTGGCGGGAGCTGAGTCGGGCCGCACGCTTGACGACAACGTCGCCGCGTTCGCCGAGCTCGGCTTCGCCCCGCACGTCGCCGGGTTGCACAGCCACCGTGACCTGACGGCGGTCGTGATGGGGCAGAAGATCTCGCTGCCGGTGGTGATCTCGCCGGCCGGCGTCCAAGCCGTGCATCCCGACGGCGAGGTGGCAGTCGGGCGCGCCGCCGCCGCGCGCGGAACGGCGCTCGGGCTGAGCTCGTTCGGCAGCAAGCCGATCGAGGAGGTCGCCGCGGTCAACCCGCTGACCTTCTTCCAGCTCTACTGGCTCGGAGACCGTGCGCAGATCACGCGGCGCATCGCCCGCGCCAAGGCCGCGGGCGCGGTCGGCCTGATCGTGACGCTGGACTGGTCGTTCGCCTACGGGCGCGACTGGGGCAGCCCCGCGATTCCCGATCGCGTCGACTGGAAGACGATCCTGCGCCTGGCGCCCGAGGTGCTGCCCAAGCCGCAGTGGCTCGTGCAGTGGGCGAAAACCGGAGCGTTCCCGGACCTGACGGTCCCGAACATCGGCGAAGTCGGCGGCAGCGCGCCGACGTTCTTCGAGGCCTACGGCCAGTGGATGCAGACCGAGCCCCCGAGCTGGGATGACCTGCGCTGGCTGCGCGAGCAGTGGGACGGGCCGTTCATGCTCAAGGGGATCATGCGCGTCGACGACGCCCGGCGCGCGGTCGACGCCGGCTTCTCGGCGATCTCGGTGTCCAACCACGGCGGCAACAACCTCGACACCACACCCGCCTCGATCCGCGCCCTTCCCGGCGTCGTCGACGCCGTCGGGCACCAGATCGAGGTGCTGCTCGACGGCGGCATCCGCCGCGGCAGCGACGTGATCAAGGCGCTGGCGCTCGGCGCGCGGGCGGTGATGATCGGGCGCGCCTACCTGTGGGGCCTGGCGGCCAACGGCCAAGCCGGAGTCGAGAACGTGCTCGATGTCCTGCGCAACGGCATCGACGCGGCCCTGCTCGGTCTCGGACACGGCTCCTTGAACGAGCTGAGCCGCTCGGACCTGCTGATCCCGGACGGGTTCAGCCGCGGGCTGGAAACCGTGGGTGAGCCCGCGCTGAGCCGGCTCGAAGCCGCCGTGTGAGGTGAGCCCGGCACTCGCCAACCTCGCCTGGCCGGAAGCCGCCGGCGCTCCTGCAGGCACCCTGCTCGCGGTGCCGGTGGGAGCGACCGAGCAGCACGGGCCGCACCTCCCCTGCGGCACCGACACCGAGATCGCGCTGGCGCTGGCACGCCGGCTGGCACGGTCGCGCCCGGAGGTCGTGATCGCTCCCGCCGTGGCCTACGGCTCCAGCGGCGAGCACGCCGGCTTCGCCGGCACGCTCTCGATCGGACAGGAGGCGACCGAGCTGTTGCTGGTCGAGCTGTGCCGCTCGGCGACGCTCAGCTTCACGCGGGTGTTGCTGATCTCGACCCACGGCGGTAACGCGCAACCGGTCAGGCGAGCTGTGGCGAGGCTCCGCGGGGAGGGCCGGGACGTGCGCGCGTTCAGCCCGCACTGGCCCCACGACGCCCACGCCGGCCGGGCTGAGACAGCGCTGATGCTCGCGCTCGCGCCGGAGCACGTGCGGCTCGACCGCGCGCAGGCGGGTGCGACCAGGCCGTTGCCCGAGTTGCTGCCGGCGCTGATCTCCAGGGGCGTGCGCGCGGTCAGCGCCAACGGCATACTCGGCGACCCCTCTGGCGCATCCGCACAGGAGGGGCGGCTGCTGCTCGACGAAGCGGCGCACCATCTGCTGGAGCTGGTGGCGGCCTGGGAGTCGCCGGCGTGAGACTGTCGCTGTGAGCAGGACAGACGCGTCACCGGTCGCGCTCGACCCCGAGGCGCTACCCACGATCGCGCTCGACCCCGAGGCGCTACCCCCGATCGCGCTCGACCCCGAGGCGCTACCCCCGATCGCGCTCGACCCCGAGGCGCTACCCCCGATCGTGCTCGACCCCGGCACACGCCGGCATCGTGAGTCCCTCGCCGGCGGCTCGCCGCGGCGGGTGCTGCGGCTCACAGGCGCCGGCTGGCGAGCGCTCGAGCAGTTGCAAAGAGGCGCCGGCGCCGCCGGCGCGCAGACCGCCCTGGCGCGGCGCCTGATCGACGCCGGGCTCGCGCACCCGCGCCCTCGCAAGCCCACCGAGCCCGCCTGCGCGCTCGCCGCCGTGACCGTCGTGGTGCCGGTGCGCGACCGCCCCGCGGAGCTCGACCGCTGCCTGTCGGCGCTACGCCGGGACGCCCAGGTAGTGGTCGTCGACGATGGCTCGCTCGATCCCGAGGCGGTCGCGGCGGTGGCCGCCCGGCACGGCGCGCGGCTCGTCGTGCGCGCCGCCTGCGGCGGTCCCGCCGCCGCCCGCAACGCGGCGCTCGCAGAGGTTCACACGGATTTGATCGCCTTCCTGGACAGCGACTGCGTACCGGAGCGCGGCTGGTTGGCCGGCCTCATCGGCCATTTCGATGACCCGCTGGTCGGCGCCGTTGCCCCGCGCGTGCACGCGGTCGGCGGTGACGGCGCAGTAGCGCGCTATCTGGCGGCCCGCTCGCCGCTGGATATGGGGACACGCGAGTCGGCAGTGGTGCCCGGCGGGCCCGTCTCCTACCTTCCGAGCGCGGCCCTAGTCGTTCGTCGCCGCGCGCTCGCCGGCGGCTTCGACGAGCGCCTGCGCTACGGCGAGGACGTCGACCTGATCTGGCGCCTTTGGGACGCCGATTGGCGCGTGCGCTACGAGCCGGCGGTGACGGTCACCCACCACGACCCGGAGCGCCTGGCGCGCGTGCTCGCGCGCCGTTTCCGCTATGGCACGGCGGCGGCGCCGCTGCACCGCCGCCACCCCGGACTCCTCGCGCCGGCGGTGATCCCGCCGTGGCCGGCGCTCGTCGCCGCGCTGATCGTGGGCGGCCGCCCGCGGGCGGCCGCCGTGGTGGCCGGCTGGCACAGCACGGCGCTCGGGCGCCGCCTGCGCGCGCTTGGTCTGCCGGGCAGCTGGGGCGCGCGCTGGTTCGGGGAGGCCACTTACCACGCCGCCCTTTCCTGCGCCCAATACCTGACGATGTTCGCGCTGCCGCTGGCGCCGGTGCTGGCGCTGCGCGTGCGCCGGCGGTGGCCGGCGCCGTCCTCGCATTGCTGGCGCTGCCGGCGCTCGACGGTTTCTGGCGTCGAGCACCACGCCTTGACCCGGTCCGCTGGACCGCGTTGTGGATCGCCGACGACGCCGCCTACGGGCTCGGCGTGTACTGGGGTGCGCTGCGCAGCGCCACAGCCGGACCGCTGGTTCCGGCAACGTCTTCACAGCGCTCGACGATGTCCGCGCGGCGATCCAAAACATTTGTCAAAAGTTAGCCGGGCGGATGCAACGGGGGTTAACATAACCGTGAGTTGGTCAACCACCTCTGAGAGAGGGAGAGAGTAGATGGCTACAGTTTCTGAGGCGGCTTCGCCGGCTGCCGCGTTCTTGGCGCAGCGTAAGCTGATGCTGATCAATGGCGAGTGGGTCGATGCGCGTTCTGGTAACACGTTCGAGGTGCTCGATCCGGCTGATGGGGAGCTGGTCGCGCATGTTCCGGCTGGCGAGGCCGAAGATGTAGATCTCGCGGTCGCGGCAGCGCGGGCGGCGTTTGAGGATTCGCCGTGGAGCCGGATGACGGCTTCTGACCGCGGCCGGATCGTGTGGCGGATCGGGGATCTAATCCTCGAGCACGCCGATGAGCTAGCCGCGATCGAATCGATCGACAACGGCAAGCCGGTCGGGGTCGCCAGGGCGGCCGATGTCGAGCTCGCGGCGGACATCTTCCACTACATGGCAGGGTTCGCGACCAAGATCTTCGGACACACGTTCCCGATCTCGGTCCCCTACGCCGACCGCCAATTCCATGCCTACACGGTCAAGGAGCCGATCGGGGTCGTGGGACAGATCATCCCGTGGAACTTCCCGCTACTGATGGCCGCGTGGAAAGTCTCCCCGGCGTTGGCGACGGGTTGCACGATCGTCCTCAAGCCGGCCGAGCAGACGCCGCTGACGGCGCTACGCCTCGCCGAGCTCGCCCAAGAAGCGGGGCTACCCAACGGCGTGCTGAACGTCGTCACCGGCTACGGCGAGCAGGCCGGCGCCGCAGTCGCAGCGCACCCCGGACTTGACAAGGTCGCGTTCACGGGCTCCACCGAAGTCGGCAAGCTGATCGTCAAAGCCGCCGCCAACGACCTCAAACGCGTCACCCTCGAGCTCGGCGGGAAATCCCCGAACGTCGTGTTCGCCGACGCCGACCTCGAAACCGCGATCGCCGGCGCCGCCAGCGCGATCTTCTTCAACCACGGCCAGTGCTGCTGCGCCGGCTCGCGGCTCTACGTCGAGCAGAAGGTCTATGACGAAGTCATCGCCGGCGTCTCAGAGCAGGCCTCCAAGATCAAGCTCGGCCGTGGCCTTGACCCCGACACCGAGATGGGACCACTGGTCTCCGACGAACAACTCGAGCGCGTCACCAGCTTCTTCGCCTCAAACGACAAAGAAGGCGTACGCACCGTCACCGGCGGCAAGCGCCACGGCGAGAAAGGCTACTTCGTAGCCCCGACCGTCGTGGAAGGCGCCCGCGCCGGCCACCGCGTGTTCGACGAAGAGGTCTTCGGACCGGTCGTGACCGCGATCCCATTCAAAGACATCGACGAAGTCGCACCCGCCGCCAACCAAACCGTCTACGGCCTCGCCGCCGGCATCTGGTCAAACGACCTCACCAAAGTCCACCGCCTGATCCCCAAGCTCAAAGCCGGCACAGTCTGGGTCAACGCCTACAACATCTTCGACGCCGCACTCCCATTCGGCGGCTACAAACAATCCGGATGGGGCCGCGAAATGGGCGAAGAAGTCATCCACGAATACACCGAAACCAAATCAGTCTGCATCGGGCTGTAGCTGCCGTACTGCCACGTGCTCGCCCGCGGGCGAGCACGTGAGGCGGGCGCGTCTCGCAGGACCCGTGTTCTGATCGCACCCGCCGTTTCACAAGACAGATTGTCGATCGCGCCCACCGGCTGCCAGCGCCGGCGGGCGCATCTGCGTGCAAGGCGCCGTTGACGTTTGTAAGGTTCTGCGTCACGCTAGGACGGTGATGAGACGATGAGCGATAACGGCGAGAGGACCCCGGTAGACCAGGTCCGCGCCCTGTACGAGCAGGCCGAGACACAGACCGCGCAGACGCTGGAGGACCTGGTCGCCAAGCGCAGCTTCGGCAGGCTGTTGGCGATGGCAACCGAGAACGTCGCCGCGTTGACGCGGATCTCCTCCGACGCCGCCGATCTGGCGCTGCGCAACCTGCGCCTGGCCGGCCGCGCGGATATCACGCGGTTGGCGCGCCAGCTGCACCGCACCGAGGACAAGCTCGAGCGCGTGCTGCAAGAGGTCGAGCAGCTGCGCGACGAGCTCGCGGCAGCCCGCCGGGAACAGGCCGCCTCGGCGGCCCAGCTCGAACACGCGGAGGCGCCGTGAGCGTGCGTGCGCCGCTTGATCGCGTGCTGGCGCCGCTCCAGAGCGCGGTCGACGCGCTGCAGCGAGTCGCGCGGGCGCCAGGTGACGCGATCGAGCTGAGCAACATCCTGCTGACGACCGACGACGCGAGCACCGGCGCAACCCCACGCCAGGTCTCCTGGACGCATCGCGGCGTAACCCTGTATCGATACCTGTCGGCGCAGCGCACGCACCCGGTGCCGGTGCTGCTCGTGTTCGCGCTGATCAACCGGCCGGAGGTCTTCGACCTGCGGCCCGGCGGCTCGCTGGTCGAGTTCCTGCTCGGCGAAGGCTTCGACGTGTTCCTCGTCGACTGGGGCTACCCGGATGAGGAGGACGCGGACGTCGGCCTCGACGAGTACATCTGCGACGAGTTGCACTGGGCGATCCGCGAGACGCTGCGCAGCGCCGGCGCCGAGGAGCTGACGCTGCTGGGCTGGTGCATCGGCGCGACCATGTGCGCGATGTACTGCGGCCTGGAGCGCGGCGGCGAGCGCAACCCGGTTCGCAACCTGGCGCTGCTGACGATGCCGATCGATGGCCGTGACTCGCTGTACGCGCGCTGGATCGGCAGTCCGGATTTCGACTCCGACCGGATCGCCGAGCAGTTGCGGGTCCTGTCCGGGTCGATGGTCGACTTCGGCAACCGGCTGATGAAGCCGGTCACGAACTTCTGGACCACCTACCGCCGGCTTGCCCAGTCGGTCAGTGACGGCTCGGCCCACCGCGAGATCTATCAGCCGATGGCCAAGTGGGTCGCGGACAACCCGAACTTCCCGGGGCGCGCGTGGGCCCAGTGGATCCAGCTGATGTACCGTGACGGCGGCCTGATCAACGGCGGCGTGCGCCTGCATGGACGCTCGGTCGATCTGCGGCGGATCGACCAGAACCTGCTGGTGGTGACCGCCGGCGCCGACCACATCGCTCCGCGCGCGGGCACGATGCCGATCTTCGAGATGGTCGCCAGCGAGGATGTCACGCACCTCGACCGGCCCGGCGGGCACATCGGCCTGATCGCCGGTTCGGCGGCGCGCAAGCAGATCTGGCCCGACATCGCACAGTGGCTGGCGGAGCGCTCAGAGCGATGAGCGCCGGCACCTCAGACGACGCGCTGCGCGGCCGGGCCGCGCTCGTGACCGGCGCCGCCAGCGGCATCGGGCGCGCGATCGCACAGCGGCTGGTGGCGGCGGGCGTTGACGTGCTCGCGGTCGATCTGGTCAGCGACCACAACGGACCGGGGATCCCGTTCAAGGCCGACCTTACCCACCCCGAGGCCAACGAGAACGCCGTCGCGACGGCGCTCGAGCGCTTCGGCAGGCTCGACATCGTCGTCGCCAACGCCGGCATCCAGCACGTCTCACCGGTCGCGGAGTTCCCGCTGGAGCGCTGGCAGACGATCGTCTCGCTGCTGCTGACGAGCCCGTTCCTGCTTGCCAAGCACGCCTGGCCGTCGCTGCGTGAGAGCCCCGGCGGGCGCTTCATCGCGGTCGCCTCGGTGCACGGGCTGGTCGCCTCCCCGTTCAAGGCGGCGTACGTATCCGCCAAGCACGGCGTGCTGGGCCTGGTCAAGACGCTCGCGCTCGAGGGCGCGCAGGACCGGATCGCGGCCACCGCCGTGTGCCCGGGCTACGTGCGCACGCCGCTGGTGGAGAAGCAGATCGCCGATCAGGCGCGCGTGCACGGGGTGCCTGAGAGCGAAGTGATCGAGCAGGTGATCCTCGCCCCGCAGGCCGTCAAGCAGATGATCGAGCCCTCCGAGGTGGCGGAGGTGGTCGCGTTCCTGGCCGGCCCGTCCGGGCAGGCGTTCACCGGCGTGCCGGTGACGATGGACCACGGCTGGACCGCGCGCTGAGCCGCCACGCTGGGTGCTGGGCGGCGAGGCTATTCTGAGCGATGGTGTCCAACCGTTCGGCAGCCGCGCTGGGTGAGATCATTCGGCGCCAGCGTGAGCTGGCCGAGATGTCGATGCGCCAGTTCGCCGAGCTGGCGGGGATCTCCAACCCCTACCTGTCGCAGATCGAGCGGGGTCTGCGCGCACCGTCCGAGCAGGTGCTCGACGGGATCGCCCGCGCGCTCCAGTTGTCCTCCGACGCGCTCTACGAACAGGCCGGAGTGCGGCCGCCCAGCGGCGAGAAGCCCGACAGCGCCGTGCTCGACGCGATCGCCGCCGACGCGCAGCTGAGCGCGCGCCAGCGCACCGCACTGCGTGAGGTCTACGAGGCGTTTGTCGCGCTCGGCCCGTCCGTGCGCAAGCGGAGCGCCTGAACGCCGGCATGCGTGAGGCGCACGCCGGCGCTGGAGCCGGGCCGCAGACGTTCGATGAAGAGCTGTTCCTGTGGCTCGGCGATGAGCCGGAGGCGTTTCGGGCGGCCGACGCACAGCGCATCCACCGGATCGCGGCCGAGTTCGCGATGGGCTTCGACGCGCTCGCCAAGATCGGCCCGGCGGTGACCGTGTTCGGCTCCGCCCGCACGCCGCCCGAGCATCCCCAGTACCAGCTCGTGCGTGAGATCGCCGCGGCGCTGGGCCGCGCAGGCTACGCGATCATCACCGGCGGTGGCAGCGGGCTGATGGAGGCCGCCAACCGCGGCGCGCACGACGTCGGTGCGATGTCGATCGGGTGCAACATCGAGCTGCCACGCGAGCAGACGCTCAACCGCTATGTCGACATCGGCTTGCGCTTCAGTCACTTCTTCGCGCGTAAGGTGATGTTCGTGCGCTACGCGAGCGCGTTCGTGATCGCTCCCGGCGGGTTCGGCACGCTGGACGAACTGTTCGAGTCGCTGACGCTGATCCAGACCGCCACGATCCGCGACTTCCCGGCGATCCTGACCGGCGATGGCGAGTGGGACGGGCTGATCGAGTGGCTGCGCGCGCGGGCGCTGCCCGACCACCGCATCGCGGCCGATGACCTGGACCTCCTGCACGCGGTCAGCGACCCCGACGAGATCGTCGCGATTGTCAAGCGCGCGCACCAACGCCAGCTCAGCCTGCGCGAGCCTCCCGGGTAGAGTGGGAGCGTGTCGGGCGTGAGCGCTTGACCGTGCGGCGCGTTGGGGTCGAGCGCTGCTTGTGGGCCTTGGCCGCCGGCCGCGCCCGCTCGTGGCGCTTGGTCGCAGCGTGCTGCCGTGCGGCCGCCGCGAGCTTTGCACCGCCGGCGGCCGTGCGGGTGACGGCAGCGGACGGCGGGACGGCGAGCGGCGTGGTCAGCGTGTAGTCGTATCCGTAGATCGTGCCGAAGCTGTTGCGGGCTATCAGACGGTAGTGGTAGGTGGTCATCGGCACCAGGCCGCTGAGCGTGCCGGTGACCGGCACCGGCTGCGTGCCGGCGCCGATGCTCTGCCAGCTGGTGCTCTGGCCGTACGCGTTGGTCGTGCCGTACTGCCAGCTGTAGGAGGTGGGGTTGCCGTTCGGGTACACGCCGCCGAGCATCGTCGCCGAGGTGGCGCTGAGCGCCCCCACGTAGGTGTTGCCGGAGCCCGCGGCCGTGGCGCTCTGCCCGACGTCGGGAGCGCCGATCCCGGGTGCGCCCGCCGCGACGGCTCCGGAGATCGAGCCGGTGCCGGTCGGTCCGTCGTAGCCCACCCCGGCGAGGCAGATCTCGCTGATCGCGGTGGCGCAGGTGCCGTTGGACCCGGACTGCGGATCGTTCAGCTCAGCGGCGTCCTGGTAGGCCCACGCCGGCGAGCTGCCGCCGACCCCGGTGATTGCCTCGAACGCGGCGATCAACGGGGCAGCTACGCTCGTGCCGCCCGCCATCAGCCAGCCGCCGGCGCCCGAGTCGTAGACGGCGATGCCGGTGCTCGGATCGGCGTCCGCGGACACGTCCGCGTAGGCCCGTCCGGGGCACGCGATGCTCGCCTGGTAGGGCGGCTTGGCGATCGCCAGGTCGCAGCCGGAGCCGGCATTGGACCACGCGGTCTCCGTGAACCCGCGCGGATTGCCCGTCCCGGTGCTGGGCTGCAGGCTGGTGCCGCCGGCCGCGACCACGTTCGCAAACGCCGCCGGGTAGTTGTCCTGCGAAGTCCCGAGATAGCCCGAGTCGCCGCCGGCGGCGACCACCGACACACCCGGGAACGAGAACTGGTCGGGCGGCGGGGCGCTCGAGCCAGTCGTCCAGCTGTTGGAGATCTGGTTGGCGCCGAGCGCGGCGGCCGTCTGAGCCGCGCTGACCATGTCCGGCCAGCTGGTCGAGTTCGCCTCGACGACCAGAATGTGACAGTTGGGGCACAGCACCGACACCGCGTCGATGTCGGTCGATTCCTCGACGTTCCAGCCCGCGTCGGTGGCGGGTAGCGGCGAGGCCTGTCCCTGCTCGTTGACCTTCTTGAAGCAGCCGTTGGCAGTCGTGCACGGCGCCAATCCGTAGATCGAGCGGAAGCTCGCGAGGTCCGACTCGGCCGTGGGGTCGTCGTAGGCGTCGACCAGCGCGACCGTGTCCGAGGCGCCGCCCGTAGCCGACAGGTAGCTCAGGTCGTAGGCCTGCTGCAGGTACGCCGGGGTCCCCGGAGCCGGCGGCGTCTGCGCCGCGGCGCTGGCGGAGCTTACGAGCATGCCGGCGCGGCGCGCCAGCGCCAGCGCGTGGCGACCGTCGCTGTGCGCAAGGCGAGGATGGACGAGCGCCCCGGAGGAGCGCAGCGCCAGCACTTCGGCGGCGCACTGCGCGTGACCGGCGGGCGCCGGCGGGCAGACGTCCTGCGCATACACGGCAGCCGCCGCCGGCGTCCGCGCGCCAGCCAACGCCGGAGTTTGACCGGCGCTGTCGGCGCCAAGCGCAGTTTCCGGGAGGATCGCCGCGAATGACAGCGATGCCAGCCCCATGCCGGCGAGCACGGCGAGAGCTGGGAGGCCGATCCGATGACGCGCCATGCCACCGTGATCGGCGGCTGCAGAGACTTATTGGACCCTCAGGCCCCCGCCCTGGACGAACGTCGCTCACTGCACCAGGTCGCGGCGCGCGAACAGCGCCAGCGCGAGCGGCACCAGAGCCGCCGCGATTGCCAGCATCACGAGCGCCGCCGCGGCCCGGAACGGCGCCGCGGGTACGAGCGCGATGTGCGCAAACGGGGTCGCCTCCAGCAGCCAATGCGGGGCCGCCAGCAGCGACCCGACGAGGTACCACAGAAACGCGATCGCGACCAGCGAGTAGGCGATCGCGGCGCTCGGACGCGGCAGGATCGCGTACAGCAGCGCCGCGGCCGCGAGCGTCAGCAGCGTCACCGGCATGCAGTTGACGGCGGCCAGCAGCATCGTCGCCAGCGACAACTGCACCCCTTGCAGGACCGCCCCGACCCAGGCCAGCACAGCGCTGGCGAGCGAGATCGCCGCCGCCGCGGCGGCGGCCAGAGCCAGCCGCCCCAGCAGCCAACGTGAACGGCCGACGGGTAGGGCCAGCAGCGTCTCGAGCGCCATCGAGGACTCCTCGCCGCGGGCCGTGGCGATCTGCGAGACCGCGAACAGGCTCACGGCGAGCACGCAGATCAGGAAGCAGAAGCCGAGATAGCCCTTCGGCGTGATGATCGCGCCGGCGCCGATGCGCGCCACGTCATGCTGCAGCTGCTTGGAGATGCCCGCCGACCGGATCGAGTTCGAGATCGCGCCGAGGATGTACGCGAACGCGCCGGCGACCGCGACCCAAGTCAGGATCGCGCCGCGCTCGAAACGCAGCGCCGCCGCGGCCGGCGTCGACAGCAACCTCAGGCGCGCGTCGGCGCTGTCGCGCGCCGGCAGCAGCCCGGCGCCGACGTCGCGGCCCTGCGCGATCCGCACCGCAAGTACCAGCAAGGCCGCTCCCAGCGCCAGCGGCAAGATCAGCACCAGCGGCTGCGCGCCGCTGAACGGGCGCAGCTGCTCCTCCCACGCAATCGGGCTCAGCCAGCGCAGCCAACCTGCCCCCGCATCCGTGTCGGCGACCGCGCGCAGCACCAACTCCAGCGCCACCACGCCGCAGCCGATCCCGGTCGCGACCCGCTTGCGCGGCGCCAGCTGGCTGGCGAGCGCGCCGATTCCGACGAACGGCGGAATTACCGCGACGATCGCCAGCGCCAGATAGGCCGAGCCGCCCGCAGCCAGGCCGCCGACCATGAAGCCGAGCCACAGCGCCAGCCACAGCAGGAGCGTTCCGGCGAGGATCGCCAGCAGCGCGCCGGCGTGCAGCGCCCGCCGTGAGACCGCGCCGGCCAGCACCAGCTCGGCGCGCCCGGCGTCCTCCTCGGCGCGCAGCGCTCGCACGGCTGCCAGCACCCCCCAGACCGCGGCGGCGATCGCGAGCGTGCCGCCGACGCGCCAGGCGCTGTAGCCGCTGACGCTCAGCAGATTGTGCGGCAGGCCGTAGAACAGCCGCAGCGCGGAGTTGCCGGCGAAGCTGCGCGCGAACGCGCGCCTGGCTGCGAGCGTCGGGTAGGTGCTGCGGTAGCCCGCCGCCTGTACGTACGCGTACACCGCGAACAGGTACGCGAACGCGATCGTGCGCACGCGGCCGTCGACGAACGCACGCCGCGTGAGCGCCGTCCAGATCGCGCCCGCGGCGCCGGCCCTGCGCAGCGCCGGTCCGCGACTGCGCGGGCTATCGCTAGCCGGTGCCATCCGCGCCACCGGCGGGCGTCCCGGCGCCGGCGCCGTGATCGAGCCCCACCCCGTCGCCGCCGTCGTTCGCGGCGTAGTGGTGCAGGAAGATCTCCTCCAGCGACGGCGCGCGGCTGTTGAGCGCCACGACCGGGTGCGCGCCGAGCGCGGCGATCAGCGGCCCGACCGAGCCCGCAACGTCGAACCGCAGGGCGTTGGGGCCCGCGCGCACGACCTGCACGCCCGCCAGCGGCGCCAGTTCGGGCGCCTGCCCGGCGAACGTCACCTCGACCGTCTGGGTGCCGAGGTGGCGCAACTGCGCGAGCGTGCCCTCGTCCACCAGCCTGCCCGTACGCAGGATCCCGATCCGGTCGCACAGCGCCTCGACCTCGCTGAGGATGTGCGAGGACAGGAACACCGTCTGGCCTCGCCGCTTGGCCTCGACGATGCTGTCGCGGAACGCGACCTCCATCAGCGGATCCAGCCCGGCGGTCGGCTCGTCGAGCAGCAACAGGTCCGCGCGCGTCGCAAGCGCCGCGATCAGCTGCACCTTCTGGCGGTTGCCCTTCGAGAGCGCGCGGATCTTCTTGCGCGCATCCAGATCGAAGCGCTTGACCAGCGCCTCACGATAGTCGCGGTCCACGCCGCCGTGTAGGCGGCCGAGGAACTCGAGCGTCTCGGCACCGGTCAGACCCGGCCACAGCGACGGCTCGCCGGCGACGTAAGCCACCCGCTCGTGCGCGGCGACCGGCTCACGCCACGAGTCGATCCCGAACAGCTGCGCCCGGCCGGCGCTGGGGCGATGCAGCCCCAGCAGCAACCTGATCGTGGTCGTCTTGCCGGCGCCGTTGGGTCCCAGGAACCCGTAGACCTCCCCGGCGCCGACGCGGAGCGCCAGCGAGTCGAGCGCCAGCGTTTCGCCGTAGCGCTTGCTCAGCGCCTCGGTCCTGATCGCCGGCACCGACGCAGCGGGCTGCACCCCTCCAGAGTAGACCCGCGCGCGCCGGGGCGTCCGCTAGGCTGGACGGCAATGTCATCCAGAATTCTCTCGGCGTCGCTGGCGGCGCTCGTCGCCGCCGCCGCGCTCGCCGCCTGCGGCTCCAGCAGCTCGGCTTCGGGCAACGGCGTGACGTCCAAATCGGCCACCGCGATCCTCGATGCATCGCAGCAGGCAGCAGCTACCTTGAGCTCGGTCCACATCTCCGGGGCGGCCAGGGCCGGCAGCCTCCCGCTCACGCTCGACCTCACGCTCTCGAACACCGGCGGCGAGGGCACGATCTCCGAAAGCGGACTCAGCTTCCAGGTCCGATCGCTCGGGCAGAGCCTTTACCTCAACGCCAGCACCGCGTTCTGGACCAAGACCGCCGGCGCCGCCGCCGCGAAGTTGCTCGCCGGCAAGTGGCTGAAGACTTCTCAGAGCGGCGAGTTTTCCTCACTTGGAGCGCTGACCAACAAGCAGTCGATCTTCAGCGAGATGCTGAGCGGGAAAACCGATATCGCCAAGGGCGCCCAGTCGACGGTCGATGGCCAGCCGGTGATCGCGCTGATCGACAAGACCAAGAACGGCGGCACGCTGTACGTCGCGACGACCGGCAAGCCCTACCCGATCGAGGTGACGAACAGCGGTTCGAGCGGCGGTGCGATCAAGTTCGACCAGTTCAACGCACCGGTCACGATCAGCGTTCCCGCCAACGCGATCGACCTCTCGCAGCTCAAGTAGACGCTCGGCGCTCCCGCCAACGCGATCGACCTCTCGCAGCTCAAGTAGACGCTCGGCGCTCCCGCCCTCGCGATCGACCTCTCGCAGGCTCGAGCGGCAAAGCGCGCGGGCCCCAACCTTGCCATAGGTGTGTCAAGGTTGGGCGCGGCGCTGATACGATCAGTGGATGCGCGATTTCCTGGCAGCCACACGTGAGCGGATCGTCGTCTTCGACGGCGGCATGGGTGCGACGCTCGAGCAGTTCGATCTGAGCGTCGAGCGGGACTACCGCCTGCCGGGCCGCTGCCACGAAGCGCTGGTGCTCAACCGTCCCGACGTGATCGAGCACGTGCACAGCTCGATGCTGGAGGCCGGCGCACAGGTGCTCGAGACCGACACCTTCCAGGCCTCGCGCCTGAAGCTCTCCGAATGGGGCCTGCAGGATCACACGCTCGAGATCAACGTCAAGGCCGCGCAGATCGCGCGCAAGGCCGCCGGCGAGCAGCGCTTCGTCGCCGGCTCGATCGGCCCGACCGGCTTCCTGCCCGCCAGCGACGACCCGACGCTCGGACAGATCACGTTTCCCGAGCTCGTCACGGTGTTCACCGAGCAGGCCCAGGGACTCGTGCGCGGCGGCGCGGACCTGATCATCATCGAGACCGCCCAGGACATCCTCGAGGTCAAGGCGGCCGTGTTCGGCGCCCGCGAGGCGTTCAAGCTCGAGGGCCGCAGCGTCCCGATCCAGTGCAGCGTGTCGCTGCTGCCCAACGGCGGCAAGATGCTGCTCGGCACCGACATCAGCGCCGTGCTGAGCACGCTACAGGCACTTGCCGTCGACGTGATCGGCCTGAACTGCTCGACCGGCCCCGAGGACATGCGCGACGCGATCCGCTTCCTCGGCGAGAACTGCCCGGTGCCGGTGCACTGCATCCCCAACGCCGGCCTGCCGCTTCAGGGTCTCAATGGAGAGACGATCTTCCCCGAGTCGCCCGAGTCGCTCGCGACCGTGCTCGGGTCGTTCGTCGAGCGCTACGGCGTCGGCATCGTCGGCGGCTGCTGCGGCACCACCCCGGCGCACATCGCCGCGATCGCCCAGCGCGTCCAGGGGCTTACCCCGAAGGGCCGGCCCGCGGGCCGGCCACCACAGGTCTCCTCGATGATGACCGCGACGCCGCTGGCGCAGGACCCCGCCCCGACGCTGGTCGGCGAGCGCGTCAACTCGCAGGGCTCGCGCAAGGCCAAGGAGTTGCTGCTGGCCGACGACTACGACGGGATCATGCTGATCGCCGAGGACCAGGTGCAGGGCGGCGCGCACGTGCTCGACGTGTGCGTGGCGTTGACCGAGCGCCAGGACGAGCCCGAGCAGATGCGCCAGGTGGTCAAGCGGATCTCGCTGACGCAGCCCGCGCCGATCCAGATCGACTCGACCGAGCCCGAGGTGATCCAGACGGCGCTGGAGCAGATCCCGGGCCGCGCGATCGTCAACTCGGTCAATCTCGAGGCGGGGCGCGCCAAGCTCGACCGCGTGGTGCCGCTGGCGCGCGCGCACGGCGCGGCGCTGATCGCGCTGACGATCGACGAGGTCGGGATGGCGAAGACGGCGGCGCGCAAGCTCGAGGTCGCCCAGCGGATCACGCAGCTGTGCTGCGAGGAGCATGGCCTGGACCCGGAGGTCCTGATCTTCGACTGCCTGACGTTCACGCTGACCACCGGCGACCGGGAGTGGCGCCACAGCGCGGTCGAGACGATCGCGGGGATCGCGCTGATCAAGTCGCAGATCCCTGGCGTGAAGACCTCGCTGGGCGTCAGCAACGTCTCGTTCGGCGTCGGGCTGCCGGCCCGCAAGGTGATCAACAGCGTGTTCCTGCACCACTGCGTGCAGGCCGGGCTCGATCTCGCGATGGTCAACCCCAACCACATCACCCCGTACGCCGAGATCCCCGAGCTCGAGCGCGAGCTGGCCGACGATCTCGTGCTGGACCGCCGCGAAGATGCGCTCGAGCGGCTGATCGCGCACTTCGAGGCCAAGAGCGCTGCCGGTGACGACGGTGCTGGGGCGGGCGCGGGCGCGGCGGATCCGACTGCGGGGATGGAGCCCGAGGAGGCGCTGCACTTCCACATCCTGCGCCGTCGTAAGGAGGGCGTCGAGGACTGGATCGATGCCAGCGTGGAGAAGATCGGCGCCGTGCCGACGCTCAACGAGGTGCTGCTGCCGGCGATGCGCGAGGTCGGCGACAAGTTCGGCGCCGGCGAGCTGATCCTGCCGTTCGTGCTGCAGTCCGCCGAGGTGATGAAGCGCGCGGTCGCGCAGCTCGAGCGCTACCTGGACAAGCTCGAGGGTTACACGAAGGGCACGGTCGTGCTCGCGACCGTTTTCGGCGACGTCCACGACATCGGCAAGTCGCTGGTAAACACGATCCTCACCAACAACGGCTACACGGTGATCGACCTCGGCAAGCAGGTGCCGATCTCGACGATCATCGACGCCGCCGTCGAGCACGACGCGACCGCGATCGGCCTCAGCGCGCTGCTCGTATCGACCTCCAAGCAGATGCCGGCGTGCGTGGCCGAGCTGCACGAGCGCGGCCTGCAGTTCCCGGTGCTGGTCGGCGGCGCCGCGATCAACCGCAACTTCGCCTCGCGGGTCCTGTACCCCGGCGGCGCCGAATCAGACGCCGTCTACGAGCCCGGCGTGTTCTACTGCAAGGACGCGTTCGAGGGACTCGCGAAGATGGATGCCTTGATCGACGTTGACGCGCGCGCGGAGCTGGTCGCCAGCACGCGGGACGCCGCGCGGGTCCTGCGCGAGGCGCCGGCGAAGCTCGACGATGGCGCGCCCGCGACCACCGACGCGAGCGTGCGTAGCGCCGCCGTGACCGACAACCCGGTACCCCGTCCGCCGTTCTGGGGCGCGCGCGAGGTCGAGGTGAAGCTCGAACGCGTCTACCATCACATCGACACGCACGTGCTGTTCAAGCTGCACTGGGGCGGGCGCGGCGTCAAGGGCGAGGCCTGGCAGGCGCTGGTCGACGAGGACTTCAAGCCGCGCCTGGAGCGCATGTGGCGCACACAGGAGTACCTGCAACCGCGCGCGCTGCTCGGCTACTTCCCGTGCAACTCCGACGGCAACGAGCTGATCGTCTGGGACCCCGATGCGCCCGGCGAGCGCGAGCTCGAGCGTCTCGTGTTTCCGCGCCAGCCGCGCCACGACCGTATCTGCCTGGCGGACTTCTACCGGCCGCTCGCGCGCCCGGGGCAGCCGCCCGCGCAGATCGACGTGGTCGCGATCCAGGCGGTCACCGCCGGCCAGGAGGTGACCGAGCTGATGGCGGCCCTCGAGGCCCAGGGAGAGTTCGCCGAGCAGCTGTTCGTGCACGGCCTCGGGGTGCAATGCGCCGAGGCGATGGCCGAGTGGTTGCACGCGTGCGTGCGTCACGATCTGGAGATCGGTTGCACCCAGGGCCGGCGCTACTCGTGGGGCTATCCCGCCTGCCCAGAGCAGTCCGAGCACGAGAAGGTGTTCCGCCTGCTGAACGCCGAGTCGATCGGCCTGCGGCTGTCGGACGGGTTCGCGGTCGAGCCGGAGCAGTCGACGCTCGCGATCGTCGCCCACCACCCGCAGGCGGTCTACTTCGGGATGAAGTCCGGCTTCCTGCCCAAGACCGAGCGCCAGGCGGCCGACGATGTGATCGCCGGCAGCTACCGCGACCCGACGCGGCTGGCCGAGCTGACCGACGCCGACCCGGAGATCGAGCTCGCCGGCGAACCCCAACCACTGAGCTCGTAGCCGGCGCCTCAATTTCCGCCCGGCGCGGCCGATAGTCCGACAAGGATATTGCAGTTTCTGTCGACGGCTTGGAGGCCGTGTGCATTCGGGGCTCGGTTCGAAGCTCAAGGGCTGGCAATCCGCCGCGGAGCGCGGCACGACTGGCGCGCGCGCTGCCGCCGGCGCCAAGCGCCACTCGGTGGGGATCGCGACGCTGCTGGTGGCCCTGGTCCTGATTCCGCTGAGTGGCATGACGGCGCTCGGGATCGCGGCGGTCGCCAGCCGGCAGACCACTGCTGTGCACGCCAGGCACATCGACGAGAGCCTTCCGCGCGTGGACGCGCTGATCGCGCTGCGTCAGGCACTGTATTCCGAGCAGGCCGTCAGCGGCGTCCGCCTGCGTGAGACGCAACTGCGCCAGACGCCCCCCGCGGCCGGCTTCGAGTTTGACCTGGACGCCGGTGAAACGGTCGCTTCGGCCCGTGCCGCGACCGACACGGCGCTGACCGGCTTCACCCGCACGAGGCTCCCGATGATGCTGTCGGTGATGTCGTCGAGCACCTCCTCGATGACCTCATCGACGGCGACGGCGACGGCGACGCTCGACTGGGGCGCATTGCGGTCGCTGCGTGACGAGATCGACAGCGGCACGACCGACGCCGCCGATGCCGAGCAGGGCTACGCGACGCTTGAAGGCCAGCTCGACGTCTCGCTGCACTCGCTGGTCGAGCGGATGGTCTCGATGATCGTGCGGGTCAACGGCGGCTACCGTGTGTGGGCCGCTCTGGAGGCGCTTGACGGCGCCCGCGAGCGTTCGGGAGCAGCGGTCGCAAAGGCCGCCAGGACCGTACACGCCGCTGCCAGCAGCCTCGTGTCAGCCACCGCCGCCGACTACCGTGACTGGCTGCTGGGGTTGTTGGCGCTGGTCCTGGCCACGATCTTCGTGACGCTCGCGGTCGCCAGGTTCATCACCCTTCCGATCCGCCGCCTGGCGGAGCGGGCGCGAGCAGTGTCAGGCGGAAGGCTTGACGTCGAGTTCCTCCCGACGGCCGGCCCCAAGGAGACGGGAGTGGTCGCGGCTGCCTTTGATGAACTCGTCTCGAATCTGCGCCTGCTGGAAGCCAAGAGTCAGGCGCTCTCCAGCTGCGACTTCGACAATCCCGCTCTGAACAAGCCGCTGCCCGGTCGGCTCGGCCGGACGATCGAGAACTCCGTGCGGGTCCTGTCCGGTTCGATCGAGGAGCGGGCCAAGCTGCAGGACAGCCTGGAGCATCAGGCGACCCACGATGCGCTCACGGGCCTGTATAACCGCGCTGCTGCCGTCAACGTACTCGAGCACGCACTCGCGCGGGCTCGCCGCACGGGCGATGCGCTGGCTGTGCTGTACGTCGATCTGGACGACTTCAAGCGTGCCAACGACAACCACGGTCACAACGTCGGCGATCAGATCCTCCAGGAGGTCGGCGCCAGGATGAAGGCCGTCGCCCGCGGGGGTGATGTCCTGGCTCGGCTTGGCGGCGACGAGTTCCTGGTGCTCGCCGAACATATCGGCGACGCCGGCCAAGCCGGAGCGCTGGCGCGCCGGCTGATCAATGCAATCGCCGTCCCGGTCCAGTGCGAGGGACTGCGGTTCACGGTGGGAGCATGCGTCGGAGTCGCGATGGCGCTCGACGGACACGAAGGCCCCGGACAACTGCTCGCGCATGCGGACCTCGCGCTGTATCGCGCGAAGGCACGCGGTCGCGCCAACATCGAGATCTACGACAAGAGCCTGCAGGACGAGCTTCGCCAGCGGGACGACATCGAACAGGCGCTGACGCTCGCGCTCAGCGGCAGCAACGACGAGCTGGTCCTGCACTACCAACCGGTGATCGACGGCACTCTCGGACGGGTTACGGAGCTCGAAGCGCTGATCCGCTGGCAGCGCCCCGGCTCGTCGCTGCTGGCCCCAGGCGAGTTCATCCCCGTGGCCGAAGCCAGTGATCTGATCATCGACCTCGACGTGTGGGTCTTGCACAGAGTCGCCGAGCAGATCGCCAGATGGTCAGCGCAACCGGAGTTCGCCGATGTCGCCGTCGCCGTCAACATCTCCGGGCGCCACCTCCTCAGCCAGCGGCTCGCCCGTCACCTGCACGAGGTGCTCGCCGAGACCGACATCGACCCGCGCCATCTGATCTTCGAGATCACCGAGACGGTGCTGCTGGCGGACCTCCCCACGGCGGCCGACGAGCTCGCCAAGGTCCGAGCCCAGGGCGTCCGCGTCGCGATCGACGACTTTGGAACCGGCTACACCTCGATCGCGCACCTCCAGAACCTACCGATCGACGCGATCAAGATAGATCGCTCGTTCGTGAGCGAGGTCGATCAACCGCGTGACCAGTCGCTGGTCCGCATGGTGACCGATCTCAGTCATAACATCGGCGTCGAGGTCGTGGCCGAGGGGGTCGAGACGCTCACGCAGCGAGATGTCCTGGTGGGCCTCGGCTGCGACAACCTCCAGGGCTTCCTGATCAGCAGACCGGTCCCCGCGACCGAGATCGTCGAGTGGATGCAAGCTCAGCCGGCGAGGTCAGCCGCCGGCGAGCTGCGTGGGTAGCCCTTGTTGCCGCGCCCCCTGGCAAGCATGCCGCGCCCCCTGGCAAGCATGCCGCGCCCCCTGGCAAGCATGCCGCGCCCCCGGCAAGCATGATGAGTATGGCGCCGCGCATATACGCGCAATACTCATCATGCTCATCCCACGGAGCAGCCCGTGACCGCCGCGGACCCGGATGCGTTACGCGTCGACGCCCGTGACCGCCCGAGGCGCAGCGTCCGCGGAGCGGCGGGCGGGGAGCTTGACCGGCGCCGCGTTCATCGCCCGCAGCCGAACCTCGCGCCAGGACATGCCCTCCTTGAGCAGCGCCGGCATCCCCATCAGGATCGCCGTGGAGACCTCGACCGCCTGCAGGATCACGCCGTAGGCGACGCCCGTGCCAAGCCCGATGTGCCAGCCGGTGTGCAGCACGGCGGCGCACGCCGCCTGGAAGACGCCGAGGTTCGCGGGCGTGGCCGGCAGCACAGCGGTGATGTTGACCGCGAACAGAACGGCCGCCGCGGCCGCAAAGCCGGTGCGGTGGCCGAGCCCGAGCGCGACCAGAAGCAGGTAGCAGGACAACGACTGCAGAGCCCAGGCTGACAGCTGAGCACCGGCCGCGACTGCTCCAAGTCGCGGCCGACGGAACACCGTCAGGCCGGCCCGCACCTTGGTCAGCGCCGAGCGCAACTGCGTAACCGTCGCCTGCAAGCGGGCGAACCGGGTGGCGCCGCCGTAGCGCAGCACGATCGGCGCGATCAGCACCGCCGCGAGCAGCAGCACCGGTGCGACCGCGGCGAGGATCAGCGCGTTCTGATGCCCGTTGAAGAAATCGACCGAGGAGAACATGATCGTGCCGAGGATGATCAGCGCGACGATGTTCAGCAGCGTCTGTGAGACCAGCGTGCCGAGCACCACCGGCAGGTTCTCACGCGGTCTGCCGGTGCGCCGCGCGACGACCAGCGCCCGCGACGGCTCGCCCAGGCGCGCCGGCAGCGTCGAGGACATCAGCACGCCGATGAAGATCCCCTGCATGGCGTCGCCGAGCCGGATGCGCGCGCGCGGGAGCGCAGCTTCCAAGATCGCATGCCAGGAGATGCCGCGCATCGCCATCGCCGCGCACATCGTCGCGAGGCCCAGCAGCACGAACATCGGGCTCGAGTTGATCAGCACGTTGGCGATGTTGCCGACGCCGATCTTCTGTAGCGCGAGCACCGCCGCGACGGCGCCGGCAAGCGTGATCGACAGCATCCCGACGCGCCGCGCGAGCGCCCAGGCGCCCTTGCGCGCGGCCACCGGCGAAGGTTCCAGGCTCGGCAGTCGCCGCGCCCTGACCTGCGGTTTCAGATCTGCGCCGCGCATGCCGATGCGGACCGCCACGCGCCGCAGCGCACCCTCCGGTGCCGGCGTCGCGATCGCATCCTCGTATGCCTCGAGGACTTCGGCGGCGACCCGCTCCCATGCGAACTTCTCCACGTTGCGCGCGGCAGCTTGGGCCAGGCGCCGGCGGCGCTCCGGCTCGTCGTGGAGGTCACGCAGCGCCTCGGCGAGCGCCTGCGCATCGCCCATCGGCACGAGCACGCCGTCGACGCCGTCGTGGACCACGTCACGGTAACCGGCGATGTCGGAGGCGATCACGGGCGTGCCGGCCGCGAATGCCTCGGTCAGCACCATCCCGAAGCTCTCGCCGCCCAGCGACGGCGCGCACAGAACGTCCGCGCGCTCGAGCTCATAGCGCTTGCGCTCGTCGTCGACCTTCCCGAGGGCGCGCACCCCGGTCCCGTCCATCAGCAGCGGATCGAGCTCCTTGGGGCTGGGCCCGATCACGGTCAGCTCGGTCGGGATGTGCTCGCGCAGCGCTTCGAACGCGTGCAACAGTAGCGGCAGTCCCTTACGCTCGACGGCCTGCCCGACGAACACGATCCGCAGCTTCTCGCCGGCGGGCCGAAGGGCCGCGCGACTAGCGCTTTCGGCGTCGTAGTGCACGCCGTTGGGGATCACGCGGTAGTCGCCTCCGAACCAGCGCAGGCCGGTCCACTTTGCGGCCTGCGAGACGGCGATCCGGACGTGCAGGCGATTCAGCACGCGACGCGCGCCGAGCGCGTTGCCAAGCTGATTGGGGATCCACTTGGTGGAGTACGAGTGGAAGGTACCCACCAGTGGCAGCCCAGCAAAGCCGCAGACCGCCCAACCGGTGATCGGTGCCACCGGCTCGTGGATGTGGGCGACGTCGAACTTGCCCGAGCGCAGCTCGCGCAGCAGCTTGGCCATGCCGAACGGCGTGATCGCCAGGTTCGAGACCGAGCCGTTGGCTTTGAAGCCCAGCGTCCGCCCAAGCGGGATCAGGTACTCGGGCCTGGTCAGCTTCTGTGGGCGCGCGCCACGGTGCAGGGCAGTTGAGAGGGCGTCGGGCGGGTCGAAGGGAGCAAGCACCCGGACATCGTGTCCTTGAGCGATGTACTGCTCCGCGAGTGCCTCGATGTGCCTCGTCACGCCCCCGGGGTAAGTCCAGGAGTATGGCGACACCAGCGCAATGCGCATCGAACCCATACTAGCCTGTAAACCGGCATCGTGAACCCGTTTCACAAGCTGTCCTATTCGGCGCGCGTTGATGAGATCATTCTCATGTGCCGGAGCCCGCTGCCGTTGAGCACCTGCGCGCGCATGATCCGGTGCTGCGCGAGCTGATCGACGCGGTCGGCGCCGGCGGGCTCGGCGACCGGCGTCGCGGGCGCCCCCCCGAGCACTATGGCGCGCTCGTGCGATCGATCGTCGGCCAGCAGCTGTCGGTCAAGGCGGCCGCCGCGATCTACGCCAGGCTGACCGAGCGCTTCGGCGGGCGCCCGCCGACGCCGGCTGAGGTGCTTGGAGACGACCCCGAGGAGCTGCGCGCCGCCGCCGGTCTGAGCCGCGCGAAGGTCTCGTTCCTGCGCTCGCTGGCCGAACACGTCACCGATGGATCGCTCGAGCTCGACGCGCTCGAGCGCCTGCCGGACGAGCAGGTGATCGCGGAGCTGGTCGCCGTCAAGGGCCTCGGCACCTGGAGCGCGCACATGTTCCTGATGTTCCATCTGCAGCGACCCGACGTGCTGGCGGTCGGCGATCTCGGCATCAGGCGTGCAGTGATGAACGCCTACCACCTGCCGGAGCTGCCGACTCCCGCTTCGCTGCAGCTGATCGCAGAGCCGTGGCGGCCCCACCGGACGCTCGCCTGCCTGTACCTGTGGCACTCGCTGGACGCGACGCCGGCGTAAAGTGCGCCGCCCGAAGCGGTTGCTATGCGCCGGCGGCGCTGTTGGAGGAAAGGCCCGAGAGCAGCGTTGAGAGGTTCGTGACCTCGCTGGCCGCGGGAAGCCCGGGGGCCGGCTGCGGGCCGTACTCGGGGATGTCCTCCTGGATGTCGACCGTCAGCGGCTTTCCCTGCAGTGTGAGGCTCTCCGTGAGGATGATCCGGCGGATCAGGTTGTTCGAGTCGATCCACACGTCCACCGGGATCGTCGCCAGCGTCGCGTTGCTCTTGCTCATCTCGGCGATCAGCTGCTCGATCGCCGGCCGCTGCGCCGCGGGCACGGCGTCGGGAAGCTTCGACAGCGAGATGTCAGCGTGGTAGTGCGTGGTCTGAAAGCCGTCGACGGTCTCGGTGCCGAGCGACCGCAGGCTTCCGGCGGCGGCCGCGCGCAGATACTCGAAGTACTGGCTGGGGTCGCTCAACTGGCTGGAGCTGTCCATCAGCGACGACAGCGCGGACGCTCCCGGAATGTTGCCCAGCTTGGAGAAGTCGAACTCGAGCCACGGCTTGCCACCCGGGATCTCCGAGGCCAGCGACGACGGCAGCTGCATGTACATCTGCTCGTGGTCGAGCAGGATCGTCATCTGCAGGCTGGTGAGCCCGTCGGCGGCGCCGGCAGGCAAGCTCATGTTCACCGACAGCGAGCCGACATGATCGGTCTGGAAGCTGCCCGAACCGGTCATCGAAACGGCGCCCGTACCGGCCGCGGTCTCGTGCATCGACATCACCAGCTTGAAGCCGGCAACGTTCGTGGACACATCCGCGGCGCGCGCCAGCTCTGCGGCTGAGACTTTCGGCACGCTCGCGCGCTTGCTCGTGTCAGCGGCATGCGATGAGGCGCTCGAGGACGAGCCGCAGCCAGCCACCAGCACGGCTGCAGCTATCAGCGCGACGGATACCGTCGCCGCCGAGCACCGCGCGCGCCCTCGACCCGGCCGCGGCTGAAAGCCAGTTCCCATCCGCCGTGGAACTATATCCCTATACGGCCGAGACTTCCTGTTCGTCGGCCACGCGGAATGACGACCCGCAGCCGCACGCGGCGACCACATTGGGGTTGTCAACCTTGAAGCCGGCGCCTTGAAGTGAGTCCACGAAGTCGATCACCGAGCCTTGTACGTACGGCAGGCTGGGCCGGTCGACAAGCAATCGGATTCCCCTGTCCTCGAACACGACGTCTTCGTCACGCTGCTCGTCGAACGCGAGCGCATACTGGAAGCCCGAGCAGCCACCGCCGCGGACGCCCACCCGCAGGCCTGCGGTGGGGGCAACCGTCTCCTGCGTGGCGAGGAACTCGCGGACCTTTTCGGCACCTTTGTCTGTGAGTTGGATCATGCTTCATTCAGTATAGCGGCGTGCGCAGACCCGCTACGCTTGAGCCATGTCAGCCACACCGCAGGAGCTGAAGGCGCGGATCGAGTCCGGGATCGCGGGCGCCCAAGCCGATGTCACCGGCGACGGTCACCACTTTGCGGCCGTCGTACATGCGCCCGCGTTCGCCGGCCTCAGCCGCATCGCCCAGCACAAGCTCGTCTATGACGTGTTCGGGGACGAGGTGGGCGACCGCATCCACGCCCTGTCGATCAAGACCCACGCCACGGAGAACTAGCCAGATGAGCGACGAATCCCCCTCCCCCACGACGATGCGCGAGGCGCTGCAGAGCGCGATCACCGAGAACCCCGTGATCCTGTTCATGAAGGGCACACCCGACCAGCCCGCCTGCGGCTTCTCGGCCCGCACCGTCGCGATCCTCAAGTCGATCGAGGCGCCGTTCGCTGCCGTCAACATCCTGCCCGACCCGCGCATCCGCCAGGAGCTCTCGGCGCTTTCCGGCTGGCCGACGATCCCGCAGCTGTTCATCGACGGCGAACTGGTTGGCGGCTGCGACATCGTCAGCGAGATGTACGAATCCGGTGAGCTGCAAGAGGCGCTCGGGCTCGAGCTCGCTGACGACGCCGGCGCCGGCGAGGCGGCCGCCGAGCAGGCCCCGCTGCAGATCGAGAACCGGCTCTGAGCCACCCCGCAAGCTCGTTGCAGGTGCTGCGGTTCGACGCCGCCGGCCGCTGCCTGCGGGCGCTCGACCAGACGCTGCTGCCGGCACGAACGGTTGAGCTGGAGCTGCGCGACGCGCAGGACGTCGCCGAGGCGATCGAGCGCCTCGCGATCCGCGGCGCGCCGCTGATCGGGGTGGCGGCGGCCTACGGCCTGGCGCTCGAGCTCGCCGACGAGCCGACACCCGCCCGCGCGCGGCGCGCCGCGCAGCGCCTGCGCACCGCGCGCCCGACCGCCGTCAACCTCGCCTACGCGGTCGACCGCGTACTTGCCGCCGCCCTTGCCGCTTCACCTGGCGAGCTCGCCGAGGCTTCGCTCGCCGAGGCCGACGCCGTACTCGCCGACGAAGTCGCCGCCAGCGCCGCGATCGCTACGGCCGGCGCGGACCTGCTGGTCGGCGTGGGCGGGCTGCTGGCTGCCACGGGTCAGCGACTCGACGGCCCCGGCGGGCAGCTCGACGGCCCCGGCGGGCAGCCCGACCGCCCCGGCGGGCAGCTCGACCGCCCCGGCGGGCAGCTCGACGGCCCCGGCGGGCAGCTCGACCGACCCCGGCGGGCAGCTCGACGGCCCCGGCGGGCAGCTCGACGGCCCCGGCGGGCAGCTCGACGGCCCCGGCGGGCAGCTCGACGGCCCCGGCGGGCAGCTCGACGGCCCCCGTGGTCTGGGCGGCGCGGCGCCGCGGATCATGACCCACTGCAACGCCGGCGCGCTCGCCGTGCCCGGAGACGGCAGCGCGCTTGCGATCGTATATGAGTTACAACGGCGCGGCGCGTTGCAGGGCGTGATCGCGACCGAGACCCGGCCCCTGCTGCAGGGCGCGCGACTGACGGTCTACGAACTGGCGACGCTCGGGATCCCACACGAGCTGATCGTCGATTCAGCGGCGGCATGGACGATCGCCAGCGGCGCCGTCGATGCCGTGATCGTCGGCTGTGATCGGGTTGCCGCCAACGGCGACATCGCCAACAAGATCGGCACGTACGCGCTATCGCTCGCGGCCGCCGCAGCAGGGATTCCAATGATCGTCGCCGGCCCGACCTCGACGATTGACCTCGACTGTCCGTCCGGCGCCTCGATCGTGGTCGAGGAGCGCAGCGCCGACGAGGTTCGCTACGCCGCCGGCCAGCTGCTGACGCTGCCGGATACGCCGTGCCGCAACCCGGCCTTCGATGTCACTCCGGCGGCGCTCGTGAGTGCGCTGGTCACCGAGCGTGGCGTTGCACGCCCGGTCAACGGCGACACGGTCGCGGCACTCTGCGCGCACGAACGGCATCCGTCGCACACGCTCGCTCAATCTTCGCGCGGTTCGCGCGGGCCGGCCGCCGCATGACGTGCTTCGGAAGATGAGATCAGCACTCAGGCTGCCGCAACCGTCGCAAGTCCGCGACTACCGGGAGGTTGAGCACCGCACGGGTGCCAAACCTCCCGCGGGTGGTTTGCGCGAGCGGTGCCCGCCCGAACCGGTTGAGGTTAAGCACCTCACAGGTGCCAAACCTCCCGCGGGTGGTTTGCGCGAGCGGTGCCCGCCCGAACCGGTTGAGGTTAAGCACCTCACAGGTGCCAAACCTCCCGCGGGTGGTTTGCGCGAGCGGTGCCCGCCCGAACCGGTTGAGGTTAAGCACCTCACAGGTGCCAAACCTCCCGAGAGTGCAGTCCCGTCGCGCGCCGTCGCGCTCTAGCGGCTGGTCAGCGAGCAGAACCGCCCGTTGAAGGTCGTGCGCCACCGCCACCGCCGACGCGCCGCGACCGCTCAGAGCAGGCGCGGGATGCGGCGGGCGACACCGCCGGCAACGCGCAACGCGAACGGTTGACGCGCGCCTTCGTGCGCGAGCGTGGCGTCCTCGATCTGGCGATACCAGTCGATCGTCTCGATCAGGCAAGCCTCGTGCTCGGAGGTGGTCCACCCCAGCTCCTCCCTGGCCTTGGCACTCGTGACCGCCCAGTTCAGCGACGCCGCCCGGACCTCGCCGGGCACCGGGAACTCGAGCCGCGGCACGCGCATCGCGGCGATGCTCAAGCTCATCGCCACGGTCGCCGGCAGCTTCAGCGCGGGTGGCTCGACGCCCGACAGGCGGCCGAGATCGACGAACAGCCTGTCCATCGTGAAATTGCGGTTGCCGAGGATGTAGCGCTCCCCGATGACTCCGCGCTCATCCGCGAGCAGATGCCCGCGCGCGACGTCTTCGACGCCAACGATGTTCACGGTGCCATCCACGTAGGCGGGAATCTGGCGGCGCATGAAGCTCTGCACCAGCACCGTCGAGGAACGCCCATAGTCGCCCGCACCCATTGTGTGCGCGGGGTTGACGATCACGAGCGGCAGGCCACGCGAGCACAGCCGCAGCGCCAGCACCTCGGCCGCGTGCCTGCTGTCGACGTAGGGAATGCGATACCGGCCTGCGTCCCAGACGCTGGCCTCGTCGGCCACCTCCCCCGGCGCGGCTGGTCCTACCGCGGCGATCGAGGACGTCAGCACGACGCGCTGGACGCCGGCGTGCAGGGCCTCCTCCAGCACCACCCGCGAGCCCTCGGCGTTGACGGAGAAGATCGCCTCGCGCGCGGCGCGGAAATTCGAGGACCCGGCGATGTGGAACAGCCGCTCGACGCCCTTCATCGCGCGGCGGATCGATTGACGATCGCAGATGTCGGCCTGGACCTGCTCGATGTCGAGCTCGTCGAGGAGCTTCGTGCGCGAACCCGCGCGCACCGTGGCCACGACCTCGTCGCCGCGTTGCACGAGCAACTGGCACACATGGGAGCCTATGAAACCGGTCGCACCGGTGACGAGCGTTCGTGGCATCTTGCTTATTGGGTTTGGTTGTCAATCTAAGGCGCGGGCGACCCCCCGCGCAGATTCATTGTACGGCTGCGCTCAGACATCGGGCGTGCATGGGCAGCCGTGGCGCCGGCCACGGCGCTGCTAGGGTCCGGCAGATGCCCGTCAGCATCGTCGCCGACACCTGCCACTACCTGCCACGTGCACTCGTCGCCGAAAACGAGATCCATGAGGTGAGCCTGTATGTGCACCGCGGCGACGCTGCGCAACGCGAGGCCGAGATCACCGACTACGACGCTTATTACCGGCGATTGGGCTCCGACCCCGATCTGCCCACCACCTCACAACCGTCGATCGGCGACTTTCTGGCCGTCTACGAGCCGCTCGTGCAGGCGGGTCACGAGATCGTCTCGATTCACCTCTCGGGCGGCATCTCGGGCACCGTGCGCTCGGCCGAGCAGGCCCGCGACCAACTCGGCGACTACGCCGGGCAGGTGCACGTGCTCGATTCGGCGACCGCCTGCGGCGGGCAGGGTCTGATGCTGATGGCCGCCGCTGCGGCGGCGCGAGCCGGCGCCGATGCCGACGCGGTCCTGCAGCGCGCGCACCGGGCGCGCGAGCAGCTGACGCTGCTGTTCGCGATCGACACGCTCGAGTACCTGCGCCGCGGCGGTCGCATCGGCGGCGCCCAGGCTTGGGTGGCGACGGCACTGAAGATCAAGCCGATCCTGTCCGTGGAATCGGAGATCACACCGATCGAGCGCGTCCGCACGACCAAGCGCGCCTTCGAGCGCATGGTCGAGGTGCTGCGAAGCTGCCACGAGCGGGGCGCCGACGCCTGGGTGGTCCAGCACATCCACGCACCCGCGCAGGCGCAGGATCTGGCCGCGCGCGGCCGCGCGATCTTCGGCACCGAGCCGACCTTCGTGTCCGAGGTCGGACCCGTGATCGGCACGCACGTCGGCCCCGGCCTGCTCGGCGCCGGCGGCATCCCGAGCTCGCTGCTGACGGCCTGAGGGCCTGTCTCAATAACCCAGTGTGCGGCTGGCGAGCGCCGGACCACCTGCAAAACTGCTTTTGTGCAGGGGCCTGGGCGAAAAACGACGGAATCCGCGACGTTTTTCGCCCAGCCTCCCCGGAAGGCGCCGCGAACGCCGCCGATCGCATGCTCGATAACCCAAACCAGGGTCAGCTGAGCCGTTTTGGGTCCGTGGCTCTCGTAGAGCTGCTCCAGAGCCCGAACCGCCAAAGACACCGTCG
This sequence comes from uncultured Solirubrobacterales bacterium, assembly GCA_963709135.1. Lineage (GTDB taxonomy): Bacteria > Actinomycetota > Thermoleophilia > Solirubrobacterales > Solirubrobacteraceae > Palsa-465. The sequence goes on along the minus strand of CAVPVI010000015.1, from coordinate 217,433 downwards.
CTTTGGGTTGCTCAACAGCGCCACAGCAGTCCTCGCCCCGGCGCGGCCGAGCAGACCTCCCCAGCGAGCGTCGATCCGGCCGCTCCGGGGTTGCTACACCCTCCAGCAAGCCACCGCGCGCCCCGACCGCTGACTCGAGGCACGCCACCACCACGCCAAAAAGCGCCCGATCAGCAGGTCAACACAACTGATGACCACCTACCAGGAAGATAGCCGTGACGGCCCGTATCCTTAGTCGCACTTGCAAGCAGAGCCACGGCCTGTCTTCATCCGCCCGCGACCGGCCGCCAGGCCAGCCCAACTAGCCCGAAGTTCCCCCGTCGGTCTAGCGCTGCAGTGCCCGGCGCGCCTTGCGGCGCTTGCCGCCGAACAGCAGGCTCCCGAGCCCGCCGATCCCGCCGCCGATCACGAACCCCACGGCAGCGGCGCCGATCGTGAGCTCGCGCTCGTTGCGCCGTGCGCGTGCCCGCCAGTCGGTCAATTCCGCGACCTCGACGCGCAGCTTCTCGATCGAAACGCCTAGCTGCTCGCGGTTCTCCTCGATCGATGCCCGGATCTCCTCCGGCGTGCGCGCCGGCATCAGCGCTCCACGCCCGACTTGGCGGTGACCGTGTCGCGGATCTTCCTGGCCTCGTCGATCGCCATCGACGGCGTTGGCGCGCCGACGCGCAGCAGGCGCCGCGCGATCAGCACCGCCGCGACGGTGCCGATCATCAACAGCACGAGCACGAACGCAAAGCCGATCCACAGCTCTCCAAGCCCGCTCGTGAACAGCGAGTCGAACACGAGCGCGAGCGCGACCAGCACGAAGATGATCGCGAATACGCCGAACACCGCGCCGGCGGCGATCACGCCCGCGCCGGCGGCGAGGCTCTTGGCCTTCTCCGCCATCTCGGCCTTGGCGAGCTCGATCTCGTCGTGCACCAGTCGCGTGACGCGCTCGGAGACGTCGGTGATCGCGGTCGCGAGGTTGTCGGGCTGGCCGTTGTTAGCGGGCAAGGCGCCTCAAGATCAGAGCTAATAGCAGGCCACCTGCGAACGCGGCGCCGATGATCACCTCGGGGCGATCGAGCGGCAGCGCCGCCAAGAGGGACTTGCCGGCCGCAGGATTGACCGGGGACGCCTCCCAGGGGGAGGCTTCCGACTCAACCGGGGGCACCCAAGCGGGCCCTGGATGCGCGCCCTCCAGCGACCAGCTCGGCGGTGCCGAGCCGGCGACGGGATCAAGCCACGGTGCCGGCGGCCGCGACTGATCGGTAGAGCTCGGTGTGTTCTCGGTCACTCGGGCGGTTCTTCGCCGAAGACGTGCTGCCAGATCAGTGAGGCCACTCGCGTCGACGCGAGTGTGGCAAGCGCGCCGGTTCCCGCCAGAAGCCCGGACCACAGCAGCCGTTTTACAATCGGGCTGTCCTTCATGACTGCTGATTGAAGCAGAAGTACAGGTCGCTACGGCGATGCGCCAGCGCCGGTAACCGGCGCCGGATGCTTTGCAGAGACTCGAAATCGAGATCGGCGACGATCGCGCACTCGCGGTCCGGCGCGCTCGCGAGCACCAAACCCCACGGATCGGCGATCAGCGATCGCCCGCCCGAACGGTTTCCCGGCGGGTGCTCGCCGATCTGGTTGGCGGCGATCACGAAGCACTGGTTCTCGATCGCCCGCGCCCGCACGAGCACCTCCCAGTGATCACGCGTGGTTGCCAGCGTGAACGCGCTCGGCACCAGCAAGACCTGCGCCCCACGCGCCGACAGCTCGCGGTAGAGCTCCGGGAACCTGAGGTCGTAGCAGATACTCATCCCCAGCTCGATGCCGCCGTGGGACTGCGAGATCACGACCGCGTCGCCTGGCTGCTCGCGGCGTGACTCCTCGTAGACGACGCCGTCGACCTCCACGTCGAACATGTGCAGCTTGCGGTACACGGCCTCCTGGCGCCCGGAGGGCGAGTAGTGGACGCTGGTGTTCGAGGTGCGCTGCTGGCCCGGCACGCGCTCGACGATCGAGCCGGCGATCAGGTCGATCCCGAGCTCGCGCGCAATCCCGCGAGCCCACAGGCTCGCGGGTCCATCCAGCGCCTGCGCGCCCGCGTCGATCGCCTCCGGCCGGCCGAGCAGGTTCCACTTCTCGGGCAGCACCACCAGCTCGGCGCCGGCGCCGGCGGCCTCGCGCACGAGGCGCTCGGCGCTCGCCAGGTTGCGATCGAGATCCTCGGTTGAGTTGAGCTGAACGGCCGCGGCGCGCACTGTTGAGTTATATCTGCCCGGCTTCGTTGTCGGGCAATCAGTCCGGGCCCCGCCCGCGCTGGCGGCGTATGGCCTCGAGCAGCAGCTTCGAGTGCAGCGCGCCGATCAGATCGCGCAACGGCTCCACCCCGGATTCGATGATCTCCAGCGCACGGTCCACCTCCACCTGCGCCGCCAGCCGCGCGATCAGCACCCGCACCTCGTTCTCTACCAGCGGCCGCAGCGCATCGCGGTAGCGCAGCGTGTCGTACACGGTGAATCCGAGCGTCTCCTCGTAGCCGCCGGCACGGAAGCGCGAGATCGCCTCGATGATCTTGATGTCGTGCGGATCGTAGCCGCGGCTCGAGGGCGTCAGCACGCCGATCTGCTCGAGCCGGTCGAGGACGTTGGCGGGCAAGGCATAGGTTTGGTTGATTCGCTCGCGAGACACGCTCGCCTGCTCGCCGGCGGCGATCGACCGCTCGAGGATGCGATCCTCTAGCTCGATCAGCCGCGAGGCGCGATCGGGATCGCTGCGCATCAGCTCCCTGATCACGCGCAGAGGCATGAACCGCTCTTCCTGCAGGCGCTTGATCAGCTGGATCCGCGCGATGTATTCGACCGGGTAGTAGGCCATGTTCCTGCTCGTGCGCACGACCTCGCGCTCGTCTCCGAGCAGCCCCTCGCGCAGGTAGTGCTTGATCGTGCCGGCGCTGACGCCAGAGCGTTCAGCGAGGTCGCTCATCTTGAGCATCTCGGGTGGGTTCGTGCTCATGCGCTCAGCGGGCGGATCCCGAGCATCGCGCGCGCCTCCTGGACGGTCGCCGGCCGGCGACCGCAGTCCTGCGTGAGCTGCCGGGCCTTGGCGACCAGCTCGCCGTTGGAGCGCGCCATGCTGCCGTCGGGCAGATAGAAGTTGTCCTCCAGGCCGACCCGCACCGAGCCGCCGAGCGTTAGCGCCGCCGCGACCATCGTCCACTGCACGCGGCCGATCCCGATCACGCCCCAGTGGTGGTGCAGCGCGCCGGTGCCGAGAGGATCGGCGGGCATGTTGTCCGCCATCGCCCCGAGGTTGCGGGCAGTGGCGGGGACGCCGCCGAGGACGCCCATCACGAAGTCGGCGTGCAACGGCGCCACCAGCAGGCCCATGTCGTGCAGCGGCTCCAGCGAGGCGACGTGGCCGAGATCGAAGCATTCGTGCTCGGGCTTGATCGTCAAGCGTCGCATCGCCTCGAGCAACTCGATGATCTCATCGAACGGGTTGCTGAACACGAACTTGAACACGAACTGCTTGCGCGAGCGCGAGTACTTGGCGTAGTTCAGCGAACCCATGTTGAGCGCTGCGACTTCGGGGCGGCACGCCTCGAGGTAGGCGATGCGATGCTGCACGCTGACGCCGATCGTGCCGGTCGAGAAGTTGACGATCGCGTCGTTGCCGATCTCGGCGCGGATCGCGTCGCTGATCGCGGCGAAGTCCTCGACCTCGTAGCTCGGGGCGCCGGCGGGCGTGCGCGCGTGGATGTGGATGTGCACGCCGCCCTCGTCGACGATCCGCCGTGCTTCGGCCGCATACTCCGCCGGTGTGTACGGGATCGACGGACACTGATCCCGGTTGGCGATCGCCCCCGAGATCGCACAAGCGATCACCACCGGATCCTCAACACTCATCTACGACCACCCCCGAGTTCGCAAAGCGAACGCTGAGCAACGCACGTGGTCGCGCAACGTCGAGTTCGCGAAGCGAACTCGTAACGGAAGCGGCGCAGCCGCTTCCGCACCCACGCTCATACGGGAACTACTCCGGAGCGCTTGAACGGGCGTTCGACCTGCTTGCCGGCGGCCATCTCGAGGCCGCGGCAGATCGTCGCGCGGGTCTCGCGCGGGTCGATCACGTCGTCGATCATGTCGTTCCCGGCAGCGATGTAGACATCGATGATCTGGCGGAAGCCGTCGAGGAGCTCTGCACGTTTGGCGGCCGGATCGGCGGCCGCTTCGACCTGCTTGCGAAACACGATCTCGACCGCGCCCTCGGCGCCCATCACGCTGATCTCGGCCGACGGCCAGGCGACGATCAGGTCGGGTTCGTAGGCGCGACCGCACATCACGTAGTAGCCGGCGCCATAGGCCTTGCGCACGATCACGGTGATCTTCGGGACGGTCGCGTTGGCGGTGGCATACAGCATCTTCGCGCCGTGACGAATGATCCCGGCCTGCTCGACCTTGGTACCGACCATGAACCCGGGGACGTCCATCAGGTAGACCAGCGGGATGCCGTAGGCGTTGCAGAGGTTGATGAAGCGTGCGGCCTTGTCGGCGGAGTCGATGTCGAGGATGCCGCCGAGCTGCTTGGGCTGGTTGGCGACAATCCCGGCGCAGCGCCCGCCGAAGCGCGCCAGGCAGGTGATGATCGTCTTCGCCCACTGTGGCTTCAGATCGAAGTAGACGCCGTCGTCGACGATCCGGCGGATCAGCTCGTACATGTCGTACGAATGGCGGTTTGAGCTGGGCAGCAGGTCTAGCAGTTCCTCATCGGCACGGTCGATCGGATCGTCGCACGCCAGCACCGGCGGCGACTGCTCGCAGTTCTGGGGAAAGTAGCTCAGGTACTGCTTGATCTTGGCGATGCAGTCAGCATCGTCGGCGACCTCGAGGTCGCCGACGCCCGATTTGCGGCAGTGCACGCGGCTGCCACCGAGCTCCTCCTGGGTGACGTCCTCACCGACCGCGGCCCGCACCAGGTACGGGCCGGCAAGCGCCATCGAGCCGCGCCCCCTGACCATCGGCACGAAGTCCGCCAGGCCGGGAATGTAGGCCGTGCCCGCCGCGCACGGCCCCATCAGCGCTGCGATCTGAGGCACCACCCCGCTCATCACGACCTCCTCACGGAACAGGAAGCCGCTACCGGCGAACAGCGACCCGACCGCCTCCTGGATCCGGGCGCCGGCGGAATCCAGTAACCAGATCAGCGGGATCCGCTTGCTCAGCGACAGTTCACGCAGCCGCGTGACCTTCAGCTCGCCGGTCATCCCCATCGAGCCCGCCATCACGGTGAAGTCGTAGGCGACGACGGCCACCAGGCGGCCGTCGACTTTCCCGTAGCCGGTGATGACGCCATCGGCCGGCGCCTGCTTGCCGTCCATCGCGCGCTGGGAGAAGTGCGGGCGGCCGTGGATGCCCAGTTCGACGAACGTGCCCGCGTCGTAGAGCAACGCCAGCCGCTCGCGCGCGGTCAGCTTCTCGGCGGCGTGCTGGGCGTCGATCTTGGCCTCGCCGCCGCCGAGCTTGATCTGCTCGCGGCGAGCGGCGAGATCGTCGGCCAGCGGGCGCAGCAGGCTCGTCGGCCGTGGTTGGTCGGCGTCGGCGTCGTCGGGGGGCATCGCGTGCGCAATCTAAGCAGAAGTGACCAGCGTTACTAGCTACTTGAGCGGTCCCCGTAGATGAGCGTGGCGACTATCTGTTGCTATAGAACAGATAGTCGCCTTTAGACGGTCGTGACCGACACGAGCTCACCGCACGCGAGGCAGGTCTTGCCCGCCAGCATGTGGGGGCGCGCGATGCTGGTGCCGTGCAGGCCACAGGCGGGGCAGCTCCAGATGCACTCGACGAACTGGCCGGTCGCTACGAGCTGCTCGTTGACGTTGGGTCGCAGCGGTCGCCGCCGCGGCGTCAGCCGCTCGTAGGGGAGCCGCTCGCCGGCGTGCTCGGTGGGGAGCCAGTCGCCTGAGTTGGTCCCATCGGCGTCTGTCGAAGAAGCATCGGTGCGCTCAGACTCGGACATGTTCGAACCCCCTTGCCGGTCGCATCCGTGATCGGCCATTTCGTTTTGCCAACCGTCAGTAAATCGTAACGCACGGCGCGGCGGACTTGCTGCGCGCTGCCGTTCAGCGTCCCTTCCAGACCGCCGGGCGCTTCTCGAAGAACGCGCTGACACCCTCGATCAAGTCCTCGGTCGAGAACGCGAGCGCCAGCTGCGCCCGCAGGAAGCCGAGCGCGTCGGCGAACGCCATGTCCTGCTGGCGGAACATCGCGTCCTTGCCGAGCTTGATCATCAGCGGCGACTTGGCCGCAAGCTTGTGGGACCAGTCGTGCACCAGCGAGTCGAACTCGCCCGACGGCGCCACCCGGTTGACGATCCCGATCCGCTCCGCCTCCGCCGCCGAGATCTGTTCGCCCATCAGCAGCAGCTCATTGGTCTTCTTACGCCCGACGTTGCGGTAAATCAGCGCCATGATCATGAACGGGAATACACCGACGTTGATCTCGGGCGTGCCGAAGCGCGCCTCCTCGCGTGCAACGATCAGGTCGCAGGCGAGCGCCAGCCCGAGCGCACCGGCGAGCACGTGCCCGCCGGCGGCGCACAGCGACGGCTTGCCCAGCTCCCCGAGCAGCCGGAACACGCGCGGGAAGCGGTCGATCTCGGCGTGCTTGTGGACGAGCGGCAGATCGGCCGCGAACCCGCCGAGGTTGCCGCCGCTGGAGAACACCGTCGCGTGCGTGGAGGCCAGCACGACGCAGTGCACAGCCGGGTCGTCGCGCGCCTGCGTGAGCGCTGCCTCGAGCTCGCCGAGCAGCTCGTTGGAAAGCGCATTGCGGGTCTCGGGTTGATCGAGCGCGATCGTCGCCACGCCGGCGTCGTCGAGCTCGTAGCGAAGCGTTGCGTAGGACATGGGCGCGAAGCGTAGGGCCTAAGGGCGTATCCGACGAAGTGAGAGGTGGACAGTACTACTGTTTACTGCGCCGACCGCGCCATCAACCAGGGAGAGAAGCAGCGCCATGGCCCCGACCGACGTCCTGCGGCCCGACTACGCGAAGACCCGCAGGCATTTCATCTTCACCGACGAGCACGACCAGCTGCGCGAGTCGATCCATCGCTTCGTGGTCAGCGAACTGCAGCCGCACGCCGAGGAGTGGGAGCGCACGACGTTCCCGAACTGGGTGTTCACGCGCATGGGTGAGCTCGGCCTGCTCGGGCTCGACAAGCCCGTGGAGTACGGCGGGCAGGGCGGCGACTACTACACGAGCCTCGTGCTGAGCGAGGAGATCGTCCATTCGCACAGCGGCGGGCTGTCGATGGGCGTCGCCGTGCACACCGATATGGCGCTGCCACCGATCCTCGCGTTCGGCACCGAGGAGCAGAAGCGCGAGTGGGCGGTGCCGGCGATCGCAGGGGAGAAAATCCTCTGCATCGGCATCACCGAACCGGATGCGGGCTCAGACGTGGCGGGAATCAAGACCCGGGCCGTCAAGGAGGGTGATGACTACGTCATCAACGGCTCCAAGATGTACATCACCAACGGCCAGCGCGCCGACGCGATCGTGCTCGTCACGAAAACCGATCCGGACGCCGGCTACGACGGCATGACCTTGTTCCTGGTACCGATGGACCTGCCCGGCGTGATCCGCGAGAAGAAGCTCGAGAAGCTCGGGATGCACGCCTCCGACACGGCACTGCTCGCCTTCCACGATGTACGCGTGCCGTCCAGCGCGACGCTCGGGCAGGTCGGGCGGGGCTTCTACCAGATCATGTGGGAGCTACAGGGCGAGCGCCTGATCGGAGCGTCGGCGAGCGTCGCCGCCGCTGCGCACGTGTTCGACCGCACCTTGCAGTACGCGAAGGAGCGCTCCGCGTTCGGCCGCAAAATCGGCAGCTTCCAGGCGATCCGCCACAAGTTCGCCGAGATGGCGACCAAGATCGAGACCGCGCGCGCGATGGTGTATGTGACCGCATGGCGCTTCCAGAACGGCGAGTACCCGGTGCGCGAGATCTCGATCGCGAAGCTGAACGCGGCGCGGATAGCGGTCGAGGTCGCCGACGACTGCATCCAGATCCACGGCGGCGCCGGCTACATGACCGAGTACGGCATCGAGCGCTCGTGGCGCGACCTGCGCCTGAACCGGATCGGCGCCGGCTCCGACGAGATCATGCTCGAGGTGATCGGGCGATCGTTCGGGCTGTGATCGCGCCGGTCCGCCGTCGCAAGACTTGCGCGAGGTTATCGAGATCGGCCCTCGAGGCCGGTCAACTGCGAAGATCAGCTGCGTGGAATCGGTTCGTGGACAACTCCTGATCGCGGGCCCCGGACTGAGCGATCCGAATTTCTGGCGCACGGTCGTGCTCGTCGTCGACCACAGCAAGGATGGGGCGCTCGGGCTCGTGCTCAACCGCCCGTCGGAGACGAAGGTCGGCGAGGCCGTGCCGGAACTCCTGGGTTTGATCGATCCCGGCGATAGCGTGCTGGTAGGCGGACCCGTGCAGAAGTCGTCGGTGATCGTGCTGGCCGAGTTCATCAACCCCACGGAGGCGGCGCTGATCGCGTTCGAGGACATCGGCGTGTTGGGCAACGTGCTGGCGCGAGCAGACCCGACCTCGGGGATCCGTGAGGCCCGCGCGTTCGCCGGTCACGCGGGCTGGGGTCCGGGGCAGCTCGATGACGAGCTCGAGCGAGGCGACTGGATCCTCGAGCCGGCCCGCCGCAGCGACGCGTTCTCCGAGAAGCCCGACGGGCTGTGGGCGATGGTCCTGACGCGCAAGGGAGGCAGCTATGCGCTCGTGGCGCGGATGCCGAGCGACCCGTCGGTGAACTAGTGGCGGCGCACAACCACGGGCACGAGCAGGGGCCGCCAGGGCACGGGCACAGCCACGATCACCGCGAGGCGGACGCCGGCGCGCTGCGGACCGCGCTGGTGTTGATCGCGACGTTCATGGCGGTGGAGGTGATCGCCGGACTGTATGCCTCCTCGCTGGCACTGCTGTCCGACGCGGCGCACATGCTGACCGACGCCGCCGCGCTGGCGATGTCGCTGCTGGCGGCCAGGCTTGCCCAGCGCCCGGCCGGCGGCGTCATGACCTACGGTCTCGGCCGGGCTGAGATCCTCAGCGCCGCCGCCAACGGCGTGACGATGCTCGTCCTGTGCGCGCTGATCGCGTATGGCGCCGTCGCGCACCTGATCTCGCCGCCGCCTGTCAACGGCGGTGTCGTGCTCACCGTCGCGCTGATCGGAATCGTGATCAACCTGGTCACCGTACGCGTGCTGCGCGGCGATCACGTACATGGCTCCGAGTACACCCGCAGCCTCAACGTCGAGGGCTCCTACCGGCACATCATCACCGACCTGTTCGGGTTCGTGGCGACCGCGGCGGCGGCCGCGGTGATTCTCGCCACCGGCTTCAACCGTGCGGACGCGATCGCGTCGCTGCTGATCGCGGCGGTGATGCTGGTCGCCGGTGCCGGCCTTGTGTGCGCCGCCACGCGGGTGGTGATGGAAGCCGCCCCCGCCGGCTTCGACCCTCAACAGATCGGGCACGCGCTCGCGCAGCAGCGCGGCGTGGTCGAGGTGCACGACCTCCACGTGTGGGAGGTGACCTCGGGCTTCCCGGCGCTGTCGGCGCACGTCGTCGTGGACGTGGACTGCGACTGCCACGAAGTTCGACGCGGACTCTCGCGCCTGCTGGCGGATCATTTCGAGATCCGCCATTCGACGCTCCAGGTGGAGCATGCGCGGGCCCCTCAGCCGCCGTTGCAGATCGAGGTCGCACCGCGTGATCAGCTTCATCACGCCGAGTAGACTCCACGCATGGGGAGGACCCGAGGGTGAGGGTGGTCAAACCCGGCAAGGGCGGTGAGACGCCGCGCGGCGTCGTCCACTCCGGGGAGATCTCGCAGGCGACGGCGGGCGCTTCCAACCTCTACATGGGCGTCTTTCGGGTTCCGGCCGGCACGAGCTCGCGGCCGCACTACCACGAGCATTGCGAAAGCGCCGTGTTGATGCTGTCGGGAACCTTGAACGTGAAATGGGGCGAACGCCTCGAGCACGAATTCGAGTTGACTCCCCGTGACATGGTGTACGTGCCTCCGCGCGAGGTTCACATCCTCGAGAACCCTTCGGCCAGCGTCGACGCGGAGTACGTCGTCGCGCGGGACTCGCCAACCGAGGACGCGGTCGTCGTGCCGTGGGCGCAGGAAGGCGCGTGACCGAGACCGGCGAGGGCACGCTCACCGGGATTGCCGGCGGACGGATCGTGTGGCGCTCCTGGCTGCCCGACGGCGAGACCCGGGCGGTCGTCGTGATCGTGCACGGCTTCGGTGAGCACAGCGGCCGTTACGTGCACGTCGGGCAGCGGCTCGCAGCCGAGGGCTACGCGGTCTACGCGCCCGACCATCGCGGTCACGGGCGCTCAGACGGACCGCGCGGGCGCGTCGATATCGACGACGTGGCCGAGGACGTCGACCGGCTCGCGACGCTGGCAGGCGCCCGGCATCCCGGCCGCCCGCTGTTCCTGCTCGGCCATAGCATGGGCGCCACGGTCGCACTGCGCCACGTGGGGCGCCACCAGGATCGGCTTGCGGGCGTGATCCTCAGCGGCCCGCTCGCGCGACTCGACGCGAATGCCGCGGTCAAGGCGCTGGCGAAGCTGCTCGCGGCGACGGCGCCCGGGTTGCCACTAGCCAGGCTCGACCCCAAGCTCGTGTCCCGTGATCCGGCGGTCGTGCAAGCCTACGTCGACGATCCGCTCGTCTACCACCGCCCGGTTCCGGCCGGCACGGTCGCGCAGTTCATCGCGCGCACCGAGGCGCTGCCGGGCGAGGTCGCCGCGATCAAGCTGCCGACATTGCTGATGTGGGGCACGGCCGACGAGCTCTGCCCGCCGGCCGGCAGCGTGATGCTCTCGCAACGGCTCGGCTCGATCGACCTGACGGCGACTCCCTACGAAGGCCTTCACCACGAGATCCTCAACGAGCCAGAGCAACACCAGGTGCTCGATCAGATCTGCAGCTGGCTGGCCGCGCACAGCGCGGCAAACTCCTGACCCGGTTCGCGGCAACGCAGCGTTTGCTTGTAGCAGACACTAGATTAGGATCGGCGGACCACAGCACAACGAGAGAGGACGATGATGCTGTCCTACGCACACGGCACGAGCACGAAACCGCTTCTGGCGGAGACGATCGGCGCCAATCTCGAGCGAACCGCGGCGCGCGTACCCGACGCCGACGCGCTCGTCTCCTGCCACCAGGGCATCAGGTTGACCTATGCCCAGTTCAACGCCGCCGTCGACGCGCTCGCGGGCGGGATGCTGGCGGAGGGGCTCGAGCAGGGCGACCGCGTCGGTATCTGGAGCCCAAATCGCGCCGAGTGGGCGCTGGCGCAGTACGCGACGGCGAAGCTCGGCGTGATTCTCGTGAACATCAACCCGGCTTATCGCATCCAGGAACTGAGCTACGCGCTGGCGCACGCGGGTTGCCGCTGGGTGCTGACCACGAAGCTGTTCAAGGACTCCGACTTCGAGGCGATGGTGGCGCAGGTCCGAGACGACCTGCCGGAGCTGGAGCGCTCAATCACGTTCGGCAGCGAGGAATGGGATGCGCTCGCCGCCGGCCCCGCGGACAGGGACAGGCTCAGCGCGCGCATGGCCGAGCTCGATTTCGACGATCCGATCAACATCCAGTACACGAGTGGCACCACCGGCTTTCCCAAGGGCGCCACGCTCACGCACCACAACATCCTCAACAACGGCTACTTCATCGGCGAAGTGCTGCGCTACGACGAGCGCGATCGCATCTGCATACCGGTACCGCTCTATCACTGCTTCGGGATGGTGATCGGAAACCTCGCCGCCAGCACCCACGGCGCCTGCATCGTGTACCCGGCGGAGGCCTTCGACCCGGAGCAGACGCTGCGAGGGTGCGCCGGCGAGCGCTGTACGAGCCTCTACGGCGTGCCCACTATGTTCATCGCGGCGCTCGAGCACCCGAGCTTCGCCGAGCACGACCTGAGCGCTCTGCGCACCGGCGTGATGGCGGGCTCGCCGTGCCCGATCGAGATCATGAAGCGCGTCTCCAGTGACATGGGGATCGAGCAGATGTCGATCTGCTTCGGGATGACCGAGACCTCGCCGGTGACGACGATGGTACGCGTCGACGACACGCTCGAGCATCGCTGCGCCACGGTCGGCCAGGCGATGGCACACGTCGAGATCAAAGTCGCCGACCCGCAGACCGGACACGCCGTGGCGCCCGGGGAGACCGGCGAGTTCCAGGCCCGTGGATACCCGGTGATGCGCGGCTACTGGAACGACCCCGAGCGCACCGCCGAGGTGCTCGACGAGGGGCACTGGATGCACACCGGTGATCTCGCCACGATGGACGAGGACGGCTACGTGCGGATCGTCGGGCGCAGCAAGGACATGATCATCCGCGGCGGTGAGAACGTCTACCCCCGCGAAGTCGAGGAGTACCTCTACACCCACCCGCAGATCGCCGACGTGCAGGTGATCGGCGTCCCCGACGCGCGTTACGGCGAGGAGCTGATGGCCTGGGTCGTGGCGCGACCGGGCGCCTCACCGGGCACCGAGGAGATCCGCGAGTTCTGCCGCGGGCAGATCGCGCACTTCAAGATCCCGCGTTATGTCAAGTTCGTCGACGGCTTCCCGATGACCGTCACCGGCAAGGTGCAGAAGTACATCATGCGCGAGCAGGCAGTGCAGGAGCTGGGCCTCGAGCAGGCGGAGGCGGTGCAGACCGCCTAAAACCTAGAGCGCCTCTAGGAGCCTGTCTAACGCGCCTGTCGGTCAGCCGCGTTCGCAGTCAGATGTGCCGATTTCGGACTGCAAGCTGCTTCGATTGCGGGCATCATGCCAGCGATGGTCACCTTTCAGCGCAGGCTCCACCTCGGGGCGTTCGACCAGGCCGCGCCAGGGTGGCTCAACACCGACGTGACGCCGCACCTGCTCGTGGCGCGCGTGCCGGGCCTCGCGCACGCGCTGCACCGCTCGGGCACGATCGGCGAGGAGCGCTGGGCAGCCTATAGCTCGGGGGCGTTCCGGTCGTTGCGCTATCTCGACGTCTCGCGGCGCCTGCGCTTCCCGGACGCGACCTTCGACTGTATCTACGCCTCGCACCTGCTCGAGCACCTGCACCCGGACGTCGCCGAGAACTGCCTGCGGGAAGCGCACCGGGTGCTCAGACCGGGCGCCATCTTGCGCCTGGCGGTCCCGGACCTCGACCAGATGGTCGCCGCCTATGACCCTGCCGATCCCGACGAGTTCCTGTGGGGCATCTACCAGGGACGCGGACGCCGCGCGAAGCGAACCGCGCGCCACTGGTGGCACTACAACGAAGCGTCGCTGGGTGCGCTGTTGCGCCGGATCGGCTTTCGCGAGGCACGCCGCTGCGAGTTCCGCGAGGGCCGCTGCCCGGACCTGCAGCAGATCGAGACGCGCCGCTGGTCGCTGTTCATGGAAGCGATCAAGTAACGATGCCGTCGTGCAGCTCACGGATCCGGCGCAGGATCTCGTCGGCGACCTGCTGCTGCTGCTCACGGGTGCTGGTCTCCACGCGCTCGTAGACGATCGGCGTGCCGTACTGCACGATCACCTTCGGGAACCTGCCGCGCTTCCAGTTGCGCACCTGATGGGAGCCGACGATCCCCACCGGCACGATCGTCGCGCCCGACTCCAGCGCGAGCCGGCCGATGCCCGGCCGCGCGTCGGTCCCCACCTCTCCGGTCCGCGAGCGCCCGCCTTCGACGTACATGCCGATCGCACCGCCGCGCTGCAGGATCTTGAAGGCGGTGATGAACGCCTCCTCGTCCTGGTTGCCGCGCCGGACCGGGAACACGCCGCCGTGGTTGTAGACCCAGCTCATCAAGCCGGAGCCGAACAGCTGCGACTTGGCCATGAACTGCACGTGCCGGCGGACGCAGGCAGCGCAGAAGAAGTGATCCATGAACGAGGCGTGGTTCGGTGCCAGGATCAGCGGACCGCTGGGCACGTTCTCCGATCCGTAGCCGCGCAGGCGGAAGGCGCTCAGCGCGAATGACACCGTGATCACGCGCACGACCTCGTAGATCCACTCGGGCGGATGGTCGCGAACGCGTTCGTGAAACTCGTTGAAGACCTCGGCCGGTCGCGAGTCCTTGTAGACCTGCGGCTTGATCTCGACGTTTTCGGCCATGCGTCAGCCGGTCAGCGGCAGGACCATCGTCGGCTTCTCGATGATGTGATCGGCCTTGGTCGGGATCACGCCGGTCGCGACCGCGAAGAACTCGATCACGTGCGCGCCCCAACCATGGCTCGCTTCCTGCAGCTGCACGCCCACCAGGCCGCCTGCCTGGACCTGCTCGGCCTCCGCCTGCATGCGGCCCATCGCCAGTTCGCGCGCCTCGTACAGCGCCTGCGTGAAGTTCGTCATCTCCGTGTTGCGCCCGATCTGGCGCCAGGTCTGACGCATCGACTGGTGCGCGACGTGATAAACGCAGTTGCCCATCACCAGCCCGACCGGCCGGTAGCCGGCGCGCAGCAGCGTCGAGAAGTCCTGGCCGCTGAGATCGGAGGTGAACGGGCGCCCGTCAGGCGCCCGATGCAGTACGCCCTCGCGGTGCTTGACCGCGGTGCCGACCGCGACGAACTCAGCCATGTCCGCGCCCCAGGCGTAACGGCCGATCTTCAGCCGCACGCCGACGACGCCGTCGGCCCCGAGCTGGTCGGCCTCCTCCTCCATGCGCGTCATCGCCAGCTCGCGAGCGTGGTACATCGCCTGCGTCAGCACACCCATCTCCTGGCTCTGATTCCACATCGCCTGCTGGAAGCCGATGTGGTAGATCGAGCTGCCGAGCACCAGCCCGAGCGGCTCGAACCCCGCCTCCTTGACCAGCAGGAACTCGTTGACCGACAGGTCGCTGGTGAAGAAGCCCCGTGCCACGTCCTGGCGCATCCGCTCGATGCGCTCCCGTCCCGAGTCGGGCAGGCCCTCGAGCGAGCCCGCCCGGTAGGCGGCGGAATGCGGTGCCTGCGCTGACTCGGGTCGCTGCATGCCGACATCCTGACCGTTCTCCGGCTCATCCTGACCGTGAGGTTGAGCCTGAGACTGACGTCCGTCGTCCTTCTTCAGGAATCCCATACGCTCCGTCTCCTTCTCAGCTGAGGAGCATCCGCTCCAGCGCCTGCCGAGTTCGTTGATTGCGTGACGCTTCGCCCGCCAGCGCCTGCGTCAGCGCCGCCAGCCAGGCGTCGATGTCCATCGGCTCGGTCTTCAGGACGATCCCGCCCGAGATGCGCGCGCGCCTGGCCTCGACGTCATCAGCGCGTCCACGCAGCAGCTCCAGGCGATCGCCGCCCGCTTCGACGACGATCCTGCGCACCAGCTTGGGGCCGCGCAACCCCGAGCGCCCGCGTTCGACCTTGACGAGCCCGCCGAGCGCGTCCTCGAGCTTCACGGCGAGGCCTTCGACGAACGAGCCCAGGTCTGAGAGGTCGAAGCGCAGCGACGCCGCGAGCAGATCGAGCTCGAGCGGTCCGTCCTCCGGAGTCATGCCATTAGCCTACGCCACCCGGCACACAGCGGCGCATCGGACTCCGATGCTTGCGCTCCAGCGCAGCTGGGGCCGCACGGCACGCCCGCGCTCAGCGCCGCCGGCGCGCGCGGCACGCCCGCGCTTCGCTGCGGCGTTCAGATACCGCCCCGCCCGATCACGTACGCGGCTGCGCCTGCGAGCACCGTGGTCGCGACCAGCAGGTCGACGCCGCCGGCCTGCAGCGTCCGCAGCAGCCGCGAGCGGCCACCCGGGCCGCGGCGGCGCGAATGCCGGCCGCGCCAGGGACGGCCCGCGGACCGACGCCGCGCTAGGTCTCGGCGGCTGCACGTGCTCATGAACAGATTCGGTTCATGCATCCCATCTCTCCCAGGTGAGGGTCATCGAAGCTCACCAGACGTTCAATAGTCAATCGCACAGCTCGGACGTAAGCCGAATCGCACCCCAGACGTAAGCCGAATCTCGCCCCACATTGTCCGGCTCCTGACTCCCCACATGTGAGCAAGCTGTGAACTCCTCGAGAAACTCGGTGGTCCCCTTCCGGGGAGCACCGAGGCACGCAGGGCAGATACGCGCCGAAGGAATATCCTGTCCCCAGCGCAAGCGACGCACAGGAGGAGTTCCCCAGTTGTCCGATGTCGAGGCCCACATCACGGGCACGGTCTGGAAGATCGAGGTTGAAGTCGGAGACAGCGTGCAGGAGGGAGACACGGTCGTGGTTCTCGAATCGATGAAGATGGAGATGCCGGTCGAGGCGGAGGACCCCGGCGTCGTCACGGAGATCTGCTGCGAGCAGGGGCAGCCGGTCTCGGAGGGCGACACGCTCGTTGTCCTCGAGTAACCCCATAGATCCGACCGTGCCTGCGGTCGTCGAGGCCGCGACCGGCTCGCAGGAGAGCGAACACGGCCAGCTGCTGCTCGACGAGCCGGCACCCGGGGTCGCGCGCCTGACGATCCACAACGTCGCCAAGCGCAACGCGCTCGACCACGCGATCCTCGGCCAGTTCGCCGCGCTCGTTCCGGACCTCGACGCGCGCTGCCTGATCATCACCGGCGAGGGCATCATGTTCTCCTCGGGCTACGACCTGCGCGGCGTGCACGCACCGCTGGTCGGCGACGAAGCCGAGCGCCTGATCGCGCACCCGTTCCACGCCGCGCTGCAGGCGATCGAGGAGTTCCCGTACCCCACGATCGCGGTCCTCAACGGCCACGCGATCGGCGGCGGCCTGGAGCTGGCGATCTCCTGCGACCTGCGGATCGCCGCCGACACGATCCGGCTCGGCATGCCCCCGGCGAAGCTGGGGCTGATCTATTCGCACACCGGGATCCGCAAGTTCCTCGAGGTCGTCGGCGCCGCCCGCACGCGCGAGTTGTTCCTCACCGGCCGGCGGATCGACGCCCGCAAGGCGCTCGCGTGGAACCTCGTCAACGAGGTCACCGAGCCGGAGGCGCTCGCCGAGCACGCGCTGATCCTCGCCCGGGAGATGGCCGCCAACGCGCCGCTCGCGCAGGCCGGCAATAAGCGCGTCATCAACGAGCTGCTGCAGGCCGCCGGGCAACTGGACGCCGACCTCGAGCAGGAGCTGATCGACCTGCGCATCGCCTGCTTCTACACCGACGACTTCGCCGAGGGCGTGAGCGCGTTTGCGCAGCGCCGGCCCGCGAACTTCCAGGGCCGGTGACCCGACGCATCGCCGGCGGGGCATATCATCTCCAGGATGCCACCGCTGATCACACCCGCTGAGGCGCTGCGCCTCGGCGCTCTGCAGGACCAAAGCGAGATCGAGGCGCTGGTCGAGCGCGCCTGGCAGGCGCGCGTCGAGCGCTTCGGCGACGCCACCGATCTGTGCTCGCTGGTGAGCGCCAAATCCGGCGGCTGCGCCGAGGATTGCGGCTTTTGCGCGCAGTCGAAGTACGCCGAGGCCGATACGCCGATGCACGCGATGATGGAGCCCGAGCAGATCCTCGAGCACGCGCGCGCCGCGCAGGCCGCCGGCGCGCACCGCTTCTGCACCGTGACCCAGGGGCAGGGGCTCTCCAACCGCGATTTCGAGAAGGTGCTCGAGGGCGTCCGGCTGGTCGCGGAGCACACCAACTTGAAGCGCTGCGTGTCGGTCGGGCACCTGACCCCGGAGCGCGCCCGGGCGCTCAAGGAAGCCGGCGTCCAGCGCGTGCACCACAACGTCGAGACGGCCGCCTCCTACTACCCCGAGGTCTCCACGACGGTCCGCTACGAGGGCCGGCTGCGGACCATCGACGCGGTCCGCGAAGCGGGCCTCGAGCCCTGCGTCGGCGGCATCCTGAACCTCGGCGAGACGCCCGAGCAGCGAGTCGAGATGGCCTTCCAGCTGGCGGACATCAACCCCGCCAGCCTGCCGATCAACATCCTCAACCCGCGTCCCGGCACGAAGTTCGGCGACCGTGAGCTGATGGACCCCTGGGAAGTCGTCAAGTGGGTGGCGATCTTCCGGCTGGTGCTGCCCGAGGCACTGTTCCGGCTGTGCGGCGGGCGCGTGGAGAACCTCGCCGAACTGCAGCCGCTGGCGGTCCGCGCCGGGCTCAACGGCGTCATGATGGGCAATTTCCTGACGACCCTGGGCAGCACCCCCGACGACGACCGCGCGATGTTCGAGGCGCTCGGGCTGAACGTCGCGCCCCAGCCCGACAACGGCGCCAACCCGCGGCCGGACAACCGCTCGGGCTGGATGACCGGCGAGACGCCCAAGCGCACCGGCGGCGCCGCGGCGCCGCCGGAAGCAGCGACCTTCGAGGTCCGCCTCTGGGATCCCTCGACGCAGCTGCGCTTCGCGCCCAAGCGCACGGTGCCGCCGCGCCCCGACGGGGCGCCCAACAGCGGCCACGGACGCGCCACGCGCGAGGCAGCCGTCGCGGGCGCCGGCGCCGACGCCTGCTGAAAGCGCCGATGATCGACGTCGAGGCGCGGCTGCGAGCGCTGCGCGCCGACGCCCTGCTGCGCAGCACCCGGCTGGTACAGGGTCCCCAGGGGCCATGGGTGCAGCTGGACGGCAAGCCGGTGCTGCTGCTGTGCTCCAACAACTACCTCGGGCTGGCGGCGCACCCGCACGTGCGTGAGGCCGCGGCGCAGGCAGCGCTGGCACTGGGGGTCGGCGCCGGCGCTTCGCGGCTGGTGTCGGGGACGATGGACGTTCACGAGCAGCTCGAGCGGCGGCTGGCGGCGTTCAAGGGACGCGAGCGCGCGCTCCTGTTCGGCTCCGGCTACCTCGCGAACATCGGCGTGATCGCGGCGCTGACCGGCACCGGCGAGGTCGTGTTCTCCGACGAGCTCAACCACGCCTCGATCATCGACGGCTGCCGCCTCTCGCGCGCGCAGTCGTTCGTCTACCGCCACCGCGACCTCGAGCACCTGCGGTGGGGCATCGCGCAGGCCCGCGGGCGCGGGTCGCTGATCGTGACCGACAGCGTGTTCTCGATGGACGGCGACCTGGCGCCGCTGCCGGGGATCGTCGAGCTCGCCAAGCGTCACCGGCTGCGGGTCGTGGTCGACGAGGCGCACGCCACCGGCACGCTCGGCCCGGGCGGGCGCGGGGCGCTGGCCGCCGCCGGACTGTCTGGCGAGGTCGACGTGATCGTCAGCACGCTCAGCAAGGCGCTCGGAGCCTACGGGGCGTTCGTCGCCTGCGACGAGAGCACCGCCGGCCTGCTGCTGAGCACCGCACGGCCGTTCATCTTCTCGACCGCCCTGCCGGTGCCGGTCGCGGCGGCGGCACTGGCGTCGCTGGAGGTGCTCGAAGGCAGCCCGGAGCTGGTCGACCAGCTCGCCGCCAACGCGGCCTCGCTGCGCCAGGAGCTCGGCGCGCAGGGGTTGCCGGTGAGCGCCGACCAGAGTCCGATCATCCCGCTGATCATCGGCGATGCGGCGGCGGCGATGTCGGTCTGCGAGCAGGCACTCGCGGGCGGCGTGTTCGCCCAGGCGATCCGGCCCCCGACAGTCCCGGCCGGTACTTCGCGCCTGCGCCTGACCGTGATGGCCACCCACGCGCCCGAGGATCTGCGCGCCGGCGCGCGCGTGATCGCGCAAGCGGCTCACGGCTAGGACCCTCACCGGATGGCCGATTACGAGCTGCCCGCCGCCGACCTTCAGGCAGGCGCCGCCGGCGGACCGGCGCGCGGCCTGTTCGTGACCGGGACCGACACCGGCGTCGGCAAGACGGTGGTCGCGGGCGCGATCACGGCCGCGCTGCGGGCGCGCGGACGCAGCGTGCGGGTGCTCAAGCCCGTGATCACCGGGCTGGACGAGCCGCCCGATCCCGACTGGCCACACGATCACGAGCTGCTGGCGCGCGCGGCCGGCGTGTCTGCCGACACGGTTGCGCTGATCCGCTACGGCCCGGCCGTCTCGCCGCACCTGGCCGCGCAACTGGAGGGACACGCACTGGACGCGGCGGCGCTCGCCCGCGACGTCCTGGCGGCGGCGCCCCGCGACGACGGGGCGCTGATCGTGGAGGGCGTCGGCGGACTGCTGGTGCCGCTCTGCGAGGACTGGGACGTGCGGCGCTTCGCGCTGGCGCTGGGGCTGGCGCTGGTGGTGGTCGCGCGTCCGTCGCTGGGGACGATCAACCACACGCTGCTGACGCTGCAAGCCGCCCGCGCCGTCGACTTGCACGTCGCCGGGGTGGTGCTGACGCCATGGCCGCCGTCGCCCGGCAGGATCGAGCGCTCCAACCTCGAGGCGATCGAGTCGCTCGGCGCGGTGCGCGCCTGCACGCTGGCGCCGATCGCGCGCGGCGCGCCCGAGCTGCTGGCGGCGGCGGGCGCGGCGCTGCCGCTGGAGGACTGGCTGCCGGGCGCCGGCGGCTAACCTGGGTTTCCGATTTCCGGTGCGTTTAGTCCGACGCCCGCAAATCGAGGCTTGTACCGCGCGCGCTAATCACAACCGCGGCGAGCGCCGATAACCGGGCTGATGGTTACCCTCGAATCGATGTGCAGCGCATGCGCTGTTGGCGCGCGCGCGCGTCTGCGCGTGCGCCGGCCGCTGCGCGTGCTGCTCGCGAGCGGCGCGTCGCTGCTGGCGCTGAGCGTCGCCGCCGGCGCCCTGTCGGGCTGCGGGATCGCGGCCGGGGTCGTGTCGGGCGCGCAGTTGACGATCTACAACGGCCAGCATCCGCAGACGACCGACGCGCTGGTCGCGGCGTTCACCAAGCAGACCGGGATCAAGGTGGCGGTCGAGAGCAACGACGAGGACACGCTGGCGGCGCAGCTCGAGCAGGAGGGCGCGCGCTCGCCCGCCGACATCTACTACACCGAGAACTCCAACTGGCTGGCACTGGTCGACGCGCAAGGACTGCTCGGCAAGGTCGACCCCGCGACGCTCGCCAACGTCCCCGTGCAGGACAGCGGCGCCGATCACGACTGGGTCGGCGTGAGCGCGCGCGTCAGCTGCGTGATCTACAACACCAGCAACGTCAAGCGCTCGCAACTGCCACGCTCGATCCTCGACCTGGCAGCTCCCCGCTGGCTGGGCAAGATCGGGATTGACTCCGGCGAGACCGACTTCTGGCCGCTGGTGGACTCGGTGCTGCGCAGCAAGGGCGTGCAGGCGACGCAGGCGTGGCTGCGAGAGCTCGACTTCAACGCCGGCGGCAACGTGCACATCCCCGACAACGAGACGCTGACCGCCGACGTCAACGCCGGGATCATCGACCTCGGCGTGATCAACCAGTACTACTACTACCGACTGATGGCCGAGCTCGGCAAGCAGGCGATGCACTCGCGGATCGCCTACTTCGCGCCGCACGACCCGGGTTACGTGGAGGACATCTCCGGCGCTGCGATGCTCAGAGCCTCCAAGCACAAGCGCGCCGCACAGGAGTTCCTGAGCTTCATGACCAGCGCCGAGGGACAGCGGGTGATCGCCACTAGCGACAGCTTCGAGTACCCGCTGAACTCGAGCGTGCCGGCGAGCCCCGAGTTGACTCCGCTCGCCAAGCTCTCACCCGTCGACTTCACGCCGGCGGAGCTGGGCGTCGGCCTGGAGGGCGAGCAGCAGTTGGAGCAGGCGGGCCTGTTGTAGTGGGGACGCTGGCGCCGGCGCGGGCGACTCGCGTCAACCGGGGCCGTCTGATCGTGGCGATCGGAGCGCTGATCGCGCTGGCCCTGCTGGCGCCGCTGTGGCTGCTGGTTCTCGACGTCGCGACCGCGGGATGGCACGAGATCGGGCATCAGCTGCTGCGCTCGCGCTCGGCCGTGCTGCTGCGCAACACGGTCGTGCTGGCGGTGATCGTGGTGGCGCTGGCGGGCGCTATCGGGGTCGCCGCCGCCTGGTGCACCGAGCGCTCGCGGGTGCCGCTGCGCCGCCTGTGGCGGGTCCTGATCGTGCTGCCGGTGGCCGTTCCCGACGAGGTCTCGGGCTATTCCTGGCACACGCTGGCGCCGTCGATGAACGGCCTGCTCGCCTCCGCGCTGGTGATGACCCTGTCCACCTACCCGTTCGTCTACCTGCCGGTCGCGGCCGCGCTGCGGCGCTGCGATCCCGCCATGCAGGAGACCGCCTACAGCCTCGGAGTGAGCCGCTGGCGCAGCTTCTGGCGGGTCAGCTTCCCGTTGATCCGCACGCCGGTGATCGGCGGCTGCGTGCTGGTCGGGCTGACCCTGCTGGCCGAGTACGGCTCGTTCGAGATCCTCCGCTACCAGACGTTCACGACCGAGATCTTCACCGTGTTCCAGTTCAACCCGCCGGCCGCCGGTGCGCTGGCACTGCCGCTCGTGGCGCTGGCGTTGCTGGTGCTGTCGATCGACGCGTTCGTGCCGCGGCGGGTCGTCAGCCGCGGTACGCCGGCACGCGTGCTGCGGCCCGCCGGCTGGGGCTGGCGCGGGATCGCGATGCTGGCGGGACTGGCGGCCGTGGTCGGGGCTGGCGTCGGCGTTCCGCTGGCGACGATCATCTACTGGATGGCGCAGAGCCGGCACACCACGCTCCCTGCAACCGCCACGCTCGCGACCGCGACCTGGAACACGCTGATCTACAGCGCGCTCGGCGCCGGCGCCGCCGTGGCGCTGGCGCTGCCGGTGGCGATGATGAGCTTCCGGCACGCCAGCGCGGTCCGCGCGCTGCTGGAGCGCGCGACCTTCGTGACGCTGGCGCTGCCGGGCGTCGTGGTGGCGCTCAGCCTGGTGTTCTTCGCCACGCGCTACACGTTTGGGCTCTACCAGACGAGCCTGTTGCTGATCACCGCCTACGCGATCATGCACTTCCCGCTGGCGCTGGTGTGCGTGAAGACCTCGGTCGTGCAGACCTCGGCGCGGCTGATGGACGTCGGCCAGTCGCTCGGCCGCGGTCCCGTGGGGGTGTTCTTCCGCGTCACGCTGCCGCTGCTCGCCCCCGGCGCGCTGGCCGGCTTCTGCCTCGTGTTCCTGATGGGCGCGACCGAACTGACGGCCACGCTGGTGCTGGCCCCGATCGGCGTGATGACGCTCTCGACCCAGTTCTGGGCGTTTCAGAGCGAAGTCGCGTACGGCGCCGCGGCGCCGTACGCGCTCGTGATGATGCTGCTGGCGATCATCCCGGCGGCGTTCCTGGCGCTGTGGTTCGACCGCGGCCCCAACGCGATGCCGCAGATGACGCCGTGAACGCGATCGAGCTGCACGGCGTCGCCAAGCGCTTCGGCGACACGACGGTCCTGGTCGACGTCGAGCTGAGCGTGCCGGCCGGGTCGTTCACCGCGATCCTCGGGAGCTCGGGCAGCGGCAAGACGACGATGATGCGGCTGATCGCCGGCTTCGAGGGGATCGACGCCGGCACGCTCGCGGTCGGCGGGCGGATCGTCGACGACGGGCGCCGAGTGGTCCGCCCGCAGCATCGCGGGGTCGGCTACGTGCCGCAGGACGGCGCCCTGTTTCCGCACCTGACGGTTGCCGCCAACGTCGGCTTTGGGCTGGCACGCCGCGAGCGCCCGCGGGCGCTCGCACTGCTGCAGAAGGTCGGGCTGGCGGCGCTCGCGCACCGCTACCCGCATCAGCTGTCCGGCGGCGAGCAGCAGCGCGTGGCACTCGCGCGTGCGCTTGCGGTGTCGCCCAGCGTGGTGCTGCTCGACGAGCCGTTCAACGCGCTCGACGCGTCGCTGCGAACCGAGCTCGGCCGCGAGCTGGCCGAGATCCTCGCGCAGGACGCGACCACCACCGTGCTGGTGACCCATGACCGCAGCGAGGCGCTCGCGCTCGCGGACCAGATCGCCGTGCTGGACGGGGGGCGGATCGCTGCGGTCGACGAACCGCGCACGCTCTACGGCAGCCCAGCCGACCTGTTCACCGCGACCTCGGTCGGCGAGGCGAACATCCTCGCGGCCGAGTTCGACGGCGCCAGCGCCCGCTGCGCGCTCGGCGCCATCCCGCTCCTCGCCGCCGCGCCGCGCGCGCAGCGCGGCGCCCAGCTGCTGCTGCTGCGTCCAGAGCAGCTGAAGCTCGCGCTCAGCGCTGGCGAGGGCGCCGTCCCGGCGACGATCGACGCGCTCTATTACCACGGCCACGACGCACTCGCGTATGTGCGCCTGGCGGAGCCGGCGGCGGGCTCGCGCGAGGATCGCCCGGGCGGGTCTGAGGCCGGCTCGCGCGAGGGTGCGTTGCTGCTGCTGGCGCGCGTGCCCGGCACGCTGGCGGCGGCCAGAGGGCAGCGCGTCTGGGTATCCGTCCGGGGCCCGGGCCGGGCCGTGCCGGCCGGCCCGCAAGCCGAGCACGGCGCGGGCTTGATCTAGTCCTAAAACAAGCGATCGGGTTGTTTAGGTCTAGTATCTAGTAACCGCCGTTGCCCGGGTTGGTCGGGACGGCTGGCCCGAGATCGTCGACGCCATCGGCGACCATCGCGTTGCCGGCTGCCTGGTGCCAGGTCACGTCGACCTCGTCTCCCACCGGGATCCCCTGGAAGTTGGCCTGCTCAGGACCGCTGGCGAAAACGTCCGGCTGCCCGGTTGCGTCGTCGGTGATCGTCAGCTGGTTGCCCGAGACCGAGGTGACGACGCCGGTCGAATCGTTCTCGACGTACTCGACGTCGGTCACGAACAGGGTGCCGTCCGGATCCTGCGTGTAGGTGACATCAACCTGATCGCCGGCCAGGAAACCCTCGCTGAGGGCGGCCGACGGGAGCAGCGGGAAGGTCATCGATCCCTGGGCATCGGTGTTGATCGTGATCGAGCTGCCGGAGATGCTGGTGATCGGGCCGTACTCGTCCTCGGTGCCGTAGTAGGTGCCATCGCTGTCGCAGGCGCCGGCATCGGAGCTGCCGTTGTCGTTGACGCCGTCGGCCACCCACGCACCGGCGCTCTGGTGATACGAGACGATCACGGTGTCGCACGGCGACATGCCGATGTTCGCCAGCGCCTGCGGGTTCATCTTGAACTGCATCGGCGTTGAGCTTGCGTCGTCGGTGACGATGCCGAACGAGTCCACCTGGATGTCGGTGACGATGCCGGCGATCTGCTGGTCGTTGGCGCTCGAACCCGCGCCGCTGCCCGAGTCGTTACCGCTACCGGTGCCGGCTCCGGCACCGGAGCCGCGGCTGCCATCGCCGCTGCCGCCGGAGCCGGACACGCTGCCTGCGTCCCCGGGCTCGATCGTGATCGAGATCGAGATGTCGCCGTGACCGGCGACCGTCTCGGTGACCAGCACGTTGGTCCCGCGCGGAAGGTTGAGCGTGAGCGTAACTCCGGATGCCATGTGCGCGATCGGATCGCTGCTGACCGCGCGGCTCAGATGACCACCCGTATGCGCGATCTCCGAGGGCGCGAAGCTGACCGTCCTGCCGTCGCTGAGGCCAAGCACGATCTGGCCCGATCCGGACCGAACCACGTGCGCGTAGTAAGTGACAGTCTTCGTCGCGCCGAGAACGTGAACGTCGCGGATCGCGTGACCTGCAAGCGCAAACTTGATCTCGCTGCCGGCATGCACATGCGCGAGCTTGCCTTTGAAGGTGTAGGCGTCGACCACATGGAGCGCGTTGACCACCTGAACCGAGTGGCTCTGCAGCGATAGGACGACACCGGCCTTGGTGCTCGCCGCCATCGCGCCCGCCGGGATTGCCAACGTCGCCGCAGCGGTTGCCAAGAGCGCAAAGCGCTTCATTTGAGAATCCTGTTCCCTGGTCTCGAGTGTTTCGGTGACCCCGGCCCGACGGCACCGCGGCACTGCCTGTAGGCATCCAATCGGCGCCCCCTCGCGACGCCCGTGAGCGGCACCGTGGCAAGTCGGACATCCGTCGAGGCGCAGCTCGAGACGACGCCCGAGGCGGCAGCGTGGCGCCACTCGATCGAGGCGCCGCTCGAGGCGCCGCTGGCTACTCGTCTTCGTAGGGCGTGAAGTCGCTCTTGCGGGCGCCGCACACGGGGCAGAACCAGTCATCTGCCAGGTCCTCGAACGGCGTGCCAGGTGCGATCCCACCGTCGGGATCGCCTTCTGCGGGGTCGTAGATGAAGCCGCACGATTCGCACATCCAGCGCACCGGCGGAAGGCTAGAGCAACCCCACCCGCTCGCGGCGCGTAGGCGCGGCGCGTAGGATCAGTTCGTGCAGATTCCCAATCCCGAGTTCGTGCCTGAGCTCGCGCCTGAGTTCCTGCGCAAGCCAGGCTCGGGGCCGGCGGCGGTTCCGCGCCAGGCGGCCACCGTGATCCTGCTGCGCGGCGGCAGCGATCGGCTCGAGGTCCTGCTCGTGCAACGCAATCCGGCGGCACGCTTCATGCCCGGCATGTGGGTGTTTCCGGGCGGTTCGCTCAACCCCGAGGACGGCGCCGGTCTGGACGGGCTACGCACGGCAGCGGCGCGCGAACTGCGCGAAGAGACCGCGGTAGCCCTGCAGCCCGATGGCGAGCTGGTGGCATTCGCGCGCTGGATCACACCGGCGCAGGCAGCCACCCGCTTCGACACTTGGTTCTTCCTGGCGCTGGCTGCGCCCGATGTGCGCCCGGTGGTCGACGGCGCCGAGATCGTCGACTTCCGCTGGTACGCTCCGGCGGAGGCGCTGGCCGCCAACGCGGCAGGTGAACTGGGGCTTGTGTTTCCGACGATCAAGCAACTGCAGGCTCTCGCCCCACTGGGCTCCGCCGAGGCCCTGCTCACCAGCGCGCGCGGGAAGACGGTGCAGCCGGTTGCGCCACGCGTGCTGATGACCGACGGCAAGCCGAGAATCGTGCTCCCTGGCGATGACGGCTACGACGGCTGCGCGATAACCTGAGCGCCGCGAAACTGTGCCCGGCGCCAGGTGCCAGGGCTCTACTCAACCAGAAGACAAGCCAGGAGAGAAGATGGAGGAGCACGTACTACCGAAGGAAGGTTCGGACCCGGTCGATGCCGCGGCGCTGCACTGGTCGGAGAAGCACCCCGAGGACGACATCGATCACCCGGTCCCGGTCGCTCCGCGTGAACCTGCCGGGGTGGTGCCCAACCACCATTCGGCCAGCGCCGAAGCGGCTGCCCTGCACTGGCGCGAGAAGCATCCCGACGACGAAGGGGAGTGGGAGGAACCGGAGTAAGGGCCCCTGTGGGTGCCCCAGAAAAGCTCCCTTACGTGTCGGAGTTGAAGTTCGGCAGGCCGAGCGTGTTGAGCCAGTGATCGACGGTGATGTTCAGCTGCGTGAACTCACCGGTCCAGATCAGGGTTCCCATGCCGATCAGCACCAGTCCGCCGACGCCGATCACGATCGGGTAGTGGCGCTTGATGACCTTCATCGCCGCGGTCGCCTCGCCGAACGCAAGACCTGTGATCAGGAACGGCAGCCCCAGGCCGGCGCAGTAGAACACGAGTAGATAGGCGCCGTGCAGCGCCGAGCCCGAGGTGCCGGCGGCGGTGATGATCGCCCCGAGCGTCGGGCCGGTGCACGGCGTCCAGGCGACGGCAAACGCGATCCCGGTCAGCACCGGTCCGCCCTTTCCGGCCCGCTCCATCAGGCTCCCCATGTGCCACTCGCGGGCGAACCGCGGCACTAACGGCGCGAGCACGAACAGCACGCCCATCGCGATGATCACTGCGCCGGAGAGCTTCAACGCGGCGGGACCGGTGAGGGTCGCGTGCAGCGTCTGCTGCCCGATCAGGCCCAGCGCGATGAACACCGTCGAGAAGCTCGCGACGAACGCGAGGCTCGGCAGGATCACGCGCCGCGCCCGGATCTCGCCCGGCGCGACGCCCGCCACGGCCGAGATGTAACCCGGCACGAGCGGCAGCACGCACGGCGACAGGAACGAGATCAAGCCGGCGCCGAAGGCGACCGGAATGCCAATGCCAGAGGCGGCGTCCATGCTGGCAGGTGAGGTTAGGGCACCCGCCCTCAGGGCACCTAGGACACCGCCCCGCACGCGCCCCAAAAGCCGCAGCCCAGCGCCAGTCGAGTGGTAGCTTGCGCAAGGATATGACTGCCACCGCCCCCACTATCCAGAACCTGATCGACTCCGAATCCCTCGCCGCCGCCGACGGCGCGACCGAGCCGATCCTCAACCCCTCGACCGGCGAGGTGATGGCGCACGCGCCCCTCTCCGGCGTTGAGGACGTGAACCGCGCAGTGGCGGCCGCCAACCGTGCATTCCCGGCTTGGTCGACGACCACGCCCGGCGAGCGCGCCGCGACGCTGCTCGCCCTGGCCGACGCGATCGAAGCGAACGCCGACGAGCTCTCCGAGCTCGAGGCCGACAACGCAGGCAAGCCGATCCTCGCCTTCAAGAACGACGAGATTCCAGCGATGGCCGATCAGCTGCGGTTCTTCGCCGGTGCAGCGCGCTGCCTGGAGGGCCGCGCGGCCGGCGAGTACCTGAGCGGCTACACGTCGATCATCCGCCGCGAGCCGATCGGCGTGATCGGCCAGATCGCACCGTGGAACTACCCGCTGATGATGGCCATCTGGAAGATCGGCCCGGCGCTGGCAGCCGGCAACACAGTGGTCCTCAAGCCCGCAGAGACGACGCCGCTGACGACCGTGCGGCTCGGTCAGCTGGCAGCCGAGATCTTCCCCAAGGGCGTGCTCAACGTGATCACGGGGCACGGCGCTCCGACCGGCCAGGCGCTCGTCACCCATCCCGACGTGCGGATGGTGTCGCTGACCGGCTCGGTCGGCACCGGCAAGTGGATCGCCAAGGCCGCCGCCGACACGCTGAAGCGAGTGCATCTGGAGCTCGGCGGCAAGGCACCGGTGGTCGTGTTCGACGACGTCGATCTGGAGAGCGCCCTCGCGACGATCGCCGGGACCGGCTATTACAACGCCGGACAGGATTGCACCGCGGCGACGCGCGTGCTGGCGGCTTCGAAGGTTTACGACGAGGTCGTGAGCGGCCTCGCCGAGCAAGCTGAGGGCTTGGTGATCGGGGACACTCGCTCGCAGGACACGACGCTCGGTCCGCTCAACTCCGAGCGCCAGCGTGGTCGCGTCGAGGGGTTCCTGACGCGCAAGCCGGGGAATGCCGAGCTCGTCACCGGCGGCACCGAGCCGGACCGGCCCGGCTTCTACCTGAAGCCGGCGGTCGTCGCGGGCCTGCGCCAGCAGGACGAGATGATCCAGAACGAGATCTTCGGCCCGGTGATCACCGTCCAGCAGTTCTCAGACGAAGAGCAGGCGATCGCCTGGGCCAACGGGACGCCGTACGGCTTGGCGGCTTCGGTCTGGACGCGCGACGTCGGGCGCGCGATGCGGGTCTCCAAGGCATTGCAATTCGGCTGCGTGTGGATCAACGACCACATCCCGCTCGCTGCCGAGATGCCGCACGGCGGCTTCAAGCAATCCGGCTATGGCAAGGACCTCAGCATCTACGCGCTCGAGGACTACACACAGGTCAAGCACGTGATGGTATCGCTCGCCTGAGCGGCAGCCGAAACCAAACGCTCACCACTGGTATAGAGTGGTTGAGGATCAACGTGGAAGCTTCTGCGCTGCAGGCACCGGCAAGACTTACCCGCGGAAGGGTGTCGCTCGGCTCGCCCTGGCTGCGTCTGCGCTCCGACGACCAGCTCGTGGAGCTGTTCCGGGAGGGCAACGACGAGGCGTTCGGCGTGATCCACGATCGCTATCGGCAGCGCCTGTTCGCCTACACGCGCCAGATGCTGCCCAACCGCCGCCAGGACGCTGAGGACGCGCTGCAGGACGTGTTCGTACGGGCCTACTGCGGTCTGCGCGCAAACGACCGCGAGCTCGCGCTGCGCGCATGGCTGTATCGCGTCGCCCACAACCGCTGCATCGATGAGATCCGCCGGCCCGCCGCGGTACCGCGAGCGGACGACGAGCAGATCGCCGGCTGCGCCTGCGACCCGATCACCGCCGCCGAGCAGCGCGAGTCGCTTACGCAGCTGATCGCCGACCTGCGCCGCCTGCCCGATCAGCAGCGCTCCGCGTTGCTGATGCGCGAGTTGAGCGGGATGAGCTACAGCGAGCTGTCCGACGCGCTCGACATCTCGGTTGCCGCCGTGAAGTCGCTGCTGGTCCGCGCCCGCGTGAGCCTCACGCAGGCGTTGGAGGCGCGCGAGACCGCCTGCTCGGAGATCCGCGAAGAGTTGATCGACTGCCACGACCGCGGCGTCCGGGCAACCGCGACGGCGCGTCGCCACCTGCGCGACTGCGAGCCCTGCCGGCAGTTCCGCCGGGAGCTGCGCGGCCTCAGCAAGCAGTTCTCGGCCCTGGCGCCGGGTCTCGGAGCGGTCGGCTTGGCCGCCAAGTTGCTCGGGCTCGGCGGCGGCGGGGGTGCGGGCGGAAGCTCAGCCGCAGCGGCTAGCGGCGCGACGGTTGTCGGCGGCACGGCCGCGGTCGCCGGCGGCACGGCCGCGGTCGCCGGCGGCACGCTAGGCGGCGGTGGCAGCGCGCTCACCGCCTCGGGCCTGCTTTCGGGTACCCACTTCACGGCGCTGCTCGCCGCGGTGCTGACCGCGAGCGGCGCGGTCGCAGTTCAGCCGGTGCTGAGCGGGGGGCCGGGTCATCGCGACGGCGCGCACCGTGCGACGGCGCGGGCCATCTCGCGGGCCGGCGTGAGCGGCTCCGGCTCGGCTGCGCCCGCGGGCGCAGCCGCGAGTGCTCAGCAGTACGTAGGCGCCACGACGCCGACGAGCAGCGCCGGCACCCAGCTGACCAGCGCCGCCGGCTCCCAGAACGCGCTCAACGCGACGGTGATCGGTCCGACGATCGGTCCGCTGGGACCCGCGTCCAGCAACCCGGCGGGAGCCACCGGCGGTACCGCGCTGGCGCTCACGGCGTCGAGCGGGATCTCGGCCGTAGCCACGCTCGGCGGTCTCGGCGCCGCCGGCGACCTCGGCCCCACCACCGCGATGACGTCCGCCGCCGGCACCACCTCCGCCGCCGGCACCACCTCCGCCGCCGGCACCACCTCCGCCGCCGGCACCACCTCCGCCGCCGGCACCACCTCCGCCGCCGGCACCACCTCCGGCACCGGCATCGCCTCCGCCGGCGGCACCACCTCCGCCGGCGGCACCACCTCCGCCGGCGGCACCTCCGCTGGCGGCAGCACCTCCGCCACCGGTTCGGCGACGCCCAGCGGACCCACTGCGCAAAGCGGACCAGGTTCGCCAACCGCAACCACAACGGACGCGACCGGCGCCACCGTGGGCAGCGGTTCGACTGCCGCCGGCATCGCGTCGGGTACCCGCACGACGGTCTCCACCGGCGCCAGCACCGTTTTCCATGTGTCCGTGCATCGCACGCGGCCCCGCGCCGGGTTCGCGCACAGCCGCGCGTCGTCGAGCGCTGCCGGCGAGCTGTCAGCCACTGCGACGCTGGGCGGACCGGCGCCAACAACGTCACCGGCGTCGGATGGCAGCGCTTCGGCCCCGACCGCGACCGCCTCCCCGTCGGGCGCAGCGAGCACCGATCAGACCGGCCAGAGCAGCCCCACAACCCAGACCGGACAGACGACGCAGTCCGGATCGCCCTCCAGCACCTCGACAGCGGCCACCGACTGAGGGCACCAGCCGTGAGGATCCGCGGGTCCGACCACGCCCGACCGGATAGGTTCTAAGTGGTCTCCTCCAAGATCGCCCGCTACTACGAGACGCTCGACCACGAAGAGGTGGTCATTCGCCGCGGTCCACGATCCGGTCTCTACACGTTCGTCGCGATCCACTCGACGATCCGCGGCCCCGCCCTCGGCGGCTGTCGCATGTGGCGTTATGACGACTCGCGGGCGGCGCTCCGCGACGCGCTGGCGCTTTCGCGCGCGATGACCTACAAGGCCGCCGTCGCCGATCTCGAGCTGGGCGGCGGTAAAGGCGTGATCATGGTGCCGTCCAACGACGACCTCAGCGCCGAGCGCCGCCACGATGCGCTACTCGATTTTGCCGACACCGTGGACTCGCTGCAGGGCCGCTACATCACCGCCGAGGACGTCGGTACCTCCAGCCGCGACATGAGCGTGATCGCCACTCGCACCAAGCACGTCGGCGGTCTCTCACGCGCTCTCGGAGGCTCAGGAGACCCTAGCCCGCTGACCGCGCTCGGCGTGCACGTCGCGATCCGGGCGTGCTGCGAGCGCGTATTCGGCACGTCCTCGCTGGCCGGTCGCAAGGTCAGCGTGATCGGGATCGGTCACGTTGGCGAGCGCGTCGCGAAGCTCTGCGCCAAGGATGCGGCGCAACTGCTGATCGCGGACATCGACGATCAAAAGCGCCATGTCGCCGAGCAGCTCGGCGCCCAGTGGACGACACCCGAACTGGCGCTCGCAGCCGACGTCGATGTCGTCGTTCCCTGCGCGCTGGGCGGGATGCTCGACGACGACACGGCCCCCACCTTGCGTTGCAAGATCATCGCGGGAGCCGCCAACAACCAGCTCGCTGACGAGGCGATCGCCGACCTACTCGCGGCGCGCGGCATTCTCTGGGCGCCGGATTTCGTCGTCAACGCCGGCGGCTTGATCAACATCGCGGCCGAACGCGGGGGCTACGATCCCGCCAAGGCGCGCCACCGTGTAGAGCGGATCGCGGACACGCTGCAGGAGATCTTCGACCACGCCGACGCGATCAGCGGCACGCCGCTGACGGCCGCGCTCGCGCTTGCCCGACGCCGGCTTGCCTCGGCGCACGCCAACTCCAGGGAGAACGCCAGCGCCAAGGCGCACGCCAGCGCCAAGGCGCACGCCAGCGCCAGGGGAGGCGCACACCGGCTAGTTTAGTTAGGGCAGTCCGGCGCTCACCAGCCGCACACTGGGTTATTGAGACAGGCTCTTACGGCGGCCAGCCCTCCAGCGCTGGCCGCTGCACGCCGGCCGGCAGGCGGCCCTCGTCCGCGAGCTTGTCCAGGTGTGCGGCCAGCGTCGCCGTGGCGGCCAGTCGCAGCGCCGCGGGCGTGCCCACCCAGACCGCGTCGAGCAGCTCGTCGACCGTCCGGTGGCCGGCATCGAGGGCTGCCAGCAGCTGGCGCTCACGGCCGAGCCGGTGCTCGATGTAGCCGGCCAGCTTCGCGTCGGCATCGCGCACGAGCGGGCCATGCCCGGGGCAGATGAACACCGGCGCCAGCGTCCGTAGCGCCAGCAGGCCATCGATATAGCCCGCCATCGCGCCCGGGTAGGGGGCCACGAACACGCTCCCCTCGCCCAGCACCGCGTCGCCGGTCAGCGCCACGTCGCCGGCAAGGAATGCGAGATGATCAGGAGCGTGCCCCGGCGTCGCGACCGCACGTAGCGGCCCGAAGCCGCCGCCGTCGAGCAGGTGCACGTCGACGTCGCCGCGGGCGCCAGCGAGTGGCGCGTCGGGGAAGGCGGCGCGCAGCTGTGGCACGACCGCGCTGTGATCCCAGTGGTCGTGAGTCAAGGCCACGCCGCCGAGACCACCGCGCCGCGAGATCTCCTCGATCAGCGCGCGCAGGTGCTCATCGACCTGCGGTCCAGGATCCACCAGCCAGGCTGGGTCGCGGCCCACGATCCAGCTGTTGGGGCCGCTGACGTTGACCGGGCTCAGGTTCGGCGCACGAATGCCCTTGATGTCCCGCTCGGGCAACTCGAGACTGTTCATCGACATAGTTTCCCAGCAGCGCGCACCCGGCCCTGGCAACTCTTACGCGCGGCTGGTGCTTGTCGTCGGCGGGTAGTGCTTGGATACGTATTTGATGCCCGTCACCTCATCGGATCGCGGCGACTCGCCCGAGCCCCCGCTGGACGCGCACGGGGATCCGGCTCCAGAGCAACAGATCGACGCACTCGAGGCGGCCGGCGCGACGCGCCGGCTCCGCAACGGGCTGATCTCGCTGGCGTTCCTGATCGTGCTGGTGATCGGGCTGCTGCTGGCGGTTCCGGGTCTGCGTGGCGTCAAGCATGCCGTCACGCACATGTCACCGCTGCTCGTGGTCGCGGCGATCCTGCTGGAGGTGCTGTCGTGCGCGGGCTATGTCCTGGCTTTCCTGCAGGTGTTCGAGCGGGTGCCGATCAGGTTCGGCGCCAGAGTGGCGCTGAGCGAGCTCGCGTTCGGCTCGGCGGTGTCGCTCGGCGGCGCGGGAAGCGTAGCCGCGGGCGCATTGCTGCTGGTGGAGCGTGGCGGCAATCCTGTCCGCGTCGCCGAGCGATCCGGCGTGCTGTTCCTGCTGACCAGCGCGATCAACGTGCTCACACTTGCAGTCGCCGGGTTCGCCCTCTGGCTTGGGCTGTTGCCGGGCAAGCGCGACCCGCTGCTCAGTCTGGTCCCGGGGCTGGTCGGGGCAGGGGCATTCCTCGCCTTCCTAGCGCTGCCGCCGCTCACCGACCGCATGGTCGGAGCGCGTCGCGGCCGCTGGGCGATGGCCGTACGCAGCACGGCCAAGATCACGCGCGAAACGGAGGCGATCCTGTTCCGCGCGGACTGGCGGACCATCGGCGCGATCGGCTTCTTGTGGTTCGATATCGCCGTTCTGGCGGTGTGCTTCTCGGCGGTCGGGCCGGTGCCACCGCTCGCTGTGATCGTGCTCGCGTACCAGATCGGATACATGTCGAACCTGTTGCCGATCCCGGGCAACATCGGCGTGCTCGACGGCAGCTTCGTCGGCTTGTTCGCGCTTTACGGCGTCAGCGCCACGAAATCAACAGCCGCGACCGTCGTCTACCACGGAATCTCACTCTGGGTGCCGGCGATGTGGGGCACCGTCGCGTTCCTGCTGCTGCGCCGCACACGCCATCAACCGGTCGCCTTGCGGCCCGCGCGCGAGCGGTCACGCGGACGCTCCGACGCCGACGTCACCTGACGCTCGACATCGCTCCCTGAGCCCAGACCAGCGCCTGCCGATAGGCGACGCCGCAGTGCGCGAGACTCGAGGTCAGCGCAGGCGCGTCGAAGGCACCGCGCTCGTACGCGATCACCGCCTCGAGAACCTCACCGGCGGGCCCCCGGTGCGACAGAAGCGCTTCCTTCACCTCGGTCGGGATCGCGAGCTCCTGGACGATCGACTCGAGCGGTACGCCCACAAGCACGTCGGCCATCGAGAGCATGCCGGTCGTGAACAGGACGTCCGGAGTCACGCCCGCGCGCGTCATCGCGAGCCGCTCGCACATGCCGGCGCGCGTGAGCGCGATCGTCATCAGCGCCGGCGCAACCCTCGGTGCGCAGCCGATCGTCGCATGCAGCATCGCCCAGCGAGCAACTTCGCGCGAGCCGAGCAGCACGGTCGCGTGCCGGACCGAGCGGACGGTCGTCGCGAACCCGAAGTGCGCCGAGTTGATGTGTCGCAGCAGCCGTTCGCTCAGATCAGCGTCCCGCTCGATCACCTTGATCAGCTCCTCGAGCGTAATCGTCTCGCTCTGCAGCCGGGCCACGTTCACCAGCGCCGCCAGCGCCTGCGCCGGCACCTTGCGCCCCTCGACCAGGGCCGCGGTGGTGAGGAACGGACCCGAGAACCACTCGAACCCAAGCTCCTTGGCCTCTTCGCGGTGCGCATGATCACGCACGTTGGTGGCCATCGCCACCCCGCGCCGCGACGCGATCTCACGCATCACCGCGGCGACGTCATCTCTGCGCCAGCGCGACGTGTCGATCTCCACGACGCCGAACTGATCGAGCAGCTTGAATTCGAATTCGGCGCCCGGAAGCTCGCCAAGCTCGAGGTTGGCATGGCGACGGAAGGCGCGGTCCAGAACCGGGGACAGTTCCGGCGACACCGCGTCCTCGTACTTGATTCGCAGCGCCACACGGTCGCGGCAGAACGCGGGAACGCCGACCATCAGCAGCAGCTCACGCGGGATCTCGACGAAGGCGACGCTGTCGCCGACGAGGGCCTCGAGCGCGGTCACGCTGAACACCTCGTTAAAGAGTCTGAGCGCCTCGGCACCGGCGGGCATGCTCGGCGCCGAGCCCTCGAGCAACCCATAGACGATCCGGTATCCCTTCACGCGCATGCGCGCGTCAACAACCGGCTGGCGAGTAACGAGGACCCGCTCGTCGTCCCACGGTAGTTGCTCTTCTCTTCTGGCTGCAATTGCGCTCATGAGCGTAGATTCGACCGAGATGCCGAAGGCTTGAATGCGAGGCGTGTCAGTCGTCACAGGTGCACGAAAAGTTCGGTAATTCTGTGCAGTTGTGACGCTTCGGGCACGCGGGGCACCGGTCACCCGTTCAGCCCCGCGCACGGGCCAAAACCGTGCTCAGACGGACAATCCTCCGCGCGGGGCGCCCGATTGTCCGTACCGGCTCGGAAATCGACATCGGACGGACAATCGACGCAGGCGCCCGTCAGATTGTCCGCTCCAACACGCCCGCGCCGAGCGTCGACCGGAGCGCTTGCGCCGAACCCCGATCGACCAATTCATAGCCGGGCGGGCGGGACGCACTCCCTGCGCGAGGAGCGCGCACCGCATGCCCGTCAAAAACATCGGGGCGCCCCGGATTTGAACCGGGGATCTCACCGACCCTTACAGGCTAGTAGTCATAACGAGTGTTATCGACCATAAAAATGTGCACCTCCCCATGAGAAACCTATGCTGCAGGAAGGTAGCGCCGCGCGGTCACGTATTCGTCGCCCCGTGCGGCGAGGGGGATGATGCGGACCGCGCCGGCGGAATTCGGCGACTCGATGATGTTTCCCGCGCCGATGTACATGGCGACGTGCGTGACTGCCCGAGAAGGCGGGTCAGTTGCGAAGAACACCAAATCCCCTGGCTCGAGCGCCTGCTTGGCTACCCGCTGGCCAGCCAGGGCCTGCTCTGCGGAGTCGCGCGGTAGGACGATGCCGAAGGCGCCGTAGACGGTGTAGGTCAACCCCGAGCAATCGAACCCGAACGCGGACGTGCCTGCCCACAGATAGCGAACGCCGAGGAACTTCTCGGCGGTGCTCACCAGTTGCCGGCCGGTGGGAGTTGCAGCTCGAGCCTTCAGCGGCTCAACGGAGACGTCGGAGCGCGCGATCAGATCACGGCTGCCGGTCGGCGTCTGGACGATCGTCCAGACCCCGGTCTGCCCGAGATCCGGCAGCCTGGTGTTGAAGCTCAGCAGCATCAGGCGAGCCCCGGCAGTTCCGGCCGCGGTGAGCTGGAGCAACCAGGCCGTGGGCTTGGTGACGATCGCCACAGATGTTGGCGCCGGAGGGGTCGCGACCGCAGTCGAGGAGGACTGCGCCGGGATTGTGTACGGGGGCGGGCTCGTGGACGTCGTCGAGCTTGTGGACGTGGCCGTGCTCGTTAGCGTGCCGGTGCTCGTGGTCGGAGCTGTCTGTGCAGGAGCGCTCGGAGCGGTGAGGATCTGGCGAGCGGGCAGCCACCCGGGGTAGCTCAGATGGCTTGTGGTCGCCTGGCCGGTGAGGGAGATCTCGACCCACGCGCCTCGCCGCGCCAGCACCTCGACCTGCTGCCCGTACAGCGCCTGGGTGACGAGCCGGCCCACCAGCCACCGCCGCTCGGCGCTGCCCATGGCGTTCAGCCAGGCGCTCAACCGCACCGGGTTGGCGAGCGAGGGGCGATCGAGCGGTCGCGTCTGGTCGGGCGCGATCCACAAGGTGGCCACGGCAACGTCGACAAGCGCCAGTTGCCTGCCCGCAGCAGGCGTTTGGGTGTCCGCGGCGGTCTCGGCCCGCAGCGCGACCGCTGACCCGGGCGCGCCGGCAACGCGTGCGGTCCCTAGTCCGGCCAGCATCGCGATAGCGACGATCGCGCCGGGCAAGAAAGTTCCGAGAACGTTCAGAAACTGGACAAACACCAGCGCTGAGCCGTCCCGAGAGTCGATCATGAGCCCTCAAACACGACGTAATGGCCCACTAATCTTTCGTGGCCACTAACTGCTGACGGCGATGGCGAGGCCGGATCGCTCCGGCATGCGACTGGGATGTCGATTTGGAAGATGCGTGTTCGTGTAGATGACAAGAGGGCAGGCAACGGGCCGTGCCCCGCGATTTACAGGAGGCTGGTCAGATGAAGCAGTATCTGTTGAGCGTATATCACCCTGATGTCACGGAGAGCGCGCCGCCGCCTGCCGACATCGAACAGATCATGGCGGACGTCGGCGCAGTCAACGACGAGCTTCGAGCCGCTGGGGCTTGGGTCTTCGCCGGGGGGCTGCATCCGTCCAGCACCGCGACAGTGCTCAAACTCTCAGACGGCGAGGTGCTTGTGACCGACGGCCCGTTTCTGGAGGGCAAGGAGCACATCGGTGGGATCTGGGTGATCGAGGCGCCGGATCTGGACGCAGCGCTGGCATGGGGACGGAAGGCCGCGCGGGCGTGCCGTATCCCGGTGGAGGTACGCCCGTTCCAAGAGGAACCGCAGGACTGACTGGCGAGCTTGACCACGGTGATGTCGCGCGAGCGTTTCGCGAGGAGCACGGACGGGCAGTCGCCACCTTGGTTCGCGTCTTCGGCGATATCGACATCGCCGAAGACGCGGTGCAGGAGGCGTTCACGATCGCGTGCGAGCGCTGGCCGCGAGCTGGAAGCGCTCGTGGAAGCGATGTACGTCCCGACGGGAGCGCCGAGGGGTCTCCGACGGCCGCGCCACCTCGAAGGCCTCAAGCTTCGATCCCCCGCTCCAGCTCCTGCTCGGTCGTGGTCCTGCTCTTCCGCGTCCTGCTTCTCGTCGTCGTAGCGATGGCGGGATCTCTCTCGCTCGTGCCTACACAGTTCCTCGAACAATCCCCAGCTCGAGGTGGCGTGCGTGGAGGGCAGCGAGTTCTACTAGGCGCCGCTACTCGGGCAAGCCCGAGCTGATCACCTCTCCTTCGTGGGCGCAGCCGGAGAGCCCCTTGCGGACCTGCGCGAGCGACGGCGGGTCCGACGCCAGCAGCTGCGGCACGCTCACAGACCGCAAGTGGCGACGACGCAGCTCCGGCAGCAAGGTCGTGAGCGCCCGGATCGTCTGCCCGCGGTTCTCGTGCATCTCGATGATCGCCCCGGGGCGTAGCCCCGCTTCAACGTTCTTGATGATTCCAGCGTAGTTGGCGCCCAATGAGTCCTGCGAGTCGTCGTCCCAGAGGATGTCCACCAATCCGAGATGCTGAGCGATGCGGTCGACGGTCGCGTTGTGCAGTTCGTACGGAGGGCGCCAGAACCGCACCCGCTCGCCCGTATCGGCATGGATCAGCTGAGCGGTCGCCTGCAACTGGTAGGTGACCTGGCTCGGGGTCAGCGCGATCAGCGCGACATGCGTGAACGTATGGTCTTCCACAGCCCCGAGGTTGAGCTCGCGCGACAAGAAGCCGGGCCAATCCTCGATGCTTCGCCCAACGACGAAGAAGGTCGCCCGCTCGTGCGCCTGGGTGAGCTTCTTGATCGCGTAGTGGGTGTAGACGCCGGGTCCATCATCGAACGTGAACGCGACCGCATTGCCGCGAGATCCGCCGCAGTAGATCGGCAGACCGAGCCGCAGCAGCCGCTGGAACTCCCGGCTCGCGCCGACCCGGGCCGCTCTACCCGCGGGACGCCTGTTCGGGAGGGCAGCGGCGAGTGGTCGCAGCAGCGGCCTGCTCGGTCGGGCTCCGCCCGTACCGCCACCGCCGGAGAGCAACGCGGCCGCAACTACGATGACGGCCATGGCGAGCGCTGCACTGAGCGCTCCGAGTCGCCGGCGGCGCAGCTGTGCGCGACGCCGCGCGCGGCGCTCAACAATATGACGGGGCGGTACCGGCACGCCCCCGCAAGCGTAGAACGATCACGGTGCCAGCGCGCTCCGAGCACGAACCCGTCCTACGCGTCTTTGGCGGTACCCGCAGCCCAGTCGACGTTCGGGCACGATGACCAGGGTCGAGACTACGCGCATCGCGCGTCAAACACGCACGGCCGACAAAGGCCTCGCCATCGATGACCGCCACGCACCACCGCCAACGTGGCGAACATTCGGGTTGCTGGTGGGCGGGAGTTTCGATCGAGCGGACGAGCCGCCAATTTCCAGCCGAGTAGTCATCCCGTTTATCGCGCGGTCGCCCAGCTGAGCCGCTGCAGCGACCTGGGGTCCCGTAGCCGCGCGACGGTCTGGACATAGACCGGCCGACATCTGTCCAAGGGCATCGCGAACGCTGGTTGCTTGGACAACCGGCGCCGACGATGGCTGCGTGGCTCCGCGCGCCTACATCCGGCCCCTGCAAGTGATTCTCCTCACGCTCCTCGCGTTGAGCATCGGCCCCGCACCGGCTTCCGCCCGCGCGTCGAATCACCGCCCGACGTCTGCCGGGCTCGTCGCCAGGTCCACCAAGACGACAAAGACCCGCGGCGACGCTTCCAAGGTAAGCAAACCGGTCGCCAAGATCACCAAGCGCAAGCAGAAGTCGACCAAAAAGCCGCCGGCCAAGACGATGGCCACCGCCCCGACCCCCACCGGCCCCACCCCAACGCCGAGCAGCGGGCCCAGCGTGCACGTCACAATGACCACAAGCAACCTGTCAGACGCGCTGACAGCAGCGCCCAACGTCGCCTTCGGCACCGCCTCCACGGGCGGCCTGCCGGTCATCACCGTCAACGACGGCGTCCGCTACCAGCAGGTCAACGGGTTCGGCGCCGCGATGACCGACGCATCCGCGTGGCTGCTCTACACGAAGCTGTCGCCGGCAGCGCGGTCCGTGGTCATCGACAACCTATTCGGCGCGCAGGGCATCCACCTGAACTTCCTGCGGGTCCCGATGGGCGCCTCAGACTTCACCACCACCGGCGTGCCCTACACCTATGACGAGATGCCGGCGGGGGAGTCAGACCCCACCCTGGCGCACTTCTCGATAGCTCACGACCTGGCCTACATCATTCCGACGCTAAAGCAGGCGCTGGCGGTCAACCCGCAAACCCAGATACTCGCCAACCCGTGGAGCCCGCCAGCGTGGATGAAAGCCAACGACGCACTGGATAACCTCAGTGGCGCCGGGACGATTCTGGCGGCCGACTATCCGGAGCTCGCCCAGTACTTCGTGAAGTTCATCAAGGCATACGCCGCACAACGTGTCCCCGTGCAGGACATCACAGCGCAGAACGAACCGGGGGTCCCCGCAGAGTACCCCGGAGCAGAACTGCAGCCGAACGACGAGGCCACGTTCACTTCCCAGTATCTCGCCCCAGCGTTGAAGGCCGCCGGCCTGCCGACCAAAATCTACGGTTGGGATCTCAACTGGGCGTTGCCGTCGTATCCGACCACGCTAGAGAGCACCCCCGCAGCGTCGGCCCTGGCGGGGATCGCGTGGCATTGCTACAGCGGCAACCCGGACGCGATGAGCGCCTTCGAGCAGCAGTTCCCCAATCTCCCGCAGATAGTGTCGGAGTGCTCGCCGGAGATTCTCGGCTTCTCCGACATCGAGCTGCTCATCAGCTCGCTGCGCAACTACGCCAGCACGGTAGTGCTC
This sequence comes from uncultured Solirubrobacterales bacterium, assembly GCA_963709135.1. GTDB lineage: Bacteria > Actinomycetota > Thermoleophilia > Solirubrobacterales > Solirubrobacteraceae > Palsa-465. The sequence continues at coordinate 176,200 of CAVPVI010000015.1, read as the reverse complement.
TGGAACATCGCGCTTGACCCGCAGGGCGGACCCGTTGAGCCCCCCAACTCAGGCTGCCGCGGCTGCAACGGCGTAGTGACCGTCAACCAGGCCACGCACGCAGTCAGCTACAGCGGCAAGTACTACCAGCTGGGGCAGGTGTCGAAATTCGTGCAGCCCGGGGCGGTCCGCGTGAACTCAAACTCGTTCGTCACCTACACCACCTCCAATCCAACATCCGCGTTCAGCGCGAGCGCCGGCATCGACGACGTCGCCCTCCAGAACCCGGACGGCTCCCAAGTGCTGGTCGCCAACAACACCGCCCCGACCGCCATCGCATTCGCCGTCTCTTGGCAAGGCCAAGCGTTCACCTACACGCTGCCCGCACACGCGACCATCACCTTCACCTGGAACTGACATCGCGCCCAGCGGGCGGCGAACGGAAGCGCGACAAGATCGACGAACACGCCCTAGAGCAGAAGCACAAGCTCGCGCGCGGAAGCATCCTCGCCAAGAGAGGCCTCGTGCGTTTGCGCCCCAAACCGAGGCTCATCAGTGACGACCGCTCAGCCCTGCAGACCGCGCAACGCGGGTGCCCGAGTTCCACCGCTCGCGAAAGAGACGCTCGATCAACCAGCGTCTTCCATGCCGTGGAGATGCACCAGCGGACGGACCTCGACCACCCCGCCGAGCCGAGCCGCGGGGCAGCGAGCCGCGATTTCGAGCACCGGATCGAGACTCTCCGCCTCGAAGAGGTAGAAGCCGCCAAAGACCTCCTTGGTATTCGCAAACGGGCCGTCCGTGATCAATGTCTCGCCGCCCTCGACGCGCACCGCGCTCGCCGTCTCGATCGACTTCAGCTGAGCACCGCCAATGTAACCCGGGAGCTGCGCGATCTCGAGATACTCGCGAGTCATCTGCTCCAGCTCCGCAGCGCTCAGCGCCTCATAGGTACCTGGCTTCTCATAGACCAACACCGCGAACTGCATACGCCCTCCTTGAAGATCGTTATCAACCTGCGACGAACAGACACCGCCGCAGGGGACAGAACTTCCGCGGCTACGCCTGCAGGATTACGCTTCGATGGCAAGCTGGCGCGATCCGAACGGAATCCTGCACGATCGAGTTCGACGAGATGCAAAGCACGCGACGGTCGCCGAGCCGCTGCCGCAGCCCGGCAGAGCAGCACAGTCCACACGGGTCGTGACGCCGGTTGCCCTAATTCTGCTCGATCAACGAGGCAGGACCAGCCGGCCCGTCGCCGGCTGTGGCGCTCCTCGCCACGAGCGAGTCCGACGGCCGGCACGATGACGGCGATGGGTCTGGCCTGACGCGCTCTTCCGAGCAAAGGCGCCGAGCAGGACGCGTGACATCGCCGGACTGACCTGGTTTCCTGCCGTCGCCCTGGCTTGACGGACGTTCGCGCATTTCCGGTTCGCATGAAAGCTGTCCCCTAAGCGTGCGCCCGTTCGTCGTTAGGGCGACAATCCACTCTCCTCCGTAGGAGGTTCCAGATGAAGTACGCCATGTTGATCCACGAAAAGCCCGGCTACGTCGAGGCGCTGGTTGAGGACGAGCAGACGGCCGTGTTCGCCGAGTACATGGCGCTGGCGGAGGACCCGCGCGCCCGAGGCGGCGCGCAGCTCCAGCCGCTCGAGACCGCGACGACGGTGCGTGTGCAGGACGGCAAGACGCTGACCACCGACGGCCCGTACGCCGACACCAAGGAGGTGTTCGGTGGCTACTACGTGTTCGAGGCGGACAACCTCGACGAGGCGATTGAGCTGGCGGCGCGGATCCCGGCGGCCCGTCTCGGCGGCGCGATCGAGGTCCGGCCGTTGGTGGAGCGCTAGCGCTGCTGGACCAGGTTTTCCGGGACGAGTGGGGGCGGGTCTTGGCCTCGCTTGTCGGCTTCCTTCGCGATTTCGATCTCGCTGAGGAGGCCGCTCAGGAGGCGTTCGCGGTCGCTGCGGAGCGCTGGCCCCGCGACGGAGTCCCGGCCAACCCTGGCGCTTGGCTGACGGTCACCGCACGGAACCGTGCGATCGACCGGATCCGACGCGAGCGGACGCTGGCCGAGAAGGCCCGTCAGCTGGAGGTGCCCGAAGCGACGATGGACGAACTTGACGACACGGTGATCGAGGACGAGCGGCTCGAGCTGATCTTCACCTGCTGCCATCCCGCGCTGGCGCTCGAGGCGCAGGTCGCGCTCACGCTGCGGGCGCTCGGTGGGCTAACGACGGAGGAGATCGCGCGCGCGTTCTTGGTCTCCGAGGAGACGATGAAACGGCGCCTATCGCGCGCGAAGGCAAAGATCAAGGCGACCGGGATTCCGTTCGCCGTCCCGGCCGAGCACCTGCTATCCGACCGCGTGGATGCGGTGCTGGCGGTCGTGTACCTGATCTACAACGAGGGCTACTCGGGCCGTTTCGACCTGGCCGGCGAGGCGATCAGGCTGGGCCGTGTGCTCGCCGCGCTGATGCCTGACGAGCCGGAGGTGCACGGACTGCTGGCGCTTATGCAGATCCAGCACGCGCGGCGTGATGCGCGGTTCTCCGGCGAGGAGCTGGTGTTGCTCGAGGACCAGGACCGGTCGCTGTGGGACGCGGAGGAGATCGCCGCCGGGCGCACCGCGCTCGCGCTCGCGCTCGCCCTGCGCGGCCGCGGGCCGTACGTTCTGCAAGCCGCGATCGCCTCGCTCCAGGTCGAGGAGCGTATCGACTGGAAAAAGGTCGCCGCGCTATACGGCAAGCTCGCGCAGATCACGCACTCGCCAGTGGTCGAGTTGAACCGCGCGGTGGCAGTCGCCCAGGCCGGGGCAACCGAGCAGGCGCTCGAGATCGTCGACGCCCTCGACCTCGACCTCGACCTCGACGACTACCAGTACCTGCACTCCACCCGCGGCGAGTTGCTGCGTCGTCTCGGCCGGACCGTCGAAGCGCGCGCAGCGTACGAACGGGCGCTGAAGCTCGCCAGCTCAGAGCCGGAGCGTCGCTTCCTCGCGGGCCGGATCGCCGAACTGTAGATCGTCCCGGGGCAAACAGCCGGCCGGCGCACCGTCGTTCGAGCTTCCGGTACGCGAGGGCGAGCGCGCGCTCGAGGTGTTCCATCACCCCTACGCGTACGCGGCGCGGCCACAGCATCGGCGTGTCCCGATCACGGCGTCCCATTCGTCGTAGCGACAACAGCCCAAGAGGAGGCAGCGATGCAACACCACACCAACACCCAACCTTCTGTCCGTGTTCCGACCGCCGGAGGTCCGATGATGTCCACATCCCCGAATATCAATCGCTGGCGCGCGTTCGCGCTGTTGGCGGTGTCGTTCTTCATGACGGTCATCGATCTGACGATCGTCAACGTCTCGCTGCCCACGATCGGTCGCGATCTGCACTTCAGCGCGACCAGCCTGCAGTGGGTGGTGACCGCGTACGCGCTCACGTTCGGCGGGTTCATGCTGCTCGGCGGTCGCGCCGCGGACCTGCTCGGCCGCCGCCGGATCCTGATGGCGGGGCTCGCCTTGTTCACGGTGGCGTCGCTGGGAGCCGCGCTGTCGACCAGCGAGGTGTCGCTTATCGCAGCCAGGGCTGTTCAGGGGCTTGGCGCGGCGATCATGCTGCCCGCCGCCCTGTCGATCGTGATGAACATGTTCGCCGAGGGCGCCGAGCGCAACAAGGCGCTCGGGATCTGGGGCGGGCTCGGCGCCGGCGGGGCGACCGTCGGTGTGATCGCCGGCGGGCTTCTCACCCGGTACGCCGGGTGGCAGTACATCTTCTATCTGAACGTCCCGATCGGGGCAACTGCGCTGGCGCTCGCGCCTCGGATCGTGCCCGACAGCCGGCTCGAGACGATGCGCCGGCGGTTTGACGCGCTCGGTGCGGTCGCGGGCACGGGCGGGCTGGTGCTGCTGGTCGACGCGATCGCCCAGGCACCGCAGTACGGCTGGGGCGCCTCGCGGACGGTCTCCGTGCTCGCAGGATCCGTGGTGCTGTTGGCCGCGTTCCTCGCGATCGAGAACCGGGCGAAGGAGCCCGTGCTGCCACTGTCGATCTTCCGGCTGCGCACGCTCGCCGGCGCGAACGCGGCGGGGCTGCTGTTGGGCGGCAGCTTCTTCGCGTTCATCTTCGTCGGCACCCTCTACATGCAGCAGGTGCTGCACTACAGCGCCCTGCAGACCGGTCTCGCATGGCTGGCCGCGTCGCTTACTTCGATCGCCCTCGCTGGCATCTCACAGGCGTTGGTCACCCGTGGCGGCGCCAAGATCGTAATGGCGATCGGGATGACGCTGATCGGCGCGGGCGTGCTGTGGGCTACCCAGGTGCCCGTCCACGGACACTTCATCGCGAACCTCGCCGGCCCGTTCGTGGTTGCCGGCGCCGGGACCGCGTTCGCGTTCATCCCGATCTCAATCGCCGCGCTCGCCGGCGTCTCAGAGCACCAGGCCGGGCTCGCGTCCGGGCTCCTGAACACCAGCCAGCAGCTCGGCGGAGCGATCGGGATCGCGATCGCCTCAAGCCTGGCGGCGAGCCACACCCAGACGTTGGTGCGCGCCGGCACCGCCGCACCCGCGGCCCTCACCGGCGGCTTCCAGCAGGCGCTCTGGGTGCTCGGCGCGATCGCGCTGCTCGCGATCCCGGCGATCTTCGCGCTCGTCCGCCGCGACGAGCTGTCGGATGCGATTGCCAATACCACGATCCGCCAACCGCAGCCCGCTCTGGCCGGCACAAACTGACCCTGATGCAAGCAACCACAACCCTGAGAACGAAGCAGGAGTCAACAACGAGCCACACCATCGTCACCTACACCGAAAGGCCCGTGACCGAACTGGCGCTGGATCACGATCAGCGAGATCCCCTCACGCGACATCTCAACCGCGTGCGGGTGCCGCAACTGATGCGACGCGAACCGGCGACGGACCCCAGCCGCGAGCGCGGCGTGGTGGAGCTGTTCGCGGACGCCTGCCGGTGCGCACGCGGACCACGTGTCGGTCCGCGTACGACGCGAACAGCCGTCGACCGGCAGGGTGCTGCGCAGCTCGAGCCACGGCTTGAGGTGAGACCACGCCCAGCGGACCGTTCCAACCTTCCGCCGCTTATCGCCTTTGCCGTGGCGGACAAGCAGCGCGCCGCGGTCGCGGTCAAGGTCGGTCTCGTTGAGCGCGAGCGCCTCGCTGATCCGCAGCCCTGCGCTCCAGAGCACCACGATCACACCGCGCAGCCTGACGCCGTCGGGACCATCACCAGCAGCGCGCATCACCGCGATGATCTCCTCCAGGTCGGCGGGTCCGGCGGATACCGAAACCCTTTGTTGCGCGGCGAAACGCCTCGGTGGAAGTGGACGTGGTCGCCGGTGAGCGGCGCCGGCCAGCGCGATCCAGCAAGAACGGCCGCGCGAAGCGACCGGCCAAGTTGGTCCTACGGGTTAGCTGCCGATCGGTGGCCGCGCGATCTGTCCCCGGCCGGTATGGCTGATCCAAGTGAGTGGCTTCTTGTGCTGGGCCGCCAACATGGCGACGTCTATGCTCTGCCTGATGTCCGATCAGCGCCCGCTGCACGAGCTGCGCGAGTGGCTCGATCAGATCCGCGGCGCGCCGTCAACCGAAGGCCGGATCGAGCTGATCGTCCGTCGCCCGGTCATCGAGGCGCGAGAGGTCATCACCTGCGGCGAGCTGTGCACAACCAACGGCCTCATCGGCGACAACTGGAGCGCGAAGCCGACGAGCGCGACCGGGATGCCCAACCCCAAGGCGCAGCTCACACTGATGAACGCGCGCGTCGCCGCGGCGATAGCGGGCGAGCGCGACCGCTGGCCACTTGCAGGCGACCAGCTCTACGTCGACTTCGATCTCAGCGCCGAGAACGCCCCGCCCGGGACGCGACTGGCAGTCGGCGCCGCTGAGATCGAGGTGACCGACGAGCCACATCTCGGCTGCGGCAAGTTCGTCCGCCGCTTCGGCATCGATGCTCAGAAGTTCGTCAACTCGCCTGACGGGCGCGCACTCAACTGCCGTGGGATCAACGCCCGCGTCGTCATCCCCGGCATGGTCCGGACCGGCGATGCGATCTGCAAGCTTACCTGACCGCGGAAGCTCGCCCAACGCCGCCAACCGCCTTTAGCGCAGATACCGCCAGCGTGCCGCGTCGAATGCGAACACGTCGGTTAGCCACCCAGCGAGACACGCGTGGAAGTACGGAGCTGGAACGAGCCGCGCCGGCTGGCGCGGTGCTGCGCGTCGCGAAACTGATGCCGCGGCGCGCACCTATCCACCTATGTAATCGCCAGATTCTGCACAGCGTTGCGTCCGCCCTGCTTCCGGCGAGGATTGCGCTCTGGTGTTGCGATCGCGGCCGCTTCGGCGATGGCCGCGATCGATGCGCCCCACAGGGTGCTGTGCATGATCGCCGACGGGCTGACGCGCGAGCGCCTGAGCTGCTCCGCGGCGCGTACTCGGTGCTCGAAGCTTCGGTACCGATCGTCGGCGAGGCGGCTGGTCTCCTTGCGCCTACTCTTCCACGCTTGCGCGCACTCGTCTCCTCCACAACCTCGCTACACGCCGAACTGGTGGACGCGCCCGATCCGCACCCTGACCGCAACCAGGCGCTCGTCGAGGTCAAGGCGTTCAGCCTCAACCGGGGTGAGACGAAGCGGCTGGCGTCGATGAAACCAGGCTCGGCCCGCGCGGCGTCAGGCCCGGCAGGCGCATTCGGAGTGGTGGGCTAGCGATGACCCGCAGTAGCTCCCCGGATGCCATCGACGAGCCATCATCGGGCCGCGACCCTCCGGTGCGTTCGTGAGCAGCCCGCGTCGGCCCCGCCGTGGCGACCACGCGATTCCTGCGCCGGTGAGCTCACAACCGCAGCGACGGTTCTTACCGGCTGTTGCCGTGCGCGGGGGTGAGCTTGCGCGTCGAGGAAGGCTGCCGGCCGGTTGCGGTGACGTCCGTTGGATCTGGGCGGGCTGGTGGATCGTTGGCCTCGACCACGTTGACAAGCGCTTGGACAGCGCGGGGATCGAACTGCGCGCCAGCGAGTCGGCGTAGCTCATCGATGGCCTGCTGGGGGGTGCGGGGGGCAGCGTAGGGTCGGTCGGTGACCATCGCGCTGTAGGCGTCGACTGCGCAGATGATTCGGGCGCCGAGCGGGATCGTGTCGCCGGCGAGGCGATCGGGGTATCCCGTGCCGTCGTAGCGCTCGTGGTGGGAGCGGATCAGCGGGCTAATCGGTTGCAATCTCGGGATGCGTCCGGCGATGTCGGCTCCGACCTGCGGGTGCAGGCGGATGACGTGCCATTCCTCGTCGGTCAGCCGGCCGGCCTTGTTGAGGATCGCGTCGGAGACCGCGACCTTGCCGATGTCATGCAGGAGGGCAGCGAGCCCGATCGTGTGGATTTCGTTGGCGTCGCAGCCGAGCTCGAGCGCGACGCGCTGCGCGAGGCTCGAGACGTGCTCGGAGTGCTCTCCGGTGTAGCTGTCGCGGGCGTTGACGACCGCGGCCAGTGCCTCCACTGCCCCGACGAGGCTCTGTTCTTCCCTGGTGGTGCTGGCATTGTCGGCGACCAGCGCGGCGGCGGCGTGATTGCTCGCCGCGATCGCCTGGTTGCGTCCGAGCTGCTTGCCGACGTACATCGCGTGATCGGCGGCGCTCACCAGGGAGTCGCGGTCGATCCCATCCTGGGGTCGGCTGGCGACCCCGATCGAGCAGGTCAGGTGCGCTTCGCCGGCGGCGCTGAATCGGTGCTGCGCGACGGTGGCGCGCAGCCGTTCGGCGGATGTGAGTGCCTGGTCGGGATCGATCTCGGGAAACAGGACGATGAACTCCTCGCCGCCCCAGCGTCCGACGATGTCGACCGACCGTAGGGTGGCGCGCAGGATCTGTCCGAGCTCGCGCAGGGCGTTGTCGCCGGCGCGGTGCCCCAGCGTGTCATTGAGCGCCTTGAAGTGGTCGATGTCCAGAAACGCGAGCGCGAAGTTGTGTCCGTTGCGGTGCACGCGCTCGAGCTCATGGTCGATCGCGCTAACGAGCGCTCGGTGGTTGGGCAGTCCGGTCAGCGCGTCGGTGGTAGCCAGAGTGGCGAGCTCGTCGTGTGCGGCCTTCAGCTCGCTTTGAACGACGAGCATCTCTCGCTGAGCGGCGAGCTGTCTGATCGTGACCAGCACGATCAGCGCGACGGTGACGAGCAGCACGCTGAACGCGGGAAAGAACCGGTCGTCGCGTTCGCAGTACACCAGCAGCCCGAGCGAGAAGCCCACCGCGAGGTGCGGAGCCCAGCTCAGATGACGGCGAAGCCGTCGGCTGTTGCGCAGCCGGTCAAGCTCCCCAGACTCGGCCTGGCGCTGCGCGCCCGTCGCCAGCGCCCAGAGCACGAGCCCCACCCACCAGATCGGATCAAGCCAATCGCCGCCGGTGTGAGTCATGTGCAATTGGATCGTGACGTATCCATAGGCAACGTGGGCGCCGACAAACACAACACAGGCGCTGGCGAACAACCGCAGCGCACGGGTGCTGGCTGGCGTCGTGCCGCGGATCGACACGCCGGCCGCGACGGCGAGCACGCTCAGGTCCCCGAGCGTGTACAGCGCCGAGACAACCCCTTGCAGAAGCGATTGCCGAGACGGGCGCATGACGGCTGGCCCAAGCGCGACATACCACATCACAACAAAGCCGCCGAGCGCCAGAACGGCGGCGTCCAGCGCCAGCTGGATGCGTTGCAGCCCCGAGCTTCGCGCGACCGGAAATCGGATCAGCGCCGCGACGACTGGGGCGTACATGCACAGCGCGAAGACGTCCACGAGCGATACTGCCGGAAGTCCTCCGGCCAGGCCCTCGTAGTAGAGCTGCGCGACGTTGGCCGCGCACCCTATCGCAGCGCCAACCGTGAGCAGCTTCCACGCAGACTGCAGCGGCGCCGCGTTCTCGCACCGGCGGGACGCCCGCCAGCACAACACCACCACGGCGAGGTTCAAGACGGTCTGAAACAGATCGCCGATCACTTCACGTGAGCCCGTCGGCCCCCAGCGCACGATCATCCAGTTCAGATACACCGCAGTCGCGATCGTGAGCACGGCCCACAGCGGGACGCGGCGAACGGCCGCCAGAAGCGATTGCCCACAAGACGATATACGTTCGTTGCGATACACCGTTTCAGCGTCGACTACGCCGTTGCAGCGGGCTGAGAAATCGACCGTTCCGGACGGCGTGTTGCGTTCCGTCTCTCCTCAGCGCACGGTCGGCTCTCGGTGAGGGGAGCGGCGGCTGGTTCACGTGATGAGCAGGAATCTTGCGACGAGGTGGTTGAGCGTCTGGGCGTTGTCAGACAACAGTTCGCGCGCGGAGGCTGCGATCTGCTGAGCGGAAGCGGTCGTCTCTTCGGAACTCTTCCAACCGAAGACCTGAACTAGCAAGATCATCGACACCGCGCGCTCAGCACTTTAGGTTCCCCGACTTTCGCCCGACGCCCCACAGCGTGGGGGCCGGTCGACGAGCCGGTCTCACGGCGGACCGTTGCATAGGCATCGCGGGGATCCTGCACACCATCACGCGAGCCCCGCTATCGGCGATTAGCAGGGCTGTGCTCGGATTCGCGCTGCGCCGTTCTGCGCTCAGGCGGCCGGCATGAGGACGCGATCGCTAGCTGCGAACCCCTTCGGCAGCAAGCACGAGGCGGAACGCAGCCGTCTCCGCTCGGTTGGCGAGACCGCCGCTTTGCCTAAAGGAGCCACAACACATCGGCCCGGCGTTAGCTGACCGGCCGCCGGCCAGCTACCAGTCCGGGTTCGTCGGGACCGGCAGCGCCTGCCAAGTTCTGAGCAAGCGCTCCGACAAAAGCGTCGGCCTCGAGCACGGAATCGGCGTCGTCGCTCCTGGCGCGATCAACAGTCTCCACCGAGGGCGCGCCCGCGCGATCGCATTCGCGATCTGTCGCTCGACGTCGTGTGGACGCGTTGACGGAACACTCGCCCCGGCGTTGCGGTCGGCGCCAAGGATCACGATCGCGTTCCAATCGCGGGCGCAGCTGGGCGCGTCCGCTGAGCGTTCCCGCTCTGCGATGCCGTCGCGGAGCGTCGGAGGTCCTCCGAGAGGCCTGGCCAGCCTTCGCTGGTCGAGCCGACATGACCACGCATTGCTCCCGCGCGCTGGAGGCCTGCAGGCTGGAGCGCTGCGCGCTGTCGGCCCCGAAACTCGGGCCGATCGTCTCGGCGGATCGGTCCGGGTCGCCTCTAACCCGTTCTGCCCTGTTCGTACCGTGGAAGGCCGTCGTCGGAGAGCGTATCCCAGGCCGGCATCGAGCCGACTCAGACCTGCCAGCGTGCTTCGATGTGTGGCGGCGGGTCCAGGGCTCTTGCGATGTGAGACGCGCTCGCGACATCCGTCGAACACCTTCAGCAGGCGGTCGCGAAGCCCGCTGGTGGATGGGCTGTGATTGAGGTCTGTCATTCGCGCACAAATGGGACGTGGCGATTTGCCACACCGGCAGCCATTGAGCGCGCAATCGCCGCTCGGGTGCGGCCGGTAGCATCTCGTCACGCGATGATCTTGTACACCTGCCCGGCCCAGACCCATGGCGCGAACGCGCCGCTCGTCAAACATCCCTGTGGGGTGGCGGCGAAGGCACTCGACGCTGCCGGGCAGTCCTACGAGGTCAAAGTCGTCGGCGGGTTCAAGAACGTGCCGTTTAGCCGGCGAGGAAAGCGGCAGGAGATCGTTGACCTTACCGGCCAGGAGGATGTTCCGGTGCTCGTCACCGACGACGGGTCGATCATTACCGGCTCGAAGGCGATCGTCGACTGGGCACGCGGGCTGCGCTCCGCGTGAGGTTTGAGCGGCGCTCCGGCTGTTCTGGCTTCGCCACTTTGGTTAGGTTCCAGCCGCCAAGCCGCCGGCGGCGCCGGATTTGACAAGCACGTCGCTTCGCATTGAGGAGATCTCCTTACCGCCCTGGGGCCAGGCGGCGCGCCGGCGAATAGACGACCGCGATCCGGAATGACGCGCGCGTTCACCCGAAGACACGCCGCCGCCCGGCCAGCGGACGACCAGCGCGACGATGGCCATGTCACGGTCGCGACAACCCAAGACACCCGAAGTCAGCGGCGCGACATCGCCGAAGGTGCGCTTCTTGACCCGCCACTCGCCTCTGGCATTCAGGCAGCGACTGCGGGCCGCAGGTTCCGTGCAAGCTGCCGCTCTAGGTCGAGCGCATCATCGATGGCCTCGGGGTCTACACCCGGATAGAGCCGGTAAATCTTGACCTCGGGCAGTCCACCCTCCGCGAGCGCACCCAGCGCCTGCGACTCCAGACGGGTATGCAGAACGTGTGGCGACCCGCCCAGCTTGCCGGGGACGATCCGCAGCAGCGGTCGGGGCCTTAGGAGATCTGGACCGCGTGAGCCCTCGAGAGCTCGAAACGGGTCCGTCACGCTGAGGAGATCATCCGCGCCTGCGTTCAGTGCGCGCTGCCGGTGCGGTGCTTCGGGCTCCGGCGCGGAGGCGACGATGATGTTCCCGCCTCGGTCCACGCGGACGGTCGGACCGGTGTCCTCACTCCAAAGCGCCATGTCCAATTCCGCAAGCTGCTGGAGCGCTCGGCGGACGGCAGGCATCGCCGTCCGCGGGACCGCGGCACCGTCTGAGGCCTCCTTGACCTGTCGAAGCCAGTAGATGATCCGAAGCCCCATTAGATCTGGATAGGACCACAGCTTGATCCGTTGCGCGGAAATGCTGGGCATCAGCACGTTGTGACGCGCCCACCAATGAACTGTCGAAAGCGGGACGCCGGACAGGGCCGCTGCCCTGTCCGCGGGGTATGCGCCGCGTTGCACCATGCACCAACGGTATTCGACCACGACGCGCGGCGCACCTTCCGACGATGAGGCGCCCCTGCTTGAGGCCACGCCCGAGACGATCCAGGCGCTAGACGACGAGCACGTCGCCGGTTCGACACGTAATCGAGCGCGCGGTCAAGCTCGGGGCGGTGCTTGAGCGACCCAGAGGCGACGTCTTGAAAGATCCGCGTGCACCCCGTGTGCTTGAGCGCGTCAAACCTGGAGATCGAGGCTCTGCTCGCCGGTGAATATACGCGCGTAGCCGACGGGCTCAGACATGCTGGCGATCGTTCCAGAACGCTCGGACATCACGCCTTCATAGCCAGCGGGTTTCGGCACGGGTTTTGGCACGGCTGAGAGTGTTCCATTCGACGTGTGCCGTGTGTCAGTTTCAGAAGACGGCCGCACTGGTGTCAGAAGGCGAGTGCACGGAGGGCTCCTGCTCGCCGCGCAGGAACCCCACCGGGCGCGAGAGCGGCGCGCCGGACGGCGAGCCGCGCATAGCCACTCGGCGGCGTACTTGGCCACCCATGCAGCGTCCTGTCCGGCGGTCGAGCGTGACTCGTCCACTTGGGCCGTGCCCGAAAGTTCAGGGTGACCTTCGGGCTGCGGCTGATGCGCCGAACGCCCAGTAGGCGCCCGCGCGGCCCTCGTACGGAGACCGACGCTGCCGGCGTTGATGAAGCGGTGATCGCCGAGCCGACGATCGAACTGGCGGGTGGGTATGACCACCGACCACGACCGCCTCAGCGACCCCCGAGAGGATCTCCCTCAAGCGCTCGTCACTTGTTGCGGTCGTGATGACTTCCGTGTCGCGTTTTGGACCAACCGTCTTCTGTGATGGTTCGCCGCGAGTGACCGGCGACGTCGAGAACTACCGTCGTGCGGAAGTCGGCAAGAAAATCTCGTTGGTTGCGCGAAATCCGGGGGGCGAACGCCGCGGCCCGCTCCGCCGGGCCGCTTTCGCTTTCGGGGCGTCGCCGCCCCTTGTCGTACGCGTCAACGACCTCTCGGTCAGCGTTGCCGCGAACAAAGCGCGCGCGTACGCCAAGCGCCATCAACTGCTCGATGGTCTCGTCGGGCAAGGGACCGGCCGCGACGTCGCCGCCGATCACGACTGTCTCGACCCCTTCTCGACCGACTTCGGCCAGCACCGCCCTCAGCGCGGGCAGATTGCCGTGGATGTCCGATGATGCGCTACCTGGGGAGGGCGGCCCTCGCCGATGAGGCGATCCCCTCTTCGTTGATTGCGGTTAGTCGGTCGGTCAACGGCCGGACGAGCGCGCACGTGGCAATGCGACTGGCGGGGATCGAGTTGGTGGCTTGATTTAGATAGTGCAACTGTATATGCTGGTAATTATGGCGAGGCGGGCGATGCAAGAGGCGACGTTCTTGCTCCTGACGGCGTTGACTGCGGGCAGCCAGCATGGCTACGGGATCATCACCGACGTCCGGGCGATCTCAGCCGGCCTGGTTGCGCTGAAGGCCGGAACCTTGTACGCGGCGCTTGAGCGTCTTCGCGCGGACAAGCTGATCGAGGTCGACCGGGAGGAGATTGTGGAGAGCCGACTGCGCCGTTACTACCGGCTGACGCCCGCCGGCGGGGAGCTGCTGGCTGCGGAGGCCGCCCGGTTGCAGGCCAACGCCCGCGTGGCGATGTCGCGCTTGAAGCCGGCCGCAGGGGTGGCCAGGTGAGTGACTTCGCGGGCCTTGAGCGACGCTACAGCCGGCTGTTGGCCGGCTACCCGCGTGCGTTCCGGCTCCAGCATGAGCAGGAGATCCTCGCGGTGCTGATGGCCGGCGCCGACGAGGGTCACCAGCGGCCCCGGCCGGGAGAGGCCGCCAATCTGATCAAGCATGCGCTGTGGATGCGTCTGCGGCTATCCCAAAAAGGGATCACCATCAACGACAGAACGTTCGGCCGCTCAGCGTCGACCGACTCAGCCGCACCCTCATGACGGCACGTTCGGATCGCTTCGGCCGACAACAGGCCTCGCGAGTCGACTTCCGAAACTCGATGGGTTGGTTCCGGCATCGGGCCCTGCTCCGGGGAGGACGTGGCCTCACTCCTCCTGACCTGGTCAAGAGCCGCCGCAGGCTGACCCTTCTTGCTATGCAACTCCTCTCCTCATTTGACCGCAGGCGGCCCCGCACCAGTGCCAGCCTGCGCATCACCGTTGGCATCTGGCTGCTCATCGGCGCCGGTTTCGCATGCCACGCCGGCTACTGGTCGGGTCTGGTGATACTGCTGCCGGCGGCGCTGAATTTCTATCTCGCATACCGCACTTTGAAAGCCCGGTAGCCGCGGCCCCCGACCCTCATCCTGGGCAACCGACTCCATCTCCAAGCGAACGTACCGCACCAACCATTCGTCGGCGACTCCTAGACCTAAGGGCGCCCGCAGAAATTACTGGCGCAATCCGGCGAGTGGCTGGGCGTGTCTGGCGTCGCCGGCTCGCCCGATAATACCGGGAGTATGTGAGGGCGAGCCGGCGGCGTCAGGCGCGTCCAGACGCCGTCGGAAACGCCAGCAATTTCTGCGGGTGCCCTAACCGCCACTCCACGCCCGACGCCGCTCCACTGTCCGCTATCGCTTGGAGGCGGATAGGGGGCGTCTGGACGTGCCGGATCAGCCCCCAGCGTCAGCGCTGCTTGTCGATCGTCGGGAGAGTGGGCCGCGGCTGGGAGCGTGCCGCGGTCACACGGCGGCGGCAGGGTCTCATTTGACGGGTACGGTGTAGGCCACCACTTGCGGATTGCCGCTGCCGCTCGCCTTGCCGGTTCTCGGGCCGCCTGCGGGGACGATCACCGTGTTCCCGGCGATGGCGATCGGGGCGTTTGCTGAGGTGGGCAGCTTGAGGCGCAAGACGATCGTGCCGGTGCTGCGGTTGAGGGCGATCAGGACACCGTGGTAGAGCGTGGTGAAGACAAGATCGTTCGAGACCGTGGCGGCGCCGACCGGCAGGTCGGGCACCTTGGTGTCCCATTCGACCTTGCCGGTGGCGAGGTTGAGTGCCTCCACCTCTCCGGCGAGAGGGCCGGAGGACTTTACCGCGACGGGAATCTTCGAGCTTGTGTAGATGAACGGCAGGTCGATGGTGACCACGTATATGCTGGTGCCGGCGAGGGCCATGTCGGTGAGGATGCCGCCGATCGATCCGGGAAGAACCGTGAAGGGCACCTTGAGTGTGACCTTGTGTTCTAGCGCCAGGAGCGAGTCATTGTCATGGTCGTTGTGCTCGCCGACGGGCGTCTTCCAGATCAGCTTGCCGGTCTGGGCGTTCATCTCATAGACGTAGCCCATCTTGCCGCCGCCGAGGACAACGGAGACGCCCTTGACGCTCGCCGCGATCGGCGAGGCCTGCATGTCGTGGTCCATGAAATCGTTGGGCACGCCCTGGTAGTACCAGCGCAGTTTCCCGGTCGCCGCGTCGAGGTTCACGTCGCTGTCGGTGTAAAGCTGCGCGGAGGGATGCGCGACCGCCGAGGCGACCGACTGATAGGGATTGCCGATGCCGAATGTCACTGACCCGTCGCTGCTGACCAGCGGCGTCTCCCAGGCGCCGCCCGAGCCCAGGCCAATGGCCTCAACGCCAGCGTCCAGGCCGAGAACGGTATTGAACCTCCACAGCAGTTTGCCGCTTGCTGCGTTGAGCGCGAGAAGCACCCCGCCGCCGGGCCCCGAGCCGTACGCGCTCGCCAGGTACACCTGACCGTCTGCCACTTCCGGCTGGATTTCGAACGTCCCCTGGCCCTTGCTGAGCAGATGGCTGTTGACCCAGATCGTCTTACCGGTGCGGGCACTCAGCGCGAAGACCGTTCTCGGCGAGACGCCGTACACGATTCCGTCGGCGACCGCGACGCCGTCCGGTCCCGGCCCCGTCTTCATCGGCGTATTGAGCTCGTACTCCCACTTCAGTCTGCCCGTCGCGAGCGCGATCGCGTACACGTTCGCGTCGAGATCCTGGATATAAACGACCCCATGTACCACGACCGGATTCGCGGCCAGGGCACCGTCGGGCCCGACGCCTGCTGCCGCGAGTCCGGTGATGTGGAACGTCCACGCCTGCGTGAGCCCGGACGCGTTTGCTGACGTGATCGTCGAGGCCGCAGCATTCCGGGTGTTCGAGAGGTCGCTGTTTGGATACTGCCAGGACCCAGACGCCAACGGCTTGGGCGCCGCCGCATCGGTGACGGTGACCGGCGTGCTGCCGCATGCTGCCGCCACCAGGCCGGCGGTGACAAGCACGGCCGCCATGCTGACGTGGTGGCCAGTCAAGGTCGTTTTCATCTGACTTCCCGTTGATCTCTCGGTCGGTCAAGTGGGCAGCGTTTCAGACTGGCGGGCTGACGGCGAGTGCCGAGGCGGGGGGCTTGGCCCGGAACGCGCGTGGCGAACCTCCATCGATTACCGAACGCGGGTTCAGGTTCGGCGAGGTTGGGAGCGAGCCATGCTGAGGTACCAAAAGAACGCCACGATATTCGGCGTCCCAACAACCAGGAACGCGGCTGCCAATGCGTAGGCGTTGTATGAGAGGAAAGCGATGGCGCCAATGACGAGGAGAAGGCCACACACACCGCGCACGACCCCAGAGGCGCGGAGGTGGCGGTACTCCCATGGCGCGATCGAGCGCGCCAAGCCGGATCGCGGCGGGGTTGCCCACCATCCGCGGAGACCTCTTGAAGCGGTGTTGTCGGTCGGTGCGTTCATTGTGGTGCCTCCTGTGGGCTGTGCTGCTGGCATCCGATCACTAGCAAGAGTGATCTCATCGTTCGCCTCGCCATACTGCACAGTATATACAGTTGAGCTATCTAGTCAAGCGCACCCTATTCGCTAGTCGCATTGCCACGTGCGCGTTCGTCCGGCCTTGACCGTCCGACCGACACGCAAATCAACGAAGAGGGATCGCCTGACCGGCGAGGGCCGCCCTCCCGCCGCTCTCACGAGCAGCGCGTCAACCGAAGAGCAGGGCTCTCGTCGCGATGCTGCGCTGCCCTCCCATTCGCCAAATCCAGGGCCGACGCGATTCCGTCGTCACCGTGGCGCGCCAGCCAGATGACGTCGCCACCCGACGCGATGCGCGGCTGACGGGATCTTTACGGCAGTCCGCCATCGTCCGCCGACTGGTCACGCACACACGCCCGCAGCCGCGGCGGCGCAGCGCTCAACCGACTGCACGAGGCAGATTGGCCTGCGCCGTCGACGGTCATCGACCTGTACGGCACCTGGGCCGCCGCGCGAGCCGACGCCTTCCCCAACCAGTGAAACACTCCAGCGGGGGACCTGAGCGCTCTCGCCTGGTGTTCGAGGTCGGGCGCGACAAGACCGACGCCGGCATGCGCGAAGTCGACATGCTGCCCCTGCTGCGGGAGATCCTGACCGAGCACAAGGCGGTACGTGATGCAGCAGCTCGGGCACGCCGATCCGGCCTTCACGCTGCGCGTCTACGCGCACGTGATGCGCCACAGCGAGGATGCGCGAGCGGCTAACGCACGCAACCGTGCATCTCTCAAGCATTTTCCCTGCAACACTGGAACTTTGCAACGTTGCGCGATCGGCCAGGTCATCGCAGAAGCTCGGATTTTGCGATCGATCCCCGGCGATTGGGCACACAAATCGGCTGTGTGCCCAATCGGCTGGGGACCCGATCACTGGAGCCAGTGGATGAAGCTCTCGTACGGCGAGCCGCCCAAGATCAGTTCCTCGAGCGACTTCACAAGCGGTCCTATCGACCCGGGCCCCTGAGGGAACCGGCGCGGGTTGAGAATGACGATCCCGCTGTGGCTCCGGTCTCGTCCGCGGTAACGTCGATCGAGCTCCAGGAAGTCGTCGCGGTTGTACGTCACGATGGCCCGCTCCGTCTCTTGCGCGTACTCGAACAGGTTCTCGTCGGTAAGTCCTCGAAGCTCCCGACGCTCGCTGACCGCTTCGACATCGCGCCCGCTAGCCCGAAGCTGCTCCGCCACCACCGCCGAGATCATCTCGTCGAGCAGCAGCTTCACCGCGTGAGACTCTGCTCACTCCAGCGCCGCTCCGCGGCCTCTGCCTCGTCTACGTTCAGACGGATCCGCTCGTCGATCTCGGCTGGGTAGTCGCTGTAGTAGCCGACGGCGTCTCGGACCTGGCGAACGGTGAGGCCCGACCACTCGGAGGTCGCTTGCACCGCCTCGTCGCCCTCGAGCCCGGTTAACCGCAAGGCGCTCATCACCTCCCACACATCGGGACCTGCGGCGAGGCCGGCGCGCCGGCCCGTCGGGCCATCACGGAACACGATTCCCGGGTGGTCGTCCATCCGCATCCCTTCATCGATGTAGCGCTCCGCGAGACGCGACTTGTTCAAGCCCGCACGCGCCCCGCGACGCTCGAGACGGTCGACGACCCCCGCGTCCAAGCGAGCCGAGAACTGGCGTGCCGACATGAAACGCATTGTAACGCATCGTCCGACAGCGCCCAGTCGCTGCGCCGAGCGCGCTTCCCGCGCGCTCAGCAGGGGACTCGCACGAAGACGTCGAGATGCCGCTCCGGCGAGGAAAGCAGGTGCTAACGGCCTGCTGCTCGCCGCCGACCGCGGGTTCACGGTCTCGAGCGTCAACTACGGCACCGCTCCGAAGGACGCCTACACGGCCAGCTTCCTACGCCAGGCTTGCCCGATCGTGGGAACCTACGGCGGCAAGGATCGCTCACTGCGAGGGGCCGCCGACCGCCTCGAGCGAGCATTGACGGCGGTCGGGGTCGAGCACGATGTCAAGGGGTACCCGCCCGTCCTTCTCTCCGGGGATCATCAGATCCTCGGTGAAACCGAGACCCAGCAACCAATCGCGCAACACCAACGCGTGGTCGCTGACGACGCTCGCCCAGACGCTCGGCTGCCTGATTCCGCTGGTTCGCACGGTCATCGTCGACATCGAAGCCTAATGAGACCGGCCAGCTCGCGGCTCGACGCCCGCTGCCAGACAATCCCGTGCCAGCTCCCCAGCTGGACCCGCCTTCGCGTTCGGACGTTTCACACATCGGGTTGGTACCGACGCCGGATTGCCTGCCTGAGTTGTCGGCGGATCAGCGACGGCGGATCGCGCTCGTCGATCTCGGTTCCCGCGCTCGCTACTGGGAGTTGGGGGTCGGGTGCTTGGCCGGTATGGGGGTGCGTGAGTGGCTAGGGTGGTCGAGCAGGGCGGTGAGCAGATCGGCAAGCCAGGACCTGAACTGGGCGGGGTCGTTATCGAGGAGCAATTCGGTCGTGGCGCCGTCATGGATGGCCATCACAGCGCGGGCGAGTCCGTCAGGGGTCTGCAGCGATGCGGGTAGGCCGGAGCGGTCGATCGTGGGGGTCAGCGAGACGGCGAGCGCGTCGCGAAGCTTGTCGCGGTGGGCGCGGAGTGCGGCGGCGACTTCGGGATTGCGGGCGGCGTAGAGCCGAAAGTCTGTGCTGACGAGGATCCAGTCGCGGTCGACCATGAGCGCTTGGACCGCTAGGGCGACGAGTTCGCGGATGTCGGCAGGGGGGTATGCCAGGCCAGTGGCGACGCGGTGGGCGAGCAGTTCGCTGCGTTCGGTGTAGAGGGCGAAGAACAGCTCGTCGAGGCTGTCGAAGTTTGAGTAGAAGGCGCCGCGTGTGTATCCCGCCGCTTCGCACACCTCTTCGATGCTTGCGCGTCCGAACCCGCGGGTCGCGAAGACGCCAAAGGCAGCGTCCAGGAGCCGGGCGCGGGTTTCCGGTCGACGGCGGGTCACCCGCGCCGGTGTCCCGTCGGCTCGGAGCTTCGCCCGACGGGCTTGCTGGCTGGGTGATCGCTTCGGTGTGTGCTCGGGCACCATGATCCTCGGTTCAATACGTTGACGTATCCGATACGGTGATGTATTGTACCGAAGAGTCAGCGGACAACAACGTCGGCCGACCACGAACAGGACCGACAATGAACGAAACACCCCTCGAGCCCCAGCCCCAACCGGCGCCAGCCGCACAACAACGCTTCCTCGCCGAATTCTTGGACGCGTTCGATCGCCGCACGTTCTTGCTGGTGATTGGGGTGCTGCTCATCCAGGCCGGCTTCGTGTTCTCCTACGTCGGCGCCTTCCACCACCCAAGCCCGCACCGGGTGCCGATCGCCGTCCTCGCCCCCGCCGAGATCTCGGTCCGCCTCGTCAGCGAACTCAACGCGATCCACGGCCAGCCGCTACACGCCACCGCCGTCGCCGATCAGACGATCGGCCGGACACTCCTGCGCCACGGGTCCACAAGCGGGCTGCTGATCGTCAACCCCACGGGCAAGACCGACGCGCTGCTCGTCGCCGGGGGCGGCGGCGCAGCGACAGCGACCGCGGTGGAGGACGTCATCGCTCAGACCGAAGCCGCGCAGCACCGTCGCGCGACGGTCACCGACGCCGTCCCGGCCCAGGCGGGAGACGCCCGCGGACTGTCGGGCTTCTATTTGGTCGTCGGCTGGCTGGTCGGTGGCTACCTCGTCGCCGCCCTGCTCGGGATCGCCACACGGCCACGACCCGCCACCACTCGCCGGGCGATCATCCGCCTGATCGTGCTCGTCCCCTACGCCATCCTCTCAGGACTCGCCGGAGCCATCGTCGTGGGGCCCGTCCTCGGTGCGCTGACCGGCCACCTGATCGCCATCTCAGCGCTCGGAGCCCTGATCGTCTACTGCGCCGCCGTCGTCACCATGGGCTTCCAAGTCCTCCTCGGCACCCTCGGCGTCGGCCTCACGCTGATCCTGTTCGTCGTGCTCGGCAACCCCAGCGCCGGCGGCGCCTACCCGGCCCCGCTCCTCCCGGGTTTCTGGCGAGCGATCAGCCCCGCCCTGCCCAACGGCGCCGGCGTCACGGCCCTACGACACATCGTCTACTTCGGCTCCTACGGCATCGCCGGCAACCTGATCATCATCGCCCTCTACATCGTCACCGCGATCACCGTCGCGATCACCGGAACCTCACTCCTCGCCCGTCGCGCGGCCGCGGGCAAACCCGCAGCGGCAGTCCTCTGACCGAACTCGCCAACGGGAAACGGTCGTTCACACGCATCGCATCAAGAAAGAGGATCGCTTGAAATCGTCGCCCTGTTTGGGCACCCATTGGGCACAGAGCGAGCCGCTGCCTCCGGACGCAGTTCAGCGAACCCATCGATGAGCAGGGATTATCTGACGGAGCGGCCTGCATGACCCGTGCAACCTGACCGAACCGGGCGGAGAGACGCCCCAGTTGGCCTGATCTGCCGGACATGCAGGCATTTCCCAAGGCGGGCTGGGCTCGACCCAGGGACCGCATTTGCCATCTGCAGTGCCCGGTGCGCTACAAATCTGAGCACGAAAAACCCCGCATTAGCGGGGCTTTCTGATATCGGGGCGCCCGGATTTGAACCGGGGACCTCACCGACCCGAACGGTGCGCGCTACCAGGCTGCGCCACGCCCCGATCGTCCCAGTATCCCACAGGCGCCCGCGCGCCGGCCCGATGCCCCATTCCGCGGCGCACCGGCAAGATCCGCTCAACACACACGCTGCTACTCAGGAAACTTCCGCAACCCTGCTTTCAGCGGAGCTCCCTGGCCGAATTTTCGATTGACGCGTCCGCAGAACGCGCAATACTTGTCGCCAGGTAGTGAACGACAAGGAGGCAGCGCACCGATGGCCAACCACCTGACGCCCACCGAGCTCGCAAGCGAGTCTGGCCTTGATCGCCGCGATGTGATTGCCAAATGCGTAGAGATGGGCGTCCCGATCTTCAACGGCAAGATCGACAAGACACTTTTCCTCAATAGTCTGCACGAGGTGCTTGGGAGTCCGGGCGACCCACAGGTCGCCGCAGCCTAGAGCCGCACGAAGTCTTATAGGCCCGGCTTACGCCGGGCTGTTTGGGTTTGCGATGGGCCAGCCGGGCCAGTCGCCGGTTGAGTTGGTTCGTAGCCGAAACCTGAGGCTGGGTTCCTAGCCGAACCGCGAGGCTGGGTTCCTAGCCGAAACGCGAGGCTCGGTTCGTAGCCGAAACCCGAGGATGGGTTCGCAGCCGAAAAGCGAGGCTGACGCTACCGCTGGCCGCGTGGCCACAGCGACAGCGTGCGCCGCGGCAGGATCGACTGGCTCGGCCCACCCGATACAGACCGACGCAGAGTTTGATGCGGCCCGGCGGCCCAGCCCAAACAGTTGGCGGCCCGGCAGCCGCCCACCCCCGGGAGCGCCGGTGCGCGACTGTGGCGCAGCCGCGTGGAAAGGAGGCGTTCAGTCCTGGGCGGACTGGCGCAGCAGCGTGGAGGTCGTCTGCTCCATGATCTTGCTCCAGGCGCTGGCCTTCTCCTTCTCGGCCTGGAAATGCTTGACGACCTTGCGGACGCGCGCGATCGAGATTTCGATCCCGTGACGGGCGCAGATCTGCTTGAAGTGCGGATAGTCGTGGGCGAGCTTGAGCGTCACCGACTGGAAGCCGTGGCGAGCGACATCCATCCTCGAGGTGAAGTTCATCGCGCTCGTCTGGAACATCAGCTCGTCGTTGGCCTCGGGCTCGATCAGGATGATGTCGACGCCGGGATAGCGCTGCTCCCATCGCCGCGCGAGCTCGTGCAGCCGCTGGTACATGAGCAGCTTGAACGTCTGGTAGCCGATGTGCGGGAAGCCCATGTCCGAGACACGCCGGACCCGCGAGCCGGTGAGCGTGTTGATCTGCTTCTCGAAGTCGTTGACGTACGGCACCAGCGGATTGACCACGACGATGAACTTGGCGCCCGCCTCGACCGCGAGATCGAGGTTCGTGGTCGACAGGATGCCGCCGTCGATCAGCTCTCGATCCTTGATCTTGACCGGCTTGTAGACCATCGGCAACGCGCACGACGCGCTCACGGCGGTCGAGATCGGGACGTCGTTCCAGCCTTCGGAGCCGAACACGATCCGCTCGCACGTATCGAGGTCAGTGGCCACGAGGTAGAGCTCGTTCTTGAGCAGGCGGAAGTCATCGGTGCGGTCCGGGTCGGAGAGCACATCCTTGACATACCGCGCGATCCCCGCGCTCGAGTAGAGGCCCGATGGCAGCGACTCTGCGAAGCTCGTGACCAGGTCCACCGCGGTCACCGAGCCGAAGTCCTGCACCAACGCTCGCAACAGCCGCGCGAGCTTGAGCGGCAGCGTCACGCCCTTGGTGATGAACTCGAGGTAGTTGGGCTGCAGCAGCGCATTGGCACGCACGTCCTTGAACGTCGAATGGCCCTGCTGGACGATGACGCGCATCATCTCCTCGGGCGTCACGCCGTTGGCGACCGAGGCACCGACCAGCGATCCGGCGCTCGTGCCGACATAAACGTCGAACTGGTTGACCGTGCTGTTGACGCTGAGCAGGTCCAGAGCGCGCAACGCTCCGATCTCATAGACAGCGCCGGTGAAGCCGCCACCGCCCAACACCAGCGCCGAACGAGACGGTTTCTTTCGCATTGACGAGGCTGTGCGCGTCGGTCGGGTTCCTGTTGCCGAATCGAGCTCAACCACGTTGTCCATGCGAACGGATTCTACGTCCGAATTCGCACGTGCATAGGTCAGACCTCACGAACTTTTTGTGCATGCAGGCGCGGGCGCACCTTTTGGGCTGGTTTTGGGTTACATATGAGCGATGCCGGCAAGTTCGATCAGCCGCGCGGCGCGCCGCGCACTGCTGAGCTGCGTGGTCGCGTCGTGCTTGAGCGCGCCTTGCGCGTCGGCCGCGACGAGCGCGCCGATCCCGAGCGCTGAGCAGTCGCTGCGTGACACGCTGGCCGCCGACATCGCCCAGGCCGGTGGCGACGACAGCGCCCTGGTGCTCGACACGACCTCAGGCCAGACGCTGTTCTCCCTGGCACCGAACGCTCCCCGGCTGCCGGCATCGGTCGAGAAGCTGTACACGACCACGACGGCACTGCTGAAGTTCGGACCGGACGCGACCTTCGAGACGAGCGTGCTCGGCGTCGGCACGCTGTCCGCCGCCGGCGTCTGGCTGGGCACCATCTATCTGCGCGGCGGCGGTGACCCGACGTTCGGCTCGGCCGCGTTCAACGACGCCGCCTACGGCAACGGCGTCGGCGCGACCGTCCAGCAACTTGCAGCAGACGTGGTCGCCGCCGGCATCCACCAGATCGATGGCGAGGTGATCGGCGACGAGTCGGCGTTCGACGCGCTGCGCGGCACGCCCGCAACGGGCTATAGCGCCGACCTCGAGCTCGAAGGGGAGCTGAGCGCGCTGACCTACGACGACGGCTTCGAGAGCGCCGCCGAGGCGGCGCTGGCGCCCAATCCGGCGCAGTTCGCCGCCCAGCAACTGGTCTACGCGCTGCGCGCCGACGGCGTCAAGATCCGGCGCGGAACGCCGACCGCGACCGGCATCACGCCGGCTGACGCGAAGCCGATCGCACAGGCCCAGTCGCCGACGCTCGCGACCCTGATCGCGCTCACCAACGCGCCCTCGGACAACTTCTTCGCCGAGACGCTGCTGAAGGACATCGGCGCGAAGTTCGGCGGCGGCGGCACCACCGCCGACGGGGCGGCGGTCGTCAGCTCGTTCATCGCCTCCCAGTTCGGCATCGATCCGCGGCTGGACGACGGCTCCGGACTGTCGCGCTACGACCGAACCACTGCCACCCAGGTGCTGTCGCTGCTGATCGCGATGCAATCCAACCAGAGCTTCACGAGCTCGCTGGCGATCGCCGGCATCAGCGGCACGATGCAAGACGAGATGCTCGGCACGCGCGCGGACGACAACTGCCACGGCAAGACCGGCACCCTGCGTGACGTCGCGAACCTCGTCGGCTACTGCACCGCGCGCAACGGCGACTCAATCGTGTTCGCGTTCCTGCTGAACGGCCAATCGGACTCCACCTACGGCCACGAGATGGAGGATCAGATGGGCGTAGCGCTGGCCAACTACGACCCCCTGGCGGCAAGCCCCAGCTCAACCACGCTCGCGCCGCAAAGCTCCAGCGCAGGCGCACCGCTCTAGCGTGTCCGGACGCCTTGCTCACAATGGCTCAATTTATGGTGCAATCGCGCGTAACGTGCAACCGCGGCCGGCGAGTCTATTCGAGCTGTGCCGCTGCGGATTCCGGTTCGGGCGGCTCGCCGGCGAGCAGCGCCCGTAGCCCGGCTTCGTCCAGCATCGGGACCCCGAGCCGCTGCGCCTGCGCGAGCTTGGAGCCCGGGCTGTCGCCGGCGACCACGTAGTCGGTGCGGCGCGAGACCGAGCCGGTGACCTTGCCACCGGCGGCGACGATCAGCTCGCTTGCCTGCTCGCGCGTGAGCTCCGGCAGGGTTCCGGTGAGCACCAGCGTCTTGCCCGCCAGCGGCCCCTCGCCGGGCGCCGGCCCGGTCTGCTCGAACGTCAACCCCAGCGCCCGCAGGTCGGCGATCAGCTCGCGCATCTGCGGGTCGGCGAGCTGGTCGTGGATCGTGCGCGCCATCTTCGCGCCGATGCCGGGCGTCTGCTCGATCTCCTCCGGCGCGGCCGCGAGCAGCGCGTCGACCGTGCGGAACTGCTGGGCGAGGTTACGGCCGGTCACGTAGCCGACCTCCTCGATCCCGAGCGCGTACAGGACCCGCCCGAACGGCACGCGCTTGGATTGCTCGACTGCAGCGATCAGCTTCGCGGCCGAGACCTCGCCGAAGCCGCTCTGCTTGCTGAGCTGCTCGGGGTCCAGCCGGTAGAAGTCCCCGGCGGTGCTCACCCAGCCGAGCTCCATGAACAGGCTCACCTGCCGCTCGCCGAGCCCGTCGATCTCGATCGCGCCGACGAAGTGCTTGAGCAGCTGCCAGCGGCGGCCGGGGCACTCGCGGTTGGGGCAACGGGTAAACACCGAGCCCTCCGGTTTGACCGTCGGCGTCTCGCAAACGGGGCAGCGCTGCGGCGGATGGGGCCGCGGCGGGCGGTCCTCGCGCTCGGCCATATGCGGCGCCGGCGAGAGCACCTGCGGGATCACGTCGCCGGCACGCAGCACGATTACCCGCTCGCCCTCGCGGATGTCCTTGCGCGCGAGGTCCTCCTCGTTGTGCAGCGTCGCGAGCTTGATCGTGACGCCGCCGACGCGCACCGGCTCGAGCATCGCGTACGGGTGCAGGTCGCCGAACTTGCCGGGGTTCCAGCCGATTGCCGTGAGCGTCGTGACAGCCGTCGTGGGCGGGAACTTCCACGCGATCGCCCAGCGTGGCTCGCGCCCGACGACGCCGAGGCGGCGCTGCAGCTCGGTGTCGTTGACCTTCACCACGACCCCGTCGATCTCGAACTGCAGCGAACCGCGGCGCTGCTCCCAGGAGCGGCACTGCGCGATCACGTCCTCCTCGCCGCGCAGCTTCTTGATGTCGGGGTGCACCGGGAAGCGGCGCTCGCGCAGCCACTGCAGCGCCTCGAAGTGGGTCGCGAACGAGATCCCGTCGGTCGTGCCGATCGCGTATGCCCAGAACGACAGCGGCCGCTCCGCCGCGAGCTTGGGGTCCAGCTGGCGGATCGTGCCGGCCGCCGAGTTGCGCGGGTTCATGAAGGTCGACAGGCCCGCTTCGGCGCGGCGCTCGTTGACCGCCGCGAAGTCGGGCAGCGACATGTAGACCTCACCGCGCACCTCGACCAGCGCCGGCGGGCGCTCGAGCCCGAGGCGCAGCGGGATCGCCGCGATCGTGCGCAGGTTGTGGGTGACGTCCTCCCCCACCTCGCCGTTGCCGCGGGTGGCGCCGCGCTCCAGCAGGCCGTCGCGGTACAGCAGCGACATCGCCAGACCGTCGATCTTCGGCTCCGCGACGAACTCGAAGTCCGGATCTTCGATCCCCTCGCGCGCGAGGTGGTTGCGCATCCGCAGGATCCAGGCACGCAGCTCGTCCGCCGAGCGGGCGTTGGCCAGCGACAGCATCGGCTGCGGGTGACGGACCTTCTCGAGGTCGCTGACCGGCTCGCCGCCGACCCGCTGGGTCGGCGAGTCGGGGGTGATCAGCTCCGGGTGCGCGGCCTCGATCGCGCGCAGCTGGTCGATCAGCTGGTCATACTGCTCGTCCCCGATCTCGGGGTCGTCGAGCACGTAGTACCGGTAGCCGTGCTGCTCAAGCTCGGCGCGCAGCTGGGCGGCGCGCTGAGCGGGCGTCAACTGGGCGGCGCTCACGACCCCGACAGGTCCGCCGCGGGCCGTGCAGCCTGCGGCAGCAGGCGGTTGAGATCGTGCTTGACGAGTGCCTCGACGCCCTCGTGATAGGTCAGGTCGAAGTGCAGCGGCGTCACCGAGATCCTGCCGTTAGCGACCGCTGCCAGGTCGGTTCCGGTCTGCTCGGTGTCATAGCCTGCGTCGCTGTAGATCCAGTACAAGCGCCGCCCCTGGGGGGTCTGCTCGACGAGCGCCAGCTCATCGCGGTAGATCCGCTTGCCGAGCTTCGCGACCTCGACGACCTCCGGTTGCACGCCGCCGGGCACGTTGATGTTCAGCAGCGTCGCCGGCGGCAGCGGCATGTTGGGCAGGTCGGCCGCCAGCGCCGCGGTGAACGCCGCCGCGAGCGTGAAGTCGAACTGCAGACGGCCCCGACGGAAGTCCAGCTCACGCGCGCTGGACTGCTGCGAGACGGCGATCCCCGGCAGCCCCAGCACGACCGCCTCGAGCGCCGCGGCGACCGTACCGGAGTAGGTGATGTCGTCGCCGAGGTTGGCGCCGTGGTTGATCCCCGAGACGACCAGATCGGCGCTGAAGCCCGCGACCAGTCCGAGCGCCGCGAACCGCACGCAGTCAACCGGCGTGCCGTCGGTCGCGTAGCCGACCGTGCCGTCGCCGAAGTCGACCTCCTCGACCCACAGCGGCCGGCGGGTGGTGATCGAGCGCGCCGTCGCCGAGCGGTTGCCGTCGGGCGCGATCACGGCCAGCCTGATCCCCGGCACCTCCAGCAGCGCCAGGCGCAGTGCCTGCAGTCCCGCCGCCGCGATCCCGTCATCGTTGGTCAGCAGGACATCCATCTGGAGATGATGCTAGCCGCCGCCCCGGCGCCCCGTGTCCAGTGCGCTCGCAGCCTCGCTCATGCGCTCAGCGGCGCGCGCGCCGGTCTCGCCGAGCTCGGGGCTACGAAGGGCGGCGGCGGTGAGCTGGATGTGGCGGGCGAGTCGATCGAGTGGGTATGAGCGCGCTGCGAGTACCCGTCCGAGCCACTGGACCTGTTCGACGCAGTTGACGATGCCGGCGCGGGCGTCCTCGAGCGCCCATGCGAGCAGATAGCGGGTGTCGTGCTCGCACCAGGCTTGTCCGGCGACGCCGTAGCGTTCGCGGTCGTCGGGGTAGATCTCGTAGTACTGCTCGGTCAGTCGGCGCGCGAGCGCTCCGAGGTCGATCTTGGTGCCGTCGGCCAGTTCGAAGCTGATCGGCGAACTGGCACCGCTGGGTGGCTCGAGACGGTTCATCTGGCGATGACGTTGAGGGGTGTCGGCGTGTCGGGGTGTCGGCGTGTCGGGGTGTCGGGGTGTCGGCGTGTCGGGGTGTCGGCGTGTCGGCGTGTCGGCGTGTCGGGGTGTCGGGGTGTCGGCGTGTCGGGGTGTCGGGGTGTCGGCGATCGAGGCGCTTGGCGCGTTAGGGCGCGGGTGCCCTTATACCACCGCAACTTGGTTGCGGCCGCGCTCCTTGGCTTTATACAGGGCGCTCTCGACATCGAGGATGCAGCGCCGAAGATCGTCGTGGTCCGGGGCGCAGATGCCGATGCTTAGGCTTAGGGCACCCGCCCTTAGTAGTGCTCTGGTAGATGTAGATGAGCGGCCGTCATGCAAAACTGCTTTTGTGCAGGGGCCTGGGCGAAAAACGACGGAATCCGCGACGTTTTTCGCCCAGCCTCCCGGGAAGGCGCCGCGAACGCCGCCGATCGCATGCTGGATAACCCAAACCGGGGTCAGCTGAGCCGTTTTGGGTCCGTGGCTCTCGTAGAGCTGCTCGAGAGCCCGAACCGCCAAAGGCAGCGTCGCTTTGGGTTGCTCAACAGCTTCACAGCAGTCCTCGCCCCGCCGCGGCCGAGCAGATCTCCCCGGCGAGCGTCGATCCGGCCGTCCGGGGTTGCTGCGCCCTCCAGCAAGCCACCGCGCGCCCCGACCGCTGACTCGAGGTACGCCACCACCACGCCAAAGCGCCCGATCAGCAGGCCCAACACAACTGGTGACCACCTACCAGAGCACTATTAGGGCGCGCGCTTAGTTATTAGTTAGGGCACCTGCAGAAATTACTGAGCCGGGACCATCGCCCCCTCGACAGCGAAGCTGGCGAGGATTCGCTCGCCGCCGTAGCCGACGCCGGCGAGGTAGAGACCGTGTGGGGGCGCGGTTCGTCCAGCGGCGGTGCGGGGGCGGCCGCGCAGCAGCGCCTCGAACTCGGCGACGCTGCGGTGCCCGCGCGCGACCTCGAGCATCGTCCCGACCAGTACCCGGTTCATGTGGCGCATGAACGTGTCGGCCTCGATCCAGAACTCCAGCAACCCCCCCTCGCGCGTGCGCCAGAAAGCATCGAACACCTCGCGCTCGAAGCGCACGTGGTAGGTCTCCGTCGGCGTAAACGCGGTGAAGTCGTGGGTGCCGCGCAGCGCCGCCGCGCACGCCTGCAGCGCCTGCAGGTCACAGCGGTGGGGCCAGTGCAACATCTGCGCGCGCGCCAGCGCGGCGCGCCCCGACCGCGCCAGCACGCGATAGCAGTAAGCACGGGAGGTTGCGTCGCGGCGGGCGTCAAAGCCTGTCGGTGCTGGCCCGCAGGCCAGCACCGCGATATCGGCGGGCAGCAGCGCGTTGAGCGCC
Source organism: uncultured Solirubrobacterales bacterium (assembly GCA_963709135.1). Taxonomy (GTDB): domain Bacteria; phylum Actinomycetota; class Thermoleophilia; order Solirubrobacterales; family Solirubrobacteraceae; genus Palsa-465. The sequence goes on along the minus strand of CAVPVI010000015.1, from coordinate 146,667 downwards.
GATACGCGGGCCGGCTCGCCGACGTAGCCCGCCACCTGACCCCACGCGTGCACGCCCGCGTCGGTGCGCCCGGCAACCGTCAGCGGCACGCCCGCAGGGCACCGCAGCACCGTCGACAGCGCCCGCTCGAGCTCCTCCTGCACCGTGCGTTGCGCCGGCTGCCGCGCCCAGCCGGCGAACCCCGTCCCGTCGTACTCGATCGTCAGCTGAGCGGTCATCGGCCCACTCGGCCCACTCGCGCGTGGAGACCGCATCCAGCTCCTGGCCGCGTACGCCTCACTCTTGGAGTGAGGGAGACCGTTCGGCGTACGCTGAGGTCACCACGAGCCGGCATCCAGCCGGCCCTTTACACGAGTTCGAGCAGGACCATCTCGGTCGCGTCGGACGGGCGCGGGCCGAGCTTCAGGATCCTGGTGTAGCCGCCGGGGCGCTCGCTGTAGCGTGGAGCAACCTCCTCGAACAGCTTGTACACGGCGAACTTGTCCTGGCCGAGCGCCGAGAGCGCCTGGCGGCGGGCGTGCAGGTCGCCGCGCTTGGCGAGCGTGATCAGCTTCTCCAGCTCGGGCTTGACGGCCTTCGCCTTGATCTCGGTGGTCTTGATCCGCTCGTGCTCGATGACCTCCTTGGAGAGGTTCATCAGCAGCGCCTTGCGATGCGCAGAGCTGCGAGAGAGTTGGTATCGCTTACGTTGATGGCGCATGTCGCTCTTGAAGGTATCCGTTTTTCGTCAGCAGTGGCCCGCGCTCCGTCAACCGCGAGCGCGGGAGAATTGCGCCCGCGCAATTCTCCCAATTGAATCGCCCGCCAGGGCGATTCAACAATCTCCCAATTGAATCGCGCTCCGCGCGATTCAACCGTCCCTAAGGGAAAGGCCGCGGGCGTGCAGGGTCTCGATCACTTCGTCGATCGACTTCTTGCCGAAGTTGGGGATCGCGTTGAGCTCGCCCTCGGTCTTGGCAACCAGGTCGCCGACGGTCTGGATGCCCGCGCGCTTCAGGCAGTTGTAGGAGCGCACGCCGAGCTCGAGCTCCTCGATCAGGATGTCGTCCATCGCGTTCGGCGCGCGGGTCGGCGAGCGTACCGGGTCGGCCCCCCCGACAAGGCCGGAGTCGAGCACGCCCGAGCTGCCGGTGTCGCGCAGCTCGGCGACGCGATCGGCGTCGGTGAAGATCGCCAGCTGCGAGATCAGGATCTCGGCCGCTTCACGCAGCGCTGCCAGCGGATCGATCGAGCCGTCCGTCTCGATGTCCAGGGTGAGCTTGTCGAAGTCGGTCTTCTGGCCGACGCGCGCCTGCTCGACGTTGTAGGCGACGCGGCGCACGGGCGAGAAGATCGAGTCGATCGGGATCACGCCGATCGGCTGGTCGGGTGACTTGTTCTCCTCGGCGGGACGGTAGCCGCGGCCGCGACCGATCGTCAGGTACACCTCGAGCCTGGTCTGCTTGTCGAGCGTGGCGATGTGTGCGTCGGGGTTGAGGATCTCCACCCCGGAGGGCAGGTCGATGTCCTTCGCGGTGATCTCGCCAGGGCCGGTCACGACCAGCGGCGCCTCGATCTCGCTCGCGTCGGAGTGCATCCGGCAGACGACGCCTTTCAGGTTCAAGACGATGTCGGTCACGTCCTCCTTGACGCCACGGATCGTCGAGAACTCGTGCGCGACACCCTCGATCCGGACGCTCGTCACTGCCGCACCCGCGAGCGAGGAGAGCAGCACCCGCCGCAGCGAGTTACCGAACGTGTAACCGAAGCCCCTGTCGAGCGGCTCGATCGTGAACGAGCCGCGGTTCTCGTCGACAGTCTCGCTGGAGATTCGGGGGACTTGGAAGTCGAGCATCTAACGTCCTAATTTCGTGGGTTCCTGGCGCCGCCGGGCGCGTTTAGCTTCACACGCGCCGTCGGCGGGCGAAAGATCAAGCTGGGTCTACTTCGAGTAAAGCTCGACGATCAGCTGCTCTTGCACCGGCGCGGCGATCTCCCGCCGCTCGGGCTTGCGGAGCACCTTGGCCGTGAGCGAGTCGTGGTCGGCCTGCAGCCATGCCGGCACCTGGCCGGTCAGCTCGGTCGCGTCGCGAATCACGTCGGTCGCGGTCGAGCGCGAGTGGATCGCGATCACGTCGCTGTCGCGCAACTGGTAGCTGGGGATGTTCACGCGGCGGCCGTTGACGGTCCAGTGGCCGTGCAGGATCAGCTGCCGGGCCTGGCGGCGCGAGGCCGCGAAGCCGAGTCGCACGAGCACGTTGTCGAAGCGACACTCGAGCATCCGCAGCAGGTTCTCACCGGTGATCCCGCCCTGGCGCGAAGCCTTCTTGTAATAGTTGCTGAACTGCTTCTCGAGCACACCGTAGTAGCGCTTGGCCTTCTGCTTCTCGCGCAACTGCACGCGGTAGTCGCTGGCCTTCTGGCGCCCGCGGCCATGCTCGCCGGGCGGGTATGAGCGGCGTTCGACGCCGCACTTGTCGGTCAGGCAACGCTCACCTTTGAGGAACAGCTTCTGTCCCTCGCGGCGGCACTGCTTGCACTGGGGTCCGGTGTCACGCGCCATCAGACACGCCTGCGCTTACGGGGCCGGCAGCCGTTGTGCGCCTGCGGCGTGACGTCCTTGACGCCGGTGACCTCGAGTCCCGCGGCCTGCAGCGAGCGGATCGCCGTCTCGCGGCCGGAGCCCGGCCCCTTGACGAACACCTCGACCTTCTGCAGGCCGTGCTCGATGCCCTTGCGAGCGGCGGCATCGGCGGTGACCTGCGCCGCGAACGGGGTCGACTTGCGAGAGCCCTTGAAGCCGGCGCCGCCGGCGGACTCCCACGCGATCACGTTGCCCTCGGCGTCGGTCAGCGACACGATCGTGTTGTTGAACGAGGTCTTGATGTGGGCCTGCCCGACCGGGATGTTCTTGCGAACCCGGCGACGCCCCCTCTGTGGCCTGCGTGGTGCCGGCATCAGCTGTCAGTGCTCACTTCTTACCCGCCTTCTTCTTACCGGCCACCTGCATCCGCTTGGGGCCCTTGCGCGTACGCGCGTTGGTCTTGGTGTTCTGCCCGCGCACGGGCAGTCCGCGGCGGTGACGCATGCCTCGGTAGCAACCGATCTCCTGCAGCCGCTTGATGTTCTGGGAGCGCTCGCGGCGCAGATCGCCCTCGACGGTCAGCGTGCCGTCGATCACGTCGCGCAGCTTGACGACCTCTTCCTCGGTCAGGTCGCGCACCTTGCGGTCCGGCTCTACCCCGACCTGCGCCAGCAGCGTGTTGGAGGTGGAACGGCCGATTCCATAGATATAGGTCAGGCCGATCTCGACCCGCTTGTTCAGGGGAATGTTGACCCCGGAGATTCTTGCCATCAGATGCTTCCTCCGCGGGGCGTCCGGCCTCGCACGTCAAAAGGGCTACAGGTCATCGCGCTAGCTCGCCGCTTTAGCCTTGCCGCTGCTTGTGCCGCGGGTTGGAGCAGATCACCAGCACGCGTCCGTGACGGCGGATGATCTTGCACTTTTCGCACATCGGTTTGACCGACGGTCTGACTTTCACGTCGCTTCGCTCTCGTCCTGAATGGTTTTGGTGATCCCAGCTCACGGCTCTGGCGACCCGTACGGCCGCCGCTACCGGAGCGGAAACGCTGGGCAGCGCGATACCTCGCACTCCGAGCGCAACGGTTGATGGTAGCAGGCACGCGCGCTGGCGCCGCTCAGGCCGCGACCCGCCCGTCGCCGGCCTCGTGCCACGGTGTGAGGATCCGGGGGCCGTCGGCCGTGATCGCGATCGTGAACTCGAAGTGCGCCGCGAGCGAGCCGTCCTGCGCGTAGATCGCCCAGTCGTCATCGCCGACCTGGACTCCGTGGTCTCCGACGGTGACCATCGGCTCCACCGCGAACACCATCCCCTCCTCCAGCCGCACGCCCGTGCCGGGCTTGCCGAAGTTGGGGATCTGCGGATCCTCGTGCATGCTGCGCCCGACGCCGTGGCCGACGAGCGAGCGCACGACCGCGAAGCCGGCAGCCTCCACGTGCCCCTGGACGGTGCTCGAGATGTCGCCCAGGCGGTTGCCGGGGCGGCACTGCGCCACCGCCCGGTGCAGCGACTCCTCGGTCACCGTGAGCAGCTTCTGCGCGATCGGCGAGATTGGGCCGACGGCAAACGTTCGCGCCGCGTCCGCGACCCAGCCGTCGTAGGTCACGCCGATGTCGATCGAGATGATGTCGCCGCGCTCGAGCTTGTAGGGGCCGGGAATGCCGTGCACGATCATCGAGTTGGGCGAGGCGCAGATCGAGGCGGGAAAGCCGCGGTAGCCCTTGAACGTGGGCTTGGCGCCCTGCGAGCGGATGAACTTCTCAGCCGCGCGGTCGAGCTCCTTGGTGCTGACGCCGGGCCGGACCTTGCCGGCGAGCAGGTTCATCGTCTTCACCAGGATGGCGCCGGATTGCGCCATCCGCTCGATCTCTCCGGGGCTCTTCTTGATGATCACGTTGCTTGCGAACTCCTGCGGACTCGAGGCTAGACGTCGTCTTCGAGGCGCGCGGTGGCGATCGCCGCGCGCAGGTGGTCCTGCACCTGCGACGGGCTGCCGGTGCCGTCGATGCGGCGCATCAGACCCTGGGCGTCGTAGTAGTCGATCAGCGGCGCGGTCTTCTCGTGGTAGACCTCGAGGCGCTGCTGGACCACGTCCGGCTTGTCGTCGTCACGTTGGATCAGCTCGGAGCCGTCCTCGTCACAGACTCCCTCCTGCTTGGGCGGATCGAACTCCACGTGGTAGTTGTGACCGTTCTGGACACACACGCGCCGGCCGGAGATGCGCCGCACGACGTCCGCGTCGGGTACGTCGATCAGCAGCGCTGCCGTGACCCTGCGAGCGAGCGCTTGCAGCTGGGTGTCGAGTGCCTGCGCCTGCGCGGTCGTGCGCGGAAAGCCGTCGAGGATGAAGCCGTCGCGCGCGTCGTCCTGCTCGAGGCGGTCGGCCGCCATCGCGACGATCAGATCGTCGGGCACCAGACCGCCGGAGTCCATGTGGGCCTTGGCCGTCTTGCCGAGCTCGGTTCCCTGCTTGACGTTGGCGCGCAGCATGTCGCCGGTCGAGATGAATGGGATCCCGAAATGGCTCTGCAAGCGATCCGCTTGCGTGCCTTTCCCGGCCCCGGGTGGTCCGATCAAGATCAGGTTCAGGTCGCTCACAACGCCCTCATTTCAGGAATCCCTCGTAGTTGCGCATCATCAGCTGAGCTTCGAGCTGTTTCATCGTGTCGAGCGCAACACCTATCACAATCAGGATCGACGTGCCTCCAAACGCGAAGCTCGCGCCTGTCTGGCTGATCAGGATCGTCGGCAGCGCCGCGATCGCGGCCAGGAACAGCGCTCCTGGCAACGTCAGGCGCGCGAGGATGCGGTCGAGGAACTCGGCCGTGGGCCGGCCTGGTCGTACCCCGGGGATGAAGCCGCCGAACTTCTTGAGGTTCTCGGCCTGATCCACCGGGTTGAACGTGACGGCGGTGTAGAAGTAGGTGAAGACGATGATCAGCAGGCACTCGCCGAGCACGTAGTGCCAACCGCCGGGGGCGAAGAAGGTGTACAGGTCCGTGCCGAAACCGGCGCGGTTCTGGCCGATCAGCTGCCCGATCGTCGGCGGGATCGCCATCACGCTGGCGGCGAAGATCACCGGGATCACGCCTGCCATGTTGACGCGCAACGGCAGGTAGGTCTGGCCGCCCGAGGTCATCCGACGGCCGATCACGCGTTTGGCGTACTGCACCGGGATGCGCCGCTGCCCCTCCTGCACGAACACCACGGCGGCGACCACGCCGATCGCGATGAACGGCATGATCACGCGGAACACCTGGCTCGGGTTGTCCCACCAGGAGCTGACGCCGCTGGGGATCCGCGAGACGATCGAGGCGAAGATCAGCAGCGAGATGCCGTTGCCGATCCCGCGCTGGGTGATCAGCTCGCCCATCCACATCAGCAGCACCGTGCCCGCCGTGAGCGAGATCACGATCAGGAACACCTTGGCGAGGTCGAAACCGGGAATCAGGTTGGCGCCGACCTGGTTCTCGAAGCTGCGGAACAGGAACACGTAGCCGATCGACTGCGCGAACGCCAGCCCGACCGTCAGGTACCGCGTGTACTGAGTGATGCGCGCCTGCCCGACCTCGCCCTCCTTGGAGAGCTTCTCCAGCGACGGCACCACGACCTGCAGCAGCTGCAGGATGATCGAGGCGGTGATGTAGGGCATGATCCCGAGCGCGAAGATCGCGATCCGCCCGAGCCCGCCGCCCGAGAACAGGTTCAGCAAGCCGAGGATGCTGTTGCCGCCGAAGTTCTGCTGGATCGCCTTGACGGCGGCGGTGTTGATGCCGGGCGCGGGGATCTGCGCGCCGAGCCGGTACAAGGCCAGGATCAGGGCTGTGAACAGGACCTTCTTGCGGATCTCGCCGACCCGGAACGCTCCGAGGATCGTCGAGATCATCGCCGGCGCCTCACGACCTCTCGCGCACCCAGACGGCGGCGGGCTCGATCACGACGCAGGTACCGCCCGCGGCCTCGATCTGCGCTCGCGCAGTCTTGCTGAAGCCGTGTGCGTGCACCGTCAGCGGCTTGCTCAAGGTGCCCTTGGCGAGCACCTTGACAGGAATATCCTTGCGGGTCGCCAGCCCCTTGGCGCCGAGCGTCAGCGGTGTGACCAGGGCACCGGCCTCGAAGCGCTCCTGCAGATCCAGCAGGTTGACCGGCTGCGTGTGGGTGCGGAACGGCTCGAACGGCATCGACTTCTTCATGTGCGGGCCGCGCAGCTTGCGCATCCGCATGTGGATCGGGTTCTGCCCGCCCTCGAAGCGTGCCCGCTCCTTGGCGCCAGAGCGCGAGCCCCAGCCCTTCTGGCCGCGCCCCGAGGTCTTGCCGGTGCCCGACCCTTCGCCGCGGCCAACGCGCTTGCGCGGCCGCCGCGATCCGGGAGCCGGATGCAGGTTGTGCAGCCCGATGCGCTCTTCGGTCTCGCTCATCCTTCACGCACCTCCACGAGATGGCGGACCTTGTGCAGCATCCCGCGCACCTGCGGCGAATCCTTGACCTCGACGGTATGCCCGATGCGCCGCAACCCGAGCGAGCGCAACGTGTCGAGCTGGCGCTTGTCAGCCCCGTTGCGGGACTTGCGCTGGGTGACAACCACCGTACTCACGCCGACTCCCCATCGCCCGCGCCGGCAACGTCCGCATCCCCGGCAACGGCATCGGGAGCGTCGCCCGCAACCGCGACATCGACAGCAACCGCCGCAGGCTCCGCGGGCAAAGGCTCGTCGCCAGCAACGGCCGGCTCGGCTTCCCAGCGAGCAGCGCCGGCAACCTCGTCAGCGCCAACGGCCACATCAGGAGCATCGACTCCAACGGTCTCATCAGCCGCGGCCGAATCAACGGTCTGGGGGTCAGCGGATGAGGCCTCATCGCCGGCCACTCGCGTCGCTTCGTCGCCCACAACCGCCCCATTCCCCAAGGCGGTGGCCGTCGAGGAGGCCTCATCCGCTGACGACGACAACCCCAACACCTTATTGATGGACAACCCGCGCAACTCGGCAACCTCGGCAGGAGTCCGCAGCGACTCCAGCCCAGCCATCGTCGCCTTCACCAGGTTGATCGGGTTCTGCGAGCCCAGGCTCTTGGACAGGATGTCGCTGATCCCAGCCAGCTCCAGCACGTGCCGCACGCCGCCGCCGGCGATCACGCCGGTGCCGGGCGCGGCCGGCTTCAGGAACACGCGTCCGGCGCCGAACACGCCGGTCGTCTGGTGGGTGATGGTGGAGCCGTACTTGGGAACGCGGTATAGGTTCTTCTTCGCGCGCTCGACGCCCTTCTGGATGGCGACCGGCACTTCGTTCGCCTTGCCGTAGCCGATGCCGACGACGTCGCGCTCGTCTCCCACCACGACCAGTGCCGTGAAGGAGAAGCGCCGGCCGCCCTTGACGACCTTCGCTACGCGGTTGATCTCGACGACGCGCTCCTGCAAGTCGAGTCCCGCTGCTGAAACTGTGCGATCACGTGCCATTTGCGTATCTCAGGGTAGCGGCTGCCGCGACCCTAGAAGTTAAGCCCGCCCTCACGGGCACCGTCGGCGAGCGCTTGTACGCGCCCGTGGTATTGATAGCCGCCGCGGTCGAACACCACGGTGTCGACGCCGGCCGCCTTGGCGCGCTGCGCCAGCAACAGCCCGGCTCGCTTGGCCTGCTCGAGCCCCGCGAGCTCGCGCAGCTCCGGTTCGGTCCAGGTGACCGCGGCCAGCGTACGCCCAGCGTCGTCGTCGATCAGTTGCGCGGCGACGCCGCGGTTGGAGCGGAACACCGAGATGCGCGGGCGCTGCGCGACGCCGCGCACCTTCGCGCGCACGCGCCGGCGGCGCTTGAGGCGAACCTGCGGCTTGCTCTTGACGGTCATGCCCGCTTACCAACCTTCTTGGCGACGAACTCGCCCTCGTAACGGATCCCCTTGCCCTTGTAAGGCTCGGGCTTGCGCTGCTTGCGGATGTACGCGGCGACCTCGCCGACCTGTTGCTTGGAGGCGCCCCTGACGATGATCCGCGTCGGTTGCGGCACCTCGAACGAGATGCCGTCGGGCGCCTTGACCGGCACCGGGTGCGAGTAGCCGAGCGCGAGCTCGAGATCTGAGCCCTTCAGCTGGGCGCGGTAGCCGACGCCCTGCAGCTCCAGGCGCTTCTCGAAGCCGTCGGTCACACCGGTGACCATGTTGGCGACCAGCGTGCGCGTGAGGCCGTGCAGCGAGCGGTGCTCGCTGCGGTCCGTCGGGCGCGTGACGAGCAGCTGCTCACCTTCGGCGCCGTCTGCGCGCGGCTCGCGCGCCACGACGATGTCGCGCGGAATCCGCTCGGAGAGCTCGCCCTTGGGCCCGTTGACGGTGACGAGCTCGGGCTCGATCGTGATCTTCACGCCGGCCGGGATCGGAATTGGTTTTCTGCCGATTCGAGACATTTGCTGATCGTTTGAGGTCTACCAGACCTTTGCCACGACTTCGCCGCCGATGCCGATCTGGCGGGCTTCGTGGCCGGTCATGACACCTTTTGAGGTGGAGACGATCGTGGTCCCCATGCCACCCTGGATCACGGGAATGTGCGTGTGGTCGACGTACGTGCGCTGGCCTGGACGGGAGACCCGCTGGATGCCGGAGATCACCGGCTTGCGCTGGTCGGTGTACTTGAGCGTGACCGTGATTCGCTCGCCGGGATGCTCGGCGCTCGCGGGCAGGACGTTGAAGCCCTCGATGTAGCCCTGCTCCTCGAGGATCCGCGCCAGCTCGGCCTTGAGCCGGGAGGACGGCATCGTGACGTCGTGATGTTGCGCTTTGGCGCCGTTGCGCAGGCGTGTGAGGAAGTCCGCTACGGGGTCGCTCATCGACACTGGACGATCACCAACTCGACTTCGTCATGCCGGGGATATAACCGTTGTGCGCAAGCTCGCGCAGGCAGATCCGGCACAGGCCGAACTTGCGGTACACGGAATGCGAGCGGCCGCAACGGCGGCAGCGCGAATACCCGCGGGTCTTGAATTTTGGCGTCCGCGCCTGGCGGACTCGCTGTGAAACCTTGGCCATTTGCTCCCTTACTTCGGTGTCGTGGCCGCCTGCGGACGACCGTCTTTCGCGAACGGCATGCCGAGAGCACTGAGCAGGGCGAAGGACTCCTCGTCGGTACGCGCCGTCGTGGTGATCGTGATGTCGAGACCGCGGGTCTGATCTACCTGGTCGTAATCGATCTCCGGGAAGATGATCTGCTCGCGCACGCCCATCGAGTAGTTGCCGCGCCCGTCGAAGGACTTGGGGTTGAGCCCGCGGAAGTCCCGGATGCGCGGAATCGCGACCGAGAACAGGCGGTCCAGGAACTCGTACAGGCGGTCGCCGCGGAGCGTCACGGACAGCCCGACCGGCATCCCCTCGCGCAGCTTGAACTGCGCGATCGACTTGCGCGCGCGGCGGATGTTCGGCCGCTGCCCGGTGATCGCCGCGAGTTGCTCGGTGGCCGCCTCCAGCATCTTCGTGTCCTGCTTGGCCTCGCCAACGCCCATGTTGACCGTGACCTTCAGGATCCGCGGCGCCTGCATCGGCGTTGCGTAGCCGAACCGCTCGATCAGCGCGGGACGGATCTCGGCGTTGTAGCGCGCCCGCAGGCGCGCCGGCGCCGGGGCGTTGGCGACCGCAATCGCCGCCCCGTTGCGCTTGGCAGCCCCGCGATCGCCCTTGGCCGCGCCGCGGTCGTTGCGGGCCCCCGCACCGGCGCCCTTCGGGGCGCCGGCTCGCTGATTCTTCGCCGGAGCTTTGTTGGGCTTCGGCATCAGTCGAGCCTCGTTGCACTGCGGCGAGCGACACGGAAGCGCTTGCCGTCGACGATCTCGGTCCCGACCCGCGTCGGCTTACCGCTGGCAGGATCGACGAGCATCACGTTGGACAGATGGATCGGGCCTTCCTTCTCGATCACGCCGCCGACCTGCTCGGCGCGCTGCGCGCCGGCGACCTGGCGCGGGCGCTCATGGCGCTTGACCATGTTCAGGCCTTCGACATAGACGCGCTGCTTGGTCGGATCGACGCGCAGCACGCGGCCCTTCTTGCCGCGGTCCTTGCCGCCGATCACGATCACCTGGTCATCAGATTTGATTCGAGCCGGCATCTCAGAGGACCTCAGGTGCCAGGGATACGATCTTCATGAAGTTACGCTCGCGCAGTTCTCGTGCCACCGGTCCGAAGATACGCGTTCCGCGCGGATTGTTGTTGGCGTCGATCAGCACGGCGGCGTTCTCGTCGAACGCGATGTAGGTGCCGTCGTCGCGGCCGTAGCCTTTCTTGGTGCGCACGACCACGGCGGTCACGACGTCGCCCTTCTTGACCGAGCCTTGCGGGCTGGCGGTCTTGACGGTCGCGGTGATCACGTCGCCGACGCCGGCGTAGCGGCGCCGGTGCCCGCCCTTGACGCGGATCACGAGGATCTCGCGGGCGCCGGTGTTGTCGGCGACCCGCAGCCGGGTTTCGTTCTGAACCATCTACTTGGCCCTCTCGAGCACTTCGACCAGCCGCCAGCGCTTGGTGCGCGACAGCGGCCGTGACTCGCGCACGACGACGGTGTCGCCGGTGTGCGCTTCGTTGCGGGAGTCGTGCGCGTGGACGGTGCTGGAGGTACGGACGATCTTCTGGTAGCGCCGGTGCCGGCGGGCGACATCGATGCGGACGGTGATCGTCTTGTCGGCTTTGTCGGAGACGACCACGCCCTGACGCGTCTTCTGGACGCCGGTCAGCTGCTCGCGCGCGGCCGTGTCCTGCGTCTCGTGGACGGCCGCCTTGTGCTCTGCACGCGCCGACGCGCGCTCAGTACGCCTGGCGAGCGCTTTCTTGCGTCGCTGCTCCAGGCGCGCGGCGTCGCGCTCCTGCGGTGTCAGCAGCTTACCCACGGGCGGCTTCTTCGCCTTCGGTTTACGCGCCGGCGCGCCGGCGGGGGAGGCCCCGCCCGCGGCGTCTGCGGCGGTTGCCTGCGACGAGACGTCGGCCTCGGGCTTCTCCTCGATCTCTTTGTCTTCAGCCATCAGCCAATCAACCTCGAATCTCAATCCCACGCTCTTGCGCGATCGTCAACGCCCTCGCGATCTCCTTCTTGGCGGCGCCCAGGCCCGACGTGTTGTCCAGCTCGCCGGTGGCGTGCTGGAAGCGCAGGCCGAACAACTCGCGCCGGGCGCTCGTGATGTGCTCGCGCAGATCTCGCTCGCTCATGTCACGCAGCTCGAATGTCTTCATCTCAGCCGTCCTCTCGCATCACGAACTTGGTGCGCACGGGCAGCTTGTGGCCGGCCAGGCGCATCGCCTCGCGCGCCAGCGGCTCCGGTACTCCGGCCAGCTCGAACATCACGCGGCCAGGCTTGACAACGGCCACCCAGCCTTCCGGCGAGCCCTTGCCGGACCCCATGCGGGTCTCGGCGGGCTTCTTCGTGAAGGACTTGTCGGGATAGACGTTGATCCAGACCTTGCCGCCGCGCTTGATCTTGCGCGTCATCGCGATACGGGCGGCCTCGATCTGCCGGTTGGTCAGCCAGCCGGCATCCAGCGACTTGAGTCCATATTCGCCGAATTGAACCTTGACCTGTCCGCGCGATAGACCACCGCGCCGACCGCGGTGCTGCTTACGGTGCTTTACACGTTTGGGCGCGAGCATCAGCCTTCTCCACCATTACCTTGACCGCCGCTGCTTCCCTGGCCCCCGCCCTCGCGGGGAGCGCCACCCTCGCGGGGAGCGCCGCCCTCGCGGGGAGCGCCGCCGGAGCCGCCGGAGCCGCCGGCGCCCGGACCGCCGGGACGGGGTCCACGACCGCCGCCCGGCCCGCCGCTGCGGCCACCGGGACCACCGGGACCGCCGGGACGGGGTCCACGACCGCCGCCCGGGCCGCCGGGACGACCGCCGGGACCGCCGGGACCGCCGGAGCCACCGCCGCGGTATCCACCGCCGCCGCCACCGGGACCGCCGGGGCGACCGCCGGGACCGCCGGGACCGCCGGGGCCACCGGAACCGCCGCCGCGATAACCGCCGCCGCCACCACCGGGACCACCAGCCCCGCCGCCGGAGCCACCGCCACGGTATCCACCGCCGCCGCCCGGGCCGCCAGGACCGCCGCCGGAGCCGCCGCCGCGATATCCACCGCCGCCGCCACCGGGACCACCCGGACCGCCGCCAGAGCCGCCGCCGCGATATCCACCGCCGCCGCCACCGGGACCACCCGGACCGCCGCCAGAGCCGCCGCCACGGTATCCACCGCCGCCGCCCGGGCCGCCAGGACCGCCGCCGGAGCCACCGCCGCGGTATCCACCGCCGCCGCCACCGGGACCGCCGGGGCGACCGCCGGGACCGCCGGAGCCGCCGCGATAACCGCCGCCGCCACCGGGACCACCAGGACCGCCGCCAGAGCCGCCGCCGCGATAACCGCCGCCGCCGCCACCGGGACCACCAGGACCGCCGCCAGAGCCGCCGCCGCGATAACCGCCGCCGCCGCCACCGGGACCACCAGGACCGCCGCCAGAGCCGCCGCCACGGTAACCGCCGCCGCCGCCACCGGGACCACCGGGACCGCCACCGGGACCACCAGGACCGCCACCGGGACCACCAGGACCGCCACCGGAGCCTCCGCCACGGTATCCACCGCCGCCGGGACCACCAGAGCCGCCGCCGCGATATCCGCCGCCGCCACCCGGACCACCCGGACCACCGCCGGAGCCGCCGCCGCGATAACCACCGCCGCCGCCACCGGGACCACCGGAGCCGCCGCCGCGATAACCGCCGCCGCCGCCACCGGGACCACCCGGACCACCGCCGGAGCCACCGCCGCGATAACCGCCGCCGCCACCGGGACCACCCGGACCACCACCGGAGCCACCGCCACGGTAACCGCCGCCGCCACCGGGACCACCCGGACCGCCGCCGGAGCCACCGCCGCGATAACCACCGCCGCCACCACCGGGACCACCAGGACCGCCGCCGCGATAACCGCCGCCACCACCGGTGCCGCCCGGACCGCCGGCGCCGCGATAACCGCCGCCGCCGGGTCCGCCGCCGCGCCCACCGGAACCGCCGCCACGGCCACCCGGACCGCCGCCGCGCCCACCGGGACCACCGCCACGGCCACCCGGACCGCCGCCCCGCCCACCGGGACCACCGGGACCACCGGGACCACCGGGACCGCCGGGACCGCCGTTGCCACGGGCGCCAGGGCCGCGCCCTCCGCGTCCGCCGCGACCGTCACGTCCGCCGCGACTGTCACGTCCGCCGCGCTCGGGTGCCTGCGGAGCCGGCTCGTCCATGATCGTCAGATCGGCGCCGGTGTATCCCTCGGGCATGATCTCGCCCTTGTTGATCCAGCACTTCACGCCGATCCGGCCGAACGTCGTGCGGGCCTCATGGAAGCCATAGTCGATGTCTGCGCGCAGCGTGTGCAACGGCACGCGCCCGTCTGAATAGCCCTCGGTGCGGGCCATCTCGGCGCCGCCCAGGCGACCGGAGACCTGCACCTTGACGCCCTTGGCGCCGGAGCGCATCGCGCTCGTCAGCGCGCGCTTCATCGCGCGGCGGAAGGCGACGCGATTCTGCAGCTGCTCGGCGATCGATTGCGCGACCAGGCGCGCGTCGAGCTCGGGGCGCTTGATCTCGAGGATGTTGACCTTGACCTGCTTGTTGGTGATGGCGTGCAGGTCGCGGCGCAGCTGGTCGACCTCAGAGCCAGACTTGCCGATCACGATGCCGGGCCGGGCCGTATGGATGTTGACCTCGACCTCGTTCGCGTTCTTGCGGATCGTGATGTCGGACAACCCGGCGTGCGCGAGGCGCCCGAGGATATGGCGCCTGATCAGCGTGTCCTCGTGCAGGTAGTCGGCGAAGTGGCGCTCGTTGAACCAGTTCGATTTCCAGTCGTGGATGTAGCCCACGCGGAGCGACTCGGGGTGAACTTTTTGTCCCATGCGCTAGCTATTCCTTTGGCGTGAGCAGGATCGTGAGGTGTGCGGTGCGCTTGCGGATCTGGGTCGCGCGGCCCTGGGCGCGCGGACGGTGCCGCTTGATCGTGGGACCTTCGTCGGCCTGGATGACCTTCACGTACAGGTCCTCTCCAACGAGCTCGTGATTGTGCTCGGCGTTCGCGACGGCGGACTCGAGCAGCTTGCTCCAGTCTCGCGCGACTGCACGTGGCGTGTGTGCCAGGATCGCGCGGGCGTCCTCGACGCTCTTGCCGCGGATGTGGTCGCACACGAGCCGCGCCTTGCGCGCTGAGGAGCGAACGTACTTCGCCTGGGCACGGACGACCGGCAACGGCTCGCCGGGCTTGCGGGTGCTGCGCCGGCGCCGCGGCGCCGGCAACGCCTTCTTGCTCTTCGGGTCGTCCTTCTTGGCCTTCCCGGCAGGCTTCTCGCCCGCACCGCGCCGTAACCGCCGGCGCCGGCGCCGGCGCGCCGTCGCAGGTCCCTCGGCGTCAGCCTCGGGATCCTCGTCGGCGTCGTCGTCGTCCTGATCGTCTTGCGGCGCCTCGCCGCCGTCCTCGTCCTCGAGCGCATCGGCGTCATCGTCCTCGTCCGCATCGCCGGCGACGTCGTCCTCGACGACGGCGCTCTCGGCGACGACGCTCTCGGCGGCATCGCTCTCGTCGACGACGCTCGCGGCGACGACGCTCGCGGCGGCACCCTCGACAGGCGCTCCGGGGGCGTCTGCGCCGACCTGCGTCGGGGTCGAATCCGAGTCTGACTCGGCGGCCTGCGAGTCAGACTCCACTGGAGAGCCGTCGGCGAGCTTGTCTTCTTCTGAACCGGAGCTCATCGCTTCTTTCCTGTGGCGGCATGGCCCCGGTACAGGCGGGTGGGCGCGAACTCGCCGAGCTTGTGACCGACCATCGATTCGGACACGAACACCGGGATGTGCTTGCGCCCGTCGTGAACGGCGATCGTGTGCCCGACCATCTCGGGGAAGATCGTCGATGTCCGTGACCAAGTCTTGAGCATGCGCCGCTCGCCGGCGGCGTTCATCGCCTCGACGCGCGTCATCAGACGCTCGTCCACGTACGGGCCTTTCTTACTGGAACGACTCACCGCTTCTTACCCCTTCTCCGGCCGCGCACGATGTACTGGTCGGATTGCTTGCCCTTCTTGCGGGTGCGATAGCCGAGCGTCGGCACGCCCCACGGCGTGACCGGATGACGACCCGGCGTCGTCGAACCCTCGCCACCACCGTGCGGGTGATCAACGGGGTTCATCGCGGTGCCGCGCGTTTGCGGCCGCACGCCCATGTGGCGCTTGCGTCCCGCCTTGCCGATCTTGACGTTCTGATGGTCGGAGTTGCCGATCGTGCCAACCGTTGCCCGGCACTCCGCCCGCACCATCCGCATCTCGCCCGACGGCAGGCGCAGCGTGACGTAGCCGCCTTCCTTGGCGAGCAGCTGCACGGAGGTGCCGGCGGCGCGGCCGAGCTGGCCGCCGCGTCCGGGGATCAGCTCGACGTTGTGCACCACCGTGCCGGGGGGCATGTTGGTCAGCGGCAGGCTGTTGCCGACCCGGATGTCGGCGCGGGGTCCAGACTCGACGCTCGCCCCGACCTTCAACCGCGCCGGCGCCAGGATGTAGCGCTTCTCGCCGTCGGCGTAGTGCAGCAGCGCGATGTAGGAGGAGCGGTTGGGGTCGTATTCGATCTGCGCGACCCGTGCCGGGATCCCGTCCTTCTGGCGCTTGAAGTCGATCTTGCGATACAGCCGCTTGGCGCCGCCGCCGCGGTGGCGCGAGGTCTTGCGCCCGTAGGCGTTGCGGCCACCGGACTTGGTCAGGCCTTGCACCAGCGACTTCTCGGGCTCTGAGCGCGTGATCTCGGCGAAGTCCGGATAGGTCACGAACCGGCGTCCCGGGGAGGTCGGCTTTGGCTTGCGGATCGGCATCAGATGGTCCTCCGCTGCGCGCTCATTCGGTGATCTCCAGGCCGCTGAAGATCGGGATCACGTCGCCCTCGCGCACCTGCACGATCGCCTTCTTCCATGCTCGCGTGCGCCCTGCCGTCTGGCCGCGGCGCTTGGGCTTGCTCTTGACCGAGCAGGTCCGTACTTTCAGCACCTTGACCTCGAACAGCTGCTCGATAGCCTGGCGGATCTGCGTCTTGTGGGCGCGGTCGTGCACGCGGAAGGTGTACTTGCCGGCTTCCGCCAGCACGCTCGACTTCTCGGAGATGATCGGTCGGATGATTACCTGACTTGGCTCCATCAGTCGGTCTCCGTCTCGCTGGTCGGCTCGGGCTCACTCGCGGCCTCGGGCTCGCTCGCCACATAAGGCTCACTCGCCACCTCAGGCTCACTCGCCACCTCAGGCTCGCTTGCGTCCTGCGGCTCGGTCGCGGCCTCGACGAGGCCCCGCTTGATCTGACCCACCGCCCGGTCCACCAGGGCCGGCAGCGCCGCCCGCGAGACCAGCAGGGATGCCGCGCCGACGATGTCGGCGACACCGGCGTCGCTGACCGGCAGCGCGGCGACGCGCGCGAGGTTGCGGAACGACAGGCCGGCGTGCTCCTCGGCGTCGGTCAGGAGCACCAGCGTCGGAATCCCGCCGCCCCACTGCGACAGCAGCTCGGCCGCGCGCTTGGTCGATGGCGCCGCGAACGTGGCGGCGTCGAACACCGCCAGCGAACCGCGCTCCGCGTGCATCGAGAGGGAGCTGCGCAGCGCCGCGCCGCGGGCCTTGCGGTTGACCTTGAAGGTGTAGCTGCGCGGGGTCGGACCGAACACGGTGCCGCCCCCGGTCCAGACCGGAGAGCGCGAGGAGCCGGCGCGGGCGCGGCCCGTGCCCTTCTGGCGCCAAGGCTTGGCGCCGCCGCCCCTGACCTCGCCGCGCGTCTTGGTCGACGCGGTTCCACGCCGCCGTGCCGCTTGCTCGGCCCTGACGGCCTCGTGCACGAGCGGCATGTTGAAGCGCGCTTCGAACGCCTTCGGCTCGAGCTCGACGCTGCCGCCACCGAGGACGGTCGCTGTCCTAGGCATCGGTTCGCACCTCGACGACGCCGCCACGCGGGCCGGGCACGGCCCCGCGCACCAGCAGCACGTTCTCGGCGGTGAGCACATCGACAATCGTCAGGCCGCGCTGGGTGACGCGTACGCTACCCATGTGGCCGGGCCCGCGGATTCCCTTGACCACGCGCGACGGCGTCGCCGAGGCACCGATCGATCCCGGCGCACGGACGTTATGGGAGCCGTGCGACTTCGGCCCGCTCGCGAAGTTGTGACGCTTGATCGTTCCCTGGAAGCCCTTGCCCTTGGACTTACCGGAGATCTTGACCTTGTCGCCGGCCGAGAACGTATCGACGGTGACGGTGGCGCCGACCTGCAGCTCACCGGCCTCGTCACGGAACTCGGCGAGGTGGCGGTGCGCGGAGGTATCGGCCTTCTTGAGGTGACCCAGCTCGGGCTTGCTCAGCACCTTCTCCTTGCAGGCCCCGAACGCGAGCTGGACGGCGTCGTAGCCGTCACGGTCCTTGCGGCGGATCGCGGTGACCGGACACGGTCCGGCTTGCAGCACGGTCACGCGCTGCACCCGGCCGTCGTCGAGGAACAGCTGCGTCATACCTAGTTTCCTGGCGAGGATCGCAGACATGGCGTCAGGAGGCGAGCCGGATCTCGATGTCCACGCCGGCGGGCAGATGGTCGAGACGCTGGAGCGAATCGACCGTCTTGGGCGTCGGCTGATGGATGTCGATCAGGCGCTTGTGGGTACGGATCTCGAAGTGCTCGCGCGAGTCCTTGTCCTTGAACGGCGAGCGGATCACGCAATAGACGTTTTTCTCGGTCGGCAGCGGTACGGGGCCGGAGACACGCGCGCCCGTGCGCGTCGCAGTCTCGACGATCTCCTTTGCTGCCGTTTCGATCGCCGTGTGGTCGTAGGACTTCAGGCGAATCCGAATCTTGTTTTGGGCGATGGTTGCCACTGGTTCTTCTCTCGGCCCGTGCTGGCCGTATAGCGCTTCGCTGTGCTCTTTTCAGTATGCAGGGCGAGCCCGGGGCTGTTCCGTGCCCGCCCTAGTCAGTCGTATCTGTCTCGGGGAATGTCAGGCGGGCCCCGCGGGGCCCGCCTCAATAGCATGCTTCGTTGTTACTTGACGATCTCCGCAACGACCCCCGAGCCGACCGTACGGCCGCCCTCGCGGATCGCGAACCGCAGGCCCTGGTCCATCGCGATCGGCTGGATCAGCTCGATCTCCATCTGGACGTTGTCGCCGGGCATGACCATCTCCGTGCCCTCGGGCAGGTTGGCGACGCCGGTGACGTCGGTCGTGCGGAAGTAGAACTGCGGACGGTAGCCGGTGAAGAACGGCGTGTGACGGCCGCCCTCCTCCTTCTTGAGGATGTAGACCTCGGCCTTGAACTTGGTGTGCGGCGTGATCGACCCGGGCTTGCAGAGCACCTGCCCGCGCTCGATCTCATCGCGCTTGGTGCCACGCAGCAGGCAACCGGCGTTGTCGCCGGCCTGCCCCTGGTCGAGGTTCTTCTTGAACATCTCGACGCCGGTCACGACCGTCGAGTGCGTCGGGTGGATGCCGACGATCTCGACGGTGTCGCCGACCTTGACGATGCCGCGCTCGATGCGGCCGGTCGCGACGGTGCCGCGGCCGGTGATCGAGAACACGTCCTCGACCGGCATCAGGAACGGCTTGTCGAGGTCACGTACAGGCTCGGGGATGTAGGTGTCGAGCTGGTCGGCGAGCTCGAGGATCGCCTTCTCGGCATCTTTGTCACCCTCCAGCGCCTTGAGCGCCGAGCCGGTCACGAACGGGATGTCGTCACCGGGGAAGTCGTACTCGGACAGCAGGTCACGGATCTCCATCTCGACGAGCTCGAGCAGCTCGGGATCGTCGACCATGTCCGCCTTGTTGAGGAATACGACGATGTACGGCACGCCGACCTGACGGGCGAGCAGGATGTGCTCACGCGTCTGCGGCATCGCGCCGTCGGCCGCCGAGACGACCAGGATCGCGCCGTCCATCTGGGCGGCACCGGTGATCATGTTCTTCACGTAGTCGGCGTGCCCGGGGCAGTCGACGTGCGCGTAGTGACGGTTCGCCGTCTGATACTCGACGTGAGAGGTCGCGATCGTGATCCCGCGCGCCTTCTCCTCCGGCGCGTTGTCGATCGAATCGAACGACCGGACCTCAGTGCCCCCGTAGTGGTCGTGAAGCACCTTGGTGATGGCGGCCGTCAGCGTCGTCTTGCCATGGTCGATGTGACCGATGGTTCCGACGTTCACATGGGGCTTATCGCGCTCGAACTTGGCCTTCGCCACTTTGGGGTCGCTCCTTCTTTGCTCAGTGATTGTGCTCGCCCTGCGGGCGAACCTCAAAAATCTATCGGACTTGCGTCCGATTATGCTGCTATGTCCTGCCGCCGTGGTCGCCCACGACCTTCTCGGCGATGTTCGGGGGAACTTCGTCGTAGCGCTCGAACTGCATCGTGTAGGTCGCCCGGCCCTGGGTGTTGGAGCGCACGTCGGTTGCGTAGCCGAACATCTCGGCGAGCGGCACGTGCGCGGTGATGACCTGCGCGTTGCCGCGCTGCTCCATGCCGTTGACCTGGCCGCGGCGACGGTTCAGGTCGCCGATCACGTCGCCCATGAACTCCTCGGGGGTCACGACCTCGACCGCGAAGATCGGCTCCAGGAGCACCGGCTTGGCGCGCCGCGCGGCTTCCTTGAGCGCGAGCGAACCCGCGATCTTGAAGGCGATCTCCGATGAGTCGGTGTCGTGGTACTTGCCGTCGGTCAGCGTTACGCGTACGTCCACCATCGGGTAGCCGGCGCGCGGGCCGTTGTCGAGCGCCTCCTCGACGCCCTTCTCGACCGCCGGGATGAACTCCGTCGGGATCGAGCCGCCCTTGATCTTGTTGACGAAATCGAAGCCCTCGCCCGGCGCCGGCTCGACGTCGATGTAGACGATGCCGTACTGGCCGGAGCCGCCGGTCTGGCGCACGAAGCGACCTTCGACCTTCTGCGCGGTGCCGCGGATCGTCTCCCGATAGGAGACCTGCGGGCGCCCGACGTTGGCGTCGACCTTGTACTCGCGGAGCATGCGGTTGACCAGCACCTCGAGGTGCAGCTCGCCCATCCCGGAGATCTCGGTCTGCCCGGTCTCGTCGTTGGTGCGCACCTTGAAGGTCGGGTCCTCCTCTGCCAGACGCGCCAGCGCCGTCGACATCTTCTCCTGGTCGATCTTCGTCTTCGGCTCGATCGCGACCTTGATGACCGGCTCGGGGAACTCGATCGTCTCGAGCTTGATCGGCTTGTCGGGCGCCGCGAGCGTGTCGCCGGTCACGACCTGCTTGATGCCCACCGCCGCGGCGATATCGCCGGCGTGAACTTCGCCGACTTCCTCGCGCTCGTTGGCGTGCATGATCAGGATGCGGCCGATGCGCTCGGTCTTGCCCGTGCTGACGTTCAGCACGCGCGCGCCCGCTTTGAGCGTGCCGGAGTAGACGCGGAAGTAGGTGAGCTTGCCGACGTAAGGATCGGCCATGATCTTGAACGCGAGCGCCGCGAACGGCTCGTCGTCGGAGGCGTGGCGGATCGCCTCGCGGCCGCCGCTCTCGGCGGACTTGTCGGGCTCGATCCCGGACACCGGCGGCACCTCGAGCGGGCTCGGCAGGTAGTCGATGACCGCGTCCAGCAGCGGCTGCACGCCCTTGTTCTTGAAGCTCGAGCCGCACAGCACGGGCGTCATCTTGTTCGCCAGCGTGGCCGTGCGGATCGCCGCCTTGAGCTTCTCGACCGGAACCTCCTGGTCCTCCAGGATCATCTCGATCAGGTCGTCGTCGTAGTGGGAGACCTCCTCGAGCAGGCGCTCACGCGCCGCCGCGGCGGCCGTCGTGAACTCGGGCGGGATCTCGACCACGTCCTGCTCCTTGCCGAGCTCGTCCTTGTAGAAGATCGCGTGGTTCTCGACGAGGTCGATGATCCCGCGGAAATCGGCTTCGGCGCCGATCGGCAGCTGGATCGGTACCGGATGGGCGCCGAGCCGGTCGATCATCGTCTTCACGCCGCGCTCGAAGTCCGAGCCGATCCGGTCCATCTTGTTGATGTAGGCGATCCGCGGCACGTGATACTTGTCGGCCTGGCGCCAGACCGTCTCAGACTGCGGCTCGACCCCGGCGACGGAGTCGAACAGCGCGATCGCGCCGTCGAGCACACGCAGCGAGCGCTCGACCTCGACCGTGAAGTCGACGTGCCCGGGCGTGTCGATGATGTTGATCCGGTTGCCCTTCCACTCGCAGGTGGTGGCGGCCGAGGTGATCGTGATGCCGCGCTCCTGCTCCTGCTCCATCCAGTCCATCACGGCGGCGCCCTCGTGCACCTCCCCCATCTTGTAGGTCCGCCCCGAGTAGTAGAGGATGCGCTCGGTCGTGGTCGTCTTACCGGCGTCGATGTGCGCCATGATCCCGATGTTTCGGGTGTTCGCGAGGCTGAAGGTGCGGGGCATGTCTGGGAAGTCTGTTTCTGGTCTTGGTGAAGCTGTGGCAGGCGCTGGGTCCGCGTCACGGATCGGCTGCGGGCACGAAAAAGGGCCCAGCTGGGCCCGTTTTACGACGTAGAAGTCGGCGCGGGCTGCGTTTCAGTGGTTCAGCATCTCCATGGTGCGGATCCCCCGTCTCGGGACGCCCAGGGAAACGGGCGCCACGCAAGGCGGAACGGCCGTCGAATATAGCAACTCGCGCCGCGCGAAGCCAGCGGGCAACATCGCCGATAAAAATTCTCACGAGCCGGCGCAAAAGTACCCAGTTGGGGGTAGCGTATGTGCAGCGAGGGTTGTCCGCCGCAGCCCCCGGTCCCGTGTGGTGGGCAGCCCTCGCATTCCCCCTGCTAATCAGCAGGCTAACCCGAGTGGCAGTAGCGCGACTGGTTCGTTCGACGGCGCGGCGCAAGCCCCGAAACGTATGACCCGGAAGGGCGATTCGCGCAGCGAATCTCCCAACGGAGTCGCGAAGCGACTCGGCACCTACCAGCGACGCTGGTCGACGGTGCTCGACGGCGTATGAGTGCCCGATTGGCGAGCGAAAAGCAAGCCTGGCAAGGACGCAGACGCGCGCATAGCGGAGCTATGTGCGCGTCGAGGACGCCGCCAGGCGCAGCTTTGCAGCCGCCAAGCGGGTGCTCAGACGGCGTCGGGTGCCGTCTACCAGCGATAGTGGGCGAAGGCCTTGTTGGCCTGCGCCATGCGGTAGATGTCGTCCTTGCGCTTGAACGCGTTGCCTTGCTGCTGGGTGGCGTCCAGGAGCTCGTGCGCGAGGCGCTGGGCCATCGTCTTCTCACGGCGCTGGCGCGAGTAGGTGACCAGCCAGCGGACCGCGAGCGTGCGGGCGCGGCGGCTCGGGACCTCGACGGGCACCTGGTAGGTGGCGCCGCCGACGCGGCGGGAGCGAACCTCGAGCATCGGGGTCAGCGCCTTGATGCCGTTCTCGAGCACTTCGACGGGGTTCTTGTCGGTGCGCTCACCGAGGATCGCGAGGGCGTCGTAGACGATCCGCTCGGCGGTCGACTTCTTGCCGTCGAGCATGACCTTGTTGACGACCTGCTGGACGAGGCGGTTACGGTGTACGGGATCGGGCTCGACCGGCCGGATCTGTGCGGCTGCGCGGCGTGGCATCCGCTACTTGGCCTTCACGCCGTACTGCGAGCGCGCCTTCTTGCGGTCCGAGACGCCGGCGGCATCGAGCGTGCCGCGGATCACCTTGTAACGGAAGCCCGGCAGATCCTTGACGCGGCCACCGCGCACGAGCACGACCGAGTGCTCCTGCAGGTTGTGGCCCTCGCCGGGGATGTAGGCGCCGACCTCCATGCCGTTGGTCAGACGGACACGCGCGACCTTGCGCAGCGCCGAGTTCGGCTTCTTCGGCGTCGTCGTGTAGACGCGTGTGCAGACGCCGCGGCGCTGAGGCGCGGCGACCTTGCGCTTGCGTCCCTTGCCCGATTTCAGGCCCGGGGTGGCAAGCTTCTTCTTTGGTGTTTCACGACCCTTGCGGATCAGCTGGCTGGTTGTCGGCATGGAGTCCGGAGCGTAGCAGGGGCGCAAACCGGGCGGTTGACCGGTGGCCCGCTTCGGCTTGATCTAGAGGGACGGCGTGCTACGTATTGCGCCATATACGCGCAATGCGTAGCACGCTCGAGGTGAGCTCTGGCTAGAGGTCGAGGTGACCGCTGGCTAGAGGACCTCGTCGACGGCAACGTAGGAAACGCCGGTGGCCGCCGCGACGGGCTCGTAGGTGACCTTGCCGGCGGCCACGTTGACGCCCAGCTTCAGGCTCGGGTCGGCGTTGCAGGCGGCGACGGCGCCGTGGTTGGCGAGCGCCAGCACGTACGGAAGGGTCGCGTTGGTGAGCGCGTAGGTGGAGGTGACGGGCACCGCGCCGGGCATGTTCGCGACGCAGTAGTGGGTGATGCCGTCGACCTCGTAGGTCGGGTTGGAGTGCGTGGTCGGCTTGGAGGTCTCGAAGCAGCCGCCCTGGTCGATCGAGACGTCGACCAGCACCGCATGGCGCTTCATGAACGCCAGCTGCGCGCGCGTGACCACGTGCGGGGCCTTGGCGCCCGGCACCAGCACGGCGCCGATCACGAGGTCCATGTCCGGCAGGCGCTCCTCGATCGCCAGGGTCGAGGCGAAGATCGTGTCGGCGCGGCCTCCGAGCAGGCGGTCGAGCTCACGCATGCGGTCGATGCTGCGGTCGAGCACGTAGACGGTCGCCTCCATCCCGATCGCGATCAGGGCGGCGTTCATCCCGACCACGCCGCCGCCGATGATCATCACGTTGGCGGCCGCGACGCCGGGGACGCCGCCGAGCAGGATGCCGCGGCCGCCGAGCGGCTTCTCGAGCATGAACGCGCCGGCTTGGGTGGCGATCTTGCCTGCCACCTCGGACATCGGCGCCAGCAGCGGCAGCTTGCCGTCGACCGCGACGGTCTCATAGGCGATACAGGTGGCGCCGCAGTTCATCAGCCCCAGCGTCAGCTCGCGGTCGGCGGCCAGGTGCAGGTAGGTGAACAGCGTGTGGCGCGGCGCCAGCATCGCCACCTCTGGCGGCTGTGGCTCCTTGACCTTGACGATCAGCTCAGCCTGCGCGAACACCGCCGGCGCATCGGGCAGGATCGTCGCGCCCTGATCCTCGTAGTTCGCGTCGAGGATCGAGGAGCCGACGCCGGCGCCCTTCTGCACGTACACCTGATGCCCGGCGTCGACGAGCTCGCGCACGCCCGCCGGGGTGAGCGCAACCCGGTACTCGTCCACCTTGATCTCGCTCGGAACGCCAACTTTCATGCGACCAACTCCCTAGCTCGTAGTGCCAACCAGAATTCGATCCGGTCGCGCGCGTTGCCGAGGTCACGCCCCGTCAACTCCTCGACGCGCCGGATCCGGTACCGCAAGGTGTGGCGGTGGCAGTAGAGCCGGCGCGCCGCTCGTTCCCACTGGCCGTTCTCCTCGATGAACGCCTCGAGCGAACGCACCAGCTCGCCACCGTAATTCCCTTCGCTGCGCTCGATCGGCCCCAGGATCGAGTCGCAGAACAGCTTCAGCGACTCGTCGTCCTGCAGCGACAGCAGTAGCTGGAACGAGCCGAGGTCCCGGTAGGTGGCCACGCGTGTACCGGTCGTGCCGGCCCGCGGGCCGGCACGACCGCTGCCACCATGGCCGTTGACGATCGCGCCCGCCGCCTCGCCGCTGCCTGGCCCGGTCGCGTGCGAGGCGCCGACGCCGACGCCGACGCCGACGCCGAGCGAAACCGCCTCGAGCGTGCACCGGGCCTCGTGGTAGGTGCGCCGCGCGTCGCCGCTTGGGGCGCTGCGCCCGACCCCGATCGTGAGCTCCCGCCCGAGCTCGCTCGCGAGTCTGCCGGCCACGCGCTCGCACAGCGCGAACAGCTCCGGCTCGTCGAGGCCTGCCACCAGCGCGCAGGCGAGCGTGCCGACGCAGGCCACCAGCGCCGGGGTGCCCTCGTCGCGCAGCGCGCCGGCGAGCGCCCGCTCGAGCGCCACCGCCGCGTCACGGCCGCCGTCGGGGTGAGCGGTCACGATCGCCGCGACTTGCCCCGAGAGCCCGAACGGCTCCAGGCGCCGCGCCAGCTCGGGGCCGCGCAGCTCGTCGCTGACGATCGCGCTGAGCACGTCGCCGGCGAGGCGCCGCTCGGTGTCGCCGGCGACGCGCGCACGCAGCAGCTCGAGCGCGATGATCGTGACCGCTTGGCGCAGGGCGAGGCGGTCGAAGTCCGACAGCGGCTCGCTGTCCTTGATCGCGACCAGCCAGGCGTGCGGCGGGCGCGCGGCGCCGGCCGGGCTGGCGGCGATGCCGTCGGCGGCGACCGGGAGCGCGAGGCTGCGGCTTGGATCGTCGCTCGCCGGCATGAACTGGTGCGGGGCGCGCCGGCGCCCGCGCTCGCGCAGCTCGGCCGACAGCGACGCGAGTAGCGCCGCATCGACGGGGCGCCGGAAGGCGTGCTGGACGAGCAGCTCGCCGCGAGCGTCGAACAGCAGCACGGCGCCGCCGACGAGCGTCGCCAGCGTGCCGGCCAGCTCCTGGAGTCCCCGCTCGGACAGCACGACCCGCTCGAGCCGCTCCTGCGCCGCCAGCGCGCGGCGCAGCACCGCGTACTGCTCGTTGACCAGATGCGTGAACGCCGCTTCGGTAATCGCGATGAACGGCAGCTCGTAGGGAACCTCGAACAGCGGGAAGTCGCGCCGCGCGGCGGCCTCGATCAGGGCCGGCGGCACCTCGTCGTGCACGATCCCGATCGCGAACCCGAGGCCGGCCGTGCGGTTCGCCACCAGTCGCTCGATGAACTCGCGCTGGCGCACTTGCGTATCGAGCTGCATGCCGGTGCTCAGCAGCACCTCACCCCCCGACAGCCAGGGGGTGGGGTCCAGCAGCTCGGACATGTGTACCCAGCGGATCGGGAGGTCGAGCCCGTCCTCGCCGGCCAGCAGGCGCAGGTCGAGCTCGGCGATCAGGTCGCGAACGCTCAGCATCGCCGGCTCGGTTGCGCGGCGCGGTCGGCGGGGACCACTCGAACAGCTTGCTTGCGCACCGTGCGTCCGTTCGGTTTGCTGTTAGTCGCTGCCGTGGACCTGCATCCGGTGACCGGCCTCGGTCAGTACCGGCCGCAGCACCGATTCGATCTCGGCGAACTGCTCGGGACCGGCGATCAGCGGCGGCGCCAGGATCAGGACCGGGTCGCCGCGGTCGTCGGCGCGGCAGATCAGGCCACGGTGGTAGAGCTCGGCGGACATGTAGCCGCGCAGCAGCGTCTCGCACTCCTGATCGCTGAAGGACTCCTTCGTGTCCTTGTCCTTGACCAGCTCGATCGCGAGGAAGTAGCCGGCGCCGCGGACGTCGCCGACGATCGGGAGATCACGCAGTGAGTCGAGCATCGCCCGGAACGGCTGCTCGTTGGCGCGCACGTGCTCGAGCACGTCCTCGTGCTCGAACGCGTCGAGCGTCGCCAGCGCGACGGCCGTGCAGATCGGGTGCCCGCCGAACGTGAAGCCGTGCGTGAAGCTGTTGGTGCCCTCGTTGAACACGTCGGCGACGCGGTCGGAGACGATCACCGCGCCGAGCGGCGCGTAGGCGCTGGTCAGGCCCTTGGCGGTGGTGATGATGTCGGGGTGGTAGTCGTAGCGGATCGCTCCGAACCACTCGCCGAGGCGACCCCAGGCGCAGATCACCTCATCGGAGATCATCAGCACGTCGTACTCGTCGCAGATCTCGCGCACGCGCTGGAAGTAGCCCTCGGGCGGGGTGAAGCAGCCACCGGCGTTCTGGACGGGCTCGAGGATCACGGCCGCGACCGTGTCGGGCCCCTCGAACTCGATCCGCTTGGCGATCGCCTGCGCGAACTCGTCGACCGTATGGCCCGCCGCCAGGCGGTAGCTGTTGGTGTTGAGCACGTGGCAACCGCCCGGCGTGAGCGGCTCGAACGGCGTTCTCAGCGCGGTGATGCCGGTCGCCGACAAGGCCCCGAAGCTGGTGCCGTGGTAGGCGACCTCGCGCGCGATCAGCTTGTGCTTGTTCGACTTGCCGCGAAGCTTGTGGTACTGGCGCGAGAGCTTCAGCGCCGATTCGACCGCCTCGCTGCCGCCGCTGGTGAAGAACACGCGGTTCAGATCACCGGGCGCCAGCGACGCGATCCTGGCCGCAAGCTCGATCGAGCGCGGGTGCGCGTAGGACCAGTTGGTGAAGAAGCCGAGCTCCTTGGCCTGGTCGGCGCCGGCCTGCGCGAGGTCGGCGCGCCCGTGGCCGAGGTTCACGCAGAACAGGGACGAGAGACCGTCGAGGTAGCGCTTGCCCTGCTCGTCGTAAACGTAGCACCCGTCCCCCCGCACGATGATCGGGATGTCTTGATCCTCGTATGCGCCCATACGCGTGAAGTGCATCCACAGGTGCGCGCGCGCCTGTTGCTGCAAGGTCCTGCTGTCGACTTGGCTCGTCGTGTCGGTGGTCGCCATTCTTCTACCTCACTGGCTCTGCCGTTTTGTACAACGATAACCGGGCGGAAGTGGGATGTGAATTGGGCCATTTGGCGTCAGCTTGCTGCGACGGTTAGACCATCTGTCTATAGAGGCGGCGGCTATGCGGTCGCGGCGAGCGACGCGCGGGCGGCTGCGCGCACGGGCGCCGGCGTGATGCAGGCGGCGCCGATCACGAGCAGGAACGCCAGACACTCCAGGCCGATCGCGAGCGGATGCACCGGCATCGGGTCGCCGAACACGACGATGCCACCGACGATTCCCGACACATTGGCGGCGGCGCTCGTCAGTGCGATCACCGGCACCGCGTCGCCGTCCTGCAGAGATTTGGCCGAGGCGTAGAAGGAGACGAACGAGGAGCCGAGCGCGACCAGCGTCCAGACCGAGATCAAGCCGAGGATCCCGTGGGCGCCGACGGCGCCGCTGATCGCCTTGACCGCCACGTCCGAGACGCCGAACAGCAGCCCTGCCGCGGTGCCGAGCAGCACCCCGTGGTGCGCCGCGTGGGCGCCCGCGCGCGGTGCGATCAGGAGCATTGCGCCGGCGAGCAGCATGCCACCCTCGAACGCGATCATCCCCGGCAGCGCGTAACGCGAGTGGGCGCCGTGCACTGCCGGCAGGCAGAGCACGAGCAGGATCAGGCCACCGGCGGTCATCGCGATCCCGACCCACTGGCGCCTGCCGACCCGCAGTCCGAGGATCCGCTCGGCCATCACGGCCAGCAGCACGACGCCGCCGGCGAGAACCGCCTGCACCAACGACAGCGGCGCCAGCACCATCGCACACAGGTGAAAGCCCCAGGCGCCGGCAGCGATCAGCATCCCGATCAGGAACAGCTTCGACGCGTACAGGCCCCGCGCGGTCCGCAGCGGATGGCGGACATCGACCGCGGGCGCGGCGTTGGCGCCGCGGTGGCGGTACAGGAAGCCGAGGTTGTTGAGGAAGGCGCAGGCGAGCGCGAGCACCAGTCCGACCGATGTGCTCATACGAGTTGCCCTGCTTCTCGGCCGGGCGGGGGCGTAATCATCTGTAGTCCGATCCTTGACATTTCAAGGATCTTCTCGGCCACCCGCGCTCTGCGCTTGAGGTTGCTGGACGGAAGTCCGGCGCGCAAAAGCGTCGCCGGCAGGTTTGTGTTTTCATGTCCTGCAGCTCGCACCTTAAAACAGACCAAAGATCAGCGAGAAACCTGGCGCGGCGGCGATTGGCCGCTTGGCGCCGGGGCCGCACCGGCGCTCCGGCGGCCCGCGCGGCGATCGGCGAGACTATCGGCCGTGCACCCCTACCTCGACCTGCGCGGCCCGATCGCGCTCGCGCATCGCGGCGGCGCCGGTGAGGCGCCGGAGAACACGCTGGAGGCATTCGAGGTCGCGGTCACGCTCGGCTACCGGTACATCGAGACCGATGCGCACCTCACCAGCGACGGCACCTTGGTCGCCTTCCACGACGAGCGCCTGGACCGGATCACCGACCGCGCCGGCGCGATCGCCGAGCTCACGCTCGCCGAGGTGGAGGCGGCCGACGCCGGCTACACGTTCTCGCCCGACGGCGGCGCCAGCTTCCCATTCCGCGGGCGCGGCGTGCGTGTGCCAAGACTGGAGGAGATCCTCGTGCGCTGGCCGCAGGCCCGCGTCAACATCGACCCCAAGTCCGACGCCGGCGTGGCGCCGCTGGCGGCCCTGCTGGATCGGCTCGACGCCTGGGAGCGTGTCTGCCTCGGCTCGTTCTCGGACGCCCGCCTGCGGGAGCTCCGCGCGCGCGGCCGCGGCCGCGCGTGCACTTCGATGGGGCCACGCTCGGTCGCGATCACGCGCCTGGCATCGACATGCGGCTGGATGCCGCGCCTCGGTGCCGATTGCCTGCAGGTTCCGATCCGCCAGGGGCGGATCCGGATCGTGACCAAGCGCTTCGTGGCGGCCGCGCACCGCGCGCGGCTTGCCGTGCACGTGTGGACGGTAAACGACGAGCCGACCATGCACGACCTGCTGGACATCGGCGTCGACGGCGTCATGAGCGACGCCGTCCACCTGCTGGCAGACGTGTTCGCGCGCCGCGGCCTGCCGTTGAGCGGCTCGCTGTAAAGCTCGTGCGCGGGCGCGTGTGTGCCGTGACTGGCCACACGATGCTCGAGCGGTCCGCGGTGGGACACGATAACCACGCGCGACTACCGGCCGCCTCGATCGTCGGCGCGGCCAAAGCTGATTGATCCGCTCGGGCGCCTGGCGCGTAGGTAGTCGCATAACAGAACCCAACCGATGGGAGCAACCAGATGGGCCTCGACAATCCGATTCATCTCGCCTTCGTCCTACTTCTGGTGCTGCTCGTGTTCGGCGCCAAGCGCCTGCCCGAGATGGGGCGCTCGCTGGGCGAGGGCATGCGCGGCTTCAAGGAGTCGATCAACCCCCAGACTCCCTCCGCGCCACTGACCGCGATCAGCGCCGCGACTGCGGTCCAGCCGACGCTGGCGCCCGAGGCGATCGTCACGCCTGTCCACCACCAGCCGAACCCGGAACTGGTGCCCGGCGCCACGATCGAGCACGCTCCCGCGACGGCCACGCCGGCGCGGGCCGCCTAGGTTTCGGCAGGACCACGGGTCAGGAGCCAAGATGCCGAACGCGATCGCCGCGATCCGCACGGTCCGTGCGATCCGCCACGACGAGACGCTCAGCGTCGTCGGGCACCTCGACGAACTGCGAACTCGCCTGATCGTGTCGCTGATCGCGATCGGCGTCGCGTTCGGCATCTGCTTCTGGCAGAACCATGCGCTGTTGGCGCTGATCAACCGCCCGCTCACCGCGCAGACCCAGCAGCAGGTGAAGGCGGGGCACGGCCCGCTGGGCGCCACCTACACCGTCCAGGTCGGCGCCCGCGACGTCGCAGTGCAGCTGGCGACGGTGGTCTCGGTCCTGCGAAGCCCGCCGCTGCACCTGCCGAGTAGCGCCCAAGCCAGCCTCGCGCACACCGGTAAGCAACTGGACGCCGACATCAAGCGGCTATCCGCCCCGCCGCAGGGCGACCGGCCGGTGACGCTCGGCTTCGGCGAGCCGTTCACGACGACCGTCACCGTGTCGCTGATCTTCGCGCTGATCCTGGCGCTGCCGGTCGTGCTGTTGCAGGCGTACGGGTTCGTGATCCCTGCGTTCGAACCCGAGCAGCGCCGCATGGTCAAGCCGCTGCTCGCGGCAATCCCGTTCCTGTTCATGATCGGCGTGGTGTTCGGCTACTACGTCGTGCTGCCCGCGGCGGTTCGCTTCTTTCAGAACTTCAACAGCTCGCAGTTCAACGTGCTCGTACAGGCGGCGCCGTACTACAAGTTCGCTGCGACGATCCTCTTGGCGATGGGACTCGTGTTCCAGGTCCCGGTCGGCGTGCTGGCGGTCACGCGTGCCGGGCTGATCAGCCCGCGCCGGCTGCGCAAGAGCCGCCGCTGGGCACTCGTCGCCTGCGGCGCGGTCGCGGCGTTCCTCCCGGGTGACGCCTTCACGCTGCTGCTGGAGACGGTTCCGCTCTACCTCCTGTTCGAAGTGAGCGTGCTGCTCGCGACGTTCATCGAGCGCCGCGCCAGCCGCGCCGCCGCGCGCTGACCGTCACTCGAGCTCATTCGAGCCCGCTCGTGCTCATTCGATTCGGCTCGGGCTCATTCGATTCGGCTCGGGCTCATTCGAGCCTGCTCGTGCTCAGTCAGTGATCCATCGACTGCTTTCCCCCGTATGCATGTCAACCCATTCGGCCAACACCCGATGAAAGGACCCACAGTGAGTGACCTCACGCGCCTCGGATTCGTGAAGTCGTCGGTAGGAGCAGCGGTCGGCATGACCGCGATCGGCTCGATCGTCGCCAGCCAAGCAGAAGCTTCGGACGACATCCCCGCCGGTTCGGAGGCGGTGCTCGCCTTCGTGAAGGACCCCAGCAAGGGCGAGATCTCAGTGCTGTCAGGCGACCGCGAGGTGATCGTGCACGATCGCAGCCTCGCCGCCAAGATCAGCCGCGCCGCCCGCTGAGCGGCCGCGCGTGGCTGCAAGCCATTCCTTGTTCCAGCAACGACTCAGGAGCTAACACTCATGTCGTCTCATCGCGAGGCGCCGGCGATCAGCAAAGACCCGGTAGCCGACAACACCGACACCTATGCGTTCGTGTCACCCGATGACCCAGGCACGGTCACGATCATCACCAACTACCTGCCGCTCGAGCCGCCGTTCGGCGGCCCCAACTTCTACGAGTTCGGCGACGACGTCCACTACCACATCCACATCGACAACGACGGCGACGGCAAGCCCGACATCACTTACTCGTTCGAGTTCGAGACGGTCGTAGGCGATCCTGACACGTTCCTCTACAACACCGGTCCGATCACCTCGATCAACAGCCCCAACTGGAACCGGCGCCAGTTCTACACGGTCACGCGGATCGACCACAGACAGGGCAATCGCGATGTGCTCGGGACCGGGCTGCCGTGTCCGCCATGCAACGTCGGCCCGGGCTCGACCCCCAACTACGCGTCGCTCGCGACCGCGGCCATCAACTCGATCGCCGGCGGACGCACGGTGTTCGCCGGGCAGCGGCTGGAGGGGTTCTACGTCGACCTCGGGGCGATCTTCGACCTCGGCGATCTGCGGCCGTTCGAGAAGCTGCACATCGGCGGCCTGGCGAACTCGCTGGGCGTCAACGCCACCAACGGATTCGGCGTGCACTCGATCGCGTTGCAGGTGCCCAAGAGCGATTTGACGCGCAGGGGCAACACACCGACGGACCCGGCCTCCGCCGACGCCGTGATCGGGGTCTGGGGAGCGGCGAGCCGGCAGCGGTCGCTGGTCCGGCAGGCCGGTGGTGCGTCGTACGCGCTCGGGGATTGGGTTCAGATCTCGCGGCTCGGAAACCCGCTGTTCAACGAGGTGATCGTGCCGATGGGCAGGAAGGACGAATGGAACTCGCTGACCCCGGCTGACGACAGCGCGTTCCTGCAGTATGTGCAGCACCCGGAGCTGGCCGGGCTGCTGCCGGTGCTCTACCCCAACAACGTGTTCCCCAACCTCCAGCGCCTGACCGCCGCCCGCGCCGACCTGGTCGCGATCCTGCTGACGGGGATTCCGTCGGGGATCATCCCCGGCTTCCAGAATTACACGGGGACGACCTACGCGGACGAACTGCGGCTGAACATGGCGATCCCACCGACGACCAGCAATCCGAACCCGCTCGGGCTGGCCTACGGGGACGCAGCCGGATTCCCGAATGGGCGACGCGTGTTCGACGACGTCGTCTCGATCGAGCTGCGGGCGATCGCCGGGTTGACATACCCGCTGGTCGCTCCGTCGTATACGCCCGACGGGGCGGCCTCGGTGATCACCGACGGGCTGACCGACGCCGACACCACCTACCTGCCGACGTTCCCGTACCTGGGGACACCGCAGAGCGGCTACCAGACCGCGCCGCTGGGGCTCGTCGCATGAGCCCCGTAGAGGCTGAGCCGGTGCCGGCGGCGCGCAGCGCCAGCGTGGCGCTCGACATCGGGGCCGGGCTCGGGGCGCTCGTGATCCTGCCGGGCGAGCGCTTCCGTGGTCGCGAGATCGAGATCAGCCGCATGGACGGCGGCGGTCATCGGGTGCACACAGGCGTGCACGAGCGCACCACGCAGTCGGGATCCAGGCTAACGGCGATCTTCGGCAGCCTTCCCGCGGGCGAGTACCGCGTGTGGGAGGACTCCACAACGACGGGCCCGGTCGTAACCGTGCCCGACGGCGCGGTCGCCGAGATCCGCCTTTAGCCAGGGGGCTGTGGGCGCTCGCCAGGCTGCAGGCGAGCGCCCACTAAGGGCACCCGCAGAAATTACTGGCGTTTCCGACGGCGTCTGGACGCGCCTGACGCCGCCGGCTCGCCCTCACATACTCCCGGTATTATCGGGCGAGCCGGCGACGCCAGACACGCCCAGCCACTCGCCGGA
Source organism: uncultured Solirubrobacterales bacterium (assembly GCA_963709135.1). Lineage (GTDB taxonomy): Bacteria > Actinomycetota > Thermoleophilia > Solirubrobacterales > Solirubrobacteraceae > Palsa-465. The sequence goes on along the minus strand of CAVPVI010000015.1, from coordinate 112,720 downwards.
TTACGCCACTAATTTCTGCGGGCGCCCTAAAGCCATCGCCCATGCTCGTGCGGATCGTCACAAGCTCACGTATGCGTCCAGGCGAGCTTGTAGGCTGCATTTGGCATGGATCCTGTTCCGGTCACCAGCCTCGCGGACGCTCGTTGGGTCCGCGCGATCTCCCACCCGCTACGCGCCAGGCTGCTCGCGATGCTCGATGAGGAGCCCGGCAGCCCGGTCGTGCTCGCGGGTAAGCTCGAAGCACCGCTCGGAACGGTCTCCTACCACGTCCGCATCCTCTATGACCTCGGCTTGGTCGAGCTCGTGAGCACCCGCCAGCGCCGTGGCGCGACCGAGCACATCTACAGGGCGCGCGCCCACCCGGCGTTGACCGACAGGCCGTGGGCGGATCATCGGGAGGCTGCCCCCGAGGGGCTGGCGTTCGACGCTGCGCTCAGCCAGATCCACGACTACGCCAGCCGTTCGGCCGCGTCGGGCGGCTTCGATCAGTCCGACTCGCAGCTCACCAGAACCCCGATGAAGCTCGACCAACGGGCGTTTGCGGAGATTGGAAGCGCCGCCAGAACGTGGCTGCAAGAGGCCTCGACAATCGAGCACGACGCGGCGCAGCGAATCTCCGGCAACCCCCAAACCGCGCGCGAGGTGGCGCTCGTGCTGCTCCTGTTCGAGGCGCTTCCGTTCAGCGCGACGCTGCCGACCGGCGCGTAGCCTCGGCTCGGGTATTCGCGAGTCGGCCCGCTGCCCGTGAGCCTTCGCGAGGCGCTCGGAGAGCGTGGCGCGTTGATACACGCTCTCCGCGGAAACGGGCCCGGTGCCCGTGAGCGTTCGCGAGACGCTTGGAGAGCGTGGCGGGTTGATACACGCTCTCCGCTGAAACGGGACTTCTAGTCTGTGTTCTCCGAGGGTCCCTCAGACGAGACCTCGAGGTGGTGACGTGCGGCCTCGCGGGCGCGCTCCTCGGCGAGGAATCTGCCGATTTCCTCTGCGTACTGCTGAAACGGGTTAGGCGTTGCGGGCATCTGACTGCCCTCCTTGTTGCGATCGGTACGTTAGTGCCGGAGCAACTCCTGGATTTGCTCCTGTGACTCCGGTCCCAGCTTCTTGATCGGCAGGAAGTCACCTGTTGTTAACCCCCCAAACGGGTGCCGGCGCAAATCCGAGCACCGATGTGAGACCATTTGAGGAGCTTTGGCACTGTTCGGGAAACGACCCCCACCGCTCAGCGAGGAGGAGCTCCAAGCGGCCGCGGTCGACCTCGAGCGAATCCGCGACGGCGGCATCCCGCTCGGTGCCGAGCAGCGCTTGAAACGGATCGCAGCGGCCAAGGAGCCGTTCTTCACCAGCGACCTGAGCGCCAAGGAGTACGCGCTTGCACAAGCGTCGGGGCTGACGCCACTCGCGCAGATCATGGGATCCTCGGTCGTCCAACACGGCTGGCGTAACTACAACTGGTACTCCTACGGCGGCGGGATCAGCGAGATGCCGTCGTTTGCGGTGCCGTGGAACCTGTCGCGGCAACGGGCGTTCGACCGCCTGCGACAGGAGGCACAGTTCGCCGGGGCAGATGCGGTGATCGGCATCGAGATGACCACCAAGAGCTTCTCCGGGGACCCGAGCAACGTCGAACTGGTCGTATTCGGCACTGCCGTGCGCGAGACCACGCTCGCGGTCCGCGGCCGCTCCGGCCCGCGGATGTGCGCACTGAGCGGTCAGGACGTCGACAAGCTGCGCCGGATCGGGGCCGAGACGCTCAACGTGATCGCCCACACGTCGGTCGTCTGCGTAGCGCTCAGCCCGTGGGCCAACCAGCGGATGAGCGCCTGGTGGGGCAACCAGGAGATCACCGAGGTCAGTCAGGGTGTCTACGCGGCGCGCCAGCTCGCGATGAACGAGGTGGTTCGTCAGGCGCGCGAGGCGGGCGCCAACGACATGGTGATCTCCGAGCTCACGCACAACATCGACCACACCGAGTATGAGAGCAACGGCTACAAGCGTCACTACTTCATCGTTTCGATGCACGTGCTCGGCACGGCGATCCGACTCGGCGCGCACGAGCCACATCCGGCGCCACTGGGCGTGCCGGTCCTGTCGATCAACCTCGGGCACGAATAGTGGCCGCCACCGTAAACGCAGCCAGCACCACTAGCCCGCCACCATCTCAGGAGCACAGCTGATGTCAACTTACGATCCGACGAGCACCGAAGGACTAGCCGAGCACGCCAGCGAGCGTCTGCGGATGAACGCCCGCGGGCTGTTCACCTCGGACTTGTCGGTCAACGAGTACCTGTGCGTGGAGAAGGCGGGCTTCGAGCCGGTTGGGCTGGTGGTGGGCTCGAGCATCTACCACATCGGCTACCAGCAGTCCTTCTGGAAGGCCAACCAGGAGATGAACGTGCTCACGCAGGCGATGTACGAAGCTCGCGAGCTGGCGATGACGCGCATGGAGGTAGAAGCCGATCAGCTCGGTGCCGACGGCATCGTCGGCGTTCGGCTGGACGTCGGCCGCTACGAGTGGGGCGCCGACATGGCGGAGTTCATCGCGATCGGCACCGCGATCAAGCACAAGGGCGGCAAGGTCCACCGCGCGCCGAATGGACGACCGTTCACCAGCGACCTGTCGGGCCAGGCGTTCTGGACCTTGATGCAAACCGGCAAGCGTCCTGTCGGGATGGTGATGGGCAACTGCGTCTACCACGTCGCCCACCGTGGCGTGCTGCAGTCGATGCGCCAGACCGGCCAGAACGTCGAGCTCGAGCAGTACACCCAGGCACTCTACGACGCCCGCGAGCTGGCGATGGAGCGTATGCAGAAAGAGGCCGAGGCGATCGGCGACGGCGTCCTGGGCATCGTCGAGGTCAAGCTGCACGAGAACAATCACGGCTGGGGCAGCCACGTCATCGAATTCTTCGCGATCGGCACCGCGGTAGTGCCCAACGAGCACGCCGAGGGGCAGCAGCTGCCGAACATCACGCCGGTGCTCGACATCAACGACTAGGGCGCCGCCTCGACGACGCCTTTCGTCAAGACGAGGTATTGGCCTCGGGGCCGGGATGAAAACGCGCTGCTCGCCTGGCGAAGTCATCCTGGGCCCGTTCAACGCGGGCGGCCACCATATCCGCCAGAACCTGCATGAACTTGAGTTCATTGTCACCAAGCTCGGCGCGACGTTCGCGGCTCGCGCAACAGAACGTTCCGTGGACTCGACCGTCGGAGAGCGTTACCGGCACCCCGATGTAGGCTCCAATCTCCTGCGTCACAGCCAGGTCGCGGACCGCTGGCTCAAGCCGCGTGTCGGGCACCACGTTCGGCATCTCACCACCCAGCATCCGCATGCAATACGTCTGCTCGAGCGGGAACGCGGCGCCGGGTATCAGCGCGAGAGCACCAACGTCTCCTACGACCGCGTCGATCCTCTGCTGGCCGGAGTCGATCGTCGTGATGTACGCCGCATCCATACTCAGCCGCTCCCGTGCAGCAGCCAGCGCTTGCTCGACCGAGTAGCTCTCCTGAGCGGCCTCGATCCGGCCCATCGCCTCCACGTAGTCCGGCGCTCCCGTGTCAGGTTCCTTGCTCATCGTTCGTCCTCTTCTCTTCCTAACTATCTAGAAGAGCCGCTGCCCAATTCGCCCCGGCCACAAACAGACGCGCCGTCAGCGCGTTCTGCGCATGGCCGGCTAGCGTTGTCATGCCGGCCCGGGCTCCTGCCTCAACGCAAGTCGAACCCGGTTTTCAGGGTGGCGATCGACCTTAGGATCGCCCGCACTCCAGGGTCTTTGCGGGCGTCCCAGTCCATGTCGCCGGCGGCGGGGTCGCTCGCCTCCTCACAGCTTGGTGCCTGGCTCCAGATGAACGCCAGGTTGTATGGCATTTGCGCCAGCGCGGAGCGCAGCGCCTTCAGGAACGGGAGACGCACGGAGTATTCGACGTTCGCCTCGGAGATCATCGTCGGCAGGTGATAGATACGGTGGGCGAGCGCGAGGTAGCTCGTGTAGCACTGCACCTGGCAGCCGAACGAGAACCTGATCAGGCTCATGCCGAGCACATCGACGTAGCGCGCACCGGGCCAGTAGGCGGCGACCTGCTGGGTCCACTGCGCCGGGTCGTAGCCCACCTGGAAGGACCACACCCAGGTGACGTTGTCGGCGCCGACCGCATGGAAGATGTTCCACATGTGCCGCCAGGCGAGCACGTACTCCTTGGGGTTGTGGCTCCACGGGTACCAGAAGCCGTTGAACTCGTACATCGGGCGCAGGATCACCGGCTTGCCGTACGCCTTGATCGCCTGTGCCCACCTGGTGATGTAGGCGTCCCACTTACCGCCGGCGATCGCCTGGTTGGAATAGCGCGGCTGCCGCCGGCCAAGCCGCGCGGGCGAACTGCTCGGCGGCGGCGGCATCCACGGCTCCCAGGAGATCATCGGGATGCCCTGCCCGTCGAGATCGAGGTCGGGGTCCTTGTTCGCATAGCCCCACGACTGGAACATCATCCGCACCTGCAGGTTCCCGCCGAACGCGCTGTCCCAGCTCGCAAACGCCTGCGCGGAGCTCGCCGCACCCGTCAGCATCGACGGAGAGCTGGGCAGCGGGCGCCCGTACGCGGAGCCGGCGGCAAGCGCCGCCGCTCCGAGCACGACCGCAACCGCACTCACGATCCGCGAGCTCCGCACGCCCGCGCCCCGCCAGCGACCAACACTGTTGCGCATGATGATCCGCACCCGTCCGCGGCCGTCCGCTAGCGGCCGGCGGGATGGACTTGGGCGATGCTCGCCAGCAGCGACGACGCTCCGGGGTCGGTGCGCGCGTCCCAGTTCATGTTGCCGACGGTCGGGTTGCGAGCCTGCTCCTGGCTGGGCGACTGGCTCCAGATCAGGCCTTCGTTGAACGGCGTCCGCGCCAGCATCCGGCGCATCTCGCTCAACCACGAGAGCCTGATCTCGTAGGTCACGTTGGCCTCGGTGATCATCGTCGGGCGCTTGTAGAGCCGGTGCGCCAACTGCAGGTAGCCTGCATAGAAGCTCATCGGGGAACCACCGGCGAAGCGCAGCATGCTCATCCCGAGCACGTCGACGTACTTGGCGCCCGGCCAGTACGGCTTGACCTGCTTGGCCCACGCGCTTTGCGCCTCGAATGCGTTGACCTGGAAGGACCAGACCCAGGTGACGTTGTCGGCGCCGACCGCATGGAAGATGTTCCACATGTGCCGCCAGGCGAGCACGTACTCCTTGGGGTTGTGGCTCCACGGATACCAGAAGCCGTTGAACTCGTGCATCGGGCGCAGGATCACCGGCTTGCCGTAGGCCTTGATCGCCTGCGCCCACTCGGTGATGTAGGCGTCCCAGTCACCGTCGGCGATCGACGCGTTCGAGTACTTCGGCTGTGGCGCGCCCTGCTGCTTGGCGGTCAGGCCAGGTGCCGGAGGCGACCAGGGCTCCCACGAGATTATCGGGATCCCGGGGCCGTCCAGGACCGTTTCCGGGCTGGGGTTGAACGCCCACTGCTGGAACACCATGCGCAGCGCCAAGCGCCCGTCGAACGCCTTGTCCCAACTCGCGTAGTCCGCCGAGTTGCTGGCGACGCCCGTCAGCAACGTGCCAGAGAACGGCAGCGGGCTGGCCGCGGCTTGCTTAGCCGCGAACAGCATTCCGCACAGCAGGATCGTGAGCGCCGCCAGCAGCTGAGCCGGCACGTTCTGGATGCGACGGCTCGAGCTTGTGAATTGACTTGTTGGTGCCCCGGGGGCCATTGCTCGCCTTTCGGTTTGGGGAGTAGCTGAGTTCATTGATCGGGATCCGTCCCGGCTGCAATTCGGCGGCCGGCTCGCCGGCGAGGGCCGCACGCCTGCCGATCGCGGGGATCCACGAGCGCGACCGGAGCGACCGGAGCGACGGGGCGGAAAGGACCGAAGCGATCGCCGAGCTCACCGACTCGCGCGTGACGCCGTGGAAGATGACCCGCGCGTTGGTCGTGAGATAGATGCACGCAAACACCATCATCGGCGCGAACTGCAGCGGGGAGTAGCCCCGCGCCAGCACCTGCCAAGCGCAGGTGCACAGGAGCAGCACGCTGGTGCCACCGCCCCACAGGACCGAGCCGACCCGGAACCAGCGCACGCGGTGATCGCGAACCTTCGCGCCGGTCGGCGTCCAGCCCATCGGCCTGCGGCGGACCAGGTCGAAGATCGCAAACGCGTGCGCCCAGCCGTAGGTCAGCTTGACCGACAGCGTCTCGAAGCGGTAGCGGCCACGGTGCCACATTCGCATCCCCAGGTAGTTCCACGCCAGCGCCGGCAGCAGGATGAAGTAGTTGACCAGGTGGATGTGGTTGGCGAAGAAGGTGGTCAGCGTCAGCGGCATCAGCGGGCCGCTGAACACCACCAGCGCCGTCAGCAGGTAGTAGCTGAACCCCGACACGTAACAGAGGCGCGTGCGCAGCGGCATCTTCGTAGTCCAGAACTTCCTGGAGGTGCAGAGGCTGATCGAGCCCATGCACCAGCGGTACTGCTGGCGGAAGAAACCCGACAGATCGTCGGGGCACAGCCCGGCTGCGAGGTTGACCGGCACGTAGCGCAGCGGCCAGCCGTTGCGGCGCAGGTCAAAGCCGGTATGGACGTCCTCGGAGTGCTCGATCAGGGTGCTGCCGCCGTTGGAGTCGAGCGCCGCGCGGCGGTAGACCGCGCAGGTACCGACGCAGATCGCCGCATCCTTGCTCTCACGCGAGACCTGCACGACCCGGTAGAACAGCTCCTGGACCGCGCACGCCCCGCGCTCGAGCCAGTTCTGGCGCTTGGTGGTGTTGAAGAACTGCGGCGTCTGCACGATCCCGAGCTCAGGCTGGGCGGCGAAGTAGGGCAGCGTCTCGCGCAGGAAGTCCCGGCGGGGTGCGAAGTCGGCGTCGAGGACCAGCACGAACTCGCCGCTGGAGTTCTCATAGCCGTACTTGAGGTTGCCGGCCTTCTTGAACCAGCCGCGGTTCTCGCGGCGCAGGTACTCGAAGCCGAACTCCTCGGCCAGGGCATGGGCGCTCTCGTCCCTGCTGTCGTCGAGGCAGTAGACCGTCAGCTTCGGATAGTCGAGCGCGAGCACATGCTCCCAGGTGTTGTTGAGGACGCGGATGTCCTCGCCGCAGATCGGCAGGAACACGTCGACCGACGGGAATTCGTCGCCGGCCGGCTGCCACGCTTCGACTAGCCGGCGGTGCTCGGTGTCGTCGAAATCGCGGCTGTTGACGTTCGCCTGCATCGCGACCAGCATGCCCAGCGCACCGGCGAACAGCGGCAGCAGGAAGCCCCACAGCGCGTCGTCCATCAGCGCGAAGCGGATGCCGCTGTACGCGAAGCAGGCGAAGCTCGCCAGCGTGAACGTGTTGAGCAGCCACATGTGACGCTTGACATAGCTGAACTTCTGCCGCTCGTCGGGCGGCTGCGGGAGCTTGGTTTCCGAGCCTGCCACGTCCGCCTTCGAGATCAGGTTGCCTGCCCGCGAGCGGAGCTCACGCAGTCGCTTGCTCACAGCTGCCGCCTTCCCGCGGGTTCGATGTCGAGCTGACAATGCAAGTCGGCGCGCATGCTGTTCAGCTGCTTACGAAGCTCGGCTACCGCCGCGGTCGAGAGGGCCTGCTCGAGCCTGTCGTTGAGCTCGAACCAGCCGTGGAAGCGGCCATCGGGCCGCCCGTCGATCCCGATCCAGCCCTGGATCGGCCGCGCGTCGCGGTCGATCGTGATCTTCACGTCGACGTGATTGATGTTTGCCATGACCGGTATGAAGCCAGCCCCAGGGCACCCCCGCATCAGGGCGACCCCCCAGTGTTTGCGGTTACTGGGGGGGTCCTGAGGACACCCTGGGGAGGGGTCGGACGGCCGCCCGCGGGCGGCCAAGAACGCGACCCCCCTCATGGGTTCAGAGCTTGCGCGAGCGCGAGCTCAGACGACCAGCTGCGAGCTCTGCACCACCGCCGGCAGCTCCTCGCGGGAGGCGATGTTAAGCTTGCGGTAGACGCTCGTGAGGTGATACTCGACCGTCTTGGCGGTGACGAACAGCTCGGTCGCGATCTGGCGGTTGGTTGCTCCTCGTGCCGCCAGCGTGGCCACCCGGAGCTCGGCTGCGGTCAGGCCGCTGCGCTGGGCGGCGGCGCCGCGCCGGGGCTTGGCGCCGAGCACGATCAGCTCCTGGCGAATGCGCTCGGCGAGCGCGGTGGCGCCGGCGCCGCTTGCCAGCTCGTGCGCCTGGGAGAGCTCGGACCACGCCTCGCGGCGCTCGCCGCCACGGCGCAGCTCTGTGCCGAGATCAGCCTGTGCGCGCGCCAGCTCGAGCCGGCTCTCGGTTTCGCGCAGCACGGCCACGGCCTCGCGCAAGCACGGCAGACGCCGCTTGGCGCCGTGCTCAACGGCGCCGGCGGCGCGCAGGGCGCTGCCGAGCGCCAGCAGCGAGTCGCTGTCGCGAGCGCCCTGAACCGCCTCGAGGGCCAGCGTCCGCGCTTCGCGCTGGCTGCCGGCGGCCGCCAGGATGATCGCCAGATGCGCCCGCCATGGGCTCGCCGCCGGCGCCTGGACCCCGTAGGTCTGATGCACCGCAGCGCACGCGCGCAGCGCCGACTCGGCCGCCGGCCAGCGCTGCTGCGCCTCCCGCAAGCGGCCGAGCGCGTGCCACAGATGCGCGCCGAACAGCCCTTCGGCGCCGGCGCCGCTGCGCTCCAGCGAGTCTGCGAGCGCGTCCGCCTCCTCGATCCGGCCGCGCTCGACAAGCGTCTCGATCAGCACGCCCTGCGCCACCGGTGTGCAGTGCCCCGGTCCGAGCTGGCTCCAGATCTCCAGCGCCTGCCGGGCGTCGCGCTCGGCGTCCGGCAAGCGCCCGGCCCGCAGGCTCGCCAGCGCCCGCCAGGCGCTCGCGACGGCGACGTTGCGCCGCGCGCCCTGGCGCGTGACAGAGTCCAGCACCTCGCCCAGCGCCGCGATCGCCAGCGACGGGCGCTCGGCGTACAGCAGCGCCGTGGCGGGCAGCGTGAGCGCCGGGTCGTCGGCTCCGAGCTTGCCGATCAACGTCCCATCGGTCAGCGCCAGCCCAGCCAGCTCGCAGGCACGGTCGAACTCGTCGCCGTGCAGCGCTGCGCGCAGCGCCTGCGCCGCCGCGGTCATCACAGCGCCGAGGCTCGCACCTGGCTCGAGTTGGTGCTGGCGCTCCTCGCCGACCGCGGCGACGGCGACGAACAGGAGTGGGTCACCCAGAGCCGCGACTGCGAGCTCTGTCTGCAGCCGCAGCACCCACTCGCGTGCCTGTCCGTCGAGCGTGCGCTGTGCCCGCAGCAGGGTCTCGGCAGCCTGCGATGCCAGCCCGGACATGATCAGCGCGGCGCCGAGGTCGTGCGCCACCTCCGCCTTCTCGAGCGGCGCCTCGGTCAGCGCCAGGGCACGGCGGAAGTGCTCGATGCCCGCCGCCGCATCGCCGGCGCGGACCTCCGCGCGGCCGAGCTCGAGCAACACGCTCACCGGCCGCTCGAGCACCGGCAGCTCGATCAGCGCTCGGCGCAGGTAGCCGACCGCGATGTCCGGCGCGCCGCGCTCCCACGCGGTCGCGCTGGCGTGCTGGAGGGTCTGCAGGACCCACGGCTCGTTGCTCGGCTCGGCGTGCAGCAGGTGCCCGGAGACGCGTTCGGCGTCGGCGCCGGTCTGCGCCAGCAGGCGCGCTGCGCGCAGGTGCGAGGCGGCTCGCAGCGGCGCCGAGATGTCGGTGTAGACGCAGGAGCGGATCAGCGGATGCACGAACTCGAGTGGCAGCGTGTCGGCCAGCACGCCGACCTCCACCAGGCAGTGCGCTGCGTGCTCGGCCGTCTGCAGGTCGAGCCCGGCCAGCTCGGCGGCCGTTCGCAGCGGACTGCGCTCGAGAATCGCCATCGCGCGCGTCAGCGGCACCGCACCTTGCGGCAGCCCGCGCAGCCGCGCCAGCGCCGCGCGCGAGAGGCTCGCCGGACCGGATGCGAACAGGCGCTGGACGTTGCCGACCGTCGGCTCCAGGCGCTCTGAATCGAGGCTGCGCAGCAACTCGACCAGGAGCAGCGGATTACCGGTCGTGAGCCGGTGGCAGGCGGCCGCGAACTCGGGCTCGGGCTCCTGCTGGAGCAGCTGCGCGATCAGCTGCGCGGTGCCCTCGCCGGACAGTGCGTGCAGCGACAGCAGGGCGGTCGTCTCGGAGCCCTCGAAGGCGTGCAGGAGCCTGCCGATCGCGCCCTGGCGCACCGGCCGGGAGGCGAGCAGCACGACGATCGGCAGCTCGTCGATCCGACGCGAGAGGTAGCTCAGCCAGCGCAGAGACGGTTCATCGGCCCAGTGGCCGTCGTCGACGCACAGCATCAGCGGCTGGTCCTTGGCGAGGTTCGCGGTCACCCAGTAGAGCCCGTGCAGGCCGCTCGTCTCCGGGTTCGCCGCGCCTGCGCGTGGCCGGCGGCGGCGCTCGGCGATCAGCGGTGCTGCCGGCCCGGCGGCGCCGAGCAGCAGGCGGTCGCGGTCAGACTGGTCCAGTGACGCCAGCCGCGCCTCCAGCAGTTGGCGCACGACGCCGAACGCGAACGAGCTCTCGAGCTCGCAGCCGCGCGCCTCGAGCGTCTGCACGCCCGCCGTCCGCGCCAGTCCCTTGGCGCAGTTGACCATCCGGCTCTTGCCCATGCCCGGGGCGCCCTCGATCAGGATCACCGAGCCGCGACCCTCGCATGCGTGCTGGAGCGCCGCCTCGATCACCCCGGCCTCTCGCGCGCGCTCGATCGGCTCGCGGCTGGTCGATCTTGTGAGGTGGGTCAGCATCGGCGGCAGCGGTCGCTCAGGTGGATGAGCATCGGTTGGAGCGGAGGGTCGGCATCAGTGCGAGCGGTGTGTCGGGTGGGTGAGCACTGGTTGCATCGGAGGGTCGGCATCAGTGCGAGCGGAGGTCCGCATCGGGCTCGAGGCTCGAGCTCTGGATGAGGCTGAGGGCGTAGGCCGGCCACCAGCCGCCGGCGGCCGGCCCACCGTTGCAGGTCCCGTCGGATTCGCCGGGATTCTTGATCCACAGGAACGCGTCCACCAGCCCGTCGCCAGTACTCGTTGTCGGCGCGGCGCCGAGCGCGCGGCCGGGCGGGTTGCACCACTGCCCGTCGGAGCCTTCGCCGTTGCGGCTGGTGTCGATCACGAAGTGCTTGCCGCCGAGCAGCGCCGAGATCGCCTGACCGTAGGCCTCCTCGCTGCTGGTCGCGTCGAAGTTCGAGACATTCAACGAGAACCCGTCGGCTTGCGCGATCCCCGCCTGCTGCAGGCGCGCGGCCATCACCGCCGGCGTCTGCCAGCCGGCGTGGCCGGCGTCGAGGTAGAGCTTCACGCCGGCGTGCGCGCTGAGCGCCGAGACCGCATAGCTCAGCAGCGACAGCCGCGTCGCCTGGTCGGCCGCCGACAGGCAGTCCATGTCGGCCAGCGCGTCGGGCTCGAGGATCACGATCGCGGGGTCGGATCCGATCCCCGCCGCGAACGCGCCGATCCATGTCTCGTAGGCCGCGGCGGAGCTGGCGCCGCCCGATGAGTAGCCGCCGCAGTCACGCTCCGGGATGTCGTAGGCGACGAGCTCCGCGACCTCGCCACTCGCGGCCGCGGCACTGACGCGCGCGTTGACGTCAGCTGTGACGTCGGTGTTCCAGCCGCCGAACCAGTCGGCCGTGGGCTGCGCCGCGAGCGTCGCCATCGCGGCGGCGCCAGCGGGATCGGAGCTCTGCCAGGCGGCCTGCTGGGTCGCCGCTTCGGAGTCCGGGTCGACGTACAGCTTGATCCCGGCCAGCGGTGAAGGCTCGACCTGCGCGATGCGGGCGATCGGATCGTGACGGCGCTTGCGCTTGGCGGGCACGCCTTGGTGAGCGGCGCTCAGCGCGCGGGGGCTGACCCTGACCGCGCCGGCGTGCGTGCCGGCCAGCGCCGGCGGGCTCAGCGTGCAGAGCGACACCCCGGCGGCGAGCAGCGCTGCGCGCGCGAGCTTACCGGTGGCGCGCGCGAGCTTCCCGGTGGTGCGCGCGGTCCTTCCCGCACGCGCACGCAGCCGGCGCGGGCTGTTCGCGATGCTGGGCGCCGTGAGGCTCGTCGATGAACTCGGGGCGTTCATTGTCTGTAATCGAGATCGGCGCTTCAGGCTTCACTCCAACAATCGGAGTCTCGGCGCTGGACGCAAGTGCGAGTCCGCGGCCGCCGCGGCCCCTATGCTGGCTAGGCACGGGTCGAGACCGGCGAGCGCTGGCTCGAGGTCTGAGGGCGCGAAGGAATTAGGGCACCCGCCCTTAGGGCCGCGGGTGCTCTGAGGACCCTCACGGGCCGCTTACCAGCGAGAACGTCCAGATCGAGGTGTAGGCCGTACCGCTGGCGACCGCGTCGGCCGGAATCGCGAGCGTCCAGGTGGGCGTGAATGTCTGGTCACCCATGCCCGTGCCGGCGGTTGCGTTGAACAGCTTGGTGGCGGTGGGCGCGCTCGCGCCCGCAGGGAGCGTGTACGGGTAGTTGACGGTCGTCGAGGCGGGCGTGCATCCAGTAGCACCCGCATCACACGAAACGCTGGGCGCCGACTGGATCGTGGTCGCGCTGCTCGGCAGCGAATCGCTCCCCGAGGTGAAGCTCGTCGAGGTGGCGGTCACGTCCCAGCCTGCGCCCGACCCGCTGGCGTCGCCGACGTCCAACGCCAGCGTCGCGCTGACCGACTGCGCAGTGCCGTTCAGCGTCGTCGCCGGGAACGTGACGGTCGCCGCCGGCGTGCTGTTGATGAACGACGCGCCGCCGGCGTTCAGGGCGACCGATGCCGTTGTTGCTAGCGCCGGGCCCGGCAGGGCGGCGCTGAGCGTCGCCGCGAAGGCGGCCGCGAGGGCCAGCGCCGGCGCGCGCCCGCCGCTGCACCGCCGATATCGAGCTGTCTTAGAGAAGCGCCCCACCGCCTACGCTTCGGACGTGTTGTGGGGTGCGTTGAGGACGTTGCCCCAAAACTCCACAAACTAGTCATCGGCAGGATTCTGGCAGGCGCCCGACGCAGCGGACAGCGGGTCAAACGTGCGCTACTGCGAGACGCCAGACGCTCGACGATGCGGCCAGCGGGTCTAGCGTGCGCTCCTGATTGGCGGCGAGCCTGCCGATAAGCTGATCAGATTGCCCGTTGGGCCGTCGGCTGGCCGGGAACACAGGATGAGACGGCATGAGCATTCGAGAACTCACGCGACTGACCGCCGCAAGGAGGGCCGGTCTGCCCGTGGATGCTCGCCGCGTGGCTCGGTGACCGAGCGCGAGCGATGCGACCGCTGACGGCCGTTGCGCGCCCAGCGCTGGTGGCGCTGGTGGCGGTCTCGATGCTGGCGGGCGCCGGACGCGCGTCGGCGGCGATCGCGCTCGTGCACAAGGGCGCGCTTGCGACCCAAAGCGGGATCTACACCACGACGGCCACGATCACCTCCACGACGGCGGGCGACCTGCTCGTGGCGAGCCTCGAAGACTTCAACTCCAACTGCGCTACGAACACCTACTCGGCGCCCACCGGCTGGGTGGAGGCCGCCAGCGTCTGCCGCACCGGGGACGCGTCGCCGACCGAGATCTGGTACTACCCCGACGTGCCGGCGGGGATCACCTCGGTGGTATTCACCAACAGCCTCAACGGCGCCAGCACGGCCGTGCAGCTGAGCGAGTGGAGCGGCGTCGACAGCTCGAGCCCGCTCGATCAGACCGGCACCGTTGGCACCACCACCGCCAGCACCACTCCGACCGTGACCACGACTGGCGACGTCGCGGTCAGCGGTGAGCTCGCGGTGACGTTGTTCAACACATCCCAGGGGCTCTCGAGCTTCACGCCCGGTTCGGGCTGGACCAGCCTGCTCACGAATGCGGGCGACGGCCTCGAATCCGACTACACGATCGGGCCCAGCAGTGGCGCGAAGGCCTCCGAAAGCATCACCTCGAATCCCCAGACGGGCTATAGCGGTGTGATCGCCACCTTCGAGCCGGCCTGCTCCGGCGGCTCGCTGACCGACACGCCGCCTGCCGACATCGACTTCACCGGGACGCTGGATGGCGCCAGCACGTCGACGACGACCTCGTTCGCGGTGACGGTCGACGATCAGACCGGTAGCGGCAGCGGCTGGAACCTGGACGGAACCTCGACGACATTCACCAACGGCACCCACACGCTCTCGAGTACCGCCACCACGGTCACGTCGGCCACGCCGGCCGCCGACAGCGGCAACTGCACCCTACCGGTCAACGACACGTCCAACGTGAGCTACCCAGTGACGCTCCCGGCCGGCGCCACGGCTCCTGCCGCCGTGAAGCTGTTCAGCGATAAGGCAGGCGACGGCATGGGCCCGGCCAACATCACCTTTGACGCCAAGGTCATCCTGGCGGCAAACGCTTACGCCGGCACCTACTCTTCCACTTGGACATTCACGATCGCGAGCGGCCCGTAGCCGGCTGAGATCGCTCAGCGTGCAGGATGTCCAGGAACGCGGGTCCGTAACCGATTCCGGGAGATTCGCGCCAGCGAATGTCCCTAGGGCCGCGAAAGATGGATGCCGGGGGCGGGGTGCTTGGCGCGGGAGCGGCGGCGGGCGAGCAGGAACAGGAGCAGCGCGCCGAGCAGCACGGCAAGCACGATGATCACGTAGAGCAACCATGGCGTGCTGTGCGAGTGGCTTGCGGCGAGCGGGGCGGTGGCGCCGAGCGACGCTACCGAGGGCTGCGAGCTGGTCGACCCGCGCGAGCGGGTGTACGCGACAACCCCGTGCAGCGTGACCGGAGCGCCGCACTGGGTCGCGGTGGCGCTCACCGCGTAGCTGCCGTAGCTGAGCGCCCCGGGCCATCTGAAGGGAAACGTGATTCGGTCTCCGGGAAGGATCGTCCCGAGTACCTGAGTCGCCTGCCTGGTCGCGTTTGCGCCCCTGATCGCAACCGTCAGCTCGGGGTGGCAGAGGATGCGTCCGACGTCCTCGAGCGCGACGACGGCTGATGGGACGCTCGTTCCCGGGAGCGGCGCAAGCGCCAGCGAGTACAGCCGGATGCTTGGGCTGGCCGGGCCGGAGACAACCACCTCGATGCCGACCACGACCCGCGTGACGACGGTCACCGAAAGCCCGCCGCCGGACTTCGTCTCGTTCGCGACCTGCAGCGCGAGCCCCGCCAGGTGATCGCCGGGCACGGCGGACTTGGGAACCGTGACGATGAAGCCGACGTCGCTTACGCCGCGGGCGGGCACCGTGACGCTGCTGACGGCGGGCGTGACCCATGTGCCGGTGCCGTGAGGGGCGACGCCGCGATTTGCGTACACGACGCCTGAGGTGACCCCTGTCAACCCGTCGACGGCGTTGACCTCGAGCAGCAGCGGCTTGGAAGCGTGGTTGGTGATGACCACCGCCTCCTCACGCTGGGCCCCAGGGGCGGCGCTGATGATGAAGTACGCCCTGGTCGCCGGATTCCTGGGGTTGAACTGCGCAGGGCGAACAGCGAAGCCGCCGATCCCGGCAGCCGCGGCGTTGAACGCCCCCAGCGCCAGCGCGAGCAGCGCGACCGCACTGCTCAGCAGTACGAGCTGCCTGGGTGCGAGGATGCGCATTCTGCGCATAGGTTACGGGGCACTGACGAGCGACAAGGTCCAGGTCGAGGTATACGCGGTTCCGCTGGCGACTGCGTTGGCCGGAATCGTAAGCGTAAAGGTCGGGGTGAACGTCTGGTCGCCCATGCCCGTGCCGGCGGCCGCGTTGAACAGCTTGGTCGCGGTCGGCGCGGTCGTGCCGGCCGGCAGCGTATACGGGTAGGTGATGCCGGACGTGGTCGCTGTCGTACAACCGGTTGCGCCTGCATCGCAGGTTGCCGATGGCGCTGACGCGACTGTCGTCGCGGTCGTCGGCAGCGTGTGCGCGCCCGATGTGAAGGTCGTCGAGGTGGCGGTCACGTTCCAGCCGTTGCCGGACCCGGTCGCGTCGCCGACGTCGAAGGGCAGCGTCGAGGTGACCGTCTGCTGGGCGCCGTCGAGGGTCGTCGTCGGGAACGTGATGGTCGCCGCCGGCGTGCTGTTGATGAACGCGAGGCTACCGGCGCTCAGGGTTACCGATGCCGTCGTGGCGGCTTGCGAGACGGCCGGAAGGGCCGCCAGAGCCGCTGTGGACAGGGCTGAGACCGTCGCCAGGCAAGCCAGGCACCGGCCCAGGCTGTTTCTTCGATTGGACTTCATGTTGCACGCTCACCTTCGTGGTGGGAGTGCTGGTAGCCGAGCTATCTCACCCGAATGAGAGACCTCTAGCTTTGCGTCGCCGGCTCGCGCCGGTTTTGCCTTTTGCAGCGGATTACAGTCTTTGGATCGACCTGGATCCGGGTCATCCGCGCGCCAGTCGCCAAACTGGACGCGTGTTCGAGCCGCACGGGCCAGTTGCGACAACTCCGAGGTCGGCGTTGGGCGAAAATGCGGTTATTCAGCTACCGAGGTCATCGAATGACCCATGCCGGCCGTGTCCGGCGCGGAACCGCTGCACACCGGTGGAGACGTGCTCGAGCGAGCGCAGGCCGTGCGCGAGCTCGTTGACGAGCGCGGCGCGCTCGCCGAGACCGTCCTGCTCGAGCACCGACAGGCGGTCCTCACGCAGGCAGCGCTGCGGGAAGCGCGCCAGCTCACGCGCCAGCTGCTGCGCAACGGCGAGGCTCTCACCAGCCGCGACGACGCGGTTCACGAGGCCGATCGACAGCGCCTCGCGCGCATCGACCGCGCGCCCCGTGAGGATCATGTCCAGCGCCCGGGATTCGCCGATCAGCCGCGGCAGCCGCACGCTGCCACCATCGACCAGCGGCACCCCCCAGCGCCGCGAGAACACCCCGAATACGGCGTCCTCCTCGGCCACGCGCAGGTCGCACCAGAGCGCCAGCTCGAGCCCGCCCGCGACTGCATGGCCGGCGATCGCGGCGATCACCGGCTTGCTCAGCCGCATGCGGCTCGGTCCCATCGGCCCATCACCCTCGCCGACGCCGATCACGCGGTTGCCGATCGCGCTCCCGATCGCCAGCAGATCCGCGCCCGCACAGAACACGCCGCCCTGCCCGTGCAGGACCGCGACCGCAGCGCTGCCGTCGGCGTCGAACTGCCGGAAGGCGCCGGCGAGCGCGGCGGCGGTCGGTCCATCGACCGCGTTACGGCGCTGCGGCCGTGACAGCAGCACCGTCCACACCGGTCCGTCGCGCTCGATCCGGACGGCTTCGCCGGCCGCGTTCACGCCGGCAGGGTCCGCTCGATGATCGCGCGGGCGTTCACGCCCGCGGGCAGCGTACCGTAAGCGAGCCCGCGCTCGTGACCGAGCCGGCTCGCACAGAACGCATCGGCGACCGCCGCCGGCGCATGGCGCACGAGCAACGAGCCCTGCAGCGCCAGCGCCAGGTCCTGCACGAGCCCGCGCACGCCGAACTCGGCCGCAGCCAGCAGCGCCTCGCCGTCGCCGTTGGCGGTTGCCGCGCCGAGCAGCTCGTGTGCGCGCCCGCGGGCGCGCACAAGGTGGGCATCGAGTCGCGAATCGGCACCGGAGGCCCGCTCGCACTCCGCCAGGAACGCCTGGACCCCCGCCGGCTGGCGCACCAGCGCCCGCAGCACGTCGAGCGCCGCGACGTTGCCGGACCCCTCCCAGATCGAATTGACCGGTGCCCCCCGGTACAGCATCGGCATCCGCGACTCCTCTACGTAGCCGTTGCCGCCGAGGCACTCGAGCGCCTCAGCCGCGTGCGCCGGCGCGCGCTTGGTCACCCAATACTTCATCACCGCGGTCGCGAACCGCCGAAACTCGCCTTCGTCGGGCGCGTCGTAGCTGCGCGCCACGCGCATCGCGCTCGCGCACGCCGCCTCGGCGTCGATCGCAAGATCCGCGAGCACGTTGCGCATCGCCGGCTGGTCGACCAGCAGCGCCCCGAACGCGCGGCGGTGGCGCGCGTGGTGGACGGCTTCGAGCACCCCGCGCCGGTAGCCCGCGGCCGCTCCCAGCAGGCAGTCCAGACGCGTGTGGTTGACCATCCTGATGATCGCCGGCACGCCGCGCCCCGGCTCACCGACGAGGCGTCCCTGGACGCCGCGCAGCTCCACCTCTGAAGAGGCCAGCGAACGACCCCCGAGCTTGTCCTTGAGGCGCTGGAACTCCATGCCCGGCCCGCGCTCCACCAGGAAGCAAGACAGCCCGGCGGGCGCCTGCGCGAGGATCAGGAACACGTCGCACGGCGGGTAGGAGCAGAACCACTTGTGACCGTGCAGCTCCCAGAGCCCGTCGCCGGCGGGCTGCGCGCGGGTGACGTTGGCGCGCACGTCGGAGCCGCCCTGGCGCTCGGTCATCGCCATCCCCGCCAGCGCGCCGTGCTCGTAGTCGGGCGCGGTCAGGCGCGGCTCCCATTGCGCGGCGAGCTCCGGCGAGCCGTCGCGCAGCGCCGGCACCGCCGCGTAGGTCATCGATACGGGGCACATGACGCCGTCGTTGAGCTGGCCCCAGAGCATGAACAGGGTGGCGCGCACGACATGCGCGCCAGATCGCTGCTCGCGCCACGGCAGCCCCGCGATCCCCCGTTCGATGGCGCCCTTCAGCATCCAGTGCCACGAAGGGTCAAGCTCTACTTGATCTATACGGTTGCCGAATCTGTCGTGGGTCTGGAGGATCGGGAGGTTGCGCTCGGCGCGCCGGCAGTGCTCGCGCGCCGCCACGCTACCCGCGACCTCGCCGGCCTCGTGCGCGCGCTCGCGCCCCCAGTCGCCACCCTCGCGCAAGAGCGCCTCGCGCAGCGCGAGATCTGCCTCGAACAGGTTCAGCGGCTCCAGATCGGGCGCTTGGTTGAGCACTTCCCGCGCGGGGTTCGGGTGCTTCACGATTTCGGTCGCGCTCATCTCTCGCCTCCCAGCGGGCTAAAGCGGATCCCGTGAACGGGGATTCGCAGAGGGATCGTAATGAATGACGGTTGAGCCCTGCCGGATCGACCTACTTATAGCCTGCCTCTTAGAGCCTGTCTTACTCCACTACGACGTGATCATCATCGGGACCGGCGCCGGCGGCGGGACCCCTGCAACAGCTACGAATCGGCCTTGCCGGAGGCTTGCGCAGGGGATACCGGCGCCCGTATCTCACGTTTCAGGATCTTGCCCGTCGCGCCCTTGGGCAGCTCGTCCAGGAGCCATACGTAGCGCGCATACTTGTAGGCGGCGACCTGGTCTTTGAGATAGTCACGGAGCTCTTCGGCGGTTACCTCGGCGTCGGGTTTGAGCACCACCGCGGCCGCCACCTCCTCGCCCAACTCGGCGTGCGGGACGCCGATCACGGCCGCCTCCATCACCGCCGGGTGCTCGTAGAGCACCTCCTCGAGCTCACGCGGGTAGACGTTGTAGCCGCCGCGGATGATCATCTCCTTCTTGCGGTCGACGATGAAGAAGTAGCCGTCCTCGTCGATGCGCGCCAGGTCCCCCGTGTAGAACCAGCCGTCGGCGTCGATCGCCTCCGCGGTCGCGTCCGGACGATGCCAGTAGCCCTTCATCACGTTCGGGCCGCGAACCGCGATCTCCCCCACCTCGCCCGCGGGAGCGTCGTGGTGCTCGCCGTCGACGAGCTTCATCTCGACGCCCGCGATCGGCGTTCCGATCGAGCCCGGCTTGCGCTCGCGGTCGGGCTGGTTGAACGACACCACGGGCGATGTCTCCGACAGGCCATAGCCCTCCAGGACCGCACATCCGAACTCCGCCTCGAAGCCGCGCAGCACCTCGCCCGCGAGCGCCGCCCCGCCCGATACGCACAACCGCAGCTTGGAGACGTCGAAGCGCGCACGATCGGAGTGATTCAACAACGCCACGTACATGGTCGGCACACCCTCGAACACGGTGACCCGCTCCCGCTCGATCGTCTCCAGCACCCGGGCCGGATCGAACCGTGCGACCAGTGCCAGACACGCCCCCGATTTCGCCGCGACGTTCAGCGCACAGGTCTGACCGAAGGCATGAAACAGCGGCAACGCGCCGAGGATCACGTCGTCGGCCTGCACTGAGAGCAACGGCACCACGACCTCGACGTTGCTCGCCAAGTTGGCATGTGTCAGCTCCGCCCCCTTCGGCGTGCCGGTGGTCCCCGACGTGTACAGGATCACAGCCGTGTCATCGCCGGCGCGATCGGCGACCTCGGCGACCGGCTCGGCGCCTGCCAGCAGCCGCTCGAACGCGACGGGCGCCACCAGCACGCACCGCGCCCCCGCCTCGTCCGCGCCGCGCTGGGCGGCAGCGGCGAACTGATGCCAGGCGAACACGAGCTTGGCCTCGGGGTCGCTCAGGTAGAACGCGACCTCGCGCTCTTTGAGCAGCACGTTCATCGGCACCACGACCGCGCCGGCGCGCAGCACTCCGAAGTACACGAACGCGAAGTAGGGCACGTTCGGGAGCATGATCCCGACGCGGTCTCCCGGCTGCACGCCCCAAGCCCGTAGCAGTCCGGCCACGCGAGCCGTCGCGTCGTCGAGCTGCGCGTAGCTCAGCACATTCTCGTCGAGCCTGAGCGCCGGCCGCTGCCCAACCGCCGAAGCCGTGCTGGTCAGGTTCAATGCGAGGTTCTCGCTCATTGGTCATCCTTTGATGTTGGGCCGACGGCCAAGTTATGGCTCGATGCCTACCACCAACCCTGATGCCGGCTTACGCCGATCCGGCGCTGCCTTCGAGCAGCACCCGCGCGACCGCCTGCGGATCGTCGAACGTGGGGACGTGCCCGCAACCCGGCAGGGGGACCAGACGCGCCTGCGGGACCAGCGCCTGCAGGCGGCGAGCCTGCCGTGCGGGCAGCACGAGATCGCGGGAGCCCCAGGCGACCGTCACCGGCACGCGGATCCCGGCGCCGCTCGTGAACGCCTCACGCCCGGTCGCCAGCAGCGCCGGAAGCGTGCCGGGAGCCGCCGCGAGGTTGCGCGCCGCGAGCGTCGCGATCTCCGGCGCGAGCCGCGCGGGGTGAGCCATCACCTGGCCCATCAACAGCGCCCTACCGGCGCCATGGGCCATGATCTGCTCCAACCAGCGGTCGATCAGCTTCAAGATCGCGACCGACGCGCCGAACGAGGCGACCACGTAGAACGCGCCCGCGCGTGACCACATGCCCGCGGGAGACAGCGCGGTGACCGACAGCGCGCGCCGGCGTCGGGCCAGCTCCAGCGCGATCCAGCCGCCCAGGGAGTTGCCGGCGACGTGCGCGCTGGGCAGATCGAGCCGGTCCATGAACGCCTCGATCGCGTCGGTGTAGCCGACGATGTCGGGGCGCGCCGGCGGCGCCAGCATCGGCGCATCGCCGAAGCCGGGCAGGTTCGGCGCGATCACGTCGCGCTGGGCCATCAGCGTCTCGATCACCGGAGCCCAAACGCCGAACTGGCTGCCGATGCCGTGCAGCAACAGCAGCGGCGCGCCGGTTCCAGCGCGGAAGTGCGGCAGCAGCGGGGCTTCGGGCGTGGGCGGGGTTTCGGGCGTGGCGCTCATCAGCTGAAGCAACAGCCTAGCGTCAGGAGCGTGCTCGGGCGACCAAATCTCGCCGTCGATCGCCCGATCGTCCGTTAAGTGTCGATTTTCGCGCCGGGTGGATCGCAGTCAGGCCGGCGTCAGCCAGGGCGGCGATGTCCTTCGGCTCCAGGCCGCCCCCGAGCTCAAGATACTCCGCGCGTGGCGACTTCGTGTCACTTGCTACAAGCTCGGCGGGACTCGGCAGGCGCTAAAGCCAGACCGGCCGCTGCCGATTATGTTCGACAAGACCGAGTTAGTGGGTCGGCCAAAGTCAAGAAACCGTGGAGCGGCTACGTCGCATGCAAGAGAATCGCCGTGCGCCCTCGCGGGGAGACCGAGTCGTGCAGGACGTTCAGACGACGTTCGGTTTGACCGACGAGATCCGCAACACGCTGCTGGAGAACATCAGCGATGGCGTCTACTACGTGGACCGCCAGCGTCGGATCCTGTACTGGAACGGCGGTGCCGAGCGGATCACGGGCTTCAGCGCGAACGAGGTTCTGGGGCGCCTCTGCAAGGACCGCATCCTCAACCACTGCGACGAGCACGGCACGATCCTCTGCAGCGACCTGTGTCCGCTGCTGGCGACGATCCGCGACGGCCAGCGGCGCGAAGCGCACGTCTTCCTGCACCACAAGGACGGCCACCGCAAGCCGGTGCGCGTCACCGCCGCCCCGATCCACGACCGCGACGGCGAGATCATCGGCGCCGTCGAGACCTTTCACGACGACACCGCGCTGGCCCACAGCCGCCAGCGCGCCGCGCACTTGCTGAGCGCCTCGATGCGCGACCCGCTCACCGGCGTCGGCAACCGCCGCCTCGGCGAAACCGTACTGGCCGGCTGGCTTGAGGAGTACCACCGCTTCCAGCGATCGTTCGGCGTGCTGTTCATCGACATCGACCGCTTCAAGGACGTCAACGACGAGCACGGCCACAACGTCGGCGACGACGCTCTCAAGGTGATCGCGCGCACGCTCGGCGACAACGTCCGCCAGGGCGACCAAGTGATCCGCTGGGGCGGCGAGGAGTTCGTGATCCTGCTGGCCGACGCCGACGCCACCGCGCTGGGGGCGGCCGCCGAGCGCTTCCGCATGCTTGTGACCCGCACGCGCCTGGTCGCCGAGCGCGACTTGGTCCTGCTCACGATCTCGCTGGGCGGCACTCTGGTCGCCCCCGGCGACGACTCCGAACTGATCATCCGCCGCGCCGATGCGCTCCTGTACGAGTCCAAAGCTCAGGGACGCAACCGCGCCACGCTTGACGTGGATCCCGAGACCGGCTAGGGGATCCACTGACGAACCCGCGGGCTAAAGGCCGGCGGCCGGGGTACGCCCCGGCCGCCCGCCCGCCGGCTGGGACGGGTCCCCAGCAGCGACCGGGCCCGACGTTCGCAGAGGATGCCTCCCGCCTGGATTCAGTCTCAGGGCGCCAACAGCCTGAGCGTGAACTCAAGTCTGGTTGTCAGTTGGCCGATTTCTGTCAGGGAGCGCCGATAGGCGGATGTCGAGGTAGGTATCGAGCATGATTTTGCTAATCCGATGTGCAGATGATGGCGAGCGCTCCAGAAGCGCTGCGAAGAGCTGATGAGCGCGGTAGCGCAATCGCTCGGTGCGCGCACGGCGCGACCTCGGATCCTGTGCGTGGACGACGAGCCGCAGATCCTCGAGTCGTTGCGTGACACGTTGCGGCGCGGCTTCGAGGTGCACACGGCGACCAGTGGCGCGGAGGGGTTGGCGAAGCTGCGCGAGGAGCCGCAGCGGTATGCGCTGATCATCTCCGACATGCGGATGCCGGTGATGTCGGGATCGGCGTTCCTGCGCGAGGCGCGGCGCGTGGCGCCCGACGCAACCCGGATACTGCTCACCGGCTATGCCGATCTCGACGCCGCGGTCAGTGCGGTCAACGACGCGCAGCTGTTCCGGTTCCTGACCAAGCCGTGCAAGTCCGAGGACCTGATGCGCGCGTGTGCGGCGGCGGTCGGCCAGCACCGGCTGCAGACGGCCGAGCGGGTGCTGCTGGAGCAGACGCTCAAGGGAGCGGTGCAGGCGCTCGCCGATGTGCTGGCGCTGGCGAACCCGGCTGCGTTTGGCCGCAGCGAGCGGGTCAGGAAGTTGGTCGAGCGGCTCGCGCAGGCGACGGACCCGAGCAAGCGCTGGGAGGTCGAAGTCGCGGCGCTGCTCGTGCACCTCGGCGCCGTGGCGTTGCCCGCTGCGACTGCCGAGAAGCTTTATGCGGGCGGAGCGCTCAGCCCCAGCGAGCAGGCGATGGTGCAGCGCGTGCCGGCGCTCACGAAGAGGATTCTCGGGAACATCCCGCGGCTCGACGGGGTCCTCGAGATCCTCGAGCACCACCAGCGGTCGTTTGCGGGCAGCGGCGAGCCCGACGGGTTGTCGGCTGGCGCGCGGATGCTCCGGATCGCGCTCGACTACGACGCACTCGAGGCGATCGGCGCGGAGCAGAGCCTTGCGCTCGGCACGCTGACGGCGCGCAAGGGGGTCTACGACCCCGATTTGCTGCAAGCGTTTGCCTCGGTCATCGGAGCGCGCCCCTCGGAACGGGCGATCGAGCTCGGGGTCAAGCACCTGCTCCCGGGCATGTTGCTTGGCGATGATGTCCGCAGCGTGTCAGGCTCGCTGCTGGTCGGCCGCGGCAGTACGGTCACCGACCAGTTGATCGAGCGGCTCGTGAATCTCGGCCCGGGCGCCGTCCGCGAGCCGTTGCTCGTGCTCAACCTCGAAGCCGGCGCCCCCGTGGCGGACAGGCAAGCAGACGGCTGGCTGTGAGGCCGCTGTGAGCGATCAGCACGCCGGGTCCGTGACAGCAGCCGCCGAGGAGCGGCTGATCGAAGCTGCCTTCGCGCCGGGCGCGCTGAGGATGGTCCACCAGCCGATCGTCGAGCTGAACAGCGGCGAGGCCGTCGGCTTCGAGGCGCTGGCGCGGTTTGCCTCGCCTCCCGTCCGTTCACCGGACAAGTGGTTCGAAGCGGCCGAGCGCGTCGGCCGGCGCGTCGAGCTCGAGCAGCTCGCGATCAGGCTCGCGCTCGGCAGTCTGTGCGATCTCGACGCGGGCCACTACCTTGCGATCAACGCCTCGCCGGAGGCCGTGCTCGATCGCGCGTTCGCTGAGCAGCTCCAGCAGGTAGAGCTGACGCGCGTCGTGCTCGAGGTCACCGAGAACGCGCGCATCGACTATCAGGCCTTCGCCGACGCGCTGGCGCCGTTGCGCGCGCGGGGGCTGCGCCTGGCGGTTGATGACCTCGGGTCGGGCTACGCGAGCCTGAACCACATCCTGCGCCTCGAACCGGATGTGATCAAGCTCGACAGATCGATAACGCTGCAGATCGATCGCCACCGACCCACGCGCGCGCTCGCGGCCGCGCTGACAAGCTTCGCGATCGAGACAGGCATGCTCGTCATCGCCGAGGGGATCGAGACCACGGTGCAGCGCTCGCTGTTCGAGGCGCTCGGCGTTCCACTCGCCCAGGGTTACCTGTTCGGCAAGCCGGCGCCCTTGGTCCGGCGTTCGCCAGCCACACACTGGCTTGTTGAGACAGGCTCTTAGATCATTAGATTAGGGCACCCGCGAGGCACTCTGTAAGCTCTGTCGCCGCAGCGGCCTCGGGCAACGGCCCTAAAGCTCACCTGCCAATCTGACGATTAGGCGCTCAAGCACGTGAGCTACAACCCACTGTCGCCAGCGGAACCGATGGCCCGCCCGTCAACCCACCGCGCCGCCGCGCGCTCGCTCGACTGCGGGCGCAGGTCGTGACGGACGCCGTCGCCAGCGGACTGTGCACGCTCGACGACGCTGGTCTGGTGAGCTATATGAACCCGGCGGCCGAGCGGCTGCTGGGCTGGAGCAGCGTCGAGCTGCGGGGACGCACGCTGCACGACGCCATCCACGCCGGGACGCACTCGATCGCGCAATGCCCGATCCAGGCCGGCCACCGCGCGCGCAAGACGGTCAGCTTCGAGGCCGACACGTTCGTGTTGCGCGACGGTTCGGCGCTGCCGGTTGCGTGGGTACTGACACCGGTGCGGACGCAAGGCGGCCACAGCTCGGTGATCGTCATCACCGACATGAGCGCCGGCACACCGAAGCAGCAGCCGAGCCCGCAGGCGCCGCCGCGCGGTGATCGCGAGCTGCTCGAACGGGTTCGCGTGCTGCGCGAGTTGCAAGCGGCGCTCGCGGAGCAGCGCTTGGAGCTGTTCGCGCAGCCGACGATCGACCTGCGTACGGGCGCTGTGGTGTCGCACGAACTGCTGTTGCGACTGCGTGAGCGCGACGGAACGATCCGTGCTGCCGGCTGGTTTCTGGCGGCCGCCGAGTACAGCGGCGCGATTCACGAGCTGGACCGATGGGTGATTGGCGAGGCTGCGCGGCTGGCGGGCGCTGGGTATCGGGTCGAGCTGAACCTGTCGGCCGAGTCGCTGGCGCACGACGACCTGATCGATCATTTCATCGCATCTATCTCCGCGCACGGCGCCGATCCGGCGCGACTCGTGGTCGACCTCAAGGAAGCCGCGCTGACCAGAGACGAGACCGTGCGCACCTTCATCCATCGCCTGCGGGGGCTCGGGTGCGAGTTCGCGCTAGATGACTTCGGCGGGGGGCTTGCGACTTTCCAGCACCTCGAGCGCCTCCCGATCGGCTATTTGAAGATCGACCACGAGTTCGTCCGGGAGGTGCGCACCAGCGACGCCAGCCGGCGTGCAGTGGAGGCCGTGGTCGCGCTTGCCCGCGCGTTCGGCCAGCGCACCGTCGCCGCGGGTGTCGAGGACCTCGAAACGTTGCAGACGCTCCGAATGATGGGCATCGGCTACGCCCAGGGCTACCTGACAGGACGTCCCGCGCCGCTTGCGGCGACGCTCGAGAACCTCGTCCCCGGGGCACGGACACGGATCAGTGGCGCGCTGCATGGCGATGACGCGCAGACCGGGGTCGATCGCGCCGATGCCGTGGCCGCGTTGGCGGCGCAGGACTATGGCGAGGCGTTGCGCAGCGGAGACCCGCACACCGCCGCGTCGGTTATCGACCGCGCCGTGGGCGACGGATTGACGTCGGTCGAGATCCAGTCGCGGGTGATCGCGCCCGCGATGTGGAGGATCGGTGAGCTCTGGCAGCGCCAGCTCCTGACGGTCGCCCAAGAGCATTTGGCGACCGCTGTCAGCCATCACGTCCTGGGCCGTCTGTATCCCGGGTTGCTTGGCCAGGCACCGCGACGCGGGGAGTCGGTCATCGTCGCCTCGGTGCAAGGCGAAGGTCACGTCCTCGGATTGCGGATGGCGGCGGATGTGTTCGATGGAGCCGGTTTCAAGGTGCGGTTCCTGGGCGCCGACGTGCCCGAGGAGTCATTGCTGGCGCTGGTTGCCGAGCACCAACCGGCGATCGTCGCGCTTGGTGTCACTTTGCCGGCGAGTGCCCCCTGGCTGATTCGAAGTTTGCGGGAGCTGCGTGATCGCGGCCCCGACCTGCGGCTGATCGTCGGGGGACAGGGAGTACCGACCTGCCTGCGAGACAGCGCCGACGTCTTCTACGCTGTCGACACCGAGCGCCTTGCCGAGCATTTGGTCGAGCGCCGATGAGTCGTGTGGTGGGCCACTAGGCGGCTGCGGCGTACTCGCTGTCGGTGAGATCGTGGTTCAGTGGCAGCGCGATGCGAAAGGTCGTGCCGCCGCCGGGCGTGGGCTCGAACTTGATCGTTCCGTGGTGCCGTTCGATGATCGTATGCGCGATTGCGAGACCCTGCCCGGTACCACGGCCGACCGGCTTGGTGGTGAAGAACGGGTCGAAGACCCGGTCGGCGATCTCGGCTGGGATTCCGCAACCATTGTCGCTGACGGTGATCAGCACGCCAGACTCGTCGGCGCGCGTGCGCACCCTGATCTTCCCGCGCTGATCGGACCCCAGGCCCTCGATCGCATGGGCCGCGTTGACGATCAGGTTGAGGAAGACCTGGTTGAGGTCGCCGGCGTTGGCCATCACGAGCGGCAGCTCTCCGAGGTCGAGCTCGATGTCGGCCACGTACTTGTACTCGTTCTTGGAAACGATCAGCGTGGTCCGGAGACCTTCGTTGATGTCGCTCGGGCTACGCTCGCTGGACGGGTGAGCGAACTGGCGCATCGCGCGCACGATCAACGCGACCCGTTCGACGCCGTCGAGCGCGCGCTCGAACGCGGCGGGCACGCGCGTGGTCAGGTAGTCCAAGTCGGCCTGCTCCTCGGCGGCGAGCGCGCGGCTGCGCCGTTGCGCTTGGTCGAACGGCGCTGTTGCGTGGAGCAGGTCGCGATAGGTGCCGACCAGCGACATGAGGTCGTCGTTTGCCTCTTTGAGGAACCTGACCGAATCGCCGATGAACTGGACTGGGGTGTTGATCTCGTGGGCGATGCCGGCGGCGAGCTGACCGACCGCCTCGAGCTTCTGTGCCAGACGCAGATCGAGCTCGAGTCGCGCGCGTTCGCTGTCGGCCCGCTTCGCCGCGCTGATGTCGAACAGCACCGCCTGAACGCGCACAACCGAGTCGTTGCCGTGAATGATGGCTGCCTCCTCGCGCAGCCAGATCTCGCTGCCGTCGCGGCAGAACCATTGCAGCTCGGAAGGCAGCGGCGCGCGACCGGCGCGTGCCACCCCGCTGACCGTAGCCCAGCGCAGCTCGTGATTCTCGGCATGCACATGCGTGCTGAAGCAATCCGGATCCGCGAGGAACTCGTCCGGCGCCACGCCGAGCAGGGGCGTGCTGCGCGGGCTGACGTACAGGTACTTGCGCGAGCCGTCGGGATAAACATCGAAGATCATCACGACACCCGGGATCTGCTCGATCAGGCGCTCCTTCTCGCTCACAAGGCCGCGGAGGCTGTCAGTCATTGCCGCCAGCGACTCGCTCTGGCGTTTGACCAACTCGTGGGCTCGACGGCTCTGGATCGCTTCGCCGAGGACGCTCGCCAGCGCGTTGAGGAACGCGACCGCGCCGTCCGGTGCCGCGCTGGACTCGCCGAAGGCGACCTCGAACACGCCGAACGGCGAGCTCGGATTGCCGATCAGGACAGCGATGTTGTCGCGGGCATGCGGCTCCCGACCGGTGATGCCGTCGGGCGCGCCGACGTTCGCGCTGAGGCGCGTGTCGGACTCGTCTGTGCCGAACTCGACGATCCAGGCGCCGTCGGAGGACAGGACCCGCCAGGCGGCGCCGACCGCGTGGTCGAACAGCTCCTCCAGCGGCGCGCCCTTGAGCGCGAGCCGGCCGAGGTCCGCGATCTCCTGCTGCCCCTCGGCGTGGCGCCGGAGCGCCTCCTCGTGCTTGACCTCCGCACTGACGTCCCGAGACATTCCCCGCAGGCCGATGATCTGCCCGTGATCGTCGCGCAGCGGCGTGAGCGTGGTCGAGACCCAGGAATCGGATCGATCATCGAACGCCTGACGCTCAAACTTGGCGATGATCGGTTCTCCGGTCTCCAGCACGTGGCGCTCGTCCGCGGATATCGCCGGTCCTGAGCCGTAGATCTCGAGCGCGGTCTTGCCGATCACATCTTTGCGCTGGCGCCCCTGCCCTTCGGCCGCACGCCAGCCGGCGCTGACCAGCAAGAACCGCCCCTGCCGGTCCTTGAAGTAGATCCGCTCGTCGCCATTGGTGATCAGATTGCCAACCGACAGCCGCGCGATCTCCTCGCGCGAGGGGAGCTCCACAGGCGGAGACGGTCGCAAGTCGCTCACTTCACAAGTTAATCGGCAGGCCCGCCTGCGCACGTGAGCGTCGGGCGTAGCGCGTGCGACTATATGGTCATGGCGCAGTGGACCGGGCCCGAGGGCGGCTCCGTGGTGGGTGATCCTGTGGCTGCGGGTGGCGCGCGCAAGCGCGTGCTTTTCGTCGATGACGAGATCGACGTGCTCGATAGCCTCCGTGACGCGCTGCGTCGCTACCGCAAGCTATGGGACATGCGGTTCGCGGCCGGCGGCGCGGCGGCGCTCGCGGAGCTCGAGGCGGAGCCCGCCGATGTGATCGTCTCGGACATCCAGATGCCGGCGATAGACGGCGCCGATCTGCTCGCGCAGGTGCACGAGCGCTGGCCGGCGACGATCCGAATCGTGCTGTCGGGATACGCGAACACCGCGGCGATCACGAGCGCCGCGACGGTCGCACACCGGATCCTCGCCAAGCCGTGCTCGGTCGACGAGCTCGCGCTCGTCATCCAGCGGTCGTGCACGCTGCACGAACTGACCAAGAACGCCGAGCAATTCCGGGTTGCGGCGGGTGCGACCACGCTCCCGTCGTGCCCGGGCCTGTACATGGAGATCACGCGCTTGCTCGCGAAACCGGGAAGCGGTCCAAAGGAAATCGCCTCCGTGATCGAGCGCGACATGGCGATGACGGCCAAGCTGCTGCAGCTCGCGAACTCCGCGTTCTTCGGCGTCGGGCGCAATGTCAGCCAGGTGCGCGACGCCGTCGTGTTTCTTGGGGCCGACACGATCAAGTCGCTGACGCTCTCGACTGAGGCGTTCAGCAAGCTTGCGCCGCGTGGGCTGCAGGGCTACTCGATCGAGGAGTTCCAGCTCCATGCCACGCTCAGCGCCCGTATCGCAGCCGCGATCCTGCCCGTCGGCTCCGCCCAACAGGACGCGATCACAGCGGCGCTGCTGCACGACGTCGGCGAGCTGATCGCGATCGCCGACGACCCGCAGCGGTGGCGGGCCCAGGTCGAGCAGGCGCGGGCCCGCCGGCTGCCGCTGCACCTGATCGAGCGGGAACTGCAGGGGATCACCCACGCCGCCACCGGGGCATATCTGCTGTCTCTCTGGGGTCTTCCGGACGGCGTCGTGGAGGCCGTCGCGCATCATCACGACCCCGGCGCCGTGCCCGGTATCGAGCTGGACGCCGTCGCAGCGGTCCACATCGCCGACGCGCTCGCTCATGAGGCGCACCCCAGCTCAGATCAGCAGACACCACCGCCGGCGCCGCTCGATCTGGAGCTGCTCGCGCGGCTCGGGGTCAGCTCACGCCTGGAACAATGGCGCGAGCTCGCCATCGAGGCCGAGCGCGCGCTCGCCTAATTAGTGCTCTGGTAGATGAGCGGCCGTCATGCAAAACTGCTTTTGTGCAGGGGCCTGGGCGAAAAACGACGGAATCCGCGACGTTTTTCGCCCAGCCTCCCGGGAAGGCGCCGCGAACGCCGCCGATCGCATGCTCGATAACCCAAACCGGGGTCAGCTGAGCCGTTTTGGGTCCGTGGCTCTCGTAGAGCTGCTCCAGAGCCCGAACCGCCAAAGGCAGCGTCGCTTTGGGTTGCTCAACAGCTTCACAGCCAGAGCACGACTAAGAGCCTGTCTAAGGGCTTGGCGCCTGAGGGCGCGAGACTAGCTCACGCGTACGATTTGGCGATGGGGTTGCCACCCGGTCCGCGCGCGCCAGCCGCCTGGCAGACGGTCGCCTGGATGCTGCGGCCAGCGGCGTTCTTGTGCGGCCTGCATGCGCGCTTTGGCGACCCGGTCACGATCCGGACCTACTGGACGCAGGAGCCGATGGTGCTGTTCTCGAGCCCCGAGGCGGTCCGCGACGTGTTCCGGCTCGACCCCGAGATCGCGCCCGCCGGGCAGAGCTGGGAGTTCCTGCGGGAGTTCGCGGGACCGCACTCGATCCTGCTGCTCGACGGCACGCAGCATCTGCACGAGCGGCGGCTGCTGCAGGCGCCGTTTCACGGCGAGCGGATGCGCGCGCTGACGCCGCTGGTCGCCGCCTTGGCGCGCGAGGAGCTGAGCGGCTGGCATGGGCGGGTGAGCGCGCTGGAGCGGATGCGGGCGCTGACGCTCGAGGTGATCCTGCGCGTCGTGTTCGGCGCCCGCAGCGATCAGGAGGTCACGGAGCTGCACGCGGCCGTGGAGGGGGCGCTGGGCAGCGTGCGCTCGATGCCGATGATGCTGGCGATGGCACTCGTGCAGCGCGACCTCGGGCCGCGCAGCCCGTGGGGACACTTCCGGATCGCGGTGCAGCGCTTCGACACGGTGCTGCTGGAGCTCGTCGCGCGCCGGCGCGCGGAGCTGGGCGGGCGCATCAAGCAAGCGGACGCGAACGGGCACGCGGGCGGCGATTCGGTGCTGGCGCTGCTGCTCGAGCAGCGCGACGAGGCCGGCAACCCGCCGAGCGACCGGCACGTGCGCGATCAACTGATCGCGCTGCTGGTCGGCGGGCACGACAGCTCGGCGGCGTCGCTGGCGTGGGCGTTCGAGCGGCTCGCGCGTCACCCGGCGGTGCTCGCGCGCATCCGAGAGGGCGACCCGGCCTACCTCGACGCGGTCGTCAAGGAGGTGCTGCGGGCCCGCCCGGCGCTGACGATCGCGCCGCGGTTGCTGCTGGCGCCGGCGCAGATAGCGGGGCGCGCGCTGCCGGCCGGGGTTCAGGTCGCCGCCTGCCTGTGGCTGGCGCTTCGCCGCGAGGACCTGTGGCCGCAGGCCGGCGCGTTCCTACCAGAGCGGTGGCTGCACGGCCAGCCGGCACACCCGCTGTCATGGATCCCGTTCGGCGGTGGCCTGCGCCGCTGCGCCGGGGCGCCGTTCGCCGAGATGGAGATGCGCGAGGTGCTCCGTGCCGCCGCGGACCTGGAGATACGGCCGCTGAATCCGGCCCCCGAGCGCGCGCGGCGCAGCATGCTCGTGGTCACTCCCCACCGCGGCGCCGAGATCCTCGTACGCCAAGCATCCAGGCGCGCGAGCAGCGTTACTTGAAGAAGTGGGTCCTCGGTCGCTGTAGCAGCTCCCCGTCGAGCACGACATCGACCTGCTCGTTGTAGAACGCGATCAGGCCCGCGATCGGCAGCAGTTGCCGCGTCGGGAAGTCGTACGCCCAGGCGAGGTCAGCGTGGACCGTGTCGCCGATCGCGACCGACCAATAACCGCTGGTCTTGCCCTTGTAAGGGCAGCTGGTGACGGTGTCGCTCGGGCGCAGGTGCTCGAAGTTCACCTCGGTGCGGTTGAGGTAATAGCGGGTCGGCAGGCCCGTCTCGAACACCATCACCGGCGAGGCGGACTCCGCCAGCACGCGGCCTTCGAGCTCGATCCGCACGTGACGGCTCGAACGCAGGGCGTCGACGCGCGTGTACGGGTTGCGGGGATGTACGAACACCTCCTCGTCTTCCTCGAACCAAGCGTCCAGCGCAGACCAATCGAACCGCACCGTGCCGGTCAGCTGCTCCAGCGTCGACTCCGTGTACACATGCGCCACGCCGTTGCGCGAGAGATCGCCGACGCGCAGGCCGTGGCGCCGCGCCGTGCCGCGGCGCAGGCGCTCCGTGTGATCCTCGTCGACGAGCCGCTCACCGTCGACGTCGGCGAGCGGGACGTAGTACTGGGGGTAGTTCGGCCACTCCCACACGTACAGCGCTCGCGTCGTGTCGAGCACGACCGCGCCGCCCAGTACGGCGCGGATCCGGCGCGGGACGGGCTCGATCGAGTCAACCGCGGTGATCATCTGCGGGTAGTCACGCACGCGCACTCCTCTCGTCGGGTCACCGACGGGTATACCAGCCCTCAGGCGTACTCGACAGCAACTCCTGGGCGACGGCGTCGAGGGCAAGTAGACCCTCATAAGCAGGCCCATCGTTGGTCGAAACGGTCATTGCACTCCAGAGAAGAATAGTTGAGCAGTAAACTACCCCTCAGACTAGCAGGCTCGAGGAGGCGTCAATCGGCGAGCGTGCGCTTCTGCGGATGAACGGTTTCGCCGCGCGCGAGCATCGCGACGAACTGCTCGATCCGCTGCGCGCGCGTATCGCTGCGCTTGGCGCTGTGGATCCGCAGCAGCACCGCGTAGCGGTTCTGGCTCGTCAGGAGCTCGAACATCGCCTGCGCGCGTGGCTCGGCCGACAGCGCCGCGGCGAGATCCGCCGGTACGTCGATGCTGGCCTGGCCGTGGTAGGCGGGCTCCCACCTGCCGTCGGCCTGCGCCCGCTGCACCGCCGCGACCCCCGCCGGTTGCATCAGGCCGTCGGCGAGCAGCCGCTCGACGCGCGCGACGTTGTTCTTCGACCAGGCGCTGCGAGGCCGCCGCGGCGTGAACCGCTGGCGGTAGGTGAGCTCGTCGCGCCGGCGGATCTGACCGTCGATCCAGCCGTAGCACAGGGCCACGTCGAGTGCCTGCTCGTAACCCAGGCTGGTCGGCTGCACCGTCCCCTTCTTCGCAAGCACCAGCCACACGCCCGCCGGATCCTGATGGTGACTGCCCAGCCACTCCCGCCACGCGGCGAGATCCGGGACGAGCAAATCCTGCAGCCCATCTGGCACCGGCTCAGTCTCGCATGCAGGAGCACCGGCTCAGTCTCGCATGCAGGAGCACCGGCTCAGTCTCGCATGCAGGAGCACCGGCTCAGTCTCGCATGCAGGAGACTTCCGGGAGATGCTGATTGCCGTCACCGACCACGCTGCCGAGCGCTACCGACAGCGGGTCCGGGGATCACTGGACGAGCGGGCCGAGATCGTCACGCGCGTTGGCGCCGCGCACGCCGCCGGCCGGACCTCGCCCGGCGAGCGCGGCGCAGTGCTCGTGCGCGATCGCCGCGATCCGAGCCTCGTGTTCGTCTGCCGTCAGGAGCGCGACGAGCTCGTCGTGATCAGCCTCTGGCAGGAGGGCGAGGAGGCAGCCGTCCCGCGGCGGTTCACCGACGCGCTCCGCCGGGACGATCACCGGGTCTAGGTTTCAGCCGAGCAGCCCGCGGATGTCCTCGGCGGTGAGGTTGTTCGCGAACAGGTCGCCGTCGTCCATGACGCCGTTGAACAGGGCTGCCTTGCGGCGCGCTAGCGTGTGGACCTTCTCTTCGATCGTGTTGCGGGCGATCAGCCGGTAGGCCATGACCGGGCGGGTCTGGCCGATGCGGTGGGTGCGGTCGATCGCCTGCGCCTCGGTGGCGGGGTTCCACCACGGGTCGAGCAGGAAGCAGTAGTCGGCTTCGGTCAGGTTCAGACCGAAGCCGCCGGCCTTGAGGCTGATCAAGAACACAGGGTCGCTGCCATTCTTGAATTGATCGAGCACGCGCTCGCGCTTGCGGGTGCGGCCGTCCAGGTAGCAGTACATGATGCCCTCGTGGTCGAGGCGCTCGCGAACCTTGGCGAGGAACCCTGTGAACTGGCTGAAGACGAGCGCGCGGTGGCCGGCGCCGACGACGTCTTCGAGCTGCTCGACCAGCGCACCGAGCTTCGCGCACGGGATCGCGTCGTGGCGCGCGTCGACAAGGCCCGGGTGCAGGCTGAGCTGGCGCAGCAGCGTGATCGAGCGCAGGATCGCGAAGCGGTTGCGGTCGAACTGCTCCAGCAGCCCGAGGACCTTCTGGCGCTCGCGCTGCAGATGGGTGTCGTAGAGCTTGCGGTGGCGGGGGTGGAGGTCGACCTCGAGCGTCTGCTCCTGCTTGGGCGGGAGGTCGCCGGCGACCAGCTCCTTGGTGCGGCGCTTGACCAGTGGCTTGATCCGGCGGCGTAGGCGCGCGAGCTGCTCGCGGTCGCCGGCGCGTTCGATCGGCCTCGCGTACTGCTCGGCGAAGCGCTTGGGGTCAGGGAACAGCCCGGGCGCGGTGATCGACAAGAGCGACCACAGCTCCATCAGGTTGTTCTCCATCGGGGTGCCGGTGATCGCGAGCTTGAACGGTGTCTGCAGCTCACGCACGCAGCGGTAGGTCCTTGCCTGATGGTTCTTGACGTACTGCGCTTCGTCGAGGATCAGTCCGGCCCACGGCACCGTGTCGTACGCGTCGGCTTCGAGCCGGAACAGCGTGTACGTGGTGACGACGACGTCGGCGCGCGCGACCTCGCCAATCGTGCGGGCGGAGCGCGCGAGCGTGTCGGTGATCGACGCCAGCGTCAGCCCCGGAGCGAAGCGCTGCGCCTCGGCGCACCAGTTCGACACGACGCTGGTCGGCGCGATCACCAGGAACGGGCCCGCGTCGGGGTTCTGGCGGCGCGCGTGGCAGATCAGCGCGAGCGCCTGCAGGGTCTTGCCGAGGCCCATGTCGTCGGCGAGGATCCCCCCGAGCTCGAGCTCCCACAGCGACGCCAGCCAGCCAAACCCGTCGCGCTGGTAGGGGCGCAGCTCGGCGGTGAGCTCGGGCGGTGGCTCGTGCTCGGCGAGTGCGTCGAGCTCGAGCAGCGCGCTCGCCTGCCGGCGCCATGCCTGCGCCTGCGCGGTGACCACGCCGAGCGCCGCCAGCTCGGCCCATAGCCCGGCCTGGTAGCGGCTGATCCGCAGCGGCGCCGAAGGCGACTCGCTCAACGCGCGCGCCTCCTCGATCAGCGTGCGCAGCGATTGCAGGTGCGCCGCCTGCAGCGAGAAGTGCGCGCCGTCATCGAGCAGCATCCGTGACTCGCCGCGCGCGAGCGCCGCGAACACGTCCGCGAACGGCAGCTGCCGGCCCTCGACAGCGATGCTCACCCCGAGGTCGAACCAGTCGCGCTCGCCGGCGATATCGCCGGTGGAGAGACCGATCGTCAGCGTGTCGCCGACATCGCGATAGTCGGCCGGCTGCCCGTCGATCTCGACCGTGAGGCCGGCGCGCTGCGTGAGCGCCGGCAGCACCTCGGTGCTGAGCAGCATGCTGTCGGTCCCGCCCAGCGAGATGGCCGGCCCACGGGCCGGCCGCCCGGCGCCGTCGAGCAGCCCGAAGCGCTCCAAGCCGCTGCCGGTCAGGACCGTCTGCGCGAGGGTCGCGAGCTCGGCGTCGAGGTCACGGAATCCGGGCGGGGCGCCATCGCTGGGTAGCGGCGCGCGGCGCGTGTCGGAGCCGACCAGGTAGCTCCACTCCCATCCGAGCTCGACGGCGTGGCCGGCGCCATAGCGGGCTCGCAGCACGAGCGCGGGCGCGGAGATCTCGGGCGCGCTGAACGAGCCGTCCGAGGACGCCACCCTGGCGACGCTGCGCAGCGACGGGCAGAGCTCCTCGCTGAAGCGCTGCAGCTCGCGCTCGGGGATCTCGATCTGCGCACCGTCGAGCAGCATCCGCTGCAGCGGCTTGACCGCCGGCCTGGCAAGGCGCACCAGCCGCAGACGGCCGTGCTCGACGCCGAGCGGAGCGTCCGGATCCCGCGGCTCGGCGCAGAGCACCCCGTGCCCGCTGGAGCCGAGGAACAGCAGCGGCTCCAGATCGCCGGCGCGCTCGCCGCCGACCTCGAGCACTGCGCGCGCGAGCCGCCTCTGACCGCTCGGCGCCGTGACGTCGATCAGCAGCTCGCCGCGCTGGTAGCCCGGCACCTCGCCCAGCCGCGGGTGCGAATGCACGAAGGTCAGCCCAAGCCTGGCCGCCTCGTCCAGCAGCGACCACAGCGCGCCGCCATCAAGCGCGCTGAGCTCGAGCGTCTTGTCGGCGCTGGCGCCGTAGTAGTAGGCGCCGCGACCGGCGCGGACGCGTTCCACGGCATAGAGCTCGCGCACGAGCGCGAGGTGGTCGGGGCGGTAGCCGCCGCCCTGCACTTGCCAGGAATCGAGTCCGCTCCACGTCAGCGAGCCGTTGATCCAGCCGCCGCGCGCGGCGGGTCGCATCAGCCGTGCCGTCAACCTTGTCGCGCCGCCGCTCGATGGGCCGCCGTGCGCCAGCGACAGCTCGATCGCGAGCGGGACGCCGGTGGCGGGCGCCGTCGGCGCCGCGATCAGCGCGCGCAGCGGAGCCTCCCACGACTGCGGTGCCGGCACCGGCGCGAGCCGGAGCGCGGGAGGACTCGGACCGCGCCGCGCCGTCCCCGCGCCGCGCTTGTCGGTCGCCGCGATCACCAGCGCCGCCACGTGCTTGCAGTTGTATCCGACGGGGCAGCTGCACTCGCCCTCGGCGAACACCAACTCGCCGTCCTCGCTGTCGAACAGCGCTGCGGTCTCGTAGATCGCGCGGCTGCCTACGACCCGACCGAGCAGCGTCTCCTCGTCCGGGTCCCACGCGAGCGAGAGCACCCGGTTGCCGCGCGCATAGCTGCGTCCACGCTTGAACGAGGTTGCACCAACGGCCGCCTCGAGCTCAGCCAGCTCGACCTCCATCAGCTCGCCTATCGCAGCTTGCATTCCTTGAAGCATAGGCGCCGGTCCGGACGGTAAGACGCGGCAACCGCGACCGTTCAGGACAGCCTGCAATCCAAGCCTTCTGTCCCGCGAGACAGATGAGGCGGGACCCGCAGGTCCCGCCTCTCAGATTTTCCACGCCGGCGGTATGAAACTGCCCCGCCAAATCGCCGGGCTGGAATCGGACGTGCGATAAACGCAATCCACCGGGCAACCAGATCACACTTTGGCCCGTAACCCCGCCGTCGCAAACGACGGTAAGACGGAACGCTAGTGAAGAGAAGCGACGGTGCTTAGCCGATCCAGAGCACCACGGCTGACGTGGCCTCCAACTCGGGTTAACTACTTCTCGGTGCGGTCCATCGGAATTAGACCTACCTCACGGTCGCCGGCAAACCGGTCGAAATTCTGCCCTCGGTTGCGGTGTCGGCTCGCCCCGTTTGGTGGTGGCGCCCGCAAGAGGCCATGCACGCGCATTGTTGCACGCGCACGGCCGAAACGCAAGCGCGAAGCGCATGCCTCGGCACAAAAGCGAGCGGCCCGCTGGAGCGCCCCGTGTCAAACGCGAGCGGCCCGCCGGAGCGGGCCCCTATCAAGCGCTGGGGTCCGCCGCTGCCGCGGCTACTGGCGCTGCCACCGCCGCCTCCCCTAGTCTCCCCTAGTGCCACCGCAGTTGCCGGCGCCGTTGTTCGAGTCGCCGTTGCGTGCGGTGTGTGGCACCCATGCACCAGATTCCCGCGGCGACGGCGAGGACTCCACCCGCAAGCAACGCGCCGCCGGCGGCCGCGGTGCTCCAGCGCTGATCACCGAGCAGGCCGACCAGCAGGACCGGGAGCGTCACCTGGACGCCACTGACGGTGGGTGCCACCCGTGAGGCGGGCAAGCGCTGCAGCGCGGCCGACTCGCTGCTCAGCGCGGTCAGTCCGCACAACGCGACGGCGCCGACGCCCGCCACCGCGGCCAGCGGGTGACGCGTCCAGGCCGCCGCGACCTCGTTGGTGGCCAGCGCCACGAGCGTGTCGCCGGCGCCCGCCGCCAGCACCAGACGCCAGGCGGAGCCGGCGTGAGCAAGTTGCGGGGAAACGAGCGCGAGCGCCAACGCGAGCACGGCCAGCACGCTGCCCGGGCCGAGTCGCAGCTGAGCGGCGCCCGTGCTCGCGGGCGCACCGGCGACCACGAACGTGACTCCGACCGCGATCAGCGCGACCCCGGCCAGGCGCCGGGCTTCGAGTTGCTCGCCGAGAAAGATGCGCGCCCCGAGCACGAGCCCGACGAGCCCGGCGGCGAGCAGCGGCTGCACGACCACCAGCGACACGTGTCGCAGCGCCACCAGCTCCAGCGCGAAGCCGACGCCGTTGAGCGCGATCGCGACCAGCCACCAGGGTCGCCGCGCCAGGCATGCGAGGAACGAGGCGCCCGGCCTGCGGGCCGGGCTGACGGCGCGCGCCTGGCCTGCCAAGAGCAGGTAGGAGACCTCGAAGCAGACCGCCGCGCCGAGGCTGAGCAGCACCCCAATCGCCTTCGCGCTCATCGTTTGACAGTACCCACGGAACTCCCTTATCCGGGAGCCTGGGCGAATAACGACGGAATGCGCGACGTTTGTCGACCAGCCTCCCTTTAGTCGACCTTTAGGCGCGCGCTTAGCGGGTGCCCTTAGCGGGCCAAGTGGCGAGAAGCCCCGCCGCCTGGGTACATACTGGTGCGATGACTGTTAGCGAGGAAAGGCCTTCCCGGCGCGTGCTGGTGCTGTTCGGAGCGACCGGCGATCTGGCGGCGCGCAAGCTGTTCCCCGGGTTCTTTCACCTGTACCGCGAGCGGATGATGCCGGAGGACTTCCGGATCATCGGCTCGGGCCGTCACGCGCCGGGGAGCGACGACGACTTCCGGGCGCACGTTCGCGCGGCGCTGACGCACCACGGGCGGGGCGAG
This sequence comes from uncultured Solirubrobacterales bacterium, assembly GCA_963709135.1. Classification (GTDB taxonomy): domain Bacteria; phylum Actinomycetota; class Thermoleophilia; order Solirubrobacterales; family Solirubrobacteraceae; genus Palsa-465. The sequence continues at coordinate 73,286 of CAVPVI010000015.1, read as the reverse complement.
CTCGATCAGTGCTGGGACGAGTTCGCCGAGAAGCTCAGCTTCGTCGCCTCGAGCGCGCAGGACGGCAGCGAGCTGGCACGGGCGGTCGCGGTCGCCGAGCAGCAGGTCGCCGCCGAGGGCGAGCGGCTCGTCTACCTGTCGGTGCCCCCCGGCGCGATGCCGGAGATGGTCGAGATGCTGGCGAACACCGGAATCGCCGAGCGCTGCTCGCTGGTGGTCGAGAAGCCGTTCGGTCACGACCTCGCCAGCGCACAGGCGCTGAACGCCGCGCTGCACGGGGTGCTCCGGGAGGAGTCGATCTACCGGATCGACCACTTCCTCGGCAAGGAGGCGGCGCAGAACATCCTCGCGCTGCGCTTCGCCAACGGCCTGCTCGAGCCGATCTGGAATCGTGACCACATCGTCTACGTACAGATCGACGTGCCCGAGGCGATCGACATCCAGGGACGCGGCGGCTTCTACGAGCAGACCGGTGCGTTCCGGGACATGGTCGTCACGCATCTGCTGCAGATCCTCGGGATCGTCGCGCTGGAGCCGCCCTCGCGGATCGACGCGGAGGCGCTGCACATCGAGCGCACGAAGCTGTTCGACGCGCTGCGCCCGCTCGACCCTGGGCGCGTCGTGTTCGGGCAGTACGAGGGCTACCGCGACGAGGCCGGCGTGTCGGCCGATTCGCGCAGCGAGACGTTCGCCGCGCTCGAGGTGCGGATCGACAGCTGGCGCTGGAGCGGCGTGCCGTTCTACCTGCGCACCGGCAAGGCGCTGGCCGAGGGTCGCCGCACCGTCACGATCGGCTTGACCGAGGCGCCGCTGCAGATCTTCCCGCGCTACGACAAGGGCCATCCGTGCCGTCCCAGCGAGATGGTGTTCGAGCTCTCCGACGACCCGCAGGTGCGCTTCGAGGTCCAGGCGAAGATCCCCGGCCCGTCGCTGTCGCTGGGCACCGCTGCGCTGACGCTCGACGTCCAGAGCGCGTTCAACGGCTCCGGTGGACTGGAAGCCTACGAGCGGCTGCTGTACGACGTGATGATGAAGGACCGTCTGCTGTTCACGCGCAGCGAGCAGATCGAGCGGCTCTGGGAGGTATGCACGCCGGTCCTGGAAGCCGAGCCGCAGCCGCTGCCATACGCGAAGGGCTCATGGGGCCCGCAGCCCGCGATCGAGCTCCCCGTAAAGCCCGGTTGGCGCCTGCCGGAGGGCCCATGCTGAGCCGGACTGTGGGAGCGTCAGGCAGCAGCCCCGCCTCGGCACAGCACTTGCGCGACCTCGCACTGCTGCGAGGCGTCCGCGACCGGATCGACCGGGAATACGCGAAGCCGTTGGACGTCGAGGCGCTCGCGCGCGATGCGCACATGTCGGCCGGGCACTTCAGCCGCGAGTTCCGCCTCGCCTACGGAGAGTCACCATACGGGTATCTGATGACGCGACGGATCGAGCGCGCGATGGCGCTGCTGCGGCGTGGTGACCTCAGTGTCACCGAGGTCTGCTTCATGGTCGGCTGCGCATCTCTGGGCAGCTTCAGCACGCGCTTCACCGAGCTGGTCGGGATACCACCCAGCACCTACCGCCGCCGCGGGGCAAGCGCGACGGCGGGGATGGCGCCATGTGTCGCCAAGCAGGTGACCAAACCGGTCAGGAATCGAGAAGCGCGCTCACTAGGCCGCAGCTAACGTGACCCACATGGACATCACGATTCACAACTCCTTCCTTCCACACAACGATCCGGCCGCGTCGCTGGCGTTCTATCGCGACACGCTCGGCTTCGAGGTCCGCAACGATGTCGAGTACGGCGGGATGCACTGGCTCACGGTCGGCCCCGCCGGCCAGCCCGACACCGCCATCGTCCTGCATCCGCCGGGCGTCGAGCCCGGCATCACCGACGAGGAGCGCCGCACGATCCTGGAGATGATGGCGAAGGGCACCTACGGCCACATCAACCTCGCTACCAAGGATCTTGACGGCACCTTCGAGCGGCTACAGGTCAGCGAAGCCGACGTCGTGCAGGAGCCGCTGCTGCAGCCTTACGGGGTTCGCGACTGCGCTTTCCGCGATCCCGCGGGCAACCTGATCCGGATCATCGAGCTGGGCTGAGCCGTGAGGGGATGCGCGGCTATACCCGGCATCAGGCTTGGGCGCAGGCAAACCGAGCCGCTCTGAGATGGCCCCTATGCCTGGGTCAGCTTGAAGGCGTTGTCGGCCGAGAGCAACGAGTAGATCGAGGCCGCTTGCGTCCCCTGCTGGCCGATCTGAACGGCCAGGCTGCTGACGAGCGCCGAGGCGGAAGCCAGGTCCGGTGGCATGCCCGCCTGCACCTCCGAGGTGGTGGTGCTGGAACTGCCGCCACTGACATCCAGCAACGTGGCGTCGGACTGCTGCTCGGGCGTCTCATCCGTCGCCAGCTGACTCGGCGTCCCGAGCAGGGCGGCGTCGGTCTGCTGCGACGGCGTGAGCGCCGCCCCCGTGATCGAGCTGAGATCTCCACTGATAGCTGACATGTTGCTCGAGTAATCGACCTGTCGCCGCGAAACTTTAGCCCGAGTTCCGTGCTGCGCTCCGGCGTTCACCCGCCACCGCAAACGCGTCTACCTTCTCGCGCGATTTGCAGGCGGGTGGCATGGCACCCGCGGGAGCTTACTGTGCAGACCGAGCGACCGCCGGCCCGTTGCACCTGTGAGGTGCCTAACCTCACCCGGACCGAGCGACCGCCGCGCCCGCAACGCACCCGCGGGAGCTTAGGCACCTGTGAGGTGCCTAACCTCACCCGGACCGAGCGACCGCCGCGCCCGCAACGCACCCGCGGGAGGTTAGGCACCTGCTAGGGGCCTAACCGCACCCGGGACCAGATCGGCATGCTGGAGAACGCGGTTCGGTCCATGTCGGAGTCGGGGACGACGTGGAAGACCGGATATCGCGCGGCGATCGCGCGAAGCTCAGCCGGCGACGCATCGCGGTCCACAGGGATGTGGGGCCGCCCGCCGGGAACCTTGATCAGATAACGCCGGAGCACCGGCGCGCGCTCTTCGATGGGCACCTCGATCAGTCGGCACGGCACCCGGCGGCGGCGATGGATGACCGCGCGACCGTCTGCGGCACGAACGTTGCGCACCCAGTTGCAGTTCTCGCCCAGCATCGAGACCAGGTACCACTCGCGGCCCACGTCGGCCATCCCGACCGGGAACCGGCGGATCTGGCCGGAGCGCCGCCCGAGGACCTCCAGCGCCACCCAACGGCGCGGTAGCAACCCGACCGAGAACACGGCGGCCCACAGCAACGACAGCCGGCGCGCCAGCGGGTCCGCGCGCCCACCCGGATACATGCGACGAAGCTGCTCACCGTGCCAAGCCAGCCACGCACGCCAGCCGGCAAGCGCGAGGCCACGCCGTGCTGTTAGGAGTTGGGGCGAGGCGCGTTCAGGACGTTGGGTCGATGCTCGTTCAGGACGTTGGGTCGATGCTCGTTCAGGACGTTGGGGCGAGGCGCGTTCAGGACGTTGGGGCGACGGCTCCGTTCAGGACGTCCGGTCATTGCCGTAAGATATCTGGGACAAGCAGCGAACCACGCGCTGACTGCTGGCAGCCGCCCGTCAGCCAGTCGGACACGACCCCGAGCGTGTAAGGGCGCGCCCTACGCACTTACGTGTGCTCCGCAGACCGGCGGTCGGATTCGGGCCGATTGCCTGTCGTCGCGGTCATCACATGACAGGGTTGTGTGCGTGTTGGGGTTGGAGCGGCTATCGATCGATTGGGCGCCACTGCGCGCGTCTCGGGACTTTCGGCTGCTGTTCACGAGTCGCACGATCACCATGTTGGGTAGTCAGGCGACTGAGGTAGCGCTGCTCTTGCAGGTCAAGGATCTGACCGATTCTCCGATCGCGGTCGGTTTGCTCGGGCTGACGGAGCTGGTCGCGTTGGTCGCGTTCGGCCTGTGGGGTGGCGTGCTTGCTGACCGCGCCGACCGGCGTCGGTTGATGGTGTGCACAGAGGTTGCGCTGGCGGGCTCGGTGTCGCTGCTGTTGGCAAACGCACTGCTGTCACGGCCGCTGGTGTGGCCGCTCTATGCGATCGCGGCGCTGATCATGGCGCTGGCCTCACTCCAGCGACCCTCGATTGACGCGACCGTGCCTCGGACGGTTTCCCGCGATCGGCTCACGGCGGCCGCGGGAGTACTCGGTGCCTCCTCGAACTCAGCGATGATCCTCGGCGCGACGCTCGGGGGCGTGCTGGCGGCCGAGATCGGGCCGTCAAGCGTCTACGCGCTGGACGCTGCCAGCTTTGCGGCGTCCGCCGCCTGCCTGCTGTTGATCTCACCGACGGCTACCACGCGAACGCTGAGCAGGGAGCCGTCGCGCTCGGGGTTTGCGGCGATCGGTGAGGGGCTGAGGTTCGTGGCGGGGCGCCAGGAGCTCGTCGGCTCCTACCTGGTTGACCTCGCCGCGATGTTTCTGGCCTCGGTCACGGCGCTGCTTCCGTTTGTCGCTTCGGAGCTGCACGCTCGCTGGGCGCTCGGGCTGATGTATGCCGCGACCTCGATCGGGGCGCTGATCGCGGCGGCGCTGGGCGGCTGGGCCTCGAGCGTGCGGCATTACGGCCGGGCGATTGCGTTGAGTGCCGCCGCTTGGGGACTCGCGATGGTCGCCTTTGGCCTCAGTCAGACGGTCGCGCTGGCGGTGGGCATGTTGATCGTCGCCGGCGCGGCTGACATGTACAGCGGCATGTTCCGCGAATCGCTGTGGAACCGCACGATCCCCGACCGGCTGCGCGGGCGCGTGGCTGGGATCGAGTTGCTCAGCTACGGCCTTGGCCCGACCGGCGGCCAGCTGCGCGCCGGCGCCATCGCAAGCCTAACCAGCGTCCGCACCGCGATCTGGTCCGGCGGCTTGCTGTGCGTGGCAGCGATCGGCGGGATCTACACCCTGCTGCCACGGTTCGCCGGATTCGACGTCGCCACCTACGACGCTGACGAACAGCCGATCAGCGACCCGGCCCGACCGTCGTAAGGGGTGGGTGCTCCGCGGTCCCGGCCGGACTGCGCCACGGAAGCCCTTTCGGCTAGCAATCCCAGACTGATACCACTGGCGTGTTGTCATGCCAGAATCTCCGCGCGATGGCTCGCGGCGAAACGGTCCGTGCGTACCACCGGCTCACCTGGCTCGAGTCTGAACGCGACGGGCGAGCGTCCGTGGAGGACCCGCGGGTGTTGAGGGACTTCGAGACCAATGTCCTGGAGACGTTCCCGTCGCCGTGCAAGGCGTATCCGGCGGGATTGGCGACGGTGCAGTTGCCTCGCGGCTGGAGCGTGGGCGGTGGCTCGGCGACGGCCGTTCTCGCCGGCCGGCGCGTCGCTGCTGGCGCCACGCTCGACCTCACCCGCCTCGCGCGGATTTTGCACCTCTCAGCCGGCGTGGCACGTGTCGCCGAGCGCCGCGACGGCCGACGTTACCTGTTTCGCGCCTCGGGCTCGGCCGGAGGACTGTTCCCGCTCGAGCTCTACATCGCCGCGCGCGGCATCGAGGGCCTCGCGGACGGCGTCTACTGGTTCGATCCGATCAGGCACGCGCTCGTGAGCGTCGGACCGGCGCCAGTGGGAGATGTGAGCGCGCTGGTCGTCTCAGGAATCCCGTCGCGCACCGGCTGGCGTTACGCCGAGCGCGGCTTTCGCCACCTCTACTGGGACGCCGGCGCGATGCTCGCGAACACGCTCGCGCTGGCGCAGGACGCCGGGCTGACCCCGTTGCTGTTCACCGTGTTCCCAGACGCGGCGGTGACCCGTCTGATCGGAGCCGACGGCGTGCACGAGCTCCCGCTGGCGATCATCACGCTCGGCGAGGGCGAGCCCGCAATCCAGCCAGGCGGCGCGGCAGCGCACGGCGAGGGCGAGCCCGCAATCCAGCCGGGCGGCGCGGCAGCGCACGGCGAGGGCGAGCCCGCAATCCAGCCAGGCGGCGCGGCAGTGCACGGCGCGGTCGATCGCCGTGCGCCGCGCGAGTTCCCGCTGATCACCGACGCACAGCACGCCGGCGACAGCGAACGACTGGGGGCACCGCATCCGGCCGGCGCGGCGCTGCCGGGCGAGCCGCCGACATCGGCCGCGCTTGACACTGTCATCCGGCAGCGCATCTCGACCCGGATCATGGACCGGTCAAGGTCAGTCGATCGCGGTCTGCTGCAGTGGTCGCTGGCCGCCTCGCTGCGTGGCTGCCAGGTCCCGCATTTCGTTGCCGTGCACGCCGTCGAGGACTTCGAGCCGGGCCTGTACCGGTGGCCGTCACTCGAGAACCCGATCCGTCGCGGTGATCTACGTGAGGAGCTGTTCGAAGTCTGCTTTGACCAGGAGCTCGCGCGTGACGCCTGCTTCGTCGTGATCGGCGCCGTCGATCTCGACCAGCTCGAGGACCGCGACTACCGCGACGTGCAACTGCAAGCCGGACTGGTTGACGGCCGGCTTCACCTCGCCGCATTCGCGCTCGGCATCGGCGCCAGCGGGATGACATTCCTGGACTCACGGATTCCGACGCTGCTCGGCGAAGCACTGGCCGGGCTGCTGTTCACCTGCGTCGGCGTGCCAAGCTACCGACATCGACCCGCGGGAGCACCCGGGCACCCGGTCAAGATGGCGCCGCTGCGGCCACCGACTCCCTGACACCCCGGGGGCGTCCAGACGCCGTCGCAAGACAGCACTAATTCCAGCGCGCGCCCTTAGCTCGCTCCGCGCGGACCGGGGCGGCGGCTCCGGCCTCAGATCAGAACAGACGCGACTGGGCCGGCTCGGGAACGGCTGGCCGGGCGTTCTTGGTCGCTTGCGGATCGGTCTGTAACGCGCGGCCGAAGCGCTCCTCGGGCGCCATCAAGGGTCCTTCGAGGAGCCGAGTCAGCCGGCGGCGCTCGGCTATCGGCATGTACGCGCCGCGTTGGTAGAGCGCCTCGTAGCGCGCCATCAGCTCCGGACGGTGCTCCGCCAGCCACTCCATGAACACCTCCCGTACGCCGCGTCGCAGGTGCAATGCGATGCCGGCGATGTAGCCGGCACCGGCCTCGCTCGCCAGCCGCACCACCTCGCGTACCTGCTCGGGAGAGTCGTTGATTCCTGGCATCAGCGGCGCCACCAGCACCCCGGTCCTGACCCCCGCTTTCGCCAGTTCGGCAACCGCATCCAGGCGGGCGCTCGGGTTCGGGCTGCGGGGCTCCGTCGCGCGCCACGCCTTCTGCTCGAGCGTCGGGATCGAGAGCGCGGCGCTGAACTCGGTGACCGCGCTCAGCTCACGCATCAAGTCGAGATCGCGCAGCAACAGCGGCGACTTCGTCAACACCGAGCAAGGGTTGCGGGCGTCACGCAACGCCCGCCAAATACCGCGCATCAGCTCGTAGCGCCGCTCGACCCACTGGTACGGATCTGTGTTCGTGCCGAGCGCCACGTGCTCTCCCTCCCAGCTCTTGCGGGCCAGCTCCACGCGCAGGCGCTCGGGCGCGTTGACCTTGACCACGATCTCACGCTCGAAGTCCCGTCCGGCACCCAGCCCGAGGAACTCGTGCGTCGGACGCGCGAAGCAGTACGCGCACGCGTGCGTGCACCCGCGATACGGGTTCACCGTCCACCGGAACGGGACCTGGCTTGCATCCGGTACGCGATTCAGGATCGACTTCGCGTGAACCTCGTAGAAGCGCGTGTCAACCGCCTCAGGCGCGTCGAAGTGGCGCACCGTCACGTCGCGGTACCCCGGCAGCCTCGCGCTCGAGTCCCGCTCGGCCGTCTGCTGTTCCCAGCGCACGAACATATGTTCGCACACGAAGGCAACGTGCCGCGACGCCAGGCCCGCTCGCGTTAGGCTGACGGCATCGTCGAGGTGCGCGCAGATGGCTGAGGCAGTCGAGCTACGCGTCGGCGAGCGCACGGTGCGGATCTCCAACCCCGCCCGCGTGTATTTCTCGACGCGCGGCGAGACCAAGCTCGACCTCGCCAACTACTACATGAGCGTGGGGGACGGGATCGTGCGCGCGCTTCGCGAGCGCCCGTGCATGCTGCACCGATTCCCGAGCGGCGTCGAGGGCGAGAAGGTGTACCAGAAGCGGCTCCCGGCGGGTGCGCCCGAGTGGGTGCAGACGGTGCAGATCCACTTCCCGCGCTTTGGCCGAACCGCGCAGGAGCTCTGCGTGACGGAGTTGGCCAGCGTGATCTGGGCGGTGCAGATGTCGACGGTCGAGTTCCATCCGTGGAACTCGCGCCGCGGCGATGTCGAGCGGCCGGACGAATGGCGGATCGACATCGATCCGATGCCGAACTGCAAGTTTGATCGGGTGCGACGCGTCGCTCATGTCGTTCACGAGGTGCTCGACCAGCTCGGCGCGGTCGGGTGGCCGAAGACCTCGGGCGGCAACGGGCTGCACGTCTATGTCCGGATCTCGCCGCGTCACGACTTCGGCGAGCTGCGTCGCGCGGCGCTGGCCTTCGCGCGTGAGGTCGAGCGCCGGATTCCGCAGGATGCCACCACGACGTGGTGGCGCAAGGACCGCCCCCCTGAGAAGGCGTTCATCGATTACAACCAGAACGCGCGTGATCACACGATCGCCAGCGCTTACTCAGTGCGCGGAGTGCGCGACGGGATCGTGTCGACCCCGATTGCCTGGGAAGAGCTCGACGACGTCGTGCCGGCGGAGATGACGATCGCGACCGTGCCCGCACGCTTCGCGCGGCTCGGAGACCTGCACGCAGGCATCGACGAGGCGGTCTTCGAGATCGAACCGCTGCTGGAGTGGGCGGACAGGGACGGAATTCGAGATACCGAGGAAATGAACGAGCAGCCCGAGCGCGCGCCCTGAGCGTGACGGGGATCACCTGCGCCTGATCGGGCGTGAGGGCGAGTCCGAAGTCGAACGGAAACTCCGTCCCATACGTCGAGACATAGGGGAACTGCCAACCCATCCGGTCCTGGTAGGCGATCAGCCGATCGATCGGCGCGCGTGAGAAGCAGATCAGCGTCACGTCGCGATGGTTGAGATGGACGCGCGTCGCGCCGAGCTGATCGCCCACGCTCGAACATCCCGGGCAGGCGCCGGGTTGCGATCGTGTGGTCGGACATCGGTACCTCCTTTGGCGCTTTTCATCGAGTGCATTTCTGTGGAGCCCGGAATCACAAGACCGGGAACTTGGTGCGGTGCGGCGAGGATCCCGACGGCGAGCGCGGCCAGGACCGTCGCGGTCAGGATCCTCGCAGCACGCGACCAGGGGAAGGTCTTTTCGAGTGCGACCAGTGCCGCGATCAGCGCCATCCAGGTCAAGCTCATCACTCCCAGCGCGAACAGCGCACCCATGAGCGCCCATGAACTGCCGATACACCAAAGTCCGCTGCGTGCGCCCATCGCCACCGCGGCTGACCAACCCTGGCGTGGGACGCCGCGTAGGTATTCGAGCTGCCCCCGGCACCGCGCCAGGCAGATGGTCTTCGGAGGGATGAACTGGTAGACGACGGCCGCCGCAATCACCCCGGCGGAAAGCCATCGCCCGCCGCGGTGCCAGGCGAGATCGCTGGCAAGCAGGTGCTTGCCGAGCTCGAAGACCCCATACGCGCTGACGCCGGCGCCAGCCCATGCGAGCAGGTAGCCGCAGGCGAACAGCAACGATCGCGTGAGCTTACCCCCACGCGTGAGCGTCACATATGCGGTGAGCGTCGGAGCGAACGAGGGCAGCATCATCGCCGCCATCATCACCACCCACGAGGCCGTGAACCACCCGAGCGGCCCCAGCTCGGTGCCAGGGCCCGCGTTCATCCCCGCCATCCGCTCGGTCGTCCACCACCAGGCCAGCGCGGCAGCGGCAAGCAGCGCCGCCACCACTTCCGGCTGCTTGCGGCGCTCGACCTGCCACTGCTCCTGTGTGCCGAACCTGGGCTCCACCATCAGCATCCACCTCCAAATCTTGCTCGCTGGGGACCAACGACGATGCGGTTCGGGCCTCTTCCTACCCACTCCGGCGCGGCAGCAGCGTCCTGAGAACCAGCGAAAATACGGCTTCGCGGGGCGGGCCGCGGCAATCGGTGGCGTTTGGAGAGCAGCTGAGCGGGCATCATGTGGTGGAGCTGGCCTGCGGGCCAGCTCCGCGCGCGCGTGCGTGCGTGCCAATCCCGAACCCGTTCCCGCCGATCCCGCCAAGGAGGCAGCCATCGATGCTGAGTCTCGCCCGTTGGTGCATTGCGCACCGCCGCCGCGTGGTCGTGACCTGGGTGGCGGTCGCGATCCTCGCGACCGTACTCGCCCAATCGATCGGTCGCAAGTACGCCAGCGTCTTCAGCCTGCCCGGGACCCAGTCGCAGCGGGCGCTCGACCTGCTGCAGCGAGACTTCCCCACCGAGAGCGGTGACGTCGACACGATCGTCTTCCACGTCGCGTCAGGCACGATCGACGCGCCCGACGTGCGCGCCGCGATCGAGCCGCTGCTCGCGCGGATTCGCGGTCTCCCCCACGTCGTCGGCGTGGTCGACCCGTACAGCTCACATGGCGCCGTTGAGGTGTCTCACGGCCGCACGACGGCGTTTGCAACGATCAACTTCGACAAGCCCGCCAATGAGCTTCCGAACGCCGCCGGCACGCCGCTGCTCGAACTGATCCAGCGTGTCCATGTGCCTGGTCTGCAGGTCGCGGCCGGCGGGCAGGTGATCGAGGATGCCGAAGGCTTCAGTGTTGGTCCGGCCACCGAGGTCGGCGTGCTCGCGGCAATGGTGATCCTGCTGATCACCTTCGGCTCGCTGCTCGCCGCCGGGATGCCCCTGATCACGGCCGGTCTCGGTCTGATCACGGGCGTCGCGCTGATCGGGCTGGCGACGAACCTGACGAGCATGGCCAATGTCGCGCCGGAACTGGCGCTGATGATCGGGCTCGGCGTCGGCATCGACTACGCGCTGTTCATCGTCACCCGCTTCCGCGAGAACTATCTCGTCAGCGGCGACGCCTCGCGAGCGGTGCTGGAGGCGATGGACACGTCCGGGCGTGCGATCCTGCTCGCCGGCACGACGGTGGTGATCGCCCTGCTCGGCATGTTCGCCACCGGGGTCGCATTCATGTATGGGCTCGCAATCGCCGCCGTGATCGCCGTGCTGCTGACGCTGATCGCCTCGCTCACGCTGTTGCCGGCGCTGCTGTCGCGTTACGGCCCCCGAATCACGAGCACACGTGGCGAGCGCCGGGGCCGGCGCGGCCGCCGGCGCGCCGCGACTCCAGCGCACGAGCCTGAGCTCGCCCCGCCGCCACGCTCGGTCTGGCGTCGCTGGAGCGCGACCGTGCAGTCGCGACCGTGGCCACTCGCCGCGGTCTCGCTCGCGTTCATGCTGCTGGCGCTCTCGCCGGTGATCTCGATGCGGCTGGACCCGAGCGACGCCGGCAACGACCCGGCCAACACCAGCTCTCGGCACGCGTTCGATCTGCTCGCAAGCGGGTTCGGCGCCGGATTCAACGGGCCGCTGCTGCTCGTCGCCGAATTGTCGACGCACAATCAGGCGTCGGCGCTGCCGGCGGTCAGGCACGCGGTCGGCGTAACTCCCGATGTCGTCGCCGTCACGCCGGCACGGATCTCGTCCTCGGGTGATGTTGCAGTCATGGAGGTCTACCCGCGATCCGCGCCCCAGGCGCAGGCGACCACCAACCTCGTCAATCGCCTACGGGACGATGTGCTTCCGCCACTCGGGCGCCAGACCGGAGTCACGGTGCTCGTCGGAGGGTTCAGCGCGGGCTCGATCGACTTCGCGCACGTGCTGGCGGCCAAGCTCCCGCTGTTCATCGCAATCGTCGTGCTGCTGTCGGCACTGCTCCTGTTCGTGATCTTCCGTTCCCTGGTGATCCCGCTGCAGGCCGCGATCATGAATCTGCTGAGCATCGGCGGAGCGCTCGGCGTGACGGTCGCCGTCTTTCAGCGGGGCTGGTTCGGAGGTCTGCTGGGCGTTCAAAAAGGCCCGATCGAACCATGGATCCCCGTGATCATCTTCGCGGTCGTGTTCGGGCTCTCGATGGACTACGAGGTGTTCCTGATCTCGCGCGTGCGCGAGGAGTGGGTGCGTACGCATGACGCCTCCGCCTCCGTGGCCGATGCGCTCGCGTTCACCGGGCGTGTGATCAGCGCCGCCGCGGCAATCATGATCTGCGTGTTCCTGTCGTTCATGCTCGGCAACGAACGGACGATCAAGGAGTTTGGCTTCGGGCTCGCGGTCGCGGTCTTCCTCGATGCCCTCGTCGTACGGTGCGTCCTGCTTCCGGCCGTGCTCGAACTGCTCGGGGCGAGCACATGGTGGCTACCACGTTGGCTGCACGCCCAACTGCCCCACATCAACATCGAGGGCGCCGCCGCACGCGCGCTCTCCGTGGCCGATCCCGCGAGCGTCAGCGACACCGAGGACGAGCCGATTACGATGAGCCGTCCGATGCGGTAGATGCGGTAGAGGCGCGCGCAGGAATTAGTGCGCGTGCCCAACACCGTTACGGCAGGATCTCGACGTACCCGTCCGTTCCGTGCACGCGGATCCGCTGACCGTCTCGGATCAGCCGGGTAGCACGCTCCACCCCCACGACGGCCGGCAAGCCGCACTCCCGCGCGATCACGGCGCCGTGGGTCATCAAGCCTCCCACCTCCGTGACCAGCCCCTTGATCGCGACGAACAGGGGCGTCCAGCTGGGGTCGGTGTAGGCGGTGACCAGGATGTCGCCCGCCTCGACTTCGGCCTGCGCTATGTCCAGGATGACGCGGGCGCGCCCCTCGATGGTCCCTGCCGAAACCGGTAAGCCGACCAGCGCGCCGGCCGGCAAATCGTCGCGTCGGTAGGACCCGACGATCACCTCGCCATCCGAGGTGAGCACCCGGGGCGGCGTCAGCGCTTGGTATGAGCGCAGCGCGTCCTGACGCCGGCGGATCAGCTGCCGATCAACGTGATTGCTCCGCACGACGTCCTGGAGCTCCGCAAACGTGAGGTAGAAGATGTCTTCGGGCTCACCAAGCACGTGGGCCTGCACGAGGCGCTGCGCTTCTTCCAGCAACGCCTGCTTGTAAACAAAGGAGCGGCTGACGATGCCGTACTTCGGATACTCCCGGTAACCGATGAAGGTCCGGACCCGGTCGATCATCCGCTTGACCTGTTCGGCCTTGCGCTCGCCGTCAGGCAAGGCTCGCAGGCGCTCTAGCAGCTGCTGCTCCTTCTCGAAGGCCGCCTGGCGCCCCTGCTCGAAGCGCCGCTTACCGGCGCCCGGCTCGAAGTTCTTGACGTTGCCGAGGATGATCGGCACGAGCGTGGTCGGCCGTTCGCTCCAACGCGGCCTCGTGATGTCGATCTCGCCGACACAGCGCATGCCGTACGTGTCGAGGAAGGCCCGGATGGCGTCTCGCGCTTGCCGCCCACCGGCGAGCTTCGGCAGCTCCTCCAGGAACCCCTCGTCCTCGGCGTCGCGCAGAAAAGCCACCACGTCCGGATGCGGGCGGACCACGTCCGCGACGTCCAGCAGCGCCAGCCCCATCTCAGAGGTGACGTTGTTGGGGACGGACTGCGTGAGCGTGTCGGCCGCGTTCTTCTCGCCCAGCCACGCCTCCAGCTGCTCGTTGAGCCACCAGGCGGCCTCCATCGCCGCCATGAACACCCGATGGCTTTGCGGATCGGACAAGATTCGCCTGCACTCCTGGATGTCAGCCAGGATGAACTCGAGCAGCGCCGATCCGGACTTCGTCCCGATGTCGCGCTTGCAGGCGGCGATCGAGGCCTGGTTGCGCCCGATCAGCTCGGCGACGATGCCCGCATCGGTCTCGAGTGGAGCGGGCGGGTCGCCCGCGGGCGACCCTACTGGACCCGCGTCGGGGAGCGAGGGGATGAAGTCGCCGCGGTCGAGGACCGTCTGCAGCGCGTCCCCGATCAGCGGATCGGAGCGCCCCAGAGACTCCAGCAGGCCTGCGCGACTCGCCGGCGAAGCAAGTCTCCCGGTGACGTCGACAAACAGCCTGCCGCCGGCCTCGTACATCGGCACGAGGGCAATCAGCTGCCACACGGAGAGCCCCAGGGGCTTCATCGGGTCGGTCATCATCTGCTGATGACCGACCGAGACGTAGACGTGGTTCTCTCCGTCGCCGGCCGCAGGGATCGGGAACAGCGTGGTGATCGGCCGGCTCTGGACGATCTGGAAGCCATCGTCGACCAGACACCATTCGATGTCCTGGGGACTTCCGAAGTGCGCTTCGATCCGCCGGCCTAGCTGCGTGAGCCGCACGACCTGCGCATCGGTCAGCGCCGGCTGCCCCTGACGCGCCGGCTCGATCGCCAGTTCTTCGGTTCCGCCTGCGGGCGAGGCGTGGATCGCAAGCCGCTTAATGGCGATCGCTTTGGCGAGAACCTCTCCGTCTCGCACCTTGTAGATGTCTGCGTTCACCCGTCCTGACACCAGGGCCTCGCCGAGGCCGAAGCTGACCTCGACGGAGGCGAGCTTCCGGTTGGAGCTGACGGGATCGGCCGTGAACAGAACGCCGGCCGCCTGCGGGAAGACCATCTGCTGCACGACCACGGCCATCTGGACCTGCCGCTGCGCCAAGCCGATGCGCAGGCGGTAGCCGACCGCCCGCTCGGTGAACAGCGAGGCCCAGCAGCGGCTGACGTGCCGGAGGATCGCCGCCCGCCCGACGACGTTGAGGTAGGTGTCCTGCAGGCCCGCGAAGGAGGCCGTCGGCAAGTCCTCCGCGGTCGCGCTGGAGCGGACGGCGTAGGCGGCTTGCTCGCCGAGCCGCGCGAGCGGGCGCGTGATCGCCGACGCCAGATCCTCAGGGATGTGGATCCCTTCGAGGGCCTGGCGGATCTCCGCGCTGAGCGCGCGGATCGCCTCCCAGTCGTCCGGCTGCAGGCGCGAGAGCCAATCGAGCCGGTCGCCGATCGACGGCGCTTGCGCCAGGATCCGCTCGAAGGCGTCCGTCGTCACGCAGAAGCCAGCCGGCACACGGATGCCTTCGATCCGCGACAGCTCCCCCAGGAGCGCGCCCTTGCCGCCAACGACCGCAACCTGGGTCTGGTCGATCTCCTGGAAATCCAACACATAGCAGCCCATCCGCCTACCTCCTCGGAGTTGACCGGGCAACTCCACTCCCGTTGTCGATTCCAGCGTGCGGCGGGCATTATGCGCCATCAATCAGGGGCTCATGAACCCCTCCTGGCTGCTATAAATTGGAAGTGGAGAGGCACGGGAGCGGGAGCGGCTCCGGTCACCCTCGCCAGCACAAGCAGCCTGGCAGCCGGATAAGCACGACCCGGCCGCGGCGCGCCACCGCGTGGTCGACCCATGCCGGCCCGCTCCGATCCATGCAAAGTCCTAAGCTCTATGTTGCTAGTTGGGCGACGCTGAAAGAGGCATACGGATGCATGGCACGATAGGCACAAGCTCGCGAACGATGGCCGACCTGATTCCGTTGGCGGCGGTTCGCTACGGCGGCAAGCCGGCCCTCCGGCACAAGGTGGACGGCGAATGGATTGACGTCTCCTATGAGCAGCTTGATGACACGGTGAGGGACCTGGCGCTCGGCCTCATCGGGTTGGGCATCGAGCCGGGGGACCGGGTTTCGATCCTGTCGCACACCCGGCCGGAGTGGACCTACGCGTGTTTTGCGATCTTTGCCGCCGGCGCGATCGTCACGTCGATCTACCAGACGAACTCACCGGAGGAGTGCCACTACGTGCTGCATCACTCCGGGGCGCGGGCGGTGTTCGTGGAGGATGCCGAACAGCTGGCCAAGGTGCGTGCCGTCGAGGCCGACCTGCCGGCGCTCGAGTTCGTGATCGTGATCCAGCCTGGCGACGCAGACGCCGGCGCGCTCACCCTCGATGCGCTACGTGAACTGGGGCAGGGTCGCGCGCAAAGCGAGCTCCAGGAGCGCATCGACGGAGTCACGTCGGACGCCGAGTGCCTGTTCATCTACACGTCGGGGACGACCGGGCCGCCGAAGGGATGCGAGCTCACGCACGGCAACTACCGCTCGATCGTGTCGATCCTCGAGCAGAGGAACATCGTCGGTGAGGGGGAGTGCGGGTACCTGTTCCTGCCGCTGGCGCACGCGCTCGCGCTCGTGATCCAGTTCATCGTGCTCGACACCGGCGCCACGCTCGCCTACTGGGAGAAGGACGCACAGAAGATCGTGGCCAACCTGATGGAGCTCAAGCCTGCGTTCTTCCCTTCCGTGCCACGCATTTTCGAGAAGATCCACTCGCTGGCGACGGCCAGCGCGAATCCCGTGGAGATCGAGCAGGCGACGCGTGTCGGACTCGCGGTACGCCAGGCCCAGGCTCGCGGCGAGGAGGTCCCCGCCGAACTGCAGGCGGCGTTCGATCGCGCCGAGCAGGCTCTCTACGTGAACGTGCGCAATCTGTTCGGCGGGCAGCTGCGTCAGGCGGTAACGGGGGCGGCTCCGATCGCTCAGAAGATCCTCGAGTTCTTCTACGCCTGCGGCGTGCCGCTGATGGAGGGCTACGGGATGACCGAGACGGCGAGCGTGACGAGCCTGAACACCCTCGACGCGTTCCGCTTGGGATCCGTGGGTCGGCCGCTGGCGGGGATCGACGTCAAGATCGCCGACGATGGCGCGATCCTGGTCAAGGGCCCCAACATCTTCAAAGCGTATTTTCGCGACCCGGAGGCGACACGCGAGACCATTCAGGACGGTTGGCTGCAGACCGGCGATCTCGGGCGGCTCGACGAGGACGGCTACCTGTTCATCACCGGCCGCGCCAAGGACATCATCATTACTGCCGGTGGCAAGAACATCACCCCGGCGAACATCGAGAACGCGCTGCGTCACAACCGCTGGATCTCGCAGGCCGTCGTGATCGGTGACGCCCGCCCCTACCTCGTGGCGCTTGTCACCCTCGACCCCGACGAGGCGCCGGCGTTCGCACGCGAGCACGACCTGGAGCTCACACAGCTCCATAAGTCCGTGTTGATGCGCGCCGAGGTCCAGCGGGCCATCGATGAGGCCAACTCGCATTACGCCCCCGTGGAGCAGATCAAGCGCTTCGAGATCCTCCCCAAGGACCTCTCCCAGCAGGCCGGCGAACTCACTCCGACAACCAAGGTCAAGCGCAACGTCGTCCAGGCGAAGTACGCCGAGACGATCGACGCGCTCTACAGCGGTCAAGGCGACAGCGTGGCCGCTGCGCCGGCGCGTTAGGGCGTATCTCAAATAACCAAGTGTGCGGGGCTTTGCGAGCGCCGGACCAAGCGAGACGGTGCGGGCGGAAGGCGCCGCGTAGCAGCGCTACGCAAGCCTTCCGACCGTGCCGCATCGCGCGAGACGGTGCGGGCGGAAGGCGCCGCGTAGCAGCGCTACGCAAGCCTTCCGACCGTGCCGTATCGCGCGAGACGGTGCGGGCGGAAGGCGCCGCGTAGCAGCGCTGCGCAAGCCTTCCGACCGTGCCGTATCGCGCCGGTCCGCCGCCGCCAGACGTGCGCGGGGCTATTCAGACAGGCTCTTCTTCGGGGCGAAGACTGCTATGGAGCCGTTGAGCAACCCAAAGCGGCGGTGTCTTTGGCGGTTTTGGCTCTCGAGCAGCTCTACGAGAGCCACGGACCCAAAACGGCTCAGCCGACCCCGGTTTGGGTTATCCAGCATGCGATCGGCGGCGTTCGCGCAGCCTTCCCGAGAGGCTGGTCGAAAAACGTCGCGGATTCCGTCGTTTTTCGCCCAGGCCCCGGTATAGGATGCACGCTGGTCAGGGCCGCTCATCTATTAGAGCACTATTAGGCCGCGCTGTACTACGGTGGGATCATGACCATTCTCGGACGCACGAATCTCGATGTCTTCCCGATCTGCCTGGGCGGCAATGTGTTTGGCTGGACGGCTGATGAGGAGCAGTCCCGCGCGGTGCTGGATGCCTATGTGGCCGCCGGTGGTAACTTCATCGATACCTCCAACTCCTACCTGCTGGAGCACGGTGCCTCGGAGCGGATCCTGGGGCGCTGGACGCGCGATCGTGGCAACCGTGAACGGATCATTCTGGCCACCAAGGTCGGCGGCGGTCGCCAGCGACCTGATGTGCGCAACCTGCGCGCCGAGACGATCCACAGCGAGGCGAGGGCGTCGCTCGAGCGTCTGCAGACTGACTACATCGATGTCTACTACGCCCATTACGACGACGAGGCGACGCCGTTCGAGGAGTCGTTGGGCGCGTTTGACGCACTCGTGCGCGAAGGTCTGGTCCGCCACGTGGCTGCCTCAAACTATTCGCCCGCGCGCCTGCACGCCGCGCTCGAGTTCCAGCGTGACCACGGGCTGGCGCAGTTCACATTGCTGCAACCGCACTACAACCTGCTCGAGCGCGAGTTCGAGCGGACCCTGTTGACGGTTGTCGAAGCGTGGGACCTGGCGGTGCTGCCCTACTTCTCGCTGGCGAAGGGCTTCTTGACGGGCAAGTACCGGCCGGGTGGCGACGCGATCGAGTCCCCGCGCGCCGAGAGCGCACGCGCCTACCTCGAGAACGGCGGGGCGGCCGTACTCGAGGTACTCGACGAGGTCGCAGCCGCGCATCGGAGTACCGTGGCCGCCGTGTCCCTGGCGTGGCTGCGCGCACAACCGCGGGTGGTCGCGCCGATCGCCAGCGCGCGCACGACCGAGCAGCTCCAGCAGATCCTGCCAGCGGCGACGCTCACCCTGACACCCGACGAGGTCACGAGGCTGACCGCGGCGACGCCCCTCGCCGGCTCGCACTCGCGGTAGCACGACGCGCGCCCACGTTGGCGCGCTACGACGGTTGGAGACCGCGCGAGCGTAGTGTCTGCGTTCATGTCGATCTACGAAACCGCCTTCCGCACGACCCTGCAGGTCCACGCCTTCGTCTACGAGCACACCGATGGCCTGATCGGGCACCGCGTGCTCGGCGTTCCGTGCTTGATGCTGCGCAGCACCGGTCGTAAGACCGGTCAGAGGCGCACCAACTCGCTCGTCTACAGTAAGGACGGCGGGCGCTATATCGTCGTCGCCTCCAAGGGCGGTGACCCCAAGGCGCCGGCATGGCTGCTCAACCTCCGCGCCAAGCCGAACGTCGAGGTCCAAATCGGGCGTTCGCGCTTCCCGGCGACCGCCACCGAGATCGGGCGCGATGACCCGGACTACGCCCGTCTGTGGAAGCTCGTCAACGACAACAACTCCAACCGCTACGACGCCTACCAAAAGAAGACGACGCGGCCGATCCCGCTAGTCGCGCTGAGCCGCGCCACCTAACACCTAAGAGCCTGTCCGAATTACCCCCAGCGGCGCTGGGCTGCGTCCTCGTCGCCTCGCGTGGCGCTGCTACGCGTCGACTCCCGCGTCCTTGCCACGCTCGCTTTCAGCCCGCGAGTCAGGATGGAGCTCAGAGGACCAAAACCGAGGTGAACTTAGGGTGCCCTTAGGCCCCATTACGCCCAATTCCGTTTCGTTACGGCGGCGCCTCGGTCCCCCGGCGCGTCGATCCGAGCTGGCGCAGGTCGCTAGACCTTCAACAGGCGGTGCCGCTCGCTGATCAGCCGCTCGAGCGTGACCGCGCGCGACGGGACTGCACTCCCGGGAGGTTTGGCACCTCTGAGGTGCCTAACCTCACCCGGATCAGCCGGGTGCGGCTCACGCAAACGACCCGCGGGAGGTTTGGCACCCGCGCGGTGCTCAACCTCCCGGTAGTCGCGGACTTGCGATGCCGGGGCACCCGAGCGGCAGCGCTCAGGCCGTGATGCGTGACGCCCGGGCCTGCTCGAAGGTCACCATCCGCCCGGCGTCCTCGTCCCACAGCTTGAGCCGCGTCAGCTTCACGGCCTGGCGTAGCGTGAACACCGGCGCGGCGTGAAATGCCGAAACCTCATCGTGGGCGCGCTGGAGGTTGTAGTTCGGGATCTGAGAGCTCATGTGATGAACGTGGTGCAGGCCGATGTTCCCCGTCATGTACTGCAGGACCTTGGGGAGCCTCAAGTACGAGCTACCCTGCAGCGCCGCCGCTTGAAAGCTCCATTCGGAGTGCCGCTCCCAGTAGACGTCCTCGTACTGATGCTGAACATAGAACAGGAAGATCCCGGCGGAGCCCGCGATCAACATCGCCGGCAGCCAGGTCAGCAGAGCATCGACCGGGCCGAGTAGGACGATCAGGGCTCCGCCCACGACAACGATCGCAAGATCGGTGAGCATCATGCTGTGACGCAAACGCGGCCGCTGCTCAGAGCTCCAGATACGCGGCGCGATCATCATCACGAACACCGGCCCGAGTCCGAACATCACCAAGGGGTTGCGGAACACGCGGTACGCGCGCTGACGCATCGGCGATCGCGCGTTGTACTCGGCAACGGCGAGCGTCGGGATGTCACCCGTGCCGCGTCGGTCGAGGTCGCCGACGGTCGCATGGTGGACCGCATGATCGTGGCGCCAGCTCGCGAAGGCGCTGAGCGTCAACAGCCCGCAGAACCTGCCGACCAACTCATTGCCGCGCTTGGACGGCCAGAACGAACCGTGCGTGCAGTCATGAAAGACGATGAAGGTCCGGACCAGAAAGCCGCCCGCCAATGGCGCCAGCGCCAGCGCCAGCAGCGGCGAGACCGAGATCGACTCGTAGGTCAGAACCGCAAGCGCCAGATAGGCGACCACCGACGTGAGAAACTGCACCGAACTCCGGACTCTCTGCGACCGCGCGTACGGCGCGAGCCGCCGACGCCACATCGCCATCGGGGAGTAGACGCTGAGCTCCTGCTCAGCGACGTCATCATCGTGGGCCGCAATGCGGTCCAGATCGAGCGTTGCCACGGCATGTACCTCCTGGTCGGGTCTTCCGAGCCACAGGACGCAGCGCCGGGACAGGCTACCAATCGTACCTCGACCAACACCGCAGACGAGCATTGTCGGTACTTTGCCGAACCCGGGTTACCGATCGGTGCTCCGTCCGAGGCGAGCAAGAGCTGATCTCGAGCGTGGTTACCGGATCCGTGCTCCGTCCGAGGCGAGCACGAGACGATCCTCGAGCGTCCGCGCTCGAGCAGGACGGCGTCCGCCGATCTACTCGAGTCATAGGGTCCAGGAGCGATGGTTCAGTACGGGAGCTCGAGGCCGCGAGCCGGCCTGAACGTCCGCTTCTCGGGAAACACGCAGATGTCTCCGGGAATGAGGTCGCCCATCGTGACCAGCTGCATTCCATGCGCGCCAACCTCGACGCGGTGGCCGACGCCTGCGTCTTCCCGGCAAAGCCAGAACGACCCCGCGTTCAGCGGGTGCGCGTCATCGCCGAGGCGGGCGATCCCGCTGCCGCTTCGCACGAACCACGCCTCCTCTCGCGCTGAGTGGAAGTGCAGATCGGTGTTATGCGTATCGGGCGGCATCTCATCCTGGCCGAGCACGAGCTTGTCAGAGCCGATGTGGCGCGCGCCGCGCGTGGCGTAGGCAAGGCGGCCGTCACGTCCTTCCGCCAGCGGGAGCTCGCTCAGATTGCGGATGCTCGGGGGCCGCTCCCGGGTCGGCTCGGGCGCCTCCAACGGGCCAAGCTCAGCATCAGCGCGGAACGGGTGCGCGCTGTCCGCGGGCGACCAGGCAGGGCCGAGCCAGAACTGCCTGGTGCGCGGCAGATAGGTGATGTTCGTGCGGGATCCCTCAGCGACGACGAGCACCGTGACTCCGTCTGCGCCTGCGATCAGCGTGTGCGCATCCCCATTGGCCGGATGCCAGAGCAGGTCATCGACGCCGATCGCGTAGGTGCGGACGTCGTCCGGGCCTGAGGTCTGATAGCTCAGCCCTGCGCCCGCCAGGACGAGGAACACCTCATCCTCGTCCGCGTGGCTGTGCGGCGGTGTCGAGCGTTTGCCCGGGTCGATCTCGATCAGGGCGACACCCAGTCGCCTGGCACCGCAAGCAACCCCGAGTCGACGCCGCGTCGCACCGATCTCACCGTAATCCCAGCGGCCACGCGGAACGTCGTCGACATGGATCGGAAGGTCGTCCGACACACCCCAAGAATGCCAGTCAGATCGAGAACCGGCGCCGGGATGTTGCAAATATGTCTTCGGCGCAGCTCTTTGCGGTCAGGGCGAAGCTCTTGATGGCCTTCATGAACCTGTTCGTCTCCTTGTGCATCTCGCCCTAGCAGCAAGTGGACCATCCCGGAATTGCCGGAACCTACAGGACAGCCCACTGGTCTCACTTGTTCGCGTTCGGAGCTCACGCGAGGGCTTCCGGCGCAAGGGCTTACGATGAGACGGTGCCGGTCACCGACGCGACCGATCTCTACGGCCTTGCGCTCGAGCACTTCATCGCTGAGCGCGCCGCTCTGGCGAAGATGTTGCGTGGCGAGGGACGCCAGGATGAAGCGAAGCGCGTGTCCGTGCTACGCAAGCCGTCGGTCGCCGCGTGGGCGGTCAACCAGCTCGCCCGCCATCAACGTGCGGCACTGGCAGACCTGTTCGCCGTCGGCGAAGAGCTCTCGCGCGTGCAGGCTGAGCTGCTTGGCGGGCGCGGTGACCGGGGCGCGCTGCGCGCAGCAACGATCCGCGAGCGCGATGGCGTCAACCGACTCACCCAGGCCGCCCACGAGCTGCTGTCAGGTGAGGGTCACGAGCCGTCTGCGGCCACGCTGGAGCGGGTGTCGGACACTTTGCACGCCGCCGCGCGCGACGAGCGGGCGCGTGATCTGGTGCGCGGAGGCTGCCTCGAGCGCGAGCTTCGCGTCGTCGGGCTCGGCCCAGACACGGCGTTCAGTGGAGCAATCTCGCGCGAGCCTCACGCTGCAGACGCGGGACCGGCGCGCAACTCGGATCGCCCACAGCCGGACTATGCACGTCCGCGCGAGCGCGAAGCCGACGACGAGCACGATGAAGCGCTGGCCGAGCACGATGAAGCACTGGCCGAGCATGATGATGCGCTGGCCGAGCACGATGAAGCACTGGCCGAGCGGAGCGACCGAGCGCGACCTGAGCCGAGCGCGAGCGAGCCGAGCGCGAGCGAGCCGAGCGCGAGCGAGCCGACCGCGACCGAGCCGACCGCGACCGAGCCGACCGCGACCGAGCGACGCGTCTGACGGAAGCCCGCCGGGCGGAGTCTGATGCGCGCGGGCGTGCGGACCGCTCCGCGCACGAGTTAGACGTCGCCCGCCAGCGTCGCGACCAGGCCGCGCAAGCGCTGCGCAACGCCGAGGCTGCTCTTGTACGCGCCCAAGCGCAGGCCGACGCAGCGGCCAGCACGCACCGCTCCGCCAAACAGGCGCTCCAGCGGTTGGCCGGCGTGCGCGGGCGAAGCCTTGGACGTTGACATCGCTATGCGGGGTCAACGTCCAAGGCTGCTCGAATCCCCCGATGCGCTCGCTAACTGCTAACGCTTGCTAACTGCTGATAGTGATCGCGCGTGAGCACGACATCGCCGATGCCCGGAGCGATCTCGGGACAGCTTGGTTGTTGTGATACAACATTGTTCATGGCAACGGTGAGCCGCCCCCCGACCGTGCTCACCAGGGCCACTGACATGAGGCCCCATTACGGAAGGAGCCCGATGAGTACCCGGTCGGCCACGCCACCAGACACCGCATCCCGGGTTTGGATCGCGCTGCATGAGTTCGTCACCGGACAGGATCGCCGGCGTGCCCTCCGTGCCGCCCTCGATCTCGGGCCCGGCAAGGTCGAGGTGCTGATCAAGCTCGCCGACGGTCCGATGACCCTGCGAGAAATCGCACGCGCCGCCGAAATCGACCCACCAGCCGCGACTGTCGGCGTCGACCAGTTGGAAGCGCGAGGCCTGGTTCATCGCACCCCCCACCCCGACGACAACCGCCGCAAGCTCGTGCACCTCACCAACGCCGGGCGCGACGCAGCTGGACGCGGCCAGGCGATCCTCACCGAGCCACCGACCGCACTGACCAACCTGGGCCCCGACGACCTCGCCCGGCTTGACGAGATCCTGAGCCGGCTACAGACCACGAGGAGACCGCTATGAGATCGACAGCCGCGACCGATTCCGGCTCACACAGGAGGCCCCAGCGATGATCCGCACGCTGGGAACGGAGTACGTGCACTTCTACCTGCTCGAGCAAGACGGCGAGGTCACCCTCATCGACGCCGGCGTAAGCGGATACCGCGACACCCTCGAGCCCGCCCTGGCTGAAATGGGTCGCTCGATCAACGACGTCAAAGCGATCGTCCTGACCCACGCAGACCCCGATCACGTCGGCTTTGCCGGCGCGTTGCAACAGACGCACGGGATCCCCGTCTACGCCCACCGAGCAGACAGCGAGCGCACCCGGCAGGGCAAGACCAAGCAAACCGACGGATCGCCGCTGGCCATGCTCAAGATGCTCAAGCACACCCACAGCCGCCGCGCGGTGCGCCACATGATCGCCAACGGCGGCGCCAAGCAGCCCAAGGTCCCTGAAGTCATCCCATTCGACGACGGCGACGAGCTCGACGTGCCAGGACGACTGCGAGTCATCCACACACCCGGGCATACCGAGGGCCACTGCGTCCTCTACGCGTCATTCGAGGACGCGCTGTTCGTCGGCGACGCCGTCAACAACGTCGACATCGTCACCGGACTGCCCGGCGCGCACGTCGCCCCTCAGGTCGCCAACACCTCCACCGAACAGGCATACGAATCGCTCTCCAAGATCGAGGAACTAAACGCGCAAACCCTGTACTTCGGCCACGGCGACCCATCCACGCAAGGAGCCAGGGCGATCGTCGCCGAGGCCCGCGCCAACCGCTGACCAAGCATACCCCCGCCCCTTAGGGCCTGTCCGAATTACGGGGATTGACTCTCCGGGGTTCTAGCGACATCTGCAACTGACTCGCCCGCCGTCATGCAGAGAGGATCGTGCGTCGCTCTACCCGTCGATCACTGGTGCCATTTGGCCATGCGGGGCCGGCTGGCGGGCGGGCAGGCTCGGCATCCCGAAGGCGGCGATCAGCGCGCCGAGAAACGCGAAGGCCGCGGCGACAAGGAACGCGAGCTGGAAGCCGCTGACCAGCGCCTGGTTGAGCGTGTGAACCGCCGCGGTTGGATGGCGCAGATCGCTCGCGGTGCGTGAGGTCGCCAATGTCGCCAGGATCGCTAGGCCGAGCGCGCCGCCGAACAGGCGGGAGGTGTTGATCAAAGCCGATGCCAGCCCGGCCTCGCGCGGCGCGACCCCGGCGGTTGCGCAGATCGTCCCGGGGATGAACGCGAACGACAGGCCGAGCGCCGTCAGCAGGCCGGGGAGCAGCACGTCGCTGAGGTAGCTCCCGTGCACGGTGATCCTGGTGAACAGCAGCAGCCCGAGCGACAGCGTCAGCATGCCGGCGATCAGCAGTCGCTTGGCGCCCACCCGGATCGTGATCCGCGAGGCGATCATCGAGCCGATCACGATGAAGATCGTCATCGGCAGAAACGCCAGGCCCGCACGCAGCGGCGAGTAGCCGAGCACGTTCTGCAGGTACAGCGAGACGAAGAACCACATGCCGAAGATGCCGGCGCCCACAAGCAGCACGACCAGGTTCGCGGCAGTCAGGCTGCGAGAGAGGAAGATTCGCAGCGGCATCAGCGGCGCGGCGGCGAACCACCCCTCGATCACCAGGAAGGACAGCATCAGCACGACGCCCGCGCCGATGCACGCCAGCGTCGACGCCGACCCCCAGCCGGTCACGTCGGTGCGGACGATCCCGAAGATCACCAGCGAGAGTCCCGCGGTCGCCGCCAGCGCGCCAGCGAAATCGAAGTTACGGGTGGCGTGTGTGTTGCGCCCCTCGGCGAGCAGGCGCTGGGCGAGAAACGCGGCGGTCAGGCCGATCGGCACGTTGATGAAAAGGATCCAGCGCCAGCTCAGCAGATCCGTGAGGATCCCTCCGAACAGCACCCCGGCGGCGCCGCCCGCGCCGCCCATCGCGCCCCAGATCCCGACCGCGCGGTTACGCTCGGAGGGCTCGGTGAAGGTGGTCGTCAGGATCGAAAGCGATGCCGGCGCGATCACGGCGCCACCCAATCCCTGGGCCGCGCGCGCAGCGATCAGCACCGTCTGGCTGTTGGCCATCCCCCCGATCAACGAGGTGGTCGCGAACAGCACCAGACCGAAGACGAACACCTTGCGGCGTCCGAGCAGGTCCGCGGCTCGACCGCCGAGCAGCAGAAAGCCCGCGAACGTGACCGTGTAGGCGTTGACCACCCACTGTAGATCAGCTTCGGTGAAGCTCAACGCGCGGCGAATCGAAGGAAGCGCGACGTTGACGACCGAGACGTCGAGGATCACCATGAACTGCGCCAGACAGCCAAGGATCAGGGTCATGCGCAGGAGCCGGCGTCGCTCGCGGGTAGCGTTTGTGGTCCGCACAGCAATGGTGTCGATGGTCACTCTCTCGTCCTCGAATCGATAGTACGATCCCTCTCGAACAAATTAGCAAAGGTTCGATAGTCGTCGTACCATGTAGCCGTGGTCAGCCTGGACGCACCCGAAACGGAGCCGGCGGAGCTCCCTCATCCCGGCCGAGACGAGCTCGAGCTCGCCACCGTGCTGCGGGCGCTCAGCGACCCGATCCGGCTGCGGATCGTGTCGATGCTCGCAGCGGACCAGGAGCGAACCTGCTGTAGCTTTGATCTACCCGTCGTGAAGTCGACTGGAACGCATCACTTCCGGGTGCTGCGCGAGGCTGGCGTGATCCGCCAGCGGGTCGAGGGCAAGACCAGACTCAGCGCCCTGCGTCGCCAGGATCTGGAGGCTCGGTTCCCGGGGCTGCTCGACGCCGTGTTGCGGTCCGGTCCGCGTCCCGATAACTGAGCGCTGGCGGCGGACGGTCGCCACGACCCGGGACCCGCAGTCGATGTGTTCCTCGGCGATCGCGCCGCCCAACCCGCGCCGGGCGCCGATGAGGAGAATGGTTTTGCTTGTCGAGTTCGAGGTCATGACTGCTGCTGATCGATGGCATCGGGACCGGTCGGCTCGACCACGCGCTGAACGACGACGGTCTTCCCTCCCCGGCCCTGCTCGAGCTCTGCTCGATGCTCGGACGGTGCGCTCTGAGCCTCGACGATCGCCTCCCGGCCGCTGGGCAACGCCACCTCCGCGCGAACCCCTGAGCGGGTGCGAAGCCGGGGAGCAAGGTCCTGGGCGGGATCGATCACCACACGGGAGTGATCCCCCGGGTCATACAGCAAGGCGATACTGTCACCCGCCCGTGGCATGAACAGGACCTTCAGGCTCGCTTTCAGCTCTAACTCAAACGGCTGCTCGCCCGGTGGCGCAACGCGCATTCGGAGGATCCAAATGCGCCGTTCAGCTGAGACGACATCCGGCGGGGGCCGCACGTCCGTGCGACGTCTCTCGGTCAACGGGCGGGGATGCCGAGGAGGTTGTGCGTGAGCGCCCAGAGTTGCTCGCGGGCGGACGGGTCGTAGGCCTGGGGGTGGGCGTTGGCCGGGGTGAAGCGGTCAAAGAACGCACCGGTCGTCCTGCCGAGCTCAGGGTCGAGGATGAGTCGTCGGGTGCTGTCGACGCCGGTCTGCAGGCTGTCAATCGAGTGGCCCACAGACTGCAGGACCATCTTGGTCGGCATGTAGGTGCCAGGGTGCAGGCTGTTGACGGTAACCGCGTTGGCCGGTAGTCGCTCGGCGAGGATGAAGCCGAAGGTGATCAGCGCGAGCTTGCTCTGCCCATAGGCACGGCTACCGCTGTAGCCGTGTTCGAGCATGACGTCGTTGAAGTCGAGTGGTGCTTGGCCGATCGAAGCGACGTTGACGATGCGCGCTGAGCCGGTGGCGCGCAAGGTGGGCGCAAGCAGGAGGCTGAGCAGGGCTGGGGCGAGGTAATTGACGGCAAAGCGAAGCTCGTAGCCGTCGGGAGTGACACGTCGCTCGGTCCCGTCGGGCTCACCGGCCCCGATGCCGGCGTTGTTGACGAGCACGTCGAGGGGTTCGCCATCCCCTGTCACTGTGTCCGCGAGCGCCCTCACCTGCTCGAGCCGTGCGAAGTCGGAGAGGACGGTACGTGGCGGCGCGTCGACCGCGCCGGGTAACGCAGCCACCTCGGCGGCGACCGCCTCGAGCGCGTCTGCTCGACGGCCGTGGAGCACGAGCCGGTGGCCGTCCGCGGCCAGGCGAGCGGCAAGCGCGCGGCCGAGCCCGTCGGTGGCGCCGGTAATCAGTACGCGCGGGCTCATGCTGGTGTGCTCAGGCTCAGGGCAGCTCGACGAGTACCTTGCCGATGATACCCGCTCCACTGCGTCATGGGGGCGGCGATCTGTTGCAGCGTGAAGCGATTCGCAGGTACACGCGCCGGATCGACGCCGTCGCCCACCGTCGCGACCTCACCGGCTCCTGATTGGGCACGATCTCCTCGGCCACGCTCACATTGCCGCCCGAGCGCCGGGACTTCCAGTCAGTCGGGTTCACGCCGGATACACGGACCCGGACGAGCACCTCCCCAGGCGTAGCGCCTGGCGAGTTGCCGGGCGGGCGCTTAGCCTTGCTGTGACGCGGGTAGGCACGCTCCAGGATTGTTGGCCGTAGGCGAGCGTGCGTAACGTGTGAGCGCAGGGATCGCGCCGGAGCCTGATCGAAGGGAGAGCGCGATGTCGGTGCAAACGTTCGTGATCGTCGGGGCGAGCCTAGCCGGCGCCAAGGCGGCGGAGGAATTGCGTCGGGAGGGGTTCGACGGCCGTTTGGTCTTGATCGGCGCCGAACCGGAGCGCCCGTACGAGCGGCCGCCGCTGAGCAAGGAGTACTTGCGCGGCGAGGCCGAGCGCGGGAAGGCGTATGTCCACACGGAGGACTTCTACGAGCAGCACGACATCGAGCTGTTGTTGAACGCGACGGTGGACGCGATCGATCTGGGTTCCTCGCGTGTCAGGCTCGCCGACGGCCGAGAGCTCGCGTTCGATCGACTGCTGTTGACGGTCGGAGCCGAGCCTCGCCGCATCTCGGTGCCCGGTGCCGAGCTGGACGGCGTCTGCTACCTGCGGACGATCGCCGATTGTGATGCGCTGCGCGAACGGTTGGGCGCCGGCGGCAGGGTGGCAGTCGTCGGTGCCGGCTGGATCGGCAGCGAGTTCGCTGCCTCGGCTCGCCAGTGCGGTCTGGAGGTCGCGCTGATCGATCCGCTCGCCTTGCCCAACGAGCGGGTGTTCGGTGCCGAGATCGGCTCCTTCTACCGTGACGTGCACGCGCAGCACGGCGTCGAGCTGCTTCTCGGCGAGGGGGTCGAGTCGTTTGAGGGCAGTGGCGCCGTTGCGTCCGTACGAACCAGCGGTGGCAGCGTCGTCGAGTGTGACTTCGTGGTAGTCGGCATCGGCGCGGTTCCCAGAGTCGAACTCGCGCGTAACGCTGGCATCACGACCGACAACGGGATCCTGGTCGATGAGAGGCTTGCGAGCTCGGCGCCCAATGTGTTCGCCGCCGGCGACGTCGCAAACGCGTGGCACCCGTTCTACGGGCGGCGAATCCGGGTCGAGCACTGGGCCAACGCCCTCAACCAGGGCCCGGCCGCCGCGCGCGCGATGCTTGATCAACATGTGAGCTACGACCGGATCCCCTACTTCTACTCAGACCAGTACGACGTTGGGATGGAGTACTCCGGCTACGCGCCCGACTGGGACCAGGTCGTGTTCCGCGGCGAACGAGACGCCGGTCGGTTCATCGCGTTCTGGCTCCGCGACGGTCGCGTGCTCGCGGGCATGAACGTCAACGTCTGGGACGTCACCGAGCACGTCCAAGCGCTGATTCGCGCCAACCAACCAGTCGACGTGGGCAAGCTCACAGATGTCGACACGCCACTTGACTCGCTGGTCGCCGAGCTGGTCACCGACTCCTGAGCGAGCGCACGAAGTCGGCCAGCGAAATGGCTAGGTGGCTACCTCTGAATGGTCAAGGTGCGGGTCAAAGGCGCGTGAGCGCTGCCCATCAGGCCCGACCGTGCGAAGCGTGTGGACTTCGACAGTCTACCTATGTAGAGTGTAAGCGTGGCTCGTCGCTCTCGATTCTCTCCCCAGACACTGTCGGTGCTGGCCGCACTGGAGGCGGACCCGACGCGCTGGCAGCACGGCTACCTGATCGCCAAGGAGACCGGGCTGCCGTCGGGCACGTTGTATCCAGTCCTGATCCGGCTGTCCGAGCGTCACCTGCTCGAGGCGTGCTGGGGGGACGACCAGCCGGCCGGGCGTCCTCGCCGGCACCTGTACCGGCTCACCCCTGACGGTCTGGTCGCAGCCAGAGCAGCGCTGGCCGAAGCGCCACCGACGCGCCACCGACGCGCTGGTGCCGCAAGCTCTCAGCGAGTAGCGGTCGAGGAGGCGTGAGCGGCCTGCTTACGCGGGTGCTGGCCAGCCTGCTGAGGCACTCGGCGGGGCTGCTCGGGCCGGGCCGCCGCGGCTGGGTGGAGGCCGTGCTGGCCGAAGCGGGTGAGATCCCGGCCGGTTCGGCCCGGGTGGCGTGGCTAGGCGGGGGGCTATGGTTGGTGGCGCGGGAGGTCCTGATGCACAGGGGTGTACGGGTGCTGGCGTTCCTTGCCGCTGCGGGAGGCGTGGTGTGGATCGCCTGGCCCGGAAGCGCGTCGGACTCCGCCGTAGCGGTCAACCGGATACAGGTTCCGCTAATCCTGGTGCTGCTGGCCGGACTGCCGCTGGTGGTTCGCCGTTATTGCGGGCCGGTTCGCGATAGCTGGTGGCCGCGGTCCGTACGCGTGGGCGGTTACGCTGTCGTCCTCGCGCTGATCGCGGGCAAGGCCGTGATCGCGCGCGACGGCAGCAAGCTCGGCGCCTACTTCCATCAGAACTGGGACCTCGAGACCGTGCTGGTGCTGGCCATCGCCAGCTACGTGGCCGGGATCCTGATCCTGACCTCCCAACGCGTGCGGCTCACCCGCTCGAGCCTGCCGATCGGGATCGGGGTCGGCGCGGTCTGGGCCACTGTGCTCTACGCGTCTGCGCCCCTGGGCGCAGACCTCGAAGCCCCATCATTGAAGTGGTGGTGGTTGGCCGCGCTGGCCCTGCCCCTGGCGACGGGCTTCGTAGTGGCTGGCCTCTCCGCCCGAGACGCGCGAGCGACGGTCCTGGCCCCCACCCACCAAGGCTGCCTGACCGCGATCTGCTGCAGCGGGACGGCTGCCCTGTTGCTGGGCGCGCTCACATCGGTCACGATCGCGCTGTTCCCGCAGCACGTGCCGCTGCAAACCCCCCCGCCACCGGCCCACGGCGGGTGCGAAACCTGCGACCCCAACAGCGTCGTGATCCCCCCGGACCTCCGACACGAGTACTGGGTGGAGATCAGCGTCGGCCAAGCGGACCTCACGGCCTACTTCGTGCTCCTGATCGCACCGTTCTTCGGCGCCGCCCTCGGCGCCCTCGGCGCCGTCGGGGCCGGACTCGCCAGCCGATCACCCGGCACCAGCGGCCGTGGCGACGGCGGCCCACCGCCCGCATCAGCGCCTGCACTTTCCCCCTCACTCGCGCGCGAGCCCGCGGCACCGTGGCCGGGGGCCGACCCCTGAGACACGCACTCGGCCGCCGCAGGGCCTCCCGCACCGACAGCGAGTAGGCGATCGACGCGCTCAACCGCGCTGCACGGTCGGCTGAACCGAGGCCCAGTCTGATGCGCTGGTCCGCCCCGCGTTCACCTTGCGGCACCAGACGCGGCATTCCGGCACCGATGGTGGACGGGGGCTTGCGCACGGACGTGGCATGCCGTCGTGCCTCGCGCATACACCGTCTGCGTGCTGGAGGCGCTCCAGGCAGCGCTGAACCGACGCGACGTGATCGCTTCCCGCTCCTGCAGCGGGTCGCCGAACGACCACAGGATCCAGAGAAAGAGGCGAGCCATCTGACTCAGAACCTGGTGGCCGAGGCCGCGACGATCCGCGCGGAGATGCGCGCCGTCCAGAACCCGGCGACCTACCCCCTCGCGCGCAAACGCGCCGCGAACGCGCGCGGCTGCGCGTATCAGGACCGCTCGACTAGGACGACGCTCGCTCCGTGCGGATTGGTCGAGAAGCCCACGGCGGTGCACGACGTCGCCGGCCGGCACGACACCGCTAGCAGGACCCTGGGTGAGCTGCCGATCGGATGGGGGGTCGGCTCGATCGACCAGCGGTCGCCGACCATCACCTCCGCGAGCGTCAGCTCGAGATCGTAGGGGCTCGAGGTGAACCCGACGGCGGCGCACCGTCGCGCCGACGCGCACGAGATCGCGTTGAAGCCGCTCGTCGTCGCGCCCAACGGGATGGCGGTGGCCTGGATCGACCAGCGGGTGCCGCTGAGGCGCTCCGCCAACGGCACCTGCGCACCGGCGGGGTCCGTGTCGAAGCCGACGGCGGTGCAGACGTGCGACGCGCATGCCACGCCCCCGAACTGACCGTAGGTCGAGCCATTCGGGTTGGGCGTGCGCTGGATCGACCAGCGGGTGCCACTGAGCTGCTCAGCGAGCGGCACCTCGGCACTGCTGCGATCCGGGGGGTACCAGAGACCGACGGCGTTGCACGACCGCGACGATGTGCACGACACCCCGGTGAGGCGACTGGCGGTCCGGCCCGACGGATTGGCAGCCGGTTCGATCGACCAGCCCCGCCCGTCGAAACGCTCCACCAGCGTCGACTCGGGATGGAGGGCGCGTTGCGAGACGCCGGTCGCGATACACCCGTTCGGCGACGCGCAAGCCACCCCGAGCAAGGCGCTGCTGAGTGCGCCCTCCGGTCCCGGGGCCGGGACGATCGACCAACGGGTGCCGTCGAAGTCC
The DNA here is from genome assembly GCA_963709135.1 of uncultured Solirubrobacterales bacterium. Lineage (GTDB taxonomy): Bacteria > Actinomycetota > Thermoleophilia > Solirubrobacterales > Solirubrobacteraceae > Palsa-465. Next base: position 40,622 of record CAVPVI010000015.1, on the reverse strand, counting down.
TCCGCGAGCGGCCGTTCGATCCCATCGGGTCCCAGGAAGGTCCCGACTGCCGTGCACGAGGCCCGCGAGGCACATGACACTGCGTCGAGGCTGCTTGTGATCGCGCTCGTGGGGTTGGGAGTGTGCTGGATTGACCAGCGGGTGCCGTCAAAGTGCTCCGCAAGCGTCCTCGTCGTGCCGTCGACGGTCGTGGAGAACCCAACCGCGGTGCAGGAACTCGCCGACGGGCACGAGACTCCCTCGAGCGCGCTGTAGAGCGCTGCCGGGCTCGGGACGGACTGCGCTACCCATGCCGACGTCCCGTCGGCCGCCGCCGGCACCGCGCACAAGGCGAGCGCCGCGCACGCGAGGATCATGTGCACGCCGGTGCGCACCCTCCGCGCTTCGTCACCCTGACACAACCCGGCGACCTCCCATCGATCACGCGCCAATAAGCGCCGAGAACACTACGCCAGAGACCCATGCCGGTGGTGGATCAACTGCGGGCCGCCGCTGAGAGCGGCGTGCCGAGTGCTTGCGCCTCGTAGGTCTCGCCGGCCTCGTCGGTCTTGGCGGTCGGGTGCGCTGGCAGCAGCGCGAGCGCCATTATCGCCCCGGCGCCGGCGACGCCGGCGGCGAGGTAGTTGGCGGTGGCGAAACCGTGAAAGAACGCCAGGTCGGCGGCGTTGTGGATGGCCGCCGCGAGCGCCGGATGGCCGGCGTCGGCGAGCTTGCGTGCGATCGTGAGCGCGGCGCCGAGAGATGCATGTGCGGTCCGTGCGAGCTCGGCCGGCAGCCGGACGGGCAGCGCGGCGGTGAGCCGGCTTGCGTACAGGGACGCGTACACGCTGCCGATCACGGCAACGCCGAGCGTGCCTCCCAGCAGTCGCGTGGCGTCGTTGACCGCCGACCCGACGCCAGCCTTGGCTTTCGGAACGACCCCCATGATTGCCTCGGTCGCGGGGGCGCTGGTGAGTCCCATGCCGGTCCCGAGCACGACCATCTGCGCGGCGATCGTCCCGTAGCCGGTGCTGACCGACGAGGTCGAGACCCACACGTAGAACGCCGCCATCGAGAACAGCCCGGATGCAACGACAACCTTCGTGCCGACCCGCACGGCAAGCTTGGTGCCGAGGATCGAGGAGATCGCGACGAACGAGGCGACGGGCAGCAGGCGCACGCCGGTTGACAGCGGGCCATAGCCCTTCAGGAACTGGAATAGCTGCGTGACCAGGAAGATGAACCCGGACAGCGCGAAGAACGAGATCGCGACCGACGCGCTCGCAGCTGTGAACCGCGGGTTGCGGAACAGGCTCACGTCGAGCATCGGATGCTTCACGCGACGCTCCCAGGCTACGAACGCCACCGCCAGCAGCGCGGTCAGCGCGAGGCTGCCGAGCGTCCGTGTGCTTCCCCAACCGTGCTCGGGCGCCTCGATGATCGTGTACACGAGCAGTGCGACCATCGCGGTCGACAGCGCGAACCCGCCACCGTCGGTGCGGGGCGCGCGGGGATCGCGAGACGTGGGTACGTTGCGGGCGGCCAAGCCGCCGGCGATGGCCGCGACCGGCGCCATCGCGAAGAAGATGCTTCGCCAGTCGGAGATCTGGAGCAGCCAGCCTCCGACGATTGGCCCCATGGCGATCGCCGCACCGGTGATCGCGCCCCATAGACCGATCGCCCGCGCGCGCTCACGCCGCTCGGTGAACACGTTCGTGAGCAGCGACAGGGTCGAGGGGAACACCATCGCCGCCCCGACGCCCATCACCGCGCGCGCGGCAATCAGCTGCCCGGGACTGTCCATCAACCCGCCCGCCAGACTCGCCAAGCCAAACACCGCCAGGCCCGCGAGCAGCATCCCCTTGCGCCCGAACCGGTCGGACAGGCTGCCGGTGACGAGCACCGTTCCCGCGAACAGCAGGTTGAACGCGTCGACTATCCACTGCAGCTGCGTGTTCGACGTGCGCAGCTGCCGAACCAGGGTCGGCAGCGCGACGTTGACGATCGTCGTGTCGAGGTTGATCAGGAACGCCGCGAGCAGCAGCGAGAGCAGGATCAACGTCTTGTTGCGTTTCATGGCTCCTCCGAGTGAGAACGGTCGAATGGGTGCGACGGAGTTCTAAAGCCTCTAGACGAGAAAGTCAAGCGCTACAACTAGATTAGCTATCGCCTGCTAGAGTTACTACAGCAATGAGGTCCTACGACGAGTACTGCTCGATCGCGAAATCGCTCGACGTTGTCGGCGACCGATGGACGCTGCTGATCGTCCGTGAGCTAGCGCTGCGCGGGGCATGCCGCTACACCGACTTGCGCAACGGGCTGCCAGGCATCGCTACCAACCTGCTGGCCGACCGGCTGCGCGAGCTCGAGCACGCCGGCGTGATCGCACGCGAGGACGCGCCGCCGCCGATCGCATCCACCCTCTACCGCCTCACCCCACGCGGCGAGCAGCTACGGCCCGTGCTCAACGACCTGATGCGCTGGGGCCTGCCGCTGATGGCCGAACAGAAACCCGGCGATGCCGTCCGCAGCCACTGGCTCGCAGGAGCGCTCGAGCTGATGCTCGTCGACCGCCAGCCGCTCGGCGCCCCCGTCACCCTCCAGCTTCAAATCGGCGATCAGCTGATCGCGATCGAAGCCCGCAACGGCGAAATCCAGATCCGGCTCGGTGTCGCCGACAATGCCGACGCGACACTCACCGGGCCACCCAAGCCGACCATGGGACTCCTGCTCGGCCTGCTCGCACCCGCTGACGCCAAAGCCAACGGAATCAACTTCGAAGGCGACCCCGCGATCCTCGACCGAATCGGCACCAATACTCTCAGCGCCGGGACGGGTGCCCTTAGCGTCCGCAAAGGCGGTTAAGCATGGCTAAAGGAGCGGCTGGTCTAATTGAGCGCCTGTGCCGGAACCGAGCTCTACTGACCCAAAGCCCCGCACCCGCAAGCGCGCGCTGCTCGCGCTCGGCGTGCTGATCCCGATCGTCCCGATCGTGATCGCGATCGTGCTCATCAGCGCTGGGCCGAGCACGCCCACGAGGGCCGCGACGAGCGCCGCGGTCACGTCGATCGCTCGCCCCGTGTTGCTGCCGGCGCTGCGCGCGCCACAGGTGACGGGCGCGCTCGTGGCTCGGGTGCTGCGGGCGACGACGATGCGGACCTCGCGGGGTGGGCCCGAGTTGGCTGCGCAGGGGACGCTCACACCGTACGGTTCGCCCGCTGTGCTGCTCGTGCGCCGCGACATAGCTGGATGGGTCGGGGTCGTCAGCCCACTTGCGGGTAACGGCAAACTCGGATGGATTCCCGCCCAAGACGTCACGCTTTCACGCGTGCAGTGGGAGATCGAAGTGTCGCTCTCGCGGCGGGAGGTCACCGTGCTGAACCGCGGCGAGGCACTCAAGCAGTTCCGGATCGCGGTCGGAAGGCCGAGCGCACCGACCCCGACCGGGTTGTTCGCCGTCACCGACCGGCTCGCGACGCACGATCCCAGCGGCCCCTACGGCTGCTGCATTCTCGCGCTTTCGGCGGTCTCCCCGCACGCGATCCAGGGCTGGGCCGGAGGCAATCGAATTGCGATCCATTCAACGCCCGACACGGCGAGCATCGGCCTGCCGGTAAGCCACGGGTGCATGCGACTGACGCTGCCAGAGGGGCAATGGTTGATCGACCACGTGCCGCTCGGTACGCCCACGATCATCCGAAGTTGACCTCAGGGCACGCGCAGAAGTTACTGCTGTTTCCGACGGCGATCGCGTTAACTACACCGGCATCCCACCGTCGCTGCCGTCTACCAGTACACGCCCTCTCAGCGCCCAGGAACGCAGCCGGCCTTGAGCCTCTTGGCCTCTCTCGTCCTCCTGCCTAACCTAAGAGCCTGTCTAAGAGTCGGCAGGTCGCTCGGGTCTCGGCGACTACCGCGCAGTAGCGTGGCGAGCTTGGAGAGCTGCGATGAGCCCCAGGCGCACGTAATCGACCGTCTCGGTGGGGCTATCGGCGGAGAGTCGCGCCTCGGCCGCGGCGATGTCGGCGGCGAGCGGTTCGTTGTGCAAGACGCCAGCGACCCAGCGCGAGAAGTCGTGCTCGGCGCAGTGCTGGCGCAGCACCCCCGGTCCGCAGGCCGCGATCGCGGCTTCGAGCTCGGGGAGGTTCGCGACGACGACCCTGGGGGTGGCGTCGTCCTCGATTTGGAAATAGAACCGCTGGGCGGCCGCGACGCTCGCGAGCTGGTAGCCGCGCGCGGCGTTTCTCAGCTCGCCGGCCTTGGCGAGCGCTGAGAGCGTCGAGCTGACCTTCTCGCGAGCCAGCCCGGTCGCGGTAGCCACCTCGTCAGCGGTCATCGCGCTGCCACGAGCGAACGCCGCCAGAACGGCGTGGTTGGTTGCGCCTGGGTCCGGGCGCGGCGCGCCACGAGCCGGGTCGACCGCGGGCGACTCGCCGGCCAACGGCTCAGCGGCCAACGGCTCAGCGGCCGGCGGTGAAGGGCTCGTGGCGACTGTGCTGGCGCTCGGGCGCGGTCGCGCCGGCTTGCGGGTGCCGTCGCTCTCGCGCCCGACTGTGCTGGCGCTCGGGCGCGGTCGCGCCGGCTTGCGGGTGCTGTCGCTCTCGCGCCCGAGCTGGTAGCCGCGAGCGGCCTTCGCGATCTCACCGGAGCTCGCAAGCTTGGAGAGGGTAGTGCTGACCGTCGCGCGGCCGAGTCCCGTGGCGGCCGCGATCTCGCCCGCCGTCATCGCGCTGCCGTCCGCTAGCACGGCCAGAACCGCGGCCTTGGTCGCGCCCTGCACGTTCCGCGGACGAGCCGCGGCAGTGGCTGCTGCGTCGGCGGGCTTCTCCCCTGAGGTCCGTGGGGTCGGACCCACCGTAGCGCCAGTGCTCTTGGCAACGCTCTCACCAGCCGGCGCCGAGCCGGCTACGCGCGCTGCGTGATCGCCGCGGTCCGGTTCGCTCTCGTGGGAGGTGAGTGCCGCGAGCGCGCGGTGGAGCTTGTCGACCTCGTCGAGCAGATCCTGCAGGCGGGCTTGGATGTCGCGGCGTATCTGGTCGAGCATATGGGGAGAGGTCCTTGCGTGTAGATGGGTCACCGTGATCGTAACCCGCAGATGCACGGTGACCGTCCTCAGCTACCCGAGGGACAGCGCGACCACGCTCAAAGCGAAGAGCGGTCTTGCCCGGCTGCGCGCGGTAAAGCCTCGTTATGGGCACCTCGCAATCACAACGGTGCGACGAGCCGGCGCGACGTGGAGTCGAAGTTGGCGGCGTGCACGTGGACACCGTTCAGCGAGACACCGGCCAGTGGCTTGCGAGAAACTTTTCGCTATGAGCGAGCTTCCTGACTACGTCATCCGCAACCGCGCGAGTTGGGATGGATGGGCGCGAGACTACGAGGCGCCTGGCCGGCTGAACTGGGCCCAGACCGAGCCATCGTGGGGAATCTGGAGCGTGCCGGAGTCCCAACTCCATCTTCTCCCCGGCGAGGTGGCAGGTCTTGATGTCATCGAGCTGGGCTGCGGAACCGGATACGTGTCGGCGTGGCTGGCGCGCCGCGGCGCGCGGCCGGTCGGGATCGACAACTCCCAAGCCCAGCTCCGAACAGCACGGACGTTTCAGCGAGAGTTCGAGCTCGAGTTCCCGCTCTTGCACGGCAACGCCGAGGAAGTGCCGCTACCGGACGCCAGCTTTGACCTGGCGATCTCCGAGTACGGCGCAAGCATCTGGTGCGACCCGTATCGCTGGATTCCAGAGGCCGCGCGGCTACTACGACCACACGGCCAGCTGACGTTTCTCACCAATGGAGTGCTCGCGATGCTCACGATCCCCGACGAGGAAAACGGCGCCGCCACCGATCGACTTCTGCGACCGGTTTTTGGAATGCACCGCTTCGAATGGTCCGACGACGATTCCGTCGAATTTCACCTCGCCCACGGAGAGATGATCGCCTTGCTGCGACGGTCGGGGTTCGTGGTCGAGGAGTTGCTCGAGATCCGCCCGCCCGAGGGCTCGACGACCCGTTATCCGTTCATCACCCCGGAGTGGGCGCAGCGCTGGCCCTGCGAAGAAGTCTGGAAAGCTCGCAAACCCGGCTGAGCGCCAGCGCCGTCTATCTCAACGTCTCAATAACCCACTGGGTTATTGAGATAGGCCCTTATTGGTCCGGTGCAAGAGGTCGAGGTCGGTATGGGCGGCGGGGCGTCCAGTCAGGTATCCCTGAGCCCGCGGGCATTTGAGTTCGCGAAGGGAGGCTGCCTGGGCTTTGGTCTCAACCCCCTCGGCGACAACCGTGAGGCCGAGTGTCTGACCAAGCGCGACGATCGCTTCGACGATGGCGGTGTCGCGCCTCGAGCGGCTCATGCCGTCGATGAACGATCGATCGATCTTCAGCTCGTCGACCGGATATTCAGTCAGTCGGGACAGTGAGGAGTAGCCGGTGCCGAAGTCGTCGATGCAGAGACCGATGTCGAGCGCTTTGATGGCTTTCAGCCGTTCCAAGCTGGCAGGCTCGCCGAGCAATGACGTGTCGGTCAGTTCCAGACACAGCCGGCTCGGATCCGCACCGCTCTTGCCCAGGATGCGAGCCACGCGGTCGACGAGTCCGGGATCGGCCAACTCGCGGGGGGACAGGTTGACGTTGAGTCGCGGCGCCGGGCTTGGCGATCGAGGCTTCCCCTCCCAACGAGCCAGCTGCTCGCACGCTGTACGGAGCACGTAGTCGCCGATCAAGACGATCAGGCCGCTTTCCTCCGCCACCTCGATGAAGTCGCTTGCCGGTACCAAAGTCCCACTCGGCAGCCGGCGGCGGACCAGCGCCTCGACGCCGGCTAGGTGGCCGTCGGTCAAGTCGACGATCGGCTGGTAATGGACGACGAACTGCCCGTCGGCCAAGGCCCGGTGAAGGTCGCTCTCGGCTCGCAACCGCTGTTGGACGGAGCGACGCATGCTCTCGTCGAACAGCTCGCAGCGGCCCTTCCCACGTTCCTTTGCCCGGTACATGGCCACGTCGGCATCCCGCAAGAGCACCTCAGGACGGGCTGCCGGGTCTGCGGAGACGACGATGCCGACGCTCGCGCCGACGCGCGTGGTGATGTCTGCCAACTCGAACTCGCCGCTGAAGGCTTCTTGGATCCGCTCGGCGATGCGGAGTGCGACGAACTCCGACGCCACGTCCTCACACAAGACAACGAACTCGTCACCGTGGAGACGAGCGACGAGGTCAAACGGTCGCACCGCGGCCTCGAGGCGGCGCGCGACTGCAATCAGGAGCTCGTCACCAGTTTGGTGGCCAAGGCTGTCGTTGATCCACTTGAACCGATCGAGGTCTACTAGATGTACTACCAGATACCCGTCCTGCCGGGCCCTCCGCGCGATCGCCGCCCGCGTGCGCTCGACGAACATGGTCCGGTTAGCCAGACCGGTGAGGGCGTCGTGGAGGGTTTCGTGACGCAGTGCCCGCTCAACGCGCTTGCGCTCAACGGCATAGCGGATCGCCCGGGAAAGCTGTTCGGCGTCGGTCTTGCCCTTGACAAGGTAGTCCTGCGCACCGCTGGCCATGGCCGCGCGGCCGGTCCGGTCGTCGGTTAGGCCGGTGAGGACCACGACGGCCGGCTCCGACCCGGCCACGAGGACCGCCTCGAGCGTGCCCAGCCCCTCGGAGTCCCGGAGATTCAGATCGAGCAGGACACACGACACGGGCGACGCGGCCAGGTAGGCGAGTCCACTGGCCAGCGTCTTGACCCTCGTGCAGCTGAAGCCCGTGCCCAATGTGTCAGCCAGCATCGCCTCGATCAGGGTTGCGTCGACCTGGTTGTCCTCGATCAGCAACAGTTGCAGGGTGCCGCCGGCGGGCACGAACCCGCCTGTCCCAGGTGTCTCCACAACGCTCACGGCGCAGGTCGGGCAGGGAGACGGACGAGCGACAGCCAGAAGTCCTCGATAACGCGGATGGCTTGGAGGAAGTCGTCGAGGTTGAGCGGTTTTGTCACGTAGGAGTTGACGTGCAACTGGTACGCGCGCAGGACGTCCTCGTCGGCCGCGGACGTGGTGAGCACGACCACCGGGATGGCCTTGAGGTCGTCATCGGTCTTGATGTCGGCAAGCACCTCCCGCCCGTCCTTCCTGGGCAGGTTGAGGTCGAGGACGACGAGGTCGGGGCGGGGCTCGTCTGCATAATGGCCCTCGTGGCGCAGGAAGGCCATAGCGTTCTCGCCATCGCCAACAACATGCACGTAGTTGGCGATCCTTCCCGCGCCGAAAGCGCTGACCGTCATCGCCACATCCGACGGGCTGTCCTCGACCAAGAGGATCTGGAGCGGGCGGCCCAGGGAGGCGTTGAGGCTCTTCTGGTTGACGATCTGGTTGCTCATGGGGCGACCTCGCCTGCTGCGGGAAGCGTGACCCAGAACCGGCAGCCGGTCCCGGAGGGCGCGTCCTCCACACCGATCTCACCGCCATGGCGCTCGACGATCTTCTTGACCAGTGCCAAGCCGAGGCCAGTCCCCGGGTATTCGTCGCCGCCGTGCAGACGCTTGAACATGCCGAAGATGCGTTCGCGGTGACGAGGCTCGATGCCAATCCCGTTATCGATCACGCTGAGGCGCCACTGGGCGCCGGCTCGCTCGGCACTCACCGACACCTGCGGCGCCACGTCCACCGCGACGAACTTCAATGCGTTGGCGATCAGGTTCTGGAAGACCAGGCTGAGCTGGTTCGGCTCGCCCCACACGACGGGCAGGCGGTCAACCGTGACCGTGGCGCGGCCCTGCTCGATCGTCGAGGCGAGGCTCACCAGCACGTTGCTCACGACGACGTTGCAGTCGACCGGCGAGATATCGCCGTCGACGAGCCCGGCCCGCGAGAGCGCGAGCACGCCGTCGATCAGGTCCTGCATCCGCCGGCACCCATCGACGACGAAACCGATGAACTGGTCAGCCTCCTCGTCGAGCTGCCCGTGGTAACGGCGGGCCAGTAGCGAGATGGGGCCCACAATCGCCCGTAGCGGCTCGGAAAGGTCATGGGACGCGAAGTAGGCGAACTGCTCCAGCTCGGCGTTGGAGCGGTCGAGGTTCACACTGGTCATCTGCAACTCGGCAGCAGCGGCAGCTGCCTCGGCGCGTAGGGTCTCCGCCTCCGCCAGCCAACGTTGCGCGTTGGCGCGCTGCACCATCCACACCCCAACGGCCACCAGACCGGCCATCACCAGGCTGAGAAGGATCGCCGCTCCAGCGGCACTCGACACGCCGATGCGGTCTCTGCGGCCGCCCTGGTAAGCGGCGGCCAGCCAGACGGCAGCGGCGGCACCGAGGGCGAGCACCCCGGCGGGCATCGCCAGCCACCGAGGCGAGTGCGTGTCACTGCGGCGGGCTTCCTGCCACGCGGCGGCCAGCAGCGTGGCGGCGAGGACGATCATCGCGACCGCGCCGAACAGCGACATCGACGTCGGATGTCCCCAGCCGTAGTCGCTCGGAACGCCGGCGGCGTAGCCGAATAGCGCCACCGTGGCAATGGCGGCGATCAACGACCCGCTCGCAGCCAACGCGTACGGGCGCCGCCGGATACGCCACGGTCCCCACGCCAGCAGGCCGACCCCCACGAGCACGAAGCAAATCGCGGTGTTGATAGCCATTCGCCCGGGGTGGAGGCCGTGCGGGCCGCTGAGCGGGCCCGTAACGAACAGCTGGTCGATCCCGAGTCCCATGCCGAGTGCGTGCTCAGCTAGCGTCAGCGTGGCGAGGGTCACGTCGAATATGCCGGCCACCGCAGCCGCGCGGTAGCGGTGCTGTGAGACAGCAGCTAGGGCGGCGCCCGTGACGGCCAAGGCGAGACCGGCGTTGAAGACGATCGGGCCATGACTGGCGTGCACGCGTAGGAAGGCCGGGGCCTTCAGATACCAGCCGACGATCACCACGACTCCCAGGGCGACGCACACGAGATCACCGAGCAGCGTGGCGGCGCCCAGCACCGCGTCGGTGCGTGGCGTGCTCTTGGATGGAACCGTCGGGATCGTCGGGGTCGAGTGATGTCCCCGCGACCTCCATTGGACCTCTAGTAGGTTCTTGGACGCACCGTACACGCGAGGCAGGCTCCTCCTCGATCCGAGTTCGCAACCCCGGACCTTGCTAGCCAACATCGTACCGGTCGCGAGCAAGTTCGCTAGCGCCGACCACGACGTGTACACCGATCAGCACTCCCCGCATCGCCCGCCAAGCGAACGTTCGACCATGCACAATTCTTCTGCAAATATCGCAAAGATGTGCGAGCGGCAGTCCCGCCGAGGTGTCTGCAGATCAGGGTCAGCGGAACAGGCTCTGAGAGTGCCGAGCTCGTCGTTGCTATGCCAACGTCGGCCACAGAGGTGGCCACGTGTTCGCCGATCCCGACCGCCCTTTCACGCGAACTTTACGCGTCTTGCGTCGAATTCCTGCCACGGGCGCCGACGTGCCGGGGCTTGTTGTCCCGTCAGTCCACACAGGGTTGTGGCGCGATCGCCGCGCGGTCGATCCGCCAGCGGCCGCCCGTCTCGATCAGCTCATACGAGCCAGACCACGTCTGGCAGCCATACCGCTGGTCGCGGGTGATCAGCGAGCGGACGACGACCGTGGCACGTGTGCTGGTTCGGGATGTGACGCTCGCGCTAAACGAAGCATCCTGGATCTTGATCTCTTTCTCGCTGGCGACAAACTGAGCCTCCGAGAGGTTCAGCGCTCCGGGCAGCAGTTGCGCGTAGGCGTCGGCAAACTCATGCCGCTTGACGCTCTGCCAGTAGGCCTCCAGCGCTGCGGTCGGCGCCGGCGTGGCCGGCGATCCCGCAGTCGTGGTCTGGCGCGCCGCGGGCTGGCTCCCAGTCGTGGTCGGCGCTGACGCGATCAGCGATCGTGTCGTGGTGGTCTGGCGCTCCGCGGGAGCGCTTGCGCTTCGTGTTGGCGCAAGCGCGAGCAATGATCGTGTCGTGCTGGTGTGGCGCTCCGCGAGCGCGCTCGCCGCTGCTGAACGGTGCTTCGTGATCGGCTTCACAGGCGTCCGCGAGCCACTGCTCGTCCGCTCGGCGGTCCCCCCGCTGGTCAGTAAGACCACCGCGCCCACGGCGAAGATCGAGGCGATGATCGCTGTGCCGGTCAGGGCGCGTGCTACGACGCTTGCAGGCCGCCTGCGACGCCACTCTTCGGAAGCGACGCGCGCTCCCGCCCGTTGGCGACCGCTCGTCGCATCTTGGCGCCGCGCGGGCGCGTTCGCCGGTTTGGCGTGCACCTGAACGCCACGCCGACACCAGGGGCAACCCTCGACCGGATCGACGTGGCCGCATTGCGGGAGGCCATCGCGTGGCTCAGCGGGGCCGCCGCGCGCGTGAACTACAGGTTGCTCCGCGCGATCCAGCCAGCCGGCACCGCAGCGATGACACCACGAGCTTCCTGGCGGGTTCACGTAGCCGCACGACACACACTTCCCGTCATACGGACGCTGCTCTGATTCGGATTCAGTCTCCCACACGTTCTACTCCACCGTGCTCGTCTCGACAAGTCGCTTCGCGCGCGACCCAGGCCGCGCGCAGCCGCCGCCACCTGCGCCGGTCGAAACTGGCACCCGCGATCCGCTCGTCGTACCGGCTCAAGTTCAACGTTCTCTGCAATGATCGCGGCAACCCGCAGGGCGGACTGCAAGAACCGTGTCAGCCCGACGCTCACTGATCATCGCCCGCTCACGCGGCTCGCAGGTCAGAGGTCAGGCGAGTCGAGGCCGGTGAAGTCAGCGGGGCGGCGGGCCAGGCAGAGCTCGGTCGATTGCGGCAGCGTGAGCGTCCCGCCGCTGTGGTGAATCGCGGTTCGGACCTCTTCGATGAGCCTCCATCGCAGTTCGTCGTCGAGAAGTCGCATGCCGGACCGGAGTTCCTGCCCGTCCCGCTTTGATTGCGCCGCGGCGAGGACACTGACATCAAAGCAATATTGCCTTGATATCATGTGTCGATGGCGGAAAGCAAGCGGTTTCTGCTGCGGCTCGATCCTCGCCTCTTTGAGGCGCTGCGTCGCTGGGCCGACGATGATTTGCGCAGCATCAACGCACAGATCGAGTATCTGCTCGCCGACCAGGCGCGCCGCGCCGGCAGGTTGCCGCAGCGGCGCAGCAAGCCGCTACGGCAGCCGGCCGCGGCCGCACCGGACGAAGATGAAGGCCGCACCCCTGACCGTCGACGCCCGGCCGCGACCGCTGGGTCACCCGGCAGAGTGTTTCATGGCGACGACGCTTGACAAGCGTGCAGCGCTCTCGGTTAGCGGCCTGAGCAAGCGGTTCGGCGAGCTGCTCGCGCTTGACGGTGTCGCGCTCTCTGTCGGACATGGCGAGATCGTCGGTCTCGTCGGCCGTAACGGCGCTGGCAAGACGACGACGATGCGGGCGGTGATGGGCATCCTTGCTCCCGACCGCGGGACGGTCACGTGGGGCCGGCAGCCGGTCGGCGACCGCGCTCGGCTGAGGTTCGGCTATATGCCAGAGGAGCGGGGACTTTACCCGCAGATGCCTCTGCTTCTCAAGTTTCGGGCTTTTTGACGATTTTGCAGGAGATTTGCGGTTGATGTCGACGGCGTGGTGATCAGCGGGTGAAAAGAGGGGCATCGGCGGTCTCCTTGAACCACGGGGTGTTCGAAGTCCTGTGGAGTGGAGGTACCGCCGATGCCCGTCGTTCCAAGTTCGCTTGATGCGCTGCTGTTCCTCTTTCGTGATGCGTTTAGTGCGCCGACGTTCCGGACCTTCCGGATGCTGGCGGTGGGGTTCATCTGCCGGGTGGGGGAGCATTCGGTCTGCGGGATGTTGCAGGCGGCGCGGCTTGAGCGCGCGTGGCATCACTCGCGCGCGCACGACTTCTTCGCCGAGCGCAAGTGGTGCCCGGACGAGCTCGGGCTGTTGTTGCTTGACTTCCTGGTCGCGACGTTCGTGCCCGCAGGCGCTGCAGTTCGCCTGGCTGTTGATGACAGCCTGTTCGGGCGCAGCGGCAAGCAGGTGTATGGCGCGGCATGGCAGTACGACGGGTCACAGTCCTCCGGTCAGGGGCCGAAGATCGGCTATGGCAACAACTGGGTGATCTTGACGCTGATCGTGCGCCTGCCGTTCATGACGCGCGCGGTCAGCGTGCCCGTGCTGCAGCGTCTGTGGCAGCCCGATCCGCAGGCCAAAGCCAAGCCCAAGGGTAAGCGCAAGCCGAACCCGGACTACCCCTCAAAACCCCAGCTGGCACGGCAGATGCTCGACCTCGTCCTAGCGCGGCTCGCGGGCCGGCGGATCGAGCTGGTGGGCGACTCGGCGTACGCCACCAAGGCGATCCGCGACCTGCCCGAGCGCGTCTGCGTGACCTCGCGCTTGAAGTCAAACGCCGCCCTGTACGCCCCCAAGCCGCCGCGCACCGGCAAACGCGGCCAGCCCGCCAAGAAAGGCAAACGGCTACCCAAGCTAGGGCAGATCGCCAACGATACCGCGACCGTCTGGCAACAAGCCGAAGTGCAACGCGCGGGCAAACGCCACACCGTCACGGTGCACACCTTCGAGGCATTGTTCTACGACGTTTGGGGCGAGCGGCAGGTACAAGTCGTGTTCGTCCGCGGCGCCAAGCGCGCCGAGGGTTACGACATCGCGCTGGTCACGATGAACATGACCGCTACCGCCACCGAGATCATCGAGTTCTACGACGAGCGCTGGTCGATCGAGGTCGCCATCGAGGACGCCAAACAGATCACCGGCGTCGGCCAAGCACGCAACCGCACCCGCAAAGCGGTCGAGCGGACGGTCCCATTCGGCCTGCTCTGCCAAGCACTCACGATCACCTGGTACGCACTCTACGGCCGCGCCGAGCACGACGTCAAACACCGCCGCCGACGCGCCCCCTGGTACCGCCACAAGCAGCACGCCTCCTACCAGGACATGCTCTCAAGCCTGCGCCGCGCGACGATCGCCGCCCAATACCAGCCGGTTACCGGCCGCGCCCACAATCCACAAGAAATCCAGCGCCCCGCGCCAGCGCTGAACACCGCCGCCCGATAACCCCGAAACTTGAGCTGCTTGATTCAGGTCGTGTACTTCGCGCGTCTGCACGGACTCGACCCCGCGGCGGCGGTTGACTCCGCCCGCCGCTGGCTCGACCGGCTCGGGCTCGGCGAGCGGGCCGGCGAGAAGCTGGTCGCACTGTCTCACGGAAACCAGCAGCGGGTCCAGCTGGCAGTCGCGCTCGTCCACGAGCCCGAACTGCTCGTCCTTGACGAGCCGTTCGCTGGCCTTGACCCCGAGGCGGTCGACTCGCTGTCGGAACTGCTGTTCGAGCGCGCGGCGGCAGGTACGTCCGTGCTGTTCTCAAGCCACCAGCTCGAGCTCGTTGAGCGGGTCTGTCGGCGGGTCGTGATCCTCGAGTCCGGGCGCGTGCTCGCGACAGGGACGCTCGCCGAGTTGCGCCGCGAGCTGCCTGCGCAGCTGCGGATCAAGGTCGACGGGCCCGGCGGCTGGACGCAGGGGCTGCGGGGCGTAAGCGTCGAGCGATCCGACGAGGACGGGGTCCTGCTCGTGATGGCGCCGGGTACCGATCCGCAGACAATCCTGCACGCGGCGCTCGCGGCGGGACCGGTCGAGCACTTCGGGTTCGAGAGCGGCGGCCTCCTGGAGCTCTACCGCCGGATGGTTTCCCGGTGAGGCGCGGCGCCGCGATTAGACTGATCGCCGAGCGTGAGGTTCGCGAGCGCGTCGGCGGCCGAGCCACGCGCATCGTGACCGTGGCAACAGCGATCCTGGTCGTCGCTGCGATCGCGATCCCAGCGCTCGTCAAGTCCTCGGCGTCATCAACGAAGATCGGGCTGGTCGGGAGCCGGTCGCAAACGCTCGCGCCGGCGCTCGAGCGCGCGGCGACGTCGGCGGAGGTGGCCGTGAGGCTCTCGGACATCGCCCGCGGGGCGGCAGCACGGGCGATGCTCGACGACGGCAAGCTCGACGTGGCGATCGACGTGGGCGCCAGCTCGGCGACAGTCATGGTCAAGCAGTCGCTTTCGGCGGAAACCAGGGCAGTCATTGCTGCCGCCGTGGACGACGCGCACTTCCGCGCGGCGCTGGCGCGGGCGGGCGTACCGCTCGCAAAGGTGCTGCCGGCGGTGACCCCGGTACCGCTGAGAACGGTCGTGCTCAAGCCCCAGCCCGCAGACCAGGACGCGCGCTACGTGGCGGCCATCTTCGTCGGCCTGCTGATGTACCTCGCGATCACCCTGTACGGAACCGCAGTCGCCACGGGCGTCGCGCAAGAGAAGACCTCGCGCACGGCCGAGGTGCTGCTGTCTGCGGTCCGGCCACAGCAGCTGCTGGTCGGCAAGGTCCTAGGGATTGGCCTCGTCGGCCTCGGCCAGCTCTCAATCGCCGCAATCGCCGGCCTGCTCACCAACGCTCTCGTCCACAGCGCGAAGATCCCCGGCAGCGTGTGGGTGCTGATGCCCGTGTTCCTGGTGTTCTTCGTCGCCGGTTTCGCGCTCTACGCGTTCGCCTTCGCAGCCGCAGGAGCGCTCATCGCCCGCCCTGAGGAGGTCCAGTCGGCAACTCTTCCGCTCGTGATGCCGCTGCCGATCGGCTACGTGCTCACCTTCGTGGCAGTCAGCTCCCCAAACGCGACCTGGCTACGGGTGATCTCCTGGCTGCCGCCACTCACGCCAACACTGATGCCCGCCCGGGTCGCGCTCGGGACTGTCAACTGGTGGGAATATCCGATCGTCACAGTCACCATGCTCGGCTCGATCTACGCCGTCGTCAGGGCCGCGTCGACCGCTTACGCCGGAGGGGTGCTGCGAAGCGGCGAGCGGGTCACCTGGCGGAAGGCGCTGCGTGGCACCGGCTGAGCCACGATCCACGCCCCCCATCAATGCCAAGAGCCACCAGCTTGTGAGCGTTCACGGGTTGAGGGGGTTGAACGCCATCTGGGTGGGTTGTGATCCTGCGCCGACCTGGATCGTGGTGGTCGGGGCGATGTTGCCGACATCGCCGGCGGGGTAGGTCGTGATTGTTCCCTGGGTGAGGCTGTCGACCAGCAGCATGTTGTCGGTGGGGTCCAGCAGCACCTGCTCTGAGTTGGCCAGCCCGGTCAGCGGCCCGGATATCTCGCCGCTGGAGGGACGGTTGCCCTGCCAGCTGGTGCTGTATTCGGTGACGGGCCCGTTGTCGTTGGCGACGAACAACACGCCCGAGGCGTTGAGCGCCAGGCCCTTGGGTCCGTCCAGCTGGGTCTGGTCGCCCTGCATCAGCCAGACCGGCGAGACGTTGCCGTTGGATCCGGGCGCGAACGCGGTGATACTGTTGTCGCCGGCGTTAGAGACGTAGATCCGGCCGGTCGGGTCGACGAGGATCCCGATCGGGCTATCGATCCCGGTGTTGGAGCCGCTGATGGTGGCGATCGGCGCGGCGTCGCCGGTAGCTCCGTAGGCGTACTTTGTGATCGAGTTGCTAAGCGCGTTGATGACGTACAGATTGCCGGCGGAGTCCTCGGCAATGAACCGGGGATCGTCAAGGCCCGTCGCCGGGCCCGCGATTGCTGCAAACGGCGTGGCGTTGCCGCTGGCGCCCGGAGGGTATTCGGTGATCGTGTTCGCCAGCGAGTTGGCGACCAACAGATCGCCCCACGGGTCAAACGCGACCCCTTCGGGGTAAGACAGCTGCGTCGCCGACCCGGAGATCATGCCCAAAAGCGGGCGGCCGGACGCGCCGCTACCGTAGATGCCGATCGCGTTTGTGCCGTAGTCGGCCACATACAAGTCGCCGGTACTGGCGAACGGCAGTACCCACGGCCTGAGCTTCTGGACCAACGCGTCCGTCTGGTCGACGACGTACAGCTCCCCGGTCGCGCTGACGGCCACGGCAGTCTCGTCCCGCACGCCGGAGAAGAGCGCACTGGGGGTCTGCTGGGTCCCGTTAGGCTCCAGCTCGGCGACCGTATTCGATTGCGGGTCGGCGACGAACACGTCCCCGGTCGGGTCGACCGCCACACCCATGGGGTCAGAGATTCCCGTGAAGGGCAGCTCTCGCTGCGCTCCCGCGGCGGTCAGCTCGTAGATGTGATTGCCGGCGGTCGGGTTGCTTGTGGTGAAGAACACGTCACCGGCTGCGTCGGCTGCCAGGCCCACCACCCCCGGGGTGTCGGTGAGCAGCCTCGGGTCTCCCCCCGAGGCCGGCAACTCCCAAACTCCGTCGAACTCGTTGGAGATGAACACGTCTCCGGCCGCGTCAACCGCCACCGCTGTCGGGTTATAGAACGAATCCGGAACGGGCAGCTCCCGCTGCACTCCCGCGGCGGTCAACTCGAATACGTCGCCGGCCTCTGTGTCGAGGACGAACACGTCCCCAGCCGCGTCGGCCGCCAGCGCCACCGGCTTTTGGAGCCCGGTGAACGGCACGGTGTGCTGCGACCCCGCGGCGGTTAGCTCGACCACCTGGTTGGTGGCGCTGTCGAGGACGAACGTATCTCCGGCCGCGTCGACCGCGACGCTGATCGGATTCTCCAACCCGGTGAAGGACAGCGTCTGCTGCGGGTACGGCTGGTCAAACGATGCCGCCCGGGCGGAACCGGCCCACACCGCGACGAGCACTAGCGACCAAGTCACCGCCAGCCAACCGCGCGCAGTGACCAGACGCGAAAACCGACCGGGGCCGTAACCCCCCGCGTGCACGATCGACCCACTAACCATCTCCACTCCTCCGATCTCTTTGGTTTCCGACTCCGTACCGCCCGCTTGCGATCGCGGCGCCGGTCGCCGCGTCCGTCCCATTTCGATCAGGCGCGACAGCGGCCAGCCCTGCAGTCTCGCCAGCCCGGCCGGCGTTACACCGCTGCGCGGAAACCGCTCACATGCGAGCCGGGGCGGGGAGTCACCGGAATGGCGGGCCCTGACGTTGTTGGCCCGATGCTCGGGTCCGTGTCAGGAGCCGCAGAGTAGCGGCAACTGAACGGAATTACCCGGCTTCAGAGAGCTTCCGAGCACTGGGTCATCCTCGGATGACCGCAGCGCCTCGCGCAATCATCGCAACGCGGAAGAGGTCATCGTGCTGGTGCCGGAGTCGGTGTAACGAATGGAAGCGACCGCGGGACTGTAAGTGGCGTAAAGGAGGTTCGTGGCTTCGGCTGCGGATCCAAGTCCGATTTGGGAGATCCTTGTGATGTCGACTCGTCTCAGATTTGCGTTTGCCGTGCTCGCCGTCATGGTCGCCGGCGGACTGGCGCTCAGCGCCGGGGCCGGTGCTGCCGCTGCCGACCAGTCAGCGATTGGTGTGCTGGCCACCCCCAACCCGGTATCGGAGGATTCGTCGGTGACGGTGATCGTCACGGTCGGGTTCGGGCAGGCGTGGCCGCAGGGACTAGTCCTGCTGTGGGTGCCGTCATCGGGCACGGTGCTCGGACAGTTCGCGTTGAGCGGCAGCCCCACGCCGCTGGTGACCACGGTCCCGGCCCACCAGATCAGCTCCACCCCGGGCGTGTTCACGATTCAGGCATCCGCCTCAACTAACCTGGGCGTCGCCGTCGGCACGACGACGGTCACGATCCAGCCGGCGCCGGCCGACCCGCCCAGCCTGTACGTCGCCAACTACGGATCAGACTCGATCAGCATCTTCGGCTCGGGAGCGAACGGATGGCCCTCGCTGGGCACGATCGCCGGTCCGGCGACCGGACTGTCAAATCCCGAAGGAGTCGTGCTCGACTCCGCGGGCGACATCTACGTCGCCAACGCCTCCGCCAACACGATCACCGAGTACCGCGCCGCGGCGAGCGGCGACGCCACGCCTATCGCCATCATCGGCGGGCCGGGCACCAATCTGGACAACCCCCGGTTTCTCGCGATCGACTCGGCCGGAAACCTCTATGCCGTCAACGCGCTCAGCAACTCAGTCACCGAGTACACGCCCGACGAGCAGGGCGGCTTCAACCTGATTGCCACGATCGCCGGCGCGGCGACCGGAATCGATAACCCGATCGGGATCCTCGTCGACCCGACCGGCCGGATCTACGTCTCTAACGCCGGCGACAACAGTATCACCGCGTTCGCGCCCGGATCCAACGGCAACGTCTCGCCGGTCTGGCTGATGCAGGGCGACCAGACCCAGCTGGACGGACCCAAGGGCCTGGCGCTCAACGCCTCGGGCGTGTTGTTCGTCGCCAACGACAACGGGCCCGTCACCGAATACAGCACCAGCTGGCAGGGCAACCGTCCCTCCAGCGGCGAGATATCCGGGCCGCTGACCGGGCTGGCCAACTCAGAGCAGGTGCTGCTGGACCCCACCGACAACATGCTGCTGGTCGACAGCCTCACCCAGGGAACAATCACGACCTACCCCGCCGGCGATGTCGGCAACATCGCCCCGACCACCACGATCCAGGTCGGCGCAGGATCACAACCCACCCAGATGGCGTTCAACCCGCTCAACCCATAGGCCGATTCGGTCAACGGCAGAGGTTCTCCGGGCGCACGCGACACGCCCGGAGAACCATCCGGTCGCTCGCGTCGTTGCCGTTGGCGTCTGGCAGCGTGAACTCCTCGAGTACGTCACCGGCGGCGACGGCGTCCGAAGGCGTGCCTTGCTCGGGCAGCGTTTCTCGCTCGCGGGTGAAGATCTCTACTACCTCGGCTGGCAGCCGTCCGGTGCGAGGCGGCTTGCAGCTGGTCGGACTGCTCTTTGATTACTCTTGCCCTACTCGATATCGTGGGCGTGGGCAGCATGTCCAAACGCGTCGCTTGATCTGATGCTCGCATACAAGGTACTGATCGAGGGTCGTTCCCCATTTACGGGCTTGCGCTGGCCGGTGCCGTCCGGGGGCCAGCCGGGAGAGTGGGTGCACGCGACTGGGCCACTTGGGCTGTGCCTCAACGGTGTACACGCGTGCACGGTGCAGCAGCTACCGCAGTGGCTGGGTTCTGATCTATGGGCGATCGAGCTCGCCGGCGAGGTTCTCGAGACAGACGCCGCGCTGGTCGCCGCGCGCGGACGCCTGCTTGGTCCCGTGCCGCGCTGGGACAGCGCTACGCGCTCGCGCTACGCGCAGGCTTGCGTCCTGCGAGCGCGTGCCGGCGCCGTGCACGAGCGCCAGGCGGAGCTGCTGGCGACGCTCGAGCAGGTCGCGATACAGGGCCAAGTGGCGGCCGCTGGCTACTGGGCCGGGGTGACCGCGGGCGAACAGGCCTGCGGACAACGCTTCGGCGAGGTCTACGAGCGTGCGTTCGCGACCGAGCGGGCCCGGCAGGCGCAGTGGCTAAGCGATCAGCTCGGTCTATGATCTGATCGCGCTTGGGCGGCCTGCGCCTCGCCCGCCCGTCAGCCGGCGTTGCCCCGCAGGGCTTTGAACGCCTGCACCAGCGCGTCGGCGACCGGCTCGGGAACGTCCTCCTCGCGCAGGCTCCCAGCTACGCGGATGGTGGCGCGCATGTCTTCCAGATAGTCCCCACAGGGGTCGCAGAACGCCAGGTGACGCTCGACGGTCAGCCGCTGCTCAGGGGACAGCGTCGCTTCCAGGTAATCGGAAGCGAGCTCGACGAAATCCTGGCAGCGAAGGTGCTCGTAGCTCACGCGGTGACCAGATCGGAGAAGTACGACTCCAGCGCTGATCGTACTCGAGCCCTGGCGCGATGCAACAAGACGCGCTGGTTGGCCGCGGAGAGCCCGAGCAGAGCGCAGGTCTCCTCCGCCTCCCAGCCCTCCACGTCGCGCAGCTTGATCACCTGCCGTTGCGCGGGCGGGAGATCGTTGATCGCGCGCGCGATCGCCTGGCGCGTCTCGGCAGCCAGCACGCGTTCCTCGGGCAGCGCGAAGAAGCGGCTCGGCGGAACGCTCCACGCGCCAGCAAAGCAGTGATCGCCGCCCAGGAACCGCTCGGCGTCGACTACCGGGCCCGCGTCGATGTCGTCCGGGGCGAGGGCCGAGAACGGCATCGTGCGCTGCTCCCGTACACCGCGCGAGCGCGCCCGCTTGACCAGGATCGCAAAGATCCATGTCTTGAGCGAGGACCGTTGCTCGAAGCGATCGATCCCGCGGATCACCGCCAGCCACGTCTCCTGCACGACCTCGTCCGCGACAGCCCGCGAGGGGACGAACTCCAGCGCGACCCGGGTCATCACGCGATGGTGCCGTTCCACCAACTCCCGGAACGCCGCCTCGTCCCCGCCGCGCAATCGCGTCAGCATCACACCATCATCGGTTGCCGACCCACACGCCACCGCCGTCCAACCCTACCGAACGTCCACTACGGCTGCGCCACCGGCACGCAGGCGAGCCGCAGTCAGCTGGGCGCTCGGAAGTTATTTCGTGGTGTCTGTAACGCGTCGCGAGGGTGCGGGACTGATGCGGCTGTAAAGCGAGGTTCGTGGCTATGCGCCGCGGACGCCAATTCCGAGCATTGGGAGATATGTGATGTCGTTTCGTTTCAGGATCACGAGTTGGATGCTCGCAGCCGCGCTCGGCGGCGGGCTGGCTGGCGGTGCCGCGGCCGGGCAGGCCGCGGCGGACACATTCACCTATAACCAGGGGGCGGAGCAGTACTACACGGTGCCTGCTGGTGTGCATGGGTTATTGATCACGGCCACGGGCGGTGGCGGGGGCGATGGCCTTGCTGTCTCAGGGACTGGCTACGGGTTTGGCGGCGATTATCCGACCCCTGGCGGTGTCGGGGGTCCCGGGGCGATCGTCAGCGCGGACGTCGCCGTCAATCCCGGTGACCAGCTCGGGATCGAGGTCGGGACTCAGGGCGACAGCGGCTCGGGTGACTCTGCCGGCGGGCAGTCAAGCGGCTCGGGCGCAAACGGTGGCGCTGGTGGTCCGGGCGCTGGCGGTGGCGGTGGCGCGACTGTGATCACCAACCAGACGAGCGGCACGACGCTGCTCGCGGCCGGTGGCGGTGGTGGCGGCGGCGCGGCAGAGGGCAACACGGTTGGTGCCGGCGGGGCCGGCGGCGTGGCCGGCCCCACCGGCAGCGCTAGCTCGAACGGCGGCGCAGGGCAGCCCGGTGGGGCGGGTGGCCCGGCCGCGGTCGGCCAGCAGAGCGCCGGCGGCAACGGCGAGAACGGTAACCCCGGGGATGGCCAAGGCGGGGTCGATGGCTCGAGCGGCGGTGGCGGTGGCGGCTTGTTTGACCTCGCGATCGGCGCGACCAGCGGCGGGGGTGCCGGCGGCTCGATCGCTCCCGGTGGTGGTGGCGGCGGCGGCGGCGGCGGGTCCTACCTGAGCCCGCTCGACGTGGCTTACTCGATCACATCCGACAGCACCGCCGAGAACGGTTCCGCGATGATCTCGACGACCGGGCTACGGGTCGCGGTAGCGGCCGGCGCGAACCCAAACCCCGCGTACATCGGCTCGAACGTCACGCTGACTGCCGGCGTGCAGTCGAATATCCCCGGCGACACGCCGACCGGGACCGTCGACTTCTCGCTCCCTAACCCCGACGGCAGCGGCGCGACGATCGACCTGGGGACGGCACCGGTCACAAGTAATGGGGGCGCATCGCTGACGGTCCCTGTCAGCGCGCTCGGAACCGATGGCGCGACCGGTTCGTACACGATCACTGCCGTGTACACGTCGGACAGCAGCACGTTCGCGGATGCTCAAGGCACGACGACAGTGAACATCCACAAACTGGTGGCAGCGAACTTGACGCTGGCCGCCAACCCCAATTCAGCGACCGCCGGCCAGGGCGTGACGGTCACCGCGACGGTCAACCCCCCGGCCGGTGACCCGACCGCGACCGGCACCGTCACGTTCCAGACCGGCAGCGGCAG
The DNA here is from genome assembly GCA_963709135.1 of uncultured Solirubrobacterales bacterium. GTDB lineage: Bacteria > Actinomycetota > Thermoleophilia > Solirubrobacterales > Solirubrobacteraceae > Palsa-465. Next base: position 17,899 of record CAVPVI010000015.1, on the reverse strand, counting down.
CAATGCGATCACGCAAACCGCCTCGCTCAACGCATCAGGGATTGCGACCTGGACGAGCAACTCGCTGCCCGCAGGCGCCGACACCGTCAACGCCACCTACGGCGGCGACGGTAACTACCAGTCGGCGCAGGCCAGCGTGACCGAGCAGATCCAGCCGCAACTGGTCAAGCCGAGCCTGTACGTCGCCGACTACGGATCCAACGCGATCAGCATCTACTCCAGCGGCGCGTCGGGCCGCACGCTACTGGGAACGATCAGCGGCTCGCAGACCGGGCTGGACTATCCCGAGGGAGTTGCGGTCGACTCGCTCGGCGACTTGTTCGTCGCCAACGCGCTGGGCAACACGATCACCGAGTACGCCCCCGGCGCGAGCGGCAACGTCGCGCCGATCGCGACGATCTCGGGCTCGCGCACCGCTCTCAACGATCCGCGGTTCCTCGCGCTTGACTCCTCAGACGACCTGTGGGTCGTCGACGCGGCAAGCAACTCGATCACCGAGTACACGCCGGGCAGCAACGGCAACGTGGGACCGAGCAGCACGATCAGCGGCTCGGCGACCGGGATCGACAACCCGATCGGGATCGCGTTTGACCCCTTCGGCGAACTCGACGTGTCCAACGCCGGCGACAACACAGTCACCACCTACCAGCCCGGCGCCAACGGCAACGCTACACCGGTGGCCACGCTGCAAGGCGCGAACACCGGCCTGAACGGCCCCAAGGGCCTGTCGTTCAACAGCCTCGATCAGCTGATCGTCGCCAACGACAGCGGCGGCGTGAGCACCTACATGCTCGCGTTGAGCGCCAACGAGGCGCCCCTGACGACGCTGACGGGCACCTCAAACAGCCTCGCAAACGCCGAGCAGGCGATCATCGACCCATCCAACAACACGCTCGTCGTCGACAGCCTCACCCAGGGCACGCTCGACGCCTGGCCGGCCGGCACGACCGGCGCCACCGCGCCGACGAGCAGCATCCAGATCGGCGCCGGATCGCAGCCCACCCAGATCACACTCGACCCCCTCAACCCATAACGAGCCCCGGGTCACCGGATCTAAACCGTAGCCCTTCTCCGGGCGCGCCCGCAACGCGCCCGGAGAAACCCCATGTGCCGGTAGAGATGATCGACCGACGCCAACGCCAGGTTCACCGACGCGGGCCCCCAGCATCCGCTCGGACTTCAAGAACCGCTTGAAGTCCCGCGTAGCGTAATCCCGGGCTCGCGGATCGCCCAGCGGGTCGGCGCCGACCGCCCGCTCGTCGATGCCGTCGCGCAGCCAGCCGCAGTACAGCCGAACCCAGCGCGTGTACTCCCGGCGCGCGCGCTTCGACGGCGGCAGCCCCACAAGCCATCGCTCGTACGCTGCCAGCGCCTCCGCGGGATCTCGCCACTTCTCAACCACGACCGCGAGCCTATTAGTCGCCGCGGATAGATCGCGATCGCGTGGTCCGCCAGTGGGGTGCGTGTTCGCGCTGTTGCTGTGGGGGCCTAGGGTGTCCGCGTCGATCATTGAGCCACAGCGGGGTGTTCGTCGTCCTGCGTCTCGGGGGCGATTGATCGTGACGTCTTGGCGCTGGCGTGGCCTGCCGTGGTCAATCGCGCGTCGCCGAGAACGCGTGCGTGGGATGGGTTGAGGACTTCGTCAGTTGCTTTGGAGGTGTGTAAGTAGGGATCGCCTTTAGTTTGATCGTGTCGGGTCGAGTACGCAGGAAGGTCCGTTTACGCTGCGTGGGTCTGCCCGGCCGTCGATGCCGGCCGTCTCGTATTTGTTGTTGTTGAGGTTCGCGCACCTACTTGAAGCGGTTCGCGACAAACCGGAAGGCTGGAATGAAGAAGCGCTCTGGGTTCAAACAGTGGTTCGCGGACCTGTCGGTCAGCAAGAAGCTCTATGGGTTGGGTGGAGGGCTGGTCGCGCTGCTCGTGATCTCGGGTGTGCTCTCGATCGTGAGCTTGTCCTCAGGCGCCAGCCAGGGTCGGGATATGTACCAGAACGCGACCGTGCCGATCGAGCAGCTCGCTACCGTCCGCGCCGATCTCGGCGCTGTGGACCCTGATCTGGTCAAGGTCGCCCTGGCGACCAGTGGTACCGCGCAATACGTGCAGAGCTTCCAGAGCGATATGGTTGCCCTGCAGCGGGCGGTAAGCGCGTATGCTGCGGGGGGGCTTTCGTCCGCCGAGCAGCGCGTGTACTCGCAGTACCGGTCGCTTTTGCCGCAGTACGTGAGTGTCGCCGCGACGATTTCCAAGCTGGCGTTGGCGGGGACCGCGCAGAGCCGCCAGGCCGCGAGCACGCTGTACGTCGCCAAAGGGGGACCGCTGAACAACACGCTGGACGGATTTGCGGCTCAGCTTGTGAAGATCAACGACGGGCAGGCCAGCGCTGACTCGCAGAGCATCAACTCCAGCGCTTCTTCGAGCAAGACGCTCACGATCGTCATCCTCGTGCTATCGGTGCTGTTTGGTGTCGGGCTGTCGGTCGCGGTTTCGCGTTCGATCAAGCAGGGTGTGGACGTGGTGCTCGAGCGGCTGAGCTCGTTGCGCGATAAGTGCGCGACGAACTTGAAGGCAGGGATCGAGGCGCTCGCGCACGGTGATCTGACGGTCCCGGTGCAGGCGGTCACGGCGCCGATCGCCAATCCGTCCAAGGACGAGATCGGGCAGGTCGCCGACGCGGTCAACGGTGTTCGCGACCGCTTTGAGGCGATGATCAACGCCTATAACCAGACCCGCGCGAATCTCGATCAGATCGTCGGTCAGGTCTCGGGTTCGGCCGCACAGGTGTCCTCGGCCTCGCATGAGATGGCCTCGACCTCCGAGGAGTCCGGCAAGGCGACCGGTGAGATCGCCCAAGCTGTCGGCGATATCGCGCAGGGCGCCGAGCGCCAGGTGCGGATGATCGCGCAAGCCAGGCAGTCCGCCGAGGATGTCGCCAGCGCGGTCAGCGAATCGGCGGAGAACGCGTCGAAGACGGCCGAGGTCGCGCATAAGGCCCGTGGGCTCGCGCAGCAGGGTGTCGGCGCGGCTGGTCAGGCCAACGAGGCGATGCGCTCTGTGCGCGATTCATCCGCGGCGGTGTCCGAGGCGATCCGCGAGCTGGCGGTGAAGTCTGAGCAGATCGGCGCGATCGTCGCGACGATCACCGCGATCGCTGAGCAGACGAACCTGCTCGCCCTAAATGCGGCGATCGAGGCCGCCCGGGCTGGGGATCAGGGACGCGGGTTCGCGGTCGTCGCCGAGGAGGTCAGAAAGCTCGCCGAGGGGTCCCAGTCCGCAGCGAAGGAGATCTCCGGGCTGATCGCCGCGATCCAGACCGACACCAACCACGCGGTCAAAGTCGTCGAGGACGGCGCCAAGCGCACCGCCGACGGCGCCACGGTCGTTGAGCAGACCCGCGAAGCGTTCGTGCAGATCGGCAGCTCGGTCGAAGACATGACCGCGCGGGTCGAGCAGATCGCCGCGGCGTCGCAGCAGATCGCCGCGAGCGCTCAAAGCATGCAGGACAACATCAGCGAGGCCGCGTCGGTCGCGGAGCAGTCCTCCGCCTCGACGGAGGAAGTGTCGGCCTCGACCGAGCAAACCAGCGCCTCGGCCGAGCAGATGTCCGCCTCCGCCCAAGAGCTATCCGGGATGGCCGAGACACTCAACAAGCTGATGGCCCAGTTCAAACTCAGCACCTCGAGCTGATCGCTCAGCTCAAGCTAAACGTACACGCGCACCGCACCACCCGAGGCGCAGGGTGCCGCTCGCGACTAGCTCGGCGAGCGGCGCCCTGCGCCCGAACCCGATCGGGAAACCCAATGTCAGACCAAACGGATGCGCGCCGGCTTGTCGTGTTCACGCTCGCCTCCCGCCTCGCAGTCGGCAGTGAGCTGACCCAGGACACGATGATCATAATCCTCGAAACCGCCGCGCAGACCGTCGGGGTGATCGTCGACGCCGTCGACGAAGTCCTCACCATCCAAGCTGACCAGCTCGAGCAGCTCCCCGATGCGGACACGACCCTGATGGACTCGTCGCGAAACTCGGCGATCGGCTAGTCGTGCTGCTGAACCCGAGCACACTTGACCGCTCGCCAACATACGATTGACATCGTCGCATCACGGCATCGTGATGGTAAGATGCGCTTATGTCCAAGGTACGTACAACGCTCACGATCGACGAAGACGTTCTGAAGTGGGTCAAGATTCGCGCAGCGCGTACCGGCGTCTCGGACAGCGCCGTGATCGAGGAATCTCTGCGCCGGGATCTTGAGCTCGACGTTCTCGACGAGCTGTGGGCGAACGCGACGATGTGCGAAGCCAAGGCGTCCGAGCTCGCCGTGGAAGCGCAACACGCGACGAGGCCTCGCCGACGGGCACCTGGTGCGCGCGGTCGTTGATGTCAACGTCCTGATCTCAGGGGTGCTGTCCGCCAAGGGGTCGTCGGCCGAGATCCTGCGTGCTAGCCGCGACGGTCAGTTTGAGCTTGTCGTCTCGGAGCTGCTCCTCGCGGAGCTCAAGCGAACACTCGCCTATCCGAAGCTGCGCAAGCGGATCCCTCCGGGGAAAGCCACCGCCTTCGTCAACTGGGTCCGCGCTCAAGGCAGCTTTGCCGAGGACCCAGCAAGTCCACCACCGGTCGGTTCCCGCGACCCTGACGACGACTACCTCCTCGCACTCGCGATCAACCGCCGCGCGTATCTGGTCAGCGGCGACCAGGACCTTCTCGTCCTGAGCGACGACCTGCCGATCCTCACACCGGCACAGTTCGCGACCAAGCTCCGCGAGACCAGCTGAGCAGAACTATTCGGGTCGCCGGCGACCACCGGCGCGCGTGATCAGCCGACGAGTGGTAGCTCGCCGAGGTCAACCCCGATCGTGTAGTTGAAGCCTTTGCGTCCGACTGCGCGGCTGAGGGTGCGAAGCACGTGCCCGGGGTCGTCGTGCGGGCCGGAGATGTAGGTCGGTTTGCCGTCGCGCCCGAAGGTGATCGCGCTCGGCCCGCTCCACGGTCCGAGATGATCGCGGGCTTGCGCGAAGTCACGGTGGGGTGCGAATCCGAGCCGGCGGGCGTATTCGGCGGCTCCGAACGTCAGGTCTCGGACTAGCTCGATCGGCGCGGCGATAGGCGGTGCCTGATAGCCGCTGAAGACCTTCTTGGTGAACTGGCGGAGGCGCTGCTCGTCCAGGTTGTTGGGTCCGATCGCATTCTTGACGCCGAGGCAGTAGACGTCGAGCAGGTAGACGCACACCGTCGTGCCGTGGCGGTGGCGACGCCTGCGGGCGACGAGCGCGGTGACCAGCCCTCGGACGCTCTCGTCAGCGTGCGGGTCCTGCCAGTCGGGGTGACCTTCGACCTCCAGGCCGGTGCTCCAGCCAACATTGAGTAAGCAGTCAACGTGCTCGACGTCGTTGTCGTCACGCTCGGCGGCCAGCTTGCGGACTAGGTCGGAGACGATTGCGGGTTTGATCCCGAGGCTGCGGGCAATCTCCTTCGGTGAGAGCCCGCGAGCACGTAGCTCCCGGACGTGCTTGGTGGTCTGCTCGTCGCTCATCCACGATTTGATAGCGGCTTGGTCGGACGTGTCCACCATAAGGAGCGGGCCAGCGCCGGTCGGCGTCGTCGCGCTCGGGCTCCGGACATAGGGAGCAACGCGAACCTCGTGGGCGGCAAATACTCGCGCCAGTCCGAAGGTAGGGTTCGCGGAGCGCGGAGCGGGCCGCTCGCCCGCTGCCGGTCCTGAACGCCCCTCCTACTGCTTCGCGAGCCGGACGAGCTCAGGCTCGATGACGAGGTTTGGAGCGACACCGCTTTTGATCGCGGCCGAGCAGTGGTCCCGCGACGGGTCGCCGCAACACCCGGTGGCATGGCTGGTCGCCACAGGCAAATCACGGCGTCAGTCGGTCCTCACCAGCTCGGCGGCGCCACATGCCCGCGCAAGCCGCGCGTCTGTCGTGAAGCCGCGCGTCTGTCGTGAGCAGAGCGCCCGGCAGGACGTGGCTCAGCTCGACGTACAGAGCGTCAACGAGACGCAGCTGCTCGCGCGCGGCCCCGGCCCCGGTTTCCGCGGCTGCATTGGATAGGGCGCTATGGCAACAGCGAAAACGAGTCCCCGGTGACCGTGCGGATAACGCCGGTCGCGGTAGTAGCAGACGTGTGGCTACGTCTAACCCGCCCCAAGGGTCCGGTCAGTGGCGGGGGGTGCGATTCCATTTCGCGTGGTGGGACGCCGCCCAGTCCTCACGCACGGTGCCGAGAACCATCCCGCGCAGCGCGGGGCGGGTCGCGCGGTTGATGAAGGCGAGATAGAGGTGGCCGGCGACGATCACCATCGACGTGAACATGAGCACGTCGTGTAGGTAGATCGTCCCGGCGAGCCTCAGAGAGGTGTTCCGCTCCCCGAACCACAGCAGAAGACCCGAGGCGAAGAACAGGATGGCGAACGCCGCGGTGACGATCGCGTTGATCTTCTGACCCGCGTTGAACCGTCCTTGCGGGCTCTCCAGCCGGCCCCGGAGAAAGCGCGCATCGTCGCGATCGAACATGTCGATCTCCCGCGCCGTCCGTATCAGCGCGCGATGATTGCCAAGAACGATGATCAGCACGAGCGCGGTCGCCCAGCCGATGCCCGTGTAGAAGTGAACGCTCTGGATCAACTCGCGCCGTCCGACCGCGTCCGTCAGCGCGGGCAGATATAGGGTCAGTCCCGTAGCGAGCAGCGCGAAGAACGCGATTGCGTGAACCCAGTGCAGCAGCCGCTCGGTGAGCGTGAACCGCACGACGTAGCGTGGGCGGGCCTCCAAGGACGGTGAGGCGGAGGTGCGTACGTCCCCCGCCATCTCAGCCGTACCCGTTGGAGTCGCCAACCCACGCGTTGACGTCGTAGCCCTCGTTCTCCCAGTAGCCGTTACGCTGCTCGGGGACGAGCGTGATCTGCTTGACCCACTTGACGTTCTTGTAGCCATACATCTCCGGGATGATCACCCGGACCGGCGCGCCGTGCTCCTGAGGCAACGCGGCGCCGTCCATCTCGTAGGCGAGCATCACGTCGGGGAGCTCTGCCTGATCCAGCGAGAGGTAGTCGTCGTAGGGAATCTCCGCGGAGACGAAGTGTGCGGCGTGGGCGTCCGGCAGCGGGTCGGCGAGCGCGAGCAGATCCTTGAAGCGCACCCCCGCCCAATGCACGCCGCTGACGGTCCACCCGGTGACGCAGTGGAACGTGGAAACCTGCTCGGCCCGTGGTAGCGCGAGCAGCTGCTCGTAGTTGATCTCCACTGGCGTATGGACGAGCCCGTCGATCCGCAATCGCCAGGTCGCGGGATCAAAGGTCGGCATCGTCGCGGCAACCGTGTAGATCCGCCATCCCCCATGTGGCAAGAGCTTGTTCAACCCGGTCGCATCCACAAGCGGCTTCGTCAGCGCGCCCGTAACGGTGGAAATCCGGTTGCCGTAGAACATCGTGACGGCACCGGCGCCGACGATCCCGAGGAACGCGCCACGTCCAACGCGACGCGCGCCGAGGTTCTCCCGCGGGGAGCGCCGCTCCTCAGGAGAATGTCCCATAGGCGCACGATACCGGAGGCGTCTTACACAACCGTGAACTTCCCAGCCCGCCACACACGGTCTGCATCCATGCTCCAGCCGCCATGCTGCCGCTCTTCGAAGGAGCGGTAGTGGGCTGGCCGAACTCAGTGGCGAGGGCCGGAGGATAGGGCGGCTTGGAGCTGTTCTTCGGCGAACCCGGCGACAAGGCTCATCCAGAGTTCGTCCTTCGCGGGATCGTTGGAAACCGGTTCCGCCAGTAGCTTGTTTAGCGCGGCGGCCGCACGCGGGAACTCCTCGGCGGACACGGACGCGAGCCCTGATAGCGCCATACGCATGCTATGCCGCCGTTCGTCTGTAGCCAGCGACCGGGCCAGGCCGGCGGCGCGCTGCGACCGCTTGCGGCTCGCGGTCGGGCGCGACGCGATCTCGACGAGGTACCGTGCGATCGCTTTCGCGTTCTCCTCGTCACCAACATCGACCGCGAGGCTGGCGGCCGCGGCAACGGAAAGCGTAAGGGTCCGGTGCTGATTTGAACGCGCGTGCGCCAACGCTTTCTCGAGGCCGGCCATGCGGTCGTAATTGCGGTTCACGCGCCGCATCAGCTCGGCCGTCGCGCGCCAAATCAGCGCGTGGGCAACGTGGTTGTCTGACGGTGGCCGCCCAAGCACTGCCAGCGCAGTGTCGAGCGTTGCGACGAGCTCACTGTCCGGCTCGATGACTTCATTGCGGAACGCCGTGAGCTCAGCGCGCACTTCGGCCTGAAGCTCGTGATCCCATAGCGCCTCGACGGCCCGGTTGGCTGCCTGCTGTACCGCGGCTGGTGGCGCACTGTCGATGATCACGGCCATCAACGGCTCGAGCGTGGAACCGACCGCGTTGAGGTCAAGGCCGATCCCGACGTGGTCGAGCAGCTCGCCGAGCGCATCGTCATCTAGCGACACGCTGCGATCCTAGCTCCGATCCCGGCGGCCTCGAATGGGACCCATGCAACCCACGGTCGGAACTGGCCGGATCGAACGTGGGGTGCCCTGGTCACCCGCCGGTGTCGCTTTACACCGGTCCCCGGCGCGCTGCCGAGCGATCACGCCACTCGTCCAGCAGAAGAGCTAGCTGTTCAACACCGAACGCGGGCCGGTCGATAAAGGCTAGACATAGCGTGCATGGCCCTGCGACGGAGTAGCTAACGCGGCAAAGGAAAGCTCTCAGCATGCGCGGTGCCCTTGCACGTCGCATCCGACGCCGATTCGCGGCCGGCAGGAGGTCTTGCCATGAGCACGCTTGCTTCACGCCCTATTCCGATCCGCCCCCGGCCAACACTCGGCCACCGGCGCCTAAACGTCCACGCGCTGCGCTCGTGGCTGAACGAGCCCCCCAAACACGGGCCGACACCGATCGCCGGCTACATGTACGGATTGCTGCTGCGCCCCGGTCGACCGCCGGAGCACTAGAGGTGGGAGAGCGTGAACTGATCACGCTCGATCACACAGATTTGGTCAAACCGGGAAGCCGGGTGGTTTTCCCGACGGCCACATCGAGGAAAAACAGCTGCGCCAGGCGTAGTGCGTTTTGCGCTACACTACCCCTATGAAGGCGGCGGCCCCTCTCTCGCTTCGTCTTGGCTCCGAAGGGCTCAGCGCGCTCGACGAGATCGCCCGCCGGCGCGGTATCAGTCGTGCCGAGGCCGCTCGTCAGGCGATCACTGAGACAGCGCGACGCGACCGGCGGCGCAGCGGTCTCGCCGCCGAGGCACGCTCGCTGATGCAGAGCGAGGCGTACGTGGCGGAAGCCCAAGACGTCGCGGCGCTGATGGAGCAACTGCGTGGTTCGCGGTGATGTCCACGCGATCACGATGCCGCGAGGTCGAGGCCGAGTCCAACACGGTCTGCGCTACGCGGTCATCGTCCAGGCCGATGACCTGCTGACGCTCTCGACCGTCGTCATCTGCCCGACCTCCACTTCAGCGCCACCGGCGAGCTTTCATCCTGAGATCGAGCTCGGTGCCCAGCGAACCCAGGTGTTGTGCGAGATGGCCGGCGCGGTGGACGCCCGCAACCTCGGAGCACAGGTAGGGCACCTGAGTCATGACGAGCTGAGAGCGGTCGACGACGCACTTTCCCTCGTCCTGGACATCGGCTAGGGCGCCCGCAGAAATTAGTGGCGCATTCCGGCGAGTGGCTGGGCGTGTCTGGCGTCGCCGGCTCGCCCGATAATACCGGGAGTATGTGAGGGCGAGTGCGAGCATGGGCCACGCCCAGGTGCCCCCGCACTTACGCCGCCGGGAGAACGTCCAGCACAATCCCGGATAGCCTCGCCTGTCTGGCGCGAGGGGCACCCGATCGTGCCCCGACCCTCAACCCCACCGGCCGTCGCCTGCAAAACCGCAACCGACTCCGTGGACTCGCAATCGCCCGCATGCACAAGATCCCCTTCGGGCACCGGCACCAGCATCCGAGCGACACAGCAGATCCACAGCGCCGACAGCGGGGTGCCCGTGCTCAACTCCGAATTCCGATAGCCGTTCAGTCCTCGGCGGAGCACGCAGAATCTGGCCACAGGGTGGTCACCTGATGCCATCCGTGCATAATCCCATGCCGCCGGGCTGCCGGCGGGGTCTACGATTTGCGTCATGGGAAAGACGATTCAGACCCCCGACGCACCGGAGCCGAAGGTCGAAGATCGACCTACCTGGGCAGAGCTTCTGCGCGCGATCCGTGAGCGCCCGGCCCACCAGCCATACACCGGGCCGTCAATCGCGCAGCTGATCCGTTCGGACCGCGACACGCGTTGATCGTCATTGACGCATCGGTCCTCGTCGGGTTCCTGCTCGACCAGCAGGCTGCGGTGACGTTGGTGATCGATGCGCTGGAAGCCGACGCAACGGCGTCCCACACGCGCCCGAGTTGATCGAACCCGAATCGCTGAGCGGGCTGCGAAGATTGGAGCGAGGAAACCAGATCACCGCCGAGGTCGCGTCGCAGGCGGTCGCTGACCTGGCGGATGCACGTCTCGTACGCCACCCTCACGCGCCGCTACGGACGCGAGTCTGGGCGCTGCGACACAACCTCAGCAGCTACGACGCCACTTATCTTGCGCTCGCCGAGCAACTGCATGAACCCGTACTGCTGACCGGTGACAGCGGTTTGGCTGGAGTCGCTGAACGGTCGCTCGGGACGGCCAACGTACGCTACCTCCTCCAATAGCGCCAGTCGCTCCAGGAGAAGCGCCGTGTCGACAGCGTCGCCGCGCACCGAACGACTGCCCGTCCTCGAGGACAAGCGCTCATCCGGACGGTGAGCTCGGGCCCGTAGTTCGCATCTCCGCCACCCAGCCGTGAATGAAATGCTTGACTGGCGAGACGTAGAACTTCCCAAACCGAGAGGTCTGACTTCTCGGATCGAGACGTATAGCTTCTCGAGCCATGCCTGCTTCACTCGAACTAATCGGGTCCGTGGACGGCGCGAATGAGTTGCTTCAGGCCGACGACACCTTCGCCGAGTACGGCTGGCTGCGCCCCGCCTTTTCGGGCACGCGTAAAGCAAGACCTCCTGACGTTGATGCTCCGATCAAATCTCAGCTTTCGCCTTCGGCATCTGCTCGGCGTCGGCGCTCGCGCGGAGGTCGTGCGGCTGCTCTACACGATGGACGCCTTCGGCACGACCACCGCGAAGCTGGCGCGGTCTGCCGGCTACACAAAGCGCAACGTTCACGAGAGCCTCTCGTCCCTCGAACAGGTTGGCGCGATCGCTGCTCTGCACGGTGGATACGAGCTGCGCTATTGGATCGACCGCAAACGTTGGAGCGCGTTTCTCGATGTCAGACAGCCGATCGAGGACGTCGACTGGGTGCCGCTCCTCCTGAGCATGCGGCGTGCTCTTCGCTGGTATCGCAGCATCTGCGACGCCGAGCTGTCCGACTACCTGGTGTCGAGCAGCGCGCGAGATCTACTCGAACGCATTCGCCCTGATTTGGAGGAAGCCGGCGTCGACGTGCCGCGTCGCGGACGGGCCATCACAGCCCTCGATGATCTCGGTGCCGTTGTCAACAATGCCTTCGATAACCCCGCGTCGATCAGTCGCTCAGCAAGCGACCGCGCACGCCGAGAGCGTGGGAGGCCCACTCAGGACAGTGTGCCCAGCGGTGCCAATGCGTCGACCGTGGCAGCAAGATCGGTGTTCGCGGCGAGGTGCTCGAAGTCAGCGTCATAGTGCAGGATCGACGCCCCGTGGTCTTCAGCTACCGCTGCGATGAGATAGTCAAGCGGCGGGACGCCAAGGTGCTGGTGAGCGGCGCGAAGCTGCAGCTGCAGTTCGGCAGCACGACGCTCGGCACGCTCGCTGATCCAGAGCCACGGCAGCTCGCCGGGATCGACCGGCGGAAGGTCGCGACCAGCTCGCGTCTCGAGCAGCAGCGGCGTGCTCGCGGCGACGATCCCCCTGGCGATCCAATCCGCGACCTCGCGACGACGGTCCGGGGCAAGTTGAGGGCTGCGCAGCCGCCAGAACGCGCTCGCGTCGAGCAGCACCAGCGCGCTGCTCACGGATACCGGCTGGCGTGACGGATGCGACTGACCTCTTGCAGGTCCGGCTCGGGACCGGCGCAGAGCCGGTCCACGAATGTCTCCAGCGCATGTGCACGCGCTCGGTCCTGCGCCTCGAGCTCCCGCAGCTTCGCCTCGGCACCGCGCATGACGAGCTCGGTGAGCGTAGGAGCGTTCGCGCCAAGCCGGGCGCGAAGCGGTTCGAGCGCAGCAGCAAGTGCAGGGGTCTCGGTGATCGCGTGTCGAGGATGTGACGTCGGCATAAAACGTCAGTGTAGCACCGTACAACACCACTCCCGTCAGTCGCCCTCCTAAGAGCCGCCAAGAGCTGCGAGCCACCCCCACCGCACACGATCGGCCGTCAATCCCGTCAGTCGAGTTGGCCGAGCGGATAGAACTCGCAAATGTATTCAGCGAAGCGAGGAACGATGAACCGGTTTGGCATCTTGCGCTCGATCACGCGCGGGTTGGTTCGCAGCCGTCGCAATCCGCGACTACCGGGAGGTTGAGCACCTCACGGGTGCCAAACCTCCGGCGGGTCGTTTGCGTGAGCGGTGTCCGCTTGATCCGGGTGAGGTTAGGCACCTCACAGGTGCCAAACCTCCCGGGAGTGCAGCCCCGTCGCGCGCAATCGCGCTCGAGCGACTCATCAGCAAGCAGGACCGCCTGGTGACGGTCTAGCAACCGCGCCAGCGCGCCGGGAGACCCAGGGACGCGTCGCACGCGGGTTTCTGATTGCCATCCATCGGAGCGTCCACCTTGTGGGACATCGAGCGCTTGCGGTGCTGCCGATCCGCGTCTACCAGAGATTGGCGTCGCCAATCGTGGGGCAGCGGTGCAAGTTGGCGACGTCCGGCGGAATATCGACCATGCGGCCGCGGGCGTCACGGTTCTCGCCCCAGCCCTTCACGAACCACTTCGGTCGCGGATGTCAATTGGCCATCTGTCATGGCCACCGACACGCGGACGAGCGCCGGCGCGGGCTCGAGCGAGTCGCCATGGCCCGCGCAGTGATCGGCTGCTTTGCGAAGTCCTCAGCGGCTCCAGGCCCATAGCGCTGTACTACGAAAAGACCGCGAGACTTGTCGCACACCTCGTGGAGCCCGCGCTGAGATCGCCGGCGCGGTGCAGCCTACCCAGCGCCGAGAGGATCTCGGCATCCAGAACCGCAGGCACGTGCAACTCGCACCCACGCAAACGACCACGCACCCGTGCACCGAGCTGGGAGCCGAGCAGCACCTCCACCATCGCGGAGGCGTCGAGCACGATGACCTCAGGCACCGAGCTCGTCGCGAGCCGCGAGCACCGCCTCGATCACCCGAGGGACCTCGGCCGTTCCGCGAGTGGTGCGGCACCGGTGTGTTGGGTGCTACACCTGCTGGTGTGCCGACAACCCATCCGAGATATTCGGTGACCGATACCGGGAAGACCGCTGAGCTGCTGGATCTCGCCCAACGCGCTTGGCCCGAGGTGCACGATCGCAAGGAACTTCTGCTGCGTCTCGCGGAAGCGGGCGCAGGCGTTGTGGAGCAGACGCTCCGCGAGCAGGCATCGAGCCGAGCGCTTCGCCGGGCAGCCATCATTCAGTCGCGCGAGCTGCTGGACGCCGCCGTGCTGCTGTCGGATCAGGCGTGGGCCTGATCCTGATCGACAAGTCGGCCTGGGTTCGAGCCGACCCGGACGACATCGAGCGTCACGGCGAGCCGTGCCTGTGCGCGATCACGCGCCTCGAGATCCTCTACAGCACAAGCTCGCCCGCCGACTACGCGGCTCAACAAGCGGCACTCGCGCTATTTCGCGATCTCCGCATCGACGCGCAGACGATCACCGCCGCCGAGAGCGCGCAGCGTGAACTCGCTACCCGCAGCCAGCACAGGATCAGCCTTCCCGACCTGATCCTCGGCGCGTGCGCGCAGGAGCACAGCGCCGACATCCTGCACCTCGACCGCCACTTCGACGTCCTCGCCACGGTCTTCGAGTTTCGATCACTCCGACTCCCCGGCTAGGGCCCGCCACATCGCCATCATTGTTCGCCGCTTTCGCCACCAATGGCCGCCGTCACCGCGCTGCGTTCGTTAGATCGTTACCGATCGCTGGGTTCGCGGATGGGCCGGATATCGATGTCGACGGCGAGGCCGATCCACGCCTGGTCCGCGGTCAGGACGGAGGTGGAGAGCCGTTTGGCGAGCGCAAGGCAAGCGCGATCGGCTAGGGAGAGGCCGGCGGTGCGCGTGATCGGGCGTAGGCGGGCTGCCTCGATCCCGTCAGCGGTGATGAACGGCTTCACCGTGACGGCGCCATCAAGCAGTCCGCGGGCGACGAGCTCGCTCACGATCGCGGCCGGTTCGTGGCCACGAGCGGCGAGAGTGCTGAGCACTTCGGCGAGGTTGACGGTCGAGATGCTCGCGCCGGCGGCGATCGCCTCGGTGACGACCTCAGCGCCGGCCTCATTCCCGAGGTAGGCGAGCAGCGCCGAGGCATCGAGGACTTGCTCGGGCACTTACTCCTCGCCGGCCGCTTGGGCGCGGCGGTCGGCGAGCAGCTCATCGACAAGCGAGCCACGAGCGGCCTGGTCGGCGAACAGCCCCCGGCTCTCCTCGGCCACAGTCCGGTATGGACGCAGCCGCAACGAACCGTCCTGCTCGGTGCTCAGCAACATCGTGGTTCCGGGCGTCAGCCCGAGCGCGGCGCGGACCGACGCCGGCAGGACAAGCCGGCCGCGATCACCGATCGTCACGCGCTGACCGTGGGACATGCGCAAAGCATACCACGGCTTGTCACCCTCCCACGAGCGCGCTCGGCGCGGAAAGCGAGCTCGTTGGTCGGTCCACGGACGTCTACTTCAGCAGCGCACCGACGTAGGAGGTGACGATCAAGCTCGCGATCGGCGGTCAGGCGAACTGGACGGCAACGCTGCTCTGCAGACGCTGACGGCGAGCCGCCATCAATCCCGAACGCGAGGCCACTTCGCACACCGCCATCGCGAGCAGCGCGACGGTCCAGGCGCTGGACGTGATCGAGTGCTCGACGCTGAACCGGCTCAACGCGGCGACACCGCTGTGGGTGATCCAGAAGATGAACGCAAACCGCGAACCCATCCCCAGGACCCAGAAGAACCCGGAGACCCAGCCGGCGCGCGCGAGCACCTGGCCGTCGGAGCCTGCCCGCATGATCACGGTCTGGGCGCTGGCGAGCCCGATCGCACCACCGAGGATCGCCAGGACCGCGACGAGGACGAGGTCGTTGCCCGCCGTCGGGATCCCGTGTAGGTAGTTGGCGACAGCGATGCCGACGATGACCAGAGGACGGACAAGCATCTTGGTGGTGAGCCTGCGCTCCTTGATCTGGAAGAGGACCAGGAGCACGAGCGCTGAATCGATGAGGTAATCGGTGGTTGTCATGCGAGCATCGTGAACTCCACGACGCCTTCTGACATCGGCGCCCAGGTTGATCCTCGGGTGGAATTCGCAGCCGTCCCCACCCACGGGTGGACGTCGGGCACGGGACGGTGCTGCCCGGCATCGCGGTCAGCCGCGGCCAGCCGCAGCCAACCTATCGGGTCGACGTCCGTGCCTCCCGGTCCGCGACAGGCACTTCACGCTCCTCCAGAAGATCACGTACGTCGACGGGCACGCCCACACGGATCGACTCCACCTGACCGAAAGCGCCGGCCCCTTCTTGATCAGCCCGTCTCGCTGCAACGAGGTCCCCGTCGTCGACTTGACGCCGTATGCCCGACTGACGGCTGCGGTGCTCACGGGTCCTTCGTCAAGCAGCGATGCCATGGCGGCCATGTAGCGCTGCTCAGTGTCGGTTCCCCGAGTTCGACGTGGTTGAAGAGACGGTCCGAGTAGCCCTTCGCCGCGAACAGCCCATCCGAGACCGTAGGCAGGCCTGCCCCCACGAGTGCGACCGGAAGGCTCTTCTTCACCATTCGCTGGAAGGCCACGGAGATCGCGGCGAGCGATTGAGCGTCGAGGTTCTGGATCTCGCCGATCAGAAACACAGCACCCGTGCCACCAGCGCGCGCGACCTGACCGATCTCGTCCAACAGGTCGGCGAGGTCCTCCTCAGGGTCGCCGGAGTCAGCTTTGCCTGCGGTCGGGGCAATCTCGAGACGAAACTTGAAGCCAGGAGGCGCGAACTCCGCAAACGCCTTCACGACTCCGAGCGCGGCCTGGGCACGCTTCTTCATGCGCTGTCTGAGACTCATCGAGCGCGAGAGGATGGTCGCGAGCTTGGCGAACGTAATCCGGACGTCCGCCTGCGAACCCACCTCGTAGACGTCGTGGGTCGCCCAGCCGGCTTCTCGGGCCAGCGCTACGCATTCGAGCAGCAGGACGGTCTTGCCGACGCCGCGAAGCCCGGTGAAAATCGAGCTTGGCTCGTGGTCTCCTCGCGTCATTCGCTTCAGCAGGAGCTGGAACTGCTCGAGCTCGGACTCTCGCCCGGCAAGCTTGCGGGGCTTCCAGCCCGCGCCTGCTGTTCCACGCCACGTTTGCGCCGCGTTGACGGGCGGGAGCTCTACGATCGGCCTATCTCCCACAGCACAAAGCAAGGACAGCCCGAGAATGATCGAACAGATAGTCAGCGAGATTCAGAATCGTCTTGACGAGCTGCTCGACGAGATCGACAAGCTGCGCCGAGCGCTGCTCGCCCTGGGCTCTCGCGAGCAGCCGGTGCCACCGTCGACGAGGACCGCACCGACACGGGCGGATGGGCGCACTCGCTCGGCGCCGGCCAAGCCCAGGGACAAGACCACCCGAGCTCCCGCGCCGCCGGCATCCGTCCCGGCCGCTACAAGCCCAAAGCAGGTGCCCGAGTCGCCCCCGGTCAGCCAGGCCCGCAACGCCCCACGCGCAGCCCCAGGCGCAATCCTGCGAGCGATCTTCGAGGCGCTCGCCGACGGCAACTCGATGACCGCAGCCGAGCTTGCCAGCACGACTGCGATCCCCCGCACGAGCCTCGACCGCACGCTCGCGGGCCTCGTCAAGGCCGGCGAGCTGACCAAGGCCGCCGACAGCTACCAGCTCGCCGTCGTGGACCCCGCCCAGCGGTTCCACCTCTGGGCCCAGGGCCACGGCGAGACCGGAGCGTTCGTCGCCAGCCTCCAGGAGCTCGAAGACGAGCTCGCGGTCAGCGACCCGTCCGTCCTGCGCCACCATTGCCCCAGCCACGACTTCTCGCGGTGGGTCGCCGGCGTCTTTGGCAACGCTCCCCTCGCCGCGGCGATCGGCGCAGCCGAGGCCCAGCTGCATCACGACAGCCCGCACGAGGCTGTCGAGCAAGTGCGCCAGGCGCTGATCGCAGCACTCGAAGCGCGCCACACCTCGGAGCGCTAGAAGAACGAGCCGGCGAAGATCCTCCGTGCCCTGGGAGTCCGCGTGAGCGCCGCGTAGCCGATGCCGATCTCCTGAACGGTCCCGCCGTCGATCTTGAACACCGCGGTCTGGCCCTGGAAGGGGGCGAGGTACCATTGGTTCAGGCCGACGGTGAACAGGTTGCCGTGCTGCAGGCGACTGATCGCCGCCGCTTGGCTGGAGCCACGCGTGATCCCATTGATCTTGTAGAGCGTGTTCGACGTCGAGATCCAGATCAGACGCCCCACATACTTGCCGCGCTGGGAACTGGGCAGGACCGAAAGCCCCAGCGGGGAGGGGAATCCGACCCGGTATCCAATCGGTAGCTCGCAGAAATACAAGACGTACGTGGCGCCGCGGGTCGAGCTTGGCCCGTCTGCCGCGATGGCCTGCGGACGGGTCATGCCGAGCGTGAACGGCCCGAGTTTGGATCCAGTGACGGTACCCTTCGCGACCGGGCACCGTGACGTCGTACTCA
>CAVPVI010000014.1:0-341568 GCA_963709135.1 uncultured Solirubrobacterales bacterium | reverse complement strand
TCGACGAACCGCGCCGAGGCCGTCGCACGAGTCCTGGGCGCAGACCGCGTGGACACCGGCGACCGGCACTCAACCTGAACCGATAGAGCCCTGCAGAGCGAGGCTCCTTATCGGAACGAACGCGTGGCGTGATCGCTTGGCCATGGACGCGATCGCAGTGACCGGAGAGCGCCACGACGTCCGCTCAGGCGCCACGATTGGTGGCCGCTCACAACGGAGGCGCTCGAACCGCGCGATCGGCAGGTGGCTCCTTTGCCGCTCACTGGTCATCCTTAAGGTTGTCGGCGGGGGTAAAAGCCCTGGAAATCAACGCTATCCTGCTATTCTCGCGTTACGCCCGACCGCATGATCCGGAGGTCGGGAAGCTTCGGGGACATCTTGGGACGAATGCCTGCAAATCCACGGTTTTCCGGTTTTCTGGCTGGTATCGGGTAGTGCCGCTCGGGCCGGGCCGCCGGTCGATCAAGCTGCAGTGAGGCGCTGCTCGAGGTCGCCCCTTAGGAGCGATTCGGCCGAATCGCGGAAGTAGTGCGAGTGCGTCTTCTTGATGGGGTCGGGCGAGTCGGCGCCAACGAGGAAGACCTCGATCTCCGGCCGGTCGCGGTAGCGCGCTCGGGCTCTGCGTACTCGGCCGCGGCGCGGCGGGGCGTCCGTTGCGAGTTGCTCAACCTCAACGCCGCGATTCGGCCGGTCGTATAGATCACGAGGAAGTACTGGCTGGTCTCGGAGGTGATCGGGTCACGTATGCAAGACTGATCAGGCAGAGCATCCGTCGTGGCAGCGCCTCCGAGTTCCGGTGCCCGCCGGTCGCAACAGCGCCTGGACTTCGCCGCGGCGCTTCAAGGGAGCGGCGAGGCAATAGCCAGCGCGTTTGCTCGGGCGGCGGCGTAGAGCGTCTCGGGGGCCCAATCCAGGCCGTCGTCGGGCCAGCAGAGCGTGCCGTGCTCGACGGTGACCTTGGCGAAACGCGCAGGGTCGCGGAGCGGTGCAAAGACACCGTTCCAGGGGTCGTCCTCGAACGAGACGTCACCGACGGTGCCGTCCTCGAAGAGCAGGCGTAGCTTGTGGTCGCCGATCACGGCGACGCCCACGATGTGGGCCAACGGGAGGACCTCGTACTCCATGCCTTCTGATCTTAGAGGAGCGGATCGATGGCTTCGAGTGGCTCGCGGCGGCGGGCCCGTTCCCAGTTGGAGGTGAGTTCGGCCTGATGGTCGGACGCCCACTGGCGCACGAACCGCAGCGATCGGGGCGGCAGCGAGCCACCCAGGACGGTCCCGTCGAAGGCGATCGAAGCGTCGTGATCGCCGTACTGCGCGTGGAAATGAGGGGTCATATGGTGACCCTCGTTCCAATACATGTGGATCAGGATCCCATAGAAGCAGCTGATCTTGGGCATCAAGCATGGGTCTCCGCGGAAACGTCCGCGAGCGTCTCGATCTTGAACGCCTCGGCGACCAGAGTCGCGTCATCTGCACGGGGCGCGTAGTGCAGGTAGCGCAGCGTGGTCTGCACATCCGCGTGGCCCATCCACTCCTGCACGCGGCGGATGTCGGCCTTCGCGATCATGCGGGTGCCAAAGGTGTGGCGGAGGTCGTGGAATCGGAGGGCTCGGAGGCCGGCGCGCTCCAGGGCAACTCCATAGCGCCGGCGAAGCGCCGAGCCATCGAGATAGCCGCCCGCCCCGCCGACGAAGACGAGATCGTCGTCGCCGACCCAGTGCTCACGCTGCCCGAGCCGGGCCAGGGCTTCGCTGACGTCAGGGGCCATCGGCACCGAGCGGACCTTCCCCGACCTCGGTGTCGTCACGTGCCCGGCGGCGTAGCTGGCGCGGACGCGCATCGTGGAGCCTGCGAGGTCGATGTCGCGCCAGCGCAGCGCGAGCAGCTCGCCGCGGCGCAGACCTGGCCACTACGCGAACCATCAGGACGCCGCCGCCATCGACGCCAAATGGAAGGGCGAGGAGCCCGAGTCCAACGTGATCCCGATCAAGCGGCAGGCGTCGTGAGCGCCGCCGTGGGTAAACCGTGGGCAGAGCCTTGGCGTCTGAACGCGGCTGAGAAACAAAAACCTCGCCTGAGCAGGGATTTTAGAAGCGCGCCCGGAGAGATTCGAACTCCCGACCTTCGGTTCCGTAGACCGACGCTCTATCCAGCTGAGCTACGGGCGCTTGCAGGCAAGATACCTGAATATCGAATGACTCCCTGGCGCTTGCGCCTCGGCGGGCACCCAATCAAAGACGACCAGCAACCGCTTGCCTACGCGCCGAATGAGACCCAACCGAGACCCGCAACCAAGCGAATCGAGACTCATCGTAGCGCCAGCGGCCCGCTTGCGGACTCTGCGTGGGATCAATCCACCCCAGCAGACGGCCTGAGGTCTCTTCGCGGACTCATTGCCTGCGCCTGCTGCGGTCCTTTCGCGTGCTCATTGCCCGCGGTTCACCAGCAGTGCAGCACCGAGCGCGCCCGCGTAATCGCCGAGACTGGCGACCCGAATCTCGGGCGGCCGCGCCGAGGCGAACAGGTGCGGCATCATCGCATCTGTGATCTTGCGTGCGTAGGGCTCTCCGAGTCGGACTCCAAGACCACCGCCGATCACGACGCACTGGACATCGAGGATGTTCAGGGCTGAGGCGATTCCGATCCCCATCGCATCGGTTGCGCGCTTGACGGCCTGCATCGCCAACACATCGCCGCTCTTCAGTGCCTTTGCCCAGATGCTGCTCGTCAGCCGCGTGCGCTGCTGCTCCTCCATCAGCTTGTAGAGCTTGGTCTTGTTGCCCTTCTTGACGCGGCTACGGACATATTCCTCCATCGAGCCGCGCCCAGCGTACGCCTCCATGCATCCTCTGCGCCCGCACGGGCAGCGCTCGCCGTCGGGGTCGACCACCATGTGCCCGATCTCGCCGGCGGCGCCGCGGCCGACCCAGGGCTTGCCGTTCAGGATGATGCCGCCGCCGACACCGGTTCCCCAGAACACCCCGAGCAGCGAATCGAACGGTTTGCCGGCGCCGAGCTGGAATTCAGCGTCGGTCGCGACAGTCACATCGTTATCGACGCTGACTGTAGCGCCGAGCTCATCTCGCAAGACGTCAGCGAGCCGAAACGAGCCGTCCCATCCAGTCAGGTTGTGCGCGGCACTGACGGTGCCGTCGTCGATCGTGCCCGGAGAGCCGATGCCAACCCCGGCCAGCGTCGGGAGCTCCGCTGCGGATTGCCGGGCTGCCTCCCTGAGGGCCAGGGCGATTACCTCGGCGATCTTTCGAGGTCCGCCGGCGGTCGGGGTCGGATATCGAGATTCGCCCACGATGTTGTAACTGGCGTCAGTGATGACCGCCTGAATCTTGGTGCCGCCGAGGTCGACGCCGCCATACACGGCAGGGCCCGCGCGGACCGGAATGTCTAAGGGCGCTTTGGGAGACATGCATTACAGGCTAGTGGCCGTAGGAACCAGTACCCGCGGGTCCCGACCCCCAGCTGGGCTGCTGGGTTGCGGCCTGGCGCCCCTAGTCCCTCCAGCCCACCAACTTGGATTCCCGGCTCTGTCCGCGGGAACGGCACCGCGGACGCCGTTGTGCGTTCAACGGGCATGTCCACTGGTGGACGGTCCGACATTGGCGGCCAGCCAGTCCACCAGCGGCCGCGTTGCCTCGAGCTCGACTCCGAGCGCCTCGTCACAGGCCGGCGTATGCAGCCACCCCGTGAGCTCGTGACGCTTGGACACGGTCAGGCTCTTGAGCCGCAGCAGGTCCAGGCGGGGATGTGCGGGCGGGTAGCCTCGCGGCGCGCGCTTCAGAGCCGGCTCGGCGGTCACCAGCCCCGCGTCGTGCGCGGTCCTCACTGTCAGTTCGAAGCCCGCAGCGCGCCGGTCGTCGACGATCGCACTGCGAAAGCGCTCAAGCTGATCGGTCTGTGGCATGTGCATCCCGCCCGCAACGAGCAGGCCGTCAAGCGAGAGTTGGAAGTAATAGGCGGCGCCACCCGCGGCCATGATCGCCACGCCCAGCTCCTCCTTGATCGGCGGTCCGGGACGGAACCTGGTGTCTCGAAACGGCCGGAAGAAATGCGGTTCGCCCAGGTGCGAGAGGTTGCCTGCCAACTCCTTGGCCGGAGCCACGAGCTCGGCGTCGTAGCGCTTGCGGTTCGCCTTGAACCATTCGCGATCGTTGTTGCTCTCGAGCTCGCGCAGGAACTCGAGCGCCTCGGGGCGCCACACGGGACAAATCCTATGCAACCGCGAGGACGACGCGAGGCTATGCCCGCGGTTTCGGGGGAGGGGCTACGTCAGCAGCTTCGACGGAGGGGGCGGGATTCGAACCCGCGGTCCGCTTTCACGGACTCTGGTTTTCAAGACCAGCGCATTCGACCACTCTGCCACCCCTCCCGGAGCGCCACCGCGTCATGGTAGCGTCCGGAAACACTGGAGATCAGGTCTTCGGGTACGGGCGAGGGCTCGGGGCGGCCTGCCTGCGGCTGTCTACAACGGGCGGCGCCCGAGCGCAGTGACGCGGGGCGGCGTGCTTGGGCGGACAACCTGCTCGTAGGCGGGTCGTTTGTCCGTGCGGTGCAGGTTTTCGGGCCGTGGTGGACAATCCGGCGCCGCACGCAGAGGTTTGTCCGTCTCGACACAGATGACGCCGACCAAGAGGATGGCGAGAGCGGCGAGTGCACGGCTGGCGGCCAACATCGATTAGCCCCCCGGTCAGCCGGCTCTCGCCAGCACGCCTCGCTTGGTCCCGGCGCTCGCCAGCCGCACACTGGGTAATTCGGACAGGCTCTAAGGGCCCAACGCCCCTAACGCGGCGCGGCCCCGCGCGCCCGGAGCGCTGTACGACTACTCCGGGTGCCCTAAGCTACTTGAACATGCTGTCTGAGGCATCCGGGAGGATATGGTCCACTTTGCGTATGTACACCCGCCGTCCGCGGAAGCTACCGGATCCCACCGACCTGTACACGCATCACGTGAACCTGCTCGACGGCTCCAAGCTGGACCTGGAGACCTACCGGGGCAGACCGACGCTGATCGTCAACACCGCGAGCAAGTGCGGGTTCACGCCGCAGTACGCGGGTCTGGAGGCATTGCATGAGCGCTACGAAGAGCGGGGCCTGCAGATCCTCGGTTCGCCGTCGGGCGACTTCGCCGGTCAAGAGTTCGATGGAGCCCAGGCGATCGGCGAGTTTTGCCAGCGCAACTACGGGGTGCAGTTCCCACTGACCGAGCCGATGTCCGTGCGCATGGATCCCGCTCCTCTGTGGGAGGATCTCGCGCGCCAGCCGAACTCCGGACCGCCCAGCTGGAACTTCACCAAGTACCTCGTCGGCGGCGATGGTCGGCTTATCGGCCGCTGGTCGTCGAAGGTGACGCCGGAGGATCCCAAAATCGTCGCGGCCATCGAAGCGGCGCTCGCGGACGTTCCCAGCGTCACTTCTTGACCGGGCCGGGCAGCGGGCGCCAGCCGGGTCAGGACCGCCGGGGAAGGGCTTCGCAAATTCCCCCGGGCTTCCGCAATTCCCCCGGCTTCGCAATTCCCCCGGCTTCGCAATTCCCCCGGCTTGTGCGGGACGAACGCCTGGTGGCGTTGGGGCGAACGCCGCGGCGACGAAGCGGAGAGGGCGGGATTCGAACCCGCGATGGAGTTCTAAACCCCATACTCGCTTAGCAGGCGAGCGCCTTCAGCCACTCGGCCACCTCTCCACGGGTCCGCGGAGTGTAAAGCCTAAAAGCGGATGGGGCCGCGATCGGCTGAAAGTTCTCCGGTGAAGCCGATACGCGCTACGGCCTAGCCGTCGGGCGGCTGCGGCAGCTAGCGCGGGGCACCGGCGAGCTCGTCGGCGCGCTGCTCGGGCTTTGACTTGGCACGATGGGCGGCTGAGGTGCCGAACACGGTGTCCCAGTAGGGTGCGCTGATCCCGTAGGCAATAGTGTCATCCTGGAAGTGGTGGCGCATGTGCAGTTCCCGCAGCTTGCGTCCGAGCGCGGTCCTCGGCTTGAAATGGTGCACGTAGTAGTGCGTCATGTCGTAGACCAGGTAACCGAGCAGGAAGCTCGCACCGAAGATGAAGAAATCCGGGCTGCCTAGCACGATGTAGAAGACGAACACGAACAGCGTCGCGAGCGGGACGCTCACCGACGGCGGCATCACCAGGCGCATCGGATCGTTGGGATGATCGTGATGCACGCCGTGGGCGAGGTAGTGGAAGCGCGCCCCGATGCCCCGTTCCGGCTCCCAATGGAACACGATCCGGTGGATCCAGTACTCGCTGAGCGTCCAGAACAGATAGCCGCCGGGTGCCAGCCACAATGCAGCCAGGCCGGCACCATGCACGAAGCCCAGCACGTACCCGAGGATGATCACCGGGCCGAACAGGATCGGCGGCACCGCAGGATGCACGCGCGAGAACTTGTCGAGGAAGTCGCTCTTGAACATACGCGGCGAGGCACGCATGTATTCACTGCGACTCATTCCTTCTAATTCCGTAGCCGGTCTTGACGCCATGGGCGGAAATATAGCGCTCACGCTGGCGCTCTCAAGAATGACAGCCTGCTTTACGGGTTGCTCCGCAAACGCTTCGAGGAGAACCCGACGCTAGACGACGGCACCTGCCGCCAACCAGTGCCGGCGCTAGGATCGGCGTGATGACGCGGTCCGCGTCCCCGCTCTGGTGGGAGATCCGCCGGGCGCACAACCGTAAGCCGACGACATACCGCTGCCCCCTGTGCGGCGAGCACCTGCCGGCGCTCAGCGAGCACATGCTGCTCATGCCGGAAGGCGATCCAAGTCGTCGCCGTCATGCCCATAGCGCCTGCGTGATCAACGCGCGCCGGGCGGGCCGGCTGCCCACCAAGGGAGAATTCGAGGAATCACAACCGCGCCGCGCCGGGGCTTTGGCGCGGCTGCGCAAGCGCTTCTCCCGGGGCTCTTAGGCCCCAGCCCCGGGAGAAGCCGCTCGCAGTCCCGTCTACCTCACGCGAGCGCCGAGGCGGGTGAGCTCGCGGAGCCGGCCAGCTCGGGCGTCCCGCTTGGGAAGCCGAGCGACGGCACGTCAGACGGGTACACCTCGTGGCCGTGCTCGGCGACGTCGCCGATCTCCATGTTCTCCTGCGACATCCGCAGCGGCACGATCAGGCCCACCAGTTTGAGCAGGATGAAGGTCGCGACCGAGGAGAACACGATCACCCACGCGCCGGCGAACACCTGCCACTTGAGCAGCTTGAAGCTGCCGGTGTACAGCAGGCCCTGGGCGCCGGTGACGCCTTTGCCGTAGTAGGTGAGCATGCCGGGATCGGCGAAGATACCGACCAGGAGACCGCCGGCGAGGCCGGCGAAGCCGTGCGTGTAGATCACGCCGAGCGTGTCGTCGACGTTGCGGAAGGGGCGCATGCGGCTCAGGTAGTTGAGCGCGAAGTACACGAGCGTCGCGGCGATCACGCCCAGCGACATCGCGCCCCAGCCGTTCACGTAACCGGCGGCGGGGGTGATCGCCACGAGGCCGGTGATCATGCCGTTGACGCCGCCCAGGAGGCTCGGCTTGCGGCCGGTGATGTAGTCCCAGGCGACCCACACGAGGAACGCCACGGCGGTGCAGAGGTTCGTGTTGAGCACCGCAGCGGATGCGGCGTTGGCGGCGAAGTACGGGTCTCCGCCGTTGAAGCCGTTCCAGCCGAGCCACAGCAGACCGGCGCCGACGGCGACCATCGCGACGTTGTTCGGCGCGTCGATCTCACGATCGCGCTGGAGCCGCGGTCCGATCACGGCCGCCGCGACGAAGCCCGAAACGCCGGCGGAGAGGTGGATCACGTATCCACCGGAGAAGTCGATCGCGCCGTGAGCGGCGAAGAAGCCACCGCCCCAGATCAAGAACGCGTCAATCGTGTATACGACCGTGGTCCAGAGTGCGACGAACGGGATCCAGGCCTTGAAGTTCACGCGTCCCAGCACCGAGCCCAGCATCAGGATCGGCGTGATCGCCGCGAACACGAACTGGAAGTAGACCAGCGACGACTCCGGGAAACGGAAGGTCGGCATCAGGCCGTGCAGCAATGGGATGTTCGCCTGGCCCTCCAGCTGCGAGGGGTTCAGGACGTTGCCTGGCTGCCCGATAAAGGTCGACAGGAAGCCGGTACCGGAGCCGATCGGATGGCCGAAGCCCATCTTGAAGGCCCACAGCACCCATACGACCAGAACGACAGCGAACGCGGCAAACGTCAGCATCATGCTGTTGATCGACCAGCGCTTCTGCATGACGCCGCCGTAAAGCACTACAAGTCCCGGAACGCTCATCAAGCCGACGAGCGTCGCGGCGGTCAACTGCCAGGTGGTGTCACCTGTGTTGAGCCATGATGGGGATGCGAGCAAGAGTGTTCTCTCCTTCTGCGAACGATCTGATTGGGGCCATTCGGTCAGCTCGAAGCAGCTGGTTGGCCAGATTGCAGTCAAGCGTGCTGGCAAGGCGCCTCCGGCGACATGGCCGAGAGTCCAGCAAACCCTCCGAGGGCATCGACATAGGGATAAACGGGTCCCGCTGAGCGAGGAAAAGTTCGCTGGGAGCGAACTTGCGACGCTTCCTCGGCCGCATTTGCGAGGATCGACGCTATGGAATCAGCCGATCGGACCCTGCCGGAGTGCTCCGATTGCGCTTGATCGTGCTCGTCAGAGCCGCGCTCACGCTCGCGCTGGCGCTCAAGCTGCGTATCCACCTCCACCACTTTCACGGGCCGCCGCTGGACTACGTGACGCTCGCGCTGGGCGCGTTCGCCAGCTGGATCGGCGTACCGGGACCCGGTGAGCCGCTGCTGATCGCCGCCGGCGTGCTGGCCGCCAGGCACAGGCTTGATCTCGCCGAGGTGCTGTTCGTGGCCTGGGGCGGAGCCACGGTGGGCGGCGTCGGGGGCTGGCTGATCGGGCTGAAGGCCGGTCGCCGGCTGATCACGACTCGCGGTCCGCTGCTCGGAGCCCGCCAGCGGATGCTCGCCCAGGGCGAGCGGGCGTTCAACCGTTTCCCGCGCACGGCTGTGGTGCTGACCCCCACCTGGGTCGCGGGGATCCACAACGTTCCGGCCCGGATCTACCTACTGTGGAACGCCGTCGGCGCGGCGCTGTGGTCGGTCGGGATTGGCGTCGGAGCTTTCTATGTGGGACCGCCTGTGATCGACGCAGTCGACGACGTCGGGCTGATCGGTCCGATCGCGCTCGGCGTCCTGGTGCTCGCCGGGGTCGCGCTCGAGCTCGAGCACCGCCGGCGCCGGCGTACGAACCAGCCCGAAGTTCCACCTACTTCGGACTAGCCCGAAGTTCTCCCTCGGACTAGCAAGGGCCTTGCGTGGTGCGGGAACCGCCTCAGGCGGCGGCGAAGTCGTGCTCGCGGGCCCGCAGCCGCGGCAGCGCGTCGCCGATCAGGCGCGAGACGTCGGTCTCGGAGACGCCGATCCGCTTAGCGATGTCGGCGTGCGAGCGGCCATCCTGGAAGCGCATGTAGAGCACCACCCGCTCGCGCCGCGAGAGGTCCTGGGCGCAGGCGAAGATCCGCGCCGGGTCGATGAACTGCTCGAGCTGGTGCTCGGCGCGCTCCTCGTCCTGGAGGCCGGCAACCGCCGTCGTCGTGAACGGCGGCATCTCGAGCAGCAGCGCCTCGTGCGCCGCGGCCGCATGCAGCCCCTCCACGACGGCCTCCAGATCGCATTCGAGGAAGTGCGCAAGCTCGCTGACACTGACCGGGCGGGCGTCTCCGCCGGTGATCGCGCGCATCGATGAGATTCTGGTTCTCACAAGGTCCTCGACTTTCGTCCCGAGTTCCCGCCGTAACTCTCTCGTTCGGCATGAGCGAGAGCAGTAACGGGCTCCTGATGTTGTTATTGGCGCAGACACGCGGGATCCCCTACTCAGTTATGGTGCACTCAACGAATCTCGTACCCGCGAACGCGAGCGTCGACACCGCCAGATCAGGGGACGCTGACGCCCCACGCCGCGAGCGCCTGATCCGCGCCCGCGCCCGCGTCGCGGATCTCCCCGGGCGTCCGGCTGAAGCGCGGCGCCGGCCCCGGCTGGAGCACCCCATCGTGCTCGACGAAAGTGCCGCGAGCCAGGTTGTGGGGGTGCGCAGGCGCCTCGCCGGGGTGCAGCACGACGCTCGCACAGGCGTCCGCCGGTCCTAGCACGGCGCTCCACTGCGCGGCCGTGCGGGTCCGGAAAACCGCTGCAAAGCGCTCCTTCAGCTCGGGCCAACGGGCGGCCTCCCATTGCGGCGCGTCGGCCGGATCGAGCTCGAGTGCGCCCAGCAGCGCGGCGTAGAATCCGGGCTCGAGCGCACCGACCGCTACGTGCCGGTGATCGGCGGTCTCATAGACCTCGTAGAAGTGCGCGCCGGAGTCGAGCAGGTTGGTCCCGGGCTCCTCGAGCCAGACGCCACCGGCGCGCATCCCGTGGACCAGAGTGCTGAGCAGCGCCGCGCCTTCGACCATCGCCGCGTCGACCACCTGACCGGCGCCGCTCCGACGCGCCTCGAGCACGCCGCACACGATCCCGAACGCGAGCAGCATGCCGCCGCCGCCGTAGTCGGCGAGGAGGTTCAGAGGGAACAACGGACGCTCGCCGCGCCGCGCGATCGCACCCAGTACGCCCGCGACCGCGATGTAGTTGATGTCGTGGCCTGCGGTCTGCGCCAGCGGGCCGTCCTGCCCGTAGCCGGTCATGCGCCCGTAAACCAGCCGCGGATTGCGCGCCAGCGCCACCTCGGGGCCGAGCCCGAGCCGCTCCATCACGCCCGGGCGGAAGCCCTCGATCAGCGCGTCGGCGCGCTCGATCAACGTCAGCGCCAGCTCATGGCCGGTCGCTTGCTTGAGGTCGACGGTGACCGTCGGGCGCCCGCGGCCGATCACATCGGGGCCGAGCCGGCCCATCAGGCCCGGCGGTCCGGGGCGCGCCAGCCGGATCACGTCGGCACCCATGTCGGCCAGCATCATCGCCGCGAACGGGCCCGGTCCGATGCTGCCGATCTCTAGCACCTTGAGCTCCTCGAGCGGACCCATCGCAGCTCGATCGTAGATCCGCCCGCGGCAGATCACTGCAATCACCGCGTGTTCCGGGCGCCGCCGCCGGCGATCCCGACGCGCGTTCCGTGCGGCGACGCCTGCGTAATCACCGCAGACCCGCCGCCTGCGATGCTTAGAGCCTATCCGGATCCGGATAGGCTCTAAGGCTCCGCGCGCAAGCAACCAGGCAGTGCCGACGGAGGGGAGACCGCGGTAATCCGCTCCGAGCAGCCGCCGGACCGCCCGGTGCCCGGCTTCGTGCTCGATCTCGCCTGAGCGCGCAACCGGCGAGCGTCGACCGGCGCGCCGCTACCGTTTCGGTCGGGCGGCTGGCCGGCCGCCCGAATCGACTCTGGGAGGCGCGCACATGGATCCAGTCGTGCACTTCGAGCTGCCGGCGCAGGACCGGGAGCGAATGGCGGCGTTCTATCAGGCCGCGTTTGGCTGGGAGACCGAGCTGCTCGGCCCGGAGATGGGCAACTACACGGTCGTGACCACGACTCCCGTCGTCGACGGCAGGCCGGCGGCGCCGGGAGCGATCAACGGCGGCTTCTTCTTGACGACGAGCGATCCGGCCTCGCACACGCCGTCGCTGGTGATCGCGGTGCAGGATATGGACGCCTCGATCGGGGCCGTCAAAGCCGCCGGGGGCACCGTCGCCGAGCCGGTGCAGATCCCCGGCGTGGGCACGTACGCGAGCTTCTTCGACAGCGAGGGCAATCGCGGCAGCATGCTGGTGCCGCTGCCCCCCGCCGCCGGCTCTGACTGAGCGGGCGGCGGGACCGGCTGAGGTGGACTGACATGGGCACAGAATTCGACGTAGTCGTGATCGGGGCCGGCCCCGCCGGCGAGGTCGTGGCCGGGCGGCTGGCGGAGCGCGGCGGCAAGCACGTCGTGATCGTGGAGCGCGAGCTGGTCGGCGGCGAGTGCTCGTTCTACGCTTGCATGCCGTCGAAGGCGCTGCTGCGACCCGGCGATCTGCTGCGCGAGGTCGCGCGCGTGCCCGGCGCCGCGCAAGCGCTCAGCGGCAGGCTCGACGTGCAAGCGGTGCTGGCGCGCCGCGACGAGGTCGTCAACAACCTCGACGACTCCAACCAGGTGCCGTGGCTGACCGGGCGTCGCGTCGGGTTGATCCGCGGCGATGCACGGCTGGACGGCGAGCGGCGCGTGCTCGTCGGCGCCGATGTGCTGGTGGCGCGCGACGCGGTGGTGATCGCGGTCGGTAGCGGCGCGTTGATGCCGCCGATCCCCGGCCTGTCGGAGGTGGGCGCCTGGTCAAATCGTGAGATCACGACAGCACACGAGCCACCGGGCGAGCTGGTGATCCTCGGCGGCGGCGTGGTCGGCGTCGAGATGGCGCAGGCGTGGAGCTCGCTGGGGTCGCGCGTGACCGTGATCGAGGCGCTGCCCAGGCTCCTCCCGCGGGAGGAGCCTTTTGTGGGCGAGCAGATCGCCGACAGCCTCCGCGAGCAGGGTGTGCGCTTGCACATCGGCGTGCGCGCCGAAGCGGTCACGCGCGAGGGCGAGACGGTCACCGTCAGCCTCGCCGGCGGCGAGCAGGTCACGGGCGACCGGCTGCTGGTCGCGATCGGGCGCAAGCCGCACACGGCGCAGCTCGGGCTCGAGACGGTTGGCCTAGCCGGCGGCAGCTATATCGAGGTCGACCGGCACATGTCCGTTCCCGGCCGCGAGTGGCTGTACGCGATCGGCGACGCCAACGGCCGCAGCCTGCTCACGCACGCCGGCAAGTACCAGGCGCGGATCGCCGCCGACCACATCCTCGGCGAGGACGCCGCCGCGCGCTCCGACGGCCCCGGCTCGCCGCGCGTGATCTTCACCGACCCGCAGGTCGCGGCGGTTGGCGCGACGCTCGAGGCGGCGCTGGCGGCGGGCATCGAGGCGCAGGCGATCGACCTCCCGACCGGCTCGAGCGCCGGCGCCAGCTTCGTCGGCCGTGGCGCGCCCGGCACCACGCGATTCGTGGTCGACGTCCAGCGCGAGCTGCTGGTCGGCGTCACGTTCGTCGGCCCCGACGTCGCCGACTTCCTGCAGGCGGCGAGCATCGCGGTCGTCGCGGAGGTGCCGCTGCGAACGCTGGCCCACGCGATCGCGCCGTTCCCGACGCGCAGCGAGATCTGGCTGAAGTTCCTCGAGGCCTACGAGCAGCAGCACGGCGAGTCGCTGCACGCGATCCAACCGACCACGCTGACCGATGCGTAAGGGCGCCTGCGGGTGCCCTAAGACGTACTGGACCTCAACCCTGGGAGAGCAGATGAGCGAGACGATACAAGCAGTCTGGAACGGCACCGTGCTGGCGCAGAGCGACCGCACCGTGGTCGTCGAGGGTAACCACTACTTCCCGCCGCAGGACGTGGAGACCGAGTACCTGAGCCCCAGCAGCGACCACAGCGTGTGCCCGTGGAAGGGCACGGCGAGCTACTACGACGTCGTCGTCGAGGGCGGGCGCAACCCGGGCGCGGCCTGGTATTACCGCGAGCCCAAGGAGGCCGCGGCCGAAATCAAGGACCACATCGCGTTCTGGCGCGGCGTCAAGGTCGAGCCGGCCGCGGCTGCCTAATCTAAGAGCCT
Organism: uncultured Solirubrobacterales bacterium; assembly: GCA_963709135.1. Classification (GTDB taxonomy): domain Bacteria; phylum Actinomycetota; class Thermoleophilia; order Solirubrobacterales; family Solirubrobacteraceae; genus Palsa-465. The sequence continues at coordinate 327,948 of CAVPVI010000014.1, read as the reverse complement.
GGCGGGCTGAGCGCTCCCCTTTCGCCCTCAGCCCTCAGCCCTCAGCCCTCAGCCCTCAGCCCTCAGCCCTCAGCCCTCAGCCCTAACCTGGAGCCGGCGGCGCGGCGGTCGCGCTGGCGGCGCAGCTCCTGGCGTGCGAGCGAGCGCTTGTGCACCTCGTCGGGCCCGTCGGCGATGCGCAGCGTGCGGAGGTACGGCGTACATCGAGGCGAGCGGAAAATCCTCCGAGAGGCCGGCGCCGCCGTGCACCTGCATCGCGCGGTCGACGACCTGCAGGCAGATGTTCGGCACCGCGAACTTGATCGCGGAGATCTCGATCCGTGCCTGCCTGTTGCCGACCGTGTCCATCAACCACGCGGCCTTCATCACGAGCAGGCGCGCCATCTCCAGCTCGATCCGGCTCTCCGCGATCCAGTCGCCGATATTGGCGAAGTGCGACAGCGGGTGGCCGAACACCATGCGCTCGTCGGCGCGCGCGCAGATCAGCTCGAGCGCGCGCTCGGCGGCGCCGATCGCCCGCATGCAGTGGTGGATACGGCCTGGACCGAGGCGTGCCTGGGCAATCATGAAACCTTCGCCCTCGCGCAGCAGGATGTTCTCGCGCGGGACCCTGACATCGGTGAACTCGAGCTCGCCGTGGCCCTCGGTGTCGTGGTAGCCGAACACCGACAGGTCACGCACGACCCGCACCCCGGGGGTGTCGGACGGCACAAGGACCATCGACTGCTGCTCGTAGGCCGGCGCCTGCACGTCGGTCTTGCCCATCACGATCAGGATCCGCAGGTGCGGGTGCAGGGCGCCGGTCGTCCACCACTTGCGGCCGTTGAGCACGTAGTCCTCGCCGTCGCGGTCGATCCGCATGGCGATGTTGGTGGCATCGGAGGAGCCCAGCTCCGGCTCGGTCATCGCGAACGCCGAGCGGATCTCGCCCGCCAGCAGCGGCGCCAGCCAGCGCTGCTGCTGCGCCGGCGTGCCGAACTGGTGCAGGACCTCCATGTTGCCGGTATCCGGGGCGCTGCAGTTGCAGGCCTCCGAGGCGATCCGCGTGCGTCCCATGACCTCGGCCAGCGGCGCGTAGTCGCAGTTGCTCAGGCCCGCGCCGTGCTCCGCATCGGGTAGGAACAGATTCCACAGGCCGTCGCGCTTGGCCTGCGCCTTCAGCTCCTCGATCACCGGCGGCTGGCTGTGCTCGTGACCGGCCTCGCTGACTTGCGCCACCCACACCGGCTCGGCTGGGTACACGTGCTGCTCCATGAACGCCAGCAGTCGTTCGCGGAAGTCCTTCGCGCGATCCGAGAGTCCGAAATCCATCACTTGCGCCTTTCCATCGGTGTACGTAGCGTCGAGCGGTCGACTCCGGAGCGTCCAGCGTCGACTCGGCTGTCAGAGGCTTCCCTCTATCTAGCGCGTCCGCTCGGTTCATGCTGTCCCACCGGCACCGCAGCACCCCTCCGGACGCGCAGCACCCCTCCGGAGTATCTTCGCCCGCATGCTGTTCGATCTCGATGACGCCACGGCGCTCCTGCAGCGGACCGTGCGCGAGTTCGCCACCGCTGAGGTGGCGCCCGTCGCCGGCGAGCTGGACGCCACCAAAGCGTTCCCGTATGAGCTGGTGGAGAAGATGGGCAAGCTGGGCTGGATGGGGATCCCGTTTCCCGAGCGGGTCGGTGGCGCCGGCGGCACCACGCTGCAGTACGCGATCGCGGTCGAGGAGCTGACGCGGGTCGACTCCTCGCTGGCGATCACGATGTGCGCGCACACCTCGCTGGGCACCCAACCGATCTACCTGTTCGGCTCGCCCGACCAGCAGCAGCGCTACCTCCCCGACCTCTGTGCCGGCCACAAGCTCGGCGCCTTCGGGCTGACCGAGCCGGAGGCCGGCAGCGACGCCGGCAACGTCCGTACTCGCGCCAGGCTCGACCAAGGCCAGTGGGTGATCGACGGCGCCAAGCAGTTCATCACCAACGCCGGCACGCGCATCTCCGGCCACGTCGCGATCACCGCCCGCACCGGCGAGCGCGAGATCTCCAACATCATCATCGAGAACGGCACCCCCGGCTACGAGCCGGGCGCGCCTTACCGCAAGATGGGCTGGAACGCGTCCGACACCCGGCCGCTGCACTTCGACGACTGTCACGTTCCCGAGCAGAACCTGCTCGGCCCGCGCGGCAACGGCTTCAAGCAATTCCTGCAGATCCTCGACATCGGCCGCATCGGCGTCGCCGCGATGGGCGTCGGGCTGGCGCAGGGCGCGCTCGACGAGGCGCTCGCCTACGCGCGTGAGCGCCGCGCCTTCGGCCAGCCGATCAGCCGCTTCCAGACGATCCAGGCCAAGCTCGCCGACCTCGTCACCGAGATCGAGGCCGCGCGCCTGCTGACCTACAAGGCGGCGTGGCTCAAGGACCAGAAGCGCGACTTCAGCCTCACCGCCGCGCAGGCAAAGCTCAAGACCGGCCGCCTCGCGGTCCGCGCCACCGAGGAAGCCGTCCAGATCCACGGCGGCTACGGCTACATCGAGGAATATCCCGTCTGCCGCTTCTACCGCGACGCGAAGATCCTGACGATCGGCGAGGGAACCGACGAGATCCAGCAGATGGTGATCGCGCGGGCGCTGGGCGCGTAGGCTTTCCGCCCGTGAGCGAGCAACAAAGTTCAAGCGTACGACCGGTCGCAAAGAGCGCGGCGTGAGCGCCCTGCCGGCAGCGGTGCGGATCCGCGAGGTCGGGCCGCGCGACGGCTTCCAGAACGAGCCCGAGGTGATCGCGACGGCAGACAAGATCCGCCTGATCGAGCTGCTCGCGGGCGCCGGGCTGAAACGGATCGAGGTCACCTCGTTCGTGCGTGCCGACGTGATCCCGCAGCTCGCCGACGGCCCCGAGGTACTGCGCGCCCTGCGGCTCCCGGGCGACGTCGCCGTCGCGGTGCTGATCCCGAACGAGCGCGGGTTCGAGAACGCGCTGGAGCTCCGCGAGCAGTTCAGCGAGATCAACTGCTTCATGAGCGCCTCGGAGTCGCACAACCGCGCCAACGTCAACCGCTCGGTAGAGGAGTCGCTGCAAGGGCTCGAGCGCGTGATCGCCCGCGCCTGTTCCGAGCGCCTGCGCGCCGAGGGCGTGATCAGCGTCAGCTTCGGCTGCCCCTACGAGGGGCACGTGCCGCCCGCGCGCGTGTTCGCAATCGCGCGTCGCCTGGCGGCGGCCGGCGCCGCCGAGATCGGCTTCGGCGACACCACCGGGATGGCGAACCCGCGCCAGGTGCGCGAGTTCTTCGAGCAAGCCCGCGCGGCGCTCGGCGATCAACTCGAGCTGACCGCGCACTTCCACAATACCCGCGGGCAGGGCCTCGCGAACGTCTATGCGGCGCTGGAGTCCGGCTGCACGAGCTTCGAGTCGAGCTTCGGCGAGCTCGGCGGCTGCCCGGTCCCGGCCGGCGCGACCGGCAACATCGCCACCGAGGACCTCGTCTGCATGCTGCACGAGATGGGCGTGCAGACCGGCATCGAGCTGCCGGCGCTGCTTGCCGCGTCCGCGGCCGCGCGCGAGGTGCTGGGTCGCCCGCTCGGCTCGCACACGCTGATCGCCGGACCCGTCGACTGGCACGAGCATGCCTGAGCTTCCCGCGGACAGCGCCACTGGCGCGGGGCCGCCGGAGCGCGCGTCGGTCCACGCCGACGGTGCGGGGCTGCCGGAGCGCGCGTCGGTCCGCGCCGCCGGCGCCGGGTTGCACCAGCTGTCGCCGGTCCTGATCGCCAACCGCGGCGAGATCGCGGTGCGCATCGCCCGCACGGTGCGCGACCTCGGGCTGGAGAGCGTCGGTGTGGTCAGCGGTGCTGACGCCGGCGCGCTGCACGCCGACGCCGTCGACGTGGCCGTCCCGATCGCCGGCTATCTCGACGCCGGTGAGCTGCTGCGCGCCGCGGCGCTGGCGGGCGCGCGCTCGGTCCATCCCGGCTACGGCTTCCTGTCCGAGAACGCGGCGTTCGCGGCGGCCGTGGAGCGCGCCGGCCTGGTCTGGATCGGCCCGCCTCCGAGCGCGATCGAGTTGATGGGCGACAAGGCCCGAGCCAAGGAGGCGGCTAGCGCCGCCGGCGTGCCGGTGCTGCCGGGTGGCGAGGACGGCAGCTTCCCGGTCGTCGTCAAGGCGCTCGCGGGGGGCGGCGGCAAGGGCATGCGCGTGGTCCGCGCACCCGAGGAGCTCGAGCAGGCGACCGCGGCGGCGCGCCGCGAGGCGCAGGCCGCGTTCGGCGATGACCGCGTGCTGATCGAGCGCTACCTCGAGCGCCCGCGCCACATCGAGGTCCAGGTGCTCGCCGACTGGCACGGTCACGTCGTGCATCTCGGCGAGCGCGAATGCTCGCTGCAACGCCGCCACCAGAAGGTGCTCGAGGAGGCACCCTCGCCGGCGGTGGACGTCTACCTGCGCCAGCGGATCGGCGACGCAGCGGTGGCACTCGCGCGGGCCTGCGACTACGAGGGAGTCGGCACCGTCGAGTTCATCGCCACCGCCGACGCCGGCGAGTTCTACTTCCTGGAGATGAACACGCGCCTGCAGGTCGAGCATCCGGTCACCGAGCTCGTCTACGGCGTCGATCTGGTCGAGCAGCAGCTGCGGATCGCGGCCGGCGAGGCGCTGAGCTTCACGCGCGAGCAGCTGGTCCCGCGCGGCCACGCGATCGAGGCGCGCCTCTACTCCGAAGACCCCGCCAACGGCTTCCTGCCCAGCACCGGCACGATCGTCGCCTACCGCGAGCCTTCGGGCGACGGGATCCGCATCGACTCCGGGGTGCGCGCCGGCAGTGTGGTCGGCACCAGCTACGACCCGCTACTCGCGAAGCTGATCGCCTACGGGCCCGACCGCGCCAGCGCCCTGCGGCGCCTGGACCGCGCGCTGGCGCACCTGGATCTGCTCGGCGTCGCCACCAACGCCGCGTTCACGCGCGCGCTCCTGGCCCGCGACGATGTCCGCGCCGGCGTGCTCGACACGGACCTGCTGGAGCGCGCCCTCACCGGCTGGCCCGCAGGCCAGCCGGCGGACCTACTGGCTGCCGGCGCCCTGGCGGCGTGCGGGACTGCGCGGCCGGCGGGGCCGTGGCGGCGCAAGCTGGTCGAGCACGGCGAGGTGAGCGTCCGCGGCGGCCGCGTCTGCGCCGCTGAGAACGTCTGGGAAGCGGCCGCGATCCGCTTCGACGCCGCCGGCGACGCGCGCGTGACGCTCGACGGGATCGAGCGCCGCTACGTCGTGCGCGTCAGCGACGAGGTGATCTGGGTCGCGCGCGACGGCCACCACCTGGAGCTGCGCACGAAGCGCTTCAGCACCGCCGCGGAGGCCGACCTGCTCGACTCGCTGCAGGCGCCGATGCCGGGCAAGGTGCTGATCGTGCACGTCAGCGACGGCGACGTGGTCGCGCGCGGTCAGGTGCTGATCGTGCTCGAGTCGATGAAGATGGAGCTGGCGATCACCGCTCCGCACGACGGCACCGTCGACGGCCTGAGCCTGGTGCCGGGCGACCGCGTGGCGCTGCGCCAGCCGCTGCTAGCGGTCCACGCCGCGGAGCCCCGCCCGGGTCACCTGGGAGACGGCGACGACGAGGAGGAGGACGAATGAGCGTCGATGCGGGCGCCGGGACGGCCGGCGGGACCGGCGCCGAGGGTAGCGCTAACCGCGAGGGCCATCTGGCGCTGATCGCCGAGCTCGAGGATCGCCTGGAGGCGGTCAGGCAGGGGGGAGGCGAGCGTGCGCGCAAGCGGCACGAGGGCCGCGGCAAGCTGCTCGTGCGCGACCGCGTCGAGCGGCTCTCGGACCCCGGCACGGCGTTCCTCGAGCTGTCGGCGCTGGCGGCCGCGGAGCTCTACGGCGGCGATGCCCCCGGCGCCGGGATCGTCACCGGGATCGCGACGGTGGCCGGCCGGCACGTGGTCGTGGTCGCCAACGACGCCACCGTCAAGGGCGGCACCTACTACCCGATGACGGTCAAGAAGCACCTGCGCGCCCAGGAGGTCGCGCTCGAGAATCGGTTGCCGTGCGTGTACCTGGTGGATTCCGGCGGCGCCTTCCTGCCGATGCAGGACGAGGTGTTCCCCGACCGCGACCACTTCGGGCGGATCTTCTACAACCAGGCGACGATGTCGAAGCTGGCGATCCCGCAGATCGCCTGCGTGATGGGCTCCTGCACGGCCGGCGGCGCCTACGTCCCGGCGATGAGCGACGAGACCGTGATCGTGCGCGAGCAGGGGACGATCTTCCTCGGCGGTCCGCCGCTGGTGAAGGCCGCCACCGGCGAGGAGGTGAGCGCCGAGGAGCTCGGCGGGGGGAGCTGCACGCACGCACCTCGGGCGTCGTCGACCACCTCGCCGGCGACGACGAGCACGCGCTCGAGATCGTGCGCGGGATCGTCTCGACGCTGCCGCCGGCGCCCGCGGCGCCCTGGGAGGTCCGATCGACGCGAGCCCCAGTCGAGGATCCCGAGACGATCCTGGAGGTCGTGCCGCTCGACACGCGCACGCCATACGACGTGCGCGCGGCGCTGGCGCGGATCGTCGACGCCTCCGAGTTGCGCGAGTTCAAGGAGCTGTACGGGACCACGATCGTGTGCGCGTTTGCGCACCTCGGCGGGCATCCGGTCGGGATCATCGCCAACAACGGCATCCTGTTCAGCGAGTCCTCGCTGAAAGCCGCGCACTTCATCGAGCTCTGCGACCGCCGCGGGATCCCGCTGCTGTTCATCCAGAACATCACCGGCTTCATGGTCGGCCGCGATTACGAGGCCGGGGGGATCGCCAAGGACGGCGCCAAGCTCGTGACCGCCGTCGCCTGCGCGCGCGTGCCGAAGCTGACGGTCGTGATCGGCGGCTCGTTCGGCGCCGGCAACTACGGGATGGCGGGCCGTGCCTACGCGCCGCGCTTCCTGTTCATGTGGCCCGGTGCGCGGATCAGCGTGATGGGGGGCGATCAGGCGGCGACGGTGATGCGCGAAGTCGGCCAGTTCGACGCCGGCGAGGCGCTGCGCGAGCAGTATGAGCGCCAGAGCCGGGCGCTCTACTCGACCGCGCGCCTGTGGGACGACGGCATCATCGACCCGCGCCAGACGCGCGCGGTCCTGATCGAAGCGCTGACCGCCTGCGCCAACGCCCCGCTGGGCGACGTGGGCTACGGCGTCTTGCGCTTCTGAGGAAGCGGAGTCGCGCTGCGCGCGACTCCGTTAACAGAGATTCGCTGCGCGAATCTCTCCGGTTTGCGGATGCCCCTCTCCCGGCCTTCCCCTGGCGCGAGCTTTACGTGGCGAGGAGGCCGCCGTCGACGGGGAGGGTGGTGCCGGTGATGTAGCCGGCGGCGTCGCTGGCGAGGAACACTACGGTGGCCGCCAGCTCCCTCGGGTCGCCGGCGCGTCCGACCGGGACGCGGTGAAAGACCGAGTCCAGGTAACCGTCGGGGTACTGCTCGGTCATCTCGCTGGCGAACAGCCCGGGCGCCAGGGCGTTGACGCGGATCCCCTTGCGGGAGGTCCACTGTGCCGCGAGGTCACGCGTGAGGCCGATCAGGCCCGCCTTGCTGGCGGCATAGGCGGCCTGCGGAAGTCCCAGGCTCGTGAGCCCCAGGACGCTCGAAATATTGATGATCGCGCTCCCCCGCGCCATCACGCGCCCGCACGCCTGCGCCATCCAGTAGCAGCCGTTGAGGTTGACGTCGATCACCGCGCGGAACTCCTCGGGAGTCTCGCGCGTGGCGGGTCGCGCCGTGCCGACACCGGCATTGTTGACAAGGATGTCGACCTTGCCGAAGGCCGCGAGCGTCTCGGCGACCAGGCGCTCGCAATCCTCGGGCGCCGACACGTCGGTGCGCACCGCGATCGCCCGCCGGCCGGCCCACTCGACCAGCTTCTTGGTGTCGGCCAGGCGCTGCTGACGGCGCGCGCCCAGCGCCACGTCGGCGCCTGCCTGCGCGAGCGCCTGCGCGACTGCGACCCCCAACCCCGACGAGGCCCCGGTGACGATCGCAACCTTGCCGTCGAGCTTGAACAGATCTAGTACGTGCTCGGTGTCCGCCATGTCGCGGAACTGTAGATGCTCGACGCGACGGCCACCGAACATCGCGCTTTTGCGTCGAGGTCCGCTCCGGGATCAGCCGACCGCCGCTGCCGCGACCAGCGCTTCGGTGATCGCCTTGACGTCTTCATCGCACGTCACGTACGGCGGCATCGTGTAGATGAGATCCCGGAACGGTCGTAGCCAGACGCCGCGCGCGACCGCGGCGGCGCTGGCGGCGGCGACATCCACGGGATGGTCGAGCTGCACGACGCCGATCGCGCCGAGCACGCGCACGTCGAGCACGCCGGCCAGCGCGCGCGCGGGCGCCAACCCCTCGCGCAACCCGCGCGAGATCCGCTGCACCTGCGCCGCCCACGACCCGTCCGCGAGCAACTGCAGGGAGGCCAGCGCAACCGCGCACGCCAGCGGGTTGGCCATGAACGTCGGCCCGTGCATCAGCGCACCGCCGGAACCGCTGGAGATCGCCGCCGCCACCTGCGGCCTGCACAGGGTCGCCGCCAGGGTTATGTAACCGCCGGTCAGCGCCTTGCCGACGCACATCACGTCGGCGGCGACGCTCGCATGCTCACACGCGAACATGCGACCGGTGCGCCCGAAGCCGGTCGCGATCTCGTCCAAGACGAGCAACACGCCGTAGCGGTCACACAACGACCGCAACAACGCGACGACCGCGGGGCTGTAGAAGTGCATCCCGCCGGCGCCCTGCACGACCGGCTCGACGATCACCGCCGCCAGCTCCTGCGCGTGGCGCGCGAACGCCTCCTGGAGTGCAACCGCCCATGCGCGGTCCAACGGCGCATCCAAGCCCCCGGCCGGCGGGCGCTCCACGAACACGTGCTCGGCCAACGTTCCGGCGAACAGCGAGTGCATGCCGCCGACCGGATCGCAGACCGCCATCGCGCCGAACGTGTCGCCGTGATAACCGCCGCGCACGGTCAGCAACCGCCGGCGCTCGCCGGCGCCCTGTGCGCGCCAATACTGCAGGCACATCTTGATCGCAACCTCGACCGCGACCGAACCGGAGTCGCAGAAGAACACGTGCTCCAACCCGTCCGGCGTCAGCTCCACGAGCGCCGCCGCGAGCCGTGCCGCGGGCTCGTGGGTGAGGCCGCCGAACATCACGTGCGCCATCCGCTCCAGCTGCGAGCGCACGGCGGCGTCGAGCACGGGGTGCCGGTAGCCGTGCACCGCGCACCACCACGAGGCCATCGCGTCGATCAGCTCACGGCCGTCGTGCAGCGTCAGCCGCACGCCGCTGGCGCCGCGCACCACCAGCGCCGGCGCGCCGGCCGGCATCGGGCTGTACGGATGCCAGAGATGTCGTGCGTCGAGGCGCAGCAACTCCTCCGCGCGCAGATCCGCCGATTCAGCCAAGCCCGTCGTCGGTTATCTGGGCGACGCGCCGGATCAGCACCAGCGAGACCGGCTCGGAGAGCGTGTGTCGTTCCTGGCTCACCCACGGATCATCGTCGATTACCGCCACCAACCGCAGCCACGGTTGCGGTTTGCCGGTGCGCTGCGCTTCGGTTACCGTGCAGTCGCCACCGATGCCAGCCACGATTCGACCAAGCCCGAGCGCCAGCGCCAGCGCCGCAGGCGGCAGGAACGCCGTGCAGTGAGAATCGCGATTGTCGGGGCCGGGGTGTCGGGTCTGGTGGTCGCCAACCTGCTGGCGGGCGAGCACGAGCTCACCGTGTTCGAGGCCGGCGACTACGCCGGCGGCCACACGAACACGATCCGGGTAGATAGTGCGCATGAGACCCTGCACCTCGACACCGGCTTCGTCGTCTTCAACGACCGCAACTACCCCAACTTCGAGCGGTTGCTGCGCCGCCTGCGGGTCGCCTGGCAACCGTCGGAGATGAGCTTCAGCGTCTCGGACGGCCGCAACTTCGAGTACAGCTCGACCTCGCTCAACGGTCTGTTCGCCGCACGCCGGCACCTCGTCAATCGCGAGTTCTACCGGATGGTGGCGGAGGTGCCGCGGTTCCAGCGCGCCGCCCGCGCGCTCCTGCGTGACCCCACGCAGGGTCCGTCGTTGCGCGCCTGGCTGGAGTGCCACCAGTTCTCGCGCGCGTTCATCGAGCGCCTGATCGTTCCCCAGGCGGCGGCCGTGTGGTCCGCGGACCCGGCGCAGATGTCCTACTTCCCCGCGAAGTTCCTCGCGGAATTCTTCGACAACCACGGGATGCTCTCGTTACGCAATAGACCCAAATGGCAAGTTGTCCGCGGTGGCTCGGCGCGCTACGTCGAGGAGCTCACGAGACCGTTCTCGCAGCGGATCAGGCTTTCGACCCCGGTGCAGGCGATCGTCCGCACGGGCGACGGCGTCACCGTGACCACGCACGACGGCCAGCCGCAGCGTTTCGACGAGGTGGTGATCGCCACCCATTCAGATCAGGCGCTGGCGCTGCTGGCAGACCCCAGCCCGGCCGAGCGCGAGATCCTCGGCGCGATCCCCTACCAGCCCAACGAGGCGGTCCTGCACACCGACGTGCGCATGCTCCCGCGCCGCCGCCGGGCGTGGGCCAGCTGGAACTATCACCTGCTCCCGGCGCCGGACGCCGGCGCGGCTGTTACTTACCACATGAACCGCCTGCAATCGCTGCGCTGCAGCGAGCAGTTCTGCGTGACGCTCAACCGCACCGCGGCGATCGACCCCGGCAAGGTGATCCGCCGGATCGCCTACTCGCATCCTGTCTACACCGCCGCGGGGGTCGCGGCGCAGCGGCGCGTGCGCGAGATCAGTGGCGTCAATCGCACCCACTTCTGCGGCGCCTACTGGGGCTGGGGGTTTCACGAGGACGGGGTCGCGAGCGCCGTACGGGTGGCGGCGCACTTCGGAGCGAGCTTGTGAGTGTTGCTGCAGGCGATCACGATCGACGACCGCGCCGATCAGGTCGAGAAGGCATCGCGTTCGTTCATCAAGCAGTACATCTTCCCCGGCGGCAGCCTGCCCTCGCTGGAAGTGATCAGCTGATCACCGACATCCAGGTGCTGCTGGCAAAGCGGGACGGCGGGGTCTAGGGAGCGTGGCACGCCCGGCGCCGTCCGCTCGCCTTGGCCGCATACAGCGCCCGGTCGGCGAGCTCGATCGCCGATGACAGGTCGCTGTTGGTCGGTGCGATCCCGATCGAGATGCCGACGTTGACCTCCGAGCCGCTGTCGAACGCCTTGGTCACGTCGCCGACGATCTGCTCGGCAGCTGTGTCGCCGCCCTGCTCGCCCGGCACCCAGACGGCGAACTCGTCGCCGCCGAGCCGTCCCGCGATCCCGTGACGGGCGAGGATCCGCGCGATCTCCATCAGCACCAGGTCGCCGCTGCGGTGGCCATGCGTGTCGTTGATCTCCTTGAAGTGGTCCAAATCGCAGAGCAGCACGGTGCCAGTTTCGCCTGCCCGCATCGAGGCTCTGACCAGCGACATCCAGTGGCGGCGGTTGGCGACCCCGGTCAGCTCGTCGGTGCTCGCGAGCAGCTCGAGCTCCGCCACGCGGTCGCGCAGGCCGCCGCCGGCGGGCGCGTCGGCGTTGGCGGCCGTCGCGTTCTCGGCGATCCGGTCGAGCACGTCGTGATCGAGCTCCAGGAACCGCAGCGAGCTGTCGAGCAGCGTCTGATCCGGGGTTCCACCGGCCAGCATGCAGGCGACGTTGTCGGCGATCTGGACGCAGGCGATCTGCGCGCTCGGGGTCACGCAGCCGCGCCGGCCGCCGTGATGCCAGGCAATCGCCGCGACGATCTCGTCGTCGAGCCCGGACGCCTCCGCCAGCAGCGCGCCGGCGTACGCGTGATCGAGCCCGAAGCGCTGCCATTCCGCCTCGGCGCGGTCCACGCCCGACGGGTGCGCAGCGACCAGTTCGTCCATCGCGTCCTCGCCGAACGCGACCGGCATCACGAGCTTGCCGCAATCGTGCAGCAACCCCGCCAGGTGCGGAAGGTCGGCGGGGATGCCGATCGCGGCGGCCGCGTGCGTGGCGATCCTCGAGACCTGCACGGCGTGGACGTGCAGTTGGCCGAGCGAGGTGCGCCCGATCCCGGGCGCCGACTCGAAGAAGCGGAAGGTGACGGTCTCGAGGCACAGCTGGCGCGTGGCGCGCCGCCCCACCATCGTCACCGCCTGGCGGATCGTCTTGGCTCGGATCGGCCGTCCAACGTAGGCGGAGTTCGCGTAGCGCAGAATGTTGGCGGCAAGCGCCGGGTCGCCCTCTAGCTCGGCGACCAGATCGCTGGTTTGGGACTCCTCGTTACCGGTCAGCTCGAGCACGCGGCGGACCGTGCGGTCGAGCACGGGCAGGCGCTCGCAGCGGGCGATCGCCTCGGCAGCTCGCGCCTCGACCTTCGGATCGAGCTCACGCCGCCAGTCGAACCCGGCGCTCACGATGCTCACCGGGCGCCTTCAAACGTAATTTCTGCGGGTACCCGAAGTCTGGGGGGCTCGATCCTAGAAATGACTTCGCTCCAGCGGCTCGTCAGGGGACTACAAGGCACCGCTCCACAGAACTGCCCCGGTGCGGCACTCAGGTGTTCGGCCGCCCACATCAAAGCTTTAGCCACCTGACTAGTGGGCTGTCCGGCTGCCGGCGCTTGAGCCCAGCACGCGCACGACCGCTTCGGTGCGGTTGGCCGAGTTGGTCTTCGCGAGGATCTGCTGGATGTGCCACTTGACGGTCGCCTCGGTGACGAACATGCGCTTGGCGATCTCGCTATTGGTCAGACCCTGGGCGACAAGGTTCAGCGTCTCGAGCTGTCTGTGACTGAGCGGCGCATGGGGCGGGGTCTCGTCGCCCCGGCTGTCGGTGGCGGCCGCCAACAGCTGGAGCTCGGCAGCGTACTTGGCGAGGTTGGAGGATGCGGCGCTCAGGGCCTCCTGCGCACGCTTGCTCTCGGTGATGTCATGAACGACGCCGATTACCCGGACCGGGGTGCCCGACTGGTCGACAATCGGGTCGGCATGCAGGTCGAGCACGCGCACGCGCCCGTCGCTGCGGATCACGCGCAGCTCGATCGAGATGCTCTCGAGGTCGGTGATCGTGCGCGCCACGGCTTCCCGCACGCGCGCGCGATCGTCGCCGTGCACGCGGCGCAGGGTCTCCTCGATGCTCTCTTCGGCGCTGTCTGGCTCGAGTTTCAGAATTGCCAGCATGCCCGCCGAGCGGATCCCGCGGCCGCTGCGCAGATCCCACTCCCAGGTGCCCATCTTGGCGATCTCCTCGGCCTGCTCCAGGCGTCGCTGACTGCGCCTGACGGCCTCCTCGGCTCGCTTGCGCTCAGTGATGTCCTGCGCCTGCAGGACGCCGATGACGCCGTCGCGATTGCCCTCGGGGGTACACGCGAGGTTGAGGATGACCGCGACCGATGACCCGTCCGGCCGTTCGATGTCGCACTCGATCGTGACCGACGCGGGCGCGCCGACGAACACGTCGGCGAGCCGCTGCGCCTGATCGGGGTCGGCGTTGGGGTCGATCAACTCGGCCAGATACCGGCCTTCGAGCTCCTCCTGCGAGCGGCCGAGGATCGTGGCCAGGGCCGGGTTGCTCTGGGTCAGCCGGCCGTCCATCCGCAGCTGGGCGATCCCAACCGGCGAGGCCATGATCGTCAGCTTGAACTGCGATTCGGTGAAGGCGAGCTGCAGCTCCGCCTGCCGGCGCGCGGTGATGTCGGTCGTGTGCGCAACCACACCGCGCACGCTGCCGTCGACGATGTCGGGGGTCAGCACGACGTGGGCGTAGACGTTCGCGCCGTTCGGGTCCTGCGTGACGCGGTCGAACTCCTGCGGCTCGCCTTCCGCCGCACGCTCGAAGAACGGCAGCACGATCGGTACCAGCTGGGGCCAGATGACCTGCGCCAGATGGCGCCCGTGGGCATCCTCGGCGGTGACGCCGAAATAGTCGCAGAACGCCTCGTTGACCATCAGGTTGCGCAACTCCACGTCCCAGTAGGCGACCGGCGGCAACGCGTCCAACAGGGTCAAGAGGATGTCCAGGCGAGGCGCCATCGCGCTCCAGCGGCGCTCTCCTCGATATGGCATCGACGCTCTCGTCTGAGCGTCAGTCGACGTGATCGAATCCCTGCGCTGCGCCACGACTCCTCCAGCGGCGAGTATATGGCGCCGATCGGATCGGCAAGTTCGGAGGGGCCCCTTGCGGCGCTCAGAGGAACGTCTTGCGGCTCCCAACGAGGGCTGCGCCGCGCGTCACCGCCGCCACAACCTCGGGTTCGCCGGGATATACCGTCCGCACCGTGCTGGCCAGCAGCTCGAGATTACGGGCAAGCCGTTCGAGCGGGAAGTTGCGTGCCTCGAGAACCGAGGCAAGCCATGCGAGCTGCGCTTCGAAGTCGAGCTCGACGGTCAGGCTCAGCACAGCCCAGTTGAGCAGGTGCTGGTTGTCGTGAACGCACCACTCCATGCCGGCCGGTCCGTAGCGCGTGCGTTCGTCCGGGTACTCGAGGTCGTATTGCGTGCAGGTGCGCCGAGCGATGGCCAGAAGGTCAAGCTTCTGACCGTGGGGGCTGACGACGTCGGTCGGTGGCGCCATCCCGCCTGGTCCCCGGATGCCTTCACTCACCGCCTCACCATCCTGTCCGACTGTCTCCGCGAGGAGACTAGCACGAGTTGGATGTGGCATGTGCAACGTGACTGCGTAACAGGCGCAAACCAGTCTGGTAACACAAGTTGCGAGCAGGACGTGGCATGTGCAACGAGACTGCGTGGCAGGCGCAACGAGCCTGGTAACACAAGTTGCTTGCAGGACGTGGCATGTGTAACGAGACTGCGTGGCAGGCGCAACAAAAGCTTGATTGCAGGAAGTTTGCGTTGGTCGATCGCGTAACTTTTGGTCCACGTGGGTTATTGTGTGTATCCGTGGTGACATAGGGGATTGGGCAACTCGACAAATAGCGTAGGCCCGGTGCCGTAGCGATCTCGTGGCTCCGGTTGCCTGCGTGCAGATAAGCGCAAGGATGACAATAAATGCCTGCAGTTCCGACACCGTTTCACCAGTACGCCGACGACATCGGCCAGTTCCTGGCCGAGGAGCGCGCGCGTGAGGCCGAGCAGAAGCGTCGCGAGCTGGCTCTCGTAGGCCCGTCAGAGAACACCGACTGACGGATTGCAACGCCGCCTCTGAGCCGGCCGCTGAGAAGCTGTCTCAAGACGCAGTCGCCGGGGCAGTGAGGGCCTGAGCCACGTCGCCGGCATGGCTGGGCGGCGCCCCAGGTTCGCTGATCGGCGTGCTGCATCACCCGGGATGCGAGCCCGTCAGAATTTGGTTGTGCGCCGCTCTCCCGACAAGCTTCACCGCTCGTTCGATCCACCCGTCCTGGCGGCGCTGGAGAGCGCCGCCTGGGTTGCCTACTATCGCCGCCAGTGGCCGGCGCTGCTGCGGTCGGCAATCACCCTCAGCCGCCACACCTTCGGTCTCTCGTGGCCGGCGACGCTGTGGTGCTCGTGGTATGCGCTGCGCGCGATCCAGTTGTGGGCGCCGCTGCCCGACAATGACCCCGAGGGGTCACGCCGGGCCCTCGAGCGCTTCTACCGGATCGTCCAGCATGGCTCCGCGGAGCAGTTTGATCCGGCCACCGCGGCGAGCCTCGAGCTGGAGTGGTGGCGCGTGCACCGCGAGCACCAGTATGCGGCCGGCCCCGGCGACAGCACCGAGCTCGCCGAAGCCCTGGCGCGGCTGTTCTCGCATCTGTATGGAGTGCCCGAGTCCTCGGTTCGGCCGGCCGCCGAGCAACGCGCGCTGGCGATGGTCCACTCGGACCGGTGGGTGCGCGAAGGTTGCCGCCCCGACAGCGCGCTGATCGAGCAGGCGCGGGTGACGCTGGTCGGCTCCTATGCGGAGCTGCTCGCGGCGGTCGGTTCGCGATCCTGACCTGATCCCTTCGGCCGCAGGCCCTTAGGGCACCTTAGCGCCGTTCAACGGTCTTTAGTCTGATTCAGTGTAATTTTGGAGCGGCGCGCTATGGTGTGCGCCATGGCGGACGAGACGATCGACCTTCAAGCCGCGGCTGCGCGGCTTGGCGTGCATTACCAGACCGCCTACAAGTGGGTGCGCTCCGGCGAGCTGCGGGCCACGATGGTGATGGGTTCCTACCGGCTCGACGGCAGCGTCGTCGACCGCTTCGCGGAGCGTCGCGCCCGTCCGGTGCGACCCGCGCAGCGGCGTTCCAGGGCGGACCTCGCCGAGCTCAGCAAGCGCGTGTTCGCGCACCTGGTCGCCGGCGAAGAGCGTGAGGCTCGCCGCCTGGTGGATGGGCTGCTCGACGCGGGCGTATCGATCACGACTGCCGCGCAGGAGGTGCTGGTGCCGCCGCTGGCGCAGATCGGGGACCAGTGGGGCGCCGGTCGGCTGGAGGTCTCGGTCGAGCACCGCGCCTGCGCGATCGTCGAACGGATCCTCGGCGCGCACTATCCCAACCCCCGTGGGCGGCGCCGCGGCGCCGCCGTGATCGCAGCGCTCTCAGGTGATCGGCATGCCCTCCCGACGACCATGGCGGCGGTTGCGCTGCGGGAGGACAACTGGCGCGTGCACCATCTCGGCGCGGACCTGCCGGCGGCGGAGCTGCTCAGCTTCTGCCACCGGCAGCCGTTCGACCTGGCGGTCCTGACGGTCACCTGCAGCTGCATCCGTGACGCCTCGATCGGCACCGCGGCCGAGCTCGAGGGACTTGGCGTGCCGACGCTCGTCGGCGGCCCTGGCCGCACGCTGCTGGAGCTCCAGCGCCTGGCCCGAAGCGTGCTGAGCGCCGCGGGTGATGTGAGCACCGGGACCGAGCGCCAATCACAAACGAAGGGAGAAACCGATGGCACGCTATGAGGCAAGCGTCGACACGCCCCGTTCGCCCGCGTTCAAGCGCGTCGGCGACCAGGCGCTCGCCGGGATGCGCAGGACGATCGGGACGACGTAACCTGTGAGCGTGGAAGGTCCAGCTGTGGGTCGCGGACAGCATAACCACGCGCTCGTGGCGATCGGCGCATCTGCGGGGGGTGTCGAGACGCTGCGGCGGGGACCCGGAAGAGGCGTTGTACTCCGGGATGCCCGCGAGTGCGATCGCCCACGTCGCAGTCGATGCCGTGGTGCCATCCAATCGCGTCGCGCAGATCATCTCGGAGATGGTCAAAGGCCAGTGGCAGACCCGGCTGGCAGACGATCCACCGGCACCAGACGGTCTCGGCTTCGGCGCAGCCATCAACACCGTCTGTCCCGAGTGCGGAGGCGTGCTGGTCGAGCGCGAGGAGGCCGGGGTGACGAGCTGGGAGTGCCGCGTCGGTCATCGCTACGCGCTCGAGAGCCTTGTCGACGCGCAAGCCGAGAGCGTCGAATCGGCGCTGTGGGCCGCGAGCAGCGAGGAGCTCGAGACCACCAACGAGGACCAATGAGGAGCTCGAGACGATGAACGAGGAGCTCCAATCGAGCAACGAGGAGCTCGAGACCAGCAACGAGGAGCTGCGCCAGCGCACGCTCGAGGTCCACGATATGAACCTGTTCCTCGAGACTGTCCTCAGCGCGATCGGCCTGGCGGTCGCGGCGATCGATGGTGAGCAGCGCGTCCAGGTGTGGAACTCGCAGGCACGGGAGCTGTGGGGGTTGACGCTGCAGGAGACGCTCGGCAAGCATCTGCTGTCGCTCGACATCGGGCTGCCGGTCGAGCGTCTCAAGGCTCCTTTGCGAGCCTGCCTGACCGGCGCATCCGCGCGCGAGGAGTCGGTGCTGGAAGCGACCAACCGTCGCGGTAAGCAGTTCGAATGCAGGGTCACGTGCCTGCCGCGCGGAAGTGGCGATAACGGGCTCAGCGCGGGCGTGATCATCATGATGGAACCGAGCGACAATCAACGGCAGACCTGAAGTTGCGACCGCGCGCTCTGCGGCGGGTGATCAACCGTGATTCCGGCTGACCAACACCAACTTGCACCGGACCTCGAGTCCGCTTGTGAGCCGGTGCTGCGCGCGCTCGGTGAGGATCTGCAAAGCCGCTCAGCACAGCTCTCGTTAACCCTCTCGCAGCGGCTGGCGCCGAAGGTTCTGGAGATCGCCGGAGATGATCCGGCGGCGCTGGCGCGCAATCGAATCAGCCTCGAGACGGGCCTCAACGCGCTCGGCGGGATGCTCGCGGAGGGCGCCGGCGCCGACGCCGACGCGATCCAGCTGCCCGACGCGGTGCTCGCGGATCTGCGTGAGGCCGCGGAGCAAGAGCTCTCGAGCGCCTCGCTGCTGCGCCTGCAGCGGCTGGGCCACGCGGCGCTCTGGGAGCTGCTGCTAGGAGAGCTGGTCGCGCGAGCGGCCAACCGCGCCGAGCTGGCGGGCGCGATCGGGATCGCCGGGCGCTGTCTGTTCGCCTACGTCGAGAAGGCGACGGCGCTCGCGGAGCTCTACGCGGCCGAGCACGATCGGCTCGATCGCAGCTTCGACGCGATCCGTGCCGAGACGATCGCCGCGATCCTCAACCACAACGAGCTCGATGACCGCGCCGCCGGCAGGCGCCTGCGCTACGACCTCAGCCGCTACCACGTCGGGATCTGCGCTTGGCTGGAGCGCCCGGCAGGGGATTTGGACAGCGTGCGGCTGCTGGAAGCCGCGGTCGCCCGGTTCGCGGCCGACGCCGGCGCGCAAGCTTGGTTACGACATCCGCTGGGACCGCTGATCGTCGCGGGGTGGATGTCGTGGAGCGCGCCGCACATGATCCTGTCGCTGGAGCGTCTGTCGCCGCATGACGAGCGGTTGTCGCGCGTGCATGTCGCCATCGGTGAACCCGCGCCTGGGGTCGCCGGCTTCCGCGCAACCCACCACGAGGCGCTCCAGGCGCGCCGCGTCTGCACCCTCGCGGGCCACTCACCCCCGAGCGTGACACGCTACGCGCTGGTCGCCTTGGAGGCGATGGCGACCGTCGACCTCGAGCAGTCGCGCGCCCTGGTCCAGCGCCAGCTCGGTCGGCTGCACTCAGATCAGGACACCGCGCAGCGAATCGCGGCGACGCTGCGCGTGTACCTCGACGAGCACGGCAGCCGCGGCCAGACCGCAAAGCGGCTGGGCGTGCACGAGAACACCGTGAGCTACCGCATCCGCCAGGCCGAGGAGATCCTCGGGCGCAGCGTCGAGCGGGACACGCTCAGCCTGCGCGTCGCGCTCGCGCTGGCGCCGCTGATCGGCGGCGACGCGCGCGGCGCGTAGCAAATTCTTCTCACCGGTTACCGCAAGAACCTATCGATCGATAGGTGAACCCTAGTAGCTTGACCCGTTGCGAGTCCTCACGATGCCGTCCACAATGAGTCTGTGGTCGTACGCGCCCTAACGGATCTGGCAACCCTTGCGCGACCCGCTGGCGGAGCGCCGGCGGAACGCCATCAAGCGGCCGTCGCCACAACGCTTGGCTGGGCCGACGCAGCCGCCGCGCGTGGCGACCACGCGGATGCGCTGGCCTGGTTGGAAACGATCGAAGCGATCGGCGATGTGCTCACCGGCGAGTATCACCTCAAGCGCCGCGTCTGGCAGGGGGCGCTGATCCAAACACCGGCTCGTGGAGTGCCCGCCCGCGCCGCGGCAAAGGAGGGCAACGATGTCAAGCACTGGGCCTGAGCCAATCTGGAACGAAGCTTCGCCGCCGAGAGGCGTGCCGGCGGGCACGCGCACCGTGCGCGTGGACTTGGGTCGCGCTGGTGGCTGGGAGGTCGCGCTCCCCGACCAGCGCGAACTGGTCAGATGCCGGACCCTCGACGAGGCGCAGCGCGTTGCCTACCACTGCGCTTCACACGAGCACCCCTGCGAAGTCGTGGTGTTCGATGCGTACCATCGCGTGCTGCGCCGGGAGCTCGTCTGACGGCGCGCCGGTCATGCGCAACGGTTTCGCCGGCTGAGCAGCGCGGCGCTTGCGTTTGGCGGCTCTCCGGCGCCTCTTCGCGAACCCGCTCGAGCGCCTGGAGGCGCTGACGCGTGAACCGGTATGCCATCAGCGGCAGGTACTCGAAGATCGTGGCGCCGGTGATCAGACCATCCACGCAAGCGTCCATGAGCGCCTCGATCTGCCTGCGGCTGAACTTCCCGCCGAACTCGGCGCACAGATCTTCCACCATCCAATCGATCTGCGGCTTGATCTCGGAGCGGCTCACACGCCAATTGCAGCGCGTTATATCCCATAGATCAAAGACGAATATCGGATAGCATTAGCTGTAATGACCTATGGATGAGCGCCGGCTACGCTGCTTCCTCGCCGTCGTGGACGAGGGCAGCGTAACGCACGCCGCGCGGCGCTTGCACGTAGCTCAGCCGTCGCTGTCGCAGACGCTGCGCGCACTCGAGAGCGAACTCGAGGTCCAGCTGTTCCATCGGGTCGGCCGCGGACTTCGCCTCTCCAGCGCGGGCCAGGCCCTGGTTGGTCCCGCGCGCGAAATCCTGCGAGCGATCGAGGATGCGCGCGCCGCGATCAGCGGCGTCGCCCAGCTCAGCACGGGCACGCTCGAGATCGCCGCGCTCGCCACGCTCGCGGTCGATCCGATGGCCGGGCTGATCGGCCGCTTCCGCGAGCGCTACCCGGGTGTGCAGGTCCGCGTGCTCGAACCCGACAGCGCCGATGGCGTCGTGGCGCTCGTGCGTGACGGCTCCTGCGAGCTCGGTGCCGCGCATTTGCCGTTAGCAGGACACCAGCTGGTCGCCCACCCCCTGGGCGAGCAAGAGCTCCTGTTCGTGTTCGGACCGCAGGCGCCGCCGGCCGGTGAGCTGCCGCTGGGAGCCCGCGAACTGGCCCGCACGCCGCTGGTGGTCGGCCCACCCGGGACCTCAACCCGGATCCTGCTCGAGCAGGCGCTTGCCGCGGTGGGCGTCACGCCCCAGATCGCCGTGCAGACCGCCGCCCGCGAGGCGATCGTGCCGCTTGTGCTCGCCGGCGCCGGCGCCGCCCTGCTGCCCTCCCGACTCGCCCGCGAGGCGCAGCGGCGCGGCGCAATCGTGCGCAGCGCGCAGCCGGCGATCACGCGTGCGGTCGGGCTGATCCACCGCCACGGCCCGCTGTCGGCCGCGACGCAGGCGTTCCTGGCGATCGCGGCGCTGTAGTCAGCGGTGCCCGAGCTCGCCCGCCTCGGGCGTCCCTCTAGGGCTCGCCAGCCCTAGCGCAGGGTGCTCACCGCGGCGGACAGATCCTGATCACCGTGGCCCTGCTGCACGGCATCGGACCAGCGCTCGTTGATCAGCTCCAACAGCGGCAGCTCGAGCTCGTGGCCAGCGACCGCGTCCAGCGCGAGCACGACGTCCTTGAGGGCGTGGCGCAGCGCGAACCCCGGCTCGAACTCGCGTGCGATCATCGCCTTGGCCTTGATCACGCCGTACGGGGAGCCGATCGGGAGGTCGGCGAGCGCGTCGGTGAACAGGCTCGGCTGCAGGCCGAGCTCCTCGGTCAGCGCCACGCACTCCGCGGCAGCCTCGACGGTTGCTGCCAGCCATGCGTTGAGCACGAGCTTCAGCGCGGAGCCGTTGCCGGGCGCGCCGAGCCACAGCGTGCGCCGGCCGACGGCGTCGAAGATCGGCTGTACTCGGGGCCTCAGGCCTTCGTCGCCGGCGGCGAGGATCACGAGCTTCGCTTCGCGCGCCGGCCCATCGCTACCGGATACCGGAGCATCGACGAACGCGCATCCGTGCTCGCCGGCCAGCGACTGCAAGCGCGCCGTCCAGGCGATCCCGATCGTGCCCATCTGGATCCAGATCGCGCCGGGAGCAAGCGACGCAAGCGCGCCATGGTCGCCGAGCATCGCCTGCTCGGTGCTTTGCCCGTCACTGAGCATCGTGATCAGCACGTCGGCGGCCTGCGTGGCCGCCGACGGCGTCGTGGTCGCCTCGGCGCCCGCGGGCCCGAGCGCGGCGGCCTTCTCGAAGGTCCGGTTCCAGGCGCGCACCGGAAAGCTCGCGGCGAGCAGGTTGCGCGCCATCGGGGCGCCCATCCGCCCCGTCCCGAGCATCGCGATCGTGGGCTTGTGCCCGTTCTCTTGTGTCATGCCTGTCGCTCCTAGATCGTGTCCCGCTACGTATTGTCTGCGAGCGGTCGCGCCGGCCGCGCGGGTTGCTGGGCATTGTGTGTTAGCGGCCGCGGGTCGCGCGGGTCGCGGGTCGCGCGGGTCGCGGGTCGCGCGGGTCGCGGGTCGCGCGCCGGTCGCGGGCCGCGCGCGCCGGACACCGAATGGCCGTCCAGTCGCCGCCCTGATGCTCGCGAGGGGGCCCCGCAGCGGTCGATGCTCTAGTACTTAGAAATACGAGGCGGCCAGAGTGGCCGCCCAAGCTCCCACCGGAAAGTTCATGGCTTCCATACTGATTGTTGACGACAGCCTGTTGATTCGCACGCTCTTACGGGAGATCTTCGAAGATGCCGGGCACGAGGTCATCGGCGAGGCCGACAACGGTCTCACCGCGCCAGGTATGGTTCGCGAGTTACGTCCCCAACTGGTAACCCTCGATCTCGTGATGCCAGGGCGTCGCGGCATCGAGACGCTGCAGCACATGCTGATGATCGATCCGTCGCTGACGGTCGTCGTCTGCTCGGGTTGCCTTGACGAGCAGAAGGTCGTCGACGCCTTGAGGAGCGGCGCCAAGGGGTTCATCGTCAAGCCGTTCACGCCGGCGAGCGTGCTCGAGAACGTGAGCTCGGCGCTGCACCTGGATCCGGCGCGGCTTTAGAGCCTGTCCGAATTACGCCGCGCACGTCTGGCGGCGGCGGACCGGCGCGAGACGGCACGGTCGGAAGGCTTGCGTAGCCCTGCTACGCGGCGCCTCCCGCCCGCATCGTCTCGCTTGGTCCGGCGCTCGCCAGCCGCACACTGGGTAATTCGGACAGGCTCTTAGTAGTTAGTATGCTCTGGCAGGTGGTCATCAGTTGTGTTGACCTGTTGATCGGGCGCTTTTTGCCGTGGTAGTGGCGTGCCTCGAGTCAGCGGTCGGGGCGCGCGGTGGCTTGCTGGAGGGCGCAGCAACCCCGGAGCGGCCGGATCGACGCTCGCTGGGGAGATCTGCTCGGCCGCGCCGGGGCGAGGACTGCTGTGAAGCTGTTGAGCAACCCAAAGCGACGCTGCCTTTGGCGGTTCGGGCTCTGGAGCAGCTCTACGAGAGCCACGGACCCAAACCGGCTCAGCTGACCCCGGTTTGGGTTATCGAGCATGCGATCGGCGGCGTTCGCGGCGCCTTCCGGGGAGGGTGGGCGAAAAACGTCGCGGATTCCGTCGTTTTTCGCCCAGGCCCCTGCACAAAAGCAGTTTTGCATGACGGCCGCTCATGGCTCATCTACCACAGCACTATTAGGCCGAAGTTCCCCCTGTAGTCGGCAGCCCGGCGGCCGCCGGGCCGCCGGCCATGCTGATCGGCGTGGCGTTGATCAGCAGCTTCGCCTGGATTTCCTGCGGCTCGGCTCGCCAGCCGTATCCGTAGCGGCTGCCCAGCTGCTCGCCCGTCTCCCGGTTGCGCGCGATCAGCGTTCCGGTGCTGAAGCCCGAGTCTCTGAGCGCGGCGAGCACGGCCTTCGCCATGCCGCCGCACTAGGGCACCCGCAGAAAGTACTGCTGTTTCCGACGGCGTCTGGACGCGCCTGACAACGCCCGCACGCCCTCAAATACTCCCGGTATTATCGCGGCGAGGGGGCGACGCCAGACACGCCCAGCCACTCGGCGGATTCCGCAGCAGTAATTTCTGCGCGCGCCCTTAGCGCCTTAGCGTCATGTACGAGACTCGCCACCAGTACCGCGAAGACCTCAAGGAGCTCGAGCTGCAGACGCTCGGAGGCATGAAGCTCGTGATCGGGCAGCTCGACTGGGCACTCGAGTCGCTGACCAAGCATGACGTCGAGCTCGCCGAACTGGTGATCGCCGACGACCGCCGGATCGACGGGCGCTACCTCGACGTCCATCAGGGCGTGCTGTCGCTGCTCGCCCGCCAGTCGCCGGTCGCCGGTGACCTGCGAATCGTTGCGGCGTTGCTGCACATGATCCGGTGCGTCGAACGCATGGGAGACCAGTGCGCGAACATCGCGAAGCTGGTCAAGCTCTCGAGCGCGGAGGCGCCGGCGGACCCGCAGACGCTCGAGGCGATCACGCGCATGGGGCAGCTCGCGCGCAACCAGGTGACGCTCGCCCGGGAGGCGTTCAAGACGCGCGACGTCGCGCTGGCGAGAGATCTCGTGCGCAGCGACGCCGGTATCGGCCGCTTGAGCCGAGAGTTGTTCAACCGTGCCGTCGAGATCGGCGACGACATCGAGGTGCGCGAGTGGGCGATGTTCATGATCCTGGCGGCACGTGCGCTGGAGCGCATCGCTGACAACGCCGTCGCCATCGCCGAGCAGACGGTGTTCATCGTGACCGGCCTGTTCCGCGAGTTCTCCGACCCTTCGCAAGTCCTATAGGCCTTGCTCCACGCCGCCCTTCACCCCTGTACAACGCGACCAAGCTCGAGCTGCAGGCGCGTGGCGCCGGCAGCCCCCGCGAGCGCTCAGAAGCGCGATCGCGCGCGCTCGTAGGCGCCGCGCAGGTGCGCCGAGATCAGCTCGGCGGCGGCAGTCGGGTCGCATCGCTCGATCGCGGCGGCGATCTGGCGGTGCTCGGCAATGAACTGGGTCATGCGCGCGCTGTCGCGGGCGATTGCCGTTGCCAGCATGCGTTGCTGGCGATCCCAGAGTGCGTCGTACTGGTGGGTCAGGATCTCGTTGCGGTTGGCCGCGACGATCAGGCGATGAAACCCGCGGTCAGCTCGCACGAAGCCGGCGCCGGCGTCCAGCAGCGCACGCTCCTGCTCGGCGATCGCCCCATTCAGCGCGGCCGCGAGCGCCTCGCCGTCGACCGCGACGCGCCGGGCACAATGAAGCTCGATCAGCAGTCGCGCTTCGAGGACGTCGTCGGCCTCGGCGGGGGAGACCGTCCGTACGAGCGCCCCGCGCCGTGGGTAGAGCGCGACGAACTCCTCGGTCTCCAGTTGCACGAACGCCTGGCGCACCGGCGTGCGACTGATTCCCAGCTGGCGCGCGAGCGCGTTCTCGCTGAGCAGCACGCCGTTCGCGTAACGGCCATCGAGCAGCCGCTCCTTGACGAACGCGTATGCCCGCTGCGCAGCCGAGTGCGGCGGCTCGGCTGATTCAGATTCGAGGGCGACGACCACAGACTCTTATATTAGAGGCACAGCTTGGACACAAGTTCGATGGAACGCAGATCGGCAGATGTTTCAAACGGCGCCCCTGAGGGTATGATGCGTTCAAGGATTTGCGGGATCGGCGGGTACGTGTGTGCGGCGTTTTGGAGCGGGTGGTCGGGCTGCTATGCAAGAGCACGCCAGCGGCGCCGTGGCGTCACGAGTGTTGAGCATCATGTATTGGGCGGATCTGACCTGGCTGTCTCCGCCGGCCCCGAGGCGTTTGTCGACGCGTTCAGGAATGCGTTCGAGCGAAGCCTGGAGCCGCGCTTGCTGCTGGACGATGCCGGACGGATCGCGGCGGTGAACATAGCCGCGCGTCGCCGTCTGGGTCTCCAACCGGCCTCGATCGGGGCGCAGATCGATGCAGTGCTGCCGTTCGCTGGTGGTCAGACCGCTCTGTGGCGGGCTTTGTGGGAGGCGGCGGACGCGAGGGACCGCCACGGGGCGGTTGCTCGGCTCACTGCGGGCACGTGCAGGGCGACGCTGATCCGACACCCCGCGGGTGGGCTGCACGAGCTGGCGTTCGCGGACGCCGAGCATGTGGGAGATCCTCGCGCGGTGAGCTTTCTGGCTGTTGCCGACAGTGCCCACGACGCTCTGATCTCGCTGGATGCCGAGGGCATTGTGAGGACCGTCAGCGCCCGTGCGGAGCTGGTGCTGGGCGCCGGCGAGCCGAGCGTTATCGGACAGCGGTTGGCGGCTCTGGTTCCGCAATCGCATGGAGCCGAGCTCGACGCAGCCGTAGACCGCGCTTTCGGCGGGGCTGATGTCTTCCAACACGACACGAAGATCCGTCACCGCGACGGGCGCGTGGTGGATATCACCGTCGACCTCGCCCCTGTATATGCGCCTGAGAATCAGCGCATCGTGGGCGTTTCGGCGATCGTCCTGGACATCACCGAGCGCAAGCGCTTGGAGCTGTTATTGCGCGATCAGTCCGAGCGCGATCCGTTGACCGGCCTGTACAACCGAAGACGTTTTGAGAGCGCGTTACATCAAGCTGTGCGCTTGGCGCAACGCCATGGTCAAGGCGGTGCAGTGGTCCTGGTGGATGTCGACCGGTTCAAGCAGGTCAACGACACCTACGGGCATCAGTCCGGGGATCGGTTATTGCGCGAGCTCGCGGGTGCGCTGACGAGCAGTCTGCGAGACAGCGACCTGGCTGCGCGCCTCGGCGGCGACGAGTTCGCGGTGCTCTTGCCGAGCACCGATCCGCGGGGCGCGTCGAGGGTCGCGCGGAAGATCGCCGCGGCCGCGCGTGCGGCCCTGCGGGAGTGGTCCTCGGGGGTCAGCGTCGGGGTGGCATCGTTTGGGCCCGGCGGGATCCTCGATCCCGAGCAGGCGTTGCGCGCCGCCGACCAAGCCTTGTATCGAGCCAAAGCGACTGGTGGCGGCGCGTTGGATGTCGCTGATGACCGCTGAGCTTGATCGCATCATGTTGGCGCGCATCAAGCTGGCTGTGGGCGCCCGATTTCGTACACGGTCGCGCATCCGAAGCGATGCAACGAGAGCGTGATCGGCGCGAGGATCGGATCGAGGTTCTTGCCGGGCAAAGTGCAGTTTGAGGCGAGTACGAACCGCGCGCCGGTTTCCAGCACCTCGCTGCGAACGGTTTGCGCCGTGATGCCCGGTGTCTGGAAGACGCGTTGCACGAGTGCTTCCCTGCCGGCGCAGTTCGGCTCTGACCATTGGCAGGCCCCCAGGTAGGTCTGGCGGCCGGTGTCGGCGGGTGTGATCAGCCCCAGGTAGCTGCTTGTCAGCACGCCGCCCGGTTGCCGGTCGGAGGCGAGGTAGTTGAGCGCGCGTTGCTCGTCGTGGGCAATGAAGTTGGCGTTGGCCGCTGTCGGCTTCACGTATGCCTGGGCGGTGCTCAGTTCGGCGATCGTGGTCGGGATCGTCGCCGCCGCGACCAGCACCGGCCCGAGTACGCGCCACCGCGCCAGCCGCCGCCAGCCGCTTGTCTGCAGGCCCTCGACGCTGAGCACGCCGAGTGGAATCGTGATTCCTGCGAATGCATGCAGTGGGGTGGCACTGAGTCCCGTCTCCGAGAGGAGGAAGACGACGAGCGCGGCCGGTGGCCAGCAGCGTGTCGCGGCAGCAATGAAGCTGCGCGGGCGATGACGGTAGGCAAGCGCGCTGGCCGCCAGGAACGGCGCGAGCGCCAGCGCGATAGTCGCCAGCGAAAAGGTGTGCTTACTCTGCGCCTGCGCGATTCCCCACTGCGGGTCGGCGTGTGCGAGCACCATGTAGTAGAGCAGCGGCAGCCCAGTGGCGATCACGGTCACGGCCGGCAGCGCAATGCGTCTGCGTGCCAGCGTGCCGCGACCGGCGCCGATCAGAACGGTACCGCCGGAGTCCACCCGAACGCTTCGGCGGAGCGCCAGCTCGGCGCCGATCACGATCAGGATCAGCGCCTCCCCTTGCCACGGATGCAGCCATGCGGCCAACGCTCCCAATGCGGGCGGCGCCCATGACACCCGCCCGCTGGCGCATGCACGCGAGTAGGCGAGCAGCGCTCCGGCCATCGCCGCGATCGCGATCAACGAGAACGGATACCCCCATGACCAGAAGCCAGGCCACAGGTCTCCGATCGCCGGCAGCGAACCACCGAACAAGCCGATCACCAGCGCTGCGCGCTGCGCCGAGCGGCCCTCCAGGCTATGACGCGCGAACGCCCGTGCAGCGAAGAACATTCCGAGCACCGCGATCGGCTGCCACAAGAGCAGTGACAGCCATGCCGCGACACCGAGCGCCGTCAGAGCACCGGAGATCGCGACCAGCGGCTGGAGGTAGTCGGCCGCGGTCGAGTGCAGCACGAACAGATCCGACACCAGCACATGCCGTGACGCGGACTGGATCCACGCCAGGTACTGCATCTGATCGGTCAGGAACAGCCCATCCGTGCCCGTCCACACCCGACCATCGACGATCATCTGCCACAAATCAAGGCCCAATACCCACGCCGAAACCGCCGCGAACGCGAGCAGCACACCCCATTCGAACCGATCGAGTCCACGCCGGGGCATGGCCGGCGGAGCGAGCGTCGGACGGTCGGCCGCACGCGCATCAAGCTCACGTTCGATGATCGTCGCGGTTTGCATGCTGATCAGTCCCGGCCGGCGTCCGTCGGAAGCAAACGTGCCGCTATCAGCGCCGTGGCGCCAGGATCGTCATCGGTTCCCGGCGCGATCGTCGGATCTCTGAGCGGTTCTCGCGCCCGACATGTTCCTCTGAGGGTGCCCGCGACGTATTAGCTGCGGATGAAAATCAGCAACGAAACAACGAAGACGGGGTCGATCGTCAGTTGGCGACCTCTGACGGCCGGGTCAGGTCGGTTCCGCGTCGAGCCCGTGCGATTACACCACCGCTCTTTGCTTGGACTCGGTGCGTGTGCCTGTTCGGTGTGATCTGTCATGCGTACAGCATCCCGGAACTGAACAAGAACTGCAACAGATAATAGTCATGATAGCTAGAACCAGACCAGATGGACAGCGATGTGGGTCCGTCAGCAAGCCCCGGGACTTCTCTGCGGAGCCCGGGCATGCCAATCGTGGCCGGAGTCCGAAGTTCCCACCGGATTCAGAAACCGTCAGTCCGGGACCATTTGGCGTTCGGCCGCAGCGCGGGCCGGAACAGTCCAGGCGGTGCGCCGGAAGAACGCCATCGCGAGCGCTGGCACGAACGCGACGGCCAGCAGCACGACAGCCCACACAAAGGTCGAAGCGAAGGCGCTCGCCAGCGGACCCGCGACCGCGGCGTGGTGGGCGCGGGAGAGCTCCTGCAGCGAGGCGAGTCCGCCGCCGCCGGCCTTGACTCCGGGGACCGCCCGGAACTTGCTGGTAATCGCCGAGGCGAGCAGCACCGACAGGATCGCGGTGCCGATCGACGCGCCGGCCTGGCGGATTATGTTCATGGCGGTGCTGGTCCGCGCGATCGCGGCCAGCGGGACGGCCTGCATCGCGGCGGTCATCGTCGGCATCATCGACAGGCCCATCCCGAGCCCCAGCACGACGCTGAAGCCACACAGCAGCACGTAAGAGGTGTGCGCAGTCACGAATGCGAACGGAGCGAGTCCGATCACCAGCAACGGGATTCCCGCAGCTGGTAGATAGTTGGGCCCGTACTGGTCGGTCAGGCGGCCGGCGAGCGGCATCGTCACCATCGCGCCGATCCCCTGCGGTGCGAGCAGCAGCCCGGCGTCGAGGGCGGAGGCGCCCCGTACCGATTGGTAATACAGCGGGACCAGCAGCAGCGCGCCGAAAAACGCGACCGAAAACAGCGTGAACATTCCAGCCGCCGCCCCGGCTCGGGTGTGCGTGAACGTCCGGATGTCGATCAGCGGCGCTTCGGTGCGCCAGCTGTGAGCAAAGAACGAGGCGATCAGTAGCACGCCCGCCGCCGCTGGACCCCACGACCGCAGCGCCCCGAACCCATAGCTGGCGGATTCCGCCAAGCCGAAGATGAACAGTGCCAGGCCGGGCGACAGCAGGACCATGCCCAGCCAGTCCAGGCGATGCGTCGGCTGCGGTTGATCGGGTTCGAGAACGATCTGCGCGAGCACGAACGCGAGCACTCCGATCGGGAGGTTGATGAAGAAGATCCAGCGCCAGGAGGCGTCGTCGACCAACCAGCCGCCGAGGATGGGGCCGACGATCGGCGCGAGCAGCATCGGAACGCCGAGCACACCCATCACGCGGCCCATGCGATGCGGACCCGCCTTCTTGGTCATGATCGTCATCACCGCCGGCATGATCATTCCGCCGCCGATCCCTTGGAGGACCCGGAACACGATCAACGAGCCGGCGCTCCACGACAGGCCGGACATCGCCGAGCCGAGCGTGAACAGCACCAGCGACCACATGTAGATCCGCTTGGTCCCAAACCGATCCGCTGCCCACCCCGTAACCGGGATCACCGACGCCAGCGCCAAGGTGTAACCCGTAACCACCCACTGGATCGTCGTCAACGACGAGCGAAAAGCGACCGCCAGATGGTCGATGGCGACGTTGACCACCGTCGTATCGAGGATCGACATGATCGCTCCCAGCAAAACGACGCCGGCCACGACCAGCGTCTCGCGGTCGATCGAGTTCGGATCGGCTGCCGGTCTGTGGTTCTCGGATCTCGCCACAGACAAATCGTAGCCAATGCGGACCGCGCGGTCCAGTTTCCCGATCTACCGCCATCCGACGCGGCTACGATGTTGCGGAGGCGACCCTGCGACGCTGGCGGAGCGCTCCGTCGCCTCGCCCAAGGTCGCTCACCGCGCACACAGCTGTCAGGTGCCGGCGCCGGGCGGACGGGGATGCCTCGGCTCGTAAAGAGCCAGCTCGCCTCCATCGGGAAGCTCGAGCGCCGTAATCAGACCCCAGCCGGCGTCAGTGATCGGCCGCGTGAGCCTGACGCCTTTGGCCGCGAGCTCCTTGGCGGTGAGCTGAATGTCGTCGCACATCAGATAGATCTCGTGATGCCCATCGCCGTCGGTCGGGTGGGCAGCCAGCTCGGCCGGGGGCAGAGCAAAGATCAGCCAGCCGCCGCCGGAG
Source organism: uncultured Solirubrobacterales bacterium (assembly GCA_963709135.1). Classification (GTDB taxonomy): domain Bacteria; phylum Actinomycetota; class Thermoleophilia; order Solirubrobacterales; family Solirubrobacteraceae; genus Palsa-465. The sequence continues at coordinate 297,212 of CAVPVI010000014.1, read as the reverse complement.
TCGACCGACGTGAACCCGAGCACGTCGCGCAGGAACGCACGCACGCTCTCGGCGTCCTTGGTGAAGATGATCGCGTGTGCTCCCGTGATCACAGCTGCTCAAAGCCTATCTCCGCCGCCGTTGCGAGTTCCCTCAAGCCGAGCGGCCGTCGGCCCGGCAGGCAGGCTCGTGTCCCGGTAACTCCGCCGCGCTGCGGTCCTTGTCCGCTCGACGATCGGGCCGGTGGTGGTAGTGCTGCTCGCTGCGCGGGTTGAGGATCAGCACCAATCTATGTCAAGTGCTCAACGTACGCCTTCCGAAGGTGCGAAGGGGCGAGGAGCGGTGCGGAGCATGCTCACGAACCCAAAACGTCGATGTTTCTGCCGGATTGGGTTCGCGTGCAGCTATACGAAGGCCAAGGACCCAAAGCAGCTCGGTTGGTGCCGATTGTGGTCCCTCAGCATGTGGTCCCTGACCATGTGGTCCCTGAGCAGGTCGAACGGTGGCGTTTTGCGCATCCGACGCGAGCCGCGTCGCCCTCTGGCACTGTCGACTGCCATGAATCAGGCGATCCAGGCCGCCATCGCGCACGACCGCACCGTCGACATCACGACGACGGGGCGACGTTCCGGCTCGTCAGTGGGGACGCCTTGCGCAGACCCGGAGTTGTGTTCACTTTGTAACCGGCAGCCGACTGGCGCACCAGCAACCGTGCGGCGACCGTTAGTCGCAGATGCGCTCAACGATGAAGGAGTTACTGGCGGCCAGTTCACCGCTGAGACGGGTGGGCGTGTCGTGGTTCGCGGTGAACGTTGCGGAGTGGACCTACGTCACCGCCCTTTCGATCCACTGCTACCGGGCCTACGGCGCGTTTGCGGTCGGCCTAGTCGGCGCCCGCTTCGCGTCCGGTGCGCTGCTCGGCTCGGCGCTGCTGAACTACCTGATCCGACGCCCGCCCACGTCAGTCCTGAGGATGCTCGCGCTCAGCCGCGCCGCTGCGGTCGCCGCCATCGGCTTGGCCGTGGCCGCCCATGCGCCGCTGGCGATTGTGGTGGCGATCGTCTGGATCGACGCCGTGATCGCGGCGCCCTACCGGCCGGTGCAGTCGGCGATCCTGCCGGCGCTCGCCGCCACGCCGCGGGAGCTCTCGGCAGCGGCGGGCAGCGTGCCGTCGTCCAAGGCGCTGGCGCAAGCGATCGGCGCGCTGGCCGGGGGCGTCTCCCTGCTCGTGATTGCGCCGGACGCGACCATCGCTCTGGCGGCGGTTGCATTCGGAGTCACCGCTGGCCTGGTCGCGCCACTACGAGCTGACGCGACGACGCCGGTGCTGGCCGCGCCCAGCGCCGGCTCCGGCAGCCACGCTCGGTGGGGGACGATCGGGACGGGCTTCTCGCAGATCACTCACCAGGCGCGGCCGCTGCTGATCCTGGGCACCACCCGTTCGCTGACCCGCGGCTTATGGACCACACTGTGCGTGTTCACCTCGATTCGGCTGCTACACCTGGGCAACGCCGGTGTCGGGATCCTGATGGCCGCGGCCGGAATCGGGGCGGCGGCCGCGATGGCGATCGCGCTGCGCTTCGCGGGTCGAGCTGATCTCGCCTTCCCTGCGGCACTGTCCTTCGCCCTGGCGGGAGCACCGATCGTGATGGTCGGCTTGATCGCCACTGCGGCGCCCGCCGTCCTGTTGGTGGTTGTGTGGGGAGCGGCGTTCTCGCTGGCCGACTCATTCTCCAACGCGCTCGTGCACCGCGTGGTCGAGAGCCGGCTGCTAGCCCCCAGCGTCGCCGCCATCGAATCTTCAAAGCTCCTGTTGGAGGGAATCGGCGCGCTGGCGGCGCCTGCGCTGCTGGGGCTCGTCGGCGTCCGCGTTGCGCTGATCGTCGTCGGAGCGCCACTGCCGCTGCTGGTCGCCGTCTCCGGCAGCGGCCTGCTGGCCGTCGACCGCCGCGCTCAGGCGCGGGAGCGGCCGCTGGCGGCGCTGCGCGCGACGCCCAGCTTCCGCGGCATGACCATGCTGTCGCTGGAGAGCCTGGCGGCGCGGCTGGAGCCGACCACAGTGGGACTGGGCACCGTGATCGTGCACGAAGGCGATGTCGGTGACCGCTTCTATCTGATCGACAGCGGCCGCGTGGAGGTGACGATCATCGGATATCGCGTCGCCGTGCTCGGGCCGGGAGGTAGCTTCGGCGAGAAGGCGCTGTTGCGAGCGTCGCCGCGCACAGCGACGGTGACCGCGCTGGAGCCATGCCGCCTGTGGTACCTGGACGGCGCCGACTTCGTCGCCGCCGCGACTGGCAGCGAGGATCCGGTGGCCAACCGGGTCAGGCGCTCGACCGGACAGTCTGTGGAGGAGGTGTTGGCCGGGGTGCCGCTGTTCGGCGCGATCGAACCGCATGCGCTGGCGGCGTTGGGTGAAGTGACCTCGTCGCCGGCGGGCTCGGAGATCGTCCGCGAGGGTGATCCGGGCCACTGCTTCTACGTCCTGCTCGGTGGCGAGGCGCGGGTCACGGTCGGCGGGCGGCCGGTGCGGATCCTGGAGGCGGGCGACTGCTTTGGGGAGATCGCGCTGCTTCACAACGTTCCGCGCCAGGCAACGGTCACCGCAATCGTGGAGGTGACGCTTTGGGTGCTGCAGCGCGAGCCGTTCCTGGCGGCGCTAGGCGATGCGGCCCTGTTGGAGGCCGGGCCGGCCAACGGCGAGCTGGCCGGCGCGGGTCTGCTCGTTTGAGGCGCGGCCTACAGTATCGTCGTCGCGTGGCACTCGAGGTAGTTGCTGCGGCGCGCAGCCAGGGCTTGACGCTCGAACCGAGCTCGCTGCCATGACAGCAGCGGGGACATCAGCTGATCCTCTGTCGGCCTACGTTCCAGGCGACCGGCGCGGCGCGCTCGCCGCGGGCACTACGCTCCCCGAGCGCGTCCACGGGGCGGCGCTGTTCGCCGACATCTCGGGTTTTACGCCGCTCAGCGAGGCGCTCGCGAAAGAGTTCGGCTCGCAGCGCGCATCCGAGGTCCTGACCGGTCACCTGAATCGCGTGTTCCATGCCGTGATCGAGCAGCTCGACCGCTACGGCGGTGAGGTCATCTACTTCAGCGGAGATGCGATCACGTGCTGGCTGGACGGCGACGACGGCTTGCGCGCCGCCGCCAGCGGCACGGGGATGCAGGCGGCGATGCGCCGGGAGGGCGAGGTCACGCTGCCCGGCGGCCGCTCGATCCAGCTCGCGCTCAAGGTCGCGATCGCGGTCGGGCCGGCGCGCAGGTTTGTCGTCGGCGATCCCGAGATCCAGCTGATCGACGTGCTCGCCGGCAGCCTCGTCGACCGGATCGCCGCCGTCGAGCAGCTCGCCGAGAAGGGCGAGATCCTCGTGCATGAGTCGGCGCTTGCGGCGCTTGGTCGCCGTGCCGAGCTCGGGGAGACCCGCACGTCGGCGCAAGCCGGCACCGTCACCGTGATCGCGCGCCTGAGCGAGCCGCTGCCGCAGGCGAGGCCGCCTCAGGAGGCGCGAGAGCTCTCCGCTGAGCTCGCCCGTCCGTGGCTGCTCGCGCCCGTCTACGAGCGCCTCGCGGCTGGCCGCGGCGAGTTCCTGGCGGAGCTCCGCCCCGCCTACCCGCTGTTCGTGAGCTTCGTCGGGATCGACTACGACGCCGACGAGTCGGCGACTGAGCGGCTCGACGAGTTCGTGCGCGCGGCGCAGCGAGCGCTCGTGAGCTACGGCGGCAACCTGCTGTCGCTGACGCTCGGCGACAAGGGCGCCTACCTGTACGCAGTGTTCGGGACACCAATTGCCCACGAGGACGACGCGGAGCGGGCGTGCGCCGCCGCGCTGGAGCTGCGGGCGCTCGAGCACTCGACCGCCGCACGCGAGATCCGGGTCGGGATCTCCTACGGCCGTCTGCACAGCGGCACCTACGGCCACGCCAGGCGTAGGACGTTCGGCTGCCTCGGCGACGCGGTCAACCTCGCGGCGAGGCTGATGTCGAAGGCCCCGCCCGGCGGGATCTACATCTCCGACCCGGTGCGGCGTGGCCTGAGCGACGGCTTCTCGTGGACTGCGCTCGAACCGCTGCCGCTGAAGGGCAAGGCGGTGCCCGTCACGGCGTACTCGTTGACGGGAGCGGCTGGGCGCCGCTCCCGGCGTGTGGCGCGCTACCAGCTACCACTCGTCGGGCGGACCGAGGAGATCGCCGTGCTGGAAGCGCGCCTGCAGGACGCGGTCGCAGGACGGGGCAGGATCGTTGGCGTGTCGGCGGAGGCCGGCATGGGAAAGTCCCGCCTGGTGGCCGAGTTCATGCGCGCCACCAGCCGTCGTGGCGTACTCGTGGCCGCCGGCGAGTGCCAGTCGTACGGCACGAGCACGGGTTATTTCGTCTGGCGCGACATCTGGCGCGCTCTGCTCGAACTCGACGAGGACGCAGCCGCCGCCGAGCAGGTCGCGGCGCTCGAGCGGACCCTCGGCGATATCGACGGCGCCCTCGTTCCGCGCGCGCCGCTGCTCGACGCCGTGCTCGGCCTCCCGATTCCCGACACGGAGCTCACACGTTCGTTCGACCCCAAGCTCCGTAAGACGTCGCTGGAGAACCTGCTCGCAGACTGCCTGCGCGCGAGGGCCGCCAGCGAGCCGCTCGTGTTGGTGCTCGAGGACTGCCACTGGCTCGACCCGCTCTCACGGGACCTGCTAGATGCGGTCTCGCGCACGATCGCCACGACAGCAGTGCTGCTGGTGCTCGTCTACCGGCCCGAGGCTGCGCTGCCGCAGGGACTTGCGCTTGGGCAGCTGCCGGACATCGAACAGCTCGAGTTGGCGGTGCTCGATGAGGTGCAGATGTCCGCGTTCGTGCAATCGAAGCTGTCGCAGCTGCATGGGGAGGGCACCGTTGTCGCGGCCACGCTGCGTGACCTCGTGGTGAGCCGCGCGCAGGGAAACCCGTTCTACGCCGAGGAGCTTCTGAACTACGTGCGCGACCAGGGCGTCGACCCTGCCGATGAGCGCGCGTTACGCGCGCTCGAGCTCCCCGACAGCCTCCACAGCCTCGTCCTCAGCCGCATCGACACGCTCACGGAGGCCCCTCGGCGGGCGCTCAAGGTGGCGAGCGTGGTCGGCCGCGTGTTCCGCGCGCCGACGCTTCCCGCCGTCTACCCGGAGCTCGGCGAGATCGAGGACATGCGCGCAAGCCTCGGGACGCTGAGCCGAGTCGACCTCGTCACGCCCGACCGTGAGGAGGACGAGTCCTACCTGATCAAGCACGCTGTGACGCAGGAAGTTGCCTATGAGAGCCTGCCCTACGCCCTCCGTGCGACGCTCCACAGCCACGTCGGGGCCTACCTCGAGCAACAGCCAGACGCGATCGAGCGACGGCTCGACCTGCTCGCCCACCACTACTGGCACAGCACCGACGAGCCGAAGAAGCGCCTCTACCTGCGCCTCGCCGCGGAGCGGGCCCAGGCATCCTACGCCAACGCCGCGGCGATCGACTACTACGAGCGCTTGGCGCCACTGCTTCCCGACGCGCACCGGGTCGACGTGCTGCTCGAGGTCGGCAAGGTGCTCGAGCTCGTCGGCGACTGGGAGCGCGCTCGCACGACGGAGACCTCCGCGCTCGAGCTGGCCGAGGCGATCGGCGACGAGCGCTCACGTGCATGGTGCGAAGCCGCGCTCGCGGAGGTCGCGCGCAAGCAGAACCGCTTCGACGAGGCGACCGACCGCCTCGCTCGTGCCCGCGCCGGTTTCGAGGTGCTCGGCGATGACAAGGGCCTCGGGCAGGTGCTCCATCTCGAAGGCACGCTCGCCGCTCAGCGCGGGAACCTCGAGGAGGCGCGCTCCCGGTACGAGCAGAGCCTCGTGGTCCGCCGCCGCCTCGGCGACCTCAAGATGATGGCGAGCGTGCTCAGCAACCTCGGCATCGTGGCCGAGTATGAGGGCGACTACTCGCTCTCACGCTCGTTGAACGAGCAGGCGCTGGAGCTGCGTACGCGAGCTCGGCGACCGCTGGGCGATCGCCGTCTCGATGACCAACCTCGGCATGATCGCCATCGCTCGAGGGTCGCAACGAGGAGGCACGGGGCCGGTTCGAAGAGGCGATGCGCCTCTACCGCGAAGTCGGCGACAGCTCGATGGTGGCGATCAGCCACAACAACCTGGGCAACGCGAACCGCGGGCTCGGCGACTACGCGGCGGCTCGCGAGCACTACGCCGCGTGCCTGCGAGCCCACCGCGAGCACGACGACAAATGGGCGCTTGCGTTCCTGCTCGAGGACGTCGGTCGTCTGGCTGCGCTCAGCGGCGAACCCGCGCTCGCCCTCGAGCTGCTCGGCGCCGCCGACGCGCTGCATGAGCAGATCGGCGCTCCACGCGCCGCGACGCTGGAACAGGAGATCGCCGCGGACATCGAGCCGGCCGCCTCGTCGTTGACCGTGGAGGAGCGCACAGCGGCCCGTGCACGCGGGCGCACGTTCGCTCAGGCGCGGGCGATCGACGCGGCATTGTCACTCGGCAGATGAGTGCCTCGGCAGGCTCCGCTTTGTGGTATCTTGCGGTTTCGTGAGGGCGCGTCCGGGTGGGAAGTGGCGATCGAGGCCAGCTACGCTTCGCGATGCCGCGCGCGCGGAACCTGACGGGATGGCGAGTGGGCGGAACCCCCGTCTCCGGCGTGGGACGACTCGAGTTCGAGTCCGTCTGCTGTGGCCGGCGCTCGCCGCCGCGGCCGTCCTGGGATTCTTGCTTACGCTCGCCGGAGGGAGTGGACACGGGCTCGCGGCCGGTCCGGCGGGACCGGCCGGCACGGTTGCGGCGGGACCGGCCGGCACGGACGCGGCGGAACCTGGCGTGGTGCCGTTCGCGAGCGTCGCCCTGACGTTTCCGGCGCAGTCAGGCCCGCGCGATGCCTTCGAGCGCGAGGTTGGCTCTGTCGCCAGCGGCAGCGCCAGCGCCGCGCAGCCCGGGAGCTCCGCTGGCCCGCGTGTGCAGGCGGTTTACCATGCAACGTCGGTGCATCTGCTCGGTCCGGGATGGTCGGGGTCCGTCGGGCTAGGCGAGTTCGGACGCGCCGGCCGGCTGGTGCCCGTCTCGGGCATCCTCGATCGCCGCCCAGACGGCGCCCGCTACCGCGGCTCAGGGCTCGAGGAATCGTTCGCCAACGTGCCCGCTGGCATCGAGCAGTCGTTCATCGTATCCAACCGCGCCGCGGGGCCAGGACCGCTCGCAATCGAGGTCGGCCTGACGGAACTGCGGGCGAGCGGCTCTGGCACTGACAGAATGCTTGTCCTGCGCAGCGCCGCGGGCCGGGCAGTTGGCGTCTACAGCGGCCTGCGGGTCACCGACGCCGACGGCCGTGTGATCCCTGCGAGCATGCGGGCATCCGCCGGCGGCCGCAGCATCGTCATCGATGTCGCCGACGAGCGCGCGCGCTACCCGCTGCGGATCGATCCGATCATCGGTCCGATCGCCGAGGCCGACGACCCCGGCGCCAGCGCCGGCGACAGTTTTGGCGACGCGGTGGCGGTGTCGGGCTCGACCGCCGTCGTCGGAGCCCCTGGCAGCGACACGGCGTACGTCTACGATATCGGGGCCGACGGCTGGACCCTGACCCAGGCGATCAGCGATCCGGCCGGCGCCGCCGGCGACCGGTTCGGCGCAGCAGTCGCGATCTCGGGCGCCACGATCGTGATCGGCGACTCCAGCCAGACGGTGTCCGGCAACTCGGAGCAGGGCGCCGCATACGTCTACGGCCTGTCGGACGGCACCTGGGTCAACACCGCCACGCTGACCGCCTCCGACGGCGCCGCCGTAAACTTCTTCGGAAGCTCGGTCGCGACGTCGGGGAGCACGATCGCCGTCGGCGCCCCCAATCAGGGCAGCGTGTTGCAGGGGGCCATCTACGTCTACACGTCTTCGGGCGCCAGCTGGCCGCAGACCGCCGAATTGACGCCGTCTGACTCCGACGATTCCGACCAGCTCGGCTCCTCGGTGTCGATCTCGCAGTCGGGAGCGACGATCGCCGGCGGCGCGATTTCCTACAACTCCAACACCGGCACGGCGTATGTCTACACCCTCTCGGGCTCCAGCTGGACCCAGGCCCCGAGGATCGTGCTGCCCGTCTCCGACGCGACCTTCCTGCCCGCGACGGTCGCGGCCTCGGACTCGACGGTCGTCGTCGGCGATCAGTACTCGGGCGGCGACGCCGGAGCGGCGTACATCTACACCCCGTCCGGCGGGGGCGCGTGGACCCTCGCCACTACCCTCACAGCCGCTGACGGCGGCGGCTTCTTCGGTCGCGCGCTGGCGATCTCCGGGAGCACGCTCGTCGTTGGCGCGTTCGGACGCGACCTGGGGAACGGCTCTGACCAGGGCGCCGCCTACGTCTACGCCGGGGCGGGCGCCAGCTGGACCCAGCAGGGGGCCGACCTGTCGGCCGCCGACGGTGCCTCCGGCGACTACTTCGGCTTCTCGGTGGCGATCTCGGGCAACGAGATCGTCAGCGGCGCCTACGGGCATGCGGGTGGCGGCGCGGCATACCTGTTCGGGCCGCAGGTTCAGCAAGCGCCGATGTTCACGGTCACCACCGCGCAGGACACCAACGACGGCGCCTGCTACGTCGGCGACTGCAGCCTGCGCGACGCGATCACGGCCGCCGACGCTCAACCGAGCGGCAGCGCCCTCGATGACATTCAGTTCGACATCCCGGGGTCGTATGTGCAGACGATCCAACCCGAGACACCGTTGCCGGCGATCACCCACCCGGTCGAGATCGACGGGACGACGGAGCCCGGATACGCCGGCTCGCCGGTCATCCAGCTCGACGGCGGCGAATGCGGCGTCTCGCCGTGCGACGGGCTCGACATCGACGCCGGCAAGAGCACCCTCCGCGGTCTCGATTTCACCGGCTTCTCGGGGAACGGGATCCTCCTCACCGGCGGCGGCGACAACGTCGTGGAGTCCGACTGGATCGGCTGGAATCCGCCCGGGGGCGGTTTCGACGGCAACCAACTCGACGGAATCGCGATCGCTGGGAGCTCGGGCAACCAGATCGGAGGCACGGCGGCGCAGGACAGAGTCGTCGCCGGGGGCAACGGCGACGCGGGTCTGAACGGCGCCGACATCCTGATCAGCGGCAGCGCCAGCTCCGGCAATACCGTGCAGAACAGCTGGATCGGGCTTGGCTCCAACGGGACCAGCCCGGGGAACGATCGCAACGGGATTCTGCTCAACGCCGGCGCCACCGACAACACGATCGGCGGCAGCGAGGCGACCGGGAACGTCATCTATGGCGCCTACGCGGAGGGCGTCTACGTGACCCTCGCGGGCACTGGGAACGTGATCGCCGGCAACACGATCGGCGCCAACGCCAGTGGCAGTGTCGGCGGCTACACCAGCGCCACCATCGGCATCACCGTCCAGGACAGCCCCGGCACGGTCATCGGGGACGACGCCGCGCCCGGGACGCTCGCAAATACCGCGAATGGCAACGTGATCGTTGGCCAGACCGGGTACGCCGGCATCTTCATCAACTCCGCCGACACGACGGTCGCCGGCAACTTCATCGGCACCGACCGCAGCGGCGACCCGGGACTCGGCAACGGCTACGGCGTCTACGTAGATTCCGGCGAGGGCAACGTGATCGGGCCCGGGAACACCGTGGCAGACAACACCGGCATCGGCGTGGACATCAACAGCTCGGGCACCCAGGTGACCGCCAACTCGATCCACGACAACGGCGGCGCCAGCGAGCTCACCGCCGCCCTGCCTCCGTACTCCGACGTGGCGGCCCCCCAGTTGATGGCGAGCGCACCGCAGTCGGGGACCGCGACCGTGATCAACGGCACCGCTACCGGCACCGCGGGATCGTCGGTCGCCGTCGAGCTGTTCGACAGCCCGAGTTGCGGGGCGGGTCAGGGAACCACCTACCTGGGTTCGGACACCGTCACGATTGGCGCGGGCGGTAGCGCACCGGTCAGCGTTGCCTCAGTGGCACCGGTGCTTGGACACGTGATCACCGCGACCGCGACGACGACGCTCGCCGGCGACACGAGTCCGAGCACGTCGGTGTTCTCCAACTGCGCGTCGGTCGTCAACGGCGGACCCGACAACGACGCCTGGACGCGCGCCCAGACGATCTCGCTCAACGGCAGCGGCGCGGGCTCCGCGTCAGGCGCGGTCGATCTCTCGGGCCAATCGCGCTGGTACAAGATCCCGGTCACGCCGGGCGGTACCGTCCAGGTGAATCTCAGCAACGTCCCCGCCGACTACGACCTCGCGCTGTTCAGCGACATCTCGCAGGCCGAGCAGAGCCTGAGCTCCACCGGCGAGCCTGCAGACGGTCGAGGCCGAGACGCCCGGCAACGCGTTCAGCCCGTCGGTGTTCTCGCCGTCGGTGTTCAGCCCGTCGGTGTTCTCGCCGTCGGTGTTCAGCCCGTCGGTGTTCTCGCCGTCGGTGTTCAGCCCGTCGGTGTTCTCGCCGTCGGTGTTCAGCCCGTCGGTGTTCTCGCCGTCGGTGTTCAGCCCGTCGGTGTTCTCGCCGTCGGTGTTCAGCCCGTCGGTGTTCTCGCCGTCGGTGTTCAGCCCCGTCGGTGTTCTCGCCGTCGGTGTTCAGCCCCTCGGTGGCGATCCCGGATCCCCAGGACTATGCGGACGCGCAGGTGCAGAGCCTGCTGGCGGTCTCCGACAACCCCGGCACCGCCGATCAGCAGGTCAACGCCGACGTCTGGAACAACACCGGCTACTTCTACATCCGCGTCAACGGCGTCGACGGCGCCTACGACCCGGGCGCGAACTTCTCGCGTCAACGTCCAGGAGAACGCCGGAACCTGTGGCGGCGTCGCGCCGAGCACGGCGCCGCTGCTCAGCTCGAGCTTCACCGTTCCCGGCCCCTCCTACAAGACGCTGATCCTCACCGACGAGAGCCGCATGACCGACGACGGCGACCTCTCCACGATGGAGTCTGATCTGGCGACCTTCGCGGGGCTGTCCTCCGTCGACGGCACGATCGTCGACGTCGGCGCGATCAGCCCGAGGGTCACGGCGCTCCAGGCCCAGGCCGACAGCAACTCGGCTTGCCCATACGCCGAGAACCTCGTCGCCGACGCGATTCGCAACGTGCTCAGCGCCGTCCGGGCGGCCAACTCGGGGTTGGAGTACATCGTCATCGTCGGTGACGACCACGTGATCCCGTTCTTCCGCTACCCCGACAACGCAGGCATCGGACCGGAGTCGGGCTACGTCCCGCCCGTGCTCGACCCGACCCCCTCCTACGCGAGCCTCGAGTCCAACGACTTCCTCTCCCAGGATGCATACGGCGCCACCACTGTGCTCAGCATTCAGGGGGTCGACGTGCCCGTCCCCGACCTGCCGGTCGGGCGCCTCGTCGAGACGCCGACCGAGATCGACGGGATGCTGCAGGCGTACATGAGCCTCACCGGGGGCGTGGTGGCGACGCCAACCTCCTCGCTCGTGACCGGCTATGACTTCATGACCCGGGGAGCCGACGCGGTCGAATCAGATCTCCAGGCCGGCCTCGGCGCGGGCGCCACCAACGACACGCTGATCACAAACGACGGCGTGGCGCCGAGCGACACTGGAAACCCACCGACCCAGTCGTGGACGGCCAGCCAGCTCGAGACGGCGCTACTTGCGAAGCGCCACGACCTCATATTCCTCGCGGGCCACTTCAGCGCTAACAACACGCTCGCTGCCGACTACTCGACGACAATGAACGCCGAGCAACTGGCCAACTCGAGCGTCAACCTCGAGAACTCGATCGTGTTCAGCGCCGGCTGCCATTCGGGCTACAACATCGTCAGTAATGACGCCGTGCCCGGCGTCACCCAGGCGCTCGACTGGGTCGGCGCGTTCGCCCAGCACCAGGCGACGCTGATCGCGGGCACCGGCTACCAGTACGGCGACACCGATTTCCTCGCCTACAGCGAGCAGCTCTACGCCGACTTCTCCCACGCCCTCCGTTTCGGTTCCGGGGCCGTGGCCGTCGGTAGCGCACTGGTGGACGCGAAGAGCACCTACCTCGACCACACGGCGAACCTTCAGGGGATAGACATAAAGTCACTCCTCGAGGCGACGTTGTACGGCCTGCCGATGCTCAGCGTCAATCTACCCGCCGGCCGGATCCCGCAACCCACCAGTTCGTCGATCGTCAGCTCGACGACGCCGGAGACGTCCAATCCGGGCGCCACGCTCGGGCTCAGCTCCACCGACGTCACGCTCTCGCCGACACTGACCACCGAGACGACGCAGCTCGAGAGCGCGAGCGGTGGGGCGGCGCCGGTCGCCACCTACCTCAGCGGCCCCAGCGGCGCCTCGACGAGCCCCGGCGCACCGACGCTGCCGCTCGCGGTCAACGACGTCAGCGTGCCGGGCCAAGTGCTGCGCGGGGTTGGCTTCATCGGCGGCACCTACTCCGACCAGTCCGGCATCACCCCGCTGACCGGCGCACCGGCGACCGAGCTGAACGGCGTCCATTCGACCTTCGCGTCGAGCGCGTTCTTCCCGTCGCGGCTCTGGACGGTCAACTACTTTGGCGGGCTCAATGGTGGACCGGCCGGCACACAGCTGATGCTGACCCCGGCGCAGTACGAATCAGACGCACCGGGGTCGCTCACCGACGACCAGCGCAGCTACTCGAGCGTCGGCCTGCGTCTCTTCTACAGCGCCAACACGGCCAGTTACGGCTCCAACACGCCCGCGCTTGCCGCTCCGCCCACGATCCAGCAGGTGAACGCCACCGTCAACGGCGGCACGGTCAGCTTCCAGGTGCACGTCGTCGGGGACCCGTCCGCCGGGATCCAGCAGGTCTGGGTCACGTACTCCGGCGTCGATACGCCGTCCAACGGTACGGGAGAGTGGGAATCGCTCAACCTCACGCAGAACGCGACCGACTCAACGCTATGGACCGGGACGCTCTCCGGACTGAGTGCGTCGCAGATCGCCGCGCTGCGGTTCGTCGTGCAGGCCGTCAACGGCGTCGGCCTCGTCGGCCTCGACGACAACAACGGCAGCTACTACCAGCCTGGCCAGATCTCAGGAGGGCTGGAGACGGGCCAGACGCAGACGCCGACGACGATGGCGCTCAACTCGCCGCCCTCCAGCGGCGGTTTCGGCGGATCGGTTCCGGTCAGTGCGACGCTGACCGAGGGCGGGTCACCCGTGGCCGGGGCCGCGGTGACGTTCACGATCGGCGGCTCGAGCGTGGAGGCGGTGACCGGCAGCAATGGCGTCGCGCACGGACAGCTCCAGCTCGAGGACCTCCCGGGAACCAACTACCAGCTGACGGCTGCGTTCAACGGCAACTCGACGCTTGCCGGAACGTCGGCCTCGACACCGTCGTTCACGGTCGCCAAGCTCGCGACGACGCTCACCCTGAGCGGGTCGTCGAGCGCGAACGTCGGCGCCAGCAGCGGGATCAGTGCGTCGCTGCAGAGCGGAGGCACCGGCGTGAGCGGCTACTCGGTTGCCTTCGTGCTCACCCCCACGGGCGCTGGAACGCCGGTCGTGGAGACCGCGATCACGGCGCTCGGCGGCGTTGCACAGCTCGGCGCCGTGCCCCAACTGAGCCCCGGCATGTACTCGGTCCAGGCCTTCTTCGGCCCGGGCGCGCCGATCGCACTGCCCAGCGATCCGATCTTCATGGCGAGCCATACGACAACGCCGTTCACGTTGACGGTGACAGGGCAGGCGCCCGCGATCCAGAGCGCCAGCGCGACAACCTTCACGGTTGGCTCGGCGGGGAGCTTCGCGGTGATGACCACCGGGGTTCCGACGAACACGATCACGAACGCGAACTTCAGCGGCTGCACGAAGTCGCCGGCGCTGCCGAGCGGCGTGACCCTGACCGACAACGGCAACGACACGGCGACGCTCGCCGGTACGCCGGCGGCTGGCACGGCGGGCAGCTACACCCTCTGCCTGAATGCTTCCAACGGCATCGGGTCGGCCGCGACCCAGACGTTCACATTGACGATCGCGCTGGCCACCCCGACAACGCCGGCGATCAGCAATCTGCCAGCCTCGGGGACCTACGGAGGCGGCTTCACGGCGACGGTCGCTACCAACGGCGACGGAACGCGTTCGGTGAGCTCTTCGACGACGTCGGTATGCACCGTCGCATCCGGCACCCAGATCTCGTACGTCGGCGTCGGGACCTGCACGCTCACCGCGCAGGTTAGCGCGGGGGCGACCTACGCCGCCGCCCACGGCGCCGCGCAGAGCTTCAGCGTCGGCGCGGCGCCGCTCACGATTACGGCGTCGAGCCCGTCGATGACCTATGGTGCGACGGTCCCCGTGATCACGGCCGGCTACCAGGTTCTGGTTGGCGGCGACACCCCGGCGTCGCTGAAGACGGCACCGTCCTGTAAGACGAGCGCGACGTCGACGAGCGCGCCGGGCACGTACCCGACGAGCTGCTCGGGAGCGGTCGACGCGAACTACAAGATCACGTATGTCGCCGGGACGATCACTGTCACACAGGCCGCCACCACAGTGACGTACACAGGTCTGCAGACAGCGTCGACGAAGTCGACGTTCGTGCCGGCGGCGACGCTGAGCAGCGCCGCGAGCGCGTGTCAAAGCGGGCAGTCGGTGGCGTTCACGCTCAACGTGAACCCGAGCACGGGCGCAGCCGGTCCGTACACGCTGGAATCGGCGACCACGACCGCGGCCGGTGTGGCGACAGGCGCTTCGATCTCCACGGCCAGCTGGGTATACGGCAGCTACACGATCACAGCAACCTACGCCGGCAACACCGACTGCGCGGGATCGACCGTGAACATGGCGTTGAGCGTCACCGAGCCCGGGCTCGCTACGACTGGCTTTGGGCTCTACACAGTGCCCGGTGCGGGTAACGTCACGTTCGCGTTCGGGGCCTTGCTCGTGTCGCCGGCCAAGGGCACCTACGTCGGGGCCATCTCGCTGGTCAACGACCGTCGCTGGCAGTTGATCGGATCGGTCAGCGCTTACTCGAAGTCAAGCAGTACCAGCGCGACGATCAGCGGCACTGGCAACCTGTACTGGTGGAACACGACGCTGAACCACTCGATCGGCGGCTGGGCCCTCGCGGCGTCCAACGTCGCCTACACGGCCACTTACACAGAGACGACCAAGACCTCAGCGGGTACATTCGGCGTCACGATCACCTACACCCCAGCTGCGGGACAGCCAACGCCGCTGCCGAACTCAGCACCGATCAAGCTGACCGCGGGTACGATCGCATTGAGCTGAGGGCGCGACCGCATAGGCAAGAGTGCGCGTTGTGTCCAGTTCTGGTACGTGCCCGGTTCCGTAAGCGGTTTCAAACGCGGCATCACCCGAGGGCCGCCTGTAGTCGGGCGATGTCGGCATCGCGCAGACGCGATTCCACGTCCTGAACGCGTCGACACGAACGGAGCCCGGGATCCCGTTACGCTAAGGGCACCCGGCTTGCCCACGAACTTCCACGATTCGCACCCGCCAGCGCCCTCGACCGGCAGCGTCTCCTACGTTGACTGATTGGCGGAGCGGATCCGCCGGGCCATGACGGTCATCACCAGTTGCGCGAAGTACGGGGTCTCGTGTACGAGCACCCAGAACTGCCGCGCCGTGAACGACACCAGCTGCGCGTCGGTCGCGGCCACGGCTGTGAGCGCGCGCGGCTCGTTGTCGATCAGCGCCATCTCGCCGAACATCCCGGGGACGCCGACTGTGTCCATGAGGGTCTCGCCGTTTTTCAGCGCGATAGACCCCTCGCGCACGATGTACATCCGATCGCCGGGAGCCCCTTGCTCGAAGATCACGTCGCCTGCGGAGAAGCTCTGTGGCGCCAGCTTGTGTGACAACAGGTCATACAACTCGTTGAAGCCGGTGGTGGTCGTGGTCATCGTGCAGTCCTCCCGTCGCTAGGTCGATTCCCCGGCCTTCTGCCGGCCGGCACCGGCGGCCGCGGACCCGGCGCGGCGCGATCCAAAGAGCATGACGCATGCTCGCCGCCCACGCAACCGGAGTCCGCCCAGATGAGTCGCTAAGCGGCCAGGCCACGATCGAGCGCCGAGCCCGCCCGTCCACCGCCGGTCTTGGCCGGCCGCGCGTAGGTGCCCTTAGGCGGCGTTCAGTTCCAGGAACCGGGCGACCGACGCCTCTTGGTGCGCCAGACGCACCGCGAACTCGCGGGCGTGCTCGGTCGCGCTGGCAAGGAAGTCCGCAACGCAGCGCTCGGGGTCGTCGCACAGCGGGTAGACCTTGGTCAGATCCTGCTGCGAGCACGCGATCCCCATGTGCGGACGCCCCTCCGCGAGCGTCTGTGGGCTGCACACGGGCGTCACCACGATCCGTGCATCGGGTGCCACCAGCGCCGTGGGCATCAGCCGCGGAGCCGGCAGCCTGACCGACAGCGAGACGGAACGGTCGACCTTTACGACCGTGCCGGCCAGCTCCAGCAGGGGCTCTCGCCACACGTCCAGGACGATGTCTGCGCCGACTACGGCGTCGCGCAGCACGCGCGCCTGCTCTGCGTATAGGCGCTCGGCATCCTCGCGATCCTCAGCGTCGGCGAGATCAAGATCACAAGGAACCCGCAACAGGTCGCTCACAGCGACGTGCGCACCCGCGCCCCGGGATCCCGGCGTCAGAAACGTCTGCAACACGCCGAGATCGCGCCGTGCATAGAAGATGATCGTGACGGTCTCGCTGACCGGCAGACCATCGAGTCGCAACGACAGGGAAAACGCCGAGGAGTCATCCAGCAAAGCGCTGCGAAGCAGCTCATCGGCACCATCGGATTCAACGCTGTGTTCGTCGTCCATCACGCCACTCTACGCGGGAGATCGGCAGCACCGCCCCGATATTGAGATGATGCATCAAACTGGAATGCCGGCGCGTCACCGTCCTCACGCGGGGCGCTGTGCGGCGCCGCTGTCTTTGGCGGGGAACTTCTTCTCGAGGACCGCGAGGGGCGTGGGGGTCCCTTCGAAGTCGGTGCGTCCGAGGCGGTGGCGGAAGACCCAGTAGGTCCATCCGGTGTATGCGAGGACGACGGGGACGAAGATGATCGCGACGACGGTCATCACGATCTGGGTGTAGCGGCTGGATGAGGCCGCCGCGAGTGTGAGGTCGTAGGCGTGGCTGGTGGTGGATGGGAGTGCGTTGGGGTAGAGCGCGGCGCAGAGGACGATCACGAACGCAACGATCGCCAGCGAGCTGGTGCTGAACGCGAGCGCGTCGGAGCGTCGCTGCGTGATCGGGATCGCGAGCACGATCAGGGCTGCGAGGATCGCGGGGATCAGCACCCCGATCTGGAAGGACTGGTTGGCGAGCGTCCAGATCACGAACGCGGCGGCGAGCAGGACTGCGAGTGGCGCGAGGCGACGCGCGAGCGTGTGGGCGCGTTCGCGGACGTCACCGGTGGTGCGCAGGGTGAGGAAGTTGGCGCCGTGGGTGAGGAACATCGTGAGGGTCACGAGTCCGCCGAGCAGCGCGTAGGGGTGCAGGAGGTCAAACAGGGTGGCGTGGACGATGTGGTCGGGGCCCATCGGGACGCCGTAGATGAAGTTCGCCCACGCGACGCCGAACAGCAGCGCGGCGGCGCCGCTGCCGATCGCCATCGCCCATTCCCAGCTCGCGCGCCATCGCGGGCTGTCGAACTTCCCCCAGAACTCGAACGACACCCCGCGGATGATCAGGGCGGCGAGGACGAGGAACAGCGCGAGGTAGAACCCGGAGAAGGTCGTGGCGTACCAGCCGGGGAACGCGGCGAAGGTCGCGCCGCCGGCGGTCAGCAGCCAGACCTCGTTGCCGTCCCAGACCGGTCCGATGGTGTGGATGATGATGCGTTTCTCGACCTCGCCGCGTCCGAGCGCGCGGACCAGCATGCCGACGCCGAAGTCGAATCCTTCGAGCACGAAGTAGCCGGCCCAGAGAACCCCGATCAGTAGGAACCACAAACCTTGCAGGAACGTTGTGTGCATTTTCGATGCCTCGGTTCTCAGTACGCCAGGACGAGGTCCGAGCTGGATGAGGGCGCTGGGGGCGTCTCACCGGAGTGATCGTCGGTCGGGTCGGGTTCGGGGCCGTGCTTGGCCTCGCGGAACATCAGCACGCCGCCGATCGTGATCAGGATCCCGTAGATCACGATGTAGCCGGTGAGCGTGATGACGAGGTCGAGCGTCGAGACGTTCGGGGAGTTCGCCTGGGAGGTTTTCAGCAGGCCGAACACGACCCACGGTTGGCGGCCGACCTCGGTGAAGATCCAGCCCGTCCAGTTCGCCACGATCGGTAACAGCAACCCGATCAGCGCGAGCTGCTGGAAGCGGCGGCTGGCCTCGAGCTTGCCGCGCGCCATCTGCACGACCCCGAGCACGGCGATCAGCGCCATCAGCATGCCGGCGCCGACCATCAGCCTGAAGGACCAGTACTCGACGCCGACGATCGGGATGTAGTTCCCGGGCCCGTACTGCTTGCGTTCCTGCGCCTGGATGTTGTCCATTCCCTCCACCGAGCCGTTCCAGCTCAGTGTCTCGATCAGCGAGAGCACGTGCGGGATTTTCACGTTGATCGCGAGGTGCCCCGGGTTGTGCTTGACCGGTCCGACCGCGAGCAGCGAGAAGGGCGCGCCCTGGCCGGAGTGGTAGACGCCCTCGGCGGCTGCCATCTTCATCGGCTGCTCTTGCGTCAGCAGCCGCCCCTGACCGTCGCCGAACCCCATCGTCAGCAGCACCGCGACGAGCGCGAATGGCAGCGCCATCCGCATCGACGCGATCGCGACCGCGTTACGCTGACCTCGCAGCATCAGGAACGCGCTGATCGCGACGACGAGCATGCCGGCGGTCGTGAACGCACCGAGGACGGTGTGCGGGAAGGCGAGCAGCACCGTCGGGTTCAGTAGCACCGCGGCGATGTCGGTCAGCTGCGCCTTGTGGGTGAGGTGGTTGATCTCATAGCCGACCGGGTGCTGCATCCACGAGTTCGCCGCGAGGATGAAATACGCCGACAGCGCCGTCCCGAACGCCACCAGCCAGATCGTCGCGAGATGCACACGCGGTGAGAGGCGCCCCCACCCGAAGATCCACAGGCCGATGAACGTCGACTCCAGGAAGAACGCGATCAGCCCCTCCATCGCCAGCGGCGCGCCGAAGATGTCACCGACATATCGGGAGTAAAGCGACCAGTTCATCCCGAACTGGAACTCCTGCACGATCCCGGTGACGACCCCGATCGCCATCGAGATCAGCAGGAACTTGCCCCAGAACTTCGTCATCCGCAGGTACACCTCCTTGCCGGAGAAGAAGTAGCGGGTCTGGCAGATCGCGACGAACAGAGCCAGGCCGATCGACATCGGCACGAAGATGAAATGGAACAGCGTCGTGATCGCGAACTGGGTGCGAGCCCAATCAAGGGTGTTCAACGGAGATCACTCCCCTTTTTTCAGAATAAGTGGGAAAGGCGGCGACCGCACCAGAGTACAGCTAAACAGATGTGCAGTGCAGCGAGGTGACGCGCGTCCACGAACCCGGGGAGGGCTTGATCGATCCTGCGCGGTCAGCGGCCGCGGAAAGGGGTTCGCAGCCGGCTCCGAGCATCGCTACCCGAGCAGCTACACGACACGAGCGCCTACCGACCCCTCACCGCTGCATATGCAGCTGACGCCTGGGCCGCCTGACCAATTGGTGCGTTACGCCCGGCTATCGCGCTTTTCGTGCAGACTCTCCATAGCCCCCTGGACCACGGCGCTGACTCCCGATCGAGAGTCACCGGCTCGCTCCGCAAGCTCGTGCGGGACGCGCCGCGATCAAGCGCGGCGGAGTCCGCCAGGTCGCCATGATCGATGGCCGGGCGGCCAGATCAGTCGTGCGCGGCTTGGTTCACGACGGTTGTCAGTCGCTGCCGGACCTCGCTTGCTGTTGTGGCGAGTGCGTCATTGCCGACGATCGAGAGCATCCGCTCGGCGTCAACGGCAGCGATGTGCGTCTGTCCAGCATGCTCGTAGACGATCACGTTGCACGGCAGCAGCACGCCGAGTTCGGGTTCGGCCTGCAGCGCTGCGTGCGCGAGTTTCGGGTTGCAGGCACCGAGGATCAGGTACGGGTCGCGCTGCACGCCGAGCTTCTGGTTGAGCGTTGCCTGGACGTCGATCGCGCAAAGTACGCCGAACCCCTCCTTCGCCAGCTCCTGCCGGACGCGGTCAACCGCTTCGGCGAAGTCAAGTTCGGTGGTTGCGCTCACCCTGTAGCTGCCGTGAGTTGTGGACATGCCTTTTGCAGTTCCTTTCGCTTTGCGATCGCCGCTTTCGCACGCTGCTGCTCGGCGTCGGGCGGCTCTGTGAAGTGTTCGTTGAGATAGGTGAGGATTGCGGCCTCGCCGGCGATAACCTCGCCGCTGGCGAGGAGCACGGGGATAATGGTGTGGCCCGTGGCCGGTTGCAGCGGGTGCGCGCTTCGCTGCGGACGGGCTCCTGATGGGGATGGTGTAGGCCCAGTACTCGGGTCGGTGTCACAAGGGGCAAAGTAGCGTCTACTAATCGGCGTTGGTGGAGGACGATCTATGCTGCTTCTGCTTCGGCGGGTCCGAGGTCGAGGTGCGTGTTCATGTCGATGTGGAAGGTGCCGTATGGGTTGATGTGGCTCCAGATCAGGGCGGTGAGCGCTTTGCGGTCGCGGTCGGTGAGCCGTTGGGCCCATTCGGGCATGGCGAGGATCTGCTGGATGATGAGCGTGTTGACGAGCACGAGCGAGGCTTGGAGGAGGTGCATGGTGAGCATCGACATCTCGAGGTCTTCGCGGTCATCGCCGACCAGTTCGTTGTTCTTGCCGTAGTGGATGAAGTCGACGCCGCTGTTCCAGGTCTCGACGACCTGCCGGGTTTCGTGCACGTCGCGGCGGACGGCTTCGCTTGAGAGGAAGTTGCACAGGTAGATGGTGCGGCCGACGCGGCCGAGCTCGTCGAGCGCCTGGTGAGCGGGGTGCCTGGGACCGCCGCGCATGAACCGTCGCACGTACCGGTCAGACGATCGTCAACGTGCCGGACGCGACGGTGCTGCGTCTCTACGTCGACGACGAGCCGCTGTTCGTCGCGACCGCGCGGATGGCGCAGTACGCGCCGCGGGGGAAGTATCGACCACTCAAAAGCTTCCGATCTCGCTGATCTCGCGAGCGCTTAGACCGGTTCTCTGTACCAACAATCCCCCTGACCCGTATCTTAGGAGGTCCGAGCTGAGAAGCTCCTGTGCGCGACCGAGCGCCGGAGTGGCGCCGAGCGAGAGAAGGGCCGCGCTCGCATCCGCTAGCAGCGCCGCGGCCTCGCGGGGTTCTTCCCGGCTCGCGAGCCAGTCGCCGAGGTCGGTCTGCGCGACCGCTTTCCAGTAGCGGTAGTCGAGCTCGCGGAAGGTGTCGATCGCGGCTCGGAGATCACGCTCGACCGCGTCGTCGCGGCCCTCGGCGGCTGCGATGAGCGCGCGACCACGGACGAGCTGGGCACGCAAGTACGGCGGGACGTGGCCGGGCGGCCGCGCGTCGAGCAGCGTCAGCAGCGCCTTGGCGTCCTCGATTCGTCCGAGCTGCAACGCTGACTGCAGAGCGTCGGCCACGTCTGACGCACGGCATCGGTGGACGGTCCGAGCGTGTCCATCGCTCGAGCGAGCATCTGCGAGCCCTGCTCCAGCGCGTCCTCAGCATGGCCCTCGGCTAGCAGCACGCTGACCGCCGCGGACGTGTGTGCCGCCCGAACTTCTTCGTTCTCAGATCGGCTCCATGCGGCGATCTGATCGAGGTTCGTTTGGGCCGCGTCGAATTCGCCACGGAGAGCGTAAAGGATCGTGAGTTGGTGGTGGATGAAGTCCGCGCCGGGACGTTGCTTGTCGTCCTGAAGGAGGTCGGCGCCGAGCCGTTCGGCTTCCAGCCAGCGGCCGGCGAACATGAGCGCGGTCATGAGGTTGCTCACCCCCAACGCCTCTTGGTGGCGATCCCCCCGGCGGCGGCGCAGCGCCAAAGCAGCTTCGAAACATGGCAGGGCCTCGGGCAGATCCCACATGCAGGCCAGGTAACCGGCATTGGCTTGGGCGCGCGCCAGCGAGTCCAACCGCTGGTGACGCTCGCCGCTCTCGATCGCTGCAGCGAACAGTTGCCGTGCTTCCTGCACCCGACAGGCGAACGTGCAGACGATGCCCTTGGCGTCGAGCGCTTCGCTGAGCACCCCAGGGAGGTCGAGGGCCTTCGCCATCTGCAAAGCGGTCTCCAGAGGTGGCAGCGCGCGCTCCTCGCCAGCAAGAATCAGCGCGCGGCCGAGCAAAACGTTCAGTCCGGCCACGTCTACGGCGAGCTCGGGGTCGTTGGCGAGGATCTCCAACGCGGCGCTGATCCGTTCGGCGCCATCGCTCAGACGTCCCATCCGAACCAACGCTCGCCCGATATCGCCCGCTATGCGCACCGCGTCGCGCTCCCGCCCCGCCACCTTGTGCGCGGCAGAGGCCGCCTCGAGTAGGTCGACCGCCGCTTCGAGGCGCCCCGCCTGAAGCGCCATCTCTCCGGCTGCTTGCGTCAGCCACGTGTGCTCGGCATCGTCGGCGGCGAGGTCTCGCGCCGTGAGGTACGCGCGCTCCGCCGCCTCCGGGGCGCCGACCGTCACCGCGCGCTGCGCCGCGCGGCGCAGTGCGGAGACGGTATCGGCGCGTAGGCGCTCAACGTCAGCGTCGCCCGTGGCGGCACGCTATGCCTCCAGATAGTGCGCAGCGATCATCTCCGCCACTTCCTCACCGTCGTCCGCGAACACCCGCCGTAGGTGCTGGGCGGCCGCCAAGTGCCGGGGCTTTGTCCATGCCTGTCGAAGCCAACCGCACGCTCGACAGGTTCGTCATTGAGTCGCCATAAGCGCGATCAGCCACTCACCGAGCGCTACGGGCCTGTCTTGGCCGCTTAGACGCTGGCGGCGGTCAGAACGTCGGCGATCGCTAGCTCCGGGAGTGCGACCGCCGTGGAAGTCACCCGAGCCGACTCATCCAACTCGATGCTCTGGGCGTATTCGCCGACCTCTGGACGGACGTCACGCTGGACGATGAGGCGACGCTGGTCCAGCGCCAGGACCCAATACTCGGGCACGCCCGCGCGCGCATACAGGTCGGTCTTGGTGCCGAGATCGCGACGCAGTGACGACACGGCGATCTCTATGATCAGCGTGGCGGTGGCGGGGTGATACGGCCGTGGAGCGTCGAGCGCGATCACGGCCAGATCCGGCTCGGGCTCGGACTTCTCCAGCGTGAGCGGGCTGGCGACGCGCACCTCGAACACATCCAAATCGACGGCCTGCATCAGCCAGCGCGCCAACCAGGCAACAGCGTTCTCGTGCGCACGGGTCTTGGGGCTCATGGCTACGAGAAGTCCCCCCAACAGCTCAACGCGGGCGTCCTCGTCGAAGCCGCCGGCCTCGAGAATCCGGTGGTACTCGTCCGCAGAGAGCCGGTGCAGTTGAGAGAGATCAAGCTCGACGGCCACCGCAGCGATGCTATCGCGCGCCCAGCGCCGCGACTCCATCCTTGGTCCCCCACACCATGTCTTCGCTAGCGCTCCGAAGCTCGGTCCAAAGCGCGTTCGTTGAACTGCGGCTCTTCCCAGCTGCGCATCGAACAACGCGCGCGATCGGGCCAGCGATAAGGCGTCGGCTCGTACTCCGGATGTAGATCGTTGGCGGACATGACCAAGCCTGAGGCGGTTTCGACTAGGCCGCTAGCCGTCACCGGGCATGTTGGCGCGCCGAGACGAAGACGCGAGGACGCGGGTCTTACCCGTCCAGCGACAGGTCCTCGTCGAGTTCATCGAGGGCGCCGGCCACGACACCGATTTCGGCAGCGATGACTTTTGAGGTCTCCGGAAGCTCGCGGGGGCCGTCACCGGATGACTTGCCGGCTGAGAGCTCCACCACTTTCAGAGCGGTGTCGAGCTTCCGGCGCGCGCCATCCGGCTCCTCGGTGGTGAGGTTGGCTATCTACTGCCGGAGCGCAGCCGATTCGAGCTAGAGACGCAGCGGCAAGTTGTAATAGCGCTCGACGAGATAGAGGAACCGGCCCAGAAGCGCAATGCCGCCGGCGCCAGTCACCAGCTGCGCGAGGTCCAGCACGACGGTCGGCGAGCCGACCCGCAGTCCTTGGACGAGCGGCAGAGGCGCTCGTTCCGAGGGGGACAGGAAGCGGGCGTTCACGGGGTGCATTTCGGCGGCGGCGCGCACGTCCTTCGGTAGCCGCGGCGAGTCGGCGAGGACCGCGGCTCTTGCCCACAACCGGAACTCGCGCATCACCACTTCGACCAGATCGACCGTTAGGGAGCCGCTCCTGGGCGCAAAATCGCATACCGAGAAGAACCTCGACGTCCGTCACCGGCTCAGCGGTTGCCGTCACGGTCGCCAGCTTATCGAGATGAAAACAGCCGCGAAGTCGATGGTCGTATGTGAGGACGGTGATCCTAACCGGCAGATTGGCGCGCGGGGGACTGCAGCCGCCGAGGTCGACGCGGAAATAGCCCGAGCGCGTGGCGGCCTGCGTGTCGACGCGCGAGAAATCCTCGCTATGTGCACCCAGCAAGCGGCGGTGCGAGGGATCGACGCTCGGTAGTGAGCTCTAAGTGAGCCTCATAGATAGTCGCCTCGTCCCAAATTGCTAGCCGCGAGCCAGAGCAGGGCTTCGGCACGGAGGTGCTCGTCACACAGTCGCGGGCGATGTCGAGCGCTTCTTCAGCTCGTGCGGTGACTGCGTCATGTTCGCCCGGGATGTTTAACAGCAGCAACGCTGCGGCGACGAGCGCGCGGGCGCTCGTCGGCTGCTGCGCGTCTGATCGGTCAAGCGCGGCGCAAACTGCCGCCGCGCCTTCAGTTCGAGGTTCGCGGTAAGCCCAGAAGTAGCACAGCGCGCTGCCCAGCCGCAGTCCAGCGGAGGCATCGAGATCTTCGAGACTGGCGGAGATCGCAGCGCGAAGATTGTCGAGCTCGAGTTCCGTGGCCGCCGCTTTAGAACCTCGAATCTCGGACGAGCACGCGCCCTCTGACGGGCTTCTTTGAGCCCCCGCCAACGTGTGCACTCCGGTCGCGGCGTCACCCGAGATGCCATGACGGCCGGCACCCAACCAAATCGACCTTCCCCGAAGTCATATGAGACGATCACCACTGGCAGCGAGCCGCCGTAGTCCGCGCTGCTAATGCTGTGACGACCCACGCGTCGCCGGCCAGCGGCGCGCTCTGCAGCGCAATAAAGCAGGGACCCGGGATCCCGGGATGTATCCAAAGGCGCGGCGAACTGCCTCTACCTTGCAGCAGATGGATGACGGGCTCGTCGCTTTGCGCCACAGCGTCGTCCGATGTCTGCCACGCATCAGACGCCCCGCGCGACCCGCTGGTGTCTTTACCACGAAAAGGCACGAAGGGAGGTGAAAACGTGAATCAGTCTCTCGATATCGTCGACCGCGTCAACGGCCGGCTCTATGACCTCGAGCTGGAAGTCCTCCCCACCGTGCGGCACGCTGGCCTCTTCGGCATCATTGTCAGCATAGTTACCGGACTACTTACCACACTCGTCCATTCTCTCCTCTAGCGGGACAGTGAGTCGAGCAGTATTCGGGCGTGTATGGCCAGGGTGCGGGCGCGGAGTGGTGACGGGGGCTATTCGCTGGAGTCAGCGTTCCATTCCTCGGCCACGGCGCAGCGGTCCGATAGCTCTGCGCAGATCAACGCGTGGATTCTGACGGCCGTCTGGATCTGGCAGTCCAGCATCGCCACAAACTGCTCGGCGTGTCTCAGTCGCACGACGGTGCCCGCGGTTGCCGGTTGTGCCGCCAGGCTCTGGCTCGTAGCGGGTGCTGTTAGCAGGATGATCGCTTCGCTCGTCGCTCGGGCCTGATCGGCTACCGACCGACCTGCGGCTGCAAGGTCCGTTAGCGTCGTCTGGCTGGAATCCGCGACCGCCGCGATGCGGGTTCCGTGCAGCGCCAGGTAGGAGGCGAGCTCCGCCGCATGACGAACATGCGTCCGGATCTGTTCCAAGAGCGCAGCGTTGGTCTGATCTGCGTTGCGCGCGATGTTCGTGGTCAACTCGACTTCGTTGTTGGCTGCCTCGCACGCTGTCGCCGCGGTCTGCTCGGTCACCTCGGCGCCAATCGCGTAGAGCTTGCGTCCTAGCGGCAGGTTCTTGAGAATCCCCATCTCTTCCTTCCGTATGTCCCGTGAAAGGCCTGGGTTTATCGCCCCACCATATGTCGCGCTCTGGGTCGAGGTGCCCACCCGCGACTGACTGTCCTGTTCTTCGGCCGCCGAATTGAGAACTTGATTACTCGATCAGTATCGAACGGTCGCCTGTTCAAGCCAACCATTCCACGATTCCCGGAGTGGACCCTGCGGCGAGTTACGTCGCTGCCCCCAATCATCGATGGGGGTATTCATCGAACCCGGATGCGCTCACTCGGTCCTACTGCGAACGGGTTCTCGAGGGTCGCTGGGATACGTCGCGGTGGCCCGTTTGAGGGTTGGGTAATGGGTTCTGAGCGGGAGTGGTGCGGGCCGGCCGAGGTGGTAGCCCTGGCCATAGTCGACCCCGAGCTCTTTGAGCAGCGCGATCGTTTGATCGTCAGGGACGAACTCGGCGATCGTCCGTTTCCCGAGACCGCGGGCGATGCCGACGATCGCCGCGATCAGTAGCCGGTCGGTGGTGCTGGAGCGACAGTCGCGCACGAACTCGCCGTCGATCTTGATCAGATCGAAGTGCAGGTGCTTGAGGTAGTAGAAGGACCCGAACCCGGCGCCGAAGTCATCCAGCGCGAACCGGCACCCGATCCGCGAGAGACGCTCACCGAACGCCCTGGCGTTCGTGACGCTGCTCAGCGCGGCGGTCTCGGTGATCTCGAAGATCACCCGTGCGGGATCGATCCGGAGGCTCTGGAGCTCGTGCTCGATGTGTGCCAGCAGCTTTGGGTTCCCGATCGACGCGCCGGACAGGTTGATCTCAAACGCGATCTCGGCGGCACTGTGGTCGAGCTCGACGAGCATTCGGATCGCCCTTGAGATGACCCACATGTCGATCTTCTGGATCAGGTCCAGGCGCTCGGCGACTTCGAGGAACGCGGCTGGTGGGATCAGGTCGCCGTGGTCGTCGAGCATCCGTAGCAGAAGCTCGTACTGGGTCACGGCGCCGCTTGAGAGGTGCACGATCGGTTGTGCGAGCAGCGTGAAGCGGTCTTGTGCAAGCGCTTCCTGGATGCGGTGCGCCCACGTGATCCGAGCCTTGGTGCGGGCTTCGGTGTGTTCGGCGTTGGCGAACACGGCGGCGCGGTCGCGGCCGTCTTCCTTGGCGTCGTACATCGCGAGGTCGGCGTTGACGAGCACGTCACCGCCGCTGAGCCCGTCGCTGTCATCGAAGGTCGCGATCCCGACGCTCGCGGTGAGGCTGTGGCGCGAGTGGCCGATCTCGATCGCCTGCTCTCGGATCGCTGCTCGCAGGCTCTCGGCGACCAACAGAGCGGCGCTGGATCCGCTTTGGGGAGCAGCACCCCGAACTCGTCACCGCCGAGCCGCGCGAGCAGATCGCCGCTGCGCAGCCGGCTGGAGAGTCCCTGCGCGGCGCGGATGATCAGCCTGTCGCCGGCCTGATGCCCGAACGTGTCGTTGAGGAACTTGAAATGGTCAAGATCAATCACCATCACCGATCCGGCCGCGGCGTGGCTTTTGAGCATCGCGGCATGCGAGGCGAGCTCGCGGTTGAACGCGCGGCGGTTCAGCAGGCCTGTCAGCGCGTCGTGGTCGGCGAGATGCTCCAGCTGTCGTTCCTGGCGCTTGCCGTCGGTGATGTCCTGCGCGTGACCGAGGAAGCCGAGCGGCACTCCGTCGGGGGAGCGCAGCAGCGCCGCGTGCACGGTGACATGGATGGTGTCGCCCGAGGCGTGGATGTAGCGCTTCTCCACGCGGTAGACGCTTTGCGAACCGTCGAGGATCGCGAGCATCACCTCGCGGTTGCGCTCGATGTCCTCGGGATGGGTGATCGCCGCGAAGCTCGCTCCCAGCAACTGCTCGCGCGTGTACCCGACGATTCGCGAGAACGCGTCATTGATCGCGGTGAAGCGCAACTCGAGGTCGAGCATCACCATCCCGACGGGGGACTCCTCAAACGCGTAACGGAAGCGATCCTGCGCCTCGCTCAGCGCGTCTGTGGCCTGCTTGCGCTCTGTGATGTTGGTTGTGATCAGCGAGGCGCCAACAACGCGACCGTCGCCATCGTGGACCGGCCATGCCGACAGCGACACGTCGATGTAGCGCCCGTCGTTGGTCAGATCGTCGTCTCTAGGTCATCGACGCTGCCGCCAGCGGCGATGCTCGCCAGGATGCCCTCGAGCTCGGCCAGCTGAGCGGGCGAAGCGATCAGCATCGACACGTCGCGGCCCAGCGCCTGCGCGTGCTGTAGCCGTACGTCGCCTCGGACCCCGCGCTCCAGAAGCTGATCACGCCGTCCAGCGTGATCAGGCTGATCGCATCGCGCGAGGACGCGAGCATCTTCGCGAGCATGCCGATGGTCTCCTCGGCGCGCTTGCGATCGTGATGTCCCGCGCGGCGGCCGCGGCACCGACCACAACCCCGCGCGCGTCGCGTACCGGCGAGACGCTCAGCGCGACCTCGATCAGCCGCCCGTCGCGCGTCTTGCGGGTCATCTCGAGATCGTCGATCATCTCGCCCTGCGCGACGCGGCCTAAGGTCTCACCCAGCAGCTCGTTCTGCTCGGCGCTGGCGTGGGTGACCGAAATCGGCATCCCGACCGCCTCCAGGGCGCTGTAGCCATAGATCCGCTCGGCGCCGGCGCTCCAGTCAGTCACCACCCCGTCGAGGTTCAACGCGATGATCGCTTCCCGCGAGCACCCCACGATCGCTGAAAGCCGCGCGCTCTGCGCCTCGGCGCGCTTGCGTTCGGTGATATCGCGGATCGCGGCGATGACCAGAAAGCCTGCTTCGGTCCCGAGCGTATCGAGCGTGATCTCGATCGGGAACTCGCTCCCGTCGCGCCGCGTGGCGCTGACCTCGAACCGCCGTGGCTGCGGGTCCGCGACGTACCCGAGTCGATGTAGGACATGCGGGGTGCGGGCGTCCGAGGGCACCAGCACCTCCACCGACCTCCCGACCAGATCCTCCCGCGCAAAGCCGAACAGCTGCTCAGCGCGCGCGTTGAGCAGCACGATCAAGCCGTCCTGGTCGACGGCCACGACCGCATCAGAGGCGACCTCCAACACGGCACCCAAGCGCAGCGCCTCCAACTCGCTTACGCCCGCAACGCTACGGTCGAGGGCCGCACTGCCGCTACTGGGTGAAACGAACTCCTGCGAGTCCTTCATATTCCCGCCCGTCGTTGTCGGCTCCGGCCCTTCCTGCGCGGGCTTTCGCCTCGACCGTCAATAAACGGCACGAGCAAAGCTCCGTGAAGCTAGCCGCCAACTGTAGTCCTTTTGCGACAACATGACAACTTAACCTGCGGTCAAGTTGACAATGTGCAGATTGTGTCTTAGCGCCATCTCTCGTGGTTCGAGCGCCGGCCGCGTAGCCAAGCAAGTGCACCACGACCAGCTCGTCGCCGCAGCGAGCCAGCGCTCACGAACAGCGGTTGACCGGGCTCTCGCTGGGTGATTAACCGTTCATCAGGTCCTTGCTGGATGAGGTGGCCCTCGCGCGCGGACGTGACGCGCGGTCTGCTCTAGCAATCCCGCGGCCGGGCAGGTATCGCAACCAGTCCTGAAATCAGGGAACGCTCCAAGCGGGCATCAAGTGAGTGAGTATCAGTGTGCGACTTGAACCAACCGTCCGGGTACGCGTCAGTCTGCCGGGTTGCGCAGCCGATCAAGACGTCGGCGACGAGTCCGGCGGCGTCGACGAACCGGCATCTTCAGGGAGGATCTTCATGTCAGTCACCCTCAGGCGCAGGCCGTCTGACGTTCCTGGAGCCGCTTCGATGACGCTCGAGGGCGGCCGAGGTCGCTGCCAGCTGATCGCCCGTCCAGCACAGCCTCGACGAGAACTGCTGGACAACCTTGTCAACGGCGTCGACAGCCGCTACGAAGGGCGACCTCACGCTCGTCGCGACTCCGATCACGACGTCGATCGACGCCCAGACCCCCGAGTCCGATCCTGGCCGAGATCGTGGCGGTGTTCAACGCGATGCTCGGCAAGGCCCAGGCCGCGCTCGCGTCCTACAACGAGCTGCGCGAGCAGCTACGGGCGGCGCTCGGGGACCAGCGTGCCTCGCCCCCTGACCGACCGTCTCCACAGCCTCTCCGACCACTGCCTGGCGGCCTCGGCGACGGGCTGCGGGCGGCCGCCGACGGCGATCTGACCGTCGAGGCGACGGCCGTCACCACCTGCTGCCGGCCCGCCCCGGTGTGGCGCTCGGCGAGCTCGGCGAGGTCTTCAACACGATGCTCGGACAGGCCCAGGGCGGGCTGACGTCCTATAACGAGATGCGCGAGGGCCTGTCGGCGATGATCCGCCAGATCTCGGTCACCGCCGGCCTGGTCGCCGGCTCGTCGCAGGACATGTCCTCGGCCTCCCAGGAGACCGGCTCGGCGATCGAGCAGATCGCCCGCGCGACGAACAGCGTCGCCGCCGGCGCCGAGGAGCAGATGACCATGGTCCACCGGGTGCGCCAGGTCACCGAGGAGGCCGTCGAGCTCTCCACGCAGGCCAGCACGGTCGCCGAGGAGGGCGTGGCGCTGACCGGAGAGATCGCGGCGATCGCCGACCAGACGAATCTGCTGGCGCTCAACGCGGCGATCGAGGCCGCCCGGGCGGGCGAGCAGGGCCGCGGCTTTGCGGTCGTCGCCGAGGAGGTCCGCAAGCTCGCCGAGTCGGCCACGGTCGCCGCCGGGAAGACCCGCCAGTCCTTCGACGGCCTCAGCGGCAGCATCGAGAGCGTCGGCGCCTGCATCTCCCGGATCAACGAGGCGGTCGGCGCGGTCGAGCACGTGGCCGACGACACGAGCGCCGCCACCGAGGAGGTCTCGGCCTCGGCCCAGGAATCGGCCGCCACGAGCGAGCACATCGCCGCCTCCAGCGAGGAGCTGGCGACCACGGCGCGTGAGCTCACCGAGCTCGTCGGGAAGTTCACCGTCTAACGAAGTGGTAGCAGGAAGAACTGATCGGCCAGGACGAAGCGTGAGCTCGTCGTGTTCATGCTCTGCGGCGAGCAGCACGTGTTCCTGATCGGGCACGTGCAAGACATCATCGGCCACACCGAGCCACGTCCGGTCGCTCAAAGCGATGTGGCCTCGCGGCGCGTCGAACGGACGCGGAAAGATTCGTGCCTGTCTACGACTGCGGCACGTAGTCTTGCAGCTTGCAGCTCCGAGGTCAGTGCAGCAATCGAGATCGTGGTGATCATCGAGGAACGGCAGCGAGATCGACTGTGCGTGATCGTCTGACGAGGTCGACGGATCCTGACGCTCGAGGAGCAAGCACTTCCAGCAGGCGCCGAGCGTCGACACCACACTTGTTCCAGTCCATCGCTAGGTCGGCGACCGCCTCATCGTGCCGCTTGCACCCACCTCGTTCTTCCCGAGCGCCGAGCTCGCCGCCGCACAAGCCATCGTCGCTTGACCCGGAGGGGCGCCAATCCGAGAATGGACGGGGGGTTCCGATCGGCGCAATGTTCTTCTCCATCACCGATTCCGGAGGCACTCATTCAGTCCGGTAACGACGTCTTCGCGTGGCGGCGGTGTACGGGGAGGCGGAGATGATCGGCGAGCCTCACGGCCTGATCCGCTATCCGGAGATGCAGGCTGCGTCTTTAAGCTGCCGTTGGACATGCTCGCGATGGGCCAGACGATCGCGGGGTACGTCAAGAATCGCGCAGAGACCGGCGAGCGGTACTCGGTGATGGCGATGATCACGCCGTGCGACGACGGCTTCCTTCGGTGCGCTTGAAGCCCCCGAGCGCGTGCCGGAGACCGTCAGGCTGTTTACCCGGAGCTGCGCGCGCTCGGGCTGGAGCTGGGTGGCGAGCGCGAGGTGCAGCGCAAGCGGCGATGGCCGTCTGCGGTGAGCGGCTGCTCGAGATTCTGCTGGCGTCGGCTTCCCGGGCCATGCATCGTTCATGAACATTGCGCTCGCGGCGGGTCTCGCGAGCCGCGCCGCGCAACCGTCAGCAGCGCGCAGCGACCACCACCAGGCGCTCGGCAACACGCCGCTCGTCTCGATCCGAGGCTGGCTGCAGGTCGGTCAGACAGTTCGTGTATGGCCGTTCGGTTTGGGTCTGGATGGGCACGCGAGCTGCCCGAGTCAGCCGCCAGCTCGCCACGAAGTCCGGCTTCGTGCTTGAGGTCAACGACGCGTACTGCCGGATCGCCGGCTACATGCCGGTCCTGCTCGGCATCCCCACAGCGATTGATCTGGAGGATACGCGCCAACGCATGATCAGGGGTGAGGATCTCGGGGGATTACGATATCGCGATCACCACGAAGACCGGCGATCAGCGAACGGTCGCGGTGAGGCTCGCGCCGTGACCATCGGCGGCGTGGACAGGGCGCTGGTCAATGCACGGGATCCAGCGATCGCGACGTGCGGGAGCACACGTTGCGCACACGCGCGGCGGAGCAGAGGCGCTTGCCGAGCTCGGGCGGTGTACGTTCACGCGCGCGGCCCCGGCGGATCTGATCGTTGAGGCCGTGCGCGCTGTGAGCAGCGCGCTCGGCGTGCAGATCGTCGCGGTCGATGAGCGCCTCGCTGATGGAGATCCGATTGTGCGCGCGGTGGTCGGTCTCGGGATTCGCCCGATCGGCGTGGTCAGAGGCAGCGCCGGCCAGGGCTCACAGGCCGGGCTACACGCTCTTGCCGGCGAAACCCGTGCTCAGCGCCTACCTGGTCTTTGAGCGGCGTTTCACGCTGGCGGCGGGGTTGATGGCGCACGGCGCGCGCAGCAGCGCGAGCGTGGCGATCGGCACCCGAGAGTGCCCGTGGGGGCTGCCGATCGCGGCGAGCACCCAGCTGTGGAGCTTTACCGAGGACGACATCGTGTTCTTCGATGCGCATCGCGCACTTGCTCGGCATCGCCTGGCAGCGCGAAGCGGCCCAGGCGCAGCTGCGACGCCTCGCGGACGCGGCCGAGCTCGGCACTGACGCAGTCACCTCGATCGACCTGGACGCACGCGTCAGCCACTGGAATCCGGGCGCCGAGAGGCTGTTCGGCTACAGCGCCGGTGAGGCGCTGGACGCAGCCTGGACCAGCTGACGGTGTTCACCCAGGAGCCTCGGGACCAGATCCAGCGGATGCTGGCAGGCGAGCCGGCCGACCAGTACCAGTCCCGGCGGTGGTGCAAGGACGGGCATCGTCATCGACGTGTGGCTGACGGTCTCGCCACCGACGCCGGTCGGTCGGGTGGTCGGCGTGACCGCGATCACCATCGACCTGACCGAACGCAAACCGGAGAGCGCGAGCGCCAGCGCCTCGCAGCCGCAGCCGAGTTCGCCAGCGACGCTACCATCTCCACCCATCGCGAAGGAATCGTGCGCCGACTGGAACCAGGGCGCGACCAAGCTTTACGGATACAGCCCCGAGGAGGCCCCGGACGCGAATTTGCGAGCCGACAATCAGTGTCGAAGAGTTCACAGCGAACATGAAGAAGGCCCTCGACGGAAGGCGCGTCCAATACGAGGCGAAGCGCAAGTGCAACTACGGCACCGTTATCGACATTCTGACGACCATCTCGCCGGTGATCGTGGACGGCGAGATCGTCGGCACACCGGCGTGTCGATCGACGTGACCGAACGCAAGAAGCTCGAGAACGGCCTGCAGGTACCTAGCTGACGACTACTTCCTACCGATCTCTAGCCGCCCGCGGTTCACCGACGAGCTCGAACGACAGCTACGGTTCGCCGCCCGCGCAAAGCATCCACCAGCGTCGGTGAATTCCGATCTCCACCACCTCAAGGCCGTCAACGACACCCACGGCCACGCCGCCGGCGACGCGCTGCTAAGGCGTTCGCCGACGTGATCCGGTCCCGGCGCGAACCACCGACATCGTCGGTCGCTTGGGCGGCGACGAGTTCGCGGTGATCCTGCCCGAAGCCGACAAGTCCGATGCGCTCACTGTCGCGCACTACATCCGCGCGCTGCTGGGCGTGTCCTGGGCGCGCCATCGGTCAGCGTCAGCGCCGGGATCGTGATCCTCACCGGGTACGAGGAGATCACCGCCGATGAGATGCTCGTCTGCGGCGACAGCGCGCTGTACGAAGCCAAAGAGCACGGCGGCGACCAAGCCCGCATCTACAGCGGACAAGCAGACGGCGCGCTGCACTGGGTCAAACGCATCCACGCCGCGCTCACCGAGGACCGCCTTGTCCTTCACAGCC
The DNA here is from genome assembly GCA_963709135.1 of uncultured Solirubrobacterales bacterium. GTDB lineage: Bacteria > Actinomycetota > Thermoleophilia > Solirubrobacterales > Solirubrobacteraceae > Palsa-465. The sequence continues at coordinate 262,916 of CAVPVI010000014.1, read as the reverse complement.
AACCGATCATCGACCTACGCACCGGACAGGTGACCCACCGCGAGCTGCTGATCCGGATGCTCGACGACGACGACGAGCTGATCGCCCCCGGCCGCTTCATCCCGACCGCCGAGCGGTTCGGGCTGATCGGCGAGATCGACCGCTGGGTCACAAACGCCGGGCTACGCCTCGCGCTCAAAGGGATGCCCGTGGCGATCAACCTGTCCGGCTACTCGATTGGCGACGAAGCGATCATCGCTGCCACCGACGCCGCAGTCGCCCAAGGCCTAAAGCCAGGCGCGGTCATCTTCGAGATCACCGAGACCGCCGCACGAGAAACATCGCCGCGGCGCGTGCCTTCGCCGCAACACTCGCCAACGACGGCTGCCGGTTGCGCTCGATGACTTCGGGACTGGCTTCGGATCGTTCACCTACCTCAAGCACATCCCGGCGTGCTACCTCAAGATCGACATAGACTTCGTCCGCGAGCTCACCACCAGCGACACCGACCAAGAAGTCGTCAAAGCGATCGCAGGGATCGCGCGCAGCCTCGGCAAGCTCACGATCGCCGAAGGCGTCGAGAACCCCGAAACGCTCACGCTCCTACGCGAATACGGAGTCGACTACGCCCAAGGCTTCCACATCGCCAAGCCGCAGCCGCTCGTTCAACCCTAGCCGGCCTTTCCGGTAGTAACGCACCGACACGCACGCTAAGCCGCTTGGCGCTTCCCAGAAAACCGCATCGTTGGGTCCGTGATTCTCTCTCTTGACGTCCACTTCGCAGCCGACGACGAGTTCGGCGCCGCGATGGCCGACGCCCTCCTCTCAAGGGCCAAGCCGAAACGACCGCCGTTGCACCAGTTGGAGAGCAGGGAGTTGAACTGATGATCTTCTCTTGCTCAGCGAGGTCGTTGCGCAAGGTCGCGTCGCACCGGAACCGCAGCTAGGCAGAGAGGGCGTTGTAAGCCTTGAGCTTGTTCTAGCTACTGGGTCTCCAGGTCCACGTCGAGTGCCGCCCGGTTGCGACCGCCGGTCTTGCTCTCATAGAGCAGTGCGTCGGCGCGGCGGATGATCACCTCGGCGCTGTCACCGGGCGCGACGATCGTCCCGCCGAGCGAGATGCTGAGCGGCACGTGCTGGCGCTCGGTGAGCACGCGGTGCGCGTGATCAGCATGCGGAAGCGCTCCGCGGCCGCTGCGAGCGTGACGGCGTCACTGTCAGCGAGCAAGATCACGAACTCCTCGCCGCCCCAACGGATCACCTCGTCGCCGTAACGGATGTTGTCGGCGAGCGTGCGCGCGACGACCTTCAGCTTCGTCGCCGACGAGGTGGCCGTAGCGATCGTTGACCAGCTTGAAACGGTCGAGGTCGGCGAACAGCACACCGAACGGACGCTGGAAGCGCTGGTGCTGCTCAAGCCAGCTAGCGAGCACGGCCTCGCCGAGGCGGCGATTGCCCACGCCCGTCAGCGGGTCGCGCATCGAGGCGTCCAGGAGATACGCGGCGCGCTGGCGGCTATGGGCCAGAGCGCTGTCATCTGGAAGGTCTCGACCGCGCCGATCACCTCGCCCTCGGCACCGTGGATCGTGGCGGCACAGACCCTTACGGGCTTGCGGTGCCCGTCCTTGTGGTGCAGGTAGAGGTGCGCCTCGCGCTGCTGGCCATCGCGGATCGTCGCCAGCAGCGGGCACTTCTCTCCGCACAGGATCGTTCCCGATCCATCGCAGTGATTCAGGATCATGTCCTCGCAACGCCGTCCGAGGAGTTCCTCGGCGCTGAACCCGGTGATCCGTTCCGCGCCACGGTTCCAGTACATGATGCGCCGCTCGCGATCGACGAAGTAGATGCCATCGCTGAGGTTCTCAAGCAGCGCGTCGCGGAGTTCCGCGCTCAGGCCGATCACCTGGCACTCCTGAACCTGCTCTGGCTCACTAAATGCCACGACTTACCGAGCGGACCGCGCGAGTGGGATACACGCGCCGACCGCGGCTCTAGATCCCATCACGCCTCAAGACTCTAACGCGACTCATCGACGGATCGGCCAATAGATTTAGTCAGAAGTTCAGTTCAGTCAGGGCAAGCGATGCCGAACCAAGCCACTCGGCACTCCCCCTTCCCCGCGCAAACGAAAGGTGTCGCCAACGGCCCCCCTGGGGTGGGATGGTTCTCGTCGAGGCGCGTACGAAGTGATCCGTACGTGTGGTTGTTTAGCTTTAGCTCTGCGGGTTGCGGTAACTGGCGTTGGTGGGGCGGACGGCGGCCTGCTCGAGCGATTTGATCGCGGCGTCGCGGGCTTGCTTCGTTGCTTCGAGCCGGTGCTGGGTTTGGGCTAGGTCTTTCTCGAGCTGGGCGCGGAACTGCTGCTCGCCTCCCAGCGCTGTCTGCGCCTGGCCGCGCTCCAGTTCGGCTGTCTGCCTGGCGGCGCGTTCCTCGGCGAGCTGACGCTCGAGGGCCGCGCGGTCCTCGCGTGCGCGCTCCTCGATCCGCTCGGCGCGCTGGTGGCAGCCTCAGCGCGCTGCTCGGCGCTGATCGCGCGCTGTTCGGCTTCGGATCGCGGTCATTTGCGGAGAGCTCGTTCGAGCGAGCCGTTCCTATAGCCCATGACTGCGAGAACTTTGCGTACACCTTTCCCCGCGGGGTCTGAGGATGGGTCGACCGCTGCCCTGCTGACGGCGCCGTGCGGCGGTGGTTGCTCAACGTACTTTTGAGGGGCTACGGGATGGCAGCCGCTCGAAGCACCTCGTCGACGGGGAGTGGGGTGGCGATGTAGAAGCCCTGTCCGTAGTCAACGCCACTTGCTTTGAGCAGGTCGATCGTCGCTTTGCTGGTGACGCATTCACCCGAGTTCCGCAGCTAATCCGTGAATTTCGGGGTTGGATCGAGCGAAGGCCCCGTGTTTACGGGCTTTTCTAGGTCCACGGCGCCTTCCAAACGCGATTTGGCCTAGGTACACGTTTTTCGGTATCCAGACTAGTGTCTGTCTGACGTATGGTGTAGCGTCATAGGTAGTCATGTACCTTCGGCGTACGACCCGCAAGCGCAAGGACGGCAGCGAGGTCGCCTACCTCCAGCTTGCGCACAACGAGTGGAACGCCGCGGCCGGGCACTCGGTGGTGCGGGTGCTGCACAACTTCGGGCGTGAGGATCTGATCGACCGTGGCGCGATCGAGCGGCTGATCGGCTCGCTGGAGCGCTGGTTGGATCCCGCGGCGCCGCCGCGACCGCCCGCCGGGGCGGGGCCCGGGCTGCGGTTCGTGGAGTCCCGGCCGATGGGCGGCGCGTGGGCGCTTGACGGACTGTGGCGGGCGTTGAAGATCGATCGCACGCTCGCCCGGCTGCTGGAGGGCCGCAGGTTGGATCCCCGCGCGGAGCGGGTGATCTTCGCGATGGTCGCCAACCGCGCGTTGGAGCCGCTCTCGAAGCTGGCGGCGAGCAAGTGGCTCTGCGAGCGCGCATGGATCCCGGGTCTCCCGGAGCTGGATGAGGATGCGTGCTACCGCGCGATGGACTGGCTGTTGGAGGCCGAGGACGAGCTCTGCGAGCAGGTGTACTTCCAGACCGCCGACCTGCTGAACCTGGAGGTCGACCTGCTGTTCTTCGACACGACCTCCACCCATTTTGAGACCGAACAGCCCGACCCGGAGACCGTCGACGAGCACGGGACCGTGCTCGCCCCGTCCTTTCGAACCTATGGGCATAGCAAGGACTCCCGGCCCGATCTGCCCCAAGTCGTGATCGGGATGGCGGTCACCCGGACCGGGATCCCGATCCGGGTGTGGTGCTGGCCGGGCAACCAGAACGACCAGGAGCTGATCCGCCAGGTCAAGGACGACCTGCGCGCGTGGAAGCTCTCGCGGGTGGTGTGGGTCGCCGACCGCGGCTTTCAGTCCGAGGAGAACCGCCGCTACATGCAGCGCGCCGGCGGTCACTACACATCTTCGGTGAGAAGCTCCGCGGCAACGACAAGGAAGCCAACCTCGCGCTCGCGCGCCAAGGCCGCTACCACCTGGTCGCCGAGAACCTCCGCGTCAAGGAAGTCATCATCGATGACGGGACGATGCGCGACCGGTTCGTGATCTGCCACAACCCCGAAGAAGCCAAGCGCGACAAGACGGTCCGCGAGGCACTCATCGCCCAGCTCGAGCAGGCGATCGAGGGCTCCGACGCGCTCACCGCCGCCGAGCGTGAGCGCCTGCACGGCAAGCTCTCAACCAAGCGCGCTCTCAAGCGGCTCATCCGCACCACCAAGACAGGCCTGCTGCGCATCGACCGCGGCGCCGTCAAAGCCGAGGAGCACCTCGACGGAAAGTTCCTGCTGCGCACCAGCGACCCGACGCTGTCAGCCGAGGACATCGCGCTAGGCTACAAGCAACTGCTGGAGATCGAACGCGCCTGGCGCGACATGAAAAGCACCCTCGATCTCCGTCCCGTCTACCACCACCTCGAGCACCGCATTCGCGCCCACGTGCTGCTCTGCTGGCTCTCACTGCTCCTGATCCGCATCGCCGAGAACCAGGCACACGACACCTGGCGCAACCTCCGCGACGAACTCCAGCGCCTGCACCTCGGCACCTTCACCGGCCCGACCGGCACCAGCCGCCAACGGACCGAGCTGACCGCCGACCAACAACACATCCTCCGCACGCTCGGCATCGAGCTACCCCCGCTGTTCCTCCAGCTCGCCGCCCCCGCCGCCCCCGCCGCGCCCACCCGGCCGCCTGGACCCGCCGCCGCGCGCCTTCCAGCGCCGCCTACTAGATACACGTCGAACACCTGTTCGACCGCCGGATCGCCAGTGCCCACGGGCGATTCCGCCACCTAGCACTCAAACGAGCTGCGGAACCCGGGATTCCGCGATCGTCTGTTTCCCCATTCCTCGCGCGACCGTCACGATCGCGGATATAAGCAGCTGATCGGTGCTGCTCGTGACGAAGGTTTGCACGAAGTTACCGTCGATCTTGACGTAGTTGAACGGCAGTGCTTTGAGGTAGTAGAACGAGGCGAAGCCTGCACCGAAGTCGTCGAGCGCGAGTCCGCATCCGCGGCTGTGGAGTCGTTGCGCGAAGGTCCGGGCGGCTAAGAAGGTCGGCGATCGCGGCGGTCTCGGTGACTTCGAAGACCAGGCAGGAGGGATCGATGCCGCTCTGCTCAAGGACTCGGTCGATGTGCGTGGAAAGCTCCGGCTGGCTGATCGAGCGGCCTGAAATGTTGACGGCGAGCACCACGTCGCCCTTCCCTGGCCGCTGCTGCGATCAGTTCCGCTGCGCGAGAGATGACCCATGCGTCGATCTCCGCGATTAAGCCGAAGCGCTCGGCGGCGTACAGGAACGCGTTGGGAGAGATCAACTCTGCGGCGGTTTCGCTGCGCATCCTGATCAGCAGCTCGTATTGCTCGACATGCCCGTCAGCGAGGCTGACGATCGCCTGGCAATGCAGCACGAAGCTTCCTCGTCGCAGCGCCCGCCGCAGCTGGCTGGCCTCCAGCAGACGCCCGGCGACTGTCGAGTGCGGGTCGGCCGGATCGAACACCACGTAGCGGTTGCGGCCCTGTTCCTTGCTGCGTACATCGCGGCATCGGCCAACGCGAGCAGCTCAACGCCGGTCTCGCCGTCGACCATCGCGACCCCGATCGAAGCGGTCACGCTGGCGCGCCGGCGCCGACAACGATCGGATGGGACGCGATCACGCCAACGAGCTCAGCGGCGACGCGCTCGGCGTCGTGCCGAGCTGCGGCCGGGAGCAGCACCGCGAACTCATCGCCGCTGAGGCGCGCAAGGACGTCGCTGGCGCGACAGCGCTCGCGCAGCGCGCCGGACAGCTCGCACAGCAGCTGATTGCCGATCGCATGCCCGAACTCGTCGTTGATCGCCTTGAAACCATCGAGGTCAAGCATCAGCACGGCACCACCGTCCCCGGAGCGGGCGTGGCGAATCAGCGCGAGGTCGAGCGCCTGCTCAGACCGCCGACGGTTAAACAGCCCCGTGAGCATGTCATGATCGATCAAATACTCCAGCTGCCCCTGCAATCGCTGGCGCTCGGTAGCGTCCTCGATCTGGTAAATCAACAGCGGCGGATGCTGCTCGTCGGAAGCGACCGTGACCTGAGCCCACCCGGTGTTGCCGTCGGGCAGCTGCAGCGTGCACATCGCCGAGGAACGCGTCAGCTCGCCGGCCAATACCCGCCCCGCGTCCAGCGACTCCGCGCCGTGCTCGAGCGATCCACCAAATCGGTGATCGGCCGCCCGACGAGCGCTTCGACGCGGACCCCAACGATCGTGCACAGCGACGGGTTGGCGATCACTACCCGTCCGCTGCGGTCGACGACCGCTAGGCCGATCGGTGCGTGCGAGAACGCCGTGCGCAATAACGCCCGCAGCCGCGCGATCTCGACCTTCGCCGCGCCAACGCCGGACGACGCGAGATCAATCTCCGTGGCGTCCTGCACGCGGGACAGCCAGCCGTCAGCAAACGGAATCGACGGTGGCGGCGTGCTCATCGCTTCATCATCCACGTTGAGCTGCTCCGACTGCTCGCCGTTGCGCCGGCTGCTGCGTGGTCGAAAAGATCGGTCGGCTTGGGCCTCTGATCCATCGCGGCTGCTGAGCGGACTTGGCGTCGCTGTGCATGACATTGCGCAGAAATTGATATTGGATGTGGACCAGTCGGTCGGCCATCTGTCGCCCAGAGCGGTGATCTCCTTCGCGATCTTGTGCGTGCCCAGGACTTCCTCTGAGAGCGCGATCGCGATCACGAGCTGCTCAAGCGCCTCGCTCGCGCTCCGTTCACTGGCCGGCAGCGACTTGACAGCGTCGTCAGACAGCTTTGTGCCCCTGTCGAGAACAATCCCCAAACGAACCGCTGGGATGACGAGCTAACCGGGAGCTTTCGGTCTTCTCGACCGAGCGGGGCTTGGTGATGAACTGAACCATTCGACACTCAAATACGTACTTTTACAACATATGTTCTTGCGCAATGCGTAAACACCGAGAAAAGGCGCCCGGTTACCGGTAGAACCATGCCGACCAGGTCCGTGATAATTACGCAGCATGGGCAACCACGGCCACCGCACGCGCCGTCGGAATTTGTACCTCCGCGGCTCACGGCTTGCCCGCTGATCAAGCACCGGATCTTTCCACGGGCGCGATTGTCGTCCCCGGGGTTTCCGCCTAACGGCGGACGGTCGGATCGAATGAGCGTGCGTTCCGTTTGGCTCTAGCCGTTGAGACCCTCCCCGCGAGCGGTCACGCCCTGTCGGATTCTATCCGCACAGCGCCGCGGGTCCTCAGCAGAGTTGCGGTGAACTACCGATTTTGCACCGAGAAGCTTTAGTGCTCAGTCGTTCGGGTCGACAAACGTCGTTATGACCCGGCTCCCGACTCGTGGGTTGCGCGCGCCGGGGAACGCGTCCGATTCTGCGATGATCTGCGCGGGGAGATCGCGCTTTTGGCCGGCGGTGGTCACGGCGGGCGGGTGATCAGGCGGTTGTTGGCGGCCGCGGTGTTGCTGGCGGCTTGCGCGGGGTTGTCGTTGGCCGCTCAGTGGTTGGGGTGGTCCTCGAGCGCCACTGGGGTATGGCTGCCGGCGATCGTTGGGACGATCGCGCTGGTCGCGATCGCGTGGGCGCTCGTGGTCCTCAGCGGCCGCGCCGAGCGCGCGGCGCGTCGTTTGGAGCTGTCCTCCGCGCGGCTGGCGGTCGTCGTTGAATCCTCGCCGGGAGCGGTGATCGGGCTTGGTCTGGACGGCACGATCGAGAGCTGGAATGCCCGGGCGCAGCACGTGTATGGCTATTCGGCGTTGCGGGCAGTCGGCCAGCCGATCACGATCCTTGCCGCGCCGGAGGATGCCGGGTGGCGCGAGCGGCTGAGCGCCGCTGTTGGTGGCGAGGTGGTGCGCTGGGAGTCCCAGGGTGTGTGCGTTGACGGTAGCCGGGTGGCGGTGGCGGTGACGATCGCCCCGATCCGCGATCTCGCGGGGGCGGTGAGAGGGCTCTCGTTTCTCGCGCAGGACATCAGCGAGCGCAAAGCCGCCGAGCATGAGTTGTCGCGCCTCGCGCAAGCCGCGGACTATGGCACCGACGCGATCCTGTCGGTCGATCTCGAGGGTCGCGTGCTTCGCTGGAACCACGGCGCTGAGCGGCTCTACGGGTTCGACGCGCAGGAGGTCCTCGGAAAAAGGCTGCTCGAGTTCACGTTGCTGCATGACGAGCCGAGCGAGAACATCGCCAGAGCGCTCGCGGGCGAGTCCGGCTTTCAGTACGAAGCTCCCCGGCGGCGTAAGGACGGCACGATCATCGAGGTCCGTACGACGATCATCCCCTGGCGGATTGAGGGGACGCTGGTCGGGTTGACTGGGTTACCGTCGATCTGACCGAGCGCAAGCGGGTCGAGCAGGCCGCCGCGGGCCTGGCGGCGATCGTGGAAGCCTCGGATGACGCGATCTTCCGGATCTCACCGGACGGGATGATTGAGAGCTGAAACGAAGCGGCGGAGCGACTGTACGGTTGGACAGCGGATGAGGCGATCGGGCAGCCGGGAAGCGTTCTGGGGGCTCCGGGGTGGACATCGAGCAACATCGAGCAGGCGCTCGCGGGCGCGCCGCTCACGGTCGACGCGCAGGCGACGCGCCGCGACGGGACGCTGATCGAGGTGTCCTGCACGCTCTCGCCGATCCACAGCGCCAAGCGGATCGTCGGCGCGGCTTGCATAATTAGGGACATCACCGAACGCAAGCGCGTCGAGCAGGCCGCCGGGCGGCTAGCGGCGATCGTCGAGTCCTCACAGGACGCGATCATCAGCAAGACGGTAGAGGGAGTGATCATCAGTTGGAACGCGGCCGCGCAGCGGATCTACGGCTACAGCGCTGCGGAGGCCGTCGGCCGGCACATTTCGATCCTCAGCCCGCACGGCCGCGAGCACGAGAACGCGCAGCTGCTCGCGCGCGTCGCCGCCGGCGAGCGCGTCAACCACCTCGAGACCGTCCGGCGGCGCAAGGACGGTAGCCTGATCGATGTCTCGCTGACCGTCTCCCCAGTCCGCGACCACGCTGGGCGGATCGTCGGGATCTCAGCGATCGGGAGGGATTTCACCGAGCACAAGCGCGCCGAGCGTGAGCTCGAGCGCCTCGCCCAAGCCGCCGAGCACGGCACCGATTCGGTGATCTCAACAGATCTCCAGGGGCGCATCTGCCACTGGAGCCAGGGCGCGGAACGCCTGTACGGGTTCACTGCCCAGGAGGCGATCGGACACACCGTCGAGCACCTCAGCCACTCCGCCGAGAACCCGCAATCAGACAACGACAGGGCGCGCGCGCTCTCCAGGATGCTGGCCGGCGAGCGCGGGTATCGGCTGGAGACGCAAAGTCGACGCCGCGACGGGCGCGTCGTTGAGCTGCTGATCAAATTCACCCCCTGGAAAGTCGACGGGCGGATCGTAGGGGTCACGACCGTCACCAACGACATCACCGAGCGCAAGCAAATCGAGCGCGCGCGCGAACGGGCGCTGGCTGACCTCGAGGAAGCGCAACGAATCGCGAGGGTCGGTTCCTGGACCTGGGATCCCGGCAGCGACGAGGCGAGCTGGTCAGCGCAGATGTATGAGATCTTCGCGCGCGACCCGAGCCACGGGCCGGCTACCGGCGAGTCGTTCTTCGAGCTCGTCGCGGCGGAGGATCGCGAGGTCACACGCGCTGGCTACACGCAGGTGTTCGGTGGCGGTCCGTCGTTCACGCTGGACTACCGCGTGCTGGCCGGCGGCGGCGTCACGCGGGCGGTACACGCCGTCGGTCACGAGGAACCGGCGCGTCCTGGCTGCTATCTCGGGACGGTCCAGGACGTCAGCGAGCAGCGCGCTGCCGAACGCGCGCTACGCGAGGCGCAGGAGCGCTTCCGCCTGGCGTTTGAGGAAGCGCCGATCGGGATGGCGGTGATCTCCGCCGACGGTACGCTCGAGTACGCCAACGCCGCGCTCGGGATCATCTGCGGCCGCTTACGCCACGAGCTGCACGGCCTAAGGTTGTGGGAGCTGATCCACCCCGCCGACAGCCACAGCGTCCGCGAGGCACTCAAGGCGCTCAGCAACGGTGATCTCGACAAGCTCGTACGCGAGCTGCGAGTCATGCCGGCGAGCGGCTCCCCGGTCGAGGTCTCGATCCATGCGACCGTGCTGCGTTACGGCGCTGAGCAGCCCGACCGACTGCTGTGCCAGTTCCAGGACATCACCGAGCGCAAGCAGTACGAGTCACGTCTGCAGTTCATGGCCGACCACGACCCACTCACGGGCCTGATGAACCGCCGCAAGTTCGAGGCCGAACTCGACCGCCACGTCGAACACGTCAAACGCTACGGCTCCCAGGGCGCGCTACTGATGCTCGACATCGACAACTTCAAAGCCGTCAACGACACCCTCGGCCACAACGCCGGCGACGAACTGATCATCTCGATCGCCGGTGTCCTGAGCCAACGCGTGCGCGCCTCCGATCTGCTCGCACGACTCGGCGGCGACGAGTTCGCCGTATTACTTCCCCGCGCTGAGGAGGCCGAGGCTGCGCGGGTCGCCGACGCGCTGGTCAGCGCGGTGCGCGAGAACGCAGCGCTGCTCGGCGGGCAGCGCCAGAAAGTCACGACCTCAGTCGGGATCGCGATGTTCAACGCCACCGATAGCGCCCTCACCGGCGAGAGCGCGATGATCGAAGGGGACCTCGCGATGTACGACGCCAAGGACAACGGCCGCAACCGCTACGCGTTCTACACCAACGCGGATCACCTCATCAGCCGCACCAAAGCAAGACTGACCTGGGTCACGCGGATCGAGCAAGCCCTCGCGAGCGACCGCTTCGCGCTGGTCGCCCAGCCGATCCTCGACCTGCGTAGCAACCAGATCGGCCAGCACGAGCTGCTGCTGCGGATGCTCGACGAGCACGACGACATGATCCCGCCCGCCGCGTTCCTGTACCTCGCCGAGCGCTTCGAACTGATCGCCGGAATCGACCAATGGGTCGTCGCGCACGCGATCGAACTGATCGAACAGCACCCCGAGCTGCGCCTGCACGTCAACATCTTCGGCAAATCCCTCGGCGACCAAAAGCTCCTTGGAACCATCGACGAGCGCCTACGCGCCAGCAGCATCGATCCCCACCAGCTGATCTTCGAAGTCACCGAAACCGCCGCCGTAGCCAACATCACCCACGCCCAAGCATTCGTGCAACGCCTACGCGACCACGGCTGCCGGTTCGCGCTGGACGACTTCGGCGCCGGGTTCGGATCCTTCTACTACCTCAAACACCTCCCCGTCGACTACGTCAAGATCGACGGCGAGTTCATCCAAAACGCGATCAGCGGCCGCATCGACCAGCTCGTGATCGACGCCGTCGTCCGGATCGCCCAAGGCCTCGGGAACGAGACGATCGCCGAGTTCGTCACCAACGAACAAACCCAGCGGATGATCACCCGTCTCGGCGTCGACCACGCCCAGGGTTACCACATCGGCCGACCCATCCCCATCCCCGACCTACTCAAGAACACGCTCACCAACCCCACCAGGTAGCTCACCCAGGCCGCCTGCCGCGCAGTAGGGACGCGTTGTTGCCCGCCTCAAACCTTGGTCCCGGCAGCCGCTGGATGCCATCCCCCCGGGTCAGGCAGAAGGCGACGTCGAGCAACACCACTGTCCTGCTCGACGCTGGTGTGAGCGAAGGAGATCGGATATCCGCGATCGCCTCCCAGCCCAACAGCCGCACATCCGCCTTCGCGCAGTTGGGGCCGGACGGATTTGCGCGGTTCCCCTCGGCCGCTGCCGCCGTGCTTTGCGGGGGCATCGCGGTTCATGCCACATCGAAGTCGAGAATCCGTCTCTGGGTGCGGAGCGCCTGCGGGCTCGCGGCAGGCGGGCCGGCTCTCTATCCGGTGGGCGTGCAGAGGAGTGCGGACATCCGTGCAGACGAGTGCGGAAACTGACAGGCGTCCTCGATGCCGCCTGGCCGGAGGGTGTCCCGTAAGACCCGCCCGAGAAAATGCCCGGTGATGGTCCCTTATGTGGGACACTCCCGAGGTGACCGGACTTCGGATCGGCCACGCGCGTGTGTCGACCGACGCTCGAGGTGTTTCGACATTGCTCATCGCTGCTTGGCTCATGAGTGTCCGAAGGTGACGTTGGGGAGGATCCGTCGTAGCCAGCGTGGTAGGTACCAGGCTGAGCGGCCCATGAGTCGTAGCAGTACGGGGACGAGTAGTAGCCGTACCAGTGCGGCGTCGAGCAGCACCGCGACGCCGAGGATCACGCCCATCTCTTTGGGTGGTAGCGGGCCGGAGAGCGCGAAGGTGAAGAACACCGCGACCATCACCGCGCCGGCGGCGAAGATCACGCGGCCGGAGTGCGCGACGGCGCCGTTCATCGCTGCGCGGGGGTCGCCGGTGCGGTCCCAGTGCTCTTTGGCGCTTGAGAGCAGGAATACGGTGTAGTCCATCGAGATCGCGAAGATCATCGCGAAGAAGAACACCGGCCCCCAGGCGTCGAGGAACCCTTGCGGTGAGAACCCTAGCAGCGAGTGTAGGGCGCCGTCCTGGAAGACCCATTTCGCGACCCCGAACGCGGCGCCGGTCGCCAGCAGGTTGGTCAGCACCCCGGCGGCGGCGATCAGCGGCGCTTGCAGCGCGATCAGCAGCAGCACGAACCCGAGCGCCATGACTACCCCGATCACGAGCGGCGTCTTGGTCGACAGCGCGTCCTGGAGGTCGTGGTTCTCAGCGACCGCGCCGCCGATCAGCGACCCGGCGGGGAGGTTGGCGCGTAGCCGGTCGATCGTCTGCCCGACGGCGGGGTCTGATGGGCCTTGCTTGGGGATCGCGTTGATCAGTGCGTAGCCGTCGTTGGTCTGGGTCGCCATCAACGCCGCGATCCCCGGGTCGTGCGGTGGCGATCCGCGCGGCTGCGGCGGCGTCTGCGGCGGGGGTGAGGATCTGTATCGGCCCGGTCGCGCCGGGGCCGAACGCGGCCTGCACCTGGTGGTAGCCGATGTAGGAGGAGTCGTTGGTGGGGACGACCTTGATCGATGGCATCGAGGTCCGTAGCTGTGTGACGGGGATCGCGAGGCCGAGCAGGATCGCGAGCGCGACCACGCCGTGGCGCAGCGGCTGGCGCCACAGACGCTCGCCCCATTTCTGAAAGCGGGGGGAGTGGTGCTCGCCGGAGTGCGCCCACGGTAGCGCGAGCTTGTCGACCTTCGGTCCGATCCGGCCAAGTACCGCGGGCAGCAGGGTGAGTGTCGCGGCGAGTACGAAGATCACCGCGAGCATGATCCCGAGGCTCATCGAACGGAACGCGGGGCTGGGTACGAGCATCACCGCGGTCAGCGACACGAGTACGGTGACGCCGCTGAAGAGCACCGCCTTGCCGGCGGTGTCCATCGCCACCGCGGTCGCGTCCGCTGGGGAGAGGCGGTGGCCGAACAGCGCGCCGCGGAAGCGGTAGACGATGAACATCGCGTAGTCGATCCCGAGCGCGAGCGCGAACATCAACGCGAAGTTCATCGCCCAGATCGAGATCGGGAACAGCTTGGTGCCGAGGTACAGCATCCCGGCTGCGGACGCCAGCCCGACCATCGTCAGCATCAGCGGCAGCCCGGCGGCGACCAGCGACCCGAACGCGAGCAGCAGGATCCCGAGCGTCACCGGCCAGGAGATCACCTCGGACTTGAGCATCGCCGAGCGGTTGGCGGCATTGAAGTCAGACCACATGCCCGACGCGCCGGTCAGATGCACCTGCACACCGCCGGCCGCAAGGCCGGCGAGCTTGCCCTTGATGTCATCGGCGGCCTTGACCATGCCGTTGGAATTCAAAGCGGCGCCGGCTTGGACGATCGCGGTGTGCCCATCACGCGATATCGACACGCCCGCCGACGGCGCGATCACGCTCTTGACCGCACTATCGGCGCGCAAAGTGCGCTCCACGCGAGCCAGCACCGCCTTGAAGGCCGGGTCGCCGACCGTCTTGGTGGGGGAGTACACGACGGTCATCAGCGCATAGCTCGAGAGTCCCTGGAAGTCGCGGTTGATCAGCGCCCGTGCCTGCACCGACTGCGAGCCGGTTGTCTCCCAGCCGGCGCCTGAGAGCGCGGTCTCTACGCGCGGTGCGAAGAACCCGAGCACCAGCGCGATCAGCGCCCAGGCGATGAGCACCTGCCGGAAGTGGGTCGCGGTGTAACGCCCCAGCCGCCCGATCGGCCCAACGTTCGGCGCGTGCGGGTAATCGTCGGGCGGTGGTTGGGGGGCCAGCGTCGGCTGGGGATCGACGACGGCCATCAGACGGTCACCCTTTCGACGGCCTTCGCGGGCGTGGCAGCGATCCGGTCCACAGCCTCCACGAGCGCCTCGGCGCTGATCACGCCGGCCTGGGCTGCGACCGGCTCGCCGTCGCGCAGCACGATCACGGTCGGGATCGAGCGGATCGCGTAGCGGCCCGCGATCGCAGGTTCGGCGTCGACGTCGACCTTCGCGAAGCGGTGCTGCGGGCGCTGCTGGGCGGCTTTCTCGAACTGACGCGCCATCGCGCGGCACGGCCCGCACCAGCCCGCCCAGAAATCGATCACGGTGATCCCGTGCGAGACGCTGCCCGCGAAGGTCGCCTCGGTGAGGTGTTGAACGCTGTCGGTCATGCTTTCGGCTCCTTGGTCGTGGAGATCTGCGCTGAGAAGACGAGCGCCGCGCATGCGACCATCGCAACATCTCCACAACTGTATGCTAGTGAACTTGAGGGAGAACATATCACACATCCGCTCAATGTCAAACTGCACAACCGTGTGCTTGTGTTATTCTTGGTTCATGGCGAAACTCACTTCGACGCCGCACTCGCTGCCCGAGCCGCTGATCGAGCTGGTCGCGCAGCGCTTCCGTGTCCTCGGCGAGCCGATGCGGATCAAGCTGCTGGATCGACTACGTGAGGGTGACGCGACGGTCGGCGAGCTTCAGGACGCGCTCGGCGCCACCCAGCAGAACGTCTCAAAGCACCTCGGCGTCCTGCACGCTGCCGGCATGGTCGCCCGCACCAAGGACGGCAACCACGCCCGCTATTCGATCAGCGACCCCAGCGTGTTCGAGCTCTGCGACCAGGTCTGCGGTAGCGTTCGCCGGCAGGTGTCCGAGCTCGAAGAGCTCCTACAGTCCGGCTGACCAGCCGCATTCACACTCATCCGGCTCCGCGGTGCGATATCGAGCTTTCAGCGGTTGTTTCGAGTGCCGGCGGCGTTGGGTTCCGCATGGCAGGTAGATCGGCAGGTATCGGCCCTTCGGGCTGCCCGGGATCACCACGCGAGCGCCCTAAACGCGGGCGCGTTGCGAGCATGGGAGCATGAGAGCATCTGTGATGATCCGACCAGCTCCGGGGCGGGTGGTTGGTAACGAAGGGTCGGGCGGGCGGCTACCGCCGGCTTGTCGCGAGGTCGTGATCGTGGGTCGCGACGTCGTCTTCTTGGTGACGGGGTGTCGCGGCGCCGAGCTCGGTCAGTAGCGTCCGGACGCGGTGTTCGATATCGGCGCGTACGCGGCGTATCTCGCTGTGTGGGGCGCCGATCGGGTCGCCGACCCGCCAGTCGTCGTGTCTGACTCCTTCTGGCAGCTCGATCACACCGACGCTGTGACCCATCGTCACGATCACGTCCGTGGCGCGGAGCACCTCGCTGGTGACAGGGCGCGCGAATGCCTCGTCGGGGTCGACGCCGAGCTCGGCGATCACGGCGCGCACGTCGGGGTCGATTTGGCCTTGGACCGCGGTCCCGGCGCAATGCACGCACACGCGGTCCTCCGATAGCAGGGTTGTGAGCGCGGCTGCGATCTGGCCGCGTCCCCCGCCGCTCAGGCTCACGAACACGACATCCCAGGCTTCCCGGGCGCCGTGAGTCTCGGCGCGCTTGATCGCGTTGAGACGTTCGCGCGTGAATCGGTAAGCCATCAGCGGCACAAAATCGAACACGGTTGCGTCCTTGACGATTTGCTGCACGGAATCGTTCATGACCTCCTCGATCTGCGGACGGTCAAACGTCCCGTCGAACTCGCCGCAGAGATGCTTGACCATCCAGTCGAGCTGTTGCCTGATGGCCGGGTTGAGCGAACTGCTCATAGCTGTACCTCCCTACATTGGAGCATTTGGATGCGGCATGACTGATGGTGAGAGGGATCGCGAACCTCGGTGATCAGCGCGACGCTGTTGGCGTGCAACATCGCCGCCCCGAGGGCCTGCAGCACCCTGGCGGCGATCAGCACGATCAAGGAAGGCGCGAGGCCGCACAGCACCGAGCCGGCCGTGAACACCCCGAACCCGTAGACGTAGAGGAGCTTGCGTCCGAGGGCGTCCGCGAGCCGCCCGACCGGTCGCGACGGTCGCCACGAGCACGAGCAGGTACGCAAGCGCGACCCATTCGACTGCGCCCACGCTCGCGTGCAGATCCCGCCCCAGGCGCGCCAGCGCGAGCGTCACGATGCTCGCATCGAGCTGCCCCATGAACGCGCCGACGCAGACGGTGCCGACCACATACCAGTGCGCATGCCGGCGCTCGCGCACCAAGCGCGGCCGGCGCGGCTCGCTCAACAGCACATGCCACAGTGACCCGGGCGCCCAACGAGCATCCAGCAAGCGGCTCACACGCCAATTCCAGCGCGTCACCGCCCATAGGTCAAAGACGAACAATCGATAGCATCGACTGCGATCCCCTATGGATGAGCGTCGGCTCCGTTACATCCTCGCGGTCGTGGACGGGGTGGCGTCACGCGCGCCGCACAACGGCTGCGCGTCGCGCAGTCGTCGCTCTCACGGTCGCTGCGCGCGTTGGAGGGCGAACTCGATGTCTCACTGTTTCATCGTGTTGGCCGTGGCGTTCGCTTGTCGACCGCGGCAGCGAAGCTATCGCCATTCCTATCACCGTACCACACCACAGTACAGCTAAGCAGATGTGAAACAGGTCAGACGTCCATGTACTGCTCCGCTAGCTGACGGCCTGTCGATCGGCTCGGACCTGCGGTGGGCGCTACCGCAACTCTCAGCGCAGGCGAGCCCGGCCGATCGCGTGTGATGCGACCGGGAACGCGATCGCAACGGGGTTGACCCACATCCGGCGCTGCTCCTCAACCTCGAACCCCGCCGCCGCGATCGCGGCCGGCGTGTCGCGAGCGGTATGGCAGCCACCGAACGCCTGCGGCCAGAACACCCGGTCCACCGCTCGCTGGCTGAGCGCGAGCGCCGGGTGGCTTGACCGCACGTGCTCGTAGAAGCGCAGTTCGCCACCCGGACGCAGCACACGTCGCAGTTCGCCCAGCGCGCTCGCCTGGTCTGGCACGCTGCAGAGGACCAGACACGCGACCGCGGCATCAAACGAGCCATCCTCGGCGGGCAGACGGTCAGCGACGCCGTCAAGAACCTCGATCGGAACGTTCGCGCTCGCAGCCGCGACGCGCGCCCGTTCGCGTAGATAGGGCTCGGGCTCCACGGCCACGACCTGCTCGACGGTTGGTGGATAGTGAGCGAAGTTGCTGCCCGCGCCGGCGCCGAGTTCGAGCACGCGGCCACTCAGGCCGGCGAGAAGCTCGTCGCGGTGGTGGCGTATCTCAGCCGGCTCGTGGCTGCTCATCAGCGACCACAGCCGTGCGAACACTGGATGGTGGACTGCTGGCCGTGGCACCGAGGTCGATTGTGGCGCACGACGCGGCGACATCGGGGTTGGTGCCGTATGACCCGTGCTGTGCGGAGCTGCGAGAATCCTGGTGCCTGAGCGAGAGGAGGTCGCGGTGAACTGCATCGCGCTTGAGCCGGTTGATCGCGTCCAGATCACGATCCTGGTGGATAACGTGACCGACCCGTTGCTGGTCGATCAGGAGTCGGTTGTGCGGATGAACTGGCCGCGGGCGCTGATGAGTGGGCTTCCCTTCTCGGCTACGCGTGTGAGTCCCGATAGCGGGGTACCGGACGCGCTGATCGCTGAGCCTGGCTTCTCCGCGCTGGTGCGGATCGAGAAGCGTGGCCGACGGCGGACGCTGTTGTTCGATGCCGGCGTGTCGCCGAACGGGATGGTTGAGAACATGCGCAGGCTGGGGATCTCGCCGGGCGACATCGAGGTGGTCGTGCTCAGTCACGGCCACTGGGATCACGTCACCGGGATGGAGGGCCTGGTCAGGGTTCTCGGGCGCACCCGCTTGCCGGTGATGATCCATCCCGAGTTCTGGAGTCGGCGCCGAGTGCGCTTCCCCGGGCTCGATCCCGCCGAGCTGCCGTCGACCAGCCGCTCGGCGCTTGAGGGGATGGGATTTGCGATCGTTGAGGAGCGCCAGCCGTCGTTCCTGATTGACGGTTCGGTGCTGATCACCGGCGAGATCGATCGCACGACGGCGTTTGAGACCGGGATGCGCGGACACGAGGCGCTGCATGGCGGCGCGTGGCGAGCAGACCCACTGATCCTCGACGATCAGGCACTCGTCGTCAGTCTCGGCGACCGGGGGTTGGTGATCCTCAGCGGCTGCGGTCACGCGGGCATCGTCAACACGGTCCGGTACGCGCGCCGCCTGACCGGACACGATACGGTCGCGGCGATCGTCGGTGGCCTTCACCTCAGCGGTCCAATGTTCGAGCAGATCATCGAGCCCACCGTCGAAGCGCTCGCCGAGCTTTCGCCCGCGCTTCTCGTACCTGCTCACTGCACCGGGTGGAAAGCAAGCCATAAGCTTGCCGCGCGGTTCCCCGACGCGTTCGTAATGAGCACGGTCGGCACCACGATCACGCTCTGACCGTTAGCTCGTCAAAGTCGTGGTCGCGGTCGAGTTTCCCGCCAGCGTCAGGATCGTCGCGCTTGCGAAACCGATGCCGTTTTGCCGTTCGACGGCGCCTTGGCGATCGACGCGCACAGGGCGTGGGGTGACAACGACCGCGGCCAACTCGGCGGCAGCAGGGCCAGCTCCAATGCCCGGGTGCGCGTCAAGGTGCCAGCAGGCGTCAGATTCGTAAAGGTTAACTCTGGCGTATACGCGTGCTATGCGATCGACAGTTCGGACCGGGCTGTGGGCCTGGGCGGCAACCAAAACGGCAGCTCGGGATTGGCAGCGGCGCGCGCATTGAATCCCGCCCGGTCGATGTCGGTATCCCGCGCGACGCAGGTCTCATCGCAACGTCGCCGGGTTCCAACGAGAACCAACAGTCCCAGCGGGGGGGCTGCCACGCCCACTCGCCGGTCCGCAACACCACCGAGAGCCTGGATCACCGTGGCGTCGAGCAGGGCGGTGGTGCGGGGGATGACTCCCATCAGAACGAAGCATGACTCTCTCTAATCACCTAAACAACTGCACGTTGGTAGGGGTCGTCTGAGAAAAGACGGAGTGGCGCGTCGTCGGGGACGTGGCGGCGGCCCTCCACGTTCATCCTCTGGAGCAGCTGGACAGCGCCCAGGATCTCGCTGGGGCCGACGCTCGCGGCGAACCTCAGCGCTCCGAGGATCTGCGGAGCGAACGACCTGACGTGGGAGAAGCGGGCCTCCATCAGCGCCAGATGCCCGCCGTCGCGGGGTGGGCGCTCCTCCGGGCTACGGACCGCGTTCGCGAGTCGCTGCGGGCCAAGTGCCCGGACGGCGCCGCCGACCTCGGTGTCGTCGAGGTCTGGGTCGAGAACAACATCGAGGATCTCGTCCAACAGCTCGAGCCGCTCGAGGTTGGCTTGGAGCGCGTCGAGTTGGTGCTTGGCGACCTGGTCGCGGGCGTTGGCGTCGGTTGCGCTGAGCATCATGTCGAACACGCGGACGGTCTCGTCGACGATCTCGGTGTGCGCCGCGGCCAGCGCGGCGAGCAGAATCGGGTGACGACGCTCAGGGTCCATCAGGCGCAGCGCCCGCGGCGTCGAGCGCCTCGCGACGATCGCGAGCTGCCGCAGCCGCTCAGGTGGAATCGCACTGAGATCAAGGGCCAGCTCGACAAGCGCGCGAGCTCCTCGCTCGGCAGGCCGCCGCTGGGACCGCCCGACACGCCCGTCAGACCCTGCCGTCAGACGTCAAGCCCTCACGTCTCAATGACAACCGCTTCGAGCGCGGCGTCCTTGTCGGCCTGCGAAGGCAGGCTGTAACGGCGGGTCGTGTCCAACCTCCGGTGCCCGGCGATCTCGGCGACCAGCACCACATCCGCGCCCGAGCGAACCAAGTTCGTCACGCACGTATGCCGCAGGACGTGGGCAGAAAGATCAAGGCCAGCGTCAGCCGCCAGACGACGGATCACGAGGTCGATCGCACGGGTACTCATCCGCATCCCCGATCGCGACAGCCACAACGCGGACGGCTCAGGCGCCGTCGCTGCGCTCCCGCCGCGGCCCTCGGCGAGCGCAACGAGCTGGCCTGCCCGGGCCGCGAACCACTCATCCAGAGCGTTGCGGCACGGGCTGTTCAGCGGCACCTCGCGGTACGCGTCGCCCTTCCCCTCCCGGATCGTGACCCGGCCGCGCCGCGCCGATACCGCGATGTCACTCACGTCCAGCGCGCCGAGCTCTGACAGACGCAGCCCGGCGTAGAAGAACACCGTCGCGATCGCGCGGTCACGAGCCGACGGGTCAGCCTCGACAAACCGCAGGAACGCGCGCTGCTCACCCTCGCTAAGCGCGCGCGGTGCCGTCTGCGCGAGCTCCTCCCGCGCGACCTCGGGCCGCCCCGCACCACGCGAGCGGTAGAAGTTGTCGATCGCGGCGAGCGCCTGGTTCACCGACGCCGGCGCCCACCGCTTCGTCGTCTTCGCGTACCGCTTGTAATCACGGACCGCCCAATCACGCACATGCGGATCCACGAGTGCCTGCCCGCCATGCTCCGAGCCAGCCAGCCACGTCACGAACTCCCGGACCTGCGCCAGGTAGGCCTCGCGCGACCGGGCGGCCAGCGGCTGGCCCTTCAATGGCTGCTTGGGCAAAGGAGCGGCCCGCCGATCACGGGCCTCACCTGCCCGATTCTTTCCGCAGCGCACAAGATCGCTCGCGGGAGGTTCCACAGCCGCGCGTGTGGCGCGGCGATCGATGTCGTGGTCGTCCAAAGGCGGATCGGCCACCAAAGCAGCAGCGCGGCGTGTGACATCAGCCTTGGGCGGCTCGGCTCGCGCATCATCCGGGGGCAAGCAGCCTAGTCTTCCGCCGCGGGCGTCGGGACTGGCGTCCATCCGGTACAGGTTTACGTCCGGTCTGGATCACGGGACTCTCTCCAGGGCCGGGTCGGCTGGAAGGAGATGTCGCGGCCGTGCAGGATCTGCCGTAGTTGCTCCCGCCCGATGGCCACCGGCCGGTCCGGATGGCAGACTAAATAGGCGGCCAGCTTGCGCAGGCTCCACCGGGTGAACGGCTGGCCCAGCTTCTCCGGCCGGGTGGTGGCCGCCGGGGACGATGACCTCGATGTCCTCGTCACTGGTCAGGCGGGGACGACCTCCCCTCGAGCTACCGAACCCGCGACACACTCGTCGCCGACGCCGGCCAGGCCGCCGTCTCCAAGGAGTCCGGCAAACAGAAAGCCGCCACCTTCCGCTGGGTCTGCAACAAGCGCCTGCGTGCAGCGGTCGGCGCGCTCGCGGACAGCACCCGCCACAGATTCAGCGTCTGCCTTTACGCGCAACTCGGCGGAGGTCGGCTCCGCTCGAGCGACGAATCGCGCAATGCTCGTTGGTTCGAGGTGTGTTACGCGACCGGCTTGCGAACGAGCTTTGCTTCGTCACGTCCGTTGGGCTGGCGTTGCGCGGTGTCAGCGTTGGCCTTCGCTTGTGGTTCGCGAGCTTCTGCTGTTATCGAGAGTGCCAGGTCGATGGCCGTCGGTTCGAGGATGGCCTCGATTGTCATCACGGCGGCGCCGATGATGCCGGCGCGGTCGTTGAGCGTGGAGCGGACGATTCGGATGCTTCTCGTGGCGAGAGGGGTTGAGCGCTGGTAGACGACCTCGCGGATTCCGGCGAGTAGCGCTTCGTCGGCGTGGGCCATGTCGCCGCCGATCACGATTGTGCTGGGGTTGAGGAGGTTTACCGTCGCGGCGAGAACGTGCCCGATTTCCCGTCCGGCCTGCCGGACGGCGGCGACGGCTTGGGGGTCGCCGTTGCGAACGTGGCGGATGACATCTCGCGAATCGTTGGCTGCCAGCCCGAGGTCGGTGAGTTGCTGGGCAAGCGCTCGGCCGCTGGCGACGGCTTCGAGGCAGCCGACGTTGCCGCAGCGGCAGACGACGTCGAGGTGGCCAGGAAGTTGGATGTGGCCGATGTCGCCGGCGGCTCCTTGCGCGCCGCGGTTGATGTGTCCGTCGCTGATGATGCCGCAGCCGATCCCGGTCGCGACCTTGATGAAGAGCAGATGTGGGCTCCCGCGCCAGCGGCTCCAGTGTTCGCCGGCGGCCATGATGTTGGCGTCGTTGTCCACCAGGACGGGTACTGCGTAGCGGTCACGCAGGCGAGGGACGACGGGATAGTCGTCCCAACCGGGCATGATCGGTGGGGCGACGGGCGTCCCGGTGGCGTACTCGACCGGTCCGGGTATGCCTACGCCCGCGCCTCTGATGTCGTGGCGCGAGCAGCCCTGCTGCTCGATCAGCGCGTCGAAGGTCGTTTCGAGCCAGTCGAGGACGCGCTCGGGCCCGTCGCTGATCGGGATCTCGCCGGTCGCTTCGCGGAGCACCTGGCCCCCGAGGTCGGTGATGGCGACTCGCGAGTGGCTTGCCCCGAGGTCGGCGGCCAGGATGACTCCCGCTTTGGGGTTGAAGGCGACTGCAACCGGTGGCCGGCCACCCGTGGACTCCCGCTGGTCCGCGGAGACGATGAGGCGGTGCGCGGCGAGCAGTTCGAGGCGTTGCGCAACGGTTGACCGGGCGAGGCCGGTGAGTTCGATCAGCTCAGCGCGAGTTCGGCTGTCGCGTTCGCGAAGCAGTTGCAGGATCGCACCGGCGCCGACTGCGGGGCGGCTCGATCCGGGATTGCTGTCGGTCGTGCCCATCGCTCCGAGTCTACCTATTGCGGCAGCGACACAAACTTTTGCATCAGCATATTTCAAATCCCCGAATCTTTTGCTTGACAGCACTACAGAAGTATGGCTAGTCTTCTACTATCACGACATCTTAAGCATCGTGAAAGGCATAAGTATGAGCGAGATCGATACCGAGAGACCTGAATTTGGCGTGGCGATGGTCGGCTACGCGTTTATGGGCGCCGCGCATTCGCGGGCGTGGGAGACGGTTTCACGCGTGTTCGACCTTCCCGTGCAGCCGGTTAGACGCGTGATCGTCGGTCGCGATGTCAATGCGGCCGGGAGAGCTGCGCGGCGACTCGGATGGGGCGAGGTGACGTCTGACTGGCGGGCTGTGCTGGAGCGTGCGGACATTGATGTTGTCGATGTCTGCACGCCGGGTGATAGCCATGCCGAGATAGCGGTGGCTGCGCTTGAGGCGGGCAAGCACGTCATCTGCGAAAAGCCGTTGGCGAGCACTCTCGCGGAGGCGGAGGTGATGGCCGACGCGGCAGCTGTGGCGCGGGTCCGTGGGATTCGGTCTTTGGTTGGTTTCAACTACCGTCGGGTCCCGGCTCTGGCGCTTGCGCGCCAGCTGATCGCGGAGGGCCGGCTCGGGAGGATCTATCAGGTCCGCGCCGCGTACCTGCAGGACTGGGCCGCCGATCCGGCTTCTCCTCTGACCTGGCGTATGCAGCGCGCGCGCGCCGGCTCCGGGGCGCTGGGAGATCTCGGCTCGCACGTCGTCGATCTCGCGCAGTTTCTCGTGGGCGAGGATCTGGTTGGGGTCAGCGGGCTGGAGCAGACGTTCGTCTCGGAGCGTCCGCTTGACGGTGCTGACGGCTGGGGGGAGGTTGATGTCGACGACTGCGCGGTGTTCACTGGTCGCTTCAGCGGCGGCGGCCTGGCGACGTTCGAGGCGACTCGGTTTGCGCTCGGGCGCAAGAACAGCCTGCGGGTCGAGGTCTTCGGCCGGTCGGGAAGTCTCTCTTTTGACCTGGAGACCCTGAACGAGCTGCACTACTACGACCGCGGTGACGGGGTACTGGCGGGGTTTCGCCGGATCCTCGTCACCGAGCCTGAGCATCCGTATATGTCGGCCTGGTGGCCGACGGGCCACATCATCGGCTGGGAGCACACGTTCACGCACCAGGCCGCGGACTTTCTGCAGGCGGTTATTGCCGGACAGGATCCACGCCCGTCCTTCGAGGACGGCCTTCGGGTCCAGCGAGTCCTGGCCGCGGTGAGCGCGAGCGCCGCGAATGAGTCCCGGTGGACGGCCGTCCCCACGGCCGTCGGGGAGCTACTCGAGGTCCAACGATGACCAGGTCGATCACTCTGTTCACCGGGCAGTGGGCGGATCTGCCGTTGGGCCGCGTCTGTGCCATGGCGGCCGACTGGGGGTTTGATGGACTCGAGCTCGCGTGTTGGGGGGACCACATCGACGTCAACCGCGTGCTCCAGGACGACGACTACGCTGCGGAGCGCCGCAACACCCTGAGCCAGTATGGCTTGGAACTGCACGCGATCGCCAACCATCTCGTCGGTCAAGCGGTCTGCGACGAGTTGATCGATGAGCGTCACCAGGCGATCCTGCCACCCCACGTTTGGGGGGATGGCGATCCCGAGGGAGTGCGGACGCGTGCGGCCGAGGAGATGGTCGCGACGGCGCGTGCGGCCGCGAAGCTCGGGGTGAGCCTGGTCACGGGGTTTACAGGCTCAGCGATCTGGCACCTGCTCGCGATGTTCCCGCCTGTCCCGGAGGGTCGCGTGCAGCAAGGTTTTGACGACTTCGCGCGGCGTTGGAACCCGATCATCGACGTGTTCGAGGACGTGGGGGTGCGTTTCGCGCTCGAGGTGCACCCAAGCGAGATCGCTTACGACTACTGGACCACTGTGCGGGCGCTTGACGCGCTGGGGCACAGGCCTGGGTTTGGGGTGAACTTCGATCCCAGTCACCTTATCTGGCAGGAGGTCGATCCGGTCACCTTCATATGGGATTACCGGGACCGGATCTACCACGTGCATCTCAAAGACACAAAGCGTCGGCTTGATGGCCGTGCTGGGCGGCTTGGCTCGCACCTGCCATGGGGCGATCCGCGTCGAGGCTGGGACTTTGTCTCACTCGGCCATGGTGATGTCCCGTGGGAGCAGTGTCTCCGGATGTTGAACTCGATCGGCTACGACGGCCCGCTGTCAATCGAATGGGAGGACGCCGGCATGGAACGCGAGATCGGCGCACCCGAGGCTCTCGCCTTGGCCCGGCGGTTGGCGGCGATTCACCCGGCGGCGTCAGCGTTTGACGCCGCTTTCACATCAGAGCAGAGGAGAGAGAGATGAGCGCTGCGACGGCGCCAACGCTCCCAGCGAGCGATTTCAAGATAGCGATCGCCGGCTACGGCATCGCAAAGCGCTTTGGGCACGTGCAGGCCCTCTCAGACGCGACCATCGAGGTGCGCTCCGGGGAGGTGGTGGCTCTCCTTGGTGACAATGGGGCGGGGAAGTCCACCCTGCTCAAGACGCTCCTCGGGATCGTGCATCCAGACGCCGGTCGACTGGTGATGCGAGACATCGAAGTGGCGCCCAAGTCCGTGCGTGAAGCCCAGTCGCTAGGCGTGGACTGCGTCTATCAGGACTTGGCGCTGGCGCCGGATCTATCGGTGGTGGACAACATGTTCCTGGGGCACGAGCAGCTGCAAAGCGGCGTTCGTAGGCGTCTGGCGATCGTTGACCGGACGGAGATGACCGAGCGCGCCGATGCAGCGCTGCGCCAACTCTCGATCAAGCTGCCGTCGCTCACCGTTTCGGTCGACCAGCTGTCCGGCGGTCAGCGCCAGGCGGTCGCTGTCGCACGCGCAGTGATGTGGTCCCACACCGCGGTACTCATGGATGAGCCGACCGCCGCGCTCGGCGCTCGACAGAGCGAGATCGTGTGCGAGCTGATGCGCACGGTAGCCAAGCGGGGACTCGGTGTTCTCGCCGTCTCGCACGACCTTCCACGGATCCTCAAGGTCGCTGACCGCGCGGTGATCCTCTGGCGCGGCGCGACCGCCTACGACGGGCCGGCGGCAAACATGACCGTCCCGGACGCCGTCGCCATCATGGTCGGCTTTAAGAAGGAGCAGGCAGCATGAGTACCGGGCTGGCAAACAAATCCACCGACGACGCGCTCGATACCCGAGCGACCGCCGCCCCGTCACTCTGGAGAAGGGCTGCTGGGACCAGCGCGCTCTGGATCGGGCTTTTCGACGTTGTGCTGATTCTGATCTTTGGCGTGATCTCGACCAACGGTGTCTACCTGACGGTCGCCAGTTTCCAGAACATAGCCCTGGCCGGTCTGAGCTGCTTGCAAATCCCGATCTGAAGGCCGTCTACGCAGTCAGCGGTCCGGAGGCTCAGGGCGCGATCGCGGCCGTCCAGCAGCGCGGCGATAGCGGCAAGGTGAAGGTGTACGCGTTCGATGGCACGCCTCAGGAGGTGACCGCGATCAAGCAGGGCACATTGACAGCCACGATCGCGCAGGCACCGCTCGCGCAGGGCGCAGACGCGGTGGCGTCGGTTGTCGCCTATCTGCGCTCGCACAAAGGCTCCACCGCCGCTGTTCCGGCCAAGGGCGAGAGCGTCAACGTCCCCGGCCTGGTTCTGACCAAGGCTAATGTCAGCAGCTCGACATCCAAGTCCTACGAGTACGTCACGACCTGCCCGAAGGCGTAACCATGCGCGTTGGCTATAACCCCCTACCGTGGGCGCTTACCGACGATGGATTCGATCCGTCCGCGGTGCCCAGCATGACGGAGCTCGGGCGCGAGTTGCGCGCCGCCGGGTTCCTCGCGATCCAGGCCGACGTCCCCGAAGGGGTTACCCCGGCTGCCTTCAGCGAACAGCTGAAGGCCGCCGGGCTGGCGCCGGCACCCGGCTACTTTCAGGCGCGGTTGGAGGCCGCCGCTGAACTTACCGATACCCTCGAGCACGCCCGGCGGTTCGCCGCCGGGCAGGCAGCGCTCGGCCTCAGCGAGGCGTTCCTCGCCGACGTCTTCAATCAGACCCGAGTCGCGCTGCCCGGTCGGGGCGTCGAATCGAGCACCGAACGGCTGAAGCTGATCGCCGACCACGTCGCGCAGCTGAGCGAGGTCATGAACGAGGAAGGCATCCGTCCCTGTCTTCATCCTCACGTCGGCACATGGATCGAAACGGTCGAGGAGGCGGAGATCGTGCTCAACGCGGTCGATCCCGACAAACTGCTGATCGGCCCCGACAATGCCCACCTGATTTGGGCAGGCGGCGACCCGTGCGCGTTCGTGCGCCGGCATCGAACTCGAATCGGTGCTGCTCATATCAAGGACCTCCACCTCGACGCGCTCAAGGACTCCGGAAACCGCGGCGAGAGCTTTTTCAAGGCGCTGAATGCCCATGTCGTGACCGAGCCCGGCCGTGGTGACGCCCGCCCGGAGGAGTTCCTCGCCGCCCTGGGCGACGATTTCGACGGGTGGCTGGTCGTTGAGGTTGATCGGTTCGACCTTCCGACACCCCGGGAGAGCCTGGCGGCCGCGGGTCGCTGGGTTCACGACCACGTGCCGGCCGAAGGCGGGGTGCGGCCATGACCGCCGCCCGTCTCGGCGTCGGGATCATCGGATGCGGGCCGGTGACCCAAACGATTCACCTACCCGTGCTAGCAACGATGCCGGATCGCTTCCGTGTCGCGCACGTCATGGATGTCGACGGCGAGGTGGCATCTGCCGTGGCCGAGCGCGTCAACGCGCGCCACACGACCAACGTCGAGGAGCTGCTCTCCGATCCCGACGTGGACGTCGTTGCCATCTGCAGTCCTCACGGCTTCCACGCCGAACAGGTACAAGCGTCATGTGAAGCCGGCAAACGCGCCGTCCTCTGTGAGAAGCCGCTGGCGGTAGATCGTGCCGAGGCGCAGGAAATCGTTGCCGCCTCGCGTGCGACCGGCGTCCCAGTCGTCGTGGGCACCATGCACGTCTACGATGCGGCAGTACGCGCCGCACTGAGGGAGTGGACCGGCGAGGCCGAGCTCGTGCGGTCGGTCATCACACTGCCGCCCAACGAGCGGTTCATCGACGCCGCAGCCCAGCTGCACGCCGAGCCGGCACCGATGCCGGCCAGCAGCGGCCCCGGCTCGCCCAGCGCCGGCGCCGGGCGGTTTATGGGCGCGATCCTAGGGCTGGCGACGCACAACCTGCCGCTGGTGCGTCGGTTCGCGCCCGAGATCAATCGTGTCGTGGTCGCGCGGATCCTAGCGCCGATCGGCTACGAGATCGTCTTCACCAGTGGCAACACCACCGTCCAGCTGCTGGCCACGTTCCATCAAGAGTGGAAGCCGGACTGGCGGCTGGACGTGTGGGCCCGCGAGCAGACACTGCGCCTGCAGTTCCCTCCCTCCTACGTGCTAGCCGGCTCCGCGACCGCGACGCTGCTCGCCGGAACGCCCGAACGCCGCTGGCGGCTCGCCGAGAACGGCTACCAGGCCGAATGGAGGCATCTCGGCGACCTCGCCGCCGGCAAACAGGCGCCGATCGTCGACATCGCCGACGCAGCCACGGATCTGGACTACGCGTTGAGCCTCGCCGAAAGATGCGGCAATCTAGTCATGGGAGGGAAATGATGGCCCTGCTCACAGTCGCGCTTGACGAGTCTGACCCCGGCGCGCTCGCTCGGCACCGATGGGCGCTCGCCAGCCTGCCGCGCACCTTCCGGGCGGTATCGGAACCTGATCCCGACGCGGTCGTCGTCGCGGGAAGCCGCCCGGACTGGGTGACGGCAGTCGCAGCCGCGATCCAGACGGGCGTCCGTGGCGTCCTGATCTCGCCGTCCGCGTCCGGGACCCCCGACGAGGTGCGGCAACTGCACCAATTGGCGCTCGAGCATCACACTGGCATCGTGATCGAGAACGCGGTCCTCGATCCGACCTGGCAACAGACAGCACCCACGCTACGCGAGTTTCTCCCGCACGCGCTCCTGCTGCACACCGTCGCTGTTGGAGCGCACGATCGCCAGCTCAGCGTCGCTGCCATGCAGCAACTGTCGCTCGTCCACTCACTCACGCCAGACCTGACGGACGCCTGCGCCAGCCGTAGCGAGACCGATGCCTACGCGGTCAGCGCGACCGGCCCCGGGGGCGCGCCGATCGCCATCGCCGGAGTGGTAGACGTCGCCGGATCAGGGGCGATCGAACTCGACCTGGTCGGCTCGCACGAGCAATGGCAGGTCCGCTTCGATGCATCGACGCTTGCCGCGCCGACCCGCGTCACCCGGTTCGCTGCGGATGGAGCGCACGCCTGGCCGGAGATCTACGAGACAGCCGACCGGATCGCCTGGCGACACCTCGCGGCTCAAATCGATGACAACAACCCAGCAGCGTTCACGCTCGAAGACCTCGCGAACGTCCTGGCGTCCCTGGCCAAGCTCGGACTCGCCGACGAACAGGAGAACGCCGCACAAGCCGGATCGACGCAGCAATAGACGGCTAAGAGCTCAGCCGAGCTAAGCCAGCCGCTGACCAGAGGTTGTTGCTGGTCGTCGTCCGGTCAGCCCCCGCCCGGTGCGTGGAACCCGGCGCGCCAGCTGACCGCGATGCGGTGGCCCCGCTTGCGAGCTGCAAAACCCAACGAATCAGACGAGATGGAGAGAGTATGAGACTGGTGAGCTTCAGCACCAACGGAGACGTAGCACGTCCGGGACTCGAAACGAACGAGGGCATCGCCGACCTGCAGACGGTCGCGGAGCTCGCCGGATACAGCACCGAAAGTCGGGCCGAGCTGCGCGATGCCCGCCGCGTGGTGGCGCTGGAGATCGGGGCGCTGAGCGAGCTGGAGCGGATCGCCAAGACTCGCGGGCAGGAGCTCCGCGACCGCGGTGGTCTGCATGATCGCGATGCCGTGAAACTCGGCGCGCCAGTCCCAGACCCGCAGAAGATCATCTGCCTGGGGTTGAACTACCGTGACCACGCAGAGGAGGCCGGTTTGGCCGCGCCGAGCGCCCCGATGTTCTTCGCCAAGTACGCCAACTCGCTGGTCGGACCGACCGACCAAATCGTCCCGCCTTTGACCACCAATCAGGTCGACTACGAGGCGGAGCTTGCAGTGGTGATCGGAAAGGCGGGTCGCAACATCCCCGTCGCCGAGGCGCTCGACCACGTCGCGGGCGCGATGGCGTTCAACGACGTCAGCGCCCGCGATCTGCAGCTCGCGAACAACCTCTGGACAGGCGGTAAAGCGATCGACACGTTCGGGCCTTGCGGGCCGGCGCTCGTCACGCTCCAGGAGATCGGCGACCTGCAGGCCCTGTCGGTCAAGACCCGGGTCAACGGCGAGACCGTTCAGGACGGGAACACCGCATCGATGATCTTCGGTGTCGCCGAGACGATCGCGTTCCTGTCCCAGATCATGACGCTGGAACCCGGGGACATCATCGCCACAGGCACCCCAGCGGGGGTCGGCAACTCCCGAACACCAAAGCTCTTCCTGCACCCCGGCGATGTCGTCGAGGTGGAGATCGAGGGCATTGGAACCCTTCGCAACCCGGTCGCCGAGGCGGCCTGAACCACGATCACCTCGGAGTGAGGAGAGAAACCCATGTCGTCCACCAACATCGCGTATCCGACCCTGCATCACGTCAACCTCAAGACCCACCGCCTTAAGGAGATGATCGACTGGTACGGGCTGGTCATCGGCACGACCGTCACCCACCAGTTCAACGGCGGAGCGTGGCTGAGCAACGACGCCGCCAACCACCGCCTGGCGCTGCTTCACCATCCCGACTGGGAGGACGATCCGGACAAGCTCCAGCACACGGGGCTGCATCACACCGCCTACGAGTACCAGTCCATGGACGGCCTGCTCGATACCTACGTCCGGCTCGCGCAGCGCGGCATCCTGCCCCACTGCTGTCTCGATCACGGGATGACGATGTCGTTCTACTACGTCGATCCCGACGGCAACTCGGTGGAGCTGCAGTGCGACGATTTCGGCGATTGGGCGGCGTCTAAGGAGTTCATGCACACTTCACCGCAGTTCGCCGAGAACCCGATCGGTGTGTCGATCGACCCGGCGCGTGTCGTCGCCGCGCGGGATGAGGGCGCTAACGCCCAGGAGCTCCACCGTCGCGCCTACGCCGGCGAGTTTCCCTCCGAGAAGCCGCTCGACCTCCGGATCCCGCAGATCGAGACGCGTTAGGGGCAACGACGATGAGCTCTGAGTACGACTATGACGTGGCGGTCGTCGGGTACGGCCCCACCGGTGAGCTACTGGCGATCCTGCTCGGCCGACTCGGCTATCGCGTGGGAGTGTTCGAGCGCTGGTTCGACATCTACGACCTACCGAGGGCCGTGCACTTCGACGACGAGGTGGGCCGGATCTTCCAGGCCGCGGGCCTAAGGGATGAGGTACTGGCGATCACCGATCCGGTGCCCGACTTCTACGAGTGGCGCAACCGGCACGGCAAGGCGCTACTGAAGATCGATTGGGCCCGGGCCGGGCTGCAGGGCTGGCCGACGGCCAACTTCTTCACCCAGCCCGAACTGCAACGCGTCCTTGACCACAAGGCGCGGACCGTGCCATCGGCCGAGGTGTTCACGGGATGGGAGGTACGGGCGATCGAGAACCGTGGCGACCACGTCGTCTTCTCCGCGCACCGCGGCCAGCAGGAACCGACCGGAGCCTGGGTAGCGACCGGCGAAGTTCGGGACGTCAGCACCCGTTACCTCGTCGGGGCAGACGGCGCCAACAGCGCCGTGCGGCAAGCGATCGGCAGCGAGTTCCACGATCTGGGGTTCGTCCCGTTCGACTGGCTGATCCTCGACGTGGTCCCGCACGACCAGCAGCGGGTCTGGAGCCCGATGAACTGGCAGCTGTGCGACCCGACGCGGCCGACGACGATCGTCTCAGGCGGCCCGCGGCGCCGCCGCTGGGAGTTCATGCGCCTGCCGGGCGAGACGATCGAGGAGCTGAACACCGAGGAGACCGCCTGGCGGCTGCTCGAGCCGTGGGGCATCACCAGGGAAACGGCCGTTCTGGAGCGTCACGCCGTGTACCGGTTCATGGCGCGCTACGCCGAGAGCTGGAGAAACGGACGGATCCTGCTGGCGGGGGACGCGGCGCACCTGATGCCGCCGTTCGCTGGCCAGGGCATGTGCGGCGGGCTGCGGGACTGTGTCAACCTCGCGTGGAAGCTTGATCTGATCATGTCGCGCCGCGCTCCGGACGACCTCCTCGATAGCTACCAGCGCGAGCGGCTCGATCATGTCCGCCAGTGGATCGACTTCTCGGCCGCGCTCGGCGAGGTGATCTGCGTCCTCGACGAAGATCAGGCAGCGGCCAGAGACGCACGGATGCTGGCCGGTGACGCCGATCCGATGCGTGTGCTGCCCGCCGCGCCGCCACAGCGGCTCGGGACCGGCCTATTCCTTCACACACAGCCGGACGCCGGCGTGCACTTCATCCAGGCCACGGTCGGACTCGACAGCTCCGAGGGGCTGTTCGACGACGTCATCGGCCACGGCTTCGTCCTACTCGGCGCTCACGCAACCGCACTCGCGGACCTGGACGACGCACACCTGGCGATACTGCATACGCTCGGGGCTCATTGCGCGTGGATCGCCGGGGATGCGACAGGCGAAACGGCAAACCGGGGCGCTGGTTTCCGGGACGTGACCGGCGCCTACGGCGAGTGGTTCGCCGCTCACGGGTGCGTGTCCGTGCTCATACGTCCCGACTTCTACGTGTTCGGCGTCGCGCACACCCCCGCCGCAGTCCCCGAGCTCATAGACGCGCTCGCCGAAAGCCTGAGGCTGATCCCAACGACGGTTGGCCTGCCGTCATGACGCTGCGGCCGACTGCGCCGCCGGTTGTCTGGGCGCCGTCGGCCGAGCGCGCGTCGATCGAACCTGGCTGGCTATACGGAGTGGCTACAGAACTCGCGGCGCTCCGCTTCGAGGACAACGACGCGCTGTGGCGCTGGCCGGTCACCGACCTCGACGACGAGTTCCTGGCCGTCGCCGAGGTCGCGTCGATTCTCAAGCTGAACCAGCAGACGATCCGCAACTGGATCGATCAGAGCTCGCTGGCGGCGCTGCGCGTCGTTGTCGCCGCTCACGCTAGTTTCGAATATGAAGCGTTGTTTGGAACATTGGAACGGCAGTCTCGAATGTGCAACGCAGTTTGGAATGGGCGGCCGCGCATCGCGGTAACGCTGGGCAAGCTGTTCGCCGAGTGTCGGATGTAGCCCAAAGCGGCAGTACCCGAATCGGTCCGGTCGTCGCCGATCTTCACGCTCCAACGGCCAAGTGCTACGCGGGTATTGGACCGGACAAGATGAGCTGGCCGCCGGAGTCGCGCCGTGGAGCGCTGGAAGCAGGAGCAGGCGACTGAGCAGTCGCGCGGTTTCTGCGCCCTGGGGCGCGGAGGTCCACTCAATGCCGCGTTCTGCCGCTTGGATCGACGAGCGGCAGCGTCCTTGTGCTCGAATGGGGCTCGAAGGACGCGCGAAGCGGCAGCGGTGTGTGGCTTCCGTTTTGTTGGCGGGTGATCGCGTGTCGTCGCCTGGGCGGGCCGCATAGACTTAGATCATGTCTCGGTTGTTGGATCGGATCACGATGAACCCGGATG
Source organism: uncultured Solirubrobacterales bacterium (assembly GCA_963709135.1). Lineage (GTDB taxonomy): Bacteria > Actinomycetota > Thermoleophilia > Solirubrobacterales > Solirubrobacteraceae > Palsa-465. The sequence goes on along the minus strand of CAVPVI010000014.1, from coordinate 229,346 downwards.
TCGTGCATGGTCGTCCTGCAGTGCGCGGCACCCGTGTCAGGGTGGCCGACGTCCTGTCGCTGCTGGCGTCTGGCGCGAGCGAGGCTGAGATCCTCGAGGACTACCCCTACCTCGAGTCCGATGACATCAAAGCGTGCCTTGAGTACGCGGCGGCGCAGGCCGGTCACGCCGTCCTTTCGCGGTAGTGCGTGCGGTTCCTGGTCGATGCACAGTTGCCGCCAGCCCTAGCGCGGGTGCTTGGCGAGCATGGTCATGTCGCCGAGCACGTCGCTGATGTCGGACTCGGCTCGGCGCCCGATGCGACGATCTGGCGGTACGCGATCGAGAACGACGCGGTCATCATCACCAAGGACGAGGACTTCCCCGACCAGGTTCTCCTCGGCGGGTCGGTTCCGGTTGTTGTGTGGGTCCGAGCCGGAAACACGACGCGGCGCCAGCGGCGGTCGCTTCAACTACACAACCGTTGACTTGTGCTACCTTTTGCGCCAGTGGCCGACCAGTAGCTCGTCGACCTGTTCCATCTCGAAAAGGACGACTTCATCCTCCGGGTCAAGGACATCATCACCGTCGGCGAGTTCTACGGCCTCGCTGCCGGCGGCCGGATCATCTTCAGGTAGTCGTTGTGGTGGAGGACCGCCTCGACGAGCTGCGCCGGGTCGAGTTTGCGCGACTCGACGCAGCGGGGCACGTCTATCTCGACTACACCGGCGCCGGGCTGTACGCCGACTCGCAGCTGCGCGAGCATTTCGAGCTGCTCCACGGCGGCGTGTTCGGAAACCCGCACTCCCTCAACCCCGCGTCGGCCGCCAGCACCGAACTGCTCGAGCGCGCTCGAGAGCGCGTCCTGCGGTTCTTCAGAGCTTCGCCCGAAGAGTACGTCGCGATCTTCACACCGAATGCGACCGGCGCGCTGCGACTGGTCGGCGAGGCTTACCCGTTCGGACCCGGCGATCGCTTCTTGCTCACCTTCGATAACCACAACTCGGTCAACGGCATCCGCGAGTTCGCGCGCGCCCGCGGCGCCGAGACGACCTACGTTCCAAGCGTTCTGCCGGACCTACGCGTGGACGAACAGCTGCTGGCGCGCTACCTGACCCACACGACCGGCGATCACCACAACCTGTTCGCCTACCCAGCCCAGTCGAACTTCTCCGGTGTCCTGCACCCGCTGGAGTGGATCGAGCAGGCACACGATCACGGCTGCGACGTGCTGCTCGACGCGGCAGCCTACGTGCCGACCAACCGCCTCGACCTCACGCGCTGGCATCCGGACTTCGTTGCGCTGTCGTTCTACAAGATGTTCGGCTGGCCGACCGGTGTCGGCTGCCTGCTCGCGCGCCGCCAAGCGCTCGCGAAGCTCGAGCGCCCGTGGTTCTCGGGCGGGACGATCGTCGCCGCGTTCGTCCAACGCGAGTACTACCAGTCAGCTCCGGGCGCAGCGCACTTCGAGGACGGCACAGTCAACTACCTCAACCTCCCGGCCGTGGAGATCGGGCTGAACCTCCTCGACCAGATCGGCCTAGAGACGATCCATGCCCGCGTGAGCACGCTCGGACCGCGGCTGATCGACGCGCTCGCCACGCTGAGACACCAAAACGGTGCACCCGCAGCGACGATCTACGGCCCACGTGCATGGCGCCAGCGGGGGGCGACGATCGCCTTCAACTTCCTGCACCCCGACGGCCGGCTCGTCGACGAGCGCTACGTGGACCGCGTCGCGCACCGCCACATCATCTCGCTGCGCACCGGCTGCTTCTGCAACCCCGGCGCAGGCGAAGTCGCATTCACGATCTCGCGTGAGACGCTGCTCGGCGGCGAGTTCGGCGACGGCATGAAGCTGCAGGACTATCTCACCGCGATCGGGTTGCCCTCCGGCGGCGCGATCCGCGCCTCACTCGGCCTCGCGTCCAACCTCTCGGACATCGATCGCTTCACGGGCTTCGCCGCCGAGTTCGCCGACCTCGCACAGGTACCCGATGACCTCCCCGCGCGCGCCGCGTGCTAACTCTGGGTCGCCACGACCCAAATCGATCACCCCGGGTTCGAACCCGCACCAGGGCTAGGCAGCCGTGCGTGAAGCGTGGCGACCCAGTCCGTGCCGAGCCGCTCGAGCCTGCGCTCGCAGGTTCTCACGGGCGATCCGACCAGGTCGGGAGCGCCGGTCGCTGCGACCCCGGGGATGGCCGTTCTCGGCGCCGACGGTGATGTCTCCGGCGCTCGACAGGGCACGCCGAGGTCGCCGAGCAGGTCTCTGAGGCGGTACTCGACGTCGGCCCTAACGCGGCGGAGCTCCTCGATCGGCGCTCCGATCGGATCACCCACGCACCACTCGACGTGCCGCATCTCCGGCGGCATCTCGAGCACGCGGACGCTGTGCACATCGTGAGGATCACATCGGCAACGCCCAGCACCTCCGGCGTCCCCGGGCGGACGAGCGCGTCGGGCGAGTCGATGCCCAGTTCCGCGATGACGCTCCGGGTCTGCGGATCGATCTGTTGGGCGGCAGTGCCGGCCAAGCGCACCGACACACGACGGTCCGAGATCACGCTCGTCAGCGCTGCAGCGATTTGTCCACAACCGCCTGCGCTGAGGCTGAAGTACACGATCTCACTGGGAGTATTGCTGCGGGCACGCCCAATTGGCCTGGTCCACCTTCCCGGGGAGGCTGTCCGCCGCCGCCGCCCAGACATTCCTCGAGATGTCCACGGCGTAGGGAGCGTCCCGCCTCGTGCCCAGCTGCTTGGCCCGATATACAACGGTCGAGCAAATGACAAACACAGGGAGCAGATATGTCTCGTTCTGAGGAACAACCCTCCGGTACACCAGATCACAACGCCAGCAAGGGAGTCGTGACCCGCCTCAGTCCCTGGTCCGTCGATGACAGCGTCGCCCGACTGGAAGCCGTCCTAGCCGCCAGAGGAATTAAGCTCTTCACGATCATTGACCAGTCGGCCGAGGCCAACGCCGTGGGTCTTGAGTTACGCGACACACGACTCGTGATCTTCGGCAGCCCCAAGGCCGGCACCCCGGTGATGGAGGCGGTCCCCCTGGCCGCAGTGTGGCTGTATCGCGTCACCCCGGCGGCCGGGTTCTCGATGCTTGGACTCCTGCCCCGGTCCGGACTCGTGAGCTATCGGTACACGATGGCGAACGGCTACTACCCGCTGCCGCCATGGGCCGGACTCCTGGTTCTCGGCGCGTATGCAGCGGTTGCGCTGCTTGCAGCGTCGATAGTGCTCCGGCGGAGAGACGCGTGACCGACGCGCTCCGCGCGGAGTGGACCAAGCTGCGGACCATCTCCGGCTCCTGGTGGCTGATGGTGGGCGCCGTCGCGGTGACGGTCGCGGCCAGTGCCGGGATTGCGGCCTCAACGCACCTATCGCCCGGTGGCCCGGGCGGCGCCAGTGGTGCCGGCTAGGATCCGACCGAGCTCTTCCTGATTGGCCGCGACCTCGGCCAAGCCGTCATCGCGGTTCTGGCGGTCTTGGCGGTTACCGACGAGCACGGCACGGGCATGATCCGAGTGACCCTCGCCGCGACGCCGCGCCGGGCGGTGATGCTCGGCGCAAAGCCGTCAACATCGCCGGTCTCGCGCTCGTCACGGCAGTGTCGGCCGTCGCTGGCAGCCTGATCGCAGGGCGACTGTTGCTGCCCGACACCGGCCTGAACCCCGCCCATGGCTACGCGCTCGTCTCGATCGCCCACGGGCCGACGCTACGAGCGGCGCTCGGCAGCGTCCTGTACCTCGGGTTGATCGCCGTACTGAGCCTCGGCATCGGCACCGTCCTCCGCGACACCGCCGTATCGACCGGAACCGTGCTCGCGCTGCTCTACCTGCCGCCACTCCTCGCCCAACTCGTCTCAGGCCCGTGGCGTCGCCACATTGAGCAGATCGCACCGATGACCGCCGGGCTCGCGATCCAGGCCACGCGGAACAACCGCTCCCTGCCGATCTCGCCATAGACCGGGCTCGGAGTTCTGGCCACATGGGCAGCCGGAATGCTCCTCATCGGCCTCATCGTCCTCAAAGCTCGCGACGCATGAACCCCGTGCGCCTACGCCTGTGGGGAGTCAACGCGGTCGATAAAGGCGCGCGGCGTCATGACCTCCACATCCGCGATCTTCGCTTTGAGCAGATCGCGATCCCAGACACGAGGGCGGTCCCGGCTGATGACCGCGCGAGCCGGACGAGGTAGTCGTCCTTCGGGTCGCGCGTGATCGCGTCTGTGCGGGGTGGGTCGTTGAGCACGCTGGCACCAACGCGTAGCGCGCCCACGAAGTCGCTCCCACGGCCTCCGCGGGTAGCACTGGCAAACTTCGGCCGCGCGAGCACATCGGCCAGCTCGCCGAGCAGCCACGGCGACACGACCAGCTCGATCCGACCCGTGCGCCAAGCACGGACGATGCGATCCGGCACAGACCCTTGGCGCCCGAACGCCGAAACGAGAACGCCTGGGTCGACGACGGCGCGGATCACGCGGCGCCGCGGCGCTCCTGCCGCAGCGCGCGAAGTTCGTCATAGGCAAGCTGCGACGCCTCGTCCTCGGAAAGAGTGCTCTCGGCCTGCGCCTCATCGAGCGCCTTCATCCCGAGGTACACGGTGAGCGCCTCTTCGACGATCTCGGCGGCATCCGTCACTTGCCCGCGGCCGGAACGATCACGAGCCCGGTCGACAAGATCCTCATCAAGCTGGACGATCACGGTTCGGCGGACGACGGCCATATCCAAGACGTTAGCGCGCGGCGCGCTTGAACTACGAAACCTCTGACGGCCGCGGGGGGACACAGGAACTCGTACGGGCGCTCCGCAAGCAGCGCAGTCAGTGGCGGCTGAACGCGTTGCCGATGCTGGCGTTTGTGCGATCTTGATAACCAGACACCAGCCGCCGACCGACAAATGAAAGCGAAGTGAGCACCAAGGCCAAGGGCGGTCCCGCTGCTGGTCTGGAACGAGTGCAGCCACGCGCGGACCCGCGAGCTCGACTTCTGCTTTGGCCCGACGAAGCGGAAACGGCTAGGAAGACGCTACCAATACTTTGAGCACCCGGCGGGCTGGCGTCCGCCCGCGCCCGCGAGCGCAACGGCGGCCGCCCCTGCAAGGTGATCCCAACCAAGCTGCGCCTCGCCACCGCGTCGATGGGCAAGCCCGACACCAACGTCGGCGAGCTCGGCGTCGAGCGCGAGATCAGCTCGGCACGCCTCCCGGACCGGCGAGCTGCGGCCCGATGGGCTCAAGCTTCTCGCCGCCAACGGCCGCAAGACGCCATGAGCACCACACGCAAGCGCGAGACTCCTCGCTTCGCGGGTTTGCCGCTCCGCCGCGTGGGGTTCCGACCACAGGTGCGAAATCCAACGTCAGCGTTAATCGCCGTTCGCCACGGCGGGGCGATTGTGTGTCCTCAGGCGCGGTACGGTGCGCTGGCGCTGTAGGGGCGGCGGAGGAGGTGGCGTCGCTCTCGCGGCAACGGACGGATGCACGGGGCCTGGGCATCGTGGCGCGGCGCCGTGGCCTACGCGTCGTCTAAGCGTCGTCTTTGTAGGCCAGCAGGAATGACGCCAGGCGATGTTCGTCCACCAGCTTTCTAGAAGGCGCGACGGACCTCGCGCTGCGCGACGGACCTCGCGCTGCGCGACGGACCTCGCACTGCAGATCGGGACCCGACGCGGGATCGGAGGCGGCGCGGGCGCCTGGTGAGTCCCCGAGCGTGATCTCTCCGGCCGCTGTCAACTCAGGCGGTGTTCGACACCAGGGCGTTGTGGAGATCGCGCTTGACCGAGATGAACGCGGGCGCCTCGAGTAGCCGCTGAGCCTCGGCTTGGCGGCCGGAGATGGCGCACTCGAGCACGGCGCCTGCGTTGGTGTGGAACTGCTCGTGCAAGTCGTGCATCGCTTGCCAGCGCGCGGGTTGGTCGGTCTGGAATGAGCCGGCCGCGTGCAGCCACTTGCCGAACGTGCAGCAGTCATCGCGCCGTGCCTGCTCGACCGCCGTCGCGCATTCACCAGTCGCGATCGCTTGGCGCAGCTTCGCGTTCCAAGCTTCGTGCGCGTCGAGCGCGGCGGCGAGGACGTCATTCAGAGACCCGACGTCGTTGATCGCGAGCTGGAAGTTGCTCACCAGCGCCCGCAGCGCCTCGGCGTTGCTCGCCATTTTGGCGGCGCTTGCGGCGATCTGTTGGGTTGACGCGCTCGTCTGGGCGGTCGAGGCTGACACCTGCTCGGTCGCGGCTGATGACTCCTCGGCGACCGCTGCGGCCTCAGCGAGGTTCTCCTGCATGCTGCTCGTCGTAGCCGTGATCTGCTCGGAGGCGGCGGCGATCTGCTCGATGCGGGTCGTCATGTCCTCGACCGCCTCGCCGATGCTGAGGAATGACTGGCGTGCCTGATCGACGACCGCGGCACCGTCGGCGGTCTTCTGCGCGCCGTTCTGCACGACCGTAACGGTCTTCGCGGTGTCTTGCTGCATCGTGCCGATCAGATCTGAGATCTCCTGCGCTGCCTGCTGGGACTCTTCGGCGAGCTTGCGGACCTCGTCCGCGACAACAGCGAAGCCGCGGCCCTGCTCGCCCGCGCGCGCGGCCTCGATCGCGGCATTGAGAGCGAGCAGGTTCGTCTGCTCGGCGATGCCCGTGATCGTGCCAACGATCGCTCCGACATGCTCGGACTTCGACGCGAGCTCGCTGATCGCGGTCGTCACGGATTGGCTGGAGTCGCGGACCGAGCGCATCGCGCTGTCGGCCTGCTCGGCGGCTGCCATACCGAGGCGTGCGGTCTCAAGTGTCCGGTGCGCGACCTCGGAAGCCTGCCCGGCCTGTTGCGCGCTCTTGCTGACGGCGCTCGCGACCTCCTCAGCGGCGCGTCTTGCGGTCTCCATTACGTGCACCTGGCGCTCCGCGCCCTGCGCGACGTGCTCGATCGCTCTCGCGATCTCCCCGGTCGCCCTGCCCGTCTCCTCGGATGTCGAGGCCATCATCCCCGAGCTGTCGCCAACCGAACGCGCGGTGCTCGACACCCGCCCCACGAGTTCGCGCAGCTTCTCCGTGCTCTGGTTGTACGAGTCGTAGCACCCGAGGATCGAGGAACGCATCGACTCAACGCGACGCCCGAGCTCCGCGATCTCATCTCCGCCGCAGTCAACCGCGACGACCTGCGTCTTCGCGCTGAGGTGAACAGTGAGGTCGCCATTCGCCAGCGCCCTCAACCCGACTTGCAGGTTCTCCTCGAACGCCGTGGTGATCGCGTCGATCCGCGTGATCGACCCCGCGATACCCGTGCGCACCCGGTGTGAGACGGCGGCAACGCCTGCTGCGCCGGCGATCAGACCGGCCAGCGCAACGACGATGGGCACGCCCGCGGACTCGTGGGATCCGTTCGTGATCCCGAGCACCGTCTCGGCGATCAGGCACGCGGCGAGCAGCCCGCATGGCGCGAGCAGCCTCACAAGCATCGTGGATCCAACCTTCTTTGCCGTTGCGTTCGATGTGCCCATAGCTGTTCGCTCCTGGTCTCCTATTTGTCGCCTCAGCGGTCCCGACCAACCGCAATTTGGTTACAAATGGCTATCGGCTGCAATCGCCGATTCTGGAGCGCTGTGCGGTATTGACGGGTGTACTGAGTTTGAGTTAGCGCGCGTGAGCGGCCGTGCGCCGTGTTGGCGTGCTGGGTCAGGCGGGGTATTGGCTGGTGACGAGGTGGGCGATCTCGTTGACCTGGGATCGCGGTCCGCCTTCCCCGAGTGCGATGTCCAGCTCGCCGGTGGGGGTGGGGGTGGCTGTGGCGGCGATGAAGGCGTTGGCGGTCTCGTCCATGATGGTTATGGTGTGGCCGTCATGGATTTCGCGTACGAGGATGCGGTAGCGGGTCGGGGTGCTCATGGTCCGCGGGTCGTGGCCGGCTGGTCGACGCCTAGAGGATCCCGCGGTTGGTGCTCCAGACCCCGGCGGCTTGCTTCGATGCCCGTGCGCCGCGTGCGTCCGGGTTGATATTGGGTTCACAGCCATGGACAGTTTGCGGGGTTTTCCGCGCAAGGAAACCGTAGGTCGTCCCGATGTCCCGCCGGCCCGTAAGGGCGATCTTAGGTTCCCGCTAGATGATCGGGGATTGCTAAGCGAGTACCGAGTATTGCGTGCTGTGTTTCCCGTCTGGCCTCTAGCAAGGCGCTGACACAGCTGGCTGCCTCGAGCGCGAACCGGAGGAGAGCGAGATGAGCGCGAAGACACTGACCGGTCTGATGATGGATGATTACCCGCTGTCGCTGACGGCGGTCGTGGAGCGGGCCGAGCGCTTCGGCGGGGAGCGAGACGTCGTGTCGCGCCGTCCTGATGGGGCGATTCATCGCACGACGCTGGGGCAGTGCGGTAGGCGTGCGCGGCGGCTTGGGTCTGCGCTGGCGGGGTTGGGGATCAGGGACGGCGATCGGGTCGCAACGTTGCTGTGGAATCAGCCCGAGCACCTGGAGCTGTACTTCGCGGTCCCATTGATGGGAGCCGTGATCCACACGCTCAACCCGCGTCTGCACCCCGAGGAGCTCAGCTTCATCGTTAGCGACGCAGAGGATCGGGCGATCGTCGTCGATGAGTCGCTGCTCGAGGTGTTCGAGTCGTTCCGCTTGGCCTACGCGTTCGAGCGTGTGATCGTCGTTTCTCACTCAGGCGAGGTGCCGGACGCGACGATCGACTACGAGTCGTTGATCGCTGACGTCGAACCGGTCAGCTGGCCGGTGCTCGATGAGCGCAGAGCCGCGGCGATGTGCTACACGTCGGGCACAACTGGGCGTCCCAAGGGGGTCGTCTACTCGCACCGCTCGCTGGTCCTGCACTCGCTCGTAGCGGCGTTGCCCGACGTGCTCGGCGTCGGCGCGCGTGACACGGTGTTGCCGGTCGTACCGATGTTTCACGCCAACGCGTGGGGCCTTCCGTACGCCGCTGCGTTGGCCGGCACGGCGCTCGTGCTGCCGGGTCCGCGACTGGATCCGGTCAGCGTGCTCGACCTGCTGGCGGGCGAGCGGGTGACGATGACGGCGGGCGTGCCGACCGTGTGGATGGCGGTTCTGGAGGCCCTCGACGCCGAGCCGCAGCGGTGGGACCTGAGCTCCTTGCAGCGAGTGATTGTCGGCGGGTCGGCAGTGCCGAGGAGCATGCTCGAGGGCTTCGACCGGCATGGCCTCACGGTCATCCAGGCGTGGGGGATGACCGAAACCGCTCCGATCGGCAGCGTATGCCGGCTACCCGCAGCGCTCGACGCGGCTCCGGTTGATCAGCACTACGAGTACCGGATTCGGCAGGGCGTGGCGGTGCCGTTCGTGGAGATCCGCGCGCGCGGGGACGACGGTTTGCTGATCGCGTGGGACGACCACACGATGGGCGAGCTCGAGGTGCGTGGACCGTGGGTCGCCGCCGCCTACCACCAGGGTCGCGCGGCGGAGAGGTTCACGCCCGACGGCTGGTTTCAGACCGGCGATATCGTGCGGATCAACTCGCGCGGCTGTCTGCGGATCTGCGATCGCTCCAAAGACCTCGTGAAGTCCGGGGGCGAATGGATCTCCTCGGTCGATCTCGAGAACCTGCTCATGGCCCATCCGGCCGTCGCCGAGGCGGCGGTGATCGCGGTCCCCGACGAGCGATGGGGCGAGCGTCCGCTCGCCACCGTCGTGCTGCGCGACGGCGAGCACACCAGCGCGGATGAGCTGCGTGAGCACCTCGCCCGCGAGTTCGCAAGCTGGCAGCTGCCGGAGCGCTTCGAGTTCGTCGAGATGATCCCCCGAACGGCCACCGGAAAGTTCAAGAAGATCGAATTGCGCGAGCGATTTGCGCCGTTCGTCCAGCCGCGAGGCTAAGGGCACCCGCGCCCTAAGCCCTTATGGAGGGTCGTTTGGAGCGCACGTGGCTGCGAAACGCCGCAAGCAAGCGCGATTGGTCGCTATCGCAGATCTCGGCGTACTTCAGTCTCGCTGAGCGCCTCAGCGTTACAGAGACGTCCTTGACCCCGGGGAATGCCGGCTGTAACGAATCGGCGTCCGGGGTGACCGAACCGAGATGGCGACGATCATGTCATGTGTTGTTTGTTTGATTGATTGGTGAGAGCACGAGTACGCGCTCGCCGGCTTGTAGCCGTAGGTCTGGGCGGGCGGCGTGGATCTCTCGTCCTTGCGTGAGTGCGACGACGGCGCTGCCGGTCGGCCAGTCGAGCTCGGCGAGTTGCCGTCCGAGTGCCGGGGAGTCGGGGAGCACTCTGACCTCGAGGAGCTCGTAGCCGGGTAGCGGGCGGGTCGGGTTGGGATCGGCCGACGGCGGGGTTCTCGATTCGGTCGCGGCTGCGGCGTGCTTGATTTCTTGCTCGGTGGAGGCCAGCTTCGTGGTCAGTGCGTTGAGGATGTCTGCGCGTGTGATCCAGCCGCGCAGTTGACCGTCGTGGGAGAGGACCGGCAGGCCGTCGCGGCCGTAGAGGACGAGTTGCCGTCGTGCCTGCTCGAGGTCTTCGTCGGCGAACAGCACTTGCGGACGGCGGGACAAGGTGACCGGCCCGATCAGGCGCTGCCACTCGGCGCGATCGACCGGCTGCTCAGGGTCCCGGTCTTCGTTGCGGAACACGCGAGGTTGGTCGTTGAATGCGATGAGTGGCTGCATGACCTGTTCGATGTTCAGCGCCCGGAGCGCTCCGATCGCCTTCGGGCGCTCGATGTCGATACCGCGGCGCAGCAGCTTGGTGGTGTAGATGCTGCCGTGGGTGATCCGCCGCGCGAGTTGCGAGGCGAGGCCGCAGGCGAGCATGATCGGTAGCGTCAGGGTGAAGTTGCCGGTCATCTCGGCGACGCTTGCGATCGCGGTCAGCGGCGCCTGCGCGGCGCCTGCGAACACGGCGCCCATCCCGACGACGCCGTACAGCGCGGCGGGACCGATCGCGGCACCGAACAGGTCGTGAACGGTCACGCCGAACGCGGTGCCGGTCGCCGCGCCGATGAACAGCGAAGGTGCGAACACGCCGCCGGAGCCGCCGATCCAGAGCGTCAGGCTGCTCGCGAGGATCTTCCCGGCAAGCAGGATCAGCACAAACCACACGACGTAGTCGCCCGCGAACACGCGGTCCACGACCGGGTAGCCGACCCCGTACATCTGCGGCAGCGCCAGCAGCAGCAGCCCGAGCAGAAATCCACCCGCGACCGGCCGCAGCCATTGCGGGCGCTCTCGCCAGACCTTGTCGGCGGCATCCTCGCCTCTGTAGAGCGTCTTCTGAAACAGCACACCGATCCCGCCACACACCAGCCCTAGCAGCGCGATCAGCAGGAAGCTGAAATCGTTTGAGATCGTGAGGTTATGGGGAACGCCCGCGAAGAACGCGGCGCTACCGAAGAACGCCCGGCTGATCACATCAGCGGTCACCGCCGCCAGGATCGTGGACGCAAGCGCCTCAGCCGAGAACTCCTTCAGCACGATCTCAAACCCGAAGAACAGGCCCGTGAGAGGCGCGTTGAAGGTTGCTGAGATCCCGCCGGCAGCGCCGCACGCAACGATCACCCGCAGCCGCCCCTCGCTCATCCGCACCAACTGACCCAGCGCCGACGCGAACGAGGACCCGATCTGCACGATCGGCCCCTCACGCCCGACCGAGCCGCCACCTCCGATACACAGCGCGGATGCGAGCGCTTTGACGACCGATACCTGCGGGCGGATCCGGCCGCCGTTCTCGGCAACCGCAAGCATCACTTCGGGCACGCCATGACCGCGTGCCTCGCGCGCGAACCGCTGGATCAGCGGCCCGTACAGCAGCCCAGCCACAACCGGTGCGACCAGCACAAACCAGATCCCAAGGAACGGCAGGTGCAGGCTGGGGGTGTGACCAAGCTGCCCGTAGCTGCGCCGGCCAGTGAACAGCCACGTGAACAAATAGATCAGATCCCTGAAACCCGCCGCACCGAGCCCCGCACCAACTCCGACCACGAGCGCCATCACGACCAGCCCCAGCTTCGACGCCGCCAGCCAGTCGCGCGCCTGGCGAAACGCGCCTCCGGGCTCGGCCGCGTCCGTGTGCGCGGCCGTGAGCGATCCGCGCACGCTCATCCCGCCTACGGCTTGCCTGGGTCGAGAAGCCCGGCGAGCAGCGCTTCCAGCCCAAGCGCAAATGCACGGTCGGGGTCAAGTTCGACCAGTTCCGTGGCGCGGCCGGACAGGATCGGGAACTCCTCAGGCGACAGCGCCTGCAGCCGCTCGAGGCCGTCCGACCAGGCCGCGTCAACGGTGAACCCAGCCGCCTCCGCCAGCGCGTAACCGCGGGCATAGCTGACAATCGCGCGGTAGATCGCCAGCGCAGTCCCAGGGTCAAAGCCGACATCGACCAGCTCCTCGAGCAACCGCTCGACCGCTACCAGTGATCCTGCGTGCAGTGGCCGCATCCCGACCAACTGGAAGGTCGCCGGACGGCCGACGGCGATCTCTCGCAGCCCAGCCGCAAACGTCCGGCACGCAGACCGCCAGCCGGACCCCAGCTCGAGCTGACCGAGCGGCTCGAGCAGACGATCGGCGATCGCCGCAAGGAGATCCTCGCGTCCGCGGAAGTGGTGGTAGATCGCCATCCCCTCGACCCCAAGCACCGCCCCAAGCCGCCGCATGCTCAGAGCCGCAGCCCCGTCACGCTCGATCAGCTCGATCGCCGCGCCAAGGATCAACCCGCGGTTCAGCGGACGCCGTCTCGAAGCTTCAACAGGCGCGGGCCGCGGCACCCACCGAACTTTACAGCGTCAGGTTTACGGCGTAAAGAAGCCCCGTTAGTACGGAGCTTGCTCAAGCATCGGAGTCCGCGTGCGGCGTCCCAGAGTGTGGCTGCTTTATCGCAAGGTCGGCCGCCGCTCGGGCGACAACGCAGCACGGGTCGAGCTCGAGCAGGCACTCGGCCGACGTCTGTTGCTGAACCGCGCGGCGTACACGGCCTGCGAGCTCGTCGAGGGCGGCCGCGACGGGCGCGCTCATCGAGCCGCCGAGCGTGTACGGATCGAGCACCTCGACCGCGAACACCGTTGTCGCAGAGGGGAACCGGAGGCCGAGACGTGCCGCCACGGCCGCCATCTCCGGAAGGCCGGTGTGGTGCAAGCTCGGCGCCAACACGCGGCCGACCTCGTAGAGCCCGAGCTCGGTGATCGTGCCCGGCGGGTTGCGGCCCGTTGCGATCGCGTCGATCACGATCGCACGGTCGTAGCCGGCCAGCACCTCGATCAATGCCATGCCGGAGGCCGAGCTCTCGACCACATCAGCCGCGCCGGCCAGCTCATCGCGCACGGCTCTGGCGACGAGCACGCCGACGGCGTCATCGGCGGCGAGCTCGTTGCCGAGCCCGAGCACGAGCGTGCGCGTCATCTCCGGATCTCGCGCAAGACCTCCCCGCCGGGCACGTGGATCTCGACGGCGAGCGGCATCTGCCCCGGCAGGCTGTGGGTGGCGCAGCCGAAGCACGGGTCATATGCGCGGAACGACATCTCGAGCTGGTTGAGCAGCCCGTCGTCGACATTCCCATCGGTGATCAGCGAGCGCGCCGCCTTGTCGACCGACATCGCGATTCGCGCGGCGTTGTTCTGGGTGGCGACGATCAGGTTGGCGCTCGTGATCAGCCCGCGCTGGTCGGCGCTGTAGTGGTGGATCAGCGTGCCGCGGGGAGCCTCGACGACGCCGACGCCCTTCCCGGGGGTGGCGGTCGGGATCGTGCGCACCGTCGGGCTGAGGATCTCGGGGTCGGCGGCGAGCTCGGACATCCGCTCGGCTGCGTACAGGAGCTCGACGACGCGCGCCCAGTGGTTGGCGAGCGTGTGGTGCACGGGTTTGCCACCGAGCGTGCCCACGAGCTCTTCGTAGGCCTCCTGCGCGAGCGGCGTCGCCATCCCGTCGCTTGCATTCAGCCGCGCCAGCGGCGCCACCGCGTAAACGCCGCTGGCGGGGCCATCGATGAACCCGCCCCAGCCAACCTCCTTGAGGAAGCAGAACTTCATGTAGCTCCACGGCTCGACGTGCTCGGCGATGTGGGCGAGATAGTCCCGGGGGTCGAACACCCGGAACTCCACACCCAAAGGATCGACGACCCGCAGGCGGCCGTCGTAGAAGGTGACCTTGTTGTCGGCGTCGACGAGCCCCATGTAGTAAGTGCGGTGCGTGTAGGCCTCGGAGGTGATCAGCTCGACGTACGCGGGGTTGGACAGAACCGCGTCGCGGAACACCCCGAGGGCGAACTGACCGAACCGCACCGCCCGCGCGGAGGCGGCCTGCAGTTCGGCTGCGATCTCGGCGGTGAGCGTCCGCGACACGCCTCCGGGCAGCCCGAACACGGGGTGGATCGCCTTGCCGGCGATCAACGCCATCAGGTCGCGCAGCTGCTTGCGCACGCCGATCACCTCAGTGCCGATCTCCAGCCCCACCTTCGCGATCACCCCGAGGACGTTGCGATCGGCCTTCGGGGCGTCGGGACCCACGACGAAGTCGGGGCCGCCGAGGAAGAAGAAGTGCAGCGCATGGTCCTCGACCATGAAGATGCTGTAGGCGAGCTCCCGGATCTTCTTCGCCGCCGGCGGCGGCTGCACGCTGTACAGATCGTCCAGCGCCTTGGTCGCGGCCATGTGGTGGGCCATCGGGCAGACGCCGCAGATGCGCGAGGTGATCTGCGGCATGTCCTCGGCGGGACGCCCCTGGACGAACTTCTCGAAGCCCCGGAGCTCCGGAATCTGGAGGAACGCGCGCTCGACGCTGCCGGCATCATCGAGGAAGATGTGGATCTTCCCGTGGCCCTCGAGCCGGGTGATCGGGTCGATCAGGATCTTCGTGCTCATCGCTGCGGACCTCCGTTGGCGTGGGCCGCGTACACGCGCCTGTGCAGCAGCGAAGCCGGCAGGCCGTAGCGGTAGAAAGTGCCCACCGGGTCGGGGATCTCCCCGGCGCGCGCGGCTATCTCCGGTGCCTCTGTGGAGTCGATCAGCGACGCGATCGCCGACAGCGCCTTGGCGCCGTGGTCGACCACCCGGCTCATCGGGCCCATGCAGCCCGTGCATGGCATGTTCGCGCGGATGCAGGCGGCGCCGCAGCCGGCGCGCGTCGCCGGCCCGAGGCAGATGAGCCCCTGGGTGAGCAAGCAGACGTCCGGATCGGGCAGCAGCTCATGCGGCCGTTTGAACCCGCGGATCAACGGCGTCTGCGGCTTGCTCGCAGCGTGCTGGCACTCCGAGCACAGCGCCACGTCGGGAGCGAGCACCGAGCCCTTCGGCGGCAACCTCCCCTCGACCAGCGCCATCACCGCCGCGCGGATCAGATCCGTCGGCGGTGCGCAGCCGGGCAGGTAGTAGTCGACGTCGATCACCTGGTCAAGCGCGCGCACGTCGTCGTAGAACGCCGGCAGGCTGAGGTGCCCCTCCGGCATGTCGGTTTCCAGCTGGGGCGTCGCGCCTTCGGGGTTGGCGAGGCTCGGCGCGTCCCGGTAGACGCACTGCAGGATCTCCTCGCGGCTGTACAGGTTCGCGAGGCCGGGAATGCCGCCGTGGCAGGCGCAGCTCCCAAACGCGACGACCGCGCCCGCCTTGCGGCGCAGGAGCTCGGCCATCTCCTCCTGCTCGGAGGTCCGGACGGCGCCGTTGATGAACGCCGCGGCGAGCTCGCCGTCGGCGAACGCGTCGAGATCCTCGCGCTTGAAGTCCAGCGCGACCGGCCAGAAGACGATCTCGACCGCTTCGGTCACCGCCAGTACGTCCTGCGCAAGGTCGACGACGGCCTCCTCGCAGCCTCCGCACGAGGCACACCAGTAGAAAGCCACTTTGGGTTTCATGCTCCCACCCCCAAGGGTTCGTGTGAGGTGGGCGTTGGTACGCGTTCGTGCGCGGCGGGCACCGGCACGGGGCTCAGGCGCAGCGGCCCCAGCCGGCGCAGCTGCTCACACATCTCGTTGCACACGCGCTGGACGCGGTCGCCCTCGGATGCGGAGATCCATTCCAACCGTAGCCGTTGGTCCTCGATTCCGATCGCCGCCAGTACTGGTGCCAGCAGCTCGAAGCGGCGCGCCGCGTTGTAGTTGCCCTGATCGTAATGGCAGTCACCCGGATGGCAGCCGCCGATCAGCACCCCGTCGGCGCCGTGGCGGAAGGCCGCAAGGACGAACTGCGGGTCCACCCGGCCCGAGCACATGAGCCGCACGACGCGCACGCCCGGCGCGTACTGCATCCGCGAGATCCCCGCGAGATCGGCGGCCGTGTACGTGCACCAAGTACAGAAGAAGGCCACGATTCGCGGCTCGAACGCCGGCGTGGCCGCGGTGTCAGACATATTCGAGCACTCCCTCGATCTCCGATAGCACCTGTTCGTCGGTGAACAGGTGCTGCTGCAGCGCGCCCGAAGGGCAGGCGGCGACGCAGCTCCCGCAGCCCTTGCAGAGCACCTCGTTGACGACCGCGAGCTTGGCCGCGGCGTCGAGCGCGATCGCCGCGAACGGGCACAGCGGTATGCAGGTCCGGCACCCCGAGCAGGCGGCCGCCTCGACGAATGCCGTGCTCGGCTCCAGCTCCACCGAGCCGCGGTCGATCAGCGCCAGCGCTTCCGCGGCAGCGGCGCCCGCCTGGGCGACACTGTCGGGAATGTCCTTCGGCCCCTGGCAGGCGCCCGCGAGGAACACGCCGTCGGCGAACGTGGAGACGGGCGCGAGCTTCGCGTGGCGCTCGGTGAAGAAGCCCTCGGCGCCGCAGCTGAAGTGCAGCGTCCGCCGCACGTGATCGGCGTCGGCCTGCGGCTCGAGGCCGACCGCGAGCACGACCATGTCCACCGGGATCCGGCGAACCGCGCCGACGAGCGTGTCCTCCGCGCGGATCACCAGCCGGCCCTCCTCCTGCGGCGACATCGCCCAGTCGGTCACGTCGGCGACGCGGCCGCGAATCACATGCACGCCCTCCGCCAGCAGCTTGTTGTAGAACTCCTCGTATCCCTTCCCGGGGGTCCGCATGTCGATGTAGAAGTTGTAGACCTCGGCGCCGGTGCGCTCCTTGACGAGGTGCGCCAGCTTGAGTGAGGCCATGCAGCAGACGCGCGAGCAGTAGGCGTTGTAGCGGCTGTCTCGCGAGCCGACGCAGTGGACGATGCCGACCGTCGAGGGGCGCCTGCCATCGCGCATCACCACCTGCCCCTGGGTCGGACCGGAGGCATTGAGCAGCCGCTCCATCTCGAGGCTCGTGTAGACGTTCGGGTAGGTGCCGTAGCCGTACTCGGGGATCCGGTGGGGATCGAACGGCTTGAAGCCCGTCGCCACGACGATCGCCCCCACCTCGACCTCCCGCACGCGCTCGCGCTGGCGCAGGTCGATCGCATCGCGCTCGCAGGCCGCGACGCACTGCGCGCACTCCGAGCACGGGCCGCAGTCCAGGCAGCGCTGCGCACCGTGCAGCGCCTCCTCCTCCGTGAACGCCGGCTCCAGCTCGTCGAACTCGTACGGCGCGGCGGACAGCCTCACGCTCGAGACCCGCGGTGCGTCCGGCTCGTAGCGCTGCCGTGCGAGCACCTGGCGCTGGTCGACGACCGGCAGCTGCTGGTCGAAGCTCGACGCGTCGAGCTCTGCTCCCTGCAGCCAGCGGTCGATCATGAACGCGGCACGCCGACCCTGCCCGACCGCTCGCGCGATGTCCGATGCGCCCAGGACCACGTCGCCGGCGGCGAACACGTACGGAACGCTGGTCTGCAGCGTCTGCGGGTCGGCCTCGATCCTTCCGTCGGCCGCGGTCCCCAGCTGCGGAGCGCCCTTCAGCACCTCCGGGGTCAGGCCGATCGCCGGGATCACCTCGTCGCAGGCGATCTCGAACTCGCTGCCGGGTACCGGCTCGGGGCGTGCGCGGCCGGACGCGTCGGGCTGGCCGAGCGCCATCCGCACGCAGCGCACGCCCGTCACCCGGCCGCGCTCATCTCCAAGGACCGCGACGGGCGCGACCTGGAACATGAACTGCACCCCTTCGCGCTCGGCGGCCTCGACCTCCTCCGGCATCGCGGGCATCTCCCGACGCCCGCGCCGGTAGGCCACGACCACCTCGAGCGCCCCCAGGCGCCGCGCCGTGCGGGCGGCGTCCATCACGACCTGCGCGTCCTCCTCGCCTTCGCCCTCAGGCGCGCCGAGCCGCCGCGCCGTGCGCGCGGCGTCCATCGCGACGTTGCCACCGCCGACGACGACCACCCGCTTGTCGTCAAGGCCGGCCCGCGGGCCGGCCTTGACAGCCTCCAGGAAGTCCAGGCCGCTGACGACGCCGCCGAGCTCCTCGCCCGGCACGTCCAAGCGCATGGACAGCGGCGCGCCGGTCGCGATCAAGATCGCGTCGTAGCCGGCGCGCCGCAGCTTTGAAGGGTCTTCGATGCGCGTGTTGGTGACGATTTCGACGCCTAGCGCAGTGACGTTCTCGATGTCGCGCTCGACGACCTCGACCGGGAGCCGGTAGGAGGGGATCGAGAGGCGCAGCATGCCCCCGGACTCTCGTGCCGCCTCGAAGATCCGCACCGAGTACCCCTGCCGCGCGAGCTTCCAGGCGGCAGTCAGGCCGGCGGGGCCGGAGCCGATGATCGCCACGTGCTTACCGTTCGGTGACGGGGCCTCGGGCAGCGGTCGGCGGGCGCGGTAGTCGGCGATAAACCGCTTCAGCCGGCGGATCGGCAGCGCGCCTTCCAGGCAAGCACGCGTGCATTGCGATTCGCACGGCGCGTAGCACGCGCGGCCGAGCGTGCCGACCAGCGGCGTCTCCTCGAGCACGAGCTCGTACGCCTTGTCGTACTCGCCGGCGCGGATCAGCGACACGTAACCGTGCGCCTTGATCCCGGCGGGGCAGCCGAACGTGCACGGCGAGGTCCCAGCGCGGTCGATCACCGGGATCCGCGGGACCGCCTGCGGAAACGGAGTGTAGACCGCGGGGCGGGTCCCGAGCCCGAGATCGAACTCCGACGGGAGGCCCCTGACCGTGCACTGCTCGATGCACTGCCCGCAGCCGTTGCACAGGGTCTCGTCGACGTAGGAGGCCTTCCTGCGGACCTCGACCTTGAAGCTGCCGACGTGGCCCGTGACCGCATCCACCTCGCTGTAGGCCAGCAACTCGACGTTCGGGTGCTGCCCGAGCTGGACCATCTTCGGGGTCAGGATGCACGCCGAGCAGTCGAGCGTCGGGAAGGTCTTGTCGAACATCGCCATGTGGCCGCCGATCGACGGCTGGCGCTCGACCAGGAACACGTGCTTGCCGGCGTTGGCGAGCGTCAGTGCCGCGTGGATCCCCGCGATCCCGGCGCCGAGCACGAGCACGTCGGGATGAACCGGCACCGTGCGACGCTCGAGGCACTCGTGCGAGGCGACCCGCGAGACTGCTCCGGCGACGAGCGCCTTCGCCTTCTCGGTCGCCTCGCCGTCGTCCTGCGTAACCCAGCTGACGTGCTCGCGGATGCTCGCCATCTGGACCTGGAACGGGCTGAGCCCGCCGCTCGCCGCGGCGCGCCGGAAGGTCGCCTCGTGCATCAATGGCGAGCACGAGGCGACCACGACCCGGTTCACCCGCCCGGCACGGATGTCCTGCTGGATCAGATCCTGGCCCGGGTCCGAGCACATGAACGTGTAGTTGCGCGCGAGCGCAACCTGCGGCAGCTTCGCGGCGAACTCCACGACTTCCTCGACATCGACCTTGGCGGCGATGTTGAGGCCGCAATGACAGACGTAGACACCGATCTTCGGCTCGGTGCCGCCGTTGAGCTCAGGCATAAGCATGTTCGCCTCCACCGTTCGCCGGGGCAAGCTCGGGCAGCTGCCAGCGCAGCATCCGCTGGATCCCGAGCGCTCGCTCGTCTAGTCCCAGCGCAAGCCCGAGGATCTGCGTGAAGAACGCGACCGTCAGCTCCACCGGCGTGCCGAAGTCGCGACCGACGCGCCCCTGGAAGCACTCGAGGTTGAACTGGCACAGCGGGCAGGCGGTCACCAGCACGTCGGCGCCGCGCCGCTTGGCCTCGTGCACGAGGTCGGCGATCAGCCGCAGCCCGGCCTCGCGGATCGTGCCGATCAGCGGGCCGCCACAGCAGGACCCGCCGCAGCAACGCGTCTTCAGCGGCCAGTCGATCGGCTCGGCTCCGAGCGTTGCCATCAGCCGATCCATCGCCATCGGGTTGTGCTGGTCGTCGAACGTCGCGTACGGACGCACGAGCAGGCAACCGTAGTAGCAGGCGACCTTGAGTCCAGTCAGCGGACGCCTGACTGACCCGGCGATTCGCTCGAGGCCGATGTCGTTGACGAACACATCGAGCGGGTGACGAACGCGGACGCGCCCGTCGTAGTGCATGCCGGCGGCCTCGAGCGCGTGCTCGACCGTATCCGCGACCGCCTGGTGCTCCTTGAGGTAACGCTGGCTCTTGAGCAGCATCATGTAGCAGCCGCCACACGGCGCCATCAGGTCGACGCGGGCCTTGTCAGGCTCAGCTGCCTCGGCCAGCGCGAGGTTGCGCGCCGTCATCGCGAACGCCTTCATCTGGTCGACCGCCCAGTAGGCCGTGGCCCCGCAGCAGTTCCAGTCGTCGAGCTCGTCGAGCCCGGCGCCGAGCCGCTCACAGACTGCAAGCAGCGATTCCTCGTAGGCGTTGGAGCTGCCCTTGAGCGAACAGCCTGGGTAGTAGGCGTAACTCATAGCGTTTCCTCTTTGCTCGCCGCGCCACGGCACGACGCCGCCTCGACGCTCTGCAGCATCGCCCTGAACTGGGATCGTTGGCTGATCGAGTGCCGTTTGAGTCCCATGCGCCCGCGTCTGCGCAGGCGCTCTCCGAGCGGGTAATCCTCGAATAGCAACGTCGGACGCGTCTTTAGGTAGAGCTTTGTCGCGAGCCGCGACTCGGTGTTGCGCCCCCACTTATCCACGGACTTGACGAACTCGCGCGCAAGCACCGGCACGGCGAACCGCTTCGGATGCACACCCTCGCGAATCGCGGTGCGCTTCAGCGCATACATGATGTCGGTGATCGGTATCTGCTTTGGGCACGCCGCGGTACACGCGTAACAGGAGGCACAAACCCAGATCGAGAAACTTCCCAGAACCTCGTCCTTCATCCCCTCGCGCGTCATCGCGATCAGACGCCGCGGCGTGTAATCCATATATGCGCTCATCGGACAGCAAGCGCTGCACGTGCCGCACTGAATACAGTCGCGCAACCTCTCACCACCAGGGATCGCCGCGATCTCATCGGCGAAACCCAAATCAATCCGCGACTGTGGCGTGACAGGCCGCGACTCGTCCCACGAACTCGTGGTTCGCATCGTTCCCACAGCTGACCCTCTCCCAGAGGTACTACATGAACTCCATGAACTCCGACTGACTATGCGCCGCACCGCGTCGCACAGACAACCGCAAATACGCGCAACACGTCGGTTCAAATCCCGCGGCCCAGTACGTGCTTTCCCGCAACTGCCCGGATCTGCGCTCGCCAGGCAGATCGAGCGGCGTGTCCGGACGGACAAACCGTTGTTTGCAGCGCCGGATCGTCCGTTTGAGCTCGAAAATCGACATCGTATGGACAACTCGCCCCGGCGCGCGGTGGATTGTCCGCACGATCACGCCTTCCCTACGCGCATCGGAGCTGTTATCGGGCGTAGAGTCCGCCCATGGCAACCTTTGTTCTGCGTCTGATTGCTCCACGGTGCTGCCGCGACGATCGGATCCCCATCGCGTCGACGACTGACATGACACGCGGCGGCTTCGGCGAGAGACTGTCGCGCAAATGAGGGTCGGCTCGGCTTCCGCATCGCATGCCCGCCGGCCGATGTCGGCGTCGTTCCTCCGCTCCACAAGCAACGACGCCCACACGCACAGGATCGTCACACTGAGTTTGCGAACTGTTCACCGGCGAGCCGGGGCATCGTGCAACGCTCTCGCGCGATACCCATCCCCACGTCAGGAGGTAACGGATCATGATCCGTCGGCTTGCCGTTGGTGTCGCGATCGGGGCGATCGCGCTGTTCGGGTCCGCCGCAGTCGCCGCCGCGCAGGTGCAGGACCCGGTGCCGATCGGTCCCAACCAGTCGTTCGTCGGACTCGTGAACGGAAGCAGCTCGAACGCGGTGATCGAGATGGCTTGCTTCGGGCCCTCGCAGCCCGGCGAGTACGGCCACCCGCTCGCCGGCCAGTCGCTCGAGGTGCAGCCGGTCGGGCCGGTGGCGAATCCAATCGCATGGGGATTCACCGGCACCGCTCGTCAGATCGAGGCGACGTTCGCGATCTCGAACACGCTCGAGATCCTGCTCGCATCGTTTAGCTCCTACTACGTGGAGGCGCCGCTCTCGACGAGCCTCTCGTTTCCGTGCTCGGGGAGGGCGGTGATCCCGTTCACACCGGTCGACGGCGGGCCACTCGCGCGTCCGTGGAACACGACCGTCACGTTCGTCCCGCAGCCGTAGGCGGAACCATGGCGGCGGAGACCTGACCTGCGTCAGCTTGTGCAGCAGGGGTCGGCGCGAGCGGCCCCTGCTGACCGGCCCCACGCCCGCTCGTCGGGGGCCTCTACAGCTATCGGCCACCGGCGGGAGCTGCGCGCCGCACGAGACGAGCGCAGCGCGCTCAGAGCGAAACGGCGACGACGCCGGACTGCGCGGCCGCGGAGGCCATACGAGCGTCAGTTGTGAGCAGCCTCGCGGGGAGAGCCTGAGCAAGCGCGACGTATTGCGCGTCGTAGGCGGTGAGGTTGTGGCGTAGCTTCCAGGCCGGATCGAGCACCGTTCGTGCGGGATAGCGGATGATCGGCAGCGCACCTAGGTCATCGAGTGCTTGGCGCGCTCTGGATGCCGTGATCTCGGCGCTGTGCTCCCAGCGGCGCAAGACGCTCATCACTTCGACATCGATCAAGTCGGGAGCCGCGAGTGGCTCCGCAGAACCGGCGAGCCACGTTGCGATGACGGCGTGGCTTGCGGGGTCCAGCAGCCCGTCGAGGGCGGCTGAGGCGTCGACGACGATCACGTATGCTCGTCGCGAATCGCGCGCAGTGCGTCGGCGGCGCTCTCCGAAGGCCTCACTGATTTCCGCGACTGCAGGCGCGAGAGAAGCTCCGCTGGAGTAGGCGCGCTGGCAACACGCTCGAGCTCAGACCGCAAGTACTCCGACAGAGAGACGCCCTCGCGCGCGGCGCGCGCTTTCAACGTCCGATGCACGTCGTCGCTCACGTCTCGAATCTGAATGAGCGTTCCCATACGTCCCGTAGGTTATCATGCGCCGCGCATGGTCCGGGGAGGATTGTGCGATCTGCTCAGAAGTAGTGCGAGCCGAAACTCCAACGAGCTCGCCGCTGGCTACGTGCGCGATCACCTGGGGGAGTTCAAGTTGACGCGTGAGGCGTTGACTGGCGGTGAAGTGCGGGTCAGTCGCGTGCTGTTGGACGCGCTCGCGGATGTCGACCGCTCGCGCGATGAACGTTCTCGTGCTCGGCCGTCGTCCACGGCGGAGGTGTCGAAGCAGCCCGTCCTGGTCGTGGGGTCGACCGGCCGGGCCGGCAGGCTGATAGTAGATCGCCTCTTCGAGCGGGGCGTTCCTGTGCGCGCGTTAGTTCGAGACCCGGCTAAGGGGCGCGAGTTGCTTCCATCAGGGGTCCGGCAATTCATCGGAAACGCTCGCGACAGTCAGACGCTCATCGCGCCAATGGAGGGCGTCCGTGCCGTGATCATTGCTACGGCTGGCGGGAGCGAGCACGAGAACACTGCTGAGCTTGTCGTCTACTTCGGTACGCTGAACCTAGTCACGCAGGCTGTCGCGAGTCACGTTGATCTGGTCGTCTTTGTCTCGACGCTTGGTGCGACCCGTCCGGCGCACTTCATGGATGTGGAGCCGACCAGCCTGGGATGGAAGGCAATGGCCGAGGAGATCATCCGAAACTCGAGCGTTGCCTACTGCATCGTGCGAGCGGGTTGGCTGACCGATGCTGGCGGCGAGCCGCCGGCGGTGTCGCAGGGCGACACGGTTGACGGGCGGATTTCCCGGATTGACCTAGCTCAGCGGTTCGCCCAGAACGTTTCCACTCAGCGTTCCAGACAGCGGTTAGATTGAATCGTCGATTGTCCGTAGAACCTCGCAACCCAGAGGGATCTCGTCGACAAGCCGAGCGCCACCGGCTTTGCAGGATTTGTGGTCGACAAGTTCAATAGGCACCCGCTGCCCCAGCTGATCATCTGGGTCAATGTTTGCGCCACATTCGCCGCGGCCAACCGGGCGCGCCTACCCTGAGAACCAGACGGCCACAGTCGCGCCAGCGGTCCGACTCCGCTTACGCCTACGCCCCGCACCACACAAAGGAAACGCACTGGCCCCGCGTAAGAGAGCCATCGCCCTGCACCTCGATCGTTGGGCAGTGGACGAACAGAACAGGACCGGGCGATCGCCAATCAAGGATCTCGGCGTGCTCGTCTTCGGGGGCTCAGCCCCGGTGCTTGACGCCCGCGGTCGCGAGCACCGCCAGAGTTTGGTCCTTGACAGGTGCGTCACCCAGCGCCACGTCGATCGCATCGAGCACATCGCTCGAGAGCTCGATCCCGGAGGCGGCCGCGTTGGCGTGGACCTGTTCAGGCCGCGATGCGCCCGTGATCGCAGAGGCAACCTCGCTGCGGCGCAGCACCCACGCCAGCGCCATCTCAGGCAGCGTGAGACCTGCGCCGTCGGTGATCGGCACGAGTCGCTGGACGGCCTGCAGCGTGGTGTCGTTCATCACGATGCTCATCGCGATGTTCATCGTCTCGTTGGCCGCACGTGAATCACCGGGATGCGGCTGGCCGGGCTTGTATTTGCCTGTCAGCACGCCCTGGGCGAGAGGGGACCAGACGATCTGGGAGATGTCGTTGCGCGTGCAAAGCGGGACGATCTCGGCCTCTGGCGCCTGCCACAGCATCGAGTACTGCGGTTGCGAGGAAACGAACAGGTCAGAACCGGCGATCTCGATCGCCGCCTCGATCTGCTCCGGAGTCCATTCACTAAAGCCCAGATACCGGGCCTTGCCGTCCCTCACCACCTGCTGTAGTGCCTCGATCGTTTCCTCGATCGGGGTATCCACATCGAAGCGGTGGGCCTGGTAGAGGTCGACGTAGTCGACCTGCAGGCGCTCCAGTGACGCGTCAACCTGCTTGGCGATCTGCGTCGCGGATAAACCTCGATCGGTCGGGTCATCCGACATCTGCCCCCAGACCTTGGTAGCCAGAATGTAGCTCTCGCGTGGGTGGGCGGAGAGGATCTCGCCCCAGGCCGCCTCGGCGGCACCCCGGCCGTATACGTTCGCGGTGTCGAAGAAGTTGACGCCGGCTGCGAACGCAGCCTCCGTGCAGGCGCGCGTCTGCTCGGCCTCGACGCCGCCTGCGTAGGTCAGCCACGACCCCAGCGAGATTTCCGAGACTTCTAGATCTGAGCTGCCAAGTTTGCGATAGCGCATCAATGCTCCGTTCATCAGGTCCGAGGATCAGACCTTTGATCGACATCATCCCGCCAAATCGGATGGATCAAACCGCCGCTACGCACGACGATACCCCCCACCGAGTCTGGATCTTCTCTGCGAATCCTTGGGCGGTTAGGTTGCCGGGACATCCAAGCTCGCTGCGCCTTTCCAGCTTTCCATGCGTTCCGACAGCCGAAGCCGACCTTGCGACTTGGAGCCGCCGCGCCCTGCACCGACAGGTTTCCGGCTGCCCAGGTGCCTGGCGATCGCCCCCCGCCCAGCGAGGTCGTGGCCACGCCGCAGAGCGAGTCATTCGGCGGGCTGGGTCGCACGCCTTCGGGCTAGCGCTGATGTCGACCGCGTAGACGTTTAGCGGCCGATCGTGATCGCCACGCGCGGTTCATCGACCGCTTCAACTTGTCCTCGGCCTCGTCGTAGAGGAACCAGATCTCGGTCAGCTTCGGGAATCCGTTGACGCCTTACCGACCGCTTCTAGCCCTCGACATCCCACCGTGAGATTCATGGACAACCAGAGCGGCGGAGCGAGACGACAGCCAGCTGACGCTTTCCATGCAACCCAGCGGTCTCGGTCGCGCGCCGACGTGCCATCCTTCAGCGTTCCGAGGTCTGATGTGCGTCTAAGCCGAAGTTAGGGGGAACTTCGGTCTAGGGGGCGGCGCGGGCGCCCGACCCAGTGCCGGTGCATGCCGTGAGACGGTGCCGTGACACGGCGGCGTCCGTGCCGCCGTGTCGCCAAGGTCTCTTGTTGAGTTCCTGCGCTGGCCCTTATCCCACGCTGGCGATCTGCTGCGCCCACAGCCGCAAGGCGCGGTTGAGCGACTCGCCGTAGTAGAGCTCGATGACGCCGAAGTCCCGCAGGCACATTTGCGCTCGTGCGGAGTAGCCGATGAACTCGTCTTCGCCGCTGAGCGTACTGAGTTGGTCGCGCCCGCCGCGGAGAATCCAGAAGCCGTTCAGACTACCGTCGCCCTGAGGCTTGACGAGAAACGGCTCGAAATTGCTGATCCGTGCCTCCTCAATCAGCTTGGCGTAATAGGCGGCGGTTTCCGTAAACAGATTCATTGCCTGCTGCTCGCGGCCCGGATAGACGTCTCCCCATTTGATCAGCAAACCGGACTCAGCCATTCAATCGCCTCCCCTTGAAACATACGTGTCACCGCTATGCAGTGAACCGAGCGCCCAACGCTACGCGCGCGCAACCCGGACAACATCCGTGCGAAGTACGGCCTAACACGCCGATCCGCACGGATCATCCCCGCATGCCAGCGATCGAGGGGACACGCGCGAACGACTCGGCGCGTTCGCAAACGTCGCGAAGCGCAAGTCCGTGAAGGCCTGTCTTGATAAGCGAAAGGAGGTCGGCGGACGAGTGCGTTGCCACGGAAGCGAGCGTCTGGCCCCGCCGACGCGCACGATCCAGACGTAGCCAATTCTCAACGGCCCATCGCGGCGGGCGTTATGAACGTCAAGCGTTATGCAGCTGTGTGCAAGGTCTCCCGCTGCGCGCTGGTCAAGGGCACGATAGCCGAGGTGGCCGTAGCCGTTCGAGAGCCGCAGCGTCGAGGGGTCGGGCATGCGTCGAGTTGGCAAACCGGCTCCTCATCGAATCCTGCGGGGGAACCGACCAGGTGTCATGGTCAGTGGACCGAGATCCGGACGCTTTGCCGCGCGCGTCGAATTGACAGACGGGACCGTCGCGCTCGTCCGCCACGTGCATCCACGCGACGCGGACGGCCTCCTCCGGTTCCTGCAGCGTCTTTCGCCGACATCGGTCTATCTGCGATTCTGCTCCGGCGGTGCGAACCTGCGCGCGGCAATGCTCGCCTTCATTCAGGTGCGCGAGGACAAGGTCGGGTTCGTCGCGTACGACCTCGACGGCGAGATCGTCGGGCATGCCGAATACGTGCGCCTGCCCTCCTGCCGGCAGGCGGAGGTCGCCGTCGTGCTCTCCGACGAGATGCAGGGCAAGGGGCTAGCGCGCCAGCTCGTTCGCGTGCTCGCCGCCGACGCGAGCACGCGCGGCGTCGACGAGTTCGTGGCGACGGTCTTGCCGACGAACGGAGCGATGCTGACGGTCTTCCGGCGAGCGTTCGGCGCTCGCATCATCGAGGACGCGGACTCGACCGTATGCGAAGTCGCCTTCGCGACGGCCGTCCCTCCGGTAGTGGCCGTGCCGGCGGCGGGCGGCGCGCAGCGGCGCGCCGCGTAGCCAAACGCTCGCCGGCCGGTGGCTGCCGGCGATGAACGGCGACCGGTTTGAGGAGCAGGACGCCCGAGCTCCTGCGGTCGCTCCTGCCCTCGTTTCGGTACCTGCGAGGACCAGCAGGCGCCCATGCTGTCCGGCGCGGCCGTTCAGTAGTTGGCCCAACCAGATCCGGGGCGACGCCCCGATGCCCCCGGTCCTCCGCTAAGTCACGCTCGCCAGGCAAAGCCACGACTCCCGGAGCGTGAAATGAAGGCCATCGTCGTCTATGAATCGGTATTCGGGAACACGCACGCGATTGCCGAGGCAGTGGCCGAGGGCCTGGGTGGCGTGCCCGTCCTGTCAGTGCACGAGGCAATCGAACGCGCCGAAGACCTCGACCTGCTGGTCGTCGGCGGCCCCACTCACGCGCACGGGCTCGCGACGGACCGAACCCGTCACATCGCCGTCGAACATGCGCACGAGGGTGCCCATGTCGAGCCCGACGCCACCGAGGAGCCCGGTCTGCGCTCCTGGCTCGGTGATCTTCACTGCACCGCGGGCTGCCGCGCCGCAGCTTTTGACACCCGGGCCGACGGCGTGCCGCTGGTCACCGGTTCGGGCGCGCGGGGCATCGCGCGACGGCTACAGCACCACGGCCTCGACGTGCTCGCAACCGAGAGTTTCGTGGTCAAGGGCACCGAGGGACCGCTCAAGTCAGGCGAGCTGGAGCGGGCGCGGGCATGGGGCGGAAAGCTAGCCCACTCGATGCCTGCTGCCACCGAGATACCCGCGCCACCCGCGTGATCGGAGTGCGCACCAAGCGCGTCCGTTCGGACGCCGCCAGGCGCTCGCTTTACCAGCAGAGGAGCAGCGCGCAGGAGAGCCGCAGCGACTGCTGACCCAGGCGCCGCCATGGGGCCAGCGCCGCGCCAACCACCTCACCGGCCGCTGATTGCATAGCAACCCCGAGCACGTCGTCGCTTTGAAACTCGAGCCCGAGCAGCGCGATGCGGTCCTCGAGCAGCAGTACCACGAGTCGTTGCTTGCTGTAGTCGAATCGCCTCCGTGCAGCGGAGACCGGGGGCTGTTGTGGCGGCGACGATCGGGAAACGGCTGCCGACCTGGGCGCGTCCTCGATTCACGTTCTATTGTCCGGCGACGAAGCGGGCCACGGCGGTCTTTGTGATGAGCCCGTGGGTGACGCTGACACACGCGTCGCCGGCGAGCAGCACCGCCGGCTGTTGCAGGTTGATCGCAGCGGTGGCGATCATCTGGTGGGTGAGCTGGCCGCTGCTTGTCGGGTCAGGGAAGCTCGGGAACCCGTGGCTGCGCAGGCAGCGGGCGAACGCCAGCATCGCGGCGGCCTGCGCCGAGCTGTGTGGCTCGCTCTGGCTCTGGCTTGACGGCCCGACGCCGGGGACCAGACGCCCGCAAGTGCGCTCCGCGGCGAGCACGGCGGGCGCCTGGCTGGCTAATGCGTTCTTCCATCCTGGTGTTCCGGGATCAGGGATGTTGGGGACGCCATGCGAGCGTACGCACGTGGTGTACTGCAGCACGGCCTGCAGGGACTGAGCCGAGGGTGGGTGACCGCCTGAGTTGGACGAAGTCGATGAGCTGGCCGAGTTGGAGCCGCCGCAGCCGGCGAGCAGGGCGGCCAGCGCAACGGCTGCGAGGAGTGCGTGACGATGAATGGTCATAGCCCGAGGGTGTACACGTCCGGGGGTCACACGAGTGCAACACGCCGGCGCTGCGGAGCGCGCGGCTGAACAGGGTCGCGGCGTGTGACGGCGTTGTGATCTGCGGTGGTGCACGATGTCCGCATGCGCGTGCTGGTGGTCGAGGATCATGCTGAGCTTGCTTGCGATATCGCGGAGGGGTTGCGGGATCGCGGGTTCGCGACCGACGTCGCGTATGACGGGGCGGACGCGCTGCACAAGGGTGCGTTGTACCGCTATGACGTGATCGTGCTGGACCGCGACCTGCCGGTTGTGCACGGCGACGCGGTGTGCGTGGCGCTGCGGGATGGCGGGTCCGACGCACGAATCCTGATGTTGACCGCGGCAGCGACGGTCGGCGACCGCGTGGAGGGCCTGAACCTCGGCGCGGATGACTATCTGCCCAAGCCGTTCGCGTTCGAGGAACTGGTCGCGCGGGTGCATGCTCTGGCTCGCCGGGCGCCGGCAGCGGCACCGGTTCTGGTCAGGGGCGATGTGGTGCTCGACAGGGCGCGCCGGCGCGCGTGTCGCGCGGGGCGGGAGCTGTCGTTGACTCGTAAGGAGCTGGGCGTGCTCGAGCTGCTGCTGGCGGCCGACGGCGCGGTAGTCAGTGCCGAGGAACTGCTCGAACGGGCGTGGGACGAGAACGCCGACCCGTTCACGCGCACAGTCGCGGTGACGCTCGGCCGGCTGCGGCGCAAGCTCGGCGAGCCCGAGGTGATCGAGACCGTACTCGGCGCCGGCTACCGGGTGCGATGACGCCCGCGGGCCTGTCCGTCACCGTGCGGCGCCTGTGGCCGCGGCGGGTGCGCACGCGGCTGGCTGTCTTCTACACCGTCCTGTTCTTCGTGGTCGGCGTGGTCCTGTTGGCGCTGACGTACGCGCTGGCGGCCGCGGTGCTGCTGCCAGGCCCGGGAAGGCTGCCGAAGCTCACGCCGCAGGAAAGCGCGCTGTTGGGACTGTGCAAGCCGCTGCCGACGTCCGCGTCGCTGCGCACGAAATGCCTCCACATGATCGGCAGCACCGGAGACGGCCAGCAGGCGCGCGGGGATGCGCTGGCGTCCTTGCAGATCGCCTCAGCGGTTGGCGTCGGGGTCCTGGCTATCACCGCTGCCGGTCTGGGCTGGCTCGCCTCCGAGCGGGCACTGAGGCCGGTGCGATCGATCACCGAGGCCGCGAAGCGTGCTTCCGAGATGCGGCTCGGTCAGCGTCT
Source organism: uncultured Solirubrobacterales bacterium (assembly GCA_963709135.1). Lineage (GTDB taxonomy): Bacteria > Actinomycetota > Thermoleophilia > Solirubrobacterales > Solirubrobacteraceae > Palsa-465. The sequence continues at coordinate 198,809 of CAVPVI010000014.1, read as the reverse complement.
CGCGCTGACGGGGCCCGACGACGAGTTCAAGCAGCTGGCCGACACCTTCGACATGATGCTCGAGCGACTCGATGCCACGTTCACCAGCCAGAAACGGTTCGTCGCCAACGCGGCGCACGAGCTCCGCACGCCGCTCACCGCGATGCGAACCGCGATCGAGGTCACGCTCTCCAAGCCGACCCGGACACCCGAGCAGCTCGAGGCGATGGCAGCTCGGGTCAACCGATCCGTCGAGCAGGCCGAAGCCACCATCGAGGCGCTCCTGACGCTCGCCATCAGCGAGGCCGGCCCGGCAACGCAGGATACGATCGATCTCGCCACCGCGGCCGAGGACGCGCTCGACGCCACCCACGCGGCGATCGATCAGCGCCAGATCACCGTCGAAGCCGCGCTCGAGCCCGCGCTGGCAGACGGCGATCGGGTGCTGCTCCAGCGCATGATCGCGAACCTCATCGAGAACGCCGTGCGCCACAACGCCCCGGGTGGCTGGATCGGTCTGCGCACGATCCAGCAAGCTGACAGCGCGGTGTTCGAGATCGCCAACACGGGCCCTAGCGTTCTCGCCGAGCAGATCCCGACTCTGTTCGAGCCGTTCGCCCGCGCCAAGGAGCGTCTGAACCACGCCGACGGCGTCGGGCTCGGCCTCTCGATCGCCAACGCCATCGCCCGCGCTCACAACGCCACGATCACCGCCCGTCCACGACCTGGCGGTGGGCTCGAAATATCGGTCACGCTCCCCGCAACCCAGAGCTGACGGCCCGTCAGAGCCGCTGCCACAGGACGCGCGAGAGGCTCTCGTCTGAGGCCTGGTCTTGTGTCGGCTCGGGCATGCAGTGCACCCGCGTCATGTCACGACCGCCAATATGGCGCACCGTTCTCGGAACGGATCACCGAGCGGGTCTTGATGGGCATCGCCCGGCTGGCCGGGTTGATCGCCCTGCTCCTGCCCTCTCCGCCCGCTTCGGGCTTCGGTGGCCGCCGGTGGAAACCCGCGGCTGAGGTGCATCAACCAGGCACCGCGAAGGGTGCCCACCCACAGATGTCCGCGCGTCCGAACTGGCTTAGTGGTCGTCCTCCGAAGTATGCAGCGAGTTGAAGGTCGTAAGTCGCCGCGTGACCAAGAACGGTCAACCCATTCCGAAGACGGCCAGGTAACGAAGGCGTGCACGTGCTCGTGCGGATAATCCGCCGCGCGCCCGGGCGATTTGTCCGTTTGATTTCGATTTTCAAGCTCAGACGGACGATCCGGCGCTGCGCACAACGGTTTGTCCGTCCGGACGCGTCTTGTTCGCGTGCCGGCATCGCAAGTCCGCGACTACCGGGAGGTTGAGCACCGCGTGGGTGCCAAACCTCCCGCGGGTCGTTTGCGTGAGCCGCATCCGCCTGATCCGGGTGAGGTTAGGCACCTCAGAGGTGCCAAACCTCCCGGGAGTGCAGTCCCGTCGCGCGCGGTCACGCTCGAGCGGCTGATCAGCTTCCTCGCCTACCGCCTAGTCGCGACTGCAATCGGACAACCTCGGCCACGGCGTCCCGAGAATCTCCGCTGCCGCTCAGGAGTCCAACGACTGCCCGGCTGGCTCCGGCCGCCGACGGGTCCCCGGTGGCTAACGTCTGCCCTTCGACCGGTAGCGTCGGACCAAGTCGCGGAACCCGCTTGTGGCGAGGAGCAGGGCGCCGCCGCGCCCGGACTCTGCCCCCGCTTTGGTGTCCGTGCGGGCATTCAGGAATAGGAGGTGGTCCAGATCTTTATCTTTACGTGCTGACCGATGAGCGTTTCGTGCTGCGCGTGCAGCAAGTTGACGCCTTCCATCGGGCTCCACATCAGCGCGTAGTAGGCGCCAAGCGCAGCGAACGTCACGCCGAGGCCAAGCAGCGCAGCGTCGCGCTGGCGCGGCTGCGTCCAATTAGCCAGGAACGGAACGCGTAGCCATGGCGAATGGCGCAGAAACCCCGCTTATCATTACGCGACGGGTGCCCACGGCTGGCTTCGGTCGTGCACGCGGATGTCCTCGCCGACGAGCGCTGCAAGACCCGGCCCGGGGCGCCGCCGACGATCTCAACGATCACCGAGCGCGCGCAACGCACCCGCCCGTTCCGACAATTCAGTTGCCACGATCGCGATCACACATCCGCCGTCATGGCGTTGCTGGTCGCCTCGCAACGCCGACATGACGAGGCTGTGACCGCTTCAGGCGTGGGCGAGCAGCCTGGGCGGCGGACCCCGGACTGCTGCTTTGGGCGAAACGGGGCAGCGCGGCGCCATCCGCCGCGCTGGCCCGTTTCGTTCAAACCAGCAGCCCGGGGTTTGCGCGGGCGTTGGTGCTCCACGCCTATGGCGGTCATGTCGGTGTCGGTACCGCGCGGTGCGCAAAAGGGGCAGCTTGATCGATCGAGACTGCCCTGCGGGAGACGATGGGGCAGCGGCTGGTGCTGCGTGGCTTTTGCTACTGGCTGACCTGTCGGATGAGGTCGATGAGCTCGTCTGGGTCATAGCCGTAGCGGCGTCCGAACTGCACGAACTCTTTGGCCTTGGCGAGCACGGCACCGCGCTGGGCGGTGCCGGCGACGTGGACACCGCGACCACGGCGGAAGTCCAGAAGCCCTTCGTCGCGCAGCAGCCGTAGCGCCCGCAGCACCGTGTTGGTGTTGACCTGGAGCACGGCAGCGAGGTCGCGGGCGGGTGGTAGGCGCTCTCCGGAGGCGGCCTCGCCCTCGGCGATCGCGCGGCGGATCTCGCCCGCGACCTGGTCGTGTAACAGGACGGGCCGGTCGCGGTCGATCTTGACAGCGAACATCGTGCCAGTGATACTAGCGTCATGTTGGAAGCGATCGAAAGGTCTTGGACACCATCGCGGTGGGCGGTCATCAAGGACGCCCGTCGTCGTCAGCGACGACGCCACCGCCGGTTCCTTGCGGTCGCTGCCGCACTGTTGCTGGCCGCGACTGTCGGCTGGGCGATAGCCCGCAACATAGGGTCCGCCCACGCGCCAGCGGCGCCGCCCGCGACGGTTGGGACGGTCGAGCCGTTGGACCTCGGCGGGGTCGTCCAGGACACCACGACGCTTGAAGGCCGCCTCTGGGTGCTGACCTGCCTGAGTCACTGCTCAGATCCGTTCTCCACCGCCAGCGCCGGGCAGCTGATCGAGCTCACCGCTACCGGACAGGCGATCAAGCGCTTCCCGGTCGCTGACCCAACCGTTCTGACCAGCGGTGCCGACGAGCTCTGGGTCGCGCATTTTGAAACTGGCGACATATCCCGCATCAACCCTCAGACAGGCAGGGTGACCGCCACGACCCATCTCCAATTTTCCGAGCCGATTGCGACAAACGGTTACCGGCGATTCGAGCCGGCGGCGATCAGCTTCGGAGCCGGGCGCATCTGGGCATCGGACGGGCTCGGCTACGTTGCCGAGATCAACCCGGTCACGGCCCGGCTGCAACGGATTGTGTTCACCTCCAGCGAGGCCACGAGCTCGACCAGCGCGGCCGGTCTGACGTGGGTCGCAGACGAGCTTGACGGCGTCGGGACGTTTGCAGCCAACAGCAACCATGTTGCGATCCACCTCATCTCATGGGCCCGCCAACCAGTCGACGTCGGGACCGTCGCGTACGGAGCGGGACTGATCTGGGCCCTGGGGGAAGAGACCAACTATTCGATCAGCTTGACCGACCCGCCCACCGTCGGAGTCCTCACGACACTCGACCCTCACACCGGCCGGATCGTGGATCAGTGGCCAATCTCAGCGCAAGCCAGCGCGTTGGTGCTCGGGAATAGCAGCGCATACGTCGGCGATGACAACAACGGGCGGCTGCTTCGCCTCAACCCACCACACGGCCTCCAGATCCTCCACGGACCCAAAGCAGCCAGGCTCACGGCTGTCACCTCTCACGCGCTCTGGGCGATCAACCGAAACGGACAGCTGCTGCGCATCGGCCTCGCGCGACGCTGACCCGCGCCCTCAAGGTCAGACTGCTCCATTCACACACGAGCAACAGCTCCGGGACTGGCCTGACGAGCACGTGACACGTCTGGTTCCGGACACCTCGAGCTCGGGACCGAGACCACGACCGCGCTGCTCCTTTCCATGCGTTCCGGCAGCCGATGCCGGCCTTGCGACTTGGAGCCGCCACGCCCCGGAACAAAGGCCTCCCGTAGCCCCCGGACCCGCCGACGGTCGAGGAGATCGTCGCGGTGGTGCGCGCCGGCGGCGATAGCCCGGATACCGCAGGCGGGCGACCGCCAACCTCGACCGCTCGGGCCGTAATCCTCGCGCCACGGTGGCCGCCGCTGAACGAGATTCCGCTCGCGCGCCAAGAGATCGACGCTCAATTGATCCGCGACGCCGCTGAGAAGGCGCAAGCGATGTTCGGTGACGCGCATCACGCTCTCTGGGACGGGCGCGCGTGGCGCCTCGGGTCTCACGCCGATGTGGCGTGGATCAACGACGCGGCGTCGGCGGGCAACACCATCACGTCCGCGATCCCGCCAGTCTTCGCCTCTTACTGCACTCTGGAACTGCCGGAAGCAAACGACCGAACTGAATTGGCCCCGGCACGAGCAGGCTGTGATCGAGCTAATCACCGAGCAGACACCGGAGCAGCCATGGTGGCTGGGATATCTCGACACAGGAGCGAGCCGCCGGGTCACGAAGCGCAATGGCCAACCCAGGTGGCGCACTGACAGAATCAACCCGTGCTGACTGAGGTGGCCGACGGTGTCTGAGTCCGTCAGAGCGAATGGGTCCGGACCGATTCAATCGTGGTGCGCGGGGAGGGTTGGTTGATCCTGGTCGATCCCGGCATCGCTGGCTCCGAGCTGAACGAGCTCGCTGATGACCTGGACCGGCTCGGTATTCCGGTCATCGCCGGCCGCAGCGCGTCGATGTCGGCATGATCGGCGGCGAGACGGGCCGCCACCTCGGGACCCTCTTCAACGGCGCCGTCGCCGGGAACCAGGGGATGCCAGAGCAGGTGGTCCCAGTGGAGGTGGGTGGAGAACCCGCCGCGCGCGTTCTTGTCGTTGTTCCAAGGCGCTGAGCACTTTATGTGGCTCGAGTCTCCTGGCTGGGTCCGCGACGCCCTGTTTAGGCTCAAGCGCGAGACCGCGACGACGGTGTTGTATTGACGGCGCGCCACGAGGACGCGCACCGGCCGATGCGATCGCGCGGACAGCGCTGATCGGACTGCGATCGAAGAGTTCACGGAGAGCACGCCCGCCTCGGCGAGGACTTAGGGCACCCGTCCGGGCGCTTGCCCGACTCCGCTGCTCTGCGGCCCACAACTCGGCCACCGGCCACTCTGCGAGTCCGAGCACAGCTGCGGCCCGGGTTGCGGTTGCACCCGAGCCGCGCAGTCAGATCCGAGTTAGTGCGGCGCGTATGCGGAGAATCACCGATGACGGGACGCAGCGGTCGTCTTAGCGTGCGTAGCAACTCCAAAAGTGAGGAGGTCACAATGTCTGCCACCGAGGTTCGCTCTTACCACGGCAGCTACCTTATGCGTGGTCTCGACCACGCGACCGTGTCGGACGCGATGCATCCTGGGATCCTTTCGTGCGACCCTGACGCATCGCTCCAAGACGTGGCGCGGTTGATGGCTGCCCACCGTGTTCATTGCGTTGCAGTGATGGGGATCGCGCGCGAGCCCGCTGGAGAGAAGCTCGTCTGGGGCATCATCTCGGACATCGATCTGCTGCGCGCGGGGATCGATGGCGAGGATGCGAACGCAGCCGCGCTGGCGCTGGATCCGATCATCAGCATGGAGCCGACGATGCCTTTGCGTGAGGCCGGCGAGCTGATGCTGTCGCACAAAGCGAGTCACGTTGTCGTGATCGACCCAGAGTTGCAGCGGCCGATCGGGATCCTTTCGACGCTCGACATCGCCGGCGTGCTGGCATGGGGTAAGGCGTAACCGCACGCCCCCCGCGGTCCGGCGAGATGCACGCCGGACCAGTTGCAGGCAAGCGCCGTACTGAGTAGTGGCGGCGGCGCATGAACCCAAGGGGAGGCCGCGGGGCTTCTGTTGCACCAGCGGAGTTGTGCGCCATCCGGACAGACCACGCAGGTGAGCAGATACGCCCCGCGACTTGGGTGCGATCCGGGTCGAATGCGGCCGTCCGGAGACCGTGAGTAACCAGACCCCGGCTTGCAGCGTTGAAGGTTGTCGCAGCTGGCGGTGGTGGGGCGCAGCTTATCTCGCAGCCGCGCGCCGCGAGGTCGAGTTCGTGCGGGCAGAAGCGATCGCTGCGTGGCGGCGCATGATGTAGCGCCGCAGCTCGTCGGCGCCCCACACGATGAAAGGATAGGGAAGCAATAGCGCCAAGTCGCTGGCGGGGAGCGCAGCGGTGCCGAGCAGTGTCTGAAGTGGCGGAGCGAACACGAACACGGCGGCGAGAGCGAGCTCGGCGGCGATGGCGAGCAGCAGATAGCAGTTGCTGAAGACGCCAACGGACCGCAGCGACGCGCGCTGCGCGCGCACGGCGAACGCGCTCCCGATCTGGCCGAAGATCATGCCAAGGAAAGTCATCGTCGTCGCCTGCAGGTAAGCGTGATGAAAGCGGCTCGCGGCGCCAGTGGGGTCGCCCGGCTGCCAGCCCGCGCGCGTAAGTAAGTAGAAGAAGCCGGTCATGGACAGCGCGGCCACGATCAGACCTAAGAACAGCCAAGCGCGCAGGAGCATCGGTCGGCGGATCACGCCCTCGGATCGCTTGCGGGGCGGGCGCTGCATGATGCCTGGCTCGGCAGGATCGCGGCCGAGAGCGAGCGAGGGGAGCGTCTCGGTGCCGACGTCGAACGCGAGCAGCTGCAGCACCGTCAGCGGCAGCGGCACGGCGCCACCGGCTAGCGCGAAGACGAGGAACGGAACGATCTCGGGTGTGGCGTGGGCGAAGATGTAGACGATGAACTTGCGGACGTTGTCGTAGACAACGCGGCCCTCCTCAACAGCGGTGACGATCGAGGCGAAGTTGTCGTCCGTGAGCACCATCGTGGCTGCTTCGCGGGCGACGTCGGTCCCCGAGAGGCCCATCGCGACACCGATGTCAGCGCGGCGCAGCGCGGGCGCGTCGTTGACGCCATCACCGGTCATCGCCACCACGTGACCCTCTGCACGTAACGCCTCGGCGATGTGCAGCTTGGCGTCCGGCGAGGCGCGCGCGAAGATCACCTCGCGGCCGCCGGCCAGGATCCGTTCGATTTCCCGCTCGTGACGGTGGTCGAGCCGCTCCGCGTTGACGACGACGAGGTCCTCGCGGCCGATTCCAACCTGGCGGGCGATCGCTGCCGCGGTTAATGGATGATCGCCGGTGATCACGATGATCCGGATCCCGGCGCTGTGACAGCGGGCGATTGCTTCGCGGACCTCCGGGCGTGGCGGGTCGAGCATCGTGACGAGACCGAGGAAGCAAAGCTCGCCCTCGGCTTCCTCGCGCGAGGGGACCGCGGCGCCGGCTGGCAAGGACCGCCGGGCGAGCGCTAGCACCCGCAGCCCGTCCTGCGCGTATGTCTCGACGCGATGCATGATGCGCTCACGCTGCGCCGCGTCGAGCGGGAGTTCGCTGGCGTCCCCGGCGAGCACCGTCACGCACCGGGACAGGACCTCTTCCGGAGCGCCCTTGGTGTCAAGCCAGTCGCTCCCGGATCGAAGCTCGAGCGTCGTCATCAGCTTGAGCTGCGGGTCGAAGTTGTACCGGTGGCGGCGTCGCCCGTCGCGGCGGTCCGCGTCGACGTCGGCTCCAAGCGCGCGCGCTGCTTGCAGCAGCGCCACCTCGGTCGGATCGCCTGTTACGTGGCCGTCGGGCGCGAGCCTCGCGTTGTTGCAAGCCGCCGCCGACGCGGCAAGCGCCGCCAGCGCTGGCGCACCCGCGCCGCTGGGAGGCTGCGCGGCGTTTGCCTGGATGCTCGCTGCGCGCTCCGTGGTCCACGCTGTGATCGGGCGCATCCGGTTCTCGGTCAGCGTGCCAGTCTTGTCTGTGCAGATCACATCGGTGGAGCCGAGCGTCTCGACGGCGCTCAAGCGCTTGACCAGAGCGCCGCGGCGCGCGAGCAAGCTGACAGCGACCGCGAGCGCGAGCGTGATCACCGGCAGCAGCCCCTCCGGGACGTTGCCGGCGAGCAACCCGACCGCGAACACGACGCTGTTCTTGACCGAAAGTCCGGCCCCGAAGATCGCGATCGGCACGAACGCAATCGCCATCCCCACCGCGATCCCCGCGATCAACCAAGCGACGCGACGCACCTGCAGCTCCAGCGGGCTGGGCTCCTCCTGGACACGCTCGGTCAGCGCCGCAATGCGACCAAGCTCGGTGTGCATGCCGGTCGCGAACACCACCGCCCTGGCCTCGCCGGCGGTGCAAGTCGTACCACTGAACACAAGATCGCGAGCGACCAGACGCGGAACATCCCCGTCCTGCAATTCAGCCGATCTCAACACCGGAACCGACTCTCCCGTGAGCGTGGAAAGATCGACCTCAACCGCGCCCGACAACAGCCGCATGTCGGCCGCGATCCGCTCACCCTCCTCCAACAACGCAATGTCTCCCGGGACCAGCCCGACCGCCTCAATCATCCGGGCGGCACCGTCGCGAAGGACGTTCGCGTGCTGGGGCATGTACCCTGCCAGCGCCTCGACCGCACGCTCGGCCTGCAGCTCCTGAGCGAACGCGAACGCCGCGTTCAGAACGATCACGAGCACCACCGCGATCCCGACCGTCTGGCTGCCGACCAGCAACGACAGCCCAGCCGCCAACCACAGCAGCAGCGCCAGCGGATGGGTCAGCTGACGCGCAAGCTCGCGCGGCCACTGGACACCACCGCGGCGGCGCAACGCGTTCGGGCCGTACTGCACCAGCCGCCGGTCCGCCTCGAGCGCGGACAAGCCACGCGTCGTCGTGTCCAGGTCACGCAACAGAAGCGCCTGAGACTCAAGCACCTCCACGCCGTCAAGCGAGTTCGGCGAAACGGTCGATGAATCCATCGACTGCAAGCTACGCTACACCCGTGTCGGTCCACAACCGCACGGACCCGCGTCCCCGGTCGCGGCGTACCACTGACGGCTAGCGCATACAGCAGCGTTCGAAGCTTGCTCGCTGCCTCAAGCTGCATTGACAGAGAGGGCACTCGTGGCGGCGAACTCGCCAACGCTCGCTTATGCCCGACTTGAATTCAACATGACCAGGCGGGGCTTGCTCGCAGCACCAGCCAGACAACCACGCGAGGACGCGGACCGATGAGGCCCCGTGCCCACGCGCGGTGCGCGACTCGGCATCGGGGTTAGGGGCTGAACCTGGTTGCAGGGATCTACTGATCGCCTAGATAGTCAGTTAGGTCACGCCTGGTTTACGACCGCGTACACGACCCGCTCGGCGGCGTCGATCACGATCTCGCCGATCCGGGCGCAGCGGCGGTACAGTTCTCGGCGCGCAATCCGTTCGCTGCGGTGCTCGACCCCGAGCAGGGCTCCCATGCCGTTGTAGTAAGCACGCTCGAGCTTTCGCTCAGCCTTGATTGCGGCATCGGCAGCCTCTGTCGCCGCGTCGTCGTCAGAGCCAAGGTGCGAGAGCGCCTTGTCGATCTCGCGCACCGCCTCCGCGAGCAGCTTCGCCATCTCTTCGATCACCGCGTCCGGGGTACACGCCATCACCTCCGATTCGGTGATCAGGTCCCGTGCGTAGTCGAGGATCCAGTCGACGGAGCGCGAGAGCAGGAACACGTCTTCGGGCTCTAACGGGGTCACGAAGGCCGCGCGCAAGGTGACCAGGAGCGCTCGTTTGGCGGTGTCCCCGCGATGCTCGGCGTCACGCACCACCGCCGCGGCCGCGGTATCGCCGCCCGCCCACGCCGCGAGCGCGTCGACGCCCTCGATCGTCACCGCTGCCTGCGCACGCAGGAGCCCGAGCACGTCGGGTGTTTCCGGTAGGAACCAGCCTCGTCGGGTCACGTCAGCCACCCCGAGAGCGCGAACATGCCGGCGGCGAGCGCGCCCGTGACGGGCAGCGTGATCACCCACGCCAGGCCCATCTGACGCACGACCTCCCAGTGAACGTGGCGCCAGCGCCAGCGGCCACCGCCGACCCCAACGACCGACGACGCCACAACCTGCGAGGTCGACGTCGGCGCTCCCGCCAACGAGGCCCCGAAGATCACCGCCGCCGAGGCGGCGGTACTCGCCAAACCCTCGATCGGCTGGATGCGGTAGATGCCGTGGCCCACGGTGCGAATGATCGGCCATCCTCCCAGCGCCGTGCCCGCCGTGAGCGCCACCGCACACATCAGGTTGACCCAAGTCGGCGCCGCGAGCGTGCTGATCCGTCCGCTGGCGAGCAGCAGCGCTGCGATCACCCCGACCGACTTCTGGGCATCGTTGGCGCCGTGGCTGAATGCCAGCGCCGCCGCCGTCGCCCACTGCGCGCCACGGGTAGGTGTGGCCCAGCGCCGGGTTGCGCGGCGCCCTAGCCGCCTCAGCGCCCGGATCGTTAGCAGCGCGGCGAGCGCGCCGAGCGGCGGGGAGGCCGCCAGTGAGATCAGCGTCCCGAACACGCCGACTGGGTGCCCGCCGTGCAGCCCACCCCAATTGACCGCGTGAATGCCGCCCTCCGCTAGCGCTGCGCCTACGAGACCGCCGACCAAAGCCTGCCCGGAGCTCGACGGCAGCCCGCGTCTCCACGCCACGAGGTTCCACGTCACAGCGGAGGCGAGCCCCGCTGCGATCACGTGGTCGGCGGCAGACGGTGTCACGCTCACGATGCCGGCGATCGTGTTCGCGACCGCAGCGCCAAGCAGCAGCGGACCGAGCAGGTTGAACACCGACGCCAGAAGGATCGCCTGACGCGGTGTCGCGGCCCGGGTCGCTACCAACGCCGCGATCGAGTTCGCCGCGTCAAGGAACCCATTCGTGATCGCGAAAGCAACCGCGAGCACAACGCCGACCGCGAAACCAGGGTCCATCACCCGACTCTACGCGGACCAGTCACGCTACGCTGCCTCGCCGCAGGAGCCCACCTGCTGTCAAAGCCAGCCGCTGCCCGGCGCGCCGCCTCCTCGACCGCGATCACGTCCATTCCATCCGCCGACGCGGCGAGGTTCATCGACTCGTGGAACTCGCCCTCGGCGACGGCGCCGTCGCCGAAGAAACACGCCGTCACGCGCCGGCGACCGGACAGCTTGTCGGCAAGCGCCAGTCCCACCGCCAGTGGCAGCCCGCCGCCGACGATCGCGTTGCCGCCGTAGAACCGTCGCGATCGCGTTCGCCGAGGCCAGCACGCTTGAGCCGGTCGAGGATCTCGAGCGCTTCGTCTACTTCGAGCGGGAACCGGCATGAGTACCTCCGCCACCGGCACGACCACCTATCGCGAAGCGATGCGGCAAGCGATCCGGGAAGCCCTGATCGCCGACGAGCGTGTCTTCCTGATGGGCGAGGACGTGGGCGCGTACGGCGGCTGCTTCGGCGTCAGCAAGGGCCTGCTGGCGGAGTTCGGGCCGCAGCGGATCCGCGACACGCCGCTCTCGGAGTCGGCTTGCCATCCGTGCTCCTGCTGCGCGCCGTCGTGCGCGCCGTCGGCGCGATGCCGGAGATGAACGGCTTCTGGATCGACGGCGCATTACACCCGGCTGCCGAGCTCCACCTCGGCGTGGCGATCTCACTACGCGGCGGTGGCCTGATCGCGCCGGCGCTCCAGCACGCCGACAGGATGAGCCTCGACGAGCTGATGGCAGGCGTCCGAGACCTCGTGGTGCGCTCCAGAACGGGCCGACTGCGCAGTTCGGAGATGTCCGATCCGACGATCACCGTGACGAATCTCGGCGAGCGCGGCGCTGATCTGGTGCACGGCGTCATCTATCCGCCCCAGGTCGCGCTGGTCGGCTTCGGCGCCGTCAGGGAGCGGCCCTGGGCGGTCGGCGGCATGCTGGCCGTGCGACCAGTCGTGACGGTCACGCTGGCCGCAGATCACCGCGCCAGCGACGGCCATGCCGGTAGCCGCTTCGTGGACTTGATCGAGGGACAACTCCACAACCCGGAGGAACTATGAACAAGGCGCAACTTCGCGAGGTCGTGCTCGCCGCGCTGGTCGAGGTCGCACCGGACATCGACGCGGCTTCGATCGACCCCTCGCTCGATCTGGCCGAGCAGCTCGACATCGACTCGATGGACTTCCTGAACGTCGTCGTCGTGATCCACGAGCGCACCGGGATTGAGATCCCCGAGCGCGACTATCCGAAACTCTCGACGCTCGATGACGCGGTCGCATACCTGGCGCGCACGCAACCGCAACCACAAGCACGCTGACGCTAGCGCGACGCTGCCCCTCCGCGCCCTCGGCCCGCGTTATGACTCCTTCAAACTCTCGAGAACCAGGAACTCGCTGAGCAAGCTCGGACCCGATCGAGATGATGGCTACGGAGGCTGCGGCGGCGGCTCTAGCGTGATCCGTCCCGGATCGTGTCGATGCGTGAGCCAGCGGGTTCGGGTGGCTTGCTCGCGCTGGTTCTCGTCGAGCCCGAGATCGAGACGGGCCAGCGCGTCCTGGTGTTGGGGAATCCACCGTTGCTGGAGCGCGCGCAAGCGCCGGGCGGTCCGGTGAAGCTCCGCGGTCAGCTCCACTTCTGCGCGCTCGGCGACGGCGCAGCGCGCCGCTGCGCGAGCCGCCTCGCCGCAGGCGCGGGCCGCGATCACGGCCGCCGAGCTACCGCCGAGCGCCGACACCGGTGGCGAGTCGGGCACCGCGATCAGATCGACCGCGGGAAGCCGGGCCCCCATCAGGTTGGACCACGTCACCGCTATGGTCGCCTGCCCGTCGACGTGGCGGGCGAGCAGCTCCAGGCGGCCGGCCCCATCGAGCAGCGCAGCGCGGGCGCTCCACAGCTCGGCGCTCGCAGCCGACTCGCGCCACGCGCGCCGGGCCGCACCGGCCTCGGCGCTGACCCGCGCCTGCTCGCGCAGCAATGCCTGACGCTTGCGGTCCAGCAGCTCGGCACCGCGCCTGGCGATCTCGAGGCGCCCGACGAGCCAGGTCCGGCCGGCCCTACCCGGTGGAACCCGCAGTGCCATCGTGGTAATGGTGGTCGAGGTTCGCCGGGCTGACCATCGACAGCTCCGAGCGCGGCAGCAGCGACGCCACGTTCCAAGCCCGGTCGAGCGTCTGATCGAGCGAGCGGCTCTCGTCGAGCGACTGCGAGAGGAAGTCCGTCTCAAACGCCACGCGGGCGCGAAGGTACTCGCGGTCGCTCGGCGCCAGCGCATCCTCGCCGACCACCTCGGCGAGGTCCGCGGCCTGGCGAGCGCGCGCGACGATCCCGTACAGCTGCGCCGAGATCTCCAGATGGTCATCACGCGTGCGGCCGGGACCGGCGCCGTGCCGCATCAGCCGCGACAGCGAGGCGAGCGGGTCCAGCGGCGGGGAGATCCCCCGCGCGTACAGCTCCGGACTGAGCACCAGCTGGCCTTCTGTGATGTAGCCGGTGACGTCGGGGACCGGATGCGTGATATCGCCGGCGGGCATCGTCAGCACGGGCACCTGCGTTACCGATCCTGCGACTCCCCTGATCCGGCCGGCCCGCTCGAGCAGCGAGGCGAGGTCGCTGTACAGGTAGCCGGGATAGCCGCGGCGGCTGGGCACCTCGCCGCGAGCGGCCGACACCTGGCGGACCGCCTCGCAGTAGTTCGTGAGGTCAGCGAGCACGACCAGCACGTGGCGCCCGAGGTCGAACGCTAAGTGCTCGGCGACCGTCAGCGCGACCCTCGGGGTCACGATCCGCTCGACGACCGGATCGTCGGCGGTGTTGACGAACAGGGCCAGGTCGCCGAGCTCGGCGCGCCGCTCGAGTACCGTGCGGACGGCATGCACGTCGGCGTGCGGCAGCCCGAGCGCCGCGAACACGATCGCGAACGGCTCATCCTCCGCGTGCGCCTGCGCGGCGATCTGCGCCGCCAGCTCGAGGTGAGGGAGCCCGCCGACCGAGAACACGGGCAGCTTTTGCCCGCGCACGAGTGTCGCGAGCCCGTCGACTGCGCTCACGCCGGTCAGGATCGCCTCGCTCGGCGCCGCCCGCGCGGCAGGGTTGATCGGGGCACCCGCGACCGGCCGCTGTTCGCCGGCGAGCACCGGCGGCCCGCCGTCGATCGGCTCGCCGCGACCGTTGCAGGTCCGTCCAAGCCATCCCTCGCCGACAGGGATCTGCATCGGCGCACCGGAGAACGCGACCCGCGCCGAGTCGAGCCGCATCCCGGACGTCCCCTCGAGGATCTCGACGACGGCGAGGTCCCGGTCGACGTCGAGCACGGTCCCGTGCCTCACGTCATCTGGACCGACCGTGATCTGCGCGACCTCGTCCCAGCCGACGCCGCTGACGTCCTGGACGACGATCAGCGGACCGCGGATCGACCCGATCGCCCGGTACTCGACCGGCGCTCTCATCGTCCCTGCACCGCGACAAGGCGGCCCAGCTCCTCGAGCAGCGGGCGGCCGATCTCCCGCACCTCGGCGGCGCCGTCCGGGGGCGAGTCGTACCGGGCATGCAGCACCGCGCCGAGATCAAACGCGTCGAGGTCGCCGATCCCGGCGCCTGCTTGGAGGAGTGCCTCCAAGCGCGCGTGAACCTCGCGCACGAGCTCCAGCAACGCGCGCTGCTTGGACGGCGAGGTGTACTGGTCGTTGGGCAGCAAGGCACTCTGCTGGAGCACCGCTTCGCGCAGCAAGCGCGCGATGCGTAGTGCCAGACGCTCCTGCGCCGGCAATGAATCCGCTCCGACGAGCTGCGCGATCGATTCGATTCGGTCGGAGTCGGTCATCAGCCGCAGCGCCCACCTCCGGCGATCGCCCCACTCGGGATCGCCGTGCTCGGCCTGCCAGCCGGCGAGCTGCTCGGCGTCACGTGAGGACGAGTCGCGCCAGCTGACCGCCGGGTAGTGGCGGGCGTACGCGAGGTCCCGGTCAAGCGACCACACCGATCGCACGAACCGCCGCGTGTGCGCGGTCACCGGCTCGGTCAGGTCCCCACCGGCGGGTGACACGGCGCCGAGAACGGTCACTGACGCGACTGAACCACCGAGCGTCCGCACGCAACCGGCGCGCTCGTAGAAGGCAGCTAGCGCAGAGGACAGCCCTGCCGGATAGCCCTCCTCGGCCGGTAGCTCGTCGGTACGCGAGGCGAGCTCGCGCAGCGCTTCGGCCCAGCGCGAGGTCGAGTCGGCGATCACGACCGCGTCGTGACCCATGTCGCGGTAGTACTCGGCTACCGCAACGCCGGTGTAGATGCTCGCCTCGCGCGCCATGACCGGCATGTTCGAGGTGTTCGCGATCAGCACGGTGCGGTCGAGCAGCGAGCGGCCGGTGCGCGGATCCTCGAGCGCCTCGAACTCTTCGAGCACGTCGGCCAGCTCGTTGCCGCGCTCGCCGCAGCCGACGTACACGATCACGGCCGCGTCGCACCACTTCGCGATCTGTTGCAGGGCGACCGTCTTGCCAGTCCCGAACCCACCCGGGATCGCCCCGGTCGAGCCACGCGCGATCGGGAACAGCATGTCCAGCACCCGCTGCCCGGTGACGAGCGGCTCGACCGCGGGCAGCCTGGCGCTGACGGGTCGCGAGCGTCGTACCGGCCACCGCTGCGACAGCCCCAGCTCGGCCCCCCCGACGCGCGCAACGACCCCGCCGACGAGATACTCGCCCGTCTCGGCGATCCACTGCACCTCGCCACCGCCGTCCGGCGGCACGAGCACGCGATGATCGATCGCGGCAGACTCGGCGACGGTCCCGAGCACCGCGCCGGCGGTCACCTCCTCGCCGGTACGCACCGCAGGGGTAAAGCGCCACGCCAGCCCGTCCGCCAGCCTCCGGACGGTGGCGCCAGGTTCGATCCGGGCGTCCGCCGGGTTGAGCCGGCGCAGCACGCCGTCGAACACTCCTCCGAGCAGTCCGGGGCCGAGCTCGACGGTCAGCGGGCCCCCCGTCGCCTCGACCTCGTCGCCCGGCTTCAGCCCGCCTGTGTACTCGTACACCTGGACCGTGGCGCTCGCAATCCCGAGTGCGATCACCTCCCCGGGGAGTCGGTGCGGGCCGACGTGGACGAGATCGAGCATTGCCAGCCCGTCGCCGGTGCTCACCTCGACGACCGGGCCGTTGACGCGCGTGATGACTGCGCCACTCACATCCACAGCCGCTCCAACTCGCGGGCCATCGCCTGCAAGCAACGATCGGTCTGCGCATCGAGCGAGTAGTCAAGCTGGAGGCTGCCCGCGCGTGCCACGATGCCACCCCCCGAAGCGAGCGCGATCTCGACCGTTCCGGCACCCGCGAGCCGTGCACGCGCGTCCGCCGAGACCCGCTCGATCAGCCGCGGGTAACGACTGTCGTCGACCAGCCTCCGGACGGCTGCACGCGCCGTCGTCGTGGCCTCATCCAGGATCACACGTTGGGCCCGGAGGACGACCGTTCGCGCTGCGGCTCGCGCCCGCGCTAGGCCCTCACGCTCTTCCCGCTCCGCAAGCCGCTGCGCCGCCGCTCGCCGCTGCGCGACTAGCGCGTCCGCCTCGGCTCGTGCCTCGGCGAGCAACCGCTGCGCACGCTCGTGAGCGGCGCGCCGGATCGCGTCCGCCTCCGCTTCAGCGTCCGTGACAGCGGCGCACTGGACGGCCGCGAGCGTCACGCCGGCAGCACCACGAACAGCCGCTCGTCGTGTTGGTCCAACCCGTCGTCGGTTAGGACCGCGTGCGCCGCGGGCGTCAGGATAACGAGCCCAACGTCCGGCGGCAACGCCCGCCACGCGGCGCGTGCGGCGCCGGCGTCGTCCGCCGCGGCGACGAGCACCCCCGCCAGGGCGTAGGCCCGCACGCGCTCCTGCTCCCCGATCGCGGCAATTCGCGTCATGCCTTGCCGATCAGGATCACGGCGACGATCAGCCCGTAGATCGCGATCCCCTCGGCCAGCCCGACGATCACCAGCGCGCGTCCGAGCATCTCCGGCTTCTCGGCGATCGCGGCCAGCGCCGCGGAGCCCGTGTACGAGACCGCCACGCCGGCACCGAGCGTGGAGCCCGCGACCGCGATCCCGGCCCCGATGAACGCGTCCCCGGAGCTCTTGGTCGTCGCCGCCGCCGTGGCGGCCTGAGCGGGGTCTACGACACCGGTTGCGATCAGCGCCAGCGCCAGTAGCGCGCCACCGGCGACTGTCACGTTGACCCGCACCAGCCACTGCACTCCCGGACCCGGCCACCGCCGCAGCCCCGCCTGCGCAAGCCCCCCGCCGGCCGCGGCCGCCGGCGTCGCCAGCAATATGGTTTCGATCATCGTGCCTCCTCGGTTGAGAACAGCGGCAGGTTCCACGGCCTGAACGGACGACCTTCACGCGCGAACATCCGCGAGAACAGCTCGTAATACTCGAGCCGCAGCGCCTGCACCGCGACCACCAGCCCCTCGAGCGCGAACGCGACCGCGCTCCCCGATACGAACACAGCCGCGGCGGCGAGATCGCCGAACGGCGCTCCGGTGAGCGATCCGGCTGCGTGGAACACGACCTGCCCGAGCGCGGCGTGCATCAGGCCGAAAGCCGCCAGCCGCGCAAACGAGAAGACGTTCGAGAACAGACGCAGCACCGCGTCGAACAGGCCGATCAGCACGATTCCGATTGCCGCCGCGCCCCGGCCCGCCTCTGCACGGAGCCCGGCGACCAGCCCCAGCGTCGCCGCGATCGCCAGCGCGGCGCCCGCCGCCACGCTCGAGTTCGAGCGCAGCTCGACGCCGAACGTCACGAGCCCCCCGGCGGCCAACAGCGCGAGGCCGGGCAGCCCCGACCCGGCGGTCAGCGCCAGCCGCGCGCCGCCTTCGCGCCAGCGGTTGAGGCTACCGATCGCGTAGCCGGCGGCGAGCAGGCAGCCGCCGACCCCGATCGCGACGGCCAGTAGCCTGGTTGGTGCGTCGAGCGGCGCGGTCCACAGGACCGGCAGCACCCTCGTCGGGCCGAACAGCTCCCCATACAGCGCGCCGAACGCGATCGCGGCCGCGCCGGGGGCGGCGATCATCGGCCAGGACGCGCGTAGTCGCTTCAGGCGGGGGTGCCGTGCATGGCGAAGCGCGAGCGCGGCGAGCACGATCAGCAGGCCGTCGCCCACATCCCCGAACATCATCCCGAACATCAGCGCATACGTGACCGCCACGAACGGCGTCGGGTCGAGGTCCTCGTAGGGCACCGCGCCGTACGTTGTCAGCAGCGGACGGAACGGCTCGGCCGCCCGCGCGGGCGCGAGCAACGTCGGCGGCTCGGCTCCAGGTGGGGCGCGCAGCTCCATCAGCGACGCACCGAGCGGTGCCAGGCGCTCGGTCAACGAAGCGAGTGCGGGCTCGGGGGCCCAGCCGACGAACACCGAGAAGCCGCCGTGGTGCACAGCGCTGGCGCTCCGACGGTCAAGCTCGATCTCTCCCGCGAGCAGACCCCGCGCCCCGCCGCGCTCGAGTTGCTCGAGATCGGGTGTGTCGACCGACAGGACGGGCGAAGCCGGCGCACCTGCGCAACTCCGGCTCTCCAGCCGCCTGAGCGCCTCCATCGCCGCGCCCTCACCGCTCCCCAGCGATCCGCTGAGATCGACGACGCCGCTCTGCGCCAGGGCGACCAGCACCGCTCGAGCGCGGCCGCCGCGGGCGATTACGGCGACGCGACGCATCCGGACCGGGAACGCGTGCTCAGAGAGCTTCACTGACCTGCTCCTGCGACGGCGGTCAGCCCGCCAGCTGCCGCGGCCTGAAGCGCGCAAACGGTGCGATGGGCATCGACCGCCAGCAGCACCACCGCGGCGAGCACGACCGTCTCTTCACTGAGCGCCGGCAGCAGCGCGTTCGCGTCGCGCTCGACCCGGTTCCACCAACCGAGCTCGGCGTGCCATAACTGATCGGCTTCGCTCACGTCCGCGAGCGCCCAAGCGGCTCGCGCCGGCAGCGCGGCCCGCAGTTCGTCGAACGAGCCAGCACGCAGAGCCTCCTCGCCGATCGCCGGCAGCCGCTGCAGCTGCTCAGAGTGGTCATGGCTGCCCGCGACGAGCAGTTCACGTGCGACCAGCAGCGCGCTCGCGCCTGCGACCCAATCGGCGGCGCCCGCTGCCATCGCATCCACCCGCCTCGCCCACGCCACGCGCATCCCCAGCGTCAGCGCGGGCGGCGTGCGGCCACCGGGGTCGCCCCAGCTGGTGCGCGCGACGGCGTCGGCCATCTCCTCGACTGTCCGCGCTCGCTCGATCGCGCTCCAGCCGATGGACAACCCGCCGAGCACGAATGGCGCGGGCTCGCGACCGTCGCTCACCAGCGCGGCCACGCGCGCGTCGATGTTCACCAGCTCGAACCAGCCGGCGAGCGTCCGCACGAGGCCGGCGCCGGTCGCCGGCAACCAGCCGGCGAGGATCCGTAGATGCCACAACAGCGTCTCGGCGACTGCGCGCTGCGCCGCGACGAGATCGACGCCCGCCCCCACACGCTCCCCATAGGCGCTGCCCGCGACGAGGCCGACGCCGGCGCTCAGCGACGTGCATGCAGCGATCGCGGCGGCGTGCTCGGGACCGATCGCGCGGGTCGCCAAGAGCCGCGCACGGGTCACTCCGGCCGTCCAGCCGGGCCTCACATCGGTCCCTCGAGCACGCGTTGAGCGATCTCGGCCACCAACGGCGGCGTTCGTTCACGTCCGCGGGCGAGGACTCGCTCGGCCTCGCGGGCGGACTCCGCCAGCAGCGCCTGCGCCCGGCGCTGCGCGACGGCGCGACGCTCGGCCAGCAGCTGCCGTCCGACGCGATCGGCCTCCCCGCGGGCGTCCTCAATCAGACCGCGGCTCTGCTCCCGGGCAAGGGCTTCGATCGCCTCCGCCTCCGATCGCGCCGCGGCGAGCGCCCGCGCACCGCGAGCCACGACCCGATCTAGCTCGTCGAACAAGAACTCCACCTCCGTCACGAGATCGTCCCCGGCCGACGGGACCGCGACCGTACGGGCGGGCGCACCGGGAGGGAGCTGCGTGCGGCGTAGCCGCTCGAGCAAGTGACCGAGGGAGGACAATTACTTTCTTGGCTTGATGCTGTAGTTCACTTCTGATGGAACGCTTCCGGGTGACGATTCACCGAGGCCATCACCGCCGAAGCGGGCGCTAAATGCTAAAGGCGAGGTGGCCCTCCTCATCTCTCTGTACGTTCAGGTGCGACTACGAGCGTGACGCCAGCACGCTCAGCAGGATCAAACCGTACGTCACGGTCACGGTGCCGACCGTCCACAGGATCTTGTCGAGGTGCCGGCGCATGCGGACGCCCAGATCCAGATCGAGCAGGATGCTGCGGATCCCGAGCATCCCGTGCACCGTCACCGCCAGCAGGAAGCCGCACTCGAGGATGAAGATCACCGGGCTGCTGATGTACTGCAGCACCTCGTGGTAGGTGCGCAGCCCCCCCGTCCCATGTACGACGAAGTGCTGCGCGACGATGTGCAGCGTCGCCAGCACCACGAGCGCGATGCCCGTCCCGGCGGTCCAGCGCCATGGCCGCGAAGCGTGCCACTCGATCTCCTCGGGCGGGAGCCGGTCGCGCTCGGGCGAAGCCGTGCGGCACTGATCGGGCGCCGGAGTGGCCGCTCGCGATTGTGGTGCCCGTGTCGCGCTCATCACAGCGCTCCGTAGACGTGTAGGGCGACGAACACGATCGCGCAGCTTCCGATCGCGGTGCCCGCCCAGAACATCGCGAGCTCGTGCCGGACGGCGATGCCGCTGCCGACAAGTGCGACGCGAATCCCGTTCAGCCCGTGGAACAGCAACATCAGGATCAGGATGATGTCGAACGCCAGGAACCCCTTGGCGGTGACGAGGCTCAGGAAGCTGTGCCACGAGGAGTTGCCGATCAGCAACATCGACAGGACACAGAGGTGGACGTACAGGTAGACGACAAGCAGCAGTCCCGTGATGCGGTGCAGCGCGAAGCCACGCCCTTCGGCGGCGCGACCGCGTGGATCGAGCCACCCGCTTTCGCGCGGGCCCGGTCCCTTGTGGAGAACAGGCCCGGGCGCGGCCCGCTCGGCCGCGCCCGGAAGCCGCTCGGCGGCCGGATCGCTCATCGCGTCGGCTCCTTCTTGTGGTGGTGGATGACAGCGCGGTCGAATTCGGCGTGCAGCGGTCCGAACCCGAGCTCGTGCCGCAGGGCCATGATCCGCTCGGAGGGGTGCTGGTCGGTGGGGCAGACGTCGCTGCAACAGAAGCCGAGGTGGCAACGCCAGGCGGCGTCGGGACCCGAGGCCCACGCCAGCACATGCTCGCGGTCGGCGCCCCGGGGCTCCTCGAGCAGCCGCTGGCCGGCGCTCAGCGCAGCCGCTCCGACGTAGTCGCGCTCGGTCGCGGCGACCGGGCAGGCGGACACGCACAGCCCGCACTCGATGCAATCCTCGAGTCGGACGAACGGGACATCGCGCTCGGGCGGCTCGGCCCCCTCGGGGAGCTCGCTGGTGCGGATGATCAGATGGCGCCGGTCGGGGAAATGGCCGTAGAACGGCTTCATGTCGATCACGAGATCGGTGAGCACCGGCATGTTGGCGAGCGGCTCCACGGTGACCTCGTCGCCGTGCTCGGCCAGTGCGCAGACGCAGGCCAGTTCCTCGTCTCCGTCGACGCGTACCCCGCAGGTGCCGCACGAGGCGTGCATGCACGAGTAACGGAGCGAGAGCGAGTTGTCACAGTGCAGCTGGATCCAGCACAAGGCGTCGAGCAAGGTTGTGTGCTCGTCCACCGGAACCTCGAACTCGTCGTAGTGCGGCGTGCCGTCGCCGCGCTTGTAGCGGTAGACGCGCAGACGGCAGGTGCTGATCTTCTTCGGTTGCGTCTGGGGTTGATCGATGACTGCCATGGTCGGCCCTCATGCCGCCGCGGCGGCGTAGTAGGCGGTGTGGGGAAGCAGTACGGTCTCGCGCGTGCGGCAGGGCTCGTCGATGTCGAGCTTGCGGCAGATCACATCGCTGCACAGCTCGGCCATCCCGCGCAGCGTGGTGGCCTTGCCGCCGGTGAGCGTCACGAATCCCTCGACTCCGTCCGTCTGCTTGTGGTCAAAGGTCTTGAAGGTGCGCGACAGCTCGCGGCCGGTGTCCGCCGCGCCGCTGGAGCCGACCAGCGGCCGCGCCGCCGACCAGGCGACTCGCCGCTCGGCGTGGCGCACGGCGGGAATCAACTTCGAGCCCTCCGCGTACATCCGCTCGACGTGGTCCTCGGGAACGGTCAGCTCATCCGGATCGTCGACCACCCAGGAGCTGGTCCCGACGATCGACATGCCGCGCTGCGGCACGATGATGTCACCGTCGGAGGACTTGTGCATGCGGTTGATGACCATGTTGCACAGCCGGCCGCGAAGCGCCAGCAGCACGCCTGGCGAGGGCCGCATGGGGACGCTTACGCCGGCCATCGCCGCCACCCGCTCCGACCAAGGCCCGGTCGCGTTAACGACCAGGTCGGCGTGGATCAGACCCTCTTTGCCGGTCACCCAGTCGTGCACCTTGGCGCCACTCACGAGACCGCCCTGGACGAGCAGTTCGGTCACCTCGGCGTAGGGCTGGATCGTCGCGCCGTTGCGCGCGGCGGTAGCGAAGAAGCGCATCACCACGCGCATCGCGTCCATTGAGGCGTCGGGCACACGCACCGCCGCTTTCAGCTGCGGGTTGAGATTCGGCTCCATGCGCAGCGCCTCCCGGGGGGTCAGACGCTGGGCGGGGATCCCACTCGCATCGCAGCCCGCGACGAACGACTCCACGTAGTCCATGTCCTCGTCCTCGACGGCGACGAACAGGCCGCCGTTGAGCTCGAACGAGCCGGGACAGATCCGTCGCAGGATTCTGCTCTCCTCGATGCACTCGACCGCCGACTCGTGGTCGTTCACCGCGTAGCGACCACCGCTGTGCAGCAGTCCGTGGTTACGTCCCGTGGTACCGGAGGTGAGCTCCCCGCGCTCGACGAGCGTCACGCGGAGGCCGCGGAGGGCGAGGTCGTGCGCCAGGGCTCCGCCGGTGCCACCTCCGCCAATGATGAGAACGTGCGTGTCATACCGATGACGTTGCATCTGCCAACACTCTTTTGCTAGGCCTTTTCCACGATCCTACGTTGCGCAATCGCCGCAGCCATCGGGGGGCGATACGAACATACGTGGGTAGTTGCGCGCAGCCGCAGCCAGTGGGAGAAGGCCAACCGGATCCCCGACGTGTGCAACTGATGGCGTGCCCACGTGCCGCTGCAACGCTCTTGGAGCTACCGACACCGGCTCGGTTCCGCCTGCCAATGGCTCCATCCGAAGTCTAGGACCGGTGTTACGCGCGACATTGCCAGGCGAGCTGTCCGTTCGATGTCGATTTTTGAGCCGGCACGAACAATCCAGGGCGCGGATCGTGCTCGGAGCCGATATCCCGAGACCACGGTGGGCCTCCGTCCTCAGGCATTCACGCTGCCGCCGTGACTGCTCTGCGTCCAGGTGAGCAACCGCGTCGAGGGCTCTTGCGCCGCAACCACCAACCGGCCCATGCGCTTGACAAGGCTGGTGCGGGAGGGACACACTTCGCGGGCATGGCGGGAAGGGATCGTTTCAGCGCAGTTCTGTCGCATGGGCCGGCGCCGTCCGGTCAGGTAGTTGCGGTGACGCCGGTCCCGCTTGTGTCCGGGGGGAATCGTGCGGTGGCGGGAGCGGTTGCCCGATACGGTGCCGGCGCTCGGCTCGCGCGGTGCGCTGGCGTCTGTAGGTGTGGCGGCAAATGCGTGCAGGGCGTCGAAGAGGAGCTGACCGGACGGCGACGGGCAGCAGGCCAGACAGTGCAGAGGACGGCGGTCGCTCGGACGGACGCCGCGTCGATGCCGGCAGCACATGCGGCCCTGCGAAGCGCCGTGCTCGCCCGCCGCGCTCAGCAGCCAGACGTCAACGACGCAGCGCGTGTGAAGCCCAAGCCGGAAAACCGCGTCGTTGCGCGACCGAGCTGGTCGATAGACCCCGAAAGCTTGGCGCCGATCCTTCAGCGCATGCCCCAGGTTCGCAAGCGGCTCGATACTGCGAGCGTGTTGGCGCTCCAGCGAACCGCTGGTAACCGGGCGGTGCGCCAGCTGATCCAACGGGTCACCTTCACGCCTGGCACCGCTCACGACCACACCCCCTGCGGCAGTTGGTGGCGCATCCAACTCGCGCCGAATAGCGGCTGGAAGGAAGACCTGATCTGTTCGACCAACCAGCCGCTCGACGTAGTCGGAGCGGCCATCCTGGCCGAGTTTCGCGACAAGCCACTTGCCCTCGATCACCTACGCTGGTACATGTCCACCGGGAGCGGGGGCGACTACAACGAGAACGGCCCGCTGGAGCGGATGCTGCGCACCGACGCAGGCGTACAGAGTGCGATCCTCTCGACCCTGCCGTCGCCCGCGCCCGCCTCGGGCACAGTCCAGGCGCACCGTAAGGTGGAGCAGAGCGACTACACCAATCAGGACTTCCGGTTTGCGTTCGGCGCGATCGACCGCCTCGATCTCGAGGCGGACTACGGAGCGGGCACGCTGCACGCCTGGTTTCAGGACCGCTACGAGTGGCACCCGTACTACCCAGGTCTCTACACCGCGTTCTCCGACGACGCGGCACGCGAAACGAACTGCGTCCATGCCGCACTCGTCGAGCTGCAAGCCAGTGGTGCTGCGGACTTCTGGATGAAGGGCGAGGCGACCGTCCCACTGAGCGTACTCGGCGCGGGCACCGCTCCGAGCACTGGGGGCGGCGGGTCGTCCGGCAGCAGCTGAGGGTTCGCGACGGAGCATCCTCCAGGCGGGCCGCGCAGGGGGGCGCACTGACGATCGCCTTCGCACGGGAGCTCCTTGGCCTACGCAATCCAATTCGTGATCGTGCTGGAGCACTGGGACGTTGCGCGCGAGATGCCCGGCCACGTCGACCGGTGCGAGCCGCCCTTTGCTGTCTGCGCAAAGACACGTCTTGAATACGGGTAGGGTACGGATGACACGATCGCCAGAACCGGCGTAAAGTGAGTCTCTCTCCCCCGGGTGAGCGATTTGTGCTTGGACGGGGGCGAATTGAAGGGACGAATACCATGTTTGCGAAACGCGCGTCGGCGCAGCGTTCAACCCCCTCGGGCAACGTTGACACGGTCGCTGAGGGGGAGAAGCTCGCTGCGAGGCAGACGGTCGCCGTGTGGCGCAAGGGCACGGAGAGGCAGGCGGTCCCCGAGTGGAAGACCGACTTCTGGAAGCACAGAGTGGAGGGCGAGGCGAGAAAGCACTTCGACGAGGAGATAGTGGGGGCAGGCCGCGTAGGCCGGCACGTCGGGTAGGGCGCGGCGCCCGGCGGGCTCCGCGGAGCCCGCCGACCCGGATGCCCTCGCTGTCGCCATCAACCCGTCCGGCCCGCACGCCTCCCGGAGGCCGGCCTCGTCCTCGGATCGCCGCGTTCCGCGCTTGCGTGACGCGGCGTCCGAGCGGCATGCCTGTCGACTGCGGGTGCCCTAAGCGGGAGCGCAAGCATCCTCGGTAGATGTGCTCGCGCAACGACGGCATTGTTCGGATGGATCGCGGTTTCACACCTGAAACCATCAATCTTGGCGTGAGGTGCGCGTTCAGGTGATCTCTCGATGTGTGATGCGATGATTGACGATTGCCAGCTGCCCGAGTGGCGGAGCGTGTCCCAGGCATCTTGTGGGGTTCGCGCTGACGTTGTGGGTGCTGGGATCGCGTCTCTGGCGCGGTGGGCCGGAAGAGTGGCGCTTGGGCTGATTGGGGTCGTCGTGCGTGGGGTCGTGATCCGGGGCATCCCTGACATCGGCGGCATGACCGAGCCCGACGGAGCGCTGGAGAGACCCCGAGCAGCGCGCGTTCCCGCGATCGGACCATCCGGGACGAGGTTCGGATGAAGGTTGTCGTTCTCTACAAATGGGCAAGGGATTTGGAGGACGCCGCCGTCCGCGGCGACGGTTCGGTTGATTGGCGGGGCGCAAGGATGTCGGCGGGCGAGGACGATCCGGCGGCGGTTGCCGTCGGGCGGACGGTCGCGATCGCCGCTGGCGCGAGCGTTGTCGGTCTCACGATCGGTGACGGAGATGCCAGTTGGGCGCTTGCCCGCGGCGTCGAGCAGGCCGTGTCGGTTCCTGACGCGCCGAGCCTTGTGGACAGCGCGGCGACGGCCGCTTTGTTGGCGGCTGCGATCCGGCGGATCGGAGAGGTCGAGGTGGTGGTGATTGGCGACGCCGTGGCGTACCCGGCCGTCCCAGGCGTCTTGGCGGGCGTTCTTGGCTGGCCGGCGCTGTTGGGTGTCTCGACCGCGACATTCGCGGGCGGCCGACTCGTCGCCACTCGCCGGATCGACGACCGCGAGCAGACGCTCAGCTTGGGCCTGCCGGCCGTGCTCGCCGTGTCGGCTGCGTCCGCGGAGAAGCAGGTTCCGGGAATGAAGGAGATCCTGGCGGCCCGCAAGCGTCCCCTCACCGCCGTGCCGCTGGCTGACTTGGTGACCGGCCCGCTTGATCGGCTGGAGTCCCGGGGGACGCGTGTTCCACAAGTCGGCTCGGCTCACATTTTCCAGGGCAGCCCCGCGGCGACGGCCCGCCAGCTCGTTGGCGCCCTGCGAGCGGACGGTGTGCTGTGAGTGAGAGGGTTTCAGTGCTCGACCAAGGACGAACGCGATGACCGTTGAGGGCTGGGTGGTTGCGACCGGAGTGAGACGGCTCGGGGCGATGGTTTCGATGGTCCGAGAACTCGGCGGCAGCGTGACGGTTGTGGCGGTCGGGCCGCGCTCCGTCGCCGAGGTGGCGGCGGCTGCGGGACCGGACGCTGTGTTGTGGATCGAGGCAGACGAGGGCGTCCCTGGGGAGGCATATGCGTCCACCGTCAGGGCGGCTGTATCGGCTGCCAGACCGCGTGTCGTGCTGGCGGCCACAGCGCCCCAGGATCGGACGCTGCTGGGAACTGTGGCTGCTGCGCTCGGTGCGGTCGTGGTCGCGGGGGTCCTGCACATGTCGCTCGAGGGCGACACGCTGCTCGTCGAGCGAACGGACCTGGGCGGACGCGTCGTCGAGACGCTCGCATCCGTTGCTCCAATGGCGGGGCTGTTCGGTGGTGACGACGTTCCCGCGCTTGCAACGGCGACACCGGCACCGATCGAGCGGCTTGACGCTGGCAGCCCGGCCGACATCCGGGTCGAGAACACGGAGCCAGTGAGGGGCGCGAACGCCGGCGTCCGCAGCGCTGAGCGCGTTGTGGCGGTAGGGCGGGGTCTCAAGGCGAAAGCGGATTTGGCGCTGGTCGAGCGGCTTGCGGCCACGCTCGGGGCGGAGATCGGGTGCTCGATGCCGATCGCAGACGACTTCGGCTGGGTGGCAAAGGAGCGCTACGTCGGTCGCTCCGGCCAGCACATATCGCCGCGGCTCTACGTGGCGGTGGGCATCTCCGGAGCGCCCCAGCACTTGGATGGCGTGCGCGACGCGAAAGTTGTGGTGGCGGTCAACATCGATCCTGAGGCGCACATCTTCAAGCGCGTCGGCTACGGGATCGTGGGCGACCTTTACGAGGTGATCCCCGCGCTGCAGGCAGCGTTGGGCGAGGACCAATCAAAGAACATGGAAAAGGAGAACGCTCATGGGTGATCGGTTCGATGCCGAGTACGACGTCGTCGTTGTCGGTGGTGGTATATCCGGGCTGTCCGCAGCCCTCCAAGCCGCCAAGGACGGCCTGAGTTGCGCGCTTCTCGAGAAAGAGTCGCAGACTGGCGGCAGCTCCGCGTTCGCGGAGGGCCACGCGGCTTTTGAGTCCGACGAGCAGGAGAAGCGAGGCATCCACGTCGGGAAGGTTGAGGCGTACGAGCGATACCTGGACTACTCGCACTGGCGCGCGGACCCGGCAGTCGTCTCGCGCTTTGTCGAGAACGCCGCGACGAGCATCGTCAAGCTCCGCGAAGAGCTCGGCGTCGTGTACAACGACGTCCAGATCACGGCGCCCGACCAGCCGGGCGAGCTGCGCACCTGGCACCTGCCGGAGGGCGAGATCGCGCACGTGATCGAGCTCCAGGAAGCCGAGGCACGCCGCCGGGGCGTCGATATCTTCCTTGGGACGCCAGCCAAGCACATTCTCATGGAAGGCGGAAAGGTCGCTGGCATTGTCGCGACGGATTCCGACGGGCAGGACGTCAGGCTCGCCGCAAGAGCCGTCGTGGTAGCAACCGGCGGCTACGCGGCGAGCCCGGAGATGCTCGACAAGTACAGCAAGTACGACATCGGCTCCAAGATGATCAACGTCGGGGGCCCGGGCAACAGCGGCGACGGCATCAACATGCTCCTCGAAGTTGGTGCGGTCGCCAACCGGAACATCGGCACGCTGCTGCTGTTTCCGTTCATGCGCGAGAAGGCCATCGTCAGCGAGACAAACTGCGCCGGCTTCCAGCCCTACCTGTGGGTCGACAAGCACGGCCGGCGGTTCACCGACGAGCAGGTCGGCCTCAACTTCGGGCACGCGGGCGACATGGTCGCCGGCCTACCAGACGCGATGTATTGGGCGATCATCAGCCAGGAGCAGATCCGCAAGCTCGCTGAGGTTGGGAATGATGTCGGCCTTGGGATCTACATCAACAACTACGCGAAGCTGCCGGGTCTGCCGGCCGAGATCGAGGCAGACGCGGCCGACGAGAACCGGACCAACGTGTTTGGTGCGGCGACGATCGAGGAGCTGGCCGGGAAGATCGGCGTCGAACCCGCGGTCCTGGAATCCGAGGTCGGCGAGTACAACGGCTACTGCGAAGCGGGCGTGGACCGCAAGTTCCACAAGCTCGCGCGGTACTTGATCCCGGTCGCGGAAGGTCCGTTCTACGCGGTCAAGATGGAGACCGGGATCATGATCAGCATGGGCGCCATGAAGATCGACGACCACTGGCGCGCCATCGGAACGGACGATGAGCCGATCCCGGGCCTGTATGTCGTCGGCTGTGACGCCGGCGGGCTCTGGGGCGAGAGCTACAGCCTGCCGATCCCAGGCTCTGCCAACGGCTTCTCCGTGACGTCCGGCTGGCTTGCCGCCGACGACATCGCAGAGCAGATCAACGAGGGCGTTTTGGCCTGACGCGGCGCCGGGGGTGGAGCGAGCCTCCACCCCCGGGCCCTCGCCTTCGCACAAGAGACCCAGAGATGGCAGCGCCCCAAGACACCGCCGCCGTCGACTTCGACGTCATCGTGGTCGGCGCCGGGATCGCCGGCTGCGTCGCCGCGTATCAGCTAACCCGCGCCGGACACGATGTCCTGCTCGTCGAGCGGGGCATACAGCCGGGCGCCAAGAACCTGTCAGGAGGCGTCCTGTACTGCCGCGTGATGGAGCGCATCTGGCCGGAGTTCGTCCTCCAAGCGCCCGTGGAGCGAGTCATTACGCGCAACTGCCTATGCTTTCTCAACGCGGGCTCGCATGTGACGATCGACTACAGCGACCAGCGCCTCGCGAGCCCGGTCAACGCTGTGTCGGTACTCCGCGCCCGACTCGACGCCTGGCTCGCAGAACAGTGCGAGCAAACTGGCGCCACGGTCATGTCCGGTGTACTCGTCGACTCGCTGCTGATCGAGGGTGGGCGAGTCGTCGGGATTCGTGCGACCGATGACGAGCTGCGCGCCCACGTCGTCGTCGCGGCGGATGGCGTCAACTCCTTCCTGTGCCGCGACGCCGGCATCCGCAAGCAGGAGCCGACGCGGCATCTCGCGCTTGGCGTCAAGTCGGTTATTGCGCTCCCCAGAGAGCTGATCGAGGAACGGTTCAACCTGACCGGCAATGAGGGCGTCGCCTATGCGATGGTCGGTGACTGCACCGGCGGACTCGGCGGCGGCGGCTTCCTCTACACCAACCGCGAGTCCGTCTCGGTCGGCGTCGTCGTTCGCTTGGACGAGCTCTCCCAGTCAGCCGCATCATCGTCAGAGCTTCACGACCGCTTCGTCTCCCATCCGGCGATCGCACCGTTCCTGAAAGGCGGCGAGCTGATCGAGTACGGATGTCATCTGATCCCGGAAGGCGGCCGGGCAATGGCCCACGATCTCACCCGACCGGGCCTGGTCGTTGTCGGCGACGCCGCCGGCCTCACCATCAACACCGGCTTCACGGTCCGAGGAATGGACCTCGCCGCCGGTTCCGGCATCGCCGCGGCAAAAACCATCCACGCCGCGCTCGCCGCGGGGGATACACCGCTGCAAGACATGACCGAGTACCCAGCGGAGCTGGATCGATGCTACGTCGGCCTCGACATGAAAACGTTCGCCAAGGCGCCGGACTTCCTCGCGAACCCGCGGATCTACAACACGTACGGGCAGCTCCTTGCAGACATACTCCACAGCATCTACGACCTCGACACATCACCGCGCCGACGTCTCCTTCCTACAGGCATCCGCACGCTGCGGCACTCACCGATGACACTACGCCAACTCGCGAGTGACGCCCTGGCAGCGATCAGGGCAGTCTGATGCTGAACCTGGGTACGGTTCCCGAGCGCCTCGCTCAGAACCGCTACACGCTCGACGAAGACGCGTCGCGCATCGAAGTCGACCAGGCGATCGCGAGGTCAACCGGCACGGCCAAGCTCCTCGTGCGGGTCTGTCCCGCCCACGTCTTCTCGGAGGCACCGGACGGGTCGATCGTCGTCCAGCACGCCGCATGCCTCGAATGCGGAACCTGCCTCGCGGTCGCTGCCCCCGGATCCCTCCGCTGGCATTATCCCGGAGGCGGCTTCGGGGTGACATACCGCGAGGGGTAAGGTCGCTCACATCAAAGGGTCACCGCAGAACCTCGTTCCCGACCATGGACGACCGCCTTCTGGCGAAGCAGTAGCCGACGGCCACTACTCGGCTCTTGGCAGAGCGCAAGCCCGCCCTCGACGAGACCGTGACCCTGTGAGCGCCTGCTCGACTGCCCGTCGCAGGGCGCTGAGCAAGCACCCGGACGACCGCTGCTGCCGCGGCATTGCGGCCGTCTCGTCAGCCGAGCCAAGACGCCCGCTTTGCCGATCGCGCTTGCAGCTCAAACGCGTTCGCAGCGAGCGATCTCGCCGGACGTGTTGGCCGCACGCCGCGCTCGCCACGCGACACAGCATGGCGCGGTCAAAGCGCTTGCTCTTCGCCGAGAGGGAGGCCCGAGCGACGTCTTGCAGCACCGGTGCGACAGCCCTGCAGCGTCAACCTGTCGCCGGTTCTCCAGCCAGCGAATGCACTGCGCTCGATTGATGTTGATCGCGCGTTTGACCATCGCCACCGAGAGGCGAGGTCGGACGTGGTGGCCGGAGTTCATCCGACCACGGCAGTCGCTCAGCCGGCGCGTCAACAACCCGCGCCCGCCGGCAGCTGCGGCCCAATCTCTTCTGGAGGCGGACGCGCATCGCGCCGTCTGGCTCGACCAGGACCAGCTCATCCAGGTCATCGGGGTAGTGCGCCAAGTTCAGTCCGGTGCCACTCCCGATCTCGACCGTACGCCCGCGCGCGCGGCTGAACAGCTGCTCGCGTTGGGCGCGCACCCCAGCCCGCTCGCCGACCCACAGGAACGGGTCATACAGCACCGCGAAAACGCGCGCCCATACACCAGAGCCGAGCGAGTCCTCGCCTGTCGCCTCGACCGGCTTGCCAGCGTCAACTGGTGTGGCCTTGGGGGTAGCGTTCTGCACGGTGGCGACCATACGCGCGCCGTGGCTGCCTCGCATCGCTCGCATCGGCCATCTCAAACGGAATGGCCCGTTCGGGTGATCGCTCGTTAGAGCAGACCCAGCCGCGCAGCCTCAGCGACCGCCGCCGTACGGGATCCGCGCCCGAGCTTGTGGCGGATGTTCGCGACGTGCCGGTGCACCGTGTGGTGGCTCACGACCAGCTGCTCGGCGATTTCCCGGTCGCTCAACCCCCTCGCGACCATGGCCAGCACCTCGCGCTCTCGGCCAGAGAGCAGCACCGCCGCAGGCTCCCCGGCAACACGCGCCGGAGCTTCGGGCGCCAGAACCGATCGCAACGCGCGCGCCACCGACTGCGCATCCCCGGCCCACGGGAAATGCGCGCTCCCGTCCAGCGGGATCAGCGTCGCCCCCGCAATCGCCGCCGCGAGCTCCCGGCCGAGGTGATAAGGAATTGCACGATCGGCACGGCGATGCACCACCAGCGTCGGCACGCGCACGTGCTCCAACTCCGCTCGCACGTCGTTGCGGTAGATCAGTTCCAGCAACGCCGCCGCGATCTCCGGGTTCGACGCCGCGCGCTGATAGCGCGCGAACCGCTCCTGCTCAACGCCGCTGGCTTCGCCCAGGAATAAGTCGGCCAGAACACGCGACCCCAGCCCCCAATGCGAGCGCACGGTTGAAACGATCGCCTCGCGCACCTCCGGCGAGGTGATCGAGGACCCGTCGGCATACGCGCCGTACAGCAGCAGACGGTCAACCCGGTCAGGGAAGCGAGCCGCAAACGTGATCGCCGCGCAACCGCCAGACGAGCCCCCGACCATCACGACCCGCTCAAAGGCAAGCTCATCCAGCACGGCGCGCAGCAACGCAACCTCACCCTCGAGCGTCAGCTCCTCATCGCGCACATCACGATCAGACATACCGACACCGAGCCGGTCATAACGCACGACCGCGTAGCCCTCGCCAACCGACTCCCAGAACCCCCGAAACGTCTGATCGGCCCAATCGAGCTCCAAGTGACTGACCCACCACGCGGACGCGACCAGCGGTGGCCCGTCGCCGTTCACCGCGTCAGCTCACTCCTGACGCGGCTCCCGCTCCCGTCTGGTCGGCGCGCGGTCCAAGGGATTCCGCGCGGCCCTTTGGCTCCTCCCAATCCTCCTGGCGGCCAAGGGCCGTCATGTCGAGGTAGTAGTGCGTGCCGCCTACCTGCTCGGTGCCACGCGCGTAGGTCGAGTAGGTGTGGAAGACGCGAACTTCGACGCGGAGGAACACGCTCGTTCCGTGTAGCTCACTCGGGAGTTCGCTAAAGCCGTACTTGGCCTTCAACTCAGCGGCGGACCGGTAGTTGTAATGGGGATCGTCGACGGTGTCGTCAAAGGAAACGCCGTAGTCGAAGTTGAACCGACTGCCGTAACTCGAGTACCAGGGGAGCGTCCAGCCCATCTTGTGCTTCCAGCGCTCAATCTTTTCGATCGGCGCGCGAGAGACGACGGCGATCGTCGTGTCGCGCTCGTGCAGGTGGGCGGTGTTCCCGTACTGGTCGACGCGGCCGGCGCAGCTCATGCACCCGTCGTCCCAGTCTGGATCGAACATGTAGTGATCGACGATCAACTGATGGCGCCCCTCGAACAGGTCGAGCAGCGTTCGTGAACTTCCGTCGGCCGCGGTGAACCGATAGTCCTCGATGACCTCGACCATCGGCAGTCGGCGGCGCTCCGCAGCGAGCTCGTCGCGCGCCCTTGTCAGAGCCTTCTCACGCTCGAGCAGTTCGACGCGAGCGCGAATCCACTCCTCGCGGCTGACAATCTCGGGCAGGCTCATTGGCTGACTCCTCTCGGGTTGGGCTCTCAAGGCCCACTGTAGACCCGCCGACCGCGCGAGATCTGATCGCACGCAAGTCCGGATGACCGATCCCTCGCTGCTCTGCTTTGCTCGCGTCGCGACCACCTTGGCCAAGTTCATGCGCGTCCTGCACAGCGCGGGAAGCCGCCAGCCGCACACTGGGCAATTCGGACAGGCTCTTAGATTAGCCGTCGTTCCCGGCGCTTTTGACGTCACCGGAGCCGTCGGTCCCGGCTGGCTTCGCCGCGATCATCTCACGAGCGACCCGCAGGTCGTGTGCGCGCGAACTGTTGGGCCGCGCGATCGTTGCGATGGGGTCGACGGCATCACGGCTTGAAGCACATCAACGCCACGATCACCACGATGAGCAGCAGCGACGCGTAGTTTTCCGCGCGGGCCACGCGGTCGTCGAGCAAAGCACGCAACTCGTCGTTGTGAGGTGCGTGTTCGGCGGTGAGGCGGGTGGCGAGCAAGCGGGCATGCTTCGGTTGCTGTCCTCCGAGAGCACCGAGGATCAGCACGACGAGAAACAGCGCGATCGACGTGTCTACCCAAGCGGAGCCGTACCCCCAGTCCCCGAGGTGCACCAACCACAGCCCGAACGCTCCGGCTATCACGGTGCCCGTCGCGACGAGCGCGACGCCAACGCGCGTCAACCCGAGGAGCAGCGCGACGTCCCCCGGGCGCTGAAGCCGTCGCGCTGCTTCGAACGCCACCCCGGCGACGACGCCCCCGGAAATGAACAGCAGAACGCCAACGATGTGGAAGAAAAACGCGATGTTGTACATCGAAAGCGTCTATTCCTGGACGGACTGAGCGATCCGCTCGCCGAGTTGCGCGAGCGACGCCTCATCGAGTGCGGTCTCGAGCCGTGGAAAGAGTTCGCGTTCTTCCAGTTGCACGTGCGAGCGAAGTCTGGCTCCGAGCGTTCGGAGATGATCGATGTTCGGGTCGTCATCGGCGTGTCTCAGTTCCGCTGCCGCCTTGCGTAGATATCGGTGGTCATCCAACACACGCCCGGCGAGGTGCCGCCCTGCGTCGTCGTCTGGCAGGGCTGGCAGGAGCAGGGATTCCTCGATCCCGAAGTGGCCGTCGACGTGTTCGAGTACGAAATCGGCGAAGAGCATTGCGGAGGACCGTGCGGTTCGCTGATCGGCTCGGGTGAGGGCGCTCGCCACCACGAGTGCGTAGTGGTGGTCGCGCGAGAGTGGGGCAAGTGCTTCGCTACGTTTCATCGATCCTCAGGCGCCAGCGTGGTGGTGGTGGTGGTGGTGGTGATGGCGGCGAATGTCAACACATGATTCGCCGGCGGGGTCACCTGGGGGAGCGGAGCAACTGACCAGTTGGTTTGGCCCGTGTCGCCGTCGCGTTGCCCGGCGAGCGCTGCGATCACGTCGTCGCGGTCGAGACTTCGGGTCTGGCAAGCGGCGGCGAGGGTCTTCCGTCCGCCGCAGCAGTAGTCGATTCCGAGTTGCTCAAGGATTCGCGCGCGGCTGGCATCAGCCAGCAAGATCGGCGACGTGCGTGTCGGAGCTTATTGTTTCCATGGTCCTGTGCCTTTCGGGACGTATTTGTGCGGGCAGGCGCCTCGCGGAGCAGGCTTCCTCAGCGCGATGACGTGCGCAACCCGCTCACCTCGATCCTACAGTCCGCTCTGTCGGGGTCACGCGGCACAAAGGCGGTCAGCTCGGCATCCGGAGCGAGTGCGTCAATCAGACCCCGGGTGATGCCCTTATGCAACGCGCAGATCGCGGGCTGATTCTCGCGGACAGCCTCCCGGTATGGGCAATTGCGCAAGGACACGCTCACCGGGCCGTTCTTGCGCTTGTCCTTCCTGAGCTTGGGCCTGAACCCAAGCGCGCCGAGCGCGGTGATGAGCGCATCGACGTCAGCGCATGCGTCCGCGGGAGCGAGCTCGTGCCCGATCCTCCTGCCCGTATCCTCGATCCCCCGCAGCACGTCGGCCTGCGCGCGCAGTGCACGCGCGAGCCACCGACCAAGATCCTGATAGGCGCGCGGAGGCTTCCCGCCAGGCTGCGCGTCGACAGCGACCGTCCAGACATCGGGCGGGCGCCCCCGCGCCTGACGGCTCTGAGCCCGTTCGACCAGCCCCGCGTCCTGGAGCCGCTCGAGATGCATGCGCACGCCG
Organism: uncultured Solirubrobacterales bacterium; assembly: GCA_963709135.1. Classification (GTDB taxonomy): domain Bacteria; phylum Actinomycetota; class Thermoleophilia; order Solirubrobacterales; family Solirubrobacteraceae; genus Palsa-465. Next base: position 163,187 of record CAVPVI010000014.1, on the reverse strand, counting down.
TTCGGGTGAAGCTCCAGGCGCTCGGCAAGCTCAGCCGTTCCCACGGGACGCTTCAACTCGCTGAGCAACGCGAACAACTGAGCCCTCGTCGATTGCGAAAGCACATCCTCGGGATCCACGATCGAGACATCGAGCACGCAGCAATTCTACATTCATCATGGGAAAAAGCGAACCGGCGCACGATCCGAACCCAGGGCCGGCGTGCTAGCGTTTACCCATGACGGGTGTAAGAAAGATGCGGCACGCAAGGGAGAGAGTGCTTCCAGCGAGTGCGCTCATAATCGGAGCGTGATGGCTGCTGAACCGCTGTCGATTGAGCAACTGCATCGCTGGGTGTCCTCGGGCGCGCACTGGCGCGCCGTCTAGATCTCAAACAGACACCTGCGAACACCACGCCCCACACGGCGGCGCTGACCCAGACCCAGACGCGCGCGAAGTCGGTAATCGCGGTCGCGGTCGCGAGCGCGCCCACGACGAAGCTGCAGGCGGCGTACATGCCGAGCGGGAATACCGTTGACCAGCGCCGTAGGTCGTAGCGCAGCCGCGGTCTTAGCGCCCCACTGGTCGCCGCGGCGGACGCCGATCTGGCGGAAGTCAAAGCGGGAGATCACGAACACGTAGAAGACGAGGCCGAGCAGGAACGGCGCGAGCGCGGCGTACAGCAGCCAGTCCGCTCGCTCGCTCGCGGCGAGCGTCGCGGGCAGCACCGCGAGGGACTGCGTGGACACCGTCAGTAGAAGCGATACGCCGGTGGTGGGCGTGACCCAGTGGCTCAGCACTGGCCTTAGCAGCAGGAGCCAGGACGTGAGCGCGATCACGAGCAGCGCGACACCGGCCCAGTTCCAGCCCAGGGCGAGGCGGGTGCCGAGCACGGTGGTCCAGTGAAAGCGCGATCGAGACGATCCCGGTGCCCATCACGACGGCGCCGGAGGCGGGCGGGATCGCGCTGAGAAGACGCTCGTGCGCCTGGGCGCAGACGGCATCGTCGTTGGGGTTGAGGAACACGTCGCGCTGCGCCGCGAGCAGCTGCTGGGGGTTGGGTGTCGAGGCGGCGGCGTGTACGCGGTCGGCGTCGTAGAGCACGATCCCGACGTAGCGGATCCGCCCGACGCAGGTCTCGGAGCAGATCGTCGGCAGCCCGGCCTCGATCCGCGGGTAGCAGAGCGTGCACTTCTCGGCCTTGCCGCTGCGATGGTTGAAGTACACCTTCTTATACGGGCAGCCGGACACGCAGAAGCGCCAGCCGCGGCACTTGCGATCAAGCTCCCTGCGCGTAGCCGCCGATGAAGTGCGTCGGCTTCATCACGATCCGTGTCAGCGCGTTATCGGTCCCGCCGCGTTTGCCTCCAAGCTCGGTCAGCGGGACGTTCAGATGCCTGTCCTTGGTGTGGTACATCAGACATGTCCCCTGCGGGATCCGGTGCGAGACAGCGGCGCGGCAGGCGACGACGCCGTTGCGGCTGTACGCCTCGACCCAGTCGTTATCGCGAATCTCCTACATCATCGCCAAACCCAGCATCGACCGGTAAGACAGAGTAGGCCCTTGACCCGACGGCCCGCTCGAACTCACTCAGCACGACCTGATCGCCAGCGAGTTGCTGCGCACAGCCGGCCCAGCCCCCGCGCAAGTCGTTGGCCGCTGTCGGCTCGCCAAAGCGCGCCTGCCACCGATACCCGCCGAAAGCACGCGTCTAGATCTAGAACGTGTCGTACCCCTCGCGGCAGCGAGACGCTAGCGCCACCGGCCGACAGCGACTCGCTGCACGCAGCAAGGCACAGACCGAGCCACGCCCAGGCTACTCCGACGACCCGAACCACCGGCACACACAGAGCGCGCGCCGGCCGTACGCCAAAGCGCCGGCCCCGCGGCTCACAGTCAGAGCCTAAGCGCGGCCCGCCCAACGGGTGCTAGCGTCGCGGCATGGAGCCCGGCCGCACCATGCCAGAACGCGTGACGATCCTCACATGTATCGGCTGCGGCGCGATGCAGATTCCCGGCGAATGCGGCGGCGGCTCATGCTCAGGAGAGCGTCGACTCGATCTCGTCCCCGCCGACGAGTTCGACGAGCTGCAAGCCGACACCGAGCGCCGCGCCGCGGGCATCGAGGTGCTCAGCGAATGCCTGAGGAACTGCCCTGCCACCGCAGAAGCCCTCACTAGCAGGCAAGCCCGAGAGCGCTCGCGCACGGCGCTTCGCGATCAACGCACCGCTTCTGGCACGCCTCGCGGGGTCGATACGAACGAGCCTTCGATCGTTACCGCCTGGTGGTGCCCGCGCTGCGGCGGGATCGACGCGCCCCAGGAATGCATCGACGTCTGCATCCGCAAGCCAGTCGAATGGGTCAACGCGACCGCCTATGCCCAACTGCGCGAGCGTGCGCAGTCGCTTGTTGATCAGGAGTCAGAGATGCTCGCAGCTGTGCGCGCGCTCGCGTTCGTCACCCCGAAGCTAGGCCAGGAGCACAAGACGCTCGCCGCGCTCCAACGCGTGGCGCGCTGCGCTCTCGAGAACAGCGCGGCCTGAGAACGATCAGGACCCCACGGGGGACGAACCGCAGAATCTCCGACGATCGCGCTATCGGGCGGGGAGGCTCACACGCAAGAAGCTCAGATAGGCACTACGCATCATTACTAAAAGCACGTTTGCGAACGTGCCGACGCGGCAGCCGTGCCGCGCCGGTGCCCGGACCGCCAGCGTTGAGAACCAACGGTCCCTCGGCACTCGGCGAACGCCGTGGCGCGCTCCTGTCCTGCAATTGCGTTGGCGCTGCGGGTAACACTCGATAGGAGGAACGCTCTCGCCGCGAGATTCGACCGGCTCTAGCCGTGCCGGCGAGCGGACGCGGCTCGTGCCGTCAGCGGACGAATACCACGAATCGTGCGACGATTGCTCATCCCGAGCGATGCGAACGTAGAGGTGCCCACTAACCACGCCTAACGGGGAAAAGGAACATGTTCGCAAGCGCTCAATCGACCGAAGCTGACACCGAATTCGTCACGTTCGGTCCGGTTCATCTTGACATCGTCGGGAAGGATCGCTCGGTGACGTGGTGGCGCGACCTCGTGGGCTTGGAGCTGATCGCAGGAGCGGGATGCTGCCGAGCTTGGCATCGACGGCGAACCGCTGGTCGTGCTGCGCGCAACGGCCAGCTCATCTGTCCGTCGCGGCTACAGCGGCGTGTATCACATGGCGATCAACCTGCCCGACGAGGCCGCGTTTGCGCAGACGCTTGCCCGGCTGATGTCGATCGGCGCTCGGGTCGGCACCACCGATCACGTGGACGCGCAGTCGATCTATCTGGGGACCCGGACGGTGATCGGCTACGACTTCTTAAGAAGTCTCTTATTTGCAGGGATTGTTAGGGCTGAACCGGCGTCACGACGGAGTACAACCGAGGGCGCGTTTCCTAGGGGGTCATCGCTACTGAACCGTCCCGCTGCTGCAATGGTTCTCAGGATTGGATGGATCCGGCGGGAGGCCTACGCATGAGCCACAGAGGCGGTCCGCCCTCGGGTAGCTCAAGCACATCCAAGTGGTGGAAGCCGAGCCGCTCGTACAGTGCGGCGCTGCGCTGAGTGCTCGCCTCGATGTATGTCGGCAGCCCGGCCGAGTCGGCTCTCTTGAGCGTCGGCTGCATGAGCGCCGATCCCAGGCCGCGCCTCTGCAGTGCGGTGCGCACCCCGACGATGCGCACGTAGAAGTGAGGCTCACGAATATGGCGTTCTTCCATCGCGCGCTGCACCCTGGCCGCGAGCGACAATCGCGTCCCCAACGCCCGCGCCCACAAGAGCGCCTGCGCCAGCGTGATCGACTTCGGCATCTCCCAGGCGCTGGGAGGCAACGCAATCACCGCGCCGTCGCATCCGGCGGTCGTCCACACGGTTCCCTGCGGCAGGCCGTACTGCTCTATCTCCGCAGTGAACATCGCTCGTAGTCGCGGCTTGACCCGCAGAGTGCCCGGCAGCATCCACGCGTAAAGAGGGTCGCTGATGAACGCGTCGGCGAGCGCCTTCGCGAGTCGCCGGCTGTCGCCGGCGGTCGCGGGCCGCACCAGAGGCTCCTCGGTCTTGTGCGGTGCGATCGCTGGTTGTGATTCCGCGGGCGTCTGCTCCCCGACAGTCTTCAGCATTTATTGAACAGTATTTGCTGAACATCCGTCTGTCAACGACTATGCTGCGCACCGATGTCTGCCAAACGGTCGTCCCAGAAGGGTCAGCCGCGGTCTCGACACGCGAGCGCGCAGGCGGGCCGCGTGAAGCCGCGGGCGCGCCAGGTCCAAAACGGGGAGGAGGATGCGCTGCATCTGCAGGATCCCCGGGACATCCGGGCACTCGCCCATCCGGCCCGGATGGCGATCATCGATGCGCTCGCCTCTGGTGACGAGCTGACGGCGACCGAGTGCGCCGAACTCACCGGGCTCAGTCCGAGCGCGACGGCATATCACGTTAAGTTGTTGGAGCGCTACCACTTCGCCGAGCCCGCCTCCGCCCGGAATGACGGACGGGAGAGGCCGTGGCGGGCGCCCGACCGCCGGACGCTCGTCAACCTGGACTCCTCCACCCCAGCCGGGGCGGCCGCCGCAACAGCCGTGGGCCTCGCCTTGATCGACGGTAGCCGCGCGCTGGCGCAGGCCTTCGTGGCCACCGAGCGCGAGGAACCCAAGGAGTGGCAGAACGTCGCGTTCCTCGGCAACGCCGACCTCTGGCTAAGCGCCGAGGAGACTCGAAGCGTGAAAGCTGCCCTCGTCGCCGCCCTCGAGCCCTACCGCGGCCGATCGCTCGCCGACCGCCCCGACAGCACTCGTCGCGTGCGGATTATGAACATGGTCTTTCCCCACCCGAAGCGCTGACTGAGACTCGACGGCACGTCCTACCGGCGCGCACCGCCGGCCTGTTCGGCGTCGTCCTGATCGGCCGGGGAATTTCAGGATTCGGCTGAGTCATCACGAGGACGCGGCCGGTTGCCGCGGATCCGATCGACCTGATCGCGCAGACCCTGCCAGCGCGAGCGCTTCGGGCCTCCTCCGGCCGGAAGGTCAAGGTCGGGGTGGCGTCGGGGGGCGGTGGACGGACACGACTTCGCAGAGTACGGGGGCGGCTGTTCCGATCTCGGCGATTTGTTTGAGGTGCGTCCGTGCTTCGGGGCTTTGGAGCATCGCTTGGAATGCGTCTTGACTCTCCCATTGGGCGTAGTTGACGACCTTGGTCCCGTCGAGGCTGCGGTGGAGGTTGGCGGAGATGAAGCCCGGGAGGTGGCGCATGACGTCGTCGGTTGCCTGCTGCCAGTGTTCGACGAGGCGCTGTTGGTCGGCGGGGTCGACGGTGAAGACGTTGATCAGCGTTACAAGTGGGGCATCAGCCCGGATGGTGGATTCGGACATGCTCAGGTCCGTCTGGAGTAGGGGTGGGGTTGGGTAAGCGTTGGATGTGTCTGCTGTGACGAGTCGCTCGCGGTCATGCTACGGCCGGTTCGGGAGTCGGTATCTCGGCCGCGGGGTCGGTTTGGGCGACGAAGTCGCGGGGGTGGATCAGCAGTGCGCTGACGGCGCCGGCGAACGCGACGAGCGCGGCGATGAGGAAGATGTCGTTCAGGCCGGCGACGAAGCTGGCTTTCGCGACCGCTCCGATCGCGGCGCGTGCGGCCGCGGGTGCGTGGAGGATCGCGTGTTGGGTTTGACCGTTGGTGATCGCGGTCGCGATCGCGTGAGCTCCGGTCTGGTGTACGGCGCGCAACCCGCTGCTGACGTGGGCGCGGACTTGGCTTGTGAAGATCGATCCGAGCGCGGCGATCCCGGTCGCGATCCCGACTTGGCGGAAGGTGCTATTGATCCCTGATCCCATGCCGGCCTGGCGGAGCGGGACGACCGCGATCGCGGTTGAGGCGAGCGGCGGGTTGATCAGGCCGATCCCGATCCCGCCGAGAATGAAACCGGGCAGCAGGTGAGTCCAGCCAGAGTCGACGCTTACGCCGCGCATCAGCAGTAGACCCGTCCCGACGAGCGCTAGCCCGGCGCCCATCAGCAGTCGCACCGGCAGGACGGTCGTCAAGCGTCCCGCAGGCCCGGAGACGATCAGCACCAGTCCGGAGAGGGTCAGCAGGCGCAGCCCGGCGCCGAACGGCGAGAACCCCAGAACGTCCTGCAGGTACAGGGTCAGATACAGGAACATCGCGAACAGCGAGGCCGAGAGCGTGAACGCGACGATCGACGCGCCGTTGAACGCGGGACGGCGAAACAGGCTCAGATCGAGCATCGCGGCGCGGCTGCGGCGCTCGAGCGCCACGAACGCGCCGAGGAGCACGCCGCTCGCGATCAGAGATCCCTGGACCAGGGCGCTGCTCCAGCCCTTCTGGCTTGACTCGATCAACCCGAACACGAGCGCGGCGAGCGCCGCGGTGAACGTCACGAATCCGGGCAGGTCGACGCGAGCGCCGTGCGGGGCGCGCGACTCGCCGACCCGTGCGAGTGTGAGCGCGAGCGTCACCACCCCGATCGGCACGTTGACGAGGAAGATCCAGCGCCAACTGAATGCGTTTGTCAGGGCGCCGCCGACCAGAGGTCCGATCGAGATCGCCGCGCCGGTCACCGCCCCCCAGACCCCGAACGCGATCCCGCGTTCGTGGCCCTGGTAGGCGTTCCCGAGCAGCGCGAGCGAGGTCGCGAACATCATCGCGCCACCGATTCCCTGAACGCCGCGGGAGAGGTTGAGCATCAGCGGTGACTGCGCCAGCCCGCACACCAGCGACGCTGCCGAGAACACGATGAGCCCAATCGCGAAGACCCGCCGGCGACCGAACAGGTCCGCCAGCGAACCGGATGTGAGTAACAGCGCTGCCAGTGTTAGCGCGTACGCGTCGATCACCCATTGCAGATCGACAAAGCTCGACCCCAGTCCGGCCTGGATCCGCGGCAGCGCGACGTTCACGATCGTCACGTCGAGCAGCAACATAAACGTGCCCAGGCACACCGCGACCAGCGTTGGCCACTTGCCACCCATTACGATCCTCCTTTGACGGTCCCGATGGCGCTGAGGCCTCGGCGACAGCGCGTCTACGATGCTGCCGATTGTGAACGGGTCGACGGGCGTCCGCCAGAGGTGGATGTCAGCGGTGATCGATGACAAGTGTCATCAGTCGCTTGCGTTCCGGGCGCAGCGGCGGCATCGTTCCGGGCGTGAGAGCACGGCTCGGTCAGTCACGCCCGCGGGGCCTGGTGCTCGCTCGGTGGGGGGTACTGGCGTTCAGCGCGTTCCACGCATTGGTCGAGCTCGGCCGGATCGCGGGCGCGTCGGTCGGTGCGGTCAAGGTCGCGATCGCGGCCGCGTTGAGCGTGGTGTTCGTGTCGATGCACCTGCGTCACCTGTGGTTCGCCACCCACGGGGGGCGGCCACCGCACGGTAAGGTCACGTTGGCGGCGATGGCCGCCGCAGAGCTCGTCGGGCTGGTCGTGGTCGGCGTGCCGTGGACCGGTGATCTGTACGCGTTGGGGGTGTCGGCGCTGGTTGTGCTCGCGCCGCCGTGGTCGCTCGTCGTGGTCGCCGCGTCCGTGCTCGAACCGCTGGCGACAAGCCTGCACGGGATCATGTACGGCGCCGAGGTGTCGACGTTCCTCCAGCGGTTGAACGGCTGTTATGCGCTGCTGGCGGACGTGTTGTCGCAGTTCGTCGTGGTGTGGTTGATCGCGGCCGTATATCGGTTGGAGCTCTCCCGTGGGGCGCTGGCGGCTGCCTCCGCCGAGCAGGAGCGCGAGCGGGTCCTCGAGCGTCTACGAGCGTCGCTGAACCGCAACCTCGGGGGGCTGCTCGACGCCGGTCGACAGGCGGAGGTGCAGATCGGCCGCCAGGGAGTGGCCGGGGCGGTGCTGGCGCTCGACGGCCTGATCGAGTTCTCCCACGCCGCGCTGAGCGATCTGCGCCGGGTCGTCGCCGACGCTCGCACCCCCGCGGGCAGTAGCGCTGCCGAAGGGCTCATCGAGGCGGCGCGGAGTGCCCGCACGCCGGTCGGACGGGCGCTGTCGGCGGGTCGCGCGCGCATCGCGTGCTGGGCGCTCTACGTATTGTGGTTTTCGTTCGTGCCACTGTTCTTCGCTGGAGTCCTTGGCCCAACGGGCAGCCATCCGTCGCTGCCGCCGTTCCTTGCCGCGACCATCGCGCTTGGTGGCCTGCAGGCGTGGCTTCTGCTCGAGGTGATGGGCAGGCGGCGCTCCCGGTTCGTGGCGGCGCGGTGGTGGCTGACGCTCGCCATCTGGGCGGCCGTCCTGCCGTGGGGCGGCTACTCGTGGCTGGGCGCCGGCTGGCTCGTCGCCGCTAGCGCCGCGATCAGCTTCACTGGCTGGCGACGCTGGCTGCCGATCGTCCCGATCGCGATCGCCACCGCAATCGCCGACCTGTTCGTGCAGCTGCCCTACATGAACACGTTCAACCTGATCGTCGAGGTCGCCGCGGAGTTCGTGTTCTCGATGTTCGTGTCTGCGGCGCTCGCCGCGTCAGCCGAACTGCTAAGCGCCGTGCGCGCGCTCGAGCAGGTTCGCAGTCAGCTTGCCGAGCAGGCCGTCCGTGAAGAACGGCGCAGGATGTCGAGCGATCTGCACGACATCCTCGGGCAGAGCCTGACCGCGATCTCGCTCAAGGCCGGACTGGCCCGCGAGCTGGTGATCCGCGGCGACCGAGCGGCGGCCCGAAGCGAGGTCACCGAGGTGCTCGCGCTGGCCGAAGCTCAGGCCGCCGAGGTCGACCAGGTCGCTCGCAACCAGCGTCGTGTGCAGCTCGTGACCGAACTCGAGGCGGCGGTCGCGTTGCTGCGTGCGGCCGGGATCGAGGTCAGCACCGCCGTCAACCTCGACGGGCTGGACGACGATGCCAGCACGGTGCTGGGGTGGGCGATCCGCGAAGGCACGACCAACATCCTGCGTCACGCCAACGCACGCAGCTGCGGGATCGTGCTGCGACGTGACGACGGTCATGTCCAGCTGCAATTGAGCAACGACGGCGCCGGCTCACCGAGGGCCGGCGGCAGCGGCCTCGCCGGTCTTCGTGAGCGGCTCGCGCTCGTGGAGGGAAGCGCTCGAGCGGAGGCGCTGCCCGGCGGCCGGTTCCAGCTTCACGTCCAACTGCCGGCATGATCCGCGTCGTGGTAGCCGAAGACCAGCACCTGATCCGCGGCGCGCTGCTCGCACTGATCGGCCTCAACGACGACATGCACGTGGTCGCCGAACTCTCCCACGGTGATGAGATCCTCCCAGTCTGCCGCCGCGAGCGCCCCGACGTCGCCGTGCTCGACATCGACCTGCCCGGCATTGACGGGCTCACCGCCGCCGCCGCCCTGCGCGGCGAGCTCCCGGAGACCAAGGTCCTGATCCTCACCGGACTGGGTAGCCCGGGCCATCTCGTCCGTGCGCTCGAGGCCGAGGTCGCTGGCTTCCTGCGCAAAGACGCTCCTCCCCAAGAGCTCGCCGACGCGATTCGACGCGTCGCGAAGAACCAGCGATTCCTCGACCCCGAGCTCGTCGCCACCGCCCTCGAGATCGGAACGAGCCCGTTGACCCCCCGCGAGACCGAGGTGCTGCGTGCCGCGGCGGGTGGCGGCACGACCCAGGAGATCGGCGCCGAGCTCTACCTTAGCGGCCCGACCGTGCGCAACTACCTCTCAAACGCGATCTCAAAGCTCGACGCCCGCAACCGCATCGACGCCATCCGCATCGCCCGCGACGCCGGCTGGATCTGACCCGATTCAGCAGCCCACCAGCTCCGTGCCGACTGGGATCCCGATGGCCCAGGCACGCTCAAGCCGACCGCCAACCCGGCCAGCTGTGGCTTCAGCGAATCAGCCGGCGCTCTCCGCGGCGCCGCAGGCGCGCTCAGCGCCGGGAGTCGGCGGCCATGTGGCTGTGGATCCCCGAGCGGCGCAGCGCCCAGCCCGTTGACCTCGCGATCAGAGTGGCGTTGTGACGGGCTCATGCTGGGGGAGCGTGCGATCGGCGAGCAGCTTGAGCAGGAGGCGCCTGGGTTGTTGTTGTTGTTGGCGTGGACCGCCGACGGCGTTGTCGGAGCTCGGTATTGAGCGCGTCGCGGGCGGTTTCAACGCTCTGAAGGGCGTCGCGTCCGCGTGGGGTGAGCTGAAGTGCGTATGAGCGACGGTCGGTGGGGTTGCGGTGGCGTCTTACGAGCTGGTCGCCTTCGAGGCGGTCGACGGTTTGGAGGATCGCGGTGCCGCTGAGTCCAACTGTCCGGCGATCGCCTGCTGCGAAGTCGGGCCCGTCGCGTCGAGGGTTTTGAGCGTTCCGTACAGCGGCGGTGTGAGGCCGGCGTGCTTGTGCGCGAAGGTCTGGCTGACGCAGTGATGGGCCAGTGGGCATGACGATTTCTTTCGATCGTGCTCACACAGATCCAGCGGGGCCTGGCGTCAGCTCGACATCGAATGTTCCTCTGGCGCGAGCGCTCACGGGCCTCAGACTACCGGCAACGTCCGAAGCACCGGCCCCTTGAAGGATCCTTGCCGGGACAGTGCGTTCCCGGCGTCCCGTTCGTGTTCACCGGCGCAAGCGGGGACGCGACCCGGGGCGGCGGTGATGGACTGCCGGATCGAGTTATGACTCGTGAAGCTCACGACGAGCACGGTGCGCTCCCTGCGGCTTGCGAGCTCGCCCCGTCGTCGACCTCTCGCCGAGCAGCCGGCGCGAGCAGGATCCTGTCGGTCGGGGCGCGTCCGAGGGCAGGACCGCCACGACGACCGGCGTGAGCGCAAGCATACGCCAGCGTCGAGTAGGACGGGGCACGCCACCCCAGCCAGCCGCCGAGCATCCCGGCGAACGCGCGCGCGAGCAGCATCCCGGCGATCGAGCCGCTCAGCAGCATGCCCAGCACCTCGGCGCGCCGAGCCGGATCGACCTGACGCCCGCGGCGATCACCTGGCCGGCCACCGTGGTGATACCGACCAGCGCGCTTGCCGCGACGAGAACCCCCGGCGAGGACGCAGTGGCGCCGGCGTGACCGCCTGGGGGAAGTAGATGGTGCCGACCGCCACGCCGCAGGCGCCGGCCAGCAGCAGCACGACCGCGCGGGTGGGCGGATATGCGCCTCGTGCTCGAGGCCGACACCACCTACCGCGCGCGGCAGCTGATCACCGGGGGAGCGGACGCGCTGTTCGCCGACATCCACCCCAACGTGAGCTTCCGCGACCGGCGTCCTGTCGATCCGAGAGATGATCAGCCGGCACACCGTGAAGATCCTGCGCGAAGCGGGGCTGACGACGTGCGCCCGCCAGGGACGCCAGGTGCTCCACCGCCGCAGCGCGCTCGGCGATCGGCTCCTCGACGGGCCGGACGCGGCCTGACCGACCCTCGCCCGAGAACCCGGCGCAGACGATGCCCCAAGTGCGACCGATCCTTCCTGGAGGTAGCTGGTACCCAGGTCTTCGTTTCCGCGCTTAGCAGTGCTAGGCGGTGGTGATTCGCGGCGCGGTGCTCGTGGATTTACAAGAGCAGGGCTCGGGCAGCCGTGAACAGGGTGAGCGTGGTCCGCTTCCACGCGCTAGCAGATGTCCCGGCGCGTTGCCGACCAAATCGTCCTTGTCGTCTCTCCCATTGATGGTCTATCGGCGGAATGCGGCTCGGGTGGCGGCCGCGGTCTCGCTGAAGTACTCGGGTGGACGGATGAACCACCACTCGCGGAATTTCACGCCGTCGGTGACGGCGTGTCGGTAGCCGAAGCAGGCGAGGTAGAGCGTCCGGACGTACATGACTGCCTCCAGCCGTTCGAGCTCGTCGGCGGTCGGCTCGATGTGTTGGCGGTAGGCGTTGACGGCAGCATCGATCCGCTCCTGGTTGGGGCGACGTGGGTTCCACGAGCCTGTGCCCCAGATCAGGTAGGCGAAGTCGGCGAGGCGCGGTCCGCGCCCCGACGCCTTCCAGTTGATCGCGACCGGCCCTTGCTCGCTCAGGATGGCGTGATCGGGGGCGTGGAGGAGGTTGCCGTGCAGCAGGCCTTCCGGAAGCCCGTCACCATCGTGATGACCCCCCAGCCCCCCTGCAGGGGGGAGCCCGCGTCGCTCGATGCTTGTCGAGCAGGCTGTCGTCGGCGAGCGCGGCCGGCGACGTCGGCGGATGGTTCGGGTCGATCTCGACGAGCTCCGTCGCGGGCTCGGGCTGGTGAGCGCTGCGGACTGGGCCGATTGGCAGCGGATCCGCGAACTGCTGGAGGGGACGGTCGGCGAGAGCACGTTCTCGATCTGGCTCGAGCCAGTCGAGCTGATCGCCGTCGACGGCGAGCACCGACTCGTCGTGGCCGCGCCCGCGGCGGCCGCCGCGTGGACGGCCGATCGGTACGGACGGCTGCTGGCGAGCGGGCTTGCGTGTTTGTGTGGTGCGCAGCTCGCGGGTGAGACCCTCGCCTGGCTATTCGAATGTGTCTTCGACTGGCGTTGTGACGAGGGACACGCGCAACTCGTCGGCCGTGCGATGGGCTTCGTGATCGAAGATCTGGTGGTAGGTGTCCTCGCCGTAGCTGGTGGGCAGCGGCGCGCCTGGCTCGAGCTTGAACGTCCGACGCCCGGCCTCGCCGCGCGGAGCGCGGAGGAACAGGATGTCGTCGCGTCCGCTTGCGTGTAGCTGGTGGGCGAGGTCGTGATGGTGGGTCACGAAGATGAGCTTGACGCCGGAGTCGATCATCGCTGCGGCGACCTGCCGGCCGATCTCGGACCCCTCGCGCTCGTTGGTGGACGCGAAGGACTCGTTGCACAGGAGCATGCTGCGGGGCGTGATCTGGTCGGCGATCTGGCTGAGGCGCGCGAGCTCCTCGTCGAGCTTGCCGCTCTGCATGCCCGCGTCCTCCTCGCGCTTGTAGTGGGTGAAGACGCGGTCGCGGACATCGGCGCTGAACGCCTGCGCGGCGACGAACATGCCGCTTTGCATCATCAGCTGCGCGACCCCGAGGCTGCGCAGGAGCGTCGACTTGCCGCCCTGGTTGGCGCCGGTGATCATCACCATCGCCTTCCCGTCGGCGTCGAGGTCGTTGGCGGTGACGCCGGCATCCAGCGTCAGCGCCAGACTGACGTCGTAGACCCCGCGCGCGGTCAGCCTTGCGGCGCCGGCGGGGAGCGGGTCGGGCATGCAGGTCCGAGCCCCTCGGCCTGCGAGGCGCTCGCTCAGGTTCAGCGCGCCGAGGTAGAACGCGAGCTCGGTGAGCAGCATCGCGAAGAAGCTCTTGATGTGCTCTGCGGACTGCGCCAGCGCGTTGGCGACCAGGTTGACCCCACGGTTGGTGAGCTCCGCGTACGCCTCCGCTCCGGCGACGTCGCGCTCGTCGATCTGGAAGCTATGGCCCGAGCGCCACAGCCCGCTCACCCGCTCGAGCCACGGCCGCTCGCGCTGCTCCCGCAGGACGTAGTCGGTGCCGCGGTTACCGGCCCCGAGCCGCGCGCTGATGAGCGTTCCGTGCTTGAAGTGCAGTATCGCGAGGTGGTTCTCGACCTGCGCGAAGTAGTCATCGGCGAGCTCGTCCTGGAGCATCGTGAAGAAGCGGCGAAACCCGACGGAGTGGAACTCGGTGCGATGCTCATCTGCGATCGCACGGAGCTCCCGTAGCACGCCGAGGTAGAACTCGAGCACCTGTACCGAGCGGGACAGGATCGCCTGCGGAGAGTCCTGGAACGCTCTCCAGAACTGGCGCTCCCCGGCGATCGCCTCCAGCGCGAGGTCGTGCAAGCGGCGCACGACTGATGCTTGCGCGAGGCAGTCGGTGAGCACGGCCTGGCGAAAGCGGATCGCGGCGGGATCGGTGAGCGGCGAGAGCAGCGACAGCTTCCCGATGTCGTAGAGGAGCTGCTCGCCACCCGCCATCACGCTCAAAAGCGTGTCCAGCTCCAGGTCCTGACTGCACTCGTCCTCGTTGCCGGGCAGCTGCGCCCCGACGTCGAAGTCGCGATCGGCATGCATCAGGAAGACCTTCATGACGCGATCCTCTGACGCAGACGCTCGTAGCCGACGCCATGCTTCTCGGCGATCGCCAGCGCGTACGCGAGGCCGTCCGCGGGCTTGCGGACCACCTTGAACGTGCGGCTCGTCGCGTCCAACGGAGACACCGTGCTCATCAGGCTCACCGTCGCCTCGCTCAGTGAAGCGAGCTCATCGACGAACGTCACGCACACGCACACGATGTCGAGGTCAATGATCTTGCGCAGGACCCGCGTGCCGACGAACTGGGCGTCCTGGAGTGTGGTGGAGGTGAAGCTCTCGTTCATGATCAGGACGCTGTTGGGCGTCGCGCGCTCGAGAATCTCGCGCAGGCGTCCGAGCTCCTCCTCGAACTTGCTCTGCAGCGTGCTCACGTCCTCCTCCCGCTCGAAGTGCGAGAACAGCTGGTCTGCGAGCAGCAGCCGAGCTTCGCTGCCGGGGACCGGCAGTCCGAGCGCGGCGAGGTGGTGCAGTTGCCCGCACATCCGCGCGAAGGTTGTCTTGCCGCCCTGGTTGGGGCCCGTGACGACAAGCACGCGCTCAGCACCCTCCAGCATGACGTCGTTGCAGACCACCGGCTCGCCCGCGAGCACCAGCTTGCGCGCCAGCGGCAGGTCGAACGCATCGCGCACGCGGATCGTCTTGTCCCCAGCGCTGAGAGTGGGGTAGCAGAACCGCAGGCCCGCCGCCCGCAACGGCGCGATGTACTCGAGGTAGGCGAGGTAGAAGCGCACTTCGCGGTCAAAGCGCACGATCGTCTCATCCACGAACTGGCGATGCGCGACGCAATAGGCGCGCACCCGCCCAAAGACATTCGGATGCAGGTCCGCGACGAAGTCGAGGATCCGTCCCTCGATGTGGTTGACCTCCAGGCGCCTGGAGAACCCGACGCGGTAGTCCTTCGCCGCGCCCTCGCGAAACCTTGCGAAGGTCGCCTCGATTTCAGCGCTCAGATCGGGCGCGGGCTCGTAGCGGGTCACGGTCACGCGCATGCCCTTGAGCGCGATCGCATAGGTCACCTCCGACAGCTCGCCGCGTAACTGCGCGGCCTCGGCTTCGACGCGGGTGAACGCGGACGAACGACTGTACGCCTGCAAGTACGCGCGGAAGCCAAGCAGACCGGCGGACTGCGCGCCGGCCGCGCCCAGATCCTGCACGAGCGCCTTCACGGCCTCGCAATAGACCCCGACGGCTGACAGGAACACGCGCTCGCGCTGGCGCACGTGACGGAGCTTGGAAACCCGCGTCAGGAGCGTGCGCACCTCCACCATCCTGCCGGTGAAGGTGCCGATCGCCCGCGAGACATCCTCGCGTTCGAGATCGTGTAGGACCTCATGGCGGTAGACAACCGCTCGCACGTCCTGCAGGGGCTCGCAGAAGAAGGCCGCCAGCTCGGTGTGCTGCTCCGCGGCGAGCATCGAACCCAGCACCTGGTCGAGATTCAGGTCACCGAAGAACGCAGGCTCGCCCCGTGCTCCGACGCCGCCCGGGGCGGGCTCCGCGTACAGAATGCTGGTGAACGGCGTGGCATGGTCTCGGATGTCCATCTGCTTCTACCTTCGCGCAACCGGTAGAAGCCATCAGCCACAGCGGCAGTTCCAGGCGGGCCTCATCGCCTAGGGTCATCCTACCCGCTGCACTGCTCCAGCCACGCGCGTAGACCTGGGTGCAGCGTGAGGTTCCGCATCTCCTCGCGCGTGAACCAGCCGGTCGCGTCCGTCTCCTGGCCGCAGAACGCGTCGAACTGACGCTCGACATCGGCGCAGATGATGTGAAAGACCCACTGACCGTGAGCGCCGCTGCAGAAGGTATGTCGGTTGACCCGCTGCGGAAGCGTGGCGCAGGAGTAGTCCGGCGCCGCCCAGCGCTCCCCAGTGCACGTGGTCATACCGGCAGATCGTCCAGCGCTCGACGGGCAGGGTCATCTCCGCGCTATCCCGGTTCTCGTGCCGCCGGCCGCAGTCACGCTCGTAGCGTGGCGATCAGCGCGCGCTCGTCGAGCAGCAGCTCGAATGCGTCGAGGATCGAGCCGCAGACAATGTCCGCGGCGGCGATGGCCGCAGCGCTCGTGCCCTCGGGTCCGATCACGGTGATCCCGAGGGCTGCGGCTGTGAGCATCGGGACGTCGTTGGTGCCGTTACCGATCGCCACGGATCGCTGCGCTCCGAGCGCGTTCGCGAAGGCGCGCTTCTCTGCCCCGGTCGAGATCCGATGCCCTTCGACGCCGAGCTCGCGCACGAGCTCGTCAAGCGTTCCGAACGTGTCGGCGGTGAGGACGTGGACGTGTAGCCGCTCGCGCACGCGGCGCAGACGTTGCGCGACGCCGTCGATCAGCGTTCCGCGGTTGGTGAGCGTCCCGTTCTGGTCAAGCAGGAGGTGCTCGAGCGCGAGCGGGGCGCGGCCAGGGATGTCGATGCTGATGGGCACCGCTGTCGCAGGTTAGCGACCTCTTGGTAACGTTCGGGCGGGCGATGAGGCTCGCCGAAACCGCCGCTCTGCGGCTGATGGCCTCTCTGCAGTGCAGCCATCAGACCACGGTCTCGGATCGACGTTGCCCTCAGCGCACAGCCACTTCACCAGATCCGTGCAAGCGCGCACGGTCGATGCGATCGACGAGCTCGTCGCGCTGGCGGGTGAGTCGCTCAGTCCGGCGGTCGTTGAGCATCTGCGGGAGGGCGCGGCGCGCGTGGGGCAGGCGCGTTTCAACTTAGTCGTGCTCGGCGAGTTCAAGCGGGGCAAGAGCACGCTGATCAATGCCCTGCTCGGGCGCGAGGTGCTGCCGACGGGTGTTGTTCCGCTGACCTCCGCGATCACCCTTCTGCGCCACGGATCCAGCGAGCGGTTGATCGTTCGCTACGAGGACGGGCGCGAGGAAGCGCATGGGATCGCCGAGCTCGGACGGTTCGTGACAGAGCGGGAGAACCCGCACAACCGCCTCGGGGTCGATTCGACGACCTTGGAGACCCCGTCGGAGCTGCTCGAAGGTGGCCTGCAGCTCGTCGACACACCGGGGATCGGGTCGGTGCACGCGCACAACACGGCGGTGGCGTGGGAGTTCATGCCGCGGATCGACGCGGCGTTGTGCGTGTTGACTGCCGATCAGCCGTTCACGGCGGCCGAGCGCGAGTTGTTGCTCGCCGTCGCCGAGCGCGTGCCGCGGCTGCTGGTCGCCGTCAACAAGATCGATCACCTGGGGCAGGATGAACGCGCGCTCGCGATCGAGTTCATTCACGAGATCTCGGCGCAACTGAGCACGACGTCTGAGCTTGAGTTCTTCGCCCTCAGCGCGCGCACCGGCGAGGGGATCTCGCTCCTGCGGGAGCGGATCCTCCGGCTTGCCCAGGAGGAAGCTGGCACGCTCGTGATCGCGTCGGTCGCGAGGCTTGCCGGCAGCTCCGCCGACGGCGCGGCGCAGGCGCTGCGCTTCGAGGCGCACGCGATCGAGCTGCCGCTCGACGAGCTACGCCGACGCGCGCAGCTCTTCAGCGCCCGTGTTGAGGAGCTGGGGGTTGCGCGCTCGCAGGCGAACGATCTGCTGCAGGCCGGCGTGAGGCGGCTGCTGGACGAGCGGGTCAACGCGCCGCTGATGACCTTCGCGAGCGACCATTCCGACGAGCTCAGCGCCGCGCTGGCGCAACGTGCGGCGGCACTCGGGCGACTTCCGGCGCGCGAACTCGGCCCGGCACTCGACGCCTGGATCGACGACGCGATCCGCGATCGCTTCGGCGAGCTCGTGCCACGCCTGGAAGGATCGATCGCCACGGAGGTCCGGGAGCTCCAGCGGAGCTTCGCGGCGCGCATCGAGGCGATCCTCGCCGAGGTCCAGGACGCGGCCGACGAGGCTTTCGGGTCACGCGCGAGTGGCCTGCTGCCCGACGTCGACCTCTCAGAGCCCTCGGCGTTCTCGTTCAAGCTCGCGGATGTCGCACACATGCTTGACAACGTCGTCGCGTTCGGACGCCGCACGATGCCCGGAGAGCTTGGTCGACGGATGGTCACCCGCGACGCGCAGGATCGCCTGATGCACATGGCCGACCGTCACGCGGGACGGCTTCGATCTGCGCTCGTCGAGCGCGTTCGCGACGCGCTCCGCGGTTACCAGCGCGAGCTGAGCGACTCCGTCGAGGAGGCGATCGCCGCGATCCTGGCGACGGTCGAGCGCGTCTCCAATCAGCTCACAGCGGACGAGCACGACGTCGCTGCGCGCCGCGCCGAGCTGAACCGCCGCGCTGGTCAGCTCGAGTCGCTGCGAGCAGAGCTCTCCACGATCACGGCAGTCTGGGGCGACGCGCGGACCCTGGTCCGGGACGGCGGTCCAGGCGAGCTCAGCGCTCCTGCGCCGGAAAGGACAGCGGGGCCGAATGGCTGACGGCCGACTCGTCCACCATCGCTTCGATTCCCAGCCACCGATTCTCAGGGCCACCGATCTCCTGCACGCAAATGGGCGTTCATTCGCAGCGGCCACATCACTGGCGGTGCTGATCTACGCGGGACACAACCTGGTCGCGTCGCTGATCGCGTATGGCGGCGGGCACTGGATCGACCGGACCGGACCAAAACGTGTGTTCGCCAACGCCGCCGGCGTCTACATCGTCGCGTACACGCTGTTCGGGTTGGTCTCCGGCGGGTGGGTGCTGCTGGTGCTGGCATTCGTGCTCGCCGGCGCGGGGATCGGCCTCGCGGAAACGGCCGAGTCCTCGCTCGTCGCGCGGTTGCTGCCCGACGAGCTGCGCGGGAGCGGCTTTGGCGTGCTCTGGTCTGCCGATGCTCTGTCTGCGCATCGGCAGCGGGGAAGAAGACATTGCAGTTCCCCATC
The DNA here is from genome assembly GCA_963709135.1 of uncultured Solirubrobacterales bacterium. Lineage (GTDB taxonomy): Bacteria > Actinomycetota > Thermoleophilia > Solirubrobacterales > Solirubrobacteraceae > Palsa-465. The sequence goes on along the minus strand of CAVPVI010000014.1, from coordinate 144,425 downwards.
GATCGGCGAGGCCCTCACGGGTGACGAACAGCTCCATCGCGATCCGGGGATGCGCGCAGATGCCCGGCATCTCGTAGCCGCGCTCATCGCTGTACGTTAGCCTCCAGCTCAACGAAGTAACGACAGCGGGGACACTGGTCTGGCAGATATGGCCAACTCACAGTGGGGCCCGCCGCGTTATGCGCCCTGGGTGCGGTCAGAACGAGACCGCGCTGACGTCGCGGGCGAGCCGGACGGCTTCCACGCGGACCGGAGCTCCCGCATCGCCGAGCGCGGCAGCCAGCTCGGTGCTCGCGCGAGCCGGATCGTTGGCTTGGCGGGCGAGCGTGACCAGTGCCCCCAGGCTGGCCGCGCGCACCTCGTCGGATTCGGGCGGCGCGTCCAGCTTGGCCCGCGCGAACAGCGGGTTCGGATGCGATCGGAATGCCTCGATCACCGACGGGATGCCGAGCTCGCTCGTCGAGCCGGGTGGAGGCGCCAGCCGGATCGCCCTGCGCCTCGAGTTGCTCGGCTTCAGCCAGCGCCTCGGCTTGGCCGGTGACCAGGAGCGGTCCGAGCATCGCCGCCGAGGTCTGTGCCTCGAACGCCTGGTGGCGCGTGGCTGCGCGCTCGAGCAGATGCCTGGTGTGCAGCTCATCGACGCCGATCGGCTGGTCGATCAGCTCCGGGCGCACATCGTCGGCCTTGACCAGCTTCGCGCGCAGCTCGGGCAGGGTCCACGGCTTGGTGATCTCGACCTGCGGATAGCGGTCGCGCAAATCCTTTAGGCCGGGTTCCTTGGTGGCGTTCAGCTTCACGGGAAAGACGAACGTGACCTCCCGAGGATCACGCTGGTCCAGCGCTGTCTTCAGCGACTCCTCGCACTTGCCCCAGTCGATCCCCGCCGTGTGGTGCTTGGCCTGCCAGACCAGCTCGCCGGCCCCGGGCAGGCGCACGATCGTGTCGCGTCCCGCGTCGGGCGGACCCAGCTGCTCGGCATCTTCATGTTCGATCCGGACGAGCGCGAACACGAGGTCCTCGAAGGCCGAGGGGCTCATCGCCTGGATCGCGAGCTCGACCAGCTGCCAGTACATCGCGCTCAACCCGCCGCCGCTACGCCGTCGCGGCCGCGTCGATCTCGGCGATCAGCTCGCGCATCAGGCGGACCGCCTCATCAAGCTCGTCGATCGCGAACTCCTGCTCGCGGGCGAGCGCCTCATACTGCTCCGGCCACGACGGCTCGACGGTCAGCGCTGGCGGCCAGCCGTGCTTGCTGCGCGAGGCGAAGATGTCCAGGCACGCCGTCCGCACCCGCGCCAGGTCCGGGTCGAGCTCGGCCAGCAACAGCAGGTCGATCAGGTCGCGGACCCGGTCGTTCTCGCGGTCGTCGAAGCGCTCGGTGACGGCGTGCAGCTTGGTCGCGATCTGGTAGCGCAGCGACTGGCAGGCGACCTCGTCGGGGCCTGACAGCCCGAGCTCTGTGAGGCTGATCGCGTCGATCAGCTCCGGCTCGGCCGCACTCGCCTCCGGTGGGGACGCCTCGAGCTGCACGGTCGCCCAGGGCCGATCCTTGAACGTCAGCTTGACATCCATCCGCTGTGCGGCCGTGTTCGGGATCGCGCGCACGTTGGTCACCCGAAACGCGAACTCGAGATAGGGCTCGGCAAGCGCGTCCTGCAGCACCTCGACGATGTCGGCCGAACCATCGCAGACGACAATGATGTCGATGTCCTTGGTCGCCCGCGCGCGCAGCCGCAACCGCAGCTCGATCGCGACGCCGCCCTTCAGCAGGAAGCGATGCCCGTCGTCGCCGACCCGCTCGAGCGCGCCGAGCAGCACCATCGTGCTGACCCAGCGGCGCAGACGGTCGGCGGCGATCCCGCGGTCGACGCTCAGCGCCTGCACCAGTCGCTCCAGGTGGGAGCGATCGCCGGGGGCGGATTTCGGCGGGCGGTAGCTCACGCCGCCGGCCGGCCGAGGATCTGGGCGCGCAGCGCGGCGGCCTCGCTGCGGCGCAGCCAGCCACCCTCGATCGCCTCGTCGATCGCCTGAGTCAGCAGCGACGGGCGGACGTGCCGCTCAGCCAGCTGACGGATAGCCTTGGCGGCGCTCACCACCGCAATCCCCTCGAAGCTGGCGCGGTCCCGCGCGGCCAGATCCTCGCGGTGGACCACATACAGGGCGGGAGGCTCACGATGGGTCCGGTAGGCGGTGGGCACCGTGAGGTGGATCTTGTCGGGGTTGAGGTCGCCGACGGCGTACAGCTCGAGCGCCGATTCGTGGGAGATGTGGCCGCGGCCGTCGGGCCACAGCGTCGCGAGCTTGTATTGGTCGAGCCGGCTCGGGGGGATCAAGGGCACTCGGTAGATGCCATGGCCGACGCGCTCGAGTTGTCCACGGCGTGAGAGCGCGTTCAGCGTGCCGACCGGGATCCCCAGCTCGCGGGCGTCGTCGGCGGTGAGGTAGCCGAAGCTGTCGACGGCCCGTTCGGCAAGCTGGGAGTAACGGACACCAGGCATGTACGATCATCGATATTTTGTCGCCTTTTGTACGCCAGGTCAAGGCGTACGATGATCGATGTTCCGTCGATCATCGTACGCGACCGACCGCCGGGTTGCCCGCCGGGATCTGTTCGAAGTCGCGGACGATCGCAACGGACACGCAGTAGGGCCATTCGGCGTGCTCGGTTTCGCCGCGCACCTGCGAGAGTGAGCTGAAGGTGAGCGCGCCGCGACCGTCGGGGGCCAGCGCCGCGGCCCGCGCCCAGCGCGCGATCGGGCCGGGAAACAGGCGCCCGCCCTCGGTGTCGAGGCCCCACAGGCGGTTGACGATCTCCGACAGGTCTCGCAGGAATCGGAAGACGTTGGGCGGCATGTCGACCATGTGCCCTTCGGGGTGGGCGAGGTAGTTGCGCACCCGGACGATCGAGCCGAGCACGCCGACGTTGCGCTGCCCGACGAGCAGCCACCCCCGAGCGCCTGAAGTTCGGCAGCTTCGCCGATTACCACGGCTGGCTGCGCGGCGCGCGCAAGCGCCGCGGGAAGCTGGCGCTGGATACCGAGCCGCCAGAGCCGCTGCCGAACGGCTACCCCGACCTCTACGCATGGGCGCAGCGCCGCGGGAACATGAAGCGGCGGGAACCGGACGAGCGTGACGTCGGTCAGGCGTCCCGCCAGATTTGTGAAATCGGGTCCGGGCGCGGGAGCTTGCGTCGTCATGCTGTCAGCTTGCCAGCAGCCGGCGTCGGATTCGACGCCGCTGCCAGCCGTTGCGACCTCGGCCGCGGCGGACCTTCCTTGATAGCGAAGGGAAAGTCCAGCAACGCCCAGACGACGGCTTCACGGTTTCGAGCGGTCCGTTGGCCAGCGAACGCCTGGTCGACCTTCGCCTCCGGGCCAACTGGAACAATGGCGCAGATTGGAATTGGAAACGACGACTGGAAACTAGCGTGAGCGCCTACAAGCGCTGTTGCCGCTCGGCGAAGTTGTGTATGTGACGCGTATCTGAACCCAGCGCCTCGTGGTGCGGCGGGGAGGTGCGCTCCGCGGGAGGGTCGAGTAGCTCTGTCGGGCTTCGACATCGTCGAGCGGAGATCTGTACTTGGCGGGCCGGCGTCACCTTCGGGTTATGCCTCCGGCTCGGACGCCGCCAGCACCTCAAGAAACTCGGCGGGACGTAGCACCTTCAGCCCATCGAGCTCGGCTTCCAGCAGGTCACCGTCTCCTGAGACCAAGACGTCGACGTCTGTCCGGCGGCCGAGAGCCACCAGATACTCGTCCTTGGGATCGCGGATCCCGACGGGTGGCGTGTAGGGGTCGTCGCGATGATCGCCGCCTGCGGACAGGCTGGCGATCCAGAGAGCGGCCCGCTCGTCGGCGGCCCAGCGCTCGAACTTGGGGCGGCCGAGCACGGTGGCGAGCTCGTCGAGCAATGCTGGCGAGACGACAAGCGTGAACCGCCCTTCTCGCCAGGCGTAGATCAACTTGCGCGGAGGCCCATCCGCGCCACCGATAAAGGCCGAGATCAGGACGTTGACGTCGAGTACGGCGCGGATCACGCCGCTTCGCGACGGGCGGCCTGCAGCTCCTCGCGCGCGAGCCGGGCAGCTTCCTCGTCGCTGAGCGGCCCCTGCGCCAGCGCCTCCTCGAACGCACGGTCACCGAGATACATCGTCAGCGCGTGCTCGATCACTTCAACGTCGCTCTTGGTCGCCTGGCCAGAGTCACGGTCCCGCGCGCGTCGGATCAAATCCTCATCCACCGGAAGGTTGATCTTGCGTGCTGTCGCCATCGTCGCCATAGCGTACCCGCCGATCAGCCGGAGATCGAGCGGGCTTCGGGTTCAGCTCGAGCGCGGGTTGCGGCAGGCGATCCGCTCGGGCCGGTTGGCGGCAGGGGAGCGGCTGCCGTCGTCTCGGGCGCTGTCGCGGGAGCTGGGGGTGTCGCGGGGGTTGGTGTTGGAGTAAGTGCTACAGCCAACTGCAGGCCGAAGGATTTCTGACGTCGAGGTCGGGTTCGGTCACGCGTGTGGCGGCGGATGCGCGGACGCCTTCCTCGCTGCCGGTCAGCCCCGCGCCTTCGCAGCGGCTTGCGGTCGACTTCCGACCGGGTGTTCCGGACCTGACCAGCTTCCCACGCCGCGAGTGGGCGTGGGCGCTGCGGGAGGGTTGTCGGAATGCGACGGCGGCGCAGCTGGGAGATGGCGACCCGCGGGGAGATGTGGGTCTGCGCGAGGTGCTCTCGGCGTATCTGCGTCGCGTCCGTGCGACGGTAGCCGACGCCGAACAGATCGTGATCTGCTCGGGCTTTGGGCAGGGGATCAACCTGGTGCTGCGCTCGCTCGCGGACGACGGCGTCGGGCGGGTCGCGATCGAAGATCCGGGTGATAACGACTACCTGCTGATCTGCGCCCGGCTCGGCCTCGAAGCGGTTCCGGTCCCGATCGACGACCGGGAAATCGAGGTCGATGCGCTGGCGGCGCGCGCGGTGCGCGCGGTGATCCTGACCCCGACTCACCAGATTCCGACTGGGACCGTGTTGGCCCCCGAGCGACGTCAGGCCCTGGTGGCCTGGGCGAACGAGCGAGATGCGACGATCATCGAGGACGACTACGACGCGGAGTTTCGCTATGACCGCGCTCCGGTCGGCGCCCTGCAAGGGCTAGCGCCCGACCGGGTCGCGCTGATCGGGTCGGTCAGTAAGTCGCTCGCGCCGGCGCTGCGGCTTGGATGGGTTGTGTGTCCGGGTGCGCTGCTTGGATCGGTGACCGAGGACAAGCGGCTCAGCGATCGCGGCTCACCGGCACTGGAGGTGCTTGGACTCGCGGCGCTGATCGAATCGGGCCGCTATGACCGGCACTTGCGTCGTATGCGGCGCGTGTACGGTGCCCGTCGCGAGACGCTGATCGCGGCGCTCGCCGGGCGTGCGCCCGGCGTTGCGCTGGAGGGGCTAGCTGCGGGGTTTCATGCCGTCGCGCAGCTCCTCCCCGCCGCGGATGAGCAGGCGATCATCGGGGAGGCGTGGGAGCGCTCGATCGGCCTGTATGGCATGCGCTCGTATCGCCCGAGCGGTCACGGCGGGCCGCCGCAGCTGGTGCTCGGCTTCGGGAATCTGAGCGAGGCGGCGATCGAACGCGGGATCGGCGCGATCTCCGACCTTCTCTGACGCATCCGCCGGGCGACCCAGGCACGTATCTCCAGGGGAAAGCGGCTCATAGCTTCCGCGCACAATTGGCTCTTATCACCGAGCCGCTCGGGGCTTACTGTGGCCCACATGACGAGCACCCAGCTCAGCCCTTCACTTTTGTCGACCCCTGGGGCGCGGGCGCTGCTGGGCACGTCGATGATCGCGCGGCTGCCGCTGGCGATGTTTGGGATCGCGTTGCTGGTGCACGCCCAGCAGCTGACGGGCTCGTTTGCCGTGGCTGGCCTGGTCAGCGGGGCGTACGCGATCAGTAGCGCAGTGTCGGCGCCGCTGCTGGGCGGGCTGGTCGATCGCCGCGGTCAGACGCGGGTGCTGGTCGCGGGTGCGACGCTGACCGCGGTAGTCCTGATCGCGAACGGGTTGCTGCCGGCGAGCGCGCCGCCGCTGTTGCTGATCGCGCTTGGTGGAGCGAGCGGGATGTGCACGCCGCCGCTGGCGGCGTGCGTGCGCGCGTTGCTGCCGGAGATCGCCGCCGATCTCAGCGGGCTGCCCGCCCTGTTTGCGTTTGAGTCGACGGTGCTCGAGGTGACCTTTATCGTCGGGCCACCGCTCGCGCTTGCCTTTGGGGCGCTGTGGTCGACCGGCGCGGCGCTTGTTCTGAGCGGACTGGTGATGTTCGCGGGGACGCTCGGGTTTGCCGCCCAGCCGGCGTCGCGATGCTGGCGCCCAGAGCCGCTGGCGCGGCGGCCGCGCTTCGGCTCGCTGCGGTGTCGGGCGATGCGGACATTGGTGTTGGTCCTGTTCGGGACCGGCGCGGTGTTCGGCGGCACCGATGTCGGCGTCACCGCAGCGACGCGCGCGCTGGGAAGCACTGCTGCGGCGGGCCGCTGCTCGGCGGCCTCTCAGGTCGTGACGACTGCCCGGGCTGCCGGTGAGCTCCGAGCTGACCTGACGGGAAACGCGACGTGTGCACTGAGATAGCTCGCGTGCCATCGGGCCGATGTGGCCAGGAGCGCGTCGACGTCGGCGGGACACGCTCCCGCGCGCTGAGTGTTCTGGCCAGCAGACCCACTCCGGGCTGGGGTGCCTCATGGGCCGTGTTGCTCAGTCGCCTTCCTCGGGGCGCCACGGAGGTTGGGGAGGGGCTGAAACGAGCGCTCGGCGAAGCAGCGTGAGCAGTTGGCGGCGCTCGGAAGTGCTGAGCTCGCCCAGCACGTACTCCTCCACGTCGGCGACGAGCTGCCGGGCCTGCTCCAGGGTGCTGCGACCCGCCGGAGTGATCGTGACCTCCCACGCGCGGCGATCACCCGGGCGTCGTCGGCGCTCGGCCAACCCGGCGGCTTCGAGCTCGTTGATCAGCTTGACCATGGCGCTCGGGTCGATGCCGATGTCGGAGCTCAGCTGCTGCTGGATAGCCCCGTCGCGTGCACCGAGCACATTGAGCAGCGCGAACAGCGCGGGCGTGAGCCCAACCGAAGCGAGCATCTCGGCGGTGCGGGTATGCGAGGCGCGCCACAGCCGGAAGAACAGCTGCCCGGCGAACTCGGCCACCTCGATGTCAGTCGAGAGAGATGCCATCGCTCAAAGCTTCGCAGATGCATTGGACAAGCACAATGATTGGTAGCCACCATGATAGTCGGCTACCATGATAATGGCCTGCCTTCGAAATGACGGCACACGCCGGGTCGCCGTGACCAACGACAAAGGGAGAGACCATCACCGACTCGTCCACGCAGGGACTCAAGACCGTGCTGCATCCCGTATCCGACTTGCCGCGGGCAAAGCCGGCTTACGCAGCCCAACCCTCACGAAAGCAACTGCCATGATCTCCATTCAATCTCTCACCCTCGAAGTGCCCGACCCCACGACCGCCAGGGCCTTCTACACAGCCGCGTTCGATTTGGGCGATCGGCTTGACATGCGCGCCTCGGAGGCGCCGACGAGCGGCTTTCGTGGGTGCACGCTGTCGCTGGTGGTGTCCCAGCCAGCCACCGTCCAGGGGCTGATCGATGCTGCGCTGGACGCCGGCGCGCTGCCGCTGAAGCCGGTCAAGAAGTCGCTCTGGGGCTACGGCGCATCCCCGGATGGCACGATCTGGAAGGTCGCGACATCGTCAAAGAAGGACACCGGCCCAGCCACCCGGCAGATCGACGAGATCGTGCTCCTGTTGGGAGCCGAGGACGTCCCCGCGAGCAAGCAGTTCTACGTCGACCACGGCCTGGAAGTCGACAAGAGCTTCGGGCGCAAGTACGTCCAGTTCGCCACCCAGGGCATCAAGCTGGCGCTCTACGGCCGCCGGGCGCTCGCCAAGGACGCCGGCGTGTCCGCGGACGGCACGGGCTCGCACCGGATCGTCATCGGCAGCGACGCCGGACCGTTCACCGACCCGGACGGGTTTGTGTGGGAGCAGGCAGACAGGGCACCCCGTCCGGCGTCAGCAGCTGCCGCGTCCGCGATCGCGCAGGCCACCTGATCCGCATCCATCCACCAGCTGCGTTGAGCCGTCCGGCGATCGCAGACATCAACGAGACAGCATGAGGAGATCTCGATGAGCCCAACCAAAGACACGCAACAGTCCACCACGAGCACCACCAGCAAGCAGTCCAAGGGCTTCACCGCCGAGGAGCGCGCCGCGATGAGAGAGCGCGCCAAGGAGCTCAAGGCGGCCGCCAATCGGGCGGACGGCGAGAAAGACGTGCTTGCGAAGATCGCCGAGATGCAGGAACCGGACCGCGTCATCGCCGAGCGGATCCACGCGATCGTTACCGCCACCGCGCCAGATCTCACCCCGAGAACCTGGTACGGGATGCCCGCCTACGGCATGGACGACAAGGTCGTCTGCCACTTCCGCGACGCGCAGAAGTTCAAGACCAGGTACGCGACCTTTGGCTTCAGCGACAAGGCCAACCTCGATCACGGCGCGATGTGGCCGACCGACTTCGCGATCAGGGAGCTGACCCCCGAGGTCGAGGAGCGGATCGCCGCGCTGGTGAAAAGCGCGGTGAGCTAGAGCACCGATAGGCACGGCACTGTTGGGCTGCGACATGATCCCGACGACGTATCGGGTCCTGCTCGCAGACCGGCGGGCGCGGCGGCTGCTGTCGGGGCTCGGCGTCTCGTCGCTGGGCGACGGGATGAGCATGGTCACGATCGCATGGCTCGCCGTACAAACCGCTCGCCCGACGAACTCGGCCTGTTTGTCGCGCTCGCGGTCGCGGCCTACACCCTGCCAGGCGCGGTCGGGGCACTCGCGCTCGGTCGCTACCTCCGCCATCGGCCTGCGTACGCGCTCGTCCTTGCCCATTGCCTGCTCCGCATAGGCTTCCTCGGCACGGTCCCGCGGTGCTGTCGATGATCGGGCTGGCTCGATCCTGACCGTAGTCAGCCCGTTCCTGGTCAAGGACATGTTCGATCAGGCGAGCTTTCACCATCGCGGTACCCTTCTCTCAGAGGCCGGTGGTGGCGATGATCGCTATGGCGCCGGCGAGCGGTGAGCGGTGAGCGGTGAGCGGGTCGAGGCACGCATTCGTTCCTGTTGGGGACTGGTCGCTCGCGGCGCTCGGGCGCGTGTGTCACACAGCCGTGATGCTGCGGATGTCGAGTTTGGCGACGTGTCCGGGGTCGTTGTATACGTCGATCGTTACCGCGCGGTCGCTGACGGCGGTCAACGCGAGCACTGCGAACGGCCGGTCGCCGTCGAACGCGACCACGCCGGCGGCGCCGTTGACCAGAGCCGGGCGGACGTACGGTGCCAACCGCCGGGCTGACATCGCTCCACGCGCGACCCGCTCGGCGCCGTGCAGCTCAAGCGAGTCGCCGTCGCGGCGGTCGGCTCGGAGCACGACGTCTGGGTCGAGCACCGCCACGAGCGCCTCGAGGTCGCCTTTCCGAGCAGCCGCGAAGTAGCCGTCAAACGACGGCCCGCTGCCGATGGCGCTTTGGTTGATCTAGCTCCGATCGCGGCGCGCAGCCGAGCGCTGGGCGCGCGGCTGGTGATCGACGGCAGTCATTCGGTCGGGGCGATGCCGCTCGACGTGGAAGAGCTGCGGCCGGACTTCCTCGTCACCGTTGGCTACAAGTGGCTGCTGGGACCGTTCAGCGTCGGATACCTCTGCGTAGCCGAGGTCGTCAGGGCGAGCCGCTGGAGGAGAACTGGATCCTGCGCGCGGGATCCGAGGACTTCGCGCGCCTCGTGGACTACCGCGACGAATATCAACCCGGCGCGCGGCGCTTCGATTTTGGCCAGCGCACACAGTTCGAGCTCCTCCCGATGGCGATCGCTGCACTTGAGCAGATCGCCGATTGGCAGGTGCCCCGCGTGGCCGCGACCCTCGCTGAGCGAACCTCCGGGCGCGAAGCTCGCGGCGTTTAGCGTTCAACACGATCATGGCGTCGCGTACACCCTGTACCTGATGACGTTTGCGCTCGAGAGCGTGGGGGACGTTTTCGGGAGTCTCTCTGCTGTTGCCGCAGGCTTGCTCGTGACGAGGAGCGGCGTGCTGCCGCGTTGGCTTGGGTGGATTGCGATCATCGCTGGAATCCTGCTCTTCCTTCAAGGCTTTGGCCTGGGCGGCGTTATCGCCTCGTTCGGGCTGGTTCTCGACCTCATCGGGTTCGCTCTGTTCCTGATCTTCGTGCTCGTGAGCAGCGTCATCATGCTGAGACGTGAAGACACGGTTCCCAACGCCGCGTCGTCTCTCAACCCCTGACCGGACGCGTTAGAGGCCGGGACCGAACTAGGACAGCTACTGCCGGGCGGCGGAGGGCGATCCCCGATTCAGCTAGCCGCTTACTGCTGTCGCTTTGATCCGATGACTCGGTTCCCATCATTGAGGACTGGCGGCTTGAGCACGGGCGCACCGGCGGTGCGGAGGTCGGTGATGACGGCGCCGATGTCGCGCAGTCCGGCAAGCACGCCGTGGAGTTGGGCTTGGTCGGCGATCGAGACGGTGAGGGTCGTGGTGCCGTCGTCGTCGCGGGTCATGTCGAGCTCGCCGAGCCAGGCTGACCAGTGGTCGTCGAGATGGCCGTTGACGCGGATTGCATATGCGGTGGGGGTGGTGTTCATGAGAGCGCTCCAGTGCGCTGGGGATCTGTGGGTGTTGCAAGCCGCGGCGACCTGTGGCGGCAGAGCCGTCAACCACGGCCGGCACCCGGCCGGCATGTTGGTGCCAGGTCAGGTGCCGGGGCGGCACAGGCGGGACCGGACTGCTACCGGGTGGCCGCCTCCGCGATCAGCACTCTCGCGGGCGCCTTGATGGTGTCGGCCTGCGGGCGCTCCTTGCGCCACAGCGAGAGGCCGAGGCCGATCAGCGCGACGCCGGTGGGCACCGCGAACGGGCGGCTGAAGGACTCCGGCAGCACGGACAGCGCGAGGGCGGAGGTGGTGCCGTAGGCGAGCAGCAGGGAGGCCCAGCGGGCAAGGACGCCAGCGCGGAACAACGCGATGCCGAACAGCAGACCGCCGAGGGAGTAACCGATGCCGATGACGATGAACAGCTCGCGGAAGTCGCCGATGCCGCCGCTTGGGCCGTGACCCATGGCCGCGTTGATGACGTGCTGGACGTAGCCGGGGTTCGATCGCGCCATCGTCGGGAGGTAGTAGCCGATGAGGGACTCGGCGGTGAACATCGCGAGGTAGCCGATGGTCAGCAGCCCCGTATCCAGCATGCCCGAGGCGCCCGAGCCGGCCGCGGTGGCTGGCGAACATGCCGGTGAAGCCGGCCAGCGCCAGGAGGGCCATCAGGACCTTTGCGGTCTCGCGGAGCGTCATCTCGGTGGTGAGGAGGTGCGCAACGGTCGCCGACGGGTGGCCGATCTGGACGCCGATGAAGATCGCGCCGGCGGTCGCGGCGCAGAGGCCACCGATCGCGGTGCGGCGGTTGGTGGTGGTGGTGCTCACGTCGGACTCCTTTGGTCTGGGTGCCGGGCGGTGTCCGGCGATGTCGACAACTTAGGAATCGATGTGGTGAGCGCACATCACACGATGATGTGATTGAGGTGGTGGTTCGGCCGCGGAGCGCTCAGAGAACGCCGCGGTCGATCGCTCGACGTACGGCGGCGCGGCGGGTGTTCACGTCGAGCTTGGAGAAGATGTGCTTGGTGTGGGTCCGCAGCGTGTTCACCGAGATGTAGAGGTGTCCTGCGATCTCCGGCCCGCTGAGCTCGGTCGCCAGCAGGCGCAGCACCTCACGCTCACGCTCGCTGAGCTCTTCCGCGGCAGCATCTCTAACGCGCGCGGGGGGCGTCGCCAGCGGTCTCCGTGCGGCGGCGAGCAGGTGCTCGGCGTGCGCCCGGCTGTCGTGCGCAGCGGAGCGGGCGACTTGCCCGAGCAGCTCCGTCATCGGCTGCCCCTCGTCGAGGAAGAGCCGGCAATAGCCGGCCGGCACCCCGGCGATCAGCGCGGCAGCGAGGTCGCCCGCGGCCGAATCCGCATCGTCGTTCGCGTGGTGGGCGAGCGCCCGCACCAGGTGCGCCTCGATCAGGCTGCCGTCGCGGCCCGCCGCCCGCGCGTCGTCCAGAACGCGGTCGACCAGCCCGAGCGCCGCGCGCGCGTCACTCTCTGCGACGAGCAGGCGGGCGAGGCTGAGCTGGTCGTACTCGGCCAGGTAGGTCGGCGGATCTGTCGGCGCGACCCCGCGTTCGCGCGCCCACGCTCGCGCGTCATCGAGGCGGCCCTGGACGATCCGCACCCGCGCCCTGGTCGCGGCGATCGGCCGCACGTCCGGGAAGTAGCCGGGCAGGAACAGCGGCTCGGCGTGATCGAGCATCACGATCGCACCGTCGAAGTCGCCTCTCGCCTGCAGCACCGCGGCGGTCGCGGTGTACCAGCGGTGCCGGTTCTCCAGCAGCGACGCGCGGTCGCCGAGCTTGCGGGCGACCTCGAGGTGCTCCGCGGCCCCGTCGAGGTCGCCGTGCTCGCGCAGGACGTCCGCGAGGCCGACGTGCAGATCGCCGGTGCTTGAGAGCACCGGGCCGGGGTGGCTCTCGGCTGCGGCCAGCGCGCGCTCGTAGAGCCGGCGCGCCTCGACCGGGCTTCCGCGCGCCAGCCACATGTTCGCCAGCACGACCGTCGCGCCCAACTCGTCCGCGACCATGCCAGCCGCGTGCAGGCTGGCGATCGCCCGGCTGAACGTGTCCACCGCGGTGCCGAGGTCGCCGCCGGCCCACGCCGCCAGGCCGATAAAGCCAGCGGCAGCGCCGCGCGGGAAGTGGTCCTCCGGACCGGCCAGCGCGAGTGCCCGACGAGCCACGCCTCCACCCCGTCGATAGCGCCCTCGGAGAGCCGGCTCCACCCCATGTAGGTGGCCAGCAGCGGCCGGCGACGCACGACATCGTCAGGCAGTCTGACCAGCCAGTGACGAAAGGTGCGGTCCTGACGGCGTCGGCGCATATCGGCCAGGGTCAGCTCGACAAGGTCAGCGGCGTGCTCGTAGTCGCCACTCGCGATCGCGTGCCGTACGGCATCGCCCAGCAGCCCGTTCTCGGCCAGCCATCGGCTGGCGGCGGCGTGCAGCTCACCGACCCGGTCGCCATGCCGGGCAGCCAGACGGGCACGCAACGCGTCGGCGAACAGTTGGTGGTAGCGGTACCACCGGCGCTCATCGTCGAGCGGGACGACGAACAGGTTCTCGCGCTCAAGGGTCTCCAGCATCAGCTGACCGTCCGAGCGACCAGTCAGGGCGTCGCAAAGCCCACCCGTCAGCTGGTCGAGCACGGAAGTGTCGAGCAGGAAGGCCCGTACCTCGTCCGGCTGCCGGTCCAACACCTCCTCAACAAGGTAGTCAAGGACGAACCGATGGCTTCCAGAGAACGCCTGGACAAACCCAGCGACGTCTCCAGGCCCGTCGCTGGCGCCCGCATGGGTCCGGGCCGACAGCCCGGCCAACTGCAGCCCCACCGCCCACCCCTCAGTGCGCGCCTCGAGCGCGGCCACGAGCGCCGGCTCCAGCGCCAGCCCCATCACCTCGTTGAGGAACACCTCAGCTTCATCGGTGGTGAACCTGAGGTCCGCCGCCCGCACCTCCACGAGCTCGCCACGCGCACGCAGACGCGACAGCGGGAGCGGCGGGTCCGCCCGAGTGCCCACCGCCAGCGTGACCCGTAAAGGCAGGTTCTCCAAAAGGAAGGTCACCGCCTCATGCACCGCGACCCCGTCAATCACGTGGTAGTCATCGAGCGCCACCACCATCGGACCGGCAAGGACGTCGAGATCGTTGATCAAGCTGACCAGGACGGCCTCGGTTGACGTGGTGCCACCCGCTTCAAGCAAGGCGAGCGCGTCGAAACCAGCCTCGGGTTCGGCGGTCTGAATCGCGGCCACGAGGTGGATCAGGAACAGACGGACATCAGCGTCGCCCGCGTCAAGAGCCAACCACGCCACGCTGCGCTTCAACCTCTCCGTCGCCAGCCATTGCGCCAGAAACGTGGTCTTGCCGAACCCAGCCGGTGCCGCGACCAGCACCAGCCGTGGCTCTTCGCCACCGTCCACGCGCACTTGATCGGTCAGGCGGGCGCGCTGCACCAGCCGGTGCCGTGGCGAGGGCAAGTGCAACTTGGTGCCCAGAACAGACATTCGCTCAGCCTAGACGCGCTCTCCCCACAGCGTTGAACAAGCGAGCACCCTCCACTGTCCCGCGCACCAGGACACATGATCCGCCCGAGGCAGACACTCGCGCTAGCTTCGCCTCCGGGAGAAGTAGCCGCGTACCGACGAGCTCGCGGCTCATTTCGCGGTCTCTAGCCCGACTGCAGCACCAGGGCGGCCGGAGGGACGAGACCCGCTCTCACGACTTTGCATGGCGCGCGCCGCGCCTCCGCCCGGTCCCGCTCAGCTCAACTCAGGTCTCCCGCCCTGGTTCGCGAGAGACGTGCTCCTCGCCACCAGCGCGGCCGACGGCCTTGAGCGCTGCGAGTTGCGCGCGAGCGCCCCGCTCGCCGCGCAAAGGGAGACTGTGGTCCCGGCCGGTGAGATGCCTGTGCGACAACGCCAGCAGGGCTTGGGCGAGGATCATGGATAGGCGTGCGGCCGCTTCACGCCCACACCAACGCAGATCCGTGGCCGCATCGTAGACCGCAGGTTTACACGCAGGCTCACACGGGCTCGCGAACGTCGCTGGTCGCGGTCGTCCGCGCGGTGAAGAACTGGCGGACGACCGGTGCGGTTATCTTGGGCTTGAGCATGTGCGTTTGGCCGTTGAGGACAGTGAGTTCGCCGGCGAGCAGTACGCGCTCCAGGCAATGGGCCGCGTTAGCGATCCATTCCGGGCTCTTGCCGCCCAGCAGCAACAGGGTCGGAACGCGCACTCCGGCGAACCGGTTGATGGGCAACGGGTCGCCGGTCTGGCAGGGCGCCAGGAGGGCTGTGTCGTAGGCGAGGGTGTGCGCGACAGCCTTGATCTGCTTGAACATCGGGGTCAGCGACATCAGCAGTGGCACGAACCTCGGTGTGCGCGCGACATCGATCATGAACCGGCGGACAGCTTGCGCCGGGTCCGGGTGCCTTCACCTCAGAGTCGAAGCCGGTCCGAGCTTCTCGACATCGGCTCGGTGCAATCCGGATCTGGCCTTGTGTAGGGGTTCAGGCGGTGCGCTGACCGGCGGCGCGGGCCGTGAGGTAGCGCTTCTCGGGCAAGCTGGCCGTCAGCCGCGCGGCGTGCCCGAACGCGTCGCGCGCGGCCTGGTGCTCTCCTGCCATCTCAAGCAGTTGCCCGCGGACTGCGTGGTAGCGGTGATGACCGACGATCCTCTGGTCCTCAGCCAAGCCGTCGAGGATGTCCAGTCCCGCGGATGGGCGGATCGCCATCGCCGCGGCGACAGCCCGTCCGAGCGTCGCCATCGGATTCGGCGCCACCCGGTCGAGCAGCTGGTAGAGCGCGAGGATCTGCGGCCAGTCGGTGTCCTGCGCGCGATCTGCCTCGTCGTGCACGGCAGCGATCGCGGCCTGCAGCTGATAGGCGCCGAGCGGCCCGCGAGCCAAGGCCTCGGTGATCAACGCCGCCCCCTCCTGGATCCGACGCTGGTCCCAGCGGCTGCGGTCCTGGTCGGCAAGATCGATCAACTCACCGGCGTGCGTGGTCCGCGCCGCCCGGCGCGCATCGGTCAGCAACATCAGCGCCAACAAACCCGCCGCCTCGCTGTCATCGCGACGCAGCCGGTACAGCTCCCTGGTCAGCCGGATCGCTTCGCTGCTCAGCTCCACTCGACTCGCACGGGCGCCCGAGCTGGTGGTGTACCCCTCGTTGAAGATCAGATACAGCACATGCATCACCGTGGCCACCCGGGACGCGAGCTCCGGCTCCGGGGGCATCTCAAAGCGCGCTCCAGCCTCGCGGATCGTCTGCTTGCCACGGCTGATCCGCTGCGCCATCGTCGCCTCTGAAACGAAGAAGCACGCAGCGATCTCGGCGGTGCTCAGACCACCGACCGCGCGCAACGTCAACGCGATCTGCGACGGCGCGCTCAACGACGGATGGCAGCACATGATCAACAGCGCCAGCGTGTCGTCACGATCGCGATCAACGCTCGGCTCGCTCTCCGGGCCGAGCGTCAACAGCTCCGACGGTGGAGCCCCCATCGCGATCCGGTCCTCGCGCGCTCGGCGCGAGCGCTCGCTGCGCACGTCATCGATCAGCCGGCGAGTCGCCACCGTCACCAGCCATCCACGCGGGGCCTCCGGCAGCCCGCTCGCGGCCCAGGTCGTCGCCGCCGCGAGCAGCGCCTCCTGGACCGCGTCCTCGCAGATGTCGAGGCTGCGGTGACGACGCAACAGCGCTGCAAGGACCTGCGGCGCCAACCGGCGCAGCAGGTCCTCGATCTCCTCTGGGCGACTCACATCTCCAGCCCAGCCTCGTGCAACACCGGCCACACCTCGACCGCGTTGTGGGAGGCAAACGGCATCTCCGACGCGAGCTGCAGCGCCCGCTCCTCGCTCTCGCAATCCAACAGACAGAAGCTCGAGACGAACTCCTTCGCCTCGATGTACGGGCCATCAGTCACCGCCAAACTGCCATCCCGGACCCGGACCGTCTTGGCCGTCAGCTCATCCCCGAGCCCGTAGGCCGCCAACAGCTCCCCGGACTGCGCATACCGCTTGTTGAACGCGTCCTGCGCGGCAATGGCCTCAGCAGCCTGCTCACCGGAGAACGACTCCCACAACGCCTTGTTGCCATAGATGATCGCCATGTACTTCATCTGAAACCTCCTTGAAGGCTGCGCTCGCCAATCGAGCGGTTCCTGAACAGTCGGAGCACACCGCCCATTCTCGACATCCCGCTCTTGATACCGATCCGCGGTCCATCACGACCCGTGCGCCGGCGCGATGTCGAGACACCGCGATCAGCTCCGACCAGCAGACAACCGGGGTGCCGAGCGGCACCGCACACACAAGGAGAGCACCATGAGCATCACATCTACCGCACACGCACCGGCATCCACCAGCTCACGCAGTGGGACACGGCGGCGTGTCCTGCGCCACGGAGCCCTTGCCGGCGCGGTCGCGCTGCCCGTTGATCGAGGCATACGCCGCGCTCACCGAAGCCGCCGGCATCCCGTTCAAAGCCGGGCTCCCTGGGGCCCACACCGTCGCCGGTCACGGCCGGTAGCTTCGCCCTCGGAATCGTCCTCGCAACTTCTCCTCGCAACTTCTTGGGGCACAGTGCTCTGCGTCATCCTCGGGCGCTACGCCAGCCGACCGGCGCGAACCTTCACGATCATCTTGGCGAGTGGAGCGCGGCTCGGTCGGCAGCTGAGGAGACCCAATCGAGCGGAGGTCTGTCGGGCGCTGTCGATTTCGCAATCGTCGTTCGTAGAGGGGGTGAGGCGGCGCATCGTGGCGCCGCCCGTCACCTGAAAGGACGCCAACAATGTCAACAGCCATCGCCAACACACCCAGATCCGCGCTGAGGCGCACGACGATCGCCGTGGCCGCCGCCGGTGCGACCGCCACCACCCTTGCGGCAGAGATGATGCGAGTCGCCGGCGTGCACCTCGCCGCCGGCGGGAGGATCCCGCTGGCGGCGTTCGCCCAGTTCACGTTCGCTGGGGCGCTGCTCGGCGGACTGCTCGTCGCCGTCCTCAATCGCCGCAGCACGTTGCCACGGCGCCGGTTCATCCAGGCCGCGGTGACGCTGACCGCATTGTCCTGTCTGGCGCCCGCGGCTGCCGGCGATGACGTTGCGAGCAAGCTCGGGCTGATCGCCATCCATCTGCTCGCGGCTACGATCATCGCTCCTGTCCTTGCCCGTCAGACGACACGCTGATTCGGAGGTTCGACCCATGACCCAGTACCTGCTGTCCGTGTGGCACGACGAGGACTATGTCGTCGACTTCTCGACACCTGAGGCGCAAGATCGCGTCGCCCAAGTCGCAGCCTTCAACGAGGAGCTGCAGCAATCTGGCGCTTGGGTGTTCGCCGGTGGTCTGCACCCGTCATCGTCGGCGACGGTCGTGCGGCCCGCCGGCGATCACGTCTCGATGACCGATGGCCCCTACGCCGAGACGAAGGAGCAGATGGGCGGCTTCTGGATCATTGAAGCCGCCGACCTTGACGTCGCGCTCGACCTCGCCGCACGAGCCGCCGCCGCCAGCGGCGCTCCGATCGAAGTCCGTCCGATGCAGGGATGACCGACACCCTCGACGCTGTCTTCCGACGCGAAGCCGGCCGCTGCACGGCGACGCTGATCCGCGTTCTCGGCGACATCGACCTCGCCGAGGACGCCGTCGCGGAAGCGTTCGCGATCGCCGCCGAGCAATGGCCGAAGCGAGGGATCCCGCCGAACCCCGGCGGCTGGATCACCACCACCGCACGCAACCGCGCGATCGACCGGCTCCGTCGCGAATCGACCCGCCTTGAGCGCTACATCGCCGCCCACGACATGCACACCCAAGACGCCGACCCGGACGACGACCCTGAACGCGAAGCGCTTGACCGTTTCGTCGAGGTCGTCCCCGACGACCAGCTCAGGCTCATGTTTCTCTGCTGCCATCCCGCACTCGCGCCCGACTCACAAGTCGCGCTCACGCTCCGTCTGCTCGGCGGCCTGGAGACCAGCGAGATCGCCAGGGCGTTCCTGGTGCCGGAGGCGACCATCGCCCAGCGCATCGTGCGAGCGAAACGGAAGCTGCGCGACAACCATGCCCCGTACCGCATCCCTAGTGGCGCCGAGCTCCCCGATCGACTGAACGCCGTGCTGGCCTCGATCTATCTCATCTACACCGAAGGACATACCGCCACCACCGGATCCGCGCTCACCCGTGCCGACCTCTCGACCGAAGCGATCCGCATCGGGCGGGTCATCGCCACGCTCATGGCCGACGAGCCGGAGGTCTCGGGACTGCTCGCCTTGATGCTGCTGACCGAAGCCCGCCGGCCCAGCCGCGTCGACGCTCACGGATCGATGGTCCGTCTCACCGACCAGGACCGCTCACGATGGAACCCCAACCTCATCGCCGAAGGCCACGGGCTGGTCCGGGCGTGCCTGCGGCGCAACCAACCCGGCCCGTTCCAGATCCAAGCCGCGATCGCCGCCGTTCACACCGACGCGCCCACCGCCGCCGACACCGACTGGTCCCAGATCGTCGCGCTCTACGACCAGCTCTACGCGATCGCACCCAACCCGGTCGTCGCCCTGAACCGAGCAGTCGCGGTCGGCGCGCTCGCCGGTCCCGCCGCCGGGTTGGACGCCCTCGCCGACGTCGACCTCGCCGACTACCAGCCATACCACGCCGCCCGAGCCGACCTACTCACCCGAGCGGCACGTGCCGAGGAAGCGCTCGCGGCGTACGACCGCGCGATCGAGCTCACGACCAACCCCGCCGAACGAGAGTTCCTCAGCCGGCAACGCGAACACGCGACTACCACCCCGTCACCTTCCTAACCTGACCCCCGCGGCTGCGGTCGAAGGAGTAGCCCATGCCAGTGATCAAGGCCGGCACCAGCAAAGACGGAAGCGTCAAAGGCGCCGATTACGGTGCGTCGATCTCCCTGATCTACGACGAGAGCGAGCCCGGAACCGGCCCGCGGCTGCATCGCCATCCCTACGACGAGACCTGGGTCGTGCAGGAGGGACATCTCACCTTCCAGTCCGGCGCTGAGCGCCTCGCGGTCGCTGCCGGCGACATCGTGATCATCCCGGCAGAAACGGCGCACAAGTTCACCAACGACGGCCCCGGCCGCTCCAAGCTGGTCTGCATCCACGCCAGCCCGACCTTCATCGGCGAATGGCTCGAATAAGCAGAGTCCTCGAGACAATGTCGCATGGCACCTGATATCCGCGAGGCAACGCCGGATGATTGGTCGAACATCTGGCCGATCGTCCAGGAAGTCGTGGTTGCGGGGGACACGTTCGCGTACAGCCCTGAGCTGACCGAGGCTGAGGTGCGGGAGCTGTGGATGGTCGCCGGGCCCGGACGGACAAGCGTCGCTGTCGAGAGCGGCACGGTTCTCGGGACCGCGAACATGTACGCAAACCGTGCGGGCCCGGTGCGCACGTCGCGAGCGCAGGCTTCATCGTGGCATCGACCGCGCAGGGCCGTGGCGTGGGACGGGCACTCGTCGAGGACGCGCTGACCTGGGCCCGCGCAGCACGGTTCGGAGCGATGCAATTCAACGCCGTCGCCGAGACAAACGTCGCGGCGGTCAGGCTCTATAACTCCTTCGGGTTCACGATCGTCGGGACCGTCCCCGAAGCGTTCGACCACCCAGAGCGCGGTCTCGTCGGGCTGCACATCATGCACCTGAAGCTCCGATGAGGAGACCGGACTTGACAACGAACGACGCCCCCGCCGTGGCACGGCGGACGCCACGCGTCGCGATGGCCGACCGGCCTCGTCCGCTGTTGGGAGGGTGAGGGAACCCGATTTTCCCGGCCAGCTCGGCAGGGATCTGAGCGCGGCGCTGCCGGGTGGCCGAAGCTCCGCTACGTCGCCTACGCCCCCGTATCACCGCGGGGTCTCGCCTGACGTCGCGCAGCGCATACCGGGGGAAGCGCGACGGCGGAACCGACCTATTCGGACGGGATATGGGCCTAGACGGCGCCTGGGGCGACGTCAGACGGCCGTGACGACGTCACCGGAGCGCGCGTCGATTTTGACGCAGCGCGCAAATTCATCGCGTGGTGGGCAATCGCGCCGCCGACGACCAACGCGACTACGCTCACGATCGGGCGTTCGCCATCCATCCGGTCGCCGCTGGTCGAGTGGAGCGGCCATGATGTCGGCGGCGTCAGGCTGGCTCCGCGCTGCCGGAATCGGACATAGGCAGCCACGCAAACGCCGTGGGCGGGAAATGCCTGCACCGACACGAACGCAGGGCTCGCGGCGGGCGATCCAATGGACCCCCTATTCGCCAGAAGCGGGTTCCGCGACCTCGCTACAACGCTGCCGGTCGAACACCAGAACGGCCACGAGGTGGTCGCTGCTGCAACAGGCGCAGAGCAGTCGCGTACCCAGCCCTGGTCACGGCCTTGGTCGAGACCTGCCTTTGTTTTCGAACGGGCATGTTCGCGCCAGCGCCGACAGTCTCGGAATGTGCGCGCAAGGAGGTGCGGCTCGGCACCGCACGCTGCTCCCGAGCGAGGGGTGCGGTGCGGCCATACGCTACGGGCATGAATATTGAGTTCATTGCCAGCATCGCGGTGATCACGCCGGATCCGCAAACGAGCCGCGAGTTGTTCATCGATGCGCTGGGGCTCCCGCTCGAGGCGAGTCCCGGGAGCGACTACTTCCACAGCGAGCGGATCGAGGGCAGCAAGCATTTCGGGATGTGGCCGCTGTCGGAGGCCGCCCAGGCGTGCTTCGGCACGCCGGACTGGCCAGCGGATCGCACCGTCCCGCAGATGAGCCTGGAGTTCGAGGTGCGCGACGCAGATGCTGTTGGGTTCGCCGCTGAGGAACTGCGCCGGCGAGGATTCACTCTGCTGCACGACCGGCGTGAGGAGCCGTGGGGCCAAACGGTCGCTCGGCTTCAATCGCAAGAAGGCTCGATCATCGGGATCTCGTTCGCCCCTTCCCTGCATGACTGACCCGATCGCGAACCACCGTCGTAGCGCTGGAGAGCAACGGACGCTGGCCGGTAATGGGCGCGGCGGCGCCGCGCTCACGGTGATCAAGCTGGTTCACACGCTCGTCTGGTTCTCGATCGAATCGTGCATGGTGTACGTGCTGTGGGCAGGGATCACCAGACAGTCCGATCGCCGTGCCGGGAGCGCCGCAGCGGTGGTCGCCGGCGAGAGCCTGGTATTCGCCGCGAATGGATTCCGCTGCCCGCTGACGCAGATCGCTGAGCGCGCCGGAGCCGAGCGTGGCTCGGTCACCGATATCTACCTGCCGCGGTGGTTCGCCCACAACCTGCCAGCGATCCACGTCCCGCTGATCGTGCTTGCCGGATACCTCCACACGAGGAATCTCCGAGGCGCGACCTGAGAACACCCGCTGTTCCGCGCTGGAACCCCTCCGGCCAGCTCCCGGACGACCTCCCACGCGCGCAGAAGGCAGGCGGAGTGACTACCGCGAGGCTTCGCGGAGCTCCGCGAGACGCATCGCGCTATCTGGCGCCCGACCGGGCTGTTGCGGCTGCGTACCACGAGCGCTCAGCTGTTCCTCGCGACCGGGTGGGTGGATCACGCCGACAGCGGTCACGCAGGTCCCATGATCGCTTCGCACCAAAGCCGGCTTCTGGGAGGGGAGGGTTTCGTTCGGAAAGGCGGGTTAGGCTGCTGCGGCGTTCCTCAGGCGGGGCTTGTCCGCCGTTGGAAACTTTGGGCGTGCGTGTCGATCGGCTCGTAGTTCGTTCGTAGGGGGTGCATCAGGCCACCGAATCCGTGGCGGTCGCCGATCCGTCAGGAGGAATGTCATGTCCGTGTCCCCTCTCATCATCCTCGCCCCGTCGGCACCCCGACAGCACGCGGGTTGTGAGCGTGCGTTGGTGGTGACGCGCAGCCTGTTGGGCTACCTCGCGCTCGCTGGCCCGTTCTACGTCATCGTCTCCCTGGCACAGGCGGTGACCAGGACGAGGTTCGATCTGGCCCGCGACGAGTGGAGCCTGCTGGCCGTCGGTCACGCCGGATGGATTCAGATGGCCAACCTCGCCGTGACCGGGGCGATGACCATCGCCGGTGCGATCGGGGTGCGCCGCGCGATAGGCCGCGATGCGGTATCGGGTCTGTGGGCGCCGCGGCTGTTGGCCGGGTACGGCGCGGCGCTGATCGCGGCCGGGGTGTTCACCGCCGATCCGGCCGATGGGTTTCCGGCCGGGACCGCGGCCGGGCCGGACAGGCATCCCAGCCTGCACGCAACTCTGCATATCGTCAGTGGCTCGATCGGGTTCGCGTGTCTGATCGCGGCCTGTTTTGTCGTCGCGCGTGGGCTGAACTCCCGGGGGCTGCATCGCCGGGCGAGCGCTTCGCGGGTGATCGGCGGAGTGTTCGCGGTCGCGTTTCTCGGGATCGCCAGCGGCAGCACGAGCGTCGCGGTCAATCTCGCCTTCACCGGCGCCGTGATCGTCGTGTTCGCTTGGCTGACGATGCTTGCAGTTCATCTGTACCGCAGAGTCGAGGTTGACGCTGCGGATGGCTGCGGGCCTCAGCGCGGGCGCCACGTTGACGGTGCAGCTCGAGCTGGAGATGACCTCCCGGACCGTGACCGTCCCACAGGATCTCGCGGCCGCGCTGAGCAGCGATTCGTCAGCTACGCGATCTACCAGGTCGCCTCCAAAGAAGAAGCCGTCGAGTGGACCAGCCGGTTCCTGCGCGTACACGCCGAACATTGGCCGGGATACGAGGGTCAGATCACAGTGCTCAAGGTCTTCGGGCCCGAGGACTTCGGCCCGCCAGCCTGAGCCGCTCACACACGGTTCTGCCGGTCGCCCTCACCCTCCGATCGGCAGACCACGCTGTGATTAAGTGCAGCGCATGAGCAGGGCGCGACAAGCCCCGGGCGCGAGCGCGGCCAGCCAGGCGGCGGTCGTGGCGGTGTGGCGGATCGAAGCGGCGCAGCTGATCGCCAGCCTCGCGCGGCTGACAGGGGACCTGAGCAGCGCCGAGGACCTCGCGCAGGACGCCCTGGTCGCGGCGCTCGGGCCATGGACCCAGCGCGGGATCCCGCCCAATCCCGCCGGCTGGCTGATGACCACGGCAAAGAACCGCGGCATCGATCTCAACCGACGCCGGCACACAATGGACCGCAAGCTTCCCTTGATCCACCACGACGTCGAGATTCGGCAGCAATCCGCCGAGGCGGAGCTCGACGACGCGCTCGATGACCATATCGGCGATGACCTGTTGCGACTGATGTTCACCGCCTGCCACCCGGTTTTGTCGATCGAGTCGCGCGTGGCGCTCACCCTGCGCTGCCTCGGCGGACTGAACACCGAGCAGATCGCGCGGGCGTTCCTGATCCCTGAGGCCACCGCCGCGCAGCGCATCGTCCGCGCCAAGAAGACGCTGCAGCAGAAGGGCGTCGGCTTTGAGCTGCCGACGCCCGAGCAGACGCGTGACCGGCTGCAGACGGTTCTACAGGTCGTCTACCTGATCTTCAACGAGGGCTACGCCGCCAGCTCAGGACCGGACTGGATCCGACCCGCTCTGTGCGAAGAAGCGCTCCGTCTCGCCCGCGTCCTCGCAGGCCTGCTCCCCGACGTGGCCGAGGCCCACGGCTTCCAGGCGCTACTCGAGCTACAGGCCGCGCGGATCCCAGCCCGAACCACCGGCGAAGGCGACGCGGTCCTGATCCTTGACCAGGACCGCAGCCTCTGGGACCGGCTCGACTCACTCGTCCGCCACGAGCTACAAAACTCGACGGCCAGCAACAACCGTTGACCGACTACCGAAGAGCGCCCGCTTTGGGCGGGCTGCGGGGCGCTCACGGCTCCCGAGCCCGCCGCGACGCCGGAGCCGGCCGATGAGGCACGGAAGCCGCGCAAACGCGGACAGATCGTGACGACGGGTCGATGCGCGCTTTGCAAGCGAAACGGTGTCCCGTAGACCGATTCCTGGGTTCCGGTTGACACCGCCAGCCTTCGTATTGCTCGATCGGGTGTCAGCCGGTCTCGGTCGGGTCGAAGCCGGACCGGCGTTGGCGGACGGCCGCCACGGCCTTGGCGACCTGGGCGTAGAAGGCGTCAACTTCTTCGGTCTCGGCCGCGCTGGCGAGGGACGCACGTCGGTCGCATAGGACGCCTGCCCGCCAAATCTGCTCGATGGCTCGGGTTGCGGTGATCTCGGTCAACGGGTCGCCGTGCACGAGTATGAAGTCCGCGTGCTCGCCGGGGGCGATTCGCCCGCGGTCGGCGAGATTGAACACGCTCGCCGGGGCGGCGGTCGCGGCGGTCAGCGCCTGAGCGGGCGTCATGCGGCAGCGGACGAGCAGTTCCAGCTCGCGGTGCAGGCTTGCCCCGAACACGGTGCCGGGGTTCGGCGCGTCGGTGCCCGCCAGTATCGTGACGCCCGCGTCGAGTAGGCGGCCGAAGTTCTCCTCGGCGCGGGAGTAGGGCGGCATTCCCGGCCTGCGTCCTGCTGCGCCAGAGGTCAGCCGCCGTGTCCATGCGTCGTCCAGTGTCTCGGCGATTCTTGGGTCTTCGGCCAGAGCGGCCCCGCCCGGTTCACCCAGGACGTTCTCGAGGGTGGCCAGCGTCGGGCCGACGACGATCCCCGCCGCGGCGATGCGCTGAGCCAGTGCCTTATCCAGCTCGCCGTCCACGGGCACATGCGCGACGACATCGACGCCGGCGGACACCACCTCGCGCACCCCGGCCACGGAGCTGATGTGCGCGACGACCACGAGTCCGCGACGATGCGCTGCCGCGGTCAACGCCGTGATCGTGTCCAGGTCCAACAACGGCCACCGACCGGCTGTGCCAGAGAAGATCTTCAAGTAGTCCGAGCCTTCGGCGACGCGGTCCGCGACGAACTCCTCGGCCTGCTCCGGGCCGGTCAAGGTCGGGAATGGGGCGTAGATCATCGAAGGATGCCCGCCGGGCGCAGTGGCACCGATCCCCGCGGAACGCACGTCCGCCATGTCCGACCGAGCGCTCGCTTGTTGCTTGGCCACGGCCACCACGTCGGGCTTGCTGAACATGTCCAGTACCGTGGTCACACCGAAGATCAGCGCCTGCGACAGAGCGCCGGGCACCAGGTGCACGTGCGAGTCGATCAGCCCCGGCAGGATGGTGCCGCCCTCCGCATCGATCACATCGTCGCCGTCTTGAGCCGTGGAACAACGCGGGGCGTACGCACGAGCCGCGCTACACAGCCCCCAGCGAGCCCGAGCCAGACCACGGCCGCGGCGACGAACAGCACGTCCGAGATCCCCGCTGGAGAGCCGTAAAAGCTGGCCATCAGGCGCCATACGAGCGCCAGCCCAGCCAACCCGAACGCGATCGCGAGAAAGTTCGCAGGACAGCGACCTAAGAGTCTCATTGCCGAGCGAGTTGCGCAATCCTGTCCTTGCGCCGTTCTGGGCGCTTGTGTGGATCGTGGGGATGTTGCTCGCGGTCGGGCTGCAGCCGCACGCATTGTCGCAGGCGCGCGGCGCCTGGGTGGCAACGCGGTCGGGCTGCAGCCGTGGTCTTCGGTCGAGCTCGCTGGCCCCGATGGCTCGGCGATCAGGGTGACCGCGGTGCCGGCCTCAGCATGGTCCGGTCGGCAGCGATGCTGTCATGGAGCCCGTGATTGGATTCCTGCTCGCGGCGCCTGGGGCCGAGAACGGTACGTCTCAGGCGATAACGCGTCGCTGGGCGTCGTGCGGGAGATCGCGCAGCTCGCCGGCCCGATCGGTGTTGCGGTCGTGTTTGTCGGCGCGCTGCAACGCGCCCAGGAGCGCGCTTGCGCGCATCTCACCCTGGCCAGCGATCACGTCGCCGATGCCGCGAAGATCCTCGGCGTCCGCAGGTTGTGCCGGTTCATTACGAGGGCTGGGCGCAACTTCACGCAGGGTGCCGACCGGCTCCGCGGGGCGTTCGGCGGCAACGGCCTATCCGATCGACTCGCGCTGGCCAAACCCGGAGCGAGGATCGAGCTATGAAACCGAACCACGAGCAACTGCTCGCGTGCAGCCACAGGACGACCGGGAGGTCCAACGAGAATGTCTCAAGTCACTAACACGCCCGGCGTGCGCGGCGCCAGGTCGGGAGCGTTGCCGATGGGTCACGGGACGGCGTCGTTGGCGGGTGCGCGCAACAAGAACATCGTGCTCGCCGCGATGGTGTTCGCGGTGGCGATGACGTTCATCGATCAGACGATCGTCGCGATCGCGGTCCCGAGCATCCAGAAGGAGCTGTCGCTGTCGGCGACCGGGGTGCAGTGGGTGATCAACGGGTATCTGCTCTCGCTCTCGGCGCTGTTCGCGTTCGGCGGCAAGCTCGGCGACGTGCTCGGCCGCCGGCGGATGGTCGTGATCGGCGTGATCGGCTTCGCGATCGCGTCCGCGTGCTGCGGGTTCACGCCCAAGGGCAGCGTCGCGCAGGCGTGGATCATCAGCTTCCGGGTGATCCAGGGCGCGGCGGCGGCGTTGATGTTCCCGGCGGCGGTCGGAATCGTCGTCGCGTCGTTTCCCCTGCGCGAGCGAGGGAGGGCGATGGCGATCTTCTTCGGGATCTCGGGCGGCTTGACCGCGATCGGCCCGATCGCCGGCGGCTATCTCACGCAATGGACCTGGCGATCGATCTTCTGGATCAACATCCCGGTCGCGATCATCGCGCTGCTTCTGATCTGGAGATCGTGTACCGAGACCGAGACCCAGCCGACCAGGCTCGATTATCGCGGCGCCGTGCTGATCACCGGGGCGATGGGCCTGATCGTGCTGGGCCTCGAGCAGTCGAGCGTGTGGGGCTGGAGCAGCGCCACCACCTGGGGCTGCATCATCGCCGGGCTGCTGCTGATGGTCGCATTCGTCGCCTGGGAGCTGCGCGCGTCGGACCCGCTGCTGCGTCTGCAGATCTTCCGCGATCGAGGTTTCGCGACCGAGACGATCGCGCTCGGGCTGATGTCAGTCGCATTCGTCCCGTTCTTCTTCTTCGCGAGCATCTACTCCCAAGTCTCGCTCGGCGAGAGCGCCTCGAAAGCCGGGCTCTACATCCTGTACTTCTTCCTCGGGTACGTGATCATGTCCCAGATCGGCGGGCGGATCCTCGATCGCCGCGGCGCCAGACCCGCGGTCATCTACGGCAGCGCACTCGCCGCGGTCGGGTTCTACCTGCTCGCCGGCAAGCTCACCGACCTGTCGCTGGGCGCCCAGTGGGTCTACGTGATGATCGCCGGCGGCGGGATCGGGTTGATGCTGACGCCGGCCAGCACCGACGCCGTCAACCGCGCTCCGAGCACCAGCTACAGCGAGGTCACCGGCATCACCCAGACAGCACGTAACTTCGGCGCGAGCCTCGGGCTCGCCGTGCTCGGCGCGATCCTGATCAGCCACAACGACACCAACGTCACCGGCACTTTGACGAAAGCTGGGGTGCCAAGCGCTGCCGCGCACAGAGTCGCCGCCGCGTCGTTCGCGTCGGGCGCTCACTCCGGATCCGGGCAACCACACGCGCTCGTGCACGACGTACAGCTCGCGTTCGCGCACTCGACCCAAACCGTCTTCTACATCATGGCCGGCGTGATGGCCGCGACATGCCTCCTATCACTGCGCCGGCTCCCCCGAGGACGCGTAGAGCCCAACTCCGACGTCCACATGTCCACCACCGTGACGACGAGACGTTCTACGTCCTCGCGGGAGACGTGACTGTGCTGTTCGGCGATCGCGAGGTAACAGTCGGCGCCGGTCAGGCGATCCTGGCGCCGCGACAGGTGCCGCACACCTATCGCGTCGAGTCTGATCTGGCACGCTGGCTGGTGATCAATTCACCGGCCGGGTTCGAGCAGTTTCTGCTCGCGATGAGCGAGCCGGCACCCGCTGCCGAGCTGCCGCCCAGTGGCCGTCCCGCCGATCCGCAGGCCCTCGCGCTAGCCGCGGCTGAGTACGGCATCGAGATCCTCGGCCCCCCAGGGACCCTGCCCTGACGCCTGCGAGTCATCCACCTCGGCGCAACGCGTCGCATCTCTCCTGTCCTAAGAGCACCCACCACCGCACACCACCGACAGCGGCGCGCACCCACCAACCACAACTGTAGTGGCCACTATTCACAACACGAACTTCACACGGGCAGCCTTATGCAACCACAAGACACAAGCAGAGTCCTGAGCCGAATCGCCGAGACGTCACACGGCAGGATTGTCGACGTCGTTAATCCGATCGTCGAGTTCCTCACTCTGCTGGGCGACAGTGATGACTTCTGCGTGATGAAGGGGACGATCCCGCCAGGGGTTGTCGTACCCCTCCACAGCCACCCGGATACCGAGTCGTTCCTCGTGCTCGCTCGCACACAGCAAGTCCTGATACGAAGCGCGGACCGAGCCGAATGGCACGAAGTGCACGCCGGAGACTACGTCCACGTACAGCCTGGAACGCCTCACGCCTGGCGCAACGACACCGAGGACCCCGTCATCGACCTGATGATCACCACGCCGCGGCTCGCGAGGTTCTTCCAGGAGGCGGGAAAGCCGATCCACGGCGCACCCGAGCCGCCCACCCCCCGATGACCTCGCACGTCTGGCCGCCGTTGCCGCTAGGTACGGCTACTGGCTCGGGAGTCCCGAGGAGAACGCTGCAGTCGGGATCGAACTGCTAGCTCCGCTTGTGGCCAATCGATAGAACAGGTAAATCGACCTGCTCAAACGCGACGAGGCCGGGCGGCGTCTAGGAGGTTGGTGTTTGGGTCGGCGAGATTTGCGACGACCCCGAGCGCAAGTCCGAACCGGCGCAGCCCTAAACTCGGGCTCCGTGTCAGCGGAGCGCAAGGTCATCGACAGTATCCACACACCTGACGGGACGTACTGCGTCGATGTGATCAGGACGGACGCCGGCTTCAGACCTACTTCAGTGAGTAGCGGCTCGGCTGTTCGCTCTGGTTAGCAGTTAATCGGCGCGGCGGGTGACTGTGATGTCTGTGAGCGGTGTTGCAGCCTCCAGCACCAGCCGTATCGCCGGATTGCGTGTCGAGGGGTGTTGTTGGGGCCCGATTCGCTGGTCGGCGAAGTAGCCCGGTGAGGCAGGCAGTGACGCGTGTTAACGTGATGGCGGGCGGGGCGCTGTCGGGTCAGGGCGGCGGGAGCGCGTAGACCGCGTCGAGTGTTGCTTGGAAGATGTCGGCGTGCTGGTAGCCGTCGGGGAGCCGCAGGATCAGCTGCCGGCCGGTGCGGATGACCCGCGCGGGGACGTTGAACAGCAACCGGCGCAGAGTGCCCGCGTGACGGCGTAGCGGCGTGCGCGGGGGTGCCGCGCCCGAGGCGCTGGCGGCGGGTGAGAGGTCACAGCAGTAAGCGGTGAGGTTGATCGCGAGCATCGCGCCGGTCAGCCAGACACGGTTAGCGTTGATGTCCCCGGAGGGCAGGTGACGTAGCGCCTGGCCGAGCTTGAGGTCCTTCAGGCGCTCTTCGATCTGCGCGCGGTGGCGATGGAAGTGCTCAATCCACGCGGTGGGCTGGTGGTAGATGTCGGTCAGGATGAAGCTGTAGCCGTAGAGGCTGTCGATCTCGCCGTCGATCGCCATCTGGAGCTGCTTGGGATGGATCGTCGCTAGCCGCCGGGAGCCTTTCAGGCGGGTGATCTGCTCGGCCGTTAACGGGACACGGCGGACGATCAATCTGAGCGGCTCGTGCTTCCAGCCGCCGGGGCGATAGGTGGTCTCGGCGACCTGCGCGCCGTCCATGCCGAGCGCGGGCGCCCAGACGCTCTCGGGGATCTGCGCCAGCGCGTTCCACATCGCCTGGCTGCGCGGAACCGACACCGTGAAGCGCGTCTTCTCCTGGCGTAGGCGCTCCAGCAGCTCGATCGCGTAGTAGGCGGAGTCGATCCGCATCGTCACCGGCCCGTGCCCGGAGGGCAGCAGCGCGAGCGCCCTTGAAGCGATCCGCGCGTACTCGCCGCCGGTCAGCCGCTCGCGGTTACCACCGACCAGCTCCGCGCACAGCGCCCGGCCGCGCTGTGCCCAGAACGCGAGATGCGGCGCGTAGCTCATCTGCCCGGTCCGGCACCGCGCCGCGCCCTGCTTCTCGCGCCCGTACACCGTGATCTGCGTCGCGTCGAGATCGACCGTCACCGGCTCACCCAGATCGCGACCCAACGCACGGTCAAGCGCCTGACCCGCTGTGCTCATCGCTTTCTCGATCCGCTGGCAGTGCACCCGACGGAAGCGCTTGGCCTGCTGCAACGCCGTCGCTGGCGAGGGCACCTCGCTCACCGCCCGCAACATCGCGCCCGCCTGATCAGCGCGCTGGTCGCGAAGATGGTCAAAGAACGCGCCACCGACCAGCTGACACTCCGCCAGGCTCATAACAAGCTCTCCCGGCGTAACACCCCGCTGGCGGACCTTGATCGCCCGCGCGCGACGCTCACGCGCGAGCTCAGCGTCGATCCGGGCGATCAGCCCCAGACGGCGTTCCAGATCGCCGATCACCGCCAACCCGCCATGCCCGGTCAGTGACGGATCGTCCGCCCGCACCACGATCCGTCCGCGCCGACTGCCATCGTTAGCCACACGCACCCCCTGGGTGACGCCCGATCCGCGTCATCGGTTTGTTTCTCACACCACAACTTTGACAGGCGTATCGGACGGAAAGGCCCCGCATTTGCGGGGCCTTTTCACGCTACAGCGCCACCACTCCGGTAGATCGCGTCGGTCGACCACACCCCCAACCGGCACGGTTAATCACCGATATAGGTCAGATTGGAGGCCTGCCGCAGAGACGAGGAGGGCAGGTCATTGAGAGCCTCGGGAGCTATGACACACCGGACGAGGCCACCGCGGTGGCGTGGGCACGAATCGCGGCGCGCACGTAGCCGGCGTCGGTATAGGTGGGACGGTTTTGCCGTCCGGCCCTCAAGTCATGCTTGAGGGTATGAGCCTTGGACTGACTCTAGGGTGAGCGGGGGTCGCCCTTGCGACTTGTCGGTAGTCTGGTCGCGAGGTGATCGAGCGGTCCGGACCGTCCGTAGCGGGCAACGCTGAGGCGCCGCAGCGGGCCCGGCGCCGGACCGGCTTGTGATGTCCAACGCCACGCTGTCGCTGCTTCGCCGGGCGACTGCGGGCCACTCGCTGCTCATGACGGTCGATGACGTGCCGTGGCTGGATCGCGCGAGCGCCGTGGTGCTGGGTTTCGTCGCGCGCCGCCTGGCCGGCACCAGGGTCGGATTCCTGGCCGCGGCGCGCTCGGGTAGCGAGGGGTTCTTCGAGCGGACCGGGCTGCCGGAGCTCGAACTGGGGCCGCTTGACGACGAGGCGGCCAGCAACCTCATCACGGCTCACTTCCCGGCGCTCGCCTCGCCGGTCCGGGAGCGGCTGATGGTGGAGGCCCAGGGCAACCCACTAGCTCTCCTGGAGTTGCCCGCGATGCTCACCAACGCGCAGCGGGCCGCGTTTCAGACGTTACCCGTGGCGTTGCCGCTCAGCCGGCGCCTTCGAGCGCTGTTCACATCGCGGATTGCCGAGCTCCCCGATCGGGCGCGGCAACTGCTGCTCTTGATGGCATTAGACGGGACAGGCGAGGGTCGGGTCCTGGACGGGGTAGCGCCGAGAGGTTCGTGGATGAAGGATCTCGCTTTGGTTGAGCGGCAGCGGTTGGCGTACGCGTCGGAGAGCACGCACCGGCTTGCGTTTCACCACCCGTTGATCCGCTCGACGGTGGTCGAGCTTGCGACGAGCGACGAGCGTCGTCGGGCGCATCGTGAGCTGGCGCAGATATGGACCGACCAGCTCGACCGGCGGGCGTGGCATCTCGGTCGTGCGACGGTAGAACCCGACGAGCAGGTTTCCAAGCTGCTCGAACAGGCGGCCTACCATCACCTGCGGCGAGGCGACGGCGTCGGTGCGGTGTCCGCGCTGACCCGCGCCGCCGAGCTGAGCCCGCTCGCCGCCGAGCGAGGCCGACGGCTGGCCGAAGCCGCCTACATCGGCGCCGACGTCACCGGGGAGCTGGGCAACGCATCCCAACTGCTTGCCGACGCCCACCATGCCGACCCGGAGTTCACGGCATCGCTCCAGGCAGCGGCGACAGCCGCCTTCGTCCTGATCAATGGTGAGGGCGACGTCCAAACAGCCCATCGACTACTCGTCGGCGCGATCGAGAGCGCAAAGCGAGCTAACGCCACGGCGCTCGAGGAAGCGCTGAACACGCTCAGCCTGGTCTGCTTCTTCAGCGGCCGAGCGGAGCCATGGGCACCGTTCTACGACGGCCTCGCCCGCCTCGAGCCCAACGTCCCGAGGACCCTGCACCTGATCAGCACCTGCTTCGCTGACCCGATGCGGACCGCAGCTCAGGCGCGTCCGCTGCTCGACAAGGCGATCTCGGAACTCGCGAGCGAGGAAGATCCGACAGTCATTCTGAAGGTCGGTTTCGCGGCCGGTAACGTCGAGCGCCTCTCGGAATGCCGACATGCCCTCTGGCGCGTCGCCCGCGCAGGACGCGAAGCCGGCGCGGTCGGCTCGGCCATTCAAGCGCTGGTACTGATCGCGTTCGACGACTTCTGGACCGGCCAGTGGGCTGAGGCCAAGCAACTGGCGGCGGAGGCCCACAAGCTGTGCGAGGCACACGGTTTCCCACTGTTCGCGTTCTCGGTGCGCCACGTACAGGCCGCGGTGGCCGCCGCCCAGGGCAACGACACCGATGCCCAGGCATTGGTCGATGCGATGATCGAGTGGGCCGCGCCGCGCGGAGTCGGCTTGGTCAAGCCCATCACGGGCCACATCCAAGTCCTCGCTGCGGCAGGACGGGGTGACTTCGAGGAGGTCTACCGGCTGGCGACCTCGATCAGCGCTGCAGGCATGATTCCTCCCCACAATCACGTGGCACACTGGGTCATGACGGATGTCGTCGAGGCAGCGATCCGTACCGATCGGCTGGCCGAGGCCGCGGCCCACCTCGCCGCCGTGTGCGAGGCGAACTTTGCCGCCATTTCCCCGAGGCTGGGGTTGCTCGCTAAGGCAGCAGCAGCGATCGGTGCAACTGACGACCGCGCCCGGCCCCGGCCCGCCCGCTATCCCTCTCACGCGGAGGCAGCGGCGTGGTGTGGCAGCCATTGACGATTGCTCCGCTCGTCGAGTCGAGCCCCAGGAGTGCTTGCTGGCCAGCGCGGGCGACCGCGCTGAGCAAGCACCACGCCGCCGCGGCGCTCACTGCCGCCACCTGGTCGATCGGGCACCAGCCGTCAGCCGCGCTTGCTGGGATCGAGCAAGCGCTGGCTCCTCCGTTGACGTGAGAGACCCGGGCTGCGGGCCGGTCGGTCCACGTCTCGCTCGCGGGTGACTCGAGCGAGACCTGGCTTTGGCGAGCAGCAGGTGGCTCGAGTCCTCAGTCGAGACACCTGCTCCGCTGTCGTTGCTGTACTCACGCCCGACGGTCACGAGGCATCCGAGATCGTTCGGAGCGGAGCAGCGTTCGGTAGCCCGATTGAGTCAGTCGGGATTGCTGCAAGCGGCTCAATCTGGAAGCGTCCCGCTCGGCGCACGGCCAGGGTCCGGGGTCACGATCCGTTGCACGCATCTTCCGCGCGAATGACCGCCGGAGACTGGGCGTCGATCCCGTAGACGGTCAGCGGCTTCTCCTCTTCCGCGGCGCCGATGAACGTCGGATCGGGGTAATTGGTCACCCCGTGTCTGCGCATGCATTGCGAGTACTTGAGCGCAGCCAGCATCCGAGCCTCGCTGACCCCGGCCTTTGGGGCCGCGCCCGTGGCCAGTTTCAGGCACGTGCTCATCGCCGACTTGAACGCGGGCGAGCTCACGTCTATCGTTGACGGGAGGACGATCCCGAAGACCGTGCTGGCGGGACCGGATGGTGCTACGCCACCCGGGTCTGGGAAGCTCGGGACGCCGTGCGAGCGCATGCACCTGGCGAACGCGAGTTGTCCGGAGCCGTTGGAGTTCCCGCTGGCGGCTGAGAGACTCGGGCTGCTCCCTGATCCACACGCGGCGATCGCGACCGCACAGGTTACGGCAGCGAACGTGATCAGCGCCTTGAAGCCCTTCAGGTTGACCATCGCCTCAGTTATAGCGGACGCCTGGTTACGCGGACTAACGCACTCACGGTGCAGCTTGGATCAGTGTCGGGGGGGTGCGATTCCTCGGGCCACCCGACACTGCTAGAAGACGCCGGTGGCGCCCGTACTCCAGCCTACGCGGACGACCACCTGACGAGCTTTGCCCGGACTGACACGCTTGAGCCGGGCAAGGGGAATGCCACGCGAGGGGTCGTTCGTGTGGCCCGCTTTGATTTCGTCACCAGCCTCCTCTCCACTGTCCCGTCAGCCGCGCAATGCGCGGAAACCGACCCTGTCGAGCCGCGCGGCAGCGGCCCTGATCTCAGTTTGTCGACGGGGATGAAGTCGGTGACGTTGGTTGAGAGGATCTCGGCGAGCGTAATGTGGTGCAACCGCGAAGCCGGGAAGGAATGGTCGGCGAGGGGTCACTTCCTCCCCGGTTTCGCGCCAAGCCCACGCGCCCGCCGGGCCATCACGATCGGCTGCGATAGCTACCGGTTCTCAGCCACGAACTGGCTGGCTGTGAACGGCGTCCCTTCGGGATCCGCCAGCACGGTCAGACGAACGTACGGGGCGTCGAGCGGTGGGACGAGCACCTTGCCGCCGAGCTTGGGCGCCTCGGCGGCTGCCGCGTCGGCGTCGTTGACCGCGAATGTGACATGCCAGTGCGGCTGGTCGTCGTCCTTCAGCGGCTCGAGCACCGCGACAACGTCCTCGAACCCGGCCGCACCCATCTCAGCTGCGCCCTTGCGCATCCCCGGAACGATCCTCTCAAGATGGTCGCCGTAGCCCGGCAGCGTCCAGAATTCGGCGCCCGCGAGTGACAGCGTTGTCCAGCCGAACACCTCGCCGTAGAACCTCCTGGCCGCTTCCAGGTCGGGAGTGTGGAGCGTGTTGAAGTTCACGGCGCCGTGCTCATTGACGACCTTCGCGCCCTTGGTCCGGCCGGCCTGCCAGACGCAGAACACCGCGCCCTGCGGGTCCTTGAGGATTGCCATCCGGCCGGCGTCAACGACGTCGAACGTCGATGCGAGCACCTCGCCTCCTGCAATCTGCACCTTGGCGACCGCTTCGTCAGCGCTCGTGACGGCGACATACGTGTTCCACGCCGGCACCGGCGGGTGATCGGCCGGCAGCTCACCGATCCCGGCGGTGCTGCGACCGCGGATCGTCGCGATGAAGAACCGCTCACCCGGGGTTTCGATCGCCGGGATGAACTCCCAGCCGAACAGCCCACGGTAGAACGGCAGCACGCTCTCCGGGTCCTTGTAGCTCGCATCGACCCAGCAAGGCACGCCGGGGATGTACTCGTCTCGTTCCGACATCCTGCCCCTCCTCCTGTTGATTGACCGTGCCGCCAAGCCTAACCGTGGTCAACTCCGGTCCGGCGAACGGAACACAGCGCGTCAACCACGGGCGGTCGGTGCCGTATCCGTGGAGCTGCGAGCGCGTAGCCGGCGACGCCAACTAGGTCAGCGCGCGCACCGTCGACGCCGACGTCGCCGAGCACATTCACGCCGCCCTCGACCGTCGAGGCTCACCCGGTCGACGGGCGCATCATCGATGATTCCACCGCGGCACCTGCATTCGTTCCCGACGCGTATCTCGGCATCACATCGGAGCGTTGCGCTTCGCGCGGAACTCAGGGCGCGCAACGGCGTCGCGCTCGAGCGACCGGCCGGCGAGGTGGCCGCTCCTGCCGGCGCCAGACTTGAAGCAGCCACCGCCGCAGACCACCGCGTCAGGCCAAGGAGACATCGGAGTGGATCAAGTGTGATCGCTGCTTCCCCGTCGACAGCAGCCATCTCGCGACCCGCGTTGAGAGCCGTCCGCTTCTGGAAATAGCTAGCCTGGTCCGTTCGCGAAGCGGTCGCGATCGCTTCGCACACTGTTGGTTTCCACGAGTCACGCGCGCGAAGGTACCAGACAGCTTTGCGCCTTATCGGTGTCATTCTCGGGGATGAACGAGTCCTGATTCGTAGGCGACAATGACGGCTTGTGCTCGATCGCGGAGGTCGAGCTTTCTGAGGATGCGGCCGATGTGGGTCTTGGTCGTTTGGGGCGCGACGACGAGGGCCTCGCTGATCTCGGTGTTGGAGAGTCCTCGCGCGATCAGTTTGAGCACTTCGATCTCGCGGGGGGTGAGTTCGTCCAGCGCGGCCGGCTTTGGCTGCGTGGTGTCGTGGCGGCTGGCGAAATCGGCGATCAAGCGCCGCAGGACGGAGGGCGTGACCAGGGAGTCTCCGTTCGCGGTGACATGAACGGCATGGATGAGCTCGTGCGCCGGTGCGTCTTTGAGAAGGAACCCGCTCGCTCCGGAGCGGAGCGCCTCGTAGACGTATTCGTCGAGGTCGAAGGTCGTGAGGATGAGGACTCTCGGTGGCTGCTCGTATGCGGCCGAGTTGACGATCTGGCGCGTGGCCTCGATTCCGTCCATCACCGGCATCCGTACGTCCATCAGCACAACGTCAGGGGCGAGGTCGAGGGCTTGCTGCACCGCTTGCGCGCCGTCGGCCGCCTGCCCGACAATGACCATGTCGGGTTGGGCGTCCAGAAGGGCTCCGAAGCCCTCGCGGACCATCGCCTGGTCGTCGGCGATGAGGCATCTGATCGTTGTGGCGTCGCTCACGGTCGAGCGAGGGGGATGCTGGCTGTGACGGAGTAGCCGCCGTCTGGTGTCGGGAGCGTCGAGAGCGCGCCGCCGAGCAATGTCACGCGTTCGCGCATGCCGACGATCCCGTGGCCAGCGCGGTGCTGGTGGGCGTGTGTCGCGGCGGCGGAGCCGGCTTCGGGGCCGTTCGTGACTTCGATGCTGAGCTGGCGGTGGTCACGTCGGATGTTGACGGTCACCTTGGAGCCGGGCGCGTGCCGGCCGGCGTTGGACAGTGCTTCCTGGATGATCCGGTAGGCGCACAGGCCGACCGCAGCGGGCACGTCGTCGTCGCCGGGCATTGAGAGCTCGACGTCAATGCCGGCCTCGCAGGTTGCATGGACGAGCTGGGGGACGTCGCTGAGGCGCGGTTGCGGCGTCCGCGCGGGCTTCTCGTCATTGCGCAGTACTCCGAGCAGGCTGCGGAGGTCGGCCAGTGCCGCCCGTGCCGCGTTGCTGAGCGAGGCGAACTCGGCGGCGATGCCTTCAGGGAGCCGAGTGGAACCAGACTCGGTGTGCGGGGCGAGGCGGTATGGGGCTGTCTCAGCCGCCACGGCCATCAGGGACATATGGTGAGCGACGACGTCGTGCATCTCGCGGGCGATCCGCGCGCGCTCCTCGAGCACGGCGCGGCGCGCTTCTTCGTGTTCGGTCGCCGCGACCTGCTCAGCGAGTGATTGGCCTGCTCGCCGGGTCGCGGCGCGTGCGTCCACTGCGACGGCGATCACGGTCAGCGCAGCGGTCGCGAGCGCCGCATCTCCCCACCGCGGCCCGAGCCAGATCCAGATTGGCGCGAGCGTCAGCGTCCACATCGACCCGAGCACGAGGCGCGTGTGGCGCACAGCGGCGGTGACGAAAGCGATGACAAGCGCGATCGAGATGACAGTGTTGACGTTCGGCTCACCCGAGATCAGGGGCACGAGCAGCACCATCACATACCCCAGCCGCCAAGCCACCAGCGGGTGCGAGACAGCGAGCAGAAGAATCGCGAGCGCGACCGAGGCTTCCAATGCCGGCGGTTGCCAGGCCCCCGAGAACGGAGCCGGCGAGGCGGACAGGTGCGGGCGAGCGAGCGCGTCGACGACACCCAGAACCGCGAGGACCAGCATCGCGGCGCTCAGCCAGGTGCATGTCCGCAGCAGCCAGCGCCGTGCGCGGGAAAGGCTGATCGGCGCGGGGTCGGGTCGTGCGAGCACCTCTCCGAGCCCTCGCCGAGCGACCCGTGCCACCGCGGCCCACCCTGTCCAGGCCGATGCCACGAGCGGGCGACGCATTCGTTGCACTCTAGGGACATCCAGTGCTCGTGTCGTCGGCCCACGGGATGTCATACCTGGGTGCGACGCCGCGCGCACCACGAGCGGTTCGATCATACCGGCAGCCGAGGGTGGATTTGGCTCCTGGCGGTGACGACAGCGCGCCTGCCGGCCCGTAGCTTTGAACGCAAGACCGCTGGCCCTCTGCTCAGGATCTCGAGGAGGCAAGATGGATGTTCTCGTACAGGTCGACGATGTGACGAAGCGCTACAACGATGGCCCGCCGGCGCTCCACAGGGTCAGTGTCGACGTCGCGGCCGGCGAATCGGTCGTGATCATGGGCCCGTCGGGCAGCGGGAAATCGACGCTGCTGAACCTCATCGCCGGCCTCGACCGGCCGACCAGTGGGGTCGTGACGGTGGCCGGTGAGCGGATCGACCGCCTCACCGAGACCGGCGCGGCCAGGTTCCGACGCCGACACGTGGGAATGATCTTCCAGTTCTTCAACCTGCTGGACGATCTGACTGTGCTCGACAACGTGCTGCTCCCGGCCCAACTCGGTGGCCAGCGGGCCGCGAAGGCGCGGGGGACGGCGGTTGGGCTGCTCGAGCGGCTGGGCATCGAACGCCACCGCGATGCCTATCCTGGGCGGCTCTCGGGCGGGGAACGCCAACGAGTCGCGATCGCACGCGCACTCGTCAACCGGCCGATCCTGCTGCTGGCCGATGAACCAACCGGGGCGCTCGACAGCGCCACCGGGGAGGAGATCGGCCGGCTGCTGCTCGAGCTCCATGGCACTGGGCTGACGATGGTGATCGTCACCCATAACCCCAGCCTCGCGACACGCTACACGAGTCGCACGCTCACGATGGCCGACGGCCGAATCGACCTGCGGCTCCTCGCCGCGGCTGGCCGGGCACTTGAGGGGGTGGCACGATGACCGCCGGGGGAGCGGTTGCCCGCGCCGTTCAAGCGGGTGTGAGCCGACGTCGCGTGCAGACCTTTGTGATCGGCCTCGTGGTGCTCGTCTCGACAGCGGCCCTGGTGCTCGCACTCGCGCTGATCGCAGTAACCAACGCTCCCTTCGATCACGCCTTCGCAGCGCAGCGCGGCGCGGATCTGGCGGTGACAGTCGACGCTTTGAAGCTCACCGACGCTCGCCTGTCCGACGCGGCACGGCTGCCGGGGGTGACCGCTGCCGCCGGGCCATTCCGCGAGGTGACGGTGACGCCGAAGGCGGACGGTGCGGCGATGCCGCCGATGACCCTCGTCGGCCGCGCCCATGCCGGCGGGCCGGTCGACGACGTCACGCTGCTCGACGGCCACTGGGCGACGCGGACCGGACAGGTGGTGCTTGACTCAAGCCAGATCGGCGGGTCGCAGCCCGACCTGCCGGTGGGAACGCGGCTGAGGTTCGCCGGCCTCCCAAGCGCACCGACGCTGACCGTCGTCGGGATCGCGGACTCCGTCACCGACACGGCGGCCGGCTGGGTCAGCCCCGCCGAGATCGCCAGGCTGCGCACCCCGGGCGTTGTGCCGATCGCGCAAGTGCTCTACCGCTTCCGCAGCGCCGCCAGCGCCTCGGCCGTCCGCAGCGACCTGGCGAAGGTGGCGCGGTCGCTGCCCGCTGGCGCGATCGCGGGCAGCGATTCCTACCTGGCCGCGAAGATCCAGGAGGCCGGCAACATCGCCCCGTTCGTGCCGTTCCTGATCGTGTTCGGGCTGATCGGAATCGTCATGTCGGTGCTGATCATCGCCAACGTCGTCAGCGGCGCGGTCGTCGCCGGCTACCGTCGGATCGGCATCCTCAAGAGCATCGGCTTCACCCCCGGCCAGGTCGCAGCCGCCTACGTCGGCCAAGTCACGGTTCCGGCGCTCGCCGGCTGCGCGGCCGGAGTCGCGCTCGGGAACCTCCTGGCGGTCCCGCTGCTCGCCAAGACAGCGACCGCGTACGGCGTCGGCAGCCTGCACGTGCCGGTCTGGGTCGACCTCGCGATGCCAGTTACGGTGTGCGGCCTGGCGGGCGTCGCGGCGGTGATTCCCGCACTGCGAGCGGGACGGCTCAGTCCCGTCCAGGCGATCGCGACGGGGCGCGCGCCTCGCGTCGCGCGCGGCTACCGCGCACACCGGCTGCTCGGACGGCTGCCGCTACCGCGAAGCGTCTCGATCGGCCTTGCGGCCCCATTCGCTCGGCCGGGTCGCGCCGCGCTCACGCTCGCCGCCATCTTGCTCGGCGCGACCGCTGTCACGTTCGCGACCGGGCTGAGCTCCTCGCTACGGCTCGTCGTCGCCGGACTGACGCGCTCGATCGCACAACCCGTGCAGATCGATCTTCCTGGCAGCGGCCTCGGCGGAGCGCCGATGCAGACCCCGGGCATCCGCCGGACACCGTCCTCCGGCGCGGCGCAACACGTGATCGAGGCGGCGCTCCGCTCCCAGCCCGAAACGTTGCGCTTCGCCGCCGAGGCACAGCAGACCGTCAGCGTCGCCGGTCTCCCCGAGCAGGTCCCCATCACCGCCCTGCGCGGCGACGCAGCGTGGATCGGCTATCAGCTGGTCCGGGGCCACTGGTACAGCGGGCCGGGCGAGGTTGTCGTCCCAACCGGATTGCTCACCGCCACGGGCAAGTCCGTCGGCGACGCGATCGTGTTCGTGTTCGACGGCCACCAAGTCCACGTTCGGATCACCGGAGAGGTCTTCGATACCCACAACCGGGGAATCAACATGATCAGTGGCTGGTCGACGCTCGCCGCGGCCGACCCCGCGCTCACCCCCGACCAGTACGACGTCGGTGTGCGCCCTGGCACCGACCAAGCCGCCTACGCGCAAAGGCTCAGCCAAACACTCGGCCCGGACTACTACGTCGGCCTCAACCAGCGCAGCTCAGACGTCGTCGACGCGATGATCAGCCTGATCGTCACCCTCACCGCGCTGCTCTCGCTGACCGCCGCCCTCGGGGTTCTCAACAGCGTCGTCCTCTCGACCCGGGACCGAGCCCACGACCTCGCAGTCTTCAAAGCAGTCGGCATGACACCCAGCCAGCTCATCGCCATGGTCGTCTCCTCGGTCACGGGAATCGGCCTGATCGGCGGCCTGATCGCCGTCCCAGTCGGAGTTTGGATCCACCACGAAGTGCTCCCCGCGATGGCCTCCGCCGCGGGCCTCACACTCCCCACGAGCATCCTCAACGTCTACCGCACCCCAGAGCTCATCGCCCTCGCCCTCGCCGGCACCATCATCGCCGTAGCCGGCTCCCTCCTCCCGGCCAGTTGGGCGGCCGGGACCAACACCGTGTCGGCGCTCCGCACTGAGTAGTGGTGCTGCCTGCCGGTCCGCTGACGCGATCACGCCGACGCTCCGCGAAACGGCTCGCGTGGCCCGGCGCGATCAGCCGCGCCGGGCAGCGAGGCGTCCTTCGGCGGCGGCGAGTCGGCACAGACAACCGATCCGGTCCCGGCCCTCATCGGGGATCCCGCGGCCGCTCCGGCTAACGAACCCCGAGAGCGCGCGCGGCCGGCGAACCACCGGCGCGCGTCCGGTCAGCGAGGCCCCCGCCATCGCGTGACCCGAAAGGCGTCAACCACCCTGTCGGTCTGCGGCGCGCGCTGGCCGCCCTTCGTGCGCCGCAGCCAAGACCGGACCGCCGCGGGGTCGGGGGCAGCGCGCCCGGTTTGCACGCTCAAGCGGCCACCGCGGATCCGCTCCAGCTGCCCCGCCGCGCGCGAGCTAGCTGCTAGCACTTCGAAAGCGTCCGCCAAGGCGGCGCTGGCTCGCGCTTCGCCAGGCGAAGCAGGCGGGTCGTACGTCGCGGACGAGAGTGTCGGGTTTGAGCAGCTTCGGCACTCCGGACGCGGCCTCACGCGGCTCTTGCTTTGCTCGCGCTACGCGCATCTCGAGGCCGACGATGGCCGGCCTCCTTTGCGCGGAAAGCGCGGCCAGGACCGTGCGACGGAACGCCAGCACTGACCGCTCGCCGAACGCCCGCGTGCGCCTCGCTCCCGGCGAGCGGCACTGTCGCTCCACGGTCGGCGCGCTTGCCGACCCCGTGAATCACCCGCTAACTCTCGGTCGGCAGGGACGCGGGCGCCATCGGACCGGGCGCCGATCTGAATAGCCCAGAGCCGGTGCGAGCTCACCTGCGCGAAGTCTAGGAAGCAGCTAACGGCGACCAACGCTCGGCGCAACCAGATCGTGGCGGCGGCGATCGACACCATCGCCGAGGTCGGTTACGCCCGGGCGTCACTCGCGCGGATCGCCGCTCATGCGCGGATCAGCCGGGGCCTCATCAGCTACCACTTCGCTGGTAAGGACGAGCTCATCGCGCAGGTGGTGCAGGAGGTCATTGCGGCAGGCGTCGACTACATCCGACCGCGCGTTGTCGCCGAGACGACCGGCCCCGGCATGCTGAGGGTCTACATCGAGTCGAACCTCAGCTTCATGCGCGAGCATCGCAACCACATGGTCGCGATCATCGACATCGCGCGAAGCGGTGTGACCGTCGATCGACAGCACCGTCTCTTCCGCGATATCGAGGTGGGCCGAGCCGTGCGGCTCCTCAGTGACCTCTTAGCTCGCTTCCAGGCGGCACAGCAGTTCCGTGATGACTTCGATCCCGAGGTCATGGCCGTGGCTATACGCGCCGCCATCGACGCAATACCACCTCGGCTCGTCGCCGATCCGGATCTCGATATCGACAAGTACGCGAGAGAGATGGCCAACACGTTCGACCTGGCGACTCGCCTCAGCAGTTGAGAGTCGGCGGCCAAGATCGAGGACGGCCAGGAACCGACGCAGCTATGGAGGCGAAGGCATGAGGAGGAGCAGCCGCTCGATACAGGTTGCCGGAGCGACGCGAAGGTATCTGCTTGCAGAACCTGAGGGGACACCCACGGGGCTCGTGCTCGGCTTGCACGGGAGCCGAACCACCGCCGATCGCCAGGCGCGGTTGACCGGCCTGGATGGTCTCGCCGAAACCGCGGGTGCGGTGGTCGCGTTCCCCGAAGCGTCGCTCCGCCTCGGCGC
Source organism: uncultured Solirubrobacterales bacterium (assembly GCA_963709135.1). Lineage (GTDB taxonomy): Bacteria > Actinomycetota > Thermoleophilia > Solirubrobacterales > Solirubrobacteraceae > Palsa-465. The sequence continues at coordinate 100,806 of CAVPVI010000014.1, read as the reverse complement.
GGGACACCAATGGAACCTCGACGGCGACCTCGAATTTCTCGCCGCGCTCATCGACCCTGCAAGAGGTCAGCCGCACCCTGACCCGCACCACCTACGGACAGCAGGGAGGCCCTGGCGAGGTAACCCTTTGGACCTCTCAAGACGCCGGCCACACCTGGCCCGGCGGACGGATGAGCCTGCTCCATCGAGCCATCCTCGGCCGCGCGTCGAAGGAGATCGACGCCTCACGCGAGATCCGGTCGTTCCAGCAGGCACACGCGACTGACGCCTAACGAACCACGAATCTCGATATGTCGTGCAGTTGCAGGAAGGGCCGGTCGCTTCCTTCAACCAGCGAGTCGCAGCCCGGCGTCGCTCGCTCCCGCGGGCCCCGTTGCGCGCAACAGGCTGGTGTGCCGGATCGAGGTCCCGTGTCACTTGAGGGTTCCCACGCTCTGGGCTCTCTCGCGTTTGGCAGATCTCAGGACGGTTCGCTCGAGGCGGCTGCGTCTCAGGAGGGCGGTAAATAGCCGTGCGGGTGCCGTCAGCGAGACGGCGTAGGTTCCCTCAAGTCCTGCAAGACAATGAAGGAGGCCCAGGCCCCCGCCTACACAGTTTCGGGACGCCCCCCGCGACCGCGATCGTGCGCAGCGCTGGTCGGTCCGGCGGTCGGCGTGGGTGCCGCAGGTGTGATCATGTCTGGCCCGAGCAGCGCGCACCGGTTCGCCGTCCGCCAACCGATTGGACGAGACGCCGCAGTCCTGCTTCGTGATTGTGGCGAGCACCCGCCGGCGACGAGCCCAGACCCGCAACGCGCGGGCATCAGGTGACAAGGCCTCGCCGTGTTCGTAATCGCCAATCCGTGGAGCGCAGTTATCGCGCCCGTTTGAGCGTGGCCTCGATCTCGGAAGTGAGCAGATAGAGGTCGAGACCATCAGGATCGTCCGGCTCGAACGCATGGAAGCCCAGCCGCTCCCACCACGCTCGCGCAGTGTGGTTGAGCGCGGTGACAACGACGGCACGGCAGGCTGCCCTCTCGTTGAGCTCGACCGCGGTGGCGAGGACGTGCGCCGCGAGGGCGGTCCCGATGCCGAGGTTGGCGTAGCGGCGATCGACCGCCAGCCGGCCGAGCAATAGAGCCGGCACCGGGTCCGGAGCACCCTTAGCAACGGTCTCAGGGGCAGCCGACCGCTCGATACCGGTCATCGCCACGCTTGCGAATGCGATGACGAGATCGTCGGCATCAGCGATGACCCAGGTTGCGGCGGTGTCACGACGTCGATTTTGGCCGGCGTAGCGGCGCAGCCACTCGTCGAGGGCCCGTTCGCCGCTGTCGAATTGCTTGCCGTCGTGTCGGCGCGGGTCCAGCGGCGCCGGCCGGCGGGGCTCAGTCAAGCCAGCTGAAGCTGCGCTTGCGTCGCATCGCTGTCGCGAGCCGGTCGTTGACTTGGGCCGGCTGCTGAAGCGCTTCGGTGAATGCGGCTGCCGCCTCGCGGCTCAGGCGGATGCTGGAGCGCTCCGCGAGGATCTCCTCGGCCTTCGCGGCTGCTGCCTGGACTACGAACGCCGACACGTTGAGGTGTGACGCAGCGGCCGCTCGTTCGAGCAGCGCCTTATCCGCTGGTCCGACCCTGATCTGTAGTCGTTCTTCCTTGGTCGTTGACACGTGCTCACAATGGCAGTACAGCACTGGGTTGTCAAGCCAGCCCACCCAAGGGAGGACTCCTGACTGCTCCCACGCAAAAGGTAACCCGGGTCCTGGGGGCCTGTAGGCGTCGGGATCGAGTGGCGGATCGTGATCGTGTCGTCGTCGCCGCCGATCAGGACTTCGCGGACGACGAGCCGCAGGATGCGTTGTTGTTCGGCGATCTCGAGCTGGTCCAGGCCGTCAGCGAGGCGGCCGAGGAACCCTTCGAGGGTGTCGGCGAGCTTGAGGTAGGTCTCGGCGTTGTGCAGCTCGGCGTCAAGCGCGTCGAGTTGCGCGCGCAGGGTGCTCTGGCGCTTGCGTAGCTGGGGGGTGCGGGCGCGGAGCTCGTCGAGCGAGATCAGCTGTTCTTGGTAGGCCTCGATCAGGCGGGCGGTCGCGCTGTCGGCGCGTGCGAGGTCGCGTTCGAGCGCGTCGCGCCGGCGAGCGGCGGGATGCTCTGCGCGCAGCGCGCTCAGGCGGCGGTCGATCTCTGCTTGGACGAGCTCGGGATGCTCGAGCAGGCGCCGGACTTCTGCCCAGACGAGCGGGTCGAGCTCGTCGGCGCGGATCGGGTGGCTGCTGCAGCGTTTGCCGTCGGGGTGCCGCCAGCCGTCCTGGCCGATGCAGCGGTAGTAGGAGATCCGCTTGTTGCTCGTGCGGGTGCTGGTGCGGTAGTAGGAGTAGCCGCACTCGCGGCAGACGAGCACGCCTTGCAGCAGGCTCAGCTCCTTGGTGTTGCGTTTGGAGAAGTGGGCGTTCTCGCGCAGTCGCGCTTGCGCGAGCTCGAACGTCTGCTCGGTGATCAGCGGTGGGACCGGGATGAACGTCCACTTCTCGGCTGGCTGGTCCTGGCGGGTGAGCCGACGGCCGTGACGTTCACCGCGCTGACGGGTGGTGCGCGTCGGTCCGCCGTGACGCTCGGAGGTCTTGGTCTTCCCGAACGCCGCCTGACCGCGGTAGGCCGGGTTGCGCAGCATCGCCCACACCGACGAGCGGTCCCACGTGAGCTTGCCGGTCTTGGTCTGAACGCCCCGGTCTGTCAGCCACCGCGTGAGCTCCCCGATCGAGACGCCGTCCTGGACGTAGCGGGTGTACACCTCGCGCACGGTCTCGGCCTGGACCTCATCGATTTCCCAGTACGCATCGCAATGGTCTGCTTTCTTGACGTACCGGTAGCCGTACGGCGCGCCGGACATCACCGCCTGCGACCCGGTCCGCGCGCGGTGCGCCTTCCCGCGGCGGGTGCGCTCCGCGATCTGCGCGCGCTCATACTCGGCGATCATCCCCTGGAACTGGCGCAACAGCTCGTCCTCCGGGGTACCGCCCCGCTCGGGCTCCTTCGCGAAGCAGACCTCCACGCCGACGCGGGCGAGCTCGTCGAGCAGCAGCACCTGGTAGGCATAGCGGCGCGCGAGGCGGTCCGGCGCGTGGCAGAGCAGCACCTCGAACGCTCCTTCCGCGGCACGGTCACGCAGCCGCTCGAGCGCCGGGCGCTGCAGGCTCGCGCCGGAGAACCCCTCGTCCTCGAACACCAAGTCCTCGGGCACCAGCAGCCCGCGCGCCGTGGCGAGCTCACGCAACCCGACGGTCTGGCTCTGGATCGTCTCGTCCTGGCGCTGGCGCTCGGAGGACACCCGCGCGTAGATCGCCGCCACGCGGCCCGTCCGTGCGTCCTGCGATATCACGTCGTTGATCATCGTTCCCATCGTTGCCTGTCATCCGCCGCCGGTCGGGCGCCGCGATCGCGTACACCTGCGCCAGGCGCGCGGCTGGCGAGCCTGTCAGCCACGAACTAGATCTCAACGCGCGGAGCCACCGTGTCGCTCGTGAACCCGATCGAGATACAGCCTCGCTGCCTCCGCGATCGTCGCGCTGAGCGTCAACCCACGAGCGTCCGCGTGACGGCGCAACCCGGTGATCAACGACGGCGCAAGCCGCACCGTGCGCTCCGCACCACCACGCCATCGGGCGTTGACGCGGACGGGGGCGAGTTCGACAGCCAGTCCGCGGGCGAGGCCCTCGGCGGCTCCAGCGCCGGCGGCGGCAAGCGCTGCGCCGGGGACCGGTCGCTGGCCGACTGTTCCGGTGGTCAGCCCGATTGAGCCTCCGGGCCTGATCCGGGGTGCCGCGTGCTTGATGACGGCGACGGCGCCCCAGAAGCGAACGTCGAGGATCGCGCGCGCGTCACCGAGGCCGAGGTCGACGAGTGGACGCGGCGTGAATGCGTTGCCGGCGGTGAACGCAAGGTGATCGAACTCGCCGACGCGCTCGAACAGGGCGGCGATCTGTGTCTCGTCTCGGACGTCCAGGGCGCTGCCCGCACAGCCGTCCGGTAGTTCGCGCAGCGCCGCGTCGATGCGTTCTTGTCGGCTTGACGCGGTCGTGACCCACGCGTACCTCCAGAGATTGATGTCCCAGTGAAACATCCACGGTAGCACGAGCCATGTCGCACTGGGACATCGTTGTAGGCTGGGCGCATGCCTCGGTGGGATGCCCAAGCAGAGGAACGACTACGGACCGTCGCGATCGAGCTGTTCCTCGAGCTCGGGTACGAGAACGTCACCGTGGCCCAGATCGCTGACCGCGCAGGACTGAATCGGCGTACGTTCTCCCGCTACTTCACCGACAAACGCGACGTTCTCTTTGCTGGCTCCGAACGGCTGCCGGGGTTGCTGGTCGAGGCGCTCAGCGGGGCCGACCCGGAGCTCAGCCCGTTTGAAGCGCTGCTCACGGCTCTCGGCGACGTCGGCGCGATGCTCGGCGCCCAGGTTGCCTTACACGCCGCGCAGCGTCGCGAGGTCATCGCCCGTAGCCCTGAGCTGCAGGAACGGGGGCGAACGAAGTTCGCCGCGGTTGCCGACGCACTCGCGGCCGAGCTGGTTCGCAGAGGCAGCCAAGCGGCAAGCGCCACACTGCTCGCGGACGTTGCTGTCGCGATCTTTCGAACCGGCTTTGATCGTTGGGTTGACAACCCCGGCGATGATGACCTGGCCGCGTGCCTGCGCAAGGCCGGCGCCGAACTCGCCGACGCCGTGGCGACAGGACATGCCGAGCGGGTCACCCATCGAAGACCGGACGAGTGACCCGCCTGGGCAGGTGTCGGCGCCATCACCCGAGGCGTTTGGGCTCGCTGAACTCCCTAGGACCCGCTGCCGGTCGGCAGCAGCACCTGCTTGATGCCGGCCGATCCGTTCATCACCCTCTGATACGCCTCGGTGGCGTTGGCGAGCGGCCACGTCTCGACGGCCGGAGGAGCCAGGAAGCCGCGGTCGAACAGCGGACGGAGCTGGTCGAAGATGCGCGCGACGTCAGCCCCGTCGTTGAACACGCTGGCGAGCCCGGTGACGCGCAGCTGCCGGCTGTAGATGTCACCGAGCGAGAATTCGATCGGCTCGGGACCGCCGTGGAGCCCGAGCATCCGACCGCCGAACCGCAGGCTGCCGACAGCAGGCCCGGACAACTCGCCGCCGACCGTGTCCAGCACCGCGTCGGCACCAGCTCCATCGGTGAGTCCGAGCACAGCCTCGCGGATGTCGCGTGAGCCGGTGTCGATGAACTGCTCGACGCCGTCGGGCCTACGACGGTCGGCGATGATCGTCTGCGCGCCACGCCAGCGAGCGATGGCGGCAGCCGCCTGCCCGACCATTCCGGGCCCCGCCGGTGATCAGGAGCGTCTCGCCCGCCGTGAGCTTCATGATGTCGATCACCGTCTGCCAGGCCACCCAACACCAATAGGCTCGCCCGACAGCGCCGGCCTCGACCATCGTCAGGGACTCGGGCTTGCGTGATAGCCAACTCTCGGAATCGTGACGAACCGCGCGTGTGTGCCCGGTCGCTTCACGCCGATCGCAAGACCGAGCGCCGGCCCGCAGCCCCAGACCTCCTCGCCAACGTTATCGCCTCCCGAGACGACGCTCCCGGCGAAGTCGCCGCCCGGGATCATCGGCAGCGGCGTGCCAACCAGGCCCAACACGTTGGCGATGTCGAGCGGGTTCACCGCTGCCGCGTGTACCTCGACGAGCACCTCCCCCGGACCAGGTCATCCGCCGCTTCCGCGACCTTCAGATGCCGCTCGAGCGGATCCGTGATGTCTTGAGTTCGCCGGACCCGACAACCCGCAACGCTCTGATCGCCTCGCAATCTGGACACGCTCCAGGACAGCCTGGCGCAGACCCAGGCGGCGGTCGCGTCGCTGCGAAACCTGCTGGACGGTGAGGCCGGAGGTCAGTCGCTATCGGTCACGCACAGAACAGTCGAAGCAACCCCGGCGGCCGCGATCACCGAGTCGGTCGAGATCAACGGCCTCGGACTTTGGCTGCGCGGCGCGCTCGGCGAGCTCCGCGCGACCCTCACTGGCCAGGATGTCCTGGTAACCGGCCCCGCCGGGGGATCTATGACGACGATCTCTTCGCGAACGAGCACGGTCAGATGACCGTATTCGTTCCATACGTCGAGGAGATCCAGGCCATCGGCCGCGTGCGCCCGACCGTCGTTCCCGCAGCAGAACTCGCGTCCGTCACCCATCACGGGCCGGTCGAGGGGCTCGACCTGGCCTATGGGGCGCTGGCCGCTCACGTCGCGCGTCACGAACTCGGTGTCGCCGGCCCGATCCGTGAGTACTACACAGTCGCAGACACCGACACGCCGGACAGCACAGCGTGGCGGACCGAGATCGGCTTACCCATCTTCAGCACAGGAAAATCGGCCTGACCGCGCGCTCAAGCTCGACTTCGACGCTGGCGCTCAAGCCTAGGCACGGCCCGCGCACCCTCGCATGCGCGCGCTGGGAAGCGAGTGATCGGTCACGAGACCCGCTCTGCGGATCGCACGAGCATCTCGGGCGTGCCGGCGACTTCCCTCCCTTGCGCGGAGAGCACGTCTCAGCCATCCCTCACACCGCCTTTTACGTCATGAAGCCGCTCCGAGCCCTGAGATCCGCGCATTGCACGTCTGTCGTCCGCGGCGCCGAGATGCTCGTGCCGAGCGAGAAGCAGGTGCCGGCCCAACGATCGAGATCGTGGCATTGCACAAACGCGTTCTCGCGGTCGGTGTGCCACTCCGCGACCGGTGGATCCACGCGATAGGAGCGGCGAGACTCATGGTCGCGTTGCCGCTGCTTTCGCCCAAAGGGAGAGGTCGGTGCTAGCTGGAATCCAGCTAGCACCGGCACCTCTCTTCGCGGATAAGCAGGGCCCCGGACTGGTCGCTCAAGACGCCCAGGTGGTCAGCGACGCCGCCGGTTGCGCAATGGGCGACGAGCAGGTGCCCGGCCACGCGGGGTCGGGACCTGCGTGAGCGATAGCCGACGGGCGGCAGTCGTTGTTGGCACCCGCTGGCTGCGACAAGCGGCCGATATCGAGTTGGAACGAGAGGGGCGCTCTCGGCGTCGTCCTCTCGTTGCCGGCGTTAGAGCGCCGGTCTCGTTCCGAACCAGCAGTCCCGTCCGCGCCTGGCGGCTCTCCGAGACCGCCGCTAGCACCCAACGCGGACACCCGATTTGGATGGTGTGCAACCGTTCGGCCGTGCGGAGCGTCTTTATGGGTGTGAGCGGCAACAGCGACTCTGTTCGAGGCGATTCGCTCGATGCTGCGTTGAGCGGTTCGTGGCTGACTCTGCGCCGACTTTGCTCCGGACGGCATATGTCCTGACTGGCGATCACGCCGACGCGGACGATCTTCTGCAGAACGCGCTTCTGCAGACGTTGCGTCATTCGGCGAGAACGAGATTTCGACCGCCGACGCACCAGCGGAGGTTCGCCATGCTTAGTGACTAGGAACTGATCGACGGGTGGCGGGCCGGGTTGGCGACACTCCAGCCACGAAGTGACCTGATCGACTGCTTACGCGAGCGTGCCGCAGCCGAACAACCGCGCCATCCGCTGTCTCTGCCGCACCGTTCGCGATGGCTCCCCACCTTCGGCGGGCTGGTTGTGATGGCTTCTGTGCCCGTAGCGCTGGTTGTCGGCGGCGGCGCGGTGGTGGTGCTCAGCGGCCATCACCGGCCGGCTCACGGCCCGCCTGCGGGTAGCCGAACACTGCCGGGCCTCCGCACCGCCACCTCGCCGCTCGCGTCGCCGACGCGCTCGTCGAGCGGCTCGCGTGGAAACTGCTCACCACAGCCCAGGCGGCCGCGCCGGCCGACGAGCAGCGCAGGAACACGCGCAGGCGCTGCAACGCGCCGATGAACGCCAGCTCGATCGCCTCACGGCCCTCATACCGCGCCGCCGGTCCTGGCTGGCTGTCCGCCAGCCAGCCGAGCCGATCATCCGGATACGGCTCAAGCCAGCGCGAATCGGACATCCTCGTCGGGGCGGGTATCTCAAACGTCAGCGGCGGTACCGACTGCGGGCGGCGACCGGCGTCGCGCAGCACGTTCAGACATCGGTTCGTCGCGATCCGGTAGAGCCACGTCCGCAAGCTCGCTCGCCGCTCGAAACTGTTCAGCGCGCGCCAAGCGGCCAGCATCGTCTCCTGCAGGGCGTCCTCGGCATCTTGCACCGAGCCGAGCATCCGGTAACAGTGGAACTCCAGTTCGCGCCGGAAGGGCTCCGTGAGCTCGCGGAAGGCAAGCTCATCGCCAGCGGACGCCCGTTCGAGCACGGTCGTTGACACGCTTCAGATCCTCCCATGTTGAGCCATCGTCTGTGTGTGTTGAAGCAGACGGACAGCAGGAACGGGGCGTTGCCGCAGACATTCGACCTCGGACGTGGCCGCTCGAGAGCTCCCGCTCGTCGGACCGGTCTAGCCTCCTGGGATTGCGTCCCGTCGACCCGTGGCGATATGTGCTTTTCGATCGGGGGCTCACACCCGCAGCGATCGGCGAGCGAGTCGACGTTCCCGGCGACTCGCTCCCACGTCGCTGCGAGACCATCCGTAATCGGGAGGCGTCCGGCCCGCCTTCCTTCCCGCGCGGGCGTTCCCCTCAAGCCCGCCGGAGGCGCGCTCTCCGCGGAACTGCGGGCGTATCGATACGAATTGCGGCAGGAGCCGACATTGTGCTCGGCATCGCACGTCCGGCGTGCGTAATACTTAAGCGTGTGCCTAAGTGTTCAGAGTCCGCCGAACGGGAGCTCGACCTCCTCTTCCAGGCGCTCGCCGATCCCAGTCGGCGCGCGATGGTCGATCGCCTGACCCGCGGTCCGGCGTCGGTGTCGGAGCTCGCTCGGCCGCTGGCGATGTCGCTGCCTGCGGTCGTTCAGCACCTCCACCTGCTCGAGGCCAGCGGTCTTGTCCGCAGTGAGAAGCTCGGGCGGGTCCGAACCTGCTCGATCGAGCCCGTCGCGCTGCGCGCGGCGGAGGGCTGGGTGGCGCAGCGGCGGACGGCTTGGGAACAGCGACTCGATCGCCTGGCCGACTTCCTTGACGAACAGAGCAACCAAACAGAACAGGAGACCCGAGAGTGAGCAGCACCGATCAGTCCGTCAGCGAACGCTCGACCGTCCATTCGACGTTCGTGGTCGAGCGGACTTACGCAGTTAGCCCGGAGCGGGTCTTCGCCGCCTGGTCCGACCAGGCCGCGAAGGCTCAGTGGTTCGGGCCTGCCGAGAAGCACGCCGGGTCGTACTCGCTCGACTTCCGCGAGGGTGGCCGGGAGCACCTGTCGGTCTCGGCGCCCGACGGAGCGGTGTACAGCTTCGACGCCGTCTACGCGGACATCCTGCCCGGCCGGCGGATCGTCCACACGTACGACATGCACCGCGACGACGCGAGGATCTCGGTGTCGGTCACGACGATCGAATTCGAGGCGGCCGGTAATGGCACGCGCCTGACCCTCACCGAGCAGGGCGTGTTCCTGGACGGGCTTGACACGCCGGCCGAGCGCGAGCACGGCACTAACGCGATGATCGACGCGCTCGCCACCCACCTACAGAGCCCGGGCTCGGACTGATGCGAAGCCGGGCCGGCGCACGCGACCCGCGGTGGATCGCGCTGTACGTCCTGTGCGGCGGGATGCTGATGATCGTCCTCGACGTAACGATCGTCAACGTCGCGCTGCCATCGATCCAGGATGACCTGGGCTTCTCCACCGCGAGCCTTACGTGGCGGCGACCAGATCATCGGTGCCGAGGTCTACTTCGGCTGGGACCTGCAATGATGCCGCAGCGATAATTCGCCTCGCTGACGGCGGGTTCCCTGCCTTGCGCCGTTTGCGCGTCTCCGGCGTCGGCTCCGGCGGGCTCGACGCCAGAGGCCGTCGCCCGGCCCCGAGATCCGCGCAAAGCGCGCATCTCCAGCCGTGATGCGAGGTGTCGGTGCCGCGGTGAAAGCGGGAGGGTAGGCTGCATAGCAGAGATGAGCGTCCGTACCAGCGGGATCCGACAGCCCAGCATCTGGGCGAGCGTCGTCAGCGAGAACGCGTCGGAGTTGCACGATTGGCTGCTGGGCCTCGGGTTCACTGAAGACCTCCTGATCCCAGGCGAGGGCGTAGGGGCGATCCATCACTGCCAGCTCGACTGGCCCGAAGGCGGACGGGTCCTGCTCTCCAGCACCGAGGAGCGCAGCACACCCTGCCGGCCGGGGACCAGTTCCCTGCATGTCGTGTGCTCCGATCCTGACGCTGTGATGGCGCGAGCAGACGCACTTGGAGCGGTGGTCGTGCACCCGCTCGTTGACCAAACGGATTATCCCTCCCGCGACTTCACCATCGCAGACCCCGACGGAAACCACTGGACATTCGCGACCTTCGCCGGCTGACGCAGCGCCCCGGGTGTGGCTTGCTTCCGTTTCCGCGCAAGGGAGGTCCGGTGCCGAGACCGTGTGGGTGCGCGGCCTAAGAACGAAGCAGGTGGAAGCGATGCCGAGGTGCGCCCGGCAGCGAGTTGCTGGACTCCGAGCGGAGTGCGCTCCGGATCGCTTGCGCGGCTGCTCGGACCGTTCTCTAGGCAATCCTCGTCAGCGCGGGGTTGGGGGCGGGGCGATCCGGGGGTACGCAGACCATTCCTTCGCTGAACCCTGCCGAGCCGATCCCGAAGGCGGCGTTGAGCCGGTCGAGGTTGACGAGCGTTAGGAGTGCGGTGATTTCGACGAGCTGCTCGTCGCTGAAGTGCTCTTTGAGGTGAGCGAATAGCTCGTCGCTGACCTCGACCGGTGTGCGCATCACGGCGACCGTGTAGTCGAGCGCCAGCTTCTCGCGGTCGTTGAAGAGGTCGCTCTGGCGGTAGCGCGGGATGGCCAGGAGCTCGTCGTCGGAGAGGCCGGAGTTGCGGCAGATCTGCGAGCCGAGGTCAACGCAGTACTCGCATCCGATCATCTGCGCGCCTTTGAGCTCGACCAGGTTCTTGAGCCGCTCGTCGACGGACTTCCCTTTGCGCACTGCCTGGTTGAACTTGCCCATCGCCATCATCATCTTCGGCTGGTGGGCCCACACTTCGATCGGCTCCATCCCGCTGCCGGTCTGCGGCTCGCGGCCGGTCATCTTCTTCATCATCCTCGGTCCGAGTCGGTAGACGAGGCGGACCATCGGGCCGGCGTTGCTCCTTGATACTCCCTGGATGCGTGCCATCGGGCACCTCCTGTCACATTGGTTGGGGTTCGGGGGTCTATCCACCATGACCCGCGAGACCCCGATGGTGTGACGAGCATGAACGAACTCGAGCTGGCCGACAGCTTTGACCGCCAGCGGCCCCAGCTGCGCGCGGTCGCCTACCGGATCCTCGGCTCGGTCAGCGAGGCCGACGACGCTGTCCAGGATGCGTGGCTGCGGCTGCAGCGGGCCGACGCAAAGCAGATCGACAACCTCGAGCGGTGGCTGACGACGGTCGTCGCCCGGATCTGTCTGAACATGCTCCGGTCCCGCCGGACTCGCAGCGAGCAGCCGCTCGACGGCTTGCGCCCGGAGCCGATCATCGACAACCCCGCGGCCGGGACCGATCCCGAGCACGAGGCGATGCTTGCGGACTCGGTCGGGATCGCGCTGCAGGTCGTGTTGGACGAGCTCAGCCCGGCCGAGCGGCTCGCCTTCGTGCTGCACGACATGTTCGCCGTGCCGTTCGAGCAGATCGCAGCGATGGTCGACCGCTCACCGCAGGCGACCCGTCAGCTCGCCAGCCGCGCCCGCCGCCGCGTGCGCGACGCGGCGCCGCCGCCGGACCCCGACCTGACCCGACAGCGGGCGGTGATCGACGCCTACTTCGCCGCTGCCCGGGAGGGCGACCTCAACGCGCTCGTGGCGGTGCTCGACCCCGAGGTCGTGCTCCGCGCCCACCGCCGCGACGGCGAACCGATCGAGCTGCACGGCGCCGAGCGGGTCGCTCAAGGGGCGATGTCAGCCCGGCGGTTCGCACCGTACGTCCGTCCGGCGCTGGTCAACGGCGCTGCTGGCGTGGTCGCGTTCGACGGCGAGCGACCGTTCGCCGTGCTGGCGTTCACAGTCATCGACGACCGCGCGGCGGCCATCGACGTGTTCAACGACCCCGAACTGGTCGCCAAACTCGACATCCGCGGCATCACCGCCTGAGTGACGCAGCCACGCTAGCGTCGTCAGCGACCAGTACCCCCGCGAGCACGAATCCAGGTCTACGATCCGGTCGCTCCGCAAGACCTCCTCGTCGCCACGAGCACGACGCGTTCCAGCAGCTCTCGGCGCCGTCGGACGAGAAGTGCCGGCTCCCCTGCAGTCCGCGCATCTGGGGTCTTCAGAGCGACCGGACCGTTAGCCAGATGTCGCGCTGACGCGAAAGCGGGTCTGGGCAGCGAGACGGTGCTGGCGGACCCAGAGTTGCATTGAGAGACGCACGGGATGCTGCGTGAATGGGTCGGTCATGTCGCCCACGACGGGACGATCTGCGCCAGCCGCTCGGGATGGTTGACCGATCGCATCTTGGTGATTAGTCCGTCCTGTACGGTGAACGTCAGGACGAACATGGGTCGGCCATCGAGGACGATCAGCACTCCTGCTGATTGCCTGACGGTGACCGGCCGGATCACTAGACGCTGCGCTGCGCTGCGACGCGCGCCGGCGCCGGCCTGGGCGGCGACCTTCTTCGCGCCGCTTATGAGCCTGACGCCCTCGGGGTCGAAGGTGCGCAGCTGAACGTCGGGTGCCAGTAGCCCGAGTAGCGCTGAGAGGTCACCGGTGCCGGCGGCGGCGAGGAACGCGTCGACGACGGCACGGTCCCCGGCGTCCTCCCGGAGCTCTTCAGGAGCCACCACACGCACTCGGTTGCGCGCGCGGCTGGCGAGCATCTTCACGGCAGCCGTCGATCGGCCCAGCACGTCGGCGACCTGCACGAACGGCAGGGCGAAGATGTCGTGCAGCACGAACGCCACACGTTCGGCGGGGGTCAGGCTGTCCATCACGACGTGCAGCGCGATGCCGACCGACTCGGACAGCAGGACCTCCTCCTCGGGCGTCGCCGGCCGACGCCTGGGTTCCGCCAAGTCGCCGTCGTTGAGCAACTCGTCGAGGTCGATCGAAATCGGAACCTCACGGCGCGTGCGCCGACTCCTGAGCATGTCCAGACAGACCCGGCTGGTGACCGTCGTCAACCAGGCACGAAGATCCTCGATGCCGTCCCCACCCGCGCGGCTCAACCGCAGCCAGGCCTCCTGAACCGCGTCCTCAGCGTCGTTGCCGGACCCAAGCATCCGCAGCGCGACCGCCCGCACATAGGGGCGGTGCCGCTCGAACTCGGCGGCGAGATCGCTGACGTCGCTGCTCATCTTCTCCAGACGCCCGCTGGGGTGCTGAGGTAACACACCACGCCGACGTTACCTCCGCGGCCCCGCATCCGTCTGGTCCGTAGCCGCAGTTCACACCACCGGAGCGACGCTCCACGGAGGAACCATGCCCGAGACACAGACACACTCAGCACGCCTGCAGAACGCCAGCTCGCCGGACGCCGTCGCCGGCGTGCAACAGATCATGAAAGCAATCTACGCAGGCGGGGTCCCGCAGGAGACGCTCGAACTGGTCCACATGCGCGCCAGCCAGATCAACGGCTGCAACGCCTGCATCGCGTCCGGCATCACGAACGCCGAGCGGATCGGCCTCAGCAGCGAGCGGCTGCTGACGCTGCCGGCCTGGCGCGAGTCTGCGCTGTATGACGACGCCGAACGGGCGGCACTCGGACTGGCCGAGGCGATGACCCGCCTGGCGGACCACCCAGACGTCGTGACCGAAGAGATCTGGGCCGACGCAGCAGAGCAGTTCGACGAGCGCGCCCTCTCGGCACTCGTCTCGATGATCGCGCTGACCAACTTCTTCAACCGCGTCAACACCACACTCAACGTCCAGCCCGGCTCCTGGGAATAGCCCAGACTCCCAAGTCTCACCTCCAGCGAGGACGACGACGCCAAAAAGCGCCTCGCAACAGACGATCCCGCCGCCGCGACACAGCAGCACCGGCCGTCCGGTAATCACGACCAAGAGCAAATGCTCACATCGCTCTCCCGGGGCTCGCGGGGTCGTCTCGGAGGCGCACACCCGCGAGAGAACGAACGCAGGGCTCGACGAGTCGCAGCTCGCCGGGCTTGTGGTCGCGATCGCGGCAATCAACGCCTGGGACCGGATCAACGCCGCCACCCGGCAGATCACCGGCCGAGTGGGTCGACCAGTTGGTCACCAGGACCGAGCCGGCCAACCACGCCGGCTGACCAGCGGCCCAACCTGAACAACCAAGCACGCCGGGCGGGCACGCGACGGCGTCCGTCGCGCCGTCGCTCGGTTAGGACACGGCGCGCGTTGGCGCCGATTCCGTCGGCCCGGAGCTTCGTTCAGCGCACAAGAGCGGCATCTTCCGGCTGATCGTTCAGGTCTCTCCCATCCAGCCAGTCCGGCTGTTCGGTGGTTGCTTACCGGTTCGGAAGGCCGAGGTTCGTCCTACGGCCAGCCACCAGATGGCGCCTACAACCATCGAGGCCCCTCCCGCGCCAAGGGTCACGGTCCGGGGGGAGACGGAGAGCAGGAGCGCTCCGGTAATGGCCAGAGAGGCGCGCATGACCGCCCCGTAGGTAGTTGTGTGCAGCGCATAGATCCTGCCGTGAAGGCGGTCGGGCACGGTGGCAAGGAGAAGGGTGGTGTCGAGCGCGATGATCACCCCGCTCGCCATCCGCATGAGCAACAGCGCAGGGATGGCTTGCACGAGGTCATGGCTAAGGGCGAATACAGCCCACAAAGCACCTTGGAGCCCGTAGGCGAGGGCGTACCAGCGTCGCTGATGGTCAGCGGGCAAGCGGGGTGCGAGGAAGGAACCCACGAGGACGCCGACGCCGTCGGCGACGTAGAGGAGTCCGACGGCCAGACCGCCTCCACCTCGCAGCAGACGGACGCCGTAGAGGCCGATGAGGACGTCATAGCCACCGCCGATCAGACCCCAGGCGATCCCCACAACGATGACGCTGGCGGCGAGAGGGTAGCGGCGCACCGCGGTGAAGCCCTCGACGATGGACCGTCCGAAACGGGGGCGATCCTCGACAGGCTTCGATGCCTGGGGGACCGGATCCAGCGTCCACAGCGCGCCGGCGGCCACCGCCTGGATTGCTCCCGCGAGGACGAACGCAGGGACGACTCCCAAGGTGCCGACGCCGAGGCCGCCCCGCCGGCGAATCCGACGAGCAGCGCTGGTGCCGTGCTGGCGAGGAGCACCCACGCCAGAGAGCTGCCAGCGTGGTGTTCGAGCACCGCGACGATGAGGGCCACCTGGGCGATCCACACGGCCAGGGATCCCATGAGCGTGGCAGCACACAGCTTGCGAACCTCGGGATGAGCAAGAACGGCCCGGGTGGTGGTGTCGGCATGGGCGCTGCTCATCTCCGCTTGGCCACCCACACTGCCAGACGGTGAAGTCGGACGCGCAGGCGATGATGGCAGTTCAAGCGCGCTTAAGCTGACGCGTGACGGCGGGGCGGCTGACCATCGGTCACGTCGCTGACCGCAGCGGCGTAGCCTGCATGGGGTGCGGCTGCCTGTCGCTGCGCACGTGCGCTCTCAATAACCCCACGACGCCGCCGGCCGGCTCTGCACCGGCCCGAGCGGCGTGTGATCGCATCACCAAGTCTTCAATGCAGACCGATGACGCTCGATCCCGTATGACTGACCGCTTGCGGGCGCGTCGCTTCCATGAAGGCTCGTCCGATCGGGTGCGGAGCAGCAGGTGTCCCGAAAGACCCGCCCGTAGAGATACCCGGTGACGGAGCGACAACGAGACACCGCGAAGTGCTCCATCAGAGCCGCTTCGCGCTGACGCCCGTGTTCAGCCGGGGAGCTCCCACGAACGGCGGGACGGACCTCGTCGTCCCGACCCAAGCTTCCCGGTCATGGCCAACACCGTGCCCCGGTGCTTGCCGACTCGGAGCTAACGGTCGGACCGATGCAGAAGTCTGAAGCGATATCGAGCGCGTGCCCGCAATCACGCAAACTGAGCACTTTCGCCCGGCCGAATGCGGCCGTCTACGCTGCCGCTCTTGGCGCGAAGCACCCGTGACGAACAGCGCTTACGGGCCGCCTGCGTCGCTCCCTTCGGACATAGGGAGTCACGACGACCGCGCTGGCTCCTTCACGCGCCCCCTCTCTGTCAACACGAATGCCTTGTGTCTGGCACACAACGGCGCTGGCCGTGGCTCGGCGCCGGCGTCGCGGCCGCCCGATCACGTGGTAGCCAAGCGACCGTCGGCGCATCGGGCTCGGGTCGCGGGTTCGGCTGTCGCTTCCTCGAGCTCGCGCGCTTGCCGTGCCGGCCGCCACCAGCAATGCGGCGGGGCGATCCCGATTCTGACTGTCCTAGCGGCTGGTGTGGCGCCAGGGACGCGCGGAGAATGTGCTCCTGACCGCCCCACTTCACACGCTGACACCCCCCGCTCGGACCAGCCGGATCCGCCACGCGTGGATCATCAGCCAGAACTACATCCAGCCTGGCGGCGGACACAACGCCTACGCCGTCCTACGCACGCAGGTCCGCCGCAGGGGTGTCTCGGTTCCGCGCGCCGCCGAGACGAGGTGTGCATAGGCCGCCGACCCGCAGCTCGTGCGCATCGCGTGGGCTTGGATCGGATGACGCCTGCCTGCGGACCGGCACCCGAGCTGAGCTCTGCCCGACGACGCTCATCTGGTTTGAGCTGTGGATGCGGTTGGGCGGGCGTCCGCCGTATGAAGTCGCTGAGCTTGCTCATTGTGTGGTGGTGTGTGCTCGCAGGAGAGTGTCGACATCGTCGTGGCCGGGGTTATCGAGGTAGCGGTGGACGGGCTGGCAGAGGTCAAGTGCGGTGCGGCCGTGCTCGTCGCGCAGGGTCGGGTCGGCTCCGTGTTCCAGGAGTCGGCGGACGCCGCGCGCTCGTCCGTTCTGTGCCGCGAGCCGCAGCGCGTGACGCCCGAAGGACTCGTCGACGGCGTCGACAGGCGTGCCGGCGGCGATGAGTTGGTCGATCACGGTGAGTCGTTGATGGTCTGCGGCGAAGGTCAGCGCACGGATTCGGGCTTGTAATGGCGTCTTTGGGGTGAGCCAGCTCGTGATGTCTCCGATTGCGGCAGCGCTCTCGATGCCGTGGGGCTGAGCGCCGGCGCTGACCAGCAGGTCAAGGACTGTAGTCATGCCAAATACCGCGGCGTGCATGAGCGCGGTCCCGCCGGGCACTCCGCCCGCGTTTCTTGACGCTCGCGCTTCGATGTCGGCTCCGGCTTCGATGAGCACCTCCGCGACCTCGGCGTCGCCGTAGCTGGCTGCGGTCATCAGCGGCGTCTCGGCGTCGCCGGGCTGTCCCTCGACGGGCGAGCCGGCAGCGATCAGCGCCGCAGCGACCCGGCCGGTACCCGGTAACTCGGCCGGGAGCCCGAGTCGCTGGTGGTCAAAGCCGATCATCGCGATGTAGTTCAGCGGGCTGGCGCTGAGCTTGTGGTCTGACCAGTTGACCATGGAACTGGCCGCGAGGGCTGGGTCCTCGGGCAAGGTCAGGCCGGGCAGGGAGATAGGGCATCAAGACTCCTTCGAGAGCCCGTGGTCCGCGTCGGGTCGAAAGAGACCATCGATCGGCTATCCGCATGCTGATGGAGGTGGACTCAGTCCTGCCCGCGGACCCGGAAGCGCCCCCCAGCGCTCTCGCGAAGAGCTACCCGCTGCGCCGCGATGAACACTTGATAACCGGGATCCGCAGCAGTGGCGGGGCTGGCACCACGCTCGTGGTCCTGCCTGACGCGCCGCCCGTCAGAACCGCAGTCGGGTACCCGCGCCACCGCGCACGATCGCGTCGGGACAGAGCGAGCTCACTCGATGGCCTGACTCGTGGCGTCATGGCCGTCCCGCGTGCGGAGACGGTGCGTGGACGCTCAGCACCTGACCGGTGGGGGCGCTTGGGTCCGGCGGCTGGCCCCACTGTTGGGCGACGATGAATAGCGTCTGCCCGTCCTCGCCGCCGAGCATGCACGCGAAACAGCCGCGGTCAACGATGACGGTATCAAGCACCTCGCCGCCTTCCGCGACCCGCACGCAACGACTTGTGCCGACGTCGGCGTACCACACCGCACCTGTGGCATCGACGCAGATCCCGTCCGGGTGGTGGCCGGGCGTGTGGGCCCATGTTCGCCGGCCCGTTAGCCCGCCGTCTGGGTCGATCCCGTAGGCGGTCAGTCGTTCGCCGTAGGACTCGGCCACGATCAGCGTCTTGGCGTCAGCGGTGATCGCCATCCCGTTGGGAAACGCAACGCCGCCGGCGACCTGGCGGACCGCGCCGTCGGGGGTGACGAGCGCGATCAGCCCCGGAGCAAACTCTCCGCCGGGAAAGTCAAAGCCGATACAGTTGATGTACGCGTTGCCGCGGGCGTCGGTGACGATCTCGTTCCACGGGGTACGCGTGACGCCGCCGAGCTCGGCCCGGCGCGCCAGCGATCCGTCCGGCTCGAGCCCCAGCAGCGCACTCTGCGCGGAGCCGACCACCAGCAGGCTGCCGTCAGCGGCGAAATCGATCGACATCGGAAAGGCGGGAAAGTCGACCGTGAGCACACGTTCGCGATGGCCGTCGGGGGTGACCGCCACGACCTGCCCGGCGGCCCAGTCGCAGAACCAGAGGCGCCCGTCGTGCCAGCGCGGCGACTCGCCGAACACCACGCCGTCGATGAGGATATGAGGGTCATGCATGAGAATCTCCTTGTCTCGTCGCTCACAGGCTCAGACCGCCGGCGAGAGCAAAAATCATCGGCGCCGGCCACGCGCGAGTCTGCTCCAGACCAACACCAGCCCCTCGCCCGCGATCTCCTCGAGACCCCGGCCGACATCCGTCGCTGCTTGGACGCTGCACGAGCCGTCACGCGAGATGGCTCCTTCTGCCGGCGCCGAGCTCGAAGCGGCGAGCTTCCACGGCCCCAGTAGCGGCGAAGGAGCGACGAGCGGAAGCTTGGGATCGGCTGCCAGTCAGGAAGATTTGACGTGGTATTCTTCCTAGATGGCGCTGAACATCAAAGACGAAGGCACCGATCGACTCGTCCGCGAGCTCGCTGCGGAGACGGGTGAGACGATTACAGCTGCAGTCACCGTCGCGGTCCGCGAGCGGCTTGAGCGGCTCCGCGGTGCGGTACCGCGTGAGCGTCGCCGGCAGGAACTGACCCGGATCGCGAACCGCAGCGCGCAGCGTCAGGTGCGAGACGACCGCGACGCCGAGGAGATCATTGGCTACGGCCCCGACGGTCTCCCGTCGTAAGAAGCGGTGGTCCTGGACACATCAGCGCTGGTTGCGATCCTGCTCGGCGAGCCCGAACGCGATCAGCTCATCGCGGCGCTCGCCGAGGCTGCCGATCCGCTGATCTCGGCGGGCACCCTGCTCGAAGCCTCGATTGTCGTGCAGAGCAAGCTTGGCGACGATGGGCTGGCCGATCTCGATGAGCTCCTCGCGATGGCTGGCGTGCGCTGCGTCGCCGTTGACCTCGCGCAGGTGCACGCGGCGCGGAGCGCGTTCGCCCGGTTCGGGAAGGGCCGCCACGCGGCCAGCATGAACTACGGCGACTGCTTCGCCTACGCCCTGGCGAAGGTCGCGCAGACACCGCTGCTGTTCAAAGGAGACGACTTCGCTCAGACCGACGTGATCTCAGCGCTCGCCTGACCCACCCACGGCCGGCTCACCTGCTGCGCGCAAATGACCGCTATCTGGTGCCCTCCGACCGAAAGCAGACCCGCGCGATTAGGACTGCTACAGCGGCAATCCGGGTCGTGGACTGAAAGCGAGGCTGGAGTTCGGATGTCGCGCTTGGCACGGTGTCATCCGAGATCCTTGAACCGCGGCAATAGAGCGCTCCAGCTGTGCCGTCGGCCTGAGGCGAGCCAGATCGGGGCGTGCTGCTCGTCGTTGGTGACCTGGAGGTGGTTATCGAGCCGGGAGAGGAGCCGGACGTGCGCGAAGAAGCGGTTCAGGTTACCCGGGGTCAAAGCCGACGCCGAGGACCGAGGTTGCGCTGGCGGGCGGCGGCCCCCAGTACCAGAAGCCCATGTGGCCGCTGTAGGCCGACGGGAGCCCGAGCGCCGGACCGTAGTGGTCGACGGCGCCGGCTTCGCCGGAGTTGCTGGTCAGGATCGCCGCGTGCGCGCAGACGGTGGCGGGCAGCGCCTTCCAGGCCGCGGCGATCTCGTGGGTGTAGGTCGGCCCAGCGACGGTCTCGCCGATGTCGTACTCAAACGAGGTGTTGTGCAGATCGCTGATCGGGGTGAGCGGAAGTGTGATGAGTACCGAACTGAGCGCCGCCAGCGTGAGCGCCAGCGCGAGTGCCAGCTGCCGTGGGATGCGCCGCCCGCGCCCGATCCAGCGCAGCGTCGGCGCGGCGCCCGCGGCCAGGCGCGCCGGGTAGATGCCGGCGAGGTAGTACACCTTGCCGCCCGCGATCAGGAACACGGCGGCGAGCAGCACGTACGCCCAGCCGATCGCCCGGGCGAAGCGCACCTCAGGGGCGTGGAGGAGTCGCACGAGCCCGGCGATCCAGATCGGCGCGAGAAACACGCTGACGATCACCAGCTGCTCGGGCAAGAACAGCCACCGTGACGTCGAGGTGCCCGAGGCGCCGTTGGCGATCCCGCGACTGACCATCAGCTCGGGCCAGCCGTGATCAGCCTGCCAGAGAAGATACGGCGCCCAGATCGCGATGGCGAGAGTCCCGCCGGCCCACAGCCATGGCGAGCGGAATGTACGCCACAGTCCCGCGATCACGATCCCTGCGACCAGCGCCGCCATCAGGAACGCGACAAGGTCGTCATCGAGCAGGCCAAGACCGGCGAGCAGGCCGACGGCGAGCCACAGCCGCTCGTTCCCGCCACGAAGGATCACGACCACCACCAGCAGGATCACGACCCATGCCAGCACGTCGAACGTCGCCGTGCTCAGCGTGTGCCCGATCGCGATCACCACCACCGACGCCCGACCGATCCAGCCGCCAGCAACTGCTCGCCGCGTGTGGCGTCGAACTGGCGGGCGAGCGCCGCGGTCAGCGGCACGACCGCAGCCGCCACCACCGCGGAGGGCAGTCGCAGCACGCTCACCGACCCCGGAGCCAGGCCGCTCATCGACCGCGCGATCAGCGGCACGAACGGCGGCTGATCCGGATACCCGCCAGATGCCGCCCCGCCTCCAAGAAGTACAGCTCGTCGCCGTGATAGCCATAACGCCCGGCAAACGCGAGGAGCACCCCCAACACGCACGCCGCCACCACGAGCGATCCCCAAGCAAACCGAGCCGGAGTATCCGCGGCCCGGCTCGGGCCACCACGGGCCACGCTAACCCCGCCGATCACTGATCCATCGTCCCATCAAGGGACAAGAAACGCATTCGCCCTCAGCGGCGCTGCACTCGACAATCCGGGGAACGCGATCAGCGCGAGCGAGTCGGGCGATCGTTCACGGCCCGACGAGCCGCCGGTCGCCCTGTTCCGACCGAGATCATGCGAACACACCACGCGCCGCAGGCTCGCGGGCGGCAGCACCCTCGTACGCGAGGTGAGCACCGTCAGTCAAAGCGATGTGGGGAGCGAGAACCGGCCGAAGGTGCCGGCGAGCCGATCGGGATCAGGCGGCTGTTCAGGGAAGCGGATGTACGCATCGGCAGCGGGTGCGGTGGTGGCGCGTGCGATGAACGCGGTCACGTCGCTGATGAGCGTGCCACGCAGGGTCAGCACGTTGAGTGCGAACGGCAGATAGGCGCGCGCGTCCTCGTCATATGAGTAGAAGGCGAGGGCCGGCTGCGCGTTGGCGCGCGTCAGCACAATCCTCCATCGCCACGCGCCTGAGAGCGGGAAGTCTCGCGCCCAGTTCGCGATCGCCGATCGAGGGCTGTACCAGGTCGTCAGAGGTGGCATCGCGAAGCTCGCGTCTGCCACCAGCAGCGAGGTGAACGCGTCGACGTCGCAGCGCTCCCACGCCTCGACGTAGCGGCCAACCAGCGCCCTCAGCTCACGGTCCCCGAGCGTGCACAGCGTCGCCTGCTGGGTGCGCGCAGGAACCCGCTCGTTGACCGCGACGCGGGCGCGTTGCAGCGCACTATTGCTCGACGCGACCGTCGTTCCGAGCATCTGCGCGGACTCCTGGGCAGAGAATCCGAGTACCTCCCGGAGGATCAAGACCGCGCGCTGGTTGCTCGCCAGGTGCTGCAGGGCAGCCACAAACGCCAGTTCGATCGCCTCGTGCTGGTCATATCGCGCCTCCGGTGACGACGCCGAGCTGGCGAGGCCGATCTCCTGGTCGGGGTAGGGCTCCAGCCAAATCGCCTCGCTCACCGGCTGTCCGGGAGGAGCTGTCGGCTCCGCCGCCGGCCCGAAATCGTGCGGCAGCACCCGCTTGCGACGGCGTTCGAGCTCAGTCAAACACACGTTTGTCGCGATCGAATACAGCCACGCGCGCGCCGAGTGAGCGTTCCGCAGCCCGCTCGCTCCCCGCCATGCGCGCAGCAGCGCGTCCTGAAGCGCGTCGTCGGCGTCGTGCACCGAGCCGAGCATGCGATAGCAATGCGCGTGCAGCTCGGCTCGGTGGCGCTCGACGAGCTCGGAGAACTCGTCACTCACGAACCGGCACTCAGCTCTGCTGGACGACCATCAACGAGTGCCCGGTCGGATCCCGAAACCAGAACATCGGCGGAACGGGGTCGCCGAAGCGCGTCACCTCGGCGTCGACATCGACACCGCGAGCCTTGAACTCCGCGTGGGTCGCGTCGATGTCGGTCGTGTTCAGCGTGATCCCGGTCTGCGCCGCAGTGGTCTCGCTGCCCGGCGGTGGTGGCGCGAGCGCGATGCCGGCGGTCCCGTCCGGCGGGTACACCTCCACCCAGCGCATCGCACCGCCGCCGAACACCGTGTCGGTCCGCTTCTCAAAGCCGATCGACTCGTAGAACGCGATCGCCCGGTCCTGATCCGGCGTCGGGATACAGACCAGGGAAAGCTGGTTGATGCCGGTTGCCGTGGTACTCATCCTGAACCTCCAGGTTGCTGTTGACGCCCTATAGACCACCCCAGGCGCGAAAAGTAATCGCTACCGTCCGCAAACGCGCCAGCTCGCTCGCCACCTCCGCTGCTGCGGTCAGAACGCTGCGACCACAGACCCGCCGAGGAACCCCACGCCTCACTCGTGCGTGAGCGCACTGCAGCGACCGCGACCCAGGCGGTAGATCGCGCTCGCGTTCGCGCCACCGAGCCGCAGACCGCCCGGCACTCGCTCGAAGCGACCACAGCCAGAGGTTGAGTTGACCTTCCCCCCTGCAGGCTCATCGCTGTAGTGCCGGCCCGTGCCCTCTGGGAGGTCCCCGCGACCTCCGTGGAAACGGCCGACCACGAGCATTTGCGCTCTCCCGGGTCGAGGCACCCTGACCCAGACACCGCAGATTCAGACCCGGTGCTCGTCGCTCGCCACCGCCACGACAGGAGCCGTCGATCAAAACCACGCGAGCCGCAGCCCAAGCTCCCTCCGGACTAGCTACTTCCCCCGGACAAAAGATCGTAGTTAGGCAGCGATGTGGAGGCCGCCGGGGGTGCGGTGGGCGCCGACTTGGACGGCGACGGCTTCGAGTAGGCTGGCGGCAATGAGTCGGGTTGATGGGGTGTGGAGGTCAAGCAGCGCGGGGTGCGGATGCGGGCGCTGACGCGCACGATCCGCCGGCGGTCCGGAGAGGCGAAGGCCGAAGTGCTGGAGCTGACCAAGCAGACCGGTCAGATGCTCCGCCTCAGTCAAGGAGGCACGCGCGCTGGCCGCCACCGCCCGCCGACGGGCCCGCAGCCGTGGCGCGAAGGCCAAGCTGAAGGCCGCGACGTTCAGATGGAACGCAAGCCGGGACGCCACATCCCGATATGGCTGTGCGCTCGAGGATCTCCCGGACCGCTGCGAGAAGGTCACCGAGCAGATCACCCGGGTTCTCGGGTGTCATCCGAGGGTGGTGTAGGTGTCGAGGTTGTAGGTGAGGGTCGCCCAGCCGTCCCAGATTTGGTGGCCTTCGTTGCCTTGAGGCGTGATCGGTTCAGGCCGTAGCCGCGTTTGAGGTGGCTGATCCGGCCCTCGGCGCCGGTGCGGTATCGCTTTCGCCGGCGGCGGGTGCGTTTGGAGCCGGTTTCTTGGCGGCCGGCGATGTAGATCTCGTTGGCCAGGCCCTCGAGCGCGGTGTTCGTCTCCGTGGTGGTGAACCCGCCGTCGACTGGTGAAGCTGAACGTCGGCTGCGACCAGTGCCGCGGAGGATCTGGATGGCGTCCTCCAGGGGACGTTCGGTCCGCGGGCGCTCAGTCTGACCGGGCGTCTCGCAGACCCGCTGGATCCCGTCGCTGGGCTTCGCGCCACGTGAAGCAATTCCGCACATGCGAGACACACACATCCTCACTGCCGCCCGCGGTGTGGGGCGCCGACTAGGCGAATAACGCTCGCATGCAACATCGAGATCAGCATCGAGGGCCCTCCGAGGGGCCGGCCGCAGTCGTTGCCGGCTCAGCGGAACAAGTCGCCGACCGATTGCGCTCATGGTCAATTTGGGGTTTACAGCGATCAGCTTCACGCTCGTCGGAGCGGGCGACGATGAACAACTCGAGCGCCTCGCCTACGAGTGCTCGCCGTGGTCCGCCGCGCGCGTGGTCGTGACGGCTACCGCTGGCCGCGTCGCCGACTGATGTCGAGATCTGTGGGCCGGCTCCGACAGCTAGGTGAGAGGCCGCTTCCAGGGGCGGCGCAACGAACGAAAGGACATCGTGATGCGCAAGCTGATCGCTACCGAGTGGATGTCGCTCGACGGCGTGGTGCAGGCGCCGAGCTATCCTGAGGAGGATCGGAGCGGGGGGTTCGATCGCGGTGGGTGGCACACGCGCTACTTCGATGATCTCTCGATGAATTGGGTGGTTGAGACTGTCGGCGGGGCTGGCGGCTATGTGCTCGGGCGAGGCACGTATGAGATCTTTGCCGGGCACTGGCCCAGCGCATCGGAGGAGGAGCAGGCGCTCGCTGAGCCGCTGAATACGCGCCCGAAGTCCGTCGCGTCGACAACACTGATCGAGCCGCTCGAGTGGCAGCACTCGGCGCTGCTCAGGGGCGACGTTGGTGAGGCCGTGCGGGCTTTGAAGGCCGAGGATGGGGACGATCTGTTGGTGATCGGCAGCCCGGGGTTGGTCCAATCGCTGCTTGCGCACGACCTGCTCGACGAGGTCAGGGTGATGATCGATCCGCTTCTCGTGGGTGCCGGCAAGCGCCTCTTCGGACACGGCAACCCGCTTCGACCCCTGCGTCTTGTCGAGAGCCTAGTCACGCGCACTCAAGACGGTGATCGAGGTGCGCGAAGTCATGGGCGCCCCGATGCCCGAGCAGTGAGCGCAACGCGAGACATCGAGGACCTGCTGCGCGACGCCGCGCCGCGGGTCCTCGCCGCGGTCGCGCGGCGATTTGGCGACTTCACAGACGCCGAGGACGCCACCCAGGAGGCGATGCTCGTGGCGGCCCAGCAGTGGCCACGCCAAGGTACGCCTGGCAACCCGGTCGGCTGGTTGATTCACGTCGCGTCGTTGCGTCTCATCGATCGAGCCCGCAGCGACACCTCGCGGCGCGAGCGCGAGGCTGCCGCCGCCGCCCGGGAGCCACGCTACCGGCCGGCGGCTGGAGAACACGACGACACGCTCGCGCTGATGTTCATGTCGTGCCATCCCGAGCTCACGCCGGCGTCGGCGATCGCGCTCACGCTGCGAGCGGTCGCCGGCCTGGCCACGGCGGACATCGCTGCCGCGTTCCTCGTCCCCGAGGCAACGATGACTCAGCGGATCAGTCGCGCCAAGCGAACAATCAAGACCTCAGGGATCGCGTTCGCGATGCCGACCGGCGAGGAGTGGGCGGCGCGCCTGCGCTCGGTCCTGCACATCCTCTACCTGATCTTCAACGAGGGCTACCTAGCGACCGGCGGCCCGCAGCTGGCGCGCGCCGACCTCTCCCGGGAGGCGATCCGGCTCGCTCGAATCGCCCACCGGGCGCTCCCGGACGATCCGGAGGTTGCGGGGCTACTCGCGCTGATGCTGCTCACCGAGGCACGCCGCGCGGCCCGCACGACAGCCGGCGGCGAACTGGTCCCGCTGGACGAGCAGGATCGATCGCTTGTTCGCCACGACGAGCAGCTTGTGCGAGTCGCGGCTTGCGCCTGACTCGATCTACGCGCTGTTGCACCGTGAGTGCTTCGCGTTGTTTCCGGATGTGATGTTCGCTGACCTGTTCAGGAAGAAGGGTCGGCATTGCGTGCCGCCGATGATCGTGGCGGTCGTGATGGTGTTGCAGCGGATCGAGGGGTGCTCTGACCGCGAGGCGGTCGATCGGTTCAGGTATGACGCGCGTTGGCGGTACGCGGCGGGGGGGTTGGGGTTTGACTATCCCGATTTCGTGCACACGGTGCTGGTCGATATGCGCGCGCGGTTGGCGGCGTCGGAGCGGCCGGATCGGATCTTCGAGGTTGTGCTGCAGACCGCGAAGAGGGCTGGCTTGGTCGGCCGCCGTCGGGTGTTGGACTCAACGGCGTTGTATGACGCGGTCGCGACGATGGACACGGTGACGTTGATCCGCTCAGCGATCCGGGGGCTGCTGGCCGTGTGCGGGCGCGGGCTGGAGAGCGAGCTGCGGGGGTTGTTGGTGCGCGATGACGATTACCGCACGGCGGGCAAGCCGGTCTGTGACTACGAGGATCGGAAAGCGCGCGAGGAGCTGATCGACGCGCTCGCGCGCGACGCTCGCGCGCTGCTGGGGGCGCTCGACGGCCGGGAGCTGCCGGACGCTGTGACGCAGGCCAGGGCGTTGTTGGCGGCGGTCGTCGGGCAGGATCTCGAGGAGGGCGCCGACGGGGTGTTGAGGATCGCGCGCCGGGTCGCCAAGGACCGGATCATCTCGACCGTCGACCGTGACGCGCGGCATGGTCACAAGACCGCCGCCCGCGGGTTTGACGGCTACAAGGGGCATGTCGCGGTTGACCCCGACAGCGAGCTGATCACTGCCACGACCGTCACCGCCGGCAATGTCGGGGACGCCGAAGCGGTCAACGAGTTGCTCACCGAGGAGCTCCCAAGGCCCAGCGCAGCTGGCATCGAGCAGCCGCCGCTCGGCGAGCGCGACCCGGCCGACCGCGACCAGCCGGACCCAGCTGACAGCGATCAGCGCGACCCGCTCGACAGCGACGAGCCGGACCCGGCCGACAGCGATCAGCGCGACCCGCGGGACGGCGGGGAGCCGGACCCGGCCGCTAGCGGCGAGCCGGGCCCGCTTGATAGCGGCGAGCCGGATCCCGCTTGACAGCGGCCAGCGCGATCCGGCCGCTGTTGACGGCGAGCGCCTTGCGGTCTACGGCGACGCAGCCTATGGCGCCGGCTCGGTGTTGGCAACGCTCGAGGACGCCGACGCAGACATCATGTGCAAGGTCCAGCCGCCCGTCGCGCCCGGCGGACGGTTCGCCAAGGACGCGTTCGCGATCGACCTAAAGGAGGGCACGGTCACCTGTCCGGCTGGCCAGATCGCCATGTTGCGAGCCCTGCGCGACATGCGGATCGCCCGCTTCGGCCAAGCGTGCCAGGGCTGCCCACTGGCTGAACAATGCACCACCTCGGGTGATGGGCGCACAATCCAGGTCGGTCCGCACGAACAGCAACTCACTCGCGCCCGCGAGCGTCAAACCGACCCGGCATGGAAGGGCGACTACACGGCCACGCGCCCCAAAGTCGAACGCAAGATCGCTCACCTGATGCGACGCAAACACGGCGGCCGACGAGCCCGCGTACGCGGCCAAACCAAAGTCAACGCCGACTTCGCGCTGCTCGCCGCCGCCGTCAACCTCGCACGCCTTGCCACGCTCGGACTCACCCGCCAGGCCGGCGGATGGGCGACAAACACCGCCTGAGCATCACGGAACCCCGCAACAAGCCCAGATAACCGGCCTCGAAGCGCTCCGCGGCCCCACAACAACACACCGAACCCGCCAGCGTCACACCCGCGCACCGACGCCGGCCCCAGCCACCCCCGCCCAGCGGCCCTCAGCCGCGCGCCCGCCGCTCACCACACGCCGATTCACACCAGCCTCCTAGGAAGCCCCTGAAGAAGCCGAATCGGGTCGATGGACCAAGAGTCGGTAAAGTGCGCAGGCGCCCGTCTGGAAGTGTGACCGGATTCTGGCAATTGCTCGGCAGAGACTGTTTCGGAGTCTTCTAGGAAGGCGGGTCACTTCTCTAAGGAAGAGGAGAAAGCCATGCAGGAAACTGACCATATGCCCGAAGACATCCATTCCAAGCGACCGACTCGCCCGACGCGAGCCTGGCTCTTCACGATCGTGGCCGTCGCCAGCGGGGTCCTGGTGGCAGGCTGCGGTGGAAGCTCACCGAGCGCGACGACGGGTGGCGGGGCGAGCTCGACTGCGTCGGCTGCCGCGAACACGGGCGCCGCAGCCACCTCGGCGTCAAGTTCGCCGGGCTCGAGCCCGAGTCCGGCGCAACCCGGTCAGAACTTGCTGAACTTCGCCAGGTGCATGCGGGCCAAAGGCGTTCCGAACTTCCCAGACCCGCAGCCCGGAGGGGGATTTAGCTTCCCCGTTTCGCCCGCGCCTGCCTTCGCGGCCGCGAAGGCGAAGTGTCAGAAGCTGCTGCCGAACGGCGGGGCGCCGCCGCCGTTCGAGTCGCAGGCGCTGGTGCAGCTGCGCCAGATCGCGGTGTGCATGCGCCGGCACGGCGTTCCGGACTTTCCCGACCCCGTGAGAGCTCCCGCGAGCGGCCCACCAAACCCGCCAGCCGGCAGCGACAGGATCACCGATTACAACGGAGTGCTCCTCGTGTTCCCGGCCACGCTCGACCTCCAGTCGCCGGCGTTTCAGCAGGCGGCGACTGCTTGTGGCGGCGGGTTCCTCAAGGGCCTGTGATCAAAGCGCGAAACCGTCCCGAACCATCGGTTTCGCAAAACTGCAGTAGCAGGAGCCAAGCGGAACTGGAGGAGGGACACAACGAGCAATGAGGTGGTTGGCGTGATGCCCGTGTGAGAACAAGAGCGGGTCTCGACCGCGCGGGTGGTCGCGCACCTGCTCGTCGCCAGAAGCGAGATCTGCCAGGTGCGTCGAGTGACAGGCGGCCGTGCCGATCAACCCGGAGCGCTATTCGCCCGCGGAAGGGGGGAGCCGGCGCATGCTCGACTCCAGCTAGCGTTAGCGAGCGAGCCTCATACCGCCGAGCGGTTGTTCAAGCGCAGCGGTGTTCTTGGAGGTGGTCGGGGTTCGGTATGAGCCTCGCTCGCGGGGCGTCGCTGCGCGACGCTGGGTGGCCGCGGGGTACCTTCCGATCTAGAGCGCGGGCGAGCGGCGCCCGCTTGGAAGCCCCTGCGGGGCTTTGCACCTTGCGGTTGCTGGAGGTACCACCGTGGCCACGATCTCAAGCCTACTCGCCGATCACGTGACGCTCCAGGTCCGCTGCGTCGACCGGTTGTTCCTGCAGGGGTACGTGCCGAACTTGATGACCGAGGGGCAGGTGATCCGGTTCCTGCTGGATCGCGGGTTCCCGATCCCGTCGCCGGCCGTTCTGGGAAAGATCGGCCGTGACTACGTCAACCAGATCAACGCGTTCATCGCTGAGAACGAGATCCCGACGGTGAAGTTCGTCAAGGGCGACGTGAAGGAAGAGATCGCCCGCAAGCACTTCCAGGCCGCTGAGCGCGACGGCCGCTACGTGGTGGTGATGGTCGGGATCGCGCAAGAGAAGACCTCGGCGTGGCGCGGGTGGCGCGACGGCGGGCCGGACGGCACCCGCACTTCGTCTACCGCCGCCTATCAATCTTTCCGAACAACTACTACTTCTACATCCGTGACCCGGACTGGGGTCCTGCGTTCATCAAGACCATCGCGTACGCGCCGTTCCCGGCGTGGATCTACCTGAACGGGAACGAGTGGGCCAAGCAGCAAGCCACCCAACACGGCATCAGCTTCACAGCGTTGGATAACGGATTCGCGTCTTGTGAGAACGACACAGAGCTGGCGAACATCTGCGCGAGCCTGGGCGCGAGCGACGTGCACGCGTTCTTTGAGCGCTGGCAGTCAGCGCTGCCCTCACCCCTGACCGACGAGGACCGCCGACGCGGATACGGGCACGCGCTTGCGTTCCGGCAACTGGAGATCTCCGACACGAGGGTGTTTGATCGGCCCGCCGCCGGACGCGCATGGTTCGAAGCAACGCTTCCCGATCAGCTCACCCTCGGTCGCCCCGATCAAGGCCGCGGTCATCTTCGGGCGCCGCGTGACCCGCCGGACCCCAGGCAAGTTCCAGGCCGAGGTTTTCAACCGCGGCGTGGAGGCGGCTATCCAGATCCATTTCCGCGCGTCGAAGTCAAGCAGTACTTCAAAGAGGGCCGCGCGTTGCGGACAGAGACGACCGTCAACGACACCCGCGACTTCGGTGTCGGACGGCTCCTCACCGACGAGAACTGGAACGCGCTGATCGACATCGGCCACCAGATCAACCAGCGACTCCTTGATCACCAACTTGACGCGTGCGCTTGCGCACCAGACGCCACCCTCCTTGAGCGCGTGGTGCTGCCATCCACCACCGACGATGGCCTACCCGCCCCCGGACTGCGGTTCGGCGTTCGGCGAGCCGCGCACGATGGCGCTGCTCGCCTGCCTGTGCTCCTTCCAGCACCTGTTCGCCGGGCTGACGAACCGCACACTGCGCGAGCTCATCGCCGGGCTGAGCTTGACGGTCTGCCGAGCCTGCTGCGGGAGGCGGTCGTCGGTCGCGTTGTTGAGGAGCGCGAGTACCGCGAGTTGGCGGGGGCGCTTGAGTGTTCGGAGAGTGTCGTGCGCCCGCGTGTCAGGCGTGGTCTTGCGCGGATCCGTGAGCGCTTAGAGGTCTCGGAATGAGCGCTGTTTTTCCTGAGTACGAGCGGCAGTTGAGCGCACTGGCGCGCTCGTCGGCTGCTGGAGCGCCGGCCAGGCGACGCCAGCGCTCCCGACTGCCTGTCCGGGCCGTGGTCTCGGTGCTCACGGTGTGCGCAGCGGTGGGCATATTCGTCGTGGCGATCGGCTCGCTGGGCAGTTCCGGACTGCGCGCGGGCGACGCGGCGCAGGCGTCGTTGAGGTCTCTGATCGCGCAGTATGGGGTGCTACGACGCCCGCAGACCGCGGCCGACCGGGCGCTGAGCGGCCGCGCGCCGATCTTGGGTGCCACGAGCAGGTTTGGCGCCGGGGCGATGACGAGCGCCGGCCAGCCGACGAGCTCCTACCAGGTGGCTGCTTCTGCGATCGGCAGCCACGAAGGGAGAGCACGAGTCCATTAATTTCCTCCGGTGACTCGCGGGCGACGGTCTGGGCGACGCGGCTTTCGATGTCGTAGCCAACCAGAACAGGGCGCGAGAGTCCGAGCTCGTCGATCAGGCCCCGTACGCTCGCGGCCTGGGCTGGCGCGGCATACGCCGCGGCGGGGTGGGCGGCGAGGCGTTCGGATTCGCCAAAGCCGCGCAGGTCGGGGACCAAGAGGTCCGCGTCATCCCGCAACCTCTCGATGACGGCGGCGTAGTCCAGCCGCGATCCCGGCCACCCGTGCAGCAACACCACCGGCGACCCAGCCCGATAACGATCGTAGGCGATCGAGAAACCATCCACCGGTGCGGAGCGGTGCACGATTCGAGCCTACCCAGCGGCGAGCTGCCCACTCGCTGCGGTCCGCATCAATTGCTTCTGAGATTGACGCCGAGCTGTTCTCGCAGTCCTTTGTGCCCCGTGCCCGTAACGCGCAGGGCGCGCGTGCCGGGAACCCGATGCCGCCAGTCCAGCTCGAGCAGGCACTCGGCGATCCCGGCGCCGAGGGCGCCGGCGAGGTGGGGGCGGCGTTCGGTCCAGTCCGGGCATGGGCGGGCGAACGTCCGCCAGACGCTGGCGCAGCGCGTCGATGTCGATGCCGAGGTCTTCCAGGCAGTTCTGTCCGCGGTCGGTGAGCCGGTCATCGTCCGCGGGTCTTCGCTCCCGGCTGGTCACGCACGGCTGCCAGCGTCGCGGCGGCCCCACGCGCGTCCCTGGCTAAGCTAGAGGGCGTTCAAGTTGGCCGAAAGCCGTCCGATGACCCCCTCTGGACGGCAAAGAACCAGGAAACTTGCTGCAGAGATTCATAGGGGGCCAGATGCTTTCATGGAGTGCGAGACTGGTTGGGCGTGGCTTTGCGCCTGCGGTCATGCTGATGGCGCGTCTGAGGTACGTGTACAAGTTCCTGCTGATCGGGGTGCTGCTGGTCGCGCCGTTGGCGTTCGTGGCCGAGTCTTACCTCAACATCCAAGGCGGGAATACGGCATTCGCGATCAAAGAGCGCGTGGGAGTGATGTACCTACGGCCGGTCACCGAACTGCTCGCGCGTGTGGTCGCAGCGCGGGGGCTTGCCGTGCGAGTCGCGGCTGGCGAAGCGAACCCGGCTGTGCTGTCGGGCGTGCGGGGCCAGATCGAGGAGGCGATCGCGGCGGTCGACGGCGTCCGTGGAGCCGGATCGACGCTCGCGCTGAACGGACAATGGGCGAGTCTCAAGCAACAGGTCCGGAGCGTGACGGCCGCGTCCGTGACGACCCCCGGGACGGTTCTGGCGGATTACGACGCGTTGACGGCCGCGATCGAGACCTTGATCGCGAGCGACGGCAACAACTCGAACATGATCCTTGATCCCGACAACGACTCTTACTACATCATGGACGCGGTTTTGAACCGCCTCACGGCGCTGATCGACTCGGCAGGGCAGGCAGGAGATTTACAGACCGTGATCGCAGCCGCTGGGAAGCCGAGGCTCGCAAAGCTGCTCGCGCTGGAGGATCTGAAGGCCACGATCGCGACGACGCTGTCGAACTCCGACCCCGACTATGCGTCGGCTCTAGCGAACACAAAGGACACGGCGCTGAAAGGGCAGCTGAGCGGACGCGTCGCGACGCTCGACGGTTCGTTGAAGGCGGTCATGGCGCAGCTCTGGTCCGCGGTTCAGGGATCGCTCGACGCGCCCGCGGCGGTCCGGCTTGGTGCCGTAGCCGAGGCCGATGCGATGGCTCTGGACGGCGCGTCGTTGCCGGCGATCGATCATCTGCTCGCGGCACGAATCGACACGTTCAACGCGAACTCGACGCGGACCGAAGCGATCGCGCTGCTCTGCGTATTGCTCGCCTGCTATCTGCTCGTTGGCTTCTACCTCTCCGTACGTGCGTCCGTGGGAATCGTGTTGCGCGCGGCCGAGGCAATCGCGGACGAGGGCGACGTCGATCAGCAAGTCGATATCCACAGCCGCGACGAGCTCGGGACGATTGCATCTGCTCTCACCCGCGTGATCGAACATCTACGAGCGATGGCCGACGCGGGAGAGCGGATCGCGGGCGGTGACCTCAGCGTCGAGGCGGCGCCGAAGTCGCCCAAGGATCAGCTCGGCAACGCGTTCGCGAAGATGATCGCCAACCTCCGAGGCGTGATTGGCAACATCGCCAGAACGGCCGGCACCGTCAGCTCCGCTTCGCAGGAGATGACGTCAACATCGCAGGATGCCGGTCGTGCGGTCGGGGAGATCGCGGCTGCAATCGGCGAAGTCGCCCACGGCGCCGAGGAGCAGGTGCGTCAGATCGGCGGGCTTAGAAGTTTGGCAGACCAGACCTCCGACGCTGCTCAAATGAGCCTTCAGACAGCTGATGCCGCGGCGGCCGCGGCGCGGCATGCTAGCGAGGTCGCAAAGGAAGGTGCCGTTGCCTCCGAGCAGGCAAGTGAGGCGATGCGATCAGTGCGCGAGGTCTCAACGCAGGTCAGCGAGGTGATTGGTGGGCTTGCGTCGAAGTCCGCAGACATCGGTTCGATCGTCGCAACGATCACGGCGATCGCCGAGCAGACCAACCTGCTCGCTCTTAACGCCGCGATCGA
Source organism: uncultured Solirubrobacterales bacterium (assembly GCA_963709135.1). GTDB lineage: Bacteria > Actinomycetota > Thermoleophilia > Solirubrobacterales > Solirubrobacteraceae > Palsa-465. The sequence goes on along the minus strand of CAVPVI010000014.1, from coordinate 66,857 downwards.
GGCCGCACGCGCCGGCGAGCACGGCCGCGGCTTCGCGATCGTAGCCGAGGAGGTACGCAAGCTGGCCGAGCAATCGCAGAGCGCCGCGTCCAACATCTCAGCACTGATCGCAGAGATCCGAACGGAGACCCAGCACGTCGTGGACACCGTCAAAGACGCGACCAATCGCACCGACGATGGGGCAGCGACGATTGAGCGGTCACGCGAGGCGTTCGGAAGGATCGGCGCCGCGGTCCATGAAGTCGACGGCCACATCCACGCGATCACAACCGCAGCACGACACATCGCAGCCGAATCCGCCCGCACCCAGGAGCGGATCGCAGGGGTCGCGGCAGTCGCCGAGCAATCCTCCGCGTCATCCGAGCAGGTTTCAGCCGCCACGCAGGAGACCAGCGCGTCGACCGAGCAAGTCGCCGCCTCCGCCCGGGGACTCGCGACAAGCGCCGAGGACCTCAAGCATCTCGTCGCGAGTTTCCGCCTCAGCGCGTAGCGTAGCGGGCACGACCAATCTCGCTTGCGGAGGGAGCGAGCGACAAGCGACGAGCGACGTCTGGCCGCAGCGGCTAGCGCGCCGGTGTCGCGCTTCGCATTTCCATGCTCCGTCGCAGCCCACGGACTCGTCGCTCCGTCGCCAGTTGCGGAGAGGGACGACGCGACCCTCGTCCACGACGTCGTCGCTGTTGGCGCAATCCTACGACGCGATGGTCGCGCGAGACTCTGCGCGGAAGTCGATCGTCCCGCCGCACGCGCGGCTGTGGAACCTCCCGCGAGCGATCTTGTGCGCTGCATACAAATCCGGGCAGCTGATCCCCGTAATCGGAGGACCGCCCCATCGCCGCTTAAGGAGCCACCGCTGATCGGTCCGGAATTAGCTGGCGAACCGCGCTCCAGCTAGCACCTGGAGCGCGCCCAGTCGGTCGGTGGTGGCGAGTGGTTGCGACCAACGCGTTCGTGCCACCGGAACTGCCCACACGATCGCTTCTACGCTCCGGGTAGTTCGCGGCCGGCGATTGCAAAGGCGACGTTGCGATAGCCGTCGACCAAGCTCCCGAACCGCCCAGCACGGTCTCAGCGCCGGAGCAGCCGAACCGACGCTGCATATGCAGCGAGTCGAATCTGCACAGCTCGGCGAGCGCCCTGCTTACGACGATCCGGCTCGATGCGCGCGTCGACTTCTACGGCTCTCGCGTACCGACGACTCCTGCTGCTCATTCAGCGGTCCCTTTCCCTGTTCGACGCGCCTCGCGTTCATCAGATCAATCACCGCATCGTCCTCTGCCTCGGCTCGAAGCTGGGACTCCCGTGCGCGCTCCTTAGCGCTGACAAGAGCGTTCCGGTCGCGCCGCTCGAGGTCAGCTTCAATGCGTTGTCTGACGAGCTCTGGCACTGCGCTGGCCCAGGGTCGGCCCGGCTCTATAAGGAACCACTCCCAGGTGTACTCGATTCCGGCTTGCTCGACGATTCGATCGTATCCCTGGGTACCGGAGTCTGGATCGTTCGTCGGCCCACTCCAGAGGCGGATCGCCGCATCGAAAGCGTTGACGTTCTTGCGGAGAAGCTGGACGCCCTGCGAGCCGCCATTGGGCACGTAACGCGATCCGTTGTCGAGACGCACGTGAACTTGCCTGCGGAAGATGTCCTGCCATTCGAGTTTGATGAAGTCGTCGAACAAGCCTGCTGCGGTCTTGCTGCCGTCGGCGGTCATACGGTCAGCATCGCACGTTCGACCTGCGGTCAGCTTCCGTGTTCCGGATCGCGCGACCGTCGAGGCTTCGGCTCGCGCTTTCTCACGACACCGGCACCGAGAGCTGGCGCTTCCGCCACGGCCTCAAACGAGCCAAGCAAGCATGACCCCCGTCCGGAAACACCGACGAGAAGTGGGGCCAGATCAGGCCGTCGCGGTGGGGCCAGCGCAAGTCGTCGTTCTCAGTCTACGCCCATCACGATCGACATCAACTATCTCCCTTCACCACAGCACCAAGCCCAGCGCAGCGTTACGCCTGACCCATCCATTACCGTTGGGTCACGGTCGGTGGCCTTCTGTCTAACGGTCCGGCCGCACGGGGTGCAACCCGCGCGCGCCTTCACCTATGACTGTTCGACACGAAGGCCCGGCCACCTGCACGACTTTGGCCCGCGTGCCCCGGGGGAGGCACCCCGGATATGACATCTTTCGGCGAAGCGGGGTATCCATCTAAGTCAGGTTCGAGAGAACCGGCGTCGGCGAATGGACGCCGGCCTGAGCGCTCGCGTGGCCTCCTGACGCCACCAACGCGGGCGGCCTCCTGTCTGTCCCGACCGCGCCCTCGGCGGACCTTTCTCGGCCTCAACCTGATTCAAATGGAGACCCCATTCGGCGAAAAGCGCGTCTCGGGCGAACACCCCGACGCTTGCCTCACCGTCTGGTGTTCCACGCGACGCACGTCGGCATCGCGACACCGACCCCACCAAGGTTGGTGCCGCCGCGCGTGTGCGGTCGCCCACTAGCAGGCGACCGCTCGCCAACCAGTCGGTCGCAGGATCCGCTGCGAAGAGGGCCGCCGGGCCCCGAGCCCTGACGCTTCAACAGTGTCGATTGCCTGATCGCGGCGACGGCCGGATCCATGGACTGACCGTTGTAACACGGGAACACTGGACTTCGGCGGCTGCGGCGTGCCACTTCTCACCTTTGCAACCCCGGCGTGGCTAACCCGACTGAGCTGCTCTGCAGCTGTCGAAACACGCATCACGACGCTGCGGTGTGGTTCCTTCTATGCGCGGAAGGTGAGCCAGGTTGGTAGCAGCGGGCGCAAGTCGCGGGTGCTCGGCGACATGCGTGATCGAGTAGGCGTGGCACCTCGGCGAGAACGCCAACCAGCTGCGGTAGTGTCGCGAGGATGGCGCCGAGTGCCCGTCCGGCAGTCGCGGATCGAGTGGTTGAACGTCGTCGTGCCGTCGCGCTCGCGCGCCACTACCGCGAAGCCGAGAGCCTGTCGATCGCACAGATCGCCGACCGTTCGGGCCGATCGCCCGCGACCATCAAGTCGTACTTCTACGACCCGACCGGCGAGAAGGCGCGGGCGGTGAAGGCCCGCTACCGGGGCGTGTGTCGCGGCTGTGGTGCGTACACGCAGCCGCGAAACGGGAAGGGGGACGCTTACGCGTGCTGCAAGGTGTGCCACCCGGGCGCGACCGAGACGCGTTGGACACGGGGGCGGGTCCTTGCGGCGATGCGCGCTTGGCGTGAGCGTTACGGCCTGCTGCCCTCATCCTACGACTGGTCGCGTACCCACGCTCTCCGCCGCGGAGGTAAGGCGCTTGAACGCATCAGCGACGGGAGCTGGCCCTCCGCGAGCATCGTCACCAAGGTCTACGGAAGCTGGGATGAGGCGCGGGCGGCCACGGCGGATCGCGGCGTCGCGATGCGCCAGCCTGCCGACGTTGGCGGCTGCCAGGGGGTTGACGATTTGATGTGGCCGACCGTGCATCCAGATCGAGTCGATAGCGGGGTTCTGCGGGTCTGGCACCGTACCTCGGCTACATGAGCGTGCAGCGCACGGGTGCGAGGGCAACGTCGGGCCTGGCGGGGCTCACCCCGAGAGGCGACGCAGCACGAACCCACCAAGTGATCCGACTCGCTCGTGACGATCAGCTGCCCGATCTCCTCGTGGATGAGCTTGCCGACAAGCTCTCGATGCTCGACGTGGAGTGAAGCGCGTCAGTCCGGCTCTTCGCCAGCTCCCGAGAGCCATGCGAGCACCTGTGCTCGCGCTTCGGGATCGCGCGGGAAGGTCTGCTGGTAGGCCTCGAGCGTCATCTTGGCGGACTTGTGACCGGCCTGGCCCGTGGCCCATCGCTGGTTGCGGTCCGCCCACGCCCAGTACGTCATCGCTGTGCGCCTGAACATGTGCGGTGTCACGCGGACTGCGCTCGGGCCTCCGTCGGCGTCGACGCGCGCCGGCAAGGGGCGCTGCCCGCGTTCCTCCAAGAGATGGGCGCCGAGCTCGAGCACCGGCGCCAGCAGGCGGTTACGGACGTTGTTGCGGTCGCGCCTGGTGCCAGCGGCCGACACCCAGATGTAGTCGCCCGGGCGAGGGTCAAGCTCGGCGCGGCGCTGATCCAGCGAAGTACGGACGATCGCCGGCAGCTCCAGGTGCCGTCGGCCAGCGCTCGTCTTCGCATCGGGGATGAAGAGTCCCTGCGCTGAGAAGTCCCGCCAGCGGGCTGCGCAGAACTCCGATACGCGTGGTCCGAGGACGCCGAGGGCAAGGACGGCGGTGTAACGCCCGTGTTGCGCGTACGCGCGCGGCGCCGGGTGGGCGTCGAGCGTTTGGGCTGCGTCAAGTAGCGCCTGAATCTGAATTGGGTGCAGCCACTCGCGGCTCGGATCATCTCGCGGCAGCGAGCAGCCCTGCGTCGGGTCGTCGATGCCGAGCTTGTAGCGGCGGTTCGCCATGCGCACGATGTCGCGCATCCGGGCCAGACAGCGATTGATTTCGTTGTTGCTGAGGCCCCGGGATGAGAGGCTGATGAGCCCTTTCGCCGACGGGTCAAGGATCGTGTGATTGCCGCCGCGCTGCCCGTAGCGACAGAGTAGGCGCGCCATTCGTCGGCGTCGAGCTGCGGCTTGAGCAGCTTGGGATCGCCGCGGACGTCGCTGTCGAGCTCGGCGAGCGTCTCGGCGATGTCTTGGAGTACGGCGCGCTCGGCTTGCTTGGTCGAGACGAACCTCAGCATCAAGGCCTCGTCAACCTCGGCGAGCGTGCGGTCCACCGTCCGCTCGTCGTCCACGTAGGCCAGAAACGGCAGGAGGTGCTTGACGACCGGGGATCGATAGGCGGAGATCGTGTTCGGATTCTCGTACCGGGTAAGCGCCTCGACGTAGTCGGTCGCGGCCTCGCGCACGGTGAGCGGCTCCAACGGCCCGACATCGGAGCCGCTGTTGCCAGCTCCCGGGATCAGCGCGGTCCAATCCTGCCGCAAGTGCGCGGCGGGAAGCAACCTGTTCTCGAGCAGCTTTCGGGCTCGCGCCGCGCTCCACTCGGACGCGGGCCCCAACATGCGCCGCTCGTTACGGATTTTCACGTCGACGGCGAGCGTGTCGTCGGCTAGCCGGCGGGTGAGGATGCTACCGGAGAGGGGCTTTGGCACGAGGGCCTCCCGGACGTTTAGTGAACGGGAATCGTGAACGACGATACCACTGGGCCTGGTGCCAGGCCGCCCGGCAAACGCGAAACCGCAGCATTTACTGGGACTTTGTTGATGGGCACGGCTGGGCTTGAACCAGCGACCTCTCGCGTGTGAAGCGACGGTGTACTCGCTCTCCTGATGCCTGAAATGCCTGCAACTGATGTGGTTATGGGGTTGGATCGGAGCGTTCCGATTTCTGCCTATTTGCGGTCTTTTCGGCTGGGTTCTGCACCTTGGAGCCGCTCAAGGTGCAATTGAGATCGGTGGGTTTGGATCAGGGTCCGAGTAGGGCTGCGGGGATGACTGCGATGCCGTCCGGGCGCCGGTAGGCGGCGGGTCCGGTGGTGATGATCATGGCGTCCGTGAGGTGCTCGCCGAGCGCGTCGCGCAGCCACAGGAGATGACGGACGTCTCGGTCGTTGACGACCTGGCTGAGCTTGACCTCGATCGCCAGAAGTTGCGCTCCGCGCTCGACGATGAGATCGACCTCTCGGTCGCCGCTCCAGGTTCGCAAATGACCGATGCGGGCCTCGGCGGCTTGTGCATAGACCCGGACGCAAAGGGTGACGAGCGATTCGAACAGTGCGCCTAAGAGCGTCCCGTCGCGAGGTATGGGCGGGCCGGCGGGTTGTGCGTGGAGGAGGGCGTCGGCGTCGACTTCGAGAAGTTGGGCTGCGAGCGCCGGGTCGGCGAGGTGGTGCTTGGCCGGTGAGGAGAGTCGGGCGAGCCGGTTTCGGGTCGGGAGCCACGCTGGGACCGGGTCGAGGATCCAGAGTCGCTCGAGCACGTCGCGGTAGGGCTGTGTGGTGGCCCTGGTCGGCTTCTCGCCGCGCTCACCGCTGGCCGCGTCTCTGATCGTTTCGAATGATGCGGTCGTGGCGGTGGCCGCGGCGTACGCTTGCATCCAGCGTCGGAGAGTCGCCGGTCGGCGGACCTGGTGGCCGAGTGCATCGAAGTCCCGGTCGACGATCCGGTCAAGGTACCCGTCGAGCTGCGCTCGTGCCATGCGCGGGGACAGGTCGTGGATCCCAGGGAACCCGGATCTCAGGATCTCATCGACGTAGCGCCCCAGGCTGATCTCGGAACGGCCCGTGATCGTTGTCTGCTCGCCGTGCAGGAGTTGGGCGAGGCTGACGGTGGGAGCTGCGACGCCACGCTCGGCCAACGTCATCGGGCGCAGCCGGACGCGGACGATCCGGCCGGCACCGCTGTGCGTCGGCGGATCGCTCGGCGATGCCGATCCGGTCAACAGGAAGCTCCCCGGTGTGGCCCCGTCATCGACTGCTCGTCGGACCCGGTCGAACGATTCTGGGAAGCGCTGCCACTCGTCGATCAAGATCGGTCGCTCGCCGTCGAGCAGGCGCGAGGGATCGGCCTCGACGATCGACCGTTCGGCATCGTTGTCAAGTCGGTAGACGGTCGCGGCGCGTCGCAGCGCAGTCGCGGTCTTGCCGACCGCTTTCGGACCGTCGATCGTCACCGCGGGCAGACCGGCGAGCAGTTCGTCGAGTTCGTCGTCGACGATGCGTCGGTGGTATCGCGCGTCCGGCTGATCGTCGCGGGCTTGTCGGCTTCCCGAGGCCACAGGCTTACAATACAGATTCGCAGTGCTCTAACGAACAGCCTCGCGGATCTCTACAGGACGCATTCGCAGTTTGCGGCGTTAACGGTCAAGCTCTGATCCATCGTCGGTAAGCGGCGACCAGACGCGTCGTCTGAGGGTCGGCCTTGATGTCGGCGATGTCGAGCGAGGCGATCTCATAGCGGCGGCCGGCGCGTCGGCACGTGGCCATCAGTTCGCGGCGGCCGTCGCCCTGTCCGATCCGGACGATGTCGACGCGTTCGCCGACGACGGTCCCTGACACGGGAAGGCCTCCGTGCTCGTCAAACGCGTTCTCAAAGCCCTGGAGCTGCTCGTCCTCGTCGTAGCAGTCGACCGTGATCTCATCGATGAGTTCGTCGAGGTCGCGGTTCGTCGCGCGGGGTCCGCTCATCGCTTCAAGCGGCTGGGCTGAGGCGGTCGAGCAGCAGCGGCGGGCAGCGGCGGATCTCGCCGCTGCTGAACCGTCCTACCGGCTGCTGGAGGCGCACCGTCGCGGTGCGCCGGTCGAGCGCGACGACGATGCCTTCGGCTCCGCGCAGGTACTGGGGTCGAGTGTCGTAGTTGAAGCGCACCCGGTCGCCGACATTCAGCATCGCGAGCGCTTTGGCCGAGTTGATCGTGTGGAGCAGCTCTCGGCGCGCGTGGATTGCGTCGGCGATTGCGGTCAGGTGGGGGTCGAGCTCGCCGGCAGCGATCTGGTCGAGCAGCAGACGTTCGGGCTCGGACGGCGGGTTTCGCAGCTCGTTGGATCGCGAGGCGAGAAGCTGTGGCCGGGTGCCCGCTTGGGGTCGTTGGCGGGAGCGTTTGCTCATGACGGTGCAGTATTGGGCGCAGGGCAGACAGACGCGCGCAGCTCGGTCCGATGGTTTCGCGACGATTCGGTGCGTGACCGTGCCAGGAGTAATCGATCTTGCCTGCGCTCGCGCTCGTCTGGCTGAGCTGGACGGTGAGCGGGCCGCGTTGCGCAAGACGATCGCGGCGCTTGAGCGCGACTCGGGAGGGTCGGACATCACGACGGCCGCAGGCCGCGTGACATTGTTCACCTCGCTCTTGCGCGGTCGTCCGGATGTCTTTGCTACGCGGTGGGAGAGTACGCGGGCGCCGAACAGATCTGGGTGGGCCCCGAAGTGCTCGAATGGCGACGAGCAGGGCCCGTGCCACGGCTCGGCCAGACACCTGCTCCGAGTTGAACGCGCTACTCACGTCGAGCGCCGACGACGTTGCTGAAATCGTTCCACGCCAGCAGCGGCGTGAGCGGTACCGCCGACGCCTGCTCGTGCGGGCGAGCGGCACTCACGACGCTTGCTGGGCTGTCAGCGCCGGGCTTGCCGAGCAAGCGGTCCCGTCGCGCCGCTCGTCTCGTCCCGCGCCGCTTTGAGTGCCGGCGTCCCGAGCGCCAACGTGGCCCTGTTGTCCGGGAGGAGCAGCAAGGGTTTTTCTACCGCCATGGCTCACGGTCTCGCTCGCATGCGAAGAAGGCGACTCGCCCGCCGTGGCTGCACCGCCGAGCGGGGCAGTGCGCGGTCGAGAACGGCCGTTCGCGTCGCCGGTTAGGCTGTCCAGATGCGCCGACCCCTCCTCGGAGTCGCAACCGTGTTGGCGGTGCTGGTGCCGGCCGGGACCGCGCTCGCCGGTGGCGGGCTGCAGCTGGTAGTCGACTACTCGGGCGTCTACGGCTTCCACACGACCGCCTACCAGCACGGCAGCACCCTCTTGTCGAAGGTCGATCAGACGTTTGGCTGGACCTGGCATGCCGAGGGCACTCCGGACCCGGGCGGCGGCTTGACCCCGCTCCCTGGCCAGCTACAGGTCACAGGGACGCTCGACAGCTCCTCGGCCAACTCCGCCCAGCACTGCACCTACGACGCCGGAACGGATGCGGCGGCGCCGATCGACGCCAGTGAGCTCTATGCGGACTTCAGCTACGCCACGGGGATCCCGGGGGCGACGGCGACCTGCAACGGCGTGCGCGGCGGTCAGTCCGATCCCCTCGCCTGCGACTTCACCGGATGCTCGACGCTCTGCACCGATCCACCGGCGGTCACCACCGACAAGTTCCAGACACCGGTGCTGACGGCATTCAAGCCGACGACCAGCTACCTGCCGGCACCGGCCACAAGCTTCGTGGACGCACAGGGCGACTGGGGCACGATCACGCAGTCGTTCGACCTGCCGTCCGCCGCCGGGGTGATCGATGGGAGCTGCCCGGGCACGATCACCGAATCCGGGCAGATGACGATCACCTCCCAGGTCACGATCTCGCTGCTCGACACCCGTGATGGCTTCACGCTGAACTTCAAGGACGGCGTCTGGCCGGACCCGCTCCACCCGATAAGCATCCTCGACCCGCCGGGCGGACCGTACGCGCCAATCGTGATCGTGCCACCGAAGACCGACCAGCCTCCCGAGGTCACGCTCCCACCGCCAGCCACCGACTCCGCGCCCGTGGTGGGAATCATCGGGATCCGCTGTCCCCGGCGGGACGGCCACTGCCGCGGTACGGTCGTGGTAACCGGCACCGGCACGGCATCGAGGACGATCGGCCACCGGGCGTTCGTCACCACCGGCGGCCACGAGGCTCTTGTCGCCGTCGCGCTGGCCGCGAACGTCCGGGCGACGCTGAGGCGCTCCGGTCACACCACCGTTCGTGTCCGGATCGCCTCGGTTACGACCCCCGGAAGCCGTCACTTCCATGCCTCCCGGACGGTCCAGCTGATCGCCTATCGCCCCGTCACCGGAGCCCCCTCATAGGCCCGTTCGGCCCCACAGCGGACGCGTCGCCGCCGTGGCCGCTTCAGGCGTGATCCAGCCGGCGGTGGAGCCTGGTAGCCAACTGCCCCTGGCGCGACGGTCCGACGCGATCCGCGCAATGGGACCGCTTGCTCGACGGCCTCTGCGGCGGCCGAACAGCAAGCTGGTCTGCTGATCGACCGGTGACGTCCCGACCAAGTGAGGGAACACGCTTTTGGCGAGATACGGGGCAGCTCGCGGATTCGGCGCTCAGGCACGCTTTGGTGGCGGGACGCGACTCTCGGGAGGCGCAAGCGCTTCTTGACAGGCAAGTCCGCACTTGCCTATGCTCCCCCGTCGTGGATGAGGATGTGTTCAGGGCCTTGGCGGACGCCACACGGCGGACCATCCTCGACGAACTTGCCGAGCGCGACGGTCAGACGCTCTTCGAAATTTGCGGCCGCTTAATGACGAACCATGGGCTCAGCTCGTCGCGGCAGGCGATTTCACAGCACCTGGCCGTTCTCGAAGGCGCAGGCCTGGTCGAGGTCCGGCGAGACGGCCGTTACAAGTTCCACTACATAAACACCGAGCCACTCCAGCCGATCAGAGAGCGATGGCGTGCCAAGGCCCCCGAGAGCTCTGCAGGCCGCGCGGACAGCGGCGCCAAACCGGCCGGGAGGAGGGAGAACCAATGAGGATCCGACTCGCAGCTGTGATGGTCGACGACCAGACCAAAGCGTTGTAGTTCTACACCGAGAAGCTCGGCTTCACCAAGAAGCACGACGTGCCAGTCGGGGCGGACCGCTGGCTGACCGTGGTCTCCCCACAGGACCCGGACGGCACCGAACTGGCACTACAGCCCAGCGGCCATCCTGCGGTAAACCGTTCAAAGACGCGCTCGCTGCTGATGGAATCCCCTTCACGCAACTCGCCGTCGACGACGTCAAAGCCGAGTACGAGCGCTTGACCGCTCTCGGTGTGAGATTCACTCAGCCACCCGCCGACATGGGCGTCGTCAGCACTGCTGTCTTCGACGACACGTGCGGCAATCTGATCCAGATCGCCTCGCCGAACGCCAAGTAGGCAACGCCGGGCCGCCTCCACATTCATTCCTGTCGTGCGTGCTGATCTCGACGCCTGGGGAACCACCCGCCTGTCCTCCTTTCGTGAGCCGACGAGCATCTCGGCGGGAACCTCACGTGTCTTGCATTACGCGGATACGAGGGTGCGGGGTGTTGGCCGCGCTCGTCGGTCGGGCCGATCACGGAGCAGGTTGGGCTAGCTTGCTAGCATACGTTTCTGTGGACCTGCCCAAGCCACAGGCGCCCTCGCGCGAGTCAGACACCGACAAGCAGCAGTTCAACGTTTATCTGCCGCGTGGCCTGATTCGCCGGGCCAAGCATGCCGCGATCGACCACGCGACCTCACTGTCGAAGCTCGTTGAGGTGGCGCTCAGCGAGCACCTCGACTCGCTCGACGCGGAGGCGCGATGAAGGTTCGACCGATCCACTTCGTCCCTGATGTCGACGAGGCCATGCGCTTCTACGAGGCGCTCGGGTTGGAGATGCAGACGCGAGCGCGGACAGGGCATTGGATCGAGCTCGCGGCGGACGGCGGCGAGTTGGCCCTGCACGACGCGACGACGGCCGCCGATGGCCGGGGACGGGACGGGATGCATGTCAGCTTCGTCGCCGAGGAGCCGCTCGAGGCGCTCGAGCGTCGGCTCCGGGCGGCCGGCTTCCCACCGCAGGGCACAGTCGTCGACCAGGAGTGGGGACGCTCGCTGTTCGTGCGCGCCCCCGACGGGACGCTGATCCAGATCGATGAACAGGACCCAGAGCTGTACACCTGACCGCCTCGACGCAACGACCAAGAAAGAGGAACCTCATGGCTACAGTCAGCGTTCGCTACATCGTCGACGACGTGGACGCGGCGATCGCCTTCTATCGCGACCGGCTTGACTTCAGCGAGGTGATGCACCCTGCCCCCACGTTCGCGATGCTCACACGCGGCGACCTTCGGCTTGCGCTCAGCGCTCCGAGCGGGGCGGGCGGCGGTGGGCAGGCGATGCCAGATGGAACCAGACCGGCGCCGGGCGGGTGGAACCGAGTGATGCTCGAGGTCGACGACCTCGACGCCACCGTGGAGCTGTTACGAAGATCCGGAGCAAGCTTCCGCAACGACATCGTCACGGGCTTCGGGGGCAAGCAGATCCTGCTCGATGATCCATCCGGCAACCCCATCGAACTGTTCGAGCCCACGCGCCCGGAAGCGCGGCTCGCCGCCGCTGGCCCCGGCTGAGCCGGACTCCGGCGCACACGCGCGTCCCGCCTCGACGCGCGCGTCATTCGCCCCGACGGCAGCGTCGTGCTCCTGCTGTCACGTTGTTTGCGACGGCCTGGGTCGTTGAGCCGCACGCGGTCGCACCTTCCGGCTGCGGAAACGTCTGACCGATCAGGGCGCCGATCCGCAACGAACCGCTTGTGGCCCTGGACGAGCAACTGCAGCGCGGGCACGAGCTCTCTCGCGGCCCAGCCAGCGACACCCTGTGCGCGCCACGAGCAGTCCTTGTCAGATTGGCGGGCTAACGCGGCGCCGACGGTCCGCTCGTTGGAGAACAGCAGGGCTGGACGCGACGGGCCGTCCGCCCGCACTTGGACGGGGCCGAGACGAAGAACAGACGCGCGCTGGACCTGCGCTAGTTCTGCGAAGTGGGATCCTCTGGCTTTGGCGGCTCGCTGATGGACGTTCCCTGGATCTCAGCGACGTCGTCAGGCGACGCCTCCCGGATGGTGGGCCAGCCGATTCCGTTGGCGCCGCAGAGAAGTGTCGTTCCTCGCCGTCCTTGAGGGACATTCGCAGCTCCTTTGACTTGCGTAGCTCGACGAACCGGATACGCAGGCGGTGTTCGCCTGGCTCGACCTCGAAGACTCTTACCTGCTCGTTTCCGATCTTCCCGACGGGGTGATCGTCGAGAAGCACGGTGAAGCTTGGATGGAATCGGAAGAGGCGAAAGAGCAAGCCGAGGGGAAGCACCGTCGCGGGCGACACCGACCAGGGTTGCGTCGATCTAAAGATTCTGATTCTTGACATAATCTCAGAAGTCTGCTCGTGTGCGGTGACGACGGCCGCTTCGCTGAGCGGATGCGAGAGCCTCGCGGCGGTGATCGACGCGGCCCCGTATTGCTGCCCCTAGACGCTTTGCATGGGCGAGCTCGTGTGACGCTCGGACTGTTGCTCGGCGGGAGTAGCCATCCCCGAGGCTGCGCTGGATGAGCGGAGCGCCGGCTCGGACGTGCGCGTCGAGATGGGACCGTGCGTGATATCGCTACACGCTCATGCTCGTGGCCGGCCCCGGAGACGACGCGCTCTCCAAACGAGGGCTCGGATTCCGTACAGCCAGCCAAGGACGAGGGCGCTGAATTTCGCGATCGCGGCGGTCCGGGCGACCGACGCGAGCCGTTGGTCACCATCACGCGCGACGACGCCGAGCAGCGCGGCATTTTCAACTGCATCACAGGCGCCGGCGGCGACCTGGATGATCAACACTGCCTGCGCCAAGTGTCTGTGGGGGTCTACACCTTGAGCCGCGAGCGCGTTGCTGGCACGCCGCGTCAGGCGGACGTTGAGGCTCGTGTAGGCGATGAGGTAGGGGAAGTCGAGCAGCAGTGACGTGCGCGCCGCGCGCCGGCCCTCGCTGCCCCACGATTGAAGGATCTCGGTGCTTCGATCAGGGCCCGCGAGTTCGAACGGGATGATCCCAGGGCCGCCTGCTGCTTGCATGCGGCGCTCCAGGACGACAAGCGGCACGAGCAGCCCCACGGTCGCGGCTATCGGTCCGATCAGCGTCGGCTCTTCCACCGGCACGACCGTACTCCACTGGGGCCAACGTCGAATCCGGAGGCACAACGGTTGGAGCGTCCTGGCCGGGGTGGCGCGCCACAGCGCAGCCGGTTTCGGGCGCACGGTGCCTGCGTAAGCTTCGTGCGTGGCGAACGTGGCCAGCACTCAAGCCAGGAGATGGCGCGCCATCTGAGCCACGCGCCGAGACCACGCGTCCGCGGCGCGTGTTGTGAGCGCTTGTATAGCTGAGCGTGCCTCTGAGACGATGGGTCTGATGCGCCGTAATGTTCGATGCCGCGCGGTCACGCCGCTGGTCTCTTGTGTTCTGGTCGTCGCGCTGGTGGCTGGGTGCGGTGGAGGCACCACTGCTTCACGGTTACATAGCCGGCTTCTCTCGGTCGCTGACCTGCCGGCCGGTTGGTCGGACGTCGCGGTCAACGCGAGCCCGGCGAAGGTGACCAATACTCCCCAAGAACCCGAAGGGCTGGAGCTACCAGAGCACTGCCTTCGTCGAGGGCAAATCGATCCCAACCTCGGCGAGGTCCTCGCGACCGGCGCGCGAGTCCACGAGGCGTGGACCAGCTTCGCCGAAGCCCTCTGCAACTGCCGCTCCGCAACGCTTCAGTTCGGGACCACCAAGGTCAGGGCCACCGTCCGCCGGCTGCCGTTCCCGCGGCTCGGTCAGGCCTCGTCAGCGTACGGCTGGGCGTTCGCGCTGGCGGGAATCAGGCTCGGGTTCGACCTCGTTCTCTTCCAGACAAGTCGCTATGACGGCTACCTCGCCTACGCCAACCTCGGCCAGCCAGCCACCGCGACCGTCGAGGCGTTCGCGCGGGCGGCGCTCGCAAAGGCGCAGACCGGTACCACAGCGCCGGTGCCCGACAGCGTCTCGATCGCATCAGCACCGGTCCGCACCGCACACACCAGCATGGGAACAGTCGGGTACCGCGCGCTCGGGACCGGTCCTCCTCTCCTGCTGATCACCGGCTACGGCGGCACGATCGACAGCTGGGCCCCGCAATTCGTCGACTCTCTCGCCGAGCACCACCGGGTCATCACACTCGACAACGCCGGCATCGGCAAGTCCGACAGCCCCCCCGCTCCATTGACGATCGACGCGATGGCAGACCAGACCAGCGCGCTCATCGACGCGCTCGGGGTCGGACGCACGGACGTGCTCGGCTGGTCGATGGGCAGCATGATCGCCCAGGCACTCGCCGTCCTTCACCCCAACCAGGTGCACCGCCTCGTGCTCTGCGCCAGCTTCCCCGGCAACGGCACGACCATCGAACCCTCCCGCCAAGAACTCAACGCGTTCGAAAGCGGCGACCCGCAGAAGGTCATGGCTGCCCTCTTCCCGGCCGATCAGACGGCCGCGCAGAACACCTACCTCGCGGCAATCTCCAGCTATCCGGCCTCGCAATCCGCTCCGGCGGACGTGCTCGCCACTCAACGCCACGCGATCGACGCCTGGTGGGCCGGAACCGACCCGGCCGGCACCAAGCCAGCCACGATCACCCCGCCGACGCTCATCGCCGACGGCACCCTCGATCGCCTCGACCCAAACGCCAACAGCCAGACGCTAGCCAACCTGATCCACGGCGCGAAGCTCATCCTCTACCCCGACGCGGGCCACGCATTCCTCTTCCAAGACCAGGCGAAGCTCGTACCGAGGCTCGAATCGTTCCTCCACTAACCAACTGAGCTCGCGGTGGCTCCATAGCATCCCCGGCGCGCCGCTGGCTTCCCTGCAGAGCGCGGCCTGCAGGGGAGCCGGCGCCTTCTGACCGACCGGCGCCGACGCCTGCCCGACGCGTTGCGCTCCTGGCGAGGAGCAGGAGCGTGGCGATCCGCTCAGCGGGGCCCGCTTTTGTGTTCGGCCTGATGTACCCCTGTTTCGGGGGTGTCGGGTTTCTGGAATCAGGCTGCTTGTTCGTGGTGGCCGGAAGTGTTTAGGATCACGGCCGGCCCCGGGAGGGGCCAGCCGTCGCGGCCCGGGCCGCGGCGGGCTAATTTGCTTGCGAGACGGTCGTCTCCTGTACCGGCAGCGCGAGTCCGACGAGCTTGGAGAGGAATCGATCGGCCTGCTCGGGGAAGGGCGGCCAGGGCAGCTCAGGCTCATTGATCCGCAAGGACAGCATTCCGATGATGGCCGTCCGGAGATCGAGTGCAACGGTGGCGGCGTCCCCTGGTGAGGCAACCCCAGCGTCCATGCAGCGCTGCACCGCAGCTTTGGTGCGCGTGAACAGGACCTCCTTGAAAGGCATGCCGACCTTGCTCTCATGCATCACCTTGTAGATGCCGGGATGCTCCTGCACCCAGGCCGCCTGCGCCAGGATTCGTGCGCGCAAGGCGAGGGCGGGGTCCTGATGTGCGGCCTCGGCCTCATCCGTGGCCTGGAGCATCTCCGCATGGCAGCGTTCCATGGTCG
The DNA here is from genome assembly GCA_963709135.1 of uncultured Solirubrobacterales bacterium. Taxonomy (GTDB): domain Bacteria; phylum Actinomycetota; class Thermoleophilia; order Solirubrobacterales; family Solirubrobacteraceae; genus Palsa-465. Next base: position 51,078 of record CAVPVI010000014.1, on the reverse strand, counting down.
CCGCGACGAGCGCGTCGCGGTCTGCGAAGTACAGGTAAACAGAGTTGGGCGAGATCGACACCGCACGCGCAACCGCACGCAGTGACAAGGACTCGTCGTCGGCTAGGTCGCCGAGCATCTGCACAGCGGCGGAAATGATCTCGTCCCGCAGTCGCTCCCCCTGCCCACGCGCGTTGGGGCGCCGCGGGCCAGTGGACAGACCTGCCGCGGCGGTGGCGTCGTCCATCGCTGGACCATCTTAGCTTCGCTTACTTGTGCTGCAACATCACCAACGATACGCTTGTCCATGCAAGGACATCTGTTCACCTAACTCGAGGGATCACAATGCCGCTACCGCTCCAAGAGGCCCAGACAGTCATCACCGCCGCACACAAGCACGCCGCCAAGATAGGCGCACTGATCACGGTCGCGGTCGTCGACGAAGGCGGACACCTACAGGCTCTCGGACGCATGAACGGCGCAGCGCCGCTGTCAGCCGAGATCGCCAAGACCAAAGCAGCCAGCGTCGCCCTGTTCCGCCGCGACGGCACCGCACTACGCCAAATGCAGGAAGCCTCGCCCGGCTTCTTCGCCCAGCTGGATCGGGCCGTGCAGGTGCCCATCCTGGCCGGCGCCGGCGCAGCGCTCATCCAGCGCGAGGACACCCTCCTCGGTGCCATGGCGGTAAGCGGCGGAATGATGCCCGGACAAGACGACGAATGCGCAGAAGCCGCGCTTACTGCTCTCGCTCCGTAGCTAACCAATCATCGCTACCATGTAACGGTCGTCTTAGTCAATAGACCGTTAGGAGCAAGGCAATGAGCGTCTATTCGATCTGGGAATCGCGCTTTCCAGCTGACCTCGCGGAAGAGGGCATCACCGTCACCAAGGCAATCTGGCGGGACATGGTCGCCTTCGACGGCTATGTGACGCACGAGCTGATTGAGGATCTCGACCAGCCGGGCCACTTGTTCGTTGTCAGCAGCTGGGCGAGCCGCGAGGCAGCTGATGCCGCGCTGAGCTATGCGTCTCACCCCAACGCCAAGCGGGCGAACCAGCTTGTCAGTGAGACTCGTCGTCGTACGGTCGGCGCCGCACTGTGATCGACGCCGCGCTTGTCGTGGCGCTCGCCAACGCGCAAACCCTGAGACGGCCCACCCACGCGCGCAGCGCGATGGCGTACGACGCACTTGCGGACCAGACAAGCGCCAACGACGTGCTGGGGCCGTTTCTCGACTGTACGCTGGATGCGCGGGAGCTTCCCGCGGTGCGCGCCTTACAGCGGTCCGTCGCGTCGTTAGTTGACGAACTTATCGACGGCTCCGAGCCTCGGCTGGAAGTGCTCAACGCGCTGGCTGCTCGCGAGCCTGCGATCTACTCGCTCAACCGACAGCCGGACGGAAGGCTGACTACGGCGCTGCATCCGAAGCGCGCGTCGGGTGCCGCGACGTTGCTGCTTGCTGTCATCGACGAGTTCAGCGAACTCGAGCCGGCGCGCCTCCGCCGCTGCGCCCGCCCGGAGTGCAGCCTGGTCTTCTACGACACCACTCGCTCAGCAACACAGCGCTGGCACGCCGAACGCCCCTGTGGGCTCCGAGAGCGGCAACGGCGCCACCGCGATAACGCCAACCGCGCACGTCCGCGAGGCAGAACACCGAAGAACTGAGGACCGGGCTGACCATGGCCGCCAGCAGTTCGCCGTTCGGCACAGCTCGCGGATTCCGCCCGGCTCTTGCATGGTCGCCCTTGCTGAACACTCGTTCCTTGACAGCCATCAACCGCAACGCGTGGACCCGAAACGGGCGCGAACTGGACTTCCCCCGGTTCGCGACGCCGAACGTGTCGGGCGGATAAGTCGTTTGGCGGCCCAAAGCGGGCCGGATGCGAACAAGCACGTGCATTGCATTCCGGCAGGGTCGGGTTTCACTCTTCGCGGGCCCCGGTCCGGATGATCGGCTGTCGGCGTTTCGCACATGGGTCATGGATTGCTAGCGGTCGCGAGTAGTGGTGGGATGCTGGGGCCCCGCCACGTCGGCGGCGGCTCGAGAGAACGCTTGGAGTTTGGGAGAGGCGTTGGCGGTCAGCCACACGAGCGCGGTCTCGGAGGGGGGCAGGTCGTGGATCGGGACACTGGTGACGTCCGGGTGGCTGTGGTGCCCGAGGAATCCGGTCACCGTTGGATGGACCTGCTCGCCGAGCGCGATGCGCATCATCATGTCCTCAGCGCCGCGGTTCGCGATGCGCTTCAGCCGTCGACCAGACGGCGTGATGGGTGGTATGAAGGCATCCATCATCTCGCGCGGGAAGGCGGGGACGTCGGAGACGGCGCGGTCGGCGAGGTCCTCGTAGCTGATCGACTCGCGGTCGGCGAGCGGGTCGTCGCGCGCGACGATCAGGACGCGGTCCTCGCGCGAGAGAACCGGCCCGATGGTGAGGTCGGGTGCGGTGAGCGGCAGACGCGCGGCGAGCATGTCGACCCGACCGTCTCGCAGCATGTCGAGGTAGCTGCGCTCATAGCCGATGTTGCTGAACGTGACCTCGCAGCCGGGGTGGCGCGTCTCGAACGTGCGGATGATCGCAGCGATGTGTCTGCCGGCGCTGAGGGGGGTGGAGATCCCGATCCGGAGCGAGCCGGCGACCCCGATCGCCGCCTCGCGGGCGTCCTGGAAGGCTGCGTGTAGGTTCTCGTAATGCGGGGTGACGTTACGCAGGAATCGCTCCCCGACTGGCGTCAGTCGAACGCGTCGGCTGGTGCGGTCAAACAGCCGGCCGCCGACGCGCGCCTCGAGCGTGTTGATGATCTGACTCACGCGAGAGCGATCGATCCGGAGTCGCTCCGCAGCGCGTCCGAAGTGAAGCTCCTCGGCCACGGTGATGAACACGCCGACCTGGCGCAGATCGACCGCGGGCCATGGGGGCGGGGTGTCGTGCCTGGTCACGCCTGACCGGCGGTGGCGGCGAGCACCGTGGCGGGGACAGTGGACGGCCGCTGGCGTTTCGCTGCGAGCACGCCCCTCGCGGCGCGTGCGAACGCGAGGGTCTTGGCCCTGTCGTCAGCGGTTCGCCAGACGAGTACGGCTTCGGCTGGCGGCAGATCGGAAAGCGGAACCACCACGATCCGGGGACCTTTGTAGTGCTCCAGGAAGCTGGTGACTGTCGGGTGGACCTGTTCACCGGTCGCGACGCGCATCAGAGCCTCCTCAAAGCTGCGTCGCGCAACCCGGCGCAGCCGAACCCCTGACGGGGTCGTGGGCGGGATCAGCGCGTCGAGCATCTCGCGGTTCAGTGCGGGCACGTCGGTGACGAGATAGTCAGCGAGCTCCTCGTAGCTGACCGACTCGCGCTGGGCGAGCGGGTGGTCCGGAGCCACGATCAGGACCCGGTCGCCGCGCAGGACGACCGGGCCGACGGTGAGCTCAGGCGCGCTGACCGGTAGCCAGCAGGCGACCATGTCGACCTCGCCGGAGCGAAGCCAGTCCAGGTGATCGCGCTCGATCCCGGTGTCGACGTAGGTCACGTGACAGCCGGGAGAGCGGGCCTCGAAGGTGTTGATGATCTCAGCGATGTACGGGCCGAGCAGCGCCGCCGAGTACGCTCCGATCCGCAGCGTTCCTGTGACGCCGGCGTTCGCCTCCCGCGTCTGCTCGAGCACGTATTGCAGCTGCTCGTAGATCGGCCGGACGTCCGCTCGCAGCTGCTCGCCAACCGGAGTGAGCCGTACTCGGCGGCTGGTGCGCTCGAACAGCCGGGCTCCCAACCGCGCCTCGAGCGTGTTGACGATCTGGCTGACGCGGGACCGGTCGATCTGGAGCCGCTCGGCGGCGCTGCCGAAGTGGAGCTCCTCGGCGACAGTCAGGAACACCTGCAGGTCACGAAGCTCAACCGGCGGCCTCATCGGTTAGGAAACAGTACATGGTTCGGTGAGTGTTTGGGTCTTGTTCCGGCCTGTGCCGGGAGGCATATTGGGCCGACCCTGACGGTGAGAAAGGTGGCGGGAATGGCAGCGACCACGAGAACAGCGGCGGCCGCAGAGATCGATGCCGGGGCCGGGCCGATCATGGTGCCGAGCGAGGCAGAAGCAGCCCGGTCGTTCAACGATCGAAGTGAGCAGCGGCGGTGGATCGCGCTGGTTGTGCTGTGCGCGGGGTTCTTGATGATCGTTCTGGACCAGACGATCGTGAACGTCGCGCTGCCGTCGATCCGAACGGACCTTCACTTCTCGCAGTCGGGTCTGGCGTGGGTGGTGAACGCGTATCTGATCGCGTTCGGCGGGCTGCTGCTGCTCGTCGGCCGGCTCGGGGATCTGGTCGGCCGCCGGCGGATCTTCTTGGCCGGCCTGGCGGTGTTCACGGCGGCGTCGCTGGTGTGCGGACTGGCCCAGAGTCCGACGCTGCTGGTCGCGGCTCGGTTCGTGCAGGGGATCGGCGGTGCGATGACCTCCGCAGTGATCCTGGGGATGATTGTCACGATGTTCCCGGAGCCTGCCGAGCAGGCGAGGGCGATCGGCATCTACAGCTTGGTCGCCTCGGCCGGTGGAGCGGTCGGCCTTCTCGCCGGTGGCGTGCTGACCCAGGGTCTGAGCTGGCACTGGATCTTCTTCGTCAACCTCCCGATCGGCGCAGCGACCGCGGTGTATGCCCGCCGGCTGCTGTCCGACGACCGCGGTGTGGGGCTCGACCGCGGTGCCGACATCCCGGGCGCGGTGCTGCTGGTCGGCTCGGTGATGCTCGCCGTCTACGCGATCGTGGAGGCCAGCCGGTACTCGTGGGGCTCGGCTCGCACGCTCAGCCTCGGTGGGGTCGCGGTTTTGCTGCTGGGCGGGTTCGTGTGGCGCCAGGTGTCAGCGAGCAGTCCGCTGATCTCGTTGCGGGTGTTCCGGTCGCGGACGGTCAGCGGCGCGAACCTGATCCAAGTTCTGATGGTCGCGGGCATGTTCGGCGTGTTCTTCCTGGGCGCTCTGTACATGCAGCGCGTGCTCCATTACAACGCGATCCAGGTCGGGCTCGCGTTCCTTCCGGTCGCGCTCGGCATCGCCGCGATGTCGCTCGGCGTCTCAGCCCGGCTGATCAACCGTGTCGGGGCAAGGGCAACGCTGCTTCCCGGCCTGGTCCTGATCGCCGCAGGTCTCGTGCTGTTCAGCCGCGTCCCGGTCCACGCACGCTACGTGACCGATCTGCTGCCGGCGATGGTCCCACTCGGGATCGGCGGGGGCCTAGCCTTCCCGTCCCTGATCACGCTCGCCATGTCGAGCGCCACCCCAGAGGACTCGGGACTGGTCTCAGGGCTGGTCAACACCACCCAACAGGTCGGCGGCGCGCTGGGCCTGGCGGTGTTGGCGACCCTGTCGACCACGCACACGACCTCGGCCTTGGCGGATGGACGGTCGCTCCCCGATTCGCTGACCAGCGGCTACCACTTGGCGTTTGGGATTGGTGCCGGCATGGTCCTCGGCGCGTTCCTGCTCGCGGCGGTGCTGTTGCGATCCGAGGCCCGAGCGACAGCCGACGGCTCGGCCGTTGCGCAGCCCGTTCGAAGTGCCTCGGCTCAGGCCCCGCTCCGCCCTGCGGGTTGCGGTTGCCATGGCGAGCAGGTCCATTGGATCCTCGACGATTGCCGCGGTTCCCAGGGCATCGTGCTGCATGGTCGCGACCGACACGCACCAGCGCCGGAACACGCGATGGTCACTCAAGCCCCCTTGATCGACGGAGCAAGCTCATGCAATACACGCAGCTAGGAAACTCGGGCCTCACGGTCTCACGGATGGCGCTCGGAACGATGACCTTCGGGCAGTACGGCTTCGCCGGCTTTCTCGCCAACGTCGACCAGCAGACCGCGGACCGGATGGTCGCGCTTGCGCTCGACGCGGGCGTCAACGTATTCGATACCGCCGAGGGCTACGGGAACGGTCGCAGCGAGGAGGTCCTCGGTGCGGCGCTCGGGCGCGCGAACGCCCGTGACCGCGCGTTGATCGCCACCAAGGTCAGCACGTTCACCCCCGGCGATGATCCAGACGCCGTCCGGCTGAGCTACCGGCACGTCGTCGGCAACGCCGAGCGGGCGCTGCAGCGACTCGGAACAGACTGGATCGACCTCTACCAGCTCCATCAGCCGGACTTCGTGACCCCATGGGAAGAGACACTCCGGGCGCTCGATGATCTCGTCACCCGCGGCCTCGTCCGATATGTCGGCTGGTCCAACCATCCCGCCTGGCACGCCGCCCGCGGCCAGGGCATCCAGCAGCAGCGAGGGTACGCGCCGTTCGTCTCAGGCCAGATCTACCACTCGCTGATCGGCCGTGACGCCGAGCACGAGATCCTGCCCTACTGCCAGGCGGCCGGGATCGGGACGCTGATCTGGAGCCCGCTCGCCGGCGGCTTCCTGACCGGCAAGTACACGCGCGAGGACCCAGCCGGCGAGGGCGGCCGCCGCGCCGCGTTCTCCGTCCCGCCCCTCGATCTCGAACGCGGCTACGACGCCGTCGAAACGATGCGCACGATCGCCGACGAGCGAGGCGTGCCGGTCGCGCACATCGCCTACGCGTGGCTGCTCGCAAGACCGGGCATCAGCAGCGTCATCATCGGCGCGTCCCGCCCAGAGCAGCTCGCCGACAACCCCGCCGCCGCCGGCATCTCCCTCACCAACGACGAGCTCGCCGCACTCGACGCCATCGACCCTCCCGCACCGATCTACCCGGACCCCCGCTGGATGACCCCCGCACCGCCAGTCACGACCGAAGCCGACGCGTCGCGACCGGCAGCTGACGATACGCCGCCCCCGCGCGAGACCCAGCTGCAACGAGCTCGTCGGGCCGAGACTCCGGCCCGACCAGGGTCACCGTGACCCCCCTCGAGGCGTGACGCGGCAGCACGGACAGCCGACCGCCGGCCGTACCTTCGAGCGTCTAGCGCAAGGCGCTCACTCCCAACGACTTCGACTCGCTCGCGGCCGTCGCACGCCCGCGTGAGCCAATCGTCGAGATCGTTGCGCGGGTGAACTTCCATCCGAACGGCTCGCGACCGACCAGCAGCCCAACTCGTGCTCGCCGCCTGACCCGTCACGACTTACGACAAGCGGCGGTTCAGGCGTCGGCGGTCACAGCGCGCTGGTCACCGAGCTTTCGCGAGAGCGTCGCGAGCCGCTCGAGCTCCGCACCGCTCAGCTCGCTCCACCAGGTAGGCGACCGATTGAGCTGGGCATGGATCGCTGCGAGCTCCTGCTCGCCGCGATGCGTGAGCGCGACAACGCGAACGCGCCGGTCGCCGGGCTTGGCCCTTCGCTCGACCAGGCCCTTGCGCTCGAGCCGGTCAACCAGCCACGTTGCGGTCGAGGCATCGGAGTTCCAAGCACGAGCCAGCGCGCTCATCGCTGAGCCGTCGCCAGGCTTCATTTTCAAAAGCGCCTTGATCTCGCCGCCGGTCAGACCGCGACAGGTCAGGACGGCGATGTTCTGGTCGTGTACCTCAAGCACCGCGTCATAAAGCGCTCGCCACCGCTGCGCAGACTCGTTCGAGGATGGTCCTCCGCCCACAACGACCGAGTCTATTCAACCAGTCAGGCATTACCATGACCCAGATCATTAGATGAACTGTATTATTTGACTAATTGAAGTAATATGTGAACGGCTTAGGAGGACTGGATGACGGACAACCACCGGCAACGCATCATGGTCATCGGCGGCAGCTCGGGGATGGGGATCGGCGTCGCGCGCGTTGCGCTGCGCGAGGACACGGCAGTCCTGATCGTCAGCCGGTCAGCCGAGCGCCTCCGCCGCGCCGCCGAGACGCTCGGGAACCCCGAGACGCTCGACACGCTGACTACCGACGTGACCGACGAGGACCAGGTCCACGCTCTGTTCGTGCACGCAGGTCCTCTGGACCACGTGGTTGTGACCGCTGCAGACATCACCGCCTACCAGCCCATCCGCGAGCTTGTGCTGGCCGAAGCCCGCAAGACGATCGAGTCAAAGCTGATTGCCGCGCTCCTGATCGCCAAGCACGCATCTACCGCACTACCGGCCGACGGATCGATCACGTTCACCGGCGGGATCGCGACCGACCGTCCAATGCCCGGCGGCTCAGTCGTCGCCGCCGTCAACAGCTCACTGAGCGGCCTCGTGCGAGCACTCGCGCTCGAGCTCGCCCCAATCCGTGTCAACGCGCTCGCGCCCGGGTGGGTCGACACACCCGTGTGGGAGAGGATCGCCGGACCGCGGAAGGAAGCAATGCTCGCCGAGATGGCCGCGCGCCTACCCGTCGGCCGCGTCGGAGATCCCGACGACGTCGGCGAAGCGGCGCTATTCGTCACCCGCGCCCGACACCTGACCGGAGCCGTCCTACCCATCGACGGCGGACAACGCCTGATCTGAGACCCCAGACCACCCGGGCGATCCGGCCAGACCCGCCAGCCCGTGCCTTCGAGCACGACGGAACTTACCGATAGCAGCACTTAGCCTCACGGGGATCTTGCCGCCGCGGAGGCCGGTCCCGCAAATGCGCGCGGTCAGTACGACGTTCGGCATGAGCCGGCATAGGCCTTCGGTCGCGCTCGTGGCTAAGCCGCGGCTCTGGTATTGCCCGTTGCGTGCCCTGCCTTCCTGCCGACGTCGGCACTTGCTGGCTACGGCGCTGCGTCGCTCTCCGTGTGGTTCACAGGCCGGCATCGTGAGAGAGCAGCTACCCCGGTGGGGCCTTGACTAGCTGGCCCGACCGGTTCTTGGTCTCGCTGGCGGGCCGGAGATTTCGGGGGGCGGGTTCTTCTCGGTGAACTGGTAGTCCAGCCGAATCCGTTGGTCGGGGTCGAGCAGCAGGAAGGTCGTCCCGATCGAGTCGACGGCGCTGTTGGAGTCGATCATCTCCCAGCTGAACTTGATGACGTCGTGGTGGGCGAGCGCGTTGTCGAGCGCTCTGAAGCGGAACCCTTTGGCGATGAACCGTTCGTGGGAGGTGTTGACCGCTTCGGCGATCGCTTCGCGGCCGTGTTGGATCGCGACCGGGTTGTAGCGGATCGCGGTCTGTGTGAATAGTTCCGCGACACGTTCCTGGCGCTGGTTGGGGTCGGTTTCGTTCCACATCGCGACGTAGCGTTCGATCAGGTCGTGTGGATAGCTCATGGCTTGCTGCTCCGGACGGGTAGGAGTCGTGAGAGGCAGGCGACGGTGATCAGGAGGGCCGCGAGCTCGGCCAGGCAGAGGACGAACGCGTGGGCGATCCCACGGTGCAGCGCGCTGTAGAAGATCAGGCCGGTGATCGCGACCCCGAGCGCGTTCCCGACCTGTTGCATGGTCGAGAGCACGCCGGCGGCGGCGCCGGCGTGGTGCGGATCGAGGCTGCTGAGCACGGTGGCGGTGATCGGAGTGATGCACAGCCCTTGTCCGGCGCCGATGAGCAGCAGCCCTGGCGCGAGCAGCGCGACCGAGCCCCGGTCCCCGATCGCGGCCACGCTCGCGAGCAGCAGCAGGTCTCCGGCGGCGAGCGTCAGCGCGCCGAGCGCGATCAGCCCACGGCCGTAGCGCGCGGTCAGCGCGGGGGCCCGGAGCGAGGCGGCGGTGAACGCGACGGCGAGGATCGTGAACGTGAGCCCCGCTTGAAGCGCGCTCAGGCCGCGTCCCTGTTGAAGATAGAGGGCGAGCACGAGGAAGAACGACGCCTGCCCGCACCACAGCGCGAGCTGCGTCGTCAGTCCGGCTGAGAACGAGCGCTCGCGAAACAGCTCCGGGGCGATCAGCGGCTGTCCTCCGCGGCGCGCCGACCGGAGCTGGTCGGCGACGAACGCGCCGATCAGTGTCGGCGCGGCGACGAGCGCGAGCCACGACCAGATTGGCCATCCGTACTGGCGTCCCTCGGTCAGCGCCAGCACGAGCGCGGCCAGTCCGGCGCTGATCAGGATCGCGCCGCGGATGTCGAGGCGGACCGGGGTCGGGGCGCGCGACTCGGGCACGAGCCGCGGGGCGAGCGTGAGCGCGATCAGCCCGATCGGGATGTTGATCAGGAACACGCTGCGCCATCCCAGGCCCGCGATGTCGGCGCCGATCAGCAGCCCGCCGATCAGCTGTCCGCCGATCGCCGCGGCGCCCATCGCGATCCCGTAGCGGCTGAGTGCGCGCGTGCGCTCGGCGCCCGTGTACTGCACCCCGATGATCGACAGAACCTGTGGGCTGATCAGCGCCGCAGCCAGCCCTTGCGCGAGCCGAGCGACGATCAGCACGCCCGCGCTGCCCGCGATCGCACACGCCAGCGAGGTCAACGTGAACAGGCCCACCCCGAGCGAGAAGATCCGGCGGCGGCCGAAGCGATCACCGAGCCGGCCCGCGGTGATCAGGCCGCTGGCGAACGTCAGACCGTAGCCGGCGACGAACCATTCGGTCGAGCTGTGACTTGCGTGCAGGGCGGCCTGGATCGCCGGGAGCGCGACGTTGACGATGAAGAAATCGAGCACGATCATGAACGTGCCGGTCAGCAGAACCGGCAACGCCGCCCAGCGATCGGCTCGCAACCTGACCCACCTGGACGGGATGTGCGGGGCGCTGGGCGCGAGCGGCTGCTCAACCGACATGACTGTCAGCCCTCGGCGCTCAGGCCGCGATCGCGGTGAAGGCGGCGGCGAGCTTGGAGCGTTCGGCGATCGCGACGGACGCGGGTCGCCCGGCGGTGATGCCGCCGTCGACCGCGATGTCCTGGCCGGTGATGAAGCTGGCCGCGTCGCCGGCCAGCCACACCGCGGCTTGGGCGACGTCTTCGGTCGTGCCGACACGCCGGATCGGCTGGTAGCTCGCCAGCGCGTCCAGGAACGCCGGCTCGAGCTCGCCCGCGGTGCGATCGGCGTGCGCGGGATCCATGCCAGCGCCCTTGCCGAAGATCCCGGTCGGGATCGGCCCCGGGGAGATGCTGTTCACGCGGATGCCGTGCTCGCCCAACTCGATCGCGGCACAACGGGTCAGCTGGACGACCGCGGCCTTCGCCGCGGAGTAGTCGAGCCCCGCCCAGCCGCCCTGCCGGCTGGTGATGCTCGCAACGTTGACGATGCTCCCTGACTTCTGCTCGAGCATCACGCAGGCGGCATGCTTCATCCCCAGCAGCACACCGCCGACGTGAACGTCGAACGTCCGCCTGAAGCGAGCGGCGTCGACCGTGGCGACGCTGCCGCCGGCGCCGGGCGTGCCGGCGTTGTTGACGATCACGTCGATGCCGTCAAGCGCTCCCATCTCGTCTCCTTTGCTCGCGAAATCAACCCCGATAGATGGAACGATCGGTCTACCATAGCAGATTAGATCGACCAGTTGATCTACAATTGCGGTGTGCCAAACCCCCTCGCCACGAGCTCGGAAGTCAAGCCGGGTCCACGCGACCGACTGCTACGCAGCGCACGCGAGCTGACCTACGAACAGGGCGTCAACGTCGGCGTCGACGCGATCCTCGAGCATGCAAACGTCGCGCGCCGGTCGCTCTACCAGCACTTCGGCGGTAAGGACGAGCTGATCGCGGCGACGCTTCGCGCCAGCGCCGACGTCGACGAACAGCGCTACCGTGCCGCACTCGACGGCGGTGGACAGGACCCGCGCGCCCGGCTGCTGGCCATGTTCGACACGCTCGACGAGACGACCTCCTCCACGCAATTTCGTGGCTGTCGCTACACCGCCGCCGAGCTCTCGCTACCCGACCCCGCGCATCCCGCCCATGCCGAGGTCCGCGCCTACAAGCAACGCCTTCACGATCTCTTTCAGCGCGAACTCGAGACCCTCGGACACCCAACCCCCGCGACCGCCGCTGACGAACTCCTGCTGCTCGTCGACGGCGTCCTGGTCAACGCCCTCACCCGACCCGAGACCCACCCCGGCCAGACAGCACGCAGACTCGCCGAGCTCGTGATCGACCACCGCGCGACCCGCGCGGTACCCCCGAAGCCGGCGCCGGTGACGACCCACTCCGAGCACGCAGCACAAGCCGAGCGCCTCTACCACCGCTACAGCGCCGATGAGCTCGAACTACACTGATCGACGAGGTTCGCCGCTCGCAGAGCGCGACCGACCGCGGTCGAGTGCCGTGGTCATCGCTCCTGTCGTGAGTCCGGAGGCATCCGCGAGTTGTCCCGCAGTGAGCGAGCCCTCGCGCGCGTGACGGACTTGAACAGCGCACCGAACAACAGCAGCCAGATGATCGGCTGCACGAGCGTGATCGCGAGGTAGGAGCCGCCGTGAAAACCTGCTCCGCTTCATACGCGAAGGACGCGAGTTCAACGAGCAACACGCCGCGCGCCTAGAGGATTCCAGCCGCAAACAGCGCCCTCCCCGAACGGAGGCCACCGAGCCATGAGCCGCCGCATCACATCCGCCGTCTGCGCCAGTCCACCACACCCCTGGCCAACACTCCCCAGCCACGATCGCCGCCGAGCACGGAGACCCTAACCACTTGCCTTCGCCGCACCACGAGGATCAGCCGAACGGCGGACATGTCCCGCTTTGCGCGCGGACGGCGGGAGCGCGCCGGCGAACCCCGCGGATCCGGTTGCTGCTGCGCTGTAACCGTCTGCAAGCATTCCGCTCGATGTCGTCCGACTCACCCGCGGCAAGGAAGGCATCGAGCCGCGAGCACTTCGATCGCTGGTCACGTAAGTACGAGCACGATCGAGTGTCCCGCTGGTTGCAGGACCTCCAGCTCGAAGCGCTCGGCGCTCTCGGGCCCGAGCCCGACGACCGCTTGCTCGATGTCGGCTGCGGCAGCGGCGCGGCAGTCCGGGCCGCCGCTCCGATCGTCGCCCACGCAGTCGGCGTCGATCTGTCAGAGGGCATGATCGGCCGCGCCCGCGAGCTCGCGGGCGCCACCCCGAATATCGAGTTCCAGGTCGCTGAGGCCGAAGCACTGCCGTTCGAGGACGCAACGTTCACCACGTTGCTCTGCACGACCTCCTTCCATCACTACCCAAACCCCGGCAGCGCTGTCGCCGAGATGGCGCGCGTGCTCGCGCCCGATGGTCGGATCGTGATTGCCGACATGGTCAGCGACCGCCTGATGATGCGCGTCTTCGACCACGTGCTGCGGCGCACCCAGCGCAGCCACGTCGGCTGCCAGCGATCAGGCGCTCTGGCGGGCCTGCTGACCGATGCCGGCTTCGTGGAGCCGACCACACGCACGCTGTTCCATGGGTTCTTTGCGATCCTCGCGGCACGCCGCCCGCCAGCACCGTGAGTCGCGCAGTGCTCCGCGATGACCACCCGGCTCCCGCGCGAGTGGCCGCTGCAATCCTGAACACGTAGGCTCCCGACCATCAAACACCACCTCGCACAACTCAACATCGGCCTCGCGAAAGGGCCGATCGACGGTCCGGTGATGGCCGGCTTCAAAGCGGCGCTCGAGCCGATCAACGCGCTCGCCGACAAAGCTCCCGGCTTCGTCTGGAGGCTGCAGACCGAGGACGGCGACGCGACCGCAATCCGCCCGTACGAGGACGAGCAGACGATCGTCAACATGTCGGTTTGGGAGTCGATCGAGGCGCTGCGCGCATTCGTGTACACAAGCGGCCACACATCGGTCATGCGCAACCGCAAGCGCTGGTTCGAGAAGCTCGACACGTATCTCGTCCTCTGGTGGGTACCAGCCGGCCACGAGCCGACGATCGAGGAGGCCAAGCAGCGTCTCGAACATCTCAAACACCGCGGCCCGACCCCTTATGCGTTTACGTTCAGGGCGAGCTTCCGGGCGCCGGATGCCGATCCCGACACGGCGCTGATCAATGACACGCTCGGCTGCCCCGCGTAAGCGTCACGCGGTCACGTCAGAAGCCGGAAGATCGTCCTCCGAGTGAACCCCCGTACGGCTGAGAGCCCGAGCGCAGTCGAACACCAGAGCAGGATGCCTACATGGCCGACCATCAGCGGTCATCGCGTGACCGCCACTTTCTCTGGCAGCAGTAACGCCTGCCCAGCGGCGCTGGCGAGACCTGCTTCGCTCGCGCGACACGCATTTCGACGCCTTCCGGGTTGCGTCTCTTTACCGCTGTAAATTCGCCGCGGCTTTGAGGTTCCCGGGTTTGAGTCTAGGCGGCGGTCACCTCCTCGTCGAGCGTGTCGCGGTCGAGCTGTTGGTATTTGATTCGGTAGAGGTGTTGGCGGTCGAGTTCGGTGAACGTGGCGCCGTTTGAGGCGTGGGTGATGAACAGGTCAAGGACGGCGAAGACGAGTGAGAGGCAGCTGCTCTCGCCGGGGAAGCGGCCGATCACTTTGGTGCGCCGGCGGACCTCTCCGAGTGAGCGCTCGAGCAGGTTTGTGGACCGCCACCGTTCCCGGTGGCGGAGCGGGTAGCGGAGGTGGATCGACGAGCGCGTCGAGGTCTTCGGCCAGGCACCGGGCGGCTGATTCGTAGCCGCGGTGCTCGAGCTCTGAGATCAGGACGTGCAGCCGGAGCTTGCCGTCCTTGACGCTCGTTGCGTCGGTGAGCGCTGCCCAGTAGTTGAACCGGACGCGGTCATGCTCTGCCTTGGGTAGCTTCGCCAGCAGGTTCCGCAGCCGGTGAACGCAGCAGTGCTGACGGTCAGCTCGCGGCCAGATCTCCCCGATCGCCGACATCAGGCCGGGCGCACCGTCGGCGACAACCAGGCGTGGTGCTGGGAGCCCGCGGCTGATCAGATCGCGTCCGAGCTCGAGCCAGTCGTCCTTCGATTCCCTGGCGCCGAGCTGCACCGCAACCAGTTGCCTATGGCCGTTTTCATCGATTCCCCAGGCGCAGATCACGCCCTCTTTGGGGCCGCTGGGGCGGACCGGCAGGAAGATCGCATCGAGGAACAAGACGACCAGGTTGGTGTCGTAGAGCGACCGGCGCTTGAACGCTTCGAAGCGCTCGTGCAGCTCGGCGCAGATCCTCGCGACCGTTGAGCGCGAGATCGTCCCGAGCCCGACCTCCTCGCACAACGACTCGATGTCACGCATCGAGAGGCCCCTTACGAACCCGCCGATCACCAACGTCTTCAAAGGATCGGTCCGGAACAGCCGCTTGCAATGCCACTTCGGGAACAGCTTGGACACGAACGGCACGGTCGTGTCGCGGGCCTGTGGGATCTGGATCTCAAGCTCACCCTCGCCGGTCTGCAGATGCCGGGGACGGAACCCGTTGCGCAGCCCCGCCTCGTAGTTCTTCAGGCCGCGCTCACGCTCGGGGCGACGCTCGTAGCGAGCGCGACCCAGCCAGCCATCGAACTCCTCCTCGACCGCCCGCTGAATGATCAACCGGGCACCGAGCCTCGCGAGGTCCCCGAGCATCTTCTGCGGGTCATCGACCATGCCCTTCCCAGCGATCACGCCGTACCCGTGACCGCGGCGCGCGGAAGACTAGTGTGTCCGCCGCGCCCAACGCTTCGTGCTTAGGTCAACGGTGTCGGCTCGTCATGACTGGGCGTGTGAGTCCTCGTCTGAGGATCGTGGTCATGATGCTCGCGACGATCAGGTGGCCGCCGGCGAGGGTGAGCTTCGTGCTCAGCGATGCGCCGAACGCATCGAGCGGGGTGATCAGCGACAGTGCGGTGGCCGCGATTGCGATGGTCGTGAAGGTTCGTGCCGGTCTGCTGGCGTAGCGGGTGAGGATGATGGCGAGCAGGGTGCCCCAGAAGGTCGCGATCACGATTCCGGTGGCGAAGCTACCGGCCGTGACCAGCGTCGCGGTGTGCGTTTCGGGGAGTCCGGCCTCGAGCGGGATTCCGGCGGCTTTGGCGAGCGCGGCGTACGCCTCGATGACGGGCAGTGCGACCACGCCAGCGAGGGCTCCGTGGCGCAGGACGCGCCGGGTTGCACTGCGTGAGTTGGTGGACGCCGGTGCGTGTGCGGTGGATGTGATGCTCATGGTGTTCTCCTTGGTGGGCGGTGCTGCTCGGCACCGATTTGTCTGCTGGTCGGAGCTGATTGCGGTGTCTCGACATTGGGCCCGGCGCACGGGTTGTGATGGACCGTGGGCCCGGTATCAGGGGCGGGATGTCGAGAATGGGCGGTGTGCTCCGACTGTTCAGGAACCGCTCGATTGGCGAGCGCAGCCTTCAAGGAGGTTTCAGATGAAGTACATGGCGATCATCTATGGCAACAAGGCGTTGTGGGAGTCGTTCTCCGGTGAGCAGGCCGCTGAGGCCATCGCCGCGCAGGACGCGTTCAACAAGCGGTATGCGCAGTCCGGGGAGCTGTTGGCGGCCTACGGGCTCGGGGATGAGCTGACGGCCAAGACGGTCCGGGTCCGGGAGGGCGCTTTGGCGGTGACGGACGGCCCGTACATCGAGGCGAAGGAGTTCGTCTCAAGCTTCTGTCTGTTGGATTGCGAAAGCGAGGAGCGCGCGCTGCAGCTCGCTTCGGAGATGCCGTTTGCCTCCCACAACGCGGTCGAGGTGTGGCCGGTGTTGCACGAGGCCGGGCTGGAGATGTGAGTCGCCCAGAGGAGATCGAGGACCTGCTGCGCCGGTTGGCGCCGCAGGTCCTTGCAGCGCTGTTGCGTCGTCACCGCAGCCTCGACATCTGCGAGGACGCGGTCCAGGAAGCGCTGCTCGCGGCGGCAACGAGCTGGGCCGCGAGCGGGCTGCCGGAGAACCCGCGCGGATGGCTGGTGACGGTGGCGACGCGGCGGCTGATCGATGACGTGCGCAGCGAGCGCTCGCGCCGAGCGCGCGAGGACCGGATCTCGGTGGGCGCTCCACCGTCGGAGCTGTTGACGCTCGGCCCGGAGAGCGAGCCGAGCGTTGATCGCGATCGTGACGACACGCTGGCGCTGTTGATCATGTGCTGCCATCCGTCGTTGAGCGCGCCGTCGCAGATCGCGTTGACGTTGCGCGCTGTCGGTGGTCTGAGCACCGCTGAGATCGCCGCGTGCTTCTTCGTCTCAGAGGCGACGATGGCGCAGCGGATCAGCCGTGGCAAGCAGACGATCCGCGACGCCGGCGCACGCCTTGAGATGCCCCCGGAGCCGGAGCTCACGGCCCGGCTGGCCACGGTGATGCATGTGCTGTATCTGATCTTCAACGAGGGGTACACCACCAGCTCGGGCAAGCGGGTGAGCCGGGTTGAGCTGAGCAGCGAAGCGATCCGGCTGACCAGAGAGCTTTACCGGCTGCGTCCCGATGACAGCGAGGCCGCAGGGCTGCTGGCGCTGATGCTGCTCACCGACGCACGCCGCGCGGCGCGCACCACCGACGGTGGTGAGCTGATCGATCTCGCCGACCAGGACCGTCGCCGCTGGGACCGCGATCGGATCGAGCAGGGGGTCGCGTTGATCACTGACGCCTTGGCTCGCGGTCGGCTCGGCGCCTATCAGCTGCAGGCCGCGATCGCCGCGGTGCATGACGAGGCGCTGCGCGCCGAGGACACCGACTGGCCGCAGATCCTCGCTCTGTACCAGCTGCTGGACCGGGCCGCGCCCAATCCGATGGCGACGCTCGGACGGGCTGTCGCCACGGCGATGGCGATCGGCCCGGCTGCGGGATTGGAGATCCTCGACGGCCTCACGGAGGATCGCCGGATCGTCGGCCATCACCGCTTCCATGCCGTCCGCGGGCAGCTGCTTGAGATGGCAGGCGAGCACCAGGCCGCCCGCGACGCGTTCGGGCGCGCCGCCCGGCTGACCGCCAGCCTGCCCGAGAAGCGCTACCTCACCGCCCGCGCCGCCGGTCAGCGCAGCACCTGAAGACCACCTTCAGACGGCCGGTACAGATCCCGGTGAGGCCGATGTCGAGGACCGTGGCCTGGCTCCGACTCTCAGGTGAAAGCTCGGACCCCGACGGGTCAGACCTCACGAGAAGGAGCGTCGACTGTGCAAATTCGTACTCATATCGGAGTCAGCGTCGATGGGTTCGTGGCGACCCCGGACGGGCGGCCCGCGCTGCTGTCAATGCCGGACTTCGTTCCCGGTGTTTCTCACGCACACCCGGAGTTCATCGCCGATTGCCGGGCCGTATTGATGGGCCGCACCACGTTCGACCCCGCGCTCAACGCGCCGAGCTGGCCGTGGGCAGATCTCCCGGTATACGTGCTCACCTCGCGCCCGCTGCCCTCCGGGCTGCCCGGCGAGGTCACCTCAGCCCCAACGGCATCAAAGTTGCTTGAGCGCATCCATCGCGACGGCGTCAGCGGCGATGTCCACCTGGTCGGCGGCCCGCGCACGATTCAGGCGTTCCGCGAGATCGGCGCGCTGGACCGGCTCGAGCTCGTCGTGCTGCCGATCCTGCTCGGAGACGGCGTCCCCCTCTCGCCAACCGGGTCGACCCCGACCCGGCTAGCGCCCCCGTCCAACCGCACCCTTCCCGGCGGGTCGGTCGAGCTCGCCTACGTGCTCGCCGGATGACCACCCCCCACCCATCGAACAGCAAAGGAACACCCATGAAGAACAACGCAACCCATCCGTCGCAGACTCTCACCGTCACCTCGGCCGACGGGACGGTGATCACCGTGGATCGCACCGGCCACGGTGATCCCGTCGTGTGCGTCGACGGCGCCATGTCCACCCGCTCGCTCGGACCGGGGAAGATGCTCGCCCCGCACCTCGCCGACGCCTTCACCGTTTACACCTACGACCGTCGCGGACGCGGCGACAGCGGCGACGCTGCGCCCTACGAGATCCAGCGCGAGATCGAGGACCTCGCCGCGGTGATCGCCGCCGCCGGCGGCGAGGCGACGGTGTTCGGCCACTCCTCCGGCTGCGTACTCGCGCTCGAGGCCGCCCACGCCGGACTGCCAATCACGCACCTGGCCCTGTATGAGCCCTCGTTCGTGATCGACCGCACCCGTCCAGCGGTCGGCGAGGCGTGGAGACAGGAGCTCCACGGCCTGCTCGCCGAGGGTCGCCGCGGGCGTGCCATCCGCCGGTTCATGATCGAGGTTGCGCACACACCGAGGGTCGTGCCACTGCTGATGTCGCTCACGCCGATGTTCAAGCAGATCAAGGCCGTCGCGCACACACTCGCCTACGACACAGCCCTCCTGTCGCCCTACCAGACCGGCGAGCCGCTGCCCATCGACCGGTTCGCCGACGTGTGCGTCCCAACCCGGGTACTGCTCGGCGGCAAGAGCCCCAAATGGCTCGCCAACGCCGCCCATGGCCTGGAGGGCGTACTGCCCGCAGGCGAACTCACCGTCCTCGACGGCCAAACGCACATGCTCAAGCCCAAGATAACCGCGCCGGTCGTCCGCCAGTTCCTCGCAGCCAGCGCGAACGCGACCAGCGATGCCGACGCCGAGCCAGCGCGGGTACGGTGACCGGTTCCGCGCAGGCGCACGCCCCGTCCGGGAAGCTTGGCTCGAAACCGGGCCTCCCAGACAGGCGTGTGCCAGCGCGGCACCGCGGCGCTGCTGATCACGCTACCGACCGCCCCGTGAAGCGGCCACACGACCTACGCGGTGCCCTACGGGGATTCTTCGCGCTCTGTCAGCCCACGGGATCGAACACCTCACCACCCCAGCCGACCCGACCGCGCTGCGCTGGCGCAACCGATAGCAGGCACCTCCGGTCCGGTTTGGCCGTTTCAGTCCGGCGTGCCGTCGAGTCGCTGCGCGAGTTCGACGATCAGGCCTTCGGGTCCGTGGACGTAGCAGAGGAGATAGATGTCCTCGTAGTTCACGATCTCCCCGACCGGGTGCCAGCCGCCGTCTCGGACGCGGTCGACAAGCTCACGCACGTCGGCGACGGTGAAGGCGATGTGCCGAAGCCCGGGCCGGTTCGCGGCCGGTGCCGACTCTTGCGAGCTCGCCGGAGGCGAGTGAAAGCGCACTACCTCGAAGACGTCACTGCCGTCTGGAACCCGGGCCATCACGACCTCGACGGTCGCGTCGTCGAGACCGATGACCCGATCGATCCACTCACCGCTGAACGCCGCGGGTTCGTCGCAGTCGAAGCCGAGCAGTGTGAGGAATCGGACGGTCTCGTCGAGGTCCTCGACGACCAGACCGACGTGGACGAAGCCTGTGACACCGGACGCCTTGCTCATTACCGACCTCTTCTCTGGGGTTCCTTTACGAGACTTCAAAACGGTACCACTCGACGTTCCTTGAGGGAACCCCGCCTGGTATCCTAGTGTCATGCAGCGGACCGACTTCGGCGCGATGACGTGCTCGATCGCGCGAACCCTGGAGGTCGTCGGCGAGCCCTGGTCGCCCCTGATCCTGCGAGACGTGTGGGTCGGGCTGACCCGGTTCGAGCAGATCCAGGCCGATCTCGGCATCTCCCGCAAGGTCCTCACGGAGCGACTCAACCACCTCGTCGACCACGGGGTGATCGAACGCCGCCCGTACGACCGCCGGCCCCGGTTCGAGTACGTCCTGACCGCTAAAGGCACGGAGCTGGTCGACATGCTGATGGTGATGGTCGGCTGGGCCGACAAATGGCTGGCCGGGGCCGCCGGTCCACCCGTCCTCTACCGCCACCACGCATGCGGAGAGATCAGCCACGTCGATCTGCGCTGCGCGCACTGCGGCGAGCCGATGCACGCCGCCGACATCGAGATGCTCGCCGGCCCCGGCGCACCGGCCTGATCCGAGCACCGTCGGGTAGGGCCGGCGCATGTCACCCGACGGCAAGGCCTGTCCGCGGTAGACCGTTCCCGTCGCGCGGCCGAGATGATGGTGCCGGTGTGATCAGTGGGGGATGCCTGATCGCAGTGGATGGCCACGGTCCGCGCGGCCCTGTGCATCGGCGATCACCGTGTCGTCCTGCTCTACGACGTCGATCACTTCAAGGTGGTCAACGACACACACGGTCACGCGACCGGTGATCTCGTACTCAGCGAAATCGCCCGGGTGCTCGCCACCGCGGCGTGCGCATGAGCTGGTGGGCTTGACGATCTCATCTCGTCCCTTGACAAGAAACCATATGGTTTCCTATTATTGAAGTGTGGAAACGGTCTTCAAAGCGCTCTCCGACGCGACGCGACGTGAACTGCTCGATGAGCTCCTCGGGCACGACGGGCAGACGCTGGGCGCTTTGGCGAGCCGCTTCACGATGACGCGAGTAGCGGTCGCCAAGCACTTGCGTCTGCTCGAAGAGGCCGGGCTCGTGGTGTCTCGGGGCCGCGGTCGGGAGAAGCTGCATTACCTCAATCCGGTGCCGATCCGGCTCGTCTATGAGCGGTGGGTCAACAAGTACACCGGGGCCTGGGCGGCCGGCCTGGCCGATCTCAAACGCGACCTGGAGGAAGACGTGGAGAAGGTATTCGAGATCTACATCAAGGCCTCGCCGCAACGGTTGTGGGAGGCGATCACCGATCCGGAGCTTCGAGCGCGCTACCAGTTCGGTGCGCGCGTCGAGTCCGACTGGGGACCCGGCTCCCGGTACACGGTCCTACACGCCGGGGCGCCGCGCGCGCTGATCGAGGGCGAGAACCTCGAGATCGATCCACCGCGCCGGCTGGTGCAGTCCTTCCGAGCGGTATGGGACGACGATATCGCCGCCGAGGGCACCAGCCGCGTCACCTGGGAGATCGAGCCGGTCGGCGACTCCTGCAGGCTCACCGTCATCCACGACCAGCTGCACGATGGGGCCGACGAGCACCTCTACGGCGGTTGGCCGATGATCCTGTCCGGGCTCAAGACATGGCTCGAGACCGGCCATGAGCTCACCACCCCCGGCT
This sequence comes from uncultured Solirubrobacterales bacterium, assembly GCA_963709135.1. Lineage (GTDB taxonomy): Bacteria > Actinomycetota > Thermoleophilia > Solirubrobacterales > Solirubrobacteraceae > Palsa-465. The sequence continues at coordinate 29,523 of CAVPVI010000014.1, read as the reverse complement.
CGCTCATGTACGGAGCCGCGCGATGACGGCGCTTGACAAGACCTTCTCAGCCGTCCTGCAGCGCAGCCCGAACAAGGGTGGCTGGACCTACGTCGTAATGCCCGGATCCGCAGAGTACTTCGGTACACGCGGACTGGTTCGCATTCGAGGCAGGGTCGACGGCCACCCGTTCCACGGCTCGTTCATGGCGCTCGGTGAGGGCAGCCACAAGCTCGCACTGCCCGCCGAAGTGCGTGCCCAGATCGGCAAGGACGCCGGCGACGAGATCACCGTCCACCTCGACGAACGCATCCCACCCACCCCACGCAAGAGGAGCAGCCCGTGACCGCGAACAAGACCCACATCACCGGCGTCCGGACCGTCAGCATCCCGGTCGCCGACCAGGACGCCGCCCTCGGCTTCTACGTCGGCACACTCGGCTTCGAAAAGCTCCGTGACACCCCGACCCCGAGTGGCGGACGCTGGATCGAACTCGCGCCGGGCACCGATACCATCATCGTCACCCTCGAACCGGCCGCACCCGACCAGAGCCGCGGCGCGATCAGTATCCGCTTCACAACCGAGGACGCCGAAGCCGCCCACGCCGATCTGCAAGCCGCCGGCGTAGACACCGACGAGATCCTGCGCTGGCCCGGCGTCCCAGCGATGTTCGCCTTCCGCGACCCCGATGGCAACGCCTTCTCCATCACCGAAACCGCCTGATCGGCCAGGACGCGCCCCACGCACCAGAGATCTGCTTCCGCTCGAAGACGCTAATCACGACCCCGGGGCCCGGACCTGCTTTGCGCGGCAAAGCGAGCCAAGCTCGGCGCGATCGACATCATGGCGCTTGGCGGCAAACATGCTCGTGGCGAGGAGCGGGGCGCCACCAGCGCGGGGTTCGAGACCCGCATTCGCGTTTGAGTGTTCGGTGCCGGCTGACGAACTACGAGTAGGTCTCGCGACCGGAACGGCGCTTCAACGAAGCAACCAGAAGACCTCGGTCTCGGCCTCGCTTGGGTCGGGCGGCGCATGGCCGTAGATCTCCCAGCACGGTCCGGCGAGTTCGCGTCCATGAGCTGCCGCGTAGCGACGCACCGCCTCATGAGTTACCCCCAGCTTGGAGTAATCGCCGCGATGGGTGGCGGTTGCGACCTCCCCGGCTGGGAGCGCTGACAGGATCACTGGTTCCTCCGCTTGGAACGGCCGCGATGCGAGAACACCGACCTCGACGTCTGGTCGCTGGTCCTTGTAGAGCATCACGTTCTGCCATCGCTCAGGACCGGTGCCGGTGGCCAATTCGGGGCGGGTTCGGACGAACTCGTAGACCTGACCCAGCAGCGACCCCCAGAGTTTCGGGAATTCGCTCCACGTAGCCGTTTTCGCTACGACCGCCGTGGGCTGAGCCGGAACCGTCAAGAATCGCACCGCGTCGGTCGCCACACTCGAATTCTACCGGGGCTTCGCCCCAGCCCGACGAGGCGTGTTTGCTGGTGGCCGGTGGCTGCGGTGGGGTGGGCGGCAGAACCCGTTGGCTGGGGCTTGGTGTGTAGGCTCCGGTCGCGGGTCGCTCGGGGCGGCTTGGCCGTCCCGGTCATGGGCCGCGTAGTGCGGTAGGTGCCCCCGAGGGGGCGTGGACCCCACGACCGGAGTTGGTGATGAGCGTACCTTTGTCTGCCGCGGATGTGCTGGGCGAGCACGTGGCTTTTGAGCTGGAGTGCATCGATCGGGTGTATTGCAACGGCTATGTCCGCAAGCTGACCTATCCGGGTGGGGTCGCGTCGTTCTTCACCGGTCATCGGGGGGCGAGTTTCGCGTCGACGTGCCTGGCGGACCCGATCAGCAAGGCGTTCGTCGCTTCGATCAAGCAGTTCGCGGCGGAGCGCGCGATTCCGGTGGTGCGCTTTGAGAAGGGGCAGCGCAAGGACGATGTCGCCCACGAGCAGCTGGCGCGGTTTGCTGAGCCCGAGGGGATCTACATGGTCGGCGTGGCGCAGGAGAAGACGGCCACGTTCCGGACCGAGAAGCGCCGCAACCCGGAGACCGGGGCTACCTATCCGTGGATCGTGCGCGCTAGCGCGCTGGTCAACCAGTACTACATGTATGGGCTGGATGTGGAGTTCGGCCCGTTCTTTTTGAAGTTCTCAAGCTACTTTCCGTATGGCGCGAAGCTGTGCTTCAACGGCCACCATTGGGCCCAGCGTCAGGCCGAGGCGGCTGGGATCTGGTTCACGGCGCTGGACAACGGTTTCCTTGAGTGCGATGGCCCGGACGCTCTGCAGCGGATCTGCGAGCGGCTCTCGGAGGTGGAGATCGAGGCGTTCTTTCGGCGCTGGTTGGCGCGGTTGCCGCACCCGTTCACGGCGGCTGACCGCGTGGCCGGCTACCGCTATGAGCTCTCGATCCTGCAGGCCGAGTTCTCCCTCACCCAGGTGTTGGACCGTCCCCACTCGGGCCGGGTGTTCTTCGAGGCGCTGATCCGCGAGAACCTCGATCTCGGCCGCCCCGACAAGGTCAGCCTGATCTTCGACCGCCGCGTGCGCCTGCGCGGCCGGCGCCCGACCCCGTCGCGGTGGCGCACCCGGGTGCTGACCGCGGGCGTCACCCCGTCGATCCACGTCGACTACAAGCACTCCAAGATCAAGCAGTACCACAAGCTCGAACGAGCGATCAGAACCGAAACCACGATCAACGACACCCGGGATTTCGGGATCGGCAAACGGCTGAGGAACCTGCCCGCACTGCGGGAGGTCGGCTTCCAAGCCAACCGGCGTCTCCTTGCCACTCAACGGCTCGGCCACGACCCGATCACCGCCGCCCGGGCGCTCCAGAAGGTCACCGACCCAGTCACCGTCGGTGACAGCCGGGTCGCCGGGCTGCGCTTCGGCGACCCACGCGCGATGGCGCTGCTTTCGCTGCTGAGCGTGTTCCGCCTGTCCGTGCGGGGTTTCACCAACCGCGATTTGCGTTGCCATCTCGCGCCCCTGCTGGGACTCCTCCCAGGCACCATGACCGCCGGACAGGCAACCTACGACCTGCGGCGACTGCGTACCCACGGCCTGATCGAACGCATCCCGCACACCAACCGCTACCTACCCACCGAGGAGGGCTTGCGAGCCGCGATCGTGCTCACCCAAACCCACGCCCGACTGCTCAGCCCCGCTCTAGCGTCGGCGAGAGCTCCGACCGCCGACTTCCCGCACCTACACCGAGCACTCGACAACGTCCAAGCCGCTCTGGACGACTACGCCAAACGCCAAGGACTCGCCGCCTAAAAACCAAACATCAAAACCTGACAACTTGACCTGAATTTCACGGTCTCTTGGGCCAAGGACGCTAGAGGTCCGATGTGCGCCGCTGAGGCGCGAACCGTCGGCATCGTTGGGTCCGCAGAGACCTTCTCGCACGACTGCCACGCGTACCGGAAGCACCGAGTAAACCCTCCTTCGCGCCGAAAGGCTCAGGTGGGAACGACCGTCGCGGTGGGACCAAGCGAAGCGGTCGTCCTCATCCAACGCGCGACGGCACCACCGTCCCGGCCTTGAGAGAATGCTGCCATGCCTATTGTTGGATCCGATCCCGTTCTCGCAGTTCATGATCTCGAACTATCCGCTGCGTGGTATCGCGACGTGCTCGGCTGCCAGGTCGACGAAGTTGATCCAGGGAATTGGACGTTCTGCCGCGCGGGCGGGGTCACGTTCATGCTGGGCCGCTGCCCCGATGTCCCAGCTGCAAGCGACATCGGAGACCACAGCTATATCGCGTATCTCCGAGTCGACGATGTCGCCGCCTACTACCGCCAAGCGGCCGCCGCGGGCGCCGAGGTTCGGAAGGACCTGCGCAAAGAGCCTTGGGGAATGCGCGAGTTCGGGCTGCGCTCTCCTGACGGCCACCGGTTCATGGTCGGCGAGCTGGTCTCGGCGTGATGGGATCTCGCGGCTGACCATTGCGGTCGGCCCGCCGACCGACTCGAACTGGACGAGCTTGGGCGGCGCATCGACCTTCGCCTGCCAGCCTGCGGTTCCCTCGCAAGCCTTCGAGGTCTCCGTGCGCACCAAGCGACCCGCTTCGACGCTGCGCCGCGCATCCTCGACGGCGCGCTAAAGCACCTGCAACGCGCGGACTGCAGGGGAGCGGCCCCTCCGATCGGACCGGCACCAGCGCGCCAGGGACGCGTTTGCTCCTGGCGATGGAGAGGGCTCGGCCTGAGCACGGCCGAGACACACCGGCTTCCGCGGGATGACGCTACTTCGGCGACGGTAGGGGGGCGCGTGGATTCGTTCCGAACTAGCGCTCGCCCGCAGCGCCGGCGAAATGATTAATGCAACCGTTCGGCCCGGTGGAGCGTCTTTATGGTTATGAGCGGAAATAGCGATTCTGTCCGGGCCCATTCGCTCGACGCGGCGTTTGAGCGGTTCGTAATCGTGTCCGCGCCGGGGTTGTTCCGGAGTGCATACGTCCTGACCGGTGATCATGCTGACGCGGACGATCTTCTGCAGAACGCGCTCCTGCAGACGTTGCGTCATTGGTCCTCGATCGGGACCTCGCCGGTCGGCTATGCGTTCCGGGTGATGGTCAACCTCTCTCACGACAGTCGGCGGGTGCAACGGCGGCGGCCTGCACGTGCGCCGGAGCATGACGCGCTGGCAGTGCCCGCCGTCGATGAGCTTGAGCGGGTGGTCGAGCGTGATGCGATCGTCGCTGCGGCTGGCCGGCTTTCCCGCGTTCAGCGCGAGGTTCTTGCGTGCCGGTTCGTGTTGGACCTGGATGTTGCCCAGACCGCCCAGACACTGGGGCTTCCCGAAGGGACCGTGAAGTCACATACAGCGCGGGCGCTGGCGAGGATGCGCGAGTTACTCGGCGAGAACGCGACTACGACCGGCGACACACCCACCAGCGGAGGTTCGCCATGCTTAGCGACCAAGAACTGATCGACGGGCTGCGGTCTGGGTTAGCGACACTCCACCCGAGAAGCGACCTGATCGACCGCTTACGCGAGCGTGCCGGAGCCGGCCAACCACGCGCTCGGCCATCGCGGGCGCCGCATCGTCCGCGATGGCTCCCCACCTTCAGCGCGGTGGTTGCGATGGCCTCTGTGCTAATCGCGCTGGCTGTCGGCGGCGGCGCGCTGGTGCTGCTCAGCGGCCATCACCCCCCGCGTCTACGCACCACCGTTTCACCGCTCGCGTCGCCGACGCACTCGTTGAACGGCTCGCCGGGGAACTGTCCAGCACCGGGGCGGCCGCGCCGGCCGACCAGCTACCCAGGAACAAGCTTCAGGCCGCCCTCGCCGAGCTACCCGACGCCGACCGCGAGACGACACTGCTCCTCGCAGCACGGGAAGGGCTGACGCTGAAGAGATAGCCGCGGCGGAGAGGACGCAGATCCCCGCAGGCCCTGAAGGAGACCAAATGGTGCATCGCACTCATATCAAGATGCTCAGCCCCCAGCGAGGGCGCGTGCTCACTGCCGCGGCACTCCTGAGCGGGGCCCTGGTGGCAGGATGCGGGGGAAACTCGCACCGCCCAACCGCGGCATCCGTGAGCGACGCGCCCAGCTCGGCCTCGACCGTCGCGGCTGCCGCCACAACCAGCGCTCGGTCGACCACCCGCAGCAGGGCCGCGACCAGCTCGGGCGCGTCCTCGCCGAGCAGCGGCTCGGCGGCGCTCGCATTCGCGAACTGCATGCGCGCCAACGGCGTGCCCAACTTCCCAGACCCAAGCCCCGGAGGCGGACAGCTCTTCGAAATACCTGCCGGAGCCAATCCCGCCGCGCCCGCGTTCACGGCGGCGCGGGCGAAGTGCCAGAAGCTCCTGCCCAAGAGCGGCGCCCCCGGCTCGGAACCCCCACCGTCTGATCAGACGCTGGCGAAGCTGCTCACGATAGCCGTGTGCATGCGCCAGCACGGCATCTCCGACTTTCCCGACCCCCGGACCTCAACCCCAGCCAGCTTCCCACCCGGAATCGCCGAGATCACCAACTTCGACGGAGCGGTCCTGCTGTTCCCACAAACGCTCAACACGCAGGCACCGGCGTACAGGCAGGCGTTGGCCGCGTGCGGCGCGCCGCCGCTCGGCCTCCGCCACTGATAGAAGCGGGGTCGACGCAAGCAACCAGGCCCGGCCCCTGCTCCAACCGTGCAACGCTTATCTCGCTCTCCGGGCCGGCCCACCCCTATGCGCGGAACTTGAGCACGAGCCGAGCCCCGTGCTTGCCGGATTCGTGCTAGCGCTCGCGTCGAAGCGGAAGTCGGCGACGAGACTTGGTGGCGGTTCGCAACGGAGAACGAACGCAGAAGCGCGCTGATCCGCCGGTGGCTGCCGCTTCGCGATGAAGCGGCAGCCGCCCGACGCACCAGGCACCACCGACGCGGATTTCGCCCGGAGGAGATGGCGGTGATGGACTGGTCGCTGAATATGTCTAGGGTGCGGGCTTGACCTCGAAGTTCAATTCAAAGAACTCCATCGGCGGGAGCTCGGCCCCCGGCGGCAGCTTCGGCGCGAAGTGGCCTTCGGCGAACGCCTGGCAGTCCTCGCGCGAGTCCCACAGCTCGATCGCTCTGTAGCCCGTGCTGGCGGCGCCGCTCCAGTGACCGCGAAACCCTTGGGCGGTCTGCAGCTCGTCGAGGACCCCAGCATCGCGCATCCCTTCCGCGAACGCCGTGTCAGCGCCCGGGATCTCCACCATCATCAAGACCGGCATTCGAACCTCCTGGTGTCTGCCGGCTGGGCCGGCATTTAGCGATTACGAAGCTTCAGACACCCGAGGGTCAACAAAGGGGGCGCTGGGGAGATCGAAACGCTCCAGGTAGCCGGGGCCGAGGAACCAAGTCAGCTCAGAGACCCTCGCGCCCGCCAGCGAGAGCACCAACAGCCCGGACTGCTGGGTCAACCCCGAGACCGGGTCGACGTAATAGGTCCCGAAGGCGGGGTTCACGTTCGCACGGGTGGCGATCAGACGGCTCGACTGGCCCGAATGCCCCTCAGAAACCGCCGCGAGGAACGCGCCGATCAGCTCCGGTCCGTGGTACTCGTGCGGGGCAGGCGGCATCCGGAACCACGCGTTCTCAGTCACGAGAGCGACCATCCCGTCGATGTCGTCAGCGACGAAACGCCGTGGCGAACTGCTCCACCAGCTCCTGCTCCTCCGCAGAGGCGCGCGGGTGGCGGTGCGATCCGCTGGGTCGGGTCACCGAGCTCCTGCTCGATCGTCGCCCGGCCGCGCTTGAGCGCGCTCTTGACCCCCTCGACCGAGGTCTCGAGCATCGCCGCGGCTCTCCGCCGCGTGGAAGCCCAGCACGTCCCGGAGCACCAGCACGGCGCGCTGGTATCCAGGCAGTCGCTGCAGCGCGCTGATGAACGCCAGCTCGATCGCCTCACGACTCTCATAGCGCGCCGCCGGCCCTGGCTGGCTGTCGGCCAGCCACCCGAGCCGGTCATCCGGATATGGCTCCAACCAGTGCGGATCGGACATCCTCGTCGGCGCCGGAATCTCAAATGTCAGCGCCGGTATCGAACGCGGGCGGCGACCGGCGTCGCGCAGCAGGTTCAGACACCGGTTGGTCGCGATCCGGTAAAGCCAGGTTCGCAAACTCGAGCGCCGCTCGAAATCTGCCAGCGCGCGCCAGGCGGCCAGCATCGTCTCCTGCAGCACGTCCTCGGCATCCTGCACCGAGCCGAGCATCCGGTAACAGTGAAACTCCAGCTCGCGCCGGAATGGCTCCGTGAGCTCGCGGAAGGCAAGCTCATCGCCACTGGACGCCCGCTCGAGCACGCTCGTTCGGCGCCGGCGAGCTCGTCCTGCTCACCCTCCCCGGGCTGGCGATCGCCGCCGCCGGCGCGCGCTCGGCCCCGCCGCCTGGGCCGCTGCATCCAAAACCACCACTGCCCCGCACGCCGATAGCACCCCTCGATGAAGATTGGTCGCGTCCATCTGCCGTTCCTGAACTCGCCGGAGGAGGCGCGCGCGATGTACGCGGGCGGTCGCGCGAACAACGTTGCTCGTCGCTACGCCCGATTCTGGGTCGCGGTGCTCGGCCGCGGCCTGCTCCCCGGGCCCGGCGTCGTTCTCGAAGTACCAGGACGTCGATCAGGCGCTCCACGGACGTTCCCGCTCGTAGAAGCCCGGCTCGATCACCGACGCTACCTCGTATCGATGCTCGGCGAGGACTGCAACTGGGTCCGCAACGTCAGGGCAGCGGACGGCGCGGTCAAGCTCCGCCACGGTCACTTGGAAGCCGTTCAACTCGTCGAGGTACCGGTCCGGGAGCGGGCGCCCGTACTCAAGCGCTACCTCAAGCGGGCGCCGGGCGCTCGCCCCCACATCCCGGTCGACCACCGCGCTGAGCTCAGCGCGTTCGAGACGATCGCGGACCGCTACCCCGTGTTCCGAATCACAGCCGCGCGACCGCCCGTCGAGCCGGGCTCATCACTCGAACTCTGACCCCTGAACGCGGTCGCCTGACCTCGAGGGAACGGCCTGCCATCCGCACGCATCTGCAGCGTCGGTACGAGGCGAGCTCGAGACCGTTCCTTGCGTCGGCGAAAGCAACCCCCGGGTTCGAGACCAGGCGCTCGCCACCGGACTCGCGATCGGCGGCCGTGCTCACCCAGGCAGCGGTGATGAGCGTCCGGCGCTGCGGGCGGTGACGGCTGTGAGTCGGTCCGCTAGTTCTCTGGGCCGTGCGAGCATCGGGACGTGGCCGCCGGACATCTCTTCGACGGGCAGCCCGAGGCGCTCGTGCACAATCCGGCGCTGGAACGCGAGCGGGAACAGCCGGTCATCGCGCGGTGCGAGCACGCGGGTTGGCACCTGCGGCCATGCGCTCAGCGGCCACGGCTCACGGAACATGCCCGGGCCAGGGATCCCGTTGAATCGCTCGGCTGCCGACGCGATCTCAGCGGGCACATCATGGAGGAAGACCTCGGCCAGCTCGGCAGGTCCCCATCCGCTCATCGGACCCAAGCGTGAAATCAGGGCGGCAATCGCCTCGTCGTGCCTGACAGCTGCCCACCACTCGCCGGCGGTCTCGCCTGGCGCAGGGATCATCGGCTCGACCAGGACAAGCTCGGAAACCTCGATGCTGGCCGCGACGAGCGACGCTGCGAACGCGCCGAGCGATTGTCCGACGACGACGAACGGTCCGTTGAGCTGTCGCATAGCCTCGAGGACAGCGTCGGCGTGAGCACTCGGTCCAGCGTCCGGATCCTCGAGGGGAAGCACCGGTGCGACGCCATGATGGCCATGCGCTTCAAGCTCGGCAATCGTCCAGCACCAGGCGCCGGGGGCGATCCCGGCGCCGGGGATGAGAACGAACGTCAGCGGATCACACCGGAGGTGCATACCCGCTCACACCCATCAGAAGCCCGATTCTCATTGGAGCGCTGCGCATTCCACTCATCCGATCGAGCGGCGCCAGCCCAAGGAACGCGTTAGAAGGTAACTCGGCGTCAACCACCGCTTGCTTATTACTCCCGTCGCCGGACGGCAGCGGCTCTCCTCGAGGGCGGGCCTGCAGTCTCAGCGATCGGTGTGACGCGTGCGGGGCCCGGATCGAGTCTCAGGCTGGTGGGTGGGGGGTGGTGATGCGGTATCCGATTCCTGGAGTGGTCTGGATCGGCTGGGGCTCGCCGAGCTTGCGCCTGAGCCTGGCGATCGTGACGTGGACGGTTCGGGTGAAGGGGTCGGCGTTCTCGTCCCAGACTTGTTCAAGGAGCTGCTCGGCGTTGAGCGAGCCGGGGCTGGCTTTGAGCAACGCCGTGAGCAGCCCGAGCTCTTTGGCGCTCAACTCGAGGGGGAGTCCGTCGCGGGTGGCGGTGCGTTTGATCGGGTCGAGTTCGATCCCGGCGGCTCTGAGGACGCGTGTCGGGATCGCCGGCTTGCGCCGGGCGAGCGCCCGGATCCTGAGCACCAGCTCGGGGAAGTGGAATGGCTTGGGCAGGTAGTCGTCAGCGCCGAGCGTCAGGCCCGTGACACGTTCGCTGGGTGAGCCCGCGGCGGTGAGCATCAGGATCATCGCTGGGTTGTCGCTGTCGGCGATCATCTGGCAGATCGTGTCGCCGTCCAGTCCGGGGAGGTCGCGGTCGAGGACGAGCACGTCGTAGGGGTTGACGTTGAGCTTGGCGACGGCGACGAGACCGTCGTAGGCGACGTCGACAGCGATGCCCTGGTCGCGCAGGCCCTCAGCGATGTCGTCGGCGAGCCGGCGTTCGTCTTCGATCACGAGCACCCTCACGCTTGCGCTCCGGCGGCCGCGGTGTGCATCGCGTCAGGCAGGTCGATCACGACTCCGAGGCCTCCCTGCGGGCGGGCGTGCAGCTCGAGCTTGCCGCCGTGCGCGGCGGCGATCGCAGCGACGATCGACAGACCCAGACCAACCCCGTTCTGTGAGCCGGTGCGTGCGGGTCCGAGCCGCGTGAATGGGCGGGCCAGCTCCCGCACTTTGCTCTCGTCGAGCGTTGCCCCACCGCTCTCGACGGTCAGCCGCGCGAGCCCTGCCGCGGTGTCAGTTCCGATCCCGATCCAGCCGCCGGGCTCGTTGTGGCGGATTGCGTTGTCGATCACGTTCTCGACCATTCTCGCCAGCAGCGCGGCGCTACCGCTGACCCGGGCGCCCGCGAGCTCTTGGTGGACCTCGATTCGTTTGTCGGCGATCTCTCCTATTCGCGCGTCGATCGCCGCGACGGCGATCTCGTCGATAGACACAGCGCTGTGGTCTTGCAGCGCACCGTTCTGCGCGCGGGCGAGGGTCAGGAAGCTCTCCAGCAGCGCCTCAGCCCGGCCGAGTCCTTCGCGCAGCTTGTGGTCGAGCTCGGTCAACTGCGGCGGGGCCGTTCCAGGCTTGCCGGTGGCCACGTCGAGCGAGGTGCGCATCATCGCCAGCGGGGTGCGCAGCTCGTGCGAGGCATTGGCGATGAACCGTCGCTGCGCGTCGAACGCGGCCTCGAGCCTGGACAGGAGCCCGTCGATCGTGTCGCCCAGCTCCTTGAGCTCGTCGTTGGGCCCATGGACCGCCAGGCGCTGATCAAGGCTCGCTTCGGAGATCCGCCGGGTGCTTGCCGTCATCGTACGCAGCGGCCGGAGCACCCTGCCCGCCATCAGCCAGCCGAGCGCGATCGATAGGGCGGCCATCAGCGCCAGGGCGATCCCCGACCAGACCAGCAGCTGATGCAGATCGGAGGCATGCTGCCGAGCGAGGTAGTGGCTCTGCAACTGCGCGAGCGCGGGCAGCTTCGGCAGGGTGGTCCTCGCCCGGGTCGACTGTCTGAGCGGTCGGTACGCGTGGGTTGAGATCACATGCCCGCTGGAGCGCTCGACCGACACGTAAGTGATCGCGAGCAGTGCCGCGCCCGAGGCGACAAACAGCCCGCCGTACAGCAGCGTGAGGCGCAGGCGCACCGTTCGCCGCGGTAGGAGCGCTCGGGATGCCAGTGTGCTCATGCGTCGGTGAAGGCTGTTCGCATCGCGGTTCTCAAGCTCGGCGCGAGCGCCGGCCGGACCGCTGGCAGATGATGCCCGATCGCGTGTAACAACGAGGTAACGGCGTCCATAGAGCTGGTGTTACCGCCGCCTGTCTACAACCGCCTCCGATACATCCAACCGCAGATACGGAGGCAAGCGATGACTACCAGACCCGACAGCGGACCTACGAGCCTTTCAGCGCGACGCTCGCGCGCCCGACTTGCTGGGGCGGTGACGGCGGCCTTCGTCTGCGCCGCACTGTCGGCCGCGGGCTGCGGCGCGAGCTCCGCCAGCAGCGATGCAACTCACCACCCCAAGCACTCTAACCGCAACCCCGACCCAGCCGCTCAGTACGCGCAGTGCATGCGCACACACGGAGTGCCTAACTTCCCAAACCCGGCGGACGGTCACATCCAGCTCTCACCGGCCTCCGGCATCGACCCAAGCTCGCCGCAGTTCAAAGCGGCCTCACAGGCCTGCGCTTCGCTCGGGCCATCCGGCGGCACGCCAGCCGGGACGGCCCCGGGCGACCCGGCGACGACGACAACAACGCCGGTGTCTGAGGAGCGATGGACAGCGTTCAGCGAATGGCTAAAGCAACAGGCCGCCCAGGGCCAGTTCTCAGGGACGGTCCTCGTAGCCAGAGATGGCAAACAGCTGCTGGAGGCCGGCTACGGGATCGCCGACCGCGAGACCGACGTACCGAACACCCCGCAGACCAAGTTCTGCATCGCCTCGGTCGGCAAGCTGTTCACAGCCGTCGCAGTCGCCCAGCTCGTGGAGCAGCACAAGCTCGCGTTCAACGACACGATCGGGCATTACCTCAGAGGCTTTGCTCCGGCGATCGCGGACCAGGTCACAGTCGGCGAGCTGCTGACGATGACCTCCGGCCTCGGCAACGTCGCGCTCGGCCGCCCCAGCCCTCCGAGCACTCTCACCGCAATGATGGAGCTGATCGTCAAGGAGCCGCTGCAGTTCAAGCCAGGCTCGCGGTTCTTCTACAGCAACGACGGCTACATCGCCCTCGGCGCGATCATCCAGAGCGTCACGGGGCAAAGCTATGCCGGCTACGTGCGCGAGCACGTCTTCCAGCCCGCCGGCATGACTCAAACCGGCGTCAGCGTATACACGCCGGCGAGGGTCGCCGGCATGGCCCACGGCTACATGCTGGTCGGCGCCCACGGACAGCCGCTGGGAACCAGTGCGCCCCCCGCGCCCGGGCAGAGCACCACGCCACAGCCGTCATCGCTTCGCGACAACAGCGACATGCCCCAGATCGCCAACCCATCCGGCGGCGCCTACTCCACGGTCGGAGACCTGCTCAAGTTCGCCCAAGCCCTGCTCGACCACAAACTGCTCAGCCCGGCGATGACCGACACCATTCTCGTCCCCCGGGTCAACGCCCCGCAGCCCGGCGGCCCACCCGTCGACAAATACACCTACGGGTTCGCCTACCAGGCGATCAACGGCATCAGCTTCATCGGCCACAACGGCGGCACCCCCGGCTACGAAGGACAGATCGACATCTACCCAAAGACCAGTTACGTCGTCGCCATCCTCACTAACCAAGACCAAGTGCTCATCCCCGCGATCCAGAAGTCGGAGGCGATCCTGACCAGCTAGGCCCGCACGAGCTCCTCGGTCCGCGTGAGAGCAGGGCGTCGGACTGGTCGCTCACGAGCTCGATAGGGCAGGGCGCCACTTCTCGGGCGGTACGCGACGGTCCTGCTTCCGCGGAGAGGGGGCTGTGCCCGCGAGCCTTGACTTATCGAAGTTGCCGGGTGGCTGCCGCACGCTGGCGTTGCCGGCGAAGGAACTCTCGTTCGGCGGAGTTGGCGGTGAGCTCGATGGCTTGGTCGTAGGCCGCGATCGCTTCGTCGATCCGTTCTGCTCGACATAGCAGGTCGGCTCGGGCGGCCTGGTAGGGCTGGTAGTCGTCGAGGTTGACATGGGCGAGGGCGTCGAGCCCTGCAGAGGGGCCATCGAGCGCGCCTATGGCAACGGCACGGTTCAGCGCGACGACCGGGTTCGATTCGATTGCGTAGAGCTGGTCGTAGAGTGCGACGATCTGCGACCAGTCCGTCTCGGCGGCTGTGGACGCGTCGGCATGAACTGCGGCGATCGCGGCTTGGATCTGGAACGGTCCGGGTTGGTTGCGGCGCAAGCACGCCTTGACCAACTCATGGCCTTCCTCGATGAGATTGCGGTTCCATCGCGACCGGTCTTGGTCGGCGAGACGAACCATCGAGCCGTTGGCGTCGATGCGGCTGGCCCGCCGGGCCTCGGTGAGCAGCATAAGGGCCAGCAGCCCGATGGCCTCCGGTTCGTCGGGCATGAGCGTGGCGAGGACCCGCCCGATGCGGATCGCTTCCGTTGAGAGGTCGACACGGGTGAGGGCGGGACCGGCGGTCGCGGTGTGCCCTTCGGTGTAGATCAGATAGATCGAGGCGAGGACGGCGTGGAGCCGATCCGGGAGTTCGGCGCCACCCGGGATGCGGTACGGGGCGTGGTTGTCACGGAGCTTCCGTTTCGCCCGCACGAGGCGTTGAGCGATGGTTGCCTCCGGCAGCAGAAAGGCCCTGGCGATCTCGCCGGTCTCCAGGCCGCCGAGCAGACGGAGCGTCAGCGCGACTTGTGAGTCTCCAGCGAGCGCGGGGTGGCAACACAGGAACATGAGCCTGAGCTGGTCGTCGGGGACGACATCGACGAAACGGTCGAGGGCGTCGCCTTCAGGGGTTGAGTCCGGATCGGTGTCTTGGGCGTGCATTTGGTGGGCGGTGATGTAGCGCTCGACTCGGGTCGATTCGCGGCGCAGCCGGTCGATCGCCCGGTTGCGTGCGGTGGTGGTGATCCAGCCGCCAGGGTTTGGCGGGATCCGTCGCTTCGGCCACTGCTCGGCGGCGATCGCGAATGCTTCGGCCACTGCGTCCTCGGCGAGGTCGATATCGCCGAGGACGCGGATCAGCGTCGCGGTGCAGCGGCCCGCTTCGCGTCGGAATACGGCGTCGAGGGTGTCGGTCATCCCTGCAACGGACGGAGCTCGATTGGACCGCCGCTGGCGGCGGCGCCCCGTGCGGCCAACTCGAGCGCGGCGTCGAGGTCGGCAGCCTGAATGATCCAGAAACCACCCATCTGCTCCTTCGTCTCGGCGTAGGGGCCATCGGTCATCGAGACGTGATCCCCCGACGGGCGCACGACCGTGGCCGACGACGCCGGGTGCAGACCGGCGGCGAACACCCAAGCGCCCGATCGCTGCAACTCATCGTTGAACGCTGCGACCTGGGCAACACGATCTTGCGCCTCGGGGCTCGAGAAGTCGACGACGTAGTCCTCGTCGTGCCACACGGACAGCAGGTACTGGGGCATCGGTCGAAACCCTCCTATTCAGGCCGTCGCGTGACGGGCAAGGACTGGGGCGATGATCGTAGCCGCGAGGAGATGGATGGCGATCAGCCCGATCTTGCTGGGTACGTCGTCGCCGGCGATCGCGGGTGCCACACAGGACAGCGCGGTGAGGGCCACGGCGATCTGGATGAACCGGTGCCGTGGGAGGATGCTGCGGCGGTTGAGGACGGCGACGAGGAGTCCGCCGAGCAGTGCCCCGGCGAGCGTGAACTGGGCGAACGCTCCGAGCGGGATTCTCCCGTCAGCGGCGAGGTGCACGCCCGCGGCGCGCATCGTCGTCGCCGCAAGCGTCGTGGCGGTCGCAGCGACGGCGGCCACGACGAGTGTCGTGCGCCTCAGCGACGAGGTGGGTGTGCTGGCGATGGTTGTCGACATGGCTGGTTCCTTTCGGTGATGGGCGGCGCCCGATGCGCCGTCTCATCTCCTCTACGAACGACGATCCTGGAATCGACAGAGCCGCCAGACCGCGGCAGGACCGGGTCTCGTCGGCTGCCGATCCACGGGCGCTCAGCGCGCCGCCGCCCGCGATTGGAATGCGCCGGCGACGTGACGTCGGAGCGGCTAACGGCGGCCGCTACTTGCTCGTGGTGCTCCGCTCTGGCTGCGGCGAGCCGGGAGCGGTGTCGACACGGCCATCTGAGCTTGATCGGCGACCGATCAAGCGGAAAGCATCCTTCACAAAGGTTCGGCTTCCGTGCTCGCGGGCCTGGGGCACGCGGACCGGCCGGCCATCCGGGTCGACACGAACCGCCGCCGGTTTCCCCGGGCGGGCCGACCGGCTCGAGCTGTCAGTGCCCGGTCGCCGACATGGCTCGGCCGAGATGATCGTGGGCTTGAGTGGAGCGCACGGTCGTTCTCGTCGGATCGCTGGGCTCGATTCTCGTGGTCCGGACCGACGATCGCACCTGCTGTGGAAGGCAGGCAGTGGACGGGCTGCGGACATGCGGCAATACGACCGAGCCGGCGCCGGCCTCCGTTTTCATCGGATACGGAATGCCCAGCCGAGCACAGCTTCGCTCGCGTCGCGTCCTGGCTGATGCACTGCCTCTGGCACATGGCGACCGTCCTTGGGCTCTCGGCGGGGGCGATGTCCGCTCGGCCGGGTCGGGCGCTCCACGCGGTCGATCGCGTGAAGCGCCCGCCAGCGCCTATCTGACCGGTCGGTAAACCAGGTGCAGCGCGCCGTTCTCGTAGGACTCGGTCTCGACGAGGCTGAACTTGCCGTCGACGCCGTCCGAGAACAGGCGCGGCCCGGCGCCCAGCGACAGCGGAAAGACGAACAGGTGCAGTTCATCGACCAGACCGTCGGCGAGCATCGCACGCACAAGCGTCCCGCTACCGCTGACGTAGATGTCACCCTCGATCCGCTGCTTCAGAGAACGAATCGTCCCGGCGTCATAGGGGCCCAGAATCCTCGAGTTGTTCCACTCGACATCCTGCAGCGTCGAGGACACGACGTACTTCGGGGACTCGTTCATGAACGGCGCGCCGGGATCCTCAGCAGCCGTCCGCGTCGACCACGCCGGAGCGAACATCTCGTACGTATTGCGGCCCAACAGCAGCGCCGTGCACGGCTCCATGATGCGGCCGATCGCACCCCCCATCTTCGGGTCAAACCCGTACTCCATCGACCATCCCGGATTGTCGATCACGCCGTCGAGCGTGATGAACTCATGTACCACGATCCGTCCCATAGCCATCTCCTTTTCCGCGGCGCCCGATGCGCCATTCGTCTCCTCTACGAACGGCGACTGCGAAATCGACCGCGACCGACACACCCCAGCTCGCCGCGGCATCACCGCGGGAGAGGTGGCCGCTTGCTGTCCGCGGGAATCCGCTCCGCACCGATCCCGAAGCGCAAGTAAGACCACCGGCCGGCGTCGAACTGGTTACCTCGACCAGCCTGGCGGCGGGTAGCGTCAAGCGAGCCATGTGGCATCGGCGAGGTCGACCTGAGGTGTCCTCATCGAAGCTTCAAATACATGACGTGGAGACCGACGAGGCCATGCTCGGGGTGATCGAACGCCTCGGGCACCGTCCCGGCGATCGAGAACCCGACCGAGCGATACAGCTCGACCGCCGCCGCATTCGTCTCAGCGACCGCATTGAACTGCATCGATCTGAACCCTGCCGCCCGGGCCCAGGTCAGCGCGTCCTCGACGAGCGCCCGTCCCACCCCGCCGCTGCGCGCGGCCGACGCAACCATGAAGCTCGCACTCGCGACATGCGCACCAGGGCCGGCGCGGTTCGCGTACATGTTTGCCGTGCCGAGCACCGCGACGCCGTCGACCGCGATGGTCGTCCGGCCGGGCGAAGCGACCATCCACAACTCCCGCGCCTCGTTCTCGGTCATTTCACGCGCATACGCGAACGTTTCCCCCGCGACCACCACCTCACGGACAATCCGCCAAATGCCCGACCAGTCGCCCGCAGTTGCCGCACGAATTCGGAGTCCCATGCCGCCATTGTGGAGGACAACCCCGACCCGGGAGGCTGCCGGAGCTCCTGAGCCCCGACAACGAATCGTCAGCGCCGACACCTCAGGCCGTGCTCGCCTGCACACTCATTGCGACAGCCGCGCTCCTGGCGGGTAGCAGGTCGATAGCCGGGTCCCCCCAGCATCTCGTTGGGCATTCTGAATCGAGAATGCCCAACGAGATGCGTCGCCTTGTGGCTGACGGTCAACGCACGTAAGCCCACATTCGGACGACTAACGCATCTCCTTGGGCACTCTCAGCGGAGAATGCCCAAGGAGATGCGTTGGGGGGCCGGGTCTAATGTTCATAACCATGACCGCGAGCGGGTCGCGATGACCATCACCATCACCGCGTTCGAGCGATCGCCCGATGGCGGTTTGGGCTTGGCGCGCGACATGCGCGTTCGCTGGGCGCTTGAAGAGGTCGGCCAGCCCTACGAGGTCCGCCTCGTTTCGTTGCGTGCAAAGGAGGAGCCCGCGCACTTGCGCTTTCATCCTTTCGGCCTGATTCCGACCTACGAGGAAGGCGATCTCGTCCTGTTCGAGACAGGCGCCATCGTCCTGCACATCGCCGAGCGCCATGCGGGGCTGTTCCCGGACGATGCCGACGCGCGGGCGCGGGCCATCACCTGGATGTTCGCGGCGCTCAACACCGTGGAGCCACCGATCCTTGAACTTGTAACCGCCAAGATCCTGGAGGGCGACAAGCCCTGGGCCGAAGCGCGCGTGCCGATAGTCAAGGACCGCATTCGCGATCGGATGGTCCAGCTCTCAGCACGCTTGGGCGATGCCGACTGGCTGGATGGGGCCTTCAGCGCAGGCGATCTGATGATGGTGTCGGTGCTGCTCAGGCTGAGACCTTCGGGCCTCCTGGACGAGTTCCCCGAACTGGCTGCCTACGTCGCGCGCGGCGAAGCGCGGCCTGCGTACGAGCGGGCTTTCGCCGCGCAATGGGCGATCAACGCCGGTGATCCCCGGGCGGGCTGATAGCAGCAGCACGGTCGCCAAGGCGACTGGGAACAAGATCTCAGAGAGACGCAGCCGTGCTGGCCCGGCCGCTGATCGTTGCCGGCCACGGACTTGCTGCCGCGATTGGAACGGCCGGCAGCCGTGCGGCCGGCGATCGATAGGCCCGGGTCTGGTCGTCGCCGCTTGCAGTGGCCCCGGTGTAGACGTGGGAATGCCGGTTCCGACGTCTACACCCGACGCACGAGCTCGCGCGCGCCACAGGCCTGCTCGGCAGCGACGAACGGATCGCCCGGGTCCAGGTCGACCGCCTCGCGCGAGTGCTCGCCGCGCTGGATGGCGCTGAGACGGAGTTCCAGCCTGAGGGCAACCCGCACCTCACCGAGCACACCACGTCGCTCGCGCGAGCGGCCCCAGCGCAGGACGCGAGCCGCGCTCGCGCAACGGCGATGCTGGATCGGAGCCTGCGGTACTCGCTCCGAGCAACGCTGGTGTCTGCGTGCTAGTCCCAGCTGCCGGGCTGCTGCGACTGGGTTGGGACCCACTTGCAGTGTCCTCGGCGGGGGCGCCGGAGAATCACTCGGGCTTTCCACGCGACCCTGCCGGCGGCGGTCTTGGTTGGCTCGTAGCGACTGGCGGGCTGGACGTGAGCTGTGGCAGCTGCTCGCGTAGCTCCTCGTGCCAGCGCAGCTCCGCTTCGACGCGGAGCTCGCCGTGGCGAAAGAGCAGTTCGCCGACGGCGGGTAGGTAGCCGGCTTTGGTCAGTCGTAGGCGCTCGCCGGCTAGGCGGTCGCTGAGTTCTCGTAGCGATTTGCTCCGTTGATCGATCGCTGCCGCCAGGTCTTGGCCGGGCTGTGAGGCGGAGACCCATAGCGCGATGTCGAACGGGTCGCTGGGCATCGTGACGTCATAGAGGAGCTTGTCTTGTAGCGATGCGAGCTCCTCGCGCCCGGACGTGGTGATCGTGTAGATGGTGCGGGTCGGGCGGCGTCCCTGCTGTTCGGTCCGGACGGCTTCGATGAGGGATTCGGACTCGAGTCGATGCAGCGCGTTGTAGATCGAGCCGACCTGGGCATCGCTCCAGTTCTCGATGTCGATCCGTTCGGCCAGCCGGCGGATCTCGTGCCCATGAGCCGGCCCGTGGGCAGCGAGCGTCCCGAGAACGAACAGCCGTGCGACCCGGCCCGAATTCTTCGATGCCACTTACAACCTCCATGTAAATTAGTTCATGTCAACTAGTCTGTACGACCTTCGGAGGTGTACGAGTATGAACGGACTGCCATCGGCCGACACACCCGGCGGCGCGAACCGGCGAGATCGCCTATCGAAGACGGTGGCATCGCGGCCCTGGCGAGCCTTGGCGCTGACGGCGTGCTGCGCCGCGGCGGCAGCCACCGGGATGACCGCAGCTCTTCGCTCGGGCTCGAGCCCTAATCCGACCGCGAACACAGGGCCGCTCGCACAGCCGACGCTCGCACCGTCGGCGTACCGGCCATCGAACATCGGGCAGGCGATGGGTCGCGCCTTGGCCGGCCGCGCGTCGCAGACCGTGTCGCTGGCTGGTGCCGAAGCGCTGGCGGACGCGGTGCCCATCGGTGCCACGGTCGATCGGACCACCAACTCGATCCGATTTGCCGGCCGAACCGCTGCGATGGCGATCGTCGCCAATCCTCCCAACGGCGCTGACATGCACTTCCGGGCGGCCGGGCTCGAGAACCCGACAATCGAGGTCGCGCGCGGCGCGCTGGTCAAGATCCAGTTCGTCAACGGCGACAGCGACAGCGCGCACGGCTGGCTACTTCTCACCCCGATCGTAAGGATCGGCAACATCGTCCACGGCCCACGCGCCTTCGCCGGCGCGTTCGCGCTGCTCGGGGACCCCACCAGCGCCGGCCAGCCAGTCACAACGATCACGTTCCGCGCAACCCGAACCGGCACCTACCGGTACGAGTGCCCAGTCCCCGGGCACGCAGCGATGGGCATGCAAGGAGCATTCGTCGTGAGGTCGTGAATCCCGATCCTCCAGACCTCCGCCAAGGCGCGAACCTCAGCAATCCTCGGCGAGTGATGCTCCTGCGCCTGTCGTCCAGCCGAGGCGAGCATCTCCGGATCGATCGCGACTGCCCTGCCAAGCCCGGAAATCGGGCACGCGGGGAGCCCGTGCTCGCAAGAATGGTGCCAGCGCGCGTGTCGAAGCGGAAGTCGGGGACGATACGGCTGGCCTCCGCTTTGATCTGCCCCGGCTGCCGGAGTGACGGCCCCCGCCGCCCCCTGCATGCGAACGATTCCGGGAACGCGACCAGGCAATCACTCGAGCCACTCGCCGATGAAGGTCGGGCTGGCGTGGATGCACACCAGCCTGGAGCGACCGGGGCCATCGTTGGTGAACTTGTGCGCTACTCCCGGCGGGACGATCACGATGTCGCCGGCCCGGACGATCAATAGCTCTTCGCCGCACTGGAAGGTCAGATGTCCCTCCTGCACGACCCAGGTCTCGTCGTAGGGGTGGCGATGCAGCCGTGGGCCTTTTCCCGGTTCGCTCTCGTCGAGGATCAGAGAGATCGATGCGCCGTGGTCGGTGCCCTTGAGGGTTCCGCCGGAGAGCGTTCCGGCCCTGATCACTGGCATGGCCGGCTCCTCCTCTGGGCGTGGTTCTGGTAGAGCTGGCGTTCGCGCTCGTTGCGGGTGAGGTTGGCCGCGTGCAGCCAGTTGCTGCGAGCTGCGGCGTGCTGACCGGCTTGCTCGAGGACCTGTGCTCGGACGGCCGGCACGTAGCAGTAGTCGCGTAGTCGTGGATCGGTGGCCAGCTTCTCGAGCGCGGCGAGTGCGGCGTCGGGGCCGTGGACCATCCTCATGCCGCTACGGCCCGGTTGAGCTCGACGACCGGATTAGGCCAGAGCGCGCCGAGCACTTCGTACAGTCCGAGGATCGTCTTCCAGTCGGTGTGCTCGGGTCGTGAGGCGCGGGCGTGGCAGGCGGCGATCCCGGCTTGGAGTCGCGTGGAAAAGTCGGCTTCATCCGGTTTGCGTTTCGCGGCACCTCTAACGGACCCCACGCATCCAGGCCGTCAAACCCAGCCAAGACAGAACAACGTCGATCAGCATGCGCTCACCGTACTCGAGGTACGAGAGCTCCTGATGCTAGCATTGCGATAGCGTTGCTAGCAGATGAGGGGTCGCGAATGGCAGCTATCAGCATCCGAAACCTGGACGACGACATCAAGAACCGCCTGCGCGTCAGGGCCGCCCGGCACGGCCGATCGATGGAGTCCGAGATCCGCGTGATTCTCACCCAAGCGGTCAACGGGCCCGATGAGCCCGAGGGTCTGTTCGCGACCCTGGTTGACCGGTTCGCCGCAGTGGGTGGCGTCGAGCTCGACCTCCCACCGCGTTCGACGCGAGCGCGAAGCGCAGACCTTGACTGATGATCGTGCTGGACACGAACGTCGTCTCGGAGCTGATGCGACCGTCACCCTCGACCCGGGTCCTCACGTGGGTACGCGAACACGAGGAGAGTGACCTCTACACGTCGGCGATCACGCTGGCGGAAATCCGGTACGGCATCGAGCGACTCGCTGACGGCCGCCGCAAGCAGGCGCTGAGCGCGGTCGCAGACGACGTATTCGGCCGGTTTGCGGAGCAGGTCCTCCCGTTCGACGCCAGGGCTGCGCTCCGATACGCCGCGATCGTGTCCCGTCGCGAGCACGATGGCCGCCCGATCGACGGCTTCGACGCGCAGATCGCGTCGATCTGCCAACAGCACAGCGCCACGCTCGCGACCCGCAACGTCGCCGACTTTGAACACACCGGCATCGAGCTGATCGATCCGTGGCAGGAGCACCCGACATAGACGACGGCGACCGGCATGATCGTCGGGCTTCCGCTCGTTACGGTGGCCGAGGTCGCTGTCCAGTGTCGCCGGCGTGGCCGTCGTCGCTGGCGCAGCCGTGACCGATAACGGGCCTGCGCCGAAGCTTGCCGATGGCGCGAACCCGCGGATCTACCCGTATGAGCCTGCGCGGGCGTCGGATCGTTGGCGCCGCGGGGGCCGTGGCCGCTAACGCCACGGGTACTCCGGCATCGGGCTGCGGACGCTGCAGGGGCCAGCGTCGGATCAGAGCTACAGAGCCGTATAGTTCCCGCCATCTAATACGCCGACTAATCGTAATATGGCGATTTGCAGCACTTTATGGGCACGGCTGGGCTTGAACCAGCGACCTCTCGCGTGTGAAGCGACCGCCCTCCGGTATTAGAAGGCGACTATTTGCAGGGAGTTTCGCGGCTGATGGTGCTCTCCACCCCCGGCGCCACTGTAGTGGAGTGCAGGGATTTGTCGCGGTTGTGGTCCACGGAATGAATCTGTGGACCAGTGGCACGCGTCTGAGACGCGTGCGGGTCTCCTCGGGGCTCGAGTGTCCCGAGGAGGTGACCAGCAGGAGTTGAGAGATCGACAGTCGGGGGCTTGGCCGCGCGGGCAGCCGTGGTGGCCGGGTATTTGCCCCTTAACGGCTTCGACCCCCGTACCAGCTGTTGGCGCAGCTGAGGGGGATCGAGGCGACAACCGAAGCTCTGGGTCCTGGGAGGAACTGGGGCAAAGATTAGCGTGGCCGCGGACGGAACCAGGCGGGCTCGCGATCGCTCCTGCTTGCCACAACCGGGAGATGCGCGATGAGCCGCGACGCGATTGCCGCGGTGCTGGCGCGCGACGATCTCGCGTGCGGTGACCGGCTCGCGGCGTTCTCGCTCGCGAGCTTCGCTGGTCGGGAGCACCGGGCGTGGCCTGGCGCAGCCACGGCGGCCCAGCGGGCGGGGTTGAGCCGCAGCCGCTACCTGCAGGCGCGCGACCGGCTGGTGCGCCGGGGCCTGGTGCTCGTCGAGACCGAGGCGTCCGGGCGGGGCCGGTCGAGCACGCTCGTGTTGGCGTTTGTTCAGACCGGCCCGTGGTGGGAGGGGGAGATCAACGTCGATCTGTTCGAGGCGGTCCTCGGCTACAGCGCGGCGACGGGTGTCGCTCGCCTGCTGCTGGCGGCGATGGCGGCGCTCGCCGACGAGAATGGCGCTGTCCGGGACCTCACGACCGAGCAGCTCTGCGCGGCGGCTGGCATTGCGGCGAAGAGCTACCAGCGCGCGAAGACGGAGCTGCTGGCGTCCGGAGCGCTGGTTCTCGTCAACGGGGTCGGCGGCCGCGGCGACACGAACGTGTGGACCGTTGCGGATCCGCGCGTGCGCGCCGGCGGAAGCGTTCCACGCCCCCCGCGGAGGGCCGTTTCGTCGGCCAGCGCTAGGCCTCTGGTGGGCGTCGCGGGTTTGGGGGCGGCATCCGGCGCCGCTGACGCGGGTCGCGCGACGGAGCGCGTAAAGGATGGTCAGGCCCAGACGGTTCTGGCGACAAACCGTCTGACATTGACCGGCCTTCCGGCCGCAAAGGGTGGTCAGGTTCAGACGCTTTTCGACCCGCTGCGAGCGCAAACACCCACGGAAAGCCCGGCCCAAAGGGCACCCGAAAGGGTGGTCAAGACTCGGCCCCTACGTGCGCGCGGGAGGACGAACGCCGTTAACCCTGGAATCCCCGAAGACCCCCCCAGCCCCCCTGCAGGGGGGAGCCGGTCTCGCTCGATGCTCGTCGAGCAGGCTGTCGTCAGCGAGCGCGGCCGGCGACGTCGGCGGATGGTCCGGGTCGATCTCGACGAGCTGCGTCGAGGCCTTGGGCTGGTGAGCGCTGCGGACCGGGCCGATTGGCAGCGGGTCCGCGAGCTGCTGGAGGCGACGGTCGGCGAGAGCACGTTCTCGATCTGGCTCGATCCAGTCGAGCTGGTCGCCGTCGACGGAGAGCGCCGGCTCGTCGTGGCTGCACCGGCGGCGGCCGCCGCGTGGACGGCCGAGCGGTACGGACGGCTGCTGCGAGCTGCGCCCAGCAGGTCGGGCGCGAGCTGCGGTTCGCCTCCGAGCCGGAGGTCTGTGCCCTCGGCGATGCCGAGCGCCGAGTTGAACAACCCGGACAGGAGGTAGCAGGATGATCGTCTCGATCACGAATCAGAAAGGTGGAGTTGGTAAGACCAGCTCGGCGGCCAATCTCGGGGTGCTGCTCGCCAGGGAGGGCAGGCGCGTGCTGTTGGTGGACGCTGATCCGCAGTTCGCGCTTACCCGCCAGCTCGGGATCGAGGAGCGCTCACTCGGGGTGAACCTCGTCGATGTACTCGCCGGCCGCGCCGGCGCCGAGGACGCGATCGTCGCCGGCGTACACGGTGTCGATGTGATCGCGAGCGGGCGGGACCTCGCCGGGATCGAGCTGAGTCTCGTCGGCGAGCTCGGCCGCGAGCGGTTCCTGCGCGACGCGCTCGAACCCGTGATCAGGCGACTACGAAGACGTCGTGATCGACACGCCGCCGAACCTCGGGCTGCTGACCGTCAACGCGCTCGTGCTCGCCGAGATGGTGCTCGCGCCGGTCAGCGCCGAGGACGAAGGCTCGCTGCACGGCATCCGCGAGCTGCAGCGCACCGTGCAGCGGCTCGCTCAGCGGCTCGACCGACCAGCGCTCGAGATCGTCGCGATCCTGACGCGCTGGGCGCCGTTGCGGATCAGCAGCCGCACGACGTTGCACGCGCTGGTCCGGGAGGGCTTGGCGCCGGCGGCGAGAATCCCCGCTCGCTCGGCGCTGTTCACTCGAGCGGCCGCTGACCGTGTCCCGCTCGCGGTCAGCGGTCCCGACAGCGCGCCAGCGATCGCCTACCACGAGCTTGCGTTGCAGTCTGGAGGCGGTGAGCGCGCGATGAGCCCGCAGACCAGACGAGCCCTGCGGATCGACGACCCGGTCGCCGGCGGCAACGTGTGCCACGTGGCACAGGTCGGCTCGGTGGAGCGCACGAGCGGCCGTCTCCGCGATATCGCCGTGGAAGACATCCACCCCAACCCTTCACAGCCCCGCAAGCGCTTTGACGAGGCGTCGCTCGCCGCGCTCGCGGACTCGATCCAGAGAGCGCGGCGTGCTGCAGCCGATCATCGTCCAGCCCGGGCAGGCTGGCGAGTACGAGTTGGTTGCGGGCGAGCGCCGCTGGCGCGCCGCCAAGGATCGCTGGCATCGCGACGATCCCGGCGCTCGTCGCCGAGCCGCTCGATGCCGGGCAGTCGATTGAGCTCGCGCTGATCGAGAACGTCGCCCGCGAGGACCTCGGCGTGATCGAAGAGGCACGCACGGTCGCCGTGCTGCTCGACGAGCTCAACGTCACCGCAACGACGCTCGCGCGGCGACTCGGTCGCAGCCGCAGCGACCTCGCGCACACCGTCCGGCTGCTCGACCTCCCCGACGAAGCGATCGAACTGATCGATACCGGCGCGCTGTCGAAAGGCCACGGCAAGGCGCTCCTCGCGGAGCCCGACCACAGCCGCCGCCGCGACCTCGCCAGGCGCGCCGCTGTACATGGCTGGTCAGTTCGCGCGCTCGAAGCCGAGATCGCCCGAGGAGCAAAGCCGCGACGTCAACCGTCTGAGCCGCATCCCGACCGGCTGGCGGCCGCCGACGAGTTGCACGACGTTCTCGCCTTGGCGACTGGATGCGAGATCCAGACCCGGCCGCATCGCCTCGGCTATCAGCTCATCCTCGACCAAGATGCCGTCGACCGGCTCAAGAAACTGCTCCTGCTCGCCACTTCCGATCGGTGACGTGCCACATGGCACAGCGGCCCACGGTCCCCCTTTCCGCCTTTCCCAATACTGGACTATCGATGTAGCGCGGGCAGACACGACCGAGGTTGCAGCCGTCGTCCCGGGAGACTGGCTATCGCGTTCACGCGGAAGCTCTTGCCCGCCGGCGGAGAGCTGATGAGCATTTCTCTGATCTCTGATTTGCGATAGCTGGGCTGGGCGCCGGCGACGCGCGTGATTCTGTCGTCGCCCATGCACAAGTCGATTGGCGAACCTCGCAGATGACGAATGCGCTCGTCTCGGCTGTCGCTCGGTGGCGCGGCTCCACGCCATCGCCATCGGCGACCATCGTGTCGCCTGCGGCGCGGCGACCGGTCTTCGCGCGCCCCGGCGTCTGCTAAAAGCCGTGTCCGTGGATCCTTCGGAGCTTGCCTCAGCGGTCTTAGCAGACCTTCAGCCTCGACCTACTGAGCGTTTCGTCCTCTCGTATCTGGCTCACGCGGGCGAGTTGCATTACGCCGCGCTGGTTCTCGGACCCGCGCGCATGAGTTCCATGAGCTGGGCGGATTGGCAGAAGCACCACGACCTCGTGGTCCACTTGGATCACGGCGGTGTGCCCGCTGCCTTCTCTATCGCCCACGAGGGTTGGTCAGCGGGCCGCACATCGCTCACGCGGCCTCGCGCAAGTTTGGCTCTCGGGCATCCTTGCGGGACAGGCGTCGGCCGTAAGTGGAGCTCCCGGCCTCAGGGCCGCGGTTGGGGACCTTAACCGCTTCTCCTCGCTCGCCAGCACAACCGCTCGCGCGGGTCGCAGCTGGTGGAGATGGCAGCACGACCGGTGGGCGGCGTACTCGCTCCCATCGCGACTGAGCCGCTGCCAGCGCCCTTAGAATGGCCGATTGGTAACAAGCCCCACTGGCTGCTGACACTTCTCGGTGTTGACGCGCGCGCCGAGCCGATACCAAGTGGGCGCCTCACTTCGTTTCCGGACCCACTCTCGTCGTTGCCCGGCTGTCGCGGCGGGCATGGATCGGCCGCGTGCGGTTTCGGCCGGAGGAAAGACTCCAG
The DNA here is from genome assembly GCA_963709135.1 of uncultured Solirubrobacterales bacterium. Taxonomy (GTDB): domain Bacteria; phylum Actinomycetota; class Thermoleophilia; order Solirubrobacterales; family Solirubrobacteraceae; genus Palsa-465. The sequence continues at coordinate 2,528 of CAVPVI010000014.1, read as the reverse complement.
GTCGAGATACGTCGCGAGCCCGCTGCCTATCCCGACTTCCACGGCTTAGTTGTGGAGTTGACGGAAGGTGATGGTGGTGAGTTGTTTGACTCTCGCCGCTTGGCTTTGTCAGATGTGCGGCTGCCCGCAAAAGCCAAGACGCGACTTTCGCTCCGTCTTCCGACGCTGGGTCGTGGGATCGAGCGGTCGGTACGCCTCTACGACCGCGCCGGCGAACTCCTTGATTTTCGAGACCCCTTCAACTTCGTCGAAAGCATCCACATCAGCCTGAATGTGAGGGGTAGTCCGGTGACGTCAGAGGTCGTCGTAGGCGACCGGCAGGACCCCCCGCAACTACCCGAAAGACTCCAGGCGCTGCGGGATGCTGAGGCGGCATGGGAGCGGTGGCGAGCGACCGGCCTTCGATATCGGGTTGTCCGAGATCAGCGTGCTATGCGAGCTCATCTTCGGAGGCGGCTTCGCCGCGCAAGGTCCGAGATCCTGGTCATTGATCCTTACTTCGGAAAGAACCCAAGCGATTGGAGCATGGTCGACGGCCTCGGCGTCGCAGTTCGGGTCCTCACCGGCAGCGTCGCGGTGCGACCGCCGGGCGCTGCGCCAGCGGCTGCTGCACGCAAATGGTCAACGAACCCGCCGCCCTATCACGACCGCGTCTGGATTCTCGACGGCCGCAGCGGGGTCAGCGTCGGGGCCTCAGTGAGCGGCCTCCAAGGCCAGCGCGCGTATCGGGTGGCCGAAATTGACCCCCCGGAAGTTGCGGAATGGGGCGCGGCGTTTGACACGTGGTGGAGGTCTCCAAGCGCCCATGCCGTATAGCTCGTTTGGCCCATCTGGACCAGCTTGGCTGCGACTACGATCGGCGCGCTGTGAGTGACGTCATCGATGATTGCCCGCCCGACGAGGCGTCAGATCTCGTCAGCATCAGCGCCTTCGGCCACCGCTTCGAGGATTGTCCGTCGGAGCTCGCCGAAGATCTGATCATGCTCGAGCGAGAGGGCGCCGTCTATAGCCACTTCGCCGACATGCACACCGTGCAACCGGACGGGACCGCGCAGTTCCGCTACTACCGCATCCCGCTTACCCCCCGGGAGATCTTCGAATTTGTCGAGGCCTCAGTGGCCTATCAGGAATCCCGGCGTGAGGCGGTACGACTTGCAGCCGAGGGTCGAAAGTTCACGGGCGACGGCGAGTGGCTGGAAGCCTGCCTGCGCGCCGTAACCAGACCAGAGATCGTGGAGCGCGTAAGACGGTATGGGGACTATGGCCACTCGAAGCTGAAGGACGGACGGGAGGTTGACATTCGCGGCTGTCTCGCAAGCTTCTACCCCGACGGCCTCGAGGCGTTGATGTGCGGAGCAAGGCACGAGCGCTATGAGGAGCTTCCGGAGCTGACCCAAAGGGACAACCTAGCCCTCGTCATGAAGATGCTGAACAACGTGACGGTCGCCGCTAGGTTTCTGTCCGATCGTAAGCACTCGCGGCCGCCGTTTGAGATTGAGAGCGAATACGACGTCCAGGACCTGATTTACACGCTTTTGCGGAGCGTCTTCGATGACGCGCGCAAGGAAGAATGGACTCCGCAGCGTGCTGGGTCATCAAAGCGGATGGATGTCCTGCTGCCTGGCCTTGAGTTAGTCCTCGAGGTCAAATATGTGCGCGATCGAGCACACGCGAGGACCGTCGCCGACGAGTTGCGTATCGACTTTGAGTGCTACCACGCGCATCCGCAGTGCAGACAGCTGGTTGCGTTTGTTTGGGACCCGGACCGCCACCTTTCGGATCCGGCGCAGTTCAGCGAGGACCTGTCTGGACTGAGACAGAAGGATGATCACTCCTTCAACGTGACCGTTCTCGTGCGCTAGGTGCGCCGCGTCGAGGGCCGCAGACGAGACGGCTCGCTCCCGGAACGCCGGCGGCATGTCCAGACACAGGTGGCCTACTTTTCAATCGGCGCGAACCCCCAAGGGGGGTCGATTCTCAACCGGCCTTGACAGGGCGGGACCTCGCGACTGCTTTCAGCATCCGGGAGTAGCCCGACGGGGCGATCGGTTTGGCGACATCTGAGTCGTCCCGAATGGAGGCCACGAGCCTGACCAGGGCCGGCCGCGGGATGTACAGATTTCCCAAAAAGCATAAGTAGCTAAGTAGCGGAAGCCTCGAATCGGTGCGACTGAGGGCCCCGCATTCGGCGGTTGCAGGGCCGCTTCTGCTAGCACCAATTGAGCCCGCCCCGCAGCAGCGCCGTGCTGGCGATAGGCACCGCGCGTGCAGAGCACGATCATTCTGGTCGTTGACGCGCAGACCGACCTGACCGTCGCGGTCGAGCCCGCCGGCAAGCTCGAGAACGCCGTCCAGCAACCCCCGCACAGAGATCGTCGGCTCGCTCTGTGGCACGCCGGACACCGAGTCCAAGGTCACGAAGATAATCGCCGACGACGGCGTGAACATCTGCGGCCAGTGCGTCGCCGCGTGCGTCGAGAGTCTGGGAGGAAGCTTGGGCACAAGGCGCCTTTAGCCACGCTGGCGGC
>CAVPVI010000013.1:0-155551 GCA_963709135.1 uncultured Solirubrobacterales bacterium | reverse complement strand
TAGTAGAAGGATCCGAACCCGGCGCCGAAGTCGTCCAGGGCGAACCGGCAGCCGTGGTCGCGAAGGCGCTGCACGAACGTTTGGGCGTCGGTGATGTTGGCGACCGCGGCGGTTTCGGTGACTTCGAAGATCAGCTGGCGGGGATCGATCCGGCTGGCGCGTAGGCGCTCGTCGATCGTTGCAAGGAGCTGCTGGTTCCCGAGCGATTTGCCGGAGATGTTGACGTGTAGCCGCAGGTCGGGGTGCTGTTCGATCAGCTCGATCGCGTGCGCGACGACCCACCGGTCGATTCCGGCGATCAGCTCGAAGCGCTCGGCCAGATATAGGAACGCGGCTGGCGGGATCATGTCGCCGTCGTCGTCGAGCATCCGCAGTAGCAGCTCGTGCTGTCCGACGCGGTTGGTGCGCAGGTCGAGGATCGGCTGGGCGACCAGCGCGAAGCGGTCCGCCGCGAGCGCCTGCTCGATCCGTGCCACCCAGGTCAGTCTTGCTTTGGTGCGGCTGATGCGGTGATCGGCGCTGGCGTAGAAGGCGTAGCCGTCGCGGCCGTTCTCTTTGGCGTCGTACATCGCGAGGTCGCCCTCGATCAGCGCGCTCTCGCCGGTGAGCGCGCTGTCGGTGGCGTCGAACATCGCGATCCCGACCGAGGTGGTGACCTTTTGGCGCTGCCCGCCGAGCAGCGCCGCGTTCTCGCGCACCGCGCGCACCAGCGCATCAGCGACGCGTGCGGCCTCGGCCTGGTCGGCGCGGGGGAGCAGCACGGCGAACTCGTCACCGCCGAGCCGCGCGAGGACGTCGGAGGCGCGCACGCGTTGGCTCAGGACGCCGCCGATCGAGATGATCAGCTCGTCCCCGGCGTTGTGACCGAGGGTGTCGTTGACGGCTTTGAAGTTATCGATGTCGAGCATCAGCAGCGCGCCCTGGGGTCCGTAGCGCTTGACGTGCTCGACGTGGCGGTCGAGCTCGGCCTCGAACTTGCGGCGGTTCATCAGGCCCGTGAGTGGGTCGTGGTCGGCCATGAACTGCAACCGTGACTCGTACTGCTTGCGATCGGTGATGTCCTGGACCTGGCACAGCAACCGGTCCGGTCGCCCGGCGCCGTAGCGCAGCGCCGTCGCGTGGATCGAGACCTCGACCGGGGAGCCGCTCGCGGGCAGGACCCGCAACTCCCGCACCAGCTTGCCCACAGCTCCGCCCGCGAGCGCTCTGAGCTCCTGCTCAACGGAGTGGCTATCGGCGGGGTGGATCAGCTCCCGCAACGGTAGGCCGTGCAGTTCGTGGCGTACCCGTCCGCAAATCATTCCGAGCGCGGCGTTGGCGTACTCGAGCGTCCCGTCGGTCGAGATCACCGCCATCCCGATCGGCGCCTCCTCAAACGCCAGACGGAAGCGCTCCTCGGCCTCACGCAACGCGTGCTGCGCGGCGCGTTGTTCGCTGACGTCCTGAACGGTCCCCAGATAGCAGCCCGCACGGGCGGGGTCCGCGCGACCGACGGCATGCACAGTCCGCTGCCGCCCGTCCGGTGTAACGATGCGGTAGTCCAGCGTGAACGACGGCCCGCCACCGAACACCTGCGCGTAGCCGGCGCGGATCCGCTCACGGTCCTCGGCTGCGACCAGCGCGAAGAACGCCTCGCCGGCCGCCGGGCCCTGGCTCGGGTCGCGGCCGAAGATCTCATACATCTGTGCTGACCAGCTCGCCTCGTCGCTGGCGGGGTCCCAGGTCCAGGAACCCATCTTCGCGACCCGTTGCGCTTCCTCGAGGTCAGCCAGCGCCCGCTCCCGGACGCGCTCGGCGCGTTTGCGCTGCGTGATGTCGACCGTCGTGTTCGTGGCGCCGACCACACGCCCGTCAACCCGCCACGCCGCGAACGTGCTCAGCACATCGAAGACCGTGCCGTCCCTGCGCCGGCGCTGGCCCTCGGCCTGATAGCCGGGTTCCCCGCGCAGGATCCTGGCGATCGCCTCGCGTGCTCTGGCGCGGGTCTCTGGTGGCTCTTCGCTGAGCGCGTTCAGTTCATCGATGCTCAGCCCGAGCACCTCTTCGGCGCGGAACCCCGAGATCCGCTCCGCCCCGAGATTCCAATGGCAGACGCGCATCTCGAGGTCGAACGAGACGATCGCGTCAGCGCCGTGCTCGGCCGCCTGCGCGAGACGCTCAAGCTCGCGCTCGGCGCGCTTGTGCTCGGTGAAATCCCTCGCGATCGCCGAGATCCCGACGATCCGTCCGGCACGATCCCGGACCGGGGAGACCGTCAGCGAGACATCGAGCAGGCTGCCGTCCTTGCGCCGGCGGACGACCTCGAGATGATCGACACGCTCGCCCGCGGCTACGCGCGCGAGCAGCCGCGTGCTCTCCTGCTCCCGGCCGGGCGGGTTGAGCATCGAAACGTGCTGACCAACGGCCTCCGTGGCGCTGTAGTCATACATCCGCTGCGCTGCCAGATTCCAGCTGATGATCACCCCGTCTACCGTCTCACTGATGATCGCGTCCTGCGAGGACTCAACGATCGCCGCCAGCCGTCCGGCGGCCAGCTCGGCGCGCTTTCGCTCGGTGATGTCCCGCACGATGCATGCCGCGCCGACGATCTGTCCGCCGCTGCGGATCGGCGAGAGCGTCGAGGACACCTCGATCAGCGTTCCGTCGCGGCGGATCGCCTGCGCGTCGACCGTCAATGCCCCCCCCGCGAGCGCCTGCTCCACGTTACCAGGCGTCCACCCCGGCCCGCCCAGGGTACTGAGCGGCAGCCCGATCGCCTCCTGCGCGCTCCACCCGAATAACCGCTCCGCCGCTCCGTTCCAGCTCTTAATCACCCCCGCTGGCGAGACGCGGAAGATCGCGTCATCAGAGGACTCCACGATCGCCGCCAGGCTCGCGGCCGCCTGCTCGATCCGCTTGCGCTCGGTCAGATCGACCGTCACCCCTGTTAGGCCAACCAGCCTGCCTTCAACCAGCCAAGGGATGGTCGTGATGCGGACCTCGATGACCGTGCCGTCCTTACGCCGCCGAGGCGCCTCATACTGAAAGCTAGACTCGCCCGCGAGCACCCTGGCTATGTTCTCGCTCGGCTCGTCGCGAAACATCGTGACCTCGACCAGCCGGCGTCCTAGGACTTCCTGCGCGCTGAACCCGTACAGCCGCTGCGCCCCCTTGTTCCAGCGCCGTACCCGCCCCTCGAGATCGACCGACAGGATCGCGTCGGTGCCATGATCGGCCGCTTGCGCGAGTCGCTGCAGCTCGTGCTCGGCCGCCTTGCGCTCGCTTATGTCCTGCGCGAGATACGAGAGCCCGCTCACTGTCCCCCCGACATCATGGATCGGGGCGAGCGTCACCGCCACCACAACCCGGCTACCGTCAGCGCGCACCGCTTCGGACTCGTAGCGCACGACCTCCCCACCAGCAGCCGCGCTCAAGCGCCCAAGCCATCCGCCGTCTTCCAGCCGGGCGAGGATCGCCAGCGACTGGCCGATCGCCTCCGGCGCCGCGTAGCCATACAAGCGCTTTGCGCCAGCGTTCCAACTCTCGATCCTCCCATCAACGCCCAGCCCGATAATCGCGTCCCGTGAGGATCCGACGATCCCCGCCAGCCGCGCGGAGGTCCGCTCCAACCGCCGCCGCGCCAGCTCAGCACGATCGCTCTCAAGCGCGACCGCCCACGCGATCGCGACCAGCGCGACCGTCCCCACGATCGCTGAAAGCCACTCCCCGGTGGCGCTCGCGAACCACCCCAACCGCTCACCAGCCAACGACAGCCCCGCACAAGCCGGCAGCAGCACCGCGACCGGCAACAACCGCCGCAGCACCAGCCCACCATGACCACCGCTAGCCAAAAGCGCGATCTCCCCCCGCTCCGGGCAAGCTAGGAGAATCGAGAGCGGGAGCAGGATCAGCCCGACCGCCGCCCCCAGCGCGATCCCCTGCCGCGAGGGCAGCGATGTGAGCGCCGTCGCACCCGTCGCATACCCCGCCAAAGCCAGCAACCCCAACGTTGCGGTCAGCCACGCGAGCAGGTGGCTGACCCACACACCCCGCAACCGCACCTCCCAGCACAGCAACGCCAGCCCCACCAACACGAACCCGAGCGCCGCGTTGGCAGCCGGCCGCCCGGGATAGCGAACATTCATGGCTGACCGAGCGTGGAACAGCAACTGATCGATCGCCAAACGCCACCCAAACACGTACTCCGCCAGCGTCCCGGCCCCGACCAGCAAAACCACCACCGCGCACGCCGCGGCGGCGTAGCGCACCCCGCCCCGCGACGCGCAGTGCCCATAGACGACCACAGCAAAGCTCGCAAGCACCAGCGACACGGCCGCGTTGGCCTTCATCGTCGGTAGCCCGGGCACGATCCGCGCGAGAACCAGAACATGCGCACCCCAGCCAACCAGCGCAACCACCGCGATCACGGCCGTCAGCCCCGCGCTCACAAGCGAGATCCTCCGCAGCGCCGCAGCCAAAGCCAACGACTCCTGCACGCCCGCAGCCGACGACACGCCAGAAAGCGCGTGAGCGCGCATGGGATCAGCAGCAACGGACGCGTCCGGTGAACGCGGCCCACGCCGCGACGACCGGGCATGACTTTTCGAACGGATGTTCCTCACGGGCCGAGTCCTTGGTTGCCGACAGCAGCGACAGGGACGCCAGCAGCCAACCGCTCGCCCCCGCACGCTACGAGCGACGTTACGGTACCTCTACCTGTAGGTCAACGTCGAGTGTGGTCCGGTTGCGACCGCCGGATTTGCTCTCGTAGAGCAGCGCGTCGGCGCGGCGGATGACCAACTCGCCGCTGTCACCAGGCGCGACGATCGTGCCGCCGAGCGAGATGCTAAGCGGCACGTGACGGCGCTCGGCGAGCAGGCGGGTACGCGTGACCAGCATCCGGAAGCGCTCCGCCATCGCCGCGAGCGTGGCCGCGTCAGCGTTGGCGATCAGGATCACGAACTCCTCGCCGCCCCAGCGGATCACATGGTCGCCCTGGCGCGCGTTGTCCTCAAACGTACGGGCGATCACCCTGAGCGCTTCGTCGCCGACGTTATGACCATGGCGGTCGTTGACCAGCTTGAAACGGTCGACGTCGGCGAACAACACGCCGAACGCAAGCCCGGCGCGGCGGTACTGCTCAAGCCAGCCGGCGAGCACGGTCTCACCCAGCCGGCGGTTACCCACGCCCGTCAACGGATCCCGCATCGAGGCGTTCAGCAGATCGCAGGCGCGCTCACGGGTACGCGCCAGAGCACTGTCATCATGGAAGGTCTCGACCGCGCCGATCACGTTCCCCTCGGCGTCACGGATCGCAGCGGCACAGACACGCACGGGCTTGCGGTGACCATCCTTGTGATGTAGGTAAACGTGCGCCTCGCGCTGCTGACCATCATTGATCGTCGCCAGCAGCGGGCAACTCTCGCCGCACAGGATCGTCCCCGATTCATCGCAATGGTTCAGGAGCCTGTCCTTGCAGCGTCGTCCGAGCACCTCCTGCGCGCTGAAACCCGTGATCTGCTCAGCGCCGCTGTTCCAATACAGGATGCGCCGCTGGCGATCAACGAAGTACACGCCGTCAGCGAGATTCTCCAACAGCGCGTCGCGGATCTCCGCGGTCATCCCGAGCGCCTGGGGGTCCTGGACCGCTCCCCGCACGCCCGAAGCCAGCTCGCGATCGAGCGGAACGCGACGATCACCCCTACTACGCTGCTTCGTGCGGATCCTCCCGGGTCGCGGCTCCCGATCCGAGCAGATAGCTTTAAGGCGATCCTCTCCCATGAGACCTCCAAACCGTCCGAGGTGCCGGCCTTACGGCTCCCAATCGGCAGATCGCCCAGAAACTTAACCTTAGAAGTCAGGGCAGATACACCCCCCGCTGCCCGAGGTTGCCTAAGGGCACCCGCAGAAATTGCTGGCGTTTCCGACGGCGTCTGGACGCGCCTGACGTCGCCGGCTCGCCCTCACATACTCCCGGTATTATCGGGCGAGCCGGCGACGCCAGACACGCCCAGCCACTCGCCGGATTGCGCCAGTAATTCCTCCGGGCGCCCTAAGGACCAAGCCATCAGCAGCCAGAACGAGCACCCCAACGCCCGTGGCGCAGCGGCGTACTGCGGGTTTAGAGGTGCAGCGGGCCGCGCCCGCGCCTTTCCCGTCGGCGCGAGCAGCAGCGCGCTCTCGCTCCCGGATAGGAGAGCACGCACGACTGAGAACTTGCCGGTGCCGGCTCTTGCCCTTAGATTGCGAGGATTCTGACCGACCGTAGCGGCGAAACAAAGGGCTGGATATGGATGTCCTCGTACTCATCGACACGTTGCACGATTTCGTCCACAACGCTAAGCCGATCCCGCTCACCGACCAGGTCCGCATGGACAAGGACGGGATCTACGACCTCCTCGACCAGATACGTGCCACGATTCCCGAGGAGATCAAGCAGGCGCGCGGGATCGTCAAGGAGGGCCAGGAGACGCTGGCGCAGGCTAGGCGCGAGGCTGAGCGGATCGTCAAGGAGGCGCACGAGCTCGCTGAGGGTCTGATCTCCGGCGACGAGGTCACCAAGCAGGCCGAACGTGCCGCCGAGGCCATGATCAAGGACGCCCGCAGGCGCGAGCGCGCGATCCTGCTCGGCGCGGAGGACTACGCTAACGAGATCCTCAGCACGCTCCAGCTCAACCTCTCGAAGTTCAACGCGGTCGTTCAGCGCGGCCGCGACCGCCTCGCGGAGGGGGAAGCAGCGGCCGAGCTTGGCTGAGGGCTTCCCCGATAGTGTGTGGTCGGTGTTGCTCAGTTCAAGTCGGTTTTGAGTGTGTGGCGCGCCACAGCAGCGATCTTGCCAGCTCCAGCAGCCCGCGGACGGTCCTCGGCAGCGTTCGTCATTTCGGCTGCGGCGTTGAGTCGGCGCTTCGGTACTTCGCAACGTCGAGCTCGACTACGGCACTTCCCGCCAGAGAGTTCGAATCAGTGGACCTTGCGCGCGTGCGCAGCGCACCGCTCGCAGATACAGTGCCATCCGTGGACCGGCGGGATGGTGAGCCCGGCCATCGCGGGATGACGGGGCCGTCCTTCAACACCACCGGGGCGGTGGGACGCGGTGCGGCCCGATCCGGAGTGCGGGCGTCGAGAGAGCGGATTGGTGGTAGCCATTTTGTGCTCCTTTTCCGAACATACGTTCGCAGCCAGTAACGCTACGCCGCGAGCAGGCTTCTGGTATCCGTAGATCAACGCCGACCGGGTGTCGGCACACCCTCCAACACCGAGACGATATGCCCGCCGCCGTCGGCAATGACCAGAGCCCGGTGCTCCTGAATTCTTCGAGGAAGGCCGTGCCACGCGGAGCGGGCCGCCGCTGGGTTGAGATAGTTGTTCAGCCAATCGCCCGAGCGGGCGTCAATGAGCACCACGTCATTGGTCATCGCGTGTTCATCCTTGCCTTAGGGATTCTCCACCTGGGAACCGGGACGCACTTGCCATGTGAAACGGCGGATCTTCATTGCCGTCCGCTGTTAGCTTCACCCGGCAGGGTCGATCCGATCGCTCATGAAACCGCAACGCCCGGACGTGATCAACGACCGTGGCGATACATTCGGCGTTCAGCCCGCGGACGGGTATGCGTTCAACAGCCCCACCGCGGCAGACCGCGAGCGTGACGAGCAGCACGCGGGCGTTGTCGTCGCGCCGGCAGCAGCGGACGGCGAGCACCAGGCCGATCGCGCAGAACAAAGTGAGGACGGGGAGGCGGCCGCGGTCGAGCAACTGGCCGGAGGCGAGCCAGGCGAGTACGCGGCCGGCGCCGTAGCCGTTGGCCAGCGGCGTGTTGGTGAGCACATCGTTCTCGGAGGCCCATGAGCGCTGCTCGAGCAGCGGCATGATCACCCAGGCGCCCGCCGCGCCGCGGCCGGCTCCGAGCAGCCGCGCACCGAGGTAGACGCTCACCGGCCACAGCGAGAGCAGCAGGTAGAGCGTCCAGCGGAACGCGGCCTCCGGGCCGATCACGAGCCCGATCGCCCCGGCGATGATCGCCGGCAGGCTCTGGTAGTGAGGAACTGCGGCGAGCCGAGGCCGAGGTACGGGAACCAACCGACCAGCGGCAGGCGGCCAGCACTCAACTGCGCGGTCGCGGACCGCACCATCTGCTCGTGCAACGAGCTGTCGTCGAGGTAGGCGACCGAGAGGGTCTCGGCGTGGAGGCTCGCGAGGTTCCAGGCGACCGCAGCGGCGACCAGAAGCCACGGCCACCGCGCGGCCCGAGCCCCGTCGGCTGACGAGGGCCGGAGATCCGAGTGCGGTGCCGGCCCGCTCGGCGCGGGGTCAGCTATTCCCGCTGTTCCCGCCGCCGCTGTTTCCGCTGTTGCCACTGTCGCCCGTGGGCGGCGTGCCGGGCTCCGGGCACCACACTTGGACCGTGGTGTTTGGCTTCCGAGCGGTCTGGCTGGCACCGGCGGAGCGCACCCGCGACCACACCCGCACCGTGGTGTTTGGCTTCAGAGCCGTCTGGCTGGCACCGGTACTCGACTGCGAACCGGAGTTGCCGCTGTTCCCGGAGTTGCCGCTCTCGAAGTTGCCGGTGGGCGGGGTCACGCGACTGCTCGCAACACACGGTGGGGGCAGGCATACCGGCACCTGGGTGACGGCCGCCGCGGACGCGACCCGGACCTGGTGGCCGCTCCTCCACGCGCCGATCACCAACGTCTTCCCGGCAGGGATCCGGCGGGGCGCGATCACCGTCTCAGCCCGAGCCTGTGCCTCCAGACGGAGGCGCATGGCGCGAGGGACCAGCTGCGGCGTCGGTGTCGGCATCGTCCCGTCGCAGCTCACGTTGACCGGGACAACGACCGCGCGCAGGTCCATCCCATGCAGCGCACGGTTGGCGGCACCGATCGCGGACCACGAGTGGATCTGGACCGTGTAGCTGCCATCGTGGTTTCGGGTTACCGCGAACGCCGGCGAGCTGCTCGCCGCGCTGACGATCACCGCAGCGGCGGTCGCGAGTGCGGCCGCGCCGGCAGTGGTGCCGGCGAGGATGCGTGGTCGTGCCCGCCAGCGGCGGCGGGTTGAGGTCAGGGGGTCCATCTGGGCGAGATCGGCGCCGTGCTCGCGCACGAGGTCGCGCCATAGGCGATCGGTGAACTTACTCATGGTCGGGATGCTCCTTTCGTAACCGGGCGCGGGCCCGGGACAACCGCTTGCGCAGCACGACGCGCGAGACGCCGAGCGCCGCCGCCGCCTCCTTGGGCGTGAGCTCGGCGAGGTCGACGAGCTCGATCGCCGTGCGGTCGAGCTCGGGCAGCTGCGAGCAGCGCTCGATCAGCTCCCGGCCGGCCCGCTGGGCATCGATCCTCGCGGTCAGCTCGTCGATCTCGTCCGAGGCCAGCTCGCGCCACCCGGCATATCGGGCTGCCGCCTCGCGGCCGCTGGCGACCTGCTCGCAGTGCCGTGCGTAGACGTGCCCGGCGATACCGAACAGCCACGCCCGCGAAGTACCCCGGCCCGGATCGAAGCTGCCCAACGCCCCAGCGGCGCGCACGAACGTCTCCGAGGTCAGGTCGGCGACCACCTGCGGCTCGGCACAGCGCCGGGCGAAATACGACATCACAACGTCGACGTTGCCCAGATACATCTGTTCGAAGTCGGGAAGGGCCGAGCCGTCCGGCTTGCCCGGATGGTGGCGCTTGGCCTCCACGGACCCTCCGAGCATCCCGACCTTCGTCTCGGCTGCTGTGCTCATATGCCCCCAGTTGCCGACTTGGCCCGCTGCTGTGACATCGCAACCATGCGAAGACAAGTTCTACTCGCGGCGGGATAACGCGACCGTAACTGCCCACCCCCTCAGCGATCCGCGCGGTAAGCTGGACCCGACCTCTACCCCGATAATCTCGGCGCATCTCAAGGCCCAACGTCGGCTTGAGGCTCGCAGTGGGTCCGTCGAGGTCGCGGCAGTCAGCTCAGCGCACGCCGCTGCGCTTGATCAGCTAGCGTCGCATACGCCGGCCTCAGGATCTCGGCAAGGTTCTCACCCGCGATCTGCACCGGCGCGGGACCGAGTTGGCGCAGCAGCGTGTCCGGAGCCTCGCCGGTGAGGGGACTGGTGCGTAGGTCGGCGAGCGCGGCACCGGCCCGCCAGAAGGTGTCGAGCTGCTCGGTGAGCGGCACCGCGCGCGGCGCCGTCTGCGTGGGTCGGAGCGCGGCGCGAGCACGGCGCTCCGTGCCCCGCCGGGCACGGAGCGCGTCGAGCAGCGCATCCTTGTCGCGTCCGCGCCACGCGAAGATGAGGAACGGGTCCTCGTCGAAACGCTCGGCGAGGATGTAGTAGGCAGCGGCGATGTGCTTGCACGGGTTCTCCCAGTCCGGGCACGTGCAGCTCGCCTGCAGCTCGGTATTGGTGCGTGGAAAGAGCGTCAGCTTGCACGCCGCGAACACGTCCTCGATGTCCTTCGGCATCTCGCCGGCGAGCAGTTGCGCGAGCGGCAGCGCGCGCGCCGCCATCGCCTTCTCGACGCGTCGCCACTGCGGCTCGGACAGAGGCTTGACGCGGATGCGCACGCGGTAGGGCGTGTAGCGGGAGCCCTGGACCTTCGCGATGACGATGCCGGGCTCCACCTCGAGCTCGGTCACCTGGCCGCGCCGTGCGTAGGAGCGCCCGCGCTGCAGCCGCGAGCCGACGCCGAAGGACTCCAGCAGCTCGATGAAGCGCCGCGACCACCATGTCTCGCCGATCGCTCCGCGCTTGCTGCGCGCAGCGATCCCGTCGCTGGCGGGGAGTGGTTGTGAGGGCGTCCAGTTGTGCCAGTCCGAGCTGTAGCTCATGCCGCGTCCTGGAGTGCGTTGCTTGACAGGGTGACGAGCTCGCGGAGTTGGTTCGTGTCGAGTTCGGTGATCCATTGCTCGCCGCTTCCGACGATCCGCTCGGCGAGGTCCTTCTTCTGGGTGATGAGCGCGTCGATCCGCTCCTCGAGCGTGCCGACGCACGTGAGCTTGCGAACCTGCACGTTCTTGCGCTGGCCGATCCGGAACGCCCGGTCGGTCGCTTGGTCCTCGACGGCTGGGTTCCACCAGCGGTCGAAATGAACGACGTGGTTGGCGGCAGTGAGGTTCAGTCCGGTGCCGCCGGCCTTGATCGAGAGCAGGAACAGCGGTGGTCCTTCGTCGGTCTGGAACCGGCGGACCATGTCGTCGCGCGCGACCTTGGAGGTGCCGCCGTGCAGGAACAGCACCTCGTGTCCGATCCGCTCCTGCAGATGGCCCTGGAGCATGTGCCCGAACTCGGCGAACTGGGTGAAGCACAGCGCCTTGTCGCCCTCGGCGAGCGCCTCGGCGAGGATCTCCTCCAGGCGCGCGAGCTTGCCGGAGCGCCCGTCGAGCGCCGAGCGGTCCTTGAGGAGGTGTGCGGGGTGGTTGCACACCTGCTTGAGCTTCATCAGGGCCGCGAGGATGACGCCCGAGCGCTCGATCCCCTCCGCGTGCTCCGCCTTGACGAGCATCTCGTCGACGACCGCCTGATAAAGCGTCGCCTGCTCGCGGGTGAGGTGACAGTCGACCCGCATCTCGATCTTGTCGGGCAGGTCGGTGATGATGCTCTTGTCGGTCTTGAGGCGTCGCAGGATGAACGGGCCTGTCGCCTGGCGCAGCTGCTCGGTCGCGCTCGGGTCCCGGTAGCGTTCGATCGGTGTCGCGTAGCAGCGCTTGAACGTCGCGGCCGGCCCGAGCATCCCGGGGTTGAGGAAGTCCATGATCGAGTGCAGCTCGGTGAGGCGGTTCTCGACCGGGGTGCCCGTCAGCGCGATCCGGTGTCGCGCCGGCAGCGAGCGGATCGCGCGGGTCTGCTGCGTGTCGCTCGTCTTGATGTTCTGGGCCTCGTCGAGCGCAAGGCGCTCCCACTTGACGGCGGCGAGCGTCTCCCGATCGCGCGTCGCAAGCGCATAGGTCGTGATCACGAGGTCCGCTTTGCGGGTGGCGAGCACGAACGCGCGCTCCTTGAGCCGTTCGGGTCCGTGATGGACATGCACGCGCAGGGTGGGAGCGAACCGCTCGGCTTCGCGCTGCCAATTGCCGACCACCGACATGGGGCAGATGAGCAGGGTCGGTCCAACGCGCTTGCGGGTGCGCCGGGCGTGCGCGGACCGCTCGCGCTCGGCGAGCAGAAGTGCGAGCGTCTGCGGCGTCTTGCCGAGCCCCATGTCGTCCGCCAGGCACGCGCCGAGCCCGAGGCTCGAGAGGAACGCGAGCCATGCAAGCCCGCGCTGCTGGTAGGGCCGCAGCTCCCCCTCGAAGGAGGACGGCGTCGGGATCGCATGCAGCGTGCGCGCACCGTTGTCGCGCAGCAGCTCACCGAGCCACCCGGCGCCCTCGATCTCGGTCGGCGGGTGCTCGCTGCGGCGCCCGTCGAGCGCGAGCGTCTCGCGCAGCAGTTCCGCGGCGGGCGCCTCGCCGCGCTCGGTACGCCCCTCGAAGAACCGCAACGCCGCGTCGACGTCCTCGGGGCGCAGGACGATCCACTCCCCGCGTGACATCACGAGCGGCAACTTGAGCGCCGCGAGCTCGCGCAGCTCCGCGACCGACAGCGTCGTGTCCCCGACCGCGATCCGCCACTCATACGCGCACAGTCCGTCGAGGCTGAACAGTCCGCTTCCCTCCTCGAACTCCTTGAACGGCTCGGCCTGCAGCCGCAGGCGCAGCCGCTTGTTCCACCACGGCGGCGTGAGCACGCCGAACCCCGCCTGCTCGAGCGCGGGGACGGAGTCGCGCAGGAACCGAAACGCGGCGTCGGCGTCGAGCGTCACGCCGGTCGGCGCGGACGCCTGCAGCGCGGGCTCGAGCTCGGGCCACAAGCGCAGTGCGTGGCCCAACCCGCCCAGCAGCCGCTCCTGCGGATCCTCGATCTGGTGGTCGAGGATCCGCAGCCCGTGACCGTTAGCGCTCCAGACCTCGCGCGCCGGCACGAGCACGCTCGGATCGTCCTTGGCCTGCATGAGGATCTCAACGCGCCACGCTTGCGCCGCCACCGGACCGCCGCCGGCCGCAGGCGCCGAGCCGTCGTCCGGGCGCCAGGTCGGTTCCTCGGGCGCCTGGAGGCGAAAGCACGTCCGGAACATCCGGTGCGCGGCGTAGCGCTCCATCGCCTGACGCCACGCCTCGAGCTGCTCGGCGAGCTCCGCGAGCGCACGCTCATCCCCGGGCACGGCGGGATCGGCGTCCGTGAGCGCCGCCAGCCACGCCTCCGCAGCCGGGCGTGAGCGCCGCCGTCCGCGCCGGCCGAGCCGGCCGGCCAGGAAGCTGCGCGCGCACGCGTCGACCAGCGCGCCGAGCACGTCGGAGACGACCGTCTCGGCGGATCGCGTGTTCTCCGCCGAGCGGGCCTCGGCGCGCAGTAGTGGCGGCATCACCTCGCTCAGCAGCCGCACGCGATCGCCGTCACCGGGGTCGAGCGTCACGGGTTCCCACGCGGCAACCCAGCGGTCCTGGCGCCTGGCGAGGCACGGGAGCACCCGCCCGCGTGCGAGCAGCTCCAGCGAGAGCTTCGCGACCTCCGCCAGGAAGCGCACCGACTCCCCGACCGCGAGCCCCGGCGCGTCCGCGCACGCGAGGTCCAGCAGAACCTCGACCGCATCGACGGGAGCGAGGCTGACGGCGGGAACGATCCACGGGTCAAGGCGATCGCAGCGACCGATCGGCGTGCCGCCGTCAACCGCCCGCAGTAGGTGCGGAGATGCCTGCGGACCTTCTCCAGAGGACGGCAGCAGCAGGCACACCCCACCCTCGGCGAGCGCGGTAGGGCGCTTCGGCGCCCCACACGCCCGGCGCAGCGCACCGTCGAGTTCCGTGGCGCCGGGCGCGAACGGGTGTGCGCGCGGGCGGGGCCGGGCGGGGGGCCGTCCGCGTCGCGCCGCGCGCGCCGGTCGCGCCGAGTCCTCGCCCCACACGGACAGCCGCGAGTCGAGCGACCAGAGAGCATGCAGCACGAGCATCGACACTGAGTATCACGCCTGGTTCAGACGGCAACGCCGAGTTGTCGTCGCGGCGATCACCAGCGAACGCGATCACGAGCCTCCGCCGCCCGCCACGGCGACCTCCATAAGGGCACGCGCAAAAATTACTGCTGTTTCCGACGGCGTCTGAGACCGAGGCCGCTGATTGCTGGTGGCTTGCTGAACCAATCGGCGAACGAGGCGCCAATCGGTCGGGTGATGACGTAGGCGACCCAGAACGCGGCGATCGGGTTGAGCTTCCCGCGCCACCAGGGTCGCACGGGCATCCGCACATCCCGTACCCACAGGGCGCCAACTAGCCTGTCTCGCAGGCCCGCTGACGGCGAAAGTGCTCGAGGATCAGAACGCTGACCAGCGCCACGTAGAGGCACCAGAGCGACGTCAGTTCATCGACCCGCACCAGCGCCGTGGCGATCACGCCGATCAGGCTGAGGAACCCGAACCAGCGCAGGTGTCGGCGGCTCGAAATCAGGGCCGGACCGCACGTCGCAACGACATAGAGCAACCCAATCACGACGTCGTTCGGGGTGTGCGTCGTGTAATCGATGCAGCGAGCTTCTTGCTGGGCTCCCACCGGATAGGCCGTGACCTGCCAAAGAAGGTAGATGCCCAGGATCAGACCGAGACAGACCAGAGGCCACATCCAGTGCGAGCGTCGATCGTCCGGCTCGAGCGCCATCAGCCCGAAAGGCACGATCATCGGCAGCACCGCGTGCGCATAGACGATGTATGCCTCCTTGGCGGCGTCACCGAGTCCCGTGGAGACCTGGCCGCGGAGGCCCAGCCAGACGAAGCCCTCCACAAGCTGATGGATGCCGAATAGCAGCGGCAGCGCGCCGACGATCAACTCGCGCGGTGCGCGCACGCGTCGCAATGTCGCAACGCCTACGCCGACGACCACCGCGCCAGCGGTGAAGTCGGCCTCAGGTGAGAAGCACATGCACGCTTGACCCTACGACGCCGCCCGCGCGCCCGCTTCTGGGTCGACGCGCTCGACTGCACCACTCCCGGATTGTTCCACGTGCGGGCTTTTACGCATGTTTCGCTAAGTTTCT
This sequence comes from uncultured Solirubrobacterales bacterium, assembly GCA_963709135.1. GTDB lineage: Bacteria > Actinomycetota > Thermoleophilia > Solirubrobacterales > Solirubrobacteraceae > Palsa-465. The sequence continues at coordinate 140,532 of CAVPVI010000013.1, read as the reverse complement.
CTCGATGTCTGCCGATCAGTCCCGAGTCGCTGTTGTGACCGGTGCCAACCGCGGAATCGGCCTGGAGGTGTGCCGGCAATTGGCGGAGCACCGAATGAAGGTGGTGCTGACCAGCCGCGACCCGGTCCGGGGCGAGGCCGCGGCCCGGGGCCTGGCCGGCCGCGGTCTGGACGTGCGAGCGCAGCCGCTTGATGTCGCCGGCAGCGCGAGCGTCGAGCGTTTTGTGGGCTGGGCTCGCGAGCATCTGCGCCACATCGACGTGCTCGTCAACAACGCCGCGATCGACTACGACACTGACCAGCGCGCCAGCGCTGCGGATTTGAAACGCGTCGAGCGTGCCTGGCAGACGAACACACTCGGCGCCTGGCGGGTCACGCTCGCACTGCTGCCGCTGCTGCGCGCTGGGACTCACGCGCGGATCGTCAACGTCTCCAGCGCAGCCGGCTCGATCAGCGAGATGGGCGCCGGCACCCCGGGCTACCGCGTCACCAAAGCCGCGCTCAACGCCCTGACGCGCACGCTCGCTGCCGAGCTCCGCGGCGAGAGGATACTCGTCAATGCTGTCTGCCCCGGATGGACCGCGACGGACATGGGCGGTGGCGGCCGTCCGGTCGCGGCGGGAGCCGCGAGCGTGGTCTGGGCGGCTCTGCTCGAAGACGACGGCCCGTCCGGTGGCTTCTTCCGCGACGGCGAGCAACTGCCGTGGTGATGGGTAGCACTTAGGGGTCACTTAGGGGGCACTTAGGGGCCCCTTAGAGCCTGTCCGAATTACCCCGCGCACGTCTGGCGGCGATACGCAGCGCTCCGCCGCGGTGACCGACGACGGATGCGAGACACTGACACGGTTCCGTACGAGATGTCGGTGCGACCACTGGATTGACCGGGTCTCCGGGCTGCTGAGCACGGTGGCCCAGCCGGGCGAGGCGGCGATTGACAGTCCTGGCGCAGCCTGCTACCATGCGTCGCATGGCAGCGAGGATTCCCGAAACAGCGATCTCGCAACTCAGGCGAGGCGTGCTCGAATTCTGCGTGCTCGCACTGCTGCGCGACGGCGAGCGCTACAGCTACGAGCTCGTACGCGCGCTCGGCGATGCCGACGGCCTGGTGACGACGGAGGGAACGCTCTACCCGCTGCTCGGCCGGCTGCGTCGCGAGGGCGTGGTGGAGACGACCTGGCGTGAATCGCCGTCAGGGCCCCCGCGCCGTTACTACCGACTCACCCCAGACGGCCATGCAGCGCTCGGCGGCTTCCTGATCGAGTGGACGCGCTTCCGCGACTCGGTCGACGTCCTGCTTGGCAACGGAGCACTCAAATGACGACTGATACCCTGCATCCACTCGCCGCCGAGTACCTGGCGCGCCTGCGCCGCGCCGGACGCGGTCTTCCGCCGGGACGGCTCCGGGAACTGCTCGCCGAGATCGAGGGGCACCTGTCCGAGGCGATCGACCCGAGCGCGTCGACTACGCAGGCGCTCACCGTGCTCGACAAGCTCGGCGACCCCGAGGCGATCATCGCGGCCGAAATGCGGGATCCGGACGAGCTCCCAACTCGTCGCGGAACCAAAGAATGGGCTGCGATCATCCTGCTCCTCGCCGGCGGTTTCGTCGTCGGTCTCGGCTGGGTTGCCGGTCTGGTGTTGCTGTGGAGCTCGCGCGCTTGGACCACGCGCGATAAGTGGATCGGAACGCTCGTCATACCTGGCGGCCTCGCGACCAGCACACTCATCGGACGGGTCTTGCTCGGCACGCCCACCAAGAGATTGTGTTCTGGGATCGCCAACGGCGCGCAGAACTGCACGAGCGCCCCCGGACCGAGCGTTGTCTCACCCGTCCTCGGAGTCGCGGTCCTTGCGCTGCTCGTACTGGCTTCGATCGCAACCTCGATCTATCTCGCCCGCCGCGCGGCCTGAGCTATCAAATCGAACGACGTGCTGCGGGAGCCCGCACGCACTGATCGAAAGGGGAACGGGGAAGCAGGCCTCACAACCCTGCGCCCCTGACTGCCCAATGCACGCAAATCGCCATACCCAGATCGCCTCGCTGACCCTCCTCGCCGCCCTCACGGCCGTTCTGCTGGCAGCCTGCGGCGGCTCGAGCAAGCCGTCCGGCTCGCGCTCGAGCAATTCCCCGCCTGAGGCATCCGTCGCCTCGAACGCATACAAGTATCCGACGTGCATGCGCGACCACGGCGTCACCAGCTTTCCCGACCCGCAGGTCAACGGACACCACCTCACACTCGAGATCACCCCGTCGATCATCGCGTCCCCGGCTTTCAAGTCGGCCCAGAAGATCTGCGCCTATCTACTGCCGGCGGGAGCGCACCAGAGCAACACCAGCTCGGCGCAGCAGAAGGCTCTTACCGAGGGCCTCCTCGCGTTCGCCGCTTGCGTGCGCAAGCGCGGCTTCCCGAGCTTCCCCGACCCCACCAGCCAGGGCCAGCTGACGCCCGAGATGATCTCGCAGGCGGGTATTGATCTCCAGCAGCCCGCGTTGCTACAGGCGGGTGACGCGTGCGTTCCCGCCAGCCACGGTCAGGTCACGAAGGGCGACGTCGCGCGGGCGGTCGCCAGTCCCAGTGCTTCCTGATCTTGGCGCTCGGCGGCCGAATCAGGAGCTGGCGGCCTGCGGGCCGCCAGCGCCGTGAACCGCATCTGGTCAGGACGTCTACCGGCTGCTCGCGAGCAGCTGGTGAGCGTAGCTGGAGCGGAGATCCTCGACGACGCGCGCTTGCCATTGACGCTGAATCACGGAGTGGGTCAAGCGCCGCGCGATCCGCGGCCGGCTCATGATCGCCTCGGCGATCTCGCGAGCTCGTGGCATCAGTTGCTCACGTGAGAGAACCTCGCTGACAACGCCGAATCCGAGCGCGCGCCGGGCATCGAACGCCTCCCCCGTGTACGCGATGTGCGCCGCCCGCTTGATCCCCAGAAGCTCACGCAGGGCGAGGAGCATTCCGTCACCCGGCACCGAGCCAGCCATGAAGTTGCCATCGGCGATCACGACATCCTCCGAGCACAAGGTGATGTCGCACAGCAGCGCCATCTCCAAGCGCGGCCCGGGCCCGTTGATCGCGGCGATCGTTGGGATCTGAATGTCGAACACGAGCCGTTCGAGTAGCAGCACCCCATCCAGGTACTGCTCGTAGAGCTCATCAGCGGGCCACGCCGACAGCGGCGCCACGAACGAGCGCGGGTCTACGCCGGCGATCCAGTGGCTGCCGGTGCCGGTCAGGATCAAGACCTCGTTGTCAGGGTCTCGGCCGATGTCAGACAGAGCTTGACCCCAGCAGTTCAGCATCCCCCGCGAATACACGGCGGGCTCCTCGCGCGTGTGTAGCCTCACCTCCAGGATCCCGCCCTCACGACGCAGCATCAGGTGCTCGCTGTAGCGCTCTGCGTACTCCTCGAGCGCAGCAGGCGCGGCAAAGCCGCCGATGCGCTCGTTGCGGTCCTTCAGGAAGTCGTTCTCCAAGTCAACTCCTCATTCGGTGCTCGATGCTGTCTGGAAGGGCCCAACTCGGTTTGAGGCGAGGATCCGCTCCGGGTCACGGAGTCCGGGTACGGCCAGGAACGCGATCATCGCGCTGGCGCCGAGTCCGCCTGCGGCCAGCAGCGTTGCACGGGTGCCGAACGCCTGCGCGAGCGGTCCGGTGATCGCGAACGAGAGCGGGATCAGCCCGATCGAGACCAGCCAGTCAAAGCTCGAGACGCGCCCGAGCAACTCATTGGGAACCAAGGTCTGCATCAGCGTCCCCCAGACGATGTTGCCGATCGCGGCGAGCACGCCGCTGGCGAGCGAGATCAGCGCGAAGATCCACGCGCCGGTGGCTAGCGCGAAGCCGATCAGCAGTAGCGACTCCAGCGCCCATGCAACGAACATGACCGTCACGCAGCGGCGCGGCAGGCCGCTCTGGGCGATCGCAAACGCGGCCACGATCGAGCCCAGGCCACCGGCGGCACGGATCGCTCCGAACATGCCGCCCCCGCCGTGCAGCTCGTTCTTGACCAGATAGGGCAGGAGCACTTGGACGGGACCGAAGAACGCCAGCAGGCTGAGCGAGGCCGCCGACAGCGTGCCCCACAGCCACGGGTTTGCGCGAACGAACCTGAAGCCCTCAGCGATCTCCCCCAGCGTCGCCCGCGCGGATCTCGCCGGTGCTGAGCCGGCGCTAGCGCCTCGCATCGCCAGCAGCGTGCCGACCGACACCAAGAACGTCGCCGCGTCGACCAGGAACGCGACTCCCGTGCCCGAGACGGCCACCAGCACCCCGCCGATCGCCGGTCCGAGGATCTGCACAGCCAGCGGCCGCACGAACTGGTCAAGCGCGGTTGCCGCGGCCAGCTCCTCGACGTCCACCAAGCTCGGCACGATCGCCGCGAACGCGGGATTGAAGAACGCCTCCGCCGCGCCGTAGATCGCGACCAGCACCAGCAGCATCGATAGCCGCAGATCCCGAGCTACGGCGAGTACGCCAATCGCACCAATCGCGCCTGCCTCGATCAAGCTTGCGCACAGCAACAGACGCCGGCGCTCGACACGGTCGCTGAGTGCTCCCCCGATCAACAGGAACAGCACGGTCGGCAAAGTCCAAGCCACCCCCACGACCGACAGCGCGGTCGGCGCGTTGGAGAGCGAGTACGCCTCCCAAGCGACCGCGACGAAGTAGATCCCGTTCCCAAGCAGCGAGACCGTCATACCGCTCCAAAGAAGCGCGAAGTCACGCCCCCGCAACGGTGTCAGCAACCGCAAACCAGAACGCCCCGTGCTCCCGTTACGGGCCGGATCGCTGGACACGCTCACGCTATGACCATACGCCCGCCGGCTTCGATGACACAGTCGACGAAATCAGCTGCTTGGCGAGTTCGGCGCAGTGGGTGGCGCCGGTACCGGGCATATCCGGGCTCTCCGCGCCAAAAGGCGAGCGCGTCCTCGATCAATGCGTGCCATCGGCGCTCGAAGGTGGCGAGCGCGTAGTGCCCAGCCGCTTCCTTGCTCACGATCTCGCCGGTCGCGATCGTGTAGTGCAGCCTCGGGGCCCCAAGCACGCCCCCGGCAGCGAACCGCCTGGGTAGCGCTCGCTGGCTCGTGACGGCGCTGCGGCGCGCGCGCAGCGCCCATCGGCGCCAGTAGCTGTTGAGATTGCACAACGTCCACGACCGCAGCTGCGCGTCGTCGAGGTAGACCTGCAGGTGGTCACGGTGCCGGCCACGGACCGCGATCCCGTGGCTGGCGAGCATCTGCCAGGTCACCGGGTTCACGTCGAACCCATCTCTCTGGGCCACCTTGAAGCGGCCCGCGAGGTGGCCGGCGAGTGGCGTGACCTCGAGCGCAGACCGCGACAAATCGCTGCTCCTGATGTAGATGCCGTTGCACACCAGCGGCCAGCGCCACCGCAGCGCGACGTCGCGAACGAGCGCCGAGCCCCAGCGACCCAGGTGCACCGCCCGGATCCGCGCGAGCTCGCGGTGGCCAAGCTCACCGGCGACGACCGCCACGAAATCGAGGTCGCTGCGTCCCAAGCGGAAGGCGCCGTTGCATGCCGAGCCGACAACGTAGAAGCCGTCGATGCGTCCGGGTGCCGCACGGTCCAAGCGTCCGAGCAGATCATCAACGGCCGCTTTCGCCGCAGCGGGCAACACCGCAGAAGTGTGACCGAGCGATCCGTCAGGGGTCCGCTACGTAGCCGCCGTCGGGCTCGATCGGCAGGCCCGCTGCGTGCCAGTCGAGCATCCCGCCGGCCATGTTGTGCGCGTTGAAACCCGCCCGGCGCAGCGCCGCAGTCGCCATCGCAGAGCGTGCGCCGCTGCGGCAGTAGAGCACGACCGGCAGTTCCCGGTTGATGCTCGGCACGTGCGTCGGTAGGTCGGCCAGCTCGATCAGCCGCCCGCCGGCGATCCGACCGGCGTCGTGCTCGTGGCGCTGGCGAACGTCGATCAGCTGCAACTCACCTGCTGCGAGCAGCTCGGCCACCTCACGCGGCGTGTAGTCACCGTTCATCTGCGCAGCGTAGCGGCCCATTCACTGTCGCGCGGCGCTCGCCACGATGCGAGCGGCGTGAGTGTCGAGCGTCAGCCTGTCTTCTAATGCCGAGTTCTGCGACCGCCGATGAACCGCCCATGCCCTTGACTGCAGCTTCCGCGAGTGCGGATGTGTCCGCCTCCAGTTCAACGATCGAGCTCCGCCTGGTGCAGGAGTCGAAAGCAGGCTTTCCGGATGACTCCGTCCATCAGGAGGATCCTGGATCCGCGCAAGCCGTATCCGCTTCACTTTCGCTGGATGAGGGGCGGGTGCTCGGGCAGGTCACGAGCGTTGATGCAGGGCGGGTGCTGGTTACGCTGACCGATGAGGCGGCGGTGGAGCGCGCAAGCATCTCGGCGCTGGTTGCACTGCATGCGGGGGAGGGCTTTCTGATTGCGATTGTCGATCGGTTGACGTGCGCGGACACGCTCGAGCGGGTGACAGCGCACCTGATGCCGGTCGGCGCGTTCTATCCCTCCGCCGATGGAGGCGGAGGCGGAACGTTTCGGGTGGGCGCGGCACATCAGCCGCGCATCCGGGCCGGTTGTTACCTGGTGGAAGGAGAACGTCTGAGCCGGTTCATGGCCTGCATCGCTCGCGACGTCGCCCCTGAGGAGCGCTTGATCCTGGGCCGTTACGGGGATGGAGATGGCGCCGAGGCGGTGGCGGACGGGAACCGTCTATTCCAACGGCACCTCGCGATTCTGGGCAACAGCGGGTCGGGCAAGAGTTGGGCGGTTGCGCTGCTGATGGAACGAGCGGCTCGGCTGCAGAACGCAAACCTGGTCGTGCTGGACCTGCATGGTGAGTATGGCCCGCTGGCTGCAGGCGGGATCGCCACGCGGCTTCGGATCGGGGGTCCCGCGGACCTCGTAAATGGCGCGCAGGACGTGCTACACCTGCCGTACTGGCTGCTGGAGATCGACGAACTGGTCATGCTCGTACTCAACGAGGACGATCCCCATGCGGCCGATCAGCGTCTCTGGCTGATCGACCGAATCGAGACGTTGAAGCGATCCTCGCTGTCGGCGACCGGCAACTACGACGCGATGGCGACCGTTACAGCTGACTCGCCCGTTCCGTACCGGCTGGAACTGCTGCTCGAGTGGGCGGAGCGTGATGAGCTCGAGAAGATCGTCCTGCAGCCCAGTGGCAAGGTCCTGCCCGGTCCGTACGCCGGCAAGCTGCGCGGTCTGATCACGCGTCTAGAAGCCCGTCAGGCAGATCCGCGGTTCGGCTTCGTGTTCCAGCCGCCACACAGCACCGACGGTCATGACTGGCTTCCCGACACCGCGATGAAGCTGCTGCACGCCGGCGCCGGAAAGCCGGGCATCAAGTCGATTGACCTGTCAGAGGTACCTACTTCCCTGGTGCCGCTGGTAGCCGGGCTGCTAGCCCGGCTGATCTACAACATCCAGTTCTGGATGCAGCCGGCCCGCCGGACGCCGGTCTGCCTGGTCTGTGATGAGGCACACGTATACCTCCGGGAGGGCGAAGCCGACTCACCGATGCACGCAGGGGCGATGCGCCGTTTCGAAACGATCGCCAAAGAGGGACGCAAATACGGAGTCTGCCTGGCCGTCGTCAGCCAGCGTCCCAGCGAGCTCAACCGGACCGTGCTGAGTCAATGCAACAACTTCGTCATCCTCAGGCTGAGCAACGATCAGGACCACCAGGCCATCGTGCAACTCGTCCCCGGAGCATTCGCCGGTGTCGCCGCCGTCCTGCCCACCCTGGATGTCGGCGAGGCCGTCGTCGTCGGCGACGCGATTCCGCTGCCCGTCCGGATCAAACTGGACCGCGCCACCCACGGACCGGACAGCCGAACCATCCCTTACTGGTCGCTCTGGACAAACCAACCATCCTGCCCCGACGCGATCGCAGCCGGCGTCGCTTCTCTGTGCGCGCAATCCCGCCACCTGGACCACGCGGCTGAGGTCTGCGCAATCAGCTCCCCAGACCGAGGAGAGCCCTCGACGGCCGACTGGGCCAGCCTGTAGGGCTTAAGAGCCCGTCTCAACCGCCTCGGCGCCGTCACCGCTGGGCGAGGCGCTCGAGCGCAGCGCGCACCTCAGCGTCGTGGGCCTGTGCCACAGGGTCGGTCCAGCGCCAGCGGACACCGGCCTCGATCACGAACGTGTCCTGGCCGTGATCCTCGATGCGCTCGATGTCGATCTCCGCGGCGACCACGCCATCAACCAGGTCCTCCTGGATAACGCGCGCGCTGCCGTAGGCGGTCAGCGCGACGTCGCCCTCAGCGAGGATCGAGACCGCAACGCGAGGATCGGCGCGTAGTCGCGCAAGCGATTCGCGGCCGGCGGCGAGCGCGATCAGAACGCGGTCTGGGCCGGCGCGAAACGACGAGGAGACGGGGATCGCATGCGGCTGCGCTCCGCACGTCGACAGAATCGTGACCGTACCCGCTGGCCAGTTCGGCAGCACGCGGAGCACGTTACAGCTGAACGCCGCTCAACCTCGCAGCGGCCATGCGTGTCCTGTGGACGAAATCTAGAGCGCCGCTCGCGGCGGGGGGTTGGAACTGCGGCTGTCGTTGAGCCGGGCGTCGGCACGCGCGATCAGCTCGGTCGCGCTCTCTCCGGGCGCGAGTTCGGCAAAGCCGGTGCGCAGCGCGCCTGGCTGGCTGTCGGCAGCGAATGCAGTGGCGATCGCGTTGAAACGCTGGTGCGCCTCGGCTTGGGCCATGTTCGGCATCGCGCACAGGAACTCGTCGCCGCCGAGACGGACGATCAGGTCGTAGGGGCGGAGATGAGCGGTGATCAGCGCGACGACCCGTTTCAGTAAGCGGTCGCCGGCGTCGTGACCGTCGCTGTCGTTGACCCGTTTGAGTCCAACAACGTCGACGTAGACGACCACGAGTGGGCTGGCGCTCCGGCGGCTGCGGTCAAGCTCGCGATCCAGATCGCTCAGACCTGCCGCTCTGGCTCGCGCCCCCGTCAACGCATCGATCTCGCTGAGCGCAAGCGCCTGCGCCAGCGCCTCCCGATCTACCAGCGCCCGCAAGCGATCGCGCGCGCCCCGCGCTCGGTCGGTCGCCGCGGCGTGGCGATCCCGGGCGGCTTGCGCGCGATGCTCGGCGGCCTGCGCGCGATACTCCGCGGCACGCCGGCGTTGATCGGCGGCGCGCATCACGATCTCCTCACTCGTCATCGCCTGCCCATCTTCACGGTCGTGCTGCACGTCGCGCTGTGCCATCGCCAGATCTCGCGCGGCGCTGGCCCGATCACGCGCCTGTGCCGCGTCATCTCGCGCTCGGGCGGTCAGGTCTCGCCGCTCGGCGCTTTGCAGGCGCGCAACGGCGGTCTGCTCACGCTCACGCGCCGTCCGCCGACGAACGTCACGGCTGGCTTCATGCTCTAGCGGATCGAGCCCCTGCGCAAGGTCGCGATCGCTCGCGGCCTGGTCACGATCGGAGGCCGCCTGATCGCTCTCAGCGCTGCCCTGATCACACTCACCGCCCGTCTGATCATCATCTGCGAGCGTCTGATCACTTTCGGCCAGCGTCTGCTCGGTATCAGCGAGCGTCTGCGCGGCATCGGCGAGCGCCTGCTGATCGACCTCCGCCGACACGCCGACCGAGTCGCTGCTAAGTCCCGTGATCGTCCCGTTGCTGGACTGCTCAGAACGATCACCCGACGACGGGCTGGCCATGGCGATGGCCTCCAAACGGCGAAACGACGGTTCTCGGAGAGACCCGCGCCTAGCCATAGACCACATCAACAGTACAACGTTCTTTCCGCGTAGCGACTAAGAGCCTGTCTCACTGGGTAACTCGGACAGGCTCTAAGGTTCAAGTCGGTTTTGGCCCCGGGCTAGTCAAAAGGGTATCCAAGAGCGCTCCGACGCTATAATCGCGCGCGACCGGATCAGGTAACGGGAGGTGGGCGTTGACCGCGTAGTGGTTGCGGCGCCCGTCTCGCCGGCGCGTGATGTAACCGGCAGCCACCAGTTCCGCGACGATGCGGTGCGTGGCTCGTTCGGTGATACCGACACGCTCTCCGATTTCACGCAGCCGCACACGAGGATCGTCCGCGATGCAGATCAGTACCTGGGCGTGATTGGTCAGGAACGCCGGACCGGATTCGCGGCTCTCGTCCATCGAGACACAAGACTAGCATTGCACGACAGGAATTTCATGCTACTGTAGACGTATGTTTCACGAGAGGATTCCCAAGCTCCCCTCCCATCGCCTCCGCGGTGGGGCACTGCGCTCCGCGCAGGTCACACATGCGATCAGCGCAAGAAGAAAGCTCCAGTCTGGCGCGCGTGCTTCGTCTGGGCCGGGGGCGAGCGCTCCCAGATCGTTGAGGACAGCGGGCGGCTGATGTCGCTGCAGTCCACGCCGCCGCCGCCAGACGGCGCGGGGATACTGAGATAGGTCTTACAGCTGCGCGATCAGGGACGCGGCGACTGGCCGGCGCAGATCTGCTCGAGCCCAAGCGTACAGCCAAGCCGCGTCCACGAGGTCGCGTTCACGGGCTTTGTCGTGGACTGCTGAACGCGCCCGGGGGCTCTCCATGAAAACGTGGTCGCAGCTCCGTCGCTCGCGCGGCTGGGCAAGGCAACGGTAGCCGCCGAGATCCTGATCCACGATCCGCTCCTGCAGCGGCAGTCGACGCCGCTCGCCTTCGGCCTCTTGCAGCGGCAGTCGACGCCGCTCGCCTTCGGCGCGAGCGGCTTTTAGGGGCGTTCGCATTTAGGCGGCACCGACCGTGCTGAGCGAGCGGTCAGCGATCGGTCGCTGATACTCCTCCGCGGTCAGCGGGCTCGACAGGATGAAGTCGGCGGTCGCGCGGTTGCACGCCGTCGGGACGTTGCAAACTACGGCGATTCTCAGCAGCGCCTTCACGTCGGGGTCGTGCGGCTGCGGCTCCAGCGGATCCCAGAAGAACACCAGCACATCGATCCGTCCTTCCGCGATCGCGGCGCCGACTTGCTGGTCGCCGCCCAGCGGACCGCTCAGGAAGCGGTTGATCGTGAGATCGAGCTCGCCGGCGAGCAACGCGCCGGTCGTGCCGGTGGCGTGCAGAGCGTGAGTCGACAGAGTTTCACGATTGAAGCGCGCCCACTCGAGCATCTCCGTCTTGCAGTTGTCGTGCGCGATCAGCGCGATCCGCTTGCGGCGCGGCATCAGTTCTCGTAAGTCTTCCATTAGGTTCGTCACCTCAGATATAGGTCCCGTGGGCTTGCATGCCACTTACATACAAGCTGTAGCCTAGTATAGCGGTCGTGGTCGAGGCGCTCGAATCGCATCCGGATGAGCCCCATCCGGATCAGCCCCCATCCGGATGAGCCCCCAGACGACGCGGCGCGCGTCACCCGCGCGCGACCCCACCGATCGGCATGCTGAAGAACCCAAACCGAGGGCCGACCGGGCCGCTTTGGGTCCGTCGCCCTCGTATAGCCGCGCAAGAACCTAATTCGGCGCTGGCATCGTCGGTTTGGGTTGCCGAGCATGCTCCGCCCGCCGCCCGCCGCCCGCCGCCCGCCGCCCGCCGCTCGCCGCCCGCCGCGCGCCGCTCGCCGCCCGCCGCTCGCTGCTCGCTGCCGCAGCCCCGCGCCGGCCCCTCGCTACCGGAATGCCGATTCGTGTCTGGTGCTCCAAGCGTCTTGGTGGGCCGGACCGTCATACATCTGTCATGTTGTTCTCCTCGGCTTGCGCGGAGTGGGCCGTGCACTGCGCGGAGTGGCCGCTGACGATCGGCGCAGAGGCCGACAATCGGCGCAACGACCGCTGGCGATGTGCGCAACGACCGCTTGCGGTCGCCGCACCGGCGCCATCGGTCATTCGTGACGGCAACGAAGCCATTGCACGATCTGCGATAGCCGACTTGAAAAACAAGGCGGCACAAACGTGAGGCGACCTCCGAGTAGTGTTCCTCGGAAGTCAGGGCGCGCTGCCAGCCTGCCGGCCGACGTCACGTGGTGGCCCTCCACGTCCAACGCTACTGCGCCTGTCAAGCGACGACGCTACGTGCTCGACCCCGTCATCTCGTGCTCGTCCACGAGATCGGTCGGCGCGAGGATGAACACCTCGCACATCATGTCGGGATCTTGCTGATTGCCGCTCATGAAGCCGATCACGCGCCGGCCCGTAGCCTGCTCGATCACGGCGTAGAAGCGGTCGCGCATGACTGCTTGAAACTCCATCCGCTGGCTGATGACCGCCGCTCCGCGACCACCATCGAGCAACGTCTGCTCCACCCGCGAGAAGCCACCGCGCAACACGCAGACCACCAGATCGTCCTCGTAGTAGGACTTCGTGCGCGTCGGCCCGCGGCCATAGAACTCCTTCAGCAGCGCCACCATCCCATCCGAGATCGCGGTCAGCACATCGCCGTGATTCTCAGACTTCGGTTTAGACCTGACCGGGCTCATCGCCGCTGCTGATCCGCTTCCGGTCCATTGCATCGAGTCTACCGGCGGCCGCTATGGTCGTTGCAGCTAGCTTACGAGGAGTTTGACTGGTGGCATATGATACGTAGTGCTGCGCCCTTACCCCCGGCGGGCAATGATTTCCGGCTTTAGCGATCGGCCGGCGTGTTCGTGACCTGAACGGTCATTGGAGTCAACGCGTCAGGAGCCTTGTTGCCGACCTTTTTGTTCCGGGAGCTTTGAAGATGTTTATGGGTAGCGCCGAGCAGCAAGGGTTCGCGGACGCCGACGACCAGGGCGCCTGCGACTTTGACCAGACCTTCGCTGACTACGATCGGACCTTCTCCGACGTTGACCACAGCGCGTCTGAGCGCGACCAGCTCGCCTCAGATCGCGACCAGCGCGCCGCAGATCGCGACCAGCGCGCCGCCGACCGCGACCAGCGCGCCGCCGACCGCGACCAGGCGGATGCGGACCGATCGCTCGCGAGCAGCGAAGCCTTCGGTTGGCCGGCGGAGGCTCGGCATTGGCGCTCGCAGAGCTCAATCGATCGCGATGTCTCTGCTCGTGCCCGCCGGGAGAGCGCGCCCTCCCGGCGTGACGCGGTCGCTCAACAACGCGACATGGAGGCGGACATTCGCGATGCGCGAGCCCGCAGACGCGAACAGCTCGCGGCAGCGCTGGACGCCGAAATGGAGGCGTTCGAGCGCGCCGACATGGCGAATGCGAGTGATAGTCCGCCGCAGCTGGCGGCGCGTGCTCGCCGGCGCGCGGCGATCGCGCGGGAAAACGCCGCGCAGGCCCGCGCGAGTGCGGCGCAGGACCGCGCGGCAGCCCACGCGGACCGCGTCCGTGCGGCGGAGGACCGCGGGGCGACAGCCCGACGCGAGCTCGCGCTCGAGCGTTTGGATCATCTCAGCGTTGCGCTGCCGCACAACGGCGGGCCGCCAGGACTGCGCCGCGAGCTCGAAGTGGCCCGCCGGGCAGACGAGCCATTGAAAGCGGCGATCAACGCTGCGCGCCGCGAGCGTACGGCAGAGCACCAGCGGCCGATCGGAGGCCAGGTCGGATGAGCGCGTCGGTGCAGCGACCGAGCGGTCGCGTGGCCCCCGCCCTTGAGCGCAGCCGGTCGCAGTCCGAGCAGCAGCCGATTCTGATCACTGGCACGACGGGGTTCGTGGGTATGGAGGTCCTGGCCCGCTTCCTGCAGGGCAGCAAGCGGCACATCTTCGCGCTGATCCGCGCGCAGAACGACGCGGAGGCGGATGCGCGCCTGCGGTTCGTGCTGGCCAAGACGTTTGGCGACCCGGATGCCCATCCCGGTCGCGTGACCGCCGTGGCGGGGGATATCGAGCAGGCCGGACTCGGCCTCGATCCGGCGCGTCTGGACGAGCTTGCCGCGCAGGTCGACCGGGTGCTGCACGCGGCGGCCTCGGTGTCGTTCGAGCTCGGCATCGCCGAGTCGCGCGGGATCAACCTCGGCGGCACTCAGCACATGCTCGGCTTCGCTGACCGTGCTCAGCAGCTCGGCGGTCTGGAGCGCTTCACCTACGTCTCCACCGCCTATGTTGCCGGCACCTACCGCGGCGATTTCTCCGAGCAGGATTACGACATGGGGCAGGGCTTCCGTAACGCCTATGAGCGCTCCAAGTGGGAATCCGAAGGCACCGTGCGGGCAGCGTCCGACCGCCTTCCGGTTCAGATCGCGCGTCCCAGCATCATCGTCGGGGAGCAGGCAAGCGGCTGGACGGTCGCCTTCAACGTGCTCTACGGGCCGATCCGTGCCCTGTCGACCGGCGCCTATCGTGTGTTTCCGCTCAACCTCGAGGCGCCGGTCGACGTGGTGCCGATCGACTATGTAGCCGATGCGCTGTTCGAGCTGTGCAGCAGCGGTCCGGACGGAACCTTCCACCTCGTGGCGGGCGATCGCGCGACCACCGTCGGACGCCTGGCGAAGATGACCACCGAGCGCTTCGGCTTGCCGATGCCGAGGATCGTGCCACCGGTCATCTACCGCGCGCTTTACCCGGTTTTGCGCTTGGCGGCCCGTGGCCGTCAGCGCCTGGCACTGGAGCACACGCAGGTGTTCATCCCATATCTCAACATCGGCGTGCACTTCAAGGACCACGTCAGCCGGGCGCGGCTGGAGCCCGCCGGCGTCAGGGTGCTGAGAGTCGAGGATTACTTCCCGCGGCTGCTCGATTTTGCGCTCGCCGCCGCCTGGGGCAAGCGGCCCCTCCCACACCCGCGCGGCGCCGTGGCCGCGCCGGCAGGCCCGCCATGCGTTGCGTAGCCTCGCCTCGAACTTCGGCGGGCTTCACTTCGAGGGCGCCAATGCCTCGCTCTAGGAGGCGCCAATGCGCGGCTCTAGGGCGCGGCGGGCGCGGCGGGCTCGCGCAGGATCACGGCGTATGAGCCGGCGCCGAGCAGCGAGGCCGCCGGCTGCTCGCCGTCGCCGACCACGATGCTCTCGATCGCGCCAGTCTCCGGGTCGAACAGAACGTCGGTGACCGTGCCGAGCTCGTTGCCCATGTCGCTGAGGGCGCGCTTGCCGATCAGATCGAGCTTGCCGCTCGTGGCGTCCTGCTCGCGATCATCGCCAGGCGGTTGCAGGGCGCTCTCCTGCGCGACCATCACCGCGTCCGGCCCGAAGCCGCTGACTTGCGCCCATGCGACCACAACTGCCTTACGGCCTTTGCCGACGACCAGCGATGCAATCGTTCGTGACTTGACGTCGACGACGATGTGTGCGAGCTTGCCGAGCTCCTCGGCGCTGGCGCGGCTGACCACCTTGCGTCCGGCGGCCGCGGCGAACCGTTCGCTCATCGGATCCCCAGCTTTGCTCTGAACTCGTCCACTGCCGCGCCCAGACCGACCAGGTCGTGGGCGATGAACTCTTGTGTCACGTCCGGGACCACCAGCGTGCTGCCCGACACGGCCAGCTGAGCAGCCAGCGGGATGTAGCCCGTGGCTCCCGACGCGGTGTCGATCTCGTAGCCGACGACCTCGCCGACGCTTCCGACCAGGACCACCACGTCCCGTACCCGGCCGAGGCTGGCTCCCGCCTCGGTGAGCACCTCGTTCCCGGTCACGTCGCGGCCCGCTGGTGGGGTCCCGAGCTCCGCGGGGGAGTCCTCGGGCAGGATCAGGCTGCTGTCATCCTCGACGATCACCGCGCCACGGCCGATCGCGTGGATCGTGTCCGCGGACAGCACCTCGCGGCGGCGGCCGGCAAGAAAACCGCGCTTGTTCAAAGTGAGCCCCACAATCCGGCCCGCTTCGGGGCTGTAGATCACGTCGCGTACCTCGGCCACATCCTCGCCGCTGCCGATCGTCACAACCGGCAGGCCCCTGATCGCCGAGCCGGTTACGAGTGACCTCATCGCTTGCGCCTCGTGGCAATCACGCCACCCACGCGGCGCCGTCGCCGGAGGAACACGCCGACCAGCACCAACACGACCACCAACACCACCACAACCAATAGCCATGCCACAGCGCTCACAGCAACTCCTCCGATCTGTCCCGATACTACCCCGAACTGCCGCGGCCTTACCCGATCGCTCACGCGCCGCGGAGGACGGCGAACCACAACCGGTCCGCGACCGCAATGATCGCATCGGCGACGTCGAGATAGCGGCGGTAGAGGACCTGTCCGGCGATCACGGCGCGGAGGTCGTCGAGCGTCAGCAGCTCGGCCATCGCCTCACGGTAGTCGCGCTCGATGTGGTGTACGGCATCGCTGGCGGCGTCGGCTCGCCGCCCCGCTTCGTCAGAGTCCTTGCGCAGTAGTTGGAAGCCGGCGACGAGCGCACGGGCACCCGCCGCCAGCCGCTGCGCCATCTTGTCCGTGTGAGCGTCGGGCGCGCGGTTCAAAACCTCGGCCTCGCGCACGGCGTCTCTGGCCAGCGTGAGGACCCGATCGATCCGTTCTGAGAGGATGAACAGGTCTTCCTGATCCACGGGCGTGGACAGCGCCGCCTGCAGCGCCGCCAGCAGCTCGCGTCGCGCCTGATACGCCTGGTGCTGCGCCGAGCGAACGGCCGCCGCCGAGTCGCGACCGCCGACATGCGACCACTCGCAGAAGGCGTCCATACCGGCGACCGTCAGCTCGCCCTGTGCCACCAGCAGCGCGACCACGTCGGGCGCGGTGGGCATCAGCTGGCGCCACCACGAGCCTCGGCCCGCGGGCGTAGGCTGCGCCGATCCGGCTGGCTCGCGGGGCGCTTTGCTCACCGCAGCGCACCGGGGAGCCGTCCGAGCTCGACCAGGCACGCGCCGAGCAGCGCACATGCGGGCACCGTGATGGCCCATGCGTAGACCACGTTGCGGACGGTGGGCCAATGGACATGGCGCCGCCTGCGGGCGGCGCCAACCCCGATCATCCCCGATGCGATCACCGTCGAGGTGCTGACGGGCGCGCCCAGCGAAGCGGCGCCGAGGATCACCGCCGCCGATGCGCTCTGTGCCGCCAGCCCGTCGAGCAGACCGCCGCGGTAGAAGCGCGAGGAGACCGTCTGCACGATCCGCCGCCCGCCGGCGGCGGTACCGGTGGCGAGCACCACGGCGACTAGCGCCGTCACCCAGAACGGCACCGCGAAGCTTCGAATCGCGCCGCCGGCAACGAGCAGCGCGGTCGCCAGCCCCATCGCCTTCTGCCCGTCGTTGGATCCATCCGCGAATCCCACCAGGCCGGCAGTGAGCCAGATCATCCCCCGCAACGAGCGCGCCAGCTCGCGCGAAGCCCGGGTCAGCGCCCGGCCCAGCAACGCCCGCAACCCAGCCGCCGCGCACCCTCCCAGGAGCGGCGAGAGGGCGATCGCGAGCAGCGTGCCGATCACTCCGTATGGGTGCGCGCCGCGGAAGCCACCCCAGCCCACAGCCCCCCAGCCCGCCCGCGCTGCGGCAGCGCCCGCCAGCCCGCCGACGAGCGCGATGCTTGCACTGACGGGCACACCCCGCCGCGTGAGCAGCAGCGTAAATGCCAGGCTCGCGACGCCGCCGGCGAGGTACGTGCCAGCCAGCTCGGCCGCGGGCACGTGCACGAGGCCGGTTATGGTCAAAGCTACCGCCTCACCGGCGAGCAGCCCGCCGGCGGCGCTGGCCACGAACGCGAATGCCATCGCGCGGCGATACGAAGCCGCGCGCGAGGCGATCAGGACAGCGCTCGCGTTCGGCGCATCCGACACGCCGAGCATGAACGCGAACCCGATCACTGCCACCAGCGCCGCGACGGCGGAGAAGCTCACAGCGCCAATGTCAGGATTCGGCAGGCGCCTGCGGGTCCCGCGGCAGCAGGCGGTGGCCGTCGACGACCGCGGTGGCGAGATCGATCAGCTTGCGGTTGCTGCTGCGGGAGTGCTGGCGCAGCAGCTCGAACGCGTTTTCCTCGGCGATCGAGTGGCGCTCCATCAGAATGCCCTTGGCGCGCTCGATCAGCGCCCGGCGTCCGAACGCCCCCTCGAGGTCGTGGTACTCGGCGAAGCGGCGCAGCACGATATCGATCGAGCTCTGCCAGTCCTCGATGTCGGAGTCGCTGATCTGGGCGAAGACGCCACGCTTGGACGCTTCCTTGACGAACTCGGGGTCGGGCGCGTGCAGTAGCACGATCACCGGGCAGGCGGCCTCGCGCACGATCTTGTCGATCAGGTCGAGCGCATGCTGTGAGCTCTCCCCGAGACCGACGAGCGCGACGTCGGGGCGTTCGCGGGCGGTTACCGGGCCGACGTCCTCGACCTCGATCTCGCGCGCGATCACCTCGTGTCCGAGCGCAACGACGATCGGCGCCACGAGTGCAAGACGGTCCTTGCGCTCGTTGGCGATCAGCACGCGCAGGTGCTCGGTCTCGCGGTCTTCGGTGCCTTGTGCCACAGCCACAGTCTAAACGTGAGTGCGCTGCGGAACCGCCACAGCCGCTTGCCCGGAACCGCCACAGCCGCTTGCCCGGAACCGCCGCAGCCGCTTGCCCGCGAGGAGTAAAATAGTTGCCAGCTCCGCCTCAACCCTCGGTGGGCAATCTGTTCCGGCCTTTGGCACTCGGCCGACGTGGGCCGGTACTCCCACGACACAACGAAGATCCATCTTACCAGAAAGGAGCAGGATTGATGTCCGCTCCGGAATCAGCAGACCAGCAGCCGGGAACCGTCGCCACGGACGACGAGCGCCCCGAGACCGTTCCCGCCGACGCGGAGGTCGGAACCTTCGCCACCGGCCAGGACGACCCCGCGAACAATCCCTCGGACACCGTGGTCGGAACCTTCGCCAGCGGGCAGGAGGACTCCGCGAACGATCCCGAGGATACCGAGGTCGGAACCTTCGCCACCGGCCAGGTCGACCCCGAGGCCTACCCCGAGGACACGACCGTCGGATCCTTCTCCGACACCGAAGGACCGCCCGAGCAAGCTTCGTAAGCCCTCAGCCGTGGGGTCGACCGGAGCCCGCGAGCGCGAGCCGCTGATCCGGGACGCTCTGTTACGCGATCGGTCGACGCTGCGACTGCACGCCCCGGCGCCGCGGGCGATCAGTTGATCGAGTTCGCGACCGAGGCGGCCGCGTCCGGTGCACGGGCGCTGCTGTTACTGCCTGCCGGTCCGCAGGACCCGGGCGAGGTGCCGGCAGGGAGCGATCGTCGGTCGCACGCCGCGCGCTGGTCGCGCCGCTCAACGGCGAGCTGATTCCCTGATGAGGACCAGTCACGCGCCGCTTCCACACCACGTCGCTGCACTGTGATCTCGCGATCAGAGGGAGAAATCAGGATGTTCACCAACGTGATCGTCGGCGTCGATGGGCAGCATGGCGGCCGTGACGCGATTGCCCTCGCCCAGAAGCTCATCGCCGCAGACGGCGAGCTGACACTCGCGCACGTGCGCATGTCCGAGACGAGCCCGGTGGGCCCGCCAGAGCGTGGAATCGAGGCCTCCGGGCGCGAGCACCCGGTTGCGATGCTCGCCGCGGCATGCGAGCAGGCCGGTGTCAAAGCGGAGCTGGTCTGCGTCGCCTCAGCTTCGGTAGGCCGAGGACTGCACGAGCTAGCTGAGCACGAGCGCGCCGACCTGCTCGTGATCGGCTCGTGCCGGCGGGGGCTGGTTGGACGCGTGTTCGTCAAGGACGAAACGCGGGACGCGCTCAACTGCGCCCCCTGCGCGGTGGCCGTCGCACCTGCCGGCTATTCGGAGCGGGCGACCGCCGTGCGGGAGGTCGGGGTCGGTTACGACGCCTCGCCGGAGAGCGCGCACGCGCTCGCGACCGCGCGAGCGCTCGCGGCCGAGTGGGGAGCGAAGCTGTCGGCTTTCGAGGCAGTCTCACTGCCCGCCTATTTCTTCACCGCTCCCGGAGCCCCCGTCGTCGAAACGATCGACGCGTGCGTGGGCGAAGCCCGCGCACGGATCGCCGCGCTCGGTGACGTCTCACCGCACGCGGCCTACGGCACCGCCGCGGAGGAACTGACGGTGTTCAGCGCGTCATTGGACATGCTGTTCGTCGGCTCCCGCGGCTACGGTCCGATCGGCCGGCTTGTGCACGGCAGCACCTCACGGGAACTTGCACGCACCGCGCGTTGCCCCCTGGTCGTGCTCACACGCACGACCGCAGCCCCGCTCGAACGCGACCGCGAGGCCGTGGCGCTAGCAGCGGCAGGCAGCTAGCGTAGAATCAAGTCAGTTTCGCCTTCACCTCTCGGCGGGGCACCATCTTCCCGGCTCCAGCACTCGGCCGGGTGCCGGCGTGTCGATCTCAGCGGTCCACGCGATCACGAGCTCAGCAGGAGCCGATCCTATGCAGTGTCACAACGGAGAACCGGTCTGCTCATGTCCCGCCTCTACGACTGGACAGTGAGGGCAACCATGCGATCGGGGCCTTGCCCCCCGCGCGGGTCTCGAGGCCCTGCTTGCGCTTCGAGCGGATGCTCGTCGCGCCGCAGCCAAGCCGGGCGCAGACAACCCGGGCGCACGCGCGTCCGACGCGGCTGTGGGCGGCGTAGCTAAGTGGTCTCCTCAGTCCCGTTCAACGCATTTGCGCACGAGACCACTTAGATGGCGGTTCGTGAGGCCGATCCGAGGAAGCCGATTCCGCGTGACGCGCGGGGTTGGCGCGTGGCACCTGCCCCGGACGGGCGCGGCATGCCGCAAGCGCCGGCGAAGCCGCCGGTGCATCGATCGCGCCGGTTTGGCTGGTTCGTGCTCGTGCTGCTGCTGCTCAACCTGGGATCGGTGTTTCTGTTCGCTCCCGTCGCCCCGCTGCGGGTAAAGGTGCCGTTCAGCCCCTACTTCGTGTCCGAGGTCCAGGCCGGCCGTGTCGCTTCGATCGTCACCACGGGCGACGCGGTGCAGGGCACGTTCAGGAGCGCCATGCGCTACCCGTCCGGCGACGACAAGGCGACCGCGACCAAGCTGTTCGCGACCGAGGTTCCGACGTTCTGGAACAACGATCAGCTGGCTGCGCTGCTGGCGGCCCACGACGTCCAGATCAACGCGCAGTCGACGGTGCAGACCACCTCGCTGCTGACATCGTTGTTGTTGGGCTTCGGGCCGACGCTGCTGATCGTCGGGATGGTCGTTCTGTTCATGCGACGCGCGGCCAAGACCGGCGGCGGCATGGGCGCGCTCAGCAGCTTCGGGCGCTCGAAGGCGCGGCTGATCGATCCGGCGAGCATCAGAGTCACGTTCGCCGACGTCGCCGGGATCGACGAGGCCAAGGCCGAGCTGACCGAGATCGTCGACTTCCTGCGCAACCCCCTCCGGTACGGACGGCTCGGCGGGCGCATGCCCCACGGGGTGCTGCTCTCAGGCGCTCCGGGCACCGGCAAGACGCTGCTCGCGCGTGCGGTCGCGGGAGAGGCGCACGCCGCCTTTTTCTCGATCTCCGCATCGGAGTTCATCGAGGCGATCGTGGGCGTCGGCGCCTCGAGAGTTCGGGACCTGTTCACTCAGGCCAAGGCAGCGGCGCCGTCGATCATCTTCATCGACGAGCTCGACGCGATCGGCCGCTCCCGGCAGGGGTCGGTGTCGCTCGCCGGCGCCAACGACGAGCGCGAGCAGACGCTCAATCAGATCCTGACCGAGCTCGACGGGTTCGAGCCTGCAGAGGCCGTGATCGTCCTGGCAGCGACCAATCGTCCCGAGATCCTCGATCCGGCGCTGCTGCGTCCGGGGCGCTTCGACCGCCGCGTCGCGGTGCAGCCACCCGACCGTGTCGGCCGCCGCCAGATCCTCGAGGTGCACACGCGCTCGATCCCGCTGGCCGACGGTGTCGATCTCGAAGCGCTCGCCGCCAGCACTCCCGGGATGGTCGGAGCGGATCTTGCCAACCTCGCCAACGAGGCGGCGCTGCTGGCCGCGCGCCGCGACCACCACACCGTCCAGACCGCTGACTTCACCGACTCACTCGAGAAGATCCTGCTGGGCGCGCCGCGCGGGATCGTGCTGTCAGCCGCGGACCGCGAGCGAACGGCCTACCACGAAGCGGGCCACGCACTGGTGGGGATGCTGACTCCAGGCGCTGACCCGGTCCGCAAGGTATCGATCATTCCGCGCGGCGCGGCGCTCGGCGTCACCCTGTCCGCGCCCGACGAGGACCAGGTCTCTTACACGCGCGAGGACCTGATCGGCAAGATCATGGTGGCGATCGGCGGCCGCGTCGCCGAGGAGATCGTGTTCGGGACGATCACGACTGGAGCGGAGTCCGACATCGAGCGTGTCACGGCGATCGCACGGCAGATGATCGGACGCTGGGGCATGAACGAAACGATCGGCTTCGTGACCGTGATCCCCGCGGAGGCACGTGGCCCCTACTTGACCGGCGCCGGCGTGACCTCTGAAGCCACTCAGCGCGTGATCGACGAGCAGGTACATCACCTGATCGACGGCGCCCACGAGAACGTGACAGCCCAACTTTCGGCTCACCGCGACCAACTCGAGACGCTCGCGCTGACGCTGCTCAGGCACGAGACGCTCGACGAGAGCGACGCTTACGCCGCTGCCGGCATGCCGCTGCGGCATGCGGAGACCGCCGCGCCCGGGGCGGGTGGCGGCTTGCCCGTCGCAACGGCTCAAGCCTTGCATGTCGATCAGACCTAGGTGCTCGAGCACGACGATGAGAACACAAGCCACTGCATACCCTCTGCAATCAGCGCCGGCCACGGCGATTTCGGATCCTGGGGCGTCGCTCGCCGATGCCGGGCAGCCGGAAGTGCGGGTTCCCAAGCTACGCGGTGTCTCGCACGAGATCGCGTTCTTCCTCGCCGGCGCGGCAGCGCTACGGGCGATCACGCTCGCGCCCCACGGACGCGCAACCGTCGCGGCCATGATCTACGGTGCTGGCCTGGTCGCGCTGTTCGGGGACAGCGCGCTGTACCACCGCTGGCCGGGTCCGAAACGCTTCAAGCCGTTGCTGCAGCGAATCGACCACAGCACGATCTTCGTGTTCATCGCGGCGAGCTACACGCCAATCGCGCTCCTCGTGCTGCGTGGGCCGCTGTCGTGGACGATCCTCGCGATCGCGTGGACGGGAGCCGCGGCCGGCGTCGCGTTCTCGCTCGGCTGGATCCAAGCGCCACGCGGAGCGATTGCCGCCAGCTACATCGCGCTGGGGTGGGTGGCGTTGCTCGCACTTCCCCAACTGCTCACGCAACTCGCGCTCGAGCCGCTGTGCCTCCTCGCCGGCGGCGGCCTCCTGTACTCGGCAGGCGCGGTCATCTATGCACGCCAGCGACCAGACCCATGGCCGCGGACGTTCGGCTTCCACGAGGTCTTCCACGCGCTTGTGATCCTCGCCGCCGCCTCCCAGTACATTGCGCTGGTCGTCTGGGTGCTCCCCGCCGCGGGCGCGTGATGCCGAGGCAGATGAGGGCGTAGCGGAAGTGTTGATTGCAGGCTTGCCGACTAGACTCGGAGCATGTCCGGAGAGGTGACTTGCGCCAACTGACGGGGCTCGACGCGCAGTTCCTGGCGTTCGAGACACCGCGCCAGTCAGGTCATTTCTCGGGTCTCACGATCCTCGACCCGAGCACGCGGCCAAACGGCCGAATCGAGCTCGCCGACGTGCGGGGCATGATCGCCGAGCGCCTGGCACTGCTGGCGCCGTTTCGCTGGCGTCTGCGGGAGGTGCCGCTCGGACTGGACTATCCCTACTGGATCGACGATCAGGACTTTGATCTCGATTACCACGTGCGGGAGTTGGCGTTGGCGCCGCCGCCCACTGACGCGAAGCTCGCGGCACAGGTCGCGCGGATCTTCGAACGTCCGCTCGACCACGAGCGGCCGCTGTGGGAGATGTACTTGATCCACGGCCTCAAGGACGGCCATGTCGGGTTGATGACGAAGGTTCATCACGCGGCCGTCGACGGGATGTCGGGTGCCGAGATCATGGGCGTGTTGCTCGATCTGAGCCCAGCAGGGCGCGAGCCGCCGCCGGCAGCGCCGCCGTCGGACCGCGAGCCGGGCGAGGCCGAGATGCTCGCGCGGGGGTTGCTCGGCGTGCCGCACTACCTCGGACGGGTGCTGAGGAGCTTCCCCTCGACGCTGTCGAACCTGCAGGACACGCCGATCGTCCGGGATGTGCCGGGCGCGAAGACGCTTGGGCGGTCGGTCGCGCTCGCTTTGCACGGGCGTCATGCACACCTGCACCAACCGTCTGCTCCACACCGCCCGCGAACTTCGTTCAACGGTCCCGTGTCGCCGCATCGGCGGTTTGCGTTCGGCCAGCTTCCGCTCGATCAGGTCAAGGCGGTCAAGCAGGCCTATGGATTTACGGTCAACGACGTGATCGTCTCACTGGCCGCCGGCGCGGTGCGGCGCTGGCTGCTGGAGCATGATGAGCTTCCCGACCGCCCGTTGGTGGCGCTGGTGCCCGTCTCGGTGCGCACCGAGGAGCAGCGTGGCACCTACGGCAACCAGGTCGGGACGATGAGCGTGCCGCTGTTCACCAACGAGCGAGACCCCGTCACGCGGTTACGGCTCACGCACGAAGCCCTACGTAGCGCCAAGGAGCACCAGCAGGCGCTGCCGGCGCGATTGCTGGTGGACGCGACCGAGTTCATCCCACCGGCGCTGTTCGCGCGTGCGGCGCGGGCGACGTTCTCGCTCACCGCAACCCGGACCCCACCGTTGTGGAACCTGGTGGTCTCAAACGTGCCCGGGCCGCAGTTCCCGTTGTACTGCGTGGGCGCTCGGGTGCAGGCCATGTATCCGGTCTCGGTGGTGACCGACGGGATGGGGCTCAACATCACGGTGATGAGTTACTGCGGGCATCTCGACTTCGGGATCGTGGCAGATCGCGAGCAGATTCCCGACGTGTGGAAGCTGATCGGCTGGTTGGCGGAGTCGCTGGAGGAATTGCGGCAGAGCTTCTCACGCGCTGACGCTGACACGGGCGGCTAGCGGCTCGCCGGGCTCGACCGGCAGCTCGTCGCCGGCAAGTCAGCCGCTGTACGCGCTCGCGCGCGTCGCTCCGCTTCCGTACAGGGCCCCGGCCCACAGCTCCGTCAGCTGGTTGATCTCGGTCGCCTCGACCGCGCGTCCGAGCGCGAGCCAGCGGCTCGCGAACTCCTCGAGCATCGCTGTCAGTGCGATCGCAACGATCTTCGGGTCGAGTCCCGGGTCTACTCTCCCGTGCTCGCGCTGCTGCGCGAGCACGTGGCAGAGCTGCTCGACGATCGAGCTCCTGATGCGCGCGCGTAGCTCGTCGACCTCGGGATGAATCGCGCTGGCGTGGTCCCAGGTCCGGACGACGTCCCACCATTCGCTGTAGGCACGAAAGAACACGACCATCCGCGCTCGAATCGCTTCGCGCGCGCCACCTTGCTGAGCTTTGGCGAGCGGCGCGACGGCGGCGCCATAAATCGCGCTCGCGGCGTCGTCGGCCAGCGCCAGGAAGGCGTCGCGCTTGTCGTCGAAGTACGTGTAGAACGTTCCGTGGCTCGTGCCGGCCAACGCGACGATGTCGGCAACCCGGGTCGAAGCGTAGCCGCGGTTGGCGAACGCCGCTCGCGCGGCTTCCAAGAGACGCTCGCGCGTCGGCCCGCTCGCACGCTTCACCGGCCGCGGGGTCTGGTGGTCGGCGCTGGCGTTGGTCGCGGCGTTTGAATTGGGCGCATTCACCGTTATTTCACAAGATTACTCCTCGGAGTCGATACTGACGTCAACGTCAGCACGAGCCGGTTAGATCCGCTGATCGGCTTGACATGGTCGCCGCGAGCTGCGAACCTGAATTGATACTGACGTCAATCTCGGAGAGGGATTGGAACCGTGGCCGCAACAACCATAAAGCAGAGCAATGCTTCAAAGAATGGCGATGGGCCGCGGGCGAACCCCGATCCGACGCCAGGGGCCAAAGCCGCAAGGACTTCACGGCCAGGTGGGCTCCAGGGGTTGATCGCAAAGCGTGTCACGGCCGCGACCGAAGCTGCGCTGGCCGGGCCGAACCAGACGCTCATGAACGTGCAGAAGCCCGTCTGGAAAGCCCTCTGCGACCACTACTTCCGGCTTGAGATCTCGGGCTGGGAGCGTCTGCCCGACGAGACTTCACTGCTGATCGGCAACCATTCCGGCGGATCGCTGACGATGGACGCCTGGACTTTCGTCGTGGAATGGTGGCGGCGGTTTGGCAGCGAGCGCATCCTTCACGGAACGGCTCACGACGTCCTGATGGCCGTGCCCGGCCTCGGCGACTACTTCCGCCAGGTGGGCGTCATTCCGGCCTCGAAGCAGGGCGTCAGCGCCGCTCTCGGCGCCGGCTGCGACGTGATCATCTGGCCCGGCGGCGAGATCGACTCGATGCGCAGCTGGCGCCGACGCGACGAGGCGGTGCTCGCCGGACACAAGGGTTTCGTGCGCCAGGCGATGCGCTCAGGCGTGCCGATCGTCCCGGTCGCCAGCGTCGGGGGCAGCGACACCGCATTCGTCATCTCCGAGGGCCGTTGGCTCGCCAACGGGCTTGATCGCTTCACGGGGCTCAAGAAGAAGCTCCGCGGCACGACGCTGCCGATCATGCTCGGTTTCCCGTTCGGTCTCACAATCGAGACGATCCCGACGCACATCCCGCTGCCGGCGAAGATCCGCACCGAGTTGCTCGACCCGATTCACGTCGATCACGACCCAGAACGGCTCAACGACAGCGCCTACGTGAACTCGATCTATCTCGAAGTCGAGGCGGCGATCCAGGACGCGATGAACCGGCTCGCCAAGCAGCGCCGCTTCCCGATCTTCGGCTAGTTGGTCTGGCCCGGCGGCTGACCAGCTGCTTGCCAACGAAGAACTCAGACTTTCTTCCTCAGGAAGTAGCTAGGGCGCCGTTCGTGGACTCGCGCCCTAGCCAATTGAGCCCTCCATCTGCAGCTCGATCAGGCGGTTCATCTCGACCGCGTACTCCATCGGCAGTTCCTTGATGATCGGCTCGATGAAGCCGTTGACGATCAGCTTCGAGGCCTCGTCCTCGCGGATGCCGTGGGACATCAGGTAGAACAGCTGGTCGTCGCCGACCTTCGAGACGGTCGCCTCGTGGGCGACAGTGACGTCGTCGTCGCCGATCCGGATCGTCGGATAGGTGTCCGAGCGCGAGTGCTCGTCGAGCAGCAGCGCGTCGCAGACAACCTTCGAACGAGAGCCGTGGGCGCCCTTCGCGATCTCCAGCAGGCCGCGATAGGAGCCGCGGCCACCGTCCTTGGAGATCGACTTGGCGAAGATGTTGGACGTGGTGTTCGGTGCGGCGTGGATGATCTTGGCGCCCGCATCCTGGTGCTGGCCGGCGCCTGCGAATGCGATTGACAGGACCTCGCCGTGGGCTCGCTCTCCGAGCAGGTAGATGCTGGGGTACTTCATCGTCAGCTTCGAACCGAGGTTGCAGTCGACCCACTCGACCGTGGCGTCGGCGTACGCCACAGCGCGCTTGGTGACAAGGTTGTAGACGTTGGTCGACCAGTTCTGGACCGTCGTGTAGCGGATCCGTGCGCCCGGCAGCGCGATCAGCTCGACGACCGCGGAGTGGAGCGAGTCGGAGCTGTAGGTTGGGGCGGTGCAGCCCTCGACGTAGTGAACATATGAGCCCGGCTCAGCGATGATCAACGTCCGCTCGAACTGCCCCATGTTCTCGGTGTTGATCCGGAAGTACGCCTGCAGGGGCAGGTCGACGTGGACGCCTGCGGGCACGTACACGAACGATCCGCCGGACCACACCGCCGAGTTCAGCGCCGCGAGCTTGTTGTCGTTGGGCGGGATGACCGTCGCGAAGTACTGACGCACGAGCTCTTCGTGCTCGCGCAGCGCCGTGTCCATGTCGGTGAAGATCACGCCCTGTTTCTCGAGGTCCTTGTGGATCTGGTGATAGACGACCTCTGACTCGTACTGCGCGCCAACCCCGGACAGGAACTTGCGCTCCGCCTCGGGAATGCCCAGGCGGTCAAAGGTCCGCTTGACGTCGGCGGGCACGTCGTCCCAGGACCGGCTCGGCGTCTCAGACGCGCGCACGAAGTACCTGATGTTGTCGTAGTCGAGCTCGGCCAGCATCGGAGAGCCCCAAGTGGGCTGTTTACGAGCGAAGAAGTGATCGAGCGCCTTCAGCCGGAAATCGCGCATCCATCGCGGCTCTGATTTGAACGCGGAGATCCGTTCGACGATCTCACGGCTCAGCCCCTTGGGCGCCTTGTACAGGTAGTTCTCGGCGTCGTGGAACCCATAGCGCTGCTCGTAGTCGGCGTTGATGCCCGCGAGCTGCTCGTTCTCGGTCAGGATGGTTGCTTCGGGAGTAGCCACTACTCCACCTCTCTGCCCCTCTGATCGGAACGTCGCCCGGAAAGCGAGAAGAGCTGGGCGCCCTGAGCACAGCAAACCGTATCATATTTCCGACTCCCACGGTCGGAATTAGCTCGAGTGGCTCGCAACCTCACGAACAGCGGCTGCATCACCCACGCGCCGCACGAACTCAATGATCGTCCGCGCCACGAGCTCTGGGTTGTCGACCATCGGGATGTGCCCGACGCCTGGCAGATCAACCCACTCTGCGTTGGGAAGCAGGTTGCGCAGGCGCCGGGAATAGCGCGGGGAGGGGATCATCCGGTCAAGGGTGCCCCACGCCAGCAGCACCGGGCACGTGACCCCATCAAATGTGCGCGGCGGTCCGTCGCGAAGGATGGCCTCCAGCAGATCGACATACACCGGGCAGAGGACCGAGTCGCGCATCATCTGGACCGCCGCAACCGCAGATATCCGCTCTCCATGGGCGGCGACCTGCCACAGCAGCGCATGGCGCAGCCGGGGACGCCTTAGCAGGGACTCGATCCGCGGCAGCTGAGCCGTCTCCAGCTTGCGGGTGCGCGTGAACAGCGTCGCGAGGCGGCGCTCGGATCGCGACCCGCGTTCCCACCCGCCGGCGGGCGACAGCGCCACGACCGAGCGCGCACGGCCGCGTGCGGCCAACTCAAGCGCGATCCAGCCGCCAAGCGAATTGCCAACCGCATGCACGGTATCGAAGCCGGCGGCGTCTAGATCCCGCTCGACCGCGTCGACCAGGGCGTCCAGGGAAACGGGCGTGCCGTCTAACGTAGGCCCGCCCACATGGCCGGCAAGATTTACGGCAAGCACGTCAAACGAGCGCTCGAGGCTCTCGACGACCGGCTCCCAGGTCAGCCGCGTGGCCGAGAAGCCGTGGATCAGCACCAGCGGCTCGCCGACGCCACCGCGATGAACACTATGAGCGCTGCTCGTCACGATCACCACAGCCTAGTACCCCAATACGGTATTGAGCCTGGCCCCGTGTGAGGCATCAAACCCGCCGACCTGCCTACGTCGCCAGCTCTCCCCGGCCCGGAGGTAGTTGCAGCAGACCGACGCAGGTCGAACGATTCACGATTGGACCGATGAGAGGAACCAGGTGATGGCGATGAGCAAGTTCGTGATTGGAACCGAAGTGGCCTGCAGCGATGGCGTCTGCGGGGAATTGAGACGTGTTGTGATCGACCCTGTTGCCAGCGCGCTGACGCATCTGGGCGTCGAACCGAAGCATCGGCAACGAGCCGGTCATCTGGTCCCGATCGACCTTGTCGACCCGACCGCGAAGGGGATCCGGTTGCGATGCACGAGATCTGAGTTCGAGGCGCTCGAGGACGCGGAGGAAAGCCGCTTCCTGCCTGACGTGAGCGCAAGCTTGGGCTATGAGCAGGGACAACTCTTGTCATGGCCGTATTACGGGCTGAGCTCCGGCTCGGCTCTGGGTATGGGTGGCATGGTTGGCTCCCAAGCGGTCACCACCGACCGCGTACCTCTGGATGAAGTGGAGGTATGTCGTGGCGAGCGCGTGCTCGCGACGGACGGTCCGATCGGGCAGATCCAGGGACTGGTCATCGATCCCAGCGATCATCACGTGACGCACGTCCTCCTGGACGAGGGTCACCTGTGGGGCCACAAGCGCGTTGCGATACCGATCAACGCCGTGGTGACCGTCCGCAACGGCGTCCATCTCAGCCTCACCAAGGACGAGGTTCGCGACTTGGCGCCGGTGAGTCTCGATTACTAGCTGGGACACACCCGCCGCGAGCGTGGGCGAGCGGGTGCTCCTGGCGGTCGTCAGGCCGTCTGATGGTCGGCTGGCCCGATGGTGCGCTCGAGATCGGTGCGATCGGGATCCGTTCCTGAGGAGAGGCAGCCGGTATCTCTGGGATGACAGGGATTAGTGTTTTCTCAGGCATGCGTGTAGTATGTGGGTCGTGCCAAGCGATGCTGAGCTCACCTTCGCGGACCACACAGGACGCTTCTATGCCCGTCGTTACGCGTTCCCGCCGATGGTGGGCCGGCTGATCGGCTATCTCGCGGTCTGTGATCCACCGGAGCAGACGATCGGGGAGCTGAGCGAAGCGCTGCTCGCCAGCCGCAGTGCGATAGCACAGGCGGTTGCGGCCCTGGAGACCCTGCGCGTGGTCCGCCGCTTCAGGACGGCCGGCGAGCGGATGGACCGCGTGCGGATCGACCTGAGCTCGCCACGGTCGCAAGGGCTGGACATCTCCGAGTATGAGGAGCTGAGCGAGTTGGCACGTGAAGGTCTCGAGGTGGTGCGTGACGCCCCGATCGAGCGGCAAGCGGTGCTGCTTGAGATGTCGGCCTTCGCCGATTTCCTGCTGGAGCGTATCCCGGTCTTGCAACAGGAGTGGGCGGAACGTCGCGCGGCGTTGCTTGCAGCCGGGACACTGCCGGACATGACCGCCGGTCATCAACGGAGGCAACAATGAACACCGCACCCGTCCTCGCGGTCGTGGCCTCGAGCGTGACGAAGTCGTTCGGGGACACGGTCGTGCTCGACAGCATCGACCTGACGGTCGCGCAGGGCACGATCTTTGGGCTCCTGGGTCCCAACGGGGCAGGGAAGACCACGATCGTGCGGATCCTGTCGACGTTGATCGCGGCCGACTCAGGTCAGATTCGTGTAGCCGGATGTGACCTTGCCAGCGACCCGAATGGCGTGCGCTCGGCGATCGGCGTCACCGGCCAGTTCTCGGCCGTGGACAACCTGCTGAGCGGCGAGCAGAACATGGTGCTGATGGCTGATCTGAATCACCTCGGCCGCGTGGCCGGCCGCCGGCGGGCGGCCGAGCTGCTCGACGCGTTCTAGCTCTCACAAGCAGCCCGCAAGCCGGTGTCGACCTACTCGGGCGGTATGCGGCGCCGTCTTGATCTGGCGATGACGCTGGTCGGCTCGCCACGCGTTATCTTCCTTGACGAGCCCACGACGGGCCTTGACCCTCGTGGCCGGCACACGATGTGGGAGGCGATTCGGGGACTGGTCGCCGACGGTGTGACGATCTTTCTCACCACCCAGTATCTGGAGGAGGCGGACGAGCTGGCTGACCGGATCGCCGTGCTCGACCATGGCCGGATCGTCGCCGAGGGCACGCCGGATGAGCTCAAGCGCCGCATCCCCGGCGGCACCGTCCAGCTCCGGTTCACCGCACCGGACGCCCTCCACACCGCAAGTCGAGCGCTCGACACCGCGATCGGTGACGAGGACAGCCTCACTCTCCAGGTTCCCAACGATGGCAGCGTTGCGGCGCTGCGCCACCTGCTCGACCGGCTCGACGACGCCGGCATCCAAGCCGCGCAGCTCTCGATCCACGCTCCCGACCTCGACGACGTCTTCTTCGCTGTCACCGGCCACTCGGTCGCAGACAAGGCCGCCGCGGCATGAGTGCCCTGAGCTACACCGTCGCCGACTCAGCAACGATGCTGCGTCGCAACCTGCGGCGGCTAATGCACTACCCGTCAATGACCCTGATCCTCGTCGGCATGCCGATCGTGTTCCTGTTGCTGTTCGTCTATGTGTTCGGCGGCCAGCTCGGCGCCGGGCTCGACCATCAGCTCGCCGGTGGACGCACGGGCCGCGACGCCTACCTCAACTACGTCACACCCGGGATCGTGCTGATGACGGTCGCAGCCGCCGTTCAGGGCACTGCGATCGTTGTCGCGATGGATATGACCGGGGGCATCATCGATCGGTTCCGAACGATGGCCGTCGCCCGCGCCAGCGTGCTGACCGGCCACGTGCTGGCGAGCGCCATCCAGGCAGTGATCGGCATCGTCATCGTGCTCGGCATAGCGATCGCACTGGGTTTCAGCCCCAGTGCTGGTCCGACAGCCTGGCTGGGCGCCATCGGCGTGCTACTGCTGTTCACGCTTGCTCTGATCTGGCTCGCGACCGCCCTCGGGCTGGCCGCAAAGAGCGTCGAGACGGCCAGCAACACCCCGATGTTCCTGACCCTGCTGCCCTTCCTCGGCAGCGGCTTTGTCCCCACGGCGACGATGCCGGCCGGGTTGCGTCAGTTCGCCACGTACCAGCCCTTCACCCCCGTCACCGAGACCGTCCGTGGGCTGCTCACGGGTACGCCGATCGGCTGGAACGCCATCGGCGCCGTCGCCTGGAGTCTCGGGATCGCGATCGTCTCCTACCTCTGGGCCACGCACCTCTACGACCACCGTCACGCCAGCTGACCCGACGCTCCCACGGCACCACACGAGCAGGATCCGCTCATCGAGTCGCACCTGGAGACCGTCGCTTGGCGCGGACACGTGGTCCGCGCGTTGAACTCAGCACCGCTACGCGCTCGTGCCGATGGGGACGATGGCGCACTGCTTGGCCGTGGCCCTGAGCGGCGGCCCGTATGTCGACGGCTGGCCGTTTACGAGCCCGAAACTGCCCTATCGAAGCCAGCCCATCTGATCCAGTTCGGTCTCGATGTCATATTCGACCTCGTAGGTCGGAGTCCCCAGGTCCTCTGGCGTTGCCAGGGCGGCCTCCAGGGCGGCTCGCATACGGACCGGACCCATATGCCCGGGATGACGACCGCAGGCGTCCAGAGCCCGGTTCACCATCTCATCGGTGATCTGCATGCTGCCTAGTCCTTTCTGCGCTCGCTTGCCTAAGCGGGCGCTTCGCTTGCCAAAGAGTCGACTGCTGCGGAGATCTGATCCCCCGTGGGCATCCCCTTAGCGGCCAGTTGTGAATCGTACGAACCCACCCGCCCAGCAACGGCGTGAGCCGGGCGCGCGTCAGGTACTCCTCGGGCTGGTCATCGGTCGCACCTCGGGTGAGTCGTCGTGCTCCATGGGCCATATGTGCCTGCAGGGCGGTTCAGTGCTTTGAGTCCCCGTCAGTCCTCGCCCACCGCTGCTCAGTCTAGACCTGCAAAGCACGTCTTGAAGCTCCGACCCGTCGCTGCCGCGGAAGATCGCCGCGACCGCGACCAAGCGCGACCGCAGCATGAGGCCACCAGACACCGGGCAAAACCAGGCAAATGCAGCAGGATGGAAGCGTGGAGGCAGCGCTATCGCCTCCCGGGTGGTCGCTCGTTAGACTCGCGTCGGACCGGGACTGGCTTGCAACGCAGGATCTCTGGAGAGACTATGTCGCCGCTTTTCCGTAAGAGCGAGGAGAAGCTCGCGCAGCGGGCTGCAGCGGACGGCGAGATCGCCCGCCTCAAGGCGCTCAAGATCGAGGATGTGGCTGTCGAGCTGCTGCCCGCGATCGGTCCGCACGGCCCGCTTGGTGGCTCGAGCGTGCGCAACCAGCAGCTGTGCGAGTACCTCTTGAGAGACTTCCCCGGCGGCAAGGGGTCGAAGGCGCTGGATCTGCTGGTCGTGGTGCGTGAGGCGCTCGAGACGCTCGAGCGAGTCGGTCTCGTTGCGCCCGTGTCGATCCAGCGCTCGCCGAACTGGTCGATCACCAGCCTCGGCAAGACGGCGCTGGTCGACGGGACGGTGGCGCAGCGCCTCGAGCGCACCGGCTAGCGTCGGCGCGCACAAGGCCGAGCGCGAGCGCAAACGCTGAATGAGCGATCCGAAATTGCTGGCCCGGTGGGGCGCGGCGCGAACCGCGGGTAGATGCGCTTGCTCGGGCGTGTTTGAGCGGACAAACCGACCCGCGCTTGGGTGGATTGTCCGTTCGATGTCGATTTTCGAGCCGATATGGACGATCGGAAGTTCCGCGGAGCGGATTGTCCGCCCGAACACGCTTTTACGGGGGCGCTGCGGCGCCGCCGCTCGTCGGGGCTCCCCTCTAGTCTGTTGTGGCGGTGGTTTTGCGGCTCACGCGACTCCTCATGTCGACCCTGGCGTGCGTGGCGGTCGGCGCCACCGCCGCCGCCAATGCGATCGGAACCGCCAAGACCGCCCGAACCGCCAAGTCGGCCGGGACCGCGAAGACCGCCGGGGCCGCCAAGACCGCCGGAACCGCCAAGACCGCCGGGGCCGCGAAGACCGCCGGAACCGCCAAGACCGCCGGAACCGCGGGCGTGGTCCCGCCGAGCGGCGGCGCTGGGCTGCCGCCGCTCGTGCTCGCGGCGACCCCATACATGGGTTGGAACACCTATTACGGCGTCGGTGGCGCGTTTGACCAGAGCACGATCATCTCGGTTGCGCGGGCGCTGATCCGCCGCGGCCTGGCGCAAGCCGGTTACCGGATCGTCTGGCTGGACTACGGCTGGGCAAGTGGCAGCCGCGCTCGCGACGGCCAGCTGATCGTCGACCACAGCCAATGGCCGCGCGGCCTCGCCTGGCTGACCGCGTGGTTGCACGCGCACGGACTGCTCGCCGGGATCTACACCGACGCGGGCGCAAGCGGCTGCCGGCACGAGGGAGTTGGCTCGCTCGGGCACTACCAGCAGGACGCCGACACGTTCGCGGCCTGGGGGTTCGACGCGGTCAAAGTCGACTTCTGCGGCGCCGGCCAGGAGGGTCTCGATCCAGAACCCCTCTACGAACAGTTCGCGCAGGCGCTCAGCGACAACGCCAGCCATCGGCAGATGATCCTGAACATCTGCAACTTCTGGGTACCGGGGCAGATCAACGGGACCGCGCCGTCGCTGCTGAACTCCTCCTACGCGAACGCGAGCTGGGCACCGCGGATCGCGGAAAGCTGGCGTACCGACACGGACATCGGGGCGACCGGGAGCATCCAGTTCAATAACGTCCTGCGCAACCTCGATCGCGACGCCGCGGACCCGGCGGCCGCCGGTCCAGGGCACTGGAACGACCCCGACTACCTCGGCCCGCAGCTGGGGATGACCGCAGCGCAAGCGCAGGCGCAGATGACGATGTGGGCGATCGTCGCCGCCCCGCTGATGCTCGGTAGCGACCCTCGCAAGCTCTCTTCGGCGAGCATCGAGATGCTCGAGAACCCGCAGCTGATCGCGATCGACCAGGACCCGCTCGGGATCCAGGGGACTGTGCTCCAACAGGATGGTTCCGGCCAGGTTTGGGTCAAGCCGCTCAGCGGCGGGGCGCGTGCGGTCGCCCTGCTGAACCGCGGCGCCACCGCGCTGCAGATCACGACCAGCGCCGCCGCGGTCGGGCTCGCCGGCGCTTCCCCTGGCGCCTCCCCCGGCGCCGGCGACTACGAGCTCGAGAACGTGTGGACGAACACGACCAGTACCACGACCGGCCAAGTCAGCGCCCTCGTCCCGCCGGACAGCGCCGTCCTGTACCGCGTCACGGCACCCTGAGCGCGCTCGCCCAGCCGGCGATCACCGAGCCGTACTCGCTCGCGGACGTCGCGACGATGTCGTTGTGGCCCAGCCCGGCGAACACGTGCAATGCCTTCGGCTCCGGAGCCGCGTCGAACAGCGCCTCCCCGTGGGCGAGCGGGACGATCTCGTCGCGGTCGCCGTGCAGTACCAGCAGCGGCGCTCGCAGGCGCCCGATAATGCGCAGGCTCGGGTACCAGTCGGGGATCAGCCCCGGCAGTACGAACGGGTAGTGGTGGCGCGCGAGCGCGCGCATGCTGGTGAACGTCGACTGCAGGATCAGGCCCGCGGGCGGTGACTGGACCGCGAGCTCCAGCGCGATCGCGCCACCCAGCGACTCGCCCAGATAGATCATGCGGGCTGGGTCGGTCTCGGGCTGCGCGCGCAGCGCAGCCCGAGCGGCGCGCGCATCGCGGTAGGTCCCCTGCTCGTCGGGTTCTCCCGCGCTGGCGCCGTAGCCTCGGTAGTCGAACAGCAGCACGTCGAAGCCTGCCGCCGTCAGCGCCAGGCCCTCCAGCAGGCGATCGCCGATATTGCCCGCGTTGCCGTGGCAGAACAGGATCTGACCGAGCCGGTCGCGCGCGCGGCTGGGCAGCCACCAGCCGTGCAGGCGCACGCCGTCGTCGGTTGTGAATGACAGCTCGCGGAACGCCAGTCCGGCGTCAGCCGGAGTCTGGTCGTAGCCCCTACTCGGGAAGTAGATCAGCGAGCCGAACACGCTCGCGAGATGATCGGCTCGAGCAACTGCGCGAGCGTCGGCGCGGGAGGGTGCGCGCGGTCGTCGATGCCGGGGATCTGCGTGGCGGTGAACGCCACCACCTCAACGTTCGGATCCTCGCGGTAGGCGACATCGAAGTTGTGGAAGTCGCGCCCTCCGGCGCCCATGATCACCCTGCGCATCCGTCCTCCGATTCGCCTTGCACGCACGCCGCCCGCCGGCGTCGGGGCAGACGATAGAACTCCGCGTCTGCAGATGCCCGAGCTCCCGGGCTCGCATCCCGCGAACCGCTCGCGAATTCGTGAATCCGCCAATGCGGGCGTATGATCGTGGGGGAGTTCTTGCCCCATGACTGCTGTCGGCTTCGCGCTACTCGTGATCGGCGTCTTACTGGTCGTCGCTGAGACCCACGTGCCTAGCGGGGCGCTCGGGGTCATCGGCGGGATTGCCCTGATCATCGGCGGGATCACCGCGATCGTGTCGGTCGGTGGCCCGGTCGCGCTCGCGGTGCCGGTCGGCGTCGGGCTCGGGCTGGCGGCCGGTACGTGGTCGATCGTGGTGGTGCACCAGGTGACCGCCGGCACGCGACGGCGCATTCGCGCCGGCACCGAGGCGATGCACGGCCACGTCGGAGAGGTCCGCAGCTGGCAGGATGGCCGCGGGCAGGTGTTCGTCGACGGCGCGCTGTGGCGCGCCCGGCGCGAGCCCTCGCAGGATGATCCCGAGGCGCTGCGGCAGGGCGACCAGGTGGTTGTCGAGCAGGTAAACGGATTGACCCTCGGCGTGCGCCGGGCCGAGGAATGGGAGTACAACCGATGATCGCACAGCGCCTCACGGGCGACCCAGCGATCGCACAGTATTGGAGCTGAAGCGATGATCGTTGCGTTGCTGGTAGTGCTCGCGTGCATCCTGGGAACCGCGCTGGTGCTTGCGTCCGCCTCTGTGCGCGTGTTGCGCGAGTACGAACGCGGCGTCGTTTTCCGGCTCGGGCGGGTGATGACCCAGCGCGGACCGGGTCTGATCTTCCTGCTGCCGTGGATCGATCGCATGGTTCGCGTCAGCCTGCGGACGGTGACGCTGCAAATCCCGGCGCAGGAGATCATCACGCGCGACAACGTACCGGCGCGCGTGACGGCCGTCACCTACTACCGGGTGATCGACTCGACGAGGTCGGTGGTCGAGATCGAGAACGTCAAGGCGGCGACTTCGCAGATTGCGCAGACGACGTTGCGCTCGGTGCTCGGCAAGGCCGAGCTCGACTCGCTGCTGGCCGAGCGCGAACGACTCAACGAGCATCTGCAGCAGATCATCGACGACCAGACCGAGCCGTGGGGCGTCAAGGTGACGTCGGTCGAGATCAAGGACGTCGAGATTCCCGAGAGGATGCAGCATGCGATGGCCCGCCAGGCCGAAGCCGAGCGTGAGCGCCGCGGCAAGATCATCACCGCCGAAGGCGAGTTTCAGGCAGCCGCGCGGCTCAGCGACGCGGCCGACGTGATCAGCCGCAACCCCGTCACGATCCAGCTGCGCTACCTGCAGACCTTGATCGAGGTCAGCAACAACCAGAGCTCGACGATCGTGTTCCCGCTGCCGATGGACCTCCTGCAGCCGATGCTCGCGGCCGCCAAGAACCACGCGGCGAGCAACGGCGATGGCGATAGCCAAGGCGAACCGGAACGCGCGCGCCTCGACGAGGCGCTCGCCGCGGCCCGAGCTGCGCTCGAAGCCTCCAACGCCGAGCAGCAGCGCCTTCCGGCGCCCGCCCCGGCCGCCGCAGAACCTCCCAGGCTTGCCGACTCCTCGGGCCGCCGGATCGAGCCCGTCTGATTTCGCCGCTCCTACGCCGGCCCGCGGTCGAGCTCGAGCTCGACACGCAACGGCAGGGCCACCGAGGACGTCCCCGCGCACAGCTCGAAGCGGCCAGGCTCGACCGCCCAGCGACGGGCCGCGACATCCCAGTGCGCGAATGCTCTTGATGGCAGCGTCAAATTGACGGTCACCTCCTCGCCCGGGTCTGCGTACACGCCGGCGAATGCGACGAGCCACCGGATCGGGCGCTCCAGCGCGCTGTCCGGGCGTCTGGCGTACAGCTGCACGACCTCTCGGCTCCGGCGCGCGCCAACGTTGCGCAGGCGCACCGAGACACCGACCTGCTCGCCGCCGTGAGCCTCCCGCGGGGCCTCGAGCGAGACATAGCTCCAGCGCGAGTAGCCGAGCCCGTGCCCGAACGGGTAGCGCACGACGCGGATGTCCTGGCCCGAGCCCCGGTAGCCGACGCGCAGCCGCTCGTCATACTCGAGTACTCCTTGCACAGGCAGCGTCGAGGGCAGCCCGACCGCCGCCGCCGGCCAGGTGTTCGGCAGCCGCCCGCCGGGCTCGACCGCTCCGAGCAGCACGTCCGCCAGCGCGTTTCCGAACTCCTGGCCCGGAAACCAGGCGAGCAATACCGCCGCGACCTCGTCAGCCCAGGGCAGCAGCACCGGGGCACCGGCATTGACGACCACGATCGTGTTGGGGTTCGCGGCCGCGACGCGCGCGACCAACTCGTCCTGGCGTCCAGGCAGCGCCAGCGAAGCGCGATCGAAGCCCTCGCTCTCCACCTCCTCGGTGGTGCCGACGACGACCACGGCGACATCCACCTCGCGCGCCAGCGCAGCGGCGCGCGCGAGCTCCTGCTCGTCGTCCCCGTGCGGGTCCAGCAAGTTCAGCTGGAACCTCACGAAGCTGGCGCCGAGCTCGCCAGGGGCGGCTCCGACCTCGTGCACGAGCACAACGTCGGTTTCCTGGCCGCTGCGCAGCTTCACCGGGTGCGCGGTCTGCGGCGGGACGATCAGGCCCTCGATCAGGTCCGCCCCGGGCGTCGGCTCCAGGCGCCCGTCGAACGCGGGCTGCCCGCCGATGCTGAGGCGGTAATGCCCAATCCCGGAAGCCCCGACCGTGTAGGTGCCGTCCTGGGTGGCGCGCACCACCGTGCGCACCACGATCCGCTCCAGCGTGCCATCGTGATCGATCTCGGCGCGCGACCAGTTGAACGCGCAGCCCTGGCGATGCTCGCTGTCGAGGATCCGGCCGTCGTGGCCGACGAACCGCACCTCCACGCCGTCTTTCCCGTCGGGGGTTCGCAGCCAGGGTGAGCGCGCGACCGGGATGCGCGCGCTGGTCAGCGGTCCCGGGCTGTGCCCGACGGCGACTCCCGGTGACAATGCCGCTCGCAGCCCCTGCAGTGGCGATACCGTGTAGGGAGGAAACACCGTCGCGCTGCCGCCCCCCAAGGTCCGCGCGCTCGCCGCGTTGGCGCCGATCACCGCCAGGCGCCGCAGCGGCGCGGGATCGAGCGGCAGCAGCCCGTCGCGGTTGCTGACCAGCACGAACCCAGCGGCGGCGCCACGGCGCAGCAGCGCCGCGATCTCGCCACCGTCGTAAGCGCGCGCCGGTGCCGCGGAGGCACCCTCGAGCGCCCCGATCCGCGCGGCCAGCCCCAATAGCCTCAGCACTTTCTCGTCGATCGCCGCCTCATCGACGGCGCCGCTGCGCACGGCGGCGAGCAGCGCCGCGCCCCACGGACCGCCGGGTCCCGGCATCACCAGATCGAGCGCTGCGCGCGCCGAGGCCTCGGTCGAGCGGGTCGCCTCCCAGTCCGACATCACCAAACCCTCGAATCCGAGCTCGCCGCGCAACAGCTCGCGCAGGAGGTTGCTCTCGGTCATCGACTGTCCATTGACGCGGTTGTGGGACGCCATCACGGTCCACACCGACGCCTGCTTGACGGCCGCCTCGAACGGGGGCAGGTACAGCTCGCGCAGCGTGCGCTCATCGAGACGCACGTCGAGCGTCATCCGCTGTGTCTCGGAGTCGTTGGCGATGAAGTGCTTGGCGCACGCCGCGACGCCGCCGCTCTGGACGCCGCGCACGAAGGCGACGCCGATCTGCGCCGCCAGTAGCGGGTCCTCGCTGAAGCACTCGAAATGCCGGCCGCCGTAGGGCGTACGCTGCAGGTTCAGTGTCGGCGCGAGCAGTACGTCGACACCCTTGCGCCGCGCCTCGAATGCCAGCAGGCCGCCGATCTCTGCCACCAGCGCCTCGTCCCAGCTGGCCGCCAGCGCCGTCGGCGAGGGCGTGTTCGCGGAGCTGTCGCGTTCGTCCCAGCGCTCGCCACGCACGCCCGCCGGCCCGTCGGAGACGACGATCCGCCGCAGCCCCGCGGCGGGCTCGGCGTGCAGCGAGCAGAAATCGGCGCCCGTCAGCAGACGCACCTTCTGTTCCAGCGTCAGGGCGCCGGCGCGGGACTGCAGGTCACGCTGGTCGAGCCCGCCACTGCCGCCGGTGGGGCCCGGTACATCTGGGTCGGTGGAAGGGGCGATTCCTGGCATACGGCTTTCCGGTCGGAGTGCTCGACAATGTCTACCCGAATATGGGCCGTTAGGACGCCGTTAGGATGTGTACAGAGCGCCTAGAGCCTCTCAGGACGCCGGCAAGATCAGCGCCGACGGGTGCACGTGGTCGTGCAGGAGCTCGATGTCGACGGCCCGCAGCTCGGTCGCCAGCGGCGAATCGTCGCCCGTGCCGGGATTGCGCGCGAACCGCGGGTGCGCCCCCGAGGACACCTGCAGGCGGATCCGGTTCCCGGCCGCGAAGCTGTGTCCCAGCGGCCACAGCTCGAAGCTAACCTGCCAGCTGCCGTCGGCCAGCTGTTCGAAGCGCTCTGGAGTCACACGCGTGAGCGCGTCGCAAACGTTGCGCGAGACCCCTTCGCCGTCGACCTCGCAGACGCGTGCGAACAGGTCGAAGTACGGCGAGCTCGTGCGCACCCACAGCTCGACGCGCGCCGTGCCGATGCAGACCAGATCCCCCGGCAGCGGCGGCGTCGTGTAGGTCAGCACGTCAGCGCGCGCCTCCAGCGAGCGGTTGTCGGCGACCGGCTCGCGCGCCAGCAGCACCGCCCCGCCGAGCGACGGCGTCGGGTCGCTGGGGTCATAGCGGTAGCGATCGCCCGCGGGGCCCGCGGGCCCCGCGGCTCCAGGCACGCTTGCGTCGCCCGCAGCAGGCTCCGCGGCTCCCGACACGCTCACGTCCCTCGCCGCGGGCGC
This sequence comes from uncultured Solirubrobacterales bacterium, assembly GCA_963709135.1. Lineage (GTDB taxonomy): Bacteria > Actinomycetota > Thermoleophilia > Solirubrobacterales > Solirubrobacteraceae > Palsa-465. Next base: position 99,326 of record CAVPVI010000013.1, on the reverse strand, counting down.
CTGTGCGTTCAGCGTTTCCAGTTCGCCCAGCCACAGACGGCGCTGGCCGGCGTCAGGCGGCCAGCTCGAGAGGTTGCGCCAGCCGGCGCCGTCGCCTTCGCCGGTGATGAACACGCGTACCGTAGCGCGCCGCACGAGCCGGTCGTCGAGCAGCAGACGGGCGCGTAGCCACGCGAGTCCTTCGCGCATGCTCGCCGCCAGCAAGCCCGGCGCGGTGTGCGTCCACGGGCCGATCGTCAGCTGCGGCTGGCGCCCGGCCGCGTGCAGGGCCGCGAAGTCCGCGAGCATCCATGGCAGGAAGATGTCGTGCCAGCCGCCGATCAGCTGCACCGGCGCGGTCACCTTGCCGACCCCTTCGGCAAAGTCGCGCGCGACCCAGTAGTCGTCCTCGCGCCTGGTGTTGGCCAGCGCCTGGCGGAACCACTCGACCTCCGCACCGGTGGCGCGCTGGTCGAGGTCGGCGATCGGCAGCTGGGCGAACAGCGTCGGCAGGCGGCGCAAGCCGCGGAGCATCGCGACGGGCGCCAGCCGGCGCTCCTGCATCGCCACCAGCACCAGCCAGGAACCCGATGTCTGCAGCGACAGGCTGCCGCCCGGGTAGGTCTGTCCGTGGAACTGCGAGGCGCTCACCTGGATCGCCAGGGCGGCCAGATCGTCGCCCGCGTCGGTCGCCACAGCCCACTGCACGAGGCCCAGATAGCTCGGTCCGATCATCCCGATACGGTCGGCGTGCCAAGCCTGCGCGCGCAGCCAGCGGAGCGTCGCGAGGCCGTCGGCGCGTTCGTCGAACGGGTTGAAGCTGCCCTCCGAGCCGAACGTACCGCGCACGCTCTGGACCACCACCTGCAGGCCCCGCTCGGCCAGCAGCCGTCCGAACAGCAGGCCGACGAGCTGCCGGCGCCCGTATGGGGAGCGCACGAGCACCGTCGGTTGCGGACGCCCGCGCGCACTGCGCGCGACCCAGCGATCGGCGAGCAGCACGGTGCCATCGTCCATCGGCACGCGCAGATCCTGCTCGCAGAGCACCCGGTGGGTCTGCGCGCGCGGCAGGCGCATGCGTCTGGCGAGCGTCTCGCTGGCGAGGCTCATCGGGCCGTGACCAAACGCACCGAGATCACCCGATCAAATCTGTCAGATGACATGCTCGCCGCGGGCCCTGAGCCACGCGGTCGACCACCCGCCTGCGCGTGGCGGCGGGGGCTGCTCGAACTCGATCTGCACCTTCAGCTGCTGGTCGCCGCGCAGCAGCGACAGCACCAGCGGCCGGCGGCTGTCGGCTGCATCGATCGCGGCGTGCAGGGCGGCTGCCGAGCGCAGCTCGCGGCCGCCTGCGGACACGAGCAGGTCTTCCTTGCCGATTCCCGCGATCGCGGCCGGACTGCCGGGGGCGACGCTGCGCACCAGCAGCGCCGGAATCGGGTCGCGGCCGAGCTGCTCACGCGCAGCCATCGACTTGTGAACCGGCGCGACCGTCAGCCCGAGCCGCATCGGCGTCCCGACGGCCGGCTTGGATCCCTCGAACTCGGCCAGCAGCTTTCGCAGCAGCCCCGCGAGCGTCTCCTGCTCAGCCTTGGTCAGCGCACACAGCACCCGCCGCTCGTTGGCCAGATGCGCCGGCGCGGCGAGCGCGAACAACTCGCGCCCGCGATCGGTCAGCACGATCAGCGTGTTGCGCCGTGACTCCGGATCAGGAGCCCGCTCGATCAGGCCCGCCGCAGCGAGCCGGTCCATGCGGATGCTGATCGTTCCCGAGGTCAGACCGAGCTCGTCCATCAGCCGCTTCTGATTGACCCCGGCGCCGGCGCTGCTGCGCACCAGCGTCGCCAGCACGGCAAAGCTCGCGCTGCTGAGCCCATGCGCCGCGAGCCCCTGCTCGAGCTCGGCATCGACATGGCTGCGCACCCGCGAGAGCCGCGAGATGACGCCCAGCGGCGAGAAATCGAGCCCCGGCGCAACGGCGTTCCACAGTGCGATCAGCGCGTCGACGGAGTCGCGCTCGGCGTTGGCGCTGCCGGCGATTTGATCCGGTCCCAGTTCGCCGCTGTGATCCGGTCTATTGTTCACGCGAATAGAGTATTCAGGAGGACGCCGTGTTGATCGACGGCTGCGGTCTCGCAAGAGCTCGTGCATGTAAGGCCTGTCAGCAGACGCTCTGATTTGTGACGTAGGTGGCCTACGATTACCTCACACCCCACCGACGCGGACTCCTGAAGAGCGATGGATCACCAACGCACAACCGTAGATCAGTTCACAGCGCAGGCGGCCGGATTCGCCGCGGCACCCGCGCTCAACCAGGTCGCGGCGATGCGGATGCTGCTGAACGCGGCGCAGTTGCGAGCTACCGACTCGGTCCTCGACGTCGCCTGCGGGCCTGGCATCGTCGCCGCCGCGTTCGCGCGCGAGGCGGCGCGCGTCACCGGCATCGATCTGACGCCGGCGATGATCGAGCTCGCACGGCAGCGTTGCGACGAAGAGGAGCTGGAGAACGTCGGCTTCGAGCTCGGCGACGTCGAGGAGCTGCCCTACGCGGACGGCGCGTTCTCGGTGGTCGTGTGCCGCTACGCGCTGCACCACATGCCCGACCCCAAGCGCGTGCTCGCCGAGATGACCCGCGTGTGCGCGCCTGGCGGAAGGGTCGCGATCGCGGACGTGGTCGTCGGCTCGGACGCCGCCGTGGCCACCCGCTTCAACGAGCTCGAGCGCGTGCGCGACCCCTCGCACGTGCGTTCGATGACTGAAGCCGAGCTGCTGGAGCTGATGGCGGCCGCTGGTTTGCACGCCTGCGCGCGCGCCGGCACATACCGGCTTGCAATCGAGCTCGACGAGCTGCTGGCGCGCTCGGCGTCGCCGGACCCGGTCGACGTGCGGGCGCGCTTTGAGCGTGCGATGGCTGACCGCGAAGCGTCCGGCCTCGGCCTCGGCGAGCGCCGCGACGGCGACGCGATCCGGTTCGAGTTCCCGGTATCCGTGCTCGTCGGGATCCGTTGATCACCGTTTCTGACACATTTGCCGCGGATGCACTGGAGCGGCTGCGGACGCTCACCGCCGACGAGCGCTCTGAGTTTCGGGCGGGACAGCTCGAGGCGATCCGCGACGTGGTCGTCGACCGTGCCCGCGTGCTGTGCGTGCAGCGCACCGGCTGGGGCAAGTCGGCGGTGTACTTCCTGGCCACCTCGCTGCTGCGCGACGCCGGTGCCGGCCCGACGCTGATCGTCAGCCCGCTGCTGGCGCTGATGCGCAACCAGATCGCCGCAGCCGAGCGGCTCGGGCTCGCCGCGCACACGATCAACAGCACCAACCGCGACGAGTGGGAGGAAGTCCGTGAGCTGCTCGCCGACGATGTCGTCGACCTGCTGCTGATCAGCCCTGAGCGTCTCAACAACAGCCGCTTTCGCGAGCAGATGCTGCCGCTGTTCGCCGCTTCGGTTGGTCTGCTGGTGATTGACGAAGCGCACTGCATCTCGGACTGGGGGCACGACTTCCGGCCTGATTACCGCCGCGTGCGCGAGATGCTCGGCGCGCTCGCGCCCGGCGTCGCGGTACTCGGCACCACCGCAACAGCGAACAACCGCGTGGTCGCCGACGTGCTCGAGCAGCTGGCGGCGCCGGGGGGGAGCAACTGCGCTCGTACCGGGGTCCGCTGGCGCGCGCGAGCCTGCGGCTGGAGGTGCTCGAGCTGCCGCGCCCCGCCCAGCGGCTCGCCTGGCTGGCGGAGAACCTGCCGTCGTTGCCGGGATCGGGGATCGTGTACACGCTGACCAAGCGCGACGCCGAGCAGGTCGCGGCGTTCCTAGCCGCCAACGGCATCACGGCGGCCGCCTACAGCGGCGAGCAGGACACCGAGCAACGGGTGCGCACCGAGGAGCTCCTGGCCCGCAACGAGCTGAAGGCGGTGGTCGCGACCAGCGCGCTCGGGATGGGCTACGACAAGGCCGACTTGACGTTCGTCGTGCACTACCAGGCACCGGGCTCGGTGATCTCCTACTACCAGCAGGTCGGCCGCGCCGGCCGCGGCGTGCAGCACGCCGACATCATCCTCCTGCGCGGCGGCGAGGACCGCAGCATCCAGGACTTCTTCATCGAGCAGGCGTTCCCCGACCGCGAACGCGTCAGCGCGGTGCTTGAAGAGCTGCGCGCCGCCGGCAGCGAAGGCCGCTCGACGCGCGAGTTGATGGCCGTCGTGAACCTCGGCATGAGCCGGCTGGAGGCGATGCTGAAGATCCTCGATGTCGAAGGTGCGGTGCGCCGCGACGGCACGCGCTGGTGCCTGCTGGAGGGCTCCTCGTGGAGCTATGACGCCGAGCGCTACGCGCAGGTGACGGCGCTGCGCCGCGCCGAGCAGCAGGCGATGGCCGCCTTCGGCGCCGACGGCCGCTGCCTGATGCGGGCCCTGCAGGAGGAGCTCGACGACCCCGCCGCCGCCGATTGCGGGCGCTGCTCGGTGTGCACCTGGCCGCGGTTCGGGGCGCCGCCGGATCCGGCGCTGGTCGAGCTCGCCGCGCGCCACCTGCGTTCACGGCCGCTCGAGCTGGAGGTCAAGAAGATGGCGCCCGACCCTGCCGGCGTGATGCGCAAGATCCCCGAGGCGGTCCGCACCGAGTCCGGCTGGGCGCTCGCGCGCTTAGGCGACGGCGGCTGGTGGCCGGCGGTGCAGCGCGGCTTGCAGTCCGGCGAGTTCGAGGCCGACGTCGTCGCCGCGCTCGCCGACATGATCCGCTCCGCGGGCTCGGACGCGGCCGGCGCGCGGGCGGCGGCGGAGTGGATCACCGTGGTTCCGTCGCGGCGCCTAGGCGACCTGCTCGAGCGCTTGGCGCAGCGCCTCGCCGCCGAGCTCGGGATCGCTTACGCGCAACTGCTGGTACGCACCGAGGACCGCCCACCGCAGCGGGAGATGGCCAACGCCGCCCAGCAGGTCGCCAACGTCCGCGGCGCTTTCAAAGTGATCGCGAAGTCGTTGGGGGGCACCGGCGTCCTGCTCGACGATCGCCGCAACTCGGGCTGGACCTTGGCGATGGTCGGCGGCCAGCTGCGCCGTGCCGGCGCAGCCCAAGTGATCCCCCTAGCCCTCTCCGCCCTCCAATAACCTCAGGCGGGGTTCTTGATCTGGGAGGAGACCGCCGTGATGTACTGCCCGAGGTCGGCGTTGGTGAAGTCCTGCGGCGTCTCACCGGTGACCGCGTTGTAGCGCTCGGGGTCGATGTACGCCCACGCCTCGTCGCAGTAGGTGGTGAGGAACTGGGGGGTCATCGTCTGGCGCTTGCCCCAGGTGACACAGGTCCAGATGTTCTCGATCGGGTGACCGACAAGCGGGATGTAGTGACCGCCATCGATCTTTGCGCCCGCCACCACGCTCCAGATCTGGCCGGCGTTGAACTGATCCATCGCCGAGTTCGGGAAGTTGATCCCGATCCCGACGGCCTCGAACAGCCACAGCGCCTCCCACAGCTGCTGGGTGTTGCCGGGCTCGAGCGCGACGTAGGTGCCGATCTTGTAAGCGTTACCGGCGGTGTCTGTGAGTCCCTTGGTCTGGCGCCAGTTGAGCACGTCGCGCACGTTGGAGCCGTTGTCGCCCGCGCCCGTCTGGAGGTTGTAACCGCTATACGCGGAGTACTGCTCGAGGATGCTCAGGCAGGTGAACGAGGGCACCGGACGGCCGGCGTTCTTGGCTGCCTCCATCGTCTCGTGCGCGGGCCCCGCCCAGGCACAGTCGCCGGCGCCCTGATAGGCCGCCCAGCTCGATTCGATCGAGCCGTCGTCACACGGTCCGTTGCCGAGCATCAGCCATCCCGCCGCCCCGAAATCCATGCCGTAGCCGCCGCCGGGCGGTGGAATCGTCGGCAGCGAGGTCCCCTTCGGCCGCACGTCCGCGTACCTGATGTCGCGGCTGTCATAGGTGGCGGGCCGTTTACCGAGCTTCATCTGATCGCCTCACGATCCGATTGTCGAACGCTACCTGGGTGCGCGCAGCATAAGTAGCGCCCGGCGCCTGCGCAACCACTGTCCGTTAGGCTAAGAGCACGCGCAAGAGGACCAGCACCACCTGCGCGCGCCCCAACCCGCGAATGCAATGACCGGTGGAAACTTCTCGCGCGAGCTGGGCCGGCACGAAACCGAGGGCTGAGCGCTGCGCGGCGCGCTCGCCGGCCCGGCGATGCTGGTCGCGGCACGGGCTCGACGGCGTCCGGCGAGCTGGCTGCTGCCGGCGCTCGGGATCGCGCTGGCGTTCGCGTTCGCGGGTGCCGTCGCCGTTGACGGCGTGATCGCCGGCGACCAGGCCGCCCACGCGCAGTTGGGTGCGCTCAGCGAACTCGACCGCACGGTCCGCGTGAGTTGGCAGGGCGCGCTCACCCCGGCCGTCGACCGCCGCGCGCGAGCGCTGCTGAGCGGACTGCGCCTGGGCCGCCAAACTCAGGTGGTACTGCTCAACCCGGTCCGCCTGAGCGGTGTGATCGTCCGCCCCGCCGCGATCAGCCCGCTCGAGGCCTGGATGCCGCCCGCCGCGGTCGGCAAGCTCGGGCCGTGCCGCGCCGGCAGCTGCCCGATGCTGCAGGCCGCGGGCGGGCCCGTGGGGCCGGTGCTCGCCGCCGCCGGCGTACGGATCGATGTCGCCGCGCAGGGGCCGCTACGCTCCGCGGCCCCGCTCGCATTCGAGACCGCCAGCGAGGGTCAGTGGCCACTGCTGATCAGCGGCGACACGGCCGGGCTGGATGCGCTCCCGGGCCTCAGCGGCGTGTACCGCGTCCACAGCTGGCTCGCGATCCTGCCGGCTGCACGCCTGCACAGCTGGCAGCTTGCAGCGGTGCAGGCGCGCCTCGCCCGCGCGCAGGCGACGCTGCTGCAGACCGGCAGTCAGTGGAGTTTCAGCGCACCGTTCGACGCCCTCCAACAAGCGCAGGCGCAGGCGCAGGCGGCGCCGCGCCAGCTGGCGCTCGTTGGCGGCGCCGCGCTGGCGGCGCTGGCGCTGTTCATCGCCCTCAGCGCCGGCGCCCTACGCCGCGAGCAACAGGCCGAGCTGCAGCGGCTGCGTGGCGCCGGCGCGAGCAGCGGCCAGCTGCTCGCGTTCGTCGCCGGCGAGGGCGGCTTGCTGAGTGCCTTCGCCTTGCTCGCCGGCGCCGCGCTCGGGCTGCTGAGCGCCGTCGTCCTCGCCTCCGGCGCCCGTGAGCCCGCCGGCGCGGTGCTCGCCCACAGCCTGCTCAGCGCTCGCGGTGCGCTCGCGCTCGCGGTCGCCTGGCTGCTGTCGACGGGACTGCTGAGCGTGCCGGCGTTTGCCTCGCGCGGGGGGCGCCCGTTCGGCGCGCTCGCGCTCCCCGCGGCGGGCCGCGGTCCGGTGCTGGCGCGGCTGGCGCTCAGCGGCCTTGCCCGGGAGCCCGCCCTGCCGGCGCTGACGGCCGCGTTCGTCGCGATCAGCGTCGGGCTGGGCGGCTTCACGCTCGCCTACCGGGCGACGCTGAACCGCAGTGCCGCCGACCAGGCCGCCAACCAGGTCCCGCTCGATGCGCTCCTGTCGGCCTCAGCGAGCTTCCAGACGCCGCTGGCGCTTGCGCCGCTGGGGCGCTGGCGAGCGCTCGTGCCTGGAGGCACGGTCCTGGCGGTGCGTCGCACGCTCGCCAGCTTCGCGAGCGGCGAGGGCTATACGACGGTCCCGGCGCTCGGGATCCCGGCGTCCGGCTTGACGCTGATCCACGGCTGGCGCGCCGGCGACGGCTCAGCGTCACTCGCCACGCTCGCGCGGCGCCTGCAGCCGCCCGGGCCGATCCGCGTGCCGGGGCCGCTGGTGCCGCCCGGCGCCAACACGCTCGCGCTTACCGCCACCTCGCCCGGCATCGCCGTCGAGCTGACGGCCGACCTGCGCAGCGCCGACGGCACGATCACCCAGCTACCGCTTGGCAGCGCCGGCGCGGGGGGAGCCGGGTCCGACAACGGCCACCTGCGCGCGCGGCTGCCGTCCGGTCGCTGGGAGCTCGAAGCGCTCGAGCTCGACGAGCCCGCCGGCGTGCAGGTGACCAACGCCCACCAGAACGGCGAGAACGCGGCGGCGGCGACGCAGTTCGCGGCACGTGTCCGGCTCGGGCCGCTGCAGTTTCTCGGCGCAAACGGCCAGCGGCTAGTGACCGTCGATCTCAGTGACTGGCGCGCTGTCGGGGCGGCCGCGGCGCTGCCCGCCGCGGCACGACTCGCATCTGCAGTGCAGCAGCGCCCGCAACCCGCAGCTGCCCTGCCGCGGCTCGCGGCTAACAGGTCGCGGCCCTCGGCGCCGCCGGCGTTGCTCGTCAGCTTCCAGGCGAGCGGCGCCCCGGGGATCGTGCGACCCGCGCAGCCCAGCGACGCGCGGGCGCTGCCGGTGCTCGCCGATCCGCAGACGGCGGCCGCAGCGGGCCCCGGCGGCGGTCTGGCGCTGACGCTCGACGGCCTGCCGATCATCGCCCGCGTGGTCGGCGTGATCCGCCGCTTTCCGACGATCGCGCCTGGCTCTGCGGGGGTCGTCGTGGCCGATCAGGCACGCCTGGCCGCGGCGCTCGACGCGCAGCTACCGGGGCAGGGGCAAGCCGACGAGCTGTGGATCGAGACCGCGCACCTCGCGCGGCTGCGCGCAGCGCTGCGCGACAGGCCGCTCGCGTCGCTGGCCGCGGGCTTCCGGGCCGGGCTCGCGCGCGGCCTGCGTGACGCGCCCGTGGCCCGCAGCGTCGTGCGAGCGTTGCTGGCGGCGACGCTGCTGAGCGGCGCGCTCGCCCTGCTCGGGCTGCTCACGGCGCTGCGCGGCGCGCTGCGCGACGCGCAGCTGCGCGCCGACCTGCAGGCGCTCGGCCTTGGCCCGCGAGCGTTGTGCGCCGAGCTGCGCGTGCGGTTGGCGTGCGTGAGCCTCACCGGCGCGCTCGCGGGCCTCGCCATCGCGCTGCTGCTGACGCGCTCCGTGGTCGGTGTCCTCGGCGACGCCGGCGCGCTGAGTCAACCGCAGCCGCCGCTAGTGACGATCGTCCCGCCGCTCGGGCTGGCCGTCTGGGTGCTCGGCGCGGTAGCGATCCTGATGGTCGCGGGCTGGCTTGCGAGCATCGAGCGGGTGCCGTGAGCCACACCGCGAGCGGCGACCCGGACGCGCGCGCCGTGTGGCTGCGCGACGTGTTCTGCGTGCACCGAAGCGGCCAGGGCGATGCCGCCGCGTTGCAGGGAACCAACCTCGAGCTCGCCTGTGGCGAGCTGCTGTGCGTGCTCGGGCGCAGCGGCGCCGGCAAGAGCACGCTGCTTCGCGTGATCGCTGGGCTGCAGCCGCCGTCGGCGGGGGCGGTGGTCGTGCTCGGCCAGGACATCGGCCGGATCTCGGCGCGTGCCCGCGCGCGCCTGCGCCACCGGCGGCTCGGCCTGCTCGCGCAATCCCCGGACCGCGCTCTGGCGCCCGCCCTGCCCGCGGGCAGGGCGGTCGAGTTGCCGCTCGCGTTACGTGGCGTGCCGCCACATACCCGCCGCGCCCGCGTCGACGAGCTGCTCACGGCGACCGGCCTGCGCAACCGCGCCGGGTCGCTGCCGGCGGAACTGTCGGGCGGCGAGCGCCAGCGCGTGGCGCTGTGCGCGGCGCTCGCGCACCGCCCCGCGCTGCTGCTTGCGGACGAACCCACGGGTGAGCTCGACGAGCCCAGCGCGCAGGCAGTCCGGGAGCTGATCGCGAGCCTCGCGCGGGACGAAGGCACGAGCGTGATCGTCGCTTCGCACGACGCCGCGATGGCCAGGATCGCCGACCGCAGCGTGCGTCTCGCGGGTGGGCGGGTCGTCGCCGAGCGGCGCGGCGGCGGCGAGGAAGCGCTCGTGATCGACGCACGCGGCTGGCTGGCGCTGCCCGCGGAGTTGCTGGCGCGTGCTGGTCTGGATGCTCGCGTGCATGTGCACGCCGCCGCAGCCGGGTCAGGGCTGACGCTGAGCGCCGCCGGCGGCGACGGCAGCTACGCCAGCGCCGGCGCACGAGCGCCGAGCGCGCGCCCGCTGCGGGCGCGCGCAACGGGGCGGGACCACCGCCCGGCGCTGGTGGCGCTGCGCGCCGCTGCGCGGCGCTACGGCAGCGCCAGTGCCGGTCGGGTGGTGCTCGCCGGGCTGACGCACGAATTCGCGACCGGTGCGCTGACGGTCGTCAGCGGCCGCTCGGGCTCGGGCAAGACCACGCTGCTACGACTGCTCGCGCTGCTCGACCGTCCCGACTCCGGCGAGCTGCTGATCGACGGGCAGCCGCTGGACGGAGCTGATCGGGAGCGGCTCGCGAGCGTGCGCCGCGCGCGCATCGGCTACATGCCGCCGGCACCGGCGCCGGCCGGCTTTCTCAGCGCGCACGAGAGCATCGCGCTGGCGCTGCGCGTGCGTGGCGCCAGCCGGCCCGCGGCAGCCGCGGGCGCGCGGGAGGCGCTCGCGCTGGTCGGGCTCACCGAGCTCGCGACCCAGCGGCTGGCGCGACTCTCGGCCGGGGAGACGCAGCGGGTGGCACTGGCGCGCGCGCTCGCCAGCGCGCGCGGGCTGCTGATCGCCGACGAGCCCACCTCGAGGCTGGACGAGCTCGGCGCCGGCGCGGTCGCACAGCTGCTGGCCGGCGCGGCGGCGGACGGCCACACGGTGATTTGCGCTTCGCACGACCCGGCGGTGATCGCGCGGGCCGACGCGCTGCTGGCGCTGGCGCCCGATGGCCTCGTGGAGCTGGAGCCTGGGGGCTGGCAAATGGGTTGAGCTATTCGCCCACTGACGCCGGCAGCCGCGCGAGCACCTCCTCCGCGCTCAGCCAGCCGGGCGGGTGCAGGTCACGGACGGTCTCGCGACCGAGCTCCGCCAGCAACTCGTTGACCGGGGTCGGCACGCCGGCCAGCCGGCCGAGCAGGACGATCTCGCCATTGAGATAGTCGGTCTCGACGCTGGCGGCGCCGCGCACGACGCTCTGCCACGTCGAGCCGCCGCCACGCGGGTGCCCGGCGATCTCGCCCACGCCCCAGCGCTCCCACCGCCAGCGGACGTCGGCGACGTCCTGCACATCGAACGGGATCTCCTCGGCGCGCAGCACCTTGCGGCCTTCCTCCCGTGCCCGCTCGATCAGCCCCGTCGCTCCCGGCGCCTGCGGGCCGCAGATCGCTTCGATCACGTTGGCGAGGTTGGCGAGCAGCTTGGCGTACTTGAACGACATGATCTCCTCGCGCGCAAGCGAGCTGAAGCGCGCCGCGTGCAGCGCGTCGCAAACCGCCGTGCAGAGCTCATCGACGCCCTCCGGATAGCAGCCGACGTCGATCGAGCCGGTCAGCTTCGTGCCGTACGCCTGCACCACCCCCGGCAGCAGGTGCGCGGTCGGCGCCATTACCACCGCTCCGTAGACGCGCGCGAAATAGCGCAGCGCGATCCGCTCGTTCTCGACGCCGTTCTGCAGGCACACGATCGGGGTCTTGCGCCGGGCCGCGGAGGTGAGCGCCAGCAGCGCGCTCTCGGTGTCCTGACTCTTGGTCGCCAGCAACACGATGTCGTCGTCTCCAAAGCTGACCTCCGCCGGCGACGGCACGACCGGGATCGTCAGCGTCACCCGCTCCAGCGGCGTCTCGAAGGTCAGACCGTGCGCGGCGAGCTGGTCGTAGTGGGCTCCGCGGGCGATCAGCAGCACCTCGTAGCCGGCTTGATGCAGGCGCGCGCCGACGACCCCGCCGATCGCGCCCGCGCCGAGAATCACGAACCGCACAACATAAGCGTAGCGGCGGGCTGCCGATGTACATGACCGTTTCCGGCCGCCATACAGTTGTGCGGTGCGGCAAAACACGAGCAGAGACGGACGTCAAGATCGAGATCCGCAAGATGTCAGGCGCGGTCAGGCGCAAGATCGCGGGCGGCGAGTTCTTCGTCACCCGCGCGCAGGGTCCCGGGCGGATTGCCTGCTCCCGCGACGCGCCCGGTCATTCACGGCCAGGGCAACGTGTTCGTCGTCGATCTGGCCAACGGGGAGAAGATCGACGTGGAGCCCGGCGGCTGGCTCTACAAGGATCCGAACGTCAAGATGGAGCCTCACACCTCCGGACTGAAGACCGGCTTCTTCGCCGGCGGCGGCAAGTTCACCTGGCAGCGTTTCCACGGCCCCGGCCGCGTCGGCATCCAGACGCTGTACATCGCTCCAGTGGAACGCGACACGACCGCCGACTGACGTAACGCTGTTCGCCGGGGAGCTCGACGCAAGAGCGAAACATATAGACGTTTGGCGCGGGCAGGCGGAGCGCTACAGCCGGCGCGCGCGGCCCGCGGGCCGACGCGCCGGACGACCACGCTGATCCTGGATGGGTGGCGGCTTCGGCGTCAAGGCCATGGAGACGCGTGGGGGATAGAGTTCGAAGCACGCTCCGCCGACGTTCCCCGGAGCCATCAACGGGAGAGGATTGCGCGGCGGGCGGTCAGCTTGACCGGGCAAAGAAAATTGAAAGGAAGCAAGTGACCAACGTTGTCATCAGCTCGGCGGCCCGCACCGCCATCGGCTCGTTCGGACGCGGCCTCAAGGATGTTCCGCCAAGCGATCTCGGCGCTACCGCCGCCCGTGCGGCGCTTGAGCGCGCAGGCCTCGAGCCCGGCCAGGTCGAGCATGTCGTGTTCGGAAACGTGATCCACACCGAACGCCAGGATATGTACCTCGGCCGTGTCGTCGGGATCAAGGCCGGGATCCCCAGGGAAGTTCCCGCCCTGACGCTCAACCGCCTCTGCGGCAGCGGCCTGCAGGCCGTTGTGACGGCCACCCAGATGATCCAGTCCGGCGACATCGAGACGGCCGTGGCCGGCGGCGCCGAGTCGATGAGCAGAGGCGCCTACTGGGTTGACAACGCCCGCTGGGGCGTGCGCATGGGCCCAGGGTCGCTGACCGACTCGGTGGTCGGCGCGCTCACCGACCCGTTCCACGGGGTGCACATGGGGATTACCGCCGAGAACCTGGCCAAGTCGCACAACATTACGCGCCAGGACCAGGACCACCTCGCCTTCGAATCCCATCAGCGTGCCGTGGCGGCGCGCGAGGCCGGCAAGTTCAAGGACGAGATCGTGCCCGTCGAGATCAAGTCGCGCAAGGGCACCGTCGTGTTCGAGGTCGACGAGCACCCCAGGGCCGATATCACGTTCGAAGGGCTCGAGAAGCTGAAGCCCGCGTTCGACAAGGACGGGACGGTCACGGCCGGCAACGCGTCGGGCATCAACGACGCCGGCGCCGCCGTGACGCTGCTGACGGCAGACAAGGCCGACAAGCTCGGCGTGCCTGTACGCGCCCGCATCCTTGGCTACGGCGTCAGCGGCGTCGAACCGCTGACGATGGGCATCGGCCCGGTCCCGGCCGTCAAGAAGGCACTCGAACGTGCGGGAAAGAGTCTCGATGACATCGACGTGTTCGAGCTCAACGAGGCGTTCGCGGCGCAGGCGCTGGCCGTGCTGAAGGATCTCGGTCTCGGCACCGAGCGCGTCAACCCCAACGGCGGCGCGATCGCCCTCGGCCACCCGGTCGCCGCGTCCGGCGCGGTGCTCCTCACGAAGCTGCTCTACGAGATGGAGCGCGAAGACCACAAGCTCGGGGTCGTCGGTCTCTGCATCGGCGGCGGCCAGGGAATCGCGCTGGTGGTCGGGCGCGACTGAACGCTGCGCTGGTGGGCCATCCTGTGAGTGCCGCCGCGAAGCGGGACGGGAATCACGGGATGGCCCAACACCAGCTGCTTGGCAGTGCCGCTGCGGTTCACGGTAGCCGGACACCCGTCAGCCGCAGCGGCGGCCAAGCGCGCTTATCGACGCTGTGCCGGAAGCCGGTAGGCTTGCCGCCGATGTCCCGTCGCTCGCTTGCCAGCGTCCTCGCCGTCGCACTCGCGCGCGTGGCGCCGGCGAGCGCCGCGCTCGCCTGCGTGGCGCTCACTGCCACGGCGCTCACGCCCACGGCGTTCGCGGGCAACGGCCATACCGTCGCGACCGTGTACATGCCGTTCTCCCCGTCCGGCGCAGTCGTGATGTCCGTCAAATCCGCCAAGTCCGGCTACTGCTGGACCTCATCGGAGACCACGCCTCGCCGCGGACGCATGGCGCTGCTTCATCGGCAACGACATCTACGACCCGTGCTTCAGCTCGACCGTCAACACCCGCGTCGTGTTGTGCCCGACGGCCCCGTGGAGCAACAGCGGTACTGAGATCAAGCTGACCAAGGGCCTGCCGTTGTCCGAGGCCAATCACGGCGCCCCGTCGCTGAATAACCAGCCGTGGGCGCTACAGCTGACCAGCGGCCACGACTGCCTGTTAGCCGGAGGCGCCACGGCGGTGATCGGTAGCCGGCGGCTCAACTACTTCTGCTCGGGCCTCGGCTTTACGATCGGTCTGTGGGGCGACCCGAACCGCAAGACGCAGCCGTGGACGATCTACGAGGCCTCAAGTACGGCGACCAAGCTGACGAGCACCGTCACGATCGCCCACGCCTGGCTGTAGGCCCACCTACAATGGACCAGCACGCCCCCATGGTCTAGCGGTTAGGACGCCTGCCTTTCACGCAGGAAATCGCCGGTTCGAGTCCGGCTGGGGGTACTAGCAAAGGCCCTGCATAACGGTCACTTTTGATCGTCTTGCAGTCGGCTTCTGGGCCTGATCGAGGGTTTGGGTACCACCCTTGGGTACCAAACTGTCGGATCCAAACCACCGGATCGGATGCAAGAGGCCAGCGGGGGCGCTTTGGCGTGTCCCCGCCTCCTGAGTCGTCGGTACGACGAATAGGGGCTCCACCGCCACGCCCGGGAGGGCCGTCGCGGAGCCCTGGCATCGGGCAGCACGCGGCACGAGTTGGACCGGTGCCGGCGCAGCTGCCCGGCTGGCCCGGCTGGCCCGGCTGGCCCGGCTGGCCCGGCTGGCCCGGCTTACCGGAGTGTCCTGGCCAGTGCCGGCAGCACCTCGCCGAGCGCGGCGTCGACCTTGACCTCGGCGAGCGGGTCCCCCCGGGTGGCGCCCCGGTTGACGATCGCGATCGGGATCTGCTGCCGGCGGGCGCGGTGCAGGAACCGCAGCCCTGACATCACCGTTAGCGAGGACCCGAGCACGAGCAGAGCGGCGGAGCCGTCGAGGAGCTCGAAGCAGCGCTGCACCCGGGGTCGGGGCACGTTCTCGCCGAAGAACACGACGTCGGGCTTGAGCAGGTCGGCGCCGCAGCACTCGCAGCCGACCAGCCGGAACCGCGCCGACTGTTCGTCGGTGAGTTCGACGTCCCCGTCGGGGTTGCTGATTGCGAGCTCATCGGAGTCCAGATTGGGGTTGGCGGCACGTAGCCGCTCGTCAAGCGCCTGGCGGGTGCTGCGCGCGCCGCACTCCAGGCACACCACACGATCAAGCGTGCCGTGCAGCTCGACGACGTCGCGGGCGCCGGCGGCCTGATGCAACCCGTCGACGTTCTGGGTGATGATCGCGCCCAGCACACCCGCCTGCTGCAGCGCGGTCACGGCTTGGTGCCCGGCGTTGGGTTGCGCGGCTGCGATTCGCCGCCAGCCGATCTGAGCGCGAGCCCAGTAGCGCTGACGGGCGGCCGGTGAGCCGCGGAACTCGGCGATCGTCATCGGCAGCCGCGCCCGGAGCGCGCCGCTGGGACCGCGATAGTCCGGGATCCCCGACTCCGTCGACAAGCCCGCGCCCGACAGCGCGCACACGCCGCCGCGAGCGACGAGCTCACCGAGCCGGTCTGCGGCGATACCGTTCATCGACTCAGTATCCCCGGGTCGCGCTCGCGGGCCCACGGGTGCCTGGACTCCGAGCAACCGCGCCCCAGTGCCAGCTGGATCCGCACAAGAGCGCGCCCACAGGGCGCCGCGGTCATGTCGCAGCGTCCCGTTGCGCGTCTCGACCCCCCTCAGGCTCCCATAATTAGAGCAGCGGTGCGCTCGCCACGTGGCTGAACCTCCTGAATGTCGCCTTCAGCGCAAGTCAGCTGGGCACGCGCGTGCGTGACGCTCGCAAGCGTGCGGGCTGGCGGCGTCCGAGGCACGCTCGTCGCCGATTGCAGAGTCCTAGGGAGGAGCTACGGCGGCGTGCGCTTGCATAGGTGTGCCACTGGCGGCAGGCGAGCGAGATTGCCGGGGGCGAAGCCGCGCACTACCCGGGCAAGCTCCGCCCGTGCTTCTCGGGGTCGAGACGCGCGGTCGGAATTCCGGCGGCATGAGCACGCAACCGCAGCGCCGTGTCGGTCGTGACCAGAGTGACGCCCTGACCGCCGAAGGCGTAGAGCTCCTCGCATTCGTCAAGGATCTCGCGGTTGGCATCGGCCGGCCTTGGGCGGCGAGCGTGGTCGATCGGAACTTCGATCGTGGTGTCGTCGCGGATCCGTCCTCCGGCGCGGAGGATTCGGTCCTCCAGCCACGGCAGGATGTTTCGCGCGCGGTCCGAGAGCATGCCGTTGCCGCTGTACTTCTTGGCGTCGAGTTCTTCGATCACGCGCAGCGGCACCACGAGGCGCACATGGGGCCGGCTCAGAACCTCGGGCCACCTGCTGTTGTCCGGCCGCTGGTAGTACACAGGGTGTTCGAGGACAGCAGGCTCACCACCAAACGCGCGGGCCCTCCGAGCTTTGAGGTCGGTGGTGAGCTCTTCGAGGGCTGCCAACTGGAGATCACGCTCGGCGTGGAGGGGTCCCCACGGCCGCGCTCGGTTCGGCCCGATCTCTTGGATGAGGACATGACGGCGGGTGACGAACATCGTCACGATGTCGCGGTCGTGCGTGAGTGAGCCGAGCTGCTGCTCGGTCCATTCGACCCACGACCGGTACGCGTCAAACGCGGCTACGGCGTCGGGGTTGTTGATCTCAGGATCTCAACTGACGCTGCACGCTCTCCCGCAGGACGTCGACCGCGTGGACTGGGGGGACACCGTTCTTCAGCCGAAATCGTGGCACCGCAGTATCAGGATGGCAACCGCCGCGGCGCACTCCGGCGGACCATGCTGGATGGTCGCCCAAGCTGCTAGCGCTGCGAATCTGCGCGCCTGGGACGCGCTGAGACCGGCGCTGACGCCGGCGACTGCCTCGTCGCCGCGGTGCGCTTGCTCGACCGGCGCTTGATCTCACAAGCGCTTACACGAATGCGATCCCCGGCATGGCCCTTAGCCGCACGATCGGAACGGCGACGTGTGGGTGATCTTGGGAACCGCAGAACTCAGGTGGGCTGGATAATCCTGCTGGCTCG
This sequence comes from uncultured Solirubrobacterales bacterium, assembly GCA_963709135.1. GTDB lineage: Bacteria > Actinomycetota > Thermoleophilia > Solirubrobacterales > Solirubrobacteraceae > Palsa-465. The sequence continues at coordinate 82,161 of CAVPVI010000013.1, read as the reverse complement.
GATGTGCTTGGGATGCGGCCCCGTGTAGACATCCAGATCCACATCGCCGAGCGCGTCACCTGGAGGCCACGTGCGAGCCCCACCAACTGGCCAGATGCGACGATCGCGGCCGTCGACTTTGGGATCGCGCTTATCCCGTGGCGGGGAGTGCCCGAGATAGCTCCGGACGACCTGAAGCACGAGCTCGCCGACTGTGAGCGTTTGAACGGAAGCGACAGGTCGGCTCGGGGACAACGCCAGGAGCCGATGCTGGTACTGGCCGACGCGCAGACCAATATGCCGTGCGATGAGACGCTGCAGTGCGGGGCCAGCTTCTCCGCCTTCTGCAGCTCGTAGAAGACGGGATACGCCTTCGCCATCGCCGCCTTGATCCTGGTGTCTTTCTCGAAGGTCAGGAACAGCGAGCACTTCAGGTAGGCCCAGACCGCCAGCTTCTGTTGCGCCTCGGGCGCGAGCGCGAGGGAATGGCCGAGCATAAGCGGCAAGGCGAGAGGCTTTGCGGCTGTTTCGATCTTGCTCATCCAGCCGCTGTTGCACTCCGGGCACACCGACTTGAGGGTTGCTTCGAAGGCTGGCTGGTACCACGATTTGTAGGCCGGACCCGGCCCGTCGTGCAACGAGTTGCGGATGCGCGGGCCCTCTGAGTAGACGCGATCGCCTCCTGCGCCCACTTCGGCCACAGGTGCTCGCTCGACATCTTGCCGCCACGCCCGCAAAACAGACACTTCCTCCCCGGGGCGCCGGCCGGTTGGTAGTTTGGCTCCGTTACGGAAGGCATCTGGCCGTGACTATAGGAAGTGCGGCTTGCTGAGATTGAGCCGGCGGGACGACCCGGCTGGACCCACTCATACGGTAGCTTCCGCTTCGGATCCATTTGCGTGCGACCAGCGCTACGGTCGACGAAGCGCTTGCCCGACACTTGGGCGTCCGGCCACGGGCTGCGCGTACAAGGTCTGCCATTTTGCGAAAGCAGAATCCCTTTCGGACAACGCATCTCGTGAGCCTCGGTTTCGGCGAGCAACACTGTCGCCGGTGTCCGAGACGAGTGCATTCACGATCGCGCGATCAGCGCCGGAGTCGTCCGCTGAGCGCCGGGAGCCGTCGATTTCAATCCTGGCGACACGTGCGCCGGCGCGGTCCGGCCTATGAGGCCTCTCGAGTTCGAGAGCCCGAGCAGCATCAACTGGCCGACACCGCATACACCGGGGGGAGCCGCGCCGCGACCTCGAACCACGTCGCCCCCGCGTCGCGGGAGCCGAACACTTCGCCCGTCGTCGAGCCGAAGTACAGCTCAAGCGAGGGCCCGGAGCCCTTGCGCTGGAACGCCTGGCGCAGGACGGTCAGGTACGCATGCTGGTGCGGCAGGCCGTCGCCACGCGGCGCCCAGCTCTCACCACCGTCGCGCGTTTCGTACACGCGCACGCGCCCCTCGGGCATCACGCGGTCCATGTCGGCGACGAGCGGGATGACGTAGGCGCTTTCGGGGTCGGCCGGGTCGACCACCAGCGGGAAGCCGAAGTCCGACGGGAGTCCCGCGCCAACCTCGCTCCAGCTGGAGCCGGCGTCGTCGGAGCGGTATACGCCCCCATGGAACTGGATGAACATCCGCTCTGGCCGCGCCGGCGCGCGCTCCATATGATGCACGCACAGCGCCGCGTCGGCGTCGCGCGGCGGCTCGGGCAGGTTCAGCTCGGCGATCACCTCGTCGGGCAGATAGCGAGGCGTCAGCCCCTGGTTACCCCGCCGCCACGAGCGCCCGCCGTCGTCGGTATGCCAAACGCCTGCCGCCGAGATCGCGACCGACAGTCTGTCGGGGTCCCCCGGCCACGGAGCGATCGAGTGTACGCACAGCCCGCCGCCGCCAGGCTGCCACTTCGGGCGCGTCTCGTGCTCCCATAGCCCGGCGTTGACCTCCCAGGTGCAACCGCCGTCGGCGGACTGAAACAGCACCCCAGGATCCCCGCCCGCGTACATCAGCCCGTCGGCCTCCCCGACCGCGATCACCCAGATCCGCTCAAGCGCCTGCTCGCCGCCCCGCGGCAGCGCGACGCCCTCGGCCTGCTCCCATCCCTCGTGGCGTGTCGCGCCGCCCCAATCGCTCGCTGGCAACTCGCTGTAGAAGACCTTCGGGCCGTAGAACGGCGAGGTCATCGTCGCGAGCACCCGCCTCGTGCGCGGGTCGCGCACCGCGTAGTCGATCGGCTCGCCGGCGAACGCCCGCGCCGCGATCTCCCAATCGCCGCCGGGCTCGCCTTTGAGCGCGAACAGCCCCTTCTTCGTGGACACCAACAGTTCGGTCATGTCCTCAGCCTCCTGTGATCGCGGGCAGTATCTCGACACGGGCGTCGGCGGCAACCGCCGTGTCCTCCCCGCCGCGCTCGCCGTTGACGAACACGTTGATGTGCCGCCTGATCAGGCCGCGCTCGTCAACGATCCAGCCAGCGAGCGCTGGCTGCTCGCGCTCGAGCTCGCGCAGCAACCCGAGCACCGTGGGCGCCCGGAGCTGATGCTCCCCAGCACCGCCAGCGAGATGCCGCAGCGCGCCGTGCACGCAGACGAGGGGCATGGCCTAATCCTAAGACTCCGGGCGAGACCGAAACTCATCACCCCCGCGTCCACCTCGGCGACGCATCGAGCGCTGGCGTCCCGCAGACCGCCGGCGGCCACGAGCGCCTCCGCGGGCGTGCGCGAGCCCCGCACACCACCTCCGCACAGCAGGGACGACCGACGCAAGTCGATTCGAACCCGGCGACCGCCCAGCCGCCCGTCTAACCAGCCGACCGGCGCAGAAGCGCACCTGCCGTGGCCGCCCTCAACCGTACAAGACCAAACCGACAACGTGCTTACGCGTTCAGGCGCGCAGGCGCACCCGCCGCGTTGCGCTCACGCGACAAGCCTGTACCGTCCGCCCAAGACTCACACATACCCGCACCGATCACCCCCGGGGCTCAACAACCGACGTGGTTCCGGCGTTAGGACCCGCAGTTCGCCGGTAGCAGGGCGCGCTTCCGGCGTGCACAACCGCCCGAATACGTAGGCATGCTTATTCGCTGGGCGCCCGGGGCCAGGCGAACGGTCGGAAGGGTTCGGGTGCCGCCGACGAGCGCTATCGCGGACGAACGATCGTGCGGCGGCGCCGGCCCGGGCCATCCACATTCCGTCGATGCAATTGCCGGATCCCGGGTTGCGGAGTTGACGAAAGCGACCGCGCGGGCGAGATGGGGCGAGGCGCGCGGCGTCCCGAACTGTTCTGGCGATCGGATTCGCGCGGAAGCAGGAGCGAACGCATTAGCGTTGCCGCTCGACAGTCCTCAGGTGGTTCGGATCGCTCGCAGGGTTGACACCGCGAATCCGTAGGACTGGACGCTAAACGTCGTTGTCGATCTCGCCGAGCAGGAGCCAGCGCTGCAGCTCGATGAGGAGCTCGAACTCGTCATCGCTGACGCCCTGGGTCTGCGGATGCATCACCCGATTGCGGATCTCGTTGAGATCTTGGACCCAGTCGAGGCGGTTCTTCCAGCTGCCTGAGAGCTGCTCATCTCCGGGCTTTGTGTACCGCTTGGCGAATTGCTTCTGCCACATGTCATGGCTGTAGGTCAAGACGTTGTGGTAGTCGATGAAATACATGCAGTCCCACGCGGTGACCTGCTTACTTGGCGGCAGGTCGAGGTTCTTCTCGTTGGCTAGCTCGCCCGTCTTCTTGCGGGTTGGCCGTGGAACGCCCTGCTGCTCCCAGACGCTCCCGTACTCCGCGACGAGCGTTCTCTTGATGTCGTCGCGCATGAAGATCTCGATTTCGCCGACGATCTCGCGAGCGGTGTTGATGACCTCCTTGTCCGCCCGCCTAAGGTACTCGTCGAGGCCTGGCGCGGCGAATTCCGGACGTTTGTCGCGAATGGCCCGCTGGAGGTTGCGGTAGTAACTGGCGCGGCCGCCGGTTCCGTAGCTTTTGCGGTACTCGGTGCCCTCCTCCGCGCTTAGCCCGCCAAGATGCTCGATCAGCGGATCGAGGAAGTATTGACACGCGCCCAACAGTTCCCCGGTCGACGATATCTGTCAGTTGGCGCCGACGCCCGGACCTCGTAATAGGTCTCCGAGTCGTTGGTGAGCTCCGCCACGAGCTTGGCTACCTTCACGGGTCTCGCTCTGATTGCACGAAAGGCCGCGATCAGTTCGGCGTTGGTATCGCGCAGATACGCGGTCGAAAACCCCGGTAGGCCGAGAAAGATCGATGCCCCGCCGAGGAACGGCTCGTGATAAGCAGGGACATCGCGTTCCCCGACGAGTTCTCTGATTTTCGGCAAGAGCCAACGCTTGCCGCCAGCCCAGCGCAATGGAGACGCCACCCGCGTACGTTGCCGACGATCTGGCGGGCGGTGTCGTCACCGCCGACGCCGGCGGCGGCGCGCGCCAGCCGCCGCTGTCCCATCACGAGCCCTTCGATCCGGCTTGAGCCGATCGCCTCCTGGCGCAACAGCTGTCGCGAGAGCGCCTCAAGGCTCGCAAGCCGTGGGACGTCGTCGTTGAGGTCGCGCACTGCTGCGTCAGCTTCGGCGAGCGCTGCCGCCGTCGCCGCGGTCAGTGAAGGATCCCAGTCCGCGATCCGATCGGGCACAAGCAATCGATCGTCTGCGGCTTGCGGTGGCGGCGGCCCATGCCGTAGTCTCGCTTTGGCCGCCAGATACGCCGCTGGAAGCGTCCGTGCGAAGGTTGAACAGCTTCTGGCACACTCACACCTTAGCGGCTAAGGTTGGAAAGTGGCGGAGGTATTTCATCGGTCCGGAGGACTTCGTCCAACAAGTCCCGCCACGTCGTCGCAAAGGGCGCACCGGAGATCGTGTCTGCGCGTACGGTTCCGGCGAGCGCGTTCGCGTCCGATCGGAGCCGGCTCCTCGTCACGTCGGGCGCAGTCGGTACGGTAAGCCCGTGAGCACGACGGCCGATGACGTTACCTCCGCAGCGGCGCGCCCTCTCGCGGCGCATCATCCCACCGGAATCTCGACGGGCGTGTTTACCGCGGCGAGGGGCGATTGGCTTGAGCTGGTCGCCGAGGCCTGTCGAATCTCGACCTTCGCTGTCGAGTTCTCCGCGCTCTCGGGTGATGAGCTTCCGGGACTGGTCGCGTACTTGCGGACGCGGCCTCGGATGCCCTTTCGGTATGTCAGCGTCCATGCACCGGTCAAGAACCGGGAATCGGATGAGGCTGCCACGATCGCGATGCTGGATCAGCTGCCTCTGTGGGTGAGGTCTGTCGTGGCTCATCCGGACGCTCTTTCGGATGTAGGCCGGTACCGAGATCTGGGTACGCGGCTCGTGCTGGAGAACATGGACCATCGCAAGGTCACGGGGCGCTTCGCCGATGAGATGGAGAAGTTCTTTGAGGTGTTGCCTGACGCAGGGTTCTGTCTCGACGTGGCGCATATTCGCTCGGTCGACCCGACGATGGACGCCGCACACGAGTTGCTTGACCGGTTCCGCTCACGCCTGCGACAGGTGCATGTCAGCTCTCTCGACGACGGACGTCATGTGCCGCTCACCGACGACGACGAACGGCTGTTCGCCGAGATCTTGGACCGCTGCCGCGACGTTCCGTGGATTCTGGAGGCATGGCCGCCTGAGCGTTGGGCGGCGCAGATGAAGACGACGGCGTTTGTGATGCCGGGCGCGGCGTCAGCCAACCGAATAAGGTGAGCGCTGGTCGGGGAGTCTCCGGACTTGAGGCGGCGACCCGCCAGCGTTTTCCTCACATCACGGCCGCGCGGGCCGAGACCAACCGTCGCCTTCGCGAACGCCGGGAGAGATTCGAGTCGGTCGAGGTAGATCAAGACGCGACCGTCGTCCTGACCGGGTCGTGGGGCCGGCACGAGATCACGAGCGAAAGCGACGACGACTTCATGGTCCTGTTCGAGGGCTCCATGCGGGACACCGCGCGGCCGTCCGTCGAGCAGGTCGCTCAGGTCCTCGGTGGCACAGCACCTGGCGTTGAAGACGTTTTTGGCAACCCGGTCTCACTCGATGATCTCCGCGGGAAGATTGGACGGGACGAAGACACCAACGCGAATCTCACCCGCCGGATGCTGTTCATTCTCGAGTCGGTAGCGGTCTGCCGCGCGGACGTACACGCGCGAGCACGAACGGCGCTGATCAGCGGCTACCTCGACGCCAATCTCAAGGACTACAGGCCTCCACGGTTCCTCCTGAATGACCTTGTTCGCTACTGGCGAACAATCGCAGTTGACTTCGAGAGCAAGATGCGGGCTCGCAAGGGCGAAGGCTGGGGTCTGCGAAACGCGAAGCTTCGCCTGTCCCGTAAAGCGCTCTTCGCTGGAGGACTCCTTCCTGTCCTCGGCTGCTACCGCTATCCAGCCACCGACATGCTCGCCTACCTGGACGAGCGGATGTCGGTTCCTCCACTCGACCGGATCGCGGATGCCTTCCTCGATTACGGCGCTCCCGACCCCGGCGCGCGAGCGCTCAACGCCTACGACGAGTTCCTGGGCATCCTCAATGACACCGACCAGCGGAGGGAGTTGAGCACGCTCGGCGCGGAGAAAGCGCGCGAATCTCAGCTGTTCACGCGGATCGCAGAGCTGGGCAAGGAGTTCGAAGCTGGTCTTCTCACGCTGCTGTTCGACGATCCCGAGCTTCGCCGTTGGGTGCGTGACTACCTGATCTTCTGAGTTGACCCGTCCAGACCGGGAAATCATTCAGAATCGCGGCATGGCCATCGACCTCGACGCCGAGATCGAAGCGGCGCGGCAGAACCTCGCAGAGCTTGATCGTCTGCGGCAGCTCGCCGCGGCTCGCCTCAGCGAGCTGGACCGCCTCCGAGGTCCAAGCCCCACAGGCGGTGCGGGTAGCGGGGAATGGTCAGCCGCTTCGAAGGTCCGGCTCTTTCGCGACTTGTTCCGCGGCCGCGAGGACGTGTTCGCCGTCCGTTGGGAGAACCACGGACGCAATCGATCTGGCTACTCACCGCGGTGCGCCAACGAGTGGCAGCACGGCATCTGCGGCAAGCCCAAGGTGCGATGCGGCGAATGCCGCAATCAGGCGTTCGTCGGGCTCGACCACCGCCAGCTACTGGGTCATCTTCAGGGGCGCCAGGTCGTCGGGATCTACCCGCTGCTCCCCGATGGCCGCTGCTGGCTGCTGGCCATGGATCTCGACCGCGGTTCGTGGCGCGCCGACGTGCAAGCGCTCGCGAGCACGTGTCGCTCGCTTGGCCTGCACCCGGCAATCGAGCGATCCAGATCGGGCAACGGCGCCCATATCTGGTTCTTCTTCACCGACCCGGTCACCGCCGCGCAAGCACGACAGCTCGGCTTCGGGATCCTGACCGCCACCATGGCTCAGGGCGCGGCCATCGGTGTCGACTCCTACGACCGGCTATTCCCAAGTCAGGACGTCCTTCCGAGCGGCGGATTCGGGAACCTCATTGCCCTACCCCTGCAACGCGCGGTCCGCGACCGTGGCAACACCGAATTCCTCGACGACGGGCTTGAGCCCCATCGCGATCAATGGTCCTACCTCGCATCGATCCCCAGGATCACACCGCACCGCCTCGCTGAACTCATTGCCGGCGGCGAGGCGGATGGAGCCCTCGCGGTACGCCCAACCGCCGATGCAAGCGACCCACCATGGCGCCCGCCACGTACGCTGCGAGAACGACTGAGCGAGACTGGGCTGCCCGAGTCGATCGAGGCCACCCTGGCCGACCGCATCTACATCGATCGATCGAAGTTTCCCCCAACGCTCGCTCACGCGATCAGGCGACTCGCGACGTTCTCCAACCCGATGTTCACCGAGCTCCAACGGATGCGGCTGTCCGTCGCTCGAACGCCACGCGTCATCGGATGTTTCGAAGATCTCGACAGCTACCTGGCGATCCCCCGCGGCTGCCTGCCTGACGTGGTATCCCTGCTCGGGGATCTGGGTGTCAAGCTCGATCTGCGCGACGAGCGCGTCGACGGCGAGACGCTTGAGCTTGAGTTTCGCGGGGAGCTCAACGAGTCGCAACGCGCTGCAGCCCACGCCGTCCTTCGGCACGATGCCGGAGTCCTGTGCGCACCCCCCGGTTGGGGAAAGACCGTTCTCGCCACAAGCCTGATCGCGACCCGCGGGCGTTCCACCCTCGTCCTCGTCCACCGCAAGCCGCTTGTCGAGCAGTGGGCCGAGCGGCTCTCAGAGTTCCTCGACATCGCTCCGAAGTCGATCGGAAGACTTGGCGGCGGTAGACGGCGGCTGACGCAGCAGCTCGATATCGCGATGGTGCAGACACTGGCGCGCAGAGACGACCTGCATGACCTGGTCCGCGCCTACGGACATGTCGTGATCGACGAATGCCACCACGTGCCGGCCGTACAGGTGGAACGCGTGCTTGCGGCAATCCCCGCGCGCTACGTCACGGGCCTCACCGCGACCCCGTACCGACGTGACGGTCACCAGCCGATCATCACGATGCAGTGCGGCCCTGTCCGCCACTCGATCAGTAGCCCTTCGGTTCGCACAGCGCACGCTTTCGAGCGTCGGGTAATAAGGAAGGACACGGGCTTCGATCCGAGCGTCCTCCCGCCAGAGGCCTCGATCCAAGAGATCTACGGCGCGCTGGCCGCCGACACCGCCAGGCTGGACCTGATCCTCGTCGACATCCGCCGGCTCGTCGGTGAAGGCCGCGCGTTGGTCGTCCTCACCGAACGCCGCGCTCATCTCGATTGCATCGCCATGCCGCTCCTAGAGGAGATGCCCGACCTCGTTGTGCTTCACGGCGGCATCAAGCCGAAGGCGCGACGAGCCGCGCTGGCGCAACTAGCTGAGCAGTCACATGGTGAGCCGAGGCTCATCCTCGCAACCGGACGCTACCTCGGAGAGGGGTTCGACGACGCACGCCTCGACACCCTCCTGCTGACCATGCCGATCGCCTGGAAGGGAACCGTCGTGCAGTACGCCGGCCGGCTCCACCGCGCTCACGCCGCCAAGCGAGACATCCGAATCTACGACTACGTCGACAGCGAGGTGCCCGTGCTCCGGCGCATGTATGCGAAGCGCCTCCGGACCTACAAAGAGATGGGCTACATCTGCGATGAGTCAGCGCAAGAGCTCAGCCTGCAATTTGACTGATGGACTTCACGTCGCTTCCGGGATGCCGAGACCGGCTGAGATCTCGGCAACTGACCACCGCGGCCACGTGCACAACAGCTAACCTTCGGGCCAAAGGCTCTTACTAAGGGGACCCGTTTCCCGTGAACGCGCGCGTAAGGGCGCCTGCTCGCTGTCAGGGCGGGCGTGTAAATACCGGCCCGTCGTGGAGAGCGCGCGGTGGCCCATCGTGTCCTTGATCGTAACGAGATCGACGCCTGCTGCGACGTGCTCAAGGAAAGCCTGCATAGCGGTCTTTTGCCCTTTGCCCCTTATCCCGATTCCTGGTTATGCCAGGTATCTTCGCCGCGCCGGGACTACCCAGCAGAGCCAAAACTGGGCGCGTCGTGCTTGAGGTCGGTCATCGCGGCGACAACATCGTTTGGACCGAGAAAGAACTTCTCGTCGACGTCGACGGGACCGTCGTAGTATTTGAGCGGTCGGCTTCTACGTCGAGCCCTCGAGCGGCTCTGAGGTTTGTTCGGGCGTGAAAGCAACTCGGGCCCTCGCTCCGGAAAAACTCGCCCTTGAACGCGACGCCGTGTAATACCTCGATCAGGTCGCCGAGGACGACCTCGTGCCACTCGCTCACGGTGTCTCCTCAGTCACCGCCGCCACGAGTTCACGGGCGACGTACCGTCGCTGCCCGCGCGGACCGGAGTCCGCCTCTGCCATTACGTTGACGGACTCGAGTTGGCGCAGGAGCTTGAGCGCGGTCGGTCGCGTGACGCCGAGCCGGTCCTCGACCGTTCGTGATGACACGATTGGGTGCTCGCATACGAGGTTGCCGTTGCTCGACGGGATCGCGCGCGCGGCAGCTCGGTAGCGCTCGCGCAGCGCCACGATCCGCTTCGCCCGCGCGACGGCGTCGGTGGCCTTAGGTCAGGGCACGAGGTCAGGGCACGTCCGGGCGCTCCTCGCGCTAGACCGAAGTTTTCGCTGGTTCGGGCTAGACAGGCGCGACGCTGGCGCTCGCCAACCCCCGTTGTGCCCGCCTTGAAAACCCGGTCCATAGGCCAATAGGGCAGTTAGGGCGCGCGCCCCTAGTAGTGCTCTGGTAGGTGGTCATCAGTTGTGTTGACCTGCTGATCGGGCGCTTTTTGGCGTGGTGGTGGCGTGCTCGAGTCAGCGGTCGGGGCGCGCGGTGGCTTGCTGGAGGGTGTAGCAACCCCGGAGCGGCCGGATCGACGCTCGCCGGGGAGATCTGCTCGGCCGCGCCGGGGCGAGGACTGCTGTGAAGCTGTTGAGCAACCCAAAGCGACGCTGCCTTTGGCGGTTCGGGCTCTCGAGCAGCTCTACGAGAGCCACGGACCCAAAACGGCTCAGCTGACCCCGGTTTGGGTTATCCAGCATGCGATCGGCGGCGTTCGCGGCGCCTTCCCGGGAGGCTGGGCGAAAAACGTCGCGGATTCCGTCGTTTTTCGCCCAGGCCCCTGCACAAAATCAGTTTTGCATGACGGCCGCTCATCTACCAGAGCACTACTAAGCTAGGGCTAGGGCATCCGCAGAAATTACTGACGTTTCCGACGGCGTCTGGACGCGCCTGACGCCGCCGGCTCGCCCTCACATACTCCAGGTATTATCGGGCGAGCCGGCGACGCCAGACACGCCCAACACGCCCAGCCACTCGCCGGATTACGCCACTAATTTCCGCGGGCTCCCTTAGCCTCGCCGTTCGCGCAGTCGTGTCTTGGTTTTCGTGAGCGCGTTGAAGGCGACGGTGACTGCACGGTCAGAGGCCGAACCCTCGCGCGGGAGCATTCCGATCTGCCGCGCGAATCCCGCCGCGTCGTAGTAAACGGTGTTGTAAGCGATCTTGCCGTCGGAGTCGAGGCTGATCACGTCCACGCCGCGGATGCTCACCTTGCTACCGGTCGGTTCGATTCCCTGCCACGGAGCGCCATCGAAGGTCGCGCTGGCCGCCCATTGCACCACGACGCGCCGCTCGCCATCGTCGACGGTTTGCTCGATCTCCAGCTTCCAGTCGGGGAACGCGGCGAACAACTCGCCGAAGAACGTCGCTAAGGCGTGCTTGCCACGCACGGTCTTGCCGAGCGCAACGAAGTCGTCAACCGACTCTTCGGTCCAGTAGCGTGACGGGTTCGCGAGGTCACGCTCGCTGAAGATCCCGTGGAAGGCCGCTCGAGCAACCTCGGAGGGGCTGCGGGTAGAAGTGCCGGCCGTCGCGTCCATAGCTTCGCTCCTCGTTCGGGTGCCACGCGCAAATTGCGTGCCGCGCACGATTGCGTTCATACACGATTGCGCGTCCGCGGCCGAGATGCAAGCAGAACCTGAGGGCGCGCGCTGCAGCCCGTAGCTCGGTTCCAAGGCACCGCGAGCAGGCACTGCCCGCGGCCGGACAATGCCACTGTCGAATGCATTCGCGTCACAGCGCCACCTGGGGTAGGTTTCGCCCGGCGAGCGCGCGCGGGCATGTGCCAGTCACGAGGACAGGTCCTTGCGCCGCATCGACCACATCTGCGACGCCCGCTCCAGGTCGAGTGCTGCTGCCCACGAGATTCCGGGCGGGCCGGCGATCGTGCGCATCGAGCGCGCCGTGCGGCGGGCGAGCTCTGGGTCCTTGGCGGGGATCTCCGCCAGCCGCCTGGCTGTCTCGTCGACCTGCTCACTTGGAACCGCAACCCACGCAAGCCCGCGCGCCACAGCCTCGGCGCCGGTGATCGTCGCGCCGAACAGCTGCATCGCGTTGGCCGTCTCGCGCCCCACCGCCCGCGATAGCAGCAGCGAGTGTCCGCCGCCCGGGTGCAGGCCGATCGGCAAGAATCCGGACAGCAGCTTCGCGTCGTCCGCGACGACCCGGAGGTCGGTCGCCAGGGCAAGGTTCAGTCCCGCGCCGACTGCGCCGCCGCGGATCGCCGCGACCGTCGGTGGCTGCAGTGCGCCGACGCGCGCAAAGGCGCCGTAGATCGTTCCGATGTCATGGTAGCTCGCCGGATCGGCCGGATCCTTTCCGGCCGCCGCCAGCGTCGCGCGGTCGCCGCCGGCGCAGAAGTAGCGACCCTCGCCGGTCACGATCACCGCACCGATCTGCGCGTCGGCGTCGATCGTCTCGCACGCTTCGATCATCGCCTGCGCCATCGGCACAGTCAGCGCGTTCCGGGTGCCGGGGGTTCGCATGGTCAGCACGGCGATCCCGTCCTGACGTTCCAGGGTCAGAGGTTCGGACATGCCGGCAGCATCTCACTTCACCGTCCGGCCACGCGTGCAGCCCGAGCACCCGACGCAACTCGTGGGTCGGGCGGCGAGAGGGTCTTGCCCGTAGTTCCCCGCGGGGAACTACGGCTGACCGACCGGTGGCCCGCCGGCGAGCATCCTCGCGCGGACCGAGGCGACCAAGCTGGGTTCGGCGTGCGGCGTGTCGGCCAGCGGGAACGCGATCCCGAGCTCGACCGCGCGGGCCGCGCCGGGCTTCGGCGCGGCCGTCTTGCGCTGTCAGTAGGTCAGCTCTCGCCGATGAACGAGGCCGGCAGGTTCCGTCCGGGAACCTGGTCCGGCGCGTAGATCCTCGCATCGCCCGGATAGGCAACCGTCCAGTTGTGCGCGGAGTACCAGTCGAGTCGGTTCAGAAGTGCCGGCTTGGCGCGGTCGGGGCGATCGATGCGGTTGAAGCCCTGCCGTTTGCTCCACGCGACCCATTGGTCGTAGATGCCGCGCATCTCGGCCGGTACGTAGCCGAATCTCGTTTGGTCTCCCGTGGCCCGTGCGGCGCTGGCCGACGTCGTCGGTAGTGTGAACGTCGTGGGGCCGCCTGGGGCACCGAGGTCCAGCGGGATGACGTTCGGCACGACGTCATACGGCGCGAAGTTCGGATGATCCGTGAACGCGTCGTAGATCGGCTCGGCCGCCTCGTCCTCCTGGTTCATCGGCGCGATGCCGAGGATCTGCTCGATCGTCTTGACGACGTCGATCTGCGAGTAGTAGGCGTTGATCACACCGCTCTTGGAGTACGGGCTGACGACCCACAGCACGCTGCGGTGGCCGTCGATGTGATCCACCCCGTTCTGGGGGTCGTCCTCGAGGATGAAGATCGCGGTGCTCTTCCAGAACTGGCTGTGGGAGACGGCGTCCACCACGCGTCCAACCGCGAGGTCGTTGTCCGCCACCTCGGCCACCGGATCGGGATCGCCGGTGCCGACGCCCGCGGTGTGGTCGGTCATCAGCCACATGAAGCTGAGGTCGGGCATCTGCCCGGTCTGCTCGTCCTGCTCGAAGACCGGCAACCATGTGTCGACTCGATACTGGTCCGGAATCGAGAGCTGGAAGTTCGGGAACGAGGGATCGATGATGCTCTGCAGCGACGGGATGTCGGAGGACGTCGGGAACGAGTCGATCGGGATCGGCAGCGGCCCGCTCGCCTTATCCTCGAGGATCTGGGAGTCCGCGTAGAAGTTGTCCCAGGTCGCAGGCGTTCCGGTGCTTGTGGTCGCGGGCAGGCTGTAGGGGTTGTACGCGTATTCCCCGAAGTCCTGGACGCTCAGTCCAGCCTTCTCGGCCGCGTCCCACAGGAACCCATCGCGCTGGTAGGCGAGCGCGTCGCCACCCTGCGAGGGATAGGACCGGTAGAAAGCCCCGAACTCCTTCTCGACGTAGTCGTTGGCCTCGGCCTGCACGATCCAGTTGTGACCGTCGGCTGAGAGCGTGCCCTCGTCGTAGAAGTTGTCGAAGTCGCCGAAGCGCTCCGCCAGCGCATGCTGGTTGGGGGTCACGGGCGCACCAAACTGAGCGTCGGCCGGATCGCCGTTGCTCGGCTGGCCGTCGACGCTCGTCAGGTCGCCGAGCACCTGGTCGTAGGTACGGTTTTCCTTGACGATCACGATGATGTGCTTGATCGGAGACGGGTCGCCGAGATGCGCCGGGATCACCGAGGGCACAGCGTCATAGGCGCCTTGGTTGATCGGACGGATCTGGTCCCAGGCGTTGTTGGTGAAGACCGTTTTGGTCAGCGCCGGCAACTGCCAGTCCGACGGCATCGCGAAGGTCGTGAGACTACCGGTGTCGTCGTACGTGTTCGAGCCAGTCGCAATCGAGGTGTCGGGCCCCTTGTTGATCGAGGCGGCAGGACCGAGGTCGCCGATGCCCTTGTCGTTGGTGACGACGATCTCGTTGAGGGTCGGATCAGGCTGCACCTGCACCGGGTACCAGTCAGTCGGGATCAAGCCGATCAGCCGTAGCGGCCGTCGCAGGCCGTCGTAGTGATAGATGGCGATCGCGTTGTCGCGGCCGATGCTGACCAGCACGTGGTGTGGGTCAGGCATCGAGATCGCATTGGCGTAGGAGCCGACCTGCGCACCCGGCACCGGGTTGGTGTCGATCGTTTGGGTGACCGTGTTGCTGTGCTCGTCGATCACCGAGATGCTGTCGTCGTTGGAGTTGGCGACGAACAGCGCGTGGCTGTCAAGGTCCTGGTAGAGCGCGGTCGGTTGCAGGCCGACCGGGATCTCCTGCTGCTCGGTGCCGGTGGTCAGGTTCACGACCGATACGGTTCCCGTGATCGCCGCGCCTGTCACCTTGCTCGAGACGATCGGCGTGCCGTCGGAGAGGTTCGTGAAGTCACCCGGCGTGGCCGGCCGCCCGCCCTCATTGGACACGTAGGCGACGGTGCCATCGTCGGCCAGCACGACCTGGCGCGGCGCGTTGCCGACCGGGATTTGCTGGACCAGTTGGTTGGTGGCGGTGTCGATCACGCCCAGCGCGTTGGACCCGTTGAGCGCCACATACAGCTTCGTGCCGTCGGGCGACAGGGCCATGCCCGCGGGCAGGTCAGCGCCGTTCGCGTCGCTCGGGCCGTAGTTCGGGTTGCAGACGTCCGAGCTGAGCGGCGAGCCGCAGAGCGCGATCGATGCTTGCGGCGTCGCCTGCCCGGTGCTGTCGTCGAAGCTGAAGCGCAACAGGTAGGTGGACTGCGGGACCCACAGCGTCGAGCCGTCGGGGGACCACAGCGGGCCATCCGGTCCGACGGAGTAGTCGGTCGCGCTTCCGGAGCCCGTCTGCAGCCCGGTTGTCTGCACGATCTGCTGGGTCTGGAGGTCGAAGATCGTCAGATTGCCGGAGAATTCGCTCCAGCCCAGCGATGCCACGTATTCGCCGTTGGGGCTGAGCGAGCTCGAGACGAGCCGTGCACTGTTGTCGAGGATGCGGGTGCCCAGCGGTGAGATCCACTGGTTGGTCGGCAGCAGGACCGCACCGGCACTAGTCTGGCCGACCTGCTCGTTGCCGAATGGATCGAAGCCGCCGAAAGCGGCGGTGGCCACACCGACCGCCGCCACACACGCGACCACGGCGGCGACGAGCACCGTTCGTGCGCGTCTGCGCGGGAATGGCCTGGGCGCAAAGGCATGCGCTGACATACCGACGACCTCCGATGGAATCTGTCTCCGTCACGCGGCCACGGCCGCGTGACCAGGCTCGCGGGTGACTACCTATTGGTGAAACCGGTGCACGGCGTCTGGCCTGTAACCACAGAGCAATACCTGCTCAGGAAGAAGTCTCATACATTTACTCGCGCGGTTTGTTACTACCTTGTATCCGAGGCGTCGCGCCTCAGAGGATGTTGAAGCAGCCGTAGACGATGTACAGCGGGTTGGTGACGCTCTGCCCCTGGGCGTTGGCCATCGTCGGGCCGCCGATGAACGTCGGCGGCGACTGTGCCTTGTAGCAGCCGTTGTACTCGACGCTCACGTCGTACTCCACCATCGTCTGCTGGAACGGCACCGATCTCGGCTGGGGCAGGTACACGTACAGGGTGCAGCTCCAGTCGCCAGGGCCGATCGCCCTGGCGGCACGGCGGTTGCAGTTGGGCAGGATGTCGAGTCTGGCACCGGGGGGGACGTGGCGTCCGATCAGCTGCTGCTGGAGCAGCGTGACGTTGTTGAACTCCGACCCAATCGCCGCGCTCAACCGGTAGGCGGTGTCGCCCGTGGGACCGAGGTTGCTGCTCAGGGCCAGCACTGCGATCAAGGCGCCGACAGCGAGCGCGATCCTTACAGGGACCCGCCAGTTGACGCCGCGGCGGGTGGTGGTGGCGAGGAAGTCTCGGTGTCTGAGGATGCGCCAGCTGGCGCTCAGGCAGGCGGCGATCCAGACGATGCTGACGAGGCTCGAGACGAGCAGCGGACCGTAGAAGGGGCGGGTTGTGAACAGTCCGTGCCAGCCGTCAAAGGCGGAGCCGATCAACAGCAGGTGGACGAGCACGCCCTTGCCGATCAGGTCCAGCAGTTGGCTCAGCAGCGCCACCAGCAGCGGGCCGAGCACGCCGAGGATGCCGTTGCGGGTCGCAACCGAGAACAGGACCGCCAGGCTGGTGTACGCGAGTACCGCCGGCAGGCAGAGCAGCCAGCTGAGCAACGTCAGGGCGAGCAACCGGCCAGGGGAGATCAGCGCGCCGCTGAGGTCTGCAAGCGAGTGTGCGCCGACGAACGCGACGCCGGCGATGATGCTCGCCAGCGCGAGCAGTAACGTCAGCGCCACCACCAGCAGGCCGGCGGCGAGCAGCTTGCCGGTGACCACGTCGGCCCGGGTGCAGGAGCGTGTCAGGATTGTCTTCCAGGTTCCGTGCCGATCTTCGCAGGCGAACAGGTCCCCGGCAAGCACCCCTGCGATCAGCGGGAACCCCCACGAGCCGGCGAACCCGAGGATCACCAGCGAGATCGCGAAACCGGAGGAGTGCACCCAGACGCCGAACAGCGCATCCGATGGGGTGCCGCTTTGTACCTTCAGAACGGCCGCGAACGCGAGCGGACCAAGGGCGCAGATCACGGCCAGTAGCCGCGCGCTCAACTGGGCCCCGAGCTTGTGCAGCTCCGCCCGCAGCGTGTTCCAGATCGGGTCCTCGCCGCCGAGCGGCGGCAACGCGGCGGCCGGCGCGGGCGGCGGCGCGGGAGCAATCGTGCTCATCCGCCGGCCAGCACGGTCTCGGCCAGCTCGTGGGGCTCGAGCTCGTCGAGCGAGGCCGTGTCAGAGGTCAGCGCGAAGAACATGCTCTCCAGCGGGCTGACGAGCAGCTCGAGGCGCCGCACGGCGACGCGGGCGTCGCCGAGCGCGAACACGAACTCCTCCAGCGCGCCTTCCCGCAGCGCCAGTGCGAGGCCGCCGCGGGGCGAGCGCCCGGCCCGCACGCCGGGATGCTCAGCCGCGATCGCCAGTGCCCGCTCGTCATCGCCGGTCGCCAGCGCGTAAGCCGACGCCGGCGCCTGGGCGACGAGTTCGTCCGCGGTCCCGTCCCACACGACCCGTCCCGAGCGCAGCACGGTGTAGGAGTTACACACTCGCTCGAGCTCGCCGATCTGGTGGCTTGAAAGCAGCACGGCGACGCCGTCCGCGGCCAGTTCGCGCACCAGCTTGGCGACCGCTCGCGTTCCAGCTGGGTCCAGGCCGTTGGTCGGCTCGTCAAGCAGCAGCAGCCGCGGCGAGCGCACGAGCGCCGCCGCGATCCCGAGCCGCTGGCGCATCCCGGTCGAATAGCCGGCCACCCGGTCAGCGGCACGCCCGTAGAGATCCACGCGGGCAAGCGCTTCGTCGACCTCGGCCTGGGTCGGGCCAGCGTCGAGCCTTGCCAGTAGCGACAGGTTCGCGCGGCCGGACAGGTACGGGTAGAAGGCCGGCTCCTCGACGAACCCCCCGACTCCCGCGAGGGCGGCGGAACCGAGCCCGTCGACCGGCTGACCGAGCAGCTCGATCGCGCCGGTGTCCGTGCGGATCAGGCCGAACAGCATGCGCAGCAGCGTCGTCTTGCCGGCGCCGTTGGGACCGAGAAGGCCCCGCACCTCGCCGGGCGCGACCGTCAGGTCGACGCCGTCGACCGCCGCGGTGCGCTCGAAACGCTTCGTCAAACCCTTCGCTTTGACGGCCTCCACAGAGAGCGCAATATAGGCAGGCCCGCGACGGCGCTCGTGAACAACTCGTGAAGCGCCCGTGGCCGGAACAGCTGCTGTGGCGCTGCTTTGGCGCTGCCCTGTCGCTGCTCCGGCGCTGCCCTGGCGCTGCGCCGGCGCTGCCCTGTCGCTGCTCCGGCGGTGCGCTGGCGCTGCCCTGCCCTGCGCTGCTCCGGCGCCCGGCGTGCCGGCGTAATCTTGCAGTCGGTATTCGAGATCGAGTCGGGGTGAGCGTTTGCGGATCTGCCTGATGGTCGAGGGTCAGGAGGGGGTCAGCTGGGAGCAGTGGCTGGCGTTGGCGCGGGCCGCCGAGCACGCCGATCTCGATGGCTTCTTCCGTTCGGACCATTACCGCTCGATCCACCGCGGCGACCCGGCCGGTTCGCTGGATGCGTGGGCGACGCTGGCGGCGCTGGGCGCCTGCACGCAGCGGATTCGCCTCGGGACGCTCGTCTCGCCGGTCACCTTCCGGCATGTCTCGGTGCTCGCCAAATCGGCGGTGAGCGTCGATCACATCTCGGCCGGGCGCGTCGAGCTCGGGATCGGCACCGGCTGGTTTGAGCCCGAGCACGCCGCCTACGGTTTTGAGTTCGGAGACACGCGCTGGCGCTTTGACGAGTTCGAGCGCCAGCTGGCGGAGGTCGTCCGGCAATGGACGGAAGCTGACGATGTGTGGCCCAAGCCGGTGCAGGCGCCGCGGCCACCGATCATCGTCGGCGGCAGGGCGCTCCCGCGCAGCGTGGGCGCCGCGGTGCGATTTGCCGATGAGTACAACACCCTCGCGCCGACGCTCGAGCAGGCGCGCGAGCGTTGTCAGACGGTGCGCGACGCCGCGCACGCGGCGGGACGCGAGCCGCTTCGCTTCTCGCTGATGGCCGGTTGCGTGGTCGGCCGCGACGAGGGCGAGGTCAAGGACCGGCTTACCGTCTGGCACCAGACCACCAAGCTCACGCAGTCGCCGGAGTTGTCCGGCACCGTTGAGCAGGTTGCGCAAACGCTCGCGCGCTACCAAGCAGCCGGCGTCGATCGGGCCATGCTCCAGCATCTGGTCCACGAGGATGTGGAGATGGTGACGCTGCTCGGGGACCTCGCCAAAGCGCTCGCCTAGTGGTCTCCTCCGCGAATACGATTCGATCGTGAGGCGAAGATTTGCAGCCGCGACGCGGCACGGGAATTGCAGGATGGTCCACTAGTGTCCGGCACGGGTTCAGCGATCGTTCGCTCCAGCCGGCCGCACGCGGGGCACACGCTGGTCGCCGGCGTTGATTGCTCGACGCAGGCGACGAAGGTGGTGGTTGTCGATGTCGACGCGGGCGAGGTGGCGGGCTTCGGTTACGCGCCCCATTCGGTGCTCGGGGAGGACGGGGCGCGGGAGACCGATCCACGCGTGTGGTGGGAGGCGCTGCGTGCGGCGATCGCGCAGACCGAGCTCGCAGGCAGGCTCGACGCGATCTCGATCGCCGGCCAGCAGCACGGCCTGGTCGTGCTTGGCGCCGACCAGCAGCCACTGCGTCCGGCGATTCTGTGGAATGACGTGCGTTGCGCGCAGGACGCCAGCGCGCTCGTTGACGCGCTCGGGGCGGAGCAGTGGGCGCAGCAGATCGGTGTCGTGCCTGTAGCGTCGTTGACGATCTCCTCCTGGGCGTGGCTGCGCCGGGTGGAGCCCGAGGTGGCACGCGCGACCGATGCGGTGCGCTTGCCCCACGACTATCTGACCGAGCGCCTGTGCGGCGAAGCGGTTACCGACCGCGGTGATGCATCCGGGACCGGCTGGTGGTCGGTCACACGTGAGCGCTACGACGAGACGGCGCTGCGGTTGCCCGGCGTGCAGTTGAGGTCCGACCTGCTCCCGCGCGTACTCGGTCCTGCGCAGGCGGCAGGGAGCGTGCGGCCGCGCGCGGCGGCCGAGCTTGGCCTGCGAACGGGGACGCTGGTCGGCCCGGGTACCGGCGATAACATGGCCGCCGCGCTCGCGCTCGCGGCTGCTCCCGGGATGGCGGTGATGAGCCTCGGGACGTCGGGCACCGTCTACTGCGTGTCGCGGACCCCGATCAGCGAT
The DNA here is from genome assembly GCA_963709135.1 of uncultured Solirubrobacterales bacterium. Classification (GTDB taxonomy): domain Bacteria; phylum Actinomycetota; class Thermoleophilia; order Solirubrobacterales; family Solirubrobacteraceae; genus Palsa-465. The sequence goes on along the minus strand of CAVPVI010000013.1, from coordinate 62,076 downwards.
CAGACGGGCGTCGTCGCCGGATTTGCCGATGCCACCGGCCGTTTCCTACCGCTCGCGTGCACGCTGAACGCGACCACGGTCGTTGACCGTGTTGCCGGCTGGCTGAGGCTCGAGCGCGAAGCGGTGCAGGCCGGCGGTGAGGTTGTGGTGCTGCCGTTCCTGGATGGCGAGCGGACGCCCAACTTGCCGCGCGCGGCGGGCACGATCACCGGCTTGCGGCATACCACCACCCCGGGGCAGATTCTGCGCGCCAGCTACGAGGGCGTGATCGCGACGCTGCTGGCGGCGCTCGACGACGTCAGCGCGGCCACCGGCGAGCTCGATCCGCAGGCGCCGATCATCCTGGTCGGGGGTGGCGCGCGTGGCGCGATCTGGCGCGAGACCGTCTCACGGCTGTCCGGCAGGCCGGTCGAGGTCCCCGATGAACAGGAGCTGGTTGCACTCGGCGCGGCGGTGCAGGCCGCCGCCGTGTTCGCCGGCGAGGATCCCGGCGCCGTCGCGGAGCGCTGGAAGCTGCGCGAGGGCACCGTGATCGAGCCCGGCGAACGCGACGAGCAGACGCTCGCGCGGTTCCGTCGCGCGCTGGCCGTGAGCGTGCGTCTCAATCAAGAAGCAGAGGTGGACCAATGACCCAACCGGCGGCTACCCCCGACGCCGATCGCGACTTCGACTGGCCCCGCGACCGGAGCACCGCTTCACTTTTGGCCTGTGGACGGTCGGATTCTGGGGCGGACGCGAGGGCTCCGAGTCCTCCGCTGTCGAAGCTCACGGATCGGCTGAACCCGCCTCCTGAGGCCATCGTCCAGACCCTTTCCTGAGGCCATCATTTGCGATGGGAGTAGAGTCGAGGGCGCTGTCCCTCCGGTCCACATTTCTGGCTGCGGGGGGTGTCGTCTTCCATGGGCGTACGCACCGGCTGCTTGGTGACCGCCTTCCTGGATGATCGTAAGCGCTCGGTTTCTGGACCCTCTTCCTTCCGCGCGGATCCAATCGAGGGACGGAAGGCGGACGCAAATGACTCCGACGTACCAGAATCTTGCCCGTTGCCGGCGATGCCCGCTTGATCGCCGGCGCGTGGACCGCGAGCGCGGGACGCGAGACGGTCGCTGATGTCAGTAGCGGACCTGCAGGAGCTCGAAGAGACCAAGGGTCTGATCGCTCGCGGCCAGCATTTGGGTGTCCTCACCTACGCCGATATCGCGACCGCGACTGCGGAGCTCGATCTTGACGAAGCCGACCTCGAAGAGTTGCATGGTCTGTTCGAGCGTCATGAGATCGAGCTGGTCGAGGAAGTCGACCCCGCCACGCTGGCGAGCCTCGACGTCGAGCGAGCTCTGGACAAGCGCGCCCGGCGCAAGGCTGCCCTGCATCTCAAGCCAGACAGCACCACCGATGCGCTGCAGTTGTTCCTCAGGGACATTGGCAAGGCGCGGCTGCTGAACGCGCGGGAGGAGGTCGAGCTCGCGAAGCAGATCTGGCGCGGGGACCTCGGCGCCAAGCAGAGGATGGTCGAGTGCAACCTGCGGCTCGTCGTTTCGATTGCGAAGAACTACCGCAATCAAGGGCTGCCGTTTCTCGATCTGATCCAGGAAGGAACGATTGGCCTGGTGCGCGCAGCGGAGAAGTTCGACTACCGCAAGGGCTTCAAGTTCTCGACGTATGCCACCTGGTGGATTCGCCAGGCGATCGCGCGTGCGTTGGCGGACAAGTCCCGCACAATCAGGATTCCCGTCCACGTCGTCGAGAAGGTCAACAAGATTGGCCGCGCGGAGCGCAAGCTGGTGACAGCGCTAGGCCGCGAGCCGACCATCGATGAGCTCGCCGAAGTCACCGGCATCGAGCCCGACGACGTCGATTCGATCAAGCGCTCGACGCAGGCGCCAGTCTCGCTCCAGAAACCCGTGGGGGACGATGAGCAGTCCGAGTTCGGCCTGTTCATCGCTGACGATCAGTCCGAGTCTCCCTACGAGCGCGCCGTCGAGATTCTCACCAGGGAAGCCCTCGATGTGGCGCTCAAGAACCTCAGTTACCGCGAACGGCGTGTCCTCGAGTTGCGTTATGGGCTCGGCGACGAGCGTCCGCGCACGCTCGACGAGGTCGGCCGCACATTCAACGTCACCCGCGAACGGATACGCCAAATCGAACACCAGTCGCTCAGAAAGCTCGAGCTCCTAGGCGAGACACAGAAGCTACGTGAGGGATCTGAGATCGGGCGCGGGCTGCCTGCGCCCGGAGCGCGAACAGCGCCGCCGCTTCGCACCGCTCGATATCCTGACGCGAGACCCGGGGTTCAGCTTGACGCGTGCCCCTGACTGATGAAGGAGCTGCCATGACCACCGCCAAGCGCCCAGAGTTGCCCCACGAGTTCCTGCCCGAAGTTCCGTCCTTCACGGTGGCGAGCAGCGACATCGCCGAGGGACAGCCACTGTCGCTGCCACAAGTCTCGGGCGTGTTCGGCGCCGGCGGCGAGGATGTCTCCCCTCAGCTTTCTTGGTCAGGCTTCCCGGCCGAGACGAAGAGCTTCGCGGTGACCTGCTTCGATCCTGATGCGCCGACCGGAAGCGGTTTTTGGCACTGGGCGGTGGCTGACATCCCGGTCGAGGTCACGGAGCTGCCGACAGGGGCCGGCGCCCCCGGTGCGCACCTTCCAACCCCCGCGATCACGCTACGCGGTGACGCCGGCGCCGCGCGCTACATCGGTGCCGCGCCGCCCGCGGGCCACGGCCCGCATCGGTACGTGTTCACCGTGCACGCAGTGGACGTCGAGACGCTTGGCATCGACGCGGAGGCCACGCCTGCGCTGCTCGGTTTCAACCTGTTCAGCCATACGCTGGCGCGCGCGGTGATCATCGCGACGTACGAGACATGATGCTCGTGCGCGTCCGTCTCTGAGCTCGCACAACATCATTCGGCGCCCGCGCGGCACAGCCGGCGCATCTCGGCGTGTGTCAGCTTGACGAGGTCGGCCGGCCTGAGCTCCATCTGCATTCCGCGCCGCCCGGCGCTGACGAACACCGTCTCGAACTTCATGGCGCTTTCGTCAAGCAGCGTCCGCAGCGCACGCCGTTGACCGAGTGGGCTGATGCCGCCGGCGACATAGCCGCTCACGTGCTCGGCGCGTTGCACGGGCGCCATTGCCGCGTGCTTACCCAGCGCGCGCAGGTCGAGCGTCGCGTGCGACGGCAGGATGCAGACCAGCAGCGCGTCGCCCAAGCTCACGATCAGAGTCTTGAACACGCGGGCCGGGTCGGCCGACAGCTTGGTCGCCGCCTCCAGTCCGTAGGAGGCGGCGGCCGGGTCGTGCTGATACTCGTGAAGCGCGAAGGCGACGCCTGCCTTGGAGGCAGCTCGCGTCGCCGGAGTCTCTCTGCCACTCATTAGTGGGCTAGTGGATCTGTCCGCCGGGCGGCATATTGTCGAGGTCTTGTTCTACGAGCGGGTGAAGTCCGACGTCCTGACCGTCAGCGAGTATGCGGCACGGCTGGGTCGTGCGCTGCGGGAGGTCGGCGGCGCGCTGATCGAGGGCGAGATCCAGAAGGTACACGCCACGCCTCGCGGGATGCTGTTCTTCGATCTGACCGATGGCGAGTCGCTGCTGTCGTGCAAGGTCTTCCGGCGCGACGCGGAGCGCCTGGAGCACAAGCCAAGGCATGGCGATCTGGTCCAGGTTCGGGTCGACCGCCCGGATCTGTTCGCCGAGCGCGGCGCGCTGCATCTGATCGTCAGCCAGGTCAGCCTCGCCGGCGAGGGCGAGCTGCTGCGCCGTCGCGCTCAGCTGCTGGCCGTGCTGGCAGCCGAAGGTCTTTGTGACCCCGCGCGCCGCCTGGCGCTGCCCAGGTTCCCGCGGGCGGTCGGTGTGATCGCCGGCCAATCATCCGACGGGATGAGTGACGTGATCCGGTCGCTCACCGACCGATGGCCAGCTGTGCATGTCGTCACCTGCGTGAGCCTTGTGCAGGGTAAGGCCGCACCGCGCCAACTGATCGACGCGCTCGCGCGACTCCAGGACCATCCGCTCGTCGACGTGATCATCATGGCTCGCGGCGGCGGCTCGGTTCAGGATCTCGTCTGCTTCGACGACGAGCGCCTTTGCCGTGCGCTGTTCGCTTGCGAGGTCCCGGTTGTCTGCGCGATCGGCCACACCGATAACAACCCTGTGTGCAACCACGTCGCTTGGCCGGCGTTCACGCCCTCGCGCTCGGCTGAGTTGGTCGTCCCCTCGGCGGCCGAGCTCCGCTTGAGCGTCGGCGCTGCGTCCGCGCAGCTGCGAGCCGTTCCGCGGCGGCTGAGCGACGCCGCCGAGCGAATGCACACCGGTGTGCAGCTGCTCGACGGTCCCGGCCTGCTCGCGCTCCGCGCCGGTCGTGTTCGAGACTGCGCCGCAGCATTGGCGCGCACGGGCGATCAGCTGTCGGCTTTAGCGGGGCAGATCCGTGAGTACGGGTCGGGACTCAGGCAAGGCACGCGAAGGCAGCTCGCCGACCACACGCGCGACTACGGTGGCGCGTTTACGCGCCTCTCGGGGGAGGCGCGGGCCGGCGCGGACCGGCGCGAGTCCAGGATCCGCGAGCTCGTGCAGCGCGAGTGCGCGCTCCTGACCGTAAGCGTTCGCCGTCGCCTCGCTGACGCGCGCCGCGACGCATCGCACCGCGCGGCCTTGATCGCTGCTCAGGACTTTCGCCCTCGTGGCTGGCTGCTCGCCAGTAGGGTGGGTGGCGAGCCGGCTCGCTCGGCGGCCGATCTGAGCGCCGGCAGCCGCATCGATCTGCATCTGCACGACGGCCGCGCGCGGGCGCTCGTCGAGCACGTCAACCTCGATCCCGGGAGCAACACAGCATGATCAGCCGCAGTACCGAGACCGACGAGCGCTCAGGGCCCACCGAGCTGACCTTCGAGGCGGGCTATGAGCGGCTCGCGCAAATCGCCAAGCGCCTGAACGAGGACCAGGTCCCCGTGTCGGAGATGTGTGACCTGTTCGCCGAAGGGAAGGGCCTCGAAGTCGCGCTCAGCGGCTTTCTGGACACCCAGCGCGAGCGGGTGGAGGCGATCGATCGCGGCGAGGGCATCCGCACGTTCCGCATCACCGGGTCGCCCGCTGCTTCCACTGCCCCTCCAGTGAGGAGGTAGCCTGGGTCACCGGAAGGCCCGCGCGCTCGCCCTCGCGCACCGTGATCGCCGATCGCGTCTGGGTAACCCGCGCCCAGGCGATCGCGGAAAGCGCTTACTAGCCGACGGTCGGGTCGCGCTCCGCGTCGGCGATCGTGTTGATGAGTTCGGACAGCACCGCTTCGGCCTCGTCGTTGGCGATCTGGCAGGTGCCGGCGGCCTCGTGGCCGCCGCCGCCGTGAGCGAGCATCAAGGCGCCGATGTCGAGCGCCGATGTGCGGTCGATGATCGAGCGTCCCACGGCGAACACGGTGTTCTGCTTCGCGAGGCCCCAGAGCGCGTGAATCGATACCCGGCACTGCGGGTAGAGCGCGTACAGCAGGAACCGGTTGGTCGGATGGATCAGATCCTCGTTGCGAAGGTCGAGCACCACCACGCGCCCATGGACGGTCGAGCAGCGCCGGATCTGCTCGGCGGCTGCCTCGGAGTGCTCACGGTAGAAGGCGACGCGCTGCGCGACGTCGGGACTCTCGAGGATCTGCTCGATCGGCAGGGTCAGGCAGCTGTCGATCAGCGCCAGCATCAGCTGGTAGTTCGAGATGCGGAACTCCTTGAAGCGTCCGAGGCCGGTGCGGGGATCCATGAGGAAGTTCAGAAGGATCCAACCCTGGGGGTCGAGGATGTCCTGGATCGACAGTCGCGCGGCGTCCGCGCGATCGACGGCATCCATCATCTCGGCGCTCACCCGGGGAAACCGTGTCGTGCCGCCAAAGTGGTCGTAGACGACCCGCGCGGCCGAGTCGGCGTCGGCGATCATCACGCGGTTGCCGGCATCCGTCTGCACGCGCTGCTGCTCTGAGGAGTGGTGATCGAACGACAGTGCCACCTCAGGGCGGTACGGCAGGTTGGTCGTGATGTCGTCGGCGGTCAGTTCGACTTTGCCGTCTTGCACGTCCTTGGGGTGGACGAACAGGATCTCGCTGAGGAGGTCGAGTTCTTTGAGAAGGGCGGCGCAAACCAGGCCGTCGAAGTCGCTGCGGGTAACGAGGCGGTAGGTGCGATCGAGAGAAAACGGCGCAAGGGTGACCATATCCCGATGCTCGACCGTTATCGACAAATCTTGAGAGCCGGAGGCCGGTCGCGGGGGATCGTCAGCGCAAGGCGCGGTCGAACGTCGTGCGGTTGGCGAACACGAACAGGTGCTCCCGTTTGCATCCGGTCAGGGTGCGCTCCGCGTGCTGCCGAATGCTGTCGCTCGCTTCGCCGCCCGCGAGGCACTGCTTGGCCCAGCGAATGCTCTCCAGTTGGCGCGAGCCGAGTGCGTCCAGTAGTTCGCGGCGGCGGCGACGCGGGAGCCCGTAGCTGTCGGTCAGCAGCCGCAGTTGCCTTGCCTGATCGTCAAGTGGCGCCAGCTTCAGCCAGGCTGAGTTGATGCAGCACAGCCACGCCGAGTAGCTGATGTCGGAGAGCGCCTCGCCGGGGCCCGCAAGGTCGAAGTCGATCATCGCGTACGGCTGGTCGTGCTTGCCGAAGACGATGTTGTGAGGACCGCAGTCATGGTGGCAGACCGTCTCCTGCCCGGCTGCCAGTACCGAGCCGCGGGTCGCGTCGTGAAACGCCCGCAACAGGGCGCCGACCGCCACGACTTGCTGGTCGGACAGGTGCTCGTTCACGGCCGCGACTCTGCCGGGCAGGTAGCTGAACATATCGCGCCCCTGGTCGTCCACTCCGAGCCAATGCGGGGCACCGCTGAACCCGACCGATTGCAGAAGGAGTAGCAGCTGCTCGGTGAACTGCGAGGCCGCGCCGCGCGGGCGGCGAACCGTGTCACCGACGCGTACGACGCCGGTGGTGATGTTGCCGCCTACGAGCGCCACCTCGATCGGGTCTCGCCGCCGCGTGAGCGGGGCGCGACGCCAGTAGCGGGTACGCTGTCCCCAGGGAGCGGTGACCTGACCCCACGGGGCGCTGACCAGGTAGCTCAGCGTCCGGGCGCAATCGGCACCCGCCTCTTGCGACTGTGCGATCAGCGATCTCGTCGTGGGCAGGCCCGTGTTCGCGACCCATCGCACGACAGGGACGGACCGCTGACCGCGATCTACGAGTGGCAATCTGATGCCCTCCATGGCCAACACCATAATTTGCCCAGCCTGTACAGCGCCGGCATCGGTAGTTTTCCGCCGTGACGGCGTGTCAACTCGCGATCGTGGCCAGCGACCGATCGCCGTGGGCAGCTCGACGCGAAACGTCCCGATCGCGGACGTTTCGCGTCGAGCTGCCGGCTGGGCGTACCCTTCACCCGATGACTCAGCTTCCCACTGCACCGATCGCGGCCGGATCACTCGTTGCCGGCTATCTCGTCGCCAGAGAGACCGGCGTGCGGCCGCTCGGCGGCGCCGTGCTGGCGGCCGCAGGCGCCTGGTGTACCCGCGCCTGGGTCGAGCGGACAGGGCCGGTGACCGCCACGGCGCTGCTCGGCGTCTACCTCGGCGGCTTCGTTGGATCGCACCCGCTCGCCAAGCGCATCGGCGCTTGGCCGTCCGTGCTCGCGGTCGCCGCTCTGAGCGGCTGCGCCTCCTGGACCCTTGCCGACCGTGCCCGCGTACAAGCGTCAGGTTACGGCCACGACCACGGGGACGAGCACGACCACGGGCACGGCCATGACTACGCGCACGGCCATGACCACGAGCACCACTACGCGCACGGCCATGACCACGAGCACCACGACGCGCACGGCCATGATCACGCGCACGACCACGACCACGAGCACGAGCACGAGCACGAGGACGGCCACGAGCACGAGCCCGCTGCCTGACGGCCGGATTGCTCGACACTGGGATTGTTAGACGTTCGGCCAAAGACAGGCCTGCGCGGAGTGTCAACACTGCGGCGATGAGCATTACGCCTGGCGACCAATTGGTCGCCGATAGTTGCGTCCATCCCCGTCTGCTTGGGTGGGTCAGGGAGATCGCCAGCCTAACGCGACCGCAGTCGATCCACTGGTGCGACGGCTCCGAGGAGGAGTACGAGCGCCTCTGCCGGCTGCTTACCGACGCGGGCACGTTCCAGCGCTTGTCGGAGGCCAAGCGTCCTGGCTCCTATCTCGCTTGGTCAGACCCGCGTGATGTGGCCCGAGCCGAAGATCGCACGTTCATCTGCTCGCCACGTCCGGAGGATGCCGGCCCGACCAACAACTGGTGTGCGCCGGAGCCGATGCGCGAGCAGCTGACAGCACTGTTCGACGGCGCAATGCAGGGCCGCACGATGTACGTCGTGCCGTTCTCGATGGGGCCGATCGGGTCTGACAAGTCCTACATCGGCGTTGAGCTCACCGACTCGCCGTACGTGGCTGTGTCGATGCGGATCATGACCCGCATGGGGCGGGGGGCGCTGGCGGTGCTCGGAGAGGACGGCGAGTTCGTGCCGTGCCTGCATTCGGTGGGAATGCCGCTGACCGGGAGCAAAGCGGATGTTCCGTGGCCCTGTAACCCTGAGAACAAGTACATCGTGCATTTCCCGGCGACGCGGGAGATCTGGTCGTTCGGCTCGGGCTACGGCGGCAACGCGTTGCTGGGCAAGAAGTGCCTGGCGTTGCGGGTGGCGTCGGTGATCGCCCGCGATCAGGGGTGGCTCGCGGAGCACATGCTGATCCTCAGGCTGATCTCACCGCAGGGCACGATCAAGTACATCGCGGCCGCCTTCCCGTCGGCCTGCGGCAAGACCAACCTCGCGATGCTGGTGCCGACGATCCCCGGCTGGAGGGTGCAGACGATCGGCGACGACATCGCCTGGATGAAGTTCGGCGCCGATGGTCGCCTGTACGCGATCAACCCCGAGGCCGGCTTCTTCGGCGTCGCTCCGGGCACGAGCGAGCAGACCAACCCGAATGCGATGGCCACGATCAGGCAGCGGGCGCTGTTCACCAACTGCGCGCTGGACGACGACGGCGACGTGTGGTGGGAGGGCATGACCGACGAGCCCCCGGGCCACCTGCTCGACTGGCACGGCGAGGACTGGACGCCTGCCTCGTCGACGCCGGCCGCGCACCCGAACGCGCGCTTCACCGTGGCGCTGGAGCAGTGTCCCTCGATCGCGCCCGAGTGGGACGACCCGGCGGGCGTGCCGATCGACGCGTTGGTGTTCGGCGGGCGCCGCGCGAGCGTCGCCCCGCTCGTGCGCGAAGCGTTCGACTGGCCGCATGGCGTGTTCCTGGCGGCGTCGATCAGCTCCGAGACGACGGCTGCAGCCGGTGGCAAGGTTGGCGAGTTGCGCTTCGACCCGTTCGCGATGCTGCCGTTCTGTGGTTACAACATGGGCGACTACTTCGCGCACTGGCTGGCGATCGGCCACCGCGAGGGCGCGCGCCTGCCGAGGATCTTCCACGTGAACTGGTTTCGAAAGGACGACGAGGGTCAGTTCCTGTGGCCCGGCTTCGGCGAGAACGCGCGCGTGCTCGAGTGGATCTTCCGGCGCTGCGAACACGGCGCCGGCGCCCGCGCGACCTCGATCGGGCTGATCCCCACGCCCGCCGATCTCGAGCTCGGTGGGCTCGAGCTCGCGCCTGGCGCGATCGAGCAGGTGCTCGCGGTCGACGAGCTCGCGGCGCAAGCCGAGTTGCTGCAGATCCGGGATTACCTGGGGCAGTTCGGTGAGCGCCTCCCCGACGAGCTGCGCGCGCAGCTGATCAGCGCGCAACGGCGTCTGGACGAGCACGGCGAACGCGCCGCTTCCTCGAACAAAGCGGCGTGAGCGGCGGCCTGGATCACGGTAGGCGCGGCGACCAGCGGGTCGAGGACAGGAGCGCCAGCGCCAGCAGCACCAGCGCGCCGAGCGCGAACTCGGCGGTCACCTCCCGCTTGCGTGTGACAGTGCCGAGCTGGCTGCCGAGGTGCTTGTAGATCGCGCTCAGCTGACCGGCACTTTGGGCGTCGAACGTGCGCCCGCGGGAGGTCTGCGCGATCGCGGCCATCAGCTGGGGATCGGGCGGCACCGCGATTGCCGGCGCGAACGGATCGGGGTTGGCCAGCGTCCCGTCGGCGGTGCCCAGCGCGACCGTGTAGATCGGGATCCGCTCGCGCGCTGCGTCGCCGGCAACGCTGAGCACGTCCAGGCCGGCGTTGGCGGCGCCGTCTGAGAGCAGCACGATCGCCGCCGGGGCGTGCTTTGGATTGGATCCGTCGAGCAAGCTCAGCGCCAACGCCAGCGCGTTGCCGGTGGCGGTCGCACCGTCCGCCACCTGCGAGTCGATCACAGACCGCGCGCCGGCGTGATCGCTCGACGGCGCCTGCACGGCGTTGACCGCGCTCGAGAACGCGATCGCGCCGACACGTGCGCCGCTCGGCAGCGAGGCGATGAAGCTGTTGGCAGCGCGCTCGGCGGCGGCCAGCCGGCTCGGTTGCACATCGGTTGAGGCCATCGAGCCGGATTCGTCGCTGACGAGCATCACCGAAGCCTCGCGCGCGGAGGCGCTGTAGCTGACGTGCGGGCGCGCGAGCGCGAGCGCCAGCGCGGCGATCGCGGCCAGTGCGAACGCCGCCGGGAGACGCCGCCGCCACGCCCCGCCGGCGTCGAGCAGCGCCAGCGTCGAGACCGCCGGGAAGCGGACCGCGTAGCGCCGCGCGCGCCGGCGCGCGGCGATCGACGCCGCGATCGCGATCGGCACCAGCGCCAGCGCCGCCAGCCAGCCGGGCGCGGCGAAGCTCATCGCAGACGGCGCCCGAGTGCGAGCAACCAGTCTTCGCCGGTCGACAGCGCGACGTGGTCGACGCGCAGCCGGCGCAGCTCGCCGGCCACCCGCGCCCGGCGCTCGCGCTCGAGCGCCGCGAAGCGCTCGCGCAGGCGCCGGCTCGAAGTGTCGATCTGCACTCGCGCGCCGCTCTCCGGATCGATCAGCGCCAGCTGCCCGACCGCGGGCAGCTCGGCTTCGCGCGGATCGGTGATCTCGACCGCGATCATCGAGTGACGCACGCGCAGCGAGCCCAGCGGCCGCTGCCAGGCCTGCTGGTCACGGAAGTCGGAGATCACCACCACGAGCCCCGGCCGGACGGCCATCCGGCCCAGGCGCAGCAGCGCTCCCGCGAGGCCCTCGCGGTCGTGTTGCCCGTCGGGGGCGACGCCCTCCGCCAGCATCCGCGCCAGCGCCACGATCCCCGGCTTCGAGCCGCGCGGCGCCAGCAAGCGCGGCTCCGTCGCGCCGAATGCGACCAGGCCGACACTGCCCGCGCGCCGCACCCCCAGGCGTCCGAATACGAGCGCCACCCCCTCGGCGACGTCGGCCTTCAAGCGCCGCGCGGTGCCGAACGCCATCGAGGGCGAGACGTCGAGCACGATCCAGGTCGTAAGTGCGCGCTCGGGCACATGTACGCGCACGTGCGGCTGGCCCGTTCGTGCGGTCGCTGCCGGATCGATGTGGCGTACGTCGTCGCCGAGCTCGTAGGCGCGCAGCTGCGCGAGCTCGGTGCCGGCACCCACACCGGTGGCACGCCGGTCCCCAGGCGCAAGTCGCGCGACCAGCCGGCTGACGACCACATCGAGCGCCTCGACCAGCGGCGCCGCCAGCGGGCCAGGACCCTGGCGCGCGGCGGGAGGCGCCAGCAGCGAACCGCTCACGACGCCCCCGCGCGTGCGAGCCCCGACTCGCCCACCAGCAGCGACCCGCCCACCGACGACGAGCCGCTCATCGCGCCCTCACGGGCGTCGGGACAGGGTGCATCAGGTGGTCGGCGCCTGGTTCGGGCACGGCGCTCAAGACTCGCTCGAGCAGCTCGTCGGCACTGACGCCCTCGCTGAGCGCGTCATAGGAGAGCACGATCCGGTGGCGCAGGACATCGGGCGCGAGGTCACGGATGTCGTCACTGAGGACGTGGCCGCGCCCGCGCAGCAGCGCCAGCGCGCGGGCCGCCTGGACGAGCCCGATCGGCCCCCGCGGGCTCGCGCCGAACTCGATCAAGCCCGCGAGCTCCCCCAGTCCGTGCTGCGCCGGGTGCCGAGTCGCGTCGGCGAGCGCGACCGCGTAGCCGATCGTCTCGCGGTCGACGATCACGCTGTGTGTCGCCCGCGCATGGCGGCGCAGGTCCTCCAGCGGCAGGCGCTCCCGCACCGCTACCGGATCGCCGAGGCTGCGCCCGACGACCGCCGCCTCCTCGCCGACGCTCGGGTAGCCGACCAGGATCTTCATCAGGAAGCGGTCGACCTGTGCCTCCGGCAGCGGATACGTGCCCTCGGACTCGATTGGGTTCTGGGTCGCCATCACGACGAACGGGGCGGGCACCGCATAGGTGCTCCCGCCGATCGTCACCTGCTGTTCCTGCATCACCTCCAGCAACGCCGACTGCACCTTCGCCGGCGCGCGGTTGATCTCGTCGGCGAGCAGGAAGTTGCACAGCACCGGGCCCAGCTCGGTGTCGAAGCGGCCGCTGTCGGGGCGGTACACGCGCGTGCCGACAAGGTCGGCGGGAACCAGGTCGGGCGTGAACTGAATGCGGTTGTAAGTGCCGCCGAGCACGGCGGCGAGCGTCTTCACGGTCAGCGTCTTGGCCAGCCCCGGCACGCCCTCCAGCAGCACGTGGCCGCCGGCGAGCAGGCTCACGAGTAGCCGCTCCAGCATCGCGTCCTGCCCGACGATCACGCGCTTGATCTCGTAGAGCGCCTCCTGCAGGGCGTCGCGCGCCTGCGTGCGCAGCTGCGCTGCTTGCTCGGTCTCGTTCATCGCGTCCTCTCGTTGCAGTTACCTTCGGTCATCCAGCTAGACGAGGCGGCCGAACCAGCCCAGCGACATCGCGCTGCCGAGCGCCAGCAGCAGCAGCCCGCCGCCGGCGAAGCTCGCGGTGATCTCGTGCTTGACCTGCCGGCGCCCGAGCCGCGCGGCCAGTCGCTTGTAGGCGATCTCGACGCCGGCGCTGTCGGAAGCCGCAAATGCCTTCCCGCCCGAGTCCCTTGCGATCGCGGTCAGCTGCTGGCGACTGACCGGCACCGGCCCGGTGATCAGCTTGCCGTGCAGCCTGATCGTGATCATGCCGTGCGCGGTGCCAACCGAGATCGTGTAGACCGGAATGTGGGCGGCCTTCGCCTCGCGAGCCGCCTGCAGCGGTCCGATGCCGACGTTCGAAGCGCCGTCGGAGATCAGCACGATCGCTCCCGGTGGGCGCTTGCCGGCGATCTTCGGCACGCTCTGCAGTGCGTCCATCGCGGTCAGGATCGCTCCGCCGACCGCCGTGCCGCCGCTGGTGGCCGGCAAGTGCGTCAGTGCGTCCTGCGTCAGCGCGTGGTCGCTCGAGGGCGACTGCAGCACGATCGGCTTGCGCGCAAACGCCAGCAGCCCGACCTCGACGCTGCCGGGCACGCTGGCGACGAACTGGCGTGCGGCGCGCTTCGCCGCGCCCTCGCGGGAGGGCGCGACATCGGTCGCGTTCATCGAGCTGCTGACGTCGTTGGCGAGCATCACCGCGCCGTTCGTGACCGGCTCGGCGACGCTGCGTTGCGGGCGCGCCGCCGCCGCGATCAGCACCGCCAGCGCCAGCGCGAACGCGAGCATCGGCGCGTGCCGGCGCCAGCGTGGCGCGCGCGGCGCCACCGACGCGCTCAGCGCCGGCGTCACGAAGCCTGCGGCCGCCGCCACCCGCCGGCGCTGCTGGCCGGAATACCACACGACCAGCAGCGGGATCGCCAGCAATCCCAGGAGATACTGCGGTGCCGCGAAGCTCATGGGTAGCCGGCGGGGCGCGCGACCAGGGTGGCATGGGTCGTGTACGTCAGTGCGCCTTGCTGATATTGGAGCGATACAGGATCGCCGGCCCGCAGGCCGGCGAGCGCGGCTTGCACGTCGGCGGGCGAGGCGACCGGCCGGCCGTTGACCGACGTCAGCACGTCACCCGGCTGCAAACCGGCTGCCGCTGCCGGGCTGCGCGGGATCACTTCGGTCACCAGTACCCCGGTGGCGACCGGGAAGCCCCCGGAGAAGCCTCCGACGGTCAGGCCGCTGTTGCCGAACACGGACCTGGCCAGTTCGACCCCCAGCCACGGTTGGGTGTCGCTCGCCAGCGTCGAGCTCGTGGTGCCTGCGCCGGTCAGCGACGAGACGCCGGCGTAGGCGGCACCGGCCGCCAGCGCCGCCACCAAGGCAAGCAGCAGCGCCCCGCGCAGCCGCCGGCGGTTGACACGCAGCCGGCGCAGGATGCCGCGAAGCCCGCGCATGACGGCGAGCGCCCAGCCGATCAGCGCAGCACCTAGCGCGCCGAGCCAGGCCCGCAGCCGCGCGCGGTCGAGCCTGCGGCGGCTACGGCCGGCACGCAGCCGCGTGGGCGCGGGGTGCGCGCGGGGGGCGGCGGGTGGCGCGTCCGGCTCGGCGAAGTCGCTTGCCCGCGCGCGGCGCCTGGCGAGCTCCTGCGCGGCCGCCGTTGACTCTTCCTGCCAGTTCTCTGACCACAGATGTCGCGGAGCGCTCATCGCAGGGCAAGCTAGGAAACGTTGGTGAGAGCTACTTAAGAAACGCTGCGCTTTCGCTGACGGCGATCATCGGCGCCGGCAGGCCTATGTTAGAGCGCGCCCTTTCGGACAGGCTCTTAGTTAGGCGAGCTGCCCCGCGCCCACGCCGAGGCGCTCCAGCAGCGTGTCGACCGAGCCGATCCGCGGCACGAACAGGAACGAGAACTTTGCGTCGGAGGCTTCGATCGTGAGCTGGGAGCGCATCAGCACCGTGGGGTCCGTTGGGCTGCCGTTGCTGGCGGCGCTCTGGGACAGCAACTGGCCGAGCAAATCGACTTCGACGGTCGGTGGCTCGGGTGCGAGATCCATGCCCGTCATCTCGACGATTGCGTTCAGATACGAGGTCGCGAGGATGTTGCCGACCTCTTGCAGGGCGGTCAGCCCGATCTCCTCTGAGAGGCTCGTGCCGAGCAGCCGGCAGAGCTGCTCGCCGGTGTCGTCGGGGAACACCAGCAGGACCGTGCCCTTGTCGGCTTGGATCGGTGTGTCGACCACCGCCGAGCGGCTCATCGGCGCGCCGATGCGGTCGATTGCCTCGGCCAGAACCGTCAAGATCGCCTCCGAGTATTTGATCTCGACCGGGCGCCCCAGCAGCTGCGAGAGGGCCGTCGCCGCGTGGCCGGAGCCGATGTTGGCGATTTCCCGCAGCGCACTCTGCTGCATCTCTGTGAACCCGAGCATGCCGGTGTCGCCGACCGACCAGGCACCGGTGATCGCCCCGGGCTCGAGGATCGGAATCACTTCCTCCTCGTGCAACACGACACCGCTGGCGAAGTGGCCGGTGGCGAGCGTGGGCATCTCCAGCTGCTCGAGCAGGAGCTGGCCGACGAGCTCATCGACGGCGAACGCGCGGCGGCGTCCGGACGCCCAGACGACTACCGCTGCCGCTGGGTTCTCGGAGCTGAAGCCGAGACGCTCGGCGAGGTTGAGCAGCTCGAGGATCTGGTCCCGGAAGCGCACGACCTCGACATTGTCGACTCGATAGGGGTGGTGCTGGCGCAGGTCGAAGGCCTGCTCAACCGCCGTCATCGGCAGTGCCCAGGCAAGGCCGCCCGCACGTACGACGAGAAGGTGGATCGGGTCTGACATCTGGCACTCCAGTCGCGAGGTCGGCAGCATCCCAGTGATCGGCAGTCGCCTGCCGCCCTTGAGCGCAATCCGGCGGCGCCGAGGCGCCGCCGTTTGACCCTAACCGCGACCTATCCTCGAATGCCCTAAGCGACGGGCGTGCGCTCGCGGATGATCCGCAGGTTGCTCGTCTGCGCCTGCAGGCGGTCGAACGCCGCCTCGAGCCCGTTCGCGGGCGGCTCGGTGCTCCACAGCTTGCCGACCTGGTGGACTTCGTTGGCGGCCTTCAGCTTGTGCAGGCGGCCGAGCGTCTTGGAATGGTTCAGCCCTGCGGCTTTCGCGATCCGTCCGGTCGAATGCTCGCCGCGCGGCAGCTCGCGTAGCGCCCTGCGCAGGCGGTCCTCCTGCTCCGGGCGGCCGTTTGCGCCAGCTTGCTTTGCAGCTGCGTTTGCCGCTGGTGCCGGCGCCGCGGCCGCGGTCACGCTCGGCGGCGCCTTGATCGGTTCGATCGCAGGCGGCACCGGGTGGCGGGCGCGGCAGGCGCCGCACAGGATCACCGGCTCACGTCCGGCGACACGGATCACCTCGAGCTGACGCCAGCGCCGTCCGGTGCGGCACACCGCGCACCGGCGTCCGGCGCGCTCGATCTCTATCAAGTCCTCTGCACTCATCTCTTGCGTATCAGATCCTCTAGCTCAAATTTTTATTTTGAAACACTGACGATAGACGACGCCAACAGCGACTGCACGAAACCCGCAGATTCAGCGGCAGATCAGCCGCCAAGCAGCCCCGTCAGGCCGATTAGCACGAGCGCCACGCCGGCGCTGGTGGTCAGCCCTGCGAGCAGCAACTGCCCGAAGCCGAGCAGCTGCTCCCAGCCGCGTGCCAGCCAACGTTCAGCGCGGGCTCCCGCAAGCCGCCTGATCGACGCGATCGCCAACAGCGGCACCACGAACAGCGCGTTGTACCCGATCAGCAGCCAGACCTCGGCGAGCGCCGAAGGACGCAAGGCGAGGATCGCCGAGATCGCGCCAAAGTACATGAACGCCGTCGGCAGTTCGACCGCCATGATCCCGGCACCGAGCGTGAACGCGGCCACAGCGGTGGATCCCGGCTGTGGCAGTCGCGTGATCTGCTGGCTGTGCCGCGAGCGCCAGAGTCCGCAGGCGAGCGCCAGCACGGCCACGCCGGCAGCTGCTTCGATCGAGTGCTCGACGGTCCCCTGTAGGTGGTGCAGCGCCTTGATCAGCGCCGGGCCGGGGCCGAACACGAGGACCATGCCGCCGGCCAGGTACATAGCGAACACGCCGGCGCTGAAGCTGATCAGGTGGGCTTTCGAGGTGCTCGCCATCCACAGCGCCGGCATCACCGTCGAGGGATTGATCGAGTCGGCGAACGCGATCGAGGCGACCAGCAGCGTCAGCGTAGGCATAGGCTCATCGCGCCAAGACTACGCATGGCCCGAGCCTCGCGCATGTTTGCGCGCGGCACGGCCCGAGCCTCGCGCCTGTATGCGCACCAATACCGCGCGGGTGGGGTAGCGTTGCGTGAGGCCCGATTCGGGAAGTTGGAGAGTGTGCGAGCAAAACTGCAGGAGCCGCAAGCGCAGCGGCTGACGCCGCCGCCGCAGTTCTCAGGAGATGAGAACGGCAGCGTCAAGGCGTTCCTGCGGGGCCACCGCCGAGGCTTGGCGGCGTTGCTGGCGGTGATCGTCGCGATCGGTGTGGTGCTGGTCGTGCTGCCGCAGATCACCGGCCTGGGCAGCACGCTGCAGCGGCTCGAGCACGGCGACAAGTGGTGGTTGGTGCTGTGCGTCGTGCTGGAGACGGCCTCGATCGGCGGCTACATCTTCCTGTTTCGCACGGTTTTCTCCTGCGCGGGCACGCAAGTGGGCTGGAGCGCCAGCTACCAGATCACGATGGCCGGCGTCGTGGCGACGAAGCTGCTCGCGGCCGCGGGGGCCGGCGGCGTTGCGCTGACCGCCTGGGCGCTGCGCGCCTCGGGCCTCGACGGACGCACGGTCGCGCGTCGAATGGCGGGCTTCGAGGTGCTGTTGTACGCCGTCTACATGGCGGCGCTGGTGGTTTTCGGCGGCGGTCTGGCGACCGGCTTGCTGCCGGGCAACGCGCCGAGCTCGCTGACGATCGTGCCGGCGCTGTTCGGGGCGGCGGTGATCGCCGGCGTGCTGTCCTTCAAGTGGGTTCCGAGTGACATCGACCGGCGCATGCGAGCGGTAACTGCGGTGCCGCCGCGGGCACGACACCTGCTGGCGCGCCTGGCGACCGTGCCGCGGACCGTGCAGGAGGGCGTGAGCACCGCGCTGGAGGTCGTGCGTAGACCGCGGCTTGGGCTGCTCGGGGCGGTCGCGTACTGGGGCTTTGACATCGCCACGCTATGGGCGGCGTTTCATGCGTTCGGCGCCTCGCCGGCGACGGCCGTCGTAGTGATGGCCTACTTCGTCGGGATGCTCGCCAACGCGATCCCGCTGCCGGGCGGGATCGGTGCCGTCGAGGGGGGGATGATCGGAGCGTTGATCGCGTTCGGCGTGAACGGCAGCGCGGCGATCGTCGCGGTGCTGGCCTACCGGGCGATCTCGTTCTGGCTGCCAACCCTGCCCGGTGTCGCCGCCTACGTGCAACTTCGGCACACGGTCTCACAGTGGCACGAGCGTGATCAGAGCCGAGCGCAAGCTGGCGCGGGTGAGGCGTTCGAGCCGCGCGCAGCGTCAACCACCGAACGATGAGAACCAGACGAAGACCTGCGCGACGGGGTCGCCGCCTGCGCATCAACTGCGCTCAATAGTAATCGTCGACCGTCAGCGACCAGCTTGCCGTGTCGGCGCCCGGCGAGATCGACAGCTGATAAAGCCCTGCGCCGGCATCGATCACATGGTTCTGAGCGCCGCCATCCTGGAGGCCGAACTGCGACACGGTCGCGCCGGTCGTGAGGTTCACGATCCGCGCGCTCGGACCTTCGCAGAAGAAGATGAACGTGCACATGCCGTCGTACGACAGCCGGTAAGCGATCCGGAAGCGGCTGCCGAGGACGCGGAACGGGACGGTGTGACCGCCGCCGTCTCCCGCAAGCGAGGTCAGCGCGCGCCAGCTGGGTGTCTCTGCAACCGACAGCGCCACGGCGTCGTGAGCGTGGACATAGCTGCCCGACGAGGGAGCTTGTGCGGTCACGAGACCGGGCGTCGTACCCGGCGCCGGCACCGTGTTGAGGTTCGAGCTCAGGCCGAGCGAGGCGAGGATCACCCCAGCTGCGGAGGCGCTCTGCCCGACGAGCCGCGGAACCTCCACCGGCGGTGGGCCTTCACTCAGCAGCACACGCACGGTCGAGTCCCTAGCCGCGGAAGCCCCGGCTGCGGGTCGCTGGCTGATCGCCGTGCCCGCCCTCACATCCGCGTTGTACGTTTGCGCATAACGGGCGCGCAAGCCGGCGCGGCGGACCTGGGCGCCGATCGCCACGCGGCTCAGCCCACTGAGGTCGGGCGTCTTGACCGGCGCAGGTGACGAGCCTGGCAGCAGGATCGCGCCGGCGATCATCGCCAGCACGATCGCGCAACCAGCGAGCAGCACGGCGAGGTTGCGCCGCTGCGCGACAGGGTCGTACTCGCGAGCGGCGGACGGTCGCAGCGGCGCGATCCGAGTCCGCTCGGGGTGCGTCCGCGCGGGGCGGGACGCTGCCAGGGCGGGCAGACTGACGGTACGCAACTCCTCATCGAGCATCGGCGCGTGCTCCGTCGGCTCCTGCTCACGCGCGCTCGCGCGCACGTGCGCGAGTGCCTGCGCCATCGAGGTTGCGTCTCGGTAGCGCTCGGCCGGGTCCTTGGCCAGCGCGCGTGTGACGACGTTGGCGAGCTCTCGCGGCGTGTCCACCGGCAACGGACCCGGGCGGTCGTACGCGTGCGCCATCGCCAGCTCGACCGAGGTCGCGCCGCTGAACGGGGGCCGTCCGGCCAGCATCTCGTACAGCACCACACCGACGCTGTAGATGTCGACTGCGGGCGTCGTGCGCAGGCCGCGGGCCTGCTCCGGCGCCATGTACTTGGGGGTGCCGACGATCGCGGCAGCGGGAATCTCGGTCGTGCTCTCGGCCAGTCGCGCGATCCCGAAATCCCCGACCTTCACCTGTCCCTGCTTCGAGATCAGGATGTTCGCGGGCTTGATATCACGGTGCACGATCCGCTGCGCGTGCGCATGTGCGAGTGCGCGGCACAGCTGCTCGGCGACCTCGCAGGCGTCGCGCGGGGCCAGCGGACCGCGCGCCAGGCGGCTCGCGAGGCTCTCGCCGTCGACGAACTCGGCGACGTAGTAGAGCCCCTCTGGGGCGTGGCCGACGTCGAAGATCTGCACGATCCGCGGATCGCTGACGCACGCCAGCAGCCGCGCCTCCTGCTCGAAGCTCTCCACCCATTTCGGATCGTCGCCCCACGGCGACTTGATCACCTTGATGGCGACGGTCCGCGCTAGCCGCCGATCCAAGCCTCGGTACACACGACCGAACGCGCCCTCGCCGATCACCGCATGGAGCTCGTAGCGGCCCTCCAGAACGGTGTCGTTCAACTCTTGCGGGTGCTGTTGCATCGGCTTCACACTACGAGGTGCTCGACGGTCGGTTCTGCCAACTGACTGTACTCCCGGTTACGGTCCTCCGTGAGCGACCGCCGGCTGCTGGCGCTGCCAGTAGGATGCCCACAAGCCGGCACCGGAGTTGGCACCCCGCGGTCAGCCGCCGGGCTAAGGCGCGCGTGCCCTTATCACAGCACCACGGGAGGATCTTGATGAACAAGCTTGCGCGTTTCGTGATCGGGGCGGCGGGGGCAGCGACGCTGGTCGGGGCCGGGACCGCGACGCTGATCGGCGCCGGCACTGCAAGTGCGTCGCCGAGCGGCGCCAGTGGTAACGCGCAGGCGATCGCGTTCGCACGCTCGGTGCAGACCGCCTACGAACACGTCGCGGGGATCAGCTACACGCAGAAGGGCTACGCCGCACTTAGCTCCTCGATCGGTGAGCACTCGTTCTTCAACGTGACCTGGGGCAGCGGGATCGTACCTGCAAACTACGTGAACGCTACCGAGCACGCGGTGGTGGCGCTGCACAAGGGCGATGTCGCCTGGGCTCAGGACGAGCTGACTCCGCCGCTGCGCTGCATCGCGGGCACCGGGTGCGTCACGCAACCCGTCGAGATCGTCGAGACGAAGGCCGGTAGCTTCTGGCGATTCAACGTCGCCGGCGCCCAGTTCCAGTGCTTCAACAAGCTCTCCAGCGAAGGCTTGTCGTTCCCGATTGGCTCGCCGTGGATCAGCGTGGGTGGTGACTACACGCCGCTGGTGCAACACGGGACCACCGTTACCAGCGGCTTCAGCTACGCGTGGAGCACCGATCAGACCGCGCGCGAGATCGACACCGTGTCCGCCACGACGAAGCTGATCGGTGCCTATCGCGTCACGGTCTCGAAGGGCAACGGCGCCAAGCAGTCGGGGTTCTCGTTCTCGGCGACCTACACGAACCTGACGCGCCCGCCGGCGCAGCCGAAGCTGACGCTCTGCAAGTAGGGCTTGGGCTGGCTTAGGGCACCCGCAGATAGGCCCGCAGGGCCCGGCCGTGGTTGCTGCAGTGGCTGCCCGCGGGCAGCCACCACTTCTCGCGCGCTTATGGGCTGATGCTCGCGGTGCTCCCCGGAGGCGCGGTTCACGGCCACGCGGTCTGCAGCTGCAGCATCCCGACCAGCCTGATCGCCAGCATCACATCGCCGCTGAACTTGAGCTTGCCGTCGATATAGGACCGCACCGGATTGGCGTTGCCGGTCGCCAGCCGCAGGAACTCGATGGCGTCGATCGTGATCGTGATGTGCGGCGGCGCGGCGCCCGCGCCGCGAACCACGCGCGAGCGGCGTTGGGCGAGCAGCAGGCTATATGTATCGGGGGCGGGCAGCGCCGGCGTGGTAACGCGCAGCTGGATCGAAACCTCGACGCCGTCGGGCAGCTGTGCCGGCAGCTGCTGTGGCAGCTGCCAGACGATCCCGCCGATGATCACGTGCCTGGCGGGGCTGCTCATCAGCTGCTGCAGGCGCGTATCCGGCGCGTTGCGCACGAGTTCGCCAAGCCGTCGCAGGATCCCGGCTTGCAAACTGCGCAGCGCGCGGCTGGACGCCGTCGCGGGCGGCTGCGGGGAGGCGCTCAGATCGATTGACCCACGCCGCCGTCGATCAACAGCGACGTACCGGTTATGTACGCGGCCGGCGCCGAGCACAGGAACGCCGCCGCGGCGCCGAACTCCTCGACGGTGCCAAGCCGTCCGAGCGGCATGCTCGCCAGGCGCTCCGGCTTGTCAGCGCCGAGTTCGCGCGTGCGGTCGGTCAGGATCAGCCCCGGCAGCAGCGTGTTGACCGTCACGCCATCCCCAGCCACCTGCTTGGCGATCGTCTTCAGCGCCGCGAGCAGGCCGGCCCGGTGCGCCTGCGAGAGCACCAGCACCGGGCTTGGCTCCCGTACGACACTCGAGGAAAGCGACAGCACCCGTCCCCAGCCGCGCTCGCGCATCGCCGGCAGCGCCGCCTGGATCAGCGAGATCTGGCCGAGCAGCAGCATCTCGTAGGCGGCGCGCCACTGCGTCAGAGCGAAGCCGAGCGCATCGGGTGAGGCGGGCGGGCCGCCGCTGTTGGCGACCAGGATGTCGACCGGTCCCAGCTCGCGCGTCACCGCCGCGATCAGCTCGGGCGCCTGATCGACGTCGGCGGCGTCGTGCACGAACGCGTGTGCGCCGATCGATTTCGCGGCCGCCTCGATCCGCGCCTCCGTGCGCGAGCTGATCGCCACCACTGCGCCCTCGCTGGCGAGCGCGGTCGCGACCCCAAGCCCGAGTCCCTTCGATGCGCCCGTGACGAGCGCGACCCTGCCCTTGATCCCGAGATCCATCAGCGTGCGCGCTCACGCTTGCGCGTGCGCGGCCTGCAGCTGCTCCAGCAGCGCGTCGGAGGTCAGGACTTCCGAGAACATCGGATAGTCATACTTGATTGCGTTTTCGTGTTCCTCGGGCGACGCCGCCGCCACGCAGTCCGACAGCGTGATCACGTGGTAGCCCTTCTCGTAGCCGGTGCGCATCGTCGATTCCACGCAGCAGTTGGTCAGGAACCCGCCCAGCGCGATCGTCGTGATCCCGCGCGCGCGCAGGATGAAGTCGAGGTTCGTGGTCGCGAACGTGTCGAGCCCCCGCTTGCCCTCCACGATCACGTCGCCCGCCTGCGGCGCCAGCGCATCGACGATCTCCGCGCCCCACTCGCCCTTTACGAACGCCGTCGAGTCGACCACGTCCTTGAGGATCCCGTACGGGCTCGCCGAAAGCTCCCCATAGCCGGGCACGAACGTGATCGGCGCGTGCACAATCGTCGCTCCCGACTCGCGTGCGGCGTCCACCAGCCTGCGCGTATTCTCCAGCATCCCCGTCTGTTCCATGACTCCCTCGACGGCGCCGTGCAGCGCTCCACCCTCGGAGGTGAAGTCGTTCTGATATTCGATCAACACCACTGCGGTGTGCTTCGGATCGACAGCCACGGTAGCTCCTTTGCTCGCGTCAGACCGTTGCGCGAACTCTAGATGACCGATTCCAAATTAGGGCGCCCGCAGAAATCAGTGGCGTAATCCGGCGAGTGGCTGGGCGTGTCTGGCGTCGCCGGCTCGCCCGATAATACCGGGAGTATGTGAGGGCGAGCCGGCGGCGTCAGGCGCGTCCAGACGCCGTCGGAAACGCCAGTAATTTCTGCGGGCGCCCTTAGTGGAGCCTGCGGGCTCGGCGCGAACCCGCGCACCCATGTATGAGCGCACCAGTTCCTGTAGCAGTGGCGTTCGGCAAGACGTGCTGGAGCGAGTGGCGTTCGGCAAGGCGCGCTGGAGCGAGTGGCGTTCGGCAAGGCGTGCCGGAGCGAGTGGCGTTCGGCAAGGCGTGCCGGAGCGAGTGGCGTTCGGCAAGGCGTGCCGGAGCGAGTGGCGTTCGGCAAGGCGTGCTGGAGCGAGTGGCATTCGGCAAGGCGTGCTGGAGCGGACAAACCTCCGCGCGTCCGGGTGGTTTGTCCGTTGGATGCAGATTTTCGTGCGCAACCGGACGATCCGGCGCTCCAGGCAAAGGTTTGTCTGCCCGGACACGCCGCGGGCCCACTACGAGCCTCAGCCAGCGCTGGGCTCAAGCGCTCAATCGCCGCGTCCCCGCGCAAGCGGCAATCACTCAACGGCGGCGGCGATCCGCATGCTCAACGACCCGGAACCCGCGAATCCGGCCTCGACAAACAGGCCGGCGCGCGCCGCGGGTACCATCCGCCGAGCCGGGCGCGTCAGGCCCGGCAGCCGGGCGGTTAGCTCAGCTGGTAGAGCGCCTGCCTTACAAGCAGGAAGTCGGCGGTTCGAGCCCGTCACCGCCCACTCGGAAAGATCCTGGTAATCGATGTGTTTGCGACGTACCGGGTTAGTGGGTAATGGCGCCGTGTTCCCCAGCCGTGTTCCCCAGGTCCCGGAAGCCGTCCGGGGCGGTTTGAAAGCAGCGTCGATCCGGGGCGTCCCGTGTTCCCGGACGGCCGGTAGCCAAGCCGTCGCCGTATGGTCCGAGCCCTGCGGCTTTCAGTCGGATTTCCTGTGATGCGAAATCGGGCGCCGACGCGGATGCACTTGCGTCAGACCCCCGCGGCGGTTACCTGCTCGAGCTTGCAAGACCCATTGTCGCCGTCGTCTGGGAGTGCTTGGGCGCAGGTCCGGTGAACGAACGCCCGGATAGAAGTAGAGTGCCGCCAATGCATGAGCGCTCGTTGCACGCCGATGTCCATCGCGAGGACGGCGCCAACTGGGCCCAAGTCCACGAGTGGCCGGGCTGTTTTGCGACCGGCGACACGCTGGACGAGCTTGTCGCCTGCCTTGAGGAAGCGATCACCTTGTACGTCACGCCAGACGGGGAGCAGGAGCAGAAGCTGAACATCCGTCTCAGCGGCTTGGACCTGCGAGTCGGGTCCGAACTTGAGCTCCGGCCGGCGCGTGCGGAGTTGGACGGATTTGCCAATACGCCCTTCCGCTCGCGGGATCCCCACGGCCGCGGAGACTCGATCGGTGGTGGGCCGCGGAGATAACTCGGGCTGGCGTCCAGGTCGGGATCGACCTTCCTCGTTGCGTCAGGTCCTAACGCGTCGACGAAGGATGCGCTTAGAGCCACGAGTCTGGGCTGGTGCGATATCTGCGCCGGCGAGGAGCCAATTTTGTCGGGGCTCGGATGCGGTTTGGCCGCGATAAGCACAACCGGCTCGGCCGCCGTCGCGGGGCCCACGAAAGGCCTGGTTGTCCGCGCTCGATCCAAAGGCGTTGATCGGCTGGCGGCCGAGTCGGCTGCGGAAGTCGCCGGAAGCGAGGCCGGGACGGCGGCGTGCAGAATGCCTGCGATACCTATGCAACGGCCCGGTGTGGCCGGCCCCGACCCCACGAGAGCTTTGCCGCCTTTGCAATCGCGAGCGACGGGCGGGCGAGAGCGCGAATGCGATCGCTGGGCTCCGCAACCCAACGTTGGTGTCTGACCATTGCTGCGGAGTCTGGGTCAGCCCACACGGACTCGCCGGGCGCTTCGCTGTTCGGCTCTCGCGCTTGCTGAGCGAGCTTGCTCCAGCAAGCAGTGACGCGCGTTGGCGATCGCGCCGCCGTCCGCCGTGACGTCGGTCTCGCAGGTAAACGTCGACCTCCTCGGAGACAGCGAGACTGTCGGTTCGCGCCACAAGCAACGACGTCGAATTCCGTCTTGAGGTCGTCGCTTCTGTTCGAAGTGCTTGCTGAAGCGCAGCAAGCACAACCGTGCTCTTGAGCCGGTTCTCCGACGACTGCGACCGCCTCGGCTCGAACGAGTTGACGATCGCCTCCACGCGCAAGGAGTAGTGCGATGCAGTATCGAAGCAGCGGCGCGGTGTCCGCATCAGGTTCGCGGCGTACGGCTTGCGCATCATCCCGGCGAAGCAGTCGCCGGCTGCCCCGGACGCGGCTATGGATTTCGTGGCAAGGCATAGCGAGGCCGGAGCAGCCGCGAGAGCCGAAGCAATCGTTGCGCGCACAGGCCCCGCACGCCTGGATGTGGGCGATACCAGGCGTGCGCTGTCCTGCTCGACGACGCATCCGTCTGTGGCAAAGCACTCGACCGGGCGCGGCGCTCGTGACGATTCCTGTTGGGCGAATGCGATCGCGCGCGACGGCCGGCACAGTCTGATCGTGACGAGCGCAATGTCGCCAATGCAGGGGCGACGACCTCGCTTCTGGTTCGGCGATCACCAATTTGAGGAAGCGGAAGCGCCGACAGCCGGGGCGCGGACCGTGAGCACCGCGACGCGGCTCGCCCGATCGCATTCGCGTGTTTGCCGGAACGGGATTGCTCACGTTTGGCGAGCGGGTGATCGTCGATCCGGTTCTGGGAGGTCACGTCTGTGCACATTCGGCTGGTGGCGCGCCGGTCAGCTCGATGCACCGTTGGCGCAGGTAGTCGCGTTGTAAGCCGGGTTGGTCGGCGGCGGCGAACACCTCGCAGGCGATGTCGCGCCGGTCGCGTTTGATCGCCGCCTCGGCGAGCGCGACGATCGGCATCCAGTGATCGGACCCGAGCTGTCGTGCTACTGGCGCGAACCGCGTCAAGCGCCCGGCGGCGATGTGCAAGTAGGCGACGTTCACGATCGTCTGATCGGCCTCGTGACGAAGACGATGCTCGCCGAATTCGTTCGCGAGCGACAGCATGAACGCCTCGGCATGCTCCGCGAGTTCGCCGTGGAGCTGGGCGAACGGTCTGATCTCGGCGCGCAGCAGCAGCCCCCAGTTCTCCCAGGCGAGCAGCTCGCAAAGGTCCTCACACCAGTCCTCGCCAACGATCCCAGCAGGCTCGTAAGGCAGCGCCGTGTAGGTGAGGAGAGCCTGTGTGCCCAGTTCGCCGATCACCCCGTAGGAGTCATCCACGCGCTCCATCGCCTGGTAGCACCATGCCACCAGCGCGCGGCGCGCGGCGAGGCGTTGCGGGGCGCTCTCAGCCGTCTGTCGATCCAACCGCTCGATCGCCGCTTCCAGCCTCTGCGCGAGCGTGAACGACTGCCCCTTTGATCGGAACCCCTGTCCGAGCCCGTTTGAGAGCCGCTCGTAGTAGCTCTCGGGCGAGACGGGGAACAGATGCCAGCGTCCGCGCAGCGCCCGCTTGTACATCCGCTCGCGCGGCGTGTGCCACATCGGCGCGGTCATGTCCCGCGGGTAGAGGCCCTGTCTGAGCGCCTTTGCGCGCGCCTTGGTTCGGGTCTTCGGATCTGTCTCCTCGCCGGCGACGAGCGCGCGCGCGTCGACGCCGGCCTCGGCCATTCGCAGCTTGAGATCGTCGAGATGCGAGAGCTTTGACTCAGCCGTGCCACTACCGAACGTGCGGCCTTGGCTCTCGATCGCCTCGCCGAGCGCATCCAGGTTGCCGTCGTGGTCGGTGAGCGCGACCACGCAGAACCACAGATCCCAATGGCTCCACACCCTCCCGGCCCTCCGCGCCCACGGCTCAGGCCCGTAGATCGGCGTCTTGCCCGTGGCGCTCATCGCCGCCCGCCCTCCACTACGCCAGCGACCTCGTCGCTCACCTGCGCGCGCGGTATCTCCGCCGGCCGGATCTGATGCTCAGCCATCCTCGCGCGCTTGCGCTCCGACAGCTCCGGGGAGACCCAATGCGTGCGATAGGACCGCTCGATCTCCGGATCGCCAGAGACCGAGAACCGCAACCGCCGCCGGTCACGCGTGCGCGTGAGGTACACGGTCTCGCTCGGCTTCAACCCGCGCGCCTGAGCCCACCGGCGAAACGCGCGCATCGCGGTCGAGATCTTCCCCAGGTTCGCGCCCACCACCCGCTCAAGACAATCCACTCGCCCCTGCCGCCACGCATCCACCCGACGCGGCTCAAGCCAACCCATGCCAACTAGCACCTCGATCGCGCTCACAAACTTCCGCTCCGCCAGCGCGGCCTCCGCCACACGCGCAACCCGTCGCTCGATATCGATGCGGTTCCTGCTCACCGTAGCGCACGCTACCGGCTGAGGCTGAGGCCGGCGCGTCCAGGCGGCACCGGCCGAATTCTCGCGCGTCGCACAGCCGCACCGCATGCCGCCGTGTTCCGCTTCGTCGCGCAAGCGGAAGCCGGCACGAGGCTTCTGCTTCCGGCGGATTCGGCGGTCGTGCCAAGTCCGCAGTCTGCTCGCTCGACCCGAAAACGCTAGCGCCAGCAAGCGGCGCAGCGGCACCCCGCGAAGCGAGGAGCCTCGCGTCGCCAGGGGCTTCCACGCGAACGGACATTGTGTGCTTCGTTGGCGGTCGGCACTTGACTCATGCATCCGGATCACGGCGGGCGGCTGGCAGCACGCGGTAGCCGGCTCCGGTGAGCCATGACCGAGCCCGACCATGCTGGCGCTCTTCGGAGAGTGCGTACCATCGCTCGAGCTCGCCGGGCCAGCGTGCGAGGACGTCCTTGAATCGGCGGAACGCGCCGCGGCCTTCGATCGCAATGGCAAGGCGGTCGGCGCGGTCAGGGTCCTCCACGGAGGCGATGAATAATTCCATGTCCCGGTAGGACTCCCGCGACCCCTCGCAGTGCACCCACAGCCACCGCTCGGGGTCATCCGCGGCGTCCTCGTCTTCTTCCCCGGTTTCGCGGGTGTATTCGATCGCTGCCTGGGACCAGACTTCACCCGTCGTGAGGTCGATGCGGCCGCCTCCATGGAGCGGGTCGCCTTCGAGGATGTCGGCCAGCTCGTCAAGGTCGATCGGCAGTGGTCGCAACATGGGCGCTGGACAGGTGCCGAGCACGGCATCGAGCTGTTCGGCCAGGTCGTCATCTCCGTCCCAGCCTCGGTGCCGGAGCGCAAGAGCGCAGTGGCGAGCTAGTTCGGGCGCCCCTTTGGCGCCCTGGATGACGGCGCTCATCAGGCCGTCGCCTGCCAGTTGGAGGGCGTCATCGTAGTTGCCGGCGTTTTGTAGCAGGTGGACGACTGCCGGTCCCTCGCCCCGGTAGACGGCCGCCCGGAGGGCGCAGCGCTGCTCCTTGGAGTCCATCTTGCGTAGTCTCACGCCCTGGCCGAGCAGGGAGCCGCAATTGTTCCAAAACCATCGGACGGCTTCATGCCGTCGGACCGTAGGGTTTTGGAACGGCGTCTTACGGGTTGAGACAAGTCGGACTGTCCCACGACGGCTGTCCGAGAAACGGTCGCTAACGAGAGGGGCCCCGGTCGAAGGCAGCGGGCGACAACGGCGCGAACCAAGGGGGTCAGGCGGACGCCGCGCCGACCCGCAACGACGCGTTGTCGCCTTATCTTATGTGAGGTCGCTCTGAGCGCGGGAATGACGTGAACGAAGGCCTCCCAGCGGGTCCCGGCGACGTGTTATGTGAGCTCCGTGGTCAACGTGAACGACGTGAAGCAGCTCGACCCTCGCATCCGTGCCTCGAGCGGCGGCGAAGCCCGGCCGGCGAGGTCGGAGTGCCGACGCCGGGTCATCGGCCAGGTCGATCATCCGGGCGAAGACCTCTGCGGCCCCGTCAGCCGCCCCCGCGGGCGTAGAGCGATCCACCGCCGGCTCTCCGTTGTGGTCTCGGCCGTGGCCGCGCTTTCTTCCCTCGTTGCGCCGTTGACGTTCCCGCAATCCCGACTGACTTCGGTCGTTTACGTCATACATCCTCGGCGCGTGAATTCAGCTTTTGCCGGCGGCGACCTCGATCACATGTGAACGACGTCAGTCCCCAGCAACTCCGACACGTTCACAAGCCACCTGCACATATGGCGACGAACCGGTCGTGCGCTGCGCGCTGGCTGGACAACGAAAGCGATCGCGCCAACGTTGCCGGCCGTACAGCCGGCACCACGCCCGACTTTTGCGTTACGACTTGTTCGGTGGAACCAGATCGAGCCAGCGCTTGGAACTCGCTCTGCCGCGGGTCGATCAACAGGTCCGGGTCGACGTCCTGCCCGATGGAGGTGGGTCCGACTCGGCTTGCGAATCTCCTTTCGGCTCGGCGTCGCCGGCAGGCATGTTGACGCCGCCGCAGCGAGTGCTTATATCGTCGTATGCCGCCGCAAGCTTCGCTCGAGCCGACTCCTGACGGGCTCGTCCCAGTTGGCGATGGCTGGTTCGTCGTCAACGCCCGGGACGCGAGGTGGCACCACGTCGAGGGACGCACGGCTTATGTCGACTTCGAGGGCGAGTCGGGCTTTGCTCAGCTCGGCATCAACATCAGCGTGCTCGAGCCCGGCGAGGCGATGGCCCGCTATCACTGGGAGAAGGATCAGGAGGACTTCCTCGTGCTCGCGGGCGAGCCCGTGCTCGTCATCGAGGGCGAGGAGCGGCCGCTGCGGGCGTGGGACTTCGTCCACTGTCCGCCGGGGACCGCGCACGTCATTGTCGGCGCCGGCCGCAGTCCAAGCATCGTGCTGGCAGTCGGGGCGCGCGAGCACGCCTCGCACGCCGACTGGGGCGCCTACCCGTTCGACGCTGTGGCCGCGCGCCACGGAGCAAGCGTCGAGCACGAAACAACCGACGCACACCAAGCCTACGACGGCCTGACCAGACGTCAGCCAACCGCCTATCGCGTCGGCTGGCTTCTGTAGACAGGGCCGGCAAGGGGGAGCAATCGCGCCCTCGTGCAATGAGCAGCGCACCTGCTAGCCGCGCAAAGCAGGACCCTGTGAGCGCCGCCGATGAGGCTGGGGCCCAGCGCCGGCGCGTCGCGGCCTGGGGCCCGCGTCGGCCGGCGACGACGCTAGAGCGGGCATGATCTCCCTCCACTACGTGAGCGGCGATTCAGGAGCACTCACCCGGATGCGAGGATACGTGAGGGTGTCTGGCCAGCCGTCAGTCGGTGAGCAACTGGTGGAGAAAGCGCTCGCGTGCGTCGAGGAAGCTTCGAGTGAGGCGAACGAGCTCGGCATCGTCGTAGGCGACTTCCTCCAGCCCGCCGTCGCCGCACGCGTAGATCGTCGCGTCGGGATACGCGAGGATGATCGGCGAGTGGGTGGCGATGATGAACTGCGACCCCTGCCGCACGAGCTCGTGGATCCGCCGCAGGCATGTGAGGCAGTTCTGGGTGGATAAGGCGGCCTCGGGCTCGTCGAGCAGGTAGAAGCCCTCAGAGCCGAATCGATTGATCATGACCGCGAGAAACGACTCCCCGTGCGATTGCTCGTGAAGCGAGATGCCCCCGTACGCCGTGAACGGGTTACCGGCCGGTTGGTTGGCGAGCTCTTCCAGATAGGTCGCCGCGGTGAAGAGACTCTCAGCACGCAGAAAGAAGTCGGTCTTCGGGCGCCGGACTCCGCGTATCAGCTGGATCGCCGCAGCGAGTCCTGAGTGCGAGTCGCGCGTTGAGAACGCAAAGTTGGAGGAGCCGCCCTCGGGGTTCATGCCAGCCGCAACGGCAATCGCTTCCAAGAGCGTGGACTTGCCGCTTCCGTTCTCACCGATCAGGTACGTCACGCTCCTGTGCAGCCTCAGACCTTCGGCAAGCGCGCCGACTGCAGGCAGATCCCAGGGATAGCCGACCCGTTCGCTCCCGGGTTCGTCCGCCCGCAGTCGGACCGCCTTGACCAGCGCTGTGTCCATTCGCCGCAGCCTACGCGACGATCGCGATCGATGGTTCCGCTGATCGAAGGGGAATTCAGCGACCGCCGCACTGCTCCGACGTCCGCGTCGCCCGAACCCATCACCTCGTCAGCCGACGCGTGCTTGGCGTGGAGAGCACGCCTCAGCCATCCCTCCTGGCGCCATTCAACGTCATGACGGCGCCCCAAGCCCTGGGATCCGCGCTTAGGAGGGCGCAGCTGCGCGGACTCCGAGATGCATGTCGCGGACTGAAAGCAGGGGTGCCCGATCAGCGTACCGACGGGCGTGCTCCTCCACGCCCACACCGGCCACGAGCCGCTTGTGGCTCCTTCCGCCGGCGGGCGGCAGCCGGGCGCATATGGCCGCAAGGGCGATGAAGGGGTCACGAGGTTCAGTCCGCGCAGGCTCTGACCCGGGCTGCTGGCCCGCTACGCGCCGAGTGCGAGCAGATCGCCACACAGCCGATGGCCCCACACCCGCCTCGCCGCAGTGTCAGCGCCGCTAGCGCGTGATCTGGACGAACTCGTCGGTCAGGGCGCGGTCAATTCACTAATCTCGAGGTGCGATCAGATGCTTCGTGATTCTTGGGTCGTCACGTGTGTACGGTATTGCCGCCGGATGATTTGGCGCGATACAGGGCGGCGTCGGCGGCGGCGAGGATCGTGTCGTGCGCTGTGGGATCCCCTGCTGCGGCTCCCGCGCTCAGGGTCACGTGGAGACCGTGGCTGAGTTGATCCCACTGTGCGGATGCGACTCGTGCGAGGATCGTCTGAACTCGTTCGCACGCCACCTCGATGTTGGTGCCGGCGAGCACCAGGAGAAACTCGTCCCCGCCGACCCGAACCGCGAGGTCGCCGCTGCGCACCGCCGCGCGCAGGATGTCAGCAACCCGGATCAACGTCTCATCGCCGATCGCATGACCATGGGTGTCGTTGATGGCTTTGAAGTGGTCAAAATCGATCGCGACGATCACGACGCGCCTAATGTCCAACGCCACCAGGCTTTGGACATGGCGGTTCAGGGCGCGACGGTTGCCCAGCCCCGTGAGGTCGTCGAGATAGGCGTGCTTGCTGAGGATCGCGTGCTCGGAGCGCAAGTGTTCGATCCCGCGTCGTGCACGGGCCGCGGCTAGGGCCGAGACTCTCGCGTCCCAGCGCAGCCGAGTCAGACGTCTGGCGTATTGGAGCGCTGCTGCGTCGCGGCCGACGAGCGCCTGCTCGACTTCGGCGCGTACGCATAACGCAAGATTGTGGGCACAGCGTGACAGCACCGGATCGATCGTGGACACGGCCGCGCGCGCATGAGCGAGCGCGTCGTGCGGCTCGCGCGCGCTCAGTGCGCGCGCCAAATGCACGTGGCCCGCATAGGCGCCATCGGCGGGCAAGTCGATTGCGAGCCACTCACGTTCGGCGACGCTGGGTGCAATCGCAGCGAGCACCTGCGCCGCGATGCGCAGTTCGTGGCGCCACGAATCAGGCATTGTCGGCATGTCGGCGCGCCGCAGGGCAGTGGCAACTGCCGCCGCCTCTGTGGTGAGTGCGTCGGTCTCGCTCATTTCCCGGAGCGACATCAACCAGTGGAGGTGCGTCTCGGCCTGGTTGAAGCGCAGCACCGGCAGCACAAGCGATGAGTCCTCATCGCGTATCTCACGGTCCGGGGCACTGTAGTGCTCGAGCTCGAGCTCCCAAAGGTCGCGGACGTCGTAGGCGCGGGCGCATGCGACGTGGGCGGCGGCGGTGTCGAGCGTCGTGTCCGCCGCGCCGTCAAGCATTACCGCCGCACGCGCAAGGTCACCGTCTGCATCCAGCGGTGACGGGCTCCCGAAGCTCATCGCGACGCGCGCTCTGGTTGCCAGAGCAAACGCGGGCATCGCCACATCGCCGGCCGTTTGCGCTCGCTCGAGCAGTTCGGTGATGGCCTGCGGGTCAGGACGGCCGCTCTCCGCCTCGGAGCGGTGGATCTCCACGCGGATCGCGGCAATGGCCACATCCGGCCACCCACGGTCATCGGCGTCAACGACGAGCGCTCGGACCGCGCCCGCACTGAGCGAGACGCCGGCCTGCACCTGCTGGATCAGCCTTAGCGCGCTCGCGCGCGCCTCGGTGCGATCACGCGACTCGGGGCCTGACGCTGACATGCTGCGCGCCAGGGACGCGTCGACCACCGCTGGGTCCGCTGGGTCCGCTGAGCGCTCGCGGGATGCTTCATCTGGGCTATCCGCACGATCGGTGTGAACGTCCGCGGTCGGCCCGGAGTCCGGTGCAGATGCGGCACGCCCCATCACCTCACCGGTCGCATCGCGCATATCACCCCAGAAGGTCGGAAGCACGCAAAGAACCTTTAGTTGCCCCGGCGTTGGCGATGACCAGCCAGGGGACCCGCGAGCCGCTCCTTTCCGCGGAGCGGCTGCGGCGAGATGTTCGAGATCGTCTCCGGGGACGCGATCGCCCACACCGCAGCTCGGCCGGGGCGCTCGTGAGGGTCCGCCACGGCTCGACCGCACGCATGGGCAGGCGTGAGCGCGAGCAGCTCCCACTGCACGCCGTCGAGGTGCAGACCGCGCTGGCGCTGCGCGGCTACGCCGTCCGCGACCGTGTCCACCTCCAGCCCGATCAGGCCAGGGCTGAGGACAGCGCCCTGGAGGCCGCGCAGCGCGACCGCCGCCGTGGGCTGCGGACGCTGGTGATCGCGCAGACCTCTGGGCGGCCCTACCGGCTGCAACGCTGGCGATGAGATCCAGATCCGCAACACCATCCACCACCCCCAAGAGGGACAGCTACGCAACGGTACCACCGCCACGATCACGACCATCGATCCCCGTGAGCAGCTCGCCGGCATCCAGCTCGCCGACGGCCACCAGTTCGCGCTCGATCAACAGCAGATCGATCAGGCGTCTGTTCGCCTGGCATACATCCAGCACCCGTTCCCTGCCCAAGGCCACACCAGCGACAGCGCGCATCTGATCGTCGCCGAGCACGCCACCCGTGAGGGCAGCTACGTCGCGCTCACGCGCGCCCGCCAGGCCACCCACATCCACGCGAGCCACCAGCACGTCGACGCCGATCCAGACCGAGACCAGATCGCTCAGCTCGCCGAGCACATCAGCCGCGAGGAACCCGATCTCCCCTCGATCGCGACGCCGCTCGCCCATGAGCACCATCTCGACACGACGACGGGCCGTCCAACTCCGCCGCAGCCAGAGCAATCGACCGTCGGCATGTCGCGTCCTGACCGGAATCCCGTGGCGGGCGGCCGCGGGGTTGCGGTGGATGCCGAAACGCCGGCAGACGAGCACCGCCGCTCCCTCAGCGAGTACGAACACGCCTACGCACTGCTCGGCCCGCGCCGCCCAGCTACCAATGAGGCTGACGCAGCGTGGCACGACGCAGCCGCCCAGGCGATCGCCGACTACCGCACCCGCTACGAGATCGACCCCAACGAGGCGGCGCCGCTCGGGCCCGAGCCGCCCGCAGGCGCGTTCCAGCAACGGCTCGACCGCCGGCAAGCCGCGGAGACGATCGCCACGCGCTGCGCAAGCTCGGGCGCACCATCGACGGGCGACCCGACCGCAGGGCGGGTCTGCGGGTCAACGGAGCCGCTTGAGCGAGACCTCGACCGAAGCAACGGCTGGGAACCATGAGAGCGGCGCCAGCAGCGAAGCACGCCCGCGCCGGAACCCGAGCCGGCCACCCGAAAGGCCCTGGCGCCGAGCCGATCTCCTCGCGCGAGGAACAATCACCGAGCACGGATGCGAGGTCACTGCCACAGTGTCC
This sequence comes from uncultured Solirubrobacterales bacterium, assembly GCA_963709135.1. GTDB lineage: Bacteria > Actinomycetota > Thermoleophilia > Solirubrobacterales > Solirubrobacteraceae > Palsa-465. The sequence goes on along the minus strand of CAVPVI010000013.1, from coordinate 27,030 downwards.
GCGCGCGAGGAACCTTGCCGTAACGCCAGCCGCATCAGCTACCAACCCGCACCACCTCCGGCGCGCGCCCCCAGCCGAGCACGGACGCGAGGCCGCCAGTCCGTGCGCGATCCCAGACGCTGGTACCCCCTGATCGCGCACCTTCACTGCTCCTCACAGCGACCGCCACGCCCGTCGTGGCGAGCATCACCTCGGCGCACGTCAAGGCTGGACGCGCGAGTTGGGATCCGTCATCTGAGCCCACATATTTCGCGAAGTGGCCCTTCAGCGGAATAGCGTCGTGCTTGCGGCCGGCTTATTGCAATCCGCGATAAGACTTGAACCGGGGACCCCTCGTATTTCGCGAAATGGCCATCAGGCGGAATAGCGTCGTGTTCGCGGCGGGCTTATTGCGGTCGGCGATAGGACTTGAACTAGTGGCCTCGTGCTATTTCAACTACGCAGGCTTTGTGCAAATAACGTTCGAGATCTGCTAGTACTATTATCGCAGACGTAGCAGCGCGATAATAACGACTCGGTATGGAGTGCTGAACGTGGATCCAGAGAAGAATCGAGCCGGCTCCTTTGTTCGGCAACCGAGCGGCTATCGAGCGTTTGTCCCGGCTCCGCTCCCCCCGGAACCGCCGATCGACTACGACGCAGAGCTCCTCCAGCTTCTTTCGCAGGCGGACGTCGCTCTCGGAAGGCTTGATGGGGCAGTCGGTTTCATCCCCGATCCCGACCTGTTTGTCGGCATGTACGTGCGCCGCGAGGCAGTCCTCAGCTCTCAGATCGAGGGGACGCAGAGCACGCTGGAAGACCTGCTGGAAATCGAGCTCGACCCTCAGAGCAGGACGATCCCGCCCGATGTCTCGGACATCGTCAATTACGTCCACGCGATGAACTACGGACTTGAGCGCCTCAATGACCTGCCACTTTCTCTTCGGCTGATTCGCGAGATTCACGCTGAGCTTCTTCGAGAAGGCCGAGGAGCGCGCGCCGCGCCAGGCGAATTCAGAACCTCGCAGAACTGGATCGGCCCAGCCGGGGCATCTCTGGAGCAAGCGACGTTCGTCCCGCCACCCGTGCCGGACATGCGGGAAGCCCTTGACCAATTCGAGCGCTTTCTTCATCAGGGCGGTCATCCACCCCTGATCGAAATCGGACTTGTCCACGCTCAGTTCGAAACAATCCACCCCTTCCTCGACGGGAACGGACGGGTCGGACGGCTCCTCATCACGTTCTTGCTCGTCCTTCGCAACGTCATGAGGCTGCCTCTGCTGTACCTCAGCGTCTACCTGAAACTCCACCGCCTGGAGTACTACGACCGTCTCATGGCAGTGAGGCGCTCGGGAGACTGGGAAGGATGGCTGCGATTCTTCCTCCGGGGAGTTGCAACGACCGCGACAGAAGCGACACGAACGGCCGAAGGCATCTATGCGTTGCGGGAGCGCCATCGCGCTGTCGCGCTCGAGGAGACCGGCGCAAACGGCGTGCGGCTCTTGTCCGAACTGTTCCGCCGCCCGCTCGTCAACGTCAACTATGTCGCGGCCCGGCTAGACGTGACCTTCGCGACAGCGAATCGATTGATCGCTCGCTTCGAAGAGCTGGGGGTCCTGAAAGAGGTGACGGGTCAGCGTCGCTCTCGCCTGTTCCGATACGAGCCGTACCTGGAGTTGTTCGACGACCCCGTGCAACTCGACGAGCCTCCGACCGGACCGGAGGTCACCGAGGCTGCGTAGCTGGCGCTTCGCGTACCAGTGGGCACAACCTCGCCCGTCACACGACGAGATCCAGATCCTCGGCTAACACAGCGCGAACCGCGTCGGGGTCGCTGTCGCGCAAGGACAGCATGCGCTGGACACGTTCTCGAGGCATGGCCTCATGGAACTTGATCGCGCTCAGTCGACGCTCATCGACGCTAAGACCGCCGACCGGTTCCAACGCGGCGTGCCGCACCTGATCTCGGCTGTGTAGTCCGTCCAGCGTGATGCCGAGGTCGTCGAACGAAGCGATAGCCACGCCTTGGGCCGCCAGCCGGCGCGCAACCTCGGCATTGCCGCGGCCACCGGCGAACGTCCACCACCGCGTCCGCGGGCCGTCGGTGCGCTGGAGCGACGTTGCGCCGTCACGCGCGAACCAGAACTGCTCCTGCAGGCTCGTCAGCTGATCGGACGCACGGCGCGTCGCACACGCCGGCACGATGCGGTCGGACAGGACGGATCGAATCGCGTGGCAGAGCTCGATCGAGAGCGCGCCACCGGCGCCGTTCCAGCGGGAGCGTCCGGGCTCCTCGGACGGCTCCACCCAGACAAGCCGTCGAGTCCAATCCACCGCCCTCACGCCCCACGAGGATCCCGCGAGCAGGATCGTCGGGCGATCCCCTTCGCGCGACAGGAGCGAGGAGGCATCAACTTGCCCAAGGCCACGTTGCCCCCAGCGGACGCTCATCAACGGTTCGCTCAGGAACATCGAGGTAAGGTCCATGAAGTGCCTGCGCCCGAACAGGCGCTCGCCCTCGATCCCGATCTGCAGCGTGCCATCAAGCTCGAGCAGGATCTCGCGCGCCAGCATGTGCGTCACGAGGGCGCCGAGCAGATCCCCGTCGAGGCCCGCAGCTGACGCCACCGGCCCGAACACGCCCGGCCACTCGCTGCGGCCGATCCGTCGCGCGCTGAGCACCCGTGCCAGCAGTTGCTGCGCCGCGAGGTGGACCGGGAACGCCGGTGCGCGAAGGTCCTCGATCCATCCCTCTCGCAGGAGCCAGACCAGTCCGAATGCCTGGAGCAGTTCGCTGTCGGTGGTGGCGAGGAACAGGCAGTTGCGCGCGGCACCGGCGCGCCGGCCGGTGCGCCCGAGTCGTTGCAGGACGGACGCAACGGTTCGCGGCGCGCCGATCTGGATGACGCGATCGAGGTCGCCGACGTCGATCCCCAGCTCGAGCGTGCTCGTCGCGACGATCACGCAGTCACGCGACTCGCTAAACGCGCGCTCCGCCGAACGACGCTCGTCGGCAGCCAGCGAGCTGTGCGACACGAACGTGCTGACCCCGCGCGCCCGGAGCGCGACCGCCAGCTCCTCGACGCGTGCGCGGCTATCTGCGAACGCGAGCCGCTTCTCGCCGCGGTGCAGCCGCGAGATCACCTCGGCAGCGTTCTCGAGCGATCCGACCCAGTCGATCGTCAGCTCGGGCGGCGCGGAGGCGGTCCCCTCGGCCATCACCACGCGGCGCGGCCCCTCGGCGCCGGTGCACAGCCATGCGAGTAGCTGGTCCGGGTTCCCGACGGTGGCAGTCAGCCCGACCCGCTGGATCGGAGCGCGTGCAGCGCCGGGAGTCTCCGCATCGACCATCGCGCGCTCCAGGTGCATCACGTCCAGGCGGGCGAGCAGCGCCACGAGGTGCCATCCGCGGTCATCGCCCGCGAACGCGTGGATCTCGTCGATGACGACGACCCGCACGCGCCCGAGCAGGCGCGCCACATCGACGCGGACCGACAGGAACATCGCCTCGATCGACTCGGGGGTCGTGAGCAGCACGTCGGGTGGGTCGGCGAGGATCTGCCGGCGCCGCGCGGCGTCAACGTCGCCGTGCCAGACGGCCGCGCGTCGCCCAAGCAGCTCGCAGTAGCGTGAGATCCGCGGCTCGAGGTTGTTGAGCAGCGCGCGCAGCGGACAGACGTAGAGGACCGAGACGCCGCTCCAGCCTTCCGACGCCATCCGCGAGAGCAGCGGCAGCAGCGCGGCCTCAGTTTTACCCGCGGCTGTCGGCGCGCCGAGCACTGCGTGCTCGCCAGCGAGTAACGGCACGATCGCCCGCTCCTGGAGCTCCCGCAGCGAGCGCCAGCCGAGCGTGTTGACGAGATGGTGCAGGACCGCGGGGTGCAACCGGTCGACTGCGTCGCCGTTCATGGAAGCTCGAGCGGAATGTCGTCCGGCGCGCGCGGCGCGCGCCGGGCCTCGCGCTCTTCGAGCATCAGCTCGCTGTCGGTGATCGTGAGTGCGTAGTGCTCGCGTGGACGGAAGTCCTCGAACTGGTCAACGCGATCGAGCACGTCGCCGACAAGCTTGCGCAGGAACACTCGCGGCACGATCCCAATCCGGCCGCCGAGCTCCCCGGCCACGGCGGCGGCGAGATCCTCGACGTACCGGTCATCGACAAGCGTCCGGATCCGCTCAGCGGCCCCGGAATTGCCGCCGGCGCCAGAGCCGATGTCGGCTCCGGCAGCGTAGATGTCCCGCACCCGCCGGCCGACTGCCACGAGCCGCTCGCGATCGAACGCCATCATGCGGATCTGGACGTTGCGGGGATTGTCGAACCGCTGATCGCCGCCGAAGTCGACGTGCAGTCGCTGTGCGAGCGGCGCGAGCCGCTGCGCGCCCTGGGGGCCGTCGAAAAACGCGGGCGTCCCGGTGATCAGCAGGTACAGGCCGGGGAAGCGGCCGGAGTCGATCTCATCGATCAGCTGGCGCAAAGCGTTGAGGCCCCGTTCGCGCACGTCGCCGCGCACGCGCTGCAGCGTCTCGATCTCGTCGAGCACGACCAAGAGCCCCTGATGTCCGGCGTCGCGGAGCACGAGCAGCAGCCCTTGCAGGTTGCCGAGCGCGGCGAAGTGATCGATCTCGCCGCGCACGCCGGCGGCGCGCTTGACCGACGCGGCAACGTTCGGCTCGCCCGCGACCCACGCGAGGATCCCCTCGGCGAGCGCCTCGTCCCCGCTCGAGCGGGCGCGCCGGTAGCAGCGCAGCGCCGCCGCGAACGAGGGTGAGCTGCGCGCGACCGCCGCGAGCCGGCTCTCGATGAGCGCTTCGACGCGCGCCTGGAGCCGGACGTCGTCACGCTCATTCACGCCGGCCGCGAGCACGTCTTCCTCGAGCGCGAACAGCCACCGGTCGACGACGACCCGCAGCGCCGCCTGCGGCGCGTCGGAGGTCGAGAGCCGCTCGACGAGGCGACGGTAAACGGTCTCCAGCCGGTGCAGCGGCGTCTCGGTCTCTGAGATCTGCACCTCGCTGGTCGCGAACGTCGCGGCCTTCGCGCGCTCCGCCAGCCAGCGCGCGAGGAACGTCTTGCCCGACCCGTACTCGCCGCGCACCGCTTTGAACACCGCACCCCCCGCAGCGACCGCCGACAGCTCGTCGTCGAGCGCCGGCGCAAGCCCCTCGAGCCCGACCGCGAACTGGTCAAGTCCGCGCTGCGGCACGGTGCCCCGCCGCAACGCGTCGATGATCTCGCGCCGGCGCTGAGGGCTGATGCTCATCGCGTGAGCGCGAACTGCTCGCGCAGCAGCGGCACGTTGAGCGTGACCGTGTCGGAGGGCTCATCGACCGACAGCACGGGGTAGCCCTCGACGTTGAGCACCAGCTGGAGCGATGCGAGCGTGCCGGCGATCCGGCCTGGCGTGATCCCTCCGAGCCTGCGCGAGCGCGGAGCGCAGCATCCGCCCGCCGTGCTGCTCGAGCGCGGCGAGCAGCGCAGCGATCCGCTCATCACTGAGCGGCGTGCGCGCGGCCAGGGCGCGCTGCGCGGCGAGCGTGTCCGAGGCGAGCAGCGCCGCGATCCAGCCGCCAGCGGCTACAGGCACAGTGGCCACATCGAGCGTCAGCTGGCCGCCCGGCCCGCGGGCCGAGGCGGCCGACTCCGGCCCTGGCACCGGGACGGCGACGGCCTCGATGCCGCTCCACCAGCTCGGGGGGTCGTACGGCGCCTCGACCCAGCCGTCGAGCCGGTCGATCGGCCGCGGTGCGAGCACGAGCACCGGCACGAGCATCTCCTGCGCGGTGGCGCCGCCGTGGTAGCCGTGCTTGCGCGGCGCATAACGCAGCTGCTCGTCGACGGCCATCACGCAGCGCCGGTCCGCGACGAGCACCCGCGGGCCCTCGATCAGCAGCTCGCCCTCCCGCGGCGGTGGCGGCGTCGCCCGCCAGCGCTCCCCACCCTGGCCTCCGTTCGATCGCTGCCTGCCGCCGCGCTCGATCACGTGGCCGTGGTCGGCGAGCAGCACGACCAGCCGGTCGGCCTCGCGCGCGCCGTCAAGCGCCGAGCGCAGCAGCGGCACGTCCGCGACCGACCACGGCGTTCGCAGCTGCTCGCTGCGCGCGAGATGATCGTCGATCGCGTTGATCACGGCACCGACGATCCGCCGCTCGGACGCGATCGCCTCGCGCACCGCGGCAGCGAGCCCGGCGTGCGCGTCGGCGAGCGCACCCTTGTGGAACAGCAGCGGCGCGCCCGCGTTGCCGCTCGCCGCCAGCAACTCCGAGTGAGCGGCGAACGCCGTGGTCTCCTCCGCCGCGAGCCCGCTGATGAGCCTGCCGCTGAACAGGCTCGCGCGCGAATACGTGGTGATGCTCGGCAGTGCCGCGAGCGCGAACGCGCGTTGCGGCCGCCCCTCGCGCCGCAGCTCCGTCCAGCCGCTGCGCACCGCATCTTCCAGCAGCTCGTCGGCGACGCGGTGGCTCATCCCATCCATCACCAGGACAAGCACCGACCGCTGGCGTGCGAGCGGCGCGACGAACGAGGTGAGGAGATCCTCGACCCCGAGCAGGTCCGCGTGCGTCTGCGCGTGTGGCGACCGCGGCGCTTGCGAGAGATCGGCTTGGACCGGTTTGCACTGTTCGTGGCCGAGTGGACGTCTGAGGAGGTACGGACCCTTGCCGACTTGCTCGAGAAGCTCGAGCGGTCGAATGAGGCCGCTGCTGCCCACGAGCGAGCACGGTCAGCACGGACTCGGTCTCACACGACCCGCCGTCGTCTCCGTCGCAGATCAGCGGTCGATTGACCGAGCTTCCCGATCAACTTTGCTATCCAGGCGCATCGCTCCTAACCGGCCAGACCCAGACCCCCGAGTTCATCGCTAGGCAGCGAAAATCGGCATCACGGCGCGAGATACTCGTCGCGGGATCAGAGCAGGCTCGCGCCGAATCGATCGAGGGTTCGAGTCCATCGTTCGGCGCTGCAGGATGGCGCCGATTGTGGCCACGCTCTGTGGTGACTCTTATGCATTGGCAGCTGCCTGGGTCTGGCGCTCGCGTTGGCGCCCTAGAGGTAGCGGTTGCCGTCCGTTGGCTGTCGGGGTGATCGTCTCTCCGTCGCGCGCGATTACGATGCGGGGCAATGCGTGAGGCCGCCGAAGCTGGGTTGTCTACGGGTCTGGTCGGTCGTGAGTCCGAGAGGGTGGCGATCGAGCGGCTGCTGGCGGGTGCGGTTGCGGCTCAGAGCTCGGCGCTGGTGCTGCGGGGCGAGGCGGGGAGCTCCCTAGACGCGAGCGCAACCGTCTCGCCGCCGGCGCTGCCTCCTGTCGGCGGCCGCTTTCGGGCAGAGGAGTCACGACAATCCCGCTGCTCGGCGTAGATGTGCTGACATGAATGTAGGTGTCGGCCCGCTGACGACGCTCGTCGCGCAATTCGCCAGTTACAGGACTGCAATCTGCTCTCGCAAACGGCGCGAAGCGGAAGTCCGCGAAGGCTGGTTCTGAAATACGAAAGGGAGCGTCAGGGAGCGGGTCGGGCCTGTCGTCACTGATCGGGGGATCCCGGTGGACAATTGACGGACGGTGCATCTGGCTCGCGGCCATGTCCGCGACGCTCATCGAAGAAGTCACACGGGTCCGGGAAGCTCGTGGGTGCTGATCCCGAGTTCGCCGAGCAGCATGGCCGCCTGTGCGCCGTGCTCGCCGCCGACCCGCTCCGGCACCCGAGCGCCGGTCGCCAGCAGCATCCGCACGATCTCGGTGTACGGTTCGGGGTCGATCTCGGTCACGGTTGCCATTGTCGGGCCGCCTTCTGGGTCCTGGCAGTGTCGCGAGCCGTGCAGGGCGGCGCCGATCGCGCATCCGCCGTCGCGGAACTCGGTCGTGGCGCCGTGGGCGAGTAGCTCTTTGGCGATCGCCGCCTGGCCGCGCCAGCAGGCCTGACCCAGCGGGTTCTCGTCGCTGTCGGGGTTGCCCTGGACTCGGGCGCCGGCGTCGAGCAGTCCCCGGACCGCAGCAAGGTCGCCGCGTTGGATTGCGAGGATCAGCATGTCGTCGAGCAGCGCGGGTGGCGCGGCACCGCCTGCTGGCGTCTGGGTGACCTCGCTGGCGCCGCGCTCGCGTAGCAGCGTGGTGACGGGTCCTTCGCCCCAGCGCAGCGCGATCTGGAGTGGCGCTAACCCGTGCTCGTCGGGTTCGGTGAGCGGGGCGCCGGCGTCGAGCAGCACAGCGATCGTCTGCACCGGGTGCCGGCGCCAGAGCGCCTGGTGCAGATGCGCAGCGCTGGGGCGGGCGCCGTGCGCACAGAACATTGCGACCATCGCGTGGTTCTTGAAGTTAAGCGCGCGCCCGAGGCAGTAGTGGACGACCTCGGGGTCGGTGCCCGCTTCGATGAGTAGCCTGGCGCAGGTCGGGTCGCGGTGCTCGCAGGCGTGGTAGAGCGCTTCGCCGACGGTGTGGTTCGGGCTGGCGTCGTTCGGATCGGCGCCGGCGGCGAGCAGCCTCTTCGTCAGCTCGACGTCGCCGGCGATCCCCGCCGCGCCGTAGATCGGCGTCTGCAGCCAATCCCCGTGCGTGAACGAGGCGTTCGGGTCCGCGCCGGCATCCAACAACGCAGCGACCGCTGAGCGGATCCCTGCAGCACGCTGCGGGTCAGTTCGTGACAGTCGCGAGAAGCACGCGTACAGAAGCGGCTGCCAGCCGTTCGGTCCGACCGGCTCGTCCGCTGCATCCGGGCGTACGTGCAGCAGTCGCTCGACCTCGTCGACCTCGCCGGTTACGCAGGCGGTCGGAAGGTCGTGGCGGGCGATCGCGGGGTCGAGGTCGAGGATCGTCGTCGCTCGGCGCGGGTCATCCGAGCAGCCACTGGCGATCACGATCACGGCGCGCTCGGCCGCGCCCAAGGTCTGGGCATCGACGTGGGCGTTCAGGCGCGCCCAGGAGACAAACCCGTTCTCGCGGGCGATCGCCAGATGCGCCAGCGCCAGCGACGGGAACTCGCCCGCGTGGCGGGCCTCGGCCTCCTCGCGCAACCGCCGCAGATCCGGGCGGGGCGGCAGTGACTTGAACATGTCAGCTCCTCTCACGGTCACCCGACGGGTCCGCACGCCGGGGCGGGAGGTACACGTCCGTCACCGGGTCTCAGCCACGCTACTGTCAGATCGGCTTGCAGCCGTTCCCGCGGACCGGATGCGTCCTGCACGCGTCTATAACGATACGCGGGCCAGCCACGCATGGCTACTGCTTCACGTGACAGCGGGTCCGCCGTGCATCAGTTCGCCAGCGCCGAGCACGGAGCCAGCGGCGCGTGCGCGCTCGAGCTGACGCCTCGGTTCGTCGCAATGCATAAGCGCGGCGGGTCGCGCCTCGGATGGTGAAAGCAGCCGTGCGAACGCCTACCGCTGCCGGATCTCTTAGCTGAGATCGGCGAGCAGCGGAGCTGAGCCTCCCGCAACGGGACGAGCGGACGCGGAGCGCCGGGGGCTGCGGCGCTGTTGGCGCCAGCCGCGACGCGGACAGGTGGGCACCGTGTGGGGACAGTGGTTCGGGTGGCCACCTGACGAAGGTCTGGCCATCAGCCGACACGCTCGGCGGTCCAGAAAGCGTGATAGGCGTCGTCCTGATAGCTGGTGAACCCGACGACTACGCCGTCGGCGAGATTGAAGACGTGCGCCGAGCTCCAGTTGAGTCGGTGCCCCTCGATCGTGCCCGACTCGGCGGTCAGCACGACCGCGCGGTGGTCGTTAGCCAGCACCTCTCGAACTTGCACGTTGAGCGTGTTGTCGTACTGATGGGCCATCGCGCCGAAGAACCGAAGGACCCCGTCTTTGCCCTCGTAGTCGCCGGCGAGTGGACTGTCGCCGGAGACGTTCCAGCGGATCTCATCGCTGAGCATGTTGAGCATCGGCTGAAGATCGCCCGACGAGATCGCGTCATAGGCGGTGCGGATCATCGTTTCATTGGGATGCGACATGGTTGGCTCCCTTGCTGCTTGTGGGTCGTCCGGTCGCGGCCTTGGTGCGCCGGCTTCTACCCCTCCGACGAACGCGCGCGCCGGGATGGGACAGTGATGGGGACACAATCTGGAGCGGATCGACGCTGGTCGGCTTCCTCGGCGACTTCGAGATCGCCGAGGACGCCTGCCATTGCGGCGGGGGATCCGCTCGTCGGATCGTCTCCTCGGGCTCGAGGTGGCGGACGCGTTCGCGATCGCCGCCGAGCGCTGGCCGCGGACCGGGATGCCGCGCAACCCCGGGGCGTGGCTCACCGTCACCGCGCGTAACCGGGCGCTCGATCGGATCCGGCGGGAGCGGACCCTGGCCGAGAAGACCCGCACCCTGGAGATCCCCGAAGCGTCTCGTAGGCGCGCTGGCGCGGCGCTGCGATTCCGACGCGGTGACGGATGTCGGGCACTGTGTGCTCCTATCCTGACAAGAGATACGCAGCCAAATGGCTGCCTTACCCGAGAATCTATAGGCAGCCAGACGGCTGCATGTCACAAGCGCCTTGACATCCGGTCCCGGCCCACGCGAGTGCTGCAGGCAGTGGCGGCGTTGTTGGACGTCAGGCCGCCGGTCGCGTTTCGCCGGTCTCAAGCAGCGTCTTCAGGCTCGATATGACCATCGGCCAGCCCTTGCTGACCATCTCGGCCACGATGCTGCCCGGCTCGAAGTGATCGTGGAGCACGGTCAGCTTGACGAGCTCGCCCCGCGGCTCGAGTTCGAACGTGACTTGAGAGAGCACTTCGGCGGCCGCCTGCCGGCAGCGCTCCGCGCTAACCGAGGTGTTCCACTCTGGCGAGATCGCATGCCAGGTGTACGACAGCCGGCGAGGCGGATCCGCCTCCAGCACCACCTGGCGCGGGTCGCTCTGACGCACTCCGTTCTTCTCCCACGTGATCGCCAAGCCCGGTTTCCAGTCGCTCTCCACGACGACGCCCCAGTAGCGCTCCATGAACGCCCGCTCGGTCGGTGCGCGATACAACAGCTCCCGCGCTGTCCTGATGTAGGAGACGTAGACGAACTCAGGCTTGCTCACGCCCTGTCCTCCAGTGCTTGGCGAAGGTCGGAGAGCGCACGGACGCGCTCCTGGTCGTACTGACTGATCCAGCGTTCGGCGATCTCGTTGATCGGTGCCGGGTTGAGGTAGTGGAGCTTCTCGCGCCCGCGACGCACGGTGCTCACGAGCATCGCGGCCTCAAGCACCGCCAAGTGCTTGCTGACCGACTGCCGCGCCATCAGCAGCCCCGCGCACAACTCGGTCAGCGTCTGGCCGTTGCGATCGCGCAGCGTGTCGAGCAGACGGCGGCGGCTGCGGTCGCTGAGCGCCTTGAACACGGCGTCGGCCTGGCGGTCATCGTCGTCGTTCACAGCTGCGTCCCCATGAAATGACTATAAGCAGCCGACTAGCTGCATGTCAACGCGCAGGGCTCGCATCGGCGGCCCGTCCGCGACGCGACACGCCGCAGCACCTGCACCCGACCGAGGTCGAGCGTCACGCCAGACGACGCGAGCATGCAAGCGGCGAGATCGGGCAGCCTCGGCTTGAGCGCAGCATTAGGATTGTTGGCAGACTGGCTGCGTGAGCGCTTCCGCCAGTTTCGCTGTCGAGACGGTCGGCCTGACCAAGCGCTTCGGCGAGCGCGCGGCGATCGACGCGGTCGACTTACGGGTGCCGCGCGGATCCGCGTTCGGGTTCCTGGGCCCCAACGGCGCTGGTAAGACGACGATGATCCGCACGCTGCTCGGGCTGACGCGGCCGACGGCCGGTTCGATCCGGCTGCTTGGTCACCCGTGCCCGGCGGAGCGCGCGCAGGCGCTGCGGCGGGTAGGGGCGATCGTCGAGGAGCCCCGCTTTCATCCGCAGCTGACCGGCAGGGAGAACCTGCGGATCATCGCCGCGGCGCGTGGTCCGGAGGTGCACGCGAGGATCGCGCCGGCGCTTGAGCGCGTCGGGCTCGCGGGGCGTGCTGATGAGCGGGTCAAGCGCTACTCGCTCGGCATGCGCCAGCGACTCGGGGTCGCGCGCTGCCTGCTCGCGGATCCGTTGCTGCTGATTCTTGACGAGCCGACGAACGGGCTTGATCCGGCCGGGATCCACGAGTTCCGGCTGATGATCCGCGCGATGGTCGAGCAGGAGGGCCGGACCGTGTTCCTGTCCTCGCATCTGCTCTCGGAGATCGAGCGGATCTGCGATCACGCAGCGATCGTCGATGTCGGACACGTGATCGCGCAGGGACCGATCGCCGAGCTCGCGCGAGGCGCCGATCGTCACGAGCTGATCGTAGAGGTCGACGACCAGCAGCGAGCGCTTGCGTTACTGCGCGCGCACGAGCGCGTCAGTGACGTGGCGCCGTCTGAGGACGGGCTGCGTGTCGCGCTCGCCGGTGCCGGGGACGCCGCCGTGGTCAACGCGATGCTGGTCGGCGCCGGGATCGCGGTCTCGCGCCTGGACCCGGTGCGCCAGACGCTCGAGCAGCGCTTCCTGGAGGTGACCTCGAGGCTCGGCGAGAGCGAGAGTTCAAACCTCTCCGACGACGAGCGCGGTCCAGATGTGAGGGCGGCGCGGACGTGAACCTTCAAGTCGCCGTGCAGATGGTCGCCGCGGACTTTTTGAAGATCCGCAAGCGGTTCGGCAACGTCGTGGTTGCGCTGCTGATCGCATGGGGGCCGCTTGTGATCTTCTTCGTCGTGCGTGCCGCGCAGCACTCCTCAAACTCCGCCGAGTATCCGCCGGCCGGCGGGCTCGACGGGTTCAGCCGCTCGATCAGGCTGCTCGCGATCTTCTTCGGCCCGCTCGCAGCGATCCTGATCGGCGTCGACGCCGGCGCCGGCGACGCCTCCACTGGCGTCTTCCGGGACCTCGTCGCAACCGGCCGCTCACGCTTGGCGCTGTTCGCCAGCCGCGTGCCCGCGGCGCTGGCGCTCACCTGGCTGGTCGCGATCGGCGGCTACGCGCTCGCTCTTGCCGGCACGTTCGCGTTCGCCTCCGGCACGCCGACACCGGACGGGACACTGATCATCAAAGCGCTCGCGTTCCTGCTGCTCGCCGCCGGGATCGTCTGCGCGGTCGCTGTCGGCCTCGCGTCGCTGATGACCTCGCGGCCCGCGGCGCTGACCACGTTCATCGGCTGGCAGCTCGTCGCGAGCCCGATCATCGCGAGCGTCAGCTCGCTCGGGGACGTACGACGGCTCGTGCTCACGCAGGCGATCGCGCATTACAGCCCGGTGCCGATCGGCGGCAGCCGCGCCGTCGCGATGCCGGCGAGCACCGCGGTCGCTGTGCTCGCGGGATGGCTCGCCATTTCGCTCGCGCTCGGCGCCTGGCGGACGCGGACAATAGACGCGTAAGGGCAGCCTCGCAGGCAGCCCGAGTGACGTCGCGGACGTACCGGTACTCCCGGTGCTGCTACGTGCTACGCTATATCGCAATGCGTAGTAGTGATCCGTCTTTGCTGATCATGGCGAGTCTTGCCGAAGGCCCGAAGCATGGCTATGCAATGACCCGCGACGTCGAAGAAATGGCCGGGGTCAAGCTCGGTCCCGGGACGCTCTACGGGGCGATTGCTCGCCTCGAGGAGCGCGGCCTTATTGAGCCGCTGGAAACCGAGGATCGCCGCCGTCCTTATCGGTTGACAGGATCCGGCGCTGTTGTGCTTCGCGAGCAGTTGACCGCGCTGGAGCGCGTGGCGCGGCTCGGGCTCGGTCGCCTATCCGCCGCCGAGGCCCGCGCATGAGAAAGCTGTTGCTGGCGCTCTATCCGGAGGCGTGGCGTGATCGTTACGGGACGGAGATGTCCGCGCTAATCGGTGAGGCTCCGCCCAGCGTCGCTGCCACCATCGATCTGGTGCAAGGTGCGCTGGCGGCGCACCTGCGACCGCTCCCCGGCACAGCGCCCGCGACCCACGCGAGAAGCACCATCGCCGGTGTCCTGGGCTGCTTCGTCGTCTTCTGCGTCTGCGGCTCGGGTTTCGCCAAGACCACCGAGAACTATGGCCACATCGAGCACGTTCATCCGCTGCTCGGCGGTTCCCATTCGATGATCCTGATCGCCGCGATCGTCGCCGCATGCGCGCTGGTCCTGGCCGCGGCTCCGCTCGCGCGAGCCTCGCTCGCCCACGCGCATCGGACACGCGACCCAACCCTAATGAAACTGATCGCGCTACCGCCGGCAGCAATCGGGATGTTTGCCGGCTCGGTCGGGCTCCTGTCCCTCTGGTTGAACGCTCATCACCATCGCGCCGGCGTCGGCGGATGGTTACTGCTCGGACTCTGCGCGCTCTGCGCCGCGGCCGGCGCCGTTGCCTGCTGGGCCGCTCCACGCGCCATCATGCGCCGCATCGACATCCCGCGCAGCACGTTCGCCGTCTCGATACCCGCGATGGCGCTCGTCGCGTTCTGCATGGCCGTAATCGCGCTGGCCACCGGCGTCTTTCTGACTGCAATCATCATCGACTCACCCAACGTCGGCGCGGCAGGCAACGGCCCCGGGCAGCTGATCGACGTCACGACCAGCATCGCGATTCAGCTCGCCGCGATGCTCGCTCTGAGCGCAGTCGCCGCCCTCAGCGCGGTGCGCGGCCTTCGCTCCCTGGCCACGCTCTAGCCGCGACATCGACGCCAGCGAACGATTGCGCGCCAGCACGATCCGAGCACCCGCGGCGCGGCGATCCCCCTTCGCTCAAACCATGAGCATCTCGAAGCGATGATCGCTTTCCCTGCAACGGGCGGCCAGCGGGCTGTCGCTTTTAGTTGCGTTGAGGGGGATGTTGCTGGTCGTGATGGGCGAGATCGGGTTGGCGTGGTGTGGCCAGGTCGGCTTGGAGTTCCTGGATAATCGCGCCGAGGCGGCCCGAGGCGAGAAGGCCTGGGCCGAGGGGACCGGACTTATCCTCGCCTACTGCTGGGAGTTGTCGTAGCGCCGCTCGAACTTCGGCGGACATGATGCTGATCTGCCAGCGGATCTCCTCACCCACGGCCGCAGGACGGGCGGGATCCGCTAGTCCCACGGCGTGGGCTGCATACGCTGCGGCACCGAGCGCGTGCGCGCCCATGTGAGCGACCGATGAGGCCTGTCCGGCGGCTCTGGCGGCGGCAGCTGCCGCTGGGTCGGCGGCACGCGCGGCGCCGCCTGCAGAGAAGCGGCGACGGATCTCATCGGCGACCTCCAGCTCACCCCGGGCGAAGGCACGGGTTCGGGCGATCGCCTCGCGCGGGCGACTGTCCCCTGGACGGTTGGACTCGAACGAATCGAGTACGCGTTCCGCGCAGTCAGCGGCCCATGCGGCGAGGACTCGTCGTAGTTGCTCGCTCAGTGCTTGAGGAGAGCCCACAACCCGGATTCTGCCCAACGGGTCACGGCACCCGTTCAGGTTGCGGCGAGCACCGGGGTTCAGCAGCGAGATCCACCTAGCGCTCGCGGGCAGCAGTGCGGCACGCTGGTTGAGCGATGAGGACGTACTTTGTGGGCTATGTCCGTTCAGCGGGTCAGTTGCCGATGGTGCGGAGCTCTTGTTCCGGATGTGAACGGCCCGGTCCATAAGTACGTGCCGAGCGCGCCCGGGTGCTGGCAGACCTTCGGACAGGTGCAAGCGGACGAGGCGCTGAGGTTCGGATACCCGCCGGCCCACCGCATCACGGTCGACGCGTACATGGCTCAGCACCCCGGAGACGGAAGAGACCGACGCGACCGCCAGTCAGTGTTCGTACACCTACCGGGGCTTCGCCCCAGCCCGACGAGGCGTGTTTGCTGGTGGCCGGTGGCTGCGGTGGGGTGGGCGGCAGAACCCGTTGGCTGGGGCTTGGTGTGTAGGCTCCGGTCGCGGGTCGCTCGGGGCGGCTTGGCCGTCCCGGTCATGGGCCGCGTAGTGCGGTAGGTGCCCCCGAGGGGGCGTGGACCCCACGACCGGAGTTGGTGATGAGCGTACCTTTGTCTGCCGCGGATGTGCTGGGCGAGCACGTGGCTTTTGAGCTGGAGTGCATCGATCGGGTGTATTGCAACGGCTATGTCCGCAAGCTGACCTATCCGGGTGGGGTCGCGTCGTTCTTCACCGGTCATCGGGGGGCGAGTTTCGCGTCGACGTGCCTGGCGGACCCGATCAGCAAGGCGTTCGTCGCTTCGATCAAGCAGTTCGCGGCGGAGCGCGCGATTCCGGTGGTGCGCTTTGAGAAGGGGCAGCGCAAGGACGATGTCGCCCACGAGCAGCTGGCGCGGTTTGCTGAGCCCGAGGGGATCTACATGGTCGGCGTGGCGCAGGAGAAGACGGCCACGTTCCGGACCGAGAAGCGCCGCAACCCGGAGACCGGGGCTACCTATCCGTGGATCGTGCGCGCTAGCGCGCTGGTCAACCAGTACTACATGTATGGGCTGGATGTGGAGTTCGGCCCGTTCTTTTTGAAGTTCTCAAGCTACTTTCCGTATGGCGCGAAGCTGTGCTTCAACGGCCACCATTGGGCCCAGCGTCAGGCCGAGGCGGCTGGGATCTGGTTCACGGCGCTGGACAACGGTTTCCTTGAGTGCGATGGCCCGGACGCTCTGCAGCGGATCTGCGAGCGGCTCTCGGAGGTGGAGATCGAGGCGTTCTTTCGGCGCTGGTTGGCGCGGTTGCCGCACCCGTTCACGGCGGCTGACCGCGTGGCCGGCTACCGCTATGAGCTCTCGATCCTGCAGGCCGAGTTCTCCCTCACCCAGGTGTTGGACCGTCCCCACTCGGGCCGGGTGTTCTTCGAGGCGCTGATCCGCGAGAACCTCGATCTCGGCCGCCCCGACAAGGTCAGCCTGATCTTCGACCGCCGCGTGCGCCTGCGCGGCCGGCGCCCGACCCCGTCGCGGTGGCGCACCCGGGTGCTGACCGCGGGCGTCACCCCGTCGATCCACGTCGACTACAAGCACTCCAAGATCAAGCAGTACCACAAGCTCGAACGAGCGATCAGAACCGAAACCACGATCAACGACACCCGGGATTTCGGGATCGGCAAACGGCTGAGGAACCTGCCCGCACTGCGGGAGGTCGGCTTCCAAGCCAACCGGCGTCTCCTTGCCACTCAACGGCTCGGCCACGACCCGATCACCGCCGCCCGGGCGCTCCAGAAGGTCACCGACCCAGTCACCGTCGGTGACAGCCGGGTCGCCGGGCTGCGCTTCGGCGACCCACGCGCGATGGCGCTGCTTTCGCTGCTGAGCGTGTTCCGCCTGTCCGTGCGGGGTTTCACCAACCGCGATTTGCGTTGCCATCTCGCGCCCCTGCTGGGACTCCTCCCAGGCACCATGACCGCCGGACAGGCAACCTACGACCTGCGGCGACTGCGTACCCACGGCCTGATCGAACGCATCCCGCACACCAACCGCTACCTACCCACCGAGGAGGGCTTGCGAGCCGCGATCGTGCTCACCCAAACCCACGCCCGACTGCTCAGCCCCGCTCTAGCGTCGGCGAGAGCTCCGACCGCCGACTTCCCGCACCTACACCGAGCACTCGACAACGTCCAAGCCGCTCTGGACGACTACGCCAAACGCCAAGGACTCGCCGCCTAAAAACCAAACATCAAAACCTGACAACTTGACCTGAATTTCACGGTCTCTTGGGCCAAGGACGCTAGCCGGCTTGTGTGCGGTGCTTGAGCTCAAGATTGAGCCAAACCACGCCACCGCCATTCTTCGCCGGGTGCTCCAAGGCCACGACGATTTTCCGTTGCTTCGACGTGAAAACGGCCCGGGCGAGCTGACCGTGCTGCACCTGGTTGGCGCCAGCGATCTAGACCAATACCAACACCGCGCCCGTGCGTGGGCAAGCGCGGTATGGTCGGCGTGGGAGAGCCACCACGCGCTCATTCATGATGCGGTCACCGTCGCCCTCTCCTGACCTCAATCCAGACCGCGCCGCCTCCGGCTTGCTGCAGGCACTCGCTTTCACCACCCAACGAGCAGCTTCCAGACCGCCGCACGGCACCTCCTATGCGCGAAGAGCGCGACTCGGCCGCCCCTCCAAGCCCTTCCACGTCATGAAGCCGCTCCGAGCCCTGGGTTCCGCGCAAAGGAGGGGCCTGGCCAGCACGCCCGGCATACCCGTGGCAGTCGCAAGGCAGGGAATCGGCGTCACGACCGAGATGCTCGTGGAACTCGCAGAGCAGGTCTCGCGACCGATCATTCGCCTCCCAGCGCGACGACCGCTTCACGCCGAGAGCAGGCATCTCGCTTCCGCTTCAGCTGCTCGGATCGCAGAAGCGGAAGCGGCACCGACGTGGCCGCTTGGGCGACAGAGTAGCTACGGCGCCGGCAGTCTGCTCGCTGCTGGCTTGAGCGGCGGAGTCGGGGCGAGGGCGGATCGTCGCTGATTGGTGGGTTGAAGTCAGGAGCGGGTTGCGATCAGTCGTGTCGCCGGTTGCTCCCTTGGGCTTGCTGGTGCGCGTTCGTTGGTTTGATGGCTGTTCGTAGGTCGTCGAGCGCTTGGTTGATGAGGTCGGCGAAGTCTGTGTCTGGGTGGTCGATCCAGTCGTCGTAGGCGGCGTTGAAGACGGTGATGGCGGCCTGTGCGGTGAAGCGTGCGGTTCTGGGTGTGGCTCCTCGGGCGGTGAGTCCGTCCTGGAGGTCTTGGCTGAGTGATGCGAGCTTGACGAGGTTGCGCTCCTGCAGTTCGGTGGAGCTGGCGATCAGCTCGCGGCATGCGCCATGGGTCGATCATATCGAGTTGATTGCACTTGGTGCAGTGATCTGCATGCTGGGTACTGCACCCAGTGCAATCAATCATTTCCAGAAGGAGCTCGACCATTGTCACGCGTTTCGCCGTCGGCGATCGGGTCATCGGACACGCGGTCGGCACCGACAAGGACAGCAACGCCGCGGCCGAGGGCACCTTCCAGCGGTACGCGGTGATCCTGGAGCGGTTGGCTTCGCCGATCCCAGACTCGTTGCCTTACGAGGACGCGTCTGTGCTGCCGTTGGCGCTGTCAACCGCGGCCTGTTTCAGAAGGACTTCCTGGTTTGAATCATCCGTCCGCGCGCTCGGCGGCGACCGGGGAAGCGGTTCTGGTCTGGGGCGGGTCCACCAGCGCCGGCAGCAACGCGATCCAGCTCGCGGTCGCCGCGGGCTATGAGGTCATCACCACCGCGTCCCCGCGCAACTTCGCGTTCGTCAAGGAGCTCGGAGCCCGCGAGGTGTTCGACTACAACAGCCCGACGGTGATCCCGGACATCATCGCGGCGCTCACCGATCGTCGGTTCGCCGGAGCGATTGCGTTCGGTACCACGGCGGCGCCTTCGTGCGTGAAGATCGCGGCCGGCTGCGAAGGCAACCGGTTCGTCGCGATCGCGACCCCACCCGTCTCGTTCGCCGGCCTGGCCCGTGGGGAGGGGTCGCCGTCGGGAGACCGCCCGCGTGATCCGCCGGCTGATCGCCTCGAACGTCGCCCTGGAGGTCCGTGCCCGGACCGGTGGCGTTCGGATCAACTACATCTTCGGGACCTCGCTGAAGCACAACGAGGTCAGCCACGCGATCTACCGCGACTTCCTGCCCGCCGCGCTGGCCGACGGCCGCTATCGCGCGGTTCCCAAGCCCCGCGTGATCGGCCACGGACTGGAGCACATGCAGGCCGCGCTCGATATCCAGCGCGAGGGCGTCGGGGTCGCTGTCGCGCAAGGACAGCATGCGCTGGACACGTTCTCGAGCCACGGCCTCATGGAACTTGATCGCGCTCACTCGACGCTCATCGACGCTGGGACCGCCGACCGGTTCCAGCGCGGCGTGCCCACCTGATCTCGGCTGTGTAGGCCGTCCAGCGTGATGCCGAGGTCGTCAAATGAAACGCTAGTCACGCTTTGGGCCGCCAGCTGAGAACGACGCTCTGAGTTGGCCCCACTGCGACGTGGGGAATTCCAGTCAACGTCGCAACAGATGGACGCTCGGATCGTAGCTGGAAGTCAGCGGTCGGTTGAAGTTTCCATGAGGTGTCAGGCCGAGCGTGCGCTGGGCGAGGACGGTGACCTCGGTGCCGGGCTCGTGTTGCTGCCAGCGCGCGAACGGTCGCTTGAACGCGCCGATGAGGAAGTGTCCTGAGCCGCAGGTCGGGTCGATCATCCGCACCGTCTCGAGCCCGAACTCGTCGAGCGCCGGTTCGAGCGTGCGGTCGAAGATGAACTTCTAGGTACCTCAGAGGTTGACATCTGCGCTAACCTACAACGAGATGGTTGTAGGTGGGTTATCTGAGGCAGAAGCCGACCGCGTGTTCCACGCGATGGCCGACAAGACCAGGCGAGACATTCTCGCGCGCGTGGTCGTGCACGAGCAGTCGGTCTCGTCGCTCTCGCGGCAGTACGAGATGAGCTTCGCGGCGGTGCAAAAGCACGTCGCCGTTCTGGAACATGCTGAGCTTGTCAGCAAGCGTCGACAAGGCCGCGAGCAGATAGTCCGTGCGAACACCAGCACCGTGCGTAGGGCCGTCGAGCTACTCGATTCATACGAACAGCTCTGGGTCCAGCGCGCCAAGCAGATCACCGAGCTACTCACAAGCCAGGAGGGAGAGGCAGATGACCGTCATCCGCTCTGAGAAGGACCCTGACAATCTCACACTCACGATCGTCGCCGAGTTTGACGCTGCGCCCGACGTCGTCTGGGACGTGTGGGAGGACCCGCGCAAGCTCGAACGGTGGTGGGGCCCTCCGACATTCCCCGCGACCTTCACCCGCCACGAGTTCATCGTCGGCGGCCAATCGCGCTACCACATGACCGGCCCCAACGGCGAAACGCCACGCGGGTGGTGGCGGATCGACGCGATCGACAAGCCCCGCCGAGTCGACTTCCTCAACGGCCTGGCCGGCGATGACGGCGAACCGCTACCGCAACTACCAGCAATGCGCGGATCCGTCACGTTCGAAAGCACCGAGAGCGGCAGCCGCATGACTGTGTTCACCAACTTCACCGACACCGAACAGATGCAGGCGATGTTGGAGAGGGGCATGCAGGAAGGGATGACCCAGGCCGTCGGACAGATCGACGAACTGCTGCTCAGCACCGCCACGCATGGATGACCGCGAGGAGCCCAAGCAGCGAGAGGACCTGACTGCCCGAAAAGTGGCAGTCAGGTCATGCAGCCGCAGGCTTTCGCTCAGATCGAGGAGCAGCAGTCGCCTCCTCATCCGGAGCGACCGCCGCCGCGGCCCACGAGCCATCGTGGCCCGTTCTCGACACGGATGCCTTGGCGCTACCACTCAGCCTGAGCAACGCAGTGTGTCCACTCATGTGCACGTGCGCTCACTATCCTGTCGCCGACGGCGCCGCTAACACCTTGGCGCTCCAGTTGGCCCCGTCAGTCAGTGCAACTCCGTTGCGGTTGCCGGCTGGTCGGCTGGGTCGCTCGCGCCGGCTCGGTCTCCGTTTGTCGCCAGCAGGCTTTGGAGGGCTGTGTAGATCGACAGGCCTTGTGCTGCCAGCCCCGCCGTGAACTCGTTGACACCCTGTGACCCACCAAGAATCGTCAGCTTGGATCCCTCGATGCCACGCGCCGAGGCCTGCACGATCTCGGGCAGCATGTCGACCAGCTTGTTGGCTGCGATCAGTCCCTGGTGCTCCCCTGAGAGGGCGTTCGCGCGGGCATTGATTGCTTCTGCGTCGGCATCGGCGACGGCCCGGACTGCGTAAGCGTCCGCGTCAGCTTTCGCGCGTGCAGCGTCGGCGGCGCCTGCCGCTTCCACGCGTTGCGCATCAGCTTCGGCGTCTGCGAGCGCGGTTCGCCGGGCGGCCTCCGCCTCGGTGTTCAGCTTCGTCGTGTCGCGGGCCGCCTCGGCCATCGTCCGCTGCTGGAACGCGTCGGCCTCTGTACCCAGCTTGGTCGCGTCTCTCGCGGCTTCGGCCAGGGTCCGTTGCCTATACGCCTCGGCGTCGGCCGGTCGCCGCACCTCGGACTCCAGGCGCTTTTCTCTCAGCGCCGCCTCGCGCTCGGCCAGCGCCGTCTGCTCACCGATCACGGCCTGCGTCGCCTTCGCCTCCGCCAGCGGACCCGCTTGAGCGGCCTCCGCCTCCGCCTGCTGTACCTCCGCCTGGATCTTCGCCTGAACAATCGCGGTCTCGCGCGCAAACTCGGCCTTAGCACGGGCGGCCTGCTGCTCCTTCTCGGCCGCCTCCTGGTCCCGTTCGGCTGCCGCAATCCGGGCGGCGCTCGCTACCGCCGCCGCGTGGGGTGCGGCGAGGTTCGATATGTACCCGGTCGGATCCTCGATCTCCTGGATCTGCAGGCCGTCCACGACGATCCCGAGCTTCTCCATCTCGGTGTGGCTGGCGTCCTTCACCTCCTGGGAGACCTTGTCACGCTCGCGGATGATCTCCTCAACTGTGAGGGCACCAACGATCGATCGCAGGTGGCCGGCAAAGATGCGTCCACAGAGCTCTTCCATCCGGTTCTGCTCGGCGAGGAACCTCCGCGCCGCGTTCGCGATCGAGGCGGTGTCGTCGCCGACCTTGAAGATCGCCACCGCCCGCAGGCGCAGCGGAATCCCTTGTGTAGTCACGCATTCCTCGACCAGTTCGGCCTCTCTCAGCGCGAGCGACAACAGCCGGGCTTTCTGTTTGAAGGGGAGCACGATCGCGCCGTGACCGGTCACGATCCGGAACTGGGTTGCGACGTCCTTGTGCTTTGAGCCAGAGATCAGCAGCGCCTCATCGGGCGCGGGGACTTGCCAGAAAAGCATGTAACCCTCCTAGACAGGAGCGACAGTGACGGAGCGACCGGACCGGTTCTCGACCACGACAACGCGAGCGTGCTTGGGGATTGGTTCGTCGGACCAAGCCGCGAACGCCTCGGTTCCGCCGCGCACCGGAAGCATCACCTCGCCCGGGCCTCCAACCGGGATCGCCAGGCTCACGAACCCCACCTGGCCAATCAGCGTGGAGCTCCCTTCCGCGTCGCTCACCGAGCGAATCGTAGCCTTAAGCTCCGTGGACGGGTCACCGAGGCCTTGACTTTGTGAGGCAAACTACGATAGAGTTTGCTGTGCAAAGTTCAGACTGACCCGAGGAGGGATCATGAGCGACTATCAAGTCAGCACGCGGCCTTGATCCACGTCCCCGCGCGACTGCAGATCATGGCAACGCTCGCCGCACTGCCCAGCGGTGACCAACTGTCGTTCACGCGCCTTCAGGACATGATCGGCCTGACCCCCGGCAATCTGATCACCCACCTGCGCAGGCTCGAGGACGCCGGCTATCTAACGACCGAGAAGACGGGCAGCGGTCCCGCGTCGCGA
Source organism: uncultured Solirubrobacterales bacterium (assembly GCA_963709135.1). Taxonomy (GTDB): domain Bacteria; phylum Actinomycetota; class Thermoleophilia; order Solirubrobacterales; family Solirubrobacteraceae; genus Palsa-465. The sequence goes on along the minus strand of CAVPVI010000013.1, from coordinate 3,850 downwards.
ACCTCAGTTGCACTTACCTCCCGAGGGCGCGCAGCCTTGGATCTGTACACCGCGACGCTGCGCAAGCTACTCAACGGACTGTGATTACGCTCGCCGCAAACCTCCAACCCAGGCTCGAAGCATGGCCACGACAACCGCCGGGACGCGCAACCCATGTCTCACTGAGCGCCCGGGTTCCGGTGCGCATGTCGTGAAGCGGAAGCTTGCAAGCACCAAAGCAGCAGCCACGCTGACTGGCCAGTCGCTGCTGTCGTCGGACAAAGGCAGGCACGCGCCTCCTGGCAGCGGAGGTCGCGCGACGAAGGCTGAGCGAACGATCTTCCACGCGGCGACCGCTGGGCAGAGCGCTGCCACGTGATCGAAGGGTAAGCAATCAAGCGAGGCGGCTGCCGTCGACGAAAAGCGGTCACGAGCCGGAGACGATCCGCCACCCCAATGCGGAAGGTTGCTTGGTCGCCTGCGGATCGGGTGACGCTCACGAAACGGGCCCTGTACGCAGCTGTGGCCCCGGCGAGACCGATCCAGTTGCTGTTGATGACTCCGATCCCGATCAAGGCGAGCAGTCCGCCGGCGTAGCCGGGGTGGCGGAGCACGCGATACGGGCCTTCGGTGACGATCTGTTGGTCGGGGCTGACGTCGACGGTGAACGTGAAGTACTGCCCGAGCGTCCAGAACGACCGCCAGCGCGGTCCGGCACCCGAGGTCGTTTCGCGAATCTGAGCTTCGTTGCTGACTTTCGTTTAGCTAAGCTAGCGATCTGACGGGAGTAAGGGCCTGCGGCGGGTAGTTAGGATCCGGGATTTCCATGATCGGGCCAGGGCTGAGGTCCGCTTCGGTCTGTGGACGGCGAAGCACGCTAAAGGGATCGGACCAGTCTGGACGCAGCGCGTCGACGGTCGGCTGAGACCACCGCGACGCCGCTGCAGCGGCCTCATAGCCGACGGCTGCTTCGGCCGCGCGGATCAGGAAAGCCACGAGTCATCGCGCGTCGCGCCGCGGCACCTCGGCGTGTAGTTTCTCGGCATGACCAACGGTCCTACTGGAAGGCCGAGGAAGAATTGGCGGGAGCGGCTGGGGCTTGGCCAGCCCGAGCCCGGCCCTGCCGACTGGGTGTCTGTCATCTCGGCGCGAGTCACCGACGCTGAGACGGGCTTCTCAAGGACCGCGGCTCGCGCGGCGCAGGTGCTTACAGATGCCGGCATGGAGACGGAGCAGCGCCCGTACACGCTTCCGGATAACACCAGCTTCAACAGGCTCCCTGGCGCAATTTCGAGCCCTGTCGACCGCATACGGGTCGCGGTTCTTGTTCGCCGCCGCGACCTGGAGCGCGCCAAGGAAGTACTACGCCCGCACGTCGGTCTCCCGGACGACCCCGAACCCGAGCCGATCAGCGACGAGGAGCTAGCTCGGCTCAGCCAACAAGCGGGTGAGCTGACTCAGGAGTAGAGCGAGTGACAGTCGTGGGTCGTCGTGCGAGCGCGCACCGGCCGCTCGGCGCTGGCGCCGCCGAGCGCTGTGCCCTCTACGATCGCCCGATGCCGACCGGGCTGCACCGGCCCGAGGCGCGCTACTGCTCAAATCGCTGCCGGCAGGCCACCTCGCGCGCCCAGGGTCACGCTCGCACGCGGGCGCAGCGAGCGCGCGCCGGCCATCACGGGCGAGCAGCCCCACATCCAGCGAGCCGCGGGTGAGCGATGTGTTGCGCGACGTGTCGCCCCCACAGCGCAAACTCGTTACGGCTGCGCTTCCGGCTCACGCCTCTTGCTCAGTGCCGTAGCGCTGGCCAAGCACCGTGAGCAGAACCTCGCGCTGCAGCACGACGCGCTGCAGCAAGCCGGCTGCCGAACGCTTGTTGACGACGTCGGCTCCAGTTCGCTCAAGCGCCGCCCCCAGTTCGACGCCTGCCTCGAGGTTCCTCGCCGGCGACGACACGCTCCGTGGTCTGCGACTGGACCGGCTGCACGCGCCAGCGGTAGTCGAGCCCGGGCTACGCCGCGCCGGGTGGCCCGCTGCGCTGCCCCGCCGGGATCGGCCGCCCGTCGCTGTCCACAGCGCGACCGTCACGCCCGATGTAGCCGTCCTTCCCACCCACCACGACAACAACCGCGTCGCCTTCGCCCACGTTGCGCAGCCCGCGATGCGTGCTGGCATCGACCCGCGCGAGACCGCCCGGGCCCAGCCGCTGGGTGCTGCCGTCCCCGAAACGCATCTCCACCTCTCCCCGATGCACGAAGTACAGCTCCTGCTGCTGATCGTGGAAATGCACGCCCGTGCTGTACCCCGGCGGCAGAACAAGGGCGTTGACGCCGAACGCGTCTACCCCGAGCGCCGAACGGATCTTGCGAAACCCGGGCCCTTCGCCGAGCTCGTCAAGGCTGCTGACGGCGTATGCGCGGTTCTCGCTCACGAGCTGCAGATCCTAGCTTCGCGCGGGCGCCCGGAGCAACATCGGCTCGCCACGACCTCGCGTCTCGTGAACGAGCGGCTCATTCGCCGCCAGATCGCCGCCTTCGCGCTCATCTAACTGGACATTAGTCCAACTCACAGCCAAAACACAGACTCACCCTGCGCAAACACAGGCGATTCAGCGAGCTGAAATCGACCTACTCCAATTCAGTATCATTTTTCTGTGTCCTGCGGTGGGGCGGAACTTCGACTTTGACGGACCGACCGTCTGCGGGCTGTTGATTGCGACGCGGAGGGCCCACGTCCAAAACGTCGTAGTGGATGCCCGCAGATCCGCGGCGCGATGCGTTTCCCCAGTTCCGAGTTCATGCCGCCCCTACGTCGTGGCCGGCAACCCGCCAGGGTTGTGTCGCAGGCGTCTGTCGCCGAGGTCGACGGTTTGTGCGGCCTGTCCTCCTGCTGCGTAAGCGCGTTTGTGAACGGCGGGCTGGTAGCTGCTGGCGCGTAGGGATGGGTGGCGCCGTTCGATCTCGCGGTCAACGGCGGTGGTGACGAGCACCAGCGCCCTGCTGTCGTCGATGCTCGTTCGCGTGCTCGCGTTGCGGCGGGCGTCCAAGCGCTGTGAGAGGCGGCCGACGGCGCCAAGCAGGAACGAGTTACGCCACGTGCGGCTGTGCACATGGCGCTCCGCTCGGCCGGCGGTCGCTGCCGCCGAGATCACGGTCAGCTGCGTCTCCAGGTAGCGGTACACGTCCACCATCCCGTGCACGGCGCCGGCGGGACCGTAGAACAGCAGCCTGCCCTGGCTGCGGGGTCCTTGCCAGTCGGGGTGCCACACGACCCGGCCACCGGCGCTGCGGGCAACCGCGTTGGCGAGGATCCGCCGCCACGGGTCGACCTTTCCGCTTACGACGTGCTCATCGACCTTCAGTGGCTCGTGCATGCTCGCTGCGACGGTCGCTAGCTCGATCCCATGGCGGAGCATCAGTTCCTGGGCCTTCTCGGCCGCCGCGGCGGCTTCGTGCTCATTGGGAGAGTCCGCCAGCGCGAGCAGCTTGCGGATGCGATCCTCGATTGCGCTAATCACAGCACCCGAGTTGCGTTGCTGGAGCATCGAGGGCCACCTCCTCGCTTTCATGCGCCCGCCCGTCGCGAAGCAGCACGCGGGGGGCGTTACGGATGCCGAGGTCAACCATGGAGAGGTCATGACCTACCGTGACCTCGGCTGCGACTACGTAATGGCTGCCGGCCGCCGGCGTCTGATCGCTGGACTCGAAGCATGCGGACACAAGAGTCACTCTCGAACGAACCGGGCGTCGGACCCCACGTGTAGTTCCGTAGTTCCGATCACGGTGTTTCTGACCGGTCAGGGCTTCACGCCGCGGCGGTGTCTGCGGTAGCCGCGCTCGTGGCGCGCACGATCACCGTCAGCTCGTGAGGGTCG
>CAVPVI010000012.1:0-7683 GCA_963709135.1 uncultured Solirubrobacterales bacterium | reverse complement strand
CGTAAAGACGGCGTCTTCCAGGGCATTGATGCTCTCGTGCTTGTTGAGCTGGCGGCTGATCCCGCGGCGTTCCGGCGGTCGAGTGAGGTAGCGCAGGATCAACTCGGTCTTGACAAGGCGCCCGTAGTCCTGCAATGCGGCCGCGAGCACGGTGCGGCGTTGCTGGGCGTGGAGTCGTGCGACGAGCAGGCTCGCGGTGATGGTCCCCGTGTGCAGCGATCCGGCGAGGCGCAGCATCTCATCCCACTGCTCGCGGATCAGCGCGAGGCGGACGCGGTGGCGGAGCATCCGGCCGGCGGGACTGTCGTGAGTGGGCCAGCCGCCCCAGAGGCGAGTGTCGGGCAGCCCGGCGAGGCGCGGCGCGAAGCTCAGGTCGAGGAGGTCGAAGAGGGCGAAGATGATGTCGCTGTAGTCGGCGGTGTCGGTGCTGTGGATGCGGATCGGGAGCTGGCTGCGGTTGTCTTAGTAGGATGCCATCCAGGACGTACGTCGCATCACGGACCGTCGTGCGGATCACGCGGGTCGCGAAGTGCGTGTGCTGATCGGAGACGAACGTGTAGTGCGTGAGGCCGCGGTCACGGCCGAAGTAGCGCGGCAGCGCCCGCGCCTGCTGACTGTCGGGGCTGACGATACGGCGCTTGCCGTCGCTGCTTGAGTGCTCGCCGCTGCCCATCCGTTGCGCGAGCCCGATCGTGGACTGGTAGTCCACGATCGCTCCGGTCGCCGGCTCGAGGGTGTCGTGGCGCAGGTACCACTCGCTCGTCCAGCCGACCTGCGCAGGGGAGAGGTCGCTCGCGCGGGCCATCCGGCCCGTCCCGACGTTGCAGGCCTGAGCGATGATCGCCGCGAACAGGTGCCGCAGATGATCCTCGCGGCGGGTGCGGCACCGCCCGCGTGCGTCAGATCCCGCGTGAAGTCACACCAGCGGTTGACCTCGATCAGGAGATCGGGCAGATCGATCACCGGTAGCTGGTTGGCGATCTCCCGCGCGAGCTCGTCGGCGTCGGGCTCGCGCGGCTCGGCACGCAATCGCTTGACACTGAGGTTGCTGTGCTCGTCGATCGTGACCTCGGCGTCCCCGTCTTTGAGGTCTTGATTAAGCCGGTCGCGGTGAGCTGCGGTGCGTTCACGCAACTGCTCGAGGCGCGGCTCGGCGGACGACGGCAGCTCGAGCTCGCGTACGACATCGGGCCGCGCAGTGGCCCAGTCGCCGCGGGGGATCAGGAACCGTTCGGGGTCGGTATAGCGGCGGCTGCCCACGACCCAGGAAGTCGTGGGTGGCGCGGTAGCGCTCGCCGAGCTGCTGCAGATGACTGTCTTCCAGCGGGCGTTTGATCTCGGCGGCGAGTTCGAGCGCGCGCTGCAGCTCCTCCGGAGTCGCACGCTGCCACACAGCCTCGCGAACCTTGGGGACGGGGATCTCCGGATCGAGGAGAACCTCGAGCAGCTCGCCGAGCAAGATGACCGAGGCGTTCGCGCTGTCAGCGACGCTCAGCTTGCGCGCAACCAACGCCCGGCGGGCCTTCGCATGCTGTGCCGCGACGCCATCGTCAAACAGGTCGGTGATCTCGTCGGTCACGCGGGCAACGGCCTCAGCGCAGAACGCGAGCAGCGCCGGATGGCGAAACGCCGGATCGCGCCGGCTGATTGCCTGGCTCGTCGCGTGACGAACGTACTGGGCGAGCATCCCGCGACGGTTCGCAGGAATGATCTCAAGATCCCACTGATCGGCGCCGAGTCTGCGCAACAGCTCGAGCTTCTCGATCGACTCACCGATCTCCTTGACCGTCCGGGCCGAGCTGCTTGACCGGCGCGGCCGTCGCCGACGCGGGAACGTCGAGCAGGCCATCAAGCGCCTCCTGGAGCTCAGGCGTCAAGACCACGAGGCCGGCCCGGCGGTGGATCTCACGCTCGGCCTCGCTGCGGGCTGCGGAGACGAGCCGCTCAAGGACCGTCAAGCCGGCCGCATCAGCTTTCGGCGGCGCAGCTCATCCACGCTGCTTCGCAGCAGCGCCAGCGGGCCGTCATGCCCAAGCGCCCGGTTGGCTACCCACGAGTCGAGCTCGTCGAGGTCGGCATCGCGGCACGCCCGGAACCGGCTGATCGTCATGACCTGCGCGAGCTGCTCAGCGCGCGACCAGCGCAGCAGCGGGCTCGGGCAACTCCTCGAGCCACGCAGGCACGAACCCGAGCCAGCGCACCGCCCCAACCGCGACGGCAATCGCGAAGCGGCCGAGGACGCCACGATGGCCTGCGATCAGCTCCAGCTCGCCATCGGCGAACGTGAAGAACGCGCTCAGCGCCGCCTCGTCGATCTCCTCGGGGAATCGCTCCCACTCACGGCGCAGACTGGCGCTGAGGATCTCGACAGGCATCAGAACTCGATCTCCAGGTCAGCGACAGCCTTCCGGCGGTCAGCCTCCGACGGCATAGGCTGTAGCGGCGACGGCATAGGCTGTAGCGGCGACGGCATAGGCTGTAGCGGCGCGTGGTCTCAAGCCGCCGATGCCCGGCGAGCTCGGCGATCAACACCAGATCATTGCCGGCACGCACCAGCCCCGTCACGAACGTGTGGCGCAGCATATGTGCCGAGAGCTGCAGGTGAGCGCGCGCCGCGACTCGCCGCACCGCCAGATCGATCGACCGCGACGACAGCGGCTCACCCGACCGCGTAAGAAAAACCGCGTCTCCCCGGGAGGCGCGATCTTCGCGCGCTCGGTCACCCATTCGTCGAGCATCCCGCGCACCAGCGCGTTCAGCTCGACCTCCCGATACGCATCACCCTTCCCAGAGCGCACCACGACCTCCCCCTTGCGCGCCGAGATCCGCACGTCCGCGAGCTGCAACGCGGAGGCCTCGGAAAGACGCAGCCCGGCGAACAAAAGCAATCCTACGATCGCGCGATCACGAGCGCTTGACTCCTCGCCGGCGCGCAACAGGTCACGCTGCTGCTCACGGTCCAAGGCGCGCGGCGCCGCGCGCGGCAGCTCCTCCCGGCGAACGATCGCGGCGCCCAGCCCAAGGAACCGAAACAGGTGATCCAGGCCCGCGAGCGCCTGGTTGACCGACGCCGGAGCAAGCCCCCGCTCGACCTTCATCCGCCGCTTGTAATCGCGCGCAGCCAGGTCCCGGCCGCGCGGTGAGCTCAACGCCTCGCCGACACCGCCGTCGCGCTCGCCCAGCCACGCCACGAACGTCCTCACGGCGGCGAGATAGGTCTCGCGGGTCCGCGCCGACAGCGGCTGCTCGGGCAGCCATGCGGCGTACTCGGCGACCACCGCGGCAGCGTCGCGCCTGTTAGTGGAAGCATTCTCGGCCTCTTGAGGACCAGCCATATGCGTATTGATAGAAGCCCAGCCGGACGGAAGCTGCGACCAACGAGTGTTAGAAGAAGCATTGAAGAGCAACGACCGACCGGAGGTACGCTTCAGGGATGCGCGCACTGCTGCCAGATCCCGCCCCTGCCGAGTTCGAGGTCCTACTCGAGCGCCGCCGGCGCTGGGGCGCCGATCGACGCGACGAGGTGTGGCAGGGTGTCCTGCACGTGAACCCCGCCCCACACGGCCGCCACGCAAAGCTCCAAGCGCAGCTGCTCCGCCTGCTCGGCGTATACGCCGACGCCGCCGGCCTGACAGCGCTCGGAGACTTCAACCTCGGCCATCGTGACGACTACCGGATCCCCGACGCCGGCCTGCTCCGCCCCGGCCCCGATGAGCTGTATTACCCGACCGTCGCGCTCGCGATCGAGATCCTCTCACCCGGAGACGAGACCTGGGACAAGCTCCCGTTCTACGCAGCCCACGAGGTCGATGAGCTGCTGATCGTCGACCCCGCCGAGCAGACCATCCGGTGGCTCGCACGAAGCGGTGAGCGCTACGAGCCGATCGCGCGCAGCGGCCTGATCGACCTCAGCGCCGACGAACTCGCCGGCCAGCTCGACTGGCCCGCTGTCGAGCCCTCAGCGTAGGAGACCTCCGGTCAGCAGGTCGACCGCCAGGCAGGACGCGGATCGAGAGCGCGATCCGCATCAGGTCTTGCCAGTGGGTGGCGATCAGCTCCCAGTCGATCACGTTCTCGCCGGGCTCGCCGAACAGCGAATCGATGTGCTCATATCCAGGCAGGGGGGAGCCGTTTCCCCCGGCCGACGGTTGACCGGCTGGTGGTGCGCACATCTGGCGTACAATGAGGGTCGTGTCCGAGATAAAGACCCAGCGTCTCCATCTCCGTGTAGCTGCCAGCGACGACGAGCTGTTTCGCAGCGCCGCGGCCGCGACCCAGGAGTCGCTTTCCGAGTTCCTCGTGGAGAGCGGCCGTGAGCGAGCCGAGCGCGTGCTCGCGGATCGCATCCGATTCGTGCTCTCAGCGTCCGAGTGGCGAGCGTTCACGACCGCGCTCGATCGCCCGGCGCGGGACGTTCCGGCCGTGGTTGATCTGTTTCGCCGCGCTCGGCCGGAGTAGTGCCTCGCTTCAGCGACCCTGAGCCGCTCGCGCAGGACCACATCGTTGACGGCTTCGATAGCGGTCGCATCTCACTCGACGTGTGGCTGACCCGCCACGCGCACCAGGCGGCCGCGGCCGGGTCAGCCCGCACGTATGTGCTCGTCGACTCACAGCAGCAACGGGTCGTGGGCTATCACGCCCTGACGGCCGCCGGCCTCGAGCGCGAGGCGGCGACCCCGCGCGTGACCAAGGGCATGCCGCACTACCCGATCCCCGTCGTGCTGCTGGCGCGGCTCGCCGTCGACCCTTCGGTCACCGGCCGTGGACTCGGCGGTTGGTTGCTGCGTGACGCGATGCTCCGCACGCTTGCGGCGGCCGACACGATCGGTGTGCGTGCGATGCTCGTCCACGCGATCGATGACGACGCCCGCCGCTTCTATCTCCGGCACGGGTTGCAGCCCTCCCCGAGTGATCCGTTGCACCTCATGATCCTGCTCAAGGACATCGCGGCCTCGCTACGGGCTGCCGGCGGAGAACCCGATGAGCGGCGTTGATCATCAACGCAACGTCGGTCCGCTTAGACGCGAGTCAGACATCCAGAGAGACGGCGAGCCAAGGCCAGCACGCGCTCTGAGCGAGGCCTCGTCGTCGACGTCGATTCCGTCCTGGGAGGGCTCGACAATCATCGCTCGATAATCCCTATTATCGAGCGTTGATTTGGAGACCTGCGCGAGGTCTCTCGGAGAAGACCGATAGTGTGGACTCGTGCCCTCGATCACCCTGCCGGATCCGCCTATCAGCGACGGTGTCGTGAGCTTGCGAGCGTGGTCGCACGACGACGTGTCGTGGATCGCGGAGGCCTGCCAGGATCAGGAGATTCCCCGATGGACGTTCGTGCCCAGCCCATACACCGAGCACGACGCACGAGGGTTCGTGGCTGCCGCCGCCCAGGCACTCGCGTCCGGGCAGTGCGCCGAGCTTGCGGTCGTCGACGCGCACGGCGGCGAGCGACTCGGGGCGACCGGGCTGGTCGTGATCGACTGGGATCGCAATGCCGGCGACGTCGGCTATTGGGTCGCCGCGGGCGCGCGAGGACGCGGGGTCGCCAGCCGCGCGCTCGTGCTCCTCACGCGGTGGGCGTTCGACGCCCTCGGCCTTGAGCGCCTCGAGCTCCGCCCCCATCGCGACAACGCGATCTCTCGCGCAGTCGCGCGACGAGCAGGTTTCACGCCCAACGCCACGCGGGTCATCGCACGCCCCGAGTGTGATGCGCTGCCGGACATGCTGCTGTACGCGCGGCGTCGCGAGGACTCGATGAACCTCCCCGCCACTTCGTCGTAACCTACATTATCGAGCGTTGTTTAGTGGCTCCTCGCTGACGGTCGACGCCGTCCCGGCGTACGGCGTCGGTGCTGATCACGACGACCTTTTCGCACTCCTGACGGGCTCAGAGAGCACGCACGAGCACGAAGTAGGGCAAGCGGCCCTCATCGAACTGCTGTTCCAGTGCGGTTATGCACAGGTCGCTCGGGTCTTGCAGCTCGAGGGCGTGACACGGTTCTTACCAACGACCCTATTACCGGAAGGCCGAGAGGCGGCCGCGCTCTTAGTTGGTCGGCGGCGCCTTCGATCCCGCGGCGAAGCTATTGGCCGTAGTTCGCGGTCAACGCGGGCTGAGAGGAGGCGCGCGGGGACGGCGCCTGACGCTCCCCGCATGCTCAGAACGGGACGATGCCCTGGTTATCGTTGAAGGCGCCGGGAGCCAACAGGCGGAACGGAGTTGAGCTGGGAGACGGTAGGAAGGTGAACAGGGTCTTCGGCGGACCACCGTCGATCTGGAGGTACGCCTCCCATGCCGGGAAGAAGTCAGTGTCGATATTCCAGACGAACTGGCGATGGGCGAGGTTGTAGCCCATGCTGCCCACCGCCTTTAGGTTAGGCGACCCCGTCACACACGGATCCGAGGCTCGGCCGACGAACGATACGCCCACGTCCAGCGGGTCCATCAACGGGGGATCGGCGCGAACGAAGAACCTCTTAAAGATAGTGGAGTGAACCGACGGGCTCGGGACCTTCTCGCAGAACAGCTCTCCTGTGTCGCAGTCAACCTCAAATGTCTTGTCGGAGCCAGAGCGCGTGAGGACGGCGGTGCTCGCCGCTGTGTCGAAATCGAAAACCATTTGCAGACGGCAGCTGACGCCGATGTTATTGTCGACCAACCGGTCGTCGGTTTCGAAGCACCCGGTCAACGGTGGCCCCGGAAACACCACGTGGCCGGCTTTGGAGCCCTTGGTCATCGTCTTTGTGTCCGAGAGAGAAGTCGGGATAAAGGCGTTAATCCAGACGCGGATCTTGGGGAGCGTCGTAGCTGTCGACGTTGAGGTCTCGTCCGGCGACGGCGACGTCTGATCATGCGCCGTGACAGGCGCATCGACCAGGGTCGAGGTCTGTTGCTGCGGCACGGAGGTCTGATCGGCCGCGGTCGACGTCTCGTCTTGACGTTGTATCGACCTCGCTGTCGGGCGCTGGAGCGAGGTTGCCTCTCGAGTGCCACGCCCAGGCCGCCGGACAGCTCGTGCGACGCCAGCGGTCCCCGCGGCACGCGCCAGGGTCTCGTCGAGCAACTCTTCCGCCCCGCACTTCCCCCCGCAGGTGCACCCTCCAGCGCAGCGGGCCGCAACCTGCTCTTGCGCCTTCAGCATGCGCGCGACGGATCGGTTCCCCACCGCTCGCTGAAGGGCGAGCACCGCGCTCGGACCCCCCGCGATCAACGCAGCCGTCGGCGCTCGGAGGCGCCCAACCTCGCTTGCCAACACGCGGTCGGCCAGATGGCCCTCGACCTCGGTCGATGGGTCGGCGATCCCGGCGCGCAACACTCTAAGACCTCATTGGTCGACATGACATTGGGCGAACGGTACAGCGCGCAGCGAACAACGGTGTCGAATGCATCGCAGGCGCGCGCTGCTGTGCGCGGCGAACGCTTGACCCGTCTGTCAGTTCGCGGCTTCCGCGGGCCCCGCGCGCACGAGAAAGCGGGGTCTGGAAGGGTCCAAGCCGCTGCCGGGCACGGCAGTCGACGACCCCCGGGAGTTCCGCAAAGGAACGCCTGCAGAAATGGTCAAGCAGCGTGCTCGGCTCCCCTGCTTGGCCTTGGCGAAGCGGAAGGGCGGCGGCGGTGACCAACCCTCCGTAGGCGCTGAGGTTCGGCTACTTGTCGGTTGGTGCCACGCTCCTTAACGGCTC
>CAVPVI010000011.1:0-4563 GCA_963709135.1 uncultured Solirubrobacterales bacterium | reverse complement strand
TTTGGACGGCATCGCCGTCTACACCCGGTCAGTCTGATGCGTCGGTTGTTCGGGTAACGCATCCGTTTCATCCGTTGTGTGGGCGGGAGTTCGAGTTCGTCCGTCAGAAGAAGAACTGGGGGGAAGATCGCGTCTGGTTCTGGGAGGCGGGCGGTGTGCTGCGGGGGCTGCCGACGGCGTGGACCGATCGTGCGCCGGTGGACCCGTTCGTCGTGCTCGCGGCGGGACGTAGCCCGTTCCGGCTGTGTGATCTGCTTGAGCTCGCCGAGTTCGTTGAGGCGCGGCGATGAGAGCGGATTATTGGTCGCGGTTGGTGCTGTGCGCGCTCGATGTGCGCGTGTTGCGGGCCACGGACCCGAGCTGGCGGCGGACCGCCGGGCAGGTCGGGCACGTGGCGGGGTGTGCCGAGGATGTCGCCAACAGCGCGCTGGGCCGCTTGCGGGCGCACATGCTGGTGGAGCCCGATCGCTGCCGTCCGCGTGGCTGGGTTCGCACGCAGTGGGGCGATGTGACGCTGGAGCACCAGCCGTGAGGCCGTGCGACGCGGTCGGTGCTCGCCCGGCTGGGCGTACCGGTGAGCTGGCGCTCGCGCCGGCCCCGGCCGCGGTGCGTGTCAGGCTAAATATGCCGCATCTGTCAACTGTATTATGCCGCGCTTGGCTGCCGGCATCCCTATTGTCGCCGGCCGAATCTGACATAGATGACCACGGATACTGGCCTTGCAGCAGTTCTCTCAAAAGTTCGGGTTGACAGGCGCCATGCATAGTGGCATAATCTCCTTGACAGAAGAAGTCGAGTCTGGAGGCGAAGTGCCCGCAGGAAGCAAGGACGATCCGAAGGTCGAGGCGCTGCGCGAGACGCGCAGTCTCAACCCGCGCGCGGAGGCGGTGTCCGATCGGGCGTTCGCGGCCTCGGAGTTCCTTGACGCGCGCGATCTGGTGCAGGTCAAGTACGAGATGGTCCGCCGCGTGCGCGTGGAGGGCGAGCAGGTCGCGCGCGCGGCCGATGCGTTCGGGTTCTCGCGCCAGTCGTTCTATGCCACGCAGGCGGCGCTCGATCAGGGCGGGCTGCCGGCGCTGGTGCCCGGGCGCCCGGGGCCGAAGCGTGCGCATAAGCTCTCCGAGGAGGTGCTCGCCTTCGCTCAGGAGCGCCTGCTCTCCGATCCCACGCTCAAGCCCCGCGACCTGGTCGCGCAGATCGCCGAGCGCTACGGCATCCAGGTGCATTCCCGCTCGATCGAGAAAGCGCTCGCCCGCCAGGAGGCGGGCGCTCGGAGCCCGAAAAGTGACTGATCGCATCGAACACGCCGACGCCGGGCTCGAGAGCAGCTATGAGCGCCTACGCGCCGCCGTGCTGGGCGGAGCGCCGGGCGGCTTCCGGCTCGGGCACGGCGTGCTCGCCACGCGCGGCGTTGTGGCCTGGATGGCGGCCGTCACCGCGCTCAGCTCACCGGCCGCTCAGGGCGCCGGCGAGCGCTCTCACCCACCGGCCGGCGAGGTCGCGGCGCTGCCCAACGCACAGCAACTCGTCGGCGTGCTCGCGCAGATGACACTCGCGATCGCCGCCTGAACCCCGACCGAATCCCGGCAACCGCACACACACCGAGTGAAAGAGCGAAAGGACCACCCGATGAGCGTGAGTGACACCAACGGGAAGATCAGCGCCGATCACCTGCGCCGCGACGCATATCTGTATGTGCGACAGTCAAGCCTGCACCAGGTGATCAACAACACCGAGTCCTCCAGACGCCAGTATGACCTGCGCGGCCGCGCGATCGCGCACGGCTGGCCGCTCGAGCGGGTGATCGTGATCGACATCGACCAGGGCATGTCGGGCGCCACGGCCTCCGACCGCGAGGGCTTCCAGCGACTCGTCGCCGACGTATCGCTCGGGAAGGCCGGGATCGTGCTCGGGCTCGAGTGCTCCAGACTCGCGAGAAACAATGCTGACTGGCACAGGCTGCTCGAGCTGTGCGCGCTGAGTAACACGTTGATCTGTGACGAGGACGGGCTCTATGACCCGGGCCAGGTCAACGATCGTCTCCTGTTGGGCCTCAAAGGTGCCATGTCTGAGGCGGAGCTGCACATCCTGCGTTCACGGATGCGCGGCGGGATTCTCTCAAAAGCCCGCCGCGGTGAGCTGCGCACGCCGTTGCCGATCGGCCTCACCTACGACCCGCTCGCAAAGGTCACGCTCGATCCTGACCTCGCCGTCCGCACCGCGGTCGCGCTGCTGTTCGAGACCTTCAAGCGCACCGGCGCGGCACGCGCGACCGTCCGCGAGTTCGCCGACCGCGGCTTGCTGTTCCCACAACGCGTCCATTCCGGCGAGCACAAGGGCGAACTCGTGTGGGCGCCGCTGGCGCACGACCGCGTGCTGCACCTGCTGCACAACCCGCGCTACGCCGGCGCGTTCTGCTACGGCCGCCGTCAACAAAAACACATCGACGGCAAACGCAGTCAGCGCCAGACCCCACGTCAGGAGTGGATCGCGCTGATCCCCGACGCGCACCCCGGATACATCACCTTCGCCCAGTTCGAACAGAACCAGGCCACCCTCGCAGCCAACGCCAGCGCGCGCGGAACCGACCGCCACCACAGCCCGCCACGCGAAGGACCCGCACTGCTGCAAGGCCTCGTCGTCTGCGGACGCTGCGGCAAACGGATGGCCGTCCGCTACCACCACCGCCGCGGAGCCCCCGTCCCTGACTACGCCTGCGAGCGCGACGCGATCAAACGCGCGCTGCACCCCGCCTGCCAAATCGTCGCCGGCGAGCGCGTCGACCAAGCCGTCGGCGAGATGCTACTCGCACACCTCACCCCGCTCGCGCTCGAGGTCGCGCTCGAGGTCGCCACCGAACTCGAGCAACGCGCCGACCAAGCCGACCAGCTACGCCAACAACACATCGAACGTGCCCGCTGCGACGCCGAACTCGCACGCCGCCGCTACCTCGCAGTCGAACCCGACAACCGGCTCGTTGCCAACACGCTCGAGGCCGACTGGAACGACAAGCTCCGCCACCTCCAACAAGCCCAAGACGACTACGAGCACGCACGCGCCAACGGCAACGGACGCCTGACAGCCGAGCAACACGCGAGCGTGACAGCGCTCGCCCAAGACTTCCCCAGACTCTGGAACGACCCCGCCACCCCCCAGCGCGAACGCAAACGGATGATCCGGCTCCTGATCGACGACGTCACGCTCCTGCGTGACCAACAAATCACCGCGCACGTGCGCCTCAAGGGAGGCCAAACGCACACGCTGACGATGCCGCTGCCGCTCTCCGCCGCGCAGCTCAGGCACACCCCGCCCGAACTGATCGAGCAGATCGACCGGCTCCTCGAGGACCACACCGAGCGCGAAACCGCCGACATCCTCAACCAACGAGGCGAGCGCTCCTTCGAGAACAAGCCATTCACCACCACGATCGTGCAGCACCTCCGCAGCACCCACCGACTCGCCACCCGCCACCAACGCCTCCACGCCCGCGGCATGCTGACACGACCCGAGCTCGCGCGAGAACTCGGCGTGCACCCCAGCACGATCCACGACTGGCGAGTCGCCGGCCTGCTCACCGCGCACAAAGCCAACGACAAGCCCGAATGGCTCTACGACCCGCCCGCCGACAACGATCCTAGACTCGCCAGCAGACGCGGCTGGCGACTCTCAAACCGAGAACGCAAACCATCAACCCCAGGAGGCGCAGTATGAAGGACAGCCCTTCTCGTGAGCCCCCTCGATCCCCACGAGGGTGAACCACGATTCGTAGAGGTAGTGCGAGCGCAACGCCACAAACCGCTCGTTCTCGACCCGGTTACGGCCCTTCAGCGTCTTCTTCGCCGCAGCCGCCAGGTTGTCGTACCTGATCGTCGTAAATACGCCCGAGAACCAGTCCAGCGCGTGCACGTGACCCTCGAAGAACGCCTGCTGGCACTGGGACTCGAACGCCATCACGAAACACGCGCCCGAGAAGCAGGACCGCATCAAGAACAGGCCGAGCACCGTCAACACGCCCGCCAGGCTGACGGTCGCCTGGCCCCAGTCGACCTCCGCGGTCACCCCGGGATCGTGCACCTGCTCACAGAACGCCTCCGCCGCGAGCCCAAGCTCGCGACGGCGCTTACGCACATGATCACGAACCGTCGACTCCGCGACCACGACCCCGTGCTCCTGCGCCAGGCGATCACCGATCCGCTTCGCCGTGTGCCGCTGCTTACGCGGCGCCGTCTTGTCAGCGATCAGGATCTCATCGATCCACTCCCGCCACGGACCCAACGCCGGCGCCGGCCGACCGACCGGCCGCTTGCGCTCCGGCGGGAGCGCCGACTCAAACGCCTGCCGGACCGTGCGACGGTGCACCCCATACCGACGCGCCAACTCGCGCGTCGAGAGATCAGCGAACTCGTGATCCCTCCGGATCTTCTCGAACAGCTCCACTCTGGAACCCATCCCTTCTGACCTCCGATCCGTGCTCTGAAAGCACGGACCCTGCGGTCACGCTCGGACGGAACGTGGGGCCAAATCAAGCCGTCGCACTGGGGCCAACTCAGGCCGGCGAACTCA
>CAVPVI010000010.1:0-150246 GCA_963709135.1 uncultured Solirubrobacterales bacterium | reverse complement strand
TTAGTCTTGGTGAGGATCTGTTTGATGTGCCACTTCACCGTGCCAGCCGAGATGAACAACCGTTTGCCGATCTCTTCGTTCGTGAGCCCTTCGGCGACTAGGCGCAGCACCTCGATCCCTCGATCTGCCTTGCGCCGAGCGCGGCTTGCAACGGCTTTGGATCGCCGTCGACGCTTGTACCAGTCGCGAGCTGCTGCAGGTCCTGAACGTATTTGGCGAGTTCGTATGATGCAGCGCTCAGCGCATGCTGGGTGCGCTTAGTGTCGGTGATGTCGTGCACTACCCCGATCACCCGGACCGGCTTGCCGGTTTCGTCGACGATCGGGTCCGCGCGCCAGTCGAGGATGCGCACGTGCCCGTCGGCGCGGATCGCGCGGAACTCGGTCGAGACGCTTGCGAGCTCGGAGGCCGCCCGGCCCAGCGTCTCACGCATGAGCTCGCGGTCTTCTGGATGCACGCGATCGCGTAACCCATGCTCGATTTCAGCCCGCGAGTCAGGATGGAACTCAGAGGACCAAACCGAGGTGAACTTAGGGTGCCCTTAGGCCCCATTACGCCCAATGCCGTTTCGTTACGGCGGCGCCTCGGTCTCCCGGCGCGTCGATCCGAGTTGGCGCAGGTCGCTAGACCTTCGACAGGCGGTGCCGCTCGCTGATCAGCCGCTCGAGCGTGACCGCGCGCGACGGGACTGCACTCCCGGGAGGTTTGGCACCTCTGAGGTGCCTAACCTCACCCGGGTCAGGCGGGTGCGGCTCACGCAAACGACCCGCGGGAGGTTTGGCACCCGCGTGGTGCTCAACCTCCCGGTAGTCGCGGACTTGCGATGCCGGCACGCGAACAAGACGTGTCCGGACGGACAGACCGTGTGTGCAGCGCCGGATCGTTAGTTTGAGCTTGAAAATCGACATCAACGGACAAGTCGTCCGGGCGCGCGGCGGATTGTCCGCACGAGCACGTGCACGCCTTCGTTACGTGGCCGTCTTCGGGATGGGTTGACCGTTCTTGGTCACGCGGCGACTTATGACCTTCAACTCGCTGCATACTTCGGAGGACGACCACTTAGCATTCCTTGGGTTCGACAAATGCGACGGACGTCGAAGCCCGCTGGGAGTATCCGAGCAGTTCACATAACGCCTGGTTCACGTGCTCAAAACGCCCTCCGGGAAGCGTTACCGCCATCCCGATTGGAGCGCTGTCGATTACCGCCGCGAGCGCGTCGGTGCGCTCGCGCAACGCCTGCCGGGACTCGCGCAGGGCCTGCTCGGATTCGTGCCGCGCAGTCACGTCTTGCAGGGTTCCGCGGTAGCAGCCGCGCGCCTCGGGATCCGGCCTGGCGATCGCGTGCAGCATCCGCAAACCGCGGACAGCGCTCATCAGCCGGTAGTCAAGCTCGAACTTCTCACCGCCCGCGAGCATCCACGTATACGCCGCCTTTACGCGCTCCAGGTCATCAGGGTGCACGAACACAAACGACTGCTTGGTGTCCATCGGCCCGTCCGCCGGATCAGCGCCGTAGACCTGGTACATGCCGGCCGACCACACCCGCGTGCCTGGGGGGCGCAGACCCAGAGATCGCTGATCCACTTCTCGATCGGCGACGACCATATGCCCAAGGCGGTCTACCACGCGTACGGCTACGTGAAGAAGGCCGCGGCGTCCGTCAACGCCGACGCCGGCCGCCTCGACCGGACGCGTGCGGAGGCGATCATCGCCGCGGCCGACGAGGTGATCGCCGGCAAGCTGGATGCCGAGTTTCCGCTGTATGTCTGGCAGACGGGATCGGGCACGCAATCGAACATGAATGTCAACGAGGTGATCGGCAATCGGGCCAGCCAGCTCCTCGGTGGCCACCTTGGCAGCAAGCAGCCGGTCCATCCAAACGACCACGTGAACTTGGGCCAGTCGTCCAACGACACGTTCCCGACAGCGATGCACATTGCGACCCTCCATCAGATCCAACGGCACACCCTGCCACGGCTCGGAGAGCTCATCGATGCCATTTGGCACAAGGCCGCGAAATGGGTCGAGGTCGTCAAGATTGGTCGGACCCATCTCCAGGATGCGGTTCCGCTCACCGTCGGTCAGGAATGGTCAGGTTGGGCGGTACAGCTTCGGGACGCCCGCACACGGCTCGAGACCGCGCTGATCGCGTTGCACGAGCTGGCGGCGGGAGGGACCGCGGTCGGCACGGGCCTCAACGCGCCCGATGGCTTCGGCGAGCAGATCGCGGCCAAGCTCTCGGAGCTCACCGGGCTGCCCCTGACGACTGCGCCCAACAAGTTCGCCGCCCAAGGCTCGCTCGATGGCATGGTCGCCGCGTCCGCCGGGTTGCGCGGAATGGCGGTCGCGTTGATGAAGATCGCAAACGACATGCGGTGGCTGGCCTCCGGTCCCCGCGCGGGGTTGCACGAACTCACGCTGCCGGCCAACGAGCCGGGCTCGTCGATCATGCCCGGCAAGGTTAATCCGACCCAGCAGGAGGCGATGGTCATGGTCTGCCTGCAGGTGATCGGGGAGGACTCGATCGTGGCCGCCGCCGGCGCCCAGGGCAACTTCGAGCTCAACGCGATGCGCCCGATCATCATCAACAACGTCCTGCACTGCGCCCGGATCCTCGGCGACGCCTGCGAAAAGCTGCGCCGCTACAGCGTGGACGGCACCGTGCTGGACCAGGACAGGATCTCGGACTACGTGGGCCGCTCGCTGATGCTGGTCACCGCCCTCAGCCCTCAGATCGGCTACGACCGGGCTTCGGCGATCGCCCACAAGGCCAACGACGAGGGCAGCAGCCTCCGCGAGGCCGCGCTCGAACTCGGTGTCTCGACGGCTGATTTCGACCGCATCGTCGACCCTGCCGCCATGGTTGGCAACCCTCGCCGGGACCTCGGACTCCACTAACGAGAGAGAGAGGCACACGATGTCAGCAACGGATATCCACACGTCGGGGATCGAAATTCCACAGCCGATCGTTGATGGTCGGGGTGCGTCGATCCTCGGCCCGCGCAACGTGTCGATCGAGCGGGCAAACCCCGATCTGCTGGTCTCGCCGGCCACTGATGCCGGCACCCTGCCAAACCTCAAGTTCCCTTACGCGCAGGCGCGCAACCGAGTGACCAGCGGGGGCTGGGCGCGCGAGGTGACCGCGCGGGAGCTTCCGGTGGCGACGGACCTCGCCGGGGTCAACATGCGCCTCAAGCCGGGCGGCATTCGCGAACTGCATTGGCATAGGGAGGCCGAATGGGCCTACATGCTCGCCGGAACGGCGCGCATCACGGCGGTCGACCCGCATGGCGGCAACTTCGTGGATGACGTCGGCGTCGGCGATCTATGGCTGTTTCCAGCCGGCACGCCCCATTCGATCCAGGGGCTGGACGACGGCTGCGAGTTCCTGCTCGTGTTCGACGACGGCAACTTCTCGGAGAACGAAACGTTCCTGCTGACCGACTGGCTCGCTCACACCCCATCCGACGTGCTGGCCGCCAACTTCGGCGTCAGCGAGGCAGCCTTCACCAAGCTGCCAGCCGACGTGGAGCGCGATCGCTGGCTGTTCGCCGGCGAGCTCCCACCCGCACGCGCCGAGGACGAGATCTCCGGTCCGGCTGGCGCCTCAAAGCAGCGCTTCAGCCACCAGATGCTCGCCCAGGAGCCGATCGCGTGTCCCGGCGGCCAGGTTCGCATCACCGACTCGCGCAACTTCCCGGTCAGCACAACGATTGCCGCCGCGCTGGTCGAGATTGATCCGGGCGGCATGCGCGAGATGCACTGGCACCCCAACGCGGACGAATGGCAGTACTACATCTCTGGCAGCGCTCGGATGACGGTGTTCGCCTCCAGCGGCAAGGCGCGAACCTTCGACTACCAGGCCGGCGATGTCGGCTACATCCCCCTCGCCATGGGCCACTACGTCCAGAACACCGGAACCGACAAGCTCGTCTACCTCGAGCTATTCCGCAGCGACATGTTCGTCGACGTCTCGCTGAGCCAGTGGCTGGCGCTGACCCCGCCTGAGCTTGTCAAGGCGCACCTCAACGTCGACGACGAGACGATCGCGGCCCTGAGCAAGGCCAAGCCGATCGTCGTGGCGTGATCGTGGGCGCAGCTTCGGAATCCCGCCGATCAGTCGACACCAAACAGGCGCGCCCACGCGAGGGCTGAGCCGGCAGCGTCGATCACCGAGGCGGCGAGCCCAAGTAGGCTCCCAGTCGCTAACTCAGCGGCGGCTCGCCATCACGCGCGGTCCACTCGCTGGATTGCTTAGGAGATGCGGCGGCTCGCCCATCGCCCTTCGGCACTCGCCGCGCCTGCGTCTGGCGGCGATTGCGCGCACCCACGTTGCTCGATGGTCGTTTCGATGAACAGCATCGTGATCGAATCAGGAGGATCCACCGAGAAGCGGACCGCGGCTACGGGCGGGGCGCCAGGCGTTGCGGTCGCGGACATCGCGCGATCAACGCTATCGATCAACGATCGCGCGACACGTTTGCTCACCGGCGATCAATCAGCGCGCATTCGATCGGGGTCATGGCCGTCCGCTTGGCCGTCGGGTTTGCACAACGCCTCTGGGAGGTCGCGGCGGTAGACGAGCTTGCGCTGGGACCGCGGAGCGTTGGGCCGTTGACGCGCAGTAGATCGGCTCGTGGTTTTTGGTAAGCGTTCCGTTGGTTGGTGGCCTCGCGCAAGCCGTGGGAGCTCGTGGTGGCGAGCGTCGGCATGTCGGGACGGACAAACCTCGGCGTGCAGCGCCGGATTGTCCACCACGGCCCGAAAATCTGCGCCCCACGGACAAACGACCCGCCCACGAGCAGGTTTGTCCGCCCAAGCACGCCGCCCCGGCGTCGCTGCGCTCGGACGCCGCCCGGCGTCGCTGCGCTCGGACGCCGCCCGGCGTCACAGATGACGTCGAGGACGCTCATGCTCAGTACCGGTACCAGATAACCTAGGGGCTAGAGGTACTGCTATTCGGACAGGCTCTAATGTTCGGGTATGCCAGAGAGCCAGCAGCCGATTCGCGGCTATACCGCCACCAAGGACCAGTTGCTAGCCCGCCTGAAGCGCATCGAGGGCCAGATTCGCGGGATCGAGGGAATGGTCGAGGACGACCGGTACTGCATCGACATCCTGACCCAGATCAGTGCCGCGCAGGCCGCGCTGGACAAGGTCGCACTCGGGCTGCTCGACGGACACGCGCACACTTGCGTGGTCGGCGCCCAGCCAGAGCAGCAGGACGCGCGGACCGAAGAGATGATGGCCGCCATCGGGCGGCTCCTGAAGCGCGGCTGACAACGTCTCGCCGGCGACGTAGGGCTGCCGTCAAACCAAGACGCAAGCGTCGCGAGCACGCACGCGGCTATTGCAAACGTAACGCCGCATGGAGGCTGGAGCGAGGCGAGGCCGACCTTCGTCAGCGTGAAGAAGATCCCGATCGACGGTCTGATGCGAGAACCTCGTCGAGCCGTGCGGCCCGGGCCCGTAGATCGGCGACCCTGAGGGGCTCCGCCAGGTCGGGGGCGAAATCGGCGACGGCTTCCCGGCACGCCGAAGTGAAGTGAACAGTGCCGTCCTGATCGATGCGCTCGACGCCGTCCGCCCGTCCCATTCGCTCGTTGAAAGCGACCGCCTGATCGAGTTGGAGCCCGGCCGGTAGATCGAGCGTGACCACGCCGTTCGCGATCCGCACGGGGTAGCCACCGGGAAGCCCGTCAGGGGCCGGGGTCGACCAGCGCAGCGGCGACGCGCCTGGCAGCAGAGCTTCGAGAACCGGGAGAGCGGCGGCCGCCGTGATCGGGTTGTTCTCCGCACCAGCGACCAGCGCCGGCGCTCGGTAAGCGAGTGCGTCATCCGTGAGCCCATCCTCTCCGAGGTAGACCCGGCAGCGCTCGTGTGCGCTGGCCGGCATGCGTGCCTCGATCACGCCGTAGACCTGGCAATGGTGCGCCAAGACCCGGATCAAGGGAAGCTCCGCGTCAGGCGCCGCGGCTCGCAGGACCGCGCGAACACGCCGCAGAATGATCCCAGCGTTCCCGAGTCCCACCGTCGGCGCGAGTCCGAGGCACCTGAGAATCGGCCCGGTGACATCGGGAAATGACAGATTCGCGATCGGGCCTGCATAACCGGCTTCCCGCGCGGCCCCCATGACGGTGAGCAACACCGGCAACTGGTAGGGCAGTCTCAAGGCTAGTCCAGCGCTTACTACGCCTTTCGCTGCGCGGTCCTCGCGCCCAACCAATGCCCAAGGGCCGCTGAGCGCCGCAGATTGCACGACCAGATCAGGACGCACCCGGGCGAGCAATTCGCTGACCTGTTCCTGCGCTGTGGCGTCGAGCGCAACCGGCTCAACCAGGCAATCCGACGCGCTGGCAACACTCGCCGCCAAGGCAGCAAGCGCATCGCGCGATCGTCCCACCAACACCAACCGCCGCACCACGCCCCCGGCCGCAAGTCCCGCCGCGAGCCGCTCGCCCACACCTCCCGGACCGATGATCAGCACAGTGCTCATCCGGCGATCCTAGTCCACTGTGGACGTCGCGGCTCAGGCGGTTCAGGCGGCGACTCGGGCAGCCGAATGGCGGCCGAACGGCAGCGGTCAGGCGGCCGAACGGCAGCGGTCAGGCGGCCGAACGACAGCGGTCAGGCGGCCGAACGACAGCGGTCAGGCGGCCGAACGGCAGCGGTCAGGCGGCCGAACGGTAGCCGTTCTGGCGCTGTTGGTGGTCGGGATAGATCTGGTTGGCGTATTCCAGGACCATGCGACCGGCACCGAACCGCGGGCCGCATCGCATCAATGATCGCCTGATCATCGCCAGCCAGCCGACCGGGACGCCAAGCTCACGGGCGTAGTACAGCGGCGCGATCTGCTCGCCCAGTAGCCGGTAGAACTCGTTCGCGTGGCGTGCGTCCTGGGCGCTGTGGTCGGTCTCGACGGCGCCGTCGATCGCCCACCCGATCGTTCCCTCGTAAGCCTCGGGCCACCAACCGTCGAGCACCGACAGTTGCAGGCCTCCGTTGATCGCCGACTTCATGCCGGAGGTCCCGGACGCTTCCAGCGGTGGGCGCGGAAGGTTGACCCAGACGTCGCAGCCGGCGGTCAGCAGGCCACCGAGGCGCATGTCGTAGTCCTCGAGGAACACGACCCGGCGCGCGAACTCGGGGTGGCGGCTGTGCTCGAACAGCCGGCACAGGAGCCGCTTGCCGTCCTCATCCCGAGGATGCGCCTTGCCGGCGATCAACAGCTGCACCGGGCGCTCGCCCGCCTCGAGCAACGCGACCATCCGTTCGACGTCGGTCAGCAGCAGGTCCAAGCGCTTGTAGGTCGCAAGCCGGCGCGCGAACCCGACCGTCAGCACCTCCGGCGAGAACGTCTGCGCCGCGGCGTGGGCAAATTCACTCCCATGCCCCTGCGCAAGGCGCTCGGCCACGCTGCGGGTCGCCACCACGTCGACCAACTCACGGCGCTGCTGGCAGCGCGCCGCCCACAGATCCTCGTCGGGGATGTCCTGAACCGCATCCCAGGTGGACGGGTCCGGGGCCTGCAGCATCCAATTCGTGCCGAGCTGGCGGTCGAGCAGCGTGCGCATCGAGCGGCCCATCCAGGTCGGGATGTGGACACCGTTGGTGACCGCGCCGATTGGGACCTGCTCGACTGGGTACTCACGCCAAAGCGGATTCCACATCGCCCGCGCCACCTCGCCATGGCGCGCGGCGACACCGTTGGCGCTGCGGCTGCAGCGCAGCGCGAACTGGGTGACGCCGAACTGCTCGCTCCCGTGATCGGGTTCGGTACGCCCGCGGCGCAGCAGCTCATCGAGCTCGATACCAAGCTCGGCGCTGACCGGGCCCAGCAGCTCGGCGACCTGCTGGGCGGGATAAGTGTCGTTGCCGGCAGACACCGGCGTGTGCGTCGTGAACACAGTCCGCAGCCGCGCTCCGCCGAGCGCCTGCAGCGAGCTCCCAGCGCCCGCGAGCAGCTCGCTGTGAGCAAGCTCCACGAATGCGAGCGCCGCGTGTCCCTCATTGAGGTGCACGACCGCCGGGTCGATCCCCAGCGCGCGCAGCACCCGCACGCCACCGATCCCCAGGACCGCGTACTGCGCCAGCCGCACATGCGGATCGCCGATATACAAACGCGAGGTGATGAAACGCTGCGCAGGGTCATTGCCTGGAATGTCGGTGTCCAGCAGGAACAGACCAACGCGACCGACGTTCACGCGCCACACGCAGCAGCCGACGTCCCGGCCAGAGATCGGCACGCTCACCGTCAGCGGTGCGCCATCATCACCGAGCACCCGCGCGGCTGGGGCACGCGCCGCGTCCGTATCCACCCAGTACTCGTGCTGATAACCGCGCTGGTCTACCCGCTGGCGGAAGTAGCCGTGTCCGTACATCAATCCGACCGCGACCATCGGCAGCGCCAAGTCAGACGCCGCCTTGAGGATGTCACCGGCCAGCACCCCCAACCCACCCGAGTAGACGGGCAGCGACTGGTGTACGGCGTACTCGGCGCAGAAGAACGCGGCCGGATGCTCGGAGCTGCCTGCGCCGTCACGGTAGGGTCGGGCGAGATCAGCTGCCAGCTCCTGCGCCAGCGCCCGCAAGCGCTCCACGAACCCGAGGTCGGCGGCGGCACGCTCGAGCATCGTCGGGGAGACCTCCTGCAGCATCCGGACGGGGTTGCCGGCACACAGCGACCAACGCTGAGGGTCGATCTCCTCGAACAGCTCCGGAGCACCAGGCATCCAAGACCACCGGTAGTTGTAGGCGAGATCGCTCAACGCCTGCAGCGGTGCGGGCAGGCGTCCGGCGAGCAGACGCGAGGCCTGCGCGACGTCCCCAGCGCCTGCATCCAAGGATCGCAGCGGCGTGGACTTCATTGACTTTCCTCTCAGGTCGACGGCAGAACCGATCACTCAAATTCGCAGGTCAGCCAGACGGCATCGTCAGATCGGGCTGCCTGGTCCTCGCGACCCCCCGACAGTCGGGGGGTTGATTGCGCTACCAGCGTGCCGTCCGGAGCCGTGTGGGATCTTGGCTAGGACGTGACCCGTGCCGAACGCATCGCCAACCTGACCGGCGTGGTCGTCCCGTTCCTCGGCGTGCTCGTCGCGATCGTGTTGCTCTGGAACCGCGCGGTCGACTGGATCGACATCGGCATCCTCGTGTCGATGTACTTCCTGACCGGCGCCGGGATCACGGTCGGCTTTCACCGTTGCCTCACGCACCGCTCATTCCAAACATACCCGTGGCTGGAACGGACCTTCGCGGTACTCGGTTCCCTGGCGCTGCAGGGCTCGGTCATGGACTGGGTCGCCGACCATCGCAAGCACCACGCTCACACCGACAAGGAGGGCGACCCCCACAGCCCCCACGTTGGTCATGGCAGCGGCTTGCGCGGGCTCTGGCACGCTCACACTGGATGGCTGTTCGAGACGCAGGGACAGGCCGACTGGAAGCGCTACGCGCGCGACCTGTACGACGATCCGCAGATGCGACGGATCGGCAAGCGCTTCCCGCAACTGGTGCTCGTCTCGTTGCTGATTCCCACGCTTGCAGGCTTCATCTTGCACGGCTTCACGCTGACTGGGGCGCTACGCGGCTATATCTGGGGCGGCCTCGTGCGGATCTTCCTCGTGCACCATGTGACCTGGTCGGTGAACTCGGTCTGCCACTTCTTCGGACGCCGCCGCTTCGACATCGAGGATCGCTCGACCAACGTCGCGTGGCTGTCACTACTGTCGTTCGGCGAGTCGTGGCACCACAACCATCACGCGTTCCCGCGCTCCGCCTACCACGGCCTGCGGTGGTGGGAGATCGACATCTCGGGAATGATCATCTCGACGCTCGAGCGGCTCGGACTCGCCTGGAACGTAATCCGCATCACGCCAGAGCGCCAGCGTCAGAAGATCGTCGCGGCACCACGGGCGCAGCAGCAGTAGCCGCCCTCCTCGCCACATCCGCCGAGATCTCTTGTACCGCATAGCCGGTACGCTTTCGTACCTACAAGGCAGTACAGCTCGTGGCCCCGACGTCCTCCGAGAGCCGGATCAGCTGTGGGGGCCTTCGGCCGTACGCGGATCGCTGAAATGATCGCATTTCCCATCAGGGCGATTCGGGCAGCTCCATGACGGGCTGGTCGGCGAGCGGCGACGAGCGGCGTAGCCACTCGTCGAACAGCGGATCGACGATGTACCAGGTCCCGTCTCGTGCGTCGACGAGCCCACGACCCTGCAGGCGGACGAGCGCTGGACGCACGCGTGAATGACTCGAGAACCCGTACAGGGCGGCGAGCGGCCGGCTGTTGATCGTCGCCCCGCCGCGATCAGCCAGCAGCTGCAGTGCCCGCACCTCGTTGACCTCACGGTCGTCACCGCTGGCGAGCACGTTGAGCACCGAGGCGAACTCCGAGCGCTCGATTGTCTGCACCAGCCGGTCGTGCGCGTCGACGACCGTCCCGAGCGTCACCGCGGTTCCGGGGGTCGTGTCCGACCAGACCTCCCACGCCAGCTGCTGGGTGCTACGGGGATGGGCCCGCGTCAGGTTTACGAGGTGCTCGAGCGCCTGCTCAGAGGCCGGCTTGCCGGTGCTCTCGAACTGGAAGTCGAGGTACTCGATGAAGTCGACCCGGTTGATCGTCGGCAGCTGCATGCGGACGGCCTCCCCGAACACCGGCTGGTGGGAGTCCTCGAGCATCATCTTCAGCGCGTTGCGGATCGAGCCGGTGAACATCAGCGAGACGTGGTTGGCGCCCGAGCTCATCAGCGCCGAGCGGATGATCGACAGCGGATCGCCGGGGCAGTGGCGCAGACGCTGGAACTCGTCGAACACGATCACGAGGCGCTCGGACAACGACCGCAACGCCAGCAGCTGCGCGTGCAGCATCTCGGCATCCTGCGTCGGGTGGGCACTCGAGCGCCGCACCGTTCCCTTGATCACCTTGATGTCGAACCCGATCTCTTGCTGTAGCGCACCGATCTGACGCTGCGCCTCCCGGCGCATGCGCTTGACGGGATGACCGACCATCGCGTCGTGGACGCAGCCGATGAACCCGGGGATGCTCACCACCCGCTGGAGGTTGACCTTGACGACGTCGAACGGCGGCGCGTCGTCACCATGGGCCTTCGCCAGCTCGAGCGCAAGCTGGTTGGTGAACGTCGTCTTGCCGGTGTCGCGCGGCCCGAACAGGGCGACGTTGGTGCGGCCCTTCAAAGTCAACGCGATCTGATTGGCGAAGGCCTCCATGCCGACGATCTTCGCTGGATCGTCGAGCGGCCGGTCCCAGATGAAAGGGTTCAGAGCCATAACGCCATCGTACCGCCGACGCGGTACAGATCGGTACCGGTAGGTCGGTACTCGAACCACGCTTACCGGATCGATGCCCAATGGGCCGCTCTGGCCTCACCCCACGTCCTGGCGGGATCCTCCGCGAGCGCTGGCCTCACCCCACGTCCTGGCGGGATCCTCCGCGAGCGCTGGCCTCACCCCACGTCCTGGCGGGATCCTCCGCGAGCGCGATCGTGAGTGTCACCTCGGGCCCGAGGCCACGTCGAAGGCGATCAGCGTGGTGAGCGTGTCGACTATCTGTCGTATAGCAACAAGATAGTCGACACGCTCGAGGACACTGGTGCGGGCGGTAATCGCGGGGATACCACTAGTAACTATCGCCACTTACTGTCTTTCGCCAATCGTTAAGAAACTGTGCCAACATGCGGCGACACCGCTGATTCGGAGAGTCGTTGTATGCGCTTTTCCACGGTTCGGCGGTGCTTTCAAGCCCGACTGCAGTCCGGTGCCGCCAAAGATCAGGGGCGGCTGGAGACGGTGTTCTGCCGTAGCTGACTGGATGCAGTGCGGTGCCACCCCTCTGCTTCGCGAAGCAGAGTTGTTGGCGCTGGTAACCGGGCAACACATAGCGACTGCGTAAGTCGTACGACTTCACGCATAGGGAGGTTCACCACCTGATCAACACGAGCGCGCCCCCGAAGTAAGCGAGTAGGGATAAGGCAGCTCTGCTGACCAAGGCCAAAGCCTACGGAGGAAGTATCAATGTCTTTGAGGATAGTGGCGAGCGTTGCGCTCGCGCTGGGATCCGCTGCGCATCATCAGAACGTGACCGGATGCGGACGGACCTATACGGTGTCGATGGCGGTCCGCGCGATCGATGCCACTTACGGATCGGATCTGCCGGCCACCGTGTCACAAACCGGCCGGCTCAAACGTTACATACGATGTCAGCGCCGCCCCACCGCGGAGCCGTATCTGCTCAGCGTCTGGAAAGGCAAGTCGACCGTGGCCCCATTGCATGGTCCGGCACTAGCCAGCTGGTACTACGACGGCGGTAGCACCGGTTGCGGCTTTCACGCGACCTACGGCGTCGCGACCTTCGTCGGGCCGTGCGGGGCACGCGTGCAGATCTGCAGCGGATCGAGTTGCGTCGTGGCCACGCGCGATGACTCGGGGCCCTACGTCGGCGGTCGCACGTTCGATCTGGATCCAGCCACACGCGCCGCACTCGGCTGCGCGGACCTGTGCGCGGTGAAATGGCGCCTTCTACAGGGAGGCACGCTGACGCGGAACGCATAACCACGCCGGACCCGGATGGGCGGCTCATGAGGGCGGGCGCCCGAAGCGCGCCCGTCCACGCCCAGTCCGGTGCGCACGCCGCGACGCGCGCCCTCCCGGTACCCGCCGGGAGCGGCCCCGCAGGGCCGCTCTACAAGGGGCTGCCCGGTAATTTCTGCGCGCGCGGACTACTTGAGCCTGCGGTACCTGCGGATCAGAGCGTTGGTCGAGGAATCGTGCGCCAGCTCGGGCTCCTCGGTCGCCTCGAGCTCGGGCGCGATCTGCTTGGCCATCACCTTGCCGAGTTCGACTCCCCACTGATCGAACGGGTTGATGCTCCAGATCGTGCCCTGCGTGAACACGCTGTGCTCGTAGAGCGCCACGAACGTGCCCAGCCGGTAGGGGCTGATCACATCGGTGAGGATCACGCTCGAGGGCCGGTTACCCTCCATCACGCGATGCGGGACGACGTCCGCCGCCGTGCCCTCGGCGCGAACCTCCGCCTCGGTCTTGCCGAATGCCAGGGCCTCCGCCTGCGCGAACACGTTGGACACGAGCAGGTCGTGGTGGGGGCCGAGCGGATTGAGCGTCTTGGCGAAGCCGATCAGGTCGGCCGGCACCAGCGTCGTGCCCTGGTGCAGCAGCTGGTAGAAGCTGTGCTGCCCGTTGGTGCCCGGCTCGCCCCAGTAGATCGCGCTGGTATCGGCGGCCACGCGCTCGCCGCCGAGCGTCACGTGCTTGCCGTTTGACTCCATCGTCAGCTGCTGCAGGTAGGCCGGGAAGCGCTTCAGGTACTGCTCGTAGGGCAGCACCGCCAGCGTCTGCGCACCGAAGAAGTCCCGGTACCAGACAGCCAGCAGGCCCATCAGCACCGGCAGGTTGCGCTCGAACGGGACCGTGCGGAAGTGCTCGTCCATGTCGTGGAACCCGGCCAGCAGCTCGCGGAAGCGCTCGGGCCCGATCGCGAGCATCGTCGAGAGGCCGATCGCCGAGTCCATCGAGTAGCGGCCCCCGACCCAATCCCAGAAACCGAACATGTTGCCGGTCTCGATCCCGAACGCGGCCACCTCCTGCGCGTTGGTCGAAACTGCCACGAAGTGGCGGGCCACCGCCTGCTCGTCACCAAGCGCGGCGAGCACCCAGTCGCGGGCCGAGCGCGCGTTGGTCATCGTCTCGAGCGTCGTGAAGGTCTTCGAGGACACGATGAACAGCGTCTGCGCAGGGTCGAGGTCGCGGGTTGCCTCGACCAGGTCGGTCGAGTCGATGTTGGAGACGAAGCGAAAAGTCAGATCGCGCTGGGAGAAATGCTTGAGCGCCTCATAGGCCATCACCGGACCGAGGTCCGAGCCGCCGATGCCGATGTTGACGACATTTGCGATCCGCTGGCCGGTGTATCCCTTCCATGCGCCGGAGCGCACCGACTCCGCGAACGCCGCCATCCGATCGAGCACCTCGTGCACCTCGGCGACGACATCGACGCCGTCCACCACCAGGCTCGCCTCGCGCGGCATCCGCAACGCCACATGCAGCACCGATCGCCGCTCGGAGAGGTTGATCCGCTCGCCGGCGAACATCGCGTCGATGCGCTCGCGCAGGCCCGATTGCGCCGCCAGCTCGAGCAGCAGGCGCAACGTCTCGTCGTTGATCCGGTGCTTGGAGTAGTCCAGGTAGAGGCCGAGCGCTTCGCTGGTCAGGCGCTCGCCGCGGCCGGGATCCTCGGCGAACAGCTCACGCAGATGTCGTGGCGCGATTTCCCGATAATGGGCGTGCAGCGCCTGCCAGGCGGGTCGCTGATCAAGCGGCCGGATCTCGTTCACGGTCTGCGGGTTCATCAATACTCCCCCCTCGGATTGGTCTGCAGTCACTGCGACATCATGCCTGTTCGCAGCGAGCGCAGTCGACGCTTCAGGGTCGGGCCGCGCGCTGATCGGGGACGCCAACCGCGTCGCCGGCGGCGCGCCAGGTCAGGTTTCCCAGATAGGAGGCGCACAGCTCTGCGCGCTGTGAGCTGTCCAGGTGCGGGGCGCCACCGTCTCGCAGCGCGCGCTCGAGCTGCTCCTGCGAGCCCTCCTGCAGCGGCTTCTCGGACAGCAGCAGCGACGCCCATCGACGGCCCTGCGCGAGGACCTTGGCCGCCTCGATCGTCGCCACCAGCATCGAGCGGTGCGGGTACCACTCGCTCGCCGGCGCGAGCGACCGCGCCGCGCCCTTTCCCTCGATCGTCACCACCAGCCGGTCGGTGATCAGCACGCAGTCGAGCTTGGTCACATCCTGCAAGCGCCACCACTCCTTCGACAGCGGCGAGCGCGACGCGAGCAGTTCGTGGGCACGCTCCTGTGCCCGCGAGCGGGATCCCGGCGGCTGGTCGAGCACCAGCGCGCGGCGCAGACGCTGCGTCTCGGCGGTCTGGGTCGCCTCGTGCGGCCAGGACAGCTCGTCGGGATGATCGATGAACCACGCCAGCAGCTCGCGCGGCGGCACCGCCAGATATTCGAAGCACCCGCGCCGGCCGCTGCTCACGGCCCTCAGTGCCGAGAGGGCGAGCAGCGATCCGGGGCCGGCACCGTCGGCATCAAGCAGATCGCCGAACCTGCGGACGCCGCCCGGGGCGCCAGCAAGCAGCGCTCCCAGCCACGAGCGCCCGGACGCGTCGCGCGCCAACAGCGCCTCGAAGAACTGCTCCACGCGCGTGGGGGCCGCTGGTGCATCGGCGAGTGACATCGGCTACCTACGGTACATCGCAGACGGACGCCCGCCGTTTGCCCTGCGCAGGCTCGCTCGCAGTCAAGCCGTGTCCAGATCCAGTCTGCGCGCGCGCACGACGACGTCGTCGATCGCGTACCCGAGCGCCTCGTAGAAACCCCAGGCCATCCCGTTCTCGGCGCGAACCATCAGGTTGAGCTTGGGCACGCGGCGTTCGATCAGCCACGCCTCGCAGGCCGCCATCATCGCGCGGCCCAAGCCGCGGCGCTGCTGCTCGGGTGCGACCGCGAGGTAGTACACCCAGCCGCGATGGCCATCGTGGCCGACCATCGCCGTCGCGAGCAACTTCCCGCCGTCAACCACGGCCAGCACCGTCGACGCCGGACCGGCAAGCGCTCGCTGCAAATCGGCGCGAGGGTCGTTCCACGGGCGCGTGAGCCCGGTCTCGCGCCACAACTGCAGCGCATCCTCGAACAGCGACGCTGGCAATACCTCGATCAAGTCCTGATCATTCTCCCGCGACGCACCGCCTGAAGGCATTACGATTGCGCAGGACACTCGCTCGGCGCCACCGTCGTCGGTATTGATCCGCAAGAAGACAGCGGACCAGTGCGGATTACTGCGGGAGCGCTGAGGCTCAGTGTGAGCGACTGAACGCCGTGGCGAGGAGCGACGGCGCACCGTATGGCTTGAGGAGAGGCAAGGAGCTGCAATGACTTCGATTGATGTTCGTGCTGGAAGCTTTGAGGAGATCTACCGGCGCTCGCTGGAGGAGCCCGAACAGTTCTGGGCAGAGGCCGCGGCCGAGATCGACTGGATCAAGCCGTGGGACAAGGTGCTCGACGACTCGCGGGCGCCGCTGTATCGCTGGTTCGCCGGCGGTCAGCTGAACACGTGTTACAACGCGCTCGACCGCCACGTCGAGCGCGGCCGTGCCGACCAGCTGGCCCTGATCTACGACTCTCCGTTGACCGACACGAAGGCGAAGTTCACCTACCGCGAACTGCGCGATCAGGTTGCGACATTCGCCGGCGCGTTGCAGGCGCAGGGCGTCGTGAAGGGCGACCGGGTGGTCATCTACATGCCGATGATCCCCGAGACGGTGATCGCGATCCTCGCCTGCGCGCGGATCGGCGCGATCCACTCGGTGGTATTTGGCGGGTTCGCCTCGCACGAGCTCTCGGGGCGCATCGAGGACGCCTCGCCGAAGGTGATCGTGTCGGCCTCCTGCGGGATCGAGCCGGGCCGCGTGATCCCCTATAAGCCGCTGCTCGACGGCGCGATCGACCTCGTCGAGAACAAGCCGCAGAAGTGCATCATCGTGCAGCGCCCCCAGCTCGAGGCCGAGCTGGGCAATGAGCGCGACATCTCGTGGGCCGACGCGGTCGCCGACGCCAAGCCCGCTGATTGCGTGCCGGTAGAGGCGACCGATCCGCTCTACATCCTCTACACCTCCGGCACGACCGGCAACCCAAAGGGCATCGTCCGCGACAACGGCGGCCACGCGGTCGCGCTCAATTGGACGATGAAGAACATCTACGGGATGACGCCGGGCGAGGTGTACTGGGCGGCCTCCGACGTCGGCTGGGTCGTCGGGCACTCCTACATCGTCTATGCGCCGCTGCTGTACGGCTGCACCACGGTCCTGTACGAAGGCAAGCCGGTCGGCACGCCCGATCCTGGCGCCTTCTGGCGGGTGATCACCGAGTACGACATCCCGGTGCTGTTCACCGCCCCGACCGCGTTCCGCGCGATCCGCCAGCAGGACCCGGGCGCTGAGCACATCAAGCGCTACGACCTCTCGCACTTCCGCACGCTGTTCCTGGCGGGCGAGCGCTGTGACCCGGAGACGCTGCACTGGGCCGAGAACCAGCTCAAGGTGCCGGTGATCGACCACTGGTGGCAGACGGAGACCGGCTGGGCGATCGCCGCCAATTGCATCGGGATCGAGTTGCTGCCGGTCAAGGCGGGCTCGCCGACGCGTCCGTCGCCCGGCTGGAACCTGCAGGTGCTCGACGCCGACGGCGGTGACGTGAAGCCGGGCCAGACCGGCGCGCTGGTCGTCAAGCTGCCGATGCCCCCCGGCGCCACGCCGACCCTGTGGAACGCCGATGACGCGTTCATCGACAAGTACCTGACGACGTTCCCGGGCTATTACGAGACGGCTGACGCGGGCTTCATGGACGAGGACGGTTACGTGTTCGTGATGGCACGTACCGACGACGTCATCAACGTCGCCGGCCACCGCCTCTCGACCGGGTCGATCGAGGAAGTCATGGCGACCCACCCGGACGTCGCCGAGTGCGCCGTGTTCGGCGCCGCCGACAAGCTCAAGGGACAGCTGCCGGTTGGCCTGGTCGTCCTCAAATCGGGAGTCGAGCGTCCGCGCGAGGAGGTCGCCAAGGAGGTCGTCAAGCTCGTCCGCGACAGCATCGGCGCGGTCGCAGCGTTCAAGACCGCGGTCGTCGTCGAGCGCCTGCCGAAGACGCGCTCGGGCAAGATCCTGCGCGCGACGATGCGCAAGATCGCAGACGGCGAGCAGTACAAGACGCCCGCCACGATCGACGACCCCGCGATCCTCGGCGAGATCGGCCACGCGCTGCACGAGATCGGCTACGCGCCCAACGCCGAGTAGGAGCGAGCAGCCGTCAACCTCGACCAGGCCGGCCGGCGGTGCCGGCCTGGTCGGCGCGTCGCGCACCGCGAGCCGTCTCCGGCATGATCGGCGCTGGCTATGCTGGGGCGGGTGTCCCAGCAGGCCGTCGCGATCGAGCTGACCAGCGTCGTCAAGCGCTTCGGCGCGATCACCGCCGTCGACGGTCTTGACCTGCGCGTCCCGGCCGGCGTCTGCTTTGGCCTGCTCGGCCCAAACGGCGCCGGCAAGTCGACGACGATGCGCCTGCTGACCGCGCAGGCGCTCGCCGATGAGGGCACGATCGAGGTCCTCGGCAACCAGCTCCCGCGCGAATCCAAGCAGGCACGCATGGCGATGGGGGTCGTGCCGCAGCTCGACAATCTCGATGTCGAGCTGACCTGCCGGCAGATCCTGAGTGTGTTCGCCCGCCTGTACCGGGTCCCTCGAGGTGAGCGCGCCGGCGCCGTCGAACGGGCGCTGGCGATCGCCAATCTCGAGCCTCGCGCGAACACGATCGTGCGCGAGCTCTCAGGCGGGATGCGCCGCCGATTGCTGATCGCGCGCGGTCTGATCCACCGTCCGCGCCTGGTGCTGCTCGACGAGCCGACGGTGGGACTCGATCCACAGGTTCGCCAGGAGCTGTGGTCGCTGATCGACGGGCTGCGCGCCGACGGGGTCACCGTGTTGATGTCGACGCACTACATCGAGGAGGCAGAGCGCCTGGCCGACACGGTCGCAGTGATGTCCGCCGGGCGCATCATCGCCCAGGGGACGCCAGTCGAACTCGTGAACGCTCACGCTGGGCGCGAGGTGTTGGAGGTCTACGGACCTCCAACCGAGCTGTCCGAGTTGGAGGCGCTGGCCAAGGCGCGCGGCTGGCGCCAGCGGCGGAGCGGACCGGCTGTGGCGCTGCTTCGCGCCGAGGAGATCAACGGCGAAGCGCCCGCTGGCGTGCGGCGGCCGGCCAACCTCGAGGACGCGTTCGTGGCGCTGACCGGCCAGGAGATCGAGTGAGCGCCTGCCGAGAGAAGCGAGAGAGCGGATGAGCGCCGCCGGCGAGGTACGGCGGATGCGCCGGATCGAGCCGGCCGCGCTGGCGGGCGTGATGATGCGCGACGCCGTGATCTTCCGCCGCTACTGGAAGGCGACCACGTTCTCGTCGATCGTGCAGCCGACGATCTACCTACTCGCGTTCGGGCTCGGGTTCGGGACGCTCGTCAAGCACTTCGGCCGGATGCCCTACGTGGAGTACGTTGGCACCGGCGTGGTCGCCACCGCGGTGCTGTTCTCGTCGGCGTTTCCGGGCATGTTCAACACCTTCATCCGCTGGCAGTTCCAGCGCACATACGATGCGCTGCTGGCGGCACCGGTCGACGTCGAGGAGCTGATTACCGCCGAGATCCTGTGGATCTCCCTGCGCGCCGGCGTCTACGGGCTCGCGCCGCTGATCGTCGCGATTGCGTTCGGGCTGACGCCCACGGTGGGGATGCTGCTGGTGCCGCTGATCGGCTTCGCGACCGGCTTCGGGTTCGCAGCCTTCGGCGTCTTGATCGCCGCGGTCGCGAAGACGATCGACAACTTCAACTACGTGACCAGCGCCGTGCTGACACCGATGTTCCTGGTCGCGGGGACCTTCTTTCCGATCTCCTCGCTGCCGCACGGACTGCGCACGATCGCCCAGTTCAACCCTCTCTATCACTGCGTTGCGTTGGTCAGGGACGCCTCGCTCGAGACTTTCTCGACCGCCGACCTTGGCCACAGCGCCGTGCTGATCGGCTTCGCCTTGGCGATGTGGCGCGCGGCCGTCTGGCGCCTGCGCAAGCGACTGATCGACTGATCACCCCGGGAGTTGGGCACGCGCGCTGGCTGCGCAACACGCCGGTCGCGGCGTGGTTACCCGCCGGCGCGCGCGGGTAGCCGAGCACTACACCCAAGGAGGTGTTGTATGGCTCTTGCAATCAGAAACCGAGCTTTCCGCAGTTCAACGACCCCGACTACGGCGCGCAGCGACGCGCCGGCACAGACCCCGGCAGCGGCGCAGACTCCCGCGGCGGCGCCGCTGGACGACGGCACGGGTAGCGTCGATGCGACCCGCGCCGGGGCAGTCGAAGCCGATCGCGTCGACACGCCCCGCGCCCGGTCAGTCGGAGCCGATCGCGTCGATGCACGCCGCACGTCGACGCGGGGGAGCCGGGTGGCCTGGGCTGCGGTCTCGCTGCGGCTCCGGCTGGCCAGGATTGTGCGTCTGGCCGCGGCGGTGGTGTTCTTGCTGATCGCGCTCGCGATCCTGCTGCGCTTGCTGAACGCCAACGCGAGCAACTCGGTCGTGCACGCGATCCACGACGCCGCCGGCACGATTGTCGGGCCGTTCAAGAACATGTTCTCGTTCTCGGCGCCCAAGACCGCGATAACGGTCAACTGGGGTATCGCCGCGATCGTCTATCTGATCGCCGGCCTTATCGTGGCGCGTGTGATCGCCACGGCTGGGCGCAGCAACCGCCGGAGCTCCGTGCCCGCCGCCTAAGGGCGCCCTAAGAGCCGGCCACAGCGCCGAGCGCAGTGCGGCCGGGCACGGAGCGCGCAGCTGTGGAGCGCGGATGCCGTCGAACTGCGACGCGACGCTTAATAGCATTGTAATAATCCGCACAAACACCTTCGCCCTCGACCGGCGGGGTTGTAATAATCCGTACGAGCAGTTTCGCCTTCGATGAGCGGGGTACGTCTAGTGATGATGCCTATCGCGAACGCCACAACACGCACACCACACGCCACGACGCGCACACCAAGCACGTCGCATTCACTTGCGGGGCTTTCGATCAGCACGAATGACCTGTTCCACCGCTGGCAACGCAGTCGCGACCAGCGCGCTCGTGAGCAGCTGGTCGAGCGTTTCCTGCCGCTGGCGCGCAAGCTCGCGCGCCGCTATCAAGGCGCCCATGAGCCGCTGGACGATCTCGTTCAGGTCGCCAGCCTCGGTCTTGTCAAGGCAATCGACCGTTACGATCCGGATCGCGGGATCGCCTTCTCGTCGTTCGCCGTGCCGACGATCTTGGGCGAGTTGAAACGCTACTTCCGTGACGTCGGCTGGTCGGTGAGGGTGCCACGCGGCACCCAGGAGATGGCCATCAAGGTCGAGCAGATCCAGCGACGGCTCACGGCACAGACCGGCCGGCCACCGACCTTCAACGAGATCGCTGAATATGCCGAGCTCAGCATCGAAGAGGTACTCGATGCCGTCGAAGCGGCGGCGGCGCATCACGCCGTCTCGCTGGACATCCCGCGCGAGGACAGCGAAGGCGAGATCGGAACGCTGGGCGACGCGATCGGCGCGATCGACGAGCGCTTCGGGCTGGTTGACACCGGCGCCTCGATCAGTCAGGCAGCCAAGCAGCTTTCCGAGCGCGAGCGGCGCGTCCTGGCGCTCCGGTTCATCGCAGACCGGACGCAGACGCAGATCGCTGAGGAGATCGGCGTTTCGCAGATGCAGGTATCACGAATCCTGCGCAAATCGCTGGAAGCGCTAGCGAAGCTCGTGGGTGAAGAGCCCCGCGCTCAGCAGTCGCCGCGTCAGCGGCGTGCACAGCCGCGGCAGGTTCAGCGCTCGACCACCTAGCTGTCGGGTCCGCTCCGCACTCGTAGCTGTCGGGTCCGCTCAGCACTCGTGCGCGGGCACGCCTCACGGGCGTGCCATGCGCCGGGCCTCGAACCAGATCTCGGACCTGATCAAGCGCACTGGCGCCTAGCGCTGCGGCGAACTCATGCGTGACAATCCGGCGCACCTGGCCTGGACCGTCGGCATCTGCATCGATCCCATAGATTACCCTCACTCGTGTACAGCTCGGCGGCATCAGGTTATTTTCTACCCGGCCAGCCGATACGGAACCAGGCGGCCGCACCCTCCAGGAGTTTGGCGCCGGCCAGTGAAGGGAAGCGGGACTGTGGACCAGCTGAGCGTGATTGAAGACTCTGTGCGAGTTCGCCTTGAGCTTCCGGGGCTCCCTGAGAGCATGACGATAGTGCGCTCGACGCTGTCAGCGCTCGCAGAGGCTGGTGAGCTCGAGCCTGAGCTGACCGACGACGTCAAGACCGCAGTCAGCGAAGCGTGCAACAACGTCGTGCTGCACGCGTATCCCGGCTCCACTGGCAGATTGATCATGTCGATCGCCACCAGCGTCACCGAGGTGCTGGCAGTCGTGGAGGATCACGGCACCGGGATCCGTCAGGTGGCCGCCGCCTCGGATGACCACATGGGAGTTGGTCTGGCCGTGATCAGCGCGCTCGCTGAGCGCGCCGAGTTTCAGAGCAGCCAGGATGTCGGCACGACCGTGCGGATGACCTTCAAGCGACCCGGCGCTGCTGACCACGCGGTCCGCGACCGTCGCGACCAGGGCAGATCGTCACGCCCGCGCATCGAAGTTGCCGGACAGGTGGTGCTGTGGGTCTCGCCGGTGTCCGCCCTGCGGATCGTGCTCGGCCGCCTACTGCGCGCCGTGGCAGCGACTTCACATTTCACGCTTCACAGCATGTCCGCGCTGACGGCTGTCACGGAAGCGCTCGGCACTTACGCCGAAGGCAACGCCGCCGGCCCGACGATCGGCTTCGCGATCGATGCGCAACCGCGCCGGTTGAAGTTGCTCGGGGGTCCGTTCCGGCACGCCGATGGCGGGGGCGCCCCGGCGCTGGCGGGCGCAGACGGCGGCGACGGGCACGGCCACGGGCACCCGGTGCTTCGAGCTGGAACCAACTGGCAACAGCTGTCGGTGCTCGTCGAGCAGCTGCAGACAGTCCCGGACGCCGCCGGTAACGAGCTACTGTCGATCACGCTCGCAGATCACTCTCGCGACGGTTAGGGGGCCTGGGCGAAAAACGACGGAATCCGCGACGTTCTTCGACCAGCCTCCCGGGAAGGCGGCGCGAACGCCGCCGGTCGCATGCTGGATAACCCAAACCGTACAAGAGCATTATCGGGGCGCCCGCGGGAATTGTGTAGCCGCCCAGGAACCCAATCGAGACGCGGGGCGCCTGCGGGTGCCCTAGGACGCGTTGGGGCGGGGCCGCAGCGCCAGGACCGCGACGTCGTCGCCGCCCGAGTGCGCCGAGAACGCCGACAGCTCGCGGTCGAGCCGCGCGAGCGCCGCGTCAGGGGACTCGCGGCCGGCCTCCGACAACAACCGTTGCAGGCGCTCAATGCCGAAGCGCTCGTGCGTCCCGGCGGCGTCGATCACGCCATCGGTGTAGAGCACCAGCAGCTCATCCGCTCCAATCGGGATCGACTCCTCGTGTCGCCCCAGGGCCTCGAATGCGCCGAGCAGCGGATCGCTTTGTGGTGCCTCCCGCAGGCGACCGTCGCGATCGACGATGATCGCCGGCGGGTGGCCGGCCGAGCTGATCACGACGTGGTCCGGGTGCAGGCACATGCAGATCGCGGTCGCCATCGCGTTGCCCGGCTGCTCGGCGAGCACCTCGTCCAAGCGGGCGAGTATCGCTGCCGGCGACGGCCCGCTGCGAGCAGCGACGCGCGCTCCGTGGCGCATCAACGCGGTCAGCGAGGCCGCGGTCACGCCCTTGCCGGCGACGTCGCCGAGGATCGCGAACCAGGTTCCCTCGTACTCGAACAGCTCGTAGAAGTCGCCGCCGACGTCGATCCGCAGCTCCGTCTCCGTCGGCCGGTACAGCGACGCGATCTCCCAGCCCTCTACCGCCGGCAGCGTCGAAGGCAGCAGCGCCTGCTGCAGCGTGTGCGCGACCCCCGCCAGCTTCGCGAGCAGGCGCGAGTTCTCGACCGCGACCGCGGCGCGACGGCCGAGCTGCTCGGCGAGCTCCAGATCGTCGTGGCGCAAGCGCCTGCGCGACCGATCGGTGGCGAGCGTCATCAGGCCAATCGTGCGGGCCGGTACCCGCATCGGCACGATCACCAGTGAACGCGGCGCGAGCTCCTGCATGAGCCGCAGATGCTCGCCGTTCCCGACCACGGCCCCGAGCTGCGCATCGGTTATCTGCTCGTAATGCACCGAGCGGCCCTCGTATAGCGCGCTCAACGCCGGATGCTCGGGATCGAGCATTGTCGGTGGCAGCGACCCGAGCGCCGCGGCCAGCTGGCGGCGGCCCGGATCGTGATGCGCGGCGGCGACACGCTCCAACATTCCGCGATCGTTGAGCAGATCGACGCTGCAGAAGTCCGCCAGCAATGGCACCGCGATGCTAGCGACGTTGAGCAGCGTCTGGTGATACGCGAGCGAGGAAGCGAGCAGACGACCGGACTCGGCCAGCACGCGCGTGCGGATCTCGGCAGTCTTGACCGCGGTGACGTCGTCGATCACCGTCATTACGCCCAGCATCGCGCCGTTCTTGTCACGCAGCGTCGTTGTCTTCAGCAGCGTCCATCGGCATTCGCCCGTCTCACGGTTGACCGAGCGCATCAGCATCGGCTCGACCTCGGCGCCATCGAGGATCCGGATCGACGGCACGTCCGCGTGCGCGAGCGTGTGGCCCTGCTCGTCCTCGACATCGTAGTCGTCCATGATCGAGACGGTCGAGCGGCCGCGCAGCTGCTCGAGCGACTCGAACCCCAGGAACGCCAACGCCGCACGGTTGGCGTAGACGAGCTCGCCGTTCGTGTCGCGGATCGTGATCGCCTCGGCGAGCAACTCGACGAGCTGCCGGAACATCGACTCCTCGTCCAGCGCCAGGCGCTCGTGGATCAGAGAGCGTCCGGGCACGCTCAAGCCCTGTTCAGCAGCTCTTCCGGAGTGTCGGCGGAGCGCAGACGCGAGTCCACGCCGGTCAGCGTCATGAGCCGCTGCACCTGCCCGCGACCTCGGACCACGGCGAACTCGGTACCGCCCGCGTGCGCGCGCTGGTCGGCCTTGACGAGCACGCTCAAGCCCGTCGAGTCGATGAACTCGAGCTGCCTGAGATCGGCCACGACCAGGCGGGAGCCGGCTACCTTGCCCAGCTCCTGCTCCAGCGCCGAGGTCGACGCCAGGTCCAGCTCACCGAACAGGGTCAGCACCGCTCCCAGGGTCTCGCTGCGGACTTCTACTCGAAAGTGACTTTGCAACTGACACAAGCGTACAGACAACGGCATGCCCGCTGCGCTCTTTCAAGGAGCCGGATGTGATTTTCCGCGACGGGCGGGGAAGCCCTCACCAAGGCCCGTTCAAAACCAACGGAGTAGCCAGCTAAGCGGGACCGGAAGGGACCTTTCGACGAAGGAGACGATTTGAGATGAGTGGCTCATTGGCAGGCCGGCAGGTCGCGTTCCTGTTCACCGACGGCGTCGAGCAGGTCGAGTTGACCGAACCGCTGAACGCGATCGAACAGGCCGGAGGACTGCCGCGGTTGATCTCGCTGCAGACCGGCGAGGTCCAGATGTTCAAGCACCTGGACAAGGGCGACACGATCACGGCCGAAACCGCTACCGCGGATGCGGACGCGTCCGAGTTCGACGCGCTTGTGTTACCGGGCGGGGTCGCCAACCCCGACCGCCTGCGGACCGACCCGGACGCGGTGCGCCTCGTGCGCGACTTCTTCGCCCAGCACAAGCCGGTGGGCGTGATCTGCCACGGTCCCTGGACGCTGGTCGAGGCGGATGTGCTGCGCGGCCGCACGCTGACCTCGTGGCCGAG
Source organism: uncultured Solirubrobacterales bacterium (assembly GCA_963709135.1). Taxonomy (GTDB): domain Bacteria; phylum Actinomycetota; class Thermoleophilia; order Solirubrobacterales; family Solirubrobacteraceae; genus Palsa-465. The sequence goes on along the minus strand of CAVPVI010000010.1, from coordinate 124,728 downwards.
TCTGCAGACCGATCTGCGCAATGCGGGCGCGCTGTGGGTCGACGAGCAGGTGCACGTCGATGGCGAGCTGATCTCCAGTCGCAAGCCCGATGACCTGTCGGCGTTCTGCGAGAAGCTGATCGATGTTGTCGGCGGCAGTACTCAGCAGTTGCTGGCCGCCGATCTCGTTCCCGCTGACACAAGCGACGTCACCGGCTGATCAAGCACACACCTACCCTTAGAGCCTGTCCGAATTACCCCGCGCACGTCTGGCAGCGGACCGCCAACGAAGGGAACAACATGCCTTGGGATGAACTGCGAGCGCGACGATTCTCCGCCTTTGACAACGAGCTCGACGGCATCTCTCGCCAGACAATGGAGGATCACTTCAAGCTGTATGAGGGTTACGCGAAGAAGGCCAACGAATGCCGCCGCTTGTTGAACGAGTTCGACTACGCAGAGATCGAGGGTAATCAGGTCTACTCGCAGCTGCGCGCAGTGTCGATCGGGGACCACGTCAACCGCCAGCTGATCCAGGCGCAGGCAGCACGCGAGGGCGCTGGTCGCAGCGGCGCGCGCGAGCACGCGCACTGCCTGACGCCGGCTGGCCTGCGGGCCAGCCGGTAGCGGCTTGGCAGTATTTTCCCGCAGGCCGCAGCTACGAGATGGGCATCACGGGCAACCAGACCACGCCGTGAGCGTTTTCGAGATGAGAAGGCTCACAGCGACCGCCGGCGTGCGTTTCGCCGGCGGTCGCCGGTGCCCGGCGGCAGCGCGTCGATCAGCGTCAGCGATTGGAGCACCCCGGTCAGCTGCATCAGCCGCTGCGGCTGTGAGCGCAACTGCGCGTAGACCTCCAGAGCGCCGCTGAACCGGCGTGCGCTGTTGATCGCCTGCACGATCACGGCGAGTCCGGTCGAGTCCATGAAATCGAGCGCCGAGAGGTCCAGCACCAGGCGTCTGGCGCTCGACAGCTCGCGCAGCAGGATCTCCTTCAGCTCGTCGGCACTGGAAAGGTCCAGCTCTCCCCGCGCTGAAACGCAGACGTCGCCGGAGTCCAAGCTCCACTCGGCCAGCTCGAGCAGGTTCGTCCGCCGCGCCGGACGCCGGACTTCGCGGTCGGGTTGATCGTTGGCAGCGATCCGAGTCTCCTGGTTGCGCAATCCAACTCAACTGTAGATCGCAGACCCCGACTTCCGGCGCAGCGGGCGTTGCATTTCAACGTCGATGTGGCGCGACACCAGTAACAGAGCCTCAAACGAGCTTAACCGCCTTAACCGCCGACGCTGCGCCTGAACATGCGGGCGTGCTCGGCGAGCGTGCGCGCGTCGAGGCCCGGCACGCGGTGCTCGGAGCCGGTGCTCCACTCCTCCGCGAGCGCGACGTGATCGGACAGCGTCGAGCAGATCAGCGCCTGCAGCTTCACCGCCAGGACCAGTTGGCGTTCCAGCAGCTGCGCCCATTCGCCGGCGTGACGGATCCGCTCGGCGGCGGTTTCGCCGCCCTGCCCTGATGCGAAACCAACCGGCGGGGTCAGTAGCAGCACTACGGCTTTGCTGGACCAGCGTGCCTGCTGGCCGAGGGACCGAGCGGCGGCGGCGAGCTGGGCCAGGGTGGCGTGCTGCGGGTCCGCGAGCTCGACCATCTGGGTGCTTTGCGTGGCGAGGTCGAGGATCAGCTGCGACGCGCGGGCGAGCTCTGCCTTGATCTGGTCCAGGCGGGCCGTATCGACTCCGTCAAAAGCCCATTCATCCGGCGGGGTCGAGTCACTCGACATCCCTCTCCTTGACATCGATCGGTGTAGTGATCCATCGCGGGTCCGCCGCCGGTGCTCCCGGTTGCGAGACAGCGCCACTGATATCGGCACTACGACCCGGTCCTGAAAACAATCCGCCCGTACTCAACGACCGGTTGCTTCGCAACTCGACGATTGTATTTCATCAGCTTCTAGAAATAGACTCTAAAAAAGCCTTGACTGTTACGTACGCTCTCTCTGGAGCGAGACTGCTCGACGCCATACCTGATCTCGACGTGTTCCTCGCCGAGGACGAGCTCGAAACAGTTTCCCAGCTGGTGCTGCCGGTCTGCGCCGCCGAGCGCAGCGGCGCCTGCGTCGACCGGCTGCTCGTCAACAGCGGCGCGTTCGCCGCAGCGGTACTCGACGGCGTCGTCGCGCACCGCATGGGCCTCGGCGCCCAGACGGGATTGCGGCTACTCGCGCCCGGCGACATCGTTCTGCGCGCCGCCGCAGCGCCAGCCGGCGCGCTCGAGTGCTCCAGCTACGAGGCCGTCGGCGCAACTCAACTGGCGCTGCTGGACGACAAGCTACTGTTCGCAGCGCGCAGCGTTCCACGCCTGCTGGCCGGCCTGCTGCTGCATCTCGACCAGCAGAACCAGCGGCTGGCGACCCAGGTGATGATCTGCCAGCTGCAGCGCGTCGAGGACCGCGTGCTGGCGATGATGTGGCAGCTCGCGGACAGTTGGGGTCGGGTCACGCCGGCCGGCACGATGCTCGCGATCAGGCTCACGCACCAGGCGCTGGGTGAGCTCGTGGGAGCTCGCCGGCCAACGGTCACGCTGGCGCTCAAGCAACTCGCTGACCGTGGCGCGTTGCGCCGTCAGAAGCTCGGCTGGCTGCTGCTCGAGCGTCCCGCCGCCGGGCTCGACGAAGCGCCGATCAAACCGTCCTATAGCCCACTCGCTACACGGATCTCCAGCTCGCTCCCGGAGCTCGACGCGCGCGTAACGCGCATGGTCGGCGCCATCAACAAAGCTGAGAGCGCTTGAGCGCCAATCAGCCATTGCAGGGGGCGGCGGCCGTCATGTCCGCGTCTGACGAGGCGATCTTCCAGTCCGTCAACGACTGCTTCACGTATGTGAACGGCGCGGCCGAGCGGATGTTCGGCTATCGCGCGCACGAGCTGATCGGCCATTCGTCGCTGCTGCTGGCGCCGGCCCAGCGCGGCCTCGAGATCGCCAACATCCGCACGCGCGTGCGCCGCGGTGAGACCGTCAGCATCGAAACCCAGCGCCTGCGCCGCGATGGGGCGCTGCTCGATGTGGCGATCACCGCGCTGCCGGTGTTCGACGAGCAGGGAATCGTGATCGGCGAGACGGCGATCGTGCGCGACCGCACCGAGCAACTGCGGCTTGCGCGAAAGCTGCGAGAGGCCGACGCCAACATCCGCGCGATCTTCGATCACGTCCCGTGCGGGATGTCGCTGCGTGGCCTCGACGGTCGCTACCTGCAGGTCAACAAGACCGTCGCCGATGCGCTCGACGCGAGCCCCACCGAGCTCGTCGGGCGCGATCCGAGCGAGCACCACGACCGCACGATCGCGCTTGCGATCGACGCCGAGGACCGGGAGATGCTGCGCACCGGCGAGCCGCTGATCCAGGAGCATGCGATCACCCGCGCCGACGGCAGCGAGCGTGACTATTTCGTGCTCCGCTACCCGGTGCGCGACGAGCACGGCGAGGTGTTCGGATTCGGCGCCTTCTCACTCGATATCACCGCCAGCAAGCGCATCGAGCGGGAACTGCGCGAGGCCGAGCAGGGGCTGCGGATGCTGCTTGAAGCCGCGCCGGACGCCGTCGTGATGGTCAACGGCGACGGCCTGATCGTGCGTCTGAACGCGAAGGCGGAGGAGGTTTTCGGGTTCGCGCGCAAGGACCTGCTCGGCGAGCCGGTGGAGATGCTGATCGCGGCGGAACTGCGCGAGGCACACGTCGCGTACCGCCGCGAGTACCTCGCGCAGCCAGGGCCGCGCCAGTTCGAGACGACCTGCAGGCGCCGCGACGGCAGCGACTTCCCGGCCGAGATCAGCCTCGATGTGATGCCGGCCGACGGTGACATCCTGATCGTGAGCGCGATCCGCGACATCTCCGTGCGCAAGCGCGCCGAGGCCGCCCATGAGGAGGCGCTGGAGCGCTTCCGGCTGGCGTTCGAGGAGTCGCCCGTCGGGATGGTGCTGCTGGACGTGGGTGGACGCTTCGAACGCACCAACGACGCCTTCTGCCGGATGGTCGGGTACCCGTGCGAGCAGCTTCTGGGCCTGAGCTTCGAGGCGATCACCCACCCCGACGACATCACCCGCAACGTCGAGGGGTTGCTTGCGGTGCTGGCCGGCGAGCGGGCTTCGTACACGACGGAGAAGCGCTACATCCACGCCTCTGGTCACGAGATCACGGTCGCGCTTCAAACGACCGTGCTGCGGGCGGCGGACGGCACGCCACTGAACTTCTTCACGCACATGCAGGACATCACCGACCGCAAGCGCAGCGATCAGCAACTGGCGCACCTAGCGGACCACGACGCGCTCACGGGCTTGCTCAACGGCAGTGCATTCGAGCGTGCGCTGGCGGCGCACGCGCCGCTCGCCGAGCGTTACGGCGCCACCGGCGCGGTGCTGGTGATCGACCTCGACGAGTTCCGGCTTGCCAATGACAAGCTCGGCTACCAGGCCGCCGACGAGCTGATCGCACGAACCGCGCAGTTGCTGGCCGAGCGGGTGCGCCGCTCCGACGTGCTCGCGCGGCTCAGCGGCAACGAGTTCGGCGTGCTGCTGCCCAATGCCGGATCCAGCGAAGCGCTTCGGGTCGCCGAGAGCCTTTTGGCGAGGGTGCGATCTGAATCGATCCGAATCGACGAGCGCCCGCTCACGGCAAGCATCGGGATCGCGGCCCTCGCGGACTGCTCGGAGCTCAGCGGCGAGGAGCTGCTGATCAAAGCCGGCATCGCGATGCACGACGCCAAGCAGAGCGGCCGCGACCGCGCCGTGCTGTACAGCGACGGCGCGCACGCCAACGCCACGCGGTCAGCGGCGCGCGCCAGCGGCCGCGCCGCCTGGACCGAGCGGATTCAGAGCGCGGTCCGGCAGGACCGCCTGACGCTGCTGGCGCAGCCGATCATCGATCTGGGCACCGGCAACATCTCGCAGTACGAGCTGCTGCTGCGGATGCGCGACGAGCACGAGGATCTGATCCCGCCGGCGACCTTCCTGTACGTCGCGGAGCGCCTCGGCCTGATCGGGCAGATCGACGCACGCGTGGCCAGCACCGCGATCCGCTTGCTGGCGGCAGACGAAGGCCTGCTCGCCGGGGCCGCGCTCGAAGTCAACCTCGCGAGCGCTTCGATCAAGGACCCGCTGTTCCTGGAGTGCGTCCGGGGCGAGTTGGAGGCGTCCGGCGTGCAGCCCTCGCGCCTGATCTTCGAGATCAGCCAGGCCACCGCGCTCGGCGCTGTCACGCAGGCGATGGCGTTTGGCGAGCAGTTGCAGCGACTCGGCTGCCGGTTCGCGCTCGACGGGTTCGGCGCCGGACCCGCCAACTTCCACTACTTCAAGCGTCTCGGGCTGGATCTGATCAAGATCGACGGTGAGCTGGTCCGCAACTGCAGCGACAGCGATACGGACCAGCTGCTGATCGCGGCGATCGTCGAGGTCGCGAGCGGTCTCGGGCGACGCACGGTCGCGATGGAGATCGGCGACGATCAGACGCTGGAGCTGCTGCGCGAGCTCGGCGTCGACTATGGACAGGGCTACTTCGTGGGAGCACCCGCGCCGCTGCAGGTCGACGTCTCCACGCGCGAGCCACCAACGAGCTAGCTGCCGCGCCGTTTAGGGCACGCGCTTAATCGGCCCTGCGTCCATTCCGCGCCAGCGCGCTGGTACCGAGCAGGTCCTTGACGGTGGACACCAGCGCTAGCGGGTCCACCGGCTTGCTTAGGAACGCGTCGGCGCCCGCGTCGAACGCCTCCCCGCGCGTCTCGAGCGTCGAGATCGCGAGCAGCGCCGGCAGTCCGTGTTGCTTCAGCGAGCGGCACAGCTCCAGGCCCTCGCCGCCGGAGATCAGCAGGTCGACGATCGATAGCGTGGGCCGCAGGGCCTCGAAGCGCGCGATCGCTTCGCTCGCGTTGAACACGCTCACGACCTGATACCCCTCGGTGTCGAGGAAGAACTGGGTCAGATCGGCGGCCATACGATCACGCTCGGCGAGCAACACGAGCAGCTGGACGCCCTCAGATTGTCGTTCGCCGACGACCAGCGGCAAGCCCTGCGCAAGCTGCTGCTCGAGTCGTTCGTGCGCAGTCGCCGGGCTGATCCCGCTCGCGACGATCTCGGCCACGAACCGCAGCCGCTCGAGATCAGCGCGGGAGAACAAACGCTGGCCGCCGGTGCTGCGCTGCGGCTGTACCAGCTTGAAGCGTTCCTCCCAATTCCGGATCGTCGCGCGTTCTAGCCCGAGCATCCGTGAAACGGCGCCGATGCTATAGATCCCGGATTCCGATCGGTCCATCTGCGAGCAGCCTGGTTCGCGGCGCTTAGTACACCAAGATCACCCGCGGCGACAGGCGACCTCGGTTTTGTTCATCAGTGGTGGTTCGAATCGTCAGCACTCTTGATGAAATTTGTAGCAAAACTACAAGTTGTATTACGACCATTCTGGTCGCTTGTATAGCTGAGAACCAACCTTTACGATTAAGAAAGCTATGACGGACCGGCTTACAGGCGCACGGCTGCTGGAACTGATACCAGAGCTCGGCGTGAACCTCGCCGAGGACGAGCTCGAGATCGCCTCGCGGCTGGTCGTGCCGGTCTGCCCGATGCGCGGCGCTCACTCCGACATCCAGCGCCTGCTGGTCGGCACTAGCTCGTTCGCGGCAGCGGTCGTGGACGGGATGCTGACCCATCGCATGCAGCTACGCGGCCAAGCAGGACTGCGGCTGCTGGTGCCCGGCGACGTGATCGTGCGCGAGGGCGGGCTGCATCCCGGCATCCTCGAGGCATCGGAGTACGGGATCCTCGGCGACGCCCGCGTCGTGCTGTTCGGGGAGCACCTCCTGCGCGCCGCGCAGCGCTTCCCGCAGCTGATGGCGGGGCTGATGATCCATCTGGACCAGCAGAGCCAGCGGTTGACCACGCAGCTGATGATCTGCCAGCTGCCACGCGTCGAGGAACGGGTCCTGGCGATCATGTGGCTGCTGGCGGACACGCTCGGGCGTGTGACACCGGCCGGCACGATTCTGCCGTTGCGTCTCACCCACCAGCAACTCGGTGAGCTGGTCGGAGCGCGGCGGCCGACGATCACGCTCGCGCTCAAGCAACTCGTCGACCGCGGCGCCTTGCACCGCCAGCAGCACGGCTGGCTGCTGCTCGAGCGGATCCCCGTCAGCGCCCACGCGGACCCGCAGCGCGAGCCGAAGCTTCACGAGCAGGCCACCGTCGCCGCCAACGCCACGGTCCCCGCCAACGCCACGGTCCCCGCCAACGCCACGGTCCCCGCCAACGCCACGGTCTCCGCCAACGCCACGGTCCCCGCCAAGGCCACGGTCCCCGCCAAGGCCACGGTCCCCGCCAAGGCCACAGTCCCCGCCAAGGCCACGGTCGCCGCCGAGTTCGCTCTGGTATAGACCCGCCCCAAACGCATCTACCTGGGTACTCTCAAATCAAGTATTCGGATCTGAGCAGGCCGAAAGTGGACTTTGCGGAGTTCAGAGTGCGCACGAAGGTGCGTTAGGGGGAACCGGCTAGGCCGCGCGCGGGGGCACCGTGCGGGGGCACTTCACTCCCGGGAGGTTTGGCACCTGTGGGGTGCCTAACCTCACCCGGATCGAGCTGACGCCGCTCACCCGACATATCCGCGGGAGGTTTGGCACCTGTGCGGTGCTCAACCTCCCGGTGGTCGCGGATCGCGACGACTCCGAACCAGCGCCGACGAGCACGTTTAGCTGCGCAGGTGGCGCGGTAGCAGGCGGGAAGATGATCCAGAGCACGCTCATGGGAGTGAGCCCGCGTTACGCCGACCGCGTGTTGATCACCGGCGGTGCCGGGTTCATCGGCTCGCACCTCGCTTGCGCGCTGGTGGCGCGTGGCTACCGCGTACGCGTGCTCGACAACCTCACGCCGCAGGTGGACGGCGCGGCGCGGCAGCGACCCGACGTTCTCGCCCCCGAGGTCGAGCTGGTGCGCGGCGACGTGCGCGACGCCGACACCGTCGGCGCGGCGCTGCAGGGCTGCCAGGCGGTCGTGCACCTCGCCGCGCGGGTCGGGGTTGGCCAGAGCATGTACGAGGTGGCGCAGTACGCGTCGGTGAACTCGCACGGCACCGCGGTGCTGCTGCAGGCGATCATGGACCGCCCGGTACGCAAGCTGATCGTGGCTTCATGCATGAGCATCTACGGCGAGGGCCTCTACCGCGGTCCCGATGGGCGCATGTTGCAGTCCGTGCAGCGCACGCGCTCGAGGCTCGAGCTGCGCGACTGGGAGCCCCGCCTGTTCGGCAAGCAGGTGCTGACGCCACTGCCGACGCCGGAATGGAAGCGGCCGTCGCTGGCATCGATCTACGCGCTGAACAAGTACGAGCAGGAGCGCATGTGCCTGCTGTGCGGCGCCGCGTACGGGATTCCGACGGTCGCACTACGGCTGTTCAACGTGTTCGGACCCGATCAGGCGCTGTCGAACTCGTACACCGGCGTGCTCGCGACCTTCGCGGAGCGCCTGCTCAACGGGCAGGCACCGATGATCTTCGAGGACGGACACCAGCGGCGAGATTTCGTCAGCGTCCACGATGTCGTGCGCGCATTTACGCTGGCGCTCGAGCGGCCAGGCGCCGATGGTCAGGCGCTGAACATCGGCAGCGGCGCCAGCGCCAGCGTGCTGGAGGTCGCACGGGCACTGGCACGGGCACTGCAGCGTGAGGAGATCGAACCGCAGCTCACCAGCCGCTACCGGGTCGGCGACATCCGCCACTGCTTCGCCGACATCACCCAAGCGCGCCACACGCTCGGCTACGAGCCGGATGTCAGCCTCGATCGGGGACTCACCGAGCTGGCGCAGTGGCTCTCCGGGCAGGTTGCCCAGCACCGCGCCGAGCTCGCGACTGCACAGCTGCCAGCGCGCGCGTACTGACGTCGTGAGCCAAACGCCGTGACGATGTGAGCGCCGGCGCGCAGGCACCGGACGCCCTGAACCAGATGCCGAATCCGGCCGCGGAGCCGGCGAACACCGACATCAAGCCGGCGTAGGGGCCTCGGTCGGCTGAGGAACCTCAGCGCTGATTGCTGCGCCTGCCGCGCGTGCTTGCGTTGCGGTCATGGTCGCTCGCTACCCGCATCGACTGGGGTGCAACCGACGCCCGCCGGCACGCTTCAGCGGCACGGTTCGGGAGCGAACAGGATCATGCTTGCGGGCGGTAAGGCGTGGGTAACAGGCGCGTATGGCTAGACACAAGCAGACAACCCAAGGTGGTCGGATTCGGTCTGCCGATGACGATGTGCTCCTCGCCGACACCGATCGCGGCGCGGCTGACGTCGCCTTCACCGGCAGGGGGGACCTCGGCGAGGCTGACGACGCACTCGCCGGCCGCACGGGCCGGCGCATGGCAGACGCCCGTCGCGGCGCGCGAGCTGGCCACCCGGGTGAGAACGCCCTCGCTCTGGCGGAGACGGTACGGACGGAGATGGAGCGCGAGGATCTGAAAACGGGACGCACGAGCGCCGCCCCGGCCGCTCGTGCAAGCGACGCCGCAGGCGAGGAACCGAGTGACCCCGCCAGCGAGCTGACCGATGAGCACGGCGTCGAGCTGGCCGGTGAGCCCGGCATCGAGCTGGACGAAGAGCTCGCCGAGCTCGACGAAGACTTCGAGGAGGATCCGGACGAGCTCGAGGAGCTGGAGGCAGACCCGCATCTGCGCCGGAGGGGGTACGACGACGACTATGAGCCCGAGTAGCGCTCGGACGAGGACGGCGCAGGCGGACGACCACTGGCTCGCGGCGCGGCGTGCCCGCATGAGAGAGGACGGTGGGATAGGGATGATGATCGCTGTGAGCATCGCGTTCGTCGCGTTGATGATCGTGCTGCCGCTCGCAATGACGCTGACGTTGCTGGCGTCGATCGCCGTGCTCGTCCGGATGCTGTTGCGGTGGCTGGCCTCGGTTCCGATGCGCCTTTGGCGCTCGCGCCGAGGGCTGCCCGAGGGCTGGTGGCACGAGTTCGAGCGCGAGTTCCACGCCTACAGCGAGCCCGAGCTGACGCGCGTGCGCCAGCAGGAGCGGCGGCTCTGAGCCGCACCCCCGCGCCGAGCCCGACCCATGCCCCCGCGCCCCCCGCGCCCCCGCGCATCGCTCGCCCCGCCCGATCACGCCGACGTCTCGCCCGATCACGCCGACGTGTCGCGAGACTCGCCGCATGCACGTTTGAGTCTGCGCGCGGCGGGTATCAGGACGCCAGGCGCCTAGCGCTCCATGCGCTCAGGCCTCTCCTCCTCCGGGGTGGCTCGCGTACGCGAGCCACCCCTTCTCCATCTGCATGCGCGCTCGGTTGAACCTCATTCCCGTGGATCGCGTTGAGCATAAGAGCGTGTCTCAATTACGCCGCGCACGTCTGGCGGCGGCGGACCGGCGCGATACGGCACGGTCGGAAGGCTTGCGTAGCGCTGCTACGCGGCGTCTTCCGCCCGCACCGTCTCGCTCGGTCCGGCGCTCGCCAGCCGCACACTGGGTAATTGAGACAGGCTCTAAGCTGAGGCCGGAGCGGCTCGTCGACGATCTTCCGCGCATCCCTCGCCGGGATGACATCGCGATCGTCGGGGTCCGATGGACGAGCTAGGGACCGACCCCGTGGATGGCCTCGATTCGGTCGCGGCCCAGCCCGAGCTGCTGAGCGTTGAGGTGCTCCCCGGCGAGGACAGCACCGTGACCGTGCGGATCGGCGGCGAGCTCGACATCGGCAATGTCGATCAACTGGAGGCGCAGGTCGCGCACGCGATGGCTCGGGCGCCGCGGCGCCTGATCGTCGACATCGGCGCGCTGCGGTTCGCCGACAGCTCGGCGATCGCGCTGTGGGTGCGTTGGGCGGGTCGCGTCGAGCAGTTCGAGCTGAGCGAGCCGTCGCCGCTGGTGCGCAAGGTGATCGAGGCGATGGGGCTCGTGCAGAAGCTGAGGCCGACGCCGTGAACGCCGAGCCGAGGCCGTGAACGCGACCCGCAGCTTCCCCGCCGAGCGCCACTCGGTCACCGCCGCACGCCGGTTCGCCTCGCAGATGCTCGACGGCAGCCCCAGCCAAGCGCGCGAGGCAGTCGAACTGATGATCTCCGAGTTGGCCACCAACTGCGTGCGCCACGTGCAGGCGAGCTTCAAGCTGACGATCTCGATCGACCACGCCAAGGGGCGAATCCGCGTCGAGGTCAGCGATCCGGGCGGCGGTACGCCGACGATGCGCTCGCCCGGACCCGACGAGCCCACGGGGCGGGGCCTGCGGATCGTCGACATGCTCTCCGACGAGTGGGGCGTGCGGCCGAATACCCCGGCCGGGAAGACCGTCTGGTTCCGCCTCGAGCTCTCGTCGGAGAGCTAAGGGTGCCCTAAGAGCCTGTCCGAAACACGTTGCGGAGGAGACCACTGAGGGAGGCGGGAGGCGATGACGCGAGGTTTGCGCGGGAACCACGCGGGTAGGACGGAAAGCGATTCGAAACGCTCGGAGGTACAACTGATGCCAACGCCGTTGCAAGCGCTTCAAGCCAGCGGGCAGAGCCCCTGGATCGATTTCATCGCGCCGCCGTTCCTGCACAGCGGCGAGTTCGAGGAACTGGTGCGCGAGGGGATCACGGGCGTGACCTCCAACCCCTCGATCTTCCAGTCGGCGATCGCCGAAGGCGACTCCTACGACGAGCAGCTGCGGCAGGTTCTGCGCGAGCGCGACGCGCCCGAGGACGTGTTCCTCGAGCTTGCGTGCGCCGACATCCGTGAAGCCTGCGACGTGCTCCTGCCGGTATGGGAGCGAGGCGGTGACGCGCGTGACGGTTGGGTCTCACTGGAGGTCGATCCGCGGCTCGCTGACGACGCGCAGGCAACCGCGCGCGAGGCGCTGGCGCTGCACCGAATGGTCGCCCGGCGCAACCTGTTCGTAAAGATCCCCGGTACCGAAGCCGGGCTCGGGGCGATCGAGGACACGATCGCCGCGGGCGTGCCCGTCAACGTCACGCTGTTGTTCTCGCTGGAGCGCCATCGCGCCGCGGCGCAGGCCTATATCCGCGGCCTACGACGGCTGCACGATGCCGGCGGCGAGCTGCGGTCCGTCGCCTCAGTGGCGTCGTTCTTCGTCTCCCGCGTCGACACCGAAGCCGACCGCCGGCTGCAGGAGATCGGCGGGCATGACGAGCTGCAGGGCAAGCTCGCGATCGCGAACGCGAAGCTGGCCTACGAGAGCTACCTCGAGCTGTTCAGCGAGGCCGACGCCGGCTGGCGCGAGCTGGCGCTGGCAGGCGCCACGCCGCAGCGCTGCCTGTGGGCCTCGACCTCGACCAAGAACCCCGACTACCGGGACGTTGTCTACGTCGAAGAGCTGATCGGCCCGCAGACGGTCAACACGATGCCGCGCGAGACAATCGCGGCCTTCCAGGATCACGGCCGCGTAGAGCCGAAGCTGCTGCACGGCATCGAGGAGGCACGGCGCACGCTCGAGCGCTTCGCGCAGGCAGGCGTCGATTACGACGAGGTCGTGGCGGTGCTGGAGCGCGAGGGGGTGCAGCGCTTCGCGGACTCCTTCAAGCAGTTGCTCGAGGGAGTCGCGGCCAAGCGCGACCAGCTGGTGGCGGCATGAGCGACATGCAGACCACACTCGGCGACCGCGGTGACGTGCAGGAGCGGCGAGCTTTGACGCAGGAACGGCGAGCTTTGATGCAGGAGCGGCGATTTGCGATGCAGGAGCGGGTGACACAGGAGCGGGTGACGCAAGAGCGGCGATCCGGTATGCAGGAGCGGCGATCCGGACGCGAGCGGCGCGCGGGCGTCGCGTGGGCGGCGGGCCACGAGCGACGCGAGAGTCACGAGCGGCGCAGCTCGCGCGAGCAGCGCTCGGGTGCACGGCGCCTGCCGGCGCCGGAGCAGGTGAGCTTCCGCCACGAGCTCGCCCGGCAGCTACGCGTCGATTCGGTGCGGGCCAGCGCCGCCGCCGGGTCGGGCCACCCGACCTCGTCGATGTCCGCCGCGGACCTGATGGCGGTGCTGCTTGACGGGCATCTACGGCTCGACATGAACGCGCCCGCGGATCCGCGCCGGGACCATCTGATCTTCTCCAAGGGCCACGCCTCACCGCTCTACTACGCGATGCTGAAAGCGGCCGGCGCGATCACCGACGAGGAGCTGCTCAGCTTCCGCAAGTTCCCGTCGCGACTGGAGGGCCATCCCACCCCCCGGATCCCTCCGACCGACGTTGCCACCGGCTCACTCGGCCAGGGCCTGCCGATCGGCGTTGGGCTGGCGCTCGCCGGCAAGCAGCTGGACCGTCTTCCCTACCGCGTGTGGGTGCTGTGCGGCGACTCCGAGATGGCGGAGGGGTCGATCTGGGAAGCCTTCCAGCACGCCGGCTGGTCGGGGCTTGACAACTTGACCGCGATCGTAGACGTCAACCGACTCGGGCAGACACGGGAGACGATGCTCGGCTGGGATGTTGGCGGCTACGCGGCGCGCGCGACGGCGTTCGGCTGGAACGCGATCGTGATCGACGGACACGATCTGGATGACATCGAGGCGGCCTACCGTGAAGCGCAGGCCACCAGCGACCGGCCGACCGTCGTCGTTGCGCGCACCCGCAAGGGCCGCGGCGTCGCCGCGGTCGAGGACCAGCTCGGATGGCACGGCAAGCCGCTCGCCGACCCCGAGGCCGCGGTACGCGAGCTCGGCGGGGAGCGCCACCTGACCGTCACGCTGCAGAAACCCGGCGAGGGCTCTTCGACCGCGCCGGCCGGCGCGGTCAACAAACCGCCAAGCTGGCAGCTGGAGGACAAGCTTCCGCGCTGGGAGCTTGGCGACGAGATCGCCACTCGCGAAGCCTACGGCGAGGTGCTGGCTGCGCTCGGCGACATGCGCGGCGATCTGGTCGTGCTCGATGGCGAGGTCTCCAACTCGACCGGCAGCGGAAAGTTCGCGCAGGCGCATCCGGAGCGCTACTTCGAGATGTTCATCGCCGAGCAGCAGATGGTCGCGGCCGCGGTGGGCATACAGACGCGCGGCTGGGTGCCGTTCGCTTCGACCTTCGCCGCGTTCTTCTCGCGCGCCTACGACTTCATCCGGATGGCGGCGATCTCGCGCGCCGATCTGCGTCTGTGCGGATCGCACGCCGGCGTGTCGATCGGCGCCGACGGGCCCTCGCAGATGGCGCTCGAGGACATGGCCGCCCTGCGTGCCGTGCACGGCAGCGCGGTGCTGCACCCCTCCGACGCCAACCAGACAGCGAAGCTCGTGCTGGAGATGGCCGACCGGCGCGGCATCTCCTACCTGCGGACGCTGCGCGCCAAGACGCCGGTTCGCACCGCGCCGGACGCGCCGATCCACATCGGCGGTAGCCGCACCCTGCGCGCCAGCGAGCGTGACCAGGTGACGCTGGTCGCCTGCGGCGTGACCGTGTCAGAAGCCGAGCACGCGGCCGACCGGCTGGCGCAGTCGGGCGTCACCGCCCGCGTGATCGACTGCTACTCGATCAAGCCGATCGACGCGGCCGCGCTACAGGCCGCCGCCCGCGACAGCACCCTGATCATCACCGTCGAGGACCACTGGCCCGAAGGTGGCCTGGGCGATGCTGTGCTCGGCGCACTCGCCGAGCATCGCGACTGCGCAACCGTGCACAAGCTCGCGGTGCGCGGCATGCCCCTGTCCGGCAAGCCGGAGGAGCTGCTGCACGCGGCCGGAATCGACGCCGACGCGATCGTCGCCGCCGCCGAGCGTCAGTTGCAGCTACGCGCGATCGCGGCGGACCGCCGCGATCTGTGGAAGTAGACGCCCGCGATCGTTGTCGGCGCCCGGCATTGGCCACCGGGCGCCTAGACGATCTGAATAAGCCCGTTCCGGGCGCTCTTCGATCTAATAAGCCTGGTCCGGCAGCTCTTCGAGCTCGTGAGCCTGGCGATCAGCCTCGTCCTGGGCCTGCTCGATCCACTCCTTCGGCTCGGAGGTCTCTTCCGTGCCCTGCTCGGTGCTGCTATTGACCTCTTGCGTCGTTTCCGCCATCTGACTCTCCCTCCGTTGTTTCGGTCTCAGCTGGTCCTGTGTCGCTCACTATAGTGACGATCGGCACGAACGGGCAACCGTCAACCGCAGCCGCGCAACACCGCCGGCTACTACTCCCGCTACCAGCCCGGCACTGAGCCCGGTCGCCAGCCGGTGCCGGCTGAGCCACGCCTGCTGGCTGTGCGCATGTGCGCTCCCGTCGAAGCTGCCGTGGGTCCCCTCGTCGCGCTGCTCGTCGGTCGCGGCGAACAGGTTGGCGTACGCGTCGGCGTCGAGGTAGCCGCCACCGTTGGCTTGCCCGCCGCCGTTGGTGTCCGCGCGCGGGGACTCGACGCCGACTTCCGCGCCGATCGCGCGCGACATGCCGTCGTCGTCGGCACGCGACAGGGCGTCGTCGGCGCCGGCCACCGCCGCTTGCACCGCCGCGCGATCATGCTCGAACCGCGACACCGCTCCGTTGCCGTTGCCGTTGTGGGCGGTGGCACGGGCGGCGCGCGCCCTGTCGGCTGGCCCGGTCTGCTGGCCGTCAATCGCGGTGCTCGCGAGGTAGCGCTCCGCCAACCCCGGCGCGAGCTTGTTGCCGATGATCGTGTACACGGTCGGCAAACCGACGTACAGCTCGCGCCGGCGATGGTGCGCGGCCCAGTAGACCGCGCGCGCGGCAACCTCAGGCTGGAAGATCGGCTTGACCGGCATCGGATGGCGCGGCATGTGGTTCAGGCAGTGGTCGAACTGCGGCGTGTTCAGCCCAGGCAGCTGGACCATCGTCGCGTGCACCTTGCTGTCGCGGGCGCGCAGCTCGCAACGCAGCGACTCCTGAAAGCCCTTGATCGCGTGCTTGGCGCCGCAGTACGGCGACTGCAGCGGGATCCCGCGGTAGGCGAGCGCCGAGCCGACCTGCACGATCGTCCCGTGGTCGCGCGGCAGCATGCGTCGCAGCGCCGCCTTCGTGCCCCAGACAGTGCCGAGATACGTCACCTCGGTGGCGCGGGCAAACTCCTCGGGGTCGATCTCGTCGAAGAACGAGAACACCGTCGTCATCGCGTTGTTGACCCAGATGTCGATCGGTCCACGGCGGCGCTCGATCTCGCTCGCGGTCTCCTCGACGGCTTCATGATCGGAGACGTCGGTCGGGTGCACCGACGCGACCCCGCCGAGCGCGACCACCTCACGCGCCGCCGCCTCCAGGCCGGCGTGGCCGCGGGCGATCAGGCAGACCGCGGCACCGCGGCGCGCGAACTCGTGGGCGACCGCGCGGCCGATGCCGGCAGATGCGCCGGTGATCGCGACTACCTCACGCGCGGAATCGACCTCTACGTGTCTAGGTTGCTGCATTGCTCACCCCTCGCTCTGGGCCGCGCCAGGCTCAGCGCCGCCTCGCGACGCTCAGCGTCGCACGGACGCTGTGCACATGTGAGAGGCGGCTACCCGGTGCCGGAGCCGCATAAGCGCAGGCGCCCGGTGGTGATGCGTTCTTACACGCCTCCTACCGCGATCACGCATTCGTCTTCGCGACGCAGCGCAACCTGTGCTCACTGCAAACGAAACGGAGGTAAGCAATGGTTCTGATACTCGCAATCCTGATCGGCCTCTGGGGCCCCACCGCGGTCGCCCTGTTGATCTTCTACGTAGTCCGCTACTCACGCACAGACGCGCCCACGCCGATGCGCGCGCGCAAGCCGGTCGCGGCAAGCAGACGATCCGAAACAGCCGGCTCGCGCCGTCGCGGCCTGCAGACGCAGTCCTGAATGCCGCGGGCAGTCCTGGCGCACTGCCGCGCGTAGCCGGGCGCACTGCCGCGCGTAGCCGGGCGCACTGCCGCGCGTAGCCGTGCGCACTGCCGCGCGTAGCCGGGCGCACTGCCGCGCGTAGCGTGGCGCTCAGCGTGACTCTGAGCGCCAGCGGCGGTATATCGAGGTGAACTCGTCGCGCATCGCCGGCGAGAAATCTTCGGGCGCGAGCTTGCCGGTGAGGCGGATCGCGGCGCGTATCTGCTCCAGGTAGCGCGAGCAGCCCTCACAACCCGCCAGGTGCCGCTCGAGCCGGCGTCGCTGTGCGCGCGTGAGCGCGCCTTCCAGGTAGTCGCTGACCATTTCGACGACCTCCTGGCAGACGAGCTCTCGCCGCGCGCCGAGCACGGTCACGCCCCCGCCATCGCGTCTTGCAGTACCCGACGCATGTGGCTGCGGGCTCGATGCAGGAGCACGCGCTGGTTGCCGTCCTCCAACTCGAGGACCTCGCAGACTTCCTCGCTCGTGAGCCCGTCGACATCGCGCAGCAGCAGGACTTCGCGCTGGCGGGCGGGCAGCGCCTCGATCGCTGCCCAGATGCGACCCGAGAGCCCCTCGGCGAGCAACCGATCATCGCTGTCCTCGATCCAATGCTCTGGCGGCGACATCCAGTGGCCGTTGGCGTCGAAGCGCGAGGCGTCGACGGCCGGGGTGATGTCAGCGACCGCAACCGTGCGGCGCTCGCGGGCGCCGGTACTCTTGGCGCGGTTGGCGAGGATGCTCAGCAGCCAGGTGCGCAGCGAGGAGCGCCCCTCGAACCGATCGATGCCGCGCAGCATTCCCAGCCACGTATCCTGCACAACCTCCTCGGCGACCGCCGCGTCACCGACGAGCGAGCGCGCGAAGCGCTGCATGACCGCGTTGTGACGCTGGACGATCATCAGGAATGCCTCCTCGTCGCCATCGCGCAGGCGCGCCACGAGCGCGCGTTCGTCGTCGCTGCCGACGACATGCGCGCGCCGGCGCTTGACGACCCTGATCGCCGCGATCGGACTCACCGCGCGGACAGCGGCGCCCGGAAGTTGCCGATGTGTGGATCAGTGCCATCCATGTCGCTCGCCGCTTACGTTGTACAGGCCGGCGGCGGCGCGACGGTTGCCCGCGCGCCGCAGCCGGCCGATTGACCGAAACGTTAGCTGGCGACGATCCCCTCGCCGCCCGTTCCACCGGCAACCGTGACCGAGCCGATCTCGGTCAGTGAACCATCGCCGTTGATTGCGAACTCGTCGACGATCCCGCCGGCCCCGGTCTGCACGTACAGGTAGCTACCGTCGTGCGTGGCGGCCGCGTCGACCGTGCCCGCGTCGGTCGTGGTCGTGCCGAGCAGCGTCAACGTGCTGCCAGCGTTGCTCGACTGCACGCCGCTGAGCGAACCCGGCGCCGTGGCGTTGCCACCGGCGTTGGAGGCATAGAAGCGATCGCGGGAGCGCGCCACCCAGCAGGTCGCGTTTTGGCCCGTCAGGGTGACGGACGCGAGCGCCGTCACCGTGCCGTCGCCCTGCAGGGCGAACGTCGCCAGCGCGCTGGCGCCGGCCTCCGCGATCACGAGATTGCCCTGGCGGTCTTGGGCGATCCCGAACGGAACCGTTCCCGCCTCGGGATTGACGGTCGGGGACGCTGACAACAGGCCCCAGCGGTAAACGTGGAACACGTCGATGTCGTCACCGTTGGCCTTGGTCGTCACGATCAGCTGCGAGCCGTCGCGAGAGAACGCCACCTGTCCGGGCGTGTTGACGAACTGCGTCGCCGACGACGGGGAGGACGTGGTCAGGTTCAATCCCAGCGGCCGGTTGGAGCCCGGGATCGGGATCAGCCTGCCGCCAAGCTGCCAGAAGCCATCGACCGAACCGCCGTTCTCGGCGTTCGCCACATACACGAGCCCACCGTGCACCGCGATGCTGACCGGGAAGGTCCCGCCCGAGGAGAGCACCTGGCGAAGCACGAGGTGGTCGCCGTAAACACCGAATACCGAGATGCTGTTGCTGCCCGCGTTGACGGCGTAGAGCAGGCCGGCCCCATGGTCATACTCGAGCGAGCCCTGCGAAGCGAGGTGATCGACCTGCGAGCCCGTCAGCTGTCCCCCCAGGCCGCCCGTGTCATAGGTCCCCGCCAGGGTCAACGTCCCGTTTGCGGCACGGTCGTAGGCAACCACCTGGTTGCCGGCCAGGTTGTCCGTCTGCACGAACACGGCGTGCCCGCGGTTCCAGGACCGAGATCCTTGACCCGCCACGTTTGCGCTCGCGGATCCAGCCGCGCCCGCGAGGACGGCCGCGGCAGTTGCCACTGCAGCGCCGGTGCGCTTGAACCTTTGCATGCTGCGTGTGCTCCTTCGGTTTGTGTGCCTTGCATGCGTTCAGTCAGCGCAACGGCTCGCCCGTTACGTGCACAACCATGAACGAACCATTAACGCGGAGTCGCGCTGCGCGCGCCTCCGTTAAGCGATTCGCTGGCGCGAATCTCTCCGGGTGCGGTTGGCGGACCGTTACTGAGGTGCTCGTCGCGTACCTTTAACGCTGCTGCACGACATGCCGTGATCGGGCTCTGCTACTTTGAAGGCAGCGGTCGAGGCTTTGTCGCCCGCGAGGCAGCTTGCTTGGGTCCCGCAGACAGCGGTTCGGGTCAGCCATAGCCTCCCGAAACCCCACGCGCCACCGGGCGCGGTCAAGGAGATCCTTTTTAGATGTCAACGAAGTCCTTCGCTGACCTCGGCGTGTCACGCGCCGTGGTCAACGCCCTGTCCACTCAGGGAATCACAACACCGTTCGCGATCCAGGACAGGGTGATCGCCGACGTCCTCGCCGGGCGCGACGTGCTCGCCAAATCGCCCACTGGCTCGGGCAAGACGCTCGCCTTCGGGATCCCGCTCGCCGATCGGATCAAGTCCGACGGCCCGCGACCCGCGGCGCTGGTGCTGGCGCCCACGCGTGAGCTCGCGACCCAGATCGTGGCGGAGATCCGCGCCGTCGCCCATGCGCGGGCGCTGCGCCTCACCGCCGTCTACGGCGGCGTCGGCCTGGTCAGGCAAGCAACTGAGGCCGCGCGCTCGCAGGTGATCGTCGCCACGCCAGGCCGGCTCGAGGATCTGCTCGACCGTCGCGCGTTCAAGCTCGACGCGGTGCGGATGCTCGTCCTCGACGAGGCTGACCGCATGCTCGACATGGGCTTCCGGCCCGCGGTCGACCGGATCGTCGCCCTTTGTCCCCGTGATCGCCAGACGCTGTTCTTCTCCGCCACGCTCGACGGCGAGGCCGGCGTGATCGCCAAGCAGTACACGCGCGACGCGGTGGTGCATGAGCACGGCGCCAGCGCGCGCCGCGCGTGTGACGACATCGAGCACCGGTTCGTCGAGGTCGGGCACAACGAGCACCGCGTGAGCGCGCTCGTCGACCAGTTGCGCCACGAGCGCGAGCTGGCGCTCGTGTTCGTGCGCACCAAGCGCGGCGCTGACCGACTCGTCAAGCACCTCGCCGCCCACGACGTAGAGGCGCTGGCGATGCACGGCAACAAGTCACAGCGCCAACGCGAGCAGGCGCTCGCGCGCTTCCAGTCGGGCTCGGTCGACACGCTCGTCGCCACCGACGTCGCCGCGCGCGGGATCGACGTGAGCGGCATCTCACACGTGATCAACTTCGATCCGCCGATGGACAGTGAGACCTACGTGCACCGTGTCGGACGCACCGGGCGCGCGGGCGCCAGCGGGATCGGGATCACGCTGGTGTCTCCCGACGAGCGCAGAGAGGTGAGTCAGATGGCGGGCCAGCTCGGCCTCGAGCACGGCCTCGCCGCCAGCCACAACGGCGGTCACGGTCGCGCGCCGCAAGCGTATGCGGGCTCGGGCAACGCGGGCAACCGCGGCACCGCCAACACAGGAAACCGCAGCTCCGGCGGACGCCACGCCACCGGGCCGCAGCGCAGCGGCCGCCCGCGGCGAACGCGCGGCCGCGCCTAGGATCCGGGAGCTCGACGCAAAACGTCCCTATCTGGGACGTTTCGCGTCGCGCTGATGTGCGCCCGCCGCGACTGGGCCCGATTCAGACGAGGCTGCGGTACAGCTCTGAGACGCGCTGGGCGATGGCTGATGTGCGCCCGCCGCGACTGGGCCCGATTCAGACGAGGCTGCGGTACAGCTCTGAGACGCGCTGGGCGATGGCGGTCCACGAGAAGTGCTCGATCGCACGCCGGCGGCCGGCGCGGCCCAGCTCGGCGGCGTGCTCGGGGTCGCTAAGCAACGTGTTGACGCGCTGCGCGAACTCCGCAGCGAAGCGGTCGGGGTCGAGCGGTGCGCCGGTGCCGTCGTCGCCGGGCTCGATCGGTACCAGCAAGCCGGTCCTGCCATCCTCGACAACTTCGACGATGCCGCCGGTGGCAGTCGCGACGACCGGCGCCTCGCAGGCCATCGCTTCGAGGTTGACGATCCCGAGCGGCTCATAAATCGAGGGGCAGACGAACACGGTGGCATGGCTGAGCAGCTGGATCACCTCGGGCTTGGGCAGCATCTGCTCCAGCCAGATCACGCCATCGCGCTGGGCGCGCAACTCCGCCACGCGGCGCTGCACCTCGGCGCCCAGCTCGGCCGTGTCGGGAGTGCCCGCGCACAGGACCAGCTGCGCTGCGGGGTCAAACAAGCGGGCCGCGCGCAGCAGTAGCTCGACGCCCTTCTGGCGCGTGATGCGCCCGACGAACATCACGGAGGGCTTGGCCGGGTCGACGCCGTAGCGCTCGAGCACGTCCACTGCCGCATCGGGGGCGTACTGCTCCGTGTCGATGCCGTTGTAGATCACGTGCACGCGCCGCGGATCGATCGCCGGGTAGGCGCTGAGGATGTCCCTGCGCGAGCCGTCGGACACCGCGATTACGGCGTCCGCCGCCTCGAGTGACGTCTTCTCGACCCAGCTGGAGATCGCGTAGCCGCCGCCGAGCTGCTCGGCCTTCCAGGGCCGGAAGGGCTCGAGGCTGTGACTGGTGGCGACGTGCGGGATGCCGTAGATCAGCTTCGACAGGTGACCGCCGAGATTGGCGTACCAGGTGTGGGTGTGGACGATCTCGGCGCCCTCCACGGCGGCGGCCATCGACAGGTCGATCGACAGCGTGCGCAGCGCCGCCATGTGTGGCGCGGCACCGCTCAGTTCGCTCCACGCATGGTGCGCAACGTCACCGGTTCCCCAGCCGTGTACGGTGACCTCCTCGAACCGCGCCAGCTCACGCGCAAGGTACTCGACGTGCACGCCGGCGCCACCGTAGACCCCCGGTGGATATTCGCGCGTCAGCAGCGCGACCCTCACTTCGACACGACTCCCGCGGGGCTTGGTGTGACCTCCGTGGCGCTGACCACGACTCCCTTGGGGATCACCACGACGCCGCCCGCGGACAGCTTGAAGCGCTCGCGATCGGCATCCGGATCGAGCCCGATCTCGACTCCCGGTCCGATCCGGACGTCCTTGTCGATGATCGCGCGGTGCACGATTGCGCCCCGCCCGACCTCGACGTTGTTCATCAGGATCGCATCCTCGACCTCGGCGAAGGAGTTCACATGCACGCCAGGCGACAGAATCGAGCGGCGTACCACCGAACCGGAGATGATCACGCCCGCGCATACCATCGAGTCCATCGCATGGCCGCGCCGATCGTCATCGTCGTGGACGAACTTGGCAGGCGGCAACGGCTCCAGCCACGTGTGGATCGGCCACGCGGCGTTGTACAGGTTGAACACGGGGTTGAGCGAGATCAGATCCTTGTGGGCGTCGTAGTAAGCGTCGAGCGTGCCGACGTCGCGCCAGTAGCCGCGGTCGCGATCGGTGGCGCCTGGCACCTCGTTGGCCGCGAAGTCGTAGACCCGCGCCTCGCCGCGCGACACCAGCATCGGAATCAGGTCGCCGCCGATGTCGTGCTGAGAGGTGGCGTTCTTGGCGTCGGTGGTGAGCGCCTCAGTCAGCGCGTCGGCAGTAAACACGTAGTTGCCCATCGACGCGTACACCTGGTCGGGCGCGTCGGGCAGCGGTTGGGGATCTTTCGGCTTCTCACGGAAGGCGACGATCCGCTCGCCGTCGGGCGCCGTCTCGATCACGCCGAACTCGTGCGCGGAGTGGATCGGCGCGCGGATCGCGGCGACCGTCACGCTGGCGCCGCTCGCCTTGTGCGAGTTCACCATCTGGCGCACGTCCATGCGGTAGATATGGTCGGCGCCGAACACGACGATGTAGCCGGGGCGCTCGTCGTTGATCAGGTTGAAGTTCTGGTAGATGGCGTCGGCGGAGCCCACGAACCAGCGCGGGCCGCGGCGCATCTGGGCGGGTACCGGCGTCACGTAGTTACCCAGCAGCGGCGACAAGCGCCAGGTGAGCGACACGTGCCGATCGAGCGAGTGGCTCTTGTACTGGGTCAGCACGACGATCTTGCGGTAGTCCGCGTTGACCAGGTTCGAGAGCGCGAAATCGATCAGCCGGTAGACACCGCCGAACGGCACTGCCGGCTTGGCGCGGTCTGCCGTCAACGGCGCCAGTCGCTTGCCCTCGCCGCCCGCCAGCACAATCGAAAGCACATCAGTCATCTGCAACCTCCCTGCTAGCCCCGCCGCGGTTTGCGAGCCTCCGACTCGTGGCGCGGATGCTCGCGACGGGCCCCCGCGGGGTCTGCCAGTCGCGGCACGTGGCGTCGAGTTCGTGGCGGCTCAAGGCGGACGTCATTCTCTCACCTCGACGGGGCAGGCTGCGTCGCGGTGCCCGCCCGCCCCGTGGGGCGCGCCCTCCTGCGTCAGAGACGTAGCTTCTCGGGATCCCAGCCAAGGCAGACGCAGCCGAAGCGCTGCCCCTTGACGTACAGCGGCACCGACAGCGTGCTCAGCACTGCGCCGGTGTCGCGGGCGTACGTTTGCAGCAGAAACGGACGGCGGCCGTCCTGCGGCTCGGCCAGCGTGGCGCCGGCGAGCTTGATTTGCGAACGCGTCAGCACCTCTCCGGGTAGCTCCACGCCGAGCTCCATGCGCGAGGCGCGCGCCAACGCGCCGGACTCGAGAAAGAACCGCTTGGTGCGGTTGCCCGCCAGATCTCGCTCGCGCTCACCGGTGATGTCCTTGGAGAAGATCGTGTTGTGCGCTGGGGCGAAGGCATTGAGGTCAAATGCGAGCGCGAACGTAAGCTGCGGCTCGGCGACCAAGACCGCGTCCATCTGCTCCATCATCGCGCTGTCAACGATCGCGTCGTAGGCGGTCTGGTACTTGGGTGGGAAGAAGCCCTCCGGGGCCGCGTGCGAGACGTCGAACAGCCTTGCGAAGCGCTGGACCAGCGGGCCGCGCACCTCCTGGTAACTGAGTTCCAGCAGCGCCGGCTGGCTCACCTTGCGGTTGTCGATCGCGCCTTCGAGGATCGCGCCCAGGGCATCCTTCAGCTTCTCGCAGCGGCCCCGCAGCCGCGAGATCAGCCCGCCGGTGTCGAACCGCGCGATCGTCTCGGAGGCCCGCTCGGTGCCGGCCGACAGCTCCAACTGCCGCTCTGCGGCCGCTTGCGCCTGCTCCTCGATCTCAGCACTCCCGGCCGTGATCGCATGGAGATTGGTGTCGATCGCATTGACGTCCTCGAGTTGCCGGAGGGCGAGCTGCGCGATCTGCGTCGCATGCTCATCGGAGGTGCTCACCAGCCCGCCGATTCGCTGCAGCACCTCGCGACCTTCGTGCGCTTCCTTGGCACTGCGGGACGACTGCTCGCGCGCGGTGGCCGCAGCCTGCAGCACCACCTGCATCTGTTCCTGGGTCCGCTTGACGGTGTCGCGGATCTGGGCGGTCTGTGCTGCGGTCTGCGAAGCCAGCTTGCCGACCTCCTCCGCGACGACCGCGAAGCCGCGGCCGTGCTCACCAGCGCGAGCCGCCTCGATCGCGGCGTTGAGGGCCAGCAGCTTGGTGTGGCTGGCGATCTGCTCGATCATCGCAGAGAACTGGCCGATGCTCGCCAGCTCGTTGCGTGCGAGCATCTCGACCAGCTCGTGCACGCCTTCGGCGTGCTCGCTGATCTGTCCCATCGCGTCGATCAGCGGGCCGAACAGGGCCAGGCCTCTGGCGCTTTCCTGCGAGAGCTGCCCGGCGAGCTCGGCTGACGCGGACGCCGAATCGGCGGCATTCTCGGAGCCCGCGCGCAGCGAGTCGGCTCGCTCGGTGACCTCCTGCAGCTCGTCACGCAACCCGTTCACGCGGTCGCTGATGACTGAGACAGCCACGGCGCTGCGCGCTGATCCACAGGAGAACTCGACGGTGATCTGTGCGAGTTCGTCAAGCGCGCACGCGAAGTCGCGGCTCAGATGACCCAGTTCGCCGTCGTGGCCGACCAGCTCACGTAGTGGCCAGACGCCATCGCGCTCGCGCGTCAGGTCCTGCGAACCGAACTCTTCGACTTCTTCCACGGCCGTCTCTCTTCCCCGAATTCATCCCGGCTATCCACGCGCGCGGGGGGTTAGCAGCAAGATCGGCTCCACCACGGATTAATTGAGCCTCAGCATCGAGATCCTGCCGCGCCGATGGCGGCGCGCAACCGGCAGCCGGACGGCGGCGCGGGCGTCGCACCGGCAGCCACAGCTGCCGGTTGTAAATTACCAGCCCGTTACCCGCGGACGCGTAGGGCCGCTGCGGACGGGGTACTTGACGCGGTATGCGGGCCCGTCGCGTTAGGATCGAGTTGCACAATCCACCAAAGGAAGGGACTGTTAGCCCATGCTCGACCAAATCCGCCGCGACATCCAGTCTCGCCTTGACGAGTTGCTCGGCGAGGTCGACAAGCTCAGGCGTGCGCTTGCGGCGCTGACGTCGCGCGACGGTGCGGACAGCACCGCCGATGCGAAGGCTTCGGCAGCGGCCGCGAAGGCGCCGGCTGACAAAAGCAGCGCTTCGAGCACTGGCGCGGCAGCGAGCAAACCCGCTCCGCCGCAGCGGGCCGCTTCGCGCTCGGCTGGAGCTGCGAGCCGGAAACCTGCGGCAGCGCCGAGCGCTCCCGCGCGCACCGCTCCGGGCGCGACCAAGGCTGCGGTGCTCAGCGCACTCGGCGGCGGCGAGCCGCTGACAGCCGGCGAAATCGCCACTGCCACCGGCCTCGGCCGCGCGACCATCAGCACCACTCTGTCGAAGCTCGCCAAGACCGGCGAGGTAACCAAGGCGGATCGTGGTTATCTGTTGCCGAAGTCAGACGCGTCGCCGAGCGTCGATGGTGATGGCGCCGTCGCCGAGGAGGCTGTGACGGCGGCCGAATAAACCAGCCGTCGCCAAGCGAAGCGAAGCGACCGGCGGCTTGACGGCGCCGGTCGACGCCACCCTCAGACGACGCGGCTCCTGCTCCGGCGGGGCCGCGTCTTCGTTTGCACCCCGCGGCGGTGGCTTTGACGGCGTCTGGACGCACCTGGCGCCACCGGCTCCGACTCAAATACTCCCCCACATCATCGCGGCGAGCCGGCTGCGCCAGGCACGCCCAGCCGCTGATTATGTCGCGGCGCTTAGCACGGGCGTCTGCGCAACCAGCGCAAGCACCTGCTCGCCGTGGCGCGTCACGAACGCTGGGCCGATGCCCTTGATCTGCTCCAGCTCGGCCAGCGAGGTCGGTCGCAGGGACGCGATCAGCTCGAGCGTGCTGTTGTGCGCGACGGTATAGGCGGGCTTGCCGTCGCTGGCGCGCGTGCGCCACGCGCGCAGGGCCTCGAGCAACCCCGCGTCCGCCTGGCCGAGCGACGTGGCCGGCGTCGCTATGGCGCTCCCACGAGCGTCGCGTCCGCGCTTGGGCTTGGCTGCCGCCGGCACCAGCGACGCCGGATCGGGCAGACCGATCGTGTCCGGATCGCAGACGTCACAGCAGCGCTCCAATGGCGCAGTATGCCGGCCGTCGCCGAAGTGGTCCAGCAGCAAGCGGCGCCGGCAGCAGCCTTGCGCGGAGCTGAACGACTCAACCGCACGGTAGGAGCGCCAGGCGCGATCGCGTGCCACCCGGCAGATCGCCGCGACCTCGCCCACGCGCGGCGAAGCGTCGAGCGTCACCAGCAGCCGCCCTCCCGGCGCGGGCTCCAGCTTACACAACCCGGCGCGCTCGGCGATCCCGAGACAGACCCTGTCACGATCGGCTCGCGGTGCCTCGATCACCATCGATTCACCGTCGCAGCCGGCCCGCAGGCGCCGCGTGAAGGCGAGCACGTCGTCGCTCTCCACGGCGTCGCCCTTGATGAAGTTGATCAGCCGCCCGAGATCCGCGCGGCTGGCCAGCAGGATCGCGCGCGCCGGCCGGCCGTCGCGCCCGCCGCGGCCAACCTCCTGGTAGTAGGCCTCGACGCTCTTGGGGATCGCCCAGTGGACGACCGTGCGGACGTCGGCCTTGTCGACGCCCATGCCGAAGGCATTGGTGGCCACGACGATCTCGGCGTCGCCCTCCATGAACCGGTGCTGCGCGGAGGCGCGCTCGTCCGCCGGCATGCCGGCGTGATAGCCGACTGCCGGCCGGCCTTCGGACCGCAGCTGCTCGCTGACCTCCTCCACCTCGCGGCGGGTGCCGCAGTAGACGATCGCCGGCCGGCTGGCGGGCTCCGACAGCGCCAGTGAGAGCAGCATGTGCTTGCGCGCCTTCGATCCGGTCCCGTCGAGCGCGATCACATCGAACGACAGGTTCGGACGATCGAATCCCGCCCGGGTCACGTGTGGATCTCGCAGGCCGAGTCGGACGCTGATCTCGTCGGCCACCTGTTCGGTGGCCGTCGCGGTGCAGGCCATCACCGTCGGAGCGCCGAGCCGGTCGATCACACCTCGCAACCGCAGGTAGTCAGGGCGGAAGTCATGGCCCCACTCCGACACACAGTGGGCTTCATCGACGGCGAACAGGCCGACGCGGCGCTGCGCCAGCGCCGCCATGAACGCGGCCGAGGCAAACCGCTCCGGTGAGCAGAGCACGATTCGTGCGGCGCCGCTGCGCACATCCGCCAGGGCGCGCGCGGCGGCGTCGACGTCCATGCCCGAGGCGATCATCGCCGCCGGATGGCCACCGAGCACAAGCCGGCGATACTGGTCGGCCATCAGCGCGATCAGCGGCGAGACTACGACTGTCAACGCCTCAGAGGCGATGCCCGGAAGCTGGTAGCAGAGGCTCTTGCCGCCGCCGGTCGGCATCACCACGAGGCTGTCGCGACCGTCGAGCGCCGCCGCAACGACCTCACGCTGGCCGGGCCGGAACTCGTCCAGGCCGAAGTGCGCGAGCAGCGCGTCGGGATCACGCGGGCCGTCGTAGCGGCGCTGTGGCGCCGCTACCACAGCGATCCGGTCCAGCCCCCGGATCGCCAGCTGGGCTTCGGCGTCCTCGTGGTAACGGGTCTGCGCACGCGCCAGCTCACGTGCCGCGCCGGCCGCCTCCGTGCGCTGCGATGCGGACAGCGAACGCCACATCGCCCGTAGCGCGCCGAGCTCCGCCTGCAGCCGCGGATCGGCCGGATCAAGCTCGATCTGTGCGGCGAGCGAGCGAGCGCGAGTGGAGAAATCGGTCACCACTTGAGCGTAGGCGCTCGACAGGACGGCACCGCCGCGCTGGGTGGCCTGGCGCGCTCAGGGCGTTACGTTCAGGGCGTTATCGTCTGTGCCATGAGCGTCACCTGGGGGTAGCGCTGTTGCGCCTCCCGCAGAGCGCCCCACAGACGCCGTTCGAGGTCCTGCCGATCCTGCGGCGAGGGCGCTGGCAGGAGATCGCACTGTGGTGGCCAAGCGCCAGCGCGCTGATCGTCGCCGAGGCCGTCGGCACCGCCCCTGCGTTTGCGCTTGGGCGCCGGGCCGGCGCCCACCCGCTGTTACGTGTGAGCGGCCCCCCGGCGGCGCTCACCAGCCGCCGACCGGAGGTGCTGCTGGTGGGGCACGGTAGAGCGCTGCAGTCGCACGGCGCCACGGCGCTGGACGAGGCGCTGGCCCATTGGCGTAGCGACATACCCCGCCTCCTGGTGAAGCTGCCGTCGCTGTTGTTCGCTGCGCGGGGTAATTGAGCCAGGCCGTTGCTGCTTTCACCGCCGTCAGCTCGAGCGGACGGGCGCTCGCCGTCGTTTCCCAGCGGGTTGATCGCTGTCAACCGGATCGATGGCGCGCGGCCAACTCCTCGAGGATGGCGGCGGTCGCCGTGGCGCCGAAGCGCGTTACGGAACCGCAGGAGCGCGTCGAGCGTGCGCACCCGCGAGCGCCACGCCGCGCGCAGCAAGCGCGCCCGGGACGTCGTCGGTGATCACGCCGCTGACGCGCGCGTCTGACAGCACTGCTGCATGCTCGGTCGCCGTGAAGTCCCAGACGACGAGGGCAAGACCGGCTTGTGATGTCTCGGCGATCAGCGCCTCGTCAACGAGCTTCATCTGCGGCAGGACGAGCGCCGCTCCGCACGCCCTGGCGCGCTCGGACGTGCGCTGCGCGGACTGCTCGACCAGCAGGCCAAGGCGGAGCTGTGGCGTCAGCTCGGCCAACTGGGCGAGGACGAGGTCGCTGAACGAGGTGACGATCAGCTCGCCACCGGCAGCCGCGAACTCGGCAAGCCGCTCGGCGACCTCGTCGACGTAGCCATCCTCCTTCAGCTCGGCATCGAGGGCGATGCGACCGGCCGCAAGCTCGAGCACATCTTCCAGCCGCGGCGGCAACACCCCCGCTGCAGCGGCGATCTCGACGCGTGTCAGAACCGATGCGGCGGTCCCGGCGAGCTCTCCGTCATGGAGGATGATGAGCTCTCCGTCGCGCGCGCGCCGGATGTCGAACTCGATCATGTCGGCGCCGAGGTCGATCGCCCGCTCAAAGGCGGGCAGTGAGTTCTCCGGGACGCCCGGGTGCCATGCTCCACGGTGCGCGACCACACCGGGGCTCGCCGCGACACTGTCGGTCAAGCGTGTGCGCATTGCGCTTTGAGTGCAAGCGCGTGTTGGGAGTAAGTATTTTCACTTCCCGTTAACAACTGAAGCCGGTGCGCCTGAGAAGTTTCCAGGTTGAAGCGGCCGGAATACGAATTCAGCGTCATTCCGTCTACTCTGGGCGGCGCATTGCGCGCCTCCTTCCATGACCACCAAGGAGGAAATGTGGGAGTTCGTCAAACAAGGCGTGCGCGAGTCTCGGCCGTACGCTACGCGACTCGCGCGATGCTCGCGGCCGGCGCTGTCGGCGCCGCGCTGACGCTGGCATCGAGCGCGATGGCATCGTCGGTCAACTGGTCGACCACGACGTCCGCCAACGGCGCTGCCTTCAGCGCCCTATTCAAGGCTGCGCAAGCCGAGCGTACGCTGAACGTGATCGCGCTGCCGAGCAACTGGGCAAACTACGGTGCGGAGATCTCGGCGTTCGAGAAGTACTCCGGCATCAAGGTCGTCAGCGAAGCCCCCAGCGACTCGAGCGCTCAGGAGATCCAGGCGATCAAGACCTCCCGCGGTCGCAGCTCGGCGCCGGATGTGGTCGATGTCGGACAGTCCTTCGCGGTCGCCAGCACGAGCCTGTTCGCGCCGTTCAAGGTCTTCAGCTGGAGCGACATCCCGAGCGCCCAGAAGGACGCCAACGGCGATTGGTACAACGACTACGGCGGATACGTCTCGTTCGGCTGTGACCTGACCATCGTCAAGACCTGCCCGACGTCGTGGGCGCAGCTGAAGGAGTCCAAGTACAAGGGCGACGTCGCGCTCAACGGGAGCCCCGTCTCGGCCAACGCGGCGCTCTCGGCCGTGTGGGCGGCGTCACTGAACAACGGCGGCTCGCTCAACGACATCACGCCGGGGATCAACTTCTTCAAGCAGCTCGAATCCAAGGGCAACTTCAACAGCACGGACTGCAACGCGGCGAGCTTGATCGAGGCGGGCCAGTGCCCGATCGTGATCAACTGGGACTACCTGAACCTCGCCGGCGCCTGGGGCCTGCCGTCCAGCGCCAAGTGGAAGGTCAACGATCCGACCGGCGTCCCGTTCGCGGCTTACTACGACCAAGCGGTCAGCAAGTACGCCCCGCACCCGGCGGCAGCACGCCTTTGGGAGGAGTTCCTGTACTCCGCCGACGGTCAGAACATCTGGCTCGAGGGTGGAGCTCGCCCGGTGGAGCTCCCGGCACTCGTCGCCGACGGCAAGGTGAACAAGGCGGCCTACGCCAAGCTCCCGCCGGTATCGACCCCCGTCACGCAGTTCCCGACGGCTGCCCAGGCAACCGCAGCGAGCACTGCCGTTGCGGCCCACTGGACGTCCTGATCTCGACGACGGACGCAACTGTGGTATCGACCGGTCCCGCGGCGCCTGCGCGCCGCGGGCTGGTCGTCGTATGAGCGCCGGCTTGCGAGGCTGGGCGGGGGTGGCGCCGTTCGCCGCCTACATGCTGGTGTTCCTCGGCCTGCCGCTGTACATGGTGATCCATGGAGCGCTGAGCACCGACGGCGGCCACTTCACGCTCCAGAACTTCAAGACGACCTTCACTTATCCGACCTACAGGAACGCATTCAAGAGCAGCCTGATCCTGTCGGCGTGGACGTCGCTGGCCGGCGCCGTGTTCGGCGTCTGGCTGGCGGCCGCGGTGATCACGGCAAAGCCCGGCGGGCTGCTGCACCGGGTCGTCTCGAGCGCCTCGGGCGTCCTCGCCTACTTCGCCGGCGTGCCGCTGGCGTTCTGCTTCATCGCCGCGCTCGGAGAGCTCGGGGTGGCGACCTTGCTGCTCAAGCACATCGGCATCGACCTCTATCCAAACACGTTCACGATCTCGTCGCTGCTCGGGGTCGGGCTGTGTTACGTGTACTTCCAGGTGCCGCTCATGTTCATCCTGATCACGCCGGCCCTGGAGGGGCTACGTCCCGAGTGGCAGGAGGCTGCAGAGGGCCTCGGAGCCACCAAGCTCGCCTATCTGCGCCACATCGCGATTCCGGTGCTCGCGCCCTCGGTGATCGGCGCCACGCTGATCTTGTTCGGCAACGCCTTCTCCGCCTACGCGACGGCGCTGGCGCTGGTCGGCAGCACGCTCGACATCGTCCCGGCACAGATCGACAACGCGATCAACGGCAACGTGCTCGTCAACGCCGACCGTCTCGGTCTAGCGCTCGGCGTTGAGATGATCCTCGTGATCCTGGTCGTGATGATCGGCTACTGGCTCGTACAGCGCCGCGCCCGGAGATGGCTGCGGTGAGTGCGATCGCGAACGGCCGGGCGAGCGGCGCCCGCAACCGGCAAGCCGGCGCCGCCTCGCGCCGCCGCCGGCAGCGACCGCGCGCCTGGCGCGTCACGATCTTCGTGTTGGCGGCCATCTTCTTCCTTGGGCCGCTGATCTGCGCGTTCAAGTTCAGTCTCGTGTTGAGCAACGGCAGCTACGGCTTGGGCAACTACGCGCAGATCGTCAAGAACTCGGCGGTCCGCTCATCGCTGATCACGTCGCTGGAGATCGCCGGGATCAGCGCAGTCGTCGTCGTCGCGCTGATGCTGCCGACCGTCGTCTGGGTGCGACTGCGGCGGCCGCGGCTGACGCCAGTGATGGAGGGCGTCACGCTACTGCCGATCGTGATCCCGCCGGTGGTGATGGCCGCCGGCCTGGAGCAGCTCCAGGAAACCGCGCCGCAATGGTTGGTGAACCTGATGTTCAACCATCCGCTGACCGCGCTGACGCCGTTCTACGTGGTCCTGTCGATGCCGTTCACGTACCGCGCGCTCGACACCGGCGTAAGGTCGATCGACCTCCGCACGCTCGTCGACGCCTCCCGCAATCTCGGCGCCTCCTGGTTCTCGACGCTCCTGCGCGTGATCCTGCCGAACGTCCAGACCGCCGTGCTCGGCGCGATGTTCCTGACGATCGCGCTGTGCCTCGGCGAGGTCGTGATCGCGAGCCTGCTGCTATACACCACGTTCCCGACGGAGCTCGTCGAGCTGCGACTCCAGGACGCGGTCGGGGTGTCGGTCGCACTCTCGATGATCACGCTCGCCTTCACCTTCCTGCTCCTGTTCATGCTGTCGTTCCTCGCCCAGCGTCGGCGCGGCACAACCTCGGTGAGGATGCTCTGATGATCCGATTCCAGGGCGTCGAACGCCACTTCGGTGAAGTCGCGGCACTTGCCGGTCTCGATCTCGAGATCGAGGAGGGTGAGCTGATCGCGTTGCTCGGGCCGTCGGGATGCGGCAAGACGACCGCGCTGCGGATCCTCGGCGGATTCGACCGTCCCGACGCCGGCACCGTGCTCGTCAACGGCGTCGATGTCACCTTCACGCCAGCGCACAAGCGCGACATGGGCATGGTCTTCCAGGCATACAGCCTGTTCCCGAACATGGACGTGCGCTCCAACGTCGCCTTCGGGCTGCGCATGCGCCGCCAGGACAAGGCAAAGCGAATGCGCCGCGCCGACGAGCTGCTGGAGCTGGTGGGCCTGACTGAGGAGGCCGATCGCTATCCGCACGAGCTATCCGGTGGCCAGCAGCAGCGCGTCGCGATCGCACGGGCGCTGGCGATCGAGCCGACGGTGCTGCTGCTCGACGAGCCCCTGTCGGCGCTCGATGCGCGGGTTCGCACGCAGCTGCGAGCCGAGATCCGCAGCCTCCAGCAACGGCTCGGGATCACCACCCTGTTCGTAACCCACGATCAGTCCGAGGCGCTCTCGATCGCCGATCGCGTGGGCGTCATGCAGTCCGGCCGCCTCGAACAGCTCGACACGCCGGAGAACGTTTACCGCCACCCGTCCACGCCGTTCGTCGCGGAATTCGTCGGTGCCATGAACCGCCTGCCCGGGCGCATCGGCGACAACGGCGATGTACAGGTGCTCGGTCAGCGCCTCACCGTCTTGAACCCCAACGGCCAACTCAGCGGCGCCGCGGTCCACGCGTTGCTGCGCCCCGAGGCGGTTGCGGTCGTCGCCGACCCGGCCGGTCCCGGCGCGGTCACCAACCGCACCTTCCTGGGATCGGCGGTACGGCTCGACGTGACGTTGGATACGGGTCAGAAACTGCTTGTGGAGTCACCCAGCCACGATGCGGCGATCGTGCCCGGCGACCGCATCGCGGTAAGGATCCTCGCCGACTCGGTCGTCGTCGCGGACATACCCGCGCAGACGGCCGACTGAGGGCGCGCGGAGGGTGACTCTCGCGCGTGCCCTGCGGGGCACGCGCCGCGGGTGCCCTTGGCGTCTCAGGGCAGGCGCCGTAGCGTCTCGACCTCGCCGTCGGCCGGAGCTGGAGACTTCAGCCAGCGGGCGGCGGAGGCTTCGATGAACGACAGCCGCCCGGCGCGTCCCAGGAAACCGGGCTCGATCCTGGTGACCGTGAGCTCGACGCCGGGGCGTGGGCGAACGCGATCCCCGACCCGCACCTCCCGCGGCGGGATCATCTCCCAGCTCTCGGCAAACCCGTAGCTCGGGGTCGATAGCGCAGCCTCGATCGCAGCGATGAGCTCGTCGGCTTCGGGCTCGACGCTCGGGCGAAAGCGTGCTCTGACCTCGCCGGCGGGCGATACCAGGAACTTCTCGAAGTTCCACTCGATATCCCCGGCGCGCCCGTCGCCATCAGGCGTGTCGACCAGCTTGACGTAGAGCGGATGGCGCCGGCGCCCGTTGACCTCGAGCTTCTCGGTGATCGGGAACGTCGTCCCGTACGTCGTTGAGCAGAACGCGCGGATCTGATCCTCACCGTCGGGCTCCTGGTTGGCGAACTGGTTACACGGGACCCCCAGCACCGAGAATCCGCGCTCACCATAACGCCGCTGCAGACGCTCCAGACCGGCGTACTGAGGCGCTAGACCGCACCGCGACGCGACATTGACAACCAACACCGCCGAGTCTCGCAAGCGCTCGACATCGAGCTCAGCGCCGTCCAAGCCACCCAGGCCGAAATCAAAGAAACCGCTCATGCGCGAACGGTACTGCAGCTGCGAGCCCCGCGAGTCACGTAGTACGCGTGAGCGAAATCCCAGCGCGAGGACGCATGAGCGACTGCGCGCCGCCTGCGCGCAACCTGGCTGGCGTCATGCGCACGGCGTGGGTAGCAGCCGGTGGACGATCGTTTCCCATCCGGTGACGAGGCGGTCAAGTGTCATGCGGCGTTGGCGGAGCTGATGGAGCACGACCTCGGCGCCCAGGGTTGCAAGCAGAGCTTCGGCGACATAGTCGGCGTCGAGGTCTGGCGCGCCGTCGCGGACGAGCATCGCGACGTGAGCGCGGTAGGCGCCATAGGGTCCGCCGCCAAAGCGGCTGCCCGGCGTCCCCGCGGTCTGGGCGGCCAGCAGCAGGTCGCCGTGAGCTGAAAGGTGCTCGAGCAGGGCCCGGCCGAATGCGATCAGACGTTCACAGGGCGCCGCCCCGGGGCCGAGCGGGGCAGGACCACGGATGAAGGCGTCCTGGAAAGCTCGTTCGGAGGACTCCAGCAGCGCCAGGGCGAGCGATGCGCGGTCACCGAAGCGGCGGAACAACGTCCCCTTGCCGACCCCGGCCTCCGCCGCGATGGCATCCATCGAGGTGCTGGCCACGCCGTCACGGACGAACAGCCGCTCCGCGGCCGCAAGGATTCGCTGCCGGTTGCGAGCGGCGTCGGCTCGCTCGGTGCGCGCGCCGAGCACGGGAAGATCGATCGGTTTCATCACATCCTTGGTTGCTGCGTATCGCGGCTCCCTGTCATGGTACTGTTAATGACGACAAGCGGACTACAGTCCGAATCCAACCCTGGGGGAGCGACATGGCTACCGATACCGAAATCCCGAACACAAACGAAATACCAGCCGGTACGTGGACGGTTGACCAGATCCACTCCGTCGCCAGCTTTACCGTGCGCCACATGATGGTCGGCACCTTCCGCGGCGAGTTCAACGAGGTCGACGCCACGCTGAGCGACGGCAAGCTCGTAGGCAAGGTCAGCGTCGCCTCGCTGCAACTCAAGGACGAGCGACTCAAGGGACATCTGTTCGCGCCCGACTTCTTCGACGTCGAGCGCTACCCCGAGATCGTCTACGAGTCCTCGTCTCTGACCGTCAGCGATGGAGTCCTGAGCAGCGAAGGCACGATCACGCTGAAAGGGAAGAGCACGCCCGTGACCGCCACCGGCCGGTTCGCCGGACCGGTAGTGACGCTTGGTGACGTGGAGAAGGTCGGCCTGGACCTCGAGACCACTGTCGATCGCGAGACAATCGGCCTCGAGTGGAACGCCCCACTCCCCAAAGGAGGCTTCGCCCTTGGTAAAGATGTCACGATCTCGGTCACCCTCGAGCTAGCGCTGGCTGACGCAGAGGACTAGCCGGTGCGCGTCCTCGGGATCGTCGGCTCGCTGCGCGCCGACTCGCACAACCGACGCCTACTCCGGGCGGCAGCTGACGAGCTGCCGCCCGACACCGAGCTCGTCCCGTTCGAGACCTTGAAGGCGGTCGAGCCGTTCGACGAAACCGATGAGCATGAGAACGGCGGCGGGATGCCGGGCGCCGACGCGCTGATCGCGGCGATCCGCGGCGCCGACGCCGTCCTGTTCGTCACGCCTGAGTACAACGGCTCGATCCCGGGAGTGCTCAAGAACGCCGTCGACTGGGCCTCGCGTCCGACGCCGGCCACCTCCGCACTTGCCAACAAGCCGGTGGCTGTGATCGGAGCCAGCACCAGCATGTTCGGTGCAGTCTGGGCCCAAGCCGAGCTCCGCAAGGCGCTTGGCCTTGCCGGCGCTCGCGTCATCAATGAAGAGCTCGCGGTCCCGACCGCCCACGAAGCGTTCAAGGATGACGGCCGCTTGGCGCGCGGCGCCACCCGACGTCGGTTACGCGAGATCCTTACACAACTCCTCGCCGAAGCGCAGCCCGCGCGCGCCGACGAAGGCGCGCCCGCGGCGCCCGACGGCGGCTAGGGCAGCGCGGGCCTCTGTCAACTCGCGAATAGGGGTTCGGCGGTCTCGTCGGCCCAGCTGAGCGCGGACATGTGCAGCGTTCCCGCGGTCGGGAGGATCGCCTCGGCGCGGTCGAAGTCGGCGGTCTCCAGCGCGACGAGGCAGTTGAGCAGCTCACCCATCGGGCCGGCGTGCAGCACGATCGCGTCGCGTGCTCGCTGATCCAGCGGGAGGCCCGCGACGGCCTCCTCGATCGGGATGTCCATCAGCGCGTCGAGCACCGACAGTAACCCGATCGTGAACATCTCGGAGCTGTTCTGGTAGCCGCGTTGCTCGGCCGCGAGCTCGCAAAAGCGCGCCCGCGCGAGGGCGGTGATCGTCAGCTCTGTCGGTTTGTCGTCGATGCTTGCCAGCAGCGTCAGCGCTACCCACGGCCTGATCCGCTCGAGCCCGAGTAGCGCGAGCGCATGGTTGATCGAGCGTACGGGCTGGCGCAGCCCGAAGTAGGCCGAGTTGATGTAGCGCAGCAGCCGCACGCTCAGCCCGACATCCAGCGCGATCCGCGACTGCAGATCCTCGAGCTGGATGCGCGGGTCCTGCAGCACCGCCAGGAGCTCCAGCACGGCCAAGCGGTTGGCGTCGATGCGCTTGGACTGCATGACCTCGGGCCTGCAGAAGAAGTAGCCCTGGAACAGGTCGCAGCCAGCTTCCTTGCAGACGGCGTGGTCGGCCTTGTTCTCGACGCGACTGGCGCACAGCTTCAGCTCGAGACGCTTGATGCGAGCGACCTGCCGGCGCAGCTGTCCGCGGCCGAGGTCCACCAAGTCGAGCTTGACGAAGTCGACCAGCCGCAGCAGCGGCTCCACCTCGGGCGTATAGCGCAGGCGATCGATCGCGACCAGCCTGCCGGCCCGCTTCAGTTCGTCGACGGCGTTGATCAGCGCTTCATCGACGCCCTTCTGGGCGGAGATCTCGAGGATCGCCTCCACCGGTAGGAGCTCGACCAGGCCCTTGCGGATCAGGTTCGGGGTGACGCGGATCCATGCGTCGCGCGTGCCCACGATCCGTTTGAGCCCAACGTCCGTGAGCGCGCTGGAGATGACCGCCTTCGCGGCGTCGTCGTCGTCATCATCGGCACGGTTGCCGTGTGCGTCCCGGAACAGCAGCTCGTATCCGGACACACGCGTGCTCCGGTTGAAGATCGGCTGCCGCGCTACGTAAACCTCTGACATCTCAGATCTTGCCAATCCCGCGCGCCCTCGAGTACGCGATCCGCCCATCTTCTGCAGACAAGTGACGCTCCTTGTATTCGGCTATCGCGGGCGCAAGCTTGAGACCGGCGTGGTGGTGGGAACACGACCGGCGTGCTGATAGGTTCTTCGGGCGATGAAACACTCGGTTTCGCGGCTCGCGATCGTCGATCGCGGAGATGCCGCGATGCGCCTCCTGCATACGGTTCGTGAGCTGAATTTTGGCGCTTCGGTGCCGGTCGCTGTGATTGCGCTGTTCACGGAGGCCGAGCGAGAGGCGATGTTCGTGCGAGAGGCCGACGAGGCCTGGCGCCTTGACCGCATCGCAGGTGACTTTCATGGTGCGCATCGCGAGCCCGCCGCGGTCGCGCACGCGCTGGCGGCGTCGCGCTGCGACGCCGCGTGGGTTGGATGGGGGCTCAGCGCCGCGGAGCAGCTCGACGTCGCGGACATCTGCGAGCGCCTCGGGATCGTGTTCGTCGGACCGGACGCAGGGGTGCTGAGGCGGCTGGGCGACGCGACTGAGCTCGCTGCGATCGTCAAGGCGGCCGGCGTACCCTCGCTCTCACCGGAAGCGCTCGGGACGCGCACGCGCCGCCTGCGCGTGATCGTCATCGCGGACCGCCAGGGCACCGTCTGGCCGCTCGGAATTTGCGAGCGTTCGTGCGCCCACCGTGGCCGTACCGTGATCGCTGAGCTCGCAAGCTCAGCGATCAGCAGCGAACAGGAGCTGGAAGTCTTGGAAGCTGCTCGGCGGATCGCGTCGTGCGCTGATTACGTCAACGCCGGTGCGGTCGAGTTTGCCTTGATCCCGTCGCTTGGCCGGTTCGCCTTCACCGGCTTTATCCCCTGCCTGCCCGGCGAGCACGGGCTGATCGAGACCGTCACCGGGCTTGACCTCGTCAAGCTGCAGCTCCGCGTCGCCGCGGGCGTCTCGCTCGAGGGTCAACCGCCCGCACAGGCGGGACATGCGGTCGCGGCCACGATCCGCGTCGCCGATCCGACCTCGGGGCTTGCCGACGGATGGGCGCGGATCGCGCTGCTGCGCGCCCCGACGGGCCCCGGGGTTCGCGTCGACACGGGCGTGGCCGAAGGCGATCGGGTGCTCGCCCAGGCGGGCTCGCCGGTGGCGACGCTGATTGCGTTCGGGCGCGAGCGAGCCGAAGCCCTGGCGCGCCTGCGACGAGCGATCGCCGAGACGATCATCTTCTTCGACGGCGCCACGACGAATCAGGGCGTGCTGCGCGCGCTGCTGGCGCGACGCGAACTTGCCGACGGCGAGCTCGACTCGGGGTGGCTTGACGAGCTTTACGACCACGACGCAGCCGTGCCGGCGCAGCACGGCGAGCTCGCGCTCCTGCAGGCCGCGGTCGACCTCTGGGAGAGCGATCAGGCCGCCGACCGCGGGCGCTTCTATGCGTACGCACAGCATGGAAGGCCGCAGGCGCCCGTGGACTACAAGCGGGAGTACGAGCTGCGGCATCGTGAGCGGCTGTACTCGCTGTCGGTTTCGCAGCTTGCGCCCGCCGAGTACCGAGTCACCGGACAAGGAAAAACGGTCGAGCTGTGGACCCACTGGGTCGGCGACCATGAGCGTCGCCTCGAGCTGCGTGGCTCGGCGCATCGCGTACTCATCGGTGCACACGGCGATCAGATGCTGATCGAGATCGATGGTGTCTCACACCTCGTCTCGCGCGATGAGCATGGCGTCGTGCGCAACCTCTCTGCGGCGGTCGTCGTCTCGATCCCGTTCGCCGAAGGCGATCTCGTGCAGGCCGGAGACGTCGTCGCCGTGGTCGAGTCGATGAAGACGGAATCGTCCTTCACGGCCCCCTTCCGCGGGCGCATCCGGCGCGTGCTCGTCAGCGAGAACATGCACGTCGTCGCCGGGGCGCCGCTCGTCGTGCTCGAGGAGCTCGCCGACGATCCGCCGGCGCCCCCCGGCGCGCGCATCTCGTTCGGGCAGCTTGTGAGCGCACCGCAGGCCAGCCATGGCCCGCCGTGGCAGGAGGCGCTGCGCCGCCTGAAATGGCTCGTGCTCGGCTACGACATCGATGCCGAGGAAGCCCGTCGGCTGATCGACAGCGTGCCTGCTGGTGTGACCGATGAGCTCGCGGCCGACGACGCGCTCATTGGCGCCGAGCACAGTCTGCTCGAGATCTTCGCCGACGTGCGCGCGGTCTTTCAGCCGCGCTATGGGCGCGCGAGCGAGTCGCCGACCGAGACCTTGCGCGGCCCACGGGACCACGTCAGCGCGTGGTTGCGCTCGCTGGACGCAGACAGCGGCGCCGAGGAGCTTCCGAGCGCGTTTGTCGCTGACCTGCGGCGCGCGCTGCGCCACTACGGCGTCGAGCGCCTCGCGCACACGCCCGCGCTGGAGCGCGCTTGCTACCGCCTGTTCCTCTCCCACACGCGCACCCCGATCTCGCGCGCGGTGATCCTCGCAATCCTCAACCGGCGACTTGACCAAGCCGACGCGCTCGGCGGCCGGGTCGAGGAGCATTTCCGGCGCGTACTCGACCGGTTGATCGTGGCGCTCGAGGGGCACGATCAGGTGATCGCCGATCTCGCCCGCGAAGTCCGCTACCTCTACTACGACGGGCCCGTGATCGTGGCGGCGCGCCAGCGCGTGTACGCCGAGACCGATGCGCTGATCGCCGCGCTCGCACGCGACCCCGCGCGGGGCGACCGCGAAACGCTGATCAGCGCGATCGTCGACTGCCCGCGACCGCTCGCCACGCGACTGAGCTCGGCGATGCGCCTGACCTCCGGCGCCGCACGTCTTGCGCTCGTCGAGGCGATGGCGCGGCGGTATTACCGCGTGCGTTCGCTGGAGAGCTTCGCGCCGCTCGCGCTCGATGGCTTCACGTTCGTCACGGCCGGCTATGAGTTCCTAGGCACCAAGCGCCGCCTCGCTGCCGCGTTTGTCGCGCGCGACGACGTGGGAGCCGCGGCCCGCGCGTTCGCGCAGCACGTCCCGGCGCTGCCCGGCGGGGAGCTTGCCCTGCTCGATCTCTATACCGAGCACGATCATGTCTTCACGCACGACGAGCTTGCGAGCCAGCTCGGCCGCGAGCTCTTCGACACTCCGGTCGCACCGGCTCTGCACCGCGTCGTGGTAGCGGTCTCGCGACCGCATCGCGGCGAGGGCATGTCGGCGATCGATCTGCACACCTTCAGGCCGCAGGGAGGGCGCCTGCTCGAGAACGAGGCGATGCGGGGCCTGCACCCGATGATGGGGCATCGCCTCGAGCTGTGGCGCTTGCGCGACTTCGATCTGCAGCGGCTGCCGTCGCTCGAGGACATCTACGCGTTTCGCTGCGTGGCGCGTGCCAACCCTCAGGACGAGCGGTTGGTCGTGCTCGCTGAGGTGCGAGATCTCACGCGGGTGTATGACGAACGCGGGGAGCCGGTCGGGCTACCCGAGCTCGAGCAGATGCTCGTCCAGGCCCTGCAGACGATCCGTACCTTCCAGGCGCACCGACCACCGCACAGCCGGCTGCAATGGAATCGGGCCCTGCTCTACGTGTGGCCGGTCATGGCCCCGGAGGCAAACGAGCTCCAGCAGCTGATCGAGCGGATGGCCCCGTTGACGAGCGGACTCGGGATCGAGGCGATCACCGTTCAGGGAAGCTTGCTCGAGGACGACGGGTCGATACATACGCGCCGGCTGATGTTCCACACGCCGACACCAACCAACGTGACGCTCGAGATCGACGACTCACCGGAGGCGCCCCTGCAAGCCCTCGACGAGTCCGCGCGCCGACTCATGTCGGCGCGGCGGCGCGGCATGCTTCACCCCGCTGAGATCGTGCGGCTGCTTGCCCCCGCACGGGCCACGGTGACCGGGCAGCCCGCCGGCGAGTTCGTCGAGCACGACCTGAGCGCCGATGGCACGCTGGCGCCCGTCGACCGCCCCCCTGCGACGAACACCAGCGGCATCGTGCTCGGCACGGTGCGCAACTTCACCGAGCGGTATCCCGAGGGCATGCTGCGCGTAATCCTGCTCGGCGATCCAACGCAGGCGCTGGGCGCGATCGCGGAGCCGGAATGCGAGCGGATCCTCGCGGCCCTGGACCTCGCGGAGCGGCTCGATGTGCCGCTCGAATGGTTTGCCCTGTCGGCAGGCGCGAGGATCGCGATGGACAAAGGCACCGAGATGATGGACGTGATCTCCTCGGTGCTGGCGCGGATCGTGCACTTCACGGAGAACGGCGGTGAGATCAACGTCGTCTCGGCCGGCATCAACGTGGGTGCGCAGCCGTATTTCAACGCCGAGTCGACGATGCTGATGGACACCCGCGGCGCCCTGATCATGACCCCCGACAGCGCGATGGTCCTGACCGGCAAGCAGTCGCTCGACTACGCCGGCGGCGTGTCGGCCGAGGACAACTTCGGGATCGGCGGATACGAGCGCATCATGGGCCCCAACGGCGCCGGGCAATATTGGGCACCGGACCTCGCGGGCGCCTGCCGGTTGCTGCTCCAGTACTACGAGCACACCTACGTTGCTCCCGGGGAGCGCTTTCCGCGTCGCGCACGGAGCATCGACCCTGCAGATCGCGACGTCAGCTCGGCAGAGCACGACGACCCCGGCACCGGCCTGCCACGGATCGGCGCGATCTTCTCCGAGACGACCAACCCCGGGCGCAAGAAGCCGTTCAACGTTCGCTCGGTCATGAAGGCGGTGATCGACAGCGACCATCCGCCGCTCGAACGCTGGGAAGACATGGAGGGGGCGGAGACGGCCGTCGTCTGGGACGCGCATCTCGGTGGCTGGCCCGTTTCATTGATCGCGATCGAGGCGCGGCCACTGCCGCGCCGGGGAACACCTCCCGCCGATGGGCCTGACCGCTGGACGGCGGGAACGTTGTTCCCACGCTCAGCGAAGAAGATCGCGCGCACGATCAACGCAACCGCCGGCCGGCGGCCGCTCGTGATCCTCGCCAACCTCTCCGGCTTCGACGGATCGCCCGAATCGCTTCGGGAGGGCCAGCTCGAATACGGAGCCGGGATCGGGCGCGCGATCGTCAACTTCGACGGACCGATCGTGTTCTGCGTGCTATCGCGCTATCACGGCGGCTCGTTCGTCGTCTTCTCGCGACGACTGAACACCAACATGGAGACGATCGCGCTCGAAGGATCCCATGCGTCGGTTATCGGCGGCGGTTCGGCGGCCGCGGTCGTGTTCGCGCGCGAGGTCGAGCAGGCCGCGCGCGCCGACGAGCGGATCGCCGACCTCGACGAACGCATCGCGGCGACGCTAGGACCCGAGCAGCAGCGCCTGCGGGCCCGCCGCAGCGAGCTCTACAACGAGGTTCTCGTCGAGAAGCGCCGGCAGTTCGCCGAGCGCTTCGATGCGGTCCACAGCGTCGAGCGCGCCGTCGCGATGGGGTCGGTCAACGCGATCCTTCCAGCTCGCGAGCTGAGGAGCTACCTGATCGCCGCGGTCGCCCGCGGGATCGCGCGCAACGACGAACAGCACGCCTCAGAATAAGCGCGCAGTAGCGCGACTGCGAGCCGGCGGCAGGCGGAGCGTGCACCACACCGTCTTCCCGTGGCCATCGGCCCGGGCCGCCCACCGCGTCGACAGCTGGGCGACGATCGCCAGACCGCGCCCGTGCAGGTGCTCCGGGCTGGTTTGCAGCTTGCGCGGCATCGCGCTCGCACCGTCGTCGACTTCGATCGCCAGCTCTCGAGCCGTCTTGCGAAGCCGCAGACGAATCGGGGGGTCGCCGTGGACGATCGCGTTGGTGAGCAGCTCGGACACGATCAGGACCCCGTCCTGGACGACGGCTTCCGGGAGCGACCAGCCTCGGAGCGTAGCCGCGGCGAAGCTCCTGCCGTCGTGCAGCGCCGCCGGGCTCGCAGCGATATCGCGCACGGCAGCTTGATGGGCCGCGGATTCGCTCACGCGCGCGACCAGGATCGCGATGTCGTCCTCGGCGCCGTCCGGGGCGAGCGATGCAACGAGCATGTCCGGGAGCTCCGCCACCGGACATGCGTCGGGGCGCACGAGGGTTCTCAGCGCGTCG
Organism: uncultured Solirubrobacterales bacterium; assembly: GCA_963709135.1. Lineage (GTDB taxonomy): Bacteria > Actinomycetota > Thermoleophilia > Solirubrobacterales > Solirubrobacteraceae > Palsa-465. The sequence goes on along the minus strand of CAVPVI010000010.1, from coordinate 80,915 downwards.
ATGCCGACGTCCAGGTCACGGCCGCGTCGCTCGACCAACCCATCCGTGTAGAGGACGATCACGGCCCCCGGCGCGAGCACGACCATCTGTTCGTCATAGCGGGTCGATCCCACACCGAGCGGCGGATCGGTCGCACCTGCGAGGCGCACGGTGGGCTGTCCGCTGCTCGACACGAGCGGTGGAAGATGTCCGGCGTTGGCGTAGCGAAATTCGTGCAGTGTTGGATCGTAGACGCCGTAGATACAGGTCACGAGCTGGCCTTCGGCGAGCTCGAGCACGGTCGCGTCGAGCAGCTCGAGTACCTCCGCGGGTGGCAGATCCAGGCGCGCGTAGGCGCGCACCGCGGCACGGACCTGGCCCATCACGCTGGCAGCGCGCACACCGCGTCCGGTGACGTCTCCGATCACCAGCGCGGTGCGCCCGGCGCCGAGCTCGATCGCCTCGAACCAGTCTCCGCCGACGCGTGTGCCGGCAACTCCTGACTGGTAGTAAGTCGCGACCTCCAGCTCGTCGGAGTCGAACCTGGTGCTCGGCAGCAGGCTGCGCTGGAGCGCGTCGGCGATCTTGTGCTCGCGGTCAAGGGCCTCGCGTGCCGCCGCCGATGCGGCGATCGCCTGCTCGGCCAGGCGCCGCTGGGTGATGTCCTGCATGAAGCCTTGCAGCGACGTGGGTCGCCCGTGCTCGTCGCGGAGCACTTCGCCGCGGACCCTGACCCAACGCTCGTCGGCGGCGCTGCGCTGCCGCTCGTGCTCGTCGCCGGCGCTCAGCTGCCGCTCGTACTCGAACGAGTCGCCGGCGGCGATCGCAACGTCAAGCCTGTGACGGACCGAGTCGCCGTCCGGCAGGCTTGGTAACCGCTCGAGCGCCTGCTCGAAGGTTCGCCCGCGCAGCTCCTCGCGGCTCAGGCCGAGCATCCGGCGAAATTGATCTGAGCCGCGGATCGAGCCGCTGGCGAGATCGACCTCCCAGCTTCCGACCTCCGCGAGCCGCTCCGCCTGGTCCTGCATCATCTGACTGCGCTGCAGCTCGTCCCGCGTCCTGCGAGCGCGGTCGAGCTCCAGGTTCGCGCGCACGCGCGCGACCAACTCGCGCGCGCTGAATGGCTTGATCAGATAGTCGTCCGCGCCGGCTTGCAGGCCCTCCACGACGCCCTCCTCGCCGGCGCGGGCGGAGAGCATCACGACCGGGATGTGCATCGTGGCGGGATCTGCCTGCAGCGCCGCCAGCAGCCCGAAGCCGTCGAGCCGGGGCATCATCACGTCGGTGAGCACCAGATCGGGCGGGCGGGCTCTGGTCAGTTCCAGTGCCGCCTCGCCGTCCGGAGCGGCCTGCACCGAGTACTGCTCGGACAGGATCGCGGTCACGTAATCCCGCATGTCCGGGTTGTCGTCGACGACCAACACGTGCGGGCGGCCAGAGCGCACGTGGCTCACCGGCGGCGGCAGCCGCGCCGCCAGTCCCGAGCCCGGAGTCAGCCACCGGGTGGCCTCTGCGAGAAAGCCGGCGGCCTCGCGCTCGACGGAGATCTCGCGCTGCTCCTGCACGAGTTGCTCTACCGGCAGATGGTCGTGGCCGAACGGGATCTCCACCGTGAACGTGCTGCCGACGCCGGGTTCGCTCTGCACGCCGGGACGGCCGCCGTGCAACGCGGCCAGCTCGGCGACGAGCGCGAGGCCGATGCCGGAGCCTTCGTAAGTACGCCCACGTGCCCCAAGGACACGGTGGAACCGTTCGAACAGCCGCGCCTGCTCGGCCGGCTCGATCCCGATGCCGGTATCGGACACGGCCAGCCGCGCGCATTGGCCGACACGCTCGACTCGCACCGTGATCGAGCCGCTGAGCGTGAACTTCAGCGCATTCGACAACAGGTTCATGACGATCTTCGCCCACATCTCGCGATCCACGTAGACCGGCTCGGGCAGCACTGGGCAGTCGATCTGTAGCTCCAACCCGACGCGCTCGATCGCCGCGTCGAACGCGCTTGCCAGCTCGGCGGTGAAGGCGGCGAGGTCGACGGGCTCGAAGGCCGCCTCTGAGCGACGGGACTCCAAGCGTGAGAAGTCGAGCAACGTGTTGACGAGCTTCAGCAGTCGCGCGCCGTTTCGCGCGATCATCTCGATCCTCTGGCGCTGGCGCTCCGGTAGTGCCAGGCCGTCGTCTTGCAGCGCGTCCTGCGCCGGGCCGAGGAGCAGGGTCAGCGGCGTGCGCAGCTCGTGGCTGACGTTCGTGAAGAACGCCGTCTTCGCGCGGTCGAGCTCGGCGAGCTCCTCCGCCCGGCGCCGTTCGGCCTCGTGGGCGCGGGCGCTTGCGATCCCCGCGGCGAGCTGGGCGGCGATCAGCCCCAGAAACGATCGATAGCCGCCGTCCAGCGGGCGATAGCGGTTGACCCCCACGACCAGGAATCCGTATGGCCGGGACCGCGCAACCGGCGCCGGCAACGGCAACACGACCGCCGTCGTCGGAGGCTCATCCCAGGCGCCGGTCGGCAGCTGATCGAACCTGCGGTCGAGGTCCTCGATGACGACCGCCCGGCCCTTGGCGAGCTCGGTGACCGGCCAGCCGGGCCCGCGAGCCTCGGCGCTCATCGATGATGCGCTCACGGATGACGGTGCCGCGGGGTGCTGCGGGGCAATCCCCGTGCAGGACGCGAGCTGCGCGGTCTTCCCGTCCTCGTCGAACAGGTAGATGAGCGTGAACGGGAGTGAGCGGTTGTTGGACTGCAGGTGGCGCGAGGCGGCCTGCAGGTAGGAGCGGTCATCTCGGCCGGTGGTCTGCTCGGCGCCGAGATCTCGGAGCGTCGCCATGTGCCGTTCGCCGATGGTCCGCTCGGTGTCCTCGCTGACCACACACAGCATGCCCGCCACCGCACCCGAATCGTCGCTGAGCGGGCTGTAGGAGAAGGTGTGGTAGGTCTCCTCGACGAAGCCGCTGCGTTCGAGGAACAGCCGCAGCGACTCGTCCCAGGTTGCGACCCGCGTCTGCAGCACGGCCTCGATGCGGGGGCCGATATCGGGCCAGATCTCGGCCCACACCTCACGCGCTGGACGTCCCAGCGCCCACGGGTACTTCGTGCCCAGGGTGTCGCGCCGGTAGGCGTCATTGCAGAAGAAGGTGAGCTCCGGACCCCAGGCCATCCACATCGAGAAGCGCGAGCTGACCAGCACGCGCACGATCGTCGCGAGGCTGTGCGGCCACGATTGCGGCGGTCCCAATGGCGTCGCGTCCCAGTCGACGGCCAGCAGATCGTTTCCGACCTCGCCGCCGGCGCGCAGCGCTTGCAGCAGATCGACCGGCCCAGCCGGCCGGCGCACGCCCTCGCCCGGCATTCCAAACACGCGATCTTGCCCTGACGGCCCGGCCGTCATCGGACGACGGGCGCGCTCGCGACACTCGGGATAGCCTTGACGACCATCGCTGGGAAGCGTACACGGTAGGGCTAGCCGTACCCCGCAGAACTCCTGTTGTCCGGCTGGCGCGCAGGGCGGGCGGCGTTCAGACTCGGGCTTGTGTTTGAGCTTTCGTCGATCCAGGAGGGGGCGGGATGAACCACACCGAGCAGGGACAATCCCCACCGGCTGCTCGAGCGGTGCAGCTGACGAAATCCTATGGCAGCGGCGACGCCGTGGTGCACGCGCTGGACGGAGTCGACGTCGCGTTCCAGCGCAGCCGCTTCACGGCCGTGATGGGGCCGTCCGGGTCCGGGAAATCGACGCTGATGCACTGTATGGCCGGGCTTGACGTCCCCACTTCGGGGCGCGCCTTCGTGGGCGGCCAGGAGCTCGGGCTGCTCGATGATGCCGGCCTCACCGACTTGCGCCGAGACCAGATCGGATTTGTCTTTCAGTCGTTCAACCTGGTCCCGACGCTGACCGCGGGCGAGAACATCACCCTCCCCGTCAACCTGGCCGGCGCCAAGCTGGACCGCGGCTGGTTCGACTATCTCGTCCAGGCTCTCGGGATCGCCGACCGGCTCGCCCATCATCCCAGCGAGATGTCAGGCGGCCAGCAGCAGCGCGTCGCCTGTGCCCGCGCCCTGATCCGCCGGCCCGAGCTGATCTTCGCCGACGAGCCCACCGGCAATCTCGATTCGAGCGCGTCCGCCGAGCTGCTGGAGTTTCTGCGCCGCTCGGTGAGCGATCACGGCCAGTCGATCGTGATGGTCACTCACGACCCCCGCGGGGCGGCCTACGCGGACCGAGTCGTGTTCCTGGCCGATGGCAGGGTGACAGGAGACCTGGTCGATCCCACGGCCGACGCCGTGCTGGAGCAGATGATGAAGCTAGGCGGCTCACGATGACGAAGGTCACGGTCAAGGGCCTGCTCGCGCGCAAGCTCCGCCTGGCGCTCACCGCCCTGGCGATCGTGCTCGGGGTGACGTTCGTGACCGGCACGCTCGTGCTCGGGGACACCCTGGACCGCACGTTCAACGATGTGATCGGCACCGCCTACCAGCACATCAGCTTCGAGATCCGCGGCACGGCAGCGTTCGCCAACGACACCGCCGCCGACGTCAACGGCACCGCCAACCGCAAGCCGATCCCGCAGTCGATCGCCACCGCGGTGCGGCGCTTGGCGGGAGTTGCGTATGTCCACGGCTCGGTCGAGGGCTATGCCCAGTTCCTGGCCCGCAACGGGGACGCGATCGGGAGTGGCGGCAGCTCGACGCTCGGATTCTCGTTTGACCCGAACACCCAGCTGTCCCCCTACCGTCTCGTTCAAGGCGCCGCACCGACCCGCGCGGATGACGTGGTGATGGACAAGGCGACGGCGACCAAATACCACTTCGCGGTCGGCGACCGGGTGCTGATCAACCTGCCCAACCGGCCGCAGAGCTTCACGATCACGGGGATCGTGACCTTCGGCTCCGACAACAACCTCGCCGGGATCACGCTCGCCGGCTTCTCGCTGCCGACCGCCCAGGCGCTGTTCGACTCCCGCGGCTACTTCGACACGATCAGCGTCCTGGCCACGCCCGGCGCCGACACCGTCAGGTTGCAACGTGCGATCGCCGCGATCCTCCCGCCAGGGGTGCAGGTGGTCAGCGGCCAGGCCCTGATCAACGAGCTGTCGAGCGCGGTCGACGACGAGCTGTCGTTCATCTCGACGGCGTTGCTGATCTTCGCCGGCATCGCGCTGTTCGTCGGCGCCTTCACGATCTTCAACACGTTCTCGATCACCGTCGGCCAGCGGACCCGGGAGCTGGCGCTGCTGCGGATCGTCGGAGCCAGTCGCCGGCAGGTCTTCCGGTCGGTGCTGGCAGAGGCCGCGCTTACCGGCCTGACCGCCTCGCTGATCGGCCTGGGGTTGGGCGTCCTCGCCGCGCTCGGGCTCAAAGCGCTGCTCAAGGCGTTCAACATCGTCCTGCCGTCCTCGCCACTGGTATTCGAGGCGCGGACCCCGCTCGTCGCGATCGCCGTCGGCGTCGGCGTCACCGTGATCTCGGCGATCCTCCCCGCCCGCCGCGCCGTGCGGATCCCCGCGGTCGCCGCCCTGGTCGAGCACAGCGAGGACGAGGCTCAGTCGTTGCGGGGCCGGCGCCTGATCGCCGGCGTTCTCGCCGGATTGTTGGGCCTCGCGGCCGTGCTGGCGGGCCTGGTTGGGCCCACGCTCGCGCTCGTTGGCGTCGGGGCGCTGGGAGTGATCGTCGCCGTCGGGATCCTCCTGCCGATCGTCGCGCAGCCGCTGTCCAGTGCGCTCGGTCGCCCGCTCGCCTCGCTGCTCGGCACGCCTGGACGGCTCGGCCGCGAGAACTCGATGCGCAACCCGCGCCGGACCGCCCAGACCGCCGCGGCCCTGATGATCGGACTGACGCTGGTCTCGACGATCGCCGTGCTCGGCGCTTCGCTGAGCGCGTCGGCGGCCAACAGCGTCGACACCGCGATCAACGCCGACTACATCATCAGTGGCGATGGCGGCTTCAGCAAGTCCGTCGTCCCGGCCGTCGCGCACCTGCCCGGGGTGACGGCAGCTACCACGGTGTACCAGGGGCAGTTCGAGTTTCGCGGCTCGCTCTCGACGCTCACTGCGGTTTCCACCCCGCAGCTGTCGCAGACGATCAACCTGCACGTGATCCACGGTAGCGGCGCCCCGGCCCTGGCCGCCGGCGAGCTGCTGGTCGACTCGACGACGGCGCGCGCCGACAACCTCCACGTCGGGTCGCCGGCGCCGGTGCGCTTCGCCCAGACGGGGACGGCGACGATGCGGGTCGGCGGGATCTTCAAGCCCAACCCGCTCGCCGGGAGCTTCTTCGTCGGCGACGGCTTCTTCCTCTCGCACTTCGAGGACCCGCTGCCGATCGTCGTCCTGCTGCGGACCGCCCCCGGCACGCGCGATCTGAACCCGACCCTGAATCGCATCCTCGACCCTTACGCCAACGTCAGCTCCAAGACCCGGGCGCAGTTCGAGAGCAACGAGAAGCATCAGATCGACGAGCTACTTGGGCTTATCTACGTGCTGCTCGCGCTCGCGGTTCTGGTCGCCCTGGTCGGCATCGTCAACACGCTGATGCTGTCGGTGTTCGAACGGACCCGCGAGATCGGTCTGCTGCGTGCGGTCGGGATGCGCCGCCGGCAGGTCCGCACGATGATCCGCTCCGAGTCGGTGATCATCGCGCTGTTCGGCGCGGTCGTCGGCGTGGTCCTCGGCACCGGCTTGGGCGTCGCGCTCGCCGCTTCGCTGCGCGACAACAGCGTCACCGTGATCGCGGTCCCGGTCGCGAGCCTGGTGGGGTTCCTGGTCCTGGCCGCGGTCCTCGGTCTGGGCGCGGCCAGCTGGCCGGCGCGCCGGGCCGCGAAGCTCGACGTCCTCGCCGCAATCGCCAGCGAGTGACCGTGACGTTGCGCTCTGACCCCGCTTGGCTTGCGGTCAGTGGTCGAATGACGCGAGAATCGCTGGCGATGAAGGCGAGGCTGTCCGTACTGGCGGGTGCCGGCGTGCTGGCGGGCGCGGGCGCGGTGTGGCTGGCGGCGCACCAGCCGTCGGGGCGCCCGACCGAGCCGGGTCCGGTGCTCGAGCTGCTGGTCGGCGCCTCGCTGCTCGGCTGCGGGCTTGCTTCATGGCGCGCACGCCCGCAGAACCGGATCGGCCTGGTGATGGTGTTCACCGGCTTTGCCTGGTTTGCCGCGGAGCTGGTCGAGGCCCGAACGCCATCGCTGAACACGATCGGATTGGCGCTCCAGTCGGTCTGGATCATCGGCTTGGTCTACCTGCTGCTGTGCTTTCCGACCGGGCGCCTGCCCGGTCGGCTGGACCGCTGGCTGGTGGGACTCGGGATCTTCGCCGGGCTCGGCCTGCAGCTGCTGGCGATGCTGTACGGCAACAAGGCGGGGCTGCACTGCCCGGGCTGTGCCAACAACCTGCTGCAGGTGGTCAACGACAATCGCAAGGCGATGAAGTGGCGCGCCCTGCAGTCCCTGATCGGCGCGGCGCTGATCGCGACGATCATCGTGCTGCTGATCAGGCGCTGGCTTAGGGCCAGCACGGCGCAGCGGCGCGCGGTCGCGCCGGTGCTGGTAGCCGGCTGCGCCACGCTCGCGGCCCTCACCGCGACGATCGTCCTCGACCTGCTTGGCGACCCGCTCGGCGCGCTGCCCGCGAACGTCTACTTCCTGCTGATGGCGAGCGTCCCGGTCGCGGTGCTGTTCGTGTTCCTGCAACGCCAGCTCGCCCGCGGCATGGTCGCCGGGCTCGTCGTCGAGCTCGGCGAGCCGAGCGCGACGGCCGATCTGCGCGCGGCGCTTGCCCGGGCGCTCGGCGACCCGTCCCTGCAGCTCGCCTACTGGTTCCCACCCGAGCGGCATTACGTCGACGGTGATGGGGCCCTGGTGAAGCTCCCCGACGGCGACGGCGGCGGGGGACGACTGGCGACGTTCGTCGAGCGCGACGGGCAGCCGATCGCGGTGCTGCTGCACGACCCGGTGCTCGAGCAGAATGCGGCGCTCGTGCGTTCGGTCTGCGCGGCCGCCAGCCTGGCGCTCGAGAACGAGCGCCTGCAGGCGGAGCTACGCGCCCGGCTGCTCGAGCTGCAGGCCTCGCGCGCGCGGCTGATCGACGCCACCGACGCCGAGCGGCGGCGGATCGAGCGCGATCTCCACGACGGCACCCAGCAGCGACTCGTGTCGATCGCGATGTCGCTCGGCCTGCTCGAGGCGAAGCTTCCCGGACAGGCGCAGGCAGCGCGGCCGCTCGTGCGTGAGACACGCGAGGCGCTCGCGGCGGCGCTGGCGGAGCTGCGCGAGCTGACCCACGGGATCAACCCGCCGTTGCTCGCCGAGCGCGGGCTCACGGCGGCGCTCGACGAGCTCTGTCGCCGGGCGGCGCTCCCCACCCGCCTCGAGCTCGCGCTCGACCGGCGCCTTCCCGACCGGTTCGAGAGCGCCGCCTACTTCGTCGCCAGCGAGGCGCTGACCAACGCCGTCAAGCATTCCCACGGCACCGCGGTCCGCGTGCTCGCGAGCTACGCGGACGAGAGCCTCACGATCGAGGTCTGTGACGACGGCATCGGCGGCGCCAGCGCGGCCGGCGGTTCGGGACTGCGCGGCCTCGCCGACCGCGTCGAGGCGCTCGGCGGCTACTTCACGGTCTCCAGCCCACCCGGCCGGGGCACGAACCTGCGAGCCGAGCTGCCGTGCGCATAGTCCTCGCCGACGACTCGCTGCTCCTGCGCGAAGGCCTCGCGCGGCTGCTCCAGGAGACGGGATTCGACGTCGTCGGCCTCGCGGCCGACGCCGGCGAACTGCTTGCGCTCGTCGAGCGCACCGAGCCCGACGTCGCGATCATCGATATCCGGATGCCGCCGACGCACACCGACGAAGGCCTGCGCGCAGCGAAGATCATCCGCGCGCGCCGGCCGGCGATCGGGCTGCTGATCCTCTCCCAGCACGTCAACGCGCGCTACGCACTCGAGCTCCTCTCGGCGGGCACCGACGGCATCGGCTACCTGCTCAAGGAGCGGGTATCCGACCTCACTGAGCTGACCACCAGCATCAACCGGATCGGGGAGGGAGGCTCGGTGCTGGACCCGGCAGTCGTCGGCGAGCTCGTCGGCCGCCGGCGCCAAGCTGATAACCCACTCGAGCGCTTGACCGAACGCGAGCGGGAAGTGCTCGCCCTGATCGCCGAAGGACGCTCCAACCGTGCGATCGCCGAGCGCCTGTTCGTCACCGAGCACACCGTCGAGAAGCACGTCAAGAACATCTTCGGCACGCTGCGCCTGCCGCCGTCCGCCGAGGACCACCGGCGCGTGCTCGCCGTCGTTACCTATCTCAACTCGCAGTAGCAAGAGCCGGCGATGCCAAGCCGCCGCTACGGGCGGCAGGCGCTGGATCCGGTTGGCCGGCGTGCGCGGGCGAAGCTTTGGACGCTGATCGTGCGCTCAGCCAATCGCCGCCAGCCGCTCGGCGGCCAGGTTCGCAACGGCCCGGTATGCCGCGACATACGCCGAGGCCACGACCTCCACGTCGCAGTGCTCAGCGACCCACGCTCGACAAGCGCGCGGAGCGATCTCGGGCAGCCGGCCGATTGCTTGTGCCATCGCCTGCTCTGTATCGACCAGGAAGCCGGTCTGGCCGTGGACGACGAGCTCGCGCGCGGCGCCCTCGGCAAACGCGATCACCGGCGTCCCGCAGGCAAGCGCCTCGATCATCACCATCCCGAACGGCTCCTCCCAGCGGATCGGCATCAGCAAGCCGCGAGCGTCCGCGAACAACGAACGCTTCACCGTGCCGCCGACCTCGCCGACAAACCGAACGCGGTCGCCGTCCACGTGCGGAGCGACCTCGCGGTCAAAGAAGTCCTGCTGACCCGGCTGGATCACGCCGGCCAACACGAGCGGCACGCCGGCGGCGCGGGCCGCGAGGATCGCGCGATCAGGCCCTTTCTCCGGGGTCATCCGCCCGACCCACAGCAGGTAGTCCTGCTTGCGCTCCCGCAGCTCCCACTCACGCAGATCGATCGGGTTCGGAATCGAGCACAACGGCTCGAGCCCAGGCGGCGCTGAGGCGAGCTGCGCTGCGCTGATCCCGACGAGCGCCGCTTTGTGGCCGTGATGGGCGTAGAACGCCGCGGTGCTGCGCGTGAACGGTCCGTGCAGCGTATGCACGAACGGAACCGCGATGCGATCGGCCAACGCGAGCGCGGTGAAACCACAATGATCGTGGACGACATCAAAGGCGCCGCGGTGAGCGGCGCGCTCGATCTGGTCAAACGCACGCACGACATGGTCGATCTCATACAACGACCGCTCGATCTCGTCCGGATGCGCCTCGTCGAGCAGCGTCACAACCTCCGCTCCGGAGACAGATCCCGGCGCGCAAAACAGCGTCACGTCATGCCCTTGGCGGACCAGCGCCTCCGTCAGCGCGCTCACAACCGACTCCACGCCGCCATAGCCAGGCGGCGGAACCGAGATCCACGGCGGCGCGAGCATCGCGACCCGCAAAGGCTCCAACGCCACCCGCGGAATGGTCCTGGACACCGACGACCTGGGCGGACCCGACCCCGGACGCTGACCAAACCCGCGATCCGTCGACCGGCGCGTACCCCGACCGCTCACAACCTGCATAGTCGCTCCTGACGAGCCTCTCAGTGATGGCGATCGCACAGTAGAGAGGTCAGAAAGGACCGGACGAGCGCATGAAGGAGCGCCAGCCGCCACGCCCGATCGACCACCCACCCTACAGCACCGCGCTGGCCGGCAAGATCTCGCGCGCGCCGGCCGACCGAGTGACCGAGGGCACCTGCAGAAAATTACTGGTACACCAACAACCAAGGACAGGCCCCGAAGCCGCAGCGGCGGCGGGCGCCCGGTCTTCTAATCCAAGACCCTCTCGGGCATCGTGGCGATGATCGTCGCGGCCAGACCGCGCATGAAGAGGACGTCATGCTCGCCAAGGCGAGGGCGTTGCTCGTGCGCGAGACAGCACAGAATGTAGAGGCGCACGTCTTCGATGCTGATCGGGACGCCGATATAAGCGCCGATTCGCGCCAGCCGGGTGAGCGGCAAGTCGCTGACGCTCTGATCGTGTTGCGCGTCGCGCACGATGTTTGAGATGCGGCCGTCGAGCAGGCGTTCGCAGTAGGTGTCCTGGATCGCAAGCGAAGCTCCGGGTCGCAGCCCGAACGAGGCTCCGTCGCCGGCGATTGCGTGCGCGACCTCGCGTCCATTGCGGACCTCTGCCAGCACTGCGACGTCCATCGCCGTCTCGGCCCGCGCGAGCTCGAGCGCTGCGGCTAGTTGGTCGGATCGATCGCACGACTGGTTCGCGGCTTCCCGCACGTCATTCCCCTCCTTTCCTCGCGGCAGAGTTTACGCAACTTGGCAACAAGCTTGCGCGCGCGCTCGTGCGGCACAGCCGCATCGCAGTGGCGACCCGGGGGCGCAAACGCCCAACCCGGGGCTTACCCGGGCGCCCCCAACGGGCGCCCCCGGCGCGGGCGTCGAGCAACGCTTTCAGGCGATCACGCACCGGCGGCCCCCGCTGCAGCGGTGCCGCCGCCGAACTTCGGTCGCAGGCTCGCGCATGCGGCGTTCGCGGTCTTGTACGCCGGCGTGTTCAGCAGGGCGCGGAAGTTCGAGCTGCCGGCGCTGCCGGCACCGAATGCGAAGCTGCCGCCGCCGCTGGTCGTCGGATCGGGAATGTCGACCCCATGCGAGCGCATGCAGGTTGCGTACTTCACGAGCTCCTGCGTACGCGCCGCGCGCTGCGCCGCGGTCAGGGTCGTCTGCGGGAACGCGGCTGCCAGGTACTGCTTGCACGCCTTCTCCGCGGCCTCGACCTGAGCGCGCGGATAGTTGCGCAACGCCGCGAAGATGCCGCCCGCGCCGCCGCCGGCGCCGCTCGTGGTACCGGAGTCCGAAACGTCGATCCCGTTCGCGCGCAAGCACTTGGCGAGGTTCAGCCGCGCCGTGGTCGAACCGGTCGACACGCTCGTAGCCCCCGTACCAGCAGCGGCGCTACTCGAACTGCTCGACGTCGATGATCCGCACGCGCCGACCACGACGGCGACCGTGAGCACGCAAAGCGCGACCCCCAGACGCCGGCTGGCAAGAATCAATTCATTAGACATTTTTCGAGAAGCTCCTCGTCCTGCGGCCGCGCTTGTTAGCAGCGCGCCCTGCTCGCGTTGTGTGCTCACGTAGCAAGGTGGCAGCGCAATCTAAGGAATTCACAGAAACACCAGATGAAGCGGATAACAATCCAACCGGCCTCACCGACCTGCTGTGGGCGACGAGCAGGCTCGCTTCGCCAGGATCGACATGTCTTGGCTCGCCAGTCGGACCTCGCTGCTGCGGCCCTGCTTGGTCCGCAACCTCCAGCGAGCCGGCAACACAGTCAGTTCAAATCACAGCGGTCCCCGCCGGGCCTCGGCTCAGCGCGCGGCTTCCGGCACGCGTCGCGGTAGCTTCCAGCCCGGGCGGACGAAGTGGCAGGTATAGCCGTTGGGGTAACGCTCCAGGTAGTCCTGATGCTCAGGCTCCGCCTCCCAGAACGGCCCGGCGGGCGCCACCTCGGTGACGACCCTGCCCGGCCACAGGCCAGAAGCATCGACATCTGCGATCGTGTCCTGCGCGGTGCGGCGCTGCTCGTCGTCGAGGTAGTAGATCGCCGAGCGATAGCTCATCCCGACGTCGTTGCCCTGTCGGTTCTTCGTCGTCGGGTCGTGAATCTGAAAGAAGAACTCCAGCAGGTCTCGATAGGAGATGCGCTTCGGGTCAAACAGGATCTCGATCGCCTCCGCATGCGAGCCGTGGTTTCGGTAGGTCGCGTTGGGCGTCTCGCCGCCGGTGTAGCCAACGCGCGTGCCGCTCACGCCGTCGAGCTTGCGGATCAAATCCTGCACGCCCCAAAAGCACCCACCCGCAAGAATCGCCTTCTCAGTTGCAGCCATCTCTCTGCTCCTCCTCGTCATGGTCGCCGGTTGCGCTCGACATATGGTGACGACCACGACCCAAAGCGGCGCCTGTGGCGTCGTCTTGGGTTCATCAGCAGGGATCGGTGGCGTCTGCGGGTGCGACTAGACGTATTCCCGGATCAGAATCTCCGCGACGCATGCCGGCTTCGTTGCGCCTTCGAGCTCGAAGGTGGCGTCGATCACGGCCTGGACGCTTATTGCTGCATTCCGGAACGTGCTTCCTGTTTCGATCACACGCCCGAGCTGGCAGCGACCAAATCGGCCGCGGTTCGTGCCCTCCGTGGCGAGCGGACCGTCGGTCGCTGTGGCTTGGCGGCCATGATCGATCGAAGCTTGCCCACTTCTCGTAATGGCCAGGAATGCGTCCTCGATCGCGTTCGCGACCTCGACGGCGAAGCCGCACAGGGTCTGGTCAACTCGACGAAGCCCACGACTCCGCGGCGCTCTTGCTCGACCGTCACGAGGCCGTCCTGCTCGGTAGCCAGCACGCTGATGAGCCAGTCGAGCGCGAGCGCGCGACGGCACTGCACTCCCGGGAGGTTTGGCACCTGTCGGGTGCCTAACCTCACCCGGATCGAGCGGACGCCGCTCACGCAACACATCAGCGGGAGGTTTGGCGCCGCAGCTGCCGGCATCGGCTGGGTCGGACATGCTCGCAAGATCACCGCGAGGGCAGCTCGGTCCGCCGACCGGACGGAAGACCAAGGGTGCGAGGCGGCGTCGGGTTAGGCGGGCGCCCTTGATCCGATCGGTCTGACTGTGATCTCACCCCGCGGCGACCGGTCATACTTCTTGGTGATGGCTACGCATTCACAGCCGGACGTCATCCGGCGGGTGCTGACGCAGACGCACACCTGGGCGGTGGTGGGCTGCTCGCCGGACCCACGCCGCGCTTCGCACCGCGTCGCGCAAGTGCTTGTGCAGCACGGGTTCCGCGTCATCCCGGTCAATCCGGAAGTGAATGAGCTGCTCGGCGAGCGGTGCTATCCGAGCGTGACCGCGATCCCGTCCGCCGAGGGAGTCGAGGTGGTCGACATCTTCCGACGCGCCGATCAGGCGGGCGCGCACGTCGACGAGGCGATCCGAGCCGGCGCGCGCGCCGTGTGGATGCAGCTCGGGGTGATCGACGAGGCGGCCGCCGAGCGGGCGCTGGCCGCCGACTTGGACGTGGTCATGGATCGCTGTCCGGCGATCGAGTTGCCACAGCTAGTCAGCTGAGTTCATCTCGCTACCAGGTACTCCTCAACGGCTGACGCTTCGTGCGCCAGCGCGGCGGCTGTTGATGGGTCTTGCTCTCTCCAGAGGTTGAGCTCGACGTGCCCACCGGGCATCGTCCAGGTGCCCGCAGCGCGCCCCTCGATCAGCGCGATCGCTCTGATGATCCCATTGACGGTGACGACCGCGTCTACGGACTCGAGCACGAGCTCGCGCGAGCGCCATCCAAGCAGCAGCGGATCGAACGGTCCCAGCAGCCGCGGCGGCGGCAGCGGTGGCACATCGTCGCGTTGCACGTCGACCAAGCCATCGTGGCGTTCAGTGAGCTCAGACGCGATCGCACCCAGCCCGGCGCGCGCGTCGCGCAGTGGCAGCTGTGCCCACTTGGCCAGATCACGCTCGCCGGCAGGGCCGTGGGCCGCGAGGTAACGGCGGGCGAGCTCGGCCAGCGCGCGATCACGGTCGATCTTCGGACGTTCGCCCAGCCAGTCGGCAGCGAGCGCAAACGCGTGCTCGCCTGCGATCATCGGTCCGCGGATGATGAGCCCGTCCAGCGTCGCTGCGAACAGGATGTGCACCAGCGCCTGTCCCGCCGTCGGGACTTGCGCTCGCTGCAGCAGCGAGCGGATCTGAGCGCGCGTCAGCGGTCCAACGTCGCCCAGCGCCTCGACGATCGCGGCGATCCCACGCTCGGCGTCCGCCGCGCTCACTCCCTCCTGTGCCAGTCGACGCTCGCTGGCGCTGCGCAGCTGTGGCGTGCTCAGCGCGTGCAGGAGCGGCTCGTCCTCGGCGGCGATCAGGTGCAGGGTCCCGCGATTGACCCATGTGATGATCAGCGACCGCTCGTCGCTCAGCGCATGGTCGACATCCGAAGCGTGCCCCCCGGCGGTGCGAGCCCGAAGCGCAAGACGCGCACCACGGGGATCCTGGGCCTGGACGGCGAGTAAGTGGCGCGTAGCGTCGACGACATCGGCCGCGGGCGCGCCTGACAGCCGCTGCGCCATCAAACGCGTTGCCAACACCGAGCTTTGCGTCGATCGCCGCGAAGCCATGGCTTCACCGTACTGGAGCGCAGGATGATCAGATACCACAGGTATGGCTCCAGGCGCTGGCTCACCCGAGAATCCGCTGGACTTCTTCGATGTCCTTTGGCGGCAAGGCGGGCCAGGGGCTCGTGACGCCGATGAGAGCGCACTGGAGCCGATTCTGGTTCCTCAGCCAAGTACGACTATTCTGGGTTATGCAGGAGCTGCTGGACTTGGCGCTGCGCTCGGGGAGGCAGGCCCGCGGCGTTCAGCCGGGCGGCGCGGAAGTGGTTGGATTCCGCGGGGAAGGCACGCGCACGCGCGCCGCCGTCGATGCCGACGTGCCCGCCGAGCACGCCGAGCGCGCCCTGGAGGTTCTCGGGCAGCACGAAGAACTCGTCGGAGAACTGGATCCGCTCCGCGATCCACTCCACGACCTGGCGCCCGACGGCCTCAGGATCCGAGGCGGTCTCGAAGCGGTGACGTAGCCGCGCGACCCCGTACGAGACGTGGCGGGCCTCGTCGCGGCGTGAGAGCAGCACGATCCGGCGTGTAGCCTCGTCGGGGGCGAGGTCGTAGACGATCTTGAAGATGTCGAGGATCTGGCCCTCGCCGAGGATGTCGACCAGCAGCGACGCCTGCTCGTAATCGTCGACCTGCGCCAGCGGCGCGAGGAAGCCGTCGGTCTCCGGGCCGGTGGCCGAGGGTCCGTGGCCGTTGAGCCACAGACGCTTGACGCACACCTCGGCGTGGCGGGCCTCGTCCATCACCTTGCCCGACAGGAACAGCTTGACCTCCAGGAAGGCCGGATTGATCTGCGGCAGCCACACGGACGGGACGTGATGGGCAACGAGCTCCTGCTGCAGCAGCCACGTGAAGATCTCGCAGGTCGCATCCTCCAGGTTGTCGGGCATATGCAGCGCCGCGTGCCATGGAATATCGAGGCTCGCGTTCCACTGGCTGGCGTTGGCCTGCTCTACGAGGTGCGCCAGGCGCGGCGTCCAGACCTGCTCGCGGTGGTTGACGGTCCACGGCATCGGCGGCAGCTCGCCGGCACCGGGCGGCAGCTCGTGCGTGCGCACCCGTAGGCCGGTGGCGGGAGCCTCCTCGGGCACCTCGCCGTAAGGCGTCTGCCACAGCTTGTCGAGCGGAATCTCCGAGGAGAGCCAGCGGCGGCTCTGGCGCGCCCCGCGATCGCCGCGTCGCAGCTTGTCGGGGCTATCCGGCGCGTCTTCTTCGGTGCCGGGCAGGGTGTCTTCGGTTGCGCTCATGCCTGATCTCCATGCCAGTCGTGCATGTGGTTGCGGATGTGGTCCGGCAGCGCCTCATGCGGATAGAACTTGTCGTAGAAGCTGACGTCGAGATGCTGAGCCTGGTACCAGACCGTCATCAGGAACGGATCGATCGTCGCCGGGAAGCGGCCATAGGTGTTCCAGATGTAGGTGCACAGCAGCTTCGTCGCCTCGATCGCCTCAGCCGAGGGACGCGGCACGCCAGCCAGCGGCGAGGCGTCGCGCCACGGCAGGGTGTGACCCTGCGGCGAGACGAAGAAGCCCTCGGGACCGAAACGCCGATCGAGGACGAAGTCGACCGCGTCGGCCATCGAGGCGTGAAACGGTGGCAGCGCCGCCTCGAACAGGCCCGGCAGCCCGACCGGCACGAGCTGGCCGGCCGCAAACGGCGCATCGTCGGGCACCGACGAGAACTGGAAGCCCAGACCGCCGGCGGGTCCCTCCCCACCGGCAGCATGCCAGAGCTCCTCGCCGCCCATCGTCACGCGTCCTTTGCCGCCGGAGAACGGGTGGCCGCCGAGGCCCAGCGCCTGCGTGGCGATCAGCAGGTTCTGGATCACCAGCCCCTGCTCGACCCCGTTCATGTCGACCATCTGCCAGCGCTCGAAGTCCCACAGATCGACCGGGTGCGAGTCGTCGAACCAGCCGTTGCGCACCAGCGGGCGCAGCGGGTCGCCGCCCAGCTGCGGGTCGTTGATGTAGTAGCGGTGCGGCTCGTCGAAGTACAGCAACATCGCGGTGACGCACTGGCGGGTCACGTCCGAGATCGGAATGAACAGCGTCGTGCCGGGAGCGTTCGCGATCCAGTGGTTGAGGCCGAACAGGTTGGGCGTGCGCGTGGGCACGTCGAGGCGGCCGTCCTGCAGCTTGACCGCGCGGCGGTACAGCTCGTGGCGTTGGGACTGGTGCGCGAGCTGGATGTAGCGCTCGGGCACGACGTCGCGCTGGGGCAGCACGAACACGCCCTGGTCGTTGGTCCAGAACAGCTCCGTGCCGTGCGTCGCGAGCGGGCTGGGGTAGCTGCGCCCGGTGAAGCTGCCGAGCTTCTCGGCGCCGGTCCGCACGCCCTGCTCGTCGGTGAACGGCCAGTCGTCGCGGGCCACGCCGGTGACGCCGGTGCCGGCAGCCACGAGGATCGCCTCCTCGGACTCGGACAGCGGCACGGGTTCGGCGTCGGAGCGGTAGGCGAGCGGCCCGGTGAGCTCCGCGCCCAGCGCGAACCGCCGCGAGCGGCGTGAGAAGATCGCGCGCAGCGCCGGGAACGCCGCTGCCCGCCGGAGCGCCGCTGGGTTGGTCGGGGGCCGTCCGGCCCCCGTGGTCGATGCCGTCGCACTGTCCGTGGAGGTAGCCGTCGCACTGTCCGTGGACGTAGCCTTCGCACTGTCCGTGGACGTAGCCTTCGCGCCGCCAATCGTCGATGCGGACATCAGATCGAGTTCAGGTAGCGATCACGGTCCCAGTCGGTGACCGCACTGAGGAACGTCTCCCACTCGTATTGCGCGAGCTTCGTGTAGTCGTGGACCGCGTCCTCGCCGAGGATCTCGGCGATCACGGCGTCCGCGCGGGCAGCGGCGATCCCCTCGGCCAGGTTGCCGGGCAGCGGCTCGCCGCTGCCGTAGAGGTTGCCCTGGCCCGGCTCGCCGGGGTCGGCGGGGTCACCCTCGAGTCCGGCGATGATCGCGGCCAGTGCGGCCGCGATCACCCAGTTCGGCTCGGCATCCGCGGCACCGGTGCGCAACTCGATCCGTGTGGCCGACGCGGTCTCGATCAGCGAGCGGATCGCGACCGTGCGATTGTCGTGCCCCCAGGTGCGGGTCGACGGCGCGAACGACAGCGGCGTGAAGCGCTTGTAGGAGTTGACCGTCGGCGCCCCATACAGGACGATCCCCGGCAGGTGCTCGAACAGCCCCCCGATCGCGCGCTTGTGCAGCGCGTTCTCGCGGTGACCGTCGGGCGCGAATGCCGGCTCGCCGTCGCGCCACAGCGAGACGTGCAGGTGCATCGAATTGCCGGCCTGATCGCCGAACGGCTTGGCCATGAAGGTCGCGATCGCGCCCGCTCGACGGGCCAGCTCGCGCACCCCGTACTTCAGCCGCGCCGCCTGGCCGGCCGCGGCCAGGGCGCGCGCGTGCTGCAGATTGACCTCGACCTGTCCCGGCCCGTACTCGGTTTCCGAGCCCTCCAGATCGACGAATCCGGTCAAGCCGCTGACGATCGTGTCGAGCGCGGGATCGAGCTCCAACGCCTTCTGCAGCGAGTACGCGTGGACGCCTTCTGAGAATGGGCTGCCGTCCTGCTTGAGCAGGTGAAACTCGATCTCGACGCCGACCTCGGCCTCGTAGCCAAGCGCCGCGAGGCGGGCCAGCACGCGCTTCAGGACGCTGCGCGGGGCGGTACGCGCGAGCTGGCGGTCGTGACCGTAGAGGTCGCAGATCACCTGGCCGACGCCGGGCCGCCACGGGACCGGACGGTAGGTGTCGAGCTCAGGGATCGCGAACAGGTCGGGGAAGCCGGTGTCCCAGCTGGACCAGCGCAGTCCGTCCTTGACGTCTCCGGTCACGTCCCAGCAGAGGACTGCGTCGCAGAACGCGAAGCCTTGGCCCTGGGCGCGCTGCAGGAACCCGTCCGCGGTGATCCGCTTGCCGCGGGGGTGGCCCTGATGGTCGTTCCACAGGATCTCGACTTCGCGAAGCTCGCCGCGGGCCAGTGCCAGCTCCAGCGCGGCGCGGCCGCTAGCGCCGGCCGCCGGCGCGTGGTTGCTAACGCTGTTGGTCGATGGGTTCGCTTCGATCAGACTCAAGTTCGTTCTCCTACGCGTGTCAGATGCTTGGAATGCGACGTGGCGCGCGAGACGAACTCGTCGAACAGACGGAAACCGGCGGCGCCTGAGCGGCCTGCGTGGTTGATGCCTTCGTGCATCAGCCGTCCCAGGTCGAGGCCCGCCAACTTCAGCCAGTGAACACCGCTAGGCCTCGCGCCCCACATCTCGGCGACCTCCGGGGTCACCTCTGGATGGAACTGCACCCCCAGATGCGGGCCGGCCAGGAATGCCTGCGGCCCGAAAGCATTGCGAGCGATCTCGGTCGCGCCCTGGGGAAGCACGAACACGTCCTCGTGCCACGCGAACCAGGGACCGGAGTCGACGATCTCCGGCAGCGACGAGCTGACCGAGACCCAGCCGATCTCCGGACGGCGCGCACGCTCGATCGCACCTCCCAGCGCGACCGCCAGCGCTTGCGCTCCGAAGCAGATCCCGAGAATCGGGACTTGTACCTGGTCGGCGTGGCGCAGCCAGTCGAGCTCGCGATCGACCCAGGCCGGCTTGTGCTCGCCGGCGCTGTGATCGCTGCCGAGCGCGATCACGAACGCGAACTCCTCGGCGGCGGGGAGTCGCTGCGCCTTGTCGGCGCGTACCACGACCAGCTCGATCGCCCGGTCCTCCGCCCAGTCGCAGACCAGCGCCGGGGGCGCGTTGCGCTGATGCTGGAGCACAAGCGCCTGCCGGCCCAGGGACATCTACGCCTCCTCGTGCACGAACCGCCCGACCGCCTCGTAACGCGCGGTGTCGCGCGTGCGGAACCAGAGCGCGGCCCCGAGGCCGAGCACGAAGATCGCCAGCGCGATCCATGGGATCGCATGTACGAACACGTTGTTCACCCCGGCGAGGGTTTCGCGGTTCTTGAGCAACAGGAAGCAGGAGAACACCATCAGGCCGCCGCCGAGCAGCGGCGCGATCAGCGTCTTCCACGGGTGGAAGTGTTCACGCCCGGTGGTCCAGAAGTACCGCACGATCGCAAACGAGGTCAGCGCCTGCGCGGCGAGGATGCCGAGCACGCCGAGCAGCGGCGAATACGTGCCGAGCTTCGTCAGCGCTCCGAGCGGCGAGGTGTCCTGGACCGTGAACGCGGCGACGTAGATGGCGATCACGATCGCCAGCGTGATCGCCGCGACGTGCGGCGTCCCGTGCTGCTTGTGCGTGCGACCGAGGGCGGCCGGGAGTAGCCGCTCGCGCCCGAGCGCGAACACGTACCGCGCGGAGGTGTTGAAGAACGCGAGCTGGCAGGCGAACGAGCTCGTGATGATCAGGATCTTGAACGCGTCGGTCAGGCCGACGCCGACGAAGCGGCTGGTGAGCGGGTAGTAGGCGGAGATGTAGGTGCCCTTGAACTGCGCGTTCACGGCCTGGCTGACGTGGTTGGTGCCCCAGCCGACGACGAACGCCCAGGTGACGAACACGTAGACGACGCCGAGCACGAACAGCGTGGCGAATGTCGCGAGCCCGGCGATCCGCTTCGGCTGGCGTGACTCCTCGCCGTAGTTGGGAGCCATCTCGAAGCCGACCCACGACCAGAAGGCGCCGAACAGCGCGACACCCGGGGCGGCGGAGCCGAACACGGAGATCGCCGATTTGTTGTTGAACAGCTTCAGCGGGTTCAGCGGTGCCGCGGTGAGGCCGTGAGCGCCGCCGGCGAACGTGATCGCAAAGCCGAGGATCAGCGCGCCGAGCACCTCGGCGATGAAGAACACCCCGAGGATCCGCGCCGTGATCTTGATGTCGAACCACGCGAACAGGACGTCGACGATCAGCGCGAAGGGCATCAGCAGCCAGACCGGGATACTGACGTGCAGCCAGCTGTTGATCGTCGTGTTCGCGAAGTAGGCGAACACGCCGAGCAGCGCCGCGACCAGAACCGAGTACGAGACCGTGACAAGGGCCGCGGTGCCGAGGCCGAAGACCTGGCCGAAGCCGTGCGAGACGAACGAGTAGAAGCCTCCGGCGGCCGTTACGTGGCGGCTCATCTCGATGTAGCCGACCGTGAAGATGAGCAGCATGACGGTGGCGACCAGGAACGCCGACGGCCCGGCCCAGCCGGATCCCAGGACGATCACGGGGGTGTTGAACAACAGCGCCGTCATCGGCGCCGCGGCGCTGGCGATGCAGAAGAAGAGCGCCGTGAGGCCGAGCGCGTTGCGTTTCAGCACCGTGCTCTCCCTCCCTTCGGGGCTCACTACCTCGATGTCTTCTGAGACAGCCGTAGTCATGCTCGCTCTCCTCCGGTCGGCTTTGAGGGTTCGTCGGACGCCATTAATAGCAAAGTCGATCGAGTTTGTTGTAATTAAACGGAAGTTCGTTGCTCGTCCGCTGGCCGACCTGGCGGCCGACTTCCCGGTAAATTCGATTGATATGGTTGCATTAACCGATCGGAGGAGCACTAGACATGCATGCGACGGCCTTGGCTGACCCTTTCTCGCTGCCACTGGAGTGGATCCCCGACGAGAACCGGCTGCTGGTAGATGCGATCAGGAGCTGGGCCAACGACGAGGTGATCCCCGTCCGGCGCCAGATCGACGAAGACTGGGATCGGCACGAGCTGTGCCGGCCCCTGCTCGAGACGCTGTGCGTCGGGCACGGCTACCAGTGGGCGGCTTGGCCCGCGGCCCACGGCGGTGGCGGCATGAGCGCGATCGCCTCCGCCATGTGCTTGGAGGAGATGTCACGCGCGGACTCCGGCCTGGCGACCGCCGCTAGCTGCTCGGTCTGGACGGTGTCGCCGATCGCCGGGCCGTTCGAGAACCGCCAGCTGATGGAGCGCTTCGCGCCGCTGTACCTGCAGACCGACCGCTGGTATGTCGGCTCGGCGGCGATCAGCGACGGGCGCAGCGGCTCCGACGTCGAGAACCTCGACGGCACGCAGGGGCGCCACATCGCGACGACCGCACGGCTCGACGGCGACGCCTGGGTGGTCAACGGCCACAAGCTGTGGCCGACCAACTCCGGCGGCGCCGCGGATCTTTTCTCGGTGTTCTGTACCACCGACCCGGACATAGGCGAGGAGGGCTTCGCGATCATCTACGTTCCCGCCGACACCCCGGGCGTCACGCAGGGCAAGCCTTACCGCAAGGCCGGCATGTCCGGGGACTGGAACGGAGACGTGTGGTTCGACAACGTACGCGTCCCGCGCGAGTTCCGTGCCCACGGCCCCGGCACCGACGCACTCGCGGCACGGGCGTTCATCTCGTCCGGCAACATCGGCACCGCCGCTCAGTGCATCGGCGTGATGCGCAACATCTACGAGCTGCTCAAGGACTGGTGCGATACGCGCGTGGTCGGCGGCAAGCCGCTCAAGGAGCACACGATCACGGCCGCGGTGCTCGCCGACATCGTCGTCGCGATCGAGACCAGCCGCGCCGACACCTACCTGAAGGCGCGGATGCTCGACCGGCCCGACATCTACGGGTCCCGTCACACGCAGGAGATGCTCGCTCGCACCAGAGTGACCAAGCTCTACGTCTCAGACCAGCTGACGAACGTCGCCAACAAGGCGCTGGACCTGATGGGCTCGTTCGGCTACGCGCGTGAGGGAGACGTCGAGAAGCACTGGCGCGACTCGAAGATCCTCAGCCTCTGGATGGGAGGCAGAGCTCTGCCACAACTCGACATCGCCCGCTGGTTCTTCGATGCTCACAGCTACTGAACCGATGTCCACAGCTACTGAACCGACGCTCACGCAAGCAGCTTTCGGCTTCAGCGAGCCGTTCACGATCGGCATCGAGGAGGAGCTGCTGCTCGTACGCGACGGCGATCACGGCCTCGATCCCCGCGTCGACGAGCTGATTGCGGAGCTCGCCGAGCCGGCCTCGATGATGCACACCGATCTCTATGCGGCGCTGCTCGAATTCGCGAGCCCGGTGCGAGACAACCCGGCGCAGGCCGTCGATGACCTGCGCGGGCTGCGCGCCCGCGCCATCGAGCAGGGTGCCAACCTGCTCGGCGCCGGCATCCATCCGGCGGCGCCGTTCGGACACGTCCAGCACGTCGAAGACGCGCGCTACCGGCGGATGGTCGACGATCTGCGCGGGCTCGTGGCCCGCGCTCCCACGTGCGCGCTGCACGTGCACGTGGGCATGCCCGACGCTGCGACGGCGATTCGCGTGACCAACGCGCTGCGCGAGCATCTGCCACTGCTGCAGGCGCTGAGCGCCAACTCACCGTACTGGCATGGTGTCGACAGCGGCCTCGCGAGCGCACGCGCGGCGCTGTTCCGCTCCGCCCCACGCTCGGAGATCCCGCGTGCGTTCGCAGACTGGGACGACTACCTCGAGGCCGTCGCGGCGGTCCTGCGCGCCGGCGGGCTGCCCGACTACACGTTCCTGTGGTGGGACGTACGCCCGCATCCGCGGCTCGGCACGGTCGAGGTGCGCTCGATGGACGCGCAGTCGAGCCCGCGCGCAGCGCTTGCGCTCGCCGCCCTCGTGCAGGCGCTAGCGGCCTACGAGGCACGGCAGCCACCGCGCCCCTGGGCTCCCCGCGAGGCGCTGATGGAGTCGATGTTCCGCGCCTCCCGCGACGGCGTGCAAGCAACGCTTCTACATGATCGAGCGCTGCGGCCGGTCGCGCAGATCGCGACGGAGGTGGTGCGCAAGGTGCGGCCGTTCGCGCGCGAGCTACACGCCGAGGCCGCGCTCGACGAGGTCCACTGGCTGCTGAGCACGGGCGGAGGCGCCGCCCGCCAGCGCTGTGCATTCGCGCGCTGGGGCATGGAAGGTCTGCTCGAGTTCCTGGTGCGAGAGACCGGAGGATTCCGCCGTCACACTTGACATTAGGGCACCCGCAGAGGGAGGCGCGCGACGCCGCTGGCCTGGGCCGCGCGCGCAACCGCAAGCGCGACGGTCTTGACGACGTCGTGGTTGAACACGCTCGGGATGATGTATTCGGCGTCGAGTTCGTCGCCGGCGACGACTCCGGCGATGAGATGATCGCGACTGTGTTGCCCTTGATCGTCAACGACCACGCCCTGTCGAGGTCGTTGTGGATCGCCAGGCTTACGCGCGCGACGCCGGGCGTGTAGGCCATCGAGAGTTGATCGCGGGTCTTGACCGGGACCCTCCCGTTCACCTCGATCTTGCCGCCCGCGTGCATCAAGAATGTGCGGTCAGTGACGTGATCAACCGTCACACCGTCCAGCGCCCCAACGGCCTCGACGACGGCCTCGGCGTGCGCGGCGTCTGAGCACGCGACGGTCACGTCGCGCAGCACCTCACCGCGCTCGACCCGCACAAGGTCGATCGCGCCAAGGATCGAGCCCGTCTCCCCGATCGCGCCGGCAACCCGCGCGAACGCCCCCGGCCGCTGGCGCAGGCGCACGCGCACGCGATGCTGTACGACGCCGACGGGTGCTGAGCCATGATTGAAGGCATCCCCGCCCCCGCCACAGTCGATATCGTCGCGTCCGACGCGACCTCGGGGTTCTCGCTCTCACGCGTCATCGTTGAGCACC
Source organism: uncultured Solirubrobacterales bacterium (assembly GCA_963709135.1). Lineage (GTDB taxonomy): Bacteria > Actinomycetota > Thermoleophilia > Solirubrobacterales > Solirubrobacteraceae > Palsa-465. The sequence continues at coordinate 56,192 of CAVPVI010000010.1, read as the reverse complement.
GCGACTCAGCCGACGGACAAAGCGGCCCGCGCCAGTCTCAGTTGGCGCGCGGACGTACACGCAGCCGATCGTACCCCTCGCACTGATTCTGCGATCCACCTGCTACCGGACTCGCGGAAATCAAGTTCGTCGACATTGGCGATCAGCTCCGCCAAGCGATTCATGCGGCGGTAGTAACGACCGTTACCGAAGCCCTTGCGGCAGGTTGTAACATTCGTCACTAGCTTGCCTCAATCAAACGGCGGGCATTCTTGTTTCCGGCTCCAGCTCCCGGCCGGTTGAAGGTGTTGACCGTCTGTGGTACGTGCCGTCAGGCGCGCGTCAGGAGATGAACCCATGTGCCCGTTTACCGAACCGCGCGATCTGCCGCGCTGGACAGGACTTCGGGGGGCTGTGCGATGAGCGAGTCATCCCCCAACAGCAAGCATGTAGCCGCGGCGTCGGGAGTTCACGCTGGCGGACCAGCCCGCGGCCGAGCGTTGCTTGGGCGCATGGACCGGCTGCCTGGGTGGCCGTTGCCCCGCTTTGATCTGTTCGTGCTGGGGCTAGCGTACTTCTTCGTGTTCTACGACATCACCGACATCGGCTTTGGGATGCCGGCCATCGTCAAGCAGTTCCATTTGAGCACCAACGACGTGAAGTTCGTCGCGATTGCCATCGGGCTGGTCGGCTACATCGTGGGATCAAACCTCGTCGGGGCGCTCGCGGCCCGTCGCGGCCGCCGGCTCGCGTTCCTTGTCGCGTTGCTGGTTTCCGGCCTTGGATCGCTCGGCACCGCGTTTGCGACTGGTGTCGTCAGCCTGTCGCTCTGGCGTTTCCTGACCGGTATGGGCGTCGGCGCGGCCCTCAACCTCGCTTCGACATATGTGGGGGAGCTCTCTCCTTCCTCGCAGCGCGGCCGTATCTCGGTGAGGATGTTCATGATCGGCATCATGGGCCAAGCCATAACGCCATTCGTGGCCCTCGCCCTGGTCCCGAACTTCCACATCGGCTGGCGGCTGCTGTTTGCGATCGGCGCCTTCATCGGCCTCGCGGGAGTGCTGTTCGCACGGCGGCTGCCGGAGTCACCCCGCTGGCTGATCGAGCACGGCCGCCTCACGGAGGCCGAGGAGTTGGTCGAGTCGATGGAGCGGCGCTTCGCGCCGCAGGAACTGGCGGCGACCGCGGCTTTGGCGTCAGCCGCGCGGATCTCCGGTGGGCCCGAGGGAGTTCCGCCGCCGGACGAGGACCCGGGCACCATGCGCGAGCTGCTGCACGGGCGCTACGGCCTCGCGGTCCTGGCGATGACCACCATGTGGTTCATGTGGTACATCGGCAACTACGGGTTCCTCGGGGACGGCGCGACCCTGCTCTCCGCGAACGGCCTCGGGATCGGAAGCTCGATCCTGTACCTGGCGGTCGGGGCGATCGGGTACCCGGTAGGGGCGGGGATCATGCTTCTTACGGCCGACAAGATCGAGCGCAGGCTCCTGATCTTCGCCGCGACGGTCGTGTGGTTGATCGGGATGCTGCTGATCGGGACCCTTGCCAGCGGCGTGGTGGTAACGATCGGCTCGTTCCTGGCGTCGATGGCACTGGGGTCATACCTCCAGGTGGCCTACACCTTCACCGCCGAGAACTTCCCAACCCGCCTGCGGTCCCGTGGGTTCGCCCTGGCTGACGGAGGCGGACACCTCGGCGGGGCCGTGGGCGCACTCGTACTACCTGCACTGGTGACCGGCAGCACCTTCTTCGTCGGCTTCGCCGCAATCGGGATCACCGGACTGCTGGCCGGCCTGATCGCCCTCGGCGGCCCGAAGACCAGCGGCCTCTCACTCGAGAAAGTCACACAACGCCGGCTACGCAGATCAACGAGACCGGGAGTTGTCTAACCGCCGCACGTGCTCCGCCCGACTACCTCGGCGCGCGTGCTGTTCATCCCCCCAAGGTCAACGTGACGGCGGACGGCCAGAGGGCGGACCTTGGCGGTCATCGCTTCAGCGTGACCCAAGAACCGACCAAAGTCAAGATTTTCAATTGACTTAATCCATATTAGCTTGCTCGCCCGTTCGGGTTGCTCGCCCCGAGATCGTGTGCCTCGTGTCCACTGGGTGCACCAACCGCGACGGTCAAGCCGCGTATGCGCGGGCCCGGGCGGCGAGGGCGCGGCGGTCGATCTTGGAATTCGTCAGCATCGGCAGGTCTTGGGTCACGACGATGCGCTTCGGGCGCTGGTAGTTGGCGAGCCGCTCGGCGCACCAGCGCGTCAGGTCGCTGTCGCTCAGGCTCGTGTCGCCGACCGGAACCACGAACGCATGGCCGACCTCGCTGTAGAGCGGGTCCGGCACCGACACGACCGCTGCGATCGCCACCGCCGGATGGCGCTCCAGGCACAACTCGACCTCGCGCGGGTAGACGTTCGAGCCGCCGGACTTGTACATGTCGCTGAGCCTGCCGATCAGCCGCAGGGTTCCGTCGGGCCGCTGCACGGCGAGATCCCCGGTGCGCAGGAAGCCGTCGCGGGTGAATGCCTCGCGGGTCGCATGGGGCCGGCCGAGGTAGCCGCCGAACACGCCCGGGTGGCGCACCTGGATCTCGCCCGCCTCGCCGCGTGCGCTCGGCACGCCGTCCGCGTCGGCGAGCCGCAGCTCGATCTCGGGATCCGGCTTGCCGATCGACTCCGCCAGCTGATCGATGTCGGCGTCCGGGTCGGAGTAGGTTACCGTGAGCGTGGTCTCGGTGCTGCCGTACTGGACTTCGAGCTGAGCGTTGGTGCGCTCGCGCCAGGCGGCGATAACCGAGCGTGGCATCGATGCGCCGGCCCAGACGACCCGCCGCAGGGCGGACAGGTCGGCGTACGCGAAATCCGGATGGGCGCTCATCAACTGGTACTGCGTGGGGATCTGGATCATCCCGCTGATGCGTTCACGCACGATCAGCGCCAGCTCCTCGCCGGCGTCGAAGCGCTCCATGAATACGCAGGTACCGCCGCTGGCCAGCGCCGTTCCGGGAAGCTCCGCAAGCCCCCCGAGGTGATGAATCGGTCCGTTGCAGATGCTGCGCAGGTTCTCGATACCCCAGCGGCGGGCCTGTAGCGAGTACGTCCAGCCCAGGCTCTGGTGGGTGATCAGCGCCCCCTTCGGCGCCCCGGTCATGCCCGAGGTGTAGACGAGCAGCGCCGGCGCTCGCGGCGTTACGGCGGCGCTGGCGCGCGCCCGCGGCGCATCGTCCAACCGGCGTCCGCGCTCCACGAAGGTCTCGAATGCCACGAGCCCATCGACCGTCCCAAGCCCATCGACCGCCCCAAGCCCATCGACCGCCCCAAGCCCATGGACCGCCCCAAGCCCATCGACCGTCCTGGGAGCAGCCAGTCCGTCCCTGAGCCACACGACGGTCTCGATCTCGTAGTCCCGCGCCAGGGTCCCAACGTCGGACGTGTAGTCCCGGCCCTCGAACTCGGGCAGCGCGAACAGCACTCGCGGCCGGCTGTCGCCGATCACGTAGCGCATCTCGTCGAGCTGGTACTTGGTCGTCATGCCGAGCGTGACCGCGCCGATGTCGATCGCCGCGAGGTGCACGAGCAGCGCCTCCGGTCGCGGTGTCGACAGGATCGCGACCCGGTCACCCGGGTCTACGCCGCAGTGCAGCAACGCGCGCGAAAGCGCGTGCACCACCTCGGCACCCTCGCGGTAGGTGATCCGCCAGTCGTCCAGCACCGCCAGCTCGCGGTCGGGCTGGAGCGAGGCATGCTCGAACAGGTAGTCGCTGAAGCGCGTCGGTGGCCGTCTCATCGGACGATCTCCACGTCTCCGGTGAGGAACAGGGTCAGCCAGTCGGCGACCAGTGCGGGCTTGCTCTGGCCCTCGATCTCAATCGTGTGACGCGTCTTGGCGAGGACCCGGCCGGGCTCGCGCTGACTGGCGTCCAGCAGCTCGATATGGTCGCGGACACGCTCACCGAGAACGCCGGTGCCGGAAACCTCACGCGCTCGACGCCGTAGTTGAGGCCCCACATGCCCTCGTCCCGGAATCCGATCGAACCCCACTGGAAGTGCACCAGTAGGCCGACGAGCAGAAACCCGTCGACCAGCTCGGGACCCCAGCGGTTGTTGGCGCTGATCGGCACATTGACGGCATCGGCGGTGAGCCGCGTGGCGCGTGCGAACAGTCCGAGTTGCTCGGAGTCCAGCGTCAGCCAATCCGTCGTTACGAGCGGGCCACGCGGCCAATCGAGGATCTCCGGCAGCGAGAGGATGACGGGAACGTCGGCCCGCCGGCTCATCTTCAGAACCTTCTCGTTTCGAGCATGCATGCATTGAGGCACGCTAATACCATAAGGTCAAGTGATTTGATCGTATTTACATGACCAGCTCATCGAAATCGTCGGGCGTTGGCGGCCCGCCCAGGGTACTGATCGTCTGCCCCGATGTTATGTTGTTCAGCAGCCATAGTCGGTGTTGTGCAGCAACTCGTGCTCCTGGCGGCCATCCGGCCTTCCTTTCAGTTTGAGCCTGACCTGCGGCAGCCGGCGGCGCTAGGCACGCCGGCTGTTGATCGCGCGGACGCTTTGGCCGTCGGCGTCGAACAGCCCGGGGACCGAGAAGTAGCGCTCACCGGTGTCATAGGAGAAGGTCAGCACGACACTACCGTCGGGGATCTCGGGAAGCTTCTTGGCGACCGCCGCTAGTGCCGCGCCAGAGGACGCCCCGACGAAGATCCCCTCCTCACGCGCCGCCCGGACAGCGTACGCAAACGCGTCTTCCTCACTGACCTGGATCACGCCATCGAGCGTGTCCAGATGCAAGTTCTTAGGCACAAACCCCGCGCCGATCCCCTGCAACCGATGCGGAGACGGCGCACCGCCACTGATCACCGGCGACTTTTCCGGCTCCACCGCAAACGTCTGCAACTTCGGGAAATGCTCCTTGAGAACCTCACTGACCCCAGAAATATGCCCGCCGGTCCCGACCCCCGTGATCAAGTAATCAACCCCACCCGGAAAATCAGCCAGGATCTCCTGCGCCGTCGTGGTGCGATGAATCTCGACATTCGCCGCGTTCTCGAACTGCTGCGGAATCCACGACCCCGGCGTCGCCGCCGCAAGCTCCTGCGCACGCTCGATCGCGCCCTTCATGCCCTTCTCACGCGGCGTCAACTCCAAATCCGCGCCATACACCGCAAACAACCGCCGCCGCTCGATCGACATCGACTCCGGCATCACCAACACCAACCGATAGCCCTTCACCGCCGCGACAATCGCCAACCCAACACCCGTATTTCCCGAAGTCGGCTCGATGATCACACTATCCGGACCAATCAACCCGCGACGCTCGGCATCCTCGATCATCGACAAGCCAATACGGTCCTTGATGCTCCCACCCGGATTCGAGCGCTCAGACTTCAACCACACCTCAACACGCGGGTCAAACAGGCGGTTGATCCGAATATGGGGAGTATTCCCAATCGTCTCCAGGACGTTGTTGAACCTAGCCACGGTCTCTCCTTGCTCGCGGCAGCGGACCGTTAAAGCGCACGCTGTCGGTGTCTGGATTGGATGGGATCGTCAGAGTTGCCGAGCGCTTGCGTCGGACCGACGATCCGCCACCTGAGCAAGCCCAGCTGGCGAATCAGCACTATAACAGTGTATTTAATCGATTTAGTTGATCGCTCGCTTTCGCAGCAAGGGGTCGCCCAGCGTCTGAGCGGCACGACACCGCCCGGTCATCCGAGCTCCTGTGGGAGTGCGGGATCCCGCGTCCACTACGCCGCCCCGGGGATGTGCTCGCGCTCGTAATCGAGACGGCAGCGCCGGAATGAACGCGGCGAGCACGAGCAACGCGCCGACGATCTCGCTGCCCGAGTTGATGCCGATCTTCTGCAGGAAATTCGCGGCATACAGCCAGGCTCCGATCAGCGCGCCCGTGGCGAACCCGCCGTAGCCGATGATCAGCCCCCAGCCGGCGGCGAACGCGCCGCCGGAGCCGAGGCCGTTGCCCGTGTAGGTACCGAGCGATCCCGACGATACGGTGCGCCGCGCCTGCAGGCTGATCGTGTAGGCAAGCGGGATCACGACGATGGTCGCGATCAGGATCGACAGCAACGTGCCGTTGCCGGCCACCAGGAAGATCGCGCCCGGGACGCTGGCCAGCGCGACGCTCGGCGCGGCGGCGGCGATCGACTGGGCAACGACCTCGAGGAACCCCGCGGTGCGGGCCAGCGATGCGTCGCTCGCCCGATTCGGCCCGGCGCCGGCCGCGAGCGGTGGTGTGACCAATTCGACGTGCGACATGCGTGCTGCTCCTTTCGTGTTAGCTGACTGATGCGGTGCTCGCCGGCGCGGCCGCCCGTGCGAGCACCCAATCGGCGATCGCGGCGGCAACCGAGGCATGAACCGTTTCGTTCAGGACGTCGTGGCGGGCGCCGGGAAACTCGACCAAGCGCCCGTCGGCAAGCTTGCTCGCCCACCGGCGCGAGACCTCGATCGGCGCCACCGGGTCTTCCCTCCCGTGGATGAACAGGACCGGTAGGCGCACACCTGCGAACGTGCGTGCGAGCTCGACCCACGCCGTCGGCAGGGCATCGAGCGGGCTGCCCTCGGTCTCGGTGAAGGCAAGCGGGTCGTTCGCCAGCGCGTCGAGGTACCAGGGGTCCGATGACAGGTCTTCGGGGAGCAGCGCGAGGCCCTCGCCGCCGTTGGCCAGCTGCTCCTGCGCCCAGGCCGGCGGCTCGATCGGCGTGCCCGAGAGCACCACGCCAGACCACGGCGCGCCATCGCGCGCGCTGGCGAGCGCGGCGGTCACGCCCCCGAGCGAATGGCCCGCGAGAACCAGCGGTAACCCCGGTTGCGCGCTACGCACGATCTCGATCGAGCGCGCGTTGAGCGCTTCCGCGAGGCGTTGATACTCAAACACGCTTCGCAGGCGCCGCCAGCTGTTTGGAAAGCAGCTCAGCCAGCCCAAGCCGCACCCATCACGGCGTGTGTCGTATAAACCAACGTATCTGGATTGATTTGATCAAGAATACCTGCGACGCAACCTCCAACGACGAATTCTCGGCGTCAAGGACACGCCACCCGCGTCGCAATCCTCCGCAAACGCGTCGCCCTCGACGAGATCGCGATCGCGATCGCGATCGCCGACGTCAGTCAGTTTCGTCAGTTACTCGCGCAGGGTGGCAGTAGCGAGAGGCGCGCCGGTTCGGCGAGCAGCCCGCCCAGCACCGGGCGCGGGCGCGGGTCCGGCTCGGGGACGGTGTAACCATCGCGTACGCAATAGCTCCACTTGGGGCCACAGCGCGCGATCTCGTCGATCGCCTCGAGCAGGCGGTCGATGTCGGCGACGCGCGTGCCGATGCCGATGCTCGCGCGCACCGCGCCGCCCGCGCCTTCACCGGCCGTGAGCTCACGCAGCAGCGGATGCGCGCAGAACGCACCGTCGCGCACGCCGATCCCATATTCGGCGCTCAGCACGGCGGCGAGCAGCGCGTGACCGTAGCCGGCGAGGTTGAAGGTCACGACGCCGACCCGCGCGGCCGCGGGCTGCCAAAGCGCGTACGTGCGCACGCCGTCGATCGCCTCCAGGCCGCAGCGCAGCCGGTCCAGTAGGCGGGCCTCGTGCGCCTGGATGGCCGGCCAGCCGGCCTGCGTGAGCGCGCGGCAGGCAGCCGCCACGGCGACCGCGCCGATCACTGGCGGGGTTCCCGCCTCGTGGCGTGCGGGACCGGTCGCCCACCGCACATCGTCCGCGCTCACGTGTTTCACGGCGCCGCCGCCGGCGAGGTATGGGCGGCCCTGATCGAGCCAGTCCGGGCGTCCGGCGAGGACGCCCGCGCCGAACGGTGCGTAGAGCTTGTGGCCGGAGAAGGCGACGTAGTCGACGCCCCAGCCACGGATGTCGATCGGCCGGTGGGCAGCCAATTGTGCAGCGTCGAGCGCGACGCGGGCGCCGTGCCGGTGGGCCACCGACGCGATCTGCTTGACCGGCCACAGCTCGCCGGTGACGTTGCTGGCGCCCGTGATCGCCACCAGCCGCGGCCCGGGCGGCGCCTCCCGCAGCGCCGTCTGGACTGCTTCGATCGCGGCCGCGGGCGTCTGCGGGATCGGCAGGTGGCGCACGTTGCCGCGCCTCCAGGGCAACAGGTTCGCGTGGTGCTCGGAGACGAACGTGATCACCGTGGTCGCTTGCGGCAGCGCCTGCGCGAGCAGATTCAGCGCGTCGGTCGTGTTGCGGGTGAACAGCACGGTGTCATCCGCGCGGGCACCGACGAACGAGCGGACCACCTCGCGGGCGGCGGAATAGGCGTCGGTGCTCACCAGCGACGCGAATCCGGCGCCCCGGTGAACGCTGCTGTACCAGGGCAGCAGCTCGCTGACGGCGCGCTCCACCGCGACCAGCGCGGAGGTGCTGGCGGCATTGTCGAGATTCGCATAACGGACCTGCTCGCCCGTGACCAGCGGCACCTCGAGCTCGGAGCTGACGAGCTCGAGCGGCGGCGCGGAAATGGTGTCTGCCTGTAGGACTGCTAGCTGGGGAGTCATCTGCACCTCACTTGTCAGGGACTCCAGACATCCGTCTCAGAGTCCGCGCTTGCCGATCGCTTGTGCGAGCGGCCTGGTCGTCACCCGGAGCACCCCGCCGCGAACAGAGGGTTGCCGACCAGCGAGCCGGGGCTTTGCGCTGGTACTCATGACCTAGGGTCTTAGTCTCAATCTTACCAATTCGGATCAAGATTCATTTTCTTGAGCGTCAACGCGAACTAATTCGCCGGCTGGCGCTTGCGTGGCAGAGCGCTGCCGGTTCGCTGGGACCGGGTTGCGCCGACGGCGGGTGCGTGAAGCGATAGATCAGGATCGTCCCGCCGAGCTGCCCGATCGGGCAATACGCCCGCAGCCAGGCAAGGCCTGCGGTCGTCGTCAGGTCCGTGGCCGACACGGCCACCCAGCCCGTGATCAGCGCCGGCGGCACTCCCAGCAGCGGGCTCACGCCCCGGGCGCCGGCCACCGTCATGCCGGCCGGGCCGAAGTAGGCCACGCGTGCGGGGTGGGTGCGATCCCAGCTTTGAAGCAGGAAGTAGTCCTGCCCCCAGTCGACGCTCGAATTCGTCGCGACCCGATACGGGGGGCCGAACAGTGGGCTGGTCCAGGCCAGCGAGTTCGGGAACGAGCTCGCCGTGGACCAGACGCCGAGCAGTACGGCGAGCGCCAGCCCGACGCGAATGACGAGCGCGCGGGGGGTGCTCGCGGCGGCGCTGGCCGCCACCAGCCAGAGCGCGATCACCGGTAGGAGGTAGCGGACGCCGATGTCGCGGGTCATCGTGAGGTCGAAGCCGCACAGGATGATTGCGGGCAGCGCCGTGACGAGCGCCGCTTCGCGGCGTCTGGCCCGGTCCAGACCGAACCAAGCGATCGGACCGAGCGCCAGCACGGCGAGGGTCGCGGGTGGGAGCTTGACGACGAGGCTCAGCGGCCAGTACCACCAGCGACCGCCAATCCAGGCCGTTCCGAGCAGGTATGAGGGCGCCGGCGCCGTGTCGTGGTGCGCCAGGTAGCGGATACCTTCGAGGTATGGATGGGGGAGCAGCCCGAGCCCGGCGTCCAGCACCGATGGGTCCAGCACCACGTAGACCGCCCAGACCGCGGCCACGGCGATCGTCGTGAACGCAACGGCGCGCAGCAGCGCGCGACGCAGCCTTCGGCGCCACGGATCATCCGGCCCGCCAAGCGCGAGTCCCAGCACGAGCACCGTCCCGAGGGCGATGATCAGCAACCCGTCGGCGTTGGTCAAGGCTGCGAGCGCGGCCGCGACCCCGAGCGCGAGCAGCCGCTTGGCGCCGCGCTCACGCATCCACCGCAGCAGCGCCCAGCTGAACAGCGCGACCGTCAACGCAAACGGCAGATCGACGCCATCGAGATGCCCAAGGCCGAGAACGAGCGGCGAGGCGAGCCACAGCGCAGCGCTCAGCAGGCCCGCATAACCGCCGAACAGCTCGCTCGCCAGCGCGTAGAGCACCAGCGCCAGCGCGACACACTCCAGCAGCGGCACGATCCGAGCGGCGAAGTCGACGGCTCGGAGCTTGCCCGCGGCTCGCTGGGCGCGGACGAACGCGGCGCTGTAGACGTGCTCGTCGGTCGCGCCCGCGGCGCCGGCGGGCGCCGTCACCGGATGCTCGAGCAGGACCGGAAGCGCGGCGAGCAACTTGCCGAGCGGGGGGTGCTCGTCGTTGAGCGACAGGTCATCGCGCTGCAGGCCGGCAAGCCCCGAGGAGACGTAGACGGGCTCGTCATAGGTGGGTGAGTCACGCCATGCCTCGATCGCGCCGAGCGACAGGAAGCCGAGGGCCAGAAGCACGATCAGCCCGAGCTGCCAGCGGCGCTGCGGACCGGCCACGGTCCGCGGATCGCCGGGGCGACCCGGGCGAACGCGGCCCGTGCGCCGTCGCCCGGCGAGCTCGAGCTCGGTTATGCGGGAGTCACCCACGTGAAAAGCATCATGTAAATTCGAAGCGGTGTCAGGCTATCGGCTCCTACGCCCCGCGATCCTCGCCCCGGCGGCGTTCATCGTCGCCTCGGCCATATTTGTCGTCGTTTTCGGGATCCCATACGAGCGCGACGTGGTCGCCGTCTGGATCATGCTCGGACTGCTGTGCATCTCGCTGTCGGATCTGCGTGGCTACGCGCGCGGCGTCGTGCTCGAGTGGCTGCCGTTCATCGCGGTCCTGATCGCCTACGACTCGCTGCGCGGGACCGCCGGGCGCCTGTTCGGCGTGCACTACCTGCCACAACTGCAGTTCGACAAGGCCCTGTTCGGCGGCACCGCTCCGACTGTGACGCTGCAGCGCTGGCTTTGGCACGGCCACGTGGTCTGGTATGACCTGATCGCCTGGGGCGTGTACCTGTCGCACTTCTTCTTCACGCCGCTGCTGGCCGCCGTCCTGTGGAAGCTCGACCGCCCGCGCTTCCGGCGCTACGCCGTGCTGGTCGTGACGCTGTCGTTCGCGGCGCTGGTGACTTACGCGCTGTACCCGGCTGCGCCTCCCTGGATGGCAAGCCAGGCCCACTTGATGGCGCCGATCACGCGCATCATCCCGGCGGTGTGGCACAGCCTCGACCTGCACTCAGCCGGAAGCCTGGTCGAATCCGGCTACCAGTACGCGAACAACGTCGCCGCCGTCCCCTCGCTGCACGCATCCTTCTCGCTGCTGATCGCGATCACCCTGTGGCCGCGCCGGCGCCGCTGGCTGGCGCCGATCGTCGCCTGCTATCCGCTGGCGATGGCGTTCGCGCTCGTCTACACCGGCGAGCACTACGTCGCCGACATCCTGCTCGGCTGGATCTACACGATCACCGTCGTACTCGCCGCCCGAGCAGTATCGCGCTACCTCGTCCGGCGGCGAGCGACCGCGCACGCGAGCATCGAGCCGGCGTTCCCGGGAACACCGCAGGCGGCCTCGCCCGCCGAAACAGCATAAGCACGACCTATTTACTTGTGATTGCGCGGCGCCGATGCTAGGTTGCCAGCCATGAGCGGGCATGACAGCGCCCGGTGACCGAGCGGTTAGGTAGCGGCCTGCAAAGCCGTCAACGCGGGTTCGAGTCCCGCCCGGGCGTCGTGCGCGAACCCCTCGAAGCGCCGCGCGTAGTGCACGCGGCGACTTCCAGGCTGGGAGCGTCTTCGCACAGAAACCCCAATCCAATTCGAGAAGCCACGAGCATGAGCATCAAAGAGGCCGCGACAACGCCGCAATCTGTAGCCGGCGACCAACTGGTCCGCGCACACCCCGACGCCGGGTCCAGCGTGGCCATCCTCCAGCGATCGCGGCGTACGCCGCTCGGCCTGCTGGCCGACGTGCTGGATGCCCGTGGGTGCAGTAGCCACCTGGTCCACGAGGGATCCCGGGGCTCACTTGCACACCCCACGGGCGTTGCGCTCGCGATCGTGATCGGCTCAGAGGCGACGGCCGATCTCGGCCCCGCCGATTCGCTGCGCAGCGAACTCGAGTGGCTGCGACAGGCGGACGCCGCCGGCGCCGCATCCTCGGTATCGGATCTGGGGCCCTGATCCTCGCGCTCGCGTTCGGCGGCGGCATCGACCAGCAACAGAAGCCCCAGCGCGGGTGGACCTGGGTGCAGACCGCAGAACCTGGCCTGGTCGCAGCCGGACCATGGCTGGTATGGCACGACCATGGCATCCTGCTCCCCCGGGGAGCGCAGCCAATCGCGCGCCACGCCGGAGCGCCTGAGCGGCTGTCGACTCCAGCGCTGCCGCGGAGCCCATTGGCTCGCCGTCCGCGCTTTGGATCCTCGATTCTCGTCGACCCGCTGACGGCGCCGGCGATGCAGACCGGCGTCGCGCAACGGTGACCATGTACACACCCATGTCAATTGAGTTACCGATCTGCAGGGTTAAGGGGCCGCGACATAATTGGTCATCGAATTTGACGAGTGGCTGGGTGGCTGTTGAGCGCCTGAGCCGAGATCGCGCCGGTGGGTTTGGGGGTGGTGGCGAGCGTCGGCGTGTCGGCACGGACAAACCTCTGCGTTCAGCGCCGGATTGTCCACCGCGGCGCGAAAACCTGCATCGCACGGACAAACGACCCGCCCACGAGCGGGTTTGTCCGTTCGAGCACACCGCGTGGCGTCGTATCGCTCGGGCACCGTTTGGTGCCGTCCCTCAGCATGCCTCGAGCGCTAGGATCGCTTGCGTACTCAACCGAGGAGTCTCGTCGATGGAGCTCGAGATCTGGTCCGACATCGCCTGCCCGTGGTGCTACATCGGCAAGCGCCGGCTCGAGGCTGCGCTGGGCCGCTTCGATCACGCCGATGCGCTGAGGATCACCTGGCGCAGCTTCGAGCTCGACCCGGACGCGCCGGCGCAACGCGAAGGTGACCTCGCCGGGCAGCTCGCCCGCAAGTACGGCATGACGGTCGAGCAGGCCCGCGATGCGCAGCAGCAACTGACGACCACGGCCGCGGCGCAAGGGCTTGAGTTACGGTTCGACATCGCGCGCAGCGGCAGCACCTTCGATGGTCACCGGCTGGTCCATCTCGCCGCTGCGCACGGTGCGCAGGACGCGATGAAGGAGCGCCTGTTGCGTGCCTACCTCTGCGAGGGACGCTTGATCAGCGACCCTGAGACGCTGCTGAGCGCGGGGGTTGAGGTCGGCCTCCCCGCGCCCGAGATCGAGAGCCTGCTAGCCGGCGAGCGCTTCGCCGACGCGGTCCGCGCCGACGAGCGGGTAGCGACCGAGCTCGGGATCGGAGCTGTCCCGACGTTCATCGTGGACCGTAAGGTCGGGGTGACCGGCGCCCAGCCCCCCGAGCTGATCCTCGAGATGCTCCGCCAGGGCTGGGTACGGAGCGAGGCCGCAGTGACCACCTGAGCTGAGCGCGCGAAGCCGCCGAAGGTAGGCGGCTCGCTGAACCGAGGTTCCCCCTGTGGAACTTCGGGCTAGCGGCAGCCCAAGCCTGTTCGGCGGCGTCCCGGCTGACGACGTGCAGCCGGATCCCAAACCCGCAGCTCGCGTCCGTGGTCATGCGCAAGCGCGCGCACACGCTCGCGGTGTCGATCAGCGTCTGTGTGTTGTGGCGTCACAAGATTCATGACTAACTAGGTCTATTACACTGGCTAAGTAGGCATAGCCGATCGGCGACAATTCTGGTTGTGAACGCAGCTCGTTCAGGATCTCGACGAGGAAGTTCAGCGGGATCGCCTGCCTGATGGCGATCTCCTCGGCCTTCATCGGCGGGCGTTCGCGGGCGGCGAGCTGGACCGCCGCGCGGACCGCATAGTCCGCTCTCACGCGATGCGGACGCCGCCCACAAGCAAATCACATATAACTCGATCAACTTTACCATGATCAACCCGCGGCGAAGCTAAATCGTACGCGCTGGGTCTTCTCGGCTGCCGGAGCCGAGCGTAAGAGGGGCGTAAGCAGGCCATAAGAATCGGTCCAGGCGCGCGACTTATCGGCGGCCCAGTTGTCGATACCTTGAGCAAGCCGTCGTCTTCGAAACGGAGTGGGAACATGCACGATCAACAGGCATCTCGCCTACGTGTTGGTGGACATCGCAGGGTTGGCGTCCGTGTCGCCGCGCTGGCGGCCGGGATCGCGCTGATCCCGACCGGCGTGGCATCAGCCCATGGTCGGGGCCTCGGGAGCGAGGGATTCGGCCACGGGGTCATCCCGGCAGCAGCCGGCGTCGTGCAGTCCACACCGAGCGGTGACAGCTTCACGATCGAGACCCGCAGCGGCGCTACCGAGACGATCGAGATCTCGAACTCGACGACCTACCTCGAGCGCGGAGTGTCGAGCCCGTCACTGACAAACGTCGGTGCCGGGGATCTCGTGGCCGCGTTCGGCACGACATCCGGGTCGACGGTGAGCGCCTCGCAAATCGTGATCTCGGTCCCCAGGAGCGCTTCGAGCCCGCAGCCGCCCGTCGCTGCCGGGATCGTGCAGGGCACGCCGGGCGCCGATAGCTTCACGATCCAAACGCCCGGCGGCGCCAGCGAGACGATCGACGTCTCGGCATCAACGAGCTACTACGAGCGGAACGTCTCCAGCCCGTCGCTGACGAACCTCGTCGGCGGCGACTTCGTCGTGGCGTTCGGCACCGCGTCCGGGTCGACCGTGACCGCGAGCACGATCGTGATCGCCGGAGCCCCGAGACCCAGCCACCACGGCCTGGCCATCACCGGAACCGTCCAGGGCACACCCGCCACCAACAGCTTCACGATCACGACCCCGAGCGGCGCCAGCGACACGGTTGACGTCTCCTCCTCGACGAGCTACTTCGAGCGCGGCGTCTCGGCCCCATCGCTGACCAATGTCGCCAGCGGCGACTACGTCGCGGTATTCGGAAGCGTCTCCGGTTCGACCGTGACCGCGACGAAGGTCGCGATCGCGACCCCGCCGCCCAGCAACGGCCAGTTTGCGACCGCCGGAACCATCCAGACATCCCCGTCCGGCGGAAGCTTCGTGATCGAAACCTGGAACAACACGCAGGTGACCGTGCAGACCGCCGCAAGCACCACCTACACCGAACGCGGCGTCGCCACCCCGTCGCTGACGAACATCACCATCGGCGAGAACGTCGCGGTATTCGGGACCGTCTCCGGCTCCACGGTCACCGCGACGCAGATCGCGATCGGCGGCAACGGCGTTGACGGCGGCCCGGGCTCCCTTGGAGGCAGCCGTGGCGGCCGGGGTAACGGCGGCGGCTTCGGCGGCCAGGGTCGCGGCGGCGGCTTCGGCGGCCAGGGCGGCGGCTTCGGCGGCCAGGGCGGCGGCTTCGGCGGCCAGGGCGGCGGCGGCTTCGGCGCAGGCTTCGGCTACTGAACGCTATCGGTCAGACCGCCAAGGCGAGTTGATCGCCGGTGGGTTTCGGAGTCGTCGCGGTCCGCGACCACCGGGAGGTTGAGCACCGCACAGGTGCCAAACCTCCCGCGGATGTGTCGCGTGAGCGGCGTGGCTCGATCCGGGTGAGGTTAGGCACCCCACAGGTGCCAAACCTCCCGGGAGTGAAGTGCCCTCCCGCGCGACTCGCGTGTCGGCTTCGGTTCCTGCCCCCTCAAGCTCAGCTCGCCGCATGAGCCTCAACTCAACCGTCACCGTATTTCGGACGGTAATGGGCCGAGCCGGTGCGTGGTGAACAACCCAGAGCGCCGGGGCGCGCCCGATTAGCCCCTATTGGACGCATGGATCTGATGAGCGGGTCCCCTCAGCGCCGCGAGTTTTCGCCTACCACGAGCACCGGGATCGAGGCTTCGCGGAACAGCTCGTCGGCGACGTCGTGCAGCAGCAGCCGTCCGGCGCGCCGCGTGCGGTGGTGTCCGCAGACGATCAGGTCAAAGCCGTGCTCGTGCGCGTGCGAGAGCAGCGCCTGCGCGGGCGGGTCGCCTTCGACGATCTGGTGCTCGACCTCGACGCCGGCGCGGTGCGCTCGGTCTTGCACCTCCTTGAAGGTCTCCTGCAGGTAGCGGCGGGCCGCGTCGCTTGATTCGCGGCGGTCGGCGTGGGTTTCGGCGTGCGCGGGCGAGCGTGCGACCGAGACCGCGACGAGCTCGCCTTCGTAGCGGCGGGCGACGTCGATGGCGACGTCGAACGCCTCGCGGGCGAGGTCGGAACCGTCCCAGGTGAGCATGATTCGCTGGAACATCAGCGCAGGACCGGGATCAGGGCGAGGGCGAGAATGAGGGCGATCATCACGTAGAGGAGGTAGGTGGAAAGGCGTCCGGATTGCAGGCGCCGGACGCGGGCGTTGCCGGCGAGGGCGAGGTTGGTGAGGGGCTTGTAGAGGTAGCGGTCGACCGCGAGGACCATGCCGGTCTCGAGCACGGCGGAGCCTGCTTGCTGCTCGTCCTGCGCGCCGGCGGTGACGCGTGTGCGGGTCCCGAGCGGCCCGCGGAGGACTACTCGCATCGGGTTGGAGTAGGCCCCGGGCCGGTACTGCACGGCGCTCAGATCGGCGCCGCTGCCGGTGACCCAGACGGGGGCGCGCCGCACCCGGCGCCCGCCGGCGACGCACGCGATCGCGAACGCGAGCAGTGCGTAGGTGGGGAGCACGATCGTGAGCCAGGTCGGGGCGAGTACCGAGAAGTTCGCGAACACGGGACCGAGCACGAGCGGGTGCGAGATCGTTGTCGCCGCTGGATCGAACCCGAGCGTGGCGTGCAGGCCGGAGCCGATCGCGTGGATCTCCCACGGCGCGACGGTTCCGAGGAACAGGATCACGAACGCCGGCAACCACAGGCTCAGGTGCCGGTCGCCGGGGGCGCGCGGGGAGACTCGCAGGTCCGGGTCGCGGCACGGTCCCAGGAAGATGAAGCTGAAGTACTTGGCGAACGCGAGCAGGCCGATGCCGGCTGTCAGCGCCAGCGCCGCGGCGGCCAGCGCGCACAGCAGCTGGGAGAGCAGCGTCGGCATCCGGAAGCCCTGCAGCAGCGCTTCGAAGGTGAACCATTCGCTGACGAATCCCCCCAAGGGCGGGATCGCCGCGAGCGTCAGCGACGCCAGCCCGATTGCGGCGGCGGCCGACCGGGCGCTGCCCGCGAGGCCGCCGAGCGGGTCCAGCGTGCGCTCGCCGGTGGCCTGCTCAACGCGGTCAACCGCGATCAGCGCGAGCGTCTTGGCGAGGTTGGCCGCGATCACCTGCAGGGTTGCGGCGAGCAGGCCGACCGCTTCGAGGTCGGGGTTGCGGGCGGCGCGGCCGAGCAGCGCGACACCGAGACCGAGCAGCACGATCCCGGCCTGCTCGATCGTCGAGTAGCCAAGGAAGCGGCGCAGGTCGTTGCGGGTGATCGCGTAGGCGATCCCGGTGACGGCCGTGAGCGCGCCGATCACCAGCAACACGTCGCCGCACCAGGTCGGCAGCGGCCCGAGGATCGCGAGCTCGAAGCGCCACAGCCCGTAGAAGCCGGCCGACAGCGCCACCGACAGCGACGCCGCGCCGAGCCTCGGCGCGGCGCCGTAGCCGGCCGGCAACCCGCCCTGAACTGGCACGACGCCGATCTTCGTGCCGAACGCGACCAGCAACAGCGTGAACACGACCCCGCGGGTGCCCGCCGGCAGCGTGGCGTGCGCCCAGACGGCGAGCGAGACGCTGTGGGTGTGGGCGTACAGCAACCCGAAGGCGGCGAGCAACGCGGCGCCGCCGACCTTGGTGATCCCGGCGGTCAGGTAGCCGTTGATCAGCTCGGCAGGGTTGGCGCGGTCGGCACTGGCGATCAGGTAAATGCAGACCGCCAGCACCTCCCAGGCAAGGAGCAACAGGAACGCGTTGCCGGCAGCGATCACGACGGTCACGGCGAGGATCAGCACGCCCCCGAGCGCGGTCAGGCCGCGGCCTGGTGGCAGCTCTGCATAGGCGATCGAGGTGGCGGAGCCGGCGACGCCGGTGAGCGCGAGGAACACGCCGGCGAGCCCGTCGGCGCGTAGCGCGCTGGGCCCGAACCCGAGCCAGCCGCCGAGCTCGAGCACCGGCCGCGCGCCGCCGAGCGCCGCGTCGAGCCCGACCAGCACGAGCAGCACGCAGCCGGCCGCCGTCGCGAGCGCGCTCAGACGCCCGAGGCGGATCGCCAGCAGCGGGCCGAGCGCGAGCGCGCCCATCGCGATCGCGAAGGTGGCGCTCACGCGACGACCTCCCGCATAAGCAGCAGTAGTCCGGCGTGCCGAGGAACCAGAAGTCCGCCGGTCCGAGCAAGCGGTGGTGCGACGGTCATGCGGCCCCCTGGGCGCGCAGCAGGCCGACGGCCGCTAGCAGGCCGTCGAGCAGCGCGATCGGCGAGGGTGGCGAGCCGGGGACGTAGACGTCGACCGGCAGCACCGCGTCGACGCCACCGGCCGTCAAGCCGGTGGCGGCGGACAGCCCGCCCGAGCACGCGTCCGTGCCGGCCGCGACCAGCGCCTTGGGTGACGGCATCACCTCCCAGGTGCGCCTCAGCGGCTCGCGCATCGGCGCCGTGACGCCGCCGGTGACGATCAGGATGTCGGCGTGGCGCGGCGAGGAGGTCAAGAAGAAGCCGAGGCGCTGGATGTCGTAGTAGGGGTTCCAGAGCGCCTGGATCTCCCACTCCTCGGCGCCATCGGAGCCGGTGTCGATGTGGCGCACATGGATCGAGCGCCGCAGCCCGCGGGCCTGCTGACCAAGCCCGCCGCGGCTCGCTCGCGGAGAACGACCCCGGCCACCGCCGCCCGCACCACCACCGCCCGCACCACCACCGACCGCACCACCACCGCCCGCACCACCGCCGACCGCACCACCGCCGACCGCAGCAGCGCCGCCCGCACCGCCACCGCCCGCACCACCGCCGGCAGCCTGACCGTGCTCGATCAGGGCCGCGCGGGTGCGCGCGGCGGTCTCGTAGCGCTGTGCGAACGCGAACCGCTCGGGCTCGGCGCGGACGCAGGCCCCGCACAGGATGCAGCGAGCGCGATCGACCGCTACGCGGCCGGCGGCGTCGACGGCGATCGCGCCCGTCGGGCACAGCTCGACGAGCGAGCGCGGGGTCCGCTCGGCTTCGCGCACGACGATCTGGCCCTGAAAGCCGGGCGGCGCGTGCTCGGGGCGGCGCGGGTAGCGGGTCGTGACCCGGCCCTGGCGCAGCCCGCGCGGGATCCAGGCGAGCATCAGCGATCGGCTCCCGCGGGCGTTAGCCCGAAGCTGTGCTCGATGAACGCGAAGTCGGTCAGCACGTCCTTCGGGAAGGCGTGGTCGAACAGCGCCCAGTTGCGCAGCGATGGCGAGGCGATCCGGACGCGGCGCAGCAGCCCATCCTGGATCTCGACCCGCACCACGAGCTCGCCCTGCGGCGCCTCCGCCCAGCCGAAGGCGCTGCCGCTGGCGCCGTGCGGCAGCGGCGTGCTGAGCTCCCCGTCGCGGCGGCGGAGGTGGTCGATCGCCTGGCGCAGGATCCGCAGCGATTCGTCGATCTCGCCGAAGCGGACGTTCACGCGCGCCATCGCGTCGCCGGCGCGGTCGGTCACGACCCGCAGCCCGAGCCGGCGGTACTCGCCGTAAGGGCGTTCGTGGCGCGCGTCGACCGACAGCCCCGAGCCGCGCGCGAGCGGGCCGACGGCGCCGTACGCATCGAGCGTCGCGCGCGAGAGCACGCCGGATCCGATCAGACGGTCGACCATCGAGGCAGTGCTCAGGAACAGGCGGCGGTCGCGCTGGAAGTCTCGCTCGAGCGCGTCGAGCTCGGCGAGCAGCTCGTCGAGCTCGAAGGTGGCCACTTGGCGAACGCCGCCGGGGACGATCACGCCGCGCCCGAAGCGGCTGCCGCTGAGCCTCGCGCGCAGGCGCATGACCTGCTCCTTGAGGATCTGGAAGCGCGCCTGGCCGACGGACAGCGCCGTCGTCTCGGCCTGCTTGGCGATCACGTCCAGGTGGCAGGCGATCCGCTCGAGCTCGGCGTGCACCGCGCGCCAGCGCTCCGCGCTCGCGCTCGGCGCCACCCCCAGCGCGCGTTCGACCGCGTGCGAGAACGCGCAGGCGTAAGCGACGCTCGCGATCCCGGCCACGCGCTCGGCGACGCATACAGCGGCGTCGGGCGTCAGACCGGCGAAGCGGGACTCCATCCCGCGGTGCTTGAAGAACGGCCGCGTCTGCAGGGCCGGCATGTTCTCGCCGCCGGTCTCGATCAGGAACTGGATCGCCTCGAAGACCCCCGAGCGGACCGGGCCGTATGGGAGCGCGAACACGTCCAGGCCAGCGAGCCGGCGGTCGATCAGGTCGGCGTCGGGCAACGTCAGTCGCCGGTCGGCCTCGAAGCCGATCGGCGCGACGCCCTCGCGCTCGACGAGCTCCTGCTCGGCCCAGCGCGCCGCCGGCCACTGCGCCCCGATCGAGCCGTAGCGGACCGGCTGCGCGCCACCGGTCGGCGCCCGCAGCACGACCAGGTCGCCGCGCAGCGCGAACGCCGCCAGCAGCGACGGCTGCGGAAGCTCGGCCAGCAGCAGCGTGATGAAGCGCGCGCCCGCGCCCCGCAGCAGCCGCACGCCACGCTCGAACGCGAGCGGCGCGAGCACCAGCCGCAGCTCGTCCCCCGGTGCCGGCTCGCGCTGGGCGTTGAGGTGCTCGGGCAGGTAGTCGGGCAGCCAGCTGGGCGCCCGCGGCGGCTGTCGGCGTCGAGCTCTCATCGTGCGGGTGCGGCGAGCCGGTGACCGGCATTGGTGAGCAGCGCGGACAGGTCGCCCGGCAGGTGCACGCCGAGCGCGACCACCACGAACAGGCAGCCGAGCATCCCGGCGATCAGCCAGGCGCTGGTCTCTCCGCGGGCGATCGCACCGCCGGCCGCGCCAGTGGCGCCCGTGGCGCCCGCGCCGCCCGCGCCGCCCGCGGCGTCCGTGCCGCCCGCGGCGCCCGTGGCGTCCGCGGCGCCCGTGGCGTCCGTGCCGCCCGTGCCGCCCGTGCCGCCCGTGGCGTCCGTGCCGCCCGGGGGCGTCAGCACCATCCGCCCGGCGTGCCAGAGGATCCCGAAGAACGCGAGGTTGACGAACACGAGCAGCAGCGCCACGCCGACGTACTGGGGCTCGGCGAAGCCGCCTATCACGATCTCGAACTCGCTGCGGAACACGCCCGAGAGCGGCAGGCCACAGAGCGCCAGCGCGGCGGCCAGGAACATCGGCCCGGTCCACGGCATCGCGCTGCCGGCACCGGTGACCTCCGCGATCTCCTTGGTGTCGTAGCCGCGCAGCAGCGAGCCCGCGCCGAAGAACGCGAGGCCCTTGGCGGAGGCGTGGGTGATCACGTGCAGCAGCGCGCCGGCGACCGCCAGCGGCGCGCCGAACCCGATCCCGAGCGCGATCACGCCCATGTGCTCGATCGAGGAGTACGCCAGCAGCCGCTTGTAGTTGGACTGGCGCAGCACGAACAGGCTCGCGACCACCAGCGACAGTACCCCGAACACGATCAAGACGTGCTCGGCGAACGAACGCTCGCCGGCGGCGACCGCGACCTGGAAGAAGCGCAGGATCGCGTAGAACGCGCCGGCCAGCAGCGACCCGGACAGCAGCGCCGAGACCGGCGCCGGCGCCTCGCTGTGCGCGTCGGGCAACCAGGTGTGCATCGGCACGAACCCGACCTTGGTCCCGAAGCCGACGACCGCCAGCACGAACGCGAGCCGCACGGCATCGGTCGAGAAGCCGCGGGCATGCGCGATCACGCGCACGAACCGCGGCAGGTAGGCGTCGCCGAGCGCGTGCGTGCCGGTCGCATACAGCACGATGATCGACAGCAGCGCGATCCCGAGCCCGCTGGAGGCGATCAGGACGTACTTCCAGGAGGCCTCGAGCGCAGCGTCAGTGCGGTCGGTCGCGACCAGCAGCGCTGAGATCACGGTCGTCAGCTCGACGGTAACCCACAGCGTCCCGAAGTCGGCAGCCAACGGCACCAGCAGCATGCTCCAGCTGAACAGGTTCAAGAGCGCGAAGTAACGTCGCGCGAAGCGTGAGAAGTCGCGAGTCTGCTCGTCGGCGTGCAGGTAGCCGACGGAGTAGACGCCCGCGACCGCGTACAGCAACCCGGTCGCCAGCAGGAACACCGCCCCGAGCGAGTCCAGCCGCACCCAGCCGTGGGCGCTGGACAGGGTGGCGCCGTGCTCGACGGCGATCGCGAGCGCGATCGCGAGGCCGAGCGAGACCACGCCCGCGAGCGCGGTTACGGCGCGCGCGAGCCGCCAGCCGCTGGCCAGGCTGCAGGCCGCGGCGATCAGCGGCACGACTCCGAGTGCGATCAGCGCCCAGCTCATCCCGTCAACCGATCCAGCATGTCGGTGCGCACGGCCGTGCGCTCGATCGCCAGGTACTGCACCAGCACCACGAACACGAGCACCCCGATCAGCAGGTCGAACAGCAGCAGCAGCGCCAGGATGATCGGCAGCCCGGGCGCGATCACGAGGCTCGCGACGGTGACCGCGTTCTCCAGGATCAGGAAGCCGAGCAGCTGCGAGGGCGCGTACGGGCGCAGCACCATCACCAGGAACGCGACCAGGACGCCTCCGACCGCGACCGGCAGCGCTGAGAGCGGTAGCGCCGCGATCGTGCCGATGTGGATCGGGCGGATCACGACGAACGCGAACGCCGCCAGCGCGGCCGCGATCAGCAGCGCGCTCGGGACGCCGATCGTCGAGGGCACTCGCGGATCGGCCTCCAGGCGCCGCAGCACGAACCGGATCCCGACCGGGAACAGCACCGCCTTGAGCGCAATCGTGACCGCAGCCAGCACGTACAGCGAGCTGTTGCCGTGGCCGCTGGCCGCGGTCGCGATCGCGAGTCCCGCGACGACCAAAGATCCCAGCGCGTACAAGCCCAGCTGCTCCCAGACGTCCTGCGAGCGCAGCATCCCCAGCTCGAGCAGCAGCACGAGCACCGCGGTGACCGTCGCGGCCGCGCCGAACACGGTCAGCCGCAGGTCGCCGAACCCGGGCTGGAACAGGAAGATGACGACCGCCAGCACCGCCAGCATGAAGCTCACGACCGTGAACTCGGGGAGCTTGTAGAGGCGTAGCTTCGCGAAGCTGCACTCGATCACGATCACCACGACCCCGATCGCGAGCGCCTTGCCGGCCAGCAGCGCGATCGCGAGCGCCACGTGGTCGACGCGGCCGTTGCTCGCCAGCCCCCACGGCGCCACCAGCACGTTCGCGAAGATCGTGTACAGCACCAGCTGCTTGACCGCGGAGCCCCAGCGCAGGAACGCAAGCCCCGGGCCCGAGTGCTCGGCCACGCGCCCCTCGTCGATCTGCCCGAACTCGAGCGTGCCGCCGTGGCTGCCGACCGGGATCCGCCCGGTCTCGTTGAGCACCAGCATGAAGAACGCCGCAACGATCAGCAGATGGCTCGGGCGCACGACCTCCACGGTCGAGGCGCGCAAAGTCGCGCCGAGCACGTACGGCAGGTCGGTGTGGGTCGTCAGCGCGACCACGAACACGACGAAGATCACGGTCGGCTCGTTGAGCGCCCCGAAGGTCCGCAGCCGGCTCGACCCGAGCTGCGCGTAGGGCGAGCCGCTGTCAATCGCCGCAATCGAGATCGCAAACCCGGCGCCGCCGAGGATCAGACCACCGCCGAGGATGTCGCCCATGTAACCCAGCGGCAAGCCGTAGGTGGTCAGCACCGGGATCAGCAGCGGCACCGTCGCGTAGCCCGCGAAGCTGACGTATGGCGCCGCCCGGAACAGAAACCCCGCCGGCCCCGGCAGCACCGTCTCCTTGCGCAGCAGCTTCGCGATGTCGTAATAGGGCTGTAGCAGCCGCGGCCCGCGCCGCTGCTGCACGATCGCCTCACCCCGCGCGATCACCCCGCTGATCAGCGGCGCCAGCAACAGCACCGTCAACACCTGGCAAACCTGGACAGCCCAGTCGGGCAGCACCGGCATGCGACCAGCGGCTCCTTTCGCAAGCACTCGAACGTTTAGCGAAAGAAGCCATTAGCCCTCCGGGGGCGGTTCGGGCGGCCAACGGCCACCCGCCAGGACCTCATCTGGCGGGTCGAAGAATAGCCGAAAACCTAGGGCGCGCCCTCCTATCTCACATCGTCGTGGTTGCCGGCGGCTCGTTCGCGCAGGCGGGGCACAGGCCGACGATCGCGAAATGGGTGAAGCGCGCTTCGTACCCAAAGCGCTGTCTGATCTGCTCGCGGATCGGGTCGAGCTGCGCTGGTGCGAGCGTTTGGACCGCGCCGCAACGCTCGCATGAGAGGAACTCCCGCTCGCCGCGTCCGATCAGGGCGTAGAGACCGGGGCCGTGGCCCAGGTGTACGTGTCGCGCGAGTCCGTGCTGCTCGAGCGTCTCGAGGTTTCGGTAGACCGACGTGAGGTCAAGCTGCAAGGCGACCGCGACCCGCTCAGCCGATACGGGTCCGTCCGCGGAGAACAGGGCTTCGAGCACGAGCCGGCGCGGGGTCGTGAGCCGCAGGCCACGCTGGCGCAACGCGTCGACGGCCTGATCGAGGTCGGTGAACGTCAACCGCGGGGTGTCGGGAGCGCCCGTCATCGCCTCCCCAGTTTGCCGCAGACTCGCACGGATGAGTGTGACGCAGACTCGCACGGATGAGTGTGACGCAGACCCGCACGGATGAGTGTGACGCAGACCCGCACGGATGAGTGTGACGCCCACCCGCACGGATGATCCGGCGTGGCCCGCGCGGCGTATCGGTCAGCACGAAGCCAACACGACGAAGGCTGACCAGCAGGAATCGTAATCACAACAAGGTTGCAGTTGCCAGCCTGTAGATGTAGGCTGGCGTCGCTCGAGGCTGAGGACTTCGAACGGCAGCTGCTGAGAGGAGAGGGTTGATGTCTGTGAGTACTACGCGCAAGGCGCTGCCGGGCAGCATCGATGGCCGCTTCGGGATCCTGTCCTACGTCGTCCAGGTCGCGAAGGACTTCAGCCCGCGCGAACGCTTCCGGGCCGCGATGATGTTCGTGACGATCGCCGCACTACACATCGTCGGGTTCGCGGTCTTCATCCTGTTCGTCGTCCCGTCGCATTACAAGGGCCTCGGGATCGGCGTCGCCGGCTTGGCGTACTCCCTGGGGCTGCGGCACGCGTTCGACGCCGACCACATCTCCGCGATCGACAACACGACCCGCAAGCTGATGAACGAGGGCAAGCGACCGTTGAGCATCGGCTTCTGGTTCTCGCTCGGGCACTCGACGATCGTGGTCGCGATCGGCGTCGGGATCGTGGTCGCGGAGAAGGCGGTGTACGGCGCGGTCTCCAACAACAGCTCGAAGCTCGAGCAGTTCGGCGGAATCTTCGGCACGATCGTGTCCGCCACGTTCCTATACCTGATCGCGTTGCTGAACATCGTGATCCTCGCGGGGATCTTTCGCGTGTTCCGCGCGATGCGCCAGGGCAACTACGACGAAGCCGAGCTCGAACGCCAACTCCAGAACCGCGGGTTGATGTACCGCTTCTTCGGCAAATGGATGAGAGCGATCACCAAGGAATGGCAGATGTACCCCGTCGGCGTCGTCTTCGGAATGGGCTTCGACACCGCAACCGAGGTCGCGTTACTCGCCACCACGGCGCTGCTCGCGACCCAGCACCTGCCGTTCTACGCGATCATCTGCCTGCCGATCCTGTTCACGGCCGGCATGTGCCTGATGGACACGCTCGACGGGATCTTCATGAACTTCGCCTACTCCTGGGCGTTCTTCAACCCCGTCCGCAAGGTCTACTACAACCTCGCGATCACCGGATTGTCGGTCTCGATCTGCTTCTTCATCGGCACGATCGAAGTCCTCGGACTGCTGCCGGTGGAGATCGGCGGACTACATGGCAGCTTCTGGCACTTCATGGCCAACTTCGACATCAACAAAGCCGGTTTCGTGATCGTCGGCATGTTCATCGTGACCTGGAGCGCGGCCCTGGCGTTCTGGAAGTTCGGCCGCGTCGAGGAGAAATGGAGCGCCCGGCTCAAGCACCAAGCGCCTGCCACCCGCCTCGTCGAAGCCGAGTTCGCCGACTAACAATAGGGACGGGGCCGCCTTGCTCAACAGAGTTAACTTGTCCCGCAGTGATCTTGAGCCATCTCACCGGGCGCACGGCCCGCGCGGCCCGGCTGATCGGCCTTGCGCTGATCAGCTGGACCGTCTTTACGGCCGACCACTACCCACCTGGCGGGAGCGGCCGCGGACTGCTGATCAGCGTGCTGTTCGCGCTGTGCTTGGTGGCGTGGCTCGCATGGACGGTCCGGCCGGACCCCGACCGCGGCCTGACGCCGGAGGTGTGGGTGCTCGCGGCGGCCGGTGCGGTTCTCTGCGGCGCCTCGCCGAGCAGCGCCGCCAGCGCCTTCGCCTTCGTCGCGGTCGTCACCGCCGGCGCCCGGGCGGAGCTGCCAAGGGCCTTCGTCGTCGTCGGGGTCAGCATCCTCACGCTGGCACTGTCGGTGCTCCTCTACGACGGCAGTGCGCTCGGCCTGCTCGCGTACTCGCTCGGCTTCGCCGCGGCGACGCTGGGCGGCGCGAATGTCCGTCAAGCAGCGGCGCGGGCCGAGCAGGCCGACCTGCTGCTCGCTCAGACCCAGCGCTCGCACGAGGAGGAGCTTCGCGCCGCGCGCCTGGAGGAGTCGACGCGGATCGCGCGTGAGATCCACGACGTGCTCGCGCACGCCCTCGCGGGCCTGACGATCCAGCTCGAGGCGACCAGCTCCCTGCTCGACCGGGGCGCCGAGACCGCGATCATCAAGGCGCGCGTGGATCACGCGCGCGAGCTGGCGCGCGAGGGCCTGCGCGAGACGCGCCGCGCGGTCGGCGCGCTGCGCAGCGAACGGATCTCGATCCCAGCCGGGATCGAGGCACTCGTCGAGGAGTACCGCAGCGCCGACGGGGCCGCGGAGCTGACGATCGATGGCGACGGCGGCCGTCTCGCCGGACCGGTCGGCGAGGCCGCTCTGCGTGTCGTCCAGGAGGCCCTCACCAACGTCCGCAAGCACGCGCCAGGGGCGAGCGTGTCGGTCGCGCTGCACGCCGGGGACCCCGACGTCGTGCTCGTCGTCGAGGACCGCCCGAATGGCAGCGCCCGAGCTCCGAGGCCGCTGGCCGCAAGCGGCGGCGGCTACGGTATCCAGGGCATGCGCGAACGGGCCCAGGCGCTCGGCGGCACACTCACGGTGGACGCCCGTGGCGATTGCTGGCGCGTTGAGCTGCGGGTTCCCGTATATGCCGGGCCCGCGGGCCCGGCCCAGGAAGCGCCGTGAGTGACCCGATCCGAGTCCTGGTCGCCGACGATCAGACGCTCGTGCGCGAAGGACTGATGACGCTGCTGGGGCTCGCCGCGGGAATCGAGCCGATCGCCGCTGCGATCGACGGCGAACAAGCCGTGCTCCTGGCCGCGCGCCATCGCCCGCAGGTCGTGCTGATGGACCTGCGGATGCCGCGGCTCGACGGTGTCGAAGCGACCCGGCGGATCCGCCGCGCCCAGCCGCAGACCGAGATCGTCGTGCTCACCACCCACGCCGACGACGAGTCGATCATGGGCGCGCTCCAGGCCGGCGCCCGCGGCTATCTCACGAAGGACGCCGGAATCGCCGAGATCACCCGAGCGATCCAGGCGGCCGCCGCCCACCAGACGCTGCTCGACCCGGCCGTCCACAGCCGCCTGCTCGCAGCGGCAACCGCCGCGAGCACGTCCACGCCCCCGTTGGCTCCCGCCGCGGCACTGCCGGACGAGCTGACCCCGCGAGAGGCCGAAGTCCTGCGGCTGATCGCCCGCGGGATGTCAAACGGCGAAATCGCCGCCGCTCTGGTCGTCAGCGAGGCGACCGTGAAGAGCCACATCAACCACCTGTTCGCCAAGATCGGCGCGCGCGATCGCGCCCAGGCCGTCCACTACGCCTACACACAGGGACTCACCGACTAAGGGCACCTTAGGGCGCCCTGCGGGTGCCCTAAGCTGACGGCGCGCCCTAACGGGCCAAGCGCCCCGTCAGCGAGTGCTCTTCTTGACCGCACTACTCGCTTTCCCCGCTGCGTTGCGGAGCTTGCCCTTCAGTTCTTCGGCGGCGCCCCTGACCTCGGTGCCGGGACGTCCGGCATCCCTCCCGGTCTCCCGCTTGGTGCGACCCTTGATCTGTTCGGCCTTGCCCTTCACGCGCTGCACTCGATCGCCCATGTCTGCTCCGTTCCTGGCATGTTGTTTGTCTTGCGACTGTTCTACCCCGGCACGTCTCGCTAAACGCGCGGCGCGGCACGAAATCGGGTCAGGAGGTCGTCCGAATCCTTCGTGGCAACTATCTGGATGATGCGGTCGCCGCTGACGTGCAGCTGCCCGCCTTCCGCGAGATGATCGTGATTCAGGCGCGCTGGAACTGACGCCGATGACGTGAGCGCTGGGCGCCCATGCGGTCCGAGACGACGCGAAGCCGGGCCGCCCGCGGGCGACCCGGCCTCTGGTATGCGTCGGCTAGCGGTGTGAGAGGACTACGACTCGTGCGGGTAGGCGACCAGGCCGTCGGTGTTGCCGGTGGAGTCGGTGTAGAAGCCGACGAGCGCGCCGCGGTCGTTGACGCCGTTGATCGTCGTCGTGCCGACGCCGTTCGGATCGTTGACGCTCTCGAACCCGAAGCCGGGGCTCCAGACGAAGCCGGTGGTCGTCGCGCTCGAGCCGCTGCCGACCGTGTAGTCACCGACGACCTCGTCGCCGTCGTTGACGCCCAGGGCTACCGTGGTCGTCGCTCCGGGGACGTCCAGGTGGACGACCTTGCCGGTCGGGAACTCCAGGAAGCCCTCGGTGACGCCGGCAGCGTTGGTGGCCGAGCCGGCGACGTCGCCGAGGTTGTTGATCGCGGCGGCCGTCACGCCGGTATCGCCCGATACCTTGATCGGCTTGTACTGATGCGTCGCGATGTTGTACGAGTAACCGTGGTTGACGCCCTTACCGTCGGTGTAGAAGCCGACCGCGACGTCACTGTCGTTGACTCCCAGCAACTGGTCCACCACCGGCTTGGCGGGGTTGTCCGTCGGATAGTCGGCGGTCTTGAAGTGCTGGGCCCCGATCGAGTAGAACCCGAAGTTGTCGCCGGCGCCGTCGACCCAGAACCCGACAGTTGTGCTCTCGTTGTTGAGGCCGGTCACCTGCGTCTGGGCCGAGCCGGGGAAGTTCTCGTTGCGGTAGTTGACGTGCAGCGTGTACCCCTTGTTCGGGTGGTGCGCCAGGCCCGAGCCGAAGTAACCGGCGATCGTGTCGGAGTTGTTGATCCCGAGCAGCTGGTTGAAGGTGAGATCGGCCGAGTTGTCGACCGTCTGGAACGTGAAGTTGGCGCTCGCGTCGGGCGGCGTCGCGGCTGCGGTCGGGGCGGCACTCGCGGCGGCGGGGCCCGCCACAGCGCCCACGGCGAGCGTCGACAGGCCGATGGCGAGGGCGGATTTGCGCCCGAGGGTGCGCCCGATGCGGCGCATACGGAGTCCTGAAGCGGTCTTGCAGTGCATGAATGTCTCCCTGCAGATTGGTGACTTGGTGAGGTGGATGCTGCTGGGGAGAAAGACGCGACCTGTCACTGACTTATTCCATCGCCGCGAAACTCTCGACGTGGCGCACCGCAGCGGCACCGCGCGACACTGCACTCACCGCATCGCACTCACCGCGCCGCGCCGCGCGCGCCCGGGCAGCTACACGCCGGCCTGCAGCTCGGCGGCGAGCTGACCACGCGCACGGTGCAGGCGACTCATGATCGTGCCCTCCTTGCAGCCGAGCAGCTTCGCCGCCTCGCGGTAGGACAGCCCGACGATGTCGACCGCCACGACCGCCTCGCGGAGGGGATCGGTGAGCCCGCTGAGCGCGGCGTAAACCGCGCCACCGTCCACCACCTGCGCGACCACGGGGTCATCTGCCGTGGTCGCCGCCGACGCGAGCTCGTCGGGCTCGAGCGCCACGGTCACCGGCCGCTGCGTGCGCGCCGAGCTGATCCAGGTGTTGCGCATCACCCGCAGGAGGTAGGCGAGATCATGGTCGCGATTTCGCAGGAAGCGCGGCCGGCGCAGCACCCGCTCGAAGGTGTCCTGGACGAGGTCCTCGGCGTCCTGGGCGGAGCCGCAGAGCCCGTAGGCCGCGCGATAGAGGCGGTCGACATGGTCGGAGAGCGACTCGGGGTCTAGTCGGCGCGTTCCGAGTTCCGGCACCGCGCAAGTATTCCAACTGGCGATGGAATAAGCGGACCCTCATCTGCGTCTCACGGAGTAGGAACCCATGTCCTCGTCGTTCCCATGTCCCCTGTTCCCGATGATCGAGCTGCCATATGGCCTTTGCGCCCAGATCCGACGATGAAGCCGCCCAGGCGATCACGCGTCTGGTCGACAGCACGCTGAGCGATGCTGAGCGAGACGCCGTCGAGGCGTGGGCTGCGGCCAGCCCCGAGGTCGCTCGCCAGATCCGCGCGCAGCGCCAGATCGCGCGAGCGCTGGCAACGGGCGGCCCCGCCGTGCCCGATCGCCTGTTCGATGCGGTGCATCGACGCTCCCGCGTGTCAGGCTCGCTTCTGCAGCCGGGGTCGAGTTCGGCCTCGCGCTCGCCGTCGCGCGCGGATCGAGGCACCAGGGGTCGGCCGTCATGGACGAGCGGCTGGCGACCGGCCGCCGCCCTCGGAACGCTCGCCGCACTCGTTGTCGCGATCGTGATCGCCGCCGCCGGCGGCTCGTCGGCCTCGCCCAGCATCACCGCCGCGGCCCGGCTCGCGTACGTGCGAGCGAGCGAGCCCGCGCCGACCGTCAGCAGCGCCTCATACCTCGACGTCTCCTACGACGGCGTCACGTTCCCCAATTACGCGCAACTGCGCGCCGTTGCCACCGGCGAGTTGGTGAACCGGATCGGCGGGCGCCCGGCGCTCACCGTCTTCTACCGTCTGCGCAACGGCGCCCGGCTAAGCTACACCGTGTTCTCCGGAAAGCCCGTTGGTCTCCCCGCCGCGGCCCGTCTGGTCCGCTACGAGGGCGTGGCGCTGCGCGTCTACCGCACCTCCGACGGCCTCAGCGTCGTCACCCTCGTCCGCCACGGCCGAACGTGTGTGCTGGCCGCCGCCACCGCGCGCACCATCGTGCTCGGGCTGGCGGCCCAGCCCGTCCTCGCCGCGCGCGCCTGACCGGGGCACGCGCAGGCGATCTCGCTCGCGCCGATCACGGTCACCTGACGCCAGACGAGATCTTAGAGCCTGTCCGAATCGGGCACCCGCACTTGGGCCAGACGAGCACCGTGCCGGTTGCGCTGAGCACGACGCTCTCACCCACGGCAAACTGAGCGTTGCCCGGGGTGCGCACGAGGATCGGGGGGCCGCCGTCGCCCGCTCCGAGCTGTATGTGCAGGACGGTGTCGTGCCCGTGGTAGCCGGATCGGATGATTCGCCCGGTTGGCGCCGCGCCGGCCGTCGCGTTGCAAACGGTGATCTGCTCGGGGCGGACCAGCACCGTCGCTGGGCACGGCGTGCTCGACGGCTCGCCGTGCCAGCGAGCCGGCAGGGTGCCTAACGGCGTGTCTACGAGCCCGTCTTTGAGCTGTCCATCGATCAGGTTGGCGTCGCCGACGAAGCTCGCCAGCTGGCTGTCGACCGGGTCGGAGTAGAGGTCGTGTGGGGCTGCGTGTTGGACGATCGCGCCGTCCCATAGGACGGCGACCCGGTCCGCGATCGACAGCGCCTCGTCTTGGTAGTGGGTCACGAGCAGCGTCGTCGTACCGGCCTGCTCGAGGATGCGCCGGACTTCGTCCCTGACGCCCGCGCGCAAGTTCGCATCGAGCGACCCGAACGGCTCGTCGAGCAACACGACCTCGGGCTTGACCGCGAGCGCGCGGGCGAGCGCGACGCGCTGTTGCTGGCCGCCGGAGAGCTCGTGCGGGTAGCGGCGCTCGAGGCCGGTCAAGCCGACGAGCTCGAGCAGGTCGCCCACCGCTTGGCGGCGCGCGGCGCGTTTCAACCCGAAGCCGACGTTCGCCGCGACGGTCAGGTGGGGGAACAGGCTGCCCTCCTGGGGGACGTAGCCGATCCGGCGCTTTTCGGGATGGACGTGCGTGCCCGGCGCGGCGACGACCGTGCCGCCGATCTCGATCGACCCCCGGTCGGGAGACTCGAACCCGGCCAACAGTCGCAGCAGCGTCGTCTTACCCGCCCCGGACGGACCGAGGATCGCGCTGAAGGACCCCGCCGGTACGGTCAGGTCAAGGCCCGACAGCACGACGACCTCGCCGAAGCGCTTGTGCAGATCGGTCAGGATCAGCTCGCTCCTCATGTCGTGCGCGCCAGCCAGGGACGGCGATCGAAGAACAGGCCGAGCACGATGCTCGGGATCACGGCGATCGCGATGCTCGCCAGCGCGAACGGCGCGGCCTGTCCGTAGGCGAGGTTCTGCTGGTAGGCCCAGAACTGGGTGGCGAGCGTCTGCACGCCGATCGGGATCAGGATCAGCGTCGCGGTGAGCTCGGTGACCGCCGAGAGGAACACCAGGCAGAACGCGGCCGCCAACCCAGGGCCGACGAGCGGGAGCGTGACGCGGCACAGCACGAACAGCCGCCGGCGACCGAGCGAACGGCCGATGTCCTCGAGCTCAGGCGGCGCCTGCAGGACCGACGCACGCACGGCGACGAGCGCCAGCGGAAAGAACAGGATCGAGTAGGAAAGCACCAGCAGCGGCGAACTCTGGTAGAGCAGCCCGCCGGCGAAGCGCTCCGTGAAGTAGGAGAGCGCCAGCGCGATCACGAGTCCGGGCATCGCCAGCACGAGAAACGTGCTGCGCTCAAGCAGTTGATAGGCACGCCCACGGTGGCGAACCGAGAGGACCGCGACCGGCAGCGCCATCAGCGTCGAGAGCGCCGCGGCAGACACGCCATACACGCCCGTGTTCCAGGCCGCTCGCAGGAGCGAGACGCCCTGCAGATAGGGGTGGGCCGACTGCAGGATCCAGTAGATCGAGGACCCGATCGGAACCCCGAGCGCGAGGCCGATCAGCAAGCTCAAGAACGCGAGCGCCGGTAGCCGGGCGCGGCCGAGCTTGTGGCGCGCGCCGACCCGCCGCGCCAACGCACCCGAGCGGCTGATCCGCCGCCGGCGCTGCACGGCGCTCTCGCCGCACAGCACGATTGCGCTGAGCGCGACGAGCACCAACGACAGCGCCGAGGCGGCCTGCACGTTGAACGCAACATCGAACTCGGTGAAGATCTCGGTCGTGAAGGTCTGGTAGCCGAGGATCTCAAAGGCGCCGTATTCGGCGAGCAGCACGAGCGTGACGAGCAGGCAGCCGCCGATGATCGCTCCACGCGCCTGCCTCAGCGTGACCCGCCAGAAGGTCGCTGCGCGACCGAGCCCCAGGCTACGCGCGACCTCCTCCTGACCCGGGTCGCCGTGACGGAAGCTCGCCGCAACCGGGAGGTAGACCAGCGGGTAGATCGCCAACGTCATCACCAGGACCGACCCCCTGTAGCCCGCAACCCACGTGCTGATCGACGACCACCCGAAGCTGACGACGAAGTCGGGGACCGCCAGCGGCACGACCACCAGCACCGCCCACAGCCGCCGGCCGGGAAGGTCGGTGCGCTCCACAAGCCACGCCGCCGTGGTGCCGAGCAACGCGCACAAGACGGTGACCGCCACGGTCAGACGGACGGTGTTCCACAACAAGCTCAGCGTCAGCGACCTGAAGATCAGGTGCACGATCGTCGCGGTGCCGGAGCTGGCGGTCTGGATCAGCAGGAACGTGAGCGGCAACGCGAGCACGATCGCGACGCCGGCGCTGGCGCCGATCAGCGCCCAGGGTCGCGGCGCGCGGCCGGCGGGGACCGCATCCGCGGACGGTTCACGCACCGCACCTCCGGCTTGCGCGAGCTCCGGTAGCGCCGTCGTCATCGGGCCGGCCGCACCCCCACGCGGCGGCTCACAACATCCCAGCCTTGCTCAGCAGCGCGATCGCCGACGCCCCGTCGCCCAGCTCCGGGATCGTGACCGGGTTGGGCGCCAGTTGCGCGAACGGCGTCTCGGGCGCGGTGGTGCTGACACCTGAGCCGATCGGGTACTCGTAGCTGATCGAGTGGGCGATGATCTCCTGACCTTGCCGGCCGACCAGGAACGCGAGGAACTTCTGCGCGGCCGCCTGGTGCCTGGAGGACTTCAGGACCGCGGCGCCTGAGACGTCCAGCACATAGCCCGGGTCGCGTGGCGCGAAGTAGGTGATCTTCGAGTGGACGTTCGACGCGCCCAGCTCGGCCCGCATCCGATACCAGTAGTACTGGTTGACGACCCCGAACGCGACCGCACCGCGGTTGACCTCATCAGCGATCGTCTCGTTGTCGGGGTAGATGTGACTGCCGGCGTTGGCCTTGATCCCCTCCAGCCAGCTCAAGGCGCTCGCTTCGCCGTAGGCGCGCAACACGGACGTCACGATCGGCTGAAAGTCGGTCTCCCCCGCGGCGAACGCGAGCTTTCCCTTGTAGCGGGGGTCGGCGAGCGCCGTGACCGAGGTCGGCAGCTGGTCGGCGCTGATCAGCGCCGGGTTGTAGATCAGCACGCTGACGCGCGCCGACACGCCCACCCAATCGCCCTGCGGCGAGTTGTACTTGCTCGGCGTCAGGGCAAGCGTCGAGGCGTCGGCACGGGCGAGCAGCCCCTTCCCCTGGAGGTACTCGAGAACCGGGGAGTTCTCCGTGTAGATCAGATCAGCCGGAGAGTTCGCGCCCTCGGTCACCAGCTGATCCGCGAGCGTATCCTCGTCGTCGCTGCGAACGTTGACCGTGATTCCGGTCGCCTTCTCGAACCCCGCCACCAGCGAGTCTGTTGTCTGCACGTGTTGGCCGCTATAGAGCACCAGGGACGCGCCCGAGCCCGACGAAGACCCGCCGCAGCCACCTAGCACAACGGCCGCCAGCGCAACCGCCGCGGCGAGCAGCGACCGACGACGGACGATCCTCGCGGCGACGCGATCCCGGCGCACTCGCGTGCCGACCTGCCTTGAATCTCGCTGGCAAGCTGGCATCGACCGTCTAAGCGTATCGGACCAACAGCGCCTCGGTTAGGGAACCCTAAGCGTGCCAGACTCAGGGGCGAGGTTCGCGCGAGCAGCGTCGGCAGCGACCCGCTCGCCGGCGCCCGGTTGGAAGCTCGCCACGGCCTCGAAGTTCGCTCTGCGCGCGGCGCGGCGCAGGGTCGGGAGCATGCCGGGCCCGAGCAGCACGATGCAGATCACGTCGGTGACGGCGCGACCCGTGTCCCAGCCGAGCGATGTCGTCGCGTCGAACAGGAGGTAGCGGTGCCACTGGACGGCGAACGAGGCGCCCGGGAGGTAGGAGATCGAGCTTCCGGGGTCGACCGAGAACGGCCAGAACTGGAGGTTGAGCATGAACCCGAAGAAGTAGCCGGCGAGGACTCCGTAGACGGCGAGCATCGCGATCTCGGTCTTGCCACGGCACGGTGGCAGCAGCCCGGCGAACAGGCCGATCCAGGCGCAGCCGAACATCTGGTAGGGCATCCATGGGCCGACGCCGCCGGTGATGATCGCCGAGGCGAACAGCGAAGTGCAACCGAGCGCGAAGCCGAAGCCGGGACCGAACACGCGGCCGGCGAAGACGAGGATGAAGAACACGGTCTCGATGCCCGCGGTCCCGGCGCCGAGCGGCCGTAGGCCGGCGTTGACGGCGGACAGGACGCCAAGCATCGCGATCGCCTTGGAGTCGATGCCGCCTTCGGCGAGCTCGGCGAACACGACCGCGAGCACGAGCACGAGCAGCAGGCCGAACATCAGCGGTGGCGCGTAGGTGCTGGCGAAGTGGCCGGGCGCGAGCACGAAGGGCCACAGGAAGCAGACCAGTCCGATCGCGGTCGCGAGCGTGGCGGCGACAATCGAGCGCCGGTGCATCCGGATCGCGGCGCGACGCCGCGCGCGGCGTGGGAGTGTGACGGCGTTCACCGCCCGACCGTCCCGGGAAGCGCGCGCGAGCGCTCGAGCGCGTCGGCGACCTGCGCGACCGTGAGGTAGCGCAGCGGCGCCAGGATCTTCGCGACCTGCGGCGCGAACGCCGGCGAGGCGACGACGATCTCCGGCGTCGGGCCGTCGGCGATCAGCTCGCCGTCCCCCATCACGACCACGCGGTCGCAGGCGCCGGCGACGAACTCGACGTCGTGGGTGGCGATCACGACCGCGCGGCGTGCGGCCGCGAGCTGGTGGACGATCGCGTTCAACGCTCGTTTGGCGCCGTAGTCCAGTCCGCGGGTGGGCTCGTCCAGCAGCACCACCTGCGGCGCTGCACGCAGCTGGATCGCGAGCACGAGGCTCAGGCGCTGGCCCTCGGAGAGGTCGCGCGGGTGCGCGTCGTCGCCGATCCCGGGGGCGAGCTGGTCGAGCAGCTCGCGCGCGGCGGGCGAGCTCGACGCCGCCGACTCGCGGTCGGCCTGGGCAAGCTCGGCGCCGACCGTGTTGAGGTACAGCAGATCGTTCGGTGTCTGGGGCACCAGCGCCACCAGCGCGCGGGCGTCGGCGGGCGAGAGCTCCTTCGGGTCCCGCCCGGCGACCTCGACAGTGCCGGCCTGGCGGCGCCCGGCGCCCTGGATCGCCCACAGCAGCGAGGACTTGCCGGACCCGTTGCGGCCCATCAACGCCGTGACCTCGGCGCCGCGCAGCGCCAGATCGACGCCGCGCACGGCCACCATCTCGCCATAGCGCACGACGATGCGGCTGGCCCGTAGCACCGTATCGCCCGCCGGCCCGCGGGCCGGCGTCACGGGTGGCGGACTGTCCGGCAGCCGGGCCCGCAGCGGACCGGCCTGGCGTCGCGCATCGCGAACCGACAGCGGCAGCGGACGCCAGCCGGCCAGCCGGCCGAGCTCGACCACCGGCGGCGCGACGGTCGCGTTCAGCAACACTTCCGCCGGCGGCCCGGCGGCGACGCTCCCGTCGCCCGCAAGATGGATCACGGTGTCGGCGTACTGCACCACGCGCTCCAGGCGATGCTCGGCGAGCACGACGGTCAGCCCCAGGTCGTGCACCAGGCGGGTGATCGCTGCCAGCACCTCCTCCGCCGCGGTCGGATCCAGCGCCGAGGTCGGCTCGTCGAGCACCAGCACACGCGGGTGGGCGGTCAGCACCGCACCGATCGCGACCCGTTGCTGCTGGCCGCCGGAGATCTCGTGCAGCGCTCGCGCGCGCAACTCCGCCAGGCCGAGCAGGTCAAGCGTCTCCTCGACACGTTTGCGCATCACCTCCGGCGCGATCGCGAGTTGCTCCATCCCGTAGGCGAGCTCCTCCTCGACCGTGTCGGTGACAAAGCCCGCGAGCGGGTCCTGGCCGACGACGCCGACGACATCGGCCAGCTCGCGCGGCGGGTGCGTGGCCGTGTCACGACCATCGACGCTCACACGGCCGGCGAGGGTGCCGCCGGTGAAGTGCGGCACCAGCCCGTTGATCGCGCCGAGCAACGTCGACTTGCCGGCGCCGGTGCGCCCGACCACCAGGCACAGCTCGCCCTCCGCGACGTGCAGCGAGACGTCGCGCAGCACCGGCCGCCGGGCGCCGTCGTAGGTGATCGTGACGCGGTCGAAGTCGATCACACCGACACCTCGCGCGCCGCGGCGCCAGCGGCCGGCTCCGGCGCGCCGCGCTCGTGCTCGCCGCGCCCCCGCTCGCCGCGCTCGTGCTCGCCGCGCCCCCGCTCGCCGCGCTTCCGCTCGCTGCGCTCCCGCTCGCCGCGCTCCGGCGCGCCGCGCTCCGGCGCGCCGCGGCTTGGTCCCGGCGCGTGACGCCGCGGCGGCGGGGCCGCGAACGCAGCCACGGCGGCGATCAGGATCGCGACCGCCGGCAGCGCCGGCAGCGCCGGAAACCGCAGGGGGTCGAAGCTCGGGCTCAGTGCGGCCGCGTCATAGCCGGTGCTGAGGTACAGCGTGACGGCGCTGAGAAGGCCGCAGCCTGCGACGATCCACTCCGGCCCGCGCCAGGGATCGGGACGGTACTGGGTGCGCCGCACGCGCCGGCTGCCGAGCGCCAGACCGGCGCAACACAGGACCGCGCCCGCGAGGATCGCCGGGGTTCCGAGCAACCGCGGACCGCTGCCACCAAGCAGCCCGTAGCAGCCCGTGCACACACCGAGCATCCCCGCGAGCATCAGCGCGGCGGTCAGCCGCCTCCTCGCCCGGGTGCCCTCCCCGGTACGCCCGTATCCGCGCGAGTCCATCGCACCCGCCAGCTGCAGCGACCGCTCCAGCGCATCCGCCAGCACCGGGATCGCGATGCTCCGCAACGCCCGCCAGCCGCTGCCACGTCCCGCCCGCAACCGGCGCGCCCGCGCGACCCGCTGCGCGCTCTCGATCAGCTGCGGCGCGAGGCTGATCGAGACGACCACCGCCATCCCCAGCTCATACAACGCACCCGGCAGCACCCGCAACGCCCGCTTCGGATTGGCGAGCGCGTTGGCGGCACCGATGCAGCAGATCATCGTCCCCAACCGCAACCCGTCGACGATCGCCGACAGCGTCGCCTCCAGCGACACCGGTCCACCGATCCTGACGCCCGCGTACCACTTCGGCATCGGAATCTGCGGCAGGCGAAACAGGATGTGATCGCCCGGCTGGATCCCCGAGGCGAACACCGACTGAAACACGATCCGCAACACGATGATGACCAGCGCCATCGCCAGGTAGTACTTGAACGCCCGCGCCCACGGCGCATCCGTGCGCCGATTGGCGACCACGAACCCCAACACCGCCAGCGTCAGGAACAGCAACAACGGGTTCGTCGTACGGCTGACCGCCAGCACCAACCCCAGCGCCCAGATCCACCACGCGACCGGATGCAGCGCGCGCGGCACCCGCTTGCTGTCGTTGATCTCCCCAGGGCGTGGGCGTGCGGTCATGATTCGGATCGACCGCTCACTCATACCGACGGCGTCGCCCCGCCGCCCAGGCCGCGCCGGCGCCCAGCACGAGCACCAGGCAAATGCCGATCACAAGCGGCACCGCCGACCCTTTCGATGCGCGCCCGCGCGGCGGTTGGGCCGACACGATCGCGAGCGTTCCGCGCGGCGCATGGTGGCCCGGCCCAGTCGTGCTCGTGCTCGTCGTCGCGGTGGTTCGCTCGCTGCCGCTCGTCGTCGAGGGGGTCTGCGTCGTCGCCGTGGCGCTGGCGGCGCGCAGCGTGCTCGGGCTGAAGCTCGGCACGCCCGAGCCGCTGGTGTCACCGACGTTGGTGGCGCCGAAAATCCACAGCTCAACCTCGCCCGGCCGGGGTATGTCGCCCATCGCCCCCAGCGGGCTGTAGGTCCAGGTGTTCTGGGCGGCAGGTGCCAGCCAGTAGGCCCAGTAAGCCGACGTAGACGGCGTATCGATGCACGGATCCTCGCTCGAGGTCGGATACATGGTGCCGTCGTGAAACGCCTGGTCGCCGAGCCGGCACATGAAGGCCGGCCCGTCGTGCTCATCGCCGGCGGTCGTGAACCCGGCCGCGTGCAGCAGCGCGTACCCGGTCGGCTGATCGATTCCGCAGCCGCGTACGATCGGCCCGCCCCATTGCGCGAAGTCGACTGCCACGATCGTGCCATGGACCGCGGCGCAATCCGCCGGCGGCGCGCCGCCGGCAGGACCCGCCAGCAGCAGGCCGGAGCTGCATAGCAGGCCGCACAGCAGCGCACGGATCAGCCAGCGGTTCAGCTGAATGCCTCGTCCGCGTTGCACGCCGGCTCGCGGCGGTCCTCTGGCGGTCGGTGGCGCTCGCGCAACGACGCCGGCGCCGGCGCCGGCGCCGGCGCCGGCGCCGGCGTCGGCGCCGGCGCCGGCGCCGGCGCCGGCTGCGCTGAGGCCGTCACCGCGCTGCCGGCGGACGCAGCGGATACGGCTCGCCGTCGAGTGCGACGATTGCCTGCGCCGTGACCCACACGGGGGTCAGCAGGAGGCCGCGGCCGTACTGCACCGCGCCGCTGCGCGTGATCAGCGAGCGCAGGTAGTCACTCGGCGATGGCGAGCCGTGGGTGCGAACCCGCGCCGGGTCCACACCGGCGGCAATCAGCCCCTGCAGCGCCCAGGCGGTGGACTGGGCGTTGGAACTGCCGCCCGGCTGCGCCGGAAAGCCGCCGTCCCGGTTCTGGGCGGCGCGGATGAACGCGACCGCGCGGCGACTCGCGGAGGGGGCGCCGGCGACGAGCGCCTCGAGCACAGCGCCCGTGTCGTCGACGTCGGC
Organism: uncultured Solirubrobacterales bacterium; assembly: GCA_963709135.1. GTDB lineage: Bacteria > Actinomycetota > Thermoleophilia > Solirubrobacterales > Solirubrobacteraceae > Palsa-465. The sequence continues at coordinate 16,082 of CAVPVI010000010.1, read as the reverse complement.
CATGTCGCCGGCGGCCGCGTAGCTGAAGCCGCCGTTGGCGTCCTGCTGACGCACGATCCAACCCAGCATCCGCGCCGGCGGGGTGACGCCGGCGGCGCGGAGCGCAAGCACCGCCCACGTCGTCAGATTGACCTGGCCCGAGACGGAGCCGTTGGCGCCGATGTCGCGCTGCAGGGCCGCGGGCAGGTTGCGCCCGCCGAAGTCTGTCGCTGGTAGGCCGGCGGCGCCCGCGACCAGGATCGTGCGCTCGAGCGAGCCGGGGTCGCCGGCCGGCGTCGCCTCGATATAGGTGAGCAGGCTGCTGCCACCGCGCCTGACGTCGGCCGGGTTGCGTCCGTCGGCGAGCAGCGCCAGCGCCACCCAGCCCGAGTACATCGCGCTCGACGGCTGGCCGGGGGCCGCGCTGAAGCCGCCGTCGCGGTTCTGGGCGCCGAGCAGGTAGGTCAGGGACGAGTCGGCGGCCCGCGCCGCGCGTCCTCGGCTCGCCTGGCTCTGCGAAGCCACCGGGGTCGCCCGGGCCGCCGGTGCGATCGCCAGCAGCCCGCAGACGGCCAGGACGCCGGCCCACCGGTTATTTCGACAGGCCCTGAGACAGGCTCTTACAGCCACGAGCGCCACCCCCCTTTCCGCGAGGGAATCTCGGCATTACGGTCGGCGGAAGGTCTCCTGGCTGACGGGCCTACGTGCCGCGCCTTCCCAGCCCGCCAATGGGCCAGTGGCATGCCTGCGGCACGCGTCCCCGATCACAGTGGCGGGTCCGCGCCGGACTCCTACCGGCTTCCCTGACCACCGACCTTGAACGCCGCCATCTTAGACCGTTCCGAGCGCTCGCGTGGATGCGATCCCCACGCGGCTGCGGATCGCCAAGCGACCGCGGATCGACAACGCGTGTTTGAGCGGGCAAACCTCCGAGCGGCCGGGTCGTTTGCTCGTTCGATGTCGATTTTCGAGCCTCCACGGACAATCCAGCGCTGCAGGGAAAGGTTTGTCGGTTCAGACACGCTCTCGGCCCCCTCGGGAATCGACCTGTGGCGGGGTCACCCCGAACGGCGTCTTATACGGGCGAGCGATAGGATCGCTTCGTCCGAGGTCGGTAGTGATGGGAAGCCGGTGAGGATCCGGCGCGGACCCGCCACTGTGATCGGGGATGCCTGCGGCAAGCAAGCCACTGACGCCTTTGTTGGCGCTGGGAAGGCGCCGCACGGTAGGCCCGTCAGCCAGGAGACCCGCTCCGACCGAAAAGCCAATGAGGCCCTCGTGGAAAGGGTGGCTCCTATGAATTGCAAGAAGTTGATCGGCGCCAGCGTCGCCGCACTCGTGTTCGCGCTCGCGCCAATAGCGGCGTCGGCGGCCGGGTCCACCGCTCCCTACGCGATCGCGAAGGTGACCGTGCGGGTGGAAGGCAAATCGAGAACGCTCCTACCGGCCACGGCCGTCGAGACCCGTAGCGGGTACATCACAAAGGGCGGCGCGCCGGCGACCGCCTGCCCAGCCACCAGCGCTCAGGGCGCGCTCGACGTCGCCACGCACGGAAGCTGGTCCGGGACGTGGTATTCGTCGTATGACGAGTACTTGATCACGAAGATCCTTGGCGAGACCGAGAGCGGAACAAAGTACTACTGGGAGATCTTCGTCAACAATGTCGCGACGTCGGCCGGCGGGTGCGAGATCACGCTTCACGGTGGCGAGCAGCTTCTGTTTGCGGCAGTGTCGGCAACCGGTGCCGCCGAGTATCCGCTCGCCGTCAAGCTCCTCTCGAGACCCGCGCCCGGCAAGTCGTTCAAGGTGGAGGTTCTCGGATACAACGCCAAGGGCAAGGCAAAGGCTCTTGCCGGAGCTGCCGTCACGCTCTCCAAGTCCACCGCGGCGAAGACCGTCAAGACAAACGCGAGTGGTGTAGTGAGGCTGACCGCTCCATCCTCCGGCAAGCTGACGATCACTGCGACCAAGGCGGGCTTCGTGCGCGACGAGACGAGCGTAAGCCTCTCGTAGCGATCAACTGATTCCCGAGAGAGTCGCCGCCCGGCGACGGTGCCGGTGTAACTGGGCGTACCCTGCGAAGTGACGGTGGCCGACCGCAGACCCCGAGCTCACGTCGTGTTCTACCCAGACCCGCAGCTGTGAGCTGCGAACCCCTGTTCGTGCTGGACCAGTTGCGGGAGCTGGGACCGTTCTTCGTCCTGCGGACCGGTGTCAGATCCGAGCCGCTCAGATCATCTGGCACCCAAGCCGCTTGGCGGCCCGTTGCCGACCTGCTCGACGACACGCCCAGCGGCGCCCGACGGATCGATCACCTGATCGACGAAGTGCACGACCGGCTCACCGGCACCGGACAGCCGCCACCCGGGACCAAACCGTGGATCGCGGCATCGATCCTGCAACTCGGGTGGGCCGCTCGCCTCACCTCCATCTACGCCGGATCGCTCGCCCTCGGCGCAGCGGTGCCCGACGTGGCCGCCAGCACCGCTTACTACCGGCTCCTCGGCTACGGCCGCGTCGAGCTCGGCGTGGAGGAACCGGTCGCCCTGGACGCAGAAACCGGCTGGAAGCACATCACCGACGACCACCTCTACCCCCTGGGAGAAGCCATCCAACGCCGGATACGCCTGGGACGTCGACTCCTCGACGGCAATATCGCATCCGCGCTGTCCGGCTCGCTCGCGATGCTCGCGCGGGCCGGTCACGCGCCGCTCGAGGCGCTCATCGACCAGCCCTGGGCCTCTCCCCCCGGCATCGCGTCGCTCGGCAGTTGGCAGCAAAGCCCTGCGGGCCCCCGCTACACCCGCACAACCTGCTGCGGCTACGACCGACTACCACAGGGAAGCCGCTGCCGAGACTGCGGCCGCAACCGACGTGGTCGTCCCTAGCTGGCTAGTCAATTCAGGGCTGCGCGCTTGACGACCGCGTCGACGGCCTCCACGATCTCGGAGATGCGCCGACAGATTCGGACGTTCGGGCGAAACCGCAGATCACCGGTGAGCCCTGCGCCGCCGAGCACGAACCCGACGCTTGGACAACGCAGCCGGACCGCGTCAATCGAGTCCAGCACGCAATCAGATCTGCCTGGAATCGTCGCACTGACGCAGATCACCTGCGGCCGATAGTGTCTCGCTGATTGGGCGAGGGCATCGGGCGGGACGTCGGCGCCGAGCATCAGGATCTCATAGCCAGCGTCGCGCAAGAGGTCGCTCACGATCCGCAGCGCGACGACATGCTGATCGCCAGCCGGCGTGGCCAGCATCACCCGGTGCATGACGCGCGCGTGCGCGACCCTCCGCGCCTCGCGCTCCAGCGCCAGCACGCGTATCGAGATCTCGGTAGCGATGTACTCGTCCGCGAGTGAGATCTCCCCCTGTTGCCAGAGATCCCCAACAAGCCGCAGCCCCGGCGCGATGATCTGGTCGTCGACCTCCGCGACGCTCAGCTTCGCGTCGATCGCCTCGCGCACGGCGATTTCGGCCGCGCGCACGTCACAGGCCAGCAGCGCCCCGAGATACGCGTCCCCGAACTGCTCGATTCTCGCCTGTCGAGACGAATGCGAGACGTCCCCGTCCCCGGCATCGCGGCTCATCGCGCGGCACACCACCCGAATTTTCCGCGCCGGCTGCCTTCGGCGCGCAACCGCCGACGTGCTTCCTGCGCGAGACCGTCAAGGCCGTGATCGCTTCGAGCGCAACGTACACGACGGTCGCGCTGCGCTCTGAGGACGACGATGCTCTCCACCTTTGTGACTTTAGACTCAAGAGCGTTGCATGAACGTTGCAGTCTCCTGCTCAATCGTCGGCTCGGTTTTGTTCGCCGCCGATCGCAGAGCCATCGTTTCAACCACCGGAAACCAAAGTTGGCGGAAGTTGCTTGGGTCGCCCGTTCTCCGGGTATAGGCCTCTGTCATGAGCGACTTCGTAGCAAGCACGAATCTGCCGACTTTCTCGCCCCTTATCGCGGGCCGCCCGCATGTGAATCCCGTGACAGCGCTGGCCGACGGTGCCGAACTGCTGAAGCGATACGCCGCCTTGGTTGAGCGCTTCATCCACGCTGGTTGGTCCGTCGATTTCGAACGTGAGAACACCCAACCGTGGCTGGTGCTCACCGCGCCGAGCGGTCTCGACCATGCTGAGGCCGCCGAGCAAGGCGCTGCGCTGGCCGGCGACATGGCCAAGCGGTTCTACGGCGCCTTCGACGCGGCTCCTGTCAGCTCCTGAGCGAATCGATCAGAACGACTCACCGTCCCGAGCGCTGCCATCACACGAGCGATGTACTCGTCGCGCTCGACCGTGTTCGGGTCCTTGCGCGCGACCGGCATCGCCGGCCTTGCGTAATGGAGGCTTGCTGGCTCGCTGATCGGTCCGGCGGATCCAAGAGCGCGTGAAGAAGCTCGGATTTCTCTCCTTCGGTCACTGGAACCCAAGTCCGCAATCGCGGACGCGCTCAGGTGCGGATGCGCTGTTGCAGTCGATCGAGCTTGCGGTTGTCGCGGAGGAATTGGGCGCCGATGGCGCGTACTTTCGGGTTCACCATTTCGCGCGTCAGCTCGCTTCGCCGTTCCCGTTGCTGGCGGCGATCGGCGCACGGACGTCGCGGATCGAGATCGGCACCGCCGTGATCGACATGCGCTACGAGAACCCGCTGTACTTCGCGGAGGACGCCGGGGCGGCTGATCTGATCGCTGGTGGCCGGCTGCAGTTAGGGATCAGCCGCGGATCGCCCGAGCAGGTGATCGATGGCTGGCGGTACTTCGGCTACGCGCCCGCCGACGGCGAGAGTGATGCCGAGATGGCGCGCAAGCACGCTGAGGTAGCGTTGGAGATTCTGGGAGGCACCGGGTTCGCGCAGCCGAACGCGCGGCCGATGTTCGCCAATCCGCCAGGTCTGCTGCGGATCGAGCCGTATTCGGCGGGTTTGCGAGAGCGGATCTGGTGGGGGGCTGGATCGAACGCAACCAGTGTCTGGGCGGCCCGGCTTGGACTCAACCTGCAAAGCTCGACACTGAAGGACGACGAAACCGGCGAACCGCTGCACGTCCAGCAGCGAAAACAGATCGAGGCTTACCGCGCAGCGTGGAACGAGGCCGGGCATGACCGTCAGCCGCGGATATCCGTCAGCCGCAGCATCTTCGCGTTAACCACAGACACCGACCGCGCCTACTTCGGCGGCAACCGCGACTCCCGCGATCAGATTGGCATGATCGACGAGAACACGCGCGCGATCTTCGGGCGCTCATACGCGGCCGAACCAGACGTGCTCGTGGAGCAACTCCGCATGGACGAGGCGATCCAGGCGGCGGACACGCTACTGCTGACCGTACCCAACCAACTCGGCGTCGAATACAACGCTCATCTCATCGAGGACATTCTCACCCACGTCGCGCCCCGGCTCGGCTGGCGCTGAGGTGCTGGCCGCCGTAAAGGCATGCCTCCCGGCCACGCACGTTGTCCTCACGCCCGCCGACGTCCAGCGGGCGCTGTCCCGAGCGCCGTGGAGCATGCGACCTGCTTGCGGAGCGCTGAGGGCGACGGCAGCGCTGATTGCGGCAACCGTGCTCCTATGGTTAGCTCTCAAGCTGTAAAGCGATATGCGCGCACTCGTCTGGATCATCGAGGACACCTGGCAGGCCACCGTCGCCGACGCCGCGCAGTTTTTGCCCAGCGACGCAGATATCACGCTGCTGTACGTCGCCAGCACCGAGCCGGAAACGCTTGCCCGCGCGGCCCGCCGCGGACTGCTCGGGCGCCACCCACCTGCGCCCACGGCACCGCAGTCGCTGCGCGAGATCTCACAGCAGGCTGCCGACGAGCTGCTCGCCGAAGCACAGACGCGCCTGGGTCGCCCAGCCACACTCCAGACCCGCCGCGGGCGTATCGAACGCGAGGTCGTGTCCGCCGCCGAGGGCATGGACGTCCTCGTCCTCGCCCGCGACGGAGACCACGAACGGCTCGGACCGCGCAGCCTCGGCCCGACGGCGCGCTTCGTCATCGACCACGCCCCCTGCCGCGTTCTACTCATCTGGCCCGACGTCACGCCCGCTCTGACGACGATCCCGCCCCCGCCAACCGGAGCTCCCCAGGCCGGCGCCCCGGCAGGCTAATAGTGCTCTGGTAGGTGGTCATCAGTTGTGTTGACCCGCTGATCGGGCGCTTTGCCGTGGTGGTGGCGTGCCTCGAGTCAGCGGTCGGGGCGCGCGGTGGCTTGCTGGAGGGCGCAGCAACCCCGGAGCGGCCGGATCGACGCTCGCTGGGGAGATCTGCTCGGCCGCGCCGGGGCGAGGACTGCTGTGAAGCTGTTGAGCAACCCAAAGCGACGCTGCCTTTGGCGGTTCGGGCTCTGGAGCAGCTCTACGCGAGCCACGGACCCAAAACGGCTCAGCTGACCCTGGTTTGGGTTATCGAGCATGCGATCGGCGGCGTTCGCGCCGCCTTCCCGGGAGGGTGGGCGAAAACGTCGCGGATTCCGTCGTTTTTCGCCCAGGCCCCTGCACAAAAGCGGCTTTGCAGGGGAAATATCACGTATTCGTAACGAAATGTGACGGGTGCGGCTCGCTCAGAGGGACGTTATGCTTCGCGTGGAATCACGCTGTTGACATACGGTTGGTCGTGGTTGCGGTGGCGTTCGTGGGCGAGGTGGTAGTCCCAGTAGGAGTCGAAATCGCCGTTGCTGATGATCGCGCGGAGCTTGAGGATCGCTTCGGCGCCTTGGAGGCCCCAGCGGGCGCCGGTGATGTCCATACGGTCTTTCACCACCAAGTGCCGGCAGGCGCCTTCGATGATGCCCGTCGCGATCGGCCACCCGTTTTCGAGGGCGGTGGGGTAGTCGAGGTAGGGGCGCTTGTTGAGGAGGTAGTCGGCGGTGCGGTCGGCTTTGGCGCGCTTGGTGTCGGTGAGATTCTGGTAGGTCGCTTTGCGGCGGATCGCGGCGGCGGTCTGCCCCGCTTGGCCGTCCAGGACGGCGAGTGCCTTGTCCTTTACCCAGGTCTCGGCGGCGGGGTCGCCTTCCTCGAAGAAGCTCCACGCCGCAGTCCAGAGGTACTCCAGGACGTGCACGATATCGACGATGATCGTGACCTTGACCTTGCGCTTCTTGGCTTCGGCTTTGATCCGGTCGATCTGGTGGTTGTTGCCGTCCACGAGCGCGACCCATGTGCGCTGGTGGTTGGGGTCGCGACGCTGCGCTTGATCGAAGATGTCGGCGATCACGCTCGCGGCGTCATCCACCACGGAGGCGGTCAGCCACTTGCCGCTCGCCTTGGGTGCAAGGAGCGTCTTGTCCCGGGTCGGGACGAGCATGTCGGCGGCGGTGCGGGGCGCTGGCATGATGTCGTAGACCGCGCCGACCTCCGCGATCCGCTTGCGATTGGCCTTCTCGCCCTTAGACAGGCAGGTTGCGAGCTTCGGTGAGGGGCGCTGCGCCGCCCTTGCAGTCTGCTCCCATAGCGCTTCTGCGCGCATCACGATCCCCTTCCCGTCCGCGGAGAGGACCAGCACCGCACGCCTTTCCCGCTCGCGCTCCTGCGCGGAGCGCTCCCCGGGGTCCGGCTCGGCGCTGACCCGTTCGGCGTAGAAGCCGTCGAAATCCACCGCGGCGCGGACCGTGAGCTCCTCGACCCCCGCTTGCCCAACGCCAGCCCCGTGTGCTCGAACACCATATCTCGCGCGTGCTCAAAGGAGCCGCGGCGGACTCCAGCACCAGCCAGGCGCCTGACCCCGTGCGAGGCATGCTCGACCGGCACGTTCAGCAGCCGTCGGCGACGTACAGGTTCGCCTCGCCCTTTGCGCGGTACGCCAGCCGGCCGACAGTCACCTCCCCGAACACGCTCGCTAACGGACGCTCGTGATCACTCAACCGCGCGATGCTCGACTCCCTCCGCATCCGCGACCCCGTCCAAACGCTCCTCACGGACCGTCCGCGGCGCGAGATGATCCCCCAACAAGCAGCGCAACAACTTCCGCCCGCGCGCCGCAACTGCCACTCCAGCTCATCATGCTCAAGCGCGGCAGCATCGCGATCGGCGAGCCACCCCACGATCCCGAAGAACACCTCCTCGGAGCGCTCATACCACCCCGCCGCGGGATCCTCACACGCCCCATCCCCCTGCTCGGGCAGGAGACCCCGCCCGGCACAGAAACCATCTCGTCATCGGAGCCGGAGTCGGCGAACACGTTGGCCTTCTTTCAGTCGACGTTACCTAGCAACGCCGACCTTCGGCATCCCGCCCCCACTATTCCTGCCGGCTACCACACCACCGCAGGACAACCTCCCGCAACACGACCGACCAGCGGCCCCCACCACGCCACGAATCGTCAATGGCGCCGGAGAATCACAATCTCCCAATGAGCCGCACCCAAATGTGACAACGCCCACACAAAAACGGGTGCCTCGATCCCGTCGACAAACCGTGCCGAGAGCCACGCGAGGAAGCGCTGATCACCGAACCGCCGACATGCACGAGCACCCCAGCGACCTACAAAATCAGCAACCCCCCAGCCGACATCGAACCCAAGCAGCTCACACACCTCGCGCGGGCGCCGTGGATGATCGCGCCCGACCACAAGCAGCGCGAACGCGCTCTCAGCCTTCACCACTACGAAAACCACAGCTACCGCGGCACTGATCACCATCGCGCGCCGGTGACGGCCGCTCATCTACCAGAGCACTACTAACTAGTAATTAAGAGCCTGTCCGAATTACCCAGTGTGCGGCGAGGCGGTGCTGGCGAGAGGCGCCGGCGGCGCTGGCGGCGTCCTCGTCGCCTCGGGTAGGCTTAAAGCGAGCGATGAGGCTCGCCAGGATTGCGCATCGGCTGATCGTCGACTCCGCCCCGCTGGACCCCGCCGCGCCGTTGTACGGCGCCGGCGTATTGCCGTGCTCCGAGCTGGCGGATTGGTCGCTACCGCCGAGCGCCGCGGGCGCGACCGCCGCGGCGGCCGCGATCTGGCTGATCGCGATCCTGCACGGCAACGGCAACAGCGACGAGCTGGAGCCAGCCGCGGCTGACCTTTCCCCGGTAAGCGCGCCGAGCTGGAGTGGCTGAGCGTGGCTCTCACGATCGAGATTCCAGGGTGCCGGCCGCTGGCGCTCGAGCACCTGCTGCTGGACCAGAACGGAACGCTCACCAACCGCGGCATGCTGATCGACGGGGTCCCGGCATGTCTAACCCAGGTCCGCGAGCTGCTGCACGTACACGTGCTGAGCGCCGGCACGTTCGGCACGCTCGACCAACTCGTGCGCGAGCTCGGCGTCGAGGGACACCGGATCTCAACCGGAGCCGAGAAGCGCGAGTTCCTGCACGCGCTCGGACCGAAGCTTTGCGCGGCGATCGGTAACGGCAACAACGACGTCGCGATGCTCAACGCCGCAGCCCTCGCGATTGCCGTGATCGGACCCGAAGGCGCCAGCGCGGCAGCAATCGCCGCCGCCGACGTCGTTTGCAGCTCGATCTCACTGCGTTCGAGCTGCTGCTCGACGAGCGCGTGCTGATTGCGACGCTGCGAGCGTAGCGCCGATCAGCCTAGACCTAGACCGGCCGCGGGCCAAAGCGGGCGTGGATTTCGATTGATAGGACCTGATTTGCGTGGTGCTGCGCGATACGTTGACCAAGGCCGAGCGCAGCCTGGTCGCCGATCACCGCGCGCAACTGGTGTTGGATATGCGCGAGGCCTACCAGAGCACGATGGGTCACGATCTGATCAGCGGCGTGGAGGCGATCAGCGGGCGTAAGGTGATCGCGTTTCTCAGCGACACATCGACCCCGACATCGCGATCGAGAGCTTCGTGCTGGAACCAATCGTCGGGATCGATACCAGGGCGCGCGCACCAGCCCAGATAGCCGCAGCCGGTGCAGCCGCTGAGGGGCATTGCTCGCGGTCTTCGCGGTCAGCAGGCGAAGCGTCGGGGGGTGTCCTGGCGCTCGCGCGGGCGCGCGACTTCCGAGGCCCGCCAGCTCAAGTATCACGACGATCGCCACTCTCCGCTCCGCTAACGGTCAGCATCTGAATTGGAAAGCCTCGGTCCGGACGCGGGCAAGATCGACCTGCGCGCCACCCCAGTGACCTCCACCGCCCCGGCCGACAGTGGACGGCGAGGAAGTGGGCCTGCAAGGGAGCCTCAATCGGTCGCAAAGAAATCGAGGCGGCGTGCCGCTGACAACGATGCTCTACTTGGTCGATAATGGGCGGTGCGCATGGAAAATGGATCCGGCCGACGCTAAATCACGACGACGCGCCCTCGAGAGGACAGTTGAGTTGGAGCTCGAGCCGCTCGAACTCCGCGACACGATCGGGCTGACACTGATCTTTGCCAGCTTATGCGTTGTGTCCTGCGGGGGCGTCTTGTTCTTCGGGAGCGCCTGGATGCATGTACACGGCAAGATTGGCTACACAGGCATTGCGTTGATCCTCGGCGGAGGTACGGCGTTTGGGCTGACTGTCTGGTTGCTTGAGCCACATAGGGCCGCCAAGCACGCATCGCACCGGCTCCGACACCATGCTCGCAAGCTGCGCCCTGCGCGGCGTGAGAAGGCTCAACGCATGACCGACGCCGAGTTTGACGCGCTCGAGGATTCCATAGATCGATCCTCTGCGAAGTTCACAAGCTGACCTCGCCTGTACCGGATCGGGACCGTCCGCGCAGAACGAGTCGTGACGAGTGGTTCGCCACGAAGGCAATCTCTTGGGCTCGTCAACCCGGCGTGATTCGCATCCGTTCGAGCGGATTCGTGCGGTTCATCCTTCTGTGGCCTGCGTCGGCCGCGAGAGCTTCGGCTGCGTGCGCGGCCGGTGGCATTGCGGCGATCTCGCCAGCTCGGCGAGCCTAGAATGGCGCTCATGGGCACCGTCCCGCCGCGGCTTCCCGAGCCTGATCTGCCGTGGATGATGCGCACGTACGCGGGTCACTCCGACGCTAAGCGCTCGAACGAGCTGTACCGGCTGAACCTGGCAAAGGGCCAGACCGGCTTGTCGATCGCCTTCGACCTGCCGACGCAGATGGGGTTCGACCCCGACGATCAGCTCGCGGTCGGCGAGGTCGGCAAGGTTGGCGTCTCGATCGCCCACGAGGGTGACATGCGGGTGCTGCTGGACGGCATTCCGCTTGGTGATATGAACACCTCGATCACGGCCAACGCGAACGCCGCCTGGATGCTCGCGCTCTACATCGTCGCCGCGGAGCGCCAGGGGGTGGCCGAGCGGCAACTGCGAGGCACAATCCAGAACGACATCCTCAAGGAGTACGTGAGCCGCGGGACGTATGCGTTTCCTCCCGGCCCGAGCATGCGGCTCCTCGCCGACGTGATCGCCTACACGGTCGCGCACGTCCCGCGGTGGAACCCGATCAACATCTGCTCCTATCATCTGCAGGAGGCGGGCGCGACGCCGGTCCAGGAGATCGCCTACGCGCTGAGCAACGCGATCGCGGTTCTGGACGCGGTCGGCGAACGCGTGCCCCGCGAGTCGATGGGCAGCGTCTTCGGACGGGTTGCGTTCCTTGTCAACTCTGGCGCGCGGTTCATCGAGGAGCACGCGAAGCTCCGCGTTATGGCGCAGTTGTGGGACGAGCTCGGCCGGGAGCGCTACGGGGTCACGGACGACAGGCAGCGCCGCTTCCGCTACGGCGTGCAAGTCAATTCGCTCGGGTTGACGGAAGCGCAGCCCGAGAACAACGTGCACCGAATCGCGCTCGAGCTGCTTGGCGCGATGCTCGGGCGGACCGTGCGCGCACGCGCGGTCCAGCTCCCCGCGTGGAACGAGGCGCTCGGCCTCCCCCGCCCGTGGGATCAGCAGTGGTCGTTGCGTCTGCAGCAGGTGCTCGCCTACGAGACCGACCTGCTCGAGTACCCCGACATCTTCACGGGCTCGAAGGTGATGGGCGGGCTTGTTCGCGAGCTGCGCGACGGCGCGTGCGAGGAGATGCGGCGCGTCGCCGAGCTCGGAGGAGCCGTCGAGGCGATCGGCTACATGAAGGCGTCGCTGGTCGAGTCCCAGCGCAAGCGACGCCACCGGATCGAGTCGGGAGAGCTGACGGTCGTGGGAGTCAATCGGTTCACCTCGACCGAGCCTTCGCCGCTGACAGCCGGAGTAGATCGCGCGGTACAGGTCGTTGACCCCGAAGTCGAGGACGAGCGCCGGGTCGCCGTCGGCGCCTGGCGTTCAGAGCGTGATCAGGCGGCTGTCGACGCCGCGCTGCTGGAGCTCGCGCGCGTCGCCTGCGAGGAGTCGGAGAACATCATGCCGGCGACGATCGCGGCGGCGCGTGCGGGCGTGACCACGGGCGAGTGGTCACAGACGCTGCTGGAGGCCTTCGGCGAGTATCGCGCGCCCACAGGCGTCGGCGAGGCAGCGATGCTGCCGAGCGAGTCCCTGGGTGAGCTTCGCGATGAGGTCGAGCGGGTGAGCACGGCCCTCGGCCGTAGGATCAAGATCCTCGTCGGCAAGCCGGGCCTCGACGGACACTCCAACGGCGCCGAGCAGCTCGCCGTACGCGCCCGCGACGTGGGGATGGACGTCGTCTATGAGGGCATCAGGCAGACGCCAGCACAGATCGCGAACTCCGCCTCCCAGGAGGGCGTCCACGTCGTCGGGCTCTCGATCCTGTCGGGATCACACCGCGAGCTGATCCCAGCGGTCCTCACGGCACTGCAGACGGCCGGCGCCGGCGAGGTATCCGTCGTCGTCGGCGGGATCATTCCCGAGCCGGACGCCGCCTGGCTCAAGGACATCGGCGTCGCCGCCGTCTACACCCCCAAGGACTGGGACCTCAACCGCATATTGCACGAGATCATCGCGCTCACCGCCGCACGCCACGACCTCGACACCGGCGCTCCGCCGTGACGCGCGCCGTAGCGAAGGCGACTGACTCGCTCGACGATCGCGCGGGTCACGAGGTGTTCGTTTCGGCACCCACGCCAGCGATCCTGTGGTCACGGTCGACGCGTTCGGCAGCCAGACCACACGGCCAACGGGCCCGTCTCACCATTCTCAACGTTCAACAGGCGACGTTCGGCCTGGGTCTTATCATCTACAGGCTCACGGACGCTCTGCGCTTGCGCTCAAGCGCTCAGGCCTCGAGCGGGCCATCCGCCGGACCCGTGATCTGAGGTGGTGCCGGCGTCGGACCCAGCTCTGCCTTGAGCCGCGCCAGGTCCGCGTCGACGGCGTTGCCCGCACCAAGCTGCGCCAGCGCACGGTCGATGTCGTCCTGTGGCGGACCGATCGACGTGAGGTCTTCGAACGTTCCGGCGGCCTCGAGCTCCTGTACTGCGCTCGCGCGTGCCCGCATCGTCTCGGTCTTGTCGATCGCCCGCTGCATGACCAGGCCGACGTCGGCCATGTCGCTTCCGATGCCGTGCACCGCCTCGGAGATCCTGACCTGCGCCTCGGCAGCGGAGTACTGGGCCTTGATCAGCTCCTTACGTGAGCGGAACGCCTCGATCTTCGCGCGCAACTGTGACGCGGACGCGATCATCTGCTCCTGCTGGTGCTCGAGCTCGGCGATCTGCTGCGCGAGCGAGCCGCTCTCGACGATGATCAGCTGCTTGCGCTCGATCGCCATCCGAGCCAGGTCCTCGCGCCGTACCCTGATCGCCGTCCGCGCCTGGATGTCGAGCTTCTGTACCTGATTCTCCAGCGTCGTCTGCTGAGTCTGCAGGCGCTTCTTGGCCGCGACCACGTCAACGATCCCCTTCCTGATCACCTGGATCTGCTCGAGCTGCTTCTCGTACGCGTAGTCCAGCGTCTCACCCGGGTTCTCGGCGCGGTCAAGCAGCTTCGAGATCTTCGCCCTGATCAGTGTCGAGAGGCGGCCCATGATCCTTGCCGGAGCTTAGCCCGCCGTTCAGACGGGCCGCCCGGGACTCGGCGGCTGTCGTGAGGACCTGCGTAACAGATCACGGCTCGCCTTTGGCGACCGTGCGGGCGTGCTGACGGCTGGATCGGGAGCGTGGCGGGCGTCCGCGACGAACTGCAGGCTATCGCGCCGCCAGACCGTACAAACAACGGATGACGCGAGCCGTCGTCGTGCGCACGATTAGACGGGGGTTGCGGCGCTCACGTTCGCGCAGCGACCGTATCGTCGGGATGGGGAGAGAGGGCGAGGGCCGCTGGCTCAGCTAGCGGCCCTTACGCCTCGCAAACGACGTGTCAGATGCCGCGTCAGCGACACGCGACGTGGGGGTTTTCACGAGCCGGCTTATGTTCTACAAACGGCAGATCATCCGGGGACGGCAGCCAAGCTGTGTGTCAATGGCCTTCGGTTTCTCCCCGAGTACGACCAGCTTGCTCCTCGCTGGTGACCATTGAGCGCTCGAGGGCGTGGCAGGCGTGGTCACGCTGACATCGTTGCGGGCGCGCGGCCAAGTCCGGGCAGTTGGCGCGCCGCCAGTCATGCCGCTTCCAACGGTTCGAGCGGTGATTGCTGGCGGGGGCCGGGTGAGCGGTTCAGTTCTGGAGTGTCAGGAAGTGTGATTCCCGCTAGAAGCCATTGCGGTCGCTCGGTCACCCACGGGTGATCCAGCGCGACGTGGTTTGGGACGTAGTCGAGGATCAGCCCGACGCCCCGATCAGCGAGCTGCTCGCGCGCCGCCACGAGCCCATCCGGCCCGCCGAAGCGCGCGTCCACGACGTAGTCGCGCACGCAGTACGGCGAACCGATCACGTCCTCCTCGCGGACGTCGCTCAACGCGGCGCGATAGCCGGCAAACAGCCCCGGCTCGATAACCGCGATCGTGCGCCCGGCGGGGCTGCGCTGCCAGACACCCATCAGCCACACCGCGTCGAGCGCCAGCGCCGCCAACGCGTCCCACTCGGCGCCCGGGACCTCATCCAGCCCGAGCGGGCGTCCCTCGTCGCGACCAAGCCGCGCCAGCCACACCGCCGTGTTGATCTCATAGACCGTAGGCCGAGCCCGCAAACGCATCGCGTGACTCTCAGGTTACGACGCCCGCGATCGGGTCAGCCACCGACCGTACGACGCCGGACCCGCCACCGCCAACACGCTTTACCACAGGTGCGACTGGAATCATCGAGATCCAGCCGATGTAGCGCTCGCCCGGTGGTAGCTTCATGCCAGTAGCATGCTCGGGGGGTGAATAAGACGATACGCGGACCCAGCGGCGAGGAACCACCCACCAGCGTAATCAGCCCCCATGGAAGAGAGCTCGATCTTGTGGCTGTTGCCGAGCTGACATGCTCGGCGTACGACGCCGAGTTTCCTGATGAGCGCGCACGCTATGGCCCGGCAGGGATGCAATGGTGCCTGCACGATAACCGGCATCTGCTCAACTGGGCTGTGATGAGCCTCACCTACGGGATCAGCTTCGAACACGAGCTGGCGTGGCTCGCGGGCATTTTGGAGCAGCGGGCGTTTCCGCTGGCGCGGTTGGTGCGCGACCTCGAGCTGCTCTGGACCGCGTTCGTCAGCACATATCCCGACGAGCAGGAAGTTGCCGAACGGATCAAGCAGGCCGCTGCCTTCATCGCCAGCCGCTCCACCTTCATCTCCTGACCTCGCACAACGCTTACCGCGCGCGTGCCGTAGGGTCGAGTCGAACCTTGAGCGGCTACCGAAGCCGCCCCGGTGCTGAATCCAGATCTGCCGTGGCGTTGATCTGTTGATCTGCGCTTTTATCAACCGTCGCAACGCAGCGCACTGAGCAGCGCAGCCTGCGGGTCGCGAGCGACCGAGCTTGGATTCAGCGCGAGTTCGACCGCCTCGCCGAGCTGGCCGCGGCCGGAGCTCGTTCACGTCAGCGCTCCAGCGATCTTCGCCAACGCCGACGTCAACCACCGAACGTTCACGTTCTCGCGCAAGCCGAGAGAAGACCGCACGCCGGTAGCGACAGCGGTCGACGCCGGCGGCGCTTGTCGTCCGGCCGCGAGCATACGCTGAGCTGAAACATCCGTCGGGTTGACGGCGCACGCCGCACCCGCACGGGACCCGGCCCCGAGGGGAGACCAAACATGCCCGATCAGCTGGCGCTGCGCTTCGAGCGCGAGCGCGAGACGAAGAACACGATCCGCTATCAGGAGCTCGCCGAGAACGGCGAGCATGTCGTCGGCTCGCTGTACGTGCGCAAAGCCGAACTGGCGCGGCTGGGC
>CAVPVI010000009.1:0-60499 GCA_963709135.1 uncultured Solirubrobacterales bacterium | reverse complement strand
TACCGCTACCGGGATTCGAACCCGGGTTTCCGCCGTGAGAGGGCGGCGTCCTAGTCCCCTAGACGATAGCGGCGCGCGATGTAGCAGCGTAGCGGACTCGGCGTTCGACGTCGTCCCGGCGGAGCGGATGCTAACGTTCGGTGCCCCGCGGCTGTGGTGAAATTGGTAAACACGCGGCGTTCAGGTCGCCGTGTCCTTACGGACTTGGGGGTTCGAGTCCCTTCAGCCGCATCCTCTCAGAGCCAGCCGTTGGCCTCCGCAATGCGGACGGCCTCGGCTCGGTTGCGGGCGTTGAGCTTCTGGATCGCGGCTGAGATGTGATTGCGTACGGTGCCGTGCGAGAGGTGCAGGGCCTTCGCGAGCTCTGAAACGGTGGCATGTTCGCGCGACGCGGCGAGGATCTCGCGCTCGCGGCTGGTCAGGGGACTTCTTCCCTGACTGAGCGCGGCAGCCGCGAGGCCGGGATCGACGATCCGCTCGCCGGCCATCGCGCGGCGGATTGCGCGCGCCAGATCGCTCGCGGGTGCGTCCTTGAGCAGGAACCCGGAGGCGCCGCCCTCCATCGCGCGGCGCAAATAGCCTGGGCGCCCGAACGTGGTCAGGATCAGGACGCGGCATTCCGGCAGCGAGCCCTGCAGATCGGTTGCGGCCTGCAGCCCTGTCTTGCCGGGCATCTCGATGTCGAGCAGCGCGACATCCGGGTTACATCCGAGCGCCGCCGCGAGCACCTCGTCGCCGCGCGCCACCTGCGCGACGACCTCGATGTCGGGCTCGAGCGCCAGCAGGCTTGCGAGCGCACCGCGCACCATCCCCTGGTCCTCCGCGATCATGACGCGGATCACTTAGTGGCCCCTTTCCGAAATACGTTGACGTTCGAGCGGCCCCCGGCGGCGCTGGACGGCGTCCTCGTCGCCTCGCGTAGCGCTGCTACGCGTCGGCTCCTGCGTCCTTGCCCAGCACCACCGGTGACCACTCTCGGTGTCAACGTATTTGCGCAGGAGACCACTTAACGCCACCCACGGCTGGCACTTCGACGGCCAGCCGGTAGCCACCGCCGGCCCGCGGGCCGGCGGAGACGATTCCGTTGATCCCTCCCACGCGCTCGCGCAGCCCCTCCAAGCCGTGGCCCGCATTGCCGTTCGCACTCGCACTCGCGCCGGGCGTGCCGTCGTCGAGCACCTCGACGCCAGCCCCGCCCGGGGTCGCGATCACGCGCAGCAGGCAGCGCCGTGCCTGCGAGTGGCGGATCACGTTCGTGGCACCTTCGCGCAGCGCCCATGCCAGGACCGCCTCGACGCTCGGATCGACCGCGATCTCGGCGCGCACGACGTCGACGTGGATCCCGGCGGCGCCCAGCGCCATCCGCGCACCCGCCAGTTCGCCGTCGAGTGTCGGCTGGCGGTAGCCGCTGACCGCTTCGCGCACGTCGTTGAGGGCAGCGCGGGCGATCGTCTCCACGTCCGCGATCTCGACGGCGGCACGCTGCGGATCTGCGGGCGCCAGTCGCCGCGCCAACTCGGCCTTGATCGCGATCACCGACAGCGTGTGGCCGAGCAGGTCATGCAGGTCCCGCGCGAAGCGCTCGCGCTCACGGGCGACCGCGAGCCGCGCCAGTTCGGCTCTGGCGCGCGTGAGCTCCGCATTGCGGACGCGCAGGTCGCCCACCAGCAGCATCATCAAGCCGATGCCGGTCGTGGCGCCGCCATACGCGAGCGCGGCGCCCAGCGGCTCTCCGGCGATCAGAGTGCTGCCGATCGCGAGCGACACGCACAGCGCCACCAACCAGAAGCCCAGCGAGGACATCGCGATCAGCGCCGCGCAGGCGGCGCAGTAGATGAACAGGAACCCCCACTCGACCGGTTCGGTGAGCGTCAGCAGCAGGCCGATCGCGAGCAGCGCGCCGAACATCGCCGGCCGTGCCCATGGGTAACGCGGCCAAAAGTCACCGTTCCAACACGAGATGATCCCGACGTAATCGGCGACGAACACGGCTGCGCCCGCCACCGCCAGCACGTGCAGCGACGGCGACACGCGCGCGCTGATGTTGTCCACCAGCGCTGGGATCACGAACAGCAGCCAGACGGTGCCGGACGCGATCTGCAGCGCGCCGCGCCGGCGTCCCGGGCCGAGGGCGCCGACGCGGTCGGTCCACAGGCGCTGCGGTGAGCTCACCCCACCTCGCCCTGCGGCCTGCGCAGGAAGCGCACCATCAGGAACAGCCCGACAGCCGTCCAGATCGCCATGTTCACGAGGTCAGAGCCTTTGAAGCCCGCACCGTGGGTGCGCGGATCGAACGCGTACTGGGCCGCGTCCGCGAGCGCTTTCACCGGGAAGATGTCAGCGACCGTGTTGAGCCAGCCCGGCATGCCGTTGGTCACGAACCAGATCCCGGAGATGAACGTCAGCGGCAGGATCGAGAAGTTCACGATCGCCGGCGCCGCCTCCGCGTTCGGGATGAACCGCACGATCCCGATCCCGAGCGTCGTGAACGCGGCTGTGCCGAGCAGTAGCGCGACGATCAGCGCCGGCAGCGTGGTGCCGCGAAGGTGGACTCCGTAGGCGGCGACACCGAGGCCGATCGTGACCGCGCACATCGCCACGGTGGTCACGGCGGTCGCGCCGACCCGGCCGGCGACGTACGCCCAGCGCGGCAGTGGCGTGCCCTGCATGCGCTTCAGGATGCCCTCGTCGCGCAGCATCGCGGTGTTGATCGCCATGTTCACGTAGGTCGTCGAGATCACCGCGTAGGCGAGGATCCCCGGGACAAAGTAGTCGTCGTAGGAGATACCACCCCGCTGTGCAATGTGCTGGTGGCGGAAGATCGACGCAAAGATCACGAGGAACATCAGCGGGAAGATGAAAGTGAACAGCCCGCGGGCGCGGTTGCGCATGAACGCCCGCAGCTCGTAGCGGACCTGCCATGCGACCAGCGACAGGTCGCGGCCGACGCTGGGTTTGATCGCTTCGTTCATCGAACCGCCTCGACTTGCGTGACGCCATGTTCATCGGTGCCGGTGAGCTCCAGGTAGATGTCCTCGAGCGTCGGCTGGCTTACCGAGAAGTGCTCGAGCTCGAGGTCTCGCTCCAGTGCCCAGCTGGTGATCGCGTGGGCCGCTTTGACTGGCTCGGCCGTCGTCACGAGCACGTGGTCGCCTTCGATGCTGCGGCCATCGGCCGGCATCTGCGGGATGTCACCGAGCGAGAGCCCGGGAGGCAGCACGAAGCGGATCTCGGCCGGACGCAGGTCGCGCCCGCCGATCTCCTCTGGCTTGCCGGTCGCGATGATCTCGCCGGCGCGCATCACGGCGACGCGGTCGGCGAGCGTCTGCGCCTCATCCATGTAGTGGGTCGTTAGGAAGATCGTCTTGCCGAGGTTGCAGAGCGTGCGAACCGTCGACCACGCCTGGCGACGCGCCGCCGGGTCAAACCCGGTGGTCGGCTCGTCGAGGAAGATCAGATCTGGATCGCCCACCAGGGCGAGCGCCAGATCCAGCCGCCGACGCTGCCCGCCGGATAGCTTCTTGGCGCGCGCGTCGCGCTTCTCGGTCAGCTCGACGAGCTCGATCACCTCGTCCACCGCGCGCCGGCGGGCGTGGTAGCGCCCGTACATCTCGAGCAGCTCAGCGACCGTCAGGTCGGACTGCACGCCGCATTCCTGCAGGACGATCCCGACGCGCTCGCGCATCTGCCGCGCGCCCTGCGCGGGGTCGAAGCCGAGCACGCTCGCGTGCCCGTCGGAGCGCGTCCGGTAGCCCTCGAGGATCTCGACGATCGTCGTCTTGCCGGCGCCGTTGGGTCCTAGCAAGCAGAACACCTCGCCGCGGGCGACCTCGAAGCTGACCCCGCGCACGGCCTCGTTGTCGCCGTAGCGCTTGCGCAGATCGCTGACAGCGATTGCCGGCCCATATGTATCCTTGCCGCTGGCTCTCATGCCTGCAGCGTAAGCCGCGCAGACGCGCTGCGGAAGTGGCGGATGTCCTGAATCAGCCGTGACAGATGTCATCAACGAGCCATCCGCTGTGCGCCGGTTTGCGTTCATCACCATGCGCCGGCTCCGCTCTGGCACCCGGGCACGCCGATCGGTGGCGCCGGCGCGTGCGACGCGAGCGGCCCGATCAGCGCCCGCGGGCGTTCCAGCGCTCGATCACCGGTGTCCGGTGCTCGTAGGCGAGCACGCTGATCGACGCCGGTGAGAGCACCAGCCTGGACCCGTCCTCCACTTGCATCCCGGCCCAGCGGGCGGCGAGCACCCGCAGGATGTGGCCGTGCGCGAACGCAAGCACGTTCGTGGCGCTGCGCGACCGTAACGCCGCCAGCACGTTGTCGGCGCGGGCGCCGACCTGTGCCGGGCGCTCGCCACCGGGGCAGCCGTCGCGCCAGAGGATCCAATCCGGCGCCGTCTCCAGGATCTCGGCGCGAGTCAGCCCCTCGTAATCGCCGTAATCCCACTCCTGCAGGTCGTCGCACAGCTCCGCGCGCGCCCCGAAGCCCGCCAGCTCGCAGGTCTCTCGCGCTCGCAGCCGCGGGCTTACCAATACGCGATCGAACCGCTCCGCCGCAAGCGCCGGCGCCAGCTCCCGCGCGCGGTGGCGTCCCTTGGCGATCAGCGGCAGATCGGTGCGGCCGGTGTGTCGTCCGAGCTCGCTCCACTCGGTGGCTCCGTGACGCACGACGACGATCCGTCCGGGAGCTTGCAAATCGCTCATCGCCAGCCGTCCTTGAGTTTGCGTGCGCGGCCGTCAGCCCGCTGGGACCCCGCCAGTGCGCTCGATCTCCGCCACCTTCGCGACCCGCCGGACGTGGCGCTCCTCGCCGGAGAACGACGCCCCAAGAAAGGCGCGCAAGATCTCCGCCGCGAGTGCCGTGCCGATCACGCGGCCACCGAGGCACAGCACGTTCATATCGTCGTGCTCGACTCCCTGGTGGGCCGTATAGGTGTCGTGAACGGTCGCGGCGCGGATCCCCTTGATCTTGCTGGCGGCGATCGAAGCGCCCGCACCGGAGCCGCACACGAGGATTCCCCGCTTCGCCTCGCCGGAGAGCACCGCTCGCCCCACCTCGAGTGCCTTGTCGGGGTAGTCGATCGGTGTCGTGGTGTCGGTGCCAAGGTCGAGCACCTCGTGCCCGGCCTGCTCGATCACCGCCAGCAACTCGGCGCGCAGCGGCACGCCGGCGTGGTCGAATCCACATGCAACGATCATTGAAGGCACTCTCCCGTGGTCAGACGACGATTTGCGCAAGCTCGTGGTAGGCGAGCAAGGCGGCGCCGAGCACACCGGCTCGAACCCCGTGGCGCGCAAGCCGGACAGTAGTACGGGCGCCGACGCCGGGGAGCACATAGCCTGCTGCGGCCTCGCGAGCGGGACCGAGCAGCAGTTCGCCCGCGGCCGCGGCGCCACCACCGAGCACGACCTCCTCGGGGTCGAAGATGTTGATCGTGTTCGCGATCGCGATTCCGACGAACTGCGCCCAGCGTGTGACCACCTCCGCGGCGGCCGGATCGCGGTCACGTGCGGCCTGCACGGCGTCGGGGCCACCACCCTCCAGGCCGATCGCGTGGGCGAGCCGGTCGAGCGCCTTGCCGGCGGCGATCGACTCGATCGAGCCCGGCTGCGGGAAGCTCGTCGGCGCCGGCAAGCCGCGGCTGAGGTCGAGCGCGACCAGCATGTGCCCGAACTCGGCGGCGGCGCCGGTCGCACCACGGTAGATCCTGCCGCCGAGCACGAGTCCGCCGCCCAGGCCGGTGCCGAGCGTCAGCATCACGAGGTTGCGGGCGACCATCCGCAGATCGTGGTCGTGCGCTTCGGCGAACGCGGCGACGGTGGCGTCATTGTCCACGAACACTGGAACGCCCAAGCGGACGCTGAGCACTTCCCGCAGCGCCACGTTCTCGAGCGGAATGTTGACCGACGAGACAGCCCGGCCGGTCGCGAACTCGACGACCGACGGGATCCCGATCCCGACCGCGTCGAGCTCACCGTCGCGCACCTCGCCGACGATCGTGACGATCTGCTCGAGCAGCGCATCGCGGCTCGCGCGCGCGGTCGGTTGCAGATGCGATCCCCCCAGCGAGCCGTCGCGCAGAGCAGCCGCGGCAATCTTGGTCCCGCCAAGGTCGATGCCAACGAATGCGCTCAAAGGCGCTCCGCCGCCGCCGCGTCGAGCAACACCGTCAACGCACCCGGCGCGACGGCGTCTGCCAGCATCGAAGCGGGAGCGCTCGGGCTCGGCACCGCGCCGGCGGCGAACGCGCGCGCGACGGCGTCGGCCTTGCCGGCGCCGGTGGCGAGCATGACGACGCGCGCCGCGGCGTGCAGCGCGCTCAGCGTGAGCGAGACGCGCGGCACGAACGGCTGCAAGCCGGCCGCGAGGACGCCGACAACGAGGCGTTCGCGCTCGGTCACCGAAGGCTGCCCGGGAAACAGCGACAGTACGTGCGCGTCGGGGCCGATCCCGATGAGCACGAGGTCGAACGCAAGCCTGCCGTCGGGCCAGACGTCCCTCAGCACCTGCTCGTAGGCGAGGGCGGCCACCGCAGGGCCGCCCTCGGCTCGCATCCGATGGCAAATCGAGTGCGCGCCGGCGGCCGCAAGCGGGTCCAGCAGCGCCTGCTTGGCCATCCCGTAGTTGGAGTGCTCGTCGTCGGGGGCGACGCATCGCTCATCGCCGAACCAGAACGTGGTGGCGTCGAAAGCGTCCGGATCCTCCGCCGCGATCCGGTACGCCGGTGTCGGCGTCGAGCCGCCGGTCAGCACGATGTGCGCGCGCGGGTTTGCGCGCGCAGCCGCCAGCATCTCGGCGGCGCAAGCTTTGACGGGATCGTCGAGCACTCGCACTTCTGGAGCGCTCATGGCCGGCTCGCTACCCGGCGCTCGCGATGCTCATTACCAGCGCCTTCGGCGCAACTTCGATCGGTCCTGCTCCGGAGCATCTGCTTCGCCTAGGTCCGGCCGGCGGCCACCGCAACACTCCGCCGCTCGATCCCGCCCACGAGGCTCGACATCGCGTCACTGAACTGCCCGATCCCGTCGACGAGCAGCTCATCGGTGACCTGATCCATGTCAATCCCGGCCTCCGCCAGCGCCGCTAGGTCGGCGACATGGTCACGCTCGGCGGTCGCGCCGGGCACGCTGCCGTGATCGGCGAACGCGGTCAACGTCGCCAGCGGCATCGTGTTCACCGTGTGCGGAGCAATCAACTGCTCGACGTACATGACGTCCGAGTACGCGGCGTTCTTGGTGCCCGTGGACGCCCACAGCGGCCGTTGCACGCGGGCGCCGGCGGCTGCCAGAGCCTCCCAGCGCGGTCCGGCGAACAGCTCCTTGAAGCGGCTGTATGCGGCGCGCGCGTTGGCCATCGCCGCTGTTCCCGCGAGCTCGCCGGCACCGAGCGCCGCAAGCTTCTTGTCGACGTTTGTGTCCACGCGCGAGACGAAGAAGCTCGCGACCGAGTTGACCGACAGCGACAGGCCCTCGGCGGAGCGACGCTCGAGCCCCCGGATGTAGGCCTGCACGATCTGCGTGTAAGCCGACACGGCGAACAGCAGCGTGACGTTGACGTTGATCCCTTCGTAGATCGCCTGCTCGATCGCGCGCACACCTTCGGCCGTGGCGGGGATCTTGATCATTGCGTTGGGCCGTCCGACGGCCGTCCAGTAGCGGCGGGCCGCCTGGAGAGTGCCGACCGTGTCGTGGGCGAGATCCGGCGGGACCTCGAGCGAGACGAACCCGTCACGTCCGCCGGACGCGGCGTGGATCACCGCGAGCGTGTCGGCCGCGTGCTTGACGTCGGCGATTGCGAGGGCGTCGTAGATCGCCTTGGCGTCGAACTGCTCACGCGCCATGGCGAGGATCTCGCGGTCGTAGTCGGTCGCTCCGAGGATCGACTTCTCGAAGATCGAGGGGTTCGAGGTGACCCCTCGAAGCGACCATTGCGAGACCAGGCGCGCCAGCTCGCCGCCGCTGATCAGCGTACGGCTGATCTGGTCTAGCCAGACGCTAACACCGGCCTGCGTCAGCGCCTGGAGGCGCGGATTAGCATCCGTCACGGTGCTCACTTCTGGTTCCTTTCCGCGGTTGTTGCTCGCCCGCTGACGGCGACCGGCCTAGACGGGCTCTCAGCCGAGCAGGATGTCGTAGCGAGCGTACTCCTCGAGCGGCACCTGGCGATTCGCGGAGACCGCCTCCGCCAGTGGCACGAGCACGATCTCGTTTCCACGCAGCGCGACCATCGTCCCGAACTTGCCGTCGTGGATGGCGTCGACCGCGGCCAAGCCGAAGCGCGTCGCGAGCACGCGATCGAATGCGGTCGGCGTGCCGCCCCGCTGGATGTGCCCCAGCACCGTCGCGCGCGTCTCGAAGCCCGTGCGAGCCTCGATCTCACGCTCGAGCTGATGCCCGATGCCTCCAAGTCGCGGGTGCCCGAACTCGTCCAGCGCGCCGGCGGTCACCGTCAGCGTCCCCTCCTTGGGCATCGCGCCCTCGGCTACGACGACGATCGAGAAGTAGCGCCCGCGCGCGTGGCGGTGGCGGATCCGCTCGCAGACCTCGTCGATGTCGAACGGAGCCTCGGGGATCAGGATCACGTCGCCGCCGCCGGCGATGCCCGAGTACAGGGCGATCCAGCCGGCGTCACGGCCCATCACCTCAACCACGAGGATCCGGTTGTGGCTCTCGGCCGTCGTGTGCAGCCGGTCGATCGCCTCAGTTGCGATCTGCAGGGCCGTGTCGAACCCGAACGTCATGTCGGTGGCGCCGAGATCGTTGTCGATCGTCTTCGGGACCCCTACGCAGTTGACCCCCTCGGCGCCAAGCCGGTTGGCAACGCTGAGCGTGTCGTCGCCGCCGATCGCGACGAGCGCGTCGAGGCCGAGCTTGTGGAGCGTCTGAGACACGATCCAGGGTCCATCCTGGCGCTTGTAGGGGTTCGTTCGCGAGCTGCCCAGGATCGTGCCGCCGCGCGGCAGGATCCCGCGCGTGGAGTCGATCGTGAGCGGCTGATGCGAATCCTCGAGCAGACCCCGCCAACCATCCTTGAAACCGATTACTTCGTCGCCGTGGGCGTCGATCGCCTTGCGAACCACCGCGCGGATCACCGCGTTCAATCCGGGGCAATCTCCGCCTCCGGTGAGGACACCTATACGCATGGCGCGCATCCTAGCCGGTCGCCCGGACGTGGGATGCTAGTTCGACGTGTTCAGCGTGGCGATCAGCACGGGAGTCCGGTCCAGCGTGCGGCTGGATCCGGCCGGCTCGGCGCTGACCAGCACACGGCTGACGTCACTCAGGTCGCCGGGCACCTCGACGTCGGCCCGGCCGGACGCGTCCACCTCGAAGCGCGCGCCGGTCGGCGACGGCGGGCGCGTCCCGCGCTGCAGCCAGACCTCGTAAGCCTCACCCGGCGCGGCTGACGGCATTCCTGTCACGAACAGCTCGCCCTTGCCGCCCGCGACCTTCAGGATCGCGCCACCGGGACTCCAGGAGACGGACGCCTGATATGTGCTGGATCCAGCCGACACGAAGCTGAGGCCGACGGTCAGCGCGACGGCCGCGAGCAGCGCCGCCACGCCCGTGCTGGGGCGCTTGGCGAGCGGCGCTCGCGCGCGCCGGGGCTGGCGCGCGATCGCCTGCGGCTGCGCGCCGGACGTCTCGGCGGAGCTCTGCGAGGAAGCCTCGAGCGCCGCCTGTGCCCGTGCCTGGGCTGCCTGCGCCTGGGCCTGGGCCTGCCGGACCCGCGCCCGGGCCTGCCCGCGCACCTGCTCTTTCAGGGTCGACCGGGCAGGCGGCAGAGGGTCAGCGGGCGCTGGGGTGAGTGCCGTCAAGCCGATCGTGCGCTTGAGCTCGGTCACCTGCGCGCGGCAGGCCGCGCAGCCGAGCATGTGGCGACGGAACGCGTCGCGCTCGGGACCGCTCAGTTCGCCGAGCACGTAGGCGCCGGGATCGGTCCCGCAGTCCGTCTTGTCAGGTGCCATTGGATTCGACCGCTCGCTTAGGGCTTGCCCTTAGGGCGCGCGCCCTTAGGGCGCCCGCCCTTAGATTAGATGCGGTTCCTTAGGCCCCTCATCACGAAACGAGCAATCCATGCCGGCGGGGGTCGAATTGTGCGCTCGAACACGCCCGCGAGCGATGGCCTTGCCGCCCGGACTCGCGCCGGCCGCTGCGCCCACCAAGGCCCTTCGGTGGCGCGCCTCCAGCGGAGCGATCGCCGGTTATCATCGACTGACTGCGGGGAGTGGCGCAGTCTGGTAGCGCACCCGGCTGGGGGCCGGGCGGTCGCAGGTTCAAATCCTGTCTCCCCGATTTCGACGAACTAGCCTGCAAATCTGACGCTTTTGGGAGGCGGTCAGTTGGTTGGCGCCTCGCGCAAGCCGTGGGGCTCGTGGCGGCGGGCGTTGGCATGCCGGGACGGACAAACCTCTGCGTGCGGCGCCGGATTGTCCATTACGGCCCGAAAATCTGCACCGCACGGACAAACGACCTGCCCACGCGCAGGTTTGTCCGCTCAAGCACGCCGCCGGCGTCACTGCCGGCATCTCGTCATCTCGTGGTCGCTCGGCAGGTCGTGCGGCCGGCGAGGGCGACGCTTCGCCTGTTCATCTCGTGGTCACTCGGCAGGTCGTGCGGCCGGCGAGGGCGACGCTTCGCCTGTCGCTCTCGCGCGTGCGCCGGTCAGGCCGTCGGCGCGGTGTTGTACTGCTCGTCAGTCACGTGCTTGCCCCGGTTGGCCGCGCACCATTCCCGGGCGTTCTGGAAGATCCGCAGCCACGGGCTCACCGCCAGTCCCCGGAAGTCGTCAGGCAGGTAGGGCCACTGCCACAGGCCGCTCGACAGCCTTTCCGGATGCGGCATGATCGCGAGGTGCCTGCCGTCCGCCGAGCACACGCCGGCGATTCCGTGCGGGCTCCCGTTCGGGTTATGCGGGTAACTTGCAGCCGGGCCGTCGGGAGCGATATAGCGCAGCGGCGCCAACTGCTGGTCGAGGATCGCCTCCAGCGTGTCCTGCCGGGGGACGTGCAGCCGGCCTTCGCCGTGAGCCACCCAGACACCGATCCTCGAGCCGGCCATGCCCTCGAGCATGAGCGCCGGGCTGGGAGCGATCTCAACCGTGACAAAGCGCGACTCGAATCGCTCCGACGCGTTACGGATGAACCGCGGGCGCAGCTCGTCGGAGAGCTCGTGCATCGGAGCCCAACCGAGCAGCGCCATCAGCTGGCAGCCGTTGCACACGCCCAGCGAGAACGTGTCGGGCCGCGCTCGGAACGCCTCGAACTGCGCCGCCAGCGCCGCGTTGTAGCGAATCGCCCCAGCCCACCCCTTACCCGAGTCGAGCACATCGCCGAACGAGAACCCGCCCGGGAACACGACACCTTGGAAGGCGCCGAGGTCAGCCGCGCCGCTCTGCAGATCGTGCATGTTGACGTCGAACACCCGGAAGCCTGCCTGGTGCAGGCTGGCGCGCATCTCCTTGTCGCCGTTGGAGCCCTCCTCCCGCAGCACGCAGACCGCCGGCGCGTTGGGGTCTTCGAGCATCGCCGCCGGGGTCCCGGCCGGCGTGAACGACAGCCGCCATGGAATCGGTCGCAACGGCGCCCGCAACTCGCTTTCCTCAGCGGCGACGCAGTCCGGGTTGGCTTGCAGCGCGTCCAGGCGCAGTGCCGTCTCCTCCCACGCAAACCGCAGGTCGTGAAGCTCGCCGTCGAGTACCAGGCGCGCGCCGACGCGAATCCGGACCCTGCCGCCGGCGGCGCCGGTCTCGCCGAGCTCGATCGACGGGACTGCGGCCGCTTGCAAGCGGCCGCGAACCGTCCCGAGGTTCGCCGGCGCGACCTCGATCACGGCGCCGGCCTCCTCGCAGAACAGGGTGGCGAGTTCCTCGCCGTCCGGCAGCTTGACGTCGAGGCCGCGGTCGCCGGCGAGCGCCATCTCGATCAAAGTCACTGCCAAGCCGCCGTCGGAGCGGTCGTGATAGGCGTCGATCAGCCCGTCGGCGTGCAGCTGCTGGATCACCGCGAAGGCCCGGGCAAGCATCGGCACGTTCTCGAGATCCGGGCACTCGTCGCCGAGCTGCCCGTACACCTGGGCGAGCGCGGATCCGCCCAGGCGCGTGCGGCCGCCGGAGAGGTCGATCAGCAACAGCTTGGCGCCCGAGTGCTTGAGATCAGGCGTCGCCTTGACTCTGACGTCGGGCATCGCGGCGTAGGCGGCGATCACGAGCTGCCCCGGGGCTTTGACGGTCTCGCCGCCGGCGACGGCCGCCATCGAGAGGCTGTCCTTACCGCCGTCGACGGCTACCCCGAGCTCGATCATCGCGCCGGCCATCGCGCTGGCCGCCTCGTGCAGGCGCGCACCTTCGCCTTCGAGCTTCGCGGCCCACATCCAGTTCGCCGAGCACCGCACCTCGCGCAGCGCACCGACGTGCGCCCCGGCTAAGTTCAAGACCGCTTCGCAGACCGTCATCCGCCCCTGTGCCGCCGGCGAGATCAGACCAACCAGCGGCCGCTCGCCCTGAGCCAGCGCGGTGCCGGTCACGCCGAGGTGAGAGTGGGCGACCGCGGCGGAATCCGCGACCGGCGTGTGGTACGGGCCGACGCACTGCTGCTGTGCGACCAGCCCGGTCACGCAGCGGTCCACCTTGGTGGTCAGATAGCGCTTGGACGCCACCGCCGGCAGTCGCAACACTCGCTGCAGCGCAGCCGCCACCGTCAGCTCAGCCGGAAGCGCGAGCGGCTCGAGGGTCCGCGCGACGGTCCTCAGGTCCAGGGTGCGCGGCGGCAACTCCCCGAGGATCGGCGCCAGCGGCAGCTCCACCGGCCGGCCACCGTCCTTGCCGCGGACCACCAGCAGCCCGTCGCCGGTGATCTGCCCGATCACCGCCACGGGGCATCCTTCCCGGCGGCAGATCTGCTCGAAGCGGCCGTACTGCGCGGCGTCCATCAGGAACACGTTGCGCTCCTGCGCCTCGCAACCCCACAACTCCCGGACCGACAGGCTCGCGTCACCGGATGGCATCGCGCCGAGCTCGATGACGCCGCCGGCCGGGTCAAGGATCTCGGTGACGGCATTGGAGGCGCCGCCCGCGCCGTAATCATGCGCTGAGCGGATCGGATTCTCGGCGCCCAGCGCGACACATGCAGCGATCACCCGGTCGGTGACCTGGGCCATCTCGGGATCGCCGCGCTGCACCGAGTCGAAATCGAGCTCGGCGGCATTCTCGCCCGAGATCAAAGACGACGCAGCACCCCCGCCCATCCCGATCCGGTACGCAGGGCCGCCGATCTGCACTACCAACATTCCCGCCTGCGGCGCGTGCTTGTCGACGTGGCGCGCATCGATCATGCCGGCACCGGCGGAGTACATGATCGGCTTGAAGAACGCGCGGTAACCGTCCGGGGTGCCCAGGCCAACCGTGCGGGCGTGGCCCAGCAACACCGGCTCGCCGAAGCAATTGCCGTAATCGGACGCGCCGTTGGACGCCTCGATCAGGATCTCCAGCGGGCTCGCGAGGTTCTCGGGGTGCACACGGCCGTCGTGCTCCCACGGCAGCTCGTAACCGGGAATGTGCAAGTTGGCCGTGCAGTATGCGGCCGCCGCCGCGACCACGAGACCGCCGCGACCGACGCACTGGTTATCCCGGATTCGCCCGCCGCCGCCAGTCGCCGCACCGGGGTAAGGCGCCACGCCGGTCGGATGGTTGTGGGTTTCCGCGGTCAGCGTCGGATGGTATGTCCGCGTTTGCAGCCGGTACAGGCTGGCGGCCCCAGGCTCAGTCGGGGCCAGCACCGGTACGGCATAGCCGGCGATCGCGGAGCTGTCGTCATGGAAGGCGATCACCGAGTTCGCGGGATTGCGCCGCCACGGCTCCTTGACGATCTCCATCAGGCTGGTGGCGAGGTCGGCACCATCGATCACGAGACGGCCTTTGAAGAACCCGTGACGGGAGTGCTCGGAGTTGCCCTGCGCGAGCTGGAACAGCTCGACGTCGGTCGGGTCGCGCCGCAGCCGGCCGGCGAACAGCTCCAGATACGCGGCAAGGTCGTGGTCGTCCATCGCCAGGCCGAAGCGGTGATTTGCTTCCCGTAGGGCATCGACCCCTTCCGCCAGGACCGGGATCCGGAACACTGCCTGTGGCGTCTGGGCGACGCCGAAGCTCTCCAGCGACCGCTCATAGATGGCCTGTGTCATGCGATCGTGCAGCGAATCGGCCAGCGTTCGCAGCCGCGAACCGGCGACTGCGGTGGCGACTGCGAGCCGGCGGGAGCGTTCGATCCGGGTCACTGCCCGCAGGCCGACGCGTTCACAGATCTTCTGGGCGTTAGAGGACCACGGCGTGCGGAAGTGAAGTTGTGGGCCGATCTCGAGCACCGTCCGAGCGCCGCCGTCCAGTCCGCTGCGCTCGGTCAACCCGTCGGGATCGAATGTCTCGCCGAGCAGCCAGCGCAGCACCCCCCGGTCAGCATCGGACAGCGCGGCGACGCTCTCGACGTAGAAGCACCACTCGGCGCCGGGCTCTTCGCTGTAGATCGAAGTCTCGACGCCGGCCGCGCGCAGCTTCGCGCGTTCGCTGCCGGTCAGGCGATCACGTCGGTAGAGGACGAGCAGGGCGGGCACGCACTCACTATGAAACCAGCCAGCTCGGCGGTATGAGGTTCCCCGGACTTGCCGTCGGGCGGTTGCGTCACGATGTGCCCCATGAGCCGCGGCGCCAAGTGGCCGAGATGCTATGTCGCGAGTCCGCTGGGCTTCACCGAGGCTGGTCGGCATTACTACGCAGGCGTGCTCCTGCCCGCGCTGGCGACGGTCGTGGAACCCGTCGATCCATGGGCGTTGACGACAGCCGCCGAGCTGCAGGCGGCCGGCGCTGCGGTAGCGGAGCGCGCGGCGGCGCTCCAGATCGGTCGGCGCAACGTCGCCGCGATCAGGTCATGCACGCTGCTGGCGGCGTACCTCGAGGGACAGGAGCTCGATTCGGGCACCGTGGTCGAGATCGGCTTCGCGGCGGCGCTGGGTCTGACCTGCTTCGGCCTGCGCAGCGATCTCCGCCAGGCGGGCGAAGCCGGTGTGAGCGTCAACCTGCAGGTGCAGACGTTGATTCTCGACAGCGGCGGTGCGATCGCCGCAAGCCTCGACGAGCTCGTGAGCTGCCTTCGCGCATCAGCGACGCATTGACCCCGGCGCGCCGGGGCGCGCCGGGGCTAGCATCGATGCATGAGCTCGGCGGACCTTCCCGCGCCCGGCCCCGGCCTGTTGGCACGGGCGCCGTCGCCGGCACTGGTGATCGGCGGGATCGCTTCGGTGCAGTTCGGCTCGGCGCTGGCGGCGACGCTGTTCGCGCGGATCGGACCCGGTGGGGCGGTGCTGCTTCGGCTCGTGTCGGCGACGATCGTGCTGGCGCTCATCTGGCGACCGCGCCTACGAGCGAGAAGCAGGCGGGAGCTGGCCCTGGCGGCGCTGTTCGGGCTCGTGCTGGCGACGATGAACCTGAGCTTCTACCACGCACTCGATCGGATCCCGCTGGGGATCGCCGTCACGATCGAGTTCGTCGGACCGCTAACGGTGGCGGTGGCGGGGTCCCGCGAGCGGCTCGACCTGCTGTGGGTGACGCTCGCGGCCGCCGGCATCCTCGCGCTGATGCACGGAGACGCGCACGGGCTCAACGCGCTCGGTGTCGTGTTCGCGTTGATCGCCGCCTGCATGTGGGGCCTCTACATCCTCGTCAACGCGCGCGTCGGCAGGGCCTTCGACGACGGCGCCGGGCTGGCGCTGGCGATGTGCGTCGCATCGCTCGTGGCGCTGCCTGACGGCCTGATCGAGGGCGCCACCAAGCTCCTGGAGCCGCACTCGCTGGCGCTCGGCGCAGCGGTTGGGATGCTCTCCTCCGCGATCCCCTACTCGTTCGAGATGGAGGCGTTGAGAAGGATCGCAACGAACGTGTTCGGAGTGCTGATGAGCATCGAACCGGCGATGGCCGCACTCGCCGGGTTCCTCGTGCTCGGTCAGAACCTGAGCCGGCGCGAACTGCTCGGCATCGGCCTGGTGGTGCTCGCCTCGATCGGCGCTTCACGCCGCGCGCGTGAGGCGGAGGTGTTCGCGTAGCCGGGCAGCTCAGATGTGATACATGGCGACGCCGGCGAGGCGAGCCTCGTCCTCGGCGATGCCGGCGATCGTCCAATCCGCCAGGACGACGCGGGCGGCGTCGGCGGCTTGGACGAACACACCCGCGGCGTCCTGGCCGAGGGGACCGTCGAGTAGCTCGACGACCTCCAGTACCGTGACTTCGTCGGCGCGGCGCGCAAACGTGTAGCCGCCCTTCACGCCCCGCTGCGAGCGCAGGATCCCACCGCGCCGCAGCGTCGCGAACAGCTGCTCGAGAAACTGCACTGGAATATCACCGCGCTTGGCGAGCTCTGCGATCGGAACAGGGGATGTGTCGCCGTGGCGGTAAAGCTCGACAAGGGCACGCACGGCATAAGGGGACTTGGAAGTGATCGAGATCATGTGTCTTTCGATTAAACCTTTCCGGCCGCAGCGATGCGCGTGAGGCCATGCAGGATTGATCGATGTCGCTGGCGCCGGGCGCTCAGATCCAGCCGCGCTCGGTGGCGATCAGCACCGCCTGGGCGCGGTCCATCGCGCCCAGCTTGCCGTAAACGTTGTGCAGGTGGGTGCGCACGGTGCTGGTCGAGAGGCCCAGCTCGCTGGCGATCTGCTTGTAGACCATGCCCTTCGCAAGGCGCCTGAGCACGTCGACCTCACGCGTCGACATCGGGCATGGATCGACCTGTCGCGGCCGGGTCGCCGTCGAGGAGAGCGGCAGGTCATACATCACGGTGCGCAGATCGGATGGCTTCAGCTCGACGGCGCGGGCAGCGCCGAGCAACTCCGCCGGCGTGACATGGCCGCCGAGCACGTAATGGGCGAGCATATCTGCCAGCCGCACGATTGCCGCCTCGCCTTCGGCCCGCTCGGAGTGGTGGTTCTCGATCACGCGCGCAAAGCCCTGGGGCAAGCCCCAGCGCCGGGCCAGCACGCCGCCAACCAGAGCGTGGTCGACGCCGAGCTCCAAGCGCTCCTTCTGCAGGCGCTCCTCAGGCGTGCGTGCATCCCCGTGAACCCGGCGTGGGTAGCCGGGGTAGGCGTGCACGAGCACCAGCTTGCCGACGTCGTGGAGCAGCGAGTTGACCATCAACCGGTCCCGCTGCCCGTAGCCGATCTCCGCGGCGACGCGGTCGGCGGCACGCTGGGTGGCGACGCCATGCAGGCGGAAGCGTTCCGGGATCGTCTGCCATACGGCCGTGCGCTCGAAGAAGTCGTAGGTCCGCGCGCGGCTGGCAATCGACTGGATCGTGGCCGGCTGCAGCACCTCGAGGGCACCGACCGCGCTTTCGACGTGACCGCGCAAGGGCCCGTCGACCTGGTTGGCGAGCCGCAGAACCGCGATCGCGAGGGCGACATCGCCTTCGACCGCGGAAACGATGTCCGAGCTCGACGGCTCGCCGCCCTCGAACATCCGCAGCACGCGGTTGCGGGACTCGGTCATCACCGGGAATGCCTCGAGCGCCTCGAATGCGTGCGTCAGTCGGCGGCCGTGGCCCTCGTTGTGCCGGCGCTCGCGCGTGGCGTATGGATCGGTAGTCGTCATCAAATCTCGCTTGTGGTTGAGACCAAACCCCAGTCGCTCACCGCGGCGCTGGTGAAAACGGAGCGAATCTCTTCGGACTTGACCACCCCAACCACCCTAATCGGCAGATGTACTACCGGGGTTAAACTGCACCCTAGCGCTCGACCGCGATCAGGCGAGGCGCTCGAGCGTACGATCGACGAGCGCAAGCACCGGTTCACGGCCAAGCAAGGCAACGCTCTCGAAGATACCCGGCGAAACGGTCGTTCCGGCGATCGCGACGCGGACCGGCTGGAAGACGTCCATCGGCTTGCATCCGCGCCTGCTAACCACCTCCCTGAGCGCCGCCTCGACGCCGCCCGCCGTGAACGGCTCGACCGCCGCCAGCGCGTCACGGGCCGCCCTGAGCGCTTCGGGCGCACCGTCGCGCTCGAGCACCTTGCGAAATGCCGCCGGGTCATCCGCCGGCCCGTCGAACAGGAAGCCCGCCAGCGGCCAGAAGTCCGCCAGCGTCTGGATCTTCTCGCGTGAGATCGCGACCGCGTCGCGCAGCCCGGAGCGGCCGGTGTACTGCTCCAGGCGGCGGGTCAACTCGTCGATCCCGAGCTCGCGCAGGTGGCGCCCGTTGATGTGACGCAGCTTGCGCTCATCGAACACGGCCGGGTTCTTGGAGACGCGCTGCAGGCGGAAGCGTTCGGCCAGCTCGGGCAGGCTGAAATGCTCCTCGTCGGAGGCGAAGCCGGCGCCCAGCAACGCGATGTAGTTGTCGACCGCCTCCGGCAGGTAGCCGGCATCGCGCAGCTCCTGCACCGATGCCGCGCCGTGACGCTTGGACAGCTTCTTGCCGTCGGGCCCGTGCAGGAGGGGAAGGTGCGCGTAGAGCGGCGGCGTAGCGCCGAGCGCCTCGAATACGAGCAGTTGCTTGGGCGTGTTGGACAGATGATCCTCGCCGCGCACGACGTGGGTGATCCGAGCGTCCAGATCGTCTACCGCGACCGCGAAGTTGTACAGCACGGACCCGTCGGCGCGAGCGATCACGGGGTCGTCGATGCTGGCGTTCGGGAATCGCGTCTCGCCCCGGATGACATCATCGACGGTCGTGTAGCCGCTGTCCGGAACGCGCAGTCGCACCGCGCCGGACGCCTCGGCGGCGCCGCGAAAGCCGCGGTCTGAACCATGCTTCAGCTTGTACTGCTTGACATCGTCGGCGGTGGCGTTGGAGTGGTAGGCGTGGTCCCCGTCGATCAGCTGCGCGAGGGCCTGCGCGTGGCGGCCGGCGTTGGCGGTCTGGAAGACCGGCCCTTCGTCCCAGTCGAGCCCAAGCCACCGCAGCGCGTCGAGGATCTGCTCGACGTTCTCAGGGGTAGAGCGCTCGCGGTCGGTATCTTCGATGCGCAGCACAAACGTACCGGCAGCGCTGCCGGGGCGCTCGCCTGGACCGCGAGCCAGGAGCCAGTTGTAGAGAGCGGTTCGGGCGCCGCCGATGTGGAGCGCCCCAGTGGGAGATGGAGCGAAGCGAACACGCATGAGGGTTGAGTTGCCATGCTAATCGGAGCACACGTCTCACAGGCCGGCGGCCTTGCGCAAGCCGTTACGCGGGGCGTCGATCTGGGTGCCGGATCGATCCAGATCTTCAACCAGTCGCCGCGCATGTGGAAGCCGACGGCTTATGGCGAGGAGGACTTCGAGGCGTTCTGCCAAGCGCTGGCCGCCAGCCCGATCGAAGCCGTCCTGATCCACGCCGTGTACCTGATCAACTGCGCCTCGGAGGACGCGGAGATCCGGGCCAAGTCGCTGGCGTCGCTGACCCAATCGTTGCGCGTCGGCGACGCGATCGGCGCGCACGGCGTCGTGCTGCACGCCGGCTCGGCCAAGAAGGGCGACGTCGCCGCGGCCATCACGCGTGCCGGAGCGGTGATCGGCGAGGCGCTCGCCGAGTCGGAGCGCTGCGAGCTGCACCTGGAGGACACCGCCGGTGCCGGCGGCACGCTCGGACGCTCGTTCGAGGAGCTCGCCAAGCTGATCGAAGCGTCTGGCGCAGGCCCGCGGCTCGGCCTGTGCCTCGACTCCTGCCACCTGCTGGCGTCCGGCTACGAGGTCAGGACCGGCGCAGGCCTCGACGAGACGCTGCGCGCATGCGACTGCACGGTCGGCCTGGGCCGCGTGCGGTCGCTGCACTGCAACGACTCGATGACCCCTTTGGGATCCAACCGCGACCGCCACGCCGCGCCCGGCGACGGCGAGATCGGCGAGAGCGGTCTCGCGGTCTTCCTGTCCGAGCCGCGCTTGCAGGCGATGCCCTGCGTGCTCGAGACCGGCCATGCCGGCGGACAGGTCAACGCTGCGGATATAGCCCTGGCGCGCAAGCTGCGCACGCAAGGCCTGCAAGCGCGCGCGGGAGGGCGCCGAGTCGGCACCGGAGGACGGGCGTGATCAGCATTACGCGTATATGGCGTAATGCTGATCACGCCGTCCCCAGACGAGCGCTCCTCTGGCTAGCGGCTACTGCCGGCGGCAGGATCGCGATGCCGAGCAGCGCTTCCAACTCGGCGTGCAGTCCGGCGCTACGGGACACGCGGAAGTCCGGCCCGAGACGCAGGCGTCGCTCGCCTGAGCGGGTGCACAACTCGATTACGACGTCCGACTCGCCGGGAAAGCCTGCCAGCACGTCTTTGAGCTCGCCCAGCGACGCCATCGGCACAGCCGCGGCGTTGAGCCGGATCCGCAGCGCTTCGGCGGCCTGCGTCGAAGCCCGGTCGGCGGCCGCCTGGGCCTTCTCCAGCTCCTCGCCGGTCGGCTCGAAGCGGTCGACCTGATTCACGACCAGGCAGGTCCGCGCCTGGTCCTTGTGATCGACGCGGCCGCGTACGAGCACGATCGCATCGGCGAGGAGCGCGCTGGCGCATTCCTCCAGCGTCTTGGCGAACACGACCATCTCGACCGATCCGTCGAGATCGTCGAGCGTCGCGAACATCATCGAGTCACCTTTCTTGGTGCGCAGGCGCTTGGTCTGGCTGATGATCCCGCCGACGGTCACCGGATCGCCGTCGCGGCGCTCGCTGAGCGCCGCCAGCGAGCAGTCCGTCGCCGCCGCCATCGCCGGGCCGAGCGCCTTGAGCGGATGCGCGGAGATGAACAGACCGATGGATTCCTTCTCGGCCGCCAGCAACTCGGTGCGGTCGAATTCCGCCGCCGGGATCGGCGCGTGGCTCGGTGTCAGTAGCGCACCGCCGCCAGGTCCGCCGGCGCCGCCGCCGCCCCCGTCGAAGCCGAGGTCGAAGATCGACCCCTGGCCACTCTGCGCGTCCTGCTGGGCTTTCTGTCCCGCCGCCTGTGCCTGCTCGAGCACGCTCAGCATGCCCTTGCGGCTGGCGCCGGTGGAGCCGAACGCGCCGCACTTGATCAGCGCGTCGATCGCCTTCTTGTTGACCGTGCGACCGTCGACCCGCGCGCAGAAATCCCAAAGGTCGCGGAACGGCCCGGCGTCGTCGCGCGCGCGTTTGATCGCCTCGACGGCGGCGAAGCCGACGCCCTTGACGGCGTCGAGGCCGAACCGGATGTTGCCATCGACGACGACGAAGCGGTGGTCGGAGAGGTTCACGTCGGGCGGCAGGATCTCGATCCCCATCTGCTCTGCCTGCGCGACGAAGAAGGGGACCTTGTCCTTGGTGTCCATCACCGACGAGATCAGCGCCGCCATGTACTCTGCGGGGAAGTTCGCGCGCAGCCACGCGGTCCGGTATGCGATCAGCGCGTAGCAGGCGGCGTGGGACTTGTTGAAGCTGTAGTCGGCCGACTTCTCGTTGGTCGCCCAGAGGAACTCGATCACCGCCTCGGCGGTGCCGGATGCGCGGCAGCCAGCGACGAACTCGGGCCTCAGCTTGGCCATCGCCTCGCGGTTCTTCTTGCCGATCGCCTTGCGCAGGTCGTCAGCGCGGGCGCCGCTGAAGCCGGCGAGATCCTTGGAGATCCGCATCGCCTGCTCCTGGTAGATGATCACGCCGTTGGTCGATTCGAGGATCGGCTCCAGGCGCGGGTCCGCGTAGGTGATCGACTCGGGATCGTGATTGCCGCGTGCATAGTTGGGGATCTGCTCCATCGCCCCCGGGCGATACAGCGCCACGAGCGCCACGAGGTCGTCGAACTTGCTGGGCCTGACCTTCTTGAGCGCCTCCCGCATCCCCTCGGACTCGAACTGGAACACCCCGATCGACTCGCCACGGGCCAGCATCTCGTAGGTCCTCGCGTCATCGAGCGCCAGCGTCGACATGTCCGGGCGCGCGCCGCTTGACCGCTCGATGATGTCGAGCGCGTCCTCGATCACGTCGAGGTTACGCAGCCCCAGGAAGTCCATCTTCAAGAGGCCCAGCTGCTCGACGGGCTTCATCGAGAACTGCGTGACGGTCCGGTAGATGCGCTCGCCGTGCTCGTCGGTCTTGTTCGAATCGGCCAGCTGCAGCGGCACGATCTCGGTCAGCGGCCGGTCCGCGATCACGACCGCGGCGGCGTGGATCGAGGAGTTGCGCACGATCCCCTCCAGCCCCTGCGCGACCTCGATGATCCTGGCCGCGTTCGGATCCTGCGAGATCGCGACCGCCAGCGGCTGGCCCTCGGCCAGGCAGTCCTCGAAGTGCGGAGCGCGTCCCTGCTCTGGATCGGGGATCAGCTTCGCGAGCTTGTCGCCGTCCGCATACGGGTAGCCGAGCACGCGCGCGGCGTCCCTCGTCGCGGCGCGGGGGAACATCTTGCCGAAGGTCACGATCTGCGCGACCGAGTCCTTGCCGTACTTGTCGGTCACGTAGCGGATCACCTGCTCACGCCCGCGCACCGAGAAGTCGATGTCGATGTCAGGCATCGAGACCCGCTCGGGGTTCAGGAAACGCTCGAACAGGAGGTCGTAGCGGATCGGATCGACGTCGGTGATCGCCAGGCTATAAGCCACGATCGAGCCCGCCGCCGAGCCGCGGCCGGGCCCGACCGGAATACCGGCGTCCTTGGCGTACTTGACGAAGTCCCAGACGATCAGGAAGTAGGCGCTGAAGCCCATCTTCTCGATCACGTCGAGCTCGTAATCGGCGCGCGCCAGCGCCTCGGAGGGCACCGGATCGCCATAGCGCCGCGCCAGGCCCGTGAGCACCAGCTCGCGAACGTACTCGCGCTCGGGCACGCCGCCCGGGCACGCGAAGCTCGGGATCAGCTGCCGTCCGAGCTCGAGCTCGACATCGCAGCGCTGCGCGATCTCGAGCGTCGAGGCCAGCGCCTCGGGCCACTGCGAGAACACCGACGCCATCTCATCGCTCGAACGTAGGTAGAACTCGTTGGTCTCGAACGTCATCTTCGGCGCCGCCAGCGTCGACTTGGTCTGCACGCACAGCAGCGCCCGGTGGTTGTCGTAGTCCTCGCGTCGCAGGTAGTGCACGTCACCGGTGCCGACCAGCGGCCGCCCGACCTCGCGCGCGATCCGCACGATCCCCTCGTTCGCCTTGTCCTGGTCCGCGAGGCCGTTCTTCTGTACCTCGAAGTAGACGTTCTGCGGTCCGTAGATGTTGAGCAGCTCGTCCACTGCCGCGCGCGCGTCACGTGGCTTGTCGTGGAGCAGCGCCTGGCAGAAGCGCGACGCCAAGCAGCCGCTCAGCACGATCACACCCTCGGCGTGGGCCGCCATCAGCTCCGCGTCGACCAGCGGCTTGCCGCGCTGCAAACCTTCCAGGAACCCGGCTGAGCAGAGCTTCACGAGGTTCCGGTAGCCGACCGCGTTCTGCGCCAGCAGCGTCAGGTGGTAGTAGCGCATGCGGCCGCTGGCACGCTTGCGATGGTCATCGCAGACGTAGACCTCGCAGCCCTGGATCGGCTTGATCCCGTGCTTGCGGCAGGCCGTGAACAGCTCGACCGCCCCGTTCATGACGCCATGGTCGGTGAGCGCCAGCGCCGGCTGGCCGAATGATGCCGCGCGCTCCGCGAGCTTGTCGATCTTGCAGGCGCCGTCGAGCAGCGAGTATTCGGAGTGGACGTGGAGATGGGCGCAGGCGTGTGTCATCCGGGAAACGGAGGATAGGCCGCGGTGCGGACGTTCTGGACGATCGTGCGCGCCCGGGCCACCAGCATCCTGCGCACCCGCGCCACGATCATCGGGCGCGCCCGCGCCGC
The DNA here is from genome assembly GCA_963709135.1 of uncultured Solirubrobacterales bacterium. Taxonomy (GTDB): domain Bacteria; phylum Actinomycetota; class Thermoleophilia; order Solirubrobacterales; family Solirubrobacteraceae; genus Palsa-465. The sequence continues at coordinate 36,736 of CAVPVI010000009.1, read as the reverse complement.
CGCCTGGCCGGCTCTAGGGGCGCGGATCGTGGCGCACCCGCCAGGCCATCCGTGACTGCAGCGACCAGAGGTCGATGAAGCCCGGCGAAGCTGTCTGCTTGAACAGCCCGCCGGACTCCGAGAAGGTGGCGAGCTGCGCGTCGTAGACGGCGTTGGGCGAGCTGCGGGTGACGACCCGCGCCGAGCCCTTGTAGAGCTTGACGCCGATCTCGCCGGTGACGTGCTCGTTGGCGGCGTCCATGTATGCGTCGAGGTCCTCGCGCAGCGGCTCGCACCAAAGGCCCGCGTAGACGAGGTAGGCCCACTTCTGGTCAAGCCCGGTCTTGAACTGGTCCTGGTGGATCGTCGAGACCAGCCGCTCGAGCTCGGCGTGCGCACGCAGCAGGATCGCCGCGGCCGGGACCTCGTAGATGTCGCGCACCTTGAGGCCGACGACCCGGTCCTCGAGTTGGTCGACGATCCCGACGCCGTGGCGGGCGCCGAGGGCGCCAACCTGCTCGATCAGCTCGACCAGCCCGAGCCGCCGGCCGTTCAAGGCGACCGGCAGTCCGCGTTCGAAGTCGATCACGATCGTCTCGGGCTCGTCGGGCGCCTGCTCTGGAAGCGTCACCAGCTGGAACACGTCATCGTGCGGCGCGCTCGACAGATCCTCGATCCACTTGCCCTCGCTCGAGCGCCCCCAGAGGTTGTCGTCGATCGAGTAGGGCGCCGTCTCGGTGCCGCCCTTGACTGGGATCCCGTGCTGGCGCGCGTATGCGACTTCCTCGTCGCGGCCCATCTGCCAGGTGCGTACCGGTGCGATCACCTTCAGCTCCGGTGCGAGCGTGGCGATCGTCGCTTCGATGCGGACCTGGTCGTTGCCCTTGCCGGTGCAGCCGTGGGCGATCGTGTCGCAACCACTGCGCCGCGCGTAGTCGACCGCGAGCTTGGCGATCAGCGGCCGCCCGAGCGCCGTGAACAGCGGATAACCGAGCCCGTACACGGCGTTGGCCTTGATCGCGCGCGCGACGTATTCGCGCGCGAACTCCTCGCGCGCGTCGACCACGTGGCACTCGATCGCGCCGATCGCAAGCGCCTTGCCGCGGACCACCTCGTAGTCCTCCCCGGGCTGGCCCAGGTTGACCGTCAGCGCCACCACTTCGGCGTCGTACTGGTCACGGATCCATTTCAGCATCACGCTGGTGTCGAGCCCGCCGCTGTAGAGCAGCAGGACGCGATAGACCTCGGCCGGATCGGCCTGGTAGGAGGCGGTTCGGACCTCACCGGAATCGTTTGGCATGCGGCCAAGGGTATTGCCCAAGCGCCGCGGCCGCGGGCTACGAGGGAACTTCTTGGGGCGGTGCGACGGACCGCAAGCTCAACGGTGTCTGCGCCGTTCCTTCGGAGTGCTGATCAGCAGCCGACGTGCGGGAGCCCGAAGTTGATGATCTCAGGCAAGCAGACCGAGGGCGGAGCTGCCGGCTCGACCCCTGCCGGCACGCAGCCGACCCGTCTGATCAAGTGCTCTGGGCCGTTCGCGCTGCGTGACAGCGCCGCCTGGCTCGATCGCGTGCATGACATCCGCGGGGTGCCGCTGCTGGCCCGCCGGAAGTGGTTGCAGAGTTGGCTGGATGCCTTCTCGTGCTGGGATCCCTGGGTTCTGACGCTGATCGAGGGGGGTCAGGCGACAGCGGTCGCACCGCTCGCCAGGCGCCGCACGCGGCTGGGCCTCGACGTGGTTTCGATCGGGAACGATGCCCTGATGTGCTCGCCGCTGGCGGCTTGCAGCGACGCCGCCGCGACCGGCCTCGCCGCCGCAATCCTCGACGCGCTGCAGGAGCTGCGCACGCGCTGGACGCTGCGCGTGCGCCAGCTGCCGCAAGTCTCGCCGTTGACCTCGGCGCTGCGCGCGCGGCTCCCCAACGTGGAGCTGCTGCCCGGCAATCCGCGGCCGGTGCTGCGGTTCAACGACGACCGCCCGCCGGCGCAATGGCTGTCTCGCAACACGGCCAGCGCCGTGGCCAAGGCCCGCAACCGGATCAAGCGCGAGGGCCACCGCCTCGAGCTCGAGTGGCTGGTGGCATGGGACGCGATCAAGACGACGCTGCCCGAACTGGTGCGCGTCCACCGCGAACGCGATCTGGAGCTGCGCGGCCAGACCCTGCTGGACGACCCGCGGCAGGCGATGTTCTACGACGCGATCATCGCGCGCCACGTGGATCTATGGAGGCTGCTGGCGGTACGCATCGACGGCTCGCTCGCCGGCTACGCGCTGTGCCTGCAGGACGGCGGCGAGCTGCGGGTCTGGGACAACCGCGTGTCGCCCGCGTGGGCTCGCTACAGCGCCGGGCTGATCGCCAACGCAGAGCTCGTGCAGCTCGCCGCAGTGGACCCGTCGGTGACGACGCTCGACTGGGGCTGTGGCGAGCAACGCTACAAGCGCAGCCTGTCCAACGAGCTGATCGACGCTCAGATCCTGACGGCCTGGTCCTCACCGATGTTGCGCGCCGCGCGGGCGGCCGGGCGCAAGCTCGCCGCTCAGCGACGCCTGGTGTCGCTCGGACGCTGAAACCGCGCCGAAGCGCGGCCGCGGGCGCGGGCCAGGCGCGCCGCTCAACCGTGGTTGGCGCCGATGCGCCGCTGGATGTCCAGCCACAGCGCTCGGTAGGAGACGGCCGCGAGGCTCCCGGGCGCAAACACCGCTACCGGGTTGCGCTCCTCCCCCATGCGCTCGACGTCGTCGGACTGCGGGATCGACGCGCCGAGCATCGTCAGCTGGTGGATCGCGCGCAGGCGTGCCATCTGGTCGCGGTGCAGCGGCTTGTGCGCGTCGGACATCGAGAAGAACGCGAGCACCTTCGGCCCGCCGCCGGCGAGCGCCTCGAGCTGATCGAACGTGCGCGCCGACAGCGTCGCCGGGATCACCGGCACGAGCAGCACGTCGGCAAGCTCGAACACGCTCTCCGACACAAGTGAGATGCTGGGCGGGCAGTCGAGGAAGATGTAGTCGTACTCGCCGCGCAACGGCGCCAGCACGCGCGCCAGCCGCTGCGTCGGCTTGCGGAAGCCGTCCAGCGCGAGATCGAGGTGCCGGTAGGAGAAATCGGCCGGCAGCAGGTCGAGCAGCTCGAAGTCGGTCCCCTTGATCAGCTCGTGCACCGGCGAGCGCAGCGCTACCAGCTTGCGGCCGCCGCCCGGCACGCGCGGCTCGATCCGGAACAGGTAGGTGCTGGCGCCCTGCGGATCGACGTCCCACAGCAGCGTGCGGTGGCCCTCGCGGGCGGCGAGGTAGGCGAGGTTGACAGCGGTCGAGGTCTTGCCGACGCCTCCCTTGATGTTGTACGTGGCCAGCGCATAGCTCACGCGAGCGCCTCCCCGGCCAGCCGGCGCATGGCCGGCGGATCACTCACGCGAACGTCTCCTTGACCAACCGACGCTGCTCAGGCGAGGCGAACACGGCGAAGCTGGCCGCGAACTCGCCGCGGGCCGTCAGCATGTCGCGATCCAGGCGCTCGATCAGCGCCCCGATCGCGAGCAGCGCGCCGGCTCCGCCCGGTAGCGCCGAGACCTCAGCGGCGAGCGCGCGCAGCGTTCCGATCTGGATCTCGCGGTCCTGGTGGCGGCCGAGCACGTCCTGCAGCCCTTTCAGCGCGCGGATCATCGGCCGCACGACGAGCTCGTCGTGCAGCGGCACGCCGAACAGCTCGAGCAGGTAACGCAGCTCCTTGCCCTTCTTGCGTAGCTCGTGGTAGTCCTCCGGCGGGCTGCTAGGGCCGATCGAGTCGCCCATCTTCACCATCTGGCGGTACACCTTGCGGATCCGCTGCGAGCTGACCTTGCCGATCGGCCGCGCACAGGCGGGCCGCTCGAGCTCCGGACGCCCCTCGAGCGACGCCAGCAGCGCCTCCCAATCCGCGCGCGCCGCCAGCGCGCGTTGCGAGCGCAGCGCGCGGAGCATCTCCCGCCGTGCGAGCAGGCGCCGGCGCGCCAGCACGCCCCGCAGCGGTTGCAAGTCCGCCTGCAGCGGCGCCGGCAGCAGTGCCTGCATCGACTCGAAGCCGAGCAGGTAGACGTCGAGGTCGCGCGAATCGCCGGTGATTTGCTGCAGCCAGCGAAACTCGGCTCGCATCGCCGCCAGCGGCCCGGGCTCGAACGCGCCCGCAAGCTCGCGCTGTACAGAGCGTGTGCGGCGCACGGCGACCCGGTAGTCGTGCAGGAACTCGGTGTCGGTGTCGGTGAGCGTGCCGGGCAGGTTGGCGTCCATCACCTCCAGCAGCCGCTGCAGGACCAGCACCGCGGCGTGGTCGGTCCGATCCTGCGGATCCAGCCTCACATCGACTTTGGAGCTGATACCGGCGGGCACGCCGCCGAGCGCCCGCACGGCTTCGTCGACCAGTGGCTCGGCGGCCTCGACCAGCCCCAGGCGCGTGAGCAGCAGTTCGTGCACGCGCGCCAGCTCGCCGTCGTAGCCGCGTACGCCCTGTAGCCGTACGCGCCTACGCAGCGCGATCTCGCGGCCGCTGGCGGTCAGCACCGCAGGAGACTGCACCGCCACACGTACGATCGTCTTCTCGCGGCTGTCGAGCACGCGGCGCTGGTGTGCCACGACGCGCACCCGCGCGAGCGTCAGCAGCGCACGCACGTCGATCACCTGCGCCACGGCGTCGCGCAGTGCCCCCACCGGCAGCTGGTTGCCCAGCAGCGGTGTCGAGAGCTCCTCGATCGTCAGCGACGCAGTGCAAGCGCAGTCCGCGCTGCCGTCCGCCTGCCCGTCGTCGCGGGCGATCAGCGCCAGCAGTCCGTGCTCGTGGCGCAAGCTGGCGCCGCTGGCGCGCACCAGGCAGTCGAAGGTGTCGTAGAAGACCTGCTCGCCGGCGCTGATCTCGTCCGGACCGAGCGTGAACGCCCCAGCCAAAGCGTCGTCCAGCAGCTCAGGCGTGAACTGCTCCGACGCGATCAGGTCAGACACGTGACCGCTCGCCCGTTCCCAGGATCTTCACAGGTCGAGCTTACCTAGACGCCCGACGGCTTCGTCGATCTCTGCCGCGGTCACGATCAGCGGTGGCTCCAGGCGGATCGTCGCCGGCCCGGTCGCGTTGACAACGAGCCGCCGCTCGAGCAGCGCGCGCCGCGCGAGCTCCGGCGCGGACAGCGCGCCGGCGACGTCGAACGCGACGATCAGCCCGCGCCCGCGAACGCCGGCGACGAACGGCAGCTCCGCCAGCGAGCGCCGCAGACGCTCGCCGAGCTCGCGCACGGACGCCAGCAGGAGCGGATCCGAGCAGATCTCGAGTGCCACCAGCGCCGCCGCACAGACGAGCGGACCGCCGGCAAAGGTCGAGCCGTGGTCTCCCGGTTGCAGGACATCAGCCAACCTCGGGCCGGTGATCAGGGCGCCGATCGGCAGCCCGCCGCCGAGCGCCTTGGCGCTCGTGATCGCATCCGGCAGAACCGGCGTCTGCTCGTAGGCCCAGAGGCTGCCGGTACGCCCCATCCCGGTCTGGACCTCGTCGAAGATCAGCGCCGCGCCGCTGCGATCGCAGGCCGCGCGCGCTGCCAGCAGGACCTCGTCGCCGACGATCTGCACGCCGCTCTCGCCCTGGATCGGCTCGATCAGGACTGCGGCGGTCTGCTCGCCGACGGCGGCCTCGATCGCCCCCGGATCCTTGGGGACAGCGACGAAGCCCGGAACCAGCGGCGCGAACGGCGCCTGCTTGGACTCCTGCGGCGTCGCCGACAGCGCGCCGTAGGTACGACCATGGAAGGCGTCGTGCGCGACCACGATCTCGCCGCGCGGGCGCGCGCGGCGGGCAAGCTTGATCGCGGCTTCGTTGGCCTCCGCGCCAGAGTTGCAGAGGAACACCTTGCCACCGAGCGAGCTGACCGACAGCGCCTTGGACAGGCGCATCGCCGGCTCGGTGTAGAACAGGTTGGTGATGTGCGTGAGACGCGCGGCCTGCTGGCGCACGGCGGCGACCACGCGCGGGTGGCAGTGGCCGACGTTCAGCACCGAGATCCCCGCGAGGAAGTCGAGGTACTCGTTGCCGTCGTCGTCCCACAGCCGGCAGCCGGAGCCGCGTACGAACTCGACCGGGTTGCGCACGTAGGTGCCGATCGCGTACTCGCGCTCGAGCGCCTGTAGCTCGACGAGCGTCATCGCTGCGTCCCCCCGGAGTCGATCTTGGTGCCGTGTCCGGCGTCGGTGAACAGCTCGATCAGCAGCGAGTGCGGCACGCGCCCGTCGACGATGTGGGCCGAGCCGACGCCGGCCTGCACCGCCTCGAGGCAGGCGGCGAGCTTCGGGCGCATGCCGCCGCCGACACCTGGCAGCGCCGTCAGCAACCGCTCGGCGGTCGCGTAGGAGACCAGGCTGGCGGGATCCGTCGGGTCGTTGCACCAGCCGGCGACATCGGTCAGGAAGATCACCTTGTATGCCCCCAACGCGCTCGCGACCGCGCCGGCAGCCTCGTCGGCGTTGATGTTGTACGAGTTTCCATCGGTGTCCGCGCCGACGCTCGCGAGCACCGGGATGTAGTCCTGCGCGATGTGGTTGAGCACGGCCACGTCGACGTGCTCGATGCGTCCCACGAAGCCGATGTCCTGACCGCTGGGCGCTGGGCGCCGGACGACCCGGAATAGCAGCCCGTCATCGCCGCAAAGGCCGACTGCCGGCTGGCCGTGACGGTTGATCAGCAACACGATGTCCTTGTTGACCTTGCCGACCAGCACCATCTTCGCGACCTCGACGGTGGCCGCGTCGGAGACGCGCAGGCCGTCGACGAACTGCACCGGAAGCGCCAGCCGCTCCATGTAGCTTGTTATCTCGGGCCCGCCGCCGTGGACGATCACCGGGTTCATGCCGACGTACTTGAGCAGCACGACGTCGCGGGCGAACTCCTCCTGCAGCGCCGCGTCGGTCATCGCCGCGCCGCCGTACTTGATGACCACCGTCTTGCCGTAGAACTCGCGGATGTACGGCAGCGCCTCCAGCAGTGTCCCGACGTCACGCATATCCGCAGCCACCTGGCCTAGGTCGTGTAGTCGGCATTGATCGTCACGTACTCGTGGCCGAGGTCGGAGAAGAACAGCTCGGTCTCGCCACCCTCGCCGGGCAGCTGGATCTCGTACTCGACCTCTTCGCGCGCGACCGCTGCTTTGAGCGCGGCGGCGTCGTGCGCGAGCAAGCCGCCGCTACGGCATACCTGGATCCCCTCGATCGCGATGTCCACCGCCAGCGGCGCCGTGTCCGGCAGGGCGGCGCCGACCGCCTGGATGATCCGCCCCCAGTTGGCGTCGCCGCCGTACAGCGCGGTCTTGACCAGCGCCGAATCGGCGACCGCGCGCGCCACCCGCCCGACGAAGCGCTCCTCACCGCGCACAACGACGCGCGCGGTGCGCCGCGCGCCCTCGCCGTCGCGCACGACCAGCAGCGCGATCTGGCGCAGGGCCGCGTCGAGCGCCTCGCCGAAGCTCCGCTCGTCCTGGGTCTCAGGCTCGATCGCAACCCCGGAGGCCCCGGACGCCAGCAAGACCACAGTGTCGGAGGTCGACAGCTGCCCGTCGACGCTGATCCGGTCAAACGACCGCCTGACGGTCACCCCCAGCAGCAGATCGCACTCCGCGCCGGACAGCTGCGCGTCGGTCTCGATGAACACCAGCAGGGTCGCGAAGCTCGGGGAGATCATGCCGGCGCCTTTGGCCTGAACGCTCAGGCGCACGCTTCCCGCTGCCAGCTCGATGTCGAGCGTGACACGCTTCTCGAACGCGTCGGTGGTACAGATCGCGGCCGTGAAGTCGCGCTCGCCGTCAGCGCGCAGCTCACGCGAGGCAGCCAGCGTTCCGCGGGTGATCGCGTCCATCGGCAGCGGCACGCCGATCACGCCGGTCGAGGCGACCGCGACCAATTTCTCGCTGACGCCGCAGGCGATCGCGGCGGCGCCCTGCATCTTCGCGGCATCGTCGAGGCCACGCCCGCCGGTCGCGGCGTTGGCGTTTCCGGAGTTGACCACGACCGCGCGCAGCGCGCCGAGCTCCGTGTGGCGCTTGGTGACCAGCACCGGCGCCGACAGCGCGCCCGAGCGGCTGAAGCGCGCGGCGCTGGCACCGTGGGGCACATCACTGAGAAGCAGGCCTAGATCCTTGCCGCCGTCGCGCTTGATCCCGCAGGCCACGCCCGCCGCGCGGAAGCCGAGCGGGAGCCCACCGCCGGGCAGCTCGGTCGCGTTCGCGGGCGCCTCGATCCAGCGCGAGTTGAAGAAGCTCACGTCAACTCCTCGCTCACGCGATCCCCTCGCGCTCGTCAAGTCCGAACATCAGGTTGAGGTTCTGGACCGCCTGTGAGGCGGAGCCCTTCCAGAGGTTGTCGATCGCGCCGAACACGATCGCACGGCCGCTGCGCTCGTCTCGGTGAACCGAGATCCGGCAGATGTTGGTCTCGCGCACGTCGCGCACGCCGGGCGGAGCAGCCGCGACCTCGACGAACGGCTCATCCGCATAGGTCTCCTGGTAGAGCGCGTCGAGGTCGAGCTCGGCGCCGTGCGGATGCAGATCGACGTAGCAGGAGACGAGCTCGCCCTGATCGAGCGGCAGCAGGTGCGGCGTGAACGTGATCGTCAGCTCGGCGCCGAGCACCGCCAGCTCCTGCTCGATCTCCGGCGTGTGCCGGTGACGCGGGACGCTGTAGGCGTTGACGTTCTCGTCGACGGTCACGAAATGGGTCTTATCGGTCGCCGCGCGCCCGGCGCCCGAGACCCCGGATTTGCCGTCGACCACGACGCCGGCGATCGCGCCCGCGCGCGCCAGCGGCGCCAGCGCCAGCAGCACCGCGGTCGGGTAGCAGCCAGGGTTGGCGACCAGATCAGCGTCGCGAAGCAAGTCGCGGTAGAGCTCGGGCAGGCCGTACACGGCCCGCGGGATCAGCTCCGGGGCCGGGTGCGGCGCATACCACTGCTCGTAGGTGGCGAGGTCGCGCAGGCGGAAGTCGGCGCTCAGATCGACCACCTTGACGCCGCGGTTGCGTAGCTGCGCGACCAGCGGCGCGGCAGCGGCGTGCGGATAGGCGACCACGGCGGCGTCGACCGCTGCGTGGGTGTCCAAGTCGAGCTCCTGCAGCTCGAGGGCGACGCGGTGGTGGGGATAGAGATCGTCCAGGCGCCGGCCGATGTCGCTCCGGGCGGTGAGGGCCCGCAGCTCGAAGCTCGGGTGGCGCGCCAGCAACCGTGCCGTCAGCGCGCCGGCGTAGCCGTTGGCGCCGAATACGCTGACGCTAACGGTCACGGATCCTTCCCCCCAGCTCCCGCGCCAGCGCTTGCACGATCGCTTCGCGCTGGCGTGCGACGTCGGCGTCGGTGAGCGTGCGATCAGACGCACGGTAGGACAGCGCGAGTGCCAGCGAGACGTTCCCGGCACCGAGCTTGCCGGCGTCGCGGTATACGTCGAACACCTCACAGCCAGCCAGCAATGGCGCGCCCGCCGCGGCCACCACAGCCAGCACCTCGGCGGCGCTGACGTGCTCGTCGACCACCACTGCGAGATCCTCGCGGACGGCCGGGAAGCTGGTCACGTCGAGGTACGATGCCAGGGCTGGCTCGCCGAGCGCGTCGAGGTCGAGCTCGAAGGCGGCGACCGTCTGCTCGAGGTCCCATTGAACGGCGACGCTCGGATGTAGCTCGCCGAGCCAGCCGGCCTGTACGCCCCCGGCGATGATGTTGGCGCTGCGCCCCGGATGCAGGAACGGCTGCCCGGCGGCGCGCAGCTCCCAGCCGGCGCCGAGCGTGCCGAGCAGTGCCGTGAGCACGCCCTTGGCGGCGAAGAAGTCCGCCGCCGGCGGCTCGCCCGAGCGCCAGGTCGGCGGACGCAGCGGCCCGCTCAGCAGCGCCGCCAGGTGATGCGGCTCGCGCGGCAGCTCGCCGTCGTCGCCGGGGTGGTAGACGGCCCCCGCCTCGAACAGGCGCAGGGCGGCGGCCCCGCGCGCGCGGTTGCGCTGCGCGATGTCGAGCAGCGATCCGATCAGGGTCGTGCGCAGGTGCGACTGCTCGGCCGACATCGGGTTCGCGAGGGCGACCGCGCCGTCGGGCTCCAGACGCAGGCGCGCCTGGTCGCCGGCGCCGGCGAAGCTCCAGCCGACGACCTCGTGCAGGCCCTGCGCGGCGAGTACGTCGGCGGCGCGGCGGCGCAGCAGCTGGCGCGGCGTCAACCGCCCCTGGGCGAGCGCGCCGGCGCGGCCGCCGCCGACCGCCAGGGCGGCGGCCGCGAATCTACGCGTGGCCGGCAGCGTCGCCGGGATCTCCTGCAGCCCGTCGAGGCGCGCGACCTCCTCGATCAGGTCAGCCTCGCGCGTGATGTCGGCACGGCGGAATGCGGGTACGGTGACGTCGAGGCCGTCGGCAGCGTCGGCGACGGTGAACTCCAGTGACTGCAGGAGCTCCCGGCAGCGTTCGCGGCTGATCGTGGTGCCGAGGATCGCGGCCAGGCGAGCCTCGCGCAGACGGATCGTGATCGGCGCCGGCCCGGGGCCGCCGATGTCGACCGTCCCGGCGCGCATGCGGGCGCCGCACAGCTCGATCATCAGGCGCGTGGCGAGCGCCTGAGCCTGCATCGCCTGTTCGGGCTGCAAGCCCTTCTCGAAGCGGCTCGAGGCTTCGCTGCGCAGGCCAAGCTCGAGCGACGTGCGGTGGATGTTGGCGCCGTGCCAGCTGGCGACCTCGCTCAGCACCCTGGTGGTGCGCTCGCCCACCTCCGAGCGCGCGCCCCCCATCACGCCGGCGATCGATGTCGCTCCGGCCGCGTCTTCGATCACGAGCATCTGCTGGTCCAGCATGCGCGCCTGCCCGTCGAGCGTCTGTAGCTGCTCGCCGGCGCGGGCGTGGCGCACGTTCAGGCGCGAGCCGGCGATCCGGTCGAGATCGAACGCGTGCATCGGCTGGCCGGTCAGCAGCATCACGTAGTTGGTGACGTCGACGACGTTGAAGATCGGCCGCTGCCCCGCCGCCATCAAGCGCGCCTTCAACCACAGCGGGCTGGGCGCGATCGTGACGAACTCGAAGATGCGGGCGGTGAACCGCGGGCACAGCTCCTGATCCTCAACCGTGATCTCGATCCCCGCCAGCGGCCCGTCGATGCCGAGATCGTCACTCCACGGCGGCGGCGCCAGCGGCGCGCCGGTGGCGGCGTGGACCTCGCGCGCGACCCCGTAGATGCCCAGGCAGTCGGGCCGGTTGGGGGTGATCTCGAGCACCAGCACGTCGGTCGAGATCGGCAGGACCTTCGCCAGCGGCGTGCCCGCCTGGTGCTTGTCGGCGAGCACCATGATCCCGTCGTGATCGGTGCCGATCGCGACCTCGTCCTCGGCCAGGATCATCCCGTTGGATTCCTGGCCGCGGAGCTTGGCCTTTTTCAGCTTGGTGCCGTCGGGCATGATCGCCCCGGGGCGCGCGACCGCGACGGTCTGCCCGGCGGCCACGTTCGGCGCTCCGCAGACGATCTGCGAGAGTTCGCCGCCGCCAAGCTCGACGCTGCAGACGCTGAGCCGGTCGGCATCGGGATGCCGGCGGTGCTCGCGGACCTTGCCAACGACGAAATGCTCGAGTGCGCGCACGCCGTGGTGCTCGACGCGCTCGACCTCGGTGCCGGTCATTGCCAGGCGCTCGGCCAGCGCCTGCGCGTCCAGCCCGCTGTCGCAGTACTTCCTAAGCCATGAAAGCGGCACGCGCATCAGGGGGTCTGCTCCAGCATCAGTGGAACTGCTCCAGGAAGCGGATGTCGTTGTCGTAGAACAGGCGCAGGTCGGGGACGCCGTGCTTGAGCATCGCGATCCGCTCGATCCCCATCCCGAACGCAAATCCCTGCACCTGCTCCGGGTCGTAGCCGTGCTGCGCAACGTGCGCGAGCACGTTGGGGTCGACCATGCCGGCGCCGAGGATCTCGATCCAGGCGGTGCCCTTGCAGAGGTTGCAGCGTTCGCCGGACGCGGTCACGCCGCCGGTGCAGTTGAAGCAGGAGACGTCGACCTCGACGCTCGGCTCTGTGAACGGGAAGAAGTGCGGTCGCAGCCGCACCTCGCGGTCATCGCCGAAGATCGCCCGCGCGAACGTCAGCAAGGTGCCGCGCAGGTCGCCGAAGGTGATGTCCTCGTCGACCGCGAGCCCCTCGATCTGGTGGAACTGGGGTGTGTGCGTGGCGTCGGAGTCGGGCCGGTAGACGCGGCCGGGGACGATGATGTAGATCGGCGGCGGCTGGTTCTCCATCGCGCGCACCTGCACCGGCGAGGTGTGCACGCGCAGGAGCAGGCTCTGCGGGTGGAAGATGTCCTGCGTCGGCTCGATGTAGAAGGTGTCGCTCATCAGCCGCGAAGGGTGCGTGGCGGCGAAGTTGAGCGCGTCGAAGTTGTAGTAGACGCGCTCCACCTCGGGTCCCTCGGCGACGCTATAGCCGAGGCCCAGGAACACGTTCTCGATCTCGCGACGGGTGCGGGTGATCAGGTGCAGGCGGCCGATCGCCGGCAGTGGGTCGCCCGGTAGCGTCACGTCGACGCGGTCCTGCGCCAGGCGTGCGTCGAGCTCAGCCGCCGCCAGCAGCTCGTGCTTGTGCGCGAGCACCGCCTCGAGCTGCTTGCGGGCTTCGTTGGCGGCCCTGCCAACGGCCCCGCGCTGCTCCTTGGGCAGCTCGGCGACGCCTCGCAGCAGGTTCGGCAACTCGGCTTTGCGGCCGAGGAGGCGCACGCGCACGTCCTCCAACTGCGCCGTCGTGCTCGCCGCTTCGATCGCGGCCAGGGCCGCGCGTCTGAGCTGTTCGATGCGATCGCTCATGCGGGCGCCATCCTAATCGGACGGGCACGCGTCACCTCGTAGAGCGCGATCGTCGCCGCCATCGCGGCGTTCAGCGAGTGGGTCGCGATCGGGATACGGGCGATCTGATCGGCGGCGGCGAGCAGCTCGTCGGGGAGCCCTGCACGCTCGGCGCCGATCATCAGCGTGAGCTCCACGGGGACCGGCGCGGGCGACGCCGAGTCCACCGGCACCGGCTTGGGCGATGGCGAGGACTCCGGCGGGGGCGCGAGCGTCGGCACGAACGAGGCCAGCGAGCGCTGCGCGCGCACATCCAGCGCGATCGTCGTTCCCGGCAGGGCGCCGGCGTCGCCGGCGCGAGCGACCGGCACGTGGAAGATCGCGCCCATGCTGGCGCGCACCGCCTTGGGGCTGAACGGATCGGCGCTGCCAGGGCCCAGCGCGACCGTGCTGGCTCCGAATGCCTGCGCGCTGCGCAACACGGTGCCGACATTGCCCGGATCGCTGACACCATGCAGGTATACGCACAGCGGCCCTGCAGGGGCCGCTGCCCAGCGCTCCTCGTATACCCCGAGCGCGCGCGTGCCCGACGCGAGCCCCGAGGCGGACGCGAGCAGTTTGGCGTCGACCTCGACGCCGGCGAGGCCGCTGCCGGAGGCGCAGAAGCGCGCCAGCGCCGGCCAGCCGGCGGCGTCGGCGGCGGCCAGCAGATCCTCGCCCTCAGCGACAAACCGGCTTGCGCGGTCACGCACACGCCGGCGCTGGCGGAGCTTGCGGATCTCCTTGAGCTTCTCGTTCTGGTGGCTGGTGATCGTCATCGCGGGTTGTCTGTTAGAACGAAAAAGGGCGCCGTCCGAAGGAGCGGCGCCCGTTGGCGGTGCTGGTGGGCCGGAGCCCAGGGCTCAGCCGGCCGCCAGCGCCTCACGGGCACGCTCCGCAAACCGTCGGAATGTCTCGGCGTCACGCACGGCGATGTCGGCCAGAACCTTGCGGTCGAGCTCGACTCCCGCCTGCTGGAGCCCGTGCATGAACTGCGAGTAGGAGAGGCCGTTGATCCGTGCCGCCGCGTTGATCCGGGTGATCCACAGGCGGCGGAAGTCGCGCTTGCGGTTGCGGCGGTCGCGATAGCGGTACTGATCGGCCTTGAGCACGGCCTCCTTGGCGGTGCGGTAATGCCGGCTTGCGTCGCCACGGAAGCCCTTCGCCATCTCCAGGGTGGCACGGCGCTTCTTGCGCGCGTGCACCGAGCGCTTCACACGACTCATCAGCCGGCCCGCTTGGACTTGGCGCCGAGCAGCGTCTTGACGCGCGGCATGTCGTGTTCGGAGACGATCACGTCGCCGGCAAGGTGGCGCTTGCGCTTGGGCGACTTCTTCTCAAGGATGTGGCTGGAGAACGAGTGGCGCGCTTTGACCTTGCCGGTGGCGGTCAACTTGAAGCGCTTCTTCGAACCCGAATGGGTCTTCATCTTCGGCATTGGCAGACCGCAGTAAAGCAGACGCACGCGTTTGCAGCGCGGTTAGGGCGAGCCGCCCCTCGCGCTTACAGCGCGCCGTTGGCCGCGGACTCCTCAGCGCTGGCCTGCTCCGGCCCGCCCTCGGGTCCGGGATCCTTCCTGCGAGCAGCGCCGGGCGCGCCGTCGGCGTCGTCGTCGGACCGTTCCTTCTCAGCCGCGAGCACCGTCTTGGAGGGCGCGAGCATCATCGTCATGTTACGCCCGTCTTGGACGGGCGACTGCTCGATCACGGCGATCTCCGACAGCTCGCCGGCGAGCCGGTCGAGCAGCGCGGTGCCGCGCTCGGGGTGGGTGACCTCGCGCCCCCGGAACATGATCGTGATCTTGACCTTGTCCTTGCCCATCAGGAACCGGGTCACGTGCGCCTTCTTGGTGTCGTAGTCGTTCTGCGCGATCTTCGGGCGGAACTTGATCTCACGGATCGTGATCTGCTGCTGGTGCTTGCGCGCGGCCTTCAGCTTCTGAGCCTGCTCGTACTTGTACTTCGAGTAATCCAGCGCACGGCACACGGGCGGGCGCGCGTCGGGAGCGACCTCGACCAGGTCGAGATCGCGCTCCTGCGCGTAGGCGAGCGCCTCAGAGGTCTTCACGACCCCGATCTGCTTGCCGTCGTCGCCGACCAGCCGCACCTCGGGCACACGAATGCGGTCGTTGATGCGAGTCTGGTCGCGCTCGGGCGGGCGCCGGTCAAACCTTCGCGGGACCGGCACTAGCGGTGATGTCGGTCGGTCGTCAAGCGGCGACTGGCCGGGTGAGATAGAGCACTGAGTTCAACGCGTTCCAGTATAGCCGCGTGTCCAGACTTTCTGAAGCTCACGTTTGACTTCACGCGACGTTGTGCGCCGCGCGCAGGGAGCGCAGCTGGATCTCGTCGATCAGGCGTGTGCGGAACTCGTCAACGGCAAGCGCGCCAGCGTCGCCGCTGCCGTGCAGCCGCAGGCCGACCTCCCCCGCTTCCTGCTCGCGGTCGCCGACGACGAGCATGTAGGGAATCTTGCGCAGCTCGGCGTCGCGGATCTTGCGTGAGATCGACTCGGTGCGGTCGTCGAGCTCGGCGCGCGCGCCAGCGGCACGCAGTTGATCGATGACCTGCTGAGCGTAAGGATTGTGGCGGTCGGAGATCGGTAGCACGATCGCCTGGACGGGTGACAGCCAGACTGGCAGCTCGCCGCCGAAATGCTCGATCAGGATGCCGATGAAGCGCTCGTAGGAGCCCATCAGCGCGCGATGGATCATCACCGGCTGGTGCTCGACGTTGTCGGCACCCGTGTAGGTCAGGCCAAAGCGGGCCGGCATGTTGTAGTCCAGCTGGCAGGTGCCGAGCTGCCACGAGCGACCGAGCGAATCGGTCATGTGCATGTCGATCTTGGGGCCGTAGAACGCGCCGTCACCCTCGTTGAGGTCGTAGCTCAGTCCCTGACTCGCAAGCGCCTTGATCAGCGCGGCTTCGCTGCGGTCCCACAGCTCGTCGGACCCGATCCGCTGCTCGGGTCGGGTCGAGAGCTCGAGGCGAACATCGATCCCGAACAGCTTGTAGGTCGCGAACGCGAACTCGAGCACCCCCGCGACCTCGTCCTGGATCTGGTCTTCGCTGCAGTAGATGTGCGAGTCGTCCTGAGCGAAGTGGCGCACCCGCAGCAGGCCGTGCAGGGTTCCGCTCGGTTCGCGGCGGTGCAGGAGCCCGGGCTCCCACAGGCGCAGCGGCAGGTCTCGATAGGAATGGCGCTGGAGCCCGTAGAGCTTGCAGTGCCCCGGACAGTTCATCGGCTTGACC
Source organism: uncultured Solirubrobacterales bacterium (assembly GCA_963709135.1). Lineage (GTDB taxonomy): Bacteria > Actinomycetota > Thermoleophilia > Solirubrobacterales > Solirubrobacteraceae > Palsa-465. Next base: position 20,682 of record CAVPVI010000009.1, on the reverse strand, counting down.
GCCATCTGGCGCTCTTCGTACTCGGTCACGAACATGTTCTGGTCGTACTTGTCCCAGTGACCGGAGGTGATCCACAGCGAGCTGTCGTAGATCTGCGGGGTCTTGACCTCGACATAGCCCCGCTCGCGACCCATCTCGCGGCTGAGCTTGACCAGCTCGTTGAACACCTCGGTGCCGGCCGGCAGCCAGAAGGCGGCCCCCGGCGAGACGTCGGAGAAACCGAACATCCCCAGCTGCGGCCCCAGGCGCCGGTGATCGCGCGCCTTGGCCTGCTCGAGGCGCTCGAGATGCTCATTCAGGTCCTGCTTGGAGAAGAACGCGGTTCCGTATACGCGCGTGAGCATCTGCCGCTTGGAGTCACCGCGCCAGTAGGCGCCGGCGACCGACTGCAGCTTGAACGCCTTGATCCGCTTGGTGCCGGGGGCGTGCGGTCCGCGGCACAAGTCGGTGAACGGGCCGTTGGTATAGAGCGAGACGGTCTGGACGCCCTCGTTGGCGACCAGATCCTCGATCAACTCGACCTTGTAGTCCTGATGCTCGGCTTTGAAGCGCTGCAGCGCCGCTTGCACGCTGACGTCCTCGCGCACGAACCGCTCGTCGGCGCCCACGTGCACGCGCATCCGCTGCTCGATCGCCTCGAAGTCGGCCTCGGTCAGGCGCACCCCGTCGGGGAACTCGAAGTCGTAGTAGAAGCCGTTCTCGATCGGCGGTCCGATCGAGATCTTCACGCCCGGATACAGCTCCATGACGGCGGTCGCGAGCACGTGCGCGCAGTCGTGGCGGATCAGGTCGAGCGCATCGGCGCCGCTGCGCTGCGTCACGATCTCGAGTGCGCCGGTTCCCTCGAGCGGCAGCGGCGCGCTGAGATCGCGCATTTGCCCGTCGACCTTCACGGCGAGCGCCGCCCGTGCCAGCCCGGGGCCGATCGCGGCGGCAGCGTCGGCGCCGCTCGCGCCGGGATCGAGCTCGAGCGTGGTGCCGTCCGGGAGCGTGTACCGCATGCTGGCCGAGATGCTACGCGTGATCCCAGCGGATCGACTCCAGGCGCAGAGCACGCTACATTTACGCGTCCCAGGGCGATTAGCTCAGCTGGGAGAGCGCCGCCTCGACAAGGCGGAGGTCACTGGTTCGAGCCCAGTATCGCCCACTCCGGTATTCACTGGGGATTCGTCGACTTCCGGTCATCGACGTTTTGCGGGGTGCGTCCTGAGTGCGTCCCGCAGACTTCCTCGCGGGCCTGCCGGATGGCCTCGGCGGCGGGGACGCGGAGCTTGGTTTCGAGCTCGCCTCAATCGCGGCCGGGCGCCAGACGCGCCGGCGCCAGTTGGCCCGGTCCTCTCGCGTCCAAGGGCCGCCTGAGGGACGCGGAATGATCAGCTCGCTGTCAAGCGGACGGCCACACGCCGTCCGCCACTCCGCGAGGTCCTGCGCCAGCGGCGCGATCAGGTCGATGTCGCGGGCCCGCCCGGTCTTCGTCGCGAACACGTGGAGCATGCGGTCCCGCAGATCGCCCCAGGTGCAGCCGCGGTCCTCGATCGGGCGCAAACCAGCGTAGGCGAGCATCGAGACGATCAGCGCGTCTCGCTGCTTGGATTCATCGGAATGAGCCCCGCACGACCGCGCGCCTGAGAATGCCCTAAAGCAGCATCAACGCCTTGCGCTGCGTCGGCGCGCCCACCTTTGCTCGACGCATCTGCTCGCGGAAGTCCTCGACCGCCATCGGCGTGATCGCGCGCAGCTCATAGTCGCCGGGGCGCGGCAGCAGGTGAGTGATCCGCTCCCACGAGCTACGACCGGGAGGGAACCGTCCCGGCCCGCCGCATATGTGGCAGCACCACGACATGGCCGTCGAGCGGCTCTCCATCGCCACCCAGGGGAACGTCATCGGCTTTGTGGCTGACGAGTTCCGAGAGATCGGATGGGTGCTCAATGAGATCTTCGACGAGTTGGATCCAGGCACTCCCGAACGCGAGGAGCCATCCGACGTCGGTGACCCTCCTGACGCAATTGGGCGGCCCCAAATGAGCCTTGTGACGCGGTGCAGACCTCTCGTTGGTAATGGGGGTTGGCAGTCGGACCGCCCATCTGAGAGCGCGTTGTACGCTCTTTCTTGCCATGACCGCGAAGGAAAAGCTCCTGGAACGCGCACCTCATTGGAGCGAGGAGCAGGCCGAGCGCGCTCTCCGTGCGGCGGAGAGCGACGACGCCGTCGACGAATGGGGCGACCTCTCCAAGCTGCATGAGGCGACTACCGCGGAGACGATGCGGCGACTGGCCAAGGAGGAGCAGTCGGCCGGGCACGAGCCCTGGTGAAGCGCGGCGAGGTCCGCTGGGCCGTGCATCCCGATTGGCCGCGCCGGCCCGTCCTCGTCCTGACCCGCGACGAGGCGATCGATCGCCTCAATGCCGTCTTCGTCGTTCTCGCAACCACGAACATCCGTGGGCTGCCGACCGAGGTCGAGCTCGGCACAGAGGATGGAATGCCTCGGCCGTGCGTTCTCAATGCTGACAACGTCGCCTCGCTTCCGAAGGGCAACCTCGGCGACCTGATTACCTCGCTCAGCCCCGCGAGGCTGGCCGAGGTCTGTCGCGCCCTCGACCACGCGACCGGCTGCTGACGTCCCGACGCGACTGCGTCCTCAGTGCGTCCCCCAGGATCGAAATCAGCCGTATCACCCGGCAATCTCAGGTCAGACCAAACCCTGGCATCGCCTGCATTTACGGGCTTTTCCGCTTTCCTGACTGCCCCGTCAAGGCTTGACCACGCGACTCGCCTCGACAAGGCGGAGGTCACTGGTTCGAGCCCAGTATCGCCCACTTGGCCGTTTGCAGAGATTTCCCGGTTCCGGCCATTATGCGCGAGCCGGGCGGCTTGCGCGCGGCGCGCGGTGGCGTCAGCGAGTTCTCGCAAGCGCCCCGCGAACCCGCGGTCGGGCGGAGCGAGCTGGTGCGCGCGGATCGCGTTGGCCCACACGGCATCCGCGGAGGTGAACGCGGAGATCGCCTGCGCCTTGGCAGCCGCTCGATCAAACTCGGCCATCTACTGCTCCTCGGGGTCGCAGAGCAGCGACCGCTGGGAGGGGTCCCAGACGCCGCCCTCGCCGGCGTCCGAGCGCCGCGCGAGCGAGGAAGCGATCGACCTCGTGCGGGTAGAGTGGAACCCGCGCGTCAGCGACGCCGTCGGTATACCTCTACGGCATGAGCAACGGACTTCGAGACACGGTCGCCCTCATCACGGGCGCGAGCAGCGGGATCGGTGAGGCGACGGCGCGCGCGCTCGCCGCGCACGGCGCGACGGTGGCGGTGGTCGCACGCCGCAGGGAGCGGCTGGTCGCACTCGCGGCGGAGATCGGTGGCTTGGCCATCGAGACCGACGTCACCAGCCGCGAGCAAGCGCAGGCCGCCGTCGAGCGCACCGCGCAGGAGCTCGGTCGGCTCGACATCGTGGTCAACAACGCTGGCGTGATGTTGCTCGGGCCGATCGTCGACGCCCCCGTCGAGGAGTGGGATCGGATGATCGAGCTCAACCTCCAGGGGCTGCTCCACATCGCTCACGCGGCGCTACCGCACCTGCTCCGCGCGGCCGAGCGCGAACCGCGCCGCGTCGCGGACCTCGTGAACGTCAGCTCGGTTGCGGGTCGACGCGTCGGCGCCGGCGGCGGCATCTACCAGCTGACCAAGCACGGGGTCGGGACCTTCAGCGAGGCCTTGCGTCAGGAGGTCACGACTCGACATGTCCGCTCGTCGCTGATCGAGCCCGGCGCGACCGAGAGCGAGCTCGTCTCCCATGTTCGGAAGGAGGTCCGCAGCCAGCTGCCTCCCTCCGACACCCAAATCCTTGCAGCTGACGACATCGCCGACGCGATCCTCTACATCGTCACGCGACCGCGACATGTGGCGATCAACGAGATCCTGATTCGGCCCACGGAGCAGGTGCGCTAGCGCGCGCCAGCGCCTAATCTACGCTTGATAATCGTGATTTGGTGTCGCTGGCCGTCCAGGCCGCCGCAGTTCAAGATTCAGCCGCGCCAGGCGATCGGGGGTGCGGAGGTCGGCGAGCTGGAGCTCGAGCTCCCAGACGTGGTGGTCGTGGGGATGACTCGTGCGGGCGGTAGCCCGCGCGTATAGGTCGAAGCAGCCGAACCGCGCAGCGCAATGCCGCGCGGTTCGGCTGCGCGTGTTCACTGTCCGTAAGCGGACAGGTTTCCGGTGGGCCAGTCCGTGCCAACGGACCAGGTTGCCGGCAGGGCAGTCAGGTGGGTCTGCGCGCTCGTTTGTGAGCCTTCCCCGGGGCTGCTTTGTGCGTCATCACGGAAGCGAATCGTGCCGCCGCCGTTGGGACCGAGGAGCGCTATCCAGACGCGCTGCCCGGCGGTTACAGGGATCGACGGGATCTGGACGTCGTTCCAACTCCCGGCCACCACATTGGTGATCATCGCTTGGTTCTGCAGCGTGCCTGGCTTACCGTTCTTGTTCGAATAGACGCCAACGATCACCTGGCTAGCCGTGGACGTCGAATTGACGTACAGATCGAGGCTCGAGATCTGCCCGGAGTAGCTCACGGTCACAGGAAATGCCTCCGCGGTTCCGCCAGGATTGTGATCGACATGATTCTCCACGTCAGCATTACCGACCAGCGGCGGGCCGTAGACCGCAGCCAGGCCGAAGGCAGCACTCGGGCCTGTACAGTTCCCAACCCCGAAAGAAAACCTGCACCACATCGAAAGCAGGCTTCCGCTGTTGATGTCATAGTGCACGACGCCGTAGGCCCCGCTCATCCAGAACGATGTGCCGTCAGGGTCAAGGCTCATGCTGCGCAGGTCGTTGCTTATTGGGATGCCCGGAACGTATTCTCTGAGGACCGAGCCGGAGGCGTCATACAGCAGGCCACCTACATCGGTAGTGACGAGAATCTGCCCATTCGGCAGAACGCGCAGATCATCCGGCGAGTTCTCGATCGAGTTATTGCTGAACGTCGGCCCCTGAGTGTTTGTGCAGACGTTGAACCGGCCGTTGAAAGAGTCTTGGAACGCGCCATAGTAGATCGTGCACTCATCCGGCGCAAGATCTAGGCCCCACGGGAGAATACCGCCGTAGATAGCGGGGGTAAATGTCTGAGTGAGATCACCCGTAAGGTCATACTTCGTGATCGAGTCGGAGGCTTCGCTGCTTACGTATACGTCGCCGAAGCCATCCGCCACACAGCGGCCCGCGTCAGTGACCGACGCCCAATTCGACGCCAGCGGGTTCCCCGAACTGTCGAACAGTCCCACGCCAGGCAGTATCAGATGCCCGCCAGAGGGATCGAAGCACATCGCAGTCGCCCCCAAGGTGCCCGGGATAGTTTGCTGCAGCTCCCCGCTGGGCGAGTACTCCTGAATATTTGCGGTACCCGGGGCGTCCGTCCCGTCGGTGAAGAACACGTCGCCGCGCTGAAAAGGCGCCCCCGACGCCAGCCCGGGCAGCGCCGCACTCGCGCAAGCACCCAACACAATGCTGACGGCCAGCACACGAGAACCACGCATGCGCCGCCACCGCTTTTGGCCGACCCGTCCGCCGCGCCGCAACCCATCAATGCACATCGCCTTGCTCCCCTCTCCAGCGCCTACCTTTGATCTGAGAACCCCTACCGACCGAGCACCCTACTACCGCAGATCTGAAGACTGCGCTCCGCCGTGCGACACCGAGACCGCATCGGGGAGAGCACGCACTCCGCATCACGAAGAACTACGGACTCCGCCGCGCCTTCGCTCGTCGTCGGCGACGGCCGGCGCGCCGGCGCGGCGAGCCAGCAGAGCCCGTCAGATCTCCGTCCAAACTCGTACGGCCGCGCAACAGCGCCTGCGTTGACCTTCGACCCGTTCTCGGCGAGGGCCGGTGGCGGATCAGTTTGGGTGCAGATCCACTGGAGGGGCTTCTGGTTGGGCGCATGACGATGTTGGCGGCATAGCGTGAGATTCGCGTGCAATCGTGTGACATGTCGCGCGACACGTCGTCCGGTGCTTTTCGCCCGAAAAGGTGGCTGGACAGCGCGGCTCCCGGGGTAGACTCGGCTGCGAGGTGCGCGCGGCGCCGACAGGCCACCCGTAGATCACTGGGATGCTGGGGTGAAATGCCCAGCATTTCATCGATCGGGGGTGGACCGATTTAGTTCTTAGTCGCAATGCCATTTTGGCCTTGGTCATGCAGCGCGGTCCTGTAACGGCTCGCCGCAGCGCAGTCGTTCGACGTTGGCCGCGAACTTCTGCTCGGTGGCGCGATAGGCCTGTTCGGTCACGCCTCCCACGTGCGGGGTGGCGAGCACGTTCTCCTGCAGGAGAGGATCAGCGGGATCGACCGGCTCATGCCAGAAGACGTCGAGGCCGGCTCCTGCCAGCTGACGGTCCCGGAGAGCGGCAAGGAGCGCATCGTGATCAACAAGCGGGCCGCGTCCGACGTTTACCAGTAGTGCACCGGAGTCCAGCGCGGCCGTCGCGTGGAAGCGGTTGCGCATTCCGGGTCTACGCTGTGTGTCGGTTCGGCCGGTGCCTGGGGCGGCCCAGGGCCCATCTGAGACGGCCGCACGTTGCATGGCGTGTGCTGCCGTCTCAGAACGAGAGCAAACTAATGTGATGCGCCGCCCAGCATGTAGAGGATCGCGAAAATCACGACGAAGGTCAGAATTAGTGTCAGCCCCGCGAGAACGATCGTCTTTGCGCCGGTTCGCCTGGCTCGCACCTTAGAATCCGAAGTCGTCATATTTGTCCCAATATCCGTTTGCCGCTATCCGGATTGTAGCGTGCATGCTCCCCAGGACCGGCGCGCATACGATCGCGATTGTGTAGATACCCTGGGTCGCCCAGACGCCGTCATGCGCCCACGCGTGGCTGCCGTCCCACCCTGAGTGGTTCTCAACGTCGGTGTTGCAATACGGGTACTGTGACCACAGATGGTTGGCGAAGTCGTCTTCGCCGGAGGTGATAGTTTGTCCATTTCCGCACCAGCCGCTGGTGGTGGCGTACAGCTGAATGACGTTCGCGCCACCGCCGATCGTGTGAGTGGCAACCGATTCCTCTTTGGCGTAGCAACCGGCGGCGTGAGCGAAGATGAAGTTGGGTTCGTAGAGTCCCGCGTCAAGCGACGATCCGACTGCAGGCAGCGCCGCGTCCGCTTGCGGCGGCGCGACGGATAGCGCCTCCCCGCTCGCCGCTTGTTGAGGGTGTTGACCAGGCAGCCGTGGGAGGTTGCGCCGCCGGTTGGCGCTGTTCCTGTCCTGCCCCGCGGTCAGCCGATTCGCTGCGAACCTCGCCGAGTTCGAAGCCGCGATCGCGGTCTGCGGACCGGGGGTGCTGCGCCAGCACTGCGACGAGCACGACTTCTCGCGCTGGGTCGCTGGCGTCTTGCACAACGAACCGCTCGCCGCCGACATCGCCGCGGCCGAGGCGCGACTCTCCGCCGATAGCCCCACCGAGACGGTCGATTACGTGCGCCTCGGGCTCATCGCAGCTCTCTAAGCTCGCCACGCTACTGCGCGGTAGTCGCCGAGACCCGAGCGCCTGCCGACTCTCCGGCAGGAGGACGAGAGAGGCCAAGAGGCTCAAGGCCAGCTGCGCTCCCGGGCGCTGAAAGGGCGTCTACTGATCGACGGGCATCACCGGGTTGCTGGGCGAGCGGCACGGACGCCAGAGCGCCTGGGTAGGAGTCGAGCAACGGCTGTGTAGGAGGCGGATAGCTCGATCGACGCCCGCCGGCTGGCGCGTATCCGCTGTGGGGTTTTCAGTTCACCCGACACACGCATCGTGGCTGGACCAGATCGAGATCTTCTTCTCGATCGTCTACCGCCGACTGCTCAAGCACGGCATCTTCAACACCGAGGACGACCTCGCCGATCAGTCGTCGGTGGCGCGCTCGAGCTCGTCGTCGGACGACGGTAGGGGTATCCGCTCGCCGTCGGTTGTCAGCAGGGTCCAGCGGTCTTCGACGCCCTCGGTGCCAGGTTCAACGGCACGGACGTGCAGCCCGGGCTTGGTCGGGCGGTCGACGGCAAGGACGAGGCCGGATTCGGGGTTGACGATGCGGTAGTCGGGCCCGTCGGCCTCGAAGCGCCATAGCTGGCTAGGGTCCTCACGCTCCTCGGCGGTCTCGAGCCCGGCGCCGGGCCGAGTCGGTGCGGCGAGGGCTATCACCCGCTTCGTCTTGCTCTCGGCGAGACGAAAGATCGGCGGGCCCCAGCGGATGGGGATCAGATGAATGCGCGGCCCGCAGTCCGGTCCCGGCTTCTGTTCAGGCTCGTGCTGGTTCGGGTCACGATCTTGCCCCAGCCCGTTGAACAGGCGCTCGAGGGCGGCGCGCACGTGAGATGGAGGTGCGTCTACGGCGACGAGCGAACCGCCTTCGCTCGTCTCGACACACAGCACGACCTTCTGGTCAGACAGGGCCAACAGATACTCACCCACGAGTCACCCCCACATTCTGTGAGTCGGTCAAGCCGCCGATTCCCCTACGCCCCGGTGAGTCTAAGGATGACGTCTCGATTGTCAACTCCGCGCTGTCTGTGTCGCGGGCGATCGCACGGAGCAGCGCGGCCAGCTCATCCGCGGTGAGCGAGGGGTGACCGAACCAGGTTCCCGCGGCGGGCTCCGGGTGAAGCTCGCCGAAGAACCTGTCGAGCAGCAGCACCTCTCCGCGCTTCAGCGGACCGTCGTGCAGCGCGCGGGCGCCGGCCAGCAGTCGCGCGCTCAGCGCACCGTCACCCTGCGACGCCGCCAAGGCCGCGAGTCCGATCATCGCCTCGCGCGACGCGTCGACCTCACCCGCCAGTGTCAGCACCGCAACAGCCGCACTGAGGTTTGAACGGGCCGCAGCGGTACTCCCCTCGACTAGGTCGACGAGGCCGAGATTGGCGCGTATCACCGCCTCCTGGCCGGCGACCGAGATCCCCTCGACGGCGGTCAGTGCCTCCTCGAGGCTGGCTCGGGCCGCCATCAGGTCACCGGCCAGCCAGGCCGCCCAGCCGAGGTTCGACTTGGCATATGGCAGCGCGAAGCGGTCGCCGGCCGAGTCATACAGACCAATCGCCCGGCGCATGAGCGCGCGCTCGTCCCGCAACCGCACGTCGCGATCGACATCGGCGCCGACGCATCCGACGACGTTCATCAACACGTAGGCATGCGTAATCGGATCGGCGCCCCCAGCGACCACGTCAAGCGCCCGGGAACGATGGATCGCAGCCTCCTCGAGACGGCCGTCGTGACGCAGGCACAACGCCAGCAACGACTCGGACAGCGCCATCAGTCGCGCGTCTGGGTGTCGCTCACAGATCGCCAGGCTCTGCCGGAGCGCCGGTATCGCTTGGTCCCGCCGGCCGATCTGCGCTGCGGTGCGGCCGAGCGTGTACATAGCCTGAGCCCGAACGCTCGCGTCGCCAGGCGGATGCGCGAGCACGGTCGTCAGCCAATCGGCCAGCTCGGCCGACAGATCCCGGATGTACCAGTACCGGGAGAGCGCCCATGCGATCCGCAGGCCCACGTCGACGTGCGACTCTGAGACGGCGGACTGCATCACGGCGCGGAGGTTCGCCTGCTCGTCATCGACCCGATCGAGCCAGTCGAGCTGCTCGGCTCCCTCAAGGCCGGCCTGGGCCGCAGCGGCAAAGCTCGCGTAGTACGCGGCATGGCGCTGCAGCACGACGGCGTGAGTCGGATCAGCGCGCAGCAGCTCCAGCGCGTAGGCACGGACGGGCTCGAGCATCGCGAACCTGGTGCCGTACCGAGCGGTGACCGGCTCGATCAGGCTGTGATCGAGCAGCTTCCCGAGCGCGTCGGGAATCGACAGCATCAGGTCGCCACCCACCACCTCGGCGCTGTCCGGAGTGAAACCCGCCCTGAACAGCGCCAGCCGCGCCATCAGCGCCCGCTCCGAGGGCTCGATCAGCTCGAAGCTCCACTCGATCGTGGCGTTCAGGGTCTGCTGGCGGGCGGGCGCATCGCGCCGGGCGGGCCCGAGCGGTTCCGATCCGCACCGCAGCCGCTCGATGATCGTGGCCGGTGCCAGGACGGCAGCTCGGGCGGCGGCGAGCTCCAGCGCGAGCGGGATTCCGCCGAGGTACCGGCAGAGATCGATGATCGTGCCGGCGTCCGCCGGCTTCAGGGCAAAGCCCGGAGTGAACGCTGTCACGCGCTCCAGAAACAGCGCGCCCGCCGGCGACCGGCGCAGCGACTCCACAGTAGCCGGCTCTGCGGCATCAGGGGCACTCAACGATCCGACCCGGTAGACACGCTCGAAGGCCACGCGGAGCGGAGCGCGGCTGGTCACGAGCACCTTCAGCTGCGGACATTCGGCAACCAGCCCGCCGATCGCGGGCGCCACGCCGAGCACGTGCTCGAAGTTGTCGAGCAGCAGAAGTCGATGCTGGCGTCGCAGGACGCGGACGATCGTGTCCGTCGCCGGCTCGTGCGCCGAGAGCTCGATCCCCAGCACCCGTGCGATCTCGGTCATCACTTGCTGCTCGGAGGCGATCGACGCCAGCCGGACCATGACGACGCCATCGGCGAATGTCGCACGCGCGGCTCGCGCCGCTTCTACGCCAAGCGTCGTCTTGCCAATCCCGCCCGTGCCGGTCAGCGTCAGCAGCGCCACCCCGGGGTCGGCGAGCAGCCGGCCGAGCTCGTCAAGCTCACGCTCACGGCCGATGATGCGCACGCTCCGCTCCGGGAGCGCTGCGGGCCGGCCGCCGGCCCGGCGCACGGACGTCCCCGTCGGCCCGAGAACCGGTCGCGGGCCCGAGTCCGACAGAGCCGGAGGTGCGAGTTCGGGATCCTGGGCGAGGATCGCCGTCTGCAGCGCCTGTAGATCGACCCCGGGCTCGATGCCCAGCTCATCGATGAGGTGCCGGCGCGCGTCCTGGTATGCCGACAGGGCGTCCGCCTGGCGTTCGTTTCGGTACAGCGCGAGCATAGGCTGCGGGGTGAGCTCGCCCAGCTCCTGCTCACGTCCCAGGAACGCGGTGGCCGGCACCGGCAGGCTTCCCGCGGTTGCGGCCACCGAAGCGGCCCGGACCAGGTCAAGCGCTGGATCCTGCTGCAGGATCGAACGCTCGAGCTGTTTGAGCGCGCGACCTGGTTCCAAGCCGAGCTCGTCGCGCAACAGCCCGCTGAGGTGGCGGTAGACCGCGAGCGCGTCGGTTTGCCGTCCGGCGCGGTATAGCGCGAGCATCAGCTGGCCGCGAAGCCGCTCCTGGAGCGGGTTGGCGGCGATCAACGGCTCAAGCTCTGCGATCAGCTCGCCACCGCCGCCGAGCGCAAGGTCGGCGTCGACCCGTTCGATCAACGCCGCCAACCGCAGCTCCTCAAGCCGGCGCATCTCAGCCTGCAAATGCTCGATCACGGGCAGGTCGGCCAGCGGCGCGCCCCGCCACAACGACAACGCGTCGCGCAACCGGGCCGCCGAGCTCGCCGGATCGCCGGCCGACAGCAAACCGCGACCGTCGCTCAGCAACCGCTCAAACCTGGCGGCGTCAAGCCGCTCGGGCTCCACCGCGAGCACGTACCCGCCCGGCCGCGTCTCCAACACCGGGTGCTCGTCGCCGTTCTCCAGCAGCCGCCGCAGCCGCGAGACCGCGACCCGCACCGCGTGCACCGCCCCGTCAGACGGCGCCTCGCCGAACAGCGCGTCGACCAGCACCTCGACACTGACCAACTCGTTCGCGCGAATCAGCAGCAACGCCAACAGCGACCGCTGGCGCTCACCACCCAGCCCGACCGGCTCGCCGTCGCGCCACACCGCAAGCGGCCCCAGCACCCCGAATCGCACCCGTCCCGCTGTCTCGGCCGCCACCCCTCCAATTATCCGCCCCTACCACCAGCACAGCAAACCCACTCGCCCTTTCCGGACTGGAAGCAGGAGAGGCGAGCTAGTGGCGGCCGCCGCGCCAGCGGCGACCATCCGGACGTACCTGGTCGAAGGCGTCGGCGGCTGCAACCTCCACCCCGCGGGACCCAACCTCGAACTCGTCATCAACCTGAAGCCCGTCGAGGATCGAGGCCGCAAACGGCCTTTCCAAAAGCGGCTTCTAACGCGCGCACAAGAGCACAAGAGGTTCCGCTTTGCAGCTAAGAAGTCATAAGTACATTATCGAGCGCGGTTTTGGACACGGAGTTTCGTCGCCGGCCGCGCCGCCCTCGATGCGCACAGATCCGGGGCGTACGATCTCAACTGAGATAGTTACGTTCGATCGCTGCCACGAACAGGGCTCGGGCGGTCTCGATCTCGAGAACGTCGGGTGATCCGGCGGTGATCTGCGTTTCGATCCTCGCAAGCTGCTCAGCGAGCTCGGAGTCTGAGAACACGTCGCGCACCCAGCGGGAGAAGTCGTGGCCGGCGGCGTGATGGCGGAGCACGTCTGGCCCGGCTCGGTACAGCTCGCGATCGAGCTCGAGCAGGTTGGCGGCGGTGACGCCCGTCGCGGCGCCCGGCTCGCGGTAGAAGTAGAACTGCTTCTCCCGGGGGAGTCGACCAACGACGTACTTGTGCCAGTGGCGGACATGCGGGGTCCGCCGCGGCGTCAGCGTGACCAGGGTCGCCCGGTGATCGGTGAGCAGGACGGCGTGCCCGCGCCCGGCGCGCGCCAGCTCACCAAGGACTCCCGGGTCGAGACCCGGTAGCGTGGCCGCGGTCGTGCTTCCCGGCAGCAGGATTTCCACGTCGATCTCCCTGAGAACCTTGTCGGTGAGTATCTCCGGGTGGTAGCTGACGAGCAGAAACCCCTTGTGGCGCGGATCGGCGAAATGCTCGAGCGCACCGCCCTCTCCCCACGTATCCTGAGCCTCGTCCACCAACACCCAATGCGGCAGCCCGCTGGCCAGGCGATATTCGCGCAACAGCGGTGCAGTCTCGTGATGGAACAGCTCGCGCTGGGCTCGATCGTGCGTGGAGAGGTCCACGATCACGCTGCCGAATCGATGGTGGAGCATCTCGATGATCCTCTCGCCATCTGGAAGCGCATCGTCGTAGCCGAGCGTGACGACGCCGGGAAGCGCGCTGAGCGGCTGATAGTCGCCCTCCGGATCGACGACCAAGACGGTGTATGCGAGGTTGATGAGCTGCTCGGCGAGGAGTCCGGCGACGAACGACTTGCCGGCGCCGGCGGGCCCGCTCACGAGCACATTCACGCGCGCGGCAGGGACCGTGACCACCTGCCCGGCGTGGTCGTGACCGATCGTAAGCCGCCACCGCGCAGGATGAAGCACCTGATCGCCGGCGAACACCGCCCCACCGAGCAACTCGACGACTCCCGCGCCATGCGGGGCATCGAGCACCAGATCGGCAGCATCCTTGACGCTGTCAACGGCGTTGGCGACCGCCGCCCCGACTTCGACCGAGCGCAGCAACGACAGATCGTTCTCGGCATCCCCAACCGCGATCGTGTCATGCCGCGAGATGCCGAGATCGGCCAGCGCCTCGAGCACGCCGCGGCCCTTGGAGACGCCAGCCGGGACGATCATCAGCTCGCCCCGGTTGCGCACGAGCTGACTGTCGAGCCCGAGACGCTCAATCTCATGCTCGACCGTGACCGCGTCAACCGTCGAGCCGGCAAAGATCACCTCACCACGCCGAAGCGACACTCCACGCGCTCGCAGCGCGCGACGCAAACGATCATCCACACCGCCCGTCAGTGCACGGGAGAACCCGACCCCGGCCAGCACGGCTCCGTCCTCGGCGAGCACTCGATCAAAGTGGTCAGTCACGTCGGGGAACACCACTCGCAGCTCCGCCAGGATCCGTCCGGTCACCAGCACCAGCGCCACGCCGGCGCGCCGCGCTGCCGCGAGCGCGCGCAGCACCTCATCGGGCGGGCGTCCCCCGTCTGTCAGCGTGCCGTCGAAGTCGGTCGCCAACGCCCGAAAAGACCGACGGAAGTGGACAGGGTCAGACACGCCAACCACTGTGTTTAGCATGGGCCCGTCGACCTGGTTGACCCGAGCATCGGGCCGAGATTGCGTTCCATGCCTCGTAGGGGGAGCGAGCCATGCGAAGTGCAACTGCTGCTGCTCATCGTTCACGGTCGACAGGCACGGCGAGCACGAGCTGATTCCCAGAAGGATCGCGCGCAACCAGACCGGCTTCGGTCTCCTGCGGTGCGTGGCCGAGCCGGCTCAGCCGATCGGCGACGCGTTCGCGCTCCCCCTGGTCGGGGAGGACGATGGTGAAATGTCGGAGCGCCGGCTCGCCCGGCGGTGGCGGCGAAGCGCCAGCGCTTTCCCAGACGTTCGCGCCGATGTGATGGTGATAGCCGCCGGCGCTTAGGAACGTGGCCTGTGTCCCGAGCTGGGCCATCAGGCCGAAGCCAAGCCCGTCACGGTAGAACGCAACCGTTTCCGGGATCGCCGCGACCTTCAGGTGAACGTGACCCATGATCGTGTCGGCCGGCAGACCTGTGTACGGCTCCGATCCCGGCTCGAGTTCACCCAGAAGGCTGTCGACGTCGAGCGGAAGCGTCGTCATCCGTGCCGCCACCTGTCCTTCCCAGGTCTCGCGCGGCCGGTCCCAGTAGATCTCGATTCCGTGCCCATCCGGGTCGCTCAGGTAGAGCGCCTCGCTGACGAAGTGGTCCGAAAGCCCGACCAGCGCAATCCGATCGCGCGCCCCGTGCGCGAGCCAGCTGGCGAGGTCCGCGCGGCGCTCCAGCAGTAGCGCGAAGTGGTAGAGCCCCGTGTGGCGGCCGGCCGGCCGCGCACCTGCGAGCTCCGTCAGCATCAGCATTCCACGGCCCCCAAGGCCGAGCAGCGCCTGTCCGGCCCCCTGCTCGATCAGCTGCAGGCCGACCGTCGCCTGGTAGTAGCTTGTCGACCGCGCCAGATCCGAGACGGTCAGGCTCACCTCACCAAGCGTCGTCAGCGCGGAGATCTCGGAGTTCGATGGACCCGCCTGCGCTTCGAGCTCCTCTGGGTCTCGCGGCACCGCGGCAAACGCCCGCTGAGGATCGTCTCGTGTCACGTGCAGCTCCATGCCGCGTCGGGACCGGACCGATCCTGTGCAGCGAAGAACGCCGGCCCGGGCGTGCACCCGCCGCGCAGCGACACCAGTTCAAAACCGAGTTTCATCCACCCAGTCTATGCGCGCGGTCGGTCTTGGTCGTCGGATTGTTCGGTCGTCGGATTGCCGGTGACCGTCAATGATCGATCGCGTCCCGCAGCCTGGGCAACCCCCTTTTCGTCCGGTGCCCGAGATCGGCCTGAGCGGCGACCGCGGCTCAGGCATCGTACATCCCGTCCCGAGCTTGCCAGCCTGGTGGCGAGGCGAGCGCCGATGAATCCGGTCGCGCCGGTAACGAGCACGCGGGCGCTCATGCCGCGGTCGCGCCGGACGACTGTGTCGGCGCGAGCGAGGCGGCCAGCCGCTGCGCCTTCTGTTCCTCAAAGCCGCCTGTCTCGCGTGCCAAGATGCGGCCGGAGCGCTCGACAATCAGGACCGCGATCGTGTCGGTTCCAGCAAGCCCGAGGTTGTCTAGGACCTTGTCGAGGTTGGTGTAGACGGTGATCGTGCGGGCGCGAGCGGCCGCGTCTGGGATCCCACGCGTCATGCCACCGTCGATGAACCACCGCGCCGGGCCGTAGATTGATGAGAGCACCGGGAGCTCGTAGACGGCGACGTCGGTGCGGTTCTGCTCGAGGTCGATCAGCCACGGCAGCCACCGATCGACAAGGTGCTGCTGCTCGCGGTGGAACGCGACGACGAGGAAGTTGTGCTGCTTTGGAAGATCGCCGGGCAGCTCGTACTCCTTGCCGTCGAGCGCACGTCCGGCTAGCGGGCACAACGTTTGCGGCTGCGAGGGCGCGAGCGTGCGCCGCAGACCAGCGAGGGCGCGATCGCCGACACGAGAGAACGCAACCCCCAGGAGTGGGTCGGCGATTCTGAGCAGGCCTGTCAGCGCGAGGTCGGCGTCGTAGGTGACGCGTGTACCCTGCGCGATCTCCTCGAATGTGACTCTGTCGCGCGAGGTCACGGTGGCGTTCTCGCCCAGGAAGGTGACGGCGTGCGGGGGGTCGTATTCGACGATCCGATAGGTGAGCTCGTTCTTGCGGCCGAGGAACTGGGCCACCAGCCGGAACTCGCTTCCCTGGCCGATCGCGGCGCCGTTTACACACTTGGCCTCAACGACGCCCGGATCCCATTGCTCGGTTGTCGAGAAGTCGCTGAGGTATGCGAACACGTCCTCGCGGGGTTGCTGGATGTGGATCGTTGCTCGATAGTGGGCCATCACGGTTCTCCTTGGGGGTTAGAGCTCGCCGGGCCGGGACTGGTGATCTGCAAGGCGTTGAGTCGCACGAACTTGGTGAGGAGGCGCTCGCGCTCCTGTCGCGTCTCTCTGGTCCATTGCAGCAGGTGGGTGGAGCGCTGTCGGCGGTCATGCCAGAACCGGCCAGACCGCCCGCGCAGGGCGCCGACCCCGAGCTGGCGCCTGTGACGACCACGACCTTGCCCTCCAGCCGCTGTAGCTCTGACGCGCTCCAGCCGTGACTGCGGATCCGGTAGCCGATGCTCGTGTAGCCGACAAGGACCGTGCGGTCCAGAATGCTGTCAAGGAACGAGTCGATCATGCGCTCAGCGAGAGGTCGCGCAACTGCCCCTGGTCAGAGCGCCGCGGGTACGCCCTCGAGGAGATCCGTGACCGGGGCTTGGTCAGCAGCAGTTGGACGTCGCAGATACGCCGCTCCACGAACCCAGCTTCGCAGTAGGCGAGGTAGAGCGTCCAGAGCCGGCGGAAGCGTTCGTCGTAGCCGAGCTGCGCGAGCGCGTCGGCATGCGCGGCGAACGACTTGCGCCAGCGCCGGAGCGTCTCGACGTAGTGCGGCGTAAGGTCTACGAGCCCCACCGCTTGCATGTCGGTTCGCCGCGCGAGGTTGCGCGTGATGACCTCGAGCGAGGGCAGGCATCCGCCCGGGAAGATGTAGGTGTTGATGAACGACTTCGATGCCTTCTCGACCTCGTAGGCGCGGTCGTCGATCGTGATCGCCTGCAGCAGCATCGCCCCATCCGGAGCCAGCAGCTCGGAGCACTTGGCGAAGAAGGTGCCCATCTGCTGCCAGCCGACCGCCTCGATCATCTCGATCGAGGCGAGCTTGTCGTAGCGGCCGCGCAGGTCGCGGTAGTCCTCCATCAACACCGTGACCCGGTCGTTCAGTCCCGCGCGGCGGACCGCCTCGACGGCGTAATCGTGCTGCTCGCGCGAGATCGTGGTCGTGGTCACGTGGCAGCCGCGGGTCGCGGCAGCGTAAAGCGCGAACGCGCCCCAGCCCGTGCCGATCTCGAGCACGCGATCCTCGGGACCGAGACCAAGCTGCTCGCAGACACGCTCGAGCTTCGCGAGCTGAGCCTGCTCGAGCGTCATCGCCTCGTGCTCGAAGACCGCGCACGAGTAGCTCATCGTCGGATCGAGCATCCGCGAGAAGAGCTCGTTGCCGAGGTCGTAGTGAGCCGCGATGTCGCGCCGTCGCCGGTGCTTGGTGCTGCGCCGCAGAAGCGCCCGAGCGCGCTGCAGCGGCCAGCGCAGTGGTGCGAGCAGCGAGCGCAGCCGGTCAAGCCCGCCGGCGTTGCGCGCCGCGAGCCTGATCAAAGCGACCAGATCGGGCGAGTCCCATAGACCTTGCGCAAACGCCTCGGCCATCCCGCGGCTGCCACCAAGCAGTTTCCGCCAAGTCCGCGGGCAGTCGATCCGGACGGTCGCGGCGGGCGCCCCGGAGCCGTAGACGCGTCGCGCCTCGCCCTCTAAGACGATCAGGCTGCCGGCCTTGATCCGCGCCAGCAGGAGCGACACAAGCCAGCGGCACAGCCAGGCGCTCATGCGCTTCCCGTCTGCGGGTGGCGGTGGACGGGTACGCCCGCGAGCTTCAGCCCCAGCGCATGCGCGTAGATCAGTCCCAGCACCCGGACTGTCGCAAGTGGGTAGCGGGCGGTGATCCGCGCCATCGATGCCCGTGTCAGCTGGCGTCGGCGCAGCGCGAGCGTCGCGTCAAACACGGTGACGCCCGCGCGGCTGGAGGCGATGTGTACCGACAGCGTCTGCGCGGGCATCGCCGCCCGAGCGTGATAACGGTGATCCATGCCCATGAACGGCGACACATGCAGCGCCTTGTCGAACCGACCATCGAGCACGTCAGAGCTTCCCTGCCCGCCTGCCAGCACGTACGTGTGCCGCTCTCCCCACGGCGTGTTCGTGACCTCCGCAACGAGCGCCTGCGCGCGCTCGCCGTCCGAGTCCATGCAGTAGTAGAAGCTGACCGGGTTAAAGCAGTGCCCGAAAGAGCGCAAGTGGGTCAGCACCCGGATCGGACCCGTGGGCCGCGCACCAGTCCGATCCTGCACGAGGTCGCGTACCGCGCGCTCAAGCGGCACGCCGGGATCACCCAGGTAATCCCGGCGATCAAAGCGGACCAGTCCCGGCCGCCGCGCGACCAGCCGGCCGTCAAGCAGCCCGGGGAGCTCCACGAGATCGAGATACACGAGCGCCAGCCGATGGCTGAACTCCCGCCGGGGCTCCAGGCGCCGGTGGCGGATCGTGCCCTCATAGATGCAGCTCGCGCTCACAGCCGCGCTCCGAAGCGCTCGCCGACGCGCAGCCCACTGACAACGCCGTCCTCGTAGAACCCCGATCCCCAGTACGCGCCGCAGAAATGCGTCCGGTTACGCCCGTCGATCTCATCCAACCGCGCCTGCGCCCTGATGAGGCCCGCGGCCGTGTACACCGGGTGCGCGTAAGGGATCGTGCGCATCACGTGCGCCGGGTCGCCGGGATCGGCCGACCCCACCGCCGACGCCTGGGGGACGATCAGCCGCTCGATGAACGCTCGCGAGAAACGATGACGCTCCAGCCAACCTCCGAGTGAGAGATCGTCTGCGTGGTCGCCAAGCGGCTCTCGGGCGGCACGGATGAACCGCGCGAGATCGGCGATCATGCCGTGAAACCACGGGGTGAGCAGGTGCGCGCGTTTGGCGAGCAAGCCGTTGGCAGACGCGCTGCTGTACTCGAAGTCGCCAATGCCGTCGCTGACGCTGAAACTCATCGTCGATCGCTTCCAGCCGACACCCAGGCCTTCGAGCAGCCGCTCGAAGTTCGGGTAGTTGCGGTCATTGAAGACGATGAACCCGGCGTCGACGTGATGCGTCTCGTTCGGAGTGTCGACTCGGACTGTGTTCGAGCTGAGCCATAAATCACCATTCCTCAACAGATACTGTACAGAAGCTGTACGAGCATAACTCTCGGATGGCGCACTGTCAAGAGTCTGTCGAAGGTGTGTATAGTCAGTCCGTGCCATCCGGCCCCGGACCGCTTCGGATCGGCGAATTCGCCCGCCGCGTCGGTGTGACCCCCGAACTGCTGCGCGCCTGGGAGCGGCGCTACGGACTCCTGCGGCCGGTCCGCTCGCCCGGCGGGTTCCGGCTCTATACCGACGAGGACGCCGCACGTGTCGCGCGCATGCGCCGCGCGCTCGACGACGGGCTATCCGCCGCCGAGGCCGCACACGCCGCGCTCGAGCACGGCCAACCGTCCGAAGGCCTTCTCCAAGACGCCGCGGCGCGCCTGCTCACGGCGATCGAGCACTACGACGAGGCAGCCGTGCACTCAGTGCTCGACGAGAACCTCGCAGCGTTCGGGTTAGAAGCCGTCCTGCGCAACTTGATCCTGCCAACCCTCACGCAAGTCGGGCTAGGCTGGCAACAGGGCACACTCCAGATCAGCCAGGAGCACTTCGCCAGCAACTTGATCCGCGGCCGGCTGCTCGCGCTCACGCGGCTCTGGAGCCGCGGCAGCGGCCCGCTCGCGCTGCTCGCCTGCCCACCAGGAGAAACACACGACATCAGCCTGCTCGCCTTCGGCCTGCTCCTGCGCTCGCACGGCTGGCGGATCCTCTTCCTCGGCGCCGACACGCCAATCTCGACACTGACCCAAGCCGCCAAGACAACCCGCCCCGCGCTCGCGGTCCTCACCAGCTTCGACTCAGCACTGCTCCAAGCGCAAGCGACCGCACTACGCCGCCTAGCGAAGACCGCCCCGCTCGCTCTCAGCGGCCCCGGCGCATCAGACACGCTCTGCACCCAGCTCGGCGTCCGACGCCTCGACGGCGACCTCGTCCAAGCCGCCACCGAGATCGCACACACCACAAACGACTGAACGAACACCGCGCGACGCGCACCCCAACCATCTCTACAACCGTCCCCCGCTCGTCACCATCCATCGTGTCGCTCAACACCCGCAGGACCGCCCTACCCGACCGAACGACAGAGACGCTCGGCCGGACCCGCCGCCGTGATGCTCACCTCCTCCGCGTCGGTCCCTCGGCGAGCCAGAGCGGAGTCTGCGTTCGGCGATCTGAGCGTCACCTGAGTTTCGGCACGCGAGGCCCCGTCAGTGTCATCGAGAGTCGGCATGCGTGTGACCTAGCGAGCGCTCGACCAGCTCACCGCGCGCGGGATACGAGATCCAGCGCAATGACATCCGACGCGTATCACCGCTCGGGCACAAGCACATCACCCTCACCGGCCGATACCACATCGCCTCAGCGAGACAATCCGTCGCGGCGAATACCGACCGCTGAAGACACCGGACCTCGCCGAACTCGCAAGCGCTTAGATACGGTTTTCTGTACCAACAATCCCCTGACCCCAGTCCGAGGCGCACGGACCCGGGATGCCGGTCCGGAATGA
>CAVPVI010000008.1:0-49728 GCA_963709135.1 uncultured Solirubrobacterales bacterium | reverse complement strand
AGCTCGTTGAAGCTGAGCAAGACGGGCTGGACGCTGCACAGGCTGCGCCACTCCGCCCTGACGCACCTCGCCGAAGCCGGCGTCAACCCACCACTGCTCATGGCCAAAAGCGGCCACGAAAACCTCCGATCACTATAAAAGTACGCCCGACCGAGCGCCGAAGGCGTCGCCGCCATGACCGCCGCCCACGACCCAGCCCGACGTCGTCGATCGCCGCCCGTATGCGGGAGCACCTCCTCGTCCGCCGATCAGTGCTGCATTCTCGACAGGTAAGGTCAAGAGCGGAATAGGACCCACTACACGGAGATGTCGACACCTCCAGCGGCGGTGCCGTTGGTTGACGTGTTGACGACCCCTGGTGTCGTAGACAGCGCGGCAGTCGCGGTGACACCTTTGGCGTCGCTGCCTTTGGCGGTCTTGGCGTTGACCTGGGCGGCATCGATCGCCTGCTGATCAGCTGTGACCTTGGCCTGATCGGTCTCGAGCGTCTCCTGAGACGCCTTCTTGGCCTCGTCCTCGCTCAGGGTCTTCTGATCGGCCTTCAACTGCTTCAGAAGTGCCACGGTGCTGCTGGTGCTGTTGGATCCAATGCTCCCAATAGACATGCCGTGCTCCTCGTTGCTGTTCGTTGGCTGTCTCATCGGCTCGCCGAGCAATCGGTTTAGCCAAATGAGCCCAGTCTCAGGCAACACTCAGGATGGTGGCCACGTCCTGAGATTGTGGGCATGGACTAACGCCACATCTTCGCATCCTGTCCGCTGACCCTTGCTACCCGAGCTCGACTTGGAGAGAGTCCGAGGTCGACTTGTGCGCGCAAGGGTGAGCGAGCACACAGTGACAAGCGCACGAACATCCCAACCAACGAGCTGCGCGGCTTCGTCGACGACGACGAGAAACGCCCCAAGTCAACGCTCTATTCGCGCGACGTGCGACCTTCATTGGAATCATCGTTGCGGTGGGCGTGGTCATGCGTACTCGTCGACTGCGACGCCGCCTGTTAGGGAGTCGGCGAGGGTGGAGCCGTAGCTGGTCTCGCTGGGCGAGCTCAGCAGTTGGCTGAGGTTCTGGCCCGAGGAGAGTTGTTGGAGCAGTAGGTTCGGGCTGATGCCGGCGGCGTTTGCGAGTGAGCTGAGGTTTCCGGTTGCCGTGGAGCTTGTGCTGGAGGGCTGCGTTCCGTTGATGATGTCGGTGGCGAGCTGATTGAGCTGGTCTGAGGACAGGCTCGGGGCGCCTTGGGGCGCGTCGGCTTGCAGGTCCTTCTCCACGCTGGCGAGCAGGTCGCTGCTCGAGACGTTCTTCTGTTGCGCGACCTGGGCCAACGTCGTGCCGGACTGCACATCGCTGGAGAGACCGCTGCTTGACACGCCGAGCAGCTGCGCGGTGTTCGAGAGCGATAGCGGAGGCGGACCTTCGGGACCCAGACGTCCACCTTCAGCTCCAGAAGAGCCGGACGCCCGCTTTGGGAGAGATTCAGCGGAGTGCCGTCGTCGACGTTCGTCACGATGTTGCTCGGTGTCTGGTTTGAGGACAGGCTCGGGTCACCTTGGGGAGCAATTTCACCCTGAAGATCCTTCTCCACGTCAGCGAGCCGGTCTCTGCTGGAGACGCCCTTTTGTTCCGGCGAGAGCTTGGCGAACGTTGGTGCCCGACTGGAGGTCGGACATTGCTGAGCGTGCTGCTCGATAGACCGAGCATCTACGATGTGTTCTGGAGCGAGAAGGGCTTCTTGCGCTGAACGCTTTGCTGTCCTTTCCCTGGACTGCGCTGCTGATGGCGTCGATGTTCCATTGCTGACCAGCTCCTTCATCGGGGGATGTCTGTTCCCGTTGATGGACCCTGGAATTCAGTGCTCAACGACGATTACCGCTGCTCTCCAGCTGTACTCAGTGACCATGATCGCCGGATGGGCATGAACAGCGGCTGGACAAGAGATCAGCCACAGATCCTGAAGCAAGGACGCTGAGGAAAACCCTTATTCGTTCGTCAGAGAGATGTTTGAGCGTCCCCCGCAGCGCTAGATAACCGTTCAGGTAGTCGCGGGCAGTCGGAAGTTGTGGAAGGACTTCGGCCCGGTGGCGAAATAGCGATCTGAACCCGCGCACGACTACGGCCGAGTCGAGCAGTGTTCTGTGCATTCGTCCTCGATTCAGTTCCACCAGCTTCCAGACCCGCCTTACCCCAGGGCTGGCGCACAGAGATCATCTGGCAGCAGCGTCTCACCGCCTCGAACTTGGCGTTCGAGCGGATGCTCAAGGGGATCGCCGAGCCGCCGCCCGAGAGGTTCGGGTTCCAGAGCTCGCGGCCGATGCTGACGGACGCACCAGCTCGACGTACTTCTCGATCGCCTGGCGCGAGAGGCGCTCGAGCGCGGCAAGAGCACCAGATGAGCAGCTTCACGCCGCACGCTTTGAGCGCCGCCTGCAACTTCGGTCCGCCGGCGCGACTTCCACGGTTCCGCGACAGCGGCCCCCCGGTCGTCGAGCCGGCGCCAGGCCGGCGTCCCGCCGCTGCAGCAGGCCCGGCCGACGGTGGGTTCCGCTCCAGCCAGTGCTCCTTCCCCCGGCCGTGAACGACGCCACGTGCTTGCGCAGGGCACGCGGCGAACATCGCGTCGGCGCCCCAGCCAGTACAACTCGAGCTCGGACCGGACGACGCCGCGGTCTTGGAACTGCTGCAGGTTCAGCTCCTGCTGCTGCTGCTGCCGCTCGCAGCGATCGAGCGCCAGGCGGCGTCACGGTCGCCGAGCAGCGCCGGGCGTGCTGTTGCATTCCTCGTCGTCGTCGACCCCTCTCGGTCTTTCGGTTGAGCCGCTCGAGTCATCCGCCGCTGCCGGAGCCGAATCGGGAGTCAACAGCGCCCGCTGGCGCCGGCGCCCGGACGAGCCGGGCTCGTACTGCTTGCATGGCGCCGGAGTCGCTGATCGAACTGGCTCTGAGGGTCGGCGCAGAAGCTCTTCACGCCTTGGATCCAGGCCCGATCAGCCAGATCAACAGCGCCTGGTGCGACGGTCAGGCTCTGCGCTGATCTCGCTCGCCGAGGACAGCTAGACCTAGACCATGTTCCCCGAGCTGTCGGTGATGTCGATGATCTGGCCATGGACGCTGCTTACCGTCCCGATCGACGCGTTTGCTCCGCCGAACGCACGAGGCCCTGGCGGTCCATACTCAAGACGCCGATCCCGACGCGCAGCCGCGTGACGGCGCGCGGACGGCGGCGCGCGATGGCGGCAAGGAGCCGGGGATCGAGCTTCAGGTGCTGAACCTTTACGACGTCGACACCAGCGTCGAACCCGATGGCGCAGATCTACGCGGCGCCGACTCGAGCAGCAATGCCGCCGCTGAAGAACCATGGTCGTTTGACGGCCGCGAAACTGGTGGTACCGAAACGTCTTGGTACGGTGTCGTCGTTTCCATTCCTCCTCGTGCGGTGTTTGTAAGGGATGGCGCTCATTTCGGTTCCTCTGGTTGGATAGGTAGGCGCATGCGGGTCCTTCGAAGCGCAACCTCGATCAGTTTCATCGCCGCCGCGCGTCCGGCCGGATAGGTCCGAAGAACAGCCCGTTCGACAGCGGCGCCGAACGCCCGGCCGACCGAGTACGGCGCGATCACGGGCTGGACGCCGGCGATCTTCAACTGCTCGGATAGCCCCGCCGCGACACCGGCCAGCCCGCCGAAGAACGACACGAGCACCGCCTCGACGAGGAACTGGATTAGGATGTCGCTGCGCCTCGCGCCGACCGCCTTGCGGATCCCGATCTCGCGCGTGCGCTCGGTGACCGACACGAGCATGATGTTCATCACGCCGATCCCGCCGACCGGCAGCGAGTTCGCCGCCACCTCTCCCAGCAGCGTCGTGAACACCTTGCTGCTGGAGGTCGAGGCCTGCAGGATCGAACCTGGTTGATCACCTGGAAGTTGCTCGTGCTGCTCGAACCGGCCGCCGGCGGGTCGAGCTGGTTGAGGATGTCGGTCACCTCGGTCTGCGCCGCGTCGAGCGCGTCACGCGACCTGGCCTGAACCAGGATCTGCTGATTGCCCCGTAGCCGGTCAGCGTGTCCTGCACCGCCGCAACGGCGCCATCCCGATGTCGTCCTCGTTGGAGGTGCCGTTCGACCCCTTGGAGTTGGTCACGCCGATGACCTCGAGGTCGTGCCGTTCACCTCGACCGTGTCCCCGACCGGATCAGCGCCGCCGAACAGCTCGCTGACGACGGTCGGACCGAGCACCACCACCCTGCTGTGGTTGGTGTCATCCGTCTTGGTGAACCAGGAGCCTCAGCCATCGTGTAGTTGCGTGACTGCTGGTAGCTCGTGGTGTCCCAACGAACGACGAAGGCGAGTACGTCGTGCTGCCGTAGGTGAGCGTCACGCTGCTGGCGCTGGCGACGGGGAAGCGCTCTGCACGTCGGGCGCCTGGAACCGGTTCTCCAGCGCCGACGCATCGGCGACGGTGAGCCCGCTGCTGCTCGACCCGCCGCCGAGCAGGCCGCCCAGGGTCGGAGCCGCACTGACCGTGAGCACGTTGGAGCCCAGCGCCTCGATCTGCGACTCGACCGCGGCGGAGGAGCCGGTCCCAACCGCGATCAGCACGATCACCGACCCGACACCGATCATCAACCCCAGGATCGTCAATCCCGAGCGCAGCTTGTTCGCGATCAAGCCACCGAGCGCGACACGGACGATTTCGATCACGACGCCCGCTCGGTCGCAGGGTTGCGCTCGTTGCTGACGATCCTGCCGTCTCTGACCCGGATCACGCGGTGCGCGTGCGCCGCGACCTCGTCCTCGTGGGTGATCAGCACAATTGTGCGCCCGCGGGCGCTGAGATCACCAAAGATGGCCATCACCTCCGCCGAGGAAACCGAATCCAGGTTCCCGGTCGGCTCGTCGGCCAGGATCATCGCCGGGTTGGTCACGAGCGCCCGCGCGATCGCGACGCGCTGCTGCTGCCCGCCGGACAACTCAGAGGGCATGTGGCTGACCCGTCCGCGAAGCCCAACCGCCTCAAGGGAGTCCAGCGCCCGTCGACGTCGCTCCGCACGCGACAGGCCGGCATACGACAGAGGCAGCTCGACGTTCGCGACCGCACTGGTCCGCGGGATCAGGTTGAAGCTCTGAAACACGAACCCGATATCACGGTTGCGCAACGCCGACTGCGTGTCCTCATCGATTCCCCGGACATCAAGACCGTTGAGCAGATAGCTGCCACTCGTCGGCGAGTCCAGACAGCCGATGATGTTCATCAGGGTCGTCTTGCCGCTCCCCGACGCACCGATGATCGCCACATACTCGCCCCGCTCAACGCGCGCGCTCACCCCACGCAACGCGTGCACCGAGGTGTCACCCAAGCCATAGGTCTTGCGCACATCGCGCAGCTCGATCACCGCCACCGGCCGCCCAGACGCCCGCCCAGCCGGCCTACTCGCCGTCGCGGCCGGCGTCGGCGACCGGCGCACGGTGTCGGGGGGCCGCACCCCCGCCGGCCGCCGAGGTCGGCGCCTGTCGTCACGCGTCACCCGCCGCCCCCGCGGAACCCGCCGCTGGGAAACCCGCCACTGGGAAACCCGCCGCTGGGAAACCCGCCACCCAGACTGCTGCTCGTACCGCCGAGCGTGCCGGATGAACTGCTGCTCGCCGTGCTGCTAGAACCAAGCGACGGCAACGTCGTCGTCACGACCAGCTGAGCACCCGCCGAGAGTCCGCTGACGATCTGCGTCCGGCTGGCTCCGACGAGACCCTCGATAACCTGCCTCTGGACCTTCTTACCGCCGGTCTGTACGGTGACCGTCGCGAGCGATCCAATGCCGCTGACCGCCTGGTTGGGCACGGTCACGCCCTGCGCCTGGGCGGTGATCACCGACGCCGAGGCGCTCATCCCCGGTTTCACGCGAGAATCGCTCTGATTGAGCGTCAGCGTCGCGTCGTAGGACACGACGCTGCTGCTCGTCGTCCCGACCGTCGAGATCGACGTTATATGGGCGCCCAGCTCAAGCCCGCTGATGGCGTCGAGCGTGACGGTCGCCGGCTGCCCGACCTTGACCTTGCCGATGTCCGACTCGCTGAACGCGACCGTCATCGTCATCGTCCCAGCGTCCACGATCTCCGCAAACGCCGAGCTCGAAGGCGATGAAGACGACGAGCTGCCAAGGCTGTCGGCCGTTGTCCCGGTGCCGCCGGATGCCGAACTTGACGAGGATCCGCTCGCCGCCGCGTTCGATGTGGTCCCCGCCGATATCGAGTCACCCGCCAACGAGCCAGACAGCGACACGATCGTGCCACTGCTCGGCGCGTACAGCCTCGTCTCCGCAAGCGCCAGCTTCGCGCTCCGCACGTTCGCCTTCGCGCTATCGACAGACGCCTGCGCCGAAGCGACACTGGACGCCGACGATGTGGCCCCGGTCGAGGACGAGCCGGCCGACGACGAGCCGGTTGGCGACGAGCCGGTTGGCGACGAGCCGGCCGACGACGAGCCGGTTGGCGCCCCCGTGCTAGTCGGAGTGGTGCTGGTCGACGTCGTGGTCGTGGGGGTCGTTGTGGTCGGAGTGGTGGTGGTCGGGGTCGTTGTGGTCGGAGTGGTGGTGGTCGGGGTCGTTGTGGTCGGGGTGATGCTCGTCGACGTCGTGGTGATGGGGGTCGTGGTGGTCGGGGTGGTGGTGGTCGGGGTGAAGGACACCAACTCGGTCGCGTCCGAGCTCGTCGTGTCCAGACCGGTGCTCGTCGAGGACGTGCCAGCCTCGGCGGTGCTCAGCTGATCCTCCGCGGCAGTGAGCGTCTCCTCCGCTTGGTCCAGCGACAGTCGCGCCGACGTCGGATCGAGCTTCGCGAGCAGCTGCCCCTTTGTGACGTGTTGGCCGACGGTCACGTAGACCTGCTCGAGCGTGCCACTCGTCTGAAAGTTGACATCGACATCCGTGCCGGCCTCGACGTTGCCGCTCCCCGACACAGTGGACTGCACGACCCCGTCCTGCGCGGTGACGATCTCAGTCGAGGTCCTCGCCGAGCTAGAAGACGGGCCGATATCCGCAATCGCGAGCACGATCACCGTCACGGCAACCAACCCGAGCAGATACAGATGCCACGGACGGGGCGGGCGATCACGCGTCGCCTGCAAGGCGCATCACCACCGATCGCTCAGAGCCATCATCAATCACGCCGATCAGGGTTCAGCCTCAGCTAAGCGCAGCCCGAGAAAACCCTGAGAGATCGCCGAGGACCGGGTCGGCTAACCGCTCAGTCTCGAGGGATTCTCAGGTTCTCAGGCAAGGCTCAGCCCCATCCCAGGTCCATCAACGAGACCTCAGAAGCACGCACAGCCGAGTGCCGAGGGGTCCCGCGGCCAGAACCAAGCCTCAGCGAGCGCTCTGTCTTGCCGAGGCCAGCTCGCGGACTCCTCGGCCTCGCCCCGAACCTCAGCCCGTGGTCGGCGCTTTCACCCCGACGTCCGCGCCGTCGTCGTCGGTGTCGATCGACGGTGGCGCGGTCAGTGGGATCGTGACGCGGAAGATGGCGCCGCCGTCGGGCGCGTTGCGGGCGTGCACCTGTCCGTGATGGGCGTGGACGATCGCTTTGACGATCGCCAGCCCGAGCCCAGCGCCGCCACGGCCGCGGCTGCGCCCCCCCTCACTGCGCCAGAATCGATCAAACATCCGCTCCTCGACGCCCGCCGGGAACCCCGCGCCATGGTCGCGAACCTCGAGCACCGCGCAGTCCCGCTCGCAGGAGACGCTGAGATCGATCGTCGAGCCGGTCGGGGTGTGGATCACTGCGTTGCGCGTGAGGTTGGCGAGCACCTGACGCAGCTGCTCGGGATCGCCGAGCACGTAGGGCATGCCGTTGGTGATCAAGCGGACCGTCCGCTCGGGCGCGAGCGCTCTCGCGTCCTCGGCCGCGTGCGTAGCGAGCTCGCGCAGGTCGACCAGCTCAAGCAGCGGCTCGGGCAACTCGTCGAGGCTCGCGAGCAGCAGCAGATCCTCGACCAGGACTCCCATTCTGGCCGTCTCTGACTCGATCCTCTCCATCGCCCGCCTCAACGCCTCCGGATCGGCCGAGGCGCCAAGCCGGAACAATTCCGCGTAGCCGCGAATCGACGCCAGCGGCGTGCGCAACTCATGCGAAGCGTCAGCCAGGAACCGTCGCAACCGCTCCTCGCTATCGGCGCTTGCGGCCATCGCCTGCTCGATCTGGCCAAGCATCTCGTTCAGCGACGCCCCGAGCCGCCCGACCTCGGTCCGCGGGTTGATCGGGCTCACGCGCCGTGAGAGATCTCCGCGGGCGATCGCGCCGGCTACCCGTCCCATCCGCACCAACGGGCGTAACCCCAGCTGGATCACGATCCACCCCAACGCGATCAGCCCACCGATCACGCCCAGCCCGACCAGCCCCTCCACGATCAGCAGCTGATGAAGCGTCTGGTCGACATCACGGAGCGGAACCGCCACGACCAGCACACGCCCACCACGCAGCGAAAATGCGGCGACCCGGTAGCGCAGAGTCGACCCGGCCCGTGAGTCGACCGTGAACAGCTCGCCATGCGAAGCGCCAAAGCCTGAGACCGGGAACCCGCGAGGCAGCGCCGGAGGCGACGCAGCCGTCTCCCCATATGTGAACGACCGACTCCTCAGCACCTTGCCGCCCGCACCGAGCAGCAGTCCGTAGGTGCCGGACGGCTGGAACGTCGGCGAGCCACTCCTCGGGAGCTTTGCCCCGCGAGGAATGATCGGCAGCCTCGGGCTGGTACCGGTTGCGGGCGAGGGTAACGCGGGATTCAACACCCCAAGCCCGAAGGACACCGGAAGTTCGGCCGCGGCCACCTGCTGATCGACCCGCTCGAACAGAAACGAGCGCTGCTCCTCATAGGTCGCGATCGCGGCAGCACCGAGCCCGATCGCGGTCAACCCAACCAGGCCGATCAAGAGACGCGCGCGTAACGACACCCCTCACTCCTTTGGGAGCCGCAGCGTGTAGCCCACCCCACGCACCGTGTGAAGAAGTTGCGGCCCTTCGGCGTCCACCTTCTTACGCAAGTAGCTGATGTAGGTCTCCAGCACGCGCGCGTCACCACCGAAGTCATAGCTCCACACATGGTCCAACAGCTGTCGACGCTCAAGCACCTTGCGGGGATTGCGCATCAAGTACCGCAACAGGCGAAACTCCGTCGGGGTCAACTCGATCCACCGACCCCCACGAGACACCTCCAACGTACCCTCGTCAAGCTCCAAATCCGCAAACCGCAAACGGCCCGAGGACTCACGAAGCGCGCCCGAGCGGCGCAGAATGCTCCGCAGCCTCGCGATCAGCTCCTCCAAACTGAACGGCTTGGTCACATAGTCATCCCCACCCAAGGTCAAGCCACGGACCTTGTCAGCCGTCTTGCTACGAGCGCTCAGAAACAGGATCGGCACCGCCGACCGCTCCTCCGCCAAACGCCTCGCGATCTCAAAGCCCGACATGTCCGGCAACATCACGTCCAACACCATCACGTGCGGATGCCACCGGCGCACCTGATCAAGCGCCTCCTGACCGCTTCCAGCCGCCTCAACGCCAAAACCCTGATAGCGCAACGCCGTCGAAACCACATCGACGAGACTCGGCTCGTCATCCACGACCAACACACGCACCCCCCGTTGCCGACCGACCTCCTGATCATCCATCCGCCAAATCATCACGCCCCAACCTGAGAAAACCCTGAGACTTCAACAGGCCGGGAATCAACGGAGACGGGGTTTGTGGTCCTTGTCTTCTATTGGTAACGCTCGAACTCGACGAGCGCGGCGAACAGGTGGAAAGACAGCCGTCCGCCCGAGGTGGTCGTGTCGATTCCCCTGTTGAGCGCGCTTGATTTGAGCACGGGGCTCTGCCTGGCCGTCTGATCTCGAAATGTGTCGGCGGTGGCGCCGGGATGGAGGTCATGGACCCCGCTTTCTGGATTCTAGATCGATGCCGAACTGTCGCCCGTTTTTTCGGGCGCTTTCCGTGACCCGGCCGCCGACTGATGCACCAGGACCGCGGGGTCAGACGTTGCGGTCGCTGATCCGTTTCTGCGCGGGAGCTCTCCTCTCAGCGACCGGTTGTTCAAAGGCGACTGGTTGGCCCTGGCCAGCGCGCTTGGACTGGTACATCGCGGCGTCGGCGCGGGCGATGAGCTCCTCGGCGGCCAGGCCGAACTGGGAGCAGGCGATGCCGATGCTGGAGCGGAGCGTGATCTTGGTGTCGGCTAGCGCGAACGGCGCGGCTAGCGCGGCGGCTATGCGTTGGGCGCTTGCGGCGGCGTTGGCCTTCGTGGGACCATGACACACGAGGAGGAACTCGTCTCCGCCGAGCCTCGCTACGAGGTCCCGTTCGCGCAAGACCGTGCGGAGACGGTGTGCGACGGCGATCAGCAACTGGTCGCCGGCGGCGTGCCCAAGGCGGTCGTTGATCGGCTTGAAGTTATCGACGTCGACGAAGATCACCGCGAGCTGGTCGCCGTCTGGCTCGCTGAGCAGGCGCTCGAGTGCGCGCAGGACAGCGGGGCGATTCAGGCAACCCGTGAGCGCGTCGTGGGTCGCTTGCAGGCGAAGTTCCTCCCGCAGGCGGGCGCTCTCGGTGACGTCGTTGGCGCACACGAGCGCGCCGGGCCGCCCTTCATCATCAAAGACAGCAGCGACGGTCAGCATGCATCGCCGGCCGTGAGCGGCGCGTCGCGCCAGGACCTCGACCTCGAGCTCGCCGTCGGCCCCGTGCTCGAGCGCCGCGGCAATGGCACTCCGGACCGCCGCGCGATCGTCGGGCGCGATTCCTGCGAACGGATCCTGGGTTGCCGTTGAGACTTCGAGCTGGAGGATTTCACCGGCCCTTGTGTTGGCGAAGGCCACTGATCCGTCGTTGGCAAGCTGCAGAACGCCGGTGGGGAGCGCTTCAGCAAGTCGGCTGAACAGCTGCTCGCGTCGGCGGACCGTTTCGTGCGCGGCCATCTCGTCGGAGATGTCGCAGATTCGAGCCGTTACATCGATCTCGTCGGCGTTTTGGGCGCCGTTGTGGACGTTCTCGAGCTCTACCCATAGCCAGGAGCCGTCCGCGCACCGGTGGCGAAACCGTACGCGCTGGCTGCAGCGGGTGGCCATCAGGTGCATCCACGCAGTGACGGTGCGCTGCAGATCCTCAGGATGGACGAATTCGCTCGCACGCGCTCCCACCAGCTGCTCGCGGCCCCAGCCGAACATCCGGCAGACGTTCTCGTCCACTGCCGTGATGAATGCCGTCATGTCCTTGTGCATGGTCGCCTGCCGCGGTCGGACCGCGACGATCAGCGCACCAGCCAGCACATCGAGGTCTCGCCCGCGGTCGGCGCCGTCGTCGGTCATCACGGCCACATACACGCCGTAGCGCTCGCGGACATCGAACATGCTGAGCGTCAGCCGCCGGTCGGGATCGTGCAAGGCATGCACGGCGGTCACACCGATCCCATGAGCACAAGTACGCTCCCACGCCGCCACGACCGAAAGCCGGTCCGCCGGCACCACAACGTCGACCATTGTCGCCCGCGACGGCGAGACGGCCAGCGTCTGCCGATCCCCCAGCACAAACCCGTCGGGGAGCACAATCCGATACCCGTCGTTGGCCAGCCCGGCCACGATCGCATCAGGATGTGCGGCCAGCAAAGCCGCTAGCGCACGCTGAGGGCCGTCTGCCTCTCTCTCCGGCTCAACCATAGCCCGGTCAGCCCGCCAGTCCATACTCCCCAATCCATCGGTCGCCAGGCCGGATCGCTTTAGCTCTCGCTGCGGCCGTCTCCTTCGCAGCGGCAGCTCGGCTTAATCCGAGGCACGAGCTCCCGTCGAGACAACCGGCGTATTCCCGCAGCCGGCTCCCCCGCGGCGGCCAAAACGCGGCCGTCTCCAGAGACCCGCTTTGCTGCAGCGACGCGCATCTTGCTGCGAGTAACGGCACTCTTGCTCTGCGCGCGGAAGGTGGGCATCGTCGCAGAGGGCATCGGTCAGCAGACGTGGTCGCTGCTGCTCTCGCCCATTCGTGATCGCGCTGAAGCTCCCGGCGCAGCCCCCGTCGTGATCGCCCGCGAGAGCATGGCGGCTTCCGCTTTGACCTGGATCGGCGCCTCCGGCTCGCCGCTGCAATCGCGTGCGAGTACGGCTCGTGTCCCGCGCCCAGCCTCGATCTCCGTAGGCGCGGGCCCTGCTCGCAAGCGGGAGCGGACGATTATCGGCGGGCAGATCTGTGGGCGGGACGGGAGCTGCATGAGTGGGCCTTCCCGCTCAAGGAGTTCCGGGAGATGCACCGCGAGTTCGGCGGTGAGACCAACGCCAGCTCCGCCGTGGTTCAGGAGTGCTGGGCAAACATCGGCGCCACGATCATGGGACGGAACCAGTTCGGCTGGAGCCGTCAAGCCTCCGGTCGCCGAGAGTTGGGCTGACGCGCAGTAGATCGGCTCCGGTTCGTGGCCCAATAGTGGCCCAAACGTCGTGAGAGCGACCTCAGCAGCCACGGGCCTTGAGCCTAAGTTGGGTCCCAAACGTGACGGTATTGCAGGGGATTCGTGCTGATCGTTGTCGAGCGTCCGTTGCGGCGGCGGGGTCTGTCACGTCGGAGGTCGCGGGTTCGAGTCCCGTCGCTCCCGCTCCAGTTCCTCCCGAAAGTGCCCGGAAATCGGCGGTTTTCGGTTTTCGCCCGGCTCACGGGCGTGACGGCCGAGGCGCTTCTGGCCCGGTAGTGGCCTAAACGGTCTCAGCGTCGCTCGCGGCCTGGTCGCGCTCAGCGTCGAGCGCGTCGAGCCTGCCGGCGATCCCAGCGCCCGCGCCATCCAGAAGCGCGCCGTAGTGGAGCTCGATCATCCGCACGCTCGTGCCCATGATCCTCGCGAGCTCGAACACGCTCACGCCCGCCGCGAGCGCGTCGCTGGCGAACGTCGAGCGCAGATCGTAGATCCTCGCGGGTCGCGTGATCCCGGCCGCTTCGATCGCGGGCGCCCACACGCGACGACGCCAGTTGTCCATGTTCAGCAGCCCGCCAGCCGGCGCCGCGAAGATCAGGGGCGTATCGAGTCGCGGCGGGATCCGGTCGAGCGCGTCCAGGGCGCGCAGCGACAGCGGTGCTTGTCGGCGGGCGCCGCTGGTCTTCCCGAGCTCGACGACTTCGCCATCAGACACGGTACGCAGCACGTTCAGGACGCGTGCTCGACGGTCGACGTCGCGGCGTTCGAGCGCTGCCCACTCCTCCGGCCGCAGCCCGGTCGCCGCGGCGAAGATCGGCAGCGGCGCATACATCGGCGGGAATTCCGCGCCGATCGCGTCGAGCTCGATCCGGCGGCTGACCGAGACCTGGCAGGCCGAGCATGAGGCGTTTCGCCGGCGAGAGCTGCGGCTCCATCGCTATGCGTATCTGTTCGTTGACGGGGTCAATGTCAGCGTCCGGCTCGGCGAGGATCCCAAGCTGTGCCTGTTGGTCGTGATCGGTGTCCGCGAGGATGAGGAGAAGGAGCTGTTGGCGGTCGAGGACGGCTACCGCGAGTCCGAGGACTCCTGGAGCGCGGTGCTCCGTGATCTGCGCGACCGCGGGCTCAACGAGCCGAAGCTGGTGACCGGCGACGGCGCGCTGGGCGCGTGGGCCGCGCTGCGCAACGTGTTCCCCGGCGCCAGGGAACAGCGCTGCTGGGTTCACAAGACAGCGAACTGCCTTGATGCGCTCCCCAAGCGGCTGCAACCGCGGGCGAAGACGCCTGCTGCACGAGATGGCCGAGGCGCCGACCCGGGCGGACGCTCGCAAGGCGCTTGAGCGGTTCCGCGGCGAGTTCGAGGCGAAGTACCGCAACGCGGTCGCCAAGCTCGACAAGGACTGGGACGCGCTCACCGCGTTCTACGACTTCCCAGCCGAGCACTGGCGGCACATGCGAACGACGAACCCGATCGAGAGCAGCTTCGCGACCGTCAAGCTCCGCACCAAGGTCACCAAGGGCGCCGGCTCCAAGAAAGCCGCGCTGGCGATGGCCTACAAACTACAAGCTGCTCGACGCCGCCCAGGAGCGCTGGCGTCGGTGCAACGGCCACGAGCTCGTCGCTGACGTGCTCGCAGGAGTGAAGTTCAAGGACGGCATCAAGGTCACCGACGACGTAGCCACGACGACGGACGAAGAAGGTCGCCGCCTAATGCTTCACCTTCTCATCCACAACATTTGACAATTGCTCCGTACGGCGGGCCGACGGAGGGTGTTTGCGTCACAAGAGTTTGCGGCTGCAGCACTCTAGGGGTGATGGAGGATGCGGATGCGCTCTCGCGGATGTACGAGCGCGACAGCGAGAGGGTCCTGTTGTTCTTGGCGCGGCGGACGCTGGATGCGGACGTCGCGGTGGAGTTGACGGCGGAGACGTTCGCGCTGGCGCTGTCCTCCTGGCGGCGGCTGCGGGAGTTGACGCCGGAGCAGGCGCGGGCCGCTGGCTGTTCACGGTGGCGCCGGCGCCTGTACGGCCGGCATCTGCGGACGGTAGATTCGTCATTGAGCACTCCGGCCATCACTGGCCGGATGAGTTGCAAGCCAGCGGACTGCCGCCCGCAGAGCTCTGTTGCGCTTGTCGAGATCTGAGCTGCGTAGACCAGCGAGGTACTTCCGCCTGCCTCGATACTCCGCGAAGCCACTTGCCAGCGCCGACCCCTTGAACTCTTGCAGCCAGCGGAACAGCGCCGGATAGCGGGAAGTAATGGCGCTTCGAAGGTTTGCTGCCTCTGCTCTTCCAATCAGGAACCGGCGCGAAAGCACGGGAAGAGGCTCGCCTATTGCGATCAGGAGCACGGCCTCGCGCTGCTCTCTATCTCCAACCACTGAGACGTCCGGGATGAGGCTGTCGTTCTCCTTCCGTGCACCCAGGTCCTTGCGCAAGACAGCCTCGTCCGCCGCCTCAGCGAGGACCTTGAGACACCTCCCCGCCTCCGTGCGGAGCCCCTCAAGTGCCTTGTCGAGAACTGCTCCTGCGGCAAATGCCTCCTCAAGTGCAGGCGACGCCGACCAAAGCGAGTCATCGGCGAACTTGCATTGACTCAGTGACGGATAAATGCGCCCCTTCTCGGCGGCGGCACAGATCGCCTCAATCTCCCTCGATCGTCTCCTCTCGCGCCTGTAGCGCACTATCTCCGCGACGAGGGGATTGTCTCCGGCGATCTGCTCCATCTGCGCTTCACCGAGCGGACGCGAGGTCTGCTCCCAAATACCGAGTTTTCTCAATGTCTCCGCGGTGCTCGTGGGCGAGTCGACGTCGAATTCGCATCCGGCAGTCGCGATCACAGCTGCCCTCATCGCCTCCGCTCTCACCTTGGTCGCTCTTCCGGCCGCTCTCATCCTGCTGACGTCGATGCGCACGCCGTCGCGTTCGCGTTCGACCAGAAGCCGCTCCACCCGCATTGCTCTGTCTGCAAACTGTTTCTCGGCGCCACGCTTTCGTAGTTCCTTCGTCAACACCTCATGCAATCTGAGGGCCATGTCGGCATCGCAGCAGGCATGCTCGACGAGTTCCTTGAATGGTCTGTCCAGGAACGTTTCGCCTTTTGCCACGATCTCTCGATACCGCAGCACCTTTGCCCCCAGCAGCTTCTTCGCAAGCGCGGAAAGGTTCCAGAAGTCCCAGTCACCAAAACATTCGTGGGCAGCCAAGAGCGTGTCGAAGTGCAGTTCCTGAACGTCTATGCCGTGGCGATGGAGCACGGTGAAGTCGTACTTGAGGTTGTGCCCAACGAGCTTTAGCCTCCGAGACAACGCCACTTTCAGACGGGCGCGTACGTCATCTGGGCGAAGGCCGTCAAGGTCCGACTGTATCAAAGGAACGTAGAACGCCTGGCCCTCTCTCACCGCCAGCGAGACGCCGTACAGGGTCGCAGTGCGAGGGTCCTTTCCGCTCGTCTCGGTATCGATCGCACACACATCCGCTTTCGCCAACCATTGCTCCAGGCTGCGCAGGTCTTCGGCGGAGCGAACTGCTCGATAGTCAGTCTCATTACCCTCGCCGGAGGTCGGATCGCCGATCTCTATCGGATCCGGTGCGGGCAGCATCCTTACCAACGACCAGAAGCCGCACGCCTGCAGCGCCGTTGTGCTCGCCTTGGGATCGTCGACGAACGACGTCTCATCGATCGGCACTGGCGACGCGATGGCGACAGGGCAACTCCGTAGACCCTTCTCAACCTGGAGGAGACCAACCGCGTTGGGCGCGAGCTTTCGCTTCCAGTCGGCCGACGGCGCGCTTGAGAAATCACCAAGAACGGCCTCGAGGCTCCCGTAAATCTCAAGAAGCCGAAGGGCCTGCCGGCGCTTCAGCGGCGCATTCTCTCCGTCAGACAGAGCAAGCACGGCGGGTACCGACGCGGGTCGCATTCCCGTCTCGTTCAGCCTGTCCCTCGTAACAACTTCAAGGTCGCTGCGGGCGTGCGGAATTATCACTCCGAGGCCGTCCGCAATCAGCTGCTGCATCGCGGGATTCATGCTGATAATCCACTGCGCCGAGCAGCCCACCTGCGCGCATACGTCAACGACCCGAGAACCATCCTCGCGGAGTACGCGGGCGCCTATCTGCCGTAGGAGGGGGATGAGGTCATCCAGCACATCCTTATGGGTGGCGGCCACGCTCTCTTCGCCCACCAAGACAATGGCGCGGCGAATTCCGAGCATTCTGCGGAGTCGTAGGAGGTCCCTCATAACACCGAACGTTCGAGTGTGGTCCCGTCCCTCCTCGTCGACGAGAAGGGGCGCGCCGAGAAAGGCGGCCTCGCTTGCCTTGAGCAAGAAGGTGCTATCGATGAGAAATAGCGCGTCGGCCCTTACCATTCGCGATAGAGCCCCGAGCGAAGGTTGTTCGAGTCTTCGAAGAAATCGACGTCCCAGATCTTCTTTCCTGCTCGCCTCGGATTCTCCTTGAAGTAGACGTTCCTTTCGGCAAGGTGGGAAGAGACAGCCGTCTTGAGTTCGACGACAGACTGGTAGTCGGAATGATGAACCACAGCGCGCTTCATTCCGCTGAAAACGGCCTCAAGCACATCGAGAAACTGCGACGAAGTCGGGAGCGGCACCAGATGTATCATCGGACCAAAGCCGCTCGCCGACGTCTGTGCATTAAAGGCATCCAGCCATTCGATGAGCGATGCCGAGCTGTGCCATGAGGCTGCATCCCAAGTAAGGAAGATCCTGGCAGCATTCGGGTGCTGATTGAACAGTATTTCGATCAGGTCGATCATGGACTGCGTATCCTTGGCTGGACTGAAGAACCAGGTCACCTGATTCGCAGTGGCACTCAAGGCGCCAGCCATAGTGATCGAGCCCTTGTGGGCCTGCATCTGTGGGACGGTTGGAACAGCGCCCTTGGCAGCGAACGTGCGGCCGCCGTACTTCTTGACGCGAAGCGGTCCCAGTTCGTCGATGAAGAAGAAGAGCTCGTCGGGCTTGAGAGTCTGAAGGGTGTTAAGAACCTGCTCGACCTTCTCTCGGTATTCGGGGTCTGGGCTCGTCAGGACGCGGCGCGCCTTCTTGATCGAGTAGCCGGCCTGTCGAAGGGCGCGGCGTACGCTGGCTTCGGACACTTCCTCGCCGTACTTGCCTGCGTAAGCCTTCGCCAATGAGAGGTAAGTCCAACTGGCCCGGCTGATGCCAAAAGACCGAGGGCGGTCATGAAGGATGTCCAGCAGCCGCTTCTTCCGAGTCTCGGCTGCTGCTTCGCGTTTCCCCGGGGTCCGAGTCTTTCTGGGCGGATCCAGTCCGAGCATCCCACGGTGATTGAATGCCAGGATCCATCGTTGAAGGACGTTGACGGGACGTTCAATCTTCTCAGCGATCTTCGCCAGGGAGAGATTGCGGTTCTCCAGGACCGTGACAGCCTTCTCCCATAGTCTCTTGTCATTGGACTCGCGCCACTTAAGGAGCGTTGCGTGGTCCTCTGCGCGCACGAATCGGACGACGGACGACGTATTGCCACATGACCGAACTCGATTGATTGTCGGGGTGTTCTCCTCGATACGGCGTCGATCACGCCCAGAAAGCTCCCCGGAGTATTGATCAAGGTTCTCAAGGTTCTTGCCTCGATGCGAGACCAGAAATGGAAGCGGCTTGTCGCCTCGGTGAAGCGACGCCTCCACCAGTGTTAGCCGAAAGAGATGGCAACGACCGAAATCGAACACGAAGTCAAACGTCGTGCTCGGCGACAGGTTCAGGTAGTGCAGCCGAATCGCGCACGAGACGCATGGGTTGACCGCGTCCACAACAAAGAAGTCCGAGCACCCCGGATCTCCCATGTGAACGTAGACGGTGTCGGCAATGTGGAATTCGTAGAGGTGATCTTCATCCCAAGCAAGGAGATCAATAATGACCGATGCGAACTGCTCAAGAGTGAGTCTGTCGGATATGACGAACACGCGGTCCCAATTCTTGAGCGGAGTCGGTCGGGAGTCGCCGTCGGGTAATGCTCCGATCTGATCTGGAAAGTACTCAAGACGAAAGGTGAGTGCATTCGCGGCGCGCCTGTGATGTTTCACTTCGGATGCGGCTTCGTGTGCCGTGGCAACGGCCATTTGGAAGTCGCCCGACAGTGCCAGTTGCTTCACCATTGGCGGTAGTCTCCCGCTCGTATTGTCGCGACGTTCTGAGAGTGAGAGAACTCTGACTCCCAGATCGTCCTTTCTGCACCCCGTGGCTCCTACCGGTCATGGAAGCCGCGCAAGAACTCCCGGATTGTTGCCGCAGCTTCCTGACGGAGGCGAGCCCGCTCGTCCTCATCGCCCGGTGCCGCTAGGAACAGTGCGTATGCACTCGGGCCGTCCTGTTCGGCATCGCGAAAACGGTCTCCCAAGAGCGTCAGTGCCTCTTCGACCTGTGGATGGCCGGCGACCGCGCTCGATGCACATCGCGCACCGGCATCCCACGGGTCATCCTCGGCGTTGAGCAGCGTGAAGACGAGGTCGTACGCGTCCTTGTTCTCGTGGCGATCCTGGAACGCGAAGATCTTGAGCACCGTGTAGGGCAGCAGGTTGGCGACGCGCACGCTGACCTTGGATCGGCCACCGCCGTCGAGTCGCTCGCCCTCGAGCTCGCACTCGATGTAGTCGTCGCGTGCGAGGTGCGCGCCGGGGATGTTCAAGGCTCCGAGCTTCGATCCCGTGTACTCGCCCTTGGGTTTGTAGATGCGGCCTGAGTCGACCTGATCCGTCTCGCACAGGAATTCGAGGATCACCGGGATGCCGTCGACGTCGCGAGTCCAGCGGAAGCTCGGCTCGGACTGGCGGAAATTGGCCTTGTCGAGGTTGTTCTGCAGAGTCCGATACGTCTCGGGGGTTTCGTCGCCGAGCGCGAGACCGATCACTAGGTCGATGTCCGTCGTCCCGACGTGCGCACGTGCGCCCTCGGGAAGCTGCCCGACCAGGTAGCGGGGCGCGAGCCCGCCAGCCAGATAGATGCGGTCCCCCCACGGTCCGAGGTCGCCGAGCAGCGTCACGAGCGCACGCTCGCAGCGGGCTGTCGTCGCCTCGTCATAATCGGTGTAGTGGGCGCGCTTCAAAACCCGATCACCTCGCGGCGCAGGTGATCCGCCTGTTCACGACCCCGGCGAGGATCGCGGCGCAGATCCGCATACAGCCGGAACCGGTTGGCGACCCACACGCCGTCGCGCTCCTCGCGGAACGCTAATGGCGCGTCGTCGCGCGGTTGCAGGAACACCACGTTCTCTCCGTCGTTCACGTGCTCCCCGCGCGTCGCCTCCAGAAGCTCATCTTCTGAAGCGTGCGCGCTCGTCCAGACCTCGACGACGGGAACGGCGGTTACCAACGGGGCAACGACGCTTGCTGCTCCGGCTCCGGTGATCGCGTACTCGATATGACCCTCGGCTAGTCGGGCTCCAAGCTGCTTGAGCAACTGCTCCGGCGTCCTCGCCAAGACGTAAGCGGGGATACGGACTGCGCGCTCTTCGTCCTCCTCGGCCCAAAGGTCCAGCATGGCGCTTGGATTGTCGAGGTGGCGAGTCCGGTTCGGTCCGCTGCCCTCGCTGACCACGATGCCTTCCTGCTCCAGGCGAGCGAGCACCCGATGAGCCAGTCCCGCCGAGATCTTCGCTTCGTCTGCCAGCTCGTTGACCCCCCACATCCGTTCGGGGTGGAGCAGCAGCGCCTGAGCCGCGACGCCAGCTTTGCCCCTCAGCCGTGTTGGCGGCGTTCCACCCTTGGCAGCGCGCCGCCGCGGCCCTCCTTCCACATGGAGCAGCAGCCCTGGCAGCTCGATGTGCGCATTTCCTCGACCGTCGATAACGCCGATCCCGTGCTCTTGCAGAATCTCCCTCGCCTGAGCAGTCGTTTCGTTCGCGACCAGCAGCAGGGGCGTCGCGGCGAGGGCGTCGGCGTAGTGGACGAGCTGCCAGGCGGTGGCGGCGTTCGCCCGAGCCTTCGTTTCGACGGCGATCAACCGGTCCGTGCCGGCAAAGTGGATCATGGCGTCGATCCGGTGGTCGCCATGCTTCACCTCCCGGCCCACGACGGTCACGCCCGGGACATCGCGGAGAATGCGAAGGGCCTCCGCCTCCATCGGGCCTTCAATTTTCACGACTGGCATCTTATTCACAGCAGCTATGAATATAGCATATTCTGTGAAGATGGCTGGCCCTGTAGGACCTTGGCTCGGTCTACGGGCGGGCTCGAATCGACCGCCGCCTTTGCCCCAGGCTACGGCTGGGAGCGCGTTGGGAGCGACCGTCCCGCTCCCGCAGCAAGCCGGCCTGTAGGCCCGCTGCCGCATTCAGGGCACGTGTCGTCGCGCCGGGGAAGGTCGAATTCCGCATCGGCCCGAGTCAGACGCAAGATTCCCGAGACGAAACCTGCGTCAAAGCGGCATTAGAAGACGCTACCTTGCGGCTGGTGGCACGTGACCCGAGCACTGGGCCAACACGAGAAGTTGCAGATCAACGGCGCCCCGCCCCCGACCTGTCGGAACCTCGGATGCAACTTGGACAGCCTGCTTATCCCGTAGCTCAACTCCGAGACGGGCCAAGAGGGCAGCGGCGGAGGGCCGACAGGCGCGCGCCTCTGGCCGTGGGGTAGGACAGCCGCCCGCGACGTGTCCCTGCTGGGCCAAGCCGCGCACGAGGGGCTGTTTTGGAGGACCGATGTGCGCCAGCGCCCTTCCGGCGACGTGTGGCGCCTCGGCGGCCGCGGACGACGTGTCGCGAAGCGTTGGGCCGTTGACGCGCAGTAGATCGGCTCCGGTTCGTGGCCCAATAGTGGCCCAAACGTCGCGAGAGCGACCTCAGCAGCCACGGGCCTTGGAGCCTAAGTTGGGTCCCAAACGTGTCGGGATTGCAGGGGATTCGTGCTGATCGTTGTCGAGCGTCCGTTGCGGCGGCGGGGTCTGTCACGCCGGAGGTCGCGGGTTCAAGTCCCGTCGCTCCCGTTCCGCAAAGTTCCTGCTAAGAGGTGCCTTCGAGTGCCAGCGCTACGGGCGATTACGCGATTTCGGATGGCCGGGCAACCGTAGCGGGCAACCGTCAGATCGTCGGTGGACCATCAATATCGACCGTAGCGCCGGAGGTCTCGGCTCTCGGCGCGTCGAAGGGGCTTTGTGCCGATGGCGGCACGCGTCTCCCGGCGCGGCGGCCTGGCCGTCGGCCGCGGAGGCTTCATGCGAATCGGCGCCGTGGGAGTGATCGTGCGGCCCGTTCCAACGACGAGCAGTCGCGCTACGGTCGCGCCGGCAGCGTGTCGCCGTTGCCGGGTCTGCGAAGGCGACGACGTTCATGAGGGACGTGACATCGTTGCGTTCGATCCGGGCGGGTCAAGGAAGAGGCGCGATGTGGATGTGAAGCTCACGCGCCGTGATCGTTTCGTGGTCTGGATGCTTGGGCAGGTGCGACGGTGTCGATCGCAGCGAGCGCGTTGAGTGTTCGTGGGTAGCCGATGAATGGCAGCAGTTGCGTGACGACGTCGATGAGGGTGCTGCGGTCGTTGCCGACGTTCAGGTTGGCGGCGACGTGGCCTTTGGCTTGGGGTTCGCAGCCGCCGAGCGAGACGAGCATCGCGAACGTGAGCAGCTCGCGTGTTCGAATGTCAATCCCGCCCCGTGTGTAGTGGTCACCGAAGCAGTTCGCTGAGAGCAGCCGCTGGATGTGCAGTTCGTCGGTTGGCGTCGTGGCGTACATCTGCTCGACGAGCTGCTCGCCGACGATCTTCTTCTGGACCGCCAGTCCTTTCTCGGCGCGTGTCGCGGGCGTCGTGGTCGATTGGCCTTCGAGCGGCAGCGTGATGCCCTGCTCGGTGAGAACGTCGTTGGTGGCGTGCAGGAAGTCGAAGACCTTACCCATGCCGAGGTACGGCACGGCCTGGTAGACGATCTCCTTGACCTGGATTGGGGTGACGCCGATCGTCAGGGCAGCGCCGAGCATGACGCGGTACTCGTTGAGTGCCTGGGAGGCGATCAGCGCGGCGAGCTGCATCATCAGCCGGGTGCGTTGATCGATTGTGCTCGCGCGGAGGATCTCGTCGAACGCGAAGTTGTCGAAGTACTCGATCAGCTCCGGATCCGTGTGCGCGAGCGTCGAGACGTGGCCGGGGAAGAGCTCGTCGTGCTTTTTTTGGGCTTCGGCGTTTGGTGCCATCACGTTTTCCTCTGTGGTGGGTTGAGCGTCCGCTGGTCGGTGTGCCCGCGGGCGTTGGTCCCGGCGCAGATCCGCCGTCCAACCGGCCGTCAGACGGTGCTGACGCGGACGAGGGATTTGATCGCGCGGCGCTCGTCCATCGCGGCGTACGCTTCGGCGATCCCGTCGAGGTTGGTTTCGTAGTCCAGGACGCGCCCGGGGTTGAGCTTCTCTGCGAGGACGTCGTCGAGCAGTTCGGGGAGGTAGACGCGGACCGGAGCGCCGCCGCCGTGCACGCCGACGGTGCGTCTGAACATCTGTCCGATCGGGAGCTCGACGCCGTGCGGGACGCCGACGAACCCCACCATCGACCCGGCGCGGGCGATGTCGAGCGCGGTCTGCATCGCCTGGGCGGTGCCGACGCATTCCAGGGTCGCGTCGACGCCGATCTCGTCGGTCATCTCGTTGATGCGTTGCACGGCTTGATCGCCGCGCTCGGCGACGATGTCGGTGGCGCCGAACTCGCGCGCGAGCTGCTGACGGTCGGGGTGGCGGGAGAGCGCGATGATCCGCTCGGCACCGAGGCGGCGGGCGGCGAGGACGCCGCA
Source organism: uncultured Solirubrobacterales bacterium (assembly GCA_963709135.1). Lineage (GTDB taxonomy): Bacteria > Actinomycetota > Thermoleophilia > Solirubrobacterales > Solirubrobacteraceae > Palsa-465. The sequence continues at coordinate 26,548 of CAVPVI010000008.1, read as the reverse complement.
GAGACCGACGGCGCCGTCGCCGACGACCGCGACGGTCTGCCCGGGCTTGACGCGGGCGCAGATAGCGGCGTGATGGCCGGTCGCGAACACATCCGAGAGGGTGAGCAGCGAGCGCATCATCGCATCCGAATGCCCGGAGCCGGGGACCGTGACGAGGGTGCTGTCGGCGAACGGGACGCGCACGGCCTCGCCCTGCCCGCCGTCGCCGTTCATCGGGTAGAACCCCCCGTTGATGCACGAGGTGGTGATGCCGTTGCGGCAGTTGGGGCAGGTGCCGTCGCTGTACGCGAACGGCGAGATCACGAGGTCGCCCTTGTGCAGCGTGGTCACCTCGGAGCCGAGGTCCTCGACGACGCCGACGAACTCGTGGCCGATCGGGCCGGGTTCGAACGGCGATTCGCCGCGGTAGGGCCACAGGTCAGAGCCGCACACGCAGGCGATCACCACACGCACGACCGCGTCGGTCGGTTCTTTGATTGCCGCGTCGGGCCGCTCGCCGGCGGTGACGTTGCGGGGTTCGTGAAAGATCGCAGCGCGCATCTCTCCTCCTCCATCGGTCTGGTCTCGGTCATCGTTCGCAAAGAAAGCACGTTCGGCGCTCGGGTGGGAGGTTCTGTGAGGGGGCCCCTGACAGGGCACCCTTCGACCGTTCGGATCGGGGTATGTTGAGTACCGTGGACGCCGCCAATGACATCGCCGAGTTCCTCACCAGCCGCCGCGCCCGTGTCACGCCTGAGCAGGTCGGGCTCCCGGCCTACGGCCCGCGGCGTGTGGCGGGGTTGAGGCGTGAGGAGGTCGCGTCGCTGGCGGGCGTGAGCGTCGAGTACTACAAGCGGCTGGAGCGCGGGAACGTCAGCGGCGTCTCGGACGGCGTGCTGGAATCGCTCGCTCGCGCGTTGCGGCTCGATGATGCCGAGCGCGCGCACCTGTTCGATCTCGCGCGGGCCGCGAACCCGCTCTCCCCGCGCCGGCGCCGGGCGGCGGTGGCGCGCGTGCGGCCGGCGGTGGCGTGGATCGTCGAGTCGATCGCCGCGCCGGCGATCGTGCGTAACAGCCGGGTGGACTATCTGGCCGCCAACCTGCTCGGACGCGCGCTCTACGCGCCTTTGTTTGAGAGCCGGGAGCAGCCGCCCAACAGCGCCCGGTTCACGTTCCTGGACCCCGCAGCGCCGGAGTTCTACGTCGATTGGGAGCGGACCGCGAAGGATCTCGTGGCGCATCTGCGCTCCGAGGCGGGCCGGCACCCCCATGACCGCGACCTCTCCGATCTTGTCGGGGAGCTCTCGACCCGCAGCCGCGAGTTCGCTGGTTGGTGGGCCGCGCATAACGTCCGCTACCACCGCACCGGCACCAAACGCCTGCACCACCCCGTCGTCGGCGAGCTCGACCTCACCTATGAGGTGATGGAGATCGCCGCCGACGAGGGCCTCACGATCGCCGTCTACACCGCCGAGCCGGAAAGCCGCTCCGCGCAAGCGCTGGACCTGCTCGCCAGCTGGAGCGCGACGCCCGAAGCGTCACCCACAACCAGCCAGGAGAACGCGTGATGCAGATCACCCGCTCAAGCATTGACACCCAGAAGGGTCCCGGCGACTGGTTCACCGGCGACGTGTACATCGACAGGGTCGCGGAGCCAGCCGGGACCTCGATGTTCGCGGCTGCGCTCGTGCATTTCACGCCCGGCGCGCGGACCGCGTGGCACACCCACCCCTGTGGGCAGACGATCTATGTCACCGAGGGCGTCGGGCGCTGCCAGCGCGAGGACGGCCGGATCGAGGAGATCCGCCCTGGCGACCGGGTGTTCTTCGAGCCTGGGGAGAACCACTGGCACGGTGCCGCACCCAACCGGTTCATGGTCCATATCGCGATCCAGCAGAACGACGAGACCGGCAGCGCCGTGAGCTGGGGCCGGCACGTCAGCGAGCAGGAGTACACCGCCGCACCGCACACCGACCGGTAAACGCCGCGCCGGCTGCCGGCGCGCGCTCAACACAACCAGACAGGAGTAGGACATGGAGCACCGCTACCTGGGACGCACCGGCGTCTCGGTCTCAAAGCTGTGCCTCGGCGCGATGATGTTCGGCGCCTGGGGCGAGACGGACCACACCGAATCGATCCGGATCATTCACGCCGCGCTGGATGCCGGGATCAACTTCATCGACACCGCCGACGTCTACTCCGCCGGCGAGTCCGAGGAGATCGTCGGCAAGGCGCTCGGCGGCGGCAAGCGCGACGAGGTCGTGCTCGCGACCAAGGTCGGATTCCCGATGGGCGACGATCCCAGCCGCCGTGGCGCGTCGCGGCGGCGGATCATCCGCGGCGTCGAGGACTCGCTGCGGCGCCTGAACACCGACTGGATCGACCTTTACCAGATTCATCGTCCCGACCCGCACACCGACATCGACGAGACGCTCGCCGCGCTCTCAGACCTCGTCCGTCAGGGGAAGATCCGCTACTTCGGCCACTCCACCTTCCCCGCCTCTGAGATCGTCGAGGCGCAGTGGGCCGCCGAGCGTCGCGGCCGTGAGCGGTTCCGATGCGAACAGCCGCCGTACTCGATCCTGGTGCGCGGGATCGAACACGACGTGCTCCCCACCTGCCAGCGCTACGGGATGGGCGTGATCCCCTATAGCCCACTCGCGGGGGGCTGGCTCTCTGGCCGTTACCGCAAGACCACCGAGATCCAGGGCCCGGCGTCCGCCGCCCGGCCAGCCGGACGCTTTGACATGTCCGAGCCCGCCAACCAGCGCAAGCTCGACGCCGCCGAGCAGCTCGCGCAACTCGCCGACGAGACCGGCATCCCGCTCGTGCAGATCGCGATCGCGTTCGTGCTCCGCCACCCCGCGATCACCGCCGCGATCATCGGCCCGCGCACAATGGCGCACCTCGACAGCCAGCTCGACGCCGCCGAAGTCGTCCTCTCAGACGAGGTGCTTGACCGGATCGACCAGATCAACCCGCCCGGTGTGACGATCAACCACCTCGACAACGGCTGGACCCAGCCCGCGCTGCAACCCGCCGGACGACGTCGCTGATCGTGGCGCATCGCCAACTCTCCGCAAAGACCACCGAGAGCATCCCGCTCGACCAAGACAAAGGAGCCCAGTGTGGACACGATCATCCTCAATAACGGGATTGAGATCCCCGTGCTCGGGCTCGGCGTCTACCAGAGCCCGCCTGGGCAGACCGCAGACGCCGTGCAGACCGCGCTGCAGGCAGGCTACCGGCACATCGACACCGCAGCTGCGTACTTCAACGAGCGCCAGGTCGGCGAGGGCGTCCGCCGCTCCGGCATCGACCCCAGCGAGGTGTTCATCGAGACCAAGGTATGGATCAGCGACTACGGCTGCGAGCAGACCCTGCACGCCTGGGAGAAGGCCAGCCGAAAGCTCGGCGTCGATCAGATCGACCTGCTGATCCTCCACCAGCCGGTCCCGCAAGCGTTCGACCGGACCCTCCGGGCCTACAAAGCGCTTGAGCAGCTCCTCGCCGACGGGAAGGTCCGCGCGATCGGTGTCAGCAACTTCATGCCCCACCATCTTGCAGACCTGCTGGCGCAGACCAACGTCGTGCCCGCGGTCAACCAGATCGAGTGCCACCCCTACTTCACCCAGCCTGACGTCCAGCGCGCCGATGCCGAGCACGGGATCCTGACCCAGGCGTGGTCGCCGATCGGAGGGATCACGTTCTACCCCGGCTGGGGCGAGCACCGCACCAACGTCCTGCAGGACCCGACCGTCGTCGAGATCGCATCAGCCCACGGCAAGAGTCCGGCGCAGGTATTGCTGCGCTGGCACATCCAGCAAGGACGCTCCGCGATCCCCAAGTCGACCAACGCGGGCCGGATCAAGGAGAACGTCGACGTCTTTGACTTCGAGCTGAGCGTCGAGGAGCTCTCGCGCCTCGACGCGCTCAACACCGGCGTGCGGAACGGGCCCGACCCCCACGGCGAGCTCCCGGCGGCCATCCTCGACCGCGTCATCCCTGAAGCGTAGGAGTAGACCGATGAGCAACTGGAACGACCAAGAACTCCGTGCGCTGGAACGGGTCAGGGAGATTCGCGTGGCCGGCCGGCGCGAGGACGGCTCGCTGCGCACGCTGGTGATCGTCTGGCATGTCGTTGTCGACGGCGCCCTCTACATCCGGTCTGTCCGCGGCACCAACGGACAGTGGTATCAAGGCGTGACCCAGCACTTCGAGGGCGCGATCAGCTGGGACGGCGAGACCCGCGAAGTCAGCTACGCCAACGACGCGTCATGCGACGCCGCGATCGACGCCGCCTACCGAGCCAAGTACGGCACAGGCTCCCCCGTACGCGCCATCACAAGCGCCGACGCGAGAGCGACAACGCTACGGATAGACCCGCGGTAGCTCGCAGCCGCCGGGGAGCAGACCGCATCACGCTGCCAACGACGGCCAGTGCGAACCAAACCTTGTGCCCAAACAGACTCTCGAAACAAATGGGACCGTCTCCGACCAGGATCCGGAGGCTTCTCAATGAGCCCTCCACCGAATCCCGAGATCGGTATCCCAAACACGAGGAGAAGGACTGAAGCACATCGTCAGCGCGGCTTCAACAAGCCGCCGCACTGCAAGCAACGACCTCAACACCCAATCCGACATCGTCGCATTGGCGCATCTCAACGGCGCGCATCCGGGCGCCGTCCGCAGCGGCGAGACCTGGGCCTTTGTTCTCGGCGAACAAGTGGTCGGTGCCGGCGTCCGAGGAGACGCGCTCGAAGATGCCGCCCTCGGCCAGCGGGACCCAGCGAACCAACGCCGCGCCGCCCAATCGCTTTGCCGTCTGCGGCCGCTCGGAGTGGGCGAGCGCATCGGCGACAACGGCGCGTGTCCGCGGCGCGCCCGCTGCTAGCCGCGCGTCCGAACTACGGCAAGCGGCCGCAGGGCAGACAGGGGAGCCGACAGCCGACCGCTGTCCAAAGGAACGGCGTCAACGGCAATCGTGACGCCGATGGAAATGGCGCTTTCCGTCGGCGCGGATCCGCGCGCCGTCCACGGCGGCCGGATCGTCGGCGTTGTTCTCCGCGAACAAGTCGCGGGTGCCGTGTCCGATGAGACGCGTCCGAAGCCGAAGCCCTCGGCCAGTTGGTTGCTTTCCCAATCTCCGGCCGCGCTGAGCGGGCGAGCGTTTCGGCGACACCTGAATCACCAGGACCGCGGCGCTTTCGTCTCGGGGCGCGTGCTTTCGCGGCGCCGGCGGCGGGCCGCCGGACACGCTGCCGAGCGCCCCTGCAGAATGCCAACGAACGGGTAGCGGATCGCGCTGACGACCCGCCCGACTGGACCCCAAGACAGAAGCGCGACCCGTCCCGTCCTGCGCGGAAGCCTCATCGCCAGGTCCGGCATCCGCCATCGCGGTCGCAATACCTCCGCGGCTCAGCAACCCGCTTCGAAGAGATACACTCCACACACTCCAGGTGCTGGTAAATCGGAGTTGGCATGCTCCGATCAAGCCCGGTTTCGTAGCTTGCACACAACGCGGCGCTTATCTGTCTCGCTGTTGAGCTGGACATCTGAGGACATCTTGTGCGTCTGCCACAAGATGTCCAAGACGTCCCGCGACGTTAGGCGGCGGGCGTTAGGACTGGCGCCAGCTGGTCGGCGGCGATGTGGCCCTCGGGCCAGGTGATCTTCAGCTCGCCGTCGCGCTCGAGGAGCCACTTCACGTTGACCAGCGTCATCGCAATCACGCGCCCGTCCTCGTCGTACTCGATGCCATGTCCCTCGATCGTGGCGTCGGCGTGAGGCGACGGGACACTGCCGTCGTAGCCGGCCGTGTTCAGGTACAGCACATCACCACGGGGGTCGTAGTGGTGGTGGGCGAACTCGATGCCGGCGAGCTTGATGTTCATCGCGATCGGAGTCGTGGGTCGTTTGATTGGTCCAGCGCCGTAACTACCCATGCGGGACCGTCGTTGAAGTCTACGACCACGCGGAGCCAGCGCCCCGAGATCGGAAAGTCGGCACCGTAGAAGCGCTCGCGCCCGGGGAGCGGATCGTCTTCTCGGTGGTCGGGGCGGTTCACCACGGCCAGAATCGCTTCGACATGATCAAGCAGCCAGCCCCTCCGACCCTGGGCGAGGTGAAGGTGTGAGCCGGCGTCGAACACGACCGTTCGCCCATCCGGATCGGTGGTGTGGGGTCCCCAGCTACCGGTCATGCGCGATCCGGAGCGGGTCGGGCACGGGCAGTGGACCGAACACCAGCGAGAAGCGGTCGGCGAGCTCGCCCGCTGGGCGCGCGTGAAGGTAGCGCTCGGTCGTGGTGATTCGCGAGTGGCCCATAGCAGACTTCACGCTCGCAAGATCGACGCCGCCGGCAACAAGCAGCGAGCCGTATGTGTGCGGAGGTCGTGGAAGCGCAATGGCTCAAGACCGGCCGCATTGCGGCCGCGTTCGAAGCGGCGGCGGAGCGCTGATGGGTCAAGCCGCCGACCGAGGCGGTTCGCGAACACGTAGTCGTCGGGGCCCGTGAAATCGACCCGGCGGCTGAGACGGTCGAGCGCGGCCGCCGCCTGATCTGGCAGCGGCACCTGACGCACCCGGCGACTCTTGGTCGACGACGCCTCGACGCTTCCGGACCGCCTCGATCTGCTCCGTGCCAGATGGCGGGCAACGTCGGGCAACCGTTCTGCGGGCAACCGTTTCGGGCAACTGTCACGGCCAAAATGACGCGAAAAAGCTGCAAACGTCGCAGTCCAATCGTCCGAACTTGCTGGCTTGGGATAGCCGCCCTCTGCCTGTCACGCCGGAGGTCGCGGGTTCAAGTCCCGTCGCTCCCGTTCCCGAAAGTGCCCGGAAAGCAGCGGTTGGCCAAGCTCGAGCCCGAGCAGGGTGCTCCACCAGGCGATGTCCTCGTTGGCGTAGGCATAGACCGCTTTGTCGGGGCCCCGTGGACAGTGCGGTCAGCCTGATCGTCGCCCTCCAGGTTGATGCCACGCACGGCGACAGGTCGGAGTACCGGGGCCTTGCCGATCGCGCTGATCACGGGCCTCGACGCGTCGCGCCGATTTGGCGCGCTTGCTTTGATCCCCGATCACCAGTCAGCGGCGACTCCGGCGGATGATCAGGTCGGCGACTACCCCGGTCCAGCCTGTCTGGTGTGAGGCGCCCAGGCCGGCGCCCGTGTCGCCGTGGAAGTACTCGTGGAACGGGATCAGCCCGTTCCAAGCCGGATCCTCGTTGAATAGCCGGTAGTGACCGTACACCGGCCGTGTGCCGTCCTCGCGGCGAAGGAAGATCCCGATCAACCTCCCGGCGAGCTCGTCCGCGACCCGATTCAGGTTCATCATCGGACCGCTCCCCGTCGGGCACTGCACCTGGAAAGCGTCCCCGAGGTAGCGGTGGTAGACGCGGAGCACCTCGACCAGCAGGTAGTTGAGCGGGAACCACACGGGGCCGCGCCAGTTGGAGTTGCCGCCGAACAGGTTGCTCGTCGACTCGGCGGGCTCGTAGTCAAGCCGCGCCGTGACGCCGTCCAGATGGATGTCGAGCGGGTGCTCGCGATGGTCTCGGGACAGCGCCCGCAGGCCGTGCTCGGACAGGAACTCGTCGGTGTCGAGCATCGGCGCGAGGATCCGCGCGAGCCTCCTCTGGTCGACGATCGACAGCATCCGCCAGCCGGCGTTGGCGGGGGAGGCCGTGTGCTGGACGACCCCCCTCCCCTCACGTCGGTGCGCCATGAACCACTCCAGGCGGGCCATGAAATCCGGCAGGCGGGCCATCGTCTGCGGCCCGAGCGTCGTCACCGCCGCGAGCGGCAGCAGCCCGACGACCGAGCGAGCGCGCAGCGGGATGTCGCTCCCGTCGAGGTGCAGCAGGTCGTAGTAGAAGCCGTCCTGCTCGTTCCAGAGGCCCTTTTCGTTGATCGCCGAGGCGATCAACGCGAAGTGCTCGAAGAACTTCGTCGCGAGGTCTTCGTAGGTGTTGTCGTGCTCGGCGAGGACAAGCGCCAGCTCGAGCAGGTTCTGGCAGTACATCGCCATCCACGCCGTCCCGTCGGACTGCTCCAGGACGCCCGCGACCGGCAGCGCTGAGCGATCGAACGGCCCGATGTTGTCGAGCCCGAGAAAGCCGCCCTCGAACAGGTTGCTCCCCTGTGAGTCCTTGCGGTTCACCCACCACGTGAAGTTGAGCAGCAGCTTGTGGAACACGCGCTCGAGGAAATCGATGTCGCTGTCGCCGGCGATCCCGTAGACCCGCAGCGCCGCCCATGCGTGCACCGGCGGGTTGACGTCGCTGAAGGACCACTCATACGCCGGCAGCTGCCCGTTGGGGTGCATGTACCACTCGCGGCACAGCAGGATCAGCTGTGCCTTCGCGAACTCCGGATCGACGTGCGCCAGCGCGACGCAGTGAAAGGCTAGATCCCAAGCCGCGTACCACGGGTACTCCCACTTGTCCGGCATCGAGATGACGTCCATGTTGTTGAGGTGCGTCCAGTCGCGGTTACGCCCGTGCAGGCGCGAGGCGGGCGGCGTCGGACCCGCCGGGTCGCCCTCGAGCCAGCGCTCGATGTCGTAGTGGTAGAACTGCTTTGACCACAGCATCCCGGCCAGTGCCTGGCGCAGCACCAGCGCCTCGTCGGCGTTCGCGCCGGCGGGAGTCAGCTCCGCGTAGAACTCGTCTGCTTCGCGTGCGCGGGCGCCCATCACCCTGTCGAAATCGGTCGCGTCGAGCCCGGTGCCGTCGGCGAGCCTCAGCTCCACCGTCGCGACAGCGCCGGCCGGCACCGGCAGCGTGTAGCGCAACGCCGCCTTCGTTCCCGTGAGCTCCGGGTTGACGGTGGCCGCGCCGTGGACGACGTGGTCGTTGATGCCGTCCTTCGGATACGGGGTCGCCGAGGGCACGCCGAACAGGCGCTCGCTGTTGGTCTCGTTCTCGCAGAACAGCGCCTCCACATAGCCAAAGCCCGACAGGACCCGCCGGCCCAGCACAGCGTGCTCGGCGACGAGCGCGCCGTCCAGAAGCCGGATCGACGGCCGGTGACCGTCGATCCCCCACGACCACGTGTTGCGGAACCACAACGTCGGCAGCAGTTCGAGCGTCGCGTCCTGCGGGCCCGCGTTGCGGACAGTCACACGGATCCGCACGTCCTCGGGCGACGCCTTCGCGTAGTCGGCGGTGATCTCCCAGTAGCGTCCGGAGTCAAACAACCCGGTGTCGAGGAGCTCGAACTCGGGATCAAGCTTGCCGCGAGCGCGGTTCTCCGCGAGCAGCCGGTCATACGGATACTCGTCCTGCGGGTACATGTAGCGCCAGCGCATCCATGAGTGCGTCGGCGTCGAGTCAAGGTAAAACCAGTACTCCTTGGCGTCCTCCCCGTGGTTGCCCTCGGTGCCCGTCAACCCGAAGATCCGCTCCTTCAGAATCGGATCGCGCTTGTTCCAGAGGGCGAGCGCGAAGCACAGCGTCTGGCGGTCGTCGCAGATTCCCGCCAGGCCATCCTCGTTCCAGCGGTATGCGCGCGAGCGGGCGTGCTCGTGCGGGAAGAAATCCCACGCATCGCCCCCGGCGCTGTAGTCCTCGCGGACGGTTCCCCACGCTCTCTCGCTGAGGTACGGTCCCCAGTGCCGCCAAGGGGAGCGCCCCTTGGGCACTTCCAGCAGACGATCGCGTTCGGCGCTCATCGGCTCTCACCTCCCGTCCTCATCGACTCTTGGTATCAGATGCCGGCCCGCCGTTACGCACCCAAGCGCCGCCGCTCAGCAGGGGTGCACCTGCGCGGCGGCGCCGCCAAGGCCGTCACCCTCGGCTATAACCTGTTCGCGATGCCCACGATCAACCGGCGACTTCGTGTCGCGCTGGACTGGGCTCTGGCTGGCCGGCGCCCCGATAACGTCTCTTTCGGCTCGCCGGTCTCGGCGGCGCCGATCATAAACGCCGAAGGCGTCGACGGCTAAGGGGTCTCCACGTGCCGGCCCCCCTTTGGCGCCCTTCGCGCAGGCCCGAACCCGCGCTGACGTTCGAGCGGGTCCTCGCCAGGCGCGCCGGCCGGATTACGACGACGGTGGCCCGAAAAGCGGCCGACGGCGGCTGGCATTGGCTTCCGTGGGGATGTGAGTTCGTGGGCACCGCGATCCTGCTCGCCGGCGGACTGTCCGCGGTGTTCCTGGACTTCGGGCCCTCAAGTCCGATTGCCAAGCACCTCCCCGGTATGTCGGCGCGATTGCTGCTTACCGGTCTGCTGTTCGCCGGCACCGGCAGCCTGGTCGCACTCAGCCCGCTCGGACGCCGCAGCGGCGCGCACCTCAACCCGTCCGTCACCTTCGCTTTCTGGACTCAGCACAAAGTGCATCCACATGACCTCGCCGGCTACGTGAGCGCTCAGATCCTCGGTGCCATTACGTCCGTGGCCGTCCTGCGTCTGGCCTGGGGGCACACGGCCCGAGCATTGCATCTTGGCGCGACCCAGCCGGGGCACGGGTTCACCGCTCTCGATGCGGCCGGCCTGGAATGTGCCATGACCGCCAGCCTCGTTCTGATGATCTTATTCATGACCTCCAGCCGGCGAACCGCCCGATGGACTCCGTTGGGCAACTGGCTGCTGGTGGCCATCCTCGTCTGGCAGGGCGCCCCGTATACCGGCACCAGCCTCAACTCGGCCCGCAGTCTCGCTCCCGCCCTCCTGGCCCCTGAAGCCGAACATCTCTGGGTCTACATCGCAGGACCGCTGACCGGTGCCCTGCTGGCCGCTGTCATCTTCAGCATGTTCCGCACCACGCACACCCTGACCGCCAAAATGTTCCACGACCCGCGTTATCCCAGCACGCTGGCAAGTGAACTGCCAACCGCAGTTCATCTCTACGAACCTACGGGCACCTCACCGATTCCATTCAGCGCAGACAGGTCATAACTCACGCACGGCTCGCCACACCGCTCCTGCTTCTCTTCGCCATGGTCATTGAGCGACGTGGCACCTCACACCTGATTCGGCCTGGCGCCGGCCGGCGCGGCTCACGGTTGTGTTTGCCACGCGGCTTCGATGATGGGATCGTTACTGCAGTACTGCACCCACACCCGCGACCAATGGAGGTCGACATGAGCTCAAGCCAGATCAGCAGCGACGACTGGGGCGACGTCGAGGCAGTCCGCGATGGCCTCCTCGGCCAGGGCGTCGGGGTCAGCGAGGTGTTCCATGAGAGGCGACTGGGTGGGCGGTTCTATGCGGCCGGCGCGGGGGATCGTGTCAGCGGCTCCGCGCGCGAGCGCGAAAGCTATGGCTCGTTCGCTTCGTTCAGCGATCCGGACGGCAACGGCTGGCTGCTTCGGGAAGTGACCGCGCGACTGCCCGGGCGGGTCGACCCTGCGGCGACTTCGTTCGCTTCAGCCGGCGATCTGTCGCAGGCGCTGCGGCGCGCTGCGGCGGCGCATGGGGAGCACAAAGCGCGAATCGGCCGGGGAGATCCGGATTGGCCGGGCTGGTACGCCGATTATATGGTCCGCGAGCAAGCGGGCGAGGAGTTCCCATCATGAGTACCGATTACGATGTCATCGTCCTGGGCGGCGGCGCTCCGGGCGAGCATGCTGCGGCTGCGATCGCCGAGGGTGGTCTGCGGGTTGCGGTCGTCGAGCGCGACCTGGTCGGTGGTTTGTGCTCGTACTGGGCGTGCATTCCATCGAAGGCGCTGCTGCGCCCGGGCGAGGCGGTGTACGGCGCGCGTGAGGCGGGCGCCAAGGCTGAGGTCGACGTGCGGGCGGCGCTGGATTGGCGCGACTTCATGGTCTCTGCCTACTCCGACACCCGAGCTGCGCAATGGCTGACGGATCGAGGGATCGCTTTGCTGCGTGGTCGCGGTCGCCTCGCTGGGACGGGGGTGGTCGAGGTCGAAGGTGTGAGCTATACAGCCGACCACGTCGTGCTTGCAAATGGTGCCGATCCGGTTGTTCCTCCGGTTCCCGGGTTGCGAGAGCTCGATGGTGTCTGGGGGACGAACGAGGCGACCGCGATGAAGGCCGTCCCCGAACGGCTGATCGTGCTCGGAGGTGGTCCGGCCGGTGTCGAGCTTGCGCAGGTCGCGCGTCGTCTGGGCGGTGAGGTGGCGCTTGTTGAGGCGGCCGAGCACGTGCTTGCGCGGGAGCCGGCACCGCTGGGGCGGGCGCTGGGTGAGGCGCTGCGTCGGGACGGAATCGAACTCGTGCTCGGGGTGAGCGCGATCGCGGCGTCCCGCGAGGGCGAGGACTTTGTCCTGCGCCTGGAGGATGGACGCGAGCTGCGTGGTGATCATCTGCTCGTGGCGACCGGACGGCGCCCGCGCGTGGAGGGAATCGGGCTGGAGACCGTCGGCATCACCCCAGATCCTCGAGGGATCCAGGTTGACACGCAGATGCGCGCGGGCGATCGGCTCTGGGCGATCGGCGACGTCACGGGCATCTTGCAGCTGACGCACGTCGGCGAGTATCAGGGCGAGGTAGTCGCCTCGAACATCCTAGGAGAACGACGCGAGGCCCACTACGACGCGGTCCCGCGCGTCACCTACACCGATCCTCAGGCCGCGGCCGTGGGCGCGACCGAGGCCGAGTTCAGCGCCACCGCGCTGTTGTCCGAGGTCGCCAAGACCGCGACGTACACGCACGCCTATGCGGAGTCGAACGGGTTCCTGACCGTGCTCAGCGACGGGGAGCGCCTGACTGGCGCGTACGCGCTCGGTCCGGAGGCCGGGGAGTGGCTGCAGCAGGTGACGCTGGCGATCCGCGCCCGCGTTGCGCTCGAGGTGCTGCGCGACACGATCCAGCCGTTCCCGAGCTTCTCGGAGATCCACGCCGCGGCGCTGAAGGCGCTCCGACATAATATCGCTGCTGGACGCCAGGCGGTTGGGGCGAGGTCACGATGAGCGAGGAGCCGACCATCGAATTCCTCGTCGGATTTGACGTGACGATTCCGGATGGGGCACCGGAGTCCGAGGTCAAGGAGCGCGTGGGTGCCGAGGCGAGTGCCGCTGCCGGCCTGGCCCGCCAGGGACATCTGGTGCGTCTCTGGCGCCCGCGCGCCGGGCCCGGAGAGAGCAAAGCTGTCGGCCTGTACCGGGCCGGCAGCGAGGCGGAGCTTGATGGCCTCCTCGGCGCGCTGCCGCTCAGCGGCTGGATGCAGATCACCGTCACTGCGCTCGAGCCGCACCCGAACGACCCGAGGAGTCCGCGGCCGAGCAGCTTTCAGCTTCCCGATCCACGCCTGACGCCCATTTACCGCCTCGAGGCGACGCTGGGTGAACCAATCGACCTGGGCGACAGCGGCCACGGTCACCGGCGCATCGTGCCCCTGACCGGGGGAACCTTCACCGGTCCGGCGATCAGCGGCAAGCTGGTTCCCGGCGCCAGCGCTGACTGGCAGTTCGCGCTGCCCGACGGCACGGCGATCGGCGACATCCGCTACACCCTGCAGACCGAGGACGGCGACGCGCTCTATGTCCAGTCACGGAGTGTGCGGCACGGGAGCGCCGAAGTTCTGGCCCGGCTGGCTCGAGGCGAGGATGTCGATGCAAGCGAGTACACGTTTCGCGCCTGTACCCAGATCGACACGGCTGCCGCAGACCTCGATTGGCTCAACAAGGGCGTGTTCGTGAGCGTCGGAGGTCGCGGGCCGGGCAGCGTGGTGTACGAAACGTACCTGGTCCAATGAACAAGCCGGTCGCGATCATCACCGGCGCATCGCGGGGCATCGGCGAGGGCCTCGTAGCCGGTTACCGTCGCGTCGGATATGCCGTCGTCGGCGTCGCGCTCTCGCTCTCGTCCGCGGACGAGAGCGACTTCGTAGGGGTTGCGGGCGACATCGCTGACGCCGATACCGCGCAACGTGCGGTCGACCAGGCGCTCGATCGGTTCGGGCGGATCGACACGCTGATCAACAACGCCGGTATCTACATCGGCAAGCCGTTCACGCACTACACCGTTGAGGACTACGCCGCGATCACGGCCGTGAACCTGACCGGGTTCTTCCACATCACCCAGAAGGCGATCGAACTGATGGTCGAGCAGGGCAGTGGCCACATCGTGAACATCTCCACCTCCCTCGTCGACCACGCGGACAGCACACGTCCCGCCGTGCTGCCCGCGCTCACCAAAGGGGGACTCGTCGCGGCCAGCCGCTCGCTGGCGATCGAATACGCCTCACGCGGCGTCCGCGTGAACGCGGTGTCGCTCGGCGTCATCAAGACTCCCGCCCAGGACCCTGCTTCCTACAAGGGGCTGGACGCCTTGCACCCGCTGGGACGCGTCGGCAAAATCAGCGACGTCGTCGACGCAATCCTCTACCTCGAGCGAGCAACGTTCGTCACCGGCGAGACGCTCCACGTCGACGGCGGCCAGGCGGCCGGCCGGTAGCACCGATCAGGCCTCACCTGAACCGGAAGGACTTGAACATGCGCTCGGACATCACCCCCGGCGGCACATTCCCCGACTACGAGCTGCCCGACCAAGATCGCGTCACTCGCAAGCTCAGCGAGATCCAGGGCGAGGATCCGGGTGTGACCCCAGGCATCGCAGCAACACCCGCGAGGGCGCCCCACCCACCCGCCGGCACACCCGGAAACGGTCCCACGATCGAGTTCGCGCGCAGCGACCTCGCCGTCCTATGGGACGACGACCACGGCAGCCTGCTCGGTCTGTGACCGGCATCAACGGCGCATGGCTCCACCGGGAGGTATCGACCGAGCTCGGCGCCAAACGTGAGCAGCGACCGGCATCGGACCCGGGGGCATACAGGTGCGATGCGTGACGTAAGGCGGGACTATCGAGGCCGTTTCAACAATGGAGGTCATGATGAACAACATCGATGAAAGACTGGTTTTGGCCCACTTCATCGTTTCAGACGATGTCGAGCGTTCCCGCCGCTTTTACACCGAAGTACTCGGTGGCAGGGTGGCCTTCTCCGGCCCCGGAGGGCTGACCTATGTCGCGCTGTCCAACAGCTGGATCATCATCAACGTCGGCGGTGGACCGACGGATGACAAGCCGTCGGTCAGTCTGGAGACGCCACGCGATCCCGACCGGGTCAGCAGCTTTCTCAATATCCGGGTCAAGGACATCGAGGCCGTGTACGCCGAGTGGAGTGCAAGGGGTGCAAACTTTCTGACACCGCCGAAACAGCACCAGTACGAGATCCGTTGCTACATCCGCGACCCCGACGGTCATCTGATCGAAGTGGGGCAAACCACCGACCCAGACGGCGACTGGACGCCCGCTCACTGGCCATCGAGTGCGCCTGCCGAGGAGCCCGAATAAATGCCGAGATCACTCGCGAAATCGCTCACGTCGAAGGTGGCCAGCTCCCCGGGCACTGAGACTCCTACAAGTCATTTTCGACTAGGCCACCGAACAGGCGGTCATGCCATGCGCAATCCCATGCGTTTTGACATTCGACCAGGCGCCCCGTTTCCCGACTATTCGTTTCCAGACCGTACCGGCACTGTCCGCACAGGGAGGTCTCGGTCATGAGCACCGCGATCATCGGCACCGGAGGGCTCGGGTCGGTCATCGCCCGCCGGCTCGCGTCAGGCGGCGAGACCCTGCGTCTCTCGAGCGCCGACACAGAGTCGGCACGAACGCTGGCTGCGGCGATCGGCCGAGGCGCGGCCGCTGCCAGCGACAACCGCGAGGCGTTGCGGGGTGCCGACGCAGTCATCCTCGCGCTGCGGTTTGGCGTGCTGAAGGGCGTCATAGAAGAGATCGCCGACTCGCTAGCCGACGAGCTTGTGGTCGTTCCGAGCAACCCGGTCGGCCTCGATGCACAAGGGAAAATCGTGCGCCTGCTGCCGCAACGGCAATCCTCTGGCAAGGTTGTAGCTGGGTGGCTGCCGGAGGGGGCGCGCCTGGCCATGGCGTTTGGCAGCATGTCGGGCGATCTCCTCGAGTCCTCGAGCAACCGGTCACCGGAGCTGGCGGTCCTCTTCTACGCGACCGACGACGACCGTGCTGAGAAGGAAGTTGAGCGGTTGATCCGAGCGGCCGGCTTCGAGCCGGTGAAGGTCGGCGGGATCGAACAGTCCACTCGGCTCGAGGTGGGCGGCGACCTTCACGATCTCGTGGTCGGCCCCGCGCAGGCGCAGTCATTGATCGGTAGGGCCTGATCGCCCCGCCGCCCTGGCCGGAGGCACCTCTTAGCGATGAACTGCTCGCCCAGCTCGATGCGCGCGCCGCGCGTGAAGGACGCAGCCGCTCAGAGCTCATCCGCGAGGCTCTCGCCGGCTACCTCGCGGCTGACCGGGAGGCCGAGCTAGATCGCCTCATCATCGAGGGATACAACCGACAGCCCCAGAGCGCCGACGAGCTCGCACTCGCTGACGCCGCCACCCGCGCCACATCCACCGGCCCTAGGAATCCGGATACGCGCGATCGCACGGATGCCCTGGGAGTGCGTGCTGACGCTCGACAACGTCGGCCCGGTCCGCAAGTCGCTACTGACCGAGCGGATAACCCGGCTGGGCCCGCCAAGGCGCCGAGCTCTGCGAAGCCCTCAACATCGCGACCAGCAGCTGACGCAACGAACGCACAGGCCGTCGAGATCGTCACGACGGGTGAGCTTGGCTAACGCAAACCCAACGGCGATCTTCACCTTGAGCTGCGCTGGCTATCGCCGTCCGTTGCGCAACCCCGCGGTCAGCTCGCACGCAGCTCAGCGATCACGCGCTCGGCGACCGTCGCCGGTGCGACCACAACGTCGCCCAGCGTTTCGCCGGCGCGGACCACAGCACCTCCCGCTCGCGCGCAACCGCGGTCACGATCTCACCCATCGTGGGCGCCTGCGGGACGGACGCGTCAAGCACGCTCCCATGCGAGTCGCCGCGCGGTTTCGCGCGCCGCGCACGCCCTGAGCGGGCGACGCACCCCGCTTTGAGGACACAACCGGCGACGTCTCGGTGCCATCCAGCGCCCCAAGCGCCGCCTGCGGCCGGCCGGCCGGCTTCAGCTGAGAGTTCCGCGAGCTGCCGCTCGATCGCGGCTCGCAGCACGTGCAGGTCAGTCTCTCACCGTAGCGTAACGACGACACAGGAGACCAAAGCTCCGGGTCGGTGCTCGACGCCGAGACCGCCCAGGCGTCCAAGGTGCAGGGTCCGTCCCAACCAGCGTCCAACGGCTATCGAGCAAGAAGGACCCTGATCAACGCGCCCGAGCGCCGAGATTCGGCATCACTCCCGAGTACCTCGTGATGCGCAGCTCGCAAGCTCCGCGCCCGGCGACAAGCGCCCGAGATCACCGCCCGCGAGCGTGCGAATAGCCCGGGCTTGTGCGAAAGAAATGCGCACACCCATTACGCACACCTACGCGCCTTGGGCTGCGGAGGGTACCTGACGGCCTTGGATGTGCACTTGGTGGATCGCAAGTGAGACGGTGCTCGAGCTTGTCAGCGCAGACGGAAGCGAGCGGCACTATCTGCGATCAAGTCGAGACGAGTGCCGCGAACAGCGCGGCGGCCTCGCTGGGGCTTATCGTAAGACCGGCCTCGCCGATGTTGAGCTCGAGCTTGCTCACGCCGGGAAGGACCGTTTGCTCAAGGCGGTTGGCCAGCCAGACTCCGCGCGCCTGCGCTTGGTCGAGCATGCGGTCCCAGAGGATGTTGCGCTCACCGCGCAAATGCACATGGAACAGCGGTGTATGCGGTGGGTCGGGCACGATCCAGACCCCGGGCAGCTCGCGCAACGCTGCGGCAACCGCCCGAGCATGCGCGAGGAACGTGGGCATCTGCGCGATGATCGTGTCGAGCCCGGGCCGCGCGGAGGCGGCAAACGGGAACAGGTTCACGAGGGTGCCGCCATGCCGCTGGCGCCAAACACGCGCTTCGGCAATGAGCTCGCGCGGTCCGGCGAGAACGCTGCCGCCGATCCCGCCAAGGCCCTTGTACAGCGAGACATACACGGTGTCGAAGATCGCCGCGATCTCGGCCGGCTCGCGATCGTAGTAGGGCGCCGACTCCCAGATCCTCGCGCCGTCGAGATGGGTCGCCACACCACGGCTTCGCGCCCATTCGACCTGCGCCGAGAGATCATCCCACTCCGGCAGCCAACCGCCGATCTCGCGCTGGGGCAACTCGATCAACAACGCGCCAATCCGGGCGCTAACAGCCTCCAGGTCGGCCAAGCCCAGCAACCGGTCGCGTGCTCCCACGAGCTCGGGCAGCAGACCGTGCAAATGGCTGTAGCCAGCGTGCTCACGGAGCTCCAGGTGGCACGTCGGGTGAAACGCCACGGTCCTCGCGGCACGACGCTCGCAGTGCAGCCGCAACGCGATCTGCTGGGCCATCGTCCCGCTCGGCATCAGCACCGCGGCATCCTTTCCGAGCACCTTAGCCATCCGCCGCTCGAACGCCTCGACAACCGCCCCCTCCCCGTAGTGGTCAGGACGCTCGTCGGGGCTCAGCGCATCGGCCGCCGCCCGCAGGAGGTCGGCGGCGCTGCGCCTACGTCGGGCACCGAGCGATCGCTCGCAGCTCCACATGATCTCGCGCCAGTCGCGTTCCAACACTCAGCGAGGGTATTACGACCTCACGACAGCCACCCAACACGTCGATTGGGAGCCGACTGACCGGGACGGCGCAGCTCCTGAGATAGCGTTCGCGCTTCACGGCTGGCGGGTTACCGCGGGCGGGCTGATCGTTCGTTTGGACCGCAGGGTGGGGGTGGAGGACCTAGCTGCAATGTTCTCGGGGTTCCGGCTGGATGGTGGCCGGAATTCGGTAAAGCGGAGCGCCGTGTTGCCGATAACACTACGTACCAGAGCCCGACGTCGTGTGAGATTTCAGTGAGGTGCATGTCGATGACCGTTTCAATTCAGCAGAAGCTTTTCGGAGGCTTTGGCCTGGTGTTGGTCCTGTTCATGGTCTCGGCCGTGTTGTCCCTGAGCACGATGAGCAGTCTCAACGGGCACGCGAGCAAGCTCGGAAAGCAGGATTTGCGAGCGGTCAACGCGATTGGTGAGGTGCGCGCTGGAGTGTTCACGGTGCGCGCGGCGGACGGCGATAATGTCCACGCGCCGAACGCGTTTGTCAAGGCTCAGACGGCGGCCGCGGTGTCCAGATCGCGGGCTGCTGTGCTCGCCGCGCTGGCTGTCTATTCGCGCAGCACCGAGAGTCCGGCCGACGCCCGTGCGTTCGCGTCGGTGCGGAGCGACGCGCTGGGCATCATCGCTGGTTCGGACCGCGCGCTGGCGTTCAGCGCACGCGGCGCGATGGCGCAGGCCGCGGCGGCGTATGAGGCAGCTCAACCGTTCTTGCAGCCGTTTGACGTCGGGTCGACCGCGATTGCTGCCGCGAGAATGAAGTCCGCGCAACGCGACGTCGCTGCGGCGCAGTCGTCGTATTCGGACTCGAGGGCAGTGCTGATCGTCATGGCGTTGTTGTCGCTGGCGCTCGGGATCGGGGTGGCCCTTGTCCTCTCCCAGCGAATCACGCGCCGGGTGCGCGCCTTGCAGCGCGCGGCCGATGGGATCGCCGAAGGCGACGTTGACCAGTCGGTGAGCGTCGGCTCCGATGACGAACTGGGCCAGACCGCCGAGGCGTTTGGGCGGATGACCGCCTACATCAAGGATTTGGCTGCGGTTGCTGACCGGCTTGCTGACGGCGATCTGACGGTCGACGTGCAGCCACGCTCAGAACGCGACCTGCTCGGCAACTCGCTGCGGCGCCTGGTCGACAAGCTGGCGGTGGCGATCGGCCGGGTCTCGACCCAAGCCAACTCGGTCACGACTGCGTCTGAGCAGATGGCCGCCATCTCCGAGGAGTCCGGCAAGGCGACCGGCGAGATCGCCCGAGCGGTCGGCGATGTAGCGCAGGGAACCGAGCGTCAGGTGCGGCTCGTGGAGGACGCCAGGCGCTCAGCGCAAGAGGTCACGCGCCGGGTGTCGGAGTCTGCAGAGAGCGCACGGGTCGCAGCCGCGGTCGCCAACCAGGCCCGCCAGGCCGCGGAAGACGGCGTCGGCGCAGCCGAGCAGGCCAACCAGGCGATGGGCTGAGTGCGTGACTCCTCCAAAGCAGTCTCAGAAACGATCCTTGAGCTCGCGAGCAAGTCTGAGCAGATCGGTCAGATCGTGCAGACGATCACAGCAATCGCGGGGCAAACCGACCTGCTCGCGCTCAACGCGGCAATCGAAGCCGCCCGAGCGGGCGAACAGGGCCGCGGATTCGCCGTCGTCGCCGAAGAGGTACGCAAACTTGCCGAGGATTCCCAGCACGCTGCGCATGAGATCTCCGGTCTGATCGGCGCGATCCAGACCGAGACCAGCCACGCCGTTCAGGTCGTCCAGGATGGCGCCAAGCGCACCCAAGACGGCGCGACGGTCGTCGAGCAGACCCGCGAGGCGTTCCTGCAAATCGGCTCCTCAGTGCAAGACATGACCGCGCGGATCGAGCAGATCGCCGCCGCGGCTGAACAGATCACCGCTAGCGCTCAAAGCATGCAGGACAGCATCGGCGAGGTCGCCGCCGTCGCCCTGGAGTCCTCGGCTTCAACCGAACAGGTGTCCGCTTCGACCGAGCAGACGTCGGCCTCCGCGCAGGAGATCGCCGCCTCCGCACGTGAACTGTCGGGCAACGCCGAGACACTCAACCGCCTGGTCGCTCAATTCACCCTGACAAACTGACCTACCGGCCCACCGTCAGCATCGACGCGAGCGCCTGTTGAGCGGCGGCTTGGGAGCGACCCCTGCAACCAGCGCGCACCGATTCTCGCGGTCCCGTTGGAGTCAAATCGCAATGGGCGATCAGGTGCAGCCGTCACGGCGTGGTGGGCCGCTCCGGCTGGTGATCAGGAGCGAGCGCGACCTGCTCGCGCTCTCGTTCGCAGCCCGCAAAGGCAATCCCAGCCCAGAGCTCATCCAGCACACCATCGGGAGCAGGGAGGCAGCCACGAAGGCCACGGATCATGGGTCGGTAGCGAGGAGCCGTCGCACCTGGTGGCGATGCGTGGCAGCTTCACTGCTCGCCGGGCTCCCCCTCCTGCGAGGTTGCGGCGCCATGAGGCTGAGGATGAGATGGTGACTTTCCCGGTCCAGGTGCTCGTCATTGAGATCAACAGTGGGCGAGTGACCGATAGCGGCAGTGACTTCAACTACCCGGATCTGGCGTCGGTAGGGCCGGTCATCACCGATTACCGAGCCTCCGGGCGCGTCGGGGCGCAGCGCTGGCGCCGGGTTATCCTGCCGGTTCATCGCCGGCGAGTCGCTGCCCGCGCGAAGCGCATCACGGCACGCCAAGCGACCGGTTGAGCTGCGCTACCGCGGCGCGGTGACGATCGGCTCGCCCGGCCGTGTGCGGTTTCACGACCGCAGCACAGGGCTCAGCGACTTCATCTGGCAGGCGCTCACGGACTCTGGCTGGGTTGGCCATCACACCTCCGAGCGCCCCGGGCCGAGCATCGAGCTGACCATCCGCCTGCCGCCGGCGCCGGAGCACAGAGAGCGTCCCGCAAACCGGCTGCGACCGTCTCCGCCAATTCCTCGTCGTCCTCGATCACAAGCACCCGCATCGGCCGCTCCCTCCTTCTCGCTCCAAGCTAAGGATGGCGGTCGATATCGCGCTGGACGGCGAGAAGGGCCTGGCGCGCGCGTTCGTCCACGATTACGACGTGATCGTGCTCGATCGCGACCTGCCGGTCGTCCACGGCGATGACGTGTGCGCGAGGCTCGTCGCCGCCCGCGGCCGCAGGCGGGTGCTGATGCTGACCGGCGCGGCGGAGAATGAAGATCTGGTCGAGGGGTCAGGCTCGGTGCCGACGACTATCTGGCGAAGCCGTTCGCCTTCGCTGTGCTGCTCGCGCGGTCGGCGCGCTGGCGCGCCGCGCGCAACCGAGCATCCCGCCGGTGCTGCAGCACGGCGACATCGTGCTCGACACCGCCAGGCGGTGCGCCATCGTCGGACGGAGGGGTGCGTCGAGGACCCGGGGCTGAGGAAGCTCAGCGGCGCTGGCGTGCCGGCCGGGCTCGGCAGTGCCGCCGGTGGTGCGGTCGTCGTGCCGTTCTGACTGACGCTGCTATGCGGCCGCCTGTTCCTGCTCTCCGGCGCCGCGCCGATGACGATCAGCTACGCGCTGCTGGTCAACTCGTGTTCGTGGCCAAGCCGGGCTCGAGCGTCGCGAGCGGGTCGACCTCGCGGCCCTGGCCTCACAGTCCGTGCGCGCGCGCGCGGCAGAGGTTCCAGCCCGCGACCTCGACGTTCAGGTGACATCCCACCCGGCGCTGGCCGCGGGCGACCCACGGCTCCTCGAGCGGCTAATCGACAACCTGATCGACAACCTGATCGACAACCTGATCCGTCACAACACCCCCGGTGGCCACATCGCGATCACCACCGCGACCCGCGACCGGCACGCCTTGCTGGCCATCACGAACACCGGCCCGACTATCCCACCCGACAGAATCCAGCGTCTCTTCCAACCCTTCCAACGACTCGGCGGCGCGCGTACCCGCCACAACAGCGGCCACGGACTGAGACTCTCATCGTCCGAGCGATCACCAACGCGCACCATGCCGAACTCACCGCCCACCCGCGACCCGAGGGCGGACTCACCATCGAAATCTCATTCCCGCCGGCAAACGGGCACCAGTTCAACGTGACATCGCCGCAGCCCGGACGACACGCCCCGGCCCGCACGCCCCTCTCCATCTCCGAGACTGATGCTCCCGCCGAAGGCTGAACAGTTCAGCCCGCGTTGTCGCGAGAAGCACCGCGCTGCGCACGAAGCAGGTCTCGGACAGCGGGCGGGCGGTCCCGAACCTTCTGTTCGCCAGATGCGGGTCGCTGAAATCGTTAGCTCGGGCCTGGGCGCCGGCTAGCACCAGCCGACAGCTGACGATCGCTCTGCTCGCCTGAGAAGGTCGAGGCCGGCTACTGCTTTGCGAGGCACCAGGCCGGACCGGTACAGCACGTAGCCGAGGAGCAGGTCGCAGGCGACGGGCATGAGGTTCTGCGAGAGCAGGAACGTCCAGTTGTAGACGGCGACCAGGCTGTGGCCGGTCGTGACGAGTGAGGCCGAGTCCACGCCGGCGGTTCCGGCGACGTGGGTTCGCAGGGTGATGATCGAGAGCATGCTGATGACGCCGACGAAGATGAGGCTGGTTTCCAGAACCCGGGCAGTGACGAGCCCGAGGGCGGCGGTCCGGCTGACCCGTTTGATGACCGGGTACAGCACCACCGCGGTGCCGATACCGGCTAGGCCGACGATGACCTCGGAGAGGGCGCCCCACAGGACGCCGGTGTCGCTGCCGGCCCCCAGGACGAACGTGCCGACGTGATCCTTCACGGGCTGGTACAGCGCAAGGGTGGGGATGGACACGAACGTGAGCAGGTACAGCACGCCGGCGGCGAGGGAGATCCTTCTCGTCGGGTTCATGTGGCGGCGCGAGGTGGGCGCCATGGCGGCGGCGGTGCTGCGGGCGGTGTATGTGTCGGTAGTCATGTCGTGCTCCTCTGGGCTGGGTGGGTTAGGTGGGGTGGGTCGTGCGGGGTGTCGTGGGCATCTCGGGTGCCGTCTGGGTGACGGAGATGAGCTGCACGCCGATGTCGCTGACCTTGCGGCGGTTCAGACCACCGAGCGCGAACGTACGTCAGCCGAGCATGTGGCGGCAACCAGCACACCGCCACATGCTCTGCGCGAACGGACTCCGGGGGTCAGACCGCTGGAATGGCGATGGGCGCTGGAATGGCGATGGGCGGAACGGTCTCCGGCCGCTCGCCGATTCGTGCGACGTCGAGGGCGATCAGGCCGAGGTTCGCACCGCAACCTGCTCCGACGATCGTGGTGATGACCGCCATGATCCCGGCTGTTGCGTTGAACCCCAGCAGCGCGCCGACGAGGGCGCCCGTCAGCGCGACCCAGATGCCGATCCTCGTGGCCCTGGCCGGCCGGTCGCGGTTGACCCAGGCCCAGTAGGTGCCGAGGCCGATCGGCGTGCCGATGGAGAGAACAGCCATGAGTTCGCTGTCGAGTGGCACTGTCGGCAAAGCCACCAGCACGATGATCAGGCCGGTGAACCATCCGCCGAGGCCGAGCACCAGCAGGTAGACGGAGCGCAGCATCGCGCTCGCCTTGCGCCCGAAGCCGCCGCGCTTGTGCGCCCGGCGCCACATCAGTAGCAGTGACAGGATCATGAGGAGTCCGAAGCCCATCATCGCGCCGAGGGCGTCTTCGGCGTAGCCGCCTTGGCTGGAGCTTGGGCTGAAGTCGACCTTGTTGTGGGTGTAGAGGGACGTGTCGACCTTGCCGGTGTTGAGGTAGGTGTTGATCAGACGGGTGCCGGCTGCCGGTTCGTAGGCCCAGAAGTCGTCGGAGTGGCCGAGGTCCGAGAGCACCACCTGACGGCCGTTCGCGAGGTGAGGCAGGAGCTCGCGGGTCGCATTCTCGGGCGGCGTTGCGAAGTCGAGGTTGCCGCCGATCAGCAACGTCGGGACGTTCGAGTTTTGCACGTGGGTGTACTCGTTCTCGTCCGGGTTCGCCGGCCAGGCGTTGAGGAGGAGGCCGCCGGCCCAGATCAGGTCGTTGCCGGCAGAACTGATCAGCGATCCACGGTTTGCTTCCGACGCGTAGAAGTGCTTCGCGTAGGTGGCGTCGCTGCGGCCGATCGCCGCCAGGTCGCCCCAGACGAACGAGCTCGGAAAGGTGAGTCGTGCCATCAGGGACAGGAACCACGCACCGCTTGCGTCGCCCTTGCCGGCGGAGAGGAGTGAGTCGATCGTCAGTGGCGCGGCGATCGAGTCGCCGCCGGCGGAGGTCTCGTTCATCAGGCCGAAGAACGCGGCGGTTTTGAAGTCGCCGTTCTCGATCGGCAGCAACCCCCAGTGACTGGGAACGTGAGCGAACACGGACTTCACCGTCGCGGCGAGATCCGGCGTCCGGCTACGACAGCTCGCCGCCTGGGCGCAGAGCGCGGCATAGCGGTCAATCTGCTCGTCGGTCGTCTTTGGGTCCCAGAGGAAGTTGCCGGGTGGATTGACGCCGATCATCACCGAGCGATGGATGCTCTTCGGGTAGCGCTAGGCATAGATCATCGCGACCCGGGTGCCCGCGCTTTCGCTCACCAGGTCGATCTGGTGGTAGCCGAGGGCGCGGCGGGCCGCCTCGAGGTCGTCGACTTCTTCGGGGATCGAATAGCCGGCGAGATCGACACCATCGCTGCGGAGCCGGTCGGCGCACGACCGGTACGCCGCGGCGACGGCGCGGTACGACTGCTCGCTGAGGAGGTCACCTGAGTCCTCCATTGCCGAGCTCACCTCCGGGCAGTCGAGCCGGGTCGATCCGTCGACGCCGCGGTAGCCGACGAGCACGACGTCGTGGTTGGCGGTGAAACGGCTCGCGTCCGGGAAGACCATGTTGGTGACGCCGGGGCCGCCTTGCAGGCGGAAGATCGGGTCGCCCGGATGGGCCGAATGGGCACGAATCACTATGACCGGAAGTGCGATCAGGCGCGAGTTCGGATCATGGCGGTTCTCGGGCACGACGAGCGTCCCGCAATCCGCGGCGGAGGTGCCGTTCTCGGTCGTGTAGTTGCAGCTCTTGAGCGTCAGCTGGCCTGCATGCGCGCCGGCAGGCACGGAGACGGCCGTAGAGCTGCCGGCGAAGTGGAGATAGCCGAGCGCGAGCGTGAGGACGGCGATCAGCGCGAGGCCCGCGATCCGGCCTCCCCCGAAGCGTTTTGCGACGGTCTTCCTGCCGTTGAATGGAGAGATCGCTGATCTCGACGGCAGCCAAGCCCCGGCCCTTCGCCTTTCCGGGCGCGGGGAACTTCTTCAGTACGGCGTGTGGTGCGGTCATCACTGCTCCTCAGGTTGGTGGAAGTCGCCTGGGGATCAGTCGGGACCGCCGCCTGCGCCTGTCATCGCCCGCAGGGCGCGTCTGCGCTCCTCCTCAGCGCAGATCTTTGCCGCTCGCGCCTCGGTCGAAGGACAGAGGCGCGTCTACGCGCCGGGCGTGACCAGCCCGCTCTCGTACGCGAGGACGACGGCCTGAATGCGGTCACGGAGCCGAGCTTCGCGAGCAGGCTGGAGACGTGGGTCTTGATCGTGCCCTTGCTGACGAACAGCTCGGCGGCCAGCTCGGCGTTGCTCTTACCGTGCGCCAGCATCGCTCAGCACCTCGCGCTCGCGCTGCGTCAAGGCGTCCAGCCGCGTGCCGAGCTCCGGCCCGGCCGGCCGGCGCGCGAACTTCTCGACCACGCGCTGTGTGACCGCTGGGGCGAGCAGCGCCTCGCCGGCACGTCACGACGTGGACCGCGTGCCCGACCTCCTCGGGTAGGGCATTCTTGAGCAGGAACCGCTGGCGCCCGACGGAAGGCTTCGAACATGTACTCGTCACGCTCGAGGTGGTCAGGATCACCACACGACTGTGCAGCTCGCCGTCTTCGGTAATCCGCCGCGTGGCCTCGAGTCCGTCACCGTCGGGCATCTGGATGTCCATCAACACGATGTCGGGCCGCAGGCGCCGGGTGCTGGCCGTGGCCTGCTCGCCGTTCGCCGCCTCGCCGACAACCTCGATCTCGGGATCGGACTCGAGGATCATCCGGAAGCCGGCGCGAACCATCGCCTGGTCATCGGCCAGCAGCACACGGAT
>CAVPVI010000007.1:0-19086 GCA_963709135.1 uncultured Solirubrobacterales bacterium | reverse complement strand
AATCATTTGAATCAGCCTGACGGAAAGAATGGGATTTCCATGGCCAAGACATTGACAGCATCGGAAGCCGTCGCCCAGATCCCCGATGGTGCCACCGTGGCGATGAGCGGCGTCGCCCTCTGTGGCTTCGCTGTCGAGGTCGCGAACGCGATCGAGGACGCATTCATGGCCGCGGGTCACCCGCGAGACCTGACCCTCGTGCATGCCGCCGGGATCGGGAACTTTGACAAGGAGGGCATGTCCCACCTGGGGCACGAGGGACTGGTCGCGAAGTGGATCGGCGGACACACAGGGGCCGCGCCGGGCATGGCGCATCTGATCGAGGGCAACCACTGCCAGGCCTACTGCGTCCCGCAGGGAGTGATGGCCCAGCTGTACCGCGAGATCGCTGCCCGCCGGCCAGGTGTCATCACACACGTGGGCATCGATACCTTCGTGGACCCTCGCCTCGGCGGCGGCCGGATGAACGAGGCGACCACGGAGGACTACGTCAAGATCATCGAAATCGAGAGGCGCGAGTACCTCTTCTATCCGTCGTTCCCGATCGACGTGGCCGTTATCAGGGGCACGGTCGCCGACGAGCTGGGCAACCTCACGATGGACGACGAAGCCGTGCTGCTCGACCAGCTCCCGCTTGCGCAGGCCGCGAGAAACAGCGGCGGGATCGTCATCGCCCAGGTCAGGCGGCTGGCTCGCGCGCACTCACTTCACCCAAAGCACGTGCGCGTCCCCGCCCCGCTGGTCGACGTCGTGGTGGTCGCCTCATCGGACGAACTGCATCCCCAAACGGCAGTAGGCTTCAAACCAGGGCTATCCGGCGATCTGAAGGTCCCGTTGACGGTCGAGCCGCTGCCGATGGGTGCCCGTGCCGTTGTCGTTCGGCGTGCGGCGATGGAGCTCGTCCCTGGAGCGGTCGTGAACCTCGGGACGGGTTACCCCGACGCGATGGGCGGCGTCGCGGCCGAGGAAGGCGTCTCAGACCTGTTGACGCTCACGACCGAGGTCGGGACGGTCGGAGGCATGCCCGGAGCACACCTGCTGTTCGGGACCGCCTACAACCCTGATGCGTTCGTCGAGGAAGCCGCGATGTTCGACTGGTACGACGGCGGAGCGCTCGATCTGGCGTTCCTGGGCCTGGCCCAGACCGACCAACACGGAAACGTCAACGTCAGCCGCTTCAGCGGCCGCGACGTCGGCCCCGGCGGCTTCATCAACATCACGCAAAGCACCAAAACCGTGGTCTATTGCGGCTCCTTCACCGCCGGCGGGCTCGAGGTGAGCACCGGCGACGGGCGTCTGAGCGTGCTCAAGGAGGGGAAGTACAAGAAGTTCCTGCGATCGGTGCAGCAGATCACGTTCAGCGGCGCGGAGGCGGCCCGGCGTGGTCAGCGAGTCCTGTACGTGACCGAGCGTGCCGTCTTCGAGCTGCGCGACGGGCAGATGACCTTGATCGAGATCGCCCCCGGCGTCGACCTCGAACGCGACGTGCTGGCGCAGATGGAATTCGCCCCAGCTGTTGCGCAGACGCTCGAACTGATGCCGGATCACATCTTCTACGAGAAGTGGGGCAAGCTTCGATCGATCATGACCGCCAAGCACCAGCAACGACACGCAGTCAGCCCAACGCGGAGAACACGATCCGAATCCCATGTCGCCGCCGTTACCGCGGGAGTGTGATCGCAGGTATGGAAGACCGAACCTCATCGCAGCATTGATGGCTGACACCAGGACGAACATGACCGCCACGTTATGAAGGTTGAAAGGCATCGACGAGTTAAGCCGAGAGCCGGCTCGCACCTGGGCTACAGCGCGTGGCGCGAAGGCACCACGAAACCCGCGCGCATAGCCGGGACCCTGGTCCGGGAATACGTCTTGATCCGGTCAACCTCACCTTCGCGGTCTGACAACACCGCCATCGCCTGCGCGCGCATCAGCACGAGCCGCGCTTGACGCCACGCCACGACCGGCCCGAAATGCCTCGGGGAGGGAGTAGGCCAGCGCATCACCAAGCCCATTTCGGCGGGGGCTGCCCGCGGCACGCAGCCCCACGCACCGCCCAAGCGACTCCGAGCGGCCTGCGCGGCGCTTATGTTGCGGCCCCGACGAGCGCGCCGATCCCGGAGGTGATCGCCATCGCGAGCGCTCCCCAGACCCCCAGACGAGCACGCGCGCTGTCGCGCGGCGCTGATCGCCACCACCAAGCCGCGCGCCGAGCGCTCCGAGCACGGCGAGAGCAAGCAGCGTCACCACGACACACACGACCGCGCGTGCGCCCGCCGGCGTGAGCGCCACGGCAATGAGCGGCAGGACCGCGCCCGCGGAGAACGCGAGCGCTGATGTCCAGGACGCCTGCAGCGGCCGAGCGCGCCGGGCGCGCTGGAGCCCGAGCTCGTCGCGGGCATGCGCGCCGAGCGCGTCGCGCTTCGTGAGGGCGACCGCGACCTGCACTGCCAACTCCGGCGGGACGCCACGCTTCTCATAGATCCGTGTGAGCTCCACCAGCTCCCCCTCGGGATCGTCGCGTAGTTCCTGCTCCTCGAGCTGCAGGTCCGCGCGTTCGGAATCGCGCTGGGAGCTGACCGAGACAAACTCACCAGCGGCCATCGAGAGCGCGCCAGCGACCATGCCAGCGACCCCCGCGGTCACAATCGACCGGCTCCTCAGGTGTGCGTTGCGCGACGACGCGTGGGGTAGTGACCTCCTATGAGGACGACTTTCGGGCCGTGTGGCGTTCAACGGCTTCGCGGACGCCGGTGCGGTCTTTGTGCGCGCGCTCGTAGGAGCCAACCTCGTGGGCGCTCTCCGCGTCGTGGTCGGCGAGTGTCGCGGTGATATCGGGGATGTTCTGCTCGTCATAGCCCGGCCACGGCTCGACACTGGTGAGGGCCGCGATTCGGTCGGTGATCGTGATGCGATTCTCGTGCTTGGCCTCGTAGGCGGCGATCATCCGCAGCTCGTGCTGACTGACGGTCGGGAGCTTAGCGACGATGCTATGCACGTTCTGCGCGTCATAGTCGGTGATCGGGAGGTCCTGCTCGGTCGTGATCATGCCCGTGATGGCATTTTCGGCGGCAGCGAGTGCGGGGATCCGGCGGGCTCGGTCGGCGAGTGTCATGTCCTGCTCCTATCGGTGAGTCGGGAACGCGCAGCGAGACGCTGGCGCTTGGTTGCATTGACGGGGCAGCAACCCGTCGTGGATGAGATCGAGAAGGTGGGGTGGGTGTTCGCCCTGGTGCTGTGAGCGGGTTCGCTTGCGCCCGAGCCGGTCGTCGCCTGAGAGCAAGAACGGCCGACTCTTTGGCGGCTGTGCGTATCACGAGCGGGAGGGCGGGCCTGGCTGTTGTTGACGATCGTTCCTGATGCTCAATAGCCCCAGCCGCGTCCCCACGGGAGGAAGATGATGAACATCAGAAAGATCCAAACGACGAGCCACCAGGTGTAGTTGAAGCCGATGAAGTCGTAGCGGCGGCGGGGTTCGGGTCGGAGGTGATACCAGCGCCGCCCGCGCTCGTCGGTCGCTTCGAGCTCGTCTTCGCCGTACGGGCCGATGGTGTGATGCTCCTCGACCAGGCGCGGGTGGTCCCTGCCCGGATACTGCGGCGGCGGGAGGTCGCTGGCGTGCTCCTCAGAGACCACCTTTCGCCTTCGGTTCGTGCGTTTGTGGGCGTTGTTGTTCTTGGGGAGGTGGTATTGCCAGTAGTGTCGAGTCGCCGTTGCTGCGGCGCGCGGTTTGAGGATCGCTTCGGCGCCTTGAGCCCCAGCGGCGCCGGTGATGTCCATGCGGTCCTTCACCATGGCGGCAGGCGCCCTCGATCACGCCGGTCGCGATCGGCCAGCCGTTGGTGAGGCGGTGGGGTAGTCGAGGTAGGCGGCTTTGTTGGTGAGGTAGGTGGCGCAGGTGTCAGCGCCGCGCGCTGGTCGGGGTCCAGGCCGGCTTGGTGGCTTGGCGTCGTCGCGCCGGCGACGGTGGTCGCTTTGCCTGCGAGGATCGCGTGGGCGTGGTCTCTGACCCATACTCGGCGGCGGGGTCGCCCTCTGTGGAAGCACCAGGTCTCGACTTTCGGGATCTCTCGCCGCGATGGGCTGTGGTGAGGGCTGTGCTGATTTGTGTGTGGTGGTCGTGCGGGTGTTCGTGCGTGAATCGGCACGGATGATCTCGCGGCGCAGCGCGGCTAGCATGTCGGTGTAGCTGACGGTCGTCTGTGGCGGTACCACGGCGCGTCGCGGCGGCGGGCGGTCAGGTCGCTGGCGGGGTGCCGTGCAGTGGTACCAGGCGATCGTGATGTCTGGGTGAGGAACCCGAACGGGACGGTCGCTCGACGGCCTTCGGACGCGGTGCGGGCTTCGCCGACGCCGTGGCCTTGGCTTCTTGGTGGCAGGTCTCGATCGTCCAGCGCTGTCGTAGCCGGCGATCAGCGCGGGTCTCAGCGGTCGTGTCGGTGGGGCGAGCGCGAGTCGAACCCTTCGTTGGGCCGGGTTGCGGATCACAGGACGGTGATCGGCTGGGTGTGAACGGCCCGTACCAGAGGCATTCGAGCTGGCACGTGCGCGGTCCGCTGGCGCCGTCGGCTGGTGATCGGACCGCTGTGAACGTCGCGGTCTTGGCGATCTTGCGAGGCTCGCCACCGCGCTCCTTTGAGCGCCGGGCGTCCGCGCTTGCCGGTCGTCCCGGCGCCGGCTCGACAGCGCGCGCTGGCGCATCCGGTCGTGAGCGTCACGCGGTCCGGAGGCGCGCCAGCGCGTCGCGTACGCGCCGTCCATCACCAGCGCCACTGTGCGGCCAGGCAGCCGCGTGATCGCCTTATCGATCAACAGCCGTGCCAACTCGGGCTGGGAGGCACGGTTGGGATGCTCATCGTCCTTGGGGCGAAACAGCCGCAATAGCATCGGCAGGCCGACCGGCCGCCCACCGGTGCACGGCAGATTGACGACGAGCACGACCACGACCCAGCAGTTCCCCCACCGCGTCCGCCTGCCCGATCCCTCAGGCTGCGCGCCGTCGTGCAGGTAGTGCGTCCCGTACACACGGCGGCCCGAGCGGCCGAACAGCGTGTCGTCCACCGCGAAGCGCACCGGATCGCCAGGCTTCACGAGCACAGTCACGAGGAACTCCAAGAGCCGCAGCCCGAGATCGTCCGGGTCCCACCGCCGACGAGCGAAGAAGTCATGCGCGCGACTGTGATGCCACACCCCAGCCAGACCAGCGGCCTGCAACATCCCTGTGACCGTCCGGTCCCGAATCCGGCTCACCGCGCCGACAACGAGCAGACCGAACGTCTCAAACGACGGCTGGTGAAGCATGGCGCAAGCAGGGACAGCAGACCCTGAAGCGAACTGGGAACCTGAAGCACGGCGGCGACCCCCGGCGGGCAGGCCGCGGATCAGGCGCTGCGAACGCCCCGCGGCCGATGGACTTGTCGCCCACCCGATTCGGGGTCGTCGCCACTTCTCCCTGCTCACAGCCCCAAACCGCCAAACCGCCAACCGGCCCCGCCCTAAGCCCTCACAGCCGCCTGCCTACCCAGCCGAAAATCCCGAAACTCGAGACCAGGTGGCTTTCCAGAGGTATTCCAGGACATGGATGAAGTCGACGATCACGCTCACGTCGAGGTCGCGGGCGTGTGCTTCGGCTTTGATCCGGGCGATCTGGTGGTTATTGCCGTCCACGA
Organism: uncultured Solirubrobacterales bacterium; assembly: GCA_963709135.1. Taxonomy (GTDB): domain Bacteria; phylum Actinomycetota; class Thermoleophilia; order Solirubrobacterales; family Solirubrobacteraceae; genus Palsa-465. Next base: position 13,417 of record CAVPVI010000007.1, on the reverse strand, counting down.
GCGCGACCCAGTCGTGCTCGTGGTCGGGATCGCGGCGCTCAGCCTCGTCGAAGATCTGCGCGACGACGCTGGCGGCGTCATCGACGACGCTCGCGGTCAGCCATTTGCTGTGCGCGACCGGGCCGTCGCTGGCGGGCTGTTCTGGGTCGCTGGCGGGGAGGATGTCGGCGGGGGTGCGTAGGACGGTTTGATCTCGTAGACCGCGCCGACTTCCGCGAGGCGTTTGCGGTCGCGTTTCTCGCCGCGTGAGAGGCGGGTGGAGAGCTTGTGGCTGGCGCGCTGCGCCGCGCGGCGAGTCTCCGGACGCAGCGCTTGGGGTCGCATCACGACGCCTTTGCCGTCGCAGGAGAGCACCAGCGCGCGACCCTCAGTGACCCCGGGCGGCTGGCGATCCTCATAGAACGCCTCGAAGTCACAGGCGCTGTGTGCCGCGAGCCGCTCGAGCTGGCGTTTGGGGACCAGTTGCCCGGTGGCGCGCACGACCGCGCGCTGAGCATCCTCGAAGGACCCGCGCGAGGACTCGATCGCCGCCAGCCGCGCGAGCCCGTGGGAGTGCACGCCCGCCGGCAGGTTCAACGCCGCGTCAGCCGGGAACAGCCGCGTGCATCCGCGCGCGCGATACGCGCTGCGACGTACGCGGACCTCCCCGAACACCGTATGCAGCGGCCGCTCGGGACCGCGCTCTCGATGCAAGCGACACACCCCGTCAACCCCAACGACGTCGCGCAACGGCTGCTCGCGCTCGGCGCGCAGCTCTAGATGATCCTGCAACAGCAGGCGATACAGCTCACGCGCGTTGACCTCCAACCGATCCTCAAGCTCGGCATGCGTCAAAGCCGCCGCCTCCGCACCCGACAGCCACAGCACCTCGGCGTCAAACGCCGCACGCGCCCCAGCGAACGCCGCCGCGCCCGGCGCGACGACACCCGCCGCAGCAGCCCGTGAGGCGAGCTGTGGATTGCAATCCTGCTGGCGACGCAGGAGTTCGGCGCCAGAGGCGCAAAATCTACGAGTAAGGTGTCGATCTCGGTGAGCACGAGACCACCTCCAAGTGGCCGACGTTGACTACAGCAACGCCGACTTCGGCACCCTCCCCAGCCTCTCCTGCCGCCAACCCGGGGCCCCAGCCCCCAACACGACCCAAACCACCCCCCGCCGACGGCTCACTCGACCCCGATCACCAGCAAATCCGGGCGTTCAGACGTCCCGCCACGGAGCCGCACCTTTCGCCTTCCGTCGTCGGCTTGGCAGTGGTGTGATCAGTTCGGGTGTAAGCCATTGGGCTCCTCGGCGTTGCGGTCCTGTGCAGAGCGCGCCGGTCAAGTTGGCTGTCGTGGGCCTGACACGCCCGAGTCATGGGACTGCGGCCGTCAGTTGGGCGTGGTCGGCCCATCGATGGCGCTCCTCGGCGAGGGCCGGGGATGGGATGACCAGAACGGGACGGTCGGCGTGGTGAAGGACCGCGTTGGAGACGCTGCCCAGCACCAGCGACTTCACGGCACCTCGGCCCCGCGTACCGAGAACGATCACGTCAGCGTCGATCTCGCCCGCCACGGCGAGGATGTCGGTCGCGATCTCCTCGCGCCGATTCACTATCCGAGGCTGCGCCACGAACCCGGCGCTTCTTGCTCGCTGCGCCCCGTCGTTGGCGCGCTCGAGCGCGGCCTTCTCGAGCGCCGCATCAGTCCCGTTGTCGCGGTAGGGACTGACCATCCCCAAGCCCATGCCCAGCGTCCCGTTGCGGGTCAACGTCTCCACGATCGTCTCCCAGATCACGAGCACCGTCGCGTCACTGCCGGGCATCAACTGCCCTGCCCGGTCGATCGCCGCTTGCGCGTCCGCCTACCCGTCATAACAGATCAGGACCCTCATGCCAGCGCCCCTTGCCCACAGGACATCAGGCGACAGGCATGGCTCAAGCCGGGCTGACCGGGTACATCCGCTGGACGACTCATGGACTCGATTCCTTTGGCGTTGTGACCGCGACCACCAACGAAGGTGTCGCGTGCGTCGGCCAAAGCGCTGAAGCCGGGTGAGACACTGCCCGCCGAAGGTTGAGGCGAGGCTGGTCTTCATGTTACTCCGCTCGCCGAGTCCGCCGTCGGCGTTGCGCTTGTGCAGGGCACCGCCGGGGCAGTTCCGGACTCCGCCCTACCGTGTGAGCGAAGTCGTGCGAGCACGAGGACCGCTCCGAACACAGCGGTTCCGGCGGCGACCGCGAGGAAGATGTCCATGCCGCTGAGAAACGCAACGCGGCCGCTACGGGCCAGCAGCGTTCCGGCGCCGGCGCCTGCTGTGACGGACACTCGGAGCGCGTCGACAGCGCGCTCCCGACGACGGCGACCCCGAGGGCGCCGCCGAACTGGAACGCGACGACGTTGCTCGCCGATCCGACCCCAGAGTTGCCCTGCGGGACCGAGTCCACGATCGAGTTCGTCGCCGTCGGTATCAGCGTCCCGGCGCCCAGCTCGAGCATGCCGGCGAGGGGAAGGATCCGCAGCCCGGCCTGCAGCAACGGGTAGCCGATGTCGAATTGCAGGAACTGCGTCTGGACGAACAGGGTGCCCATCAGTCCGAAGACGCCGAGGCTGAGACCGGCTGCCGTGACAGAGAAGCGCCGGTCGTCAAGGAGCTCGAGCTGGAGCACTGGGCGGGGATGTGGGCCTCCCAGGCGAGGAACGCGCCGATCACCGCAAGCCCGGCGACTCCCGGCCCGACGACGACGGCTGAGTCCCAGCCGTGACCGGGACCCTCGATGATCGCCCACAGCACCAACCCCAGACCGGCGATCGACGGCAGCGCGCCGCGTTGAGGATCGTGTCGTCGAGATTGACGATCACCACCGACGCGCGCAGCACCAACAAGAGCGCCCGACGGTCAACGCGAACGCCGGTCAAGGTCGTCACCGCGCGAGCGCTGGATCACGGGTCTGGCTGGGCTGCGGGGGCGATCTCGTACAGGTCGTCTCCGAGCTGCTTGATCTCACCGGCGGCAAGCGCATTCTTCAACGACGCGTCGAAGTCCCCGGCGGGCCAGTGGTCTGCCCAGCACAACTCGCGGATTCGTGCCAGCGTCAGCACTTGATTGGGCTCGAGGGTACGCACGATCTCTCGGAACTCCGCCTCGGCGTGGCTGTGCGCCCAGGGGGTCGGTGGCGTCGGGCGGTGCGGGTCAGCGCTATCAGTACGATCGTTCGACACGATGGCGTCCTTTCGGGGAGCGTTGGTCTCTGAGGCGTGCTGGCACAGTTGAATTCCCAGGCCGCGTGGGAAGCGCGCTTGTGAGTCGCACGGCCGTCGAGCACGAACCCGCACCAGGAGCAGTTTCGCTGCGCCGCCTGAACGCAGCCCAGCATCTGCTCGACCCTTCCAGGCATTGTCGAGCTGATGCAGATCACTGCTAGTTGAGGGCGCCTGGCGCAACTGCCAGGTGCGTGGGCGGTGACGTTCGCGCCGGGCATCAGGACGTCATGGCCGACACCTTGCAAGCGGCCCAGCGTCGGTAGCGCGACGACATGTAACGCGCCGGCGGGCGCGGCGAGCGTCGCCAGATAACCAGCGCGTGCGCGCGCAACGCGCCGCGCCTCGCGCTGCAGAGCCGTCACATGGATCGAGTTCTGCGTCACTTGGCGCTCGATCTGCGATCGAGATCTCGCGCTGCCAGAGGTCCCCGACGCGCGATAGCGTCGACGCGATGATCCCCCCGTCGATCTGGGAGGTGCTGAGCCTAGCGTCCGTCGCCCCGCGCGCGACGTGCTCGGCTTCACGCTCGGCACTGGCGAGCAGCGCGTCAACATAAGCTTGCCCGGAGTCGCTGATTCCCGGCTATTAGATCCACACGATTCGTGCTCGCTCGCGTCGGCCATCGCGTCCCTGCGTGCGTCCCTACGGTTCCGTCCAACACGTTGGCCGAGGAGCGAACCGAGCCACTGTTCGCTCGCTGACCCCCGGACGAGCGCCAACGCCCGCCGGATCAGGCACAGCGGCCGACCGCGTGGACGCGGACACGACGCTCGAGCGCTGCGCCTGCGCCGCTCGTCGTGCGTGTCCGCCGAGCGCCGGTTATAGGTATCGAGCAGTCGATTCGAGTCGCCGTGCTCAGGATATGGACGCCGCCGCGGTGGTGCCACAATGGTGGGAAAGGCGGTTCGATCGGCAATCGATGTAGCAGGAAGAATGTCCACATCGGATCCATCCGAGGAAGTCGGGACGTTTGCGTCGGGCCAGGACGATCCACAGGCCCATCCGGAAGACGCGGATGTCGGAACGTTCGCCGATAGCGAGACCAGGGAGGAACGCGAGGAATCTTGAGCAGGGCGTACCGCATTGAACTGCGTGCGCCGACTGATGGTTCATCCGCGGGACGCGACTGACGGTCGCGCCCCGCGCGCTGGGAGTGTCGCGGCACTTTCATCGTCATGTTTGTGCTGGAGTTCGAGGTGGATGACAGTTCGAATCGAACGGACCCCGTCGGTCGATCCGTGATCGTCTGGGCGCGAGACCGGCCTCGACGCCCATGTCTTGGGCCATAGCTAGCTAGCTAGCTAGGCTATAGCTAGGCTGGGTCGATGACCGCGGGTTGAGTGGTGGCCTGCGGCGCCCCGTCGGGCGGCGGGCTGTCGGCGACCGGGTCGAGGATCCGGTAGGCGAGGAGCTTGACGCGGTCGCTGATCAAGAACCAGACGAGTGCGTAGCCCCAGACCAGGAGCGCGTATTCCCACGGCAGCGCCGTGACGAAGATCCCCGCGACGGAGATCACGGTCGCGATCAGCTCGGCGCTGGTCACGGCGATCAGAAGGACGCGTGCTGGGCGGATCGACCAGAACGGGCCGCGGGTGCGGGTGAGGTAGATGGTCAGGGTTCCGGCGACGGAGAGCATCAGATACATCATCGTTTGCAGTTCCGGGTGGCCGAGCGTGAAGACTTTGTCGCCGAGGGCGAACAGGCCGAACGCGGCGATGGGGCCGACGAGGCCGAGGACGGTCGCGATCCCGAGGACGAGGCGCATGTTCCACGTCTCAGGCTCGCGTGTGTAGCGGACGTTGTCGTAGGCGATCGACAGGATCGCGCCGTCGTTGAGCAATGCGAGCAGCACGATCATGATCGCGGTCACCGGGAAGAAGTTGAACAGCAGGATCGCGAGCGTGACGAACACGAGCACTCGCAGCGTCTCGGCGATCCGGTAGATCGCGTAGCTGTTCATCCGCCGAACGATCTTGCGGCTCTCTTTGATCGCGTCGATGATCACTGAGAGCCCGGGGGTCATCAGCACGATCGACGCCGCGGCGCGTGCGGCGTCGGTCGCGCCGGAGACGGCGATGCCGCAGTCGGCCTTCTTGAGCGCCGGGGCGTCGTTGACGCCATCGCCGGTCATGCCGACGATGTGCCCCGCGCGCTGCAGAACCTCGACGATGTGGAACTTGTGCTCGGGGAAGACCTGCGCAAACCCATCGGCGTCCTCGATCGACGCGGTCACCGCCTCGGTCTCTTGATGTTTGGCGTCGCCGAGACCGGCGGCGTCGAGAATGTTCGCGCCCAGCCCGAGCTTGCCGGCGGTCTCCTGCGCGATCGCGAGCGCATCGCCGGTGACCATCTTGACGTGCACGCCGAGCTGCCGGGCGGTCGCGAGCGTCGCCTTCGCGTCTGCTCGTGGCGGGTCAAACAGCGGCAGCACCCCGACAAGCTGCCACCCGCCCTCGCCCTCGGCGCGGGCCACGCCCAAGCGACCGAAAGCCGCGCGCGGCGAAGGCGTTGACCGCCTGATCGACCTCCGCCTTGACCTCCGTGGCGTTCGCCGCCAGGTTCAGAATGACCTGCGGCGCGCCCTTGGTCACCCGAAACGCGCGGCCGTCAGGGCCTGTCACGGCGGCCTCGGTGCGTTTACCGACCGGGTCAAACGGCTGGAAATGAACGACGTCATACGCCTTGAGCGCGTCGGGGTCGCGCACGCCGCCCAGGACCGCGAGATCGATCGTGTCGTCGTCATCGGCGCGGGAGGCGAGCGCTGCGTCGAGGATCACCTCATCGGCCGTGATGTCCCCCATGGCGAACGGGTCGCCGAGCGTCAGCTTGTTCTCGGTCAGAGTGCCCGTCTTGTCTGAGCACAGCACGTCGACGCCCGCGAGCTCCTCGATCGCGACCAGCCGGCTGACGATCGCGTTCTTGGTCGCGAGCAGCCGCGCGCCGACCGCCATCGTGACCGACAGCACGGTCGGCATCGCGACCGGGATCGCCGCGACGGTCAGCACCAGCGCGAACTGCAAAGTCGTCAAGAACGCGTCGCCGCGCAGGACCGAGACGGCGATGATCAGCCCAACCAGAGCGAGCGCGAGAGCGATCAGATAGGTGCCGATCCTCAGCACCGCTCGCTGGAAGTGGCTGACGGTGTGCGCCTCCGCGACCAGCTGCGCGGTCTTCCCGAAATACGTATTTGCGCCGGTGGCGTAGACTAGCGCGCCGATCTCGCCCTGGCGGATGATCGACCCGGAGAACACCGCCTCCCCGGGGTTCTTCTCCGCGGGCAGCGACTCGCCTGTCAGCGCGGACTGATCCACCTCCACCGGATCGCCCTCCAGCAGCCGCGCATCCGCGGGGACGATGTCACCGGTCCGCATCCGGATCACGTCACCCGGCACCAGCTCGCTGGCCGGCGGGGTGACCCACTGCCCGTCGCGCAGGACGCGCGCCTTGATCGCGAGCTGCGCCTTCAGCGCCGCGATCGCCTTGCCGGCCTGGTGCTCCTCAGAGAACCCCACACCGGCGTTCGCGACCAGCAAGACCAGGATGATGACGAAGTCCGCCCAATGCCCGAGCGCTGCCGACAGAACGACGGCCGCTTCGATCATCCACGGGATCGGGCCCCAGAAATAGCTCAGCAGAGCCAGCAGCGCGTTGGTCTTCTCCTCCGCGATCTCATTCGGCCCATAGCGCACCAGCCGTTGGTGCGCCTCCGCTGCACTGAGGCCGTCAGGCGAGAACCCCAGCTGCTCCTTGACGTCCGCCAGCGGCAGCGACCTCAGATCCTTCCCCGGGTCGGGCGTGGCACCGCCACCCGCCTCAGAGACCTCGGCGGCCGGGATGCGAGAGTGCGAGCGGGCGCGACGGCGCTCGCGGGCGGCGTTCTCATTGCCGGTCAGGCTCAAGCGTCTACCGTCCTCTCCACCACGGCGCTGTATTCACCGCGGCGGGCCACCTGGTCGCAGACCGCACGATGGCGCAGTGCGTGCTGCGCCGCCTCGACGTTGGTGCTTTCGCCGTGCCAGATCTCAAGCGCCGGCTGCTGGATCGCGCGAGCAAACGAGAACCCCAGCGCCCACGGGGCGCGCGAGCGTGATTGCAGGATCACGGCGTTCAGGCGCGCGGACGCGAGCTCGCCCGTCTGACCGCCTGAGAGGAACGCGATCGCCGGGACCGCCGCCGGAACGGCCCGCAGCAGGCACGTGAGCGTGGCGTCAGCGACCTCGTGCGGCGTTGGCTGCTCGGCAGTGCTGGCTCCGGGCAGGACCATGTTGGGTTTCAGGACGACCGCCTCCAGGATCACGCGCTGTGTGCAGAGGCTGCTGAACAGCGCTCGGAGAACCTCTTCGGTGACCTCGCCACAGCGTGCCATCGTGTGCTCGCCTGCCATCAGCACTTCGGGCTCGACGATCGGGACCAGGCCGGCCTCCTGGCAGAGCGCGGCATAGCGCGCCAGCGCGCCGGCATTCGCCTCGATGCAACCGCGGCTGGGTAGGACCTCGCCGACGGCGAACACCGCGCGTCACTTCGCAAAGCGAGCCCCCATCGCGGCGTATTCGCCAAGGCGCCCGCGTAACCCGTCCAGCCCCTCGGTGATCCGCTCGCCGGGGTGCCCGGCCATCGGCACAGCGCCGGTGTCGACTTTGATGCCGGGGATGATCGCCGCGTCGCTGAGCGCGCCGATCATCGACCTGCCGTCGCTCGTGCGCTGACGGATCGTCTCGTCATACAGGATCGCGCCGTTGATGCTCTGCGCGAGCTTGGGCGTCGTCACGATCAGCTCCCGGTAGGCGCGCCGGCTCTCGGCGCCCTCGTGGATGCCCGCGCTGGCGAACCGGCGATCACAGGTGCCGTTGCTCTCGTCCATCGCCAGGATCCCGCCGTCGCCCGCGAGCAATGCATGCGCGGTGTCAAGCAGCGCCTGCGCGCTCATCCGGGCTGCCCCCATTTCCAGTTGCGGATGTCGGGCAGGTCCTGGCCGTGCTCGTCGATGTAGAGCTTGTGCTCGACGAGCTTGTCCTGCATCGTCTGCTTGAGGTAGCTGCCGGCCGCGCCCAGCCCTGCAACGCGGTCGACCACATCTCCGACGAGGTGGAAGCGGTCGAGCTTGTTCTGAACGCGCATGTCAAACGGCGTCGTGATCGTCCCCTCTTCGTTGTAGCCGCGCACGTGCAGATCGCGGTTATGACGGCGGTAGGTCAGGCGGTGAATCAGCGATGGGTAGCCGTGGAAGGCGAAGATGATGTGCTTGTCGGTCGTGAACAGCGAGTCATAGTCGCTGTCGCTCAGACCGTGCGGATGCTCGCTAGCGGACTGCAGCTTCATCAAGTCGACCACGTTGACCACCCGGATCCTCAGGTCGGGCAGCTCGGCACGTAGGATCGAGACCGCGCCGAGCACCTCCAGCGTCGGTGTGTCTCCGCAGCAGGCCATCACGACATCCGGCTCGCCATCCTGGTCATTGCTCGCCCACCGCCAGATGCCGATCCCCTGCGTGCAATGCACGACCGCCTCATCGATCGTCAGCCATTGCGGCGCCGGGTGCTTGCCCGCGACGATCACGTTGACGTAGTCGCGGGTGTTCAGGCAGTGGTTGGCGACCGACAGCAGACAGTTGGCGTCCGGCGGCAGGTACACCCGCACGATGTCGGCCTTCTTGTTGACGACATGGTCCAGGAACCCGGGATCCTGGTGGGTGAAGCCGTTGTGGTCCTGCTGCCAGACGTGCGAGGCCAGCAGATAGTTCAGCGACGCGATCGGCCGTCGCCACCGAAGCTCCTTGGTGACTTTCAACCACTTCGCGTGCTGGTTGAACATCGAGTCAACGATATGGATGAACGCCTCGTAGCAATTGAACAGCCCGTGGCGCCCGGTCAGCAGATACCCCTCAAGCCACCCCTGGCACTGGTGCTCTGAGAGCATCGAGTCCAGCACCCGCCCGGCTGGGGCGAGAAACTCGTCGCCCCGCTCGACGCGGCCCTCCCACTGGCGCGAGGTCACCTCGAACACCGCGCCGAGCAGGTTCGAGACCGTCTCATCCGGACCGACCAGCCGGAAGTTGCGCTCCGGCTCGTTGAGCGCGACGAGCTCCCGCAAATAGCTCCCGAGAACCAACGTATCCTGCCCCTCGACCGCACCGGGCGCCGGGACGGCGACCGCATGCGCGTGGAAGTCCGGCAGCCGCAGGTCGCGCAGCAGCAGACCACCGTTGGCGTGGGGGTTGGCGCCCATTCGCCGCGTGCCGTTCGGCGCGAGCGCGGCGAGCTCGGCGAGCAGCCGCCCGTCATCGTCAAACAGCTCATGCGACCGGTAACTGCGCATCCACGATTCGAGCTGCTCGACGTGCTCGGGGTGCTCTGTATCGACCAGCAGCGGCACCTGGTGGGAGCGGAACGTGCCCTCGATCGGTAGGCCGTCGACGACCTTCGGTCCGGTCCAGCCCTTGGGTGAGCGCAGGACGATCATCGGCCAGCGCGGCCTGGTGGCGTCGTTTCGCTGCCGCGCGTGACTCTGGATCTCCCGAATGTCCTCGATCACCGCGTCCAAAGTGCCGGCCATCAACTGGTGCATCGTCTCGGGGTCATCGCCTTCGACGAAGTGCGGGGCCCACCCGCAGCCGCGCATGAACTGATCGAGCTCGTCATGCTCGATTCGCGCCAGCACCGTCGGGTTGCTGATCTTGTAGCCGTTGAGATGCAGGATCGGCAGCACCGCACCGTCGCTGACCGGGTCCAGGAACTTCGTTGACTGCCACGCGGTCGCCAGCGGCCCGGTTTCGGCCTCACCGTCGCCGACCACGCACGCGACGATCAGCTCGGGGTTGTCAAACGCCGCCCCGAACGCGTGGCTGAGCGAGTAGCCCAGCTCGCCGCCCTCGTGAATCGACCCCGGGGTCGTCGGCGCGACATGACTCGAGATCCCACCCGGGAACGAAAACTGCTTAAACAGTCGCTTCATCCCGGGCTCGTCCTGGCTGACGTTCGGGTAGATCTCGCTGTAGCTGCCCTCGAGATAGGTGTTGGCGACCAGCGCCGGGCCGCCGTGCCCCGGACCGGCGATATAGATCATGTCCAGGTCATATTTCGTGATCACCCGGTTCAGGTGCACGTAGATGAAGTTCTGTCCCGGCGTCGTCCCCCAGTGCCCCACCACCAGCGGCTTCACGTCGGATAGATCAAGCGGCCGCTTCAAGAGAGGGTTGTCGTACAGATACAGCTGGCCGACCGACAGGTAGTTCGCGGCCCGCCAGTAGCGGTCGATCCGCTCCAGTAGCTGAGCGGGCAGATGAGCCGGAGCGGAGTCGGTCGGCAGGTCCGCCGGCAACCGCTCGTGGTCCAGCACTACGACAGGCGGGTGCTCGTGTGCGGTCCTCATGACGGGATCACTTCTCCGTTGGTTGATGCGGTCGGCAGGGCGGGCGGGGTCGGGAGCGCCGCGGCCGCTTTGGTCTCGCGCGCCAGGAACGCGCCGAGCTCCCCGATCGTGCTCATCAACGGCGCGGGGAACACAACCGTGGAGTTCTTGTCCACCGCGACCTCGACGAGCGTCTGGAGGTTGCGCAACTGCAGCGCTAGCGGGTGGGCCATCATCACGTCCGACGCATGCGCCAGCTCACCGGCGGCCAGCGCCTCGCCCTGGGCGGCGATGATCTTTGCGCGCTTCTCGCGCTCGGCCTCGGCCTGGCGGGCCATCGCTCGCTGCATGCTCTCGGGCAGCTGGATATCTCGCAGTTCGACGACGGTAACCTCGATCCCCCACTCCTCGGTCTGGACGTCCAGGATCTGCTTGATGTTCTCGTTGATCTTGTCGGTTTCAGAGAGCGCTTCGTCCAGCGTGTGACGCCCGACCACGGCGCGCAACGTCGTCTGGGCGATCTGGTTGATCGCCGCCTCGACGTTCTCGATCGCGATCACCGACCGGATCGGATCCCCGACCCGGTAGTACGCCACCGCGGACACGTCGATACTGACGTTGTCCTTGGTGATGATCCCCTGAGACTGGATCGGCATCGTCACGATCCGCAACGAAACGCGATGCACACGATCGACGAACGGCACGATGAACATCAGGCCCGGCCCGCGCGCTTCGCCCTTGACCTTTCCGAGCTCGAACAGCACCACCCGCTCGTACTGCTTGATGATCCGGATGGACATCGCGACTGCGATGAGCGCCACGATGACGAGTACGACGATCACATAGACAGCGATCATGGTCCTGCCTTTCTTGCTGCGGTGCTGCGGGTTGATCGGAACGTGAGCGCCCAACCGCCGGTGGCTTGCGCGGCGTTCATGTGGTGCGAGCCGTGCGCTGGGCGTGCTCGGCCCAGTGATTGCGCTGCTCGGCGAGGTCGCCGGATCGGTTGGACTGGCTGGGCGCTTCCGAACGACGGTTCATGGACTCGGACTCCTGAGGCGTTGACTCGCGATCACCGCGAGAGGTGTCGCACACGCCGGCCGAGTCGCTGAAGCCGGGGAAGAAGAGGCCCCGCCGAAGGTTGAGGCGAAGCTGTAACCGATCTTACTCCGGGCGCCAGTTCGCGCCTTGGCGGTCGTTGGGCTGGGCGAGGATCTACGATTGGCTGGTGGCACCGCTCGGGGAGGGGACTGATCATCTGCGCGTTCTGATCGCCAATGAGCGCACGGACCGTCTTGAGCTCGTTGTTCCCATCGTGGCCGCGCTCGGCCACGAGGTCATCGCCCGCGAGATCGAGGTCAAGGACGTCGGCGCCGTCACCGCCCGCGAACGACCCGACGTCGCGCTCGTCGGACTCGGCGCCAGCTCACAGCATGCGCTCGACCTGATCGACAAAATCGTGCGCGAGGCGGCCTGCCCCGTCATCGTCCTCCTGCACGAGCCAGATCCCGCGTTCGTCAAGGAAGCCTCCAAGCGCGGCGTGTTCGCGCACATCTCAGACGACGACGTCGAGGGCTGGCAGAGCTCGATCGACATCGTCCTGCGCCGCTTCGCGGAATACCACGACCTCGAAGGCACGTTCGGCCGCCGAGCTCAGATCGAACGCGCGAAGGGCATCCTCATGGAACGCCACTCCATCGACGAGGCTCTCGCCTTTGAGATGCTGCGCGAGCACTCACGCACTACCAACCGCAAGCTGATCGACCTCGCAGCGGCGGTCGTCGATGGCCACCGCCTGCTTCCGAAGCACCCGCGGCCTGCTGCGGATTCCTGACGCTGGCGCTTTGAGTTTGATCAGCATCGTCGCGCTGGTGGTGGTCATCGCGTTCGCGTTCATGCTCGGGGTCTCTGATGCGCCGAACGCGAGTGCCGTGTTGATCGCCTCGCGCGCGGCGTCATATCGCCGCGCGATGGCGTTCTCGTTCGTTGCCAGCGCGGCCGGCGGGCTGCTCGCCGGTGAGGCCGTCGCATTGACGATGAGCAGCCTCGTGCACTTTCCCGCGGGCGAGCTGGCGGGTACGTACCTCGCCGGCGGGGTCGCGAGCCTCGGGTTCACGTTGCTGCTCACGCGGCAGGGTGTGCCGGTGAGTTGCGAGCATCGCGCTGGTCGGCGGGCTGGCGGGCGCGGCCGCCGCGCAGGCGGGATGAGGGGCCGTTGGTTGGGGTGGATTTCATGGCGCTCACCCCTACGGCGTGATCGACACGCTTGTCGCGATCGTCCTCTCGCCGATACTGGGGGGGTGCGCCGCGGCACGCGGCGCGGCGTGCGCTGGGCCGGGTGTTGACGCGGGCCTCGCGCGAGATGGTGCGCTCGTTGCGGGGGATGATCTGGCTCACGGCTGGTCTCGTGGGGTTGGCTGATGGCTCCGATGACGGGCAGAAGGCGATGGGGCTCGCGACCGCGCTGCTTGTTGCGGCAGGAACAATTCGGAGCTTTGCAGTGCCGTTCTGGGTCACCGCGCTCGTCGCGGTCGTGCTCGCGACGGGTACCGCGGCCGGCGGCCCGCGGATCGTGCAGACGGTGTCCTCGCGTTTCTACCGTGGTGGCCTGCTGGACGGGCTGGCGGCGCAGAGCGCGTCGGCGGCGGTGATCCTCGGCTCTGCCTGGGTCGGCGCGCCGGTCAGTACCTCGACGGTCGTCGCATCGGGGATGATCGGGGTGGGCGCCGCCCGCAGGCGGCGCCATGTCCACTGGCCTACCGTACGAACCGTGGTATCCACATGAGTGATCACCGTGCCCGCCTGCGCGCTGCTCGGCGCGGGCCTGG
>CAVPVI010000006.1:0-11118 GCA_963709135.1 uncultured Solirubrobacterales bacterium | reverse complement strand
TCGAGCTCGACCGGGTCCCCGGAGCGCTCGCGCACGTCGCGGGGATCAACCTCTGGCGCTGGCCGGCGGAGCATCGCGACGCAACCGCCGCGCTGCACGCCAAGCTAATCGTCATCGATGGCCGCCGCGCGTTCGTCGGCTCGGCCAACCTCACCGCGCGAGCGCTCCATCACAACCTCGAAGTCGGACTTCTCGTCCAGGACGAGCGAGTCGCCACCCAGCTCGAGGACCACGTACGAGAACTGATGGCTTGCGGAGTTCTTCTCAACGGCGTCTGATCTGCCGACAAGCGGCAGGCTTGTCGATACCACAACGTTCCGCTCACAGCGGAAGCTTGCGATTTCGCGGAAGTCGGGCTAGGTTTTCTGTACGTAATGGAATCTTCCGTTGACAGCAGAAAACGACAGTTTCGTGACATTCCCCGACCGGAGAGCGAGATCGATGTCCTGCGCACGGTGATCGCGATGGTGCGCGAACGTCTGCCATCGTCCTGGGAGACGGACGTGGAGGAGCAGCCCCTCGTGGGGGGTCGGCGTTTGGACGCGATCGTTCGCTTGCGCGCCCCGGACGGCCAGCGGGTCAGGTTGCTCGTTGAAGCCAAGCGGTTGTTGAACACGCGGGACGTGCCGATCGAGCTTGAGCGACTGCGTGACGCGGCAGCCGGCATGGACGCGGGCGCGGAGGTCCTCGGCGTGCTCGCGGCACGCTACCTGGCGCCCGCGACGCGCGAGCGGATCGCGGGCGCGGGTGCCGGGTACCTCGATGCGACCGGCAACATGCGGATCGTTGCTGAGCGCCCTGCGTTGTTTCTCTGTGACCGTGGCGCTGACCATGACCCGTGGCGGGGGCCCGGGCGCCCGCGCGGCTCCCTTGATGGGGCGCCGGCCGCGCGTGTCGTGCGAGCGTTGATCGACTTCGCTCCGCCGTACACCGTGCCGGAGCTGACCAAGCGTGCGGGCGCGACGACCGGCCCGACGTACCGCGTCGCCGAGTTCCTCGAGCAGGAGGATCTGCTCACACGCACGCCGTACGGGCCGATCAGCGATGTGCGGTGGCGGCCGCTATTGATGCGCTGGAGCGAGGACTACGGTTTCGCTCAAGCCAACACCGTCCAGACGTACCTCGAACCGCGCGGGCTCAGCGCGCTGATTGAGCGGCTGCGAGACGCCGGCGAGCTGGAGTACGTCCTGACGGGCTCGCTGGCCGCGGAACGTCTCACGACCTACGCGCCACCGCGACTGGCCATGCTCTACGTCAAAGATGCCGCTCGCGCCGCGCAGGCGCTCGGTCTGCGCCAGATCGAGACAGGCGCGAACGTCGCGATCGCGACCGGGAAGTACGACGTCGTGTCCGCGCGAACCGAGGTCATCGACGGCCTGCGGGTGGCGGCGCCCGCCCAGATCGCGGTCGACCTGCTCTCCGGGCCCGGACGAAACCCAAGCGAGGCGACCGCCCTCCTGGACTGGATGGAGGCCAATGAGCGCTCCTGGCGACGCTGAGCTCCTGATCTCCGCACGCGCCGCGCTGCTCGACGCACTCCAGGCGCTTGACGCCCACCGCGACGCCCTGGTGCTGATCGGTGCCCAGATCGCGGGCGTGCTCGCCGCTGACGGCGGCGTGTACTCCGACGCCGATGGCGGGTTGTAAGCCGAACACCCCCAAGGAGGTTCCATGATCACCGCAATCGCAAACCAGAAGCGAGGCGTTGGCAAACGACCAGCGCCGCGAACATCGGCGCGCTGCTCGCCGCCCGCGGCCGCCGTGTCCTCGTGGTCGACATCGACCCCCAGTACGCCCTCACGCGCCAGCTCGGTCTTGAGGCTCGATCGTTCGGCGTCAACCTCGTCGACGTGATGGCAGGCCGCGCCGGCGCCGTCGACGCGATCGTGCGCGGCGTCCACGGCGTCGAGCCGCACCGTTGAGGAGCGCCTCCTCCAGGCCGGGCTCCAGCCGATGGGACGGATCCGTCTGCGGTCTGCACTCGTCGCCGAAGCCGCCGCTGCCGGCGTTCCGGTCGCCAGACTCGCGCCGGACAGCAGCGTCACGATCGCGTACTCCGAGCTCATCGAGCTCCTGGCATCGACGGTGGCATCGTGACCGCTCTACGGCGGCGCGGCCTGCGGATCGATGATCCGCTCGACGCCGGCCGCGGAGGAGACCCAGAGCTGCCAGCTGACGGCACGCCCGGCGACGCACGCTTGCGCGACATCCCGCTCACGGAGATCCGCGCGAACCCCAAGCAGCCGCGCACGCGGTTCGACGACGCCGCACTGCGCTCACTCGCGGACTCGATCCGCCACCGCGGCGTGCTCCAGCCCGTGATCGTCAAACCGCGCACCGACGGATACGAGCTCATCGCCGGCGAACGACGCTGGCGCGCCGCGCAGCTCGCCGGCCAGAGCACCATCCCCGCGCTCATCGACCGAGACCTCGACGAGGCCGGCTCGCTCGAGCTCGCACTGATCGAGAACCTCGTACGAGAAGACCTCACCCCGATCGAACAGGCCAGAGCCCTCGCGACGCTGCTCGAGGATCTGCGCATGACCGCCGTCGTTCTAGCGGCACGGCTGGGCCGCAGCCGCGCCGACATCGCAAACACTGTGCGGCTGCTCGACCTACCAGACGAGACGATCGAGCTGATCGACACCGGCGCGCTCAGCAAAGGACACGGCAAGGCTCTGCTCGCCGAGCCCGACCATCACCGACGCCGCCAACTCGCCCGCCTCGCGATCAAACACCACTGGTCGGTCCGCAAGCTCGAAGCCGAGATCGCAGCAGCGGGCAAGCGCACCCCGCATCGCTGGCATCCCGACGCAGACCAGCGAGAGGCGGCCGCCCGACTCCAAGACGCGCTGTTCAACGCAACCGGATGCGAACTCCGCGCCACACCGCATAGCCGCGGCTTCCAGATCATCCTCAACCAGGCCGCCGCCACCAGCCTCCAACGTCTCCTGGGCAGCCACGTCGATGAAATGTAGGAGTGCGTGGACGGTCCTCGCCGCATTGTGTTCCACGTGGAACACCGAGGCGGCGACGCGCTCACGCGGCCCCGCCAGGTGTCGTCAGCACCAGCCGAGGAGTCCTCAGCAGCCCGGCCCGGCGGCGACCAATGCGATCCTCGCGCGTATCAGTGGACGGCTTCGCTGAGGTGGCGCCGGAGTTGTTCGGTGGCGAGGTACCTCGTGCTGCGCGTGCGGCCCTGTTGGGCGACGAGGCCGGCGTCGCGCAGCCGCCTGAGATCCTGGCTGGCCGTCGCCAGCGATACGTCGGCCTCGGCAGCGTAGGCGGCGCGTTCGACGCCGTCGAACATGCTGTGTTCGAGCGCGATCACGAGCCGCTCAGGCCAGCCGCGCGCCGCGACGAGCTGCTCGAGCGCCGCCCAGCGCGCGGCCGCGCCAGCGACCAGAGCCAGCCGTTGCTTGGCCTGCTCGATGTGTGCCGTGACGCAGAAACCCACCCAGGTCGAGGCGTCGCGCCGCGGCTGGTAGCTGCCACCCTGGACCTCCTGCAGTGCCGCGTAGTAGCGGGCAGTGTTGTGTCCCAGGTATTCCTCGATCGAGCTGAACTCGGGCGCGAGGAGGCCCTCGCGCGCAAGCACGAGCGACTGCACGATCCTCGCGATCCGCCCGTTTCCGTCCCGGAACGGATGCACCGAGACGACATGAAGGTGCGCCATCGCCGCACGTACAACGACGTGCGCATCGAGGTCACCTTCCTGGAGCCACTCGACGGTTTCAGCCATGAGACCGGGTACCGCTTCGCTGGCTGGACCCTCGTAGGCAGGCGGGCCGGCCCCACGGCTGGTTACGTAGATCGACCCCGTGCGCCACAGGCCGGGGAGTTTGTCGCGCTGAAACGGCACGCATCGAAGTGGAGATCCAGGATGACGCGGTCAAGCCAGCGGAAGTGCGGATCGATCGCCATCACTCCCGCGTGATCCATCGCGCGAGCGTACGACGCGATCGCCATCCGATTCTCGTCATCTGGTGCGGGCGACTCGTCTCCGGCGGCCAGCGCCGCAGCCTCACCGGGCCCGACGACAAATCCCTCGATCGACACCGAGCTCTCGACCGCGCTCGCACGCACCGTGCGACGCAGCTGGCCCAGCCACGGCCCAGGCACCGACGTGGCGTCACCAAGCTTGGCGCGAATCTCGTCGAGCTCACGAAGCTCTGTGTTCAGAGATTGAGAGACGTGTGGCGTCGCGTAAAGCACACCAACAAGACTAGACGAGTAGACGAATACTCGTAAAGGCACGCAGCTCATTTACGCCGCCCACGCGTGTTGGGATCTGGACGACGGCGGAGTCGAATGCTCCCCGGTATCCCGTGCGGTGGAACGTCGGCGCCAGGTCTCTGACGAGCGGTCGAGCGAGCGCGCGAACTCGACTGGATGGCAGCCTCCGAGCCGAGCGATTCGCCCAACCTTTCCTACAAATCGACCCAACGCAAGCTTAGAGCAGTTCCTTTCGCAAAACGTTGGCACGGCGTCAGACTGTCTGAGGAAAGGAAAGCCAATATCCTTTCCTTATAGTCGAAGCTAGGAAAGGATGCGCGTGCGAGGACGATACGTCCATCAGGTCTGGAAGGCCGACCCAGCCATCTATGCACCACCGCGCTACCGGCGTGCCTGCGAGTACGACGCCTTCATCCCCGATCCGCTGGCGAAGCTGGACGTCAACCTGCCTGGACCCGTCGCCGGCGTGGTGTCCGATGCCGAGAAGGCGATCGCGGAGCTCAACCGCGCCGCCAGAGTTGAGCTCATGCCCCTTGCCCGCCTGCTGCTCCGAACGGAGTCCATCGCCTCCTCAAAAGTGGAGGGGATGCAGCTGGACGCCAGGAGCCTTGCGCGGGCCGAGGCAAACCAAGAGACCGGGCGCAAAGTCGGCTCAAGCGCAGCCGAAATCCTCGCGAACATCGACGCGATGCAACTCTCGATCGAACGCGCCGCGAACCTCACGGGACTCCGTCCCAGCGACCTCCTGGACATCCATCGCGTCCTGCTCGAACGTGCCCCGAACTCGCAGATCGCAGGTCGGCTCCGGACCTCACAGAACTGGATCGGCGGCAACGACTACAACCCCTGCGGCGCGGCGTTCGTACCACCACCACCCGAAGAGATCCACCGACTCCTCGACGACCTCTGCGTCTTCACCAACGACGACGCCCTCCCGCCCCTCGTGCAAGCCGCGATCGCGCACGCACAGTTCGAAACGATCCACCCCTTCGACGACGGCAACGGCCGCACCGGCCGCACCCTGATCCAGATCGTCCTCCGCCGACGCGGCCTGACACCGTCATTCGTGCCCCCAATCAGCGTCGTCCTCGCTCGCGACAAGGACCGCTACCTGAGCGGGTTGACCCTCTTCCACGAGGACCGCCTCGCGGACTGGATCGAACACTTCGCCGCCGCCACCGCCGAGGCCGCTAACCTCGCCGCGCGCTACGCGACCCGCGTCAACGACCTCCAAGAACGCTGGCGAGAACAGTTGCGCAACCACACAAACCCTCGCGCCGACGCAGCCGCGTGGAGCCTCATCAACGTGCTTCCTGCCCATCCCATCATCACCGTCCCTGTCGCTGTCGCGGCGACAAAGCGCACCAGACCGGCCGTCGCAAACGCGATCGAGGAACTCGAAGCCGCACGCATCCTCGTTCGCCTCACGCAATCCCCGCGCAACCGCGCCTGGGAAGCTGACGGCCTGCTCGACCTCATCGTCGGGCTCGAGGCCGGCAGCTCATAGCAGCGAGATCCACGCGGACCTTGTCCCACCGGCGGGACGGCGATGTGCGGTTCCCCGACGCGACCAAGACGGCGCGCGCCCGCCGCGGGAGCACCGCGAGGGCAGGCGCTCGTCGTAACCCTGCGTTCTCGCTGCGGGCGTAGCGCGAGAATGCGCGCATGCGCGAGCTGAGGGCAAGGCAGGTATGCGTTCAGGGCGCGGCGTCTGATCTCACGGCTGACGGCGTCAGCGCGCTGGCGCGCTGGCGCGCCGTCTCGGTGTGCTGGGATGGGTCCGCCCGGACGACGATGGGACGCTGACTGCTCATCTGGAGGGAGCCGCGACGCGGTGGAGAAGCTGACATCGTTGCTGCGCTCAGCGGCCGTCGGGTCCGTGTCGGTGGCCGTTGTCGCGGTCGACGGGCACGACCAGTTCGCAATCCGCGGGGTACCCGCCGGCGTGTTCGTTGTCCAAGAGCACCAGGCGAGGGCGCACCACTTTGATCTCCGCCTCCAGCTCGACGGGATCATGCGCTGGTGGGCGGTGCCCAAGGGCCCCTCGATGGACCCGGCCGTGAAGCGTTTCGCGGTGCAGGTCCAGGACCACGCGATCTCCCACGACCACTTCGAGGGACGAGCCGGCGCGGAGCGATCATCATCTGGGGTCGCGGCCCCTACGAGCAGCGCGGGCGCGTGGCCTGGCCGCAGGCGCTGGAACGCGGTCACGCCGTGTTCGTCCTCCACGGGCACAAACTCCAAGGCGGCTTCGCGCTGCAACGCACCCGCGCCGGCGCCCACGCCCACGCCCACGCCGACGCCGGCGCCGGATGGCTACTCATCAAACGCCGCGACGAATGGGCGCGCCCCGCGTCCGACATCGTCGTTGAGCACCCGGAGTCGGTGCACAGCGGCATGACCATCACCGACCTGCTCGACAGCTGAACGGAGCCCCGGCCCGCGCGCGTGCCGTGATCGCTGGATCGCCAGAGTCCGACCGAACGTCGCAAACCGCGCCACAAACAGCGACGTCGGATCTCGGCTCGACGCTGTTCCTTCCTGAGTAGTGCTTGCGGAAGAACCGGAAGCAGCAGAGCCTTGTCGGCGGCTCGTGCCTGGTGGGCTTCGCGAGCGGCAGCGATGATCACCGTGCTCGCGCTCGCCGACATGTACGCCGCCGCGTAGGTCGCCGGCTCACCGTGGACGCTCTTGCTCGACGAGTTCGGCGGCGTCATGCACATCGCCTCAAGCCGCGCGCTCGCGATGCTCCAGCGCGGACGCTCCCACCACGGCCAGGTGATCGTCGTCACCCAATCCGCCGCCGACCCGGAAGCGCTCACCCAGAAACCCGGGCTGCTCGCGTCGCTGACCGACAACTTCACCGGCTTTGCGATCCACCGCCAGAACGCACCCGAAACACGCGACTGGCTCGCAAAGCTCATGGGCACCACCGCCATCTGGCAATCGACCGACCAGACAACCGCACACGGCACCGCACACACCGGACAGGGATCGCGCCGCCGTGTGCGCCAGTTCCGGATCGGCTCAGACGTCTTCGCACAGCTCACCCGCGGCGAAGCCATCATCTACAGCACGCTCGGACGCGAACCCGAACGGGCCCACATCGTTCTCACCCGACTGCCCACCGGAAAACCCGACCGGATCGGCGACGGCGAGCGCCACCTCTGCGAGATCCCGGTCCATCCGGCCGCCGCCATCCAGCCGGACGACACTGCACAGCGCGACGCGGCCGCCGCGCCCACGGCAAGCGCCAGCCTGCTCGCGGAGAATCAGGGGATCGAATCAACCTGTAACGACGTCTGAGTAGCGTTGTAGGCTGTCAGCTATGTCTAAGTTGCCCTTCTTGCTTGATCGGTGCTGGCAGTGATCGCTCTGCTCGCCATCTGGGCAGGCTGGCGACTGCTGCGCGTCCTCGCTCCTCTCCTCCTCGCCGTAGGCCTCGTCGTCATTCTGCACGGCTACCTCACGCCGACGAATGGGTCGATGGCCAGCCTGCGGCACACAGCCGAACCCGTCGAGCATGCGCTCGAACGGGCACTTCGGCAGGCGATGAAGCGATGAGCGAGGTTCCCGCTCTTGAAGGCATCGCGGGCGCCGAGCACCTCGGCGTACGCGTCTTCAGCATCACCGCCGACAATGCGCCGCAACTCGCCGAGCGCATCGCGCTCGTGCTCGGCGAGCACATGGTGCCCGACGACGAACTCCACATCACCTACAACGCCGTCCAAGCTGGCTGGCGCCACGATCCCGGACGCGCCGGCTTGCGCGCACGCCAGGCCCACACGCAGCTTTTCTTCGAACACGCGCCGCTGCTCGTCCTGCGGCCACCCGCCTGAACCAGGCGGGAGCGTACCCGGTCGTCGTCGCGCCGCTGGAGGCGTCATCCTTCGCTTATGGCGCGGGCTGATCTTCTTGTGCATCTGGTTCGGTGCTGCTCGGGAACGCGACGACGCTGAGCTGGGCCGTACGGTCGAGTCGTTGATTTCGGAGGAGCGCGAGAAGCAGCATCATCTGCTCGCGGAGCGCCTCGAGGGCGCTCTACGTGCCAGCCCGCCGATGGCCAACGGCGACGGTGGCGGTATGAGTGCTGAGTCCCGAACCGGCTTCGCCGTCCTAACGCCGCGGCGACCACTGGACGACTTGTTCCTCCCGGATATTGTGCGGGGGGCAGTCGAGGAGTTGATCGAGGAGCAGCAGCGAACCGAGGTGCTCCGCGCACACGGGCTTGAGCCTCGTCATCGAGTACTGCTGACTGGACCTCCTGGCAACGGCAAGACATCGCTGGGGGAGGCAATCGCCGAGGCGTTGCTGCTGCCGATGGCGCTACGAGGAGGTCATCGGGAGCTATCTCGGCGAAACCGCGGCGCGGCTGGCTGCTGTGTTCGCGTTTGCACGCACGCGACGGTGCGTGTTGTTCTTCGACGAGTTCGACGCGCTCGCCAAAGAGCGCGGCGACGAGCACGAAACCGGTGAGATCAAGCGCGTGGTCAGCTCGCTACTGCTGCAGGTCGACGCGCTCCCTAGCCACGTAGTCGTGGTCGGGGCTTCCAATCACCCCGAGCTGTTGGATCGAGCGGTGCATCGCCGCTTTCAACTGCGTCTTGAGCTTCCGCTTCCCGGAAAGATCGCGCGGATCGCCTGGTTTGAGCGGCTGCTCTCTGAGCTGGAAGAACCGGTGGGCATGAGCGCCGAGACACTGGCCCGGCGGACGACCGGTGCTAGCTTCTCGCAGCTGCAAGATCTAACCGAAGACATTCGACGCCGACGAGTGCTCGAGCCTGGAACGTCGTTGCCGAGGCTTGTGCCTGATCGCCTGCGTCGCTGGCGGGAGGTCGCCGCGCCCGAGGCACATGCCTGAGCTTCCGGCGCTACCGCTCGGTCCGCCAACAACACGCGACCGAACGACCGAAGCAGGCTTCCGACCGGCCGTTCGAGGGCCTGCTCCGCACGTGCAGGCGCGGCGATTGGCGACACCGCTGCGTCGACTCACCGAAGCGTTCGAGGCCGGACGTCTGGCAGTCGCCGACGATCCGGCATCTCGAGCCTGAGCAAGTGCTTGTGCTTGAGATCGGCGGAGACTCGACGTTTCGCCGGGAAACGTCCCCGGGCTGGAGTTTCTTGCCGACGAGTTGGAGGAGAAAAGGCGAGCCCGACGACTTCGCCGTCGTCGACAACACGGGCCGCAGGCGCCCATATTCCCGCGAGCTGTTCGTAGTAGCCAGCGATTACTGCCTACTGCCTGGCAGCAACTGTTTCGCTCGGCAGCGCTTGCAACGCGATGAACCGTTCCCGAGGGGATTAGCGCCGTTTCGGCATCTGTTCAGCCGTCTGCGCGAGCTGCGCGCATGGGATGACCGAGATCGCCTGGAGCGGATCGGCGTCCTGCAAATCTGGGAGCAAGAGCTGGCGGATGCCCGAGACGACGAGCTGATCGCATTTGAGCGGAGTTGTGGATCCGCTGCGGCGAACAGCGCAGGACCGCCGCTCTGGCGCAGCTGGAACGCGAGCTACGCTCGGCGGGCGGCCAGCTGGTGCAGAGCCTTCTCATGGAAGAGCTCGGCTACCACGGCGGCTCGGCCGCGCGCCGGCACGGCTCCTACGGGACGGGGCCAACAGGCACGAGATTCGCTGGCTCAGCGCCGATGGGTTGCGCTTCTTTCATGCCGTCGGACACATCGCCGCTCCGGCCATGGGGACTTCGAGCCAGAACCGCTCGAGCTCGAGACTCCGCCCGCGCCGGCACCGCGTCGCCCACAGTCCGCGCTGCTCGACGGGGTGCCGCGGCCAACCACGCTCTGTCACAGGGTGTCGGCGCCGACGATCCTGATGTTTGGGAGGCGACCATGCCGCGAGCCGGCGCGTTCATGGCACCGGGATGGCCTCGCTGGTTATCCACGGCGACTTGGGAATGGATCGCCGATCGTCGACCCGTCCGCTCTACATCCGTCCGATCCTTCGTGCTGTCGCGCCGCATTGGGTGCGAAACCCGGCCGAACAGCTTCCGCGCCGGGCCGAGCGCGCCGGCGTCGGCACCGCAACCGTGGTCAGGCGATGACGATCGTCGAAGTAGTCGATCCTCAGCTTCGCGGTCAGCGAGCAACTCGTCGAGTACAACGCCGCTGCCTTCGTGACCAAGCCGCGCGACCAGTCCGGCTGCGAGCCGCACATCTTTCTGCCAGCCGACGTCGAGCAGATCGGCGCCACGCTCCAGCTGCGCGACGCGACACTCGTCTTCGACCCTCGCCGTCCTCGGGCCCGCGCCCGGAGGAGGTCGTCTGCCGCCTCGCGCGGGCCGACGTCGGCGAGCAGGGTGCGCATCCGCCACCAGGACACGAAGCGGTCACTGCACTCGGCACACGCCGCTGCTGAAACCACTCGCCGACGACCTGCACGAGTGGTTCCTTGCCTCCGGCCGACCGCCAGACACAAAGCCCGTGTTCCCCGCCCACGATGGCGACTTCTGGGACCAGGACGACTGGCGGAACTGGCGCAGGCGCGTCTGGCAAGGCGAGCCCGAAGACAATGCTGGGACCGCACCATCCGCGAACACCTCCCACAATGCCGTGCCCCGAAAGGCACCCGGCCGCGTGACCGGCGATCAAGTGACGTCACGCTGAGCATCTACGAGGCAATCCGAGGTGCAGATCGGAATCGCCGAGGAAGTTTGCACCAGCGTGCGCATGATTGAGCAGCAATGGACGTGCGTGGTCGCCAACTGGACGGCAAGCAGCGCCCCGCGGAGACCTCGATCAGGGCCGCCCGCGAGGCCACCATCCGGGCCGCGCGTCAAACTAGTGGACGCGGAGTGGATGGTTGTCCTTCAACCGACCCCACCCTCCGCGTCATCTGAAATATCCCCCTGGAAATCCGCCTAAAGCC
>CAVPVI010000005.1:0-1833764 GCA_963709135.1 uncultured Solirubrobacterales bacterium | reverse complement strand
CGTGCTCGTCTGGGGGTCTGGGGAGCGCTCGCGATGGCGATCACCTCCGGGATCGGCGCGCTCGTCGGGGCCGCAACATAAGCGCCGCGCAGGCCGCTCGGAGTCGCTTGGGCGGTGCGTGGGGCTGCGTGCCGCGGGCAGCCCCCGCCGAAATGGGCTTGGTGATGCGCTGGCCTACTCCCTCCCCGAGGCATTTCGGGCCGGTCGTGGCGTGGCGTCAAGCGCGGCTCGTGCTGATGCGCGCGCAGGCGATGGCGGTGTTGTCAGACCGCGAAGGTGAGGTTGACCGGATCAAGACGTATTCCCGGACCAGGGTCCCGGCTATGCGCGCGGGTTTCGTGGTGCCTTCGCGCCACGCGCTGTAGCCCAGGTGCGAGCCGGCTCTCGGCTTAACTCGTCGATGCCTTTCAACCTTCATAACGTGGCGGTCATGTTCGTCCTGGTGTCAGCCATCAATGCTGCGATGAGGTTCGGTCTTCCATACCTGCGATCACACTCCCGCGGTAACGGCGGCGACATGGGATTCGGATCGTGTTCTCCGCGTTGGGCTGACTGCGTGTCGTTGCTGGTGCTTGGCGGTCATGATCGATCGAAGCTTGCCCCACTTCTCGTAGAAGATGTGATCCGGCATCAGTTCGAGCGTCTGCGCAACAGCTGGGGCGAATTCCATCTGCGCCAGCACGTCGCGTTCGAGGTCGACGCCGGGGGCGATCTCGATCAAGGTCATCTGCCCGTCGCGCAGCTCGAAGACGGCACGCTCGGTCACGTACAGGACTCGCTGACCACGCCGGGCCGCCTCCGCGCCGCTGAACGTGATCTGCTGCACCGATCGCAGGAACTTCTTGTACTTCCCCTCCTTGAGCACGCTCAGACGCCCGTCGCCGGTGCTCACCTCGAGCCCGCCGGCGGTGAAGGAGCCGCAATAGACCACGGTTTTGGTGCTTTGCGTGATGTTGATGAAGCCGCCGGGGCCGACGTCGCGGCCGCTGAAGCGGCTGACGTTGACGTTTCCGTGTTGGTCGGTCTGGGCCAGGCCCAGGAACGCCAGATCGAGCGCTCCGCCGTCGTACCAGTCGAACATCGCGGCTTCCTCGACGAACGCATCAGGGTTGTAGGCGGTCCCGAACAGCAGGTGTGCTCCGGGCATGCCTCCGACCGTCCCGACCTCGGTCGTGAGCGTCAACAGGTCTGAGACGCCTTCCTCGGCCGCGACGCCGCCCATCGCGTCGGGGTAACCCGTCCCGAGGTTCACGACCGCTCCAGGGACGAGCTCCATCGCCGCACGCCGAACGACAACGGCACGGGCACCCATCGGCAGCGGCTCGACCGTCAACGGGACCTTCAGATCGCCGGATAGCCCTGGTTTGAAGCCTACTGCCGTTTGGGGATGCAGTTCGTCCGATGAGGCGACCACCACGACGTCGACCAGCGGGGCGGGGACGCGCACGTGCTTTGGGTGAAGTGAGTGCGCGCGAGCCAGCCGCCTGACCTGGGCGATGACGATCCCGCCGCTGTTTCTCGCGGCCTGCGCAAGCGGGAGCTGGTCGAGCAGCACGGCTTCGTCGTCCATCGTGAGGTTGCCCAGCTCGTCGGCGACCGTGCCCCTGATAACGGCCACGTCGATCGGGAACGACGGATAGAAGAGGTACTCGCGCCTCTCGATTTCGATGATCTTGACGTAGTCCTCCGTGGTCGCCTCGTTCATCCGGCCGCCGCCGAGGCGAGGGTCCACGAAGGTATCGATGCCCACGTGTGTGATGACACCTGGCCGGCGGGCAGCGATCTCGCGGTACAGCTGGGCCATCACTCCCTGCGGGACGCAGTAGGCCTGGCAGTGGTTGCCCTCGATCAGATGCGCCATGCCCGGCGCGGCCCCTGTGTGTCCGCCGATCCACTTCGCGACCAGTCCCTCGTGCCCCAGGTGGGACATGCCCTCCTTGTCAAAGTTCCCGATCCCGGCGGCATGCACGAGGGTCAGGTCTCGCGGGTGACCCGCGGCCATGAATGCGTCCTCGATCGCGTTCGCGACCTCGACAGCGAAGCCACAGAGGGCGACGCCGCTCATCGCCACGGTGGCACCATCGGGGATCTGGGCGACGGCTTCCGATGCTGTCAATGTCTTGGCCATGGAAATCCCATTCTTTCCGTCAGGCTGATTCAAATGATTTGGGTGCGGCTCCTTGGGAGGGATTGTGATTTCCCGGAAGGATTGACGATTCACGGCGTGGAGAGGGCCGTGGTCGGTCGTGTTGCGGGAGGTTGTCCTGCGGTGGGATGCTAGGTGGCAGGAAAAGGGGGGCGGGATGCCGAAGTCGGCGTTGCTAGGTAACGTCGACTGAAAGAAGGCCAACGTGTTCGCCGACTCCGGCTCCCATGACGAGATGGTTTCTGCGGCTGGTGAGGATCTCCTGCCGGAGCGGGGGGATGTTGGGTGTGAGGATGGTCGGGGGGATTGGTGTGAGCGCTCGCGGGAGGGGTTTGAGGGGATCGTGGGATGGCTCGCTGATAGTGACGCTGCCGCGCTTGAGCATGGTGAGCTGGAGGCGCAGTTGCGGGCGCGCGGGCGGGAGCTGTTGCGCTGCCTGTTGGGGGATCATCTTGCGCTGCGGACGGTGCGTGAGGAGCGTTTGGATGGCGTGGCGGATGCGCATGGGGTTGAGCATCGCGCGGTTGAGCGTGATCATGAGCGTCCGTTGGCGAGCGTGTTCGGGGAGGTGACGGTCGAGCGGCTGGCGTACCGCGCGAAGGGCGAGGCGAACTTGTACGTTGCTGACGGGCTGCTGAACCTGCCGGTCGAGCATGCCTCGCATGGGGTCAGGCGCCTGGCGGCGATGGAGTCCGCGGCGGGCTCGTTTGAGCACGCGCGAGATATGGTGCGCGAGCACACTGGCCTGGCGTTGGGCAAGCGGCAGGTTGAGGGGCTCACGATCCGTGCCGCGGTGGACTTCGACGCCTTCTATGCCGAGCGGGTCAGCGCCGAGCCGGACCCCGGGGAGCAGCGCGAGCGGGAGAGGAACGCGGTGCTGGTCCTCTCCGCGGATGGGAAGGGGATCGTGATGCGCGCAGAAGCGCTACGGGAGGCGACCGCAAGGGCGGCGCAGCGCGCCTCACCGAAGCTCACAACCCGCCTCTCCAAGGGAGAGAAGGCCAATCGCAAGCGGATCGCTGAGGTCGGCGCGGTTTACGACATCATGCCAGCGCCCCGCACCCCCGCGGACGTGCTCGCCCCGAGCAGCGCGAAGACGCTCCCGGCGCCGAAGGCGTCGGGGAAGTGGCTGACCGCGTCGGTGGTGGATGACGCCGCAAGCGTGATCGCGGACATCTTCGATGAGGCCGAGCGTCGCGACCCGACCCACCAGCGCGCTTGGGTCGTGCTCGTGGACGGCAACAACCACCAAATCGACCGCATCAAAGCCGAAGCCAAGAAGCGCAAGATCAAGGTCACGATCGTGATCGACATCGTGCACGTCCTGGAGTACCTCTGGTCCGCCGCGTGGAGCTTCTTCGAGGAGGGCGACCCCGCCGCCGAGACGTGGGTCAAGGACAAGGCACTCGCCGTCCTGGACGGCCAAGCCGGGCAGACCGCGGCCGCGATCCGCCGCAAAGCGACCTACCAGAACCTCACCGACGCCAAGCGCGCCAAGGCCGACCGCACCGCCGACTACCTCCTGCACAAGCGCCCCTACCTCGACTACCCCACCGCCCTCAAGAAAGGCTGGCCGATCGCCAGCGGCGTCATCGAAGGTGCCTGCAGGCACTTGGTGAAAGACCGCATGGACATCACCGGCGCCCGCTGGGGACTGCAAGGCGCCGAAGCGATCCTCAAGCTCCGCGCAATCATCAGCAACGGCGATTTCGACTCCTACTGGGACTACCACCTCGCCCACGAACGCCACCGCAACCATGACCAACGGTATGTCAACAGCGTGATTCCACGCGTAGCATAACGTCCCTCTGTGAGAGCCGCACCCAAATGATTTGTGAACGCGGCTATGCAGTTGCAGTTGTGCCGGTGGTCGCCGCGCGCAGCGAGGCCGCTCGTACCCATCGTGCTCGTCGGGGGCGCGCGGGCACAACCGAGCAAGGTACGGATGGTGCCACCGTATTAGCCGGCAGTGTCGATCGCGTCGCGACGAAGCCGCCCACCGGCCATGGCGCGATCCGCGCGATCGCAGCGGCGATGACGGCATGACGCCCGTCGACAACGTGTCGATTGCGGCGATCGCGAACCGTTCCGGGGCGCGGTGGAGTCGCCGTCGGCTGGTTTGAGCGAGGATTCCGTCACGGATGCCGCTGAGCTACACGGACTATTACGAGGTGCTGGGCGTCCCGCGCGACGCGGACAGCGACACGATCCGGCGCGCGTACCGCAAGCTGGCGCGCAAGTACCACCCGGACCTGAACGCCGACAGCGACGCCGAGGAGCGCTTCAAAGAGCTTGGCGAGGCCTACGAGGTTGTGTCCGACGCTGAGAAGCGTGAGCGTTTTTGACCGCCTCGGTGCTCGCTGGCGTGAAGTGGAGCACGAGGCGCCTGAGGAAAGCTTCCAGGACTTCTTCGCCCAGCAGGGGTTCGGCGACAGCGCCCGTGCGGAGTCCGGCGAGGACCTGTTCGAGGCGCTGTCCGGCGCGCGAGCCGACCGCGCCGGCGGGCCGCTGCGTGGCCGCGACCGCGAGCGCTCCTCGAGCTGTCGCTCGAGGACGCGCTGGCCGGCGGCCGGCGGCGGTTGACGCTGGACGGCCGTGAGGTCACCGTCAACTTCCCAGCCGGCGTTGGTGACGGGCAGCTGATCCGGCTGGCCGGGCAAGGGGGCAGGGGCGCGATGGCGCTCCGCCCGGGGATCTGTTCCTGCGGGTCGCTCTCAAGCAGCATCCGCGCTTTCGGCGCCGCGGCGATCATGATCTTGACGTCGAGCTTCCGATCACACCTTCCGAAGCGGCGCTCGGGACGACCGTCGCGGTCAAGACCCCGACCGGCACGGCCCGGGTCCGGGTTCCGGCGGGCTCCTCCAGCGGCCGGCGGCTGCGGCTCCGTGGACGGGGACTTCCCAAGCGTGGCGGCGGGAGCGGTGATCTGCACGCAATCGTCAAGATCGTCGTAACGAAGGAGCTCTCGGACCGCGAGCGCGAACTCTACGAGCAGCTCTCTGAAAGCTCGAGCTATGACCCGCGGGAGGGGTGACCATGAATGCAGACAGGCCCACCGGGCCGGCTGATCGCGACCCCACCGCCGACGAGGTGGTCGAGCTGACCGTCCTCGCCAGGCAGGCGGGGGTCAAGACTGTGCACGTCCGGCGCTACCTCGAGTTCGGGCTGTTCGACCCACACCCGGCCGCGGCGCCCGGAACCACATGCTTTGACCCGAGCAACGCCGCGCGGGTCGCGCGAGCGGAACGGCTACGCCGTGACCTCGGGCTCAACTACGCCGGCGCCGTCCTCGTATGCGAACTGCTGGACCGGATCAGCCAGATCGAGGCTCAGCTCCGGTAGCCGTTTCGGGCATCCACAATTGCAAGCGCAGGCGACTGATCGCCGACGAGGGTCAGGCCTGTTGCTGTTCGATCGTGGCGTTCGGCTGCAGTGACGACGGCCTGGACAGTTGGACCGTTCTACCCCGGCCGGTCAGCGCGGCGTTGGCGACGTGCGGCGAGCGTTGGGCGCAGCGCGAGCGGCTCATGTCGTGTGCGGCGCAGGATGATGAACGAGAGCGCGCCCCACATCGCGGGTATCCAGAGGGCGATCGCGTGGTAGACAAGGGTCGCGGCGGCTGCGGGCGTGGCCGCGACTGCGTAGAGCACCAGCATCCCGACCATGCTCCCGTCCAGCACGCCGATGCCGCCGGGGATCGGGATCACGTTGGACAGGTACCCGATCTGGTAGGCGAGCACGATCGCTGCGAGCGGTGGGCTATGGCCGGTCGCGGCGAAGCACGCCGCGAGCACCGCGATGTCACACCACAGGTAGGCGAACGCACCCGCGAGCCGCCAGTTGGGTTTGGACAGCAGGCCTCTTGTGTCGCGGACGCTCTCGGCCGTCGCTGTGAGCAGCGTCTGGATACGTCCGGGCGCTCGCCTGGCGGCACCGAGCTCGGACAGCCGCGGAGCGGCCAGGAAGAACCCGAGGACGGCAAGCCCGACAGCGGCCGGGAGCGCGCTCAGGAGCGGGTTGCTGGGGCCCGGGAGGATGCCGAGGTACAGCGAGCGCAAGCCCGACGACGGTCATCGTGATCACGTTCACGGCGCTGGTCACTAGGAACAGGACGGCGGAACGCTCGGCGACCCGGCCGGGTCGTGCGCCACGCTCGATTAGCAGCCACGCACCGACCGCGACGCTCCCGGCACCGCCGAGCGAAACGGCGGTCCCGAACGCGAGCTCGCTGAGCGCCACACGACCGCCGAACCGGATCGGCGTTCTTTCGAACACCTGCAAGAAGGCGAGCCATAACCGAGGCAGGAGAGGACCTCCAGCGCGATCGCGGCCGCAATCCACACGAGTTGCATGTGCGCCAGCGTGTGCCAGTTATGCGGAATTCCGCAGTGCGCCAGGTAGTTGGAGGAGGTTGGTTGGGATGACCTGATCTGACATAAGCTCGTTGTCGCCTACGGGTGTGAGTCCCGTCCGGGTAGCTGCCAGGAGGCCCGGTAGCAGGCTGGCGGCTTGGTCTGGAAACGGGCCGGGTCGAAGCCCAGCGTCGAAAGCCCTTTAGGGGGAGCAACCCAGCGGTCCGTAGCGTCAAGCGAAGCCTGCCGCGCCGTTAGAGCAACCGTCTTCGGGCGGAAGAGGGAGAGCCGAGCCGAGTGTGTCACGGCGAAGGCCATGGAAGGGGTGGAGAGCCTGGATTGCAGCCCCGATGGACTCCCCGGCGTAATGGGCTCGGAACGTTGGGATGGTGGCAACGGGAACCTGGGAGACCCTCCCCGGTCCGGTGGTCTGCGGAGAGCGCCGGAGCGTCCCCGTCCTATAACCGGTGATGAGCCTGGAAGTGGGCGGGAGCCGGGTGGGAATCGGAGGCGGCCGTAGTACCGATCGAGCCGAGCGGACAACAGAACCGCCGGGGAGGGAAGGGCCGCTGCTTCGTTCACGCGTCACGTATAGGGAAGGGCCGGTGAGTGCCAGAAATGGCTAGGACCACCAAGCAGGACACAGTCCGAGAACTACAGCGAACGCTCTACCGGGCGGCCAAAGCCGATCCCGGGCGAAGGTTCCACGCGCTCTACGACAAGGTCCACCGCAGGGACGTCTTGGAGCGGGCGTGGGAGCTGGTGCGCGCCAATTACGGCGCGGCTGGCATCGACAAGCAGACCATCGCCGATGTCGAGCGGTACGGGGTCACCCGACTGCTCGATCAGCTGGCCACGGATCTGCGGGAGGGGAGGTGGCGGCCGCTGCCCGCGCGCCGGGTGTTCATTCCGAAGCCCGCCGTCCGCATAATGCCGGTTAGTAGGGTCGGCGAGAGCCTGTCGGGCTGTTTGGGCTGGTAGTGGCGCTGCCGGTGGGGGTCTTGTCCGCATAACGTAGGCGGGTCGGGCGGCTGGTCGGGCCGTCGTGGGGTTGCTGGATCGTCGGCGGTGTGCTGTCTGGGTCGACGAAGAATCGCTGCGTTCATTCCAACTGGATGCAGAGGTGGTTCTCATGGGCGAGACGGAGGTTCGGGGCGCGGTCGACCTGGTGTTGGCGGCTTTGCGCGGGGCTGGAAGGTCGGAGGTTACGATCCGAGGCCACGAGGTCGTGCTGGATCGGTTCACTCTGTTCTTGGCCGGACGCGGTCTGGGCACGGTCAGCGAGCGGGTGTGCATCGACTTCGTTGAGAACCAGACCGGGGTCAGGTTGGGTTCGTTACGAGAGGCGGTCAACGACAGGGATGTGAAGGCGGTGCGCCGGCCGGTGGTGCTGCTCGCGGAGGTGTTGGCCGGCCGCCCCGTCGACGTTGGCCGGTCGGTGATCGCGGTCAAGGATGGCTGTCCGGTCGGGTTCCGTCAGCTGCGGGATGACTACCTTGCCCGCTGCCGTGCGCGCGGGAACGCTGAGGCGACCGTTGTCTCGAAGGACAAGCGGCCAGCCGGTTCCTGGCCTATCTCGAGGAGGTGGGCGTCGATGATCTGGCTGGGCTCAGCGTCCGGGACATCTCGGGCTTCTTCGTGCGCCAGCGACGGTTGCGGCGAAAGACGGTCGCGGCAATGAGATCGTGTGTGGCGGACTTTCTGGCGTTTCTGGAGACCACGGGCCGAACGCCGGAGGGCCTCGCGGGTCGGCTGCCACCGCACCGGCATGTCCGTCACGAGTCCGAGCCGCACGTGTGGACGGTGGAGGAGATCCGGCGGGTGCTGGCCGTGATCGACCGTCAGTCTGCAACCGGCAAACGCGATTACGCGATCTATGGTGCGTGCCGGACTATGTTGCCCTGCCCGGCGTGATGGGTCGAGCGGCGGCTGGCTGATCGCCTGATTTGGGTTTCGGCTCGGGTGCGCGCAACATATTTCGCGGCTTGATCGATGCTTCCGTCGTTTGCAAATCGATGGAAGGAGCGTCATGGCTGGATCAACACGGGTGCTGGTGGATGGACCGTTGGGGCCGTTCGTGGATGGCTTCGTTGTTGACCTCGTCGAGCAGGGGCATTCCCGCGGCTCGGTGCAGGGGCACGTGAGGCGGATCAGGCAGATGAGCTACTGGATGACGGCGGAAGGGGTTGAGGTCGCGCAGCTCACGCCAGCGACGGTGGAGCGCTTCCTCGCGCAACGGCGCGGGCAGGGCCAGGCCGTGATGATCTCGCCGCGCGGCTGCCGTCCGCTGCTGAACTACCTTGAAGGGCTGGGTGTGTTGCCGCCCGAGGATCGTGCGCCGAGCCCCGCGGAGCTGTTGCTGGAGGACTTCCGGGCGTATCTGCTGGGCGAGCGCGGGCTGCAGGCCGACACGGCTGTGAACTATGAGAGCGCTGCGCGTCTTTTCCTGGCGGAGCGCCCCGAGCCGCTGGGTGAGGCGCTCGCGCGGCTGACGGCGGCCGAGATCACCGCGTTCGTGCTGGATCGCTCACGTCGCGGGAGTGTGACGACGGCCTCGAACGTGATCTCTGGGCTGCGGGCGCTGCTCGTGTTTCTGCACGTGCGGGGCGATACCCCGAGCTCGTTGGTCTCGGCCGTGCCGTCTGTCGCCAGGCGCGCGAGGTTGCTGCCGCGCGGGCTTGACGCTGCTCAGGTGGCGCTGCTGCTTGAAAGCTGCCCACGGGAGAGTGCTGTGGGCCGCAGAGATCGTGCGGTACTGAAACTCCTTGCGCGGCTCGGGTTGCGTGCCGGGGAGGTCGCCAGGCTCCAGCTCGACGATATCGAGTGGAAGGCCGGCGAGATCGTCGTCGTTGGCAAGGGACCGCGGCTTGACCGGCTGCCGCTTCCTCACGACGTCGGGGAAGCGATCGTTGAGTATCTACGCGACGGCCGTCCCCGCGTGTCGTCTCGAGCGTTGTTCCTGCGTTCGGTGGCGCCGATCGTTGGTCTCTCGAGCGTGGGCGTCACCGAGATCGTCGCACGAGCGGGCGCGCGGGTCGGGCTCGCGCCGCTCGGCGCGCATCGCCTGCGGCACACGGCAGCTACCGAGATGCTCCGCGCCGGCGCGTCGCTTCCTGATATCGGCCAAGTGCTGCGCCACCGCCGGCTTCGGAGCACCACCGTTTACGCCCGGGTTGACCGGGACAGGCTCAAGCCGCTGGCGCTGACGTGGCCGGAGGTGAACTCGTGAGCTCGCTCCACGAGGCCGCCGAAGAGTATCTGGCGCTCCGCCGCGCGCTCGGGTTCAAGCTCGGGCAGCAGGGTCGCATGCTGTTGCAGTTCGTCGCGTTCCTCGATCAGCGCGAGGCGGCAGTGATCACCACGAAGCTGGCGCTGCAGTGGGCGTGCGAACCGTCGAGCGGGAGCCAGATGTGGTGGCATCAGCGGCTGGTGGTCGTGCGCGGATTCGCGCAGCACCGAGCAGCGTGCGATCCGCGGACCGAGGTGCCGCCCAGCGACCTGCTACCGGCACGCCTTCATCGCGCGGTCCCATACCTCTACTCCGACGGCGAGATCGTGCGGTTGATCAAAGCAGCCCGCGCGCTCACCCCGCCCCTGAAGGCCGCGACCTACGCCGCGCTGATCGGCCTGTTGTCGGTGAGCGGGACGCGCGTCGGAGAAGCGATCGGACTTGACCGCAACGATGTCGATCTCGACGACGGTTGGCTGCTGATCCGCCACGCCAAGAACGACCACCAGCGGGTGGTGCCGCTGCACGAGAGCACCGTCGCAGCGCTCGCCGGCTACGCGCGCGTGCGGGATCATCTCTGCCCGCAACCGGCGACCGACAGCTTCCTGGTCACGAGCACCGGGAAACGACCTCACCCCAGCACGGTCGGGAGGGTGTTCGGCGAACTGCGCGACGCGACCGGTCTCTCAGAGCAGCGATCTCCGTCAGGGCGACTTCCGCGCATGCACGACATGCGCCATGCGTTCATGCTCCGCACGCTGCTGGGGTGGTATCGCGACGGCAGCGACGTCGCCGCTCAACTGCCGGTGCTCTCGACGTTCGTGGGGCACGTCGATCCGAAGGGAGCTACTGGTACTTCGAAGCCGCACCCGAGCTGCTGGCGCTCGCAGCCGAACGTCTCGAGCAAACGTCGGGAGCGCCGTCATGAGCGCTCTCGCTCCTCTGCTCCAGAGCTACTTCACCGATCGTCTCCTGCACCAGCGTCACGCCAGCCCGAACACGATCGCTTCCTACCGTGACACGTTCAGGCTGCTGCTGAAGTTCGTCAAGACGAAGACTGGCAAGGCGCCGTCGAAGATCGGCCTCGAGGATCTCGACGCGGCGTTGATCGGCGCGTTCCTCACCCACCTGGAAAGCGATCGCGGCAACAGCGTGCGCACCCGCAACGCGCGTCTCACCGCAATCCATTCCTTCTTCCAGTACGCGTCATTGGAAACCCCTGAGCACGCCGAGGTGATCCAACGGGTACTCGCAGTCCCGCAAAAACGGTTCGACACCACGCTGATCTCATATCTGCAGCCACCGGAGATCGAAGCGCTACTCGACAGCCCCGACCGCGCGACCCGAATCGGCCGACGCGATCACGCCCTGCTGCTCCTGGCCGTAGAGACAGGCCTGCGCGTCTCCGAGCTCGCAAGCCTTCGCTGCCAAGACGTGCACCTCGGCACCGCTGCGCACGTCCGCTGCGACGGGAAAGGACGCAAGGAGAGGTGCACGCCGCTGACCAAATCGACCGTCGCGGTGCTGCGCACCTGGACGCGTGAACTCGGTAGCCAAGAACCCGAACCGCTGTTCCCCAGCAGCAGCGGACAGCACCTCACCCGCAGCGCGATCTGGCGGCTCGTCGTCAAGCACGCCAACAGCGCTGAAGGTCGCTGTCCCTCGATCGCGGCGAAGCACATCACTCCGCACACGCTTCGTCACACGGCCGCCATGACCCTGCTGCACGCCGGCGTCGACCCCGCTGTCATCGCCCTATGGCTGGGTCACGAATCCCTCGAGTCCACCGCCATTTATCTCCATGCCGACATGGCGATCAAAGAACGCGCACTCGAACGCACGACTCCCCACAACGCGAAACCCGGGCGCTACCGCCCACCCGAAGACCTCGAGGCGTTCCTCGACCAGCTCTAACTATGTTGCGTAGACCAGGACGATCTCCCCCGGCAGCCGCCGGCTGACGACAACCCGCCACATAGTTCCGGCACGCACCATAGATCGCGACATGTTGCGCGCAACATGTCGCGATGATCTTGGCGACCGCCCGGCTCGGCCTGCGGATCTCGGATCTACGTCAGCTCGAGCTGAGCGATCTGGACTGGCGGGCGAAGGCGATCACGATCGTGCAGCACAAGACCCGCCGGCCGTTGGGCCTGCCGCTGCTGGATGACGTCGGCTGGGCGATCATCGACTATGTCGGGCACGGCCGCCCGCAGACCGCCTGCCCGAAGGTGTTCGTCAAGCACCGACACCCGTTCGACGCGTTCGGGTGCTCC
This sequence comes from uncultured Solirubrobacterales bacterium, assembly GCA_963709135.1. Classification (GTDB taxonomy): domain Bacteria; phylum Actinomycetota; class Thermoleophilia; order Solirubrobacterales; family Solirubrobacteraceae; genus Palsa-465. The sequence goes on along the minus strand of CAVPVI010000005.1, from coordinate 1,821,761 downwards.
TCGTCGGTCGCCTGCCGGCTCTCGCGGCATGCCGCCCGCGCGGGCATCACGTTCGCGCCGGGCGAGGTGGGCGGGATGCATTCGCTGCGCGGTGCGCTGGCCGTCGCGATGATCGCCAACCAGACACCGATTCCGGTCGTCTCCGCCGTGCTCGGACACGCCTCGAGCGACACCACCCAGGCGTACTACCTGCGGTTCGACATCGACCGACTGCGCTGTTGCGCGTTGGACGTCGAGGACCTCATCGACCGTGTCAGGTCGGGTGAGCGTGATGCATGAGAGCACGCTTGAGGGCCTGGTCGCCGACCTGGTCGCTGTGCGTCACGCCGGCGGATACAGGTTCAAAGTCCCGGAGCGGGTTCTGCGCCGGTTCGCCGAGCACTGCCGGCGGGAGGGCTATCCGGACGGGTCGATCACCAAAGAAGCGCTCGACGGGTTTCTCTACGGCCGTCACCTGCGAGCGTCCACGGTGCGGCGCAACACGCTCGCGCTGCGGCAGCTGGCCCAGCACGCCCAGGTCGCCGGCTGGGCTGCCCACGTCCCGGCCGTGACGGCCCAGGTTCGTGTCCGTCATCAGCCGCCGTATGTGTTCAGCGACGACGAGCTCCGCCGGCTGTTCGCCGCGATCGACCGGCAGGGCATGTCCTCGTATTCGACCAAGGCGCTCATCGACCCGGTCCTGTTCAGAGTCCTCTACGGCGCCGGGCTGAGGATCTCCGAGGCCCTGAACCTTCGGATTGCGGACGTGAACACGCGCACGGGCACGCTCCGGATCCGTGACACGAAGAACGGCGAGAGCAGGACAGTCCCTGTCACCCATCGGCTCGCCGCGACCCTCGGCGCGTACGTCACTGCGGCGCACCCGGCGCCCGAGAGCAGCGACTACGTGTTCTACAGCCGCGCGGCGGGCAGCCCGATCAACCAGGCGACCATCTACATGCGGTTCCGCAGCTACCTGGCCGACGCCGGCATCCCGCACTTCGCTGGCGGCCCGCACCCGCATTCGCTGCGGCACGGGTTCGCCGTCGCGAACCTCAGACGCTGGGCCGCGGACGGCCAGGACCTTGCGGTGGTGTTGCCGTACCTGGCCTGCTACATGGGCCACGCCGACCTGCGCGGCACCCAGTACTACCTGAGGCTGACCGCGGACGCCTACCCCGACGTGATCGCCAAAGCGCAACTGCGGTTCGGCTACGTCATCCCCACCGCGGCGCTGGAGAGCCAGTCATGACCGCGCAGCGCACACGCCCAGACGACCTCGCGGGACGCTGGCTGACCAAGTTCTTCAGCGACCATCTCGCCGGCGAGCGCGCCGCCTCGCCGAGGACGATCGCCTCCTACCGGGACGCGATCAAACTGCTGCTCACCTGGTTCAGGGACGCTGAGCGGATACCGCCGGAGAAGCTGCGCCTGGCCGACATCGACCGGCCGCGAGTGCTCAGGTTCCTGGACTGGCTGGAGACCGAACGGGGCTGCTCTGAAGCGACCCGCAACCAGCGCCTCGCAGTGATCAAATCGTTCTGCCGCTACACCGCCGTCGAGCAGCCCGGCCACCTCGAGCAGGTCACCCAGATCCTCGCGATCCGGCAGAAGAAAACCCCGAGTCCGCAGCTCGGACACCTCACAGCTGACGAGGTCAAGGCGCTGCTCGCGCAGCCCGGCACCGCCAGCGGCCGTGCGGTCCGCGACACCGTCCTGCTCACCCTCGCCTACGACACCGCCGCCCGCGTCCAAGAGCTCTGCGATCTCGACGTCGCAAACGTCCGCACCGCCAACCCGACGATCGTAACGATCCACGGCAAAGGATCCAAGACCCGGTACGTGCCCGTGATGGACCCAACCGCGCGGCTGCTCGCCGACTACCTCGACCATCTCGACCCGCACCCCGGCCTTGGCGCCGACGCGACCCCGCTGTTCCACGGACCTAACCATTCCAGGCTGACCAGATCCGGGATCGCCAAGCTCCTCGCCCGCCACGTCCACGCGCTCCGAGCAGGCAACCCCGACTGGGCCCCAGGACTGCAGGTCACAACCCACACGCTCCGGCGCACCAGAGCGATGCACCTGATCCAGGCCGGCGTCAACCTGATCTACATCCGTGACCTGCTCGGCCACGCCGACATCTCCACAACCGAGATCTACGCCCGCGCAGACGCGGAAACCAAACGCAAAGCGATCGAGAACGCCTACGAGCCACTGACCCCCGACGCGCTACCGGACTGGACCTCGGACCCGTCCCTGATCACCTGGCTCGACTCACTCGGCCGCTAACCCTACCCGCCAGGATTATGCGGACAAGAGCACCCCCAACAGCGCCCTGAGCAGCCAAAACAATCAGACAGGGCGCATAACGTCGCCGTCCGCATAATGCCAGACGCCGTCCCGTGCAGCCCGGGTACGGCCAGGATCAGTCCAACGGCAAGCGCGACGAGAATCGCGAGCGAGATAAGCCCGCGCCGCAAAGTCCGGGTCGCCCTCTCCGCGTCGAGCACGGGCGGCTTCACGACCTCGGCGGCTGGCGCTGGAGAGCTGTCGTTGGTCGCTGGCATCAGGCGTCACACGCGGGATCGACCGCCGGCACATGCTCGCGGCCGATCATGGCGTCGGATCAGGCCCGAGGATGCAGCACTTTCGTCGTGCCCGTGGTGCGCGTCACGCGCTCGGCGATCTGTAGAAGGGGTACGGGCGCCGCAGCGCCCGTACCTTGGCGGGGTGTGCAGGGATCCGGGGGCCCGAGCTACTCGTCGGCTCCGCCCGCGAGCCAGCTCATCGGCCGGTAGGGGGACATCTGCCTGATCAGGAAGATCGCGGCGATGGTGCAGCCGAGGTAGGTGAACAGTTCGATCGCGGTCGCGCTGTTGCCGATCATGTTATTGGCGAGGCCCATGACCCCGAAGGCAAGCAGTGCGACCGACAGGCCTGTGAGCAGGATCGGCTTGCGGCGTTGGGGAAGGAACTCGCCGCGCAGTAGGCTGACGAGCAGCAGGACCACGATCGAGGCTTCCAACAGCCCGAGCAGCACCCATGCTGCGTTGTCGCCCGGGATGCTCGCGAAGGACGAGGCCGGCGAACAGCTTCTGGAGCGACTTGGGCATCGTGCCGCCATCGGTGAATAGCTTCTCTTTCATGGCGTAGTAGAAGAGGAAGCCGACCGAGAGGTAGATTCCAGTCAGGGTCGCGCCGTAGGTGACGATTTTCGTGGTCTCAGCCAGCGTTGGGATGGAGCGGCCCCGCGTGCGTGGGACGGTTGCGGCGGGATTCGGGATTGCGGCGTGGGACATGATTCTCTTTCTCTCTTCCGGTTCGGTGATGGCCAGAACGGCTCTTCTGCGGGGCGGCTCAGGTGGCGGCGCGCGGCGCGGCCGTCGGCGCGATGGATCGAGCGCTCATCACCGCCGGGCAAAGCGGTGATCGGCGGGGTGTTCGATGTGCCTCGGTGCGGCGCCGGAGGTAGCGCAGCGGCAGCGGTTGTAAAGCAGGCCGCGGCAGCCGGTGAGTTCTTGACCGTTGGTCAGGCAGAGATCGCCCAGTCGGCATCGCCGGGGGAATCATGAGCGCCAGCGCGGCCATCAACGGCCTCGGGGCGGGCGGGTTCCGTCTCTGATCAGCATCGCTGGTCGGGGGCTCCCGCGTGCGGCGCCGCCAGCCTGGTGAGGGCGAGTGCGCCATCCGCGTTTGGCGTGAGACAAACTGCATTGGCGAGGGCATCGTGATCGGGCTCCTGGGGGAGTGCTCATGGCGCAGACCGGCGAGGTCATCACGCCCATGCCGGCCAGAAGCTGGAGCCGGGAACAGCGCCCGCCGAGGGTTAAGGCGAAGCGACACGGACTGTACTGATCGTCACGATCAGGTCCACAGACCCGTGACGACGGGCCGCGACCCTGTAGCGAAATCCCGCCAACGACCCGCGTTGGCCCTCGGGCCTGTAGCCCTTCGCTGGCGCAGCGCGTCGAGCTGCTGGTTACGGTTTGTGAGAGCGAAGTTCGGGTCAGGCGGGCACCTCCTGAGGCTGGTTGGTCGGCGTGAGCGTGACCTGGTGTCCGAGTGCTTGGAGTTGGCGGACGAGGCGTTTGGTGAGCCGGTCGGGGTTCTGGCGGATGAAGTAGTCGCCCCCGAGGTCGCGGTACAGCTCTCCTGTTTGCAGCATGTGCCAGACGGCGGTCAGGATCGAGTGGCCAACCGCGGTGACGGCTTTGGAGTGGCCGCGGCGGCCGCGGAGGCGTTGGTACTGGGCGGCGTGGTAGGAGTCCTTGGTGCGCGCGGCTGCGTTCGCGGACTCGTTGAGGGTCGCTCGCAGCCACTTATCGCCTTTGCCGGTCTTGCCCGAGCGGCGCTTGCCGGCGGACTGGTCGTTGCCGGGGGACACCTTCGCCCAGGACGCGAGGTGCTTGGGGGTCGCGAACACGCTCATGTCGACCCCGATCTCGGAGATGATCACCTCGGCGGAGCGCTGCTTGACGCCCGGGATGCTCATCAGCAGGTCACGCTGGGCCGCGAAAGGGGCGATCTGCTGCTCGATCTCCGCCGACAGCCGGTCGATCGCCTCGTCGAGGTAGTCGATGTGCGCGAGGATCTGTCCGACGATCAGCGCGTGCTCATCGGCGAAGCGCCCGACCAGCGCTTCGCGCAGCGCCGGGAGCTTCTTGCGCAGCTGCCCGCGCGCGAGATCGGCCAGCACGTTGGGGTCGGTGGTGCCGGACACGAGCGCGTCGAGCATGTCCCGGCCGGACTTGCCGAGGATGTCGGACGCGACGCACCCGAGCTTGATCCCGGTGTCCTCCAGGATCTTGTGCAGCCGGTTAGCCTCCCGTTGGCGATCGGAGATCTGCGTCTTGCGATACCGCGTCAAGTTCCGCAGGGTGCGGATCGGCTTGGGCGGCACGAAGCTCGCCTTCAACAGCCCGGCCTCCAACAGCTGACAGAGCCACTGCGCATCCTTGATATCGGTCTTGCGACCAGGGACCTGTTTCACGTGCCTGGCGTTGACGAGCATCAACTCAAAGCGATCCTCGAGCACCGCCCACACCGGCTTCCAATAAACGCCGGTGGCCTCCATCGCGACCTGCCGGACCCCCAGCGCCTCCAGCCAGTCGCCCAACGCCAACAGACCATGAACGGTCGTCGCGAACTCCGCCATCCGCTCCTCGAGCTTGCGACCCTGCCAGACACGAACGCACGCGGTCACGCTCGCCTTGTGCACATCCAGCGCGCCGGGGCGCTCAACGATCCGCTCCATCACCAGCTCCCTTCAATTCAGATCGACAACGATCACCGCCCGCGGGAGCTTCGCGTTACAAGCGATGCTGTAGCTCGTGCTCATGGCAACAGTCCGGGGTTCCGGCCAAAGCCCCCACGCCAGACTTAACGTCGGGCTCAACGAGCACCAAGGATTCGTCGGCGTCGGCGCGCGGCCCGCAGATCGTCTACGACCGCGCCTCACCGCGCGACCTCCGCAACACCGATTTCATTCACCGCGGGTGGCGAAGCCCCGCCATGACGACTTAACGGTCGACGTTTGGCCTTTCAGATCGACAGTTCCGAGCGCGACGGTCGCCGAACGGGTGGCACATCGCCGGCGGCGCGCTGCGGCGTGATATGTATTAGCGCGTCTCCGACGCAGGCCCGACGTTCCCGCCCACTCCGCCCGAGTGTGATCGGCGCTTCCTGAGGATGGCGATCACGTCGGGGATGAGGAGCGTTCAGAGCGGTAACGCTCTGAGTGGGAAGGAACCTTCCACCCGTGCCAGGTTCGATGTGAGGACGCGCGATGAGGTGAGCCATCCCGCCACCCTGGCGGGGCGGCGAGATGGCCTGCTCACGTGTCTAGCTCCGCTAGGTCCCTGAGAAGTTCACAGTCCGGTCAAGTTTTCAGCCTGTGAGGTTGGCGGCGACGACGCGGTCATCGACGGCATTCTCGAAAGCGCGCCAGGCTTTCGCGAGTGGTGATCGGTTGGCGATCTCGGCTGGGAGCTGCGGGTCGAGTTCGGCGAGGGAGGGGTTGAGGATGCGGGTGTAGGTCTTCGTGAAGAAGACGGCCAGTCGTCGTCGCTCGCTGGTCAGCTCATAGCGCTGGGTGCGGGGGATCCGCTGGATGAACCCCTTGCGTCGTAGACGCCGGAGGTCGTAGGTCATCTGTCTGGCGTTGTAGCCGGGGATCAGTCCGGCGATCAGCTCGCGCAGGCTCTTGTTCGTCAATCCGACGAACAGATGGGTGTGGCAGCACAAGCATGCGAGTAGCGCCATTGTTCTGGGTTCCCCGAACCGTAGGCCGGGGGCGGGTAGGCCATCGTGAGTTGATGGCAGCACCACGCGCTCAAGGGCGGTGGCGTCTGGCGCGCACTGGCACGCGTCGAGTTGGCTTTGCAGCAGCCGGTCGTTGATCTGGTGTCCGATCGCGGTCAGCGCGTCCCAGTTCTCGGGGGTCACGCGCCGCTTGATGCCGAAGTCGTGGGTGTCGTTGATCGTCGTTTCGGTCCGTAGCGCGCGGCCTTCTTTGAAGTACTGCTTGACCTTCGACGCGCGGTAGTGGACCTGGATCGCGGCCTCGACCCCGGTGTTGAACACCTTCGTCTGAAACGGCCCCGGAGTCTGCTTGGTGACGCGGCGGCCGAACACGACAGCGACCTGGTCAGGACGCCCAAGGGTGAGCTGATCCGGGATCGTCTTCTCAAACCACGCGCGGCCAGCGGCGGGCCGATCAAACGTGCGGGTGTCAGAGATCTCAAGCTGGCGGAACGCGAGGTCATAGCAGTAGCCGCGCTCGCGGTCCCCGACGGTGAACGGCGACGGCAGCCGCTCAAGCCAGCCCTCGAAGAACGCCCACACGTCCGCAGCGGACAACCTGGCGCAGATCCGCGCGAGCGCCCGCGGGTTCTCGCAGGACGCGAACGCGTTATCCATCGGTTTGAAGGCGATGCCGTGCTTGACGGCTTGGCGTTTGGCCCACTCGTTGCCGTTCAGGTACACCCATACCGGGAACGGGCAGTACGCGATCGTCTTGATGAACGCCGGCCCCCACTCCGGATCACGGATATAGAAGTAATAGCTGTTCGGGAAGATCGACTGGCGGCGATAGACGAAGTGCGGATGTCCGTCCGGGCCGCCGTCACGCCACCCGCGCCACGCCGAGGTCCTCTCCTGCACGACACCAACCATCACCACGCCGTAGCGATCCTCCCGCTCGGCCTGCTGGAAGTGCTCGCGGGCGATCTCTTCCTTCACATCGCCCTTCACGAACTTCACCGTCGGGATCTGATTGCGGACGATGTAGTCGTTGATCTGGTTGACGTAGTCACGGCCGATCTTCCCCAGCATCGCCGGCGACGGGATCGGGAACCCGCGATCCAGCAGAAACCGGATCACCTGACCCTCGGTCATCAACCTCGGCACGTACCCCTGCAAGAACAACCGGTCGACCGACCGCACCTGCAGGCTCACGTGATCGGCGAGTAGGCTTGAGATCGTGGCCACGGTGGTACCTCCAGCAACCGCAAGGTGCAAAGCCCCGCAGGGGCTTCCAAGCGGGCGCCACTCGCCCGCGCTCTAGATCGGAAGGTACCCCGCGGCCACCCAGCGTCGCGCAGCGACGCCCCGCGAGCGAGGCTCATACCGAACGCCGACCGCCTCCAAGGTCACCGCGGCGCTTGAACAACCGCTCGGCGGTATGAGGCTCGCTCGCTAACTCTAGCTAGGTGAGTCTTACGTTGACGACTTCGACGAACTGCGTGCGCGCCCGCCGTTGTGCGCCTTCCAACCGTTCGCTCCGGAGGTCCAGGTGCGTTGGAGCATCGAGTCGGTGCGGCTGGAGAGTCCGGCCAAACGCTGGGTCTCCTGCGCTTGCGTGATCTTTCCGCTCGACACGGCCGATGTGAGGCGTGTCGTCTCAGCCGCGATGATGGCTGCCTTCAGTCCGGCGACGGACCTCCCGGTCGTCGCGGTCGCGATCGTGGCCAGCGACTTGCCCGCCTTCAGGTCAGAGCGCAGGGTTGCCTTGCTGATGCCCAAATACTGAGCCGCAACTGCCTCAATATGGCCACCACGGGCGGTGAAAACACCGCGGGCGAACCTGCCGTCGGCGAAACCACCGCCGAACGAGATGCCGGTCCTCTGCGCAATGCGCTGCTCTGCCACGGTCGCCTGGGCCTGCGTCAGCCGCCCTGCGGCGACCGCTGCATTGATCTGGTCGCTCTCTGCCGCCTTGACCGCGGCAACCAGCGCGGTGGACGTGACGTTGAGGCGGCCCGCCAGGTCACTGGTGAACGCTTGCGAGCCGGAGCCGTGTGAGCTCTGTGCTGTGCCCTGGTTCGCCGCGATGGCAGCGCCAGCGCCGCCGAGAACGGCTAACCCGGTCACACCAGCGACGAGCTTCTTGCTTACGAACGATTTCACGAAAGTCTCCTGTTCTGAATATGAAGACTCAGCTAAACGTCCAGCCCTGCACCCGGGGTAAGCCTGACCGAAGCATTGAGTAAGCGAATGGCGCCGGACCGGGCTCGTCGCAGGCGTTCAGCCACCAGCGCACGGCGCCGTCAGCAGGGCGGCGGTCAACCCATCCTCAGTGTCCGCGAACTCGCGATGCGTTGGCCGCGCTACCGCGAGGGGCTGATGGCCACGGTCGCAGCACATCCCCCCGGCGATCATGTCGGCGTTTCTCGGAGCGCGAGCGGAGCCGAGGAGCAGGCCTTTGACGCGAGCATTATTGCCGACCGTCACGGTGCCGGCGATCGGCGCGTTGTTCTGCGCGACGATCTGCGGATCCGGGTAGCACAGCCTCTCGCATTTGCAACGAGATCGGTTCGGAGGCCTCGAGTAGAGTATTGGCTGGAGGGCAGCAATTGTGATGTCGGCCCCTGGTGGGCGGGCAGCGCGAGCTTGACTTCTGAGGCTCCACTCACCCAGAGGTCGCTATGCCCCACGCGTTGCTTTCGTCCACGTCGCCCGCCGGCCCTCCCCTCGAGCATCCGGCAGGACCCGGCGACGACCGGACCGGCGCTCCGGTGGTCCTGGTCGAGTCCCTGACCAGCGAGTCGCGGCGCTCAGACCATCTGCACAGCCCCTTCGGGGGCGATCGCTTCGGGATCATCGCCGAGCGCTTCGCTCGGTTCTTCGGCACGCCGCGATTCATCATCGGCCAGACGATCCTGGTCGCCCTCTGGATCGCCGTCAACGCACTGGTGGTCGCGTTGCGCTGGGATCCCTACCCGTTCATCCTGCTCAACCTCGCCTTCTCCACGCAGGCCGCATACGCCGCGCCGCTGATCCTGCTCGCCCAAACCCGCCAGGCTGACCGCGACAAGGCGACCGCCGACGAGGTCTCACGGATCGCCGTCGAGCAACGCCGACACGTCGAGCAACAGAGCGGCGAGCTACGCGAGCTCGTGCAGGCGAACACCGCCCTCACCCAACAGGTCGCCGCGCTCACGCTCGAGATCCACGCGGCGGTGCGCGGCCCTTCGGAGGCCGACCGCCGATCGGGGGCGATGCCCGGCGCCCACACCGATGGCGGGCGGGCATCGACTTGAACAGCCCGCCGCCACCCTTCGAGGACGATCTCAGCGCCGCGCGCGAGCAGTGCCCGTCACCGGTCAACCGCTCCGCTGCATTCCGGCCCCAGGCGCTTAGCCGCGACGATCTCCGTCAGGCGATCTTCGGCAGCTTCGACGGCCTCACCTCGGCGCTCGGGGTGATCACGGGGCTGATCGTCGCCGGCACCCACATCAGCTCCCGGATCCTCGCTGCGTGCCTCGGGCTCGCCGTCGCCGCCACCGTCGGGATGGCGGCCGGAGAGTTCCTCTCCGACGAGGCCCGCAGCCTGCGACGCGCGCTCGTGATGGGCGCGGCCACCCTCACCGGCAGCATTCTTCCGGCGCTGCCGTTCGCGTTCGGGTACGGCGCCCGCCAACTGATCGCCTCCGGGACGCTCACCGTTGCCGCCGCGCTCACGATCGGCCACTACCGAGGCTACCGGCTGACCCTCGCGATCCTGGCGATCGTCGCGGCCCTCACCGTCGCGCTCACGATCGCCGTCGCCTAGCCGCCGGCGGCGGCGTCCCGGGCGGCGCCGCCCGGCTTCACCGGAGTGGCGTCAGACAACCGCCACGGCGAAATGTGAACCGGCGGCGGCCACCGAGGGCCGCGGCCAGATCCTGGCGACCACGCCGTACAGGAGCGCGGCGAGGATACCGCCGACGACCGGCAGCGGCAGCGTGTTGTAGAAGAAGCCAGGAAGGAAGTGGTTGCCCCAATAGCCGACGATGAAACCGACGATGACCGCGCCGATGGCGCTCGGCACGAACCGTCGGGCGTGGCCGGTGGGGTGCTCAAAAAACGCGTCGGCCGCCGTGCGACGCCGTTGCACGTAGATCCAGTCCACCAGCATGACGAACGTGAAGGGGATGATCAGATCCCCGGCGTCGCTGAGCAGAGTGCTCACGTGCTGCAGGATCCCGGCAATCGCCAAGCCGATCCCGCAGAGGCCGAGCACGACAGTCGCAAGCGGCTGCTCCCAGCGCATCCGCTTGTGGACATTGTTAGCACCACCAGCAGGTCCACGGTGGACGGATACAGGTTCATCGCGTTGGTGTGCAGGACGGCCAGCGCCGCACCCAATGCGGCCACGAATCCCCAGCCCGAGATGTGGGCGCCGAGCAGGGCGACGTTCCAGCTGCCGGTGGCCTGCTGGGAGTAGGTGCCGACCACGCCCATGACCAAAACCGCGAGCATTATGCCGACCGAAGGCGCCAAGAAGTACGAAGCCTTCCCCCCTCTTGACGAACGACACGGCGAACCTCAAGGTGGTGGACAGCTTGTAGGTCCAGGCCAGTAGCGAGAAGGTAAGCACGACGCTGAGCGCGCTTCCCCAGTTCATCGGCACTGTCTGCTTCGGGTAGCGCAGGGTGTAGTGCGTGATCAGGTAGATCGTCAGCGCCAGGTAGCAGACGATCAGGATCACGCTGGTGTAGCGGTAGAAGCGTTCCAACCATTTCATGCCGAACAGGACCAACACGATCTCGACGCCGCCGACGATCACATCCCACAGATAGGTCGAGAAGTGCTGTTCTCACGCCGCCAGCGCGCCTTGGACAAGGCGACCGCCCGCCGGGTCGTGCGATACGACCCCTGATACCCCCTCCGGAGCGCCATGGCTGCGGCAAGTCGAGACCGACTACGCGGCTTTCCGCGCCAAAGGTGGGCCTCCGCATTCGTCCAGCTCGGCATGCGCTGAGCGTTCGACAACTGAGACCGGGTCTCCCCTTGCCCCGAAGCCTCGCTCATGGAGCGAGCGACCGATGGAGAGCCACTGGGCGCTCGGCCGCGCTGAATGCTGGGACCGTTCAGGTTTGTAGGGCCAGTTGGAGCTGGCGTATGCTCGCGAGATTGTGAGTGTGGGCGCGGGGCGTGCAGTTCTCGTTACTGGAGCTTCGCGTGGGATCGGCGGTGCGGTCGCGCGCGCGTTTGCCTGCGGCGGCGACCGCGTCGCGGTGCATTACGGCACAAGCGCCAGTCGGGCCCAGCGTGTGGCCGCGTCGTTGCCGGGAACGGGTCACGTGGTCCTCGGCGCCGACCTCGTCGACGCGGAGGCCGTGCGCCGAATGGTCGACGCTGCCGCCGATCGTCTCGGCGGCCTCGACGTGCTGGTCAACAACGCCGGCGTCGTTGAGCCGCACCCGATCACCGAGACCAACTACGAGGAGTGGCAGCGCGCATGGCGAGACACGCTCGCAGTCAATCTGATCGGCGCGGCCAACGTGACCTGGTGCGCGGTGCAGCACATGATCCGCGGTGGCGGCGGGCAGATCGTCAACGTTTCCTCGCGCGGGGCGTTTCGCGGTGAGCCGCGGCAGCCTGCGTATGGCGCCAGCAAGGCTGGGCTGATCGCGTTCGGGCAGTCTCTGGCTCGGGCGCTGGGTCCATACGGCATCTCCGTGACGGCGGTCGCGCCAGGGTTCACGCACACGGACATGGCCGCCGAGGAGCTTGCGGGCGAGAAGGGCGAGAAGAGGCGCGCGGAGAGCCCACTGGGTCGCGTCGCGACGCCCGAGGAAGTCGCGGCTGCGATCGTCTTTCTCGCCTCGCCGGAAGCGGTCATGGCAAGCGGCTCGGTGCTGGACATCAACGGTGCGTCCTACCTGCGGATGTGACCACCGAGCCGCAAGCGCTCGTTGCTGCCAGCAACCCGCGCCCAGAGCTAACAACAGCTGGACGCAAGCGGCGACCCCGCGACGATCCCGAGCCGCACCGCGACAGATACCGGTTCTACTTGCGCTGGGCGTTGGATTCGGCAGCGGTGATTCGTGCCCGCAGGCGAATCGGATGCGCCTTCTGCCTACGCCAAGCCATTACTCCTAAGCGACCTACCGCGGAAAAACTCGTGAACGGAAACGAGACGCCGAGACGATGATTCGACTCGGCCGTTCGCGCGTTTTCGGGGCTCTTTATCCTGCCTGCCCAACGGCATGAGGCTCGCTCGCTACCTCTACGGCTAGGGACTCCGCGAGGGATGGACTCGGCTCCTGCTGAGCTATGAACGGGCGGACCGATCGGGTCGCCGCGCCGAAGCCGGCCAAGCGCTTGGAGCCGGAAGTCAATGCCCCGCCGAGAGGTGAAGGCAAGGCTGGCACCCATGTACCGCTCACGGCCGCGAGGGTGAACAGCCGAGCGTCCCGATCGCAGCCCTCGACGCCATCGCTGTGTACCATTCGTTAAGGGACTCGCCTCACGCTTCGGCGGGTCATTCTTTTCTCCGAGGCCCGCAGCCGCGCGCGCATGTCCACCAACACCGTGTGCACAAACCCGGGGTAGTCAAACCCCAACCCGCCAGCTGCGTACTTCCAGCGCACGTCATACGTGAACCGGTCCACCGCCTCACGATCAGAGCACCCCTCCAAGCGCTGCAGCACCATCACGACCGCGACGATCATCGGCGGCACGCAATGCCGGCCGTCATCAGCGAACATCGCGTCAGGAAACAGCCGGAAGCACTCACGGTGCAACAGCCCATAGATCGAGTCCGCAGCAACCCGGCCCTCGCAGAAGCTCGTCGTCGTGAACACATCCGCCTGCGTTGGAGTCAAACCTAAGCTCATACCCCGAAGCATGACGCCACGATCGGACGGAAACCTGTTAAACAGGTTTGCGAAAAACACCAGCCTCCTAGGAGCGGCCGTCCTTAGCCTTACGAAGCACAAGAAGGCCGCGTTTCTTACTGTATAAGCCTGCGCAACCCGACGCCGCTGGACGCACACGTCAACGTCGCTTGTGGCGCCAAAGGCATCATTCGCTTGCGATCGACTCGTCGGACGAGTTCATCCCAAGGAATTTTGGCGGCGCCCATCCGGCTCCCCAGTCCCGATAGACCCGTCCGAATTGAAATCCCGGAAGGGTGCGTTATACGGGACACTTCCTTCGGTGACCGGGACGCGCGCGATTCGTGCCCGTCAGGCCGCGGTCAACGTTCTGTGCCCTCACGCGTTATGTGGCCAGCCCCGGCGCTGGGGGCATGGTCGTGGGGGTTGGCCGCTCGGCGGCTTCGGGCCGTGACGAACAATGGAACGTGCCGGCACATTACGGACCTCGGGAAGGCTCCCAGCGACTGCAAGCAGCGATCGGCTTGACTGGGCACGGTGGCCCGTTGCCGCAGACCGCCCCCGTGGCGACGATCACCGCCCCATCGAAAAGCGCAGCGGGCGTCACGCATCCCGACCGGAGCCGAGCGAAGCCAGCCGTACAGCGGGGCTCGTGACGGTCGTGAAGCACGCGAAGCCAAGCTACGCAGGGAAAATGCACTACTGGCCCGCGAGGGCCTCGCGGAGCCCGTGTTCGGAGGACGCTTGACCGGTCCGCGCGATCAGCAGTGCCTCGAGGTAGAAGTCCTGGAGCAGCGACAGGATGGTCCGCCCGTACTCTGGCGGCCACCGTCGGCGTACGCGCTCGCGTAGCTCCCGTCCCTCGGCCTCCTTGGCTGAACGTCGGGCCAGGGGGTTGGTGATGCTTGCCGCTGATAGCGCATAGACCGCGTCTGCAGGCGGCTTCGGTGGCGCCAGCCTGGGGGCGCATAGGGGGCATCGTTCTCGAGCAGGCGAACACCGATCAGCCGGCCGTGCTCGTGAAGGCGTTCGATCACATGGCGCGCTGACAGCGATCCCGGTGCCGTCGCTTACGTTCGAGGCCGCCCGCGACGTGGCACGGGTGCGCGAGCAGATCAGAGCGGACCTGATGCGCTGCCGGCACCGCCGTCTTGAAGCTGCTGCTGCGCCACGGCCGCGTGTAGGACCGCAAGGCCTGGACGCAAGCGCACGCGCGCTGGCTGGCGGCGCAGAGCTTCGAGCAGCCCAACACCGAGCTGGCGTTCATCGACAACCTCGCCGCCGCCAACGGCCTCGTGGCGCGCAAACAAGCGCTCGACGAGCGGCTCTCCCGCGTCGCGCTCGAGCCCGAACTCTGGCCGCTGGTCTCCCGCTTTCGCGCGTTCCGTGGGCTGGACACGCTCTCGGCGCTGATCCTCGTGCTCGAGGTCGCGGACTTCACCCGGTTCGCGCGCGCGGTGCAGCTCGGCTCGTGGCTCGGGCTCGTTCCCTCCCGAGAGCAATCCGGGGAGCACGACCGGCACGGAGCGATCACCAAGACCGGCTCCAAGTACGCGCGGCGGATCCTCGTCGAGGCCGCCTGGCACTACAGTCGCCCACCCCGGATCGGCCAGGCGCTCGCCGAGCGCCACGACGGCCAGCCCGACCACATCCTGCAGATCGCCTGGCGCGCCCAGCACCGCCTGCACCGCATCCACCGCCGGATGCGCGAGCGCAAGAAGCCTGGCAACGTGATCGTCGTCGCGTGCGCACGCGAGCTCTCCTGCTTCCTCTGGGCGGCCGCGACCGCCCCATAACCCAGGCTGACAGCCCTCCCGCTCGCGTGGGGAGGCGCCGGGCCCCGAAGTCCGCCGGTACGCGCGGTAACGCTATGGGCAGCCCCAACCAGGCCACGCCCGTTCTTAGACTTAGACACGCGTCAGCCGGCGACGAAACCAGGGACCTGGGGTGCCAACCCCCGCATATGAGACTGACCGACGTCGAGAACGCGCCCGACGCCTCCCCACGCTAGCCCAAGCACACCAATCCACCGCATTCCGGAAAACCAATGAACGCTGGGCGCTTGACAAACGTTCCTCCATATGAGCGTTGACACACCCGGACGACCTGGCCCTCCGGATCGATCGAGTTCACGACGCACCGTCAGCCCGGCTCTGCGCCGTTCTATCGACACCTGCACCGCCGCGGCATGATCAAGCACAACCCCGCCGGTCCTCGACGCCAACGAGCGCGCCGGCAGTCATCGGCCGGGGGCTACGATAAGGGCGGCCGTCAGAAGACGAGGGCGTATAACGATATGGCAACGACACGCGACGACGTGCACACCGGTTCTCGATCACTGCTGGGCGAAGTGCGGGCAACTCGCAGGAGACGGGCCGGTCGTTCTGCACGCGCTGCGACATCAGCCCGTTGGTCGCGACCTGAGTCCGGGGCGATTCTGACCGGTGGCGGAAAGTAAAAAGTGACGATCGTTGCGATATTTGATCTTGTGGTGGTCGATCCCACTCAAGGCGAGGAGCTCGCGAAAGCGCTCGGCATGAAGGCCGCCACCCGACCGCTCGGGCTGCTCGCGCATATCGAGACAGTGACGCGGGATGGCATGCGCATGATCGATGTTTGGGAGTCCAGGGCGGCGCTAGATCGGTTCATCGCGGCGCGTGTCGAGCCGATGTTTACGGCCGCTGGCGTGCCGAGGCCGGATCCCCCTGAAGTATTCGAGGTTCACGACATGTTCTTCTCGGGCGCCTGGGAAGCCCGCAGAGGCAGTGTACGTTGCCGAGGCTGCATTTGTCAGCATGACCGGACGCGCCGATCCGCTCGAGCTTGAGACGGGGCTTTAAGAAGGACCACGGCGCCCGGCTTGGGTGGGCAGCCCTCTCATTGGCACTGACCGCGCGGTATCACACGAAGAGATCGATCCGGCCACGCCGTGGCGTGCCTGAAATTCAACGTCTCGCCGTCGACGACCTGTCCGAACGTTTTGCGACGATCATCGGTATGGGTGCGGTGCTACGCGGATACGCGCGCGATTTAGCCTTAGCCAATCTCCGGTGGCTGAATGGCGACAAGGCGCATCGACGCGTGAGCAGCCTGTACGACCAAGCGAGAGTTGCGGTTCTCGAAGCTCAGGTCCGAACTTCTTGCAGGCGTGCACCGCGTCCCGGCGATATCAAAGGAGTCGCCAGCGGCCCGAGAGCATGACACCGGCTCGTCCTCGACGCCGCGAAGCGGCCTCAGGGCACCGATTAGCACGCAACCGGAGAGTCTCACCGACATGTGAGCTGGCTCCAGAACATACGTTATGTAAACCAAGAGGCCCTGATTTGCAGGGCTGCTACACATAATTTTGATTATCGAGCGTTGTATCGTCCACGCGATGCCACGCAGCGCAAGCACTGCGCTGATGTCCCTCGACGGAGATTCTCCTGAGGCCGAGCATGTGTTGGGCGGTAACATCCTGCTCCCGCGGGTCGTCGTGCTCGTCACATCTGTCACATCGGCCGCCGAGCGTGGGGGTACTCGGCTCCAGACGCGGCTTGACGCCACGCGACAAGCGATCGCTACCAAGGGCGCGATCTCACTGACCGCCGAACGCGCCGGCTCCGCCACATGTCTGCACCACAGCACCGCCGCGCCCGAGCGCCAGAGACGCGTACCACGCGCACGCCCACTTCGCGCCGGGCATCAGTTGGCGCCAGCTGGGTGCTCGAGGATGCCGGCCGCGGCGCGTCTGAGCATCAAGGCCGGTATCTCCGTGGCCCACGTGCGGCAGCAGAGATGGCGCAACGACGCGGACAGCCATCTCGCAGGACCGACGCCGTGAGATCGACGAGAGCCATCGGCGGGCCTGCCAGCACCAGTCGCGACCGGAGACACCGGGAGGTCGCCGTCGGCGACTCCGCTTCGATCATTTCGCGAAATCGCCGAGCTTGAGCCTCGAGATCAACGGGCGGCTCGGTTGCAATGAGCCCTTCCTCGGCGAGGGCGGCCATGACCACCACTATTGCCTCGACGTCCTCGATTTTCGCGGATGCTGGAGAGCTCCTCAATCTCGAGGTCGTCCTCCCACCCCTCGAGCTGGTCCAGTGTGGCGAGGCAACTGTTCATGGTTTCACCTCCTTTCTCACGTTCGCGGTTGATCCGCCGGCGGCCGGCCGCGTGCGCAGCGACCATCCGGCGAGACACGGTCGCGGGCGATCGCATCGGGTGCAACTTGACACCGGCACGACTCGACCTATGCACTGCAGCCTGCCATCGAGCGCGAAGTACCGCACGACACCCGCCACTACCGCCGCCGGGGGGACGAGGATTTGACGGCCTCGCCCCTGCGAACAAAACACTGACTCGGAGCCTCTCAGATCCAGCCGATCAGGGTCGGCGCCGACTGCTTCAGCCATCCCAGCGCACAGACCACGACGCTGGTCAGCGCGAGCACAGAGAGGACGAGCCGCGTCGCGCGCGGGTGGCGTAGCGCCGGGACCGCGAGCCGCGCAGACCTCTGCCTGCGACCGCCGAGCGGCGCCGAGACGGCTACAGCACCGGAACGACTGAACCGATCACCGGCGGCGGCAGGGACTGCGGGCTTGTCAGCGGTGGCCTGCTTCCGATAACAGGGGGATGCCAGCCGGTCACGATCACGACGACAATCGTCGTCGCGCTCTGGTAGCGCAGCCGTTTGAGCTCCCAGGCGCGTGCTTGGTCTTTGAGGCAGAGCTGTTGGGTCCACGCGACGAGGTCTTGCGCGAGTTGCACGAGCCACAGCCACACCTGGTTGTGTGCGAAGTTCTTGAACGGCAGGTTGGACAAGCCGCAGTCCTTGCCCTGGCGGATGCGGCCCTCCACGCGCGCGTGGCCGCGGTGGGTGAGGTCAAGCGCGGGAATAGCCTTGCCGGGCTGGTCGGTGAGGAACACCGCCAGGCGGTAGCCGTCGTGGTCAGCGAAGGACTGCTGGTCGCCGTCTTTGAGCTTCGTGCGCCGCGCGATCAACCGCGAGCCCTGAGGCCACGTCGACAGGTCCACGTGGTCGGTGATCTCGCACACATCGGAGTGCTTGCGGTCTTTGCCGTCGGCGCGGATCGCCTTTACCCACAAGGGTTCCTGGACCGCGATGATCGACTCGCGGACCGGCTCGGAGAGGTCAAACCCGACCGAGAACCGCAGCCCCGCCTCGCGGCAGTACTCGGTCAGCTCGTGCGTGGCGCCGTCGGCCCGCACCAGGATCTCGCCCGTCAGCGCTTGCTCATCAAGCTGCGCGAGCGCGAGATCGAGCACGGCGATGTGATCAGCGGCGGTGTTCGAGCCGGCGTTCCCCGCCCGCAGCACCCCCGCGAGCCCCTCGCCCGTGTCGTCCAGGTAAACACAACAGCGGGTGGTGGCCATAGCCGCCCTTGAAGTTCCCCTTGGCGTCCTCCTTCTCTGAATGCGCGGTCGTGAGCGTCGCGTCGACGTCAAGCACCGTCCGCTCCGGGGCGTCCTGCTTGTCCCTACGCGCCGGGCGCACGTCGAGCTTCCACGCCCGCGAGCGCGCGAGCGCGACCGCGCCACGCAACCGCGCCAGACGCTGCTCGTCGACGGAGTCGATCACCCTAAACGCGGTCGCGTCAGACGCGACATTCCCGAACAGGTCCAACTGGTCACGCACCGCCCCGAGGTCGCTCAGGCACTTACCGCCATCGGCGAGCATCACCGCCAGATCGCGCAGCACCACCCCCGGGTCGTGCGCCGAGCGCCGCTGGCGCGTGCTTGCCATCGCCACCGACAAAGCCCGCGTCAGCCCGACGCGGTCCGCGACCCCGGCCAGCAGCGCGCTGCCCGCGTGCCCGACCTGGCCCTTGCCGTCCGCCGTGACAGTTAGCTTGTCAACCAGCGATCCATGCTGCACCATATGGGTGATCCTCCTGAGGTCGGGAATTCGAGTCTGAGCAACCCGCATTATCCCTGCTCAGGCGGACGTTTCCGCGCCCCGGCCAGCCCGGGGCGCGGTCATTTAATCCGAGGTATCCGTCTTACTGCAAGATCGAGGTTCGACTTGCCGCAGCCCGCTCGGTCCGACGATCGCGACCGACTCACCTGGGGCGACATCGAGGCTCACCTCGTGGACCGCATGAACGACCGCGCCGCCGCTGCCGTAATCCTTGCGCAGCGCGCGAGCTGAGAGCACCGGCCCGCTCAGCTCCATGACCGGCCCCTCACGGAGCTCCAGAACCGCGCGCACTCCTCAAGCCAGCGCAGGTCGGCCTGCAAACGCAAGACCACACCCTCAAGCAATAGTCCCGCGACCGACCCTTCCGGCTCCGCAAGCAGAGCCCGTTGCGCCTCACGCAGCCCCGACAGAAGCTCATGTCGCTGCGAATCGACGATCCGCACCGGATCGGCCAGCCCCGCCGCCGCGGCCGCGACCAGCTTCAGATGAAACTCCGCAGGTGCTGGCTATGGCCAAGCTCACGTCCCCAAGTCAGGCCAGCACCATGGACGTGGCGCCCTGCAAATGCGTCGACTGCAACTGCCGGCACCTTACCGGCGGCCGTCTCGCTTTCTGCGCATAACGGGATTCCAGCGGAACGGGTTGAGATGCTCGTCACAGCTATGAATCGGGTCGCTATCGCGCTCAGTCTTGGTCGTGAAACGACGGGATGTGAGAGATCCCGATGATCACGCCCTCGGGTGAGACTGCAGCCTGGCCACGGTTTGGCCCCACGGCTCCTCGCGCGGCGCGTGCAGCAGGTCGTAGCCGGCTTGCTCAAGCTCGCGTGCCCCTGAGGTAACCAATCGGGCGTTCGCGACGTCGAACTCGATACTGGTTTGTGGCGTCGGCCGGTCGGCCGGCCATTGGGATGTTCCGAAGCAGACCTCAGCGGCCTGGGACAGCGGCCAGATCCCGAAGGATTTGCAGCCGGCGACCTGTTCGCTGTGGAGGTACTCGTCGCCGTCGAGAGGCAGCGCGAGCGTGTCGAGGTACAGCCTTCGGCTCGCAGGCGAATCAGGCGTGATCACTGCCACGGTCGAGAGGAACTTGATGTCCATGCCACCTCCTCGCTTCGGTCGACCTCGAGAACGCTCGGATGCCGCGCGGAGCGGGCATCCAACCCTGTGAGGGCGAAGACGCTTCGCGTGAGCAAAGCAGGTGGTAGGGACGACGCGCCCTCCGCTCGGCCGCCGATTGCCCCCGGACGAGCCAGACTCGCAATGGCGCGGCGGCGACGGGCCTGCGCGGCCGAGACAGCAGCTCGCCATCGCGCTGTGGCGACGGTGGTCGTCAAGCAACGTCATCAACCCCTGCCCGAACCCCGATCGGAGGCGGCAACACCGGCAAGGAAGCATCAGCCGTGCTTGACAATCACCTGCCAGTTATATAACCTATCGGTGATGTCTGCCAAAGACGAACTGAGCCGAGCCTTCGCAGCCCTTGCGGATCCCACCCGGCGCGCCATCCTGGAGCGTCTGGGGGCGGGCGAGGCCGGTGTCCTCGAGCTTGCCGATGGGTCTCCACTGACCCAGCCAGCTATTACTAAGCACCTGAAAGTCTTGGAGGACGCGGGATTGATCGCCCGCAGCCGTGATGGTCAGCGCCGGCCGGCGCGCCTTGCGCTCGAGGGCCTGTTTCCGGTCGATGACTGGCTGCGCCGCGCGCACAGCGAGTGGTCGGACCGCTTCGACCGCCTCGAAGCCCATCTTGAGTCACAAAGTCCAGCAACCAATGAAGACAAGGAGAACGGCAATGCCTGAGACACGAACTGCCTTGGATGTGCGGACTGCAACCCCGGCCAAACAGCTCGTCATCGAGCGCACCTTCAAGGCTTCGCCCGAGCGGGTCTTTGACGCCTTCACCGATCCCAAGCAGCTGACACAGTGGTGGTGGCCCAAGGGCTTCAAGTGTCCTGCAGCGGATGTCGATTTTCGCGTCGGAGGTACGTACAAGCTGGCCATGCAATGGCCTGATGCCATTCCCGACAGCGACCAGTTCGCGCACCACATGGGCGGCGAGTACTTCGAGATCGATCGTCCCCACCGCCTGCTGATGAGCGGTCGCGCGGTCAACGACGAACAGGGCGAACTCTTCGCGACTCTCATTGAAGTCACCTTCGAAGAGCGCGACGGAGGCACGGCCTTGACTATGCGCCAGTCGTACTTCGAGCCCATGCCGCCGGCAGAGGCGCTCGGCGGTGCGGAGCAGGGTTGGAACGAACAGCTCGACAAGCTCGAGCAACTTCTGGCGAAGTAACGGAGGAGATTCATCTCATGCAGACACATACGCTCGAAACCGACGAGACATCCGTCGTCTACGACGTCGCAGGGCAGCTGCCACCCGCCGATGGGCGGCCCCCGCTTTTCATGATCGGTCAGCCGATGGAGGCTGGTGGCTTCCGTGCGCTGGCGTCGCACTTTCCTGATCGCACCGTGATCACGTATGACCCGCGCGGTCTCGGGCGGAGTACTCGCAAAGACGGTGGGGTCGACAACGACCCCACCGTCCAGGCCCGCGACCTGCACGGCATCATTGAAGCGCTCGGCGCGGGACCGGTGGAAATGTTCGCCAGTAGCGGCGGAGCAATAACCTCGCTGGCGCTCGTGGCCGCCCATCCCAACGACGTCATCACCCTGGTGGCCCACGAGCCACCCCTGCCCTCGGTGTTGCCGGACGAGCAGCTAGCGCAGCGCGCGCTGGCCCGATTCCGCGATGCCTACGCGTCGGGGGGCTTCGGCGCCGGAATGGCGGCCTTCATCGCAACGACGATGTGGCACGGCGAATTCAACGACGAATACTTCGCGCAGCCACTGCCCGACCCGGCTCAGCTCGGACTGCCGCCCGAAGATGACGGTGCGCGGGACAACGTTCTACTCTCGCACCGCTCCGACGCCGTCACCGACTACCAGCCGAACTACACCGCACTGAAAGCGGCACCGACGCGGCTGGTTATCGCGCTCGGCGAAGAGTCCACGGGAACCTTCACGGCACGCGCTGCGCAAGCGCTCGCCAAGCGTCTCGGCCTAGAGCCAGCTGTCTTCCCGAGCCATCACGGAGGCTTCACGGGCGAGGACTCACCGCTTGCCGGTCAGCCCGCAGCCTTCGCGCACCGGTTGCGAGAGATCCTCGCATCATCCGACGATCATTCAAGACACGACGGTCACCGTGGCGACGCCGAGTTGATCGCCGCGCCGTAGCACTGGCGATACGGATCGGGCGTCTCGGCGAGTGGGGGAGCGACCATGAGCGAGCAGGCGCCGCCATGGCTGAAACAGGGGCGTCGAGTACATCGGCTTCGACGAGGACACCCAGACGCGGGCGCCGAGTAGGAGTTTCCATCGCGCCGTGGACGTCCATGTAGTGAGACCGACGGATTGGCGGTCGCGCCGATCGCGCCCGTCGCCGGGATGTTGAGCCATGTATGCGTCGACGACCAGTCGATGGGCCGGCGGGGAACCGAAGCGCAGCGACTCGTCGGCCTGCACTTCGCCGAAGGTTCGCCAGCACCCCGGTGCCGAGGGCACGTACTTGTGCACGGGCCCGTCGATGTCAGGTACGAGCGCGCCGCACTGCGGGCAGTCAGCCATGAGCCTGCCGGAGATTGTCAGCCGCGAGGAATGGATTCGCGCTCGCGTCGAGCTGCTCGAGCGTGAGAAGGCTCTGACAAGGGCGCGCGACGAGCTCGCCTCTCATCGTCGCTGCCTGCCGATGGTCGAGGTCGAGACGGACTACAAGTTCACTGCGGCGTGGTGAGCTTGCCGGCCTCGGCAAGTTCAGCGGGGCGCTCGAGGTCGGCATGGTTGTGCCTCGCGACGACCATGGTCAGCCGGTCAGGAGCGACTGGTGAGAGCGCGAGGGCGCGCAACTGGCGGCCCATGCCTCCGGTAAAGCGCCCACCGTTCTCGCCGCCGACGATCACGAGCGTCCCGGTCGCGGTGAGAGCCCGTCGCAGCCGTGACAGTGGTGAGTTGCCGCCGATGTCGAGGATCAGGTCATAGCGCTCCGGGCCGACCGCGAAGTCGTCGTGGGTGTAGTCGATGACGTGGTCGGCACCGATCGATCGGACCAGGTCGAGCTTGGCCGTGCTGAACACGCCCGTGACCTGCGCCCCTAACGCTTTGGCGACCTGCACGGCGAACGTGCCGACCCCTCCGGATGCGCCGATGCTCAGCACGTGCTGCCCCGGTTGGACACGACCCGCGTCACAGAGAGGCTGGAGGGCGGTGAGTCCGGAGACCCCGAGCGCCGCTGCCTGCTCGAAGGCGAGGTTCATCGGCTTGTGCGCGAGCGTGTCCTCGCGGGCGCAGGCGTACTCGGCGAAGGATCCTCGGCGGATGCCGAAGACTTCATCGCCGACCGCGAACCTGCGGACGTCTGCGCCGGTCGCGACGACCGTGCCCGCGACGTCGAGTCCGGAAACCGGGTTCTTGGGTGCGCGCACGCCGAATCCCACGATCCGCATCAGATACGCCCGGCCGGCCATCAGGTGCCACGTGCCGCGGTCGAGCCCAGCGGCGTGGACGGCTATCAGCACCTCGTTGCGTTCGATCCTCGGCCGGTCGATCTCTTCGACGCGGAGCTCGTCAGCGGAGCCGTACTCGACTTGGACGATCGCCTGCATCCTGTGCTGAACGGCTGGCGGCGCTGTGTCGTCGCGGTGCCCGACTGGCGTCGCGTTCCTGGTGGTCGCTGCCATGTCGCGGTCTCCTGTCGGGGTGCCGACATGGGCAGTCGCACTCTTACGGTGTAAGGTGCCCGCAGAGCGTTGCCATACACTGTAAGATTGTCAAGGAGAGAGTCCCATGCGAGGCAAAGACACCGGAACGAACACGCATCCCCGGGTTCCCCTCACCCGCGACCGGGCGCTGGCCACCGCGGTCGCACTCGCCGACGCCGACGGCATCGGCTCGCTCTCGATGCGCAAGCTCGCGCGAGCGCTCGGCGTCGAGGCGATGTCGCTCTACTATCACGTCGCCAACAAGGACGACATCCTCGACGGCATGGTCGAGATCGTGTTCGCTGAGATCGAGCTGCCGTCCGAGACCACGGACTGGAAGACGGCGATGGCTCAGCGCGCGAGCTCAGTCCGGGCGGCCCTCACATGCCACCCGTGGGCGATCAGCATCATGCAATCGCGAACCTCGCCCGGCCCCGCGACCCTCCGCCACCACAACGCCGTTCTCGGATGCTGCCGCAAGGCCGGCTTCTCAGTCCAGATGGCTGCGCACGCGTTCTCGCTGATCGACAGCTACATCTACGGCTTCGTGCTCCAGGAGGTCAACCTACCGTTCAACGAAGGCGACGACCTCGGAGAGATCATCGAGTCGATGATGCCCCAACCCTCAGCCGATCGCTACCCCTACCTCTGGGAGCTGACCACCGAACTCATCCTGCAACCCGGTTACGCCTACGGCAACAAGTTCGAATACGGCCTGGACCGGATCCTCGACAGCCTCCAGACAGCGACGCGCGCTGTCGCTTAGCCGAGCGAAGCAACAGTCGCGTCCATCCTGACGCCGGGACTGGTACCGCGCCAAGGCCCTGTCCTTGGGTTGCTGTCCCCAGCCGCAAAGTAGGAGCGCGTCTCTCGCGGGCAGCGGCGAGAGGCTCAAGTTGCCGGCGGAGCAGGGCAGGCGCACGAAGCCCGCCTTTCTCGCGATGCAGGGCCTGCGTATCACGGGCCTGGTCGAGACATCGAGTTGCGCCGGGGCGTTCTCGCGGCGAAGCATGAAGTCGCCGATGAGTGGGGCCGTGGCGTCGTGGCCGAGAGTGACGATTACGGTCGTCGTGAGACGCGCTGTCTGAGAGAACAGCTTGCGGTAGGCGTCGAGGTCGGCGCGGCCGCCAGAGCCACTCGTTGACCGACTCGAGCTGGCGGAACCTCCATGTCGAGTCGAGTCGGGTCGCCGGCGGTCGCGGGACGGAGTGGGAGGCGCTCGGTGTGCCGCGGGCGCTCAAGCACCGGCGGGCGGCGTGAGGATCGGCGCACCGGTGGTGCGGAGCTCGGTGATCACGGCGCCGATGTCGCGCAAGCGGGCGAGTACGCCGTGGAGCTGCGCTTGGTCGTACCGAGACGGTGATGGTGGTGGTGCCGGCGTCGTCGTCGCGGGTCATGTCGAGGTCGCCGAGCCAGGCCGACCAGTGGTCGTCGAGGTGGCTGTCGACGCGGATCGCGTATGTCGTGCGGGAGGTGTTCATGAGAGCGCTCCAGCTTGCTGAGGACTGGTGGCGAGTGCGGGGTGCTCGCGGGCAAGGCGGCGGATGGCCGACTCGGCGATAGCCAGATTGATCGCCCAGCCGGCGCCCTTGGCGAGATCGGCGGCTAGCACGCCAGGTCCGAACATGGCGCCGCCGATGCCCTGGGTGAAGACTTGGGTGCCGGCGGCCAGCCCGATCGCGTACGCCCGGATCATCCACGCGCGGTGGACTTGGATGTCGCGGCGTCGTATGGCGGCGACGCCGAGCACGAGGCAGGCGGCCATCGCGGAGCCGAAGAGGAGGCGGAGCGCGTAGAGCAGCTCGCCGGTGCCGGGCTGTGCCTGGTAGAACAGCGTCATCCAGATCGCTGAGAGCGCCACCAGCAGGCCGGCCACGGCCAGCACGCGGCCGGCACGGCGGTGCCAGGCCGGGTGCCGGCGGCGGAACCTTGGCAGGAACTGCAGGATCCCGAGGAGGGCGTACATCGTCGCGGCGACGATGTGCACCACGAGTGGGAGCGGGAAGCTAGCGAACCGGTGGTCGGCGGGAATGACGGCCGGTCCGCCGGCGAGCTGGATCAGTCGCAGCGTCCCGGCTGTCAGCGGGATCGCGCTGAGCGCGACCAGCGCCACCGCCACCGGCCAGCTCCGCTCCCGGGCGCTCATCGGGCCACCGCCTCCGCGATGAACGCCGGGACCGGCGCGTCGACGGTCTCGGCCCGGCGCTCGGCTCGCCACAGCGAGACGCCGAGGCCGATCAGCGCGACACCGGTGGGCACCGCGAACGGGCGGTCAAACGACTCCGGCAGCACGGACAGCGCGAGGGCGGAGGCGGTGCCGTAGGCGAGCAGCAGCGAGGCCCAGCGGGCAAGGACGCCGGCGCGGAACAGTGCGATGCCGAACAGCAGACCACCGAGCGAGTAGCCGATACCTGTGACGATGAACAGCTCCTGCATAAGGCCGATGCCGCCGCTCGGGCCGTGGCCCATGGCGCCGTTGATGACGTGCTGGACGTAGCCGGGGTTCGAGTGCGCCACCGTCGGCAGGTAGTAGCCGACGATGCACTCAACGGCGAACATCGCGAGGTAGCCGACGGTCAGCAGCGAGTAGCCGGCGAGCCCGACGCGGCCGAGCCGGCCGCGGTGGCGGGCGAACATGCCGGTGAAGCCGACGAGCGCCAGGACGCACATCAGGATCTTTGCGGTCTCGCGTAGCGTCATCTCGGTGGTGAGGAGGTGGGCGACGTCGGCCGGCGGGTGGTTGATCTGAACGCCGATGAAGATCGCGCCGGCAGCTGCGGCGCAGAGGCCGGCGGTCGCGGTGAGGCGGTTGGTGGTGATGTTCACGTCTGACTCCCTTTGCTGCGGTGCCGGGGTGTCCGGCGAATGTGTCCGGCACGTTAGGAATCGATGTGGTGAGCGCACATCACCATGTGATGTGATTTCCGGGTGGTGATTGGGCCGGGGTGAGGCTCAGAGCAGGCCGAGGTCCGCGGCTTGGCGTACGGCGGCGCGGCGGGTCTTCACGTCGAGCTTGCTGAAGATGTGCTTGGTGTGCGTGCGCAGCGTGTTCACTGAGACGAACAGCTCTCCCGCGATCTCCGGCCCGCTGAGCTCGGTCGCCAGCAGGCGCAGCACCTGACGCTCGCGCTCGCTGAGCCCTTCCTCAGAGACGCGTCCCGCGGGTGCCGTCGCAAGCGGTCTCCGTGCGGCCGCCAGCAGGCAATCGGCGTGCGTCCGCACGTCAGCCGCTCGGGCGCGGGCGGCCCGCTCGAGCAGCTCCGCCATCGGCTGTCCCTCGTCCAGGAACAGCCGGCAATAGCCGGCCGGCACCCCGGCGATCAGCGCGGCAGCGAGGTCGGCCGCCGCCGCGTCAGCGTCACCGTTGGAGTGGTGGGCGAGCGCCCGCACCAGGCAAGCCTCGATCACGCTGCCGTCGCGGCCCGCCGCCCGCGCGACCTCCAGCACGCGGTCGACCAGCCCGAGCGCCTCGCGCGCGTCGCCCTCAGCGACGAGCAGCCGGGTGAGGGTGAGCTGGTTGTGCTCGGCCAGGTAGCTCGTCGGATCTGTCGGCGCGATCCCGCGCTCGCGCGCCCACGCCCGCGCGTCGTCGAGGCGGCCCTGGAGGATCCGGGCGCGCGCCCTGGTCGACGCGATCGGCCGCACGTCCGGGAAGTAGCCTGGCAGAAACAGCGGCTCGGCCTGGTCGAGCATCGCGACCGCGCCGTCGATGTCGCCTGTGGCCTGCAGCAGCGCGGCCATGGCGGTGTACCAGCGGTGCCGGTTCTCCAGCAGCGACGCCCGGTCGCCGAGCTCGCGGGCGACCTCAAGGTGCTCCGCGGCCCCGTCGAGGTCGCCCTGCTCGCGCAGGACGTCCGCGAGGCCGACGTGCAGGTCGCCGGTGCTGGAGAGCGCCGGCCCGGGGTGGCTCTCCGCGACGGCCAGCGCGCGTTCGTAGAGTCGGCGCGCCTGGACCGGGCGCCCGCGCGCCAGCCACATGTTCGCCAGCACGCCGGTCGCGCCCAGCTCGTCCGCGACCATGCCGGCCGCGTGCAGGCTCGCGACAGCCTCGGTGAACGTGTCCACCGCGCGGTCGAGGTCGCCGGCAGCCCATGCTGCCAGGCCGATGAAGCCTGCAGCAGCGCCGCGCGGGAAATGGTCCTCCGGTCCGGCGAGCGCCAGCGCCCGGCGTGCATGCGCGACCGTGCCCTCGACGTCGCCTCGCGCCTGGGCGACCGAGGCGCGATAGACCGCGATCAGGGCCGGGAGGGAGCGGACCTCGTCCTCCCGGTCCCGGGCTGCCTCGGCGAGCGAGCCCGCCGTTGGGATCGTCGATAGCTGCGTCGTGGACAGACCAGCCTCAGCGGCGTCGAGCCATGCCTCCACCCCGTCGAAGTCGCCCTCGGAGAGCCGGCTCGCTCCCACGTAGGTGGCGAGCAGCGGCCGGCGACGCACGACGTCGTCGGGCAGCGCCGGCAGCCAGTCGAAGAAGGTGCGATCCTGGCGCCGCCGGCGCAGGTCGGCCACGGTGAGCTCCATGAGGTCGGCGGTGTGCTCGTGGTCGCCACTCGCGATCGCATGCCGTACGGCATCGACGAGAAGTCCGTTCTCGGCGAGCCAGCGGCTGGCGGCGGCGTGCAGCTCGCCGACCCGGTCGCCATGCCGGGCAGCCAGACGGACACGCAACGCGTCGGCGAACAGGTGGTGGTAGCGATACCACCGGCGCTCGTCATCGAGCGCGACGACGAACAGGTTCTCGCGCTCAAGGGTCTCCAACATCAGCTGACCGTCGCAGCGCCCAGTCAGAGCGTCGCACAGCCCGCCGGTCAGTTGGTCGAGCACAGAGGTATCGAGCAGGAACGCGCGTACCTCATCCCGCTGCCGGCCCAGGACCTCCTCAACAAGGTAGTCAAGGACGAACCGATGGCTTCCAGAGAACGCCTGGACAAACCCAGCGACATCTCCAGACCCGCCGGCGGCACCCGCATGAGTCCGGGCCGACAGCGCCGCCAGCTGCAGCCCGGTCGCCCACCCCTCGGTGCGCGCCTCAAGCGCGGCCACGAGCGCGGGCTCTAGCCCCAGCCCCATCACCTCATTGAGGAACACCTCCGCTTCATCGGTGGTAAACCTGAGATCCGCCGCCCGCACCTCCACGAGCTCGCCACGCGCACGCAGACGCGCCAGCGGCAGCGGCGGGTCCGCCCGAGTAGCCATCGCCAGCGTGATCTGTGGCGGCAGGTTCTCCAAGAGGAAGGTCACCACCTCATGCACGGCGGGCCCGTCAATCGCGTGGTAGTCATCGAGCGCCACCACCATCGAACCGGCAAGGACGTCGAGATCGTTGAGCAAGCTAACCAGGACGGCCTCGGTTGGCGTGGTAGCCCCGGCCTCCAACAGAACGAGCGCATCGACACCAGCCTCGGGTTCGGCGGTCTGAATCGCAGCGACGAGATGGGTCAGGAACACTCGGAGATCGGCGTCGCCCGGGTCAAGCGCCAACCACGCCACTCTGCGCTGCAACCTCTCCGCCGCCAACCACTGCACCAGAAACGTGGTCTTGCCAAACCCAGCCGGTGCCGCGACCAGCACCAGCCGCGGCCTCTCGCCTCCGTCCACGCGCAGTCGATCGGTGAGGCGGGCGCGCGGCACCAGCCGCCGACGCGGCGATGGCAGGTGCAGCTTGGTGCCCAACACAGACATTCGATCAGCGTAAACGCGCTCTCCCCTCAGCGTTGGAACAACCGAGCACCCTCCGCTGTCGCGCGCACGAAGACACGCGATCCGGCCCAGGCAACGCTCGCGCTAGCTTCGCCCTCCGGGAGAAGTAGCCGCGTGTCGACAAGCTCGCGACGCAATTCGTGGTCTCAAGTTCGGCTGCAGCACCAGGGCAGCCGGAGGGACGAGACCCGCTCTCACGACTTTGCACGGCGCGCGCCGCGCCTCGGCCCTGCCCCGCTCCGCGCTCAACTCAGGTCTCTCGCCCTGGTTCGCGAGAGACGCGCTCCTCGCCAGAACCAGGGAGGGGCGGGGTGGCCTGGCCTCAGCGCGTCTTATTGTGGTGTCGATCGCTGCGCCCTGGCCGGTAAGGACCTTCAGCCCGACGCCGCGGGCGGTGAGGTCGTGGACGGTGTTGACGAGGTGGTGGAGGTTGCGGCCGAGCCGGTCGAGCTTCCAGACGACGAGCAGTCGCCGTCGCGCAGCGCCTTGAGGCAGGCGGCGAGACCGGGACGATCGTCGCGGTTCCCGGAGGCGTGGTCGTCGTAGAGTTGGACTCCGTCGACGGTGGCGGCGAGCAGCGCATGGCGTTGCAGGTTGGTGGTCTGGGATCCGTCTGCTTTGGACACTCGCATGTAGCCGACCAGCATCCGATACTCCTTGTCACGTATACGATCGATTACGGACGCTCTCGGACGCCACTGTAAACACTAGCGATCCAGTGTTCCAAAACTCGTGAACTATTGTTTGTACCGCTCACGGTCCCGGTAGAAGCGTGTTGCACGGCCAGTCGCGGTCGTGTCCCTGGGTAAGCACTCGCTGAGCGCCGGCGATCGGCACGACTGAGGTGTCGTCACTGCGGTCGGCAGCGGTTCGACAGGCCACGGTCAGATGCGATCGTCCGCGAGAGGTGCGTCCCCGCGCCTGGGAGATGCGCTTTGCTGAGACGCTTCGATGGCCGCAGCCGCAGCGGCCAGAGACGTGCCGGGGGACGCTCCGGCTCGCGAACCGGCCGACGAGGAGGCGGCGTCCGTCGCGGGGGGCGGTGGTCGCGGACACGGGCTGATGAGGGTTCTGCGTCGGGGAGGGGGATCCCGCCGATCGGCGGTCGCGGTGTGGGCGGCCCGTTCTCAGGTCCGGGCCCGTCATCGTCACCGTTTGCTGATCCCGGGTCGAGACCCCGTCTGTCGAAGAGCACAAACCACGCGGGGACGAGAAGCAGAATTCCCCACGCCAGGCCGCCCCAAATCAACAGCACCACCGTTTGTTCACCCACCGGTGCGGCGACCGCCGCCAGTTCGGGAAGCACAACCGCGATGACGATCCCGGCGAACCGTTGCCAGAACCTGGAGCGGCGCCGCAGCGAGCGATCAAACAAGGCACTGACCAGAGCTCCGAGCGGGATCGCCTCGACCCAGAGCACAACGATCAAGACCGTCATGGCGGTAAGCTACCACCGACGCCGCGACACCACCAGCGGACGACGGCTTTTGCGTTGGTCGTGCGACCGACCAGGGAACGGCGTGGGCGACCAGGGGATGGCCCGATGCGAGCGGCCGCACAAGTCCTTCGCCACGAATGCGATCACGGCGGGGGCCTAGCGGCGGGGAGTGACTTCGTTCTCGCCGATGCCCCTGATCAGCTTGAGCTTTGGCGACATCGCAATGGCCAGATCCGGCCCGATCTGTGCCCCCGGTGCACGATCGGTTTCGCCCAGGTGCTCGCGTGCTTGCGAAGGACCCAACGGGGCGTCCTGGGCCCGGTTGACGTCAACTCCGTGCACGGTGCACATAACGAGGTTTCACCGCGCGCAGCCGGGCAAGGCCGCGATCAGCTGGAGCCCGCCACGGGCCTGGCTGGCTTACGATCACAGTGACCCGCCTACACGCAAGGACGCCACCTCCCATGCTCGACCTCGACCAGATACGCCGCGACATCCAGCCCGCCTGCAGGAGCTGTGGGACGAAATAGACAAGCTCCGTCGGGCGCTGGCGGCGCTCACTCCGCGCGAAAGCGGGAGCGAACCGCTCCCCGTCGATCTCGCAGGGGCCGTGGCCGGTTTGGCTCTTGAGAGCGTGGCCAAGAGCGCTGGGGCGAGCGGGCGGCGAACCCCACAGACCTTAGAGAAGCCCGCCAGCGCAGCCGTTGTCGCTCCCCCTGCCCGTTCGCGGAACGTGCCCGGCTGTGTACGCGCTGGTGGGCTGCACCGCGCGAGTTTTTGTGAGTATTGCGACCCCTACCTCGCGCTGCAACCCCCCCCGCGACAGGCCGCGGGCCCAGAGGGGTCTGGGGTCCAGAAAGCTGACGCCGCCCGGCGGTTGACTTGCCGCGTCGGCAGGTCTCAATTGCGCCGCTGGCTACTTCAGTATTCCTCGAGCGCTTCGCGAGCGATCTCGCTGACCGTCTTGCCTTCCCGCTCGGCCCCCGCGTGTGCGCGCGCTTGCAGCGGCGGTCATCCGGAAGTTCACGCGCGGCGACGTGCGGCCGAGCGACTTGCGTCCGACGCGCTTGGTCGCGGTCAGCCCGTAGCCGGCCTCGACCTCATCGACGAGCTCGTTGGCGATCGGGATCCCGCTCTTTTGGTCGCCGATCGAAGCGGCCTCGACAGATCTCGGGCGACAAGGTAACTTGTTGCAGTGGGCGTGAACCTGGTGATCGCGGCGAGCGCCAGCAAGCACGGCGTCAGCGATGAGGACATCCGTCACGCATATGGACACCCGATCCGAGTCTTCGAGCTCGACGATTGTTTCACGATGATCATCGGAGCCAACCAGGCCGGGATCATCTACGAGATGGGCGTCGTCTACGGCGTCCAGGCTCCGGTTGTCATCCACGCCATGAAGGCCCGCGACAAGTTCACGAGGTGATCGACATGCCACGCACCGTGCAAGACATTCTGAACCACGCCGAGGAACTGGCCCGCCGTTTCGAGTCCTACGAGCCTGCCGCTGCGGACGAGCGCGACGCGCAGGTCTTCGCGGCCCTCCGCGACGCCGCGCTGTCGAGGTCGAACGCCGAGCAGTCGATCAGTGCCGCGGTCGGCGACGCGCGCGAACACGGATACTCCTGGGCCTTCATCGGCTCGGTGCTCGGCACTTCGGGCGAGGCGGCCCGGCAGCGCTACGGCACTAAGCAAGAGGCGTGAGCCGTAAAGCGCAGCCGTAACGAGTTTGCGCTGTTGGGGGCGACACGTCGCGCGAAACGTCGCTCACCCATGCGCGGCTCGCTGGATGTGGAGCTGCTCGCTGCGATGTCCGGCGCGCGCTCGCTGCACGCCCGCGTGCGAGCGTGACCCGGGCGGGCGAGGTGGCCGGCCGGCAGCGTTTGAGCAGTACCTGGCTTCCGGGGGCGGGCGCCCGCTGGGGGATCGGCTCGCCGCATTGGCAGCACGCGCGACTCGGGGCCTGCGTGATGCCGCCTGCCAGCGACGTGTCGCGCAAGGCCGAGGGGGCCGGTTACCCTCGCGGCCTGGACGATCTCCTCGTAGCGCTCGGTCCCGCGCGTTGCCGGCGAGCAGCAGCGAGCGCTCCGGGACGCTCCACTGCAGCGTTGCGCGGATTTGCGGGTGGCCTTGAAGGCGCCGTAGCGCCCCCAGACCGGGGCCCGCGAGCGCGTCCGCGAGCGTTGAGTCGCCCGAGCCCCCCACCAGCGGGACGAGCTCTTTGGAGCGCCCGCCACACATCCTCTGCGGCGCGCAGCTCCCCGCGCGCGGGCTGAAGGCGCACGGTACGGTGTGCGGCCGGGCCGCTGGCCGCCCGCGCGGCGGTAGACGGCTCGCTCGGACGTGCCGTGTCGGGCACGGCCGGAGCCTGAAGCCGCGAGCGGCGTGCAGCGCCAGCCGCGCGGGGTGGCGTGCGTCGCGCCGAGGAGCGCTCGCCGCAGCCGCACCCCGGCCTGCGCCCCGCACGCAGGGCAACGCTCGGCCAGCCACAACCGCCGGGGACAATCACCTCCGCGTGCGACACGTCGTGATCGTCTACCGGTCGGCGTGCTTGTAGTCGTGGATGAACTTCTCGGAGACCCCTGCCCTCTTGGGGCGAGCGCTACCCACTCGATCGGGACGTTACACGCGTGAGGGCGATGTTGCGCGACGTGCGCGAGCATGGTCTGCACCGCGAACAGGAAAACCACCGCGTCCTGACGGCCAGCGCACGTGGATCCTCCCCACCGTCAGCGCGAAGCCGAAGCACGTTCGAGAGCTCGACCGCGACGTGGGCGTCGAGCCGCAGAATGCCGATGGTGTGCGACACCAACCGCTGCCTGTTCCAGCGCTTGACCAGCTCACGCAGCCACAGCTGGGTGATCGCGGTGGAATCGAGCGTCTGTCCATCGCCGTCAGGACGCAAGATCCCAAGCCGCCACACGTCCCGCTCAAGCTCTCGCTCTTGATCGACAAGCAACCGCTCGACCGGTGCGCGCTGCCGCCGATGCAGGATACCACCGTCTTGCCGCCCACCGAGGAACGCTCGAACAGCGACCAGTCCCCGCCGCGCGCCAGCGCGTCGACCAGCTCCTGCAACCGGCGCGTGCCGTCCCACGCATAGCCGCCATCAAGCCAGGTCTGCTGGAAGGCGTAAAGGATCTCCAGCCGCAGCCGTGCAGTGCTGATCCCAAGCGGAACGATGGCGCAGCAGATCGCCTTGCGGATCCACTGCGACCGGCGTGGCGTCAGGACGGTCGCATTCCCCCCCACCTGTCATTTGGAGCTACACGAGCACGGCGGTTATGCACACCTGCATAGCCTGAAGGCCGAACTTGTCGGGAGCCGCGACCGACTTATCGAGCTCGAGGGTTTGCAAGTGCTGCGCGCGTCGATCGGCGCCTTGCTGATCGAGCTGCCCCAGCGCGAGATCGGCGGTCGGCTGCCGGAATGGGACGATCTCGTGCGGCAGCTGGAGTGGGCGAGGAGCCGCGGCGCGGCGACGCATCTCGACGGCGCCCGGATCTGGGAGTCGGCTCCCTACTACAGGCGTTCTCACGCGGAGATCGCGGCGCTCTTTGACACCGCGTACGTCTCGCTCTACAAGGGATTGGGCGGCTTTGCTGGCTGCATACTCGCAGGGTCAGAGGAGCTTGTCGGCGAGGCGGCGGTTTGGCGGCGCCGACACGGCGGTTCCTTATTCAACCTGTTTCCGTTCGCGGCCGCGGCGCAGCACGGGCTCGATCTCCTCGTAGCGCAAATGCCACGGTTCCTCGAGCACGCACGCGCGCTTGCCACAGCACTGTGCGAAGTGCCGGGCGTCACCCTGGTCCCCGATCCCCCGCAAACGCCGCTCTTTCACTCTTTCACCCTTCACCTGCGGGATGATCGCCACACGCTCCAAGAGCGGGCGCTCGACCTGGCGCAGGAGCGCCGCGTCTGGCGGTTTAAGCGACTCGAGCCCAGCGTCGTCCCCGGCGTCAACAAGCTCGAGGTGAACATCGGCGAGCCCGCGCTCGATATCTCGCCGCGGGAGGCGGCGGAACTCTTCGCAACGGTAGTTGATGCCTGACGGGCGCCACCGAACAAGGCGCGGAGGAGCGGCTGCCGACACACAGCCGCCGCCGGAACATGCTGACACCCGACTCCCCTTGTGCACGTCGCCACAAGCACGACCGGGATCTGCCAGACAAACGTGCTCCTCGATCGCAGCGCTTCTGGTTGTCGTCCGAAGCGGCAGCGGCCGCGGCATGTTCGATTGATTGGCATTATCTCGATGGTGGGGCCGGATATCGAGATCGTGGTTGACGGTGGCCGACGCTTGAATGCGGCGGTTGCCTGGCCTGAACGCGGCGGACCTCATCCGGGTGTTGTGGTGATCCATGAGGTGTTTGGGGACCAGCCCGAGATCCGAGCCGTCTGCGAGGAGTTCGCAGGGCACGGCTATGTGGCCGTTATGCCGAATCTCTTCAAGGGGCGAGGGCCGCGCCCGATCTGTGTCGCGCGGACGATGATTGATGCCTCACGCGGCAAGGTCAACGATGAGATCGACGCGGCGCGCGTATGGCTTGTCCAGCAAGAGGAGGTTGACGGCGATCGGATCGGCGTCATCGGTTTCTGCATGGGCGGCGGCTTCACGCTCGCGTACATCGCCGGCGGTCGTCCTGGCGTCCGCGCCGCCGCCGTCAATTACGGCGAGGTCCCGAAGGAGGCGGCAAGTCTTCGTGGGGCATGCCCGATTGTTGGCTCCTACGGCGCTCGGGACAAGATCGTTGGTCGCGCCAACGCGGAGCGTCTGTCCCGCCACGTGGAGGCGTTGGCGATCGAGCACGACGTGAAGGTCTATGACGATGCCGGGCACAGCTTCATGACCCAAGGGCACCATCCCATTGGCAAGATCGTGTACCTCCCCATGCGCCTCGGCTATGCGCAAGACGCGGCAGCTGACGCGTGGCAGCGCGTTTTCGCTTTCTTCGACGCCCGCCTCCAGCCAACGTAGCGCCGACTGGGAGTCCTGGGCCGCTAACGGGACGTCGTGTGATGGTGGTGCGCTTTGTCCACGGCGGAAGCCTCTCGTTCTCAGACCCGTGAGCGCTGAGCCTGGTTCTTGGCGGTGGATCGACTTGAGGCTGTCCGCGGCGGCAGTTGCATCCGCAATCCTTTGGATCACCCGACACTCGCACCAGGCGCTGCCGGGCCAGGCGCTGGTCGTCGAATGCGATAGCGACGCTGCGACAGACACGCGCGCCTCGGCAAGGTGTTCTAAAGTCGCTCGGGGCCGTGCTCGAGCTCGATCACTTCTTCTGCATGGTGAGCGATCCGGGTCAGGCGGTACAGCGCCTCGAAGACGATGGCTGGGTGCTGGACGCCGGACAGGCGCACCGCGGACAGGGCACGCGCAACCGGCGCTTGGCGTGGGGCGCGCAGTTCTTCGAGCTGTTGTGGGTGACCGACGCGGCAGAGGCACGCGCTAACCCGTTTGCGGCTGGACTGTCGCGCCGATTGGGCCAGCACGGGCGCCAGTCCGATCGGTCTGGCCTTCCGGGGCCAGATCGAGCCGGGGCGCGGCGATGAGTTCTGGCTCTATGACGCGCTCGGACCGCGCATCTGGGTTCATTGCGACAACGAGCGCTTCCCGGAACGTCCTCTGGTGTTCATGCTCGAAAACGGGGAGGAACTGATGGAGCAGCGCCGGCGACGGGCCTCGGTGTCCGAGGCCATCAGGCACCGCCGTCCCGGCGAACTACGCGAAGTCCGGGTCCGCGGACCGTCCGCGCCGTCCGTACCGCCGTTCGTGGGACCACCGATCGTCTACGAGCGAGGCCCACACGCGCTGCAAGTGGTCATCGGCAACAACAGGCTTCTCCTCTTTTTGGGTGGGTAGCGTCCGGAGTTCCGGAGTGCTTGGCACTCTTTTCGGCTTCTGATGCTCGATGATGGAGGCGGAGGGGCTGGCGGTGCATGACACTGGGGAGAAGACCTGGCGGCATATGGACTTCTTTCAGCATCAGGCGTATCTGAGCGCGCGGGTGCCGCGGGTGCGTTGCCCGGAGCACAAGGTTCGGTTGGTGGCGGTGCCGTGGGCGCGGGAGCGTTCAGGGTTCACGTTGCTGTTTGAGGCGTTGGTGAGGGCGTTGGTCAAGCAGATGCCGGTCGCGCCGCTGGCGGCGTTGCTCGGTGAGGACGACATGCGGATCCGGCGGGTCGTGCACCACTATGTTGATCGGGCTGGCGACGCGCAGGACCTCGCCCGGATGAGCGAGTTGGCGATCGATGACACGAGCAAGGGGCGCGGTCAGAGCTACGTGTCGGTGTTCTGCGATCTGGACGCCGTACAGCGGCGGGTGGAGTTCGTTGCTGATGGCCGCGACGCGCAGACAGTCGAGCAATTCAAGGACTTCTTGGCGACGCACGGGGGCAGCGCGCGGGCGATTAGCGAGGTCTGCCAGGACATGTCTGGTGCGTATTTCGCCGGCGTGCAGGAGCATCTCCCCGAGGCGTCGGTGACGTTTGATCGCTTCCACATCAAGAAGCATCTGGGTGAGGCGCTCGACGAGGTCCGCCGGAC
The DNA here is from genome assembly GCA_963709135.1 of uncultured Solirubrobacterales bacterium. GTDB lineage: Bacteria > Actinomycetota > Thermoleophilia > Solirubrobacterales > Solirubrobacteraceae > Palsa-465. Next base: position 1,784,312 of record CAVPVI010000005.1, on the reverse strand, counting down.
GGAGGCCAAGACGCACAAAGATCTACTCAAAGGAACCCGTTACCTCTGGCTCAAACGGCCTGAGAACCTCACCATCAAGCAGCTCGACTGGCTCGATGAGCTGCTCACCGTACGCTTTCGACCGTCAAGGCCTACGAGTTCGCGCTGCGCTTCGACGACTTCTACGAGCTCGAGGACCCCGACACCGCTGAGGAGTATCAACCCCGCTGGATCAGCGAGGTCAACGACAGCAGCATCGAGCCGCTGATCGCGTTCACCCGCACCCTGACAGATCACTGGGACGGCGTCATCCGCTGGCATCACACCCGCGCCAGCAACGGCCTGCTCGAAGGACTGAACTCGCTCATCCCGGCAGCCAAACGACGCGCCCGTGGGTACCGCTCCACGCGTAACTACAAGACGATGATCTACCTCGTTGCCGGCAAGCTCGACGCCGGCCCGGCGGTTGCGTAAACCCACCGCAAGCGAGAAGGAGCGCTCCTCGCGAATAAAAGCAACCGCCGTTGGCATAAACGTGAGGACGGAGCTTGCGTCCTAGCGCGTCGGGCTGGGTTTCCCTCGGCACGTGCGGTGTGAATAGGCGTGCGCGTCGCGGAGCGATCGGACTTCTCGGCAGCGGTGGCCAGGCCCCCGCACATCGGCGTGTCCCGCGCCGGGGGTTGGTTCAAATGGCTCGGCGCGCCAGCACTGCTAGAACGGCCAGCAGCGTCGCGATCATCGTGGCGATCCAATCGACGACCCCGAACACGCTCGCGATACGCCAACTGTGATTGCTGACGTCGCGAGTGAGTTCATGAGGCGCTGGGTCGGAAGCATGCGTATCGCCATCGTATTCGGCGCGGCTGCTGGATGTCCGGCGCCAGCCGCCCCTTCGGACGAAACGGAGCACGCTGCTTACGGCTGGGCGCGAACCTAGGGGGCGACATGTCGGCCGCGATCCGCTACGCCCCCTAACAGCGCGCACGCCTACGCGGGGCAGCCGATCTCGTCGTCGATCAGCGCCGCGCTGGGATCGGGTTCGGCGCTGGGAAGCTCGTTCTGAACGTGAACGCATGCGGGGTCGGGCCGCGGCGCTTCAAATGTTCGAGACGCTCCTTGGCCTCCTCGATCGTCGGCTCGTGGCCGGCCGGCACCCACCAGAGCACGAGATACGTCTCGAGCTTCTCGAACCACCGCCTGCGATTGCGCATCACCGGCGTGTGGCCGCTCGTGTATACGAACGCGCGCAGCGCCTCGATCGACTCCCACACCGACATGTTGACGATCATCGGCTCGTCCTCGTAAGGGCGGATCGCGGTCGCGTCGCCGTCCTCGCTCTGCAGCCGCCAAACGAAGCCGGGGGCGTCGTCGGCGAGCGCGTTGATCGGCTCGAGCGCGGCTTTGAAGCCTGCCATCACCGGGCCGTCTATCAGTCCCTTGGCTAGGCCGATGTTGAGTTGCGCGAGGTGGTGTTCGATGGCCGGGATCCTACGCGTTCAGGATGGCGGCGGTGACTCGCGCGGGAGCCTCGAGCGGCGGCCAGTGACTACGCCGCGCGCGGGACCAATTGGCCACGACAGCAGGCACACCGTGCGCTGGTCCCGCGCCATGTCAGTGTGAAGTCCAACCGGAGCTCGATGTCCGTTCACGAGGGATGGCGGAGTTGCCAGTGGCAGAGGGGTGCAACAACGGGACGAGCGGAGCCCAGCCGAGTTGGAGAATGACGACCAACGAGGGTGGCGTGATCAGCGTCGCCAACCCGTGCGCAGGCCGTCGCTGCGGCTTACGGTAACCGCCGGGTGACCAGGGAAGGAGCTCCGCGCCGAGCACGAGGCAGGGCATGCCGGCACGAAGCACGAACGTCCCGTCGGGAAGGTTCGCGTAGGGCAGTTCGTGGAAGCGGCGGTTCCCGGTGTTCGCGACGAGGCGCTCGGCGTGAAGCTGATCGTCGATCGCATCGGCTTCGGGCCGACCGGGGTGGAGCTCCGACCAGATCTCGGTAAGCCGGTTGTAGTCGGCTCGCCGGCACTCCGCACATGGGCGGTGGCCCGCCGCCAGCGCCGTCGCCTCGTCGAGGAAGAACAGCGCGGTGTAGCGGCCCGGCGCCATCAGCCGGGTGCGGCGTCGGTCGCGAAACTGCAGACGGCACGCGATCCATCGCTTTGTCGCGTAGCGACGGCGAATCGCGCCGGTCTCGTCGTGCAGGCAGCCTCGGTTTCCGTAGACGAGCCCTCGCCCACGGCTAACGACGAGGTCCCCCAACGGCGTCACGCGGTTCTGATGTGGCACAAGTCCACCGTAGCCGACCAAGCCTCTGGCGCGCCCAGCCGGGCCACCGCCCGCATCGCGCGCCGCACGTTCAGCTAGCTTTGCGGAGCTTTCGGACCTCGTCCAAAGCCATAGCGGTCTGCGGCGCTTTACGCACCGGTCTATCACCGATAACGTCGGGATCATGAGGTTTGAGAACCGCGCCAACGATCCGACGAGCCCTCCGAGGACCCCGGGGCACACCGAGCAGCCCATCGGCCACGACACCGGTCACAACTGAGCGCGGCGACGGTCAGTCCAGCACCCACGCTTGCATCGTGCCGAGGCTCTCCACGAAACGTTGGCGAAAGCAAGGTACGCGATCGTCCACGGTGATTGCCGACTCGGCCGGGTCAGCAAGCCCACGTGCGCTCGGGGTGGCCGCTCACTCTACGTCGCTCGACAAATCAGCACGCCCGGGAAGCCGCCATCGCGCTGGTACCGAATCGCCGTCACGCTCCTCTGAAACCAGGCAGCACCCGCGGTTCAAATATCACGCGTGACGATTTGCCCTCCGGCGGGCGGCCGATCGCCGGCCAGCGCGAGACTGCCGCTTAGGACGACATGGTGGAGGGCACGGGTGCGCGCCGCCCTACGTTCCGACCGCACCGATGAGCGAGTCGTGAAAGGATCCTGGTCGTGAGCGAGCCTTCGACCACACCGCCGGGGGCCGCCGCTCTCTGGGGCATCGCGCCGCGGCGACGGTGTCCGTTCGTCTGACCGATACTCGGCTCATCGGAGCGGTGATCATGCGCTGCAGCGACGAACTCGACGCGCGGATTGCCGGCCCGAACTGGCGCGTGTCGGCGAGCAACCCCGTCTGGCTCGAGGCAGCTTCTCAGCCCGCGAACGCGCGTGAGAAAGCCGCCGCGTATGCTGCTGGGGTCGAGCTGCGCTTGGGACCGATTCGCGCGCTTGCTGAACCCGACGGCGGATGGCCGGGCGGGCGCAAGATGATTCGCGCGGCAAGCGCTGCAGCCGGGCACGACATGCCCGTCGAGACGGGCGAGCAGGTAGTCACGGCAACGATCCAAGCCACGTTCGCGCTGCTCGGACCCTGCCAGGTAGGTAGCTAGATGGCGACCGCTACGCAAAGCGCCTCGTGGACGCGCGCTACCGGTCGTCGCTCCGTCCATAGCGGTAGCGCGGTTTCCCCGCGCAGCCACTGCTGGGCCGCGTTCAGCGCCGTCGGGTCCTCGCGCGCGATGATGCGCCGAGCGGTCTGGGCGCGTCCTTGCGCGCACCGCGGGGTCGCCGTAGAGTCCTGCCATGGCGAGCACCACAGTTGAGATCGCTCGGGCGCCGGACGAGGTCTTCGCCTTCGTCACCGATCCCACCAAGCTGTCCGCCTGGCAGGACGCCGAGGAGGTGGTGCAGCTCACGGAGGGGCCGGTGCGGCCCGGAACGCGTTTCCGCGAGGTCCATAAGGCCATGGGCCGGGGGCGGGTCGAGTTGACCGAGGTGGTCGAATACGATCCCGGCCGGCTGTTTCACATCCGCGTCATCGAGGAGCCGCCCGTCGACTGAGCGCGCAGGATTCCCGCCGGCACGATCGCCCGGTTAGGGTCCAGCGTCCACCGGTAGCAGTCGCGATCCGCCATCAGCATCCGCTAGCGAACGGCGGAAACGGCCCTCGTGCGCGTGCCGCTCAGGGTTGGAGCTCGCGGCCGGCGGCGTCGACGGTCACGCCAACAGTCCGACCGACCAGCGCGGCGGCGTCTTTTCGACTGCGCAGGGGATCCTCGAGTTTCTCTCTGACGCTGACGTGGCGCGGTGGGTGACACGCGCCGGCGCTGCGGACTCGCGCGCGCAGCTCGACGTCGACGCGTTCGTGCGGTCCACGGACACGGTGTATCTGCTGTCCAGGGAGGGGAAGGGGTCGAGCGCGGGGGTGGTGACGGCGCTCTTGATGGCGTTGTGCGACGCCGCCGAGCAGCTCGCGAAGCGCTCACCCGGCGGCCGCCTGCAGCTGCCGCTGGTCGGCGTGCTGGATGAGGCGGCGAACGTGTGCCGCTGGCCGCAGCTGCCGAACCTGTACAGCCACTACGGATCGCGCGGGGTGTGTCTGCTGGCGATCTTGCAGTGCTGGAGCCAGGGAGTGGAGGTGTGGGGAACGGCGGAAATGGAGAAGCTCTGGAGCTCGAGCAACGTGAAGTGCTACGGCGGCGGCGTGGACGAGGACGGCTTCCTGTCCCGCCTGGCGCGGCTCGTCGGGGATTACGACCGCGCGACCGTGTCGGTGAGCAGCGGCCGACGCGACGGGGCGTCCACGGCAGTCGACGCGGACGGCGATCCTGACGGTGGCAGACCTCCGCGCGTTTGCCGCGGGGGCGCCTCGTGGTGCTCGTGTCCGGCGCTCCGCCGGTCTGGGCCCGCCCGTTGTACTGGTGGGAGGGGCCGCACAAGGCCGATATTGAGGAGTCCCAGCGGCTCTACGATCCGGCGGCCCGGCGATGAACTTTCGTCCTGAGCTTGCGGCGAAGGTGATGGCCGGGAGCAAGACCGTCACCCGGAGACCGATGAGCGATAACCCGCGCTCGCCGTGGTATCGCGGCGGCTGCTCGCTGTGGCCCGAGCGCCCCTACGCGGTGTGCCCCGGCCGCGGCAAGCACGCGATCGGGCGCGTCGAGGTCCTGTCGATCGCCGCGGTGCGCCTGGGCGACGTCGACGACGCCGAAGCGGTCCGGGAAGGCTTCGCGCATCGGGCCGAGTTCACCGAGGCGTGGCGATCGATCAACGGCTCGTGGGGCCCGGGGGAGATCGTGTGGCGCGTCGAGTTCACCGTAAGTGAGGCTCAGGTGACGCTGTGAGCGTCCTGCTGCGATCCGCGGGCGCGCTCGCCGCGCTCGCCCTTGGCGTGATCGCGTTCGCGCTTTCCCTGTCCGGCTCCGGCGGCGACAGGGCGGTGGCTGCGGTGACGCGGCCCCGGTCACCGCCGGCCAGCTGACCAGTGGTCAGCAGCAGTTCGCCGGCGAGCTCGCGGCGGACACCGGCCTGGACCCCGCCGTCGTCACCGCGTGGGTGCTCGCGGCAGAGAGCGGCTCGCACGCCGGCGCCAAAGCCGCCGCCAACAACAACGATTGGCTAAACGTCGGGTACACCGACAGCGGCACATATGGCTCCACCGACTCCGTCTGGAGCGACCCCATCACCGCCGCGGACACGACCGCCGGATGGCTGCACGGCCAGGCCGCGATCGCCGGCTACGGCACCGCGACCGCCGCAATCCATGCGATCCTGACGACCGCCGGCCAGCCCGCCGACGCGCAGATCACCGCGATCCAGGCGTCCGGCTGGGCGTCGAGCGGCTACCCGGACCTGCCAGCCCGGTACGCCGATGTGACGGCCGGCGGCGGCGGCGCGGTGCCGATGTCGCTGGACCTCGGCCCGTCCGCCGCTTGCGCCGCATCGACCGGCGAGACGCTGACGCCGGGAGCCGTCGCGTCGATCCTCCCGGACGGACAGGCGACGATCCCGCAGGGCGCGCCGGCGGCGGAGCAGGCGGCGCTCGCCGCGGGCAACCGGATCGGGAGCGAGCCCTACAGCTACGGCGGCGGCCACTGCCCCGCGGCGATGGTCGACCCGCCCGGCCCCGACGCGTGCCCGGACGAGCAGGAGAACGGCGCGCCGGGCTACGACTGCTCGAGCGCCACCAGCTTCGTGCTGTGGGGCGCCGGCCTCGGCCAAATCCTGCTCGGGCAGACAGGTCGACGCGTCGGGGGCCCTGGAGAGCGCCGCGAGCCGGGCCCCGGCCAGTGGGTGACCATCGACGCCAGCGGCCCGCACGCGTTCATCGACGTGGCCGGCATCGTCTTGGACACCGCCTACTGGGGGCCGTGGCGCCCACTGTGCCGGCGACGGGCCCTCGGTGGCAGCCCGCCTCGATCATCTCGGCGCAGCTGCACGACGGCAACACCTGGATCGTGCGACACCCGCGGGCCTGTGATGCGCGGCCCGCTCGCGTTTCCGCCGCGGCGCCCCGCGCACACCCCTGACAGCGACACCCCGATGTCGAAAACACCGGAAGTCGAGAGCCCGCCGCTGCGACGTCGCGGCGGCGGTCGAAGAATCAGAGCCGCGGCGATCGCCGCAGAAGGAGGACAGGCAGCATGAGGCGCACACCGGAGCACCGCGACTTAGGCGGCCTGGCGGCCGTCGCGCTGCGCTACCTGCCGCGGACCAGCGATCTGCTTCTACGTCACGACCACCCGGAGGAGCGGGTGCTCGTGCTCGACGTCTGTCCGCAGGAGAACATCAGCGAGCTGCTGCTTGGCGGGATGACGAACCAGAGGAGCGCGAGTCCCCTCTCGCGTCAGGGCGAACTCCCCCGCGCCACGATCGGCGGCTACTTCCAGGACCGGTTCCTCTCGCCGTATTCGGCGCCGACAATCAGCCACGGCGACTTCATCACGAAGCCGAGCCGCTTCAACGGATTGATTCCCGACAACGTGGATCTCATTTGTGGCGGCCTGACGGGTCCTCCTTCTCGAGGCGAGTCGCGAAGGCGTAGCGCGCGTAGATCTCCGACGGCAGCTTGATGCCGTCAGCCCGTCGCAAACCCTGTCGGAGAGCTCCATCCGATCCGGGTCGTGGGCCTCTAAGCTTCGTCCAGACCACGAATGCGGAGGCGTGTGTTACGTGATGCCTGAAATCGGTCGTAGATCGTCGATCAGTCCCGACACTCGGCGTCTGGGTGCGGACGGGCAGCTACCTGTGGTCGGACGCCTGTTCCCAGCGCCCGTCGCGGCGAAGGTTCCGGAGATCATCTTCCTCTTCTGGGTCGTGAAGATCCTGACCACGGCCGGCGGGGAGGTGACCTCTGACTACCTGAAGAAATACGGGAACTTCGGGGGCGGCGGAACCGAGGTCGCCCTGTTTGTGATCGCGCTCGTGCTGCAGTTCGCGACTCGCCGATACCGAGCATTCGCCTACTGGGCTCTGGCCTACGCGATCGCGATCGCCGGTACCGGCCTCTCGGACTTCCTTCATCTCGACGTCCATATCCCCTACGTGGGAACGACTCTCCTCTGGGCGGTGATCCTCGGCGCCGTGTTCTGGATCTGGCAGCGCAGAGAGGGAACGCTGTCGATCCACAGCATCACGACGCAGCGGCGCGAAGCCTTCTACTGGGCCGTCGTGTTCGCCACCTTCGCGCTCGGCACGGCGCTTGGGGACTTCACCGCGACCTCGCTCGGCATGGGCTACCTGGACTCGGGAATCTTCTTCTTTGCGGTCATCCTGCTCCCGGCCCTTGCTTGGTGGCGCTTCGGTCTGAACAGCGTTGCCGCGTTCTGGATGGCCTATGTCGTGACGCGGCCGCTCGGAGCGTCGTTCTCGGACTACATCAGCAAACCGGCTAGCATCACCGGCATCGGCTTCGGCAACGGCCAAACGGCAGTCGTGATCGCCGTGGCCGTACTTCTTCTGGTCGCCTACCTAGCGATCGTTCGGCCAGACATCCAGCGACCCCTCGGAGCCGACGCTGACCGGACGCGCACAGTCCGCCCGACATCCGAGTTCCTCACCGAGGCAGTTGAACTCGACATCGACTAGCTCCCCAACGAGCCCCACCCCTGCGACCCCTTCTGCCGCGCCGTACAGCTGAGACGATCGCTGATTTCGCGATCGTTTCTGTCGAACTAGGTACCAGCCAGGCAGACGGTGCACACCTCCCTTTCGCGCCTCGCCGCAAGTCTCGCCCGACTCGATGAGCGACCTGCAATGCGCGCGGACATCAAGTGCGTGCAGATTCATCAGCCGTCACCGTCAGCGCGCCGGCGTTGATGTCATGCACGCGCTAACTCGACTGGGCCGTCACAATTTAGACACATTTTGGCAACATGGTGGTCACATCCGGTCCCGTGGGTGTCCGTAGCTTCGCGTAGATAAACACCCTTTCCACTTAGAGAGAGACAGTGGCTACCAACAAACCTGACCGGCGTGCGCGTCTGCGTGTCCGGGCTATGCAGGGAAGCGCCCTGGCTGCGATTGCCGGAGCCGCGCTTGCAGTCGCTCCCGCCGCGGGCGCACATGCGCAGCAGCGCTTTGGCGGTTTCGACCATCACCAGTCCAGCCTGCAGCCCGACAGCCTCGTGATTTCCGGCACGGTGTTCCCGCATGACGGGATCAACCTCACCGTGGGCCAGAACCTGCCCTTCGTCGACACGTACGCCGGCGAGACGGGGTCGATCACGACTGTGAAGAAGCTCGAGACGAGCGCGAGCGCGACGCTGGCTTCCTGGGTGCCACAGACCTTCGCGCAGGCGGTCATTGGGGGGCAGTATCCCGAGGTGTTCAACAACGCTTCGTCCGACGGCAGCTTTGGCGTTGACACCCCGATCGACCTGTGGAACGTGAGCCTCGGTGGCCGTCCGCTCGGCACCGTGCGCGTCCCCGCCAAAGATGTGGTCACGAGCTTCGAGTCCAAGTCGGAGCTGGCGGTCAACGTTGCCACCAACGGCCAGAGTCTCAGCTTCTCCGGCTACGCCGCTCCGGACGGCAGCGTGGACGCGTCGAACTCCAACACCCCGGGCGTGTACGACTTCACCAACCCGGACGTCGCGAACGAGAACAGCACCTACACCGCGGGTGGCTACTACCGAGTGGCGGGCGACCTCTCCAGTGACGGCAAGTGGACGTTCACCGACACCAACTCCTACTCGGGTGACAACGAGCGCGCCGTGGCGCTCGACTCGGCTGACAACGAGTTCCTCGCCGCCGGCAACGACAACAACGGCGACTCCAACAAGGTGACGAGCACCGCTTTGACGACACTTGCCGGTAGCGAGTTCACCGGCCTCGTCGAGGACACCGGTGCGCAGAGCTACCCCGAGTCGTCCCTGCCGCAGAGCGAGCAGAACCCGCTTCTGCCGCCGACCACGCTGGCCGGCGCGCTGAGCTACTCGGCGAGCGACAAGCCGGGCAAGGACACGAACTTCCGTGGCCTGACCATCTCCAACAACGTCGTGTATTACACCAAGGGCTCCGGCTCCAACGGCGCCAACACGGTGTATTTCGTCAACACCGACGACCCGGTTGGCAGCACCGACCCCGCGTACACCTGCCCCACGCAGAGCTACACCGCCAGCGGCACTGAGAGCGGCGTCGCTTCTACGGTGAGCGTGAGCGTGCCGGTTGGCCTGCCGCAGCCTGGTGCCGCGCTCCCGACTCCGGGCGTCACGTACCAGATGTGCATCCTGAACGGCTTCAACCAGGTCCCGGCTGCGTTCGACCAGAACGACACCTACCCGTTCGGCATCTGGTTCGCCAACAAGGACACCCTGTACCTGGCTGACGAGGGCTCCGGGGCCTTCGGCGACGATCCGGCTTCCGCCGATCCGACCAACCCCTACGCCGACGCGGGTGAGTCCACCACTGCCGGCCTCCAGAAGTGGATCTTCAACCAGAGCAACCAGGAGTGGCAGCTGGCTTACACGCTCCAGAGCGGCCTGAACCTCGGTCAGCCCTACACGGTTCCGGGCTACCCGACCGGTGACAACAACGACGCCGGCGGCAGTGGCCTGCCGTGGGCTCCGGCCACCGATGGCCTGCGCAACATCACCGGTCACATCAACGGCGATGGCACCGTGACCATCTACGCGACGACCTCCACGGTCAGCGGTAGCGGCGACCAGGGCGGCGACCCGAACCAGGTCGTTGCGATCACCGACCCGCTCGGCGCCACCAAGCCAGGCTGGGGGCGCTTCCAGACGATCGCTCCGGCCCGCTTCGGCGTCCGCTACGGCGGTGTAGCGGTTCTGCCCGCCACCTGGGGGCTCGGTTTCGGCCGCTAAGCCGGCTCCGTCAGCTGGACGCGTTCTGCGGGGGTGCTGGCCCGAAAGCCGGCACCCCTGGCGCGTCTCTGCAAGGACGCGGCGCGGCCAGATGTAAGTTCCTCCAGTTTGTAAGTACCGAGAAGTGGTGGCCCGACGATCTGCACCACTGTCGCCGGTGAGAGCACGCGCGTCATGTCAGCGGCAAGAAGCGCGCCGACATCGCCGACGGCTTCCATCGAGTCTCACTCGTATACCGGCTCGACCTGTATACGCAAGTACCGCTGAAGCTCGCCTGACCTAACGGGCGGTGCCTGCGATGTCAAGTCGGCGAGACGGACGACCGTTTGGGCTCAGTGCTCGGGTCCGTGTCAGGATCCGCAAGGTAGCGTCTTCTAACTCCGATTAGACTGCTCGGGCTCTCGGCCGCGGCGATCGCCAGCGGATTCTTCTTGATCGCCGCGCTCGCGGTGGCAGGCGACTCTGCGCTGGCGTAACTGGCCGGCGGCGGCCCGCCCGACAAGAGCTGCGCAGCCCAGCTCTTAGCTACCGCTCAACGCTCCATAAACCTATCGCTGAAGCGATCACGTTCAGCCACCCGGGGTTACGCCACGGGCCGAGGACTTCGTGGTCGTTGCAGAGCAGGACCACGAACACGGTCGCGCTCGGGAGCAGCACCCCGGCAAGTGCTTGCACGGCGAGCGTGATCACGCCGAGCGGGGCGCCGGGGATCAGCGCGATCGCGGCGGCGCCGATGATCAGCGCGGCGAAGATGCTGTAGAACAGCATGGCGTCGGTGAACTTGCGGTGCAGCGAGCTCTTGGTCCCGGACACGTCACCGAACGCGTAGCTGGTGGACAGGGTCAGCGCGCCGGCGCCGATCAGCGAGGCGTTCAGCAGCACGATCGCGAGGAACGTGGCGGCGGTTGGTCCGAGGGCGTGGTCGAGGTCGGTAGCGGTCCCGCCGGCGTCTGTGAACTGCCCGAAGTGGCGGGTGCCGTGGAACGCGAACGCAGAGATCGCGATCAGCGCGATACCGCCGATCACGACCACGAACGCGCCGATCCAGGTGTCGAGGCGCTCGTAGTTGATCCAGCGTGGCGTGATCCGCTTGTCGATCACGTTGGATTGCTGGAAGAACAGCTGCCAGGGCGCGACGGTCGTGCCGACCATCCCGATGATCAGAAGGATCGAGGTGGACGTCGCGCCGCCGAGGAAGTCAGCGCTCTGGACTACGCCAGAAGGCTGCCACCGCGAACGCAGAGATGCGACTACTTCGCGGTTCTGAATCCATCGATCTCAGATGATCTCCTCGCGCCGAAACGAGCGAGAATCAGCACCCGGCTCGAATAGATGCAGAGCAAGGGGTGCTGACGAGCCTTGCGCGGGCATCGCCGCGCCCGCAGAGTTGGTGGTAGTCGGGCGTCGCTCGCCGCAACGAGCCGGCTGGAAGGCGCGCTTGGTCGGTGGTCGCCTTTGCTCGCGTAGTGCCGGGCGGGCGCGAGCCGCCAGGCCGTCTAGCTCAGGGGATCACGACAACCAATCTCGGCGCGGAACCGATGGCCTGCGCCGTCGCGGCATCGATCGGCGCGACGTGCGGGTGCTGCGCCTTCAGGATTCCCGCCAGCAGCCGTGCCTGCCCGGCGTCGCCTGGCGTATATAGAACCTCGTAGGAGTCCGGCGGCGCCGCCTGCACGTTGCCGATCGCGACCACGTGAACGTGCCGGCGCGTGAGGTCAAGAGCGAGGTCGTGGGCCGCATCGGGCTTCTCACCGGCGTTGAGCACCGCGACAGGTGCGATCGGTACTGGCGCCGGTCGCGGTTGGCGTTTCTGCTCTAGCGCGCTCGAGTCGAGCGCGAGGTAGACGGCCGCGGCAGCGATTACGAGCCCGAGTGCGAGCGCTACCGGAATCCACCGTCGACGCGACCTGTAGAGCACGAGCTCCGGGGCGGGCGCCGCCCCGGTGAACCGGGCGCCTGCTGGCCGATTGGTGGCGTATGGCGCTCCTCCGTGCGCGAGCAGGGGCCGGTAGCCGCCCGCCACGGCCGCGAGCTGGGTCTCCAGGACGGTCGCCCGCGCTGCCACGGCCGTCGCGTGGCGGCGCACGGCCCGCAGCCGCCTCCAATTGAGGAACACCAGGAGCAGGCCGAGCGGCAGCATCACAAGCGCGATCAGGCCAACGACCCGCCCGACGGACTCAAACCGAGATGCCTGGACCGTCGCCGGCCGGTCAGTCGGGACCGAGAAGGCTCTGAGGATCACGCGCGCGCGCGCGCTACGAACGGCGCCGATCGGCGCCGTCTGCTCGGCGATCGCCAGCAGCTCGCCGTTGCCGACCGCGTCAGTGAGCGTGTTGTGGACCCAGTAGACAGCGCCGTACTCCCGCCACGCGATCGTCTCGAGCTGGCTGCCGTCGTAGTAGAGGTCGTAGGTCCGCTTGCCGACGCGAATCGTCTGGTTGGGGTCAGCGAACAACGGCGCGCTCGTCCAGGTCGTTCCCTGGACGTCGTAGAACTGGCCCAGGTCCCCGTTTGAGAACACCTCGACGTAGATCGGGTACGCGTCGCCGTTGGGGGCGTGGATCACATAGTCGCGGATGCAGGCCTGCACCAGCTCCGTGCACTGCGGGCCGATCGGGATCACGCTGCCCGCCAGGTCCTGGACCGCGGGGAACTCGGCGGTGAACTGCAACTGGGCGCCGGCAGCCTTCTCGGCGAGGATGTTGGCGGCGAGCGTCCGGGTCAGCGGCAGGCTCGCGAGTCCACCGCGGCCGCTGATCTTGTGGCCGATCACCGCCACCTGCCGGGTCGGGATGCTGTCGCCGCCGAACAGGAAGTCCTGGACGCTGTCCTGGATCTGCGCCGGGGTGGCGGTGAGATCCACGGACGGGCAGATCGTGCCATCACACGGCGTCGTCTGGAACGGGACCTGACGCACGCGCAACCCCGCCGCGCTGACAAACAGCTCGGCGAGGTTCAGGATCTCGGTCGAGCTGCGCAGCCCCGGGTCGGTCTGGACCGTCTCGCCGAACACCTTCTCGAACTTGCCGATGTTGCCGGCCAACTGCGGGCCGTATTGCTGCTTGACAGCAAGCAGCAAGCTCTGATCGCGAGCATCGCGGACCTGGGAAGTGTCGGTGTGGCGGTAGGAGACGAACTGCTCGGCCTCGCTGCCGTTCAGGCACTGATACCCGGGCCGAAGGTCGATGCTCTGGTAGTCGGTCCCTGGGGCGCCGTCGTTCAGGTTGTAGTAGCGCTCGTCGATCGTGTCGTACACGCAACCGAGCGTGTTAATCGCGTTCTCGAACTGCGTGAACGTGGTCGCGATTACGTGATTGACCGACAGCCCCGTGACCTGCGCGATCGTCCGCAGCAGCGTCGTCGTCCCATACGTATAGGCGGAGTTGAGCCGGTTCGTGTACACCACGCCGTCCGGCTCGGTGATGTTGACCCACAGCTCGCGCGGGAGCGACATCATCGAGATGAACGGCTTGCTCGGATCGATCCGGACGAGCAGCATCTCGTTGGCCAGATTGGGGACATAGGCGTTGTAGTACTTGAACACCGAGCGGGTGTCATCGCCGACCAGCAGCAGCGTCTCCGGTGCCCCGAAGCTGGACCGCGCGAGTACCCTCGAACTGACCTTCAACGGCTTGGTGACGCTGATGTCCTGCACGATCGTGTGGACCTGCTCGAGCACGGCCACGGCCGCTGCGCCCGCGCTCGCGAGCAGCACGATCAAGCAGCCGAGCACAGCCCGCCATACGTAACGCCGCCGCGATGGGGTGAGCGCGTCTCGCAGCGGGTATCCGCCTGGTGGGCCGCCACGACCATCACCACCAGCCGCGACCGGGGAATCAAGACCCCCGCGCTGGTCGGACGTAGGCGAGCCGGCATGCGCCGGTGGCGTGGCTATCAGCGACATGCAGCGACCGTCATATGTTACGCAGTGCCTATGACGCCCTCTGAGCAGGCGGACTGCGACACATACTTGCGCGTTACTCTCGGAGGTCTGACGAGTAATCTGGGCAGTCGCCGTCAACCAGTCTCGGAGGCCCACTCAGCTCAGACGGGTGCTCAACGTCGACGGGCGGGAGCTCTCGGATCTCGTCCTGGCTGAGGCTCACCCGGACTCGAAGGGGTGCCGAGCAGTATCCCGCGACCCCGCTCGCCCAGGTCGGGCGGGGTGCGGGATCCGGGATCTGAGCGCGGGCGGTCCATTTCCCACACTCCCTTGTAGTCTGACGTCGCGCTCATGGGTGAGATCGAGGAGTGCATTGTTGGCAGTGGTGTTGCGTGCAGCGACGGCCCCTGCGGAGCCCTAAGTCGCGTGGTCGTCGATCCGATCGCTGACGCGATCGCCTACCTGGACGTCGAGTCGAAGCACCGCCGGCATGGTGGCCATTAACATCCCTGTCGTGCACCCCGACTCCTCTGACGCCCCGCGGTCAACAGTCGTCTGCACGCGCCCGACGGCTCAAGATGAGTCGGTGCAGGCCTCTTCTGAAAACGACAGGAGGCTCCGCTAGCCGATGGCGAGGCCGAGGAGGTAGGTTGCGCCGCCGACCAGGATGCCGGCTAGCGTCATCTCGAGGCCGGCTGACCAGGCGCCGCGGAGGGTGAAGACCGACTTTGCGGCGCCGAGGGCGAAGTGCGCGAGGAGCGAGACGCCGGCGGCGATAGCGATCCCGGCGTAGCCGGTGATGAAGAAGAACGGCAGGATCTCGTGCACGGCCTCGTCCCAGATGGCGGCGATGTGAGCGACGCAGCGATCCTGGGGCTAGAGCCACGAGGCGGCGCACGGTCCTGGGTCGCGTTGGCAGCCGCCACCTCCATCGTCGAGCGCGCGGGCATCGCAAGTCCGCGACTACCGGGAGGTTGAGCACCGCGCGGGGGCCAAACCTCCCGCGGGTCGTTTGCGTGAGCCGCACCCGCCTGATCCGGGTGAGGTTAGGCACCTCAGAGGTGCCAAACCTCCCGGGAGTGCAGTCCCGTCGCGCGCGGTCACGCTCGAGCGGCTGATCAGCGAGCGGCACCGCCTGTTGAAGGTCTAGCGACCTGCGCCAGCTCGGATCGACGCGCCGGGAGACCGAGGCGCCGCCGTAACGAAACGGCATTGGGCGTAATGGGGCCTAAGGGCACCCTAAGTTCACCTCGGTTTGGTCCTCTGAGTTCCATCCTGACTCGCGGGCTGAAATCGAGCGTGGCAAGGACGCGGGAGTCGACGCGTAGCAGCGCCACGCGAGGCGACGAGGACGCAGCCCAGCGCCGCTGGGTGCCGCTCGAATGTCAACGTATTTCGGAAGCGGACCACTTAGACTTAGGCAACTCCGCCCTCGACGAGGACATAGCTCTGCGAGTGCTTGCTCGACTGCGCGTCTCGGGCGATCAGCAAGCACCGGGGCGACTGCTGCTTGAGCAAGGCAGTGGTCTTGCCAGCCGGGTCGGTCAAGTTGCGTGAGGGAAAAATAACCATCAGGCAGCCGCGAACGCCTCTGCCGTTGCCGTTGCCGTTGCCGTTGCTTGAAGCGTGACGGTGTGTCCGAGGCGTTCGAGCTGGGCGATGGGGCGTCGGGTTTGGCGTTCGGGGTCGCGGCGTTGGTAGTAGTCGCCGCCGAGGTCTCGGTAGAACTCGCCGGTTGTCAGCATGTGCCAGATCGCGCATAGGATCGAGTGTTTGACCGCTCCGAGTGCGCGGGCGTGGCCTTGGGACTTCTTGCGTCGGTAGAGCGCTTGGCGGTAGCTGCCGTTGGTGCGGAGGGCTGCCATAGCGAACTCTTTGAGCGCCTGGTTGGGCCATTTCGAGCCCTTGCAGGAGCGGCCCGAGCGGCGTTTGCCGGCTTCCAATACACGCCCGTCGCCTCCATCGCGACCCTGCGTGACGCGGTGCCCCGCCAGCCAGTCACGAAGCGCGAGAAGCCCGACGCACCGTCGTCTTGAACTCGGCGGGATGCTGAACCCGCGTCCCCTTCTCATCCGGCACCCGCACACACGCGGTCACCTGCGCCTCATGCACATCCAGCGCGCCGGGGCGCTCGACAATCACATCCATCAGAACCTCCACTGCCAGCAACGACGCGGACCGCCGCCCGCCAAGGACCTCCAAAACAAACGAGTCTGAGGAGCGCGCTCACGGCGGCAGGCCCGGGATCCGGGGGAGGTCCCCACGCCAAACTGAACCACGGGCTCAAAGCACCACAGGAACCGGGACGTCCGGCGAACGGCACCCCAATCATCCACCATTTTCACCCGCCCCGTGTAGCCGGCGCAGCCGGCGAGGGCAACTGACGGGCAAAATATCGCGATCGTCTGCCTCGAAGAAGCGCGTCTAAACGGTACAACGCTTATTTGTGTCCGCCAGCAACGAGGTGATGATCGCCGATTGGGAACGCAGCAGTTTCAGACAGACCGGACGCAACCCACTCCGGTGAGGAGGGGTCCGATAACGCCGAGCGCGCTGCCAATTTGGGACAAGCGAACCGGCAGCAGGGTGGGCAATGCCATATCCTTCTCACGTCGGCTATGCCGGCATGGTCCGTGTGTGTGTTAACGACCGGTAGGTGACCTGTCCGGCGCACGCGCGTCCAAGGTTGAAACTCCACGCTGCGTGAAGACCGCTATCGAGAGGAAGCCGTAATTATGTGTTCCCGGCCACCGTTTAGCTCTGTGGGTGCTTCTGCGGTTCGACCGGTTCGGCGGCGCAGGCGCGTGAGCCTCCTTGGCTCACGCCGGCGGTGTCGTGGTCGCGTAGCGGTTTTCGTGCAGTGAAGCTGCTCGTGGTCGAGCGTTTGTCTGTTCGTTACGGGGGTGCGGTGCTCGCGCTTGACGATGTCAGTTTGGACGTTGAGGAGGGGGGCGCGGTCAGTCTGCTGGGCGCCAACGGTGCGGGCAAGACGAGCTTGCTGCGAGCGGTGTCGGGTCTGTTGAGGTTTCACGGCGGCGCGGTGAGCGGTGGGGCGGTGCGCTTCGCCGGCCGGGACGTGACGGGCCTTCACCCGTCGGCGCTGGTTGGGGCGGGGCTCGGGCAGTGCCTTGAGGGGCGGAGGATCTTTGCCGACCTGACAGTGTCGGAGAACCTGCGGGTTGGGGCCTTCGCGCGCCGTGCGCGTGCCGATCTGATGCGCAGGCGCGACCAGGTGATCGAGTGGTTCCCGCCGCTCGGCGAGCGGCTGGCTCAGAAAGGAGGGCTGCTGAGCGGTGGCGAGCAGCAGATGCTGGCGATCGGCCGCGCGCTGATGGCACAACCACGGCTGCTGCTGCTCGACGAACCGTCGCTCGGCCTTGCGCCGCTGGTCGTAGCGCAGATCGGCGACGTATTGCGGCGCGTTTGCCAGCAGGAGGGTACAGCCGTCCTGCTTGTGGAGCAGAGCACCGCGCTGGCGCTGCGCATGACCGAGCGAGCCTATCTGCTTGAGACGGGGCGGATGCAATCGTCAGGGCCAACGCCGGCGCTGCTTTCGGACGGCCGGGTGCGCGCTGCGTATCTCGGGATGGCCGCCGGCTCAGAGCGCGTCGCCCCGGAACCGAGCGCGTGACCCTCTTGACGGTAAGGGACCTGGAGCTACGCTTCGGCGAGCTGACAGCCTTTCAGGGCATCTCGTTCGAGGTTGACGAAGGCGAGCTGCTGGCGGTGATCGGCCCTAACGGAGCAGGCAAGACGTCGCTGTTCAACGTGCTATCACGCGTGTACCGGCCCAACGCCGGGGGCGTGTGGGTGCGCGAGCGTGACGTGCTCTCGCTCCGCGCCTCTCAGCTGGCTGGCATTGGGGTTGCTCGAACATTCCAGAACCTTGGCCTGTTCGCGCATCTGAGCGTGCTCGAGAACGTCCTGATTGGCCGTCATCACCTGATGCGTGCGGGTACGTTGCGGGCCGGGTTGTGGTGGGGGTTTGCCGGCCGGGAGGAGGGCGAGCACCGGGCGAAGGCGAGGGAGGCGCTCGAGTTCGTCGGCATCTCGCGGCTCGCTGCGATACGTGTGCAGACGCTGCCCTACGGGTTACAGAAGCGGGTCGAGCTGGCGCGGGCGCTGGCGATGGAACCACGGCTGCTGATGCTCGACGAGCCAGTCGCGGGGATGAGCGCAGACGAACGCTCGGAGATGACGGAGTTGGTGCGCCGGATACACGCACGCGGCCTCACGATACTGCTGATCGAGCACGACATGGGGATGGTCATGCAGATCGCGCAGCGGGTGCTTGTGATGGACTTCGGTCGCGCGATCGCTTGCGGGCAGCCCGGCGAGGTGCAACGCGACGAGCATGTGATCCGCGCATACTTGGGCCAGGATCCGGACCAGATCGCGGCGGCGGGCGAGCCGAGGATCGCGTGAGCCAGTTCTTGCAGCTTGCCTTCAACGGCTTTGCGCTCGGGTGCGTGTATGCGCTCGTTGCTCTCGGGTTCGCTGTGGTGTACCGCGCGAGCCAGGTGATCAACTTCGCCCAGGGGGCGATGCTGCTCGTGGGCGCCTACCTCGTGTCGCTGTTCGCAGCGTATGCGGGCCTGCCGTTCTGGTGCTCGGCGATCCTGGCGGTCGCGATCCTCGCCGCCGGCGGGGTGCTGTTTCAGATGCTGGTGCTGCGCCGCATGCTCGGAGCGCCGCTGTTCACGATCGTGATGATCACGATCGGCCTCGGCGTCGCGATCACGGCGGGCGTCGATGCCGTGTTCGGCCCTGAGCAGCGGCTGCTCGGCGACCCCTGGGGAGCGAGCAGCTTCCAGGTGGGCGCCGTCGTGTTCACCTGGGTGAAGGTCTGGGGTGTGATCTCCGCGTTCGCGCTGCTGGCGACGTTCTTCGCGTTCGATCGCTACTCGCGCTACGGGCTGGCGATGCGCGCCACCGCGGCGGACCCGGAAGCCGCGCTGGCCGTGGGTGTACCGGTCCGACGCGTGCACGCGCTCGCGTGGGGGATCGCCGGCGCGCTGGCAACGATCGGCGGGGTGTTCATCGCGGGCTTCCCGAACTCGCCCAACCCGCAACTGGGAGACGCGGCGCTGCTGGCGTTCCCCGCAGTCATCATCGGCGGTCTCGGCTCCCCCGTCGGCGCCGTCCTCGGCGGGATCATCATCGGCGTCGTCCAGGTCCTGACCTCCGGGTATGCGCCTGCCTGGACCGGCAACGACCTCTATGAGGTCGCGCCGTACATCGTGATGATCGCGGTTTTGCTGATCAAGCCCTACGGTCTGTTCGGGACGCGGCCGGCGGAGCGCGTGTGATCCTCCACCGGGTCTCCGGTTGTCGGCTGCGGCGGGCGTGCTGGATCGCGCTCGCGGTGTTTTCGCTCGTGCTGCCGTTCCTGCTCGGCGCGGGGGCGCTGTCGACAGCCGTGTTCGTGGTGATCGCGGCGATCGGAGCGGTCGGGCTGAACGTCCTGACCGGTTACGCGGGTCAGATCTCGCTCGGGCATGCGTTCTTCCTGGCGATCGGGGCCTACACCGGTGCGGTCCTGGGAGGCGATCATCATGTGACGGCGGCGCTCTGGTTGCCGGCGGCTGGGATCGTGGCGGCGCTGTTTGGAGCGCTCGTCGGGCCGATCGCGTTGCGGCTGCGGGGGCTCTACCTTGCGGTCGTGACGCTCGGATTGGTTTACATCGGCCAGTACCTCTTCTACAACCTCACCGGCGTCACGGGTGGGCCGCCGGGACGGGCGTTCCCCGCGGTCGCGTTCGGGTCAAGCCTCAACTTCGCGCCGGGCAATCAGCTCCAGCTCGCCGGGCTCACAATCGACAGCAACCAGCTCTACTACTTCCTGGCGCTGCTGATCCTCTGGCTCGTAGTCGGGTTCACGTTCAACCTCCAGCGTACGCGGATCGGTCGTGCCTTCCAGGCGGTTCGCGAGCGCGAGCTCGCGGCCTCGGTAATGGGGCTGGATCTCGCCCGTACGAAGGTCGCCGCGTTCGTCGTCTCGAGCTTCCTGGCTGGGATCAGCGGCGCGCTATTCGCGAGCTACCTGTCCTACGTCGTCCCCACGCAGTGGGACCTGGGACTGTCGATTCAGTTCGTGGCCGCGATCATCGTCGGCGGTATGGGCACGGTGCTCGGACCGGTTCTCGGCAGCATCGTCGTGTTCGCGCTGCCGGACGCGATCCAGCACCTCTCGTTCGTCAACACCAACGGGTCGGGTGGGATCACCTCCGGCGACCTCTCAAACATCATCTACGGCATTCTGATCATCATCTTCCTGGTCGCCGAGCCCCGCGGGATCGTCGGGCTCGGCGACCGCTTGGCGTCGCTGCTCGAGGAACGGCGACATCGTGGTTACCCCGGCGCCAGCGGTCCGTCTTCCAAGGCCAATCCAACAACAGGAGAATGAGTACTGCATGATGAAACGCTACCTGTATCAACTCTTAGCGATCTGCGCCGCTGGCGCAGCCGTGCTCGCGGTTGCCGCCTGCGGCACCAGCACCAGTTCGAGCAGCGCCTCAAGCGCGGCTGCAGGCGTCCTGAAGGCCGGGCCTGGTACCGACCTGGCCACCAAGACGATCACGCTCGGGAACATCGCGGCGCTTTCGGGCCCGGCCGCGCCACTTGGCTTGCCCGCGTTGGCGGGGACGGAAACTGCGGTGAAGGCGATCAACGCAGCCGGCGGGGTCGACGGCTTCAAGCTCAAGCTCGACGTTCAGGACGCGGCGTACGTCCCGCAGAACGCCGTCACCGCGTTCAACGGCATGGAGTCGTCGGTCGCGATGGTGATCAACTTCGGCAGCCAAACGACGTTGGCGATCCTGCCCGCGGTCAAGGCCGACAACGTTCTCGTCATGCCACAGTCGTGGGACTCCGCCTGGGATAACGTGCCCAACCTCGCGCCCCTCGGCACACCGTACGCATACGACATCGCCAACGGCCTGGACTACCTCGAGAAGGTCAAGCACCTCGGCACGAAAGTTGGGATCATCTACCAGGACGACGCATACGGCGCCGATGGCCTTCGGGGCTTCAAAGCAGTCGTCACGGGCGACCATCTCGACAACGTCGCGCAAGCCACGTTCGCAGTCACCGACACCGACTTCACCGCCCAGGTGCAGAAGATGAAGGCGGCCGGCGCGCAGATCGTCGTGCTCACAGCGCTTCCGAGCGCGTCGGGACCAATCGTGGGCACCGCCGCCACGCTTGGCTACTTCCCCACATACCTGTTCCAAGGACCGGCCTGGCTCGAGCAGCTGATGACCAAAACAGGTGCACTCGGCGCCCCAGCGACACCGATCGCCCCCGCGCTCACCAAGAGCACTTACGTCACGGCGTTCGGCACGCCCTGGGGCAACCCCAACGCACCCGGGATGGCAGCGATGCTTGCGGCCGTCAAGAAGTACGACCCCAGCCAGCTTCCAAGTGTCTACTTCGAGTTAGCGTGGATGCAGACGCACCTCGCCGCCGCGATCCTCCAGAAGGCGATCCAGGACAAGGACCTCACGCGACAGGGGATGCTCAACGCCCGCCTGCACCTCGGATCGTTCGACACTGGTGGCATCACGCAGGCGATCGACTACACATCCGCGCTCGGACCACCATCAACGAAGTCAATCATCAGCCGCGTCGACCCCTCGGTACTAGGCTTCCTCAAACCGATCGAGTCGGCATACCAGGGCACGGACAGTTCCGGGCTCTAGCAGGAGCTCGGCGCGATCCTGACTCGTACGAGATCGATGCTCACGCCCGTCTGATCGGAAGGGCGCGTCGGATAAGTCGGACGCTGGCAAGGTCCAATAAGGCAATAAGGTACCTCGCCAGCGTCCTACCCCGGCGGCCGCGCACGCGCCCTCTCGCGTCCGAACAAAGAACTGCCGATGCGCGGCGTTGTCAGGGCATAGGCACGGCTACGGGTGCGGTCGCGCTGAGCGCGCAGGGTCTGCCCGCGATCGCTTTCGCCTCCCGGCCGGTTCGTGGCCGGCGATTGCAAAGGCGACATCTGCATCACGTCGGCTGCCGGTGCCCGGCGATCGCTTCGCGACGAAAGGACTCGCCGGCGCTCGACGCGGCGCGTTTCTCCTATCGCGCCTAAGCGCTCACGCCCGTCTCGCCGGTCCGCCTACCGGCGCACAAGCCGGACCGGTGATCGCTTTCTCTCGCACTGAGCTGGGAGTCGGGCGATCTGATCGCCGACCGACCGCGCGATGGTCCGGTGTGGTCCTGAGATTCGCCGAAAGCATGACGGTCGTCGGTGCAACGAAACGCATGCGCCTGTATCGGAGAGCTTTCTGGTGCGTTTGCTCCCGATCCCTTCCTTCGGGAGGTCGGGTGGTCCCGTCCGACCCGCGGCCTGGGATGGTGTCTGCACAGCCGAGGACGCGGCCAGACGGGCATCGATCCAACTCGTGGCGAGTATCGGCGCTCATCCGTGCGTGACGTAGTAATCGGTCGTGCAGGGAGAGATGCCAGAGGTCTGCTGGATGCCCCAGTTGAGCTCGCCGGCGCCCTTCTGGCCGCTGCCCGGGAAGGCGATCGTCAGCGTGGCGTCGTCCTGCTTGCGGCCGTTGATCCGCAGTACGACCGAGCGCGCCGCCAGGCCGCCCGAGGAGTTGCGTCCCGACCCGACCGTCCACTGACGCACACCGCCGGTGAAGGTGACGGCCGCAATCTTGAAAGTCCCGTTGACGGTGAAGTTCCCACCCGTGCAGCCCTGCATCGCGCGGAGCTTGCCGTGGAGATCGGAGACCGTCGACCCGGACAGCGTGAACCCGGCCGAAATGAGTTCCGACGGAGTGCTCACAGGCGTGAGCTTCCACGCCCCCGCGGGAGGCCTCGGCACCTGCTTCGCCGGATGCGCGACCGCGGCCGCGGCCGCGAGCGCGCCGGCGGGAAGCGCTGCGACGAGCAGCGGCGGGACGATGTGCGCGAGTGTGCGACGAGTCAGGAGCGTGTGGCGCCGCGTCCCCGAGCGCCGATCAGTGCTGTTCATGGCCGGAACGCTATTCGGAATCCGCCCAGCCGTGTGTAGAGGGACCCATCAATGGGAGGTGTCCGTCCAGTCCAGGGCGCCCGTCTTTTACCGAACGAGCGGCAGCCACCGGAGGTGGTCGTCAGGCGCGAGGGCCGTTCCCGGCTGCTGCGATCGAGGCAAAGTCATTCCGATGCTGACCGTCCGGGGGTCGATCGGCCCCGCCCAACCGCCTATTCGCCGGAAGCGAGGCCGGGACGGCGGCGTGCAGAATGCCTGCGATACCTATGCAACGGCCCGGGTGGCCGGCCCTGATCCCCACGAGAGCTTTGTCGCCTTTGCAATCGTCCGCCACGAACCGCCCAGGACGTCAAAGCGATCGCCGCAGTAGTTCCAGCGGCACGAACGCGGTGGTGGCGCACCAGTCGACGCCACCGACCGACTCGACGCGCTTCGGGTGCTAGCTGGAGCGCGGTTCGCCAGCTAACTTCGGGCAGATCCGGCGTGGCTCCTTATGCGGCATTGCGGCGGTCTCGCAAGCCGAGTCGGAGACGGCCGCTTTTCGGAATCGTGCTTGCAGCCGAACGAAGTCGCAGCTAGCGATCTCGCCCGCCCTGCTCGCCGTGCGACGCAGAGCGGCGCGGTCAAAGCCACGAAGCACAGTCCTGCTTGTCGCCGAAAGCAGGGCGCGCGTGAGGCGCGCAGAATCGCCGCGATGCCTCTAGGCAAAGTCCGCCGTGGCCAGCCCCGATCCCACGATCGCGTTGTCGCCAAAGCTAAAGCCCACCGAGAACACCGCCGAGCGCCAAAGCACTCGTAAGCTCTGACCGGCCGTCGCGGTCGTGTCCCTGGGTAAGCACTCGCTGAGCGCCGGCGATCGGCACGACTGAGGTGTCGTCACTGCGGTCGGCAGCGGTTCGACAGGCCACGGTCAGATGCGATCGTCCGGGAGAGGTGCGTCCCCGCGCCTGGGAGATGCGCTTTGCTGAGACGCTTCGATGGCCGCAGCCGCAGCGGCCAGAGACGTGCCGGGGGACGCTCCGGCTCGCGAACCGGCCGACGAGGAGGCGGCGTCCGTCGCGGGGGGCGGTGGTCGCGGACACGGGCTGATGAGGGTTCTGCGTCGGGGAGGGGGATCCCGCCGATCGGCGGTCGCGGTGTGGGCGGCCCGTTCTCAGGTCCGGGCCCGTCATCGTCACCGTTTGCTGATCCCGGGTCGAGACCCCGTCTGTCGAAGAGCACAAACCACGCGGGGACGAGAAGCAGAATTCCCCACGCCAGGCCGCCCCAAATCAACAGCACCACCGTTTGTTCACCCACCGGTGCGGCGACCGCCGCCAGTTCGGGAAGCACAACCGCGATGACGATCCCGGCGAACCGTTGCCAGAACCTGGAGCGGCGCCGCAGCGAGCGATCAAACAAGGCACTGACCAGAGCTCCGAGCGGGATCGCCTCGACCCAGAGCACAACGATCAAGACCGTCATGGCGGTAAGCTACCACCGACGCCGCGACACCACCAGCGGACGACGGCTTTTGCGTTGGTCGTGCGACCGACCAGGGAACGGCGTGGGCGACCAGGGGATGGCCCGATGCGAGCGGCCGCACAAGTCCTTCGCCACGAATGCGATCACGGCGGGGGCCTAGCGGTGGCGAGTGATTTCGTTCTCGCCGATGCCCTTGATTAGCTTGAGCTTTGGCGACATTGCAGCCATCGTTGCGATCCGGCCTACCGGTACCGAAGCGCGCAATCGCTTTCGCCCGATGCGCAGCCGTTGCGCGTCGCCTGGGACGCCTCCCTCCCGTTCTGCGCTCCACTCAGCCGACGGTCTCGGAAATGGCGACCAGACGGACTTCGCACTGGCAGCTCAGCTTCGCTCGTCGCCGAATCCAGGGCGCGCGGGTGGAGTCTGTCAATCATTAGCTGCAGTCTGGCGTATCGCTCATCGCTGGTCAGGGCGTTCCCTGCTCACCGTCTCGTCCCCCGAGCGGCACCGGCTGCGCCGACTGTGACGCGGCAAGCCCACAGGGGTGGTGGCTGCATCTGCGTCGTTGCGCGACCTGCGGGCACAGCGGCTGCTGCGACGACTCGCTGGCCCGCCATGCGACCGCCCACTACCGCGCGACTGGGCATCCGATCATCCAGAGCTTCGAGCCCGGCGAGGACTGGTTCTACGACTACCGCACCGACGACTTCGCGGTCGGCCCTGAGCTGGCGCCGCCGCACAGCCATCCCCTCGAGCAGGGCGTCCCTGGCCCGCGGGCGCGGCCCCGCCCGGAGAGTGCCGCGCGTGGCGCTCAGTCTCCGTATTTCACGATCTCGGTGTCGTGCGCGGTTGCGTTGCCCTCGAGGACGTAGTCGATGTAGGCGGCCGAGGAGTAGGAGTTCACGCCGTACTCGGCAAGGCTGCTCGCCGTCAGTGCCCAGACGGTGACCCGGTAGTGATGCGCAGGCGCTCCCTGCGGCGGGCAGACGCCACCGTACACGTCCGGAGTCGAGCCACCAAAGTCATTCGGTCCTTGCTCGGCAGACGCCGGCAGCGCACCCGCGTGTCCGGCAGGGATCGCACTCGCGTTTTCGGCAAGGTCAGTGGTCGAAGCCGGCAGGTCGTAGACGAGCCAGTGCCACCACCCGCTCTGTGTCGGCGCGTCGGGATCGAAGATCGTGATCGCCAGGCTCTCCGTTCCCGCAGGCACGCCGGAGATGCTGAGCGCCGGCGACTCATTGCCGCCGGTACACCAGAACCCGTTGTAGACCTGATCGATGCCAAACGTGTGGCCGGGTCCCAATCCCTCGACGTGGACCCGAAGCCCAGAAGGTGGCGAATCCTGCGACCGGCCATGGTTGGCGATCGTCGTCGCGGTCAGCGCCAATGACAGACACCCTGCGAGCGCCGCCGCTAGCACGCCGCGCTTGTAAATACGCATGAGGACCTCCCGTTGCGATTCAGTTGCGCCGTCACTATTTCACTATAGAACAGCCCGAGAAATGAAGTTGCTTGATCAATCGGTTCTATCTACCTTATTTTCGTGCTCGCGACGGATTGTTGTCCGCAACAACCCACACGGCGTCCTCGCCCATCACTCGGTCCGCACAACGCCCAAGCGGGCGACGATCGAGGTCCCGAGCTACAGTTCGCCTATGCCCGAGGGGCATGCGCCATTTGCTGTTTGGAACCGCACCGGCAACCGCGCCGTCGCGTTTCTCTTGCGTTCACCGCTGCACCCCGTCTCGACATCTTGCTCTCATCACAGTGACCGGACGCCGCAGCGGACACGACCACACGTTTCCAGTCGACTACCGCCGCGCTGGCCAACGCGTGACCATTCCCGTTGGCTGGCCATCTCGCAAGCTATGGTGGCGCAACCTCCGAGGAGGCGCACGCGTGCAGTTGCGCCTGAACGGCGAACAGCACAGCGGTCTCGCTGAGGTACGCGGAGACGAGCGCTCCGGCGTCATCGTCGAGGTTCAACTCGCTCTCGGATCGTAGTTCTCTCCGAGCCAGACTCTCGCCAGCACGAGGGTGTTTGAGGGTTGGGGCACGGTCGGGCGTCGCCGCTCGCGCCAGACAGGCAAAGCATCTCGGTGCGACGCTCACGTTGTCCTGCGTGCGGTGTCACAAGGGCGTGCCTCAACCCTCGACGCGGGGGCATTCCTGGCTCGAAACGCTGCAGGGCACCGGCGAAACAAACTCAGCGCCTTCGACAAAGGAACATAAGGGACATCCGCGATGCCTGGTCGGGCAGGAGTGCCGCCATGCACCGCGAACATGATTGCGTGCGCCGTCTGGCCCCACTCGCATACGTGGTGTGTGGCGTGCTCGTCGCCTCCCAGCAGGGCTACTGCGCGCTGTGAGGACCGGGGCTGGCCGCACTTATGATGAGAACGCGAAGCGGGCTCGCGAGTTCGAGCGCCGCGCGAGGTGGCTGCTCGTTCTGCTGATCTTCGGCTTCCTGGTCGGGTTCGTCGTCGCTCGGGTGGTCTGAGGCAGATGTCAAGGCTGCCAGTTTTGAAACCCCTTCTCTGTCCGGCCTGCCTGGAGGATCTCCTGCTCCCGGGTGCGCTCAAGCTCTACCAGGATGGGACGGTCCGCGACGCGCCGCTCGAGACGACCATCTTCGGCGGAAAGAGGGCCCTTGACGGCGATAGCGTGGATTCGATCGAAGATCTCCAGGATCCACGGAAATACCACTGCGTCCGCGGTCACGAGCTCCCGCACGACCTCCGAAAGGTGGGCGTCGAACCGATCGGCCTCGTCGGGTTTTCCTCGTCGATGAAGACCCACTACATCGCTGTCACCACCCGTCAACTGGTTCACGACCAGCGCCTCTACCCGATTGATGCCCATCGCTCGCTGACGTTCGTGCCGCAGAACAAGTCGTCGCAAGAGCGCCTTAAGGATCTCCAGCGGCGGCTGTTCCAAGATAAGAAGGCGATCGGCTCGACCCTCGCCGTTGAGGGACAGGAGCCGGTCCGTGATCCGATCACCCTGACGGCCAAGTTCAAGCAAGTCTACGTCCCGCAGACCAAGCGCACGCGCTACGTGGCGCTGTTCGACGCCCCGGGTGAGAAGTTCGAAGACGAGGACGAACTGATGAAGTACGCGCCATACCTCGCACATAGCTCCGGGATCATCCTGTTCGTCGACGCGGGCTCGATCCTCGAGGTGCGCGAAGCCCTCGGTGAGGCGGCTCCCAGCCGGTTCACGGAGATCAATCCGGTGCTGATCTCCCGGCTAGCGGACAATATCGGGGCGCTTCCCAGCACCAAGAAGCGGCGCGGAAAGCTGGAGATTCCACTCGCGGTCGTGATCTCACGGGCCGACCTGCTGCAGGATCGGGACGAGTTCGCTAAGTACTCCCAGGCGCTCGGGCGGGACTTTGCCGGCCCGGAGGCGCGAGAGTTAGCCCGCCAGTTCGTCGAGGAGTACGAGCGAGGGGTTTCGATTTTCTGTGATCAGAGCTTCGAGCGAGTCTCGTACTTCTTCGCCTCGGCGACCGGGTGCGCAGTCGACGATGACGACAACTTCGAGTCGATCAAGCCCTGGGGCTGCCTCGATCCGCTGCTGTGGCTCCTCGAGGAGGTCGGCCTCGCGCGATGAGCGAACCTCCTCCGCGATGTGAAGGTGGCCTCCAGCAGTTCTATTTCTGCTGGAGCACGAACAACCTGTTCGGCACAGGCTTTGGGGTCAGAGCGGCGAGCGCCGAGCTGCTGGGACTTGGGCGGAAGGATTGGGATCGATACACCGTCTTCTGTCCTTATGCCGCCTATTCCGATACTCCGCCGCTCGACTATCAGCAGACGAGCCCGCTCGTGCTCGCCCGATACCGCCTCGACGGCGGGGGATACCTGATCGCGCGCAAGACGCCGACCGGCACTCGCGCTGATAGCTTCTTCGTGCACGCAATCGTTGACGCCGACGGCTCGATCGATGCCCGGACCGTCGTCCACGCCGCACACGCAGCGTTTTGGGTGACAACCGACGCAACCCTCGCGACCGACGAGCGCAGGCTGTCGCGGGCATCGATCGGCGCCTTCAACGGCAACGATCACCCGGCCGACCCGCTGGCCGGCCTTAGCCGTCAGGAGGCGACGAGTATCCTCGCGGAGTGGTTGACGGCGGGCAGGGAACGGCGCGCTGCAAGGCTCCCGGAGTACGGCGAGCGCGCGCTGCGCTGGCTGTCGGCTCTGCTGTACCTGCTACCGAAAGCGGAGGCCAGGGATGTCTGCTTCAGCACCTGTGAAGCACGAGAGCGTGACGGGGTTGAGCTATGTGCCCTCTACGAACAGACGGGCCTGCCCGAGCCCGGGGAGGCGGAGAAGCTTGGGCCTGTCACTACGTCGATATGGCCCTGGCGAACTTGGAGCAGTTTCGGAGGCTGAGATGCGACCCGGCGGCCGCGACGATGCACCAACTCGCGGATGCGCTCGAGCTGACGGTGGCCGAGCTCACTGCCGAGGGCCTCCTCCGGACCCTGGACAGCGAGGACGCGAGGCGTTTCGTCGCGTGTCGGCCAAGACTGCTGCCCGAAGTACTTGGATTGCTGCGGATCGCACCGTCTCTCTGCGCCCCCGAGACAGCGGCCCAGATCGCCACGGTACTGGCCGCGACCCACCCCGGCGAGGGCGCCGCGGTGCTTGACATGCTGATGACTGCGCTCGCGTGTGGCGAACAGCAGCTGAGCGAAGCGCTTCTCCGCGTCTATCGAGAGCTCGAGCGCGATCCGGTGCGGCGCCTGGAAGGAGTGCGCAAGTTCGAGCCCTCGCCACAGACGCCGTTGATCGCCGCCGCGCTCATCAGCGACCTTGTGGACCTCGATGAGACGACGGGAGGCGGATGGCTACCGTTGCTCCGCGGCCGCTGGTCTCAGCTCGGCGACGTGCTCGCGGTCGTTCCCAGCGGCCTGCGTGAGGCAGTTCTCTCCGACGCGGTCCTATCGGGACAGGCTGACACTGCGGTACACCTTGATCCGAGCTACGACGCGCTACTCGCCGACGTGCTCGCCCGCCACGACGTTCCCTCGCGAGGGTCTGCGCGAGCCGCGAACCTGGCTGCCGCGGTCAGCGCGATGCGTACTGACCCGGGATCGCTGCTCACGTCGATCGCTCAGGCAACACTTTCTCCGGTCTTCATCCGCGAACACCTCCTGCCGGCGCTCGCCGATCGCCTGGACCTAACGCGGCTGTGCTTTGACGTCGCCCAGTCGCTCTCAGCGGCGGCAGTGGGGGACATCTCCCGCGAGCTGCAGTTGCTGATCGAGAGTCTTGCGACGCTCCCCTCGTCGACCGACGACGTCGCGCCGTCGACACGGGTGGGAGCTGGGTGGTCGCACGGCACCGCTGCGGTCGCGTCGGAGGCCCCGCCTACCGACAGCGTGAGCGGGTTACGTGACAACCGTCTGGCTCCGCCGCGCCCGTCGCGCGCGCGAGCGAGCTCTGGGGGCGGCTCCGATACGGCTTTGCCGCTACCGGCTGCGCCGCGTGAGCGCGGCCGAGGTATCGTCGGCTGGCTCTTGCACGGCCGTCGCTCCTGAGACTGAGCCGAGTGCGGCTAGACGGCCGCTCCGACGATCAGGCCGAGCACGACGCCAACGATGACCGTGACGAGCATTAGCTGACGCCACGAGTATCGGTCGAGGAGGAGCGCGATCATCTCCTCGGACGCGCGTAGCCGCCACGGAAGGGTCCGTCCGGGGTTCGCCGGAAGGGTCCGCGTCGTCGCTTCGGAGGGATCGACGATCGGGGCATCAGACTTGCCCACGAGATTCATCTCGGCGACGACCTGGTCAAACCAGCGCACGACCGCTCGTGGACCGGAGTCGAACACGAGCCGCTGGGCCTTCTCGCTCCGGTCGCGCATTAGCGCAGCGCTGATCTGGCCGACGGCAGAGCCTCTTATAACCGCTTCGAGCTGAGCGGTCGCTCGCTCGACGTCGATCGCGGCGAGATCTCGCCCGCCCGGTCCCTTTGACCCGTCCGTCGGCGGTTCGTGCCCGACGAGCCCGTAGAAGATCGTGGCCGCAAACCCGTGAAGGTCGCTTACGTCCTGATACGGTTCGTCGAGCTTGACCGCCGTCTCGGTGTACGCCTTGGCGTCCACCACGCACGTCGACTTCTCGTTGATCGGACGCAGGAGCGTCAGATCCACGAGGGTGGCCGTGTCGACCAAGTCGTCACGGGTCACCTTGATGTTCGCGGGTTTGACATCCCCGTGAACGTGCTTGACGTCGTTATGCAGATAGTCCAGCGCGAGGGCAACGTCGCGGAGCGGTCTCAAATCCCGGGGATTCCTCGCCGCCCAAATCTCGAAGGAGTCACCGAAGACATACTCCATTACAAGGTACGTCGTGGCCGACTCTTCTGACGCGCGCGCCTGCGGGTGAGGCTTGTCGCCGCCGAAGCCGTCGATCACCTTCACCAGCGAGGGGAACCTCACGTCTTCGAGCGCCTTGACCGACTTCATCCAGGTGGATCGGATCCAATCGACGTTCGGGATCTGCTCACGGAGCTGCTTGATCGCGACCGCCTTGCCATCGCTCACCGCTGTCCCTCGATAGAGGATCGCCTCGCCAGCCTTCTGAGCCGCCGTGAGTCTCTTGGCGATGCGATAGCGGTCCGGCTCGTCCGGGGGTCCGACGAACAGCGGCTCGGCCGGAAGCTGTGGGCTCATCGGTGGTCGAGAATCATGACAGCTCGCTTGCGACCCGTTTCGCGCCCATACTACGCGGACCCCGTCGTTGCCGTGTCTGTCATGTGGTGTCGATGAGTGTGTGCGTCGAAGCGCCCGCGTTTTCGTCAGCAACGATTGCTCGACGTCCACCCGAAGTCGCAGCCGATTCCGTGCGTTCCGGCCGATCGATCGCGTCACAGATGACCGTCGTGCCGCGTGGTCGATCCCGGGCGCGCTCAGGAACCTTACGTTACGCGCCCGGCGTACAAGCCCCGGTCTGCGATACGGGGTCTATCGAGAGTTCGTGCGGAAACCGCGATCAGCGGACGCACGGCGCCCCTCGGCTGGCGTCTATATGTGCCCTGACTGTATATGACGCCACCACCTGAGCACGTCGAGAGACGGTCACGCGTAGACGAGTTCCAGGTGGCCCTCCAGTTCGACGCCCCACCCGATCGCGTGGCGCCGTTGGGTAGTTGCTCATGCCAGGTGATGCCTAATTGCGTTGGTCGACGGTCGCGTGGACGTCGACGCCGAGCACCTCGTCGCCCAAGACGTTATGCCCGCGAGCGACGCTCCCGGTGGCAGCGACTGGCCGAGTAACCTCCCGAATAGTGAGCTTGCCCGCGACCTCCACCGTGCCGTCGTCCGCGACCCGCCAGAAGCGCGTCCGCTGGAATCGTTAGCTCCGGGCCCATCGGCTGGCTAGCACAGGGCCGACAGCTGACGATCGCCTCCCCCGACGGCGACGCTCGAGCCCGGCGCCTGGTTTGCCACGGATGCGATCGTCAGCGCGAACGGACGCGGGCGAGTGCCTTCGCGTGAACGCGATCACCAGCCTCCGTCGGACCGCGCCGGCCAGCAGTCGGCTGCGTGACGGTCCTTTTTTTCGCGGCCTGACGAACGCCACCTGTGCCTCATGGGCGACGTTCTGATGACCGCGGAGCGGATCTGAGCTGCGCGGCGGCGCGTCGGCGCCGGAGCCGACGCGCCGCGTCTACATAGGTAACGACGCGAATTCTGCACGTCGCGCTTCTGGCCCTGGTTTCGGCGACAAGCAGGACTGTGCTTCGTGGCTTTGGCCGCGCCGCTCTGCGTCGCACGGCGAGCAGGGCGGGCGAGATCGCTAGCTGCGACTTCGTTCGGTTGCAAGCACGATTCCGAAAAGCGGCCGTCTCCGACTCGGCTTGCGAGACCGCCGCAATGCCGCATAAGGAGCCACGCCGGATCTGCCCGAAGTTAGCTGGCGAACCGCGCTCCAGCTAGCACCCGAAGCGCGTCGAGTCGGTCGGTAGCGTCGACTGGTGCGCCACCACCGCGTGCGTGCCGCTGGAACTACTGCGGCGATCGCTTTGACGTCCTGGGCGGTTCGTGGCGGACGATTGCAAAGGCGACGTTGCGGTCGTCCTGGGCGATGTCTGCGGGCTCAGGCGGGCTTGCGGGACTCGCTGGCCTGGGCGGTGAGGAGTCGTCTGGCGGCCGGTCCCGACTGTTGCATTCGCCAGCCGGACGCTCTCGTCGGCGGTTTTCCTGTGCAACAAGTCGGGTCAAAGCAAAGCTGAACCTCTCGGGAGCGACGTACAGTGGCGCGCTCGGCGGAGTAGCAAGGGTCGCCAGCTTTGGTGGGCCAGCGCGCGAACAGCACACCAAGACCAGCGCTCGGCGTCTCAGGTTCCGGGCTCTGCAACATACCACACCGCCACTCGATCTCAACTGCACAACCGTGGGCTTGTGTTATTCTCGGTTCATGGCGGAACTCCCTCCGACGCCACACCTGCTTCCCGACTAGAGCTGCTCTGGAAGCTCGAGCTTCATCAGCGCTTGCAGGCGATGACGCAGATCCGGTGATCGCTCTCTTACCTGACCCTTCGCGAGCGCGGCGCGAATGCCTGTGAGTGCTTGAACGAGCGGCGGGCACGCTCGGCACGTGCGCAAATGCGCAAATGTTCCTTGACCTGCGCTGCGCGTGTGAGCTCAGCTGCCCGTCGAGGTAGGCTGAGGCGGCACGACGAGCCGTCATACAGCTCAACGGCGGATCGCTCGCATGAGGATCACGGTCGGCCTGAGCGAGGGCTTGCGCGAGCGCAAGCCGGGAGCCGCTGGATCCGCTTGTGCGCCGCCTCGGTCGAACAGCCAAGGATCCTCGCGACCTCCGACGCAGACCATCCCTCACCGTCGTGCAGCGCGACGGCCGCCCGGTCGCTAACCGACAACCTCGCGAGCGCCGCACGGAGCTCGTGCTCCTGCTCGGCGCGCGCAATCACCCCCTGCGGATCGTCAACCGAGAAGCTCAGCAGATTGGCGAGATCATCGCCGGGCTCAACGCGATCAGCGCGTCACGGCGAGCCACGTCGCGCACACGATTGAGCAGGATCTGGCGTAGCCACGCGCCGGTCGCTGCCTGGTCGCGCAGCGCGCCAGATGCACGCCACGCTCGCTCGAAGGTGTCCTGCACCACGTCATCAGGATCGGTTCAGGTCGGTGCGAGACGTCGCGCGAGACGCGCGAGCGCCACGGCGTGCTCATGAATCAGCTCCTCGAACGCGTCGATCTCCATCGCCCGCAGTGTGCCGACACTCAACCCACGATGTCCAGTTTCACGCCGCCGCTCCTCTCACAAGTAGGAAGACATTTCGCACCCAATCAAACGAGGGCCATCATGTTCGTCGACTTCATGCGTAGTACACCCGCGCGGCATCGACTGGATCACACGCGCGCACGTCAGAAGGTCGAACCCGACCGCGTCCTGTATGAGACGCTCGACGGCGCGCAGGCCGAGCACGGCTTTGACTTCGCGATGCTGCTGGCACCGTTCACCGGCGTCGGCCTCAAGGCCTTTGGCCGTGACGGGGTGGAGATCGGCGATCGGCTGTTCATCGCAAGCGAGTTCATGCGCGTCGACGCCGACTACACGCCACGGCCCTACGAGGAGTGGAAGGCCGCGGACTGGCCGCGCACCTACCAGTCACCGGACTAGCCCAACGTGTTCGGGTCGGGATCGCGTTCGCGCCCCCGCACCCGATCTCGGTCCCCCGCAAGAGCCCCAACGGCACCGTCATCGCCCTGGCGCCACCGCGCACGGGATGCCCTCGGCGATGATCGGCAAGGCCGTCGCGCGCAGCGTCGTGGACATGAACCGCGGCGCGGCCGCGCCGACGCACACCGCCTCGATGGCCCAGATGGGCGCCGCCTGCGTCGCCTCCGCGGGCGCGAACCCGTTCACGGGCACGGCTGCGTCGATGACGGTGTTCCCGATCGTGCCCGACTACGAGCGCTACCCCGAGCACGGCCGTGACCCGGATCGCACCTTTGGCGAGATCGGTCTCGCGGGCCACTGGATCAAGATCCTGCTGCACCACATATTCCTCTACAAAGCGCGCCTGCGTCCCGGCTGGCGCTTCATCCCGGAGTAATACTGCCATGGACAACGACCACACGCGGTACGTCACGACTCCCACCAAGCGCACGGCGTTCAACCGCACCTTCCTGCCGCTCCAGGCATAACGCTTTGCGGTGATCAACATGAAGATGGTCGGAACGATCCGCACCAGCCACAAAGGCATGCGCCACAAGCAGCGGTCGCAAGCAGCGATGGCCTGCCGCCGCCGGTTGGCGGCAGCGCGTCTCGGGCGTGCGCACTAGGCTCCACGTCCATGAGCTACGCGATGAAGAATCTAAGGGAGGTCGAGGACTCCGCGCTCAAGCACGGACTTTCGAATACCCAGGAGGCACGCTTTCCCCGCGAGGTTCTCGGTGCCGACCAGACTGGCGTCAACTACCTGATCATCAAGCCGGGTCAACGCGAAGCCTTTGCTCACCGGCATCGTGAGGCCGAGGAGATCTACGTCGTGTTGGCCGGTTCGGGACGCGTCAAGCTGGATGACGAGCTGGTGGATCTGACGCAGCTCGACGCGGTGCGGGTCAGCCCTGGGACGGTGCGGTCATTCCAAGCCGGTCCGGAGGGCCTCGAGGTGCTGATCTTCGGTCCACGTGTGGAGGGGGACGGAGAAGTAGTCCCGGACTTCTGGGGGACATAGAGGGGGTTCGGTGGCGTCCCAGAGGTCTTTTCCCTGGTTGGGCCTAAAGTGACGCCCGCCAGAGCGCTGACCTCGCCAACCGTCTTCACGGAGTCCAAGCTACGTCCTAGCCGGGCTCGTCCAGCAGTTCGCCGATCTCAGCGAGCGAGAAGACCAGCGCCCGCCAGCCGAGGATCTCCCGCGGCCGCTTCGAGGTCCCGCTCGCAGCACAGCCGGTAGTCCGAGTCGGTCCGGCCGCTGGCGACGGCAGCCCACGCTCGTGATGGTTATGCAGCGTCCGCAGCGCTCGGCGAGATGTACGTTGCCGACTCGCGGTTCGCGGCCAACTACGAGAAGGTCGAGCCGGGGTTGACGGCCTACGTTCGCGACGCGATCGTCGCAAATGGATGCGCGATTTCGACCGCGAGGATCTCGCCGAACGACGGCTCGGGGGGTCGGCTTGGGTGCCTGGGAGAATCAGAACGGTGGGCTCTCCGCAAACACTTAGCGAAGCCGACAGGCGGATCGTCGCCGGGTGGGCGGCGGACTGCGCAGAGCGTGTGCTGTGGCTGTTCGAAGCGGAAGCTCCAGGTGATACCCGTCCACACGATGCCATCGCCCGCACGCGGGCCTTTTCCCGCGGCGAACTCGATGTCGCAGAAGAGATCCGGCTCGCTTCGTCGGAGGCGCCGCCGCGCGCGAGGATGCCAGTCCGTCAGCGGCGGCTGACGCGAAAGCGGCCGGGCAGGCCGCAGCCATTGCCCACATGGGCGCGCACGCCCTGGGTGTCGCCGCGTACGCCGCCAAGGCGGCTGGCCCCGCTGGCCCCGACCCTTCAGCGGCTGTCGCCGACGAGATCCGATGGCAGCTCACGCATATGTCGGCGGCGACCAGATCCGCGCTCCGCCAGCTCCCAACAGTCGGTGAAGATGGGTCCGGATCCCTCGGACCAGGACTGCTCGCATCGGGCCTGCTTGGCACGATCATCCGCGATCCCCAGGCCGGCTTGGCCGGCGCCGAACGCTGACAACCGTCTATAGGTATAGGCAAAGCAGGCGGTAATGCCCGCCGCAACAGATTCCCACGGAGAGCGTCCTCTTCTGCGCCTGAGCGGTGGTCAGCGGCGACGGGTGCACGGGTAGGGCCCGTTGGTTCGGACCGGCCGTGATGACCAAGGCGCGGGTGGCGGCTAGGCATTCAGGAATGGCCCTGCGGCCAACCGACGTCTTGCGCCTCACCGCGTGACCCCCGCTGCGGCCGCCACGTCGCGACACTTCTGCATCGCGGTGTGGAGAGCGCTCATCCCCCCGGGTTCTGCGGCGGATGGGATGCGCTTGAAGCGCACGCGCTGATCACGGCGGCCGTGGCGATCGGGGCGAGGGCGGCCAGCGCCCGTCGTCTTGTACCCATGTGTTCTCCTGCGGGTAGTGGTTGCGTCGATAGCAGTGGCGTGCCAGGCAAAGACCGGGGCGGGTGGCAGTGGCTGAGTAGGGCGGCCGGCGTCTCCTCCTGGAGTCGCCGGCCGCTGCGGGCGTAGCGATCGTGCCCGCGCGGATCGCTGGGGCGACGGACTTGACCAGCTGCGTGGCGGCGTCGCCCGCGGCGGCGAGGAGCACCGAGGTGTCGCTGCCCTGCCGCTGCTGCCCCAGGACGACGCCGGCCGCCGTCTGGGAGCGTCCGTCGGCAGTTAGCCGGTTGAAGAACGCCAGGCATCCTCCTGCCGCGGAGTCCGACCCAGCTGCGCGTCTTCCAGCTGGCGATGAACTTCCGGCCTTCCGCCAGATCGTCTCGATGGCCGGCGTGACCCTGCCGGTCGCCACGGTTGGTTCGATACGGCGGGCGGCGGTTCGTGCTGGTTGCCTGTTGGTCATGCCTGCGAGTCAAGCCCGCAGGGTGTTGCCATCACGTATGCGTTTTTCGATATGCCCACGATATGTCCGGGCTGGCAGCATCGAGACCATATGCGGGTGTTGATCGTCGAGGACGAGCCCTACATGGCCGAAGCCATCCGCGATGGCCTGCGCCTGGAGGCGATCGCGGCGGACGTCGCCGGTGACGGCGACACTGCACTGGAGTTGCTGGACGTCAACGCTTACGACATCGCCGTGTTGGATCGCGACATCCCCGGGCCTTCCGGCGATGAGATCGCCAAACGGATCGTCGCGTCCGGGAGCGGCATGCCGATCCTGATGCTCACCGCCGCCGACCGGCTCGATGACAAGGCCACGGGGTTCGGACTCGGCGCCGACGACTACCTCACCAAGCCCTTCGAACTGCGAGAACTGGTGCTCCGTCTCAGAGCACTCGATCGCCGCCGTGCCCACCACCGGCCGCCCGTGCGAGAGACCGCCGGCCTGCGACTGGACCCGTTCCGCCGCGAGGTCCACCGCGAGGGCCGC
The DNA here is from genome assembly GCA_963709135.1 of uncultured Solirubrobacterales bacterium. Classification (GTDB taxonomy): domain Bacteria; phylum Actinomycetota; class Thermoleophilia; order Solirubrobacterales; family Solirubrobacteraceae; genus Palsa-465. Next base: position 1,746,798 of record CAVPVI010000005.1, on the reverse strand, counting down.
TACGTCGCGCTCACCCGCAAGCAGTTCGCCGTGCTTGAAGTCCTGATCGCTGCCGAAGGCGGAGTCGTCAGCGCCGAAGAGCTCCTGAGACGGGCGTGGGATGAGAACGCAGACCCGTTCACCAACGCCGTGCGCATCACCGTCTCAGCACTACGTAAGCGCCTCGGCGAACCCTGGATCATCGCCACCGTAGCCGGCGTTGGGTACCGCATCAGCACCCAACCAGACAGCCGGCATGAAGGAGGAGACCGTGGATAGAGCCCCTGGCTTGAGCGTTCGCCTGAAGCTCACCCTCAGCTACGCCGGCTTCCTCATGCTTGCAGGCGCCTTGCTGATGGGCGCCGTGTGGCTGTTCCTTCTGCGTTACGTCCCGGACCGTGCGTTCATCGTCCCCGGCAGCACTGGCACCTCCCTTCATGGGGTCTTTCCCGTCCGGTCGAGGCTCCTGCACGTTTTCGCCCCCAGGGCAGCCGCAGTGTTGGCGTTGCTGCTGGTGCTCGGTCTCGTTGGAGGGTGGGTCCTCGCCGGCCGGATGCTCGCGCCGCTGGCTCGCCTCACCGACGCCACCCGCACGGCGGCGGCCGGATCGCTGTCGCACCGCATCCGGCTACCGGGCCGCAGAGACGAGTTCCGCGAGCTCGCCGACAGCTTCGACGTCATGCTCGCGCGGCTCGAGGCACACGATGCCGAACAGCAGCGTTTCGCAGCCAACGCCTCCCACGAGCTGCGCACTCCGCTGGCGATCACACAGACCCTGCTCGACGTCGCTCGTAACGACCCAGACCGCGCCAATAGCGAACTCGTTGACCGCCTCCACGCCGTCAACACCCGAGCGATCGACCTCACCGAAGCATTGCTCCTGCTCAGCCGCGCCGACCAGCGATCATTCGCCCGAGAACACGTCGACCTGTCCCTCATCGCGCAAGACGCCACCGAAACGCTCCTGCCCTTCGCAGACCAGCGCGGCGTCACCATCGAGAGCTCGGGCGAGACGACCACCACCGTCGGCTCGCTCGTCCTCCTGCAACAGCTGGCGACAAACCTCGTGCACAACGCGATCGTCCACAACCTGCACGAACGCGGCACCGTGTGGGTCACCACAAGCGCTCGCCCGGACAGGGTGGAGCTCACTGTCGAGAACACCGGCCAGAAGCTCACCACGCAGCTGGTCGCCACGCTCGCCGAGCCGTTTCAGCGTGCCTCCAAGCGGATCCGCACCGACCACGCAGGCGTCGGCCTCGGCCTGGCGATCGTCAAGAGCATCACCGAAGCGCACAACGGAACCCTCATCCTCACCCCCCGAGCCGCTGGCGGACTGTCCGTCACGGTGCGACTACCCGCCGCGCCACCGCGCGCCGGCACATGACGATCAGCAGAACTCCCGCACCGCCCCGGACGAAAGTGTGGGTCAGTGCCCGCCAACGAGGCAATCTCAGCGTAACCGCACAACACCCGCGCGAGCACGACCGCGTCTCACACCTCACGCCGCCGCCTACCTGCTCGTCGCCAAAAGCCAGGTCTCGCTAGAGCCGACCAGGATCGAGAAGTCGACCGATCGGCCCGCACCCCTGGTTCATGTCAAGGAGGAGCTCCTAAGTGCTACCCACCGTAAGTTCCATCCCATTCGAGGCGTCCCTGAGGGCGTCTGGCTTCGTCCTCGACGGCTCGCGCAGCGCTGCTGCGCCACGCCTCCTGCCTCCTTGCCAGCCATCCCTCAGGACCGCCTCTCGGTGGGACAGAACTTACGGCGGGCAGCACTAAGTCGCCGAAGCGATGGTGGCCCCGGGAGCGACTCACGGCGAAAGCGATCATGCCGTCATGCCGGCGGTGGTTCCTCCTCGCGAGTTCCGGCCAGCTCGCGGCCACGCCCCAGCTGCCTCCGGAGCAGCGGCGAACAGACGCCGCGGTGACGGCCTGTAGGTGCGCCGCGAAACGGCTACTTCCTGCGAGCCGAGAGCTTCTTCAACGTCGCCGAGTTCATCGACAGCGGCGACCGGTTCGCTCCTGACCTCTCGATATTCGGCGAGGTCCCGCTCCACAAGCAGTCCCATGGCGAATCTTTCCTGGCGCTCGCCGCCAACCGATTCGGCGCAAACGGTCTCTATCTGCTCGACGAGCCAGAGGCGGCACTGTCGGTCACCGGCGCGCTCGCGCTGCTCGCGATCGTGACCCGGGCAGCGAACTCCGGCGCCCAGTTCGTCATCGCCACCCACTCGCCGGTCCTGCTCGCCGCACCCGGCGCCCAGATCTATGAGCTAGACGAGGATGGCATCAACAGCGCTGTCTACGACGATCTACAAGCAGTTCGTCAGATCTGCGGCTTCCTCGACGCGCCCGACCGATACCTACGACAGATCATGATCGGCCCAGAACCCGGCGATGACTGAGCGCCACGAACATCGCGCGTCGGCGAGGGAGCTCAGCCGGGGTGGACGGCTTGGGGCCACGCGGAACCGGTGATGCGCCTGGTGGCGCTCAGCACCGGCGCCAGCAGCGGCACATCGTGTTCGTCGAGCACGTCTCGCGGCACGGCCGGTAGCTCACCGAGGCGGTCAGGCTCACCGCCGCGTTCCGCGAAGCCGATCGCTGCTGCGATCGCCTCGAGAATCGTGGACTTGCCGCTCCCGTTCTCGCCAGCGAGGAGCCCCACCGACTTGCTGAGATGCGCGCCCGCTGCTTCGCGTACCCAGGGGCGCAGGAGATGTTCCCGCTCGGCCCGACCACCACTGTGTTCAAGCTCGCCGGGAATGTTCGCGCTTTCGCGGCTTGACAGCGACCCATTGCAGATCGGCTTGAATGCGAGCCGCTGCTCACAGAGCAGCTTCGCCAAACGCACGCGGCGGTCACGCCCGGCTACCACCTCAACAAGGTGGTGTGCGCGTTGGTCGTGAGGATCAGGCGTGCGGCTTGGGGGCAGCGAATTTGGCGTACGAAGCGCGCAGTTCGGCGAAGGCCCCGTTGTCCCGGTCGCGGAGCGTGAGCTTCTGGAGGACTTTCGATACGTGCGTCTTGACAGTCGCTTAGCTGACGACGAGCGCGGAGGCGATCTCGGAGTTGCTGAGCCCGGCTGCGAGCATCCGCAGGACCGCGAGCTCCCGGTCCGGCTCACCGGTCGTGGCGCTCAACCACGCTGTCGCGATCGCGCAGACCGGGGAACTCGAGCAGGCACTCGCGATCGCCGACTCGCTCGAGCTCGAGCACTACCCCTACCTGCACCCCACACGCGGCGAGTTGCTCGCGCGTCTCGGCCGCACCGAACAGGCCCGTGCCGCGTTCCAGCGCGCACTCGCGCTCGCCCCACCAGAGCCCGACCGAACGGTTCGTGATCCGAAGGCTCGGCGAGCGTAGGCGACCGACCGGCGGCTCCGGCACGGTGCGGCTGCTACATAGCGATCGCTTCGTAGACGTCGACCGCGCCGCCGATCTCGAGGACCGGGCAGCCGTGCGCGAGCTCGACCACAGCGTCGCGCGCGCCTCCTGGAACAGACCGCGGACAGGCGGGCGATCTGCGGCCAGTCGACGTCCGGCTCGCAGTGCAGCGCCGCGATCGCGGCCTGCAGCACGTACGGGCCCGCGCCGCACAGCGCGATCGGGCGGTCGATCAGCGCGCGACCTTCGGTGAGCTGCGCATGGTCCCACAGCGCGCGGTCCCGTCCTGGAGCAGCACGAGTTCACCGTCCGCGAACCGGGCGTGGCGGCGGGCGTGGTGGAGCACCATCAGGGCGAGCAGCCGTGGACCTCGGGCTCGTCGGGCATCAGCTCAGCGAGCAGCCCACCGAGGCGGATCGCTTCGACGGCGAGGTCAACCCGCCCGCTGTAGCCCTCGTTGAAGGTCAGGTACACGACAGCAAGCACAGCGGCGATCCTGTCGGGGAGGGGATGGTCGGCGGGAACCCGGAACGGGATCCCGGACGCCTCGATCTTCGCCTTGGCACGCGTCAGGCGCCGCTTCATCGTCTCCTGAGAGGTCAGAAAGGCGCGGGCGTCCTCGGTTTCAAGACCGCCCACGGCGCGCAGGGTGAGCGCGACCTGCGCCTCGGTGCTGAGCGCCGGGTGACAGCAGCAGAAAATGAGCTCAAGACGCCCGCTCTCGATCACGATGTCCTCGAGTTCGTCCATGTCATCCTCGACCGCTTCGGGGATCTCCAGGGTGCGGGTCTTCTCGGCCAGGGTCCGCTCCCGCCGGATCCGATCGATCGCCCGGTTGCGCGCGGTGACGGTGAGCCACGCCCCGGGGTTGGGCGGCATCCCGGTCCGCGGCCAGCGCTCAGCAGCGATCGCGAACGCGTCCTGGCAGGCATCCTCGGCGATCTCGAAGTCGCCGAGGAAGCCAACCAGGTGAGCGAGCACGCGCGCCCACTCTGGGATCCTTCACTGCGGGGTGGTGGGTGCCTGCGATGGTGCAACGAACGAGCGGTGGTCGAGGGGACAACCAGCCGTGATCCCCGCCACCTCGAGCCCGAGGAGACGATCTGACGAGCGGCTCCCCCCGCCGCATTGACGGTCGATCCGCTCCAGATTGTGTCCCCATGGCTGTCCCATCCCGGCGCGCGCGTTCGTCGTAGGGGTAGAAGCCGGCGCACCAAGGCCGCGACCGGACGACCCACAAGCAGCAAGGGAGCCAACCATGTCGCATCCCAATGAAACGATGATCCGCACCGCCTATGACGCGATCTCGTCGGGCGATCTTCAGCCGATGCTCAACATGCTCAGCGATGAGATCCGCTGGAACGTCTCCGGCGACAGTCCACTCGCCGGCGACTACGAGGGCAAAGACGGGGTCCTTCGGTTCTTCGGCGCGATCGCCCATCAGTACGACAACACGCTCACCGTGCAAGTTCGAGAGGTGCTGGCTAACGACCACCGCGCGGTCGTGCTGACCGCCGAGTCGGGCACGATCGAGGGGCACCGACTCAACTGGAGCTCGGCGCACGTCTTCAATCTCGCCGACGGCGTAGTCGTCGGGTTCACCAGCTATCAGGACGACGCCTATCACGCTTTCTGGACCGCCGAGCGTGTCGGCTGATGGCCAGACCTTAGTCAGGTGGCCACCCGAACCACTGTCCCCACACGGTGCCCACCTGTCCGCGTCGCGGCTGGCGCCAACAGCGCCGCAGCCCCCGGCGCTCCGCGTCCGCTCGTCCCGTTGCGGGAGGCTCAGCTCCGCTGCTCGCCGATCTCAGCTCAGAGATCCGGCAGCGGTAGGCGTTCGCACGGCTGCTTTCACGGTCGCTCGATACGGGGGCGGTAGCCGCCGCCTCGGCGCGATCACCTTGACGGGCAGCGATCGTCGGCCGGCACCGTTCAGTTTGATCGCCGCGCCACGAACGCCATCGTCCCGACCTGTCCACCCTGACGATACCTATCGCGTGCGAGCAGAAGCGCTGCTCGACCCGGAGTTAGCTGAACTCCCGCCTGCCTGCTAGCACGAGGAGCGCCAGCTGCCGCCTGACCTGCCTACGTATTGCTGCAATCGCGCAGGCTGGTTCGCCGCGCATTCGGCGATCAGCGACGCTGATCCGCCGGGATCGAAGGTCGAGTGCTGCGGCGCGGATTGTCGGCCGCCTCGGCGGCGCTTACGATTGCGGTATTAGGCGCTTTGTGCCAGCAACCCCACTCGGTGAGCTCGTCGTCGCTCACCGGACGCAACTGCTTGAGGCTGCTGAGCGTCGACATGCCGATGACGTGCGGCTGTTCGGCTCGATTGCGCGCGGCGAGGACACCGCTGAGAGCGACGTCGACCTGCTGGTGACGCTCGGCCCTGGTGCGCGCCCGCTTGATCTACTCTCGCTGGCGTGCGATGCCGAGGACATTCTCGGCGTGCGCGTTGATGTGGGCACCGTCGAGAGCCTCCGCGCCGAAGTCCGACAGGACGCCCTCACCGACGCAGTCTTGCTGTGAGCCGGCGCGACGACGATCGGCGCCTTGCGGATATCGAGGCGGCGATCAAGGCGATCGACCGGCACCTGACGCGCGGCAGTATCGACGACGAGCTTGTCTTCGACGCGTGCCGGGCGCGACTGATAGAGATCGGCGAAGCGGTCAAGGCAATCGACCCGGAACTCCTCGCTCAAACGCCAGAGGTGCCGTGGCGTGAGATTGCCCGGATGCGTGATCACCTCACGCACCGGTACTTCGACACCCAGCATGAGATCGTCGCCGACGTGGTCACGACAGACGTTCCGTCGCTGAGGCAGGCAATCAGCGGATTACGCCGCCAGCTCGTAGACACGAAGCCGGCCAGACGACGCTGGATTTGGACGACCCGTCCGCCAGCGCCGAATGACATATGCGCAGCAGGGCCCCCACGGTCGTACCGCCGCGTTCTGTCCGGCCCGATCAGGCGAGCCTGCCTATGCAAACCCACCGACGTTCGGGTCTCCATCGGCGCCCTCGTTTCGGCGATCGGCGTGGTCCACGCTGCGTTGCTCCGGGCCTCGCCTCAGTGACGCCGCGCGAGCAGCGTGGAGTCGAGGATGTCGAGCGTTTTGCCGTCGCGGGTCACGGTCCGCGGCCGCTGTTCGGCCACGAGAACTTCGAAGTTGTCGGGGAGGCCGGGAAGCAGGTCCTCGGGGTTGAACATCGCGTTGCGGTGGGTGGCGGTCAGGTGGGTGAACATCTCGGATGGTGCGTGGCCCACGATCAGGAGGTGCCCGTCGGCAGCGACAGCCTCGGACAGCCGATGCGTGACCTCGACCATCCCACCGTCGGGTGGGTGCAGGAAGTGGCTGGTGACGAGGTCATAAGACCGGCCCGCGGCCGCGAAGGTTCGGGCGTCCACCTGCCACCAGTCGGTGTGGTCAGTGACGCCCGCTTCCTCGGCGTGCCGGGCGGCACGGGCCAACCCGTTGGCGGAGAAGTCGGCGCCGGTGACCATCCAACCTTGGCGGGCGAGCCAGATCACGTCGCCGCCCTCTCCGCAACCGACGTCAAGCGCCGTCCCCGGCGTCAGCCCTGAGACCTCGGCGACGAGTTGCGCGTTCGGGTTCCCGCTCCAGACTTGCTCCTCGCCGGAGTAGCGCTTGTCCCAGCTCGGCGGCTCGAACATCGCCGCCCCTTCGTCCTCAGAGACCTGGTCGTGTCCGGCCATCAGACGACTTCCTCCCGACGCTCGCGCCGAGCCGCGTCGTACAACTCGATGTTGTCCATGCCGACCAGCATGGAGACCCAGGACCGGAATGGCAACCCAACTTGCTGCTTCGGTCACGCGAGAGCAGCAGATCGGGTTTTCGAGTGGTGCGCGCCGGTCGGATTCAACGGTCGCGGCGCCGGCCGAGATCGGCGGCGCGAGGCTTCACTCGGGCGCCGCGGGATCCGCGCCGTGGCCAGCAGTTGCCGTCTCTCGGCCAGATCTCGAGCGCCTCGTCTGACGGGGCGTGCCAATACATTCGCGGGCTCAGCTGATCCACCGCCAAAGTCATGCTTTCGGTGAAGGCCACGTTCCGCAGGGCCCGCAGAGGACTGCATTGGGGTGGGCGCGAGTCGCCACCCCCGCGCTGGCGTCGACGAGAGCAAGGTCGTGTTTGTATGCCGATCTGCACGTGTATTCGGGCCGATCTGCAGGCCTTCGACGACTACCTCAACTACCTGCCTCGCTTTGTTGCTTGTAGTCGCCGAGGGGTCGGGCTGCAGGAGACCTCGGGGACGGTTATGACTGCGTCGAGGACCGCATCGCCCTCGCTGTGCCGCCTCCGGCGACCAGCTCGGCCGGCTATGTGTGAGCGGATGCAGCCGGCCGAGGTCAGCTGACCGTCGTGACGTGCGCGCCGGGGATCGCGTCGATCAGCGCGACCGTCTTGATCCCGAACACGTCGTGCGGCGTGCCGGCCGCCGCCCACACGATCTCGAACCGGTTGAGCGATTCATCGATCGTCGTGTCGAGGTCTTGGTCGTGGCCGAGCGGCGGCACGCCGCCGATCGAGAAGCCGGTGACGGCGCGGACGCGGTCGGCGTTCGCGGGCTTGAGCCCGAGCCGGTCGGCATCGACCCGGCGGTCGCCCGCGCACAGCACGACTACCGGCTCACCGTCGCGCTCGAACACGAGCGACTTGACGATCTGCCCCACCTCGACGTTCAGCGCCGCCGCGGCGAGCGCGGCGGTCCGCGCCGAGTCGCTGAGGGTCGTGACCTCGATCTCGAGCCCCCGCTGGCGCAGGCGTTCGGCGAAGCGAGCGGCGGTCGGGTGCACGACCTCAAGCTACCGCCGACGCCGGACCGGCATCGCCGGAGCCCGCAGGAAGCGAGGCTCGCGCTCGGCGCCTGTACGCCCAATGTGCGAGCTTGCAGTGTCTCGTTCCCTGAGGAGACCCGGGCTCAGGGCGAACGGCGCGCGCTGGGCAGATCTGACGTACGACCATCGGCTGCGCCTTCGCGATCCTCGCATCGGCTCGGTGGGTTGATTCCCGCGGCCGCGCGGAGCCGACGGCTAAGGCCTCGGGCCGTGGCGAGCAAGGTGTAAGGTCGGCTGGTGGCGCACTACATCGCTTATTCGACGCAGGCTGGAGCTGGCGACAGGCCACGGGAGATGCTCTCGCAAGTTCAGGGGATGTTGGGCCTGGGCATATGGGGCGTTTCCTACGATGCACAGCTCAAGCTGAGACTGTTGGCGGGGGATGGCTTGATAGTGGCTGTTGGGGCTCCGTATCGGCAGTTTGTCGGTGATGCGGTGTTGTCTTCAGGTATCGCAAGTTCTCTGCCACCGAGATCGCCGCTCTCCCGTCGGGCCTCGAGTTTGATTCGGAATCAGCCTGGCGCGCGCTCGGATCTGGCCCAGAGCCAGGCTCATCGAGGAGGTGTGGCCACTTACCACGGCGGCACGCAGCGGAAACAACCGAAGAAGCCTGTTCTTTGGAGCAATCAACTGAGTGATCAGCGTGGACGCGGCTGTCATTCTGGCCGCGGCAACTGGTGACGCCAAGCCGGCGAACCAGCGGCCGGCGCCGAGGACTTTTTCCCCAGGGCGCGAGCCGGCTGACGGACGCCGAGGATGAGAAGGTCATCGCCCTCATGAACGCGCGCCGCGCCGATGATGGGAAGCCGCCGCTCACCGACGAGCAGGAAGAACAAATCCGAGAGAATCGGCGGAGCAGGGGAATACGACGCCACGGAGCTTGAAACCGGCCGGAGCGATTCGGAAGTCGCGCAGGTTGTTGGAGCAGCGACGCGCCCTTGGCCCGGCGCCGCCTACGCGCCTGGACGATCGACCCGTGCTCGGCGCCAGTCGCGCATTCAGCGACAGCTGAGCGCGCTATGGATCGCTGCTGATGGCTGGCCTCAGAACTGCTCGGTGGCGGAGACCTCCCGAGCTAGGCGCGCATTCAGGCCAGTCGGCTGCCACGAAGCGGTCTTGCTGTAACGCTCGGCCAGCCGTGTCGAGACGGACCCCTTCCCTGATCAGCATCTCGCGGGCTGTGATCGCACTATCCGGGTCGGTCGGGGGCCGTAGTACCCCTCGGCGATGATGCCGCTGGATCGCCTGCTTGTGCGCATCGCGGCGGCAGATAACAACGATCTCGTTGCCCGCGGTCAGGTCGAGCTTCGTGACGGTGACGGTGATCCCGAGCATGTCGGTGTCGAACGGGAGCACGAGGTGCTCCTCGAGCATCGTGAACAGGCCGGTGATCTGCTCCTCGTCGTTGTAGGCGTCGACGGTCGCCTCTTCGATCATCGCGTCGAGCAGCTTGGTGCTGGGTTTCGGTCGCGGCGAGCTCATCACACCGCGAACAGACTCGGCGTCGGCGTGTCGGCCGGCGGTGGCCATTTCCGGACCTGAGCGTTGGGGTCCGCGGCCGCGAGTCGCCGAGCGGGTTCAATGCCATCCAGTTCGCAGAGCAGCTCGAGCGCGGCGATGCGCACGCTTCCGTGCGCGGCACGGAGCCCGCGATCGACCACTGTGCGCCGTGCCGGTTCGTCGAGCTCGCCGGCGGCGTCGAGCAGGCCGTGGATCGCGGCGTCACGGGGCGCGGCTCGAGCCGTTCGGCGGTGCCCAGCAGTTCAGCGAGCCGCTCCGGACGCGCGTGGAGCGCGTGGCGTGCGGCCCAGCGGCGTAGTGGCGGTTCGGGCCGGACGTGGTGCGCTGCCGGGGTGTCGTTGGTCACGGTGTAGGTGCGGCCGATCCCGTCGTGCAGGTCGATCGCGAGCCATTGCGGAGAGGCCCACGCCAGCGGGTAGGCGATCGCGTGGTCCTCGGCAAGGAACACGTCGGCGTTCTCGAGCAGCCCGCTGTCCTGGATCGCGGCGATCAGCTTCGCGGTGACGCGGTCCCACCGCCGGCAGGTGCAGACCAGCACGACGGCGAGCGTGAACGGCAGCTCGCCGGCGCCGTGCACGCGGGTGAGCAGCTCGATCGCGTGATCGACGCAACGGGACCGTCGGGCCGCGCGGGTAGATTGCGCTTCGCGATGCCGGACACGTTGACGATCGATCAGGCGCTCGACGCGTTCCTGCACGACCAGCGCGCACGTCTGTCGGATCGGACGTATCGCAACTACGAGGACGTGATCCGGCTGCTGCGCGACAGCTTGAACACGTATGCGTATTCGTGCTTGGTGCCAGGGACGCGAAGCGGTGGCAGAAGGCGTTCGACGCTGGGGATGAGGGCGCGTTCTGCCGACTGTTCGGGCCGGATGAGATCCCGCCGCATCTCGGCGAGTTCCTCGGCTATTTCATGGTCCGGAAGGTCAGCGCCGGCCAGGAGCTGCTGAAGGCTGCGGGGACGGTCACCGGCAAGCTCGCCCGCTGGCTCGAGCAGCACGCGTATATCGAGTCTGACGCGGCCGAAATCGCCGTCGACCGCGCGCGGGGCAGCGCCCGCGAGCTTCCCGCGGCGGATCGTCTCACCGACCTGCTCGTCGAGATCGCGATGAAATCGCCGGATATCGACGTGGACGATGTCGGCGAGGAGGACTGGGTCGAGGATCAGTTGATGATCGATCGGGTTGAGTCGGGGAAGATCTGGTTCGAGGGCGGGATCGGCCCGGTCCAGGTTCCCAAGCGCGCGAGCGAGCTCGCTCAGGAGGGCTGGATGGTGTTCATCGTCGCCGCCCGCCGCAACGCTCACTGGCATCTGCTCGAGGTCGGCTCCGTCTATCCGTAGCCACCCGATTGGACGCCTCCAGTGAAGCCTGAGCATGACGAGCGGTTTCGCCGGATCGCCGATGATTACCGCGACCGGCCGGGCGACTACGGGGGGTTGTTGCGTCGCGGTCAGGCCAGCTCACCGGAGGGTGTCGATCCGGAGCTGTGGCGGGCGGAGATCCGCGCGAAGGCGAGGGCGGACAAGATCCGGGTGTTCACGATCCGCTCCGGTGACCGCGCGATCGCCGGGTTGCGTCGGACCGTCCCGAAGGATCAGGAGTTCGCGGTGCTGTCCGCCGCACTGGAACGCAGCGAGGTCCTCCCGGGTGCCGCTGAGCGGGCACGGCGGATGGGGCACGAGATCGTTCGCTGGGTCGCGCATGACCAGGAGAGCATCGCGATGTGCCCGCGCTGCCGGGCCCGGATCTATGTCCGGCTCGACATCAACCCTCCGGTCGTGGACGGTGAAGCGGTTGAGGAGACCTGCACCGGCTGAGGGCCGGTTCACACTCCGCTCAGAGGCTTTCCAGGAACGCGAGGAGCTTGTCGGAGGGCTTGTAGCGGCCGGGTGGCGTGTCGATCGCGGCGATCTTGTCGATCGCTTCCTGTTGATGGCGGTGTTGGATTGCAGATAGACCTCCGTCGATTTCGTGCCTTCGTGCCCGAGCCACAGCGCGACGGTCGCGATGTCGTTCTTGGCGAGCACGAGCGTCGCATTCGTGTGTCTCAGCACGTGCGGCGGCACACGCTTCTTGTTCAGCGACGGGCAGCGGGCCGCGGCGGTCGTGGTGTGCTTGTCCAGCAGCCACGCGACAGCCTTCGGGCTCAGTGGACCTCCTTGCCGGGTCGGGAACAGCGGATCATCCTTGCCATGGCGCTCCCGCAGCCAGACGCGCAGGACTTTGACTGTGCCGGGAGTGAGCGGCGTGACGCGCTGCTTGCGTCGTTTCCCGAGGACCTGGATGCTCGCGCCGCCCTCGAGCCGAACATGACCGATCCGCACGCCGCCGCAGAGCTCTGAGACACGCAGTCCGGTCTGGATCGCGGTCAGCAGCAGCGCGTGATCGCGACGCCCGAGCCAGGTGCAGCGGCCCGGTGCAGCGAGCAGCGCCTTGATCTCCGGCGGTTCGAGATGGCAGACGGTCGCGCGTTCGTTCGTCTTCTGCGGGATCTCGATTACCCGCGCGATCGTGTGCGCGTGCTCAGGGTGACGCAGCGCGGCGTAGCCATATAGCGAGTGGATCGCCGCCAAACGCGCGTTCCGGGTTCTCGGGCTGTTCCCGCGGTCGCGTTCGAGGTGATCGAGGAACGCGCCGATGAACGGTGCGCCGAGCTGCTCGATATCCAGCCGGCTGGGCGGGGTGCCGGTCGTCTCGGTCGCGAACGTGAGCAGCAGCCGCATCGTGTCGCGGTACGCGCAGATCGTCCTGGGGCTGGCGTTCTTCTGGTTGATCATCCGGTCGGTAAAGACGCCTGCATCGTCGGCGCCAGCAGCGTCATCGCCCGTCCCCTTCAATGAGGTGGTCGAGATCGCGAGCGGCGAGCTCGAGCAGTTCCGGGACCGCCTCCAGGTACCAGAACGTGCTCTCCGTGAGACATGCCCGAATACGTCGAGAGCTTCGGAAGCTCACGACGGACATCAACGCCGGCGCGATGCCAGTTGATCATCGTCCGCACCGTGAACTGTGCCGAATGTCATGCGGACGGGGCCGCTCCCGCGCGCCGGCGCCCTCCAGGCCGACGGTGATCAGCAGCGCACGGAACGCTTTGAGGAACGCGCCCTTCGTCAGCCGATCACCGTGGCGGGTGATGAACAACGCCTCGGTCGGCCGCACCGGCCGGTACTCGTCGCGGGTCTGCTGGTAGGCGCGCGGCGCCTGCATCGTCGTTGGGTGCAAAGGCACTTGCCGCTGCTTGCCCCATTTCCCGGTCGCGGTGATCACCCCGTCATCGTTGTCGAGGTCGGCGTCGTCGAGCACGAGCATCTCCCCGATCCGCATCCCGCTGCAGGCGAGCAGCCTGATCGCGGTGCGCATCGTTGCCGCCCGCACCGGCGGCCAGAGATCCCGGGCGGCGTCCATCAGCGCCGCGATCTCCTCAGGGGAGTAGATATACGGCGCGACGCGCTGCTGAGGAGCGGACAGCACATCGGCGGGAGGGATCTCAGTCGCCGGGTCGATCGTCGCGAGGTAGCTCGCGAACCCGCGGACCATCCCGAGCCGCTGACTCCAGCGAATCGGCGCGACACCCTGCGGCTGCCTGGCCCACGCGACCGCAAGCTCCGTCGTGATCGTCCGTGCACCGGACTGCTCGACGAACTGCACGAACCCGGCCAAGGGATCCCGGCACGACGACACGCCCGCCTGACGATCATCGCGACGACATGACTGCTCACAGGCCCGAACGGGGCCAACGCGCAGAGGAACAACGCGCGATGCTCGCTCGCCGGACGGACCCGCAGATACTCGACAAGCGCCTCGCCGACGTCGACCGGCAGCGGCATCGTGTCGTCGCGATGTCCCATGCCGCGCACGAGCAGCTCGCCCGCACGCCAATCGACATCATCAAGCCGGATCGCGGCGACCTCCCCGGCCCGCAGGCCGAGCCGTGAGAGCAGCAACAGCACAGCGAAGTCGCGGCGCCCAATCACGAGCTGCAGATCGCACGACGCCAACAACGCCGTGATCACCTCGGGCGCGACGCCATCGGGAGCGACCGGCCGCGGAGATCCGCGACCGGCGGGACCGCCCACTCAAGCGGCGTGCCGATCACCCCGACGACATGCAGATACCGCAACAACTGCTGCAGCCGGGCCGCGAGATCCCGCGCCGCGTTCACCGACCGGCGCGGACACTCACGCGCCAAGAAGCCGCTCACATCCCCGGCGGTGAGCCGCTCGAGCTCCAAGCCGCCGACCTGTGCGACACGATCCTCCAGGCACACCCTCGCGAAGAGTCCTGGTGTGCGAGCGGCGCGCTAATCGCCACGTTGGCGCACGTCGCCAGGCTGCGGACCGCGCTCGGCCTCGAGGGCTCTCGTCGCCGGGGCGTCCGGCCCGAAATCGAGTGGATCGACCTCAAGCAGATCGCGCTGTGCGCCGCGCACGGTCAACTCGACGACCGAGAAACGGTCCGAGGATGAAGGCTGCGTGGCCATGCCCTGAGTATGCCAAGGCTCCCGCGGAGGCGTTCAGGGAAGCGCCCAGAGTCAATCGCGTGCACTCACGGGCGCGCGGGCTCCGTACCGTCGGCCGCCCTTGTCGGTGTCGCTCCCCACGCCGGTCGCCGGTCCGCCGCGCTCGATAGGCTCAGTGCTCCGTCTCACACGGTTGCGCATGACCTTCCCCGACGCGATCCCAGCCCGCGGACGCAGCCTGCGATCCACGATCACCTCCAGTGGCGAGCTCCGTCTGGAGCTCGCCGAGCGCGAGTTTCGCGCTCCGCGTGAGAGCGAGGTGCTCGTCGCCGTCGAAGCCTCACCGATCAACCCATCGGACCTTGGAGTGCTGCTGGGTGCGGTCGATCCCGGGACGCTGCGGCCGGATGGCACCGCCCTCGTGGGGCGCGTATCGGAGAGCTCGCTCCCGCTCTACCGCGACCGGTTCGACACGCCGCTCGCGGTCGGCAACGAGGGCGCGGGCACCGTGATCGCGGCGGGCGTGGGCGCGGCACGGCTGATCGGCCGCCGCGTCGCACTCGTCGGCGGATCGATGTGGGCCGACTACAGGGTCATCGACGCGGCCGCGGTCGTGGAGCTGCCCGACAGCGTCAGCACCGTGCAGGGCGCGGCGCTGTTCGTCAACCCGCTCACCGCGCTGTCGATGGTCGAGACAATGCGCGCCGAGGGCCACACCGCCCTCGTCCACACCGCAGCTGCCTCCAACCTCGGGCAGATGCTCGTGCGGATCTGCGCCGCGGACGGCATCGGGCTCGTCAACATAGTCCGTCGTGCCGAGCAGGCGCAGGCACTGCGTGACATCGGCGGCGTGCACGTCGTCGACTCCTCGCAGGCGGACTTCGCCGACCAGCTCAGCGAAGCCATCCGCGCGACGGGCGCGACGATCGCCTTCGATGCCGTCGGCGGCGGCACCCTCGCGGGCGACATCCTCACGGCGATGGAACGCGCACAGCCGCCGCTCACGGCATACACGCCATACGGAACCACGGTGCGCAAGCAGGTCTATATCTATGGCTCGCTCGATTTCTCCCCCACCGTCATCGAACGCAGGTTCGGACTCACCTGGAGCGTCGGCGGATACCTGCTGACGAACGCGATGGTCAGGCTCGGCGGCGAGATCGTCAGCCGGATGCGTGACCGCGTCCTGGCCGAGGCGACAACGACGTTCGCCTCTCGCTACACAAAGACGATCGGGTTGGACGACATCCTCGACCCAGACGTCATCGCCGCCGCCGCGCGTCGCGGCACCGGCGCGAAGTACCTGCTCGACCCATCGCGGGACCGTCCGTGACGGCGGCGGCATCGTGGTCATAGTGGTCGTAGAGAACGCTCGAGCTCGAGCTCGAGCTTGACCCGCCTCGCCGAGTCCGCCAGCCGACGGGTTCCGGGCCTCCGGCAAGACCCGCCAGCCGAGAAGCGCGGCTGAGAAGAGAAGCCTCGGCGCGGAGATCTCTGGGGCGGATCAGCTCCGCCGGATCACGCTGAACCCGAGGTTCGGGTGATCGAGTTCACGCGTAAGGAGTAGCGCGGCTCGCTATGGAAGCAGAAGCGCGGCGGCTGGATCAGGCTGGTGCCGCTCGACTTGCGCTTCCTCCGGGCGAAGCAGTCGCCAGCTGCGCCGGTCGCGACCATCGAGTGCGTGGCAGAGCTATAGCGCTGCCGGCCGCGCGTCCGGCGCGAAAGCGATCACGTGCCCGCCGACGGGCCACGAAGATCGGCGTGATCGAGATGTCGTCCAAGCGCTCGTCCGCTCCGGTACCGCGCGGACGATCGCTCTCAAGGAATCCGATCGTCCGGTAACCGCCACTGCTACTCGGTCTCGCGTAGCGGCGCTCTTGCTTGATGGCGGGCGAGCGAGGTCCGGTTCCCCGGTTCGCGGCGGCTGCTGCAACGCGGGCCGGTTTTAACAGTCTGCCGTGCGGGACCAGGCCGATGCTTCTGGCCCAGAGGGGCTGTGTTGGCGATCCGACCATCAGTGCCGATTTCGATTGTCAGCGCGCTTGCGTCACGCTGAACGGGTCGGGAGCAGCGTCTACTCGCCAGACGCGTCAGCGACCAAACCAGCGTGCTCGCCGGGTCGAGCCGAACTCTTCCTTCTCGCGTGCGTACTCGGGCGACGGGTCGTACCGCTGGGCTTCGGGCTTTTCGCCCCCGAGGAAGTTGATCTCGACCTTGCTCACGAGTCCTGCGCCGAACTCGGCGTAGCAGATGCCGGAACCCTCGAACGGCGCCGGGGGCTCCCCGCCCGAGATCGCTGCAGCAATATCACTGGCGACCACCAGCGCTGCCGACTCCGCGAAGATCCCCGCTTTGGGAACGGTCCTCGCGCCAGTGCAAACATCGCCGATGGCGTAGACGCCCGGAAACTCGGTCCGCAAGTTGGACTGGTCGACGGGCACCCAGCCGTTGACGGTGAGGCCTGAGGCCGAAAGCACACGTGGCGCTCGATGGACGGGAATGCCGACGAACAGGTCGTAGAGCAGCGTCCCGCCGCCGGCGAGTCGTGCGGTGCGGGTCGTCGGGTCGATGCCGATAACAAGGGTTTGGGGCAGCTCCTCGATGCCACGCTCGGCAAGTCCGTCGCGGAACATCTGCGCAACCGCGCCGGTCACCGGTACCGGGCGCTGCATCGGGAAAGTCGTTGACATCTGAACTGCGTCGCGGATGCCGCGTTGTGTGAAGTATTCGTCCAGCATGAAGCACCCTTCAAACGGAGCCGGCGGGCACTTGAACGGCTGTCCGAGGACCGAGATGAGCACTCTCCCACCATCGAACTCGGCAAGCGCGTCGCGGAGCCGCTCGGCGCCAGCGAGCGTGTAATACTCGTGCCCGCCTGTCTCGAAGCCCGGCGTGGCAGCCATGTCGTAGTCAGCGCCGAGCGCGACGACGACGAAGTCAGCGTCGTACGAACCCGCGTCCGTGGTGACTCGCCGGGCGGCCGCGTCGATACCTGTCACGCTCTCCTGCCGGAATTCGACCCCATCGCTCCGGATGTCACGGTAGTGAAGCTTCACGTCCTCGGCCGACTGGCGGCCCAGCATGACCTCAAGCTTGGAAAAGCCGAAAAAGAAGGCGTCGTTGCGGTCAAGAAGCGTGACCTGAACTGCGTCAGGGATGGTCTCGGAGAGCCGCGTCGCGAGCTCCAAGCCACCGAATCCGGCGCCGAGGATCAGAACCTGCTTCTTCACCGGGGGCCAGACTACTCCAATCTCCGGGACCACCGGACCACCATCCCCCAATGCCGAAGTCGACCCGGTGACCGCAAGACCGCTGAATCGATCATCAAGCAGCGCTGATCCTTGGCTAATGCTTTCTCCGAGAACGATCGTCCGGACGGTCCCGGAACGGACGAGCGCTTGGGCGACATCGCGATCACGCCGTTCGTCGCGGCCCGCGATCGCTTTTGAGGTAGACGTGCCGCTGGGGGCGCTGTGGCTTTGCCACGTACCGAGTAGTCGGGGTCGGCTACTGCTTACCTGAGGAGCGATAGTCGGGCCGACGCTCACGTTGGCGAGGGTCGCGGGAGCGCGTCGCGCGCTCCCGCGAGGCGCGTCTACAGGGCCATACCGGCGCTGGCGTTCATCATCGGCGCGCGGCGGGCGTGGACGGTGGAGATGATCTCCTCCGAGGAGATCCCTTGCAGGTAGGTCCCGGTCGTGGACAAGTGCGAGTGCCCCAACTGACGTTGGATGAGCGGCAGCGGGATGCCCTCATGCGGCAGCTCGACAGCGTGGGCATGCCTCAGCTGATGGGGGCAAACCGACGGCGAACGCCGGCCTCGAGCGCGACGTGGTGAAGCTGCGATCGGGCGGATGCAGCTGACCAGGCGTGCCCAGCCGTGGGTCCCGAGATCATGCAGAACAGCGGACCGACCGGCAAGGCTGCGCGCTCCGTGAGCCATGGCGCGAGCGCCGTCCATCCCCAGGCGTCCATCCCGACCAGGCGACGGCGGTCGTTCTTGCCGTGCCTAACCAGGATCGACCCGCGCTGCTCTTCCAGATCGGTTTCGGTGAGCGCGAGCGCTTCGTGGATCCGTAGCCCTGCGCGCCAGAGCACGATGATGAAAGCGTTGAGGCGATTGCCGTAGCGGATCTCGCGGGCGTGGCGCATGACCGCGATGATTTCATCGACTGTCGGCGGATCGGCCAGGGTAGTGCTGTCCCTTGTTCCTCGGCGCCCTGCCGGCGTGAAACTCCGCCAGCGTCGCCGGCGAGCGGCGACGGCCGGCAGCGTCGAACAGCTGCTGACCTGTGG
Source organism: uncultured Solirubrobacterales bacterium (assembly GCA_963709135.1). Taxonomy (GTDB): domain Bacteria; phylum Actinomycetota; class Thermoleophilia; order Solirubrobacterales; family Solirubrobacteraceae; genus Palsa-465. The sequence continues at coordinate 1,728,291 of CAVPVI010000005.1, read as the reverse complement.
ACATGGCTCCCTCCTTGGAGAGCTGAACGTTGACCATCCAGCTCTACCGCCCGATGGACCGCCCGTCGAGCCGCCGCCGACATCGAGCACGGCAGGACATCGGTCCCGATCAGGGACGACTGCATCCTGGCGAAGCAGTCGCCGGCTGCGACTACTCGGTCCGTGGCAAAGCGAAAGCGCGCGCCGCAGCCCGTCCGAAGACCGGCGCTGCGAAAGATGTCATATCCGGGGTTGTTCCCCGGCGGCACGCGGGCCAAAGCCGTGAAGGAGGGCCGGGCCTTCGTGTCGAACAGCCATAGGAAGGCGCGCGGCGGTTAGAGGCCGCGCGGCCGGACCGTTTGACAGAAGGCACCGACCGTGACCCAACGGTAATGGATGGGTCGGGCGTAACGCTGCGCTGGTTGGTGCCGCGGTGAAGGGAGATGTCAGATGTCGATTGTGATGGGCGTTGACCAGCATCGGGCGCAGATCACTGCGGAGTGGATCGATCTGGACAGCGGTGAGATCAGCCGCACGCGAGTTAGCCCGGCGGACCGCGCCGGGGTGCGGCGGTTCCTTGCGCGGTTCGCTGGCAAGCAGATGGAGGTCGCGCTGGAGGCGATGACCGGCTGGCGGTTCTTCGTTGAGGAGCTGCGCGCGGTCGGGGCGGGGGTGCATCTGGCCGAGCCGGCGGAGACCGCGGCGCGGCGTTCGAACAAGCAGCGCGCGAAGACCGACCGCGTTGATGCCCGTCATCATCGTGAGCTGCTGATGGCAGGAAGGCTGCCGTAGTCCTGGATCCCGCCTGATCACATCCTTGACTTGCGCGCGCGGGTGCGGTTGCGTCACACGCCGATCGAGCAGCATTCGGAGTGCCAGCAGCGGATCCAGGCAGTGCTCTATCACCACGGCTGCCCGGCGTGGGAGGACCGCCGCTTGACGCGCGGCGCGCGGATCCGCTACTCGACGGCTCGTCGACCCCTCAGCGTGCCGGATGCTCTGGCCGCTTGACCCGGGCTTCGGCTCCGCTATCTGGCAATGAGCGCCGGCCAGCAGGCCGGCACACACCCTGAGAACGAACCCCAACCACCCAGCAGATCGCTTGCGCACGCCAAGCCCGATTCACACTGATGCGCCGCGGCCAGCTCCCGAACGATCGCTGCCGACACGTTCGCGTGGACGGCCTAGAAAGATTGAGCGGCCGCAACGCTTCCCCCAGCGGGAACAACCCCCCATCAACATCTTGTCACCGGCCCCGCAGCCAACCCGAGGGTCGAGGGTCGAAGTAAGCATGGGCGCCCGCGCGCAGATGATCCGCCCGACCCAACGCTCCGCCGCAACCCCGAAACGATGACGTAAACCAAACGCACACAGGATGCGGCCTTGACAAAGGGCCGCCGGATAAGTAAGCGATCACGCGCCCGACGCCGCGCGGCCGCGATCGCGGTGATTGAGATGTCGCCGTTGCGCTCGTCAGCTCCCCGGAGGTCGCGACGATCGCTCTCGAGGAATGCGATCGTCGCGCGCGCCTGGGACCGCAGAGCCGGGCGGTGCGATGAGCAACGATTGAGCAAGAACGGGCTCCTCCTTCCGCGGAGAAGCAGGGCGCCGGACTGTCGCTCAGAACGCCGAGGTGGTCAGCGACGCCGTCGGTTGCGCAACTGGCGAAAGCCGGGGCGCGGAGCCGCGGTCCTGCTCTGCCCTGCTCGCGTGTCGTCGCGTGTATCCCGTCGTGTCGGGCGGCGGGCCACGTCGACGTGTGTCCAGGCCGGACGGTCCGCTGAGGTCGGCCTGCCTGCTCGGCGGGCATAGGTCCGCAGTCCGGGCGGGCACGGCCGCTGTCGCGCTGACGCTGCTCGTCCATCTCGGGGGTCTTGTGAGGCCCGGTCGCCCGTTTGCGAGTCTTCCGGCGAAGCAGTCATCCAGCGCGATCTTCATGGCGCTTGCGGGCGTGGCGAAGCGCTTGTCCAGCGAGGTCGTCGCTTGACGCCATCAGGCGCGGTACAGCGATCAGAACTCGTTCGCGGAGAGCAGCGCTCGCTGGATCTCGCCCGGCGGCGTCCCGCCGGTGCGAGGCATTCGGGATGCGCTCATGGCCCTGTCCTGTTGGCAGCTCTTTCTACGTCGGCCATGGTGATGGCTCCGCGCGTGACGCCGACGCACGCCTTGGCGGCGGTCAAGAACGCCGGCTGCTTCAGGTCGACTGGGGCGGCTTGGATCATCTGGCCTGTATCTCGCCTTGGGGGTTGGGGTCCGGGAATTCCGACAGGCCGTGGCTGCGCAGGCATCGCGCGAACGCGAGGAACGCTTGCCTCGACGGTCCGTGACGGCCGGTCGAGTTGATAATTGGAGCGAGTATCCCGTTGCAGGCCGTCTGCGCGGTATGAAAAGCCCGAGCCGCGCCAGGGCCGGACGGGCCGGCGATCGCGACCGCGACGACGCCGCCGCCGGGTGTTGTCGTCACTCGTGGGTCGGGGTAGTTTGCGACGCCGTGCCTGCGCATGCACGACGCGTACCTGGCCGCTGCGGCCGCCGGGCTGTTGGACGCGCTAGTAGCGCTCGGCGACCCGGCCGAGGAGCCGCAAGCGCTGAGCAGCACCGCGATGGAGCCGATCGCCAGAGACCGGCGGACGGCCGTCGGGGAGCGGGTTGGCTGTTGCGCGGTCGCTGGCGACATGGGCTGGCTGTGTCTTTGGTCAGCTCGCTCGGCGGCGGATCAGCTGTGCGCGGGCTGCGGTCGCGGCGAGCACGGCCGGGGCCGCCGCGACCAAGAGGTTGAGTGGCGCAGCGCTTGCGCCCGCTTGCGTGCTCAGTTCAATTCCGACGGCCGTCCAGATGATCGCGGCCGCGATCGCCAGCCGTGGCTGTATAGGAAATGCAAGCACCCCGGCCACCGAGACAGCCGCCAGCACGATGAACGCGCTGATCGCGCCGGGACGTTGAGGGGACACGATCACGCTCACGACTACCAGAGCTGCGAGCCAGGCAACCGCGACCCGGTGGGTCCGCTTGCGTGCCGGCGCGATCGACATGAACAGATAGCCGACCGCCGGCACGATCGCGACCGCCGCTGGGACCTGAACACCTGACCGCCGCGCGAGGAGCAACACCACGGTGCACGCCACGCCGATCACGCCGGCGAGGCGTTGGCGCCCCTGCAACCACGCAAGCACGACCACCAGCAGCCCGACCGTGTACAGCAAGTACGGGCCGTCGCGGTGCCATCCCTGTTGATCGATCAACGCCGTCAGCCACAGACACGCGGACAGGATCGACGCGCTAGCTTCGCCGCGTCAGCGATCGTTGCCCTGACGCTGACCCGGGCGCTGACATGCGCGCGCTCACCCAGGCCCGCGATTACGAGCGAGACGACGTCCCGGACGAAGACGCCGTGACGATCGTCTGCGGCCTCAAGCAGCGTGTCGAGCATCTCGGCTCCGCGTGCAGCACGCGCGGCTGGCGGGTAGCACCTCAGCGCCACCTGCGCGAGTCGACGGCTGCTCATGTCGGCGCCGTTCGTGCGCTCGCGCGCAGCCGCGCGGAGACGACGTGCGCCGCGCTTGCCATCCGCTCGGTCTCGAGCTCGAGCGCTAGGCGTCCTGCCGGCGTCAGGGCGTAGTCACGGCGCTGGCGGCCGCCCTGAACATACAGCTCGCCGGCTGTCACGAGCTCCTCGCCGACCGCTCGCTCCAGCAAGGAGTACAGCGTTCCGGTCGACAGCCGCGCCCGGCCGTTCGAGAGCTCGCGAGCGCGGCGCATGATCGCGTAACCGTGCAAAGGCCCATCGATCAAAGACGCAAGTGCGAAATAGCTTGGCGGCCGAAGCTCCACAGCTACCGACTATATCCGTCTTACGACATGTCGTCAACCGACATATTGATGATCACGTGGCCCCGTACCTGCGATCAACTGCCGCGCTCCGCCGGGAGATGCAAGCACGTCACTTGAGCAGCGGCAGCAGCGGGTCAGTCTATGCAGAATGGCGTGGTGCTCAGGCTGTTCGCTTTGGCGGGGGCGGTTCGGACACGAGCGCCGGTTCGGAGTCCGTGCCGGTGTCCCGTCGTTGATCTGCTGCGCGCTGAATGAAACTGAGTAGGTCGGGTGAGATCCGGTCCAGTTTGCGATGGTCATACCAGCTGGTAACGCCAGCCCCGACGACTGCCCAGAACAGCAACTCGAGCGCGATCACCAGCAGCGAATGCGTCAGCCCGGCGTCTCCACGAGCGTTGAAGTACAGGATCGCCCGGGTGCCGACGAGCGTCTGGCGCAGCGGCTCGACGTGCGCGACGACCGCGAAGATCCCTGGGAGCGCCTGGGTTGGAACGGTCCCGCCGGACGACGCCAGCCCTAGGTACAGGAGCAGGATCATCGCGAGTAGTTGGCCGATCGCGCCGAACGCGGCGAATAGCGCGAGCGTTCCGGTCGCGACCATGAACGCGGTCAGTGCCAGCAGCGCCCAGAGCAGTAACCAGCTCGGCGCGTGCATGCCAAGCAAAGGCCCCGCGATCAGCAGCAGGATTCCGGTCTGCATCGGTGTAGCGACGGCCGCGATCGCCCACTTAGTGAAGAACGTCTGGCGACGGTCGATCGAGACCGGCCGACGCTGCGTGAAGCGCGGCCCGACCTCGGTGGTCGCATATCCCAGCGCGGAGTCGACCGATGCGTTGATCAGCGCGCCGCCGAGAAAGCCTGCCATGAGCGACAGCAGCGCGACGTAGAACGCCGACAGGCCCAGTGCGGTGTGGTCAGGCAGAGGCCGGTAGGAAGCCGTCGCAAGCGTCAGCGGATCGGCTAGCTGATGGGCCAGCACGGGGTTCCGTTTGGACTGGGGGCTCGCAAGGGGTGTCAGCTGGCTGCCGACTTTCGGCGAGACCTCATCGATCGCCTGCGTCAGCACGCTAGTTGCGAGGCTAACCCCGAGCGACCCAAGTCTCAGATTCTGCTCAATCGTGACACTCGCCTGTGCGGGAGGCGCGCTGCCCGGGGTGCTTACGCCGGCGATCTGTAATGCCGAGCGGGTCAGCGCGTCTGGCAGCACCACCGTCGCGTACGCACCGGCCTTGTCCATCGTGGCGTTCGCCTCTGCCTGCGAAACGACCCGGAGCCGAAGCCGGTCACTGACCGCCGGTGTGCTCTTAAGCGCGTCGGTAACGCTCGCGCCGACGTCGAACCGCTTCCCGTCGACAGTCGCGCCATGATCGGAGTTGACGATCATCACCGGCAGCCCGTGCAAATGACCCTCCGGGTTGACGACTGACCCGATGTAGATCACCGATATCAGCGCCACGAGCACCGTCGTGAGCAGCAACGGCGCCACCCACATCGCCGGGACCCGCAACAGCTGACGCGCGCGGGCTCCGCCCAAAGCGCGGTCGTCAGGTCCCGCGCTCACGGATCACAGCACCCCCCGGACCCAAGGCTCTGCGACAACCCGCACAGCACGGCTCTGAACATTAGGACCGGCTGCCCAGCCGGACGGTGCGGCGCCCGAATCATCAACAGCCGAGAACCATAATTCTGCAGCGGGGCTTTGTAAAGCGGCCAGCTCGTCACATGAGGGTCATTTACTGCCTGCACCTGGTTCCACCCCGCGAACCCGATCACACAAGACAAGACCGCCACGATCTCGATCGTGCTGCCGGTCGCAGCATAATGCGGTCACCCGGGTGGGCGTGACTCCTTCAGGCGTCGACCGGTCGAGACCTAGGAGCTGGTGGCGATCGGCCCCGGGAGTGAAGACCGCAGCGAGCGTCTTGGGTGTGGCGCGCTCGCGCATCGGCGTGATTGCGATCTCAGCGAGGGTCCAGGAGCAAGCCCGGCGTGCGTTCGCTCCCCACGATCAGGACCCTCCACCAAGCGTCAGGCTGTCACGCTGGCAGTGGTTCTGTGCAGCAAGGACGCCGGCGAGTTGGGGTTGATCCCACTCGAGGGGCTGAACGCCAGGCCTCTCGAGGTCGGATCAGGGAAGTTCGGGACGCCGTGCGCGCGCATGCATATGGCCAAGCGCAGCATCAGCGCCAAGTTCTCCGCGTTCTGAGCTGCCGACGGGGGTTGGCCGAAGTCCGTGGGCACCAGCGCCTTGCAGTCGCGCTCGGCAGTGAGGGCCAGCGGCGACCTGGGTCCCGGCACGCCCGGGGCCGCTTCCCAAACCAGCCCCCCCGTTCTGGCGACGCTGACCTCAACCCCATGCCCGTTCAGGCAGGCAGCGAAGGCGACGTAACTCGAAACCTTCTGCTGTTGAGTGATCGGTGCCGAGCTCCCGCCGCAGCCGGCGACGAGCAGGCAAAGGCTGCCGAGCAGCGCGACGAGCGCCGGGGCACGGAGCATGCCACCGGCGCGCCGACCTGCCTCGTTCGAGCCGCTCCTTACTGGACTGGTTGGTTTCGATGAAGAGCCGCAGGCGGCGAGGATGATGGTGCAGGTGCGCGCGAGAAACGACAGCTTCAGGATCTCGGTGACCCGCATGAAGAATGGTGTACAACGGGTCCAGTAACAGGACAGTTACGGCGACACTGGCTGGGTGAGGGCGGGCGTTTCCTTCCCAGCTTGGTCGCCCTCCGGGGGCCCGGGGAACTGTGCGAGACGTGCCGGTCATGTGCATGGCGCGCCGAAGGTCTCGCGGCCGACGTCGGGTGCTCGGCGGTCGCGGAACACCGTTTCACCAGATGAGGGGTATGAGTCGTTTGTGGTGGGCGGCGTAGAGGCGGTACGGCTCGCCGGCGGTGCGGAGCAGTGCGGTTTCCTCGATGTGGATCCGCCAAAGGATGATCGCCAGGCAGGACAGAGTGAACCCAGCGAGGCCGACCCAGTTGCTATAGATCACGCCCATCCCGATCATCGCCAGCAGCCCGCCGGCGTAGCCGGGGTGGCGCAGCACGTGGTACGGGCCGCCGGTGACGACCTGCTGATCGGGGCTGACGTCGACGGTGAATGTGAAGTACTGCCCGAGCGCCCAGAACGACCACCAGCGCAACGCGGCACCTAAGACCAGGAACATCATCCCGACGGCGAACACGAGCGCCCCTGTCCCATCGCCGCCCCGGGGAAGTAGTGCCCGGCGCGATGGAGCGTCACGGTTGCGAAGATCACCCAGACACCAACGCCGACCCAGAAGCTGGGCGTCGCGACGCGGGTTGCGTCCTTGCGCCATCCTCGCTGCCGGAAGAACTGGATGATCTCCATACCGAAGAAGCAGACCACGACGATCAGGAACAGCCACCCGGCGGAATGGTTCTGGAAGTACGGCTTCATGCTCTCCTCCTCGCGCTCGTGCGGACCTCAACCGAGGGCAGCACTCGAGCTCAGTTTCAGAAAGCAACCGGGGCCGGCGCGCAAGATGTGCTCCGCAGCCGGCCAGTCCGCCGCGGACGGCGTCTTGCGACCGTGGCGCTCGGGCCGCTGGTGGTAATGCCGATCGGACCCCGGGTTGAAGATCAGCAGCACTGTGATCAAGCCAGTCAGACCATCGTCGGCGCCGGTCGCTGCGCCCACGGGCGCATCCGCATCCAGATCGCGTTGCGGATCAGGTCCGCGGAATCGGCCAGCCCGGGCCGTCGACGGCCGTTTCTGGCTCCCGCCATCAGCACCACGAGCATCTCGTCCTCGTGCTCGCGGCGGAACGCCGTCGGGTACAAGGCCAGCAAACGCCGGTAGCGGCGCTCCAAACACGTTACGTCGCTCATGTCGTTACGACCCTTCCACTCAGATCCAGTCGCGTCATCGCGACATAGGCGTTGGACTGCAGCCGGGCTGCCTCCTCGGCCAGCCGCTCCGAACCCACAGGCGTGAGCCGGTAGTAACGCCGAAGCCGGCTGTCGACGACCTCCTCGCGGTCGACCTCGATCAACCCGTCCGCGCGCAGGCGGTCCAGTGCCGTGTACAAGGTCCCGGCCCGAAGCCGCACCCTGCCATTCGAGATCCCGGTGACATCCGTGATGATCCCGTAGCCGTGCTGGCTGCCGGCCGCCAGCGCCGTGAGGATCAGGAACGTCGTTTCCTGCATCGCCCTGCGTGCTCATACAGACATCATATATCGCTTAACTAACTGTTGTCAACGCTCGCGCCCATGCCCACCGGCCGCGCAGAAGCGCTGTGTGCCGCCGAGCATCCGGCTCCTCCCGCGGCGGCCCTCTCTTGCGCGGATAGGACGTCTCGAGCGTTCCTCCTGGCGTCCTCGACGTCGTGCCCGCACCGGACCTTGAGGTCCGCGCAAAGGGGCCGTCGTGGAAGCTGATGTTCGCCTGGGGTGCGCGCCAGAACAAATCGGACACGTTGGCGGACGCGGCGAAAGTGATCTGCGGCGGCGGCTGTGAGACGTCCAGAACCCCTGGCGGGCGGCTGGGGAATGTCACGTATGGGAACAGCCCCTGCGAAATGATGCCGGAAGGCATCCGGAGCCGTAGCGAGGAGCCGAGGATGTAGCCGAAGTAGTCGATCCACACTCCCGGCGCCGGCCGGTCCGCGATGTACGTCACGCCGCCGAAGGCGAGGATCGCCTGCCCGGAGTGCTCGACAGCCTACTCGAGCACCTTGACGACGTCCTCGCCGGCGCACAGCGCATCACCGTGCTCGGCGTTGCGGTCCCGTCCATCCAGCCGGACGCCGCCCTCCACGATCTCCACGCCCGCCGTCTCGCTGCCGGCGATCGGGGCGCGGGCGTCGAGATCGGCCTGGCTTGCCTGCAAGGTCGCGCGGCACGCCGCCCCGGGGAACGGTGGCAGCTTCAGCCCGACGGTGAAGTCAGGCGTCTCGACGCGGACCGGGGCGTGGAGGCGCTCACCGTCCAGGGTCAGCTCGATCGGCCCGCTGCTCGGCTCCCAGCCGGTCCCGTGAATGAAGATCTCGCTGCCGACGACCGCGTCGCCGTTCTGCCCGTGCTCATCGATCGTGAGTGGCGCGCCGTTCGCCGCGAGCAGCTCGATCTGCGGCTCGCCGACGACGAAGTTGATGTTCGTCTGGTTGCGCTCGAGCGTCACGACCCGGTCGTGCGGCGCGGAGCGCTCGCCGATGGGGGCGACTGTGTAGCGCCCCTTCGGCAATTCCATCGTGTGGTCGCCGGCCGGGTCGGTTGTCGCAGTGCCGTGACCGGTCGGGCCGGTCGCCTCGACCGCGATCCCGGCCCGGGGTGTCGCCTGCGCACCGGACTCAACGACGGTTCCGGACAGCTCCGCCTCGTTGCGACCGATCACCGTCACGTACCCGGACACGATCGAGACGTTGGTCGTGTTGAACTGTGGGAAGGTGACCCCGATGTTGTAGATGTAGCGGCCGCCGGGGATCGTCACGCGCACGCTGCAACTGGTCGCGGTGCCCGGGCACACGGCACCGCGGTGGCCGCCGAAGGCGCGGACGAATCCCTCCCAGTGCGGCTCCTCCGGCGAGAAGTTGGCGTTCTCAGCGACCGTACCGGTAATGAGCTGCCCCTCCTCGACCACCGCGGGACTGATCGTGAAGCCGTTCACCTCGGGCGTCGCCGTGAGCAGGCAGCCCGAACCATGCGGATAGATCCCCTCTCCGGGAACGTCTCCGGCCGGACACACAGACGGCCAGTGGCCGCGAGCACTCGCAGCCCCGCTCCCCATCAGCGCGCCGAGCACCAGCATCAGACCAACCGGCAGCCACCGCCGGAGTGTCAATCCAACCAACCGCATGCTGGCATCTAACCGGCCGACCCCGCGTCCGTCAACCGCATTCCCAGCAGCCAGGAGAGCAGCAACGGAGCCAGCGTGACCCCGTAGAGGCGTGATCCGACGGTGCCGCCCGTAGCTCTCGACCCCGTGATCGGGATCGGCCGCGAGCTCTGCTCTGATTCCACGACGGGCATGTCGGGCGTCGCGCTAACAACCCTGCAGATCACGAGCCCATCAGCGATCGATGCGGGGCTATCGCTGACGATCCCCGCCGGCGGCTACGGATGCTCCGGAAGCATCCAGACCACCTGCATCCTCCAAGCCGAGGACGGCGACATCGCGATCCGCGGGAACGTCCAGGTCTCGCTCGGGGACGGGATCGCCACGTTCGACTCACTCGACGCCACCGGCGTCATCGAATTACTCGGCTGAGAAACCAACGACAAGCTCGGAGCGGCTCGTCGTTGTCGCGGCTCGGTAGCTCGCACGACGGCGCGAGATCCGCCCGGCCGGTGGGCCTCAAGCTGGACGAGGACTCCGGTCACAACGCTCGCGAACCCTGAAGGCGCTGCCGACCGAACAGTCGGGGTCACGAAGCCGTGCCGTGCGCCAATGTACGCGTGCGCGTAAGGGCGGGTCTCGCTCGGCGCGACGCGACGCACCTGAGATTCGCCAGTTGCGCAACCGAGGCGTCACTGAACACCTCGGCGTTCTGAGCGACAGTCCGGCGCCCTGCTTCTCCGCGGAAGGGGGAGCCCGTTGTTGCTCAATCCTGGCTAATCGCACCGGCCGGCTCTGCGGTCCCAGGCCGCGCGCGACGATCGCATTCCTCGAGAGCGATCGTCGCGACCTCCGGGGAGCTGACGAGCGTAACGGCGACATCTCGATCACCGCGATCGCGGTCGCGCGGCGCCGGGCCTTCGGACGAGCTGCTGAGCGCACTTTCGCAATGCCACGTACTCGATTGCCGCGACCGGCGCGGTTGGTGACTGCCTCGCCCGGAGAATGCGCAAGCCGTATCGAGCGAGGCCGATGGCAGTCGCGTCGCTACTGCTTCTACAGCGCGCCGCACTACTCCTTACGCGTGGGAGCGATCACGGCGCTCGTTCACGCGGGATCGATCCCCGTCCGGTCGAAGGGACGGCGGAAAGGACGTTGCTGCTTGCAGGAGCGCTGCAAGCGCGTCGATGAAAGCTGTCATATCCGGGGTTTGTTCCCCGGGGCGGCACGCGGGCCAAAGTCGTGCAGGTGGCCGGGCCTTCGTGTCGAACAGTCATAGGTGAAGGCGCGCGCGGGTTGCACCCCGTGCGGCCGGACCGTTAGACAGAAGGCACCGACCGTGACCCAACGGTAATGGATGGGTCGGCGTAACGCTGCGCTGGGCTTGGTGCTGCGGTGAAGGGAGATAGGTGATGTCGATTGTGATGGGCGTAGACCAGCATCGGGCGCAGATCACTGCGGAGTGGATCGATCTCGACACGGGTGAGATCAGCCGTGCGCGAGTCAGCCCGGCGGACCGCGATGGGGTGCGGCGGTTCCTTGCGCGGTTCGCTGGCAAGCAGCTTGAGGTCGCGTTGGAGGCGACGACCGGCTGGCGGTTCTTCGTCGAGGAGTTGCGGGCGGTCGGTGCGGGGGTGCATCTGGCTGAACCGGCGCAGACCGCGGCGCTGCGTGGGAGAAAGCAGCGTGCGAAGACCGATCGTGCTGATGCGCGGCATCATCGTGAGCTGTTGATGGCGGGGCGGCTGCCGGAGTCGTGGATCCCGCCTGATCACATCCTTGATCTCCGCGCGCGGGTCCGGTTGCGTCACACGCTGATCGAGGCGCATTCGGAGTGGCAGCAGCGGATCCAGGCGGTGCTCTATCACCACGGGTGCCCGCAGCGGCGCAAGCTGATGGTCGGTGATGGTCCTGACTGGCTGAGCGCACAGCCGTTGCCCGACGCTGCTCGCGAGCAAGGTCACGGTCGCGCGTGCGATGATCGACGCGCTCGAGCGCCAGATCGCGCCGCTGGATGCCCAGCTGCGTCCGTACGCGCGCCGGCAGACCGGCTGCAAAGCGCTGATCAACGCGCATTACGGGGTTGGGGAGCTCGTCGCGGTCACCGTCCTGGCTGAGCTCGGCGACTGCCGACGGTTCTCCAACAGCCGTGATGCGGTGCGTTACGGCGGGATGGACATCACCGTCTATCAGTCTGACCGCCACCGCGCGCCGGGACATCTGTCGCGCCAGGGGCCGCCGGCGCTGCGCTGGGCGCTGTATGAGGCAGCGCAAGCCGCACGGCGACCAAGCTCTCCAGACCGCGAGTACTACCTGCAGGCGGCCGAGCAGCTCGGCGGTAACCGTGCATGTCTGGCGCTCGCCCGCAAGCTGCTCAAGCGCTGCTACCACACCCTGCGTGAACTCGGCGAGGACGCCCTGACGCCACCAGCCGACGAGCCGTCGGGTAGCGGATCCGCGCGCCGCGCGTCAAGCGGCAGTCCTGCCCCGACCAACCGACCGGCGACCCCTCAGCGTGCGGATCCTCTGGCCGCTTGACCCGGGCTTCGGCTCCGCTATCTGGCAATGAGCGCCGGCCCGGGTCCGACGTCGATGGTTGTGGCGCCTGGCGACGACGCCCGCGCTGCGACTCGGCGACGCTTGGACCACGCCTGAAAGTCGCGGTTTCGCGTGAGGACGAGCGTCTCGCCGCTGAGGACGAGCGACGCGCGTTGCGCGGAGGGCACGTCTCAGCCGTCCCTCCCAGCGCGCTTGACGTCATGAAGCCGTTCCGAGCCGTGTGTCCTGGCTGCGCTCTTCGACGTGGGCGTGGTGGTTGCCGGCGGCGGCTGTGTGCGCCGTGGCGGTCAGCGCTTGGCGGACGGCGGTGATTGCGGGTGCGTTGGCGCTGGCGGTGCGGGTGGCGGTGAAGACGAGGCGGTGCAGCGGGGTGTCGCTGATCGGGCGGGTGGTCAGCTGCAGCATCGAGGTGGCGATCAGGGCGGGCAGGAGCGTGACGGCGCGTCCGGATGCGACCAGCGCGCTGAGGATAAGCGCGTCGTCGCTGCGGTGGCGGATGTCGGGGGCGTACCCGCCGAGGCGGTTGCAGACGTTGTCGATCAGGGCGCTGTGCCCGGTTCCTTTGTGCCCGGCGGCCCATGGGCTGTGCTCGAGGTCGGCGAGCGTGACGGCGGTCGCGCGACGGGTCGCGGGGTGGTCGTTCGCCAGGCAGATCAGGACGTCCTCGCGCAGCAGGTCGCGGCGGTCGATGTCGCGGTGGCGTGCGACGGGGACGGGTTCGTATTCGACGCCGACGACGATGTCGAGGGCGCGTGAGCGCAGGTCATCGAGCGCCGGGGCCGTCTCGCGGTGGACGACTTCGACTTGCAGGTCGGGCGCGGTCTGCGCCAGCTGGGAGAGCACGCCCGGCAGCAGCGCCAGCGCTGGGGTTTGCACGAACGCGAGACGCACCCGGCCGCGCGGCGCGTCGCTGAGTGAGGCCAGCTCACTGAGGATCGCCTCCTCAGCGGCGAGCATCTCCCGGGCGTAGCTTGTCAGTCGCCACCCGGCGGCGGTCAGCTCGACGTTGCGTCCTACTCGGCGCAGCAGCTTGCTACCCGCTTCGCGCTCGAGCTCGGCGAGCGCGACCGATACCGATGAGGGGCTGTAATCCAGCGCGTCGGCGACCGCTGCGATCGTCGTGCGGCGGGAGAGCTCGTCGAGGAGTCGCAGCCGGCGGAATTCCATGGTTCGGATTCTCTCACGGGAATACGTTGAGAACATTCGCTTGCGGCGAAGGCTTGGGTGCGTGATTCTGGACTCATCCTCGTTTTCGTGATCCTCCTCGCACCCGCGGTGATCTTCCTGGCGTCCAGCGTCGAGCGACGGCTCGGCGCTGCCGCCGCCGGCTGGACCGCCGCGCTGCCCGTGGCGTTCGCCGTCGCGGTCCTCGCGGTCCGCCTCGACGCCGGAAACCGCGCCGCAGCGGCGATGGCGCTCAGCGCAGCCAGCCACGTCCCGGCGCAGATCGCGTTCGCCGCGAGCTTCGCTGTCGCGCTGCGACACCGTCGCCTGCCTGCCAGCGCCCTGGCCGCCACCGCCGGCTATACCGCTGCCTCGCTCCTACTCGCAATGATCCCCCCGGACGCTCGCCTCGCCGCTGCGATCATCGCCCTGCGGATCGGACCGACGCTCATCACGCAGCCGCCCGCTCCGCTCAGCACCACCCCTCGGGGCAGCAACGGCGACACCACGCTCTCGTGCCTGGCCGCTGGTCTGATCGTCACCGCGACGACGCTCACCAGCCGGATCGCCGGGCCCGTGGCCGCCGGAACGATCGCCGCCTTCCCGACGATGAGCGCCACCCTCGCGATCTCGATCGCGCTGCGCAGCCGTCAGCCCGCGGCGATCAACGCCCTCCAAGGCCTCACCCGCAGCCTCCCTTGCTACCTCACCTTTGCTCTCGTCATCGCCCTCACCGCTCCCACGCTCCCGCTCCTCGCCTCAGGCGCCATCGCATTGGTGGCCTGCACCGCCACCGGCCGGCTAACGTGGCGGACCCTCCCACGCCCGATCCCGGCAGGCGCGGACCGATGAGACCGTGACTGCACCCCCAGCCGCGCTCCCGTCCCGAGCGACTCATCGCCCCACGACGTGCCACGCCCGACGTCAGCAAGCGCCACAATTCTCGTGCTCATGGGAAAGCAGGACCGAGCTGCGCGGCGCCGTCATCAGATCCGCCGCATCCGGGACTCACTCGGACCGCCCCGTCCGCCAACGGAGCGATCAGCGCGCAGCCCTCGTTTCACATCAAGGGCGAAACGAGTGCTTGATCGACCAGCAAGCGCAAGCGACGGCTGGTGCCCGCTCGCTCGCGACGCGGCAGCGAGCGCCACAGCGCCATGGCACTTGCTGAGTCCCGTCGGCAGTGATCCTTCGGCAAGCACTCGTGCCGTTCGGCCCGCGGACAGGAGCGATCGTCAGCGCCAGCGACGTCGCACTACTGCCTCCGGGAAAGCGACTCCGGCTCGCCCACATCGGCGCGATTTCGATTGATCGAGACACGCCCGAGAAGCGCGAACGCGCTTGCAGGGCGTCAGCGCGCCCTTTACCGAAAGCATCGACCTCGAGCCCAAAGCCGGCGTCGTCGCAAATGGCGCGAAGCTGTGGCCCGGGATCGACCGTTACACCGCATCTCGGTGTGAAGGAAAGCGACGAGACGCTTGCTACCGACTGTGCTCTCTGCAAGCGCGTCGCAGTGAAAGCAGTCGCGGCATCCGACGACTTCGGGCTACAGCTTGCGCGTGAGAGGGATAGCGGGTCGGCGGGTGGCCGGCGCACCTCGCGACGAGCGGCCGAGTCGCTATGGCTTGCACGCGCAAGGAGTAGCGCGGCGGGCTATGGAAGCAGTCGCGCCGCGGCTGCATCAGGCTGGTGCCGCTCGACTTGCGCTTCCTCCGGGAGAAGCAGTCGCCAGCTGGGCCGGTCGAGGCTATCGAGTGCGTGGCGAAGCAGTCGCGCCAGCGCCCTCGGCCAGATGACTGCTGTCGCCGACGGCGGTCGCGAGCTCCGCGGCTCCGCAGCGACCAAAGCAGTAGTGCACGGGCTTCCCGAGCTGCCTGCTCCTGTTGTCCGACAGGAGTCGCCGCTCGCGTCGGCGGAGGCCTCGAGAACGTGGCTGCATCCGTGAGCGAACGGAACTCCGCGTCGGGCGGAGCCGTGCTCTCGAAGCTCCTCAATAGCGGCCACCATCTCGCCCGCCGGGCCGGCTTCCGCTTTGACCGTATCGCTTGCGGGGTGTCGACAAGCACACTTGGTGCTGCACAGCGTCGAGTTCATATTCCGCGTCCCTGCTCTCGCCCTGGTCACCTGTGCCCGCCCCGCTCACCTCAGCACCTCACATCGTTACGCCCGGTGCGTCAACCTTGCGACGCTGCGCAAAGGGGCTACGCCAGGGCCGCGGTGGCGCGCAACTCCTGTTCGACGGGTTGCGCAGTGCGCTCGAGTACGCCGCCGGGGCCGACTTCGTAGGCGCCCGTGCGCCGCAGCGGGGGCGAGTAGGCGTGGATCGTGACCGACGGACTCGCTCCCGCGTGGCGTACGCGGTGGATGGCGTTCGCTGGTATCCACAGGGTCTCGCCCGGGCCGTACACCCGCGATTGCGGCGTTCGGGCGAGGCGTAGGCGCTCGTCGCGGATCTGCCCCTCGACGACAGTGATCGCTGCGGCCGAGGTGTCGTGATCGTGAAAGCCGGTGTCGTGTCCGGCGCTCCAGCAGATCACCCAGGCGTTGACTTCCGGCTCGTCCCAGATCTGGGCGTAGGACCGTGCGTCCCGGCTGTGGCACACGCTGCGATGCCACAGCTCGGGTGTGGACGCCAATCGCGCGACGAAACGGTGCAGCTCTGGGATCTCCAGTGTCATGCGAGCGCCCCGATGCCATCCAGGAGCGCGGTCCCGTTCTCCTGGAGGAGAGGCTCGAGCCCGGTGCTGACCGGCTCCACCACAGGCCGGTCCGAGCCGTAGACGAGCTGCGATTCTCCGACGAGGCGGCCCATCGCCTCGACCGCGGCCGGGCCGAAGCTCGAGGTGTCGTAGAACGTGCGCCGATCGTGTGCGTCCACCCGTCGGCCACCGCGTGCCTCCAGGCGCTCGCCGAGCATTGGGGCGCAACCTGCGAGCATCGTGAAAACGATCGTCAGCTCAGGGTGCTCCTCGCGTCCGAAGGCGGAGAAGGTCAGCCAGGCCGCCTGCATCTGCGTTACATAGTCGGTCAGCGCCCTCCACCACAGAGGCTCTCCGAAGACGACTTCGTCCGGCCGCTGCCCCGGCGCCCGACCCGGGTGCACGAGCAGCGGCACGTTCCGCCGCGCGGCCCGTTCGAGAATTGGCCCGATCTGGTCGAGCGCGTCCCTGCCGCCGAGCGCTCCGGCGGGCAGCGAGATCCCCACGCATCCCCTGTCCAGGAGTCGGTCGACCTTGCCGGGATCGTCGCCGTCGAGCGCGACCGGACCCCAGGCGGCGAAGACGTTCGGAAGCGCCTCGACGCCGGCGAGATAAGCCTCGATCAGCTCGAGCGCTTCTTCGGCTGGGAGCGCTTCGATCCCGATCGGGCTGGAGATCGCCACGAGCGCGAGATCGAGTCCGTCGTCGCGCACGAGCGCAGCGCGCTGCGCGGGCGTCTCCGCGGCCAGATCGATCACATATGGCGCCTCGCCGGCGCAATGCAGAACCGTCAGCCCGTTTTCGACGCGCACGAGCGGCGGCGCTGCGCGAGCCGCGAGTCGCGCGAGCAGCGGCTCGGTCCAGATGTGCTGGTGGACGTCGAGGCGCACCGCTCAGCCCGCCGTCGTCCGCAGCCGCCCGCTGATGTCGGCGCACTCGGCGCAGACGGTCTTGGGCACTACCCCCGCCCGCATCAGCAGGGCGAACAGCCGGCAGCCCAGGCAGTACCCGACGATCGACTCAAGTCCCGCCGCGACCGCGAACAGCACGAGAACCACGTCCGCCGCTGTGTGCCAGCCGGCCGCCAGTGCCAGAACCGCCGTAACGGTGGACAGGAGCGCGCCGATCCCCTGTGCGAAGCGCTTCGGCGCTCCTGGCACCGGCTTGCGCGGCCCGAGCCGCGGCGCGATCACGTTCTGTGCCGCCCACCCGAGTGGGCTCAGTTTGGGCCCGGTCAGGACGCGTGCCCAGAAGCCGTAGGCGAGCGGGACGAGCAACCAATACCAGCGGATCAGCAGGATCGTGAGGACGCACGCCAGCACGGCACCGGCGACGACGCGCGCCGCCTTCTCGTTGACGGGGTTGGGAAAGGAGAGGAGCGCTCGCATGGACGACACCATATCGAAATAGTATCAATTAGGTAGACTTACTCGTCAATGAAGTTGGTAGCAGGGCTCACGACACGCGATCGCGTGCGCTGGCAGTGCTCACTCCACCGACCGCGGCTGCCGCCAACGCCACGGTCAGCGTGACCACGGCGCGCCTGCGACGCCATCGTTGCCTCATGAACTTCCGCTTGCCTTGAGTTGACCTCGCGATCAGCGCCCGGATGCCCGCTGCCAGCTTGGCCGAAGCTCTACGAAACCATTGCCTTTGTCTTCTTCAGCCCATGGAGCTACAGATCTTTCACGAGGACCTCGGCTGCGCCTCATACCTCCTCGCCGACGCGGGGTCGGCGGCCGTCATCGACCCGAGGTGGGAGATCGACGATTACCTGCAGGCAGCGGCGCGGCTGGGCGCCAGCGTTGAGCACATCGTCGAGACCCACACCCACGCCGACCACGTGTCCTGGGCGAGTGGCGCTCGCTGAAGCGAGCGGGGCGGTAATCCACCTGCCGGGCCGGGTTCCGCCCCGGTGACGTCCTGGCTGTGGGGCGCGCACGGATCGAGGCGATCGCGACCTCCGGGCGCCGGCCCGAGCATCTGGCGTTGCTCGTCTCCGATGCAGATGGAGGCCGGACCGCGCTGCTGTCAGGCGACTCGCTGCTCGTCGGCGACGTCGCCCGGCCAGACCTCGCCGTGCCCGGCGCGGATGGCGCACAGGCGATGTGGTCGACGCTCAGGCGGCGCGAGCGGTTGGACGACGAGGTCGAGGTGTGGCCTGCCCACGTCGGCGGCTCGCTCTGCTCGAGTGGATCGGGCTCCCTCCAGACCAGTTCGACGATCGGAGCGGAGCGCAACCGCAACCGCGGGTTGCTCGCACCCGACTATGCGACGTTCATCGACGGTCTGCTCGCCGCGCTGCCTGCACGGCACCCGTGCGTCGATCGCGTGGTTTATCTCAACCGAACGGGGGCGACACGGCCAGCGCCGCTGTCGTTGGTCGACCCGCACGAGTTGCGCGAGCTCGTGACGCACGGCGCGTACGTGCTCGACGGGCGCTCACCGGAGGAGTTTGACGCCGGACACATCGCCGGCGCGCTGAACCTCCCTGCGGTCGGACGGGAATCGGTACCCGAGCGGGGTGGGTCGCAGGCCGCGAGTCGTCCATTGAGTTCGCCGGCCTGAGTTGGCCCCAGTGCGACGGTGGGACCAGCGCAAGTCGTCGTTCTCATCCATCGTGATCGTCGCCGAGACCGACGAGATCGGGCGGTGGTTGAGCGCACGGCTCTACGCTGCCGGCCTCTGGAACCTCACCGGCACCTCGGTCGCGAATCTCGGTGCGTGGCCGGCAGCCGGGCTGGAGCTGCGACGAGCGTCGGCGATCTTGCCAGCCGGGCGCCCAGGGGCTCACCCTCCGAGATCTGCGCCTTGTCGATGTCCGCGACGGGTCCGAGCGGGAGACCGGGCACGTCGATGGGGCGCTCCACCTGCCGCCCGACCGTCTGCTCCATGGCCGCTCGCTCTCCCTACCGGCTAGGCCCCCGCTCGTCGTCGTGTGCGCACGCGGCCCCGAGCGGCACTGGCCGCGAGCGTGCTGCGCCGCGGCCGGCCAAACCCGCATAGCGCGGCTTGTCGACGGAATCGGCGATCTGCCCGCGCTCGGGGTGCCGCTCGTCGCAGGCGAGCCCTCAAGAGGCGACGAGTCCCTGCGATTGAAAGTCGAGTCATCTGGTGTCCGATGGCGACCGTGAGCGCCGACTACCGCACCTCGACCACATCGGCCTCGGACGCTCCGTGGCGGCGTAACGGCTCCTCCCCGCCGCGGTGGGCGTCAGCTGCTCCTGTCGCGATCACAACCGCCGTAGCGCAGCCACAACCAAGCGCCCGGAGGGAGCTGTGAGAAGTGCCCTGGCGGGACCGGCACCAGTCGGCCGAGATCTCGCTCGACTGCAAAGAGCTGGTAGAGAGCGATGGGGAGGCCGACCAGCGCTGCGATCAATGCCGCGCCCGTCAGGATCGCCGCGTCTGCACCTGAACCCCCTGGTCGCGGCGGCAGCCGCTGACCTGCTGAGGGTGGACATGCCGCGTGCGAGCTGGCGCTGGACTCGCCGGTGCCATGGTCTCGCCCGCTGCCCTCGGATCCCAATGGACGCTGGCCTTGTGTTGTAGCGCGGTCCGAGATGCCACGTCAGTCTGGGCTGGCGGTGTAAAGCTCGACTGGCTGCCGGCGGAGATCGAGGCACGCCGTTCGCTTGTTCGCCGGATCGTGCTCAAGGCGACCGCGATCAATCGGACCTGGCTGAACGAGGCGATATTCGACGCGACGCCGCTCAAACCAATCCCCCCGCCGGTTCCACTGTCCCCAGGAACTGGTCGAGGCCTGGGAACGGGCGCGGTGGCAGATCGTCAAGACCTGGTTCTTGAGGGCAGGGCGAGAAAGGCGAAGTCCAGCCGTCCGTCGCGGACGCGCGGATCACCGCTACATCCCGCTGTTGATGAGCGCTCCGGGGATCGGGTGGATCACCGGCTTCACGATCGCCTCGGAGATCGGCGAGATCGGTCGTTTCTCCTCGCCGGTGAAGCTCACGGGGTACACCGGCCTGTGCCCAAGGGTGAACCAGCCCGGTGAGATGGACCGCCGCGGCCCCTTGTCCAAGCACGGCCCGCGGTATCTGCGCTGGGGGCTGATGGAGGGCGCGATCGCCGCATCTTCGCATCCGATATCGCGCCGTTCTCCACCGTCGATGGCGACGGGTCTTACGTGTCGCCATCCTTCATACCGACAGCGCCTGGAACCTATAGCTGGGTAGACCTGTACAGCGGCGATCCTCACAACGCGGCAGTTTCGACAGCTTGCGGCGATCCTGCCGAGACCGTGACCGTGACGAGCGCGACGGGGAGCACGGTGAGCACCTCGCTGTCGGGTGGTGGCCAGACCGGGGCCACGATCTCGGTGCCCGCGGGAACTGCGGTAACGGATTCCGCGAGGTTGGCGGGCACGAACGCGTCCACGGCGACCGGTACCGTGAGCTACGACGTCTATTCCGACTCCGCCTGCAGCAAGCTGGTGACGACGGCGGGTGGCGGGACGGTCACCGCAGGGACGCTACCCAGCTCCAACCCCGAGACGTTCTCGACACCGGGAACCTACTACTGGCAAGCGTCCTACAGCGGCGACAGCGCCAACCAGGGGTCCTCGAGCACCTGCGGCGCCGAGATCGAGACCGTCACCGCGGTCCCGACCGCGACAGCGGTGAGCACCTCGCTGTCGGGTGGCGGCCATTCGGGTGCCACGATCTCGGTGCCCGCGGGAACGACGGTAACCGATTCCGCGACGTTGGCGGGCACGAACGCGTCCACCGCCGGCGGGACCGTGAGCTACGACGTCTATTCCGACTCCGCCTGCAGCAAGCTGGTGACGACGGCGGGTGGCGGGACCGTCAGCGCAGGGACGCTACCCAGCTCCGGCGTCGTGACGTTCTCGACACCGGGGGCCTACTACTGGCAAGCGTCCTACAGCGGCGACAGCGCCAACCAGGGCTCCTCGAGCACCTGCGGCACCGAGATCGAGACCGTCACAGCGGTCGCTCCCGTCGGTCCGTCGATTGACGGGCAGGCGAGTGGCCAGGCGATCAACTCGGCCACGGCGCACCTGTCGAGCACCGCCTCGGGTGATCTGCTCGTCGCGTTCGTGGCGAGCGACTCGCCCCACACCGTCGGCAACACCTCGACGGTTTCCGGCGGCGGCGTGACGTGGACGCTGGTCGGACGTGAGAATAAGAACCTGGGTGACGCCGAGATATGGACGGCTCGGGCGACGGGCGTGCTGCACAACGCCGCGATCACGGCCAAGGTCAAGATCGCGGGCTACGACGAGACGATCACGGTGATCGCCTTCAAGAACGCCCCCGGCACAGGAAAAGTAGCGACGTTCACGTCGATGAAGGGCGCGCCGACGGGCAGCCTGACCACGAGTCAGGCCAACTCGTGGGTGTTCGCAATCGGCGATGACTGGCTGAAGTCGATCCCGCGTACGCTCGGGACCGGCCAGATGCTGATCCATCAGGCCACCGACAAGGTCGGTGACACCTACTGGGTGCAGGCCACCAACGGCATCACCCCGACCGCGGGCACGTCGGTCACGGTCAACGACACCGCACCGAAGACCGACCCCTACAACCTGGTTCTCGTCGA
Organism: uncultured Solirubrobacterales bacterium; assembly: GCA_963709135.1. GTDB lineage: Bacteria > Actinomycetota > Thermoleophilia > Solirubrobacterales > Solirubrobacteraceae > Palsa-465. Next base: position 1,706,684 of record CAVPVI010000005.1, on the reverse strand, counting down.
GATCCTCTGAGCTAACGAGAGCCACTCGACGGTTCACGCCGAGACACCCCAACTCCCTGCGAGCCGCCCCCGTCATACCCGCGGGCGGCTCGCAGACGTTTCACGCCAGTTACCCATGCGCCGCTTGCGCGCCGGTCCCACGACCCCTCGACGTACCCCTGGGTCGTCGTTCGTGAGGGCACTCACGTCTGTAAGACGGAGAACGTCGCCGGCGACCACCGCCGCACCGCCGCACCGCCGCGCTCGATGTCGGTCTCTCGAGCGCCTTCCTCGTGGACTTCAGATATACGTTATGCCAACCAACAGAGCATGATTTGCAGGGTTGGTGTACGTAACCATTATCGAGCGTGTAGTCGCGACGGCCCTCGAGGGAGTGGAAGAACCCGCGGACCGGCTCGCCGGGCTCGTCGGCCCGGTCGCCTCCGTGGAGTCTCTACGCCCGTCGAGCCGCCCACGCGCACGCGCCCAGGCTCCCACGCGCACCCGCGCACGCGTGAAAAACGTAACGGCCTGTTGATAACACTTCGAGTAGTTCGCCGCCGGTCATTGCGGATTCTTACTGATGTTGGGGAGCGCGGAGTAGTCGATAGGTCCTGAGAGGTGTCGAGCTTGGACAATTCTGCTCTCACGCGAAATGTCGCCCTCGCGTTGGAGGAGGAGCGCCGACGCAGCGCGGAGTTGCGTGCGGCGCTGCGGGCAAACGAAAGGATCACGCGCGCGTTGCGGGAGTCCGAGGCGAAGTTCCGCGGTGTCGTCGGCCAGTCGTTCGTTGGGATCGGCACGATCGAGGACGGGAAGCTCGCCTATACGAATGCCAAGTTTGACGAGATCTTCGGGTATGAAGCCGGCGAACTCCGAGGGCTCACGCCGGTCGAGCTCACGATCGAGGAGGACCGCCCGCTCGTTGCGGAAGCCGTCAGTCGACGCCTTCGGGGAGAGACGGACGTAGTCCATTACGCGATTCGTTGCCGGCGCAAGGATGGAAGAGTGGTTGACGTCGAGATCCACGGCAGCGCGATGGATCTCGACGGCCAGCGGTTGCTGATCACCGTCGTGATGGACATCACTGACCGAATCTGCGCCGAGCGGAAGATCCGCGCCCTTCAGGAACAGCTTCGCGATCAGGCAACCCGCGACCCGCTGACAGGCCTTCACAACCGCCGCTATCTCGATGAATCGCTACGCGGCTCGCTCAGCCAGGCGGCCAGCCAGGGGTATCCCGTGAGCGCGATCATGGGCGATCTCGACCATTTCAAGAACGTCAACGACCGCTACGGGCACCCGGCCGGCGACGAGGTGCTACGCATGTTCGCGCAGGTGATATGTCGCAATACGCGCGAGAGCGATATCGCCTGCCGCTACGGCGGCGAGGAGTTTCTGCTCGTCCTAGCGCGGATGCCACAGGCGAGCGCAGTTGAGCGCGCCGACCTGCTACGCCGTGAGACGGCGTGCGAGCGCGTGAGGTCGGGGACCTCGCAGATCGCGGTGACCGCTTCGTTCGGCGTCGCGACGTTCCCGCAACACGCTTGTGCCGGCGACCAGCTGATCGCCGCTGCTGACGGCGCCATGTACGCAGCTAAACAGGCGGGTCGAAATCGGGTGCAGGCCAGCTAGCCACGTGCCAAGACCGAAATCGGACAGATGACATCGGCCGCCTTCGGCTCGCGCTCCAAGCACACGAAGCCCGGACCGATGTTGGCGCTGGCTCTGCCTGGCTGGCGAGGAGGAAAGGGCGTCTGCCGACCTGGCTGTGAGGTGCATGTTGCGGGTCGGGATGCTGGCGTGGCCGGGAAGGCCGCCAGAGCGCACGATCGGACGCGTTAGCGAAGGCTTCGACCGCTGGTTGCAAGCCTTGTTAGGCAATGGTCTTCAAGTTGTGGCGTTGATGACGATGAAATGGCCAGTGCAGCTCAAGAAACATGGATGCCCGCCGATGAGACGCAAAACGGCATCGAGGGTTGGGCCGGACCTCGAGCGTAACTGCTGGAAGGAGAGGGAGTGAATTCCGTTTTCACCAAGCTCGAGGACGTCTCGCGTTCGCTGCGTGATGCGCTCGGGAACGACATCAGCTACCGGATGGTCTGTACGAGGGCGCTGCTCGCCTCCGGCGTGAACCTGCTCTCGCCTCGCCCGGACCAGGTCGTCGACCGGGTCTCGATCGGCAAGGTCGTCGCGGTCCTCACGCAGATGGGCTACAAGCTGTGAGCAACTCATCGATCTCAAATAACGACCTCGCAGGAGGTTCTGTGTCAACCACGATCGTGTCAGCCGCCCGAGCCCGGGCCTCAGGCCCGGCCCCGGCCGCGATCGACGCGCTGGTCGCCGCATTGCGGAGCGGACTTGCGGGAGATGAAGCTGCGGTGGTCATCTACTTCGCATCCGCGACGTATGACCCTACGCAGATCGCTGGTCTGCTCTCGGCGGCGTTTTCCGAGGCCGTTGTGCTCGGGTGTTCCACCGCGGGAGAGTTCACCGATGAGATCTCGGACGTCGGGGGGGTTAGCGCGATCGCGCTGCCGACGGGGATCGTCACTCGCTGTGCCAGCGCCCTGATCGATCTTGCCGACGATCCGCGCGAGGCGACGCTCGCCGCCGCAGAGCAGATCGGCACCGCGCTTGGCAGCAAGCTGCGGGACCTCGACACCTCCACCCACCTTGGTTTCATCTTGATCGATGGCCTGCACGGAGCCGAGGAGACGGTCAACGAGGCGCTGGGGGAGTCGGCGCCGCTGCTGAACGTCGTCGGCGGATCCGCCGGGGACGACCTCGCCTTCACTGACTCCTGGGTCACGGTCGGATCCGCGGATTCCCATCAGGGCGCGGTGCTGCTGGTCTGCGAGATGGCGCGGCCGTTCAGCGTCCTGAAGAGCTGCTCGTTCACCCCGACCGGTCACACTCTGCGGGTCACGAGGGCAGACGTCGCGCAGCGCGTCGTGTATGAGTTCGACGGCCGCGCTGCCGTCGAGGCGTACGCGGAGGCGATCGGGCAGAAGCCAGAGGCCGTTGACAGCGCCGCGTTCATGCGCTTCCCGGTCGGCTTGATGATTGATGAGGCCGCTTTCATCCGCAGCCCCCAACAGGTCGTGGACGGCGGCGGGATCCGCTTCTACTGCCAGATCCTCGAAGGCATGGAAGTCGATGTCATGCGCTCCGGCGATATCGTCGGAGAGACCGCCGCCGCGGTCAAGGCCGCGGTCGAGGACGTCGGCGGACGAGCCGCCGGCGCGGTGATGTTCAATTGCATCCTGCGCCGGCTCGAGCTCGACGCCGACGGGCAGCTCGATGCGTTTGTCCGTTGCTTTGATGGCGTCCCGACGGCCGGCTTCCACACCTACGGTGAGACCTGGCTCGGGCACATCAACCAGACGATCACCGGAGTCGTCTTCGGCTGACCTCGCACGCTGGAGGCGCGCTCACGCTCGCGCCTCCAGCTCGCCCTGGCGGTCGGAAGCGATCGTCCGCGGGCACCGGTTCCGCTTGATCGCTTCGCCACCATCGTCCGCCGTGTCGGTTCGCGACCCAGCGCAACGCCGGTGGAACTACGGAAGCTGGGCCGAGCCACTTCGGCCGGCACGGCGCTGTACGTCGCCAGTCTCGATGCCGCGGCGAGTTCCTGCTGCCTTGCCTCACAAGAGAATCGCCGTGATCGCCCGTCTCCAAAGATGAGCTTCTAAACGGTGTCACGGCGCCCTTCATCCGCCCGCTACCGGCCGCCAGGCCAGCGCAACCAGGCAGAATCTCGAGATCTCGCACACCCATTCGCCCGCCCTGGATTCGGCGGCGAGCGCAGCTGAGGGGGCGGCGCGGCGGAAGTCCATCTCAGCACTGACCGGCCTATCGGAGCGCACCGGTCATGAGCGACTCTGGCCTCGCTGCCGGTCGGTGTGCGGTCGCGATGCGCCGGCGGGGTGGCGTGGTCTTCGGTGGGCAACGGCGCGCGTCGGTCGCCGGCGGGGTCCGTGCACGGCGACGTGCGTAGGAAACCAGGCTCCGGGCTCTACCATTCGGGCGTTAGCTCGACGGGGCCGACGCATGCTTGTTGATCTCCACGCCCACTTCCCGATGCATCTGCTGGTCGACGATCAGCAGCGCACCCACGAGAGACTGCAGACGTGGGCGCGCCAGCGATTCGAGGGCAGCGTGGTCGAGTTCATCTCGCACTTCGCCAATTATCAGGGGCGTGGTGATACGCCGAGTGTGACCGAGACCCTGATGCGGTCCGGGGACGTCGGGGTGGCGTTGTCGATGCTCTATCAGCCGTTCGACGAGATGGACCTCACCGAACCATACGGAGCGGCGCCGCGCACGAGCTACTTCCAGGACGTGGTCGAGCAGCGCCAGACCGTCGAGGACTACGTTGCCGCGCATCCCGGCGAGGTGGCGATCGCGCATTCGGCCAGCGAGTTGGACAGCCTGCTGGGGGACGGTGTTCCGATCCTGATTCATGCGATTGAGGGCGGGTTTCAGCTCGGGCATGATCGGGATGAGGTGGCGCGCAATGTCCGGATGCTGGCCGAGTTGGGCGTGGCGTACGTCACCATTGCGCACCTGTTCTTCCGCAATGTGGCCACGAACGCGCCCGCGCTGCCGTTCCTGTCTGACCGGATCTACAACTTTGTCTTTGCTCAGCAGAATGGATTGGGGTTGACCGATATCGGGCGCGAGGCGGTGGAGTCGATGGTGGACGAGGGCGTCCTGATCGACATCACTCACATGCGCTCGGAGTCGATCCGCGATGTGCTCGAGCTGCTGGATCAGCGTGACCCGGCGCAAGAGATTCCGGTGATCGCGACTCACATGGCCTGCCGCTTCGGCGATCTGGCGTACTGCTTGGACGACGACACGATCCTGCGCGTCGCGCAGCGCGGGGGCCTGTTCGGTTGCATCCTGTGCGAGCACTACATCGCCAGTGGACTACCGGAGGTGGACAAGTCGCTTGAGGGCTCGATCGGCGCTTTGTGCCGCCACATCGACAAGCTCCACGACCTGACCGGCGGCTTTGACCACATCGCTATCGGCTCGGATCTGGACGGATACATCAAGCCGGCGCTGCCGGGGCTCGAGGACATGGGTCGGATGACAGAGCTCCAGCGCGCGCTGCGCGTGCGTTACGGAGACCAGGACGCCGAGAGGATCTGTAGCGAGAACGCCCTGCGGCTGCTGCGGGGGCAGTGGGGTCGCAAGCGACCCAGGCCCGCGGCCCGATGACGCGGTGTTCCTCCGGCGCGGACCGCATCCACAGTTGCCAGGGACGGCCGATAGCGAAGGAGCCCTGATGCACCATGCTTGACCCCGACCTGCTGCTCGACAAGATCGAAGGTCTCAAAGCGGCTCGGGCCGCTCATACCCTCGATCTGCCGTCCGACCAGCGACTCCCCGATGGGTACTACGACGACCTCGCCTGCGTCATTGGCGAAGAGCGCACCGACTCGCACCGGGTGACGCGGGCGTCCAGCGTCGCCGCCCCGGACGGACCCTCGGCGCCGCCACCGGTCATCTACCTCTCCCGCAAGCCGAGCGTGAGTCAGTTCATGACGGTGATCAGCGACTGCTTCGAGCAAGAGCTGCAGGGCCCCGCGGCTCAGGGACTCCTGCATCTCGGTGACCTCGCCCACCTCAAGCAGGCGGTGGAGCGCCTCGGTCAGGATCTACTTAGCCGGTTTCGCCGGTTCGGCCCTTGCGACATTCGCTATATCGAGCCCAAGCTGGCCGGCCTGCTCGTCGACTTCACCGGACGGCATGCGTTCGCGCGCAACCCGGCGTGCCGGCATCTCGATGAGCAGGCTGAGGTGATCCTCGTGGGCGACTGGGCGACCGGTCTGCCTCAGGCGCGCAACGTTGCGGCGCGGATTCGGGAACGGCTGGCCGCCCGCGGGCCGGGAGCGCAGTGCCACGTCATCCATCTCGGCGATACCTACTACTCGGGCTTCGAAGCCGAATACCGGCACCGCTTCCTGGATAACTGGCCGGTGGACGATCCCGCGGTGGCAAGCTCGTGGACGCTTGCGGGCAACCACGACATGTACTCCGGCGGCCACGGCTACTTCGAGGTGCTGCTCGCCGATCGGCGCTTCCGGGCCCAGCAGGGCTGCAGCTACTTCTCGCTCGCCAACGATCACTGGCAAATCTTGGGCCTTGACAGCTCCTATAAGGATCCCGACGTACCGGACCTCCAGGACCCGCAGCGGGAGTGGCTGGCTGACCAGATCACGAACGCCGGCGAGCGCCTGACGATCCTTCTGACCCATCACCAGCCATTCAGCGCCTACGAGGCGGTGAACGGCACGCTCGCCAACACCGTTGTCAGTGTCCTGGGCAAGAGACGGGTGCAAGCCTGGATGTGGGGACACGAACACCGCTGCGCCGTCTACAAGCCCGGCATCGACGCGCAGACCGACAAGTACGTATCCAACGCCGATTACACGGCGATCGTCGGCCACGGCGGGGTTCCTCAGCTGCTCTCAACCTCGACCGAGGCGGTCGACCGAGACGCGCTGGCTTGGGAGTTCACCGACTACTTCGAGGTCGGCAACGACCGCTGGGGGCTTGGCGGCTACGCGGTCCTCAGCTTCTCCGGGCCCACGGTCGAGATCCAGTACTACGACGAGTACGGCAAAACGGCCCGCTCGGAGCCGGCGAAGGGGTACCCAGAGGGCCAGGCCAGCCTCCCCGACGTGCTGGCCACGCCGGATGATCGACCCGTCCGCCCCCCGGACGTGCTCGGCCCCGGGCGAGGCGGCCAAACGTGAGCCGACGACCACAAATTTCGCTTCGACTCAGGCGCCGTGTCCACCTCGGCTCTGATCTGACGCCCGGGGCTGGCGGGGCGCTGGGACTCGTCGCGAAGCCACTTCGAGGCACGACCGCATCGCGAAATGCATAAGTCCGGAACGTCTCCCGCCGCGGCTCCCAAACGCTCGGATTCACACGACAGCGGCAACCGAATCACGCAAATCCGCGCGGCCGCTCGCAGTTCTCAGCAAGCACGCTCGATGAATGCAGCAGTCTCGCCGCGACGCGCCGGGTCGCTAGAAAGGGCGCTGACCGAGGACACCGGATCACTTGCGCGACGGACACATGCGACGTCGCTGCTCGGCGCCAATAGCGACGATGCCGAATCTGCGGTCGAGGTCGCCGCTTCGGTTGGAGCGCTTGCCCGTTGCAAGCGCTGCCAGTCCCGATAATTGTCATGCTGCTAGTGGCCTTTGTGCGTCACATACAAAATCGGCCGTAGGAGCGATCTGCCGGTCGCAGGCCTCGACGTGACGAATCAGCAGTCCGACGCACGCATAAGAGCAGCAGGGGCGGCGTCCGCATCAAGTTACTCTCCCGGTTCGGCCCGCGCGTCGTCCGGGCCACACAGCCGTCCGCCCGCGCGCGGCAGACGACTCAGTGCGTCGCAAACCAGCAGTCCGATGATGCTTTACATCATTCGGCGGCGCGGCAGTTGACTGGACCGACCGCCTCGGGCGGGTTCACCGCGCGGCGGGACGCGTCACGCACGATCGACCAATCGGCTCCAACGGTGCCGGGTGTTCCACCGATGCCGTGCTCAGCCCAGGCGCGCGAGTAGCCGATCACTCAGCTTCACGTCGTGCGGTAGCCTCTTCAGATTAGCGCCATCGGTGCGGACGCCGGCGGTGCGCAGCGTGCGCTCAATCGCTGCCCAGTGGATCGCCTCCATCTCGCCTTGCGTCTCGCCGGGAGCCGGCGCGTCGGGACCGACCACCATTCTCGCCGTGCGCTCTATCTCGTCGACGGGTTGCGACCCGATCCGACCGCTTCCGCTCCAGCCGCGGTCGTCCAGCAGAGTGACATGGCGTCCGTTCGAGAGCACCGCATAGTGACGGGCTGAGACCGAGAAGCTGTCTCCGGGGCGGTCGTCAAGGTCGACACACGTGAACAATCGCTCGACTTGTGTCACCGGACGAGCGTAGCAGTCCTCGGGACTTGCTTGCCCGGCCCAGTCCTGCTGCCGATCAGTCCGCCACCACATTACGCAACCGACGCGCGACAGTCAGCTCAGGATATCGACGAAGACGACGGTCTCCACAGATGGGTTCTCGAACGTTGCCTGCGTATGCGGCCCAAGCGGCGGTAACTGATGGTAGTTTGTGGTTACGTAGCCCGTCCAGTTAGCGGTGTTGTAGCCGACTCGATGCGGAATGTCAACGAATGTGCTGCCGTCCTGGTAGAAGCCGTAATTGCTGTACGGCGGCTCGCCCTGCAGGCAGAAATCGCCGCTGTTGCATCCGGAGTGACTCGCAATAAGCGGACTCGCACTGTTCGTCTCGGAGTCCGATGACGGCGTCTGCTGTGGCCATGTGATCGGCTGGTAGATCCCCGCTATCGTGGCCCCGTTGGCCGGTTGCGCCCAACCGGTTGCGGTTGGAACGTCCTCGCCGGTCCCGACCCAAACGGCGTGCTGGCCTGGGGCTGTTTTGCGGCTGTCGGGATCGCGACGATCGTCACGAGGTCCGCGGCAGCGTTCACGGCGGTCGAGCGTCTCGGCGTTCCGTCCTCGTTGTTCTCGGCGTGCGCTCGCTGCGTGGCGGACGTGGCGACCAACGACCGACGTCCGGGCGCTCGCAGGCGCCTAAATCTCCGATCCAGCTGCGGTGCGTGATGGCTTGCTGACCAGTCTCGCCAATCCCAAGTTTGCTGTCTTCTTCGTCGCGCTGTTTCCCCAGTTCGTTCCTAGGGGAGCCGCTGTGTTGCCCTCAGCGATCGCAATGGCCGGGATGATCTCGCCTTCGACTGGTCTGGTACTCGACGCTCGCGGTGCTTGTCGCACGAGCCAAAGGCGCGTTCATCGATGGTCCATGGTGACGGCGGATCGAGCGAGTCACAGGTGCCGTCCTGGGAGTAGCTTGCTGCCGAGTCCGCGCTCTCCGATCCCCTATGGCCACAATCACGATTGAGTGAATATGCTGGCTGACGTGTGCGCATCCTTTGAGTCGGAGCCTCATCCGAGCGTGGCGGTGTATACGCCGGCGCTCCTGGCGGTGTACGACACCCTGATCCTGGGACCCAGCTCCAGGGTGCTCTGGCGCTGCCCGAAGAGCCGCAGCCTTGAGTTCTACAACCGCCACGTCGGCGCGCGGCACCTCGATATCGGTGTCGGCAGCGGCTATTTTCTTGACTGCTGCCACTTCCCGGTACCAGATCCGCAGATAACACTGCTCGATCTCAGCGCGCCCTGCCTGGCGCACGTCGCGCGGCGGCTGGCGCGCTACTCGCCCGAGACGCGGAGCGCGAGCGTGCTCGACGAGACCCTGGACCTGGGCGAGGCGCGCTTTGACTCGATCGCGCTAAGCGGCGTGCTTCCCTGCCTGCCCGCGACGATGAGTCAGAAGACCGCGGCACTTTCAAGGCTGCGGCCCTATCTGGCCGACGACGGGGTCCTATTCGGAAGCACGATCCTCGGCCGCGGCGTCCGGCACAACGGACTCGCTCAGCGAGTGATCGCCGTCTACAACCGCAGGGGGATCTTCACGAACCTCGACGACGACCTCGGGGGCCTTGAGCAAGGGCTCGCCGCGGGCTTTGCCGACGTTGATGTTCAGACGGAGGGATCGGCCACGATGTTCACCGCGCGGCCGTAGCGGGCTCGGCCAGGCCTGCTTATGCACCGCGGCGGCGTCGTTCGCTCGAACGACGCCGGTCTCGATAGGCGTTACGCCGAGCGGTAAGCGTTCGCTCATGTAGGGGTCGCACCGTGGACTGCATCGGCTCGCGCCACATTCGCCATGTCGTCACCGCTCCGGCTGCATACGTGCACTCCTCTACGACCTCGAATCCGTTGCGTTCGTAGAACGCGCGGTTGCGTGGGGTCGTGGCTTCAAGGTACGCGGGCAGGCGGTCTCGATCACAGCGCTCCACAGCCGGCCGTACCGACGCCTGGCCGTACCCGCGGGCCTGCCATGCCGGCATCACGCCGGTCGTAGCCAGGTACCAGTGAGCGGGCTGGCGCGGATGCTTGTGATCGTTGAAGAAGTGCACCCGCAGCACGCGCGGGAGGGCGTCGCGGGTGGCTCCCAGCAGCGGCGCGACCAGCTGAGCTTGTGCCGCCGGACTGATCAGCCAGCTGTCAAGCGGCAGCCAAACGGCGGCACCCGCGTGCGGTTTGAGCTCGTAGCAGCCGCCGTGCTCGAGCCACGTGCGCTCGATCAGCGAGGCCCACATCCGAGCCAGCCGCGAGTCGCCGGCGATCATCGCGGAGATTTCCAGGCATTGAGCTGGTCATAGTTCACGCGCTGCGCCACGCGGCACCGTAAGGCAATTGCTTAACCACCCCTAACCACGTCGCCGGATCACGAAATCAGTGAGCTGACCTCGGATTGACGGTGAGAGGTCTTTGCAGCAGATCGGGCGTCGGCGTGTGACCGGATCCCGGCGTAGGTGGCCTGGCGACGAGTCGGGCAGGGCGGCCAAAGTTCCTGGGCCGTGCGTCTGGCGGCGCGGGGTGTGTTCGCGAATACGCTCGTATGAGCGTCGGTGCGGGCGATCCCGGTCGAGCGAGACTTCGGCGTCGCTTGGGCGAGTGCGAGGAGTATGCGGAACCCTTGTCTGGTCGGGACGCCGCGCACTGGGTTCGGCGGCGGACATGCTGGCGGCGTTACGTTCGTTGGATGAGGTGTGGTCCTCGTGCTGGTGTGAGTCCGGGTGGTTGGTCTTGGGTTGCGCGTCGGCGCTGCGCACTTGTCGGAGCATGAATGCCGCGCCGGCGAGGATGACGACGACGAGGATCGACCCGAGTGGGGTCGTCCCGACCACGGTGTATTTGAGGCCGGAGGCGAAGATCACGAACGCGATCACCGACCGGATGTACTGATCAGGGATGGTCGAGGACAGCATCGACCCGATCAGGACGGCGGGGCACGCTTCCGATGATGAGCGAGCCGGTGACACCGAACTTCACGTGACCGAAGATCAACGCGCTGCCGCGGCAGCCAGCGTGAGCGGGACGGCCTGCGTGAGATCGGTGCCCACGAGCTGCTTGGCGGTGATCGTCGGGAAGGCGAACAGCAGCAGCACGATCATCAGCGATCCCGATCCGACCGAGGTCATTCCGACGATCACCCCGCCGATGACGCCGATCGTGATGGTGATCAGCGGCCGGGGCTCGAGCTCATGGATCACGCCTGTCCTTGCCTCGCCGGCCCTGCGATCGAGCGTAAACCGGAGCACCGTCGCGGCCGCGCCGACGAGCAGAGCGGCTCCGAGGATGATCTCGATGTGGTGTGTGGCGGACTTCGACGTTTCTGAGCAGGTGCAACAGATATGCCCCGAGGAAGGCGGCCGGCATCGACCCGGTGGCCATTAACCGAACGAGCCGCAGATTGACCGTCCGTGCTCTCAAGTGGACGGCCGAGCCGAACGGCCGCATCACGACAGCTGCGACGAGATCGCTCGAGATCGCGGCCGTCGGCGTGACGCCGAACAGCAGGATGAGCATCGGGTCATCAAAGCCCCGCCGCCCGCGCCTGTCATGCCGACGAGCAGTCCGACGACGGCGCTTCCGAGAACGATGTAGGGGTCGATGTGCATACGTTGCGCGCCGCAGCTTGCACACGGGCCCGGCTCGGGACAAGCGGACGGGATCGTAGCGTCAGGTACCGGTGCTCAGCGGAGATGCTCGACCAGGAAGTCCTTTTGCTCGTCGTGCATCGGGTCGGGAAGCACGGCGAACCATCCGCACTGCGAGCGCATTGCGCGCACGTCGGTGAGCTCATCCGTGATCCGGGTGCCGAAGGCGAGGCCGACCGGCGAATCGAGTCCGTGGTTGTAGTGGCTCGGGTACTCGATGACGCCGAGCAGGTCACCGACCTCGACGGCGACCCCGAGTTCGTCGTACGCGACCCGCGCGACCGCTTGGACGAGAGGCTCACCGAATCGGACGGTTCCGCCGGGAAGGTGCCATAGCCCGGCGCACGGCCCCGACTCTCTCCGCGCCAGGAGGACACCGAGGTCGCTGCGGACGATCACGATTTCGACGGTGAGGCGCGGGACGCGGCTGAAGATCGCGTCGAACTCCTCCTTGGGCAGGGGCCCGCTCATCTGGCTTGTGGATCTTGTTTGGCGTGCCTACTGCGCCCGGGAGGGGGTGAGCAGTGCGTCGAGCTCGTCCAGCTGGCGGCGTACGCCGCCGCATACCTGCTCACACAGGTCCACGAGCGGGCCTGGAAGCGGATGGGGGAACAGCCGGTCGTTGTCCATACACGGCACGCTACCACAGTCACACAGTTGTATAGGAGCAAGCTGGCAGACCTGAGCGGCCGTGGGACTGCACGACGTTTGCACAACTGCACCGGCGCGCGGTTGATTTCGTGCCGCTTAGCTATCGTGCCGCTACACAAGCACATCGTTGTGTAGATGATCCGAGGGGGGGGCCTTCGGCTGGGTTCATATCGGCAAACCGTTAGGCCTGCGGACTGAATGGCGGGTAGCGGTCGGTGATCAGTAGGAAGGCGTAGGCCGCGACGCGGTTATGCCAACGGATCACACCCTCGATGAAGTCGAACAGCGACCGCGGATAGCGGTCGGTGAAGAGGATCGCGAACCAGGCGAAGATGGCGGCGAGCAGCGCGCCGATCGTGAGGAAGATCAGCACGATGTAGTGGGGGACCGCGAGCAGCCACTTGACGAGCGGCAGGGCCCGGCTCAGGTCGTGCTGGGCGTCGGGGTAGGGGAAGTCGAGGTGGACGGCCTGCTCCTCGTCGAACTCGCGCCGAAACCGGACCTCCTCCAAGGCGTCGTAACCTGCCTCGGCGGTGGGCACAGGCTCGCAGCCTGCACGGGCGGAATACGCCATGCCGCCCTTCGCTAAGCGCCAGACGGACGCTCATCCCCGCGCGGCGTTCCACTAGCGCGTAACGTCGATCTTGCTCGGTTGCCGACAGGGGCTTCTTTCGCGGGAGTAAGCACAGTAACCGGCGCCGGCTCGCTACTGTGCGGTGCGGACTCGACTGCAGCGGCGTGAAGGTCTAGGCTGCGGCTGGTGGCGCGTGATCGCCCACCCGATCCGCTTGAGGCGCTCTCCGTCACCGACCGCGCCGTGGAGCTTCCGATGCCGCAAGGGTTTCTCGTGGGACACGCGACCCGCGCACCCGGAAATACCGGTTGCACGGTTGTGATCTGCCCTCGGGGTACGCGTGGTGGCGTGGACGTCCGGGGCGGCGGGAGCGGCACGCGCGAGCTCGAGCCGCTGGCGGCGCTCGCGAATGCAGAGGGTCCAACGGCCGTGCTGCTGACCGGTGGCAGCGCGTTCGGCTTGGCCGCGGCTGACGGCGTGATGCGCTGGCTCGAGCAGCGCGAGCTCGGGCGACCAACCCCGATCGGCGTAGTCCCGCTGGTGCCGACGGCCGTTGTCTTCGACCTAACGGCAGGCGAGCCCAGCGAGCGACCCGGACCCGACGACGGGTACGCGGCGTGCCAAGCCGCTCGTGCTGGCGTGCCAGAACGCGGGCGCGTGGGCGCCGGGGCCGGCGTCGCCGTTGGAAAGCTGCTAGGTCGCGAGCATGCCACTGTCAGCGGAGTCGGCTACGCCGCTCTGAGGCTCGCGAGCGGCGTGACGGTTGCCGCGATCGCGGTCGCGAACGCCTTTGGTGATGTGCTCGACGAAGATGGGGCTGTCCTCGGCGGCCCTCACGGGGACCGTGGCGAGCTGCTGCGCAGCGCTGGCCTGATTCGGGAGATGCCCGAGCTGCCCCCCTCGGCCGCCGCTCCCGGCCAGAGCACAACGCTGGCGTGCGTCTGCACGGACGCGACCCTCGACAAGCGCGGCTGCGGAATCGTTGCCCGGATTGCGAGCGCAGGGATCGCGAGGGCGGTCGACCCGGCCTTCACCCCACTCGACGGTGACATCGTCTTCTGCCTCGCGTCCGGTAGCGCCGCGCCGCACCCTCCGGGACTGGCCAACTCCTGGATGCTTACCGCGCTTGGCAGCGCCGCCGCGGCAACCACCGCCGCCGCGATCAGAGACGCAATCCGCCAGCGCACGCCCAGCAGTCCGAGCGAGTAAGCCCTTGCGCAGCTCACGCAATGCGCGAGTCCCGTTCGGGCCCCGCTGACGACGCGCTCGACGCGTGCCCGGACTACGCGCGCTGGTACGGTTTTGGTTGATGATTGATGTCACGTCGCTCGCCGACGCGGCCGGTGCGGACGTCGCGCAAGTTCTTACCGATGCGCTCTTGGATGCTCCCGGCTGGAGTGGCATTGGTCCGGACCGCGAGCGCCACCGGCGGTTGGTAATGTGGCACTACCACCGCATGCTTTATCGCAAGGCGCTGCGCTGGGGCCGCCCGGGCTACGCGGCGTGGGGTGAGGGGCGGCTCGTCGGCGTCGCGGTTGTATTCGACTCGGACGGATGGCCGCTGCCGGAGCCGATCTCAACGCTGCTTGACGTCCCGGCGTTCGCGCTGGCTGGCCTGTCCGCTGCGGCGCGCGGCGCGCGCGCCGGCGCCACCATGCAGCGCGCGCACGTCCACGAGCCGCACCTCTACTTTTCGCAACTCTCGGTTGATCCCTCGGCGCAACGCTCCGGGATCGGGCGCACGCTCATGGCACGCGTGATCGCGGATGCGGACGCCGTCGCGCTCCCGGTCTACGCCGAGACGGCGAAGCCGGAGGTCATCGCGTTCTTGCGCAGCTTCGGCTTCGTCGAGATTGGCCGGGTGGAGCTGCCGCGCGGCGTACCGCTGTGGCTTATGTTGCGACCGCCCACCTAGCAGCCGATCCGAACTCAGCGCGATCCCGGACCGGGCCCGCAGGCACCGGCGTGGGCATGAACCCACGCTGTCCAGTGGCGCCAGTTCGCCGCTTTCGCGCGCTGCTGCTCGGCGTCGGGCGGCTCTGTGACGTGTTCGTTGAGATATAGGTGAGGATTGCGGCCTCGCTGGCGATGCTCTCGCCGTCGGCGAGGAGCACGGGGATAATGGTGTGGCCCGTGGCCGGTTGCAGCCGGGTGCGCGCTTCGCTGGGGACGGGCTCCTGATGGGGATGGTGTAGGTGATGGCGAGCTTTGCGCTGAGAAGAGAAGCTCGCCGCGCTTTGCGACCAAACATGACATCTCCACAACTGTATGCTAGTTAACTTGGGGAGAACATACCACACCGCCACCCAATGTCAAACTGCACAACCGTGTGCTTGTGTTACCCTTTCGAACTCTGCGACCAGGTCTGCAGCAGCGGTCGCCGGCAAGTGTCCGAGCTCGAAGAGCTCCTACAGTCCGGCTGACCAGCCGCATTCACACTCATCCCGCCACGCCATCGAGCGACCGGCTGCGAGCACGATCGCACCCCGCGGCTCGGCGCCGGATTGTTGGGCCGGGTCGTGAGGTGCCAGATCAGCACTGCGGGGCGGCTGCCGGCAGGAGCTTGCGACTGAGGGCGCTCGGCGGAGCGTGCTCCCTCACCAGCGGCTTACATCGCCAGCGCCGTACCTGTAGCCCTTGCTCGAGCGTCACGGCCGCCCACATCGGCCCGACCAGACCTCGGTAGCGCAACACGACGATCCAGACCAGCATTGCTTGCGCTAGCTGGCCGGCGCCCCATCTGGCCAGCACGCATCGATGCTGTTCGGCCCTCCGGCAACGCTGGCATACATGGATGCAATCGGCTGCGCCCGCTGTCCTTGGCCAGTATATGCAGGCTGCGCGGGTGCCGGCGGCGTTGACCGCAAGCAGGCAGACCGGCGGATCTCGGCCCTTCGATATGCACGGCATCACGAGGCAAGCCGCAAGCGCGTGCGGGTGGGCGGCATCGAAGCGTCGTGACGATCTGCAGCTGCGGGAACGTGCTTGGTAGCGGGCGCGGAGGGCTTGGCGGCGGCCTACCGCATGCTTGTCGCGGCGTCGCGATTGTGGGTCGTTGAGCCGTTCTCTTGTTGGTGACCGGGCGCGGCGCCGAGCTCGGTCAGTAGCGTCCGGACGCGGTGTTCGATATCGGCGCGTACGCGGCGTATCTCGGTGATTGGGTCGCCGATCGGGCCGCCGACTCGCCAGTCGTCGTGTCTGACTGCTTCCATCCCGTCTAGGCGACAGTCGTGCTCGGGGATCCTGATCGGGCTGGGGTCCGTCGGGGCCCCGACGTGCGCTCCGTGATTGCACGCATACGCGGTCCTCGGACAGCACGGTTGTGAGCGCGGCCGCGATCTGGCCGCGTCCCCCGCCGCTCACGAACCGCGCCGTGCCGGAAGGCGCCGGACTTCTGGTTTGCGTTTGAATGCTTGTGCTTGCGCTTGCGCTGATGCGTTATGTGAGCTCAGCGCACGGGCGCCCGAGGGGTGTCGTGCGCAGCCTGACGCGTTCGTTGGCGCAGTACTCGGTTAAATCAGCCGCCGGCACCGAATCAGGCGCGATGCGTCCCGGCCGCTCGCACTGCGCCAGCTAAGCGGCTTAGCCCGCCGTTCAGACGGGCGGCTAGGAACTTCCTGGATGGCACGCGTTCCTGCGTCAGACCACGCCTAGAGCCACGCCGCGTCCGCGAACGCTTCGTCGTGCTCGCTACCGTCGGCGCGAGGTCGCGCGCGCCGTGTGGTCCGAGCAGCCGCTTGAGCATGCCCAGCATCATCGTCGTGATGGTCTCCAGCAAGCTCGGCTGATCGCGACTCGAAGACCCTGCGTCGGCTGTGGCCGACCTGAGCTGCTCGCGTGGCTGGGGGACGTGACGGTAGCTGCCGAGATTCTCATCGACGATGCGTTCGCTCAGTGGCACTCGGCGCCGGCCGCCGTCGACATGAACGGCTCCGGCGGCTCTTAGGGTCATTCTGGCCATCGACGTTCCCCTTTCGATTGGTCGGATATCTCGCATCTGTAGCAGGGCACGGCGCGCTTCGTGCTCTAGCAGCCGTTCGGGTCAGTCGGAAGTCGAGAACAACGCACGCGGGATCGCACGAACCCGCGCGATCACGACCCTTTACTGGCAATCGGGGTATCCACGATTAGCAAGCTAGTGATCAAGCACCGGCATGTCAACGCGCCCGGTATCTCAAATTACACAACGTCGACGCGACCGCCATTGACGCGATTCAAGCAATACCGTACCGAAGCCATGTGAGGCATCTCCACAACCGTATCTCTTTACTCTGTAAATAAGTCTTCGACGGATTTGAGTGCGGAACGAGAGTTGAGTATTCGATATTCTGCTCCTCGTCGTTTGCGTGTGGTTTAGGTCGGAGCCGGGCCCGGTTGGGTTTGCCGGCGACGGGATAGACCAACGCCTTGTAGTTGCGTGGCGTGCGGGACCGGCGGGCTCCGCGTTTGGCTGCCTGGACAGCCGAGTTCAGACCCGATCATACGGCGCCGAGCGTGCCGGGCGCGCAGCTCGACGGACGATGGCGGACCCGATTTCGGGGCCACGGGCCGACCGACGCAGACCGCCTGGGCTGCCCACCAAACTGCCAAACTCGGCGTCGCTCGCGCAGATCATCCACCCGAAGGCGGTCTGATCGTGCGCAGGGGGATCGTGCTGCTCGGAGAGGAATCATGGCCTGATGCTCGAAAAGCTCTCTGCGCCCAAACCAAATCGTCGGCGGCCTGCGCGGCAACAAATCGGGCCCTGCCCCCCGAGGCCGCGCCCGCCGCCGACCCCCCCTCGCTGCAGCTAGGCGGGAAAGGGCCAAGGCAATCGCCGCGCATCCGCGGCGGTCGAGGCGTGCACGGGGTGTTCCTCCCGCTCCGCACCCGATAAGCCTCGCTATCGGCCGTACTCTGGAGCGCGACGGGCGGTGGGCGCTGCCCTCGTTTCCGGCTACGCCGCTACGCTCACCACCTGCCGACCCGCTGCACATCGCCCGTCGGCACACCCTCCAACACAGAGACGATATGCCCGCCGCCGTCGACAATGACCAGCGCCCGGTGGTCCTGAATTCTTCGAGGAATACCGTGCCACGCCGAGCGAGCCGCCGCTGGGTTGAGATAGTTGTTCAGCCAATCGCCCGAGCGGGCGTCAATGAGCACCACGTCATTGGTCATCGCGTGTTCATCCTTGCCTTAGGGAACTCTTCACCTGGAAACCTGGACGCACTTGCATGTGAAATGGCGGTTCTGAATTACCGCCCGCTGTTTAGCTTTACCCGACAGGTCGATGCGATCGCGTCATGAAAGCGCAACGCCCGGACGTGATCAATGGCCGTCGCGATTCATTCGGCGTGTGAACGGGTATTCGCTTTCAGCCCACCGCGGCCGGATCTGCACGGATTCGGACGCTGGGCCGGGTAGGTAAGGCACGAGCAAGTTGGGTCGCCGCGGCGAGGAGCGCACGCGGTGAGCGGACCAGCGGCTGCTTGGAGGGCGAGTCGCAGCCGGCGCGGCGCTCCCATGAGACCTGAACGCGAGCCGCAGGTGCGGCTTGTCGACCACCACCGCCGGCCCCGAACCGCCACGCACGATCGCGTGCGCGACCACCTGTTACTACGGCGGTGTGCCGAGGACGCGGGCGATCGCCTCGGGGCGGTTGTGCGAGTTGGTCTTGACCATGATCTGGCGAACGTGCCATTTGACGGTGCCCTCGGTGAGGAACAGCCGTTCGCCGATCGTGGCGTTGGTGAGGCCTTGGGCGACTGGTGCTGCCGCGCGGTCAACGGCGCGTGCGGTACCTCGAGCGCGGTGCGCAGCGCGAGTTGTTGGAGCTCGTTGGCGCGTCGTGTGAGCTCGGCGGAGGTGCTCTGTAGCGCCTCCTGGGTAAGTTTGGCGTCGGTGATGTCCTGCACGACGCTGAGAACTCGGATCGGCTGACCGTTGTCGTTGACTAAGACGTCACCGTAGCTGCGGAGGTCGCGGACCCTGCCGTCGGCGCGGATCGCGCGGTACTCGACCGAGTACGACGATCGTTGGGCGATCGCGCGCTCCCGCGTCTCATGCACACGAGCTTGTCGTCTGGCGCGACGAGCCTGCGGGCGGCCTCGTAGGTGCCGTCGAACTGGTCGGCCGAGAGCCCGTAGCTCGCGAGCATGCCGTCGGATAACGTGACCGAGTCATCGCGGAGGTTCCGTTCGAAGCTGCCGATGCCAGCGATCCGCTCGGCTTCGGTGAGCCTCGCGCGGCTGTCGCGCAGCTCCTCCTCGGCGTGTCGTTGCGCGGTGATGTCGGAGTTGAGCTCGATGATCGCCAGCGCCCGGCCCTCGGCGTCGCGTTGCGGCGCCTGGCGGCTGGAGACGAGGATCTCGCGCCCGTCCTTGCGCACGTGCTGCAACTCGCCACGCCAGTGTCCATCGCGCGCGAGCGCCTCATGAACTGCTTCCCGGGAGTCCGAGAAAATGGTGGCGAGCAGCTCGTGGGTGACCCGCCCGATCGCCTCCTCGGCGCTGTAGCCGTACATGGCATGCGCCTCCCGGTTCCAGAAGTTCACGCGGCTATCTGATGGCTCACGCATGATCACCGCGTCGTGCGCGAGATCCAGCAGCTCGGCGCGCAGCGCGAGCTCCCGCTCTGCGGCCCGGCGCGCTGTCACGTCACGGATCGTGCTGCAGATCAGCGTCTCGTTCTCCTGGCCGAGTGGGCTCAGGGAGATCTCGACCGGGAACTCGCTGCCGTCTTTGCGCCGGGCGAGCAGCTCGAGCCCTTCACCCATCGGCCGGGCGCGCGGGTCTGCGCTGTAGTGGGCGCGGTGCTCGCGGTGGCGGTCGCGGAGCAGCTCGGGGACGAGCAGTTCCGTGGTACGGCCGATCAGCTCCTCGCGCGCGTATCCGAACAGCGTTTCGGTCTGCGCGCTGACGAGCGCGATCTCCCCGCCGGCGTCGACGATCACCATCGCATCGGGAGCCGATTCGATCACGTCGTGGAACCTGGCCTGGGCCGCGGCATGCGCTTGCTGCGCGTTCCAGCGCTCGGTGACATCCCGGTAGGAGACGACGAGGTTCTCACCCATCGGGGCGACCATGATGTCGAACGCGCGCTCGGCAAGCACGGTCCCAGCCCACACCCCTTGGACGCCCAGCAGCTCGCTGGTGACCGGCTCGCCGCTCACCGCCACCTGACGGTAGAACTCGAGCCGATCGCTGCGGAACGAGGCGAACAGCTCGCGGACCGCGCGGTCCAGCAGCTGCTCGCGGTCTCGCTTGACCAGCATGCAATACGCGTCGTTCGCGTACTCGTAGCGAAAGTCGACGATCTCACCACGATCGTCGTGAATCGGTGAAAAGATCACGAACGAGTCGAGCATCGCCCCGACCGCCGCATCGAAACGCTCCTCGCTGGCAGCCAGCTGCGCCTCGACACGACGCCGGTCAGAGACATCACGCGCCGAGACCACCAGCCGCTCGCCGGCCCGCGCGACGACGACGTCGAGCACCCGGCGCGCGAACTCGGTTCCCCACGCCTGCTCGGGAGTGAAGTCGTCGCCGCGAAACGGCATGCCCGTCAGCATCACCTGCCGGTAGACCTCGAAACGCTCGCTGTGCACCCAATCGGCGAACACCTCGCCGACGCGACGCCGCAGCAACTGCTCCCGTTCTCGTCCCACGACCCCGGAGTGCGCGTCGTTGACGTAGTCATAGCGGAAATCGACGATCTCGCCGTTCGCGTCGCGGACGGGTGACTCGATCGAGACCGCATCGCGCATCGATCCGACCGCTGCCTGGAAGCGCTCCTCGCTCTCACGCAGTCTCGCCTCCGTGGCCCGACGCGCGGTGATGTCGGTGAACGTGGTCACGACCGCGTCCTCGCCAGCGCCATTGCTGCCGACACGGAACGGCATCGAGTTCATCGAAATCCAACTCAACGACCCGTCCGGCTTGTGCACCCCCATGATCACGCCCTCCAGCGGCAGGCCGGTACCGAGCGTGACCATAGCCGGATGCTCCTCGCCTGGAACGGAGATCCGTCCTCGCGCACTGCCCGCCAACGCCGATCGACCGACGTCCTGCCCTGCATCTGTTCCGCGGTCAGCCCGAAGATCCGCTCCGCCGCCGTCTTCGGCGACCGACGCCCAGGACATTGGAGAGCTGCGCTGCAGCGAGCAAGAATGCTGCGTACGGCTGGAACGTCGTCGCCCCGTACTTCCCTTGGAGGGGCAACGTAAGACCGTTTGTGGTCTGCACACCTGCTGGCGAACCCGCCGCAGAGCGGGAGCTCATAAAAGATGAGCCGGCTTGAAATCCGACAAAATGTCGTAGTGCGAGTACGGGGCACCGGTCTTGAACCACGACACTTTGTCGTATAATGAGCATATGCCAACAGCACGTTTTCGAGAGCTAACCGAGATTGCGGCCGATCGGCAAGGGCTGGTCCGCACCGAGGATGCTGCCGAGATCGGCTACGCACCGGGCACCCTGGACACGATGGCTCGCCGCGGGCAGCTGGAGCGAGTCGCCCATGGGGTGTATCGCGTGCCCTTCGTCGGTGCGCGGGCTCTCGGCACGTATATGGCCGCCGCACTCTGGCCACGCGGCGTTCAGGGAGTCTTGACGCACGAGACCGCTCTGGACCTATGGGATGTATGCGAGATCAATCCGGGCAAGATTCACATCACCGTCCCGCGGCGCCATCGTCCGCAACGAAAGATCCCGGGCGGCTATGTGATCCATCGCGAGGATCTCGATCCCAAGGGCATCACCGCTATCGAGGGCGTCCCCGTCGTCACGCTGGAGACAGCGATTCGTCAGTGCGCCGAGGCGCATGTGGGTAGGGATCTGCTTGAGCAGGCGGTCCGTCATGGGCGCGAACGCGGGCTGCTCCGAAGCCGACAGGCGCAACAACTAGTCGAGGATCTTCACCTAGAGCGCGTGGGACGGCCTAGGGCATGACGGATCTACCTCCGAGAAACCCTCCCAAGACGCTCAACCGACTCCGCAACTGATCACGGAGCTCGAGAAGTAATCAGGCCTGCCGGTTCGGCGGCTGAACATGCGTGTGGCCTCGATGGTGCTGGCGGGCGCGCTCAGTCGCCTGGTCGACGAAGAAGGCCAGCCGAGATTCCTCACTAAGGGCGGGATAGCGATCGAGCTCCGACTGCTTGATCAGGCCAGGGCGAGCCAGGACGTGGACATCGTGCTACTCGGGAAGCCAGCGGAGCTGGCTGATCACCTCGAGGAGGTCTTCTCGGAGCCGTACGAGGGATTCAGCTTCATAGCCGGCGAGCCCGAAGCCCTCCCCGCCCGGCCCGAGGTTAGACGACTCCAGATCCAGGTCTTCTTCAACACCAGACGCTTCACCACGCTGAAGGTGGAATTCGCCCCAGCGGAGGCCGGCGGTCACGAGTTCGATGAACTGCCAGGCCACGACCTGAGCAAGCTGGGGCTGAAAGGTCCCGAGCGAGTGCCGGTGTTGGCCCTCCGCCGGCAGATTGCCCAAAAGCTTCACGCTGTCAGCGGGCCCCCGCTCAAGGATGGGGGAGAGAACGTGCGCTTCTGGGACCTGATCGATCTCCAACTCTTGGAAGCCGTCACCAATGGCGAGCTCCGCATCATCCGTGAGGCCTGCCAAGAGACGTTCGCCCTACGTGCCCAGCACACCTGGCCTCCGGAGATCACTGTGTACCCATCTTGGAGCGAGTCCTACGCCGCCATGGCGCGGAGCATGGAGATGCCGATCACCGAGGTCGAAGAGGCTGCCGCTGCCGTTAGGGCGTTCATAGCTCGCACCGAAGAGGCATGACTGCGTTACGGCGGGACGCAGAAGTCCGGCGCCCTTCGATAAGTGCTACGTCGCCAACGCGATAGCGCGGCGCGAGGCGGCTTGAAGGCAAAAGCAATCGTACGGACGGCCGCACCTGGGCCCTCGAGCTTGGGCGGAAGCACCTTTCCGGTGAGCGCCTGGCCAGCCGGTTCATCTCGTCCGCTTGGTGAGGGCGGGAGGGCCTCGGCGGCGTTCGCGTCAACTCGTCCCGCTGCTTGCTGGAGATCCGACCTTCGGCGGCGTGCGCCGAACCCGGGCTACATCGAAAGCAAGACTCATGGCCAATGACGACCGCTTCCCTGCTGCCTCGCCACGAGCGAGACGGTTGCTCTCGGCGCGAAACACCTCCGATCCGCGGAATCCGTGCTCGCATGGCTGGACCGATTCCGCGAATTTCGTCCGATACTGCACGCACCCTGAGCGCTTGCAGGTTGCCGCCAGCAAGCACGCGGCCACCGCTGAGAGGGGTCGTCCGTGAACCCCGCTCGTACTACCCCGCGGCCGGCGGTGGAAAGCTCGATCGACGACTTCCGTTTTGTTCTCATTGCGCCCGCGAGCAAAAGCGGGCCGTCGTTTGATGGAACCTTTTGCAAGCGCCTCAGGTGCTAGCTGCGTCGAGGTGGTTTCGGCTAATCCAGCTCGACTAATCGTTGCTGCGTCGGTAGCGAGGCGGGGGACCAGGTCGCCTAGCCTAGCCGAGAGTCGCGGAATCGTAAGCGTTCAGCGGAATCGCGGAATCCGCGCTTTGCAGGTGAAGCGTCACCGGTGGCGAGATGCTTCTGGCCGAACGACAGGGGGTCGGCACGCGGTAGCGTCCCTATGGGTGCGAGACGGCTGCCTGGGCGGCGGAGCTTGTCGGACCGCCCGACCGGCGCCGACCATCGTGGGTCGACGCCGAGTCGTTGGCGTCCTGGGCTACTTGGTTGTGGCCGTGAACGTCTGGTCGATCGGACCGCAGCTCTTGTTGAACCCACCGGGCCCGGTCTCGTGCTGCGTGAACTTGATCGTGCCGGCTGCCGTGTTGGCGGTCTTGAACTTGCCAGAGATCTTCGACTCGATGCCCTCGTTGCTGTTCTGATTAGTGACCGAGAAGCTGCCCTTGCTGGAGACCGCGACCGTACCGACCTTGATGATGGTCGCATGCGCGCCCGTGTACGGGTCGCCTGTGATCGGGTAGGCAATGCACCCGGTGTTGCCGTACTCGAACTTCAGCAGTTGCTTGCCGTTGCTCGAGACCTTGAAGCTGATCGGGGCGCTGAAGCCGTTGACCTTGGCGGCCGAGGTGTTGCCCGAATAGCTCTTGTCGGCCGTGGGGTGGGCAGCGAGTGCGGTCGCGCAGATCGCGAGCACCAGCAACGCGGCCGCGGCGCCCAGGACGAGCGAGCGTGGATACGTATAGACGCGGTGCATCTGACGCGCTCCTTTCTACTTCTCTACTTCTTGTTCGGTTTGATGATCGTGAACGTGAACGTGATCGGTTTGGAGGTCAAGCTTCCCGTGCTGCGGGCTGTCAGGGTTGCGGTGTAGCGGCCCGGCTGCAGGCTGTTGACGCGGAACTTGAAGCTGTTGCGCCCCTTCATGCCATGGAAGGTCAGCTTGGCTTTCTGGACCGTGAGCGTGCAGCGTTTGCCCTTCTTCGCATTCGCCTTGCACTTGCCCTTGACCTCCCGCCCCGGCTCTTTCTGTGTGACCACGATGGTGGTGGTCGCAGCCTCGGACAACGTCAGCCTGAGCGTCGTTCCCGTCTTGGCCTCGAACTTCCTAGAGGCGAGACTGACGTGCGTCACCGCCGGCGCCGGCGCCGGCACCGGCTTGGGCGCGGGCGCGCGCGCCGGCGCGGTGAGGTTGCCGGCGAACTCGCCAGGACCGGCGATCAGATCCGCGCGGCGCGCCAGCAGTGCGGCCCGTGGATCGAGCATGGTCCCGTAGCTGGGGTCCGCGGACATGGACGAGCTCGAGGCGCTCGCGATGAAGTCGTGGAGCCCGCCGGAGGCGTTCTCGGCGCCGCCAAGGTTCACTCCGATCCCCGGGTCGTTCTCTACGTACGGCCAGGTCTGGCCGCCATTGTTGGAGGCGTAGATGAAGCCGCCGCCGTCGCCGATCACGATCGACTGTCCCAAGGTGCCGGGCGCGATCGCGACCGCGTTGATCCCGTCCTGGGCGGGGGTCGGGACGCTGGTGAACATCTGGCCGCCGTCGGTCGACTCGAGCAGCGTCTTGCTCATGCCACCCTCCGCGGCGAGCACGGTGCCCGACGCGCAATCGGCCTGCAGCGACGGCTGGCCCGCGTACATGGCGGTGCCCGGCAGGGTCGCCACCTGGGTGACCGTCGGGCTCGCGGTCGTTGCGCCCGTCACACGGTAGATCGTCACCCCACCCGATCCGCTCCCGCTGTTCACGAGCAGCACGTCCTGGAGCGAGCTCGCCGACCCGCTGGTCGGACAGTACGCGAGCGCCCCCGCCTCGCTGATGACGCCGTCGCCGATCGGCGTCACATTCGAGAACGACGGCCCGGCCGCGACGGTGACGCGGCGCACAACGCCGGGACGACTCGCCGAGCCGTTCTGGGGGCCCGGCGCCAGGTCGAGGAACGCGGTGTCCTGGCCTGGCACGCCCGCGATCGCCTGGACGTAGTTGTCCCCCGCCGCCCCGAGCGCACTCGACGAGCTTCCCGAGACGTTGCCGTTGCCGCTCCCGTTGCCGACGGGTGCGTTCGCGCTGGTCCAGTCGAGGAAGCCGGTGACCGTGTTCGAACTGTTGAGCACGCTCAGGCCGAACAGCAGCCAGCTGTTGCCGCTCGCGTCCTGCCACCACGCAACCGATTGCGAGTTGTCATAGGTCGCGAGCTGGAACGTGGCGCCCCCGTCGACCGATCCGAAGCCCCCGGCGTCCGTGGCGGACGCGACCTCGCTGGCGCCCGCTGGACCGAACGTCGTCAGAAAGACACTCGCAGCGGCAA
This sequence comes from uncultured Solirubrobacterales bacterium, assembly GCA_963709135.1. GTDB lineage: Bacteria > Actinomycetota > Thermoleophilia > Solirubrobacterales > Solirubrobacteraceae > Palsa-465. Next base: position 1,681,110 of record CAVPVI010000005.1, on the reverse strand, counting down.
ATCCGTTGATCGAGATGCCAGCGCTGCCCGGATCGGTCCCGGGCTGGGCCTCGACCGTCGAGCTGGCGGGCGCGGACGGGAAGCCCCCGCTGCTCGCCGCCAGCTTCGTCGCGGCGCGCGACTCCGGAGCACCCTGAAGTATCACGACGGCGTCGCTCCCGACCGACATGCTGGTTGCGTTGTAGCCGGCATCGATCGCAGCCGCGGGAGCAGCGGCGGGTTCGGCCGTGATCGTGCCGGCGGTGTCCTGGACCCAGCAGCCGTCGATCCACGCTGCGCCGTAGGACCCGCCGGTGTTCGGCGCGACCGGCGTGTTGGCGTTCATGCTGACGCCAGGCGGCGGGCCGCAGCTGTTCGTAGGGGTCGCGGGCAGCGGATAGCTGCTGTCAGCTGCGCTCTTGACCGACATCGTCACCGCGCCCGACGACGACATCACGACCACGCCGGCAGGCGGCACGCCAGCAGCGGTCGCGCCGCCGATGCCAGCCGCCACCGGATCGGTGGGGAAGCCCGACTGCGTTGTGTAGGGCGTCATCGGCGCGGTCGCCCGTGCGACCAGCGGGTAAATCGACAACTCGCCGGTGCTGTCAACGGTCGCCAGCCACGGTTGGTCGGCGCCGTCGCCGACCGCGACCGGCTGCCCGGACGGCGCGTAAGGGCTGCTCATCTGCACGAAGCTCGGGCTCGCAGCCGTCATGTCCGCCACATACATGGACGTGGCGGAGGACCCGCTGGAAGTCTTCGCGAGCGCCACGAGCACGCTGGTCGACCCGGCGTGCCCCCAAAGCAGTTTCACGACCGCGTTCTGACCGGTCGAGCTCCGCGGGGTGTCGCCGACCACGTGCCAAGTCACGCCATAGTCGGTCGAATACAGCACCGCGGAGGTCCCGAGCGACTGCCCGGACGGGAGCACGACACCCGCGGGGGTGGGAATCGACACGGCGACCTCGCCCGGGAAACCACTGCTCGTCACAAGTTGCGGGTTCGCCGCGCCCGACAGCCCGTTCGCCGGGTCATCGCTCGCGACCGTCACCGGCGTCCACGTCCCACCGTAATCCACGCTCCGAAACAGATCGCCGACGTTCCCACCCGACACGTAGAACACGCCCGGCGTCCCATCCGCCGCAACACCAGTCGACGAACCACCGAAGATCGGCAGCGGCGCGAGCGGCGCCCCCGACGCAGTCAGCGCCACATCCTGCGTGCTCGCGCCGCTGACCACCACCCCATCCGTCACCGACACCAGATATCCCGGCGCGTTCGCCGCCAACCGGTAGGTCCCGTCCGGCAGGGTCAGACTGAACTGACCGCAGGTGAGGCTGTACGCACCACCGCACGAGCCGGTGACCGTCGCCGCCTGCCCGTTCGGCCCCGTGGCCGCCACGAACGCCCCCCCGGCCGTCTGGCCTGCCGCCGTCACGACCCCGTTCAGCATCGACGCCATCGCCGCTTGAGCAAAGAACACAACCACGAGACAAACCAACGCCGTCAGGGCGCCGAACCAGCCCGACCGCCAACGCCACCTCCGATCGGCAAGACAAAGACCCCAGATGTCCATAACACCAGTATGCTCTGGAAATCCGTCGATCGCATCCGTACTGCGCACGGTTCGGAATCCGGCAAACCCGCAGCGGGCCGGAGGTGCATCTCGAAGACGCGTCGAGCTTGGTCCGCCGACCGCACTGCACGAAACCTGCGCGAGCACACAGATGCGGTCTGACTTGACGGATCTCGCGCGTCCGCATGTCGCCACGAGCGAGACGGTTGCCATCGCCGCGAAAGATGTCCTGCCCACGGAATCCGTGCTCGCGTGGCGGGGCTGATTGAGCGAATTTCGCCCGATGCTGCAAGCACCATGAGCGCTTGCAGGTTGCCGCCAGCAAGCACTCGGCCACGATTCAAACGGGGCGCCGCCAACCCCACTCGCGCCAGCTACTGCGGACGCTGCGGAGTCTCGATCGACGAGATCCCTCTGTTCTGCATTGCGCTCGAAACCAGAAGCCGCACTCGATTCGGTGAGCGCTTGCTGGGCGACAAAGAGACCGGACTCCAGCTAGCGGCGTGACGCGGTCGCAACGAACGCCACCGACGCCCTCCAGCCCTCCGAACGGACGAGAGGGACCGGCCACGACGGGCGCTCACCGAACAGCTGCTTTCGCCCAAGCTCGAGCGTCCAGCTGCGGCGGTCCGCACGATTGCTTTTGCCTTCAAGACGCCTCGCGCCGCGCTATCGCGTTGGCGACGTTCCGTGCGTCTGCCGAACCCGGGCCGGGCTAGAGCTTTGCCACGACTGACTTCGTGTGAGCCCACAACTCTTTCAGCGCAGAGTACTCGTGGGAAGGCTCGGCTACCGCATCCTCGAGGAGCAGTCGCCCGACGCCGTGGCTGCTGGCATACTGCGGCTCGGCGACGCTGATGAGCGCTCTCTCGCCATGACGCACGCGGCAAGCTCAAGGCCGAGCGGAAGATAAGCGATCGTCCACGTCAGCCGCGGATTCCGCCCGGATCCGCGAAGCAAGCGGACGACATCAGGTTTGAGCTCAAGCCCCGGGGCGAAGCAGGTTGCTTTCTCGATCGGCGCCGACCATGCTCGCCACCACCGGCGCGTCTCGGCTAGGCTCCGTCGAAAGCGAAAGGTGGATCCATGGAAGCAGGTGTAAAGGTCGCACCAGGTGTAGGAACACCGGAAGGGCGCCTCGCCGCTACTCAAGCCGTGGCGCTCATGCAGCGTCTCCTGCTACTCGACGACCTGTGGACTCAACTGATGGATGCTGCCGCCAGCGGCGCAGATAGCTCGGCGATAGACCGCGCCGAGGTGATGCGTGACCTTGTCCGCGATATGCAAGAGGGCCTTCAAGAAATCCCCGATCGCATGTACGAAGTGCGCCTGATGCTTGACTCCCTTACCGACGAGGAATTCGATCGAGGCTTGGACGCAATTGCGGCCTCGCCCGGAGCACCCTCCGATCTCCGCTCGGCGTTGGCGGCCGCTCTGCCCGACTACGAGCCCAGAGGGGCGTCGATAACCGCCTGTGACTACATCATCGCAACGCGCGCAGAGGAATCAGCACTCCTGTTCGAAAAGCTCGATGCTCTCGAGCGGGGCGAGACCCCGGGGGGCGACTTTCGTGTTCCATTCAAATGCGCTGGCTTTTTGGCCGTGGTTGGCGCGGGTGTAGCCGCCACAATCATGACAGGCGGTGCTGCCGCCGCCGTCGGTTTACAGCTTGCCAGTGTCGTCGGAGGTGGGGCGTTTGGGTGGAGCGGCGCAGGATGCCCACCGGTGCTCCCGCAAATCAGCTTCGGTCGTCGCTAGAGCAAGCATCAGGCTTGGGCCATGGCCGCATCGCGGCAGTGCGTTGTCGCCCTTGCGATCGTGCGGTCGAAGCGGCATCGGAGGACGAAAGCGATCGTGAAGATCAGGTCGCGCGAGAGCGTCGTCATGTTCGGCGCCTACCATCAACCCAGTGATGCCGCCCGATCACCCAACAAGCCAATCGGATGCCGTGTACGTCGGGCTTCGGGGGCGGCAGCCAGAGCACGGCCACGGGGGACCGCGGGTTGTCGGCGTCCGCCGAGCGGGCCATCGCCGCAACCTGGCGCCGCGTAGCGGGGCGGCGCTGGATGAGCCTCCCTTCGAATGGGGCTACTTCGGCAGGGGCCCATGCAACCTGGCACGTGCCATTCTTTACGACCGCTTGGCTGTTGACGTTTCCGAGAGCGTCGCCATCGCGTTCACCGATGAGGTGATACGGGAGCTACCGAAGGATGAGTTTGAGCTCCCCTCGAGCGTCGTCGATGCTTGGGTCGCGGCTCACCCTGAGGTCTACGAGGATCGCGGGGGCTAAGCCACATCCCGTGCGATGTACGGCCAGCCGCCGAGGCGATCGCGAGAGCCGCGGCCCGTGGGAAGTAAGGGTGGGATGAAGACGCAGAGCCAATGAGCCGTCGGTCGTAAACCCACGAACCTGTACTGAACATTGGCGTCGGCGCGCCATATTAGAATTAGAGCCCGTTCCTGGGTGAAATTGCGCGAGGATGATGACGCGGCGGAGCTTGGAGAGCATGTCCGCGAACGATGGGGTGCGTTTGGTGAGATACCAGGGTGAGCGGCGGCGGAGCGTTTGGATGTCGTCGGGGTGGTGGCCTGAGAGGGCGTACCAGAGGATCGTTATGCCCATGGCGGTGAACTGGAACGGGACGGTTCGCTGGACTGCTTTCTCGGCGCGGTTGCGGGCCTCGCCGATCCCGAAGATCTCTTTGCCTTCTTCGTAGGCGACCTCGGTCGGCCAGCGCTCGGCGTAGCGTTCGATCAGCGCTGCGGGGGTGGCGTGCTGGTCGGTTGAGAGGAGCGCGAGCTCGTAGCCGGAGGGTTTGGTGGTGTCCTTGATGAGGACGACTTGCACGGGCTGGGTTGCGAACACCTCGTACCACAGGCAGGTGAGTGCGTGGACCATGACGTCTTCTTGTTTGCCGTAGCGTTGCACAGTCGTTGCGGTCCAGCGGGTGGCGGGGTCGTGTGCGATCTGGTCGAGCTTCGGCAGCGCGGCGCCCTTGCTCGGCGGGCGGCCGCGTCCTCGCTGCCCGGCGGGCGGGCGCGGTGGCGCGAGGCGGTGCAGGGTGGCGTTGCTCTTCAGCCGGGAGGTGATCGTCACGTTCGCGGGCAGAGCGGCGAACGCGCTGGCGGCGTAGGCGGCGTCGCCCACGAGATGGATCCTGCGGTCGGTGAACCGTGCGGCGAGCAACAGCGCGAGCTCGCGCGCGAGCTGGGGTTTGGACGGCCGCTCGGGATCGCTCTTGCCCTTCGCGATGTGCTTGCGTTTCGGGCGCCAGAGCCGCAAGAGGACCGGCACGCACACGGTTCGCTCCAAGAGCGGCGGCTTGACATTGATGCCGGCGGTGACCCAGTTGTTGCCCCACGCGACAGCGCCGCCGGGGCTGTTGGCGGTCGCGTCGTGATGCCAGAAGCACCCGAACACCTTACGGCCGCGGCGCTTGGCCAGCGTGTCGTCGATCGGCACGACCAACGCCTCTCCTGCGGCCACCAAGCGCGAGACGAGCAGCTCCGCGAGCCGCAGCCCGAGCTCATCAGCAGACCAGCTCGCGTAGCTGAAGAACCGGTGCGCGCGGGCGTGATGCCAGACCTCCGCCAGCCGGCAGTCCGCCAGCATCCCGCACACGGTCCGCTGGTCGGTCTGTGAGATCTGACCGATGACCATCGCCCGGAAGGTCTGAAAGGTCGGTTGCGTAAAGCAGTAGGAAAAGAGGGATAGCAGCGCATCCAGCGAAGCGGGAACATCAGGGAGCATCGGCGGCGGTCCTCCGCGAAAGAGCCGCGCAGACGGGCCGTAATCCCGTCCGCGACGGTCCGGATTGAGGTGACACTAACCGCTTTCGCGGAAGCCGCCGGTGCTTCCCAGACCGCCACGATCAGCCGCTCACGCCCCCCCGTGTTCAGGGGCTCACCCGGCCAGACCGGCAACCATCAACCCGCCCCGGCCGCCCGGGGCGACGCCGCAAAAGTGCGAAAGTCGAGGTAGTCGGAGCCGCTACGAATGCAGTAGTGCGCGTCGGATGTGACCTTCGTGCAGTGCGGCTCGCGCATCCTCCGGGCGAAGCAGTCGTCCGGCGGCGCGCGTCGCGGTTACTGAGTGCGTGGCGAAGCGCAAGCCTGCCCTGGCGGCCGCCGCCTCCCCATGAGCGTTTGCTCGGCTCCCGTCGCGGGCCGCTCCGCGGGCGTCTGGGCGACCGCTGGTTGAGCGGCGGAGCAGCCGCCTGCCAATCTCGCGGCTCGAGCGCGTCGCTGGTGAGCCGGCCACCAGTCGTTGGTCCTCGGACGGCGTCCTTGCACGTTCCGGTCCTGCGAGTGCGTCCGTGGCAACGCGATAGCACGACTGCAATCGAACGCCTTGCTGGCCTGATTCTCGAGAGGGTAGAGGTGACGGAGACCTCTGCGTGAGCGGATCAGCGAAACCGGGCCGGGAAGCAGGGTGGCTCCCGGCCCGGCATGGCTTACGCGCGGTCACGCGGCCGATGTTCGGCTAGCCGTTGGTCAGGTCCGACTGGAACGTGCTCGTAGCCGCACCCATCGGCGTCTGGCTATCGACTGGTGCGCCAGCGTTGTTCTGCAACTTCACTAGGAACGTTTGCCCATCTGACGCGGTGCCGAGCGAGGAGATGATCGTGCAACCTTGGTCGTAGTAGACCTGACGTCCGTCCGCCGTGGCCCGTCTGCCTGAGCCGCCCATGGCAGTTGCGTAGGGCTGTTCCTTCGTTACCGCGAACTCGACCGGCACGGTGCGCCCGGCCGCTTTGTCAAGCATGCCGTGCACGAGCTGTTGTGCGCCTGAGAGCGTGTAGCACTGGTTGCCGCTGGCGTCGATCGTCGGCTCGATGGTGCTCTCGGCGAGCCGCAGGATCGAGCGCGATGCTCCGATCTCGATCATAACCGTCCGATTGCTGGCGTTGAGTGCAGCGTCAGCGGTCGAGAGTGACGCGCCGGTGGCAGGGAACTCACCACAAGGTCCGGCGAACTCCGCCGTGGTGGCGCCGTCGATCACCGCATGCCAGCCGGTGAATCCGAGTCGCTGCAGGTCTGCGTTGGCGTCCTGTGCGAGTTGGCTAGGCGATATGCAGTCGGACTGGTCGTAATCGGCCATCAGAGCGTGTTGAAGCGCATGGATTTCGGTTATGGCTGCGGTGTAGCCCGAAGGCAGCGGCGTGAGTCCGAGCGACTTGCACTGGTCGACGGGGTCGCTGTTCGCCTCAAGCACGACCACGCCCTCGACGGGCTTGGCACAGGCGACGAGCATCGACGCTGGCACCCCTATCACGGGAGCGCATGCGGCCGTCGGGCTGTCGCCGTTCTGCGGGACGTTGTAGGCGTCGCTCGTCGCGGTGTCGCCGCTGGTGCCTGATATGCATGAGAGGCCTGCAGCGGCGGTCGTGGTGGTCCCTTGGTCGAGGATCGCGGCCGTTGCTACGCCGCCGCCGACGAGGACAGAAAACGCGATCAGCACTCGCCCACGGCGGATAAAGGCCCGGAGCGGTCTCGCGTCACGGCGCGCGCGAGGGGCTGTACGGTTGGCGAGTATCCGATCCCGGATCGCCTCGCGCTGGTCGATCGAGAGCGGAGCCATCGTGCGCGCCGGATCGTGGTCACGGAGCCGATCGAGAGCGTCGGTTCTGTCAGGCATCAAATCCTCCACTGAATGTCGCTGGGCGTAGGGATGAGCTGGCCGCCGGGGGCTGGCGTTCCAGTTCGTCGGCGAAGCGGCGGCGGGCGCGGTGCAGGCGCACGCTGACATTTGCCTTTGAGCAACCGAGCGCGTCGGCAATCGCAGCGCGGTCGAGGTCTTCCCAGACCGACAGCAATAGCACTTCGCGGTCACGCTCGCAAAGCGCAGCGAGCGCCGCTTCAATGAGATCGGACCCGACCGAATCGGCCTCGCCCGGTAGTGGCGGGGACGGCTCGGCCGCCAGACGACCGCTGACGGCAGCCTGCCGCCGTGATCGCCTACGCTCGTTCAACAGCGTGCTGCGAGCCACGGTGATCAGCCACGGCAGCGCGTTGGCTGGCACATCATCGATCCGTCGCCACGCGACGAGGAATGTCTCGGCTGCCACATCGTCGGCGTTCACCGAAGCGCGCCGCCACACATACCGACGGACTGCGTCGAAGTGCTCATCGTAGAGTTGGTTGAAACGCGCCTCGCGCGTTGAGTCTTCTGCCATCATCAGTCTCCGGCGAAAAGGGTGCTTGCCCTCTATATGTCATGTCCGGGAGGGGTGCGGAGATTTCGGGGTGGCCCCTGACCCGAAGCCTATCCGCGCCGGTATGTGGCTCACGACGGCGAAGCCGACGCCGGTCACCAGCCGGCGCGACAGCTCTCGAGCAGGCGCTATCGAGCGTTGCCCATTCCACGACAATTCGCGCCAGGGGCAGCACTCCCCGCAGCTCTCGCAGTTGCGCACGGTCGCGCGTCGGACCGCCGGGACAGCGCTGGCAAGCCGCGAGATCGCGTCGCCACGGACGAACTCGCAGTACCGGAACGTGCAACCACGCCGTCCGAGGACCAATGACTGCTGCCGGCTCACAACCGACGCGCTCGAGCCGCGAGATCGGCAGGTGGCTGCTCCGCCGCTCAAGCAGCAGTCGCCCAGACGCCCGCGGAGCGTCCCGCGACGGGAGTCGAGCAAGCGCCCACAGGGACGCCGCCTCGTCGAGGGCAGGCTTGCGCTTCGCCACGTACTCCTTCGTCTCGCCGCGCGGCTGAGACGGCTGCTCTTCCCGGGAGCCGCCGGGGGCATGTGAACGACTTATGACTATTCCGTGTCCAAGTCGTGTCCAATGTGTTAGCGGAGCTGGCGAACCGCATCGCGTCTGTTATAAGCACCGTCGATTGTGTGGGGCGACCGTAGAGGCCTGCGGTCTCCTAAAACCGCAACGCTTCTGGAGGCACTGTGCGTCGTCGTCCGCTTCGGGTTCGCGCTGGGCAAGTTGCCGTCGCCGGCGTGCTTGCCTTCAACGTGTTCCCGGCAGCTCCGGCGGCCGCCTCAACGAGCTACACGGCGGGGACGGCGACCGTCGACGGCATCGTAAACGGCCCGTGGAACACCTCGCAGGGCGACCCCACGGAGGGGGCTGTCGACTACACGACTCCCAGCGGGACGCCATCGACCACGGACGCGCCGAACCTTTTCCCGACGTACACCCCGAGTGCGTTCTCGGCGAACGGACCGTGGACGACGCTCGGTGGCGTCGACGAGCCGAACCTGGCCGTCTACCCGGCCCAAACGGCTAGCACGCCGTACGGGAGCGGCGTCGCGGGCACCCCGGGACCGCTCGACGACTACTGCTCGAGCGGCGGCGCGAACCCGGAGACCGGCACCAACGTCAACGAGCCGGCCAACACCGACCTCCCGTTCTCGCCGTACTACTTCCCGGACATCGTCCTCAACGCCGACGGCAGCCTGACCGGCTACTTCGACTGGCGCCCGAAGGATGCGGACGAGGCGATCGTGGTGGCCAAGTCCACTGACGGCGGCCAGACGTGGACCGCGGAGGGCGAGGCGCTCGAGCAAAACGACGGCTACTGCCCAACCGCCGACACCAACGACGACGGTGAGGGCCACCCCTTCGTGGCCGATCTCGGTGGTGGGACCTCGCTGTACACCCTGCAGCGGGCGGTCGGTGACTACGCCGGGACCAGCCTGCTGGTCAACCCCGTTAACCCGTCCGCGTCTACCCCGCTCGCTGGCGACAGGGCCACTGCCTCGGTCGGAGTCGACCCCAATACCTTCGCGACCAGCGCGACTCCGCTGAGCGGCGGCACCGGCACCGGCATTCCCGTCTCCACGCTCGGGGGTGACGCGACGAACGGCAACTCCACCAGCGCGCTCATCCCGATTCCGGATCCCAGCGCGCTGCCGAACGGCAACGCCGAGTACGAGGACATCACCCAAGGTAACGAGGCGAGCGGTGGTAAGACGCCGCCGATCATCACCTGCACCGGCACCAGCGGCAGCACCGGCAGCTCACCCGAGCTGACCGGGTGCACCAACCCTGCCGGAATCACGGTCGCTGCCAACGACGATCTCGTGGAGGTGATCGGGACCGTCGACGGGATCGTCAACGACGCCAGCGGCAACACCACGACGACGATCCCGGCCGGCCCTCAGAACCCGGCCGGAACACTGGGAACGGACATCTTCTTCACTCCGTACACCAACAAGACCACCGCGAAGACGAATCTGGGGTCTCTGCAGCCCAGCACGAACTCCAACACGCTCACTTATCTGCTGAACGCCAACGCGCCGAATCGCTACTACATCGACGGCTCGACCGTCTACTGCACGCAGGCCAACGCCGATCCGACCCAGGCGATCGAGACGTGCACGACCACCAACCCCAACGGGGCGACGGTGAGTCCAGGTGACCCCGTCATCGCCGACGCCATCCTGCCGGCGGCACCGGGGGGTGGCCCCATCCAGCAGACCAACGGCCTGATCGGGCCCGACGGGATCATCGGTTCGCTGCCCACCTCGGCCAACAGCGCCTGGGGTGAGCCGAACAGCGGCCATGTCGTGCTGTACACCGAGAAGCTCGTCAACTACTTCATCGAGGGTGGCATCAACGGCACCGTGAGCGCCGGCGGCGCGTCCAGCTACACCAACTACAAGACGGACAACGGGGGCACGAGCGGACTGGCGACCGTCCAGACCGGCAACAGCGGGACGTTGGAGACGGGCTTTGTCGAGGCGCCGGGCTCAACCGCGACGGACTACAACATCTCGCCGTTCCCGACCGAGAGCGAGAAGTTGCCGAGCTCGGGTTCCTTCAAGGTCTACGTCGGTGGCCTGACGGCTTCGGGCGGCGCCGACCTCGACATTCTGACCTGCACCGGCTGGGATGTGAACACGGCCATCGCCGACCTTTATAACCCGAACCTGCACACGATCGACCTGCTCGGCTGCTCCGGCGGTACCGGTGGGACGTCCTCCGGTTCGGGATCCAGCGAGAAGTACTTCGTCGGTGCTGACGCTTTCAATGCCGGCCACCAGGGCAACTGGGTTGCCGGCCCGGGTGCCGCGATCGAGATGGCCAACAGTGCCGGCAAGTCGGTGCTACAGCAGATCGGCGAGGGTAAGGCGATTACCAGCGGACAGGCACAGAAGCTGTTCGGCAACAACGAGGACTACGAGGTCCTCCGCGCCGCGTACACGACCGACGGCGTGAACTTCACCGACCTCGGCCCGGTCAGCGGGTCGACCTCTGGTGCGATCGCCGGCTCGACCGCCGGGTCGCCCCAGACTTGCCCCACGGGGGGTGCCGGCGCCACAGCAGGGGGCTACACCGACATCTCCAACCCGTGCCAGCAGGACGCACCCGCCGGAACCGGGAGCACGCCGGCGGCGCTGGACGGCGCCAACCCACAGGGCGATGCGCCCACGAGCCTTCCCGCCGGTACTGCCGACGCGGTCGAGCTGCGCTGGCCCGGCGCCCGCGGCACGATCATCACCAACCCGGACGGATCCATCGGGATGTTCCTGTCAGGCGCCTGGGCGTCCGACGGCGACTCTGACGCGTTCAACCAGATCTTCTACACGCAGTCCTCGGACGGCGGCAAGACCTGGACGGTGCCGAAGGTCGTGGTCAGCACCGACTACACGTTCGCGGCGTCAGCCCTCCAGGACCAGGCGCTGGCGAACGGGCAGGATCCGTCTCTGGGCGTCTCGGCCTATTACGAGGGTCGTGCGTATGACCCGACCGTGGTTCAGAACCCGAATGGCTCGCTGACGCTGGCGTTCGCCGGCTACCGGGTTCCGAACCCGGTCAAGGCCGCCGGCACCCTGCTCGGCACGAACAACTCGGCGCTCTACTGCGAGGGCATCTCGAGCAATGGCTGCACCACCACCGCGACCCCGGTCGTCACCGAGACGGATCCCGCGCTTTACCGGAACATCCTGACCGCGACAATCACCTCCTCGAGCTCTCCGCTCGTCGCATCGGCGAGCTCGCTGACGTCCTCCTCTTCGACCGTGGCCGTTGGAACTCAGGTGACCTATACCGACACGTTGACGGACCCCTCGGCCAGTAGCTGGAACCCGACTGGGACCGTCGAATTCGACGACGACGGCAGCCCCATCTCTGGCTGCCAGAACGTTGCACTCAGCGCATCTGCGGCAGCCGACACCGCGACCTGCACCACGAGCCCAGCGAGCTCCGGCTCACGCTCGATCACGGCCGTGTACTCGGGCGACAGCAATTTCAACACGTCGACAGGCAGCACGACGGAGACGGTGAACGCAGCTGCGCCGACGGCGACGATCAACTCACCGTCGTCCGGCGGTCTGTACGCCGAGGGCCAATCGGTGGCGACGAGCGTGAACTGCACCGAAGGGACAGGCGGCCCCGGGATCAGCACCTGCACGGACAGCAGCGGCGGGTCGAGCACCAGCGGTACGCTCAGCGGCACGCTCGACACGTCCTCGCCAGGCAGCGGCGAGACGTACACAGCCACGGCGACGAGCAGCGACGGCCAGACCGGCACGGCGAGCATCAACTACACCGTTGCCGGTGCGCCGTCGGCGTCGATCGACTCGCCGTCGGGCGGCACGTACATCTACAGCGAGGGCGACTCGGTGCCGACGGCCTTCCACTGCACCGCCGGCGCGGATGATCCCGCGCCGCCGTCCTGCACCGACAGCAACGGCTCGACCAGCGGTACGGGTTCGCTCGACACCTCGACGCCGGGCACCTACACGTACTCGGTGACGGCGACCAGCTCGGACACCACGCAGCCAGCGGTGACGACGAGCATCACCTACACGGTCGTGGGCACGCCGTCGGCGTCGATCGACGCGCCGGGGAACAACGGCGTCTATGCGGTCGGCGACTCCGTGCCGACGAGCTTCTACTGCGACGCGGGGGCCAATGAGCCCGGGACTACCTCGTGCACGGACAGCAACGGCTCGACTAGCGGGACGGGTTCGCTGAACACCGCGAAGGCTGGCACTTTCACCTACACGGTGACGGCGAACAGTTCGGATACGACCCAGAGTGCGTCGACGAGCATCAATTACACGGTCGTGGGGCCGCCGTTCGCCTCCGTCGACTCGCCGTCAGGCGGTGGTGTCTACGGCGAGGGCGACTCCGTGCCGACGCAGTTCCACTGCGCGGCCGGGGCGTTCGAGCTTGGGGCGACCACATGCGAGGACAGCAATGGCGTGAGCACTGGGCCGTCGCTGAGCGGCACGGGCTCTCTGTACACCTCGGCGCCCGGAACGGACGAGACGTACTCCGTGACGGCGACCAGCCAGGACACCGATAACGAGCCGGCAACCGCGGGCATCAGCTACACGGTTGCGGGACCGCCGACCGTGACGATCTCGCCGGGGTCCGGCGCGACCTACACGCAGAATGAGGTCGTCCCGACGACGTTCAGCTGCGCGGGCACCGATGACCCGGCCAATCCCACGTGCTTCGACAGCAACGGCTCGACCAGCGGGTCAGGGGAGCTCAACACCTCGATGACGGGATCCCACACGTACACGGTGACGGCGACCAGCACGGACACCGACCTGCCGCCCGTCACGAAGACGATCACCTACACGGTCGCGGGCGCCCCCGGGGCGTCGATCACGACGCCTTCCGACGGCGCGGTTTACGCCGTCGGTCACACGGTCGACGCGAACTACCAGTGCACGGCTGACCCGGCCGATCAGATCTCCACCTGCATGGATAGCCAGAGCGTCGGCGATGGCAACCCGATCGAGACCGACGCGCCGGGGAACTACACGTTCACCGTGATGGCGACAACCGTGCTCGGGCAGGTGGCCACCCAGACGGTGACCTACGCCGTCGCGTCGGCGCCCACCGCGACGATCACGACGCCGCAGAACAACCAGACTTATGCTCATGACCAGATCGTAGAAACGAGCTTCTCGTGCGCCGACAGTCAGTACGGGTCGGGGATCAGCACCTGCGTCGACAGCAACGGCGAGTCCGGTGGCGCCGGCACGCTCAACACGACGTCGCTGGGAGCCCAGACCTACACGGTCACCGCGACCAGCTATGACGGGCAGACGTACACCGCCACCCTCAACTACGAGGTTGTGGGGCCGCCGACGGCGACGATCACATCCCCGGCGGGTGGCGGCTTCTACGCGAAGGGCACGTCGGTGCCGACGCGCTTCGACTGCACCGCTGGCACCGACGATCACGCGACGCCGACCTGCGAGGACAGCAACGGCTCGACCAGCGGCACGGGGACACTCAACATCAGCACGTTGGGGCCACACACCTACACGGTGACCGCGACCAGCCCGGACAGCGATGGACCCCCCGTGACGACGAGCATCACCTACACGGTCGTCGGCCCGCCCACGGCGACGATCACCTCGCCAGCCACTGGCGGCACCTACGGTCAGAACCAGTCGGTGCCGACGAGTTTCGGGTGTGCCGCGGGGGCCTACGATCCCGCGACGCCGACCTGCACCGACAGCAACGGCTCGACCGGCGGGATCGGTTCGCTCAAGACCGGCGCATTGGGGTCGTTCACGTACACCGTGACCGCGAAGAGCCCAGACAGCAATGGGCCCGCTGTCACAGCCAGCATCAGCTACACAGTCGTCGCGGCGCCGACCAATACCGTCGCACCGACGATCACGGGTCCGGCTCAGGACGGGAAGACGCTGACGGCGCATCCTGGCACCTGGACGAGCCCGGTCAAGCCGAAGACGCTGACCTACACATACCAGTGGCTGCGCTGCAGCTCCGGCACGTGCTCCAAGATCCACAACGCGACCGCGACCACCTACACACAGACAGCGGCCGACGTCGGCGATGAGATCACGGTTTCGGTCACCGCCACCGACGTCAACGGGCAGTTCGCTACTGCAAATTCGGCGCACACCGCGCCCGTGGCGAACCCGGCCCCGCCCGTCGCCACCATGGCGCCAGCAATAAGCGGATCCACGGTGTCCGGCGATACGCTGACCACGACCACCGGGACCTGGAAGAGCCCCGACACCCTCATGTACGTCTACCAGTGGCAGCAGTGCACGTTGGCCGGCAAGAGCTGCGCCAACATCATCGGCGCGACCAGCAACAGCTACAAGCTGACGTCCGCCAACGACACGCACAAAATCACCGTCGTCCTGACCGCCACCGATCAGGAGGGCCAGACCGGGTCGGATGCGGCGAAGGCCGTCGGGCCGGTCACGCCATAGCGATCCGGCCCGATCACTTCTACTACACCCTATCGAGGATGATTCCGCCGGGACGTTGAAGGCCGGGCCGCGAACACTTTTGGGGGGTCTAACTGGTCGGAGAGTGGTCTCGGCTGACCCCATGCGAAGGAGGTCGGCCGTGACCGTAACGGTGACACGCGAGCAGCAATCGTCGGGGTGGGGAGTCGCTCTCCGCACATTCAGCGCAACGGCCAGACCGACCGAGATCCCGATCGTCCTCGCTTCTGCTCGGACTCCTCGCGTTGCAAGACTGGTCGCTCCGGCTCATTGGTACTCGCGCCGCCACGGATGCAGCGTCGGCCGCGCGGCGCGTCGGTTGTTCACACACTGCTGCTCCATGCCTCAAGTGGTCACGCGGGGCGGGCGGCGTGTCTCCTCTGGCGCGCAGCGGTAGCCGCACGGGGGCGACTGCTTCAGGCGTGGACGAGCCACGCCACATCGCAGCACCCCCCGATACCGGTTCTGCGGCGAGACAGCGGGCGCTCCGCTTGCTCGCAAGTCGTCAAGCCGATCCTCAGCAAACGCGCTGACTGTCGCTTGCCTGCAGATGGAGGCGCCAACGCCGGCAGCGGCGTCGCTGCCGAGAAGGACGAATAACGGCAGTCCGTCGCCGATGTCAACGAACTACTCCATCCGTGACGGGGCAGGCACGTCGCCCGCCGGCGCCGGGCAGCTCCTCTCGGACAATCCCGGAGACGAGTTCCGCGACGGCCGCGCGACCGCTCCGCTCGGCGAGCGGTCACCGAGCCTGCGGGCTATGACGTCGCGGCGTCGACGTAGCGGCCGAGGTCAACTCGATCCTCCAGCCGGCGATCATCCTCGCCGCCGAAAATGCAGTCGGGCAAGGGTGCAGCGGTTCCACGGGGACTGTCGAACACCTCGACGCTCAGGTCTTTGTATGGCTCGAGAATCCATTGGGTCCGAACGATGGCGACCGCGTTGATGTACGGATGATCGCTCCGTAGGCGCCCGTTGCGGTCGACTGTGAAGATCGGCGAATCAGCGGCGGTGCCCGTGGCAGCACCCACCTGCAACCGAATCACCGGGTCGTCGCACATCGCCCAGATCATCTCCTGCGATCCACAGTTGACCGCCGCCGCATGAGGGCTCCTCAGCACGACGACGAGTGGAAGTCCGGAGTCGGCGAAGGGTTTCAGCTGTCTGGCCGCCTCGCGCGGGGACTGCGCCTGTGGTCGGCCAACCCTGACGACTGCTTTGATCATCTCCCTATCGCCGAATCGCACGAACGGATTGGCGACAAGGCGCTCGCCAGGGTCGGCCGGTAGCCGCGGCGCGTCCGACGATCGCGTTCGCCCAAACTCACGCGTCGCGCCACGCTGCCTTGAGGATTGGGATGAGGACGAAGGACCGGCGGACGGCTGCGTCGCACGCCGCCCGAGTCCGGCTGCCAGGAGCTGAGTGGGGCGCTAGCGTCGAGGTTGGTTTGAGATCTCGGCGGCCTGGATGAAGGCGGGACGCAGCTCGCCGCGCTCTACGTAGGCCTCCAAGCCCGGCCATTCCGTCAGCAACCCCCGCGAATGGGCGCCGCCGAGCACGCTGGCGCACATTACGTCGGCGACGGTGAAGTGATCGCCGAGCAACCAGTCGCGACCGTCGAGCGCTGTCTGCAGCGCCGTGGCGGCTTCGGCGAAGCGCTCGCGCGACGGGGGATTGGCCGCGTTTTCGGTGGCCTCGCGGATCCAGCGATAGAGCGGCGCTTCGAGTTCGCTCATCGCGAACAGGACCCATTGGTAGATGAGCGCCCGTTCAGGCGATCCGAGCGGTGCGCCCAGGTCGGCTTCGGGATGAAGGTCGGCGAGCTGCAGGCAGATCGCCGCTGACTCGAACATGAAGGTGCCGTCGTCGAGCTCGAGTGCCGGAACGCGCCCCAGCGGATGGCGCGCGCGATGCTCAGCGGACCTGCGTTCCTCGGGTGCGAGCTTGACCAGCTCGCACGGCGCGTCGATCTCTGCGAGCAACCACAGGACGCGGCTGGAGCGCGTGCGGGGCATGTAGTAGAGACGCGGCACGGGTCGCGCTCCAGTATCGCACCGCGCTGGCCCGGCGATCGTGAGGACTCCGGCTCCACAAGCGCAGTCAGCGGCAGCGCTGGCGCTGTCTGGAAGCCCGGGGCGCCCGGGTGGGGGCTACGCATCGCCGCGCCAGGCCAGCGCGCGGCGGCGTGCTCGCGGCAGCTTGCTGACGACCAGGTCATAGGAGTCCTCGACCATGTCGGCGATCATCGTGTCGGGCAGGGAGCCGTCGATGATCACGGTGTTCCAGTGGGTCTTGTTGAGGTGATATCCCGGGATCACGGCGGCGTGAGCGCCGCGCAGTTGCTCCGCCAACGTCGGGTCGCATTTGAGGCTGACGCGGACGGGGATCTCGGCGAGTCGTGACAGTGCGAACATCTTGCCGGCAACCTTGAACACCGAGGTCTCGGGACCGAACGGGAACTCCTCCTCACTTCCGAAAACGCCAGGCAATGATCATGGAGCTCCTCGGAGGTCATCCTCCACATAGTGACGCGCCGCGCCGATCACTCCCTCGCCGACCGAGCAGCCATGATTCCAGGATGCCGAAAGCGGTCCTGGACAGCACCCGCGCACCCGATCGCCCAGAACGAGGCCGTCTCGGAACCCGGCGCCGGATGACCGCGGTCAACGGGCTGCGGTCGCGCCCAATCGAAGCAGTGGACGAGGCGAATCGCTAGAGGGACCCTGTTTCAACCGCAAACACCAGCGCTCAATGGGCTCGGCTACTCCAAGCGAACCGCTCGGTCCGAACGGCCTGACGGCACCGCACGCCCGCGAGTCGCTCGTCGGGGAGGTGATCTTCTACACGACCTTCGCGGGATCCGCGGGATCGTGCAGCGGGCGGCGGCGGGGCCTATTCGACGTCCCGGCTCTCCCATGAGCCGAACGTCGTGCCGTCGTCGGCGATCCAGGAGGTGCGCCCGTTGCAAGATCGTCCCAGAGCGATTGCGCCGGCTGTGGATGGCGAGGGGAACACCACATCCTTGATGAGCGTGCCGACGGCGCCGTCGATCCGGATCGATCCGTCGGCAACCAGCTTTTCGTGCTTCTCGCGGTAGGAGGCGTAAGCCCTCATGGTGCTGTCCGCCCTGCCGACCCCGTGCCAGCTACCGACGACGGTCGAGCCGGCCAACATCGTGAACTCGCCGTCAATCTGCTGGGCGCTCGCGTCGACGCCAACCTTCTTGTTTCGGAGACGGAACACGGGTGAGATCAGCGCGTCGCGTGACGCGGGCGGCACCGCCTGCGTCTCCTTTTCTAAAAACGCGAATCGCGTCGACTCCCAGAACCGGCAGCGTGATCTGCAGCTGTCCGATGAAGTAGTCCATGTCCGAGGCGTGGGCCTCGGGCAAGCCCGGCAGCCCGGCACGGGAGGGTCTGTCGCGTTGTCCAGGACGACGCGGCCTGCGCGTCTCGCTAGCGAGATCAGCCTCGACTCAAGGTAGCGTCCGTGCGCCTTCGTTAGGTTCGCGTCCTTTGAGGTGACCACGACGACCCGGTCCCAGAAGTCCTTGTTGCTGTTGTGCTGGCGCAGTCGCCCGGGGAAGTCATCGCTCTCGCCGATGTAGCAGCGCACCGATCCGTCAGCACCCTCCCCGAGTAGGAGGTAGACGCGGGTTCCGCTCACCTCCTTGCGACGCATCAACGCGCTCATGTCGGAGCGGCGTGCGAGAGAACATGGCCGGTCCAGTTCATGATCTCGGCGGTCGTCAGGCCCCCAGGGGTGCCGTCGACCAGAAACAGCTCGATGTGCTTGCCGCTCACGGCGCGATCATCTCACGCCACCGAGACCACGTCCGGTCACGGGGCGGCGCCTTACCGACTTCTAGTGCGTGGCGCAGACCTCGCGGTCGGCGCCGTTCCTCCAAGCATCGCGCGAAACTCAAGTCTCTTGCTGGCGATTGCTTCGACGTTTTGAACGACGCTGACCGCGCTTGCGCTTCGGCGACATCCCCATAGCGCGGCTCGACGGCGCCCGGCTATCGCTCTGCCGGGGAAAGGACTCGCCAGCGGTCCACCGTCGGGGTGAGAGCTTTCGCGTCAAACCGATCATCGGCTTGTCGAAGCCGGAGCAGTCCTCGTCGACAAGGGAAGCAGCCCAAGAGGGCGCTCGTGCTTGCAGCTTTTCAGCAAGCACTTCGGGCCAAAAGCGACGACCCCGGGTCGGAAATCGACATCGTTGCTTATGGCGCAAAGCATCAGTCTCGGCCGCGGGGGACCGGCAGTCGCTCGTCGACGTGGGCGTGGCGCATTGCCACCCAAGCGGAAGGGCTCGCGGTCGAACTGTTCCTCGCTTTGTGCCTATGCAAACGCGCGCTTCTGCACGCCCGCGAGTCAGGCCGGCTCTCGGCGAGATGCACGGGATCAGGTTCGGCCTGAACGCATTTTGCGTTGAGGACCGCTGGACTAGAACCAGGTCGCGTTCCACGGGGCGAGCGGCACCGAGAACATGAGGTCCACGCGCGCGAGCGCGCCTGGGGTTCGCTCCGTCACGCCGTATGCGAACGCCAGTTCTCGCAGCCGAAATCCGCCGAGGTTGATCGAGGCGAGCGCTCGCTGCGTGATCTGCACGTCAGCGGGGCGGTCCGTAAGGCGGCAGTCGACGGCGTCGCCGTCCGCCACCAGCCGCAAGCGGCCTGCCGCGATCCGGCCGTGGTCCTCGTCGGTCACCTCCAGCACGACCTCGCCCGGCGCCGCGTCGCGACGCGGGCTCAGCGCCGCCGCTACGTCGAGCAGTCGCAGCCACATGAAGTCGACTCGATGGGTCATCACCAGCGTGCGGGCGTCACGCAGCAGCCAGCGCGCCGGCTCGTCGACCGGGCGATTTGACAGGTTGACCGCATCGATCAAATCGACGCCGGTGAGATAGGCCCAGAGATCGCGGTCGGCGGCGTCGCCGGTGGTCGCTAGATGCGACACCTCGAGCGTGCCGAACGGCGGCAGCAGGCCGGAGTCCCCGCGTGCCAGCTCGCCGAAGTCGTCGCGCTCCACACCTCGCACCCGCGTGAGGTCACCCGAGCAGGTCGCCAGGGCCGCGAGCGATGCAGCACGTAGTCGGCCGACAGCCTCCCGGGGCGTAGCCGAAGCGGCCGTAGATCGCCCATTCGGGGCGATCAGGATGCTCACAGTGTCACCGCGCTCACGAGCGGCTCGCAGCAGCGACGCGCTCAGCATCCGGCTCACCAGGCCCTGCCGGCGGTGCGTCGCCGCGACGGTGACATTGGTCAACGCGTCGACCGCCAGATCGACCGTCGCGCCGCCGACTCCGGGCACCATAAGCAGCCGCTGCTCGGTCCGCAGCGTCGCCACCCACCGGCCCCGATCCCGCACCCCCCAGGCACGGGCAGGATCCCACCCGCGGGCGAGGACATCGGCCCAGCGCGCGCTCTCCAGGCCATCGGGGTGCTGCAGGAAGGTCGCCGCCATCGCCCGCGACCTCGTCCGTAGGGATCGGATTGACGAGTTCGCCCACGGTTGATGGCATGCGCCTCATCATGCCGGCGTTGCGGCGATCCGCGCCGTCCCCAGACCTGCGGGAGGGGTCCAGACTGGTCGGCGCCGACGGGGCCGACCACCCGTTAGCAACCACTCGCGCCGCCGCGCGCGGGCGGCGTCGGACACTCACGAAGACGTGCCCCTCTCCGATGCCCGCGCAGGCACGAATGCGGGTCTGACGCCGAGGCTTGCCTTTGCAGGCTGGTGCGTTCTCTGCCTGACCGGCAAGGACTCTGCCTTCTCTGTCGTCGGTTGTGAGCGCCTTTGAGCGGCGGGCCGCGCCCCGTTCTAGAGTCAGGGCATGCAGGCACACGACCAGTCGGGACTTGTGCTCGGGGGTGGCGGGATCACGGGCATCGCCTGGGAGCTGGGGCTGCTCGCCGGCCTGGCGCCGGCGAGTGTCGATCTGCTGAGCGCCGATGTGATCATCGGCACTTCGGCTGGGTCTGTCGTCGGTGCTCAGATCACGAGCTCGACGCTTCTCGAAGCGCTCTACCTGCGGCAACTGGAGCCCTCGTCGAGCGAGTTGCCCGCACGCCTCGGCCCGCGAGGGAGGCTCGTCTATCTGGCGGCGCTGCTTCGCGCGCGGGGTGACTTGATCAAATTCGGCCGCCGGCTCGGAGCGATGTCATTGAGGGCCGCCAGCGCTGGACGCGTCCCGACCGTCGATCAACGGCTCGCGGTGATCCGGTCGAGGCTGCCGTCGACGGAGTGGCCTGAGCGCGATCTCCGAGTCACGGCGGTCGATGCCCGCTCGGGTGAGTTCCGCGTGATCACCCGCGCCGATGGCGTGCCGCTTGTCGATGCGGTGGCCGCGAGCTGCGCGGTCCCGGGGGTGTATCCCCCGATCCCGATCGGCGACCGGACCTACATCGACGGCGGGGTTCGGAGCAGCACGAACGCTGATCTCGCCCGCGGGTGCGTGAAGATCGTCGTGTTGGCCCCGGTGGCGAGAGCGGTCGGGCCGCTCAAGAGCCCTCAGCAACAGATTGACGAGCTCGCGGTCTCCTCGGTCGTGGTCGTTCCGGATCCGGCCTCGCGTGCGGCGATCGGTAACAACGTGCTCGACCCGGCGGCACGGCGGGGCGCCGCTGAGGCCGGCCGCGCGCAAGCGGCCGCTGTCGCTGAGCAGGTCCGGAGCGTCTGGAGCTAGCCCAACGAGCCCGCCCGACCGATCAGAAGCCGGCTCACCACTGTCCGCCTCTTCGCCCAAAACGCGCTTGAGCTGAGTCACACCAGTCGTGGCCATAGCGATCTTCCCGCGCGCACAGCGACCAACTAGTGTAGTGTCTCAGAAATGAGTTGACAGTTCATTCCTCGGTCTCAAGCGCGGCGCGGGCGCGAGTGATCTTCTCCATGATCTTGTCGATCTCGGCGGTCCACACGAACGGCTTGGCGTCTTGGTTGTATGCGGCCAGATATTCCTCGATCGCGGTGATCAGCTCGGGGACCGAACGAAACACGCCGCGGCGTATACGTTTTTGGGTGAGCTCTCTGAACCACCGCTCGACCATGTTCGCCCACGAGCTGGAAGTGGGGATGAAGTGCAAACGGGTGCAGGTCCTTTGTAGGGAGTTACGCGGGTACGGGGATGACGCCGAGGGCGTAGCGTGATGCGTGAACGCGGCGGTGTTCTTGGGCGAGGTGGAAGGTCCAGTAACTGTCGAAGTCGCCGTTGCTGATCAGCGCGCGGAGTGTGAGGATCGCTTCGGCGCCGGCTAGGCCCCAGCGGGCGCCGGTGATGTCCATGCGGTCTTTGACCAGATGGCGACACGCGCCTTCGATCACGCCCGTCGCGATCGGCCAGCCGTTCCTCAGCGCGGTGGGGTAGTCGAGGTAGGGGCGTTTGGAGAGGAGGTAGTCGGCGGCGCGGTCGGCGTTCTTGCGCTGGTTGGCGTCGAGGCTAAGCGTGGTCGCTTTGCGGCGGATCGCGGCGGCGACGATCCCTGCCTTGCCGTCGAGCACCTGTCGTGCTTTCTCGCTGACCCATCGCTCGGCGGCGGGGTCGCCCTCCGCAAAGAAGCACCAGCAGCCTGACCATAGGTATTCGAGGACGTGGATGAAGTCAACCACGATCGGGATCGTGAGCTTGCGTTTGCGGGCTTCGGCCTTGATCCGGTCGATCTGGTGATTGTTGCCGTCCGCGAGCGCGACCCAGGTGAGCTTGTGCTCGGGATCGCGGCGGTCGGCCTCGTTGAACATTTCGGCGATGACTGTGCTGGCGTCGTCGCTGACGCTCGCCTTCAGCCATTTGTTCTTCGCCTTCGGTCGCGTGCTGGCGGCCGGCGGAGGGTTCTCGGGGTCGGGCAGGATCTCGGCCACGGTACGCGGCTCGGGGGTGAGCTCGTACACGCCGGCGATCTCCGCCATCCGCTTGCGATTGGTCTTCTCGCCCTTGGACAGGCGCGTTTTGAGCTTCCCGGAGGCGTTCTGCGCCTGCGTGCGGGTCTGCTCACGCAGCCCCTCGGGGCGCATCACGACCCCCTTCGCATCGCACGAGAGCACCAGCAGATCCTTCCCGTCCGGCACGGTACGCTCGCGCTGCTCGTAGAACGCATCAACGTCCTGGGCCCCGGCGAGCGTCAGCTCTCGCAGCTGACGCGTGCCGATCTGCTGGCCGCTCTGACGCGCGATCGCGGCCTGCGCGTCTTCGAAGCTTGACCGCGGCGCTTCCAACGCCGCCAGCTTTCCGATCCCGTGCGAGTACCTGACCGGCGGGAGGTTCAACCGCGCGTCCGCCGGATACAGGTTCTCGCTCCCAGCCGCCCGGTAGGCCAGCCGCGTGACCGCAACCTCGCCCAGCACGGTGTGCAAATCACGCTCATGTCCACGCTCGACACTGCGCCGGGGTTTGCCGTCACTGCCAATCACCCCGTCTGCACGCTGCTCGACCCGCGCGCGGAGATCGAGCTGATCCTGCAACACCTGGCGCGCCAACTCACGAGCGTCCTCGACCAGCCGCGTCTCGAGCTCTGAATGCTCAAGCCCCAACGCCTGCTCGCCCGCCGCCCACTCCACGAGCCCCACAAACAGCGCCTGAGAGCGCTCAAACCCCGCGACCGGGCACGCACCCGTCGCCGGCGCCCGCCGCTGCTCGCCGCCCACGGCCTTCTCATCACCGTCCCCGCTTTCCAACACCGGCTCGCTCATAGAGCCGTTAGCTTGCCGGGTCCCAGCGAACAAGTCGAGCAAATCAGGAGCCACGCGATCACCTCCGTATCGCGGCCGGAACGGGACATAACACCCGGGGTTTCGCCGCCGCCTACCGCGACTCCTTCCGAAACGTACGCGAATCCGGGCGACAAGGCCCTGCCCAACGCCGCAATCGCCAGAGAACCAGCACTATCTACACACTACAAACGACCTGCACCCAGTGCAAATGAAAGCGTGGGTGTTTAGCCAGCCAGGTCTTGACGTCCTCGTGCGTGTGGGTGCCGTAGTTGTCGAGGATCAGGTGCAAGTCAAGCTCGCTGGGGAACTCGCGGTCGAGCGTGCGTAGGAACTTGAGGAACTCCTGGTGACGGTGGCGTGGTAGGCACTGGCCGATCACCCTGCCGTCGAGCATCGACAGCGCCGCGAACAGGGTGGTGGTGCCGTTGCGCTTGTAGTCGTGGGTCATCGTCCCCGCCCGCCCGGGCTTGACCGGCAGCGACGGCTGTGTGCGATCCAGTGCTTGGATCTGGCTCTTCTCATCCACGCACAGGACGATCGCCTTCTCCGGCGGGTTCATGTACAGCCCGACGACGTCAGTGAGCTTCTCTAGAAAACGCTTGTCTCTTGAGAGCTTGAACGTCTCTACCCGCCAGGGCTTGAGGTTGTGCTGATCCCAGATCCGCTGCACCGTTGCCGGTGAGACACCCTTGGCCTTCGCCAGCGATCGACAACTCCAATGCGTCTCGCCCGGCGGCTTCTCATGCAACGTCGCGTGCACGATCTCAGCGACCTTCTCTTGGGAGATCTGCGCCGGGCGGCCACGCCCAGGCGCAACACGGGTGAGTCCCTCGGGACCCTCCTCGCCAAACCTTCTGCGGCACTCGATCACCGTTGGACGCCCTACCCCCAGCGTGCGCGCGATCGACACGTTCGAGTGACCCTCTGCCGCCAACAGGATCACCCTGGCGCGGCGCGCGACGCTCTGCGGCGTGCCGTGCGCCCGCGTCCAACGCTCCAGAGTTACCCGGTCATCGGCGGAGAGCTCGATCGCGGGCGCGGGCGCGGCGGGCATGAGCGCACGCTACAACATGCGCTGCTATCTGTCAAGTTATTTTTGAGACACTACACTAGAGTCCCGTCTTCCGTTGGCAGGCGCTGCCTATGTTTTGAGCGGATCCGGCGCCCCTACTCCTTGATTGCGGCGACACGGGCTCGCGCACGAACACACGGAACCTCGCCATTGCGATTGTTGGCGCACGACGCCCTCAGCGATGGATGCGATCATCGCTGCGGCCGCGGTGGATCCAGAGCGCCGTAGCCGCGCTGCGGCGCTCGCTTGCACGGTGCGGATCGCAGTCGCGTTAGCACCGATTAGCTCTCGCCAGCCGCGCGATCCTTCTGAAAGGATCACTGAACCCGGTGGCAGCCGGATCGCCGGATCCTCGCACCATATTTCGCAGTGGCCGGCTCCGACGATCCAAGGGTGTTGAGCCGCAAGCGTCGGTCACGCGGTGTCGTGACAGGTTTGCCGACGTGATTCTCAGAAGCGTCAAACCCGCCAACCTTCGACTAAGCCTAATGCTTTCTGAAAAAAAGTGAATTCCAGCTAAGACGCCATAATGACATTATCGAGCGTAAGAAGTTCTCATTCTCCCAAGGGCGTAAGCGACGTCATCGACGAAGCGCTTTGACGGGAACTAGCGAGGAAGCTCGGCCGCGATCGCGACCCGCTTGACGACCTAACCATCGCTATGGTCCCGGGCGTGGCGGCATCGGAGGCTGGTGATGGGGGCGTGGAGGCGTGGAACCGTCCCTCGTCGCGCCTGCGGGCGCTGCGGCGAGCCGAGATCGGAGGGGGGACGGTTGGTCTGCTGATTGTCGCGGTCGCCGTTGCCTTGACTGCCGGCAGCCCGGCGCTCGCCGGCATCCTCGCCGTTGCCGTCATCCTCGTCGGCGTGCTCGCGGACGTGTTCGCCGGCAGGCGCGTTGCCTCCTGGGGCTACGCCGAGCGCCACGAGGACCTGCTCGTGCAGCGGGGCGTCATGTTCCGACGCCTCTCGGTCATCCCCTACGGGCGGATGCAGTACGTCGAGGTGACCGCCGGGCCGTTCGAGCGCTCGTTCGGCCTCGCCACGGTGCAGATGCACACTGCGGCGGCCGCGAGCGATGCCCGCGTCCCCGGGCTGGCGGCCGAGGAGGCCGCCCGCCTGCGCGACCAGCTCACCTCGCTCGGCGAATCCCAGGCGATGGGGCTGTGAGCGGTCCGGGGCAGGAGCGGGGCACTCCAGGCGAGGGCCCCGCGGGCGCGCAGCCGAGCGGGCACGCCGGCCAGGACGGACGCCACCATGTCGGCGAGGGCCCCAAGGCGCGCGCGTCGGCGGGCGTGGCCGGCGAGTGGCAGCGGCTGCATCCGCTCTCGCCGCTCGTGCGGGCCGGTCGCGGCCTCATCGCGATCGTTGTGCTGCTCATCATCCCCACGAGCGGGGGCAAGGGAAGCTCAAACACGCAGAGCGCGCTCATCCACGGCGGCATCCTCGTGCTGCTGCTCCTCTTCGGTCTCGTCTCCTGGCTCGTCACGCGCTGGCGACTGGAGGGCGGCGTCCTGCACGTGGAGAGCGGCCTGCTGCGCCGCACCTCCGATCGCGTGCCGCTCACCCAGGTCCAGGCGATCGACATCATCCGCCCGGGATTGGCGCGGCTGTTCGGCCTCGCCGAGTTGCGGCTGCGTCTGGCGAGCGGCGGCCGCAAGGCCGGGCGGCTCGCCTACCTCAGCCTCGCCGGGGCGGAGGCGCTGCGCGCGCAACTGCTCGCGCTCAGCCGCGGTGAGACCCTCGACGCCCCGGCGACGGCGCCCGAGCGCGAGCGGCCGCTGCTGTTCGTGCCGCCCGGCCGGCTCGTCGCGTCGCTTGCGCTCACCACCGCCGGGCTCGTCTTCGAGCTCGTGGTCGCCGGCTTCGTCGCGCTCGCGGTCCTCGCCCCCTCGGCGTTCCTGCCGGCCCTCGGCGCATCGGCACCGTTCCTGTTCGGCTTCGTCGCCGGGTGGTATCGCCGGGTCAACGGCGACTACCGGTTCACGCTGACCGAGGCGAGCGACGGCTGGCATATGCGGGCCGGCCTCGTCGAGACGTCGGCCGAGACGATCCCGCGCGGGCGCGTTCAGGCTCTGCGGATGGTCGAGCCGATCGCCTGGCAGCCGCTCGGCTGGTGCCGGGGGGAGGTCGACGTCGCACGCCAGAAGTCCAAGGGCAGCCAGGACCGGTCCGGGAGCCGGTCGACGAAGGCGCTGCTGCCGGTCGGTCCCCGGGCCGACGCCGAGGCGCTCCTCGCGCGCGTGTTCCCCGGACTGCCGACCGAACGGCTCACCCCGCCGAGGAGGGCACGCTGGAAGTCGCCGCTGCGCTACCGGCGCCTCGCCTACGGCTCCAACGACACCTACGTGATGGCGACGAGCGGGCGCCTCAACCGCGTGTGCGTGTGGGTGCCGCTCGAGAAGGTCCAGAGCATCCGCCGGGTCGAAGGCCCGCTCCAGCGCCGCCTCGCGCTTGCCACCATCCACCTCGACGTCGCCGGGCGCCGCCTGCATGCCGCCCTGCGCGACCGCGACCACGACGAGGCCGCCCGGCTCATGACCGAGCTGCCCGACCGCTGCCGCGCCGCCCGCCGGGCGACCGAGCGTGCCGTGGCCTCGGCGCGGCCGTAGCTGGGGTGCCGTTAAGTCGTCATCGCGGGGCTTCGCTACCCGCGGTGAATGAAGAATGTGGGTGGTCAATAAAGCGCCTATCTCGCTATAGCTATAGGAACGCTGCACCAAGTGACAAGTGGCGTGCGGTGGGCGGCGAGCGTCAAAGCGGCGACCGGGAGCCCAGCACGTGCTCCAGGCCGAGCTAGAGGGTCGCTCTTGGCGAGCTGGCGCTCGATGGTGCCGCGGGCGAGCTCGTCGGCCTGACGGCGCTGTTCTGCGGTCGAGTCGATTGAGGCTGCGTGAACGTCCTGTCCGGAAGCAGGTGCGGGGCGTAATGAGCGTTGGTGGACGCGAAAAGGGAGGAGGGTCGTGGACATCCTTGTCCACGACCATTCCTCTTTCCTGTCGTTGTGAGGCGGGTACTACTAGGAGACGATGGCTCCAGCGCCAGCGGTCCAGGGTCCGAACGCCCAGAAGCTGCGCGCTGCGATGCGGCGCCGCCTGCGTACCGACTTGGTGCTGGGCCACGCGGCGTACAGCTAGGCTGGTCAGCGTGTTGATCATTGTCGCTGGTCCATATCGGTCGGGAGCGGGAGCGAATGATCCGACAGCGGCCTCAGCAAACCTTGGGGCGCTCAGTCTCGCTGCGATTGGCGTGTTCGATCGCGGGCACGTCCCGTGATCGCGGTTCATGCTGTGTTGCCGCTGATCGAGCTTACCGGCGAGGACCCGATACGCGGACATGATGATGCCGATGAGCCTTGAGCTCGCGGATCGCTTTGATGCGTGCCTGCGGATCGGTGGCCCGTCAGCAGGCGCAGACAACGAGGTTGAGGGATTCCGGCAGTCCGGAAGGCGCGTGCATACTTCGGTGGAGCAGATTTGACTTGGCGGCTGACCCGATGAGCGGGCCGCGGTACCCCGTTGTCGTGTTCGACCTTGACGGGACTTTGGTGCGCAATACCGCCGTGTTGCCAGTGCTTGCGGACTCGATGGGCCACGGCAGCGCGATCGCGGAGCTGGAGCGGCGCTTCCGCGCTGGCGAGATCTCCAACCGAGTTATCGCCGACACGGCCGCCGTCTGGTTCACCGGAATGGATCCCGAGGAACTCTGGCAACACCTGGAGCAGGCCCCCTGGATCGCCGGAATCGAGGCAACGCTGGAGACGCTGGTGGAGTGCGGCTGCGACGTTCTGCTCTGCACGATCACCTGGCGCTTTGTCGCCGAGTTGATCAAGCGCCGATACGGCTTCCATGCGGCGTCGGGGACCGAGATGGACTTCGACGGCGAGCTGCTGTCCGGCCGGGTCAGCAAGTACTTCGAAGCTGAAGACAAGGTCCGATTCGTCGAAGCGTGGTGCGGTCAGCGAGGATTCACGCTCAATCAGGTGGCCGCGATCGGCGACTCGCGTCTCGACGTGCCACTGTTCTCGCGCGTCGGCTACTCCATCGCCCTCAACGCGACACCTGACGCTCGAGCAGCCGCCGACTGCTGCCTCGACACAGAAGACCTGACTGACGTCCTCGAACTGCTGTCCGCCCAGCGGTGATTGCCTGCCGTGGTTCCCGCTCGCGGGGACCCGTTTTTGTGATTCGCGGGTTCCCGGCGCCGCGTGGACCACCAGACGCGGTTCGCGCGGAATACAGGTTGCGTGGCCGTCCCCAGAATTGCCTGCTGCCAGACACTTTCCCGCTTCACGAGCTCCGGGCTCAATGGCTAAAGCTAAAGCGATTCACGAGCACTTTTCCGGACGCGTGGCGCGAAATTCTTTCGCGCCGCAGGCAAGCGGACCCTGCGAGCTGAACGCCGAGGCGCTCAAAGCGATGATGGACGGCCGGCACCCCGAGACTGGGCAGCGGCTCGCGAACCGCACCGGCCACTGCACCACGGCAGCGATCGACATGACGTTCTCCGCGCCGAAGAGCGTGAGCGTGTTGTTCGCGGTCGGCGAAGAGGATCTGTCCGGGGCGCTAGTGGCGGCGCATGAGGAAGCGGTCGATGCGGCGGTGGCGTACCTGGAGGACGTCGCATGCAAGGTCCGCCGCGGCCATAACGGGACCGCGGCCCAGCGCGCCGCCAGGGGATCCGCGCGGGTGGGAGCGCGCCCGCTCGGAGCCTGCCGGGGGTTCGTCGCGGCGGCGTATCGGCATCGGATGTCCCGGGCGCAGGACCCACAGCTGCACACCCACGTCGTCGCCGCGAACATGGGAATCGCCTTCGCGTGCTCATAGATGCGCCGCCTCGCGTCCAGAGCCGTCCAGCGCCCGTAACGCTGTCGCGGGAGCTCTCGTCCCTGGGCATCGACCGAAATGTCGCCGCAGGTGGGCGGACGGCTCGTGTTTTCGGTTCTTGAGACATGGTCTTGGGATGTCGTCGAGCATCGCCGGGAAGTTTTCGGGTTGCCGGGACGATGTAGTCGTCATGGGATCGCGGCGTTCTGACGCGGATGTGGTGCGTGACTCGGCCATGGCGCCGGAGTTGTTCACGATCGTCTACGAGCGCCACCGGCGTGCGGTTGTTCGCTACGCGACGCGTCGGGTCGGGCCCGAGATCGCAGAGGACGTAACCGCGGAGGTGTTCGTCCGGGCGTTCCGTGGCAGGAAGCGGTATTTCGCTGCGCACGAGACGGCGCTACTGTGGCTGTTGGGGATCGCGAGCAACGTGCTCGCCGACCATCGGCGCGTGGAGCGTCGCCGCCTGGCGGCGCTTGAGCGCCTCGCGCGCACGGCGCCCGAGATCGTGCAGCGAGATGCGTGCGGGCTCGCGCCTGAGCTGGTGCGTCACCTGCGGCGGGTGCCGGCCGCTGACAGGGACACGCTGTTGCTGGTCGTGTGGGGGGAGCTGTCCTATGAGGAAGCTGCGTCAGCGCTCAAGGTGCCGGTCGGCACGGTGCGCTCGCGCGTGGCCCGCGCCCGATAGAGGCTTGGCCGCGCGATTGGCGAGGACGCGGGCTCGACAGAAACTACTGTGAACGGAGAAGCCCATGTTTGAGAAGGATGTCTCGATCGAGCTGCTGCGAGCGCTTCGGGACGTCGCGGCACCCGAGTCTCCCCTCGAGCCGCTCGACACGCGGGTGCGTTCCGCGTTGCAGTTCGAGAGATTGACCGCGAGCGCGTGGCTGGCCGGCAGTCCAACAGCATGCGTCGGCGAACGCCACGGCGCCACGTAAGCCTCTCCCGTCTGGCTGGCGCGCTCGGTGTTGTCGTGTCGGTCGCCATCGCCGCGATCGCGCTGCTCTCGCACAAGACGGGCGCTCGAACCACGAGCGCCGGAACCGCCCAGCAAGCGTCTGGCGTCGCCGCGATGAACGCACAACTGCGCAAGCTCATCGCGCTGGATGCGCGGTTGGGTGATCCACCGGTGGTCGCGCGGGTGATCAGCGAGGACCCGCGTCGCTGTGGCACCGGACAGTCGAGGTGGACAAGGGCCGCGCAAACGGCGTCGCGATCAGTGACCTCGCGCTCGGCAACGACGCGCTCGTTGGAAGAGTCACGAACCTGGGCTTGAACTGGGCGGTGGTGACGCTGATCACTGACCCGACGTTCGCGATTGACGCCAAGGTTGAACCCTCCGGACTCAGCGGCGTCCTGACCGGGGACGCGCGCAACCGGGGCGTGCTGCGCTTCCAGTACCGCGGCGCGCAGCGCACGACGTCGATTGCGCGCGGCGAGGAAGTCGTCACGAATCGGCTCCTGGACAACAGCAGCCCGAGCATCCAATCGCTGTACCCGTCGGAAATCCCGATCGGCCTGGTCTCCAACGCCAACCAGTCCGGACCGTTGGATCAAGGGCAGGTCCAAGTCAGTCCAATCGCGGCCATCAGTCTCCTCAACGTGCTGCAGATCCTGACCGTTCACCAGCGCGCGGCCGCTCACCCTGCCGCGGCAAACAGCCGGACACCCCAACTCGCCAAAAGCACGACCCGCAGCCGCAGCGCCTCGCGCCGCGCCGGGGAGAGCTGCTCAAGCGTCCCCGCGAGCGCGACCTTGAGATCGATCAGCCCGGCGAGCTGCTCCACCCGCGCGAGCTCGTCATCGGCCAGACACGGAGGTTCGACACCAAGCCGGTCAAGCGCGCGACGCTCCGCCCGCCCGCGCCGCAGGGCGTCTGCGAGCACGTGGCGTGCGATCCCCCACACCCATCCCTCGGCCTCCTCCCAACTCTCGCCGCGGAACGTCCACGCGCGGGCGTGCGCGCACGAACGTCTCGCCGAACGAGATCAAGCGCCTGCTGAGGCTCATAGATAGCACCGGCGGGTGAAATACACCGGCAGCGACTTCGCGCGCTCGCGATACAACCCGCCGAGGGCATCAGGATCAAGGTCAAGCGACATTGCGTCATCCATTGAGTCGCACCAGCCAAGAATCTGTGACGACGGCATCACAGCAGTCGCGGTCTATGACCACGGCAAACGGATCATGACCGTCCCCGTCCACAACAACGTCGTGCAGTTCATCGTTGACCACAACGCACCAGCCGCCGTCTACCTCCGACTCGTCTACCTCGCAGCCAACCGGCGCCACGGTTCAGGATCGGCAGCAGCAGCGCTTCGTCGCTGTCCTTGACGGGCAAGGTCGAGAGATCGTGGACCAGCACCGGCGGCGCGGCGAGCGCGCAAGGAACCGGCAGGCGGCCGTCTACGACATCGGCGGGCCGATCAGAATCCTCGCTCGCTGACCCAGCCGGGCCGACTGCCGTCTCGCTATGTTCACGTTCGCTGGACCATCCCGTCGACCCTGATGCCGAGAAGGTCGAGCCCCGAGGGCGTCTTCGCACGTCTGCTTATGGTCCACGGCCTGACGCATGGCTTCAACGGAAGTCAATAGTCCGCAGCCGCTGTAGGAGGCGCTGACGGGACAGCCCGACGTGCCGGTGCCGGGCGGGGTGGTGAATGGGGCGGCGGCTGCGTCGTCGGCGGCGAATGTCGCGGCCAGGGAGGCGCGGATCGTGGCGTTGGTTGTGATGATCCCCAGTTCGCGGTTCTTGTCCATCGACGCGGTCGAGAAGTTCTGGGATCCGAGGAAGGCGGCGGCGTGCGTGAGGATCATCTTGGCGTGGATGTAGAGCGGCGCGTCGGCGTCGTAGAGCCGGATGTGCACGCCGGCGCCGGCCAGCCGGGTGAACGCGGCTCTCCAGGCCGTATCGGCGGTCATCGTCACCCGGACATTCACGCCGCGGCGCGCGTCCGTTTCCAGGGCCTGTTCGATCGCGGTTGAGTCCATCTCCTCGTTTTCGATGTCGACCCAGCCGGTCGCGGAGCTGATCAGCGCCACGAGCGCGGTCTGCGACCCGGGGCTCCAGAGCAGGTCAACGCCTCGGGGTGGGGTGGTCGGCTGATGGCTGTAGTCGGCGTTGAAGGTCCGCTCGATCGCGTTGACGTCGGCGGGGATCGCGTCGATCACCCCGAAGTCGCGGCTTGACGGGTAGTAGGACGGGGTGAGGTTAAAGGTGAGGATGTACGCGCGCGCGTCGATAATCAGTGTCTTCTGATGGGTGAGCGCGAAGGACGTCTCGCTCCAGCGGACCGCGACTCCGTGAGCTCGCAGGTAGCTGTAGGCCGCCGCGTTCTCCGAGGACCCCTCGCCGTAGAAGCCATCGTCCAGGAGCACGCGGACGTTGACGCCGCGGCGCTTGTCGGCTGCGAGCACGTCGTCGATCTGCTGATCCTCGTCCTCGTAGATGACCATGTCGATCTGGTGGCGGGCGGCGGCGAGGGCCCGGAGAATCGGGGCGATCCCGTCCTGCGGCTCGGTGATCAGCGCCAGCCCTTCAGTCCCGGACGGGTCACGGGACGTGGGTGAGGACGCTAGCGCGGTTCTCGCGCCGCTCACCGTGGCGTGTGTGACCGGGGAGAGGTTCGTACCGGAGGTGCTCTGCACCGCGCAGCCCGCGACTGCGACCGCGACAGCGAGCGGGATGAGACGACGCAGGCCGATGACCGCATCCTACGTCCGACGCGGTCGCTGACCTTCGCAGCCCTGGCGCGCTTGGTCCGAGCTCCGCGAGCCAGTGTGGAAAAGCTGTGTGGAAGCGCTCGCCGGCGCGCTTAACGGCCTCTTTCTGCACCCCCACCGAACCAGACGACCCAAGGACGTCAGCCATGAGACGCACCATCCGTAGCCCGCGGGGTGGTGGGCCGCGTCGTGTGCGTGCCCGAGGCCGCGCTGCAGGGGCCCGTCTCAGCAGCACCTCAGTCCCGGCGGCGAACCCGCCTTGTCCCGCTGCCCAGTTGCGCGGCGTTGCGGCTACGCTGAGGTGATCATCGCGAGCGGAAGGGCGGCTCTGCCGGTCACGACTGGCGGTGAGAGCGCGGCTGTGGCCGTCCGCGCGGGGGCGTCAGCCGTTGGCGACGCTTACGTGAACCGGGCCGGGCTGGTTTGAGATCACGACCGCGTTCACGTCGCACGCGTTGAACATGCGGGCGGGGCCGGGAAGCTCGATCGGGGTACGGGACGGCACCGCGACCTGCAACGGCGGACCGCCGCCGCTCGCACCCGAGCTAGCAGCGAAGCAGCTGACTGACCACAGCACGCTGACCTGGTGACGGGGCGCGCCGCTGAGCACGAGCGTCAGCTTCCCCGGCCGTTTGCTGAACCAGTTCGTGCTCCCGACGATCGGCGCGGTTGGCTGCGTATCCGGTCCCGTCGTGCCTTCTGGAGGCTTCGACGTCACGTACCGGTAGCGGTAGATCGTCCGGGTCATGCGACAGCGCTCGTCGCTGCCGCAAGTTGTCGTGACGGTCACGGCCACACAGCGGTGCGTCCGAGCGCTGCACCACGCACCGGTACCAGACGTGCTGACGCTCGACGTGCTCGTGCTCGTCGTCGACGTGAGCAGGCGGCGCAGGAACGAGATGCTCCCGACGGCGTCGGCGATCAGCGAGCCGGGGCGGGTCAGGCTCGCGATCGCGTACGCGCCCGCGCCGGTCTCAGTGACGGTCACCGGCAGGTGAGCGGCGAGCTGCTGCGCGAGCGCGGTGGCGCTCACCGGAAGAGCGCTCCCGGGGATCGACAGCGCCGCCGGCGGGGTGAGGAGGTTCCCGGCGACCGAGGCGGTGAACTGGCGCCCGTCAGCAAGCGTGTACGTCACCGCGCTGACGCCATCAGGTACCAGCGCAAGCTCACGCGAGGACTCGAGGCGGTCATTGGCGAGCGTCCCGACGTAGCCCGACAGCA
Organism: uncultured Solirubrobacterales bacterium; assembly: GCA_963709135.1. Classification (GTDB taxonomy): domain Bacteria; phylum Actinomycetota; class Thermoleophilia; order Solirubrobacterales; family Solirubrobacteraceae; genus Palsa-465. The sequence goes on along the minus strand of CAVPVI010000005.1, from coordinate 1,646,814 downwards.
CCGCCTCGCTCTCGCACACCGCCCCCACAGCGGTCAGGGTCTCGGTCGGCTTGGGGACCGGCAGTCCGGGCAGCGCGAGATTTGGCGGGGAGCTCTGCACGAGCCGAGTCGAGACCAGGCACGCGCCGGGACCGCTGCCGCTCTCATCGGCCTGCGCGGCGAGATAGGCACCGACACCCGCGAACTGTGGAAGGCCGCCGCAACCAGCGGGCAAAACCGGAAGCGCGACCGCCGCCGGCACCCCGTACACAGCCGCGCTCGCACCCGTACGCGCCAACAGAACCGACAGCGACGGGTCATACGTAGCCGCTCCCGCGGCAGCCAAGTCCTCGCGAAGCTCCGCGGCCGCCGGCAACACATCAGCGGCCGACCTCACGCGACGGAACACCCCGACACTCGCGAGCACCGTCGGGTCCGCGCTGCCCACCACCGGCCTCGCAGAACCCCCGATCCCGAGCACCGCCTTCACACACCGCGCCAGAAGCGCGCTGTCCACCCGACCGCCCCCAGCCGCGCCCGCCGGCGACGCTCCACACACGACCACCAGCGCCGCCAAGCCAGCAGCAACGACCGACGCGAACACCCGCACGAACCGTGACGACATCGCCACACAGCCTATAGACACCAACACCAATCCGTCCTTCCAGTCGAGGGGGCTCCGGCGCTCGAAGCTGAGCTCGGCCCGAGCCCGGCTCCACGGCGCCGACGCCACAGCTCGCGATCCGCCAGCGCGCGCGCCGAAGGCCACGAAGTCGGCGCGTGGTGGCGGTCGAGCGCGCCGCGCAGCCAGGCTTGGCGCATGAGCTCCTTGATGAACGCGCCGCTGATCCCGTCCGAGCGCTCGACGAGGTCGTGTTCGGTGGCCGCGTCGATGCTGATGCCCTCGCCGTAGAGAGCGAACAAGCGCCGGCGCCCGTCCGCGTCGGGCAGCGGGATTTCGAGCGCCAAGTCGATCCGCCCCGGTCGCGCCGCAAGTGCCGGCTCGATCACGTCAGGCGGTTGGTGGTGAGCAAGAAGAGCAGATCTTCGTCCTCGGCCAGCCCCTCCATCTGATTGAGCAGCTCGAACAGAACACCCTCGCTCCCGTAGCGCATCGTGCGCTCAGCCGCGACAAGGTCAATGTCCTCAAACACGAAGGTCGCCGGCGCGAGCTCCCGCCCGATCGCCAGCGCCTGCTCGATCAGACCAAGGCCACGGCCGGTCAAAAGGATCGTCGTGCGCCCCGGCATCGCGTGCAGCGGATACCTCACCGACAGCGTCTTGCCCGTCCCCGGAGGCCCATGCAGAAGAACGCCGCGCTTAAGGTGCCGACCGGCAGCCCGCAGCACATCTGCCTGCTCAGCAATCCCGATCGCGTGACGCTCGAGCCGCTCAAGTGTCCCCGGCGGGAGGATCACCCCCGTAGCCCTGCACCCGAGGCAGACCGGGCATCAACGGCGACCACGCGGGCGGCCACTACCGAGCGAGCGGCGCTTCGCCGCAAACGCAAGGAGGCATCAGGTGTGCGGGCGCCGTGGCGACGTGAGCGGCGGTGAGGGACGGCGGCCCCGGGCGCGTGATGGGTGTGCGCTCGGGGCCGCTTGGCGGCGGTCAGTCTTTCGGGGACTCGATGTTGACCTGCCAGTTGATGGCGTACTGGTCGGTGAGCGTTCCGAAGGTGTCGCCCCAGAACTGCTTTTCGAGGGGCGAGTCGATCGTGCCTCCGGCGCTGAGGGCATCGAAGATCTGCCTCAGCCGTGGCTCGTCTGTCCCGATGATCGATAGCGCGATCCGGCTTTGGGTCGCGTTCGTGCTGTCGCCTCGGTCGCTGGCGCGCAGTTGGAAGCCGGGGCTTGCGAGCAGTGCGTTGATGACCTGGACCTTCTCGTGCTCGGACGCGCTGGGGTCGACATCGCCGCGCCTGGTGATCGTCAGTTCACCGCCGAACACCGTCTTGTAGAACTCCATCGCCTGTTGGGTCGTGCCGGGGAAGAAGAGGTATGCCTCGATCTTCACGTTCTGCCTCCTTCTCATGGTTGTTGTGTGTTCTTGGCCGCCGGCCCGCGGAAACCCTTGGCAAGAACTAGACCGTACGGTACCACGATGGGAACTGGGCTGTCCAGTCTAGAGTGGGAGAAGGTCTGAATTGCGGCGCGGCGGTCCCGCAGCAGCGCCGCCGTCGAGGTGCGCGCGCTGGCGCGGCGCGTACGGCGCCCGCGTCGACGCCCGCCGACCTCGCAGGGCGGTGGACGACGCTCGCGGCGAAAGTGCCGAGCAGCGGCAGCCCAGCCGCCAGCCAGAGCACAGTGTGTGTTGCGGCGGCGCCGCCGAGCGCCTGCGTAATCAGCGGTCCGAGCGCCAGGCCCGTATAGTTGGCCAAGCCGATATGCGCGAGCCCGCGGCCGCGCCGCTCGGGGCCGACGATCCGCAGCAGTCACAGGACCGTGGACGCCATCATCGTGCGTTCGCCCGCCTCGACTGCCAACCGGCTGGCGAGCAGCAGCCCCAAGCTCGCGGACATGCGGCCGGCACCGCTTCGCCTCGCCCGCGACCACGAGATCACGGACCCGGAAATCCTCGAGCACCGTGACTCCGGTGCGGCCCCCAAGTGGCGCACGCACGAGCGTGGAGCTGGCCTGCGGGCCAGCTCCGCCCGATTCTGACCGCCTAACCGCTCGCCAAACGGCACGGATTACCCGGCCCGCCTCGCGAACCGGCTGTACCTTCGCTAGTCGCCGGCGAGCTGCCGCGCCGCAGTGGGTAGGAGGAGGACTGAACCGCATCGTTGGGTCCCGGAGACCCCAAACTGGAGGTGGACGCTGATGACCGAGCCCAGGATCGGCACGCAGGAGCAGTGGCAGGTTGAGCGTGCGGAGTTGCTGAAGGACGAGAAGGAGCTCACCCGCCGCAGTGACGAGCTGGCCAGGAGGCGGCGCGAGCTTCCCTGGGTTCGGGTCGAGAAGGCGTATCGGTTCGAGACCCGCCAGGGCACGAAGACGCTCGCCGAGCTTTTCGATGGGTGCTCCCAGCTGCTCGTCTATCACTTCATGTTCGGGCCGTCCTGGGAGGCAGGTTGCCCGGTGTGCTCGTCGATTGCAGACACGCTCGATCCCCAGATCTCGCATTTGCGGGCCAGGGACAGCGCCCTGGTGCTTGCCTCCCGCGCGTCGCTGGAGAAGCTCCTCGCGTACAGGGAGCGGATGGGGTGGCGGACCGAGTGGATCTCCAGCGCCGGCAACGACTTCAACCGCGATCTCGGGTTCTTGTACACCAAGGAGGAGCTCGAGCCCTTCTTGGCGGGCGAGATCCCGCCTACGGTCGAGCAAAACTCCCGCATGTGCGGAACGGACGTGCTCGGATACGTCTCCGAGGGCCCGGGCCTGAGCGTGTACGCGCGAGCGGACGGCAACGTCTACCGCACGTACGTCACGACCGCCCGCGGTCTTGAGCCGGCGATGGCCTACTACGGCCTCCTGGACTTCACGCCGAAGGGCCGCGACGAGGCCGCTTCGGAGGCGCTGTGGATCCGACGCCACGACGAGTACGGGCAGGCACCCGACCCCCGGCTGCTACCGTGACGCCGCTGCAAGCCGCTCGCAGGCACCCGGAAGTGCTCGCGGCGCTGCTTGTCAGCGCCGGATTGGCGTGGTGGTGGACGATCGAGCGGATGGCGGGGATGGACGCAGGTCCTGGTAGCGAGCTGGGTCCGCTCGACTGGTTCACGGCCTCGTGGGTGCTGATGATGGCGGCGATGATGCTGCCCTCTTTCGCTCCCGCTGACCGCATATGTGACGCTCACGCGTGAGCGTAAGCCGAGCCGGGGACTGCTGTTCGCCTGTGGCGACCTGCTCGCTACAGCCCGCAGCGGTGGCTCGAGGACTGGGGGCGGCAGGTCGGTGCCAAGCTCGAGGACGGCCTGCGCGAGGCTCCGGGCTTCATCGCGTTCGCGCGCGCCCTTACCACACCTATACGGTGGCTGCGCCCGATCCGTTCGTCACCCCGTACCACTCGTTCCTACTCAAGCGAACGTCGCGGCCCGAGCCGGAGGAGATCCGCGTCTGGCGCAAGGACGAGTACCCAGACTGATCGCGCACGGACGCCGACTCGCGCTGACGACCGCTTGCGTGTGCGACACCTGCTGACGCCGGTGCGCGTAGCCGGACCGACGCCGGCGCGCCGGCCGTAGACGCGATGCGCCTCGGAGCGGCCGCGGCGCTTGCGCTGGCCGGGGATGGAACGACTGGCCGAGCAGGGACGGCGTCGCGAGCGGGGTCGCCGCGCCGTTCTACGCTTCCGTGAGCTTCTCATCCACCAACGCACGTTTTGGACCAGCCGTTGAGGACTTACCGGCGACGGTCTCCTCGTCTCATTTGACGAAGGACAATCGAACATCGGATGGCGCCGTCCGAGGACGTGGAACGGGCGGATCGATCACTTCCCCTTAACCAGGCCGGCTCGGTCGCTCGGGAGTGGGGGTAGGCTCCGCGTCCCTGATAGCCGACATCGAGATCGTCAAGCTGGGGCCGGAGGACGGCCCCGCAAACGCCACAGCGCGCCGCCTGTATGACCACGTCGCGTGGGGAGGCGGTCCGTCGCCGCAACTGGAAATGCGGGTCGACGCCGGTGTTTCACGCGTCCGGAACGAACGTCCGGCGGACAGGATCGAGAGACGCGGAATTGGCGAGGAGCAGGGATGCGACCTTTCGCCAGGTCGGTATCGTTTCGGTCATCGTCTGCCTGTCGCAGAACTCCTGAGTTTTCGGGCGCCTGTTGAGGGGCCTTTCGGCCTGAGCTGGACGCCAGCGCGGTGTTTGATTGCTGCACCGGCGATGCGTTGGTGCGGAACTCGTATCGAGCATCGGTGGCCTGCGGCGTGAGCCGCGAGAGTCGCCGGTGCACATCTTTGGCATCGGCTGCGACGCGCCTACGACCGCTGCCGAGCGTTCCGGCCGACAACGCTGAGCACACGCGGGCCGTCATGGCATCACCGCTTGCGAGGCGGAAGCCTCGCAGGAGAGATGACTCTGGCTCGACGAGTGCTTTCGTCATCTCGACTGCGTCATGTCCGGTTGCGGCTTCGGCGACAAAGCTCTTGTCGGACCGGGGCTGGGTGCACCGGCAGCCTAGGAACTCGCATCCGTCTCACACCCGAAGGTTTAGCGAACGCGGTCGAGGGGCGAGTCTCCGCCTGAGCGGGATCTCAACCGGCGGCGCAACCCCCTCGCCGCGCTTGGCGTCGCTGCCGAGCGGATCTTTGTCGACCATGGCTTAGTGGTCGTCCTCCGAAGTATGCAGCGAGTTGAAGGTCATAAGTCGCCGCGTGACCAAGAACGGTCAACCCATTCCGAAGACGGCCACGTAACGAAGGCGTGCACGTGCTCGTGCGGACAATCCGCCGCGCGCCCGGCCGATTTGTCCGTTTTTGATGTCGATTTTCAAGCTCAAACGGACGATCCGGCGCTGCGCACAACGGTTTGTCCGTCCGGACACGTCATGTTCGCGTGCCGGCATCACAAGTCCGCGACTACCGGGAGGTTGAGCACCGCGCGGGGGCCAAACCTCCCGCGGGTCGTTTGCGTGAGCCGCACCCGCCTGATCCGGATGAGGTTAGGCACCTCAGAGGTGCCAAACCTCCCGGGAGTGCAGTCCCGTCGCGCGCGGTCACGCTCGAGCGGCTGCTCAGCGAGCGGCACCACCTGTTGAAGGTCTAGCGACCTGCGCCAGCTCGGATGGACGCGCCCGGGAGACCGAGGCGCCGCCGTACGAAACGGCATTGGTCGTAATGGGGCCTAAGGGCAGCCTAAGTTCACCTCGGTTTGGTCCTCTGAGTTCCATCCTGACTCGCGGGCTGAAAGCGAGCGTGGCAAGGACGCGGGAGTCGACGCGTAGCAGCGCCACGCGAGGCGACGAGGACGCAGCCCAGCGCCGCTGGGTGCCGCTCGAATGTCAACGTATTTCGGAAGGGGACCACTTAGCCGGCACCGACCGTGCTGGCGACCGCCTGACTTGTTGCGGGGCATGTGTCGCCTGGTGCCACGTTCCTGAGCGACACGCTCGATTGCCGGAAGCTGCGTCCCTCGCCTAGCTCGCTCGGTTCGTCGACCAGAGGTCCAAGCCGGCGGTCAGCTCTTGATCATCGATGAAGTCCGTAGAATGGGTTCTGTTGAAGTTGAAGCTCGCGGGAGATATTGCCGCGTTTCCGCGGACGGCGATTGTGATTGCCGCGGTGTTGCTCGTGAGCGGCTTTGCCGCTGTGTCGCCGTCTGGGGCGGATACCTACACCGTTGATCCACTCGCGGTGTCGGTCGTACAGACCAGCGCTGACCTTTCCCAGTTGCTGGCGCCGATGCCTGGTTTGCATTTCGAGCACACGGTTCCGGCTGAGGGGGTGGCGGTGATCTCGGTGAATGACTCGGTGGGCTACCAGCGAGTCGGCGGGTTCGGTGCGGCGATGACGGACAGCTCGGCGTGGCTGATCGAGCGCGAGTTGCCGGCCGCCAGCCGGGCTGCCCTGATGAGCGATCTGTTCGGCTCTGGCGGTCTTGGTTTGAGCTTCTTGCGGGTGCCGATCGGGGCGACGGATTTCACGGTCGGCGGCCGGCCCTACAGCTATGACGATCTCCCGCCGGGGCGTAGCGACCCGCGCTTGGCGCACTTTTCGATCGCGCACGATGAGGCGTACATTCTCCCGGCGCTGAACCAAGCGCGCGCGCTTGATCCGGGAATCGCGTTTCTCGCGAGCCCGTGGACGCCGCCCGCCTGGATGAAGGGCAACGACTCGCTGGGCAACGTCAAGGACGGCGGCACGCTGAGGGCAGATGCGTATGGGCCGTGGGCGGCTTACATCGTCAAGTTCATCCAGGCGTACGCGCGGGCGGGCGTGCCGATCACGGCGCTGACAGCGGCAAACGAGGTTGGCACGCCGACGCTATACCCGGGGTTGAACATGTCGCTATCGAGCCTGTCGAGCTGGATCGGGCAGGATCTGGTGCCGGCGCTCACCAGGGCGCGGCTGCACCCGAAGCTGTACGCCGCGGATTGGGGTTGGGGCACGACGTCGCGGCGCGACGCCGCGGCGCTCACCGAGACGACAGCCAACGAGTACGCCGGGGTCGCGTGGCATTGCTACTACGGAGGCCCGGACGTGATGAACGCGATCCACAGTCAATTACCGCAGCTCGATGAGATCGTCGATGAGTGCTCGCCCGGGATCAGCGCGATCCCGATCTCTGAGGTCGTGATCTCGTCATTGCGCGACTGGGCGAGCACTGTCGCGCTGTGGAACCTAGCGCTTGACCCGACCGGAGGGCCCGTACAGGTTCCGGACGATGGCTGTCCGGGCTGCTCGGGGCTGGTCACGATCAACGAGAACGGCGGAGCTCTGACGTTCAACCTGGCCTACTACGAGCTCGGGCAGGCGAGCGCGTTTGTGCAGCGGGGGGCTCAGAGGATCGAGTCCGGGCACTTCGTCAGCTATACGTATCGCAAGCCGGGCGTGAACTTCGTGAGCGCCGGCTTGGACGATGTCGCGTTCGCCAACCCGGACGGGACGAGGGTGCTGATCGCATACAACAACGGGACGCAGGCGACCGTGTTCGCCGTCGATTGGCACGGCCGCTACTTCGAGTACACGCTTCCGGCCGCAGCGACGGTCACGTTTGAGTGGGACCGCCGGTAGCGGGCCCTGGGCCACCCAGCCGGCTGGGCTGTTCTCGTCCCTATCAGCCTGGCGAGCATCTCAGCGGTCGGCAGTTTGTCGGAGCGGCTCGGGCGCTGGCGCGCTCTCGCGGTCCTCGTGGTCCGCGTGCTCTGGGGTCTTGCCCAGCTGGCAACTTGGCGGGCGGAAACGTCGACACCCAGGCCAGCGCTCGCCACTTCATCGGTTACGACCACCGAGCCGGTGAGAATGGAGTCACGCATCTCATAAAGCCCGCGAGCGGGGGCGAATCAGTACGCCGCCTGGATCGTTGCGGGTTGCCAGCCAGTCGGCGTGCAGGCCTGCGCAGCGCGCGCGATCCGCTCTGGGGATGCGCTGGGGGAGCACCTGCCAGCCCTTCGGCAGCGCTGTGAACACGACGATCGGGCGCCGGCCTTCGGTCTTGTAACCGACGAACCCGACGTCGGTGTGCATCGCGTACGCCATCGCGCTCAGCCATTCGACGTGGATCACCGGGACGCCGCAGCTCCTGATCCGCGCGCTGCCTCCAAGCGCCGTCACCGACTTCACCAGCGCGTTGATCTCGGCTGTTCGCCCATGCTCGTGCCTGAGGTCGGATTGCTCGGCGTCGTAGCGGGCCTTGGCGTCCGGGATCAGGGCGGTGACCAGTATCAGCGCCAGCGCCGGGCCGGTAAGCCGCAGCACGGGGCCGCTGCGGGGCGGCGGCTTGGTCAGCAACCGCCCGACGCCGATGCCCGCGATCACGCCGCAGATCGCCGCCGGCTCGAACATGTAACGCGGCAATCCCGGCCAGCCGTGCAGCGCGAACGCGATCTCGGTCAAAACCCACAGCGCCGCCGCGCCCACAAGGGTCGCGATCAGCCGCTGCCGACGGATGATCGCCCACACGACGGTCCCGGCCGCAGCCAGCCAGATCGGCAGGTCATACAGCTCAGCGAAGCGCTGAACGGTGCCGCCGATCTGGTCGTGCAGGAGCGCTCGCGGTGAGTTGAAAGCCAGCTGCGCGGAGACAAACGGCCGTCCGTTCGTGATCGTCGGGATGCCGAACCACATGAACAGGATCGCGCCCCAGCCTGCTGCCACGATGAACCGCAGCGACGGTGCGCGCAGCCACAGGTAGAGCGAGTACGGGCCCAGCAGGCACCATGCTTCGGGCCGACCCAGCCCGGCCAGAGCGCCAAGCGCGAACGCCGCACGCCGACGGCCACATAGATGCATGTCGATCGCGGCGAGCGTCAGCGTGACGATCATCGGATCGGTTTGCGCGCTCAGGACGAAATGCGAGTAATCCCGCAAGGCGAGCACAGCGACGCCGGCGAAACCCGCGGCCGCGCACGCCGCCAAACGTCGATCCGGCGCCTCGCCGGCGACCACGCGGTAGGCGATCCGGCCAGCGAACAGGCTGCCCGCCAGCGCGACCGCGACCGCGGTAATCATCCACAGGTGCAGCTCGTAATAGCCGGCGAGCGCATACGGCACAGTCAGCAGGGACGGCAGCGGCTTCCACGAGGGCGAGCCGCCGAGATCAAGGTGCAAACGCAGTGTCTGGTAGCCCCACACAAGCCACCCATAGGCGTCGTAGCTCGGGCGCGTAGCAGCCCACTTCACAAGTGCCGCCGAGAACAGCACGAGCGCGATCGACGTTATCCACCATCGGCGCTTTCGCAGCCAACCGCGCGCCGACCGTCCGGGAACGCCGGTGCCAGCACAGCGTTCGGCGTGCTCGTCGACCTCTATCCTCAGCATCGGCCCCGACACAGCGTACGCAACGACATCACACCAGGCTTTCCGGCAACTAAGCGCACCGTGAGACTCCACGCACTGCGAAGCGCTGGCCCCCGGCACGCCATGAGATCGCCTGCGAAGCGCGTCCGCGTCGTTGGTCCGTCAGGTCCGAGTCGCTCTTGGGACGGCGGCCGGCTCGCCGGACGCGAGAAACGCAAGGCGATCAGAGTGAGTCCGGCGAGTCGTCGTCCCAGAGGATGTCCACAGCACAACGCCGCAAGCGTAGAGCGATCCCCCAAGATCGTTCGGTGGGCTCTGCCGTGAACTCCGCGGACGTGCGCCTAGCAGGCGTGACCGGCGCTGAGAGATGCTCGGCTTCGACAACGAGCGGGTGCGCGGGCACCAATCGAAGTCGAAGAGATTCGCCGCGACCGCTTGATTCTGTGCCGCAGAGCGGTACGCTCTGCGGCACAGAGCACTCTGCGACGCAGAGAACTGTAGTGAAAGCGCTGGATCTGTCCAATGATGTACGTGGGCCAAGCCGCTTGGTCCGCTATATCGTGACCGAGCGTCGGCGGCGATGCGGAGTCACACGCGTCCCCGCCGTCGCAGTTGTCGAACCTTGAGCGAACGCGCTCTTGAGGCGCTCGCGAAGGGCGAATATCGGGGAAGCCCGGGCCGAGGCGCCGTTGAGCCGGTCTCTAGCAGGTGAAGCCGAGGATCAGTTGTGCGGCTTCGCCGGGGACATCGAGCTGAGGACAGTGTCCGATTCCGTCGAGTAGCACCCAGTCGGCTTGGGGTAGCTCCTTGCGGTAGCGGGCAGCGGTCTGGGGCCAGCGCAGGAGCTTGTCGGCCGTGCCCCACACGATCCGCACCGGGCAGGTGATCTTCTCCGCGTCGAGCGTCCAGCCCTCGCTGAGAGCGTTCTCGATCAGCGGCGCAGCCGCCTTGCAGCAGGCGATGCCGAGCATTTGATGCGCAAGCAGGTCGGCCGGGATGTGCTCGAAGTTGGTCGTGATCAGCTGCGTCGCACGGCGCCGGCCGTGCGGGGTGGCAACGAAAGCTTCAGCGCGCGGCGCCGCCGCCTTCGCCTGGGTGTGCAGTTCCCACTGCGCGCGCAGCAGATCCTCGTAAGACGCACCTCCCGGCGCCCATCCGCCGGCCGGCGCGAACGCCACGACGGTTGCCGCCCGACCTCGCGCTGCGAGCTGAAACGCGACGTAGCCGCCGAGCGAGTTGCCGACGAGATGCGCGAGCTCAAGACCCGCCGCGTCCATCGAGCGTTCCACAGCATCGACGAACGCGTCCGTGCTGACCGTTCCCTCAATCGATGGGCCTCCTGCGTGGCCAGGCAGCGTCAGTGCAAGTACGTCGTGCTGGCGCTCCAGCGTCGGCAGCACGAGCTCCCAGGCCCGCCACGAGTCCATGAAGCCGTGCAGACATAGCAGCGGCGAACCGGTGCCTCCGCGGTGGGACGGCGTGAACCCCGAGAACATGCACCGGACGCTACCGCCGGAACGGCGATCCGCGATTGCCGGCGCCTCCCGCGTGAGGTCCCGTGAGCCGCGCGTACTGCTCCTGCGCCTGCCGCCCGCCGCCTTCCCAGACACCGCGAGCATCGGAACGCGTCGGCGAGGCCTCCCCGCAACGCGCGCCGCGTCGCAGAGCGGATCGATCAACGTACGTGCCGACGGCGCTCGGGGCGCTTCCGAGGGCGTCGCCTATGTCGAACGCTCAGCGTCCGTTTCGGAGTGGCTGAGGGCGTGCAGCGCGAGCCTTGCTGCGTAGACTGCCCCAGCGTGGCTGCCGAGGAGGTCGACGCCTATCTACGCGGGGTCGAGGAGCCCAAGCGCAGCACGCTTGAGACATTGCGGGGGACCATTCTTGAGATCGTCCGGGATGCCGAACAGGTGATCTCCTACCGCGTTCCCGCCTTTCGCGTGGGCGTCAGACGGTCGCCGGATTCGCCGCGTTCAGGGATCACTCACCAGAGGGCCACCGGACGCTGCTGCCGGGAGAATGTCGCGGTGCATGCTGCCCGCCGCGTCCTGTTGCTGCCGGGTGCCGGCGGTGACCGTGAGTTCTGGGCGCCAATCGCGCGACGCCTTCCCCCAGCCTGGGAGAAGATCGCGCTCTCCTGGCCAGGGCTGGGCGACCAACCCTACGACCAATCGGTTCGTGGCCTTGACGATCTCGTCGCGCTCGCCGCCGGCGCGCTCACCAAACCCAGCGATCTGATCGCGCAGTCCATGGGCGGTGTCGTCGCTGTGCGCGTTGCCGCGCGATACCCCGAACGTGTCCGCCGGCTCGTGCTGGTCGCGACCTCCGGCGGGTTCGACCCCGCCGCTCACGACGCCGAGGACTGGCGCCAGGATTACCGGCGCGCCTACCCGGACGCCGCGGGCTGGATCACCGAGCCAGTCCCCGACCAAGCGCCGGAGATCGCCCGGATCACCGCTCCCACGCTCCTGCTTTGGGGCGACCGTGACCCGATCAGCCCGATCTCAGTCGGCATCAAGCTCGCCAAGACGCTCCCACATGCCCGCCTGCGGGTGATCGAGGGCGGCACCCACGACCTCGCTCGCGAGCACGCCGCGTTCATCGCACCTTGGATCATCGAGCACCTCAGCTGAGCTGCGCGGCCACGCGAGGCCGAGCTCTAGAGGTGTTGAGGTATCCAAGCCACCACGGCTGATCGCCAGACTGCTCGATGAGCACGTCGATCAGCGCTCGCTCGTGTCGCAGCGGAGCCTCCTGCTTCCACGTGGTGATGTACGGGCTCCACTCGGTCTCCCGCTCGGGGGGATCGAGCCGGTCCTCGGGGCTCGGGAAGACGATCGTCGCGTAAAGACGCGGCGACCGGCGGGATCCCCCACGTGATGGTGCGGCTGACCCACGTCCAGTCGGTGATCCAGGCAACCTCAGCGTCCGCCCCGATCTGCCACGCTGGCCCGTCGCGGACACGCTTTGCGGGCTCGCCCGCAGCGTCACCGGTCATCGGGTCAGCGTAAATGAGATATATGCTGCATCGCGCCTCGCCGACAGGCTCTAAGGGGTTTGAGCTAAGCTAAACGACGGCGCCGCCACCGAGCAGGAGTGGGTGGGCTGGCGTCTTGATCGCGAGCGGCCGATCGAAGCGACCAAGCGTCTCGACCCCCGAGGTGATGAGTGTCGAGTGGCTACAGACCGTTGGACCTCCGGGCTTCGTCGGCCCGGTAATCACTGTCTTGACCGGGAGCTTTGGGCTCCTGCTCGCCACGTAGACGAAACCCGGAGCGGTTCCAGGAGCTTTGCCGCTGTTGCGCAGTTCGACTGTAGGCGCGCCGTTGATCACGGCCCGGCCAACGTACCGAAGCGACGTGCCATTGGCAGCCCAGCACTGCGCGAGCTTGATCGGGTTTGTGAGCGTCCTCGTGTCCTGCTCGATCGTGCCGCTCGCCCCAGTCGGGAGCTGCAACCAACGGTTGGAGACCAGATTGAGCGCGGTCGCCGGCAAGTTCGGGTAGGTGCTCCAGATCGATCGTGATGCCTTGACGTACGTGTAGGGACCGACGGAGATCATTGCCAGAGTGCCGGCAGGTAGCGTTGCGTCTATCTCAAGCTCGCCCGGTCCGCCTACCTCCCAATTCACCGACAGCGGGCCCTCTGTACTCCGCCCACTGAAACGTCCCTGGTAGCTGTGGAGTGTCCTTAGCGCCGCGATCGCCGAGCGCAGGACCGCTTCAGGAGCGACCGCAGCGGTCGTGGAGGGGCCACCCGAGCTACCGCCGCATCCTGCGAGAGCCATGGCAGCGATAACCCCTCCACTCGCACGCAAGAGCGCGCTGCGCATCCGGTCCGCCATCACGCTCATAGCATCGCAGGAGTGGCTCCGAACAGGCGGGCGGCCGAGGGTCCCCGGGACCCTGCAAGCGATCGACGATCTCGTGGTGAGCGTTCGATATATGACTGCGACGCCCTCGCAAGCGCCCCGGAGTGTCGGCGCGTACCCTGATCGACGTCATCCGACCAACGCTCGGCACGGGCACCACCCGCTGACAGCGCTCGACTGTCATTCGGCCAACGCTCAACTTACAGGCTCGTAGGCCTGCGGTGCCGCTGTCGGTCAACCGAGCGATCCGCGTGGAGCGAGCCATCGGGCTTGCTGGCCGGTGATCGCAGCGATGCGGTCGTAGTCCTTGTCGTAGTGGAGGACAGCGATGTCAGCGGCTTCGGCGGCTGCCGCGATGAGGAGATCCGGGTGCTTGACGGCGCGGTGATGCAGCCCGCCTTGGAGCGCAAGCTGCCCGTCGACCTCAAGCGCGCGCTCCCACTGCTCGACGCTGATCGGACAGTTCGGCAATGCACCGAGGTCGCGACGCAGGGTTTGAAACTCGCCGGCGCTCTGGGTGCTGTGGAGCAGTTCCAGCCGCACCATGTCGCAGATCGCCACCTGTCCATCGACGAGGTCGTTGTCGAAGTCCCGCCGGAGGTCGCCGCCGATGACGCGGGTCCACGCCCACGCGCTGGTGTCCGCCAGCACCACCTATGTGAACCTCCGCGCGCGACGCAAAGCGTCCAGCGCCGCTGGCGTCATGTTCGGGAAATCACGTTCTGCAAGGCGTTGGCGTGACGCTCGGGCGATCACTTCGCGCAAGGCCGCGTGGACGGTCTCGGTCGTCTGGACTGTGCCGAGAACGGCGGCCGCGGCGTCGACGAGCTCCTTGTCGAGGTTGATGTTCGTGCGCTTGATCGACGACGACGCCATAGACCGATCATACACCTCGCCGATACTTACGGGTACACATCATCCGGGCCGGACCAAGTGAGGTGAACGACCAGCCTGCGAGAAGGCGCAGTGCACACGTCGCCACGCCGCGGCCGCGTGCGTCTGCGGCGACCCAGTAGTTCGCCATCGCGCTGCGATACCTGCGATGGACTGCCCAGCGGAGCGGAGCCATTTGACGGCTTTCACTTTCGCGGATTCGGACTCGCGCAGGAGTACGCGGAGAAGCTCGCCAGGGCCGGGGTGATCTTGTCGGCGTTCGCGGACGACGCGGGTACGGCCGATCGAGCCCTATCGCCAGGGAAGCGGCTCAAGAGCACGTTCGCGTTGCAGCGCGTTAGCAAGCATGTCGAAGCGAAGCGACGACCTCAAGACGGAAGTCGACGTCGTCGCAAATGGCGCATTGGGACGAAGTTCACGGTCCGAGTCCGCAGACTGGACGGACAGTCCTGAGGGGGAATCGGGCTCTGCTTTCGTGACGCGGCGCAGCTTGGACAGTCCCAACTCTTCACGGCGGCGCGCTTGCTGCCCGGCGCTTCCGTCGATGCGCCTATTTCGCGCCGTCTGACGACCTGCTGATCGACTCGGCGGCGCTGTCGATCACCTTGCGGATGAAGTCATATTGCGTGTGAACCAGTCGGTCGGCCATCTCCAGGGCGGAATCCACGATCTCCTGGCGCCTGGACGGGCCCTCGCCGTGTGGCAAGGCTGGCAACGCTTGGTCGACGATGTCGATGAACTTACGCACGGCCTCGATCGCGACGCGCTGACTTTTCTCGACTGTTTCGAGCACCTCTTCGGACAGTTTCGCTGTCGTGTTGACCGGGGTCGTGGGACGCGCAGCGGCCGCGGTGCGCTTGTCGCTCGCCGGGGTCTTCGCGGCGGGGCTGCGTGTGGTCGGGGTTTGAGCCATGACAATCCTGCCTCCAAGACTGGCTTTGTGAAGTTGAACGCTACAACACAAGGGCGCCCGCGCCATCCGTAAACGGCTGTCAACCGCGTCCGTAGGAAATGCGCGCACTGCGGCCGCTCGTCGAAGCCACTACGACAGACCGCGGCGTTAGTCCCGCACTTCTTCGAACAGGATTCCCCATGCCACCGACAACCCGTCCCTCCCCCGATCGAAGCTGTCTGACCCGGGCGGCCGCTTCGGCGACGCGGTGCTGGTTGAGTAGCAACTGGGTGCTCGCTCAGGTTAGCAGTTAATCGGCGTGGCATTGGGCGTGGTGTCTGTTGAGCGCTGCCGTGCGCCTGCTCATTGCAAGACTTTGCGCACCGCGATGATCGCGATCCCGTTCGCCAGCGGGGTTGCCGGGTTCTGGCAAGACGATCCTCGCGCAGCAATACGCGTTCTATATAAGGGGAACACAACCACCAGCCAGCCATCGGCGAGAGTCATCCCGGCGGTCAGCAGCGCTTCGCTGTCGGCATCGCCGCGGCGCACAGGAAACGTCCCAACGCGCGGGAACAGCCACCCGAGCGGGCCTTTGAACAGCTCCACCTTCGCCATGTAGCGTACCGGTCGACCGGTGGCCATCGCGACGAAGAACACATCGAAGAAGTTCTTGTGGTTGGGCGCGATGATCGCCGAACCGCTGCGCGGAATATTCTCCCCGCCTGAGATCTGCAAGCGAAACCACAACCGCAGCACGACCCTCACCGCAACCGACACAATGCACCAGTACAGGGGCCGAGACGCACGATGCTCACGCGCGTAGGCGTGCGCGCTGCGTAGAGCGCCTGCTCGCGCTGGCATTCGCTTCGCCTGCGGCCGCGATCGGCCAGCAGATCGGCGGGCGACTGTCGTGCCTCGGGGTCTGAACACGTCCCGCGGGCGTCCACCACCAGACACCGAAGATTGGCGCGATTCAGGAACGTGGCACCAACCGACAAGTAGCGCGGAGGGTGGCTGCGCTGGACGGGGCGCGTGTGAGGTTGCTGTTAAGCGGGTAGTTAACACGCCTACGAGCGCAAAAAAACGCGCCGGTCCTGAGCTACATCAGCGCGTTGTGCAGACCCCAAGGGCTGCAGGTCAATTGTGCCTTCAAATCAAACGTCAGGACATCAAATGATCGTTCTCGGTATCTGCCTACTTATCGTCGCCGTCATCGTTCCCAAACTTGCCGTCCTATGGGGTATTGGCATCATCGTGCTGGTCGTCGGCGTGATCCTCGCGATCCTCGGCACGCTGGGACACGCCATCGGAGGTCGACGCCACTACTACTAATAGGAGGGCTTCTGCCTCAGGGAGCGAAAGCCAGCCATCGTCGGGCTCGCGATCAAGGAAAGAGGAGATCACCTGACGCGCGGCCGGCCCGTCGAGGTCGCGAAAGTGTGGGGCCTCGCCGAGTGGCCGCGAGAGCCATTCGCGGCGCTCGGCCGCGCGCGCGAGCACCGCGAGCCATGCCAACGTTCAGGCCGGATCGAGCGTCGTCTGCTAGGCGCCTTCGTGGCGCGACCGGGGGCCTGCGCGGCGGCCCCGGGCGTGCTCGCTGAGAGCGTGAGCGGCCTCCTCGAAGCTGCGGTAGATTTGTTGCGAGAGTGCCGCTTCGGCGAACGCTCGGCCCAGCTTGCGTCGCATGAACGCGTCGGTCGAGTAGCGCGTCGCGCAGAGCACATAACGCCGCTCGTGTTCGCGGACCATCTCGAAGAACCGTGGCGCTGCGGGGCGTCCGAGTTCGAAGTTGTCATAGTTGACGATCAGGTTGACTCGGCGGCCGAGCTCCTTGAGGCGGCGGTTCAGGAAGTCGGCGAGTTTCGCGGCTTCGTCTGGCGTGTCCACGATTAGCCCGTCGAAGTTGATGAACGCGAGGTTGGCGTCCGCGTGGTAGTGAACACGTTCGTCGAGTGTGAGTCGTGAGCGCTCCCGTAGTCCGAGCGGCGCGTGGGTGAAGATGGCAGCGTCCATCTCGCGCAAAGCAGGCGCTATCTCGGGGCGAAACCCCATGCGGGCCAGCACGTCGCGTTCGAGGTCCAGGCCGGGCGCGATCTCGATCAGTTCGAGGCGCTCATCGCCCAGCCGCAGCACGCACCGCTCGGTGATGTACAGCACCAACTGGCCCGACGCACGCGCTCGCGCGCCGCTGAAGGTCACCTGCCCGACCTCCTCGACGAACTTCGCCACCGCGCCGTCACGGCGGATGCGCAGCCTGCCGTCACCAACCGCGATATCGGCGCCGATGGTGAATGTCCCGAGGAAGAACACGCACCGCGCGGCCTGGCTGATGTTGATGAACCCGCCGGCGCCGGCGAGTCGCCGACCGAAGCGGCTGACGTTGACGTTCCCGCGGCGGTCGGCCTGCGCCATGCCAAGAAACGCCTGATCCAGCCCCCCGCCGTCGTAGAAGTCAAACTGGTAGGGCTGATCAACGATTGCCTGCGCGTGCGCGGCCGCGCCGAAGCTCAGGCCGCCCGCGGGCACACCGCCAATCGTGCCCGAAGGGACGGTAAGCGTGATCAGGTCGAGAATCCCCTCCTCACCGGCCACCGCGGCAACGCCCTCAGGGATCCCTACCCCAAGGTTCACGACCGCATCGATCTTCAACGACATCGCGGCGCGGCGCGCGATCACCTTGCGTGCGTCCAGCGGCGTCGCTTCCATACCGTCGACCTGTTCGCGAACCTCGCCGACGACGTAGGCGGGGTTGTAGCCCTCCGAGAACGTCTGCATGTGAGAGCCGCTGTCCCTGGCGATGACGACGCCATCAACCAAGATTCCCGGGATCTGGACCTCGCGGGCCGGGAGCACGTGCCGGTCGGTGACCCGCTCGACCTGCACGATCACGATCCCGCCCGAGTTCTTCGTCGCCTGCGCGATCGAGATCGAGTCCAGCGTCGCGGCCTCGCGCTCCATCGTCACGTTGCCCTCCGCGTCCGCGGTCGTGCCGCGCAAGAACGCAACATCGAGTGGGCGGCACGGATAGAACAAGAATTCCTCACCATCGACTTCGATCACGCGCACGACCTCCGCACTCGACGCCGCGTTCATACGACCGCCCTCGATCCGCGGGTCGACGAACGTGCCGAGCCCGACCCGCGTGATCAGTCCCGGCCTCCCGGAGGCGGTCTCCCGGTACAGATGCGAGACAACGCCGAGCGGCAGGCAATACGCCTCGATCCGGCCGTCCAACGCGAGCGCGCCGAGCGCAGGGACCAGACCCCAGTGCCCACCAACCACGCGCCGAATCAGCTTCTCGTGCGCCAGGCGATTGAGCCCGCGGGCGCCGCCATCACCCTGACCCGCGGCGAACACGAGCGTCAGGTCGCACGGACCGCGGGTCTCGCCAAAGCGCTTCGCGAGCGCGATCAGAAGCTCCTCGGGCACCGAAATCCCGACGAATCCCCCCACCACCAACGTGTCACCGTTGACGATCAACTCGACCGCCGCGTCGGACGAGATCACCTTCGCGTGCCGCCCAACCCTCACAACACGAGCCTATCGCAGCCGCGCGCGACCCCAGAGCCAACGCGCCCCACGCCGGGGCGACCCCGCACCGGTTCGCAATGAGCACCGTAGCACTCCATCTGTTGTTGACCAAAGCCCACGCTTCACGCATCGGACTTCAAGCAGTTGGCGCGGGGTTGAGTCCCGCGGCGACGCGTTTGCGGAGGATCGCGACCCGGGTGGCATGACCCGCAAACGCGCCCCAAGTGCGCACGTCGACGATGACCCCATTGGTTCTCCCCGAAGCACGTCGAGCGCTCGGGGAGCGCGCCGACGGGTCATACTTGCTCGTCTCCCGCAGCGTGACTCCGATGCCGCATTGTTGTCGTTGATTGCGCCGTGCGGGCCGGCTACCACGTTTGGGTGTCTTGGACGGGACGCGGGCGTTCGATTCGTATTCGTACGTCGAGTACGAGGCAGCCGTTGGTCGTGCATCTGACGGGGTTGAGGTCGGCTTCGGCTATCTCGGGGACTTTCTTGAGTAGTAGGGCGAAGCGCAGGATCAGTTCGCGGAGCGCTTCGTGATCGAGCGGGGCGGTGTCTGGGAACCGGTTCAGCTCGGTGCTGACGCTCTCGCAGGCGTCGATCAGCTCGTCTGCTTCGATGTCGGTGGTGGGCGGTAGGCGGAATGTGGCGGCTTGATCGAGGCCGGCGTGGCGTCCGCCGAGGGCGACCGCGATCAGCGCTCCGAGGTCGTGATCGTTGAAGGCGCCGACGAGTACGTCGGCGCCGGGCGCTGAGAGGGGCTGGATGATCGCGCCGGTCCATTCTCGTCCCGCGGTTTTGACCTGTCGTTCGAGTTCGCGCCAGCCGGATCGCACCGCGGACTCGCCCTCTAGCCCAAGCAGCACGGCGTCGATCTCGCTTGCGTGCGCGGGCGCGGCAAGGTTTGCCTTGAGCGTCACCGGAGCGTCGATTTTCTTGGCGGCGGCGATCGCGGCAACCAGACCGCGGCAGCGTTCCGAGGCGGCGATCGGGATTCCGTGCGTGGCCAGCAGAGCCTCTGCGTCGCCGAGCGAAAGCCAGCCGCCGGCGGGCTCGCGAGCGAGTAGCGAATCGATCAGCTCGCGTGCGGCCGCTGGGTCGAGGTCGGGGTAGTGTGGGGCCTCGCCGAGGCGCCGTGAGAGCCATGCGCGACGCTCTGTCGCGCGTGCCAGCACCGCGGCGCACGACTCGGGAAACTGAAAGTTCGGCACGCCGGGCGCGCTGCGCGAGGGCAGCCTCCCGTCGGCGCGCACGACCGATGCGACGACTGGCTTGGGCTGCCCGCAGGAGGCCGCCGAGATCGCATCCAGCACGCCCTCAGGATCGCCGTCGTGCTGGTCGACGTAGTAGACCATCAGCGCATCGATGCCGACATCGAGGAGCAGCTCACCGATCCGCGCCGCGTACTCGTGCGGCCCGGCGCCGACCGCCAGGCCGTGCGGGTAGCGCGCGTCGCTCGCGTGTACTACCTCGAGCCCGCGCGTCACGCAGGCGTCAGCGGCGATCGTCGCGACGCCCGGGGCGTTGCTGAGGATCGCGATCCGCCGTCCGCGCGGTAGCGGCTGGCTGGCGAACAGCTGGGCTGTGTCGAACAGTTCCTCGGCGCTGCGGAACCGCAGCACCCCGGCGTGCTGCAACAAGGCGTCAACGACGGCATCGCCGCGCAGCGCTGACGCCGTTTGCGACTGAGCCTGGCTGCGTGTCAGCTCGACGCTGCGACGCCCCTTGATCGCGAGGATCGGCTTCTCGCGCGAGACGCTCCGCGCGATCCGCGAGAAGCGCTGAGGATCCCCGAAGGACTCGACGTAGAGCAACACCGCGGCCGTCCGCTCGTCCTCCTCACACCACTCCAGCAGGTCGTTGGTCGAGACGTCAGCGAACCTACCAAGCGCGACCAGGACCGAGACCCCGAGCTGCCGGGCCGCTGCATGACCGAGCAGCCCGAGCCCGAGCGCGACCGCGTGCGAGCCGATCGCCAGACCGCCGCTGTGCACGCGGGCACCGCTGAACGTAGCGTTCAGGCTGACCTGCGCGGCGGTGTTGACCACCCCCAACGAGCCCGGCCCGACAATCCGCAGGCCCGCGCTGCGAACGATCTCCAGCAACCGTTGCTCTTGCTCACGAGAGAACTCGCCGTCGTCCTCGGGGCCGGCCGGGAGCAACAGCAGCGCCTTTGCGCCGCTCCCGGCTGCATCGGCAGCAAACTCCAGTAGCTCGTTGACCGCCGCGGTGATGATCACCAGCTCCGGAACGACCTCCAGCTCGGCGAGGCTGTGAGCGACCCGCATCGAGCCAACCACACCGCCCGCGCGGTTGACCGGCGTAACGACCCCCTCGTAGCCGCCGGCGACGATGTTCCCCAGCACCGCACGCCCGAGATTTCCCGGCGTTGCCGCGACGCCCACGACCGCGATCGACGAGGGCGCGAGAATCGGCCGCAACGCCGCGACCGCACCGAAGTGGTCGCGCTCCTGGATCCGCGCTCGCACCGCCTCCGACGGTGTGATGTCAAGCGAGACCGTCAGCTCACCATAGGAACCCTTGCGCCGAATCCCGAACCCAGCGCCCTTGAAAACCCCCAGCATCGCGTAATTGGCGGACAGGACTTCCGCGTCAAAGCGAGTGATCGCACGTTCTGCGGCAATCTCCGCGAGCTGCTCGAGCATCCGCGTGCCCGCACCGCGACGCCGAAAATCGTCGGCCACCGCGAACGCGACCTCCGCTGCGCGCGGCTCGCGCAACCCGTCGAACTGGGCGACCGCCACGACCGGGCCACCATGCCGGGCGATCAACGCGAACCGGTCAACACCACCAGC
The DNA here is from genome assembly GCA_963709135.1 of uncultured Solirubrobacterales bacterium. Classification (GTDB taxonomy): domain Bacteria; phylum Actinomycetota; class Thermoleophilia; order Solirubrobacterales; family Solirubrobacteraceae; genus Palsa-465. Next base: position 1,625,422 of record CAVPVI010000005.1, on the reverse strand, counting down.
TTCCGCGGCTGCGCGCGCGGCCATGTCAGTGCGCCCGTAGCCGTGAAAGCGCATGTAACGGCTCTCTAGCGAGAGTCCGTCGAAGAACTCCTTGATGTCGTCGTAGTCCGCCGGCGTCGGAGCCAGCAAGCGCAGCGTCGAGCCATCGCGCAACAACACGTCCCGAACCAGCGGTCCGGCCTCGCCGACCGGATCGTGATCGAGCGTCACGGCCCGGCGAGCGACTGGATCGCGGTCAGCGCCACCGTGTAGACGATGTCGTCCACCGAGGCTCCGCGGCTGAGGTCGTTGACCGGCTTGGCAAGGCCCTGCAACATGGGCCCGACGCTGAGGACGTGCGCGCTGCGCTGCACGGCCTTATACGTCGTGTTGCCGGTGTCGAGATCGGGGAAGATGAACACGTTCGCGCGTCCCGCGACCGCGCTGCCCGGCCGCTTGCTTGCCGCGACCGAGACGACCGCCGCAGCGTCGTATTGCAACGGGCCGTCGACGGCCAGCTCGGGTTCGCGTTCGCGCACGATCCGGGTCGCCTCCGCGACCTTCTCGACATCGCTGCCCGCGCCTGAGGTCCCGGTGCTGAAGCTGATCATCGCGACTCGCGGTTCGATCCCGAAAGCCCGTGAGGACGCCGCGCTCTGGATCGCGATGTCGGCCAGCTGCTCGGCGTCGGGCCGGGGGTTGACCGCGCAGTCGCCGTAGACGACCACCTCGTCGGGCAGCAACATGAAGAACACCGAAGACACCAGGCGGCTCCCGGGCTTCGTGCCGAGGATCTGAAGCGCCGGGCGGACCGTCGCCGCGGTGGTATGCAACGCGCCCGCGACCAGGCCGTCCACTTCGCCTTGCGCGAGCATCATGGTGGCGACCATGATCGGGTCCCCGAGACGATCGCGTGCGATCTGCTCGCTCCAGCCGCGGTGCTGGCGCAGCTTGATCAGCGGCGCGAGATAGCGCTCGGCGACGGCCCGAGGGTCGACCACGGTGACGCCGTCGGGCAGCGCGAGGCCCAGGCTGCGCGCCACGCCGGCGACCTCGTCGGGTGATCCCAGCAGGACGCTGCGAGCGATCCCGCGCTCGGCGCACACGACCGCGGCCTGCAGCGTGCGAGGCTCGGTTCCTTCGGGCAGCACCACACACGCGTCAGCGCCGCGCGCCAGCTCAACCAGCCGGTAGCGGAAAGCAGCCGGGCTGAGCCGCCGCGGCCGCGAGGAGACCGACAAAGACTCAAGCCAGGACGCATCCAACGCGTCCGCGATGTGGTCGGTCATCCTCTCGATCCGGTCCAGGTCATCGACCGGCAACCCCGGGTCAAGGCCACGCACCAGCGCAGCGGTCTCATAGCTGTTCCCTTCGGCGATCAGAATCGGCAGCCCAGTCGCGCACGCGGCCCGCGCGAGCTCCCACACGCGGGGGTCGGGCTCGACCCCCGCCGAAAGGACCATTGCCGCCAGCCGGGTCCCGTTGAGCGCCGCCAGGCAGCAAGCCATGACCACCTCGTGGCGGTCCCCGGGAACAACCACGAGCCGACCGTCGGTGAGCACCCGCAGGCCGCCAGGAACGCCCTGGGCGAATACCGCCACATCCTTGATACGCCGGGACAAGTCACCCTCGTTGAACACCCGCGGTGAAAGCTCGCCGACGAGGTCGTGCACACGCAACCAAGCCAACTCGGGACGATGCAACACCGCGCCAATCAAGCGAAGCCCACGCTCGAGGAGCGCCTCGCTCAACAGCGACGCCGCAGATGGATCGTCCGCGGGCAGCCCGTTGACGAGACAGCCGACCACGCGCGTCTGCTCGCCCGACCAATAGCCGCTGGCTGTCACGGCGAGTGACTCCGCCAAGCTCTCGACCGCATCGACGACCGCGTCTTTGCCGGACGCCCCGGCGCCGACTGCCATTCCGTCGTTGCCCCCCACCTCGGCCGTCGACCAGCGCGCGACCAGCAGCACATCAGCATCGAGCGCTTTGGCCAGCGCCTGGTTCAACGCGCCGACATACAGATTGCCAGGGAGCGGCCTGAGCCCCTCCGCGACTACCACATCGGATCGCTCACTGAGCGGCTCCCAAGCCGCGACGATCCGCTCGAGCACAGCGTCAAGGCCATCCGCTCCGAGTTGGTGCTCCACCTCGACGCTAGACAGCGGATCTGGGGGGCGCAACGTAGTTATCGCCCTGACCAGCGCACTCGAGCGGTCCGGCCCACCAGCAGCCCGCGGCTGCGACACCGGCTTGACGAACGCAACGTGCACACCCCGCCGATCCAACGCCCGCAGCACGCCCAGACACGTCCGCGTCAAACGGACATCAACCCCGGTCGGCACCACCAGCAAGCTCCGAGCCATGACTCATCCTAACGCGCCCCTGCGGCAACCACGCCGCGGCCGCGGTTTCGGTTCGGCCGACCCCGACGGTGGGCGTCAGGCGCCCAACTCGGGTGAGACTGCTCGCGCGGGGACACCTCCAACCACGAACGCGACCGATCGTGCGCTGCTCGGCGGCGCAGAGAACTCAATCCCGGACAACGCCCTGCGGTTGTCGTGGCGCGCTGCTCGGGCGTACTGGCTTGCCGGGCCTTTGTAGCGCCGGGGGAGAGGCGCGTGCCTGTGACGCGAACGCGCCCCAAAGGCGCATGGACCGCAGCGGTACGTCGCCGGACCGCTGCGGTCCGAGTTGATCGAGCTACTACTTCTTGGCTTTCTTGCCCGTCTTGCTCTTCTTGGCCACGCGTATCACCCCACTCTCTGACCCGGACAACGATCTCGTCAACGATATGTTGACCTGCTGATCAACATATCATTGACCGGCGTCGGTTGTCGTCGATACGCTGTCGTCGTGGCCCCCAAGAGCTCTGTCAGGCGGATCACCGCGGCGCTCGACGCACTCGAGGTCGCCGGCGGAACGATTGGCCGACTCGAAGCCGCCCGACGCGTGCGAGAAGCCGCGGAGGACTTGGAGGCCGCCCAGGTTGAGGCCGCCCGCGAGGCCGGTGCCACGTGGAACGAGATCGGCGCGTGCTACGGACTCACCAAACAAGGGGCCCAGCAACGCTTTCGAGCTGCTCGCAACCAGGCCAAGGCCCTCACTGCAGCACCAAAAAAGAAGAAGCCTGCTCCGATGGCTTGACCAGGGTGAGTGACGCTCGATTGGCCCCGCCCGCGACCACCAGCCCGGCGCGAAACCGGCTTCCGCGAATTCGTGGAAGCGGGAGTGAGTGGTGCTGCGTTTCAGGGCCAGTGTCGCATCGGGCGAAATGCGTCGCGTAGGCTGCGGGCGAGCAATTCAGGCTCCGCGACGGCGGGGAAGTGGCCGCCGGTGGGGTGTTCAGCCCAGGAGGTGACGTTGTAGTAGCGCTCAGCAAGCTCTCGGGGTGGCTTGGGAAAGGCAACTCGTTCACCGCCGAAGATGCTGATCGAGGTGGGGACCGGCGACACGTCGGTATCCGGGAGGGCCGCGCCGGGGAGGTGGCGGTGTGCCAGTAGGGCAGAAGCGAAGTCGTGATCGTATTGGTCGCCCAGTAGAGGGTGAGGGTGCCCAGGAGTAGTTCGCGATCGAACGCCGGGCTCCCGTCCGGGCGGGTGCTGCTCCAGGCGATGATCTTCTCGCCGGTCCATGCGGCTAGTCCGGCGGGACTGTCTGACAGGCCGACGGCGAGGGTCGCTGGCTTGGTGGCGTGCTGGTGCATATAGCCGCCCTCCTCCGCGGTCCAGTCCTGCCCGTCACGGGCGAAGTCCTCCTCTTGCTCTGTCCGCGGCCCAGGCGCAACAGCCAGGCCGGGAGTCGCGAGGTGAATCGCCGCGACCGCGTCTGGCTGGTCGCGGGCCAGCCAGGCGGTTATGCCGGCACCGAGGTCGCTGCCGTGCGCGACGAAATGGTCATGTCCCAGCCCCTTGGTCATCAATTGATGCCAGAGTCGCGCGACCTGACGTCCGGTCATACCAGTGGGTGGGGGTGGTGTGCTGAACGCGTCGCCGGGCAGCGACGGGATGATCACCGTGAACGCGTCGGCCGGATCTGCGCCGTGCCCGCCTGGGTCAGAAAGGAGAGGAAGGACTGGAAGGTACTCCAGGAATGACCCGGGCCAGCCGTGGGTGAGCAGCAATGGGAGCGGGCTTGGCCCGCGACCCTCAGCGTGGCACCAAGTGCAGACTATGACCCGCAACCTCAACGCGCTGTTGGCGCAGGGCGTCGAGCCGGAGTTGAAACCCGTGGGCGTCAAAGGCGCGCCAGTCCTCCAAAAGGGCGTCGAGCCAGTCGCCGGCACGCCTCGATCCCAGCCTGACCCGAGGTCAGTGGACTTCCGGTAGCCATCTAGCCGGCGGCTGAGCTCGCGCAGCGCATCGGCGTCCAATCGACAGGGTTCCTGAACGACTCGCACGCTCCGGTGACCTTTCTCTCTCATGGACGCGGACCCACCAGGTGCGCGCGCAGGAACTCGCCGGCGCTGGTCAGGGCGGCGTCGGCTTCGTCGAGCATCGCGGCGAAGCCTTGGAACACGTGCGGGACGCCGGGGGTGACTTCGAGTCTGACGGCGACATCGGCCGCCGCGGCGCGGGCGGCGAGCCTGGTGGCGTCGTCGAGGAGGATCTCGTGTGAGCCGACCTGGATCAGCAGCGGTGGTAGGCCAGTCAGGTCGGCGAAGACTGGGCTGACGAGCTCCGCTGTTCGGTCGCCGGTGGCCAAATAGTCGTCGGCTCGTCGCCGCAGACCTTCGGGGGTAAGCGCGGGGTCGACCGCGGCCTTGGTGCTGATGCTCTCACCGGACAGGGTCAGGTCTGCCCAGGGCGACATCAGAACAGCCGCGATCGGTTACGGGAGTCCAGTGCGCTTGAGCGCGACGAGGGTCGCGGCGGCCATGCCCGCGCCCGCGGACTCGCCGGCGACGGCGATCGCGCACGCGGCGACGCCGGGGATCCCGCCCAGGCTCCCCGACGATGAGGTGACGTCGGCGGGTACCGGGATCGCCGCCATCATCTCCTCGAAGATGATTCGCTGCTCGGCAACCTCACCGCCGAGATCGAGCGGCGCGTCTCGCAGCAGTTGGTCGAGCGCGTCGCGCTGCGGTTTGCTCACTTTGGTCCCCGTTTGGTTTCGCCGCTCCGGGCTTCGGCTAGCCGGCGGCTAGCCGAGCAACAGTTCGGTCCTGTATAGCGGGGCGAGTGCGACCGCTTTGGCGATGAACGCGGCGGTAGCAGCATCGTCGAGCGGCGGTGGAGCCTCGGTTCGGTGCGCGACTGGAACGCCGACTTCCTTGAAGAACTCCTCCTGGCCCGCGGGCGAGCACAGGCACAACAGTCGCGCAGGCCGTTCGGAGACGTTCCGGAAAACGTGTGCGGCGTTGGCCGGCACATTGATCGTCTCGCCGGCCTTCGCAACGGCGCTGACGCCGCGGAACGTGAAATCGATCTCGCCGTCAACGACGGTGAACATCTCCTCGAAATCGTGACGGTGGGGCGGCGGCCCGCCGCCCGGCGGGACGTGCATGTCGATCAACGTGTACCGCCCAGCGGTGTCGGCCCCGGACACAAGGATCGTGTAGGTGTCGCCAACCACGCCGAGGTGAGGAAGCGAGTCATCGGTATCTGGGCTCGCGTGCGTCAGTACTCGTCCGCGGTCGTCGGCGGGGATTGGTGCGGGCTGCTCTGACTTGGTGGGCGGGGTGTCGTTCATCGGCATTCTTCTATCATAGGCTAAACGGTCGAAATCATCCGCTTATGATCGTGCCGCCGCGCTAGTGATTGGCTCCGCTGCAACCAGCGCTGGAAGCACCCGCCTGCCGCAGTTCCGTTCGGTTGGCGTTCGACAAATGCGATGCGCTCGCATTCCGCGTCGAACCTGGCAGCGGCCGCTCGGGCGCGCGTGCTGATCGATCGACAAGCGAGACAGAGGTCCCCTCTGAGTCGGATGCTGCGCCAGCGAGAGCTACCAACGAAAGCGGCGAGGCGTATTCAGCTCTTGGGTGGCAGTGCGCGCGTAAACTCGACCCCGCGGCGAGCCCAGGCGCCGACTTGGTGCTCTGTCCTCAGACCCTCGGTCGCGACATGGATCCAACCTGGCATCGGTCTTCCTCTCATCTCGATCTGCTTCACGTGCTGGCGCGCCACCGCGGCTTCGGCTGCGTCGACCCCGACGCGGACCATCAGTCCTCCGTGCGAGGAGACCGTGACGGCCATGTTGCCGTGCAACAGGAAAGCCAGGCCACCGAACATGGCCTTTTCAGTCAAACCTTCCTCGGCGGCGAGCTGTTTGCGGACGCGGCGGGCAAGTTCCTGGTCGTAGGCCATCTCGGGTGCGATTCTTCCAGTCAGCGGTGCGTCTCGGCGAAGTGGATCGGAAGTCGCTCGAGGATCTCTGAATCCTTGGGCGAGCCCTCGGCACGGTGGCAGTTGACCGACGGTGCTAGTCCAGACTGTCACGGGCGGTCGCCGCGCAGAGAATCGTGCGCTGATCCTTGGGCTGCGGACGTCCTAAGCGCCTATAGGCCTGCCGCTAACGAAGCTGTCACGAGGGGCAAGGTAGCCGCCGCTGATCGCCCGGTCAGGCCGCGAGGGCATCGAGGTCTGGCTCCGGTGGCGTGGGGTCGGAGAGGTCGAGGCGGCTGGTCATGTTGATCTTGACTTCGCCATATGGGGTCATGTTCGAGGTGAACAGCGGGTTGACGCCGCGTTTGTCCTCGTCGGTGAGGATTCCGGGCCAGGCGGGTTCGGCGAGGATGTCTTGGATCATCAGGGTGTTGATGTAGATGAGGGCGGCTTGGAGGAGGTGGAGGGAGAGGACGGCGAGTTCTTGCTGGCCGCGGCGGTTGCTGGCAAGCTCGCCGCTGTTGCCGAACAGGATCGTGTCGCTGACGTCGTGCCAGCCTTCGACGATGTTCAGGCCAGCGCGCGCGCAGCCGAAAAAAGCGCTTCGCGATCGACATAGGGACGCCTCGAGCGTCCTCTACGAGCCCTCGGTGACTTGGATGATCGTCTTCCCGGACACTCGCGGAGCGTCGGGGCCGAACGCGGCGGGTGCTTCGGCCAACGGCCGCACGGCCCCCACATTCGAGGTCAGCCGTCCGTCGCGCAGCCGCTGGGCGATCTCGGCGAGCTGGGAGCGATCGGCCTCAACGACGAAGAAGATCGCCCGCCCGTTCTCAGGCTGGATCGTGGGCGGTTCGGCAATGCTCACGAGCGTGCCGCCGGCGCGCACAAGCGCGGTCGAACGCGCCAGGATCTCCCCCCCGATCACATCGAAGACCACATCGACCTCGCCGGCGTCCTCCACGCGGTCGCTCTCCAAGTCCACAAACTCATCGACGCCAAGACCGAGCGCGCGGTCTCTGTCGGCGGCCCGGCCGGTCCCGATCACTTGCGAGCCGACCTGGCGGGCAAGCTGCACAGCGATCGACCCGACGCCGCCCGCGGCGCCATGGATCAGCACGCTTTGCCCGGCGAGGAGATGGGCGTGGTCAAACAGCGCCTGCAATGCCGTCAGTCCGGAGATCACCGCACCAGCGGCGACGGGATGCTCGACACCCGCAGGCAGCGGCGCAAGATTGCGCGCCTCCACCGCCACGTACTCCGCCAGCGTGCCGTTGCGCGTCCAATCGGCCAGCCCGAACACCCGCTGCCCAACGGTCAGGCCGGTGGTCCCGTAGCCCAGTTCGGCGACGACACCCGAGAGCTCATGCCCGGGCACGCTCGGCGTCCGGTCCCGGCCGCCGCGATCAGTCCACGTCCCCGCCCAACCCAGCTCCCCACGGGTAAACCCAGCGGCATACACGCGCACGATGACATCGTTCTCGGCAGCGTGCGGATACGGCAACTCCGTCAGGGACAGCCCAGCCAGACCAGCGTCACGGTCGCGGACGGCGATAGCTTTCATAGCACCCTTCCTCCCTCATAGCAGAGCTTCCGTGCCGATAGGTCCAGAACTTGCGGCAGCGCCCCGAGCAGTTTGACGCTCCCGAGACGAAGCCGTCAAACGAGCGCCACTGCTGTCCGCGAGCATCCCAAGCGCAGTCCATACCAACCCGCCAGCGCAGACTCCCGAAGCCGCTACGTCAGCCACGAACGTGCTGTATTGGCGTCCCTGGCATCCCACCGAGGAGATCGCTCCGCTTGTCAGGGGAGGCGTCTGACAGCCGACCCGCGCCCGCCCGACCCCCGGAGCCGGGGGCGTCGCAGGTGAGCCGCTCGGCTGGCGCTCTGCGGGTCGCTTGGCTATTGAGTGAGCGGGCCGGCGACCAGCAGCTCGGCCCAATCGCTCGTCGCTGGCGCTGCGCTGTGGGTACCGTTGTAGGCGACGGTCGCCCGCCACCGACCCGGCTCGGGCGGCATGAAGGGAAGTAGGGCCACCCCGTTCACCGCCTCGGCGTGGTAGTCGCCGCGGAACTGCCAGCCCGCGACCGGGTCGAAGTATTCCAGCTCGAATGTGACTGGGCCGTCAACGGCGGGGGAGACGGTGGCCGTGATGTCGGTCCCCGTGCCCGGACTAATCTGTTCGTATCCGAAGCCACCGCATGAGATCTGGACATGAGTGATCGTGCGCGATGCTCGGGAGAGCGTAAACGGCCCGGATGCGAAGTTCTCCGCTTGCACGACGACGAAGTAGCGGCCCGGCTGCATCTGGCGCCGGATCGTCTCCTCGCCCTGGGACCCACAGTCGCACTCGAGGGACTCGCCTTGGTCGTTGAGCAGATTAAGATCGAACGACTCGTCCGACCCGGTCTGGAGGAACAGCGTCAGATCGCTGAAGCTGGTGACGTCGAACCGGAATAAGCGGACGTCGGTGTCGAGGTTCCCATACAGCGTCGCCGTGTAGTGGGCAAAGTTCGCTAGGAAGATCCCGGGCGCCATCTCCAGCGAGCTCGCCGGCTCGACGTGAAGCCAGTACGGCTGCGAGCCTACGACGTCGGGGCCTGCGGAGATCAGGAAGCTCCATCGGCCACTGACTGTCGGGGTGAACAACCGGTAACCGGCGCAGCTTTCGCCGGCCGCGGCACCCCCCCCAAACGAGGTCGTCTCCGGCGGGAAGATGTCGAGGCGCATGCACCCGTTGTTCGTATCGACCAGGTTGAACTTGTAGGTAGTCCCCGACCGGAGATCGAGCGAGTACGCGTCCTGTGTGTTGAAGGTGCTGTCGAGAACCCCGTGACCGCCGCGGGCGGGCAGCGCCGCTCCGGGAGGTGACGGTGGCGGCGGGACGACGAACACCATCAGCGAGAACGTGCCGGATGTCGAGTTCGCCCGCTGGGCGATCCGGATCAGGTAGGTGGTGCTCGCCGAGGGCTGGAAGATCGTGCCTGCGAACCCGTTCTGATCCGTCCGGGCACAGGTAACCGGGATGTTCTGGGACCGCTGCCGCTGGAAGATGTCGACGGCGGCGTCGAGGTCGCCGTTCGCCTGGACCTTCACGCCCACCTCACCCGGGGGCGAGGAGCCGAACGAGACGGAATACCAGACAGAACCGGCAGTCTGGGCGCAGCCCGAAGGCGGCTCGTTGGTCTCGACCGTCGCGCCGACCGTCGTGCCGGTCACAGCCGCCGGTAGCGCGCCGAGCGGCTGGGCCGAGTTGCGGTTGTCATTGGGCAGCGGCGAGACTGCGACGGCCTGCGTCACCACGCCTAGTAGCAGGACGACGATCAGACCGAGTGTGCGCACCATTGTGCGAGCCATAACGGCACACTACTCGAAAGCCCCAGTGTCCGAATTGGATGATCGGCTAGGCGCTCATAGCCCAGCCGGTGTGAGGATCCGCGCAGGACGGCGTCGCGACCGCGCTTGATCGATCGACCAGCGGACGATCCGAGACCGGTTTGCGGGAAGGCTCGAGCCGCGCTGAGGGCGTCCGGCGCGGCGGTCTGCGCGTCAAAGTGGTCGAACGTTCTCTGTTACGGCGGCGTGGGCCGTCTGAGTCCGCGTCTGGTCAGTTGAGTCGCGCTTGCATGGTCCTGAGCTGGGCCTGCAGAATGTCGCGGTGCGACGCTTCGGTAGGGAGCGTTAGACGCAACCTGGCGGCGTGTATTGCATCGCCGATGTCGCCCCGCCGCTGGTAAGCCAGCACGAGGTTGTTGAGCATCCGCATCGCGACTTCATTCGCTCGCCACGGTCTCACGAGCTCCTGCGGGGCTTCGGTCTGTACTCGCCCGCCCCCGGCGAAGGGATCCAAAAGCAACGGTGGATCGGTGCCGAAGTGACCGACGACGAGAGCCGGGATCCAGATCGCCGGCGTCGCGAGCACCGCTCGGCGACCTCCTGGGAGGTAGTGCGCGCTCGCAACCGGCTCCGGCAGCGAGGTGAGCTCGACCAGACCACCTGACACGACCTCATAGAGCTGCACCGTCCCGCTCACGTCGCAGCATGCCAGCAGGCGCTCCGGCGCCCCCTCGCGAAGGTCGACGTCAGCGAGGAGCGCCCGCCGGGTACCCAGCACAGCGCGGACAGGATCAGCCGCCGATACGTATGCCACCAAACCATTATCAGTGCGGGCGGTCCCAAGCGTTTGCGCGTGGGCATAAGCCGCCGCACGCTGGCCGTTACGGGACCGATGGCCTCGCGCGCGGCTCATGGCAGCCCGCGAGAGGCCCCGAGCCGTCAGGTGACCCTATCGCCGCCGGGCCTACTCGAGGTTCGACTGGTGGAGTGCCGTCTCGTAGGCGCCCACCTGGTCGGGTTGGCGGGGGTCGAGGAGCGGGATCAGGACGTCGGAGAGCACGCGCTCTGCCGGACCCAGACACCGTCGGCCACCTCAGTCAGCATCAATCTCCCCCTTTCAGGTATCGATACGGAAGAGCTCCGCAAATCGCTCGAGCAGCTTCAGATCGCCCTCCAAGATGCTCACCACGCCTTCGTTGACGGCCTGGGCTGGGGTTAGCGTGCCGGCGATCAGGTGGCGGATGCCGGGGCCGGTCGCGAACCGCAGCTCGGGCTCGCCGCTGGGCAGCGAGCCCCCCACCGGCGGTGCCGGGGGAGCGAGCTGCACGACCTCAAGCTCGCCATCGCCGACCCGAGCGCGCAACTCGACGGCACCCACCTGGATCTGGAAATCCAATGCCCCTGTCGCGCGTTCTGGTCTGAACGCTGTGCGCAGAGCTATCGTCAGCGAGTCGGCGGTGACGATCTCGTCATCCTTGGGTGCGCCCATCGACCGGAATCCCCACCGGCCGAGCGCCAGCACGATCGGCTCGAGGTCACGCCCGTATTCGGTGAGCTCATAGACGAGGCCGCAGCGTGCTAACGGGACGCGGCGGATCACCCCGCTCTCCTGTAGCTCCCTCAGGCGTGCGGCGAGGATGTTCGTCGGAATCTTGGGCAGGCCCTGCTTGAGGTCGGTGTAACGACGCGGGCCGACGAGCAGGTCACGGATGATCAGCAGCGCCCAGCGCTCGGTGACCAGCTCGATTGCAGTGCTGACCCCGCAGTACTGCCCGTAGCTGCGGACAGCCACTCAGCCCTTGGCCTGCCCGGCCAGGTATGCCTCTGGGCCTTGCTCTACGGCCTGCGGCGCCATCCAGTGGAAGGCTACGATGTTGCCGTCCGGGTCTTCCAGGTCACGGCTGTACATGAACCCGAAGTCCTGGGCAGGCCGCGGCTCAGAGCCACCGGCGGCCAGACCGGCCTCGGCCGCCGTGTCGACTTCCTCCCTGCAGTCGCGGGAGAACGCGATCTGGACCTGTGCAGTGGTTGCCGGGTCGGCCAACTGCTTGTCGGTAAACGTCGCCATGAACTCGCGCTTGAGCACCATCAGGTAGATGTTCTCTTCCCACACCAGGCAGGCGGCGTTGTCGTCGGTGAAGAGCGGATTGATGCTCGCGCCGAGCGCGGTATAGAACGCCTTGCTGCGCTCGAGGTCTGCGGTCGGGTAGCTCACGAAGATACTCGTCGTCATGCGGTTGCTCCCTTGGTGGTTTGATCCGGTGGGCCAGATAGTTGCAAAAAACAAGGCGGCTTGTCAATAGCAAGCACCAATACAACAAGGCCCGGCCGATGAGCCCGATCGGACGTGTGGTGACGCCGTCGATATGGTCAAAGCGCCAGGTCCGCGGTTCCTCAGCGGCGCTGTCAACCAAGCGCATAGCCGCCAGCCGCCGACGGCCGGCCACTACCTCATACGGCTGCTGCTCGTTATCGGTGGCGCGAACCAGCGGCGGGTGAAGCAGACCCGTCTCCAGGATCGAGATCGCCAGATCGTGGAGATCGGACAGATCGCCGCTTCGCATATTGGTCATCGTGCTGACCTGGTCGAGCGTGGCCTCGACGATCCGGCGGGTCTTTCCGGCGGTGTCGGCCACCGGCGCGGAGCGCAGCTCGGGCGAGCCGACGCTCGCGCTGCATGCGGGCGGTTTGGGCCAGATCGGAGACTATCGGCTTTGCGCAGCCTTGGCTTTGGGTCAGCTGCTTGAATTTGCGGCTCGTGCCGGGACGGCGGTGGCTGGTCGGGGCCATAGCCTCGGGGTCTGTTGGCGCCCGGTGTCGATAGGCTGGCCGGCGAGCTGGCCGCCGGCGCAGTCCTCGCAGCGAACGATTCGTCGGGGATTGCGGATTCCGGCGAGCCCGAGCAGCCCGCCGAATGCGACCAGTGTCGCCGAGATGCCGATGCCGACGTGGAATGCTTGGACTGATGCCGACTGGACGGCGCGCGAGACGGGCAAGCCGCCGCGTGATGGCGCGATCCGCGAGAAGGCCTGCTTGCGTGCCTGGGCGACGGCGATCCGCGCGCCCCGCGAGAGCCTGACGCCAGCGAGCTGCCGATCCAGTGTCGAGCCGAACTGAGCGGACATGACAGCGCCGACTGCGGCGATCGCGAGCAGGCCGGCGACGCGCGCGATTGCATTGTTGACCCCGGAGGCGATGCCGGCATTGGATTCCTCGGCATCGGAGAGCACTGCGGCAGTGAGCGGCGCGACGGTACATGCGAGCCCGATCGAAAACACCAGCAGCGCTGGGAGCAGATCGGTGAAGTAGTTCAGGTGGGCGTGGACGCGCAACATCAGCGCGAGGCCGAGGGCAGCGGTCAGCGGTCCGAGTCCCATGAACAGACGGGGTCCGAACCGATCGGCCAGCCGCCCCATCCGCTTGGACAGGAGGAACATTACGATCGTTGAGGGCATCAGCGCGAAGCCCGCTTGGAGCGCGCGGTAGCCAGCAACCTCCTGTAGGAACAGGACGAGCAGGAAGAATGTGATGCCCAGGCCACCGTACATGGCGAACGTCTGCAGGTTCCCAACTACGAAATTGCGCCGCGCGAATAGTCCTAACGGCAACATCGGCGCTGGGGTCCGTCGCTCATGAAGCAGAAAAATGCCCAGCAGCACGAGCCCTCCCAGCCCCGGCGCCCACACCTCGGGACTGCTCCAGCCGACCTCCGGTTGACGAATCAGTGCCAGCACGGGTCCCGCGAGGCCAAAGAACGTGAGCGTGGCGCCGAGCCAGTCGACACGAGCGTGCGCCGCACCGCGTGTCTGTGCGGGAACCGCGCGTGAGACGAGCACCAGCGTAATCACGACGAACGGGATGTTCACGGCGAAGATCAGCCGCCAGGAGACGGCATCAACGAGAAAGCCGCCCGCGAGCGGCCCAACCACCGTTGCGATCCCGGCCCACGCCGTCCACGAGCCGATCGCGGCACTCCGCTCGTTCGCAGGGAACGCTGCCACAATCACCGCCAGAGCGCTCGGGGTCAGTAGCGCCCCGAACGCGCCCTGCACCGCGCGACACGCGATCAGCACCTCAATGCTGGGAGCGATCGCGCATAACAGCGACACGACCCCGAAGCCGGCAACGCCGATCGAAAACACGCGTCGCTCGCCGAACAAGTCGCCCAGCGAGCCTCCGACGAGGATCAGCGAGCCAAGCGTGAGCAGGTAGGCGTTGGATACCCACTGCTGGCCGGCCAGCCCGCCCCCGAGATCAGCGCGAATCGCAGGCAGCGCGACGTTGACCGCGGTCGCGTCCAGCCCCGCCACGAACGAACCCATGATCGCCGCCAGAAGCGCCAGCCGTTTGCGCAGACCGGGCATGAGCCTCCCGTGTTCGTTTTGATCAGGTCGTCGACGGTACCTATTCCGCCTGTCGGTCGAGGAAGTGGTCGTCCACGCACCCGCGGTGCCGAGGGCGCGGCGCGTACGGCGGGTCGGGTGCTATTCGTGTGGAAGGAAGTGGTCATCTGGATCTGCCCAGGATCATACTAAGGGTGTCCGTGTACTGTCAAGTACTGTTATAAGCGATCATAATATAATGATGGAGGCTCGGAAGGCGTCGCGGCTCGTTGCGGGGTGAAATGAACTTCCGGCCGGTGCGCTCGGCGAGCGTTCTGAGGTACGCGAGCTGCGTGGCCGTGGGTGGCTTGATCGACATCGGCTGCCTCGCGATGGCAATCAGGCGATCATCGCTGCGCGAGGGACGCGCCAAGCCCTCCGCGACATTAGAGCGACATATCGGTTCGCGGCGTCGGTACGCTTGGTCCATGCCTACGCTCGTGCTCGACCCACAGCCAGCCGCGATCGAGCAGTTGTTGGACCAACGCGCGCGTCTTGATCTCGATCGCCGCGACGAGGTGTGGCAGGGTGTGCTGCACATGATCCCGCCGCCGAGTCACGAGCATGAGCGACTTGCTGTGAAGCTGGTCGGTGTGCTGGATCCACTCGCGGATGCGGCCGGCCTTGAGCTCACGGGTACTGTCGGTATCGGCGAGGGCAAGGATGACTACCGCGTCCCTGACCTGGCGCTGCACCGTCCGGGGTACGCGCCGCAGTGGCACCCAACCGCCGCGCTGGTGGTCGAGATCGTCTCCCCGGGCGATAAGACCTGGGAGAAGCTCAGCTTCTACGCCGCCCACCACGTCGACGAGCTCCTGATCGTCGACGCGGCGAAGCAGAAGGTCGACTGGCTCACTCTCGACGGCGACACTTACCGGCCGACCACTCGGAGCGCGTTGATCGACGTCACGGCCGCCGACCTCGCCGCACGGCTTGCTTGGTCGGTGCCGCCCGAACGCTAAGACAACGGGGTGATGATGTAGGCCGAGCCGGTTGCCTGAAGACGTCGGGACTGACGGCGGGGCGATCCGAGCGCTGAACGGACGGCGTTCCTGGTGCGCTCCGGGACAAGATCCGAGCGACGCTCACCATGCTGGAGCGCGTAACCGCGACTTGCTTCGCCGATGAAGGCACCGCGAACACTATTGTGAACCCCAGCCCCCCTAGTAAACGTGTACGCTCGGATCCTACTATTAGCGTCCAAGTACGCTTATAGTTTTAGCACAGGCTTACGCACCCAAAGCGATCCGGAGCACCGCAACTGGTCGAGGAGCAGTACTTCACCCCAGCGCAGGTCGCCGAGCTCGCTCAGGTCACCGACGTGACCGTCCGTCGCTGGATCGCAAGCGGCGAGCTCGCCGCATCGAAAGCTGGGCCGAGACGCTGGCTCATCAAGCGCTCAGACGTCGAGGCTTTCCTGACGGCCGGCGCCGCCACGCAGGCCGCCGATGTCTCCGAGGACCCGTCGTTCCACAAGCACGTCGTCCCACCCAAATGAGCGCCGAGCAAGCCTCCGAGCAGCTGCAGCTCGCCGAGGGTCGCTGGCAAACCGCTGTTCGCGATCACCAGCAGCCGCCGCCCGACGCCGGCTACACACGCCGGCTTCGGACGCTCGCCGACGCTGCCGCCCAGCAGCAGGCTGCCTATGCGTACGCAGCGGAGGAGGGCTTCGGCTGGCGGCCGGGGCCTGCGTGGCTGCCGCCGTATGAGCTTCGCCCGGCGCCGTGGCGGCCGTCGCTTGCGCCGCAGGCAGCCTGGCAGCGCCTGGATCAGGCGATCGAGAGCCTCAGCAGGGCGCGCACCGGCATCAGTCTTCTGGCGATCTCACAAGCCTTCGGCGAGCTCAGCGCTACGACCTCCGTGTTGGCTGACGCAGTCGAGCACCATCGGGCACGTGCCGCTCGCGCTGGGTGAGCTGATTCGCAGGCTCGGCGCCAATTCATTGTGCGGCAATGTCGAACCGTGTCGAGGCGCTTCTCGCACGGCTGCAGGGGTGACGGGGCGCCGCGAGACGCTCCGGCGCGCCGACGTTGCGCCCGGCGTGGTCCGCTCGTGGCTCATGATTGCCGCGGCCGCAGCGAGCGGCGAGCGGCTATGTCGAGGGTGAGCCGGCCGTGGTGTCGACGGCGAGCTCTTCGTCGAATGTGAATCCGGCTTCGAGCGCGCGTTTGACGGGACAGGTGTCTGCGACTCGCTGCAAGCGTTTGAGCTGGTTGGCGGGGAGCCCGTCGGGCAGGCGGATGACCGTCTTTACGGCTCTTGGGGTCGTCTCGTTGTCGTAGGTGACGTCGACCTGAAGGCCGGCGAGGTTGATGTTCCGCTCGCGTGCGTAGAGGGTGATCATGGTCGAGACGCACGCGGCGAGGACTGCGGGCAGCAGTTCGTGAGGGGCGGGGGCGGTGTCAGTGCCGCCGAGGCGCTCGGGCTCGTCGGTGGTGATGCTGTGGCGCCCGTTGACGTCGACCTCGTGGCGGAGTGTCCCGTCGATCGGGCGGGCGGTTGCGGTCATCATCATGGTGCTGCCTCCGAGCTCGGTTGCAGGATCGCTTCGAGTTCTTGGAGTTGGCGGCGCACGCCGCCGCAGACGCTCTCGCAGAGCTCGAAGACGGAGGGGTCGCTGATCGCGTAGCGGGTGTGGTTGCCGTCTTTGGTGCGGCTGACCATCCCGGCGGCGTGGAGGATCCCGAGGTGTTTTGAGACGTTCTGCTGGGAGGCGCCGAGCGCGTGATGGAGCTCTCCGACGGTCGCGTCACCGTCGCGCAGGCGCTCCAGCAGCCGGATGCGCATCGGTTCACCAAGGACGCGGAAGCGTTGCGCGACGAGCTCAACGAGGGGCTCGGGGAGCGGATGCTTGGTTTCCAAGGTGCTCATACCTAAACCATAGCACAAGCGATAAGTTGTGTAGTTGACAAGATGGCACTGAACGTTGGTTTCATCGCCGCAGCACTTTACAGTTGTATAGACGCTGGTCCGTGTTGGCCCGATCGGCGCAGCGAAAGACGTCGTGCTTGGCGCCACAAGCAACGCCGAATTCGGGCTGGGGGTCGATGCTTCGGGGGCTGCGCTTGCCGAAACCTTGCAAGCGCCGAGACTCCGGGCCGGCTACCTCGCAAGGCTGGAGATGGAGCTCTCGCGAGTTGTTCTCCCGAAGAGATCGTCCGTTATCGCTGGGCCCATGAGTGCGCTCCGTGGCGGGGCGGTCGTTTTGCGCCGCCGAGGCGCGTGATGCCGGCGTAACCGAGCGGACGCTCGTGGCTTGGTGACTCCCGAACTCGCCAGCGGCAAGCACCTGACGAGGAGCAAGCTATGAAGGGAGGTGACCGCAAGTCGTCCGGCTGATCCCGATGGGCAGAAGCCCGCCGGTGCTAGAGCTCGCGCCCGACTGTGCCAACGCTACGAAAGATGCCCACGAGGTCGGCGCGCCAGTCCTATCGCAAGACGCAAACACTCGCCGCCCAGGCGCCTGGTGCGTGGGAGTCGGTCTCGCCGTGTTCGTGTCTGCCGGAGCGATTTCAGTCGTCGAAGGAGAGGCCCAAGAGCACGCCCGTGCTTGCAGCGCTTGAGCAAGCACGTCGAAGAGAAGCGACGACCTCGAGACGGAATTCCACGTCGTTGGTTGTGGCGCCAACCGACGACGTCGGGATCATCCGACGACAGGATCGGCTGCGACGCTGAGGGCCATAGCGGCGGGCTCGTGAAGATGTAAGCGGGTGGCCTCAGCGAGAAGGTGCTTTCACGGTTTGCCGGGGTTGCCGAGCTGCTGGTCGGCCTCGACTCGACGCCCCCGGACGCGCAGGTGCTAGGGCGGCTGCTGGTTCGGGGTCGCCTGATCTTCTCGGCTACGAGCACGCGTGGTCTGGCTCTCCAACGATCATGACCACGGCGGTGGCCGGGAACCATCCCCGGCCCGGTGATCGAACTACACCACTTCTAGCGACTCAACCCGTCGGCTGCCGAGGAGCTCAAGCACGAGAGAGCGCTTGGGGGAGAAGAGGCTGGTTCGGAGGCTCTCAAGTTGCCGGCACCTGAGAAGAGCTTCTTGCCCTCGGTTCAGCTCGAGTTGGAGGACCGGGCTGCTGTGCGAGCCGTAGAAGACGCGAAGGGAGTGCCGACCTGGTCCTGCTTCGAACACGGTCGCCCCTCCGTTCTCGATGCTCGCAATGACCTCGCCGTCGAGCTCGACCTTCCAATTCACCAGACCGACCGAACCTTGTTGTTGTCTCTGGACGCAGAGACGCCCGACAGTCGGGACCGCGGCACTGCCCCGCGTTCGCGTGGAGCTGCCCGTCGTTCCACGGGAGGCCGGCTGCAGGATGTATGCCGCCCACTTGCTGGGCGTATTGATTGACTCCCACACAGCGTTGAGCGCTTTCAAGCGTCGTTCGGCGTCTGGGTCACCGGCATGCAGATCGGGATGGCTGGCCCGGACCGCAGCGCGGAAGGCTCGCCGAACCTCGTCCCACGTCGCACTCTCCTCCAACCCCAGGAGGGCAAGCAACGCTCGTTCATCCGGGGCGCGCCGCATCTGGCCCAAGAAAATAGCGTGGCGCACCGCCGGCCAGGATGGGAAGCCGCGCGTTCACAAGCAGACCGCTGACATCGGGACCGTCCGCCTGACGCCCACTTGGCGATGGGTGTGCAATCCGACTCACGCGCGCCCCCATCGCCTGCGCGGAAAGGGCGACGTCACCGTCCGACTACGACGCCGTTGCTCCTGGCGCGGACCGCCGACGCGGCTGCTGGCGGTGCTGCTCGGTTGCATGGACAGCAGGTGCACGGACACCGGCCGTCTGAGCGGCGCTGCTGCGCGGATGGAGAAGCGCGCGGGCGTCATCGGCCGCGTTGCAGGGGTGGTTCACCGCCTGGAGCGGTCGGTCGGGTTGTAGGGTCGTTACGGCGAAAGGCGATCTGCCTGAGACGCCACGTGATCGAGGCTGTGGCGTTTCCAGCTGTAGCGAGGGCGTCGAGCGCGTCCGCCAACGCGTCGAGGTCTTCCGGGCTGGAGGTCTGCGTGCCCCTCACGACTGTCCGAGCGCCGCCCCGGTGTAGGCGAACACGGTCAGGCCGGTGTCGGCTGAAAGGTCCATTGTCGTGAGGTAAGCCGGGCGAGGACACTGGCACGGCGCTGCCCCGGACCGGTTCATGACCCAACTCGCCGACGAGGCCGGGATCTCGCTCATTCCGAACAGGGTCGCAGCTAGCGATCTTGCCGTCCCTGCTGTCCGCGCGTCGGAGGGACCCCAGCTGGGCCGTTGACAGGTACCGTGACAAGAACAAAGTAGGCGCGGGCGCGCTGCGCGACCCGGTTGAGTGCTCGTGTGCTGCTGCTCGCCCGGCTCTGCCGCGTCAATGTGGGGAAACGTACGGCGGGCCCTGTGGGGGCCCAGGTGCGGTGCGACGCGGGGTAACGAGTCCGGTCTCATAGGCAACGACGACCGCTTGGACGCGGTCGCGTACGCCGAGCTTCAGGAGGATCCGGGTGACATGGGTTTTGATCGTGGTCTCGCTGACGATTAGCTGCCTGGCGATCTCGCTGTTGCTCATTCCAGTTGCAAGTAGCCGGAACACCTCGAGCTCGCGTGGGGTGAGCTCGCTAAGGCTCGGTGGTGCGGTGAGCGGATTTCGCGTCGCGGCGAATTCGGCGATTAGTCGGCGTGTGATACTGGGCGCGAGTAGCGCGTCGCCCTGGCCGACGGTGCGGATGCCTGCGGCGAGCTGCGGAGCCGGGACGTCTTTGAGCAGAAACCCGCTTGCGCCGGCGCGCAGCGCTTCATAGACGTACTCGTCCAGATCGAACGTGGTCAGGATCAGCACGCTCGGCGGTGGGTCGTGGTCCTGGGCGAAGATCTGACGGGTAGCTTCGATGCCGTCCAAGTCGGGCATGCGGATGTCCATCAGGACGACGTTGGGGCGAAGCTCGCACGTCAGATCGACCGCCTCGGAGCCCGTATTGGCCTCGCCCACGACCTCGATATCCGGCTCGCACGACAGGATCATCTTGAAGCCGGCTCGGATCAGTTGCTGATCGTCGGCGATCACCACGCGTATGGTCATGTCAGGACTCCCTGGAGTCCTCGAGGGAGGTGCGCGGTCAAGCGCGCACCTCCCGTCTCGTGCCGCTCGGCGGTCAGCTCCCCGCCGCACAACAGCACGCGCTCACGCATCGTGTCGGTCGGCCAGTGGCGCGCCCCTCGGCACGTCGCAGTGAGCTGCAGCTCCAGGTCCTCCGGTTCGAAACGCAGGGCGATGCCCACGGCCGTCGCCGGATCCGCACGGATGCTCGCCAGCGCGTCTTCGAGGATCCGGTAGATCCCGATGTCGACACCGGCGGACAGCGGTCCGGGCTGGCCCGCGATGCTGAGCTCGACCAGTTGACCCTGCGCTCGTGCGCGCTCGATCAGCCGGTAGATCTGATCGACTCCCGGTTGTGGCTCCAGGAGCTCGCCTGCATGGTCGCGCTGACGCAGGACGCCCAAGATCCGGCGCATCTCCCCAAGGGCCTGACGGCCGACGTCCTCGACAGCCTCCAGAGCCGCGTCCACGGCGGCCGGCTCGCGGTCGAGCTGCGCACCTGCCGCTTCGACCTGAACGACCATCGCGGCGACGCTGCGCGCCACAACCGCGTGCAGGTCTCGCTCGATTCGCGAGCGTTCGCCAGCGACCGCCAACCGCGCTCGGTCATCCCGCTCAGCCGACAGCAGGGAGGTCGTCCGCTCGAGCGCCTCGTCGGTTGCCCGCCGTGCGCGCACCGCCCGGCCTGCAGCCCAGGAGGCGCCGATCGTGAACAGCGCGGTGCCGTAGTTGGCCGCGCCGACGTGCCGGATCAACAGCTCGCCGACCGCAGACGCCAGTACCACGATTGCGAGTCCTAGCCAAGCTCGATGCCGATTCTCCCAGGCAGCGACCGCATACGCGGGCAACAGCCCGACGTAGACCGCGGTCAGCAGCGAGGCTCCGGGTCTCACGTTGCTGCTGAGGGCGAACACGGAGGCGACCACCGCGGTCAGAAACCACAGCGGCTGTTGGCGACGCCAGATGCACGCCAGCGCCATCGCGGCCAGTACGACCACGTCCCGCACTCGGACTGCTCCGCGCTCGCCGTCGGTGAGCGCCATCACCTCGAGCGCGACGAGGAAACCGCCGGCCAGGAACGGATCAAGCCATCGCCACGAGATCGATCCGCTGACCTCGACGTTGAGCGCGTCGCGATCGGTCCAGGACTCGGTGAGCTCTTGCGGGCCTGACACGGCTCCGTCGATTGGGATCCGAGCACGCACCTCGAACCCTCCATCCGGGCGCGGCCCCGCGTGCAGGTCGCCTCCATAGAGCCTCACGCGCTCGGTCATTCCGATCAGACCGTGTCCAGCTCCATCGTCGCGACGGCGACGTCCATGCCCGTGTCCGTTGTCGGTGACTTCAAGCACCAGATGACGGGGACCGAAGACCACGTGCACGCGCGCATCCGCGGGACCGGCATGCTTGATCGCGTTGGTCAGCGACTCCTGAACGATCCGGTAAGCAACCAGATCAAGCCCCGCGGACAGCGAGCGCCAGGGACCTTCGACGGACATTTCCGTCGGCAGTCCTGCTGCCCGGGCCCGATCGACAAGCACGCCGAGCTGCGCAAGCCCCGGCGAACCGCCAGCCGGCTCGTCGTCGCCTCGATACAGCACGCCAACGATTCGCCGCAGCTCGACGAGCGCCTCGCGCCCCGCGCTCTCCACGACCTTCAAGGCTTCGCGGGCAGCCTCGAGATCGGAGGCCGCGACGCGACGCGCGCCCGACGTCTGAACGACCATCACGCTCATGCAATGAGCGACAACGTCGTGCAGCTCGCGCGCCATCCGACTACGCTCCTCATCTGCCGCACGCTGGGCAAGCAGAATCTGCTCGCTTTGCAGCCGCTCGGTCGTGAGCTTGAGCTCGTCGCCGGCCGCGGCGCGTATCGCGAGCGTGCCGCCGACGGCAAACGGCAGCGCCCCGCACAGCAGCCAGAACAACGAGTTGTCCACCGTTCCTCCCGGAGCGCTGGCGCCAGCGGCTAGTGACGATCCGAGCCACCACACGAACGCGAGGATCGACAAGAGCGGGCGCTGAACTCGAGAACGGCGCCCGAGCAGATAGAGGCACGACGCGATCGCAGCCGCCTCGAACGCGCCGCCGCCCGCGTATCCGCTCGCGCGCTCGAACACGACCAGCGCAGTCCCTACGACGACGGTCGCGAGCGCGGCGCTCCGACGTCGTAACGCGACACTGCCCGTCAGCGCCGCACACGAGAGAACCGAGACCGCCCCCATGCGGCGACCCGAAAACGCGCCGGCGTCGATCAGCGCCGCGATCGTCAATAGCACCGCCAGAACGCAATCGACGAGAACGGGATCGATCGACCTGGCCCTCCTAATCGACGTGCTCTCGGCAGCCACAAGGGGAAGCTAGCGCCGACCAGACCGCTACGCGTCGTCCGGAGCTCTGATCCGTGTCCTACTCAGGTAGGACGTGCGAGATCGTCGCGGAGTCCACAAGAGTCCTACCCGCGCCCGACGACAGCAGCGGTGAGTGCAGCCATGCTTGACCGGCCAGTCACTATGCGCCATCGAGCGCCACCAAGCACACCACCACCGCGGGCCGGCAGATCGGCCACGAAAGGCGACAACCATGCGCACAACGAGATTGCCGGAACCGCAGCCGCCGTTGCTGCAGCCGCCGCCCTGGCCCTCACCGCCGAGGCGACAGCGTCAACGCCACCCAGATCCGAGACGCTCTCATTCATGGACGCCTCGAGCACCTTCCAGGTTTTCGGCGTGATCGCCACTGGCGCCTTCACCGATGCCGGCACGATCCTCATCAACGGACCCGCAAAACTCCCCTGATGCTGCTCTCCCGCGGCACGATCACGGCCAAGGCGCGCTTCACCAAAGCCCCACTCCTCGACGTCAACCCCACGACATGCTTCGTGACCGAACGCTCAGCCGGCACGCTCCAGCAGCTCGGCGGGACCCACGCATACACAGGAATCACCGGCATCGGAACGTTCACCCAATCCGCCAGCGAAATCGTCCCCACCATGCGCGGTAAATGCTCGCTCTAAACGAAGCCTTCGTCTGCTCGCAACAGACGATCACCGCGCACCTGCGCGTATCCCTCCCCTGAGATGAATAGCAACCCCCACCACATCAGAAAGGCCATGACAATGCAGACCTCCACGCACGAGCGGCGAACCTCAGCAGACCCGCGACAGATCATCGCTTCTCATCGCAACCTCGTCGCTCTCCTCGTGGTCGACCTCGCGCTCTTCGCGATCGCCGAGCTGACCTACCAGAACGCGAAACATCCTGGCACCGTGTCCAACATCGCGTGGTACGCGTTCCTGGTCGGCGCCGTATCACTCGTCGTCCTCGTGATCCTCGCAATCGCGCCTCGATCACGACGACACGCACGCTGACCGGGGGTTGCGCTCGGCCGGCGATGCGGTGAGCTCGACGGCCCGGTTGCGCGACGCTTGTCGTTGTGGCGGGAGCCACCGCTGGCCGGCCTGCCAGTGATCGAGCATCTGCAGGCTGAGATCCGCCGGCTGGAGGAGCTGCGGTTGGCGGCGGTGATCGAACGGATCGACGCCGACCCCGCGCTCGGCGCGGGCGGTGAGCTGGTCGCGGAGCTCGAGCCGCTGACCGCCGGCAACCCGCTCCACGAAGCGCCTGCGCGGCCGGTTGATGCTCGCGCTCTACCGCGCCGGCCAGCAAACCGATGCGCTCGCGGTCTAC
Organism: uncultured Solirubrobacterales bacterium; assembly: GCA_963709135.1. Taxonomy (GTDB): domain Bacteria; phylum Actinomycetota; class Thermoleophilia; order Solirubrobacterales; family Solirubrobacteraceae; genus Palsa-465. The sequence continues at coordinate 1,601,641 of CAVPVI010000005.1, read as the reverse complement.
CGGGAGATCAGCGGCCTGTTGCGCGAGCAGCTGGGCTTGGAACCCGGCCGGGCTCTGAAGGAGACGGAACGCCGGGTCCTGCAACACGACCCCGCGCTGGACCCGATCCCGACCCGGTCGGCGGTCGTGACGGCCGGGAACCTGCCGGTGGCGGCGACATCGTTCCGCGGGCGAGAGAGGGAGCTGGGCGAGCTGACCGCGCTTCTGTCCAGAGCCGACTGCGGCTGCTGACGCTGACCGGTGCGGGCGAAAGCGGCAACAACACCCGGCTAGCGCTACGCCTCGCACAGAAGGCCATGTCCGACTACGCCGACGGCTGCTGGTTTGTCGGGTTCGCGGACATCACCGACCCCGAGTTGATCGTTGGCTCGATGTCCAGGTCCGGCTCGCGCGAGAGATCTGCGAACGTGTTGATTGCCTGCCGCTTGCGATCGAGCCTGCCGCTGCCCGCGTCAAGACACTACCCCCGTCCAGATCCTCGCGCGGCTTGGCCGAGTCGCGCCGCATTCCTGCGCGATTGTCAGCGCTCGGTGCGCTTGGGATGAAGGCGGAAGCGGAGCGCGAGCGGACTCCGCGCGAGAGGCGGCGGCGTTATTGAGCTGAGAGAGGCTCCTGAGATCGGGTCTGCAAGAGTTCGTTCGCCACTGGCCTGCGGTTGGTGGCGTCGCTTAGCCTGTCTCGGGGTTGTGCGACGCGTGGCGGCCATTTCTGTCTGTAGCGTGGTTCTCGCTGTTTGCGGCGTGGGCGCCACCTCGGCGGTGGCCAACCCGTTCGATGGACGCGGGATGTGGATCTGGATTCTCAGCCACAGTGACGGCGGCAACCCCGCGGCGATCGCTTTGCAGGCTAGGTTGGCCGGGATCAAGACGCTGTTCATCAAGAGCGGCGATGGTGATCAGTACTGGTCGCAGTTCAGCCCTTCGCTTGTGGAGACGCTTCATGCGAGTGGTTTGAACGTCTGCGCCTGGCAGTACGTGTATGGCTTGGATCCGAGTTCTGAGGCGGCGGTTGGCGCGCGCGCGGTCCGGGATGGCGCGGATTGCCTGGTGATCGACGCGGAGGCCGAATATGAGGGAAGCTACGCGGCCGCCCAGACGTACCTCGACGCGCTGCGCGCGGCGGTTGGTCGCGACTATCCGATCGGGTTGTCTTCGTTCCCGTACGTCGACTATCACCCGAGCTTTCCTTATTCGGTGTTCCTCGGCCCTGGGGGTGCGCAGTACGACCTGCCCCAGATGTACTGGGGCGAGATCGGCACAAGCGTCGAAGCTGTATATCAGCACACGTTCACCTACAACCAGATCTACCGTCGGCCGATCCGTCCCGTGGGCCAGGCCGACAACGGCGCGACCGCCAGCGATATCGCGCTGTTCCGCGCGCTGTCGATCAGCTATGACGCCGGGGGATTGTCGTGGTGGGATTTTGCGTGGGCGTCTGCTGACGATCTCTGGCCGGCGTTGAGCGGCCCGTTTGGAAGCGTCCCGAGTAGGCCGCCGCTCGGCTTTCCACTACTCGGCTACGGCTCCAGCGGCGACATGGTCCTGTGGCTGCAGGAGCTCCTGGCGAGCGCCATCCGCGCCCAGCGAACGACCGGCATTTTCGCGTCGGAGACGCTTGTCGATCTTCGATCCTTCCAGGCCCGCCACGGGATTCCGGCTACCGGGGAGACCGGACCGTTGACTTGGCAGGCACTGCTACGCCTGCCGGCCGTCAAAGTGGACTGGGTCGTCGCCGACGCGCGCGCGTCGCGTAGCGCCCGCGCGACCCGCGACGGATCCCAACCGCGGCTCGCAGCAGCGCCGGAGTCCGCGACGCTGCACGCGCTCGCGTACGAGATCCACGGGCGGCAGAGCACCGACCCAGTCCGCTAACGGCCGCGAAGCTGCTCAACCAGCGCTACCAAGCGATCTGGTGCTTGCTCCCCCAGCACGCTGCGATCTGGCGGGCGCGGTCGGGGCGAGGATCCAGCGGTCATCAGCGGCTACGTATGATGAGTCACGAGTCGTGATTGCAGCCTTCGGTGATCGGCATCGGCTGGGCCGCTCTGCGACAGCCTGGGTCGCTTGCGAGCTTGGACCATCACGAGTCTGATCCCGCAGCACCGGCATCGATCTGGGGATCCATCCCTCTGCCTGCGCGGAGGTGTGGTCGAGGACCGGCAGGACGCGATCCTGCTCGGATGCTCGTGCGACGAGGGCGCACACCGGGGCATCAGCGCAATCGTCGCCATCGGTGCAGGTGACGCGGACCTTCTCGTCTATCTCAGCTGATGCCGCCCGCGGCGGGGAGCCGCGACTCTGACCACTTTGATCTGAGCCTACGGGAGCAGGGGCCGTGGCCGCGGCGCCGCACGTCCGTGAGCAGATACCCTGGCCCCGCAGCGGGTTGCCATGGCGGGGTTCGTCAGCCTCATCTGCTGAGGAACGTCTCGATCATCTCAGCGACGAAGCCATGGTCGTCGGCCTGCGGGAGCCCGGAGACCGTGATGGTGCCGACGACGCCGATATTGCTGATCCGGATCGGGAACGCGCCGCCGTGCGCAGCGAACAGGCGCGGCTCGACGCCTAGCGCCTCGTCCAACTGCGTCCCGGCCGCTGCGAGTCGACGGCCCACAAGGTAGGACGATTCCGCGAACCGATCGACGACGTTGACCTTGCGGTCGATCCACGCGTCGTTCTCCGGCGTGGTGCCGGGCAGCGCGACATGGAAGAGTTGGTGGCCGTGGCGACGGATGTCGATCGTGATCGGCAGCGATCGAGCGATCGCGGCCGCGACCATGGCGCTGCCGAGCTGCCACGCGTCCGCGTTATCGAACCTCGTGAAAACCAGTAGTTGCTCCTGCGCTTCGAGCGCGGCGATCAGCTGCCGGTCATCGTGTGTCATGTCTGCGACCGGGCTTGGGCTTGCACCGCGTCCATCGTCTGCATGATCGAGATGGTCTCATCGAGCGGCATCACGGCGCTTTCGCGTTTCCCGGCGGCCAGGCATTGGGCGACTTCGTCGGCCTGGTGGCGCAGTCCCCGTCCCTCGTGCGTAGAGTCGACTCGTGTCGGCTCATCCTCTCTTGGTACGAGCGTGACCGCTGCTGGAGCGTAGAAGTCGCCGTCGATATCGATTCGCGCCTCGGTGCCGACGATCGCCGCGCGCGTTGGGCTCTTGGCCCGCAAGGTGCAGGTGAGCAGGGCGTGGGCACCGCTCTCGTAGCCGAACACCATCGAGGTCTGCGCGTCCACACCGGTGAACGCCGGGTCGCTGACTGCGTTGATGCGGTTCGGGCTACCGAGAACCATTGATGCGAAAGACACCGGATAGATCCCGAGGTCCAGTAGGGCGCCACCGCCGAGCTCCGGAGCGAACAGTCGAGATCCGGGATCCTCGGCGAACCATTGGCCGTGGTCGGCGGTCACGGTCACGATCTCGCCGAGCGCATGTACCTGTAGCCAGTCGCGGACCACGGCGATGTGCGGGAGGAAGCGAGTCCACATCGCCTCCATCGCGAAGAGTCGGGTGTCTCGCGCGACGGTGACGATCTCCGTCGCCTCGGTGGCATTCATCGCGAACGGCTTCTCGACCAGGACGGGTTTACCGGCGCGCAGCGCGAGGATCGCGTTGTCTCGATGCATCGGATGCGGGGTCGCGACATAGACCACATCGACGCCTGGGTCAGCGACGAGCGATTCGTAGCTGGCATGCCGGTTCGCGATCCCAAACTCGTCCGCGAAGCGGTCCGCCGAGACCTGAGTCCGCGACCCCACGGCCGCCGGAATGCCGGAATTGCCGAGCCGCAGATCGTTGACGAACGTGCTCGCGATCGAGCCAGTCCCGAGAATTCCCCACCGCAACGCTTTGGCCTGCATGGCATTTCCTTTCGTCGGCTCAACAGTTGGATCAGTTTGCCTGGCGCTCTGAAGCGGCCAACCCGGTACCCGTTGCGGCGGACGGGGGCCTCAGTTCTTCCCTCGCCCGGCGGTCCTCTCTACGCGGGCGCCAGGAGAGCCGGGCGGTGTCTCGGGCGTATCTACGCGATCAGGTGGTCGATTACCATCTGGTCGAGCGCTTGATAATCGCGTTCGGTGATGAGTTTTGCTGCTGCTGTCTCGTCGAAGGTTCGGACTTTGTCGAGGAGTCGGAGGAAGGTGGCGCGGCTGTTGGTGAGGTGGTCCACTCCATGCTCGATGGTCGTGGTGCGGAACGAGTGGACATCGAGGCCGATGCACGCACCATCGCGCCCGTAGCCGTGGCGTTCGAGTACCCGAACTTGATCGAACGCGCCGCGGAGGTTGACGCTCCCGAATGGTTTGTCTTGGTCGAACTTCAGCCCGTTCTGGTCGTTGAGGTGAACCGACCACAGCTTTCCTTGCGCGAGCGCAAAGCCCATTTCGTCGGCGGGGTCAAGGCCGGCGAGGATCGCGTGCGCGCTCTCGGTCAGTCCTCCGACGCGCGCGGGGTCCGACGTGAGGTGTGCAAGCGCGAGCACGTGACCTATAGTCGGGAGGTATGCGATGTCCATCGGCTCGTTCGGCTTCGGCTCGATCGCGATCCGGATCCGCGGGTTGTAGGCCAGCATCGTATCGATCGCTTCGATCAGCAGCTCGAATGATCGTGCGGGGTCTTTGGACTCCCTCACGTAGGTCCCTTCCCGCGCGAGCCAGAGCACGATCAGATCAGTTCCGAGCACGTCGGCGATCTCGATTGCCTGCAGAGAGCGCTGCACCGCGTAGGCCCGCTCGGACAGATTGTTGCTCGTGTACCCACCGTCGACTGTCCTTGGGTCAAACCACAAGCGTGGCGCGAGCATCTCCGCAGCCAGGCCGGCGTCATCAAGCCGCGCGCGGACGCCCCTCGCTTCGCGGAGTACGACCTCATGCGACTTGTGCTCAATCCCGGGCACGACGTCGTCGTCGTGAAACATCACTGCGTCAAAGCCGGCGTCGCGATAGCGCTCAAGCTTCCAGGCGAGGTCCTTGGCCGGGCGTGTCTCTGGCCCGTAGGGGTCTCGGCCTTCGCTGATGTTCCAGGGCCCGACCGAGAAGCGGTAGGTAGTGGTGGTCGTGTCGTTCACAGGTGTGTCCTTGCTCAGCGCGTGGCGTCGGCGATGGTGGTCGTTGTCAGCTGCAGGTCGTCCCGCAGCGTGGATGTCGCTCGTGTCATTCGCGCGTACCGCGGGCGTGACGGGCGAGTTCTTGAACAATCGCTCCTCGATCGCGAGGATCTCGCTCGTGCTGGGACTCATCAGCATGACGTCGACGAGTCCCTGACGCACTACCTCACGGATCTGGTCACGGAAGTCGGCCAGGGACCGCGGCCGGCCGGTCAGCGGGTCGGTCCCTGTCGCAGCGAGCCCGAAGGCTATATCGGCGTCTTTGGCGTCGGCGAGGATGAACGCCTGTGAGCCACTCGGGTCGAGGTGGATGTCTGCGAGTTTGCGATCGAGCGTCTTCATCGCGGGTCCCTTCGTGCTGGGTAGCACTTAAGTCGTGGGGTCAAAGTGGGTCCCCAGCGCGTCCGTCTGCCAGGCGACACCGGTGGTCAGGGCGGTGGATAGCGGCACGCGCGGCCAGGCTGCTTCAAGGCGACGCGCGATGTCCGGCCATCGCGGGATACCACCGGTTGCGTCGGCCGCCTCGACGCTGCACGCTCCGACAGCGGTCGCTCCCGTCGCGGCAGCGACCGGGTCCGTGCCACGCAGCAGCGCAGCCAGGAACCCGGCGATCGTCGAGTCCCCCGCTCCGGTCGTACCGGCAAGCTCCCGCGCCAGGAAGCACGGAGCGAGCACTTCACGGTTGCACCAATCAACCGGATCGAGCCCGAGCGTGGCGCACACCCGTTCCAAGCGCACGGGATCGGCGGTCGTGCGAACGTAGAGCCCCTGATCGCCAAGCTTTAACGCGACGACCGCAGCACCCATCGCCAGCGCCCGTCCCGCCATGTCTGCAAGCAGCGTCCGGTCGAGATTGACGAACCCCGGACCGCGCGCGTGACCGTCACGACCAAGCATGAACACGAGCTCTTCAAGACTCGGCACGAACACATCAACAACGTCCATCACGTGAGCGAGCAGACCTGCCCAATCGACTCGCGCGGCAGGCCCATCCGGATCGGGATCGGCAAGGTCAAGTGATGTGATGGCTCCAGCCGCCCGGGCGTGGGCCAGGAGTTCGCGCAGATGTTCTCCGCCGTCCTCATACATGCGTCGCATCAGCGGCGGATAACCGAAGTGAAAGATACGAATCCCGGCGAGCGCGTCGCGGCTGACGTCCTCGAGCCCGAACGTGTCGTTGGCGCCGGGGCAGTGCAAGAACGCACGGTCCACGCCAGGCGGGCTGATCACGATCGAGTAGCTCGTCGACTCACCCGGCGTGACGACCATCCCATCGGCAAGAACGGGACTGCAGGCCCGCAGGCTTTCCCACACGGCTCCGCCGAATACGTCATCGCCGATCTTGCCGACCAGACGCACCGGCACCCCGAGCCGATGCAGCGCCAAGCCGACATTGGCCACAGCCCCACCAGTGCTCAACGTCGCCCGCCCAGCCGTCACAAGATGCCCAGGCCGCAAAGTCACAGGCCCGCTCAGCTCCGGAATCACGTCCAGGCAGACATGACCTGCGACAGCGACTTCCGGACCTGCAGTGGGATCGTAAGGGATCATGTGGGATCGTGTTGGGATCATAGCGCACTCGGATCCACGGACACGCACGAGGGTTGACTCCGAACAGCGCTCGACGCGCACGCGTCGATGACGGTGAACTCAAGGGTTCAGACCAGCCGGACTGAGCGCAGCCCCGCCGCGCGGAGCTCCCGCACCTGCTGCTCCCCAAGCGCGCGGTCCGAGATCAGCAGCTCGACATCCGCAAGCTCCGCATAGGTCGCAAAGAACTCTCTACCCACCTTGGAATGGTCTGCCAGCACAAGGCCTCGAGGAGCCGCCGCCAGCATCGCCCGCTTGATCTCCGCATCCTCAAGATTCGAAACCGTGAGCCCCCGGTGCGCCGAGATCCCACTCGCAGCCACGAATGCCACATCCGCCCCGATGCCCGCCAGATGATCGCTCGCCCACGGGCCGACCGCCGCCAGCGTCGCCGAGCGCAACGCTCCCCCCGTATGCAGCACCCGCAACCCAGGCCGCACAGCCACCCGCAGCGCAATCGCCGCATCATTCGTCACGACCGTCAACTCACGGTCCGCCGGCAACAGGTCCACCACCTCAGCGGTTGTCGTCCCTGCATCCAGAAGGATCACGCGCGCGTCACCCAGCTCATGAACCGCCGCGTTGGCGATGCGGCGCTTCTCAGCCACCCGCTCTGCCGCGCGCTCCCCGCGTGAAAGCTCGGTGATCGGCCGCTCCGGCGCCAAGGCCCCTCCATGGATCCGACGCAACAGGCCGCGAGACTCGAGCGCCACGAGATCGCGCCGCACAGTCTCCGCAGAAACGCCAAGCCGGCGCGCCAACGACCCCACCTCGACACGACCGCCCACACGAACCTCGCTCAGGATCTGCTCATACCGGTCAAACCGATGCACAACCCCAGCTTGCCAGCACGCGGACACTTCCGCACGGCCCAATCGGAGCCGGACGGTGGGTCCACCAGCCTCTGCGGTTGGGCTCGCGGCGACCGGACGGCGTGTCGCGCCGTGCCCGGCGTTCAGAGCGGGGCTATGACCGGCGCGTCATCGAGCGTCCCATTGGAACCAGCGGATGCCGATCGCGGCGAACACGACGATGTACCCGCCGCACGCAAGCAGCGCGAGCGAGTCGTGGGCATCCCACGCAGACAGGTTGAGAACCGCGGCGAAGAGCGTCATCACCACGCCGACCGGGGACCAGCGCGAGATGGATTCCCAGGCGCTGCCAAGCGTCCCGCCCTGACCCAACGATGAGAGCAGAACGAGGCCGATGGTCAGCACCCGTCCGGCGGCGTTGATGCTGTCGGCAGATTTCACCAGGCCGACGAGCGCCTGCCCGATGCTGAGAAAAACAGCCCCGCCGACGATCGAGACCGCGAGAACGAGACCGTACGTGCCGGCCGACAGCGAGACGTGGTGCATTTGACTTCCGACGATCACGACGACCACCGTGATCAGAAGGTTCACGAGGGCCTGCATCGCCAGCCGGCTGGTCATGATCGTCCAGGTCGGGGCGGGCGTGACGCGCAGACGTTGGAACACGCCCTGCTCACGGTCCCGCGCCAGCGTGAGCGCGTAGCCCAGGATCGAGTTGGACACGAGTCCCAGGGCGACCGCCAAACCGATGATGAACAGCGATCCCCCAAAGCTGTGCGTAGCTTTGCTCGAGTTCGTCGAGAAGAGAATCAAGATCGGCAGGGCGACGCTGATCAGCAGCGCGCGCCGGTTCTTCAGGAGCACGGCGAAGTCCGCCCGCAGCAACGACCTCATGACCAGCTGGAGCGGCGGTCCCGTGGTGGGCTGAGAGCTATTCACGGATCTCGCTCCCGGTGAGCCCGATGAACACGTCCTCGAGCGTCACATCGCCGTGCGCGACCTTGCGAACCTCGGGATCATCTTGGTGCTTGGCGATCAGGTTCCGCGGTGTCTCACACGTCAGCAGCGTGCCGTGGTCGATGATCGCGACGCGATCGCACACGGCTTCGGCCTCCTCCATCGAATGGGTGGTCAGCAGAATGCTCCCGCCCTGCGCTCGGATGAGCTCGATCCGAGCCCAGAGTTGACGACGGGACTGCGGATCCAGACCAGCCGTCGGCTCGTCCAGCAGCAGCAGCGAAGGATCGTGGATCACCGCGACGGACAGCGAGAGGCGCTGCTGCTGGCCACCCGACAGCTGCTTGAACGGCTTGCCGGCCTCACCGTCGAGCCCGATCTCCTGCAGCTTCGCGGTGATCTCGGGGACGGATAACCGGACGCCGTAGAGCCCCGCGTACAACTCCACGATCTGCCTGATCGTGAGCTGCGGCTGAAAGCTGGTCGCCTGCAATTGCACACCCAGCTTGGCCTTCGCCTGCGAAGGATGGCGTCGGATGTCAACCCCATCCAAGAACACCGCCCCGGATCGGGGCTTGAGCAGACCTTCGATCGCGCTCAGCGTGCTCGTCTTACCAGCCCCGTTGGGACCGAGCAGCCCAAAGATCTCACCACGAGTCACCTACGAAGGCTGACGCCGTCAACGGCCGTCTTGGAGCCGTACACAACCCTGAGGTCCCGCACCTCCAAGATCACACCCGAGTCGGCTGAGAGCCCTCGACGCACTTGGTCATGGACGCGCCCTGCGGGCCGGGGTCCGACCACGAAACGATCTAGCACCGCAGCGGCGATCAGCTCCCCAACGCCACGAGCACCATCGCTGCTCTCAAGCCGATCTCCCAGTGAGCCTCCCGCGAGCAGCTCGCCGGTGATGATCTCAGCGAGCGGCTCGAAGCACTCCTCCGACCTCCGATCCCGTCCGAGCGGTTCTGGGTCCTGACTTTCGCTCATTGGCCGCTCGTCGCTCATTAGCGCCATTGTCGCCTCCTGGGCGCCGCACTACATGGCCCGCGCCGTACCCACAACCCAGAAGGCCCGTCGCCCCGCACGTGTCCGCGGGACAAAGCCGGCGCGTGATCGGCGCTTCTCGCCATCGCGGCGGGCGTCGCAATACGCGCACGGGAGCCCAGCAGCGGCTCCGCATCACCTACGGTCATGGCAGGCCGTCTTCGAAGAAGCGAGATTCCATCTCGAGATCGGCGACTAGGTTTTCGGGCCGTCTTTGCCGCTCCACCAGAAGAAGGAGCCGCGACGCACCTTGATCCCGATGCTAAGCAGCACAAGGACAATGACAACGATGATGGTGATGCTCATCCGAGCCTCCAGACCGATCGAACCGGTAGAGAGGCGCCGCCTGACCGGTCGGGTCTCGACGCCTTACTGAAAACAACCAGCTGCCCACACTAGGCCGCAACAGCGCCGCTGTGAATAGTTGAAGCAAACGAACTTTCGCGCTGGCCGAGGGGTTCGATCGCACTACGGGAGCGCGTCGGAGATCGCGGACGTGGGTAGGGTTCCACAGAAGAGGGCAATCGGAGGACGTGCGCATGCAGACTAACGACAGCTCCCGCGTCGGGGATCAACGGCTCACGACGGTTGTGTTGGTCGACGATGAGCAGCTTATTCGCGGCGCGATCGCGCAAGCGCTATCCAGCAGCGGCCTCGAGCTCGTCGGCGAGGCCGCCAACGGAGAGGACGCGATCAAGATCGTGCTCGACGTGCGCCCAGACGTCGTCCTGATGGATGTGCGGCTTCCCGGGCTTTCAGGCGTCCAGGCAATCGAGCAGATCGGGCTGCTCGCTCCCGCCACGCGAGTACTCGTGCTCACCCGCTCAGAGCAGAACCGCGTCGTTGAAGCGATCATCGCCGGCGCCAGCGGCTACATCCTCAAGACCGCGGCCCCCGAGGCGATCATCAGCGCCGTCAAAGCCACCGCCGCTGGCGAATCAGTGCTCTCCCCACAGGTCGCCGGAAAGCTCTTGCACCGCATCCGCCAACTGGACCTCCCCGTCAAAGCGAGCGGTAGCACCGCGACCGCGATCCGCGCTGCCCTGACCACGCGGGAGCTCGAGATCTTCACCCAACTCGCCAGCGGCCACAGCAACCACCAGATCGCGCACGACCTCTCTGTCAGCACGAACACTGTCGCCAACCACATCGCCAGCATCCTCGCCAAACTTCACGTCGAGAACCGCATCCAGGCAGCCGTCCAAGCCGTACGCAGCGGCATCTCCTGACCAGCTACGCGTGACGTCTTCGCTGGGGAGACCCATCGGAACACCGCGATCGACCGGGACGCGGTACCGGATACGCGCCATCATCAAAGCGGGCTTCGCCGATCCGCGGCCGGTCACGCGAGATGGCCCCTCTTGACGAATAGCGGCCGGCGTGGATCGCGCTGATATCGAGCGACTGGTGCCCGCGGCGGCGACCTGGCTCGACGCGTGGTCGGACGTCCTGCGCCTGTGTGATCTGAGCGGGATCGACTCGATCCGGGCGTTCGATGATCGGTTCTCGATGTACCAGTCGCTATTCAACTGGAGTCAGGACCTGGAGGACGCGCTGGGGAACGCCGGGCGTGAGGATCCAGAGTTCCTGCGCGCGAGGATCGCGATCTGCGAGCAGGCGCTGTCGCGGTTCCCCGACGAGGACGAGCTGATGGTTGGGAACCGCCGGCGCGCGCTCGCCGAGTCGTACTTTGAGCTGGGTGAGACCAGCAAGGCCGAGGCGCTGTTTGAGCAGTGGCTGGAGGCCGACCCTCGCTGGGGGTGGGGGTGGATCGGCTGGGCGGACCTTCATTTCTTCGCCGACGGCCTGCCGCGGCGGACTACCGCTTCCGGCGCTGGTGCTTGCAGCCGAACAAGGTCGCAGCTAGCGATCTTGCCGTCTGCCGTCCGCGCATTGCGGGCCATCTGGGGATTGGCGGCCCAGCCCCGCACGTCGCCGAGAACAGGGCCAGCTTCCCGATGTGAGGATCGATCGATTGCCTATGCGACGTTCGTTCGGATGCTCCGGCGTCGGGACCTTGCGGGGCGCGGCTTGAGAGATCAGTCGGGCGTGCCAGCTGGCGTCAGACAGTTTCCGCCCGCCCGGGGATCCTGTGCGGGCATCGGTTCCTGAGGGCTCCGAGACGGTGCCGCTCCGCTTGAACTCTCGATCCGCGGCTGGCCGACAAAGCGGAGCGCTGACGGTCAGCTCAAGCGCGCGATCGTGAGCGTGGAAGGGCACGCCGGGCCGACCAGGTCGGTGGCGGCGGACAGGAGCTGGATGGGGTCGACGGGCTTGAGGAGGAACGCGTCGGCTCCTGCCTCCAGCGCCAGCTCGCGTATCGCCAGCGGCGAGACCGCGATCAGCGCGAGAGATCCGTGCTGTTTGAGCGAACGGCACAGTTGCAGGCCCGCGCCGCCGCCGATGAGCAGATCGACGATCGCCAGCCGCGGGCGCAACCGCTCGTAGCGCGATAGCGCCTCGTCCGCGTCAAGGACGCTCTCCACCTCATAGCCCTCGGATCGCAGAAGAGACGCCGTCAGGTCCGCGGCGATCGGGTCGCGCTCGGCAAGTAACGCCCGCGTGGGTGTGGGACGATCGACGGTCGGCTCGTTGTCCCGCAGCGACCACCCGTGCGCTAGGTGCTCGTGCAGGCATTGATGCGCCTCTCCTGGACGCATCCCGGCGGCGACGAGTCCGGCGACGAACCGCAGCCGCTCGACGTCCTGCTCTGAGAACAGCCGCTGATCACCGGCGCTACGCTCGGGTCTCACGAGCTCGAAGCGATCTTCCCAGTTTCGGATGGTCGCGCGCTCCAGGCCCAGCATTCGTGCGACCGCGCCGATGCTGTAGATCCCTGCCCCGGCGTTCTCCAGCACGGATGCGGTTCCGTTGACGCCGTTCCTCATGCGATCGCCTCCTTCGGGGGATCGTGGATTGCAAGCGGTCACGTCACGAAGCGTGGCGGGTCGAGGAGCGAACCACAACTTATCCAAGGATGGGTATGCACCTGTCGATGGTGAGGTGTCGTCAGGTCTCGGACCGGATGATGGCGCAAGGGCGTCTCGCCCGACGGCATGGGCCGTTCCGGGCTGGGGTGCCGGGGTTTGCGGCTATAGACTGTCGCCTTGTTGGCTAATGGCATGGCGCTGGTGCTGTGTTCGTTGTCCTCTGGTGACGGAGGAGTCATGATCGCGCAGCCGGGAATGGTCCAAACGAGCAGCGGTGGGCGGCGATGATCGGCGTCTGGGGGTGTGGGCGAGTCCGCCGAGCCGGCGTCAGGAGTTCGGTGGGGTTCCGGCTCGGGCGATGGGTCGATCAGGCGCCATGCCGGCTGGCTGGAAGGGCTGCTGGAGCATTCGGTTGACACGATCACGCTGACGGAGATTGGCTCTCGACGCCTTCTCGAGGTCAGCAGCTCGTTCTGTGCGTTGACGGGCTACAGCCGCGAGGAGTTGATCGGACGTACGGCGATCGAGGTCGGTCTCGTCTCTGACGAAGAGCGGCGAGCGCGTGCGACCGCGGACACCGAGCGTGGTCCAGGTGGTGTGTTTGAGTCCCGGATCCGTTGCAAGGACGGCACGCATCGCGCGCTCGAGATTTCGATCCAGCTGCTGGAGGGCGACGAAGTCGCGCTGACGATCGGCCGCGACGTCACCGAGCGCGGGCGCGCCGAGCGCGAGCTCGCCAGGCAGCACGCGCGCTTTCGTGCCGCAGTGGAGTCCTCGCTGGATGTCTTCTGGATCGTTTCGCCGGTCCGGGACGAGCGTGGGGAGATCATTGATTTCCGCTCCGAGTACGTCAACGACGCCGCTTGCGCAATGGTGGGGCTTGACCGCGACCAGCTGCTTGGCCAGAACATCGGTGAGCTGGTCCCGGGGTTTTCGGGCACTGAGCGCTTCGCGCTCTACCGCCAGGCCGTGCTGACCGGCGAGTCGTGTAGGACCGAGGACGTGGTCCGGTACCTGCCAGGGTCTGGCGCGTCTACCGACGCTCGCTTCCTTGACCTCAGCGTCGTCGTGCTGGATTCGGAGGTCGTGGTAGCGGCGCGTGATGTGACCGAGCGCCGGGTGTTTGAGGCTCAGTTGCGGGCCAGCGAGGAGCGATTTCACATCGCGGTGGAGTCGATCCCAGACGCGTTCGCGATTCTCTCGCCGGTCCGCGATGCGCGCGGGGAGATCATCGATTTCCGCTTCGGTAGCCGAGACCGACCTTCGCCCTGTTGGAGCTCGAGCGCGAGCAGCTGCTGGGACATACCGTATGTGAGCTGTTTTCCTGGTTTCGCGACAGCGAACGGTTCGCGCTCTACCGCAGGGCGGCCTTGACTCGTGAGCCAGTCGTCAGCAACTATGTACCGGGGCAGAGCGCACTGGCCGGCTCGAGGTTTACCGACAGCGCGTTGAACACCGTGATTGTTTCGATGGGCGAGAACATCGTCTTGTTGAGCCGTGACGTGACCGACCACTGGAACACCGAGCGCGAACTAGAGCTGCGCGCCGAGTTGCTCGATCTCGCGCATGACGCCGTGATCGTGCGTGAGCCGTCAGAGAGTCGCGTGCGGTTCTGGAACCGCGAGGCGCAATCCGTCTATGGTTACAGCGCGCAGGAAGCGATCGGACGGGTCACGCACGAGCTGCTCGCGACGGTGTTCCCGGAGTCCCGCGAAGCCGCAGATGAAGCGCTCGCGCGCGATGGGCATTGGGACGGCGAGCTGCGCCACCGCCGCAAGGACGGCAGCGAGATCCTCGTCTCGAGCCGCCAGGCGATGCAAAACGACCCCGACGTCACCCGCTGCGATCCTCGAGCTTAACTCCTACTCACGCGCAACGCCAGGCCGAGTACGACGGCTCGACAGCCGGGCACAGCTCGCAGAAGCAGAGCGCATCGCGCGGATCGGAAGCTGGCAGTGGAACCTCACCGACGACCACATCATCTGCTCAGCCGGCCTACTCGAAATCTACGGGCTCACCCCGGACGAATTCGCCGCCGGCTTCCAAGGCATCAACCAGCGGGTCTACCCAGACGATCGCGAGCTTGTCAGCCGAGCTCTGGAACGTGCGATCGACGAACGGTCATCATTCACCGCGGACTATCGCGTGATCCGCTCCGACGGTAGAGTCCGAACCGTGCGCAGCCATGGCGAGATCGTCGTCGACGAGACCGGCCAGCCAAGCCGCGCGATCGGGATCGTGCAGGACATCACCGAAGCCAAGCTCGCCCACGAGGCGCTACGGAGCACCTCTGTCGACCTCGAGCGCCGCGCCGCCGAGCTACAGCAAATCGCGCTCAGCACCGCACAGGAACCCCCCGCCGCAGCGCATGCACCGCTCACCGCGAGGCAGTCGGAGATCCTCCAGCTGATCGCGCAAGGCCTGACCAACGCAGCGATCGCCGAACGACTCGTACTGACCGAGGGCACCGTCAAATGGCACGTCAGCCAGATCCTCACCAAAACGAACACGAGCAATCGCGTCGAAGCGATCGCCCGAGTTCTTGGCATGCGACCGTAGCGAGCACAGCGAATCGCCCACACCCACCCCACCCGTCGCAACCGTCTCACAGCACACCTATCAACGGACAGCACCTCTCCGCTGTGGGATCACGAGAGGCCAACCGAAGCGGCCGCCAGCTGATCAACATGTGCGTCTGCGCATACGTATTACGTACTCAACGCCAGCTCGATCGCGCGAGCGGGCCTCGTGGGCGAGAGCACAAGCGCTGAGACGACGACGCGCGGTCGCCGAAGGCGCTGCGAGTGGGGCGTGATGCCGGTGGAGCAGTCGGCCGGGAGGGGCGTCCGGGCGTCGGGCCGGGGTTTGCGCGCCGCTTGAGAGCGTCGTGCGGCGGCGCAGTAGGCGGTGAGGTCGGCTGTTAGGCGCTCCGGCCGAGTTGGCGTCGAGCGATCAGGGTTTGACTCAGGCGTTCGGACGACGGCGCCGATAACACGCGCAAGAACCTCACTCAGGTGCCCGTGGCCGCTGAGCGGCCCATGTCCATGCCTTTGTTCTCGTCGAAATCACGCTGGCTGTCTGCCGCTTTCCTCGCGATGGCGATCGCGGTTGGTTTGCTTGGGGCGCACACGGTGCTCGGAGTAGGGGGTCACGGCATCGGTTCCTTTGCCCAAAAGTGGGTGTACACCGCTGCCGAGTTGCTCGCCGTGGCGGTGTGCGCGGCTCGCGTCGCGAGACGGCGCGAGGACCGATGGGTGTGGGCGCTGGTGACCTTCGCCTTGTTGACGTGGGTGAGCGGAGATCTGCTCTGGACATTCTGGCTGAACGACTTGGCCAACCCACCTTCCCTATTCCAAACGGTCGCCAACGGTCTCTATCTAGCCCAGTATCCCGCTGTGTACGTGGCCATGATGCTCTTGCTCCGATCACGTCATCGGCAGGTAGGGGCGGCGTCGTGGCTGGATGGCGGGGTCGTTGGGCTGACGGTCGCAGCGGTCGGTGCGGGGCTGATCCTCCCGACCGTGCTGGCCGCGAGCAAGGGACAGTTCGCCGCGGACGCCGTGACGCTCGCGTTTCCGATGGGTGACCTCGCGCTGCTGATGTTCGTCGCCATCGCGTTCTCGCTGGCTGACTGGCGGCCGAGCCGCCTCTGGCTGCTCCTCGGGGCGGCGATCATCGCTATGGCCGTCGCGGACATCATCCACGTCTACCAGGCGGCCGAAGGCATCTACGTCCCAACGGCGCTGCTGTATACGATCTGGCCCGCTTCGATGAGCCTGTTTGCGGCTGCGGCCTGGCAGCCGGTCGAACGTCGCGCGGCGCATGAGGTGGCTGCGCCTCACACGATCATCGTTACGCTCGTGTCGGTCGGTGCTGCGTGGGGTCTGCTGATGCTGGCCGCGTTTCATCACATCACGCCGGTTGCTGTGGGGTTCGCCGGCGGCGCGTTGCTGATCGGGGCGTTGCGTGCCGTGTTGACCTACCGGCAGAACGTACGGCTGCTGCGCCGCAGCGCTCACCAGGCAGTCACAGATGGACTGACCGGACTCGGCAATCGCCGCCAGCTGATGGACGACCTCGACGAAGCGGTGCGAGACTGCGAGCATGGTCCCGCCTCAACCCTGGTGTTCTTCGATCTCAACGGGTTCAAGCGATACAACGACGACTTCGGGCACGCCGCCGGCGATTCCCTACTCGCCCGCATTGGAGCCGCCCTCTGCGTCGCGATCGACAGTCGCGGGCACGCCTATCGTCTCGGCGGCGACGAGTTCTGCGTGTTACTGCACGGAAGATTTGCCCGTCACGACCCACTCGTGACAAGCGCCGCCGCGGCTCTGACGGAGCGAGGCAGCGCGTTCACCATCAGCGCCTCCTTCGGACTGGCGACCGTTCCCGATGATGCCTCGAGCGCCAGCGCCGCGCTCCGGCTTGCCGACCAGCGAATGTACGCCGACAAGGCCCGCTCAAGCCGCGGGAGCCGAGCAAGAACGCGCGACGTTCTGATGCAGCTGCTCAGCGAGAGCACCCCCGATCTTCACGATCACGTCAACGGCGTGGCTCAGCTCGCTGCGGATCTCGCGCGCGCTTTCGGGCTTGATTGCGATCAGCTGGACGAGATCCTCCGCGCGGCCGAGTTGCACGACATCGGCAAGCTCGCGATCCCCGACGAAATCCTCGAGAAGCCCGGACCTCTGAACGACCCGGAGTGGGAATTCATGCGCCAGCACCCCGCGATCGGCGAACGCATCCTCCAGGTCGACCCGGCGATGCGGCCCGTCGCCCGGCTGGTCCGCGCCAGCCACGAGCGCTGGGACGGCAACGGCTATCCGGACCGGCTGGCGAGCACCGCAATTCCCCTGGGCGCCCGCATCATCGCCGCCTGCGACGCCTACGAGGCAATGACCTCCAAGCGCTGCTACCAGGCGACGCGCGGCAAGGACGACGCGATCGCCGAGCTACAACGCAACGCCGGCAGCCAATTCGACCCGACAGTCATCGAAGCTCTCTGCCGCCGCTTGACGCGCGAGCCCGATCCAACACTCCTGGGAAGCGGCCCCCGGGCAAGCCGAGAGCGCCGCCCCTCTACCGCCGTGGCTTAGGTCTTGAGCAGTTGCAGCGCGGCGGCCGCGGGCGAAACGCGAGACTGCCGCTTTCGGACGATTTCAAGAGCGGACGCAGCCTCTGAGCTCAGGCCCGATCGTTAGGCCGAGTCGGAGGTGACCGGCGATCGTGAATCGCGCCGGTCGAGGGTGCGCTTGGCCTTTGGTCGTCAACTGCGCCATAGGTTTCTGGACGTGCGGCCATACCGCTCGCGTGCGCGTGTGCGTACTTTGAACGCGTACCATCTCACCTCAGAGAGGACGGCCATATGGTTCAGGAACGTGGCCTGATAGCAGGAGCAGACGAGGCCGCAGCGTCGAGTCCGGGTTTGGCGGGCGACGGCTCCCCGGTCAAGACCCTCGCGCCCAGCGACGGTCGTGTCGTGTACGTCAATTTCGACGGCCACGGAAAGTGGACGGTGGCGCTGGTTCCGTCTGCAGATGTGGCGCGGTGCAGCACGTTCAATGATGCTGCACGCGTTGGTGGCCGTTGGGCTGAGCAACGGCGGCCAGACTGCGAGCTGCTCGTCCACGACGCGTATCACCGCGTGGTCGAGCGCCCGCTGGTGGCGTGACCGGCCGCCAACGATCGCCGTCAACCCATCTCCCGCCGCACGCGTCGCAACGCATGCCTGCCCCTCTACGCCGGCTCCCGCGCGGCGAGCTCGGCCGGCGTGACGGTCTCGATCCGCGCGGCCAGCATCCACGGGTTGTCGAACGGGTCGCCGAGGCGGCCGCCCCGTTCGCCGTAGAACTGGTCGGCGAGGGGGTAGAGACCTTGGAGGTCGCGATCCGCCTGTGCAGAGCCGGTCGGTGTGCGACGACCGTGTCGCTCCACTTGGACGCTCGGCGGCCAGCGTGAAACGATTGAGATGCCGCCATTGCGGGAGCCGGCTCCCGGGCGCTCGGCCGGGGAGGGTCAGACGATCTAGGGGCCCTTGAGTTGACCGGCCAGGCGCAACGCGAGCGCGGCGAGGGTCAAGCTGGGATTTGCTGCCGGGGAGGCCGGAAACACCGAGTTGTCGCAGGCGTAGAGGTTGTCGTAGGCGAGGAATTTGAGGTTAGTGTCGACTACGCCCTCGGTGCCGTCGGTCATGCGCAGTGTTCCGACCTCGTGGGCGACGTTGCCGAGGTTCGCGATCTGAAGCGCCGGCCACCCGCCGTCGTTCAGGACCGGCTGGGCGCCGTAGGCCGTAAATACCCCCTGGGCGATCTGATCGGCCTCGGTCAGGAGCGCCTGGGACGGGGTCGCCGGCGCCATGTTGATGTTGACCGGGTCCGCGGGATCGTTGCCCGAGAGCTGGATGAAGTTCCCCTCGACCAGGTCCGCGTAGTACTGGAACACGATTTCGCACATCATCCAGCCATTGCGGATGTTCTCGTCGTTCGCCAGATCGGTCGGGTCGACGTAGCGCCCTTGGTTGAGCTCGGTGCCGAGCTCGACGACGATGTCGAACGCATGCTCCTGGGTGGTCGCCGCCGCATTCTGGAGGAGGACCTTCGCCGAATCCGTCATCGTCGCGTCCGGGTCGCCCGGCGGGACGGTGAAATGCCGGTAGCGGATCGTGTGGTCGGTGATGCCCTGGCCGACGAGGTTTGCGGGGTCGCTGAGCCCGGATTGCAGGACGATCTTCGCCGACTCGATCGTCCCGGCCGCCAGGACGATGACGTTGGCGGTGTAGACGCGGTGGACCTGGTCTACGAGGTCGTAGCATCGAACGCCGGTCGCCCTGCTGCCATTGGTCGTCACCGTCCAAACTGCGTGGTTGAGGTTGACAGTCAGCTGTCGGTCCGGCGAGGGCGCTCCCGATCTCATGTAATCCTCGAGCAGCAGGTCCGCCGTCGAGAACAGGCCGACCGGCTCCATCCAGTGGGCTGGGGCCACGTACTCGATACCCATCGGCGCGTCGACGGCGTCAAAACCGGCGATCGTGGAGTCGAGGAACGCGGTCGATTGCGTCTGGAACGCACTCGTGGGGGGTGGGGCGATGTTGATCCGCTGCTCCGCGGCGGTGTAGCCGCCGCCGTTCAGAAGATAGTCCGAGATCACCTGCGGCCAGCTGGCGAGTTGCCAGGCAGTCTGGCGCGGGGTCAGCGCGCCCCAGAAGATCGATCTGCCTCCAAGGTTGAATCCTTGTGCGCCTTGGAAATTTGAGCCATCGACGTTCTGATAGTTGATGACGCCGAAGTCTTGGTAGAGGTGCCAGATGTTCTTGTCGAACTGACCGATAGGCAGGGGCCGCGGCAGATTGCCGACGTGAGTGGGGAACAGGTACGAGCCCGCTTCGAGAACGAGCACGTTGGCACCGTTGTCAGCCAGAACGCTGGCGAGCAACCCACCTCCGAATCCCGAGCCGACGACGATCACGTCGTAGTTGATGGTGGTGTCGACGTTACGGGGGAGGAGCGTTTGGGGGACGATGCCGTATTCGGTGAACAGTGCGTTCCGCATGGTCAGCGAGCGTGATTTTACCGCCCGGCGTGAGTGCGGCGGGGTAAGTCGCCGACAGCTCGCACCACGGTCACGTTCGAGCGTGGCTTCGTGCAATCGGTCAACGGGCAACAGCTGACGATGAGCGAGGGAACCAAGAGCATGACCTACAAGACCGTCACCTTGACGATCCCGACCGGCGCTCGCGTCCGCGACAACGGCGCGAAATCGACACTGGGAGACCCCACACCGGAGCGGGGATCTCGTCGGCCGTCTCGCCGCGATCGCTGTGGCAAGCGCGGCCATGAGGCCGTCCCCGCGGCCGCTCCCGTGCGACCGCGGTGACGGTGTCTCCACGCTACGAGGCGGGAGACAGTGTCGAGATCGGCGCCACGCCGGACACGGCGACGGTCACCGCCTGCGAAGCGGCTCCGACGTTCTCCGGACCGCCGTAGATGCGCGCGCGCAGATCGAACGTGCCGGCCTGTCCGAACGTGTACGGGAAGGAATACGTGGATCCGCTCGCCACGATCCCGGCCTGGACGTTGTGCCAGCTGCCGTCACTGCTCTCGCTCTGCAGATAGATCACGTGGCCCGTGTGATCAGGCGCCACGGTACCGGTCAGCGTGATCGTCTCACCGACGGTCGCGGTCTGATAGCCGCTGCCGGCGATCGTCACGACGTCCTGAGCACCCTCGTACAGGACAGCGGTCGTGCGACTCGGCTTCAACGTGACCTGCACCTTGTACGCGGTGTTGTGGATCGGGTCCTCGAGGAAGCTGTAGCTCCCGTCAGTACCGGTGACGACGGTTCCCAGCGCCGTCCAGGTGGTACTGCTCGTCTTGCCGTAGAGCGTCACCTGGGTTGACTTCAACGGTGTGCCCGGCGTCGTGGCCGTCGAGGAACCGGCCTTGTACAGCACGCCGGAGATCGTGACCGGCTGAGCCTCGGTGACCGTCGGGGACGAGGAGTTGATCGTGAAGTTCACATTCTGCTTCTGCTGGATCGTAACCGTCACGAGGTCGGAGTCGCCGGTGGTGTTGCGGGCATCGCCGTTGCACACGGCGCGCAGCGTGTAGATGCCAGCCTGAGCCCAGCGATGCGGGACGGTGAAGTTGGAGCCCGGTCCTGTGAAAGTCGTCGCGATCGTGCTCCATCCGTTCCCGGCGACGCTGTTCTGCTCCTGGATCAGGACCTTCTGAAACGGGTGCGACGGGGTCACATGTCCGCTGAGCACGGTCGTCTGCCCGGTCACGGGCGTGAGCGTCGTGCCGGGGACGGAAGTCGCGGCGAGCGAGACCAGCGCGGCCACGTGCTCTTCGATCGTGCGACTGTGCGTCGCGTCAGGGCCGCGCACATACCAATAACGATTGGTCACCACGACGCCGTCGGCGCGTGTGAAGTAGTAGAACCCGAAACCATTGGTTCTTGTCCTCTGAATCAAGGTAAAGCGTCTCGCCGGGACGATCCGGTGATAGAGCGAGATCGTCTGTGAGGCGTTATCCGAACCGTTCAACTGTCCGTAGATCAGCACTCCCTGCCCGGCGATGATCGGGTTCGGCGTGGAACTGATCGTCAGACCGTGGTTGTGACTCGGCGCCGCTGACGCAACCCCAGGTGCGCTCACGGCCATGAGCGCACTCAGAACAGTCGCGAGCACGACAAAGCGTGTGCGCATGTGGCACTCCTTCTCATTGATAGGTGATGATCCAGCAGCCTGCCGCGGCCGGTCGCCGAGCGACGCTGACGCCACCATAAACACGCGTGACATCAGAAAAGTTGCGCGAGAGACAAACTCATCCGCACGGGACCCCGCACGCAGACTCGCAGCTGGCGAGTTCGCCGAACTTCCGGTGATGATCGGGCTCGGATTACTTGTCCCGATCCTCGCTCTGCTGAATTCGGCAACGCAGGGGGGCTGATGCCCGGCGCGCGTGGCGTGCCGCATCGCGCGCTGCCTGCTCATCGGCCGTCGGATCGATCACAACGTCAAACCGCGATCTCGAGATCGCGTCCGGCGCGAGAGCGCCAGCGGCGGATGGCCCGAGGGCTCGCGCGGGCGCTCGGCCCCGTGCGAGTCTCACCCCAGCCACGACGTTTTTGGTCTTGGTATTTCAATTTTTCGTCTTTGGGTATAAGACGGGTGCCTACCAGAGAGGATGAGCATGGCTGATCGAGAACAGTCGGAAGGGACCGTCGGCGCCCTGAGATGGTCGGATAATCTACATCCGGCTGGACGAGGAGCGATCCGACCCGAATCCACCGAGCGGCGTGATCGGCCGCTTGGGCCGGCCCCCGGCGCGCGCAACGCGCAAAGCTTCGACAAAAGCGATTCGATCCATCAAGCCGCACAAGAACTCGTCCGAGCGCTCGATGCAAATCGTTGGTCGCTGCACGCCGCAGCGATCGTCGTAGCGCTGCATCGGCTCAGCGAGGCGGTGCAGGCGGCTGACGTGACGGCGTGAGCGACCGCTCGCTAGCGCGATGCCTCCTCAGGCGCAGCCCCGGCGACGATCAACAGCGCGCCTTTCTAGATAGAGGATCGGCGGCTGGAGCGCGCGTGCAGCCCGCGCGAGAGCGAACCGACGGTCAGCCGGCTGGACCAGCGACTCGTTGCTCCCGTAAGCTGAGAGCGTGGCAATTCATTGGGACGAGATCCGGCTCCTGCGGGTGCTGGACCGCTTTGAGAGCGAGGAGCGCGCCGATCAGATCGACGGCTTGCAGTTGATGCTGGTCGTTGCAGGCGATCAGCAGACAACGGCCCTGGACCGCGTCTCGCTCACGCGGCTGCTCTACGTGCTCAGTCAGCAGGGGCGGCTGTCATTCGAGCTCAAGCACGATCCGGACGTGGCTGTCCCCTCAGTTGAGGACCCGGGTCACCTGCAGTGGCTTTGGCGCTTTAGGCGCACGGACACAGGTCGCGATCGACCTCGCGCGCGTGTCTTGGCGCAGCACCCTCCGGATAGCGACATCGATGACGGACGCCCGATTCCCGGGCTTGCACTAGATCGATTCGCTGGGGTAATTGCCGCTTGGTACAACGCGGCGCAGCTATCGAAGTTCCTGCGCGACTCTGGCCTGCCCCGGATTCGCAGCGCCCAGCCCCACGGGGGCACCGAGGATCTGTCCGCGAACCTCGCCGCTTACGCGCAGGGCAACAACGAGCAGCGGCGCCAGCTT
The DNA here is from genome assembly GCA_963709135.1 of uncultured Solirubrobacterales bacterium. Lineage (GTDB taxonomy): Bacteria > Actinomycetota > Thermoleophilia > Solirubrobacterales > Solirubrobacteraceae > Palsa-465. Next base: position 1,578,494 of record CAVPVI010000005.1, on the reverse strand, counting down.
CGGCGGTTCCTCGCCGCTCTCCTAAACGGTGAGCTTGACCCTGTTTTGGACAGTAACCAGCGCGACGAGCTGATCGCCACGCTCGCAATGGCCGGCTGGCATCTCAGAGAGGACATCCTCGTGATCGGAGAGCGCTTGATCCCGACGACGCCCAGAGCCACCACGGCCAGCACCCCAGCGACAGCGCTCGAGCGCGAGGCGGTCGCTCGCGCCGGTGAGGTTGAGCGCGAGCGCGATCTGGCGTTCGAGCAGGCCCACGTTAGCGAGCTCGCTCGCCAGGCTGCGGAGCAGCAGATCAAGCGTGTGCGCCAGGACGTTGAGCGCGCCGAACAACAAGCGGCGGGCGCCACCCGACGCGCCGAGCAGGCCGAGACGCGCCTCGATGACGCCGTCAAGCGCGCCGAGCAGCACGCACGCTCAGAACGCGCCGAGCTTGAGCGCGAACTCGCCGAGCAGCGCGAAGCGCGCGAGGAGGCGGTCGCTCGCGCCGGTGAGGTTGAGCGCGAGCGCGATCTGGCGTTTGAGCAGGCTCACGTTAGCGAGCTCGCTCGCCAGGCTGCGGAGCAGCAGATCGAGCGCGTGCGCCAGGACGTTGAGCGCGCCGAACAACAAGCGGCGGGCGCCACCCGACGCGCCGAGCAGGCCGAGACGCGCCTCGATGACGCCGTCAAGCGCGCCGAGCAGCACGCACGCTCAGAACGCGCCGAGCTTGAGCGCGAACTCGCCGAGCAGCGCGAAGCACGCGAGACCGTCGAGCTTGAGCGGGACCGGGCGCAGGCGGCGCTGGACGCCGAGCAGCGGCTGCGCGCACAGCTGCAGACGGATCTGCAGACCGCGCAGCAGCGGCTCGAGGTGGCCGAGAAGGCTCGCGACGCGACGATCGCGACGGATGAGCAGCCAGCGATCCGCAGCCGCACACCACGCCGCAAGACGTGATCAACACCGCGGCCTGATGTCAAGCACGTCAAGGTGCGTGAACCACACGGCCGGGTGGGACCCGAAACGCCGCACTTCGGCGGAGCCGGTGGGCTGCCGGCCGGCAATACCAACGGCGCGGCCAGGAACTCGGCGCGGAACGCGCGCTCAGGATTTGAGCTGCGATGGGTCGGTGAAGGAACGGATGCGCTGCGGGGCAACACCGACGCCCGAGGACGGTGTATCGATAGCTGCTGTGGTCACTGCTCCGAGCCGGGAGGCGCGGCGCAGTGGCGCGGTCTCGGCTTCGGTTCTGACGAGGTCTGATTGATGACCGCGACCGATAACGCCGCCGCTGAGCAGGTCTATCGGCAGGCGCTCGCAGCGCTGTCGGAAGGGGTCGTTGTACAGGACAAGGACGGTACGATCACGAGCTGTAACCCGGCGGCCGAGCGGATCCTCGGGCTGACCGCGGAACAGATGCAGGGCAGGACGTCGGTCGATCCGCGCTGGCGGGCGGTTCACGAGGACGGATCTCCGTTCCCAGGCGAGGAGCATCCCGCGTTGGTCACGCTCCGTACCCGCACTCCGCTGGAGGGCGTGATCATGGGGGTGCACAAGCCGGACGGGTCGCTGAGCTGGATTTCGATCAACTCGATGCCGTTCCACGCCGGGAGCGACGACGCCGGCGAGGACGCGGTCGTGACCACCTTCACTGATATCACCGCGCGCCGCGCCGCGGAGGCGAGGCTGCGTGAGAGCGAGGAGCGCTTCCAGGCCGCGATCGGATCGATGCGCGATGCGGTCGCGATCCAGTCCCCCGTCCATGACGGGAACGGTGAGATCGTCGATTTCCGCTACGACTACGTCAACGACGCGCTGTGCGAACTGATCGGACGCAACCGCGAGGAGATACTCACGCGGCTTGCCGACGAGGTGCATCCAGGATGGGCGCGCAGCGAGCGCTTCGAGCTCTACCGGCAGGTCGCGCGGACGGGCACGCCGTTTCGGAGCGAGGACTACCAACCCGAGCAAGCGTGGGGAACCGAGTTCGCTCGCCGAGTGATCGAGACCGTCGTCGCTCGCGCGGGCGAGCAGCTGGTGGTCTCCGCGCGTGATGTCACCGAGCGCCGGCGCGCCGAGGCGCAACTGGCTGCGAGCGAGGCCAGGTTCCACGACGTGATCGAATCGGCTCCCGATGCGATGGTGGTCGTCGACGCGGACGGGGAGATCCAGCTCGTCAGCGCCCGGACCGAAACGCTGTTCGGCTACACGCGCGAGGAGCTGATCGGCCAGAACCATGAAGTGCTCGTCCCGGAACTGCTCCGCGACCGCCACCGCGAGCACCGCGCCCACTACGCCGCGCACCCGCGAGTCCGGGCGATGGGCGAAGGGCTCGAACTGTTCGCGCGCCGCAAAGACGGCAGCGAGTTCCCGGTCGAGATCTCACTCAGCCCACTCGGCGACGAGAACCAGACGCTGATCTGCGCCGCGATCCGCGACGTGACAGCGCGCCGGGCCGCAGAGCAGGAGCTTGCGCTGCACGCTGAGCTGCTCGATCTCGCGCACGACGCGGTGATCGTGCGCGAGCCATCACAGAGCCGGGTGAGCTTCTGGAACCGGGAGGCACAGGCCATGTACGGCTACAGCACCGCAGAAGCGATCGGGCGGGTCACGCACGAGCTGCTCGCCACCGTGTTCCCCGACTCCCGGGAAGCGGTCGATGAGGCGCTCGCGCGCGACGGACACTGGCACGGTGAGGTGAGGCATCGTCGCGAGGACGGCAGCGAGATCCTCGTCTCCAGCCGCCAAGCGATGCAACGCGACGCCAACGGCCGAGCGCTGGCGATCATCGAGCTGAACTCCGATATCACCGCGCAACGACAAGTCGAGGACGAGCTGCGCGACAGCCGTGCACAGCTCGCAGAAGCAGAGCGCGTTGCGCGGATCGGAAGCTGGCAGTGGGACCTCGCCAACAACCACCTCATCTGTTCAGCCGGCCTACTCGACATCTACGGGCTCACGCCGGACGAATTTGCCGCCGGCTTCGAAGGCATCAATCAGCGGGTCTACCCAGACGATCGCGAACTTGTCAGCCGAGCTCTCCAATGCGCGATCGCCGAACGGTCATCATTCACGGCTGACTATCGCGTGATCCGCTCCGACGGCAGAGTCCGAACCGTGCGCTGCTATGGCGAGATCGTCGTCGACCAGACCGGCCAGCCAAGCCGTGCGATCGGGATCGTGCAGGACATCACCGACGCCAAGCTCGCCCAAGAGGCGCTACAGAGCACCTCCGCCGAGCTCGCACGACGCGCCAACGAACTCCAACAACTCGAGCTGCGCAACGCGCCCGAGCCGCCCGACACACCGCACGCGCCGCTGACCGCTCGGCAGCTCGAGATCATGCGACTGGTCGCCCAGGGCCTCACCAACGCCGCGATCGGCGAACGACTGTTCCTCACCGAGGGCACCGTCAAATGGCACCTCCGCCAGATCATGGTCAAGACCAACTCGCGCAACCGCGCCGAGGCGATCGCCCGCGTCCTCGGCACAACGCAATAGCAACCGCCCGGGAAAGTTGTGCACGAGAAGCAGCGCGCGATCACTCCGTCCGCCGACCGCGCGCGTGATCGCTGAGCTGCAGCGAGCTGACCGCGGGGTTGCGCAACGGGCGCTGATTGCCAGCGCCGCCGACGTAGGATCGCCAGCGGTTTAGCCTGATCTCAGCGTGTTTCTGTTGCCGGGTGCTCGACCTCGGGCCACTGGATCCGCTCGGCGAGCTCGACGAGCCCGAGGTCGAGCAAACCGCTGTGCTGGATCGGTCGGTACTCGCCGTGCTCGAGCGCGAGCCAGTGCACAGTGTGTGTCTGCGGGTCGGCGATCAGGACCTCGTCGACGTGGTGGGCGGCGTAGAAGGGGAGCTTCTGCCAGCTCTCATCGCCTGGCGAGACGATCTCGACGACCAGCGCCGCGGTCGAGTGCCACATCGTGGCGGCGCCTGCGCGGTGCAGCCCGCCGTCCGGGACGCGGAAGTCGCGCTCGTTCTCCCCCAGGTTGAACTCGTGCATGGTCGCCTCGAGACCTGCGGCGCGGGCCGCTGGGCCGAGGAGCTCGGCGAGCTGTTGAGCGACGCTCGCGTGTGCATGGCCGGGCGCGGGAACCATATGCAGCTCACCATCCCAGATCTCGTCGAGTCGATCGAGGCCGGAGCGCGCGCGCCGCGCTAGCAGCTCATCGAGCCCGGCTGAGGGAGGGTCAAGAATGACCGTGCGCACCAAGCTAAGGCTACCGTCCCCGCGCTCGCGTGCGAGCGATATCCAAACCGGAAGCGACACCCAGGGACCGATACGGAGCATGCCGCGATCCGGCAATGGCAGTCGCGCGCGAGGTCCACCTTGAGGCGGTGTCGATCTGCCGCGATAACGAGCGCCGCGAGCGGCTCAACGAGCTCGCGCGCGACCACCTCAAGGACCGCGACTAGCTCGGCGAACTAACGCTGGCCAAGGTCGTAGCGGCGGCGATCGCGTTTCGTCGGCCGGGGACCGTGGGCGAGGTGACCGTCGAGCCGGCGGAGCTCCGCCTGGCGCTCGCGCTCCGCGCGACTCTCGGCGGTCTCTTCATAGAGTTGCGCGGCCTGCGCGGCTGAGACGCGGCGCTCGGAGGCGCCACGCACAAGCACCGTCCGTCGCATGTGACCGTAGCTGATCTCGATGCGGTCGCCCGGCGTGACGGCGTGACTCGGTTTGACCGCCGCGCCGTTGACGTGCACGCGGCCACCGGCGACCGCGTCCGCCGCGAGCGTGCGCGTCTTGAACAGGCGCGCGGTCCATAGCCACTTGTCGATGCGCATCAGCCTCCGGCGAGGACCGGGGTGTAGCCCTCTGCCTTGAGCAGCTGGACGACGTCGTCGCGGTGGTCGCCCTGGATCTCGATGACGCCGTCCTTGACCGAGCCGCCGACCCCGCAGCGCTTCTTGAGTCTGCTCGCGAGCGACTTGAGTGCAGCATCGTCGAGCGGCACGCCGGACACGGTCGTCACGGCCTTGCCGCGGCGGCCCGCGACCTCGCGCCGGACCTTGACACGCGAGCCGGCGCCAGCTCGCCGCGTCAGCGCGGGATCAGAAGCTGTGCGCTGCTCGTCGGCGCCGGAGGAGTAGAGATGCCGCGAGTTGCGCTGCATTGCGCAGACGCTACCGCCTCACAAGCATCATCGGCACTGGCGTTCGGCAGTCTGCTGGTATTGGGCGGCAAGCCCGGCGTACCGGCCGAGAAGCCCGCCGGCGATCACACCGACGGTCGCCCCGCCGGCACCGAGCCCGCCCCCGTGTACATCATGGCACCGGGGGTGCGCTGCGGACGCGTCGCACGGGCGGCTCCGCGATCTCGCGGTCGCGATCCGTACTCGTTGTTGAGCTTTGGGGAGCGCCATCGACCGGTTCAGGGCGGCCGAGATAAAATCCCTGGGCGTAGTCGACTCCAAAGCACCGGAGCAGCGCCAGGATCTCCTCGTTCTCCACGCCCTCCGCGATCGTCTTCTTGTTCAGCCCACGAGCGAGATGAACGATCGAGCGGACAAGATGCTGGTTGGTCTCGCTGTGTGTTAGATCTCGGACGAACTCGATATCGATCTTGAGGTATCCCGCCGGAAGCACCCGGAGGTAGGTGAGGCTCGCGAAGCCGGTGCCGAAGTCGTCAAGCGCCAGTCCGCATCCGATCTCGGCGACGCCTGCGGCGAACTCCTCACCCGCCGCGATGTCATCGAGCAGCGCGGTCTCTGTCAGCTCGAAGATCAGGTTGCTTGGATCGGCGCCGGCAGCCACCATCTCTTCTTGAACGAACGCGAGCAGGCGATCGCTGACCGACTTGGCCGAAAGGTTGACTGCCACGCAACGGTCCGTGGCGGCGATCCGCATCGCGCGAGAGATCACCCACCGGTCAATCTCCTCAATGAGTCCGTACTGCTCGGCAGCGGGCAGGAAGGCGCCAGGGCCGATGATCTCCCCGTCTCGCCCGACGATCCTGACCAGCAGCTCTTCGGAAGGTTTACCGCCGCTAAGCGGGATGATCGGCTGGGAGTAGAGCACCAGGCGATCCTCGTCGATGGCCTCACGCACCCGGCCGAGCCAATGCAGCGTCTCGAGGTCGCGTTGCGCGCGGAGTTGCTCCGCGCGCTCCTCCGTCGCATCCCTAAAGACGACAACCGCGCCCGACCAATGGCCGTCGCTCGGAAGCGGTGCGGCGGAGTACGTAACCGGAAACATCGTTCCATCACGACGCGTGAACGTGTCCTCCAACTGCTCGACCGGCTGCCCACTGCGGCGAACGCCCAAGATCGGGCACTCGTCCTCGCTCAGCGGCGACCCATCCGCTCGTTGGAAATGTATTGTCCGGTGGATGTCCCGCTCGCGGAGCTCCTCGGCACTCCAGCCGAGCATCGTGCACGCGGCCCCATTGATGTACGTGAGCCGGCCGTCCCCGTCGAGCGCGTAGAGACCTTCGAGCATCGTGTTGGTGACAACGCTGCGGAACGCCTCGGCGGCGAACCGCTCGCTCACGTCCACCACCAGGACGCCGAGGCCGACGATCGTCCCGTTTGACCTGATCGGGTAGATGGTGTTCAGCCAGTGGCCCGTGCGACCCGCCGAGCCGTCGCCGCCAACGTGGTGATTGACGGTCGGCTCGCCCGTCTCGAGGACGCGGCGACAGGGAAGCTCGAGCTGAGGCCAGAACTCGGGGATGATCTCGGCGACGGGCCGGCCGATGTGCACGTCGACCGGTCGCCTGTTCATCTCCGCGAGCGCGTCGTTGACGCGCACATAGCGGAAGTCGCGGTCAAGGCACGCGAGCCCAACCGGAGCGCTGCGCTGAAGCGCCTCCATCAATGCCGCGAGCGCAGCACCAGCACTTTCGGCGTCCTCGAGATCCTCCGCAGCCATCGACGCCTCGCCTAGCCGCTCCCGCAGTTCTACCACGCGGGCGATCAGCCGCGCCGCAATCCCGCGAAGGCGATCGAGCTCCGTGCCGCCCGCAGCCATGTCGAGCATATTTACGGCCATGACCCCAGTATCGAGCGCTGAGCGCAAGCACGATTGGGCCGAGCGGCTCACCGGAGCGGTGGGGTTGTACTCGACGTTATGCGGAGTTTTACTGACGGGCGGGTCAGCTGATGAGGCCGCGCCGCATCGCTTCCGCCACGGCCGCCGCCCGATCAGAGACGCCGAGCTGCATGTAGGCACGCGCGAAATGTCGCTTGACCGTCGCGGTGCTCACCCCCAGCTGGCCACTGATCGCCTGAGCACTGCACCCGCGCGCGGCAAGCTGCAGCACCTCGACCGCCCGCGGGTTCAGCGCCGCGCCGACGAGCTCGCCGCGGCGGCCGGCGAGAAAATGTCCGATCTCATGCCCAACCCCATACAGCGCGCGCGAGAGCTGATCGGTCAGTTCAACCGGCTCGGATGACAGGAACTCCAGCACAGCCACCGTTTCATGCTCGAACACCGCCGGCACCACCAGCGCCCTTTCGATGCCCGCCCGCCGGAGTGCCCCAGCGAGGTCCCGAGGTACGCTCGCCGCCACATCTCCGATCAACATCGGCTGCCGCGTCGCGAACGCCCGCCCGATCGTCGGCGAACCCGGGCCCGGACGCCACCGCGCGGTCAGCGCCGCGACCCACTCTAGTTCGGCAGAGGCGGCATGCCACATCGCCCGGACAGCGAAGCCGTCATGATCACGGGCCCACAACGCGCCCATGGCAAACCCCATGACCCGGGCGAGACCCGCAACCAGCTCCGCGCCACTGTCCTCGAGCGTCCGCCAGTCATCCAGCGCCTCGGTCACGACGACCCTGGCCGCGACCTCACGCTCGAGCCGTCGCTGGGTCGTCACGTCCTGCACCGAGCCAATGATCCGCAGATCCCTCGCCTCGCTCTTAGAGATCACCGCAACCGTCGCGCGCAGAAACATCACCTCGCTGTCGTCGCGACGAAAGCGATACTCGACGCTGCGGGGCTCGCCGGCGCTCAGAGCCTCCAGAGTCGCGACCACCGTTTCCAGATCATCCCGGTGGACACGCTCGAGCACGAACCCGGGGGACGGAACGATTGCCCCGACTTCAAGCCCGTACAGGCGGAACAAGTTCTCCGACCAGATCAACTGACCCGTCGCCGGCGTCCACTCCCAGCTACCGAGTCCAGCCAGCCGCTCCGCATGATCCACGACACGCGGGTCGCGCGTGACGCGGTGTCGGCCCTCGGACGCTTCAGCCACCTCACCAGGATCCCACCCCACGCAGTCGACCGCCCCGGCCGCTTGAATCCGCCGTCGGATACCTCCTCACCCGTGCTCTCACCTGACCGCCAGCCACGCCTCTGTCGCGCGCTCTGATCCCGTCGGTTTTGTGGCTCGATCACAACGAGGTCGCCGGCTGGCCTGTCGAGACTGCAGTCCGGAAATAGTCAGGAACATCAACAGCGCGTCGGCCTTGACGATCGCTGTCAACTGCGGTCCCGTGTCTGTTCAGGTTGAGCGAGCGCGGATGCGAGCTCGTGCAGCGCGTCCGACGTGTTCACGCCGAGAGCGCCCAGCAGCACCGCCGCGGGATCTGGTGGTTGAAGCGTGAGGACCTGGGCCAGCACGTGCTGGGCCGTGACCTGTAGTCAAGACTCCTTGTTGTATTTGGTGTGCACGGATTGGCGGGTGACGCCCAAGGCGTCTCCGATCTGCTGCCAAGACCACCCCTGCTGGCGGGCGCTCGCGACGTGGTGCGCCTCGACCCGTTCCGCGAGCCGGTGCAGAGCTAGAGCGGCGCGGAGTCCCATCGACGGGTCGTTGGACGCGATCGCGGAGGCGATGTCTTCAGCATTCATGATCGTCAGTCTAGACTGACAACACCGTTTGTCAACCCAAACTGACGCCGCGTGGCTTCGGGACGATTGGTATCCAGTCCCGTGCATCGCGTGTCGCTCTCATAGGGGCGTGGACCGGACCCGTGCTCCCGCGTCGGGTCCTGCGACACGCTTCCGCAGGGTCAGCCGATTTCGTACTTGATGTGGGTGACGCCGGGCGCGTCGACTGCGCGGATCTGCTTGAGCTTGAGCTTCCCGCGGTCGAGACCCGTGAATAGGCGCTCACCGGTACCGAGGATCAGTGGCGCGATCGAGACGTCGATCTCGTCAACCAAGCCTGCGGCCAGGTACTGGTTAACCGCCGCCGCGCCGCCGGGCAGCGACACGTCGCGTCCCTGCGCAGCGTCCTTCGCCTGCCCCAGCGCGGACTCGATCCCGTCGCTGACGAAGTGGAAGGTGGTGCCGCCTTGCATCTGCAGTGGCTCGCGCGGGTGGTGGGAGAGCACGAACACCGGATGGTGAAATGGAGGATTCTCGCCCCACCAACCCCGCCAAGACTCATCCCTCCACGGACCCCGAACCGGCCCGAACATGTTGCGCCCCATGATTGTGGCGCCTACGTTCGCCAAGCGCTGCTCGACTACCGCAGAGCTGGCATTCACGACGCCGCCCTCCTCGCCGTGCATCTCCCGAAACGCCTTGAGCGGGAAGAACCACTCGTGCAGATCCAGTCCGCCGCTCCCGAGCGGGTTTTCCTCGTTTTGGTCTGGACCGGCGACGTAGCCGTCCAGCGACATCGTGATGCTGATTCTGAGCTTGCTCATCGTCGCCTCATTCTGTGCCCCAGGCGGCGCTGTCTCAAGTTCCTATCCGAGAACCTTAGCTTTCGCGCGTTCGAACTCCTCGTCGGTCAGCACTCCGCGATCCCTGAGGTCGGCGAGCTTGTGGAGGTCGTCCGTGGCGCCGGCTGAGTTCGGCGCTCGCGTGAACTGGCGGAACGCTTCGTACTGCGCGTGGTCTTGCGCTTGGTGTTCGTGCATCGTGTGCCCGCGCACGATCAGGTAGCCGAGCACGCCGATCAGCGGAAAGACGAAGATGAAGAGCACCCATAGGGCCTTGGCCCAATTGGAGAGGTCGTGGCTGCGGAAGATGTCGAAGACCACGCCGATCGCGATCCAAATCCAAAGGAACAGAAAAGCGATCTCAAGAACTGTGAGCAGCCCGTCTCCGAAGCTGTAGGTAGAAGCGGCGAGTGGCATTGGTGTCCTTTCGCTGAGGGATGCCGAGCACGCTCGGCGAGGTCTCTATCAGGCCGTTGGTTGGGATTATCGGACGCCGACTCGTTGCTGCGCCGCGGCATCAGTCTCGATCGTGCAATCTGCGCCGGAAGTGCGTCATCGCGGTCTTCAGTGGGCAGGACGCTGAGGATCTCGTGGCCGCGACCTATGAGGTTGCGTGGCGGCGGCTCGACAGCGTGCCGGTTAGGGAGCAGGCCGTGCCATGGCCGTTCGCGGTCGGTCAACCGCGCGCTCAGACGGGGTAGGCGGCGAAGCAGACGTGGGCAGGCGTGCGGCTATGCCGCGTCGATATCGCCGGGCGGTGCGGGCAAGGGTGGAGAACGGCTGGTACATCGCGTGGTGGCCCGGCAACATCGCAAGCGACCGGCCCGTTTCGGTGCGAGTGAGGACGAGTACCGGGACGGTGAGCTCGGCGATGCCCGGTCCGCAGTGCGGCAGCACTGGTTCGTGCGTGTTCGGTTAGCGGGCGCGGCCGCTACGGCGCTCGCAGCGCGGCCGATCCGACGGCCGACGGTCGCCGCTTCTGCTCGCCGGATCCGACTTTCCAGGCATGCAGCGCCGCTCTCGGCGATCTGCTCGACTTTCGATAGGGCGTCGAGGAACGCGTCCGTTAGTTCGTTGGCCAGCACCGCGCGCTGAGCAGCGTCATGCACGCGAGTAATGATCGCGGCGTCGCACGCCGACCGCTCCTGTCGCGTGTGCCCGGACGTGCCTCCCAAGCATGCACCGTCGGGCTCGCGATGCACTGATTTACGTGATGACCGTCCCCGGGTAACCCCGGCGCCGGGGGTGGCCTGCGGGCCACCCCCGGCGGCGCCAGCGCTGCTACTGGGACGAGCTCGCGCTGCCGCTGCGGACCGCAGTCGTCGACTGGCCGGCCGCAGGAGCGCCGTTGCCACTAACGCTGCCGCTGCCGCTGGCGCTTCCGCGGCCGCTGCCGAACGAGTAGCCGGACGCGCAATGGGCTCCGGACGGGCAGCCCGGCGCCGGCAGGGTCGGCATCGACGGGAACGCCACCGTGCTGGTGCCGGAAGTCGTCGCGACCTGCGCGTTGGTCGCCGTGGTGGTGCCCGGCCACCACGCCATGTACCAGCCGTTGGCGACTGTCGCCTGCACCGAGTCGCCGTCGCTGCGATGGATCGTGACGGCGGTGACGCCTGCTCCGGTTTGGCCGTCGACGATCGTCAACGCGTTACCCGCGGAGTCGCGCGTGCCACCGCCGTCGAGCTGGATCTGACCCGCCGCCACGCTGGCCGGCGCCACGGTGGTGGAGCTGGAGGACATCGAGACCCCGTTGCCGCTCAGGCACACGTCGCTGGTGGTCGAGTCGGCGTAGATCGAGGCCGTGTAGGGACCGCGCGAGTCGGTCAAGACCGGGCTCCCGAGATCCTGCCCACAGGCGTGTGCGGCCTGGGCGAGCTGTCCCGGCGCCGGGGTGCTCGGCGTCGCCCGCCAGCCGGCGAACGCTGGGGCAGCGCTCGAGCCGAGGGTCACAATGGCGGCAACCGCCGCCGCGACACCGGTGGCGCCAGCCGCACCGACCGCCGGAAGCTTCCTGATCCGGCGCCGCCGAGGGTGGTAGTCGATCGCGCTCAGGCGAGCGAGCGAGTCTGGATCGAGTTGCGCGGCGCGCTGTTCCAGGGCTTCGCGCAGACTCTGTTCGAGTTGATCAGACATTCGTTTTCAGGGCTCCCGTGTTGGGTTGGGGATTGGTGCGAGCACCTCGCGCAGCCGCGCGAGTCCACGCGAGGCGTTGCTCTTGACGGTCCCCGGCGAGCAGCCGAGGACCTCGGCCGTCTGGGCCTCGGTCAAGTCGTTGAAGTAGCGCAGGACGAGCACGACCCGTTGACGTGGCGTCAGGCGCGCGAGCGCGTCGAGCAGCTCGTCACGCGTCTCGAACTCGACGAGCAGATCCCGAGTCGCTCCGTCGCCGACCGCCGGTGCCCCCTCGAGCTCGCCGCGGCGCCGGACACGGCCGCCGGCAGCGTCGAGCGCCAGGTTGACGAGGATCCGCCGGGCGTACGCCCGCGGCTGCGCCATCCCTCGCACGCGCGGCCACCGCCGCGCGACCTTCAACAGGCAGTCTTGAACGAGATCCTCGGCCTCGCCTGCATCCCACGTGATCAGGTAGGCCGTCTGCAGCAGCTGCTTGAGGTTGCCTGCAACGAACTCGTCGAAATCGTCCATCACCCCATATAACCCCCCACGGGCTGTGGATGGTTCCCGCGCCGAGCAGCGCCCGCGCCTGCTTCACAGTGCCGGGCGCCGGCCGCCGTTGCGCCAGAGCTCAGACCGTGGCTGCAGGCGGCCGGCGTCCTCGTTCTGGAGCCGAGCCGGCGAATGCGACGCTCTTGTCGGCGAGTGGCACATACGTGCGGCACGGCTCGCCGCGCAGGCTCGGGCACGGGGGCAGCGGCGTCGGAACGCTGACCCCGGGGACGACGGGAAGTGTCAGCCTCGACGGCATCGAGGGCGAGTACGCGAGCTGGACGGTTGCCGTTCCGGCCGCTGGTTGCGTGTCCGCGAATGCCCAGATCGGCTGCGCGTCGCCGGGGGCCGAGATCGTCACCCGGATCCTGGAGCCGGCGCGGTAGACGTGGCCCTCGTAGTAGAGCGGCACGGTCACCTGCGTCCAGACGCCCCTCGGCAGCGGTGACACGTCTGCCTGGCGGTAGGTCGGGAGCGGGTAGAGGAGCGTGCTGCCGGGCCCGAGCTTGCGCTCACTCGTGCGCAACCAGCCGTTCTGCACGAACGTCTCCTTACCGTCGGGCCGCACCTCGGACACCGTCACCTGCAGGTCGACGCTCGGCGCGGACGCCTTGATCCACGCCCGGAGCGAGCCACCACCGATGACGACCGTGTTCGACGCCAGCGGCGCGGTGAGGTAGGAGAGCGCGGTCCCAGGGGGGTTCTGCTCCCACTCGTAGGACGGGGTCGCGCTCCAGAGCCCGCCGGGCCCGCTTGCTGTGTTGCCGGTGAAATCGGTCGCGGGGAGATCGGCGGGATTCCAGGTGAACTCGTCGGCTCCCGCTGCAGTCGGCAGAGTTGAGGTGAGCGTGCCGTCCGGGCCGAGATACCAGAACTGCGCCTGCGTGCCGGGTATCGGGAATTGCGAGAAGGACGCCTCGAAGGTCGAGCCGGGCGCTCCCTGGGCCGGGCCGCCGGCGCCGTTGTCGAACAGGATTCGGACGGGCGGTAGTGCCTGGAAAGCTGCGAAGGCTGCTTCGTAGCTCGGCTCGGCCTGGATCGGATCGGCCGGGAGCGTTACACCGGAGATGCCCATGACGGCGCTGTAGAGCTCGGGAGCGGACGCGGCGACCGTCGCCGACAGGCGAGGCGCCTGGTGCGCGACGTAGAGCTCCAGGAAGTCGTACCAGCGCACGAACGTTGCCGGGTCGAGCGAATCGATGTGGGTGCCGTTGGTGAACGTGAACCACTTGTGCTTGGTCCCGGTGAACTGCCCCGCGAGATCGGCGCAGTGGCCTCCGGTCTGCTCGTCGGTCCACTGGCAGGCAAGGAAGACGGGCACGGTGATCTTGTGGACGAAGGTCAGTGGGGAGAGCGGATTTGCGACCGACGGGACGTAGTAGGCGTTCGCCCTGACCTCATCGACGAGGTTGACAGCTTCGCCATGCAGGACCTGGTTGGCCCGGCAGATCGCGTCACCGTCCTGGATCCGCTTGTACGCCCAGGGTTGACCGCCGGTCGCGGATGCGGGCAGGGCGTCGTGGACGCGGTCTTGCGCCCATGACAACGCGAACCCGGTGTTGAGTAGCCCACCGGCGTACAGCGTCGTCTCGGAGTTGTCGAGCACCGACAGCGGCGCGATCGCGGCGAGGTCCGGGGGATCGGTCCCGGCGACGAACAGTTGGCTGATGCCGCCGTAGGAGATGCCGATCATCCCGACCTTGCGGTGAAGCACCCACGGCTGGTGCGCGACGGTCTCGATGACGTCGTATCCGTCGAGGCTCTGGAGTGCTTCGAAGTAGTCATAGGCCCCACCCGAGCAGCCGGTCCCACGCATGTTGACGTCGACCACCGCGAACCCGAGCAGGGTCGCGATCGGCGCGATCCCGCTGTCGGGCCCCGCCGGGTCGGCATAACCGTACCCCGCGTATTCGACGAGCGTCGGATACGGGCCGGGCCCCGATGGCAGGTGCACGTCGATCGCGAGCTTTGTCCCGTCGCGCGTGGTCAGGTAGCCGTAGCCATTCGTCGGGATCCTCTGCTCGTAGAGCTTCATGCTTGGCGGCGCCGGACGATCCGAGATCACCGTGAACGGCTGTGACTCGCCGCCGCCGCGTCCGAGCAGGCGGATCCGGTAGCCGCTCCCCGAGCTCACACCGCGGAACGCGATCCCGCCGAGGGCATCGGCGCGGCCCGACTCGACCGCACGGCCCGCGCGATCGATCAGCTGCAACTGCGCGCCGCCCGGAACGCCCGTCGCGTAGGCCTGCTCGGCGCTGCCCCGAGCTAGAAACGCGTTCGCGTGCGCGCTGGCGCGCGCAGCCCCGGCGGCGAGCACCGCAAGCAGCGCAACGGCGAGCAGCGCTCCGGGCCGCAGACGACGCATCACCGACACGCAGGACATCACGCCATAACCTTGCCACGTTGTCGGGCGCACTGCACCGCTCCACGCCTGAGCCGACAGCGAGCGCAGCCTGGCACGGATCGGCGGACTCCTCCGTACCGATCGAGGACGACAGCTTCAGGAATGCAACCTATGCGCGAGCAGTAGTCGAAGCCTGAGCGCGGTCTGCGGTGAGAAGTCGCTCGGCGCCGGCGGCGTCGAGTGGATAGCCGAGGAGGTAACCCTGAGCGAAATCGCAGCCAAGTTTGACGAGCAGAGCTTGCTGCTCGGGACGCTCGACGCCCTCGGCGACGGTCATCAGACCGAGGTGCTTTCCCAACGCGACAATGCCGCCCAGCAGGTCGGCGGGGTTGCGTTCATCGCTACCCGACGCGTCGAGGAACGGCTTTGCGATCTTGAGCAGGTCGACGGGGAGTTGCCTGAGGTTCAACAGCGTGCAGTACCCGGTGCCAAAGTCGTCGAGCGCGACGCGTACACCGAGTTTCTTGACCGCCCGCAGCGATTCGAGCACCCCGGGAACACCCTCCAGCGGAGCGCGCTCGGTGATCTCCAGGATCAGCGCCGAGGCCGGGAACGGCCCGTGGCGAGGGTCGCGGATGGCGTCGTCTACGGCCTTGGTGTAGTCCGGCTGCTGCAGCTCCCGCGTCGACACGTTGAGGCTGAGCGCGATTGGCGTTTGGCGCCACCATGCCCCGAGCTGCGAGCAACCCTGCTCCAGCACCCAGCGTCCGATCTCGATGATCATCCCGGTCTGCTCCGCGATTGGAATGAACTCGAGCGGCGCCACCAGCCCACGTGCGCGATCTCGCCAGCGGATGAGGCCCTCGAACGCTACCAGCTTGCCGGAGCGCAGATCGAAAAGAGGCTGGTAGTGCAGCTCGAATTCCTCCCGCTCGATCGCCCGACGAAGCTCCGTCCTCAGGTTGAGTTTGGACACGAGCGCTGCGTGCATGCTGGGCTCGAAGCGCGCGTAGGCGCCTCCGCCTGCGCGTTTTGCTTGATACATCGCCATGTCGGCTCGGCCCAGCAGCGTTTCGGCCTCTTCGCGGCCGGTGACGATGCCGATGCTGACGCCGACGAACACCTCGTGCCCCGCGATCTGAAAGCGGCGCTGCAAGACGTCAATGATGCGCTCAGCCACCGTGACGGGATCGATCTGGCCGGATAGCAGCACCGCGAACTCATCTCCGCCCAAACGCGCGCACACGTCCCCCTCGCGGCCGCAGCCACGTAGCCGATCGGCCACCGCCACCAGAAGCTGATCGCCTACGCTGTGACCGAGCGAATCATTGACCAGCTTGAAGCCGTCGAGGTCCATGTACAGCACGGACACCGGCTCGCCGCCACGGTCTGCGCGCACGAGCTCGTGCTCCAAGCGGTCAAGCAGCATCCGGCGATTCGCCAAGCCCGTCAGTGAATCGGACAATGCCTGCTGGGCGGCATGGCTAGCCCTCACGACGGCGAGTGCGACGCTGATGTGCTCGCCGTAAGCCAATAGAAGCTTCCACTCGCGCTGGGTCCAGCGCCGCCGTTCCAACGTCGATCCCACCACCAGGCTGCCGACTACCCGGCCCTGCTCGTGGATCGGCACGCCGATGATCGCCTGCGTACCAAGCGGCGCGAGTTGTGAGCCGGTCTGCGCCGCCCGGTAGTCCTCGAGCGCAGCCGGCTTGCCGGTTGCGATCACCTGCCCGCTGAGACCCTCGGTGATCGGTGCCCGGTGGCGCCAACGCTCGCCCTGGCCGGCGGAACCGTGCCAAGCCATGGCCACGCTCCATGTCGGATCCTCTTGATCAACGAAACGAAGCGAGCCACTGTTGCATCGCAGCAATCGCAGCGCCCCATCGACCACAGCCTGGTAGATCTCTGCGGGCGCCGCGCAGCTCGAGACCAGGCTCTGGATACCCAACACGACCTCGACGAACGTTCGATCGGACGCGGGCGCGATACCGCTCACGACCTCCGATGGCTCTGGACCAGTCAACAGACATTTAATCGGCGCCATCCACACACGCCCTTAGGGTCGATCCGTTGTGATGAAAGTTTGTCAAGTCGTTCGGCGCCTCGGCGATCAAGAGATCATAGGATGCAGTCCATCACCGTGCTGTCGACTGTGGACGCGTAGCTCGCGGATGAGCCCTCGTTTGAGCGCTGAGCGCGACGCTCGGTGGGTTGCTCGGTATCTGGCTGCGTTGCGGGGTGGGAGCGCGGTCGCTGCCGATGCGGTTATTGATGAGGCGCTGGGGGATGGGATGGATCCAGCGGCGGTTCAGTCGTGGGTGATCGAACCGGGGATGGATGAAATTGGGGATCGGTGGGAGCGCGAGGAGATCAGCGTGGCTGATGAGCATCTCGCGACCGCGATCAGCTATGCGGTGCTCGCGCGGTTGTTCCCGCGGCTTGTGAGCGCGCCGCCGCGTTCGCGGGAGCGAGTGATTCTGGCTGCCGTGCAGGGCGAGCAACACGTGCTCGGGTTGCGGATGGTCGCTGACGTGCTCGAGGGTGCCGGCTTTGATGTTCTGTACTTGGGGGCTGATGTCCCTGGTGACGCGCTGCTGTCCGCCTGCCAGGCGCATCGACCTGCGGTTCTTGGGCTGAGTGTGACGATGGCGCTGAATGCCTCGTCGGTGATCTCGCTGCTGGCTAATCTGCAGTCAATGGCCGGGCGTCCTGCGGTGCTGGTTGGCGGCTCGGCGATGACCGCGATGATCGAGCGTGGGTTGCGGGTGGCTCAGGTCGATCACAGCGACGGTGTTCTCGCGGCCGTCGAAGCGCTTCTGGAGCGGCCCCCGGTGGGGTCGCTCGTTCCCGAAGATCTCCTACCCCGTGATGCGGCGAGCGCACCTGGGGCGTCTGGGCGTGAGGCGAAGATCGGGGCGCTGGCGGGCGCGTCCGGCGCGCCGGGGCCCGCGGCGCTTGACGCCAGTGGCCGCGCCCTCGAGTTCGAGCAGATGGCCGACCGTGATCCACTGACTGGTCTCTGGAACCGTCGTTGCTATGAGGACCGCTGCCATCGGGTCATTCAGGACGGTGAGACCGAGTTCGCGGTGCTGATGCTCGACGTGGATTGCTTTAGAACGATCAACGATCGCTACGGCTTCGCGTCCGGGAACGATGCGCTGCGCGCTGTGGCGCGGTCCATCACCGAGAGCGCGAGCCCGGGCGACTTCGTCGCCCGGGTCGGCGGCGACGAGTTCGCGGTCCTGCAGGCGGGCACTTCGAGTTCGCTTGCGGTTGCGTTGGCCGAGCTGATTCGCAATGCCGTCGAGCGGGAGCTGACAAACCTGCCGCTCACGATCAGCATCGGGGTCACACTCTTCGCCGGCAGTATCCGAGCCACGTCGCTGGCCGCCCAGCAGGCGCTCTTTGAAGCCAAGCAGAGCGGTCCCAACCGCGTCGTGCTGAGGAGCCCCGGTATTGGAATCGCCGCGGCGGCGATGTAGCTTGGTTGGATGATCTGTCTGCTGGTCGAGGCGCCGATCCGGGAGGAGCTCGTCGCCCAGTTCGTTGAGGACATCAAGAGCGTGTATGGCGACTATTTCAGGGCTCAGCCCGGTTTTGTGTTCGGGACGATGGGTGTACGGCGGGAGGAAAGACGCGCAATCGGCGTCTGGTATTTCGATACTCGCGAGCATCTGCACCAGGCCAGGGGATTGTTCGCGCGTCTTCGTGGGGCGCTCTCGGTGAGTCTTGGCGTGTCGGCGACGGCCTTGCAGTTCGATGTGTTGGTCTCGCGGGTTGGTCCGGCGGCGATTGAGCTGTTCGGTCCGGATCCGGTCGGGATCGCTGGCGAGGATGTGGGCTCCGCAAGCTCGAGCACGGACGCTGCCGGCGCCGGCTTGGATTCGGCAGCGTTCGGTTGGGGCGAGGAGCTCGCTCGTGACCGGCAGGGTTTCCAGCGCTTCGCGTGGGAGCTTCCGGGGCTCGTTTGGTTGATGGGTCCCGAGGGTCGAGTGGAGTGGAGCAATGCGCGCGCGGCGGAGTTTGGTGGCTTGGCCGCGGAGGCGACACTCGCGGATCAGTTGGCGATGGTTCACCCCGATGACCGAGCCGCGGTCGCGGCGTCTGTTGGACGCGCGATCGACGGGTCAGAGCCACTGGAGAGCCAGTTTCGGTCGCTGCGGCGCGACGGCCATTACCGCTGGGTGATGGCGCGAGCGCGTCCGATCCGCGACCTCGAGGGCCGAATCATCTCGTGGGCCGGGGTGATCACGGACATCGACGAGTACAAACGCGGGTTGCACTCGCTCGAAACGATGTTCTCGACGGTGCCAGTGGCACTTGCCTTCGTCGATCGTGATTTTCGGCTGGCCTACATCAACGAGGCTGGCGCAAGGCTGCCTGGCATCCCGGTCAAGCGGCTGGTTGGTAGGCGGCTTGTGGAGCTCGTGCCGGAATTGTGGTCCGAGCTGGAGCCGATCTTCCGGCGCGTTCTGGATCGTGGAGAGATCGTTGAGCGTGAATTCGAGCAGCCCGCGTGGCCTCAGGGGTTGAGGCATTGGATGGTGAGCGTCTATCCGGTCGGTGTGCTGCACGAGGTGATCGGTGTTGGCGTCGTCGCGATGGACGTCACCGGACGCAAGCGCGCAGAGCTCGAGGCAGAGCGTCTGGCCGAGCAGCGCCGTCGCGTGCTCGGCGAGCTGATCCGCGCGCAGGAGACCGAGCGACGGCGGATCGCCGCCGACATACACGGGGACACGCTGCAGGTCCTAGCCGCGGCGCGGCTCAGGCTCGAGCAGCTGCAAGACAGCTTGCGTGCGCCCGAGCAGCTCGCGGCCGCCGGTGAGCTCGACTTGGCGTTGGGTGCTGCGCAGCGGCGGTTGCGTAACTTGCTGTTCGAGCTGTGGCCGCCCAGCCTCGAGCAGAGCGGGCTACGCGCGGCGATCAGCGAGCTCCTGGCGCGGTTTGAGCTGGAGAGCAGCCTCGCGACAAGGTTTCAGAGCAATCTCGCGAACGAGCCGCCGATCGAACTCCGAAGCATCGTCTTCCGGGTCGTCGCAGAGGCGCTGAGCAACGTCAGGGTTCACGCCTCTGCGACGTCGGTTGAAGTGAAGCTTTCCGAGCGCGACGGCGAGGTCGTGGCCTGCATCAGCGATGACGGTGTGGGATTTGACCCCACTAAGGCGCCGGTGCCGGGTCATATCGGACTGCTGGAGATGCGTGAGCGGGCGCAGTCGGTCGGCGGGCGGATCTCGATCACCAGCACGCGTGGGCACGGCGCGAGTGTTGAGCTCAGGTTTCCGATGGGGCCGTTGGCGCCGGTGCGCTGAGGAGGTTCACTGCAGCAGCTTGCGTCGCATCGCTTCGGCGACCGCTGCTGCGCGGTCAGACACGCCGAGCTTCTCGTATACGCGTTGGAGGTGGGTCTTGACGGTCGTTGGGCTGAGGTGCAGCCGTCCGGCGATCTGGCCGGCCGACAGGCCGTCCGCGGTGAGTTGCAGGACCTCGTGTTCGCGATCGCTCAGCACGGTGCCGGCGCGCGGCTCGCGCCGTCGGATCTCGGCCGCAACCGCGGCTTGGATGTCGCGACCGAGTACGGTCTCGCCGCGTGCCACTGCCTGCACGGCTTCGCAGATTTCCCGCCCCGAGGCGTCCTTGGAGAGATAGCCCGAGGCTCCCGCCCCCAGCGTCGCGTACACCGTCTGGCTGTCGAAGTGCGCAGACAGGATGATCACGCGGGTAGGGAGCTGGTCGCGGCCGAGGGCGTCGGCGATCTCCCGGCCGTCCAGCCCTGGAAGTTGGAGATCGACGAGCGCGACGTCGGGCCTGAGCTCGCGGATCAGCTCGAGCGCCTGGAGGCCGTCGGCCGCCTCGCCAAGGAACGCAAGCTCGGGGCGGCGCTTGATCGCATCGATCACACCCGCGCGGTACATCGGATGATCATCGACGACAACGACGCTCGTTCGCGGATTAGAGGGTGAAGCGGCCATGACAAAGGGATTGTGAAAGCCCCACGCGTCGCTAGGGAGAGGACCACGAAGGCAGACGGTTGGAGGAGTCCGATCGTAGGACATGCCCGGCGCAAAGTCCGCCTAACCGGAGGATCTGGACGCTCGCAGGCCTCGCCGATGCTATCTCCATGAGCACCGACAGCCAAGCCATCAGGGCGCTCGTCGAGCAGCAGCGCCGATTCCAAGAACGCTGCGCGATGACCGAGACTCCCGCCTGTCTGCTGACGCCAGATGGGCGTATCAATGATGTCAGCGAGGCGTTCTGTCGACTGTTGCACTACGGCCGCGGGGACGTGATCGGGCGGTTGCTCAGCGAGATCATCGACCCGCGGGATGTGGATCTCACGATCGTGATGCTGGATCTGGCGCTCGCGGGCCAGGTCCAGCGGCTGAGCTTTCGCGAGCGCGGCCTGGACGCCTCGGGCGCTTGCCTCGAGGTGCTAGTCAACGGCACGCTCGTGAAAGACGCGGACTCACGCCCAGTGTGCTTCCTGCTCGAGATCGCCAGAGCTTGAATGTCAGGCCCACAGCTTGATCGCCAAACACCCTCATCTCACGCTTGGTAGATCGGTCGCATGACACCGACCTCCCGCGAAACGACTCCCTCACCACACAACCAAACCAAAGGCGGTCCCCAATGAGTATCACATCGGCTAACTGGAGCGAGCAGGCAAGCGGCATCACGCAAGGCGCGGATGACAACGCGTTTGCGACATCACTGCGTCGCAGTCATGAGCGTACTGCGCTGTTCGTGGGCGATGCCCGTCGGGCCAGCGCGCGGCTGTCAGCCTCCACGCAACAGTTCTCCGACGCTACGCAGACGCTGACCGGACTTCTTGCTCAGTTTCGCCTCCCTTAGGCGCCCTTAGAGCCTGTCCGAATCACCCAGTGTGCGGCTGGCGAGCGCCGGACCAAGCGAGACGGTGCGGGCGGAAGGCGCCGCGTAGCAACGCTACGCAAGCCTTCCGACCGTGCCTACGCGAGTTGTGATCCGTCTGGTCGCCCCGTTCACGCTCTCCGCTTGAGGAGGGCGCGCCAGCTTTGATCGACCGCGAAGTCAGCTGCGGCCGTTGCGCAAACCGGCGCTGAGCTCGCTGCGGAGGTCGTGGAGCGCCCGCTCGGCGCCCGTGGCCGGCGCGGTGCTCTCTTCGGCCTGCGACTTCGCGGCCCCGCCGGTCGTGCCGGTCGTGTCCGTGTTCGATCTCGCGGGCGCCGGGTCGACTGGGGCCAGCGCGTCTGCGGCTGGGGCCAGCGCGTCTGCGGCTGGGGCCAGCGCGTCTGCGGCTGGGGCCAGCGCGTCTAGCGCGGCGCGCAGCCGCTCAGCCTGTTCTGAGAGGTCCTCGAGGCAACGCTCGATTCTCGTCTGGAGCTCCTGGACACTCAACACGATCGCACGGTATCGAGCGGACCGGACAGGTTACGCTGGAGCATCGTCGCCATGACGTCGGTGCCGGTCCTTGTGATGCAGGTCAATGGGGACGCAAATCCTTGACACCGACCAAGGCGCGGCGACGCCCGGAGGCGGGTGCGCTAAGATCGTAGGGTCAGATAGCGAGGGCAACCAGAGGGCGAGACCTTCATCTGAACGTCCCCTTCCCGCGAAAGCCGCCTGATCTTCTGATGGCCGAGAGTCCATCCACGGGTGGGCTTTCCGCGTTTAAGGGCCTGTCTGACGGCCAACTTTCGGAGCATCAGGCCGTCGAGCGGTCGACCACTGACTCTACGAGCACGCACACCGCACCGGAAGACGGTAGATCACGGTAGGATGTCGCTCAGCGTCGCCGTGAAGCGCCCGCCCGACTCCTCGAGCTCGCCTTCGATGTGAAGGCGCGCAGGGCCGGTATCGGTCCACAGATCCAGAAAGTAGGACCAGCCCGGCAGGTCCGGATCATCGGACTTTGCGATCGCCTCGACCGCGTAGGTCTCGCGCGGGGGAAGCACCAGCGACTCGGGGCAGTCCTCCTCGACGCGGCGGCGCAGGTCTTCGACGCTGAGCCGATCGCCAGACATGACGCTGAGCTCCTCGTATTGGCCGTCCACGACGAGGCCGACTACGCTCTCCAGTGCCAGGTACATCGGCTCGGGCATGAGCTCGAGCGTTTCGACGAACTGTTCCAGTCCCCCCAACTCGTGGCTCGGCGTCAGCTCGAGCCGGCTGTAGAAGTAGTCCTCGCATGCCGCGCGCGCCTGCCGGCGGATGCTCTTGGACAGCCCCGCGGCGCCGAGCGCAAAGACGGCCGCAGCGATCGCCTCCTCGAGCGTTCCGTGGCGGCGTGTCAGCTGCGCGGTGATCGCGCGGCCGTGCTCCGTGTCGCGCGCCATCGATGAGCCGTCCAACAGAATCGAGGGAGCGTCGTGGCGGCTGTAGCCCCGGCAATCCCGCACCGCAGAGTGAAGGACGATGAGGTGGTCGCCCATTACGCCGGCGCGGGTGATCGGCGGCCCGCGGTCATCCGGATCGGCCAGCTCGCCGAACGCGTGGTAGTAGCGCTGCCATGACTCTGCATCCTACGAATACATTACGACGGCGGCCGTAGGGCGTGGGGCGTGGGGCGTGCCTCGCGCGCCGGCGTTGAGGTCGGTGTACAGTCGCGGTGTGACGCTGGTCGTCCTCACTGGAGCTACCCGCGGGATCGGCCGCGCGGCGGCGATCGCCCTGGCGCGGGGCGGCGCGGAGGTTGTTGTAGTGGGGCGCGAGTCCGAGCGGGTCGAGGCGGTGGTGCGCGAGGCGCGGGCAGCGGGTGGCGATGCGCCCGTGCACGCTCAGGTCGCGGACCTGTCGCTGATGGCGAGTGTGCGGGAGCTCGCCGAGGAGTTGCGCGACCGGCACGATCGGATCGATGTGCTGGCCAACAACGCGGGTGCGCTGTTCGCTTCGCGCACAGTCACCGCGGAGGGGTTTGAGAAGACGCTGGCGCTCAACCACCTGGCGCCTTTCCTGCTTACCAACCTGTTGCTCGATCGTCTCAGTGGCGGCCGGGTGGTGACGACGGCGTCGGATGCCCACACAGGCGGCAGGCTCGATCTCGACGATCTCCAGTCGACGCGCTCGTATGCGGCGATGCGCGTCTACGGTACGTCGAAGCTGTGCAACATCTTGTTCACGCGGGAGCTCGCGCGGCGCGCGCCCGAGCTGCACGCCAACTGCTTTCATCCGGGCGTGGTGCGGACCGGCTTTGGCAAGAACGAGAACGGCGTCTGGAAGGTGCTGACCACACTCGGGGCGCCGTTCTTTCGCCCGCCGGAGCGGGGTGCGCGGTCGCTCGTGTGGCTTGCCACCTCCGAGGAGGGCGGCCGTCTCACCGGCGAGTACGTCGTCGACGAGACGGTACGGCAGGCGAGCGTCGCCGCCCAGGATCTCGTTCTGGCGCGCGGGTTGTGGGAGCGGAGCGCGGCGCTGCTCGGACTGCCCGCAGACGCCGTCGCGTAGCGCATGCGGCCGTGCTTCGACGGTCGGACAGGCTCTTAGACGATCTTCCCGGGGTTCAGGTGTCCGCCGGGGTCGGTGCCGTCGAACAGCGCTTTGAGCATCGCGACGCCGGGTGCCGAGATGTCCTGCTCCAGCCACTGCGCGTGCTCGGTTCCAACCGCGTGGTGATGCGACAGCGTTGCGCCGTTGTCGACGAACGCCTGCTGGATTGAAGACTTCACGACGTCGTACTCGTCGATCATGTCGCCGCGCGGCGTCGGTCGGAAGGCAAATGTGAAGTAGAGGCAGGCTCCGGCGTGGTAGCTGTGCGACAGGTGGCACATCAGGTAGCCCTGAACGCCGAGCTCCGCGAAAGCTCCGTTAGCTGCGGCGCTGACCGCGTCGTAGACAGACATCAACTGGCTCCATGGCATCGCCGTGTCCGACACGTCGGCCGCAACTCCACGATCCAGCAGAAAGTCGCGAATGTAGGGTGTGTCGAACTTCTTCTGGTCGTACATTTCGCCCGGGCCCGACCCGATGCACAACCCGCCATGGCGCTTTGCGAGCTTGCCGACGGCCCGGCGCTGCTCGGAGACATAGCCGGCACTGCCCTCGTAGCCGATGAACGACAGACACATCTCGCCAAGGTCGTAGCGCAGGCGCCGAGTCAGGAAGGTTCTCAGCGCCTTGGACGCAAGCTTGTCTGCGACCGTGGGCTTCTTGCGCGTAGCGAGCGAGAACCGCGTCTCATACGGGTCGGAGACCCGCGTGAGAGAAACGGAGCACTCTCCGGCGGCGATGTCGCGCATCGCCGCCAGACCGTCAGCGAAGGTCGGGTAGAGGTAGCCGAGGATCATGCGGCGCTGGGGAATCCGCCGCACTTGGACAGTCGCCTCGGTGATGAGTCCCAAGCGCCCCTCGCTGCCCAGCACCATCCCGCGGATGCTCGGGCCGGTGGACGTTCTGGGGATCGGACGCGTGACTAGCGTTCCGGAAGGGGTGACAACGCGCAGACCCTTCGTCATGTCCGCGATGTCGCCGTAGCGGTCGGACTGCATCCCTGAGGACCGCGTCGCGATCCAGCCTCCGAGCGTTGAGTGCGTGAACGAGTCGGGGAAGTGCCCGAGGGTGTAGCCCCGTGCGGCCAGCTGCTTTTCGAGATGCGGTCCGAAAACGCCGGCCTGCACGCGTGCCAGGCGTGACTGACCGTCGACCGCGAGCAGTTTGTCGAGGCGCGCGAGGTCGACTGAGATGACCGGGCGCGTCTCGGTGGCGGGAGCCTCGAGAGAGCCGGAAATCGAGGAGCCCCCGCCGAAGGGGATCACGACGGCGTCAAAGGTGACGGCCGCACGCAGGACGGCGGCAACTTCGTCCTCGCTGCCGGGGTACACGACGACATCGGGGACCCGCGGGAGATCGCCACGACGCTGCCGGACGAGATCACGTAGCGACTTGCCGCGCGCGTGAACAACGCGGTCCCGCGGATCGACCGATACGAATGCAGCGGTGACCCCTTGCACCAGCCCAGCGCGCAGGTCGTTCGGCAGCCAAGGCTCGGGGATGCTCAGGTCTTCGAAGCGCATCGGCGCCGATGTCGCATGCTCGACCTCCAGGCCGAGCGCCTCTTTGATAAACGGCCCCAGCTCAGGCTTGTCATCGTGCGTGAACTCGAGGCCCTCAAGCCCCCAGCCCCACCATTTCATCGCAGCCATGTCGTGCCTTCGTCTCGTCGGGGCCGGGGCAACCCCGTGCGTTTGGTGATTCTGTCGCGAAGCATCTCGAACGGCGCCAGAGACGGACCATAGGCGATCCAGCACCGCATGCCGTGCCAGCCGGCAGCCACGCGACCAGAGCATCGACCGGGCCGAGTTAGGGCTCTTAGACGATCATGACCGGTCGTCGAGTCCGATCCGGTTGTGCAACCTGCGCAGCGCCGGCGGCGACCACCAGTTCCACTCGCCGAGCAGCGCCATCAGCGACGGCACGAGCGTCGAGCGGACGACGAACGCGTCGACCACCACTGCGGCGAGCGCGCCGAGGCCGATCTCCTTGAGAAAGATGATCCTGGAGGTCGCGAACGCGCCAATCGCGACCGCTAGCAGCACCGCCGAGGCGCTGACGACCCGCCCGGTGTGCTCGAGCCCGACCGCGATCGCCTCGCGGTTGTCCCGGCCTCCGTCGCGCGCCTCCTTGATCCGCGTCATCAGCAGCACGCCGTAGTCGGTCGACAGCGCGAACACGATCGCGGCGAGCACGAGGAAATCGGTCTGCTCGATCCCTCCCTGGCCGGCGTAGTCGAGCGCGCTCTCCAGCCGCCCGTCCTGGAACACGAACACGAGCAGGCCGGTGGCCGTCGCCGCCGTCAGCGCGTTCATCAGCAGCGCCTTGACCGGCAGCACCACCGAGCCAGTCATCAGCCACAGGATCGCCAGCGTCACCGCCGCCAGCACGCTCAGCGCGAGCGGCAGGGCGCTGGCGATCGACGCCCGCTGGTCGACGAACGAGGCGGCGGCCCCGCCGACCAGCACCGGGGCGGGCGCGGGGATCGCACGGATCAGCGCGATCGTCCGCTGGGCAGGTGTCGAGATCGGATCCCCAGCGGCGCCGAGCCGGATCTCCCAGGTATCGCTGCCCAGGTAGCGCGGCGGTTGCACGCCGGTCACGCCCGGCACCGCCCGCAGCCGCAGCGTGTACGCGTCGAGCTGCGGGCCGGCCGAGGCGGGCAAGCTCGCGGCGATCGTGACCGGGTTGAGCTCCTGGGCGGCGAACTCGCGGCCGAGTGCCTCGGAGACGACGCGCGCGCTCTGCCCGGCCGGCAGGTCGGTCGCGTCGACGCCGGCCCAGCGGACGTGCAGCGTCGGCGAGGCGATCACCAACAGCACGAGCGTCGTGCCGGTGGCGACCAGCGCCGGCCTGCGCATCACGACCTGAGCCAGCCTGTACCACCGGCCGGTTCCTTCCGGTGCCGGCTTCACGCGCCCGATCCGGCCGGCCAGCAGCACTAGCAGCGCCGGCATCGCAAGCAGCGCGGTCGCGCACGAGACGAGCGCCGTGGCCGCGCCGCCGATCCCCATCGAGATCAGGAACCGCTGGGGGAACAGCGTCAGCGTCAGCATCGCCGCGGTGACCGTGACAGCGCTGAACGTGATCGTCCGGCCCGCGGTTCGGAGCGTGGTTGCGAGCGCGCTCGGGACCTCGGCCCCCGCGCTCAGCTCTTCTCGGAAGCGCCACACGAGCAGCAGGCTGTAGTCGACGGCGAGCCCCAGGCCGAGGCCGATTACGAGGTTCAGGGCGAAGTTCGATAGCGATAGCTGCTCGTTGACGAGCCGCAGGATCACGAACGACCCGAGCACGCTGACGCCGCCGACAGCGACCGGTAGCAGCGCCGCGACGCCGCGGAAGATCAGCCATGCGAGGATCGCTAGCAGCGGGAACGCCAGCAACTCGGCGAGCCCGAGGTCCTTGGTCGCTTGCGCGCTGATCTCCTTGCCGGCGACATCCGATCCGCCCAGTAGGACGCCGCGGCGTCCGTGGAGCGCGGTCTCTGATCGCCCCAACCACCGCGTTGGGGTCAGGCGCCGAGCGCAGCGTGACGGCGATCAGCGACGAGCGCCCGTCGCGCGAAACTAGCGGCGAGCTGCGGCTCGCCGCGCCGGCGGGCGGCGGCGTGACGGCCGCGACCCCGGGCACCGCCGCGATTGTCCGTGCGAGCGCGGCGATCGCCGCGCTCGACGGCGGCGCGCTGACGAGCGCCAGCACGCCGGGGCTGTCCTCGGCACCGGTCGCCCGCTCGATCGCCTGCTGCGCGCGGGCGGACGGCGAGGACGGAGCGACGAAGCCGTTGCGGGCGTTCAGGAGGCCCGCCGCGGGGCCGCCGTACACGCCCGCGGCAATGAAGAACACGAGCGTTAGCACGGCCATCCGGCGCGGATGGCGCAGAGCGAGATCTGTCAACGCGGTGAGCACTGAGCAGCCCTTCCTTCGGCTTATCGCCAGCCGCAAACTGGGTTATCGAGATAGGCCCTTAGACAGGATACGGCCCGAGCCTTCCGCGGCGGCGCCGACCGGTGCCGGCCTGCGATCCGTCAAGCCTGGCGAAATCGCTGTAGCCCAGCGTCAGGTGGCGGTCCGGGAGCAGTCCACCGACTCGTCGGCGGCGATCGCCACGCAGTTGCGCCCTTCGGTCTTCGCCTCGTAGAGAGCGCCGTCGGCGCGGGCGAACCAGCTGTCCGCCGGCTCGCCGGCGAGCGCCTCGGCGACACCGACGCTCACCGTGACCTTCACGGTGTCGCGAATTCCGGGCAGCTCGAGCTCTCGCACCGCCGTCAGGAAGCGTTCCGCAAGCCGGCCACCGTCGGCGGCAGTCGCATCCCGCATGATCACGGCGAACTCGTCTCCACCAAGTCTTGTCACGACATCCGAGCGGCGCGGGAAGCTGCGCACGAGAGCGCTCGCAATCGCCGCGAGCGCACCATCGCCCGTTGTATGCCCGTGAACGTCGTTGATCTGCTTGAAGTGGTCGATGTCGACCATCGCGAGACACGCCGGCTCGTCGATTAGGGTGCGCACCTGGACGGCGCGGGGGAGCTCGCGCTGGAACACGCCCCGGTTCCAGAGCTTTGTGAGCGGGTCGATGTCCGCCTCCCGGCGAGTGTCCTCGAGCTCGACTTTGAGGACGTCGACACGCGCTCCGAGCTCGCGTGCCATTTGGAGCTGTCGTGTGCTCTTCTCGTCGATGATCTCCGAGAGCCGCTCGACAGTCTCGAGCGCTGTCGCCTTCAGTTCCGCCGCGGAGCCGCCGGCCGCTGCGCGTAGCCGCTCGAGCTGGCTAGCAGCGTACGCGTCCGAGGCAGCGTCGCCCACGATGGCCTGCGAGAGGCGCTCGATCACCAACCAGACCGTGTCCTCGAGATCGCCGATCGAGCGCGACACGGCAGCACGGTCGTCGCGCACGTGGGCAACGACATGACTGCTGAGACCTGGCCAGTCGCGGTTGAGAGAGACGGCGTCTCGCGAGCCCGGCGGTGCAGTCAGGACGAGAATGTGGCGGGCCCAGGCCTCGAGCCGGCTCGCCGCCGCTGAGTCACCGACGGCCGTATCCCGGAGCGCGCGCAGGATCGCGGCAACAGCGTCGAGGGCTGCGTCCGGGATGCTGTCCCGCGCCACCGGTTCGGCGACGACTGACTCTGGCTCCGAGTCCTTCGAGCGGCGCAAGTTCACACCCAGGGAATCGTCAGACATCCGGCGCACTTGAGCTGGCTCGGCGAACTCGGAAGCAGCGCGACCGCCCGCAACGACAAACGCACAGGTCAGGCCGGCCTTCGTCTTCTAGTGCGCCAGGCGGAATTACGGGGCACCGCTGCGCAATAACTCGCGCCAGCGTTCGTCGTCGACATGCGCCGGCGCTGTGGTCTCGACGAAGTCGAGGATCGCGCGAACGAAGCGAATCGGATCGTCGAGGTGCGGGAAATGACCGGCGTTAGAAAACACCTCTAGCCGGCTTCCCGGGACTAATTCGTGGGCGCTGCGCCCGTGCGCAACGGGGACAATCGGGTCGCGTTCTCCCCAGACGATCATGAACGGGATCGACTGGGCGAGGTAGATGCGATCAGTCGCGTCGACGCGCTGGCCGCGGATGTCGACGATCGGCCTCAAAGTGTGCAGGAACGCCGCGCGCGCGTCGGCGTCGGAGAGCGAGACGTGCCCGCGCAGGACCTCCCCGAAGTCAGCTTGCACGCGCAACCCGACGCGGCCGAGGAGTCGGCCAACCAACCGACCGAACCCAAGGACTCCATCGTTGACCAGCAACGGCAACAACAGCTCCGAGCCCGGCAGGCTGGCAGCTCGCAGCACCGCGCTGATCTCGCGACCCAGCCCGCCGCTGGCGACCAGCACCAGCCGCTCGCAGTGCTCGGGGAACAAGTAGGAGAGCTGCATCGCCACGCCTCCGCCCAACGAGTGGCCGACGAAGGTCGCGCGGTCGTGCCCCAACGCGATCAGCAGATCTCGGATCCCACTCGCGTATGCGCCCAGCGAGTAGTCCCCTCGGGGTTTGGCGGACTCGCCGTGACCGATCAGGTCTGGAGCGATCACCGTGAAATGCTCTGCGAGGGACGGGAGCACGTAGGCCCACGTCGCCGAGGTCGATGTGATCCCGTGGATCAGCACCAGCACCGGGCCGCTGCCCGCCGACCGGTAAAACACACGGTGACCATGCAAAAGGATCTCGCACAGCCCCTCTTCCCCCGAATCGGCCTTCGCCGAACTCACGACCGACTGTCGAACAAAATCCGCGTCAATCCCGTCGCTCGCATCCGCTGTTGCCATGAAACGCCTCCCGCTTCTCGGCCGCAGTCTAGCCCATGTGCTCCGCTCGGGCCGTCCGCCACCCGCGCCTTGCCGGATTGCGCTTCTTCGTGAATCCGGATGTCGCTAGGCTCGTCGGGTGGCGGTGGGATCAGAGCTTCCGCAGCTGGGTGGTTATCCGTTTGAGGTTCGCTACAGCGATGGATCGCTTGTGCGGGCGCGGGCTGTGGCCGATGTCGCCGCGGACGCCTATGTCTACTTCAGTCGCCTGTTTTCAGCAGTTGAGCCGGACATCGCCATCATCGTGGCCGGCGAGGCGGACTGGTCGGGTAACGGCCCGTATGGGCTGCCGTTCTTCACAGATGATGCTGGCGGGATCCGTCCTGGCGTCGTGGTGATGCCAGCCGGAGCTGGAGACTTCTGGGTCGAGCTTGCGCGGGACCTCCGCGACGCGTCACCCCGAGGGTATGCGAAGTTGCTCGCGACATACCCGGACGGCGCCGGTGGCTTGAACCTGCAGTCGTTCTTCGACCTGATCACGATTCATGAGCTCGGTCACGCATTCGAGGTGCTCGGAGATCTGCGGCTGCCGACCTTCTGGCTCAGTGAGATCTTCGTCAACGTGGCCATGCACGCGTTCGTCGCAACCCAGCTGCCGGCGCGCCTGCCGACGCTCGAGGTGCTCCCAACCGTTGGAGCGGGAAGTCGAAAGCTTGCCGCTCGGATGCGCGCCGAGGAGTACAGCACGCTCGAGGAGCTGCAGGCCCACTACACGGGTTCTGACGATTCGATGAGCCCGTTGAACTACGTCTGGTTCCAGTACCGGTGGCTGCGGCTCGCGGCAAAGATGTTCGAGGTCGACGGTGAGGACGGACTGGTTCGCTTCTGGGATTGCTTTCACTCAACCGATCGCGTCAACGCCGGCGTGGCCACAGCGGCGTCACTGGCGCCTCTTCTGAGAACCGAAGTCAGCCCGACCCTGGGACGGGCGGTCCGAGATTGGCGTTAGGGCGGGTGCCCTTAGGGCGCGCTGCAGGTGCGGAGTTCGGGTCCTGAAAGGCTGAGATCTCAGCGGGCGCGCATCCGGTTGTTGCGAGGGTTGTGCTCGAGCTCGGCGAGCCCCAGGTGCTCCATGACCGGCGGAACGTAATTCGCGAACCGCCCGCGCAGCCCCTTCTTGACGCCGTACCAACCCTCGACCGGATTTTCCGGCGAGCGTGCCCACGCCTCGACGGTACCCTCGGCAGCGGGCTTTTGCTCGTCGCTGGTACCAAGCGCCATCCAGTCGCGATGCTCGATCAGCATCGCGTGGAGGTCCTCCAGGCAGCGCAGCTGGTAGCCGAGCGTCGTCTTGCCGACGACGCAGACGAGGGTCGGCGGGTCAGCGTCGGTGTCGCGGTAGGCCAGATACTCCGATTGGCCGGGTGGGGTCCGCAGGACCCAGGGATCTTCTTTGGTGCCGTTGCCGGTGGCTGGTTCGCTCATGGTAACGCTAAGGTTACCGTAACGGATCGGCTACCATCAACCCCGTGATGCGGCCAGCCACGAACCCGTTCGAGGCGCTCGCCGATCCGCACCGCCGCGAGATCCTCGAGCTGCTCCACGACGGCCCTCGTTCGGTGCGCGAGATCGCCGACGGTATGCCGATCACCCGGCCGGCCGTCTCGCGGCATCTGCGGCTGCTCAAGCAAGCCGGGCTCGTGATCTCCTCCGCCGAGGGCACGCGCAGGCTGTATCAACTCCACGACCAGGGCCTTGACGCCGTACGCGCGTACCTGCAGGAGGTCTGGGGTGACGCCGCGGCACGCTTCCGCCTCGTCGCCGACGACAGCGACGCGACGAGTCAATAAGCGAAGCGCAGCGCGTACAAGGTGGCCGCGACTGCCGTCGCCAGGTTCAGCGACGAAACTCCCGCAGCCATCGGCAGCGCGACCCGTCGGTGCGCCGCAGACAAGAGCTGGTCGCTGAGCCCGTGACGCTCGGCACCGAAAGCCAGGACCGCCGCACCCGGAAACTTGCCAGGCGTCAACGGCTCCCCCTCTGGGTCGAGGGCCACGAGTTCGCGGCCCGCTGTCCTGACAGCGCGCAGGTGGTAGACGGGCACGGCGAAGTGCAGGCCGGAGCTCCCGCGTAACGCATCCGGGTGCCACGGGTTGAGGCGACCTGTGGTCATGACTGCGGCGGCGCCGGCGGCGGCTGCTACCCGGACTGCCGCGCCCAAGTTGCCGAAGTGTCTGGGGTCTTCCAGCAGAACGACGTGGCCTGGACCGGCCAGAATCGTGTCCGGATGCGGCTGGCTGGGCCGCCGGGCTACTGCTACCAGCTGACCCCGCGGCACGACGGCCTTGAGAGCCGCCGTGTCGACTACCTCGACCGGGAACTGGACGTCGGTCGCCAACCGTGCTCGCAGATCCTCCAACGCATCCGCATCAGCAGTCCAAGCGCCAAGTACCTCAGCCCCGAACCGGACTGCGTGGGTGACCGCGTGGAAGCCCTCCAGAACGACCAGTCCTGACGTGCGCCGGGCGCGGTCAACGTCTGCGAGCTCGATGCTGAGCCGCCGCGACTCCTGAACGTGGCGGTCGATGCTCATAGCTCACCAGCCCTAGGTAGCCCTAGGTCACGCGGTTGCGCAGGACGCCGATGCGCTCGACTTCGAGTTCGACGAGTTTGCCGGCGGTGAGGAAGCGTCCTTGTTCGAGTCCGCAGCCTTTGCCTTGGCTGCCGGAGCAGGTGCCGGAGCCGATGAAGTCCCCTGGGTAGAGGGTTTCGGAGCGCGACATGTAGGCGATCAGCTCCTCGAACGGGTAGGAGGTCTCTCCGGTGTTCCCGCGGGACCATTCCTCGCCGTCGACGCGGGCGGTCATCGTGAGGTTGTAGGGGTCGGGGATCTCGTCGGGCGTGACGAGCCATGGGCCGATCGCGTTTCCGGTATCGAAGTCCTTGCCTTTGGCGGGGCCCAGGCGTCCACGCATCTCCTTTTGTTGGATGTCGCGGGCGGAGAAGTCGTTGAAGATCGTGTAGCCAGCGATGTGTTGACGCGCGCGGTCGACTGCAATGTCTGTGCCCTGCTTGCCGACGTAGATGCCCCACTCGAGCTCGTAGTCGAACTTGCTGGTGTACGGGGGGATGCGAATGTCGGTGTCGGTGCCGACGACCGACCTCGGGTTGGCCTTGTAATAGGGTGGCCGCTCATAGAAGGAGCTGTTGAGGCGTCCGGCGAGCGAGCGGCGGCTGCCGACGAGTCGCGCAAGGCGCTCGTCGAGTGGGCCGAGGATGCCCATCCGCTGGCGAATGCAGTTGATGATGTGCGCCTCGAAGGTCATCGTCTCGCGGATCGTTCCGGGACGAGGAACGGGCGAACACAGGGTGACCTGTTCGAGGGCGCTCCAGCTCTCCGGCGGAGAGCTGGCGAGTTGTTCACGGGCGGCGTCCATCGCCCGTTCTCCGCCGTCGAGCAGCGCGATCGCGTCTGGTGCGACGGTGCTGAGATCGATCACGTGGCGCTCGTCGGGTGAGAGCGCGCCAAGGCGCTGGCCGCCTGCGGTGGTCTGGTAGGTGAGGATCTTCATCGGGCTCTCTCGAGGTGGTGGCACAGGCAGCGCGGGGGGTGTCCGGCCTGACCATAGTGGGCACTTCGGCGGAGCGTCGCTGGGAACATCGCTGATCGGCGTGTCCGATGGCGGCAGGTTGGGGTCGAGCCGTAGGATCGCAGGCGCCAGGGGAGTGGAGACGATATGACCGCAGGCTCGAATCGAGGGGAGCAATCCGAATGGAAGCGACGGCGTTGGAGAAGCAGCCTCAGCAGACCAGGCCAGTGCTGGATCCGCTGCGACACCACAAGCATTATCAGCAGGGCGATTCGCCGTACGCGGACGGTTCGAGCTTCATGGAGCGCCTCGCTGAGGGCGTGGCGAGCGGGATGGGGACGGTGGCGTTCATCATCGTCTCGTCGGTGCTGATCCTCGCGTGGGTGTTCACCAACGGTGCTGTGCACTACATCTCGTCGACGATCACCAACATCGGGAACGGCAAGCAGTTCGATCCCGAGCCGTGGATCCTGCTGAATCTCATCTTCTCGGCCGTGGCGTTCTACACCGGAGCGCTGGTGATCATCGCCCAGAAGGCACAAACCAGGACCGATAAGGCCAATGAGGAGGCCGCCGCGAAGCACCGCGACGAGCTCTCCCAATTCCAGACCGACCTGCTCCAGCAGAACACCGATCTCACAGAGCAGATCCACGCCTTGACCCAGCAGCTTCACGCCCTGACCGAGCAAGTTCACACAGCGACGTGCGGGCGTCGGTCATCACCGTGATCGCCAGCGCCGGCGTGACGGTCGTCCGCATGTTGTGCCGATCTGATTCGTCCTCGACGCTGACCACCTCGTCCCCAACACTGGGGTGGTAGCAAGCTTGCCGTCTTGCCGGTCCGGGTGCCGGCACACCGCAACAGCATGATGGCGCACGTCAGAACTGGATGAGAGGTCATTCAGGAACTTCTTATCGCTGGCTTATTGGCCGTTCGCAGACTTCGGCGCCGTGACTACCGAAACTGTTGATCCAACGAGTGAGAATCGAGTCGACTGGCGCCGCGCGGAGTTCGTGCTGACGCTGCTCGGGTTCCTCGGCTTCCTGACGCTGCCAATCCGCATCACCACGATCTACAGCGGTCTGCCCGCGCATCCGCTGTTTGTGCATGTGCCGGTGATCCTGATCCCGAGCACGATCATGGCCGCGATCGTGTTCATGGTCAAACCCGAATGGTTCGCGCGCTACGGGATCGCGCTGGCGGTCGTATCGATCGCCGCGATGAGCTCGGTATTCCTGACGATGCAGGCCGGCGCCGCGCTGAGCGCCGCGCTGCACCTGCAGGGCGAGGCCGCCAAGCTGATCTCCCAGCACTCGCACGCCGCCCACATCCTCGCGATCGTCTACGTCGTTTTCACCGCGACGCTGATCGTCACATTCGCCGCGCAGCGCATCTCGAGCGGCATGCCCACCGGCCTGGGCATCGTCGATCGCCTGCTTTCAGGAAAGTCGGTGTTCGCAGCGCTGCGCGTCGTGCTCGTCCTGCTGGCGATCGGCGCCGGCTACATGACCTTCAGAGTCGGCGATCTCGGGGCGAAGGCAGTCTGGCAGGGACGCATCCAGGCTGCCCAAAGTGGCGCTCCCGGCGGCCCGGGAGCGCCGGGGTCGCTCACGCCGTCGAGCGCCGGCGGCGGGTAGGTCAGAGAATCGCCGAGTCGTACCAGGGGGCATTCTTCGTGGCTTCCTACGTGGCTCTGACATTCGCCGGCCACATTGTGCGGAACCCTACAAGTGGAGGTTTACAATGAAGAGCAAGCTCAGACGAGCACTCGCCGCGTTCGCTGTGATCGGCGCAGTTGCCGGCGGCGGTGCGGCGCTCGCGAGCGCGGCCAGCTCGACGGCGACGGCAACACCGTCAGCGTCGGCGTCGAGCACGGCAACGACCACGACGTCGAGCACCACGACGCCGAGCTCGACGACCGCCCCCAGTAAGACGGCTGGGACGCCTGGCCCGATGAACGGGCATCACTGCAAGATGGGGAGCATGGGCAGCACCTCAGGCACGACCGGGTCTAGCACGCCGGTTGGCCCCGGCCCGAGCCCCAACGCATAACCCGCCGCTCCCCGCCGGCGTGGGCGCCGGCGGGGAGCCGGCGCGTTGACCGAGCTCGATGTGGCGCTCGACTCCTCAGCATGCCCCTGCTCCATTGCGGGCACGCCGATACTAGAAATCCGACAGATTGTTCTGCTCGACGCTAGAATCCGTGATCATGGAGCTTAGGCAGCTTGAGTACTTCGTTGCGGTCGCCGAGGAAGCGAACTTCACGCGCGCGGCAGAACGTGTTCACATCAGCCAGTCAGGGGTCAGCGCCCAGATCCAGCAGCTCGAGCGCGATCTCGGCGCGACGCTGATCGACCGCTCAAGCCGCTCGGCCACCCTGACCGCCGCCGGAGCGGCGGCGCTCGAGCACGCACGCGGCGCCCTCGCGTCCGCGGACGCGGTACGCCAAGCCGTAGACGAAGTGAGCGGACTGATGCGAGGCCGGCTCGCGGTCGGCATGGTCACCGCGTGCACCATCACCGGACTGTTCGACGCCCTTGCCGCGTTCCGCCTCGCCCACCCCGGCGTCGAGATCAGCCTGATCGAAGACAACTCAGACCGGCTGATCGAACGCGTCCGCGCCGGCGCGGCAGACGTTGCCCTGATCGGAACGGCCGGCGCCCCGCCCCACGGGCTCCATGCGCTACCGATCGTCAACGAACGGCTCATAGCGGCCGTACCAGCCAGCCACCCACTCGCCAAGCGACAAAGCGTAACCCTGGCTGACATCAGTCCCTACCCGATCGTGTCGATGCCCCAAGGGACGGGCATCCGGACAGTGTTCGACCAAGCCTGCGCCACCAACGGCATACGTCCAAGCATCGCGCTGCAAGCCAGCGCAGCGGCCGCCGTCAGAGATCTCGCGGCCCGCGGACTCGGTGTCGCCATCCTCAGCGAGTCGATGGTCGCCAACGACGACGAACGACTGAAGGCCCTCGTGCTGGACGACATCAATACCCCTGCGCTGCTCGCCCTGATCTGGAGAACGACGACCAGCCCCGCGCTGCGCGCCCTACTCAAGCTTTGCCATCAGGCGTTCGACCCGCAGCCTCCGCAGACGCTCCCGGTGATCGCCGAGCGGCACCACAGCGAAGACCCGCTCCGGCACGCCGAATTCGCGTCCACCTGACGCGCATCGTCCATCGCTGCGCCTTCGCGCTCGTCGAGGGCGTCAGTCCCGCGCGGTGGTCTGCTCGTTCGCGGAGGCGGCGACCAACGAGACAGGCGGCTGTCTGTGGGCGCTGGGCCACCCGCCGATCCTCGCGCCAACATGACCGGATGGCCGGGGTATCGCCAACAGGATTTCGGCGCTCGCGCCGTGTGGTCAACGCCGGGCTGATCGTGGCGGGCGGCCTGCTGGTCGTCTATTGGGTGCTTTGGTGGTCTGATCGCGGACTCCTGGCCAGCCGCACCACGGCGGCCTACTTCAGCTTCGAGGACGACTTTGCGCTCGCTGACGGCTGGCTGCTGGGCACCGTGATCGCCGCGGCCGTCCAACTCTGGCGCCAGCGGCCAAGCTCGCTGCTGTGGCTCATCGCCGCTGGCGGCGCCGGACTCTACCTGCTCGGGATGGACGTGCTGTATGACCTCGAGCACCGGATCTACGCCAGCAACGGCGGCGGCGTGATCGAGTTGCTGATCGACATCTTGCTCGCGGGCGCGAGCGTCGGCGTGCTGTGGTGGAGCTGGCGCTACAGGCAGGTATTGCTCAATCCGGATTGCGGTCGGGTCTGAGGCGCGACGCCGGCAGGATCAGCGTGCCACCCCCGCTTCCTTGCCCTTGTAGCCGGTAGGCAGCCCTTCCTGTGGACCGACGATCGCCTCGAAAGCGGCCGAATAGACTGCGAAGCGCTCGTTCCAGAGCTCAGCCGGGGTCGCGTCGGCCGCCAGTCTGCCGAGGCAGGCGTCCCAGCCCCGCGCCTCGACCGGGCCGGCTTCCTTGAGTACCCGCAGGTGCTTGGAGACTGCCGGCTGGCTCAAGCCGAGCCAAACAATCCGCCAGAACCTCGCGTCCTCCCACGGTATCCTCGGACTCGCGGTCGCGCTGACGATCCCGGATCCTTACCCGGTCAGCGGCGCGTTGCTACACGAACTTCTCCTCAATCCCCGTGATCGCCAACTTAGCGCGCAAGCGTGCCGCGCCTCCGCAGGACGCTTCCCGGGCCAAAGCTCGAGGGCGTCGTGAGCACCCATAACCACGATCATCGGCACGACCACGCGCACGACCGCACCGGCCAGCATGGGCACAGCCATGGACTCGTGCACGTCTCGATCAAGCGCTCCAAAGCCGGGCTGCGCGCCGTCTCACTGAGCCTCGTCGTCCTACTCACCACCGCACTCGCGCAACTCGCGGTGTTCGCCGCTACCTCGAGCGTCGCGCTGCTCGCCGACCTGATCCACAACTTCGGTGACGCGCTCACAGCGGTGCCGCTCGGCACGGCATTCCTGCTGCGCTCGGCCAAGGCCGAAAAGCGCGCCGGCTACTTCGTCGTCGCGACGATTTTCATCAGCGCTTGCGTTGCCGGCGCCGAGGCAATCAACCGTCTGGTCAACCCGCAGCACATCGACCACCTCGCAACGCTCGCGCTCGCCGGCATCGTCGGATTCGTTGGTAATGAGATCGCCGCCCGGATCCGCCTGCGAGCTGGGCGGCGCCTTGACAGCCCCGCGCTGATCGCTGACGGCAACCACGCCCGCAGCGACGGCTTCGTCAGCCTCACCGTGCTCGCCAGCGCAATCATCCTCGCGCTCGGTCTGAAAATCGGCGACCCGATCATCGGCCTCGCGATCACCATCTTCATCCTCCGAATCACATGGCAATCCTTGCGAACTGTCCGCGACGACCACGGTCAGCAGCACGAACACGGACACTCCGAGCAAGCTCGCGCACACACAGTCGCGACCGACCCCCCCAAGCACTGAGTGCGCGCGTCAGTGAACGTCGTCGACGAGGAGGCTGGAGCTCAGGGATCGCTGGCGACAGTCGCGCGTGAGTGGACCCGGATCGGGATCACCGGGTTCGGCGGCCCCCCGGCGCACATCGTCCTGCTGCGCGAGCTCGTCGTCGAACGGAAGGGATGGATGGACGCACGCGCGTTCGAGGACGCCAACGCCGCCTGCGGGCTGCTGCCAGGGCCGGCGTCCACGCAACTTGCGATCTTCTGCGCCTACCGTGTCGCCGGCCCGGCGGGCGCGATCGTCGGAGGGCTCGGTTTCATTGTCCCAGCGGTCGTGATGATCCTCTTGCTGTCCGTCGTGTTCCTCGGGCAGGCACCGTCGCTCTGGGTGCGTGGCGCCGGTGCCGGCGCCGGTGCCGCGGTCGCTGCCGTCGCCGTCCAAGCCGCCCGCGGGCTGATCGGCCCAAGCCGCAAACGCGCTCGCCAGAATCCTGATCGCGTCGTGCGCTGGCTGGCGTATCTTGCCGCCGGTACCACTGCGGCCGCGCTGATCGGCGCCTACCTCGTGCTTGCGCTGCTCGCCTGCGGGATGATCGAACTCCTTCTCCAGCGCCGCACGTTGCCTGGGCTCGGGACCCGCCACGGGCCCCTAAGCCTGCTCGCGCCGCCAGCAATCACGACGGGCGGGATCGGAGCGCTCGCGTGGACGGCGTTCAAGGTCGGAGCGCTGTCATTCGGTGGCGGGTTCGTGATCATCCCGCTGATGCAGGCCGACGCCGTGCATACCTACCACTGGATGACCGATCAGCAGTTCCTCAACGCCGTCGCGCTCGGCCAGATCACCCCCGGCCCGGTGGTCGCGACGGTCGCCGCCGTCGGCTACGCCGCGCACGGCCTCGCCGGCGGACTGCTCGCCGCCGTGGTCGCGTTCTCTCCATCGTTCTCGTTCATCCTGCTTGGCGGCCAGCGCTTCGAACGCCTCCGCGGGAACGCTAGCGCCCGCGCGTTCCTCGACGGCGCCGGACCCGCAGCGATCGGCGCGATCCTCGGCGCCGCGGTCACACTTGCCACAGCCCTTACCGAGAACTGGCAGTTCGCGATCCTCGCAGCCGCCGCCGTCGCGCTGCTATTCCTCCGCCGCAGCGTCGTGCAAACACTCCTCGGCGCCGCGCTCGTGGGCGTCATCGCCGCTCTCGCAGGCGCACCACTCCCGTGAGCCCTGAGTGAACCCACCAGAGGAGCCGAGTGCCCGGGCAGCGTGCTTGGGCGGACAAACCGGGGCCCACGCAGGAATTAGTGCTTGAATCCGGTAAACGGTCGGCGCCGGGCTTCAGTACTCGTTCTTGAGCACGAAGTAGGAACCTCGAATAGTTCCGGCCAGCTTCGACTTCTGCCTCGCGAACTTGAACCGCGAGGCGAGCTCCTCGGGAACTTCCATCCCTTCAGAGAGCTTGATCCCGACCGCCCGCTTGTTGGGATCGTCGACGGTATACATCACGTTGATCGACAGACCGCTCTCGTAGAAGACGTAGGCCATTCGGGTGTTCTCGACCTGAAAGGCCGTAGCTTCGAGCGGGAGAGACGAGATGACGATGTCGCGTTCTTCCTTGAGGATCCGGTGCACCCAGTCGATTGTCGTCTCGGCGTTGCTCGCAGGCTCGACCGTGAATACGTGGTCGTACTTGTTCTTGAAGTAGCGGGCCTCGTTCGCTCGCAGACCTGCGAGCGCGGCCGCAACCGGCGACGTCTCCAAACCGACGGTCGATACGCTGTTGAAATCCACTGTGTAGGGCATGATGCACTCCCGAACGCGCCAGGGTGTGTCCGTTTACTTCCGGCGTACCCTACTCGACCGGCATAGCTCATCCCGCCGAGCTCGCGACAAGAGCGGCCTATCCTTTTGGAATGGCCGCCTTCCGCGCACCGCTTGACGCCGCCCGGCTCGTCGCGGGGTTCGGCGCCGCGTAGATGCCGCTCGTCGACGACGGGGCGCTTGGCGGGCTAACTTTCCGGGACGAGCAGCGCCTTCGCGGCCAGGCTCGCCGGCTCCGTCCAGCCAACAAGGAGGGCCAGGCGCGCTTCGAGCAACAGCTTGCCGAAGCGCAGGCCCGGGTGGCGCGACGGCGCGCGTCGGTCCCCGAGGTCTCCTACCCGCCGGCGCTGCCGGTATCTGCGCGTCGCGATGACCTGCTCGCTGCGATCCAGGATCATCAGGTTGTCGTCGTGGCCGGGGAGACGGGTTCGGGCAAGACGACCCAGCTGCCCAAGCTCTGCCTCGAGCTCGGGCGTGGCGTGCGCGGGGCGATCGCCCACACCCAGCCGCGTCGGCTCGCGGCGCGGACTGTGGCGGCGCGGATCGCGGACGAGCTCGACGTGCCGCTCGGCGGTGGCGTCGGCTACGCGGTCCGCTTCGATGATCGCTGCTCGGAGGACACGTTGGTCCGTGTGGTCACAGACGGTCTGCTGCTCGCCGAGATCCACCGTGATCCGCTGCTGCGCCGTTATGACACGGTGATCGTCGACGAAGCGCACGAGCGTTCGCTGAACATCGACTTCCTGCTCGGCTGCGTGCACCGGATCCTGCCGCG
The DNA here is from genome assembly GCA_963709135.1 of uncultured Solirubrobacterales bacterium. Taxonomy (GTDB): domain Bacteria; phylum Actinomycetota; class Thermoleophilia; order Solirubrobacterales; family Solirubrobacteraceae; genus Palsa-465. Next base: position 1,537,059 of record CAVPVI010000005.1, on the reverse strand, counting down.
CCGCCCTGATCTCAAGCTGATCATCACGAGCGCGACGATCGACCCCGAGCGTTTCAGCGAGCACTTCGGAGGCGCCCCGATCATCGAGGTGTCGGGCCGGACCTACCAGGTCGAGGTTCGTTATCGGCCGCCGAGAGAGGACGAGGAGCTGCTCGACGCGCTGGCGGACACGGTCGAGGAGCTGCTCGCCGAGCGGGATGGTGACGTGCTCGCTTTCTTCTCGGGGGAGCGGGAGATCCGCGACGCGGCGGAGCTGCTGGGCGGACGGCTCGGGCCGCGCGTCGAGGTACTGCCGCTGTACTCGCGGCTCGCGGTCGCCGATCAGCACAAGGTCTTTGGCCGCAACCGGACCGGCAAGCGTCGCGTCGTCCTCGCGACGAACGTCGCGGAGACGTCGCTGACCGTCCCCGGCATCCGCTGCGTTGTCGACACCGGCCTCGCGCGGGTGTCGCGCTATAGCGCGCGGTTGAAGGTTCAGCGGCTGCCGGTCGAACCGATCTCGCGCGCGTCGGCCGACCAGCGCAAGGGCCGCTGCGGCCGCCTCGCCGACGGGATCTGCGTCCGGCTCTACTCGGAGGACGATTTCAACGCGCGCCCGGCGTTCACCGTCCCGGAGGTCCTGCGAACGAACCTCGCGAGCGTGATCCTCCAGATGGCCGCGCTCGGGTTGGGGGAGATCGAGGCGTTCCCTTTTCTCGAGCCGCCCGACCGCCGCCAGGTCCGCGACGGCGTCGCGCTGCTGCACGAGCTGCGGGCGTTGGATCCGTCAGCGGCGAATGCGAAGCATTCGCCGCTGACGCCGCTTGGGCGCAGTCTCGCGCGGCTTCCGATCGACCCGCGCCTGGGTCGCATGGTGCTGGAGGCCGACAAGCTCGGCTGCGCCCGGGAGGTGGCCGTTATCGCCGCTGCGCTGTCGATCCAGGATCCACGCGAGCGACCCGTCGAGCAGCGCGCCGAGGCCGACCAGCTCCACGCCCGCTTCGCGGATCGCTCGTCGGACTTCCTTGTCTACGTGAACCTATGGCGGTACCTGCGCTCGCTGGAAGGCGAGCTGTCTCGCTCGCAGGTCCGCAAGCGCTGCAAGGCCGAGTTTCTGCACTACCTGCGCATCCGTGAGTGGCAGGACCTCGTCGCTGCGCTCGAGGACGCGGCGCGCGAGGTAGGGGTGACGTTCAACGACGCGCCGGCCGAGGAAGCGGAGATCCACGCGGCGCTCCTCTCCGGACTGCTCTCGCACCTGGGAATGAAGGACGGCGGGACCCGCGAGTACACCGGCGCACGTGGGGCGAGGTTCGCACTCTTCCCCGGATCGGTGCTCGCACGCCGCGGGCCGACTTGGGTGATGGTCGCCGAGCTCGTCGAGACGACGCGGCTGTGGGGCAGGACAGCGGCGGTGGTTGACATCAGGCAGGTCGAGCCGCTCGCCAAGCACCTCGTCAAGCGCTCCTACGGCGAGCCGCGGTGGGATCGCCGCAGTGGCGCCGTCGTCGCGTCCGAGCAGGTGACGTTGTACGGCCTGGCGATCGCCCCGTCGCGGACCGTCCAGTACGGGCGGATCGACCCGGCGGCCGCGCGCGAGCTATTCATCCGCCGCGCGCTCGTCGAGGGCGACTGGGAGGAGCGCCACGCGTTCGTGCGCGAGAACGAGCGCCGTGTGGAGGAGGTAGAGGCGCTCGAGGCGCGGGCGCGGCGGCGCGACCTGCTCGCGACCGAGGCGGTGCGGGCCGCGTTCTTCGATGCACGGGTACCGGAGGATGTCGTCAGCGGGCGTGATTTCGACCGCTGGTGGACGCGGGCGCGGCAGACCCAGCCGACGCTGCTCGACTACCCGATGGAGATGTTGATCGAGGGCGAGGTCGCGCCTAACGACCGTGACCGGCCGGCGCGCTGGATTCAGCCCCGCCCTCCGATGGAACTCGCCCTGTCCTACCACTTCGACCCCGGCTCGGCGGCCGACGGCGTCACGGTCCACGTCCCACTCGTGTCGCTCCGGACGGTGCAGGAGACGAACTTCGAGTGGCTCGTGCCCGCGCTGCGCACGGAACTCGTCGTTGCGCTGTTGCGCGCGCTGCCGAAACGATTACGCACGGCGCTAGTTCCGATTCCCGATGTCGCGACCGCGCTACTCGCCGAGGTCAAGCCGCACTCGGGCCCACTGCTCGAGGTGCTCGCAGAGGCGATCCACCGGCTGCGCGGCGTGCGCATCAGCGCCGCCGACTGGTCACTCGACGATCTGCCCGCGCACCTGCGGATGACCTTCTCCGTCGAGGACGAGGATGGGACGGTGCTCGCGTCGGGCTGGTCCCTCGACGCGCTGCGCGATCAGCTGCGGCCGGCGTTGAAGACGCGCTTGGAACACGCGCTGCCCGCCCTCGTGCGCCATGGAATGCGCGGCTTCGACGTCGATTCTCTACCGCGCACGGTCGACCTGGCGGGCGGCTCTGGTTTGCGGGGGTTTCCGGCGCTGGTCGACGAAGGCGACGCCGTTGGAATCCGGATCTGCGACACCGCGGGTGAGCAGGCCGTGACGATGGCCCGCGGGACGCGGCGGCTGCTGGCGCTCGTCGTTCCCTCGCCGCGCCACTGGGTGACCGGTCAGCTTGGGCCGCAGCTGACCCTCGCGCTCACCGCCGCACCCCACGACACTCTGGACGCGACGATCGAGGATGCCACCAGCGCGGCGCTGGACACGCTGATCACGAGTGGTGGCGGGCCGGCGTGGGACGCCGGCGCGTTCACAGCGCTCCGCGAGCACGTCCGCGGTGCCCTGCGGCCTACGACGCTCGACGTGCTGCTCGTGTTCGCCCAGATCCTCGCGGCGGCGCGAGCCGTCCGCGAGCGGCTCGACGCGCTCCCGGCGAGCGCTGTCTTCGGCCCCGCGCGGATGGACGTCGCCCGCCAGCTCGGCCGGCTGGTGTACCCCGGGATGCTCGCCGCGGGCGGCCTCGCGCGGCTGGGCGATATCGAGCGCTACCTGCACGCAGCGGCGCAGCGCCTCGCGCGGCTGGCGCGCCACGTCGCAGCCGACGGCGAGCGGATGGCTGCGATCCACGAGCTGGAGGCCCAGGCCGCCGGCCGTAGTGACGTCACGTGGCTGATCGAGGAGGTCCGCGTCGCCCAGCTCGCCCCAGGCCCGCACGTCCGCCCGGGCGCGACGGTCAAGCGCGTCCGCGAGGCCCTCGCCACGGGCGGTCGCACGTCCGATGCCGTTCGGCAGTCAGCGGACCACCAGCCATAGCGTGGTGGTGCGCGGCGAGTGGCCGGTGTCACGCGGCAATGCGTTTTTGACTGCGGGCCGATTCGGCCGCTGAGCGCTGCAGCAGGTTGGTGATTTGGTCGGCCGCTTGGGGACGGCCCAGCAGGTAACCCTGGACCTCGTCGCATCCCCAGGCGTTGAGTTGCTGCCAGCTGGTGGACGTTTCGACGCCCTCAGCCACCACGCGGAGCCCTAGATTGTGCGCAAGCTCAACCGTGGCGCGAACGATGGCCGCGTTGTCCTGGTCGTGATCCATCGTCATCACGAAGGCGCGGTCGATCTTGAGCTCGTCGACTGTCAAGCGTTTGATGTAGCCCAGCGATGAGGCCCCGGCCCCGAAGTCGTCGAGCGAAAGCCCGACGCCAAGCTTGCGGAGTCGGCTGACCACGTCGAGGATGCGTGCCGGATCGGCCATCACGATGTTCTCGGTGATCTCAAGAATTAGATGCGAGGGCGCGACGCCGGCCTCGTCAAGCAATCGCGCAACCTCGTCGGGGAGGCGGAGGTCGAGCAGGTTGGGCATGGCGAGATTCACGGCAACGCTCAGATCCGAGTGTTGTGCGCTCCAGCGTGCGAGTTGGTGCAGCGCGCGCCGGAGTACGTAGCTTGTGAGCTGGCGCATCAGGCCGGCACTCTCGGCGGCATCGAGAAAGCGGTCTGGGGTGAGCAGTCCGTGGGTCGGGTGCTGCCAGCGTACGAGTGCCTCCACGCCGGTGATCCCGCCGGTGCCGGGACTCGCCTTGGGTTGGTAGTAGAGGACTAGCTCGCCTTCCCGCAGCGCGTGTTGGAGCTCGCCCACGAGTCGCAGCCGGTCGCGAGAGTTGAGATCGCGGTCTGGGCGGTACAGCTCATAACCGGTATGGGCGGACTTGGCGTTGTACATCGCGACGTCCGCGTGCCGCATCAATTCGGCGGTGTCGCCGCCGTGGCGTGGATACAGCGCGCCGCCGATGCTGGCGCGGACGTTGATGCTCAGATCATCGAATTCGAACGGTGTCGTGAGCGCGGCCTGCACCCGGTCTGCTGCCGCGCGCAGGACGCCGGGGTCCGCGCCGCCCTCCACGATCACCGCAAACTCGTCTCCTCCCAGGCGCGCCAAGAGATCTATGCCCTCGACCGCGCCGAAGCGAGGGCCGAGACCAGCGAGCAGCACGTCACCGGCGTGATGGCCAAGTGTGTCGTTGAGCTCCTTGAAGCCATCAAGATCGACCAGCAGGAGACCGGCGAAAGCGGACTCCCCGCCCGCTTCGACAAGCTCCCGCATCCGGTGATTGAGGCGCCGCCGGTTGGGTAACCCTGTGAGGTCGTCAGTAAGCGCTGCACGCCGACTATCAAGAAGTGCCATGTTCTCCCGGAATGTCAGAGCAGTCCGCGTGACCACCAGCAGCAGCGTTATCACCGCAAGCGCCGCACCCGCATTCGGCAAGCGATGCGTCTGACCGTATGCCAGCAGCGCCGTCGCCACAAGCGCGAAGGTCAGCGGAACAACTAGGACGGCCAGGCCCTCGAGTCGGATTTCGTGCGCGGGCGCCGCGTCGTCCTGCCATGCGCCAACCGCGATCAGCACAAACCCAAGCAACCAGAACGGCCCAAGCGCCACGACGTAGGTCTGCCCGACCGCCGACGTGTAGGCGTAAGCGATGTCAGCGGCGGAGAAGATCGCAAGGCCGGCGCCGATGAACAGCCACATGCGGCCCGGTCGCCACCCGCTCAGTGCCATCGCCGCCACCAACTGAGCAAGCAGCAACACGTCCGCCAATGGATATGCAACGTTTGTCGCGACAGTCGAGAAGCTGCCCCCGGTGTGCGCCCGGACGAACTCGACCACCAGCGACACGCCGACCGCCGCGACGCCACTCGCGCCGATCAACCCGTCGAGCCACAAGCTTCGCTGAAACCTCGACGCTCTTGCCCGGACGAGCTGCCAGAGCCCGATGTAGACAAACGGATACAGCAGCAGGTAGCCCGCGTCCGCCGGCGACGGAAAGAACCGGTGCTGGCCTGCGGGAAACGCGATCATTCGATAGATATCACCGGCCATCCAGGCGCTGGCGCCGCACGCCAGCGCCACCCACGCGACGCGATCTCGACTTGCTCGGACGGCGCGCAGCACCATCGCCGCGACCGCAGCAGCCAACACGAGCTCGCCGCAGATCGGCAACCCGACATCCGCGACCAAGCGCCCGCCCGCCCCAAAAGCGGCGTTTAGCAACGCTGTCAGCAGGCCAACAGCGAGCACGGCAGCCACGAGACCGCGCAACCCTATGAACCGATAGCGCGTTCGGACACACACACCCATCCAATCGACCAAAAACCAAGAACCATTAGACATGGCGGTGCACCCCGACGCACGCACCACTCGGGTTCCGCGATTGATTGAATCCCGCAAATGGCTGTTCGCCAACGTCGCCGATCCAAGTCACTGCCCGGCCACCTCCCCGAAGCCGCCCCGGGCGAGGTGCTCGTCTGGACCGACGGTGCATGCCAGCGCAATCCAGGCCCCGGCGGATGGGCTGCCGTGGCCTGCTGGGAGGATGGGGTAGTCGAGGAGTACAGCGGCGGTCTGGCCCACACGACGAACAACATCATGGAGATGACCGCCGCCCTGGAGGGCCTGCGCGCGCTGCCGGGCGGGTCGCGGGCTTGCATCGTGACCGACTCGCGTTATCTGCACGACGGCATGACCTCGTGGATGGCTGGTTGGAAGCGCAAGGGCTGGAAGACGGCTTCGGGCGACCCGGTCAAGAACAAGGAGATCTGGGTCGCGCTCGACGTCGCGGCGTCGGACCACGAGCAGGTTCGCTGGCACTGGGTCAAGGGGCATACCGGCCACGCGCTGAACGAGCGGGCCGATGTGCTGGCGGTCGCCGCGACGCGGAACGCCGCTCGCTCCGGGCGCTGATGTCCGGCCACGGGCGTTAGAGGCTGTCCCAGTGGGCCGTTCCCGTCGTGTGCCGATGCGCTGTACCTGACGTTTTATCCGACGATGCTCTCGGGAGTGCTGCGGTCCCCGTTGGGCGGCACGATCGCGCCGCGCGGGTGCGGCTGATCCTGGATCTCGCGGTCGTGGCGCTGGCAGGCGCGATGCTGGTGACCTACGTGGTGCTCGGACCGACGCTGCGACAAGGCGGCCCAGACGCCCTGACCAACACCGTGTCGGTCGCCTACAGTGTGCGGCTGGCGAGCGCGGGGCAATTCGGACAGGCTCTTGGAGCCTGTCTCAGCCTGGATCCAACAGTTGATCGGCGCGCCGGCCGCCGTCCTGAATCGGTATCTCCTGCGTCCGGATTCTGCCTACGGAGCCGGCGCGGCGGTCGCGAGCTCTGTCGCGCGCGAACGCCGTGCGCTGAGCAGCACCGCGCCCGCCACGGCGGCACACAGCGCCACGGCGGCGATCACCGTCCAGCCGTGCTGGAAGGAGCTGAGCTCTGCTCCCGGGCTGGTCGGGGTGCCGAGCACCGCGACTAGGACCGCGACGCCGATGGCCAGGCCGACCTGTCGCATCATGTTGATCACCGCTGAGCCGGTGGCGAACGATTGCGGCGGCAGCGACGAGGCGCCGGTCGCCATGAACGTCGGCAGCACGAGGCCAACGCCGGCTCCGGTCATGAGCGTCCCGGGCAGCACTTGGCCGAGGTAGTCGGGGTGCAGCCCGGCGCGCAGTGCCCAGGACGCGATTCCGATCCCGTACACGGTCGCCCCCAGGCCGATTACCCGACCGGGCCCCAAGCGTTCGATCAGGCGGCCCGCGACCAGGAACGAGAACACGGGCACCATCAGGGGGCCGGGCGCGAACGCGAGACCGGTGTGGAGCGCCGACCAGCCCCAGACGTCCTGCATCCACAAGACGATCGACAGGAGCATCGCCCCGAACGCGATCGAGAAGGTGAGCGCCACGACCGACGAGCCGGTGAACGCGCGGATCCGGAACAGCGTCGGGTCGATCAGTGGATTGTGGTGCCGGGCGGTGTGCAGCACGAATGCGGTTAGCATCGCGACCGCCGCGGCAAGGGCGCCGAGGACGCGCATCGAGCCCCAGCCCCACGCGTTCCCTTCGACCAGTCCGAGCGTCAGCGCCGCCACCCCGGCGGTGATCAGCACCGCTCCGAGTGCGTCTGGCCGCTTGGCGGGATGCCCGGGCACGTCGGGCAGTCGTCGCCAGCCGCTCACTGCCGCCGCTAGGCCAATCGGGACGTTCACCAGGAACACCCAGCGCCAGCTAGCGGCGACCAGCATGCCACCAATCACCGGCCCCAGCGCGGCCGCGAAGCCACCCACGGCGGTCCAGGTGCGGACGGCCGTGTGCCTGCGTTCGGGCGACGTTGTCGCCAGGATCAGCCCGAGCGAGGTGGGTGTCAGCAGGGCTGCGCCGACGGCCTGGACGACCCGGAAGGCGACCAGCATCGCCAGGTCAGACGCGGCTCCACAAGCGGCTGACGCGGCCGTGAAGATCACGACCCCGAGGAGGAACCCGTGCTGGCGGCTGCGCCCCTCCGACAGACGCCCGAATAGGACGAGTAGCGAGGCGTAGACGATCGCGTAGGCGTTCAGGATCCACGACAGCGAGCTGAGGTTGCGCTGGTGGAGGTCACGGGCGATGCTCGGCAGCGCGACATTGACGATGAACAGATCGAGGCTGGCGAGGACGACCGCGGCACAGACGATGATGAGCACGAGCGAGGCCGACGCATCCTTCTTGCGGAGCTGGCTGAGTCTTGTCATAGCCAGCACCCTACCACGGCTGACTTAGGTTTGTCTAGGTCAGCTATGATGTCGGCATGTCCCACCAGATCCAGATGATCGGCCCGCTGGCGCCGCGCGAGGATTGGGTCATCGAGAGCTGTCCGATGGCGGCCACGCTCGAGATCGTCAGCACCCGCTCGGCGTTCCTGGTCTTGCGCGAGGCGTTCTATGGCGCCACCCGGTTCGAGCAGTTCGTCCAGCGCGCCCAGATCAGCGAGCCCGCGGCCGCCGCGCGTCTACGAGAGCTGACCGACGCGGGCCTGCTGGCCCGCGAGCCATACCGCGACCCCGGACAGCGCACCCGTTCCGAGTACCACTTGACCGACAAAGGCGCGGACCTCGCGCCCACGCTGATCGCGCTGATGGATTGGGGTGATCGCTGGGGGATCGACGGTGGAGCGCGTGTCGAGCTGCGCCATGCCGGCTGCGGCGCCCCGGTCCACGCCGAGCTGCGCTGCACCGACGGTCATGAAGTTCTCGCCGGGGAGATCGAGCTGGGGCTCAAGCGCCGGTGACGCGAGGCGGCCGCGCCAGCCCGTCAAAATCTGGCGAACTAACCTTCGGTCTGACAAGCTCTTCCGGGCGGCGAGGCTCAACCTCGTCAGCTCTGCCGCGTGCTTTCGTGGAACTTCATCAATTGTCGTTGACTGATGAGCTTTTCGCCGATACTCTCGCCCGGTAGTCGTAGTTGTTTGGATGGGCGGGAGTCGATCGGCCCGGGGGTTCGGCGCGGGGAGCGTCGACCTCGCGAAGTCGCGCCGCTCGGAAATGGGGAGGCGCAGGCGACGATGAGAGGACCGGGCCACCGCAGCACCAGCTCGCCGGTGACGGAGTCCAGGGCGATTCTGATCGTCGGCAGCCGGCGGACATTGTGTGGGCGATCGGAGGGAGTGGGATGCGCGCAGCGATGACTGAGATTGCGGTTGCCGTGCTATCGGGCGCGACGCTCGATGCGATTGAGCGGGACATCATCGATTGCGCGCCGGTCGATGAGGAACAAAGATCCGCCCTGTGGCTCTACGCCCAGGCGGTCAACGACCGGCCCTCGAGGCTCATCGCGCCCGACGCCGACTTCGCGCGAGCGGACAGGTCACCGCGCGCCCGGTGGTCCTAGCGGACCGGGAGGCTGAGCACGGCGGGCGCGACTACCCCGCTCTCATGACCCTAACGCGCATTGCTGGCGTGGTTGGATTTGGATTCCGTCTCGGGTGATCGTGAACTGGCGGATGTCGGGCTCGTGGCGGCTGGCGCGGGTCTTCAGGACGGCCAGCGAGCGGTCGATGGTCGCGGCCGCGCGGATGTATTGCAGGACGATCACGTTGTCTGAGAGGTGAGAGATCCCGACTTCGGAGAGCTTCTCGATGCTGAACAGCTCGGGGATCTCGCTGGTCATGAACAGGCTCACGCCCTGGCGCGAGAGGCGCTGGGTGAGGGAGTACATGAACTCGCGGTAGCGGATCTCATCACTGGCCGCGAACAGAAGGTCTGTGAGGCTATCGATCATCACTCGCTTGGCGTTGACGCGATCGATCGTTTCCAGCAGCTCGTACACCCACTCGTCGATGTGGATATCGACCGGTGAGCGGTACATCGACTCGATGCTCGGCTCCTGCAGCGACCAGCCGAACCCGGCGATGATCCGCTCTAGCTGCGTCTCGTTCTCCTGGAGGGAGGCGATCACGCCGGGTTCGCCGCCGCGGGCGCCGTTGAAGATGAAGTGCAGCCCCATCAGCGTTTTCCCGGCGCCCGAGGGTCCGGCACACAGCGTTGAGGATCCCTCCCAGTAGCCGTCCAGCAGCATCTCGTCGAGCGCGTGGATCCCGGAGGAGCGTCGTACCGGGTTGATGTCATAGCTCGTGAGGTCTGGCAGGTCAGCCAACCGTGGGTATACATCGATGCCGTCGGAGGAGATCCGGTAGGTGTGAGACCCGCCCGCGAACGAGCCGCCACGCAGCTTCGCGACTCGTAGCCAGCGCCGCTGCCTGGATTGACTGGGTACGGTGCCGAGTTCGACGATCGCGTCGGCGACCGCGAACTCGGGGCAATCGATCGAGTCGCTCTCGCTGTACTCCCCAACCCAAAGGCAGCTCGCGGGGAACGCGCTCAGCCACCCCGCGAGCTCGTGCAGGAACCGGCGGTATGCCGACGGGCTGTTGCTGTAGGCCGCGAGCGCTTTGAAGCTGTCGATCACGATCAACGCCGGCCGGAGCGTCTTGATCAGCTCAACAACACGCTCGAGGACTGCCGTCAGCCCGCCCTCGGTGACGATCGCGCCGAGATCGTCGTAGATCACGCTGTGTCCGACCATCGCCGCGTCGAAACAGCTCAGGCTCTGCCCGTAGCGCAGGATCTTCTCCGCCGGCTCGCTGACGGTCGAGAGATACACGGCCGGGCGCTCGAGAGTCGCGTTGTAGAAAACGTACTGCTGAGCGAGGATCGTCTTGCCCGACCCCGGCAGCCCCGCGATGATCGCGATCCCGTTCGCGGGCAAGCCACCGCCCAGAATCTGATCCAGGCGCACCCGTCCCGAGGAAAGCCGCTGCTCAGGCACGGGCCGGGCCCCCGTACTAATGCCGTAGATCCCTGACGAAGAGCCTTCCATCGACGCCACCACCCTAGATGATCTCGCCCACACCCAACGCACAGGTCAGGAACCGCTCGATCTGACGGTGTCGGTCACACCCGCAGGCGAACGCGGGTTTGACGCGCGTCGCGTATGTCTGTTGCGCCAGCCTCTGCAGGACGCGACAATCTGGTAGATGGCGCTTGTCGAAGCCCAACAACTGCGGATGCTCGAGTGGCTGCGACGCGCGGGCAAGCAGCCCGTGACGCTTGGTGAGTTGCGCGCCGGCGGGATTGACTTTCCCGCGGTCGTCATCGGCGAGCTCGAAATCAACGGGTATTTGATCGACCGGGTCCATGAGCATGGCCGGCTGATCGGCGTGCGGCTGATCGAGACCGCCGCCAACGATTCGCCAGTCTCACGTTGGCGTCGCCGATGGCGCAGATCTTCTCGATAAGCGGCTACGTCTGGCCACGGGGTGGGTACCAGCCGACCCCCGGGGGCGTTGCTTGTAACCTGAAAAGGAGTCTGTGCGGTGCCGACGAAAGCACGATTGATGAGCGGTGACGAGGCCCGATCGATCTACGTCGTTCAGCGGCATTTCCGGCTGGTGCGGCGCGGCTATGATCCCGCCGAGGTCGACCGACACCTCCAAATCGTCAGCGAATGGTTCCGGCAGAGCCCGGGCGGTGAGGAGGCGCGCCAGCGCGAGCGGGAGCTGTTGGCGCAGGAGCGCGCGAGCGCGGAGAAGGCGAAGGAGGCGCAGCGGCTGTTCGAGGACCGGCGCGTCGAGGCGCAGGGGATGCTCGAGGGCGCGCGGCTGCGCGCGAATGCCGAAATCGAGGCGGCTGCACAGACGCTGCGCCAGGCGCAGGACGCCGCAGCTGCCCACCGGCAGGAGATCGACGCACTCCTCGCACAGGCGCGTGTGGACGCTGAGCGGCTGCACGCGGACGGTGAAGCGGAGCGGTTGGCGATCCTTGAGCAGGCGCGGCTCGAGGCTGCTGCGGCGCAGATCGTCCGCGACGCTGCGGCGCAGGCCCAGCAGACGATCGCAGCCGCCGAAGAGCAGGCCCGGGAGACGATTCAAGCGGCCGAGATGCAGGCCGAGCAGATCGTTAGCAAGGCCCGGGAGACGATTCAAGCGGCCGAGATGCAGGCAGAGCAGATCGTTAGCAAGGCCCGGGAGCGAGCCCTGGAGATCCTCAAAGCGGCCGAGCTGGAGGCACAGCAGACGGTCGGCGCCGCGGAGCGTGTTGCGGCCGACACGGAGCATCTGCGCGAGCAGGAGCTTCTCGCCGCTCGCGTCGCCGCCGAGCAACTCCTGAGCGCAACGCGGGACGAGGCCGCCGAGGAAGCTCGCGCACTCCGAGACAAGGCAGAAAAGGACGTCCAGGTCTACGTTGAGCGCCGTCAGCGCGAAGCTGACCGTCTGGTCGATGCCGCCCGCCGCGAGCGCAAGCAGCCGGGCGGCGGCGCATCGGTCGACTGAACGAAGGCCCTTATGAACCATGCAGGAGCCTGGGCGAAAAACGACGGAATGCGCGACGTTTTTCGACCAGCCCCCGGAAGGCCCCGGTACGCACGTATCGATGCTTGCATCCTCCTGCTCCTTGCGATTGCATTTCCAGACGCGCGCCCAAGCGAACTCTGGCAGATGCGGTCGGCCTTCTGAACCGACTGCGTGGCGCCAGGACCAGTCTCGGGACGTCCGCCATCAACACCGGCGTGTCTCGATCTGACAGACGCTACCGTTAGCGCGATGTATGAGTCTCGCCACCAGTTCCGCGAAGACCTGAAGGAGCTCGAGCACCAGACGCTCGACGGGATCGATCTCGTCCTCGAGCAGTTCGACCGGGCGCTTGAATCGCTGCGCAGCCACGATCTCGAGCTTGCCGAGGCAGTCGTAGTCGACGACGACCGGATCGACAGGCGCTATATGGAGATCCACCAGGGCGTGTTGTCGCTGCTCGCGCGGCAAGCGCCTGTCGCCGGTGACCTGCGACTCGTCGCTGCGCTGCTGCACATGATTCGCTGCGTGGAGCGGATTGGAGATCAATGCGTCAACATCGCCAAGCTCGTGCCGCTGGCCGGCGTGCAGGCGACCAGTGACACGGCGATGCTCGACGCGATCGAGCGGATGGGGCAGCTCGCACGCCACCAGCTCACCGAGGCCAAAGAGGCGTTCATGACGCGTCAGGTCCAGCTCGCGCAGGATCTCGTCACGGAGAACGCAGCGATCGGCCGGCTGGAGCAGGAGATCTTCAACCGTGCTGTCGAGATCGGGGACGACATCCAGTCGCGCGAGTCGGCGATGTTCATGATCCTCGTATCCCGCGCCCTCGAGCGCATCGCCAATAACGCTGTCGACATCGCCGAGCAGACGGTATTCATCGTGATCGGCCTGTTTCGCGAGTTCGCCGGCGCCGGCGCAACACAACCCGCATAGAGCGCAGCCAGCGGACATGGTGCGCGGCAGCAGCGCAAGGTATGGTCTGCGAGTGCTCGGCTTGCCGGCCAGCGTCAACGCTTGCCTCTTCGACCTCGACGGCGTGATCACCCAGACCGCCAAGGTCCATGCCGCCGCGTGACGCGAGGCTCGACGCCGGGTGATCGCCCAGCCTGCCTTCCGCGTCGAGCCGTGGGTCTTGCGCGAGACCGAGCTCGACCTCGACCGACTCGCACAGACCGAATCGGTGTTCGCGCTGTCGAACGGGCACATTGGTCTGCGCGCCAACCTCGATGAGGGCGAGCCGTTCGCGCTACCGGGCACGTACCTGGCCGGCTTCTACGAGCTGCACCCGTTGCCCTACGCCGAGGCCGGGTACGGCAATCCGGAGTCGGGCCAGACCGTGGTCAACGTGACCAACGGCAAGATCATCCGTTTGGTCGTCGACGATGAGTCGTTCGACGTCCGCTACGGCGAGCTCAGAAGCCACGAACGGGTGCTCGACATGCGCGCCGGGGTTCTGCGCCGGGTGGCCGAATGGGTGTCTCACAGTGGCAAGGGGGTGCGAGTCTCCTCGACGCGCTTGGTCTCGTTCGCCCACCGCGCGGTCGCGGCGATCTCCTACGAAGTCGAGCCGCTCGACGAGCCGATGTCGGTCGTCGTGCAGTCCGAGCTTGTCAGCAACGAATTGATGTCGGAGATGAACTCCGATCCGCGCGTTGCTGCGCCGCTCGCCAGGCCGCTGCGCTCGGAGGCCTTCGACGGCCGCGACACGCGCGCGGTGCTGACGCACAGGACCGTCTCGAGCGGCCTCAGGGTGTCGGCCGCGATGGGTCACGAGATCGATGGGCCGCCCGGGACCGAGTACTCGATCGAGGCCTTCGAAGATCTCGCGCGGCTGACAGTCACCGCCGACATCGCACCGGGTAGGCCGCTGCGGCTGGTCAAGGTCATCGCCTACAGCTGGTCCTCCGAGCGGTCGCTGCCGGCGGTGCGCGATCAGGCCGCCAGCGCGCTCGCAGAAGCCAAGCACAGTGGTTGGGACCGGCTCGTCGCTGAGCAGCGGGCGTATCTCGACGACTTCTGGGAGCGCGCTGACATCGAGGTCGGCGGTGACGCGGAGCTTCAACAAGCGGTCCGCTTCTCCCTGTTTCACATCTTGCAGGCCGGCGCCCGGGGCGAGCAGCGGGCGCTCGCGGCCAAAGGGCTGACCGGATCGGGCTACGACGGGCACGCGTTCTGGGATACCGAAGCGTTCGTGCTGCCGGTTCTGACCTACAGTGCGCCGCACGCGGTCGCGGATGCGCTGCGCTGGCGCCACGCGACGCTCGATCTCGCCCGCGGTCGCGCCCGCCAGCTCGGGCTCCGCGGCGCGGCCTTCCCGTGGCGCACGATCGCCGGCCAGGAGTGCTCAGGCTACTGGCCGGCGGGCACCGCCGCCTTCCACGTCAACGCGGACATCGCCGGCGCCGTGGCCCGCTACCAGGCGGCGCAGGACGACAAGGCGTTCGAGCGCGACATCGGCACAGAGCTGCTGGTGGAGACCGCGCGGCTGTGGCGCTCGCTCGGCCACCACGACGCCGCCGGGCGCTTTCGCATCGACGGCGTGACCGGCCCGGACGAGTACAGCGCGGTGGCCGACAACAACGTCTACACGAACCTGATGGCCCAGCAGAACCTGCGCGCGGCCGCGGGCGCCGTCGAGCGCCACCCAGACGTCGCGGCCCGCCTCGGGGTCAACGACGAGGAGGCGGCGAGCTGGTGCAACGCCGCCGAGACGATGGTCATCCCCTACGACGCGGAACGCGGGATCCATCCCCAGGCCGAGGGCTTCCTCGAGCACGATGACTGGGACTTCGCCCAAACCTCGCCCGACCAGTATCCGCTGTTTCTGCATTTCCCGTACTTCGACCTGTACCGCAAGCAGGTCGTCAAGCAGGCCGACCTCGTGCTGGCCATGTTCACGCGTCCCGACGCGTTCACCGACGAGCAGAAGGCACGCAACTTCGCCTACTACGAGGCGCTGACAGTCCGGGACTCGTCGCTGTCCGCCTGCACTCAAGCGGTGCTTGCGGCCGAGGTCGGCCACCTGGCACTGGCCTACGACTACCTAGGTGAAGCGGCGCTGATGGACCTCGACGACCTGGAGCACAACACCCGCGATGGACTGCACATCGCTTCGCTCGCCGGCACGTGCCTCGGCCTCATATGCGGATTCGGCGGCATGCGTGACGAGGGCGGCGTGCTTCGCTTCGCACCGCGCCTGCCCGATGCGCTGACGCGGCTGGCATTCAGGATGATCTGCCGCGGTCGGCGGCTCTTGATCGACGTCCGCCACGGGGAGGCGCGCTACTCGCTGCTCGATGGCGAACCATTCGAGGTCGTCCATCACGGCCAACCGGTCATGATCGCGGCCGGGCAGCCGGCGGTGCTGCCCATCCCGCCAGCGCCGGCACGAGCGGCGCCTGCCCAGCCGGCCGGCCGAGCACCCCTCAGGAGACGACCCCCGCGATAAGGCCTCAGAATTCACCTGCTCGTCGCGGATGGATCGGTCAGCGGAACAGTGACCCGGGCTCCGGCACATCGTCCGGACTGTGATGCTGGCAGGCTTCGTCAGGACTGCGGACCGCCGTCCCTCGGACGGATGTCCGAGGTAGGCAGCTCGCGCCGTTGCTGGTCGGCAGCTGGGTCCTCCGCGACGATCCGCTCAAGCTCTCGCTGCGCGGCGTTCTGCGCTTCGGCCTGTGTGGGTTCGATCCCAGACCCCGACACGCCGTGGTCCCAGGCAGTCCATGCCCATTCACCGCTCTCGAGCTCCGAGACATCCCAACCTCGCGCAACTCCAACGTCCACGAGTCAGATGCTACGGCGTCGATGTGGCAGATGCGCTGTGCGGGCGACGAAATCCGGGCCGAGTTCGCTGATTTGGCGCGCTCTAGTACGGCGGCGCCGACGCCGGATAGCAGCCCTGATGCTCGCGTGCAGTCCCGATCGCGCCGGTTTCACCCGCCGGTGAGGTTGGCGGGCAGGGCCTCGCGATGCTGAGGCGGGTCGTCGAGGATCAATTGCGGGATCGTGACCAGCCGGTAGCCGCGTTTGCGCAGCGCTCTGACGATCAGCGGCAGCGCCGCGATCGTCTGGGTGCGGTCCCCGCCAGCGTCGTGCATGAGAATGATCGCGCCCGGACGGGCGCCGGCGAGGGCGGCATGCAAGATCGCGCCCACGCCCGGGCGGAGGTAGTCGTTGGAGTCGACAGTCCAAAGCACCATCAGCATGTGAAACCGGTGCAGGACCGCAAGGGTCGTGGCGTTGTAGGAGCCGTACGGCGGGCGCCACAGGCGCGGGAACGGTCCGCCATACATTTGCACCCATTGGGTCTGCGCAAGGATCTCGCTTTGCTGGGCGTCGTGTGAGAGGAGCGCCATCATCGGATGGGTTTCGGTGTGGTCGCCGATCACGTCACCCAGATGGAGCTCGCGCGTCACTGAGGCGTGGAACCAGCGGAACATGAACCCGATCTCAAAGAAGGTCGCCGGGACGTGCAGCCGCTGCAGCTGATTCAGCAGCAACGGGGTGTAGGGACCGGGCCCATCGTCGAAAGTCAGCGCGATCTCGCGTCGCTCACCGCCGCCGGCGTTGATGAACGGCTGGCGCGCGAGCAGACGGTCGATGGCTGCGTTCTCACGCGCGAGTAACGCCTGCGCGGCGCGGTCCTGGGGGCGCGTGGATCGGACTGTCGATGCAACCGGCTGCGGTCTATGCGGTGCCGCGACGTTCGTGGGCACGGCGACAGAAGCCTCAGCGTGGCGTCCGTCGCTGCTCGTCAGTAGCCCGGCCAAGACCGCCAAGGCCGCGATCGCGCACGCGACCAGCGCCGCGACACACCGCCGCCGGACCCGGCGGCGCTGTGCGCGCCGCGCGGCTAACGCGTCGCTCGAGAGTGGAACCCAAGGATCGACGGAGTCGGTCATGCCCGGCGAGTATCGCGCGCGCTGCAGATTCAGGAGCCGCGAACGCCGCTCAATGCCGTCTCCGAGCTACCAGTCAGTGACCAAAGCAATCGCGCGGGCCGAGGGCCCAAATCAGCTGTCGAGCAGCTCGCTGATCGTGTCGCCGCTGTGCACGGACTCCGGGTGCTCGGCAACGATGTCGGACGCGGAGCGCGCCCACTCGTCGCGGCGCTTGATCAACAGCCATTGTGGTTTGGCGCCAGCGCGGGTGCGCTGTAGCGCGAAGCCGCCCTGGAGCTTGTGCCCGTGGAGCACGAACACGGCGTGACCGCGCTCCAGCGCCTGCGGCCAGGCCACGCGCCCGCTCTGCTCGTAGGGACCCCGATCCCAGATGATGACCGCACCGCTGCCGGCTCGCCCCTCGAAGTCGTTGTGGCCCATCGCGTGGTCCTCAACCTGCACCGCGTAGCGCTTCACGGCGGGGTCCATCGAGGGACCCTTGGGCACCGCCCAAGAGCGCATCATCCCGTCGACCTCGAGCCTGAAATCAAAGTGGTGCGCCGTCGCCTGGTGCTCCTGGACAACGAACACGCCGGCGGGCACCCCACGGACTGCGAACTGCTCGTGCCCCTCGACCCCGACAACCGCCAGCGACACGGACCCGACGACAGCCGCGCAGCGCAGCAACGACGTCAGCTCCTCGATCGCATCGTTCGCTCCCTCCAGATGCGCACGGAGCGTCCCATCAGCTTCCGGGTGGACCCATCCCAGCACACCGAGTCGACGCGCCAGCGCCCGCACGTTGTCAGCTGAGAGATCGGACGCCGCGCTCTGACGGCAGACCCGCCTAGCCGTCAGCTCACGCATACGCGCATTCTCGCGCCACGCTCGCGGTCAGGAGACGCCATCCCACGTGGCCGTGGCCGGCCGGTTCATTCCACGCTGGGTAGGAGACGTTCAGGCAGGGCCGGGAGCGCGCGCCGGACGAGACCGGGCGAGCTGTCCAGCCGAGATCCAGGCGCGACGAGCGCTTTCGCGGACGCGCGCAAGTCTTGCGTGCCGTCGGCCGTTGACTGGAAGTTGTCAAAAAAAATGCGAGGGGTCGGAATCGTGAACGGATTCGTCAGGCGCGTCCGAATGCAAGCTCGAGCGCGCACGCTTCAACGTGTGGCGGCCATGTTGCCGGCACTGATCGCGTCGCTGGTGGCCGCAACCGCGTCAGCGTCAGCTGACCCGGTGTTGGGCAATACGGCCGTGGAACATGGGAGGGACTACAACGGCGACGGGATCGCCGAAGCGTTCCCGTTCACGTCGTCGTCCGGTGGCTACACGGACCAAGCATCGGTGTACGTGGGCGGCGACAGCGCCGCAACGGGGCTGGTGGTCGGGCTGTACGCCGACAACGGCGGCGCACCCGGGACGCTGATAGCACAGGCCTGGCTGACGAGCCCGGTGAGTCACGCCTGGAACAACCTCCCGTTCCCGATCGCGCCTGTCAGCGCGGGCACCCCGTACTGGCTGGCTATCCTCGGCACGGGAGGCCAGCTCAACTTCCGTGACGACGCCACCGACGGAAGCTGTCAGAGCGTGACCAGCGACCCAACCAGCGTCATGCCGACCTCATTCACCGATTCCTGGTGGAACACCTGTAATGTGTCGGCTTACCTGTCGCTGCAACCGACGTCAGATCCTCCGGCCCCGGCGTCGGTTTCCGCACCCACGATCTCGGGCGACTTCAGCTACCACGGTACCGGTGAAGGCAGCTACGGAGGGACTATCACGGCGACCGTGGGCGCCTGGGCATCGAGTACGGTCACCACGACGTACTCCTTCGATTGGCAGCAGTGCGATGCGTCCGGCGCCAACTGCACCGACGTTGCGCCCAATGGGCCGATCCCGAACACCTACGTGATCACACCGAGCGAGGTCGGCAGCACGCTTCGAGTCGTGGTGACTGCGGTGAGTTCGTCCGGAACAACCACCGCCTACTCAAATACGTCGCCCGTGATCACCGCATCGTAGGCGAGGCGGCCCTTAGGGCCTTTCTCAATAGGCCCTAAGGGCCTGTCCGAATTACCCCGCGCACGTCTGGCGGCGGCGGACCGGCGCGATACGGCACGGTCGGAAGGCTTGCGTAGCGCTGCTACGCGGCGCCTTCCGCCCGCACCGTCTCGCTATTTCTAAACGTGGATCGTCAGATCGCCAGACGCTGATGTTTGCACTGCCCGACCGACAGGGAGACGGCGCAGGGACGCTGGAAGGACGGTGTCGTCCAGGTGCGCGTCGCGAGAATGGCCTTGAGCGCAGCGATGTAAGAGCCCGCAGCAGGGTTGTTCCACGGCTTCGGGGCATGCCATGCGGCGATACTCGCCCACGGCTGACCGGCGCTGTAGCCAGCACCGCATCCACGACAGTCGCCATCGTAGTAGAAGCGGACCGTCGCGCCCATGTAATCCAACGCAAACGCGGTCGACCGCCAGCGCAGTGTTCCGGTGCCAGGGTTTATCGACTGGTTCGGGAGCCATTTGATCTGTGTGATTCCCATCTCTTCGAACACCCTCCCGTGCGTTGAACGCGCCTGTGTCGGGAACTCGTCATACGCCCAGCTTGGCACGAGTGCCAGGTCGCCATGCGCATCCTGACGCCACCAAGATTCATACACGGTGAGGGCGCGGATCCAATCCTCAGGAATACCCCATTTGTGCGCGGCCCACTGGATCAAATCATCGGTGGAAGGATTCTCGAGTCCGTCGCGTCCGGTCACAAACGCGTCTAAGGGGTTCTGTTGGACGGAGGTCTCGCCATTCGGGCCTTGCGCCGAACGGAACGCCCGAAGCTCCGAGTTCGAGGGAACGTAGTCGTTGGCAGCCACGTTTGAGGCGCGGTTCTCGGGCACTGGTGTGACCTGCGAAGCCGCCAGGGCATCTGACTCCGGCGGGGTGCCAGGAGGAGCCCAGACCGTCTGCGGTTGCGTTACGCTCGTTTGTAGTTCAGGTTGGGCGGCGGCGGTTGCGAGCGATGTAAAAGTTGCCGCGAGATAGAGCGTGAACGCGCAGAGTGTGAACATCAGAAGCGCTGCACGGCGCGGCGGACGACCGCCGGGTATCGCTCGTGTGTGGTGGTTCGTCTTCATATTCGTCCGTCCTGACCTTTGTGAGAATGCTCGCCGGCCCACGTGGTTGGGTTCTTGCCGTGCTCTTAGCCGGGACGGCGAGTGCGAGGTTGAGAAGGCGTAACTGACAAGATGGCTCCTGGCAGGACGGTTGCTTGGGACCTCGTGCAGCGCGGAGCTGACAGGTTGACCAGGCCCAGACAACTCGCCGCGCTAACTGGGAAGGCACCCGCGTATTGGGCTACTGCCGATATCATCGGCAGCGAGGGCCGTGGACTTGAGGTGGCAGCGGCGGGGCTACCGAGCTTGGTACAGCGTTCCGCGGAGCAGCCCAGTTTGGGGCGACTAGGGCGCAAGGAGCCAGGCGCAGATCAGTGCTCGGTGGTGGTTTCCTATACCGATACACCAGACCAGGCTGACCCCCAGAGGCCCTTTCTCGCTCGAGGCCGCCGCCACGTTCGGTTTCGGGCCGAACGAGGGCCGACCGCTTCCGTTCGACGGCGCGATGCGGCTTGCTTTCCCAGCGGATGCTGGCACCGGGTACGCTGGTGCCGTTCTCACGCAGTCCGAGCTCGATGGCGTGGTCGCGGTCGAGCTCCATACGGCTGGCGGGGCGGATCTCGACGCGGCGCTCGTTCAGGTCGCCCGCGTCGTCTCGCTTGATCACGACGGCGACGGGTTCGTCCGGGTCGGGAGGCGCGATCCGGTCTTGGGAGCGCTGCAGGCTAGGCATTACGGTCAGCGGCCGGTCCTGTTTCATTCCCCATACGAGGCCGCGGCTTGGTCGGTGATCTCATCGCGCCGCCCGGCCTCGTTAGCGGCAGGGGTACGAGCCGCGCTCAGCGAGCAATTGGGGCATTCCTTCGAGCTCGCCGATCAGACCGTCCACGCGTTCCCGAATCCCGCGGCGCTGGCTGGATTGGACAGCTTCCCCGGGCTGGACCAGACCAAGGTGCGACGGCTCCGGGGCGTCGCTGAGGCGGGCGCCGAGCTCGAAGCCCGGCGTTTGCAGGGGCTTGGCCCGGAGGGAGCCGAGGAGTCCGTGCGGCGGCTCGAGGGGATTGGACCGTTTTACGCCGGCCTGATCGTGCTACGCGCGGCGGGGTTCGCCGACGCCGTCCTGCGCACGGCCGAGCCGAAGGTGCTGCGCAATGCAGCCGCGCTGTACGGCCTGGAGCAGCCGCTTTCGCTTGCGCGGTTCAACGAGTTGGCTGAGAGCTGGCGCCCGTTCAGGACCTGGGCGACCGTCCTGATCAGGCTCGCGGGTGACCGCGCTCGACGCGACGGCTGATCGTCCGCGGCTCGCGCCGGATCGAGACTCTGCTCCGATCACTAGCGGTGCTCGCTCGCGAGCCCACGGTCCGGCGCCCTCAACGCTGAGCAACGCCGAGAAGATCTGCAGCGCCAACGCACTTCGAGTCTTGCGAGCGCAATGGGGACACAAGCGGCAGCGGCCAAAGCCCTCGCTAAGCGCGCGCGCAGGAATTACTTCGAAGCGGCGCCACCCCGCGAACCCTTTACCAAAGCCCTGCCGGCAGAACGAAGCAGCAAACCACAAAAACAAAGCGCGACGCGCAACCGATAAGAAGGACAGGCTCTTAGTAGTGCTCCGGTAGGTGGTCATCAGTTGTGTTGACCTGCTGATCGGGCGCTTTTTGCCGTGGTGGTGGCGTGCCTCGAGTCAGCGGTCGGGGCGCGCGGTGGCTTGCTGGAGGGCGCAGCAGCCCCGGAGCGGCCGGATCGACGCTCGCTGGGGAGATCTGCTCGACCGCGCCGGGGCGAGGACTGCTGTGAAGCTGTTGAGCAACCCAAAGCGACGCTGCCTTTGGCGGTTCGGGCTCTGGAGCAGCTCTACGAGAGCCACGGACCCAAAACGGCTCAGCTGACCCTGGTTTGGGTTATCGAGCATGCGATCGGCGGCGTTCGCGGCGCCTTCCCGGGAGGGTGGGCGAAAAACGTCGCGGATTCCGTCGTTTTTCGCCCAGGCCCCTGCACAAAAGCTGTTTTGCATGACGGCCGCTCATCTACCAGAGCACTACTAACTAACTAAGAGCCTATCCGGACAAAAGCGTGCGAACTAGGCTGACTCCCAAAGTGATCGGCCGCCGAGACGTCTGCTTGGCGCATCACAAAGCCGTACGCCTTCGTCCGCGGCCGTTGCCGCGGAGTATCTTTTCGGTGGTGCGATCGCAACCGGGGCCAGCGCCACGCGCACCGTGATGAAACTCGATTCGGCGCTCAACTTCGACCCCTACGAGTCCCCGGAAGCGGAGGCGCTTCTGATCGCCGGGCGCGAACGCCACGAACGCCGCAGCACCGGACTGCGGCTGCTGGTGACCGAAGCGACGGCGGCGACGCTGTTCAGCGCCGGGGCGATTGCGTTGGCGGCGCTCGGCTCCTCCCCGCAGTCGCTCACGCTGCCAGCGCTGGCGGTCAGCGTCGGCTGCTACGTCGCGGCCCAGCGCGTGCACTTTCCTGTCGGCAGTGCTTTCACGATGCCGACCGCGCTCGTGTTCGTGCCGATGCTGTTCGTGCTGCCCACCCAGTTGGTGCCGCTGATCATTGGTGTCTGTGCGCTTGCCGACAGCCTGCCGAGCGCGCTCAACGGCGGGTTCGTGCTCACCCGCGCGCTGGCTTTCGTCACCGACTGCTCCTACTCGCTCGGCCCGGCGCTGGTGTTCATCCTTGCCTCCGAGCACGGCGTGCAGTGGGACCGCTGGGATGTGCTGGTCGCCGCGTTCACCGCCCAGCTCGTGATCGACGCCAGTTCCGGACTGTCGCGTAGCTGGTTCGCCGAGCGGACCCCGCCAGCTCAGCAGTTGCCGATGCTGTGGGTGTACCTGACCGACGCGTGCCTGTGGTGTGTCGGCTTGGCGATCGCCGCTGCGGCCGTCGGCCGGCCGGGGCTGATCGCGCTGTCGCTGCCCTTGATCGGGCTGCTGTGGCTGTTCGCGCGCGAGCGCCGAGGGCGCCTTGATGTCGCGCTCGCGCTCAGCGCCGCTTACAAGGGAACCGCGTTGCTGCTGGGCGACTTTGTCGAAGCCGACGACCCATACACCGGTATCCACAGCCACGATGTGGTGCAGTTCGCGCTTGCGACTGCCTCCGAGCTCGGCCTCGACGCGAGCCGCCGGCGCAGCGTTGAGTTCGCGGCGCTGCTGCACGACGTCGGCAAGATCCGAGTGCCGAAAGAGATCATCAACAAGCCGGGCGCGCTCGAATCCGACGAGCTCACGATCATCCGCCGGCACACGATCGAGGGTGAGCAGATGCTGACCCAGGTCGGAGGCATGCTTGCGCGTGTCGGACGGTTCGTGCGCGCCTCGCACGAGCGCTTTGACGGCTGCGGTTACCCGGACGGCATCGCCGGCGAGCAAATCCCACTCGAAGCTCGGATCGTGGCAGTCTGCGACGCGTTCAGCGCGATGACGACCAGCCGCCCATACCGCCCTGCGATAGCCGCCGAGCAGGCACTCGCCGAGCTGCGCCGCTGTGCCGGAAGCCAGTTCGACCCGCAAGTCGTCGGCGCTTTCGAACGCTGCCTGCCGTAAGGGGCCGGAGCGCGGGATTGAGTTACCCGGAGCGGCTCGCGGCGCTCGCCGACGGTGATATAAGTCAGTTACTCGCGGGTTTCGATGACGCGCGGGGTCGCGCGTCAGTCCGTGGCGATCTCGGCAGGCATCCCAATCGAGGAGGAGTTCGCTTTGCCCAGAGTCGCTTTTCGCACGCTCGCCGCGACCTTCATGTTGTGCGCCGCTGGTGTCTCGGCGCCGTCTCTGTCCGGCGCGCACGCCGACCTGATCGAGCTTGACGCCTGCAACCTCTCACCGCTCTCGCAGCCGTTCGCGCCCTGGGGCGACTACTCCGAGTATGAGCCCGCGCCGGGCGGCGCCTTCGAGCAAGCGGACGATTCCGGATGGACCTTGACCGGCGGCGCCCACGTCGTTGCCGGCGGCGACCCCTACGACAGCACCGGGACGCCAAGCTTGTTCTCGCTGGCGCTGCCCGCCGGCGCCCAGGCATCCTCTCCGCTGGCCTGCGTGGATGCTGCATACCCCTCGGCCCGCTTCTTCATCGGCGGCTCAGGGCTGGTCGCGGTCAGCGTCATCGACGGCGGCACACCGATCCTCGCCGGAGTCGCCGTCGGCACCGGACAGTGGCTGCCCTCTCCGGGGATGCTGACCAGCGCGGCCGTGTTCAGCGCGTTTGCCGACGGCAGCGCCCAGGTTTCGCTGCAGTTCACGGCACTCGCCGGCGACGTCCGGATCGACGATGTCTGGATTGACCCTTGGTGCCGAGGAGGCTGACGGCCCATGCGCGCTTGTTGGTCTTCTGAAACCTCAGCAGGCGCCGCGGCGCTCCCAAGATCATCCCGAACCTAGGGGCCTCTGAGATCTAGCGAATCTGACAGGCGTGCTCGTAGCAACATTCCGGAGGTCCGGGGAGACCCACACGCCAGACTAGGCTCGGGCTCACCGGCACCAAGCAATATTCGGCGTCGCGGGCGACCACCGAATCATCAACCATTTTCACCAGCCCGTGCGGGCCCGCCGGGCACATCGACTAGGCCGGCTTCATCTCGCCGCCGCCGGCCAGCCTGTAGGTCCTGCCGCCGAGCGCCTTGTTGGCGGCGAGCGCGGCGTCGTACGTGACGGTGAATCCGTTGCCGACAACGTTCGTGATGTCCGAGCCCGAGATCCCGGCGCTGTCGAGGAACGCGGTCAGCGTCGAGTCACCGGTGACCTTCCAGACGCTCGAGCCGTCGATCGTCAGCGCGGCGGCGTCGATCCGGCCATCGAGCACCGTTCCGTGGCTGAGGCTCGCGCGGATCGTTCCGGTGCCGGCGCTCAGCAGATCTCCGGTGAGGTGTTCGCCGCGCAGGACGAGGGTCGCGTTGCCCGCGCCGGTGTTACCCGACCCGGTCCCAGCGTTGTCAGCGCGCAGCAGCACGCCCGATGCGGCGCTGACCCTTGCGGCGCCGGAGATCGTGATCACCGCATCGGTGTTGGTCACGTAGAACGCGGGGCCGCCGGCGGCTGCCAGCGAACCGCCGAGCATCGTGTAGGTCCCGGTCCCGGCGTTCGCGTCGCCGGACATGCTGTTGTAGAGCATCACCCCGTGCGCGCCGCCGGCGGCGCCCCGCAGCGTGCTTCGCGTGACGGTGATCGAGTTGCCGCCCTCGACGACGGCGGCCTCCGCGCCCGTAGCGGTGATCGTGGCGCCGGTGATTTTGATCGTCCCGGTCGAGTAGATCCCCGGTGACTTGAACCCCGATGTCCGGAAGTTGCCGCCGCTGACGGTGATCGTGCCGCCGCCCCGGTCGGTGGCGACCGCGGCCGAGCTAGCGCCTGCGGTGGACACGGTCGCGCCCGTGACGCTCATCGTCCCACCTCCGCTCGCCATCACGCCGTGGGCGTACTGGCCCGTGGCCGTGATCATGACGTCGCGCAGCGTGACACTCGCGCCCGAGCCGTATGCGAACACGCCGTTGGCGCCGGCACCGGTCGTGACTATCGAGCCGCCGGTGATGTCCAGTACCCCGGAGCCCTCGGCGAGCACTCCGGCGTCGAGGCCGTAGAAGCTCGATTCGTCGCTCGAGTTCGAGCGGCCGGTCGTGCGGACCGTCGGGTCGAGCAGCGTAAGGTTGCCCGATGAGCTGACGAGTACGCCGGACTCGTCGGCGCCGGAAGCCTTGAAGTCACGGTTGATAAAGGTTGAGCGGCCTCCGAGGAGCGTGTACGCGCCGGTGTCGGTGTAGGTCGGCGTCGAACCGCCACCGGGAGGGGCGCCGCCCGATGGCGGTTCGGACGCCGCCGGGCCCGCGGCTGCGTGCGACACGTTCAGCACGGTGCTCCTCGCCGACGACGTACTCGCTCCGGACGACGAACCGCACGCGACGAGTGCGGCGGCGCCGGCGATCGATAGTGCTGCGATCAGTGGCTTGCGTCTGGACATGGCTAACTCCTCGAATCCGCTTTTTCCCGGATCGTCCCACGGCCGCGTGAAACCATCGTCGTTGCGAAGTAAGAGCACGCTAAGAGGCCTCGCTTCCTGACGGGGCTAACAAACGGGAGAAGCGACTGCCCCCCGAACGTGCAGCGCGTCGAGATCCTGCCGTTCCACAAGCTCGGCGCTTTCAAATACGAGGCGCTCGGGGTTCGGTTCCCTCTCGACGACACCCCTACCTCACCGCAGCTCAGATCGCGGACGTCCGTGAGCGAATGCGCGCCGGCGGCCTGCCTATCTGACGCACAGATATCGGGCAGCGATCCGTGCGACCCTGGTGGTCACACAAGTAACTGCGGAATTCGACTGACGCAGCCATTGATGCCCGGACGCGGTCCGGGCGGCCCGTTGCAAGTCAGGCGTGCGGGATTACGCGGTGATCGCTTTGGCGAGCGCCTTGTAGGCGCCTTCGAGGTGCGCGCGCATCGCCTGGGTTGCGGCGTCGGGTTCGCCGGCGCGGATGTGGTCGAGCACGGCGGCGTGTTCCCGCACGAGCCGGTCGTGGCCGAGCACGCGCCGGGATTGGGTCATGCAGAGGTGGATCTCGCCGAGCAGTGATTCGTAGACGCTGCTCAGCCGCGGCGAGCCGTAGAGATCGATCAGCGATTGGTGAGCGCCGAGGTCGGTCGCGATGAAGCGGCTCGCGGCAGCATCGGCGGGGAGCCGCTCGAAGCGCTCGAAGGCCTCTACGACGCGCGGCGTGAGCGTTCGGCTGCTCGCGAGCGTTCGGACGACTTCGAGCTCGAGCGGTATCCGGACACGGTAGACGTCGATCACGTCTTCGGAACGGAGTTTCGGCACATACGCGGAGCGGTGCGCGTCGCGGCGCAGCAGGCCGGATTGCACGACAGCGGTGATCGCGCTCTTCGCCGTCGGGCGAGACACACCGAACGCTGCGGCAAGCTCACCTTCGGTCACGCTCGCGCCACTCGCGATTTCCCCGTCGAGGATCCGCTCCCGCAGACGCTGGGCCGCGGCTTCCACAACCGAAATGGTCTCGAGCACAGCCATGATCACACGATAGCAAGCACGACGAGCGCGTACGCCAGCCTGACGACAATGCACGCCTACCAAATATGCTTGACAGGCTAGTATGTTTGTCTTACAATCTCGGAAACGGGTGAGGAACTCACAAACCGATCGGGACAGGCCCGTCCCGGCGAAGGTCCGAATGTTGCGCACGTCGATGGTGCGCCGCATGGGCGGGAGCGCTTCATCCACGACCCAAGTAGTGGAGGAGTGAGAAGCATGTCAACGATCCAAGCCCCGACGCAGCTAGGCGTCAACTCAAGCGTCAACTCAAGCGTCAACTCAGACGCCAGGGTCGTAAGCCAGACGAAGGATGCTGGCTGGGGGAATTCCGGTCCGCTGTGCCTGTTCGCGTTCGCGATCACGACGTTCATGATCAGCATGGTCAACGCGAAGGCGATCAGCGGCGCGGTCGTGCCCGTCGTGATCGGGGTCGGTCTGGTCTACGGAGGCGCGACGCAGCTGATCGGCGGGCTGATCCAGTTGCGCACCGGCGACACGCGCAACGGGGCGCTGTTCTCCTCGTTCGGCGCGTTCTGGATCGCGCTGGCGGCGATCCTGCAATGGTTCTCAAAAGACGTCCCGGCCGCCGAAGTTGGGCACGCCATGGGGCTGCTGCTGTACTCGTTCACGATCCTCGCGTTCATCTTCCTGCTCTGCTCGTTCCGCACGACAGTCGCGTCGGTCGTCGCGCTTAGCACCCTCACGGTCACGCTGCTGCTGCTGGCCGCCGGCAACTACGGTGCGCACGCGAGCATGCTGCAGGCCGCCGGATATCTGGGAATCGTGCTCGCCGGGATGGCGGCCTACATGGGCGCTGCCGAGGTCTGCGAGCAGACCTACGGCCGCTCCGTGCTGCCGGTCGGGCCGCTCGGCATCAAGTAGCCCGAGCCCCGAACCGCGACCACACCCGCGTTCTCCCCGCCCCAACTCCTCTCGAAATGGGGGCGGGGAGGACCCCGGCCGGGCCGATCCGCCGCGCCGCTCCCAGACGCCCGGGCATTCGCTTCGGCCCCCCCATTCGGCGCTCGCGCCAAAGAACCTCAACCCAGCTGCACGACTGCGAGCCAACGCGTAATGCGCGCATCTCTTTTCATCACATGCTTCAACGACACGCTCTTCCCTCAGACCGGGCAGGCGGTCGTTGAGATCCTCGAGCGGCTCGGCGTGGAAGTCGACTTCCCGCCCGAGCAGACCTGCTGTGGCCAGATCCACGCGAACACCGGCTACGGCCGCGAGGCGCTGCCGCTCGTGCGCCGGTTCGTCCGCGTATTCGCCGACGCGGAGGCGATCGTCACGCCATCAGGCTCCTGCGCGGCGATGGTCACCGAGCAATACGGGCGGCTGGCGGCGCAGGCGAACGACCTGCCGCTCGCCGCGGAGATCGAAACGCTCACCCCCCGGATCCACGAGTTCTCGAGCTTCCTCGCGGACACGCTCGGGGTGCAGGACGTCGGCGCGCGGTTCCCGCACCGCGTCGTCTATCACCCCTCCTGCCACGCCACGCGCATGCTGCGCATCGGCGACGCACCACTGCGGCTGCTCCGCGCAGTCGACGCGCTCGAGCTCCTCGAACTGCCCGAGGCAGCCACATGCTGCGGGTTCGGTGGAACGTTCGCGGTCAAGAACGCCGCGATGTCCTCCGCGCTACTGGCCGACAAGATGACCGCGATCTGCGCCACCGGCGCCGAAGTCGTCACAGCTGTCGATAACTCCTGCCTGATCCACATCGGCGGCGGACTGAAACGCCTGAACACCGGCGTGCGCGCGATGCACCTCGCGCAGATCCTCGCCAACGGGAGCCCACAATGACCACAACCCCCGCAACCGACTTCCCGGCATCCGCGCGGCGCGCGCTACAAGACGGGCAACTACGCCAGAACCTCCGCAACGCCACCCACACGATCCGCGCCAAACGCGACACAAGCGCCGCCGAGCTACCCGAATGGGAGCAACTGCGCACCCGCGCCGCGGAGATCAAAGACGAGGTCCTTGCCAACCTCGACACGCTCCTCGAGCAGCTCGAGGCCAGCGTCAGCGCCGTCGGCGGCCACGTCCACTGGGCCCGCGACAGCGAAGAGGCATGCGCGCTCGTGACCCAGCTCGTCCGCGCGTCCGGAGCGACCGAAGCGATCAAGATGAAATCGCTGACAACCGACGAGATCGACCTCGACCACGCGCTGGAGAACGCCGGCATCAACGCCTGGGAGACCGACCTCGCCGAGATGATCATCCAACTCGCCAACGACCGCCCGTCGCACCTCGTCGTCCCCGCAATCCACTTCTCACGCGGCCAAGTCCGCGACCTGTTCGCCCGCAGCTTCAACCTCCCCGAGCTCAGCGACGACCCCGAGGAGCTGACCGCCGTCGCCAGGCAAGTCCTCCGCGAACGGTTCATGCGAGCGACCGTCGGCATCACCGGCGTGAACTTCGCGGTCGCGCAGACCGGCACGATCGCGCTCGTCGAGAACGAAGGCAACGGCCGGATGTGCACCACCCTGCCCCGCGCGCTCATCTCAATCATGGGAATCGAGAAAGTCCTACCACGACTCGAGGACCTCGGCGTAATGCTCAGGATGCTCCCACGCTCCGCTGTCGGCGCCCGCATGAGCTCCTACATGACGATGTTCACCGGCGTGCACGACGGCGACGGTCCGCAAGAATTCCACCTGATCCTGCTCGACAACGGCCGCACCAACGTGCTCGCCGACCCCGAAGGCCGCCAAGCGCTCCGCTGCATCCGCTGCTCGGCATGCCTGAACATCTGCCCCGTCTACGAACGCGCCGGCGGGCACGCATACCAATCGATCTACCCCGGGCCGATCGGCGCGATCCTCGCACCACAACTCGCTGCGCTCACCGAACACCACACCCTGCCATGGGCATCCACGCTCTGCGGCGCCTGCGCCGACGTCTGCCCAGTCAAGATCGACATCCCCAAAGTCCTAATCCACCTCCGCGGACGGATCGCCCACGAAACCGACAGCGAACCCGCCTCCGAACGCGTCGCGATGCGCCTGCTCGCCGCGACCCTCGCGACCCGCCGCCGCTACGAAGCCGCGCAATACGCGCTCGCGCTCGGACGCGCGCCGCTGCGCTCACAACGCCTAGCCCAGGCGCTCCCCGGCCCACTCGCGGCATGGAGCAACACCCGCGATCTCCCCCCGATCCCCCCACAACCCTTCCGAGCCTGGTGGGCGCAACGCCGCACCCCAAAAGGAAACCAATGACCACCACACGCGCCCAACCAGCCACCGCACGCTCCCAACCAACGACCCCCACACGCGCCCAACCAACCCCTCTTCCAACGACCACCGCACGCGTCGACATCCTCAATAGCATCCACACCGCGCTGCGCAACAGCCAACCACCACGCGCTGATACCCGCGCGACCCCCGCGCCATCACCCCCTACCGCAGCGCCCCCGCCCGACGCGTTGACGCGAACGTTCGCCGAGCGCCTGCGCAACTGCGGCGCGACCGTCACCGAATGCGCCCAAGCAAACGTCCGCCAGGCGGTCAGCGCAATCTGCGAGCGTCACGGCGCGACCAGGCTCGCCACGCCACCCGAGCTACCGAGCGCCTGGTGCCCACCACAACTCGAGCTCATCAACGACACCGGCCTATCCGCCCACGAGCTCGACTCGCTCGACGGAGTCATCACCGGCGCCGCGCTCGGCATCGCCGAGAGCGCCACGATCGCGCTCAACGGCTCTCCCGACCAGGGACGCCGCGCGCTGACCCTCATCCCCGACCTGCACATCTGCATCATCGAAACGACCGGCATCGTCGCGACGCTCCCCGACGCACTCACGCAACTAACACCCTCGATCACCGCCGAGCACCGGCCGATCATCCTCATCACCGGGCCCTCCGCCACCTCCGACATCGAACTACAACGCGTCCAAGGAGTCCACGGACCCAGACGCCTCGAAGTGATCATCGCCCACAACAACCCACCCACACCGGCCTAGCACAAGCTCAGCGAGCTGGGCCGAGCAGTCCTCGGACTTGGTGGCACAAACGCCCCGATCAGAGGCAGCGGCGCAGTCAGACGGTCTCTCGCGCGCTCAGGCGGAAGGAGCGCACGAGCCGTTCAAGCCGCTCGGCGGTGCCAGCGAGCTCGGCTGCTCCGGCTGCAATCTCTTGCGTCGCGGCGCTCGTCTGCTCGGTCGACGCCGAGACCTCCTCCGCAGAAGCGGAGGACTGCTCCGCCACACTCGCGACCTCCGAGATGCCGCCTTCCATACGCTGCGTCTCGACCGAGATCTCGTTGAACGCGGCGGCGAGGTTGGCGACTCGGGTGCTCGCGCCGTTCTGGTTGCGGGATACAGCGCCAGCCCGGACTGGTCGGGCCACCGCACGATCAGCAACGCCAACGTGGCCGAGATCACTCCCACGATGCAGGCTCGGATGGGCATCGATCGAGACTCGGACCATAGCTTCTCAGTCGCCCGGTCCGCGGCGCCGTCACCGACTCGCCGGCCGCGTTGCCGCGTCACGAGTCAGGGTGCCGTAAGCCGAGCCCCCGCCGCGTTGATTGACCGAGGTCTCGCCGGTGGATCCACCGCTCTGCCGCAGGGACGTGGGCGCGGAATGGTTGGAGGATCAGTCCTCGATGTCGGAGAGGAGAAAACGGATCCCGCCCGTGGCCGCCTGGGCCAGTCCGCCGGCCAGCTCGCCTGCCTCAGCTGATTCGAGCGCGGCGCACGCTGTCGCGTAGTCGGAGAAGTAGATGTCGATGGTCCGGTAGGCGGGGGTTGGGGAGCCGTCCTCTTTCGGGAAGACCTTGGCCGATTCGACGCGCCGGATGTCGGGGATCTTGCCCAGCAGTTCCTTGTAGGCCGCGGAGTTGTGGTGGGCCTCAAAGGCGTCGGGATCGTTCGGGTTGTCGACGATGATCGTGAGCTTGACTGCCATGGAAGCCATGATAACGAGGCGACACGTGTA
This sequence comes from uncultured Solirubrobacterales bacterium, assembly GCA_963709135.1. Classification (GTDB taxonomy): domain Bacteria; phylum Actinomycetota; class Thermoleophilia; order Solirubrobacterales; family Solirubrobacteraceae; genus Palsa-465. The sequence goes on along the minus strand of CAVPVI010000005.1, from coordinate 1,505,002 downwards.
AGGAAGCTTACGGAAGACTTGGGTGCGGCTCCTTGGGAGGGATTGTGATTTCCCGGAAGGATTGACGATTCACGGCGTGGAGAGGGCCGTGGTCGGTCGTGTTGCGGGAGGTTGTGCTGCGGTGGGATGCTAGGTGGCAGGAAAAGGGGGGCGGGATGCCGAAGTCGGCGTTGCTAGGTAACGTCGACTGAAAGAAGGCCAACGTGTTCGCCGACTCCGGCTCCCATGACGAGATGGTTTCTGCGGCTGGTGAGGATCTCCTGCCGGAGCGGGGGGATGTTGGGTGTGAGGATGGTCGGGGGGATTGGTGTGAGCGCTCGCGGGAGGGGTTTGAGGGGATCGTGGGATGGCTCGCTGATAGTGACGCTGCCGCGCTTGAGCATGGTGAGCTGGAGGCGCAGTTGCGGGCGCGCGGGCGGGAGCTGTTGCGCTGCCTGTTGGGGGATCATCTTGCGCTGCGGACGGTGCGTGAGGAGCGTTTGGATGGCGTGGCGGATGCGCATGGGGTTGAGCATCGCGCGGTTGAGCGTGATCATGAGCGTCCGTTGGCGAGCGTGTTCGGGGAGGTGACGGTCGAGCGGCTGGCGTACCGCGCGAAGGGCGAGGCGAACTTGTACGTTGCTGACGGGCTGCTGAACCTGCCGGTCGAGCATGCCTCGCATGGGGTCAGGCGCCTGGCGGCGATGGAGTCCGCGGCGGGCTCGTTTGAGCACGCGCGAGATATGGTGCGCGAGCACACTGGCCTGGCGTTGGGCAAGCGGCAGGTTGAGGGGCTCACGATCCGTGCCGCGGTGGACTTCGACGCCTTCTATGCCGAGCGGGTCAGCGCCGAGCCGGACCCCGGGGAGCAGCGCGAGCGGGAGAGGAACGCGGTGCTGGTCCTCTCCGCGGATGGGAAGGGGATCGTGATGCGCGCAGAAGCGCTACGGGAGGCGACCGCAAGGGCGGCGCAGCGCGCCTCACCGAAGCTCACAACCCGCCTCTCCAAGGGAGAGAAGGCCAATCGCAAGCGGATCGCTGAGGTCGGCGCGGTTTACGACATCATGCCAGCGCCCCGCACCCCCGCGGACGTGCTCGCCCCGAGCAGCGCGAAGACGCTCCCGGCGCCGAAGGCGTCGGGGAAGTGGCTGACCGCGTCGGTGGTGGATGACGCCGCAAGCGTGATCGCGGACATCTTCGATGAGGCCGAGCGTCGCGACCCGACCCACCAGCGCGCTTGGGTCGTGCTCGTGGACGGCAACAACCACCAAATCGACCGCATCAAAGCCGAAGCCAAGAAGCGCAAGATCAAGGTCACGATCGTGATCGACATCGTGCACGTCCTGGAGTACCTCTGGTCCGCCGCGTGGAGCTTCTTCGAGGAGGGCGACCCCGCCGCCGAGACGTGGGTCAAGGACAAGGCACTCGCCGTCCTGGACGGCCAAGCCGGGCAGACCGCGGCCGCGATCCGCCGCAAAGCGACCTACCAGAACCTCACCGACGCCAAGCGCGCCAAGGCCGACCGCACCGCCGACTACCTCCTGCACAAGCGCCCCTACCTCGACTACCCCACCGCCCTCAAGAAAGGCTGGCCGATCGCCAGCGGCGTCATCGAAGGTGCCTGCAGGCACTTGGTGAAAGACCGCATGGACATCACCGGCGCCCGCTGGGGACTGCAAGGCGCCGAAGCGATCCTCAAGCTCCGCGCAATCATCAGCAACGGCGATTTCGACTCCTACTGGGACTACCACCTCGCCCACGAACGCCACCGCAACCATGACCAACGGTATGTCAACAGCGTGATTCCACGCGTAGCATAACGTCCCTCTGGGAGAGCCGCACCCGGAAGACTTAACGACTTGATGTGGGATACCGCACGGTCCGCGTGCATCTCGAGCCACCATCGCTAACGCTGGTCGTGGACGCGTGGCACCGGGTGATGCTCATAAGATGGCGCTGTTGCTGGGCCGCTACGACATGTTCTTCGCTGCGAGCGCGGGCGCATCTGCCGCGATCCTCGGACTGATAGTCGTGGCCGTGTCGGTCGTCAACGCCGACGACAGGGACGCGAAGACTCGGGAGAGGCGGACCGTTCTGGCCGGAAGCGCATTCCTTGCTTTGGTCGACGCCTTCTTCGTCTCGATTGTCGCGTTGACCGGAGGCGCCGCGGTCTTCGGGACATCCAACCTCGTGATGGCGATCGTTGGCGTGCTGGGCACCAGCCGCTTGATACCACGAGCAAAGCGGGCCGGGAACTTCGCCCGTGGCTTTCCGACTCGCAGGCTGAACATCGCCTTTGCAGTCATTTCGGCCGGGGGCTATTCAATCCAACTCGGTCTTGCCATTGCGCTTCTGGTCGACCCTCGAAGCTCTGCATTGCAGCGCGCTTTGGTGCTGGTCATCGTGGGGTTGTTTGGTAGTGCACTGGGACGAACATGGGAGGTCACTGGGATACGACGGCGAGGCGAATACGACGGCGACGCCAAGCCTGAAGCCACCGATTCGCAGCGGTGGTGAGTGTGATCGCGGCCGGTCTCGTGGCCACGCAGGCCGAGGTCTTCGAACGGACGATCGGTGTGCTGCGTGAACCGACTGAGCTCGCAAAGGCCGCCGACGGGCTGGATCGGCAGCGCGTCAGAGTGGCGCTCGCAAGTCCGGCAGTGGCGGCCCGCCCTAGAGCGCCCGGGGGTTCGGCGTTGACTTCATCGGCCAAACCTACGAGCCTGACCTCCAACCGGCGTGCGACAGCAATCGTCACGAGAGGTCGGTCCGCTCAAAGTGAGCTCGCATGCACCGCGCCGGTATCGCTGCATCGGTTGATCGCCAAGCCTGGTTTCCTTGTGGTTGTGTCCGGGCTACTGGAGGGGCAGACCGCGCTGGTGACCGGTGCTTCGCGCGGTATCGGCGCGGCGATAGCGAGGGCGCTCGACCGCGCGGGCGCGCGGGTCGCACTCGCGGCGCGTGACCGTGATGCGCTGGAGCGTGTCGCCGGCGAGCTGAGCGGCGCGCCGGTCGTCTACGCCATCGATCTCGCGGACGCGCACGCGCCTCGGTGGCTTGGCGAGACCGCTGTCGAAGAGCTCGGGGCGATCGATGTGCTGGTCAACAACGCGGCCATCGCAGCCCGGCTGGATACCGTCGATCTCGACGCTGAGCTGATCGATCGGATGCATGCGGTCAACGTCAGGGCGCCGCTGCTACTGGTCGCGGCGCTGCTGCCGAGCATGCAGGCGCGCGGGCGCGGTTCGATCATCAACCTTTCCTCGGTCTCCGCCGTGATCGGAACGCCTCGCCGGGCTGCGTACGCTGCAACTAAGGGAGCCATCGACGCGCTCACACGCTCGCTGGCGATCGAACTCGGGCCAGCCGGGATCCGCGTCAACGCGGTCGCACCCGGCGTGGTCGACACTGCCTTGTGGGCGCGGAACAAGGCGGTCGCGGGCGTCGTCGAAGAGATCGAAGCGCAGACGCCACTGCGTCGCTGGGCCACGCCGGAGGACATCGCCGATGTGGTCGTCTTCCTTGCCTCCTCGGCGGCGCGGTTCGTCACCGGCGAGACGATCTGCGCGGACGGCGGGATGGCCCGCACGCTCAACCTCTACGGAGGCGCCGTGTAAGCGGGCCGAACGACCGAAAGGCGGGCCGAACGACCGAAAGGCGAGGCGTGCTCTCACGTGAGGCGAACGAGCGTCCGCCGAAGCCGACGAGGCCGTCCGACGCTGAGTCAACCGTCGTTCCAGCCGGCGCCGGTCGCTTCGTACTCTTGGACCCGTGCCCGCATCAGCGCCTGCAGCAGCTCGGTCGGCAGTTCGCGCTCGTAGGGGAGCTTGATGAAGCCCTTACCAGCCTCAAAGCCAGCGGCCTCAACCGCAGCCTTCTGGGTGGCGAAGAACGGTGGCGGGAACCGTAGCGAGCAGTGATTCTTGAAGTTCTGAAGCATCCACAGGCTCGTCTTCTTGCCTCGGACGTACATCGGCAGGTTCCACTTCAGTTCCTCACGAGCCTCCAAATCGGCATTAAGGCTCAGCTCCCTCAGCGCCTCGAGGTGCGGCCGCTGGACATCGCTCAGTTGCGCGAAGAAGTCATCGACGCTTGATCGCCTGGGCATCGGCATGGCGTCAGCTTATCCCCCCAAATCGCACGGCACCTTCTCGAAGCCAAGAGGGCCTCGGCGGTCGGCGACGGCCACATCGCGACCGCGGCGTTCGATCAGGCCTTGACCGGGTTGGAGCCTCGATCAGGCTGATCGGTGGCCAGCTGGTTGTCTCGATCGACAACGCCCTCCTATACGCAGGTCGTCCATTCCGATGGCTGACCCCGAACCCGACGGAGCGGTTTCGCGTCGCGCGGCCGGCTAGAGCCTGTGGTTACCGAGGTTGTCATCGTGCGAGCGTGCCGTTTCAGCCCATCGCGGCGGCGGGCTTTGGCCTGCCGAACAGGAACCCCTGGCCGAAGTCGCATCCGAGCGCCGCGAGGCGTTGCATTTGGACGGGGCTTTCGACTCCCTCCGCGATCACCGAAAGCCCGAGCGCGTGCGCGAAACTGATCACCGCCGCGACCATCTGCGAGTCGTCGTCCACAGGGCCGAGCGCGGCGACGAGCGAACGGTCGATCTTCAACTGGGTGAGCGGAAGGTGCCGCAGATGCCCGAGTGAGACGTACCCGGCGCCAAAATCGTCGAGCGCCACGCCCACACCAACGTGCGCGATCTCGCGGATCGTCTCGAATGCCTCGGGCTCGTCGTCGAAAAGGGTCCGCTCGCTCAGCTCGAGCGTGAGACGCCGCGGGTCCAGATCGGTCTGGCCGAGAACGTCGACGGTGTGGCGGCACAGGTCGCCGGCGCTCAGCCGCCCTGGAGACACATTGACTGACACCGCCAGCGGGGAGTCCCATTCGTGGGCCCGCCGGCACGCTTCGCCGAGCACCCATCGGTCGATACTGTCAAGCAACCCGAGCTCTTCCGCGATCGGGATGAAGCTCGCCGGTTCAAGCACGCCGTCTCGCGGATGGTCCCAGCGGACAAGCGCTTCGTAGCCGACCACCGTCCCGCTCGCGAGCTCGTGGTAGGGCTGGAAGGCGAGTTGGAGCTGCCCGGTGCGCATGCCGTGACGCAGGTCGGCCTCGAGCTGCTGGCGGCGTTTGTTGCGTTCCCCCAGTCCGGCCGTGAACCGCTCCGCCCGCCCGCTCCCTCGCCCCTTAGCGCTGTACATCGCAGCGTCCGCGCAGCGCAACAAAGACCGCACGTCGGTGCCGTCCTGGGGGTACACCGCGATCCCGATGCTCGCGCTCACCGTCAGCTCATGACCGTCGACCGTTTGCGGGCCGGCGAGCGCGCCGAGCAGCTTGTCGGCGACCAGCGACGGGCCGCGACCGTCAGATGCGTCGGGGAGCAGGACCGCGAACTCGTCGCCTCCGAACCGGGCGAGTGTGTCCTCGTCCCGCAGGCACGCCCGCAGGCGCCTGGCGACAGCGCTCAGCACGCGGTCGCCGACGTCATGCCCGAGACTGTCGTTGATGACTTTGAAGTGGTCGAGATCGAGGAACAGGACCGCGAGCGCGTATTCTCGGCGAGATGCCATAACGAGCCCCTGCCCGAGACGGTCGTAGAAGAGCGCGCGGTTAGGCAGACCCGTAACGGAGTCGGTGTACGCGAGGTGCCGCAGGTTACGTTCAAGCTCGTTGCGCTCTGAGACGTCACGGAAGACGAGCACCTGGCCTGCTCTCGCGCCGCGGTCGTCGGTCAGCGGCGTCACGACCAACTCGAGGTCCTCGCTCCGCACGAGGCCGTCGCGTTGCGCCTCGTGCCGTTCGCTGTCGGCGCGACCGTCAGTCGATCGCTCATCGAGGAGCGTGTCGGCCGGACAGCCGATCATCGCCGAGGCGGCGATGCCGAACAGCCTTTGCGCCGCCGGATTCACGTCGACCACCCGCCCGTGGGCGTCGGCGACGACGACAGCGTCGCGCATCGTTTCGACGACGAGCGTTCGTGCCACGGGGCGCAAGTCGAGCAACCGATAGCGGACCACTCCGACGACGAGCACCCACGCCGCCAGCGAGACGCCGACCGGGGTCGGGTCCAGCGTCTCGAACGGCGGGATATTGAAACCCGACATGATGTTCGCGAGGAGCGGCACGCAGATTGCGATGAGCAGCACGATGCTCTGCCGCCAGTACAGGCGCGAGATTCGCATCACGGTAACGAGCAGGATCGCGCTTGCGGCCACCACAAGTGCGTTGGTGTAGACGAAATGCAGCCAGTAGACGGCTCCAAGGCGGGCATCGGAGACGTCCTGCGGCTTCCCCGGCGGGTAGGAGCGGACAAGCGCGCGCGTCGGCGGAATCGCGAGCAGCGACAGGACGAGCACAGGTTCGAGTGCGAGTACGCCGAGCAGCCGCCATCCGGGACGACTCAGCCTCCCCGTGTACTGCAACGCGAACAACAGCCACGCGGGAGGAAGCAGGGTCGTACCCACGAACTTGACCGCCCCCCAGAGCACACGGCCGGCGCCCGCGAGCTGCAGCGCGTACGCCAAGCACCACACGGCAGCCGCGAGCAACACGACGCACACGCTCGCGCGCGCCACACGCCCTCGACGACGCCACACGCCGAACGCCGCCGCGATGTCCATTACTCCGCTCGCAGCCAGCACCAGGACATACGCAGACACGTGATCGCCCATCGTTAGCGTCTTTCGCTTGCGGTGCGCCCCGACCCGTAGGCTCAGGCCTCCCGCAAAAGACTAGCGCCACTGCTCGCAGCCTAGCGTTGCGCGACCATCTGGCGGACGCGGTCGGTGATCTCGTCGGCTAGTTGCTGGTTGTGTTGGTCGTCGGTGGCGGGGTGTAAGTCGCGGATGCCGGCCAGCGGTATCTGGAGCTCGTCGAGGAAGGCTGTGACGACGGTCGCGTCGAACTGGCGGCCGGCTTCGCGTTGGATCTCCTTGCAGGCAGCGGTGTGTGAGCGGCCGTCGCGGTAGCAGCGGTCAGAGATGATCGCTTCGTAGGCGTCGCAGACCGCGACGATCCGCGCGGCGAGCGGAATCGCTTGGCCTTTGAGGCCGTCCGGGTAGCCGCCGCCGTCCCAGCGCTCGTGGCTGGCTCGCACGATTGTCGCGATCGGGCGCAGCGCCGGCGCGGCGCTGAGGATGCGTTCACCGAGGATCGTGTGCTCGCGGACGAACACCCATTCTTCCGCGTCGAGCGGTCCCGGCTTCTGCAAGATTGCGTCAGGGATGCCGATCTTGCCGACGTCGTGCAGCTCGGCGGCGCGCGCGAGCTCGTCGCGTTGCTCGGCGGACATCCCGAGCCGGCGGCCGATACGGACGGCGAGCTGCGCGACGTCGTTGGCGTGGTCCTGCAGGCCGGGCTGCTTGGCTTGCATGACGTAGCGTAGGACGTTCGCGGTGTCGCGCGAGCCTGAAGCTCGGCCGTGCTTTTGGGCGTACATGCGCTTGTCGGCGAGTTGCAGCGCGTAGTCCGCGTTGGTGGCCTCGTGCGGAAGGATCACCGCGCCGCAGGAAGCATGGATATCGAACGTTTCGCCGTGCTCGTCGAGCGCGCGCGAGGCGTCGGCGACGACGTCGTGCAGGTCGGCCGGGTGTGCGGGGATCAGCACGCAGAACTCGTCGCCGCCGAGTCGGTAGGCGTCGCCGCGTGGCGAGACGGCGGCGGCGAGCTTGCGGCCCAGGTGCGCGAGGAGCGAGTCGCCGGCGAGGTGCCCGAAGGTGTCGTTGTAGGCCTTGAAGCCGTCGAGGTCGTAGAGCAGCAGCACAACCGGCTCGTCGACCGATGCCGCCGCGAATCGCTCGCGGAGGTCCTCGGCGAGCTTGCGCCGGTTGCCCAGGTGTGTGAGCGGGTCGGTGATCGCCTGCTCGCGCAACAGTTTGTGCGCGACGATCTCGACCGCGGCGCCCTGTGCGCGCTCGACGAGGCCCGCCAGCAGCGCCCGCTCGTCGTCGCGGAACGCGCGCTCACGTCTGGCGACCACGAGCGCCCCGTCTCCATGTTCGCCCAGCACGAACGGCAGCGCCAGCGCCCATGCGCCGTCACGCTCGAACTGGCTTCGCTGGCGGTCGGCCTGCACCCCACCAGCAGCGCAGTCGAGCAGCGGCTCGAGGTCCGCGGCGCCGACGGTCTCGTTGATCGATGCCTCCCCGTGCGCGTTCAGGACAAAGTGACCGGCGTCGCCGCCGAGCGCGTCGATCGATCCATGCAACAGGACGGCGCTCAGTGGACGCAGGTCGAGCTTCGCGGCGAACGCGTCTCCCAGCCGCCTCACGGCCGCCTGCAGCCGCGTGCGCTCGACCGCGACCAGCTCGAGGCGGTGCTGCGCGTCGGCGATCCGGGCGCTACGGTCACGGTCCAGGAGCGCTACCAACACCGTCAACGGCAGCAACAGCAAGAGCTGGGCGGGTTGGTGGCGTGCAGCGTGCGCGACCAGCAGCCCGAGCGGCGCGATGCACGCATCGACCAGCCACACGACGACGAGAACGCGAACCTGAAGCCGCGGCGCGACCCCGACCGCAAGCGACTCGCGCGCGATCGATGCCAGCAGGTCAACGAGACAGCCCGCGCAAAGCGCGGCGACATACACGCCCGCGAGGTCCCCGCCGCGCACGCGACCGGCCAGTAACAGCACCAGGGCCGGGCCGAGCGCGTGCCACGCGTCGGGGATCGCGAACAGCACCCGCTCCACATCCGCGCGCCCTACGGCCACCCGCGCGAGCGTGCCAGCGACCAGACCGCCGGCCGCGAGCAGCGGCACCGTCGCCGGCGGCAGCAGCACCAACATCGGGACCAACACCAGATAAGACGGCACCACATAGCCGGCGCCGATCGGGAACTTGATGGTCCGCGACACGACCGCGTACAACCCGACCAGCAGCACGGCAAGCCCCAGATTGAAGCCCCGTGCCGCGAACGCCGGGAGCGCAAGCGGGACCGCGACAGCCAGAAACAGCAGCGCCGCGAACCCCTCGACCACAAACTCCCGTCGGCTCGCCGGGAGCGAGCGGTCCTGCCACGAATCCTCGAGCAGACGCTCAACCGGGCCAGCAGCTCGGGCGTCGTCCACCGCAGCGTCATACATCATTTCTGCTCACCAAAGATTGCACAGACCAGCGGCACGAGCCCGCTGCTACTTGCTGTACGGGTCAACGTAGAAGTCGTAGATCTGAAACTCGCTGGTCTGACCGCCCGGAATCAGCGTGATCCTCGCCAGCCGCCAACCCGAGAGGTTGTTGGGGGGTGGCTGGAGGTCGACCGGTTCCGACAACGTCCAGCTGTTCTGCTGACCGTTGACCTGCCCGACGTTCTCGGGCGAATGCCAGGTGCTCGTGCCCTGATACGAAACATAGACCTGGACGCCTTCGTCGCCGGCGACGTCATCGACCATCGTGCGTGCGTCCTGAAAGCTCGAGTTCACACAAAAGGCGGGGCTGACCGCCTCTGAGCCGCTCGGCAAATCAAGCACGGGGCCGGTGGTACCGTCGTACAGACCGGCGCTCACGATATTCGCACCACCACTCAAGCTCCAGCCGCTCCCGTCGAAGCTATCCGAGCTCTCGCCAGGAAGGAGCGCATACTCATTCTGATCGCCCCACGCCAGAAACGGCTGCGTCAGCGCCGGCGCCGAGCACCAGCTTATGCTGGAGCTTATGCTGGCGTCGGCGAACGCCGGCGCAGCCGCCAGGCCAGATGCACCGACACCGAGCAGCGCGGCAACGGCAATGCCAACAGCAATACGCCCGGTCCTCGTGACGACGAATCACATACGGCACCACTAAACCTCCGAATCAAATGGATTGATGGAGGTCGGAAGCCGGGCCATCTACGTGAGATCCCTGGCTTTGCGTCCCCGCCTCGCGACGAGTTTGCCTTGAACGACCCGAAACCCTTCTCTCTGGCCAAGAGATCGGCAGGTCGCGTCAGTTCCTGATCCGTACGAACTACGCAACCGTATCCGTAGAAACTACGCGGCCGCCACAAGGGTTTCCACGCAATACGCACGATCGCCGCGAGGGGCGCGCTGCTCGCACCCGCGAGCGCCCGGCACCTGACCGAAGTTCCCGTCCGACCCTAGCTTCGCGCCGACGCCCTTGTACGCCAGCGCCGTGTGCCGGTGATCGCAGCGGCTCCGCGTGCGACCATTACGGTATCGCCATCCGCAGTGACTTACGGTCAGGCCCGTCCATGCCCGAGAACGAGATTCCCCGGATCGCAGAGCTTATCCGCGCCCGTGCCGGCGAGGAGATGGCTCTCAACGACCGCTATCTCAACCCGCAGATGGGTCGGATCCTGCGAACGCTCGGATTCGACCGTACCTGGGTCGGCGGCGATCGCTGTCACTTGATCGACTCCGCCGGCGCTCGTTATCTCGACCTGATCTCCGGCTACGGCGTGTTCGCGCTGGGGCGCAACCATCCTGATGTGATCGAGGCTCTGGAGGATGTGTGTGCCGCGCGCACCGGGAACCTTCCACAGCTCGGCGTGACGCTGCTGAGCGGGGTTCTCGCGGAGCAGCTGCTGGCTCGCGCGCCGGCGAGCGTCGCGGCGATGGTGCCCGCTAGCAGCGGCACCGAGGCGGTGGAGGCTGCGATCAAGATCGCACGTGCGGCGACCGGGCGGCCCCGTGTCCTTTACGCAGGGCACGCATTCCATGGGCTCACGCTCGGATCATTGTCGGTCAACGGTAATGACGAGTTCCGCGACGGGTTCGGTCCGCTGCTGCCCGGCTGTGACCGGATTGCGTTCGGCGACCTCGACGCGTTGAGCGCTCAGCTCGCGCGGAAGGATGTCGCGGGGCTGATCCTCGAGCCGGTTCAGGGCAAGGGCGTACACATCCCGCCCGATGGCTACCTTCATGCGGCGCAGCGCCTCTGTCATGACTCTGGCTCGCTGTTCATCTGCGACGAGGTTCAGACCGGGGTGGGGCGGACCGGACGGTTCCTGGCGCTCGAGCACTGGGGGCTGGCGCCGGACATGATCTGCATGGCGAAGGCGCTCTCGGGTGGGTTCGTCCCGATCGGCGCGGTGCTCGTCTCGCGTCAGGCGTTTGAGCGGGTGTTCGACGGGATGGAGCGGGCGGTGCGTCACGGCTCGACTTTCGGCGGCAACGATCTTGCCGCCGCGGCCGCGCTGGCGACGCTGCGTGTGCTCGATCGTGACGGTGTCGTCGCGCACGCCGAGCGGATGGGGGAGCTGCTGCTGGAATTGACTCGTCCGTTGACGGCGCGCCACGAGATTGTGCACGACGTCCGCGGGCTTGGGCTGATCTGGGCGATCGAGTTCGCGGCGCCGTCCGGCCGCGCCGGGCGAACGGTGTTCAACGCTCTGGAGCGCGCGCAGCCGGGCCTATTCGCACAGCTGATCACGGTGCCGTTGTTTCATGAGCATCGGATCCTCATCCAGGTTGCGGGCCATCGGATGAACGTAATCAAGGCACTACCGTCGTTGCTGATCGACGAGGCAGAGGTGCGGCGCTTCGCGGACGCGCTTGCGGATGTTGTCGCCAAGAGCGAGCAGACGTCGCGCGCGATGACCCGGCTTGGGCTGAGGATGGCGCATGGGACCGTGCGCGCGCACCGACGCAAGCGCGCGAGCGCGGCCTGAGATGCGGGCGCTCGTTACCGGGGCCGCTGGCTTCATCGGCGCCCATGTCGCTCGATCGCTCGCCGACGCGGGCGCCGAGGTTGTCGCCTTCGACCACCGCCTTCACGGACCGGGAGGCGGGCTCTCGAGCGCAGCTGCCGCGGAGCTCGCCGAGTTCGCGGAGCTCGTCGAAGGCGACGTGCTGGATCCGCAGGCGGTTGGCCGAGCGGTGGCCGACTGTGACGCGGTCTTTCATCTCGCTGCGGTCTATAGCTACGCGCGCGCTGATGCCGGCCGGATGCAGGCGGTGAACGTCGACGGGACCCTGACCGTGATGCGTGCGGCCGCGCGCGGGCGCCGGCGTCGGATCGTGCACACGAGCAGTTGCGCCACCTGTGGTCCGGTCCCCGGCCGAGCGGCCAACGAAGCAGATCTCCCGCCGGCAACTGAGCTCGCTATTCCCTATAAGCGCACCAAGCTCGCCGGCGAGCGGGTGGCGCTCGGGGCGGCCCGCGACGGCTTGGAGGTCGTCGTCGTCAACCCGACCGTCCCGGTCGGGCCCGGAGATCTGCGGCCGACTCCCACGGGCAAGATGATCGCCGACGTTGCAACCGGCCGCGCCCGTGCATATCTGGCCCGCAGCGCCCTCAACGTCGTCGCGGTGGAGGACGTCGCATCTGGCCATGTGCGCGCGTTTGAACGTGGACGCAGCGGCGAGCGGTACCTACTTGGGGGCGAGAACCTCTCCATCCGGGAGGTGTTCGCCACGATCGCGACCGCAACTGGCCGGCCGGCGCCGAGGGTTCCCATCCCGTGGGCGGTGGCTCAGCTCGCGGCCTACGTTGCCGACAGTGCGATGCGCTCACGCGGTCGCGAGCCGCAGATGCTGCTCGCCGACGAGGTGCGTTCAGGGCGCCTGCCCCACCTCTTCGATGACTCCCGGGCTCGGTCTGAGCTTGGCCATACGTCGCGGCCAGCGCGAACCGCACTCGCGCAGGCCGCTCGGATCGCCCTTTCCAGCCTGTGACACGACGTGCGCTCGCGCTAGCATGGCGCGGCCGTCAGCTGAGCCCGCTGCGCACGTCGCGCCGACGCGCGCGCGCGACGTATTCATCGATGCTGTAACGCTCCTCTTTCCACGGGTCGCCCCGGTGGTGGTAACCGTTGCGCTCCCAGAACCCGAGCGTGTCGCCGTTGAGTATTTCGAGACGGTTGATCCACTTGGCGGACTTCCACAGGTAGAGGTGTGGCACGAGCAGGCGTGCGGGACCTCCGTGGTCGGCCTCGAGCGCGGCGCCGTCGGCCTCGAGCGCGATCAGCGACGGGTGGCTGAGCACGTCGTCGAGCGGGAGGTTGGTCGTGTAGCCGTCGTAGCTGTGCGCGAGCAGATAGCTCGCGTCCGCGCGTGGCCGGGCGCGCTCGATCAGCGACGCCGTGGAGACGCCGCGCCAGTGCATGCCGAACTTCGACCAGCGCGTCACGCAGTGGATGTCACCGGTCCACTCGGTCTGCGGTAGCTCCCGAAGTGCGCGCCAACCGAGCACGTACGGCTCCTCGACAACGCCATCGACCGACAGCAGCCAGCGCTCGCGCTCCACCGTCGGAACGGGGCCGACCTGCAGCACCGGCCACTTGACGGTCGGGGACTGACCCGGCGGCAGGCGCTCGGGATCGATCCCGAGCGCGGCTGCCCGTCGCCGTCCCCGGTCACCGAAGAATCGCGAGATCGCGGCCATCGACGGCACTTTACGTTCTCGCCGCGGGCGGCGCGTCAACCATCAGCGCACGCGTGTAGCAGCCGCTGATCGGGCGCGCGCTCAAGCTGCCGACTGCTCAGCCGATCACCATCTTTAGTTACCAGTTTGGTTCGTCGAATCAAGCCAATCGGATGTTCTTGGGAGGTCTTCATGTCAGCCACTTTCAGGCGTAAGCCGCTTGACGTTCATGCAGCTGCTTCGACTGATGCTCAGGCGGCCGAGGTCCGCCGGCAGCTACTCGAGCGTTTGCATAGCCTCGACGAGAACTGCCTGCAGAACCTGGTCAATGGCGTCACGGCCGCGACCAAGGGCGATCTTACCGTTGAGGTCGTGCCGGTGACGAAGCCGATCGATGCCCGCTGTGACGATCGTGAGTTCACTGAGCTTGCTGCGGTGTTCAACTCGATGCTGGCCAAGGCGCAGGCGGCGCTGGCGGGCTATAACGAGCTGCGTGAGCAGCTGCGCGTGGCGCTGGGTGACCAGTCGTGTCTCGAGGGGTTGACCGAGCGTCTTCACAGCCTGTCTGACCGCTGTCTTGCTGGTCTGGGAGCCGGCTTGCAGGCCGCCGCGGCCGGGGACCTGACGGTCGACGCGGTGCCGGTGACGAAGCCGCTCGAGGCTCGCCCGGGCGCGCAGATCGGTGACTTGGGTGAGGTTTTCAACACGATGCTTGGCCAGGCGCAGGGTGGCCTGCGGTCCTACAACGAGATGCGGGGCGAGCTGGCGGCGATGATCCGTCAGATCGGTGGGACCGCCAACCAGGTCTCGGGCTCCTCGCAGGCGATGTCGGCTGCCTCGCAGCAGACGAGTGCCGCGATCGAGCAGATCGCGCAGGCGACCAACAGCGTAGCGGCGGGTGCTGAGAAGCAGATGAGCATGGTCCACGAGGTCCGCAAAGTGACCGCCGAGGCGGTCGAGCTGTCCGCGCACGCGCGTGAGGTCGCCGCTGAGGGCGTGACGCTGACCGGCGAGATCGGTGCAATCGCGAGTCAGACGAACCTGTTGGCCCTGAACGCTGCGATCGAGGCTGCGCGTGCGGGCGAGCAGGGCCGCGGCTTCGCGGTCGTCGCCGAAGAGGTCCGCAAGCTCGCCGAATCGGCTTCGAAGGCCGCTGGCCGTACCCGCGAGTCGTTTGACGGGCTCAGCTCCAGTGTCGAGAGCGTGAGCTCGTGCATCACGAAGATCAACGAGGCCGTCGCGCAGGTCGAGCACGTCGCCGACGACACGGGCGCCGCCACCGAAGAGGTGTCCGCCTCCGCCGAGGAGTCCGCGGCCACCAGCCAGCACGTCGCGAGCTCCAGCACCGAGCTGGCGGGCATGGCCCTCGAGCTCGAACAGCTCGTCGGCAAGTTCACCGTCTAGCGAACTCGGGCAGGGTAACACCGCCGCATAAGCAAAGCGATTCTCCTCGCGACATGGAGATGGAGGCGACGAACCGAGAAGCGGCGATCGGGGTGGAGCTCGTCGCTCCTCGCAAGGACGGGACCGAGGTCCTGGCGCAGGCGCCACCGTCGAGAATCCAACCACCTCCCCCCGAGCGTTGCGGATCGGTGAGATCGTCACCGACACCTCGAAACCCTGCCCGCTCCCCTGCTGCCGGCTCATCAGCAGGCCATGCATAACCTCTCTCGCAGCCCGACCCAGGAGGGCTAGCCGCTCAGCACGACGATGAGTCGTTTGTCGCCTTCGCGCTGTTGTTCGATTACCAGCGCGCGCGTCCATTGCCGCGCTCGTCCACGCAGGGCCACGAGCTCCAGGATCGTGTCGATGTTCGCTTCGCTAGCGGCTGTGTCGGCGACTTGCATGGTGGCGTTGAGCGCATCGACCGTCCGCTCGAGGTCTGCACGACGGGCGTCCAGGCCCGCGTAGCGCTGCGCATGGTCGATCGCGACCCCGGCGAATTCCGCCAGGATCGTCAACGCCGCCTCGTCTTGGTCGCTGAACTGTCCACCACCGGCCTTCTCGGTTAGGTACAGGTTTCCCACCGGCTCTCCCGCGACCATGATCGGAACGCCGAGGAACGATTTCATCGGTGGGTGGCCAGGCGGAAAGCCAGACGAGTGGAGGTGCTCGCCCAGATCGCTCAGACGCAGTGCCGCTGCCTTGTCGATCAGCTCTCCGAGCACCCCGTGTCCGCGGGGCGGCGCGCCGATCTCGCGGCGGCCTGCATCGTCGATGCCGACGGTGATGAACCGCTCAAGCTCACGTCCCCAGTGATCCAGCACCCCCAGCGCCGCGTACCTCGCGCCTGAAAGCTCGCGCGCGGAGTCGAGCACGCGCGTTAGCACCGCCTCTAGGTCCAGATCAGCAAGAACACCGCGCGCGAGGTCCAACACGGCACGCACGGCGGGATCAAGTATCGCGTTCTCCATCAGCCTTTGCCTATCCAACGCAGCAGTGAGCCCTCATCGTCATCAACCTCGATCGGGTTATCGGCGGCAGACGCGAACTCTCAAGCTGCGAACCGCCCCGCCGCCACCTGCCGGCAACTCGGGACCGGCCGGCGAACGTAGACGTGCTTTGTCCACCTTGGCGAGCACGGGTAGAAGTTGCACCCCAACCTACAGCTTGGGTTGCTTTGAGCGATAACAGTGCTGACTGCTGACGGGTTGCCGTTCATTCGAGAAATCTGGCGAGGTCTGAGGTGCCCGCCGGGAACCTGGAGGTATGTTCAGCGCGTGCTGTGCCAGGCGCGAGGTTGGCCGGTCCCTTCGTCTATCGGAAAGCGTAATGGATACCTCTGAGTACATGCCGATGTTCCTGGCCGAGTCGCGCGAGCACTTGCAGGAGCTCAATCTTGCTGTTGTGCGGCTCGAAGAGGATCCCTCCGACCGCGAGACGATCGACGAGATTTTCAGGATCGCGCATTCGCTGAAGGGAATGAGCGCGACCATGGGGTTCGCCGCGATCGCCGAGTTGACCCACCACATGGAGGACGTGTTCGAGCTGCTTCGCCAGCGCTCCGGCGAGCTCGGCGTAAGCGCCGTCAACACCGTCCTGGCATGCCTGGACGCGCTGTCTGAGGCGGTTGACAGCATCGAGGAATCCGGGCAGGAACGCCTCGATCCCGTGTCACTGATCGACCAGCTCCGTCGTCTGGTCCACAGCCGCACGCCCGAGCAGGAGCTGGAGCGCGCCGGCGGTGCCGAGCTCCCCGAGGTCTCGAAGGTCAGCGCCGAGCAGGCAGAGGGCAGGCGCATCCTGCACGTCAAGGTCGAACTCGCCGCAGATGTGCTGATGCCGGCCGTGCGCTCGTACATGCTGTTCGTGGCGCTCGGCGACTACGGCGAGGTGATCGGCAGCATTCCTTCCAAGGAGGGCGTCGAGCAGTTCTCCGGGCGCGTGGTCGAGGTCTGGCTCGCCAGCGACCTCGACGAGGATATCGTCGCGCAGGCGGCACAAACAGTCTCCGACGTGGCTGCGGTCACCGTCCGTGAATACGGTGAGGCGCTCACCGGCGCGAGCGGTGCGGTGGTTGCAGAACCGCCGCTGGAGGCCTCCGCGGCTGTCAGCGAGGAGCCGCGCGAGGATTCCGGGGCACCGGCGGCCCCGGCGGTCCCGGCGGCCAGTACCGAGCGGGCGCCGGCCCCGCAGGCGACCCCTCCCCCGGCCGCAGAGGCTGCTCCCGTGCAGGCTGGCGTGCCGGTGCATAGCAAGAGCGGCTCGCAGACCAACCGTAGCGTGCGCGTCGACGCTGAGCGGCTGGATGCGTTGATGCATTTGATGGGCGAGTTGGTGATCCATCGCACGGCGGTCGAGGCGAGGACCGCGGCGATCGATTCGCCGGAGCTTGATCACGCGATGCAGAATTTGACGCGCAGCTCGCAGGCGTTGCAGTCGATGGTGATGCAGGTCCGGATGATCCCGGTCGATGTTGTGTTCATGCGTTTCCCGAGGCTTGTGCGGGATCTGTCTACGAAGCTTGGGAAGGATGTCGAGCTTGAGTTGTTGGGGCGCGATACCGAGCTTGACCGTACGGTTGTTGACGCGCTCGGGGATCCGTTGGTGCATCTGGTGCGTAATTCGCTTGATCACGGGCTGGAGGATTCCGCTACGCGTCTTGCGCACGGCAAGTCGCGTGTCGGTAGGCTCACGATCGCGGCGCGCCACGCGGGCGGTAGCGTCGTGATCGAGGTGCGTGATGACGGGCGTGGCGTGGATCCCCAGGCGGTCGCGCGTAAGGCGTTGAGTCAGGGGATGATCGATGTTGAGCAGGCCGCGGGCCTTGATATGCGCGGGGCGTTGGAGTTGTTGTTCGCGCCGGGGTTCTCGACTGCTGAGACGACCAGCGACGTGTCCGGGCGTGGTGTCGGGATGGACGCTGTGCGCGCCAAGATCCGTGAGCTCGGCGGCGAGGTTTTGATCGAGTCGACGCTTGGTCAGGGGACCCACGCGCAGATCAAGCTGCCGCTGACGTTGGCGATCGTGTCGGCGTTGCAGGTCGATATCGCCGGCGCGCCGTTCGCGATCCCGCTGGATCGCGTCGAGCGGACCTTGCGGCTTGATCACAGCAACGTTCGTACGGTCATCGGCCGGCGGGTGCTGGACCTCGATAGTGGCGTGATCCCGTTGCTTGAGGGAGCCGCGACGTTTGAGCGTGAGCCGACCGGGCATCACGAGGTTGCGGTGATCGTCCGCGGCGCGGACCGGCGTATCGGGCTTGCTGTCGACACGCTCGTCGGCCAGCGCGAGCTCGTCACCAGGCCGTTGCCGGCGATCATCTCCGACGGGCAGCCGGTGTCCGGCGGCGCGGTCCTCGCGGACGGCCAGATCGCTTTGATCATCGATTGCGACGCGCTCGTTTCCAGGCTCAGTGCCTCGAACGCGAGCTCGGTACTGACCACCCAGCTCGCGGCATGAGCGCCACCGGCTGCTTGCCACGCCAGCATCACCTCAAGGAGCGTCCTGTGAACCCGCCGTACACCGAAATGCAGCTCGACGCGCTGCGTGAGCTTGCCAACATCGCCTCGGGCACCGCTGCCACGGCCCTGTCGCAGATGCTCGGGCGCGAGATCGGCCTGAGCGTCCCGCGGGCGCTGGCGCTGCCGCTAGCGGACGCCGTCGACGCGGCCGGGGAACCGGGTGAGCTGATCAACGGCGTCGCGTTGGGGCTCGCGGGCGATATCGACGGGATCGTGCTGTTGCTGATCCCGATCCGCGACGGCGCGACGCTGTGCGCGCTGCTCGGCGTCGAGCCCGGCAGCGAGTTCGGCGACTCGGCGCTGTGCGAGATCGGCAACATCCTCGGTTCCTCCTACCTCAACGCGCTGGCGGCGATGACCGGACTGGCGCTCGAACCGCAGCCACCGAACCTCGTCGTCGACATGCTCGGAGCCGTCGTCGCGACCGTGCTCGCCGAGACCGTCGGGCGAGGCGACACCGCGCTGGTGCTCGACTCCGAGCTCGATGTCGCCGGCGAGACGAGCAGGATCTCGTTCCTGCTGCTGCCCACCACCGACGCGGTTCCCGGGTTGCTGGCTCCGCTGGGCTTGGCCGAGGGATAGGCGTAAGACCATGGACAACGTGCGCATGGGCGAAATGGTCGTCTCGGCACGCGCCGGCGACGAGCTGGCCGTGATCGGCCTTGGCTCCTGCATCGGCCTTGCGCTGATCGACCCGGGAGCGGATGTCGTCGCCCTGGCCCACGTCGTACTGCCCGAATCCCAGGGAGCCGACGGGCCCCCCGGCAAGTTCGGCGACCTCGTGGTGCCCGCAATGCTGCGCCTGCTCGACGGCGCCGGCGCGAACCGGCGCCGGCTGCAGGCGGTCCTCGTCGGCGGCGCCCGGATGTTCTCACTCGGCTCGATCGGCGACATCGGCGCGCGCAACACGATCGCCGTGCGCGCCGCGCTCAAGAGCGCCGCCATCCGGATCCACAGCGAGGACGTCGGCGGCAACCGCGGGCGCACCGCCCGGATCGTGGTCGGGCAAACGCTGACCGTGCAACTCGCCGGCGGCGAACGCAGGACGCTGCTGGACCTCAGCAGTCCCGCCGCCACGATCGCGCGTCCGCGCGGGACACCCGGACTGGCAGGAGCCAAACTGTGAGCGACCTGCTCAACCCAGACCAGATCGCAGCACTGTTCGAGGCGGCCAAGCAAGGCAACGTGCCCGACGCACCAACCGCGAACGCGCGCCGCCGCTCTCGCCTGGGCACGGTCGGTTTCTCAGCACCCACGAAGTTCACCAACGATGCATCAAGCCGTTCTCACCACGAATGAAAGGATCAGACCCATGGCCCGCGTACTCGTAGTCGACGATGCTGCGTTCATGCGAAAGCTGCTCAGCGACGCGCTAGCTTCCGGAGGCCACGAGGTCGTCGGCCAAGCCGGGAACGGCACTGAAGCCGTCGCGCGCTGGCAGGACCTGCGCCCGGAGCTGACGACGCTCGATATCACAATGCCGGAGAAGGACGGACTCGCCGCGCTCGCGGAGATCATCTCGATCGACCCGACCGCACGCGTTGTGATGTGCTCGGCGCTCGGTCAGGAGACCAAGGTGCTGGAGGCTGTCAAGCTCGGCGCCAAAGACTTCGTCGTGAAACCGTTCCAGCCCGCGCGCGTACTGGAAGCGGTCGGCAAAGCGCTAGCGTGAGCGAACGGTCAGGCAGCCGAGGTTTGCGAAACTGGCACCTGGCCCCCGCCCACGTCGCACACCTACACTTACCAAAGTACTACTATATGCGCCACGCGTATGGCTTTGCCGGATCGTCGAGCGCGGCGTTGATGTTGGCGAGCGCTTCGCTCTTGTCGTCCCCATGCTCTGACGCCCTGTGTTGGGCAGCGGCCTGCGCGACTTGGTTCTCGTCTCCGGTCGTCTGGAACGAGCAGGTCTTGTCGCTGGGCCACTTGCTGCAGTCGACTCCGATGGTGCTCATGAACTCTCCTCTGCGATACAAGGACCACTCGTCGTGTGGTCCCGATTGGCGATTCGCGGCTGGACGGAATCCAAGCCTATCTTGGCAGAGCCAGCTTCGATAGCCTATCGGCGGTCACGCGTAGCCGGGGCCGCTGGGGAGATCGAAAGGGGAAGGGAACGATGGCGCAGACGCACGTCGTGCTCGAAGGTGGCCGGCGTCCAGCCATGCGGGACGCAAAGCGCGTGCACGAGGTACGTGGCGATTCACCGGTCACGGTGACCCTGACGCTCCGCGGTCCTGAGCTCCCGGAGGCGGGCCGGACGCTTACCAGGGAGGAGCTCGAGCGGAGCTACTCGGCCAGCGCCGAGGACCTTGCGGCGGTCAGGCACGTGCTGGAAGGGTTCGATCTGAAGATCGAACGGGAATCGGCGCTCGCACGCAGTCTGACCGTCAGCGGCACGGCCGCTCAGATCGAGAAGGCCTTTCAACTGGACTGGGGCATCTATCGCAGCGCCCGGCAGGGCGAGTTCCGCGGCCGCGAAGGCGAGCTCAAGATTCCGGCAGAATGCAAGGGGCTGGTCACCGGGGTGTTCGGACTCGACCAGCGACGCGTCGCTGGTCGCCGGCACGCGAGTGCGAGTCCCGCCGATGCACCCGGCCCGGGCCGCAAGCCGTTCGGCCCGGCCGACTTGGAGAAGCGCTACCGCTTCCCGGCCGCCGACCGGGTGGATGAGACAATCGCGATCGCCGAATTCGGCGGAGGCTTGTTCGAGGATGATCTTGCCGCGTTCTGCCACCGCTACGACCGCCCCACACCCCGCGTCACCGTCGTGCCGCTTGACCTTCAGCCAATGACCAGGACGGCGATTGCCGCTCTGCCGGCTGCCCAGCAGCAGGACCCGCTCGGCGAGAGCCGCGAAGTCATGATGGACGTCGAGATCGTGGCGGGACTCTGCCCCGGCGCGCAGATCGTCGTCTACTTCGCGACGTTCGACCAGAAGGGCTGGGTCGACCTGTTGAACGCCGTGATCACCGCCACCCCGGCGCCGGTCGTGCTTTCGGTCAGCTGGGGGTTGGCTGAGGATGGACCGGGCTGGTCCGATCTCGCTCGTAAGGCGATCAACGAGCGTTTGCAGGTGGCCTCCGTGATGGGGATCACGGTATGTGCGGCCGCCGGTGATGACGGTGCAAGCGACGAGGTGCAGGACGGGCGCGCCCATGTGCACTTCCCTGCCTCGAGCCCGTTCGTGCTCTCCGTCGGTGGCACGATGATCGACGATGCAGGCGAGGAAGTCGTGTGGTGGGAGGATCCGGGCGAGGGGACCGCGCGCGGCGGTGGCTCGAGCGGCGGGGGCGTGAGCGTCGAGTTCCCGCGGCCCGCATGGCAGACCGTGCAGGTTGCCTCACTGAATCCGGACGGCATCGTCGGCCGCGTCGTTCCCGACGTGGCGGCCCTGGCAGGCGCGCCCCTCTACGACCTTGTCGTCGACGGCGCGTCCGCGCCGACCGGCGGGACCAGTGCGGCCACGCCGCTGTGGGCGTCGCTGGTGGCTCGTATCACCGCTGCGCGGCGCCCGAATGCATCGCCTGCATTCCTCGCCCCACTGCTCTACGAGGCGGCATTACCGGACCCTCGCCAACGTGGAGAGGTGGCGTTCACCGACATCACGCAGGGCCGTAACAAAACGCCGCACGTCGCCGGATATCAGGCACAACGCGGTTACGATGCGGTGTCGGGGTGGGGCGTGCCCGACGGTCAGGCTCTGCTGCGCTGCCTGTGAGTGTCATGCTCAGGCGGTCAGGCCCGCGGCGGCCCTCAATCGCTCGGCTCGCCGCAATGCCGGCAAGGCGCCGAGCACCTTCAAACGTGCCATCGCATCGTCGATCACGGCGCTCGCTTCGACGGCTCGTTGATCGTCGATCATCGAGGCTGCGTGATCGAGCCGGACGCGTGCGACCCAGTACGGGTAGCCGAGTGATGTGAGTTGCTCCAGCGCGCTGCGGAACTCGCCTTCGGCAAGCGCATGATCCCCCTGGGCTGCTGCGAGCAAGCCGCGCCCGTGGGCAAGCTGCGCGCGCAGATAAGGGGGCACGTGCCCGACCGGCCGCCTCGCCAGCAGCGACAGCAGCTCTGCCGCCTCGTCGAATTGAGCGAGGTCCACCGCGGCTTCGATGCCGGCCGGAAAAGCGATCCGGTTGGCCTGGCTGGCGGGCCCATCGACGGCCACCACCTCACGGATTGTCCGTGACAGCATCTCGAGGGCGTCGGCGGAGTTACCGAAAGCCATCTCGACCAGCGCCTCGCACGAGATGTAGGTCCAACGCACGTCGGGTTGTTCACTGTCTCGGCAGGAGTAAATTGCGGACAGGTGCTCACGGGCCTCTGTAGGTCGCCCTCGGTACACATCGAGGATCGCCAGCTGCAACCGTATGTACTCGCTTCCGGGTCGCTCCTGCGCGTCACCGTCAAGCAGCTCCGCGCCCAGACGCGCGAGCTCCGCCCATGACCCCGTGTCCTCGCATACCCGCATCAAGTTCGACGCTGCGAGGCTCTCATAGAGCCGGCTGCCGATCCGCCTGGCGGTCGCCAGCGCGTCACGCGTACGTTCCTCGGCACCCGGCAGGTCAAATCTCGCCAGCAGATCACCGCTGTTGAGCTGTGCGCGGAACAGCGGGTCATTCAGCTCGTAGCGATTGCACAGCTCGATCGTGCCGTCGAAGAGGATGCGAGACTCCTGGACACGCCCGACAATGTCGCAGAGCCCCGCTTTGTAGGTCAGAGCTGTTGCGAGCACGCTTTGCAGCTCGAGTGCCTGGGCTACAGACAGAGCTTGCTCGATCGGGCCTGACGCCTCGGTGACGCGGCCGGTGTAGAGCAAGGCGACTCCGAGCTCGACGCTGATCTCCGCGACGTCGACGTCCGCAACGTCGCTGCCGAGCACCGCGAGGGCACTCCGCATGCGGTCGATCGCCTCGGACGCCCTGCCCAAGCGCCGCAGTGCCTCGCCGGCCTTGGCGGCGAGACGCGCGGCGTCGCTTTGCCGGCCGAGTGCCTGCAGAGCGGCGGCCGCGGCCTCGAAGGACTCGAGCGCCGCCTGATGGCGTCCGTCGACCAGCGCCATCTGTCCGGCTGCCTGCATCAACCCGATTCGCTCGTCCTCGTCGTCCGCGAGATCGATCGCGGTGCGGTATGCGCGCTCGGCGGCCTGCGGTGCGCCGAGTGCCGCGGCCCGATCGGCGCCGCGGCGCAGCGCCGCCACGGCTTCTCGCCGCATCTCGCGGGCCCCGGGGTCGGCGCCCCAGTATCGGTAGGCGTCGAGGTAGTGGGCTGCGATCACCTCGGCGACATCCTCACCGTCGCCCGAGAACGCGTTACGCAGATACCGCGCGGCGGCGAGGTGCAGCTCCTTGCGCTCTCGCTTGGAGAGCATCTGGTATGCCACCGTCCGCAACATGGTCTGCGCGAACGCGTACTGGCCCCGGTCAGGGGACAGCGGGTCCGCGTGAACGGTCAGCACCTGTTTGCGAACGAGCCGGGCCAGGACGGCCTTGAGATCATGTATATCCGGCACTCCGAGCCCCTCCGCCGCCGCCCACGGGAAGCTGCCGCCGAACACCGATATCGCCTTGACGAGCACGCGCTCTTCGGGCGCGAGCGCATCCAGCCGCGCGCCGAGCAGAGACATCAGCCCGGGCGGAACATCGAGCTCGCCGATCTCGCCATCGAGCACGAGCGTGCCGGCACGCTCGCTGAGCACGCCCCGGTCAGCCAATGTGCGGACAGTCTCGATCGCGTAGAGCGGGACCCCTTCGGCGTGGGAGATGATCTTCTGCTTGGTGTCTGCGGGCAGCGTCACGAGCGAGTCCAGCAGCTGCTCCATGGCCGGCGGGCGCAGCGGCTCGAGGTACAGCGCGGTGGCGCCACGCCGTCCTCCGGCAAGCCATCCCGGCCGTCGCTCCGAGAGCTCAGGCCGGGCGAGGGTCATGACGAAGATGCGGTATTGCGCCGACCAGTCGAGGAGATGCTCGGTGAAGTCCAGCACCCCGTCGTCTGCCCAGTGCATGTCCTCGAACACCATGACGACCGGGCCGTGCTCGGCTAGGCGCTCGAAGAACAGCCTCCAGCCGGCGAACAGCTCCTCTCGGCTTGCTCCGGGCTCGGCAACCCCGAGCAGGACACCGAGGCGGCCAAGCAGGAGCTCGCGCTCGCTCGGTTCGTCGATCCAGAGGTCCAAGCCGGCGGTCAGCTTGGACTGCATCTCCTCAGGGGCTGCGTCCTCCGGGATGTTCAACCGCTGGCGCACCATCTCGGCGAGAGCCCAATTCGCGACCCCTTCGCCGTACGGCAGGCAGCGCCCCGCGTGCCACAGGACGGTGTCGGCCAAGCCGTCCAGATACTTGAAGAACTCCCAGCGCAGCCGGCTCTTGCCGACGCCTGCCGGTCCCGAGACGGCCACCAGATGCGTAGAGCGGCGATCCACTCCGGAGTGAAACAGCTCCTTGATCAGCCGCAGATCCGCCTCCCGGCCGACAAACCTGGCGTGAAGGCCTTCGTCGCGATCCGCGCCGCCTGCTCTGGCGACCACGCCCTGCGCGCGCCACAGGCGAAGCGGCTCGGTCTTGCCTTTGAGCTGGTGGCGGCCGGCGTCTTCGTAGTCGATCGCTGTGGTGACCAGCCGGGTGACATCGTCGACCAGCACCGTCCCCGGGTCGGCGATCGATTGCACCCTGGCGGCCGTGTTGACCTTGTCGCCGACGACCAGGCCCTCGCCGGCGTTCACCAGGGACGCGGCCTGGCCGGTGACCACTCCGGCACGCGCACGCAGATCCGGTGCGCCGACGCTCTGGCCCAGCGCGGTGACGGCCTCGACAATCTCCAGGCTGGCGCGCACGGCGCGCTCGGCGTCATCCTCGCGCGCAACCGGGGAGCCCCAGACCGCCATCACCGCGTCGCCGATGAACTTCTCGATCGTGCCTCCATAGCGGTTGACGATCGTCCGAGCGCGGTCGAAGTACCGCACGAGAAACTCGCGCACGTCCTCGGCATCCCAACGTTCCGAGAGCGAGGTGTAGGCGACGAGATCGACGAACAGGACCGACACCGTCCGAAGCTCGGCCGGTCTGCGAGTTTCTCCGTTCGCGGCGGATTCAGTGGCCCCGGCCGGCCGCGGCAATTGGGCAGCGGTCGCCCCGGTTGGCAGCGATGTGCCGCATTCCGCACAGAACTTCTGCTGCGGACCGGTGCTGCCGCCGCACGTGGGACAGCGCGACGACAGTGCCATTCCGCACTCCATGCAGAACTTCGCGCTGGTGACATTGTCTTCGCCACACTGCGGGCACACCATCCCTGCTCACTCCTTCAGTCGGAGCCGCAAGCTCGTATTGTGGCGCCTGTCGCGCTTGGAGCGCGCGGTTCGTCAGATCGGTACAGGAGGACTTGGGGCCGGCCGGTTCGGGCGCCGGCGAACGCGTTCGGACGGCGGCCCTGGGCGTCGAGGCAGGCGAGACTGTGCTATCGAACACCGTGGCGTCAGCAGCGCCATCCAGGCGCGTGATGCGGAGCGCCTGGGCGAGAACCTTCGTAACAGGTAACACACGAGAACTGGAAAGGCTCAAGGCAGCTCATGCCGCACACCAGATGGTTCCCTCCGGCCCAAGCGGGCATTGTGGTGGCGCATGCAGCTCTGCGATCGGCGATAGTAGCCGTGAACGTGAATGGGCGCATTCGACTTCGACGACATCTGCCGCGGCCATCGGCGGGCTGTTCGGGGGACGACCGGCCTCGACACCTGCAGCGCCGTGCGGCTGCGGTTGCGGGCGAGCGGAGACGAGCGGCTCTGTCCGGATCTCGGCGCGACGTTTCCGACCCGGATTTTTGAGGTGAGATGATGTACGCAAGCCTTCGTCGGTATGTGATGGGTGCTGGTGCGATCGACGTGTTGATGCGGCGTCTTGACGACGAGTTTGCTCCTGCACTGAGTCAGGAGCCAGGGTTCGGTTCCTACTTTGCAGTCGCCATCGACGACGTGACGATTGAGACGATCAGTGTCTTCCGCGACCAGGAATCGGCTGAGCGGTCCAACGATCTCGCCGCTGGCTACGTGCGCGATCACCTGGGGGAGTTCAAGTTGACGCGTGAGGCGTTGACTGGCGGTGAAGTGCGGGTCAGTCGCGTGCTGTTGGACGCGCTCGCAGATGTCGACCGCTCGCGCGATGAACGTTCTCGTGCTCGGCCGTCGTCCACGGCGGAGATGTCGAAGCAGCCCGTCCTGGTCGTGGGGTCGACCGGCCGGGCCGGCAGGCTGATCGTAGATCGCCTCTTCGAGCGGGGCGTTCCTGTGCGCGCGTTAGTTCGAGACCCGGCTAAAGGGCGCGAGTTGCTTCCATCAGGGGTCCGGCAATTCATCGGAAACGCTCGCAACAGTCAGACGCTCATCGCGCCAATGGAGGGGGTCCGTGCCGTGATCATTGCTACGGCTGGCGGGAGCGAGCACGAGAACACTGCTGAGCTTGTCGACTACTTCGGTACGCTGAACCTAGTCACGCAGGCTGTCGCGAGTCACGTTGATCTGGTCGTCTTTGTCTCGACGCTTGGTGCGACCCGTCCGACGCACTTCATGGATGTGGAGCCGACCAGCCTGGGATGGAAGGCAATGGCCGAGGAGATCATCCGAAACTCCGGCGTTGCATACTGCATCGTTCGAGCGGGTTGGCTGACCGATGGAGCTGGCGGCGAGCCGCTGGCGGTGTCGCAGGGCGACACGGTTGACGGGCGGATTTCCCGGATTGACCTAGCTCACGTCTGCGCGGAGCTGATTTCACTTCCAAGCGCGCGAGGAAAAACGATCGACGTTGTTGCGATGCGAGAGGGACCGTCGTTGAGTCTCGAGGCCGCGCTCGAGGCCATGGCGCCGGACACGGCGCCAGAATCGCGCGGCCCAACCAACGCGGCGATCGTCGATGGCTCGGTGCCAGAACCGGCACGCTAGGCCTGGGATGGCTCCGGCGTCGCCGGAATGGGCGTCGAGCGGCTTGGCTCGGCGGTAAATACTGTTCGGTATCGGTGACGCCCGTCGCTGCCACGATTCTGCCGATGAGACCGCCCGAGCAAGGAGGAACCATGAGGTTTCTGATGTTGATCTGCCGCGATGAGTCGATCGCGTTCAGTTCTGAGGACCGCGGAAGAATTGGTCCACAGGTCCAGGCCTGGGTGACGGAGATGCAGCAGCGTGGCGTGCGCTTGCAGGGCGATGTCCTCGCGAACGTCGAGGAAACGACGAACGTCCGCGTGCGCGGGAGCGAGACGGAGGTAGGTAACGGTCCGCCTGCTCCAATGTCTGCTCCGGCCTCAGGATTCAATCTCATCGAGTGCGCTGATCTCGACGAAGCCATCGAGGTGTCTGCCAAGCATCCGATCGCCCGATACGGAGTCATCGAACTACGACCGATCGCCGAAGGCTGAACGGTGCCATCACTCGAGCGGATTGAGTCCCTCCAGAAGATCTGCACAGATAGGACTTCCCAATCGACGCGCCGTCCGCGCGTCGGCTGCCTGTCACGCCGCGAGTGACAGTGCCGGCAGTGCGATGTGCTTGCGGGCCGCGTGGATCATCGCGACGAGCTCTGGGATGTCGGCGGCATCATGGCTTGCCGGCGTCCACCACTCGGCGCGCAGCGCAAGCATCGCGGAGTTCGTCGCGCCGCTGGTGTCGATCGCGTCGCTCAACGCACGCGCGAGCGCTTCGGCGTGCTCCGCTTCAGCGAACTCGTCCGCGACGGCGTTCGCCCACAGCCCCAAGTTCAGCTTCTGCAACTCACCGCCCAGCCAGCACATGCGGTCCATGCCGGTCAGGACCGACGGGGCCAGCGCGCATGCGGAGATGACGAGTCTCTCGGCGTGGGTGAAGTGTCTGGAACGCCAACTGGGAAGGGCGCTCGAGCCGAGCGCCGCCAGCAACAGCACGCCGCCGTGGGCGGCCGACGCCGCGGCCTCCCTGAGCGTGACCTCGATCAGCTCGCGGATGCCCGGCACGTCGTCGGCGATCGCCGGGTCGATCGTGTGCACTGCGTCGCGGGCGTGGCCCGCGTCGCTACGGACGTCCGAGAGCTCAGCATGCGCGGCTGTGAACGCTTCTGCAAGCGCTTCGAGGTGGCGGGTGCGGCCGAAGCGCTCGACCGCTGCGAGCGTCGCGCAACCCCGGACGCCGTCTTGGTAGGACAGAACCCGAGCGCTGTCAATAAAGCTTCTGATGGACATCTTGACTCCGTGAATTTGGTGCAATGGAATGCGATGAACCTCAGCGTGGGGTCGTGCTCGGTTGTCTGGCTGAAAGCCCACTCCTTGACCGGAACCGTGCAAGCATGCTGCGTCGTACGGTCCGGCGGGGTGATGGCGGCTCCCGACAGCGAAGCGGCCCGCCTTTGGTCGGCTGAGATCCTCGACGCTCCCGCGGCCTTCCCTGCCGGGAAGCCGCAGCAACGCAAGGATGGCCGCTGATCAGATCGCGTTATCGAATCGTTATCGCCCGACCTCGCCCGATATTGAGGCGCCATTCCCGTTTCACCGAGATACAACGGCTGCTAGGGCTGTCGAATTGCACGGGCCATATCCTGTGCGCGCCGATCGGTCGGGCTGCCAACGGTCGAGGATTTCGACCGTTTCAAGGGTGTCTTGGCACCAAACCAAGGGTGCCGAGAAGCGCGAGCCGCACGGCTCCAAAGGCGCGCTCGTCTTCCGCGAGCACCCAGGACGATCGCGTCTGGGCGATCTTCGACTGGGATCTTGACGGCTGGCAGGCCTTTGCCTCCGACCCCGAGGTCCCGCCGATCCTGCGGGAGGCCGGGCACAGTGGGCGGGAGTCATCGACAGAGCTCGCAGACGACACCCACAGTGGCCGTCCACATGATTAGGTCTGGGAACTCAGGAGGTGGGGTAGCTTGACGAGAGCGCGGTCGGGAGGAGTTGTCGTGACTGGAGCCTCCAGCGGCATCGGCGAGGCAATCGCGGTGCGGCTAGCGCGTGCCGGATTTGACGTGTTTGCCGGTGTGCGCGAAGAGCGCGATGCCACTCGCTTGCGAGCGCTCGGGATGAGGTCGCTACGGCTGGATGTCCGTGATCAGCGAGAGGTGCGAGCCGCTGCGGTCGACGTGCGCGCCGCGCTGGGTCCTCACGGGCTCGTGGGCTTGATCAACAACGCAGGCGTCGTAGCACCTGCTCCGGTGGAATTTGTTCCACTGGATCTACTGCGCGATCAGCTCGAGGTGAACGTCATCGGTCAGGTCGCGGTCCTGCAGGCTTTTCTGCCGCTGCTGCGCGAGACTTGCGGCCGGATCGTGAACATCGGTTCGATCGACGGGAAGCTTGCCACGCCGTTGCTAGGTCCCTATGCCGCCTCAAAGTTCGCGATCGAAGGGTTGAGCGATGCCCTGCGACGAGAGCTGCGTCCGTGGCGGATCCAGGTGTCGATCGTTGAGCCGGGGGCAATCAGGACCGCGATCTGGGAGAAGGGCCGTCAGACCGGCGACGCGATCTTCGCTCAAGCGCCACCGGAGGCAGAGACCCTCTACGGCTCGCTCGTGCAAACGATCCGCTCTGAGTCAGTGAAAATGGAGCAGCAGGGCAGCATTTCGCCCGATGCGGTCGCACGAGCGGTGGAACATGCTCTGACGGCTTCGAGACCGCGGACCCGTTATCTCGTCGGGCGCGACGCGCAAATCAAGAACGCCTTGGCGTGGCTCCTCCCCGACCGCGCGTTGGACGTCCTTATCTCGAGATTCCTGAAGATCTAGCGTCCCGGACCGCAACTGTCAACGCCTCGGCCGCTGTACACCGTCGCTCAAGGTGTGCACCGCATCGGCAAATCCGGAAAGGAAGAATCACCAAACCGGACAAACCGGCTCGTGGGCGATTGGGGTCGGTAAGCCTGTCAGCCGCGCAGCGCGAGTTGGACCGCGCTGATTGACTCGTTGAGTCCGTTCTCGCTGACCAGTCGCGCTCGTACGGCGACTGCGGCATCGCGGTAGCGGCGATCGTTCAGCAGCTCGGTCAGTTCGCGCGCGAGGAGCTCAGTGCTTGCGCGGCGCCACGGGAGAGTGCGGGCTACCCCGAGCGCTTTCATCCGAAGCGCGGTCTGTGGTTGGTCGAAGCCTCGCGGGATCACCAACTGAGGCAGTCCGGACCTTAGGATCCCGATCGCTGTCCCGACCCCGCCGTGGTGAATCGCCGCCAGGCACCGCGGTGCGACCAGCGACAGCGGGGCGAAGCTTGTGCAAAAGATCCTGCAGTCGCCTGGCAGCGCAACTGGAGTAGGGGTCGGACCAGTCAGAACAAGCGCGCGGTGGCCGAGGCGAATCACCGCCTCGGCGGCGTGGCGATAGAAATCTTGAGGGTCAAGCGAAGAGCTGGCGCCGAGCGTCACCAGAACTGGCGGAGAATCGGCATCCAAGAACTCAGCCAGGCCGTCGGGATCAGGGAACGAACTCACCACATCCCAGGCGACGAAGCCGGTCAGGGTGATCTTCGCTGGCCAGTCCGGGGGCCGTTGGATGACCGCTGGAGACGCCATGACCAGGTACGGCTGGCCAGAAGTGACCGGCGCAAAGAAGACGTTGGACGCTGCTGGAAGACCTACCCTTCGCCGCGCCCGGTTGACTGGTCCGTCAAACAGCCAAGCCATGTTGAACCGGGCGGCCTGCCACTGAAGGCGATGCATCACTTGGCCGGGCCGACCTGAACCCAACGACACACGCGTCGGTCCCGGTGGAGCGTACGCAGTCGGGATCAGGCCGGGAAAAACGCTGATCGTCCCCCAGCGCACGCCGACCTGCTCGGCGGCGATCGGGGCGGCAACAAGGGCTGGATGTGCCAGCAGCAGATCGGCATCCCGGATCGACGCGGCCAGGTCGTCCACGTATTGATCAAGAGCCGGGAAGATGAAGCGCCGAAACAGATGCGCGAAGCCGACAAAGCCGCCCAGCCGGCCGCTCAGGATCTTCGGATCAGCCGCATAGTCAGAGAAACCCAACACCGGACCGATACCTGAAAACAGCAGCCCCTCTCCCTGCACTAGGCCCTCATACGCCGGCGAGGCTGCGATGCGCACCTCGTGACCTGCCTGCGCAACCCCCTTAGCAAGACCGATCACCGGAAAGACGTCCCCCCAGGAACCCATCGTGGCCAGCACAACTTGCCCCATCAAGCCATTTAACCTGAACCACCGGCTGGCAGCACCTCAACCCACAACAAGTTGCGACATCAGCCCGCGGTCCGCAGATGTGGCGGCTGTCGGTGTGACTCGATCCGGGATGTGAACCCGGTTCAATCCACCGCCGGACGCGAGAACTCGTACTCGCGGATCGCTGAGGCCACGGTGATCTGATATGCGTCGTAGAACTCCGTGCGTGCGCGCTCCTGCACGCGCACGTGCTCCGGCTGATTCCTCCAGGCCGCGAGCGTTTCCTCAGATTCGAACCGCACTATGGCGAGTTCGTCGCCACCCTCCGACGAGTAACCCTCGATTGAATGGAATCCTGGCATCTGAGACGCGAGCTCGAACATCCGGCCGAACGTTCGCTCGTATTCGACTCGGTCGATACCCGGCCTTGGCGTGCTCTTGAAGACCACAATCACCATCGTCTGCCTTCGGGGGTCAGGATTAAAGCGGGCTCTGTCGCCGCTGGAAGCGCTCTTGCTCGTCGAAGGACCGCTCGGCCGTCGGAACGGCCTCGAGTCGACCGTCGGGGATGGGCTCGCCGCTTTCGATCGAGAGTCCGTACGTGCCAGCCACGAGCCGCGCCTCGGCTCGCTCGAGCGCAGCAAGCTGCCGGTGCAGTCCTTCGGCAAGCCCTGCGTTGAGTTCGTCCTGGTAGAGGTCCTCGGAGCCTCGGTCACCTGGCTCCTTCCGATCAGAGGCCTCCAACGGGCCTTCACCCTCGACTGCGGCAAGCGCCTCTTCGATGCGCACCCGTTCGCGTTCCAGCAAGGATCGCGCGCGTTCAGAGTCCATCCAGGAAGCTTACCTTGGGAGGTGAGATGGGGGAAACCCTATCTCCACTGCACTCGCGACTCCTCGTCGCGCCTGTCGACGAAGTCGACCCCGGCTCGCAGCTCATCGGCGAGGCGCCGCGCCTCGACCGGCGACGCGGGAGAGAAGTTCATGCCTGTCATCGTCGTGCCTCACCCCGCCGACGCTGTGCTCGGCAGGGGCGCGACCGCGCCGGGTCCCGGGACTGCCCGGACGTCTCTGGCGCCGATCGGCTCGCCGCAGGCGGAGCACGTCATTCGCGCCTGCGAGATCGCGCCGCAGCGTTCGTGGACGAGCTCGAGCGGGGGGCCATCGGGCGCTGCGTACTTGTCGCCCCATTGGCGCATCGTTGTCAGCACCGGCCACAGATCCTTGCCCTTGTCGGTCAGCCGGTAGTCGTGGCGAGGTGGATGTTCGCTGTAGGGAGCCTTGACCAGCACCCCGTCTTGCACGAGCGCAACGAGGCGCTGGTTGAGCACGTTGCGCGAGATCCCCAGACGAGCCTGGAAGTCGTCAAAGCGTGTCACACCGAGGAACGCGTCCCGGATGATCAGCAGCGACCACCACTCGCCCACGACCTCCAAGCATTGGGCGACCGAGCAGTGCATGTCGGAGAAGCTCTTGCGTTCCACCAAGGCGAGCATAGTGGGTTGCGTGATAGCACTGAATGCTCTAGGGTGAGTCTTTGTATAGAACTTACCGAGCGCCAGGGACGCACCCAGAAGCTCTGGCAGGTTGAGATCCGCCGACAAGAGGACGCCAAGCTGGTCGCCCGCGGCCAGGTCCGCCTCCAGAACATCGAAGCGGCGTAGCCGACCCGAGCTGCGCCGGGCCCAACCACCACCCGAGCGGCTGCAACGTCCAGCGTGCCTCACCGCGGCAATCGGCGGTCACAGGGCCGAATCTGGCGGCGAGCTCAGGATGGACCCCGCTCGTGAGAAGACGGCGTGGCGGGTGTCTTCGCGGCCCGGCGGCTTCGAGTCTTGAGCCGTCGGCTCACGTGCACAACAGCGGGGGTGCTGTAGATCTCATGTGTGTTGCGAGGCCGACCACGGCGCTCCGAGAGATGTGTGAGATCGACAGCCGTGAGGACGCTCAGCGCGACAGCTATCCACAGGGCGAGCACCAGCAGTGGGTGGGCGAGGTCATGCCCGTGGAAGTACACGACATCCCGCGC
Source organism: uncultured Solirubrobacterales bacterium (assembly GCA_963709135.1). GTDB lineage: Bacteria > Actinomycetota > Thermoleophilia > Solirubrobacterales > Solirubrobacteraceae > Palsa-465. Next base: position 1,471,618 of record CAVPVI010000005.1, on the reverse strand, counting down.
GCCGCGGACGATCGCGTTGTTTGGCAGCCATGGCGCGATCTGACGGAACCCGCCCGGCAGGAAGCCGACCGGTACCGATCCACCGGAAACCGCGTTGCCGACGAAAATGAACGCGACTGCTGCCAGGGCGGTGCCGGGCAGGCCGACGACCGCTTGTAGCGCGGTGACGAAGAGCACGAAGGAGAGCGCGCCGAGGAACCCGATGCCGATCAGCGCGCTGCTGGCGCCGGTGAGGGCCCCGAGCACCGTGTCCAGGGCCAAGACGCCGCCGCAGGCGGCGAGCAACGCGAATAGGGTCGCGGCTGCGACGCGCCACCACAGCCGTAGCCTCATGCCGAGCAGGAAGACGCCGATGCCGCCGATCACGCTGGGAAGGAGCAGCCCGAGACCGAAAACGAAGCTCGACAACCCGGCGCGGTCGCCGCTTGACAGCGGGGCGACGTCGAGCGGTTTGGTGGGACGACGCATCGACTGCGACGCCGCGGTTAGCGCGGCTGTGATCGCCTGCTGCTGCAGGACGCCCTCGGCACCTGCCGTCACGATCGTGACCGCGCCGCTCGGGGGCACGATCAACGCCCCCGCGCTGGTTTGCGAGCGCACGCTCTGTGTCGCGGCCCGGGCACTGAGGACGCTCACAAGATGGAAACCGCCAGGCTGGGCGTGCTGAAGGCCGGCTGCCACCTTGGCGCGTATCACCGGTGCGGCGGCCACGGCAACCTGAACCTCGTGCGGCTTGGGGTCATGGTCGGCGTAGCCAAACGAGAGGGTGATTCCCAGCCCGAGCAGGGCGGCGAAGACCGCGATCGTGAATAATGGTCGCGGACTCTGAACCGCCGGGGGTAGCCGGTTTTCGGGCGGGGCAGGGGGACGGTCTGCGTTGGGATCCGAGGGGGATTGCGGTGTCGCGTTCATGAGGCGTATCTATCCGTTTCGCGCTTTTACCGGCGGCCCACGCGCGATCGCTCAATGCATTGAGCCAACAAGTCGCCAGCTGTGCTGATGAGCGACGAGCCTCCCGAGTCGCTGGGCCCGGGCGCGCACCGCGGCGCTGGCCGACGTCCCCAACCACCCGGATCGTTGTCGGCGTCGCGTCCGGACCGTTGAGCGAGGACTCGATCACAGATGCCGCTCAGTTATACGGACTATTACGAGGTACTGGGCGTCCCGCGCGATGCGGAGAACGACACGATCCGGCGCGCGTACCGCAAGCTGGCGCGCAAGTACCACCCGGACCTGAACTCCGACGGCGACGCCGAGGAGCGCTTCAAGGAGCTCGGCGAGGCGTACGAGGTTCTGTCTGACGCTGACAAGCGTGCGCGTTACGATCGCCTCGGCGCCCGTTGGCGTGAGGCGGAGCACCAGGCGCCCGACGAGAGCTTCGAGGACTTCTTCGCCCACCAAGGGTCCGGCGACGGAACCCATGTGGAGTTCGGCGAGGACCTGTTCGAGGCGCTGTTCGGGGCGCGGGCCGGCGGTGCCGGCGGGCCCCTGCGCGGCCACGACCGCGAGGCGCTCCTCGAACTGTCGCTCGAGGACGCACTGGCTGGCGGCCGGCGACGGTTGACGCTAGACAGCCGTGAGGTCAGTGTCAACTTCCCGGCCGGCGTGCGTGACGGCCAGCTGATCCGCCTGGCGGGACAGGGCAGCGAGGGGCGCCAGGGCGGTCCACCCGGCGATCTGTTCCTGCGGGTCGTGCTGAAGCCGCATCCGCGCTTTCGCCGCCGCGGCGATCACGATCTGGATGTCGACCTCCCGATCACACCTTCCGAAGCGGCGCTCGGCGCGACCGTCGCGGTGCAGACCCCGACCGGCACGGCCCGCGTCCGGGTCCCCGCGGGGTCGTCCAGCGGCCGGCGGCTGCGGCTCCGCGGACGGGGATTCCCCAAACGCGGTGGAGGCAGCGGTGATCTCCACGCAATCGTCAAGATCGTCGTACCGAAGGAGCTGTCGGACCGCGAGCGCGGGCTCTACGAGCAGCTCGCCGAAAGCGCGGGCGAGCCGCGGGAGGCATGACCATGAACGCAGACAGGCACCTTGGGCCGGGTGATCGCGACCTCGCCGCGCAAGAGGCGGTCGAGCTGACCGTCGTCGCCAGACAGGCGGGGGTCAAGATCGCGCACGTGCAACGCTACCTGGAGTTCGGGCTGTTCGAGCCACTCCCGGCCGCGACTGCCGAAACCCCACGCTTCGACCCGATCGCCGCCGCACGGGTGGCGCGAGCGGAGCGGCTGCGCCGCGACCTCGAGCTCAACTACGCGGGGGCCGTGCTCGTGTGCGAACTCCTCGACCGAATCAGCGAGCTCAAGGCGCGCCGCTAGCCACGACGGCGCGCCGATTGTGGTCATCCAGCGCCAGCGCCTCTGCGACGCGCGGCCGTTGTGCTCATGGCGGCGGTAGCGCTCGAGAGAGGGTTGGCGATGGCGACGGCCGGCTCGGCCGTCGCGAGACCCCGGCGGGCTCGGCCGACTCGATCTGCCCGAATGCGACCGTCGCGGCGTTCGGCCCCAATGTCTGCGTGTTCAGTGCGAGCAGAACACGGTCCTCCCGTCCAGCCCGGTGACCGAGGAAGAGCCCTTCCTAGATACAAGTTCGCAGGGCAACTACACGTCTTCGCACCCGCGGTCCAAGACAATTCGTCCGGGCCGTCCTGGGCAAGCGGCACCGAGGCGGGCACGTCCGTGCCCATCTCGAGGTTCTTCGTGGCCAATCCAGGCACACCTGCTTGGGTTATGACCGCTGCCACGGCGTTGGGCGAGAACCTGATCCTCACGCCCGGCGTCTACGACCTCGACCAGCCCATCTTGGTAACGCGTCCGGGCACGGTGGTGCTGGGTCTGGGCACGGCGACGCTGGTTCCCCAGCGCGGTAACGCAGCGATGATCGTCGTTCCCAACGACGGCGTCAGCTTTCCGGTCTGATCGTCGATGCTGGCCCGGTCAACTCGCCGGACCTGCTGCCGGTCGGCGTTCCCGGGCCTTACCCGTGAGCGGGTGCTCGACCATGTGGCTATGTTGCGACGCTGCTCGTGTTGTGGGGGAGGATCCACACACGCTGACGCAGTGCTGCGTGCCGTCGGACATGAGCGACCCGGCGGCTGGTCCGTACCCGACGGCATCCGCGTCGTGCCCTGGCCGTCGACCGCGACGTCAAACGCCGACTTGACGACCCTGCGATGGGGTAGTCATGGGCTCACGAGCGTCGACCTTGCGCCGGACGCTCGAGCTGACACCAGGCGACCACGGAGCTTTTCGGCGTTCCACGCACACGCGCAACTCGAGGAGGTTTGAGATGAGGGTGGGAATCATCGGGGCGGGCATGATCGGCCGCGCAACGGCGACGCGGCTCGTCGCCGCCGGCCACGAGGTGATGATCAGTAACTCGCGCGGGCCCGAGACACTGGCCGACCTCGAGCAGTCGCTCGGGCAGTCGGCCCACGCCGGCACAACGTCGGATGCCGCGCGCTACGGCGACGTCGTTCTTGTCGCGATTCCGCTCAAGGCCATCGCGTCGCTGCCAGCCGACAAGCTCGATGGCCAGATCGTCATCGACGCGAACAACTACTACCCCGGCCGGGACGGTCAGATCCCCGAGCTCGACGCCGGAGACACCGGCTCCAGCGAACTCCTGGCGCGCCTGCTGCCCGGTGCGCGCATCGTCAAGGCCTTCAACACCATCTATTTCGAGCGGATCGCGCACGAGGGCCGACCGCCGGGCTCCAAGGAGCGGCTCGCGGTCCCGATAGCCGGCGATGATCCCGGGGCCAAGCAGGTGGTAGGCGCGCTGATCGACGACATGGGCTTTGATCCGGTCGATGCCGGCTCGCTCGCCGACGGGCGCCGGCAGCAGCCGGGCACCCCGGTCTACAACGTGCCCCTGGGCGCCGACGCTTTACGCACGGCGCTCGCTGAGACATAGCCGGCCGGGAGGATGAAGACAGCGCGGGGCACGCCTGCCGGGTCGACGGACGTGCCCTTCGCGCTGGTCCTTTCGGGTCGAGTCGACATGCCGACCCGCCGGGTCGGGGGGGCCGGCGACCGCGAAGGTCGGTCTACTTGGCGACCCGGTAATTCGTGCCGTTCTGGACCACCAGCGGCCGGGCGGCTCCCTGGATCAGACCGCGGAGCACGTCGTGCTCCAGGCGAACGAACCGGTCGGCCATCTCGAAGCCAGAAACCGTGATCTTGTTCGCGACTGCGGTCGTCGCTGTGATTTCGTCGGTCACGGCGTCCTCGATGGCGACCGCGAGCTTCTTCCCCACGGCGGAAGCGCTGGTGACCTGCTCGGTCAGGGCGTCGGGGATCGCGACCACGAGCTTCTTCGCCACGGCGGAAGTGCTGGTGACCTGCTCGGTCAGGGCGTCGGGGATCGCGACCACGAGCTTCTTCGCCACGGCGGAAGTGCCCGTGACCTGCTCGGTCAGGGCGTCGGGGATCGCGACCGCGAGCTTCTTCGCCACGGCGGAAGTGCTGGTGACCTGCTCGGTCAGGGCGTCGGGGATCGCGACCACGAGCTTCTTCGCCACGGCGGAAGTGCTGGTGACCTGCTCGGTCAGGGCGTCGGGGATCGCGACCGCGAGCTTCTTCGCCACGGCGGAAGTGCTGGTGACCTGCTCGGTCAGGGCGTCGGGGATCGCGACCGCGAGCTTCTTCGCCACGGCGGAAGTGCTGGTGACCTGCTCGCTCAGGCCGTCCTCGATGGAGATTACGAACTTGCCGACTGCGTCGATCGCGGCGAGCTCTCCTGTCTCGAGCGACTTCAGCAGGTCGACCGACATGTCAGTCGTCCGCTCGACTACGTTTGACAGACGGTCAGCGGGACGTACCCGCAGATCGCTCGACGGTGGCTTCGCCAACGTCTGCGGTTTCGGTGCAACCTCAGTCTCATCCATTTTGCTACCCCTTTTTCGGAACGTATGTTCGGGTCATCAGCTTGTACACCGCGAGGCGACCTACGATACGCGGCGCGATCGGAGAGGAGCCATCAATGAGGACCGCCGCGCGAGGCTGGGGGTTGGCGGCAACTTCCGCCGACGGCCGCCCGCGCGGGCCCGGCCTCGTGGTAGCTTGACGGCCGTGCCGCCTGCCAACCGCTCCTGGTACCGAGCGCGATGGGCGCCGGTCGGGGCGCTTGCCTTCATCGTCACTGTGGTGCTGGTCATCGCGGTGAGCGGCAGCTCGTCGCCGAGCACCGGTTATGACGTCTCCTATCCGCAGTGCCCGAGTTCCTACGCGTCGAATCCGCTGTTCGGGATCGTCGGTGTCAACGGCGGGCTGGCGAACAACGCGAACTCGTGTATCAGCGGCGAGCTGCGCTGGGCCCGCGACGCGCCGGGGCAGAAGCGGCCGAAGCAGCCGCCTCTGTCGCTGTACATCGACACCGGTAACCCTGGCGGTCATCACGTCGCGGACTGGCCTAGCGTCGGCACCGCGCCGGCCTACGGTACTTGTAACGGCCTGCTGACCAACGCCTGCTCCTACATCTACGGCGAGCAGCGCGCCGCGCACTCCTACCGGATCGTCGCCGCGCTCGACCCGGTCGCGGCCAAGACCGCGCCATGGTGGCTGGATGTCGAGCTGACGTTGAGCTGGGCCGGGACCTACCGGCTCAACATCGCCGCGCTGCAGGGTTTCATCGCCGGCCTGCACAATGCCGGCGCGACCGGACCGATCGGGGTCTATTCCACCAGCGCCCAGTGGAAGGAGATCACGGGGCTGACGGCGCCGACAACACCGACGGCCTTCAACGGCCAGCTGCCCGACTGGGTGGCCGGAACCAACGCAACGCTCACGCAGGCGCGGCAGAACTGCACGAGCGGTCGCTTCACCGACGTGGCGCCGGACCTTGCGCAGTACCGGATCGGTCAGCTCGACGCCGACCTGCGCTGCACTGGAACCCGCTAAGGGGCCCTTAGAGCCTGTCCGAATTACCCAGTGTGCGGCTGGCGAGCGCCGGACCAAGCGAGACGGTGCGGGCGGAAGGCGCCGCGTAGCAGCGTTACGCAAGCCTTCCGACCGTGCCGGATCGCGCCGGTCCGCCGCCGCCAGAGGTGCGCGGGGTAATTCGGACAGGCTCTTAGCCACACCCTCCCGAGACGATCGCGCGTCTTGACAGATCAGGGCACGCGACGCCCAGACGCCTCTCTTTGTGGGGATCGATCTCCATCGCGAACGCTGACAGCTCGCTGCCACAGGACGTCGGGAGCGCGATGCCTGAAAGCGCCAAGTGTGCGCCAGACGTCGGCGCGCGGTGCCGATCGGACGTTGGTCCACGCGAGCGATCCGTGTTCAGCGCCGCGACGTCTCGTGTCGATAGCGCGAATTGTGAGCGTTTCAGCGGTGAGCGGAGGAATGGCCGGCGTCGTTGCGGCACCGACAAGTTTCGCGATGAGCGCCCGAGCTGCCGCCGGCATTGGGACGTCTACCCGCGATCAAACGGCGATCGCGGCGGCCGTCGATTCGGCCAACGAAGCGGTGCAGGTGGCCGCCCTCACGCAGACGCTGGGGCTGGAGCGCTCACTCGTGAACATCGTCGCCTGAGCGAAGCAACCCGCCCTGTTATTGAGACAGGTTCGTAGATCAGGTCTGTTATTGAGACAGGATTACTGGCGTTTCCGACGGCGTCGGGACGCGCCTGACACTGCCGGCTCGCCCTCACATACTCCAGGTGTTATCGGGCGAGCCGGCGACGCCAGACACGCCCAGCCACCCACGGACAAACCATCACCCCACGAGTCGGTTTGTCCGTTCGACCACGCCGGGGATGCGAGGTGCCACCCGATGCGCGGAGGGCGCCGGAAGCAGAGCGGGCGAGGCGCCGTGCAGAACCCGGCTATTGCGTAAGCACGCCTTGACAGCGGCAGTCGCGAGAAACGGTGCCCCGGATCCCGTTTCGGCCGGCTCCAGTTGGTGCTGGGAGGTCACCGTGTAAGATTGGCAGGGGGTAAGTGGTGGCACAACCGGGACAGACGATCGAGAACCCGCCGATGGGTGGGCGCATCGTCTTCCGCGACACCGCTACGTCGACGCACGGTGAACTGCTGCGCGTCGATTTCTTTCTCGCACCGGGGTCTGTGATCGCAGAGGAGCATGTGCATCCGGTCCAGCGCGAGCGTTTTGAGGTTGTCCGAGGTCGTGTCGCTGGGCGCATCAACGGAATCGATGCGCGCGCCGCGGCAGGGGAATCCGCGGAAATAGCCGCTGGTGCCCCTCATTGCTGGTGGAACGACGGCGATGAGGAGGTGCACGTCGTGCTCGAGTTCCGACCGGCGCTGCGAACCGAGGAGTTCTTCGAGAAGGTGTTTGCCCTCGCCCGGGGTGGCAGGACGGACGAGCACGGTGTGCCCACGTTCTTCCACAAGGTAGCGCTATTGAGCGAGTACGGCGACGAGTTCCGACCCGCGCGCCTGCCGGCTTCTGTCGCTTGGCTGCTAACTCGTGTCGGAGGGGCCGTCGTCAGGCTGCGTAGGCGCCCAGTTCGAATGCGTCACTAGCCCGGACCGGCTGGCCGCTCTCACTGCACGGCACACCTGCGGTCTATTCCCGGCGACGAAGCGGGCGGCCACGAGTCGGTGCGGATTACTAAGTTAAGGTGCGTGCGGATATTCACATAGTCGCGCCTAATAGGAGTACAATCGCAGTTGAGCTGGCCCTGCGGCCAGGATTCTCGTCCCAAGCCCGGATACCACCGACGGCGCGACCTCAGCTACGAGGCGCGGAGCGTGGGCCACTGGTTTTGACTGCAGGCAGTTGTCGTACGTACAAACGAGCGTTTCCTCAGCGGCCTGGTGGACGTGTCTCTATGTGATTGACCGCGTGACCGCGCGGGGGGCTTGTGACCCCCCCGTCAATGGCGCGGCAAACCTACCGTCCCCTTCCGAGGAGCACAAGATGTCAGTTGTCCAGTCAACCGTTTACGAGGCGCCGGGCGAATCCGGCAGCCTGGTAGAGCTCAAAGAGCGCTACGAGAACTTCATCGGCGGTAAGTGGATTCCCCCGACCACCGGCGAGTACCGAGCGAACTTGACGCCATCGACGGGCAAGCCGTTCTGCGAGGTCGCGCATTCCGGCGCGCAGGACATCGAGCTGGCGCTCGACGCGGCGCACGCGGCCAAGGATGACTGGGGCAAACGCTCCCCAGCCGAGCGTGCAGCGGTCCTGAACGACGTTGCGGATGCGTTGCAGGAGAACCTCGAGATGCTGGCCGTAGCGGAGAGCTACGAGAACGGCAAGCCGGTGCGCGAGACGCTCGCGGCTGATATACCGCTCGCGATCGACCACTTCCGTTATTTCGCTGCCGCTGTGCGGGCCGAGGAGGGGCGGATCTCGGAGATCGACGATCAGACCTACGCCTATCACTTCCAGGAGCCGCTCGGCGTCGTCGGGCAGATCATTCCGTTCAACTTCCCGTTGCTGATGGGGGCGTGGAAGATCGCTCCGGCGCTGGCAGCCGGGAACTGTACGGTGCTCAAGCCTGCGAGTCCGACCCCTTGGTCGATCCTCAAGCTCGCCGAGGTGATCGCCGACATCGTTCCGCCGGGCGTGCTGAACATCGTCAACGGCCCTGGCGCCGGGATTGGCAAGGCGCTTGCGTCGAACAAGCGGATCGCGAAGGTCTCATTCACCGGCGAGACGGTGACAGGTCGGCTGATCATGAGCTACGCCGCCCAGAACCTGATTCCCTCGACGACCGAGCTCGGCGGCAAGTCACCGAACATCTTCTTCGAGGATGTAATGGCGGCCGATGACGCGTTCCTGGACAAGGCGATCGAGGGCCTCGTGTTGTACGCGTTCAACAAGGGCGAGGTCTGCACGTGCCCGTCGCGGGCGCTGATCCACGAGTCGATCTACGACGAGTTCATGGGTCGCTGCCTGGAGCGCATCGCCGCGATCAGGCAGGGCGATCCGTTGGACCGCGAGACGATGATCGGCCCGCAAGTCTCGGCAGCGCAGCTCGAGAAGATCGAGGGCTACGTCAAGATCGGACGCCAGGAGGGTGCCGAGGTGCTGATCGGCGGCCAGCGCCCGGAGCTGAGCGAGCACCTCAGCGGAGGCTATTACTACGAGCCGACGGTGCTGAGGGGCAACAACAAGATGCGGGTCTTCCAAGAGGAGATCTTCGGGCCGGTGCTTGCCGTGACGACGTTCAAGGACGAGGCCGAGGCACTCGCGATCGCCAACGACACGCTGTACGGACTCGGTGCCGGCGTGTGGACCCGTGACGGCAGCCGTGCGTTCCGCATGGGCCGTGCGATCAAGGCCGGGCGCGTGTGGACCAACTGCTATCACCAGTACCCGGCGCACGCAGCGTTCGGCGGCTACAAGGCCTCAGGAGTAGGGCGCGAGAACCACAGGATGATGCTCGATCACTACTCGCAAACTAAGTGCCTGCTGGTCAGCTATGACCAAAACGCGATGGGGCTGTTTTAGAGATGGAGTCAGCGGCTCGCGATAGTGGGCCCGCTGTCGGGGCGACCCCGGCCGCCCTCGAGGTGATTGAACGCCTCGAGAGCGCCCACGGGCCGCTCGCGTTCTTCCAGTCAGGGGGGTGCTGCGATGGCACCTCCCCGATCTGCCTGAAGGACGGCGAGCTCCCGGCCGGCCCCAACGATGTGCGCTTGGGTGACATCGGAGGAGCCCCGTTCTTTATCGACTCAGACCAATATCAGCGATGGGGCAAGCCACGGTTCCTGATCGACGTCGCGCCCGACGCTGCGGAGGGCTTCTCGCTCGAGGGTCTGATCGGTGTGCATTTCATCTCCCGCACGCCATGACGTCCGGAACAAACACACGCCCAACCCTAACCCCAAGCACGACCCGAAGTACGCCGCACCACTTGAAAGAAGGACGAAGCTAATGGCCACCACAACCTTTCCGCAACCCCGCACATCGAGGGCTGCGCCCACCACCTACCGCGCCGCAGTCGTTCACGAGTTCGGCGCCCCGCTTACCGTCGAGCAGGTCGAGATGCCGGAGCTCACAGCGGGACAGTTGCGTGTGAAGATCCAGGCGTGTGGCCTGTGCCACACCGACGTCCACGCCGCGCACGGCGATTGGCCGATCAAGCCATCGCCGCCGTTCATCCCCGGCCACGAGGGGGTCGGCATCGTCACCGAGCTCGCGCCCGGCGAGGAGGCGGTCGGTGACCGCACGCACAAGGTCGCCGTCGGTGACCGCGTCGCGATTCCCTGGCTTGGCTACGCGTGCGGCTGCTGCAACTACTGCGTGTCCGGCTGGGAGACGCTGTGCCAGGAGCAGGAGATGATGGGCTACACGATCAACGGCGCGTTCGGCGAGTACGCAGTCGCCTACGCCCGATACGTCGTCAAGGTCCCCGAAGGCGTCGATTCGCTCGACGCCGCGCCGCTGGCGTGCGCCGGCGTGACCACCTACAAGGCGGTCAAAGTGGCGGGCACCCGACCCTCCGATTTCGTGGCGGTGTTCGGCGTCGGCGGTCTCGGACACCTCGCGATCCAATATGCCGCGATCGCCGGAGGGCGGGTCGTGGCGGTCGACTTGATCGATGAGAAGCTCGAGCTCGCGCGCGAGCTGGGCGCCGAGTTCACGATCAACGCGACCAAGGAAGACCCGGTCGAGGCGATCCAGCGGCTCGGCGGTGTCGATCAGGCGATCGCGCTTGCGGTTTCGCCCCGTGCCTTCGAGCAGGCCTACAAGTCGCTGAAGCCCGGCGGCAAGCTCGTGTTCGTCGCGCTGCCGGCCGACAACGAGATCAAGCTCCCGATCTTCGAAACCGTGCTCAACGGAATCACGATCGCAGGCTCGATCGTCGGCACACGGAAGGACCTACGCGAGGTGTTCGAGCTGCACAGCGCGGGCAAGACACGCGTGATCCGCGAAACGCGACCGCTTGACCAAGTGAACAAGGCGATCGCAGACCTCGAGGCCGGCCGCGTCCCGGCACGAATCGTGCTCGTACCCTAATTGCTGTTTGACAGGAGCGCGCGGGTCTGGTGGGCGATCTCCAGATCCTCGCGGGCGCTGATCACGAGCGTGCGCACCGGGGCGCGCGCGGCGCTGATATCGACATCCAGAGTGGGGGCCTGATTGAGTTCGCCGTTGATCTCGACGCCGAGATAGCGCAGGCCATCGGCGGCCGCGGTGCGGATCGCTGCGGCATGCTCGCCGATGCCGCCGGTGAAAGCGAGTACGTCGAGGCCGCCCAGCGTTGCCGTGATCGCGGCGATCCCGGCCCGTAGGTGGTGGACGAACACGTCGAGCGCGAGCTGTGCGCTCTGATCGCGCGCGTCTGCGCGCTCGATGATCTCGCGCATGTCGGCGCTGCCACCGAGGCCGAGCAGCCCGGATTCGTGCTCGAGCGCGTCCGCGATCTCGCCAGCGGTGAGCGTGCTCTGCTTCAACAGCCACAGGATGATGCCTGGATCGATGCTGCCCGACCGGGTTGCCATCACCAGGCCTTCGAGCGGGGTGAATCCCATCGTCGTGTCGACTGAGACGCCGTCGCGGATCGCGCACAGCGACGAGCCGGCGCCAAGGTGGCAGCTGACGATGCGCAATCCGTCCGGAGCCCGCGCCAGCAGGTGGGGTGCGCGGCGCGCGATCCAGCTGTGCGAGAGCCCGTGGAATCCGTAGCGCCGCAGCCCCCAGCGCTCGCGCCAGGCGGCCGGGATCGCGTACGTCGAGACAGCCGGCGGCAGGGTCGCGTGGTAGGCGGTGTCAAAGCATGCGACGGTGGGCAGGTCTCCAAGCACTTGCGCGATCGCGTCGAGCGCGGCTAGTGCTTTTGGCTGGTGTAGGGGGGCGAGTGCAACGGTCCGCTCCAGTTCGCCTCTCACTTCGGCGTCGACGACTACAGCCGAGCGGAACCGCTCGCCGCCGTGGACGATGCGGTGCGCGACGACGTCGGCATCCCCAAGGCCGTCAGTCAGGGCGGCTTGGAGCTGCTCTGCGTTCAGCTGCGTGTGCGGCGCGTCGATCTCGTGGTGCGCGGTTATGCGATCGTCCTCGCTCAGGAGGCTGAGCTTGACACTGCTCGAGCCGGCGTTGACGACAAGGACACGCATCGCTGGGAAGGATACGGCTGATCGACGCCGTTGTGCCATTGCCGGAGTTCGGATCCTGACCGGACCGTCGGCGGTCACTCCGACGATCGCTTCGATCGCGGGGCCGGCTTCCCGGTGGCAATCGAATCGCGACGTGCCGCACGGCCGCCTCCCGTGGCCGGCCTCGACAGCTAGGCTTCCACACGCCGCTACCGATTCGCTGTCGAGCCGAGGAGATCGTATGTCCCGTTTTGCGAAGGTCAACCTGCTCGAGGTCGAGGACTCCGTCGCCGGGCGGGTGGAGGGGCTCGAGGGCCGCTTTGGCCGCAAGCACCTGGACTCCCGCGACCTCGGGGTAAGTCTCTTTCGATACGCCCCGAACCTGCAGAGCCCGATGGCTCACAGCCACAAGGAGCAGGAGGAGGCGTACGTCGTCGTCGCTGGCTCCGGCCGGATCCTGCTCGACCACGAGACGCGGGAGCTCCAAACCTGGGATGTCATCCGCGTCGCGCCTGAGGTCGTCCGAGCGTTCGAGGCCGGCCCGGACGGGCTCGACATCATCGCCGTCGGTGGCCCCAAGCCTGAGGAGGGCGATGGGGTCCCCGCCGCCGCTACCTGGCCCGGCACGCACTAGCGCGCGTGTACACGCCCGGCCGCATGAAGCCCGGACTGGCCACGTCGCAGGGATGCTTCGCATTTGGTGGGCGAGCGGCTTCTGGGTTGGATCTCGCTCGGGAGGCGAGGGCTCACGAGCCGTGGTTCAACCAGATGCTCACGACACTGACTTAATTAACTAGGCTTGAGTATCAGACGCAGCGTGGTGATCGTGTTGTCGGCGTCGGTCACCTTCACCGACACGTCAAGCGTCTTGACCTTCTTGTGCTTGACCTTCTTGGCCAGGGCTTGGCTGACGCTGATCGCCGGGCTCTTGATCGTGATCGACACGCTGGGCGCCGCGCTCCTCAGCTTGATCGACAAGGTCCTGCCGCTAGCGGTCAGCGTGGCCTTTTCGCTGGCGCTGACTCCCTTCGTCAGGTTCTTGGTCTTTCTTGTGAAGCTCAGGCCGACCGGGAGGGTGACCTGGATCTTGTTGAGCCCAGGGGCGTTTGAGCCAGAGTTGAGCATGAAGCGGAGCTTCGGCGTGCCGTTGGCCAACCCGGTGAGGGAGTCGTGGGAGGCGGTCGGCTTGCCGATCACGGTCGGCACTGGCGGCTTGGGTGTGGCGATCGTCGTAAGGGTCGCGTCGGATCCGTCGACGGTGCCGAAGTCCGTCTGGGCGACGGCCCGGTAGTGGATCACGCTCCCGGCCGGCAGGCCGGTGAGTGCCGCGCTGGCCGGCGTTGAGACGCCGACGGCGGGCGTGAGCAGCTGTCCGGGCGTGCTGGAGCCATAGGCAGTGCTCGTGCCGAAGTCGAAGTGCACGAGCGTCGCGGCCCCGTCGGTGTTGACCGTCCCCGTTACCGACGCCGTCGTCTCGGTGATCGCTGAGGCCAATCCGGTCGTCGTCGTTCCCGGCGTGTAGCCCTGGGCAAACAACTCCTGGGGCCCGGAGGCGTTGTCGGTGTAGGCGAAGAACGGCGTTCCGACCGACCCGCCCGGGCACGAGGAACCGTCGGAGGTGAACGGATCATCCGGGCAGGTCGAAGCGATCGGCGAGCGCACGTCGGTCGTATCGTCGTCGCCGTTGCCCTGCGGGGTGGTGGGGATACCCGTCGAGTTGTCGATGTGGAACACCGGATCGCTCGCGCTACCCTCGAAGTGCCCGACGAATGTCAGCGTCGTGCCATTGGTCTGCGTCTCGTGCCACGAGAGATAAGGCGTGTTGCCCGCGAAGACGATGTCAGGACGGGTGGAGTCCAGGCTTGAGTGCGAGATCGGCTGGCCGTTGTTGAGCAGGTCGAAATGGTCGCCCGCGGAATCCAGGCGAGCGACGAACACGCTGTGCAGTCCGCCGTTGGTCGAGCTTTCGTCCCAGGTGACCCAAGGCACGGTGGCCGCACCGGGGACCATCGTCCCGGCCGTCACCTGCGGGTTCTCAGCGCCGTTGCCGTCGGTCAGCGTCGTGGCGCTGGCGAGCGTTTGATCGGCGTCGAGCGAGCAGGCGAGCTCGTTGGCGGGGCTCTGGGCGCATTCACCAAGCGCTCCGTGGCCCGACTGACCGGCGTCGAGCACGTCGTCGCCGGCCGTCTTGCCGGCGGTCCCGAGTCCGACCACCTGCCAGTGAAAGCCCCCATCGCCAGCGGCGTCAGCGATGCCGCGCGCGGCAAACACCATGTCGGCATTGAGCAGGCTGTCGGTGGTGCCGTTGTCGGAGTTCTCGTACCAGACGACCCACGGCACGGTGTCGTTGGCGCCGGTGAAGGCGATGTCAGGCTGGATCCCGTCGCGGGTCGGGTCGACGTTCAGCGACGGGTCGCTGGCCTGACTGCTGCCCGGTCCGACGACACGCGGGATGCCGACGTCCTGGAAGCAGAACTTACCGGGACTGGTCAGGGTGCCACCGCCGTTGCTGCTGGGCTGTGTGCCCGCCGGGCATGCACTGTTCGCACCGTTCGTGTCCGCGACCGCGTGGGAGACGAAGATCTGGAAGCGGGAATCGCCGGTGACGTTGGCACTGGTCGGATTGCCCGTCGGAACCGTCTGGGTGCCGTTGTCGGCCTCCTCCCAGGCGATCCACGGCGCCGGGTTCCCACCGGCCGTCGTCGTGCCGCCGATCAGCGACGGGTCGAGCGCCTCACGATTGGTGTTGATGTTCAGCGACTGCACGCCCGTGGCGCGGGCCTGGCCCTCCGCGACCCATTGACCCCCGTTCTGGGCCGGCGCCGGCTGCGCCGCGAACCGACTGGCGAAGATGTTGGCGGGCGGGTTGGCTGCTCCGAACGCGAGCACCGGCTCGTCCCAGGTGACCCAGGGAACGGCACGGTTGGCCCCGGTGAAGTCGATCGACGGCGCCGCCGCGGCCTGGGTGGAATCGTGGTTGAGCGACTCCGGGAAGCCCTCGGTCTGCCAGGCACCGCTGTTGAACGAGCGCACGACGATGTTCACGGCCGAGGATCCTGCCTGTGCCTGGGCGAACGCCGCCCACGGGACCCTCGCGCCGCTGGTCAGCGAGCCGGCCGTCAGGTCGCTGATGTTGACGTTTTGGGTTGGATCAATCGTCGGCGGGTCGTTGTTGACCTGCGCGCCGCCGAGGGGCAGAGCCACGAACGCCCCGTAGGCGCTGCCGGCGGCTGCGAGCGTGATGATCGCAGCGGGCAGGAAGACGCGCCTAACCCGACGCAGCCGCGAGCGCCTCTGACCGACCGGTTCGTCTCTCATGCGCTTCCCCTCGTGATGTCGATGATCCGCATAAACCTGGGCTGATGCCCGTCCCGCCGATTGATGAGCCCTACGATATCCGGGACAGGCACCGCCGGGTGACCTTAATGGCGCGCCCCGCGGCTAGGATCGCGCCATGAGCGCCACCCCGGATGTGTCCACGATCGCGCAGGTCATCGCGCGGATGGAAGCGATCGACGTGTCGCTGGGGCGCAAGGATGGTGTCGCGATCTTCGACCGGCTCTACCTTCAGGTGACCCGCGCGGTCGATTCGGCGAGCGCCGGCACGGACTTCGAGAGCCGGCGGTTCGTCGAGCGCCTCGATGTCGTGTTCGCGGGCCTGTACTTCGATGCCGAGGCGACGATCGCCTCAGGCGGGTCGTGCCCGGTGGCGTGGCGTCCGCTGGTCAAGACTCGCTCCAAAGCGCGCGAGCCGATCCAGTTCGCGCTTGCGGGCATGGCCGCGCACATCAATCACGACCTGCCGATCGCGGTCCTCACCACGTGCGAGGAACTCGGTCTCGCGCCCGAGGACGATAGCGCCGTCCACCGCGACTACCAGCGCGTCGATGGCCTGCTCGCAACGGTCGAGACGCAAGTCGCCGGATGGTTCGACACCGGACTGATCGCCGACATCGAGGACGTCACGCCGCTCAAGACCGACGAGGCGATCGCGATGTGGTCGCTCGTCGCTGCTCGCGACGTCGCTTGGGAGCATTCGAAGCTGCTCTGGCATCTGCGCGAAATCCCTCCGCTCCGCGACGGCTACCTCGACGTCCTCGCCCGCGCGACCGAGCTCACCGCGCGAGCCGTGCTCGTGTAGCCGTTGCCATTGCCGATAGCTCCCGCGGCAGTTTCGAGCGGTTCGCGACGTCCATCGGCCGTATCGGCTGCCGGATGCGCGAGGGTGGCGTCCGCGTGCAGCCTTTCTCCGAGCCGTACGACTCTCGACTCGCGATCCTCATAATCCTCGGCTCCTCGGCCTGGACAATCAGTTTCCGCACAAACCTCGCCGACCCCCCTCGCGGCCCCGACGTACTCGACCTTAACGCCTGGTCATCGTTCGTGCGGCGCATCCGGCGAGTCATCCTCCAGTGCGCCGGCGGCGGGCATCAGCCCGGAGCGCTATGGCCGGGCACAACGACCGGCGGCGTCAGAAGCGACGGCACCACCGGCGACGGCGCGGCGGCGCGACGGCGGTTGGCGATGCTGTCGGTGGCCGCCCAAGCGGCGAAGATGAGGGAGCCGATGATGCCCGTGAGTGTCACCAGCACGCCGGCGGCGGCGGTGGCGGCGACACCGTGCGCGCCGAGGATGAGAACGGTGGCCGCCGGCCCGGTACTCGGGCCGATCGGCAGCTGGCCGACGGTGAACATGACGATCAGCAGCGCCATCGAGTCGAAGATCGAGACGTGCACGCCGATCGCGTGGAGCATCAGCCAGTTGCGCAGCACCTGGGCGCACACCGCCAGCAGGGCGAACGTGATCAGGCGGCCACGGCTCTGCATGTGCAGGACGGCGAGCCCGGCCCCTAGCCCGGTCCGGTGCCGGTCCGAGACGCGTCGGAGCACAGCGACGAGACCGACCATCAGCGTGATGATGATCGCCGGCACCCATAGCGGGACGCCGAGCGGCGCGATGAGCGTGAACGAGAACAGCGCCACGAGCGCCAACTCGACCGTGATGATCGGCACCTCGGCGGCCACCAGCGCCGGCGCCCGCGGCGTCGTCAGCGGCGCGGCCCTGCGCACCGACGCGATCCGTACCGCCATCCCAACCGAGCCGTTGACAATGCTCGCGACACAGCCGAACGCGGCCGAGCGAAACAGCACGCGGCGGCTGACCGTGCCGCCGGCGGCCCGAACGCAGATCGCCCACGCCTCGGTGCGGGTCAGCAGCGCGCCGATCTGGAGCAGCACCGAGAGCCCCACGAAGGTGAGTGGGGCCGTCCGCAGGGCCGCGCTGAACTGCGAACCACGCCCGGCGAGCACGTAGACCAGCAGGGCGGCGGCGGCGACGGCTCCGCCGATGCTGACCGCGATCCGGCGGCGCATCGAGGAGACGCGAAAGTCGCGCTCGACGGCGTCATCACAAGCGGGGTCCGGCGGGTGCAGCTCAAGGGTCACTCGGGTGGCCTACGCGGTAGCGGATCTCAAGATGATGTGGCGACTGGGCGCATCACGCGTCAGGCCCTGCTCCCTTAACGGCTGTAGCAGCGGCTGACTAAAGCGCGCCCGCGCGGCAAGGGGACGCCTACCTCGATCGAAAGCTACGGGGGGCGGGCCGCGAGGGTTCTCCCGCATTCATTGCGCTGATCCCGACGGTCTTGGCCGCGCTCGTGACTCGCGATTCGATGATCGGCGTCGCCCAACCCAGCGCGCCAACTCCAGAGCCGGTGCACTAGAAGTCCGTGTGCCGGCGTCCACACGTTGGTCCGAGACGCGCTTGTCGCCGGAAGCTAGGCTCGTAGAATGCGATCGTTACTGGCCCGGGGCGGCACGCGCGACAGGAGCAGTCGGCGCGCGACGCCGCGATCAGTACTCGCGTGTTCGCGTGCGGCCGTCGGCGCGCGAATCTCGCCCGCCGCTCGGCAACTCCTCAGAGCGACTAGCTCCCGTCGTCGTCGTCGCCACCGTTCGTTTCGTCGTTCAGCAGCTCGACCGCGACCATGTTCCACTGGTCGGTGGTCGGTGCGGTGTCGCTCACCTTGACCTGCGAACCTGCTGCCCCGGTCGGGGTGTTCGTGTACTGGCTCCAGAACGTGTCCCCGCTGCTGGTGTTCAGCCATTGGTTGAGCAACACCCAACCGGCGGGCAGCGTCCGCGCGATCGCGTTGTCCCAATCGTGACCGACTGCGAACACCAGCGACGTCTCGCCGATCGTCGTCAGGTTCAGGCTCGGCGCGCCAGTGGTCGCGGAGCCGGCGACCGAGGCGCCGATGCCGCTCACGCCTTCCATCGCGATCACGTTCAGGTCCTGGCTGAAGCCCTTGGCGGACTCGGTCGACGTGACCGTGGCGCTGGAGAGGACACTCGGCGCGGTCGCCTGCCAGACCTCGGCGTCGCCAGATTGGGCGTTCGCGCGCTTGACGAGCGTCCACGTGAGCCCGGCTCCGGTGACGGTCGCCTGCTGCTTGCCGGCTCCGGCCGGTCCATCGGCGGACACGAACGCCACCAGCACCTCGTCCGCCGCCGCCGTGTGGAAGGACGGGGTGGTCACGGTCGTGCTGCCGTGCACGTTCTCCTCCGCCTGCATCACGAAGCAGGTCATCGGCGGCGCCGGGTTCTGCACCGTCACCGTGATGCTGCCCGAGGTGCCGACGTCACCGTCGACATCGGTCGCCTGCGCGGTGAGGGTGTGCGTGCCGGCGGTGGCCGTGGTCGTATTCCAGCTGATCGAGTAGGGCGAGCTCGTGACGGCGCCACCAAGCGGCTGTCCGTCCAGGTAGAACTGCACCGATGCGATCGCGATGTTGCTCGTCACCGTCGCGGCCACCGGCACCGTTCCCGAGACCGCCTCGTTGTTGAGCGGGTTCGTGATCGATACGGTCGGGGTGTTCGGCGGCGGTGGGGCGCCGCCCGAGACGACGTTCACCGGGACCGGCGAGGCCGTTCCGATCGTCCCGTTCGAGTCCGTGACGCGAGCGCTCAGCGTGTGCGCTCCGAGCGACGTGCTCCCGACGGTCCAGTTGAACGTGTACGGAGTGGAGGTCACCGGGTTGCCGAGCGGCTCTCCGTCGAGCAGAAACTGCACCGACGAGACGCTTGCGCCGCTGCTAGCCAACGCCGACGCTTGGAGCGTCACCGTGCCGGACACGTTCGCTCCGGCCGCCGGAGCCGTCAGGCTCACCGCCGGCGGCACGACCGCCGGCGTCGATTGCGAGATCACGGTCACGCTCGAGCCGGTGATCTGCAGCTCCGTGTCGACGACGTTGTTATCCGGATTGCTCTCCGTGAGCACGTGGTCGGGGTCCACCGTGCCTTGGAGGATGTACGTCCCGTTCGGGACGCCGGCGAGATCGATCGGCTGACCGGAGTCGGTCTGGTCGTATTCGTCGCCCCAGCCGACCGACCAGCCCAGCGGGTCGTTCGGGTCCGTGCAGTTGCTCTGCGGGATGTACGTGCTGTTCGGGGTGTTGGCAACCCCGCCGACGTACGTATCGGCGGTGATGCAGTAGTCGGTCTTCGGGCTGGTCGCAACCACGCTTCCGATCGACCCGTTCGAGTTGACGTTGTTGAGGGTGAACCTCGTCAGCGGGAAGTTGTAGTCAGAACCGGTTTCGGGGTTCCAGATTCCGACCGCGGCGATCGGCACGGTGTGGTCCAGCGTCCACGCTCCGGGGCTGGCGCTCTTGTAGATCGCCTGAACGAACGTGGCGATGCCGGTGGACGAGTTGTACGTCGGATCGATCTCGAACGGCCCCGTGCCAGCGTCCCAGGTGATGTGCTCGTACTGCAGCTGGCGGTCGCCCGTGGTCGGGTTGGTGCCGATCGAGATGTCCTGCGTTGGGACCAGGAGTTGCATGTCGGGCAGCGTCACGTTGCTCGCGATCGTCGCGAAAGTGTAGTTCGACGACGTCGAGGTGTTGTTCGCGCTGCCGGTCGACTGCACCTCGAAGTCATATTCCGTGCTGGCGCCCAAATTCGTCAGCGTGACCGCATGGTCGGTCACCTGCGCGCTGTTGAGCGCCGAGATCTGGCCATAGCTCGTGCTGGAACCGTAGAACACCTGCGAGCTTGAGGGAATGTCGGTCGTCCACGTTATCGTCGCCGAGTCGTACGTCACGGCGCTGCTCATGACGTTGGAGATCGCCGGCGGATTGGTGGAGGCCGCGGGCGTCGTCACGCTCGCGGGAGCCGATGGAGTCGAGACCAGACCCTCGCTGTCGACGGCCTCGACCGTGTAGCTGTACGTCGTGGACGGGCTCACGCTGGCGTCGACGAAGCTGGTGGTGGTGGCCGATCCGACGGGCGTCCCGTTGCGCAGCACGGTGTAGCTGGCGATGCCGGCAGCGCTGGTGCTCGCGGTCCAGCTCAACGAGACCTCGTTGGAGTTGACCGCGGTAGCGGACAGGCTCGTGGGCTGCGTGGGAGGCGTCGTGTCCTGGATCGCGGGCAGTATCTCGATCGCGGCGAAGTCCCAGCGATCGCTGGTCGGGGCCGTGTCGTTGAGCGTCACGGTGCTGCCCGCCGGCCCGGTCCCCGGCGACGTCAGGCTCTGGACCCAATACGTGTCACCAACCGGCGCTAGATACTGATCAAACAGCGTCTGAGCGCTTGGGACGGTGCGCCCGATCGCGTTGTCCCAGTCGTTGCCGACCGCCCAGACCCACGAGCCCGAGCGCGTGGTCGTCAGCGAGATCGACGGCGCGCTGACGGCGCCGCTGGCGCTGCCCACGGCGCCGGCGACGTTCGTGTCTGCGCCGCTGAACGCCACGACATCGATACTCCCGCCATACGATCCGTTGCTCCGCGTCGCGGTGACTGTGAGGTTCGTGACCGGGTTCGGCGCGACCGCGTCCCAGATCTCCGCCGTCCCGGCCTCGGTGTTCGTGCGCTCGCGCAGCGTCCAGATCAGGCCGCCGCCGGTCACCGATGAGAAGCTCTGTCCGTCGGACTGATCCGGCCCGTCGGAGGCGATGAACGCCACGACCAGATCGTTTGAGGCCGTCGTCGAGATCGCTCCGGACGTGATATTCGTGGAGGGCGTGGACTCGTGGGTCTTGACCGAGGCGTCAACCCTGAGGCCTGCCGCCGCGAAGGCGTGCGAAGGAACGACCAGGCACAAGACGACGGTCGCGAGGCCGGCAACCCTGAGCGAAACCGGGCTCAGTCGCAGGCGCTGAACTGCATCGTGTCCATTCATGTTCTCCTCCGGATTGGCGAGACACGCATCCTTGCCGGGCTGAACAGTGAAAGCATCGCACATATTCACGAGCATTTGACCAATTGGTCGAGCGCCGCGCGAACGGGTAGCCAACCGAGATCGCAAGCACACCGGCAAGCGCTGACACGGCGATCACCAGTACAGCAGGCGGCCCAGTGATCTTGATCAACACCGCGGCGCGCAGCGGCCCGAGCAGAGTTGCCATCGAATCGAGCATGCCGCGAACCACGTTTGCGCTTGTGAGCTCGCTCGGCGTCGTGCACAGGGTCGGTAGCAGCGCCGATGCGTCTTCGGTCGCGGCCGCGGTCAGAACGCGCTGTGGACTGTCGCGCAAACGTGTGCGTCGCGGTGCCGGCGGGTACTCCAGAGCCATGACCTCCACGCACAAATCCAGAACCTGGTTGATCACGGGTACCTCCTCGGGATTCGGGCGCCGGATCGCCGAGGCGGCGCTCGCGCGCGGGGACCGTGTCGTCGCCACCGCACGAGACCCAGCCGTGCTTGACGAGCTCGTGGCGAGCGCGGGCGACCGGGCGCTCGCAGTCGAGCTCGACGTGACTCGCAGCGAGCAGGCGATCACTGCCGTCGAGACGGCGATCGACCGTTTCGGCCGCGTAGACGTGCTCGTCAACAACGCAGGGTTCGGGTCCGTCGGCGCGGTCGAGGAGATCGACCCGGCCGACCTGCGCCGCATCATGGACACGATGTACTTCGGCGCGGTCGCGCTCACGCAGGCCGTCCTGCCTCAGATGCGGGCACAGCGCAGCGGGACGATCGTGCAAATGAGCTCGATGGGCGGACAGATCACCGCTCCCGGCTTCGGCGCCTACTGCTCGGCGAAGTTCGCTCTCGAGGCGCTGTCCGAGGCGCTCGCCGCAGAGGTCGCGCCGCTCGGCATCCGCGTACTGATCATCGAGCCCGGCGGCTTTCGCACGGAGTTCGGCGCAGCCCGCATGCACCGCTCGCGCGAGATCGATGACTACCGGGAGACCGTCGGCCCGACGCGCGGCATGATCGACTCGATGGACGGGACCCAGCAGGGCGATCCCGAGAAGGCTGCCGCCACGATCCTGCTCGCGGTCGACGATCTCCGCGCGCCGCTGCATCTCGCCCTTGGCGACGATGCCGTGGATGCGATCCGGGCGGCCCAGGAGCGCCGGCGCGCGGACCTCGCCGCGTGGGAAGACGCGAGTCGAGCGACGGCGTTCGCGACGAACCGTCGACCACAGCATCTCGGTGCGCGCTGAGCGCACACTCGAGCCGGGGGGTCTGATACCTGCCGCGGTTGCGGGTCGCCGGCTCGGAGTACGCGCCGGCTCTACGTGCGTTTTGGCGAAGGTGTAGTGAGGAGAGAGAAATGGCTGATCGAATTGTTCGGGTCGTGTGGGCGAAGCCGCGGCGTCGCCTTGGGTTTGGTGTGGGTTTGGCGGCGTTCATCGTCTCCGTGTCGCTGCTGGCGAGCTCGCTGTCCTCGGTC
Organism: uncultured Solirubrobacterales bacterium; assembly: GCA_963709135.1. Lineage (GTDB taxonomy): Bacteria > Actinomycetota > Thermoleophilia > Solirubrobacterales > Solirubrobacteraceae > Palsa-465. The sequence goes on along the minus strand of CAVPVI010000005.1, from coordinate 1,448,921 downwards.
TCGCCTGCCGCACGCACGAGCCATGCAAGCGCTCGGACTGCCAATCAGCAGACGATCAACGCTGAGGTCAACTCGCTGCTGCGTCAGATGACGGTTGCTGAGAAGTTCGGGCAGCTCGAGATGGCGGGTCCGGACGGGCCGAACGGCACCCCCGGCGACCTGATCGCTGAGGCCCAAGCTGGGCAGATCGGTTCTGTTCTGGACCTTACCGGCGTGGCCTACATCAACCAGGTGCAGCAGGCTGCGCTGCAGTCACGGCTACACATCCCGCTGATCTTCGGGCTCGATGTGATCCACGGATACAAGACGATCTTCCCCGTGCCGCTCGCGGAAGCCAGCAGCTGGGATCCAGCGCTGGTTGAGAATGACGAGGTGGTCTCGGCGGATGAGGCGACCGCGGACGGGATCAAGTGGACGTTCAATCCGATGGTTGACATCGCCCGGGATCCGCGTTGGGGTCGCGTGGTGGAGGGCTCGGGCGAGGATCCGTACCTCGGCTCCGCGATGGCCGTCGCGAAGGTTCTCGGCTACCAGGGCTCCGACTACAGCGCCCCGGACAAGATGGCCGCTACCGTCAAGCACTTCGCTGCCTACGGCGCCCCGGTTGCGGGTCGCGAATACAACACGGTTGACATGTCCACTCAGCAGCTGTTCAACGATTACCTACCCCCTTACGAGGCGGCGGTCGACGCCGGCGCCGCGACGGTGATGGCCTCGTTCAACTCGCTGGACGGTGTGCCCAACACCGCGAATCCGTACACGCTGACGACGATCTTGCGCGACGAGTGGGGCTTCGGCGGAACCACGCTCAGCGACTACCAGGCCGTCCAGGAGCTCGAGGCGTTCGGTTACGCCGCGAACGGCGCGCAGGCGGCGCAACTCGCGCTCACGGCTGGGGTCAATATCGAGATGGCAGTCACCGTGGGGCCGACGAGTGAGTATTCCACCTACGCCAATAACGGTCCACAGCTGCTCAGCTCGGGGAGGATCACGATGGCACAGCTCAACGGCGCGGTCCGCCACGTTTTGACGCTGAAGTACCTGGCCGGCATGTTCTCTGACCCGTATCCGGGTAGCGCGACGCGTGTCGCGAACGAGGAGCTGACGCCGACGAACCTGGCCGCGGCGCGGACCTCAGCGGACGAGTCGATGGTGCTGCTGGAGAACCACAACAATGCGCTGCCCCTGAGCACGAGCACGCCGTCGATCGCCGTCGTTGGTCCGCTCGCCGACGACCCGCTCGACCAGCTTGGGCCCGACGTCCCGATTGGATACGACGAGAGCCCCAGCGACTTCAGCTCGGTCGACAAAATCGTCACGGTCCTTGACGGGATCAAGGCGGCGCTGCCGAGCGCGAGTGTCAGCTACGCGCAGGGATGCGACATCGACACGGGATGCACATCGACCACCGGCTTCGGCGCCGCGGTCACCGCCGCGCAGTCCGCGGCCGTCACGGTGGTCGTGGTGGGCGAGCCGTCCTCGGACAGCGGCGAGGCGTCTTCGCGAACGATGCTCGGTCTGCCGGGCGACCAACTCGCGCTCGTGCAGCAGATCGCCGCGACCGGCAAGCCGTACGTGGTCGTGCTGATGAACGGCCGCCCGCTGACGATCGATTGGCTGGCGGCGAACGCGCCGGCGCTGCTGGAGAGCTGGTACCCCGGCACCGAGGGCGGCGACGCGGTCGCCGACATCCTGTTCGGCAAGGTAGATCCAAGCGGCAAACTGCCGATGTCGTTCCCGGTAAACGTCGGACAGATCCCGATTTCATACAACGAGCTGCCGACTGGACGGCCGTATGACCCCAGCAACAAGTACACCTCGCGGTACCTCGATGCTCCCAACGCGCCGCTGTACCCGTTCGGTTACGGGCTCTCGTACACGACGTTCTCGCTTTCGTCGCCGCGGCTGTCATCGATGACGGTGAGACCGAACGGAACGCTGACCGTGACCACCAACATTACGAACACCGGCTCCGTCGCGGGCGCCGATGTCGTTCAGCTGTACCTGCACGAGGACTACACGAGCATCCTGCAGCCGGTCGAGAAGCTCGAGGGCTTCCAACGCGTGAGCCTGTCCCCTGCACAAACGCAGGCGGTCACATTCACGCTTGGAAGCCAGAACTTCGGCTTCTACAACAATCAGGGCCAATTCGCGGTCGAGCCCGGATCGTTCGACCTGTGGATCAGCGACAGCTCCGTCGTCGGCACACCGTCAACGCTCACGGTCAACTAGGGTGCGCAGTCCGGATCGATCACCACCGTGAGGAAGGAGGAGTACTATCGGTCGCAGCTTCGTCTCAACTCTCGGCGGGCTTTGCTTCCGGCTTTGGCACTCGGTCGGCACCGACGGGTCCTGACCTCAACCGGTCAGTGTGACGATTCACATTTTTGGTTTGGGCTCGTTGTCCTTAGGGGAGACGTGACTTGGCCACAACCCACGAGTACTGAGGAGATCCGCCATGGGCGAGACGACCGACAAGATCGAAGGGCGCGCGAAGCAGGCTGCTGGTGCCGTGACCGGCGATCAGGAGACCAAGCGCGAAGGGGAGCGCCAAGAGGACAAGGGCAAGCTCAAAGGTAAGCTGGACTCGGCGATCGACAAGACGCAGGGCCTGCTCGAGGACCTCAAGGACAAGGCCGAGGACGCGCTTGACGCTGTGAAGGACAAGATCGACAGGAAGTGAACCGCTGTGCAGGTCCGCGAATGACGCCGACCCGGCGCATGGGGGGCCGGGTGCGGCGGTCGCGCAGACCGGGCGAACCTATCGATCGATAGGTGAACATTAGTCCATTGAGATGTTGTGCGCCGCGGTGTGCCCGATCACAATCTCCGAGCATGCCCCAGCCCGCACGAGGATCCACCAGCCCGACGAAGAACGACAGACGACCGGCACACCCGAGGCGGTCGTGGCGATGAGCTTGGTCTCGGCGCCGGCCCCTTCTGGAAGCTTTCGTTCGGGGGCGGGCGAGTCAGATTCGACTGCGACGCAGGCTCTGCACCTATCAGACGGCCGCGTTTTGTGTGCGCGCCGGTGGCCTGGGACAGGCGAGAAGACCTTGGTCGCGCTGCATGGTCTGCTGGACTCGTCAGAGGGCTTTAGCTGCCTGGATGAGCGTTTGAGCTGCCCACGCGTCGCGTTTGACCTCCCCGGTTTCGGCTATTCCGACCTCTCGACGCCCGGCTCGATCGCGGGCTACGCCGGCGACATTGCCGAAGGGCTGCGGCTGCTGGGGGTCGAGCGCTTCACGTTGGTCGGGCACTCGCTCGGTGGCGCGGTCGCGACCGCGCTGGCGGAGCTGTTGCCCGACAGGATCGACGCGCTGGTGCTGCTCGCCCCAGCCGGGTTCGGGCGCATAGCTCTCGCGGAGGCAGTCTCCAAGCCGGGCGTGCGCCAGCTGCTCCAGGCTACGCTCCCGCTGGCGCTCTCAAACGAGCGATTCGTGAGCGCCGCATACCAGCGGATCGTGTCCAACCACAGCACACCGGCGGGCGAAGTCATTGAGCGTGTCACCAGCCGTGGCGGCGAACTGGCGGCCGGCACCCGCGAGGGAACCAGGGCGGTCGTGGAAGCCGGTCGTGCTCGAGAAGCCTTTCATCAGCGGCGAGTGAGCTACTACGGTCCCGTCGACGTCGTCTGGGGAGACCGCGACCGACTCGTGCCGCCGTCGCACCGACACGGAGTCCGCAAGGCACTCCCGGACGCCCGCATCCACCTCTGGCACGAGGTCGGACACGACCTGCTGCGCGAGCGCCTCGACGACGTGAGCGGCTTGATCACACAATCTCTTTGGGGCACTCCGCTTCCGACGCGCCCGCGCCGCGTCAAGCCAACAGCCCGCCGCCTAACCTACGCAACCGTTTAGCCTACCTAGTTGGTAGTGCTCTGGTAGATGAGCGGCCGTCACCGGCGCGCGATGGTGATCAGTGCCGCGGTAGCTGCGGTTTTCGTAGTGGTGAAGGCTGAGAGCGCGTTCGCGCTGCTTGTGGTCGGGCGCGATCATCCACGGCGCCCGCGCGAGGTGTGTGAGCTGCTTGGGTTCGATGTCGGCTGGGGGGTTGCTGATTCTGTAGGTCGCTGGGGTGCTTCGGTGATCAGCGCTTCCTCGCGTGGCTCTCGGCGCGGTTCGTCGACGGGATCGAGGCACCCGTTTTGTGTGGGCGTTGTCACATTTCGTTACGAATACGTGATATTTCCCCTGCAAAACTGCTTTTGTGCAGGGCCTGGGCGAAAAACGACGGAATCCGCGACGTTTTTCGCCCAGCCTCCCCGGAAGGCGGCGCGAACGCCGCCGATCGCATGCTGGATAACCCAAACCGGGGTCAGCTGAGCCGTTTTGGGTCCGTGGCTCTCGTAGAGCTGCTCGAGAGCCCGAACCGCCAAAGGCAGCGTCGCTTTGGGTTGCTCAACAGCTTCACAGCAGCCCACGCCCCGGCGTCGCCGAGCAGATCCCCCCAGCGAGCACCGGACCCGGGCGATCCGGGGTGCTGCGCCCTCCAGCAAGCTACCGCGCGCCCCGGCTGGTCGCTCGGGGCGCGCCACCACCAAGCCAAAGCGCCCGATCATCGGTCAACACAACTCGTGAGCAACTTACCCAAAGTACTAATAGCCGGGGACGGCGCCGGCGGCTTGCGAGGACTACCGCGCGGGAGCTTGCATCGGCCGCGCGCTCGCAAGCGCGCGGGGCGGCGAAGCGCGGCTGCGCGGCTGCCCGGCTGCCCGGCTGCCCGGCCGCCCGGCTACGACTCGGGTGCGGCGCCGCAGGAGCCTGCACCGCAATAGACGCGCTCGCTAGTCTCCGCGCCGACCGGCATCGTCGCGGCGGAGAAGCCTGCTGAGGTCACCGTGATCGCGAGCCTCGGCCCGAGCTTCCACCAGCGCTCGGAGATGACCAGACGCTCGCCGGACCGCAGGGTGACCGTGCTAGTCGCCGTGTACACGAGCCTCGTGTAGGGGCAGCTGAGCCCCGTCCGCTGGCCGGCTCTGGCTGGTGCGGCTGGGCAGGAGCGAGCGTAGTAGCGCATCAGCACGACAGCGCGGTGACCAAATGCCACCGACGAGGCGCTCAGCGCGACGTAGATGTGGTTGCGCGCTTCAGACGGCCTCGCCAGTCGAAGGTCCTGCGAGGCCTTGATCTCGAACGACTTGCACGCCGTCTGCAGCGGGTGGCCGGACTTGCCGCCGCCCGAGCGCGCGCAGGTCTTCCAGTAGCCAGGGCGGAGCTTGATCCGCGCTTCTCCGGAACGGTTCAGCGCGGGCGTCAGCCGGCGCGGTCCGGTGAGGGTCAGGATCGGATGCGGGGCACTGTTCGAGACACTGATCTGAGCCGTGTCAGCGCGCGTCTGGATCCTGATCTCCAGGCCGGTATACGGCGCGTTTGTCTTGGACCCCGTCCTTGATCCGGGCGCTGTCTTCGTTCTTGTTTTCGTTGCCGGCAAGCCCGGAGCTCCTGTCGTGGCCGAGCTGCTGGATCCCGTCGTTGATCCTGGCGCCGTCTTCGTTCCCGGGGAGACCGGAGCTGCGGCTGTGGCCGAGCTGCCGGTGCCGGGCGGGGCGAACACCACATCCACCCAGTAGTTGGTTGCCCCGCTGGTGCTCGTCGGGAATGTGGAGGCGCTTCCGTAGGTGTACATGCCGTTCGTGTTGGAGCCGGTCGCGATCACTGCCGACCAGGGTCCGCTGGTGTTGGTCGCGCCGCCGAGTGGCGAGGGCGCGGGCGGCGGGTAGAACCACGAGGGTGTCCCGGCGTAGTGGCCGTTGGGGGCGTAGTAGCCCGCGACGTAGGTCGTGCCCGGGGAGATCTCGACCGGCGCTGAGAACGTCAGGGTCTGCCAGCCGGAGGCGCTCTCGTTGGCGAAGGTCCCCTGCGCGAGTAGCGCGCCGGCGGCGTTCCAGAGGCTCCCGACGTGCGTGCCGGTGTTCGTCGAGGCCTTGTAGAAGCGGATCCCTGTGACCGGCGTGTCGATGCTGGTGGTGAACTTCACGCCGACCGTGACCGAGTTCGGGTCACCGGAGTCCGTCAGCCCGAACGGGACCGTGAGCGGCGTTTCGCTAGTGCCCCACAGCGAGCACGGGCAGTTGATGCTGACCGTGGTCGCGTCGCTGGGGGTCTCGAGGTTGCCGCTGTCATCGACCGCGCGCGACTCGATCTTGGTGCTCGGATAGCCATGCGCGATCCAGCTGTAGGACCAGCCGACCGTGGTGCCGTCCGGGGTCGTCAAGGTCGTGGGATGCCAGCTGCTACCGCCGTTGGTTGAGACCTCGACGCCCGCGACCACGCCGCCGCTGCTATCGCTGGCCGAACCGGTGATCGTGACCACGCTGCCGTCCTGGATCGAGCTGCCCGCGGTCGGGCTGGAGATACTCGATCTCGGCGGTGTCGTACTGACATCCGAGGGGCCCGGTTGCAGCCCGGACTGCAGGCTGCCTGGCTGAGCGCCCATCATCGAGAGCAGGTTGACCGTGAACTGCTCCATGTTCGGATCCGGCGCGTTCTGGCTCGGCTCGGTCCCGCCCTCGCCCCAGGCGTTGAAGTTGTCAAGCCCCCAGGACCATTGCACCGTCCCGGCGCCGAACACCAGCGCCCCGCTCGAAGCGCGGTAAAGCGTCAGGTTGTGCGTCTCGGTCCCGCCCTCGGTCGTGACCCCGACTGGGTTCCCGTCATAGGTCGGGATCGAGTTGACGTAGGTGCCGTAGTCGACGAACGATTGCAGGCCGCTCACGGTCGTGGAGGACAGGTCGAACTCCCCCGCCGGACGAAAACCGTTGTCAGCGTCGACGTCCCACTCATAGCCAAGATCGCCATCCCCGGCCCCGAGCGTCACGCTCTGACCCGCGGCGAGCTTCGCGACGCTCGTGTTCTGCCAGACCCGCAACTTGCTGTACTGCGCCGGGACCGTGATATCCGAGGTCCCCTGGTTGACCTCGAACTCCTGGCCGCTGAGCGCGTTGGCGGGATTGCCGCCATCGGCCGGCGGGCTGAACCGCGGATCGGCCCACGCACCCGTCCACGTCGGCGGGTCATCAGGATCCACAGGCTCGTTGAAATGCGTCTCCTTATAGGTCACAAGCGTCCGGTAGGGCGTGTTCGAACCATCGCTGCTCGCCGCCCAGCGCGTCTTCCAAAAGATCTCGTTGCCGGTGAACATCGCGAGGTTCACGCCCGCGTTACGCGCCGCCAACACATTCGCGCGCTCGTTCGCGGACCAGTACTCATCATGCCCGCTGAACAAGATCACCTTGTGATTGAGCAGCAACGACCCCTGACTATCCATATCCGCGTCATCGGTATAGCTGACGTCATACCCATTCTTCTCCAGAAACTGGATCATCTGATACTCCGCATACCACAGATACGAATCCCCGCTATCGGTCACAAGCGACCCATCCCACGGCCGGTTATACGACACCGCATACGCAGCCTTATAACCACCAGGGGTCCCCGCCGGGCAATTCACCGTGCACGTATACAAGCTGTTGCCGCCGTAGTCGTTATACGCCTCCCAAGTCGCGTCGCTGGTGGGCGCCAGCACGGTGGAATGGCTCGCGTCATCACGCACCACGAACGGGATCTGGCTCGCACCACCCGGATCCGAGGAGTCATCACGCACCAGATGCGCGATATACACCCCCGACACCGCATCGCTCGGGACCGTCCACGACGCCGACACACCCCAATTACCGCAATCAATCAACCCCGTCGAAGGAGTCGTCAAGCACGCCGGCTGGGACTGCGGCAACGACGCCGATGGCCGAATATCCGAAGCGACCAGCCTCGCGCCGTCACCGCCATACCAACCAAGCCGCAAGATATCGATGTGATAGCTCGTCGACGGCGTATCGATCTTGAAAGAGATCGTCTTCCCGACGTCCACGCTCATCGACGTCGCAAACCCCTGGATCGTCGCGTCACCAACCCCACTGACCTCCCAATCACTAGGCGCCTCGCCCGGCTGCTGGTTCTCGCAGACGATTGGGTTGGCTGCGCTCCCGCAGCCGTCGTCAGCAAGTGCCGCCCTCGTCGTGAAGCCGAGGAGCGCGAGGATGACTGCCGCGCACAGTGCGAGCCGGCGGGTCGCGGAAGGGCCGCACGTAGATGACACGCACACCATCTCCTACCCGGCCCCTCGGTAACTGCTGACAATTCTAATAACGCCCGGCAGCGTGGAGATCTTGCGCGCGTGCTTCAACCTGTGTATCGCACTATCCCGGGCCGCAGTGTGGGAGCTCGAAATCAAGGGTCAGCTCGTGGGTCGGACTCGTCTGCGCTGGTGGGGTTATCGAGGCCCTCCAGCGCGCGGGCCATGGTGGCCAGCGCGTTCCACGCGTTGGGGAAGCCGGCGTAGACGGCAACCTGGCGCAGAACCTCGCGGATCTCCTCCTCGCTCGCCCCCTGCCGGCGGGCCACGCGCACATATACACCGAGCTGCAGGTGCTCGCCCAGGCAGCCGAGCATCGCGACGGTGCACAGCGCCCTCGTCTTGCGCCTACCTGCGGATCACGGGCAGCGAGCTCGTCGCCCGGGTGCGCGCCGCTGACACCAGCGGCCAGACCCCGCAGGCGCGCCTGCGCGCCGGACTACGGGCCTTCCGGTGGGTAAGCCAGCCCCAGCCGTCCATCGACGAGGCCACCGCGCTCCTCATGAGCATCGCGCAGGCAACCACCGTTATCGTCTACGAGATGGATGAACCTATCGGCCTGATCGAGTTCCCGGCTGATGACGCCGACCGCGCGCGGGGCTTCTGGTCGGGTCTGCTCGGCGTCGAGTTGGCCGAGCGCAGCGACGCCGAAGGTCGCGGCTGGCAGAGCCGACGCGGCGCCCCTGTGCTTGGCATTCACGAGCGCGGTAGCGGTCCGGGTGACACGGCCGCGCTGCCTTACTTCACGGTCGCGGACCTGGAGGTGGCGCTCGAGCGCGTCACGGCGCTTGGAGGCAGCGTGATCCACCCCGGGTCGCGTTGGGCGATCTGCCGCGATTCGGAGGGAAGCCCATTCGGCCTGGCTCTCGCGCGCGAAGAACTGAGCCAGTACACGAGGCACCGAGATGAAGACGATCGGCACTGAGGAGCACTTCGTCACCGACGAGGTGCTCGCGGCGTGGGGCCGGCTCGGCTCCCTCGCGCGCGGGGACTCGCGGGCATGCGCCCTGCTGGGGAGCTAAGACGGCCAGGGTCTCGCGATCTTTGAGTGATGGTGCGGCGGGTGCACGCGCCGTGCAGGTCGCGATTGTCGGGGCGGGCCTGGCCGGCCTCGGCATGGGGATCATGCTGCGGCAGGCGGGGATCGACGATTTCGAGATCCTGGAGCGCGCGCACGACGTCGGCGGAACGTGGCGTGCGAACAGCTATCCCGGCTGCTGCGTCGATGTGCAATCACGCCTTTACTCATACTCGTTTGCGCCGAACCCGGACTGGACGCACGTGTACGCTCCCCAGTCCGAGATCTGGGCGTACGCAAGGCGCTGCGCGGAGCGATTCGGCATCCTTGGCAGTGTCCGTTTCGGGCACGAGGTTCTTGGCGCAATGTGGGACGATGAGCGCGAGCACTGGCTGGTGCGCACGACGGCGGGGCCCGTAGTTGCTCGCTATCTCGTCTCGGCGGTCGGCCCGCTCAGCGCCCAGGCGCTTCCGGATATCTCGGGCCTCGATAGCTTCCAGGGCGCACGCTTTCATTCTGCGGCGTGGGATCACGATCACGATTTCGCGGGCGAGCGCGTCGCTGTGATCGGAACCGGGTCCTCGGCGGCGCAGATCATCCCTGCGATTGCGCCCCACGTTGGGCGACTGCTGGTCTTCCAACGCACGCCGTCGTGGACGTTTCCGCGGCTGAATCGGCGCATCACGCGGCTCGAACGGGTTGCGTATCGACGGCTGCCCGTTTTGCAGCGTGTCGCGCGCGAGCGGCAGTACTGGTACCGGGAATCGCTCGCGGTCATGCTGCAGCGATCGTCGCGCACGTGGGTGCTGGAGGCGCTCATGCGGATCCGGCTGCGGCGCCAGATCCCGGACGCCGCACTACGGCGCCAGCTGACGCCGCGCTACCGGATCGGATGCAAGCGGATCATCGTCTCCGACGATTATCACAAGACGTTCACGCGAGCCAACGTCGAGCTCATCACGAGCCCGATCGAGGCGGTGCGCGAGCGCTCTATCGCTACGCGCGACGGTTGTCAGCACGGCGTCGATGCGATCGTGCTCGCGACCGGCTTTCATCCGATCGCGCTGATCGACCCGCTTGTCGGGCGCGACGGCCTCTCGCTCGCCGAGCGCTGGTCGAGCCGCCGGGAGGCGTATCTCGGGACGACCGTCGCCGGCTACCCGAACTTCTTCATGCTCGCTGGGCCGAACACGATCACCGGCCACACATCCGTGCTGCTCTACGCCGAGGCGCAGATGCGCTACGTGATCGCGTGCATCGCGCATCTGCAGCGCCACGGCTTCACGTCGTTTGATGTGCGCGAGGATGTCCAGACGGCGTTCAACCGCGGTCTCCAGCGGCGCCTGGGCGGCACGGTCTGGCTCGCGGGCGGGTGCGGGAGCTGGTATCTGGACCAGGATGGCGGCAGCTCGGTCCTCTGGCCCGGGTACACACGGCAGTTCGAGCGGGCCCTGCGCGATTTTGACCCCAGCGAGTACGTTCTGCGCCGCGCCGCAGCCGCCGGCGTCGGCTGAAGACGACGCACGCGCTTCTCGCTCAAGCGCGGGCGGCGAGGCCGAGCCGCAGCGCGCCGGCGGCCTCGAGCAGTGCCTCGCGCGCGGCGTGGCCGCTCCCCACGGTGTTGAGGAACCCGTGCACGAGCCCGGCGTGCCGACGCAGTGCGACGGGCACACCGGCGTCGGCGAGCCGCGCCGCGTACTCCGCTCCGTCATCACGAAGCGGATCAAATCCTGCGGTCGCGACATATGCCGGGGCCACGCCTCTGAGATCCTCGGCAAGCAGCGGCGAGCACCGCACATCAAGTGCATCCTCACCGCCACCAAGGTAGTGGCGCTTGTACCAGTCGACGTCGGACTCGGTGAGGTAGAAGCCCCGACCGAACAGATCGTAGGAGCGCCGCTTGCGCGAGAGGTCGAGCCACGGATAGACAAGTAGCTGAAAAGCAGGTGCGGGGTGTCCCTTCCGAGCGTTGCACAGCGCTACGCCGGCCGCGAGATTCCCACCAGCGCTATCGCCCCCGACGCCGATCCGAGCGGGATCGATACCCCACTCGGCTGCACGGCGCACAACGTCTCGAAATGCCGCCAGCGCATCGTCCGCTGCGGCCGGAAACACAGCCTCGGGCGCACGCCGATAATCCACCGACAGAACCCGCACGCCGGCATGACGGGCGAGGAATCTGCACGGATTGTCGTGCGTGTCGAGATCACAGACGACGAACCCGCCGCCATGGAAAAACACCAGCAGCGAGTCGAGCCGCTCACCAAGGCCAGCGATCACGGGCTGCTCGGGCACGTAAAGCCGGGCCCGCAGGGGCCCGGCACCGCCGGCGACCGTGAGATCCGCAACCGCGACGCCTCGCACCACTGCCCCCGTGAACGTGCGCACATCGCGGGCCACGCGCGTACGCGCGGCCGTAACGCTCAACGTCTCCAGGTCGCTCGCACCCACCCACCGCAGAAGGCGCAGCGCAAGCTGGGCGTCGATCTCTAGACGCTGCCCGTCGAGCAGCACCGGGCGCCCCACAATGCCCCTCAATACACCGTGAGGAAGCGTAAAAAGGGCGCGCACCGCCGCACGCTCCATGCCCTCCGGCAACCAACCGATCCCAGGCATCGCCTCACTCTACCCGTCGACTCGGCGGGCGTCTGCGGCTGGTGGGTGACGATGGCCGCCACGCTCGCGCGCTCGCTTGACCAGGTACCACGCCTCCGGCGTCAGGTAGGTGAACGAGTTGGCGCTGAACTAGGTAGCGCTTCACCATCATTGCAATCAGGATTGCCTGGATTTGCCAACCGTGGCCTCCGCCGTGCGACGAGACCCGCGTCATCGGTGTGCAGCGCCTGCGACCTTGCGCGCTTGCGTCAACAGCGCCACCCGCGCAGCTCAGCTTGCAGGAGCAAGAATTCTCCGCGATGATCGCGGCATGCGACCACCCGGTAGCTCCGCAACGCCTGCGGCCATCCCAGGCGCGCCACGGTGAGCCTCGCTGATCGTGGCGACGATTGGGGCGACGCGTTCCGCGCGAGCGCCGTCGTGGACCTGCTCGCGGCGCTGGCGGGATGTGACGCAGATGAGATTCTCGGCCTCTTGCAGAAGCGTTACGCAGGCGTCGATTCCGATGATTTGGAGCAGATCATCACCGAGACGGAGCACATCCCGGAGCTCCTGCAGCGCAGGCATGCGAACGCAGGGTCCGATGAGCTCCAACGGATGCTCCGCGAGGAGGACGCCACGCTGGTGCGCAAGCTCTGGTCTTGGCCCGTATAGCTGTGACCGAACCAGTCGTGGTGTGGCCGGATCGGGCCTGGGGTCCGGAGAATCCGCAGCCCAACTGTGGGTATCTACCGATGGCCGCGGCAGTTCCCAGCGTAAGGCTTGTGGCTCTCAGCGGGTTAGGGCTCGGGAGGAGGAGAGAGTAATGAGTGATCGGCACGCACCGGATCCGACGCTGCTCGAGGACGCGGAGCACCCCGACTCAGGGGCTTGCGAGGCATCCAAGCTGGCAGCACAGGAGCGGGCCGCAGTACTCGCATCTGGGATCGAATTCGTCCGCGACCGGATTCTGCCGCAGTACGAGCGGGAAAGGTGGGAGCGGGACCATGCGACTCGTGAGCCGGAAGGCACGACGCCTTCCCTCTGGTTTGGTTGAGGCGCGAGCCACGCCACGGCAGTGGGTAAGGCCGCTGCCGTGGCGGCAGTGGGTAAGGCCGCTGAGTCAGCCGCGGTAGCGCCCGGCTTCGCCGGCGCGCTTGGGCGCCGCGCGAGCGATCATGATCGGGATGTCATCCGCGCCCGAGATCGTGAATCCGGTTGCTGTCGAGGAGGTGCCCGGGTGGGTGGCCGCGATGGCGACGACATTCCTGCGCGATCCGGGCAGTGCGGAAACCGCGCGGCGGATCGACTTGATCTCGCGCACTTGGGAGCCGGCGCGAGCCTGGGGTGTGCGCGCGGGCGAGCGCTGGATCGCGACGCTGCGCAGCGAAGCAAGGATCATGTCGGTGCCGGACCTGGCCGGCGGCGGGACGCTTGACCTGCAGGTGGACGCGTTGACCAACGTGACGGTGTCGGCGTCACACCGGCGCCGCGGACTCATGCGCAAGATGCTCAGCGGCTCGCTACGGGCGGCCCGCGAACGAGGCGACGCAGTGAGCGTCCTGATCGCCGCGCAATGGCCGATCTACGGCCGCTTCGGGTACGCCCCGGCGACGCTGTCGGCTGACTACGTGCTGTCCCGCGCCCGCCTGGGAGCCGCCAGTGCCGGCGACGCCTCACGTGTCAGGCAGATCGATCGCGAGGAGTTCGGCGAGCTTGCACCGGCGCTGTACGCCGATGCTCGCCGGCAGCGCGCGGGCCAGCTCGACCGGGATGCCGCTTGGTGGAACGGGGTGCTGGGACTCAACGGGTACGCTCCGTCGGACAATCTTCCGCACAGCTGGTTCGTGCACGCGAGCGAGGATCGCCCAGATGGTCTGCTTGCCTGGCAGGCAGGCGGCGACTTCGGACTGCTGCCGCCGTTTGGCAGCGTGCAGGTCTGGGAGTTGGTGAGCGCGAGCGACGCGGCCTACCGGAACCTTTGGTCGTATCTGTCCGGCATCGATGTCGTCGAGCAGATCAGCTTGTCCGGGCGGCCCGTCGACGAACCCGCGCGATGGCTGCTGGGCGATGCGCGCACGCTGGTGATGACCCAGCAGGTGGACTTCTTGTGGCTGCGGCTGCTCGACGTGTCCGGCGCCCTGTCGGCGCGACGCTATGCGGTGCCGGGCGAGGTCGTCCTCGAGGTGATCGACGAGGACGCCGGTGGATTTGCCGCGGGCCGTTACCGGTTGATCGCCGCCGGTGAGCAGGTTGAGTGCGATCGCACCGAGCACCGGGCCGATCTCGAGATCACGCAGCGGGCGCTCGCCTCGATCTACCTGGGCGGCTTCCGCCTCCGGGAACTGCTGCTGTCGGGCGTGGCGAACGAGCTCACGCCGGGCTCGATCGAACGCGTCGATCTCATGTTCAGCACGCCGCTGGCTCCCTGGAACGCGACCTGGTTCTGATCCAGCCACGCGCCCGCACCAGCTGGCGCGCGTTGGCGGACCTGGCCTGATCATCGGTCCGGCTCGCGCGCGCACGGATCTCCTTAGCCTTCGCCTGGTGATCGCCACCGCGTTAGCGCCGGCCTCACAGCACTATCTTCTCCAGGCACGCCAGATGCAGGCGCTGTCGTTCGCCGTTCACATCCCGCTCGTTTGCTTCGGGATCGCCTTCCCGTTGATGATCGCGTTCGTCGAGTGGCTGTACGTGCGGACCGGTGATCGCTTGTATCAGGAGCTGGCGCGGCGATGGACGCGGATCATGGCGGCGCTGTTCGCGGTCGGGGTAATCACCGGCACGATTCTCAGCTTCGAGATGGGCAGCCTCTGGCCGAACTTCACGGGGACCTTCGGGGGCGTCTTCGGTCTCGGATTCGCGATCGAGGGCTTCTCGTTCTTCCTCGAGGCGATCTTCATCGGTATCTACATCTACGGTTGGGGGCGTCTGCGGCCGCGACGTCACCTGCTGTGCGCGCTTCCGATCGTGTTCGCGGGCTTCACCGGGTCGCTGATGGTGATCGCGGTGAACGCCTGGATGCAGCATCCCACGGGGTTCCGCCTGCTGGGGGGCAAGGCGGTGGACGTCGACCCGTTCGAGGCGCTGTTCGAGAACAGCTTTCTCTGGCACGAGTTGCTGCACATGTACGTCGCGGGCTACATGGTGGTGGGGTTTTTGCTTGCCGGTGCCTACGCCATCGGGCGGCTGCGCGGGCGCTGGGGCCGGTATGAGCGCACGGCGTTTGCGATCCCGCTGTCAATCGCGGCGGTTGCGTCGGTTGTGCAGGCGCCGATCGGCGACTGGGCGGCGCGCGACGTCGCCGTCTCCCAGCCGATCAAGCTGGCTGCGCTCGAGGGGCTGGCAAAGACGACCAAAGGCGCGCCCGAGCATCTGCTCGGCTGGTACGTGAACGGCAAAATCAAGTTCGGCATCGAGATCCCCAGGTTACTGTCGTTGCTCGCCTTCCACAGCTTCGATGCGACGGTCCGCGGCCTCGACAGCGTCCCGCCCTCGCAACGACCACCTGTCAACGTCGTACGCGTCGCGTTCCAGTCGATGGTCGGGATCGGCACCTTGCTGCTGGCGCTGTCGCTGGTGTTCATCTGGATACGCCTGCGGCGCGGCCGCCTGCCACGGGCGCGCTGGTTCTACTGGGCGGTTGCCCTGTGCGGTCCGGCATCGGTTGTCGCGCTGGTCGCCGGCTGGGTGGTTACCGAGGTCGGCCGCCAGCCATGGGTCGTCTACCACGTGATGCTCACCGACCAGGCCGTGACCGGCGCCAAGGGGATCCCGGTCGCCTACGCGACGCTTGCATTTGCCTACGTCGTGGTCGGCTGCGGGGTCGTGTGGGTGCTGAGGCGCCTCGCCGCCGCGCCGCTGGAGGACGTCGGCGAGCCGCAACCGCGGGCGGGCTGAGCGATGCACCTCTACGACATCCCGATGCTGTTCATCCTGATCGGACTGGCGCTCTACGTGGTGCTGGCAGGCGCCGATTTCGGCGCCGGCATCTGGCAGTTGCTCGCCGGGGGTGGCGAGGACGCAAGGCGGATCCGCGACCACGCCCACGACTCGATGGCGGCAGTGTGGGAGGCCAACCACGTGTGGCTGATCTTCGTGCTCACCGTGACCTGGACGGCCTACCCGGTGGCGTTCGGCTCGATCGCCTCGACCCTTGCCGTGCCGCTGTTCCTCGCTGGGATCGGGATCGTCTTCCGCGGGGCGGCTTACGCCCTGCGCGCCGGGACCGTGTCGCGACGCGAGCTGCGCACGATCGACACCGCCTTCTCGATCTCATCGATCATCACGCCGTTCGCCCTCGGCGCGGCGATCGGCGCGATCGCCGCGCGCCGCGTGCCGGTTGGAAACGCCGCCGGCAACCTGTTCGCGAGCTGGACCGGCCCGACGCCGGTCATGACCGGCGTGCTGTCGGTGACAACTGCCGCCTATCTGGCGGCGGTCTACCTCGCGGCCGACGCTGCACGCCAGCGCGAGCCGGAGCTCGAGTCGGCCTTCCGGCGGCGTGCGATCGCTGCCGGAGTCGCCGCTGGCGCGATCTCCCTCGCGGGCCTGGTCGTGCTGCACGGCAACGCACACCCGCTCTACCACGAGCTGATCGGCGGTTACGCGCTGGCAGCGGTGATCGCCTCTGGCATCGCCGGCGTGGCGACGCTTGCGTTCGTCTGGGTGCGACATTTCGTGCTCGCGCGCTACTCCGGAGCGCTCGCGGTCGCAGCGATCATCGCCGGCTGGGCGCTGGCACAGCAGCCGCTGCTGCTGCCGGGCCTGACCCTGCGCCAGGCGGCTGCGGGACACGACACGCTCGTGGCGGTGATCGTCGCGGTGCTCGCCGGCGGCATGATCCTGTTCCCGTCGCTTGCTTTGCTGTTCCGGCTTGTGCTCGCTGGCAAGCTCGACGCGCACGCTGTGCCCGCGCCGCCGCCGCCCTCGGCGATCTTGGCTGCGTCGAGTCGCGGCGTAGCGGCGCGCGTCGCCGCCGCCGCGGTGCTCGGCGGGCTTGGCTTCCTCACGGTCGCCGACGCCGCCTGGGCGCACGCAGTCGGCGTGCTGTGCCTGATCGTGTTCGCGTTGGCCGGTTTCATCGCTCTCGCCCCAGCACAGACCGCGGACCGCAGCGCTCCCTGAGCGCAGCGGCCCAGCTCGGCACGTCCCAGGTTTGTAGGTTTCGGCGCGCGTTAGCTAGCTAAAACCCTGCGCCGTGGCGGCAGTCGCCGGCACCGCGCGCTTACGCGTGGCGGATTCGGGGAAGCGAATGGGTGTAACCCTTCCGTTAGGAGATCAAATGATCACGCTGGGCATTATCCTGCTGATAATCGGCTTCGTCGCCAAGATCCCGATCCTGTGGTCGCTAGGCATTCTCGCCATCGTCATCGGGCTGGTTCTGCTCGCGCTCGGCGCCATGGGGCGTGCCGTCGGCGGCCGCGCGCATTATTTCTAAAGCGCCCGAATCAAACACCGACCGCGGCCTGTGCACAACGACGGCCCGGCGGTCGGTTGCCAAGCTGTTGAGCGCGCAGCCCGTGGAAATAGTCCCGACTGCGCGCTCAGCGCTTTAATGGCCGGTGGCGGCGCCAGCAGCCCGCCATCGACACAGGAGACAGCCGTGACCAGTCGCTACACCGAAATGCAACTCGATGCGCTCCGGGAGCTGGCCAACGTCGCTTCCGGCACCGCTGCGACGGCGCTGTCGCAGATGCTCGGCCGCGAGATCGGGCTGACCGTTCCACGCGCGCAGGCGCTGTCGTTTGCGGAAGCGGCCCAGGCCGCGGGAGACCCCGGCGAGAACGTGTACAGCGTCGCGCTGGCGCTCGAGGGGGGCATCGGGGGACTGGTCGCGCTGCTGATCGGACCCTTGCAAGCGGCCACGCTGTGCGAACTGCTCGGCGTCGAGCCGGGCACCGAGTTCGGCGACTCGGCGCTGTCGGAGATCGGGAACATTCTCGGTGCTTCGTTCCTGAACGCGATCGGGATGATGACGAATATGTCGCTGGAGCCGGGCCCGCCGGAGCTCGGCACCGGCCTCGTGGGCAGCGTCGTAGCGGCATTGCTCGCGCGTACCGAGAACCACGGTGACACGGTCTTGATGCTCGACTCCGAGATCGATGTCGCCGGCGAGTCCTGCTCGATCTCGTTCATGCTGCTGCCAGACGCCGCCGGCGTGACCGGCTTGCTATCTCCGCTCGGGCTGGCTTAAGAGACAGGCTCTAAGGGCCTATCGCAGTTCGTCAAAGAGCCTCAGCTCGAAGGAGGCTTAGGACTTAGGGCAACGTCAACGAGCGGCAAACAGCGCGGATTGACTTGGCTTTGCTATTCAGCAAGCCGTTTGTCATCCGATCATTGAGATGTGGAAGCTTCCTCGCAGGTGAGGCTCGTCGAGCAGGCAGAAAACGGCGCCAATTTGCGGTACTCGGGAACGCTGGAGCGGCTGCCGTTCGGCGTGCTGATGGTAGTTGACGCAAACCTCCGGGTGCTGGCGGCCGAGGGCGCGGGACTCGCGCGGCACGGTCTGAGCCTGGCGAGCGCAGGGCGCCGCCTCGACGAAGTCGCAGATTTCCCGCTGCTCGCCGCGTTGCTGCCAGACCTCGAGGCGGCGCTCGCCGGTCAAGAGCGCACGGCCAAGCTCCCGAGCCCTGACGGCGTCACCGCGGAGGAGTTGATGCTGATGCCGCGGCGCGACGCCGCGGGGCGCGTCGACGGCGCTTTCGTGTTCTCGTGCAACCCGATCGCGGTCTCGGAAAGAGCGGCGGCGGCCGAGTCACGCTATCGGCTGCTGGCTGACAGCGCGACGGATGTCGTCTCGTTGCGTGACACCTGCGGCAGGTATCGCTACATGTCGCCGTCGTGCACCGCGGTGACAGGCTTCCGGCCGGAGGAGCACATCGGGCGTCGCGCCGCCGAGTTCGTCCATCCCGACGACCGCCAGTTGGTCGAGACTGCGCAAGCGCGCCTGTCCGCGGGGGCAGAAGTCGTGGAGTTGGAGTACCGCCTCGCCTGCCGCGACGGCTCCTTCGTGTGGGTTCGGACCGCCGCGCGCGCGCTGCGCGATCCGGCCACTGAGGAGCTCACAGGGGTGCGCAGCTCGACGCAGGACATCAGTCAACAGCGCGAGCGTGAGTTGCAGCTCCGAGCGACGACTGCCGAATTGGAGCTGCGGCTGCGCAAGACAGCCGCGATTGCCGAGCTCGGCGAGCACGCGCTCGAGGAGGCCGATCTCGATTGCTTCCTCGCGTACGCGAGCTCCCGCCTGGTCGAGATCCTCGATGTGCCGCTGTGTGCGGTTGTGCTTGACGGCAGCGACGACGGCGGGCTGCGGATCCGGGCCGGCACGGGTTGGTCAACAGAGGCGCTGCAGCGGCCGATCCTGGATCGCACGGGAGTGGAGCTGTGGCTCCGCGCGCTGGGGCGCGCCCCGGTCGTGTTGAGCGATCCTCCGCCTCAGTCAGCTTGGCGTGAGTTGCTGTGCGCACACGGCGTGGTCAGCGGCATGTGGGTGGCACTCGCCGACCGCCACCGGCCGTTCGGCGTGCTAGCCGTGCACAGCCGCGACGAGCGAGCCTTCAGCGACGACGACCGCATGTTCCTGATCGCGGTCGCCAATATCTTGCGTGATGCGATCACGCGTCACCGCGCTGAGGACGCGGCTCGTCATGATGCCCTGCATGACGCGCTCACGGGCCTGCCGAATCGCCGGCTGTTGACCGACCGCCTCGGCCACGCGCTGGCACGCAGCGTCCGTAGCGGCGAGCGTCAGGCGGTGATGTTCCTCGACGTGGATCACTTCAAGCTGGTCAACGATTCACTCGGGCACGAGGCGGGTGACCGCTTGCTGTGCCTGCTCGGTCCGCATCTGTGCGCCGCCGTACGCACCGGCGACACGGTCGCGCGCTTCGGCGGTGACGAGTTCGTCGTGCTCTGCGAGAACATCCGCGACGAGCATCACGCGGCGGCCATCGCGCAAAGGTTGACCGGTGCGGTGCACCGTTGCTTTGACCTCGGCGGCCGCGAGCACATGGCGAGCGCCAGCGTCGGCGTTGCCCTGACCAGCATCGGCAACTGTGCAACCGCGGAGGACGTCCTGCGCGACGCGGATACCGCGATGTACCGGGCGAAGGAGCGTGGGCGGGGCAGGTTCGAGATCTTCGACCTGGACATGCGCCGTCGCACGCTTGCCCGCCTCGAGCTCGAAGACGAGTTGCGCCAGGCACTGGCCGACCACGACCTGGTCGTCCACTATCAGCCGATTCACGCGATCGACTCGCAGATCCCGACGATGGTCGAAGCGCTCGTGCGTTGGCAGCACCCCAAGCACGGGCTGCTTTCGCCCGCAACCTTCATCGAGGTCGCCGAGGAGACCAATCTGATCGTTCCGCTCGGAGCCCAGGTTCTGTGCCAATCATGCGCGCAGGTCGCGCGCTGGCGCGACGCGCTGCCGGCGGCCCGCGAGCTCAAACTGAGCGTCAACGTATCCGCTCGCCAGATTGCTCAGCCGGCGTTCGCCGCCGAAGTCATGCGCGCTCTGCTTGAGAGCGGGTTGCCCCCGCACGCGCTGTGCCTGGAGATCACCGAGGGCATCCTGCTCCAAGACTCCAGCGCGACTGCCGAGATGCTCGCACGGTTGCGCGAGTCCGGGATCCGCATCGCGCTCGATGACTTTGGCACCGGCTACTCGTCGCTCAGCTACCTGCGGCGGTTCTCGCTGGACGTGCTCAAGATCGACCGCTCGTTCGTGATCGACTTGGACCAGTGCCTCGAGGATCGCGTGATCGTCGCGGCGATCGTTACGATGGCCCACGCGCTTGGGTTCGATGTCACTGCCGAGGGCGTCGAGACGCCCGATCAGCTGCAAGTCCTGCGCGAGCTCGGATGCGGCAACGTCCAGGGCTACCTGCTCGCCCGCCCGATGCCCGCGTTGGAGCTCGAAGCGCTGCTGCGCGAACTGCCGGCCGGTTCCCGCTAGCGGGGTTGCCGACGCTTGCCCTTAGCTGATCGAGTCGATCGACAGCGCGCGGGAGCCCGTGGGCGTCTGGACTTCGATCACTTCGCCGACACGACGGCCGAGCAGCGCCTTGGCGACTGGCGACGCGGCGGACAGTGCCCCCTCGGATGGCTTGGCATCGTGCGGCGAGACGATCTTGAAGGTCTGCGTGCGGTTCGTGTCACGGTCGGTGTAGGACACGGTGCAGCCGTGCTCCACGATCTCTCCAGAGCCGCCCGCTGCCGACCCGCGGGCATCGATCACGGCCGCGCTGCGGATCTGCTCACGCAGCCTCGCGATCCTCGTTTCGAGGTGCGCTTGAGCTTCCTTGGCCGCGTGGTACTCGCCGTTCTCCTTGAGGTCGCCCCATTCGCGTGCTGTCTTGATCCGTGCCGCCACCTCGGCACGGCCGGCGTGCTCGAGCTCGTTCACTTCCCGCTGAATCGTCGCGAGCTCCTCGACGGTCATTTGGATTCTGTCCACCATGTTTGCTGGCAATCAGTCTAGCCCTTAAGCAAGCGATCAGGCCTTAGACGGTTCGCAGGCGCCGGCGCCACGATCGCGGCGGCGCTCGGTGTGGGCGCGGCTGACCCTGCGAAGCCGGGAATTGCAGGATGGTCCACTAGGCTGTCAAGCCGTGTCGAGCATCGGCGTGATGCGCGAGGGGCGGCTGCACGCAGCGCTCAAGGTCATGCTGGCCACCCCGGCGCGGGAGCGCGATCGATGTGTTCGACAAGCTGGTTTCGTTCCCGTCGCTGCTGACGCACCCGAATCTCACCGTCGAGCTGCTGCTGCTGCGCGAGGACCACGTCCGCGCGAGCGAGCCGGTACGGACCGGCCGACGGACCCGCGAACCTGGCGAGCGGCAGCTGCTCGACGTGCTCGATCGCATCGAGCTGTGCGACGCGCAGGACCTCCTGCGCGTGCTGCCGCCGCTGCCCCAAGGGCCGTTCAGCACGCGTGAGCTGGCGTCCGCGCTTGGCAGCAGCATCGCGCTCGCGCAGCGCACGGCTTACTGCCTGCGGGCCCTCAAGCTGATCGAACTGGCAGGCCGGCGCGGGAGGACGCCGCTGCACCGGCAGCCTGCGGATCATCTGGCGGGCGCCGGGCGTCAGCGGGCCAAGAGCGTGGCCGTCGCCTCGTCGGCCCAGGCGACGGCTGCGACGTAGAGCGAGCTCGCCGTGGGCACGATCGCCTCGGCGGCCCCGAGGTCGCCCGTCTCGATTGCCTGCAGGCAGCTCAGCAGCTCGCCCTTCTGGCCCCCATGCGAGACGAGCGCGTCGCGCGCGTCGGGCGCGAACGGGAGCTTGGCGAGCAGCTCCTCCATCGGCGTGTCGAACAACGCATCGATAACCGAGAACAGACCGAGCGTGAACATGTCGCCGGCGTCGGCGTCGAGATACTCGCGCGCCGCCAGCTCGCAGAAGCGCGCGCGCACCAGGGCGGTGATCGTCAGCTCCACCGGCTTGTCTCCGATGCTCGTGAACGCCGTCAAGGTGGCCCAATGCTTGAGGTTTTGGAGCCCCAGGAGGGCGACCGCCTGGCCAATCGAGCGAACCTCCTGGCGTAAGCCGAAGAACGACGAGTTGATGTAGCGCAGCAGCCGGAAGCTCAGCCCGATGTCGAGCGCGATCTTGCGCTGGAGGTCGACGAGCTCGGTCTGGGGGTCGTGCAGCGCTGCCAGGAGATCGAGCAGAGCGGCGCGGTTGGCGTCGATCTTGCGCCCGCGCATCAGCTCCGGACGGCAGAAGTAGTAGCCCTGGAAGAGCTGGCATCCCGCCTGGGAGCAGAACGCATAATCCTCCTGACTCTCGAGCTTCTCGGCCAGCAGAACGACGCCGTATGGCGCCAGCCGCGTGACCATCCTCGACAGCTCCTCGCGGCCGAGCGCGAGTAGGTCGAGCTTGATGAAGTCGACCAGCCCAAGCAGGCGTTCGGTATCCGCCGTGTAGAGGAAGTCGTCGAGCGCTAGCCGATGCCCGCGCTGTTTGAGCGCCGCGAACGCGGCGAGGATCTCGTCGTCGATCGTCTGGTCCTCGAGGATCTCGAGCACCAACGGCGCCGGCGGCAGCAGCGTCACCAGACCCTTGCGCACGAAATCGGTCGAGATGTTGATCCACGCCGGTCGCCCGCCCACAACCTGCTCAAAGCCGATTTCGGTGATCGAGTTCAGAACGACCGTGGCCGTCGCCGCTTCCTGGTCGACCACCACCGCCGAGTCGGCCGTGCCGTTGCGAAACAGGAGCTCGTAGCCAACCACATGCTGCCGACGGTCAAAGATCGGCTGGCGTCCGACGAAGACCTCGGCCGGATGATCGGGAGAGGTGGCCCGGTCCCGCATCGCCGCGAAGTCTATTGAATAGTTAATAGTGGCGAAAAATGCGCAGGTATCTTCCGCCCGCCGCGGACGGACAATCGCCGGTCGCCGGTCAGGTCCGCGCTGATGTACGCGACGCTACGGCTTCAGCGCCACGGCCGCTTCGGGCGTGGCCACGTGGAAGCTGAAGCTCTCCTCGAGGTACAGTCGCACTACGTCGCTGTCGTGCGAGTCGTAGCCGATCGCCAGGTCCTGGCCCGACTCGAAGACGAAGTCACCGCCGCGCAGGCTGACGATCACTGCGCCCTGGACGCCCGGCGCCCAGACGATCGGGCCCTCGAGGATCTTGGCGAGGTGATCGCGCAGCGGGTAGCCTCCGGGCTCGGCGGCCTCGACCACCAGCCGGTAGTGCTCGGGTCCGAGCGCCAATCCATAGGGTCCTCCGATGCCGCTGCTGAGCAGGCGATCGATGGCGCCCGCCACCTGCTGCGGGTAGCGCTCTGCGCCCTCGGCGAGTTGGACCTGCTCATGCGGCGAGCGCTCGACGATCCCACCGATCGCCCCCTGCCAGCCGTGGAACACGGCGACGTTCTCCGCCACTGCGATCCGGTGCGCGGCGTTGTCGAGCGGACCGAGGTCGGCGTCGTCGGCGCCGCGCTCGGCATCGCGCAGTTCGGCGCGCGACACCTCGAAGCCGGCTCGGACCTCGATCAGCGGCAGCACACGCCGCTGCAAGCCGAGCACGCCGTCGCACGGCGCCGCGCCCAGCGGCGTCACGCGACCGAGGTTGGTGGCCGAGTGCTCCCACCCGCGCGGGCCGCGGAACTCGACCAGCTTGCGAGCGGCGAGCGCCGGTGCCAGCCGTTCACGCGCCTCCTCGTCGAGCAGTTCCCAGCCGGCGTCGCTGATCGGCGCGTGTGAGCGAAGTAGGTGGTTCATTGCGATGTCTCCTTGAGGCTGCCGATTCCGAGCGTGCCGCCCTCGATTCCCGGAGCGCCTCTGTGCGGAGCGTCCGCTCCTCCGGGTGCCGGCGCCGCTGCGGTGGCCAGCGGACCCTCGAGGAGGTCAGCTGCGGGGACGAAGAACAAGCTGCCGGTGAGCGCTCTGGAGAAATCGAGGATGCGGTCGTAGTTGCCCGGCGGCTTGCCGATGAACATGTTGCTCAGCATCTGCTCGATCACGTCGGGGCTGCGCGCGTAGCCGATGAAGTAGGTACCGAACTCCCGCACGCCGACCCTGCCGAAAGGCATGTTGTAACGGAGGATCTGCCGCTGCACACCATCGTCGTCGACGATCGTGTTCAGCGCCACGTGCGAGTTCGCGGGCTTCTGCTCGTCTGGCAGCTCGAGGTCGCTGAGCTTCGTGCGACCGACCACCAGCTCCTGCTCCTCGACCGACAGCGCATCCCAGCTGGCGAGCTCGTGCACGTACTTCTGAACGACGACGTAGCTGCCGCCGGCGAACTCCGGGTCCTCCTCACCGATTGCGATTGCGGCCAGCGCGGAGGCGCCCTCCGGGTTCTCGGTGCCATCCACGAACCCGAGCAGATCCCGCTCATCGAAGGATCTGAAGCCGTGCACCTCGTCGACCACCCGCGCGCACGGCTCGAACCGCTCAAGCAGTCGCAACGCCAGCTCGAAGCACAGGTCAAGGCGCTGCGCGCGGATGTGGAACAGCAAATCACCGGGTGTCGCCACTGCGGTGTGCTTCTCGCCGGCGAACCCCGGAAACGGATGCAAACCAGCAGGGCGCGAGCCAGGCACGAGCCGATCCCACAGCTCGGCGCCGAGCCCGACGACACAGCTGAGTCCAGCTTCTGGGATCCGGAAACCGACCGAGCGCCGCAGCCCGCTGACGTCGCTCAGGAGCTCGGCCACCCGCCTCTCGGCGCCGCGATCCACGGTCAGGACGAGGAAGATCGCCGCTTCGGTGATCGGCGACAGAACATGTTGAAGCTCGCGTGTCTGCACCATGCAACTCGGCCGGGTGAGTCGCGTAAGCCTATCCGACCCGTCAGCTTGCGGACGCAGCAGTCACTGGCTGGGTTCAGCCCGCTTCGCGTTCGCGATGAGACCGGATCGCCTCGCGCTCGGCGAGGCGGTTGGCGCGCCGCAGCTCAGCTTCGCGCATCCGGCGATGCTCGTCCGCGGTGGCTAGCAGCAGCGGCGCCACCGGCACCGGCCTGCCGTCGTCGTCGAGCGCGACCATCGTCAGGTAGGCCGTGTTCGTGTGCCGCAACTCGCCGGTCACGGGGTTCTCCGCGTCGACGCGAACCCCCACCTCCATCGACGTCCGCCAGGCGGCGTTGACCATCGCGCTGAACGTCACGAGCTCACCGACTCCGATCGGATAGCGGAAGATCATCCGATCCATCGCGACTGTCACGACCCATCGGCGTGAGTGCTTGATCGCTGCCAGCCCCGCGGCTTCGTCGCAGAACTTCATGACCGTGCCACCGTGGACGCTTCCGGACGTGTTGGCGTCAAGCACGCCCATCCAGCGCACGAGCTGAGATCGAGACTCGGAGGCCGGCTTCGAGCGCTCCGTGGAACCCCGGTGAGGTGGCTGCATACCGTATATATACCGAAGACCTGCACGCTCACCTCCACGCACAGCGGTAACTCCATGCGCGTGCCCTAATCTAAGAGCCGGTCCGAATTACCCGGTGTGCGGCTGGCGAGCGCCGCGCCCAGCATCGTCAGCGGCTGAGCTCGGCGTTGTGGCGTTTGCGCCCGTGCGAGGTTGTGCGGGCTGGTTTGGTGGCGGCTGGGGCGGCGGTCGTGGTCGGAGAGTTGAACAGCATCAGCACGACGGTGGCGGCCTGCTCGTCGTGGTGGTCGTTTCTCAGCAGGCGCTTGTGGCTGTCGGCTTCGATCTTGGCGATCCGGTTGGTGAGGGCTTCGAGCTCGTGCGCGAGGTCGCTGAAGCCTTCCTGATCGACGGTCACGGGGCTGCGGGTGAGGTGCGCTTGGGTGGCGTCGAAGCCGCCGAGCGCGGCGGCTTCGCTGACGTAGCTGCCGATTTGGTCAAGCGCGGCCTTGATCGTGGCTTGCTTGACGATCCCGGGGGTTTGGCTCCAGGCGGCGTCGGTGATGCGGGGGCGGGTGGTGGCGGTGTAGTAGTGCTCGACGGCGCCGCGGCGGGGGACGCGTTTGACGAGTTTGACGAATCCGAGGGTTTGGAGTCGCCGGACGTGGTAGCTGATCACGCCGAGTGAGGTGCCGAGCTCGGTCGCGAGGTCGCTGGGGCTGGCGGTGCGGCCTTCGAGCGCCGCCAGGATCCGTGTGCGCAGTGGGTGCGCGAGGGCCTTGGCGAGCTTCGGGTCGGTGATGTCTTGGTATGGCTTCAAGTTCGGTCGTCGCGTGTCGGTCTCGGGCGCCTACGCGTCCTGCGTGGATGAATATCGAGATCGCTGGCGGGATGTTGAGCTTTCCCTCGATCCCTGAACATGCGTGTAATGGTCCATACATTAGGGCAATGGCAGCCATGCGTGCGTCGGAGTGCACCCAGCGCACCGAAGCAGCGCCTCGCGACCCTGCTGTGAGGCGATCGGGGCCTGGCGACGTTGTCGCGGCGCAGCGCTAGACGGACGTTCGATTGTCTGATTAGCGCACGCTCGCCAACTCATCGGCTAGGCTGCCGATCAGAGATGGCGCTGTGCGTAGAGCGCCACTGGATCTGCTGCGCGGTGCGTTGTCAATGACTCGAGAAATTAAGCTCTGCTTGCTGCGGATCGGGTTGCGCTTCCTCAGCGCAAGCGGATTGGCAGCCTGATGTCTGCGTCTGCCCGCATCGATGATCCGGGCGTCCACCTCGTGCCCGTCGATGTGGTTCCCGACGCGGTCGTCGGGATCGATCGCGACGGCATCATCATGCTCGTCAACCGCCAAGTCGAAGCGATGTTCGGTTACGAGCACGGCGACCTGGTCGGGCGCCCGCTGGAGCTGCTGGTGCCAGGTGCCCAGCGCGCGGCGCATCGTTCCCACCGAGCCACGTTCTTCGCGCACCCGCGGGTGCGCGAAATGGGCGCGGGCATGGAGTTGCACGGCCGCCGGCGCGATGGGAGCGAGTTTCCCGCAGAGATCAGCCTGTCGGCCGTAGAGGCCGCAGGCGGGCTGCTGGCGATCGCGGCGGTGCGGGATGTCAGCGAGCGGGTGGCGCGCGCGGTGGCTCTGCGCGAGCAGACCGAGACGCTCACCGCGGTGCTCGACAGTGCTCCGATCGGAATGGCCGTGATGCTCCCCGAAGGCCGCTTCGCGCGTGTCAACAGAGCGCTCTGCGAGCTGCTCGGGTACTCCGAGCTCGAGCTTCTGAGCATGGCGTTCAGCGACATCACACATCCCGAGGACCTCCCGGCGAGCCTGACCGAGACCGATCGTGCGCTTGCCGGCGAGATCGACCGTGGTCTGATGGAGCGCCGCTATCTGCGCCGGGACGGGCACGCGATCTGGGCGAAGCTGTCGTTTGCGTTGGTTCGTGACGAGCACGGCGCGCCTGCGTATCTGATCGCGCAGATCGAGGACGTGACCGCCGAGCGGGCGGCGGCCGAGGCCGCCGCGCAGCTCGCCGCGGTCGTCGAGTCCTCCTACGACGCGATCATCACCAAGTCGCTCGACGGCAGGATCAGAACCTGGAATGCGGCGGCGCAGCGGATCTACGGTTACCCGGCGGCGGACGTGATCGGTCGCGATGCGGCGCTGCTCGCGGCCGGCCCCGACAGCGAGCGCGAGATGCGCGAGACGCTCGAACGGGTGGGGCGGGGGGAGCGGGTCGAGCACTTCGAGGCCGCGCGTCGCACGAACAGCGGCGCGGTGATCACCGTCTCGATGAGCGTGTCGCCGATCCGCGACGAGCACGGCGCTGTGATCGGTGCCTCAACGGTCACGCGCGACATCACGCTCGCCAAGCTGCGCGCCGACCGGGCGCTCGCCGAAGCCCACGAGCGCTTCCGCAGCGCCTTCGAGCATGCCCCGATCGGGATCGCGCTGGTGGCGCCGGACGGGCGCTGGCTACAGGTCAATCGCGCCCTATGCGAGATCGTCGGCTACGCGGAGTCCGAGCTCCTGGCGCGGAGCTTCCAGGACATAACCCACCCTGATGACCTCGATGCCGACCTGGAGCTGGTCGGAGCGCTGGTGGCGGGCGAGATCGGCAGCTACCAGCTCGAGAAGCGCTACCTGCACAAGGACGGGCGCGTGATCTGGGGACGCCTGTCGCGGTCGGTGGCTCGCGACATGAGCGGCGAGCCGCTGCACTTCGTCTCGGAGATCGAGGACATCACTGCGGCCAAGCAGGCGGCAAGCGCGCTCGCCGAGGCGGAGGAGCGCTTCCGTAGCGCATTCGAGGACGCGCCGATCGGGATGGCGCTGGTGGCGCTCGACGGCAGTTTCCTGCAGGTAAACCAGGCGCTGTGCGAGATCACCGGGCACTCGTCGCAGGCGCTGTGTGCGACCACCGTGCACGCCATCACCCACCCCGACGATATCGCCGAGGAGCGCGAGCTGGTCAAGGCTCTGCTGCGTGGCGAGCTCGATCACTATCACCTCGAGCAGCGCTACCTGCGCGCCTCCGGGGAGCTCGTCTGGATCTCGCTCGACGCCACCTTGCTGCGCGACCGTGACGGCAATCCACGCCATTTCCTCGATCAGGTCGTGGACATCACCAAGCGCCGGCACCTCGAGCAGGAGCTGCGCCACCTGGCCGGCCACGATCCGCTGACGGGCCTGCCCAACCGCCGCAAGCTCGAGTCCGAGCTCGACCACCACGTCTCCTACGTCCGCCGCTACGGCGATCGCGGGGCGCTGCTCCTGCTTGATCTGGATCATTTCAAGACGGTCAACGACACGCTCGGGCACAACGCCGGCGACCAGCTGATCATCTCGGTCGGCGCTGCCCTGCGCCAGCGGATGCGCGCCTCCGACATCGTTGCCAGACTCGGCGGCGACGAGTTCGCGATCCTGCTGCCGGAAGTCGACGCGAGCACCGCCAAGCAGGTCGCGGCCGAGATCGTACGCGACATCAGCAAGAAGACCATCGTGCTGAACGGGCAACAACCACGGCGTATCACCGCCAGTGTCGGCGTGACGTTGTTCACGCGCGCGCTGGCAAGTGGCGAGGAAGCGCTCGTGCAGGCTGACCTGGCGATGTACGACGCTAAGGAGGACGGTCGCGACCGCTTCGCGCTGTATGCCTCCGACCGCCACCACCAACCGCGGATCAAGGCGCGGCTGGCGTGGATCGACCGCATCCGGGGAGCGCTCGAGGAGGAGCGCTTAGTCCTGTATGCGCAGCCGATCTTAGAGCTGCGCACCGGCTTCGTCGGCCAGTACGAGCTGCTGGTGCGGATGCTGAGCGAGACCGGAGACTCGATCCCGCCGGGAGCATTCATCTACATCGCCGAGCGCTACGACCTGATCCAGGAGCTCGACCGCTGGGTCGTCACCCGCGCGATCCGGCTCGTGCAGGAGCGCAATGCCCTCGGTCACGACCTCACCGTCGAGGTCAACCTCTCCGGCAAGTCACTCGGCGACGATCTGCTGCCGGAGCTGATCGAGGCCGAGCTCACGCGGACGGGAACCGATCCCGCTTCGCTGATCTTCGAGGTCACCGAGACCGCCGCGGTTGCCAACATCCAGCTCGCGCGCAAGTTCGCGGAGCGGCTCGCCGCGCTCGGGTGCCGCTTTGCGCTGGATGACTTCGGAGCCGGTTTCGGCAGCTTCTACTACCTGAAGCATCTTCCATTCGACTACTTGAAGATCGACGGCGAGTTCGTGACCCGTTGCACCTCCAACCGGACCGACCAGCTGGTGATCGCATCGCTCGTCGCCATCGCTCAGGGCCTGCAGAAGCGGACGATCGCCGAAGGCGTCGAGAACCAGAGCACCCAGCTGTTCCTGCAGCGCAACGGTGTCGACTTCGCGCAGGGCTACCATATCGGCCACCCGCTCCCGGTCGCCGACGCCCTCCGCCAGATGGAGGGGCACAGGACCTGACACGCTTGAACCATGCCCATCAACGAGAAGCCCGACGTGGCGGTCCTCGCGGACCAGCCGCCTTCCTACCAGCTGGAGATCGAAGACGTCATCATCGGTGAGGGCGACGAAGCGCTCGCCGGCCGCATCGTGGAGGTCCACTACGTCGGCGTCTCGTGGAGCACCGGCCGGCAGTTCGACGCGTCGTGGGATCGTGGCAAGACGTTCAAGTTCGCCCTCGGCAAGGGTCAGGTGATCGCCGGTTGGGATCAGGGCGTAACCGGCATGAAAGTCGGCGGGCGGCGCCGGCTCACGATTCCGCCGATGCTCGCCTACGGCAAGCGCGGTGCAGGTGGCGCGATCGGTCCCGACGAGACGCTCGTGTTCGTCGTCGATCTGATCAGCGTGCGCTGAACGCGCACGAGCTCGAACCGAGCGGGAACACCTCAGCTAAGGGCACCCGCCCTAACCGACGTTGACCCCCGGTGCTGCCGTTTCAGGCCGCGCGCTGGCCAGCGCGTCCGTTGGCTGGCGCGGTGAGCTGGGCGTCCAGCAGCCAGCGCGTGGCTTCTGGAGCGGGGATTGGTCGGCTGATTGCGTAGCCCTGGACTGCGTCGCAGCCGAGCGCGCGGAGTTGCGGTAACAGCTCGAGGTGTTCGATGCCTTCGGCGACGGCCCGGAGGCCGAGGTGGTGTGCGAGATCGATGGTCGAGCTCACGATGATCGCATCGCTGGTCTCGCTCGCCATCTGGCTTACGAACGAGCGATCGATCTTGACCTCGGATACGGGGAGACGCGCGAGGTATGCGAGTGAGGAGTAGCCGGTTCCGAAGTCATCGATCGAGATCTCGATGCCGAAACGGTCGAGCTCTTGCAGGACCGAGCGCGCCGTCTCGGGATCGGCCATCAGCGCGCTCTCGGTGACTTCCAGCCTGAGCCGCGTCGGTGGCACGCCGGCGCGTCTGAGTGTTTGAAGAACTCGATTGGCGAAGTCTCGCTCGATCAGCACCCGGGTGGAGATGTTCACGGCGACGGTGACGTCAAGCCCCGAGCGGCGCCATAGTGCTACCTGCGCCAAAGCGGTGTCGAGCACCTTCTGGGTCAGCGGCTTGATCAGGTTCGTATGTTCGGCGATCTCGAGAAACGAAGCAGGCGACAGCAGCCCGAGCTCAGGATGCTCCCAGCGGACCAGCGCCTCGACCGCCGATGCAACCCCGGTTCGCATGTCCAGCTCGGGCTGATACCAGACCGTGATCTGGTCGCCCTGGATCGCCGCCCGCAGATCAGCGGTGAGCGCCAGCTTCGCCGAGCTGTGATGGTCGTAGCCTGCTTCGTAGATCGCGACACCCGTGTGCGTTTGCTTGGCTTGATACATCGCGACGTCGGCTCTGCGCAGCAGGGCCGGCAAGTCGGTGCCATGTCGGGGAAACAACGCGATCCCGATGCTGGCCTGCGTGTCGAGCACGATTTCGTCGAGCTCGAACGGTGCCCGCAGGCAGCACGCGACACGTTGCGCGAGCCGCAGCGACTCCTCGCGCCCGCAGCCGAGCCCAAGCAGCGCGAATTCGTCGCCGCCGATCCTCGCCAGCAGCTGATCACCGATCTCCTCCTTGAGGCGTGTCGCGACGTGCTTGAGCAGTAAGTCGCCGTAGCCGTGACCGAGCGTATCGTTGACTTCCTTGAAGCGATCGAGATCCATCAGCAGAACGCAGCAGGGCCCGCCGTCAGCCGCGAACGCGCTCTCCACGGCGGTCTGAAACGCGTTGCGGTTCGGCAGCCCTGTAAGCGAATCGTGGCGCGCGGCGTGCTCGCTGCGCGAAGCCTGCCGCCCGGCGTAGTAAACCGCGAGCATCGGGGCGACAAACAACGGCAGCAACTCCACGGAGAACGCCGCCGCCGCGATCACGATCGGCGCTAAGAACAGAAGCGGACTGCTGGTCAGCAGCACGGATAGCGCATCGCCCCGAAAGTACTTTCCCAGCGGAGCCTCTTGGTGGAGCGCGACCGCAATCCCGACGATGCCCGCATTGACAACGACAAAAGCAACCGAGCCAAACAGCACCGCGGGCAACTCACCGCTAGTGAAGGGATGGCGAGCGCCGATCTGCTGTGCCGAGAGCAACCGCATCACGATCAGCGCCGCCACCAGCGAAATCGCGAACTGGCCTACGTTGAAAAGGATCCGCCACCATGGCTTACGCGCCACCAGATCCGCGATCGCGGACGCGCTGCCCTGCACGATGACAGCCGGCCCCAACCCGCCTGTTAGCAGCAATGCCAGCGCGAACGACGTCGAAAGAGTCATCTGTTCATCGCCGCCGCTGCGCGGAACGGTCACGGGCAGCATCTCACCGAGCAGCAAACCCGCCGACAAGAACGCGAACTCCAACGGGGACGCCTCGATATAGCCGAAGCTAATCGTTTTCGCCAACACAGCGACCAAAATGGACGCCACCACCGAAACGGCCGCGCAATAACGACGGGCAGTCAAACGAGCGACCGGCGACGACAGTCGACGATTACGCCCGGATCGGTGCCGACGCCGGGCCACCGCAGCCCTCGAAAGCACCGCTCTGAGCTTGGACAAAGACCTCGCGCCAGGAGATTCCGTCGGCGGAAAGCCAGTGTGGATCAATCGCTTCGTACCTACCTCCCGAATCTCGAGTCGATGGCCGGCGCCCACATAGACATCGGCAACAAACGATCCAAGTTGAAAGGTCCGGCCGCGAATCGCTTAAACCTGGACGAACATCAGTCCCATGGGCCATAAACGGACACAGACCTTTGTGACAGCGAACTTGCAGGCTGAACCGCTAGTGGACCATCCGGCGATCCAAGAACTCGACGGCAGCTGCTGGAATCACCACCACCGGGCGGTCGGCGATGTGCAGGAGCTCGTGCGAGACGCTGCCCAGCAGCGCGCGCACGCGACTGAAACCGCGCGCGACGGCTCTGATCCGTCGTACCCGACTACGATCACGCGACGACGCTCGGAGCTCATCGCCCGGGAGCTTAGGGCACCCGCCCTCAGCGAACCTCGGCCAAGGACGAACCGGCGGATTCGAACCGTTCAGGAGGCGCTCGCTTGGAAATAGCTTTGGCCCTGATTTCGGCGTTGCTGTTCGCGCTGGGGAGCGTGCTGCAGCAGAAAGCCGGCTCCGGCGCACCGTCGGCGGGCGCGCACTCGGGATTGCTGTTGAGAATGGCGCGCCGCCCGGTGTGGCTGGTGGGGATCGCCTCTGACGCGCTGGGCCTCGTCGCGCAGGCGGCAGCGCTCGGCATCGGCCGTCTGGCGGTGGTGCAGCCGTTGCTGGTGGCGAGCGTCGTGTTCGCGCTGCCGCTAGGAGCGTGGATCGGCGCTGCGCACGTGCACCGTCGCGACGTCCGGGCGGCGCTGCTCGTGGTCTTGGCGTTGGCCGGGTTCCTGACGATCGCGAGTCCGTCGGGCGGGCGCGGCGAGGCGCCGCTGAGCGACTGGCTGATCGCTGCGTTGGCAAGCGCCGTGGTCTGCGCGCCGCTCGTGCTGTTGGGCGGGCGCAGCCGTGCAGCCCGCCGTGCGGCGCTGCTCGGCTCGGCCACAGGGGTCCTGTTCGCATTGTCAGCGGCGCTGATCAAGGCCGTCGCCGACGAGTTGCACGCGGGCGTCCTGCACGTGATCGGCAGTTGGGAGCTGTACGCGCTCGGCGCCGTCGGCTACGCGTCGATGACGCTCAACCAGTTGGCGCTGAACACCGGCGCGCTGGCCGCGGTGCTCGCCAGCAGCGCCGCGCTCGACCCGATCGCCAGTGTGGTGCTCGGGCTGACCCTGTTTGACGAGACGCTCCACGCCTCGGCGCTGCGGTTGCTTGGCACACTCATCACGCTTGGCGCCGCGCTGCTCGGGACGGCCGTGCTGGCACGTTCGCAGGCGCACGGGTAGCCGCTGCCAAACGCGAGCGTTGGGCACGCCCGCCAGCCTTGGGGTCAGCCGGCGTATCGCGCACCCGGCTGCCAGCCTCGGGGGTCACCCTGGGTGCTGCGCGCTCGGCCGGCCGGCCCCGGGGTCACTGCTTGGACAAGCGCAGTCGCCGCGATCTAGCCTGCGGGCCAATGGCAGCGTCCGGTTGCCTCGACATGATGCGCTTTGTTCCAATCCCTGGTCATGAGGAGGCCTCAATGAATCCGGAACGTACGCTTGCGTATCGGCGAGTCATCAAGACCCTGACTGAACTTGGTCCCAGCAAGCTGCAGGCCGGCGAGCAGGACCGGATCCGCTACGCCGCCGACAATCTGCTATTCAGCTCCGACCTCAGCGAGGATCTCGAGGCCAGTGAGGCGCTTGTCGATGTCGAACGTCTGTGCACCGCGCTCACGGAAAGCGGACGCTGGGAGCGGGTTACGGCAGAGCGTCTCGCCAACGATCTTTGTGCCTGCGGGCCGCATCCGCCGGCGGAGCTGCGTGCCGCGTGAGCGAGCGCTAGAACCCGCGCTCTGACCAGCGCGAACACCGCCGGGGCGACGCTGTTGCAGCGACGACCGCAAGTTTGCTGGATCAGTGGCGGTGAGGCCGGATGGGCGGCTGCCGGGCTGTCCTGATGTGCGCCCAGAACGTGCCCGGTTCACGACCGAGCGAGAATACCGCCAGCCAGCGCACACCGGAGGCGCGTGCAGCGTGCGCCTCGGCGATGAGCTGGGAGGCGTCCTGGTAGTAGACGATCCGGCCGCCGGCGCGGAAGCTGCTGTCGCCGCCGTCCGTGCGGACGCGCACGCCAGTCAGGCGGCCCAACCGGGCCGCCTGGATGCTCGAGAGCATGATGCCCGGGCCGCCCCCGACCGGCCAGCTGTACCCGAGCGTCCCGACGGCCGGCGCGACCCGCGATTGCGTCAGACTCGCGGCGTAATCGAGCATGTCGTCAAAACCGGCGAGCGTGCTCACCGGACCGGGTCCGGTGCTCGCCGAATGCTCGTCGTAGCCGGAGGCGATCAGCAGGTCCGCGTCGCGAGCCAGCGCCGGCCAATCGTACGCACGGTCCCCGCCGCTGGCGGTGCGCCGCGGTGCGTAGACCGCCAGGCGTTGGTGCTGGGCGTGCAGCGCGCCCGCCACCGCCGCCACCAGCGCGCTGAAGGCGCGGCTCTGCCCGGCGGCGAGATCCTCGATGTCGAGGGTCATCCCGTCATAGTCGTGCGCGGAGGCGACCGCGGCGATCACGCCGGCGATCCGCCCACGGACGGTGGGGTTATCGATCGCGTTGCCCCGGCCCAAGCGAGCGTTGACAACAGGCCACAGCTGCGCGCCGGCGGCCCGGACCAGCTCGACGACGGCCGGGCTGGGAGCGCCTGACAGCGTCTGATCGACGACGTTCAGTGCGTACCAGTTGGGCGCCACGACGCTGATCCGAGGACCGTACAAGCGCAGATGCGTCAGCTCGGCGCCGCCGGCCCGGGACACGAACGCGAACACCCGCGGCGGCGGCCCGGGTCCCGCCGCACCCCTCCCGACAGCGCCCGACGCGACAGCCGCGGCAGCGGCGATGCCCAACGCCGCGGCGGCGAGCAGGTAACCCAGGCGGCGGCGGGCTACCACGTGCCGGTGAGCAGCGGTTCGTTCCAAAGGCTCTGGTCCTCCTCCCCGAGCCGCCAGAACCCGATGCCGCCCAGCCCGTCCTGCTCAGCGAGGTTCATCCGGTCCGCTTCGGTTGCGGCGTCGGTGTACCACACGATGTGCGGATTGCCGGCCGAATCGGTGTAGCTGAACGTCATCGCGTCAGCGGTCGGGTTATATGTCGGCGTCACCCCAAGTGATGCGGCGAGCGCGACCGCTTGGGCGTACTGGTATGAGCTCGCCGGGTTCGCGGCGCCGCCGCCGTTGGCCCAGTCCATCGCGTACAGCTGCAGGCCTAGGACGTACTTATTGACCCGCGGGAGCGTGGAGATGTACCGCAGAACCGCGCTCTCCCAGGTCATGTCGTCCTGCGCGCCCGGCGCCGAGGTCGTCCAGTGGATCCCCCAGCCCATCACGAACAAGATGTCCGCCTGGGCGGACAGGGCGTTGTAGTTGAAGAACGTCGACCGCGGGTTATTGTTCACATCGGCTATCTTCCCCGACACGCAGAGCATGAGCAGCTTGCCGTCGGCGTGCAGCGCCGCCGCCAGCGTCGTGACAAACGCCGTGTAGGCGTTACGGTCCGACGCGTACCCAGCCTCGAAATCCAGCGTGGCGCCGTCGTAGCCGTTGGATGTCACTTGGCCGACGATGTCGCTCACCCACTGCTGGCTAAGCGCGGGGGAGTTGAGGATCTCGTCGATCACGACGCTGTTCTGGCAGTTGAATCGCGGCAGGACCCGGACGGCTCGCGCCTGCGCCCAACTGGTGATCAGCGGGTCGTTGCTTCCCGCCATCACCGTCGACGAGGCACAGGAATAGTACGTTGGCGAGACAGTGCCGATCTCCATATAGTGAGCCTGGAAGTCCTGGAAGCTCTGATCGGTCGAGGCCAGCAGGAACGCGTACGCGTGCCCGGTGGTTGCCGTCGGGCTGACAGTGGACACGGTGACCGGCGCGCTCGGGGCGCTCACGTATCCGAGGCTGTCGACTGCCACCACCGTGAACGTGTACGTCGTTGACCAGGCCAGGCTCGTGAGCTGCGCCGAGGTGGTGTCGTACTCGCCCACGACGGTACCGTCGCGCAGCACGCGGTAGCCGCCGATCGATCCTCGCGCGGGTTGGCTGGGCGCCCAGGACAGGGTCACCGTGCCGTCGGCGAGCGCGTTACCCTCGAGCCCGGCCGGTGCCGGGGGAGTACTGTGGCCGGTCTGCACCTCGACAGGCGCGCTGGGCGCCGACAGCTGGCCGTTGCTGTCGACCGCGACCACCGTGAAGGTGTAGTTGGCGTTGTCGCTGACCGAAACGGTCAGCGACGTCGATGCGAGCTGCCCGTACACGGCGCCGTCGCGGAACAGGCGGTAGCCCACGACAGCCCCGTCTCCGGGCGCTGAGGCCTGCCATGAAAGCGTCACCGTCGGGCCGGTGGCGTCCGACACGGACAGCCACTGCGGGACGCTCGGCGACTGATAAGGGCCGGTCTGCACGGTGATCGACGCGCTCGGCACGCTCACGTTGCCGAGGCTGTCGACCGCCGCCACAGCGAACGTGTACGTTGTCGACGGAGTCAGGTTAGTGATCTGCGCGGACGTGGCGTCGTACTCCCCGACGACGGTACCGTCGCGCAGCACCCGGTAGCCGCCGATCGTTCCTCGCGCCGGCTGGCTGGGCGCCCAGGACAGATCGACCGCGCTGCCGTTGACCGCGTCCGCGCTCAGCCCGGCTGGCGCCGGGGGGGCGCTGTGGCCGGTCTGCACCTGAACGGGCTTGCTCGCCACTGACAACCGGCCGTTGCTATCAACGGCGACCACGGTGAACGTGTAGCTGGCGTTGGAGATGATCGGAACGCTAAGCGACGTCGCCTTCGTCTGCCCGACGACAACGCCGTTGCGCATCAGCCGGTAGCCGGCGATCGCTCCGTCCCCGCGCTGCGAGGCCCCCCACGTGACGGTCACCGCCGGGCCGCCGGCGTCCGACACCGCCAACGATTGCGGCGCGCTCGGCAGCCGGTAGGGGGTCGAGACCTGGATCTGCGCGACGCAGCGCGACGCGGTCTCGTTCGCCAGGAACAGACGCACCGCGAGCCGGTAGCGGCGGCCGAGAACGACGTTGACGCGCATGGAATGCCGTCGGGTCTGCCCGACGACGGTGAGGTTGCGCGTCACCCGGTAGCGCGCGCCTCGGGGGGCTCGGCGGCCGGGCTTCCAGCTCAGGACGCCGAACGTCCGGCCGTCGGCGCGAATGAAGGTGAGCGCGGACGGCGCTTTAGCGGCGCACGCCGACGGATGCTGCGTGCCCGCTTTCGCGCGCGCGGGCGGCTCGGCGCGCCGCGCCGCGAGCGCGGCGGAGCTGCTCAGCGTGAGCGTGAGCAGCAAGGTGAGCGTGAGCGCAAGACGGCGCATCACTCGACCGTCACTGTCTTGGCGAGGTTGCGCGGCTGATCGACGTTCAGGCCGCGGGCCCGCGCGACATGGTAGGCGAGCATCTGCAGGGGGACGACGGCGAGCAGCGGCGCCAGCAGCGGGTCGGTCGCCGGCAGCGCGAACACGTCGTCGGCGTACTCGGCGACCTCGTCGCTGCGCTGCCCTGCGATCGCGAGAATATACGCGCCCCTGGCGCTTGCCTCGGCGAGGTTCGAAAGGAGCTTGTCGAGGACGGGCGAGTCGGTCGCGACGCATACTACGGGCGTTCCGCTGGACAGCAGCGCGATCGGGCCGTGCTTCATCTCCCCGGCTGCGTACGCTTCGGACGGGATGTAGCTCACCTCCTTGAGCTTCAGCGCCCCTTCCAAAGCGATCGGGAGGCCGGCTTGGCGGCCCAGGAACATGCAGAACTCGGCGGTGTCCAGTGCGCGCGCCGCCCCTGGTGCCCACTGCGCGGCCGCGGCGGCGGCCTGCGCGAAGGCTCCTGGAAGCCGTCGCAGTTCGCCTGCGAGATCACGGGCGCGCTGCGCGCTCAACGTCCCGCGCGCCTGGCCGAGCTTGATCGCCAGCAGCGCCAGCGCGACGACCTGCGCGGTGAACGTCTTGGTGGCCGCCACTCCGATCTCCGACCCGGCCCGTGTGAAGATCACCCCGTCGGCGTCGCGGGTGGCCTGCGAGCCCATCACGTTGGTGAGCGCCAGAACCGTCGCTGCGCGCTTGCGGGCGAGGCGCATCGCGGCGAGCGTGTCGGCGGTCTCCCCAGACTGGGTGATCCCGAGCACCATCTCGCCGGGGCTGATAACAGGGTTGCGGTAGCGGTACTCCGAGGCGATGTCGAGCTCGACGGGGAGCCGCGCCCATTCTTCGATCATGTAGCGGCCCAGCAGACCGGCGTTGTGCGAGGTGCCGCAAGCGACGATGCGCAGGCGTGAGAGCTCACGTAGCCGGCGCTCATCAAGGATCAGGGCGTCGTCGCTGAGGGTGACGCCGTCGGCGTGCAGCCGTCCCGCCAACGTCCTGGCGATCGCGGCGGGCTGCTCGTGGATCTCTTTGAGCATGAACGTCTCATAACCGGCTTTCTCGGCGAGGTCGTGCTCCCAGTCGATGGTCACGCTGGCGCTCTGGCGCGCGCGGCCGGCGGTGGCGTCGAGGAACTGGACCGTGTTGGCGGTCGCGACTACGATCTCGCCGTCGCCGACCGCGTGCATCTCGCGGGTGTGGGACAGGAACGCGGCGATCGCCGAGGCGATGAAATGCCCGTCGGCGGCGACCCCGACGACCAGCGGGCATTCGCGCCGGGCGGCGACGAGCAGCCCCGGCTGCGCGGCGGAGGTAACCACGAATGCGTAATGCCCGGCGATGTCGCGCAGCGTGGCGCGGACCGCCTGCACCAGGTCGCCGCGGTCGTGGTGGGCGATCAGGTGCGCGACGACCTCCGCGTCTGTCTCTGAGCGGATGGTCGCTCCCTCCGAGGCCATCCAGCGACGCAACTGCGCGTGGTTCTCGATGATGCCGTTGAGCACGACGTGGTGGCGCTCGTCGCTGTCGGCGTGCGGGTGCGCGTTAGCTTCGGTCACCGGGCCGTGCGTCGCCCAGCGAGTGTGGGCGATGCCGGCGGTGGGCTGCTCGTCGCGAGCGCCCGGCGCGGCGAGCACCGGGGCTCGTTCTCCCAGGGCGCTGCGAAGCGCCGCCAGGTTACCGACCGAGCGGATCGTCTCGGTGCGCCCGGACTCGTGCAGCAGGGTGATCCCCGCCGAGTCGTAGCCGCGGTACTCGAGCTGCTCCAGCCCTTCGAGCAGCAGTTCGGCG
This sequence comes from uncultured Solirubrobacterales bacterium, assembly GCA_963709135.1. Classification (GTDB taxonomy): domain Bacteria; phylum Actinomycetota; class Thermoleophilia; order Solirubrobacterales; family Solirubrobacteraceae; genus Palsa-465. The sequence continues at coordinate 1,409,094 of CAVPVI010000005.1, read as the reverse complement.
ACGGGCCGCTGCCCGACGTAGCTGGTGATGCCGCACATTGTTTGCTCCATGTCGTGGTCGTTGCTGGACGGGGATCGCGGTGGCCGGCTGGCCGTCGATGGCTGTCGCCGGCGCCGGGTCCCGGGCGGTCAGCCAGCCATACAGTTGCGCGGGGGTGCTCGACGCGGACGCCTCAAAGCGCTCCTGCGGCCCGCTGCCGGTGGGGGTCGTATAAGGCGGGTCGTTGCGCGGGTTCTGCACGAACACGGTTGTGAACTGGGTGCTCAGGAGGTTGAGGATGAACGGCACGACGCGCGGATCGTTGCCGGGGTCCAGTTGGCCGTAGTCGCCGTACGGGACGGCGATCGCGTGAACATCGATGCCCTGGCCTGTGAACTGGTCCGCGAGCGTGAACAGATCGCCGGCCACGCGCCGCTGATACGCAGCGAAGGTCTCCTTGCCGGTGGATCGCAGGTAGCGGCGCGCTGCGTAGAACGGCTCCTGGTCACCGCGCCTGTCGACCGCCTCCTCCGTGTCGCCCTGGTAGCTCTCAGGCTGGATGTCCCAGCGTCCTGACCGTTGCATCCGGTGCAGTTCCGCCCAATCCAGGTACAGCGGGTTGCGGGCCGCGATGTTGGCGGTGACGACGAACATGGTCGCCCTGAAGCCCTGGCGGGCCAGGACCAGGTCGGCGTTGCGGAAGGACTGCAGGAGCCCGCCGTCGAACGTGATCAGGATCGGGCGTGCGGGCAGGCCGCTCGCGTCGTGGTGCTGGAAGCGGTTGTATTGGGCGATGCTGAGCGTGCTGAAACCAGCCAGCTTCAGCATCTGCATCTGCGCCGCGAACGCGCGCTGGGAGACCGTGCCGGCGCCATGCCCCCCGACGCTGTGGTAGACGAGCACCGGGACGGCGCCCGTGAACGCCGGCGGCGGCGTGAACCGCGCCCGTTCGCCGGCGCTCAGCACGTTGCCCGGCGCCGGGAACGGCGGCGAGAGGTAGTAGCGCACGTAGCTGCTGTGAGCGTCGGAGATCAGCGGGACCGCGCCGAACAGCGGCAGCAGCGAAAGCGGGATTAGCAGCAGCGACGCTGGTCGCTGCAGCCTGACCCAGGCCCGGCGCTTGAGCTTTCTCCCGACGGCACCTGCGCGCTTGAGTTCTCTCACGACGGCCCCTGCGCGCTCGAGTTTTCTCATGACGGCACCTGCGCGGCCTCGGTCGCGCTCAGACCGGCGGTCGAGGGCCGTGTGCCCCATGACGCCGAGCGGGTGGTGGCGATCGCGTAGTAGGTCTGCCACAGCAGGAACGCGAGGTAGAAGAAGCAGAACAGGATGCCGTACACCCACAGGCCGTCATAGCGGCCCCTGCGCGCGACGTAATAGAGGCCGTAGCAGACGCTCATCGCGTACACGCCGATCAGGTACAGCAGCGGCGCGCCGCCGCCCGCGACCGGCATCATGATGAGGGCGTGCACCGCGACGACGGGCGCGACGACAGGGAGCAGCATGCCGACATAGACCGACATCGCGGCGAGCGGGTTCTTCTTCCAGATGAACGTGGCGACGATCAGCGACTCGCGCGTCCAGGAGCGCTTCCAGCGCAGCTGCTGGCGGAGAAACACCTTGAATGTGGTCGGAACGATTGTGTGGCTGACCGCTCGCGACTCGTATTTCACCTTCCAGCTGCGCAGCACGCAGTTGGTCAGGGAACGGTCATCGCCGAACGTGGACTCCCGGCCGAGGAACGTCTGGTTCTCCCACCAGTCCAGGCTGCCCATGATCGCCTCGCGCCGGTAGACCGAGAAGCAGCCCGAGCAGCAGGTCACGGTGTTGAACACCGACTCGGCGCCCTTGTTGACCAGGAAGGCGACGAAGTAGCGGACGGCCTGCATTTTCGTCATGCAGTTCTCACGGATGTTGAGCACGTCGGCGTGCCCGCAGATGGAGCCGACTCTTGGGTCGTGGAAACCCTGGACGATGATGCGCATGGCGTCGGGGTCGAGCACCGAGTCGGAGTCCACGAACGCGACGATGTCGGCTTGCGTGGCGCGGATCCCGGCTGCCATGGCCGCGCGCTTGCCGCGGTTCCGCGGGAAGTCGATCACGCGGACTCGCCCGTCGGCGCTCGCGGCGACCTTCGTCATCTCCGCCAGCGTGTTGTCGGTCGAGCCGTCGTTGACGGCGACGATCTGCAACTTGTCGGCCGGGTAGTTGAGTTCCAGCAGAGACCGTAGTGACGTGGCGATCGCGGCCTCCTCGTTGAAGCCGGGCATGATGATCGCCACATGCGGCTCGATGCCGTGGTCCTTCGCGGGGCGATAGAAGGCGCTGAACACGAACCGGCTGCTGATGTAGCAGACAACCACCAGGCCGTAGACCGCCAGCAACGGCGACACTTCGATCATGTGCAGAAAGCTGCTCTTGTAGTAGAGAATGGCGGACAGCAGCGAGATCATGTACACGAACGCCACCGCTCGCACGACCGCGTCGACGCGGTTGCCCTTCTCGATCACGGGCGCGGCGGGACGCAGCTGCGATGTCTCGGTCTCGATCCTCGCCGGGGCTTTGGCCGGTAGCGCGCTCGCGCGGGCGCGCTGGCGGGCGACGTCCTCGGGCGCGCAGCCCAGGAGCGTGGCGAGCTGCGCGTCGGATACCGCGTGGCGGTCGGCGAGCTCCAGGAGCGTACGGCCGATCTCAGCGTCGGCCGGACGCTCGGCGAACTCGACCCGCGCGCGGCCGATCTCAGCTTCCACCGGACGCTCGGCGGACTCGACCGGCGCGTGGCTGATCTCAGCGCCCGCCGGTCGTTCGGCGAGCTCGAACGGCGCGGGGCCGGCGTCTACGGCGGGTTTCGGTTGGCTGTCGGTGCTCGCCAGCGCGTACGGCTGTGCCGCGGGCGTGATCGTCTGCGGCCTGGGGGTCGGCCCAGGGCCAAAGCGGCGATCGCGCCAACCTCTGAGGCCTTCTCGGATCCGGTTGCGGCCGCTCATCAGACGGTGTGTCGGCGATCGCCTTGCGGCGTGCGGGAGGTGGCGTCGAGCAGGGAGGCCTTGTTGGTGTGCGTGAGCTCGTTTGGCGCAGTTGTGACTGACACGCGATCACTCCTTCCGTGTTTGATCGCCGGCCCACGAGTCGCGTTCGGTGAGCCTGGTGCTTGGTCGGGTGCGAGGTTGGCGCTACCGCGCAGCGGCGCAGGTCCCGGACCGCCCGCTCCGCCCGATCGTCGGGTGGTGCTGCGCGGCTCGGGCTCGGTATCGTTCAACCGGGCGTTTGTTCGCTGTGGTCTACTAGGTGTGTGGTACTGGGATGAACGGGTGGTCCCAGACAGATACCCACGCCCCGGTGGACTCATGGAATCTGACGAGCGCCGTGACGTTCGAGGCTCAGCGCATCGAATGTTGTTGGCGGGTTTGCTACCGGTCACTTCGAGGTCACGGTATGCCCCCCCAATATCGGCGGCCGGGCGTGTACCTGAAACGGTTGGGGCTCGGATCTGGAACAAACGTCCAGAGGAAGAAAGCGTCCCGACCTCGCCTACAGCTGGCTGGCGCAGCGCGCGGCTCGTGCCGCCGGGGTGCCGTCCGCGAGGCCGTGAAATACCTCCCCGACGAGCAACGGGACCCGATTGCGGCTGCGCGTCAGATGGGTTGTGAAGGCGCTGGCGGCGAACGCGCGTGACTTGGACTAGCGCCCAAGTGGCGTTGGGGGGCTACCGGCGACGCTAACCTGGAGGCGTGAGCGAGCTGGTCGCGCCTGAGGTGGCGCGCTACGCGCAGGAACATACGAGCCCGTTCGGGGGCCATGTTGCGGCTGTGGCCGGCTGGACCGAAGCGCACATGCCCTCGCCTGAGATGATGAGCGGCCTCTCCGAGGCGAGACTGCTGGAGGCGCTCGTTGTGGCCAGCGGCGCTCGTAACGTTCTGGAGATCGGCACCTTCACCGGCGTCGGTGCCCTGACGATGGCGGCGGCATTGCCCGCGGACGGTACGGTCACGACGCTCGAAGTCGATGACGTGACGGCGGCCGCCGCACGTAGGCATATCGACGCGAGCCCGAACGGTCGCCGGGTGAAGCTGATCGTGGGTGATGCGCTCGCCACGATCGGCGGTCTTCCGGGCCCGTTCGACTTGGTCTACATCGACGCGTGGAAAGCCGACTACGTGGCCTACTACGACGTGGTCATCCCGAAGCTGGCGCAGCGCGGCGTGGTCGTGGCCGACAACCTGTACCGGGGCGGACTGACGCTCGATAGCTCGGCGCGTGACGGCGGCACACTCGGGATCCGCGCGTTTGCGCGCCGAGTCCAGCAGGACGAGCGCATGCACAATGTGCTCCTGACAATCGGCGACGGCGTAATGCTCGCCTGGCGGCGCCCGGCTAGCGCCGGATAGCACCGGCGATCAGCTGCTGACGTGGTGGGTGACCGCGCCCAGCCATCGGCGCAGAGCATCGCGCCCGGACGGCGTCAGCTCACCGTTGGGCGCGATCCAATCCCGGGCACGCAGCTCGCCGACCAGGTCCAGAGCATCGCTCGGCTGCGGTCCCTCGCCTCGCGTCAGAAACGCATGACTACCAGGCTGAACGGCCCAGCGCCCGGAATCCAGGGCGGCCAGCGCAACGCCCTGCTCCGCGGTCGGCAGGTCAACCGGGCGCGGCCCGGAGCGCGCCGGCTGCTGCGCCCGCGCGGCGCGATCCGGCCGTTCGCGTGGCTCGCGACGACCGGCTGCGGCGTCCTCGGTGCCTGCGTGAGCGGCCCGGCCGGCCGAACCGTCGCCCGTTCCCTGCGCTCGTTCGCGCAGCCATCCGAGGGCGTTATCGAACCACGCCCTGGCGTGCAGCGGATCGACACCGATCGAGTCCGCGAGCTCGTCCACGTATGCCTGCGCCGCGCGCTCCAGCCCCTGGCTGACCTCGCGTGCGATCGACAGCAGCATCTCTTCGAAACTGTCGTCGCGCTCGTCGTCTCCAAACATCAACCTATGATCGCACGCCCGCGGGCGCCACGCCGAGCCCCGCAGCTCACATGTGCGCCGCGCGCCGAGTTCCGCGGCTCGTCAGTGCGCCGCGGGCCGAACGGCAGGTCTTTGTGCGTATCGCCACTTGGCCAAGTGAACGGCGGCAAGGTCTGGCCGCGCGGCGGATGCTTTCGGCATTCCCTTCGGAGAGCATGCGGCTGTTTGGGCATACGCCGCAATCGACGGGATGCCTTCGACGCTCTACGTTCCACGCAACCGGAGAAAGCCAATGCCTTTGAAGCGCAACATCCTGGTGGTCGCCAATCAAACCGTCGGCTCCGTGGAGCTCCGCCGAGAGTTGCGAGAGCGCCACGCGCGGGGACCGACTGCGGTCATGCTGCTGCTGCCGCAACGGCGGACCGAAGTGTCGGAGCAGCGACTGCTGCACGCCATCGCCGAACTGCGCGAGGACGGCCTCGAGGTGGAGGGCAAGCTCGCGAACCCGGACCCGTTCCTGGCGGTGCACGAGGCATGGCACCCGTCGATGTACGACGAGATCTTGATCTCGACGCTGCCGACGGCGAGCTCGCGGTGGCTGAGGGCGGACCTGCCGAGTCGGATCGAGCGCCATACGGGCGCCCTGGTGAGTGTCGTCTCGGGCCGGCCGCGGGCGGCCGGCGCGATTACGGAAGCGGCTGCGCCAGGAAGTCCGATGGTGACCGCATCGCTTTCGCACGACGGCGACGTGATCACGCTTGCGCTGCTGAGCGAGCCGAAGTTCACCGAAGCCGACGTCGAGGCGGTGCTGGCGGCGCTGGCCGATCGGGGACGAGCCGCCTGAGGATCGTTGAGGAGGCGCTTGACGTAGCTAGTAGGGTGCTGCAGGCGCCGGCGCGATCTGTTGCGTCGCCCGGTAGATCGGGGCGAGAACCGAAAACGCCGGCTTGAGGTTGCCCTCGAGATCGATCAGCCCCTTCTGGTCGAATGGCGGATCGGGAAACGGATTGCCGCCAACGTAGCTCGGGTAGGTCGCGGCGTCCTGCAGTAGGAAGTAGATTGCGCCCGACAGCCAAGGCTTGGAGGCGAACACGCCGAGATGGAACGCGACCGAGTTTGATTGGAACTCGTAGGTGCCGCGTTCCTCCACGGGCCCGTCGCGGTTGCTGTCGAACCCGAACTCACTGATGAACAGCGCCTTGTTCGGGTAGCACGCCCGGAGGCTGTCCAGGAACGGGCTGAGCGCATCGCGGTCATCGGTGCTGCCGCCGCCGGCGTCGAACCAACCGAAGTAGTCGTTGAAGCCGATCACCTGCAGCGGTGCGTACGCCGGCTGGCAGGCCACTCCTGGCCAGTCCGTGATCGCCATGCCCACCGGCCGGGTGGGGTCGAGACCGTGGGCGAGCGCGACCGCGCCCGAGATGTACGCGGTCTCTGCCGGGGTCGCCGGCGTTGGCAGCTCGTTGGCGATGCTCCAGAGCAGGATCGACGGATGGTTCTGGTTGGCGAGGATGTTGTCCCGCAGCATCCCGTGCGCGTATGCCAGGTACGCAGGATCAGCCAGGTCCTGTGAGCTCACCTGCTGGTCGACCGGGATATCGGACCAGATCAGGATCCCGTCGCGGTCGGCCAGCTCCTCGATCTCGGGATTCAGCGGATCGGCCCGGATCACGTTCGCGCCGAGCTCCTTGACCCACTCGATCAGTTGGCTCAGCTGCGCCGGGTCGAGCGCCGCGCCGCTCTGCAGGTCCTGCTCGCGAAGCTCAACGCCACGCAGGCTCAGCAGCCGGCCGTTGAGCTCCAGCCGGCCATCCGGGGTGACCGCGATCGTCCGGATACCGCTGTAGGTCACGTAGCCGCCGAGCCGGCGGCCCTGCGCGTCGGACAGCGTCAGCGTTGCGCGGTACAGCGCCGGGTGGTCGATCGACCACAGATCCGGGTCGACGATCTGGGCCGTCGCGTCGGCGGTCCAGGTCGCGTGCGGCGCGATCTGGGCGAAGCCGAAGTTCAGCTTCGCGCTGCCATAGGCGCCCCGCAACCGGACCGTCTGCTCGGCGCCGGTCACGTTGCGCAGAAGCGCCTGCGCCGAGATCGTCGCTACGCAGTCCGCCGAACCGATCGGCTGGCCGGCCGGACACGTGATCGGGGTTCGCAGCTGCACCTGCGAGATGTCGACGCGCTGCACGGCGCGCAGGTAAACCTCGCGCAGGATGCCGCCGAAGTTCCACCAGCCGCCGCCCGGACCGGGCGGGAAGTCGCTCGCCAGGCGGCGGTTGTCGACCCGCACGATCAAGCGGTTGACGCCGGCGCGCACGCCGCTGAGGTCGAGCTCGAACGGCAGGTTCTCGCCGACGTGGCTGCCGACGAAATGGCCGTTGAGCCAGACCATCGCGTCATAGTCGACCGATTCAAAGCGGATGATCCAGTGGCGATCGGCGCCGGGCACGTAGCTCGCGAAGGCGCCGGCCGGGATCGTGAAGTCCCGGCGGTACCAACCAACCCAACCGTTCCAGCTCGCGGTCGAGTAGTCGCCTGCGTTGTACGCGTTCGGAACCGTTACCGCCGACCAGCCGCTGGTGGCAGCGAGGTCCCGCCACCAGCCGTCGGTCAGACCGAGGTCGCCGAGGTCGGGGCGCTGCAGCCAGGTGCCGCCAAGCAGGTAGCGGTCGGTCTGCCCGTCTTCGTAGAGCGCACCTTTGGTCGGAGGCTGCGCCGGATAGGAGGCGATTGCGTAAGGAGGTGCGATCGGATACGGCGGCGCCTGCGCGCGAGCGCTGCCGGTCGCGGCGAGCGTCGTTACCAGGGTCACGGCGATCGCCGCAGCGCCGATCGCCAGCCTGGTGGCAGCTGCGCGGCCAAGCGCCGCGAACCGGCTGCCAAGTGAGGACAAGCCCACCTAGGGCTTCCCTTTCTTCTTCTTCTTGTGCGGCTTGCGCGTGATCGTCAGCGCTTGCGCCACCGTTGTGACGTTGCCGGCCCGGTCGGTGACGGTCACGGTCACGCGATAGCTGCCCGGTTGGCGGTAGGCGTGGTACTTACCATGCGTGATCGCATAGACGTAACCGTCGCCCCAGTTGATCACGACGCTGGCGATGCCCGACGCGTCGGCCAAGGGCTCGGGTGGCGGAGCGTCGGTGTATACGACCTGCGCGTGCAGATGGGAGCCCACCTGGTGCGTGCCTGTAAGCGTTAGCGTCACCGCCGGTGCGACGGTGTCGACCCATACCTCGGCCGCTTTCGCGGTACTGGTCAGACCTGCGTTGTTGACGGCGGTGACCTGCCAGGTGACGGGACCCTGCGGCAGCGAGACGGAGGTCGAAGTCGCGGTCGTCTGTGCGACCACTGCCCCGTTGACGCTCACGTCGTAGCGCAGTGGCCCCCAGTACTCGCGAGGCGCCGACCATGCCAGCACCGGCGTGTCGGTGTTGACGTAACGAAATGCGCTGTCCGGCGCGAACGACCCGGGGCCGACAAGCACCTCGGCCGTGACGATCTGCTCGAGGTCACCGGTTTCCTGTACCCACGCCACCGCCACATCGCCGACGATGTCGCCCGCTGCCGCGAGTCCGTCCGCGGCGTCGGCAGGGCCGAAACTCGGCGATGAAACGACCATCTCGGGCCCGAAATCAGAGCCGTCGTAGTAGCGCGCACGGATCTCCGGGCTTGCGCCCGCGCCCGGATCGTGCTGCCACACGATCAAGCCGGAGTAGTAATCGGTGATCGCCGGAACGGCATCGGGAGCGCTCGCGTTTGCGAGGCTGTCGAGGCGGATCGTGCTTCCTGGGAGCCCGCCGTTGCCGAGCTGGGTAACAAACACCTGGTTGGATGTCTCGCGCGCCGAGGTCACGAAGCCGCTGTTGTATTCACCTGTCGCGATCTGCGGCTCCTGCGCGCCCTCGGCACCCGGCGTGGTGAGTCCATCAGCGCCGCTCACCGGCCCGTAGGACTCGACGTTGAGCGCGCGCACAAGCACGCGCGACTGTTGCGCAGTGCCGTTGGTGAGCGCTTCCTCGAAGACCACCGCCGCCTGTGATGAGCTGCCTCCGGAGCCGATGCCCGGGTCGCCGGCCGAGACCTCCGTCCAGCCTGAGAACGAGGGCACGTCGGCCTGCTCGTAGGCGACACTCGGCATTGTCCCCCAGACGCGCCGGGTGTAGATGTGACCCTGCTCGCCCCAGGCGACGATCGCGACTCCGTCCCCGGCCGCCGCCACTGCCGGCCGGCCGGCGCCGGTGCCGGCGTCGTCGGCGGCCACGACGTTCAGCGGTGTCGGTTCGAGCGCCCACGCGCCGTCGTAGTAGTACGCGCAGCGGACGTCGCTGCCGGGCCCGTCGAGCGCGGTGAACGCGATGTAAGCCTTACCGAAGTTGCTCATCTGGATCACCGGGTTACTCGCCCCGGTGAACAGCGACTGCGGCGCCCCGAAGGGCGCGCCCGAGCTCGGCGCCTGCACGACATACAACTGCCCGCCGTTGATGAAGCCGATCAGCAGCACGCCGCGGTTGCCGGCCGCGATCACCGGCTGCGAAGAGACGCCCGATAGCCCTGCGTCGACCTGTACCGGCGTCTGAAAGACGCCGCCGGCCAGTCGCGAGACGAACACGTGCGCGACGCTCGACACCAGCTTCAAATACACCAGCCCGCCGCTACCGTCGCGCGCCACCGACAGCCCCGACAACCCGACGATATCGGCGCTGGGGCCATCGAGCGCAAGCGGCTCGGTCAGGGCGGGCGGCTGCGCGGCGGCTCCGGCGGCGCACGCGGCCGTCCATGCGGCCACGCCGATCAGCGCCCCGAGCAGCAGCCGCGTCAGGCTCTGTGCACGCATCCGTTAGTCCTAACAGATGACTGAGCTGGAGGTTGCGCTGCTGCCCGCGTCCAGTGGGCCGTCAGCAGGATGGCCCACTATCCAGCTAGGCGGCGCAGGCCCGGAGCGTCACGACGTACTCTGGGTTGACGCCGACGCGCTCGCCCGTCTGGGCATCGGTCATCCATGCGAGCTCCATGATCGATCCGCGCGCGGCGGCGAGGATCGTCTTTTCGACCAGTGCGGCGTCGCCCTCGACGCGAAAGCATGCGCCGCCCACAACGGTCACCTCGGTCAAGGCGCTCACGGCGACGATCGATCGACGCCGGGGTGCTTCGCGTCTGGCGCTGCGCTGAGCGCCCGCGCCAAGCGCCCCTCGGCGCCCTCGAGACTGCGTTCGAACTCCTCCAGCCGCGAACTCGAGCCTGCTCCGCGGTACAGCCGCGCGCGCTGCAGCGCGACCCGGTCGCGATAGTAGTCGACTTCGGCTTGCAGGTCTTCGATGCGGTTGCTCGAGGTCACAGCCCGCGCTCCGGTTCAAACGCCAGCACGGTTGGCTACAGCTCAGGCTCGGCGGCGTCCTCGTCGGTCGCCGCGGGTTCGTTCGCGGCTTCCGGCTCGGCGCTCTGCTCGCCTGTTCCCCGATGCTGGCCGTATGACCTGGTCGGCCGCTTGAAGCGAGCCGCGGGCCGGGGCGGAGCCGGCGGGTACTGGCGGCGCTCGTCGTCAGTCATCTGGCGGATCACGAGCGAGCCACTGGCGACCTGCTCGCGCACAGCCTCCAGCTTGGCCTCGCGTTTCTCCGCTGCTCTTTCCCAAGAGGTCTTCAACCCGAAGATCCTTCCGTCGCCGGCGAGGTCACACGTGCTCTGAGGAGAACGAAGCTCGCTGCGTCGGCCAGCAGAGCCTCACGGACGAAAAGCGCCCGTTCACTCACGGTATCACTCCCGTGCTGCGTCCACCAGCAGCGCGTCGGCGGCGCACCCGCCGGGCATCTCGCTGACATCGGGCGCAAGCCGGTTTTCGATTGGCGCCAGCGCCCGCTACACTGCGATGAGGGTCGGGCGTCCGCTCGACGTAAAGCAGTGCCCAGCGTCTCCGCAGCCGTTGCATGCAGCGTTCTCCGAGTTTCGCACGTGCACATATTCGGAGGAGCCAACATGGCTACAGGTACAGTTAAGTGGTTCAGCGACGTCAAGGGATTTGGGTTCATCACCCCCGATGACGCCGGCAAGGACCTGTTTGTTCACCACAGCGCGATCCAAGGCAACGGCTACAAGTCGCTCGCCGAGGGCGCGAAGGTGAGCTACGACGCGGAGCAGGGCGCCAAGGGCCCAGCCGCCGCCAACGTCTTCGCTCTCTGAAGACAACTGAGCGGGCGGTGGAGGAACACCTCCTCCACCGCCAGTACTCACCCAGGCGCAGTCGATACGCAGGATCCCACCACTAAGAACGGACTCGCATGGCAGCGCGCGGCAAGAAGAAGACCACGATGGCGAAGCTCACCCGCGAGAGCCGGCTTCGCGAACGTCGCTTGGAGAAGCAGATCAAGAAGGACGACCGCCGGCAGGCATCGGCCGAGGGGCGCGAGCCCGAAGTGACGGCGGAGGAAACTTACGACGTGCCGTCGGTGGCAAGCAGCTAACCGAGCGAACGAGCGATCGGCCCGCGGGCCGATCGCCGCCGTCTCTCGATGTTTCACCGACGGACGCGCCTGATCTGCATCAGATCCCGAATGAGCGGCCGATCACCTCGAGCATGATCTCGTCGCTTCCGGCCCCGATGCGGCTGACGCGCAGGTCGCGCCACCAGCGCTCCACCAGGTATTCGCGCATGTAACCGGCGCCGCCGTGGATCTGGATGCAGTCGTCGGCCACTTCGACTGCGATTCGCGAGGCATGCAGCTTCGCGATCGAGCTTTCGCGAACCGGGTACTCGCCGCTCTGCGTCCGCCACGCTGTCGAATACACCATCTGACGCGCGGTCTCGATCTTGGTCGCCATCTCCGCGAACTTGTGGCGGATCGCCTGGAAGCGCCCGATCGGGCGTCCGAACGCAACCCGCGTCTTGGCGTACTCCAGCGTGCGGTCGAACACGTGCTGGGCGGCGGCGACGCTCGCGGCCGCGCCGATCAGGCGCTCGCCCTGCAACTCCCACATGATCTGGTAGAAGCCCTTGCCGACCTCGCCGAGCACCGCGGATGCCGGCACGCGCACGTCCTGGAAGGCGAGCAGCGCCGTGTCCGATGCATGCATTCCCATCTTCTCGAGCTTCTTCTCGCGGATCACCCCCGGGAGGTCCATCGGCACCAGGAACAGGGTCAGCCCGTTGTAACCCGCCTCGGCGTCGGTCTTCGTCAACAGCACGACCACATCGGCGCGCAGGCCGTTGGTGATGTACATCTTCGAGCCGCTGATCACGTAGTCATCGCCGTCCTTGACCGCACGCGTCTTGATCCCGACAACGTCGGAGCCCGCGTCCGGCTCGGAGATCGCGATCGACAGAATCTTCTCGCCCGCGATCGCGGGCGCGGCCCACTGCTGCTTCTGCTCCTCGGTCCCGAACTCGAGGATCGGCGGCAGCGCCATGTCGGTGTGCACGGCGACGCCCATCGTCGTGCCGCCGCTGTTTGACTGGACCAGTTCCTCGGCGAGTACCAGCGCCGTGTAGTAGTCACCGCCCTGACCGCCGTACTCGACGGGCTTGTTGAGTCCGAGGAAGCCAAGCTCTCCCATCCGCGTGAACACCCAGTTGGGGAACGTCGTCTCCTCCCACTCGTCCGCGTGCGGCGTCAGCTCCTTGAGCACGAAGCGGCGGATCGACTCGCGCAGCTGATCGTGTTCGTCGGTGAAGATGAAATGCCCGCGCGCCTTCGCGTGGTCGGGCCTGAGGTTCGCGGTCGATGCCATTGTGCTGCTCTCCTCCTCGGTGTTCCGGCGCGCATGGGATGCCCGCACCTCCGGCGCGCATCTGATGCCCGCTGGGGACTAGTAAACAGCACAGCCGCCGGGTTCGGTGCCTGAGCCTGGGAGCAGCCGCCGCCAGGGGATGTGACCGCAGCGACCGCGGCCAACAGCTAGGCTTCGTAGTCGATGCCGCTGACACCTGGGATCGAAGGGGTGCACGAGTTCCAGGTGGTAGAGGGCATGCTCACGGACGTCGGCGGCACGCTCGGCTTCTCGGTGCTCTCGACGCCGGGGATGATCTCGATGATGGAGCGCGCGGCCTCGATGTCCGTCGTGCCCGAACTGCCGGACGGGAAAGCGACGGTCGGTTTCGAGGTTCACGTCAAGCACGTCGCGTCGGCGCCCAAGGGTTCCCGCTGCAAGGCGAAGTCCCGGCTGATCGAGGTGATCGACGGACGCAAGCTCCGCTTCGAGGTCGAGGTCCTCTCCGAGGACAAGCACACCGTCGGCGTCGGCATCCACGAGCGGCGCGTGATCGACGCGGGGCGCCCGCGCCGCAGCGTCTGAACGCGCGCGCCGTGCGGGTGGTGATCGTCGGCGGCGGGTTTGGAGGTCTGCAGGCTGGGCTGGCGCTGCGCAGCGAGCCGATTGAGATCACGCTTGTCGACCGGCGCAACTTCCACCTGTTTCAACCTCTGACCTATCAGGTGGCGACGGGCTCGCTCGACCCCGGCGAGATCGCATATCCGCTGCGGACGATCTTCAAGCGCCAGCGCAACATACGCACGCTGCTCGCGGAGGTGACCGGCTTCGATCTCGAGGCGCGGCAGTTGCGCCTGCAAGCCGTCGCCGGCGTGCCGGTGCCGGCCTCGATCGCGTATGACGCCCTGATCGTCGCCGGCGGCTCGAGCTACTCGTACTTCGGGCACGACGATGACTGGGGGCCGTTCGCCGCCGAGGTCAAGTCGCTGGAGAGCGCGATCGTGGCGCGCAGCCGCATCCTGCGTGCGTTCGAGGCCGCCGAGACCGAGCCCGAGGAGTCGCGGCGCGCGGCTTGGTTGACGTTCGTGGTGGTCGGCGGCGGGCCGACCGGCGTCGAGATCTCCGGCCAGATCGCCGAGCTGGCACGCGACACGTTGCGCCGCGAGTTCCGCTCCAGCGACCCGCGCACGGCACAGATCCTGCTGATCGAGACAATGGATCGCCCGCTAACCGCATTCGCGCCGTCACTCTCCAAGAAGGCCATACGGTCGCTGACACGTCTGGGCGTCACGCCGATGCTCGGCTCGACGGTCGTCGGGGTGGATGGCGAGTCGGTGACCGTGAGCGACGCAAGTGGCGCGAGCAAGCGGATCCCCACCCGCACCGTCGTGTGGGCAGCAGGGGTCACGGCCTCACCGCTCGCCGCCCAGCTCGCAGAGCAGACGGGCGCCGAGCTCGACCGCGCCGGGCGCATGGCCGTGCAGCCGGATCTCACGCTTCCCGGACATCCGGAGGTGTTCGCGATCGGTGACATGGTCCGTGTCAGCAACGGCGACGGGACCGTGCGCACGTTACCCGGGCTGGCGCCGGTGGCCATGCAGCAGGGTCGCTACGTGGCCGGCGTGCTACGACACCGGCTGCGCGCCGACGCGCACGTCGGCGCCGACGCGGCTGCCGGTACCCCGGCGGCTGTCGGCGCCGATGTTCATGCGGGGGCCGCCGCTCACGGTAGCCACGGGCGCAGCGTGCCTCCGTTCAGCTACCACGACAAGGGAAACCTGGCGACCGTCGGGCGCGGCGCTGCCGTCGCCGAGATCGGGCGCCTGCGGCTGAGCGGCGTGATCGCCTGGCTCGTCTGGCTGGTCGTCCACATCTGGTACCTGGTCGGCTTCCAGAACAGGGTCGTGGTGCTCCTACGCTGGTCGTTCAGCTTCGTCTCGCACGGTCGCAGCGGCCGCGTGATCACGGAAACCCCCACCGGCGCAATCCCCAGCGACCAGTGAGGTAGCCAAACGCAACCTGAGAGATTCGCGCCAGCGAATCTCTCAACGCAGGCGCGCGCAGCGCGACTGCGCAATCTCTCAACGGAGGCGCGCTTTCGCTTGCTTCTTGAAGGTGGATGCCAAGGTTCTGCCGCGCGCCGTCAGTGGTTCAGCGCCGCCATGCCGGCCGCGTCGTAACGCTCGCCGGCGGCCTTGGGAAGCTCAGCTGCGATCCGCCGCAGCTCGTCGGCGCTCAGCTGCAGCTCGACCGCGGCGGCGTTCTCCTCCAGGTATCTGCGGCGCTTGGTGCCGGGGATCGGCACGAGATCATCGCCCTGCGCCAGCACCCAGGCGAGCGCGAGTTGAGCGGGCGTCACGTCCTTTTCCCGCGCGATCTCGGCCACCTTGGCCGCGAGCTTCAAGTTGGCGTCGAGGTTCTCGCCGGTGAAGCGCGGCCCGGTGCGGCGGAAGTCGTTCGCGTCGAGCTCCTCGGGCGACTTGAAGCGGCCCGACAGGAAGCCGCGGCCAAGCGGCGAGTAGGGAACGAAGCCGATCCCCAGCTCGCGGCAGGTGGGCAGAACTTCGTCCTCTGGGTCCCGCGACCACAGCGAGTACTCGGTTTGCACGGCCGCGAGCGGATGCACCGCGTGCGCGCGGCGGATCGTCTCCGGTGCCGCCTCGCTGAGGCCGATGTGCAGCACCTTGCCCTCCGCGACCAGCTCGGACATCGCGCCGACGGTCTCTTCGATCGGCACGCTGGGATCGACGCGGTGCTGGTAATAGAGGTCGACGCGGTCGGTTTGCAGGCGCCGCAGCGATCCCTCGATCGAGCTGCGCACGTGCCCCGGCGACCCGTCCAGCGGCCCGAGCGTCGAGAGGTCCCCGGCCCTGGCCTGATCGGTGCGGCGCGCGAACTTGGTGGCGATCACGTACTCGTCGCGGTGCCCCTTGACCGCGCGCGCGATCAACTCCTCGTTGGTCAGCGGGCCGTATAGCTGGGCGCTGTCGAGGAAGTTGATCCCGAGCTCGAGCGCGCGCTGGATCGTGGCGATCGACTCGCCCTCATCGGCCTCGCCGTAGAAGGCGGACATCCCCATGCAGCCAAGTCCGAGCGCGGAGACCTCGAGCGACCCGAGCTTCCTAGTCTTCATAACTGCTCCAATCTGTTTGATCGTAGGCATCGATCATGCGCCAACCACGACCGATTATCGCTGGCGAGGCCGTGTACACCATTGGCATCCAGGAGCTGTATATTTGCCCCGCCCATGGTGCCCAGCGAGCCCTCGAACCCTTTCCGCTTCTCTACCCCGCTGGAGCGCTCTGATGACCTCGTCGGTCGCGACTCCGAGCTCGCCACGCTCGAGCGGCTGGCGCGCTCGGGCACCTACATGCTGCTCGAGGCGCCGCGGCGCTACGGCAAGACGAGCATGCTGAAGGCTGCCGCGTGGCGCTGGCGCGAGCAGAGCCAGGCGCTGGCGGTGTGGGTTGATTTCTCGGCGGTGCTGACGATCGACGAGGCCGCGCGCCGGATCGAGGACGCGTACGAGGACGCGCGTGCACACGGGAAGCTGAGCGACCTGCTGCGCGAGCTGGTTGCCAGTGTGCACCTGCGGCTGGCGCCGCTCGAGCTCTCCCCGCAACGCGGCGTACCGCCCGATCTCGATCACGCCGCCGCTCTGCACCGGCTGCTCGAGATCCCGGTCGAGGTGGCGCTGCGCACCGGCCACCGCGCGCTCGTCACCTTCGACGAGTTCCAGGACGTGCTCAGCGTTCCCGGTCTCGACGGCCTGCTGCGCTCGCACATCCAGCACCACGCCGAGCAGGTCACCTACGTGTTCGCGGGCTCGGAGCCGTCGATGTTCACGGCGCTGTTCGCCGACCGTGCACGCCCACTGTACGGTCAGGCAAAGCCGCTGGCGTTGCCGCCGATTGCGCCCGAGCTGCTGGCGGACTCGATCGCGCGCCGCTTCGAGGAGACCGGGCGCACGGCGGGCGAGGGGGGACAGTCGGTCGCCAGCCTTGGGGCCGGGCATCCGCAGCGCACGATGCTGCTCGCCTGGCAGCTGTGGGAGTTGACCCCGCGCGGTGGCGTCGCGACGCTCGAGCTCGCACACGAGGCGCTGGCCGAGACGATCGCCGACCGCCGTCCCGAGCTCGACGCGACCTGGCGCTCGCTCAGCACCGTTGAGCAGCGGGTCGCGGTCGCGGTCGCGCACGGGCTCGCGCCCAGTGGCTCGCGCGCGCAGCGCGCGACGGGCATCCGCAACCGCTCCGCCGCCGGTCAGGCGGCCAACTCGCTGGTCGCGGTCGGCCAGTTGCGGCGTAACTCCGACGGGCACGTGGCGCTGGTCGATCCGCTGCTCGCCAGCTACCTGCGTCACCGCCACCCGCTCCCCGCGGGCAGCGGGTGGTAAGGGCACCCGCAGGATTGCGCCAGTAATTCCTGCGGGCGCCCTAAGGCGCGTGCTGAGAGGCTGTCCCAGTTACCGACTGGGACAGGCTCTAAGGCCTGGCTAGGAGGCACGCTCGCGCGCAGTCGGGTAGGTTTCTGTCTCGTGACGACGCAAGCTTTACCCGCACGCCGGCTCGGCCAGACAACTCGCCGAGACCGCTGGTGGGTAGCGCCGCTGCTGACCGCCATCGGCTTGAGCGCTTTCGGCGTCTACTCGATCGTGGTCGCCGCGCTGGGCAACGACTACCAGTACACCCGTGGCGGTGCGCGCTACCTGTCCCCGTTCTACTCGCCAGACCTGAAGAGCTTCGGGCTGCACATCTCCTTCACGTACGCGTTCTTCGTGATGTGGGTCCCGCTCGGGTTCCGGCTCACCTGCTACTACTACCGCAAGGCGTACTACCGTGCGTTCTTCCTCGCTCCCCCCGGGTGCGCGGTCGCAAGCATCCAGCGTCAGCGCTACAAGGGCGAGACGAAGTTCCCGTTCGTGCTGATGAACCTCCACCGCTTCTTCATGTACCTGGCGACGATCGTCCTGTGCTTTCTCTGGTTCGACGCGGTACGCGCCTTTCTGTTCAAGGACTCGAGCGGCTCGCTGCAGTTCGGTGTCGGTCTCGGGTCGCTGATCATGCTCGTCAACGTGGTGCTGCTGACGGCGTTCACGTTCGGCTGCAACTCGGTGCGCCACCTGATCGGCGGCAAGCTCAACTGCTTCACGTGCTCGCCGGCCGCCAAGACTCGTCATAAGTTGTGGCGCTGGGTGACGGTCTTCAACGGCCATCACATGCAGCTGGCGTGGATCAGCCTCGCAACCGTGATGCTCACCGACCTGTACATCCGGCTGATGTGCGCCGGCGTGTTCACCGACCCGAAGATCTTCTGATGGCGACCTACGAGCGTCACGACTACGACGTGCTGGTGATCGGCGCCGGCGGCGCCGGCATGCGTGCGGCGATCGCCGCTGCGCAGGCGGGCGCCAGGACTGCCCTGATCTGCCGCTCGCTGCTCGGCAAGGCGCACACCGTGATGGCCGAGGGCGGGGTGGCGGCGTCGTTTGGCAACGTCGACGCGGACGACAACTGGCGCGTGCACTTCCAGGACACGATGTTCGGCGCCAAGTGGGTCAACAACTGGCGCATGGCCGAGCTGCACGCCAAGGAGGCCACCGATCGCGTGCGCGAGCTCGAGGAATGGGGCGCGGTGTTCGATCGTACGCCGGACCGCAAGATGTCGCAGCGCTCGTTCGGCGGGCACAGCTACAAGCGGCTGGTGCACATCGGCGACCGCACCGGGCTCGAGCTGATCCGCACCCTGCAGGACAAGGCGGTGCACACCGACGGCATCGACGTCTTCATGGAGTGCACGATCACGCGCCTGGTCAAGGACGGCGAGCGCGTCTGCGGCGCGTTCGGCTACCGGCGTGCGAGCGGCGAGTTCATCGTCTTCGCGGCACCGTCGGTCGTGCTCGCAACCGGTGGCGCCGGGCGCTGCTGGCAGATCACGTCGAACTCCTGGGAGGGCATGGGCGACGGCCAAGCGCTTGCCTACGAGGCGGGCGCCGAGCTGCTCGACATGGAGTTCATACAGTTCCATCCCACCGGGATGGTCTGGCCGATCGGCGTCAGGGGCCTGCTGGTGACCGAGGCGGTGCGCGGCGAGGGCGGCATCCTGCGCAACTCCGCCGGCGAGCGCTTCATGGAGAAGTACGACCCCAAGCGCATGGAGCTCTCCACGCGCGACGTTGTCGCGCGCTCGATCTACACCGAGGTCAAGGAAGGCCGCGGCACTCCGCACGGTGGCGTGTTCCTCGACGTGACGCACCTCCCGGCTGACTTCGTCAAGCAGAAGCTGCCGAGCATGTACGACCAGTTCTACGAGCTCGCCGGCGTCGACATCACGCGCGCTCCGATGGAGGTCGGGCCGACCTGCCACTACATGATGGGCGGTGTCCGCGTCGACCCCGAGACGAACGTCAGCATCGTGCCCGGTCTGTTCGCAACCGGCGAGTGCTCGGGCGGCATGAACGGCGCCAACCGGCTCGGAGGCAACTCCCTGTCGGACCTGCTCGTGTTCGGCAAGCGTGCCGGCGACGGCGCGGCAAGCGCGGCCGGCAAGGCGCCGGCCCCGCAACTGGACGCGAGCGCCCTCGATCAGGCCGCCGCCGAGATGACGGCCTATCTAGTGCCAGGCGGTGAGGATCCGTTCGCGCTGCGCAGCGACCTGCAGACCAAGATGCAGGCGGACGTCGGCATCTTCCGCGAGGAAGCGGGCCTGAGGTCCGCCCTGGACGCGCTCGACGAGTTCGATGAGCGCCTCAAGCAGATCCGCTCGCCGTCGGCCACGACGGTCTACAACCCGGGCTGGCATCTGTGCCGCGACTTGCGCAACATGCTGATCATCGCGCGCGCGGCGGCGACCGCGGCGCTGCAGCGCGAGGAGAGCCGCGGCGCCCACAGCAGGCTCGACTTTCCCGCCTACGCGGAATACTGGGAACAGCACAACGTGATCCTGCGCGACGTCGACGGCGAGATGCAATTCGAGCACCGACCCGTCCAGAAGTCGGCTGAGTTGCTCGAGCTCGTCCAGCAGCGCCAGGAGGCGGAGCGCGCGTCATGAGCATTCAAGCCACCGGACACCTCCCGAGGAGCGAACGATGAGCAAGCGCAAACTGGAGATCTGGCGGGGGGATCCTGACGGCGGCGAGTTCGTCTCCTACGAAGTCGAGGCCGAGGAAGGCATGGTCGTGCTCGATGCGGTGCTCGAGATCCAGGCCAGCCAAGCGCCCGATCTGGCCGTGCGCTGGAACTGCAAGGCGGCCAAGTGCGGATCTTGCTCGGCTGAGATCAACGGCAAGCCGCGGCTGATGTGCAAGACGCCGGTTCACCACCTGCCCGAGGATGCGCCGATCACGGTGCAGCCGATGCAGTCGTTCCCGCTGATCCGGGACCTCGTCACCGACGTCTCCTGGAACTACGCCGTCAACAAGCGAATCCCGGCGTTCACGCCGAAGGCCGACACCGACTGGCTGGTCGGCGCCGAGGATGTCGAGCGCCCGGCCGAGTTCCGCAAGTGCATCGAGTGCTTCCTGTGCCAGAACGTCTGCCACATCCTGCGTGATCACCACCTGCACGACGAGTACTTCGGGCCGCGTTTCCTGGTCCGGATCGCCAGCCTCGAGATGCACTCACTGGATGACGTCGACCGGCTCGACCTCGCCGCGCAGGAAGGCGGACTGGGGCTGTGCAACATCACCAAGTGCTGCACCGAGGTCTGCCCGGAGGGGATCCACATCACCGACAACGCGATCATCCCCTTGAAGGAACGCTACGTCGACCGCCACTACGACCCGTTCGCCAAGCTGTTCGGCAAGAAGTCAAGCAAGACCAGGAAGTAGCTCGGTGCCGGCGCCCGCGGTTGCCGTATTCGGCCCGGACCCGGTCCTCAGCGTCACGATCGAAGCACGCGGCGAGCGCGACGACGTGCACGTCCACGCGGCCGGCCAGGGCGTGTGGCTGGCGCGGATGGCGGCCGAGCTGGGCGCCCGGCCGATCCTCTGCTGCCTGTGCGGCGGGGAGACGGGTCTGGTGCTGGGGCGGTTGCTCGAGCAGCTTCCGGGAGAGAGCCGGATCATCGCCACCGGCGGCTCGAGCGGCAGCTACGTGGTCGACCGCCGCGGCGGCGAACGGCAGCTGCTGGCGCGGGCGCTGCGGCCGGCGCCGCAGCGCCACGAGCTCGACGATCTCGCCTCCGTCACCTATGCGGCCGCGATCCAGAGCAAGGTGCTGGCGATCTGCAACCCGTTCCCGCCCGAGGGCCTGCCGCGCGAGGTGTACGAGACGATCGCCGCCGACGTGCGCGCGGCCGGCATCCCGATCCTCGTCGACCTCTCGAGCCCGCGCCTGGAGTGGACGCTGCCGTTCGCCCCCGAGCTCGTGAAGTTCAACGACTGGGAGCTCGCCCAGTTCGTCCAGGGCCCGGTCGACGGGCCACGCCTGCTCGGCGCCGCCCGCCGCGTCTGCGAAGCGGGCGCGCGCGTGGTGGCGGTCACGCGTGCGGGCGCGCCGATCGCGGTCGTGCCGCGCGATGGCGAGCCATTCGAGGTCGTGCCGCCGGCGCTTCCCCACGGGCACAGCGAGGGTTGCGGGGACACGATGATGGGCGCGATCGCCGCCGCTTGGGCGCGCGGCTTCGATCTGCGTGAAGCGCTGGTCCTCGGCGCGGCCGCAGGCGCCGCCAACTTCCTGCGCCGCGGCTTGGGCACCGGCAAGCGCGCCGTCGTGGAGGAGCTGGCGCGCACGATCGAGGTGCGCCCACTGCGCCAGGCGGCACAGTAGCGGCGCGCGACCTCGAGCGCGCTACGCTCGGCCTCATTGTGCCGGCGCGAACGGCGCGCTCAGCTCCTGGCCGGCGGCGATCGCCGAGGGTGCCGTCCGCGCGATCCACTCCAGGTGGGCTGCCGCCGGCGCGACGCTCGCCAGCGCTTGCAGCGCTGCCGCGAGCGCGACCGGGCGGCCCGCGTGCGAGGAGTGCGCGTCGCTGGCCAGCACGTGCACGACGCCGGCGCTCGCGAGCGTCAGCATGCCGGCGCCGTAGACGGGATCGAGGACAAACGCCGCGGTCGCCTGTACCAGCGAGCCGCCGGCGATCAAGCGTCCCAAGCGTGCCACCAGATCGGCCGCCAGGTGGCGCTCAGGGTGAGCGATCAGGGCACGGAAGCCGCGCGCCTGCAGCCGGGCGATGGTCGCCTCGAGCCCCGCGTCGATTGGTCCCGCGGCCGGCTCCAGCAGGATCCAGCGCCGGCCGCCGCCGAGCGAGACCGCGGCCAGCTCGTCGTCGTCGAGGCCGTCGAGTGCGGTCGCCGCCACCTCGCCGCCGGGCAGCACGCGCACACGGCAGCCGGCGGCGCGCAGCGCCGCCGAGACCTCCGCCCGGCGCTCGGGCAGCTCGTAGATGCGGACGTCGTGGTCGTGGCGGATGTGTGGTGTGGCGCAGATCGCCTCGATCCCGTCGGCATCCGCCTGCCGTGCCATCCCGATCGTGTCGTCGAGGTCGCGCGCGCCGTCGTCGAGCCCCGGCAGCAGGTGGCAGTGCAGGTCGACCGTGGCCGACACGCCGCCGCTGGCGGCGTGGGACTGCATACGAGTCGAAGGCTGGGCCACGCGCCCGAACGCTAGCTCAAAGCTCAGGCCCCGGCCAGGGCTTCTTCGGGCTCGGCGGTGAACTGTGCCTGGTAGAGCGCGGCGTAGGCGCCGCCGGCGGCCAGCAGCGACTCGTGCGTGCCGGTCTCGACGATCCGGCCGCCTTCCATCATCAGGATCAGATCGGCGTCACGGATCGTGGATAGCCGGTGCGCGATCACGAACGACGTACGGTCCTCGCGCAGCGAGCGCATCGCCTTCTGCAACAGGAGCTCGGTGCGGGTGTCGACCGAGGAGGTCGCCTCGTCGAGGATCAGCAGCGCCGGCTCGGACACGAACGCGCGCGCGATCGTGATCAGCTGACGCTGCCCGGCGCTGACGTTGGAGCCCTCCTCATCGATAACCGTGTCGTAGCCGTCGGGCAGCATGTGCACAAAGCGGTCGACGAACGTCGCCCGCGCGGCCGCGATCACCTCCTCCTCGGAGGCGCCGGGGCGCCCGTAGGTGATGTTCTCGCGGATGCTGCCGGTGAACAGCCAGGCGTCCTGCAGCACCATGCCGATCGGCTCACGCAGGTCGCTGCGGCGCATCTGAGCGGTGTCGACGCCGTCGAGCGTGATGCGCCCCTCGCGCAGCTCGTAGAAGCGCATCAGCAGGTTCACGAGCGTCGTCTTGCCGGCCCCGGTGGGGCCGACGATCGCGACCGTCTGCCCCGGATGCACGACCAGCGAGAGGTCCTCGATCAGCGGCTCGTCCTGCTCGTAGCTGAAGCTGATGTGCTCGAACTGCACCTCACCTCGCTCGGTTGCCGGCTTCGCCGGCGCGCGCGGATCGGCGCTCTGCTGCTCGGCGTCGAGCAGCTCGAACACGCGCTCGGCGGAGGCGACCCCGGACTGCAACAGGTTGACCATCGAGGCGACCTGCGTGAGCGGCTGGGTGAACTGCCGCGAGTACTGGATGAACGCCTGCACGTCCCCGAGCGACAGCGCGCCGCTGGCCACCCGCAGGCCGCCGACGACGGCGACGATCACGTAGTTGAGGTTGCCGAAGAACATCATCAGCGGCATGATCAGCCCAGACACGAACTGGGCCCCGAACGACGACTGGTAAAGGCGCTCGTTCTGCTCCTGAAAGATGCGCGCGTCGTTCTGCGTGCGGCCGAACACCTTGACCAGCTCGTGGCCGGTGAAGGTCTCCTCGATGTGCGCGTTGAGCTCGCCGGTGCGCCGCCACTGCGCGATGAACAGGCGCTGGGAGCGCTTCATGATCATGGCCGCGGCCAGCAGGCTGAGCGGCACCGTGATCAGGGCGACGAGCGCCAGCAGCGGCGAGATCCAGAACATCATCGCCAGCACGCCGACGATCGTCAGCAGCGAGGTCAGCATCTGGCTCATCGTCTGCTGCAAGCTCTGGCTGACGTTGTCGATGTCGTTGGTGACGCGCGAGAGCAGCTCGCCGCGTGGCTGTCCGTCGAAGAAGCGCAGTGGCAGTTTGTTGATCTTGTCCTCGACGTCGGCGCGCAACGTCAGCATCGTCGACTGGACGACGTCGTTGAGGACGAAGCCCTGTAGCCACGAAGCGACCGACGCCGCCGCGTAGACGGCCAGCGCCAGCAGCAGCACGTGGCCCAGCGAGCCGAAGTCGACGCCGTGTCCGGGCACGACGTGAACGCTTCTCAGCATGTCGGCGATGCGCCCCTCGTGATGCGCGCGCAACTCCGCCAGCGCCTGCGCCTTGGTGATGCCGGGGGGCAGCTTGCGTCCGAACAGCCCGGCGAAGATCAGGTTGGTCGCGCCGGCGAGGATCTTCGGGCCCGCGACCGCGCAGCCGACCGACGCCAGCGCCAGCGCCAGCACCGCCGTCGCCTTGCCGCGGTGGGGTCGCATGCGGCCGATCAGGCGCTTGGCCGACGGTCCGAAGTTCTCCGACTTCGCGCCGACCATCCCGGCCGGGCCAAAGCCGCGCCCGGGGCCGTGCGCCGGCTGGATCCGCTCGGTCTCGCGCAGCTTGATGTCGCCCCTGGCAGGCGCGGCGTTGGTGCCGTCGCTCTGGCTCGCGGGGCTCAAGCCGCTTGCTCCTCGGTCAGCTGCGAACGCACGATCTCGCGGTAGGTATCGCTGTCGGCCAGCAGTGACGCGTGCGTGCCGCGGGCCACGATCTCGCCGTTCTCCAGCACCAGGATCTGCTCGGCCTCGAGGATCGTCGAGACTCGCTGGGCGACGATCAACACGGTTGCGCGTCTGGTGATGGGCCGCAGCGCTTGGCGCAGGCGCGCGTCGGTGGCGACGTCGAGCGCCGAGAAGGCG
Organism: uncultured Solirubrobacterales bacterium; assembly: GCA_963709135.1. Classification (GTDB taxonomy): domain Bacteria; phylum Actinomycetota; class Thermoleophilia; order Solirubrobacterales; family Solirubrobacteraceae; genus Palsa-465. Next base: position 1,384,593 of record CAVPVI010000005.1, on the reverse strand, counting down.
TCGTCGAACAGGTAGATCTGGGGTTGCTTGATCAGCGCGCGCGCGATCGCGAGTCGCTGGCGCTGGCCGCCGGAGACGTTGGTTCCGCCCTGGGCGATCGGCGCGTCGAGCGCTTCGGGCATCGCCTCCACGAAGTCACGCGCCTGCGCGGTCTCGAGCGCCGCCCAGATCTGCGCGTCGGTCGCGTCGGGCTTGCCGTTGCGCAGATTCGAGCGGACCGTGCCGCTGAACAGGTAGGCCCTCTGAGGCACCAGCCCGATCATCGACCACAGCGCCTCGAGCTCGAGCTCCCGCACGTCGGTCCCGTCGACGCGGACCACGCCGCCGGTCGCGTCGAACAGGCGTGGCACCAGGTTCAGCAGCGTCGACTTGCCGGCGCCGGTGGAGCCGACGATCGCCGTCATCCTGCCAGGCTCCGCTGCGAACGAGAGGTCCCGTAGGACCGGATCGCCGGCGCCCGGATAAGTGAACTCGACGTGCTCGAAAGACAACCGACCTCGGCGCCCGAGCGATCGCACCGGCGCCGGCGCCGGCACGACCGACGACGAGGTCCCGAGCACCTCCATGATCCGGTCCGCACAGACCGATGCGCGCGGGATCATGACGAGCATGAAGGTCGCCATCATCACCGACATCAGGATCTGCGCCAGGTAGGTCATGAACGCGGTGAGCGCGCCGATCGGCATCGTGCCGGCGTTGATTCGCTGACCGCCGAACCACAGCACGCCGACGATCGAGACGTTCATGATCAGCATCACGCTCGGGAACATCGTCGCCAACCAGCGACCGGTCGTCCTGGTGACGGCGGTGAGCTCGGTGTTGGCGGTCGCGAAGCGGTTGATCTCATAAGGCTCGCGCACGAACGCGCGCACGACGCGGATCCCGGTGATCTGCTCGCGCAGGATCCTGTTGACCGCGTCGATGCGCTTCTGCATCAAACGGAAGGCCGGCACCATGCGGCTGATGATCAGGCCGGTGACCGCCGCCAGCGCCGGCACGCAGACGACGATCAGCCACGACAGGCCGACGTTCTGGCGCAGCGCCATGATCACGCCACCGACCAGCGTGATCGGCGCGGTCACCATCAGCGTCGCCGCCAGCTGCAGCAGCATCTGCACCTGCTGGACGTCGTTGGTGTTGCGCGTGATCAGCGACGGCGCGCCGAACTTGGCCACTTCGCGGCTGGAGAACGAGCCGATGCGCCGGAACAGGTGCTCGCGCACGTCACGCCCGAAGCCCATCGCCGTGCGGCTGCCGAAGTACACGGCGGTGACGCTGCAGACGATCTGCACGAACGTCACGCCGAGCATCACCGCGCCGGTCCGGAAGATGTACCCGGTGTTACCGGTGATCACGCCATTGTCGATGATGTCGGCGTTCAGGCTCGGCAGATACAGGGCCGCGATCGTCCCGACGAACTGCAGGCCGACGATCAACCACAGCCACTTGTGGTAACTCCTCAAATGCTCTCTGAGCAGGCGCGCCAGCATCAGCTATCTACTACTCGGCACCGAAGTGCTTGCGAAGGATGCACCGATCACCAGGTCTTGACCCGCTCGACCGGGGAGCGGCGCTCGATCCGCAGCCGCGTGTCGAGCACGACGGCACCGCTGGCCATGCAGCGGATCGGGTTGAGGTCGACCTCGACGATCTCGGGCACGGCCCGCAGCAGCAGCGCAAAGCGCAGGATCAGCTCGCGCAGCGCGGCGCGGTCAAGCGGCGGGCTGCCACGGTGGCCGTCGAGCTCCGCCGCCACGACCTCACAGGCGTCGATCAGCTCGTCGGCGTCGGCGTCGGTGAGCGGCAACAGCCGGAACGCCGCCGTGACGCCGACGCCGGCGTGGTGGCCGCCGAGCCCGACCGCCAGCACCGGTCCGAGGTCGGGATCCGCGACCGCCCCTACCAGCACGTCGGTGCCGCCCGGCAGGAACAGCGGCTGCACGATCGCGCCGGTCCACTGATGTCCGGCGTCGAGCACGCGCCGTTGCAGCTCACGCCAGCCGGCCCGGATCGACTGCTCGTCGTCGAGACCGCGCAGGCTCGCGTTGATGTCGCCGGCCTGCGCCGGCGGCGCGAGGTCGGCTTTGATGGCGACGGCGTCGCCGATCTCAGCCGCGACCGCGACCGCCCGCTCGACGTCGCGGCAGCGATACGAGCCCGCCACCGGGATGCCGTGCGTGCTCAACAGCTCCTCCGCCTCGTCCAGCGACGCCCAGCCTCCGGACGGCGTGCGCTCCAGGAAGGCGCCGACGATCGCGCGCGCGGCGGGGCCGTCGAGATTCTCGTATCGAGGTGCCTCGCCCAGCGGCCGTGAAAGCCATTCACGGCGCTGCGCCGCCTGCGCCAGAACCGCGGCGCACGACTCGGGGAACAGGAAGTTGGGCACGCCCGATGGGTCGCGCGGGCGCCGGCGCCCATCGGAGCGCACGACCGACGCCACCACCGGCTTGGTCTTGGCGGCGCTCGCCGCCGAGATCGCGGCCAGCACGGCGCCGGCATCGCCGTCGTGCACGCCGACGTAATAGACCGCCAAGGCGTCGATCGCGGGGTCGCCGAGCAGCGCCTGGATCCCGGCCGTGTAGTCCTGCGGTCCGGCGCCCATGCCCACCAGCAGCGGATTGGACGCGCTGCCGGCTTCGCGCACCTGCAGCCCGCGCGTCGCGCACGCCTGTACGGCGAGCGTCGCCACGCCGGCCGAGTTGCTGACGATCCCGATCCGGCGCCCGTTGGGAAGCGGCTGATGCTCGAAGAACTCGGCCGCGTTGAACAGATCCTCGCCGCCCGCGAAGCGCAGCACCCCCGCCTGATGCAGGATCGCGTCGACGATCTCGTCGCCACGTAGCGCTGCCGCTGTCAGCGAGCTGGCTTCGCTGATCACTCGCGTGGCGCTGGCGCGGCGGCCCTTGACCGCGAGAATCGGCTTGCGTCGCGAAACGCGCCGCGCGATCCGCGTGAAGTGCTCGGGGTTGCCAAACGTGTCCATGTAGAGGATCACGACCTGCGTGCGCTCGTCCTGCTCCCAGCATTCGAGCAGGTCGTTGGCCGAGACGTCAGCGCGGTTGCCCAGCGAGGCGAACATCGAGATCCCCAGGCCACGTCCGGCCGAATGCCCGAGCAGTCCGATCCCGACCGCGCCCGACGGCGAGCAGATCGCAAGCGCGCCCGAGCGCACCGAGGCGCCGACGAACGTGGCGTTGAGCCGTACCCCAGGCGCGGTGTTGAGCAGGCCGAGCGAGTTGGGGCCGATCAGCCGCAGGCCGGCGTCGCGGACGATCTCCAGCAGGCGCGCCTCGCGCTCCAGGGAGGCCTCGCCTTCGAGCTCGGCGCCGGCGGGCACGACCAGCAGCGCCTTCGCGCCTGCTGCCGCCGCCTCGCGCGCGAACTCGAGCACCGTGTCCCCCTCGACCGCGATGATCACCAGATCAGGCGGGTCCTCGAGCTCGCCGAGGCTGCGGGCGGTCCGCCGCGAGCAGACCACGCCGCCGGCGCGGTTGACCGGTTCCACGACGCCCGGAAAGCCGCCACCGCTGATGTTGGCGAGCATCGCGCGGCCGACGTTGCCGGGCTCCTCGGCGGCCCCGACGACGGCCACCGAGCGGGGCGCCAGCATCGGTTGCAGGGACTGGATCGCGGCGTAGTGGTCGCGTTCGTCGATGCGCCGCACGACCGCGTCGGTGGAGGTGACGTCCAGCGAGACCGTGACCTCGCCGAAGCCCTCGCGCCTGATCGCGAAGCCGGCATTCTGGAAGACCCGCATCATCAGCCTGTTCTCGGCCAGCACCGCCGCGTCGAAGCGGCGGATCCCGTGGTCGGCGCCGATCGCCGCCAGCTGCTCCAGCATCCGCGTGCCGATCCCGCGCTGCTGGTCGTCGTCGGCCACCGCGAACGCCACCTCGGCGACATCGGGCTCACGCAGGACCTCGTAGTTGCAGGCCGCCACGACACGTCCGCCGTGGCGGCCGATCAGCGAGAAGCGCTCGACGCCACCGGCCTCGGCGGCCGCGCGCGCGACCGTGTCGATCCGCCCGAAGCCGTGAAAGCGGTAGTAGCGGCTCTGCGAGGACAGGCCTTCGTAGAAATCCTTGATGTCCTCGAAGTCCGCGGCGGTCGGCGCCTGCAGGCGCAGCGTCGAGCCGTCCCGCAACAGCACATCGCGGACCACCCGCGCCGGCTCATGCGTCGCCTCGAGCATCAGCTCCCAGTGTTGCACGCAAGGCCCCCGCCCCGTTGGGACGGGCGCCTGGTGCGCCGCTTCGGTAGGCGCGCCGACCGCGCCCCGGGGTGCTGCACGCCGCCGGCGGCGCGGGCGTCCTAACATGGTGCGCAGGTGCGCGGGAGAGGCTGCGGTCACCATTCCAGAAAGAGGGAGCTCACGCAGTGATATCGATTGACCCGGCCGCGAATGCGGCGCTGACTCCCCTGCGATTCCTCGAGCGATCGGCGGCTGTGTTCCCCGACAAGGTTGCGATCGTCGACGGCTCCCGCAGGATCACCTATCGCGAGTTCGCCGCCGAGGCTGGGCGGCTGGCGAGCGCCCTGTCGGCCAGCGGCGTGGAGCCCGGCGACCGGGTCGCGTACCTGTGCCCGAACTCGGCGCCGATCCTGATCGCGCACTTCGCAGTGCCGCTCGCCGGCGCCGTCCTGGTCGCGATCAACACGCGCCTCTCGCCCGAGGAGATCAAGTACATCTGCGACCACTCCGGCGCGCGGATCCTGGTCGTCGACCGCTCGCTGCTGTCGCTCGTGGAGGCGATCATCGAGCCACTGGAAACCGTCAAGGAGGTGGTGGTCGTCGGCGGCGAGCCCGCCGGGCACGTCGGCTACGACGAGCTTCTGGGGCGGGGCTCCGAGGAGCCCCGCGAGTGGACCGTCGCGGACGAGAACGCCACGATCACGATCAACTACACCTCCGGCACCACCGGCAAGCCCAAGGGCGTCATGTACACGCATCGCGGCGCCTACCTGAACGCCCTCGGCGAGGTGATCCACAACCGCCACAGCACGGACTCCGTGTACCTCTGGACGCTGCCGATGTTCCATTGCAACGGCTGGTGCACGACCTGGGGTGTGACGGCCGCCGCCGGCCGTCACGTGTGCCTACCGGCGGTGCGCGGTGACGAGCTGTGGCGGCTGATCAACGAGGAGCGAGTCACCCACCTGAGCGGCGCCCCGGTCGTGCTCAGCACGCTGGCCGAAGTCGCCTCCGGTAAGCCGCTGCCCGGCCCGCTGACCGCCACGATCGCGGGCGCGCCGCCCAGCCCAACCGTGATCGAAGCGCTCGAGGCGGTCGGAGTCGAGCTGATTCACGTCTACGGGCTGACCGAGACCTACGGCCCCTACACGATCTGCGAGCGTCAGGACGAGTGGGCCGCGCTGCCGAGCCCCGAGCGCTCGCGCAAGCTCGCCCGCCAGGGGGTTGGCATGGTTCAGGCCGAGCGCGCGCGGGTCGTCGATCCCGAGCTGAACGACGTCCCCGCCGACGGCGTCACGATGGGCGAGATCGTGATGCGCGGCAACAACGTGATGAAGGGCTATTACCGCGACGAGAGGGCAACCGCCGAGGCGTTCTATGGCGGCTGGTTCCACTCCGGCGATCTGGGCGTGATGCACCCCGACGGCTACGTGCAGCTGCTCGACCGCGCCAAGGACGTCGTGATCTCCGGCGGCGAGAACATCTCGACCGTCGAGGTCGAGCAGGCGCTGATGGCCCACGCCGCGGTTGCCGACGCCGCCGTCGTCGGCGTGCCGGATGCGAAGTGGGGCGAGTGCTGCAAGGCGTTCGTCGTGCTGCGCGACGACAACACGGTCGGGGAAGCCGACCTGATCGAGTTCGTGCGCGGTCAGATCGCTCGCTTCAAGGCGCCCAAGACGGTGGAGTTCGTGCTCGAGTTGCCGCGTACCTCGACCGGCAAGGTCCAGAAGTACGAGCTGCGCGAGCGCGAGTGGGCCGGTTTCCACGGACGCATCCAGGGCTGATGCGTTGACGACATCGACCGCATCGAAGGACTACCTCGAGCAGCGCTGGCACCGGGAGCTGCTCGAGGCGCTGTGCGGGTTCGAGCGCGAGACCGCGTCCGCCGGCGAGCGCGCCGCGGCGCAGTGGCTGCTGGCGGCGCTGGCGGACGAGGGCGTGAGCGACGCGCGCATCGAGGAAGAGCGCGGTCACCAGACCTTCTGGTGGCCGATCGGGCTCGCGGCCACCGCGGGCGTGGTGGCCGGCGCGCGCGGCGGGCGGCGTCGCAGCCTGCCGGCGGCCGTGATCGGCGCTGCCGGCGCCTGGGCGGCGGCGTGCGAGCTACCGCCACGCCGGCACCGGCTGCGCGCGATGCTGCCGCAGTCGAGCGCCTGCAACGTGCTCGCCACGCTCGGGCCGGCTGACGCCAAGCGCACGGTCGTGCTGGTCGCGCACCACGACGCGGCCCACTCGGGGCTGTTCTTCTCACCGGCGATCCCGGAGACGATCGGGCGGATCGCGCCCTGGTTCTTCGAGGTCACGAACACCAGCCCGCCGGTCATGTGGCCGACCGTGATCGGGCCGGCGCTGGCGGCGCTCGGCGCCGCTACGGGCAAGCGCCGCGTGGCGCTGGCCGGCGCGCTGCTGTCCGCCGGCGCGGTGGCGGTGCTGGCGAACATCGGCGCCAGCGCCGTCGTCCCGGGCGCCAACGACAACGGCACCGGGGTGGTCGCGCTGATCGCACTCGCCCGCTCGCTGCGCGCCCAGCCCACCGAATCAGTGCGGGTGATGCTCGTCTCGACCGCCGAGGAAGGGCTCTGCGAGGGAATGCGCGCGTTCGCCGAGCGGCACTTCCCCGAGCTGGCGCATTCCGACACGTTCTTCCTCGCGATCGACACGATCGGGTCGCCGCGGTTGCTGGTGTTACGCGGCGAGGGGATGCTCGGCATGCGCGACTACCCGCAACCCGCGCTGCACCTCGTCGTCGAGGTCGCCGGCGAGCTCGGGATCGAGATCGCCACCAACCTGCGGCTGCGCAACGCGACCGACGGCGTCTACCCGCTTGCGGCCGGTTACCAGTGCGCCTCGCTGTGCTCGTGCACATCGCTCAAGCAGCCCGCCAACTACCACTGGCCGACCGACATACCCGAGAACGTCGACTACGGCACGCTCGCGGATGGCATTCGTGTGATCGATGCGCTCGTCCGCCGCCTCGACGCGCGCTGGCTGAACTAGCAGCGCGACGCGAAACGTCCCATATCGGGACGTTTCGCGTCAAGCTGGCTGTCGGGACCCTGTAGCGCTGGTGGCTGCGCAAACGCCGTGTGGCCGAAATCCAAGAAGTTAGCTAGGCGGGTCCGATCGTGAACACCACGGCGACGGTCGACTCGACTTCCTGAGCGCCCGGGCTCAGGCTCGTCGGCGTCGTCGAGCCGGCCTTTGGCGTCGCGGCGCGGCCGGAGCTCACCGGGGCGACGACCTCCGAGCCCGGATCGAGGTCGACCGACTGCACGCCGGTCACGGTGTAGCCGAGCGTCGCGGCGGCCGCGTCCGCTTGCTGGGTGGCGTCGTTGAGCGCCGCGACATTGGCGGCGCTGACGCCCGCGGACGGGTTGGAGAACGAGAAGCTCGGTCCGTCGATGTCATCCGCCCCGGCGTGCACGGCAGCATCGATCACGGACCCGGCGAGCGTTGCGGTCGAGGTGATCGACAGCGACTCGGTGGCGGTGTAGAGCCGCACGTGGCTTCGGTGCTTGGGGGGGCCGGTGGTGAGTACGGCGCTCGAGGTGTCGATTGACTCGGTCTGGATCCCGCTGGTGGGGACGCCCAGCGCGCGGACCGCGCCGACGATCGCGTCGACGCGCCGGTCCATCGCCGACAGCGCGGCCGAGGAGTTGGCCGCCGAGCGTGCCACCGACAGCGACAGCGACGCGATGTCGGGCGTGACCCACACCGCGCCTGTGCCCTGCACGCTGAGGGTCGCAGGCGCCGTGGCGTCGGCGAGCGCCGCCGGGGCCAGCAACAGCGACGCGGCGGCCACCGCGGCCGCAATCCGAGCATGCATGAGGTCTCCTTCGTTGGTTGCAGCGAGTTCCGCAAGCTATACGCTCGGGCCTCGCGAGCGTCACACGTGTGCTTTGCCCTGACTGGTGCATAACAGCTCGGCGGCGTCAGCCGCGCAGCCCCACCTCTGTGAGTGGCCCGGAGGCGAGCTTGGCGCGGTTCTTGGCGGTTTTGACCGCTTGCGTGAGCGTGTCGATGTCGTACACCCCGTAGTGGCGGCGCCCGTTGATGAAGAACGTCGGCGTTCCGGAAACGCCGCTCTCGTCGGCGCTGGCGACGTCTTCGCTGACGCGCGGCGCGTACTCGCGCCGGCGCAGCTCGTCCATGAAGCGCTCGACATCGAGGTTGAGCTGCTGGGCATAGCGGCGCAGGTCACGCAGCGCCAGGGCGCCCTCGTGGCCGAGCAGCAGCTCGTACATCTCCCAGAACCTGCCCTGCGCGGCGGCCGCCTCCGACGCTTCGGCGCCGAGTTGGGCGCTGACATGCACGTCGCTCAGCGGCAGGTGGCGCCAGACGTAGCGGACCTCGTCACCGTGACCGGACAGCAGCTCGCGGATCACCTGCTCCGCCTGACCGCAGTATGAGCATTCGAAGTCGCCGTATTCCAGCAGCGTCACCGGCGCGTCGTCCGGGCCCCGGATGTGGTCGCGCGCCGGGTCGACCTCGTCGGCAAGATCGAGGATCTCCTCGGCCGTGCGCGCCAGCTGGCGCGCGCGCACGCTGGCCGGCAGCCGTGCGATCAACGCCAGCGCGATCCAGGTCACGCTCGGCGCGAGGACCACGGTGGCCAGCGCCCCGAGCTTGGCCTCGGCCAGCCGCTGCCCGCCGAAGGCGAGGCTCGAGATCAGCAGCGAGACGGTGAAGCCGATCCCCGCGCAGGTGCCGCCGGCCATCAGTAGCGGGGCGCTGACCGGCGCGCGCGGGCCGCGCAGCTGCGGTCTGGAAGCCAGCCACGAGCCGCCGGCGACCCCGATCGGCTTGCCGACGACGTAGCCGAGCATGATGCCGAGCGTGATCGGCGAGCCGGCCGCTTGCGCAAGCAGGTGGCCGGTGACGTGGACGCCGGCATTGGCGAGCGCGAACAGCGGCACGATCACGTAGCTGGTCCAGGGGTGAAGGCCGTATTGAAGGCGCTCGTTGGGCGAGATCGCGGATACCAGGCCCTGCTGCGCGCTGCGCGCCAGCTCGGGCGTCGGCTGCTCGCGAAACGCATGCGCGAGCGCCGTCGCGCGCTCGAGGTCGGCGCGCGCCGGCGTGTAGGCGCTGCTCGCCAAGCCGATCGCCAGCCCCGAGATCACCGGGTCGATCCCCGACTTGAACATCGCGATCCACAGCGCGATCGCGATCGCGATCGACAGCGGCGCGCGCCCGAACGGTGCGTAGCGCAACGCCAGCAGCACGCCGAACAGCGCCAGCGCGACGATCAGCGCCGGCATCGAGATGTGCTTGGTGTAGACGGCCGCGATCACGACCAGCGCGGCGAGATCGTCGACCACCGCCACGGACAGCAGGAACACGCGCAGGCGCATCGCCGAGCGGGGCGCCAGCAGCGCCACGACTGCCAGCGAAAACGCCGTATCGGTCGACATCGCCGCACCCCATCCGCGCGCTCCCGGGCCGCCCGCGTTGAACGCGAGGAAGATCCCGATCGGGATCGCGATGCCGCCGATCGCCGCGAATACCGGGATCGCCAGCCGTCGTCGCTCGCGCAGCTCGCCGAGGTCGAGTTGGCGCTTGGCCTCGAGCCCGACGACCAGGAAGAACAGCGTCATCAGGCCCTCGTTGACCCAGTGACGCAAGTCGGCGGAGATCGCGGAGGCGCCGATCTGGATCGCGAGCTTGGTGCTCCAGACCGTGGTGTAGGCGTGCGACCAGGGTGAGTTGGCCCAAACGAGCGCCAGCGCGGTGGCGGCCACCATCACGCTGGCGCCGCCTGTCTCGGTGCTCAGGAAATCCCGCACCGGCGCGGCGAGATTGCGCGCCCACGCGGTCCGTCCGCCGAACTCGGAGGCCTGCTCTGGGGTAGCCTCGCCGGTAGCCATGCCAGAGCAGATAGTCATACAGGAAGCCGATCGCGCGCTCCGCTTCCCGATGGCGCCCACCGGTCCAGCTGAACGTTGGAAAGCTTGGACCAGCGGCCAATGTAGGCTTAAGGTGCAGTCGTGATCATGAATCTCATGACCGATCGCATCACACCCACCAAGGTGCTGCTGGTCTCAGATCCACGTTCGTCGCAAGCCGCGCGTATCGATCCGAGCCCACCCGGGATCCGGCGATACCGCATCGTCCGCGTCCGTTTCGCCGGGCGTGAGCTTGCCGCCAACAAGCGGTTTGATCAGCTCAAGCCTGTTTGAAGGGCAAGCGCAGCGGGCGTGCCTAGGTCGCGCCCGCAGCGCCTCGCTACGCTCGACCCGGTGAGCGCCGAGACCGAAGAGCCGCTGCGCGAGGCCGGTAAGTTGCCGACCGGCCGGATCGCGCGCACAGCGCGGGTCGGTGGGTTGGTGACCGGACAGGGCCTGCGCTGGGCAGGGATGCGAACCGCCAACCGGGTCCGCACGCCCGAGCGCGCCGCTGCGGCGCAGAGCGAACGCACCGCGGCGCTGGTCGATCAGATCGTCGGGCAGCTCAGCCAGATGCGTGGCGCCGCGATGAAGGTCGGGCAGATGCTCTCGATGATCGAGCTCGACGGGGTCCCCGAAGACGAGCGTGACCAGCTGCAGGGCAAGCTTGCCGCGTTGCGTGACGACGTGCCGCCGGTGCGCTTCGCGGAGCTGGAGCGGTTGCTGCGCAAGGAGCTCGGTGGCCCGCTGACGCGGGTGTTTGCCGAGTTCGACGAGCAAGCATTGGCTGCTGCATCGATCGGCCAGGTGCATCGCGCCCGCACGATCGCGGGCGAGGAGGTGGCCGTCAAGGTCCAGTACCCCGGTGTCGCGGAGGCGGTCGAGACCGACCTGCGCAACGCGATGCTGCTGGTGCCGCTGGTCAAGCGGCTGGCGCCGGGGCTCGACGCGAGGGCGCTGGCGAGCGAGTTGCGTGAGCGGATCGCCGAGGAGCTCGACTACGAGCTCGAGGCTCAGAATCAGCGCCGGATCGAGCGACTCCTGCGGGGACATCCGTTCGCGCGCGTCCCGCGCGTGCACCTGGACCTCAGCACGCGGCGGGTGCTGGTGTCCGAGTACGTGCAGGGCGATCGCTTCGAGGAGGTTCGCCGCCGTCCGGAGGCGGTGCGCGACCGCTACGGCGAGATCGTCTTCCGGTTCTTCTTCGGGCTTCTGTATCGCGATCGGATCGCGCTCGGTGACCCTCATCCCGGCAACTATCTGCTGGGCTCCGACGGCCGTCTGTGCTTTCTGGACTTCGGCCTTGTGCGGAATGTCGACCGCGGGCGGATCGTGGCCGAGCGCGCGGTCGCGCTCGCCGTTGCCGACCGTGATGCGCCTGCCTGCAAAGCGGCCCTGCAGGCCGCCGGCTACCTGCCCGCCAGCCGGGCGGACGCGGTCGACGCCGAGTTCGCGCTGGCGCTGATGCGCATCGCGACCCGCTGGTACTTGATCCCGGGTGAGCGCAGGTTCTCACCTGATCGTGGGCGCCGCGGGCGTGAGCGCGAGCTGCGGCACGCCGAGCAGCGCACCGCTGCGCGCGTGCAGGTCAACCAGTTCACGCTGCCTCCCGACGCGATTCTGATCCGCCGCATGCACGGCGTCGTCGCGGTCGTGCTGGAGCAGCTGCGGGCGGGCGCGGACTGGGGTGCGATCGCCGCCGAGTACCTCCACGGCGAACCACCCGCGTCGGAGCTCGGGCGCGCCGAGGCGGAGTTCCTCGCGCGGCGCCGCCGTTGAGCGCTCCGCGGTGAGAGCCCTTTACGACGCTGTCTTTGGCGGTTTGGGCTCTCGAGCAGCTCTACGAGAGCGATGGACCCAAAACGGCTCAGCTGACCCCGGTTTGGGTTATCCAGCATGCGATCGGCGGCGTTCGCGCGCGCTCAGCGCAGGTGGTCGATCACGGCATCGAGGGCGTCTGCGAAGGCGGGGCGCACGCCGGCCCGCTCGAGTGCCGCGAGTCCCTGGGCGGTGCTGCCACCTGGCGTCGTCACCGCGCGACGTACCGCCAGCGTGTCGTTGTTACGAGCGCGCAGCAGCTCCGCAGACCCCGCGATTGCCTCGCACACCAGCTCCGCCGCCTGCTCGGCCGGCAGGCCGTGCGCGATGCCCGCATCCGCCCAAGCCTCGGCGATCAACGCGACGTATGCCGGTGCGACCCCCATCAGGCCCATCGCCACGTCGATCAGCCGCTCCTGGACGGCGATCACCTTGCCCGAGCGGCCGAACAACTCGAGCACGTCGGCCGCCAGGGCGTCGCCGACGAGGCTGCCGAGCGCGTAGCAGATCACGCCACGTTGCACCTCGACGGGCGTGTTCGGCATCAGCCGCACGACCGGCGTGCCGGGATACGTGGCTTCGAGCTCGCTGAGCGACACGCCGGCGAGGATCGAAGCGACCGCCTTGGCCCGGCCGCCGAGCTGCTCGGCGACCGCCTGCAGCTGAAACGGCTTGTGGCAGAGGACCACGAGGTCAGCCCGCTGCGCCACCTCGGCGTTGCTCGCGAGCGCTTCGCCGCCCGTCTGTGCGGCGAGCTTACGCGCCGACTCCGCCACCGCGTCGCTGCACAGGACCGGTAGGCCCCAGCCGCGCGCCAGCGCCCTACCCATTGTCCCGCAGCCGATCACCCCGACGACCATCGCGCAAGCATAACCTCGATGCCGCGACCGCCGGCGTCCCGCGTTCACGTAATCGTCACGGGATCGTCGCTTGCGGTGACGATCATTGGGGACGGTATGAGCTTTGTCGAGCTGCATTTCCATCTGCTCCCGGGCGTCGACGACGGTCCGTCCTCGCTGGATGAGAGCGTCGCGCTGGCATCGGCGGCCGTGTCCGACGGTACGCAAGTCGTCGTGGTCACCCCGCACGTCCACCCCGAGCACATCACCGACCCGAGCGAGATCCTCGACCGTACCCGCGAGCTGGGCGAGCAGCTGCAGCGCGAATCGCTGCAGCTGTCGGTGCTGCCCGGCGGCGAGCTCGCTCACACGATGGTCGGCCGCCTCGCCCAGCAGGAGCTCGAGCAGATCGCCCAGGGTCCGCAAGGCGGGCGCTGGTTGTTGCTCGAGGCGCCGTTCGCGGGGCTCGACGGGAACTTCGAGGCGGCCGCGGATGAGCTTCGCGAGCGCGGCTTCGGGATCGTCCTCGCGCATCCGGAGCGCGTTACCCAGACACCCGAGACGAGGGCATCGCTCGTGCGCGAGCTGAGCCTCGGCAGCCTCTTGCAGCTGACTGCTGGCTCCCTGCTCGGCGTCAACGGCGCGGCCGTTCGCGGCACTGCGCTGGCGTTGCTGGACCGCGTGCCGCGGGCCGTGATCGCCTCCGACGCGCACGGAAGCCACCGCCCGCCGGCGCTGCGCTTGGCGATCGAAGCGCTGCTGGCCGCCGGCGAGCGCAACCCGGACCGGTTCGCCTCGACGATCCCGCGGTCGCTGCTGGAGCGCGGGCTGGTGCCACGGCGCGAAGCGCTTGTCGCCTGAGGGCACCCGCAGCCGCGTGCTACCACACTGTCTGCTATGTCGGCCGACGGTCGCTTCGCGCCCTCACCAACCGGACCCCTGCATCTCGGCAGCCTGCGGACGGCGCTCGTCGCCTGGCTGTTTGCGCGCTCGCAAGCGGCGCGGTTCCGGCTGCGGGTTGAGGATCTCGACCCGCAGCGCTCGCGGCGGGAGCTCGAGCGCTCGCAGCTCCACGATCTGCGCGCGCTTGGGATCGATTGGGACGGATCGCCCGTGCGCCAGTCGGAGCGCGGCTCGCTGTACTCCGAGGCGCTGGCGCGCCTGCAGGCTCAGGGATGCCTGTACGAGTGCTTCTGCACCCGCGCCGAGATCCGCGAGGCCGCTTCGGCGCCACACGGTGTGCTGCCCGAAGGGTCCTACCCCGGCACCTGCAGCCGCTTGAGCGCCGCGCAGCGGCGGCTACGGATCGCGCAGGGCCGGCCGTTCGCGCTGCGCCTACGCGCCGGCTCCGCGCACATCGAGTTCGAGGACCGGCTGCTAGGTGCCTGCGGCGGGATCATCGACGACTTCGTCGTGCGGCGCGCCGACGGAGTGCCGGCGTACCAGCTCGCGGTCGTCGTCGATGACGCCGAGCAGGGCATTGGCGAGGTCGTGCGCGGCGCCGACCTGGCACGGTCGACGCCACGCCAGATCCTGCTCGCGCGGCTGCTCGGACTGCCTGTGCCTAACTATGCGCACGTCCCGCTGGTGTTCGGAGCGGACGGCGCGCGGCTGGCCAAGCGCCACGGCGCGGCGACACTCGCCGACCGCGGCGAGCCGCCGGCCGCCACCCTCGCACTGCTCGCGCATACGCTCGGGCTCGCCCGCGGGCGAGCCCGCATCGATCACGCCGCCGAGCTGCTGAGCGAGTTCGAACCTGACCGGTTGCCGCGTGAGCCGGTCGTGATCGGTTGATCTTTCGGTAGCTTCTCTGTATCCCCTTGCAGTCTCTCTGTAGCCGGTTGCGGCGTTGCGTGATGCCGGCAGCGCTCGTGCTCGGCGCCGCGCTCACGGCATCGACCGTCTCCTGTGTGGCGGCGGCAAGCGCGCACGCGCCGGTGCCGAAGTCGGCGCCGAAGTCCACGCCGCCGTCGACGCCCGCGCCGCACGCTGCGGCTGCCCGCGCCGGCGTGCAGATTTCCGCTGGCGCGGACCAGCTGATCGTCGTCTGGAGCGCCACCAGCGATCCATCCGCGCCGGGCTACCTGGCGACGCTGCGGACCTACCAGCGCGCGAACAGCCGCTCGCCGTGGCGGCCGGTGTTCGCGGCCTGGCAGGCGGAGACGGGCTCCGGCCATCTGCTCCCCGCAGCCGCCCGCCGCGAGGGGGATCACGCCACCCCGATCGGGGTGTTCGGGATCGGCTCGACGATGTACGGCATCGATCCGAACCCGGGGGGCCTGCACTACGCCTACCACCAACTCGTTTGTGGCGACTGGTGGGATGAGGATCCGTACTCGTCCCAGTACAACCAGTTCGTGCACGTGCCGTGCGCCGCGACGCCGTCGTTCGCCGCCTGGTCGGAGGCGCTGTGGACCGAAACCGTCGCCTATCCGTACTTCGCGGTGATCCGCTTCAACATGAGCCCGGTCGTGTCTGGGCCGGGCGCGCTCGGGTCAGGGATCTTCCTGCACAGCTGGATGGGTACCGCCACCGAGGGGTGCGTGGCATTGCCCGAGCCCGAGCTGCTCGAGGTGCTTCGCTGGCTGACACCCTCGGCGCACCCGGTGATCGAGATTGCAACGGGCGCCCAGGTGACCCCGCTAGCCGTCGGTGATGTGCATGCGCGACAGTCCAAGGCGCCGGGCGCCGGCGCGTATCTACGCGGTTAGATGCTCTCGAGGCTGAGCTCGGCTTGCGCTTGCGCTTGGGCGTCGCGGGCGCGCGCTGCCCCGTCGGTCGGGAGGATCAGCAGTGCGACCAGCAGGCCGAGCCCGAACAGCCCGGCGGCCCACTCGAACGCGATCGTGTAGCCGTGGATCGATGCCGCAGCTGGCGAGACCCGCAGTCGTGGATGTGGGCGTCGACGCGTAGCTGGCGGCGGCACTGGCGAAGATCGTGCTCAGCAGCGCCGTGCCGACCGAGCCGCCGACCTGCTGGGAGGTGTTGACCATCGCCGAGGCGATCCCGGCCTCGGTGCGCTTGACGCCGAGCGTGGCGGTCGAGAACGCGGGCGCGAAGATGCAGCCCATCGCCGAGGCCGATCAGCATCAGCCCGGGCAGGACCTGGCTGGCGTAGCGCGCCGTGCGGGGTCAGCCGGGTGAGCAGGAGCATCGCGATGATCCCGAGCGTCATGCCGGCCATGACGACCGGCTTGGCGCCGGTGCGGGGCAGCACGCGCGTCTGCACGGTCGTCGAGGTGACGACGATCATGACGCTCATCGGCAGGAACGCGACGCCCGGTCTGCAGCGGCGAGAAGCCGAGCGTTCTGCTGCATGTAGTAGGTCAGGAACAGGAACACGGCGAAGACGGCCGAGCCGGCCAGCACGATCGACGCGTAGGCGCCGCCGCGGGCCCGGTCCCAGACGATGTGCAGCGGCAGCAGCGGATGCGCGACCCGGCGCTCGAGCGCGACGAAGCGCGATCAGCAGCACGCGCGCTGAGCGCGAGCGCGACGATCGTCAGCGGGTTCGACCAGGAGCTGCGTCTCGGCGTTGGAGAAGCCGTAGACGAGCGCGAACAGGCCGGCCGACGCCGACGAGCGACGCCGGGCAGGTCGATCCGGGGCCGGTCGCTCTGGCGCGTGCGTTGAGCAGCAGCCGCAGCGCCACGATCGCCGTCGGCACCGCGATCACGAGGTTGACGTACAGGCACCAGCGCCACGACAGCGCCTGCGTCAGCGCGCCGCCGAGCAGCAGCCCGACCGACGCGCCGCCGCCGGCGATCGCGCCGAAGATGCCGAACGCCTTGGCGCGGTCCGGCGAGCCCGCGAAGGTGACCGTCAGCAGGCCGAGCGCCGAGGGGGCGAGCAGCGCGCCGAACGCCCCCTGCAGGGCGCGCGCGGCGACGAGCATCCCGAACGACTGCGCCAGGCCGCCGATCGCGGAGGCGCACGGCGAAGCCGATCAGCCCGGCGACGAAGGTCCACTTGCGCCCGAACAGGTCGCCGAGCTTGCCGCCGAGCAGCAGCAGGCTGCCGAACGCCAGCGCGTAGGCGGTGATCGATCCACTGCCGGCTGTCGGTGGAGAAGTGCAGCGCCCTCTGCGCCGACGGCAGCGCGATGTTGACGATCGTCGACGTCGAGCACGACCATCAGCTGGGCGACGCCGAGCAGGGCGAGCACCGCCCAGCGGTTGGGCTCATGCGATGTTGCGGGTGGTAGCGCTGTGTGCTCATCTGGACTCCTTCGGGTCGACAGGTAGAGACGACCATAGCACGAATCATCCATGTAGCATGTATCAATGGCTGTACAGGGATTATCGCCGTCAGATGAAGAGTACCCAGTTCACGTAATGGACCCCTGGATATAGAGGGGGAAGATGTATAGATCGCGCGAGTGTGACAACGCAACCTGCCGGATCGGCATCTCAGTCGGCTGCGATAGCCGCGGCAGTTCTTGCCGCGGCCCGCTTCGATCGCCGCATGGTGTCGGCCACTGGTGGGCTGCAGGCGGCGATTCCGGTGACGGTGGTGCTCGGCGCTGGGATCGCCGGCGGTGACCCCGTTGCCGGCGTGACGATGGGTGCCGGGGCGATGCTGGTCGGCATCGCCTGGCGGACCGGCGGTGGGCGGCCGCCGCTGGCCCTGATGGCGACCGATGCGACCTCGATGGCGGCCTCGACGTTTGTCGGCTGCGTGACCGGCTCGGTTGTTTGGTTGCACCTGGTGGTGCTGGGTGTCTGGTCGCTGCTCGGCGGGCTGCTGGTGGCGCTCGGCAAGCGCGGCGCGGTCGTCGGGACGCAGGCGATCATCGCCGTGGTCGTATTCGGGCGCTTCAGCGAGGCCGCCCCGGCGGCGCTGGGTTTGGCCGGGCTCGTGCTCGCCGGAGGCTGCGCCGAGGTGCTGTTCCTGGCGCTCGTGCGCTGGTCCACGCCCCTGCGAGCGCAGCGGGTCGCCGTCGCCGGCGCCTACCGAGCGCTCGCAGAGCTGGCCGCAGGCAGCTCAGAGGAGTCGGCACTGCCGGCCGCCGGCGCCCTCGATCAGGCCGCGATGACACTGGCCTCGCCGTCGCTGTTCGGCGACGCGGCGGTGATGACGTTGCGCAGCCTGGTCGACGAAGGGCACCGGATGCGGCTCGCGCTGAGCCAGATCCACGCGTTGCGCGCACGCATGACCGGTTCGCAGCGGCTTGCCGCCCAACGCACAGGCGAGCAGCCGCCGCAGGCCGCCGGGACCCGGACCGCATCCTCCCTGGCCACCGCTGCCCGCGCCCTGGAGCGGGCAGCCGCCGCGATCGAAGGCGATGCGCAGGCCGCCGTCGAGCTTGACCACCAGGTCCGTGAGTTCAGCGCCGCTGTGGCGGCGCTGAGGGCACAGGCGGGCATTGACACGCTCGCCTCGCCGTCGGTGCTTGCCGGCGCTAACGAGGTGCGTCTGATTCGCGGCCTGTCAGCCCTCGCCGGGCAGTTGCGGGCGCTCGCCGGCCTCGCGCCCGCTGCGGGTGAACGGGGCGGGCTGCGCAGCCGGCGCCCATACCGCGCCACCAGCAGGCCGCTGCAGCGCTTGCGGGCGGATCTGGCGCTCGTCCACGCCAACGCGCGGCTGCGCTCGCCCGCTGGACGCCACGCGCTGCGACTCGCGGTGGTCGTGCTGGCGGCCGAGGCGATCGCGCGCCAACTGCCGCTCGCGCGCAGCTACTGGGTGGTGGTGGCCGCCGCCACCGTGCTGCGCCCTGAGTTCGGCGCGACCTTCACGCGGGGCACCGAGCGTGCGCTCGGCACGGTGATCGGCGTCGGGCTGGCCGGTCTGATCGCGGTCGGGTTGCATCCAGCCGGAGCCGAAACGGTGATCATCGTCGGCCTCCTGGCGTGGGCGGCGTACGCGGTGTTCCCGGCGAGCTTCGCGGCCGGCTTCGCGTTCATCACGGCGCTGGTCGTGTTCCTGCTCAACGCGATCAGCCCGGACACGCTCTCCACGGCCGGAGCGCGTCTAGTCGACACGCTGGTGGGCGGCACGCTCGGGCTGATCGCCTATGCGATCTGGCCGACCTGGACGAGCGGCTCCGCGTGGGAGTCGCTGGCTGAGCTGACCGGCGCCCTGCGGGCCTACCTCGGGACCGTGCTACGCGCCGTTGGCGAAGGTCGCGCCCTTCCGCGTGAGCAGCTGGGTGCCCTGGCGCGCAGTGCCCGGCTGGCGCGGACCACCGCCGAGGCGAACGTCGCCCAATCGCTGTCCGAGCCGCCTGCCCGGCGGATCGATGTCAACCAGGCGCTCGGGGCACTGGGGGCGATGCGGCGGCTGGTACAGGCGGCGCATGTGCTGCGGCTCGATCTCGAAGCCGATCGCCGGCACCGGCCGCTGCCCGCGCTCGCTGCCGTTCGGCGCGATATCGACGCGCTCCTGGGGGTTGTGCAGGTGAGGCTGCAGACCCGCTCCACCGCTCGCCTGCAGGGTGATCCGCTACCGGATTTGAGATCCGGCCTGAGTGCCTTCGAGCGCACCTGCCCGCCTGATCGCGACGGCGTGGCCTTACTCGCCGAGCTCGACGAGATCGTCGACGCGAGCAACGGCCTGGCTGCTCTGGCGGGGCTCGATCCGGTCGGCTCGCTGCCCGATCAGACGGTCTCCCGCTCGCGGTGGTAGAGGATCAGTTCACGTTCGGCCAGGCGGTTGGCACGCCGCAGCTCCGCTCCGTGCATGCGCCGCTGCGCGTCCGCGTCGGCGAGCAGCAGCGGCGGCACCGGCGCCGGATTGCCATCGCCGTCAAGCGCGACCATCGTCAGGTAAGCCGTGTTCGTGTGGCGGACCTCGCCGGTGAACGGGTTCTCCGCCTCGACCCGCACGCCAACCTCCATCGAGGTCCGCCAGGCGGCGTTGACCATTGCGCTCAGGGTGACCAGATCGCCGACCCAGATCGGGTAGCGGAACGCCATCCGGTCCATCGCCGCGGTCACCACTCGCCGGCGCGAGTGCTTGATCGCAGCAAGGGCGCCAGCCTCGTCGCACAGTTTCATCACGGTGCCGCCGTGGACCCTTCCGGCCGTGTTGGCGTCGAGCACGTCCATCCAGCGAACGAGCTGGGACTGAGAGTCGGATGCCGGCTTGGGGTTCATCGGAGATCAATTTACGCCACCGCCGAGCTGAACCTCGACGCGAACGCGAACTATTTCGTGGGTTTCGCGTCGACTAGCTCGACTACGGAGGAGCGTTGCTCGATCGCAGCCAGCAGGTGCTCGGCGATCGCATCGGGAGTCGGTGGGCAGCCGGGGATGCGGATATCGACCGTGAGCAGGTCCGCCAGCGGCCCGGCGAGCTCCTGATCCAACCCGAGCACGTTGCAGCCCAGTGCGCAGTCGCCGAGTGCGGCGACGAGCCGTGGCTCGGGCATCGCCTCGTAGGCGATCCGCAGCGGTCCGGCCATGCGCTTGGTGACCGGCCCGGTGACCAGCAAGATGTCGGCGTGGCGCGGCGAGGCGACGATGTCGAGGCCGTGGCGCTGGAGGTCGTGCAGCGGGTTCGTGACCGAGCCGAGCTCGTGCTCGCAACCGTTGCAGGAGCCGGCGTCGACGTGCCGGATCGCCAGCCAGCGGGCGTCTCCGGCCGGCAGGCGCACCTGCCGGCGGACCGCTGCGAGTTGCGCCAGAAGCAGGAACATCAGCGGTCCACGCAGGCGTAGCAGAGCTCGAAGCTCTTGTTGATCAGGGGGAAGTCTGGGATCAGGTTGCCCGCGGTGGCGTGCGCGAGCGCCGGCCAGTTGGCGTACGAACCGGTGCGCAGGTGCACCCTCGTGACGCGCTCGCCGTCGAGTTGCACGGCGCACGCGCTCGCGCCGCGTGGGCTCTCGATGCGCCCGACGCCTAGTAGCTCGCCGGAGTGAAGCCCGACGCCGGGCCGCTCGCCGGAGTGAAGCCCGGCTTCGAGCCGGCCGACGCGCCGGCGGGCGAGCACCGAGCCACGCGCCAGCGGTCCGGCCAGCAGCGCCTCGAGCAGCTCGAACGAGGCCTCGAGCTCGGCCTCGCGGAGCTCGAGCCGGGCGGCGACGTCGCCGGTCGGCAGCACCGGCGCCGCCGGTGAGAAGCCGTCGTAGGCGAGCCTCGGACTGGCGCTGCGCAGGTCTTCGCGGACGCCCGCGGCGCGCGCCGGCGGACCGACGGCGCCGAGCGCCAGCGCGTGCTCGCGCGCGAGCACGCCGACGCCGCCCAGACGCGCTTGCAGCGAGCCGGCGAACTCGAGCTCCCGCCACGCCGCGGCGGCGTCGGCCCGCAGCTCGCGGAGCCCCGCGCGCAGCGCGTCGGCGCCACCGGCGTCGAGCTCGACAACGCCGCGGCCGACCGCGACCGTGCCGAACAGGAAGCGGTGAGCGAAAGCGTGCAAGGCCAGCTGCTGGGCACGGTCCTTGAACGCGGCGAACGCCATCGTGCCGGCGGCGAAGCCGACACCGGCGCAGATCGCGCCGATGTCGTGAAGATGGTTGTAGACGCGCTCGAGCTCCAGCAACACGGTGCGCGCGACACGCAGATCGCGGTCTGGCTCCAGTCCGAGGGCGTTCTCGATCGCCTGTGCGTAGGCAACCGTGTTGGACACCGCGCAGGCCGCGCAGGCGCGCTGCACGTAGGCCAGCGCTTGATCGGGATGGCAGCCCTCGGCGGCGCGCTGCAGGCCGCGGTGCTTGTAGAACAGTCGCGGATCCATCGCCAGGATCCGCTCGCCGACGACGTGAAAGCGGAAGTGCCCGGATTCGATCACGCCGGCGTGGATCGGGCCGACCGCGATCTGGTGCACGCCGTCGCCGCTGACCGGCGTCATCCATTGCTGCGCGTCGTCGGTGTGATCGACGAGCGTGCGCAGGGGTTCGTGGCCGGCGAACCGCAGTCCGTAGAGATCGTGCGCCTCGCGCTCGTCCCAGTCCGCCGCCGGCACCAGATCGACGATGCTGTCGACGGTGCTGTGCGCCGCGTCGGTGCAGAGCACCCGAGTCGTGTGCGAGGAGACGATCAGCGCACGCCATTGCAGCGTCCCCCCGGCTCGTGCGGTCGCCCAGGCGCCCCCGAAGCGCTCGCCGGCGGCGAGCGCTCGCTCGAGCGCCGCTCGCCAGCCGGCCGCCTCGACGTGCGCGAGCTCGGTCACAGTGCCCCTCGCGCCAGCGTCTCGACGAAGCCCGAGCCGACCAGCAGCGGTCCGGCGAGGAACAGCGCCAGCAAGCCGGTCCCGAAGATCGCTGTGAGCGCGATCGTCGGGCGCTGCGCGCGCTGGACCCGGCGCCGGCGGCGCTTGGGCTGCTCGCCGAGGACCCCTTCGATCAGCGCGTGCAGGAGCCCGAGGAATCCAAGCCCGAGCGCCACGACCACGATCGCGCTGACCGCGACGTCACCCGCCGCGACGCCGCCGAGCACGATCAGCAGCTCGGACAGGAATAGCGGCGAAGGCGGAAGACCGGCGAGCGCCGTGAGGCTGACGCCCATCGCCGCCGCGGTCGCGGGACTGTCGCCGGCCACTCCGGCCGGCGCGCGCTTGCCGGCCTGCGGATCGATCCGCAGCAGCGGCAGCGCCGCATAGAACCCGAGCGCCTTGGCGAGCGCATGCCCGGCGACGTGGATCACGACGCCGGCGATCGCCAGCGGCGTGCCGAAGCCGATCCCGAGCGCGATCACGCCCATGTGCTCGAGGCTCGAGTAGGCCAGCAGCCGCTTCCATGGTTGCGACTGCCAGAGGAACGGGACGGCGACGAGGATCGAGGCCAGCCCGAAGGCGATGAACACGGCGCGTGTGGTGCCGGCTCCGACCGACGGCTGCAGCGTCTGCTTGACCCGCCATGCGACCAGCAGCACGCTTGGCAGCAGCGCTGCGGACAGCAACGCGCTGATCGGCGCCGGCGCCTCGCTGTGCGCGTCCGGCAGCCAGTTGTGGACCGGGGCCCAGCCGATCTTGGTCGCCAGGCCGGCCAGCAACAGCACGAACGCGATCAGCGTCGAAGTCCGCGGCAGTCCGTGCGCGGCGATTCGCAGCGCGTGCCAGTCGAGCGCGTGGAGGTCGTGGTGGCCGGCGTTCGCCTGGCTGACGGCCAGCACGATGATCCCGAGCAAGGCGATCGACAGCCCCAGCGTCGTCAAGACGAGGTACTTCCAGCCGGCCTCGAGCGCGTTGGGGCCACCGGTGAACGCGACCAGCAGCGCCGATGCGGCGGTCGTCGCCTCGACGATCAGCCAGACGACCGCCAGGTTGCCGGCGATCGGGACAGCCAGCAAGGCTGCCCAGAAGACGAACAGCGCGGCGTAGTAGAGCCTCCGTGAACGGGCAGCTGTCGTCCAGCTGCGCCCGCTGGTGCGCAGGTAGGCGGGCGAGACGAGCGCGCTGCACAAGCCGATCACCGCGATCACCGCGAGCAGCACGCCGCTGGCACCATCGATCAGGTACCAGTGGCCCCGCAGCGCCGGCCGGCCCCCGCGCGCGAGCGCGGTGCCGGCGAGCGCCAGCGCGACCGCGGCGGTCAGCAGCGCCGTGGCGATTGCCAGCCGATCCGCCTGCCGGGCGTCGCGTGTAAGCAGCGCGAGCGCCGCGCCCGCGAGCGGAACCGCCACCATCACCGCCACCAGCAGTCCCACCCGGTCAGTCATGCAGGCCTCGCAGCAGCGTCGTGTCGCCGGTGCCCAGTTCGGTGTGGATCTTGCGTGCGAACGCGGCCGCCACGGTCACCACCAGCGCCAGATCGAACAGCGCTCCGAGCTCGACCACGTAGGACAGTCCCCCCGGGACCGAGATCGCCAGCAGCGTCAGGCCGTTCTCCGCCACGATCAGCCCGACCAGCTGGAACAGGACCGGCCGGCGCGCGACCACGATCGCGATCCCGACCAGGACCAGCGCGACCGCCGCGTGCACGGCTTGCGGGTTGCCGAGACCGAGCGGTGGCACCAGCAGTCCCGCGAGCAGCGCGACCGCGCCGGCGCCGGTCAGGCGCACGAGCGGCCCGTGGGCCGCGAGCACCAGGTGCGGCTCGGGGGTCCGGCGGGTCACCGCATACAGCAGCGACGGGATCACGATCGCCTTGCTGAGCAGCACGATGCTGGCGACCAGATAGCCGTCCGGTCGCCCGCCGGCGAGCCGTAGCGCGCCGATGCCGAGCGCCAGCGACTGCGTGGCCAGCAGCAGGATCGCGACCGACCGGCGCCTGACCACGACCACCGCCAGGCCGAGCACGACGATCGCGCTGACGAGCGCGCCGCTCATGCACCGACCCAGCTGACGAGCGCGCCGCTCACGCCCCGACCCCGCCGATCCACAGGCCCGCGCCCGCGAGCGCGATCATGCAACCGACGCCCAGCAGTGCCGGCACGCGCAGGATCCGCATCTTCGCTTCGTAGGTCTCGATCACGGCGAGTCCTGCGCACAGCGCCGCGACCTCCACGGCCAGCACTCCCAAGCCGGCGCCGAACGCGCGCTCGTGGGGGAGGAACAGCTCGGCTGCGAGCACCAGGATCACCCAGTGGCGCGCCGCAGCGGCCCATTGCAGCAGCGCCAGGTCGCGACCGGCGTACTCGAGCAACGGACCCTCGTGGATCATCGTCAGCTCCAGGTGCGTGTCCGGGTTGTCGATCGGCTGGCGGCCGGTCTCGACCAGAATCACCAGCGCGAACGCCATCGCGCCGCACCAGTGCGTCGGCCCGCTCCAGATCTGCCCGCCCGCCGCCGCCCGCGTCATCGACAGCAGGTCGGTGCTGTGCGCTGGCAGCGCGACGACCAGCAGCGCCAGGATCAGCAGCGCCTCCCCGAACACGGCGATCATCAGCTCGCGAGCGGCACCCATCAGCGCAAAGCCGCTGCCCGTATCCCAGGCTGCGGCCGCGAGCGCGAAGCGCGCCAGCGCGAGCACGCCGACGAGCGCGATCGCGTCGTGCCCGATCCCGAAGTTCCCGGCGCGACCCGCGACCGGGACGATCAGCAGCGCCGCGATCAGGCAGGCGGCGACCAGCGGCGGCGCGATCCTGTACACGAAGCTCGTGCCCTCGGGATTGACGGCGGTCTTCGACCACAGCCGCCGCAGCGTGCGGTAGGGCTGGCGCGGCGACGGACCGCGGCGTCCCTGCAGCCGCGCCTTGAGCGCCTGGATGGTGCCCGGCAACAGCGGCGCCAGCGCCACGCCGAGGATCTGTACGGTCGCGGCGAGTGCGTTCACTAGAACACGCCGATCCGTGCCAGCGCCAGCAGCGCGATCACGAGTCCCAGCAGATAGGCGGCGTAGGTGCGCACGTCGCCCGTTTGCAGGCGCCGCGCGAGCGCCGCCAGGCGCAACCCGGCGCGAATCGTCGGCTCGTAGAGCAGGTTGTCAACCAGCGACGGCACGTGGCCCGAGTAGCTGATCTTCTGCACCATGCCGCCGCCACGCACGACCTCGAGCTCGCGCTGCGGGCGCAGGATCGACTCGAGCACCAGCCGCAGCGGCTTCGTGAACGCGGCCTCCGTCCAACCGAGTGCCGGCACGAGCGGTTGCCCGCACGCCCACGCCGGCGCTGGCGCCGTGCGCCTGGATCCGCGCAGTCCGGCCAGCACGGCGGTCAGGGCGATCAGCGCGAGCGCCAGCGCGAACGCCGGATAGGAGCCGGTACCCGGTGCCACCAGGCCAAGCGCTCGCGGCAGTCGCGCGTGGCCGGCGGCACCCGGCGCGAGCTGCGCGAGCGTCGGCAGCACGAGGCCCGGTACGAGCCCAAGCGCCACGCACAGCCCCGCCAGGATCACCATCCCCGCCCGCATCCCGAGCGGCGGATCGACCGCAGCTGCGGACTCGGGGCGCCGCGGCGCCCCGAGCAGCGAGAGACCGACGACCTTGACGAAGCACAGCAGCGCCAGCGCCGCCGTGGCCGCCAACCCGGCGAGCGCCAGCCCGGCGAGCAGCGCGAGGCCGACCGGCCGCTGAAACGCGCCGTGCAGCAGCGACTGCAGCACCAGCCACTCCGACGCGAAACCGTTCAGCGGCGGCAGCCCGGCGATCGCACAGCAGCCGACCAGGAAGGCACCGCCGGTCCAAGGCATGCGCCGCATGAGGCCTCCGAGGCGATCGAGCTCGAGGCTTCCGACGGCTTGCTGGAAGGCGCCGGCGCCGAGGAACAGCAACGCCTTGAAAGTCGCGTGGTTGGCGATGTGCAGCAGCGCCGCGGCGAATGCGATCGCAGCCCAGGTGCGAGCGCCGGCGTCGGCCAGCAGTAGCGAGGCCCCGAGCGCGAGCGTCACGATCCCGACGTTCTCGATCGAGCTGTACGCCAGCAGGCGCTTGAGGTCGCGCTCTACCAGCGCCCAAAGCACGCCGCCCAGGCAGGACAGCAGACCGATCGCCAGCAGCGCTATCGCCAGCCAGCGTGGCGTCGCCCCGAGCCATTGAAAGTCGACGCGGATCAGCCCGTAGAGGGCGACCTTGATCATCATGCCCGACATCAGCGCCGAGAGATGCGATGGCGCGACGGGGTGCGCGCGCGGCAACCACGAGTGCAGCGGCATCAATCCGGCCTTGGTGCCGAACCCGACCAGCGCCGTGATTGCGACCAACGTCTGCGCGCCGCTGCCGGCCGCCGCCAGCGCCGCCGGATGGCCGATCGCAGCGTGGTGCTGGAGCACGAGCAACGCGATCCAGACGCCGGCGCCGCCCAGGTGGGTGATCGCGACGTAGGCGTACACCGCCGCGCGGACCTCGTGGTTGCGCTTGGCTACCAGGATCGCCGCGGCTGGGAGGAGCGTCATCAGCTCCCAGAACGCGAGGAAGGTGCTCACGTCCCGGGCCGCCAGTACACCGACGAGCGTCAGCAGGAAGCCGCCTGTCAGCGCCCCGACGCCGCGCGCCCCGGAGCTTCCGGGGAGGTAGTCGCGCGCGAACAGCAAGGTCGGAACAGCCGTCAGGGCGAGTACCACCAGGAAGAAGCCGCTCAACCGGTCGAGCCCGAGCGCCGGTGCCACCGCACTGCGAAACGCCGCACCGGCAACGCCGCCGCCGGTGAGCACCGCGATCCCGACGACGCCCAGAATCGCCATCCCCGCCGCTTGCACGGCGAGCCCGAGGCGCAGGCGGCCCAGAGTCGCAAGCGCGCCGCCGAGCACCAGCACGGCTGACCCACCTAGAGCTGCGGCGGCCTGCGGGCCCACCGTCAGCTGCGCCCGTGCAGTAGACCAGGGCGCGAAGACCGCATGTCAATTCAGAAGCTTACAAAACCGCTGCGTGATTACACCGGCGGCCGCTTGGGCCGATAACAGGACCGAGCGCTACAGCGACGTGCTGGACACCAAGGCAATCTGACGAAGGGGCATTTGACGATGACGATCAGCGACCCACTGGCACCGTGGACGAGATCGGAGCAGGAACATGCGCCGCTGCGGCGCACGAAGATCGTCGCGACGCTCGGGCCATCGACCGATGGCCTGCTCGACGAGCTGATCGACGCCGGCTTGGATTGCGCCAGGTTGAACTGCTCGCACGGGACCACCGAGGAGCTGATCAGGCGCACGGCGCAGCTGCGCGCAGCTGCCGATCGGGCGTTTCGCCCGGTAGCCGTCCTGTTCGACCTCCAGGGACCGAAGATCCGGCTTTCCGGGGAGATCGAGCCGCGCGGGCTGCATGCCGGCGAGCAGGTGCTGATCACGGGCTCGAGCGCCGTCGCGCAACGCACCCCAGGCGCCCTGACGGTGGCCTACGAGGGCTTCTGCGAGCTGCTGACCGAGCGCTCGGAGATCGTCATCGGCGACGGTGCGCCACGGATGACGGTGATCAGCGTGGACGGCGAGGTGGCGAGCGCCGTCGTCAGCGTGCCCGGAGCGGTTAGCGCTCGCAAGGGCGTCAACGTCACGCACACGCAGACCAACGCACCGGCGATCACCGCCAAGGACGAGCGTGACGCCGCCGTCGCGGCTCAGTGCAACGCCGACTACGTGGCGCTGTCGTTCGTGCGATGTGCCGAGGACATCCATCAGCTGCGTGCGCTGCTGCAGCGCCTGCGCAGCTCGGCGCGGATCATCGCCAAGGTCGAGAAGGTCGAGGCATTCGATCATCTCGACTCGATCATCGAGGCGGCCGACGGGATCATGGTCGCCCGGGGCGATTACGGCGTCGAGGCCGGGATCGCGCGTGTCCCCGAGATGCAGAAGGCGACGATCCACAAAGCCAGCAGCCAGGGGAAGGTGGTGATCACCGCCACGCAGATGCTGGAGTCGATGATCAACTCGCCGTTGCCGACGCGGGCTGAGGCAGCGGACGTGTTCAACGCGATCATGGACGGCACCAGCGCGGTGATGCTGTCGGGCGAGACCAGCATCGGCTCTTATCCGCTCGAGACGGTCAGGACGATGGCCGAGATCGCCGAGAATGCCGAGCGCCAGGAGATCTACTGCGGCCCGCACGCGGCGCCGCCGAGTCCCGACGAGGCGGTCATGCACGCCGCCGTGGCGCTCGCTCGCGACGTCAACGCGGCCGCGATCGTGGTCCCGACCTCGACCGGCTCGACGGCGCGAAAGTGTGCGCGCTACCGACCCAACCGACCTGTGCACGCGCTCTGCGACGACGAACGCGTCGCCCGACAGCTGGCGCTCGAATGGGGCGTGTTTCCGACGATGTTCGAGCACTCCCCGGACACCGATGCGCTGCTCGAGGGGGCCATGCTGGTTGCATCGGAGCTGGACGGGCTCAGCAGCGAAGATGCGGTGGTGATCACCGCGGGCCAGACCGTCGGCTCGAGCGGTGCCACGAACCTGATCACGCTTCGCTTCGTCCCCTGAGCTCCTCAGCGGTGCTCGGTCGCGAGCCGCAGCCCGATCGCGATCAGCACGACGCCGGTGACGCGGTCGAGCGCCGCCTTGACCTTGGGTCGCATGAGCGTCTCGGCGGCCCGCGCCGCAATCAGGCAGTACGCGGATAGCCACAGCAGCGTCATCAGCACGAACACCCCGCCGAGCGTCAGGAACGGGAGCAGGACCGCATGTCCGGGGTCGACGAACTGCGGCAGCAGGCTGGTGAAGAAGACCCCGATCTTGGGGTTCGCGAGGTCGCTGAACAAGCCCTGGCGAAAGCCCCCGATCGCGCCGATCGCCGGCCTGCTCGCCGCCTCAGAGCCATGCCCTGCGGCGGCCGCATGCCGGGCTGCGCGCAGCGCTCCGAACCCGAGCCAGACCAGGTAGAGCGCGCCGACGAGCTTCAGCACGGTGAACGCCGCCGCCGAGGCTCGCACCACCGAGACGACGCCGGCCGCCGCCGCCAGTGTCCAGATCGACAGGCCGGCGCTGACCCCGAGCGAGGTCCCCAGCGCGGTGCGGCGACCATGGAAGAGCACGTTCTTGGTTACGACCGCCGTGTCCGGGCCCGGGATCAGGATCACGATCGCCGCGACGCCGATGAACACGAGGAAGTGGGCACCCATCGCCTGAAGTCTCGCATCCCGGTCCGGCACGCCGCCCCGCTAACGGGTTACACGGGGCCCCCAACGCATCTCCTTGGGCATTCTCCGCTGAGAGTGCCCAAGGAGATGCGTTAGTCGTCCGAATGTGGGCTTACGTGCGTTGACCGTCAGCCACAAGGCGACGCATCTCGTTGGGCATTCTCGATTCAGAATGCCCAACGAGATGCGTTGGGGGGCACGGGGCTAGGCACCTCACGCTTCCTGATCGCCGCGGGGGGGACCGCCGGCTTGCGCCTACTTGCCCTGGTTGGCGACCGCTTGCGCAGCCTCTGCCGCGGCCTCCGGGTCCAGGTAGCGCCCGCCGGGCGTCAACGGTCGGAAGTCAGCGTCGAGTTCGTAGAGCAACGGCACGCCGGTCGGGATGTTCAGCTCCGCGATCGCTTCGTCGCTGATGCCGTCTAGATGCTTGACCAGCGCGCGCAGCGAGTTGCCGTGCGCCACCACGAGGACCGTCTGCCCCGCCACGAGGTCGGCGACGATCGCGTCGTACCAGTAAGGCAGCATCCGCTCGAGCACATCCTTGAGGCATTCAGTCCTGGGCAGCAACTCGGGGGGCAACGCGGCGTAACGCGGGTCGCCCACCTGCGAGAGCGGATCGTCGTCGGCGATCGGTGGTGGCGGCACGTCGTAT
The DNA here is from genome assembly GCA_963709135.1 of uncultured Solirubrobacterales bacterium. Classification (GTDB taxonomy): domain Bacteria; phylum Actinomycetota; class Thermoleophilia; order Solirubrobacterales; family Solirubrobacteraceae; genus Palsa-465. Next base: position 1,354,822 of record CAVPVI010000005.1, on the reverse strand, counting down.
GAGCGCCGCCAGAGCATGAACTGCTCGTCGCCGAACTCGTTCCTGGTCTGTGCTTTGTTCTTGCCTTGCAAAGCGCCGTAGTGGCGCTCGTTGAGGCGCCACGTCCTACGCACCGGCAACCACTGGAGGTCCGCGTGCGCCAACGCGATGTTGGCGGTCTGGATCGCCCGCTTCAGCACCGATGTGTGCACCTGGCCGGGGCGCAGTCCCGCCTCGCCGAGCAGCCGGCCGGCGTTCGCGGCCTCCGCCTCGCCTTTGTCCGACAACGCGACATCCACCCAGCCGGTGAACAGTCCCTTCGAATTCCATTCGCTCTCGCCGTGGCGCAGCAGGATCATGGTTGCCATGGCGCGAAGCCTATCGCGACTCCTGCGCCCCCGACGTCTCGCGCAGCCCGCGCCAACTCGCCCAGCGGGCGGTAGCTTCCTCCAGTGGGCGCCGTCTTGTCAGCGGAGCCGTCTCGCGCAGCGGACCCATCTGTCTCTCGGTGCCTGGCAGCGCGGTAGATTGCGCTGCGTGCGCACGCCGGCTGAATGGGAGCCCCACGAGCTTACGCTGATGGGATGGCCCTGCCGGTTGGAGCTATGGGGCGATTGCATCGAATACGCGCGCGCCGACTATGCCACCGTCGCCAATGCGATCGCCGCGTTCGAGCGGGTTGTGATGATCGCCAACCCCGGGGCAGACGCACAGGCCGCACGCGCGGCCTGCGGCACCCCCGTCGAAGTGGTTGAGCTTGCCCTCAACGACTCGTGGTTGCGCGACAGCGGGCCGATCTACAGCTACGACGACGACGGCGAGCGGATCGCGGTGCACTTCGGCTTCAACGCCTGGGGCGGCAAGTTCTCGCCCTGGGATCAGGACGCGAAGCTCGGCGCGCTGATCGCGCAGCGTCTCGGTGACCGGATCGTGCAGTCCGAACTGGTGCTCGAGGGAGGTTCGATCGTGACCGATGGCGAAGGCACGTTGCTTACCACCGAGCAATGCCTGCTGAACCCCAACCGCAACCCTTCGCGCTCACGCGAGCAGATCGAGCACGAGCTGCGCGCGCGACTCGGTGTGCAGCGGATCGTGTGGCTGGGAAAGGGGTTGTTGGAGGACCGCGACACCGACGGCCACGTCGACCTGATCGCAGCCTTCACGCGCCCCGGTCACGCGCTGCTGCAGACGGTCCCCGAGGACAACCACAACTACGGGAACTGCCAGGAGAACCAGGCGCGCCTGCGAGCCGCCGGGATCGAGGTGACGGAGCTGCCGTTCCTGCCCTACGGCGAGGTGGCCGGCGAGACGGTCGCTGCCAGCTACCTGAACCTCTACATCTGCAACGGTGCCGTGATCGTGCCGGTGTCGGGAGCGGCGAGCGACGAGCAGGCCCTGGCGGTGATCGCGGCGGCCTATCCCGACCGCGAGATCATCGGCGTGCCGGGCCTCGCGATCGCCTACGGGGGTGGCGGCCCGCACTGCATCACCCAGCAGGTGCCGGTTCGCCATGGTTGAGCCGCCGTTACTACTGACGGCGGGCCCACCGCCGCCCTCACCGGCACGTACACGCCCACCGGAGCGGGCGCCGTTGCGGCTCGGCCTGGTACAGGAACGCTGGCACGGCGATCCCGACGAGCATCTGGAGGCGCTCACGACCGGGATCCAGATGGCCGGCGCCGAGGGCGCACGGATCGTCTGCCTGCAGGAGCTGACGCTCTCGCGATACTTCGCGATCACTCCCGACGGCCCGCGGGCCGTCGGGGCGCAGCCGGAGGATCTTCAGTCCGGACCGACCGTTTCGTTCGCACGGCGGCTCGCCGCGCAGACCGGCGTGCACGTGCACGCCTCGCTGTACGAGCGCGCCGACGGAGCCGACGGACTGGGCTACAACACAGCCGTGGTCCTCGCCCCAGACGGCCGGCTGCTGTCGCGCACCCGCAAGCTCCACATCCCGGTGACCGCCGGCTACTACGAGGATCGCTACTTCCGGCCGGGGCCCGCGTCCACGGAAGCGTTCGCGCTCACACCACTGCCGACCGCGGACGGGGAGGCGCAGCTCGGTTGCCCGACGTGCTGGGACCAGTGGTTCCCGGAACTCGCCAGGGCGTATTCCCTGGCGGGTGCCGAGGTTCTGATCTACCCGACGGCGATCGGCTCCGAGCCTGAGCACCCCGGCTTCGACACGCAGCCGCTGTGGCAACAGGTGATCGTCGGCAACGGCGTCGCCAACGGCACGTTCATGGTCGCCGTCAACCGGATCGGCACCGAAGGGCCGCTCACGTTCTACGGCTCCAGCTTCATCTCCGACCCGTATGGGCGCGTGCTGGTCCAGGCCCCGCGGGATCGCGCGGCGGTCCTGGTCGCCGACCTCGACCTTGACCAGCGACGCGATTGGCTGGAGCTGTTCCCGTTCCTGCGCACTCGCCGTCCCGATGCCTACGGGGTCCTGACTCGCTGAGCGGGCTCTCTTGCGATCGGGCGGGCACTGATCGAGGAGTGGCTGGCGAGCTGCGCATGAGGGCGCGCGCAGAAACTGCTTGGTGCGCGCTGACAGGAGGCAGATGGGCCGTGGAGGAATCGAACCTCCAACCTTGGGATTAAGAGTCCCCTGCTCTGCCAATTGAGCTAACGGCCCTCAGCGACCAGCGATGTTACCCGGACGGGCGTCCGCGGCGCGCTCAGCGCCGCGCACGAGTCCTTACGGCTCAGCACTCCTGCGCGAGCGAGCTGGACGTCTTGGACTCCTGGATCAGATCCTTGACCTCGAGCTGCTCGAGCTTCGGCGAGAGGCTCACTGCCTTGGTCGCCGCCAGCGATGCCTTGCGCGTCTGCTTGGCGGCGTATGCCGAGAACGCGAGGCACTCGAAGCCCTTGGGCGACGTCGGTTGCGCGAGCGTGTAGTACTCCCACGCGCTCGCCTCACCGGACCAGTCGGAGAGCTGTGCGTAGGCGCGCGCGGCGTAGATGGCGTTGTTGGCGTCGGGTGAGCTCGTGAGGCTGACGTATCGCCGCCAGGAGTCGGTGACGTCGCCGAGCTCGCGCTTGCCCGAGGCGGTGTAGGTGCTCGTGCTGGAGTCGAAGTTGCTTCCCTCGCCGGCCACCGTGTACTGAGCCTGCAACAGCGAGGCCCAGGCCGCGGCGCTGTCCGGCTGGGCCTTCACGGCCTTCTGCGCGGCGGTCAGGGCAGCGCTGATGACCTGGTTCTGGCCGCTGCTGGAGCCGTTGTTGGTGAACGCGTTCAGCAACCCCCCGAAGCCGTTGCCGGCGCCGACGCCGACCAGCAGCAGGCCACCGACCATGACCAGGGCCAGCCCGAAGTAGATGACCTGCACGGCGCGGCGCCGTCCACGGCTACGAAGATCGAAGAGCATGAGATCAGACTACGTTACGTCGAAACTTTGGCCGACTTTGTTGAACTCCACCGCAGCCCGCTTGGCATCCCGGCGGTCGGCGATTCTCAGCAAGACGATACTGGCAAGGTAGAGGAGGACGAGGGGCAGCGTCTCGAACGTCATCGTGACGGGATCGACCCCGGGCAGCGCCGCCGCGATGATCGCGATCAGGACCACAGCGTAGCGCCAGTTGACGGTCAGCGTCCTGGCGCTGATCACGCCGAGCCGCTGCAGGCCGAGCAGCACCAGCGGGACCTGGAATGCCGCGCCGATGCCGATCATCAGCAGCATCTCGAACTTGTAGTAGGTGTTCGCCTGCACGAGGACGTCGAAGTCCTTGTTGTTGTAGCCCTGCAGGAAGTGCACTGCGGGCGGCAACACGAAGAAGTAGGTGAATACGGCACCGACCACGAATAGCGCCGGCGCCGCGATCATCACGGGCGTCGCGACGCTGCGCTCGCTGCGGTTCAGCGCCGGCACCACAAACGCGTACAGCTGGTAGAGCAGCACCGGCAGCGCGATCATCAGCGAGAAGTAACCGACGACGATCAGCGTCGTCGTGAACGATTCGCCGACGCCGATCGTGATCGGCCGCACCTGGTCCGAGACGGATCTCGGCAGCGCCTTTGCCGCCTCGCCGGCGCCCCTGGCGATCACCAGCGCATCGTTGCGAGCGCTCGCCGGAAGACCGGCGTCGCGCGCCAGCGCATAAGCGCCGAGCTCGATCTGGGCGATCCCGTCGTGAAGCTTGGCCGCTTGCGTCGGCTCCGCGGCCAGGCCACCGCTGCGCGCTGCCGCACTGCTCCGCGGCAAGGCTCGGTTGAGGACCTGGATCAGCGCGTTGTTCTGCCAGAAGCACGCACAGAACGCCACCAGCAGCACTGCCCCGCAAACGATCAGACGCGACCGCAGCTCATCCAGGTGCTCGACGACGCTGAGCCTGTCTTCGTGAGCGATCGGCCGTAGGCGCGTCAAATGCGTGCTCCGGTTTCGCCGCCGAGGTGCGGTCGGCTGCGGTGCTAGGAGTTGCGCTCGGTTGCCGCACCGCTGCCGTGCGCGGTGTCGCTGGCCTCGGGCAGCTGCGGTTGGCCACTCGCGTCCGTCGAGCCAGCCCCTGAGATTCCCGCCTTGAACTCCTTGATTCCCTCTCCAATGCCGCGGCCGAGCATCGGCAGTCGCTTGGGCGCGAAGAACAGAGCAAGGATGATGAGCACGACGATGCCATCGGCGAGGGGGTTGTGGAACATGTCGGGATCGCCTCTTCGTTAGGGGAACCACAGGTTACCGGCCTGCCACGCGCGCCCGCAAAAGGAAATCGTGACAGTACGCGGCGAGGGCCACTAGAACCTATGTCCGCAGCCTCAAGCAGACGGGGCTGACCGCCGATAAGTGGTCACAGAGCGGCAAATGGCAATGATTCCGAACAACAACGAACATCAGGCGGTCCGCCGCATCGTTCTTCCGAGCGGCCGATCGATCGAAGTGGTGCGCTTCAGTGAGCCGGCCAAAGAGGAGCGGCAGCTGCACATCTGTCCGGCATGCGAGTCCGAGCTGGTTCAGCCGGTAGCTTGGTCCGCGCAGCCCGAGGCGCGCTGGGAGCTGACGCTGGCTTGTCCCAACTGCGGTTGGAGCGAGGTCGGCGTGTTCAAGCGCGCCCAGGTAGAGAAACTCGAGGATCGCCTCGATGATGGTCTCTGCAGGATGATCGGCGACCTGCACCGCCTGGTGCAGGCCAACATGAGCGAGGACGTCGAACGTTTCGTGGCGGCGCTCGACGCCGACCACATCTTGCCCGAGGACTTCTAGCTGGCCCAGGAACGCGGGTCTATAACCGATTCCCGGAGATTCGCGCCAGCGAATCTCCCAAGGACGCGCGCTAGCGCGTCCCGGCAATTACGCGTAGCGCTCGACGACGCCGTCCGCGACGAGCTCGAGCGCCGCGCGCTGGCGCTCGGGCAGCAGCGGCAGCGCCAGCTTGGCGTCGGCGACCAGCTCGAGCGCGCGCTGCCTTGCGATCGCAAGCGCGTCGGTGCCGGCGATCGCGTTGCACACCGCTGCCGCTTGCTCGGAGGTCCGTACGCTGCGTAGGTCGAGGGCCGCCAGCTCGCTGGACACCGAGCACGCCAGGATCAGCGGCAGCGTCACGGTGCCGTCGAGCAGGTCGGCGCCGCGCGGCTTGCCGGTGCGCTCCGGCGGACCGGTGACGTCCAGTACGTCATCGAGCAGCTGGAACGCAAGCCCGATCTGCTCGCCGAAGGCGCCCAGGGATTCCATCGGGCCGCCGCCGCACCACGCTCCAAGCTCGCATGCCGCGCGGAACAGGACCGCCGTCTTCAGCCGGCAGCGCTCGAGGTAGCGCTCGGTGCTGACCGACAGATCCCAGGCGTCGGCGCGCTGCATGAGCTCGCCCGCGGCGAGCTGCGAGCTGGCCCGCGCCAGCAAGCTCAGTGGCTCCACCTCGCCGCCGGTGGCCAGTTGCGCGAACGCGCGCGAGAACAGCAGGTCGCCGGTGGCGGTCGCGTGCAACCTGCCGCCGGCCGCCACCACCGTCGGGCGTCCGCGCCGCAGCGAGGCGCCGTCGAGCACGTCGTCGTGCACGAGCGTGGCCGCGTGAACGAGTTCGACCGCGACGCCGGCGTTGATCAACGCGTCGCTCTCGGGCGTTGGAACGCCGGCCGCCAGGCAGACGAGCAACGGCCGCAGGCGCTTGCCGCCGGCGGAGATCGTCGACTGTGCGTGGTGGGCGAGGATCCGTCCGTGGTCGCCGGTGAGGGCGGTCATCCGCTCCTCGACTTTGCGCAGCACCGCTGAGGCCTCGGTCCCGCCCGCGTTCACAACCGCCCGCACGGCCGCATGGCTCTGTGCGCTCATGGCACCACGGTACCGACGTGCAGGGCGATGATGCCTCCTGCGGTGAGGATGTAGCGGACATCTGTGCACCCGCAGCGCGCCATCGTAGCGGCAAGCTCACGCGGGCCGGGGAAGCGGGTGACCGAGCTCGGCAGGTAGGAATAGGCCTCCGGGTCGCCCGCGAGGCGACCAAGAACGGGCACCGCGCGGTCGAACCACAGCTTGAAGAAGACCGACAGCGGTGGGCGCCGCGGCGTGGTCATCTCGAGGATCACGACGCGTCCGCCGGGCTTCACGACCCGCGCCATCTCGCTGGCGCCGCGCTCCAGGTCGGCGAAGTTGCGCGCCCCGAAGCCGACCGTCGCGGCGTCGAACTCGTTGTCAGCGTAGGGCAGCGCCAGCGCATTGGCCTGCTCGAAGCGCACCAGCGCGGCCGCGGGTTCGTCACCTGCGGCCGCCTTCTCGCGTGCGATCCTCAGCATCCGCTCGGAGAAGTCGGCGGCCAGCACCGCCCCGCCGGGCGCAACCCGTCGCGCCAGCTCGAACGCCAGATCGCCGGTGCCGGTCGCGACGTCGAGCACGCGGTCGCCGCTGTGCAGCGCCGCGAGATCGGCCGCGCGTCGGCGCCACTGGTGGTGCAGGCCAGCGGTCATCACCGTGTTGAGCAGGTCGTAGACGCCGGCGATGCGGTCGAACATCGCGCGCACCTGCGGCTCGGGCAGCGTTCCGGGTGCCCCCGCGGGGGCACCCGAACCCTCAGAACGTGAGCTCGACATCAGACGCCGGTGCCGAACGCCTTTGCGGCGCGCTACTGCAGCTCTGCCAGGAAGTTGACGAGCGCGTTGAACTTCGCCGCAGGGAGCGACTTGAACGACGGCATCGGCGGCGTCGGGTTGCGTAGCGTCTCGGCGATCGCGCCGGGTCGCAGCTGCTCGCCGATGTTCGTCAGCACCGGTCCTGGTCCGTTGTTGCCGTTCATGCCGATCACGTGGCACGCCAGGCAGCCGGACTCGCCGACGACGATCTCTCCCGCCTTGTAGTAGGCGGTCTCCTGGGCGCTCAGGCCCGACGGCGCCGACAGCGAGACGGTGTTCGGCGAGCCGGTGCTGGCGCCCGAGTAGGTCAGGAAGGCCATCGCCGCGATCGTCGCCAGACCCGCTGCGAGCGCGACCGGGCGGCGCTGGATCTGACGCTCGGGGCCGCGATCGTAGAGCGGCAGCAGGAACAGCAGGATCATGCACAGCGTCGGCACCCCGATCGTCGCGAGATCGGTGAACTTCGGCATGTTCTTCATCACGCGCAGGACTTCGAACAGGAAGTAGAAGTACCAGTCCGGGCGCGGCACGTAAGTGGTCGTCGTCGGGTTCACCTTCGGCCCGATCTCCGCTCCGAACATCAGCGAGAGGAAGATGATGATCGCCATCACGATCACCGCCATGACCGAGTCCTTGACGACCGCGTACGGGAAGAACGGCTTGCCGGCGTTCTTCAGCGTCGAGTACTCGCGGAGGTAGGCCTCCTTTTCGGCTTGGTTCATGAGCGGCTCACCTCCCTCACACCTCGATCTTCTCGACCGGAGCGCTCGTCTGGGCGCGGACCCACGGCGGCGCCGAGATACCGAGCTTCGTAATCAGGTACAGGTGGAAGCCGATCAGCGCGGCGATCAGCCCGGGGATCAGCATCATGTGGATCGCGTAGAAGCGCGACAGCGTCGTCGCTCCGAACTCGGGACCGGCTCGCAGGAAGTCCGACAGGTAGGGGCCGATGAAGGGGCCGGTGCCGTTGATGTTGACGCCGACGATCGTCGCCCAATAGGCGCGCTGGTCGAACGGCAGCAGGTAGCCGGTGAAGCCCTCGGCCATCGTCAGGATCAGCAGCACGACGCCGACGATCCAGGTCAGCTCGCGCGGGTACTTGTAGGCGCCGAAGAAGAACACGCGCCCCAGATGCAGGAAGATCAGGATGATCATCACCGAGGCGCCCCACTTGTGCATGCCACGCACGAACTGGCCGAGGAACGCGTCGTCGGTGATGTAGCGCACCGACTCGTAGGCGCCGCCGTTGACGTCGGGGCGGTAGTACATCGCCAGGAACACGCCGGTGACCGCCTGCGAGAGGAACGCGAACATCGTCGCCGACCCGAGCGTGTAGGCCCAGTTGATCCCCTTGGGCACCTTGCGGAACATCAACCAGCGCACGCCGCCCGACAGCGAGGTGCGCTCGTCGATCCAGTCGACGACCGTGATTGCGGCCTCGTTGGCCGTCTCGATCGGGCCCATCGGCTCCTGCGAATCGCCGGGCCGCCGCGGCTGGGGCCGCAGGGCATCTGGGATGGGAAGTCCGGGAAGCTTTAGTTTGGGCATCGCGATCAGGGAGTCTGGGGGGGCTGGATGCTTGCGACCGGCGGCCTGATCGAGGTCGAGAACCGCGACGGGTACAGGTACTGGCCGACGCCGTCGAGCGGCTGACCGGGGTCGCGTGGGGAGAACGCCTGCAGTTCGCTGTTGACCGAGTAGCGCGGGCCGATGTACACGTAGCCGTACTTCTCGTAGGTCCAGAAGCGGTCCAGGGGACGCACCGGCGGGCCGCCGGCGACCTGCCCGCGGAAGTTGTAGACGCCGCCATGGCAGGGGCAGATGAAGCGCTCGGCAGCCTGCACGTAGCGCACCGGGCAGCCCAGGTGCATGCAGCGCGAGGACAGCGCGATCCACTGGTTGAACTTGCTCGCGGGCTCGGTGTCGATCGCCGGGTTGCGCTGGCGCACGTAGGCGATCGAGTTGCCGGCCTCGCCGATGCCCTCGACGATCGTCAGCACCTTCGTCACGTAGGTCAGCTGGTTGAAATCCGCGGGAACGCCGATCGCCTGCCATTGGAACGGCTCGCGGCTGAACACCGGGCCGAGCGCAAAGCCGATCGCCGGCAGCGAGAACGCCGCCGCCGCGATGCCACCGGCTCCCTGCGCGGTCAGGTTCATGAACGCGCGCCGGTTGACCGTCTCGCCCTCGAAGGCGCCCGGCATCTTCCGGTCGACCGTGTACTTGGACTTCGGTTGCTTTCTCTTTGCCACTTGAGATCTCTGCGGGTGCTGGTCTGAGTGCCGACTTCGACGCGTAAGCCTACCGCCAACTTGCGCATCGAGTGCTGGCCGGGAAAGGTACCTGTTAGCGACGCCGATCGTCGTGTGCAGGCGCGCCGGCCGCGCGGGCGGCCGCGATCAGCGCTTGCGCCGCACCTGCGCTCTGCGCACGCGCGAGCGCCTTGGCGGCCAGATGCTGGTCGCTGACGCCCCAGCCGACGGCGATCGCGCCGGCCTGCCAGGCGGCCTGCGCCAGCTCGGCGTCGCCGCCGGCATGGGCCGCGGCGACCAGCGAGATCACGTCCGCCAGCTCCGCAGTCGCCTCGAGGTCGCCGAGCTCGGCGAGCGTCAGCAGGCCGCGCGCATACAGCAGGTCGCCCCGCAGCAGGGCCAGGTCGGGATCCCCGCCCTGCTGACCGTAATGCAGCCGCACGCCCTCGCCGATGTCGGCGAGCAGTTGCTCGTACTGCGCCCGGCGGCCCGCCGCGCGGGGGCCGCTGGACGCCAGCCGCGCCTGCTCCTCGTAGTTCACGCGACCGCCTCGAATGCTGCTGCGGCGGCCTCGATCGTCCGCTGGACGTCGGCGTCGCTGTGCGCCAGCGACGGGAACCACGCCTCGAACTGGGACGCCGGCGGGTACACGCCACGCGCCAGCAGCTCGCGGCACCACGCCCCGTAGGCGCGCTGGTCGCAGGCGGCGGCGTGCGCGTAGCCACGCACCGGGCCGGCGCTGAAGAACGGCGTCACGAGGCCGGGCACGGATTGGACGGTGAGCTCGCGGCCTGCGCTCGCCGCCGCTTCGCGCAGGCCGGTGACCAGCGCCTGCGTGACCTGCTCCAACCGCGCGTAGGCGTCGTCATCGAGTGCGCCCAGGGTCGCCAGCGCCGCCGCAACCGCCAGCGGATTGCCCGACAGCGTGCCGGCCTGATAGACGTCGCCGGCCGGCGCGATCCGCTCCAGCAGCGCTCGCGAGCCCCCGTAGGCGGCGGCCGGCAAGCCGCCGCCCGCGATCTTGCCGAGGATCGTCAGGTCAGCGCTCACGCCCAGCAGCTCCTGGGCGCCCCCGCGCGCGACCCGGAAGCCGCTGATCACCTCGTCCAGGATCAGCAGTGCGCCGTTGTCGTCGGCGCGCCTGCGCAGCAGCTCCAAAAAGCCCGGTGCCGGCGGCACGACGCCCATGTTGGCGGGGATCGGCTCGGCGATGATCGCCGCGAACAGCCGGCGCTCGGTCGCCGCCTGCAGCGCCTGCGCGTCGTTCCAGGGCACGATCACGGTGGCGGCCGCGGCCGCCGCCGGGACGCCCGGGCTCGACGGGATCCCCTGCGTCGCCAGGCCCGAGCCGGCCTGCGCGAGCAGGCCGTCGACGTGTCCGTGATAAGCGCCGGCAAACTTGAGGATCAGCTCGCGGCCGGTCGCCGCACGCGCCAGGCGGATCGCGCTCATCGTCGCCTCGGTGCCGGACGAGGTCATCCGCAGCATCTGCACCGAGGGCATCCGCGCGGCGATCTCGGCGGCGAGCTGCACCTCGCCCTCGGTCGGGGCGCCATATGAGGTGCCGCGGGCCGCTGCGGCGGTTACGGCGGCGAGCACCGCTGGGTGCGCGTGGCCAAGCACCAGCGGCCCCCACGAGCAGACCCAGTCGATGTACTCGTTGCCGTCCACGTCGGTCAGCCGGCAGCCGTTGCCGGAGGCGATGAAGATCGGGTCGCGGCCGATCGCGCGCATCGCGCGCACGGGCGAATTGACGCCGCCGGGAAGCAGCGCCAGCGCCCGCTGGTAGAGCTCGCGTGAGCGGCTGGTGTCCAGGCGGCTCACGTGCACCCGCTAAGCGCACGGAGCTCGCCGTGGACGGCGCCGCCGCGCGTCATTGCTCGCGCAACCAACGCGCCGCGTCCTTGGCGTGATAGGTGACGATGATGTCCGCGCCCGCGCGGCAGATCGCGGTGAGCGTCTCGAGCACGGCGGCGCGCTCGTCGAGGTAGCCGGCGGCGGCCGCCGCCTTGAGCATCGCGTACTCGCCGCTGACGTTGTAGGCAGCGAGCGGCAGGTCGGTTCGCTGCCTCACGGCCCGGATCACGTCCAGATAGGGCAGCGCCGGCTTGATCATCACCAGGTCGGCTCCCTCCTCGATATCCAGGCGAGTCTCGCGCAGGGCCTGGCCGCCGCTGGCGGGATCCATCTGATAGCCGCGGCGATCGCCGAACGCGGGCGTCGAGCCGGCGGCCTCGCGGAACGGTCCGTAGAAGGCGGACGCGAACTTTGCCGAGTAAGCCATGATTGGCGTATCGAGGAGGCCGTGCTGGTCCAGCGCCGTTCGGATCGCGCCGACGCGCCCGTCCATCATGTCGCTGGGCGCGACGATGTCGGCGCCGGCACGGGCGTGAGAGACCGCGGTGCGGGCGAGCAATTCGAGCGTCGCATCGTTGTCGACCACGCCGTCCGCGCGCAGCACGCCGCAGTGCCCGTGGTCGGTGTACTCGCACAGGCACACGTCGGTGATCACCAGCAGCTGCGGATGGGCCTGCTTGATTGCGCGCGCGGCGAGCTGCACGATGCCCTGCTCGTCCCAGCCGGAGGAGCCCTGCGGGTCCTTGGTCGCGGGAATCCCGAACAGCAGCACGGCGCCAATCCCGAGCTCCAGTGCGTCGCCGGCTTCCGCCACCGCCGCCGCGATCGGCAGCCGCGCGATGCCCGGCATCGCCTCGATCGGCTCACGCTGCTCGAGGTCCTGCGCGACGAACATCGGGTACACGAACGTCGACGCCGACAGGCGCGTCTCGCGCACCAGGCTCCGCAGCGCGCTCGTGGACCGGAGCCTGCGCATGCGGGTCTGCGGAAACGACATTGCGCGGTCAGGATAGCGACGTCTCTGCGGTACGCTGCTGATGTGTCAAATATTCAGAAGCGCGGCAACTACACCCCGAGGCGGGCCCGCGAGCAGCGCGCTTACAAGCTTGTGGTGACCGGCGGCGTCGCCGGCACGATCGGCGTCGTGGGCCTGCTGCTCTCGTTCGTCGGCGTGATCGGTGCCGGGATCCCGATCGTTGCGCTCGTGGTCGCGGTCGTCTGCCTGGTGATGTTCCGCAGCATGACCTCCGGGAGCTAAGGGCACCTAAGGGCGCGTGCCCTAACCTGGCCTCGGGTGCCCTCAGCCCCCTGCTTGTCGGTGACGTTCCGGTGCGTGCGGGGGCGTCGTCGCTCCGGACGCGGGCGCGGCCGCTCCCCACGCGTCCAGCTGGAGCCAATCATCGAGCGCTTGTGCGGGTAGTGGCCTGGAGACGTGGAAGCCCTGTACGAGGTCGCAGCCCAGGCTTGACAGGCGCGTGAGCGTCGCCCGATCCTCGACGCCTTCGGCGATTACCCTGAGACCCAGATCGTGGCCGAGGTTGACGGTTGAGCGCACGATGATCAGGTTGCTCTCGTCATGCATCATCGTCGTCACGAACGAGCGGTCGATCTTCAGCTCGTTGATCGGCAGCCGCTTGAGGTTCTGTAGCGATGAGTTGCCGGTGCCGAAGTCGTCGACCGAGATGCGCACGCCGAGGTCGCCGAGGCGGGCGAGCGTCGCCAGCGCGCGGTCGGGGTCGGACATGATCATGCTCTCGGTCAGCTCGACCTGTAGCGCGTCGGCGGGGAGCTCGTGGCTGCTCAGCATGCGTTCGATCTCGCTCGGCAGGTGGGCGTCGAGCAGGTTGCGGACCGATAGGTTGACCGCCACCGAAAGCTCGTGGCCGGCGCGGCGCCAGATGGAGCACTGGGCGATCGCCTGATCGAGCACGAGGTGGGTGAGCGGGCCGATCAGCCCGGTCTGCTCGACCGTGCCGATGAACGCGCTCGGTGGCAGCACGCCGAGCACGGGATGCTGCCAGCGCACGAGTGCCTCGACGCCGTGAACGCGCAGAGGCCCGAGCTGCACCTGCGGCTGGTAGTGGACCACCAGCTGGTGCGCGTCGATCGCGCGGCGGACATCGCCGACGAGGCTCAGCCGCCGCAGCGAATGCTGGTCCTGCTCCGGGGCGTACACGGCGCAGCCGCTCTGTGCGGCCTTGGCCGTGTACATTGCGATGTCGGCGCAGCGCATCAGGGAGTTGGCGTTCTCGCCGTCGAGCGGGAAGCGCGCGATCCCGATGCTCGCGCCGATCTCCAGCGACAACCCGTCAACCGACAGCGGCTGCTCGAGGAATTCCAGCAGCCTCTTTGCGAGGTCATTGCAGGCCTGCTCGGGGTCCGCGGTTATCGGCGGGAGGATCCCGAATTCGTCGCCGCCGAGCCGCGCGAGCATCCCGTCGGCGCCGACGCACGCCGTAAGCCGCGGTCCCAGCTCGCACAGCAGCAGGTCGCCGTAGTGATGGCCGAGCGTGTCGTTGACCTCCTTGAAGCGGTCGAGGTCCATCAGCATCACGCTGAACGTGCCGCCGACGTGCTCGGCGGCTCGGATCTGCTCCGTCAACCTGGCGCGGAAGTACTCGCGGTTCGGCAGGCCGGTGAGCTCGTCGGTGGTCGCCATCCGCTCCATCTTCACGGCCCGCTGCTGGGACAGCAGCAGCGCGCCCACTAGGTACTGGAATACGACCAGCACGATTCCGAACAGCGCGATGCCGATCGTCTGCAGCTTGACGGCGACGTACACGGCTGCGACGGTCAGCAACGCCGAGAACAGTTCCGACGGGAGGATCGGAACGAGCGCTTGCTTCGCCTTCAGTCTCAGTGAGCCGCCGTCGATGTATGCGGCGTAGCCAGCGGCTCCAACGAAGTTCAGCACCAGCGCCAGCACGAACGCTCCGAACACGAGCAGGTAATAGTTCGCCGGGGGGGAGCGCACGTTGTCGTGCGTGAGCTGCACGGCGGCGTGAAACGCCAGACCCGCGATCAGCGGAAACCACGCGTAGTTCGCCAGGTTACTGCGCAGATGGTGCCCCTCTTCTCGTGTGCGCAGCCAGCCAACGGCGATCGAGAGCACGCCCACGGTTGCCGCTGGTCCGCCGCCCAGGACCACCGCCGCCAGCATGATTCCAAGGAAGCTTCCCGAGACGCGCATGTGGGGGACGGCGGTCTGGACGTAGGTGAGATCACTGGAGATCGTCAGGGCGGCGATCACCGCGAGCTGAGCTGGATCCCAGCGAGCCGAGTGCGCGGTGGCCGCTACCGTGACCCCAGCACCGGCCAGAGCCAGCAACTGCGCAACCAGGACAAACCGGCCACCGCCGCTGCCGGACTTGAAGTCCGGCGCGTGATGCGGCAGCCTACCCACACCTGCCTTGTCCGTCACGGAGAGCGCGCCCTTAGTTTACCCGTTCGCTTAGCGGCACATAGCCGACTCAAGTCTTTGTGCGGGCGACCGATCAGTGAGCGTGAGCGGTGTTGACGCTCACGCAGAACAGAAAGATCACCCCACCACCCCGAAAGGAGGCAGAGATACCATGGGCTACAAGACCGGTCGTTGAGCGGAATCATCAAAAGGGTCTGCCTGGCACGCTGACCCTTTTCTCTTGTTGAAGCTTCGAATTAGGTCATCGGCCGCTGGAAGCGGAACTTGAGCCCTCTGGCTGAAAATTTCTCGTGTTGCCTCCCTCGATCGGCAATGCTCTCCCAGTAGCAGATTGTATCGACAAGCCGCCGGTCAGTACGTCAAGTTGCCCGCGGCCGGAACCGTGTTGATTCGCCAATTAATAGGACTGCCTCGACAGTCCCCAGAACCTCAGCCCGGCGCTGAGCCGGGCCCGCTGCACAGCGCCGCGTTTCGCCGGCTCGTCGCGGCATACACGATCAATCAGTTCGGTAACTGGGCGGGAGACGTAGCACTTGCGATCCTCGTGTTCGATCGGACTGGCAGCGCCCTGGCGACCGCTGCGTTGTTTCTCGCGCTTCGCTTCATCCCGGCGCTGCTGGGGCCGCTACTGACCGCGAAGGTCGAGGTCATCAAGGTGCGCCGGAGCCTTCCGGCGATCTACCTGGCCGAAGGTCTGATCTTCGCGGTGATCGCTTGGCTGGCAGGACACTTCTCGCTGACCGCGGTGCTGATCCTCGGCGCGCTCGACGGCACGCTCTCGATCGCCGCAACGGCACTGACGCGCGCCGCAACCGCCGCGCTGCTGCCCTCCGCAGAGCTGCTGCGGCGCGGAAACGCGGTGCTCAACGTCGGCTTCAGCGCCGGCGGTGCAGCCGGGCCCGCGCTCGCGGGTCTGATGGTGGCGCTGCTTGGACCAGGCTCCACGCTACTGGTGGACGGCGCGACGTTCGTGATGGTCGCGGCAATTCTCGGCTCCACCGCCGGCTTGCGGGTCGTGCATGGTGACGCGGCCAGTTGGCACGGCCGCTTGCAGGCCGGGCTGAGCGAGGCGTGGTCGCGAACAGGTGTACGCCGTCTGTTGCTCGCGCAGGCGCTCGCACTGATCTTCTTCACCGCAGTGGTCCCGATCGAGGTCGTCTACGCGAAGCGGACGCTGCACGCGGGTGACGCCGGTTACGGCGCTTTCCTCGCGGCGTGGGGAGCGGGCATGGTGCTCGGCAGCATCATCTATGCGGCCGCGGCACGGATCCGCCTGCTGACCGTGCTCGTGGCTGGCACCGCATTGATCGGTTGCAGTTATGCCGGCATCGCGCTGACGGGTACCCTCGCGGCGGCCTGCGGCTGCTCTGTGATCGGTGGGATCGGTAACGGCATGCAGTGGGTTGCGGTCCTAACAGCGCTCCAGCAGTCACTTCCCAAGGCTGCCCAGAGCTCGGTGATGGCGCTGTCGGGGTCGATCGACCAGGTGATGCCGGCGATCGGCTTCCTGCTGGGAGGGTTGCTAGCGACGGCAGGCTCGCCGCGCACGACTTACGGAGTTGCCGCCGCCGGCGTGTTCATGGTGCTGTTGATCGTGGTTGCCCACCCGCCGGAAGGTCTCGGGCGGCGCGACTCAGAAGGGCGTGAGCTGAGGGCACCCGCAGAGCCTGTTTGACCCGCAGTGTCAAACGGCGAACCGCCGCAGCGCCAGCCGGCCCAGCGCCCAGAACGCGATCGTCAGGGCCAGCAGGTGCACGAGTGGCAGGCCGATCGACGGTTCGCCGCCGCTCAAAGCGTTGCTGACGGCGTCCAGACCGGCGCGGAACGGGAACACGAATGAGATCGAGTCGAGCACCGCGTGCAGCCAGCCCGACACCGCGCTGGCGGGAACCAGCGCGATGAAGGCGATCGGCAGCGACAGCAGGAACGCCATCAGCGAAGCGGTGCTGAGATCACGCGCAAGCCCGCCGATCGCCACGCCCAGGCTGCCGAACGCCAGCGCCGCAACGGCGATCGCGAGCAGCCACAAGGGCAGCCGCGCCCAGTCGAGGTGCACGAACAGGGAGACCGCGGCGGCCATCGCGAACGTCACGGCGCCGGCGCAGCCCGCCGCCAGGACGACCTTCTCGCTCAGCAACGTACCGGGCGACACGAGGCCGCGGACCAGGCGCGGGTAGGTGTTCTGCGCGCGCTCGAGCGCCAGCATCCCGGCGGCGAGCAGCAGCGTCACGAACATCAGCGATACGACCACGGCGATCGCCACCGCGTAGGAGGCGACCGGCGTCGTCTTGCCGGCCAGCGACTGCTCGTCGACGCTGATCGGCGTTCCGATCGTGCCGAGCACCGGGCTTGCGAAGCCGAGCCCCTCGATCGCCAGGCTGGCGAAGTTGACGACCTGCCGCAGGGGCGCGATCAGCGGCGAGGAGCGCGGCAGCGTGCCGATCGTTCCGGCGATGATCGTGCGCGAGTCGCGCAGCCCCAGCAGCGGGTAGTTCGCCCCGGCGAAGTTGATCGTGCCGCCGTTCAGTACCTGCTGCAGGTCGCTGACCGCGACTTTCAGCACCTGCTTGGAGACGGCCTGCTCGATCGTGCCCAGCTGCGTCTGGATCGCGGCGTTGACGTACTGTCGCTCGATCGGGTCGCTGCGGTTGAGGATCAGGTCGAAGGTCGGGTTGCCGACGCCGGTGCTGACGAGGCTGTTGATCTCGGCCGGGAGATCGGCGGGCACGATCAACGCCGCCAGCGCCTGGCCGCTGCTGACCTTCGCGATCGCTTCCGAGCGCGAGTGGACGGTGATCGGCTCGATCGCCCCGAACAGCGCCCTGGTGTACACGGACAGGTTGATCCCCCGGGAGCCGAAGTGCAGCTGCCCCGTGCCCGGCGGCACCTCACTGAGGAACGCAACCTTCGGCTTGCCGGGCGGGCTCGACAGAGCGAACCCGATCATCAGCGCGATCACGATCGGATATACCACGAGCATCCCGACCAGCAGCGGTGAGCGCCGCAGGATCTGCAGATCCTTGAGCAGCAGCCAGCGCACTTAGTGGCCGTGCGCGCGTAGGAAGCTGACGAACGCCATCTCGAAGTCTGCGGGACCCGTTGGCTTCCCGTCGTCGCCGCCGCCGCCGACTACGACGGTCCGCTCGAGCTGTGCTGGCGTCCCCGTGAACAACAGTTCGCCGTCGACCAGGACGAGCACGCGGTCACCGTAGCGCTCCGCTTCGAACACGTTGTGCGTGGAGAACACGACGGTTGTGCCCCGCTCGCGCAGGGCGCCGATGAACTCCCACAGCCGCTCTCGCTGGCGCGGGTCAAGTGACGAGGACGGCTCGTCCAGCAGCACCACGCGCGGCGCCGCGAGCAGCCCGATCGCGATGTTGACGCGCTGCTGGTTGCCGCCCGACAGGCGCCCGACCTCGTCGTGCGCGCGGTCCACGAGCGCCGTCTGCGCAAGCATCCGCGCGACCGCGGTCTCCGGCTCCGGGACGCGCTCCAGCCTCGCGAACAGCCGCAGGTTCTCGAGGACCGAAAGCTTGCCGTAAAGCGCCGGTTGCTGGGGAACCCAGCCGATCGATTGCTTGGTCGGACCGTCGATTTCGCCCTCCGACGCCGCCAGCACGCCGGCCAGGATCGACAGCAGCGTCGTCTTGCCGGCGCCGTTGGGTCCGATCACGGCGACCAGCTCACCCGGCCACAGCTCGAAGCTGACGTGCTTGAGCGCCGCCCGGGCGCCAAAGCGGCGTGTCAGCGAGCGCACCGCCAGCGCCGGCTCGAGCTCAGTGGTCTGCACCGACGTCGTCCCGCGCGCCTGTTTGCGAGGCTGTATCGTCGTCGTCCCCCGCGCATGTTGGCGAGGCGGCCGACGGTGCCCCGCACGTTCGGCAGAAGGCGTCGTGCGGGTCGGTGGCGGCGCCGCAGCGCCGGCAACCGCTGCCCGCCAGTTGCAGCACGGCGCCCCCCGGCGCGTTCATCGACCACGGCTCCAGCACCAGATGGCGGCGCAGATAGACGACCGTCTGGCGCGCCATCGCGGCGAGCGGCATCGCCACCAGCGCCCCGGCGATGCCATAGAGCTTGTAACCGATGAGCAGCGAGAGAATCACCAGGATCGGGTTGATCTGCAGCGAGATCCGGAACACCTGCGGGGCGACGAGATGTCCTTCGAGCTGCTGCAGCACGATGAACAGCAGCGTCACCCAGACGGCGCTGATCGGGTTCGAGATCAGCGCCACGAGGACCGCCGGCGCCGGTCCGATGATCGGGCCGACGTAGGGGATGAACTCCATCAGCCCGTAGAAGGCGCCGAAGAACAGGGCGTAATGCGCACCCGCCGGAAACACCCCGGCGAGGCCGAGGATCCACACGCCGAGGGCGGCGCTGGTGCCCATGATCGTGCTGAACAGCAGCTGTCCGCGCACGTAGCCGGACACCGCCCGCTGGATCAGCAGCGGGTAATCGTCATCGGGCGTGCCCGCTCCCGACGGCATGATCCGCCTGACCAGATCACCGATGCGTCCGGCGTAGGTCAGCAGGTAGATCGACAGCACCAGCGTGAGCACAAGGTCGATCGATATCGTCACGAGCTCGCTGAGCAGGTCGCTGGTGAACGAGACGATCGTGCCCGAGCTCTTCTCGACGTTCTTCTCCAGCGTCTGCAGCGCGGTCTGACCCTGTTTCTCGATCTGGACGCGGATCCCGTGGTGGTTCAGCCACGCCTGCAGGTCGTCGAGATTGCGGTTGGCCTCCGTGACGAGGTGCGGGACGTTGCGCTCGAAGTGATCGACCTGCGTGCTGACCGGGTTCGCGAGCAGGATCCCGGCGCCGCTCACCGCCGCGAACGCCCCGAGGTAGACGGCGAGGATCGCCAGACCATGCGGCATCACGCGCTGCAGGCTCTTGACCAGCGGGTTGAGGATGATCGCGATCACGGCGGCGATCACCAGCACCAGGAGGATCGACCCGGACGCTCGCGCCAGCGCCCACAAGCCCAGTAGTGCCAGCGGCAGCACGACGAGCTGGATCCAGCGCGGAACGATCACCGGTGTCGCGATCGGGGCCGCGGCCGGGCGCCCGACGCTCAGACGATCGCGTTCGGTCGCCGGTTCCGGCAGCTCGGTCCCGTCGGCTGGCGGCTCGGCGTTGAGTGGCGGCTCGGCGTTGAGTGGCGGTTCGGCGTTGAGTGGCGGCTCGGCGTTGAGTGGCGGCTCGAGGTCGTTGCGGGCATTGTCGGCCGCGGCCTGTTCCGGGCCACCGGCCGTGCCGTCGCTCGCGCGGCTGCTCCGATGGACGGGCGTGAAACGCATGCAGATGAAAGTATGGGGGTTGTGCCTTCACCCATCGAACCCGCCGGCGGCGCCGGCGCCGATCACGAGCTGCGGATCCTGTTCGTCGGCGACGTCGTCGGCGGGCTCGGTCGCCGCACCCTGCTGGCATTGCTGCCCGGCCTGCAGGAGCGCCTGCAGGCCGATTTTGTCGTCGTCAACGCCGAGAACGTGGCCGGCGGGAGCGGCATCACCTCGAAGATCGCGCGCGAGCTGCTGGCCGCCGGGATCGACGTGATCACGCTCGGCAACCACACCTACCGCCATCGCGAGGTCTACCGCTACCTCGACGAGGAGCAGCGGATCCTGCGTCCGGCGAACTTCTTGAAGAGTCAGCCGGGCCACGGCTCGTGCATCGTGACCCACGGCGGGGTCCGGCTCGGCGTCGTGTCGCTGTCAGGCAACCTTTACATGAACGCCGCCAAGCCGGCGTTCATCGAGGCGGATGCCGCGCTCGAGGCGCTGGCGGGATCCGTCGACCACATCCTCGTCGACATGCACGCCGAGGCGACCAGCGAGAAGGTGGGCCTCGGGTGGTATCTCGACGGCCGCGTGACCGCGGTGGTCGGTACTCATACGCATGTGCCGACGGCGGACGCACGCGTGCTTCCGGGCGGCACCGCCTATATCAGCGACGTCGGCATGACCGGTCCGCGAGGGGGCGTGATCGGCGTCAAGCGCGAGCTGGCGATCGAGTCGATGCTGACGCGCATGCCCGTCAAGTTCGAGACCTCGGAGGAGGATCCCTGGCTGAACGGCGTCCTGATCCGCGCCGCTGCGCCGCTTCGAGCGCTGTCGATCGAGCAGCTGCTGGTGCCCGCGCGCGGGCTCGGATGATCGTTGACCGCCGCCGCGACCTCAGGCAGGCTCGAAGACCACCAGCGGGGGCCTGCCGGCCGGTGCCGGCGTGTCCGCCCGGCGCGGCTCGGTGCCTAGCAGCGCCACGATCACGAGCGGGAAGAACCAGATGATGTATAGGTAGAACCAGTAGGTGATCCCGAGTTGCAGGGCGATCAGGACAGCGCCACCGAGCGCGGCGACCTCGGGGACGCCGCGCTTGCGGGGGACGAACGCGACCGTCAGCGCCAGTGCCACCGCGGCCCCCTGCCACAACCGCTGCTCCACGCCCAAGCCGCCCCACAGGCCCCAGATCGAGAACGGCGCCGGCCGTGTGGCCTGGTAGTAGATCGAGTCGTGCCAGAACGCGGCAAGGTTGCCGTCGAGCGCGACCTTCGCCATCAGCAGCGCGCATACGAGCACATATGCGAGCACGAACTTGGCGATCGACCGCCGGCACGGTGGTGAGCCGGCGCCGCGCAGGAACAGCGGACCGAGCGCGAGCGGTGCGAACTTGGTCAGCCCGGCGAGCGCGGCCGCGGCGCCGCGCGCCGGCGCCCAACGCAACAGCAGCAGCGTGAACACGACCGTCGCCGCCACCAGCGCATCGTTGCTGTTGGAGCACAGCGCGAACAGCGTGAACGGGTAGGCCGCCCAGCAGTAGGCCAACGTGATCCCCAAGCTCGTCCCGCGGATCGAGCGTCCCAGCAGGAACAGCTCCAGCAGTGTCAGCAGATCGAACGAGATCGCCGCCGCGTGCGCGGCCGGAAGGTTGTCCCAGACGCCACTCCAACCGAAGATCGCGGTGAACGGCACGTATGCGAAGTAGGTGAACGGGGCGTAGGTGTCGCCCGCCGGGTTGTCGAGCGGCCAGCCGCCATACAGCTTGGCGCCGTGCAGGATCTTGTTGGCGCCGATCACGCCCGCGTAGCCGACGTCGATCACGTTCGAGTTGGTGACGTCCAGGCCGATCCGGAAGCCGATCAGGAAGACCAGCCCGACCCCGAGCCAGCTGCTCGGAACCAGCAACCGCAGAGGCTCGCGCGGGCGGCCCCAACCACCCGCCAGCGCCAGCATCCGCACCAGCAGGTAGAGCATGAACGGGTAGACGGTCGGCACCGACATGCCGAGGTTGGCGCGGTTGAAGAACGCCAGCGAGATCGAGAACCCGAGCAGCACCAGCAGATCGAGGTGCAGCAGCGTCGGGCGCCGGCGCCAGGGCAGGAACGGAGCCACGAACAGCAGGCACAGAGGCAGCCACACGTACAGCGCGTTGGAGCGGCGGCCGAACGCGCCCGGGTAGCCGCGCGCCATCGACCATGCCACCTGATAGCCGGTCCACGCCTGGGTGACCTCGCCGAGCGCGTCGGCGACGTAGACCTCGATCATCTCCTTCTGGTCAGGCGGGGGCGTGAACCAGCTGACCTGCCAGGTGCCCTCGCCCTTGGTGTACTCGTAGGCGACCAGCCGCGGGTGGCGGCGCAGTTCGGTGATCACCGTCGGATCGCGAGCCGCAATCCGCTCCACTTCTCTGGCCGTCAGCCGGTAGCCGGTCGGGGGCACCGTCTGCGAGCCGACGAGTACCGGCGTGCCCGCCGGCTCGGCCGTCACGAGTCCGCCGCCGACCGCGGCGCCGGCGCTCGCCGGTGCGAGCGCGCAGAGCAGCGCGAGGACCGCTAGAAGGCGCAGTCCCGCGCGAGCGGCTCGATGGTCGTGTTGGGCGGCGCTCGCTGCCTCAGGCGCTAGGCCTTGAAGCTCCAGAGCTTCTGTCCGACGAACGACAGCGGCATCGCGGCAACTACCGCGATCGCCTGCGCCAGCACCTTCTCGAACCCGGCTCCGTCGACGAGCGACACGAGGATCACGTAGGAGAAGCCGAACGCGACCAGCGAGACCACGAAGAACTTGATCGCCTGCAGCAGCGCGTGCTGTTGCCTGGCGGCGAAGGTCCAGTGACGGTTCCACCAGAAGTTGTTGACGACGGCGACCAGGAAGGCGACCACCGACGCGATCCTGTAATCGATCGAGAGCGGGTGCACGCAGGCGGTGAACGCCACCAGGTTGACTGCGTAACCCGACGCTCCGACGGCGCCGAAGCGCAGCAGCTGGAGCCAGTTCTTGGGGTGGCGGACGCCGTAGCGCACGCGCGTGTGGGTCCGCTGCGCGCTCTCGCGAAGGCGAACGCTGATCGGTAGCTCGACGGTCGTGGTGGCGCTTTGGGGCATCGTTCCAATCTATCGGTATCGGCTTCGGGGAACCTAAGTGCCCGACAAGCGCTAACAAGGTGCTAATCCTTGGATCTAAGGGGGCGGGCCAACGCCGAAATGCTCGCGCACCATCGGCGCAACATCCTGGATCGACCACTGCTCCCGTGCCGCACGCGACTGGGGGCCGGTGCCGCACCACAGCAGCGCGCCGAGCGAATCTGAGCGGTGCAGCGAACCATGGCTGCCGCCGCCGACGTGATCGGCGCCACCCCAGTCCACGAACTCGTAACCGGGCGAGGCAGAAAGCAGCACGTCGCCAGCCGTTGGGCAGTTCAGCGCCGACCAGATCCGCGCCAGAGCATCCGGGTAGTCGGGGCTCGCGAAGCGGCCGTCGGCGGTGTTGGCACCAAGCGCCGCGAGCTCTCCCTCGACGCTCCAGCGGCCGCCGCGCGGGTCGCACAGCTCGCCGCCGGGCGCGAAGCGCAACTCGCCGCGGGCGCTGCGCACGACCGCCTCGCCCCGGCCCTCGCCGTCCATGAACATCGCCAGGTCGACGCCGTCGAGATCCGCGATCGCGGCGACCGAGCGCTGCACGAGCTCGGCCCGCCGCTCGACGTCGAGCGCATAGATCATCGCCGAGCGCTGCGCCGGGCTGAGCGCGATCTCGGCGCCGACCGAGCGTGATGCGCTGGGGCTGGCGACATGGAAGTCGCGCAGCGCCTCGTCGAGCGCGATCCGTGCTTCGACCGCCGCCTGCGAGTGGTCTGCAGTGACGATCACGGCGTGCTCTGCCAGGAACGCGTCGGGGCCGCCACCGGCGTGCATCAGGCGCTCGAGCTGGCGATCGGCGGCTGCGATCGACGTCACCTGTGCGTGCGGGCCGTTCTTGTGCGACCAGGCGTCGTTGTCCGGGAGCGAGAACAGCAGGAAGTCGAACAGGTCGTTCTCGACCAGGTATGCGCCCACGCAGCCGGTGTGCTGGTCACGGACCCCGGGCATGCCCAGCTGCCCGCGGCAGCCGGTCCGGCGGCTGGCGTAAAGGTCGGCATAGAAGAGCTCCAGCGGACCGTCGATCGTACGCCGGAACAGCGTCGCGGTGGCGATCCGTGCGAGTGCGGTCTCGTTGGAGACCTCATGCTGGTGACGGCCGCGATAGATCAGGTAGGTCGTCCCGGCCGTGCGCACGTCGATGTCGTCGAGCGACTCGAACACGGTCTGCACCTCGCGGCTGAGGTGCTCGGCGTTCATCCGGTAGACCGTGTCGGTGAGCGAGCGCAAAACGCCGAACTGGCGCGAAGCCGAGAAGCTAGAGCCATATTCGACGTAGCGCTGCTCGTCCCGGTGATACCAGTTCATGCTCGGAATGTGGTGTGCGTCGGGGCCGACGCCGGTGGTGATCGTCGCGGCGCAGACCGGCGTGACAGACGGGAACGCGGCGACGCATTCGGGGACGTAGACCCCTTCCTCGCTGATCCGCGCCAGCGCTGGTGCGCGTCCCTGGGCGATCGCCCGCTCCAGCATCTCGGGCTTCATCGCGTCGATCACGACGAGCACGAGCTTCTTCCTCGCTGCGCTCATGCTCTCCGGATGGTCCTCCGGCGGGGCGCTCCGGCGGCGCTTGCGTTGATCGTCATCTGCGCCGGGTGCTCATCGCAGGATCCGCAGGCCGGCGTACTTCTGCTCGCCGCGGCCACGGCTGCTGAACGCCAGCCAAATCAGGGCCAGCACGGCGATCAGCCCCACCGGCGGCGCGACGATCGACAGGGCCGCGGTCAGCACCGCGGTCGCCTCGGCGATCAGCGGCGGCCCGACGGCCGCCGCGGCGGCGTCCAGGCGCGCGCGCACGCGCGCCAGCAGCGGTCGCGTCGCGGCGAGCGCGATCGCGGCGCAGACGACGCCACCGATGAACCCGGGCCAGTAGGTGTAACCGCCACGGCACAGCGAGCCGGCGAACAGCAGCGCGCCGAGCACGAGTCCGATTGCCGCGAATCCGAGCGCAAGTGGTCCGCGCTGCATCCGCTCGGGCGACAACCGGCGCTCCAGGACGACCATCACGATTGCGCCGAGCACAATCACGAGCAGGAACCACGGGCTCTGCAGGAAACTGAAGTGCGTGTCCTTGAACTTGATCTCGACGTCGCCGGCCGCGAGCGCCCCGGCGACCAAAGCGGGCAGGAACGGCCTGATGCCGAGCGCGGCCGCGACCCCCATGCCCTGGAAAATGTCGAAGACGAGATGCATCGTGCTGTACCGTGACCCAGCGTGACGATAGACGAGACCGCCGCGGACCTTCCCGCTCGCCCAGATCCGAAATGAGCCCGTCAATCAGGCGTCCGCGCTCGACCGCCCATGACATCGAGCGCTACGCAGCGCTTTTTGCGCAGCGCACGAAGGTGATGAAGTCATCGGCGATGCGCGACCTGATGGCGCTGACCGAGCGCGAAGACGTGATCTCGCTGGCGGGCGGGCTGCCGGACACGTCGACCTTTCCGCCCGACTCATACGCGTCGTTGATGCAGACGGTCGCGGCGCAGTCATGTGCGCGGGCGCTGCAATACGGCCCGACCGAGGGGCTCGCGAGCCTGAAGCGCTGCATCGTCGAGGTGATGGCGGCGGAAGCCATGACGGTCGATCCCGAGGAGGTGCTGGTGACCACCGGCGGGCAGCAGGTGATCGATCTCGTTTGCAAGACGCTGATCGATCCCGGCGACGTGGTGATCGCCGAAGCGCCCACCTATCCCGGAGCCGTTCCGACCTTCTGCGCCTATCAGGCTGAGGTCGTGCAGATCACGATGGACCGCGACGGCATGATGATCGACGAGCTCGAGCAGACGCTCGATGCCCTGCAGCGCGACGGCAAGCGGCCGAAGTTCATCTACACGGTGCCGAACTTCCACAACCCGGCGGGGGTCACGATGTCAGGCGAGCGCCGGCACGAGCTCGTGCGGATTGCCGGCGAGCGCGAGCTGCTGATCCTCGAGGACAACCCCTACGGACTGTTGCGCTACGAGGGCGACCCGCTGCCGACGCTGCGCTCGCTCGACGACGAGTTCGTGATCTACGCGGGCACCTTCTCCAAGATCCTGTCGCCCGGCGTGCGCCTCGGTTGGACGGTTGCGCCGGCGCCGGTGCTCTCGAAGATGGCCGTCGGCAAGGGATCCTCGGACCTCTGCTCGTCATCGATCTCGCAGTACTTCGTGGGCGCCTACTTCGAGTCCGGACCCTGGGAGAACTACGTGCGCTCGCTGATCGACATCTACCGGCGCCGCCGCGACGTGATGCTCGACGCGCTGGCCGAGCACTTCCCGCGCGAGTCGCGCTGGACCCATCCCCGCGGCGGGCTGTTCATCTGGGCGACGCTGCCGCCGTACATCGACACCACCGACCTGCTGGCGCGCGCGCTCGAGGAGCGCGTCGCGTTCGTGCCCGGCCGGGCAGCGTACATCGACGGCCGCGGCGGCAGCGAGATGCGCCTGAACTTCTCAGGCGTCGACGAGGATGACATCCGCGAGGGCATCCGCCGGATCGGCGAGGTGCTGCGCGAGCAGGTGGCGCTGTACAGCACGCTGACGGGTCAGGACAGCTTCCCGGTGGCAACGGTGGACGCGCCCGCTGAGGGCGACCGCGCCGGTGGTGCCGGCCGCACACAGCTGCCGCGCGGCGGCGGTGGCGGTGGCGGTGGCGGTGCCGACAATGGCACCGGCAAGGTGCTCAGGATGCCGCGCAAGCGCGCCGGATGAGTCTCGTCGCGGTGCTCAAGGGCGGCCGCTCGCTCGAGCGCCAGGTGTCGCTCAAGTCGGGGGCGAGGGTGCACGACGCGCTCGTGCGCCTCGGCCACCGCGTGGTCTCGATCGACGTCGGCCCGGACCTCGTCAAGCGCCTCACGGAGGTCGCGCCGGAGGTCGCCTTCATTGCCCTGCACGGGCGTGACGGCGAGGACGGGACGGTCCAAGAGCTGCTCGAGATCGTCGGGATCCCGTATTCGGGATCGGGCGTGTCGGCGTGCATCCGCGCCTCCGACAAGGTGCTCGCCAAGCACGCGATGCGCGACCGCGGGATTCCCACGCCGGACTTCTTCGCCTTCAACGAAACCGCGTTCCGCGCGCTCGGCGCCGGGCAGGCGCTGCCGGCGATCGAGGCGCGCCTGCAGTTCCCGATCGTCGTCAAGCCCGCCACGCAGGGCTCGGCGCTCGGGATCAAGTTCGCGCGCATGGCGGCAGACGTGCCGGCGGCGCTGGTGGCGGCCTTCTCCTACGACCGCAAGGTGCTGCTCGAGCGCTACGTCGCGGGCCGGGACCTGGCCGTCTCGATCATCGAGCAGGACGGGCAACCGCTGGCGCTACCGATCGTCGAGGCAGTGCCCGAGCAGGAGGATTTCTACGACTTCGAGTCTCGCTACGAGATCGGCCGCACCCGCTTCGTGTGTCCCGCCGAGCTCGATGACGAGGTCGCGCAGCACGCGAGCGAGATCGCGATCGAGACTTACAAGCTGCTCGGTTGCGCAGGCTTCGCGCGCGTCGATCTGATGCTCGATGCGGGCAGCGGCGAGCTGTCGGTGCTCGAGCTCAACCCGATCCCTGGACTCACCGAGACCAGCCTGCTGCCCCAGGCCGCCGACGCCGCCGGGATCGGCTTCGACGAACTGATCGGCCGGATCCTCGCCTGCGCCCGTCGCGGCTAGCCGTCGCCAGCCGCCGCCGACAGGTCCAAGCTACTCGCCGGCGAAGTCCTCGGGCTTGACGTGGTCGAGGAAGTCCTTGAACTTCTCGACGACCTCTTCGGTGTCCTCGACCTCGTGCTCGAACTCGATCGCCGACTCGGCGATAACTTCATCGGCCGCGAAGATCGGGGCGCCTGCGCGCACCGCCAGTGCCAGCGCGTCGCTCGGACGCGAATCGATCTCGAGCTCGCGACCGTTGGCGCGCAGGCTGATCGAGGCATAGAACGTGTTTTCGCGCAGTTCGGTGACCGACACGCGGGTGCACTCGACCTCGAGCTCACCGAGCATGTCTGACAGCAGATCGTGCGTCATCGGACGCGGCGTGGATGCGCCCTGCAGCTTCATCAGGATTGCGGCAGCCTCTGGGTGGCCGATCCAGATCGGAAGGAACTTGTTGCTCTCGATCGTCTTCAGCAACACGATCGGCTGCTTGCCGACCATGTCGAAGCTCACGCCGTAGATCACCATCTCCTGCAACGGGGGTGCTCCTGTTTGGGGTCAGCCAAGTATATGTGCCGCTCGCGCATGCGTCGAAGCGGGTAGATCGCGTGCTCAAGCCACGGCGCCGCGGGCTAGCGACGCCGCGGGAGCTGATCACATAATCTGCCGCGGGTGAGCGCATCCCCTGACGCAGAGAAGCGTCCCTTGCGAGTGGCGATCGTCGGCTCCGGGCCGGCGGGTTTCTACGCCGCCGGTCAGCTGCTGGCCAGCAAGGACCCGGTAGTCGAAGTCGATCTCTACGACCGTCTGCCCACCCCGTGGGGACTGGTCCGCTTCGGCGTCGCCCCGGATCACCCGAAGATCAAGTCGGTCACACGCGTGTTCGAGAAGACCGCGCGCCAGCCGGGGTTCCGGTTTCTCGGCAACGTCGACGTTGGCATCGACGTCAGCCACGAGCAGCTTGCAAGCGCCTACGACGCGGTGCTGTATGCGGTCGGAACCGCGCTGGACCGCCGGCTCGGGATCGCCGGCGAGGATCTCCCGGGCAGCTACTCGGCGACCGACTTCGTGGCCTGGTACAACGGCCACCCCGATTACACGGACCTCGTATTCGATCTCTCCGCCGAGCGTGCGATCGTCGTCGGCGCCGGCAACGTCGCGCTCGACGTCGCCCGCATGCTGGCGCTCTCGCCCGCCGAGCTGGCGGTGACCGACGTTGCCGACCACGCCTTGGCGGCGCTGCGCGCGAGCGCCGTGCAGGAGATCGTCATCCTCGCGCGTCGCGGTCCCGCGCAGGTCGCGTTCACCAACCCGGAGGTGCGCGAACTGGCCGACCTGGAGCTGGCCGACGTGATCGTGGCGGAGCGCGAGGTGCAACTCGACCCGGCCAGCGAAGCCTGGCTGCAGGACGCCGACATAACCTCGCGGCGCAACGTTGAGCTGCTGACCGAGTACGCGCACAAAGCGCCCAGCGGCAAGCCGAAGCGGATCGTCTTGCGCTTCCTCGTCTCGCCGGTCGCGATCGAGGGCGACGGACATGTGGAAGCGATCGTCGTGGAGCGCAACGAGCTGGTCGTGGCGCCCGACGGCACGATTCGCCCGCGCGGAACCGGTCAGCGTGAGCGCATCGAAGCCGGGCTGGTGCTGCGCTCGGTCGGCTACGTCGGCGCGCCGCTGCCGGGCGTGCCATTCGACGCCTCCAGAAACACGTTGCGCAACGAGGAGGGCCGCGTGGTCGATCCGGCCTCGGGCGAGCCGTTGCCTGGTGTGTATGCCGCGGGCTGGATCAAGCGAGGCCCGTCCGGTGTGATCGGCACCAACAAGAAATGTGCGCAGGAGACGACCGTGCTGCTGCTGGCCGATCACGCCGCCGGCAGGCTCCCACAGCCAACGGCGTTACCCGACGAGCTGCTCGAGCAGCTGCGTGACGGCGGCGTGCGGATCGTGGACTACGCGGGCTGGGAGGCGATCGACGCGTACGAGCGCTCCCTCGGCGAGGTGTCCGGTCGCCCGCGCGTGAAGCTGGTCCGCCGCGAGGACCTGCTGCGGCACGCCGGCAGCTGATCGCTGCGGCTGGACGCACGTTCGAGCTCCTTGCGGCAGTCGATCAAGGCGGACAGGATGCGCGTCGATGGCTACCGGGTAAGCGCTCCACGATCGGTCTCGACGACCACCCAGGAAGGAAGATGAAGATGCTCACGGACGAGCGCGCTTCGCGCGTGGCAGACGGTGTCGACCCGGCGATCCACGATCGTGCGATACGCGATTACGTCGCGAGCGCGGCGCACGAGCTGGGCGCCCGTTCGCCGGATTTCGCGAGCGTCGAGCATCAGCGGCGTGGCGAGGACACGAGGCGAGCGGCAGCGCTCGAGCAGGCGCGGGCGGCGCAGGCGCGCGCGGTGCGCAAGCAGCTGCGGGCGCAGCGGCGCGCATCGCTGACATTCGGCGAGCGCGTCGTGGACAGCTTCCAGAGGCTGCGCCGGCTGCCCATCGTGTGGCTGCTCGGAAGCGTCGCGGTGTTCGCGTGTGCCGCCCTGATGGCCGGTCTGACCGACCGCCCGACGGCCCTCGGGGCGTGCGCAGGCGTTTACATCGTGGCGTTCTCGGCGGCCCTCAGAATCGCGCACAGCCGCCTCGCGCACCAGCTTCCGGAAGGGTTCAACGACCGCGTCAGCGACCAACTCGACCGCGTCAAGGCAGTCATCCCGCAGTAAGGATGCGCCGCGGTCGGGGCGCTTTGAAATAGAGTTGGTGGATGGCCGATCGGCGTGTGGCGGAGCTTGCGAAGTTGATCGCGCCGCTGCGGGTGGCGCCGGGGGCCAAGGTCGACATCGCGCGCGACCACGACCCGGCGTTCAAGGCGGGGTGGCTCGACAAGGAGGAGGGGGAGCAGATGCTCTCCTGGAGCGTCGAGCTGCTCGCCGAGTACCAGGACCGGCTGGCCGCACAGGACACCTACGGGATGTTGGTGGTCCTGCAGGCGATCGATGCCGCCGGCAAGGACGGCACGATCCGACACGTGATGAGCGGGGTGAACCCACAGGGGGTGGTGGTGCACAGCTTCAAAGTGCCCTCCACCGAGGAGCTCAACCACGATTTCCTGTGGCGCTACGCGTGCCGGCTGCCGGCCCGCGGGCAGATCGGCATCTTCAATCGCTCCCACTACGAGGAGGTGCTCGTCGTCCGGGTCCATCCAGAGCTGCTCGAGCGCCAGCGGCTGCCCCCGATCGAGATCGATGCGGCGATCTGGCAGCGTCGCTACCGGGAGATCAACAACTGGGAGCGCTACCTGGTCGACAACGGCCTCCGCGTCGTCAAGCTGTTCCTCAACCTCAGCCGCGAGGAGCAGCGCCAGCGCTTTCTCAAGCGGATCGACCTACCAGAGAAGAACTGGAAGTTCTCCGCGGCCGACGTCAGCGAGCGCGCGTACTGGGACCAGTACCAGCGGGCGCAGTCCGAGATGCTCACGCACACCAGCACGCAGTGGGCGCCCTGGTACGTGATTCCGGCCGATCACAAGTGGTTCGCGCGGATCGCCGTCGGCGCTGCGCTCGTGCAGACGCTGGCGGAGATCGATCCGCAGTACCCGGTCGTGGATGCGCAGACGCGCGCGGGGCTCGCGCAAGCACGCTCCGAGCTCGAGCAGCAGGCGCCCGCACGGTAAGAAGCAGTGAAGATCGTGTAGTTCGGCCTGCTCTGCAAGCTGAAACAGGATCGGTCAGAGTACGATCCCATTCTCCGTCCCGATGCTACTCCCGCTCGGAACGCCCCGACCAGGAGGTACCACCGTGGCCACAATCGATCTGGCGCTGCCGGCAGAAGCCGATCGCGACGTCTCTGACTTAGAGCTCACAGTCCAGTCGCCGATGTCGCTCTGGCGCCAACGGCTGGCGCCCTACGCGCGATCCCGCAGGCTCGCCAGCTGCTGGCAGCTGCTCACGTCGGTCGTCGCCTACCTCGCCTTGGCGGCCCTCACCTACGAATCAATCTCGATCTCGCCGCTGCTGGCGCTTGCGATCGCGCCGCTCGCCGGCGGCTTCCTGTGTCGCACCTTCATCGTCTTCCACGACTGCACGCACGGGTCGTTCCTGCCCACCAAACGCGGCAACGAGCTGGTCGGCCGCGTGTGCGGACTGCTGACGCTGAGCCCGTTCGCGCGCTGGCGCCACGATCACGCCATACACCACGCAAGCGCCGGCGATCTCGATCGCCGTGGCACCGGCGACCTGCCGACGCTGACCGTCGCCGAGTACCAGGCCCGCTCGGCCAAGGGTCAGCGCGCCTACCGCGTGTTCCGCCACCCGCTGGTCATGTTCGGGTTCGGGCCGATCTTCGCGATGATCATCGGTCCGCGCATCTGGAGCTCCAAGCAGCGGCCGCGCCTGCGGCACAGCGTGATGCTGACCGACCTCGCTCTGCTCGTGCTCGGCGGCGGGCTGATCGTGCTGATGGGCCCGGCCGACTTCGTGCTCACCTGGCTCCCGGCCGCGATGATCGCGGGATCGGCGGGGATCTTCATGTTCTACGTCCAGCACCAGTACGAGGACGTCTACTGGGAGCGACACGGGGACTGGAGCTTCGCGGCCGCAGCGCTGCAGGGCAGCTCGTATCTGAAGCTCCCCAAGGTGCTGCAGTACTTCACGGGCAACATCGGCCTGCACCACGTTCATCACATGAGCTCGCAGATCCCGAACTACCACCTCCAGCGCGCCCACGACGAGGTCCCGGCGTTCCATACCGCGCCGATGCTGTCGCTACGCGAAGCGGTGCGAACCTCGCGGCTGAAGCTCTGGGACGAGGACAGCGGCCGGATGGTCACCTTCGCGCAGGCGCGCTTGCTCGTCACGGCTGCGGCCTGAGCAAGCGCACACGCCTGCGCGGGCCGCGCGCGCGGGCGCTGGTCGTGGAGAATGCCGGTGTGCGAACGGCGCTCGTTGCTGTCCTGGTCTGCATAGCCCTCGCCGGTGCTTCGGGTGCCGCCGGTGCCGCCGGTGCCGCCGGTGCCGCCGGTGCAGCGGTGAGCACGATGCCGGCGCCCGCGGGCGCCGGCCTGCAACCGGCCCAGGTGCGGCTGGGCGCAGCTCCGGCCCTGCCGCGGGGCGCGCAGCCGCTGGCGGCGATCGCGAGCGCGGCCCCGCTGCGCATCACCGTCGTCTTGAAGCCGCGCGATCCGGCTGCGCTGGCGGCCTACGCGCAGGCGGTCTCGACCCCAGGTTCACCCGTCTACCACCGCTACATCACGCCGGCGCAGTTCGCCCGTCGCTTCGGTCCGACGCGCGCCGCCACGGCCGCGGTGATCGCGTCCCTGCGTGCGCACGGGCTGTCGCCTGGGAGGCGCAGCGCCAACGGCCTCGCGATCAGTGTGCGGGCGGACGCGGGGGATCTCGAGCGGGCGTTTTCGCTGTCGTTCTCCAGGTTCGCGCTGCCCGGTCGCGGCGTCGCCACGCTCAACATGCTCGCGCCCGCGGTCGACGCGGACATCGCCGGGTCGCTGCAGGCCGTGATCGGCCTCAGCAGCCTCGATGCACTGCGTTCTTTGCGGCTGCAAGGCGTGCGGCGGACCGGCGTCGACCTGACCGGGGCGCCGCTCGCCGGTGCGCGCCTGCGCGCGCACGTCGCAACCGGCGGACCGCAGCCGTGCCCCGCCGCGAGCGCGGTCGCGGCCGACCAGAGCGCTTACACCACCGACCAGATCGCGTCTGCCTACGGCTTTGCCGGCCTGTACCAGCAGGGCGACGAGGGCCAGGGCGAGACGATTGCCGCTTATGAGCTCGAGCCGTTCGACCCGCAGGACATCGCTTCCTACCAGGCCTGCTACGGCACCAACGCGCAGGTCACGGTGGTCGGCGTCGACGGAGCGCCGGACACCGGCGCCGGCAGCGGCGAAGCGGCACTCGACATCGAGCAACTGATCGCGTTCGCGCCGCGGGCGCAGGTGCTCGTCTACGAAGGCCCGAACTCGAACTCCAACGGTCCCGGCTCCGGCCCCTACGACGTGTTCAACGCGATCATCAGCCAGGACCGCGCCCAGGTCGTGACCAACTCCTGGGGCAACTGCGAGCCCGATGAGGGCCGTTCGGACGCGAGCGCCGAGAGCGTGCTGTTCGAGGAGGCCGCGGCTCAGGGCCAGACAGTCGTGTCCGCGGCCGGTGACGACGGCTCCGAGGATTGCTACGGCAACGACAGTTCGCAGAACTGGGCATCGACGCTGGCCGTCGACGATCCGTCCAGCCAACCGTTCGTGACGGGCGTCGGCGGGACTTCACTGCAGCTCGGGCCGCCGCAGACCGAGACCGTGTGGAACAACCTGATCACCGGCGGTGGTGATGGCATCCAGCCTGGTGCCGGCGGCGGCGGCGTCTCGGAGTTCTGGCCGTTACCGGGCTATCAGAGCGGCGCTCCGACCTCGCTCGACGTGATCG
Source organism: uncultured Solirubrobacterales bacterium (assembly GCA_963709135.1). Taxonomy (GTDB): domain Bacteria; phylum Actinomycetota; class Thermoleophilia; order Solirubrobacterales; family Solirubrobacteraceae; genus Palsa-465. Next base: position 1,320,806 of record CAVPVI010000005.1, on the reverse strand, counting down.
AGCAGGGATTTTCCTCAGGGGCGCCGTGCGGTGCAAACGCCGGCGACTACTGCCGTGAAGCTCCGGATGTGTCCGCGGACGCCGATCCGAACCACGGCTACCTGATCTATTACAACGGTTCCGCTACGGTCGACCAAACGCCGGCCGGCTGGCAGGGCACCGGCGGGACCAGCGGCTCGGCGCCGCTGTGGGCGGCACTGTTTGCGCTTGTGGACGCCGATCCCGCCTGCCACGGCTCGGCGCTGGGGTTCGTCAACCCGTCGCTCTACAGCGCCGCCGCGGTTGGCGACAACACGTATTTCCATGACATCACTTCCGGCGAGAACGACTTCACGGGACGGGCGGGGGGCAAGTACCCGGCGGGGGCCGGTTACAACATGGCCAGCGGGCTTGGCTCGCCGGACGCCGCGGCGCTCGCCGGCGAATTGTGCTCGCAAGCGCTGTCGCTCGCCGACCCGGGTACGCAGCGCTCGGTCGTCGGGTTGCCGGTGACGCTGCAACTGAGCGCCGCCGACGCCCCTGGCGCCGTGATCCAGTTCGCCGCCGGCGGCCTACCGCGGGGGCTGACGCTCGATCCGCGCACGGGATTGATTTCGGGTACTCCACAGCGCTCTGGCTCCGGGGCAGTCACGGTCCATGTCATGGATCGCGGCGGTTCGCAACGGGCGGTCTCGTTCGTATGGACGGTGCAGGGCCTGCCGACGATCTCGGGCGTGAGCCTGACCTCGGTTGCGGCGGGGCGGCCAAGCTTGGCGCTGACGGTCTCCGCGGGGGGCTTTGCGCCCGGAATCGACGCGATCTCGATCACGCTGCCGAAAGGGTTGCTGTTCGCCGTGCGGCCCGGCGTCTGGAGAAGCGGTGGCGCCGCGCGCTCTCGCTATACGTTCGCGGTCCTGGGAGGCGTTCTGGAGCTGCGCGTGCGATCTGCCGACGCGCGCATCCCGCTGCGCTTTGCGTATGACCTGCTGCGTGCGCGGGGAGCTCTGGTCCGCTCGGTTTCGAGCGGGCAGCGGACGAGGCTGACGCTGATCGTGACGGTGACCGACGCCGCGGGCCGCCAGACCAAGCTGCCGGTTACCCTGAGGCCAGGTTCCTGATGTCCGCCGCCCACAGCTCTCCGCTCGCCGCCGCGCTCGCGCCCGACCTACTCGCGCGCTTCGTTCGGTACGTGGCGATCGACACCCAGTCGCGCCGCGACCGCGAGCGCTCACCCAGCACTCCGGGCCAACTCGAGCTCGGACGACTGCTGGTGGCCGAGCTTGCGCAGATCGGCCTCACCGACGCCGCGATCGACGCCAACGGATACGTGACGGCGAGCCTCGCCGGACGCCCCGGTGCTCCGGTGATCGGCCTGATCGCGCACCTCGACACGAGTCCGGATGCGCCCGGCGCCGGTGTGCGGCCGATCGTGCACCGCGACTACGACGGCCGCGTGATCGAGCTGCCCGTCGGCGGCACGCTGCTTGACCCGGCGACGATGCCGGAGCTCGCCGCCAAGCGCGGCCACGAGATCGTCACCGGCAGCGGTGACACCCTGCTCGGAGCCGACGACAAGGCCGGTGTGGCCGCGATCATGGCGGCGCTCGCGCACCTCGCGGCCACGCCCGGGCTGCCGCGCGCGAACCTGCGAATCGCGTTCACCCCCGACGAGGAGATCGGCGAGGGCGCGACCCTGTTCGACATCACGGCCTTCGGAGCGCGCTGCGCGTACACGATCGACGGTTCGCAGCTAGGCGAACTGCAGGACGAGTCGTTCTCCGCGATCGAGGTGACGATCACCGTCAGCGGCGTCGACGTGCACCCCGGTCAGGCGACCGGCAAGATGGTCAGCGCGCTGCGTCTCGCCGCGCGGATCGTCGCCGCGCTACCGGCCGACCGGCTTACGCCCGACACGAGCGCCGGACGCGAGGGCTTCATTCACCCCTACGCGCTGACCGGCAGCGTCGCCCGCGCCGAGCTCCGGGCGATCGTCCGGGACTTCGACGACGACGCGCTCAACGCCCACGTGGAGCTGCTCACGCAGACTGCTCGCAAGGTTCTCGACAGCGAGCCACGGGCGCAGCTGCACGTCGGCCTGCGCCGCCAATACCCGAACATGCGAGGCTTCATCGAGCGCGACCCCGAGGTGGTCGCGCTGGCGCAAGCGGCGATCACGGCCGAGGGGATCGAGCCGCTGCGTACGGCGATCCGCGGCGGCACCGACGGATCGCTGCTGAGCGAGCGGGGCCTGCCGACGCCTAACATCTTCACCGGCGCGCACGAGTTTCACTCGGTCAGGGAATGGGCCTCGGTGCAGGACATGGCCTCCGCGGCGGCGACGATCGTGCGTCTCGCCGGCGCTTGGGCATCACGCTGAGGCCTACCTCCCGACCGCGGCAGGATCGGTTGCCGACAAACGCGCCAAGAGCCCCCAGGGATTCCGCGGGAGCCCTGGTTGCATTTCCAAGTACCCTGGCGGCATGACCGACGCGCTGCAGCTGGCCTCTGTCGACGGCGAGATCATGGACGCCGCGGAGGCCGTGATCCCGGTGAGCGACGAAGCGCTGATCCGCGGCGACGGCGTGTTCGACGTCGTGCGCCTGTACGACGGCATCCCGTTCGCGCTCGATGACCATCTGGCACGGCTGCAGCGCTCCGCGGCCAACCTGCGCCTGCCGGTCGATCTCGAGGCGGTTCGGGCCGACGCGCACCGACTGCTGGCGCACGCCGGGCCGGCGCCCCACCGCGACGGCCTGCGGATCATGCTGACGCGCGGCGGGCGGCGGTTGCTGATGACCGAGAAATTCGCCAAGCATCCACCGCGCCCACGCCTGGGGTCGATCATCTACTCCCCGACGCTGGTGCTCGACGGCGTCAAATCGCTGTCGTACGCGGCCAACATGCTCGCCGGGCGGATCGCCCGCGAGCGGGGGTTCGACGAGGCGCTGCTGGTGTCTCCCGAGGACCGCGTGCTGGAAGCGCCGACCGCCTCGATCTTCTGGGTGCAGGGCGGGCAGATCTACACGCCGCCGCTGCGCGATCACATCCTTGCGTCGATCACGCGGGCCGCGGTGATCGAGTTGTGCGACGTGCAGGAGCGCAGTTGCACGCTGGCGGAGTGCAAGGCGGCCGACGAGGCGTTCATCGCATCGACGGCCGTCGAGGTCCAGGAGGTCGGTGCGATCGACCAGCGCCGGTTCGCGGCGGGCGGTCCGGTGACCGCGCACGCGGCGCAAGCCCTGCGCAGCTATATCGCAGCTGAGATCCAGCGCACTTGAAGATCCTCACGGTGATCGGCAACCGGCCGCAGTTCGTCAAGGCCGCAGCCGTCTCGCCGCACCTGCGCGCGGTCGCCGATGAGGTGCTCGTGCACACCGGTCAGCACTTCGACGACGACATGTCGGCGGTGTTCTTCGCGGAGCTCGGCCTGCCCGCTCCGGACCGCCAGCTGGGGATCTCCGGAGGCTCGAACAGCTCGCAGACGGCGCGCATGCTCGGCGGGCTGGAGCCGCTGGTCGCGCAGCTGTCTCCGGACGCGGTGCTCGTCTACGGCGACACGAACTCGACGCTCGCCGGCGCGCTCCTCGGCGCGCAGGCCGGCTTGCCCGTGGCGCACGTGGAAGCAGGTATGCGCTCCTTCGACCGGAGCATGCCGGAGGAGCTCAACCGAGTGCTGACCGACCACGCCAGCACGCTCCTGCTGTGCCCCTCGGAGGTCGCTGTAGCGAACCTCCGGGCCGAGCGGGTGACCGGCGCGGTCGTCAACGTCGGCGACGTGATGGTCGATCTGTCGGCCGCCGTCCAGCCGCGCGCGCATGCGCGGCTGGACCTGGTGCGCGCACACGGGGTCGCGCCTGGCCACTACCTGCTCGTGACTGCGCACCGCGCCGGCAACGTCGATCAGCCGCAGCGGCTGCAGGCGCTCGTGGAGCTGCTGGCGGCGCTGCCGGAGCCCGTGGTGATGCCGCTGCACCCTCGCACACGGCTGCGGCTGCGCGCCGCGGGCCTGCTCGAGCGCCTCGAGGGCTGCGCGCACGTGCGCTTGACGGCGCCGCTGGGCTACCTCGAGCTGACAGCCCTGCTGTGCAACGCGCGCGCGGTGCTGACCGACTCGGGCGGGCTGCAGAAGGAGGCGTACTTTGCCGGCGTGCCGTGCGTCACGCTGCGGCCGAGCACGGAGTGGATTGAGACCGTGCAGCAGGGTTGGAACGTGCTGGTCGACCTGGACGGCGCCGCCGCTCTGGCGGCACTGGCCGCGCCCCTGCCGGCGCGCCGCCCATCGCTGTATGGCGATGGGCACGCCGGCGAGCGGGTCGTACAGGCGCTGATCGCGATCAACCCGCGCTGATCTGTCCGATGCCAACCGCGACCGCCCTCTAAACTGCCGCGATCGGCATGAAACCGGGATCTGTTCGGATCGGCGTCGCGGGGCTCGGGTACTGGGGTCCGAATTTGGCGCGCAACTTCGCGGCGCTGCCGGGTTGCGAGCTGGCTTGGTGCTGCGATGCGTCCGAAAAGGCACGCGCGCGCATCTCGGCAGCGTTCCCGCAGGCGCGGCTCGCCGAGGATCTGCAGGAGCTGCTCGACGATCCCGAGCTCGATGCGATCGCGCTCGCGACGCCGGTGCCGGCACACGCGCAGCAGGCGGTGCGCGTGCTCGAGGCCGGCAAGCACTGCTTCGTGGAGAAGCCGCTGGCACAATCGGTCGCAGACGCGCAGCGGGCCGTCGCGGCGGCTGGCGCGACCGGGCGAACGCTGATGGTCGGGCACCTACTCGAGTACCACCCGGGCGTGCAGAAGCTCAAGGAGCTAACCGACACAGGCGAGCTGGGGGAGATCTATTACATCTACGGCAACCGTCTCAACCTCGGTAAGCTGCGCGCCGACGAGAACGCGCTCTGGAGCCTCGGCGCGCATGACGTGTCGGTCGTGCTGCACCTTGCAGGCGAGGAGCCGACCGACGTAGTCGCGCGCGGCGAGTCATACGTGCGCGCCGGCGTTGAGGACGTCGTCTTCTGCTTCCTGCGCTTCCCCTCGGGGCTCTCGGCGCATCTGCACCTGAGCTGGCTCGATCCGCACAAGGAGCGGCGCTTCACGGTCGTCGGCGCGCGCCGCATGGCCACCTTCGACGATATGGCGATCGAGGGCAAGGTGACTGTTTACGACAAGGGCTTTGACACCGACGCCAACGGCTACGGCGAGTACATCACCCGCAGCGGTGAGATCTGGTCGCCTTGGATATCGAACCAGGAGCCGTTGCGGATCGAGTGCGAACATTTCGTGCGCAGTGTCTTGAGCGGCGAGCAGCCGCGTTCAGACGGCGCCAGCGGCTTGCGGGTGGTTCGCGTACTGGAGCGGCTGCAAGAATCATTGAATGCCTCGGAGCGGGGCGCGAGCGGATCGGTGTAGACCACATGGGTGAGATCGAAATCGGCGCGTACGTGGCCCCGGGGGCGGTCCTTCACCCCGACGTCTCAGTCGCCCCGGGAGCAGTGATCCACGACGGTGCCGAGATCGGACAGGGCACGGTGATCGGTTCCTGCACGGTGATCTACGGTGGCGTGCGGGTCGGTGCCGGCTGCACGATCGAGGACTCTGTGGTACTCGGCAAGCGGCCGCGGCTACGTCCCGGGTCGAGCGCGGCCGGCGCCGCCGGCAGCCTGCAGATCGGCGACGGGGTGACCGTGTGCTGTGGCGCGATCGTGTACGCCGGGGCAGTGATCGCCGACCGGGTGATCATCGGCGACCAGACCCAGGTGCGCGAGCGTTCGGTGATCGGCGAGCGCTCGGTGGTCGGCCGCGGTTCGTGTGTGGACTACGACGCCCGCGTCGGCGCGCGCGTGCTGATCCAGACCGGCGTGTACATCACCGGCGGCGCGATCGTCGAGGATGATGTGTTCATCGGTCCCGGCGTGGTGATGACCAACGATTCGGCGATGGGACGCCACGCGCCCGGGGAGCCGCTGTTGGCGCCGGTCCTGCGCCGTGCCTGCCGGGTCGGCGGCGGCGTCGTGTTGACGCCAGGCGTGGAGGTTGGCGAAGAGGCGTACATCGGCGCCGGCGCGGTCCTCACCCGCGACCTCGCGCCGCGTGCCGTGGCGATCGGAGTCCCCGCCCGCGCCGTGCGGCGTGTCGGCGACGAGGACCTGCTCGAGCGCTGGCACCAGACCCCCTGACGCCGTGTCGCCGAGGTTTGGGCCGGCTTCGGGCGGGTTTGCGCCCGGGTCGTCCTGGATTGCCCCGGTTTGCGGTGTGTTGGCATTGGGTTGCCTATAGCAAATCCTCGCTCGGCTCGCAAGTGCAAGCGTTGACGCTTCGTTAATGAAGCACGACCGCAACACTTGTAACAGGCAGGGAATGAATCGAGGCAGGCATGAGTAGCAGCACGGCAATGCGTCGGCTGGTTGCAATCGCAACCGGCGCTCTGGTGCTAACGGGAGTAGCACCAGTGGCGATGGCAAGCACGGGACTCAACACGACGGGCCTGGTAGGTGCTTGGAACCTCAACGAGGGCAGCGGCACATCGGTCGCTGACAGTTCGGGCCACGGCAATAACGGTGTGCTCTCCGGCGATGCGCAGTGGGTCCCCGGCCACGAGGGCGCCGCGTTGAAGTTCAACGGCGGTTTCGCACAGGTCGAGGTGACGCGGGACTCTTCGCTGGAACCACCCGACACGGTGACGGTCAGCGCATGGGTGAAGAACGCCGGTAGCCCCGGCGACTACAGCTACATCCTCGCCAAGGGCGCAACGGGCTGTATTGCGGCCTCCTATGGGCTCTACACGGGGCCGAACGGCGGCATCGAGTTCTACATTTCACGCTCGAAGGGCACCGTCTATGCACGCTCCCCGGACGGCGGGACCGGCATCTGGGATGGGAACTGGCATTTCGTAGTAGGAACCTTCGATGGAACCACGATCCGGCTGTACGTCGACGGGGTCGAGGTGGGCTCCGGAACGGTCTATCCCGGTGCGATCGAGTACCTGTTGCCTGACTCCAACGACCTGTTCATCGGCAACTACCCGGGTTGCGAGATGCACGAGTTCGTCGGCGCGATCGACGACGTAACCGTATGGGAACGCGCGCTCAGCGCGGCCGAGGTGCCCGTGTTGATGGCCGCTCCGGTGGCGGACTGGGCTCCCTCCGGCGGCCAGTCGTCTGGGACGGGTGGCTCGGGAACGGGCGGCTCGGGCACGGGCGGCTCGGGAACCAGTGGTTCGGGAACCGGTGGCTCGGGAACCAGTGGTTCGGGCACCGGTGGCTCGGGCACCAGTGGTTCGGGCACCGGTGGCTCGGGCACCAGTGGCTCGGGAACGTCAGGCTCCGGAAAGCCCTCTGTCTCCTCCCCGGGTGGCTCGGGAACCGGCACCGGCCACACCCCCTCCCGGCCCGCGATCGGCCATCTGAGGCTGTCTCCGACAACGATCGCGACGCTCGACGGGCGCGGTACTGCACAGCGCGAGAAGCATCCGACGGCCGCCAAGCTCACCTACACCGACACCGAAGCGTCCAGCCTGACGATCACCGTAGCGCTGGCCGAGTCTGGCGTGCGGCAGGGTCGCAGCTGTGTGAAGCCGGTCCCCACCCGGTCTCGCGGCCGCGAGGTTCGCTGCACGCGGTGGGTCACCGTCGGCAGCTTCCGGCACAGTGACCGTGCCGGCGCCAACAGCATCACGTTCGCCGGTATTCCGGGACGGCGACTGGCGCCTGGCGCCTATCTGCTGGAGCTGGCCCCGCTGGCAGGCAGCCTGCGGGGAGCGACCGCCACGATTGCGTTCACGATCGTGCGCGGCTGATCTGGCTCGAGGACGGCCGGCGCGGATGGCTGGGTAGCAGTGGGCGCCCAGCCATCCGCCGGCCTTCATTGGGTCACGTCCAAGCCGCACCGCTGCAGCTCGCTGCTCACCACAAGCAAGTAGTCCTAGCGAAGGCTGGCCAGGCTGGTGTGCACGGGCACGATGTCGCCGACACGCAGCTCGAGCCAGGTGCATTCCAGCGCATCTAGCCGCGCAGTCGCGTGTGTGCCGTCCGCAAGCAATAGGTCGATTTCGACCTGATCTTCGCTGCGCGCGATTTCCCGGATGATGCCCTCGGTGTCGTGCCGACAACCGTGAGAAGCGATCCCGACGGCGGTTCTAGTCGAGACGGTGGCCCGACGTTTGTATGCAGACTGCATCTTCGGCCTCCTAGCTTGATCACTTAATGGGCGAATCCGTATCAGCTTTATACAGTATCGGCGCGCTGGGCGTCGATCGCGGCGGTCGCAGCGGCCGCCCGGGTCGAGTGCGGGGCGCTGCTCGGGGCGGGTGCGGGCGCTGCCCGGGGCGGGGGCGGACGCTGCTCGGGGCGGGTGCGGGCGCTGCCCGGGGCGGGGCGGACGCTGCCCGGGGCGGGTGCGGGCGCTGCTCGGGGTGGGGGCGGACGCTGCCCGGGGCGGGGACGGACGCTGCCCGGGGCGGGGACGGACGCTGGGCCGCGTGGCGTCAGGTCTGTGCGCCGGCGTAGCGAATGGTCGCGCCGGCCTCGGTCCAGATCACGGCGTCGCGCGCCGGGCCGACGCCGATCAGCGCGACCGGCACGTCCACGAAGTCGGCGATGAACTGGAGGTATTCGCGGGCGGTCTGGGGGAGGTCGTCCTCGTTGCGGCAGTCCCTCAGATCCTCGGCCCAGCCAGGCAGCTCCTCGTACTCACCGGTGACCTGATGCATGACGGTCTGGTGGTAGGGGAAATGGTCGAACCGTGCCCCTTCGGCGCCGCGGTAGCTGGTGCACACCCGCAGCACGGATTGTCCGGAGAGGACGTCGAGCTTGGTAATCGCGAGCGCGGTCATCGAGTTGATTCGCGCCGCGTAACGCAGCGCCACAAGGTCCAGCCAGCCAACCCTGCGAGGGCGTCCGGTAGTGGTGCCGTACTCCGCGCCGATCTCCCGCAACGAGTCCGCCAACGGGCCTTCGAACTCGGTCGGAAATGGACCGGCGCCAACCCGCGTGCTGTAGGCCTTGGTGATGCCGAGCACCTCGTCGATGTGCTTGGGGCCGACGCCCGCGCCGATGCAGGCGGCGCCGGCGATCGGGTTCGAGGAGGTCACGAACGGATAGGTGCCGTGATCGATGTCGAGCAGTGCGCCCTGGGCGCCCTCGAACACGACTAGATCGCCGTCGTCGAGCCGCTCGAGCACCAGTCGGCTGGTGTCGGCGATGTGGTTCTTGATGCGATCCCCGTAGGTGAGGTAGTCCTCGGTCATCGCCTGCAGATCGAGCGCCGGATCCTTGGCGTGCGGGCGCAGCGACAGGCGCTTGGGCTCGAGCGCGGCCACGATCTTCTTCTTGAGAATCTTTTCGTCGAGCAGGTCCTGGACGCGGATCCCCAGGCGCGCGGCCTTGTCCGCATAGCAGGGGCCGATCCCCCGGCGCGTGGTACCGATCTGCAGGCTGCCGAGCTTCACTTCGCCCGCGTGGTCGAGCATCATGTGGTAGGGCATGATCAGATGGGCGTTGGCGGAGATCCGCACGCCGCTGACGTCGATACCGCGGTTGCGCAGGTCATCGAGCTCGTTGGTCAGCACCTTCGGGTCGATCACAACCCCGTTGCCGATCACGCACAGCTTGCCCGGATGCAGGATGCCGGACGGCATCAGGTGCAGCTTCCAGGTCTGACCGTCACGAACGATCGTGTGGCCCGCGTTGTTGCCACCCTGGAAGCGCACGATCGCGTGCGCATTCTCCGCGAGCAGATCGGTGATCTTGCCTTTGCCTTCATCGCCCCATTGGGCGCCGACGATCACGAGTCCGGGCATCGAGTGCAGTGTACGAGTGAACGAGGCGTTAGGGCACGTGCTTCGGGCGCGCCCTAACCGCGGCGTCCACCGCTGAGCTCGGCGGGCCAAACCTTGCGGTGGTCCTCGCCGATCAGCGGCAGCTCATCGCACATCTCCGTCAGACGCGAGACAGTCCGCTCGGTGATCTGCTCGCACAGCGCCTCGCGGTTGAGGATGTTGGTCGTGATCACGATCGAGCGCTCGTCCTCGTAGCGTGCGTTGACGATCGAGTAGAGCTCCTCCAAGACCCACGGCGTCGTCTGCTCCGCGCCGATGTCGTCGATGTGCAGCAGGTCGACCGCCGTCAGCTGCTCGAACAGGTCTTCGTGCGAGCCGGTGTCGAAGGTCCGGCGGATCTTTCGAAGCAGGTCCGGAAGCGAGTAGATCGCGACCGTTCGCCCGGCCTTCAGTGCCGCTTGCGAGACCAGCATCGCCAGCGTGGTCTTGCCGGTCCCCACAGGTCCCATGAACCACAGGCCGCGGCCCGCGTCGAGTTGCTCGTCGATGCGGCTGGCGAAGTGGCGTGTGGCGGCGACGATCTTCGGGTCGATGTCGGTTACGGGCGGGCGATCGAATGAGGCGCCACGGTACTTGCGCGGGATCACCGCTGACAGGCTGCGCGCCTTGGCACTGGCGATCAGCTGTGGCCGGCAGCCGCAGTCGTATGCGGTGTTGGTCTGCTCGTCGTAGAGGAATCCCGACCCGTCGCAGAGTCCAAGCGTGCACCCGCTCATGCCGCAAACCGGTCCCCGGCGTAGTTCATGAACTTGGGATAGTCCTTCTGGAAGGTGAGCGTGACATCGCCGACCGGACCGTTGCGGTGCTTGGCGATGATGATGTCGGCTTCGCCAGGCCGTTCGGATTCCTTGTTGTAGTACTCGTCGCGGTAGATGAACATCACGAGGTCGCTGTCCTGCTCGATCTGGCCGGACTCCCTGAGGTCGGACAAGATCGGCTTCTTGTCGCCGCCGCGCTGCTCGACCGCGCGGCTGAGCTGAGAGAGGGCGATGACCGGGACGTTCAGTTCGCGCGCCAGGCCCTTCAGGCCGCGGCTGATCTGGCCAACCTGCTCGACTCGGCTCTCGACCCTGCCCTCGTGGCGCATCAGCTGCAGGTAGTCGATGATGATCAGGCCGAGCCCGCCGCGCTCCAGCAACTGCTGGTGGATGCGGCGCGACTTGGCGCGGACCTCGAGCACTCCGGTGTCACTCGAGTCATCCACGTACAGCGGTGCCTGCCCGAGCCGCTGGCAGACCTCGAGGATCTTCGGCCAGCTGTTCTCCGCCACACGGCCGCGCCGCAGATCCTCGCCCTTGACACGCGCCTGCGAGGCGACGAACCGCTGGGCCAGCTCGGCTTCGGACATCTCGAGCGAGAACAGCGCCACCGCGTGGCCCGCGAGTGCGGCATTCTCGGCGATGTTCGCGACCAGCGCCGATTTGCCCATCGACGGCCGCGCGGCGATCACGATCAGGTTGCCGGGCTGAAAGCCGCCGGTCTTCTCGTCCAGGTCCTTGAAGCCCGATGGTGTCCCGGTCAGCGGGCTGTGGGCGATCGAGCGCTTGTGAAGCCTGTCTGTCTCTTCGTGCAGGATGTCGGCGATTGCCCTGATGCTCTTCTGGCGATCATCCTGTGCGACCTCGAGCATCGCTCGCTCGGCCCGCTCGACGAGATCACGGGCCGGCGCTTCGCGCCCGAGCACGCCGGCCTGGATCTCGTAGGTCGCGGTGAGCAGCGCACGCATCTGCGCGTGCTCGCGGACGATCCGGCCGTACTCGCGGGCGTTCCCGGTCGCCGGCACCCACGCTGCGAGCTCTTCGATCGCCTCGGGACCGCCGATCTCGTCCAGCTTGTGGTTGCGCTGCAGCGTCTCGGCGACCGTCAGATGATCGATCTTGCGGTCGGAGTTGTAGAGCTCGAGCATCGCGGCGTAGATCGCGCCGTGCTGCTCCCGGTAGAAGTGCTCGGGCCGCAGTTGCTCCTCCACGACCAGTGCGTTGAGGTGGCGTTCGTCCAGCAGCACGGCCCCGAGGACCGACTTCTCAGCCGTCAGGTGGTGGGGTGGGGCAGCTGTGACGGGGGCGACGCTCATCTCCGGGATCCGAGTCTAGGTTGCCCTGAGGCGGACGCACCGCAGCGTTTCCGCTCTCAGCATGAAGTTCCCGGACCTGTCGCGCTGCTCTACCGTTGCATGCGATGCAGACGCACGGCAGAGATCCGTATGCGGTGCTCGGCGTGAAGCCTGGCGCGTCCGACGCCGAGGTGCGAGTCGCCCATCGCCGGCTCGTGCAGCTTCATCATCCTGATCACAACGCCGGCTCTGCCGAGTCCGCGCGCCGCTTCGAGGAAGTCCAGGACGCGTACGCTCAGATCCGAAAGCTCCGCGCAGCTGACGCCGCGCCGCGCCGGCAGCCTCTGGGCTCTCAGGTCCGCGGCTCCCAGTCCCAGTCCCAGTCCCACTCCCACTCCCAATCGCGGTCGCAGTCGCAGTCGCACCGCCCGCAGACGCCGCCCGACTCGGCAGGCGACGCGAGCGTCGATGTCAGGCTCGCGGCTCTGGAGCGCGAATTGCTGGCGGCGCAACTTGCGCGCGAGCGTGCTCGCGCCGCGGCGCGCGACGCCGCCCGCGAGGCTGCCGCCACGGCCGGCACGCAGGCACGCCCAACGCCTACCAAGGACGCAAGGCGCGCATCGGATGAGCAGCTCGGCTACATCACGACCGACGACAGCCTCTCGAAGATCCTCGCCGACGCCCGTACCGAGCTCTCGGACCTGTACGCGGAGACGCGCCAGCAGCCGCTCGTCAAGCGTGTCGGCAAGCTCATCGATGAACTCGCCTCACGCCTCAAGGGCGACAGCTGACGGCGGCGGACCGGCGTGATACGGCACGGTCGGGAGACTTGCGTAGCTCTGCTACGCGGCGCCTCCCGCCCGCACCGTCTCGCTTGGTCCGGCGCTTGTCAGCCCCACAAGCGCCGGCTGGGTCTACGCCGCCGCGACGACCATCGTCTTGATAGTCGCCGTGACTTCCTCTGAGACCTCGACGACGATCATGTAGGTGCCAATGTTCTTGATCGGCTCGTCGAGGAACACCTTGCGCTTGTCGACGCGGATCCCGCGGGCGTCGCGGATCGCGTCGGCGATGTCCTGTGTGGTCACGGAGCCGAATAGGCGCCCGTCGTCGCCCGCCTTCTGCGGGATCGTGAGCACCGTGCGGCCGAGCAGCGCGGCGTTTTCGCGAGCCCGATCCTCGCTCTCGCGTTGTGCCCGTTCCGCCGCCTCGCGCGCGCGGGTCGCGGCCTCGATCGACCCCTTGGTCGCCGCTTCGGCGAGCTTGCGCGGCAACAGGTAGTTACGCAGGTAGCCCGCCGACACATCGACGACGGCTCCGCGCTCGCCCAGCGATTCCACGTCCTGGAGCAAGATCGCTCTTGGCATCGCCAGCTACCGGTCGCGGTCGCGGTCGCGGTCTGAGCGACCGCCCCGCTCGCGATGGTCGCTACCGCCCTCGGTCACGTAGGGCAGCAGTGCGAGCTCTCGCGCGCGCTTGACAGCGCGCGCGACCTGGCTCTGATGCCTGCGGCACGCTCCCGTGATCCTGCGCGTACGGATCTTGCCGCGCTCGGAGACGAACCGCCTCAGCGCGGATACGTCTTTGTAGTCGACCTGGTCGACCTTGTCGCGGCAGTACGGGCAGGCCTTGCGACGTCCAGAGGACGGCCCTCCCTTCCTGTCGCGCCGGCGAACCGGCCTTCTACGTTGCTTCGCCACTTGGCATCACCTGATGGTTGATCTCTTCTGACTCCGAGTCGCTGCGCTCAGAACGGGATGTCTTCGTCGGCAGCTCCGCCGCTCACGGCAGCGCTCACGAAATCGCCGGTGTCGACCGGGATGTCTGCCCCGGCAGCGCGGACGCTGCTGGAAAAGCCATTCCCGTTCGCGGTGCCGGAATCATCGCGGCCGCCGAGGAACTGCACGGATTCAGCAATGATATCGACAGCCTGGCGCTTCTGCCCCTCGGGGGTCGTCCACTCCCGCCAGTGCAGCCGTCCGTCGACCGCAACCGGGCGGCCCTTGCTCAGGTAGCGGTTGCAGTTCTCGCCCTGCTGGCCGAACACGGTGACGTCGAAGTAGTTGGGCTGATCCTCCCACTGTCCGGTCTGGTTGTTCTTGCGCCGGCCGTTGCAGGCGATCCGTAGGCTGCACACGTTCGTGCCGCTGTCCGGGAGCGCCTTCAGTTCGGGATCCTTGGTCAAGTTGCCGGTGATGATCACGCGGTTGATGTTGCCTGCCATTGCGGGGGCTCCTTTCGAGGACGTTCTAAAGCCTGCGCCGAGTCTAGGCGGGCGGCAGGCGTGAACCGCCTCGTTAGGCGGAATATGGACAGTTTCATTGCATAGACGGCACGCTCGCGCCACATGCGGACACGAATACGGCGCGTACCTACCTAGCTAGCTAGGTAGTCTGGGTTCACGGTGATCGTGGGCACGCGAACTGTGGCAGCCGGGAGTCGGCTCGCGTCGGCGCCGGCGCCGGCGGACGGAATAGCAGCGTGCCGAGTAGCGACATCGCCAGGAGCGCGGCGCCGCCGAGCGCGAACAATGAGCGTACCCCGAGCACGCAAAGCAGCACGCCCGCGGCCAGGAAGGCGAGCACGAACGCGATGTTGCTCAGCATGTCGCGCAGACCGAACGCGCGGGCTCTGAGCTGCTCGCTGATCAGTTCTTGGAATAGCCGCAGCTCCGGTCCGACAATCAGCGCGTTGCTGAGACCGGTCACCGCGAAGCTCCCCAGCGCCCACCCCAGACTTGGGGCGGCCGCGGAGCCGAGCATCCCTGCGCCGTTCACGGCGACGCCGATCAGCCAGCGGCGTCGCAGCCCAGCCACACGCGAACCGGCCCGCGCGTTGACCAGCGATCCGGCGACCATGCCCGCGCCGTAGACTGCGACCAGCAGCGAGTAGCCGGAGTTGCCGGCGTGCAGCGGTCCGGTCGCGAGCAGCGGCTCGGCGACGTTAATCAGCGCGCCGGCGACGACCGTCATCGCGCCGATCAGCAACAGCGCGCTTAGCCCGGGCACGCGGACGACCGCGCGTACGCCGGTCGAGGTGGCCGACCACACGGACTGTTCGGCGCGTTGAGCTGAGCTTCGTCCCAGCGGCACGGTGCTGAGCAGCGCCGCTGACGCCAGGAAGCTGGCGGCGTTGACGGCCAGCACCGCCGCCGGCGAACTAAACAGGAGCACCAGCGCCGTCAGCGCCGGGCCGAGGGTCAGGCCGGTGTTGTTCATCGCGCCATACAGGGCGGTCGCTGCCGACCGCTGGTCGGCGGCGACGAGCTCGGGCAACGCTGCGTTGACGGGAGGGGTGAACATGGCGCTGCCGACTCCCGCCACCAGCGCCAGCGCCAGGGTCGCAGCGTATGACGGCACCAGTGCCAGTGCAAGAAACGCTCCGGCCCGCAGCACGTCGGCAGCGACGGCCATCTGCTTGCGCGAGCGGCGGTCTGCGACGGCGCCAAATGGGGCCGAAAGCAGAATGCCGGGAAGGAAATCGGCCAAGAGCACGAGTGCCACTGCCCAGCCGCAGTGAAAACGCTGGTAGGCGATCAGCACCAGCGCGACGTAGGCCGCGCCTGTGCCCAACTGCGACTGAAAGTGGGCGAAGTAAAACCGACGTAGATGTCCTGAACTGAGCAGACGGAGCATGGGTGAGTCTCGTCTCGCGACGGGAACGAAAAGCGGTAGGGCTGCCCCAACGAGGCGCGATTGCGGTAAACCATGTAGGTGAGCCCTAACCCACCGGGTGAGGACTCACCTACCTGCACGTCAACGTGTGTATTACCCCTTCATACGAGGCATGAGGGCTCCTTTTCAGTTACCGACCGCGAGACCGGTCGTGCGTTGGCGAACGCCGGGGAATATGTGACCGTGAGTCCTCGAGCCACGAGACCGCGGCGCTAAACCGAGCAGCGCGCCAAACGGAGCCGCTTCGCGACGCCGCGTGTCACTACGCATATATCCCGACCCTTCCGCCAACGTCCTTGTTGTGCCATCAAGCGCATATCCAGATGACAGGAGCGCTTGCTTGCCAACCCGTCGATCTGGTAATCACGCGTAGCGCATCATAATGTCCCCTTAGGGATCGATTCATCCGTAGAAAACCCTGATACTCCAGTTTTGTGTTTCGCGCCGTTGACGGGCGGCGGTGCTCGGACGCCTCGTTCCGCGCACGTGAGTTAGGGCTCCCTTAGCACTCAACGGGCAGTGCGGATCTGGCTGAGTAGATGTCGGCCCCGTGGGGCTCCAGGAGCGTGGGTGTGCGTCAGTAGGGAGTGCGCGTCTCGTGTCGCACAAGCCTCGCGCCGCCGAATCTCCCAACGGTGTCGCGAAGCGACGCCGCCTACTCGGAGGCTTCGTCGTCCAGCCCGGAAGAGACGCCCACGACGCCCGCGACCACCGGCGGTGCCGTGGCGGGCGCTTCGGGCGTGCCCGGGATCACCTTGATGATCCGGAAGCGCAGAACCTCATCGGCGATCCGCAGGGTGTGCGAGAGCGACTCGAGCAGTGAGGTCGGTCCAGTGAACTGGAGCAGGTGGTACTCGGCCTCGCCCTGGTGGCGGATCCGGTAGGTCGTCGGCCGCCGGCCCCAGGTCTGGTTGCGCGACAACGAGCCGCCGGCGGCGGCGATCGCCGTCTCCACGTCGGCGACGATCTGGGCACGCGCAGCGTCCTCGCTCTCGAGTGAGAGCAGCAGGACGAGGTCATAGAGAATGGGATCTTGAGCCATAAATAGGGCCTCGGTAGGCCAGCGAGCGACTATAGCAACGCCAACTCCGCGGTGAGCGACGGCAAGGCGACGCGCTCAAACCTGGATCGCTTGGTCGAATTGCGGGACGCAGCGGGCCACGGCACGAACCAAAAGGGTAGATGCGCGTGCTCGAGCGGACAAACCTCCTTCCGCCCGGATCGATTGCCCGTTCGATGTCGATTTTCGAGCCGCCATGGACGATCCGGCGCTCCATGCAAAGGATTGTCCGTGCGAACACGCTTGGCCGCGTCGACTGCGTGCGCGTGCGTGCGTGCGTGTGCGTGCGTGCGTCTGGAGCGCGTGCGGTCTTGCCCGCGGGCCGAAGCAACGCGGTGCCGGCGGCTTCCGTGCCGGCGGCTTCCGTGCCGGCGGCTTCCGTGCCGGCGGCTTCCGTGCGGGCGGCTTCCGCGCGGGCGGCTTCCGCGCGGGCGGCTTCCGCGCCGGCGGCTTCCGGTGGACGGTCCACGATCGGGGCCCCTCGCGCCAGGCAGACGCGAGGCTCGTGGTAGCTGACTGGCGCTGTGCGTCGTCAAGCCGGTCGGGGGCAGCCGCGCCTGCTCGGGTCCTTCGACAGCTGGACCCTGATGCTCGGGTCCTTCGACAGCTGGACCCTGATTTACCGCGCGCGACCGGGACGGTGCTTCTCGGTGATGTCGCGCAGCTGCTCGTCGATCCAGTCGCCAGGGTTGCGGGCCGTCACGATCGAGCGCAAGCCCTCGTGGCGGCGGCGGCGTTCGGTCGCCGGCATCGTCAGCGCCGCGTGGATCGAGTCGGCGAGCTCCTGGATGTCGAACGGGTTGACCGACAGGGCGTACTCGCTGAGCTCTTCGTGTGCGCCGGTGTTCTCCGACAGGATCGAGACGCCGGTGTGCTCGTTGACGATCGGGCCCTCCTTGGCGACCAGGTTCATGCCGTCGAACATCGCGTTGACGATCAGCACGTCGTAGTGCTTGTAGGCGGCGACCGCCTCCTCGAGGTCGTCGCGCAGCTTCAGCTGGATCGGCATCCAGTCCGGCGAGCCATGGCGGTGATTGACGACCGCGACGACCGCCTCGATTCGCTCGAGATACTCGGCGTACTGGGGTACGTCGGTGCGTGACGGCATCAGTTGCGCGATGAACGTGACGCGCTCGCGGAACTCGGGGTGCTGCTCGAGGAAGACGTCGAACGCAGTGAACCCGCGCAGCACGTTCTTGCTGAGGTCGGCACGGTCGACACGCAGGATCAGGTGCTCGCGGCGGCGGCGCATCAGCTCCTGTTCGAACTTCAGCGTGCGTGAGCGCACCGCCACCTCCCGCACGGCCCCGGCATCGATCGGCAGCGGGTAGTTGCGGACCCACACCTCGCGGTCGTCGATCAGGACGGTGCCCTCGGCGTGATCGACCTCGAGCCCGAGCAGGTCCTCGCAGCACTGCAGGAAGTTGCGCCGGTAGGAGTGGGTGTGGAAGCCGATGATGTCGTTGGACAGGATCCCGCGGTAGATCTCCTCGCGGAGCATCGTCGGCAGCACCCGCCAGGAGTCCGACTGGCTCCAGGGGATATGCACGAAGTGATGCAGGAAGGCGTCGGGTCGCGCCCGCCGGATCAGGGCCGGAAGCGTGTAGAGGTGGTAGTCGTGCGCCATCACGACCGGGTGCTCGATCCCCTCGATCTCCTCGAGCACGGCCCGGGCGAGATCCTCGTTGACGACGTTGTAACCGAACTCGAACGCCTCCACCTCGGAGCGGCGGATGTCAGGAGCGTTGGACAGATCCCAGAGGTAGTGCTGGATGAACCACAGCATCGGGTTGGCGGTGACGTTGTAGAACCGGTCGTAGGCCTCCGGCTCGGAGGCGACCAGCTTGACGCGGTAACGGCCACCACCGGGCGCCTCCACGGGAAACGGGCGGCCGTTGTGGCGCTGGGCGACCACCACGTCCTCGTCGGTCATCGTCGAGGCGATCCAGGTCACTTCGCGATGGGTCGCCAGGCCGATCAGCGCAGTTACGAGCCCGCCGGTGCCGCGCTTGACGCCGCCGTCGGGCTCGAACGTAACCGGACCCCGGTTTGACACCAGAACCAGTGGTGGGTTGCGCGCAGCCATCGGAGAGCGCACCTTACTCGCTGTGGCGTCAGCGACTCGCCGACGACCCGCGGTGCATCGACTGCGGCACCTGGGGTGGCGCCCGCAGGGCGCCACCCCGAGCGTGCGCCTTGCCAGGGCTCAGCCCGTGAGCAGGCGCAGCCGCTCGATGCCGGCATCCACCGCCGCCACCAGCTGCGCGTGCAGCGGCGCGTTGGCGGCCGAGATCGAGGACATCTGGAATTCGTGTCCCGAGCCCAGCAGGCGGTGAGCGTCCAGCGGTCGCCCCCAACCGTCGCTGACCACGCCGCCGGCCTCGCGCAGGCACAGCCACGGCGCCGCGAGGTCGTAGGGCGAGTTGTTGAGCACCTGACCGCGACCGACCTGCTCGAAGCGCGCGCGCATCCCGGGTATGTCGTCGATCAGGCGCGAGCCGACCTCGACCACCGCGTCGAGCTGGCCGGTCGCGATCCGTGTCATCGCGAACGCCTGTGAACCGAGCTCGAAGGTGCCGCCGCCGACCGACGAGCAGTCGATCAACTCGGCCAGCACCTCGACGGTCTCGCGCGCAGGCCTGCCACGGAACCCGTAGCCCCAGAACATCGAGCGCAGGTCGGCGTTGGCGCTGCAGTGCAGCTGCCGCGAGGACTGAAGGCCGCCGCCTCGGTGCGCCAGGAACCAGTCGCCGGACTTGATCTCGACCACGCAGCCGACCTCGATCGCCGACATCGTCGGATCGCCCTGGTGCAGCGGCGCCAACGCGACCGCCACGCACGCCGATTCGAGTCCCGCCATCGCTGGGCGTGTGCCGTCGATCGGGTCGACCACCAGCACGTGGGTCTCATCGCCGCTTGCGACCAGGCCGCGATCCTCGGAGTAGAACGCCATCCGCGGCGCCCGCGTGGCGACGAACTCGCGCAGCGACTCCTCCGCCAGCAGGTCGACCTCGAAGGTCACATCGCCGCCGGCGCCGCCGCCGTGCTGGCGGCGGCCTGCGAGCGAACCGAGCTCCGGCAGCACCCGCTCGCGCAGCTTGCGCGCCAGTTCGAGCGCCAACAGCCCATGCTCGGAGGCCGGCTGCGCGGCGCCTGTCATCTCGTTTGCAGCTCAGCGGCGGTCATCGTGGCGGCTCACGCCGGTAGCTCGAGCGTGAACACGGTCTGGCCGGCCGACGAGAACACCGTCAGGCGTCCCTGCATGCGCTCCGCGAGCTCGCTGGCAATCGTCAGGCCCAGGCCGGAGCCCTTGGCCCCGTCGGCGGTGTAGAACGGCTCGAAGATCCGCGACAGCGCGGTTCCCTCGATCCCCTGGCCGTTGTCGCGCACTGCCAGCCGCACGGTGCCGTTGTGGCGTCCGGCGGTGACGACTATCGCCGTCCCGATCGCGGTGTGAGTGAGCGCGTTGTCGATCAGGATCCGTACGATCTGCGCGATCCGCACCGGATCGCACTGCGCCTCGAGCGCCGGTGGGACGTGCAGCTCCAAGCTCGAGTCGTGCTGGGTCAGGGACGGCTCGAACTCGGCCGATACCGAGCGGGTCAGCTCGCCGAGGTCGACCTGCTCGGGGCGCAGCTCGAGCGAGCCCGACTCGAGCCGCGAGAGATCGAGTAGGTCGACCGACAGCTTGCGCAGGCGCTCGACCTGCTCGGAGACCTGATCCAGGAAGCGCCGCCGGGTCTGCGCGTCGAGCTCGTCGTCCTCGAGCAGCTCGACGAACCCGCCGAGCGAGAAGATTGGCGTGCGCAGCTCGTGCGAGGCGGTCGCGATGAATTTCTTGCGCGCTGATTCGAGCTGCGAAAGCTGGCGCTGCATGTCGTTGAAGGCGACCGCGAGCTGGCCCAGCTCGTCGCGCGAGTCGACCGGGATCGGATATTCGAACTCACCGGCGGCGACCCGCTCGGCCGCTCGCTCCAGTCGTTTGACGCGCTGCGCCAGCCACCTGGCGGTCAGGTAGCCGCCGAGCAGCGCGAGCGCGAGCGCGAGCCCGCCCGCGACCAGGATCTCGTGACGAACCGTGTTGACGTTGCGCACGACGTTGGAGATCGGCGCCGAGTAGACGCCCACACGCGAGACGTGCCCGGCGCGCTGCCCGAGCAGACGCATCTGCAGGCCCGGGACGACGATCATGTACAGCGTCGCGATCGCCACCAGCGTGATCGCGCCGAACACGAGCGCGATCCGGTTGCCGAGCGATAGCAGGCCTGTCGGGATCCGGCTGATGGGGGCGATGCGTCTGTGCGAGTTGGCGGTTAACGTCATCTACGGGTCCCGATGCCTGGGATGGGCCGTCAGGGCTCGGTGTCGCGGAAGCGGTACCCGACGCCGCGGACCGTGATCAGGTAGTTGGGGTCTTTCGGGTCTCGCTCGATCTTCTCGCGCAGGTGGCGGATATGGACGTCGATCGTCCGCCGATCGCGGTAGGCCGAGCCGCCCCAGATCCGCGCCAGCAGCATGTCGCGGGTAAACACGCGCCCCGGCGAGCGAGCGAGCGTCGAGAGGATCTCGAACTCGACGTAGGTCAGCGGCGCGTCATTGCCGGTGACGCGAGCCGTGCGCTTGAGGAAGTCGATCTTGAGCTCGCCCAGCGTCAGCGGCGGCTCCTCGGCGCCGGCCAGCGCCGCGCGGCTCATCTCGGCGCGTCGCAACGCGGCTTTGACCCGGCTGGAGAACTCGCGCAACGAGAACGGCTTGGTGATGTAGTCGTCGGCGCCGAGCTCGAGCCCGACGACCTTGTCGATCTCCTCGGACTTGGCGGTCAGCATGATGATCGGCACGGGGCTATGCTTACGCAGCCGCCGGCAGACCTCGAGTCCGTCGATCTTCGGCAGCATCACGTCGAGCACGACCAGATCGAACTCCTGCTCATCGAAGCGGTCCAGCGCTTGACGCCCGTCGGTCGCCTGCACCACGTCGTAGCCGTCCCGCCGCAACGGGTAGGACAGCAGCGTCTGGATCGATTGCTCGTCGTCCACGAGCAGGATGCGTGCTGGGTGGTCTGCCATGGAGTACATCCGGTCGTCCACACAAGACTAGACGCTCACAAATTCCACAACTCTGAGCGTGTCTGCACCCATACACAGATACCCTGCGGGTATGGTGGATCCTCGCATCTACCGGACCCTTCTGGTGATCGTGGCCGCGGCGGTGATCGTGTTCGGCTTCTCGTTCCAGGACCAACCGGGTGCCGCGGCGACGACGCTTGCGCCGGCGACGCTCCCTGACAGCTACGGATTGATGACCGCCCTGGCGCAGCAATACCCAGATCGCAGCCCGGGGTCCACGGGGGACGCGTCGCTTGCAAACGCCGTGGAGGAGACGCTGCAACGCGATGGGTTCGCGGTCTCCAGCACGAGCTTTCAGTCCCAGACGGCGGACGGCTCGCGCACGCTGCAGACGGTGCTGGCCACGCGTGCGGGCCAGCTGAACGGCACGATCGTCGTGCTGTCAGACCGCGACCAGCCCGGGCTGGCCGGCATGTCGGGTACGGCGGTGATGCTCGAGCTGGCCAACGTCCTGTCCGGCGAGGACCAGAACCGCTCGTTGATGCTCGTCTCGACGAGCGGCTCGGTCGGCGCCGCGGGCACTACCGAGGTGGCGCGCGCGCTCGCGGGCCAGCCGGTCGATGCTGTGATCGTGCTTGGCGACCTGGCCGGGGCGCATGTCACCGAGCCGCTGATCGTCCCGTGGTCCGACGGCATGCAAATCGCGCCGCCGCTGCTGCGCAACACGCTCTCAGCGGCGGTTGCGGCCAGTGCCGGACTGGCGAGTGGCGGCGATGGGATCGGTGCCCAGCTGGCGCATCTGGCGTTCCCGTTCAGCCCGACGCAGCAGGGCCCGTTCGGTGTTCGCGGGATCCCCGCGGTGCTGCTCTCGACGGACGGCAACCGTGGCATCGCGCCCGGCGAGGCGACCTTGCAGAGGACGGTTGACGGGCTCGCGCAAGCGATGCTGCAGACGGTCAATGCGCTCAACAGCGGCCCTGCGGTACCGGCGCCGGCGCCATACCTGACGATCGCCGGCAAGATCGTGCCGGCGTGGGCGCTGACGGTGCTGGTGATGGCGCTGATCCTGCCCGTGCTCGCGACCACGGTCGACGCGCTGGCTCGGACTCGCCGACGCGGTCATTCGATCATCCGCTGGGCGCTTTGGGTGCTGGCGGGGGCGACGCCGTTCCTGGCGGCGTTGGTCCTGGTCCTGGTCGTTCGCTTCGGTGGCTGGTTGCCGGCGACACCGCCCGGCCCGGTGTGGGCCGGTGGCGTGCCACTGTCCGGCGCCGGAATCGCCGCGCTGGCGGCGATCGTGCTGGTGATCGTGGTGTCGTTCATCTGGCTGCGCCCGCTGTGCACCCGTTTCGCCGACAGGGTCGGCTCACCGACGCCGCCGGGACCACCGGGGGACGGCGCGGCCGTGGCGCTGGCGCTCGTGACATGCCTGACCACGTTGATCATCTGGCTACGCAACCCGCTCGCGGCGGCGCTCGTCGTGCCGGCGCTGCACATGTGGTTGTGGCTGGGCGATGGGCGCTTACGCGCCCGCCGCTTGATTGCGGCGTTGCTGGTCGTGCTCGGCCTGCTGGCGCCGGCGCTGGTGGTGTTCTACTACGCCCATTCGCTCGGCTTCTCGCCGTTGCAGATCGCCTGGAACGGACTGCTGGCGCTCACGGGTGGGCAGCTCGGGCCGCTGACGGCCGTCTACTGCAGCGTGCTGCTCGGCTGCGTCGCCAGCGCATTTGTGATCGTCCTGCGCTCGGCGCCCCAGCGCCAGCCCGAACAGCCGGCGGTAACCACGCGCGGACCGATCACATACGCGGGTCCGGGATCGCTGGGCGGCACGGGATCGGCGTTGCGGCGATGAGGCGACTGATCCGAGACATCTCCTCGGTGCTGATCATCGCCGGCCTGCTGATCGTGATCGACGCCGGCGTGACGGTCGCCTGGCAGGAGCCGGTCACGGCCGTGATCGCGACGATCGAACGCGCGCACATCGACCAGCGCTTCCTGTCGTTCAAGACGGTGCCGCTCACTGCTGCGCAGCGACGCGCACTGCAGAGCATCTCGGAGATGCCCGCCAAGATCGCGTACCTTGCGCGGCGCGAGGCGACCGAGGTGCCGGCCGGCGCCGCGATCGGCCGGCTGGTGATCAGCAAGATCGGCGTCAGCTTCGACGTCATCCAGGGCACCGACACGGGCAGCCTCGAGAAGGGCCCCGGGCACTACCCGTCGACCGCGTTCCCGGGGCTCGGACAGACGGTTGCGATCGCCGGGCACCGAACCACCTACCTGGCGCCGTTCAGGAACATCAACGAGCTCGACCAGGGCGACCTGATCCAGCTCGACATGCCCTACGCCGACTTCACCTACGTAGTCCAATACCACCAGGTGGTCCTCCCGAGCGCGTGGTGGATCACCGACGACGTCGGCTACGAACGGCTGGTCCTGTCGGCCTGCAATCCGCTCTACAGCGCCGCGCAACGGATCGTCGTGTTTGCGCGCTTGCAGGCGGTACGGCCGATCACGCCCGCGCTCACGGGCGCGTGAGCGCCCGCATCAGAAACCCGTGGCCGTGGCCGCATTTCCGTCCGGCCGTAAGCTGGTAGACCTAGTGTCCAGCAGGCATTGCTCAGTATTCTGGTTTGTCAGTCTCCTGCCGATTGAGAAGCCAGTCATGAACGACCAAACCAATCCGAAGCTTGCCACCCTCAGGGAGCAGCTGCAGCGAGGCGAGTACGCCGTCGATCCAGCCGCGGTCGCGGAAGCGATTCTGAACCGCCTGCGAGCGTAGTGACACTCAGAGCAGATGTTCGTATCCGTGCAGCGGCGTCGTGGAACCTGAGAACTCGACGTCGGGCTCGCCTTCCACGACGCGCCCGATCCAGGTGATCAGCGGCGCCTGCGCGCCGCTGGCGGCGAGCGCGCTCTCGATCGCAGCGCGCGCGGCTCCGGGCGCGCACACACACAGCTCGTAGTCCTCGCCCGCGGCGGCCGCGAACGCCCCCGGCTCGCGCGCGAGCTGGGCGGCGACCTCGCTGACGCCCTCGGCCAGCGGCAACGCCGGTAGCGACAGCGCGAGCCGCACCCCGCTCTCCTGCGCGATGTGCAGCGCGTCGGTCGCGAGTCCGTCGGACAAATCGATCATCGCACTCGCGCCCGCAGCGGCGAGCGCGAGGCCGGCCGCGATCCGCGGCTCGGGCAGCGCGTAGGCGCGCCGCAGCGCCTGTGCCTGCGTCTCGGTTACCGAGACGCTCCCTTCGACCACGCTCAGCCCTGCGCCGGCACCGCCCAGCGTGCCCGTGACACCGACCAGATCCCCCACCTGCGCCCCGTGGCGCCCGACCAGCTCGCCGGGATCATCGGTCCAGCCGACGACCGTGAACGAGACGACCAGCGCCGGCGCCCGGGTCACATCGCCGCCGGCAATGCTCACCCCGCACCGGCCGGCCAGTTGCTGCGCCGCGCCGATCAGCGCGACCGTATCGTCGAGCAGGCTGCCCGCGGGCAGCCCCAGCGCCAGGTAAGCCTCGCCGGCGCTCGCGCCCATCGCGGCCAGGTCCGAAAGCGCGCCGGCGAGCGCGCGGTGCCCGATCTCCGCCGGCGACAGCTGCGAGCTGCGGAAGTGCACGCCGTCCACCATCGTGTCGACCGACGTGACCGCATAACCCCGCGCACGCACCACCGCCGCGTCGTCGCCGATCCAGCGGATCACGCGCGGATCCTCTCGGCGCAGCACGCCTTGGAGCGCGGTTATCAGCTCTAGTTCGCGCATTTCGGAGATCTTGATAGCGCATCCGGCTTGGGGGCCGGGCTGCGCTCGGCTCCTGGAGTCCGGGAGAACGCCGAGCTTGCGCGGCGGTCACCACAGCCGGGCATCCAGCCCGGCTATCTGTGTCTATAGACGATGCGCGCGCGGTCGAGGTCGTATGGGGAGAGCTCGACGCGGACGCGATCGCCCGGCAAGATGCGGATCCGGAAGCGGCGCATCTTGCCGGCCACATGTCCGAGGACGACCCGGTCCATGTTGTCGAGCTTGACGCGGAACATTGCGTTCGGAAGGGCCTCTACGACCTCTCCCTCCAGTTCGACCTTTTCTTCCTTAGGCATAAAGTGAGTGCTCGCTGCGATCTGATCAAGGCACGCCGGATCGCGCACCAATCAACACGCTACCAGCCCGCCAGCTCGCCGGGAGGCTGACCCACTAGCGAGCGCGGGCCGGGCGGAGGCGAACAGCCGGCTGCCGGTTGATCAGGGAACCCCGGTGCCCCCACTCTTGGGCGCGCCGCCGCTCGCAGGACCGCCTCCCGGGGGCACGATCGGCTTGGTCGCGGCGGGCGTCGTCGCCGCGGGCGAGGTCACGCCCGGGGTGGTCACGCCGGGGGTGGTCACGCCCGGGGTGCTCACGCCCGGCGTCGGCGTCGTCAGCGCCGGCCCGGTGGCGATCGGGATGTTGGAGCTGGAGTGTGCACCGAAGTAAGGCGTGCCGCTCCAGTAAGTGGTCGGCTGCGGGAAGTCGCCGCAGTAGCCATCGCTGGCGGCGACCATGTAGTCGTGCCAGATCGGCGCCGCGAGCGTGCCTCCGAAGCCGGCTCCGAGCCCGTTCACGTCTGTCATCGACGCGGTGCTATTCGGGTAGCCGACCCACACGGCAGTTGAGAACTCGGGGGTGTAGCCGACGAACCAGGCGTCCGTGTAGTCGCTGGTCGTGCCCGTCTTGCCGGCCGCCGGGCAGCCATAGTTGGCAGCGGTCCCGGTGCCGCTCGTGACGACCGTCTGGAGCACCTTCGTGCCCGCATAAGCCTCGCCATCGCTGAACACGCGCGTGCCTGTCGGGTCGCCGAGGTTGACCACGCTGTGGTCCGGGAACACGACCTTGTCGATGATCGTCGGCGCGATGTGCAGGCCGCCGTTGGCGAGCGTCGCGTAGGCGTCGGACATCTGTAGCGGCGAGACGCCGATGTGCAGGCCGCCGATCGCCTCGGAGGGATACCCGAACAGCGGTGCTGTGATCCCCATCGCGTGCGCCATCGCGTCGACCTTGTCCATGCCGAGGTCGACGCCGAGTTGCGCGAACACGGTGTTGTCGGACACCGTCATCGCGTGCGTGACGTTGATCACGCCCTGGTAGGTCTCCTCGGAGGTGTGCACGGAGTAGTCCGGGTACCCAGGGAGCCAGCCGGGCGCGAGGTAGTGGGAGTCGTAGTAGGTGGTGTTCGGATCGCCGTTGTAGTCGTGGATCAGCGTCATCATCACGAACGGCTTGAACGACGATCCCGTCTGGCGCTGCGCGTCGGCGGCGTAGTTGAAGTTCGACTGCCCGTAACTGGTCGAGTTCTGCATCGCCAGGATGTGGCCGTTGCTGGGATCGATCGAGACGAGCGCCGCCGCGGGATCGCCCGGCTCGCCCTCGTGATCCCGGATCGCCGTCAGCGCCTGCGCTTGATCCTGCAGGTTGATCGTCGTGTACACCTGCAACCCGCCGCGGTCGACGACGGCCTGGCCGAAGCGCTGCACCAGTTGCTCCTTGACGTAATCGAACACGTACGGCTGGTTGACGACCTCGTAGGTGTCGTTGGCCTGCACCTGCAGCGGCGAGCGGTCAGCTTTGCGTGCCTGGGCGCGCGTGATGTAACCGGCCTGCAGCATCGCCGTCAGCACCTCCGAGCGGCGCTGCCGGGCGAGGTTCGGCGCCTCGAACGGGTTGTACTGGGACGGGGCCTGGGGCAGCCCCGCCAGCAGCGCGTACTGCGCGAGGTCGAGCGCGCCGACCGGCTTGTCGAAGAACACCTGTGAGGCGGCGCCAACGCCGATCGCCTGCTGGCCGCCGACCGCACCGTACTCCACGTCGTTGAGGTACTGATTCAGGATCCAGCTCTTGGAGTGCTGATCCTCGAGCTCGTTGGCGAGCTTCGCCTGAACGATCTTGTAGCGGAGATTGTGGTGCTGCTTGAGCTGGTAGGGCAGGTAGACGTTGCCGACCAGCTGCATCGTCAAGGTCGAGCCGCCCTGGACGTCGGTGCCGCCGTTGAGCAGATCCTTGACCCCGGCGCGCAGGATGCCCTGGTAGTCGACGCCGCCGTGTTGCCAGAAGCGCCGATCCTCGATCGCGACGGTTGCCTCGCTCAGCAGCTTCGGCATCTGGCTCTGCGGGACGGAGGTCCGCAGGATGTCCGAGGAGATGTAACCCAGCAGGCTGCCGTCACCGGCGTACACCTCCGACAGTGTTCCGGGCACGCGCGGCTTCAGCCGGCTGATATCTGGAGCGGAGTCGGCGACCGAAACGACCCAGCCAACGGCCGCCGCGGCACCGATTGCGATCGTGGAGACGATCAACAGCACCCCAATCAGCAGCATCCTCTTGACGGGGTGCGTTCGCTGTCGCTGTCGGCGTCGCTGTCGTTCGCGTCGGTTCATCTGGAGTGGCGCTGCGGAGGACCCGCGCGGCGGGGCCCGCCCGCCTGAGACTCGCAAGCCGAGTGTAGCCAGGTGCTTTTTCGGCTCGGCCCGGCTTGCTCCTGCTGCGGAACTCGGGTCCTGCCAGACTCCGCAATTCCATGCAGCCGGCGACGGACACAGGGGCCGATTCATCGCCGGCGCCGGCGCCGGCGCCTGGGCCTGCGCCGGCGGTGTCGCGGCGCTCACGCGGCCGCGCCGCGATCGTGTGGCGCGCGCTCTGGACCTCACGGCTGGTCGTGCTGGCGAGCGGTGTGCTCGCGATGCTGGTGATCGGGCCGGTCGCGAACTGGCGCGCATACGATCCGGTCGGGCTGACGACGCCGTTCGGTTACTTTCCCAACCTGCTGCTGGCCGCCTGCGCGCGCTGGGACTCGGTCTGGTATCTGACGATCGCCCATAGCGGCTACGGACATCAGCTGGCGCGGGCCGCGTTCTTCCCGCTCTATCCATTGTTGATGCACGTCGTGGCGCTCGTGATCGGCTCCGAGCTGCTCGCCGGTGTCGCGATCTCGCTGAGCGCGTTCGCGTGCGCGCTTGCGGCGCTGCACCGCCTCGCCGGCCTCGAGCTCGACGCCGACCGCGCCGACTTGACGGTGTTGCTGGTCGCGTTCTGTCCGATGGCCTTCTTCCTGTCCGCTGTCTACGGCGAGTCGCTGTTCCTGGCGCTGTCGGTCGGCGCGATCCTGCGTGCGCGGCTGGGTCGCTGGGCGAGCGCCGCCGCGCTGGGGACGCTGGCGGCAGCTTCGCGCGGCACCGGCGTGCTGCTGGTGGTTCCGATCACGATCCTGTACCTGTATGGGCCACGCGCCGACCGGCCGCTGCCCGGTTCGCGCTGGGCCGCGGCCGGCTTTGGCGGCTGGCGGCGGCTGGCGCCGCGCCACCGGCCGACGGCGTCGCTGCTGTGGGTGGCGCTGATCCCGTTGGGACTGCTTGCGTTCGTCGCGTACCTCGCGCTCCGCGAGGGCGACGGACTTGCGCCATTTCACGCCGAGGCGATCTGGTATCACCATTTCGCCGGACCATTCGGCGGCGTGCGCGCCGGCGCGGTGGCCGCATTCGATGGGCTGCGGCAGATCCTGCACGGCCCGCCGCCGCCGCTCTACTACACCAAGGCGGCGGGCGACCCGCTGGCGGTGGCCGGCCAGAACCTGATGCTGTTCGCGTTCCTGGCGCTCGGCGTGATCGCCCTGGTGGGCGTGTTCAGGCAGCTGCCATTCGCCTACGGGGCGTATGTGCTGGTGTCGGTCGCGGTGCCGTTGTCGGAGCCGGTCACGCCGCAGCCCCTGTCGTCCTTGCCGCGTTACGAGCTCGTCTTGTTCCCGCTGTTCATGTGGGGCGCGAGCCTCATCGCCCGCCGTCGATGGGACCCGTCTGCGCTTGCCGCGCTGGCCGTCCTGCTCGGCCTGTTCACGGCCGAGTTCGCCACCTGGCGGTTCGTCGCCTGAGCGCCTACGCATACCTTGCCGTATGAGCCGGGATTTGGGCACCGGCTCCGACGGGCATACTTCAAGCGGGGAGATGCAAGCCGCCGAACCTGTCTCTGACCGCAAGCGACACGCGCTCGAGCTGTTCGCCGGCCTACCTGGACGCTATGACCGCATGGGGGCGGCGATGAGCTTCGGCCAAGACCCGCGCTGGCGCCACGCGCTGGTCGCCGCCGTAGCCCCCGACACCGGCCAGCGCGTGCTCGACGTCGCGACCGGCACCGGCCTGGTGGCGCAGGAGCTCGTTCGCCGCTGCGGCTGTGAGGTCGTCGGGGTGGACCAGAGTGAGCGGATGCTCGCGGCCGCGCGCTCCCGCTTGGCGGCCCGGCCAGATCTGCGTGAGCACGTGCGTTTCGTGCGGGGCGAAGCCGAGCGGCTGCCGTTCGCCGACGGCGAGTTCGACGGGCTCACGTTCACCTACCTGCTGCGCTACGTCGATGATCCGGCTGCGACGATGCGCGAACTGGCGCGCGTGTTGCGTCCCGGCGGTCGCATCGGCATGGTCGAGTTCGGGGTCCCGCAGCTGTTGGCGCTGCGCGTTTGCTGGCGCGCCTACACGCGCGCCGGCCTGCCCGCGGTGGGTCGGCTGGTTTCGCCGGCATGGTTTGAGGTCGGCCGCTTCCTCGGCCCGAACATCGAGTCGTTTCATCGCCGCGAACGCGACCTGCCGGGCTTGTGGCGGGCGGCAGGGATCGGCGATGTGCGGGAACGTCGCATGAGCTTCGGCGCTGGATTACTGATGTGGGGGATCAGGCGCGGTGCCGGCCTACCCTGAGCCCGCGTCCGATCGTCCGGCCTTCTACGCGCTGCGCTCGGGCGGCTGGCGAGACCTGGTCACGATTCTGCATCCGCCCTACACGGCCTGGAACCTGAGCTACGTCGCGCTCGGCGCCGTCGCCGCGCCGGCGCTGCACGTGGGCCGGCTCGCTGCCGCGCTGGGCGCGTTCCTGCTGGCGGTTGGCGTCAGCGCGCACGCATTCGACGAGCTGCGGGGGCGGCCGCTGCGGACCGAGTTGCGCCGGAGCGTGCTGGTGACGCTCGCGATCGTGTCGCTGGCCGGGGCCGTCGCGATCGGCGTGGCCGGCGCGCTGATCGTATCGCCGCTGCTGGTGGCCCCGGTGCTGGTCGGCGCCTTCCTGGTGCCCGCCTACAACCTGGAGCTTGCGGGCGGTCGCTTCCACACCGACACTTGGTTTGCGCTCGCGTGGGGCGCCTTTCCGGCGTTCACCGGCTACTTCGTGAACGCGCTGACGATCCGGCCGGCGGGCGTCCTGGTGGCCGCCGCGTGCTTCTTGCTGAGCCGCGCGCAGCGGCGGCTGAGCACTCCCGTGCGGCAGTTGCGGCGCAACACGACCGAGATCTGCGGTACGCAGACGATGAGCGACGGCCGCGTGATCGAGCTGACGAAGGAGCGCTTGACGGCTCCGCTCGAGGGTGCCCTGTCGGTCCTCTGGCTCGCGCTAGTGCTGCTCGCTGCCGGCCTCGTGGTCGTGCGCGCATGAGCGGCCAGGGGCGAACGGTCTCCGGCGCGATCGAGCGCACCGCCTCGGGAGGGCAGGCACGCGCGCCGGCAAGCCCCGATCTCGGTCACTGGCTCCCGGATCCCGTGCTCGGAGTAGCACACCGTCGCGAGGCGGCGGTCGGTGCGCGCGCCCTGTGGGAGGCGGCCTGCGGTGTGCGATTGGCGGACACGCACGCGCTCGGGCGCCTGATCCGCCTGCGCATCCCAGGCCTCGCAGCTGAGTTGTCCTACGAGGAGATGTTCCATAGGCCTCCGTTCACGGTGCTGCACGAGGACGAACACGCGCTCCTCTCAGGACTCGTCGGACGCATCTGGACGTTGCGCCGGGACTATCCGGCGCTGTCGGCGCCGGATGAGTTTCGTCACTGGACGCAGCGCGGAACGGCCCGGGTGCTGTTCGCGAACTGGGTGGCGCCGGCCGGCCCTGGCCGCGCTGTGCTGCACAGCGAGACGCGCGTCTGGGTCCGCGATCGCGAGGCACGCGTCGGGCTGGCGGCGGTGCGCCCGCTGATCAACGCGTTCCAGGCGTTGATCGCGAGCGAGGCCCTGTCGGCCGCGGTCAATAGAGCCGAGTCTTGCCGGTAGCGAGCAAGCGAGCGTTGCTGATCGACGCGCTCGGCACGATCGTCGAGCTGCAACCGCCGGCGCCGGCGCTGCGCGAGTTGCTGTGCGAGCGGTTCGCGATCGAGGTCAGCGAGGCCGAGGCCGCGACCGCGTTCGGAGCCGAGATGAAGCATTACCGCAGCCGCATGGCGCAGGCGCGCGACGCCGAGCGCGTCGCTGCTCTGCGTAGCGACTGCGCCGAGGTGCTGCGCGGCGCGCTGCCGCGCTCGGCGCAGGCACGGCTCCGCTCGATCGACCGCCGCGCGATGACCGAGCTGCTGCTCGACGCGCTGCGTTTCAGGTTGTGCCCGGACGTACCCGCAGCGCTCGACGCCGCGCGCGAGCGCGGCCTACGCGTCGTCGTGACCAGCAACTGGGACGCACTGCTGCCGGAGGTGCTGGGCAAGCTCGGTTGCTTGGCGTGGTTGGACGGCGTGGTGAGCTCGGCCGCGGTCGGGGCGTCGAAGCCCTCGCCGGTGATCTTTCGAGCCGCGCTCGGGATCGCCGGGGCGAGCGCCGCGGAGGCGATCCACGTCGGCGACAGCTTCGCCGAGGACGTGATCGGAGCGCGCGCGGCGGGGATCGAGCCGGTCCTGCTGGCGCGCGACGGCCGGCAGGCGCCGGACGGCGTCACGACGATCGCATCGCTAGACGCGCTGGCGGCGCTGTTGTGAGAACCTGGCCGTAGTGACAACGTCACGGCGAGACGGGTACGAGTGGTTGCCGATCTGGACGGCTCCGGCCGCGGTTGCGCTGGGCCTCTGCGCGGGCGTGTTCGCCGACCTGTTCGTGACCTTGCTCGGCACGGCGTTTGGCTCCAGCAGCGCCAATCCCACGCCTGCCGTGAGCCTGCTCGCAAGCCTCGCGTTCGATCTGTCGTTCGTGGCCGCGGCGCTGTATTTCGCAGCGCTCAAAGGGCGCCCACGGGGCTCGGACTTCGGCTACCGGCGGACGGCGTGGCGCCGGGCCGCTGCCGCCTTCGCAGCGGGCGCGATCCTCTATTACGCGCTCAGCTACCTGTACGGGGCGGCGCTGAACATCCACGGCAACGACCAGCTGCCGAGCGCCTTCGGAGTGCACAAGAGCACCGCGGCAATGCTGGGGACCGCCGCGTTCGTGTGCGTGGTCGCGCCGGTCTGCGAGGAGTTCTTCTTCCGCGGCTTCGTGTTCGGCGTGCTGAGCCAGATGCGGATCACGCTGGGCGGCCGTCAGGTCGGCCCCTGGGTCGCGGCGCTGATCACGGGCGTCATATTCGGACTGGCCCACACCGGTTCGGTCTCCTCGAGCCAGTTCCTGCTCCCGCTCGGCTTTCTCGGCTTCGTGCTGTGTCTCGTGCGATGGCGCACCGGCTCGCTGTATCCGTGCATGGCCCTACACGCGTTCAACAACGCCTTGGCGTTCGGCGTGGTGCTCGACTGGAGCGTGCCGGAGGTGCTCGCGTTGCTGCTCGTCTCATGGCTGGCGATCGCAGCGCTGACCGGATGGCTGGCCGGGGAGCGCATAGAGAAATCGCGGATCGCGACATCCGCCGGTTTGAATTGAAATAACGTTAATCCCATGACCTTCCACTCCCGCGTGACGCACCGGGCCTGCAACGCCGGCCGTGGTGGACTGCTTGCGCTGATCGTCTGCTCGATGCTGGCGCTGCCGGCGGCGGCGACCGCTGCCACCTCGGCCAACAGCCGCACGACCGCGAGCTCGTCAACGACCACCACGGCGACGAGCACCACATCCCCGAGCACCACGACGACGACCACGACGACGCCGACCACGACGGCGAGCACCACCACGACGCCGAGCACGACGACGAGCACCACCACGACGCCGAGCACGACGACGAGCACAACGACCACCACGACGCCAACCCCACCACCGGCACGCGCGGCCGGCGCACTCGGGCTCAGCGATCTGTTCTACGTGCACGGCAGCCCGGTAACGATTCCCGGCCGCACGGTCGCCATGTTCGCACGTGTCCGTCCGTACGTCGCCGGGCAGGAGGTTTCGATCGACGCGTACCTCGGCGGGCGCCTGTTCGATCACGTGCACCGGCGGCTGGCGCGGTCCAAAGGTGGGACCTATGGCGGCTTTCAATGGTCGGTCGCCAGTCCCGGCGCCGGCACGGTGCGGATCGTCGTCCAGCACATCGCCACCGGCACGCTCAGCAGCTTCAAGCTCGATCAGAGCTTCGCTGCGCTTGACACGAACGTGGACTTCGGCTCGAGCGGCCGCTTCGTCGAGCTGATCCAGCAGCGTCTCTCGGCATTGCACTTCTACATTCCGCTGACGGGCGTCTATGACCAGGGCACCGGCCTCGCCGTAGACGCCTACCACCGGTTACTCGGCGACGGCACCTCGCAGCTGCTAGATCCTGCCACGCTCGACGACCTGCTGAACAACGTTGGCTCGTTCCGTGTCCGCTACCCCAATCAAGGGCGCCATGCCGAAGGCGACCTGTCCGACCAGTTGCTGGCGCTGACCAACGGCGCGAGCGTCTACTGGATCCTTCCGATCAGCTCCGGAAAGCCCTCGACGCCCACGATCCTGGGCAACTTCCAGGTCTACAGCCGCGTTCCGGGCTACCTGCCAGATGGCATGTACTACTCGGACTTCTTCATCCGCGGCTACGCGATCCATGGCTACGATCCGGCGCCCGACTACCCAGCCAGCCACGGCTGTATGCGCCTGCCGATCGTCGACGCGATCCCGGTCTACAACTGGTTGAACTTCGGTGACTGGGTCGATTCCTACTACACATAGAGCCTGTCCGAATTACCCAGCGTGCGCGGGGTCATTCGGACAGGCTCATAGGCCGATGCGCGATCAGGCGCACCGGCGATCGCCGGTGCGCCGACTACCATCCACGCGGTGGATCGTTCGGATGCACACACGCGCCTGCTGAGCGCCCTGCGCGAGTACGCGCTGGTGATCGGCGAGGTGGTGCTGACCAGCGGTGCCACGGCTCAGTATCTGGTCGACGCCAAGCGCGCGATCCTGCGCCGCGACGGGTTCCAGGCGCTGGCCGAGCTGGTGGCGGCCCAGGCCCAAGCGTGGAACGCCACCGCGGTCGGCGGGATGACGATGGGCGCCGATCCGATCGCATGCGCGGCGCTGGCCGGGGGCGCCGACGTGAAGGCCTTCTTCGTCCGCAAGGAGGTCAAGCAGCACGGTTTGGCGCGCCGCATCGAGGGCCCTTTGCTGAGCACCTCTGAGCGCTGCATGTTGGTCGAGGACGTCGTGACCACCGGGGGCTCGACGATCGCCGCGTTAAAGGCGCTGCGTGACGAGGGCCATGAGGTGTGCGGAGTCCTCGCGATCTGCGACCGGCTCGCCGGCGGCGCCGCCTCGATCGAGCGGGCGGCCGCAGCGCCATTCGTAGCACTCACGACGATCGACGAGGTCTATCCCGAACGTCCCGATCGCGCGCGCTGATCGGACCATGCCGGCCGCGGCATGCCCCCGGCAGGAATCGAACCTGCAT
Source organism: uncultured Solirubrobacterales bacterium (assembly GCA_963709135.1). Taxonomy (GTDB): domain Bacteria; phylum Actinomycetota; class Thermoleophilia; order Solirubrobacterales; family Solirubrobacteraceae; genus Palsa-465. Next base: position 1,285,608 of record CAVPVI010000005.1, on the reverse strand, counting down.
CCCGCGCTTAGGAGGCGCGTGCTCTGTCCATTGAGCTACGAGGGCCCGCGTGCGGAGGGTAGCCGCCGCGACGCTGCAGCGAGCCTGGGCCCCCACCCGCTTCATTGTTGCCCGGTTAACGTTTCCGTCCAAAGTTGTCCAGTTGCTGGCGAAGTTGGTTCGCGTGTGGTATCTCAGATGCAGATGGAGGACGGCGACGAGCGAGGTGGACCCACGGACTCACGGCTTGCGGATCCGTGGGTCGGAAAGGTAGTCTGCTGAGCCCGTGAGCTCCGGAGCCCCAGACCTGCTGCTCGAAGTCGAGGATGCTTCCGGCGCGTTCGAGATCGTCCCTGGCGACATCGTCGCCCTTTCCCCGCGCCAGCTGTTCTGGCGGCGCTTCCGCTCGGATCGCGTCGCGCTGGTATCCGCGATCTTCATCGTGCTGCTGGTGATCATCGCGATCGCCGCGCCGCTGATCGTGAGCCTGCTCGGCCTGCCGGGGCCAAACGTGCAGAACACGAACCTGCTCGATGCCTTCGGCAGCCCCACCGGCCCGACCTTCGCCCACCCGTTCGGGGTCGACGAGCTCGGCCGTGACGTGATGGCGCGCGTGATCTACGGAACGCGCGTGTCGCTGGAGGTCGGCATCTTCGGCACCGCGATCGCGGCGGCGGTCGGCACCGTCATGGGCCTGCTCGCCGGTTACTACCGCGGCTGGACCGACACCGTGATCTCGCGCTTCGTCGACGTGATGCTCGCCTTCCCGGTGCTCGTTCTCGGGATCGGCATCGGTGGTGCCTGCGGCGTCTGGGGCTGCCTGCGAGTGTTCGGCCACAAGCTGATCCAGCCCGGGCTCGGGACCGTGATCTTCATCATCGCGCTGAGCAACTTCACTTACATCGCGCGGATCGTGCGCGGCCAGGTCCTATCGGTGCGCGAGAAGGAATTCGTCGAGGCCGCGCGCTCGCTGGGGGCGTCTAACTCCCGCATCCTGTACCGGGAGATCCTCCCCAACCTGCTGGCGCCGCTGATCGTCTACTCGAGCTTGCTGATCCCGGTCAACATCCTGTTCGAGGCGGCGCTCTCCTACCTCGGCGTCGGCATCCGACCGCCGACGGCGAGCTGGGGCCAGATGATCTCGGACGCTTCGGCCCTGCTGCCCTCCGCTTGGTGGTACATGGTCTTCCCGGGTGCAGCCCTATTGCTTACCGTGCTTGCGTTCAACTTGGTCGGCGACGGCTTGCTTGACGCGCTCAACCCGAGAGGCAACTCCCGATGAGCAGGAGTATCGCGGACGCCCCCAGGCGTCCGTTTCCAACAAGAGGAGGTAACTAATGAAGCACTACCGCAAAGCGGTTTGCGCAGCGGTAGTCGGTTTGCTCGCTGTCGGCCTGGCGGCGTGCGGCTCGAGTAGCAGTTCGTCATCGGGCGCCAGCAGCACGACCACGGCCAGCATCCCGCTGAAGGCGGGCGAGAACCCAGTCGGGCAGAGCCTCACCAACGGCAAGCGGGGCGGCACGCTGACCGTCTACTCGAGCGAGGACTTCGAGCACCTCGACCCCGGCGAGGCCTATTTCTCGCTGGACTACGCGATCATGTACGCGACCCAGCGCCCGCTGTTCATGTATCCGCCGGACACGACCACGACGCTCGCCCCCGACCTCGCAACCGCGATTCCGACGCTCGCCAACGGCGGCATCACCGACGGCGGCAAGATCGTCACGGTGCACATCCAGCCCGACGTCAAGTTCAGCCCGCCCGTCAACCGCACGGTGACCTCGGCCGACGTCGCCTACGCGATCGAGCGTGGCGCCAACCCGAACGTCGCCAACGGGTACTTCGGTCCGTACTTCGGCGATCTCGTCGGCGCGGCGAGCTCCAAGGGCGGCCCGATCGCAGGCATCCAGACGCCGAACGCGACGACGATCGTGTTCCACCTGACGCAACCGACGGCGCCCCTGCTGATCGGCGCGCTCAGCCTGCCGCTGTCCTCGCCGGTGCCCGAGTCGTTCGCGGGGCCGATGGACAAGAAGTCGCCGACGACCTACGGCTCGCTCGCCGAGGTGGCGACCGGTCCCTACATGCTCGAGTCCAACGCGCAAGGCGTCTTCCAGGGAATCGGCTACCAGACCGGCAAGTCGGCGACGCTGGTGCGCAACCCGAACTGGAATCCGAACAGCTACACGGCCGCGTTCAAGCCCCCGGCGTATCTGAACCAGATCAACATCAACATCGGCGGCGACGCGAGCGTGATCGGACCGCAGGTGCTGAAGGGCTCAGACGCCGTGCAGCTCGACACGCCCGCCCAGAACGTCGTCAAGCTCGCCTACGAGTCCTACCCGTCCCAGATCACGTTCACGGCGGGCTCGGGTGACCACTATGTGTCGCTCGACAACCAGCACGGTCCGTTCACCAACGTCAACCTCCGTCGCGCGGTATATGCGGGGCTCGACCGCGCTGCGATCATCAAGGTGATCGGCGGCTCGCTCGTCGCGGAACCGGCGACGCACTTCATCTACCCCGGCACCGACGGTTTCCTCCAGGCCGGTGGCTACGCCGGCCCGCAACTGCCGTGGAACAAGGACGTCAACGGCAACTTGAAGGTCGCCGAGCAGTACATAAAGGCCGCCGGCTACCCGAGCGGCAAGTACACCGGCAACTATGTGGTCCAGATCGTCGGCGCCAACAACGGCAACGCGCCGGCCGAGATCCAGATCGTCAACGCCGACCTCACCGCGCTCGGCTTCAAGACGCACGTCAGCGAAGTCGACCAGTCGGTGATGTACGGGAAGTACTGCGGCGTGCCGAAGGCCGAGATCGACGTCTGTCCGACGGGTGGCTGGATTCGGGACTTCGACGACCCGCTGACGGTGCTGTACGTGCCGTTCTACGGGCCGGCGATCACCTCGACCAACAACTCCAACTTTGGTCAGGTCAACGATCCGCAGATCAACGCCGCGATGCAGGCGGCGTCGCTGGTCGTGAACCCAGCGGCGCGCGCCCAGGCATGGGCGAACGTCGACGAGTTGCTCGTCGACAAGGCCGCCGCGATCCCGGAGGACTTCGACAACCAGCCGAACATCCGCAGCGCGGATGTCCGCGGCGTCAACGACCTCTGGGATGAGGGCGAGTGGGACTTCTCGTTCAGCTCGCTGCAGAACCCGTAGCAGGCCAAGCAAGTGACCCCCGCCCGCGGGCGGGGGTCACAGCGCACCACGATCGCAGAACGACACCCACACAATGACCGCTTACATCATCCGCCGCGTGCTCTGGGGCATCGTGATGATCATCCTCGTGAGCGCGCTGACGTTCCTGTTCTTCAACTTGTTTCCGGCGGTCAACCCTGCGATCGCACGCGCGGGCCGCAACGCCAGCCCCAAGACGATCGCCTACATCGCGCACGAGCTCGGCACCGACAAGCCGATCTACACGCAGTTCTTCGACTACATGAAGGGGATCGTCCTTCACTTCAATTTCGGTTACAGCTACTACACGCAGGCATCGGTCACGAGCCTGATCGCCAACCGCCTGCCGGCGACGCTGTCGCTGACCGTCGGCGCAGTCGTGCTCTGGGTCGTGGTCGGCATCCCGGTCGGGATCATCTCCGCGATCAAGCGCGGCAAGGTGATCGACCGCGCCGCGATGGGCACCGCGCTCGCGTTCGTCTCGATGCCGACCTTCTGGCTCGGCCTGATGTTGCTGTTCCTGTTCGCCAACGACATCGGCCGCCTGCATCTGTTTCCCGGCGCCGGCTCCTACGTAGGCTTGACGGTCAATCCGGTGAAGTGGTTCGAGTCGCTGATCCTGCCGTGGTTCGTGCTCGCCGCCACGCAGGCGGCGATCTACTCGCGGCTGCTGCGAGGCAACCTGCTGGAGGTGATGGGCGAGGATTACATCCGCACCGCCCGCGCCAAGGGGGTGTCCGAGCGCCGCGTGATCTGGCGCCACGGCGTGCGCTCGGCGATCACGCCGGTCGTGACCGTGCTCGCGATCGACATCGCCGGCCTGCTCGGCGGCGCGATCCTGACCGAGACCGTGTTCGAGATCCCCGGGATCGGGCGGCTCAACTACGGAGCGATCAGCCATGCTGACCTGCCGATCATCCAGGGCACGGTGCTGCTGGCGGCGATGTTCATCGTGCTCGCGAACATCGTCGTCGACATCCTGTATGCGTATCTCGACCCGCGGGTCCACTACTCGTGAGCGCGGCCGCTTCACGCGGGGCGGCAACCGGCGCGAGTGAGCCACTGCTGAGCGTCGAGGATCTGCGCGTCTCGTTCAGGACCGACGACGGCGTCGTGCACGCCGTCGACGGCATCTCCTACCAGGTGTACCCGGGCAAGACGCTCGGCATCGTCGGCGAATCGGGCTCCGGCAAGACGGTGTCCTCGCTGACGACGCTCGGCTTGACGCGCGCTCCCAACGCCGAGATCGAAGGGAAGATCATGTTCGGGGGCCGCGACCTCGTGTCGCTGCCCTACGACCAGCTGCGCCGGATCCGCGGCGACGACATCGCGATGATCTTCCAGGATCCGCTGTCGGCGCTGCACCCGTTCTACAAGGTCGGCTCGCAGCTGATAGAGGCCGTCCGCGCGCACCGCGACGTCTCGAAATCAGTGGCCCGCGCGCGTGCGGTCGAGTTGCTGGAGCTGGTCGGCATTCCCGATCCGTCCAGACGCGTCGATGCCTATCCGCACGAGTTCTCCGGCGGCATGCGGCAGCGCGCGATGATCGCGATGGCACTCGCCAACGAGCCGAAGCTGCTGATCGCCGATGAGCCCACGACGGCGCTCGACGTCACCGTGCAGGCCCAGATCCTCGCCCTGTTGGAGGGCCTACAGGAGCGCCTGGGAATGGCGATCGTGATCATCACCCACGATCTCGGCGTGGTCGCCGAGATCTCCGACGAGATCGCGGTCATGTACGCCGGCAGGATCGTCGAGCGGGCGCCGACCAGGGAGATCTTCTCCAAGCCCCAACACCCGTATACGTGGGGGCTGCTGAAGTCGATTCCGCGGCTGGACATCCCGCGTGGTGAGGAGCTGGTTCCGATCTCAGGCCGGCCGCCGAGCTTGATCCAGCGACCCTCCGGTTGCTACTTCCATCCGCGCTGTCCATACGTTCAGGCGCAGCACAAGCAGATCGACCCGCGGCTGGAAGCGCTTCCGGACGCCCCCGGGCACACGGTTGCCTGCCTGCTGGCACCCGAGGTCAGGACGCGCATCTGGCAGGGGCTGGTCAGCGGGCAGACGCCCGCGTCGCTGCAGACGCTGGCGGCGACGCCCGTGCCGGGCACGATTGCGCGCTCGGACGCTGCAGCGCTCGTGCCGGAGGTGAGCGAATGAGCACGGCGCAGCAGACGCCGCTGATCGAGCTGCGCAACGTCTGCAAGCACTTCCCGATCAAGAAGGGAGTGTTGCTGGCGCGCAAAGTGGGTGCCGTGCAGGCGGTCGACAACGTCTCGCTGCAGGTGATGGCGGGCGAGACCCTGGGGATCGTCGGCGAGACCGGCTGCGGCAAGAGCACCACCGCGAGACTGATCGTGCGCTTGCTGGACCCGACCTCCGGCGAGATCATCTTCGCGGGGGAGAACATCGCCCAGTACCAAGGCGACAAGCTAAAGGCGCTGCACCGCGAGATGCAGATGATCTTCCAGGATCCCTACTCGTCGCTGAACCCCCGTAAGACCGTCGGTTCGATCATCGCCGACCCGTTCGCGATCCACGGCATGCTGACCGGGTCGGGAGAGCGCAAGCAGCGGGTTCAGGAGCTGATGGACCGCGTCGGTCTGAACCCGGAGCACTACAACCGCTATCCGCACGAGTTCTCCGGCGGCCAGCGTCAGCGGATCGGCGTGGCGCGGGCGATCGCGCTACAGCCGAAGGTGCTGGTCGCCGACGAGCCGGTGTCCGCGCTGGACGTCTCGATCCAGGCGCAGGTCCTGAACCTGCTGCGCGAGCTGCAGCGCGAGATGGGGCTGACGCTGATCTTCATCGCTCACGACCTGTCGGTCGTGCGCCACATGTGCGATCGCGTCGCGGTCATGTACCTCGGCAAGATCGTCGAGCTGGCATCGAGCGACGATCTGTACTCGTACCCGCGTCACCCGTACACGGGGGCGTTGCTGTCTGCCGTGCCCGTGCCCGAGCCGCCCGACAGCAAGCGCGAGCGACTGCTGCTGGTCGGAGACGTGCCGAGCCCTGCGAACCCGCCCGCGGCATGCCGCTTCCACACCCGCTGCCCGAAGGCCAAGGAGATCTGCTCGACCGAGGAGCCGCCGCTCACCGGCAAGAGCGGCAGTACGCTCGCCGCCTGCCACTTCCCGCTCACGCACGAAGAGGTGGAGCACCGGCTCCCGGCGGCGCTGGTCAAGCGCTAGGGACGCGCTAACGCGCGCCGTGACCTCTGGGCAGATCTGCGCTCAGCTGCGCTCTAGCGTGCTGCTAGCGTGCTGTCACTCATCGTCGTCGGCGTACAACGACTCGGCGGCCAGTTCGGCGCCGCGCTTGTCCCACAGCTTCACGTCGAGGTAGTCGCCACGGTAATTGTCGGGCGCGATCAGCGTGAAGCGCTCCTCGACGATCTCGCACTGATCGACAGCGAGGTTGGCGAGCTCGGCGGTCACCAGCACTCCGCCCGGGATCAGCGGCACGCCCCACACGAGCGTCATCTCGGCGCTCTTGCCATGGTCCCCGCGCCAGGTGCCGATCACCTCGTCGTTGAGATCGAGCTTCCAATCCGGGTTGGCTTCGGCGAGCTCGTTGGTGTAGTCCGCGTAGGCCAGGAAGTCGCTGGCCGCCCCGGCCTCGTCGCCCTCCGCGAACGACACGAACCCGAACAGCTCGAAGCCCGCGCTCGTGCGCGCGACCGCCGGCACATAGGTGCGGCCACCGTAGGTGCGGTCGGGGAACCACTTGATCTCCCCGGGCGTGCCCAGTTCCTCGCTGTCGCTGTCGATGTCCGAGCATGCAGCCAGGAAGTGCTGGCGCAGCGTTCCCGCCCAGCGGCCGTAGGGAAGCGCTTCCTGGGGCGGCTCGGCGGCGAAGCTGATCACGAAACGGTCGGTCGGTGGCATCAACCGCAGCCTACACGCTCACGCCCGGACAGAAGTTGCCGATTCCCGCCGTGTTGTTGGCAACCGGGGAGATTCGCGCTCCAGCGCGATTCCCCCGCGCCAGCGAATCTCCCAAGGGAATCGCGCTCCAGCGCGATTCCCCATTCCCTGCTAGAAAGCGCCGCGGCGTGAGAGCACGGCCGGGATCGTCTTGAGCAGGATCGAAAGGTCCAGGAACACCGACCACTGCTCCAGATACAGGAAGTCGAGCCTCACGAGGTCGTCGAAATCGAGCTCCGATCGACCAGAGACTTGCCACAGACCGGTGATCCCGGGCAGCACCAGATAGCGCTTCTTGTGCCACTGCTCCAGCCGCTCGTAATCACGCGTCGGCAGCGGCCGCGGTCCGACCAGCGACATGTCGCCGCGCACTACGTTGACGAGCTGGGGCAGCTCGTCCAGCGAGAAGCGCCGCAGGATTCGCCCGACCTTGGTCAGTCGCGGATCTTCGCGGATCTTGAACAGCGCGCCGGACTGCTCGTTGAGCGACTCGAGGTCGCTCTGAATCTGGTCAGAATGCTCGCGCATCGTACGGAACTTGAAGCACGAGAAGGGCTTGCCGGCGATCCCTGGCCGCACCGAGCGGTAGATCGTCGGGCCCCGCGAGCTGAGCTTGACGGCGAGTGCGATCACCAGCATCAATGGGCACAGCACGATCAGCACCAACAACGACAGGACCAGATCGAAGCCGCGCTTCAGCGCGTAGTCGATCCCCTCGAACACCGGCGGGCGCAGCCTGAACAGCGGCACGCTCTCGCCTGGCACGAACTCCGCGCGGTCGATCAGGATCTCCATCGTCGAGGGTGCGACGTGCACATCGACCCCGTGCGCGTGGCAGAGGTCGACGAGCTCGACCGCCTGCGCCTGCGGGAAGGCGGGGTCGGCGATGATCACCTCCTCGATCCGCTCGTTGGCGATCACCTCAGGCAGGTCGGGCAGCCGTCCGAGCGAGCGCAGACCGTTCTCCGGGCGCGGGATCAGCGAGATGTAGCCGACGATGTCGACGTTCGTTCGAGCCCGTCCGGACAGCGCATGCGCGACCGCTTCGATCTGGTGGCCGGCGCCGACGATCACCGCGCGGCGGCGATATCCGGCTTGCCTCAGCAGCCAGCCCGTGACGCCCGTGTGCACGTAGCGCAGCACGCCGATGTACGCGGTGCCGAACACCAGCGAGCCGTAGAAGATGTAGTAGCTGGTGAAGCGCTGGCCGCTGGCCAGCGCGAAGATCAGCGCGATCAGCGTGGTCGCCACAAGCGCCGAGATGATCTTGCCGATGCCTGGCCGCCGCGGCCGGTCCGAGTACAGGTCCACGCGCGCGAACATCAACACCGTGACCAGATAGGCGAACGGTGTCCAGTGGTGCGCCTCGCTCCAGGCGAGCGCGAAGCTCACGTGCCCGCGCAGCGCGAGCTTGAACAGCAAGGCTGTCGTCAGCGCGGCGACGACGCCGACGTAGTCGAGGACCAGCAGTGAGATCACCCGCGCGACACGGCGCGCTGTCTCCAGGCGCAGCACGAACGAGAGCAGCGGCGGGCGCTTGCGCCGGATGTCGTGCTCCTGGGGCTCGCGCGGGCGGCGGCGTTGGGGCTGCGACTCGCGCGAGGGCTCCAGGGACTCCCCCGCCGACGAACTCCACGTGTCAGTGCTCGGCGTTTGTGTCTTGGTGCTGCTCACGCCTGAATCTCGATCCCGCTCGAGTGAATGATGGGCGTCAACGTCAACCTATGCCTGTAACGGAACCCCGAACTCAAAGTTACGCTCTTGCTCCGCGGTGTCCTCTCATTGCCCACGTGAGCTAATCGATCGCTAACGCGGCGCTCCGATCAGGTTCTCACGGCCGGCGTCGGTGATCGTGCGCTGCAGACCCTCACGCAGCGCGACCGCCGGCTCCCAACCGAGCATCTCGCGGGCCAGGCTGATGTCCGGCTGGCGGACCTGGGGGTCATCGGTCGGCAGCGCCGCGAACACGATCTCGGATTTCGACCCGGTCACGGCGATCACCTCCTCGGCGAGCTGCAGGAGCGTGAACTCGTCGGGATTGCCGACGTTCACCGGCTCGTGGTAGCCGGACTCGGCCAGGGCGATGATCCCTCTGACCAGATCCGAGACGTAGCAGAACGAGCGCGTCTGCGACCCGTCTCCAAATACCGTGATCGGCCGTTCCTGCAGGGCCTGTCGCAGGAACGTGGGGATCGCGCGGCCGTCGTGCGGGCGCATCCGCGGGCCGTATGTGTTGAAGATCCTGACGATCGCCGTGTCGACGCCCTGCTGGCGGTGGTAGGCCATCGTCAGCGCCTCGGCGTAGCGCTTGGCTTCGTCGTAGACGCCGCGCGGGCCGATCGGATTGACGTGGCCCCAGTAGCTCTCCGGCTGCGGGTGGATCTTCGGATCGCCGTACACCTCACTGGTCGAAGCCGTCAGGAAGCGGGCGCGGTGGCGCTTGGCGAGGCCGAGCGTGTGGTGGGTACCGTAAGAGCCGACCTTCAGCGTATGCAGCGGCAGGCGTAGGTAGTCGATCGGCGATGCCGGGGAGGCGAGGTGGTAGACGAAGTCGACCGGCTCATTGACGAAGTAGGGCTCGATGATGTCAACGTTGAGATGTACGAAGGCATCGGTGCGGATGTGCTCGATGTTGGTCAGCGAACCGGTCTCGAGGTTGTCGACGCAGATCACGCGGTTGCCGCGGGCGAGCAGCTCATCGCAGAGATGAGAGCCCAGGAATCCCGCGCCACCGGTTACCAGGCAAGTGGGCATGCCTGCAATCTACCCTGGACGCTGGTACCTCGGATATCTGGCTAATAGAGTTGGCGGTCCTGAACAGCCACGATGAGGAGAAGCCATGGCCGCGGAGCGCTTTGTCAAGCAGCTCGGAGAGCAGATCGGGTACGAGTTCGGTGCCTCCCAGCAGTACATCGCGAACGCCGTCTATTACGACGCCCAGACGCTGCCGCGGCTGGCCGCATTCTTCTACGCGCAGGCTGTTGAGGAGCGCAACCACGCGATGATGATGGTCCGGTACCTGGTCGACGTCGACGCGGAGGTCTCGATTCCCGGCGTTGATGCCCCGCACAGTGCGTTCGCCGACATCGCTGCCCCCGTACAGCTCTCACTCGATCAGGAGCGGCGCGTCAGCGACCAGATCGCGGCGCTCGCGCGCACCGCGCGCGACGAGGGCGACTACCAGAGCGAGCAGTTCGTGCAGTGGTTCCTCAAGGAGCAGGTCGAGGAGGTCGCCTCGATGTCGTCGCTGCTCGCGGTCGTCAGGCGGTCGATCGATACGCCGATGGTGATCGAGGACTACCTCAGCCGCGAGCACGCGGCGGAAGCCGCCGACCCAACGGCGCCGCCGGCTGCCGGAGGAGCGCTCTAGGTCTCGGGCTTCGCACCGGGCGCCGGCTAGACGCCGGCGCGCCTTGGGGTGCTCCGGCGCCGGCCAGACGCCGGGGCGCATCGACGGGGTGCTTCGGGCGCCGGCTAGACGGCGCGCTTCGACGGGGTGCTGCCCGGCACCCACTGTCCGCGCTCGCGCTTCCAGATCGGCGCGCGCGCCTTGATCTCGTCGATGATCTGGCGGGCGCCGGCGAACGCCTCGGCACGGTGCGGAGCGCAAGCCGCAACCACGACCGACGGCTCGGACAGGGGCACGCTGCCGACCCGGTGCTCGGCCGCCGCGGCGGTGAGGCCGTGGCGCTGCACCGCAGCGTCCACGATTTCCGCGAGCGTGCGCTGTGCCATCTCGACATACGCCTCGTAGTACAGCTCGGGGACCTCGCGCGTGACTCCGAGGAACGTGACCACGGCACCCGCGCGGGGGTCACGCACGGCCGCCACGACGCGGTCCAGCGACAGCGGCTCGGACGTGACCATGACGTGCACGGCGGCTGCGCGCTGGGCTCGCCTGGGCTCGGCAGGTCCTGAGCCTCCCGACACCGGTGGGATCAGCGCCAGCTCATCGCCCGCGCGCAGCGTCAGCGACGGGTCGGCGTACTCGCGGTTTACCGCCATCACCACCGGGACGCCGTCCGTCAACCACTGCAGCGCCGCCAGCGCCTGGGAGACGTCGGCGCCGTCCGGCAGCTCGAGCGCGAGCTCGCCGGCACCGGCTCGCTCGCGCAGCATCGCGAACAGGCGCACGCGCACGTTCATGTATCGAAAGGCTACTGGTGGCCGTCGCGGTGAATACGCTCCTCGACCACCGATGCGTGCGGGCCGGCCGACGCCTCGATTGCAGCGTAACCTCCCGCAGATGGACGATCACGAGCCTCAAGAGCACCCAACGATTGCGCCGATCGTAGGCCCCGACGATCCGCGCCACTTCACCGATTCGGGGATCGAGATCAGGGCGCGCTACGACGAGGCCGACCTGCCGGCGGATCTGGCGCAGAAGCTCGGCGAGCCTGGTGTATATCCGTTCACTCGCGGCGTCCACGCCGACATGTACCGCAAGCAGCTCTGGACGATGCGCCAGTACGCCGGCTACGCGAGCGCGAAGGAGTCAAACGAGCGCTACCGCTACCTGCTCGAGCACGGCTCGACCGGTCTCTCGATGGCGTTCGACCTGCCAACCCAGCTCGGCCTGGACTCCGACGATCCCCGCTGCCTGGGTGAGGTCGGTCGCACCGGCGTCGCGATCGACACGATCGATGACATGCGGACCGCGTTCGACGCGATCCCGCTGGACCGTGTCTCGACGTCGATGACGATCAACGCGCCGGCGAGCGTACTGCTGCTGCTCTACGAGCTGGTCGGTGAGGAGCAGGGCGTGCCCAGCCAGCAGCTGCGCGGCACCACCCAGAACGACATCTTGAAGGAGTACATCGCACGCGGGAACTTCATCTACCCGCCGCAGGGCGCGATCAGGTTGACGACCGACCTGTTCTCCTACTGCAAGGAGAACGTGCCGAAGTGGAACACGATCTCGATCAGCGGCTATCACTTCCGGGAGAAGGGCTGCTCGGCGGTGCAGGAGGTCGGCTTCACGCTCGCCAACGGGATCGCGTATGTGCAGGCGGCGCTCGACGCCGGGCTCGAGGTCGACGAGTTCGCGCCGCGCTTGGCGTTCTTCTTCAACGGTCACAACAACGTCTTCCAGGAGGTCGCGAAGTTCCGCGCGGCGCGGCGCATGTGGGCGCGGATCATGCGCGAGCGCTTCGGCGCCAAGGACGAGCGCTCCTGGCGGCTGCGCTTCCACACACAGACCGGCGGCGTCACGCTGACCGCGCAGCAGCCCGAGAACAACATCGTGCGCGTGGCCTTGCAAGGCTTCGCGGCGGTCTGCGGCGGCACCCAATCGCTGCACACCAACGGCTTCGACGAGGCGCTGGCGCTGCCGACCGAGCATGCGGCCAAGATCGCGCTGCGAACGCAGCAGATCATCGGTCACGAGTCGGGCGCCAGCGACACCGTCGACCCGTTCGCCGGCTCGTACTTCGTCGAGGCGCTGACCGACGAGATTGAGCGTAACGCGCAGTGGCTGATCGACAAGGTGGACGAGATGGGTGGCTCGGTCAACGCGATCGAGTTCATCAAGAACGAGATCGAGGAGTCGGCGTTCGGCTACCACGAGCGCTACCGGATCGGCCAGGACATCGTCGTCGGCGTCAACAAGTTCGTGCAGGAGGAGCTCGAGGTGCCGGATCTGCTACGCGTGGACCCTGAGTCCGAGCGTGATCAGGTCGAGCGTCTGCGGGTGTTCAAGGCCAACCGCGACCACGAGCTCGTGGGGCGGCGCCTGGAGGAGGTCCGCGTAGCCTCGCGGGGCCCGGAGAACCTGCTGCCGTTCCTGCGCCAGGCGCTCAAGGATCGCTGCTCGATGGGCGAGGTCTGCGCCGCGATGCGGGACGTGTTCGGACGCTACCAGCCGGTCAATTGAGTGCGAAGCCGTGTGGCCGGCCCGCGGGCCGGCCGCTTGCAACCGGTGGCCGGCTGGAGGACTGCAGCGGCCGTTGGCGAACCTCCCCAGCATGAGTGAGCATCAAGCCGCGCGCACGCTGGTCAAATCAGCGCCTGAACTGTGGATGGCATGCAGCGAGGAGTCCTCGCTGGCACGGCATTTGAAGCCCTTCGGCGAGATCCGGATCACGCGACTCGAACCCGAGACCGCCGTTGCCTGGGAGGGCGAACGTGCAAGCGGCACGGTGCGGCTCGAGCCGTCGGGGTGGGGGACACGTGTCACGCTGACGGCGCGCGATCTCGCTGCCGCGTCGCAGGCGAACGCCGAGCCCGAGCTTGCGGTTGAATCCCGAGCCGAGCTTGCGGTTGAATCCCAGGCCGAGCTTGCGGTTGAATCCCAGGCCGAGCTCGCGGTTGAATCCCAGGCCGAGCTTGCGGTTGAATCCCAGGCCGAGCTCGCGGTTGAATCCCCGGTCGAGCCTGCGGGTGAATCCCCGGTCGAGCCTGCGGTTGAATCCCCGTTCGAGCCTGAGGCGCAAGTTGAGGTTGAGGCGCCGGAGCCACCGATCCGGCAACCGGTGGGCTTCTGGCAGCGTTTGCTCGGACGCCGCCGCCCAAAGCCAAAGCCAGAGCCGGTGCTCGTTGCGGCGCCGCAGCCGCTGCCGGCCGCGACCCCGGAGCCGGGGCTTGTCGCGACCCCGGAGCCGGGGCTTCTCGCGACCCCGGAGCCGGGGCTTGTCGCGACCCCGGAGCCGGTGCTGGCCGCGACCACGGAGCCGGTTGCGATTGACGACGTCCAAGGGCGGGAGCGGTTCGAGCAGCCTCAGGATGCTTTCAATCCGGCTGCGGCGCTCGACGCCGCGCTCGACAGCCTCGGGAGGGCCCATCACCGGCCGTTCTCCAGAGGCTGAAAATTTTCGGCGAGCGCTAGACTCCGGCACCGGAATGCGCGATCGAGCACCCGAGACCTACGCCGAGAAGCTGGGGCAGCTGGAGGAGCTTCGCTACGAGGCGATTCATGCTGGCAGCGAGGATGCAGTTGCCAAGCAGCACGCCAAGGGCAAGTACACGGCCCGAGAGCGGATCGAGAAGCTGCTCGATCCCGGCTCCTTCCAGGAGCTCGACGTGTTCGTGCGTCACCGCACGTATGACTTCGAGATGCAGAAGAACCGGCCGTGGGGCGACGCCGTCGTGACCGGTCACGGCACGATCGAGGGTCGCCGCGTGTGCGTGTTCAGCCAGGATTTCACGGTGTTCGGTGGCTCGCTGGGCGAGGTAATGGCCGAGAAGATGTGCAAGGTGATGGACCTCGCGGTCAAGATCGGCTGTCCGATGATCGGGATCAACGACTCGGGCGGGGCGCGGATCCAGGAGGGAGTCGTGTCGCTGGCGGCGTACGCCGACGTGTTCCTGCGCAACGTCAAGTCCAGCGGCGTGATTCCGCAGATCAGCCTGATCATGGGCCCGTGTGCCGGTGGCGCGGTGTACTCGCCGGCGATCACCGACTTCGTGTTCATGGTCAAGGAGACCTCGCACATGTTCATCACGGGCCCCGAGGTGATCAAGACGGTCACCGGCGAGGAGGTCGGCTTCGAGGAGCTCGGCGGTGCGATGAGCCACAACTCCAAGTCCGGCGTCGCGCACTTCGCCTCCGACGACGAGGACGCGTGCCTGGAGGATTGCCGCTACTTGCTGTCGTTCCTGCCGGAGAACAACCTCGAGATGGCACCGCGTGTGCATCCGAGCGACGATCCGCAGCGGATGGACCCCGAGCTCGACAGCGTCGTTCCGGACAACCCGAACAAGCCCTACGACATGCGCGATGTGATCCGGCATGTGGTCGATGACGGCGAGTTCTTCGAGGTCCACGAGTATTACGCGCGCAACATCGTCTGCGGTCTGGCGCGTCTGGACGGCTTCTCGGTCGGGATCGTCGGCAACCAGCCGGCGCAGCTCGCGGGCGTGCTCGACATCGACAGCTCCGAGAAGGGCGCGCGCTTCATCCGCACCTGCGACGCGTTCAACATCCCGATCATCACCTTCTGCGACGTGCCCGGCTTCCTGCCCGGGACCACCCAGGAGTGGGGCGGGATCATCCGTCACGGCGCCAAGCTGCTGTATGCCTACGCCGAGGCGACCGTGCCGAAGATCACGGTGATCACGCGCAAGTCATACGGCGGCGCGTTCGACGTGATGGGCTCCAAGAACCTGGGCGCGGACTTCAACTTCGCATGGCCCACGGCCGAGGTCGCGGTGATGGGACCCGAGGGCGCGGTCAACATCATCTACCGCCGCGACATCGCCAAGTCGCCGACGCCCGAGGAGCGCCGCGCGATCCTGATCACCGATTACAAGGCGCACTTCGCCAACCCGTACGCCGCCGCCGAGCGAGGCTACATCGATGACGTGATCGTCCCGCACGAGACGCGCCCGACGATCATCACCGCGCTGCACATGCTGCAGACCAAGCGCGAAGCGCCGCCCAAGCGCAAGCACGGCAACATCCCGCTCTGAGCTTCGTCGCCGCGGTGCCCGCCGCGCGGGGGCGGTGTGACAACTTTCACACGAACACGTGCCTAAAGTGGGCGCCTGTGGTCAGCGCCATTCAACGCAGCGACCGAGCGCGTGCTCGCACTACGCTATGTTCTCCAAGTGCTGGCGGAGGCTGGCCAGCGAACGCCCAGCAGACCAATGCCAGGGACGGAACGAACTACATCGGAGGGTCTGCGAGTGCGTCGGCGCAGTGCAGCACACCGTACGGCTCGTCGATTGATCCGACCGGCGGCCGTCCTCGTCATGCTGGGGGTGGTTGGCTCGATGATTGTGCCCTCGGGTCGGGCGCTGGGGGACGACTGGTTCCCCCACGCTGCGAACGCGACTTGGACGTACTTCTGGAGCGACCCGACCTACAACCCCAACGGCACGACCGAGCAGGTCACCGTCAACCCCTACGACATCGACACCTCGAGCGGTGGGGATTGCGGCTGGCAGCTGTCGTGGACGGGCGACACCCAGATCCCGCTCGGCGACTCGAGCGGGAGCGCCGGCGGGCCGGCACCGGTGATCGACTCCCCGGACGACGGCACGATCTGCTTCATCGACGAGGATTACGGCCTGCAGAACACCGACTGGTCGGGCACCTCGCCGCAGATCAACGAGCCCTCGCTGTGCGCCGACGCGAGCAACTGCGCGAACAGCCTCTCGAGCTTCCTCTACAACGTAATCTGGGGCAGCCGCGATCCAGTGATCTCTGAGCCACTCCTGCAGGGGCTCTCGTGGACGGCGACCGGCGGTGGCAGCAACGAGGTGACCAGCGACAACCAGTACCTCGGACTGCAGCGCGTTGATGTGCCGGCCTTCCCGAATGGCGTGACGGCCGCCGCGGTCAAGTCCGAGATCGCGCTGGCGGGGACGCCCGGCGACGATTTCGGGAGCGGGATCCGGACCACGTGGTGGGTCTATGGCGTCGGGCCGGTGCAGATGGTGTTCGACC
This sequence comes from uncultured Solirubrobacterales bacterium, assembly GCA_963709135.1. Lineage (GTDB taxonomy): Bacteria > Actinomycetota > Thermoleophilia > Solirubrobacterales > Solirubrobacteraceae > Palsa-465. The sequence goes on along the minus strand of CAVPVI010000005.1, from coordinate 1,269,127 downwards.
ACGCGGACGGATCAGTCACCACGGGCTACCTGCAGTCGACGAATCTCAGTCCACCCGCGCCGCGCGCCGACCAGGACTACTTCCCGTTGACGCTTGGGATCAAGCACACCTACCAGTGGACGAACAGCAAGTACATGCGCAAGCCAGAGGTCGACAAGGTCTCGGTCGCGGCCTCGGTCAACCGCTCGGCCAGGATCTCCGTGACCAGCGTGTCGGGGCCGATCAAGGCGGCCGCCAACTACATCTTCACGCTGCGCACCGATGGGCTGCGCAACACGTGGGCCTCGAGTTCGGCGTCGTCGCTGGTCAGGTTTCCGAAGCTCGGGCACGACGACCACTTCTTCAACCCGATCGACCTCATGACCTACGGCTTCAACCCGGTGCTGCCCGCGTACGCAGACGTTGGCTCGATCTGGAAGAGTGGCGATCCGGTCGATTTACAGGTGTTCGGTGTGACCGGCTACACATGGATCGTAGGCACCGGCAAGGTAAAGGTTCCTGCCGGCACATTCCAGGCGCTGCAGGTCAGGAGCGTGCTGACCCAGAAGGGCTATCCGTTCGGAAGCGGCGTGCGCACGATGTGGTTCGCGCCCAATGTCGGCCTCGTCAAGCTCGTGTTCCAGCACCGTGACGGCAGCACCACGACCGTGCAGATGACCAAGTAGCAGCCGCTGCCCTCTGGCGCGGTCGGACGCGGCGCGCAGGTTGCGCGGAACGCACATACTGTCGCACGGTGATTCTCGTCCGGCTATGATCGCCGCCGATGCGGAATCGAGCTCGTAGGGGACTCGCGCATTAGCGCGATCAGGATCTCCGGGTGTTCAAGCGTTGGGAAGCGGCGTACGCCCCCGGCGGGGCTGGCGGCTCGGCCTCAGGGTTTGGCCTCAGCGGGCTAGCCTCTCGGAGGCATCGCTTCTGGTTCGGACTGATCGCGTTGTTCGCGCTCACGCTGCCGTACGGCACGGTGATGGCCGCCACCGTACGAGCGATCCTGAGCCCGCCCGCCGCGGATGTCGTCGTGCCTGAGTTGAACGTTGCGATCGGTCGTTTTCCCCAGATCGCGGTGCCGAAGCTCGACCGGGCCCTTGCCGCGCCCCTGGCGCAGCCGGCCGCGAGCACCACCCCGGCGGCCGCTGCACCCGTGGCGGCGCCCACCTCGACGCCTGCCGTGCGCCGGGTCCTGCGGAGCTACCGGCCGGCCGCCAGCGCGCCCACGGCGCAGCCCCAGGCGCCGGTGGTGACCAGGACCTACTCGCTCAACCCGGCGCCGGCGCCCAAGCAGGCGCCCGCGCCCGTGAGCCAGGCCGTGAGCGGCCTCGCCGCTGCGTTGCAGAGCAGCCCCACGGTGACGAAGACGACGGTGCCAGCGCCCTCGATGCCGGCCGACGCCACCGTCCCGAGCACGTCGGATCCCGCCGCGAGCACGCCACCGGTGACGATCTCGAGCACGCCGCCGAGTAACGCACCGCAGGTGAGCGTCACCGCGAACCGCCGCGCGGACGCGACGAGTAGCGGCGCGCCCGCCGGCGCGCCGTCGACCACAGTGACTTCGACCACGGCGGCCCCCGTCGCGACGGCCGCGGCAGCGCCCACGGCCAGGGCTGCGGCCGCGGCGGCGACGACGCCGGCCACAGCGACTACGGCGCCGGCGGCGGCGAGCACCAGCGCGCCGCCGGTCGTGACGACACCGACCACGACCACGCCGAGCGCGCCCGCCGTCGCGCCGAGCGCGCCCGCCGTCGCGCCGAGCGCGCCCGCCGTCGCGCCGAGCGCGCCCGCCGTCGCGCCGAGCGCGCCCGCCGTCGCGCCGAGCGCGCCCGCCGTCGCGCCGAACGCGCCCGCCGTCGCGCCGAACGCGCCCGCCGCTGCGCCGAGCACGCCCGCCGCTGCGCCGAGCACGCCCGTCGCTGCGCCGAGCGCCGATGCGACCAGTTCGCAGCCGGCGTCGTCGAGCACGAGCGCAACGCCGACTGCAACAGTGGTCGCTCCCGCCGCCGCGGACGCGGCGGCGGTCACGCCGGTGAGTGCATCGACCCCGCAGCCCGCCGCTGGCGCCCCCGCGGTGACAGCGCCCGTCACCGCTCCGGCGCCAGTCGCCGAGCCGGTGACCGTCACCGAGATCGTGGCGCCTGCGGTAACCGTCGTCGTGGCGCCTCCGGCGCCGACCGTGACCGAGCAAACGGTGTCGGTCGCACCGGCGGAGGTCGCGTCCGTGCCGGCGATTGCGGCGAGCCTCGCGACGGCGACACCCGCCGCCGGCGAGCAAGTAACGGTCAGCGCGAGCGCCGGCGGCGGTGCCGCCGGCCAAGCGACGCTGCCTGTGTCCCTGTCGATCGCCGACCCGTCCGCCGCTGCGCAGACGCCGGCCTTGACGCCGGCGGGCGGCGGGCAGGCGAGCACCGCCCTCGCCGTCGCGGACACGCCGTCGCCCGCCTCCGGCGCCGGCGCCCAGCAGCTCGCGGCGACCGGCACGGGATCCGGTGCCGGCGCCGCCGAGCGCCCGCAGAGCGCGTCCTCGACACCGCCGTCGTCAGCCACGGATGTGCAGCCGGCGAGCGCGAGCCCTGACGTCTCGGCCCCGGATGACTCGCTCGGTGCACGCGGCCCCCCGATCACCTATGGACCCTTTCTGATCTCAGCCGCCGAGGGCGGCTCGATCACTGCCGGTGACGCGACGCTGACGTTCGCGCCCGGCAGCCTGCCCGACGATGCCGAAGTGAGCGTAACCGTCTCGCCGGTGTCGCTGGCGGGCTTGAGCGCCGACTCGGAGTCCTACGACCTCACCGCGATCGACACGGTGTCGGGCGCGACGATCGAGCAGTTCGCCTCGCCGCCGCAGCTATCGATTCAGGTCGGTACGAGCGCCCTGCACCCCGAGATCTACTACCTGCCGGCGGATGGCTCGCCGGTCGCGATCGCGTCAAGCTTCGACGCGGCGACCGGAATGGTGTCTGCCGGGCTGCCGCACTTCTCGACGTATGTCGCCGGCTCGACGTTAAGCGACTTCCTCTCCACGATCGAGTCGAAGCTCGAGTCGTACATCGGCCAGGCGCTCCCCTCGGACGTGACCGTGACGCCCGGCGATCTGTTGATCGGCGGCGCCGTCGAGATCGATTCCCCCAGCTTGACGGTCACGCTCAGCGCAATCGATGGCACCGACTCGACGACCGCGACCTTCACCGGTTCGGTGACAATCGCCGCAGCGTCAGGGGGAATCGCCACCGGGGACTTCAACGCGACGTTCGGGCAGGTCAGCGGCAGCTACACGCTCGACAACCAGACCGCCGGCGCGGGCGTGGTCAGCGTCACGCTCGCCAGCCCGTCGATCACGATCGCCAACTACGTCTCGCTCGGCGCCACGTCGATCAGCGTCACTTCGCAGGACAACGGGACATTGGTCCAGACCGAGCTCGACGCGTCCGGCGCCAGCGCGACCCTGTCGGCCGGCACGGTCAACCTGTCCGTCTCGGGCGCGTCGCTTGGGCTGGTGGCCCAACGAGCCGACGGAAGCAGCGCCACGCCCGGGTTCGCGCTGATCGCGACCGGCGACGTCGGCGTCAGCGGCGCGGGCGTCGTCACGCTCGCCGGCACCGGCTGGACCGTTCAGTACGACACGGTTACCGGCACCTCGGGCGACCTCGTGAGCGTCACCACGAAGGTGGGCACCGTGACGCCGCCGCCAAGCACGACCGGGAAATGGACCCAGATCCAGGGCTCAGCGGCGCTAGCGGTCGCAGGCGCCTCGCTCAACGGGACCTTCGGCGTGTCGGCAGGCGCGTCGGCGCTGAGCGTGTCGGCGTCGGCCGTCGGCCTCTCGTTCGGAACCTTCGTCACGGTCACCGGCGCCAATGGCACGATCGTGCTGAGCGCCGCGGGCGCCGCCGCCGACCTCAGCGTCAGCTCGGTCACGCTCGCGCTCCCCGGATTCAGCCCGGCGAGCCTGACGAACCTCGCGATCCAGATCAACACGCAGTCAACGCCGGTGACCGATCCCGCCAATTCGCAGAACACGCTGCCCGCGGGCCCGTACGTGCAGGTGGCGGCGACGATCCCGGCGAGCACCGTGAAGGCCGGCTCGACGGCGCTCGGGACGATCGCCGGCAACGCGCTGTTCCAGCAGCAGACGGTGAACGGCGTGACCACGACGCTCGCGGCGCTGAGCGGTGTCTCGGTCTGGCTCGGCGGCAGTGCGACAACGACCACGCCGACGATCGCAGACGGCCAGGGCCTGCTCGTCGTGGAGTCCGCCGGTAACGGCCAGAGCGGCGGCATCGCCGGATACGTCTCCGGCACGGCGAGTGCCGGCTCGGTCTTCAGCGGCCAGCTCGAGCTGGAGTTCAACAACACCGGCGGGCCTGTCGATGTCAGCGTCACGTTCGGCGGCCAGCAGCTATCGGTCGACTACAGCGCCCAGCAGGGCGATCTGTTCGGCGTCTCGGTGCAGAACGGATCGTTGACGATCGGCAGCGTGCTCGCGCTCCAGGGCAGCGTCAGCTTCTCGACCTTCACGGCGTCCAACGGCATCTCCGGCGAGGCATTCGCCGGCACGGGCCTGACGCTGTTCTTCGGCAACGGCCTCGTCGACGGCGCCCCCGGGCCGGGCGCGGTCGGGCTCGAGCTCACCGGTGCCTCGGTTGCGCTGTTCACCGACAACAACGGCAACTTCGCGCTCAGCGCCAGCGGCACGGTCGAGCTCGTCGGCGTCGCCAACGTGACCGTCTCCGGCCAGGCGTCGATCCGCGTGAACACGTTCGCGGACACGTTCAACGAGAGCATCGCGATCATCGGTGGCGGGCAGTCGCTGCCGCTGATCTTCGGCACGACCGAGGAGGAGAACTCGGGCGTTGCTTTCTCGTCGGTCAGCGCGCTCGGCCTCAACATCAACGTCTACGGGCAGACGCTCAGCGGCGATGTCACCGTCACCGATACGAGCGGCACGATCGCGGTGGCGATCGCCAACGCCCAGGTCTCGATCTCCGACGGCAACGGCTCTGTGAACTCACGCGGGCCCCCGCTCGCCCAGCTCACCAACGGTTCCGGCGTGATCGACATCTCGAGCGCCGGCATCAGCGGGGGCGTGGGCGGCACCGTCGCGCTGGCGGTCCCCGGCGTGACCCTGAGTGGCACCTTCGACGTGCTCGTCAACACGACCGCGACGCCCGTCACCAGCGCCAACGGCCCCGTCCTGGGCGGCGTCTCTGTCGCCCTTCCGGCCTCTTTCTTCGGCTTCTCGTCGATCGGCGCGACGCTGACGATCGGCTCGCAGTCGCTCTCCGGCGACATCGGCGTGCAGCAGAGCACCACCGCCGGCGTCACCACCACGCAGGTCACGGTCACGGGCGCGTCGCTCAGCCTCGGCGACGGCACCACGACCTATCTCAGTCTCAGCGGCATCTCGGGCGCGCTGATCGTCAGCCCCGCCGGGGTCGTCGGGGCGTTGACGGTGGCCAACCCGCCAGTCAGCTCGCTGCCGAGCTCGTTCTCGTTCTCGAACCTCGAGCTCGAGCTCAACACGACCACTGCCGCGACCCCCGTCACCGTCAACACGACGACGATCACGGTGCCCGCCGGACCGCTGTTCGCGGTCGAGCTCGACGGCGCCTCGATCACCGTCGGCGGCCAGTCGCTGACCGGTGACTTCGGGTTGCAGGTGAGCAGCCTCGCGGGCGGCGGCGGAACCGTCGTTGTCGCGGCCGTCACCGACGCGCAACTGTCGCTTGGCGGCGGGCTCGCGACGCTGAGCGACGGCAGCGGCGCGCTGATCGTCTCAAGCGCCGGCCTCGCCGCGAGCTTCACCGGCGTGATCGCGCTCAACGTCCCCAGCGTCGGCCTCAGCGGCACGCTTTCGGTCCAGGTCAACACGACGACCACCGCGTACACGGGCACGGTCTTCAGCCTCGGCGGCCAGAACGTCGCGCTGAACCTGCCCGCCGCCGGTGCGCAAGCCCCGTACCTGGAGATCGCCGGCACGGGACTGCAGATCTCGATCCTCGGCCAGACGTTCTCCGGCGACGTCACGATCACCTCTCAAACAGGGACGACATCGCTGACGGTCGCAGGCGGCGCACTGTCGATCGACGGCGCCGTCGTCTCGGCGAGCGACGTTCAGGGCAGCCTCACGCTCACCTCCGCTGGCGCGTACGGATCGTTCAGTGGCGCGCTGCGCATCGGTGTCTCAGGCACCGGGTTCTCGGCGGCGAGCATCGCGCTCAGCTTCGACACGCGCACAAACGCCGCGCAACCGTTCGACATCACCGCGACCGACGCGAGCCTGACGATCGCCGGCGAGTCGATCACCGGCAACCTCACGATCTCCAAGGGAACCGACGCCGCCGGCGACCCCGCGGTCGAGATCGCCTTCTCCAACGAACCGGGCGACAACGTCGGCAGCCCGCTGCTCCAGCTCGGGTCCCTGGTCAGCGTCACCAACGGCCAAGGAGAGCTGCTGATCACTGCGCAGGGGCTCGCCGGTGAGCTCGATCTTTCCGGCGTCACGCTGCCGTCCGATTTTCCCGCGGGGCTGAGCGGCGTCCAGCTGCAGGTCTCGACGCTGCCGACGGCCGCCAGCGAGACCTTCACGATCGGCACGCAGACACAGACGCTGACGCTCCCGGCCGGACCGTACGTGAGCATCTCGCTGAGCGGCGTGAAGCTGACGCTCGGCAGCAACTCGCTGACGGGGAACTTCGTCATCCAGGTGCAGGGCAGCGGCGCCAGCGCGCTAACCGTGATCGCGGCCTCGGACGTGACCGCCTCAGCCGGCGACGGAACGGCAGGCGACGGATCGTTCTCGCTGGTCGGCGGTCAGGGCGCGCTCGTGATCACATCGCAGGGCGTCGCCGGGATCCTCTCCGGCCAGGTATCGGCCGGCGCCGGCGCGTCGCTGCAGGTCGGTGCGCAGGCCATCCTGCAGGTCAACACGACCGGTGGCGCGGTCAACCAGACCGTGACGGTCGATGGCCAGCCGGTGCAGATCCAGTTCAGCGCCGCGGAGGGGAACTACTTCCAGATCTCGCTCAGCAACCTGACCCTCAACATCGACAACTTCGTCACCATCTCCGGGAACATCACGTTCGGCTCGGACCCGACCGACGGGACCGGCGCGCAATCGTTCGCCGGAGACGCGCTGGCGGTGTTCATCGGCCAGGGGCCGCCGACGCTCGCCGACAACTCGATCAACCCGCTCGCGACCGGCGTCCTGCTGTCGAACGCGCAGGTCGGTCTGATCTCGATCCCCGGCGCCAGCTCGAGCACCTACGCGCTTCTCGCCAGCGGCACCGCGACGCTGCTCGGCGTCAGTGGCGTCACCGTCACCGGCACCGTCTCGGTCCAGTTCAACAACACCGGCAAGGCGATCGACGAGACGATCACGATCCCCGGCAGCACCGAGCCCGGCGTCCAGGTCGACCTCGCCGCGAACGCCCCGTCCGCGTTCTCGATCACCGGGGGCGAGATCAGCGTCCTCGGCCAGACGCTGAGCGGGAACTTCTCGTTCAGCGCCAGCGGCGGTGACGTGATCGTGGCCGCCTCCGATGTCAGCCTCTCGCTCGGCGCCGGCGCGCTCTCGATCACCGGCGGAACCGGGGCGCTGCAGATCAACTCGAGCGGCGTCGCCGCCAGTGTCAGCGGCACCCTCAGCGGCTCGCTGCCCGGCGTCACGTTCGGCAGCGGCTTCGCGATCTCGATCAACACCGGGACCGCGCCGGTCTCGGCGACGCCGACGGTCAACGGCCAGCCCGTGACCCTCGATCTGCCGGCTGGCCCGTTTGTCCAGATCGCCGCGACGAACGCGAGCATCACCGTGCTCGGGCAGACGCTGATGGGCAGCTTTGCGGTGCAGAGCGCAACGCTGCCGGGCGGCGGCAGCTCGCTCAGCATCGTCGCCACCGGCGTCTCGATCTCGCTGGGCGGGACTCCCGCGTCGCCCGACGCAACGCTCAGGAATGGGTCGGGTGCGCTGCTGGTCACCCCAGCGGGCGTAGCCGGTCAGCTGAGCGGCACGGTCGCGCTGCCCGCACTCGTGCAGGACGGCGTGACCTTGAGCGGCACGTTCGGGGTCGCGATCAACAGCACGACGAGCGCTGTCAACGAGACGTTCACCGTCGGCACGAGCAGCGTCGCGCTCGACGTCCCGGGCGGCCCGTACCTGCAACTGCAGGCGACCAACGTGACCATCGCCGTGCTCGGTCAGACCCTGAGCGGCAACGTGACGATCGAGCAGGACACCTCCGCCACCAACGGGTCGATCCTGCGCGTCGGCATCACCGACGGCGCAATCACGCTCGGCGGCGCGGCGCCGCTGCTGTCGATCACCAACATCACGGGCGGCCTGTTCCTGGAGCCGTCCGGCTTCGCCGGATCGGTGTCCGGCACGGTCGCGCTCAACGTGCCCGGTGTCACCCTGTCCGGGAACCTGGCGCTGGAGGTGAACACGGGCTCGGCCGCGGTCAGCGACACGGTGACCGTCGGCGGTGTGCCGTTGACAGTCAACGTGCCGGCCGGCAGTCCCGGTCCCTACGTGCAGGTCGCGGGCACGGGGATCAGCCTGAGCGTGCTCGGCCAAACCGTCGGCGGGGATGTGACGATCACCAGCCAGCAGGGGACACTGCAGGTCGCGCTCGCCAACCTGAGCGCGACGTTCGGCGGTAGCGCCGGCGCGCCTGTGGTGACCGCGACGCAGGTCGGAACCGGCGGCTTCACGATCAGCTCCGCCGGCATCTATGGCGCGATCGCGGTCAGCGTAACGCTCGCGAACATTCCCGGGCTCGCGCTCAGTGGAACCTTCAGCCTGCAGCTCAACACCACCACGCAGGCGGAGACGGTCGGGACGGCGCCGGCGATTCAGATCCCCGCCCAGTCGGTCGAGGTCGCCGCGACCGGAGCCACGCCCGGGACCGGCGCGCAGCTGACGATTCTCGGGCAGAGCCTCAGCGCGGACATCGCGGTTCAGGAGACGACCGGCGCAACCGGCGCGAGCGTCGTCAGCGTCGGCGTTGCGAGCGGGTCGATCAGCCTGGCCGGTGGCGCGATCAGCGCGAACGGCATCTCGGGCCTGCTGGAGCTCACGAGCACCGGCGTTGCCGGCACCCTGACGGCGACGCTCGCCGTCGGTGGCGCGCTGAGCAGCAGCGTGTCACTGGCCGGGACGTTCACGGTGTCCGTCAACACCGGCGCCAGCACGGTCACCGACAGCCTGACGGTCGCCGGCAACACGGTCTCGCTCGACCTCCCCGCCGGCCCCTACCTCAGCATCCAGGGGACCGGCGTGAGCCTCAGCGTCCTCGGTCAGACGCTCAGCGGCAACTTCTCGATCGAGCAGACGACGACCGGACCGAACGCGAGTGGGATCACCGGCGCCGGCAGCCCGGTCGCGGTCAAGGTCTCGATCTCCGACGGCTCGCTTGGCCTCGGCAGCGGCACGCAGACGTTCGTGTCGCTGACCAACATCAACGGCGACCTGCTGATCATCGACGGCCCGCAGAGCACGGCCACGAACGCCGCCAGCACGATCGGGGTCGCCGCTTCGCTGGGCGCGACCGTCGCGATCGAGGGCATCCCAGACGTCGCGCTGTCCGGCACGCTGGGGCTCCAGATCAACACCACCGGCGCGGCCGTCAACGCCGTGTTCCAGGACAGCGGCCAGCCGACCCCGACGAACCTCGTGCTGCCGGCGCCGACGAACGGCTCCTCGACGTACCTACAGGTGTCTGGCACCGGCGTGAGCCTGTCGGTCGCGGGGGAGACGCTGAGCGGTGACTTCACGTTCACGTCGGGGACCGGCGCGGTCACGCTCACGCTCGCGAACGTGTCGCTCGGGATCGGGAACGGTACCACGAACTTCGTCAGCGTCACCAATGGCAGCGGCGCCGCTTTCGATCGATCGCCAGCCGGCGTCTACGGCGAGTTTGGCGGTAACGTCGCGCTGAACGTGCCCGACGCGTCGCTGACCGGCGGCGTCGAGGTGCAGTTCAACACGACCGGCGCGACGCAGACTGTCGAGCGCACCCAACTGCCGTCCGGGGTCACGATCGCGGGAAGCGGCGTTACCCTCGCGATCGCCGGCGTCGAGGTCGGCGCGAGCAGCTTCACGATCAGCCGGATCACGACGATCTCGCCGGCGACCCAGGCGGCCGAGACGGCGGTGCAGATCGCGATCACCGACCTCACGCTGCAGCTCGGCAGCTATGTTGACATCACCGCCGCAGACGGCGTCAGCGGTGCGATCCTGATCGACAGCAACGGCGTCGCGGCCGACGTGTCGGTGCCGAGTCTCGCCGGTGCCAATGGCCAGCCGCCGCTGTTCTCGATCCCCGGCTTCGCGATCGGTAATGCGCCAAGCGGCACGGCCAGCTTCGCGCTGCAGATCAATACCGGCACGCAGCCCGTCAGCGAGACGATCGACGGCCAGCCGCTCGACCTCCCCGCCGGGCCCTACCTGCAGGTGGCGCTCAACAACGCGCAGCTGTCGATCGTCGGGGCCGTCGTGCTCACCGGCAGCTTCCTGTTGGCGCAGAGCGGCGAGCCGGGCTTCGGCGCGTCCGTTGCGACCGGCGCCGGCGGCACCACGCCGGCGAGCATTCCGGACGTGACCGCCGCCGACGTGACCTCGGTCGCGGTCGCGGACGTCAACGGCGATGGCTACCCGGACCTGTTGCTCGGCATCGCCGGCGGACCCGACCAGCTGTGGCTGAACGACGGCAAGAACGCCAGCGGCGCCTGGCTCGGCTTCTCGGAGGCATCGGCCGGCGTGTTCACGGCTACGGGCGGTGCGAGCGCCGTATCGCTCGCCGACGTCAACAACGACGGCCTGCCCGACCTGATCGTCGCTACCGGCGGCGCGAACGGCGAGACGAGTGTCTACGTCAATCAGGGCGCCGCCACGACGACCGTGACGACGGCCGTGCTCGCCGGGAGCACGGTCCTGCAGGTGGCGTCGACCGCTGGCTTCGCGACCGGCGGCACATTGCAGCTCGGTGGGCAGGCGCTCCAGTACACCGTCACCGGCGCCACGAGCCTGCAACTGCAGACGGCGACAGCGAACGCTGTAGGCGTCGGGGTCTCGGTGACGACCTGGAAGGGGTTCGCCACCACCGCAGCTGCCACGCTCGGCACGCCGTACGCGAGCGCGCTGGCAACCGGCAACATCGCCGGCAGCGGCTTCGAGGACCTCGTCGTCGGTGCCAACGTCTCCGGCGCCTCACCAGCGAGCAACGCCGCCGATCAGCTGTTCCTCAACAAGGGGAACACGAAGACGACGACCGCCGGCGTCACGACGACGACCTGGAACGGCTACGGCACCGGCACGAACATCGGGTCCGCCGGCGCGGTCACCACCTCGCTGGCGGTTGGCGACGTCAACGGCGACGGTCACCTCGATGTTGTCATCGGCAATGCGAATGGCGTCGATCAGCTCTATCTCGGCACCGGCACCGGCACCGGCACGCTCACGCTCGATGCGTCCGTCACGCTCGGCACGTCTGGCACGGCCACGAATGCCGTCGCCCTGGCGGACCTGACCAACGACGGGTTCCTCGACGTGATCGTCGCGAGCGCCGGGACGACGAGCGATGTCTACGTCAACGAGGGGCTCAGCACCGGCGCCGGCGCAACGCCGAGCTGGCAGGGGCTCGCCGCCCCGATCGCGCTGAGCACGACCGCCTCTGCGACCTCGATCGGGCTCGGCGACGTCACCGGTGACGGCTACACCGACCTCGCGCTCGGCGAGAGCGGCGCGGCGCCGCAGCTGTTCGAGAACCTCGGTGCCGCCGGTACCGCCACCTCGCTGTTCAAGCCCGCCACTGCGATCGGGAGCGCTGCGCTCGACGCCACCGGGGTCGTGCTCGCGAGCCTCACCGGCGGCAGCGATCTCGACGTGTTCGTCGCCGCCAACGGCTCCGCGAGCGCGGCCAACGGCACGGTCCTCTATCCGGGCACGGCGGTTCCGGTCACGGAGCTCGCTCTGAGCGGCGTGAGCGTGTCCCTGCAGGGCACCAGCGCACTGTCGCTTACAGGCGGCCAGGGCGCGTTCGTGATCGCTCCGGGTGGCATCGCCGGCACGTTCTCCGGCTCGATCAGTGTCAGCGCGGGCGGCTTCAACGCCGGCGCGACCGCGGCGGTGAGCTTCAACTCGACCTCTTCGGCGATCGATCAGACGATCGTCGTCGGCGGCGTCTCGATCAACGTCGTGTTCAGCTCGACCGAATGCGAGGGAGCCGCGCCGTGCTCGTCGACGAGCACGCCGTATTACTCGGTGTCGGGGTCCGGATCGATCAGCCTCGGGAACAACATCGAGGTCGAAGGCTCGGTCAGCTTCGGGTCGAGCGGGCCTGTGAGTCTGAGTGGCGTTTCGATCTTCGTCGGCCAGGGACCGGCCTACAGCACTGGCACTACGATCAATCCCGAGGCGCGTGGCGTGCTCGTGACGGTCGGCAGTGGTCAGATCGACAAGGGTGCGACCGCGGGCTACGCGGTCAGCGTCACGGGCGGCAGCGTGCAGCTCCTCGGGGTGCCCGGCGTGACCCTCAGCGCGACGGGCGTTACTGCCGAGACGAACACGACCGGTACGACGGATCTCGGCATCGCGGCCGGGACGTCGCTGGTCTCGGTGACCGGGGCGACGTTCTCGGTCGGCGGCCTCACCCTGACGGGCGGCTTCAGCTTCACCTACGACGGCACGAACCTCGTTGTCACGCTCACGAGCGTGACGCTCGATCTCGGACCGGGCACGACGACCGGTAGCGGCGCCGGCGCCACCACGACCTATCCCGTCACGGTGACGATCACGAGCGGAACGCTGACGATCGGCGCTGCCGGCGTCTATGGCGAGTTGAGCGCTGCGCTGTCGCTCAACCTGACGGGCCTAAGCAGCAACTTCACGAGCATCGAGCTGCAGGTCAACACGACGAGCGCCTCGCAGACGGTGGGCAGCGACACGCTCCCGGCCGGTCTCATCTCCGTTCAGGCGAGCGGCAGCATTACGGTCGAAGGGCAGACGCTGCAGGGAACGTTCGCGTTCCGACAGGTCACGGCTCCGCTCAGCGCGGCCGCGCCGCCGGGATCGACGCCCTCGACGCTCGTCGAGATCGCCATCGACGACTTCAGCCTGACGCTCGGCACGAGCACGGCCGGCGTCTCGATCACGAACGGCAGCGGCCTGCTGCTGTCGACCGGCAGCGGCATCGCGGGTCAGCTGTCCGGGACGGTCGCCTTCAACGGCCTGCCGTCGGGAACCGCGTTCAGCGGCACCTTCGGGCTGCAGATCAACACCACGAATGCAGCCGTCTCGCAGCAGTTCGAGGTCGGCGGGACGAGCCTCAGCCTCGACGTTCCGGCCGGGCCGTACGTGCAGGTGTCGGGCACGAACGTGCGGCTGGCGATCGCGGGCCAGAGCGTCGGCGGGAACGTCAGCGTCACCGACACGAGCGGCACTGTCCAGGTGGTCGTGAGCAACCTCAGCGCCGCATTCGGCGACGGCGCAACGAACCTGCTCACGATCTCCGGGGGAGCAGGGACGCTGACGCTCGATTCGACCGGGCTGAACGGGAGCCTCACCGCGAACATTGCGCTCTCGATCCCGGCCGTGCAGCTCACCGGCACGCTCGGCGTCTCGTTCACGACCACCGGAACGGGGAGCTCCGCGACCTCGCAGTTCACGGTCACCGGGACCGGAATCTCGCTCAGCTTCCTCGGCGAGACGATCACCGGCAACATCAGCTTCAGCGAGTCGACGAGCGGCACGAGCAAGGTCGTGGAGGTACAGGTGACGAACGCGTCGATCCCGCTCGGCGGGTTCGGCACCGTCGACGTGCAGAGCGGCTCGCTGGTGCTGCTCAATGGCGGCCTCGCCGGCTCGCTGGCGCTGTCGCTCGGCGGCAACGGTCTCGTCATCGGCCCTGTCGCCCTCAACGGCACGCTGCTCCTGCAGATCAACACCACGATGACGCCACAGCAGGTGCCGGGCGCCACCACGCCGATCGAAGTGCCCGCCGGTCCGTACTTCGAGGTCTCCGCCACGACCGCATCGCTGAGCGTCGCGAGCGTCTTCAGCGTGTCGGGATCCTTCACCTTGCAACAGACGACGACCGGCGGCCAGTCTCAGATCGCGATCGGGGCGAGCGGCGTGACGGTCAGCATCGATCCCGGCTTGCCGAACGTCTTGAGCAACGGGCAGGGACTGTTCGTCGTCCAGAACGGCGGCGTCGCCGGCGAGCTCCAGGGCACCGTCAACGCCGACAGCCTCGTGCCCGGGGTGCAGTTCTCCGGAACCTTCGGGTTCGCGATCAACGAGACCAACGCCCAGGTCCAGCAGTCGCTGACGGTCGGCGCGCAGACCGTCAGCCTCAACCTTCCGGCCGGCCCGTACGTGGCGGTCACCGGCACCGGCGTCGTGCTCGACGTTCTCGGACAGAGCCTGAGCGGGAACTTCGCGTTCACCGACAGCGCGAGCGGCGTGCAGTTGAGCGCCAGCGACGTCAGCCTCGGCCTCGGCGACGGCACGACCAACTACGTGTCGCTGACAAACGGGCAGGGAAGCTTCACGATCACGCCGAGCACGACGGGACCGCCGGCGACGACCGGTGGGATCGACGGGTCGCTGAGCGGGACGGTCGCCGTCGAGATCCCGGGCGCCGCTTCGCTGTCGGCGACGATGTCGCTCTCGATCGACACCGTCGGCGGCGCCACGAACCTGTCGATCACCGGCACGAACGTAGCGCTGACGATCCTCGGGCAGACGATCTCGGGCAATTTCAGCTTCTCCGATGCGAACTCAGTGACCCAGCTCACGGTCACCGACGCGTGCATCTTCCTCGGATCGGCCGGTGCCGGCGGCTCGCCGTGCCCGACGGCCACCGGCACGACCAGCGGCGCAACCGGACTGCTCATTACCCAATGCACCGCCCAGCAGGTGAGCCAGAATCCAACTCAGTGCCCAAGCATCCAGTCGGCGACGCTGACGATCGCCAAGGCCGGCGTCAGCGGCAACATCAGCGCCAGCGTCGACTTCCTCGGCCTGCCGAGCGACATCGTCTTTGGCACGGGCAACGGCGTGCCGTTCGACGTCCAGTTCTCGCCGGGATCGGTGCTCGCGCAGCTTGGCGTCGCCGCCGATCCGAGCACGAACACGGCCGCTGCCCCCGCGAGCATCAGCATCCTCGGCGAGACGCTGTCGGGCATCTTCTCCTTCCAGGAGACGACCACCACCGCCGCCGCGAGCACGTCGAGCCGCAACACCGTGATCCAGATCGGCGCCAGCGACGTCGACCTGTATCTGGGCCCGACGAGCAGTTCGCCGCCAGACTTCTCGACCCTGTGCGCCGCGAGCCCCTCCCCGCAGCTCGGCGCGACCCTGTGCAACGGATCCGCTCTGTTCCTGATCGAGCCCGACGGCATCGCCGGCCAGATCAGCGGTCAGGTCTCGCTCGATCTCGGCGCCGGCGTGTCCGTGTCGGTTCAGTCGGTGGGCGTCACGGTCAACACGCTCGTCAGCGCCGGCATCCCCGAGGCCGTAAACACCCAGTTCACCGTCGGCGGTGCCACGCAGACGCTCACGCTTCCGGCGGGCCACTACTTCGAAGTACAGGCGCAGGGAGTGCAGGTCACGGTGGCCGGACAGACGCTCAGCGGCGAGTTGACCGTCTCCGACACGACCAACCTCAACCAGAACGGGACGATCGACACCGGCAACACGACGATCCAGATCGTGATCGCCGACGGGGCGCTGCAGATCGGCAGCAGCGGTCGCACGTTCGTCGCGATCAGCGACGCCGGCGGCAACCTGACGATCGACAGCGGCGCCAACCCCGGCGTATTCGGAACGCTGTCGGCGACGATCACGACCGACATCCCGGACATCACGCTTGACGGGACGTTCTCGGTGTCGTTCAACACGACCGGCGTGGCGCAGGGAACGCTCGCGCCGGGCGTCGTCGTCAGCGGCAGTGACATCGCCCTCGGGGTACTCGGGCAGACGCTCACCGGCAACGTGTCGTTCGGGCACGACCCGACCAGCGACACCACTTACATCGCCGTCTCGCAGCTGTCGCTCAGCCTCGGCAGCGGCACCGACACGTTTGTGACGGCAACCGTCAACAGCGGCGCGATCCTGATCACCGATGACGGCGTCGCTGCCCAGCTGACGGCGTCGCTGACGCTGGGACCGGCGCTCACCTCGGCGGACTTCAGCCTGCAGGGCGCCTCGGTGACGGTCTCGTTCAACAACACCAAGAATGCTGTCTGCGAAAGCTTTGCGACGGCGAGCGGCGGCACCAGCGGCGACACCTGCAGTACCGCGGCGCCCGACACCGCGGTCATCGACGTGCCCGCCGGCCCCTACCTCGCCGTCGAGGTCGGCAGCGAGGGCGATCCGGTCGCGCTCACGGTCTACGGCCAGACGCTGACCGCGCACGCGTGGTTCCAGCAGGTCACCTCGACCGCCGGCACGAAGGTCGTGACGATCGGCTTCGACGACGCCAGCCTGACGCTCGGCACCGGCAGCGTGCAGGCATCGATCAAGGGCGCCTCCGGCACCTTTGTGATCGAGACCGGGCTCGTCGCCGGCGAGCTGACCGGGACGCCGACGATCACCGTCCCCGGGTTCACGATCACCACCAACCTCAACGTCGAATTCAACGACAGCGCCACCGCGGTCAACGACACCTACAGCTACACCAACCCCAACGGAACGAGCACGACGCAGACGCTCACGCTCGACGCGGGCCCGTTCCTGCGGATCGCCGCGTACGGCACGACGCTGACGATCGGCAGCTTCTCGCTCGGCGGCGACTTCTTCTTCCAGGACTCGACGCAGACGACCGGCTCGGTCACGACGCACCAGATCGAGATCGCCGCCGCCAACATTACGGTCGACGGCTCGTCCTCGTTCGCGGGGATTTCCGACGCGCGCGGCGCGCTGATCATCTCGAGTGCCGGTGTGGCGGGCGTGCTGCTCGGCGACGCCTCGCTGAGCATCGGCGCGTTCAGCGCCGGCGCGAACGTCGGGCTGGAGGTCAACACGACCAACAATCCTGTGAACCAGACGATCACCGTCAACGGCACGCCGGTAACGGTCGACGTGCCCGCCCTTGCATCGCCGTATGTCGCGCTCGTCGCCCAGGACGTCAGCATCAACCTCGACAACCTCGTCGAGATCTACGGGAACTTCACCCTGACCGCCGGCAGCTTCCAGGGGACCGGTCTGCAGCTGTTCGTCGGCGACGGGCCGTACGAGATCGCGAGTGGCTGCACGTCCGGCTGCACCGCCACCAACGGCGGCGTCGCGAACCCGAACGCGGTCGGCGTGCTCGTCGACCAGGCGAGCCTGAGCTTCCAGACGGGCGCCAGTTCGGGACAGTACGCGCTGTATGCCACCGGGCAGCTCGAGCTCGTCGGCCTGGACGGGCTGGAAGTGTCGGGGGATGTCACCTTCGAGATCAACACCGGCTCCGCCACGGTCGACCTGCAGACTGGCAACGGCACTCAGGCCCTCGCACCGAACACGTTCGAGCTGGTGGTGGCGAACGCCGACGTCAACGTCGCCGGCGTCGTCGACCTCGCCGGCAACCTGGCGATCACGCGGGCGCCCAACGGGACGCTCACACTCGCGATCACGGGCGCCAGCATGTCGATCGACGTGTCCGGCACGCAGGTGTTCAGCATCGGGGGCAGCGCGACGTTCACGATCGACCCGGTGAACGGCTTCCATATGCAGTCCTTCTCGGTGGGCAGCTTCACCCTGTTCGGAGCGGTTGGGATCGCCGCACCCAGCTCGGGCTCCGGCAGTGGCTCTGCCGTGGCGCTATTTCCGACTGCCGATCTCGCCGATCCGCTCGCGGGCGCGGTCGTCTCCGACCAGACGCTCGCGTCCACGCCGTTGACGACGATCGATGTGACCTTCAACGACGTCAACAACGACGGGCTCAACACGAGCCAGATCCTGGGCTCCAACGCGAAGTTCCAGATCCTGCTCAACGGCCAGCTCGATTCGGCAATCACCGTGAACCCGACGCCGGCGCTCGTGTCCGGCAACACTTATGCCTTCTCGGTCACGGGCTTCCCGACGAACGCCACCGGCATCGTGACGGTCCAGTTCCTCCCCGGATCGTTCTCCGACGGGACCGGCGCCAACGCCGTGCAGAACATCGGCTCCTCCGAGACCTTCTACCTCGTTGCGACAAGCGGCGCGTCGCCGGGACCGACAGCCCAACTCGCAAGCCCGGCGGCCGGACAACCGGTGAGCGCCGCGACCCTCAACGCCGACGCGTACATCGATGTCACGTATACGAGCTTCGACAGCAACGTCATCGACACGACCACGCTGGGCGCCGCAGCGCCGTTCACGCTCAGCGGCAGCGGCCTGGCGAACATCGCGCTCAATCCCGACGGGACGCCGGTGCTCGTCGGCCAGCCGCTCGAGATCTCGGGCACTGGGAACGCGACCTCCGTCACGTACCGCTACTACCTGCAGACGAAGACGACGAGCTCGGGCGGGACAAGCGGTTCTGGCGGCACGAGCGGAGCCACCGCCACCAGCACGACGGGCCTCTTCCAGGACGGCACCATCACGCTCACGTTCAAGAGCGCTGCCTTCTCGACGACGAACGGCACCACCGACGTTGCCTCCAACCCGGCCGGGTTGACGCAGACGTTCACGGTCAGCGACTCGGCGGCGGGAGGGGCGACGAGCGCCAACACGCTTTCGCTCGGACCGCTCAGCCTGCAGGGGCCGACGATCAGCGTCGGGAACTTCGGCTTCAAGAACGGCATGCTCGACCTGACGATCACGGTCGGGGCCAACCAGGCCGGCCTCAACTTCGGCGGCGGCTCCGGCTCCTCGGCTCAGGGCGGCAGCGGCGTGAGCGTCAACCTGACCGGCATCGTCGGCACGCTCGAGGTCGAGGTCGATGTCCTCGGGCTCCTGAGCGGCAAATTCCGCGTCGATGTGCCCGGGAACTTCAGCCTGCGCGTCGCGTCGCTCAGCGTGCAAGTACCGAACGTCGTCACCGTGGCCGCTCAGGGCATCTCAATCACCTACAACCCGGCAGGTCCGAGCAACCAGAAGCTCGTCGTCATCGACAGTGCCACGATCAGCTTCCCGGAGCTCAACCTGACGGGGGCGATCCTGCCGTACAACCCGGCGACGGGCCAGAACGTCGCGGGCTGCGGCACGGGGACGAGCTCTGCGGCGTGCAGCGCTGCGGGCCTGATCCCGGGCCTAACGATCTACGAGGACGGCTTCACGATCGGCGAGGCCGAGCTG
This sequence comes from uncultured Solirubrobacterales bacterium, assembly GCA_963709135.1. Lineage (GTDB taxonomy): Bacteria > Actinomycetota > Thermoleophilia > Solirubrobacterales > Solirubrobacteraceae > Palsa-465. The sequence continues at coordinate 1,249,872 of CAVPVI010000005.1, read as the reverse complement.
ATCTACGGGATCGCCGGGCAAACCAGCACGCTCAGCTCGAGCTCGAGCAGCGGCACCGCGTCCAGCACGCCGGCGATCTCGCTTGGCGGCATCGTGACGTTCAACGACATCCGGATCGGCGTCGAGAACTTCTCGATGACGTTCGGGAGCAGCGTAACGTTCAGCGGCTCGATCGTGATCGGCACCGGCGGCGCCACCTTCCTGCCGGGCAAGCCCGTGTCGGCGACGATCACACCGGCGCCGGGAGCGCAGACGGTCAACGGGATCCCGCCGGTGGCGATGCAAGCGACGCTGAGCTTCGGATCGAACGGGCAGGTGACCTCGTTCCAGTTCCAGGTCGGTCAGATGACGATCCAGCTCGGCTCCTACGTGACGCTGACGGCGACGAACTTCTACCTGAACACGGGTGCCGGGCCGACGCAGCCGATCGTGTCGTTCACGTCGATCGGCGCGACCGTAAAGGCCGGCGGGCTCGCAATCTCAGGCTCCGCGAACAACTTCGCGTTCCTGGGCGACGGGAGCTTCGAGACGCTTCCGGGGTTCGGCGTCGTGCTCTCGATCGGCTCGGCGACGGGCGGATCGTTCTCCTGGCCGAGCTTCCTGCCGATCCAGATCCAGTCGATCGGGATCACGTGGCCCGACATCCAGGCCGACCCTGGGAACTTCACGCTGACCTTGTCGGCGAGCGTCACCGGTATCCAGGGGCTCGCCGGGCTGACGATCTCGGGCGCGATCCAGGGGATCCAGATCGATCCGTCGCTGCTGGCTCAGGGCGAGTTCCCGATCACGGCGATCGGCTCGATCGCCGTCACCGTGCAGGGCGAGGTGTTCGGAGGCCAGCTGGATGCCGGGCTCGTCGGCGGCATCCTGCGGCTCGACAGCGGCTACAACATCATCGCTGCAACGGACACGACCACGCCGGTCGCGTATCGGATCTTCTATCTCGGCATCGAGGGCGGTTTCACGATCGACGGAATGGCCGGCTTCGAGATCCAGCTCGGGCTCAGTACGCTCGGGCCGCTCGATGTGTTCGTCAGCGTCGACGTGCCCGGCGGGATCCTGCTCGACCCCGACACGGGTCTGACGATCAACGACTTCGCCGGCGGCGTGGAGTTCTACAAGACGCTGCCGTCGATCACCGACCCGCTGGCGCTCAACGACCCGCAGTTCGCTGTGCCGACGCAGCTGACCGCTGCACAATGGCTGAGCAGCCTGCAGTCGCAGGTCGCCGCCCAGGCCCGCGCCACCGGCGGGCAGGCGAGCTTCCTGTCAGCCTTCACGTCCCCGATGACGATCATCGGCTCGGCGGAGATCTACTCGATCTACACCTCGCAAGCGCTGTTCAACGGGCAGATCACGGTGATGATCTCCACTGACGGCAAGTTCCTGATCGAGGGACAGCTGAACTTTGCCAACAACAACATCAGCATCAACGGCAAGCTGTACGTCGACCTCTCACAGGTCGCGAGCGGCAGCGTGACGGTTCTGTTCCTCGCCAACGTCCCGACGCAGGTGCAGCTGCTGACGATCTACGGCAAGCTGCAGATGGGCTTTGAGAACGCCTCAGGGCAGCCCGTCACCTTTGGCGTCGCTGCGCCGGCCACCTCGCCGGCGGCGGCGAGCACCGCACCCGACGCGAGCGTGACCGACCCGGCGCCCGACGGCGGCGCCGCGGACGTCGAGGCAGTCAACAGCACCACCGCGGATCCCACCAGCACGGACGCGACCTATGGCGCGGACACCGCCGAGATCGGCTCGGGCACGGTCAGCGGGCAGAGCTACATCGACATCACCTACGACGCGGCGACGGGCGCCAACCTCAACTACGGCACGATCCTCGGCGACGCGAGCGACATCACCGTGAGCGGCAGCGGGATCACGGGCACGCCGGTGATCAGCGGCCCGATCCCGGTCGAGTCGATCACGCTTGCCGACGGCATGGTCGTCACCGTCCCGATCGAGTACAACGCCGCGGCCGACAGCATCGGCACGTACGGGCCGAGCACGGAGACGCTCTTCACGGTGACGGTGACGTCGACATCGGTGAAGGGCCTGCCGAGCGCGCTGTCCGCAGACGCGTCCGCCTTGGAGACCGACGTTGCGTCCGGCCAAACGGGCGCGGCAGGCGCAGCGCTGATCGCTGACGTCGAGGGCGACGCTACGGCGTTCTCCGGCTTCACGCTGTTCGACCTGAGCGTGCAGACGCAGACGGTCAACAACGAGCTCCAGTTCGTGCTCACCGATCTGGCACAGACGACGATCCTCGCCGCGTCGGCGGACACGAGCGCGACCACCTCGCAGGAGTTGATGGATGATGCGCTCAACGATGCCGGCGTCACCGAGTTCCGCTACCTGCTCGGCAGCGGCGTCAGCTTTACGCCCGGTACCGTCGTCGTGACGATCGCCGCCGGCGCCGTCAAGAACGCGGATGTAACCGACTCCTCGGGCAACGTCACACCGGGAGCGTCGAACGCCACGATCACGAGCTCGTTCACGATCGAGGGGCCAACGGCCGAGATCGTCAACCCGGGCCAAGGCGGCACGATCGACATCAACCTCGTCAACGGCCGCAATTGGGTCGACATCGTGTTCGACCAGCCGGCCGCCAGCACGAACATGGTGATCGACCAGTCCTCGATCACCGGCGGGGCGCAGATCTTCACGCTCGGTGGGACCGGCGTCGGGACGCTGGCGCTCGACACCTCCCAGGAGCCCGCGCTGATCGCACAGACCGCGACGACGCTCACCTACCGGTTCTGGCTGACCGGCGCGCCTGCCGCCAGCGGCCAGGTGACCGTCACGTTCGTGCCGAACAGCTGGTCCTTCGAAACCGCCGCGACGCAGCCCGCGCCGACGATCGCGCCCACGCAGGTGAGCTTCACGCCGTCCGCCGGCGGGGGGAGCACCGCGACGACGATCGACCTCACCGTGCCGGACGCGAGCGTCACCGGCCCCAGCGGTACGGAGACCTACATACCCGTGTCGCTGGATCTCGGCAAGATCACGCTGACCGTCAGTCCCGGGCAGACCGGCCTCACCGGGCTCACGATCCAGATCCAGAGCGGTGGGCAGGCGACGATCGAGGCGGGCACCAGCACGACCTCGGTCACGTTCTCGATTCCGGTCGTGATCGAGACGACCTCCGCTTACAACACCAGCCTGACCAGCTTCGACGCTACCGCGACGTTCACGCCGGAGACGGTCGGCTACCTCGCGCCGGCGAGCGATCAGCCGGGAGCGACGACCGCGGTGGCGGCGAGCGGCGGCCAGCTCACCGCTGCCAACTTCGCCGGCCAAACGTACGTGGACGTGCAGTTTGCGCCCGACAGCGGTGGAGCGATCGTTCCGGGCAGCGTCACCAACGGCGCGTTCACGTTCGGCGGCGCCGGCGCGTCCGGAATCTCGTTCGTGTCGGGTTCGACCCCGATCGCGCTCGCGGACGGCGTCTATCGATTCTTCGTAAGCGGAAGCTTCGCTCTTGGTCAGGTCACCGTGACGTTCAAAGCCGGCAGCTGGTACTCGACGTCCGCGCGGGGACCGCCCTGCCCGGCGTCTCTGACCACCAACGGCGACTGCTACACGAACCTCGCCTCGACAGAGACCTTCACGGTCATCGGTCCGACGGGCAATCTCGTGGAGACGGTGGCCGGAAACGGCGGCGCCGCCAGCATTGTGACGTCGCTGGCCGGCAGCACGATCGGCATCAACACGATCAACTCGCAGGGCTACATCGAGGTCGAGTTCACGCCCACCAACGGGAGCCAGATCGACCCGAACACGATCACCGGCAGCCAGCTCCAGATCACGAGCGCCGCGGGGACCGTGGTCCCGCTCAGCGGCACGCCCGTACGCGAGGGCACGAGCGACGTCTGGCAATACGACTTCACCGGGCAGCTTGCGGTTGGCACGTACACCGTCAGGTTCCTCCCCGGCACGTTCGCCGACACCGGCGGCATCGAGGACCTCGGCGCCACCGAGCAGTTCACGGTCGTCGCCGCAACCGCGACGCTCGCCAACCCGGCCGGCACGACGATCCAGAACCAGGCGACGCTCAACGGCGGCATCTGGATCGACGTCAGCTACGCGGACATCAACGGCGAGGCGATCGATCCCAACTCACTCGGCGCCGGCGCACAGTTCGCGATCGCCGACGACGCCAACGACACGCTCACGCTGGTCGGGCCGCCCGTCGAGCTCCCGCAGAGCGCCAGCGACACCGGCCCCGCCACCTACCGCTACTTCTTCACCGGTTACTCAGGTGCGACCCTCACCGGCGGCGGCGCGAACACGATCGCAATCACGTTCACGGCCGGCACGTGGACCAACCTCGACGGAACGGTCTCGACCAGCAGCGAGTTCCCGGCGCTGACGACCTCGGCGCTCACGGCCGGCACCTACGCGATCTTCACCGGGACATGGGTCGACGCCACACTCACCCCGACGCTCGGCCAGCAGGTCAACCTCGCGAGCCTCACCGCCCAGACGATGACGCTCAGCGGCGCCGGCGTCGGCAGCGTCGTGGCGTTCACCGGCACCGATCCGATCGTCGAGATCAACGGCACCAGCTTCCGCTTCCTGTACACCGGCGGCTTTGCTGTAGGCCAGGTCACCGCCACGTTCGCCGCGGGCGGATGGTCAGACACGGCCGGCAACGAGGGCCTGGCGTCGAGCGCGAGCTTCACCGTGGTCGCGCCGGCCAAGGACTTCTTCATCGAGCTCTCGGGCGGGATCATCCTCAACGCGGCCGGCTTCACGAGCTCGCCGCTGCTGCAGATCACCGCCTCCGTCAAGCTCGAGATCGACCCGGTGAACCTCGTGTTCCGGCTGAGCTTCTCCGGCCAGATGAGCATCTACGGGCTGGGCACCGTTGGCGCGACGTCCGGACTGTTCGTGCTGGACCTCAGCGACGGGCTCTCCAGTGTGCCGCAGCTGTGGGGCGCCGCGACGCTCGCGACCAACTTCAGCGGGCTGGCTAAGTACGGGATCACGATCGACGCGACCGGCACGCTCGAGATCAACACCACCGACACCCTGCACGTCGAGACGCTGACGCTCCCGGGCCTCGGCCCGAACGGGAGCACCGCGACCCAGACGTTCGATCTGCAGCCGCTCAGCCTCCTGGTCGAGCTCGGCGGCATCCTCGCGATCCAGCCGCCCGGCAGCCCCGCGCCGCTGATCTCGCTGGACGGCGCGTTCCTGCTCAGCATCAACCCGCAGCAGCTCGAGATCTACGCGACCGCGTCGCTTTCCTACGGCATCGGCGTCGCCACGATCAACTACGGCACCGCGACGGGCCTGATCATCGTCCAGACCGGGCTCGCGCCCGGAGCCAACCCCGGCGTCGCGGGCTTCCTGAGCGTCGGCGCCGGCGCCAGCATCGGCATCCCCGACGTCGGCAGCCTGTTCAGCATCAGCGGCACGGTCACGGTGATGTTCAACACCACCTTCCAGCAGCAGAACTTCACCGTCCCCAACTCCTTCCTGCCGCTGCTGACCGCGGGGCAACCGAGCTCGATCACGATCTACGCCTCGGCGCCGGGGCCCAACGGCGAGCCCAATCCGAACGCACCTGCCGGCGGGCAGGTGTACGTCGCTGCCGACGTTGACGCCGAGATCACGATCGGCCCGCCGGGTGGCTCGCTCACCCTGACCGGCTTCATCCAGATCGAGGTGGCGGCGGGCAGCAGCGGCGGTGAGCTGTCGATCACGGGCGCCGTCGGGACCTCGATCACTGACCTCGGCTCGCTCACCGGCCAGCTCAGCCTGACCGTGTTCGTGGGCAGCACGACAGGGGTCGTCGGCCGCGTGTTCCTGACTCTGAGCTCGAGTGGAATCCCGGGAGTGGCGCTGAACGGCGACTTCCTCGCCGAGATCAACACGTTCGCCACGGCCCAGACGATCGATACGTTCGCCGTCAACGAGGTCACCGCGACCGGCGCGCCATGTACGGCCGGCCAGTCAGGCTGCTTCTTCGGTGGCTTCCAGCGCGACAGCGCCGGCAACCTCGTCACGACGTCGACATCGATCCCGGTTGGGTTCGACCTCCAGCTGTACGGGGTCGTGACGATCGGCGCCATCGTCTCGATCACCGCCAACGTCTCGTTCACGATCGGGACGAGCGGGCTCAGCCTGCAGGTCACCGGCACGATGTCGCTTGGACCGCTCGGCAACGTCGATGTCGCTGGACTCTTCCAGGTCAACTCCCAGGGCCTCGTCGCGTACGTCGGCGTCAGCCTGGCGGCCGGGTTCGGCTCTGGCGTCGGGCTCGGGTTCACCGTCACGGCGACGCTCGCGCTGAACACGACCTCCCAGTCGGTGCCGTTCAACACCGGCACGAAGACCGTGACGATCCTGCCCGGCTTCGACCTGAGCCTCGCGGGCAGCGTCGACTTCCTCGGCTTCGCGCAGGCCAACGGATCGGCCGACATCAGCATCGGCCCGAGTGGCTTCCAGATCACGTTCGCGCTCAGCTTCACGCTCGGCCCGATGACGTTCACCGCCAGCGGCGGCGCGGGCGTCTATTCCGACGGGTTCGCGCTCGACCTGAACGTCAGCCTAAGCGCCGACGGCGAGGTGTTCACGATCAGCGCGTCCGGCGCGCTGGAGATCAACACGAGTGCCGAGACGCGGCTCGGGATCGCGGGCAAGACGTTCCTGCTGTCGGTCAGCGGCTCCGTCGACGTGCTCAAGGTGATCGATTTCAACGCGAGCATGACGATCTACGTCGGCCAGGATCCGAGCACCGGGCAGGAGGGCTACTGGTCCTTCAACGCCAGCGCGAGCATGAGCTTCTTCGGCATCGCGACGCTCGCCGGCTCGATCTTCCTAGACTCCGACGGCAACTTCTCGATCCAGCTCTCCGGCCAGGTGATCCTCGGCTCAGACAGCTTCGGCCTCGTCGGCAACTTCAGCTTCGGCTTCACCTCCGAGGAATCGACGGTCGACGGCAATCCCTACTACACGTTCGACTTGAACGGGAGCGCGAGCGTCAGCCTGCACGTGTTCGGGATCTCACTGCTGAGCGTCGGCGTCAGCTTCGACGTACATGCCCAGGGCACCGGCAGCGTCCCGATCACGCTGACGTTCACCGTCAGCATCCACATCCTGTTCTTCACGATCAGCAAGACGGCTTCGTTCACGATCGGCTACCTTCAGCTCCCAACGCCTGTGTACCTCGCGGGCGAGCCAGGAGCACCGACGAGCTGGGACGGGACCACAACGTCCACGCAGACCCTCGTGCTCAACGTCGGCAGCCTGAGTGCGGATCGCGGCATCGGCGGCGACGGGACGCAGGACAGCTACATCATCAAGCAGATCGGCGGGTCGAGCACCGATGCGACGATCCAGGTGATCGCATTCGGCCGCACGAACACGTATGCGGGCGTCTCGAGCATCGTCGGCGACTGGGCCTCGCAAACGTGTACCTCGACCGCTGCGTGCTCGGAGAGTGTGCTGGTCGATTCGAGCGTGCTGGTGCCGGTGACTCTCACCGGGGCGACTGGCACCTACAGCGACAACACCATCCAGTACGCAGGTGATAATGGCGCGACCGTGCTCGATGGCGGCACCGGCAGCAATACGATCGTCGCATCGGGCCCGTCGAACGTCACGATCAACGGTGCGCCGGGCGCCATCACCGACCCGAACGCGGTGGACGTGATCCAGCACAACGGCACCGGGACCGCGGAGATCACGACCGGCCCCGGGAACTGGCTGGTCGACGGCGGCAGCTCGAGCGACGTGATCACGGTCGGGAGCGGCGACAACGAGATCGTCGGGCCGGCTGGGACGATCAACCTCGGAAGCGGCTCGAGCATCGTCTACCTGACCGAGGGCGAGGGCTCCACCACGATCGACGACGGCGGCGGCGGCGACAACACCTTGATCCTGACCGCCGCCGCGGGCGACAACACGATCTCAGGCTCGGGCTCGGGCACCGTCAACATCACCGACACCGGCGGCGGCGGCGCGAGCAGCACGTACACGATCGACAACGGCGCCGTCCAGCATTTCGTCTACACGGGTGGCACGGGGACGAACGCGTTCAGTGGCTTCAACGTCGTCGCCCCCTTCTCGATGTCGTTGAGCGCGCCGGGCGCGATCACGATCGCCAGTTCGACGTTCAGCACGGGCGGAAGCGACACTCCCGGCTCGTCCACGCCGACCGCCTGGTGCGCGTCGAGCAACGGCTGCGCGGACCTCTCGATCAGCACCGGCGGCGCACTTGCCCTGAGCGGCTCGGCGCTGACGTCCTCCGGCTCCGCAACGCTCAGCTCCAGCGCCGGTGTGACGCTGACAGATTCCACGGTCGCCGCGGCGACCGGGCTGAGCGTGAGCGCGAGCGACGACATCGTCGTGCAGTACGCGCAATCTGAGTCAGCGCTGAGCTCGAGCACCGGGGCGGTCAGCCTGAACGCCGGCGGCGCGCTGACGCTCACCGGATCCTCGGTGACGGCGTCGAACGGCAGCATCACCCTGACAGACACCGGCGACCTCTCGATCACCGCGTTCCTGCCGGCCAGCGGCTCCGCTCAGGCGAGCGTGCTGCTCGCCCAGGGCAGCGGCGGCGAGGTGACAATCACCGGCGCCGACGCGAGCTCTAACACCCTGCTCATCTCGGGATCGTCCGTGACCTCGCGCAGCGGCACGGTTGGCCTGACCGCGAGCGGCGGCACGCTCACTCTCGACGGCGCGAGCATCCAGGCATCCACCGGTTTGATGCTGCAGGCCAACGCCGGCGACGTGATCGTCGAGGCTGGTGGCGGTTCGTCGCAGCTGACGGTGGGCTCCGGCAACACGACGATCACCGCCGCCGGAACGGTGAGCGTCACAAAGTCGACGATCACCGCGAGCAGCGGCAGCGCAAGCCTGACCGCGCACGCCGGCACGCTGACGCTCGGCGACGCCACGGTCTCGGCGCGCACAGCTGTGTCCGCGAATGCGACTGCAGGAGACATCAACGTGCAAGGCGGATCGATCGGCGTCAGCGGCGGGACGATAACGTTGACCGGCGCCCAGAACGTCACGGTCAACGCCGCCACGGTCACCGGCGGCGCGCTCACGCTGACGCCGACCGCGGCTGCGCTGCAGGTCACCGGCTCGACGCTCGGCACGTCAGCCTCGCCGCTCACCTCGCTCACCGCGACCGCGAACACGACACTGACGTTCGTGTCGAGCACCGTCACCGCGACCGGCGCTGCCCAGCTGACCGCCACCGGCGCCGGCGTCCCGTCCACGACATCGCCGCTTGTGCTCACCGACTCGCAGCTGTCCGCTGGGTCGGCAACTGTGAACGCGACCGGCTCGATCGCCGTGCAGCAGACGAGCTCGATCACCGGTCACACCGGCGTCAGCGTCACCGCGACAACCATTGAGACGATCTCGCAGTCGTCGGTCAGCGCCCCCGCGGGCAACGTCACGCTGAGCGCGCAGGACGGAGATCTCAGCCTGCTGATCGCAACCGTGTCCGCCTCGGGCACGACGAGCGCCACGTCGCCAGACGACGTGCCGATCGACAGCGCCTCCAACGTGTCCGGTGGCCAGGCATTGAGCGTGGTCGCCGGCGGGAACGTCTCGGTCTCGGCGTCCACGCTCGGATCGAGCGCCGGAACGGTCAGCGTGACCGCTGACGGCGGCTACGTGACGCTGGCTCAGGCATCGGTCGTCAATGCGGGCACGGATGTGACCCTGCTGGCGCAGGCGGGCGCGCTGACCCTGGAGCAGGGGACGAGCGTGATCGCCGGCGGCGGCGTGACGGGCCAGGCGAGCGGCGCGGTGAGCCTGTCCGCAACATCGGTCGAGGCGAAGACCACGAACGTGAGCCTGACTTCGTCGTTCGGTCCTTCGAGCAACGGTGGAATCACCGTGTCCGGCGGGTTGTTGAAGGCGGACGTGGGGACGGTCAGCCTGAGCGCCGCAGGCGGCGATCTCGTCATCCAGTCGCTCACCGTCGCCAGCACGACGACAGCCGCGCGGGTGACCGCGGCCAGCAACGTGACCGGCACATCGCCTGACGCAGTGACCCTGACGGGCGCGCTGGTGAGCGCCGGGCCGGTCGGACCGTCAGCCCCGCCGCCGCCTTCGGTGGCGCCCACGACGGGGGAGATCTCGCTGACCGCCGGAGGCGACCTGAGCATCGATGCGGCGAGCACGCTGACGGCATGGGCGCAAGCGACACTGAAGGGCGGCCAGGACGGAACCCCGCGTTCGCTGACGCTCCTCGGAACGTTCACCGCGCCGCTGGTAGAGGTCTACGGCGGTAACGGCGGCGACAGCATCCTGCTCGCACCGGTCGCGATCAACGGCTACACCCAGGTCTGGGGCGGCACGGGCAACGACACGATCACCCTGCACCTGCCCACGATCGACCTGGCGGACAAGTTCGACAGCAGCCTGTGCCCGAGCGAGACATCTTGCCCGGCGGATACGCTCGTCAACGGCACCTCGGCGGACGACACGGCCAACGGCACCAGAACGATCGACGGCGTCAGCCTGCCACTGCGCAACATGGTCGACGTCGACGGCGGCGCCGGGAACAACGCGATCATCGTCGACATGTCGGGAACGACGGTGAGCTCGGCCGGGACCGACTACATCGTCAACGTCCACAACAGCGGCCTGCCGACTGACTACAACACGCTGACGATCAACGGGGTCCAGCAGGCGAGCAACACGTTCCTACTGCGCCAGAACTTCGTCGCCGACATGAACGTGCTGCCGGATGGCAGCTATGCCCCGGACTACGAGCGCGTCAACTACGACACGACCACCAGCTTCCTGCATGTCGTCGGCGGTCAGGCAGCTGACGCGTTCTACGTCGACGGTAACAGTGCGATCACGGTGCTGGACGGCGTCGGCGGCGACGATACGTTCCAGTTCGGGCAGCTGTTCGGAGCTTCGATGAGCTCGGCGGAGAACGTCGCGCCGGGCGATCAGATCGCCACGGTGTTGACGACGTCGGGGTACCTGAGCACCGGTCCTGAATATGCGACGACCGCGTACGCCGGCGCGATCCCCGTGACCGGGTCGCTGTACGAGCTCACGCAGGCCGACGCGAGCGGCGATCGGCCTGGATTCTATGTGTGGGCGGGACAGCAATGGGCGGCGCAGGCAACGATTTCGGGCACGAGCCTGCCGGCGAGCGGCACTAGCGGCGAGTTGTTCGATCTCACCCAGGCAGACAGCGCAGGCGACGCGGCGGGGCTGTACGCATGGAGCGGGACGGCGTGGGTATCGCAGGCGTTTGAAACCGGCACCTTCCTGCCGGGGCGTGGCGATTCGACCTTCACGGTCTACAGCAACAAGGGAACGCTCAAGCTGTTCGGCGAGGGCGGCAACAACACCTTCATCATTCAGGCGTTCCAGATCGCGAGCACGAGCTCGGTCGCGACCTCGCAGACCGATGTCAATACGGGCAACGGCAACAACCTCGTCGAGTACAACATCAACGCGCCGGTGAGCATCGACGGCGGCAGCGGCTACAACACGCTTGTGGTGATCGGAACCGAGGCGGCCGATACGTTCGTGATCACCAGCGACGGGATCATGGGCGCGGGCCTCAACGTCCAGTACACGAACATCTCAAAGGTCGAGGTCGACGGGCTCGGCGGCGACGACACGTTCGACGTGCTGAGCACCGCCCCAGGCGTGCTCACGGTGCTCGACGGCGGCGCCGGGAACAACACCTTCAACGTCGCCGGCAACGTGACCACGCCGGTTATCGCCTACAACGCCGACGGCACCAGCGGCTTCATCAACCAGGATGTGTCGAGCACGGACCCCGATTACAACGGGATCTTTGCCTCGGGGTTGCCCGTCACCGTTGCCGGGCAGGCTGCGGGTCAGGTGTATGTGAGCCAGACATCGTTGACGGTGACCCAGGATGGCGCAGCCGGCACCAACGAGGCGCAGTATCAGGTCGCGCTCGGTGTGGCACCGCCGACGCCGACGACGATCTGGTACCTGACGATCGTCGCGGCGCCGGATCCGTACAGAGATGCGGACGCGTGCCGGCTACCTGGTGGCGGCAGCGTTTGTGGCAGCTCGGTGCAGATCTCGACCGACGGGGTGAACTGGTCATCGTCGCTGGTGCTGACGTTCGATGCGTCGGCCGCCACGGGCCCCGACGCGTGGAGCCGGACCGAGACGATCTACGTGCGCGCGACGTCGACCTCGGTCGTCAGCGGCGACCAGACGCTCGAGCTCATGAGCTCGGTGCAGAGCACGACCTCGCTGAGCACCAGCGGCCTCGGCGTCGACACGATCGCGGTCTCCGACGTCGATGTGCGCGTGATCGACGGCGATCTCCCCGGCCTGATCGTCAACGTCCCGGCCGAAGGCCTCAACGTGGTCGCCGGCAGCTCGACCGGAGACGATCAATACACGGTGCAGTTGACGAAGGCGCCGGCGCCGGGTGAGACGGTAACGGTCCAGCTGTCGGCGGATGACCCGCGGATCCCGACGATCGCCCCCGTGCTGTTCACCTCGGTGAACTGGAGCATCCCGCAGACGGTCACGATCACCGCGGTCGACAACGGCGTCCCCGAGGGCGAGCGGCTGTCCACGATCACGGCCTCGGTGACGAGCTCGATGGCGACTGGCGGGGTGTACTCGAAAGGCGTGGTCGACGATCCGGTCGTGCACGTCAACGTGTTCAGCGGCGATGTCGGCGGTTTGCTGGTCCTGCAGCCGACCGGCTCGACGGTGGTGGGGCTGAATGAGCCGAGTAGCTACGTGATGCAGCTCACGATGGCGCCGACCGCGCCGGTCACGGTCACGATCCTGGACGACGGTAAGACGCTGGTGTCCTCGAGCGATCCGCGGTTCGAGCCGACCGGTGGCGTCGATCGCGCTCCCGCGGTCGTGTTCGATTCGAGCAACTGGGACATCCCGATCACGATCACGGTGAGCGTGAACCCGAACGCCGCGACAGCCGTCGGCAGCCAACCGGTGCAAACCTTCCCGGCGCAGCAGCAGGTGCTGACGGGGATCTACGGTCCGCTGGTGATCGAGGGTGATGACACGACGCCGCGTACGCTGGTGGAGGGGATCGGGCTGCCGAGCGAGGTGGATGTGCCGCTCCCCGTCTCGCCGGCCGAGACTGACAACTCGAGCACGGTCAACACGCTCAACGTCTTTGCGGACGGTAGCGCTCCGGGATATTTAGGCGAGCTCGGTGCGGTCAGCTCCAGCGAATACGCGTCGCTGCAGACGCTATACGCGCCTGCGCTGGCGGCCGGACTGGAGCAGTCGCAGTTCGGGCAGATCGGCGGCCTCGGGATGGGCGCTCCAGTGACGTTCAGCAGCACCGGGCTGACGTTCGCCGGCGGGATCACCTTCCACGATGTCAACGTCATCGACGTGATGCTCGGCTCGAGCGCCGACAGCGTCGCGACGGAGGGCACGTTCACGGTCAGCGCGACCGTGCCGGGCGCGATCACCGTGGTGCAGGGCGGCGGCGGCTACAAGAAGCTCGTCGCCACCGGCGGCGGCGGCCCCAACTCGCCGCTGATCCTGCTTGGGAACACGACCCAGGACGGCAGCTTCTACAACTCGACGATCACCGACATCACCGGCGAGGGGTGGGTCTACTCGAACCCGGGGCAGAGCTTCATCGACGCGAGTGCCGATCCGAACTCGGTGATCATCTATGGCGGGGTTGGTAACTCGCGGATCTTTGGCGGTGGCGGCGGTGACCAGATCTTCGGCGGGTCAGGCTCGGATACGATCACGGCGGGGTCGGGGAACGACATTATCCACGCCGATGACGGCATCAACCTGGACCTCTCGCATTCGCTCTCGGACATCGTCACGAAGGGTCTGAACGCGGTGATCGTCATCCACGATCCGAGCACGTCGGATTCCCCGACGGGCGACCTGCTGACGCCGACCAACGATGTGATTTATGGCGGGTTGGGGCACGACATCATCCTGATGGGCCACGGCGTGGTCGATCAGGATGACAACCCGATCACCGGGACGGCTGGTGTCGTGGACGCGTATACGACCGATCCGGGGTCGGATGGCTTGAGCTCGGTGTTTGGTGCGCAGGGTGCGAGCACGATCGTGCTCGCCGGTACCGGGTCGCAGACGATCGATTTGGGTGACACCAGCCAGCCGAACGTGATCGTCAAGAACGGCTACGTGTACTTCTCGCAGCCGGATGGGTGGATCCAGGAGCTCTCGAAGGTCGGCAGCAGCGACCCGGGTGCAGGCGGCGCGGATACGATCACGACGGGTGATGGCGACGACGTCATCGTGGCTGGGACCGGGCTGGACCGGATCACCGGTGGCGCCGGGAACAAGATCGTCCTCAGCTGATGACGGCGAGGTGATCTGGGCGGCATGGCGTGCTGAGCGAGGTCGTCAGCCAGGACCCGACCGTGTCGCTGTTCAGTACGTTCGCGAACGTCGTCACGCTCGGGTCGGGCAACGACATCGTGTTCGGCGGGTCGGGCGCGAACACGATCACGCTCGGGTCGGGCAATGACATCGCCGTCGGCGCGAACGGCCAGTTGATGTTCGATCTGCAGGGGCGCCCCGCGACGCTGCAGGCGGTCTACCCCACATACGGTGGAGCGAACACGATCTCGCTCGGGGACGGGACGGGCGTTGTGCTAGGCGGGCCGGGGAACAACAGCATCACCGGTGGACCTGGTTACGTCAACGTGCCGGTTGTCGACCAAGCTGTGTACTCGCCGTCGACGGGTAGCTGGAGCCTCGTCGTTTCGAGCTCGGGCTCCGGTGGCTCGGGGTCCGGTGGGTCTGGTTCCGGTAGCTCTGGCTCGGGCGGGTCTGGTTCCGCGGGGTCCGGCTCGGGTGGCTCCGGTTCCGCGGGGTCGGGCTCGGGTGGCTCCGGTGGTTCGGGCGGATCCGGCTCCGGCTCGGCCGGGTCTGGTTCTGGCGGCTCGGGCTCGGGCGGCTCCAGCTCGTCGGCCAGTTCCGGCTCTGGCGCCTCCGGGCCCGGTGGCTCTGGCTCCACGGGCGGCTCGGGCTCGCCCGCTGTCACTACCTCGTCGGGTGGCTCGGGCTCCTCGAGTGGCTCTAGCTCGCCCGGTGCTCCCGGGCCTGGCAGTTCGGGCTCCGGGGGCTCTGGCTTGTCCGCTGGCTCGGCGAAGCCGCGGATCGTGCTGACAAGCTCGGTTATCAAAGTCACGAACGCGTCTGCGTCCGTCGCGCTCGCTTGCTCGGGTGCGCGCTGCAAGGGCACGATCACCTTTAGCGTCGTGATGACCGTGCTTGTGCGCGTCGGGCGAAAGACAACCCACAAGCGTGTGACTGTCGTCTACGGCACGGCGGTCTATGTGGCGGCGGCGGGCAAGACGACGATCGCGTCGGTGAGGCTCTCGACCGCCGCTCAGAAGGCGCTCACGGCAGCGAAGGGTCACGAGCTCTCGGTCACCGCCGCGGTGACAGTGACCGGCGGCAAGGCGACGACGACGAAGATCACGCTGAAGTTCACGCAAGAGAAACCAGTCAAGAAGGCGCCGGTTAGGCGTTAGCGTCCGCCGCACGCAATGTTCACGTAATCAGCTCATAGTCCGGAGGTCATATGAAGTTCACAGGTCTTACGCGTGTCGCGGTTCTGGCCGTAATCTGCGTGTCTGCGGGGGCTCTCTCGGGGCTTCCGTGGGCCGACGCGAGCGCGAGTCATCATTCGACGGGGCACACGGCAAGTGCGAAGCTGGCAAGCGTGACGCTCGGACGCGGGCCACGGGGGTTGCAAGGTCTCAGAGGGGCGACCGGTGCGACCGGTGCGACTGGCGCGACCGGTGCGACCGGTGCGACCGGCCCGAGCGGGTCGGTTGGCGCCATCGGACCGGTTGGGCCGGTTGGGTCGACCGGGCCGACCGGGCCCCAGGGAGTCCAAGGCGTGGCTGGTCCGACGGGTCCGGCGGGCCCCCAGGGCATCCAGGGCATCCCGGGCTCCCCGAACCCCCCCGATGAGGTGATCGGGAGTCCGGCGACGGCGTTTGCGCCGGCCAACACGCAAACCGCCAACACACCGTTGACGAGCGTCGCGACGTGCCCGCAGGGGTCTTCGACGCCAGATGCGTATGGCGGCGGTCTCGTCGTCAACACGTCAGGTCCGAACAGCACCAGCGACATCGTGGTCACACAGAGTTCGTACGGCGGCTTGGCCGTGAGCGCCAGCCAGGTGAATCCCCTGCCACAGGCGACTGGTAGCTCGCTCCCGGCGGCCGGTACGGAGTCCAGCGAGCCCGCCGACGCATGGGAGGGCGTTGCGGAGATCATAAAGCTCAACGGACTTGACACGGCGACTGCGGTGGCGTACGTCATCTGCGGCCCGTAAGCGAGACTTGCAGACACACAATGTTGAAAAAATTCCAATATTCACTGCCAGAGGTGGGCCGCTTGCACGACAACCTGCTTAAGGGCGGCCAGCCATCGGCGGCCGCCGCCGCCGGAGCGCGCGCCATCCCCGGTGACCGCACGCTTCCGACGCGGGCATTGACGGCCGCGTCCGTTGCGCTGGCGCTGCTGATCGTCCCGGCGGGTGCGTGGGCGCAATGGTCAGCCCCGATCGCGGTGGATTCCGGCGCCAAGCTCGTGGCCGTCGCGTGTCCGCTTGGCGACCAGTGCACCGCGGTCGGGGGCGGCAGCGAGGTGACGTTCAGCCCGAGTGGGGGCACGTCGACGGCTCCTGTCGCGATTGACGCCAATGGCAACCTGACCGCGATCGCGTGTCCGTCATCGGTTCAGTGCACCGCGGTTGACCGGACGGGTGCCGAGGTGACTTTCGACCCGCTCTCGCCGGGCAGCCAGTCGCCGGTGGAGATCGACAGCGTGGGTTTCGGCCAGTTTGATGGCGGCCTTGACGGGGTTGCCTGCCCCTCGGTGGCGCAGTGCACGGCCGTGGATGCCGCCGGCGAAGCTGTGACATTCGCTCCGAGTGCGCCGGGCCGACCGCCGATCAGCGGGATTGACTTCGAAGACGCGAACATCCTTGGTGGTGTTGCGTGCCCGAGTGCCGCTCAGTGCACCACGGGAGACCAGGACGGGACGGTCACGACGTTTGACCCGCTCACGCCGGGCAGCCCGCCGCAGGTCTCGATCGATCTTCCCTCGAGCGATCTGACGGGGGTTGCGTGCCCGTCGGTCTCGCAGTGCACGGCGGTCAACCAGCTCGGGCGGGTCGTGACGTTCAACCCGCACACACCGACCGCGGCGCCGGTCACGATCGATAGTGTCGCGTTGACCGGGGTTGCGTGCCCGTCGACGAGCTTCTGCGTCGCGGTTGACTCCAAGGGCGTCTCGTTTGAGGGCGATCCGCGCAGCGGTGGGGGGTGGACGCGCGATCCGATCGCGGGCGCGGCCGCGCTGGCCGGGGTCGCGTGCGCGAACACCACGGTCTGCGTCGCGGTCGACTCCAGCGGGGACGCGTTTGTGGGACCGGACCCGGTGAGCGCGGCCGCGTTTGTGGGACCGAACCCGGTGACCGCGGCCTCAGGCGCGGTCGTTTCGGGCCTGGGAAGCTCGCGGACGAAGTTGACGTTCACGCTCGATGTGCGGTCCGGCGGGCCGCCGGTCCACTCAATCACGATCGGCGCGACCCAGGGCGTGTCATTCACCACCTCGGCGCTGACTGCCTCCGGCCTCCAGCTCAGCGACCTGGCCGGTCCGACGTTCGCGAGTTCGAGCGCGAGCCTACGGCGTGGAATCAAGATCACCGACCTCGGGCCCGCGATGCCGTTCGCCGCCGCGACCAGGCACGGGAGCCTGACGTTGACGCTCGCGTTCCCCGAGGGGCACCTCGACTTGACGCTCACCGACCCGGCGCTTGCCTACGGCAAGGGCGTCGCCGCGGCGTTGAAAGCCGCAGGCGTCCGCACGCTGCAGATCCCGGTCACCGTCACCGACACGAGCTTGCAGAGGACAAGCCTTGTGCTGATTGCGAGCGTGGTCTGAACCGGAAGAACGTCGCGCAAGCCACCGATCGGCATGCTCAAGAACCCGAATCGGCGCCACAAGCGCCGGTTCGGGTTGCTCTCCCTTGTGAAGCTGGGTCGGGCATTCATTTCATCGGTTCTCAGTGTCGGAACGGACAATTCGGCATGCCAGGCGCTGATTTGTCCGTTCGATGTCGATCTTCGTGCACTTACGGACAATCCGTGCAGTCGCCGGTCGGTTTGTCCGCTCAAACACGCTTCGCGCGCCGCTGGGCCTGAAACGGCGCTCCTCAAGCCGCAAGTCGGGTAGCAGCCGACCCGGTAGGCCTCAACCTAAACGTAAACCTGAAACAAGCAGTCGGGTTGCATTCGAGAGGCACGCTCCCACCCAGCCACGCAGCCACCACGCTGTCGCTGGCCGTGGCGCTGAGCACCTCCGGCGGCGGCACGCTGCGCAGCAGCGGCGAGCTGAGGATCGGTTGAATGCCACCAGCGGCCGCCGGCGCCGCGCGTCCTGTATAACGGCTCCGATGCGCCGGCGAGCACCTTGGAGATCGATCCTCGCGGCCGTGCTGGCGGCGAGCGGCGCGCTGGTGAGCGCGAGCACCGCTGTCGGCAAGCCCACCGCCGCCGGTAATGCGCGGGCGGCCTCGGTGTTGCTCAAACGTGCGGAGATCGGCAGTGGCTGGAGCCAGGCGGCGGCGCCCAAGTCGGTTCCGCCGATCACGTGCCAGTCGTTTGACCCCTCGCTGCGGGGAGACGTGCAGATCGGAGCCGCGATCTCGCCGCGCTTCCAGGGCAGCTCCAGCGGCCCGTTCGTCTCACAGACCGCGTACGTGTACGCCACCGCGGCCCAGGGGAGAGCCGCTGCACGCGCGCTGATGCGCGCCAAGCTCGGCACCTGCGTCTCCGCGAGCCTGCTCGACGGATCCGGCGACGGCGTCAGCTTCGCGGTCAGCAAGGTGAGTCCGCTGCCGCTGCCGGCGCTCGGCGTCGGCGCGATCGGCTTTCGCGTGGCAGGCACCGCGTCACAGACCTACCAGCTCGTCGACGTCTACCTCGATGCGATCGTCCTGGCGCGCGGCGCGACCGTCACCGAGGTCAGCTTCGCGACCTTCCTGGCGCCGGCGTCGGAGAGCTTGGAAGTGCGGCTCGCGCGCCAGCTCGCGCGGCTGCTGAAGGTGGGCTGAGCACGTCGAAGGTGGGCTGAGCGCGTCGAAGGTGGGCTGAGCGCGTCGAAGGTGGGCTGAGCGCGTCGAAGGTGGGCTGAGCACGTCGAAGGTGGGCTGAGCGCGTCCGCGGGAGTGCGAAACAGTCGCTACCGGCGGGCTTGGCTATGCTTGAGCGCGTCTTGGGGCGAGTTGCGATCCACATCCGCGCCGCGGTGCTGGGCGCTTGCGCAGTCATGGCGCTGCTGGCTTTTACCGCCGGCGCGAGCGCCGACGAGTGGCTCCCGCACCCCGCCGACGCGAACTGGCAGTACCAGTGGTCCGACAACGTCTACAACCCAACGGGCACGATCGAGAACGTCGATGTGCAGCAGCAGAGCGGGAACAGCTTCACGCTCGCGTGGGCAGATCCCAACGATCAGATTCCCGCCGCCGGCGCCAGCCCCAGCTGTACCTCGACGAGCTCGGATGTCGGCACGATCACGTTCGAGGACAACGACGAGGGTCTGATCAACACCGACTGGAACAGCTGCCCGCAGCCGAGCGGCTCGCCGATCCTGTGCTCCACTGCGACCGATTGTCCGAACAGCCTCTCCAGCGCTCTGTTCAACGTGATCTGGGGAGATCGCCAGCCGGTGCTGTCCGAGCCGCTGCTCCAGGGAACGATCTGGTCGGCGACGGGTGGGGCGCAGAACGACGTCTCCAGCGAGTCCACCTACCTCGGGCTGCAGACCGTGAAGGTGCCCGCGTTCCCGAGCGGCGTGCTCGCGGCGGTCGTTCAGAGTCAGATCGTCCAAGACGACGCGATCGACAACACCTATGCCAGTGGCACGCGTACGACCTGGTGGGTCGACGGTGTGGGCCCGGTCCGGGTCGTGTTCGATCACGAGGGCGGCGGATTCGACGCCTACGGCAAGCCGCCGGTCACCAACGTCGAGCTGCTCTCGACCAACCTCGTGCCGGGGCACCCGGGGTCTGACGTCGACTACTTCCCGTTCTCGCAGGGCGCGACGGCGCGGTACGAATGGATCAACAAGAAGCATCTACCTCAACCCGAGGTCGAGAAGGTGACCGACTCGCGGGTTCAGGGCCGCACGGCCGAGCTCTCGGTCGCAAGCGTATCGGGGCCGCTGAAGGTCGCCGGCGAGTACCTGTTCAGCGACGGGCTCGACGGCCTGACCAACCTGGCCGGCGACTCTGCCGCCGCCTCGCTGGTGAGGTTTCCCGCGCTCGGGCACGGCCGCCACTTCTTCACGCCGCTTGACTTCATGGTGTATGGCTTCAATCCGGTGCTGGAGGCTTACAGCGAGCGCGGCGAGAGCTGGAAGAGCGGGAACGAGAGCGACTTCCACGTGTTCGGCGTAACCGGCTCGAGCACCGTGATCGGCGTCGAGCCGGTCAGCGTCCCCGCCGGCAAGTTCGACGCGCTCGTGATCCAAAGCGTTCTGACCCAGCGCGGATATCCGTTCGGAAGCGGCACTCGCACCGCCTGGTTCGCTCCGAAGCGGGGCCTCGTCAAGCTCGTGTTCGATCACCGCGACGGCAGCGTCTCGGTGATCGAGCTACTCAAGTGAAACCCGGTCAGCGCGGTCTCGCCGCCGCCGGGCTGCTGGCGTTCACGCTGGCGCTGACGTTGGCCGGCTGCGGGCAGCAGGCCAACAAGCAGCGTGTCGCGGTCGCCGCCTATCTGAAGCTGGTTCAGCACCGCGAGAGCGCATTCGAGGCGCCGCTCGCCGAGCTCGCAAAGTCCGGCAGCTTGCTGGCGCAAGAGGAGCAGCGGGGTTCGCTACCGGATTCGCCCGCGGGCGAATCCGGCGAGGCCCCGCTACAGCAGGCCAGCCGCAAGCTGGTGGCACTGCGGGGCGAGCTGTCCGCGATCCCGGCGCCGCCGGCGGCGGCACCGCTGCGGCGGCTGCTGCTCGAGCTCGCCGACCGCCAGATCGCGCTCGCGCGCGAGCTTGCGAGCCTAGGGGTGTTCCTGCCGCGTTTCAGCGCAGCGCTGAAAGGGCTCGCCCCGGCCACGCGCGGCTTGCAGACAGCGCTCGGCACGCCGCCGGTCTCGGGAGCGGCCGCCGTCGCGGCCGCCTACGAGCTCAAGTCAGCTGCGCTCACGCACTTCGCCGCGATTACGAGCCGATCCGCAGCGGCGCTGCGGGCAATCCACCCACCGGCCGTTTGGGCGCCGGCATACAACACCCAGTTGGCCTCGCTGCACGGGATGAGCGCCGCTGCCACGCAGCTCGCGCAGGCGCTGGAGAATGGGCAGACCAGCAGCTTCGCGTCGCTGATGCTCGCGTTCGACAAGTCCGCGACGCTCAGCCAGACGGTAGCGGCGCAACGCGCCCAGATCGATGCGATCAAGGCCTACGACCGTGCGGTGCAGGGACAGAACGAGCTCGCCGATAAGATCGAGCTCGAGCGGCTGCGACTCGCCGACAAACTGCCCCAGTAGCCCCACGCGATACGCTTAGCGCGCCGATGAACCGTCGTCCCAAGCTGACGCTGATCGCACCGAACGCTACGCCCGAGGAGGCCGCGGCAGTCGTCGCTGCGCTCGAGCAGTTCATGCGCCAGACGGCGCCCAGCCAGGTCGCGCCCGACGCCCAGCCGAGCGCTTGGCAGCTGGCGGCGCTTCGCGAAGGGGTCGCCAAGCCGGCGAGCAGCATCCTGCCCTGGGAGTAAGGGCACCCTGCGCGCGCCTTAGGCCTTGAGCAATCTCGCGATCGCGATCCCGGCTGCGACGCGGCAGCCGTTGGGCCTGCATGGCCGCTTCGGGCAACGCCGGGGCAAATTGGCTTAAAACGGGTCTGCTTTTGGTATATTCGCCGTCCCCGCCTAGGCGGGCAGCCCCGCACCCTCTCAAAGGAACGCACATGGAGCCCTCTTCGATCGAACTTGGCAGGACCGGTAACGGCTCCCGTCCTGGCTCGCTCGACGAGCCGGAGGTCCTGCAGGACGTACCCGGGCACGTGATCCCGATCCTGCAGCGCGAATTCGACGACTTCGACACCGAGGCCAAGCGGTTCCTCGACGGGACGCTCGAGCCCGACGAGTTCACGCGGTTCCGGCTGCGCCAAGGCGTCTACGGTCAGCAGCAGGAGGACGTGCAGATGGTCCGCGTGAAGCTGCCGTTCGGGGGGGTGACGCCCGACCAGCTCGACGCGTTCGCCACCGTGATCAAGCGCTACGCGCCGCTGCAAAAAGGCCACATCACCACTCGCCAGAACATCCAGATTCATCACGTACGGCTGAAAGACGCCGCCAAGCTGATCCGCGAGCTCGGCGACGTCGGCCTGTCCTCACGCGAGGGCTGCGGCAACACCGTGCGCAACGTGACCGGCGACCCCCGCGCCGGCCTGCTCGAGGGCGAGCTGTTCGACATCACCCCATACGCCGGCGCCTACATCCGCTACTTCGTACGACACCCGACCACGCAGGCGATGCCGCGCAAGATCAAGACCGCATTTGCCGCGACCGACGCCGACAACGCGATCACGCGCATCCACGACATCTCGTTCATCCCGCGCCTGCGTGGCGAGGTCCGTGGCGTCGAGCTGCGGGTCGGCGGCGGCACCTCGATCATGCCGCGCCTGGCGCCGACCCTGTACGAGTTCGTCGAGCTCGACAACGGCGACTATCTGAAGATTGTCGAAGCGTGCTTGCGGATCTTCGACCGACAGGACTTCCTGCGCGTCAACCGCGCTCGCGCCCGGATCAAAGTGCTGGTCGACAAGATCGGGATCGACGCCTTCAGGGAGCTCGTCGAGCAGGAGCTCAAGGGCGATTGGGTCGCGCGACGGGACTTCTCGCTGGACCCGATCCTGTGGTCCCACGACGAGGAGGCGCAGGCGCGCAGGCGCCGCGAAGCGGCCGCTGCCGCCGGCGCTGGGCTCGCTGCGCGTGCCAACGGCGCCCAGGAGGACCCCGAATTCGCGCGCTTCCTGCGCTCCAACGTGCAATCACAACGCCAACAGGGGTTCTCGACGGCCGAGGTCAAGGTGCGCCGCGGCGACCTGACGGTTGATCAGCTGCACGGCCTCGCGGCGCTGATGCGCGCACACACCGGGGAGTATGCGCGCACGACCGTGCAGCAGAACCTGGTATTGCGTTGGGTCCCCGACGAGGCGTTGAGCGACGTCTGGCGTGGGCTTGTCGAGCTCGGCCTCGGTGCCGCCGGCGCCAACGAGCTCACCGACATCGTCAGCTGCCCGGGCACCGACTCGTGCAAGCTCGGAATCACCAGCTCGATGGGTCTCAACCTGGCAGTCGGTGAGCGGCTGGAGGCGATGGCGATCGACGACGAGCTTGCGCGCGCGATCCACGTCAAGATCAGCGGCTGCCCGAACGGCTGCGGCCAGCACCACATCGCCAACATCGGCTTCTACGGCGCCTCGATCAAGATCGGCGAGCACACGATCCCGGCCTATGTTCCGCACCTCGCCGGCACTTACCAGGACGGCGACGTGCGTTTCGGGCACCGCCTGAAAGCGCGCCTGCCCGCCAAGCGCGTCCCCGAGGCGGCGCAGCGCTGGGTCCGCCTGTACCTCGACCAACGCCACGACGGTGAGGATTTCAACGCGTTCGCCGACCGTGTCGGCACCGACGAGTTCGAGCGCCAGGTCAAAGATCTGACGCTACCGGTGAAGTTCTCGCCGGAGAGCGTTGACCTGTTCGTCGACTGGAGTCGCCGGGAGCCGTTCAAGGTCGTCCGCGGCCAAGGCGAATGCGCCGTCTAGCTACTTGGAGCTAGCGCGCCTCATCTACCCAGGACGGTTCGCACGCATGAGCACGACCACCACAGACCTCGAATCAGCCTCCGCGCAGGAGGTGATCGCCTACGCGGTCGAGCGCTTCCACCCGCGCCTGAAGACCGCCTGCTCCTTCCAGAAGGAGGAGACCGTGCTGGCGCACATGCTCAGCGAGATCGCGCCCGACGCGAGGCTGTTCACGATCGACACCGGCGTACTGTTCCCGGAGACGCTCTTGACCTGGAAGCGCTTCGAGCAGCGCTTCGGGCTGCCGATCGAGGTGATCGACGCCAGCAGCCCCGGCTCCCCGTGGACGCAAGCCAACTGCTGCTCGGCGGCCAAGGTCGACGGGCTCGAACAGGCGCTGCAGGGCATCGACGCTTGGGTCACCGGTGTCCGCCGGGAGCAGGCGAGCACGCGCGCCGGCGCGCGCAAGCTCGAGCGCGACGAGCGCCGCGGCATCTGGAAGCTGAACCCGCTGGCCGACTGGAGCGAGCGGGAGCTGTGGGCCTACATCACCAAATACGACCTCCCGTACCACCCGCTGCACGACCGCGGCTACGCCTCGATTGGCTGCGCGCCGTGCACACAACCCGGATCCGGACGCGAAGGGCGCTGGGCCGGCGAGGACAAGACCGAATGCGGCATTCATCTGTGATCAGCCACAGTTACGAGCTGTCCGAGCTCGAGACGCTCGAGGCCGAATCGATCTTCATCATGCGCGAGGTCGCCGCCGAGCTCGAACGGCCGGTGCTGCTGTTCAGCGGCGGCAAGGATTCGATCGTGCTGCTTCGCCTCGCCGAGAAGGCCTTCCGGCCCGGCCGCTTCCCGTTCCCGGTGATGCACGTCGACACCGGACACAACTTCCCGGAAGTGATCGAGTTTCGCGATCGGCTCGTATCGGCGATCGGCGAGCGCCTGATCGTCGCCTATGTCCAGGACTCGATCGACCGCGGCCGCGCGCGCGAGGAGACCGGCCCGCGCGCCTCCCGCAACCGGCTGCAGACCACCACCCTGCTGGACGCGATCAGCGAGCACGGCTTCGACGCCGCGTTCGGCGGCGCCCGGCGCGACGAGGAGCGCGCCCGCTCCAAGGAGCGCGTGTTCTCGTTCCGTGACGACTTCGGCCAGTGGGACCCCAAGAGCCAGCGCCCCGAGTTGTGGTCGTTGTACAACGGCCGGATCCGCAAGGGCGAGCACGTGCGCGTGTTCCCGATCTCCAACTGGACCGAGCTCGACGTCTGGCAGTACATCGCCAACGAGCGGCTCGAGGTTCCGTCAATCTACTACGCGCACGAGCGCGAGGTGTTTGCGCGCGACGGAATGCTTTACGCGACCAGCCCGTACGTCACGCTGATGGACAGCGAGGAGCCGCTGCACGCCTCCGTGCGCTACCGCACCGTCGGCGATATGACCTGCACCGGGGCGGTCCGCTCGACCGCCACCACGTTGCAAGACGTGGTCGCCGAGATCGCCGCGACGCGGATCACCGAGCGCGGCGAGACCCGCGCCGATGACCGCGTGACCGAGGCCGCGATGGAGGACCGCAAGCGCGAGGGCTACTTCTGATGTCAGGCGCGGTTGATCAAAACGCCGGGCGGGAGCAGCAGCTGCAAGCTGCCCTGATCGCTCCCCGCAACGGGGACCTGTTCCGGACGCGCAACGCCGACTTGCTGCGGATCGCCACCGCGGGCTCGGTCGACGACGGCAAGTCGACTCTGATCGGCCGCCTGCTGTACGACTCAAAGGCGATCCTCGCCGACCAGCTCGAGCACGTCGTGCAGACCTCCGAGCAGCGCGGCGACGGTTACGTGAACCTCGCGCTGCTGACCGACGGCCTGCGCGCGGAGCGCGAGCAGGGCATCACGATTGACGTCGCCTACCGCTACTTCCAGACGGCACGGCGCAAGTTCATCATCGCCGACACGCCGGGCCACGAGCAGTACACGCGCAACATGGTCACCGGGGCCTCGACCGCCGATCTGTCGATCGTGCTGGTCGACGCGCGC
This sequence comes from uncultured Solirubrobacterales bacterium, assembly GCA_963709135.1. Taxonomy (GTDB): domain Bacteria; phylum Actinomycetota; class Thermoleophilia; order Solirubrobacterales; family Solirubrobacteraceae; genus Palsa-465. The sequence goes on along the minus strand of CAVPVI010000005.1, from coordinate 1,224,037 downwards.
AAGGGCGTCAGCGAGCAGACCCGCCGCCACGCCTACATCGCCTCGCTGCTGCGGATCCCGCACCTGGTCGTGTGCGTCAACAAGATGGATCTGGTCAGCTACGACGCCGATGTCTTCTACTCGATCCTCGACGAGATGACCGACTGGGCCGCACGCCTGCAGCTGCCCGACATCACTTTCATCCCGATCTCTGCGCTCAACGGCGATAACGTCGTTGAGCGCTCGTTCGCGATGTCCTGGTATGGCGGCGCACCGCTGCTCTACCACCTGGAGCATGTCGTGATCGCGCCCGACCGCAATCTCGCCGATGTTCGCTTCCCGGTGCAGTGGGTCGTGCGGCCGATGACCGAATCCCACCACGACTACCGCGGCTACGCGGGACAGATCGCCGGCGGTGTGCTGGCGCCCGGCGACGAGGTGATCGTACTGCCGAGCGGCCGGCCCACCACGATCGCGGCGATCGACACCTACGACGGCGAACGGCAGGCGGCCTTCCCGACGATGTCGGTGACGCTGCGGCTCGCCGACGAGCTCGACGTGTCGCGCGGCGACATGATCGTCGCGCCCGAGGATCCGCCCGCGGTCGCGCGCGAGATCGAGGCCAGCGTCTGCTGGATGAGCGAGCAGCCGCTGCGCGCCGGCGGGCGCTACGCCGTCAAGCACACGACCCGCTCGGCCCGCGCGATCGTCGAGTCGATCGACTACCGCGTGAACATCAACACGCTCGCGCGCGAGCACGCCTCCGAGCTGACGCTCAACGAGATCGGGCGCGTGCGCCTGCGCAACAGCGTGCCGCTGATCGTCGACGCATATGCCCGCAACCGCACGACCGGCAGCTTCATCCTGATCGACGAAGCCAGCAACGACACGGTCGGCGCCGGCATGGTTCGCGGCTGGACCTAATGACCTAAGGGCACCCCGCAGAAATTACTGGCGTTTCCGACGGCGTCCGGACGCGCCTGACGCCGCCGGCTCGCCCTCACATACTCCAGGTATTATCGGGCGAGCCGGCGACGCCAGACACGCCCAGCCACTCTCGCCGGATTGGCCGGTAGGACCGGCGACCGCACGCTGCCTGCCACCAGGCGAAGTGCCGCGCCGTGGTGCCCGAGCGGCTCGTCATCCGGGCCGCGATCAAGCATCTCCGGGCGTGTCTTCACTGCCAAAATCTTAGGCTCCGGAGTTTTGCAGCCGATCGGGCCGCGTCAATTCAATTCAAGCTCCGCAGCGCTAAAGTGCGGCCACCCTCATGTTTTCCAAGATTCTGATCGCAAACCGCGGGGAGATCGCCGTTCGCATCATCCGGGCCTGCGAGGAGCTCGGGATTGCCAGCGTAGCCGTCTACTCCGAGCTTGACCGTGATGCGTTGCACGTCAAGCGCGCCGATGAGGCGTACCTGCTGGGTCCCGGTCCTGCGTCCGAGAGCTACCTCGCGGTGGACAAGCTGCTCGACGTGATCGAGCGCTCCGGCGCCGAGGCGGTCCATCCGGGGTACGGCTTCCTGGCCGAGAATGCCGCGTTCGCGGCCGCGCTCGAGCAGCGCGGGATCGTGTTCATCGGACCGCCCTCCTCGGCGATCGAGGCGATGGGATCGAAGGTCAGGGCGCGCGAGCTGATGGCGGCCGCGAGCGTGCCGATCGTGCCCGGAACGATCGCGCCGGTCGACTCGCTCGCCGACGCACGCCGGCTGGCGGAGGAGACGATCGGCTACCCGATCGCGGTCAAGGCCGCCGGCGGCGGCGGCGGCAAGGGCTTCCGGGTTGCGCTCAGCGCCGACAAGCTCGAGGAGGCGTTCGAAGGCGCCGCGCGCGAGGGCGAGAAGTTCTTCTCGGACCCGACGGTCTACCTCGAGCGCTACCTCCCCGACCCGCGCCACGTCGAAGTCCAGGTGCTGGCCGACAAGCACGGCAACGTGATCCATCTCGGAGAGCGCGACTGCTCGTTGCAGCGCCGCCACCAGAAGCTGATCGAGGAGTCGCCGGCACCGGCGGTCGACCACGAGCTGCGGGCGCTGATCGGCAAGATCGCGACCGAGGCCGCTCACGCCGTCGGTTACTCGGGGGCCGGTACGGTCGAGGGTCTGCTGCAGGGCGGCGAGTACTACTTCCTGGAGATGAACACGCGCGTCCAGGTCGAGCACTGCGTGACCGAGATGGTCACCGGGATCGACATCGTCCGCGAGGGGATCCTGGTCGCCGCCGGCGAGCCGCTCTCGATGACCCAGGACGAGGTGCAGCTCCGTGGCCACGCGATCGAGTGCCGGATCAACGCCGAGGACGCGAGCAAGGGCTTCACGCCGGCTCCGGGCAGGATCGGCTCTTACCGTGAGCCCAGCGGACCGGGCGTGCGCGTCGACTCCGGCGTCGGACCCGGCTCCGAGATCTCGCCGATGTACGACCCGATGGTCGCCAAGCTGATCGTCTGGGACATCGACCGCCAGCACGCGACCGCGCGCATGGTGAGGGCGCTGCGCGAGTTCGAGATCGGCGAGCTGAAGACGCTCCTGCCATTCCACGAGGCGATCCTGCAGACCGAGCAGTGGGCCAACGCCGAGACCTGCCGTGACCTGATCGAGGACCGCGCGTGGCTGCAGACGCTCACCTTCGACAAGGCGCCGGCGGCGGCGCACGACGAGGACGACGAACCCAAGCTCGAGCAGTCCTACACGGTCGAGGTGTCGGGTAAGCGCTTCGACGTGAAGGTCACCGGCCCGGCGTTTGCCGGTGGGCTCAACGGAGCCGCCGGCGCCGGCGCAGGCGCGGGTGCGGGTGGGCGCAAGCCGAAGCGCAGCGAGCGCTCGGCCGCCGCCCACGGTCACGGTGGCGACACGCTCGAGTCGCCGCTGCAGGGAACGATCCTGAAGGTCGCGGTGCAGCAGGGCCAAGCGGTCGAAGCGGGCGCGCTGGTGTGCGTGATCGAGGCGATGAAGATGGAGAACGAGATCACCGCCCACAAGGCCGGGACGATTGCCGAGATCCCGATCGCGGTCGGCGCGGCGGTCGCCAATGGCGACAAGCTCGCCGTCATCACCTCACCGGCACCCGCCGAGTGAGTAGCCGCGAAGCGCGGCCGAGCAACGCGCCGCGTCGTGACGCACCGCGCCGCGTCGTGACGCACCGCGCCGCGTCGTGCCACGCCGCGTCGCACCGTGCCGCGCCGCGCCGCGCCGCGCCGCGCCGGAGCGTGCCGCGCCGGACTCGCCGCGCGTTTACCCCCTCTACAAGGGGAAACGTGCGGAGAGTCGGCGGCATCGATCGAGCTACGATCACCCGACGCACGTTTCCCCTCCTGGCGAGGTGAAACGTGCGGAGAGTCTGCGAAGCGGCGGCCCTAGATCAGGCGTTCGGCGTTGACGGCGTGGATCTTGCGCTGCGCGGCGGTGTTGCGCGTCTCCGGCAGCGGCGCGTCGGCGCCGTATGCGAGCAGCGCCTCGACGTAGCTGAGGTCCTCGCGCAGTAGCGCGTAGGCCTCGAGATGCGTCAATGGGCTGCCGTGGCCGGGGATGATCGTCTGCGCGGCGTCGACCAGCGGCGCCAGCCGCTGCAGGGTCTCGACGTAGGTCTCGGCGGAGCCGCTGGGCTCGATCATCGGGATCTCGACCGGCGACAGGTAGTCGCCGCACACCAGCACCTCGAGCCACGGGATCAAGAACGCGGTCCCGTCGGCGGTGTGCCCGGGTGTCGCGTGCAGCTCGATCTCGCTCGCGTCGCCGAGCGACAGCCGCCCGGGAACTGGTAGCGCCTGCGGGTCGCCGAGCTCCAGCGACGCGCGGTGCACGTACCACGCGTCATCGAAAGCGCGCAGCTCGCGCGCGGCGGCGCCGGGCTCGTCGGTGAGCCTCCGCACGGTCGGCTCGCCGGCGCCGAGCGTCGCCTGCGGAAACGCGAGCCGGCCTAGCAGGTGATCCCAGTCGCCGTGCGTGCACAGCAAGCCGCTGAGCGGGAACTCCGTCTGCTCGAGCAGGTCGGGCAGCGCGCTCAGCTCCTCCGGCAGGATCGGCGAGTCGATCAGGAAGCCCTCGGCCCCCGAGCGCACGATCGTGCAGGTCGTCTGCCAGATGCCGCTGACCACGACGATCAGGTCCTCGTTTACCGCGAGTGCGCGCAAGCTTTGGCTCTTCCAGCTGCCCGGCTAGCCGATGCCAAGCAGCTTGGCGGCTTCCTTGAGCGACTTGACCTCGGCGTCGGGCTTCTTCTGCCCGGTCTCGAGCACGACGCCGGTCCGGTTGACCCAGATCACCGGGATCTTGCGCTTGATGCACGGCTCGATGTCGTGGTGATAGCTCGCGGCTACGTGGATCCAGCCCTTCTTGCCGCCGATCCGCCGTTCGCACTCGGTGAAGTGGGCGTGGTCAGGCTTGTAGGAGCGGACCTGCTGCGCCGTCACGACCAGGTCGAAGTCGATCGGGATGTGGCGGCGCGTCTGCCCGAGCAGCTTGTCATCGATGTTGGAGATCAGGCCGATGCTGTACTTCTTGGCGATCTTCGGCAGGATCTGGTTGGTCTCCTTGAACGGCGGCCAGCGCTGCACCGACTCTGGCAGGAAGCCGGAGCGCGAGGGCTCCAACGGCCAGCCGAGCTGCTTGGCGATCTGCACGGCAGTACGACGCAGCACCTCGGCATAGAGCTCGTAGGAGCCCGCCTGGATCTGCTGCTGGACCTCGTGGAAGAGCGGGATCAGCTCCTCCCGATCGATCGTGAAGCCGTCGCTGGCGGCCTCCTTGCTGAATGCGTCGAACGCTCCGGTGTCCCAGTCGATCAGGGTGCCGTAGACGTCGAAGGTGACGAACTTGATCTCTTTGGGAAGCATCCACGAGCCATGATGCCATGCGACGGCACCAGCGCGCTGCCAGCATCTGGACGGCACAAGTTGCGCCGCGCCCGCGTCCAACGAATCAGCCTACTGGAAAGCGCCGACGGACTTACTTCGAATAGTGTTGCGAGCATGGATCTTCTCGAGTATCAAGGCAAGCAACTGTTCGCGCGCCACGGCGTCCCGGTACCTAGAGGCCGGCCTGCGCGCGGGGTCCAGGAGGCCCTCATCGCGGCCGACGAGATTGGCTACCCGTGCGTGATCAAGGCTCAGGTGCAGATCGGCGGGCGGGGCAAGGCGGGAGGCATCAAGCTGGCCAATAACCGCGTCGAGGCCGAGGAGCACGCGCACGCGATCCTGGGGATGGACATCCGCGGCCTGACCGTGCACGAGGTCTGGGTCGAGGCTGCTTCGCAGATCGCGGCAGAGTACTACGCATCGGTGATCTTCGACCGCGGTGCGAAGGCGCCACTGGTGATGCTCTCGACCAGGGGCGGCATGGACATCGAGGCCGTCGCGGACGAGGATCCCACTGCGATCGCACGGCTGCACGTCGATCCGCTGCTCGGCTTCCAGGACTTCCACGGCCGCCGGCTGGCATTCGAGGCGGGGGTCGACGCCGACGTCGTACGCCCCGTCGGCGCGATGCTCGCCAAGCTCTACGAGGTGTTCATCGCCGAAGAGGCGACGCTGGTCGAGGTCAACCCGATGATCATCACCCCCGAGCGCGAGGTCAAGGCGCTTGATGCGAAGGTCACGCTCGACAACAACGCGCTTTACCGGCACCCGGAGAACGCGGCGCTGCGTGACCCTTCCAACGAGGACGAGCAGGAGCAGATGGCCAAGGAGCGCGGCCTCACCTACGTCAAGCTCGACGGCGACATCGGCGTGCTCGGCAACGGCGCCGGGCTGGTGATGTCGACGCTCGACGTCGTCAAGCAGGCGGGCGGCGAGCCCGCCAACTTCCTCGATGCCGGCGGCGGCTCCAAGGCCGAGGCGATCACCAGTGCGGTCGAGGTGATCCTCTCCGACGAGAAGGTCAAGGCCGTGCTGTTCAACATCTTCGGCGGGATCACGCGCTGCGACGAGGTCGCCACCGGGCTGATCGACGCGTTCCATCAGATCAACCCCACGGTCCCGTTCGTCGTGCGCCTCGATGGCACCAACGACGAGGCGGGCCGGCGCCTTCTGACCGAAGCCAACTTGCCCAACGTCCACATCGAGCCGACCATGGACGGAGCCGCTGCCCGGGTCGTAGAGCTGGCCAGGTGACCGCATGAGCATCTTCGTCGACAACAACACGAAGCTGTGCGTGTCCGGCATCACCGGACGTGAGGGCACCTTCCACTCGCTGCGCAACCGCGAATACGGCACCCAGGTGGTCGCCGGCGTGACCCCCGGCAAGGGCGGCCAACAGCTCGAGGGGATCCCGGTGTTCAACACCTTCCATGAAGCGGTCGCGCAGACCGGCGCCAACACCGGCATGATCTTCGTGCCGCCGCGGTTCGCCGCCGACTCGATCCTCGAGGCAGAGGACGCCGGCATCGAGGTCATCATCGCGATCACCGAGGGGATTCCCGCGCACGACGAGCTGCGCGTCTACAACATCATCAAGAAGAACCGGCGCGCGCGGCTGATCGGGCCCAACTGCCCGGGCATCCTGTCGCCCGGCAAGGCGAACGTCGGGATCATCCCCGCCTCGTTCTTCAAGCCCGGCAACGTCGGCGTCGTCTCGCGCTCGGGGACCTTGACCTACCAGATCGGCAACGTGCTGGCGCAGAGCGGCTTCGGCAACTCGACGATCGTCGGGATCGGCGGCGACCCGGTGCCGGGGTCGGACTTCATCGACGTGATCGGCGCCTTCGAGCAGGACCCGGAGACCGAGCTGATCGTGATGTGCGGCGAGATCGGCGGTGACGCCGAGGAGCGCGCTGCCGATTTCATCGCCGCCAACGTGAGCAAGCCGGTGGTCGGCTACATCGCCGGCTTCACGGCCCCGCCCGGCAAGACGATGGGTCACGCCGGCGCGATCGTGTCGGGCTCCAAGGGCACCGCGGCCGCCAAGGCGCAGGCGCTCGAGGCCAGGGGCGTGAAGGTCGGCAGGACGCCGACGCAGGTGGCCGAGATCGCGATGTCGCTGCTGGCGCCGACGGCCGAGTAGTCGACGCGTGTTTGTGGGGCTGGCCTGCGGGCCAGCCCCCCGCCGGCCGCGAGACCACGTACCCTAATGACAGGACCCGTGTCAGATATTGACGGCTTTGACGGCGTCCGGACGCGCCTGACACCACCGGCTCGCCCTCAAATACTCCCGGTATTATCGCGGCGAGCCGGTGGCGCCAGACACGCCCAGCCACTCGTCAAATTCCGCCACTAATTCAGACACGAGTCCTTATGTCCGCCAAATCGATCTCCTTTGCACGCGGCGCGCCTTCGCTCGACATCGTCGATGTCGCGGGCCTGCGGGCCGCCGCCGACCGGGCCTTCGAGAATGACCCCGCCGGCATCACCTCATACGGCACGTCGGTCGGCTATCCGCCGCTGCGCAACTGGATCGCCGAGCAGCACGATGTGGCGCCTGAGCGCGTGATCGTCACGAACGGCTCGCTGCAGGCGGACGCGTTCCTGTTCGAAGCACTCGTCGACACGGGTGACGTGGTAATCGTCGAGCGACCCACGTACGATCGCACGCTGCTGTCGCTGCGCAACAGGGGCGCCGACGTACGGATGGTCGAGCTCGAGCACGACGGGATCGACGTGGCGGCGCTGGAGCGCGTGCTCGTGGCGGGCGCGCGCCCGAAGCTGGCTCACATCATCCCCAACTTCCAGAATCCGGCCGGCTACACGCTGTCGGCGGCCAAGCGCGAGCGGCTGCTGGAGTTGGCGCGGGAGTACCACTTCGTCGTGTTCGAGGATGACCCGTACGTGGCGCTGCGTTTCTCCGGCGAGTCGCTGCCGACGATGGTCTCGATGGATCCAGAGAACGTTGTGTACACCTCGTCGTTCTCAAAGACCGCGTGCCCGGGGATCAGGGTCGGCTACCTGGTCGGCCCGCAGGCGCTGATCAAGCGGATCGCCGGGATCGCGACCAGCACCTACATCTCGCCGAGCATGGTCTCGCAGGCGATCGTGTACGAGTTCTGCCGCTCTGGCGCGATCGACGCCTCGATCGAGACTGTCAAGCTGGCGCTCGCCGAGCGTGCGAAGGCGCTCTGCAGCGCGCTGCGCCGCGAACTGCCCGACGCTCGCTTCCACGAGCCCGAGGGCGGCTACTTCCTGTGGCTGGACCTACCGCGGGGAACCGACGGCGCGGCGCTGTACGAGGCGGCGATGGCGCGCGGGGTGCAGTTCGTGAAGGGATCGGACTTCGTGCTCGAGGGCGCGACCGATAGCCTGCGGCTGGCCTACGCGGGCGTCACCAGCGCCGAGATCGAAGAGGGCGTTTCGCGGCTGGCGGACGCCTACAGCGAGATCATCAGCCGCTAAGGGCGGGTGCCCTAACCTAAAACCTAAGCCGATCTCAGAACCGCGTCGTCTCGGACGTGCTGGTCGCCGATCCTCCACGTGTCACGTCTGAGCGATCAACCGCGTGCGCGGGCGGGCCGCCCACGCTTCAGGGCTTGGTGGTCGCGCCTTTGCCGGTCGTTGTCAGCACCGGCGCGGCCTTGTCGGGTTGCTTGTCGGCACTCTTTGCCTTCGAGAGCGCGGCGCTCACGAACGAGTCAGCGCTGTATCCAGCCAGTAACGCCGTTCCCAGCTTTTGAAACGAGGTCGGTACATTGCCCGCACCCCACAGCGAAGCGGCCACGACCCCGACCGGGATGTACATCTGCAGAACTCCGCCCCAACGCAGAGCGAGCCAGTCGAGCTTGCCCGAGGCGTCGTAGATCGAGATTGGGTTGTCGTAGTTGACGTTCACGAACTTCGCACCGATGTGCGCCCACGCGCCGATCAGGACGAATAGCACGAGGATCAGCAACTTCCACGCCCACGAGGCCTTGTAGTGCCACACGCCGGCAACGTGCAGTAACACGAACAGGCCGACGAGGAGGCCGTAGATGATCGCAGCACCCCACAGCACAGCGGAGGCGTACCACAGGCGCCGCCAGTTCCTCGGAGCTGCGCAGTAGGCGCAGCGGTGAGCCATGTCAAACACGACGTTCAGCTTCACACCGTTGAACTCGGGCTTGTCGCCGCTGAGTGACAGCCACACCGTGTCGATCTGAGCGCTGTCGAGTCCCCACGCCTTGCAGTAGTCGTCTACGTTGAGACTGTCTCCGGTGTGTCCTCTCCGGATGTTGTCCAGGAACGTGAGCGACAGCGAATGCTGCATAGCGCGGCCGAGTGCCGCCTGCAACTGCTCCAGACTTGCAAGAAACTCCGTGACGCTGGGCGTCGGCGGGGCTCCAGCGGCGCCTGCCACGGCAGCCGCGCGCGTCTGTGCGGATGTCCACCAGTCCTGGGCGTCGTTCAGCCCGTCCAACAGCATCTCGGCGTGCGTTCCGAGCAGAGCGGTGATCCCGACCACATCCACCGGGTGCGCGTCGCCGCTCCGGATCCCGTCGAGGATCTTGCGCGGGGACGACTGCACCGTGAACCGGTACGCGATCGTGGACCAGGCCGGATGCTCGGCCTTGGCATCGGCGAGTGCGCTTGCCGCGAAATCCTGCCAGGTCAGGATCCAAGACTGTAGGCGCTTGACGATCGTCAGCGCGGTGCTGACCGGGTCGCCTGCCGCCTGCTCCTCAGTCATTGCCCATTGCTCCGAATGACTCCCATGCTTCTCTCAGCGGCCGTAGCGCTCGCGCCCGAGCACCAGCTGCTCGGGCAGCGCGGTGCGGGGCGGTGGCGAGGGGTTGGCGAGCACCGCGACGGTTTCGGCGACGCTGACGGTGATCTGCGCGGTGGTGCCGTCGGTTGAGAGTGACACCGTCTCGCCGTCGTTGGCGGACACCGTTGCCTGCAAGCCAGGCTCGATCCCGGCTCGCTTGAGATAGTGCAGCAGATCCTCGGCCTCGTTCTCGAACCGCAGCACTGTGACCTCGGCGCCGGGCGCGCAGTCGGCCAGCGGCACCGCCTCGACGCGCTCACCGACGCGGATCGGATGGCCGTGAGGGCAGGTCAGCGCGTCGCCGACGCAGTCACGCACGTAAGCCTCGAAGCGGGGAGTCATCGCGTGCTCGAGTTGCTCGGCCTCTTCGTGGACTTCGTCCCACGGCACCCCGACGACGTCGGACAGGTAGCGCTCGATCATCCGATGGCGGGACACGATCCGTTCGGCATGCTCGCGGCCCGAGTCGGTGAAGCTGATCGTGCGGCCGGCGTCGCGCGTGATGTAACCGTCGCGCTGCAGCCTGCCGAGCATCTCCGACACGGTCGGGGCGGACAGGCGCATCGCGCGCGCGAGGTTGGCAGCGGTCATCGGCAAGCTCGCCTCGAACAGCCAGAACAGCGTCTGTAGGTACTCCTGCTCAGCCACCGTGGCTTGATCGGCCATACGAGGATCGTACTCGGCATATGATCGGTCCCTTGTCTCTGCCTCTGACGCCAGTGATCGAGCCGCAGCTTGCCCGCTCCAAGGCCGAGCTGCCACTCGGCGAGCGCTGGTGCTATGAACCGAAGTACGACGGCTTCCGTGCGATCGCGTTCGTCGACGGGGACCAGTTGGAGCTGCAGTCGCGCGGTGGCAAGTCGCTGACGCGGTACTTCCCGGAGTTGCGCTTTCCGCCGGGTCGCTACGTGCTCGACGGGGAGATCGTGATCGACGGGCAGGACGGCGAGCAGGACTTCGAGGCGCTCGGCCAGCGGATCCACCCGGCCGCCTCGCGCGTGGCGATGCTGTCGGTCCAGACGCCCGCGCGGTTCATCGCCTTCGACCTGCTCGCGCACGACGACGATGTGCTGATGGCGCGGCCACTGCACGAGCGTCGTGCTGCGCTGGCGGCGCTCGTGCGCGACCCGGTCGCGCTGACGCCCTCGACGCTCGACCCCGCAGCCGCGGCGCCCTGGCTGCGCCGCGGCGAGGGGGTCGTCGCCAAGGACCTCGACGCCCCCTACCGCCCCGGCCAGCGCGCCGGCATGGTCAAGGTCAAGCTCGTGCGCACGATCGACGCGGTGATCGCCGGCTACCGGCCCGGCAAGGAGCCGGGCACCGTCGGCTCGCTGATCCTCGGCCTGTACGACGACGCCGGCACGCTGCACGTCGTCGGGCATTGCTCGGGCCTGCGCGCCGGCGAGAAGCGCGCGCTGGCGGAGCGGCTCGCCGCCTACGAGACAGGCACGCGCGGGCGCGGCGACGCCAGCCGCTGGAAGAGCGAGAAGGAGCTCGAGTGGATCGAGCTCCGTCCCGAACTGGTCGTCGAGGTGCGCTTCGATCACAAGAGCGGCGGGCGCATCCGCCACGGCACCAAGCTGCTGCGCTGGCGCGAGGACAAGCCGCCTCGCGACTGCCGGCTCGAGCAGATGCAGCAGTAGCTCGAGCCGGCAGGCGATCCGGTTCGGTCAGGGAACGACGATCGTGAATCCCTCGCCGGCACCGAAGCTTCCACCAACCGCTTCGATTTCGTAGTCGCCCGGGCATTGCTGCGGGGACACCTGCTCGAACAGGGTGTCGGTGCCGCCGAGCGACGAGATCGAAACAGGGGTGCTCGCGTAGCCGGTCGGCGGCACGATGCAGAACGCGTCGCTCACCGGCTCCGTGACTGTCCCAGGAAAGCCCGTGTTGCTTAGGAACACGGGGTTCCCGGTGTTGCCGTTGAGGCTGACCTCGCCAAACGCCACGGCAGTACCCGCCGCGCCCTGCGGACCCGTCGCGCCGGTCGCCCCCGTCGCCCCCGTCGCCCCCGTTGCCCCTGTGGCGCCGGTGGCGCCGGTCGCTCCGGCGGGAAGCTGACCCGCCTTGAAGTCGGTGCCCAGCAGCGAATGCTGCTTGATGTTCTTGGCGGTGATCGTGCCCGAAGCGATCTCGCTGCCGGTGATCAGGCGCGACGCCGCAAACGCGGTGCCGCCTCCGATCGCGATCATCAACGCGAGCGTGCTTGTCACGTTCGCGTACGTCAGTCGGCGCCGACGTTGCCGGTGGCCGTCCATAGCCTTTCCCTCCTGTTGTTGATCCTCATGCGCGATTCGCGGAGCCGCCCCGCGACTCGCGGTGCCGCCCCGCGAATTGGTCAGAATATCAGTAGTTTGAGTCGAGGGATCAGGCCGAGCGATCGCTGCGCGCTCGGCTCGGCTGTACGCGCTTGGGTTCGCCGCGCTGCTTTGCGAAGTGCGGAGGCCAGGGGGCGTCGCCGAGGCCCGCCTGCTCGTCGCGCCGCGAGAGCTCGAGTAGCGCCGCGATCGAGCCGGCGTGGTCGTCGATCCCGGCGCTGGGATCGCCGATGCGCAGCGACGCGTTCACGCACGGTGTCGAGCCGCAGCTCGGCCGGCTCGACATCGGGCACTTCGTCCCAGCGCAGCGGCGTGGAGACGCGCGCGTCGACGGTCGGGCGCACGCTGTAGGCGGAGGCGACCGTGCGGTCGCGCGCGTTCTGGTTGTAATCGACGAACACCCCGTGGCGCTCCTCCTTCCACCACTTGCTGGTCGCCAGCGCCGGCACGCGCCGCTCGATCTCGCGCGCCAGCGCCAGCGCCGCGCGGCGCACCTCGATGAAGTCGTGCTCCGGTTTGATCCGCACGTTGATGTGGATCCCGCGCGAGCCGCTGGTCTTCGGGAAGCCGGTCAGGCCGTGCTCGCGCAGCACCTCGCCCGCGCACAGCGCGACCCTGCGGACGTCATCCCACGAGGCCTCCGGCGTCGGATCGAGGTCGACGCGTAGCTCGTCGGGGTGATCGGGGTCGTCCTTGCGCACCGGCCACGGGTTCCAGTCGATCACCCCCAGGTTCAGAGCCCAGACCAGGTGCGCAGCGTCGTTTGGCAGCAACTCGCGGGCGGAGCGGCCGCTCGGAAAGGTGACCGTCGCGGTCTGCAACCAAGGCGGCGCCGAGTCGCCCACGCGCTTCTGGAAGAACGGCTTGCCTGCGGCGCCGTCGACGTAGCGCTTCAGCACCGTCGGGCGGTCGCGCAGGTGGTTGATCACCGGCTCGGCGAGGTCCAGGTAGAACTGGATCAGATCGAGCTTCGTGAAGCCGCGCTCGGGAAAGAACACCTTGCCGGGGTTGGAGACGCGCAGATCCTGCCCAGCTGCCTCGATCTGCGTGTAGTCAGCGGCCATCGCTGACAGGATGACGGGGATGGCCCGCGAGATGAGTCACATGCCGGTGCTGGTCGCCCCCGACAGCTTCAAAGGCACGTTCTCGGCCGAGCAGGTCGCGGACGCGATCGCCCGCGGGCTCGCCGCCGGCGGGCTCGCCGGCGACCGCTGTCCGGTCGCCGATGGGGGCGAGGGCACACTGCGTGCGCTGGCACCGGCGCTCGGCGCAGAGCTACAGCAGGTGCAGGCGAGTGACCCACTCGGCCGGCCCATCGAGGCTCAGTTCGCCCTGGTGCCCGGCGCCACCCGCAGTGGCAGCGCTCGCAGGGCCGGCCAGATCGCGATCGTCGAGGTCGCGGCGGCGAGCGGCTTTGGCCTCGTGGGGGCGGATCAGCGCGACGCGGTGGCGGCGAGCAGCTACGGGACCGGCGAGCTGATCGCTGCGGCGATCACGGCCGGTGCCGGCTGCGTCTATCTCGGCGCCGGCGGCAGCGCGACCACAGACGGCGGTGCGGGCGCGACCCGCGCGATCAACGATGCCGGCGGCCTGCGCGGCGCCAAGCTTGTCGTGTTGTGCGACACGCGCACGCCGTTCGAGCAGGCGGCGTCTGTGTTCGGTCCGCAGAAGGGTGCCGGCCCGGATGACGTCCGCCGACTGACTGAACGTCTGGATCGGCTGGCCGAGACGTTCCCGCGCGATCCCCGCGGGCTGCCGATGACCGGCGCCGCCGGCGGCCTGTCCGGCGGTCTATGGGCGCAGTTCGGCGCTGAGCTGGTCGCCGGGGCGCCGTTCGTGCTGGACGCGATCGGCTTCGACGCGCGCCTACGCGCGTCACGGGCAGTGGTCACCGGGGAGGGCTGCCTGGACCGCCAGAGCCTGTCCGGTAAAGCCGTCTCAGAGGTCGCCACGCGCGCGCGGCAGTCGGGCGTGCCCTGCTATGCGATCGTCGGCCGCAACGCGCTCGACGCGTTCGGGCTGCGGATCCTCGACATCGAGGCGGTGCTAGAGGCGGGGACGCTAGAGGAATTGGAGCGCGCCGGTGCGCGACTGGCCGAGCTCTGCTAGGGCAGGGGCTGCTGCTTGCGTGCCCGCAGAATCCCGTGGAGGTTAGCGGCGACCCTTTGCGGCTGGCTGTGAAACCGCCGGTGGGTGATACGAACGGTGGGGATGCCCAAGGCGGCGAGGATCTCGGCGTCGCGCGCGCGGTTGGACTCGAACTGCGCCCGGGTCTTGTGGACGTCATAACCGTCGAGCTCGACGATCACGCGCTCGATCGGGAAGTACGCGTCGACTTCGTGGCCACCGATGGTGGCGTTCAAGATCGGGCGGGGCAGCTCGTAGCGTTCGACAAAACCAGAGAAGTCGTCCTCGAAATCGGATCTCGTGACACCGGGATCGTCGCTGATCAAAGGCTTGACGAGCGGGGCGCCGATGTGGCGTGGGTGGCGATCGATCAACGCTTGGAGCTCGCCGATCGTAAGCCGGCGCTCGAGGCGCAGGTCGTTGATGATGCGTGTCAGCCGCCGCTGGCTCGTGCGCGGCGCGATGTCGAGCACCGTGCGCGCCGGGGTGGTGACTCGCAGGCCGTAGTTGTGCGTGATCTGGGTGCGGTCGAGATTAATCGAACGGTGCACTTGCAGCCCGCGAGGACAGCGCGGGGGGCCGACGACTGTCAGCTCGAGCGGCAGCGGCCAATCGGTCGTGATGCCCCATAGTGCTGCAGCCGAGCCGTGGCTGAGGACGGCGCGCGGGCCGCACGCGAGTAGCGCTCCGGCCGCCTGATCGCGGCGTGTGGTCGGTAGGTGGCCGACGGCGTATATCCCGTTTTACACACGGATCAGACGGCCTGTGACGATGCGGTGGCGAATCGCCTCGGCGCTCAGCCCGAGCGCGAGTAGTTGCACACGCGTGACGTGCCCGCCCTGACGCTTCGCCAGGGCCGCGATCCGTCTATCAGCTGACTCGTCCACTGGTCCCCGGTCCGCGAGCGTGATGAGTATCTGTTGCTATAGGACAGATACTCATCACGCTCATGCAAAGAAGAGCGTTTTGGCGTCAGCAACTCACCCCCCGGGCGTCTCCAGATCCGCGAAACGTGGCGGTGGGCAGCGGTAGCGCGCGGGCGTGCGGGACAAATCGATCGGGTTGCTCGGTAGCCGCACGACCGAATGATCCTCGCGCGGGATCGAAACGATCGATCGCAGGCCGAGCCCCTCAGCCAGCTCGAAGGCGGCGGCGAGGTCGTTGACGACGCCGGCCGGCACGCGTGCGTTTGTCAACTCGTCGACCCACGCTCGCGCAGGCCGCTGCGCCAGCGCGCGCTCGAGTTCCTCGCGTAGCTGCCCGCGGTGGCTCACGCGCGCGGCGTTGGTGACGAACCGCGGGTCCGCCGCCAGCTCCGGCACCCCGAGCACGCCGCAGAGGGCGCCGAACTGGCGGTCGTTGCCGACCGCCAGCGCCAGCTCGCTGTCGGCGGCGCGATACAGATCGTATGGGGAGATGCTCGGATGCGCGTTGCCCATGCGGCGTGGCACGGCGCCGGCGACGGTGTAGCCCGACGCCTGGTTGGCGAGCGCCGCCAGCAGCGACGTGCAGCAGGTTGACCTCGACGCGCTGCCCTTCGCCGGTGCGCTCGCGGTGGCGCAGGGCGGCGAGGATCCCGACCGCCGCGAACAGGCCCGCGAGCACGTCGACCAGTGCCACGCCGACCTTCTGGGGCTCGCCGTTGGCCTCGCCGGTGATGCTCATCAGGCCACCAACGGCCTGCACGAGCAGGTCGTAGCCCGGCAGCATCGCGCCGGCGCCGGCGCCGAAGCCGGTGATCGAGCAGTAGATCAGCGCCTCGTGGTGGGCGCTGAGCTCGTCATAGCCGAGCCCCAGCTTGTCCATCACGCCGGGCCGGAAGTTCTCCACGATCACGTCGGCTATCCGACGCAAATGAGCGTGCCTTCGCCAGCCCCGCAGGGCTGGCGAGATCGAGGATGATGCCGTGCTTGTTGCGGTTGACGGCTTGGTAGTAGGTGCCCTCGCCCTGCTCGTCCCACGGCGGACCCCACGCGCGCGTCTCATCACCGGTGCCCGGGCGCTCGACCTTGAGGACCTCGGCGCCGAGGTCACCGAGCATCATCGTCGTGAATGGTCCCGCGAGTACGCGCGAGAAGTCGAGGATCTTGATGTTTGTCAGGGCGTCCGCCATGTGCTTAGATAATAGATGTTCGAAGATTTAAGGTCAAGGAGCGGTGTGATGACGGTTACGGCGGCTGCGAACGCGATTCGCCCGAAAGATTTCCTCGAGTTCGACAGCCTTCTGAGCGACGAGGAGCGCGACATTCGCGACACGGTCCGGGCGTTCGTCGCGGACCGCGTGCTCCCGAATATCGGTGAGTGGTTCGAGGAGGCGCGGATTCCGGCCGAGCTGGCGCGCGAGGTCGGCAAGCTCGGGCTGCTGGGAATGCACCTGCACGGATACGGCTGCGCGGGCGCGAGCGCGACCGCCTACGGCCTGGCCTGCATGGAGCTCGAGGCGGGGGACAGCGGTGTTCGCAGCCTCGTGTCGGTTCAGGGCTCGCTGTCGATGTTCGCGATCCACCGCTGGGGCTCCGAGGAGCAAAAGCAGCAGTGGTTGCCGCGGATGGCGACCGGCGAGGCGATCGGCTGCTACGGCTTGACGGAGCCCGATTCGGGCTCCGACCCGGGTTCGATGCGTACCCGAGCCCGTCGCGACGGCAGCGACTGGATCCTGCACGGGCAGAAGATGTGGATCACCAACGGCGGGATCGCCGACGTCGCGATCGTCTGGGCGCGGACCGACGAGGGCGTTCGCGGCTTCCTGGTGCCAAAGGGAACCAAGGGCTTCACGACGCAGGACATCCACCGCAAGCTGTCGCTGCGGGCGTCGATCACCTCGGAGCTGCTGCTCGACGAAGTCCGCCTGCCGGCGGAGGCGATGCTGGCGCAGGCCACCTCGATGCGAGCGCCGCTGTCGTGCCTGGACGAGGCTCGCTACGGCATCCTGTGGGGCGCGATCGGCGCCGCGCGCGCGTGCTTCGAGGCGGCGCTCGACTACAGCCTGCAGCGGATCCAGTTCGGTCGGCCGATCGCGTCCTTCCAGATCCAGCAGCAGAAGCTCGCGATGATGGCGGTCGAGGTCAACCGCGGCGCGCTGCTGGCAATGCACCTCGGTCGCATGAAGGACGAGGGCCGGCTGCTGCCACAACACGTGAGCATGGGCAAGCTCGCCAACGTCAATGCCGCGCTGGACGTAGCGCGGTCTGCCCGCCAGGTGCTCGGCGCCAACGGCGTAACGCTCGAGTATCCGGTGATCCGCCACATGAACAACCTCGAGTCGGTCGTCACCTACGAGGGCACTGCCGACGTCCACGCGCTCGTCGTCGGTGGTGCGCTGACCGGCATCCAGGCCTTCCGATGACCTCCGCGAGGGTACGCAGTGCCGCTGGGTGAGCAAACCGCTCGGCTGAGCACCACGCCCGAGCATGCGCTCGACGCGTTGCGGCGCGCGATCGTCGCGGGTGAGCTTCGACCTGGTGAGCGCGTCGGCCAGGAAGAGGTGGCAGAGCTGCTCGGGATGAGCGTCGCGCCTGTGCGCGAGGCGCTGCGAGTGCTGGCGCAGGAGGGGCAGGTCACCTACCTGCCGCGCCGCGGCTACTTCGTCACCCAGCTGCGGATCGCCGACCTCGAGGAGATCTACGGGCTGCGGCGGTTGCTGGAGGAGCGCGCCGCCCGTCACGCCCTACCAGCGTTGGGCGAGCCTGAGCTTGCGCGGATGGAGCAGGCCGCCCGTGAGTGCGAGCAGACCGCGAGCAGCGGCGACGTGGCGGCGGAGCTGCAGGCCAACCGTCGCTTCCATTTCGCGATCCTCGCCGGCGGCGATCAGCCGCACACGTTGC
Organism: uncultured Solirubrobacterales bacterium; assembly: GCA_963709135.1. GTDB lineage: Bacteria > Actinomycetota > Thermoleophilia > Solirubrobacterales > Solirubrobacteraceae > Palsa-465. The sequence goes on along the minus strand of CAVPVI010000005.1, from coordinate 1,206,128 downwards.
GGATGATCAGCCTGCTGTGGGACTCGACCGAGTCCTACCGTGCGATGTACTACAACTCACCCGACGAGCGCCGGCGCTCGATCGAGGCGCACGCGCGGATCATGCAGGCGGTCCACGCGCGCGACGCGGACCGCCTGGTCGCCGAGCTCGACGCGCACCGCGAACGGGCGCTCACGGTGCTGCGCGAGCTCCTGCCGTGATTCGCTGGTGCGCGAACGCCTCGCACGCCGTTTCGCCAGTGCGCGAATGCCTGGCGCGCTAGTGCGCGAACGCTTGGCGTCGTGCGGCCGCAGCGTGCGGGCGCGGGAGCGGCCCGTCGAGTGACTGCAGCAACTCCGTCTGCTCGCGCAGGTCGTCTAGCAGCAGATCGCCCATGTCGAGGCTCATGCCGGCGCGCACGACGATTCGCAGCACGCTGAGGTCCTCGCGGTTCTCCGGGAACGAGTAGGCGGGGACCAGCCAGCCGTGCTCCCGGAGCTTCGCGGAGACGTCGAACACCGTGTAGTTCTTGACGTCGTCATTCAGCGTGAACGCAAACACCGGCAGCTCGTCGCCCTTGGTCAGAACCCGGTAGGGCCCGATCTCGGCGATCTGCGACGACAGGTGCACGGCGACGTCCTGAGCGTTCTGGATCACGCGCCGGTAGCCCGCGTAGCCGAGGCCGACGAACATGAAGTACTGCGCGATCACCTCGCTGCCCGGACGTGAGAAGTTGAGCGCGAACGTCGGCATGTTGCCGCCGAGGTAGTTGACGTTGAAGATCAGATCCTCCGGCAGCGCCTCCTTGTTACGCCAGATCGCCCAGCCGACGCCGGGGTAGACGAGGCCGTACTTGTGGCCGGAGGCGTTGATCGACTGCACCCGCGGGATCCTGAAGTCCCACTCGAGGTCGGGCTGGATGAACGGTGCGACGAAGCCGCCGGAGGCGCCGTCGACGTGCAGCGGCACGTTCAGACCCTGGTCGTGCTCGAGCTGGTCGAGCGCGGCTGCGATCTCCTTGACGGGCTCGTAGCTGCCGTCGAAGGTCGAGCCGAGCACCGCGACCACGCCGATCGTGTTCTCGTCGCAGTGCGCGACGGCCTGCTCGGCGTCGAGGTGGTAGCGGTCGCCCTCCATCGGCACCAGCCGCGGCTCAACGTCCCAATAGCGGCAGAACTTCTCCCAGCAGACCTGCACGTTCGCGCCGGTGACGAGGTTGGGCTTGTCGGTCGATTTGCCGGCCGCGCGCCTGCGTTCGCGCCAGCGCCATTTGAGCGCCATGCCAGCGAGCATGGCGGCCTCGCTGGAGCCGGTCGTCGAGCAGCCGGTCGCGTGCTCGCTCTCGGGCGAGTTCCAAAGCTTGGCGATGATGTTCACGCAGCGCGATTCGATCTCGGCCGTCTGCGGATACTCGTCCTTGTCGATCATGTTCTTGTCGGCCGTGTCGGACATCAGCTTGGCGGCCGTCGAAGGCATCCACGTGGTGACGAACGTGGCCAGGTTCAGGCGCGCGGCGCCATCGAGCAGCAGCTCGTTGGAGATCATCTCGTAGGCGATCTCGAGACCCAGCCCGTGCTCGGACAGGCTGTGGTGCGGGATGTTCTCGCCGGCGTGGTGGATCGGCGCGCCGATCGGGTGGTGATGGCGTCCGTTGGCCTTCTGCCTGGTCAGTCCCATCGAGCCTCTTCTCCTTGGTTGATCTGCTTGGGGTCTGGCGGGGCGCGTGTCTGGCCGCGGGCTCAGACCGGCGTGACCGGGTCGAGCGTCGCCGCGAAGAACGCCAGCACGCGCGCCCACGCGTCGCGGGCGGCGAGGTACCGGTAGCTGGGCCTGCCGTCGTTGAAGAACGCATGGCCGGTGTCGGGGTACACGCGCAGCTCGTGGTCGATGCCGGCCTGCGCCAGCGCCGCCGCGAACTCGGGGAGGCCACCGACGATGCGCGGGTCGTCGACGCCGTAGAAGCCCCTGATCGGGCAGCGGATGCTCGCGGTCTGCTCGGCCGATGGCGAGCCGCCGTAGAAGATCGCCGCGGCGCCGAGCTCGCGCTCGCTGCTCGCCAGCAGCGCCGACAGGCCGCCGCCCATGCAGTAGCCGATCGATCCGACCGCGTGTCCACCGCAGGCCGGATGCGAGCGCAGGAACGAGAACGTGGCGCGCAACGCCTGCAAGTACTTGTCGGTGTCGCGCCCCATACCGCCGAACAGCGTCCCGATCGTCTCGCCAATCTGAGCGCCTTGATCGGCCGGAAGCTTCGCGAGCTCCTGCTCGCGGCGGGACGGGTCGCCGAGCACGCTCATCCACTCCGACGGCGGGATCGAGTTGAGGAACTGCTTGGCGGCTTCGACGCGCTCGAACGACAGCTGCGGCGGCCTTCCTGCAGGTACCGAATAGAGGTCGGGAGCGACCGTGGCGTAGCCGGCCGTGGCGAACCGTTCGGCGAGATCACGGATATGCTCGTCGACGCCCCAGATCTCTTGGATCACGATCAGCCCCGGCACCGGGCCGGTAGCCGGTTTCGGTCTTGCCATGTACGCCGATGCCGATCCGCCCGTCACGTCGTAGCTCACCCAGCCGGTCTCGAGATCCATCCACGTGCCTTTCGTCGCAATCGCCGTCTCCGCCGGGGAGCTTAGGGCACCCGCAGAAATTACTGGCGTTTCCGACGGCGTCTGGACGCGCCTGACGCCGCCGGCTCGCCCTCACATACTCCCGGTATTATCGGGCGAGCCGGCGACGCCAGACACGCCCAGCCACTCGCCGGATTACGCCACTAATTTCTGCGGCCGCCCTTAGTGCACCCAAGGCGGGGAAAACCTGGATCAACCCTGGGCAAACGGTCAGGGATTCTCGATCTTGCTTCCCTGACGGTCCCTCGACGTCAGTGCCGCGAGCGCATCCGCGCTCGCGGCACGCGGTCAGTCGAGGTCGGGTGGCCAGCCCCGAGGCGTAGCACTCACTACTCGAGGCTTGGCAGCCGATAAAGCACCTCGATGACCTTCCGCCTGCTGCCACTCTCCGCAGGGCTCAGCCGCCGCGAGCAGAGCGCGTTGCAAGCCTGCTCCGGGCTGCTCCTTGCCATCATCGCCGCGACAGCTATCCACGTCGCGTTCGGGACGGGGGGACATGCGGTCGAGGAACCGATCCGCGATTGGCTCTCGTCGGCGGTTTACATCATCGTCGGCGTGATGGTCAGCTGGCGGGCGGTGCGCATCAGCGACGCGCGGCCATCGTGGATGATGTTCGCGTTCGGGATCTCCATCTATAGCTTGGGCAATGTGCTTTGGGCCGGGTGGATCGAGCACCTGCCTAGCCCTCCAATTCCGTCGATCTGCGACGGGATGTGGCTGGCACTGTACCCCGCGGCGTACCTGGGTATCGTCGGTCTGGCGCGCGTACGAGCGCGGCGGATTTCGGCACGTGTCTGGTTGGACGGCGGGATCGCCGGGCTGGGGGTCGCGGCGATCGGCGCCGAGGTCGTGGTGCGGCCGGTGCTGGCCGCGGTGTCTGGGAACACCGCGGCCGTTGTCACTGAGATGGCCTACCCGATCTGTGACCTGATGCTTGCTGCCTTGGTGGTCATGATCCTGGCGTTGCGCGGCTGGCGCCCTGACAGCACGTGGTCGATGCTGGGCGGCGGTTTTGTCGTGCTTTCCGGCGCCGATTGCATGTATGCGGTGCAAGTTGCCGGCGGCGCCTCAGCGCCAAGCAGTGCGACAAATCTGTTCTACATGGTCGGCGTTGCATTGCTGGCGCTGGCCGCCTGGCAGCCGGTCGCGGGCGATAAGCCCGAACGGGCCCCCGGTGCGGCGGTGCTGGTAACGCCGGCTGCATCCACGGTCAGTGCGCTGGGGCTGCTCGTCTATGATCACTTCGTTCGTCTGGACCCGCTCGCGCTGGTGTTGGCGATGCTCACGATGCTCGCCGCGTTCGCGCGGACGGCACTTGCGTTCCGCGATGTTCGGGCACTTGCGCAGACACGCCGTGAGGCACTCACCGATGACCTGACCTTGCTCCCCAACCGACGCCACCTGTTGAGCGGCGTGCGCGACGGGATCATCGCCAGCCGGGCCTCGCGTACGAGTATCGCACTGCTACTGATCGACCTCAACCACTTCAAGGAACTCAATGACACACTAGGCCACGACGCCGGGGACGAGTTGCTGTGCCTGGTCGGGCAGCGCTTGCGGACCATCTTGCGGGGCAGCGACATGGCTGCTCGGCTGGGAGGAGATGAGTTTGGTGTGTTGCTGCGCGATGCATGCGACCGCGCTGGCGCGTTGCGGTGCGCCGAGCGGATACTCGCGGCACTGGTCGAGCCCTTTGCGGTCAAGGCATCGAAGCTGCGCGTGACGGCGAGCATCGGCATCGCCCTGTTTCCCGAGCACGCAGAGGACGTCGAACAGCTGATGAAGAACGCCGACATCGCGATGTACGACGCCAAAGTGGGGGGATCCGGGTGTGCGTGCTACTCGCGTGAGCGTGACAACCATTCGCTGGAACGGCTGATGCTCTCCGGGGAGCTGATCAACGCCCTTGACCACGGCCAAATCGAGGCTCACTACCAGCCGAAGGCCGACGCCGCGACGCGCAGAATTGTCGGCGTCGAGGCACTCGCCCGCTGGCGTCATCCCACCCGCGGGATGCTTGGGCCGGCGCAGTTCTTGGCGGCAGTCGAGCAAGCTGGGCTCGGCCGGGCGCTGACACGCAGGATGCTCGAACTTGCCCTGGCCCAGGTGCGGGTCTGGCGGGGTGCGGGGCTGGATTTGCACGTGGCCGTGAACACGACCGTCGCCGACTTGCAGGACACGCAGTTCCCGGCTGAGGTGGCAGCGTTGCTGGCCGCTCACGGACTTTCGCCCGATGCGCTCATGCTCGAGGTGACCGAGAACACGGTGCTGGCAGACCCAGTGCGTGTCGGTGACGTGATGGCCCAGCTGGGCGAGCTTGGCTTGGGGCTATCGCTGGACGACTTCGGAACGGGGTTCTCCTCGCTCACACACCTGAAAACTCTGCCGGTTGGAGAGGTCAAGATCGACCGTTCATTCGTGACCAACATGACCTCAAACCGTGTCGATGAGGCGATCGTGAACGCGACGATTCAGCTTGCGCATGGCATCGGGATCCGTGTCGTGGCGGAGGGGATCGAGGACCAGACGACATGGAGCTCGCTCGCGGCCAAGGGCGCGGAGCTGGTCCAGGGGTACGCGCTGTCCAAGCCCTTGCCGGCCGTTGAGCTGGACGCGCTGCTGTACGCCGGGGTCCGGGACGCATCGCTCGGCGAGCCCGGCGCCGGCGAGCGGCCGCAGCGGTCGGCCTGATCGGGCCGGCGTTGCAGCAATCGTTGCTCGCTCAGGCGACGGTCCGCTCGAGCGTTGGATCCGCGCCGAGGCTCGCTAGTGGGCTGACCTGAAGCTCCGGACGGGATTTGCGGGACGGTCCACTAGATCGATCGGTCAGTCGGCGATCGCGGCTGGACGCTCGCAGCCCAGCGCGATCATGTGGGCGACGAACGCGGGCCGGTCACGGGCCGGGGCAAAGGGCTCGTTGCCGTCGCGAAGCAGGGCGCTGACGCGCTCCAGTTCGAACAGCAGGGACAGCTTTCCGGGCGGATCGTCCCACTCGCCCGCGTCGTAGCGGTCGGCCCAGGCCGCCAGCGCCGCCAGCGCCTCGATCTGCACCTGGTCCTCCCACCAGCAGGCGCGCACCGGCAGCCGGTAGCGGTCTCGCAACGCGCACACATCCGACCACAGATGCTCGAACCAAAGCCAGCGTTCACACGGGTGCAGAGCGTGCCAATCCAGCGGCCAGCGCTGCGGCTCCGCGACCGAGAGCGCGTCGCCCTCGGGCGTGCCGTCTTCGCGGGTCCTCCAGCTCATCGACGTTCCTTTCCTCGTGGACTGTCCTGTAAGTTCGGGACGGGAAACGCGAGATGGTCCACTAGTGACCGTCCGCTCCTGGTTGCCGGCCGCGCGCCAGCGCGCGCAGGCGCCGATCCTTGAACCACATCCGCAGCGCCAAGCGCACCGGCGCCAGACGTCCGTATAGCACCAGCGCGTGGCCGTCGGGGAGCTGTCGCAGCGCCTCGGCGGCGAGCAGCGGCCGGCGGCGGCGCGCGATCGACCTGGTCGTGCCGCCCGAACCGGTCGTGCGCGTCAGCTCGCGCCGCTCCTCCTCGCCGATCAGACCCGCGAAATAGCGCAGCGTGTCCAGATCGGCCACGCCGGGAAGCAGCATTCGCGCGCGATGGCTGTTGACGACGGTCTCCGCCTGCTGGCGGTAACGGCTGCGGGCCTGGGCCAGGTCGTGGAAGATCGAGATCAGCTGGATGTTGTGGCTGGGGGCGGTTGAGGCGATCTCCGCCAGGTTCGGCAGCGGCGCAACGTTGCCCGCCTCATCCAGGCACACCAGCAACGGCAGCGCGAGTCGGCCGCCCTGCTCGTTGGCGAGCTCATAGGCGCGGTCTATGACCTCGGAGAGCAGCGCCAGAAATATCGGCCGCAGCAGCTTGGAGGCCTTGGCATCGCCGATCAGGTATAGCGTCGAGGCCCGCGCCAGCAGCCGATCGGCCGTGATCTCGCAGCCGCCGGCGGAGCGCGCGACGCGCGTGAAGCGGTAGGCGCGAAGCAACGCCTGAGCGGTGGCCTCGATCGACGAGCGCGTCCGATCGGCCTGGGTCTCGAACGCGCGCACGGCGTCATATGCCGCCTGCGCCTCGGCCCGGTCTTGATCGTTGCCGGCAGTCTGACCGAGTTGCTCCAAGGCCGAGTCGAGCTCGCGCGCGCCCTGGCCATACGCCCAGCGCACCACCAACTCGATGCCGCCGCCGGTGCGTGCGGCCGTGTACAACAACGGCGCCAGGCGCTGCTCCGCGGCGATCGCCCAGAAATCTCCGCCTTCGACGCCGCGCTGGTCGAGCTCGCCGGCCGCCGCCATCCGCCAGGCGACCTCGAGCGCGCCGTCCCAGCTGTGCGCGCTGTGCAGCGGCGACCACGTGTGCGAGCGCATCCCCGCGAGCGCGAACGGGTCGAACACGAGCGCTTCGCCGAGCGCGCTGCGGCGCGCCAGCGTTGCCGCCAGAAGGTCCGTTTTGATCGACGATGCGATCGCCGGTCCGTCCCACTCCAGCAGCGCTGGGATCGCAAGACCCGCCGACTTGCCCGACTGCGGCGGCCCGAATGCGACCACCGCGTGGCGGCGCTCGGCATACAGAATGCGGCCGCGGTGGCGCCCCAGCGCCAGCCGCCCGGCGCTCGTCGCGTGGCGCCGCAGCCGGTCTGAGCCATCGCGGCGCAGCAGGCGCAGCTCGCGCGATGATGCCCAGCGCGCTCCGTCGGCGCCCGCTGCGAGGCGGACGCCTGCGCTTACGAGCACACGCCGACCGGCTGCGGTCGCGGCTGCGCCGGCGATCAGCAAGACCGCGAGCACCGCGTAGAAGCCGCCGGCGCCAGGCAGTCCGTCGCGCAAGCCTGGCGGCCAGGCGGCCGCCGGATCGGCGAAGTGGACGGGAAGCTGGGTTGCGACTCCGATCAGCTGGCCCACGTCCACCCGCGGCCAGCCCTTGCCGAACAACGCTCCCGCCAGCCCGCCCCAGATCCATAGGAGCGCCAGCGCCGCCATCAGCGCGCCGACGAGGGTCAGCATTGCCGCGTCGCCCAGACCACGGTCACGCTGCTCATTCATCCGCGCGCTCGCGGCTCGTCGTCTGCGGATCCTGCCGTCAGCGCGGCGACGTCGCCGCGAGTGCCGCCGTCGATTCGCATCCCGGTATCGGTATTGGTGAGCCGCGTTTCGATCCGCGAGCGGTAGTGCTGCACGACGAACGACCGCGAGCCCACGCGCCACAGCGCCTGGCCTGCCGAGAGCACCGACAGCAGTTGCGCCTCGGTCTCCGACAGTCCGAGCAGGGCACGCGTGACCGGCACCTGGCTCTCGTCCTGGTGATAGACGATGCGGGTGGAAGCGTCGGCGATCAGGCCCTCGGCGATGCGCGCCGCTCGCGAGCCGGCGTCGCCGGCTGCCTGGAGATCGCCGAGCTTGTGCAGTACGACGAGGTTCATCACGCCGAACTGGCGCGCCAGCTTGAAGTTCGACTGGAACCATTCGCCGAGACCGGTGTGCTGAATGATCTTCCAGGACTCGTCGGCGACGTTTATGAGCCGCTCCCGGCCTGGGTGCTCGGCCATCCGTGCCAGTAGCGCGCTCATCCATGCGGTTGCGCAGGCCATCAGGATCCCGACGGCGGGTGAGTCTCGCACGGCGTGGAGGTCGAGCACGAGTAGTTTCGCGTCGAGGTCGAGGCCGGGTGTTGTGGATCCGTCGAACATGCCGCGCAGTGGCCCTTCGCACAGATCCTGTAGCGCGAGTGCCGCGCGCCGTACGTCGTATGCGAGTTGCGCTGGTGTGGTGCGCAGGCGCTCGGCCATGTCCTCGGGCGGCGCGAATAGGACCCCTGCGACGTCCGGGAGGGTCGGATCGCGTCGCCCGGTCGCGGTGATGGTGCGTAGCGCCTCACGCAGCGCTGCGCTTTCGGTCTGGTCGATCGGGCTGCCGATCGCGGTTGTCGTGATCGCTCGGAGCAACTCGACGCGTGCGTGTTCCTCCGGGCGGGAGGAGAGCGGGTTGAGGCGCACGCCGCCACCGGGTACGAGCGAGATCGGTCGTACGCCGGCGGCCTCGCACAGCGGCCCGTATTCGCGCTTGACGTCGAGCACGAACGCGCGTCGGCCGAACAGCAGCATGCGCCACAGGAATGTCTTGACGAGTGCGCTCTTGCCCTGTCCGAGCGTGCCGAGCACAATCGCGTTCGGATCATCGAGCATGCCGCGCCCGTAGAGCACCCAGGGGTCGAAGCAGAACGCGCCGCCGCTTGCATCGGCGCCGATGAAAGCGCCCTCGCCGCCGAGTCCTCCGGCGGCTGTGAACGGGTAGATCGCCTGGGCGTGGCGGGTGGTGAAGCGGTGCCCGGGGCGCTGCGCAGCCCGCGCGCTCATCGCAGCCCTCGGGCGAGCGGCAGCGTGAACGTGATTGCGTCGGGCTGCCGGCCGTAGATCCTGTGCAACTCCTGCCGCGCCCGCGCGGCGTGCTCGAGCGCGGTTGGGCAAACACGCCTGGGCTCGTGTGGGTCGCGCGTGGGGGAGCTGGTCGGGTCTGGCGTCGCGCTTGTGTCGGCGAGTTGGCTGAGCAAGATCGCGCCTCGGTTCGATTGGTATCGGCTGAATATCAGCAGGCTAGCCTAGATCACATGTATTTTGTTAGGCTAGTTTGGATCATTTTTGTCTCAATTATAGAAACTCATCCCTGGTCATCCCCTCTCTGATCCGACCTCGAGGCGACCCACCGAGCCGTCTCGCTCCTCGGCTCGAGCGACTCGTCGCGAGGATCGTCAGAGCCCGCCGAGCGAGCGCCGCGGCTCACGCCGCCTCGGCTGGCATCTGCCGGTTGGGATCAGCAGCCCTCTTGACCGCTAGTAGTGCTCGAACCGGTAGCCGACGCCACGGACTGTCTTGATCCGCCCGGCGTGCTCCGGGCCGAGCTTTGCCCGTAGGCGGCGGATGTGGACGTCGACTGTCCGCGCGCCTCCGTAATAGTCCAAATCCCACACGGCGCTTAACAACGCCTCGCGCGAGAACGCGCGCCCGGGGTGGGTGATCAGGAACTTGAGCAGCTCGTACTCCATGTACGTGAAGTCGACACGCCGAGCGGCGATCGCCACCTGGTATGTGGCGAGGTTGACCTCGAGCGTTCCGACGTGGACGATGTCGTCTGGGCCGATCCCGTTCTGCGCCGTGGCGCGCTGGATTCGGACACCGAGCTCGGCCGTGCTGTAAGGGCGGACTATCAGCTCATCGGCGATCGAGACGTCGGAGTGGGTGAGCAGGTGCTGCTCGTCGACCGCCAGCACGACCGGTACCGCAGCCAACCGCTCGTTTTCCCGCAGCTGGGCACAGAGCTGCGCGGGAACGGGCTCGCCGGGAGCAGCGACGACGATCAGGACCGCGGGCGGCCGCTCCGCGCCGCCGTCGTCGGCTTTCGGCGGCCCGTCTGTATTGCTTGATGTGCGACGTGGTGTCAGGCCCAGCTGGGAGAGGGCTGTCGCTGTCTCGCTGGCCAGGTCCGGATCCTGCGCGACGATCCAAGCGTCGGTCATCGGTTGCGCCGCTACAGGGTGCCCAGGTATCGTCGGCGCTCGAACGCGCTGACTGTCTTTCGAAACTCTCCCCACTCACGGCGCTTGTTGCGCACGTACCAGTCGCAGAGGCGCTCGCCAAAGGTCTCGCGCACGAGCTCGGAGGACTCGAACAGATCAGTCGCCTCCCGCAGGTCCTCCGGCAGCGAGCCGGCGCGGTACGGCGGCTCTTCGTCTTCGGGGCCGAGCTCGTACCCGCGCTCGATACCTCGCAGGCCGGCCGCGAGCACGATCGCGAACGTGAGGTAGGGGTTGCAGCCGGGGTCGGGCGAGCGCAGTTCGATGCGCGTCGCTGACGCGCGGCCGGGCCTTCCGGACGGGACTCGGACCAGTCCGTTGCGCGCGTGTCGCGTCCAGCCGACGTGTTGCGGGGCCTCGTAGCCGACGGCGAGCCGCTTGTAGGAGTTGACCCACTGATTGGTCACGGCCGTGATCTCGCGGCCGTGGGCGAGCACCCCGGCGAGGAAGGCGCTCCCCAGCGGCGACAGCGGCAGCCTCGGGTCCGGCGAGTGGAACGCGTTGCCCTCGGCATTGAACAGCGACATGTGCACGTGCATCCCCGACCCGGGCTGGTCCTCGAGCGGCTGGGGCATGAACGTCGCGTGCGCGCCGAGCTCGCGTGCGGCTTGCTTGACAGCTACCCGGAATGTCGTCACCGCGTCGGCCATCGACAGTGCGTCCATATGCTGCAGATCAATCTCGTGCTGCGAAGGCCCGTCCTCGTGATGCGTGCTGTTGATCGGGATCCCCATGTGTTCGAGGTACTCGATCGTTAGCCAGCGGAAGTCGCTGCCGACGTCGAGCGCCGTCTGGTCGAGGTAGGCGCCTTCGTCCAGCGGTCGCGGCGGACCGTCGTCCTCGGGCTGGGCGAATAGAAAGAATTCGATCTCGCAACCAACCAGAAACGTGAGCCCGAGCTCAGCGGCGTGGGCGAGCACGCGACGCAGTGCGTGCCGCGAGTCTCCAGGGAACGGGCGATCGTCGGGGAACCTTACGTCGCCGAACATGCGCGCAGTCCCCTCGCCCCGCCGCCAAGGCAGGAGCTGAAAGGTGCTGAGGTCCGGATGGGCGATCACGTCGCGTTCGGCGAGACGGGCGGAGCCCTCCAGCGAGGAGCCATCGATCTCGATGCCGTGATCGAGCGCGCTCTCGAGCTCGGAGACGGGGATCGCGACACTCTTGAGCAGCCCGAGCACGTCGACGAACCAGATTCGCACGTAGCGGACGTCGCGCTCGATCGCGGAGCGCAACACGTATTCACGATGATCTGTCGCGGGGAGCGCCACCGTGCTGAGAATCGTATGGAGCGGGTCGCCTGCGTAAGTTGTCCAAGCGGCCGAAATCGACCGTTGTAAGTGTGCCGCTGGTCCAACTAAGCGGGGAAGGTCGTCGGCCGTTCATCAACCGGACTTCTGCTCGCAATGTTGGTGACGTACTTGCAACAGTCACGTCACGTTGTGGAAACCCGGGGCGTCTACGTTGTGGATCCGCCAACGGCATGGAAACACAACAGCAAACGATTAATGACGCAACCTCAAATGCTTGATGACACAATATCAATTGCGCTCGCCGCCGAGAGCAGCATCACGTGCTGTGACGGCGCTCCAATCCTCGCCTCGGAGGGTGAGCTTATGAGCGTCCCAGTCCGGTTCTGCGACACGACACTGCGCGACGGCGAACAAGCCAGCGGTGTTGCGTTCAGTGCCGACGAGAAGGTGGCCATCGCTCGGGCCCTCGACGCCGTCGGTGTCGACCTGATCGAAGCCGGCGTGCCGGCGATGGGCCGCGCCGAACAGGAGACGATCGCCCGGATCGCCCGCCTTGGCTTGAGCGCACGGGTTTCGGCCTGGTGCCGCGCCGATCCGGCTGACGTTCTCGCCGCCGCCGCGACTGGTGCGGCGGTGGTCCACATCTGCGTTCCCGTCTCGGACGGGCATCTCGTGACTCGGCTGGGCCGCGACCGGGCTTGGGCCCGGTCGCGTGCCGCTGCGGCCGTCGCCGCCGCCCTGGACTGCGGCCTCGAGGTGAGCGTGGGATTCGAGGACGCCTCCCGAGCCGATGACGGCTTCGTGATCGACCTCGCGGGTGAGCTCGGGAGTGCCGGCGTGGGTCGCTTTCGCTGGGCCGATACCGTATCCCGGCTCGAGCCGGTCGGCGCCGTCGAGCGACTCGCGCGCCTCGTCGCCGCGGTCCCGGCCGATTGGGAGATCCACGCCCACAACGACTTCGGGCTGGCCACCGCCAACACGCTGGCAGCGCTGCGAGCCGGTTTCGGGTGGGCCAGTACTACCGTGGGCGGTCTCGGGGAGCGGGCTGGTAACGCTCCGCTGGAGGAGGTCGCGATGGCTCTGCGGCACCTGTACCACCGGCCTGTCCGTCTGGACGCGACCAGGTTCACCGCGTTGGCCACGCTCGTAGCCGGCGCCGCTGGTCGGACGCTTGCGCCGGGGAAGGCGGTGGTGGGGCCGGGGGCGTTCGCGCATGAGGCAGGCTTGCATGTGGCCGGCATCTTGAAGGAGCCGGCTACCTACGAGCCCTACGACCCGGCCGAGGTCGGCGCAAGCCGTCGGATCGTGGTGGGCAAGCACGCCGGGCGGGCGTCGGTGCGGCTTGCCTTGCACGTGTCGGGTATCGAGCCCGACGAGGCCGCGCTGCCGGACCTCCTCGACCGCGTGCGCGGCCGAGCCACAGCGTTCAAGCGTCCCCTTAGTCCTCGGGAGGTGGTCGACCTTTACACCGAGGTCTCGGTCACCGCCGCAAACTAACACTTACATCGTGCGATCCATGAAATGCATTACGAGAAAGGGCTATCACCAATGAGGCAAATCGCTTTCTACGGTAAGGGTGGCATCGGTAAGTCCACCACTCAGCAGAACACGATGGTCGCGCTTGCCGAGCAGGGGCACAAGATCATGATCATCGGCTGTGATCCAAAGGCCGACTCGACCCGGCTGATCCTCCACGCCAAGGCCCAGACGTCGGTGCTGTCGGTCGCGGCCGAGCGCGGCTCGGTGGACGACGTCGAGCTCGACGAGGTGCTCGTCACCAGCGAGTCGGGGATCCAGTGCGTGGAATCCGGAGGGCCCGAGCCTGGCGTGGGTTGTGCTGGGCGGGGCGTGATCACAGCGATCACCTATCTCGAGGAGAACGGCGCCTACGAGGATCTCGACTACGCGTGCTACGACGTCCTGGGCGACGTTGTCTGCGGCGGCTTCGCGATGCCGATCCGCGCGGGTAAGGCTCAGGAGATCTATATCGTCACCTCGGGCGAGATGATGGCGATGTACGCCGCCAACAACATTGCCAGGGGGGTCCTGAAGTACGCACACTCCGGCGGGGTGCGTCTCGGCGGGCTGATCTGCAACAGCCGCAACGTCGACAACGAAGCGGAGCTCATCGAGGAGCTGGCCCGTCGGCTCAACACCCACATGATCCACTTCATCCCGCGCGACAACATTGTCCAGCACGCCGAGCTTCGCCGGATGACGGTGATCGAGTACGAGCCCGAGTGCGCTCAGGCTGAGCAGTACCGCCAACTCGCGCACAAGATCGAGAACAACGACCGCAAGACGATTCCCACCCCGATCACCATGGACGAGCTGGAGCAGCTGCTCGTCGAGTTCGGGCTGATGGACCTCGACGACGAGGCGATCATCGGGAAGTCCCGTCGCGCGGTTGCCGTCTGACGCCGCACACAGGAGAAAGGAGCGTCCCATGACTGTCACTCCGAAGCAGGCCGAGACCCAGGCGATGATCGACGACGTTCTTGAGATCTATCCCGAGAAGGCCCGCAAGGACCGAGCCAAGCACGTCAAGCCAAACGACCCGTGCGGGTCCAAGGAGTGCATGGTCAAATCGAACATCAAGTCGCGCCCCGGGGTGATGACGCCCCGGGGGTGCGCCTACGCAGGGTCAAAAGGGGTCGTGTGGGGCCCGATCAAGGACATGGTCCACCTCAGCCACGGGCCGGTGGGATGCGGCCAGTACTCGTGGGGGACGCGGCGCAACTATTACCAGGGCACCCTCGGTATCGACAGCTTCGTCGCGATGCAGTTCACGAGTGACTTCGCCGAGCGCGACATCGTGTTCGGGGGTGATAAGAAGCTGGCCAAGCTCGCCGAGGAGATCGCCGAGCTGTTCCCGCTGGCGAAGGGGATCTCGATCCAGTCAGAGTGCCCGATCGGGCTGATCGGCGACGACATCGAAGCGGTCGCCCGCAAGTCCTCCGAGGAGCTCGACCTGCCGATCATCCCGGTGCGCTGCGAGGGCTTCAGGGGGGTCAGCCAGTCGCTGGGACATCACATCGCAAACGACGCGATCCGGGACTGGGTGCTCGGCAGTCGCGACACCACGGCGCAGACCCCCTACGACGTCACGCTCATCGGTGACTACAACATCGGCGGTGATGGCTGGGCATCGCGGCGGATCCTTGAGGACATGGGGCTGCGGGTGATCGCGCAGTGGTCCGGTGACGGCACGGTCAACGAACTGGCGACCTCGCACCTCGCGAAGCTCAACCTGGTCCACTGCTATCGCTCGATGAACTACATCTCAAAGACGATGGAGGAGCGCTTCGACATCCCGTGGCTCGAGTACAACTTCTTCGGTCCCACCAAGATCTTCGAGTCGATGCGGGCGATCGCCTCGCAGTTCGACGACCACATCATCGAGCAGACCGAGGCGGCGATCGAGCGATACGGGCCGCTCGTCGAGCAGGTCCGCCAGACCTACCGTCCCCGCCTCGAGGGCAAGCGGGTGATGTTGCTCGTCGGTGGTCTGCGTCCGCGGCACACGATCGGCGCCTACGAGGATCTCGGGATGGAGATCATCGGCACCGGCTACGAGTTCGCCCACAAGGACGACTACACGCGCACGCACCCCGAGTTGGGCGACGGTGTCGTGCTCTACGACGACCCGAGCGCCTATGAGCTTGAGGAGTTCGCGCGCCGCTTGCGTCCTGACCTGATGGGAGCGGGTGTCAAGGAGAAGTACGTCTTCCACAAGATGGGGCTTCCCTTCCGCCAGATGCACTCGTGGGACTACTCGGGCCCGTACCACGGCATCGACGGGTTCGCCGTGTTCGCGCGAGACATGGACATTGCGATCAACAACCCTGTCTGGAACCTGTTCGATCCTCCGTGGTCGCACACCGGCCAGGCTGACTGATCTTCTTCCGAGCTTGCTGTCGACGAACTGATCTCCTGGAGGGTCTCTTGCCTAGTAAACCGACGATCACACCTGTCAAAGACCATAACGAGCTGTTCGACGCCCCGGAGTTCCGCGAGCAGCGGGACGCCAAGCGCGAGTTCGAGCAACCGTGCTCGGCGGAGGAGGTGGCCCGCGTCGCCGAGTGGACCCGAAGCGTCGAGTATCGGGAGCGCAACTTCGCCCGCGAAGCGCTCACGATCAACCCGGAAAAGGCGTGCCAGCCGCTGGGGGCCACGCTGGCGGCGATCGGCTTTGCCCGCACGCTGCCGCTCGTACACGGGTCGCAGGGATGCGTCGCCTACTTCCGTAGCCACTTCTCGCGTCACTTCAAGGAGCCGTTCCCGGCCGTGTCGTCGTCGATGACCGAGGAGGCCGCCGTGTTCGGTGGCACCAACAACCTGATCGAAGCGCTGCAGAACGCCACCGCCCTGTACCGCCCCGAGATGGTGGCTGTGAGCACGACGTGCATGGCCGAGGTGATCGGCGACGACCTCGAGAACATCGTCGCCGCGGCCCGGGCGCAGGGTGCGATCCCGGATGACTTTCCCGTTGCCTGCGCCCATACCCCCAGCTTCGTCGGCTCCCACCTCACCGGCTACGACAACATGCTGCGCGCGATCCTCGGGTATCTCAACCGGGACAAGGCCGGGGCGTCCAACGGGAAGGTCAACGTCGTCTGCGGCTTTGACACGAACGTCGGCGATCTGCGGGAGATCAAGCGGATCCTCACCCTGATGGGAGTCGATCACCTGCTGCTCGGCGACCACTCCGACTCGCTCGACTCGCCAGCCGTCGGCGACTACCAGCTCTATCCGGGCGGGACGCCGTTGGCGGACGCAGCGGACGCGGTGAACGCGATCGCGACCGTGTTTCTCCAGCACGCGTGCACCCGCAAGACGGTGGGGCTTGTGCGCCACGACTGGCAGCAGGACGAGGTGACGCTCGAGATGCCGATCGGCGTGGCCAACACCGACCGGTTCGTCACCGAGGTGGCTCGGCTGGCAGCGACGACCGTTCCCGGCTCGCTGGCTGCCGAGCGGGGGCGGCTGGTCGACGCGATGGCCGACTCGCACGCCTATCTGCACGGCAAGCGGGTGGCGCTCGCCGGGGATCCCGATCTCGTCGTGGCGCTCCTCGGGTTCCTGCTCGAGCTCGGCGTCGAGCCGGTACACGTGCTGTCGACCAACGGGGACGAAGCGTTCGCGGAGCGCGCGGAGGCGGTACTCGCCAACAGCCCCTTCGGGCATCAGGCCACCGTGTGGCCCGGGAAGGACCTGTGGCACCTGCGCTCGCTGGTGTTCACCGAGCCGGTCGACCTGCTGATCGGCAGCTCGCACCTGAAATATCTCTCCCGGGAAGCGGATGTTCCCCTGGTGCGGGTCGGCTTCCCGATCTTTGATCGGCACCATCTGCATCGGTTCCCGATCATCGGCTACCAGGGCTCCGTCTCGCTGCTGGCCCAGCTGGTCAACACCGTGCTCGACGAGCTCGACCGGCGCGCCCCGGCCCCCAGCTTCGACCTGGTCCGGTAAGCCGTCGTGAGCGTCGTCGATCGCACCGCGCGCTTCGAGCAGCCAGCGTGTGACCACAACCGAGCCAAGGACGCCAGGGCCCGCCGAGCAGGCTGCCCCACACCCGTCCCGGGGACGGCCGCCGGCGGATGCGCCTTCGACGGGGCCATGATCACGCTGGTCCCGATCGTCGACGCGGCCCATGTCGTCCACGGCCCGATCGCGTGCGCCGGCAACTCCTGGGACGGCCGCGGCAGCCTGTCCTCCGGCCCCGAGCTCTACCGGCGGGGGTTCACCACCGACCTCTCCGAGCAGGACGTCGTGTTCGGCGCCGAGCGCCGGCTCTACGACACCATCGTCGAGGTCGCGAGAACCCACCAGCCGGCGGCCGTGTTCGTCTACTCGACCTGCGTCACGGCGACGATCGGCGACGACCTCGACGCCGTCTGCGCAGCCGCGGCCAGGGCAACCGGGCTGCTCGTCGTCCCCGTTCACGCCCCAGGGTTCGCCGGCAGCAAGAACCTCGGCAACCGGCTCGCCGGCGAAGCCCTGCTCGCTCACGTGATCGGCACCAGCGAGCCGCCCTTCACGACGCCCTACGACGTGAACCTGATCGGCGAGCACAACATCGCCGGCGAGCTGTGGAGCGTCCTGCCGGTGCTCGACCGCCTCGGCATCCGGGTCCTGTCGCGTGTCAGCGGCGACGCCCGCGTCGCCGAGATCGCATGCGCGCACCGCGCGCGGGCGACGATGGTCGTCTGCGCCCGGGCGCTGCTATCCCTCGCTCGCGGGCTCCACGAGCGCTACGGCATCCCGTTCTTCGAAGGCAGCTTCTACGGCGTGCGCGAGATGGGCGAGACGCTACGCTCGTTCGCGCGCCTACTCGACGACGCAGACGGCAAGCTGACCCTGCGCGCCGAGGCCGTCATCGCCGAGGAGGAGGAGGTCCTCGCGGCGCGCCTGGTCCCCTATCTCCCCCGGCTCGCGGGTCGGCGAGCAGTGCTCTACACGGGCGGCGTCAAAAGCTGGTCAATGGTGTCAGCTCTGCAGGACCTCGGGATCGAGGTGGTCGCCACCGGCACCAAGAAGAGCACCGCGGAAGACGTCGCGCGCATCCGCCAGCTGCTCGGTGCGGAAGCCGTCCTGATCGAAGAGGGCACCCCCGCCGAAATCCTGCACACGATCCGCGAGACCGGCGCCGAGATCCTCATCGCCGGTGGCCGCAACCAGTACACAGCTTTGAAAGCGCGCATCCCGTTCCTCGACGTCAACCAGGAACGCGAGATTCCCTACGCCGGCTATGTCGGCATGGTCGAGCTCGCCAAGCGCCTCGACCAAGCCCTATCCAGCCCCGTGTGGGAGCAGGTACGCCGCCCGGCGCCGTGGGAAACCGGGGGGGACGCATAGATGGCTCGAGTTACCACGGGCGCGAGCGTGGGCGCCGTCGATCCGCTCAAGCACAGTGCACCCCTGGGCGGGGCGCTCGCGTTCCTCGGCCTCGCTCGTTGCATGCCGCTCCTGCACGGTTCGCAGGGGTGCTCGGCGTTCGCCAAGGCCCTGCTGACCCGCCACTTCCGGGAGCCGATCCCGCTGCAGACCACCGCCCTCACCGAAGTGACGTCGGTGCTCGGCGGAGACGAATGTCTGGCTGAAGCCTTGAGCACGATCGCGGCGCGCCACCGGCCCGACGTGATCGGCGTGCTCACGACCGGGCTCACCGAGGCAAACGGTGAGGATGTGGCCGGTACCCTGAACGTCTGGCGACAGACGTCGCCCGGGCTCGGCACGCGGGGAAGCGATGGACCGGTCGTGGTGCATGCCTCGACGCCGGACTTCACGGGCGGGCTGCAGGATGGCTGGGCCGCTGCCGTTGAGGCCATCGTGACCGCCTTCTCAGGTAACGCTCACCACCGGGTACCGGGGCAGGTCACCGTGCTGAGCAGCCCGGCGCTGTCCGGCGTCGATGTCGACGAAGTGCGTGAGCTGGTATCTGCGTTCGGCTTGCAGCCGATTGTCGTGCCCGACCTCTCAGGATCCCTCGACGGTCATCTGGACGACGGCTGGTCGCCGCTGACCACCGGTGGCACCACCGTTGCCGAGCTGCGCAGGATCGGGTCCTCGCAGGCCACCATCGTCGTTGGGTCTTGCATGGCGGGTGCAGGCGCAATCCTCGAGACCCGGTCGGGCGTCCCGGCCCGAAGTTACGATCGTCTCACGGGCCTCGGTGCGGTCGACGCTTTCGTGGCCGACCTGGCCGACTGCAGCGGCCGGTCCGTTCCCGAGCTGGTGCGGCGCTGGCGCCGGCGGCTGGCTGATGGCCTGCTCGACGCCCACTTCGTCCTCGGCGGGAGGCGGGTCGCGCTCGCCCTGGAGCCTGACCTGCTGCTCGCCGTCGCATCTCAGATGGCGGAGGTCGGCGCCGAGATCGTCGCCGCCGTGGCACCGCAGCGGGCTCGGGGGCTGGCAGAGGTGCCCTGCGACGAGGTTGTGGTCGGTGATCTCGCCGACCTCGAGGCCCGCGCCGCCGACGGTGGCGCTGAGCTCGTCATCGCCGCAAGCCACGCGCGGGCGGCGGCCGCCCGCCTCGGCGCCGCGCACCTGTGCCTCGGCTTCCCGGTCTACGACCGCCTCGGGGCGCAACTGCGCCCGACCGTCGGGTACCGCGGCAGCCTGGCGCTGCTGATCGACGCGGCCAACTGTCTCCTTGACCAGGAGCACGTCACCCACAAACGGACTGTCTTGGAGGAAATCCCATGCTGAAAGTCGCCTTCGCCACCGGCAGCGGTAGCCGCGTTGACCAGCACTTCGGGCTGTGCTGCCGCTTTGACGTCTACGAGGTATCGGCGCAGGGCTACGAGCTGTTCGAGACTCGTTTGCTCGATCCGGCCGCGGCGGACGAGGACGACAAGATCAACAGCCGGCTGCGGGCTGTGGAGGACTGCGCGATCGTGCATCTGGCGAGCATCGGGGGCCCCGCGGCCGCCCGCGTGATCAAAGCCCGCGTCCATCCGGTGAAAGTGCCAGAGGACACCGAGGTGACCGAGCTGCTCGACAAGTTGCAGCAGGTCGTGGCGGGTTCGCCGCCGCCCTGGCTTCGCAAGGTGTTGCGCCAGCACGACCCAGAGCTCGTCCCAAATCCGAACTGGAGTCTGGCATGAGCGTGGCGAGATCCGCCGCCCGCTCGGCGACCGAGCGGCTCGGCGCCTTCCGCCGCGCAGGAACGGCCGAGGAGTACTTCGCCGCGTTAGACGTCGCGTACGACCCCCGCGTGCTGGCCGTCAACCGACTCCACATCCTGCGCCACTTTGGCGCCCAGGCCGCACAGATCGACGCAGAGCACGCCGGAGATGCCGCCGCAGGCTGCGCAACCGACGAGACGGTCCTGGAGGCATACCGGCGGGCGCTGCAGAGCTCCTACGATGCGTTCATCAGCGCCGGGGCTCTAGACCACCGGCTGTTCAAGGTCCTGCGGGATTACGCTCCTGCCGAGGTCAAGCAGGAGGTGGCTCGATGAGGCCGGCGTTCGATGCCGCTGAGGCGGTGATCGCCACCCGCGTGCTGCGCAACGACGGAACCTACCCCGGTGTCGCCGTCGGTGCCGTGCTCGTCCCCGCCGGCACCCCGGGGGAGGTAGTCGACCACGGTATCTACCTGCAGGACAGAGTCGTGTACGCCGTGTGCTTCGAGAACGGCCGGATCGTCGGCTGCCTCGAGCCTGAGCTCGCCTCGCGAGACCACGCATCCGCCGGCGGGGGAGGGTCCGGGTCATGACGAAGCTCCCGACGCCGCTCCTCGATACGCCGAGCGCTCCGGCTCGAGCCTCGCGCACCGCGGGAGGGTGCGCCGCGAAAAGCGGCTGCGGGGCCGCCCTCCCGATCATGGACCCGACCGTGCGGGAGAAGATCGCCAACCATCCCTGCTACAGCCAGGAGGCCCACCAGTTCTACGCCCGCATGCACGTGCCCGTCGCCCCCGGCTGCAACATCCAATGCAACTACTGCAACCGCAAGTTCGACTGCTGCAACGAGAGCCGACCGGGCGTGACGAGCAGGCTGCTCAGCCCCGAGCAGGCGCTGACCAAGGTCAAGATCGTCGCCAACAAGGTCAAGCAACTGAAGGTCCTCGGCATCGCCGGGCCCGGCGACCCACTGGCCAACCCCAAGAACACGTTCCGCACCCTGGAGCTCGTGGCCCGCGAATGCCCCGATCTCAAGCTGTGCCTGTCCACCAATGGACTGCGTCTCCTCGAGCACGTCGAACGCATCGTCTCGCTCGGCGTCGACCACGTTACGGTGACGATCAACATGACCGACCCCGAAGTCGGCGAACGCATCTACCCCTGGGTCGCGTACGGACGCCGGCGCTACCAAGGAGCAGAGGCGGCGCGCATCCTCTCCGAGCGACAGCTCGAAGGCTTGGCCGCCCTGATCGAGCGAGGGGTCCTCTGCAAGGTCAATTCGGTGATGATCCCCGGCGTCAACGACGAGCATCTCGTCGATGTCTCACAAACGATCAAACGTATGGGCGCGTTCATCCACAACGTGATGCCCCTCGTCGTCGCGCCCGAGCACGGCACCCACTACGCCTCGACAGGCCAGCGGGGCCCGACCCCCCACGAGCTCAAGACGCTGCAGGACCGCTGCGAGGAGACCGGCGCGCACATGAACATGATGCGCCACTGCCGCCAATGCCGCGCCGACGCAGTCGGTCTGCTGGGAGAGGACCGTAGCGCCGAATTCGCCGACGACGAGGTTCTCGGCGCCGAGGTCGGCTACGACCTCGAAGGCCGCCAAGCGGTCCACGCCGAGATCGAACGCCGGCGCGAGCAGACGCGTTCAGTACGCGACGAGCTGCGCCTCGTCACAAGTGGAGCGTCTCGCCCCGAACAGGTCGTCCTCCTCGCAGTCGCCACCAAGGGAGGCGGCGTGGTCAATCAGCACTTCGGGCAGGCCGAGGAGTTCTGGATCTACGAAGCTGCTCCGGGGTGGGCCAAGTTCGTCGGTACCCGTAGCGTGGACCGTTTCTGTCAGGGTCCTTCCGAGTGCTTCGAGCACGAAACCGTGCTGGAAAGAACCGTGCGAGTTCTGGCCGACTGCGCCGCTGTGCTGTGCAGTCGAATTGGTGATGAGCCCCGGCGTGCCCTCGCCGCTGCTGGCATCGAGAGCGTCGAGGTGCACGACCTGATCGACAAGGCTGTGGCCGAAGTCGGCGCCCGACACCTCGGCGCCGCCGAGCCGGAAGCAGCTGTGGTGTCATGATCGAACGCTTCGATCGCCAGCTCACACTGCCCGGCTTCTCGGCTGACGCGCAGCTTCGCCTGCGCAACGCCACCGCGCTCGTCGCCGGCGTCGGCGGTGTCGGCGGTGCCGCCGCCACCTATCTGGCGGCCGCCGGCGTCGGGCGGCTGGTCCTCCTGCACCCCGGGCCCTTGGAGCTACCCGATCTCAACCGCCAGACACTCATGCGCCCCGAGTGGCTGGGCCGGTCCCGAGCCGACTGTGCGGCCGGGACGCTGACCGCCCACTACCCCGACGTCGAAGTGGTCGCGCTCGCAGAAGGCGTCGATGGGTCGAGCACCGGACGCTGGCTGCAGGAGACAACCATCGCGCTTGACTGCCGGCACAACTTCCCGGAGCGGTTCCTTCTCAACGAGCTGTGCGTCCGAAAGCGCGTCCCGTACGTGTTCGCCGCGATGAACGCCGGCGAGGGCCACGTCACGGTTGTGCGCCCTGGCCACACGCCGTGCCTGCGGTGCCTGTTCGTCGAGGGCGACAACGCATGGGACCCGCTGGGGTTCCCGGTACTTGGAGCGGTGGCCGGGACCGTCGGCACGCTGGCTGCCTTGGAAGCCGTCAAGGTGCTGACCGGTTGGGGCCTACCACTCTACGGCCGGCTGCTCGTCATGGACCTCAGCGACGCGACCTTCCGTTCATACCCAACGCAACGCGACCCCGCATGCCCGGTGTGCAGTAATCGCCAACAGCCTCGCGATCAGGTCCAGGTCGCGCAACCAGCGGGATGACAACACGAACCCTACAAAGGAGGCAGAATCATGAAAGTTAGGATCGACCAGGAGCTGTGCACGGGCGACGGCCTGTGCGAGAGCATCGCTCCGGATGTCTTCACCGTGCTCGGCGACGGCCTCGGCTACATCATCGATGGAGGCGACGCGATGCGCGCCGCCGCCGTGGTCCCCGGCAGATTCGAGCAGGCCGTCATCGAGGCGGCCGCGCAGTGCCCCGGTGAATGCATCTTCATCGACAGGACCTGAGCGGTCACCTCCGCACCGACCATGCTGCGCCGGTCCGTCCAACGGATCTGACGCCCGATCGGTAACCCCAGCAGATAACCGGGGTGCCGTAAGAAACGTGGCGCCAACCGACAAGTAGAGGTCCAATCGCCCGCACCGCAGGACGCGACGGCAGTCCAGAGAGGTCTCTCGATTGGCAGCAGATCCGATAGCGTCAAGCCTAAGCCTTCGCGAACCCGTACGGCTATCGCCCGGTCGTCGGCGTCGACGTCGGCGCTTTTTGGTTGCGGGGATGCTGGCCGTGTGGGGCCCGGGGCTGGTGGTGATGCTCGCCGACACCGACGCGGGCAGCTTGATCACCGCCGCCCAGTCCGGCAGCCAGTTCGGCTACCGGATGATCCTCCCGCAGCTGATCCTGATCCCGATCCTCTACGTCGTGCAAGAGATGACCGTCCGGCTCGGCATCCTCACCGGCAAGGGCCACGGAGCGTTGATCAAGGAACGTTTCGGCCAGCGCTGGGGGCTGATCTCCGCGGTCACGCTGTTCGCCGCCGCTACCGGCGCGCTGCTCACCGAGTTCGCCGGTGTCGCCGGCGTCGGTGAGATGTTCGGGATCCCTCGCACGATCACCGTCCCCGTTGCCGCTGCGCTGCTCATCGGGGTAGCCATGACCGGCCGCTACCGCCGAGCCGAGCGGATCGCGATCGCGATCGGCTTAGCCGAGCTGGTCTTTGTTCCAGCGGTAATCGTGGCGCACCCCAACCTCCACGCGCTCGTTCATGGCCTCGGCCATCTGCCGCTCGGCAACAGCTCCTACGTCGTGCTGCTCGCGGCCAACGTCGGCGCGGTGATCATGCCCTGGATGATCTTCTACCAGCAAGGCGCAGTAGTCGACAAGGGATTGCGAGTCGAGGACATCCCTTCTGAACGCCGCGACACTGCCGTGGGCGCGATTCTCACGCAGCTCATCATGCTGATGACAGTGCTCGCCTTCGCCGCAACCGTCGGCCTGCACCACCCCGGCGCCGCCCTCAACACTTTGCAGCAAATGTCCTCCGCTCTCGTGCCGTTCGTCGGTCAGACCGCCGGCAGGGCTCTACTTGCCGTGGCCGTGCTCGGCGCATCGCTGGTCGCGGCCCTCGTGGCCTCCCTCGCGGGGGCCTGGGGAATCTCCGAGGTGCTCGGCTGGAGCCACACCCTCAACGAAGGAGTCAACCGCAAGACCGCCAACTTCTACATCATCTATATCCTCGCGCACGTCTTCGGCGCGATCGTGGTGCTGCTCAATTTCGCCCTAGTCGACCTCGTTGTCGATGTCGAGGTCATGAACGCCCTCCTGCTACCGATCGTGCTCGGCTTCCTCCTCGCGCTCGAGGCCACGGCGCTCCCGTCCGAATACCGCATGCACGGCGCCTACCGCACCATCACGACGCTCGTATGCCTGACCACCATGGCTTTCGGCCTCTATATCATCCCGTCGATCCTCTGACCGGGCCGGAGCCGCGAGCCCACCACACGGTCCAGGATGCGAGCCAAGCGTCAGCAGACCCCCCCCTTGATTCTTATCCCTCCGCCCACGACCGCGGTATGGCGACACCCAGGCTCTCCAAACGAAAGGACGCTCACAATGCGACTCAGCGCACGCAACCAGCTTCAGGGCAACGTCATCAAGATCAACAAAGGAGGTGCAATTGCGAACGTCGAGATCGATGTCGCAGGTCAGCGGCTGGTGGCCTCAGTGACAGTAGAAGCCGTCGAGGAGCTTGGCCTCAGCGAGGGAACCCTGGTTACGGCCGTGATCAAGGCCTCTGACGTCATTGTCGCCACTGACTGACGTGGCCCGGGCGAGGGTTCGCGCAATCGGTGGCAGTGGACCACGCCGTGGGGATAGGTGTGAAGGCTGTTTCTGCGCCAGGCTTTCGCGCTCCGGCTTGCCTTCCAAGCGATATCGCGTCCGCCTCGCTGGCCAGAATCCGCCGCATTGCGATGCCGACCTGCGGCCGAATCCGGCTGCTGCAAGACTGATCCTCATCCCTCAGCACTTCGACAAGCTCGTAGCCGTGGTTCCGTGCGGTCCGCTGGATGCCTACCCGCTGGATCTGGAGCGTGTGGTAGCCGGGGCCGGATCGCCCGCCGACGCTGGGGACATGGATGTATCCAAGCGCGCGCTTCTGCGAGGCGGGGCAGCCTATTCTGTGTGCTGCGGTTTGTTGAGGTTCAGGATTGGTTGACGCAGCATAAAGCCAGGTCTTCGTCGGACGGTAATCTGGTGTGTCTCTGTGAGGATTGATCGGGGACGTCGCTCGAAGCTCACCAATGCGGCGATCAGGACGATGAGGAACCAGCAGGCCACCCAGAGCAGGTACGCCCAGGACGGCGCTCCCTGGGCGTAGAAGGGATCTTGCCGTCCGCCTTCGGCCTTCCCCGCGCGTCTGCGCGCTCCTCCGGGCGGGAGGAGAGTGGGTTGAGGCGCACGCCGCCACCGGGTACGAGCGAGATCGGTCGTACGCCGGCGGCCTCGCACAGCGGCCCGTATTCGCGCTTGGCGGCGGCGTCAGGGCTACGTTCCGTCGGCCGTTTCGCGTGTGTTCGGTGGGCTGCGGTTACGCTCCCATTCGTGGAGCCGACGGATCGCAGCGTTGAGGTCGTGCGGGTCGTGGTGGTCTCGCCAGGCGACGTGACGGCCGAGCGTAAGGCCGTGGTGCCGGTTGTTGATGAGCTGAACCGCCACTTCGCGCCGGCGCAGGGTTGTCGGTTGTCGGTGTGGCGCTGGGATACCGACGCGCGAGCGGGTCCTCACCTCGAGGGCCCGCGAGGTCTGATCGACGAACGAATGCAGATCAGCGATGCCGACGTCGTGGTCGGGATCTTCTGGAAGCGCTTTGGCAGCCCGGCCGGGGACGCGGCCTCGGGCGCCGAGCATGAGCTGCGGCGTGCGTCGGCGGCGTCGCGCGAGCACGGCCGCCCGGACGTCATGGTCTGCTTCTGCGAGCGTTCGGTGGCTCCGGCGACCTCTGGCGAAGCGGAGCAGTGGTTGCGGGTGTTGCGCTTCCGTGAGGAGCTACCGAAAGAGCAGCTGTGGTGGCCCTACAAGCAGAAGGTCGAGTTTGAGCGGCTCGTGCGCGGCCACCTCGAGGATGTAGTGCTGCGCCGCGCTGGCGCGCGCAAGCCGCCCGCCGCGGCGGCGCCGGCGGGCGGGGTGTCGGTCAGCGGGTTGTGGTTCGGGGTGCCGGCGCTCGCGGCGGCGTTCAGCGGCCGCTCCGGGGAGCTTGACGGGCTCGTCGAGGCACTCGGGGGTGCCGGCCGGGTGGTGATCGCGCAGGCGAGCACGGGCTTGGGCGGGGTTGGCAAGACCCAGCTGGCGGCCCGTTATGTCCACACCCACGGCGAGGAGTACGACGTCGTCGCGTGGATCGATGCAGAGGGCGGCGCCATCGCCGACTTCGCGGCGTTGGCCGTGAAGCTTGGCGAGCGTGTTGAGGGCCTCGCACCCGCTGCGCGGCGCGAGCTTGCGCTTGAGCGCCTCGCCCGCGGCAACGAGCGCTGGCTGTTGGTGCTCGACAACATCGCCTCAGCCGCACAGCTTAATGATTGTCTTCCCAGCGGCGGCAACGGGAGGGTGTTGGTGACCTCGCGCAACCGGGAGCTGCGCCAGTTCGCGCCGGTGCTGGAGCTCGACGTGTTCGACCCCGGCACCGCGACCGGCTATCTGATCGAGCGTGCCGGGCGGCCTTCTGAGCGCGCGGGCGCGGAGCGGCTGGCGCGGGCGCTGGGGTACCTGCCGTTGGCACTCTCGCACGCGGGCGCGTATTGCGCGCAGGGAATGAGGTTTGCTGACTATCTCGAGCTGCTGGACGTGCCCGCACAGGAGCGCTTGGACAGCAGCTCCGAGGCCTTCTGCACCGAAGCGGTCGCCTCGACGTGGAAGGCGTCGATCGAGCTCGCGAGCGCGGGCGCGCCGCTCGCCGGCGAGCTGCTGGCGCTCGCCGCGCACCTCGCCCCGGGCGCGATCCCACGCTCGCTGTTCAACGTCGTGATCGACTCGGGCCTGGCGCTCGAGCACAAGCGCCTGCGGGATGGTTTGGACGCGCTCGCGCGCTTCAGCCTCGCCACCGTTGATGACTCGAGCGTGAGCGTGCACCGCCTGTTGGGGAAGGTCGTCCGCGACGACGCCCGCGCGCGCGCTGACGCGAGCGCGGTCAAGCGAGCCGTCGCCGCGCTCGAGCACGCGTTCCCGGCTGACCCGTCGGACCCGGCGCAATGGGCGCTCTCAGAGCAGCTGCTCGCGCACGTAATCGCGCTAGTCGAGGCAGCCGTCAGCGTGCCCGACACGGCTGCGCAGGTGATCGAGCTGCTCAACCGCGCATGTGAGTACCTGATCTGGGCCGAAGGCGGTGCGCGCGGGCTTGCGCTCGCGCAGCGCATCGTCAAGTGGGCAACGAGGATGCTCGCCGCCGAGCATCCCGGCACGCTCACCGCCCGCCACCACCAGGCGCTCGCGTGTCAACAGACCGGACGCGTGCCGGAGGCGATCGACAGCTTTGAGGCGTTGCTTGCCGACCGCGAGCGGATCCTCGGCGCCGAGCACCCTGACACGCTGCGCACCTGCCACGCCCTTGCTGTCGCCTACCTGGAAGCCGGGCGCGTAGAGGAGGCGATCGCGATCTACGAGCCGCTGCTCGCCGACTGCGAGCAGATTTTCGGCGCCGAGCACCCGAGCACCGTGGCCACCCTTCACGCCCTCGCTGGCGCCTACCAGGAGGCCGGACGCACGCGCGAGGCGATCGCGATGCTCGAGTCCGTTCTCGCCGAGCGCGAGCGGAGCCTCGGCCCGACGCACGCCCACACGCTCGCCACCCGCCAGGCGCTCGCCGGCGCCTACGGCATCATCGGCCGTGACGCGGACGCGGACGCGCTCGAGCCGGGGTCGGGCTCAGACTCGAGCGCTCGGTAACGGCCCCTCATGTGCACCCGGGGCGGGTGCCCGCCCCGGCCGAACCGGGGCCATGCGCCCAGGCCGTGGCGCGGGAGACTCGGCGGGGGCCCGCCGCACAAACCGCCGCGCGCTGTGCACGTGTGAGCGCCAGCACGAGCGTGTGCCGCTGGATCCTTCCGGTCGCGAGGGCTTTGACCCTGCCGTTTGATCGAGATCGTGGTCTCGGCCCATGCCCCGTTTTGACGACCGCGCTCGCCGCGGCGGCGTATGTAAGGTGTAGGTGAGGAGCTCGAGCTGATCGGCGATAGCCGCGACAAGGATCGCGCAGCACCCCGGTCGGCCGAGACGCTCCTGCTCAGCCGGTCAATCAGGCGCGCTGTGTAAGGCCACGGCTATTGCCGAGCCGAGTCCGCGAGCTGTTCATCGTGGTCGGCGCCGTTGGCGCGAGGTCGCTTGCGGCGCGCGGACGGCTCGCCGCGTGAAGCGTGCCCAGGATCGTCGTAGTGGTGCGTGCCGGCGAGCTCGGGCGATCGCGACCGCGGGGCCTCTGCGTCCGCGGTGGCGCAGCCAAATCGCTCGTGCTGCCGGGTGACGTGACGGTAGCCGCCGAGATTCTCATCGACGATGCGCTCGCTCAGCGGCCACCGGCGGCGTTCGCCGGCGGAATGAACGGCTCTCAGGATCATTCTGGCCATTAGGGGTTTTCCTTTCAGTGATCGGGTGGCAACCGGGCGGTAGCCCGACGAGAGCGCCCGGCGCCGTGGGCCGCCCGGGGAGCGGGGAGAGGGAGCCCCGGGCGGCCCACAGCGCCAGGGGTGCGAAGAAGCGCGCCAACGGACACGACGCGTCGCGGCTGCCCGCGCGCACGCGCGCTAGCAGCGGCTCAGATCAGTAGAGCCGCGAAGCCGACAACGACGCGCGCGGGGGTCACACGGACCCAATCTTCACAGGCGCCTTGACTGGCAATCGGTGTATGCACGATCAATCACGCTAGAGATCACGAATCGATCTGTCAATGGCACGGCATTTCAACTTACACAAGGTTTACTCCTCGACCAAGCGCGCGCTGCAGCGACACACAAGCCACGCCACGATTATCCGCAACCAGCCATCTCTCCCCTGCAAATCAGCGTCTACGCAAACGGGCGACCACAAGTCCAGCATACAATCAGGACTCACCAGCAACGCCTAACGCTAACCTGAACGGCACAAACGCTTAACGTTACCTGGCGCATACCTTTGCCCAGTACCCCGTGGCCGCGCGACAGCACGCCACCAGCGACACACCGCGGCGGGGCTGCGGCCCACACGCGCCCGACCGAGCAGACAAACCGATCACTGACCACGGGGAGCGACCCTTAGCGGGCGAGGTCGATCCCGAGAATCCTCAATCCGTCATTCCCAGCGGCCTACACGGCGGCTCGCGTCTCGGCGACTACTGTTGCGTCGCGTGGCGCGCTTGGAGTGCTGCGATCAGCGCCAGGCGCACGTCCTCGACCGTCTCGGTGGGGCTATCGCCCGAGAGTTGCGCCTCGGCTGCCGCGATCTCGGCGGCGAGCGGCTCGTTGTGCAAGACGCCAGCGATCCAGCGCGAGAAGTCGTGCTCAGGGCAATGTTGGCGCAACGCTCCCGCCGCGCAGACCCGCGATCGCGGCTTCGAGCTCCAGAAGGCTCGCGACGACCGCCCCGGGGGTTGCGTCGTCCTCGGTCCGGAAATAGAACCGCTGGGCGGGCTCCACGCCGGCGATCTGGTAGCCGCGCGCGGCCTTCGTCAGCTCGCCGGCCTTGACGAGCTGTGAGAGCGTCGGGCTGACGTTCGCGCGAGCTAGCCCGGTCACGGTCGCGACCTCGCCAGCGGTCATCGCGCTGCCACCGGCGAGTGCTGCAAGCACGGCGTGCTTGGTCGCGCCCGGGGCCGAGCGCGCCGCGCTGGGAGCCGGCCCGGCGGCGGGCAGTTCGGCGGCGGGCGGTTCGGCGGCGGGCGGTTCGGCGGCGGGCGGTTCGGCGGCGGGCGGTTCGGCGGCGGGCGGTTCGGCGGCGGCGGTTCGGCGGCGGGCGGTTCGGCGGCGGCGGTCGGCGGCGGGGGTTCGGCGGCGCGGGCGGTTCGGCGGCGGGCGGTTCGGCGGCGGGCGGTTCGGCGGCCGGCGGTTCGGCGGCGCTGCGGTTCAGCGGCGGGCGGTTCAGCGGCGGGCGGTTCGGCGGCGGGCGGTTCAGCGGCCGGCGGTTCAGCGGCGGGCGGTTCGGCGGCGGGCGGTTCAGCGGCCTGCGGCTCAGCGGCCTGCGGCTCAGCGGCCTGCGGTTCGACGGCCTGCGGCTCAGCGGCCTGCGGCTCAGCGGCCTGCGGCTCGACGGCCTGCGGCTCGACGGCCTGCGGCTCGACGGCCTGCGGCTCGACAGCCTCCGGCTCAGCAGCCTCCGGCTCGACAGCCGGCGACGTGACAACCTGGGGCTCGGCAACCTGGGGCTCGGCAACCTGTGGTTCGACAGCCGGCAGTTCGGCGGCCTGCGGTTCGCGCCTGCGGTGATGGGCTCGTGGGGGCTGTGCTAACGCTCGGGCGTGGTCGCGCCGGCTCGCGGGTCCTGTCGCCCTCGAGCCCAAGTTGGTAGCCGCGCGCGGCCTTCGCGATCTCGCCGGACGCGGCGAGCTTGGAGAGGGTGGTGCTGACTGTCGCGCGGCCCAGTCCGGTAGCGGCCGCGATCTCGCCGGCTGTCATCGCGCTGCCGTCGCTCAGTGCGGCCAGGACCGCGGCCTTGGTCGCGCCCTGCGTGCTCCGCGCGTGGGCGGGGGCGCCGGCGCCGGCGGGCTTCTCGGAGGTCCGTGGGGTTCGCCGGGCGCTCGCGCCAGCGCTCTTGGCCGCGCTCTCACCAGCTGCCGGCGGGCCGGACAACGGCGCCGCGTGATCGTCACGGTCCGGTTCGCTCTCGCGCGAGGTGAGCGCCGCCAGCGCCCGGCGGAGCTTGTCGATCTCGTCCCACAGCTCCTGCATGCGGGCTTGGATGTCGCGGCGTATCTGGTCGAGGTCGAGCATGGCGGTGGCGGTCCTTGCGTGTAGGTAGGTCACCCGTGATCGTAACCCGGCAGCCGCACCGTGCGCGTCCCAGCTGTCGGATGACGGCGCGAGCACGCCTTTAGCAAGCACGCGGGTACCTGGGCGAAGCCGATCGTGCACCGGGTCGCAGATCGGGCTCGGGCGAGTGTTTTGTCGCCGAACCGGTCGTGCGCTGCCGGCATGTTGACGCCGCCGCAGCGCACCACGTCGAGGGACGCACGGCTTATGTCGACTTCGAGGGCGAGTCGGGCTTTGCTCAGCTCGGCATCAACCTCAGCGTGCTCGAGCCCGGCGAGGCGATGGCCCGCTATCACCGGGAGAAGGATCAGGAGGACTTCCTCGTGCTCGCGGGCGAGCCCGTGCTCGTCATCGAGGGCGAGGAGCGGCCGCTGCGGGCGTGGGACTTCGTCCACTGTCCGCCGGGGACCGCGCACGTCATTGTCGGCGCCGGCCGCAGTCCAAGCACAAGCATCGTGCTGGCAGTCGGGGCGCGCGAGCACGCCTCGCACGCCGACTGGGGCGCCTACCTGTTCGATGCTGTGGCCGCGCGCCACGGAGCAAGCGTCGAGCACGAAACAGCCGACGCACACCAAGCCTACGACGGCCTGACCAGACGTCAGCCAACCGCCTATCGCGTCGGCTGGCTTCTGTAGACAGGGCCGGCAAGGGGGAGCAATCGCGCCCTCGTGCGATGCAGCGGCGCGCCTGCTCGCGGTCCAACTGCGGTCATCGCTTCCACAAACCCGCGATACCCCGTACCAAAACGCTACGGTGCGACGGCATGAAGCCGTCCGATGGTTTTGGAACAATCGCGGCTCCCTGCTCGGCCAGGGCGTGAGACTACGCAAGATGGACTCCAAGGAGCAGCGCTGCGCCCTCCGGGCGGCCGTCTACCGGGGCGAGGGACCGGCAGTCGTCCACCTGCTACAAAACGCCGGCAACTACGATGACGCCCTCCAACTGGCAGGCGACGGCCTGATGAGCGCCGTCATCCAGGGCGCCAAAGGGGCGCCCGAACTAGCTCGCCACTGCGCTCTTGCGCTCCGGCACCGAGGCTGGGACGGAGATGACGACCTGGCCGAACAGCTCGATGCCGTGCTCGGCACCTGTCCAGCGCCCATGTTGCGACCACTGCCGATCGACCTTGACGAGCTGGCCGACATCCTCGAAGGCGACCCGCTCCACGGAGGCGGCCGCATCGACCTCACGACGGGTGAAGTCTGGTCCCAGGCAGCGATCGAATACACCCGCGAAACCGGGGAAGAAGACGAGGACGCCGCAGATGACCCCGAGCGGTGGCTGTGGGTGCACTGCGAGGGGTCGCGGGAGTCCTACCGGGACATGGAATTATTCATCGCCTCCGTGGAGGACCCTGACCGCGCCGACCGCCTTGCCATTGCGATCGAAGGCCGCGGCGCGTTCCGCCGATTCAAGGACGTCCTCGCACGCTGGCCCGGCGAACTCGAGCGATGGTACGCACTCTCCGAAGAGCGCCAGCATGGTCGGGCTCGGTCATGGCTCACCGGAGCCGGCTACCGCGTGCTGCCAGCCGCCCGCCGTGATCCGGATGCATGAGTCAAGTGCCGACCGCCAACGAAGCACACAATGTACGTTCGCGTGGAAGCCCCTGGCGACGCGAGGCTCCTCGCTTCGCGGGGTGCCGCTGCGCCGCTTGCTGGCGCTAGCGTTTTCGGGTCGAGCGAGCAGACTGCGGACTTGGCACGACCGCCGAATCCGCCGGAAGCAAGTCGCTGCTTCGCTCCGCTCAGGCAGCCGTCGGGGGCGGTGCTGACCGCCGGCCAGCTAGGATCCACTTCTTGCTTCTGGGCCTAACCCGCGTCAGTGGATGAATTGTTGGCCGTTTGACGCCGTTACTCAGACGACCCCTACAGCGGCGCACAGGCAGAAGCGTAAGCGGGTTACTTTTTCCAGGAGATCGCGTTCGTCAGTCGTAGTGCTGCAGGCGCGGCCACAACGCCCGCCAGGATGCGCGGGGACCGGCACAGACGCTGATCGCGATGTCGTTCCAGTCGTTCTTCACCTGGTCAGGCGGGTTGTAGACGGTCAGCACGCGGCAGCTCGCGAAGTACGGCTTCAGCTGATCGAGCGCGTCCACAACCAGGACCGTGCGGTCCGAGGCCTTCCCTGGTCCCCACGTCCAGAAACTGTTGTGCGCCGAGATCACCGGCGGGAGGTGGTCATGGCCGCCGAAGGTGTCGAGCGCCCCCGCCTCGGCATACGCGATGGTGTAGATGCTGGTCGGCGGCGTCCCGGCCCGCGTCAGTGCCTGGTCCTGCGCCGCGACGTCGGCGGTCAGCTGCGGCCAGCCGATGTCGTCCTTGAGGGACGAGCTCGCCAGCGTCTTCTGCACCACGGAGAGCGGGGCGACGGGCAGCGTGGACGGCACCGAGATCACGATGCCGACGATCGTGCCCGCGACCAGCATCCACAGCCGCCGCCTGTAATGACGCGCGAGCCACCGCTCGGTCGGCACCGCTCCGGCGGCCAGCACGACGGCGAGCATCCCGTCGGAGTAGTAGACCTTGCCGGGCACCCAGGCCAGAACGTAGACAACGACGAGCGTGACCGCGACCGCGAAGAACCGCAACTCCGCAGTACGCCAGAGCCGCCAGAAGCCGACCACGAGCATCGGGATCCCCGGCAGGCCGGCGTAGAGGACCTGTGACGGCAGGGAGGCGATGTAGTCGCCGGCGGTCGTGTTCTGCTGGTGCAGCGCACTCGCCATGGTGAGCTGCGGCCAGTCGTTAGCGAACTGCCAGACGAGGTTCGGCGCCCAGATCACGAACGCGATGACGCCGCCGAGCCATGGCCACGGCGTGACAAGCACGCGGCGGTGCGCGGACGCGGCGAGGATGCCGATGACCAGAGCGATGATCAGCAGGCTGATCAGGTACTCGTCCTCGACGCCGATCCCCGCCGCCGCGCCCGCCCCCAGCCACCACCGCGGCCGGTCGCGCAGCAGCGCCGTGGCCACGCACCACGTCACCACCGTCCAGGCCAGCAAGTCGTAGGGGGTCGTGTTTCCCGTGTGCACCGCGCTGAGCATGACCGGCGCGAGCGCGGTTGCGAGCGCCGCCAGCACCCGCCCTGTGCGGCCGGCGCCGAACAAGGCCGCCAGCCGGGCAGCGATGACCACGATTGCGCCCCCGGCGAACGCCGGAATGATCCGGATGGCGGTCGGGTTCACGCCGAAGATGCCGGTGGTGCGGGCCATCAGCACCGCCAGCGGGGGCTGGTCCACGTACCCGAACGCCAGGTGGTGACTCGCCACCAGGAAGTACAGCTCGTCCTGCTGGAATCCATACCGCTCGCTGAGCGCCAGTTCGACAGCGGTGAAAACAGCCGCGATCACCCATGCTGGCCGCGGCACCCGGTCGTCGTGCACAGCAGCGCTCTCGTCGGCGGTCGTTGCCTCTACGGCGGACACACCAAAGGCATATCAGCATATGGCGGGATTCGCCATCATTCGCTCGGTGGAGATCGGCGGTGCGCCCGGGCCGAATCTCGGCGAGCATCGCGAGTGCAATTGGCGTGGGGGGAGTGGAACCCGAACGCGGCGTCGGGTGATGACCAGCCGAGAGACCGTTCGCATGACATAGAATACGTGACGGCTTGTGTGACAGTCCGGGCTGTCCAGGAGGACTGCCGCTCGGGTGTTGATCAGGGCGTTCGTGCGCAGGAGGACCCGACCTCGCTGGAGATCAGTGTCAGCTGACCCGGGGAGGCTGCACATATCACGCTTCATAATCGACCAGCCCTGTAAATCAGGCTCTTTTAGTTGACATAACGTATATCTGGAGTCCCCGGTTATGTCCCTGGGGTCCAGGGTGGTGACGGTGGTGGCCATCCGCACAACGCGTTATACGCGATGTTCGACACATGATCGGACTCGTAGTAGGGCTTGTGCAACGCCAGCAGCTCCAAGCGGAGTCTGGCGGTGCGTTTGCGTGGTGCTTGCTCATCGGTTGCTCCCCTTCGCCAACAACACGATACCAGACAGTATAGATACTGTCTGGTATCGTAGGATACTGACCACGAGCAGAAAGACCAGAGAACAGAAGCGACATGCCCCCGACCGACGCCACCGAACGGCTCGCCGACCACGAGCAGCGCTACCACGAACTCGCCGCCCAAATCGCCAACATCGGCCTGATCCACTCCGGCAGCCTCACGACCCGCTACACCCACTGCGCCACCCCCGGCTGCAAATGCCACGCCGACCCACCCCAGCCCCACGGCCCCTACTACCAATGGACCGCGAAGGTCAACGGCAAGACCGTCACCCGCCGACTCAACCAGACCGAAGCCGAGCTCTACCAAGAATGGATCGCCAACGACCGCCAACTGCGAGATGTCATCCAGCAGATGCGCGAAGTCGCAGCCAAAGCCACCGAGCTCAAGCTCGAGCAAGCAGCCAACACGTAAGCCAGCAGCTGCACCTCAAACGCACACAGACCGCCGGGCCTGCGGCCGCGGCCAGCCGAAAAAGCCCTGAAAACACGGGCCTTCCCGGCTCACCCCGGATCCTCAAGACCTCCGAGCTGAGCGCGTCCTCAAACGCTCGCCAGCTCGCGCTCGGCACGCAGCCAGTTCGCGACGGGATCGCTGTCACCCTGCTCGAGGTGAAGGAAGTAAGCGCGCTCAGAGATGTCGGCATGAGTGGGTGGCTTGCGCGTGCTTGTACGCGACGTGCGCGAGGTCGCGGTGCGACCGGCAGGCGTGGCTGGCTTGGCGGCCGTCTCAGAGTTAGCTTTCTTGGCGGCTGTGACCCCTGCTGCGGGCTTGACTGACTTGGCGGGCTTCTGCGTCATCGCAATCCTCCGAGGTGCTCCGTCGCCGAGAAGCTCGGCGAGGGTTCTTTTGTTGCTCTCAACCGACGGTTAGCAAATGGCCTGCACCGCCGTTAAGCGGATCAGGGTAGCGAGCCGTCGCTTCGACGACAACCACGTCGGTGATGTCCTGCACGATCCCGATGACACGGATCGGCTCGCCGTTCTCGTCGACCTGGTCACGTTGGTAGCCGTCGGTCCCGTGTACAAACGCTGCTTCTTAAATGTGGCTTTCAGAAGCTACGGGACGGCCGCTGGGAGCACGTCTTCGACTGGGAGTGGGGTGGCGATGTAGAAGCCCTGTCCGTAGTCAACGCCGCTGGCTTTGAGCAGTTCGATCGTCGCTTGGCTGGTGACGCATTCCGCGATGGTCTCTTTCCCCATTCCTCGCGCGACCGTCACGATCGCGGATATGAGCAGCTGATCGGTGCGGCTCGTGTCGAGGCTTTGGACGAAGTTGCCGTCGATCTTTACGTAGTTGAACGGGAGCGCTTTGAGGTAGTAGAACGACGCGAAGCCTGCGCCGAAGTCGTCGAGCGCCAGTCCACACCCGCGGCTGTGAAGTCGCTTCGCGAAGGTCCTGGCGGCTGGAAGGTCGGCGATCGCGGCGGTCTCGGTGACTTCGAAGACCAGGCAGGAGGGATCGATGGCGCTTTGCTCAAGGACTCGGTCGATGTGCGTGGAAAGCTCCGGCTGGCTGATCGAGCGGCCTGAGATGTTGACGGCGAGCACCACGCGGCGTCCTTCCCTGGCCGCTGCTGCGATCAGCTCAGCTGCGCGGGAGATAACCCATGCGTCGATCTCGGCGATCAGCCCGAAGCGCTCGGCGGCGTACAGGAACGCGTTGGGAGAGATCAGTTCTCCGACGGTTTCGCTCTGCATCCTGATCAGCAGCTCGTATTGCTCGACGTGCTCGTCAGCGAGACTGATGATCGGCTGGCAAAGCAGCACGAAGCTGCTGCGTCGCAGCGCCCGGCGCAGCTGGCTGGCCTCCAACAGGCGCCCGGCGACTGTCGAGTGCGGGTCGGCCGGATCGAACATCACGTAGCGGTTGCGGCCCTGTTCCTTGGCTGCGTACATCGCTGCATCAGCCGACGCGAGCAGCTCAACCCCGGCCTCGCCGTTGACCATCGCGACCCCGATCGAAGCGGTCACGCTGGCGCGCTCGCCGCCGACAACGATCAGATGAGCCGCGATCACGCCAACGAGAGCATCGGCGACGCGCCGGGCGTCGGCCGCAGATGCGGCCGAAAGCAGCACCGCGAACTCGTCGCCGCCGAGGCGCGCGAGGACGTCGCTGGCGCGACAGCGCTCGCGTAGCGCGCCCGCCAGCTCGCAGAGCAGCTGATTGCCGATCGCGTGCCCGAACTCGTCGTTGATCGCCTTGAAACCATCGAGGTCAAGCATCAGCACAGCACCACCGACACCCGCCCGCGCGTGGCGCGTGAGCGCGAGATCGAGCTCCTGCTCAAACCGCCGACGGTTGAACAGGCCCGTAAGCAAGTCATGGTCGATCAGATACTCGAGCCGGCCCTGAAGCCGCTGGCGCTCGGTAGCGTCCTCAATCTGGTAGATCATTAACGGTGGACGCTGCTCGTCGCTAGCGACGGTGACCTGCGCCCACCCGGTGTTGCCGTCAGGCAGACGCAGCGTGCACATCGCCGAGGAACGCGTCAGCTCGCCGGCCAATACCCGCCCCGCGTCCAGCGACTCGACCCCGCGCTTGTCTGACTCCACGAAGTCCGTGATCTGCCGCCCGACGAGCGCTTCGACGCGAACGCCGACGATCGTGCACAGCGCCGGGTTGGCGATCACTACCCGTCCGCTGCGGTCCACGACCGCCAAGCCGATCGGCGCATGCGCGAACGCCGTGCGCAACAGCGCTCGCAACCGCGCGATCTCCACGTCTGCCTCGCCAGGCGACGCGAGATCAACCTCCGTGGCGTCCTGCACGCGGGACAGCCAGCCGTCAGCAAACAGAATCGGCGGTGACGGCGTGCTCTTACCTTCTTCATTCATGCGTAGCTGATCGGACTGCTCGCCGTTGCGCCGGCTGTTGCGTGGTCGATGAGCTAACGGGCGGCTTGGGTCTGCTCAAATAATCACTTCTACAACACATGTCCTGCACAATCTAAACACCGTGAAACGAGGCCCGTTACCCGTAGAACCGTGCTTAAGAGATTCGTGATCATTATGCAGGATGCGCAAACTGCGGCACGCAGCATCGGCGACCGACTGGGTGTTTTTGGTCAGCCTGCCTGTACGACATCTTCAGGCTAAACCGCAAGGTTGCACAGACAGGCTGTGAGCACGGGTTGCACGACATGCGGAAGCTGGGCACGGAGCGTCTCGCCGCAACGGCGGAGCTGGACTCGGCAGAGTCCAGAGCCGTGAAGGGATATGACGCAACCGACAACGGCATTTCACGGTCTGCCATCGGCGCGCCGCCCAGCGCGGACGAGCAGCAGTTGCCTGTGCGCCGCAGGACAACCGCGTTGGCCAAGTCAGAAGTCAGCCCTCATCAGCGGGGGTCAGCGAAGCCGGTGGACGTCTCCGCGAAGCTCAACGCGGAGCACGACGAGCTCACTTGGCTCATCGCGGACGCGGTAGTCGCCAGCGCGCTGTCTGACCACCAGCCTGCGGTCAGCGTAGACACCAAGAAGATGGACACGTTACGACTACCCGGGCACAACGGGTGTCGGGCCAGCCGGTTGCACCGAATTGCAGGCTTTGCTTGCAGTTTGAAACGCGGGGGAGCTCTCGCCGAACTTGGCGCTATCAAACGCCCCGTGGCTGCTTGGGTCCGGGAAACCCGGGAGGCCGCGTGGGCGCATGCAACGCCGCGCGAAGGCGGTAGCGTACGCAAACGATTGGCGTATACTGTCGAAATGCGCGATGCGATCTTCTATCTGCCGAGCGGCGGCAGGGCCCCGGGGCCCGGGGAAGACCCTGGGGGCTTGGTAGTTGACGGTCTTAGGGCGGTCGAGGTCGTCGGCGACGGCAGTGGTCCGGCGCGGAGTGGACTGACTCGTGCACTCGAGTTGATCGCCGGGGGCGTCGCCGGGGTTCTGGTTGTGGCCCAACTCCGGGACGCTGCGAGTTCTCTCTCGGAGTTGGTCGGGCTGCTCGCCTGGCTGCAGGAGGCTGGCGCGGACCTTGTCGCGGTGGACGTGGGGTTCGACTCGGGGGAGGCCGGTGCGCGGCAGGCGGTCGCGCTGTTGCGCGAGGTCGAGCGCTGGGACCGCGAGCCGCACCCCGCCCGCCGTCCGCGTGGCCGTCCGGGGCTCTCTTCGGCCGACCCGCAGCTTGCGCAGAGGCTGGCGTTGCTGCGCGAGCGCGGGCTCAGCCTGCAGGCGATCGCCGCCGCTTTGAATTCCGAGGGGGTGCCCACGCCTCGTGGCGGCGTCGAGTGGAGGCCCTCGAGCGTTCAGGCAGCTCTGGGTTACCGCCGGCCCCGCCCGCCCGTTCCCGGCGCGCCGCCGGTGCCCGCGCCGCGTCCGCTGCGCGCCGGCGCGCAGCCCGCGCCCGGCCCCGGCGGTCCCGCCCCGCACCACGGCATCCACGCGCACCACGACCCTCGGGTGCCGCGACCCCCCTGGGATCCGGGCATGCAGCGATGAGCGGTGTGATCGAGCACCACCGCCCCTCCGAGCAGGGGGGCTGCTTGCGTGACTGACGGTCTCGCGCTCGCTGTGGCGCTGGTGGTGCTGGCGGCGACGCTCGCGGTGGCGGTGGCACGACCGCCGTATCTGTCGGAAGCGGTCGCGGCCGCCGGCGGTGGCGTGCTGCTCGTGATCGTCGGCGCGATCGGGCTCAAAGGGGCGGGCCACGCGCTTCGGGCTCTGGGGCCGACGGTCGGTTTCTTGGCGGCGATGCTGCTGATCGCCGACGGTTGCAGGCGCGAGGGGCTGTTTGAAGCGATGGGCGTGGTGATGGCTCGCGGTTCGCGGGGAAGCCCAGGGCGGCTGCTCGCGTTCGTGTTCGTGATCGCCGCGGCGATCACGGCTGTGCTCAGCCTCGATGCGACGATCGTGCTGCTCACGCCGGTCGTATTCGCGACGGCGGCGCGGATGCGGACAAGCGCCAAGCCACAGGTCTACGCGTGCGCGCACATGGCCAACTCGGCGTCGCTGCTGCTACCCGTCTCCAATCTCACCAACCTGCTGGCGTTTCACGCCAGCAAGCTGTCGTTCTTGCGGTTCGCTGCGCTGATGGCACTTCCGACGATCGCGGCGGTAGGCGTCGAGTGGGTGGTGTTCACGCGCTTCTTCGCGGTCGATCTCAAACGCCCGCGTCACGCAGGCACCCGGCCGGCAAGGCCGGTGCTGCCACGCTACCCGGTCGGAGTGCTTGCGTCCACGTTGGCAGGCTTCGCGGCAAGCTCGGTTGTCGGGATCGCGCCGGTCTGGTTCGCGGCCGCCGGCGCCGCGGCGATCAGCATCCCGGCGCTCGCACGCCGCACCGTGGCGCCGCTGGCCCTGGCACGGGCGGTCGAGCCCGGGTTCCTGATCTTCGTCCTCGGACTCGGGGTGATCGTCCAGGCAGCGAGCGCCAACGGCCTGGACAGCGCGGTGCGCGCCGTGCTCCCAACGGGGGTTTCGCTGCTGGACCTGCTTGCGATCGCCGCGCTAAGCGCGATTTTCGCGAACCTCGTCAACAACCTCCCCGCCACGTTGATGCTCGTCCCCGTTGCGGCCGCCGCCGGCCCCGGCCCTGTCCTCGCGACCCTGATCGGCGTCAACCTCGGCCCCAACCTCACCTACGTCGGATCGCTCGCGACGCTGCTGTGGCGACGCGTCCTACGCGCCGAGGACACCGACGTCGAACTCGGAGAGTTCCTTCGCCTCGGGGCGCTGACCGTGCCGGCAGCGCTGATTGCCGCGACCGTGCTCCTATGGTTAGCTCTCAAGGTCTAAGAGCCTGTCGGACAGGCTCTAAGTCTAAGCGGCATGCGCTCATCGCAGCCCCCGGCCGAGCGGCAGCGTGAACGTGAATGCGTCGGCTTGCTGGCCGTACATTCTGTGCAACTCCAGCCGCGCCCGCGCGGCGTGCTCGAGCACCTCCGTGCATGCGCGCCGGAGATCTGACTCGTCGCGCCCGGTGACGGTCACGAAGCCCGCCAGCCGGACCTCGCTGTGACCCGCGGCCAGTTCGGCCTCGCGCCGAACGGCCGCCTCCTGCGCTTGTCGCTGGCGCGCGGTCTCGGACTGACCGAAGCGCTGGCGCAGCTCCCGGTCGGCGCGATCGCGCGTGACCGCGGCCTCGACTTCGCGCGTCGAGCGTTCCGGCGCGACCGGCTCGAACGTGACCGCGACGGTGCGCACCACGCTCGAGCGACCGAGCAGCGCGTCCATGAACATCGGCGATACCTCGACGCGCGGCCAGCCGCCGATCCAGTACGTGGCGTGACAGGCGCCGTCGCTCTGGTAGTGCTCCCAGGCCTCTCGCGCGCCGAGCGGCCAGGCGTTGACCTCGGCCAGCCCGTCGCGGCCGGCGTCGAGCGCCTCGAGCGTGGTCAGTTCCGAGCGCGCATACGGGTCGAACGCTGTTCGCATCACGCGTGCGATCTGCCCGGCACTGAGGGCGCCCAGCACAGTGATCTCGGCGGCCTCCAGGTTCTCGGCGACGCGCTGCGCCGCTTCGATCAGCGCCCGTGAGACGGCGTCCGCGCCGCGGCTGCGCGTCCGGGCGCCGTCCACCTGGATCGCGATCAGGATCTCGTGCGCCTGCGTGACCCTCGCACTCGTCGCGATCAGCTCCAGGTAGGACTCGACGATCGGCGCTCCTCGCAGCGGGATCGCCGGATCCCTGGCAGTGTGCAGCCAGCGCGCCAGCGCGTCGCCTTGCTCCGGCGCGGTGCGCTCGATCCACTGGATCCGGCGCACGGCCGTGCTCGCCGCGCCTGACAGGACCAGCCCCCAGCGCGCCAGGCGACGCTCTTGTGCTTCGGGGTCCAGAAGCGCGAACGACACCACGCGGCACGCGAGCACTGCCGTCAGCCGCTTCCCTCCCCGTTCGGAGAGCGCGCCCACGCTCCGATCGCCGTACGAGCTCGCCACGATTGCAACGTCGCGGACCATCGCCGGTGCCTGCGCTCGAGGGTGGACGAGTGGCGTGTTCGCACGACCCGCTCGCCAGGAGCTGCCGAGGCTCGGTGCCGCTGAACGGAACTGCTTCTGCCTGCGAGCGAGCCGCAGCGCATAGGCGCCGGCTACCGGCGTCCACTCCACGGCCGTGCGTCCGCCGATTCGCAGCACCGCGCCGGCCACCGCCAGCCCCACCGCCAGCAAGCCGGTCAGGGCACCCGTGGCCGACGGCGCCTGATCCAGCGCGCCGATCGCGATCACGGCGCCGATCGCCAGCGTCGTGAGCTGACCGGCGCCGGCGCCGCCCAG
This sequence comes from uncultured Solirubrobacterales bacterium, assembly GCA_963709135.1. GTDB lineage: Bacteria > Actinomycetota > Thermoleophilia > Solirubrobacterales > Solirubrobacteraceae > Palsa-465. The sequence goes on along the minus strand of CAVPVI010000005.1, from coordinate 1,163,763 downwards.
CAGGCCGCGCCGCTCGAGCGGCCCGAACCTGTAAGTGAGTCGCTCACGGCTCACAGCAGCCCTCCCTCGTCGGTTTCTTGCCGTGGCTGGCGGCGCGAGTCCAGCGGTCCGGGTTGCGTCCCAGCAGCGTTCTGGGCGGGTCGGAACGCCGGTCTGCCGTGCTCGTGCCCGCCAAGCCACAACTGCAGCGAATTATCGTCGGCCTGCAGAGCGGCTTCGAGCTCGTCGGCTGGCTCGGCGCCGGAGGCTCCGGGTGGCTCCGAGGCCGCCGCGCGCGGGGCGCCGCCGCTGACGCCGGCAGCAGGATCGTTCCCGCCAGTGCCGGGAGCCGGGCCGGAGCCGCCGGCGGGAAGCTCCGGGCGCAGCGGCGCGCGTGCGCCTCCCTGGCCGGCGTCGCGGGCCTGGTCGCGCATCTGCGCAGGCACATCCGCGAGCCACTCCGACGCAGCTCCGAGGTGGCCGCTCGCGGCACGCGCGACGCCTCCGGCGGACCTGGCCGACTCGATCGCGCGCGGCATTTCGGAGCGAATCGCGCCGCTCGCGCCGGCCGCCAGCTCGGCAAATGGGATCAGGCGAAACAGGGCCACCGGCGCAAACGTGGACATGAGCACGAGTGCCATCGCCGTCAGCAATGTCGCGGCGCTGTCAGATTGGCTGCCGGAGTCGAACGCCGCGCCGCCCAGCGAGAGGACCGCGACCACGACAAACTTCGAGAAGATCAGCGCGATCAGCACCTCCAGTGTTCGGATGGCCACTGACCTCCGGGCCGGCCAGACGAACGCCGCAAACGCGAGCGGCAGCATCAGTACGACCACATACACGGCTGCTTCGCGGATCAGCAACTCGATCAGCAGGGCGATCGCGGCAGCCACGATCAAGAGGCCGACGAGGAAGCCGACGAACGGCGAGCCGTCCAGCGCCGCGGAGCTGCCCGCGGCAACCGCGGCCGCCGCCAGGAAGTGGGTGCCGCCGTCCTGCCCGACGCTCGCCACCACTGCGCACATCTGATCGGTGACCGCCAGCAACAGCATCGTCAGCGGCGCGGCCAGGCTGACGCCCAGCAGCGCCATCGGCAGATATCCGAACGCAGCGCGCACCAGCAAGCTCAAGTCCGAGCGCAGCAGCGCTTGTGCCGCCGCGGCAAACAGGAACGGCAGCGTCAGCAGCGCCCCAAGTCCGGCCACGCGCCAGTACACGGACGAGAACCAGGTGCTCTGCAGCCGCGGCGCGGTGGTCGCCGAGATAGCTGAGGCGGCGGCGTTCAGAGCTGCGCCGGCGCCGCTGAGCACCCACGAGTCCAGCGCGTTCAGGCTGAGACTCGCGAGTGTGCCGACACCTGCGCCGATGGGATTCGACAAGGTCCCAAGAATGCCGTGAACGACCCCTGACAGCGAGTCGTCGTGGACCTCCCCGGCGCTGACGGCCGGCAGCGAGACGACCGGCAGCGCGGCGATCTGCGATGCGCTGAGGCGCGTAGTCAAAACCGGAACCCGAGCGGGTCTGACGCGTCCGGACGTCGGCGTGTCCGCGCTCGCCTCACCGCCGCACGCGCCGAGGGCCAGCAACAGCGTCGCCGTGAGCGCGACCACCGTGCCTGCGCGCGGACCCCTGCATTGCCTGACCGCGCGCCTCATTTGGCGGTCGTCCCGAGGTGCTGGAAGAAGTTCACGAGACCAGGCGCCGCTCCGATCACGAGCGCGGACGCGGCTGAGACCAGCGCCGCCATGCGCCCTCGGGCTGCGTAGTGGTGGCTGTTGGTGTGCGAGGCGACCGCCCACAGGGCGGCTCCGATGAACGCCCCGAGCAGCGAGATCGCGAGTGCCCACGCCTCGGTCCCGTTGACGATCTGCTGTAAGACGTTGCTGCCGGGAAGGCCGGTCGGATCCGGGGTCGCACTTACGTCGGCAAAAAGAGAGAACAAAGAAGCGTCTCCTTGAATCTAATTGAATCTAATTGACACTGTGATAGCCTACCGCTTCATCCCCGAAGTGGAAGCTCAGTTTGTGTCAAATTAGATTCATTTGGAGTGGATATGAATTCTCCTTGCGATGCCGGGAACCAACCGCAAGCGACGCCCGCACGCGTGATCGAGCTGCCGCTGCGCCGTGAAATCAGGCCGCTTCCCGGGGGAGACCGAGCGGTCCCCCCGGCGCACGGCGACGAGGACGAGCTGTTCCGCTGCCACCACCGTGCTCTGGTGCGATCGGTCTCGCGTTCGGTGAACGCCTCGCACGAGTTGATCGAGGATGCCTGCCAGGACGCCTGGCTCGTGCTCCTGCGGTTGCAGCCGGAGCGGACGCCGGGACTGTTCGCGTGGCTACGTACGGTGGCGATCCATCAGGCCTACCGAATGTCGCGCCGCGAGTCGCGCCAGCTGCGGCTCGAGGATCTCATGCGTGAGGACGGCTGGGAACGGCGGCTGAGCGGTGCGCACTGCATCGACGACGCGATCGAGGCTCGGTGGGCGTTGGCGCTGCTCGCCGCGCTGCCGGTCCTGCAGCGACAGGACCTGACGCTTCTGGTCGGGGGTTACAGCTACCGCGAGATCGCGCAGCACGGGGGAGCCGGCGCACGTTCCACCAACAACGTAAACAAGCGCCTGACGAAGGCCCGCGCCCGGATGCGCCGGCTGCAGGCAGCATGAGATCTAAGGCCCGGGTTCCGCCTCGGGTAAGGGCGCCCTAGCGTGCGCGCCCGCGCTTGCGGCGCTTGCGCTCGGCGGGGCTCAGCTTACGAGGCTTCGGCGGCGCCTTGGAGCCACTGCGGGCTCCGTCCAGGATGTTGGCAGAACTGGCTGCGCCGGCGCCTCGGGCGGGCGCGTGGCGCCGCGCGTCCCGCCAGATGAACGCCGAGACGCCGACTAGCACGATCACCGCGCCGACCGCGATCAGGATCGCGTCCGAGCCGCTGAGACCGCCGCCGCTGCTCGAGCTGGTGCTAACGACCACCGGGGTCGTGGTCGAACTGGTGGTAGTCACCGGTGAGACCGGAACTCCAGGAGAGAACGGGCTCGTTCCTCCCGGCAAGTTCAGTGGCGTGCTCGTCGTGGCGGCCGCCATGGCGGTGGGCACCGCCAGCGCCAGCGCGCCGAGCGCCAAGGCGATCGCCCGGCCAGCGACCACGCTCGGCCTCGACGCACCGATCGACCTCGAGCTCGACGTCCCGCGGCCGGTGGGTAGCACTAAGAGCCTGACCCTCATCGCCGTAAAGACCCTCATCGCCGTAAGGATCACCGCTCGGAGGCGAGCGGCTGCTCCATCGCCGGGGTCGAGGGGGGCTTGCGGTAGGGGTCCTCGTGCTCCTGGTGCTCCTCGTGGTAGACGCTCTCGGCGTTGACCGCCCAGATGTCGTGGTGGGTGCCGAGCAGGATGTTGTCGACGGCGCGCATCGCGGTCAGCATCGAGTGGTCGGAGTTGTTGTAGCGGTGCAGGCCGTTGCGCCCCACCTGGGCGATGTTGTCGACCGTCTCAAGCCAGTTGCGGATCGTCGTGACGCGCTCGGCATAGAGCTCGTCATAGATCGGATATGCCTTGTGCACGCGGGCGACGAAGCCGAACTTGACGGTGCTGGCCGGGGCCAGGTGGAGTTGCTCGATCTCGCGGCCGGCCATCGCGACGAGGTCGTCATCGGCCATGTTCCAGAGCTCGTCGCCCTCGAAGCAGAAGTACTCCATCCCGATCGAGGCGTCGGCCGGATCGGGCACCATCCACGGGCTCCACGACTTGAAGTTCTGGATGCGCAGCACCCGCACACCCGGCTGGTGGATGTAGATCCAGTTGTCGGGAAACGGGTCTTCGCCGCTGATCACCAGCAGCACGGTCAGGAACTCGCGGTAGCGCAGGCCGCGGGCGGCGTCGCGGACGTCGACCGGGGCCTCGGGGTCGGCGATGCCGACGGTGCTGCGCAGCGGCAACGAGGAGATCACGTGCGACGGAGTCAGTGTCTCACCGCCGGCGATCACCTCGACCACGCGCCCGTGCTCGAGCCGCAGCCGCGTCACCGGCGCATTCAGCCGAACCTCGCCGCCGTTGGCGCGGATGTCGTCGGTCATCTGCTCCCACATCTGGCCGGGCCCGAAGCGCGGGTAGTTGAACTCCGAGATCAGCGACTTGATCTTGTTGCCCTTGTTGCCGAAGAAGGCCGACTTGGCGGCGCTGAAGAACGACAGGCCCTTGATCCGCTGGGCCGCCCATTCGGCCCGGATCTCGTCGGCACGCACGCCCCACAGCTTCTCGGTGTAGGTCTTGAAGAAGTGGTTGTACAGGCGCTTGCCGAAGCGGTTGGAGACCCAGTCCTCGAACGTCTCCTCCTTGCCCTTGGGCTTGATCGCCGCCCACAGGTACGAGAGGCCGCAGCGCATCAGCTCGATCGGGCCGAGCTTCTTGATCACATCCATCCCGTCGAGCGGGTACTCGAGGAACTTGTCGTTCCAGTAGATCCGCGACTGGCGCGGGCGCTTGAGGAACTCCTCCTTCATGATCTCGTGCCAGAGGTCGTCGACCTCCTTGACCTTGGTGAAGAAGCGGTGACCGCCGAGATCGAAGCGGTAGCCGTCGCGCACCTCCGTGCGGGCGATACCGCCGACCTGGTCGGTCGCCTCCAGCACGATCACGGGCTTGCCCTGCTTGGCCAGGAGGTAGCCGGCGGTGAGGCCGGCGGGGCCGCCGCCGATCACGACGACTGGATGGGAGGGAGTGATATCGGCGCCTGGCGCCGGGGCTGCTGTCGGTGTCGTTTCGGGCATGGCGGGTGGTGCTCAGGCAACCTTCTTGTAGAGGACGGCGCTGTCTGCGACGCAGCAGGAGCCGGGATAGTTGAGTGGAGCGACGGCTTCCGGTACGAGCTGCCTATCGCCAGCGATGATCGCACCCCACTGCGCCGAGCGCCGTCTGACCATGATCGTCCACGGTGCCTCCCAGTTCTGCGCCCCCTCGGTCAGCGGGCGGATGTAGAGCAGTTGCTGGCCGGGCTTGACGCTGTCGATCAGCTTCGTCACGGTCGCGGGCCAGCTCCCCGCCTGCAGCCGGTCGAGCGCGTCGACCCAGTTCATGTAGGTCGGGTCACTGACCGCGCCGCCGGCTGTGTTGGCGAAGCGCAGTCCCGCCGGCAGGTAGTAGTAGGCGAGTGGCGTCTGCTCCGGCTGCCCGACGATCACCAGATCGCCACGATGCAGCTTTGGCCCCAGCTCGGCGCCGACGATCCGCATATCGCTCTTGTACTTGGGGCTGTACGGAGCCTGATCGACGACGAAGACCACCGACAGCACGAGCGCGATCAGGCCGACGGCTCCTGCCCGGGCCATGCCGAACGCCAGCACCAGCACGATCGAGGCGACGATCGGCGCGAAGTAGCGCGGGACCCAGGCCGGGGTGATCTGAGAGGAGATCCAGGCCAGCACCAGCGTCGCGGCAGGCAGCACGATCAGCGCCCACATCAGCTTCGCCTCGAGCGTGCGTGAGGAGCGCCGCGCGAACAAGCCGGCGAGACCGATCAGCGCGGCGGCCACCAGCACGACCGCCGCCTTATCGCCGCCGAGCACGATGCGTGAGATCTGGACCGGGGCGCCGAAGCGCGGCGCGGTGTCCCAGGGCGCGGCCGTGTGGGTCGCCTGGTAGAGGAAGTTCGGCAGCCACGGCGCGAACAGCAGGCCGGCGCCGAGGTAGGCGAGCACCGCGTCCTTGAGCAGGTTCTGGCGGTCGTCGCTGAGCCGGTAGACGAGCGCCAGCGCGATCACCGAAGCGACCCCGAACAGGATCCCCCAAGCGTGCGTGTACAGCATCGCGGCTTGCGCGACCGCGAACAGCACCACGTAGCGCCGCCGCCGGTAGACGAACCCGTGCAGGAAACCGGCGGTCGCCAGCAGCCCGAGCAGCGCCATCAGCGAGTACATGCGCGTCTCCTGGCTGTAAGTCGTGAGGAACGCGTTGAACGCGAACAGCACCGCCGCGTAGACGCCGGCGCGCCGGCCGAGCAGGCTCCACCCCGCCCACATCCCGAGCGGGATCGTCAGCAGGCCGAAGAGCAACGACAGCGCGTGCGTGGCGACTTCGGAGGAACCGAAGATCGTCATCCAGATGTGCAGCAGCAGGTAATAGAGCGGCGGCGACCCGTCATGGCGCAAGACGCCCGGGATCGCCGCCAATGAGTGCGAGGAGATCCCGACCGCGATCGCTTCGTCCATCCAGAACTGCCCGCCTATGAAGTGCGTGCGCAGCACCGCCGAGACCGCGATCAGGACCGTCAGGAAGGCGCCGACCTGCGCCCACAGGGGCACCCTCAGCAGCCACCCCGGTACGAGCCGGGAGACCTCGATATCGACAGCGCTGTCAGTGGGCGGTGCGACGGTGGCGGCCATCACTTGCTGGTCTCCTGCGCCGGGGCCCGCGCGAATGTCGACGTGTTTCGGAAGCGGACCACAGCTTGTGTTACTTCCGGCAGTCCTCGAAGAAGTAGACGGTGCGTGTGGCCGTGAACGTGTAATGGGCGCCCGCGTGCTCCCACGCCAGGATCGTCGCCGGCAGCGGCAGCAGCGACGCATTGCGCGTGTCGCGATCCTGGAAGATCACGTTCGGCCAGGGCAGCGGCGGCACCGCCACCCCTTGCGCGTTGACCGCCGGCGGCGCCTCCACGCGCAGCGTGCGCACGTCGAGGTACCAGGCGACCATCGGCACCTGGAAGCCCTCGGACATCACGCTGCCGCAGGCGAGCACCTGCTTGGCTCCGCCTGCGCGCTTGACGAGCGCCTCGACATCCTGGCGCAGGTGCGCCTGGTAGAGCAGGGAGCTGTGCGTCGCGGGGATGCTGATCAGGTTCGGCCCTACCCAGTTGGGGACGAGCAGGAACACCGCAGCAGCGACGATGCTCGCCAGCGCGCCCGACCTCGGTGCCGCCAGGCGCGCCCTCAGTGCCGGCCGCAAGCGCTTGGCCTGCCGTGCAAGCGCGAGCGCAGCCCAGCCGAAGCCGACACCGCCGGCGAGGTCGATCAACGCCGAGCCGAGCACCAGGTAGCGATCGTTGCCCGAGAAGCCGGCCTGCGTCTCGAGCGCGACCAGCACCCACCAGGCGAGTCCGAAGATCCCGCACAGCGCCAGCACCAGCAGCGCTCGCTCGCGCTCGCTCTCCAGCTTCAAGCCGGCATCCGCGCGCCACAGGCGCCACTGCACGAAGCCCGGTCGTGAGCGCCACAGCGCCAATAGCGCGAACATCGCGACGCCCACGGCGAGCGCCCCCGCCACCTTGATCCTGAACAGCACCTGTGGCCACGCATGCAGGTGCAGCTCGGCGCAGAACGGGCAACTGGCGAACGCGGCGCTGTTGGAGCGCGGATGCTGGGCGCGGGCGACGCCGCTGGTGAACGACCCCGAGCCCCAGTACTGCGGCACGAACCACAGCACCAGCGTCAGCACCGCGAGGCTCACGACCAGCTTGCGCGAGCTCGGGTCCTTCCACATCAGCCACAGTCCGTACGGCCCCCAGAACAGCCAGATCTCGGGCCGATCGAGCGCCGCCACGAAGCCGAGCGCAAAGGCCTGCCGGCGGTGGCCGTCGAGGTGGCGCTCGGCCGCGACCAGGACCGCCGCGAGCATCAGCCCCTCGGAGTAGCCGAGCGCGCTCTCGGACAGGAAGCCGCTCGAGAAGCCCAGCCCGAGCATCGGGATCGCGCCCGCCAGCAGTGCCGGCGCCAGCGCGCCGAGGCGCTCGAGCGTGCCCGCTTGACGGCCGGCCCGCGGGCCGGCCATCAGATCACCGCGCAGCCACCAGACGATTCGCGCGCTCAGCTTGAAGACCATCACGCAGGCGATGATCGCGCCGGCCCGCGCGGTCAGGAGCCACAGAAACGGCTGAGCACCGCCGAACACGGCGAACACGGTCGTGAACAGCACCGGCAGCGGCTTCCAGGTCGGACCGCCCGGCGTGTGCAGGCCGAGGTGCACGATCTCGCGCCCCCACACCAGCCACGCCCATGGGTCATAGCTCGGCGTTGACGGGATCGTCAGCGACAGCGCCGCGATCGCAACCGCGGCGAGCGTCAACCACAGGTAGAAGCGCCCGTCTGAAAGGCGCCGGACCGCGACGCCGACATCGCCGCTGCCGGCGCGCGGTGAGGCGGTCGGCTCGGCGGTGGGGACGGACACGTTCATCAGGGCTGACGCATTGAAGTTAGCCGTTCACGCCCAGCGCGAGGCACTGCTCGACCTTCGACAGCTCGCGATCGGAAGCCTCGTTCGGGTAGAGCAGCGCGCTGCCGATCACCTCGGCCGCCTCTGCCTGGCCCTCGATCTGGAGTGCCTGCGCAGCGCCCGGGGTGGAATAGAACACGATCGTAGGACCGGCCGGCGCGGCGCCGACCTGGATCCCGGGCCTTCCCGCGGCCGCCGTGAACGCGCGCGCGGCGAGGCCGTCGCTGCGCATACACGTGAGGTGCTGGGAGCGCGGGTCGTCGACCTTCGCATGATTGCCTGGCAGGCTGATCAGATCCGGCGTTCCGGCGAGCGGTTTTGCGGCGATACCGCACCCGCACAGCGAAACCGCCACCAGCCCACACGCCAGCGAGAGCTTCGCAGCGGACATGAGCAAGCAGCGTAGAGGATCCGCCTGCCTGGAGACGTTCTCTAGGCTGTGCGCTCGTGATCGCTTTCGCCGTGCTATCAGGGCCGCTCCCGAAATTGGGCGTGATCGCCGTGGCGGCGCTGGCCGCTGCTGCGATGCTGCTCAGCGGGGCGCGCCGGCGCGCATGGGCAATGCTCGGCGCGCTGCTGCTGGCTCCGGTCCTGTTGCTCGACGACATCTGGCACTCCCCGCAACTCGGGCTCGTGCACAGGCATCCGGCGCAGGCCGCCGCCGGCGCCGTGGTGGCGCTGGTCGCGCTCGCCGCGGTCGCGCTCCTGCTCGCACGGCGCCCGCGGCTGCTCGGTCCGGCGGCGATGCTCGCGTTGCCCTTCCGGGTCCCGATCGCCGCCGGTGGCAACACCTCGAACCTGCTCGTGCCCCTGTACTTCGTGGTCGCGTCGGCATCGCTGGCGTCGATCGTCAACAGCTTGCGGGGCGCCGGCAGCGAACCAGCCGCGAGGCGCCCGGCGGTCGGCTGGCTGGTGAGGTTGCTGGCGGCTTCGCTGGTGCTGTACGCGCTCCAGGCGGTGTACTCCCCGAGCGCCGACTCGACTTCGGGCTTCGAGAAGGCGCTGCAGCAGATGGTGTTCTTCTACGTCCCGTTCGCGCTGCTGTTGGCGCTGCTGTGGGAGCTCGACTGGGACCGCGCGCTGATCAAGCACTGCCTGCAGGTGACGGCGGTGCTCGCCGTGGTGTTCGCGTGCATCGGCTTCGTCGAGTATGCGACCAAGACGCTGCTGCTCAACCCGAAGCTGATCGCGGCCAACGAGGTGCACACCTACTTCACGGTCAACTCGGTGTTCTTCGATCCGGACATCTTCGGACGCTATCTGGCACTGGTGATGATCGTGCTGGTCGCGGTGCTCCTCTACGACGAGCGCCGGCGGGTCCAGCTGGGCGTGATCGCCGTGCTCGCGATCCTCTGGGGCGGACTGGTGTTGACGCTGTCTCGCTCGAGCCTGGCGGCGCTGCTGGTCGGCCTTGCCACGCTTGCCGCGATGCGCTGGAAGCTGCGCCCGGTGCTCGCCGCGATCGGCCTGGTGGCAGTTCTGGGCGCCGGCGCGGCGGTGATCGCGCCGAAGACGTTCGGCCTCAACCAGGGACTCAACGGCGCCTCGAGCGGGCGTGCAAACCTGGTGACCGGCGGCCTGCACCTGTTCGAGCAGCGGCCGCTGTGGGGCTACGGCTCCGGCTCGTTCGTGCTCGAGTACCGCCTGCACAACCAGGGAACCCCGAGCTCGCTGGCTGCATCGCACACGATCCCGATCACGATCGCCGCCGAGCAGGGGCTGATCGGGCTGCTGGTGTACGTGCCGCTGGTGATCGTCGCGATCTTCACGCTGCTGCGCGGCGCGCGCGCCGATCCGACGCGCGCCGGATTGGCGGCGGCGTTCCTGGCGCTGGTGCTACACACGATGCTGTACGCCGACTTCCTCGAGGACCCGCTGACCTGGGTCCTGCTCGGGATCGGCGGCGCGCTGGCGGCCGTCGACCGCGCCCGGGCTGCGCCCGAGTCCGCCGGCGAGCGGGCACGCCGCCGCCTCGCATCGCGCGCGGCGGCGTAGGCGCTGGACGCGCCTCCAGGCCCTAGATGAGTGATTCCGTATCAAAACGGAATCAGTCATCTATAGGAACGCGGCTCCGTAACCGATTCCCGGGAGATTCGCGCCAGCGAATCTCCCAAGGACGCGCGTTAGCGCGTCTAGGAACGCGGCTCCGTAACCGATTCCCGGGAGATTCGCGCCAGCGAATCTCCCAAGGACGCGCGTTAGCGCGTCCCTAGATCGGCGTCACGTAGGCGCCGTTGATGCCGCCGTCGACCAGCAGCGACGAGGCGGTCATGAAGCTCGAGTCGTCGCTGGCGAGGAACAGCGCCGCCGCGGCGATCTCCGCCGCGTCGCCGAAGCGGCCCATCGGCACGTGCACCAGGCGTCGCGCCGCCCGCTCGGGATCCTTGGAGAACAGCTCGCGCAGCAGCGGCGTGTCGACCGGACCGGGGCACAGGGCGTTGACGCGAACGCCGCGGCGGGCGAACTCGACGCCGATCTCGCGAGAGAGCGCGAGCACGGCTCCCTTCGAGGCCGTGTAGGAGATCTGCGAGGTCGCGGCGCCGAGCACCGCCACGAACGAGGCGGTGTTGATCACCGAGCCGCCGGGCGGGTCGTTCTCCAGCAGGTGCGGGATCCCGTGCTTGCAGCACAGGAACACGCTGCGGAGGTTGGCGGCCTGGACCCGCTCCCAGGCCGCCAGCGTGGTGTCGAGCACGGAGGCGTCGTCGTTGGGGGAGATGCCGGCGTTGTTGAACAGCACGTCGATCCGGCCGAGCTCCTCGCGCACGCGCGCGTACAGTGCCTTGACGGTCGCCTCGTCGCTCAGATCGGCCTCCAGCGAGAGCTCGCCGACGGTGTGCTCGCGCAGGTCCACGCCGACCACGCGCGCGCCCTCGCGCGCGAACCGCTCGGCGCTCGCCAAGCCGATGCCCCCCGCGGCGCCGGTGATCACACAGACTTTTCCTTGCAATCTCATGATGTCGCGTAGTAGATGGTCTTGACCTCGGTGTAGGCGTCAAGCGCGTGCGGCCCGAGCTCACGGCCGTAGCCCGACTGCTTGAACCCGCCGAACGGGGTGCTGACGCGCACCGAGTTGTTGGAGTTGATCGACAGCACGCCGGTGTCGATCGCGCGCGCTACGCGCAGCGCGCGGGCGCCGTCGCGGGTCCAGATAGAGCCCGACAGCCCGTAGATCGTGTCGTTGGCGAGCGCCACCGCCTGCGCCTCGTCGTCGAATGGGATCACGCACGCGACCGGACCGAAGATCTCCTCGCGCGCGGCACGGTCATTGGGGTCCACCGGGCACAGCACCGTCGGTGCGAACCAGTAGCCGGGCCCGTCGGGCAGCGAGCCGCGGACCGCGACCGGCGCGTGCTCGTCGACGAACGAGGACACGGTCTCGCGCTGCCCGGCGGAGATCAACGGTCCCATCTGCGTCTGCTCGTCGAGCGGGTCGCCGACCTTGATCGCCTGCACCGCCTCCGCCAGCAGCTCCAGGAAGCGATCCAGCACCGATCTCTGCACGAGGATCCGCGAGCGCGCGCAACAGTCCTGGCCGGCGTTGCCGAACACCGCTCCCGGTGCCGCCGCCGCGGCGGCGCCGAGGTCGGCGTCCTCGAACACGACGTTGGCAGACTTGCCGCCGAGCTCCAGCGTGATGCGCTTGATCGTGCCCGCGGCACCGGCGGCGATCGAGCGACCGACCTCGGTCGAGCCCGTGAACGCGATCTTGGCCACATCCGGGTGCTCGACCAGCCGCTGGCCGCAGGTGCGGCCGGGCCCGACGACGACGTTGACGACGCCCTCCGGGATCCCCGAGGCGACCGCGATCTGCTCGAAGCGCAGCGCCGTCAGCGGTGTCAGCTCGGCGGGCTTGAGCACGACCGTATTGCCGGCCGCGAGCGCCGGACCGAGCTTCCAGCAGGCGATCGTCAACGGGAAGTTCCAGGGCGTGATCAGGCCGACCACGCCGAGCGGCTCGCGCACCGTGAACGCCAGGCCGCCGGCCACCGGGACCGTCTCGCCGAGTGGACGCTCGGGCGCGCCGGCGTAGTAGCGGAAGGTGTCGATCGCCATGCCGATCTCGCCGCGCGCGTCGGCGATCGGCTTGCCGGCGTTGCGCGCCTCCAGCAGCGCCAGCTGCTCGTGCTCGACCGCGATCGCGTCGGCCAGCGCGCGCAGCCGCTCTGCGCGCGCCGCGGGCGCGAGCGCGCGCCAGGCCGGATATGCCGCGCGCGCCCGATCGACTGCGTCGTCGACCTCCTGCACGCCGGCGCGCGGAACGTGCTCGAGCACCGCCTCGGTGGCGGGCTCGATCACAGCGAGGGTTTCGGTCATCTCTGTTCCAGTGTCTCCGTTGCACGATTGACTGCCGTGAAGCTCCTCAATCGAATCACCATTGAAGGCCTCACAGCTCGTCGATCGTACGGATCGGACCCTTGAACGTCTTGCGCGCCGACAGCTGGTACCAGAGCGTCACGGCGACGATCACGGCGATCGTCACCAGCGGCGCGTAGTTCACCGAGGACCAGCTGAAGCTCTTGCCGAAGTAGACCCCGGCGGGCGTGAACGGCAAGCAGAAGATGACCACGCAGACGATCACCAGGATCACCCCGATCGGGTTCATCCAGCGGTACTTGGCGCCGTTGTTCCAGGGCCCGACCTGGAAGTCGGCGCCCTTGCGCCAGCGCAGGAACACGGGGATCGTGTAGGCGATGTAGAGCCCGATCACCGAGATCGAGGTGACCGCGTAGAACGCGATCGGGGAGCCCTTCGAGTTCGGGAAGAAAGCGGGGATCGTGACGATCAGCGCGAACACGCACACGAACAGCACCGACCAGGTCGGCGTGCGGTTCTTGCCCAACCGCCGCCAGAGGTTGTGGCCGGGCACGGCGCCGTCGCGGGAGAACGCGAACGTCATCCGCGAGGCGCTGGTCACGCACGCCATCCCGCAGAACAGCTGCCCGACGGTCGAGATCAGGATCACGGCCTTGGCGGCGGCCGAGCTCAGCGCCGTCTCGAAGATCTCGAGCGCCGGGAATCCGGCCCCGAGGATCGCGGTCTCCTTGCTCTTCTGGATCGCGAAGGTGATCGCCAGCAGCACGATCCAGCCGATCACGGCCGAGTAGAAGACCGAGCGCCAGACGCCCTTCGGCGCCGCCGAGTCGGCGCCGTGGGTTTCCTCGGAGACGTGCGCGGAGGCGTCGTAGCCGGTGATCGTGTACATCGTCAGCAGGAAGCCGACCGGCAGCACGTAGTACCAGTACATGCCGTTGGAGAAGCCCGAGCCGTTGATGCGGTGGCCGAACACGTACGAGAAGCTCGCGTGGTGCGCGGGGACGGCAATCAGGATCACGACGATCACGGCGACGCCGATCACGTGCCACCAGACCGAGATCGCGTTGAACACCGACACCAGATGGCTGGAGAACACGTTCAGCAGCCCGTGGATCAGCAGGATCAGCGCGAACATGGCGAAGATCACGTGCGCCGTGTAGTGCACGTCGGTGCCGGCGGCGGCCTTCGCGAAGTTGAACACGAGGTGCAGGTCGTAGAGGCCCAGCAGGTTCGTCAGGAAGGTGGCGACAACATAGTCGACCGACGCGACCACGGCCACCAGGCCGATCAGGTTGAACCAGCCGGTGAACCAGCCCCAGCCGGCGCCACCCAGCTTCGAGGCCCAGTAGTAGATCCCGCCGGAGGTCGGGAAGGCCGAGGCGAGCTCCGACATCGGGAACGCGACGCCGATCAGGATCAGGGCGCAGATCACCGGCCACGCGATCGAGATCGCGACCGGGCCGCCGTTGACGAACGCCTGCCCGTAGGTCGTGAAGCACCCTGCCAGCACCGAGATGATCGAGAACGAGATCGCGAAGTTGGAGAAGCTGCTCCAGCCGCGGTGCAACTCCTGTTTGTAGCCCAGCTCCGCGAGTCGCTGCTCATCGGTCAACGGAATCTCGGTGCCTGCAGTCATCCCTAACCTCCTCGTCCCTACGCGAAAGGTGTAATGGTCCGTCCTTAACGGGTGGGCAAAGCTAACCTGGCCGACCCGCGAAGTCAAGCTGGGTACTGCATCGCGAGCCCGTGCTTGGACCGCCGGTCCTGCCGCCCGCTCGCCTACCCGGCCCTCGAGTCCGACTGCAGCGCCCGCTCGCCTACCCGGCCCTCGAGTCCGACTGCAGCGGCCGCTCGCCCGGCAGCAACCCCGCCAAGATGTGCTCGGTACCGCGCAGGTGCTCGGCCATCTCACGGGCCGCGGCGCTCGGATCGCGGCGCGCCAGCGCCGCCAGCAGCCGGTGATGTTGGTTGTTGGAGGAAGCGAGCACTCCGGGGGGGTGCGCGATCAGCGTGATCAGGCCGGTCATCGCGCCCTGCACCTCGGTCATCGCCGCCACCAGGCGCGGGTTGCGGGTCGCCTCGGCCAGGCAGACGTGCAGGCGGATGTCGGCCTGCCGGTAGGACGCGAAGTCCTCCAGCATCGAGTCGAGCGAAACCGCGATCTCGGCAAGCACGTCGAGCGCCGCGGGCGTGGCTCGCTCGGCGGCGAGCCACGCGACCCCGAGCTCGACGGTCATCCGCGCATCGCAGGTCTCACGCCAGGCGCGCAGCACCTCCGGCGGCGGCGGCCCGGATGGCGGCAGCACCTCCGCCACGAACGTGCCGCCGCCGCGCCCGCGGGTCGCGACCAGGTGGCCGCTCTGCCCGAGCGCGACCAGCGCCTGGCGCAGCGTCGAGCGCGCGATTCCGAGGCGTGCGCACAGCTCGCGCTCGGCCGGCAGTCGTGTCCCAGGGGGCAGTAGGCCGAGCTTGATCGCCGTGCCGAGCCGCCCGACCGTCTCCTCGAACGCGGTCAGCGAGTGGACCGGGGCGAAGATCGTCTCGGGCGAGACGGCCGCTTCCGGCAGGCTGCTCGAGGGTCGCGACCCCGCCGCCGCTGCGGCTGCGTCGCTCACAAGCGCTCGAACCCCCGTTGCAGCTCCCAGTCGGTCACGACCGCGTCGAATGCTGCCAGCTCCACGTCGGCGGCGTTGAGGTAGTGCGCGAGAACCTGCTCGCCGAACGCGCCGCGCGCCACGTCGCTGCCCGCGAACAGCTCGCGGGCCTCACGCAGCGTGCTCGGCAGGCGTGGCTTGTCGGTTGCCAGGTAGGCGTTGCCCGTGTAGGGCGCCTCGAGCGTCAGCCCGTGATCGACCCCGTGCAGGCCGGAGGCGATGATCGCGCTGAGCGCCAGATACGGATTCAGGTCGGCCCCCCCGGCGCGGTTCTCGAACCGCAGCGCTGCTCCGTGGCCGACCACGCGCAGCGAACAGGTGCGGTTGTCGTGCCCCCAGGCGACCGCGGTCGGCGCGAACGAACCGGCGGCGTAGCGCTTGTAGGAGTTGACGTTCGGCGCCAGGAACAGCGTCAGCTCGCGCAGGCACGCGAGCTGGCCCGCCAGGAACGACTCGAACACGGCCGTTTCACGCGAGAACAACGGTCCCGAGCTGTCCGACAGCGAGAAGTGGATGTGGCACGAGTTGCCCTCGCGCTCGTCGAACTTCGCGATGTAGCTGATCGACATGCCCTCCTGGGCGGCGATCTCCTTGGCGGCGTTCTTGTAGATCGAGTGGTTGTCCGCGCAGCTCAGAGCATCGGCGTAGCGGAAGTTGATCTCGTGCTGGCCGAGGTTGCACTCGCCCTTGGAGTTCTCGACCTCGAGGCCGGCGCCGGCCATCGCGTTGCGGATCCGGCGGATCAGCGGTTCGATGCGAGCGGTCCCGAGGAGCGAGTAGTCGACGTTGTAGAGGTTTGCGGGCTCGAGCTCGCGGTAGCGCTTGCGCCAGGCCTGCTCGTAGGTGTCACGGAACACCAGGAACTCGAGCTCGGTCGAGGCGTTCGAGCTCCAACCGCGCTGCGCCAGGCGCGCAAGCTGGGCGCGCAGCACCTGTCGCGGTGACGCCGCCACGTCGCTGCCGTCGGCCCAGCCGAGGTCGGCCAGGCACAGCACCGTGCCGTCCTGCCAGGGCACAGGGCGCAGCGTCGAGAGGTCCGGACGCAGCTCGAAGTCGCCGTAGCCGCGCTCCCAGGAGGCCATCTCGTAACCCTCGACCGGGTTCATCTCGACATCGACCGCGAGCAGGTAGTTGCAACCCTCGGCTCCGTGATGTGCGACGACATCCAGGAAATGCTTGGCGGTCAGGCGCTTGCCCTGCAGGCGGCCCTGCATGTCGGTCAGGGCCAGCAGGACCGTGTCGATCTCCCCAGCGGCCACGCGCGCTCTCAGCTCGTCTAGATCCACAGAAATTCCTCTCTTCCCAGCACGTTTTACCGCTTCGAAACCCGCCCGCTGCGAGCTCGCGGATCAAAAAGCGAAGGTATAGGAGTCACGCCATAAGCGCTAGGGTGTCCGCGCGATGCCGGACCTGGACGAGATCCTGACACGGATCGAGCGCGAGCTTGGAACGCGGGTCGGTGAGCCGGTGCCACTCAGCGGCGGGATCACGAATCGCAATTACCGCGTGGCGTTCGGCGCGCGCGACTACGTCGTGCGCCTGCCCGGCAAGGACACCGCGCTGCTGGGGATCGACCGCAACGCTGAGCGTCTGGCCGCCGGGCAGGCAGCACGCCTGCAGATCGGCCCCGCGCTGGCGTTCACCGACGGCGAATGCTTCGTCACCGAGTTTGCGCAGGGGCAGCCGATCGAAGCGCCGGCGCTGGCGGGCGACCCGGCACCGGTGGCGCGGGCGCTGCGCGCCTTCCACGGCTCGGGGCTCGCGTTGCCGGTGCGCTTCTGGGTACCGGAGCTGCTGGAGCGCTACGCCGTCACGGTCGCGCAGCGCGGCGGCGAGCTGCCAGAGGCCTACCGCGGCGCGCAGGAGCTGGTGGCGCAGATCGCGCAGGCGCTGCCGCTCACCGAGCCGGTGCCCTGCCACAACGATCTGCTGGCGGCGAACCTGCTGGCCACGCCGGGCGGGACCCTGCTGGTCGACTGGGAATACGCGGGCATGGGTCACAGGCTGTTCGACCTCGCCAACCTGGCCGTCAACAACGAGTTCGGCGAGGCCGCTACGGAGCATCTGCTGGAGGCGTACTTCGGCGCGCCGCCGATGCCCGGCGCGCGCGCCGGGCTGGCGCTGATGCGGATCGTCTCCGACGCGCGCGAAGCCGCCTGGGGGGTCCTGCAGGGCCTGATCTCCGAGCTCGAGTTCGACTTCGCCGGCTACGCGCAGCGGCACTACGAGCGGCTGGCGCAAGCGGCTGCTGACTCCCGATTGAAAGGCTGGCTCGATGCCGCGTCCACGTGAGCTCCCGGACCGCGCCCGCGTCGTGATCATCGGCGGCGGCGTCGGCGGCGCCGCGATCGCCTACCACCTCGCAGCGCTGGGAGAGCGCGATGTGATCGTGCTCGATCGCGACGAGCTCACGAGCGGCTCGACCTTCCACTCCGCCGGCCTGGTCGGGCAGCTGCGCAGCACCGTCGCGCTGACGCGGCTGATGATGGATTCGGTCGCCACCTACCGCGAGCTCGACTGCGGCTGGGTGCAGTGCGGCGGGATCCGCCTGGCCTGCACGCAAGAGCGTGAGCAGGAGGTGATGCGTCAGGTAGCCTGGGCGAAGACGTTCGGGCTCCCGCTGGAGCTGATCTCGCCCGACCAGTGCAAGGAGCTGTTCCCGCTGATGAGCACCGACGCGGTGCGCTGCGGCTCCTACCTGCCGAGCGACGGTTATCTGGACCCGGCGCTGCTCACCAGCGCGCTGATCGCCGGCGCGCGCGCCGGCGGCTGCCGCGTGTTCACGCACACGCGCGTGACCGGCATCGACGTGCAGCGTGGGCGCGTGCGCGGCGTACAGACCGAGTGGGGGCCGGTGGAGGCCGAGATCGTCGTCAATGCCGGTGGCATGTTCGCCGCCGAGATCGGCCGCATGGCTGGGATCAGGGTGCCGGTGATCCCGTTCTCGCACCAGTACCTGGTGACGCAGCCGTTCCGCGAGCGCACGCCGGGGGAGCACCTGCCGACGCTGCGCGACCCCGACCTCCTGATCTACTTCCGCGAGGAGGGCGAGGGGCTGGTGATGGGCGGCTACGAGCGCAACAGCGCGCCGTTCGCGCTCGACGACAAGCTCGTGGACCGGATCCCACCCGACTTCAACGGCCGCCTGCTGCAGGACGACTGGCCGCGCTTCGAGGAGATCGCCGAGAACTCGCGCCGGCGCGTTCCGGCGATGGACGGGATCGAGATCACGCGCTTGATCAACGGCCCCGAGGCGTTCACGCCCGACAATGAGTTCTGCCTCGGCGAGAGCGAGGTCGCCGGCCTGTTCGTGGCGGCCGGCTTCTGCGCGCACGGGCTCGCGGGCGCCGGCGGGATCGGCCGCGTGCTGGCGCAGTGGATCCTCGCCGGCGAGCCTGCGAGCGACGTCTGGGAGATGGACATCCGCCGCTTCGGTCCGCAGTACCGCTCGCCCAGCTACACGTTGCAGCGCACGACCGAGGTCTACGAGACCTACTACGACATCCGCTTCCCCGGGCACGAGCGCCAGGCGGGGCGGCCGCTGCGAATCTCGAGTGCCTATGAGTGGCACCTCGTGCACGGCGCCGCGTTCGGCGAGAAATCCGGTTGGGAGCGCGTCAACTGGTATGAGACCAACGCCGCTGGAGGCGACGAGTCGTTGCGCCCGCGCGGCTGGGCCGGGATCCATTGGTCGCCGGCGATCGGCGCCGAGCACCGTGCCGCGCGCGAGACGGCAGGCTTGTTCGACGAGTCCTCGTTCGCCAAGCTCGAGCTGAGCGGGCCCGGCGCGGCGGCGTTGCTCGAGTGGCTGTGTGACAACCGCGTCGCGCGCGAGATCGGCCAGATCACATATACGCAGATGCTCAACCAACACGGCGGCATCGAGTGCGACTTCACGGTCGCGCGGATCGAGGAGGAGCTGTTCCAGATCGTCACCGGGACGGCGTTCGGCAACCACGACGCGAGCTGGATCCGCAAGCACCTACCGGCCGACGGCTCGGTGCGCCTCGCGGACGTGACCTCGCGCTGGGCGTGCTTCGGCCTCTGGGGCCCCCGTGCCCACGACGTGCTGGGGCACCTGACGCCGGACCCGCTCGACTTCGCCTACATGCGGCTGCGCGAGATCAGCGTCGGCGACGTGCCGGTGCGGGCCCTGCGGGTCACATTCGTCGGCGAGCACGGCTGGGAGCTGTACTGCCCGGCAGAGTACGGCAGCGCGTTGTGGCGATCGCTGTGGGACGCGGGTCGTGAGCACGGACTGGTGGCCTGCGGCTACCGCGCGATCGACTCGTTGCGGCTGGAGAAGGGCTACCGCGTGTGGGCGGCTGACATCACCCCCGACGAGACGCCCTATGAGGCCGGGCTCGGGTTCTGCGTCCGCGAGGACAAGGACTTCCTCGGCTCGCAGGCGTTGCGTGATGGCGCCGCGGCGCCATCACGGCTGCTGCGCTGCATCGTGCTCGACGACGCCGAGTCGGTGGCGCTCGGCAACGAGCCCGTGCGGGTCGGCGGCGAGGTGCTCGGCAGGGTCACCAGCGGCGGCTTCGGGTACACGGTCGAGCGATCGATCGCGTACGCCTACCTGCCCGCGGGCGTCGAGCTCGGTGCCGACGTCGAGATCGACATCTTCGGGCGTTGGGTGACGGGCGAGGTGGCGCGTGAGCCGCTGTTCGACCCGGACGGCAGTCGCGTTCGTCGCTAGGGCGCCCTGCGGGTGCCCTAGAGGGGCGCCCGCAGGAATTGTTGCGGGTGCCGTAGATTCCTGACCCGATGCCCGTAACCGTAGTTGGATCGATCGCGTTCGACGCGGTCAAGACTCCGTTTGGCGAGCGTGAACGGATGCTCGGCGGCTCCGCCGTGCACTTTGCGCTGGCCGCCTCGTTCTTCGACGACGTCCGCGTAGTGGGGCCGGTCGGCGACGATTTCGGTGAGGACTGCGTGGCGGTCCTGGCGGCGCGCGGCGTGCACACAGACGACATCGAGCACATCGCCGGAGGCAAGACGTTCTTCTGGAGCGGCGTCTACGGCTGGGACCTCAACGACCGTCAGACGCTCGACACGCAGCTGAACGTGTTCGCCGAGTTCGAGCCGAAGCTGTCCGAGCGCTCGAAGGCGAGCGATGTCTTGTTCCTGGCGAACATCCAGCCCGACCTGCAGCGCCAGGTGCGGGCGCAGTGCGAGCGCGCCCGGTTCGTCGCACTCGACTCGATGAACCTGTGGATCGAGACCGCGCGCGACTCGCTGATCGCCGCGATCGCCGAGGTCGACTGCCTGATCCTCAACGACGCGGAGTTGCGGCAGTTGACCGGGGAGCCCAACCTCGTGCTGGCCGCACGCGCGGTGCGCCGCTGGGGCCCACGCGTGGTGGTCGCCAAGCAGGGCGAGTACGGGGCGGCGATGGTGACCGAGGAGGGCTTCTTCGCGCTGCCCGCATTCCCGCTCGAGACCGTCGTCGATCCGACCGGCGCCGGCGACAGCTTCGCCGGCGGCTTCGTCGGCTACATCGCGGCGTACCCGCACGAGCCGCTGCACCACGAGCTGCTGTGCCGCGCGATGGCCTACGGGACGGCGCTGGCGTCGTTCAACGTCGAGCGCTTCGGAACCGAGCGCGTGGCCGGCCTCACGCGTGAGGAGATCACCGCGCGCGTGGCCGAGCTGGGACGCATGACGCGGTTGATCGAGAAGCCGCTGACGCTGCGATGAGCGCGCCGGCGGCCGCGGTCCTGTCCGATGCCTCGATCCTGCAGGCGGTCAGCGACGGGCGGATCCGGATCGACCCGTGGTCGCCCGAACTGGTGCAGCCCGCCAGCGTCGATCTGCGCCTGGGCGACTCCTTCCGCGTGTTCCACAACCACCGGATCGCGGCCATCGATCTGCGCCAGCCACCGGACAACCTCACCGAGGAGGTCACGGTCCCCGCGGACGGCGCGTTCGTGATCCATCCCGGCGAGTTCTGCCTCGGGCGCACGCTCGAGTGGGTCGAGCTGCCGGACGACATCGTCGCCCGCATCGAGGGCAAGTCGAGCCTCGGACGCCTTGGCCTGATCGTGCACGCGACCGCGGGCTTCTGCGACCCGGGCTGGAAGGGCACGCTGACGCTGGAGCTCAACAACCTCACGCGCGTGCCGATCAAGCTCTACCCGGGCCTGCCGATCGCGCAGCTGTCGTTCATGGCGCTCGACCGTCCGGCGCTGCGGCCCTACGGGAGTCCCGGCCTGGGCAGCCACTACCAAGGCCAGCGGGCGGCCACCGAGAGCCGCTACGAGGGCGAGAGCCCGGGACTGCCGCGGGCGCCGCGCGGGTAGCTGCATCCCCGAGGGGCCCGCCCCACCGGCCCAGGTCGGGCTAACTTTTCAGGCGCGGGTGTTGCAACTGGTACTAGAGTAGTTATTTCGTCTACCGCGCGAGGAGGAGTTGCATGGCGACCGAAACGGCTGAGCAGCGCAATGGCTTGGAAGTCAGCAAGTCCGCGACGCTGACGATCACCGATAACCGTACGGGCAGAACCTACGAGGTGCCGATCGAAGACGGCACCGTGCGCGCCACCGAGCTGCGCAAGATCAAGGTCGACGACGAAGACTTCGGCCTGATGACCTACGACCCGGCGTTCATGAACACGGCCGCCTGCCGCTCGTCGATCACGTTCATCGATGGCGACCGCGGGATCCTCGAGTACCGCGGCTATCCGATCGAGCAGCTCGCCGAGAAGTCGAGCTATCTCGAGGTCGCCTATCTGCTGATCCACGGGGCGTTGCCCACCCAGGCCCAGCTCGACGACTGGACCTACCGGATCACGACGCACACGTTCGTGCACGAGAACATCAAGGGCTTCATGCAGGGCTTCCGCTACGACGCGCACCCGATGGGGATGCTGCTGGCGTCGGTCGGGGCGCTGTCGACGTTCTACCCGGAGGCGAACGCGATCAAGGACGCGGAGAAGCGCTACATCCAGGTGATTCGCCTGATCGCGAAGATGCCGACGCTGGCCGCCTTCTCCTACCGCCACAACCGCGGCCTGCCCTACAACTATCCGGACAACGACCTCAGCTATGCGGGCAACTTCCTCTCGATGATCTACAAGATGACCGAGTTGAAGTATCAACCCGACCCGCGCCTCGAGCACGCGCTCGACGTGCTGTTCATCCTGCACGCCGACCACGAGCAGAACTGCTCGACCAGCTCCGTACGCGCGGTCGGCTCTTCGCAGGTCGACCCATACTCGTCGGTCGCGGCGGGCATCGCCGCGCTCTACGGCCCGCTGCACGGCGGCGCCAACGAGGCCGTGCTGCGGATGCTGCGCCGGATCGGCGACATCAGCCGCGTGCCCGAGTTCATCGAGGGCGTCAAGGACGGCCGCGAGAAGCTGATGGGCTTCGGGCACCGCGTCTACAAGAACTTCGATCCGCGCGCAAAGATCATCAAGGTGGCGACCGAGGAGGTGTTCGAGGTGACGGGCAAGAACCCGCTGCTGGACATCGCCTCGGAGCTCGAGAAGATCGCGCTCGAGGACGAGTACTTCGTCAAGCGCAAGCTCTACCCGAACGTCGACTTCTACTCGGGCCTGATCTACGAGGCGCTGGGGATGCCCGTCGAGTACTTCCCGGTGCTGTTCGCGATCGGGCGCACGGCCGGCTGGATCGCGCAGTGGCTGGAGATGATCGACGACTCCGAGCAGAAGATCGCCCGTCCGCGCCAGATCTACACCGGTGCGCGCGGCGTCGATTACGTGCCGGTGTCAGCCCGCGGTTGAGCGGACCGCCCTGCGCGTCCGGGCTCTAGCTCGGACGCGCTGATCTGGGTGAGCTCGCTCAGTATTGCGCCATATACACGCAATACTCAGCACGCTCCCCGGAGGCGCTGCATCTCGGCTCACAGCACCAGCGTCGCGCCGTGCCGGCGCAGCCAGCTCGCGTGCCGGCGGTAGTCCGGGCAGCGCGCCGCGAGTAGCGCCCAGAAGCGCGGCGAGTGGTCCATCACCTCGAGGTGGCAGACCTCGTGCCAGACGACGTAGTCGAGGATCGGCTCCGGCGCCAGCAGCAGCCGCCAGTTGAAGCTCATCGCGCCGCTCCGCGAGCAGCTCGCCCAGCGTGTGCGCTGGGCGCGGATCGTCAGCTTCGTGTAGGCGCTGCCGGCCTGCTGGCAGGCGTCGTCCAGCCGTGGCGCGATCTCGGCGCGCGCCGCGCGCCGGTACCAGCGCTCCAGGGCTGGGTCGCGCTGCGCCGGCGCGGCCGGCACCAGCAGCGCGTCCCCGTCGCGGTACACGCGTTCCCGGCCCGCCTGCGCGATCAGCGACAGCTGGGCGCCGAGGTACGGCACCGTGGCGCCGCGCGCGGCCACGGTCGCGCGCGCCTGCTCGAGCTCGTTGCGGCGGCGCTCGATCCACGGACGCAGCTCGGCGATCGCGGTCTCCGCGTGGTGCCGGCTGGCGCGTCGCGGCAGCACGACCTCGACCCCGCGCGTCGCGTCGACGGTCACCCGTACCCGCTTGGCGCGGTCTGATCTCCTGATCCTGTAGGCAATCTCGTCCACGCCGCCAAGAGCGTACGCGACCGCGGAGCTAGAGCTCGTCCCAGGGGCGTAGCAGCTTTAGTGCTGAGAGGATCGCGCGCGTCGCCGGCGAGCGGTTGAGCGTGTAGAAGTGGATCCCCGGCGCGCCGTGCGCGAGCAACTCGGCGCACTGCAGGGTCGCGTAGGAGACGCCCAGCTCCGTCACCGCATCCTGATCGGCTCCGCGCAGCTCGAGCTGCTCCAGCAGCGCCGGCGGAATGCTGGCGCCGCACATCCCGGTGATCGTCTTGATCTGCGAGACGTCGTTGATCGGCATGATCCCCGGCAGGATCGGGACTTCGATGCCGGCGGCCCGGGCCGCCTGCACGAACTGGAAGTACAACCTGTTCTCGAAGAACAGCTGAGTGATCAGGAACGCGGCCCCGTTGTCGGTCTTCTGCTTGAGGAAGCGCAGGTCGTGGGCGAGGTCGGACGCTTCCGGGTGCACCTCGGGGAAGCAGGCGGCGCCGATGCTCATCGACGGCTGGCGCTTCGCGATCAATGCGACGAGCTCGGTCGAGTAGTGCAATCCGCCGGGGTGGGGCGTCCATTCGGCGGTGCCGCGCGGCGGGTCGCCGCGCAGCGCGAGGATGTTCTCGATCCCGGCCTGCGCGATCCCTTCGATGATCGCGGTCAGCTCCGCGCGGGTGCAGCCGACGCAGCTGAGATGCGCCATCGCCTCGATCTCGAGCTCCTGTTGCAGCCACTTCGTGACCTCGAGCGTGCGGTTGCGGGTCGAGCCGCCGGCGCCGTAGGTCACCGACGCGAAGTCAGGCTCCAGCGGGCGCAGCTCGCCCAATGCGGCGCGCAGGTTGCGCTCGCCCTCGTCGGTCTTCGGCGGGAAGAACTCGAACGAGAAGACCGGCTCCTTGCTGGTGGCGATGATCTGATCGATGCGCATGGCGCGCCACCATACCAACCTTGACAGAGATGTGTCAAGGTTGGCTCGGGCTCGGGCTCGGGCTCGGGCTCGCGGTCGCGGTCGCCGGTCGCGGTCGCCGGGCGCGGTCGCGGTTGCGGTTGCCGGGTTGCGGTTGCGGTTGGGGTTGCCGGGTTGCGGTTGCGGTTGCCGGGTTGCGGTTGCGGTTGCGGTCGCGGTCGCGGTCGCCGGGCGCGTGCGCGATCAGGCGCCAGCCCCGGCCAGCAGCCGCCAGCGCTGGCTCTCGGGCTCGCGCGCGATCAGCCCGGCCGCCTCGAGGTGGCGCAGGTAGCAGAGCGTCTCGGTCAGCCGCCAGATCGCGGTCTCCGGCGTGAAGCGCTCGCCGAAGATCGCCGGCGCCAGCGCCAGCGCGTTGCCCGGCCGCTGGCGCAGTGCCCCGATCGCGGCGTCGGTGTGGCTGGCCACTAGCGCGCGGGTGTCCTCGATGTGCGCGTGGATGTCGGTGAAGGTTCGCCCGTGACCGGACATGCACAGGCGCGCGTCGAGCGGCTCGATCACGTGCAGCGAGTTCAGGAACTCGCCCACGGGGTCGTCGGTATAGCCGTAGTCGAAGTACAGCGACGGGCGGCCGAGCAGGTGGTCGCCGGCGATCAGCAGGCGGCGCTCGGGCTCGAACAGGCACACGTGCGAGGGCGCGTGCCCGGGCGTCTCGTAGACGCGCCAGGCGCCGAGGTCGGTCTCGATCTCGACGCCGGCGGTGAGTTCGCGGTCAACGGGTACAAGCCCGGCCACGGCCGGGCGCATGTTGCGGATCCGCGCCTCGAACTGCGCGAGCGCCGCTTGCTCCAGACCGCAGCGGCGGGCGATCTGCAGGCGCCGCGCGAACGCCGCATCCGGATCCTCGAGCGGCTCGACGCCGTGTAGGCGGTTGGGGTGCGCCCAGACCTCGCAGCCAGTCCGCTCGCGGATCGGCGCCGCCTCGCCCCAGTGGTCAGCGTGCGCGTGCGTGATCACCACCAGGCGCACATCGTCGATCGCAAAGCCCGCGTCGTTCAGCGCGCGCTCCAGCTGCGCCAGCGAGCCGGGCTGGTGGATGCCGGTGTCGAACAGGACCAATCCGCCCTGGCCCGCGAGCGCCCAGGCGTTGACGTGCGGCACGCCCACCATCGGCGTCGGCAGCCGCAGCCGCCAGCAGCCGGGCAGAACCCGCTCGCCCCGTCCCAGTTCCCGCTCGCGCGTCATCGCCGGCCAGTCGTTCCAACTCGACCGACGTTTCCCCTCGTGGAGAGGGGAAACGTGGGGAGAGTCCGTGGCGGCTGAGCATCCATAGCTGGAGGTGACTTTAGACTCCGTCTCGTGATGGCAGCGACCGAGCAGACCGCCAAGTGCCCGCTGCGCGTGGACCGGCTGGCGGGCGCCGCGGCGCGCGTGCGCCGGATGGCCGCGGGCGCGGATGCCGAGGCGATCGCCGCCGGTGTGTGGGTGTTGCGCGGCGGGCTGACGCGCAACATGAACGTCTATCTGATCGCCGACGAGGGCGGCGTGACCGTGTTCGATGCCGGCGTCGCGGGCATGAAGGAGCTGCTCGCGCGCGCTTGCGCGCGGATCGGCGGCGCCAGGCGCGTGGTGCTCGGGCATGCCGACGCCGATCACCGCGGCGCCGCTGGTGCCTTGGGGGCGCCGGTCTACTGCCACGAGGCCGAGAGCGCAGCCGCGCTCTCGCCGTCGTGGCTGCGCGACTACTGGGATCTCACGAAGCTGTCATGGTGGGCGCGGCCGATCTACTCCAGCCTGTTGCGCGCCTGGGACGCCGGCGCCGTGCCGATCGCCGGCACTGTGGCCGAGGGCGACGAGATCGCGGGCTTCAGGGTCGTGCATCTGCCCGGTCACGCGCCCGGCCTGATCGGCCTCTACCGCGCCGAGGACAAGCTGGCGCTTGTGTCCGACTGCATCTACACGCTCGATCCGCAGACCGGGATCAAGGGTGCCCCGCGGGTGCCGCACCCGGCGTTCAACCAGGACGGACAGCAGGCCCGCGCCTCGATCCGCAAGCTCGCGGCGCTGCAGCCGACGGTGGTTTGGGCCGGGCACGCCCACGCGGTCGCAGGGGACGTCTCCGCCAAGCTCGAGCGTGCGGCCGACGCGCCAGACTGACGCGGGGCGCAAAATACTCCAGTGGCAAAGCGCAAGGCTCCGCGTGAGAAGCTCAAGGCTCCGCTCGGCGAATACCGTGACGCCGACGGGAGCCTGCTCGTCCTGCGCGGCTCGCTGACGCCCGCCGCACGCGTCGAGTACGCGAACGTGCTCAGCGGCGGGCGCCAGCGCGAAGACGCTTGGCAGCGTGCCACGGAGTTCCTGTTCGAGCGGCTTGCCGTCGCGTGGACGATCTCGGGCGTGCGGATCGAACGCCAGAAGGAGCTGCTAGGCCGCTACCGGATGGCGTCAGCCGACGAGCGGCGGTTCGTGCGCGAGGCGCTGCGCGCGCATCTGCAGGCCAACTTCCCGGACGTGCAGGCGCCGTGACCGGCGGGTTGTGCAGGCCGTGACCGGCCGGGTTGTGCAGGCGCCGTGACCGGCCGGGTTGTGCAGGCCGTGACCGGCCGGGTTGTGCAGGCCGTGACCGGCCGGGTTGTGCAGGCGCCGTGACCGGCCGGATTGAGCAGGCGCCGTGAGCGTTGCGGATCTGCAGGCGCCCGGGGATCCCGGCGCTGAGGGCGCCGTGATCGATGCCGACGCGTTCGCGGCGCTGATCTGCGACTGGTGCCTGCAGGCGGGCTCCGGCCAGCAGGTGCTGGTCAACACCACGACGCTCGCACAGGCGCCGGCGGCGGCGCTGCACCGAGCGCTGCTGCAGCGCGGCGCCTGGCCGCTGCTGCGACTCGCCCCGCCCGGACTGGCAGCCGACTTCCACCGCTACGCCCGGCCTGAGCAGCTCGATTTGTTCGCGCCGCTCGAGCTGATCGAAGCTCGTGCGGTGGCGGCGAGCGTCCGCATCGACGCGCCCGCCGACACGCGGGCGCTCGCCGGCATCGACCCCGCGCTGGTCCTGCGCACGGCGCTTGCCCGCCGGCCGCTGCAGAACGCGCGCTTGGCGCGCCGCTGGTGCTCGACGATCTGGCCGACGCCGGCGCTCGCCCGGCAGGCCGGGATGAGCGAGCACGACTACGCGGCGTTCGTGCAGCGAGCCCTGTTCCTGGACCGCCCGGACCCGGTCGCGGCCTGGCAGGAGTTGAGCGCTCGCCAGCAGCGGCTCATCGAGCGCCTGCACGGCGCCGGCGAGGTGCGGATCGAGGCGCCCGGAACCGACCTACGCCTGCGCGTCGACGGGCGCTTGTGGATCAACTCCGACGGGCGGCGCAACATGCCCAGCGGCGAGGTGTTCACGGGCCCGCTCGAGGACTCGGCCAGCGGCACGATCCAGTTCGGCGTGCCGTCGATGGCGCGCGGTGAGCTTGTCTCGGGCGTCAGGCTGAGATTCGACGGCGGCCGCGTGGTGAGCTGGAGCGCGCTGCGCGGCGCCGAGCACCTCGCTGCGGCGCTGGCCACCGACGCCGGGGCGCGGTCGCTCGGCGAGCTGGGGATCGGGACCAACACCGGCATCGATTGCGCCACCGGCTCGACCCTGCTGGACGAGAAGATCGCCGGCACGGTACATCTGGCGCTCGGCCGCTCCTATCCGGAGACCGGGGGCGTGAACGAGTCGGCGCTGCACTGGGATCTGATCTGCGACCTGCGCAACGGTGGGCAGCTGACGGTCGATGGCGAGGTCTTGATCCGCTCGGGAGCATTTGTCGAGTAACTTCCCGTGTTCATATGCGCCGAACGAAGATTGTCGCCACCATCGGTCCCGCCTCTCGCGACCCCGAAGTGCTCGCGAGGATGGTCCAGGCGGGCCTTGACGTCGCCCGCCTCGATTTCTCGCAAGGCAGCCGCGAGATGCACGCCGAAAACGCCGAGCGGGTCAGAACCGCCGCCGCGCAGGCCGGGCGCCCGATCGCGATCCTTCTGGATCTGCCGGGCCCGAGGCTACGGATCGGTGCGCTCAAGGATGGGCTCGTCGAGCTGAAGCCGAGCGAGCGGCTGGTGCTGCAGTGCGGCGCCTCTGCCGAGGGCGATGAGCGGCAGATCTCGGTTGGCTGGGCCGGACTGGCCGACAACGTCGCGCGAGGCGACGTGGTGTACCTCGCCGACGGCGGGATCCGCCTGCGCGTGAGCGCCGTGCGCGCCGCCGAGCGCGAGGTCGAGACGCTGGTGGAGAGCGGTGGCTCGGTCGGCTCGCACGCGAGCCTCTACGTCTCGGGCTCGACCAAGGGACTGGATGCGGTCGGTGAGGAGGACCTCGAGCTGATCCGCTTCGGCGACGAGATCGGCGTCGACGGGATCGCGCTGTCGTTCGTGCAGAGCGCCGATGAGATCCAGAAGGTCCGCCAGCACACGCGCATACCGCTGATCGCCAAGATCGAACGCCCGCAGGCGGTCGATGCCGCCGAGGAGATCATCAGGACGGCGGACTGTGTGATGGTGGCCCGTGGCCACCTCGGCATCCTGCTGCCGATCGAGGACGTCCCGATCGCGCAGAAGCGCCTGCTGAGAATCGCTGGGCACCATGCGCGCCTGTCGATCACCGCCGGCCAGATGCTCGACTCGATGGTCTCCTCACCGCGCCCGACCCGGGCCGAGGCGGCTGATGTCGCCAACGCGATCCTCGACGGCACCGACATGGTGATGCTCTCGCAGGAGACCTCGATCGGCGCCTACCCGGTCGACTCGGTGGCGATGATGGCCGCGATCGCGGACCGCACCGAGCACAGCCTGCCATTCAAGCTGTGGAACGGGGAGCGCGTCCAGCGCGATCTGCGCGACCCCTCCTACACGATCACGTTCAGCGCCGTCGCTGCCGCGCGCGACCTGCACGTGGCGGCGCTGGTGGTGCCGACTCTGTCGGGCCGCTCGGCCAGGCTGATCTCGGCCCACCGTCCTCAGGTTCCGATCCTGGCGCTGTCGCCCGGCAAGGAGACCGTGCAGCGCTGCGGCTTCATGTGGGGCGTGCAGGCGGCCTCGATGCGTCGCCACGAAACGTTCGAGACGCTGATCGCCGACACCGCCAAGCGCGTGGTCGAGCTCGGCTGGGTCAAGCCCGGCGCCCGCGTGGCGATCACCGCCGGTCTCGGTGGTCACGCCGGCACCACCCTGCTGCAGATCCAGCGCGTTTAGGGCCTATCTCAATAAGGGCACCCGCAGCGCCCTAACCCGGTAGTCGACTAGCGCGCGTGCGCGTAGAACTCGGCCTCCTGGCGGCCGAGCTCGGTGGCCGGCGGATCGCCGTAGAACCATTCCCGGGCGATCCGGTGAAAGTTGCCGTGCGCGCGCAGTTGCGAGATCACCGCCAGCGTCAGCAGCTCCATCCGCCGGCCGAACAGGTGATCCGGCGGCGCGGACTCGTGGCGCAGCTGCCCAAAGTACTCGGAGCGCGGGTCGCTCATGTCGATCAGCACCTGGGTCGCGTACTCGGGCGTCAACTCGACCTCCTGATCGACCGTGTACCACGCGGATGCCGCACGGAAGTGCTCCAGCACCAGATCGGGATCGAAGCGATCGGGGTGGGGGAAGAAGCCGACCTCGGAGCCGAGGCGCATGATCGTGTCCGCTTCGCCCTCGATCACCGCGCGCACGACCTTGGTCTCGAGCTCGACCGCGCCGGCCGGCATCCGCTTGAACAGCCCGAAGTCGAAGAACGCGACGCGGTCGTCGGCCAGCAGCATCGAATTGCCCGGGTGCGGGTCGCCCGAGAACTCGTGGTGGCGGTACAGGCAGCCGAAGTAGAAGCGGAACAGGATCTCGCCGATCCGATCACGCTGCTCCTGTGTGTAGGAGCGCAGCTCTTCGAATCCGACACCTTCGACGAACTCGCTGACCAGCACGCGCTCGCGCGACAGCGACGTGACGACGTTGGGGACGACGATGAACGGGTGTCCCTTGTGGATCCTCGCCAGCGTGCGCTGGTTGCTGGCCTCGAGCTCGTAGTCGAGCTCCTCCTCGATCCGCTCGCGGATCTCGTCGCCGATCGCCTTCGGGTCAAGCCCGGGCGCGATCCGCTTGACGAGCCGCAAGATCATGCCGAGGTTCTGCATGTCGGCCCGCACCGCGGAGGCGATCCCTGGGTACTGGACCTTGACCGCCACGTCGCGCCCATCGTGCAGCTTCGCCCGGTAGACCTGTCCGATCGACGCGGCCGCGACCGGATCCTCGTTGAACTCGGTGAACACCTCGGCCAGCGGGCTGTCGAGCTCGTGCTCGATCACCTTGCGCATGTCCTTGAAGGTGACCGTCGGGGCGGCGTCGCGCAGGGCCGAGAGCTTGCGCTGGAACTCCTCCCGGTATTCCAGCGGCACGACGCCGACGTCTAGGAACGACATTACCTGCCCGACCTTCATCGCGGCGCCCTTCATCGACCCCAGTGCCGTCACGATCTGCTCGGCGGCCTCGATGTGGCGGCGCTCCAGCGCCGCATCGCGCCCCTCCTTGGTGCGCGTCACGTTAGCGGCGATCGTGCCCGCCTGACGGATCGCTTGGCCCGCGGCGAGTCCACCGAGCTTCGCGCTGCGGCTCATGCGCGAGGTCGGCATCTTGTCCTTCGGCACGGCTCTAAGCGGGGGATCGCGGCGGCGAGCTATCCGAAACGACGACCTGCGACCCGGGGACGATGTCGTCCGAGCCATCCTGCCAGCGCACCCAGGCCTTGTGGCCACCGTCGTAATCATCGCCGAGCAGGATCAGCGTCGCCGGCTTGCCAAGTGCCGTGCAGGGCTCGCTGCCCTCGGGGTCGAGTCCCCTCCAGATTCGCACGAAGGCGTTGTGCTCGAGCTCGTCAGCGACGGTCGTGGGGTCGGTGTGACCCGGGTGGATGCGCGTGGCGGGCGGCAGTTTGAGCAGCTTGTCCATGATCGAGGAGACGAGGTCGGCGTAGGTCGTGTGCCCTGCTGCCCGCACGCCGCCGACCGAGCCCTTGAACAGCGTGTCACCGGTGAACACGTCGGCGCCGTTGATCAGCAGCGAGACCATCCCGGCGGTATGACCGGGCGTGTGGAGCGGCTCGATCGCGAGCGCCCCGCAGTGGATCGTCTGCCCCGGCGTGATCGTCCCGGTCGCGCCGGGGACCTGGTCGCGCTCGAGCGCGTGGATCAGTACCGCCGCGTCCGGGTGGCTGGCCGACACCTTCTCCAGCTCGCAAACGTGGTCGTAGTGGTGGTGGGTCAGCAGCACATGGGTGAGCGCCCACTGCTGCGGCGTTGATGCGCTCCAGCAGCGGCGCCACCGGGCCCCCGGCGTCGATCATCACCGCCTGGCGGTTGCGCTCGTCGGCCACTACATAGGTGTTCGACAGCCAAGGGTCGCTCATCGAACGCTCGATCACCATGCGTAGAGCGTATCCTGTGACGGGATGGGCCTCGTTCATACGTGCTACCGGATCATGGACATCGATCGTTCGGTCGCCTTCTACGAGGCGCTCGGCTTCAAGGAGATGGGCCGGCATCCGATCCGCGAAGAAGCAATCAACGTGTTCATGGGGCTGCCCGAGGACGGTCCCGACCCACGGCTCGAGCTGACCTACAACTTCGGTCGCTCCGACTCCTACGAGATCGGCACCGGCTACGGCCACATCGCAATCACGACCGCGGATCTCGACGGTACCCTGTTGGCGCTGGCCGAGCAGGGGATCGAGCCCGAGCGTGCCCCCTACTCCGTCCGCGAAGGCGGTTCAAGGCTGTGCTTCGTGCGCGATCCAGACGGCTACCGGATCGAGATAATCGAGCGGGCTTAGAGCCTGTCCGAATGCCCAGTGTGCGGCTGGCGAGCGCCGGTCCGCTGCCGCCAGACGTGCGCGGGGTAATTCGGACAGGCTCTTAGTAGTACTTTGGTAGATTGTGTTACTCGCGTTTGGTGTTAGGGCGCGCGCGGGGAATTCGTGCTGTTTTCGACCGCGTCTGGACGCGCCTGACGGGGCCCGCTCGCAGGTTCGGCGCGGCGGGCGCCGACTTCGTGCATTAGCCTTTCTTGCAATGGCGGAGTTCAACAAGATCGCGTACCTGCTGGAGCGCCTCGCACAAGGCGTCGCGATCCACGACCGCGAGAACCCCTCCCACCACACGTGGGGGATCGGGATGGCGAACTTCGACATCGAGCGGCTCGGGCTCGAGGACGGCGAGCAGATCCTGCCGGGAATCGTGCTGCAGGCCGACGGCGGCGGCACCGGCCAGTTCCGCATCCTCTGCGACGGTGACCACGGCGCCGACGCCGAGGAAGCGCAGGAGGAAGTGCTCGACGCGGTCGCCGATCGGCAAGTCGTCGAGGTCGAGCCGGCGCGCACCGCACCGACGCCCCTACGCCCTCCGTTCTAGGCGCGCCCGCGGCCGTCGGCTGAGGGTGCCGGGATGCCTGCGCGTGCGGCGATCTGGGCGCTCAGCGAGGTGATCGTCGGGCACGGGACGCCGAGCCGGGCGCCGGCGCGCAGCACGGAGCCCTGAATCGCGTCGAGCTCGGGCGTGCGGCCCGCGTCCAGGTCCCGCTGCATCGAGGACCCGAGCGTGGCGTGCGCGCCCTCGAGCTCGGCCAGCGCTGCGGCGGCGTCGATGCTGGCGCCGTCGGCGTTGGCGACGGCGGCGCCTTCGTCGATGCAGCCCGTGAGCGCCATGCGCCACTCAGGGTCGCTGCGGACGTAGCCGATCGGCTGACCGCAAACGCTTGTCGTGGAGGCGAGCGCGTTGAGCCGGACCAGCTTGGACCAGAGCACCTGCTTCTCGGAGCTGCCGATCTGCGCCGGCACCTCTGCGCGCTTGAGCGCCTGGACCACTGCCGGCAGCTTTGCGGCCACCGCCGGATCGTCGGCGGCCAGCTCGACGAGCAGCATCGGACTGCTGTGGACCACGTGTCCGGGGCTCGGGCGGTCTGACTCGATCCTGATCGTCCCGGCGGCGACGTACGACGAGCCGAACCGCTCGCGCAGCAGCTCGATGTGGTCAAGCCCGTTGAGCAGCGGCACGATCAGACCCGGCGTGACGGCAATCCGCGCCAGCGCGTCCGTCAGTCCAATCGCCTTGGTCGCCACGAACAGAACGTCCACCGGAAAATCGAGTGTCGCACGGGCTCGAGGCTTGGCGACGAACTCGCCGAGCCTGACGCTGTGCACGTCGATTCCGTCTCGCCTGACCACCTTGGTCGTGCTCTCGCGGGCGATCACGGTGACCTGCTCGCCCGCGCGCTGCAGCGCCGCTGCGAGAAAGCCGCCGACGCCACCCGGTCCCAGGATCGCCACGCTAACCATCGCTGCAGTGACCGTCACACCGAAGTTTGATCGTGCCGCAGCAGCCGAAAAGCCGTTCTGGTTGAATGCCCGAAGTCAACGTACCAAGTTCTGGTAAAGGACGCGAGTGCGCATGAAGGGAGTCAGTGGTATCGCAGGCACGGTAGCGGCTGGAGCGGTTGTCTTGGCAGCCGACGCCGCATCGGTAACTTTCGCAGTGTGACAGGACCTGGCATCCTCGCTCGGGGTCCGTGGGAGCCCGCGCAGATCGAAGTCTCATGGCGCTCGGATCCGTTCGAACCCGACGCGCGTAGCGCCGCCGCCGCCGACCGCGCGATCGCTGCCTTGCGCGAGCGCGGCTCGCCGGCCCACGACGGCATGGCCGCGAGGCTGGTGGATTTTCGTGCCGAGCCCGGTCGCCTGGCGCTCGAGCTGCAGCCGGTGCGCTGGGCGCTGCGGCTGCTGGCCGAGAACGCGGCTCAAAGCCTGTCTGCTTCGTGCGTGGTGCGCTCCGCCGACGGCCGCTGGCTGGCCGGACACCGGGCGGGATGGCTCGCGACCTGGGCCGGGCGCTGGGCGCTGGGCGCGGGCGGCTCGGTCGAGGTCGGCGAGGACCCGAGCGAGACGCTCGCTCGCGAACTGCTGGAGGAGTGGTCGGTGCGCCCGGAGCGATTGACGATCGAGTCGCTGGTGCTGCTTCCCAACGAGCTGACGATGCTCATCGGGCAGGCGTGGCTGCCCGACGGTGCGATCGTCACGCCCGACCACGAGCACGACGGGTTCGCCTGGTGGCCAGCCGAGGTGGCAAGCTGGCCGACCGAGGCCGACGCGCCGCTGCGCAACATGGCGGCGCTGGTCGACGCGTGAGCTTTCCCGCTTTCATCACGTTCAGACGGCTCGAGGCCGTGTCGTTCATGCACTCGTGCATCTACGCCTCGCTGCTTGTCTGCGCGTTCGTGCTCGGCAACCCGCAGCCTGCGACCTTCATCTTCGGGCTCGCGCACGGGTTGATCTGGATCGGCATGTCGCTCACCTGCATCGCGGCCGCACGCGCGCGTGTGATCCCCTTCTGGCTGGCGGTCACGGTGGCGGTGCTTGGCGGGCTGGGACCTTTCTTCGGTTCGTGCGGGTTCATCGTCGAGTCGCACCGACGCGGGCAGCGGGTCGTTACAGTTGAGGTCCAACATGGCCGTTGAGACAGCCTACTTCCAGCTGGTCATGCCCGCCATGGGCGATTCCGTGGCCGAGGGCTCGGTGCTCGAGTGGCACAAGCAGGAGGGCGACGAGGTCGCCAGCGGCGAGACGATCGTCGAGATCTCGACGGACAAGGTCGACGCCGAGGTTCCCGCGCCAGTCGCGGGCACGCTCGTGAAAATCTACGCCCGCGAGGGGGATACGGTGCAAGTCGGCGGCCTGCTCGCCGAGATCGCTCCGAGCGGCAACGGCGCCACACGCGACCGGCGCCCCGCAGCGACCGGTGCGCCCGCAGCGACCGGTGCGCCCGCAGCGACCGGCGCGCCCGCAGCGACCGACGGGTCCGCAGCTACGGACGTGCCCGCGGGCGCCGCCGCCGCCGCGGTCTCGATCGATATCGTCACGCCCACGGGCGGCGAGTCGGTCACCGAGGGCACGATCCTCGCGTGGAGCGTGAACGTCGGCGACACCGTCAACAGCGGCGACACGATTGTCGAGATTTCGACCGACAAGGTCGACATGGAGCTGCCCGCACCGGCCAGCGGGACGATCACCGAGATCCTGTTCGCCGAGGGCGCCACGGTCACGGTTGGCCAGGTGATCGCGCGCATGCGCGCCGGCGCGTCGCTCGCCGGGCCCGAGGCGCAAGATCGCGGCGCCCCGGCATCGCCGGCGAGCGCCACGGCAGGCACCGCGCCCGCGGGCGCGGGTGCCGGGGCATCACCAATCGCCCAGCGCGTGGCGGCGATCACGGGGGTCGACCTGGCGCGGGTGCGGGGCAGCGCGCGCGGCGGGCGGATCACCAAGTCAGACGTGCTGGCGGTGGCGCTCGACGGCGACGCGGTGGCCGCGGATGCCAATCGCGCCGCGGCGCCACCCGCCCCGCCGGCGGCGGGCGCGACGCGGATCAAGGGCGGGGCCGCGGTGCTCGCGCGCTACATGGACGAGAGCCGCGCGATCCCGACCGCGACGTCTTTCAGGACGATCACCGTCACAGCGCTGGACGCCCGCCGCAAGCAGCTCAAGGACGCCGGCCGCAAGGTCTCCTTCACGCACTTGATCGCGTACGCGATCGCGCGCGTCGCGACCGCGGAGATGCCGGTGATGGCCCATCACTTCCTCGAGCGTGACGGCGTCCCGTACCGCGTCGACGACGGCGCCGTGCACTTCGGGCTCGCGGTCGACGTCGAGAAGAAGGACGGTTCGCGCACGCTGATGGTGCCGGTCATCCGCGATGCCGGCCGCCTCAGCTTCCGAGCGTTCCTCGAGGCCTACAACGCGCTCGTCGAGAAGTCCAGGACGAACTCGCTGACCGCCGACGAGCTGTCTGGCGCCAACATCACGCTCACCAATCCGGGCGGGATCGGGACGCTCGCGTCGGTTCCGCGGCTGATGGTCGGGCAGGGAACGATCGTCGCGACGGGAGCGATCGGATACCCGGTCGGGCTCGGCGCGGTCGGCGCCAGCATCGGCGCTGAGAAGGTCATGACGATGACCTCGACCTACGACCACAGGATCATTCAGGGGGCGGAGTCGGGGCGCTTCCTGGCACGGATCGAGGCTTGCCTGCAGGGCGAGGGCGGCTTCTACGAAGCTGTTTTCGAGTCGCTCGGGGCGCTGCTGCCAGCGCTCGCTGCGGCTCCGCAAGCACGGGCGACCGGTGCTCCCACTGCGGGTGCCGGCAGCGCTCCCGCCACGGCTGGTGCACCCGCCCGCGCGCAGGCAGCAGCGTCCGGCATGTTCGACGAACGCCTGCTCGCCGGGGTGCTGGCGGCCGATTCGCTGATCAAGGCGCACCGCACACACGGCCATCTGGCGGCGCGGCTGGACCCGCTCGGCCGCGAGCCTCATGGCGACCCATCGCTTGACCCCGCATCGCTTGGGCTCACGCCGGAGCTGATGGCGCGGATCCCGGCGTCGCTGCTCGGCAAGTACCTGACCGGCGACACGCTCGCCGACGTGCTGCCGCAACTGCGAGAGACCTACTGCGGTCCGATCGCCTACGAAACCGAGCACATCGGCTCGCACCGCCGGCGCGAGTGGCTGCACAAGGCGATCGAGACCGGCGAGTTTCGCCAGCCGTTGACCGCGGATGAGCAGCGCGCGTTGCTGCAGCGGCTGACCGACGTCGATGTGCTCGAGCGGTTCATGCACCGCGCATATATCGGCCAGAAGCAGTTCTCGGTCGAAGGGCTCGATCTGACGGTGCCGATGCTCGATGAGATCATCAAGCTGTCGGCCGGCATAGGCGCCCGGGAGGTCGTGATCGGGATGGCCCACCGTGGTCGTCTGAACGTGCTCGCGCACAACCTCGGCCGTGCCTACGGCTCGATCTTCGCCGAGTTCGAAGGGTCCTCGACGCTCGAGCCGATCACGACGATCCCGCTGGGCGGAACTGGCGACGTCAAGTACCACCACGGCGCACAGGGCTCATATCAGCTGACCGGCGGCGAGTCGATCACTGTGCGCCTGGAGTCCAACCCGAGCCATCTGGAGTTCGTCGCGCCGGTCGGCGCCGGCGCCACGCGCGCTGCACAGACCACCCGTCAGGGACCGCACGCGCACCGCGACACTAACCGAGCGATCCCGGTCGTCCTGCACGGCGACGCCGCCTTCCCGGGGCAGGGCGTGGTCGCCGAGACGCTCAATCTGCAGGCCCTCGACGGCTACACGGTCGGCGGCACGATCCACCTGATCCAGAACAACCAGATCGGATTCACGACCGATCCGGACGACTCGCGCTCGACCACGTGGGCGTCGGACTTGGCGAAAGGTTTCGACGTGCCGATCATCCACGTCAACGCCGACGATGTTGCTGCCTGCATCGCGGCGGTGCGGATGGCGTTCGCGTTCAGGCAGGAGTTCGGGCACGACGTGCTGATCGACCTGATCGGCTATCGCCGGTTCGGTCACAACGAGGCGGACGAGCCTGCCTACACGCAACCGCTCGAGTATCAGGTAATTCGCAAGCACCCGCCCGTGCGCGAGCTGTTCGCCAAGCAGCTGATCGCGCAGGGGGTCGTCAGCGAGCAGGAGTCGGGCGAGATGACCGACAGCGTCTGGGCGGTCCTGACGCAGGCGCACAAACAACTCAAGGACCGGATCGCCGCCGCCGGCGAGTTCGAGCCGCACACCGGCGAGTATCTGCTGGACCGTACGCCGTCCCCCGAGGTCAACACGGCGGTGCCGCTGGACCGGCTGCGGGTGCTCAACGACGAGCTGCTGTCGGTGCCCGACGGCTTCACGGTACACCCGAAGCTCGTCAAGCAGCTCGACCAGCGGCGCGAGGCGATCGACGGCGACGCCGGCGTCAACTGGGCGCACGCCGAGGCGCTTGCGTTCGCGGCGCTGCTGACCGAGGGGATCCCGATCAGGCTCACCGGCCAGGATGCGGAGCGCGGCACTTTCAGCCACCGGCACCTGGTCCTGCACGATCCCAAGACCGGCCGCGAGCACTGCGCAATGCAGCACCTACCGGGAGCGCTGGCGCCGATGGAGCTGCACAACAGCCCGCTGTCGGAGATGGCGTGCCTCGGGTTCGAGTACGGCTACTCGCAGGAGGGCCCGGAGACCCTGGTTCTGTGGGAAGCTCAGTTCGGCGACTTCGCCAACGGCGCGCAGGTCATGATCGACCAGTTCGTCGTATCGGGCCTCGCCAAGTGGGGGCAGACGAGCCGGCTGACGCTGCTGCTGCCGCACGGCTACGAGGGGTCGGGGCCGGAGCACTCCTCGGCGAGGCTGGAGCGCTTCCTGCAGCTCGCGGCAGAGGGCAATATCCGCGTCGCGAACCTGACCACGCCTGCCCAGTACTTCCACCTGCTGCGCCGCCAGGCGCGGATCGCCAAGCAGCGTCCGCTGGTGATCATGACGCCCAAGAGCCTGCTGCGCCTGGCGCGGGCGACGAGCCCGGTGCAGGAGCTGTCCGCCGGGCGCTTCCACCCGGTGCTCGGCGATCCGGTCGGCGATCCCACCACCGTGACCCGCCTGATCCTGTGCAGCGGCAAGATCTACTACGACCTGCAAGAGAACGAGTCCAGGGTCGAGGAGCCACGGCTCGCGATCGGACGCGTCGAGCTGCTGTACCCGTTCCCGCAGAACGAGATCCTCGAGCTCGTCGAGTCGTTCCCGTCGTTGCAAGAGGTCGTGTGGGTCCAGGAGGAGCCCCGCAACATGGGCGCCCGAGCGCACATGTCGGCACGGATGCGACAGATCCTGCCCGATCATCTCGAGATCGGCTACATCGGACGGCCGGAGCGTGCGGCTTCGGGCGAGGGCTATCCGGTCGCGCATGCAATGGAGCAGAACCGGATCGTGTCGACCGCGCTGGACCTGTCGGTGCCGGTCTCTCAGCACCCGCGTAGGCAGCCCGGCGAGCGTTAGGGGGGAATCGCGCTGCGCGCGATTCCCTTGGGAGATTCGCTGGCGCGAATCTCCCGGGTTTGCGTCAGCCTCGCGCTCGCGCCGGCGCTGGCGCTGGGTGCGGGCTGCTCAGGACTCGAGCTCGGGCGCCTCGGTCGATTGGACCGGCAACGGGATCACGATCTGCACGCCCGCCAGCTTGCTGATCGCACTCGCCAGCGCGCAAGCCGCCAGCAGGATCAGGAACGGGTCGATCGGCTCCCGGAACCGGGGCGTCTCGGCGTTGACGAACACGATGCTCAGCGCCATCAGCAACGGCACCGCCCACAGCCACCTCGGCACCGCACGTGGGAGCCGCGTGAACGCTCCGGCGAGCGCCAGCGCGGCCAGGACCCAGAAGCCGATCACGCCGATCCTGGCAGTACCGGCGTTCAGACCGATCGCCGCGGCCGAGGCGCGCCAGGCGAACGATCCCTCCAGCTCGAGTAGCCGTCGCGTGTTGTCAAAGCCAGCCTCGATCGGCGCCAGTGGGTGTGAGTCGATGTAGCTGAGTGCGCGGCTGAGCAGCCGCGAATCGAGCTGCGTCTCGCTGAGGTTACGCGCCTGGACGGCGATGTCGCGGTCGGCGGGTACGTTGCGGTAGTACAACCACTTGTACGGAGGGTTGCTCGCAGCGGCCGACGACGGGTTGTAGGTCCCGGCGAGCGTGATCCCGGCCTCGTCGGAGATCGGGACGAAGCTGTGCATGACGGCGGCGTCTCGCAGCAGCCACGGCGCGAGCGTGAACCCGAGCGCGCACAGCATCATCGCGGCGCCGGCGCGGCGAGGAGCGCCGTAGCCGGGCAGGACCGTGAGCGCGAGCCCCAACGGCAGTGCCAGCAGGATGCCGTTGGTATGCGTCAGCGCTGCAAGGCCGATCAGTACGCCGGTGACCAACGGCCAGCTGCCGGAGTGGCTGCGCTGCGCACGCAGCGCCGTCCACACCGCCGCCAGCTCGAACGCGACCAGCAGGTTCTCGGCGACCAGCAGCCCAGACAGCTCCACCAGCGCCGGATACACCGCGGCGATCGCCAGCGCGATCAGCGCGATCCACTCGCCGAAGCACTCGAGCGCGATCAGGCCGATCAGCAGCACGATCAAAGTGCCGAGGAACGCGCTGATCACGCGGTCGGGCGCTACGGCGCCGGCCGCGGCGCTGTTGTGAGCGTCGAGCTCGTCGACCGCGGCGAGCAGGTACGGGTAGCCCGGCGCGAAGTAGGCGGTCGGTGCCTGCGAACCGCCGGCGCCGACGTCCTTGGAGCCGTAGTCGCCGGTGTGTGCGACCTGGCTTGCCAGCTGCAGGTACGAGTTGGCGTCACCGATCGGACGGTATGAGGTGCGCTGCACCTCCGCGATCCGCACCGCGAGTGCAAGCGCCAGCAGCGCTGCGGCGATCGTCCTCGCGTAACGAGGATGGATCGAGATGCTTCGCGTCTTCGGACGGTGGCGCTCCAGCGCCTGCCACAGCGCGCCGAGCCGCCGCCGCTCAGTGGATTCCGACGATTCCTGCGCAGACCCAGTTGGAGGCACCGGCACCACCATTCCAAATCCGTGCGGCAACTGCATCCTGTTCGGCCTTCGGAGCGAGGTACGCGGCCGGTCCGGTACCCCCAAACAGGCTCCAGGTGCCGGGGATGATCTGGTAGTAGCCCGAGGCGCCGGCGCTGTTGGGCGGCAGGTTCTGGCCGCCCGACTCGCACAGAACGATCGCGTACGGGATCACCCAGCCGCCCGACGGGCCCAACGCCGGGCCCCCATAGGAGCCCGCCGCCAGCGCCGCCGCGGCGGCGCGGGCGGCAGCCGCCTGCTGCGCCTGTACGCGGGCGATCGCTGCCCGCAGCTGGGACCCGCGCTGACGGCTGGCGGCGAGCGCCGACCGCTGCGCCGCGCGCGCGTCGGCCAGCGCGGCCTGGCGGGAATGCAGCAACGCGTTCATT
Source organism: uncultured Solirubrobacterales bacterium (assembly GCA_963709135.1). GTDB lineage: Bacteria > Actinomycetota > Thermoleophilia > Solirubrobacterales > Solirubrobacteraceae > Palsa-465. The sequence goes on along the minus strand of CAVPVI010000005.1, from coordinate 1,122,355 downwards.
CCGGCCAGCGCGTCGGCCTCGATCCCGGTCGCGTCCGTGATCCGCTGCTCGTCGGACTCCAGCACGGCGAGCCGCCTGGCGGCGGCGTCGGCCTGCGCCTTGGCCGCGCGCGTGACCGAGATCAGCGTCTGCTGCTGGTTCTCGGCGCGGCTCAGGAAGTTGAGCTGCTCCAGCAGCTGCGTGAAGCCCTGCGCCTCGAGCACGACCGAGACGATGTCAGGCCGGGTGCCTTCATAGCTGCTCCTCAGCTGGTCGGAGAGCACGACGCGCGCGTGTGCCAGGCGCGCCCGCAGGCGCGCCACCTCGACGCGCTCACGTGCGAGTGCGGCCTGCGCCGCCGCGAGCGCGAGCTGGTCGCGCGCCAGCGCCGCGCGGACCGTCGCCTCGCGTGTCTGAACGAGGGTGATCTGGGCGTCCAACGAAGAGATCAGACCGTCCAGCGAGGCAATGCTGGCGGACAGCTGCTGCTGCTGAGATTGCTGATGGCTCAGCTCGGAGTCGAGCTGGCCGAGGCTGGGACCGGCGGCGGTGGCGGTGCCGGTGCCGGCTCCCAGCGGCAACGAGCGTACCGCCACAGCACACAGCGTGCCCAGCACGACCGCGAGCGCGACGGCGACTACGCGTACGCGTACGCGTGAGGTTGTCGATTTGCGGTTCCTTGAGCTCATGGTCTGCCTGCGGGGTTAGCTGACGGGCTTGCGTGGCCGCTGATCAAGCCGCGCTACCCGATCATCAGATCGGGATTCGCCCCGGTGGAACTCGGTTCCCCCGCTTCCGGCACGCATGCAGGAATTCGGCTCGGCGCACAATACCAGGCAATTTCGACCCACCCTGCAAAGTCCGCTGCGCTCGCCGGGTCGCACGAGCTTCGCGACTGGGGGCCGCGAGCGCATACGCTTGCGTCGATGAGCGATGAGCGATGAGCGCAGAGGGGGGATCAGCGATGAGCGAGGAGGGGGCGATCTGGTTGCAATCCGAGGTCCGGCTCGCGCCGCGGCCCCGGGGCTTTCACCTGGTCACACGCGAGGTGCTCACCGAGCTTCCGGGGTTGGAGCGGATCGAGGTCGGGCTGCTACACCTGCTGATCGCCCACACCTCGGCCTCGCTGGCGCTCAACGAAAACGCTTCGCCGGATGTGCGTCGTGACTTCGAGACCTGGTTCAACGCTGCCGTGCCCGAACGGGCGCCGTTCTGGACGCACACCCTCGAGGGGCCCGACGACATGCCGGCGCATATCAAGGCGGCGCTGCTCGGGCCCTCCCTGACGCTGCCGCTGTCGCGAGGCCGGCTTGCGCTCGGCACCTGGCAGGGGATCTACCTGTGCGAGCACCGTGACCGCGCCGGCGCCCGGTCGCTCGTCGCCACCGCCTGGGGCCAGGGGTAATTCGGACAGGCTCTAAGAGCCGCGCTAATCGTTCGTTCACACCCGCCTCTAGCGAGCGCGCGGTTTCCCGGATCAGGCTGCGAACAGCCGCAGCTCGGGCTCGCGCTCGCCGCGTAGGACCGCGATGTCGACCTCGACGCACTGGATCCCGCGGGACTCCGCCAGCACCCGCGCCTGCGGCTTGATCACCTGCGCCGCGAGCACGCCCCGGCACGAGCCGAAGGCGCCATCCGCCCTGATTCGCTCGAGGTAGCGGCACAGCTGCTCGACCGCGTCGATCCCGCCGACGCGTTTGATCTCGACCGCCACCCATCCCTCGTCGCCCTCGCGGCACATGAGGTCCACCGGGCCGATGTCGGTCGGCCACTCACGGCGGACGAGTCGCAGCCCCTCGCCGCACCAGTGCGGCGCCGCCGCCAGCAACTCCTGCAGGTGCGCTTCGACACCGTCCTTTGCAAGCCCGGCGCCCGCATCGGGCGGGTCCATCTCGTGGCTGACGTCGGACAGCACCTCTGAGATCGAGATCTCGAGCCGGTCCTCGCTGGCGCCGGCCCGCTTGCGCACCGTGATCAAGCCGGGCGACTCCTCGATCACGGTCGGTGGCGTCATCCAGTTCAGCGGCTTGACCGACTGCCCGCCGCCGTCGGCCCAGACCATGAACGTGCCATCGGCTTTGATCATCAGCAGTCGCACGCCTTCGGCCAGCATCGTGGCGAGCCGGCCGGTATAGCTCACCGAGCATCTCGCAACGATCAGGCGCATCCGGCGACAGGGTACGACCTGGGGCGGACGCTGGCGGTCATCGGCGAGCGTCGATCAGACCCCTGGCGGCTTGCCTGCAGCCGGCTCCTCAAATTCACTGCCGGCGGCAGCTACAGCAGTCCGGGCCAGGCCGCCACGACTGCGACCGAGTCGATCACGATCACCTGAGCGTCAAGCGCCGGGCTCGCATTGGCAGCGGACCCGGCGCGCCGACTTCCCTACGATCCAAATCGTGCGTCAGCAACTTCGCCCCCTGTTCGATCGGGTAGTGATCAAGGAGCTGGACCCAGATCGGGTCCGGCGCTCGGGGTTGCTCGTGCCGCCGGGAACAGACGAGCCGCCGCCCCAACACGGGATCGTGCTGGCGGTCGGCCGGGGTCTGGACTGGTGGGACCACGTCGGTGTGCGGATGCCGGTCAAGCCCGGCGACCACGTCGTCTTCCCGGCCTCCGCAGGCGCGTGGGTCGAGGTTGACGAGGAGCGGCTGCTCGTCTGCAGGGTCGGCGAGCTTCTGGGCGTGCTCGAGTCCGCGACGGATTGTCCGGCATGCAGCGGTCGCACTCTCGGTCCCACGGAGGTCTGCCCGGCCTGCGGTCGCGAGGGTTAGCGGAGTCGCTTCGCGACTCCGCTACGCCGCAGCGCTGCGGCGAGAGAGGCCGCGGGGGACGGCCGCCTGCGCGCGCTCCAGCAGGTCGGCGATCTCGGGGCTCGAGCCGAGCGCAAGTGCGCGCCTGCAGGCTTCGATGCATTCGCTGATGCGGTCGGTGCGCGCGAGTGCGTGTGCATAGGCGCTCCACGCGGTCTGAGAATCGCAATCGAGGACGGTCGCGGCGTGTGCGGCCGAGACCTGGGCGCCGACGTCGCCAGCGAGGTTGTAGGCGAGGGCGAGATCGAGCAGCGTCTCGGCTGTCGGCTCCAGCAGGCGCGCCTGCTCCAGCGATGTGATCGCGCCCGCACGATCCATCAGCCGTAGTCGCAGACGGCCGAGCCGGGCCCAGGCGGAGGCGTCGGTGGGCGCGCGGTCGGTCGCGCGGGCGGCGGCGTCGGCGGCGAGATCGAGCGCGCCCATGTCCTCGTAGATGCGCGAGGCGAACCGCTCGGGGGTCGGCCGGTCCGTCTCGGCGCGAGCCCAGTCGCGGACTGCGCGAGCTGCAGCCGGCAGGTTGCCGGCCTGCCAGAACGCCACCGTCAACAACCTGAGAACGTTGGGATTGGCCGGCTCCGCGTCGCGGGCAAACACGAGACGCTTGGCCGCCAGCGCGGCGTCGCCTTCGGCCAGGGCGTGCTGCGCGGCGGTCATGAAGCGCTGAACTCGGTCGGCCGCCGGGTCCGGCTTGGAGAAGTCCACGAACTGCAATGAGCCCGCGGGCACCGTGCGCACGCCCACGGCGAACGACACACGCGCCCACTGCTGGACGTTGTCCTCATCGCCTGAGAAGTAGATCCCGGTCACGGTTCCGACGCCCCATTCCGGATAGGACAGGCAGCGAGCGTAGCGGTGCACGACCGAGTGGTCGGGCACCCGTGAGCCGAACGGATCGTGCTTGGCCCGCTCCTGCGCTGTGGCACGCGCCCGCTGCTCGGCTTCGTACGCGCGCGCGCCCTCTTCTGCCCGGACGCGGCGCGCGGCCGCCGCCGACACCTTGACGGCGTTCCGGCTTACGCGACCTCCGCGCGAGGTCTCGGCCAGTTGCTCGAGCTGATCGGCCGCCTCGTTGATCGCCTGCAGATGGCGCTGGTGCTCGTGCTGGCGCCCCGACGGCGCAATGTCGGGGTGCCAGCGCTTGGCCATCCGGCGACGGGCGAGCTGAACATCGCGCTTTTCGAATGGCGCCTGTAGCTCGAGCAACAGGAGCGATTGTTCAAGGTCGAGGATGCGAGGCATCGAACGAACACGTTACCGGGGCAGACCTATGTGGTTCCACCCCTACCGCGGCAGTCGGGGTCGAATCGGTCGGCCTGTCGCTCTGATTTCGAGGGCTGCGAGCGGCACCAGGTCCCACTTGTAACAAATTAGTGTCATTTAGCGTCAAGTGGCCCATAGTCGCTTAGTGTTTCCTCGCATGAAAGCTGGGTTCGGGGCGGGCACGGGTCTGCAAGCGATAGCTGGTCTGCTCGCCGTGGGCGTGCTCGCCGGACTCACGGCGGCGCTGCTGGTCGTCTTGCTCGGGTCCTCCGCGGACGGCGGCGGTTGCGCGACAGGATCCGCGTCGTCGGGGATCTCGATCGAGCTGGGGCCGGCAGGAAGCGGCCAGCTCGTCGGCGCGACCGAGTATGGCGGTCCGGGCGATCCGAGCAGCGGCACGGTTGGCTCCTCCGGCGCGAACCTGCTGGCGGAGCCCGACAGCTACGCCGAATTGGGGGGCGCCACGTTTCAGACCGCCACCGCGATGGGCGGCCTGCCCTACATGACGCCGCTGCAGATCACTTGGGGGCGGCGCTCGGCGATCGCCTACAAGCGCGACATCGGGCTTGGCGGCGGGTCGATCGACGACCATCCGCGGGTCATCGACCTCTGGTGGGAGCTCGCCGGTGCGCTCGGCATCCCGTACGGCGACGGCCTGTGGTCGGGAGTCGTGTCGATCGCCCGCGCGGCGCCGACCGGCGCTGGCAACTTGCTGGGCGGCGTGCCGGAAGAAGTGGCAGCAACCTTGCCCGCGCCCGCGGGCGCGGGCGACACCGCTGGCTGTGCATCGCCCGGCGGTCTGGGGTTACCGATCACGACCGCCGGCGGCGCGGCGCTGTTGCCGAGCGGGCTTGCGGCCGCCCCCGCCGGGGCGCCGGGCGCTGTCAAGGGGATCATCGCCGCGGGCAACGAGATCGTCGGCAAACCGTATGTTTACGGCGGGGGCCACGGGCTGCCGTTGGACATGGTGGCGCCCTCGTATGATTGCTCGAGCAGCGTCGATCATCTGCTCTACGGTGGTGGGCTACTGCCGGTCACGGGCGACGAGACATCTGGCGATCTCGAATCGTTCGGCCTCCCGGGACCAGGCCGCTGGGTCACGCTGTACGCCAGCGCCGAGCACGTCTTCATGTACGTGGCGGGGCTACGGTGGGACACCCACAACGCGGCCGGTCCGGATGACGGCAGCAGTGGGATCGGCTGGCATCCGCTCGTGCGCAACGCCGACGGGTTCGTCGTCCGGCACCCGGTGGGGCTGTGATGCTCGCCAGAGCTGGTGCTTCGCTCGCCGGCGCGCTTTGCGCCGCGGCACTCGCCGGGTGCGGCGCGTCCTCGTCAGCAGCCACCGCCACGCAAGCGGCTACGGCGGGTGCTTCGCCTGCGCTGGCCGACAGGCTCGCGCAGGTTGCACGCACGCATGAGCTGCCGACGCCGGCGCCGCGCCAGAGCGCGCCGGGAGAGAGCTCTCCGCAGCTTGTGATCAGCAGGTTCGCGACGATCTACATCAACTGGAACGCCCAGTCGGTCGCCCCGCAGATGGCGGAACTGGCGCTGGCCAGCGTCGGACAGGCGCGGTCGCAGTTGGCGCTCGCGGCCGCGCAGACCGAGCGCGACCTGACGATACGCGAAGGTGGGATCGCCAACAGTGGGACCGTTGAGGCGGTGGCGCCGCTGCCTGGGCTAGCGGACCAGTACGTGGTGGTCACGCGCGAGTCGACCTCGGCGACGGATACGACCGCGTATCAGGGGCTTGCGCCGGCATGGCATGTCACGATCGCCACCGTGGCCGAGCTCAGGCCAGGCCGCTGGGTGATCAGCGGCTGGCAGCCGATGAACTAGCGGAGTCGCTGCGCGACTCCGTTGGGAGATTCGCTGCGCGAATCTCCCGGGTGCGCACAAGGACGCGCGAGGGTCGCTTATGCGACTTCTGTTGGGAGATTCGCTGGCGCGAATCTCCCGGGTGCGCACAAGGACGCGCGAGGGTCGCTTATGCGACTTCTGTTGGGAGATTCGCTGGCGCGAATCTCATGGGTGCGCTGTGGCCGGGGGGAAGGCGCTGCGGAATGTGGCTCCGCTGCCGGTCGAGCGGCCCGATAGTCTCGGGGGCGTGTCCTCCCAGTACATCTTCACGACCTACAAGCTCTCCAGGCGCCACCCGCCCGACAAGGAGGTGCTGAGCGACATCTCGCTGTCGTTCATGCCGGGGGCGAAGATCGGCGTGCTCGGCTACAACGGCGCCGGCAAGTCGACGTTGTTGCGGATCATGGCCGGGATCGACACCGAGTTCGACGGACATGCGCAGCTGGCCCCGAACGCGACCGTGGGCCTGCTCGATCAGGAGCCGGCGCTGGATCCGAACAAGGACGTGCGCGGCAACGTCGAGGAGGGAGTCGCCGAGATACGCGCGCTGCTCGACCGCTTCAACGATCTCTCGATGAACTACACGGACGAGATCGCGAACGAGTTCGCGCGCGTCCAGGAGCGAATCGACGCGGTCGACGGGTGGAACCTCGACACGACGCTCGAGGTGGCGATGGACGCGTTGCGCTGCCCGCCCCCCGACGCCGACGTGACCAAGCTGTCCGGTGGCGAGCGGCGCCGCGTCGCGCTGTGCCGGCTGCTGCTGCGCCAACCCGACCTGCTCCTGCTCGACGAGCCCACCAACCATCTCGACGCCGAATCGGTCGCATGGCTGGAGCGTCACCTGCACGATTACCCGGGGACCGTCGTCGCCGTCACCCACGATCGCTACTTCCTGGACAACGTCGCCGGCTGGATCCTCGAGCTCGACCGCGGTCGGGGGATTCCCTACCAGGGCAACTACACCGGATGGCTGGAGCAGAAGCGCGACCGCCTGGCGCAGGAGGCCCGTCAGGAAACTGCGCGCAAGCGCACGATCGACCAGGAGCTCGAATGGGTCCGGCTCAACGCTAGTGCGCGGCGCAGCAAGCCCAAGGCTCGGCTCAACGCTTACGAGGCGCTGCTCGCCCAGGATCGCAACGTCAAGCTCGACCAGGTTCAGATCCACGTGCCGGCCGGACCGCGCCTCGGCGATCTGGTCGTCGAGGCGGATCACCTGCGCAAGGCATACGGTGAGCGAGTGTTGATCGAGGACCTCTCGTTCAAGCTCCCCCGCGGTGGGATCGTGGGGGTGATCGGGCCCAACGGCGCCGGCAAGACGACGTTGATGCGGATGATCACCGGCAACGAGCAGCCCGACGCGGGGGCGCTGCGGGTCGGCGACACGGTCAAGCTCGCGTACGTCGATCAGTCACGCGACGACCTCGATCCCGATAAGTCCGTGTGGCAGGAGATCTCCGGCGGCGCCGATCAGATCACGCTCGGTACGGCGACGATCAACAGCCGCGCCTACGTGGCCGGGTTCAACTTCAAGGGGACCGACCAGCAGACGAAGGTCGCCAAGCTGTCCGGTGGCGAGCGCAACCGCCTGCACCTGGCCAAGCTGCTGCGCAGCGGCGGCAACCTGCTGTTGCTGGACGAGCCCACCAACGACCTCGACGTCGACACGCTGCGAGCGCTCGAGGAGGCGCTGCTGGCGTTCGCCGGCTGCGCGGTCGTCGTCTCGCACGATCGTTGGTTCCTGGACCGGATCGCTACGCACGTGCTCGCGTTCGAGGGCGACTCCCAGGTGCGCTGGTTCGAGGGCAACTTCGAAGCCTACGAGAGCTTCCGCCACGAGCGCCTCGGCGCCGAGGCCGACCGCCCGCACCGCATCACCTACAAGAAGCTAGTCCGCGGCAAATAGAGTCGCGCAGCGACGCCGCGTCGGTCGCGACCAGATCTGCGCCTGCCAGCTCGTGAGCCTCGAAGGGGCCGCTGGTGACTGCGATGCAGCGCACGCCATCGGCGCGTGCACAGGCGATGTCGCGTGGCGTGTCGCCGATCACGATCGTGTGCGCGCGCGCAAACGGGACCCCGCCGGTGCCCGCGCGACGCCGCGCGATCGCCGGCAGCGTGGCGCGATCCTCGCAGTCGGATCCAAACGCTCCCTGACCGGGCGCAAACCAGCGGCCGATCCCCGCCCGCGACAGCTTCAGACGTGCGATCGACTCAAAGTTGCCGGTTACCAGCGACAGCAGCAGGTCCTTGCGAGCGGCCAGCGACTCGAGCAGGTCTGCGATGCCGTCGATCAGGTAGGGCGAAAGGTCCTCCTCGCAAAGCTCGGCATACAGGCGGCAGCTCTCGGCCTGGACGGCGTCCATGCGCTCGTCGATCTGCGCGGCACTGATGCCGGCATCCAGCAGGATCGCGCGGGCGATGTCGCCGTCGGTGCGGCCGGCCGGCGCCACGCGCAAGTGCAGATCGCCGGCCTCGATGCCGTGCACGCTGGTTAGAGCCCCGACCAGTGCCCGCCGGTGCGCGCCGTTGCCACCACGCAACAGGGTGCCGTCGATATCGAACAGCAGCAGGGTGTGGGTCGCTTGCGACTCGGGCTCGCCGGGCGCCCCGGCATCGGTGCTCGCGTGCATCCGCGCCGTCAGCGCTCGAACGAGATGCCCGCTTGCAGGCGCTGCGCGAACGCAGCGATCAGCCGTGCCGCGGCATCGACGTCTTCGAGCGCGACCATCTCGACCGGCGAGTGCATGTAGCGCAACGGCACCGACACCAGACCGGTCGGAACGCCCGCGCGGCTGATGTGGATCGCGTCGGCGTCGGTGCCCGTGGTCCGGCTTGTGGACTCGAGCGTGAACGGGATGCCCTCCGCTTCGGCGGTGTCGTGCAGCAGTTCGAAGACCCGCGGATGCAGCGTCGTGCCGCGCGCGATCACCGGCCCGGAGCCGAACTCGTGCTTGGAGATCGGTCCCAGTTCGACCCCTGGCTGGTCGGTCGCGAACGTGACGTCGACGGCGATCGCGAGGTCCGGCTGATGCGCGTAGGTGCTGGTCCGCGAGCCGGCGAACGTCGTCTCCTCCTGCACCACGGCCATCGCGATGAAGGCACCCGGCGACCCGCCGGCCTGGGCAACCAGGCGCGCCGCCTCGGCCGCCACGTAACAGCCGACACGGTTGTCCATCGAGCGCGACACGACCCTGCCGTTCGGCAACTCGATCGGGACCGCGTCGATCACGGCCACGTCGCCGATCCGGACGCGCTCACGCGCTTCGTCGCCGTCGCGCGCGCCGATATCGATGTGCAGCTCCTTGAGCTCGGGCGGCTTCTTGCGATCTTCGTCTTTGAGCAGGTGGATCGGCTTGCGGGCGACGACGCCGAGGACCGGGCCGCCGCGGGTGCTGAGCACGACGCGCTGGCCAACGAGCACGACCGGGTCCCAGCCGCCCACGTTGCCAAAGCGCAGGTAACCACTGTCCTCGATGTAGGTCACGTGCAACCCGATCTCGTCGATGTGACCAAGCACCGCCAGCGTCGGCCCGCCGGCGGTGCCGGCCACGCGCGCCCACGAGGATCCGAGATGGTCGGAGCCGACGTCGGCTGTGAACCGCGCGCACCACTCGCGCCAGGCGCGCGCCGGTGTCGTCTCGTGCCCGGAGGGACCGGCGGCCGTGATCAGGTTTTGTAAGAGCTCGGGGATCGGCATTCCAACATTCTGCCCGTGCGTCGCGGTCCGATGCTTCGCGGGCGTCAGCGGGCCACGAGTTCGCGCAGCACGTATTGGAGGATGCCGCCGTGCTGGTAGTAGCGCTGCTCCTTGGGCGTGTCGATGCGAACGGTCACTTTGAACCGCTTGCGATCCGCGATCACCTCCACCTCGCGAGGAATGTCGGCACCGCCGGCGAGTCCGCCGATCGAGAACGTTTCGTGTCCCGTGAGGCCGAGCGATGCGACCGAGTCGCCGTCCTTGAACTGCAGCGGCAGCACGCCCATTCCGACCAGGTTCGAGCGATGGATCCGTTCGAAGCTCTGGGCGATCACAGCACGTACGCCGAGCAGCGTGGTGCCCTTGGCCGCCCAGTCGCGCGAGGAGCCCGAGCCGTACTCCTTGCCTGCGAGCACGACCAGCGGCGTGCCGGCATCGATGTACCGCATCGCGGCGTCGTAGATGGACATCTGCTCGGACGAGCCGTTGTTCAGATACAGCGTCACGCCTCCCTCGGTGCCCGGCGCCAGGAGGTTGCGCAGCCGGATGTTGGCGAACGTCCCGCGCATCATCACTTCGTGGTTGCCGCGGCGCGAGCCATAGGAGTTGAAGTCCTTGGGCGCCACGCCGTGCTCGATCAAGTAGCGTCCCGCCGGGCCGTCGCGCTTGATCGACCCGGCCGGCGAGATGTGATCGGTCGTGACGCTGTCGGCGAGCACTGCCAGCACGCGCGCCCCCTCGATATCGGTGATCGGCTCGGGCTCCGCCGGGAGGTCGGAGAAGAACGTCGGCAGCCGCACGTAGGTCGAGTCGGGATCCCACGCGAAGCTGCTGCCGGTCGGAACCGGCAGCGAACGCCAGCGCTCGTCACCGTCGAACACCTCGCCGTAGCTCTTGCGGAACATGTCGGACTGGACGGCCTCCTGCACGGTCTGCGCCACCTCGGCGGTGCTCGGCCAGATGTCCCTGAGGTACACCGGCTTGCCATCGGCGTCCTCGCCGAGCGGGTCCTCGTAGAGGTCGACGTTCATCGAGCCGGCAAGCGCATAAGCGACGCACAGTGGCGGTGAAGCGAGGTAGTTCATCTTCACGTCCGGGTTGATGCGGCCCTCGAAGTTGCGGTTGCCGGAGAGCACGGACACGACCGCCAGATCAGCCGAGTTGACCACCTGGGAGATCTCATCCGGCAGCGGCCCGCTGTTGCCGATGCAGGTGGTGCAGCCGTAACCGACCAGGTTGAAGCCAAGCTGATCCAAGTAATCCGTCAGTCCGGCGCGCTCGAGGTACTCGGTGACGACCTTCGAGCCAGGTGCCAGCGACGTCTTGACCCATGGCTTCACCTGCAGCCCGCGCTGGACCGCGTTGCGCGCCAGGATCCCAGCCCCGAGCATCACCGACGGGTTGGAGGTGTTCGTGCAACTGGTGATCGCCGCGATCACGACGTGACCGTGAGCAAGTTCGGTCTGGGTCCCGTCGGCGAGCGTGACCGGCGCGCTTCTGCCGGCCTCGGCGCCGTTCGTGCTCGGCGGTATGTAGGCGCTCAGGGCTGAGCCGAACGCCGCCTTCGAGTTGGTCAGCGAGATCCGGTCCTGCGGGCGCTTGGGGCCGGCGATGCTGGGCACGACGGTCGACAAATCGAGTTCCAGGACGTCGGTGAACGCCGGCTCCGGCGAGCTCTCGTCGTGCCACAGGCCCTGCGCCTTGGCGTAGGCCTCGACCAGTTCGATCTGCTCCTTGGGCCGTCCGCTGAACTCGAGGTAGCGCAGCGTCTCGGCATCGATCGGGAAGATCGCGCAGGTCGAGCCGAACTCCGGCGACATATTGCCGATCGTCGCGCGGTCGGCCAGCGGCAGCTTTGCGAGGCCGCCGCCGAAGAACTCGACGAACTTACCTACGACGCCGCGGGCGCGCAGCATCTCGGTCACCGTCAGCACCAGGTCGGTCGCGGTCGCGCCCTCGGGCAGCGCGCCGCTCAACCTGAAGCCGATCACCTGCGGGATCAGCATCGACATCGGCTGGCCGAGCATCGCCGCCTCGGCCTCGATGCCGCCGACTCCCCAACCGAGCACGCCAAGGCCGTTGATCATGGTCGTGTGAGAGTCGGTCCCGACGAGCGTGTCGGGGTAAGCCTGCGATGTTCGCTCGTTGACGAACACGACTCGCGCGAGGTACTCGAGGTTGACCTGGTGCACGATGCCCGTATCCGGCGGCACGACCTTGAAGTTCTCGAACGCCCCCTGACCCCAGCGCAGGAACGCGTAGCGCTCCTGGTTGCGTTCGAACTCGAGCTCTGCGTTGAGCGCGAACGCGCGTCCGGAGCCGTACGCGTCGACCTGCACGGAGTGGTCGATCACGAGCTCGGCCGGGACCAGAGGATTGATCTTGGCCGGGTCCGCGCCCATCTCGAGCATCGCGTCGCGCATCGCCGCGAGATCCACGACCGCCGGCACCCCGGTGAAGTCCTGCATGACCACACGGGCCGGCGTAAACGCGATCTCGTTGCTTGGCTCCTCGTCTGGCTTCCAACTCGCCAGCGCTTCGATGTCGGCCGCGCGGATCGACTCGCCGTCTTCGCAGCGCAGCAGGTTCTCGAGCAGGATCTTGAGCGAGAACGGCAGCCGCGAGATCTCGTGGCGGGCCTCCAGCGCGTCGATCCGGAAGATCTCGTACGAACGCGGCCCGACCGTCAGCGTGGCCTTTGCATCGAAGCTGTTGGTTGACATTCGGTCTCCTGAATTGGTTACCCCGTACTCTAAGCGTCCCGCCGCCCATACGTTCTTCTTAGGCGCGTCTTCGCGATGGCTTCGAGCCGCCGACGATAGTCGTGACGCAATCCGTCCCACCCAAGGAGATCACGTGACCAGGCACCTGACCCACACACTGGCCGCCGCCGCCATCGGCGCAGTGGCAGTTCTCGCTGCAGCTGGCGCTTATACCGAGGCGCACCACGCGCCGGATCAGCCTTGATGAGCAGCGACTCGATGCCGTTCCGCGCGCCGGGCGGCGAACAGCGCAGCGACTCGGTCGCGTTCCCGCCGGCGCTGAGTGGGACACTGCGGCCGCGCTCGCGCAGCGGCGCGCGCGCGGCCGCCAAGCGGCTGTTCGCGCGGCCGGAGCTGTTCGGGGTGCTCGCCGTCGCGGCTGTTCTGAACCTGTGGAACCTGCAGGTCAACGGGTGGGCTAACACCTACTACGCGGCCGCCGTGCGCTCGATGAGCGCGAGCTGGCACGACTTCCTGTTCGGCTCGATGGATCGCAGCGGCCTGATGACGGTCGACAAGCCGCCGCTGGCGGTCTGGGTCCAGGCCCTGTCGGCACGGATCTTCGGCTTTCATCCGCTCAGCATGCTCGTGCCGCAGGCGTTGATGGGTGTTGCCGCCGCGGGTCTGATGTACGACCTCGTGCGTCGCCGGTTCGGGCGTGTGGCCGGTTTCGTCGCCGGAATCACGCTTGCCACAACGCCGACGATCGTCGCCGTCAGCCGTCACAACAACCCCGACGAGCTACTGGTGCTGCTGTCGGTTGCGGCGGTCTGGTTAGCGCTCAGGGCGCTGGACACGGGCGCAACGCGCTGGCTGGTGTGGTGCGGCGTCGCGGTCGGACTCGGCTTCGAGACGAAGATGGGCGTCGCGCTGATGCTGGTGCCGGCGATCGCGGCGGCTTGGATCTGGATGCGCTGGGAGCGCGGTGCCGCGCTGCGCGCGAACCTGCGCGTGCTCGCTGCGCTGCTTTGGGCCGGGCTGGCGCTGGCGGTCGTCGGTGGCGCTTGGCCGCTGCTGGTCACGCTGACTCCGGCGACGGATCGTCCCTGGATCTCCGGTACCACCGACAACAGCATCTGGTCGCTGATCTTCGGCTACAACGGCCTCGGGCGGATCGCGGGGCAGACCGGCGGTCCCGGCGGCGCCGGCGGCGGTCCGGGTGGCGGCGGCGCCGGCGGGTCGCTGTTCGGCGGCCCGACCGGGATCTTCCGCCTGCTGCAGAGCGGGCTCGGCGACCAGGCTGGATGGCTGCTCGGTTTCGCGATCGTCTCGGCGCTGGGGCTGCTGGTGGCGACGCGGCTGCGCCGCACCGATCCGCGCACCGGCTTCGTGATCGTGCTCGGCGGCGCGCTGGCGACGATCGGCGTGGTGTTCAGCTTCGCCTCCGGCATCTTCCATCCCTACTACGTTTCGATGATCGCGCCATGGGCCGCGGCGCTGGTGGGAGCCGGCGTCGGCGAGATGCTGAGAGCACCCTTCGGGGTGGCGCGCTCGGCGCGCAGTGCGCGGATCCTCGGACCGGCGGCGATCGTCGGTGGCGCCGTGACCGAGCTCGTCGTACTCGGCGAGATCGGCGGCCAGCTCGGCTGGGCAACGCCGCTGGTGATCGTCGCGGCCGTCGCCGGCGCCGCGCTGCTTGCACTGGCGCTGAGCCCGAAGCTACGCGTGGTGGTGGTGGCGGTGGCGATGGCGGCGCTGCTCGCGGCGCCTGCGACGTGGGCCGCCGAGACGCTGTCCTATGCGACCAACGGGACCTTTCCGACAGGCGGACCGCAGAGCGCCGCGACCGGCGGAGGCTTTGGCGGCTTCGGCCTGGTCGGCGCCCGGCGGCTTTGCCGGCCGCTCCGGCGGCTTTGCCGGCCGCTCCGGCGGCTTTGCTCCGCCCGCGGGCGGTTTCGGTCCGTCCGCCGGCACCGGCCTCGGCTCCTCGACCGGCGCCGGTGCGGCCGCTGCCGGCGGCTTCGGCGGCGCCGGTGGCTTTGGAGGGGCTGGCAGCGCTTCCGGTAGCCGTGCCGGTGGCTTCGGTGGCGGCGGTGGCTTTGGAGGGGCTGGCGGCGCTTCCGGGACCGGTGGCGTCGGCGGTGGCGCGTTCGGCGGCGACAGCGCCTCGCTGAACGCGGCGATCGCCTACGCCAAGGCGCACGGGGGCGGCACGATCGGTGTCGAGAGCCAGAGCACGGCTGCCGCGGTGATCCTCTCCTCCGATGCCGACGTTGCCGGCCTGGGCGGCTTTTCGGGACGCGAGAGCTCGGTGAGCGTTGCCTGGATCGCGATGGAAGTCAAGAACGGACGGCTGCGCTGGCTGCTCGACGAGGGCCAGCAGGCCTCCAGCCTGCCCGGCGACACGCGCACCGGTAGCGCCGCCGCGATCGCCGTTGCGCAGCGCGCCGGCCGGCGTGTGACGTTCACGGTCGACGGCACGACCGTGACGATGTACGACCTGCGCGGACGGGCGGCGGCGATCCTCGCCGCCGCCCGCTGACCCCAAGGGCTGCGGCGTGCACGAGAACTCAGTTCGGCCGAGGCGCCGTCGGCTGAGAACCCTTAGGTGCCCTTAGGGCACCCGCACTTAGGGCACCCGCTTACAGGCCCGGCGGGTGGCGCACCACGAAGCCGTCGAACTCGCCACCGCCCTGTGACCAGCGGGTGCCGTCCTCGGCCAGCGCGACCGTGTCGAAGCGCCAACCGGCGACGTCCATCCAGACGTGGTCGTAGCTGGCGTAGATCGTAACCCACTGACCGGGCCCGGGATCCCCCCAATCCATGAAGTCGGCGGCGACCAGCGGCGAGCTGAGCAGCCCGGCGGCGTCGAGCACGTAGCTGACCGAGCCGGAGCAGTCGTAGCCGGAGGCTTGGAAGGAGGCGTGGCCGCCGCCCCAGATGTAGGGGAGGGTCGCGATCGCGTTGCCGGCGGCGATGATCTCGCGCACCGCCGGCGGGGCGCCGGGGGGCGGCTGCACCATGCCGGAGGTGTCGATCGCGATCCCACCGACGTCCTGATTGACCTGCAGCGCGGTCTCGCGCGCCTGCGCGGCGGCGCGGGCTTCGATCGCGGCCAGCTCCGCGGCAAGCTTCGCGCGCAACGAGCTGAGCGCCGAGTTGACTGTCGCCAGCTTGCTCTGGTCGCCGGAACGCGTGCCGATCTCAGCGAGCTGTTGCGAAACCAGCGCCGCCTGGATCGCGGCCACCTCGTTGCGCTGCGAGAGGATCTCGTCGGTGAGCGTGCGGTCGCGCTCCTCCAGGTTGCCGAGCTGGATCGCCTCGGCGAACACGTCGTTGCGTGCGGCGCGGGTGGAGCCGACGATCTGCGCGTCCTGATGGCCGATCCGCTGCATGAAGTTGACGTTCTCCAGCAGTTCGGCGAAGCCGCGCGACTGCAGGATCACCGTCATCAGGTTCGGCTGCGAGCCCTCGTAGGACGCGACCAGGTTGGTGGAGAGCGCGGCGGAAGCCGTTTGCAGCCGGTTCTCGAGCGCGACCAGGCGCAGCCGTGCCGCGATCAGGTTCGTCTGTACCTGGCGCAGCTGGGCGATCTGAGTGTCCAGCTTCGACTGATCCGTGGCAAGGCGCGCCCGCGCCGCATCGATGCCGCCGCCGGTCTGCTGGATCTTCGCGCTCTCGGCGGCGATCGCCGATTTCAACGCGCTCGCGGCCGACTGTTTGGCGGCGATCTGCCCCTGCAGGTCGCCGACGCTGTCCGAGACGCCGCAGGCGAGCAGCGCGCAGATGGCAACGGCTGCCGCTGTGCCGCGGCGCACGCCAGGGCGCCCCTTGAGGCGTGCGATGAAGCTGGGACTGTGCAGTCGCATGAGGGCTGGGGTCAAAGCGGGAATCAGCGGCGCAACGGGAGGCACGACGCTGAACGGGGTGTCGCGGTCAGTATTCGTCCGCGTCGCCGGGCGGCGCGGACACCACGGTAACACGCCGCGTCGCGATCGGTCCTGCCGATCCTCCTTTGCAAGAGATCCTGCAAATCGCCATTGCGGTGGTTTTGGGCCGCCCGCTGGGCGATCGTGATGGCGGCCCGCGGGCCGCCTCGGATGGCCTGATCCGCGATTGCTGCGATACTCGCGCGGTGCGCCGGCGCCGGATCGCGATGACCGTCCTGGTTGCCCTCGCGGCAGCCGCGACGCACGCGCCGGTGGCCGCGCTGGCCGATTCCAGCCCGTCGGCCGGCGATAACCAGTACACCGACCCGCTCGCCTCGCCGCCGCCGACGACGCCCGCTCCAGGGGCGGGGACCGCCACCGGCTCGAGCGCGGCGGCGAGCGCCACCACGAGCCAGTCGACGTCGACGTCGACCCCGGCCCTAACGCCGACGCCGCCAACGCAAACACAGACGCAGACGCAGACGCAGGCCCAGCCACAGTCGCAGACCGCGACTCAGACCGTGAGCGCGCCGGCGGCCAGCACAGCCACCAAGGGCACGGCGACGGCTCCTCCTCGCCGCTGCCGTTGACCGGCTTCGACGTCTGGTTCGCGGCCGCGCTCGGCGCGGCAATTGCCGGTGCCGGAACCGTCCTGCGGCGGCGCTCCGGCAGTAGGTGAGCGACCCGCCGCGGGTCGCGATCAACGCCCGCGCGATCGTGCGTGAGCAGATCGGCGGCGTCGAGCGCTACGCCCGCGAGGTCTGCTCGCGGTTGCGCCGCAGCGATCCAGAGCGCTACCGCCTGATCGCGCCGCCGCACAGGCTGGCTCACCGCGCCGGTCACATCTGGGAGCAGGCGCTGCTGCCGGCGATCGCGCGCCACTGCGCGCTGATCTACTCGCCCGCCAACCTCGCACCGGCCGCCAGCGGGCGCAACGTGGTGGTGATCCACGATGTCGCGGCGCTCGCGCGGCCCGACGCCTACGGTGCCGCTTACGTCGCCTACCAGCGGCTGATGCTGCCCGCGATCGCCCGGCGCGCGCGGCTCGTGATCACCGTCTCGGAGTTCTCAGCGGCCGAGATCGTGGCGCGCCTGGGAGTCGCGGCCGAGCACATCGAGGTGATCCCGGGCGGCGTCGGACCCAGCTTCTCACCGGCGGCCGACGTCGCCGGCGCCGCCCGCCGGCTCGGGATCAGCGGCCGCTACGTGCTGGCGGTCGGGACCGCTTCGGCGCGCAAGAACCACGGCGCGCTTGCCGCTGCGGCGGTCGCGCTGCGCGAGCGCGGCATCGAGCTGCTGCTCGCGGGCTCGGACCGCGGCTACCTGCGCGGCCGCGAGCCGGGTCTGCGCCGCCTGGGGTACGTGCCCGAAAGCTGCCTACCGGGCCTGTACGCGGGGGCGCTCGCGTTCGTTATGCCCTCGGCCTATGAGGGCTTCGGCCTGCCGTGCATCGAGGCGATGGCCTGCGGCACGCCGGTTGTGGCGGCCGCTGCGGCCGCACTTCCGCATACCTGCGGCGACGCGGCCCTGCTGGTCGCGCCGGGCAGCGCCGGGGCGCTGGCCGAAGCGCTGCTGGCCGCCGCCTGCGATCAGCGTGAGCGCGAGCGTCTGATCGAGCGCGGGCGCCGGCGTGCGGGCGAGTTCACCTGGGAGCTGACCGCCGGCGCGACCGCCAAGGCGATCGCACGCGTCCTCTAGCCCGTTTGGCGGTTTCCAGTGCCCACGCCTATACGACGAAGCTGAGCGCGTAGGCGACGTACCCGACCGCCAGCAGCCCGGCGCCGGCGAGCCGCGGGAAGCTGTTGAGCTCACGCGGCCTGGCCGTGACCATCACGACCAACAGCACGTAGGGGTCGACGTACTTCTGCCAGGCGAGACGGATCACCAGCGCTCCCACCAGGAAGCAGCCCAGCAGCACCGCAGGCAGCCACCGACGTGGCGCCACCGCCAGGCGCCAGCGCAGCAGCACTCCGCACAGCGGTAGCGCCAACCAGAACAGCAGCGGCGTGCCGGCGAGCGAGGGCGTGTGCGCCGCCAGGCTCCACAACACGCCGGCCGTCAGGGGTGGGCCGGACGCCGGGTGTAAGTCCGGGCGCATCGGGAACAGCGCCAGCAGGATCACACCGGCGAGCGCGCACGTGAGCGCGCCGGGCAGCAGCTTCGCGATCGCGTCACGGTCACGCCACGGGAACACCGGCGCAAACAGCACCGCACCGTAGATCCCGGTCACCGCCAGCGTCAGCTCGGCGCTCTGCAGGCGCAGCCCGCTGGCGCCGATCGAGCCGCTCCCGCCGCACAGCCCGCACGACGCGGTGTTGCCGCCCGGTGGCGTCAGCCCGTGCCACGTTAGGAACAGCAGGCCCGCCGGAACCGCCGCCAACAGCACGCCGCCGACGCCGGCCAGGCGGGTACGGAGCGATGCCGAGCGCGGGCCGCGGGCGAACAGGGCGTAGAGACCGGCGACGCCGAACAGGAACGCGGTGCTCTGCCGGGTGAGGATCGCGGCTCCGGCCAGGCCGGCGCCCGCGAGCAGCGGCGCCAGTCGCCCGCTCTCGCGGAACGCCTCATAGCGATCGAAGGCAAGCACCGAGAGCAACAGCGCGAGGTTGTCGGTCAGCAGCCGGAAGGAAGTGGCGTACACGTACGGTGACAGCACGAACAGCAGCGTCAGCGCCAGCGACTGCAGCCCCGCCATGCCGAGCCGTCGGCGCAGCAGCCAGTGGACCGACAGCCCCAGCAGGTAGGAGATCAACGCTTCGACCAGTCGCAGGCGCCACAACTGATACCCGGTGAGCTGGCCGACGTACGCCATCAGCACGTGGAACAGCGGCGTCTGCGCGGCGTTGTAGTTGGCGAGGTCGGGAAACGGCAGCTCGTGCGAGAACCGCAGGATCGTGGGGTAGTGGTAGTTGAGCTCGTCGCTGCCGTGGAACATCGGCAACGCGACGGTGAGGCCCCGCAGGGCTGCGATCCCGGCCAGGAACGGCACCGCGATCACGATCGGCGGGGCGGGTGGGCGCAAGCTCCCGAGGCGGGAGCTGATCTTTGCACCCACACCGTCAAGACTGCCAGACAAGCCTGCCGCCGGGCCGCCCGGCAGGGCGCACGTACACTGCGACCGATGCTCAAGCGAGGAGACAGGCTCTGATGCTTCGCGGGCACCTGGGTCTGGCGCGCACCGCACTCCTCAGATTCGCCCTGAGCGCGCTCCTGGGATTCGCGGCGGCTCCGGCGGTCGCGGGCGCTTCGTTGCTCGCACCCTCACCGGCCGCTGTTCCGGACGGCTTCGTCGGGATGAACCTGGATGGTCCGATGTATCCCGACACCGCCGCCGGCATCGACCTCGCGCAGCAGTTCACGGCAATCGAGCAGGCCGGCGTCGAGTCGGTCCGCGTGACCTTCGGCTGGTCGCGGGCGCAGCCATACGCGAGCTGGTCGCAGGTCCCGGCGCCCGGCAGCGGCCAGTTCGTGAATGTGGGCGGGATCCCGACCGACTTCCAGCAGCTCGACGAGCTGGTCGGACTCGCGGCGCAGCACGGAATTACGGTCCTGCCGACGGTGATCTACGCGCCCCAATGGGACATCACGGGTGCGAGCTCGCAGAGCATCGGCCGTCCCGCCACCGATCGGCCGTACGCCGCCTTCCTGACCGCGCTGGTGGACCGCTACGGTCCGCGCGGTAGCTTCTGGCAGGGCTATTCCCCCCCGGCGGAGCCGATCCGCACGTGGGAGATCTGGAACGAGCCGAACATCGACTACTTCTGGCCCGCGCAGCCGTTCGCCAGGAGCTACGTGGCGCTGCTCCTCGCCGCCTCCAAGGCGATCAAGGCCGCCGATCCCGGCGCCAGGGTAATGCTCGGCGGACTGCCCAACTACTCGTGGACGGATCTCGCGTCGATCTACCGCGTGGCGGGCGCCCGGGCGGCGTTTGACGTCGTCGGCCTGCATCCGTACACGGCCACACCGGCGGGCGTGATCACGATCACGCGCTACGTCCGCCGGGTCATGGATGCCAACCACGATGCCGCCAAGCCGATCATCATCGACGAGGTCGGCTGGCCGGCTTCCAAGGGCCTGCCGGGAGGCGGCGGCGGTGGGCTCGGGACGACCGTGGCAGGGCAGGCGCGCAACACGGCGGCGCTGTTGCCGCTACTCGCTCGCGACCGCGTCGCCCTGAACGTGTCCGCATTTGACTACTACACCTGGGCCGGCGCGAAGCTTCCGCCCAGCGCCGCCTTCTCCGAGTTCTCGTTCGCGGGACTGTTCGATTACATCGACGGCGCGCTGGTCCAGAAGCCTGCGTTCGCCGCCTTCGCGAAGGCGGCGCTGGCGATCGAGCGCTGCCGGCGCAAGGGCACGCTGGCGAGTATCTGCGCGCAGCCCGGATAGGTGTCTCCCTTACGTCGCCGGGGGCGCGGCGGCGCGTTGGGACCGCGGCCAGCGCAAGCCGCGGGCCGCGAGCAGCTGTGCGCGCTCGCGCTCGCCGTCGCCCCCGAGCGCACGCTTGTACGCCAGCCGTGAAGCGAACGTCAGCGCTTGGGCGAGGTCGTCGATCAGCGCAGTCCGTGCCCCACAGCGGCGCCCGACGACCTCGTGGCGGGCGCGCGCGAGACGCTCGAACGGCTCGCCGCCGAACGCGGGCAGGGTCGCATGCCCGCCGTGGTGCAGGACCCGCGCAGCCGGCCAGAACCAGGTGCTCACACCCCGTTCGCGAGCCCGCAGGCAGAGGTCGAGGTCCTCGCCGTACAGGAAGATCGACTCGTCGAACGGCCCCAGTGCTCTTAGTGTGCCCGTGCGCGCGACCAGCGCGCAGCCAACCGCCCAGCCGACCGGACGCGCGCGCGTGGAGCGCCACGGCGCGAGCGCGGCGCCGGCGCGGTCGCCGAGCGCCGCCGACGGGAGCAGCGCGTGCACGAGCTCGGCGGCCGAGCCGGGCAGCGAATGGGCGCTGCGCTCGCGGCGCCCGTCGGCGCGCAGCACCAGCGGCGCCAGCAGCCGCTCCTGCATCTGCGGGCGCGCCGCCTCCTGCGCCAGCGCCAGCAGCGAATCGTCGAGCAGCTCGACGTCGGGGTTGAGCAGCGCCGTGACGGGGTCGCCCACCTCCGCGACGCCACGGTTGCAAGCTCTACCGAAGCCGACGTTCTCCTCCAGCGCCAGCAACTCGATCCGCAGGCGGCGCCGCCAGCGCGCCGCGACCGCGCGCGTGCCGTCGCTCGAGGCGTTGTCGACGATCGTCAGCCGCGCCCCGCTCAGGTGCCGGTCGACCGAGCGCAGCAGCTGCTCGAGCGCCTGCTCGGAGTTGTGGGTGACCGTCACCAGCGCCGGCGGCGGCACGCTGCAAGGCACCGTGTAGCGCCGCTTGCGGACTGCCGGGGCGATCGCGCGCGCGAACTGTGCCCAGGCGCGCTCGGCGCTGAACAGCGTTCGCGCCCGCTCGCGCCCGCTCGCGCCGATCGTGCGGGCGCGCTCCGGTGCGCTCACGAGCGACACGATCGCCGCCGCCGCGGCGGCGGCGTCCCCTGGCGGGTAGAGGATCCCGCACTGTGGATCGACGATCTCGCGCGGGCCGGCCGCGTCGGGCACCACCGCCGGCCTGCCGGCCGCCAGCGCCTCGAGCACCGCCAGCCCGAATGGCTCGCGCGGCGCGCAGTGCAGCAGGCAGCTGGCGCGCCCGAGCTCCGCGGGCGGGTCCTCGACGCCGCCGACGAGCTCGACCGCGCCGGCCAGGTCGATCAGCGAGGCGCGACGGCGTAGACGCGCGCGTAGCTGCTCGCCGCCGGGTCCGAGCGGCGCCCCCACGAGCCGCAGGCGCAGCTGCGGGACGCTCGCGCGCGCCAGCGCCACCGCCTCGAGCGCGAGGTCGGGCCGCTTCCAGTCGACCAGCGCACCGAGCACGAGCACCTCGGGCGGGGTGCTTGGCGCGCGCGTGAGATCGAATTCCGCCAGCCGGACCCCTGGATGCACGACCGCGAGCCGCTCGCGCAGGTGCCCGCGCGGATCCAGGTCCGCTGCGACTGCCCGCGAGGGCACCAGCACACGCCGCGCGGACCGCGCGGCCGCCCGCACCAGCGCGCCGATCACCGGCCCCGGCAGGAAATCGTTGTGCCCCAGGACCACCGGCGAGCGCCGCGCGAGGCCCGCGATCCAGACCGCCAGGCCGGCGCGCATGCCCCAGGCGAGCACCAGGTCGGGATCCAGCGCGGCGCGCAGCGCGCGCGCGTCGAGGCCCAGCCCCGCCAGCTGCGCAACCGCTCGCAGGCGCTGCCCGGCGCCACCACGCAGCTCGAGCTCGCGGCTCGGGAGCGCCACCACCCGAATCCCGCGCGTCACCGCCTGCTCAGCCAGCGCCCCCGGCGGACAAGCCAGCCAGCAATCGCCCCCGAGCGCCGGCGCAAGCTCCAGCAACACCCGCTCAGCCCCCCCGAGCGTCCCCGAGTACGAGATCACCAACCGCATCCCCGCGCAGCCTATCCAGCCACCATAGAATGCGTACGTGAGTGGAGCGGGCGATCAGCTGCGGGGGGCGCGAGTCGCGCTGATCCACGACTTCCTGCTCGATCTGCGTGGCGCCGAGCGGGTGTTCCTGGAGCTCTGCGAGCTGTGGCCGGCGGCGGACATCTTCACGACCGTGTACGACGAGCACGGCACCGAGGGGCGCTTCGCGCTACGTGCAGTGCACACCTCGTTCCTGCAGCGATTGCGACCGTCCTCGCGCAGCTTCCGGGCGCTGCTGCCGTTCTACCCGGCGGCGGTCGAGTCGCTCGATCTGTCCGCGTACGACCTCGTCGTCTCGAGCTCGTCGGCGTGGGCGCACGCGGTGCTCTGCGAACCGCACACGGTGCACGTCAGCTACTGCCACAACCCATTCCGCTATGCCTGGAACGACCGTGACCAGACGCTCTCCCGGCGCCGGGATCCGGTCACGCGCGCGTTGCTGCGCGAGGGCTTTCGCCGCTGGCGCCAGTGGGACTGGATCGCCGCTCAGCGCGTCGACCGCTACCTGGCCAATTCGCACGTGACGCAGTCGCGGATCGGCGCTTACTTCGGCCGCGAGGCGCGCGTCGTGTATCCGCCGGTGGCCACGCATCGGTTCTCGCCGGGCCCGGTCGGCGAGCACTATGCGATCGTCTCGGAGCTGATGGCGCACAAGCGCATCGACGTCGCGATCGAGGCGTTCAACAAGCTGGGGCTGCCGCTGATCGTCGTCGGCGACGGTCCGCAGGCGCGGGAGCTGCGCCGCCGCGCAGGCCCAAGGATCACGTTCACCGGGAGATTGTCCGACCCGACGGTGGCGCAGATCATGCAGGGGGCGCGGGCGCTGATCCAGACTTCGGTGGAGGAGTTCGGGATCGCCGCGGTCGAGGCGCAGGCCGCAGGCCGCCCGGTGATCGCGCGTCGCGGCGGCGGCGCCCTGGAGACAGTGATCGACGGTGTCACCGGCTCATTCTGGTCAGGGCAGGCGGCGCAGCTCGCGCAGGCGGTGCGGGGCTTCGACGCGCTCGCGGTCGACCCGCAGGCGTGTGCCGAGAACGCCAGCCGATTCGCCGTGTCGAGCTTCCGCCGGCGGGTGCTGCTCGAGGTCCAGGATGCATGCGCGGGCGCGTCGCGGCCCGGCGCCGGCGAGCGTCAGCACCAGCCCGCCCGGCGGATGCTTCGACGCACCGCTCGCGAAGCCCTCTATCGCTAGCGGGCTTGCAGTGCAAGGCCCCGTCCCGCCCGTGCGACGCGCCGCGCGCAACGGTGCCCGGGCGGTGCTGCTCGGGGGCGCGACCGTGCTGGCGTTCTTCACAGGGGGCTATTTCGACACCCCGCGCGACTGGGCGGGGCTGATCGCCTGGCTGCTGGTGGCGGTGGCGGTGCTCGCCGGTGAGCGTCTCGTGCCGCCCGGCACGGGCGCGCGCGTGGCGCTGGCGGGGTTGGCGCTGCTCGCCGCGTGGACGCTGATCTCGGCGAGCTGGGCGCCGATCGCCGGCAGCGCCGATGACGCCGGGCAGCTGGCGGCGTTGTACGCGGGGGCGCTGATCGCCGCCACGGCGCTACTGCGCGAGCGCCGTGCGCTGGCGCTGGTCGAGCCGGCGCTGGCCGCCGGGGCGCTGATCGTGATCGGCTACGGGCTATCCGAGCGTCTGGCGCCCGGGGTCCTGCAGTTCGCGCGCTCCGTCACCGCCCAGGGTCGGCTCGAGCAGCCGCTCACCTACTGGAACGCGATGGGGGAGCTGGCCGCGCTTGGGCTCGTGCTGTGCGTGCGGATCGCCGGGGACGGCACGCGGGCCCGCTGGTTGCGATCCGCCGCCGCCGCGGCGGCGGCGCCGCTTGCGCTTGGCCTGTACCTGTCGTTCTCACGCGGCGCGCTGTTCGCCTGCGCGGCCGGGCTGGTGGCGCTGCTGGTCGGCGCCCCCCAGCGCGCGCAGCTGCGCAGCCTCGGGCTGGCGCTGGGGGCGGGGGCGCTGACGTGCGCGGTCGCGGCCCCGCAGCGTGGCGTGACGGCGCTCGCGGGATCGTTGCCCGCACGCGAACGTGAGGGCGCGATCACGCTCGCGGCGCTGGTCGTGTGCGCGCTCGGCGCGGCCCTCGGGCAACGTGCGCTGGCGGCTCGTGCGCCGGCGCGCCGCGGGCCGGCGCTGGCGCTGCCGTCGCATGCTCCCTGGATCGCGCTGGCGCTGATCTGCGCAGGCTTCGCGCTGGCCGTGGCGGTCGGCGCCAAGGAGGGCAGCGCGGCGCCGCTGGCCTCTGGGGCGAGCCGCTTCGAGACGCTGCAGAGCAACCGTTACGCATACTGGAGCGTCGCCCTGCGGGCGTTCGCGGACGAGCCGCTGCGGGGCGTCGGCGCCGGCGGCTGGGCGGTCTACTGGCTGCGCTACCGCACCGTGCGGGAGAGCGCCCAGGACGCGCACTCGCTGCCGCTGCAGACCGCCGCCGAGCTCGGCCTCGTAGGGCTCGCGTTGCTCGGCGCGTTCCTCGCCGGCGTCGCGGTCGCGGCGCGCGCGGCGCACCGGGCCGCTCCCTTGCAGGCCGCGGGATTGATCGCCGCGTGCGTCGTCTATGTCGCGCACGCGCCGCTTGACTGGGACTGGCAGATGCCGGCGCTGACGCTGGTCGCGATCGTGCTCGCGGGCGGCGTGCTGGCGCTCAGCTCGCCCGCGCCCGCTTGACCGCCGGCGCGAGCGCCGCGATCGCGTCCAGCGCCCTCAGGAACGCCGGCCGATCGCCGTAGGCCGCCTCGCCGTACGCCAGCCACGCGCGCAGGTTCTGGGGCTCGCGGCGCGCGACGCTGAGCGCCAGCGCGCGTGCTTGGGCGTACTCGCGCAGGCGCAGCGCCAGCGCCGAGCGCAGCAGCTCGACGGTGCTGTCGGGGTTCAGGAAGGCAGCGTCCTGCAGGCTCGCGCGCGCATCGCTGACCCTCGCTGCGGTCAGTGGCGCCGGCGAGGAGATGATCGAGCTGGCCGCGTCGGTCTCGATCGACTGGTGGATCGCGAGCGCGAACCAGCCGCACACCACGAGCGCCGCGGCGCCGGTCAGGATGCGGGCACGGGACACCTGCCAATCATCCTGCAACGGCGTGCCATAGTCCCGCTTCATGGCCGTCGATCAGCGTGCCTTCGCCGGCGCGCAGGCGCTCCCGGTGGAGATCGCGGCACCGCAGGCGCTGGCGCCGCCCCCGGGCAACCCACGCTTCCCGCTGTTCGACGGGCTGCGCGCGATCGCGGCGCTGTCGGTTCTGCTCTACCACACCTCGCTGGTGTCGGGAGCGGCGCTCGGCTTCTCGTTGCCCGCTCGCCTGTTGGCGCAGCTCAACGTCGGTGTCGCCGTGTTCTTCGTAATCTCAGGGTTCCTGATGTACCGCCCGCTGCTTGCCGCCCGTGCGGGCTCCGGGCCGCCGGTGCGGATCCGCGACTACGCGCGCCGGCGGGTGCTGCGGATCGTGCCGGGCTACTGGGTGGCGCTGACCGTGCTGGCGATCTTTCCCGGGCTGCCCGACATGTTCTCCGGGCACTGGTGGGTGTATTACGGCTTTCTGCAGGACTACGCCGGGCTGCGCGCGATCGACGGCATCGGCGCGGCCTGGACGCTCGGCTGCGAGGTCGTCTTCTATGCCCTGCTGCCGCTGATCTCGCTGATGTCGGCGCGGATCGCGCGCAGGACTGGGCGCCGGCTGTGGTGCCAGTTCGAGCTCGCCGCGTTGTCGGTTCTCGCCGCCCTCAGCGTGGCCTTCCGTTCGCTGGCCAACGGGCACAACGGCGTGCTCGCCGCCAACACCTTGCCGGGCACGTTCGCTTGGTTCGCGCTCGGGATGATGCTTGCGCTGGCGAGCGTCGTCTGGACGGGGGCCCGCGCCGGCGCCGGCGCCGAGTGGATCCGCGCGGCGCGGCGCTACGCGCCGCTCGCCTGGCCCGCGGCGTTCGGGCTGTACGTGCTGCTGTGCCTGGGCCTGCGCTACGCCGGCAACCCGTTCCTGGAGCGCGACAGCGCCGCGCACGTGCTCGCCTGGTACACGCTCAACGGCGCGATCGCGACCTGCCTGGTCGCGCCGGCGGTGTTCGACGTGGACGGTAGCGCCGTCGGGCGGCTGCTCGCGTGGCGGCCGCTGGCCTGGATCGGGCTGATCTCCTACGGCATCTACCTCTACCACGACCCGCTGCTGAACTGGATCGCCGGCGGCGCCTTCGGCTCCGATCATCGCTGGCTGGCGCTGCTGCGCCTGACCTCGTTGACGCTGGCAGCCGCGGTGCTGGCGGCGGCGCTCAGCTACTACCTGGTCGAGCGGCCGTTGCTGCGGTTCAAGGATCGCCGCCCGGCGCGCTCAGCGCTTGCGGACCCTGATCACGCAGTTCCAGGTGAGCAGCTCGCGCGCCCCCGGGAGCTTCGTGATCACCGCCAGGCGGGGCCAGTAGCGCGGCTCGACGCGCTCGATCACGAGCCGCGGCCGGGCCTGCACGAGCCGTAGCGTGGGGCCGATGTGGCAGGCCCACAGGCCTGCCCCGTAGGGGTTCTTGCGGGGCGCACCGTGACGGCGCACGTACAGCTTCGGTCCGAGCTCGGGCCCGAGGTAGTGATAGGGACTCATGTCGTGCCCGCCCCACGGCGAGTACCAGTTGGTCCACGAGATGTACCCCCAGCCGCCGGGCGCCAGCACCCGCTCGAGCTCCGCGATCACCGGCGCGGCGCTCGGCGTGTGCTCCAGCAGGTTGGAGCAGAAGGCGCCGTCGACGCTGTCGCGCTGCAGCGGCAGGGCACCGGCGTCGGCGATCAGCGCGCCCTGCGGGGGCGCGCCTGTCATGCCCAGCTCCGCGGGGTCGTTATCGACCGGGATCACGTGCGCGCCGAGCGCCCGGAAGGCGTCGGTGTAGAAGCCCGGGCCGCAGCCGAGGTCGACGATCGTGGTGCCGCGCAGCGGCCCGTAGCGCCGGGCGAGGTCTTCGGCGGTTTCGGCCGCCAGCAGCCGGTAGAACGGCGCGGGGTCCGTCTGCTCGGCGCGCCACAGCCGCCATAACGTGTGCAGGCGCTGGATCCCGTGCGGGCGTTGCGCGTGCGCGGCGGCCGTCATGCTCCGCAGGATGCCACCGTCACGCCGCCTGCACGAGACCGGGGTCACGGCGCCCGCGACGGCGCCCACGACGCCGTCCTGGACGATCCGCTCGACGGCGCCCTCGGCAGCGTGCCAGCTGGCGCTGTTCGCGCTCGCGGTCGGACTCGCGGGGTTCGCGCTGCTGCGGGCGATCTCGCCCAACGACGAGGGACTGATGCTCCAGGCGGGGGCGCGGATCGCCGCCGGGCAGCTGCCTTACCGGGACTTCTGGACCAACTACGCGCCCGGCCAGGAGCTCATGCTGGCCGGCCTGGACAAGCTGTTCGGCGTGTCGCTGCTCAGCTGGCGGATCCTGGCGCTGGCGCTCGACGGCACCGTGTCCTTGCTGGCTTACCGCCTGGCGCGGCGCCAGGCTCCCGCGTGGCTGGCGCTGCTCGCGTGGGTGGCGGTCGCGGGCGCGATGGCGTGGCCGTCCGGGCCGGGCCCCAACCCGCCGGCGCTCGCGCTCGCGTTCGCGGCGCTGCTGGCGGCGCCGAGCAGGCCGCTGCTGGCAGGCGCGCTCGCGGGCCTGGCGGTTTTTTACCGCTTCGAGATCGGCGCGGCTGCGACGCTCGGCGTGATCATCGCGCTGCCGGCGGGCGCGCGTGCCCGCGCGGCGCTGTGTGCCGTAGCCGTGGCGGCCGCCTTGCTGGCGCCGTTCTTCGCCGCCGCCCCGGCGGCGATGTGGCATGACACGATCGGCTTTCTCGCGATCCAGGACCTGCAGCGCTTGCCGTTCCCGCTGGCGTTTCGCGGGCCGTTGCGCCCGAGCAAGCTGATCGAGTTCTACTTCCCGCTGATCCTGGTCGCCGGCTGCGCCTTGTGGCTGGCGGCCGCCGTGAGCGCGCGCCCGCTCGCGGGCGGCGGGCTCTCGGGCGGCGGACTCCGGGGCGGCGGGCGCCCGCGGGGGACGCTCGCGCTCGTCCCGCTGGCGGTGCTCGGCGTCGGTTACCTGCTCGGGCGCACCGACGAGTTCCACCTGCTGCCCCTGTCGGCGGTGCTGGCGATCATGCTCGCGGGCAGCGCGGCGAACGAGCGCCGCCGCGCGGTGCGCGTGGCGCTGCTGCTCGCGCTCGCGCTGATCGCCGTCAACGGCCTCGAGCGCCGCGCCGGGCAGGCACTGCATCCGCCCGCCGCGGCGGCGGTGCCGGGGCCGGCCGGCGGCGGCGTGCAGACCTCCCCGGCCGACGCCCGCGCGTTGCGCCGGCTGCGGGCGACGGTCAACGCGCTGATCGCCCCGGGGGCTCCGATCTTCGTGGCCAACCCGCGCTTTGACCTCGTCCGCGTCGGCGACCCGCTGCTCTACATCATCCTCGGGCACCCGAACCCGACCCGCTACGACGTGATGCAGCCGGGCGTGGTCACGACGGCGCCGGTACAGCGCGAGATCATCCGCTCGCTGCGGCGCAGCCGCACGCGCCTGGTGGTGCGCTGGCTCGACCCCACGGCGGACGCACGCGAGCCCAACGGCTCCGGGCGCTCGAGCGGCGTGCACATCCTCGAGCGCTACCTGGCCGCGCACTTCCGGCGCTACGCGACCTACGGCTACTACGAGGTGCTGGTGCCCGCCGGGCGGGGGCGGAGCCGGCGCGGGTAGCCTCTCGCCCCGTGTCCAAGCGAAGCGTCCCCTTCGCCCTCGCCGCCGCGTCGCTGCTGCTGGCGTTCGTACAGCGTCCCGGCGTGGTGGTCGCCGACACGAAGATCAACCTCTACGTCTCCAGCTCACGCTTCCTGGCGGAGGTCGCCTCGGCGTGGAACCCGAGCGAGTCGCTCGGCGCCGTGTTCAGCGGGCAGTACAGCGGCTACCTGTTCCCGATGGCGCCGTTCTACGTCCTCGGACACGCACTCGGGCTGCCGACCTGGATCGTGCAGCGCCTGTGGCTGGGCGCTCTGCTCGCCGCCGGCGCGTGGGGCGTGGTACGCCTGATCGATGCGCTGCACGCGCGCGAGCGTGGCGTCGCACACGCCGTCGCGGGCGCGATGTTCGTCCTCAACCCGTACGTGGTCACCTACTTCGACCGCACCTCGATCGCGCTGCTCAGCTACGCGCTGTTGCCGTGGATGCTGGTGGCGGTCCACGCAGGACTGCGTGAGCCGCGCGGCTGGCGCTGGCCGGCGCTGTTCGCGCTGCTGGTGACGGCCGGGGGCGGCGGCGTCAACGCCGCCGTGCTGGCGTTCGTGCTGCTCGGTCCGGCGCTGCTGATCGTCTACGAGCGCCTGCTCGGGGGCATCGCGCCCGGCGCCGTGGCGCCGTTCCTGGCGCGGCTCGTGCCGCTCACGGTGGTGGTCTCGCTGTGGTGGGTGGCGGGCGTCGCGGTAGCGGCGATCCATGGACCGAACTTCCTGCAGTTCACCGAGCAGCCCGGCTCGATCTGGAACACCACCAGCCTCAGCGAGAGCCTGCGGCTGATGGGGTTGTGGACGACCTACTTCGGTCAGAGCTACAGCGGCCCGCTGCGCTCCTACGTCTCCGACGCCGCCGTGATGCTGTATCAGCCGCTGGTGCTCGGCGCCTCGCTGCTGGTACCCGGGCTCGCCCTGGCCGGCCTGTGCTGGACGGTGCGACGACGCTACGCGCCGTTCCTGCTGGCGCTGGTGCTGCTCGGACTGCTGCTGATGAGCGCCGGCTTTCCGAACGGCACGCTGCTGCGCCACGGCCTCGACTTCACCTATTACCACCTCACGATCACCCAGTTCCTGCGCACCACCTACAAGGCGGGGCCGCTCGTGGCGCTTGGACTGGCGTGCCTGGGTGGGCTCGCCGCGGACGCGCTCGTGCAGCGGCTGGCGTCGATCGGGCGCCGGCGCGCGCCGGCGCTGGCGGTGGCGTTGGGCGCGATCGCGGCGCTGCTCGCGCTGTCGGCCTGGCCGCTGATCGAAGGGCAGGCGCTGGACGCGCAGCTGGCGCTGCCGCACGGCGTGCCGGCGGCCTGGCGGGCCGCCGCCGACGAGCTCGACCGCACGCTGCCGGCGGGCGACCGCGCGATGGTCCTGCCGGGACAGCTGTTCGCCTACTACGACTGGGGCGACACCGTCGACCCGATCCTGCCGGCGCTGAGCTCGCGGCCGGTGGCGGTGCGCTCGATCACGCCGTTCGCCGACTTCCGCTCGGTCGGCCTGCAGTGGGGCGTGGATGCGCTGATCACCCAGCAGCGCGGTTACCCGGGGCAGCTGCGCCCGCTGCTGGACCTGCTCGGCGTCGGGCAGGTGCTCTCCGGCGCCGACGACGATCTCTCCCAGAGCGGGGCGCTGTCGGCCGCCGACGCGGCGCGCGCGCTCGCCGCCCAGGGGCTCGTAACTCCCACCCACGCGTACGGGCCGGTGCGCACGGTGGCGCCGACGCCCGGCACGCTCGATCCGCCCGTGCGGCTGCCCGAGGTACGCGGCTACGAGGTCGCCACCGACGGCATGGTGCGGGTGATCCCGCGCGCGCAGCCGACGATCCTCGACGGCGACGGCGGCGGCGTGATCGACATGGCCGCGGCCGGCGAGCTCGATCCCAATCGCGCGCTGCTGTACGCCGCCGACCTCTCGCCCGCGCAGATCCGAAGCTACGCGAGCGCCGGCGCCAACTTCG
Source organism: uncultured Solirubrobacterales bacterium (assembly GCA_963709135.1). Lineage (GTDB taxonomy): Bacteria > Actinomycetota > Thermoleophilia > Solirubrobacterales > Solirubrobacteraceae > Palsa-465. The sequence continues at coordinate 1,090,972 of CAVPVI010000005.1, read as the reverse complement.
TGATCTCCGACTCCAACCGCCGCCAGGTGCTCGTCACCTCGAGCATGTTCCAGAACACCGGGCCCGTGCTCGGCGCCGGCGATCCGATCTCGGTCGACTCGGCGGTGCTCGATCCGTTCGCGGCGCAGGGCACCGCCGCCCAGACGATCGAGCAACTCGGCGGCGGCGTCAGCTTCGTCCGCGCCCCTGACTCTCCCGGCTTCCCCCAGTTCCCCGAGTACCGGCCGTTCGCCGCGATCGACGGCAACCGGTCGACCGAGTGGCTCGCGGACCGACACCTCGACGCCGATCGCCGCTACCTCCAGGTCGGCTTCGTGAAGCCGCGTGAGGTGCCGTACGTCGACCTGATGCCTTACGACAACTTCCGCGCGACGGTCCCCGCGGTCACGATCAACGGCCATTACTTCCGCGTGCACCCCGGGTTCAACCACCTCGTGCTGCACCTGCGCCAGGTCTCGATGCTGCAGGTCAACCTCGACGGCGTCACGCATCCGCTCAGCACCTCCGGCGGTGGCGGCGGCATCGTCGAGCTGCGGATCCCCGGGATCCATCCGACCGAGACCCTGCGCCCGCCGGTGCTCGCCGAGCGGGCGTTGTCCGGGGTGGATCTGCGTCGCGACTCGCTCACCTACCTGTTCCAGCGCACCACCGGCGACGATCCGTTCGAGCGCCAGCCGGTGCAGGCCGACCCGGAGATCGGCGACGTGCACGCCCCTGGCGACGCCGAGACGGTCCTGTCGCGCAGCTTCCAGCTGCCGGCCGCGCGCTTCTGGCGCGCTCAGGCCTGGGTGAGCGCGTCCCCGACCTTCGCCGACGCCGCCTTCGACCGGCTCAGCGGCTACCGGGGGCCGGACAGCTTCGCGTCCTCCGGGCGCTTCGACGGCGAGCCCCGGTACCGCGCCTCCTCCGCGTTCTCCTCCTCCGCGTTCTCCGGTTCCGGCGGCGGGTCGGGCTGGATCGGCGAGTGGATCGCGGGACGCGGCGCGTGGATCTCGGTCCGCTCCCCGCGCGAGCTGGTGCTCACGCGTCTACGTTTGGTCCCCAGCGACGTGATCGTGCGTGAACCGACGCGCGTGCGCCTGCGGTACGACGGCGGCCAGACGGCGCCGCTGACGGTTGCCGCCGACGGCACCGTGACGCTGCCGGGGACGCTGCGCTCGCACTACTTCCGGCTGGCGATCCTGGCGGCCGCGTTCCCGCGCGGCGCCAGCGCCGCGCAGCGCCGGCGCCGCGCCGTCGGCATCGGGCGGATCGCCGGGATCGAGAACCTCGGCGCGGTCTCGATCCCGCGTCGCGGACCGCTGCCGGGCGGCTGCAACGGCCCGCTGCTGCGGGTGGCGGGGAAGTCGATCAGGCTGGCGCTGCGCGGCACGATCCAGCAGCTCGACAGCGGCGGGCCGCTGCGCGCGGCGTCGTGCGCAGCGGCGCTGGCGCTACCCGCGGGTCCCGTGGTGCTGGTGGGCGAGCCCGGTCCGCTGCTCGTCGATCTGCTGGCGCTGCGCTCGCCCGCACCCGACCCGCCCGGTCCCGTCGTCGCGAGCGGCCGCGTGCGCTCGGCGGGACGTGACGGCAACGGCTCGCGGACCGGCGCCAGCGTCGCGGCCAGCGGTCGCTCGTGGCTGGTACTGGGGGAGAGCTATGACAACGGCTGGCGCGCTGACTGCGACGGCCGCTCGCTAGGTACGCCCGTCCCGATCCAGGGGTATGCCAACGGCTGGCCGCTGCAGCGCAGCTGCAGGACGCTTGACTTCGACTACGCCCCCAATCACACGCTCGCTGTCGCGGAGCTGATCTCCGGCGCCGTCGCGGCGCTGCTGGTGGTGTTGCTGGCCGCGCTCGCGGTCCGCAGGAGCCGGGAGCTGCGCAGGCGGCGGGAGGCAGGCGGGAGCCGGGAATCGCGTCCCCGCGGCTGGAGCTCGGTCGCCGCGGCGCGGCCGCTGGATCTGGCCCGTGGAGCGCCGCCGCGCGCCTGGGCGCGCAGGCGGGCGCTCGCCGCGGGAGTGCTGGCGGCGGGGATCCTCGGGTTCGTGTTCGCGCTGCGCGCCGGCGTGGTGCTCGGTCCGCTGCTGGCGCTGGCGCTGTGGCGCGGCGTGCGCGCCGAGCTCGCGATCCGCCTGGCCGGCGTGCTGCTGGTCGTCGTGGTCCCGGCGATCTATCTCATGTTCCCGGCGGCCAACCTCGGCGGCTTCAACCCCAACTACGCCAACCACCAGATCTACGCGCACTTCGCCGCCGTGCTCGCCGCCTGCGCGCTCGGATTCGCGCTCGCGCGCGTGGTGCCGGCGGCGCGCGCGGCCGAGCGCGACACGCCGCCACCTCCACTAGCTGGCGAGCGCTGAGCGGTGCCCGCCTGCCCGCGGGCCGCGCAGCGGCCGCGGCGGCACGACCGCTTCGATCGGCACGCTGGCGCCGGCGCGTAGCGCCCGGCGCTCACGCAGCGCCGCCGGTAGCAACGGCAACACGGCGCCGGCGCCGCGCAGCTGGTTGGCCAGGCGCCGCTCGCGCAGCGCGTGCCACGCCCAGGCGGCCTGGCGGTAGGCGACCAGCGGTAACCAGCGCGCCGGGAATGCCTTTGCCACCAGCAGCAGCGTGTTGCGCTCCACCAGGAACAGAGCCCCGTGCGCGAGCGCTCCCGCGGAGCCGCCGCCGGCGTGCAGGGCCACGGCAGGCTCGTACAGGCAGCGCCAACCCGCGAGCCGCAGGCGCAGCGACAGGTCGACGTCCTCGAGGTATGCGTAGTAGCGCTCGTCGAAGCCAGCGACCGACAGCAGCGCGCTGCGGCGGTAGAGCGCGGCGCCGGCGCAGGCACCGAACACCTCGCCAGCGGTCTGCCAGCGACCGTCGTCGCGCATGAAGCGCCCGCGCTGCTCGCAGACACCGTCGCGCCGCAGGATGTCGCCGGCGTCGTAAACCCGCTCAGGATCTTCCAGCGACAACATCTTGCACGCCACCGCCGCGACCGCGGGATCGCTGCCGATCGCGCGCGCCATCCGCGCCAGCCAGTCGGGCGCGAGCACGATGTCGGTGTTCAGCAGTGCGACCAGGCCGCCGCGCGCCGCCTGCAGGCCAACGTTCGCGGCATGCGCGAAGCCGGTGTTGCGGGCGAGCGCGAGCACCTGGACCTCTGGACGGCGATCGCGCAGGTAAGCGAGCGAGCCGTCGTGGGAGCCGTTGTCGACGACGATCACCTCGGCGGGCGCAAGCTGCTGAGCGCCGATGCTGTCCAGCAGCGGCGCCAGCCAGCGGTGGCCGTTCCAGTTTGGGATCACGACCGACACCGGCTCCGGCGCTGCCGGCTCCGGCTCCGCTTCAGGCAGCCGCTCGGTGCCGTTCACCGTGACACGCCGATCGCGGCTGCCTGATCGACATCTCCGGCTACGCCCTGCAGTCGCCCGCTGCGCAGCTGCGCGACCAGCTCGGCGAGCAGCCGCCGCTCCGCGATCCAGGTCGCGAGCACCGTCAGCGCCAGGTAGAGGACCAGCTCGGCGAGCGCTTGCGGCAGCGATCTGGGCCCGCGCCAGACGAGCGTGCGAAGCGCCAGCACCGCCGCCATCGCGACCGACACCGGCGCCGCACCGCGGGCGCCGATCCGCAGCAGGTCGACCCCGAGCAGCTTGCGTACGTAGTGGCGGCGGATTGCCAGCACCAGCAACGCGGTCGCCAGACGGCCGCCGATGAACCCCCATGCGCCCCACAAGATCAGGCCGGGGACGGCGAGCGCCAGGAACCCGGCGCTCATCACCGCCGCCTCGATCGCCTGGCGGCTCGAGTCCCCTCGCGCACGGTAGAACGAGAACCAGTTGTAGCCGAGCTGCTGGATCGCGGCGGCGCCCGCGAGTCCCTGCAACAGCACGATCGCCGGCGCCCAGCGCGCCCGCAGGACGAACTGCACGAGGTCCGGCGCGAACAACACGAAGCCCGCGCAGAACGGCAGCACCCACATCAACGCGACGCGGTTGGAGGAGATGAATATCTCCCGCAGCGTGTCGACGCGGTCGCGCACGACGCACATCGCGGGATAGATCGTGGTCGCGATGATCTGGTCGGCGCGGTCGGCGTAGCGGGTCAGCGTGACCGCGAGCGTGATGTAGCCGGCGGCGACGATCCCGCCGCGCAGCGTGAACGCGAGCACCTGCCCCTGGCCGACGATCATCAGCGCCACGGCCGACACGAACACCGGCCACGAGAACCGGAAGTAGCGCGCGCGCGCGCCCGCGTCGAAGCGCAGCTTCAGGCGGTACGGGGAGATCTTGATCGCGGCGAGCACCGCGACGGTGTTGCCCACCGCCGGTCCGATCACGAGGCTCCAGACGCCGACGCCGGCCGCGGCCAGCGGCACCGTGATGCAGAAGGTCACCAGCGGCACGAGCGTCTGCAGCATCCGCACGCGCACGAAGTCCATGCTGCGGAAGAAGATCCACGACGGCGCCTGCAGCGCGAACGCGGTCGGCAGGTACGCGACCGCGAGCATCAACGCCAACAGGCGCGCGTCGCCGTACACGGCGGCGATGATCGGGGCGAGCGCGATCAGCACCAGCGAGAACGACGCGCCAACGATCAGTTCCAGCGCGAACGCGCGCTGGAACTCGAGCTCCTGGTCCTGCTCGCGTTGCTGCACGAACGCCTCGTCGATCCCGACCCGTCGCAGCGCCGAGACCGTCACCGCGGTGGTCGTCACGATCCCGTAGAGCCCGATCGTCTGCGGACCGAGCAGCACCGTGACGATCAGGCCCTGGAGCGCCGAGAGTCCCTCCGCGCCGGTCATGAACACGCCGTTGACGAGCGCCCCGCGGATCGTGCGCCGACGCAGCTCGGCCCGGGGGAAGGCGAGGGTCCCCTCATGGTGCTCGCCGCCGGGGTCCGCAGAGCCGCCGTGTGGGTGTGGGTGCCCGCGGTCGTCGTGCGGATCGGCCGGAATCGGGGTCATACCAGTGATTTACGCATAGACTGCTGCCCCGAATGTTGGGGGAACGGCTGCACATCCTGATCCTGTCGGACCGTGACTGGACGCACCCGCAGGCAGGCGGCACGGGAACGAACCTGCACAGCCAGGTTTCGCGCTGGATCGCGTGGGGTCATCGGGTGTCGGTGATCGCCTGCTCGTACCCGGGCGCCGCCGGCTGCGAGCAGCTCGGGGCGCTGACACTGCATCGCCTCGGCGGGCGCTCGACGGTGTTTCCGCGCGTGATCTGGCGGCAGTGGCGCAAGCTCGTCCCGGACGCCGACGTGGTCCTGGAGGTGGTCAACGGCGTCACCTTTCTAACACCGCTGTGGTGCCGCACGCCGCGCGTCACCCTGATCCACCACATCCACCGCGACCATTACGCGGCCGAGCTGGGCGCGCCCGGCAAGCTCGCGGCGTTCGCGCTCGAGACGCTGCCACTGCGGTTGCTGTACGGCCGCGCCCGGATCGAGACGATCTCGCAGGCGTCGGCGCGCGACATCGAGCGCCACGGCGTCCCGGCCGAGCGGATCGAGATCGTGTATGTCGGCGCCGACCTCGAGGGCTTCACGCCCGACCCCGCGCTACGCGCCGGCGCGCCGACGCTGCTGTATCTGGGGCGGCTGAAGCGCTACAAGCGGATCGAGATCGTGCTCGACGTCCTGCAGGGCGCCCCCGGCGCGGTGCTCGATCTGGCCGGCGACGGCGACCACCGCGACGCGCTGATCGCCGAGATCGCCCGGCGCGGGCTCGCCGACCGCGTCCGTGTGCACGGTTACGTCAGCGAGCAGCTGAAGCTCGAGCTCTACCGGCGCGCGTGGGTCAACATCACGGCTTCGTCGGCCGAGGGGTGGGGGTTGTCGGCGACCGAGGCCGGGGCCTGCGGGACCCCGAGTGCGGCGCTGGCGCTCGGCGGGCTGGCGGAGGCGATCGAGGACGGCCGCACCGGCATCCTCGCGTCCGATCCAGCCGAGCTGGCGGCGCGCGTGGCGGCCCTGCTCGCCAACCCGCAGCTGCGCGAGCGGCTCGGGCGCCAGGCGCGTGCGCGGGCCGCCGAGTTCAGCTGGGACGAGACCGCGCGGCGCACGCTGGCGCTACTGGACGGCGAGCGCCGCCGCGTGCGGCCGGGCAGCGGCCCGGCCGCGGGCCTGCTCATGCAAGAAGCCCCGCCGCTGCTCGCAAGCGACCGACTGCTCGCCTGACAGCTGGTCCGGGGGGCCGGGGCTCAGGCCCCGCCCACCGACGGACTCTGATGTCGTTTGGGTGGATATGGACCCATAACGACATCGGAGTGCGTTGGGATCACGACATCAGAGTGCGTCGCGCTTGCGGGCGCGCGCCAGCTTCACGCGCGAGGTGCCGTCGAGCTTGACTTTGCGCAGCCGCACCGCGTGCGGGGTGACCTCGACGCACTCGTCCTCGCGCAGGAACTCGAGCGCCTGGTCGAGCGACAGCTCGCGCTTGGGCACCAGGCGGACCAGCTCATCGGCCGTCGAGGAGCGGATGTTCGTCAGATGCTTCTCCTTGCAGGCGTTGACGTCGAGGTCCTCGGCGCGCGCGCTCTCGCCGACGATCATGCCCTCGTAGACCTCCTCGCCGGGGCCGACGAACAGCGTCCCGCGCTCCTGCAGGTTGTAGAGCGCGAACGCCGCGACCGCGCCGCGGCGGTCGGCCACCAGCGAACCGCTCGGCCGCGTGCGCAGCTCGCCATGCCACGGCTCCCAGCGATCGAACACGTGGTGCACCAGGCCGGTCCCGCGCGTCTCGGTCAGGAACTCGGTGCGGAAGCCGATCAGGCCACGCGCCGGCACCAGGTACTCCATCCGCACCCAGCCGGTGCCGTGGTTGATCATCTGCTCCATCCTGCCCTTGCGCAGCGCCAGCAGCTGCGTTACGACGCCCACGTAACCCTCGGGGATGTCGACGCTCATCCGCTCGACCGGCTCGTGGCGCTTGCCGCTGATCTCACGCGTGACCACCTGCGGCTTGCCGACCGTCAGCTCGAAGCCCTCGCGGCGCATCAGCTCGACCAGCACCGCCAGCGCCAGCTCGCCACGGCCCTGGACCTCCCAGACGTCCGGGCGCTCGCTCGGATAGACCCGCAGCGAGACGTTGCCGATCAGCTCCCGCTCGAGTCGCGCCTTCAGCTGGCTGGCGGTCAACTTGTCCCCGTCCTGGCCCGACAGCGGCGAGTCGTTGGTGCCGATCGTGACCGACAGCGACGGCTCGTCGACGGTGATTGCCGGCAGCGGTGCCGGCTGCTCGAGGTCGGTGAGCGTGTCGCCAATCGTGATCTGCGAGATCCCGGCCACCGCGATGATCTCGCCCGCACTCGCTTCACTGGCGTTGACGCGATCCAGCGCCTCGGTCACGTAAAGCTCAGTGATCTTGATCCGCTCGATCCGCACACTGTCAACAAGGTGAGTGCCCCCGAGCTCGGCGCCAGCCGAGCCTGGGGTTGTCAGTGCGCCTGGGTCCTGCGCGAGTTCGGCGCCAGCCGAACTCGAAACGGCCGGCGAAGCCGGCCGCCGCGCCCATGCCACGGTCTCGCCGCGGCGGATCGTGCCCTGGCGCACGCGGCAGATCGCGATCCGTCCAACGTACGGCGAAGCGTCGAGGTTCGTGACGTGCGCCTGCAGCACGTGGCCGGGCTCGTACTCGGGGGCGGGAATGTAGTCGATCATCAGGTCCAGCAGCGGCATCAGGCTGGTGCCGGGCGTGGCCGCATCGCGCGATGCCTGACCCGCCCTGGCGTTGGTGTAGACGATCGGGAAGTCGATCTGCCCCTCGTCCGCGTCGAGGTCCAGGAACAGCTCGTAGACCTCGTCGATCACCTCGTCGATGCGGGCGTCGGGGCGGTCGATCTTGTTGACCACGAGGATCACCGGCAGCCGCGCCTCGAGCGCCTTGCGCAGCACGAACCGCGTCTGCGGCAACGGTCCCTCGCTGGCGTCGACCAGCAGCAACACGCCGTCGACCATCGTCAGGCCGCGCTCCACCTCGCCACCGAAGTCGGCGTGCCCGGGCGTGTCGACGATGTTCAGCTTGACATCGCGGTAGCGCACGGCGGTGTTCTTGGCGAGGATCGTGATCCCCTTCTCGCGCTCCAGGTCCATCGAGTCGAGCACGCGGTCGGCGACCTCTTGGCCGGTCCGGAAGGCTCCGGTCTGCCACAGCAGCGCGTCGACCAGCGTCGTCTTGCCATGGTCGACGTGCGCGATGATCGCGAGGTTGCGGATGTCGTTGCGGGTTGCCATCAGAGCCCGCACGATAGAGGCAGCGCTGTCCCGACGGGCGCCGGCGCCCGCGATCGGGCTCCGTGGCTGTGGCAAAACCGGAATCTGGAGACTGCCAATAGCGCGGCCTGGAGATCGCCAGTAACGCGACCCGAGGCCACAAACCTACACCGGGCGGGCGCGCAGGCATATCATTGGTCTCGTGGGCCTGTCGTATCGGGCCCGCTTGTCGAGCGACAGCGAGCAAAGGCGCTGCCGGCGCCGCCGTCGACCCTCAACGAGAACTTCAAGGAGAGGTACATGCCAGCCACCGAAGCGTTCGTCTTCGATGCGATCAGAACTCCGCGCGGCAAGGGAAAGGCTAACGGTTCGCTGCACACGACCAAGCCGATCGATCTCGTCACCGGCTTGATCCACGAGACTCTGAGCCGCAACCCCGATCTCGATCCCAACCGCATCGATGACATCGTGCTCGGTTGCGTAACGCCCGTCGGCGACCAGGGCGGCGACATCGCCCGCGCCGCGGCGCTCAAGGCCGGACTGCCTTACACGGTCGCCGGGATTCAGGTCAACCGCTTCTGCGCCTCCGCGCTCGAGGCCGTCAACTGGGCCGCGCAGAAGGTCGCCTCCGGCTGGGAGGACCTCGTGCTGGCCGGCGGCGTCGAGGCGATGTCGAGGGTTCCGATGGGCGCCGACGGCGGCGCCTGGGCGATGGACCCCGAGACCGCGTACGAGAACCGGTTCGTGCCGCAGGGGATCAGCGCCGACCTGATCGCGACGCTCGAGGGCTTCAGCCGCGAGGACGTCGACGAGTACGCGCTGCGCTCGCAGAAGCTCGCCTCCGCAGCGCAGGAGAAGGGCTACTTCAAGAAGTCCGTGATCCCGGTCAAGGACATCAACGACCAGGTAGTGCTCGACAACGACGAGTTCATCCGTCCCGACACGACCCCTGAGGGTCTCGCAGGGCTGAAAGCAGCCTTCGCCGGAATCGGCGACATGGGCGGCTTCGACGCGGTCGCGCTGCAGCGCTACCACTGGATCGAGAAGATCAACCACGTGCACACCGGTGGCAACAGCTCCGGCATCGTCGACGGCGCCTCGCTGGTGCTGGTCGGCAGTGAGAAGATCGGCGCTGAGCTCGGCCTCACGCCGCGCGCGCGGATCCTCGCGACTGCGGTCTCGGGCGCCGAGCCCGCGATCATGCTGACCGGCCCCGCGCCCGCTACCAGGAAGGCGCTCGAGAAGGCGGGCCTGACAGCCGACGACATCGATCTGTACGAGATGAACGAGGCGTTCGCCGCGGTCGTGTTGCGCTTCGTCAAGGACATGAACATTCCGCTGGAGAAGGTCAACGTCAACGGCGGGGCGATCGCCATGGGTCATCCGCTCGGCGCGACCGGCGCGATGATCATCGGCACGGTGATCGACGAGCTCGAGCGGACCGGTGGACGCTACGGCCTCGCCACGCTGTGCATCGCCGGTGGCATGGGTGCCGCCACTATCGTCGAGCGCGTCTGAGCGGCGCGCGAGCTTCGGCTCCAACGCGAACAGATTGACAGCGCCCGGCACTCGGCCGGGCGCCCCGAGACTGAAAGACACCAAGGAGAGAACCAGTGAGCGAGACCGTGAGCACGATCCGCTGGGACAAGGGGGATGATGGCATCGTCATCCTCACGTTGGACGACCCGAACGGGTCCGCCAACGTCATGAACGGCGATTACCGCGCGTCGGCGGCAGCGACGATCGACCGGCTCGAGGCCGAGAAGGACGACATCAAGGGCGTCATCATCACCTCGGCGAAGAAGACCTTCTTCGCCGGCGCCGACCTGCGCGAGGTGATCAACACCACGCCGGAGGACATCCCCGAGGTCGGCAAGTGGCTGCGCCAGGTGAAGGCCAACCTGCGCCGCGTCGAGCAGCTCGGCAAGCCGGTTGTCGCGGCGATCAACGGCGCAGCGCTCGGCGGCGGTGCCGAGATCGCGCTGGCGACCCACCACCGCATCATGGCCGACGTCCCGGGTGCCGTGATCGGCTTCCCGGAGGTCCAGCTCGGGATCCTGCCGGGCGCCGGCGGCGTGACCCGCACCGTCCGCCTCGTCGGCATCGTGCAGGCGATCATGGGGTTGCTGTTGCAGGGCCAGCGGTTGAAGCCCGCCAAGGCGAAGGAGCTCGGCATCGTCGACGAGGTCGTCGGCAGCGTCGATGAGCTGATCCCCGCCGCGAAGGCGTGGATCGAGGCCAACCCGGAGGCCGTCCAGCCGTGGGACGTGAAGGGCTACAAGATCCCCGGCGGCACCCCCTCGACGCCGAAGTTCGCGGCCAACCTGCCCGCGTTCCCGGCCAACCTGCGCAAGCAGATCAAGGGCGCAAACTTCCCCGCGCCGAAGGCGATCCTGGCGACCGCGGTCGAGGGTTCGCAGGTGGACTTCGACAACGCGCTCGAGATCGAGACGCGTTACTTCCTGAACCTGCTCGCCGGTCCGATCGCGAAGAACATGATGCAGGCGTTCTTCTTCGATCTGCAGCGCGTCAACGGCGACCGCGGCCGCGCGAAGGACGCCGAGAAGTGGAAGCCGAAGAAGGTCGTCGTCCTGGGCGCGGGCATGATGGGCGCCGGCATCGCGTACGTCGTCTCGCAGCAGGGCATCCCAGTCGTTCTCAAGGACGTCGAGCAGGACTACGCCGAGCGCGGCAAGAGCTACAGCAAGGGCCTGCTCGACAAGGCCGTTGCCAGGGGCCGCACGACGCAGGAGAAGGCTGATGCTCAGCTCGCGCTGATCAAGCCGACGACCGACCCGGCCGACGCCGAAGGCGCAGACCTGCTGATCGAGGCCGTGTTCGAGAACCCTGAGCTCAAGGGGAAGGTGCTGGCGGAGATCTACCCGTATCTGGCGCCCGATGCGGTGCTGGGCTCGAACACCTCGACGTTGCCGATCACCGATCTGGCCGAGAACACGGAGCGTCCCGAGGAGTTCATCGGGGTCCACTTCTTCTCGCCGGTCGACAAGATGCCGCTGCTGGAGATCATCCGCGGCAAGAAGACCAACGACGACGTCACCTACAAGGTGCTCGACTTCGCCAAGCTGATCAAGAAGACCCCGATCGTCGTCAACGACAGCCGTGGGTTCTTCACCAGCCGCGTGATCGGCTTCGAGATGAACGAGGGCATCGCGATGCTCGCCGAGGGCATCCCCGCCCAGACGATCGAGCAGGCCACGTTCCAGGCGGGCTTCCCGACCGGGGCGCTGCAGCTCACCGATGAGCTCAACCTCGAGCTGATCGTGCGCATCCGTGACACCGGCAACGACGCGATCCGCGCCGCCGGCGGCACGCCCGAGGTCAAGCCGGGCGACGCGGTCATCGACAGGATGGTCGAGCTCGGTCGCACCGGACGCCTGAAGGGTGCCGGGTTCTACGACTACGCGGACGGCAAGCGCGTCGGCCTGTGGCCGGGCCTCAAGGACGAGTTCAAGCTCACGGTCGACCCGAGCACGGTCGACTTCGAGGATCTCAAGGACCGGTTCCTGTTCGCCGAGGCGATCGAGAGCGTCAAGATCGTGGACGAGGGCGTGATCGAGTCCGTGGCGGACGCGAACATCGGCTCGATCTTCGGCATCGGGTACCCGCCCTGGACGGGTGGCGTGCTGCAGTTCATCAACACCTACAACGGCGTCGGCCCCGCCGCCTTCGTGGCGCGCGCCAAGGAGCTGGCCGCCAAGTACGGTCACCGCTTCGAGCCGCCGGCCTCGCTGGTCGAGAAGGCCGAGAAGGGCGAGATCTTCGCCGACGAGGAAGCAGTCGTCACGGCGTAGATCAGATAGCTGGGCGCCCCGGCGGCGTGAGGCCACAGGCCTCGCGCCGCCGGTCGCGTTCAAGCGCTCAAGGAGTCCAGCGCGGACGACAGCGCCTGCGCGGCCAGCGCGAAGTGCTCCGGCGTCGCGGTCAGCGGCGGTGAGACCGCGAGGCTCGTCCCCAGCGGTCGCACCAGCACACCTTGCGCGCGGGCCGCGCGAAACGCTTCCTGGACGGCTCCCGGGCGCCGCGCGAGCAGTTCGCCGTCGAGCTCCACGGCGGCCATCGTGCCGACGCCGCCGCGTACCTCGCTGACCAGCGGGTGCTCGGCAAGCGGTGTCAGCGCCGCCAGCAGGTCGGACTCGAGCTCGCGTCCGCGCGCGAGCAAGCCACCGCGCTCGAGCAGATCGAGGTTCGCCAGCGCCGCGACGCAGCAGGTCGCATGGCCGGCATAGGTTGCTCCCTGGCGGAATACGGGGCTGCCCGGCTCGCCCCAGAACGGCTCGGCGATCCGCTCGGAGATGACCGCCCCTCCGAGCGGCAGGTAACCGCTCGTAACACCCTTGGCGAACACGATCATGTCGGGCTCCACGCCCCAGCGCTCGATCGCGAACCAGGTCCCGAGCCGGCCGAACGCGCAGATCACCGAGTCGATCACGAGCAGCACGCCGGTGCTTGCGCACAGCTCGGCGACTGCTTCGATATAGCCCGGCGCGGGCGGGTAGACGCCGCCGGCGCCGATCACCGGCTCGATGAAGAACGCCGCCACGCGCTGCGGACCGAGCCGCTCGATCTCGGCCGCCAGCGCCGTCACCGAGTCGCGGTCGACCTGTGAGGTGTCGGGCGCGAGCTCGCCGAAGCCCTCGCGGTTGGGGTCGATCCCGGCCAGCGCCGTGCCGTAGCCGTGGGTTCCGTGATAGGCGCCGGAGCGGCTGATGATGTGCGTGCGCTGCGGTGAGCCGACGAGGCCCCAGTAGCGGCGCGCGAGCTTCGCAGCCGCCTCGATGCCGTCGCCGCCGCCGCTGCCCAGGAACACGCGCGCGCCTGCTACCGGCGCCAGCGCGGCCAGCCGCTCGCACAGCTCCAGCGCCGGCGGGTTGGCGAAGTCACCGAACGCCGAGTAGGTCTCGAGCTTTGCCATCTGGGCGGCGACTGCCTGCGCGATCTCGGGGCGTCCATGACCGACGTTGCAATACCAAAGGCTCGCGGTCGCGTCGAGATAGCGGCGTCCGTCGGCATCCCACACCCACATGTCCTGCGCGCGCGTGACCACGAACTCCGCGTGCTTGACGGCGCCCATATCGGCAAACGGGTGCCAGAAGCGGGTATTCATCGAGTCTGCTCCTTGGTCGGTCATGTGCTCGGGGCGCCCTCAGTATCACTTATGTCTCCGTTGCAAACCGGCGCATCTTGCAGGCGGTGGTAGGCCGTTGTGTCAAGCTGTCAGCGCCGCCGTGAGCACCGAAGCCGACCACAAGTGCCCGCCTCCGGGCGTCCTGCCCACAGTTGCGCTCGACCAACCGATGGCGCGCACGAGCGAGCCGCCGGCGCCGGGACTCGAGCAGCCGGTGGCGCCGTATCTCGACGCCGTCATGGCCTACGCGTTCCGCGGCCCGGCGCGGTTCCACGTTCCCGGTCACAAAGGGGGGCGCGGGGCGGATCCCGGCGTCGTCAAGGCGATCGGTGTCGACGCGCTGGCGGCCGACGTGCCGCAGCTGATCTACGGCATCGATGTCGGCCCGGCGCCGACCCCATACGAACGCGCCGAGGCGATGGCGACGCTCGCCTTCGGCGCCGGCCGCACCTGGTTCTTGAGCAACGGCGCGACCCAGGGCAACCACGCGCTGTGCCTGGCGCTGGCGGGCCTCAGTGCGCGCGTCGTGGTGCAGCGCAACTCGCACGCCTCGGTCGTCGACGGGCTCGTGCTGAGCGGTGGGCTGCCCAGCTTCGTGATGCCCGAGTTCGACCCAGAGCTGGGGATCACCCACTGCGTCAAGCCCGACGCGCTGGCGGCGGCGCTGCGCGCGGCGCCCGACGCGCGTGCTGCGTTCGTGGTCTCCCCGACCTACTACGGGATGGCGGCCGACGTCGCGGCGCTGGCGGAGGTTGCGCATGGCGCCGGCGTGGCGCTGGTCGTCGACCAGGCCTGGGGGCCGCACTTCGGGTTTCACCGCGAACTGCCGGCGACCGCGCTCGCGCAGGGCGCCGACGCGATGCTGACCAGCACTCACAAGATCGCCGGCTCGCTGACCCAGAGCGCGATGCTGCACGTCGCCGAGGGCGGGCGCGTGGACGCTGCCGCCGTGTCCCGCGCGTTGCGCCTGCTGCGCAGCACCAGCCCATCGTCGCTGCTGCTCGCCTCGCTCGACGGCGCCCGCCGGCAGCTCGTCATGCACGGCGAGCAGTTGCTGCACGAGACGCTCGAGGCAATCGCGGTGGCGCGCGCGAAGCTGCAGAGCATCGACGGGATCAGGCTGGTCGACGCGTCGCTGGTGGGCAGCTACGGGATCGCCGGCTATGACCCGCTGCGGATCGTGCTCGACGTGCGCGACACGGGTTGCACCGGCTTCGAGCTTGCGGATGCGTTGCGCCGCGACTACGACGCGCACGTCGAGCTCCCGGCGCAGGCGACCGTCGTGTTCGTTGTCGGCCTCGGTGAGTCCGCCCCGACGCTCCGACGACTGGCGGGTGACATCGAGGAGATCGTCGCGCGGATCGCCAGGCCTGGCCGCACGGCGGCGCTCGTCAGCCCGGCTAAGGTGCTCGCGGGCGAGATGGTGCGCTCGCCGCGCGAGGCGTTCCTCGGCGATGCGGAGCAGGTCGCCGTTGCCGACGCGGTCGGGCGGATCTCGTGCGAGTCGATCGCGAGCTACCCGCCGGGCGTGCCGCAACTGCTTCCGGGCGAGCGCGTCTCGGCCGAGATCGTCGCGTACCTGCGCGCGCTGGCGGCGAGCGGCGCCAGGCTGCACGGCGCCAGCGACCCGGCCTTCCGCACGATCAACGTCCTGCGCTAGACGCCGAGAAAGCGCGGCGACGTCGGCCGGCAGACGTCGGCTTTCCCCCATCACCACTGCGGACAATTACCTACGAACGGCGGGCTCAAATCTCGTCGAGAGGTCTATCCTCGCTGGGTACCAGACACTCTTACCTATAAGGGAAAGCATGGCGACCTCAACCCCCTTACTCGACCTGACCGATGAGCAGCAGCTGATCATCGAGATGGTCCATCAGTTCGCCGATGAGCAGATCATCCCGAACGCCGAGCAGCACGACCACGACGACAGCTATCCCCAGGCGATCGTCAATCAGATGAAGGAACTGGGCCTGTTCGGCGTCACCATCCCGGAGGAGTACGGTGGCATGGGCCTCGATCTCACGACTTACGTGATGATCGTTGAGGAGCTCTCGCGCGGCTGGATCTCGATCTCCGGGATCATCAACACGCACTTCATCGGCTGCTACCTGCTGATGAAGTTCGGGACCGAGGAGCAGAAGCACAAGTACCTGCCGAAGATGGCCACCGGCGAGCTGCGCGGCGCCTTCAGCCTGTCCGAGGCGGAGGCCGGCTCCGACGTGCAGGCGCTCAAGACAGCCGCCAAGAAGGTCGACGACACGCACTACGAGATCAACGGCCAGAAGATGTGGGTGACCAATGGCCTGCGCTCCGGCCTCGTCTTCCTGCTCGTCAAGACCGACCCCGACGCGAAGCCCAGGCACAAGGGATTCACGTGCTTCATCGCCGAGAAGGAGCCCGGCGTGCACGTCAACACCGGCCAGTACAAGGGCTTCAACGTCCCGCCGCAGCTCAAGAAGATGGGCTACAAGGGCGTCGAGTCGACCGAGCTGGTGCTCGACGGCTACCGCTGTCCGGCCGAGAACATCCTCGGCGGCGAGGAGGCGGGCCTGAACCAGGGCTTCTCGCAGATGATGGACGCGCTCGAGGTCGGCCGCGTCAACGTCGCCGCCCGCGGCGTCGGCATCGCCCAGCGGGCGCTCGAGCTCGCGCTCAAGTACTCGCAGGAGCGACGCACGTTCGGTAAGCCGATCTGCGAGCACCAGGCGATCCAGTTCAAGCTCGCCGACATGGCCACCCAGGTCACCGCGGCGCGGCTGCTGACCAGGACGGCGGTACGGTTGAAGGACGCCGGCGAGCGCTCCGATCTAGAGGCCGGAATGGCGAAGCTGTTCGCCTCCGAGGCCGGACGCTTCTGCGTCGAGGAGTGCTTCCGGATCCACGGGGGCTACGGCTACTCGAAGGAGTACGAGATCGAGCGCCTATACCGCGACGCGCCGCTGCTGCTGATCGGCGAGGGCACCTCGGAGATCCAGAAGGTCGTGATCGGCCGCAAGCTGCTGGAGCGCAACAAGATCTAGGGGAGTCGCGCTGCGCGCGACTCCCTTGGGAGATTCGCTGGCGCGAATCTCCCGGCTAGCGTCAGTCTGGCGGGGCGCTTCCCTTGGGAGATTCGCTGGCGCGAATCTCCCGGGTTGGGGGAGTCGCGCTGGCGCGCGACTCCCCCGAGGCTGGCGCCACGAGCGCGGCGGTGATCGGCGAAGCCGGCGGCGGTGACGCGTATGCAGGCAAGGGGCGCGGCCGCAACTTCGAGCCCGTCGCGGCGTTATAGCGCAGGAGATGCCCCGCCTACGCCTGCTTCCCTTCCTCACGATCGCGATCCTCGCCACCGCCGCATCGGCGCGCGCGGCCACGATCAACGTCACAACCACTGCCGACGACACCGTCGCCACCGACGGGCTGTGCTCACTGCGCAAGGCGATCGAGGCGGTGGATGCGCCCGTGGCTGCGGGCAACGGTTGCGCCGCGGCGGCGTTTGGCGCGAACACGATCGTGCTCCCCGCCGGGACCTACACGCTGAGCCCCAGCAACGGCGAGCTGGCGGTCTCCGCGACGGTCAACGACCTCACGATCGACGGGATCGGCGTGGGGGCGACGACGCTCAGCGGCAACGGCGCCACCCGCGTGCTGTCGATCGCGGCCGGCGCGTCCGTCCTGATCGAGAACATGACGATCACGCGCGGCCAGGCGCCGGCAGGGGCCGGCGGCGCGAGCGCGGGCGGTGCGGGCGGCGACGGCGCCAGCGGTGCGGGCGGCGGTGCGATCCTCAACGCCGGCAACCTGACGCTGACCGGCGTGGCGATCACCGCCAGCGCCGCGGGTGCCGGTGGTGCGGGCGGTTCCGGCGGTGGCGGTCATTCGGGCGGTGCCGGCGGTCCCGGCGGCGCCGGCGGTGCGCTCCTCAACACTGGCAGCGCGCTGCTCAGCGGCGTCACGATCGCCGCCGACGCGGCCGGCGCCGGTGGTTCCGGAGGCCTCGGCGGTGCCGGCGGCCCGGCTGGCGGCGCGGGCGGCCCCGGCGGCGGTGGTGGGAACGGCGGTGGCGTTGAAAACGCGGGAGGCGGCTCGGTGACGATCACCGGCAGCACCTTCCAGGCGGACGCCGCCGGCGCCGGCGGGGCGGGCGCCGGCGGGGGCAAGGGCAGCACAACCGCGGGCCGGGGCGGTGACGGCGGGCACGGTGGCTACGGCGCTGCGATCAACACCAACGGCATCGCCCTGTCGATCACCAACAGCACGTTTGCGGGCAGCAACGCCGGAGCCGGTGGTAATGGTGGCGCCGGCGGGGCGGGTGGAACGGCCGGCGCCGGCGGCGCCGGCGCGGCCGGCGGTTCGGGCGGCTCTGGCGGGGCGCTGGCGGCGCCGTCGAGCGCGACGATCACGCTGAGTAACGCGACGCTCGCCGGTAACAGCGCCGGCGCGGGCGGTGCCGGTGGGCCAGGCGGTCCCGGCAAATCGGTTGGCGCCGGCGGCGCCGGCGGCGCGACCGGCGGCGGCGCGCTCTTCTACAGCGGCTCGCACCTGACGCTCACGAGCACGCTGCTGGCCTCCAACGCCGGCGGCAACTGCGATGCACCGTCGCTGGTCAACGCCGGACACAACCTCAGCTTTGGCGACTTGAGTTGCCCCGCTGCGTTCCTCAACGGCAACCCGCAACTCGGGCCGCTGCAGGACAACGGCGGCCCGACCGAGACGATCGACCTCGGCGCCGGCAGTGCTGCGATCAGCGCGAACCCGCCGGGTGTTGCGTGCCCGGCAACCGACCAGCGCGGCGTGCCGCGGCCCGCCGGCGGCGCTTGCGACATCGGTGCCTATCAGGTCACGGCGCCGCTGGCAAGCACTGGGCCGGTGCTCGCGCTCAGCTCGCGGAGCGCCACCGTCAGCGGCGCCGTAACCCCCTACGCAGGCCAGGGCGCCGTCTCCGTCCAGTACGGCACCAGCACCGCGTATGGCCTCACCTCGGCCGCCGTAAATGTCGGTGGCGTGAGCTCAGCCCCGGTCTCGATCGCGCTGGGCGGATTGCGGCCCCGGACTCGTTATCACTACCGCCTGCTGATCAGCACGACCGATGGCACTGCGGTAGGCGGTGACATGAGCTTTGCGACCACCGTTCCGGTCCTGTCGGCGTTCGTCCTGATTCCCGCGGCGCCGACCAGCGGGCACCGGGTGACGCTCACCTACCGCGACAGCGAGCGCTCAGTGACGAGCTTCACGTTGCTGCGTTGCTTGCAGCGCGTCAACCGGCGCTCGACCCGCTGCAAGCGCTACGGGAGCGTGTTGACGTTCACCCATCACGACCGTGCCGGACCCAACTTGGTCGGCTTCAACGCCCGGCTGCACGGCAAGAGCTTGCCGTCAGGCCTCTACGTGCTGCAAGCCGCACCGCGGGCCGGCATCGCCAGCGGGGGCACGGCTGCGATCCGCTTCGCGCTCGGCCGCTAGACCGAGGTTTTCGGCGCTCCCAACCAGCGAGAAGCTCGGGTTGGGGCGCCCTTAGGGCTCCCGTCAGACGCGAGTCCGTAGACTCGTTGCCCTGTCCGCACCTTCCGACACCAAGTCGCTGATCGAGCTGGCAGTGCGGCGCTTCCTCGAGGAGGTGCCCGCGCTGGCGCCGCTGAAGCTCGTGCTCGGCCTCGAGCTGCGCGGCCGCGGCGACATCCAGATCTATCGCGTCGAGCTACCCGGGCCGAAGGTCAGCAAGGCGCTGCCGAACGACTCGAAGGTCACCCTGTCGGTGATGCGCTCGCACTTCAATGCGCTCGCGACCAAGGGCACCGTGCGTGACTGGCGCGAGGCGTTCGAGCGCGGGGATGCGAAGGCGACAGGCATCGAGCAGGTGCTGAAGCTGATCGTCAACGTGGTCGAGAAGCAGGAAGAGCGCTCGCGCACGCGCAGGGCCAGGCACTGACTGCGCCGGCTTCGCCGCAGCCATCGCAAGTCCGCGACTACCGGGAGGTTGAGCACCGCGTGGGGGCCAAACCTCCCGCGGGTCGTTTGCGTGAGCCGCAGCCGCCTGATCCGGGTGAGGTTAGGCACCTCAGAGGTGCCAAACCTCCCGGGAGTGCAGTCCCGTCGCGCGCGGTCACGCTCGAGCGGCTGATCAGCGAGCGGCACCGCCTGTTGAAGGTCTAGCGACCTGCGCCAGCTCGGATCGACGCGCCTGGAGACCGAGGCGCCGCCGTAACGAAACGGCATTGGGCGTAATGGGGCCTAACCTAAGCTAAAAGCTAAGAGCCTGTCCGAATTACCCCGCGCACGTCTGGCGGCGGCGGACCGGCGCGTCCGCGTTCACCGTGCCGCGGCCAGCTGCTCGGCGGCCGTGAGTTGCTCTTCGACGAGCTCGATCCCGGCGTTCCAGAAATCTGGATTCGACAGGTCGATGCCGATGATCGCACCGAGCTCCTCGGGGCTGCGCGAGCCGCCCGCCGCCAGCAGCTCCAGGTAGCGCGGCACGAACTCCGGTCCCTGCTCGCGATAGCGCTTGTACGCCGACAGCGCCAGCAGCTGACCGTATGCGTACGCGTACACGTAACCGGGGCTGTTGATGAAGTGCGGCACATAAGACCACCACATCCGGTAGCCGTCGGTGATCTCGACGGAGTCGCCGAACAGCTCGGCTTGCGTCTCGATCCAGGCGGCGCAGATCGCGTCGGCCGACAGCTCTCCCTCGCTACGCCGGCGCGTGTGCACGAGATGCTCGAAGCGGTTCATCGCCATCTGCCTGAACACCGTCGCGATCGCCCCGTCGATCCGGTCCGCCAGCAGGCTGAGGCGCTCGCTGTCGTCCCGTGCCGCGGACAGCAGCCGCTCGAACACGAGCGTCTCGCCGAACACCGACGCGGTCTCGGCGAGCGTCAGCGGCGTTGACTGGTGGAATACGCCACGCGGCTGCGC
The DNA here is from genome assembly GCA_963709135.1 of uncultured Solirubrobacterales bacterium. GTDB lineage: Bacteria > Actinomycetota > Thermoleophilia > Solirubrobacterales > Solirubrobacteraceae > Palsa-465. Next base: position 1,070,754 of record CAVPVI010000005.1, on the reverse strand, counting down.
CAGTGCCGCGTGCAGGCCGTGGCCGAGCTCGTGCGCCATCGTCAGCACGTCGCGCCGGCGCGCCGTGTAGTTGAGCATCACGTATGGGTGCACGCTCGGAACCGTGTAGGAGCAGAACGCGCCGCCACGCTTGTTCTCGCGCACGGGCGCGTCGATCCAGCGCTCGTCAAAGAAGCGCCGCGTGATCGCGCCCGCCGTGGGGGAGAACGCGCCGTAGGTCTCGAGCACCAGTTCGCGCGCATCGCCGAACGAGAACGCGACGTCCTCCGGCAGCACCGGCGCCGCTCGGTCGTAGTCGGCAAGCCGCTCGATCCCGAGCAGCTGCGCCTTCAGCCGGTACCACCTCTGCGGGATGTCGAAGCGGGCGCGCACGGCCTTGATCAGCGCCATCACCGACTCGTCGGATGCCTCGTTGGAGAGGTTGCGCGATGCCAGCCAGTGCGGGTAGGAGCGCAGGCGATCGTCGACCGCCTGCTCGTATACGAGCGTGTTGTAGATGAAGCCGCGTGTGCGCAGGCCGGGCTCGAGCGCCTCGCTGACGGCCTGCGCAGCCGTGCGCCGCGCTTCGCGGTCGCTCGCTTGCAGCCGGCTGAGCGCGAGATCCAGAGAGCCCTGCTCGCCGTCGAGGGTGACGCGCAGCGCCGAGACGAGCTCGCCGAACAGGCGCTCCCAGGCGCTCCGGCTGGAGATGTTCTTCTCGGCGAGCACCTTCTCCTCGGGCTCGCTCAGCAGATGCGGGCGGTAGCGCCGCGCGCTGCGCAGGTAGTGCCGGCAGAAGTCGAGGTCGGCTCCCGCCAGCAGTCGCTGCACGTGCTCGTCGTCGAGCGCGGCCCACTCGAGCTCGAAGAACAGCAGCAGCGTCGAGATCGCGGTCGCGCGCTCCTGCATCTGCTGCAGCAGTGCCCCGCGGGCGGGGTCGGCGGTGTCGGTCGAGAAGCGCAGCGCGGCGTACGACGCCGCTTTACCGACGAGGTCTTCGATCTGTGCTAGCTCTGCCATCGCCGCATGCAAGCCGTAGGAGTCGAGCTTGTCGACCCGGCCGGCGTGCTCAGCCGAGAAACGCTGCGAGCGCTCGGTCGCCTCGTCGAGCAGTCGTTGCACTCCCTCGGCCTCGTCGCCGTCGACAAGCGCCGAGAGATCCCACTGCGTCGCCAGCAATTCGGGGTCGGCCAGATGTTCGGCAATCGCCTCCATCAAGTGCAGGTTAGCGGTGCTGGCTACGCTCCAGCGATGATCCCCGCGCCGACGGTGTTGAACTTGCATCGCCGGCTGACCGCGGCGGCCCGCGCGACCGCGGCGATGGCGCTCGCCGCGATCGCGTGCGTGGCGCTCGGCGCCTGCGCCGCCGGTGGCGATCACACGCCGCCGAGATCGGCGCTGCCGTTCGTGCGGGGCGCCTCCGTGGCCCTCGATGCCCGTGTCTGCAACCGCGGCGCCAACGTCTACTGCGCGAGCGAGCTGGTCGTCGACGATCCGCTCTACCGCTCGTCCGCCGCCTTCCTCCTGGCTGAGCGCCGCTTCCTGCACCGCCGTGGCTGGAAGCGCATCGATGCGGCTGTCGGCACCGAGTACGGCCTCGACTCACCTGCCGACACGCTGCGCGTCGAGCTCGCCACCGCGTGGGCGGATCTGTCGGCGGTCGACTACGGCTGGATCAAGCGCAAGCACGCGGTCGCGCTGGCGCTGTCGCACGCGCTGATCGCCCGCACCTCGACCCTGTCGGTGCTGCTCCAGTACGGCGCCGGCGAGGGCTCGACCTAAACCTGAGCAACACACCAACCGGGGTGCCCGGCGGCGTCGATCGGACTCCACGCTACCAACCCGCGGCCAAGCAGCGCGAGCCTCGAACCGGTGAGCACGCTCTCCGTCGACTGGACAGGTTGGGACGTCCAGGTCAAGATCCTGGGATGGACCCTGCGTCTCCGATCGCTCCTCACCGCGCGAGCGCTGCCGAGTTGCGAGCGCAGCTCGAGGCGTCGGCTCTGGACGCTCCGTATCTGGTCTATCGCGATGGGGCGGACATCCAGCGGATCGTTCAGCTGGAGGGCATGTCGCAGCGGCTGACCGTGGGGCGACGTGCGTCCAACGACGTAGCGCTGGAGTGGGACATGCAGGTCTCGCGCGTGCACGCCGAGCTGGAGCGTCTGGGAGATGAATGGACGGTGAGCGACGACGGTCTGTCCAGTAACGGGACGTTTGTCAATGGGGTGCGGATCGATGGCCGCCGGCGTCTGCGCGACCGGGACGAGTTGAAGGTCGGGACGACGGTGATCGCGTTTCGCGCGTCCTCGCGCGGTTCCTCGCGAATGACAATCGTGCCACTGGAGCCTGAGCCGCCTCCGCGTCTGGGCGACAGCCAGCGAGCCGTCTTGCGGGCGCTCGCGCGCCCGTACAAGGACTCCTCGGGATTCGCGACTCCGGCAACCAACAAGCAGATCGCCGCTGAGGTCGTGCTTAGCGTAAATGGCGTGAAGTCGATCATGCGCGCGCTGTTCGAGAAGTTCGGGGTGGAAGGGCTGCCGCAGAACGCAAAGCGCGCGCGGCTGGTCGAGCGCGCGTTGCAACTGGGCGCGATCTCTCTCGAAGATCTCTGAGCGGAAGGCTCAGCGCTGGCCCGGCGCCCCTAAGGAGTGCGGCCGCGGTCCAAGGGTGTGCGTGATTCACCCCTGGGGACCTTGTCCGGGGCCTGTTCGATGCCCAGACTTGGTGGCACCGGTTGAGCTCGCCAGGAGCGAAGCCTTCTCACCGAGAAGCTGACCGGACGTCAAAGAAAAGCAAACTTGGCTTGTCGGTCCGGCGCAACACGCCTGGGCCGGCACAGGGGGGTCATCAGGAACGGAGGCCGGGAAAAAGGGGCAGACGGGGCCGGGGGCCGGGGGCCGGGGGCCGGGGGCCTGAAAAATGGGGGATGCGGGCCGCGGGCCGGGGGGCCGCGGGCGGGGGCGGGTAAACGGGGCGGACGGGCCGCGGGGCCGCGATCGCGAGTTGCGTGAGCCAAGCAGGGCTCACGCGGCTCGCGATTTCGCGAATCCGCGAATCCGCTTACTTGCAGGCAGGAAAAGCCTGCTGCCGGCGGGCCGCAGACGCCTGATCGAGTGCGGTCCGCCGGGCTTGCGCGGGCTCAGTGGTTGCTGCGCAGCTCGAGGCGCCCGTCGGGGCCGACCGCCAGGGCGGTGCGCCCGGACAAGAGGTCCTCCATGTCCTGGCCGACCAGCTCGCGCCGCCAGCCGGACAGCGTGCGGACGTCGGGCTCGCGCTCGCCGCGGCGCGCGGCCGCGATGATCTGCTCCACGTCGCTGCGTGTCGCGATCAGCTCGTAGGCGAGGCCGGCGCCGCTCGCGCGGGCGCGCAGCAGCGCCTCTGCCAGCGAGATCAGCGGCCCGTCGGCCGGCTCGGAGTGGCCCCGGCGCGGCTCACGCGGGATCGGCTGATCCTCCAACCCGAGCGCCACGGCCTCGAGGATCCCGGCGCCGCGACGCTTGACGATCGACTGGTGGATCCCCCTGATCGCCGCCACACCGGCGAGATCGGTGGGATGCCGCTTGGCGAGCTCGACAAGCGGCGGGTCGGATAGGATCGAGCCGACCGGGCGGTCCTCCTCGGAGGCGGTTCGCTCACGCCACGCGGCAAGCCGTCGCGCGACCGCGCGTGAGCGAGGATCCAGCTGGGCGACGCGCGGCAGTCGTTCCCAGACGGTATCCGGGTCACGCTCGTCGCTGGCGGACTCCAGGCGCCGGCATTCCTCCAGCGCCCACTGCAGCCGGTCGCTGACGCCCAGCCGTCGCTTCAGCTGGTCCGAGAGCGCCAGCAGGTGCGCCACATCCTCGGCCGCATAGCTGAGCTGCTCGCGGGTCAGCGGTCGCACGTCCCAGCGCGTGTAGCTGGCAGTCTTGCCGACGCGGTGCCCGAGCATCGAGCCGATCAGATTGCCGTAGCCAGTTTGCGCGCTCTCACCGGCGAACCCCGCCGCGATCTGCGTGTCGAAGATGTTGATCGGCTCGGTGTGCCAGGCGCGGCGTAGGATCGCGATGTCCTGGCGCCCGGCGTGCAGCACGATCTCGATCTCGGGGTCGCTGAGCAGCGCCGCGAGCGGCGAGACGTCGACATCGGCGAGGCCGTCGATCAGGATCGTGCGCACGCCTCCCGCTGCCTGCTCGTCCTCGACCGCGACCTGGGTGAGGCACAGGAGCGCGCGGTAGCGCCCCTCGGACATGAACTCGGTGTCGATCCCCAGGCGGCCGCGCGCGCGTGCGATCGCGGCGCTGGCGGCGACCTCTTGCGAGCCGGCCAGCTTGATGCGGGCGGCGGCCTCCATCAGCGAGCCTGCACGAATGCGCCGACGGCGCGCTCGAGGTCGGCTTCCTTGTGCGCCGCGGACACCTGGGTGCGAATCCGCGCCTGACCCCGTGGCCGTAGGCGCTCGCGTAGCTGGGCGCCGGACGCCAGCAGGTCGAGCACGGCGATCCCGGCGGCGGCGATCGGCGGCGCGACATCGGCGAGCACCGGGAACGACAGCGCAGTGTGCACGGCGTTGCCGAACGGATCGAAGATCGCCGCCACATCCTCGTCGATCCCGGCAGCGTGCTGCCAGACGTTGGTCATCGGCAGCGCGATGTACTCCGCAAACGCCCCGGGGTAGCTGACGCCGACGCCCTTGGTGTGCGCGCACAGGTGCCGGCGCCCCGCCATGCAGTTGCGGCAGCGCCCGCAGACCAGGTGACCCTCGCCGCTGACCAGCTCGCCGACGGCGAAGTCGTTGACGTTGGAACCGACGGCCGCGACCTCGCCGGCGAACTCGTGCCCGATCACGAGCGGGACTGCAACGGCGCTCTGCGCCCAGGCATCCCAGGCGTGGATATGCAGGTCGGTGCCGCAGATGCCGGTGCGGTGAACCTTGATCAGAACATCGTTGATGCCGATCGATGGTTCGGGCACATCCTGGAGCCAGAGCCCCGGCTCCGGCCTTGCTTTTACGAGCGCCTTCATCCATTCTCCATTAGCTGAGCGCCTGATTCGCATCCTACTGAGACGCGGTCCACGTGGCTGCTGCGCCAAGCCTCGGCCGCGCACCAGAGCATTACCGACCGTGGTGGTAGGATTTAGCGCACGATGATCTTCTCATCCAAAGCCGAGTACGGAGTTCGCCTGATGGTCGAGCTCGGCCGCCAGACGCCGGTGCAACCGGTCAGCCTGAAAGCGATCGCCGACGCCGAGGGCCTTCCGCTTGCCTATCTCGAGCAGGTCGTGGCGAGGCTGCGCAAGGCCGACCTGGTGATGAGCGCACGTGGCGCGCACGGTGGCTACTGGCTAGCGCGGCCGGCGCAGGAGATCACGATGTTCGACGTCGTCGCGGCGCTCGAGGGGACGATCGCGCCGATGGAGTGCTTCGTGCACGACAACATCGAGCGCGTCCTGTGCTCCCATCAGGACTCCGGGCGCGCCTGCGCAACGAAGCTGCTGTGGACGCGCGTACAGGGCGGGATCATGCGCTCGCTGCAGACCACGACGCTCGCCGAGCTGGTCGAGTTCTCGCGCCGCAGCGAACGGCTGCCGAGCGCCGTTGCCTAGACAACCTGAGAGAAAGCTGGAGATGTCAGACCTAGAGATCCGAAACCTTCACGTCCGAGCAGGCGAGCAGGAGATCCTCCGCGGGCTCGACCTGGCCGTCGGCTCAGGCGAGATTCATGCATTGATGGGGCCCAACGGATCCGGCAAGTCGACCCTCGCGAACGCGATCATGGGCCATCCCGGGCTCGAGGTGACGGAGGGTCAGATCATCTTCGGGGGTCAGGACATCACCGAGGCTGACCCCGACGAGCGCGCCCGGATGGGCCTGTTCATGGCCTTCCAGTACCCGGTTGCGATTCCCGGCGTAACGGTGACCAAGTACCTGCGCACGGTGATGAACGCGCACCGCGCGGCGCGCGGCGAGGAGCCGATCGGGCTGCGCGAGTTCCGCAAGACGGTCGAGACGGCGATGGAGCTGACCAAGGTGCCCAAGGAGTTCTCCACCCGCTATCTCAACGACGGCTTCTCCGGCGGCGAGAAGAAGCGCATGGAGATCCTGCAGCTGGCGCTGCAGAGGCCGTCGCTGGCGATCCTCGACGAGACCGACTCCGGCCTGGACATCGATGCGCTGCAGACCGTCGCCGCCGGTGTCAATTCGATCGCCGGGCCCGAGATGGGCGTGCTGATCATCACCCACTACCAGCGGATCCTGCACCTCGTTGCGCCAAGCCATGTGCACGTGCTCTACAAGGGCCGGATCGTGCACGAGGGCGGTCCGGAGCTCGTCACCGAGCTCGAGGCCAAGGGCTACGGGTGGATCACCGACGAGGTCGACCAGGCCGTCGTCTGATGAGCACGGCGATCTCCCGGCCGGCGGATGTGAGCGCCGAGTTCCCAGTGCTGGCGCGGGAGTTCGGCGGTCAGCGGTTGACCTACCTGGATTCGGCGGCCACTTCGCAGACGCCGCGCGGCGTGATCGAAGCGATCACGCGCTACTACACGTGCTCGCGCGCGTCGGTTCACCGCGGTATCTATCCGCTGGCGGTCGAGGCAACCGACCTGTTCGAGGGCGCCCGGCAGCGGATCGCGGCGTGGCTGCACTCGACGCCGCAGGAGACGATCTTCACCACCAACGCGACCGCGGCGATCAACCTGGTCGCCTACACCTGGGGCCGCGCGAACGTCGGCGCCGGTGATCTCGTGCTGCTGACAGAGATGGAGCACCACTCCAACATCGTGCCCTGGCAGATCCTCTGTCAGGAGCGCGGCGCCAAGCTGGCCTACGTGCCGGTGCTCGACGACGGCCAGCTCGACCTCGAGGCGCTCGACGGGCTGTTGGCCAGGGCGCCGAAGCTACTCGCGCTGGTGCACGTGTCGAACGTCCTGGGGACGATCAACCCGGTTGCCGAGGTGGCGCGGCGCGCGCACGCGGCCGGCGCGCTGGTGCTCGTGGACGGCACGCAGGCGGTGCCGCAGATCCCCGTTGACCTGCGCGGGCTCGACGCCGATTTCTACGCCTGGACCGGGCACAAGGCATACGGACCGACGGGCATCGGCGTGCTGCATGGGCGCCAGGAGCTGCTCGAGGCGATGCCGCCGTTCATCGGTGGTGGGCACATGATCCGCAGCGTCGGCGCGACCGAGTCGACCTGGGCCGAGCTGCCGTGGAAGTTCGAGGCAGGCACGTCGCAGATCGCCGAGGCGATCGGCCTCGGCGCCGCGGTCGACTGGATCAACGCGCTGGGGATCGAGCGGATCCGCGAGCACGAGCTTGCCCTGATCGAGGAGGCGCTGGTGCGGCTCGCGGAAGTGCCGGGGCTGACCGTTCACGGACCCGCGTCGGCCGAGGCTCGCGGCTCGCTGGTGTCGTTCTCGCTCGACGGCGCGCATCCCCACGACATCGGCGAGATCCTCGGCCGCTACGGCGTGTGCGTGCGCGCCGGGCACCACTGCGCACAGCCGCTGATGCGCCGGCTCGGCGTCGGCGCGACCACGCGGGCCTCGTTCGCGGTTCACAACAGCAGCCGCGACATCGACCGGCTGATCGACGGCCTCGATAACGTCAGGCAGGTGTTGCAGCTGTGATCGACGAGCAGCTATACCGCGAGTACATCCTCGAGCACTACAAGCGCCCACACAACTGGGGCGAGCTCGAGCACGCCGATCTGGAGGCTCAGGATCTCAACCCGCTGTGCGGCGACGAGCTCAAGGTGCAGCTGGCGATCGACCACGACGGTCGCATCACCGATATCGCATTCAGCGGCCACGGCTGCGCGATCTCGCAGGCGGCGGCCTCGATGATCTCCGACGAGGTCAAGGGCATGCAAGTGGAGGACCTCCTCGCGCTTGACCGCGAAGCGATCCTCGAGCTGCTCGGGATCGACATCTCCGCAACCCGTATGAAGTGCGCGATGCTCGCCTTGAAGGTCTTGAAGAGCGCCTCGCTCGGCCACATGGTCGAGTGGGAGCCCGAGGCTCACTGATCCCACGACGCCCCCGGCGCGCCCACGGCGTGCCGAGCGCGGGTTAGCGCCGGCGACTCGGCGCAATCGTGTCTGAGCGGGCAAACCTCCACGCAGCTGAACGGATTGTCCGTAGGTGCACGAAAATCGACATCGGATGGGCGAAGCGCTGTCCGGTGCGACGATTTGTTCGTCCAAGCACGCGCGCGTGGCACCGCGAAGGTCCGAGCGCGCAAAACGCTGCGCGATCCGAGCAGTCGGATTGCGCGCTCGGGGCTTGCTACTTCTCAGCCTTGGCCTCGGCCTCGGCCGCTGCTTCATCCTTCGACCGGCTCAGCGAACTGCCGGCGCTGTCCACTACGCGCCGCAGGAAATCGGATTGCGTGGAGACCAACTGCTTGACCATGTCGAGGGCGGACTGCGTGATCCGTTTTTCGACTCCGCGCACGATCTCCACCTGCGGCAACGCCTCCTCGACGCTGATCAGGAAACGCTCCACGGCGTCGAGAACTGCACGGCTGTTGTCTTCCATCGCCTTGAGCACGTCATCGGAGAACTCCGTTGCCCGCTCGACTGCGCCTGTCGCCTCGTGCTCGCCAGCCATTTGCGCTCACCATCTTTCCGGCTCGTTATGTCAGGGTTTCGGGGTCGGCTAACCGCGCTGAGCCTCGCGGGGTGAGGTTTGCGCTAACGCGCTCGCGGTCCTCTCGCGCGACCGGTCGACGACCATGCGCAGCCTATCACCGCGGCGCGATCCCAAATCCGAGCGGTGCGCTAGGATATGGACCGTGCCGCAGATCATCGAAGTCTGTCCGTTGCGTGAGCTGCCGCCCGGCGCCAAGCGCCTGGTCGAGTTCGAGGACCTCGAGATCGGCGTGTTCAACTGCGCCGGCACCGTGTACGCGATCGAGGATCGCTGCTCGCACGACGACGGCCCGCTGGTCGAGGGTGAGTTCGACCAGGAAGCATGCACGGTTGAGTGCCCGCGGCACGGATCGCTGTTCGACCTGAAGACCGGCAGCCCGAGGACCCTGCCCGCATACGTGTCGGTGGACACCTTCCCGGTGATCATCGACGACGACATGATCAAGCTGGAGGTGGCGTAGTGGCAATCCCCGAGACTCAAACCGGCGCGGACGGCGCCGTCGAGCTGACCGAGAACCAGCAGCTCGCCCAGATCAACGCCGACTACGACGAGCGTTACGGCTTCCATGACGCCGAGAACTACCTGTACAAGGCGCCCAAGGGACTGACCCGCGAGATCGTCGAGAAGATCTCCGAGTTCAAGTCCGAGCCGCAGTGGATGCGTGATTTCCGTCTGCGCGCGCTCGACTACTTCCTGGCGCGGCCGATGCCGACGTGGGGCTCACCGATGCTCGCCGAGGTCGACTTCGACGACATCCACTACTTCGTGCGCGCCTCCGAGAAGCCCGGCCGCTCCTGGGACGACGTCCCTGACGACGTCAAGCGCACCTTCGACCGGCTCGGCATCCCCGAGGCCGAGCGCAAGTTCCTCTCGGGCGTCGGCGCCCAGTACGAGTCCGAGTCCGTCTATCACCAGGTGAACGAGGCCCTCAGCAAGCAGGGCGTGATCTTCATGGACATGGACACGGCGCTGCGCGAGCACGAGGAGATCGTGCGCGAGTACATCGCGACGATCATCCCGCCCAACGACAACAAGCTCGCGGCGCTCAACAGCGCGGTCTGGTCGGGCGGCTCGTTCGTCTGGGTGCCCGAAGGCGTGCACGTCGAGATGCCGCTGCAGGCCTACTTCCGGATCAACACCGAGAACATGGGCCAGTTCGAGCGGACGCTGATCATCGCCGAGCCCGGTTCCTACGTGCACTACGTGGAGGGCTGCACGGCGCCGACTTACTCGTCGGACTCGCTGCACTCCGCGGTGGTCGAGCTGATCGCGAAGCCGGGCGCCCGGATCCGCTACACGACCGTGCAGAACTGGTCCACGAACGTGTACAACCTGGTCACCAAGCGCGCGGTCGCCCACGCCGACGCGACCGTCGAGTGGGTCGACTGCAACCTCGGCTCGAAGCTCACGATGAAGTACCCGAGCATCTACCTGCTGGGCGAGCGGGCGCACGGAGAGGTACTGTCGATCGCCTTCGCCGGCCGCGGGCAGCACCAGGACGCGGGCGCCAAGATCATCCACGCGGCGCCCAACACGACCTCCAACATCTTCGCCAAGTCGATCTCCAAGGACGGCGGGCGCGGTTCCTACCGCGGTCTGCTGGAGGTCGCCAAGGGCGCCCACGGGGCGCGTTCGAAGGTCGTCTGCGACGCGCTGCTGCTCGACGAGGAGTCTCGCTCGGACACCTACCCGACGATCCGGATCGGCGAGGACGACGTCACCGTCGGTCACGAGGCGACCGTCTCGAAGGTCGGCGACGACCAGCTGTTCTACCTGATGACGCATGGAATCGCCGAGGACGAGGCCTCGAAGCTGATCGTCAACGGCTTCATCGAGCCGATCACCAAGGAGCTGCCGATGGAGTACGCGGTCGAGATGAACCGCCTGATCGAGCTGCAGATGGAGGGTTCGATTGGCTAATTCGACCAGCGCTGCGCTGTCCGAGCCGGAGTTCCTCGCGGCGCGCCGCGTGCGCGCCGCGGAGCTGCGCGACACGCTGGCGCCGCCGGCGTTCAAGGGGCGCCCAGGCTGGGAGTTCACCGACATCTCGGGGCTCGACCTGACCGCCTTCGCGCCCGCGCCCGCCAACGGCGCCGCCGCGCGTGAACCGCTGTTCGTGCTGGCAGGCGGCGACGCCGTGCTGCCCGACGGCGTGATCGTCACCACGATCGAGCAGGCCGCGAGCGAGCACGCCGAGCTGATCGAGCGCCATCTCGGCTCGGTCGTCCCGGTCGACGACGTGTTCGTGGCCCGCAATGGCGCCGGCTTCCGCGGCGGCTCGTTCGTGTACGTGCCGCGCGGCGTCGCCGTAAGCCAACCGATCTCGCTCATCACCGTCCAATCGCAGAGCGGCACCGAGCTCGACCGACGCACGCTGATCGTGCTCGAGGAGGGGGCTCAGGCGGAAGTCTGGGAGCAGTACCTGTCCGCCTCGGAGGATGTCGAGGGCCTGTTCAACGCGGTCACCGAGCTGGTCGTGGGCGACGCCGCCCACCTGCGCTACGTCTGCGGTCAAGGCCTGTCGGAGAAGAGCTGGATGTTCGGCGCTCAGCGCGCCGAAGTCGGGCGCAACGCTTCGCTCGACTGGGTCGCGCTCGGGTTCGGCTCCGCCCGCGGGCGGGTGCGCATGGAGACTCGCCTGGGCGGCGACGGCGCCGAGGCGCGCGTGACCGGCGCCTACGCCAGCCATGGCCGCCAGCACATCGACTTCGACACCACCCAGGAGCACGCGGCCCCGAATACGACTTCGGACCTGGCCTTCCGCGGCGTCTTGACCGATCGCTCGACCGCCGTCTGGAAGGGCAACATCATCGTCGACCCGGGCGCGCAGAAGACCGACGCGTTCCAGGAGTCGCGCAACCTGTTGCTGTCCAAGCGGGCCCACGCCGACGCGATCCCGGGGCTCGAGATCCAGGCCAACGACGTGCGTTGCACGCACGCCGCCGCGATCGCGCAGGTCGACCCCGATCAGCTGTTCTACCTGCGCTCACGCGGGCTGCCCGAGCCGGCTGCGCGCCGGCTTGTGATCGACGGGTTCCTGGCGGCGCTGGTCGAGCGCTTCGAGGCGGGGCCGGTGCGCGAAGTGCTGGCCGGCGCCCTCGAACGCCGCCTGGCACTGATCCTCGGCTAGCCGGTTAATCGCGCCCCAGCGCGATTCCCCAAGCTTGTGTGCAACCCGGAGATTCGCGTAGCGAATCTCCAAGGGAATCGCGCCCCAGCGCGATTCCCCAAGCAAGCCGGAGATTCGCGCAGCGAATCTCCAAGGGAATCGCGCCCCAGCGCGATTCCCCGGCCTCAGTGCCCGCTGAGGCTGCGTATCGGGTAGAGGTCGACGAAGCCGTAGACCAGGGCGATCGACCAGCCGATCGTAGCGGCGCGGGCCACGCGTGAGGGCGCCATCAGCCGCGCTGTGACGATGTAGATCCCGGGCATCACGATCAGCATGTAGTACAGATAAGAGGTCCGGTCCAGCTCCTGGCCCTCGTACGCGAGCGGCAGGTAGGTCCCCACGCACCAGGCGGCACCGAACGCGGCGAGCTGGTCGCGCTGCTTCCAGGCGGCGGCGATCGCGGCGAACAGTGCCGGGATCGCCAGGAAGATGATGAACGGGTTGATCTCGCCCCGCGCGTCGAACACGTCCCGCGTGGCGACGATCGTCCCGTTGGAGATCGAGTTCACCGCTACGCTCGCATAGTCGATCGGCTTCTGGTCCAGCAGCCACTGTAACGGCGTGGAGCTGATGCCCGTCGCGTTGGGGATCGCCTTGAGTAGGCTGGCGTAGGACAGCATGTGCCCGATGTGGGTGAACGGGCTGCCCCCGTAGGTGATGTGCGTGCCGGGGTCATACGCCGGCACCAGCAGGTCCATCACCCAGACGCCCAGCAGCAGCACGACGCCGGTGCACAGCACCATCACCACCAGTGGCCGCGCGCGCGCCCGCAGCACCTGGCGGATCCCGGGCGCCTGGCCGCGGGCTGCGGCGACGATGAACAGCTCGTAGATCACGAACGCGGGAATCGCGCCGAGCGCCACCAGCTTCATGCAGGCGCCGACCCCGAGCGCGACGCCGGCCGCCAGCGACCAGCCTCGCAAGTAGAGCGCGGCGGCCACGAGCGACATCGCCACGAAGTAGACGTCCAGGGTCGCGATCCGACCGTGGATCAGCATCAGGTTATCGAGCGCCATCACGGCGCAGATGCCGACCGCCAGCCATGGACTGCCGCGCGCCCCCCTCACCACCGCGTACATCGCCAGGAGCGCGATCAGGCCGAATATCACGCTGCCGAGCCGCCAGCCCCAGGGGTTGTCGCCGAGCAGCTCGATCCCGCCGGCAATGATCAGCTTTGCGAGCTGGGGGTGCTCGGCGTTGGGATCCTTGTGCAGGGGCGCGGTCGCGTAGTCGGACCCGGGCGGCGGACGGATCCCGTCGATTACGCGCGCGGCGTTGACGTAGTACGCCTCATCGAAGATCAGCGTGTGGCTGGCGGGGGTCTTGCAGGGCGCCGAGCACGGGTCGCCGAGGTAGAACACGCGTGCCCCGAACGAGTACATGACGATCAGGCACAGCACCACGACCGGCGCGCGCGGATGCGCGATCATCGGCCTGATCTGGCCGTCGAGCTGATCTCTAAGCGTCGCAGCACGGTCAGCGAGCCTGCGTAGCATCCGGCCGCAGTATGCACAAGCCGCGGTCTCGCTGCCGCGGTGGCGCGCGGTTCTGCGCCCGATCCTCGACAATGAGCCGTGTGAGCAGCTCGGCCCGGATCCTGATGCTCCGAGGTGTCAACCTCGGAGCTCGCAACCGGATCTCGATGCCCGACCTGCGCGCGATGTTTGGCGAGGCCGGGGTCGGCGAGGTCAAGACCTACGTGCAGAGCGGCAACGTCGTGCTGAGCAGCGAGCAGCCGCCGGTCGAGCTGGCCGAGCAGGCCGAGCAGCTGATCGGCGCTCGCTTCGGCCTGTCGATACCGGTGATCGCGCGTACCCGCGACGAGCTCGCCGAAGTGGTCGCGCGCGACCCGTTCGGCGCCGCGCAGGTTCCCGAGAAGCTCTACCAGGTGACCTTCCTCGCGCACGAGCCCGACCACGATCTGGTCACGCGCATGGCGGCCCTTGCCAGCGGCACCGAGCGGTTCTTCGCAGGCGGCCGGGAGTGGTACACGCTGCATCCCGAGGGCATCGCCCGATCGAAGCTTGCGACCCGCGTCTCGGCCAGCAACCTCGGCGTGCGCGCCACGACGCGCAACTGGACGACGGCACGTACGCTGTTGGCGATGGCGGACGAGCTGTGAGCGAGCTGCGCGATCTTGAGGCTGGCGCGATGCGCGACTACGTGATCCTGGACGTGTTCACCGATATGCCGCTGACGGGCAACCAGCTCGCCGTGTTCACCGAAGCGGATGGCCTCGACGGCGCCTTGATGCAGCGGGCCGCGCGCGAGCTGAACCTGTCCGAGACCGTGTTCGTGCTCGCCGCGGACGCCGACTGCGACGCCCGGATCAGGATCTTCACCCCCGGCGCGGAGCTCCCGTTCGCCGGCCATCCGGTGCTCGGCAGCGCGTTCGTGATCGCCGAGCGCCTGGGGCTCGACCAGGTTCGCCTGCGCACGGCAGCGAGCATCGTCAACGTCTCCGTTACCCGAGCCGACGGCGCGATCGTGCACGGCGAGATGGAGCAGCCGCTGCCCGCCGTGTCGGCTTTCGAGCGGGCCGACGAGGTGCTGAGCGCACTCGGCGTGGCGCGCTCCGAGCTGCCCGTCGAGCGTTACGTCAACGGCCCCACGCATGTATTCGTCGCGCTTGCCGATGAGCGCCGGTTGGCGGCGCTGGCGCCTGACCTGAACGCGCTCGCCTCGCTCGGTGAGCTGTGCGTGAGCTGCTTCGCCGGTGCGGGCGCGAGCTACACGACGCGCATGTTCGCGCCCGCGCTGGGTGTCGCCGAAGATCCCGCGACCGGCTCCGCGGCCGGCCCGCTGGCGCTGCACCTGGTGCGCCATGGCCGGCTCCGCTTCGGCGAGCAGATCGAGATCCGTCAGGGCGCGCAGATCCGCCGCCCGTCGCTGCTGCTCGCGCGGGTCGACGGCAGCGACGGTGCCATCCAGCGGATCGCCGTCGGTGGCGCCGCGGTGCTCGTCGCGCGCGGGGCCTACAGGCTGCAGTGAGCGCGCGCGGCCGTATCGGCGACCGCCGAAGCGTAGGCTGCCGGCCATGAAGCTTGCAACCTTTCTGGCATCACAGCACGCCGGCCCGCAGGCCGGCGTGATCGAGGGCGATCGCATCTCCGCGTTCGGCGACGCCGGCGCCGTCAAGCGCGCGCTGGCCACCGGCGTCGTGCCCGAGCAGCGGCTCGGCGACTGGCCACTGTCGCAGGTGAGCCTGCTGGCTCCGATTCCCGACCCCGGCACGATCTACGCGATCGGGCTCAACTATGCCGATCACGTCGCCGAGACCGGCGCCCAAGCTCCTGATGCTCCGGTCGTGTTCGTCAAGGTCAGCGGCTGCGTGACCGCCCCGAGCGGGCCCGTGCGCTGCCCAGAGGTCGTCCGCCGCCTCGACTACGAGGGCGAGCTGGCAATCGTGATCGGCGCCGGCGGCCGGATTGCTGGCTACTGCGTGGCCGACGATGTCTCGGCGCGCGACCTGCAGCGCCGTGAGCCCCACTGGATCCGTGCCAAGGGCGCGGATACCTTCTGCCCCTACGGCCCCTGGGTCACGACCGTCGACGAGGTCGGCGATCCCGGCAACCTCCAGATCCGCACCTGGGTCAACGGCGAGCTACGCCAGGACAGCAACACCTCCAACCTGATCTTCGGCTGCGAGCAGATCGTCGAGTTCATCGCGCAGACGTGCACGCTCGCGCCCGGCGACCTGATCCTCACCGGCACCCCCGGCGGCGTCGGCATGGGCATGAAGCCGCCCGTGTGGTTGCAGTCCGGTGATCGCGTGCGGATCGAGATCGAGCGCCTCGGCGCGATCGAGCATCCGATCGCCTAAGAGCCTGTCCGAATTACCCCGCGCACGTCTGGCGGCGGCGGGCGTGCGCACTCGCTCACGCCCGCCGTTCGCTGACGAGATCAAACGCGAGCCGTCAGTGCTTCTTGCTCTTCTTGCTCTTCTTGCTGGTGGTGTGGTTCTTGCTCGAGTGCTTGGTGGCCTTCGAGTGAGCCTTGCCGGTGCGCCTGACGGCGGGCGTCAGCGAGCCGCTGATGGCCGTGAGCGCGGACGGGACCGGGAACTTCTCCGTGGTCGAGGCGACCGTCGGGGGCACGACCTGGCCCGGGAGGATCGGCGCGACTCCCCGGAAGACGAGGAAGCAGTTGTTGACGGTGTCGTTCTTGTTGGCGAAGATGACGTCAAGGTTCTTCGCGGCGCCCTCGCAGGTGATCACGTTCGGAGCCAGCGAGCTGCTGCGATTCGGGACATAGACGTCGACCGCGTTCGGAACTCCGAGCAGGCCGTCAAGGCCGACGACGCCGGTGGTCTTCTGAAGCGTGATATTGGAGACGTCCGTCGGCTGGATCGCGAAGATCGCGCTGCCGAGCGAGCTGCCGGTGATGTTGTTCACATTTGGCTTGGCGATCGTCGTGCCGCCCGTTAGACCACTCGGGCCGCCGCCGACGATTACGTCGTAGGTCTTGCTGCCTTTGATCGTATTGTTGCCGCCACCGCCGATCAGCCAGCTGGGACCGTTGCCGCCGGTGATGCTGTCATTACTGCCCGCGGTATCCGTCCACGGCTGCGGCAGCCACGGAGCGGGCGTCTCGCAGTACGAGTCGTTGCCCTTGATCTCCTGGGTGCAGAGCCCGTCGCCGTAGATCACGTCGTAGCCGTTGATCACCGGCACCCCCTTGACGACCGTGATGTTGCCGTTGCCGCCCGCGAGGTTGTCAGAGCCCTGGAAGCCGTAGATGTGGAAGTTGCCGGGCTGTCCCGACTCGTTGATTGTGTCGTTACCAGAGGTTCCGTAGACGACCGTGTACGCGTACGCCAGGGCAACGCCGCCAAACGCCGTCATAGCGACGGCGAGAGCCACTGTCAACTTCCAATTCCTGCGCGCGAGACGCTTGAGCATTTGAGACCTTTCAGCTGTTGAATGAACGACGGTGAATCCGGTCGATGCGGTGCTGCACGCCGTCCGCTGGTGGCGGGGGTCGGCGATGGCGATGGCGCTGGTGCATGTGACTGCAGTCAGGCGCTGATAGTGAAGTTGATGTAAATCAGTGGTGAAGCTCCTGCCGAAAGTGTGGGAGACGGACGACGTTTAGCCGCGCACTCTCCACCACCTGCGGCGAGCGCGTGTTACCAGGCTGTGTCCGCTGCTGAGTTATCGCCGTTGCTGGCGAAGATGATGTCCCGAGTGCCCGTGACGCCCTTACAGTAGATCACTTCGCGTAAACAACACGAACCGCCCTCCATGCTGGAGGGCGGTTCGATTGCGGGCAGGGTGTTGATGCGAGCCAGACCGCTGTTGCCCTGCGGCCCTCTAGACAGCACGGCGCGGGGCAACAAGGCTCATGCGCCTGTCAGAGAATCTCGACGTCGACGAGGTTGAACGGATCGGTCGTCGGCGCCGTGTCGTTGATCGTCACGGTGCCCACCTTCGGGAAGGAGGTCGGTGAGATCGTGAACGGATTCTGGTACAGGCCGTCTGACGGCAGCGTCATCGTGCTGCACGATCCCGAGCACGTTCCCTGGAACTGGAGACCGAACGTGCCCGGCTGATCGTACTTGTCGGCGACCCCGATCGCGAACTGGTTCGAGGGCCACGTTGGGACCAGGCCAACGGTTGGGTCGCTGTACGCGGCCCAGACCTGGCTGTCCGCCTCCGTCGTCGTGAGCGCGCAGCTCGGCGCGGCCTTCGCCGAGTAGCACTCGCTCGAGGCTCCGATCCCGGTCGCCTGCACTCCCGTCGCGCCAGCGGTGATCGCGCCCTTGAACGTGACGGCATCAAGGCCGACGTCGCACGCGGTCCATTTGCCCCCGCAGGCCTTAGCAACCGTAGCCTTGACGAAGATCGGCGCCGTCTTGCTGATGATGGCGGTGGCGTCCGCGTACCAGACCTCGGAGTCGCCGCCCGCGGCGTTCTCGGACGCGACCTTCTTGAAGGTCACCGGGCACTTGCCGCCGCTGTAGGTCGTGCAGCTCACGGTGATGCTCTGGCCGCCGGCTGACGGCGAATCGGCTCCAACGAACGCGACGATCAGCTCGTTCGCAACAGTCGTGTAGACACCGCACGGCTCAGCCGTATACCCGAGCGCCTTGCAGTTGGTGGTGTTGGTCGACCCGAACGTCGTGGACCCGTCGTTGAATGAGAACGCACCGAACACATTATCCTCGACGGGCGCGGTGCAGTAACTCGAGGTGAATGGTCCCCCGGCCGGGCAACTTGCGGCGCGCGCACTAGTGCTGGCTTGTATGCGGTCGACGTATAGGAGCGAGCGGTGCGTGCTCTTCTGACCGAGGACGACGGAGTGCTCGTTGGCCTTCAGCGTGTGGGTGGCCTTCAGCGTGTGGGCGCCCGCGAGTGCCGGGAGCGCGATAAGCGAGGCCGCCGCGACGGCGGCCAGGCATGCGACATACTTTCTCATTGAGAAGAGTCCCTTCTGGTTGGTTGGCCTGGGCATCGGTTGCGTATACGTGCTGACCCACCCGTACATGACAGGGGCCGTGGCCGTCGTGTAAGCAACCTTGGTTCATCGTGTGAACTACCGACGGTTAGACTGATGTGAAACAGTAGTGAAGCCCCCGGCTAGAAGTAACCTTCACGTTTGGAAGTTGAAGGCAGATATCGAGCTGAACTCTCCATGGCCAGCCCTGATGACGTGTTACCAGGCCGTGTCGTTCGCGATAAGAAGTCGCGCTAGCAACCTGGTCTTGTGAAAGGTCACGGCAGTGACCGCTGATATTTGCAGTGCCTGACCCGGCGGACTGTCCCCGCGCCCGGGCTGCGCCTCAGGAGATCAGGCTGAGCAGCATGCGGGCGGCAGTCGGCGTGCGGAGGAACCGCTGGTCGGCGATGCCAACCTCGCTCACCACGCCGGCGGCGACACGCACCAGGTCGACCACGGACCCGGTCCTGATCACATACCAGGTGCTCGAGCCGATCTGCAGGGGGGCCGGGAGCGTCAGCCCTGGCGTCACTGCCGCAAGCGCGTTGTTGGGGCGCAGGCCGCCGATTGCATAGTGCGTGTTTGCCGTGGCGATCCAGATCACCTTGTCTGCAAGCTTGCTGCGGCCGGCCTTCGGGAGCGCGTGCAGCAGCGCCGGGGACGCGTAGCCGACGTCGACGCCCGCCGGCGTCAGGCAGAATCGGTCCTCGTTCGCCGTGCGTTGCCGGGTGCTGTGCGCATAAGCCTCGAGCGCCTGCTTGCGGGTCATCCCGAGACGTACCAGGCCCAGCGATGCGCCACGCAGCGCGCCGCCGGCGGCGGGGCAGCCGGCGACGTTCGGGACCGGGACGGTCAGCGGCGCCGCGGTCGCGGGGGCGCCGCTGACGGTCTGATTGACGGCCACCACGGTGCAGGTCAGCGCGGCGCCCTCGTCGAGCGTGGCGACGGTGTAGGCGGCCTGCGTCGCACCCGTGATCGGAACCCCGTCGCGCGCCCATTGGTAGGTGAAGCCGGTCGTCGTGTTCGCCCAATTGCCGTTCGCGCACGACAACGTCTGCCCGGCACGTGCCGTGCCGGTGATCGCCGGGGGCGACGTGTTCACCGGGACCGTCAGCGCGACCGTCGCGCTGTTGCTGCTCGACGGCGGTCCTTCCCCGAGCGCGTTGGTCGCCGTGACCGTGCAGGTGAGGACGTTACCCTGGTCGGAGCTCTGCACGAGGTAGGTGGAGCTCGTCGCGCCCGGCAGCGGACTGGAACCGCTGTTCCACTGGTAGGCGTAGCCGGTCGATCCGTTGCTCCAGACGCCGGTCGAGCAGGACAGCGTCTGGCCGACGGCCGGCGTCCCCGACAGGACCGGCGCTGCCGCCGGTCCTGGCGTGGTGCTCACCAACCAGGTGCCTCCGCTCGACTTGCCGTCGGTAGGGCCGCCGATCGCCAGCACGTCGGCCGTGCCCGTGAGCGCCACGCTGGCGCCGAACTGCCCGTCGCCGCTCTCACCGCTGCCGTCGGTGCCACTGCAGCTCGTGCTGCAGTCCCCGAGCAGCTCATCTTGCTCGGACCAAGCACCGCCCGACTGGCTCAGCAACCACGCGGCGCCCTCTTCGCCGTCGTCGTTCGGAGCACCGAGCAGGGCGGTGCTGCCGTCGGGCGACAGCGCCACGCTGTAGCCGAAGAAGCCGGCGCCCTGTTCGCCGCCGCCGTCGGGCCCGGCGCAGCCGTTGGTGCAGTCCGCCAAGAACTCGTCCTGCTGGGTCCAGACGCCGCCCGACTGCGTCAGCAGCCACGCGGCGCCGTCATAGCTGTTGTCGTCGGGGGCTCCGATCAAGGCGGTACTGCCGTCGGTGGACAGCGCCACGCTGTAGCCGAACATCCCGGCGCCGATCTCGCCGCTGCCCTGCGAGCCGCCACAATTGCTCGTGCATCCGCCGACCAGCTCCGTCTCCTGGGTCCACGCGCCCGCCGACTGCGTGAACACCCATGCCGCGCCCGCCTGCGTGTTGTCGTCGGGGGCGCCGATCAGGCCGGTGGCGCCGTCTGCCGACAGCGCGACGCTCCAGCCGAAGGCGCTCTCGCCGAGCTCGCCGCTGCCGTTGGGACCGCTGCAGCCGCTTTGGCAGTCGCCGACCAGCTTGGTGCCCTCCTGGGCCCATGCACCGGACGTCTGCGTGAACGCCCAGACCGCGCCATGGCCGCCCGAGTCCTGCGGGGCGCCGATCAGCGCGGTGCTGCCGTCGGCGGACAGCGCGACGCTGTAGCCGAAGTAAGCGGCAGCGACCTCGCCGTCGCCGTTCGGGCCTGCACACTGCTTGCTGCAGTCACCGACGAGCTTGGTGCCCTCCTGCGACCACGTGCCGCTTGACTGCGTGAACGCATACGCCGCGCCCGCGTATATGTAGTTGGGGGTGTTGACAGTGCCGGCGTTGAACTCGTCCTCGGGAGCACCGATCAGCGCGGAATCGCCGTTCGCTGATAGCGCGACGCTCCAACCGAACTCGCCGTCGCCGATCTCGCCGGAGCCCTCGGGCCCCGAGCAATTCACCTGACAGTAGCCGATCAGCTCTGCCTCCTGGCTCCAGACGCCACCCGAGAGGACGAATACCCAGGCTGCGCCGAGGCCGTCGTCGTCGTGCGGCGCGCCGACCAGCAGCGTACCTCCGTCGGTCGAGATCGAGACGCTGTAGCCGAACCAGCCGGCGTGCTGCTCGCCGCTGCCGAGCGGTCCGCCGCAGGCTCCGCTTGCGCAGTCGACGACGAGCTTGACGCTGCTCTCGAACAGCGGATCGATCCGCACCGGGTAGCGCGCGCCGCGGTCTGCAACTTGCAGCGCCAGCACGCCGCGTGTGAGCGCCAGCGAAGCGTGTAGCCGTCGCCCTCGCGCATCTACTGCGACCAGGCCGCCATAGCGGATCACGGCCCCACGCGTGCCCGTGAACAAAAGCTCCGAGCCACTCAGTTGTGCGTGCAGCGAGCCCCCGAGAGCCAGCTCGATCGTCAGCAAACCGCGTCCGGCACGCGGGCGACGGTCGATCACAAAGCCCTGCTCGATACCCAGCGGCCCAGCTGTGAGCCACGCGTCGAGGTTCGGGCGCAGCTCCGAAACGGTGTTGGCGCCGGCTCGCAGCGAGCCGGGGGCGCCGGGCGCCTGCAGGCGCCCGCCGTGGCCGATGCCCAGCAGGCGAAGCGACGCCCACCCACCGGCCGCGCGCACGCGCAGCGCCCCGCGCGCCGATACGGTCGCGCTCACGGAGCCTCCCTGCAGCCACCAGCCGTCGCGCGTGCGGCGCGCTGCGAATCGACGCTGGCTGGTGCCCAGCGTGCGCGAGATCGACGACTGCGCCTGCAGTGGCAGCGAGCGCAAGGTCGAGATCGCGGCGGCTCCCGAGACGCCGCGCGCGAAGCCCGCCGGTCCGGAGAGGCTCGAGCGCAGCTCCGCTGCGCCGCCGCCGATCGCGGCCATCGCCAGCACGAGTGCGCAGGCGCCTGCCAACCCATACAGGACCGCGATCCGGGGGGGCGGGCGATCCAATGTAGGCACGCTCCGGACTGATACCAGACGCGAGCCGCCCCGAAATGAACAACTCGTTAGCGGGCCCCGGTCAGCGCCAACGCTTAACCTCGAGCGGGCAGGGCGCGCCCTAGTGGTGATCGATCACGCGGTCGATCAAGCCGTACTCGACGGCCTCGTCGGCCTTGAAGAAGCGGTCACGCTCCATGTCGGCGTGCACCTGCTCCAGCGGCTGACCGGTGTGGAGCGCGTAGATCTCGTCGATCCGGGCGCGCACCTTCAGAATCTCGCGCGCATGGATCTCGATGTCGGTCGACTGTCCCTCGAACCCGGCCGACGGCTGGTGGATCAGGATCCGGCTGTTGGGCAGCGCGAAGCGCTTTCCCTTCTCGCCTGCCATCAGTAGCAGCGATCCCATCGACATCGCGATGCCGATGCAGATCGTCATCACCTGCGGCTTGATGAACTGCATCGTGTCGTAGATCGCCAGTCCTGAGTAGATCGAGCCGCCGGGGCAGTTGATGTAGATCGAGATGTCCTTGTCGGGATCCGCCGATTCGAGGTGCAGCAGCTGCGCGACGACCAGGTTCGCGATCGTGTCGTCGATCGGCGAGCCCAGGAACACGATCCGCTCGTTGAGCAGGCGGCTGTAGATATCGAACTCGCGCTCGCCGCGCGCGGTCCGCTCGATCACCATCGGAATCAGTGGCATACCAACAACCCTACTCTCACGGCGCTCGCCGTAGTCAGGCGCCGACCCAAGCGTTCGCTGCTCGGAGCGTGCTGGGGATGCTCGGAATCATCAAGGCGTCGCGTCGAGCCAGGCGCGGCGGCTCGTGTGCACGGCCGAAGCGGTGCCGTTCACGATCTCACGGCGGATCTCGCCAAGCGTGCCGAATCGCTCAGCGACGACGTTGTGCTGGTGGATCGTCTCGAGGTTCTCCTGGCGCGCCGACACGAACGCGCTGTCCTCCAGATCTCCGAACGCCTCGACGACGCCCTTGACCATCTCGCGCACGCAGTCCTCGACGAAGCGTGGGCGCCGGTGCGCCTTCTCGACCACGAACGCTTCGTCGGAGCGCTTCATCAGCTCGTAGATCTCGGAAGACATCGATTGCTCGGCGATCGCAAGCAGCACCGCGGCGTCGATCTCGGCGTCGCAGCCCTCGGTCAGGCCGATGTGCAGCGTTCCGAGACCGCGCTGGTTGTGGGTCGCGACCGGAACCGCCTGCATGATCCGTTCGATTTCGGCGCTGTCGAAGCCCTCCTCGGCGAGCCGCTCGCGCGCCGAGCCGGCGACCAGTTGCTGCGCGCACGGGCACGCGGTCATACCCTGGGCGGTGACGCCGATCAGCCGCCGGGTACCCAGCTTGGTGCAGATCGCCGAACCGTGCAGCGTGTACAGCTCCTGGGTCTGGATGCCCGATACCGGCGCCGGCTTGTACTCGGGAAAGCGCGCGTGCACCGTGACCTCCGCGCGCCGCGCTCCCTGGCGGTCGCGCACGAGCTGCGCGATGTGCTCGGCGAGCGTCTCGACCTTGAACGTCGCCTCGCCGAGGACAACCTGGCCGATAGCGTCGTTGACGACCTCCTCGAAGCGCGACATGTGCGCGCCCTTCTGGTTGGTCCCGAGATCGACCACGCATTCGAAGCTGGCGAAGAACAACTGCGCGCCGCGCGCGAACGCGCTGCCGTCGCGCTCGGCGGAGCTGGAGTGATGGCGGATCCGGATGACCTTCTCGACGCCCGTGACGCCCACTTGCGAAAGGCTCAACTGGACACTTGGGGCCTGCGCCTGTACGTCGATCATCGGGATCGCGGTCTGTGTTTCGATCGGCATTTCGGTATTTAGCGTACCGAGGCGCTGGCGGCGGTTGCGACGGTCGCGCGTCCACTCGCTCGTCCGCATATGTGCGCGGCCACCGAACGTTGGTGGATCGACGAGATTGTGGTATCACTCTGCGGTCTCGCAAGAGACGGAGAGGGAGTTTGAGAGGGGCACCCCCGACGGGGTGCCCGAAGCTGAGTGGAGGGAGTTCGGAGGGAGTGAGCAATCAGGCACTGGCGCTGCTCGAGGCTGATGAGCAGATCGCCGAGCTCGACGAATTTGGCCCGCTGATCGCCGAAGGCACGGAGCGGGGCTTCCTGACCTTCGAGCAGATCGCTACCTGCCTCGAGGAGATCGAGGCAACCAAGGAGCAGGTGCAGGAGCTACATGCGTATCTCGAGGAGCACGGGATCGTGGTCGTCGAGGCCGACGGGCGCCTAGCGCGCTCGGAGATGAGCACGGTCGAGGCCAACGCTGCGGCTTCGCGAGACAGTAACCCCGAGCAGCGCAAGAAGGTCGAGGTCGACCTGACGGTCGAGCCCAGCCTCGACTCGCTGCGTTTGTACCTCCGCTCGATCGGGCGGGTGGGCCTGCTCACAGCCAAGCAGGAAGTCGCACTGGCCCGTCGCATCGAGCGTGGCGACATGGAGGCCAAGCAACACATGATCGAGGCGAACCTGCGCCTGGTCGTGTCGATCGCGAAGAGCTACCTGGGGCGAGGGCTCACGTTCCTAGACCTGATCCAGGAGGGATCGATGGGCCTGATCCGAGCGGTCGAGAAGTTCGACTACCGCCGCGGGTACAAGTTCTCCACCTACGCCACCTGGTGGATCCGCCAAGCGGTCACGCGCGCAATCGCCGACAAGGGTCGCACGATCCGGATCCCCGTGCACATGGTCGAGAAGCTCAACAACGTTGTGCACGTGGAGCGCCAACTCGTTCAACAGCTCGGTCGCGATCCGACTCCCGCCGAGATCGCCGCCGAGCTCAAGACGACCGTGCGCGAGGTACGTGACGTGTTGCGCTTGGCGCAGCAGCCGATCTCGCTCGAGAAACCGATCGGCGAGGAGGAGGAGTCCGAGCTGGGGGACTTCGTCGAGGATCAGACGGCTGAGTCGCCGTTCGAGCTCGCGGCCGAGCGCTTGCGCCGCGAGAACCTGCGTCGCGCGCTGGCGGCCCTGCCCGAGCGCGAGCGCGAAGTGATCGAGATGCGCTTCGGCCTGAGCGGCGAGCGCCCCTACACGCTGGAGGAGGTCGGGCGCGCGTTCAACGTCACCCGCGAGCGGATCCGCCAGATCGAGAACCACACGCTGAAGAAGCTAGAGGCGCTGCCCGAGGCCCAGCGCCTGCGTGACGCCTCCTAGACGCCGGAAGTTCCTGGCCTCGGCCCGCGGGCCGAGGCCAGCACCAGCCACGCGGCCGGGCTAGACTAGCCCTGCCGCGCAAGGCGGGATTCCCGAGCGGTCAAAGGGGACGGACTGTAAATCCGTTGGCTCAGCCTTCGCAGGTTCGAATCCTGCTCCCGCCATCCGTTTGAAGTGCCTGCAGAAGCGATTGTTTTCGTAAACGTTCGGTGGGATAATGCGCGGCTCGGATAAGCGCGCACGTTCGCTTCCGTCAGAGATCCGTAAGTGTTTGCGACGTCTGAGATGCTCCTCCAGATGATCGGGACTCGCCTCCGCCTGCAGCGCTTCGCTGCTCGGCGGTGAGCACCTCGAGCAGCGGGGCCGAGGCGCAGCGAAGACGCTGGAAGGAGTCTTCCAGCCAGGAGTCAGACGCCTTGCTGTTCTCGCCAGACGCTTTGTTTCCGAGCTGTCGAACCCTGACTACTTGGTCGACCACCAACACCGTGATCAACAAGACGAGGATCCCTGCCACGACGTCCGTCGCGAAAGCGCGATCAGCCCACCAGCGGCGCGCAGCGGCGTCAGTCAGGTCGATCGCGACCAGCCCGATTGTCACCAGCGTGATCAGCACCGCGGCGGTAGCGCCGGGCCAGCGTCTCAGCACCAGTCCATCGTAGGCTCCTGCTGCGAGTTCAGCGCGCCGGGCGCCTGCAACAGCGCGAGCACCGCTTCGGGCCGCGTGGGACGGGCGAACAGGAAACCCTGTCCGAAAGGAGCTCTCATCGCTCTGAGCTGGTCGGCCTGGTGGAAATGTTCGATTCCCTCGGCGATCACGTCGAGGTGCAGAGTGTTGCCGAGGTTGACGATGCCTTGGACGAGCTCGGCTGTTTGCATGTCGCCGCGCAGCCCTTCGATGAAGGACTTGTCGATCTTCAGGATGTCAATTGGGAGCTGCTGCAGTTGCGACAGCGCCGAGTAGCCGGTACCGAAGTCATCGATGGCGATCCGCAAGCCCAGCTGCTTGAGCGCAAGCAGTTGTCTGATGATCGCTGCTTGATCGTCGGCGAGCCGGCTTTCGGTGATCTCCAAGACAAGCGACTTGTGTTCAAGCGCGGTGCGTGCCAGTACGCCGGCGACGACCTCTGGAAAGTCGAGCTCGCTCAGCTGCCTGATTGACACGTTGACGCTGACGCAGAACGGTTGCTCGGAGTTGAGCGCGAGCTCCCACTGACGAGCCTGCGCGCACGCCTCTTCCAGGATCCATCGCCCCATCGAGACGATCAGCCCGGTCTCCTCGGCGAGTGCAACGAACTGGTCCGGAGCCAGTCGGCCTCTTGTGGGGTGCTGCCACCGGACCAGCGCCTCCAGGCCAACTGTGCGCTGCGACTGCAAGGACACGATTGGCTGGTAATCCAGCTCGAACTCCCGGTTGGCCACTGCTCGCTGAAGCTCGGCGCGCAGCTCCAGGCGCGTGATCGCCCGTTGGTGCATCGTCTCGGCGAAGGCCTGAACCGCGTCTTTGCCACTCTCCTTTGCGGCGTACATGGCCATGTCAGCGTTGCGCAACAGCTCGTCGGCTTCGACTGACCCATCGCTGAGAGCTATCCCGATCGATGCGCTCAGACTCAGCTCGTGTTCGTCGACCACGAGCGGGTCGGACAGCGCGTCAAGGATGCGTCCGGCGATCGTGTGGGCCTCGTCGCCGCTCTCGATGGGATCAAGCAGGACCGCGAACTCGTCGCCGCCGAATCGCGCCGCCGTGTCAGTGGTGCGCACAAGTGATTCGAGGCGCGCGGCCACGCATTTGAGGATGACGTCACCGACTCGGTGCCCGAGGCTGTCATTGATCGTCTTGAAGTCATCGAGATCCACGAACAGCACAGCCAGCGAGCGCCCCGCGCGCAGGTGCCCCGCGAGCGACTGATGCAAACGGTCCTCGAACAGCGCCCGGTTCGCAAGGCCCGTCAGCGCGTCGTGCAATGCTTGGTGGCGCAGTTCGTCCTCGAACGTCTTTCGCTCGCTGACGTCGCGCATATTGAGCACCAGGCCTTCGACGGACCGATCCTCAAAACGGCTCTCGGCGACCGTCTCCACGTAGCACCAGCGCCCGTCGGCGTGCCGCAGTCGAGCGCGAATCGTCGCCGGCGCGCCGCCATCCAATCTGGCTTGCAGGAATCCATCGAACAGCGTCCGGTCCTCCGCATGCACGAGCGACGCGATCAGGGTGTCGAGCAGCGAGTCTGGTTCGACTCCGAGCAGGCGCCGCACCGACGGGGCCTGCCAACGCACGCGCAGATCGCGCCCCAGCACGGTGATTACGTCGCTGGAGTGCTCCACGAGCGCCCGGATCCTCTGCTCGCCGCGGCGTTCGATCTCCCGCGCCTGCTCGGCCACGGCGGTGCGCCGTCGCACGCGCGCGAACCGCCAGCTGAGGCCGACCAGCGCGCTGACTCCGAGAAGCAGCGATCCAATCGACGCCACCAGCGACCGTTCAAGCGCTCCGGCGGCCACTGCCTGCTGGTGTGCGGCGGTGCGCTGTGCATCGCCGTCCAAGCGGTTCAGGAGCGGCTGGAAATCGGCCTGCATCTCCACGAGCGTCGCCGAGGACAAAGGCTTCGGGCCTCGCGCCCGCGCCAACTGCTGCAGCCCGCTGATGTACACCAGTTGGACGTCGTGTCTGAGCCGCGAGGTCTCCGCTCCGGGCTGCAACCGCTGCATCTGCGCGATGTCGGAGTCGAGCTGCGCCATCACCTGAACGCCTTGGCGCACAAGCGCTCCGCCGGAGGCTAGATCGGCGTTTCCAGCCAGCACCTCGCTGTTGGCCTGCCATTTCACCGCGCGCATCTCCTGCGTTGCCGCGCGGACCTGCACAGCGAGCAGTTGCGCGCGCCGATGCACGTCAACGCTCTCCTGCGAAACGACGGCGGCGGCGACCATCGCGATCACGACGAGCACGAACAGGGCGCCAGTCGTCAGCTCACTGCGCAGAACTGGCGCCAGACGGCAACGATCGCGCGGGGTCCGGAGCTTGCGCATCGCTACCCAGATACGGCGCACAAGCATCCAAGCGATCGCGGCGGCGTGGACGCGTGCGCTCTCAAGCAAGCAGCCAAACGGCAGGCAGCCTCGACCAACTGCGCTAGAGGAAACGAAGCGACACCAACCACGATAGACGACCACGCCGACCGACGCAGAACAGAAGACAGAGGCCCGCAGATCTCATTTGAGATGTCGACGCTCGACGGCATCGAGATCAAGGGCCGCCTGCGCATCGTCGCTCGGGATCACGCGCGATTCCAACACGCTCGCGTTGAAGCCCAGGCCCATATCAAGCGTTCGACTTCTGAGACACGTGGGGACTTCTGAGACACGTGGGGACTGCTCGGCCCCGGCCGTTCGTGTGCAGCTACGGCAGTAGCTGAAAAGCGTCGCGGTCGTTCGGTTTGACGGCGGCGAAGTGGCGGCGGTCGAGTGTCACTACCATGTCGGCGCCGATGCGCTCGGCGAGAGCGATCACGCTGGCGTCGGTGCCGCCAAGTGGAAAGTCGGCATAGGTCGTCACGAGCTGCGCCATGCGGGCGAAGTCCTCGGTGGATGGGCCCTCGACGTCCAGGGAGCCAAGGCCGCGCAGGAAGGCTGCCTCGGCTCGTGCGCCGAGTCGACGGCCGACGAAGTAGGTCGCCTCGGCGACTGCAAGCGCGGGCACGACGAGACGCAGGTCGGCGCGCGAGAGAACTGCGCGGCAGGTCTCATGGTCTTGGTCATCGGCGTCGGCCGCGGCGTAGAGCGGACCCGCGTCAACGACCGCGAGCATCCTGCTTCCACTCGCGCTCGAGGAGTTCCTCCATGTCACGGGCGGTGGTGCTGTGGCCGCTGCGGCCGATGGCCGCGAAGGGTAGTTCGCGTTGCTCGCCGGCGCGGCCGATTCCGAGGTAGTCGCTCAGCGCATCTCGGGCGATCGCGGACGCCGGCAGCGAGCGCCGTCGTGCCTCGCGTTCCAAGGCGTCGGCGAGCTCATCTGGCAATGAGATGGTGGTGCGCCGCATACATGCATACTAGCACCGCAAGGTTAGAAGGTGGCCTCTCTCGCCAAGCCCTGACCGCGCGCACAGACCCGCGTGACGGGTCGGATCTGGTCGCAACCGGGCCGGGAGGATGGGAAGGATTGCGCGAAAGCAACGGCGACAACGCGACGACGAGCTGATGCGAGCGGCAGACTTTGCTTTGATATGTTTGTTCGCTGTGCGTGGGATCGGCCGAGCGTTCCGCGGCAATCTGGTGCCTGCGCTCCGCGAGACGAAGTGGGGAGTACGACGTCGGCGTGTCGCCGGGTCGCGCGTGGTCGTACTGACGGCCGTGATCGTCGGGACGGGTGCGGGGGTCGCACGGGCGCAGACACCAGTGCCGTTCGACTCGGCGCGGCCGCAAGTGTTCGTCGCGCAGGGCGACCCGACGCAGCTTGATTCGGCGCTGAGTGAGAGCGGCGGCGCTGTGACGTTCAGCCCGGTCGGCAGCACGGTCCCCGGCCTCGAATACAACGCGATCGGCTACGACACCTGCGACAACTTCATCTACGCGGTGGAGACCAGCCCGACGAAGGGCGAGATCATCCAGATCGATTCCACCGGAGCGGCCGCGGACACCGGGATCAACGTCGGTGCGGCGTTCAACGCGGGCGCGTTCGGGCCGGACGCCAACTGCGACGACTTCTACGTGGGCTCGGCGGGCGAGGATTTCATGGACAAGGTCGACCTCACCAGCTCGCCGCCGAGCTCGGGCACCGTGACGCAGATCGCCGTGGGCACGGCCGCTCCGGACATGACCTACAGCGACGGCTTCTTCTGGTCGATGCCGGCGGCCGGTGAGATCGAGCGGATCGATGTGGCTCAGATGACGACCGCGACGTTCAGCGTCAGCACCCCGGATGTGGGCGGTGTGTCGCCGAGCGGGTCGTTCGGCGCCGCCTGGACGTACGGGAACGGGAACGTCGGGTTCTCGAACAACAGCACCGGAAATATCTACGAGCTCGCGATCGTTGATCCTGCCTCGGCCGCGCCGGTGTTCACGACCGTCCGGAGCCAGTCGGGTCCCGCGAGCTCGAACAATGACGGCACCAGCTCGCCTGGGGCGAGCACCGATCTGGGGACGACAGTGTCCGCCTCACCGGCGATCGCCGATCCGGGTGAGGCTGTCACTCTCACGCTGACGGTCACGAACAACGGCCCGGGTGACTCGTCGGGCTACGCCGTCAGCGATCCGCTGCCTGACGGTTTGGCGAATGACGCGCCGGCGAGCGCCGGCTGTGCGATCGCAGATGGGACCCTCGAGTGCGTCGGCGGGCCGCTTGCCGACGGCGCATCGGCGGCTTACTCGTTCACCGCCGATGCGCCCGGCTCAGGCCAATTCAGTACTCCGATCACCGACACCGCGACCGTCACGGCTAATGAGAACGACCCCGATCCGGGCAACGACAGCGCGTCGGCGACGATCACGTTGGCGCGCGTTGCGGTGTCAATCGTCACCGGTGCGCAAGTGGCGCCGGCTGGCGACCAGGGCGCCGTGCAGGTCGGCGATGCGATCTCCTACAACTACCGTGTGACAAACATGGGCAACGTGCCGCTGGCTGCGGTGTCGGTGTCCGATCCGCACGTGGAGGCGGTGGATTGCCCGGTGCCGGCGGCACCCGGGCTCGCGCCCGGCGCGACCGAGACGTGCACCGCCGCGGCGCCGTACGTCGTATCGCAGGCGGATGTCGATGCGGGTGCGGTCCTCGACGCCTCGACAGCGATCGGCACCGACGCGTACGGGACGAGCAGCGCGCCCTCGCCGACATCGAGCGTGAGCGTCGCCGCGGTCGTGCCGTCCCCATCGATCTCGGTCGTCCGGACCTTCGCCGTCGACCCCGCCGCGGACCAGAGCAGCCCCCAGGTCGGCGATACGATCTCCTACTCCTACGTGGTGACCAACACGGGCAATGTCTCGCTGAGCTCGGTCTCGGTGAACGACCCGACGGCGGGTGCCGTCAGCTGCCCGGCTGCTCCTGCTCCCGGGCTTGCCCCGGGACAGTCGGAGATCTGTCACGCGGAGCAGGCCCACACCGTCACCCAGTCGGACCTCACCGGCGGATCACAGCCTGCGAGCGCCGCTATCGGAATCGCCACCACCTCGCCGTCCGCGCCTGCGTCCACGACTGCGGTCGCACGGGCGCCGAGTGGCGCGCAGCTCACGATCACGCAACGCGCCGATCACCCACGCACGCACCCTGGCGGGCGGCTGACGTTCGTGTTGATCGTGCGTAACACCGGCCCGGCCAGCCTGGCCGACGTCAACCTGACCGAAAACCTGTCCGCCGCGCTGCGCCTCGTCTCTGTGCGGGCGAGTCGTGGGGAGTGTCGCGTGCGGGCCGAGGTCATGTGCGCCCTGGGGACGCTTGCGGCAGGTGCGCGCGCCAGCGTGACGGTGCAGGCAACGGCGCTCACGCCTGGTAGCGTGCGCTCGACGGCCACCGTCGCGAGCTCCCGCGGCGGCCCACGCAGCACCGCGACCGTTCACGCCCGAGTCGCGCGGCGGCAGCCGGAGACCGCTCACGTCACGTCCTCCGGCCACACCAAGTTCACACGGGGGAAGGACGTTCCGTGATCCGCGGGTGCTCAGCGGCAAGCAGCACTTCCCGCCACGACCGGCTCCCGGCTCCATAGGCACACGACGTCCGCCCTGGGGCACAGTTGAGCCGATGAGCGACGAGAGCCTTGCGTCGGTGCGTCGCCTGTTCCCACAGGTGCTGTTCGTCACCACGCTCGTCGCGGTGCTGCCGGTTGCCGTCGTATACGAGCTGCGCAAGCAGGGCGGGCTGTCCTCGCTATGGGAATGTGTGGCGCTCGCGATGGTACTCGCGCTCGTGACGATCAGGACGGCGAGCGCGTACTGGCAGCGACGCAAACCCAGCGCTGACCTGATGTTCAGCGAACTACTGATCTGGGGATGGCTGCGCCGCCTACGGCTCGAGTATCAACTCCGCGACGCGAGCCGGCTCCTGGCCGAGGTCGCCGAGCGCGGCGATCAGCCGCCCGCAGATCGCGAGGCGACGGCCGCATTACTGACACGGCTCACGAATGCGTTTCAGGCGCTCGACGCGTACACCGCGGGCCACTCGCGCCGGGTCGCGCGGATGGCGACCGGTCTCGCCCGGTCGGTCGGCCTCGCGAGCGAACAGGTAAGCACGATCCGCGCCGCCGCTGCGATTCATGACATCGGCAAGCTCCGTGTTCCCTCCGAGATCCTGAACAAGCCCGCTTCTCTGAGCCGCGAGGAGTACGAGCTCGTCAAGCGCCACACGGTCGAGGGCGCGGCGATGGTCGCCTGCCTTGGTGACCCCGAGCTGACAGCGATCGTGCGCCACCACCACGAGCGGATCGACGGGAGCGGCTATCCGGATGCGCTGGCGGGCGAGCAGATTCCGATCGGCGCGCGCATCGTCGCGGTCGCCGACACGTACGACGCGATCATCGCCCCGCGCCCCTACCGTCCGGGAGCGTCACATAAGTACGCGATCAGCGTTCTGACGAAGGACGCGGGGACGCAGTTCGATCCCGAGGTCGTCCGCACGTTCGTGCGCAGTTACTCGCCGAGCCGTGGGGTACTGCTGTGGTCCGGGCTCGCCCTCGCGGCTGCCCGCGCGTTTGCGTGGCCACAGGCGCGCGCACCAACCAGCCGCCCGAGCTCGCCCGCGCAGCACGCTGCGAACGTGGGAGCGTTCGCCGTCCTGGCGGCGCTCGCAGCCGCTGCCTCGGCATCGCTCGGCCATGTCTCCATCCGCGCCACACCGCCGCCCCGGCGTCGGCCCCCGGCTGTCGCGCCGGTGATCGCCTCGTCGCCCACGACGATCGCGCCGACGCATCCCGGCCACCGTCCACCCGCGGCGCGCAGCTCGTCGACACGCGCGCCCCAGCCGCCGCAGTTCAGCGCGGCGCCCGTGCCGGTGACACCGGCCGTAACCGCCGCCCCTGCGCCCCGAGCTGAACCGTCGATCGAGTCGTTGACCGCCGCTTGCCCGGCGCTTTCCGCCGGCGGCGGCGAGTGCAGCGTCCGCTGGTCGGTGAGCAACGCGCAAACGTGCACGCTCACCGCGACGCCGGCCATTCCAGGCCAGCTCCCGGCCACCGTCGGCTGCGCAGCGGGCAGCGAGCAGCGAGCACTGCAGCTTCCCGCCAACGCCGGCAGCTCTCCACGGACATTGACGCTGGCACTGACCGCAGTCGGCGCCGCGGGGACCACGCCGGCTCGCCGCGATACGGCCGTCACGGTTCCGGCTCCCATCACCGAGCCGGAAATCACGATCCTGACCGCCGGCTGCGGCACGCTCCCCGCCGGCGGCGGCGTGTGCGCGATCGATTGGCAGGTGCGCAATGCCCGGACGTGCACCCTGTCCGCCAACCCACAGCTCGCCTACCAACTGCCGGCGACGGTCGCGTGCGGCTCGGGCATCGATCAGCGGGAGCTGCGCGTTGCGGCCAACGCCGGCAGTGCCGCGCAAGCGCTGACGCTGACGCTGACGGCGAGCGGCGCACCGGGCGCCACGCCCGCACGCCGGCAAACGACGATCGTCGTCGCCGCAGCACCGCCGGCCCAGCCGTCGATCAGCTCGCTCACGGCCGACTGCCTGGCGCTTCCGGCACAGGGTGGCTCCTGCAGCATCGCTTGGACCGTCGGGAACGCCCAGACGTGCACGCTCGCGGCGAGCCCAACGCTCGCCGGGCAGCTGCCGATCACGGTCGGCTGCAGCGCCGGCACGGGCCAAGCACAGCTGCAGCTCCCCGCCAACACGAGCACTTCCCCCCAGACGTGGACGCTGACGCTGACCGCAGCAGGCGCCGTCGCCAGCGCCCCCGCGAGCCGGGAGGCTACGCTAACCGTCGCCGCGCAGCTCCCCGAGCCTCAGATCGTCTCGTTGAGCGCGACGTGTGGCACGCCGCCCAGCGGCGGTGGCACATGCAGCGTTCAGTGGATAGTCAGCAATGCCCAGACATGCACACTCACGGCAAGCCCGCCGCTCGCCGGTCAGCTGCCAGTCACGGGCGAGTGCGCAACCGGCAGCGGGCAGACACAGCTGCAGCTCCCCGCCAACACTGGCAGCTCCCCGCAGACGTGGACGCTCACGCTGAGCGCAGCAGGCACCGCGGAAACCACGCCCGCGACTCAGCAGACGAGCGTCACGATCGATCCGGCCGCCGCGTCGCAGCGCCGATCGGTTGCGGTCCTGCGGCGCGCGCGGCGACGGCTTGTGGTCGCTCGAAGAGCTCGCAGAATGCTCGCACGACGACGGGGTGGACTTGCGTTGCGGAGCAGCGACGTAGTTCGGAGTGCTTCGCAAGCCAGCGGCCAAGCAGCGTACGGAACGCCGGATCAGCGTCGCTCCCGCCTGAAACGCCGAGCTGCCCAGCGGGTACCAGCGATACGACCGCGCTGCCGATGCTTTCCACCTGCGGTGATGACGCTGCAGCCGATTAATACGGGAAGGCTGTTCCCTCGTGGCCCAGAATTGGCGGGATCGCGTTCCATCCCCGCCGGATCGCGATCTTGACGACCAGATTGCGCGCGAACCACGGCGTCTTTCCCAACATCCGCATGCAGCTCGTCGCCCGCCCCGTCGCGCTCTGCGCGCCCCGCGTGAACACGACGAGCGAGCGCGACGAGCCGTCGAACGTGAAGTTGTCAACGCCGAAGAACTGCCGGAACGCGGCAAGCGTGACGCCCGGCGACGAGTACGCATCGTGCATTAGGACGGCTGCGTTGGGGGATAGATGCGGTATCCAAGCACGCAGGTCGGCGAGCACGGTCGGGTAGTCGTGAGCCCCGTCGACGAACAGCATCCCGACGGCGGCGCCGTGCCATTCATTGCCGGCGGCAGCGCCGAACTGGCGCAGATGGGTTACCTCGCCCAGCAGCCCGTGGTTCTCGAGATTCCGCTGGAAGACCGCGAGCGCGGTGGTCCCGCCACCCCAGCGCGAGTCTACGTAAGGATCGATCGCGACCAGCGTCGTCCCCTGCTGCTTCGCGCGCGCCAAGATAACTGTTGAGCGGCCGTGATGGCTACCGATCTCGACGATCGCCTCCTCGGGCGGGACCCGAGACGCCGTCCGGTAGAGCAGCTCCGCCTGTCCCTCGGTCAGCCACCCGTCGATGTCCTGCACGCCGTTCCAGGCGTCGCAAAAGCTCATGCGCGTCGACTCCCGTGTTGATCATGCCCAGCTTGCGCCACAGTCTACGGTCGCCACAGCGCGAAGGCTCGAGCCAGCCGCCCGGCGGCGACGCCGTTCGCGCTTGCGATCTAGGATCCCGGTCGATGCCCGCCACACCACGGATCACGGTCGTGGGCTCGGCCAACGTCGATCTGGTCGCGAGCTGCCAGCGGCTGCCGCGTCCGGGCGAGACGGTCACCGACGCGGTGTTCGAGCGCTTTCCCGGCGGCAAGGGTGCCAATCAGGCGGTCGCCGCCGCGCGGCTGGGCGCGCGCGTCCGGTTCATCGGCCGCATCGGCCGCGATGATCTCGTGTTGTGCTCGCTGGAGCGCGAGGGCGTGGACACGAGCGGGGTGGTCCGTGACGATGGCGAGAGCGGTGTGGCGTTGATCCTCGTCGACGGCGCTGGCGAGACCGTGATCGTGGTCGCGCCCGGCGCCAACCGCAGGCTCTCGCCGCAGGACGTCGTGATCGGCGATGCCGACGCTGTCCTCTGCCAGCTCGAGATCCCTCGCGCGGCGGTCGCGGCGGCGGCCGCGGGCGCGCGCTTGTTCTGCCTCAACGCAGCGCCGGCGATCGGGCCGTTGGAGCTCGCGCCCGACCTGCTGGTCGTCAACCGCTACGAGTACGAGCAGGTCGGTCCCTACCAGGGGCTAGTAGCGCTAACGCTTGGCGCCGACGGTGCGGTGCTGCTGGAGGGCGGCGTCGAGGTCGCGAGAGCTCGTCCGCCAAGGGTCCACGCGGTCGACGGCACTGCAGCCGGCGACGCGTTCTGCGCGGCGCTGCTCGTCGGCTTGCTGGAGGGAAGGGGCCGGGCCGATGCACTCCTGAGGGCCTGCGCTGCCGGGGCGCTGGCGGCGTCTCGCCGCGGCGCGCAGCCGTCGCTGCCCACGGCGGCCGAGCTGGACGCGGTGCTCGCCGCATGACGCAGGTCATCCTGGACTGCGATCCGGGCCACGACGACGCGATCGCGTTGCTGCTTGCGCTCGCCAGCCCCGAGCTGCAGCTGCTCGGAGTGACCACGGTCGCGGGCAACCAGACACTGGAGAAGACGACCGCGAACGCGATCCGTGTACTTGACCACCTCGGACGCCCTGAGATCCCCGTCGCCGCCGGCGCATCGCGTCCGCTGGTACGCGAGCGGCAGGTAGCGGCCGAAGTTCACGGTGAGAGCGGCTTGGACGGACCGCAGCTGCCGCCGGCATCCCGCGCGCCCGATCCCCTGCACGCGATCGACTGGATCGCGCAGACGCTGACGCGCAGCGCTTGGCCGGTGACGCTCGTGGCGACCGCGCCGCTGACCAACGTCGCGCTGTTCCTCGCGCGCTATCCGGAGCTCTCGCCCAAGCTCGAGCGGATCGTGCTGATGGGCGGCGCCGCCGGCGAAGGCAATATCACCCCGGCGGCCGAGTTCAACATCTGGGCAGATCCCGAGGCCGCGCATCGCGTGTTCACGAGCGCCGTCGAGCTGACCATGGTCGGGCTCGATGTCACCCATCAAGCGCTGATGACGCCCGCCCACGCACGGCGGCTTGCCGGCGCCGGCGCCGCCGGCAAGCTGGTCGCCGACCTGTACGGTTTCTACGCTCAGTTCCACAGCCGCCTGTACGGCTGGGACGGCGCACCGGTCCACGACGCCGTCGCGATCGCGCACGTGATCGACGGCACGCTGCTGCACACCAGGCACTGTGGCGTGATCATCGACACAGCCGGAGAGCTCTCCCGCGGACGTACGCACGTCGACCTGCGCGGACGCTCGGGCTGGCAACCCAATTGCCACGTGGCGCTCGGAATCGAGTCCGAGCGTTTCCTCGAGCTGATGATCAGCCGGATCTGCGCGCTCGGCTGATCGGTCCGGAACTTACCGGACAGCCCACTCTAGACGCGGCTCGCGAGGCGCTGCGGCCCGGCGGCGAGCATCGCGGTGTTCTTACGGATGTGTACGAGCGAGCTGTCGATCTCATCGATCGCGTCGCGTGACGCGACCGCACTCCCGAGCGACGCGATCGCGGCAAATTCGTTGAGCTCGGAGCGAGCGGCCTCGACCTGCTCGTTGATCTCGCGGAACAGCAGCAGGACGGCCCCGGCGTCCGCGATACGTGCCGCCTCGATGCGTCCGTTGGTCTGCAGCGCGCTCATCAGCTTCAGGTCCTGCGTGAGCTGCTCGACGCCGGCCTCGACGCCGTCGAGGTGCTTTTCGATGCCGTCGAGCGCGTCTCGCAAGATCCGCAGCGAGTCGTCGAGACAGTTTGCCAGGAGCGCAACATCGTCCAGCCGGGGGTCGCGCTGCTTTGCATACTCGTGGCCCGGCCGGCGGTTGCGGAGGACCTCATCGACGAACAGCGTCGACATCTGAGCTTGAAGCTTGGCGACCGCCACGCGCACGCCAACGCCGGCGAGCAGTGTCTCGGCGCTCTTGAGGTCGTGCGCGAACTCCGCGATCCTGCTTCGCATCGAATCGGAGGAGCTACGCATGATGCCTGCGACGGCGTGCAGCACCACGCCGGTGTCGCCGAGCCGGTTGGAGGCCAGCAGCGTGTTCAGCGAGAACAGCCGTAGGCTTTCGGCCAGCTCGAGCACGAAGTCAGATTTGGCGGCGAGCTTGTGGTTGAGCTCCATCAGCTGCGCATGGCCGTCGAGGTCTGCCCCGAACAGGCTGTCGAGACCGCCGATGATCGCCAGGCACGCCTTGCGGATATGGTCCACCGACCGCCGCTGCGGACCCGTCGCCGGCGCCGGTGGTGCTACGTGCGCGGCTCGGCTGGCGAGCTCGGCGGTGAGGGCGGTGATCATGAACGACGTGTAGTCGGGGAACCCGGCGCCGGCGAGGATCTCTCCGAGCCTGGCGCCCGACGCTGCCATCGCCTCCTTGCGGTTGATCTCCTTGTCGCCGCCGAGCTCGAGCTCGATCTTGCGAAGCTCCGGGTAGACCGCCTTGGCGACGTCGAGATACTGGCTGGAGGGCTTCAAGCGAACCGACAGATAGCCGCCCGCGCATGGCGTCACGGTTGCCATCACCCAGTACGGCTCGCCGGTCTTGGCGCGGTTCTTGACATACGCCGCGATCGCCTGGCCCTGCTCGATCGTGTCCCACAGCGCCTTGAACACGCAGCGTGGCATGTCCGGATGGCGGATGATGCTGTGGGGCTTGCCGACCAGTTCGGCCTCGTCATAGGCCGAGACCCGCTGGAAGACTTCGTTGCCGGTCTTGATGATGCCCTTGGCGTCGGTCGTCGAGAAGAACAGCTCGTCGAGCCCGAACTCGCGCTCATGTTCTACTGCAGCCATGGCCCGGTAATCGACCAAGCAGGTCGAAACGTTAGTAGGGCTCGCGAGCCTTCGGTTGATCAATGACCGGCGAACGCGTCGAGGCGTGAAAGGGCCTCTTGAAGCGCTTCGAACGAGGCGGCGTATGAGAAGCGCACGTGGTGCTCGGCTTCGAAGACGCCGAAGTCGTCGCCGGGCACCACCGCCACGCCCGCCTGCGCGAGTAGTCGGCTGACGAACTCCGAGCTGTCGGTGGCGAATCGATCACAGCGCGCGTAGACGTAGAACGCCCCCTGGGGCATCACCGGCACTCCGAAGCCGAGCTCACGCAAGCCGCCGACCAGCAGGTCGCGACGTTCCTGAAATAGTCGCCGTCGTTGCTCGACGATCGCCCATACCTCGGGGGTGAAAGCCGCCAAGGCGCCGTATTGAGCCGGTACGGGCGGCGAGATGTAGAGGTTCTGAGCGAGCCTGGTCACGGCATCCAGCGCCCAGTCGGGGCAGACCAGCCAGCCCAGCCGCCAGCCGGTCATGCCGAACGTCTTGGAGAAGCTATTGACGACGAACACGTCACTCGACGCGCTCAGCGCCGTGTACGGAGTGGTGTCGTAGACGAGCTCTCCGTACACCTCGTCGACGAAGCACAGCGCATCTCGCGTCGCCGTCCAGCGAACCAGGTCGGCCAGGTCCGTGGCCGGGATCGCCGTGCCGGTCGGGTTGGAAGGCGTGCCAACCAGCAGCCCGCGCGTCTGATCGGTCCACACGCGCGCGGCCGCATCGATGCTGAGCTGATAGTTCTCGGTGGGGCCGACCGGCGCGCCGACCGGATCAGCGCCGAGCAGCCGGATCATGTTGCGGTTGCACGGATAGCCGGGATCGCTCATCACGACCTGATCGCCGGGATCGAGGGTGGCCGTGAGGGCCAGCAGCAGGGCGGCCGAGCCCCCCGTCGTAACCACGATCCTGCTGACCGGGACGGCTAACCCAAAACGCTCGGCGTAGTACCCGCTGATCGCTTCCCGCAGTTCCCGGATGCCCAGCGATGAGGTGTAGTGCACGTGACCGCCGGCGATCGCCCGGCTGGCCGCATCCACCACGGGGGCGGGCGTTCCGAAGTCCGGCTCGCCGGCCACGAGGTGGACGACCGAGCGGCCGCTTGCCGCTTCGAGCGCCCAGGCCTTCTCCATCACCTCGACCACCCGGAAGGGCGCAATGCCCTGCATGCGAGTGGCCGGGCGGTGCGCGGCGAGTGACGACATCGGCGCATCGTACCGAGGCAGCTCAAAAGCCTCGGCGTGAACTCGAGCAGGCGTGCAGAGCTGACTTGCGCGTGGACAGGGCGAGCCACGCGAACCTGTCCACGGGGCCCAAGACCGCCAACTGGCCGTGGGGCATCCTGATCGTCGGAGCGGGTATCCAGCCCGCATGATTGCCGGCGCTCGCGCCGTTGTCGACGATCGTAGGTTGCCACCAACAACCTACAAGGAGCATGCATGAAACCCTCAGACGCCGATGCTGACGCCCGACGCACGATCGGCCAGCTACGACCGGTGGTTCCCCAGATCCTCGAAGTTGCATGGATCAGCGACACGCGTGCGGGCATCCGAGCCCTGGTGGGCGACCAGGTGCGCTGGCGGCTGGCGGACATCCCGCGGCCGATCAACCAGGCCGATCAGGACCTGCTGCAAGCGCGGATCATGGCCGACCCGGGCGAGTGGCTGCCGAAATAGACCGCAAACGCGCCACTGGCTCAGAGCTAATTTCTGACGCGCCCTCAGGCTCTTAGGCTCTTAGACCACTAAGGTCCGAACGTCCCGCCGAGTACGCGCGCTACGGCCTCGGTGCGGTTCGTCGATTTGGTCTTGCTCAGGATCTGCCTGATATGGAATTTAACGGTGGCTTCGGAGATGAACAGCCGCTTGGCAATCTCGGCGTTGGTGAGCCCCTGTGCCACCATCCTTAGCATCTCCAGCTGTCTTGCGGTGAGTGCTGCCCTCAGCACGCTCGGGCTGTCGTCGGCGCCCGTGGCGGGCGCCTGCTGGGTAGGTTCACCGGCCTCCGGGGAGGTCTGTGATGTAGCGCCGCCCGCGCGTTCGTATCTGCGCTTTGCGTCGGTGACGTCGTGCACGACCTCGATCACCCGGACCGGCGCTCCGGCTTCATCGACGATCGTGTCCGCGTGCCATTCGAACACGCGTATGTGCCCGTCGGCGCGGATCGCTCGGTACTCGAGCGAGGCGCTCGCCTGGCCTGACAAGGTGCGGTCCAGCGCCCGGCGCACCAATTCGCGATCCGCTGGGTGCACGCGATCGGCCAAGCGTTGCCGGGCGTCCATGCTGGCAGCCTCTGGCTTGAGTCCGAGGATGTTGTACATCCCGGGCGACCAGGAGACTCGGTTCGTGGTCAGATCCCATTCCGAGCTACCCATCTGAGCTACCGCCTCTGCTTGCTCGAGGCGCTCCTGGGTGCGTCGTAGTGCCACCTCGACCCGCTTGCGGTCGCCGATATCGCGCCCGATGGTCGAGACGCCGGTGATCTCGCCGTGAGCGTCGCGGATCGGCGAGATCGTGAGCTCGACGTCGATGATCGCGTCGTCCGCGCGGCGCCGAGTCGTCGCGTGATTCTCGACCGCCTTGCCGCCGCGCACGCGTTGCATGATCTCGGTGAGCTCGGCCCGCTGGTCGTCGCTCGCCAGCAACATCGAGATCGGCCTCCCGATCGCGTCCTGCGCCTTGTAGCCGTACATCCGTTCGGCGGCCGGATTCCAGTCGGTGATCACGCCATCGAGCGTCTTGGCGATGATCGCCTCATGTGAGGAGTTCGCGACCGCTGCCAGCCGTGCGAGGCCAGCCTCGGCCAGGCGGCGCTCGGTGATATCGCGGATCGCGGCTATCACCAGGTAGCCTGCGGCGGT
Source organism: uncultured Solirubrobacterales bacterium (assembly GCA_963709135.1). Classification (GTDB taxonomy): domain Bacteria; phylum Actinomycetota; class Thermoleophilia; order Solirubrobacterales; family Solirubrobacteraceae; genus Palsa-465. Next base: position 1,029,433 of record CAVPVI010000005.1, on the reverse strand, counting down.
GCTCAGCAGGTTCAATGTGATTTCGATCGGAAACTCGCCACCGTCGCGGCGTGTGGCCCGCACTTCGAACCGCCGCGGGCCTGCCTCAACGCCGTAGGCAAGCCGGTGTAGAACATGTCGAGCGCGGGCATGCGATGGCACCAGCACCTCCACCGGCTCGCCGACGAGCTCCCGCCGCGCGAACCCGAAGAGCCGCTCAGCGGTCGCGTTGAGCAGCACGATCAGTCCCTCCTGATCGACCGCCACTACCGCATCGGAGGCGATCTCCAGCAGGGCCCCCAGGCGCACCTCGTCGAGCTCGCTCAGCTCGCCGGTTCCGCGACTGCTGCTCACGGCGCCGGCGCCTGGATCGCCTGAGATCGTGGCGTCGCTCGCATCGCCGCCTGTCGCTGGGCTCATCCGAGCCATTTCCGCATGCCCACCGAGCTTCGGTTCTCGCTCAATCGCGCGAGCCGCACGATTGAAGCTCCGCAAACTAGATAGTCAAGGCTATCTTACTAGTCAACCGTCTGGGCGCGATATTACAAGAATGTGAGGATCTCTGCTACGCGCGCGGCTGCACCGGCACGCCGTTCGCGCTCGCCCGCATCGGCACGCCGGCCGCGGCGTATGCGTCGCCCGCATCGAGCGTTTCGGCTTTGAGCAGCGCCTGGCTGAGACTGTCGAGCTGATCGCGGTGCTCGGTGAGCAGCTTTGTTACCTCGACGTGTGCCTCGTCCACGAGGCGGCGTACTTCCTGGTCGATCAGCCGCAGGGTATCGGCGGACGTATCGCTGGCGCCCGGGAAAAACGGCCCGTTGCCGTCGCTGGGCAGCACGGCGATCGGCCCGATCTTCTCGCTCATCCCCCAGCGCCCGACCATGTGCCGTGCGATCTGCGTCAGCTGCTCGATGTCCGATTCCGCACCAGTCGTGATCTTGCCGTAGACGACCTCCTCGGCGACGCGCCCGCCGAGCGCCACTCTGATCCGCGCTTCCAGGTCCTGCAACGAGTAGGAGACACGATCCGCGTCGGGAGTGGAGAGCGTGACCCCGAGCGCCATCCCACGCGGGATGATCGAGATCTTGCGGACCGGGTCGGCCTCCGGGATCAGCATGCCGACCAGGGCATGCCCCGACTCGTGGTAGGCGGTCCGCTCGCGATCCTCGGCGCTCAGCACCGTCCCGCGCGGCGCGCCGAGCATCAGCTTCTCCAGCGCGTCGGTGAAATCCGCCATCTGGACCCGCTCGTGGTTGCGCCGTGCGCCCAGCAGCGCCGCCTCGTTGGCGAGGTTGGCGAGGTCGGCGCCGACCATCCCCGGCGTCGATGCCGCGAGCGCGTCGAGGTCGACATCGCCGGCGAGCGGGATCGAGCGCGTGTGCACCGCCAGGATCTGCGCCCGCCCCGGGCGGTCCGGTGGCTGCACCGCCACGCGGCGGTCGAAGCGCCCGGCGCGCAGCAGCGCGGGGTCGAGGATCTCGGGGCGGTTGGTCGCACCGAGCACGATCACCGCCTGCTCGCTCTCGAAGCCGTCCATCTCGGTCAAGATCTGGTCGAGCGTCTGCTCGCGCTCGTCGTTGGCGCCGGTGACCGACGCCGACCCTTGGCGCGAGCGGCCGATCGCGTCGAGTTCGTCGATGAAGATGATCGCCGGCGCCGCCTCCTTCGCCTTCGCGAACAGGTCCCGCACGCGCGCTGCGCCGACCCCGACGATCGCCTCGATGAACTCCGAAGCCGCGATCGAGAAGAACGCCGCGTGCGCTTCCCCGGCGACGGCGCGCGCAAGCAGCGTCTTACCTGTCCCGGGCGGGCCCGACAGCAGCACGCCGTGTGGCATCCGCCCGCCGAGCCGGACGTAGCGATCCGGCGTGCGCAGGAAGTCGACGATCTCAGTCAGCTCAGCCTTCGCTTCGTCGATGCCGGCAACGTCCGCGAACGTCACGCGGATCTTCTCCGGATCGACCCGGCGTGCCTGCGAGCGGCCGAAGTTGCCCAGCGCACCCATGCCACTGCCTGCCGCCGCGCGCCGCATCAGCAGCACGAACAGGCCGACGAGGAGCAACGTCGGACCGAACCCCAGCAAGATCTCGGCCAGCAGTGAAGTGCCGGTCGACGTCGACTGCGCGTTGACCTGCACGCGCTTGTTCGCCAGTAGCGTCGACAGCGAGGAGCCGTTCCAGAACGCCGGGACCTGGGTTGAGAACAGCTTCGTCGGGGTCGCGCTCTTGTCGCTCGCCGGATACCGCACCTTGCTCTTGAAGGTTCCCTGGATCGTGTCGCCCTTGGACGAGATCGACACCACGTTCCCGGCCGCGACCTCCTGCACGAAATACGGGCTGAACGGCACGTTCACGCGCGGCTGCGCCGCTGGCGCGACCAGCAGAACCGACAGCCAGTTCAGCACCAGGAGCCCGATCACGAACCACCAGAAGCCCCGCAGCCGATGCGGCGGGGGCGGCTTGTATTGGTCCGGCGTGCCGCGACCGTCGGGTGCCGGAGCGACCCGCCAGCCCTGCTTGTCGCGCGGCATCGGCCGGGGCGGCACCGACTGCTGACCGTCCTTGGAGGTCTTCGTGGCGAGCCGCGGCTCGCCCTCGCCCGGTTCGATCATGGCCGGATCGTAGCTGCAAGAACGCCGACGTTGCGCGGCCCCGCGCCCTCACAGGAAGCTTTGGATCAGCGCCTGCCGTGCCGCGGGAATCGCGGTGATCTGGCGGGTGGCGATGCCGATCTGCGAGACGATTCCGTCCCGCGCGCTCAGCATCACGGTGGCGCCGCCCAATGGCACCAGGTAGACGCTGGTGCCGTGGACGCTCAGCAGCGACCCGTGCTGCAAACTCGCTTGCGCGGCGGCGAGCGTAGCCCCCGGCGTGATCCCCTGCGCCGAATACGCTGGATCGGCGCTCGCAACCCATACGACACGGCCTCGGGTCTGGTGCAGCAGCGCGCCGCGTAGCGCGTGCAGGAGCGTTGGCGTCGCATAGCCGACGCGTACGTCGGCGGGCGTGAAGCAGTACACGTCGATGTAGGGCGTACGCGTCAGCGAGCTGTCACGCAGCAAGGCACGAACCGTGCTGCGAGCGTCACCCAACGCGACCGTGCCGAACGTCTTCCCAGACAGTCGACCGGTGGCACCCGGGCAGTCCTTCACCCGAGGAACAGGGACGGCTACGCTCGCGGGCACGGTGCCCGCTCCCGTGCCTGCACCGTTGGTGGCCGTCACCGCGCAGGTCAGGGTTGAGCCCTCGTCGATCGCCTGGACCGCGTAGGTCGATTGATCGGCACCCTGGATCGGCACGCCGTTGCGACTCCACTGGTAGCTGAAGCCGGTCGGATCCTCGGTCCAGGAACCCTGAGAGCACTGCAACGGGTCGCCAGGCGTCGCCGCGCCCGAGATCACGGGCGCGCCGGTCTCCGCCGGCACCGCCAGGACAGCGTAGGTCACGGTCGCCGCGGAGGTCAGGCCATCCTCGCTGAGGGCCGTCACCTGGTAGGTGTAGGTGCCGGGCGCTGACGTGTTTAGCCAACCCTCGCCGTTGCTCGTGCCCTCGCTGTCGCTACAGGACGCCAATCCCGGCCCGGCCGCGTTCTCGGCGCACGCGTAGTCTGTGGCTACCTGCTCACCCTGCGCGTAGGTGCCGCCGGAGGACGGCCAGGTGATCGTTGCAGTCGGCACGGCGGGCGCCAGCAGGTCAACCGTGCTGTCGCTGCGATTTGCAACGGCGAGCAGGTCTGGGGCGGGCCCGAACGCGACCGAACGAGGCTGGTTGCCTGCGCTCAGGGGCGAGTAGGCCGACGCGGCGAGGCTTCCGGTCGCCGCTTGTACTGAGAACACGGACACATCGCCACTGCCTGCGTTGGCGGTGGCAAGCAGGTTCCCGTCCGCGCTGAAACTGATGGCGAGCGGTTCTGAGCCGGTGGCGAACGGGGAGCCGGGTACCTGGGTGAGCGCGCCGCTCGAGCCGCTCACCGAGAACAGGGTGACAGCATCGCTGGCGCCGTCAGCGACCGCGAGCAGGCCGCCGCGCGGATCGAATGCAAGCGCATCGGGCTCGTTGCCCGTCGCGAACGGGGAGCCGGGCGCCTGGGTGAGCGCGCCGGTCGAGCCGTTTACCGAGAACACGATGACCGCGTCGAGCGCTTCATCGGCGACCGCAAGCAGACTGCCGCTTGGGCTGAACGCCACCGCGATCGGCTCCGCGCCCGACGAGAACGGCGAGCCAGGCACCTGGGTGAGCGCGCCGTCTGTGCCGTCGACCGAGAAGACCGAGACAGTCGAGTCGGCGGCATTGGCGACTGCGAGCAGGCTGCCGCTCGGACTGAAGCTGACGGAACGAGGCTCATCTCCCGTTGTGAAAGGGGATCCGGGCACCTCCGTGAGGGCTCCCGAGGACGCCGTGACGCTGAACACGGAGACGGTTCCATCGACGAGGTTGCTGACGGCCAGCAAGGTCCCGCTCGGATCGAATGCCACCGAGTCCGGTCCGTTCCCGGCCGTGTAGGGCGAACCCGGTGCGGGCGCCAGTGCATTCGTCTGGCCATTCAGCGCGAACATCGAGACATCGCCGGCGAGATAGTTCGCCGTCGCGAGCAGCGAACCGCTCGGATTGAACACCGCCGACACGGGGCCCTCGTCGGTGGCGAACGGCGATCCGGCAACCGCGGTGAACGGGAATCCCGTCGCTGCGGACGCGTTCGCTGCCGCCACGAGCAACAGCAGGATCGCGATCACGAATGGCCACCACCAGCAACGCGGGCGCACCGCGCCAGTGGCGCCAGGGCTACGCCCCGGGGTCGCGGTGCCCGCCATCGCTACCGGTGCCGCCATCGTCAGGCAACGTCAGCCGGGCGCCCCCGCGCCCGCGTCCGCATCTATCATCGTGTGGTCATCGCCGCTGTTGGCGATCAGCGGCGGGCGACCCCCGGTAGATCACGTGGGCGCAGTTTACGATCACGTCGTATCTGTATGCGAACACTGTGTCGTTCTTGCCAGAGCAGTAGACGTGGTCTATGTCAGGGCTCAGGGCATTGATCACGTTCTGGCCGAGGCCGGCGTAGACGATCGTGGAGCCCTGGCTGGCGTCGATCGTGTCCCCCGACGGTCCACCGTGGATCGTGCTGGAAGTCGGCGCCGAGACGATGAAGTTCGGGCCCGCGCCGCCGTAGAGCTGCTCCTCGGGCCCGTAGCCGGAGTAGATCCAGTTGGCACCGCGTCCGCCTCTGATCACGTGACCAGCGCCGCTGCCCCGAATCGGCGCGTCGTCGCAGTAGTTCTCGACGCCGTTGCCGACCTCGCTGGAGCCGGAGCCCGAAGCGGAGCCGATCAGGCAGTGGCCGTCGCCGACCAGCACGTTGTTGCCCGTCCCGCCGACGATCAGCTTCGCGTATCCAAGCCCCCAGATGCGAAAGTTGCCGGCCTGCCCGTGCTCGTCGATCGTCACCGCGCGGTTAACGTTGACGATGTCCGTCCAGTAGGCGTGCGCCAGCGCGGCGCCGGCGCAGATCATGACCGCGGCGATGCTGAGTGCGATTGAACGCTTGAACGCTCGGCGGCGCTCGCTTGCGGTTCGCATAGGCGTAAAAGACCATCCCTTTCGGAGTTTGAACCGGCTGGCTGCCGGTTCCGTGTCTCCTCATACGGGTCCGGAGTCGATTCGCTGACACGTCCGCCGGTCCGAAAGCCATTGCCGCGTCAGCTAAATCACATCGCGTTAACCGCTCGTTCACTCGTGGGCCGCGTCTGCGGCTAACTTGCCGTTGCCTGGGGACGAACACTGCCCCTGGACGACCATGCCCGACCAGTGACTGACCCGAATTCCAACAATGGCCCAGCGCGAATTCGCCGGCATCTACGACGAGCACATCTGGCGCGTATACGGCTTCTTCGCGTACTGGTGCAACAGCCGCCAGGATGCGGAGGATCTGACGCAACTGACGTTCGAGCGAGCTTTTCGGGCATGGACTCGTTACGACGAGTCGCGCTCGAGCATTGCAACCTGGTTGCTGGCGATCGCCCGCAACCTACTGATCGACCACATGCGGGCAAGCAAGGCATCGCGTCATCAGCCGCTGGACGAGGCGGTGCTGGATTCGGTCGCCGCGAGTCCCGACCGGCCAAACGTCGGGCTCGATCCGGAGCTCGAGCGAGCGCTTGCCGAGCTCAAGCCGCGCGAACGCGAGTTGGTCGCGCTGCGGTTCGGTGGGGACCTGACCTTCCAGGAGCTCGCGCTGCTGACGGGGCTGAGCGTGGCCAATGTGCAGCAGATCTTGTCGCGCTCGCTGCGCAGGATGCGTTCGAACCTCGATGGCGGCGGGCTGCAGGCAGCGAGTACCCGATCAAGCGCCGCCACGGCACGCTCCAGCTCGCCGCTGAGAACCTGAGCGACGCCTCGTGCGCCCCGCGCAGATGCAAGTCGATCGGGGCTTAGATCCTATGCGGATCGCGTGGACGGGACCCGCTGAGCGCCGCGGCGGCGTCCCAGGTATGGGCCTGCTGATGCTCCGCGAGCTCTTGCGCCAGGGCGTTGAGGTGGACCTCTACATGCCGTGGTATCCGTTTACCGAGGCGCCGCTGGAGCCGACAGCCGGCTTGCGGATCATCGTGCGTCGCTCGCGCTGGAACTGGGGGAAGTGGTACAGCTCCAGCAAGGCGGGCGCGCTGTTCAGCGGTCTCGCGAGTCGCACGCTGTCGAGCCTGGTCCTGCAGCTGCGGCTGCTGCGAGAGCATCGACGAAATCCGTACGACGCGGTCTACCAACTATCCGTAACCGAGCTGTTGCTGCTCGGTCGAGCCGGCCGGTTCGCGCCGCCGATCGTCGTGCATCCCTGCACGCACGCCGCGGGAGAGCTGCGCTGGCACCGTGCCGAACAGGACTATGCCCTGCGCTCGGAGAGTCGGATCGTCCACTTCGTGATGCGCGCGTTGCTTGTGTTCCGGAGCCGCTTGCAGCCGCACGAGACTGATCGCGCCGACCTGGTTCTGGGCTTGAGCGACCGTTTCAACCAGCACTTGCATGAGGACTATGGCGTGCCATGGGAGAAGCTCCGGACACTGCGGACGCCCGTCGACCTGGCGAAGTTCAGCCTGGACGGGCAGGAGGCGCCGACGGCCAAGCGAAACCTGCTGTTCGTCTCGCGCATTTCGGCACGCAAGGGCGTGGCCGAGATCGTCGAGCTGAGCCGCCGCCTCGACGACCTGGCCGATTCGGTGAGATTGCTCGTGATCGGCGGGCCGACTCAGTGGTCCAACTACACGGCGCATCTGGCTGACCTGAATCCGCGGGTGGCACAGTACATCGGCAGCCTGCCGAGCGAGGAGCTCCCGGCGCTGATGCGTCCGGCGGCGATGCTGCTCGTGCCGAGCCCTTACGAGCCCGGATCGATCGCCACCGCGGAGGCACTCGGCTGCGGGCTGCCCGTCGTCTTGAGCGAGGAGGTGGGGAACGCGGAGGCCGTGAGCGGTTCCCACGTCAGGTTCCATCGCGCCGGAGACGTCGACGACCTCGAGGCAGCGGTTCGGTCGATGCTGCATGAACTGGAATTGCATGAGGTGCAGCTGCGTCAGAGCGCCAGGCTCAATGCCGAAGCCGCCTTCGCTCCCGCCGTCATCGCCTCAGAGCTGATCGAGATCATCGAATCGTTGCAGCCCGACGCCGTCGCCCGTGCGAGGGCGCCGCGCCGAGCCGGTCAACACTCCGAGGCGGCACGGCGCGTGGGGAAGCGGGCAGCCCGGATTGGAACGGTTCAATGCATGGGGCCGGTCCGGCGTGTCGACTGAGGTTCTGCCGACGTCTGGGACGGCCCGACCGCGAGCGCGCCTAACCGGAGTTGTGGCCGTCCTAACCGCGGCCAAGGTATTGGCCTCTGCCTCCGGCTTCATCAGCGGGCCACTGCTGGCGCGGGCCCTGGGTGCGGCTGGACGAGGCGACCTCGCCGCCGTGCAGGTGCCGTTTGCGCTGCTTCCGGCCGTGCTCGGAATCGGCATCCCCGCCTTTGCCTACCGGGAGCTGCCGCGCGGGCGGGCCCCCGCCGAGGTGATCGGCTCGCTCGGGCTTCCCCTGGTGCTCGTGGGCGTCGTCGCTGCCGCCTGTTCGGTCCCGATCGCAGACCTCCTGGCGGGATCCCGAGAGACCGTGCGGACCTATCTCATCATCGGCTTCATGACGACTCCCATCCAGTTGCTCGCGAGCCTCATGGGCTCGTGCCTGGCCGCACTCGAGCGCTGGCGCGCTGTGGTTCTCACGACCGTCATCCCGTTTGCGGTCGCCTTGACTGGGACGGTGGTCCTCTACGCCGCCGGCGACCTCACGGTCGGCTGGGCCGCCGCTCTGACGATCGCAGGATCGCTGATGTCGATCGTCCCCGCGTTGCCGCTTTTGAGGAGCGTTGGTCGACCGGTCTATCGCCGCGAGGTTGCCCGGCGCGGCATCTGGTTTGGACTGAAGTCCTGGGTGGGCGGCCTGGCGTTGCTGGCAAACCTGCGCCTCGACCAGGTTCTCATGATCACCGTAGTCACGCCGAGGGTGCTAGGGCTCTATGCCGTCGCGACCACGCTCTCGGGCGCGACGACGCTGGCGGCCGGATCCCTGGCGCAGCCGGTGATGGCAAGGATCGCAGGAGGCGACCGCCTGCTGCTGCCGCGAGCGGTGCGCATGACAGTCATCGTCACGATGCTGCTCAACCTCGTCCTCGCGCTGCTAACGCCGATGCTGCTGACGCTCCTGTTCGGAAGCCAATTCCGCGCGGCTGTTCCGATGGCGCTCGTGCTGCTGATCGGGGCAGTTCCGTTCAGCGCCGGCGTTGTCCTCAGCTCCGGTCTGCAAGCCGATGGCGCGCCGACAATCCCATCGGGCGGGGAATGCATCGCGCTAGTGGTCACGGTTGTCGGCCTGATCGTTCTGCTCGGGCCGCTCGGCGGCTTGGGAGCCGCGTTCGTCAGCGTCGCCGCTTACTCGACCAGCTTCGCGTTCCAGGTCGTGATGGCAAAGCGGCGACTAGGCGTGCCCGTGCGCCAGTTTCTAATACCGACCAGAGCTGATGCTCGCTGGGCGGTGAAGCTGGTTCCACTCGTGTCTCATCGCCTCGGACTTGCCTTATGAGCGTCCTCACCCTTACCGTAGTCGTGCCGACGCATCGGCGAGTCGAGCGCCTCACGGCCTGCCTCGACGGAATCCGCTCTCAGACCAGGAAAGTCGAGGAGGTGATCGCCGTCGCACAAACCTCTGATCAGGAGAGCGCCAGCTTCATCGATGGTCTGGCCGCGACGTGGGTGCAACTGCGCCGCGTAGGGGTAGAACGCCCAGGATTGGTCGCCGCGCTCAACTGCGGCTTAGCCGCGGCCACGGGAACGCTCGTGGGGTTCGTCGACGATGACGCCGTTCCCCGCGCCGACTGGGCACAGCGGATCGTCGACGCGTACGCGCAGGACGACGCGATCGCCGCGGTCGGCGGCCGCGACGTGATCTTTGACGTGGATGGCCAAATCGTGGACTTCGGCCCCGGATCGTTCGTCAACCGGCTGTTCGGGTCGCCCGTTGTCGGTCGGATTCAGTGGTACGGGCGCATGCTGGGAAACCACCATGTCGGCACCGGGACGGCGCGCGACACCGACGTGCTCAAGGGAGTCAACATGAGCTTTCGGCGAGAGGCCGTATTGGCTCACGGTTTTGACGAGCGCCTGCGCGGTTACGGGACACAGGTTCACAGTGAGATGTCGATCTGTCTGCCGCTGCGGCGTCGGGGCCTGAGGGTCGTCTACGACCCCCAGATCGTCGTCGAACACTTCCCTGCGCCCCGGTCCTACGGCGACAAGCGCACGGACAGCGGAGCTGCGGTTGTGTCGGCTTCGACGCACAACGAGGCGCTTGCGATTCTTGATCACTTCGGCCCGGGCCGGCGAATAGCGTTCACGATCTGGGGGATCGCGATCGGAACGACAAGTGCGCCCGGCCTTGCGATTCTCACCTGGGACCTCCTCAAACGTCAGGCGGGGGGTTGGACGAGGTTCCGCGCGGCGGTGCGCGGACGCTTGGCAGCGTGGGATACGCACCGCACGGCGCGCCCGCTGCCCGGGGCGCTATGCGGCGCGAGCGCAGCTCCGCAAGCACCCCAAACTCAAAGCTCCGTTCCCGCAACGCAAACCTGCAACCCCTGCTGAACAGTGCTCAAGCGCGCCCGCGTCCTTGGTGACGGATACTACGATCAAGCCCGGATTGCCGCCGCGGGCTGGGGTCTGCGGCTCCGCCGTCGCGGCGCGGTACGTCCCTTCTGTCTGAACCTGAGGCTGGGAGTGAAGCCGACTCCCTACTGGGTCTGTGACCTGGCGCAACTCTGGAACCTGGACGAGATCTGGGTGGCACAGGAGTATGCGCCCATCGCCGGCGGCAACTACGATCTGGTGCTAGACCTTGGGGCCAACGTCGGTGCCGCGAGTATCTGGCTGCATGAGCAACACCGCAACGCGCAGATCGTCGCCGTGGAACCCGATCCACTGACCGCGCCCTTGCTGCTGCGCAACACCATGCCATTTGACCGCATCAGGGTCGTGCAGGCGGCGGTCGGTCTCCAGGAGGGCCAAGCGGAGCTGCAATCCTACGGGCTCAGCTGGGGTTCGCACATCTCATCCAGAGAGATTTCGCCGGCACAAGCGCAGCGCGGTCCAGTCAGGAGTTCCACAGTGAACGTAACAACAATCCCGGCCCTGATTCGTGCGGCGAACCTTGATGGCGATGCCAAGGTGCTGGCAAAGGTGGACATCGAAGGATCCGAGTGGCCGCTCTTGAGGACGCCCGACGCGTTACGCCAGGTGAGCGAGATATACGGTGAAACGCATCCGCTTGGCGCGCCGGTAGACCCAGATCGATTTCTCGAACAAGCAAGCGTTGCGGCGGGCTTTCAGCAGATACCGGCGCGCCGCACGTTCTTTCACTGGCGGCGTCAGTGCAAGCTCGGTTAGCGTCGCGGCTCAGCCGGTGGGCGAGAACGCGACATCGTCCGCGGCGATCGAACCGCAAGGGGCCATGCCGTGATCCGCCAGCCACTGGACCATGGCCCGGCGAGATATCCCGCGGCGCGCGAAATGGCCGTCGTTGAACTCGACGATCAGCAGTCGGATTGCGCCTGACGCCAACAGCTTGCGTGCGCCGGCGAGCGCTTCAGGCTCGGAGCCCTCGACATCCAACTTCATGACGTCGATGCGGTTGATCCCCTGCGCAGCGCAGTAATCGTCCAGCGCGATCACTTGCACCGGCAACCCATCATCACGCTTGCCGGCGACGATTCCGGCGCCGAGATCGCTGCTCGGGGATTCAAGGCTCAAGATTCCGGCTCGGTCGCCTACCGCCGTCTCGACCAACGTCGCCTCGATGTCCTCGCTGCTGAGCTGATGATTGCCCCGCCAGGCGGACGCGGCTTTGGGATGGGGCTCAAAAGCGACGATCCTGATGTCCGGACGGCGATGCGCAACTTGGAAGCTGATTAGTCCGACGTTTGCGCCGACATCGAAGAACAGGCCCTTCTCAGGCAACCGTCCCACGATCTGGCGGACCAGGTCTTCCGAATAGCGGCGCGTCAGGAAGGCCAGGGCTTGCGTGCGGTCGCCCAGGTCGAGCGCCAGCCAGGTGCCGTCCGCCATTCGTTGCCGGAGCACTCGATGCTCAGGCCGGCGTCGCCACCAGTACCACTGGGCGACCCTGAACTGACCGAGATGATCAGGCAGCAGGCCGGCGAGTTGTGCGGCGGCGCGCGTGGCCGCCATTTCCGAGGACCGCATGCGTCGCAAAGCCTACATCAGGGATGGAGGGCAACAGATCTACGCGTCCTTCGTTGACAAAGAATCCACATCTTCCACAAGATCTTTTCTAACTGGTCACAAGTTGAGGCGTCACGGCTGATTGCATAAGCGCCTGTTGGCCGGGCTCACTTCCGGAAGAACATCCCCGCGGGCCCCAGCGGGTCGCTACCTCGAAACCGACGGAGGAGCACGGTATGGAAACACGCAACAACTCACAGGCGCGCATCTCAGACTACGTCCGGCCGCTAGCGTCGCGCTGGTGGCTGGTGCTCGTGGCCGTGGTGGTCGCGACCGTCGGCGTGTACGCGTACTACGCCCACAAACCTGACGTCTATACCGCCAGCACTGAGGTCTACTACCAGGACCCGGGTGACCCGGTGACCGGGACCCCCAGCGCGCCCCAGACCGACCGGACCGTCGAGGACGAAGCGACGTTGCTCTACTCCCGCGGCAGCGCCGCGGCCGTCGCGCGCCAGATCGGCTGGACGGGGACCACGGAGGCGCTCCTCAAGACGGTCTCGATCAGCTCCAAGGAGGGAGAGGATTTCATCCTCGTGACGGCCCAGGCGGGCTCGGCCCGTGAGGCGGCAGCGATCGCCAACGCGTTTGGCGCCACCATGGTGAATCAGCTGGTGGTCGGCGTCAACGATCGACTCACGCAAGCGCTGGCGCTCACTCGGACGCAGCTGGCCGCGATTCCCGCGGGGGTCAATTCGGTCGCTCAGCGGGCGGAGTTGGAGGACCAGGTCAACCAGTTGGTGCTCGCGCTCAAGGTCCCGCCGCTGATCTCGCGCCAGGTCAACCCAGCGCTGGCGCCGGCCAGCCCCACGTCCCCGAAGCCGTCGCGTGATGCTCTGTTCGCTTTCCTGCTCAGCCTGATCGGCTCGATCAGCCTCGCCTACGGCCTCGAGCGCTTTGACCGGCGGCTCAAGAACCCGGAGGAGATGGAGCGGGCCTACAACCGACCGCTGCTCGCCGTGCTCCCGCATGTGAACGAGCCGAGTCCGTTGCGCGACGGAGTTGCGACGCTGGGGCACGCCTTCCGCGAGCCGTTCCGGGCGCTGCGGACGAATCTGGAGCTGGAGTCGCTCGACGCTCCTCCCCGGACGATCGTGGTGTCGAGTGCGATGCCGGGCGAAGGCAAGTCGACCGTCGTTCGCAACCTTGCGCTTGCATTTCGGGAGACCGGGAAGAGCGTCGTAGTCGTCGATCTGGATCTGCGCCACCCGTCGATGGCCGGCATGTTCAGCCAGCCGAAGGGTGCCGGTGTGACGGAGGTGTTGCGCCACGACGCCGACCTCGACGACACGATCATCCCGATCGGCGTCGAACTGGACTTGATGGCCGAATTCCTGCTGGCCGAGGCCCAAGGCACGGTTCACAACGGCCGCAACGGCGTCGGCCGGCGCAACGGGCACGGACCCCAAGCCGAGATCGGGTTGCTGCGCGCCGGCGCGCGGCCGGCCAACCCGGCCGTGGTGCTTGCCTCCGCCCGACTCGTCGAGGTGCTGGAGGCGCTGAAGCGCAAGTACGAGATCGTGCTGATCGACTCGGCGCCGGTGCTCGCGGTCAGTGACACGATTCCGCTGATGCGCTACGCGGACGCCTCGCTGTTCGTAGGCCGGCTCGAGGTGACCACGCGGGATACGGCCAAGCGCCTGATCGAGTTCCTGGGTCGCGTGCCCAACCTGAACCTCCTGGGAATCGTGGCCAACGATCTGTCGCGCCTGGACGCCGGTGGCTACGGCTACGGGTACGGCTACGGTTCGTACAACGAGCAGCCAGGGGATCAGCCTGACGAGGGCAGGAACTGGCTGCGCGCCAGCCGCGGTAAGGTCAAAGATCCGGTCTGAAGCCGGCGATCGCAGGTGACCACATTCGCCGCACCGCGCCCGGTTCGCCGCGTGTCGACACGAGTCGGCGCCAGGCAGACGCTCGTCGGGATGCTGGTTGGGATCGCTACGTCGGCGGTGACGCTGGCGCTGATCGGGCACGGAACCTTGAAGGCGATTGCGATCCTGATCGTGATCGTGGGAACGATCTGGTTCACGACGACCAGCCGCACCGAGCTGGCGCTGGCGCTGTTCATGCTGTACCTGGGGCTGCTCGACGGCTACCTGAAGCTTTCGACAGGCTCCAGTTTGGTCACCCTCGCGCGCGACATGCTGCTTTACGCAATCTGCGTGGGCGTCCTGGTCCGGGCCGTCGTGGAGCGTCGCCAGTTGCGGGCGCCCCCGCTCAGCGGTTGGGTGATCGCCTTCGCCGTCGTCGTGCTGGTGCAGCTGGCCAATCCTGGTGACGGAAGCCTCTACCACTCCTTCGCCGGCATTCGGCAGGAGTTGGAGTTCGTGCCGCTGTTCTTCCTCACCTACACGTTCGTGCGCACCAAACGAACGTTGCGGATCTTCATCGTGCTGCTGCTGCTGATCGCGGCGGCCAACGGCGCGGTCAGCTGGATCCAGTTCAACGAGTCCCCCGTGCAGCTGGCGGCCTGGGGGCCCGGCTACTCCGAGCGGGTTCTGGGCACGGGCAGCTTCCAGTTCTCTGGTCGCACGTTCTACACCGCGGCCGGGCAGCAATTCACGCGTCCGTTTGCACTCGGTAGCGATTCCGGAGACGGCGGCATCGTCGGCGCATTCGCGATTGCCGGAGCGCTGGCGATCTTTCTGCTGTCGCGCGGTCGTCGGCGCTACCTGTTGTTCGCCGTTGCGATGGCGCTTGCAGCCGTCGTCGCCATCTACACCTCCGAAGGGCGATCGGCCCTGGTCGCGAGCCTCGTTGTGGTGTTTGCGTTTGCGATTCTTGCGAGCAGCGTACGGGGGCGCAAAGCGACGATCGCGGCTGCGGCGGTCGGCGGTGTGGTTGCCCTTCTGGTTGTTCAGCAGTTCGTCACCGCGGGCGGCAGCACCGCGACGCGCTACCAGGGCTTGACCGCCGGTCAGCTGCTTGCGACGACATCGAGCGCGCGCGGGCAGAGCTACGCTCGGATCCCGTACAACCTCAGTCACTACCCGCTCGGGGCCGGTCTCGGTGTAGCGGGTCCTGCCACCGGCGTCAGCGGTGCGCCCGCGGCGGCCGGCAATGTCGATGCGGAGAACGAGCTGTCGTTCCTGGTCGTGGAGACCGGCATCCCTGGTGCGGTGATCCTGATCGGCTTCACCGTGCTCCTGCTCCTGATCGGCTTTCGACGCATCAGGCTCGAGTCAGATCCGGAGGTGCGGATTCTGCTGGCGGCTGTGGTGGCGCCGCTCGCAGGGCTGCTGGCTCTGTATACGGCGACCGCGCTCACGCCGACGACGCCCTGCGGTCCGTATCTGTGGGCCGCCGGCGGGATCATCTCGTATTGGCTGGTATCGAGGCCGGTGCTCCGCGGGCAGGCATCCGCACGGCGGCCGCAGCGCGAGCTGCAAACGCCGCTCGTCGCTGCGGCGGGGTGACGCCGGCTTGAGGCGCTTGCTGGTCGTGAGCCATCCCGCGGTTCTCGCCGTGAACCAGCTTCCGTACGCGGACCTGCGCCGCTACGGCTGGGATCCATTCCTGGTGGTGCCCGCCGCCTGGCGCCACGAATACGCCGCCGCCGCCTTTGCGCCGGAGGTTCTACCGGAGCTGCGGGGGCGCGTCGTGGGCCGGCGCGTCGTGCTTTCGGGCAAGGTCCAGCGTCACTTCTACCTGACTCGTACAGACAAGCTCGTCGCCCAACTGCGGCCAGATGTCGCCTTCCTGGAGGCTGAGGTGGTTTCGGCGTCGGCGTTTCAGTGGAGCTTCCCCCTGATCCGCGCTGGGACGCCTTATGGTGTGCAGGTCGCCGAGAACCTGCAGCGGCCGACGCCGCTGCCGGCGCGGCTGTTCCGCCGGCATACGCTGTCGCACGCGGCGTTTGTCGCCGCGCGCTCGCCAACTGCTGCGGCGCTTGCCAAGCGCATGCGTGCGGACATCGCGGCACCGGTGATCCCCCACCATGTGCCTCCGTGGAACACCGGCCAAAAGCCCGTTCGCTGCGGCCGGTTCGTCGCCGGGTATGCCGGCCGGCTGGTGCCAGAGAAAGGCCTCGACGCACTGATCGATGCAGCCTCTGGCCTCGACGGCGTGACCGTGCGCATGGTCGGCAACGGACCCCTGCACGAAGATCTTCGCCGGCAGGCGCACGCATGCGGGGTCGATCTCGAGATCGACACCGAGGTCAAGCACGAAGACATGGGCTGCGCCTACGCGGGGTTCGACGTGCTGGTGCTGCCCTCGCGGACGACGCCCACGTGGGTGGAGCAGTTCGGCCGTGTGCTCGTCGAAGCGTTGTGGTGTGGCGTGCCGGTCCTGGGGTCAGACTCGGGCGAGATCCCATGGGTGATCGGCACTACCGCCGGCGGCGTCGTGTTTCCCGAAGGCGATGCCGATGCATTGCGGGAGGCGTTGCGGCGGATGCGCGACGCTCCCCGGGAGACCGCAGCGCTAGGCGCCCGGGGCCGCGAAAACGTTCGCGCGAGCTTCAGCGTCGAGGCTGTCAGCCAGAGGCTCGATGCCGCCTTGAAGCTCGCCGTCGGTCAATCAAGCGCGGTCCGCCAGTTCTGAATAGAGCGCCAGGTAGCCCTGGGCCATGGCTTTCCAGGAGTAGGGCAGGACTGCCTCGCGTGCACGCTGGCCCATCGTCTGGGCCAGCTCGGGGTCGGCACTGAGCTGCTGCAGCCGCCGGGCGATGTCAGCCGCATCCGGCCCGATGAACCAGCCGTTGCGTCCGTCCTGCAGCACGTCCTCGACGCCGCTGACGCGCGTGACGAGCAACGGCAGACCGCTGGCGGCCGCCTCGTAGCTGACCAGTGAGAAAGTTTCGTAGGCGGTCGGCAGCACGAACGCGTCGGCCATCGCATACAACCGCGGCATATCGTTTACGGGACCGAGGAAATGCACGCGGGCAGCGGTCTGCTGCGAGCGAGCACGTGTCAACAGCGGTTCGCGATCGCCGCTACCGGCAACCACCAGGTGCCAGCGCGGTGCGTCGGCAAGTGCCTCGACGGCGAAGCGCAGACCCTTGCGCTGCCAATCGCCGCCGACGAACAGCGCGACCGGCGTGTCGACGCCGAGTCCGAGCTCGCTGCGCGTGGCTCGGCGCGCCTCCGCGTCCGGCGCAAACATGTCCGCGTCGACCCCGTTCGGGATCGAGCGAATCGCCCCCGCCATCGCCGGAAACCCGTCGCGCAGCTCGGCCGCGACTCCGCCGGACACGGCGCACAAGACCCGGGTGCGCTGCGGTCGATAGCACCAGCGTTCAGCGGCCCGTCCCGCGGGGGCGGCGATCGCCGCGTTGACGCGGTGCAGGATCCCGTCCCTGCTGGTACGCGCGCCCTCCATCCGCCCGGCGGCTGCGCGGTGGCAGTAGTGCACGGTCGAGACGTCGGCGCGGTTGGCGACGATCGCTCCGGTCGTGTGCACGACCGCATCGCGGCGACGCGCGAGGAGCGCCGTCGCCACCGCGAAGAAAGCCGGGTATGCGATCGTGAACGGCCGCGGCGGCGTCGGCACGCGATGGAAGCGCAACCCCTCGCGCGCCGGCATCCGGCAGGTCCGGGCGAGCACTGTCACCGGACGTCCGGCGTCGAGCAGCTGCTCGATCAGGCGCTCGGCGTGGCGCTCCATCCCGCCGGTGCCGCCGACGTCATGGCAGACGAACACCACTTCTTTCCCGCTCATCCGGCCACCCCGGTGGGCACGCCCTCCGCGAGCCCGAGCACCTCGGCGACGCGGGCGGCGAGCACCGGCCAGTCGAATCGTCGCTCGTACAGCGCGCGCCCCGCCACGCCGATCAGCTGCCGGCGCGCGCGGTCCTGGCTCAGTGCCACGGCCGCGTCGGCGAACGCGACCTGGTCGCCGAGTGGTGTCAGACACAACGCATCCTTCGCCTGACGAAGTACGGCGTCCGTGTCGGGGCCGGCAAGACCGAGGATCGGACGGCCGTGCGCGAGCGCCGCCATCAGCGTCGAGCGCCGGGTCGTGACGCCGTCGGTGAACGGCAGCAGCACGAGGTCGCTTGCCCACAAGTAGAGCGACAGCCGATCGGCGCGGATTTCCCCTGGGGAGATCTGCTGCAGACCGGACGGTACGCGGACGGAGGGTGCATCGGCGCCGAGATTCAGCAGGATCAAACGTGCCGACCCCGCTGATCGCGCCAGCGCATCGATCGCTGCTTCGGCGTAGTCGAGTGCCCGGCTGGGATTGCCGCGTCCGAACAACGTGATCACCATGCGCCCCTCGAGACCCAGGCTCCTGCGAGCTTGCTGCGGCGAGGACTTGACCGGATCGATGTTGGCCGCCGGCGCAATATGGACCGCGCCGTGACCGAGCTCGCGCGCAAGCACCTCGGTGCTGGTCATCACGCGATCGGCGACGTTCAGCAGCGCTCGGAGCTGAGCGCGCTGCCACGCTCCGATGAGCGTCGCCTTCGGCCCGATCATGCGAATCCAGGCCTCGTGAACCATCACCGACAGCGGTGCGTCCAGACGCCGGCGCACGCGGCGCAAGTCGTGCAGCAATCCCGGGGCAAAGCCGCTTCGTCCCCAGCGGAACGGGTTGTACTGCAACAGGATCTGAGCGGGCGAGGACGAGCTTGCGAGCAGCTCTCCGAGCCCGTCGGCATCGTAGCTCGCGTTGATGCCAAGCGCCGCCAGCTCGGTTATCAGGCGGCGCGAGTACTGGTCGATGGCGTCGATCCCGGGCCCTGCGCGGTACACGACGATCAGGCTGCCACAGGGCATCGATTCCCCAGCATGGGCTGGCTGCCCATCCTTGAGGTTACCGAGTAGTGAACGAACGCTATGCAATGAGTCGTAAGCTGGCCGCGGCGCTGGCGACCGGCAGTCAGCGCCGGCCATGGCGTCGCTGCACCACGGTCGCGTAGACAGCCTGCAGCTGGGTCGCGACAGCCTTGGGAGCGTACGGACCGAGCCCGTTGCGGGCCGCGACACTGAGACGTTCGCGCAGTCGCGCGTCGTGCATGCGCCGCATCGCCGACGCCAGCGCCTGCGCGTCCAGCGGTTTGTAGAGCACGCCGGTCACATCGTGCTCGAGGATCTCGGCGGGGCCTCCGGCGTCGGCGGCGATGACCGGAACACCTGCCGCCATGCCCTCGAGAATCACCTGGCCGAACGGCTCCGGCGTGACCGACGCGTGCACGAGCACGTCAAGCCTGGATAGCTCATCCCACACGTCGGGCCGGTGGCCGCGCAACTCGACGCGCTCGGCGATCTGCAGCTTGCTCGCCAGTTGCGGCAGCGTCTGCGCGTAGTCGTCCTCGCCGAACAGCGCCCCGCCGACGACGACGGCCCGCTCGGGCCCGTCCGGGAACGCCTGCGC
This sequence comes from uncultured Solirubrobacterales bacterium, assembly GCA_963709135.1. Taxonomy (GTDB): domain Bacteria; phylum Actinomycetota; class Thermoleophilia; order Solirubrobacterales; family Solirubrobacteraceae; genus Palsa-465. Next base: position 1,010,322 of record CAVPVI010000005.1, on the reverse strand, counting down.
GAACGAGCGCAGGAAGAAATCCTGACCCTTCCACGGCGCCAGCCTGCCCACCACCCCGAACGTGAGCGGGCCGGCGGTGTTGCGCGCCCGGATCGGTACGTCGCTCAGCACCTCCGGCAGCACCGAGTACAGCACGACCGGGTTGCGGGGCGCCGCCAGCGTGTCCATCGTCGCCCGTGAGTTCGCCAGCACCGCGGCAGGGAGGTGCCCCACCAGCCGCCGCACCAGTGCCACCGCCGCTGCCGGCAGGTAGTCCTCGGCGATCCGGTCGCGCACGTGCCAGATCAGCGGCACGCCCGCCAGGCGCGCCGCGAGACTGCCGTAGACTCCGGACTTCAGCGAGTTGGTGTGCACGATGTCCGGCCGCAGCGCTCGCAGCCTCGCCGCCAGCTTGAGGACATAGGTGGCGGTCGTCGCGGCCACCGCCAGACCGAAGCCGCCGCGGCGAACATCGCCCTTGCGCAGGTCCCGGGCGGGCGCGGCGAACGGCAGCACTTCGGTCGAGATCCCGGCGAGATGCAGCCGCTCCACGAGCGGTCCGTTCTCTGCCAGGAGGACGTGCGCGTTGACGCGATCCAGGTGCGGGAGCAGGCGTAGCAGCGCGATCTCGCCGCCGGACAGCTGTGCCGTGTGATCGAGATACACAACCCTCAGGCGTTCATCCCCGCTCGAGCTCGCCGCGGCTCGGCGCGAGCGTCGCGCCGCTCTGGTCGCCGCCGCTCGCCTTGCGACGGCGCGATGGCGCTCGGCGACCGCGACCCAGTCGAAGCGCTCGGCGAAGGCCCGCGTCGCGGCCCGGCTTGGCCGATCGTGGCGGCTGGCCAGCAGACGTGCGCACAGCGCCCCGCGGTCGCCCGCGGGAACGATCAGCGTCCTATCGAGGCCGGCGATCGCCTCCGGGAGTCCGCCGACCGCGGTGACGATGCTCGGCGTTCCGCAAGCGGCGGCCTCGATCACGACGAGTCCGAAGCCCTCGTGCTGGTGCGTCGGCACGACCGCGACGTCGGCCGCGCGGTAGAGCGCGATGAGCTGCTCGTCGCTGACGCGGCCGAGTATCCGCACCGAAGCGGCCGCCCCCCGCGCGGTCGTCTGGCGGGCGAGCGGCTCCCGCAGTGGGCCGTCACCGGCGATCAGCAGCGTGCTGCCCGCGGGCAGCACGCTGAGCGCGTCGCTCCATGCGTCGAGCAGGAGCTCGATGCCCATCCGGGGCACCAGGCGCCGGACGCAGACGGCGACGAACGCCCCCGGGGCCAGGCGCAAGCCATCCCGCGCCGCTTGTTCGGAGCCGGGGGAGAAGTGATCCAGGTCGACCCCGGGGGCCTCGACGTTCACGTGCCACGGCGCCACGCCGTAGCGCTCGACGATCACCTGGCGGAATGCAGAGGTGAGCACGACCACTTCGTCGGCGCGCCGGTACACCGCTCGCTCGAGCGCGCGGCGCGCGCGCCGGCGCCAACCCGAGGCGTCACCGGCGGCCGTACTCTCGTCGGCCCATGGTCCGTGGAAGTGGACCACCACCGGCTTGTGCCGTAGGCGCCCGAGGTGCAGTGGCGCCAGCGCGTAGAGCGCGAAGTGGGCATCGAGCACATCGGTATCGACGGCGGCCCGCTGCGCCGCCCGCCACACCCCCAGCAGCCGGCGGGGCAGCGGTTGCACGTGCCCGCTGACCCCGGCCACGCGCGCGGGCAGCGACGCGTCGCCGCCGACGACGATTCCGTGGGCTTCGGGCAGGTGCTCCAGCAGCTCTCGGTAGTAGCGATCGAGGCCCCCGAGCTCCTCGGGAAACCAGCCCTTGCCGATCATCAGGGTGCGCGGCGGCGCGTTGCGGTTGCTCACACCGGTCAGGCCGATCGACGATGCTCGCCGCGATGCTGTAAGCCGGCCTGCAGCACCTCGCGCAGCTGAATCTCGAACGCGCTGTTTGAGAACTTCCGTGCGGTGTCGGCGATCGCTTGCGGAGAGCTCGCAATCATATCCGCGCGCCGGATTGCGTCGAGCACGTCGTCGGGGTCGTGGCGCTTGAAGAAGGCTCCGTTGATGCCCTCCTGCACCGTTTCCAGCGCGCCGCCGGCCGCGAACGCGATCACTGGCTTGCCGGCGGCGTTGGCCTCCACGGGCGTGATCCCGAAATCCTCCTTACCGGCCAGCACGAACGCGCGGCAGCCCTCCATCAGTTCGGTCACCTCGCCGTCGGGCAGGCGACCGTGGAACTTGACGGTTGGTCCCGCCCGTCGCTGGAGATCCTCGAGCGACGGACCGGTCCCGACGACGTCGAGGCCGATGCCGGCCATGCTCGCGACGTCGACGATCGCGTCGACGCGCTTGTACGGAAGCAGCCGCGAGACTACCAGCAGACGCTGTCCGCGCTCGCTGGCGCGGAAGCGCGCGACGTCGACCGGCGGGTACACCACAGGCGCATCGACGCCATAGGTCTTGAGGATTCGCTTGCGGACTTCGTGGCTGATCGCGATGTAGAGGTCGGCGCGGCCGGCCGCGGTCCGGTCCCAATTGCGCCACGCCCCTACAAGTGGTCGCAACGCGCGCTCCGCGCCGCCGAGGTGATCGCCACCGTAGAGCCAGCGCGCCGGCGTGTAGCAGTACACCGCGTGAAAGGTCCACGGCGCCGTGCGGACGCTGTGCGCCCAGCCGCTCGAGCTCGAGATCACGACATCTTGCTCGAGCATGCCGAACGAGCGGAACGCCGCTGGGTAGAGCGCGAACAGCGTGCGGAAAGCGCGGTCGACGGGAATCAGGTCAAGTGGCGAGGTCCGCACCTCGGTGGCGCCGAAGCCGGGAAAGGTCGAGTCGACCCGGTAGAGCGACGTGTAGATCGGTGCGTCTGGCCAGATGCCAGCCATCGCCAGCACGACCCGCTCGGCGCCGCCCGGCTGGTTGAGGTAGTCGTGGACGATCGCAACGGTCCCGATGTCATCGAACGGTGTGATCGCGGCAGGCTTGAGCGATGGCGGAGGCAGCATCCACCCAAACCTTAGGATCGCTCCTGTTCACGGTGTTACGGAGGTGCATCCTACGCGTGAACGCCCGGTGAAGTGACCGTTTTAGGCAAGCGGACCGTGGCCCGCAGCGCCGATCGCGCCGAGCACCAGCAGGACGGCGCCCGAGCTCGCGTAGGTCGCGATCAGCAGGCGCAGGCGCCCGAGCGCGAACGGCGGCGGCTGGTTGACCAGGTGCCGGCGGAGCCGGCCTCTGAACGCCGGCGCCGGCAGTGGCCTGGCGCCATCCAGACGCAGCGCCAGCGACACGAGCTCGTCTGTCGCGTGCGGTCCAAGTTCCTCGCGGATCCGGTTGGATTCGTTCATGATTTCTGGAAAAGAGTAGACCTTGGGTTGAGCTTGAAGGATTGACGGAACGCCGACATCGCTGGGGCTATCGCGTCGCGCTCGGCGTCGATCCGCGCGAGCGTCAGCCATGTCTGCCAGTTGGTCGGCTCGTTCACTGTGGCCACCTGCGCGGCGCCGGCGGCAGCCCTCAGATCGCCGGAGGCCTCCAGCACGAGCGCCTGCTGCAGCCGCGGACTTGCGGCATACGGTTGGATCCGCGCAGCCACCAGGCTGTCCCGGTATGCCACGCTCAGTTGCCCGGCAATCACGGCGTCCTGGCTCTGGCGGATCGCCAGCGCGCCGGCCAGGGGCACCGCAATCGCCCCCAGCGCGGTCAGCGACACGACCGCGATCGCGGCGCTCCGCGCCAGCAGCGAGAGCGGTCGTCTCGCAGCGTCGCAGTCAGGAGCCGGAGCTTCCCGGCCGCAGACGATCACCGCGCCCAGCAGCAGCGCGACGGCGGCGATCGCGGCCATCTGCCAGACCCACTCGATCGCGGCTGCGGTCATGAACGCGGCCAGACCAGCGGCGGCCGCGGCGAGCCACAGGCGCAGCGACCTCGTGGCTGACCTCGAGCGGCGTACGGCCGTCCCCAGCAGCCACAGCATCAAACCGCCGACCAGCGCCAGGCCGACGATCCCGGTCTCGGCGAGGGTCTCGAAGTACAGCGAATGCGCGTTCAGCACGGGGCCGTCGGTGGTCGCGTGCGCGGCCCACCAGAACTTGAACGTACCCGGCCCGATCCCCAGCAGCGGGTTGGTGGCGTTGGCGTTCAGCGCGGCCTGCCAGAACTGGTAGCGGCCGTCGCCGTTGATCGCCGACAGGCGCGAGAAGACCGTTGCTTCGCTGGCCGGGACGACGATTCCGGACGGCTGCGTGAAGTTGTGCCACTGGTGTGCGATCTGCGCCGGGACCCCAGCCGCAATCGCCACGACGAGCATGATCGCGGCCAGCGCAAGCGCGCGCGTCGCGGTCGCGCGCGGGCTCACGCGCAGCAGCGCCGGACGCTCGTAGTAACGCTCGGCGAGCGCCAGCGCGGCCCGCAGCAGGCCGACACCCACGCAGACCGCGACCGCGATCCCCAGCACCTCGGCGCCCTGGTGGATCGCCGCCGGCGTCTGCAGCCCGGTACGCATCGCGGTGCGCCGCGACGCAGCCCAGATCAGCACGCCCGCGCCCGTGCCGCCGAGCAGCAGCGCGGCGCTGGCCTGCAAGCGCCGTGGGACCAGCAGCATGAACACCACCAACGCGACGCCGAGCTCCAGGACGCCGCCGCGCGAGACCGTCAGGTAGATGCAGAGGGCGCTCAGCGGCAGCGTCCCGGCGGCCACCGCTCTTGCGAGAATCGAGCGCGCGCCGATCGCGACCGCGAGCAGTAGCGGCACGCCGATCGCCGCGAACGCGGCCAGTGCGTTCCAGTAGTTCAGCGGGTAGCTGAGCCGCCGTACCGCCGTCGCGCCGAAGAACTGCAACTGCGCGTTGGGTCCGAACGCCTGCGGGTGCAACCGCGACAGCACTGCCAGCACCGTCACGAGCCCGATCGCGCACGCCAGGCCGTTGATCGTGTGGCGCGCCGCGGCGCGACCCTGCACTGCGATCGCCAGCACCAGAAAGCCCAGGTAAGTGGCCTCGCGCCCGAGCTCCAGGACGCTCTGCTCGGCGCTCTGCGACCAGCTGATCGCGAGGCCCGTCCAGGCCGCGAATCCGCCCAGGAGCGCGATCGTGACCCAGCCGGCGGCTCCGATCCGCGAAGGCAGGACGCCGGCCAGCGACGCCAGCAGGATGATCCACCAGACCGCCACGCCTACTTCGCTGCGCACGATCGTGTCGTAGCCACCGTCGCGCAGCGCGAGGTAGGTGACCAGCGTGAACGCGAGCGTCCAGGCGCTGAGTGCCCCGCGATCCACGCGGGCGCTGAGGCGGCGGGGCAGGACTGCGGTCCGCGGTGCCGTGAGCTCCATGACGCCTTTTACGGAGTAGCCGGGCGATGTCTGACAGTTCCGGCGGCCGGGCGATGCGTGAGGTTTCCGGGCAATGCGTGAGGTTTCGAGCAGCCGGCCGGGACCAGATCGTGGCGACTGTCAGCAGACGGCGGTGAGCCCCGTATATGGCGCCGTGAAACGCATCGCTGTCGCGTTTGCCGGACTGGCGCTGGTGCTCACGGCGCCGGCTGCGGCGCTCGCCTCCAAACGTCCAACGTACTTGGCGCCCCCGGGTAATTCCGCGGTCACGCAGTACCTCGAGGTGGTACCGACCGACGCCGGACCGTCGCCGCCGTCGGCTGGAGGCGGTTCTCCGGCGAACTTGTCAGCTGGCCAGAAGCGTCAACTGAAGCCTTATGGTTCACAAGGGGAGCTGCTCGCGGCCGTCGTCGCGGCGACGGCGCCCCGGGGCCTCACCGGCGCTTCGCTACGCGCCGGCGACGGGCGCGATCGCGGCTCCCGCAGCAGAATCCTCAGGAGCGCAACGCAGCCGCCATCGACGCCTTCGCGATCGGCGCCCGCAGCGCGCCTGCCCGCCCCTGGGCGCGCAGGATCGCCGGTCGCGGCGGTGCTCGCGGCCGCCACCGGCCGGGCGGACGGCGGTGGGATCGGCATCGCGCTCCCACTCTTGATGGCAGTCAGCCTGCTCATCGCCGTCCTCAGCGTCGTCGTGCGGATTCGATCTTCGCGGCGATCGTGAGCCGGCGCCGGCGCCGGGCCGCGATCCTGGTCTCGATCCTGCTGGCGCTGATCTTCTCGGCAAGCGCGGCTGCGGCGCCGCCGCTGATGCTCGGCTTCTTCGACGGCGCGTTCACCGGGCCCGATGGAGCGCTTTGGCTCTCGCGCGCGGCGGCTGCCGGCGCCGATGTGGTGCGGGTCAACATCGGTTGGGTGGCGCCGAACACGCCGACGCGTCCGCCGGGCTTCGACGCGACCAACCCGGCGGACCCGAACTACGACTTCACGGCGGCCGATGCGGCCGTCAGCGCCGCGACCGCGGACGGTTTGCGGGTCATCCTCGACTTCACCGGCGCGCCGCGGTGGGCGGAGGGCCCGAACCTGCCGGCCGACGCGCCGCCGGGCACGTGGCGTCCAAGTCCACAGGCGATCGAGCAGTACGGGATCGCGCTCGCGCGCCGCTACTCGGGCGACTTTCCCGATCCGGCGAACCCGTTGCTGATGCTGCCCAAAGTCTGGGCTTTCCAGCTGTGGAACGAACCGAACCTGCCCGAGTACCTGACGCCGCAATGGGTCGGGCAGAGCGCCGCATCACCGGCGATCTATCGCCAGATGCTCAACGCGTTCTACGAGGGGGTCAAGTCGATCGATCCGAGCGCGCTGGTCGTGACGGCCGGCACGGCACCGTTCGGGGATCCAGGCGCCGGTGGGCAGCGAATAATGCCGGCCGAGTTCTGGCGAGATCTGCTCTGCCTGCAGCAGGTCGGCAGCCGGCTGCTCAGCACCGGCTGCACGGACCCGGCCCACTTCGACGCGCTCGCGCACCATCCCTACTCGGTCGGTTCCCCCGACACCGCGGCGCTCAATCCGGACGACGTCTCGCTGCCGGACATCGGCAAGCTGACCGTCCTGCTGCGCGCTGCCGAGCGCGCGGGCGACGCGTTGCCGCACATCTATCACCAGATCTGGGTGACGGAGACCGGCTACAACACCTCGCCGCCCAACCCGGGCGGCGTGCCGCTGTGGGAGGACGCGCGCTGGATGGATCAGGCGTTCGAGCTGCTGTGGAGCGAGGGCGTCTCGCTGATCACCTGGAACACGATTGTCGATGAGCCCCCGATCCCGAGCTACGGCCTGACCAGCCAGTCCGGCGTCTACTTTCTGGACGGTCAAGCAAAGCCGGCGCTTGACGCGTTCAGCTTCCCGTTGGTCGGGTGGCGCGGCAGTCGTGGCCTGGTGCGCGTGTGGGGGAGGGCGCCCGCGGCCGGTCGGCTCGTGCTCGAGGCGCGCTCTGGTTCCCGTTGGACGCCGCTGCGGTCACTCCACGTTGACACACGCGAAACATTTGTTACACAAGTTCTTGACAGCGCACCGCTGACGCTTCGCGCCACTGTCGACGGCCAAACCAGCCTGCCGTTCTCAGTCGGTTAAGCCCTGCAAAACACGGGCATCCGCGGTAGATACAAGAAAGTAACGGCGCGGGAAACAGCAGGGTGACATATGGACCCTTACCTGTCTCTTACGCTTGCGGCCGAACGCAAACCCCCCGAGGGCAAGGGCTGACATATGAGTGAGATGGCTCCCGCGGGGTCCGAAGCTCCTGCTTTGGACCTTAGATGGTCTGCGTCCTCCAGGCGCTTACACGACGCTCAAATTCAACGCTTCGTCCCCCTATCCCCATCGGGCCTCAGCCAAAGCACGGCGCCTGCGCGCCCGCGCTGGCACCGGCCCCTGATCCGGACCTTCTCGGTGCTCGCCGGCGGCTTCGCGCTGGCCGGCGCCTACGACGACACCGGCAGGGCGATCAGGGAAGGCGATCCACGCGCCGAAGTGGCGCGCCGCGACGCCATCTTCCGCCGCACGCTGGCGCTCTCCGATGTACTGGCCGCCGCCGGCGCCGTGCTGCTGTCGGTCGCGCTGCTCGCCGGCCTGACGCTGCGGCCGCTGGCGCTGCTGTCCCTGCTGATGGTCGTGCTCGCCGGCAAGCTGATGGGGCTCTACGACCGCGACGAGTTGCTGATCAACCGCGCGACGCTCGACGAGGCCCCGCGCCTGCTACAGCTCGCGACGTTGTACGCGCTGGTGTTCTCCGTGCTGGAGGGCCCGTTCGTCGGCGAGCGGCTCGATCCGGCGACGGTGCTGACGCTGTGGGCCACGACCTTCGTGTTCGCGTTGCTGGCACGGACGCTCGGGCGTCGCCTCGCCCGCCTGGCCACGCCCGCCGAGCGTTGCCTGTTCGTCGGCACCGACGCCTCGGCGGCGCGGCTGCGCGCCAAGCTCGAGGGCACCGGCGGCAGGGCGATGCTGGTCGGCCGCATGTCGATTGGCCAGCTCGAGCCTAGGGACGTCGGCCTCGCGGCCTCGACACTGTGCGAGCTCGTCGACGAGCTGCAGGTGCACCGCGTGGTGATCGAGCCAAGCGGCGAGCAGCCGCAGACGACGCTCGACTTCGTGCGTGAGGCGAAGGCCACGGGGACGCCGGTGAGCCTGCTCCCGCGCATCCTCGAAGTGGTCGGCTCGTCGATCGAGGTCGATGACGTCCACGGCCTGACCCTGCTCGGCGTGCGCCGCTTCGGGCTCTCGCGCTCCTCGGCGCTGGTCAAGCGTGGCTTCGATCTCGCCGGCGCGATCGTCGCGATGATCGTGTTCGCGCCGCTGATCGTAGTCGTCTCGCTGCTGATCAGGCTCGACAGCCCCGGCCCCGTGATCTACACGCAGATCCGCGTGGGCCGCGACGGCGAGCCGTTCACGATCCGCAAGTTCCGCACGATGGTCGACGGCGCCGACGCGCTGAAGGCCTCGCTGCACGAGCTCAACGAGGCCGATGGCCTCTTCAAGATCGCCGCCGACCCCCGCATCACCCGCATCGGGCGCTGGCTGCGGCGCTACTCGCTCGACGAGCTGCCCCAACTCGTCAACGTGCTGCACGGCGAGATGAGCCTCGTGGGCCCGCGCCCGCTGGTCGGTGACGACGACGCCCGGATCATGGGTCTGGATCGCCGCCGTCTGCAACTCACTCCCGGCATGACCGGCCCCTGGCAGATCCTCGGATCTGCCCGCGTGCCGCTGGCCGAGATGATCAAGCTCGACTACCTCTATGTAACTGGGTGGTCGTTGTGGTCCGACGTGAAGATCCTGCTTCGGACCGTGCCTTACATGCTCGCGCGCAGGGGAATGTGACGCTTGCGCGCACTCTCTCGAACCAACACTCCCGAAGGGGCGCCAGAACTAGAGAAAACGTGAAGGCCGGAACTCGATCGGGGCCGCGTTTGGCCCCCAGCACCAACCAACACCAAAGAAGAGGTTAGGAACACCCTGATGAGAAGTTCTATTGTGAAGAGTCGCCGGGCGCGCATGGCCGCGCTCGCGATCGGCGCGGCGGTCGTCGCACCGCTCGCGATTGCGACTTCCAGCTTCGCGAACAGCGTCACCGGTAATCCCGGTGAGTCTGCGCCGGCGGTCGGTCAGCCGCTTGCGGGTGCGAACTGTCAGTCGACGGATGGCAAGATCAGCGGTCGTGGTTCGACGCTGCAGTTGTGGATGGAGTACGACCTGGGCAGCAGCTACGCGAACAACGTCTGTGGTGACGTTGGCGCGGAGCCGCTCTCAACCGCTGGCGGCAACGCCTTTGCGGACCCGGCTCAGGCGGGCGCTCTCGGCGATCCGACGGATCCGGATACGTTCAACGGCGCGACCTTCGTGGGTCCGTTGCAGAAGACGAACACGGCTGGTCAGGCGGGGCAGGATTGGATGGTCTCGTATAACGATTACAGCGCGCAGGCCACGAGCGCGACTGGGTCGAGCAACGGTAAGAATGTTCCGAGCTGCCGCACGGATGCGTTTGGCGCGACTGACATTCCGTATGTGTTGAATGATTGGAACAACATCAATGCTGCGCCTAACGCCGAGGCGGCGGTGACGGGTAAGGCGTGCTACCCGGTGTCTGGCGCGGATACGTATACCTCGCCGTTCCAGGCGGTCAACGCGAATGTCGCGAATGATCCTGAGGGTGTGAATGGCACGGGTCTGATGTCGTTCCCGATCGGTGGTTCGGCGATTGAGTTGGCGGCTAACTTGACGAAGGCGAACTGCGGCGATACGACGGCGCCGGCGACGTTGAAGCTGACGGCGCTTGATGTCTCGAACATCATGGGCGGGGTCGATACGAACTGGGAGAATCTCGACCAGAACGTCAATGGCGCTACCGATCTCGGTGAGAATCCGACGCTGGCGGCTTGTAATGAGGCGATCGTGCGTGTTGTGCGTAACGACACGTCGGGCACGACGCAGGGTCTGTTGAACTACCTCAACGACGCCGCTTCGTCTGACGCGGTCTGCTCGGCTGCTAACGCGAACAACAGCAGTTGGGCGAACATGCAGCAGGATGCGCAGACGGCCGGGGATCTGAACAACGACATCTGGCCGGGCGAGGACGGAACCCCGGGTCACCCCGCGGCCGACACGCTGTGGCCGGCGATCGATGTGACGGCTGGGTGCAGCGGGATCACGCAGGAAGGGTCCTCTGGCGGACCGAACCTGCTGCAGGTTCTGCATAACCAGAACGGTGGCGTCGGGTACGCCGACATCTCTGATGTCAAGCACGACACCTCGACGAACTCGGGCAACGGCGAGTATCTCGCGACGTTGATCGGTTCGACGGTCGCCAACTACGCGACCGGCGCGCAGACTGCGCCGGCGACCGGCACCGGTGCGTCGAACTGCTCGCTGGCGGGCGCTACGCTTCCGGGCACCAGCGCGGCGGACTATGTTGGTCTGTTCGGTGACTGGGCGCTTGACTTCGCGGGTAACACCGATGATGTCTCCTACAGCAAGGAAGGCGCTACCTACCCGATCTGCACGCTCACGTGGGTGCTGGTCTGGGGCGGCGAGGACGGCAACACCCCAGGCGTCGCTCCGCAGCCGGAGCTCAACGCCGATCAGGTGCGCACGACGTACTCGTACTTCACCTACGTGCTATCCGATCCCGCTCAGGCAAGCCTCAAAGCAGCCGGGTACGCACCACTGAGCGAGTCGATGGAAAGCTCGCTCCGCAACGCGTTCCAGGCCAACTTCTAGACACACGCAGCGCGCGGCATCGCCGCCCCGGTTACCCGGGGCGGCGATCCGCCGCCAGTCTAGAGCCAAGACACGCAAACACTCGAAAGGAACCACCCAAATGTCCAATTGGACAATCGCATCGCGTGGCCGAGTGCGGGGCGCTGCTATTGCGCTCTCCGCGGTCGGCGCGCTTGCCTTCGCGCCGGCCGCGCTCGCCCAGCCGCCGGTCACGGTGACCAACACGACGGGTTTGATCAGCGCGATCAACGCCGCCAACTCCGCGGGAGGCACGAACGAGATCATTCTGGCTCCCGACGGGACCAACGGCCCCTACGAGCCGACCACCCCGATCACGGTCGCGCCCGGCGACAACCTCGAGATCAGCGGCGAACCCAAGAACCAGGCCACGACCACGCTCAACACAGAGACGGACATCAACGGCTCCGCGGAAACGAACCTGCAGCAAGATCTGATCACCGTCGACTCCGGTGCGAACCTGCTGCTGAAAGGATTTAGCATCAGCTCGTCGGTGTCCGACGGATTCGATACCGTCGAGGTGAACGGAAACGCCGAGATCGACAACATGGCGTTCTTCGGCGAGAACGGAACGATCGTTGGCGTCGACCAGTCCAGCCTCACCCAGGTCCCGAATGTGACGATCGACAACTCGTTCCTCGGCAACAGCGCAATCGACTCCGTCGAGAACAACACCGGCAACGCGTCGTTCAACGACGACACGATCACCGGCAACTTCACCGGCGGCATCGTATTCGGAAGTGGCAACACCGTCCTGAACAACACGCTGATCGCCAACAACGGTTCAGCTCCGGACTGCCAGAACGGTACTCCGACAAGCGAGACCAACAGCATCGATAACGACGGCTCATGCGGCGTCACCACAAAGACGCTCACGCAGATTGCGCTGCCCACCGGCGGCGCGCTCAGCTACAAGGGCGGCCCGACGCCGGTGCTTGTCCTCAAGTCCACCAGCGTCGTCTACGGCGCCGGCAACACGGCGTACTGCCTCTCGGACGACCAGCGGTTCTTCGCCAAGGGGTCAACCTGTGACGTGGGCTCCTACCAGCAGAACAACACGGCGCAGTACACGGACACGGCGCCGCCGATCTGCACCGTGTACCAGACGAACGAGTCCAACAACCCGGCCGTCGCTTCGACCCAGACCGTCAACGTGACGGACCCCAGCGGCCCGGGTCTCGGCCCCGACGTGAACATCGAGGCCACCTTCCTCAAGGGCAGCGGCACGATCTCCATGCCGACGACTCCGGTCGGCTACCCGGAGACCAACCCGAACGCGGTCGATCCGAGCCTGCTGGACGCTCCGACCGACGGTCCGTACCCGGTGACGGCATCGAAGCCGGTCGGCGACCTGACGGTTGGCGACACCTCGTGGGAGTTCCTGGTCCAGGATTGGCTCGGCAACTCGACGACCTGCAAGTAACCGAGGTCGCCATGGCGCGTACGTGCGGGGCACGTACGCGCCAATCCTCACCGACCACGACCGAGCAACTGTAAAGGAAGACAATGAACACCACTGAAGCAAAGCGGGCCTACCGGAAGCCTGTGCTGCGTCGCCTGGGATTACTGCGACGCCTGACCCGGTTCACGTTCTAGTCGCCCGCAGCGACTGAGCAAGACGCGGAACGGCAGACCGCGCGGCTCCCATTCGGGGGCCGCGCGGGCGCCGGTCCGCGTCTGCGCTTCGTTATGAAAGCTCTGCGCGTAAGCGTGCTTGCAGCAGCATTGAGTCTGACGTGCGCCGCCTCGGCCGCGCTGGCTCAGCCAGTCCCGCGCGCCACTTATACCGGCGTCGCGAGCGACTACGCGCAGATCACGTTTACGGTGCCCGCCGACGGCTCGTCGATCAGCTCGTACAGCATCACCAACGCCCAGGGCAACACCTGTACGTTCGACGGGAACGGTGTGCTCGGGTCGTGGCCCGGCACGGAGATCGTGAACGGCGCCTTCGACTACGCGATCGGCTCGTCGTTCACGTTTCAGGGAACCTTCCCCGGTGCCCAGTCGGCTGCGGGCACGTTTCAGTTCGACAACCCCGCTAACGGCGAGGCGCCGGCGTGCATGACCGGCACCGTCAGCTGGACCGCGACCGCGACGGTGACGAACACCGTCACCGGTAATCCCGGTGAGTCTGCGCCGGCGGTCGGTCAGCCGCTTGCGGGTGCGAACTGTCAGTCGACGGATGGCAAGATCAGCGGTCGTGGTTCGACGCTGCAGTTGTGGATGGAGTACGACCTGGGCAGCAGCTACGCGAACAACGTCTGTGGTGACGTTGGCGCGGAGCCGCTCTCAACCGCTGGCGGCAACGCCTTTGCGGACCCGGCTCAGGCGGGCGCTCTCGGCGATCCGACGGATCCGGATACGTTCAACGGCGCGACCTTCGTGGGTCCGTTGCAGAAGACGAACACGGCTGGTCAGGCGGGGCAGGATTGGATGGTCTCGTATAACGATTACAGCGCGCAGGCCACGAGCGCGACTGGGTCGAGCAACGGTAAGAATGTTCCGAGCTGCCGCACGGATGCGTTTGGCGCGACTGACATTCCGTATGTGTTGAATGATTGGAACAACATCAATGCTGCGCCTAACGCCGAGGCGGCGGTGACGGGTAAGGCGTGCTACCCGGTGTCTGGCGCGGATACGTATACCTCGCCGTTCCAGGCGGTCAACGCGAATGTCGCGAATGATCCTGAGGGTGTGAATGGCACGGGTCTGATGTCGTTCCCGATCGGTGGTTCGGCGATTGAGTTGGCGGCTAACTTGACGAAGGCGAACTGCGGCGATACGACGGCGCCGGCGACGTTGAAGCTGACGGCGCTTGATGTCTCGAACATCATGGGCGGGGTCGATACGAACTGGGAGAATCTCGACCAGAACGTCAATGGCGCTACCGATCTCGGTGAGAATCCGACGCTGGCGGCTTGTAATGAGGCGATCGTGCGTGTTGTGCGTAACGACACGTCGGGCACGACGCAGGGTCTGTTGAACTACCTCAACGACGCCGCTTCGTCTGACGCGGTCTGCTCGGCTGCTAACGCGAACAACAGCAGTTGGGCGAACATGCAGCAGGATGCGCAGACGGCCGGGGATCTGAACAACGACATCTGGCCGGGCGAGGACGGAACCCCGGGTCACCCCGCGGCCGACACGCTGTGGCCGGCGATCGATGTGACGGCTGGGTGCAGCGGGATCACGCAGGAAGGGTCCTCTGGCGGACCGAACCTGCTGCAGGTTCTGCATAACCAGAACGGTGGCGTCGGGTACGCCGACATCTCTGATGTCAAGCACGACACCTCGACGAACTCGGGCAACGGCGAGTATCTCGCGACGTTGATCGGTTCGACGGTCGCCAACTACGCGACCGGCGCGCAGACTGCGCCGGCGACCGGCACCGGTGCGTCGAACTGCTCGCTGGCGGGCGCTACGCTTCCGGGCACCAGCGCGGCGGACTATGTTGGTCTGTTCGGTGACTGGGCGCTTGACTTCGCGGGTAACACCGATGATGTCTCCTACAGCAAGGAAGGCGCTACCTACCCGATCTGCACGCTCACGTGGGTGCTGGTCTGGGGCGGCGAGGACGGCAACACCCCAGGCGTCGCTCCGCAGCCGGAGCTCAACGCCGATCAGGTGCGCACGACGTACTCGTACTTCACCTACGTGCTATCCGATCCCGCTCAGGCAAGCCTCAAAGCAGCCGGGTACGCACCACTGAGCGAGTCGATGGAAAGCTCGCTCCGCAACGCGTTCCAGGCCAACTTCTAACCGACCGCGCCGCCGCCGCTGCCGCGCAGCACCTCGTGAAGGCCGGTCATCAGCCAGGCGGTCGGTGGCCTCGCCCGAGCGGGCCGCGCGGTTGGGCGCCTCTAGCGGCGAGCGCCTCCGTGTCGGTACGGACAAACCTTTGCGTAGAGCGCCCGATCGTCCGCACACGCTCGAAAATCGACATGAAACGGAAAATCTCGACTTTCGGGATCTCAGGCGGCCGCCTGAGCTGACGGTGACTGGGGTTGCGCGACTTTCGGGTTGGTGGTCGTCGGGGGTGCTTGTGTCCAAAACTCGTGGCGGATCAGCTCTCGGCGGAGCGCGGCGAGCATGTCGCTGTAGCCGACGGTGGTCTTCTGTCGGTACCAGCGGATCAGGATCACCTTCACCGCGCGGGTGTAGAACGGCTTGTACCACAGGCAGATCAGCTCGTGGACGTGGACGGTCCGCTCGCGTCCGTCGGGGCTGGTGACTGTTACCGGCCGGAAGGTTCGGGGTCGCCGCCACCCCTCCTCTCGCCAGCAGGGGTTTCAGAGAGTGGGCTAACCTTCGCGCGTGTCCGATCTTCAGAGGATCAATCGCGAGCTGGACACCGCCCGCGGGCGCAATGACCACCATGCTCAGGTGCGGCTGATCACCACCGCGCTCGCGCTGCCCGACGCGCAGCCAGACCGTGCGGGGTATCTCGACGAGCTCGCCTACGCCTACGAGAAGCTCGGCCGGTTCGACGAGGCGATCGACGCGATGCGCCAAGCCCTCGCCGCCGGCTGGAGCGGCGAGCTCGACGATCATCCCAGCGCGCAGGCGCTGATCGCCGATCTGCTGCTCCGGACCGGACGCGACCAGGAGGCCGACGAGGCATGGGCGCAGGCCGAGCGCGAGGATCCCCGCAACCCGTGGGTGCACTCCGCCGCGAGCGACGCCTACACCAGGGTCGGGCTGCACAGAAAGGCGCTGCCATGGCAGACCAAGGGGCTCGAGCTCGCGCTTGCGGCCGGCGAGGACGAGGCCGAGATCGCGTGGTACTTGACCGAGGAGCGGGGGCAGACGATGGACGTCCTCGGCCTGGCGCCGGACGAGCTCCAACTCCGCGCCGAGGAGCTGATCGAGCGCGAGGAGCAGCAGGATCGCGAGGCCGAACAAGAGTTTCTGCGTCGCTGGAACGAGCCGCGGCCGCTCTCGCCGCAGCAGACGCACATCGGCGCCGCATGGTTCCCAGCCGACCAGTACCCGCGCGCGCTACAGACATGGCCGAGCTTCGCCGAGGACTGCGCGCACGGGCCCTACGAGGCGTACTGCGCACGACTCGAGCTGATGCTGCGCGATCTCAAAGCCAAAGGCGTGAAACGCCTCTCGCTCACTCCGATCCAGATCGACGACTACCTCGCCTGGTGCACCCAACACGACCGCGACCCCCAACAATCCGACACCCGCGCAAGCTACTCAACCACGCTCCTCGACCGCGACATCGCCGAGCCCTGGCCACCGCAACGAAACGAGCCCTGCTGGTGCGGCAGCAAACGCAAGTACAAGAAGTGCTGCGGCCTGGTCCACGCGCGATGAGCCACACTCCACACCCCGGCCGGCGACATCGACATCAGACCAAGCGAAAATCACGAGACTCGAGGAAAAATCGCGCCGGTTGGAAACAGGTTTGTCTCTTCGAGCACGGCGCTTGCGAACTACACCGAGGCGATCGTGCGCGTTGTGCCATACGACACATCGGCCGAGACGCAGTCTTTTTGAACTACCTCAACGACGCCGCTACGTGCGACGCGGTCTGCTCGGTTGCGAACCCCGTGCGTGACGGAATCACCGTCGCCAGTCCGAAACGCGTGTACGCCGACCTCGCTGGGGCGTCCGCGCGCTCGTCCATCGGTCTAGGCGTATCAAAGATCCTCACCGTCTAACCCTCGCCGGACCGACGAGCGGGGTGTGCGCTGCCGCTGGCTGACGATGACACTAATCACGTCGGTGCTGCTGCTGATCCTAGCTTCCAGCGCAGCCGCCCAAACGTGGTACACCCTGAGCGACCCGATCGACCCCGCGCAACTCACCGAGTTGCCGTTCGGTACGCGCTCGTTCTGGCTACAACCGTGGCGCTCTTCATTGCTCACCCGCCCGGCGACAGCCTTGCAGGACGCGCTCGGGATGAACTTCAATGTCGCTCCGGACGAGGCGGACGCAACGGCGCGGCTACTGGCGGACAGCGGCATCCGGCGAGTGCGGCTGGAGGTTGGGTGGGACTCGATGAGCTATGCGGATCCAGCGCAGCTCGGCGATCCGGCCTCGCTCGACGAGTACATCGACGCATTCCGGCAGTACGGCCTGAGACCGTTGATTCTGCTGAACGCCAACTCGCTGATGCCCGGGCCTGCGTCAACGATTGACTTGACCTTGACCGCCCCGGCTGCGCAGGGGGCGACCAGGGTCGACCTCGATCGCGCGAGCGCGAACCTGGTGGTACCCGGGTTGACCGGACTCAACGCGCCCGACGACACGGGTTACCCGATGGCCGCCGGCGTGCTGATCACGGGCGTCGATCCCGACGGTGTCGCGACGCTATCGCGACCGCTGCCGCTGAGCCTGGCCGCCGGCTCGGTGCCAGCAACGACATTGCGCTACGAGCCGTTCGCGCCGCCGGAGCTCGCCGACGGTTACGCGAACCCACGCTTCGAGCAAACGCTCAGCGGCTGGCTCACGTATGTGCTGGCGGTGTGCCGGGCGGTGCGCGACGCTTATGGCTCGGACAATTTCGACGTCGAGGTGTGGAACGAGCTCGGGTTCGGTTCGGCGTTCCTGGACGAGAGCAACTACTATTCGCCGGTACCCGACCCGGGCAGCACGGGCAGCATCGACAACGAGTTGCTGGCCGACACGGTCCAGCTGTTGCAGGATCCCGCCAACGGGCTGACCGACGTCAAGGTCGGCGATGGCTTCTCCAACCAGGCCCCGTGGGTCTCCGGTACGACCGTCCCTCCCGGCACCGCCGCGATCGACCATCACCCGTACTCCAACGCCGTCAGCTTCCCGCAGGGGGCGATCATCAACGGCGACCAGCCGCTGGACGCGCTCGGCGATCCGTCGTATTCGACGACCGGCAGCGGCACCTTTCAGGACCTGTTCATCCCGAGCTTCACGTCGTTCTTTCCGGAGTACTACCTCAACGGGATCCAGACCGAGACGCTGATGCGGGACCTGAGCCCGATCCAGACCAGCATCTACGGCACCCCCCACGGCGCCGACACTTACCCGTCCGGCGGCACGGCACCCGCCAACTGGATCACCGAGACGAATCTCGACGCGACCCAGGCCGGCGCGCTCGGGATGCCGGTCGCCGATATCCCGGAGCTTCAAGCAAAAGCGGCGCTCCGGTTCTACCTCTCGTATGCCTCCGAAGGAGCGCAGGCGATCGACCTGTTCGCGGCAGCCGGCGCAGGAGGCGATCAGCTGATCCCGGAGAGCTTCTTCGATGCCGTCGACGCCGACCCGTCCGTCTACCCGGGCGACAGCATGGGCGGGCTGCCGATGCAGGCCGTCGCGCGGATGGTCGCGACGCTGGCCGGTGCCCAGGAGATCCCTCAGCCCCGCCAGCTGACGCTTGACGCGATCGCCTCCGACAACAACACCGACGTTCAGTTCACGGGCGACGGGACCGCTGCGCACCCCACCCTCCACAACCGCGACGTGCTGGCGTTCTTTCCGTTCCAGGTCACCAGCAACGAGTTCGTCAGCGCCGTCTACGTGATGACTCGTGACCTGGCGCAGTACTACACCCCGGATCCCGCGCCCGGCCAGACGCCATACGACCTGCTGCCCGAGAACTTCCGGCTGACGATCGGCAACCTCAACGGCGCTGACGCGAGCGTCTCGCTCAGCGACCCGCTGACCGGCGCCAGCCAGCCCGCGACGATCGTCTCCCGCGGGGCTGACCAGATCGTCGTCCAGCTCCAGGCGACCGACTCGCCCCGCATGCTGACGATCGACGACGCTCCCACCCAAGCACAGGCAGCGAGCCTACCGGCGCCCGAGGCGATCGTCCTCGACGCACCGGTGAGCCCGCGGATCGAGCTCAGCATCGCCGGCGCACGCGCCGGCCGCGCGACCGCCGTCTGCACCCCCGCCGACGGGCGCGGACCACGAAGCAGGGTCGTGATGTCGGTCTCGTTGCAGCTGCGCTCGAGCCGGCGCGACCGCGCCGTCGTCTGGCTCTCGAGGCGCGTGCGGAGCTGGCTGCGTGCTCACGCGATCAGCCGGTTGCAAATCCTGATTCGCGCTCGCCCGGCATCGAGCGGCGCCAAGGTCCGCGTGTCGCTGAACGCCGGATGAGCCTCCCCGAGGCGGTCGATCCCGCGCCGCCAAGCGTCGCGCCGCTCCTTGCCCAGGCACCTGTGTGGGCACACGTTTGTGGGCACGCGAAGTCAGCTATAGAGACGATGGTTGCTACTTTCGTGGGCATGTATCTGCGCACTACGCAGCGCCGGAGGTCGGATGGGTCGCTCGTGCGCTACGTGCAGCTGGCGCACAACCGCCGCGTCAGCGGCGTCACTCAGGCCGCGGTCTTGCTGAGCCTCGGGAGGGAGGATCGGCTCGATCTCGACGGGCTGCGGCGACTGGCCGCGTCGATCACGCGGTACCTCGAAAGCCACGGCGACGGGAAGCCGTTCCCGGCGACGCCGGGCGAACTCGAGCTGAGAGAGTCGCGATCAATCGGAGCCGTATGGCTGCTCAATGGGCTGTGGCGAACCTTGGGTCTGGATGGGTCGCTGGCGGGGGTGCTCGGTAGCCGGCGGTTCTCACCGGAGGTCGAACGGGTCGTGTTCGCGCTGACCGCGAACATGGCGCTCGATCCGTGCCGGCAGTTCGCAGTCTCGGAGTGGGCATCGCGTGACGTGCACGTCCCCGGGCTCGAGCAGATCGACGAGGATCGATGCCACCACGCGATCGACTTGCTCACCGAGGCCGACGTCGCGTTGGGCTACAAGAACCTGCTGGAGGTCGAGCGCGTCTTCGGCGACCTTCGGACCACTCTGGAGCTGCCTGCGCTGCCCTCCCGACTCGAGCATCCGACCCGGGCACAGGTCCTGATCGCCTGGCTGGCGCTGCTGATGATCCGGGTCGCTGAACGCAAGGCGCAGTTGCCGTGGCGGCAGATCGCGTACGAGCTCGGACGCTTGCACCAGGTCGTTCTGCACGGCGTCGCCGGGACCGTCGTACAGACCACCGCGCTGACCTCCGCACAGGCTCACATCTACGGCGCCGCGGGCGTCGAGCCCCCGCCTGCGGTCGCTGCGCAGCGCCCAGCCTGAAGCTGGCGTAACTCGCTCCGGTGCCACGTTCCGGCACCCAGCTAACAGTTCGTTCACATCGGCGCCGCGCTACATTGCGTCACCCGCTAACAGCTCGGTCACATCCGCACCTGGTCGCGAGGCTAGCCTGAAAAACGTGCGGATCAAGCCTGCGGCACTGATCGTCGGTCTCTTGGGGATTGGCGCGCTCGCAGCGGCGAGTGCTGCGAGCGCCGCCGCCACGGCCCCGGTGGCCGCCCCTCCCGCTTGCGCCGAGACCGCGAACGCGAACACGCCGTCGGTCGCGTCGCCGGGAGTGCCTTGCTGGACAGACGTGACGCCTTACCCGTTCGGAGCCAACGGCACCGCAGTGGACCTGAGCACGGGTTCATGTGTGTTTCAGCCCTCAACCTGCGCGCTAGAGGTCACCTCGATGGCGTTTCGGTCATGGAACCACGGTCTTGCGGCGGTCGCCGCCTTCGATGCCAACAGCCTCGTGCTCGAGGGGGCCGGTGCCTACGGACTATGGATTTACAACGGGCAGCGCTGGTTCCCCGACCCGACCTTTCCCGGTTCGAAGACCTGCGGGGGTGACACGGTCCTGTGGGCGGGCAAGCTCGACTACTGGCTCGTGGGCGATCTGGTAGGCACCGGTGGTGATGTCACCGAGGACTGGCCGCCCCTCTGCCGGTTCGACGGCGTCAACTACGAGTGGGAGAAGTTGCCGGTCCCGGCGGCAACTCTCGCCGAGGTCCCGCAAAGCAGCCCCGGCGTGCCGGAACATGGCGGGATCAACGCCGGCGCATGCCTCGCCTGGAACGACTGCTGGTTCTTCGGCACGTACGGAACCGTCGTCCACTGGGATGGAACAAGACTGAGCAACGCGTCGGTTGGGCTCGGCTCCAGCCCCTGGCTACAGGCCGACTACACAGCGGCCGCGGTACAGACCGACGAAGCCGGCAACCCGTTCGGCTTCGCGGTCGCAGCGTCGTCGACTGGCGCCTATGTTGTTGCCGGGACAACCAGCCCCCTCGACGCTCATGCTGTTCCGGCGCAACCTGATGGTGCGCCGCCGCCGCAGCTGTTCGCCTCTTTCGGCGGCGCGTTTGCACCGCTCGGCTTCACGCCACCGACGAGCCCGTTGCCAAACGATCCTTTCCGGACCGACCTCGTCGCTGTCGGCTTCAACCCAGCCGGTGACGGCTGGGTAGCCGGCAATCCGCGTTATTCGGTTCAGCCGGGGGCCGGCCAGCCGCCGGAGCCGGCGTCACTGGCGCCGATCACGACCGGCGGAACCGAGACATGCTCGCCGACCGAGTTCAGCGACTCATCCTCGGGTTATTACTTGTGGTCCTCGATCGGTGTGTTCCCCGCCGGCGACGCCCTCGCGGGCGGCAAGGTTTTGTGGGATCCCGCCACAAGCACAACCGAGCCGGTGCTCGTCGACGCCTCGTGCAACGGCGCTCCGGTGATCACGCGCTTCCGTGAGCTCGATCCGACCGCGCCTTCGCCTGCGTCTGCGCCACTGATCCCGGCAGACGAGGATGCACGGGTCACGAGTGTGGCCGTGAACGCTGTCAACGACGCATGGACGGCTACGTCCCCCGGCACCATCCAGAACGCAACCGGCAACGCGACATACGACAACCAGCCGCCGCACCTCTATCGCTGGACCGACGGGCAGACCCCACTTGCGCCCGCCGGCAACGACTACGAGCCGCGCCCGCTGGCGCAGTCGATTGACCCCATCCAGTACGTCGTCTCGCCCCCCGTCGTCGTGACCGAGCCGCCGCCCCCGACGACAGAGACGACGGTCATGAAGTCGACGACCAAGACGGTCAAGCTGAAGTCTCCGATCTACGCGGTCAAGAGCAAGCTGCTCGCTGCCCGCAACGGCACCTCGACGTTGCTCATCACCTTCAAGGTTCGCGCTCAGGTGACGATCGGGGCAGAAGGGCTGCTGCACGGAAAGGTCGTCAGCAACACCGGTCTGCGGCGCTTCCGCGCCGGGACTACCGGCGAGCTCCGCTTGACTCTCAACACGAAGGCGTGGCCGAAGCAGATCAAGTTCTACCTTCCGAAGACGACCGAGGCGAAGGCGTGACCGTGCAGCGACGCTCAGCCACCCGAGACCTCGCCTGCAGCTCACGCGCGGCAGGAGCGATACGTGTATAGGCGGATGACACCGGCCTATGCCGGCGACGGCTGCGGCGCGCTCGGAAGCCCGGGCCTCGGCATCGCCGGTCGGCGGCGGCTGCGTCTGTTGCTGGCGCTGCTCGGACTGTTGGCGCTGAGCACACCCTACGCCGGCTCGCTGGGCGTTGCGGTCGTTGTGACCGTTGCCCCGCCGTACGTGTCGAGGCCGCTGCCGATGCTGACCGTTCCGCTGGCCCAAGTCCCGCCGTTCGCGATCCCCAAGTTGCATCGCGCGCCGGCGCTACCGCGGGTTCAGGTGACGCGTTCGGTCAGCGCCGCCACCGGCACGGTCAGCGCGCCGGTGACGCAAGAGGTCACGCGCAGCACGATCGTGACCAGCGTCCGCCAAGTCCAATCCGTCGTGCCGGTCACCACCAACTCCTACTCGTTCACGCCGCCTGCAACGAGCAACGTCAAGTCGAGCTCGACGGCGCCCGTCGTGGTCGCCAAGCAGCTCGCCACGGCACTCAACAATTCGCCGGTTGTGAGTAACGCCGCGGTTCCGTCATCCACGACAGAACAGGCGCCGGCGGTATCTGCACAGCCCGTCTCCACCGCGACGCCGGCCGCTCAGGGGGGCGTGGTCGCGCAGCGGGTCGCCCACACCGATTCTGGCCCGACCGCATCGACGTCCACCGCCTCGGCAAGCGCGTCGAGCGCGCCCGCGCCCAGCGCAGCAGCTCCGAGCACGCCCGCGCCCAGCGCAGCGAGCACGTCCGCTGCGCCCGCGGCTACGTCCGCGCCGGCAGCGCCGGCAGCGCCGGCAGCGCCGGCAGCGCCGGCGGCGTCCGCGCCGTCCGCGCCGTCCGCGTCGTCTGCGCCGGCGGCGTCCGCGCCGTCCGCGTCGTCTGCGCCGGCGGCGTCCGCGCCGTCCGCGTCGTCTGCGCCGGCGGCGTCCGCGCCGTCCGCGTCGTCTGCGCCGGCGGCGTCCGCGCCGGCAGCGTCGTCTGCGCCCGCGACGTCCGCGTCGACCGCGCCGGCAGCGTCCGCGCCGGCAGCCAGCTCCTCGACGCCCGCGGGCTCGACCGCTACCGGCTCGGGCTCATCGGACGCGGCGAGCGCGCCCGCGAGCCAGACGGCCACGCAGCCGATCTCCAGCTCCGCAGGTTCGGGTAGCTCGGCGCAAACGCCAGTCCAGGCAGCCGCGCCGGGGCAGAGCGTCCCGGCGCCGACGCCGGTGACCGTGTCGGCTGTGACCACCACTGAGGTCACGGTCGTGGTCGACGCGGCCGCGACGACCTCCGAAACGGAGGTGCCGTCGCTTGCGGTCAGCACCCCGGCGACCGCAACCCCGCTGACCGTCAGCGCCGCCCCGGCGCCGGCGCAGCCGGTTATCACGGCAGCGGCCTCGACGGCGACCACCCCGACCATCGCGGCCGCCGGCGATCCGGCTTCCGCTCTGAACGGCACCCAGGCGCAGGCGGCGTCCGGAACATCAGACCCGCAGACGCCCGCAGCTTCATCGACCACCAGCACTGAGACGACGCAGCCGACCGCAGAGGTCGTCGCAGCGCTGGTCAGCACCACGCTGGTGCCGCTCGACCCGGCCGCCGTGCCTGCGATCGGACCCGATCCTCCCACGGCGACGCTCACAATCCCGAGTGAGAGCGGCGACGACTGCGGCCAAGATGCTTGTCTACTCGACAGCCCGGTGCTGGAGGCAAGCGGTGCCAGCGGCAATGCCAGCGGCGTCACGGTGACGGTGCAGGCTGTTGCCGCCAGTGGCCTGACGATCGAGAGCGTCGTGCTGCAATACGAGCCAAGCGGCACGACGGACGACTGGGCCAAGCTGAACTACACACCCGTCAGTCCCCCGGCCAGCTCCAAATCGCCATGCACAAGCACTGCGCCGTGCACGTACACCACTCCGCTCAGCTACTCCTCGTTCCCTGCGAACCCCACCGTTGACAATCCGTTGGATGCCTTTGACGCGAGCGGCGACTACGACGTGCGGGCGGCGGTCACCGACAGCGACGGACAGGTCGGGTACTCAAACGTGGTCAGCGACGTCGTGGTCGTCGACGACGATGCCACGGACGCGTACGTGGGCATGGAGTTGGCACAGCCCGCCGCTGCTCTGAGCGGCACCGTCAATTTGGTTGCAGCTCCCCAGACGGGTGACGTGTACAGCGGCGACAACGGTCGCGTCCCCGACACGGTCACGTTCGAGATCGCCCCGGCTGCAACCGGCAACTGGACGGCAATCGCGACCGAGCCGCCGGAGCTCAACGGCGCCGGCAAGCAGGTGCACACGGGCCCCGGCGACAACCTCTCGGCGTATACGACCGCCCTAGACACGACCACGCTGGCGGACGGCAGCTATGACCTGAGCGTGCAAGCAGAAGATGCCTACGGCACCATTTACATCGGCAACATCATCAGCGTGCTGGTAGACAACACGCCACCGACCGTGACGCTGCTCAACCCGGGCGCGTCGCTGACCGACGTGGTGACGCTGAGCGCGTCCGCGCAGGACGCGATCGCTGGCATCGCCTCGGTCAGGTTCGAGGTCGCGCCATCGGGCAGCGCGGACTGGTCGACGATCGGCGTGCAATCGAGCGAGCCCTACAGTCAGAGCTTCGACACGCGCGGCCTGGAAAACGGGCTGTACGATCTCCAGGTCGTGGCGACGAATGCCGCCGGACTTTCCGACTCGGCGGCCATTGCCGGCATCTCGATCGTCAACAGCACCGTGCCACTCGACCCCGACTCCCTGTCGATCACCGACTACGTGGTTCCGGCGAGCGACGTCTCGCTACTCGGCTCGATCGCCGGAAGCTCAGACGACGAGACCTGGGCCTACGGGTTCACGTCAGCGCCGCCCGCGATCGTCAACGGGGCTCCGCTGCCGTACACCGCACCGGCCGGCGACCCGCAGCTGGTGCTGCTCGAGTACACAGACACCACCGGCTGGCAGATCGTCGACGTGCTGCGCAGCAAGCCCGACGGAACTCCCTACCGGATCACAACATCCACGTTGGTGCCAGCCGACGTATCCGGAGCGATGACCGCCTCGGGCGAGGCATGGATCGCGGTGACGCAGGGTAGTGGCGAGCTTGACGTCTTCCACCGGGCGCCGGGCGGCGAGTTCCTGTATGACTCGGCCGATAGCGCGGAGCTGGCGACGCTGGTCAAAGGGGGCTCAAGCGCGCCGGTCATCACTTTGGGGCAGAGCGCCGACGGCACCGCCTATGGTGTGGCGTTGGCCGTGCAAGAGGGCCCGAATCTGACGACCCTGAGCGTCAACGCCCGGAGTGTTTCCGGCTCCGCCTTCCTGTCATATGGTGTGCTTGTGAACGGCGTGTGGCAGACGGCAACCGCCCCGCTGCCCCCAACGTACGTACCTACGCGGCTTGACACGGTCTACCTGGCGGCGCTGTCGCCGACCGGTCCGGGCACTGGCTGGGGCGTGTTCGGCCTGAATTACTCTGGCTCGGCGACGCAGGCTCATCCGTTATTCCTCGGCCAGTTCGGCCCGTCCACCGCAAGCGACCCGAGCGGCTGGGAGTTCGTGAGAACCACCGGCCTTGACGCGCTCGATCTCACCGGCAACTTCGCGCTGGGTCCAGCGTTGACGGTAAAGCCGCTCGCGCTCTTCGCGGACCCCGACGGCGGGGTCTGGGTCAGCGCGAGCATCCCGCTGCTGGCGGGGAACAACACGGTCGTCGCCTTCTACGACACTGCGACCGACCACATCACGGCTTCGTGGTGCGAAACCGCGGTGCTGAACGAAAGCCTGGGTTGCGGCGACCCGCTTGACGCCAACCATCCGGCGACAGTCCCTGACGCGGTCTTCGACACCGCTGCCGGATCGGTCGCTGTCGGGTTGGCGCCCTCAACCCCCCAAGCCTCCGGGTCGGGTTCCGGCTTCATCGACGTATACGCCTACGGCACCTGGACATCCGTGGCGGCGCCAGGGTTCAGTCAGTCCGAGACGTCGCAGGGCTCGCCGATAGGCACGCCGGAGCTGTTCACCGGCCCGAACACGGGCTGGCTGTCCGGGGCGAACTCGCTGGGGCTGATCAGCCCTGAGCCGCCACCGAGTCCGCTTGCGTCCTGGCCGGAGGCCAACGAGAACACGCTGGTCAGCGTCGCGCTCCCGCCGGCGGGTGCCGGCATCGGCACTTCGGGAGCGCTGGCCGTCGGACTCGACGGAGCGGCGCTCGTCTTCGAAGCCTCCAGCGGCTGGATCAACGTTCCGGTCCCCACGCAGGCGCAGAACGTGAACTTGCTCGGCGTCGCATTCGACGGGCCCTCGAGCGCGGTCGCGGTCGGCGGTGACGGCACGATCCTCGACTGGAACGGCACGAGCTGGTCCGAAGATCCACAGTCGGTGTCGCTGACGCAGTACCAGCTGAACGCCGTCGCGTTCGCCCCCGACGGCGAGGGATGGGCGGTTGGGGCGCTCGGGACGATCCTGCATTTCGATGGTACGGCCTGGGCACCGGAGCAGCTCGACCTGCAGGACTCCGGTGCCGACATCACTTCGGTGACGGTGGCTGGAGACCAGGTGTTCGCGGTCGCCGGCGGCAACCTGGTCATGCGCGCGAGCGACGGAAGCTGGGAGAACGTCCAGAGCGTCGATCCTTTGCTGCTGCCGGCGTCGCTGCCGGCCGGTTCGCTCACGCTCGTCTCCGGGCTGGCGGATGGAGGGGTCGTCGCCGCGGGCGACGGTGTGGTGCTTATCAGGCAGCGCGCCACATCGGACTTCGCGTACGCGGATCAGCCGATCGACGGTTACGCGGTCGCGCTCGCGGCGTTCCGTGACCCGGACAGTGGGCAAATCGAGGCGTTCGTGTCGGTGGCTCCCGTCCAGACGGACACGAACGGCATTAGCGACAACCCGCTCACCAACGGCTTCCCCTCCGGCGACGGCGAGCTGCTGGTGCAGACCAGCGGCGGTTGGGAAGACCTCAGCCGCTCGGAGTATCCGGCCACGAGCGTTGGAGATGTCCCGGACGGCGCGCCCGAGCCCGACGCGGTGCTGGCGGTCGCTGCCGCCGCGGACGGCAGCGCGGCGTGGATCGTCGGCGGCTACGCCGGAAACCTGACGACGGCGGCCGGGCTCGGCAGCGGCCTGCTGCTGGCGGAAGTCCCCGCCGGTTGGCAGACCTCGTCGATCTGGCGCTACGACGTCGGCGGCAGCGCCACCGCGCCGAGTCTGACGCCGGCGCAGGTGACGATTCCGGCGCAACCGGGGGTGGTGAGCTTCGCGTTCTTCTCCAGCCCGCTGTGCGTACAGGAGTGCGCGTCGGTGCAGGATGCCCAGCCCGACGTGAACCTCGCGGGGGCCGCCGCCGAGATCTCGGCGTTCGCGCAGCAGCCCGGCGGCCCGGCGTTCGCGGTGCTGGGCGGCAACGCCGTCGGGCCAATCGACGGCACCGCGTACGCCGCCGGGGACGGCGCGGTCGATCTGGCGGACATCCAGCGCTACCTCGCCCCTCTCGGGAACGTACCGCTGTTCGCGGCCTACGGGCCGTTGGACGCGGTTCCGACGAGCGCAAACCCGGCTGCGCCATGGGCCGAGGCGTTCGCCCAGGAGGTCTCGCCGTTCGGCCTCGGCGCGGTACCTTCCGGGATCACGCCTCTCAGCGCGGGCGGCAAGAGCGGCTCCGTGAACCTGTACTACTCGTTCGAGGTCGCCCAGAACGGCGGAACGCTGATGGTGATCGTCCTGGACAACTCCGCCGGCTCGCTGGACGCGAGCGCTGCCGGGCAGACCGCGTGGCTGCAGGCGCAACTCGCCGCCGCGCGGGCCGCGGGGCTGCCGATGATCGTGTTCTGCGCCGAGCCGCTGAACAGCTCGATCAACGGCTCTGCCAACGACGGCACCAAGGTCGCCACGATGCTCGCCGACGCCGGTGTGCTGGCTGTGTTCACGACCGCCGGAGCGGTCTCCGAGCTCGACGAGGAGACGATGGTCCCATACGCGGCGAACGTCGCGCAGCCCCTGCTGCAGATTCCCGAATACCAGGGAGCGTCGCTCGGCTACCAGGACGCACAGAACGACGGCGTGCTGTGGTACTTCACGTCGATCGACACGGTCGCGCGCAAGGTGACCGTCCAGGGGATCCCCGTCCTGCAGTCGCTCGCGCTCGAGCCGCTCGATGGCTTGACGGTGGCGCGCAGCTCGACGCTGTCGTTCCAGGCCGTCGGCGAGCGGCCGGCGGGAACGCTTGCGGCGACGCCCGACAACGCAGGCCTGGGCTATGAGAACTACGTCGCGATTCCCGCTTCGAGCTGCTCTGGCTGCATCGGTCCCAGCTACACGTTCACGAGCTCGATTCCCGGGATCGGCAACTTCGTCGAGCCGGCTGGTGCGGGCCTGCTGTTCCCGCTGCTCGACGCCAACGGCAATCCGATCGCATCGGCGACCTCAGGGCTGTTCTGCGCGTACAACGCCGGCACGACGTCCGTGTCGGTGACCTCGGGGCTGCTGAGCGCGTCGCTGCCGGTGACGGTGCAGCCCGGCGAGATCGGCCAACCGTGTGGCACGGTCACATACGCCCCCGACATCGTCCGCGTCGTCATTCCCGGCCAAACCGTCGTCGTGCCGAGCCAGAGCGGCACGCCCAACGCCAACGTGGGGAACCCGAATTCCACGGTTGTCAACAAGATCAGCCCGACGATTCCATCGATTACGCCGCCACCGCCGGCGCCGGCGCCGGCGACCCCGGCCCCGGCCCCGGCCCCGGCTGCGGCGAAGCCGCCGACGCCCGTCGTGCCGCCCGCCGTGCTGCCGCCGGCGCCATTCGTATTCGTGGCGGCCCAGATCGCCGCCTCCCCGACTCCTGTGGCCGTCGTGCCGCCGATCGCCACCCCGATCACGCCGGTGCCGCCCGGCGGCGCGACCGCTCCGGCGCAATCGACGGCCAAGCGCGAGGAGCGTGCGCGCAAGCACGCCAGCCAGTCCGCCTACGTGTTACGCCCGGCCGACACGTCGGCGACCGAATGGTTCTATCCGGCGCTCGCGTTCGTCAGCGTGATCGCGATGCTGTTCGCGGCCGAAGGCCTGGCCGGTCCGCGCCCGAAGCGCGCAGAGATCGCCTGGGAGCGGATCGACGCGCGGCGCCGTCGTCGGAGACGTCGATGAGACTCTGGTTGATGATCGGTGTCCTGACCGCCGGCGCCGTCGCCCTCGCCGGTTGCGGCGCTGCGAGCTCGAGCTCGAGCACCGCCGCGGCGGTCATCGTCATAACCACAACCCCCACTACGACCGCGGTTACGAGCAGCGCGCCCGCGAACACCACGACGCGCACGGCCACCGCATCCAAGACAGATACGACGTCCACGGCTTCTGCAACCAGCAGCACGAGCTCCGTGAGCTCGCTGTCCCCGGCAACCACAGCTTCGACGTCGGTCATCACATCGACGAAGCCCGCCGCGCCGCCCAGGACGACAACGAAGGCGACCACTCCGCCGAGCACATCGACCAGCACCGGCGCCTCGCCAAAGCCCTCGACAAGCGCGTTGCTCAGCCCCGTTTCATGCCTGACGGCGGCGAACTTGTTCGCCGCCGGGCTGGTGCACGCCAACGAGTGGTCGGCCATGCAGCCCGTAACGAACGCGGTCGTGTACGTAGATGGGCCGTTCAAGACAGCCGCGATGGCGCACGCCGCCGCCGCGTCGCTCAACGGCGTCGAGCTGAACGCGTCCGGCGGCCTGTTCTCGGTGTCGGCCGTTTTGACCAGCCATCTCGGAGCCACAGTCAACGCCGTAGCGAGCTGCCTCGCGCACACGACGAGCACGAAGCCACCGAGCTCAGGCACGCTCGGCTTCTGAACGCCCTACGACCCAAACGACCGCCCTTGTCGATCAGAGATTCCTCAGTCACGCTGCGTAACCGGCGCGTTAGGACTGTTCGCGCTGCGCTCGTCGCGGCGCTGATGGCGGCTGTGACGCTGACGGTCGGCGCCGCCGCGCTGGCCGCGTCCGGGAGCCGCGGGATCGTGCTCGGCCGCGGGATCGACGGAGTACAGCTCGGACAGACGAAGGACCAGGTTCGGAGCCGGCTGGGCGCACCGCCATGCGGCTGCGACAGTGACTTCTGGTTGTACGGCGGATCGGGGTACAGCAGGCCGATCGTGGCCGGCGTCGGATTCGGGCGCAATGGTGGCGTCGACGAAGTGTTCGCCTACGGCAGCCGGACGGAGAATCATCTCGTCGCCGCCGGCGGCGTTGGCCTCGGCTCGCCACTCACCAGCGTTCCGAAGGCCTACAAGACCGCTCAGTGCTACTTCGTGTCGGCGTCCAGGTCGAAATCCGCTCCCGAGGATGGGCGCTGCGTGATCGTCTCTCGCCTCGGTCAATCGGACGCTGATTCGACGTTCATCGCGGGCGCTGGTGACGACAGCGTCCTCGGCGCGATCAACGAGGTCGCGGTCGACATCCTCGCCGCGGCCTCCTTCGAGACGATCGGCGTCTCCGTCTCGCCGCATACGATCACGGCGACCAGCACCTCGCAGGCGAAGCTCACGATCGTCGTGACGTCGCCGCCGTTCTACGACTTTCCGAACGGCGTCCGGATCGCCGGCGATCGTCTGACGATCTCCTTCAACCACCGCGGTGAACGGGTCAGCCGTGTCAGCGATCACGGCAACGGCACCTACACGGCGACGCTCACCGGCTCGAGCTCGGCCGGCGTGGTGAAGATCGCGGTGAGCGATGGAGCGGCCACCGGTCATGTTGCGCTCGCACAGGTGGCGCCCGAAGCAAGTCATTGACCTCGCGGCTACATCTGGATTACATCCAGGACGCCGCATGTGGCTAGCCTCGAGCGCGTGCTGCAAACTCAACTTCCGAAGCCACGGCACCTGCTGTTGGTGGCCGCGGCGGCCGCCGGATTGTCTGCCTGTGGCAGCAGCGGGACCGCCGGTCAGTCGACGGTGGTCGTAAACTACGCGAGCGGCTCGCAGGCTGCGCCTGCGGCCGTCGCACCGGCGCCGACGGGCGGCGCACGTAAACCGGCGCGGATTGTCGCTGCCGTCACGGCGACGCGCGCAAAGGCTTCACCGTCGTCTGCGAAGACCGGGACGTCGGCGGCGCCGGCGTCCGCCGCTCCCGCGTCCGGCGCTGACGCGGCGCCGGCGTCCGCGACGACCGCGCCAGCCCTGTCCGCCACGACGCCGGCGAGCGCGGGGACGAAGGTCGCGGCGGGCGCCGCCAAGGCTACGGCTGCCGCCCACACGGCCCACACCGCCCAGCCCGCGCAACCAGTCGTCTGCCTAACAGAAGCCAGGCTGCAGCAGGTAAGGACGCTGCCAGGTGGCGAATGGTCGGGTGCCACAAGCGCCGGCACCGTGATCGTCCTCGGTCCCTACAAGAACAGCGGCGCAGCCGCCGGCGCCGCCCAAGCAGTTTCAGGGGTGCGGGGCGGCGACTACGTCGTCCACGCCGGGCGCGCCGGCCAGTTGACCGGGGTGGTGGACACCGTGGCGTCGTGTCTGGGGCCGGGAACGTCGGCGTACACCTTCTGAAACGGCGCATGTCGATGACGGCTTGGTCACAGGACATTCACGGATCGTTCACCTGCTCAGAGTCCTATTCAACAAATGTGCGTGCCTCACGCACTAACGCGCGCGCATAAGGGTCACCATGGCAAAAGTCAAGAACACGATGAAGGGGCGAAGCCGCGCGCAGCGGTTCGTTGACACGCTCAAGCGGCCGCTGTTCTTTGCGCTCGACAATCCGCTGATGGTCGGCTTGGCGACCGCCGTCGTGGTCCTGCTGGCGCTGTTCTTCATCGGTCTCTCGATCCTCGCTCCGGCCACGCACGGCACCGAGGTGTCGCTGTCGGAAGCCACGACGCTGATCAAGATCGACGCTGTCAAGCAGGCGACGCTGCTGGACCAAGACGCCCGTATGGAGTTGACGACCACGTTGGGAGCGCATCTGTGGACTGCCTACCCGCACGCCGATGCCTATACGAGCCAGCTGCTCAGCCTGCTGCTCTCGCACAACGCAGCGACCTACGTCGACCCGCAAACCGGCAAGCCGACGCTGCGGATGGTGGTGCAGTTCCTGCTGCCGATCCTGATCCTGGCGACGTTGTTCGCGCTGTTCACGCTGCTGGCGCGCGAGCGCGGCGGCGCGATCGCCGCTTTCTCGAAGTGGACCGGTAAGGGTCAGAAAGCCGGCACCGGGCAGTTCACGTTCGGGGACGTCGCCGGCGCGCCTGAGGCGCTGATCGAACTGCGCGAAATCTGCGACTACCTGGAGAACCCGGATCGCTACGCGGACCTCGGCGCCCGCGCTCCCAAGGGCGTGATCCTGACCGGCCCGCCGGGCACCGGCAAGACGCTCCTCGCGCGCGCCGTGGCGGGGGAGGCGCAGGCCAACTTCTTCTCGATCTCCGGCTCGGAGTTTGTCGAATCGCTGGTCGGCGTCGGCGCCGCGCGCGTGCGCGACCTGTTCCGTCAGGCGCGCGAGGCCGCGCCGGCGATCATCTTCATCGACGAACTCGACGCTGTCGGGCGCCAGCGCGGCGCCGGAATGGGCCAGGGTCACGACGAGCGCGAGCAGACGCTCAACCAGATGCTGGTAGAGATGGACGGGTTCGGCGCCGAGTCCGGCGTGGTCGTGATGGCCGCCACCAACCGCCCGGACATCCTCGACAACGCTCTCCTGCGGCCGGGACGCTTTGACCGCCAGGTCGTCGTCGAGCTCCCCGATGTCCACGGGCGAACCGAGATCCTTGCCCTGCACGCGTCGAAGAGCCCGGTGGCCCGCTCCGCCGACCTCGCGCGGATCGCGCACCAGACGCCTGGTTTCTCAGGCGCCGACCTCGCCAACGTGATCAACGAAGCCTCGCTGCTGGCGGTCCGCGGCGGCAAGGCCGAAGTGACTCAGGAAGAACTCGAGGAGGCGATCGACCGCGTGCTGATGGGACCGGCGCGCAAGAGCCACCTGCTGTCGGCCAACGAGCTGTGGCGGATCGCGGTGCACGAGTCGGGACACGCGATCGTCGCCAAATCGATCCAATATCCGACCGCGCTGCAGAAGCTCTCGGTCGTCGCCCGCGGTCGTGGCCGTGGCGGCGCCACCGTCTATAGCTCCAGCGATCAGTCCATGCAGACCCACCTCGACCTCACCAAGCAGTTGATCACAACGATGGGCGGCGCCGCGGCGGAGGTGTTCGTGTTCGGCACGCTATCCACAGGCGTAGCCGGCGATATCGAGACGGTCACGAAGATCGCCCACTCGATGGTCGCCATGTACGGCATGAGCCCGGCGATCGGCCCGGTGATGATCGGCGAGCGCGAGGGAGAGGTGTTCATCGGCCGCGACCTCGCCAACATGGGCAACGTCGCAGCCCAATCGCTGGAGCTGGTCGACAGCGAGGTGCGCAGGATGGTGCACGAAGCCGAAGACGTTGCCAAGCAGGTGCTGGCGCTCAACACCGACGTCCTCGACGACCTCGCTAACTCGCTGTTGCGTTCCGAGACGCTGTCGGGCCCTTCGCTCGATGTCTACATGGAGGCCGTCAAGATGTGGCCTAATCCGCTGCTCAAGGAGGTGGCCGGACACCGGCCGAACGTGCACCTGCGCACGGACGGGACGGCCGACGGGGGCAACTCAGGCGTGATCGACTGGCAGGCAGAGGAGGGCGAGTGACGATGGCAGGCTGGATTCAAAACATGTTGCTGCGGGGGCTGATACTGATGGCCGCGCTGGCGGGCACTGCTTCCCCGGCGATCGCTGATGCGGTTCCTGGTGCCAGCTACCGCGGAGTGGCGAGCGACTTCGCGATCGTGACGTTCACCGTTGCCGCTGACGGTTCAGCGGTGAGCTCGTACTCGATCACGAACGTCCACGGCAGCACGTGCAATTTCGAGGGCAACGGCGTCGCCGGATCGTGGGCCGGCGCATCGATCGTCAACGACGCGTTCGATTACACGATCGGTTCCTCGATGACCTTCCGAGGCAGTTTCACCGGCGCGCAATCCGCGTCGGGCACGTTCCAATTTCAGAACGCCGCTGTGCCCGGGGAAGCTGCGGCATGCAGCACCGGAACCGTCAATTGGACGGCGACGACGGCGGCCACGCCGCCTACCGGCGGCGGTAGCGGCTCGAGCGGCGGCGGCTCGGGAAGTAGCGGCGGCGGATCTGGAAGCAGCGGCGGCGGCACCGGGAGCAGCGGCGGCGGGTCTGGAAGTAGCGGCGGCGGGTCTGGAAGCAGCGGTGGTGGATCCGGAAGCAGGGGCGGTGGGTCCGCAACCAGCGGCGGCGCGTCGGCAAAGACGAAGATCCCGACTCGTATCGTTTTTGGCAAGCTTCCGCGGAACCAGCTCGGCGGGCGGATCCGCTCTGCCGGCAAGCAGTGCCTCGCCAGGCGGACGCTGATCCTGTTGAAGGGATCGAAGCGGATCGCGGTGACTCGCTCGAAGGTCAACGGAACCTACTCATTCCGGTCCGCCGCGACGCTGAAGGGCCAGAAGCTACATGTCCAGGTGATGGCGCTCACCACCGCAAGCGCTATCTGCGAGGCCGCGTCGTCAGCCAACGTCAAGGCGTAGCAGTCGCTCTGACGAGCTCGGCGGCTCGCTCGAGATCGACACCCGACCGCAGCTGGTAGCAGCGCACCTGGTCGAGTAGCGCCGCGATTGCGGCGAGGTGGGCCTGGGTCGATGCCGCCTGGGTGAGCAGAACGTCAGGAACGAGCCGCAGCAGCGCTTCACGAGGATCAAGCGGCGTGATCTCACTACGACGGCCGTGAACCACTTCGGTGAACACCACCGCGGACGGCACGCACTCGGACCGTGCGCAGACGGCAAATAGATCTTCGATCCTGCCGAGCCGCTTCGGGAACCCATCGGCGGGAGGCTCACGCAGACGCCCACGAAGCTCGTCGAAGCGCTCGGCGGCGTACGGCGTCAGCCCGACGGTGTCTGCGAATCCGCGAGCGCGTATGTTCGCGCCGTCGCCGGCATCGGCCAGAAACACGAGATCGTCGGATAGGAACGACATCCCGGCGCGCGCCAGCGCCAACGCCAGGGTCGACTTGCCGGCGCCGCTGGTGCCGGACAGCAGCACGCCACGCCCGTCATCGTCGGCCAGGCAGGCGGCATGGAGGCTGAACAACCGATGACGTTCGAGCAGCTCCATCAAGCAGACAGTCGCCAGCGGGTGCGTCGCGAAGTACAGTTCGCGCCCGCGCAACTGCGAGCTTCGGATCAGCGCGCTGCCGCGTCCCGGCTCGCAGCGCAGCTGCACACCTCCGAGCTTGCCATACAGGACGTCGGCGCCCTCGGCGTAGTACAGCGAGCCATACGGGGTGTCATATACGGGGCGTCCGTGCTCGGGTGTGAGCTCTGCCTCCGCGTCGGGATCCGCGTCGACTCCGTCCGCGGAGAACTCCATGCGAATCGCCACAGTGCTCGGCGCGCGCCCAAAAGCGCGAAGCCTCAGGTCCATCATCTCCAGCACCGCCGCCGCTTGCGCGCAGACCTCGACGCCGACGCCGTGGAAGTCGTAGACGCGGCGCTGGGTGATCGCGATCGCGCTCATGGCTCATGCGGCCTGCAGCGGCAGACGGTAGATCTCCGCGAACCGCTGCGGGTCGTGCCGCTCCAGGAACGGCTCGCCGTCAAGCGTGAGCCAGCAATGACCGTCTGTCGGCCGCGCGCGGGCGGGATCGAGCCCGAACCTCAACTCGACGTCGAGCCCCGCGCGGCGCAGGAACCAGAACAGGGTCACGCCGCGGGTCAGACACCCGGACCTGACGACCGGGTGGGCGACCCGCGGCGCGAGCGCGATCAGTCGCTCGAGCCGCTCGATCTCGGCGGACGCGGTTACTCGTCGGCGTGGGGGGCGCGTGATCAGCGCCGCCAACCGCGGTAGTGGCAGGCGCATCAGCAGCGGCACCGTAGATGCAAACGCGCTCACGCCGAGTAACAGGAGCAGCTCCCCCGGGCCGCGCAACTCGCCGAGCCCCCGAACCCGCCAGAGCGTGCGCCTAACCCTTGCCAGCATGTCGCCGCCACCTAGGCGCCGACGACCAGCAGCCGCTCACGACGCAGATCACCGATGAACTCCAGCGCGTCCGCCCTGATCGTCGCTGCGGGCGCCTCGAACTCGGCGCACAGCGCCGCGACCACCTCGGCCACGGCCCGCTGTCCGTCGCATAGCTCCCAGATGCGCGCGCCGACCTCGTCCAGCGCGTAGTAGCCGCCGTCTACGAGGCGCAGCAGCACAGTCTGTCCCTGCGCCTGCTGGGCGAGCACTCCATCCTGGCGCTGCGGACGCTCGTCGAGCGAAACATCGTTCGCGGTCATGCGTGGTCCTCCAGTGCCTTGATCTGGCTGTTGAGACGTTTATCTTGCACGTAGACCCACGGACGTCGCAGCGTCGATCGCGCCGCGGGAGCCTGCGCGCGGGCGCGGCGCATGTACGCGCGCGCGAGCGAGAGCGGGGCCGTGGGGTCGGCGCTCCAACCGCGACTCAGCACCTCGCGGCTGGGGGCGAACATCCACCGCATCGATCTGACCGGAAGGTGATCACCGGCGCGCAGCACGCGCAGCGCGACCAGGCGCCGTCCGACCTCGTCGTCGAATCCCTGCGGGCGGATCTCGTCGAGCGCGTCGCGGGGGACCGCCACGCCCAGCTCGCGCGCAGCGAACAGGGCCAAGAACGCCTTGGCGTCGAGTCCATAGGAGCGCGTGGTGCGGGCGAATGCATCCCAGTCGACCGGCTCGCTGGTCACGATCCGGTTGATGTCGAAGATCTGCGCGAGCGCGCCCCCGGTGTTGCGGCGCTGGGCGCTGCCGCCGAGCCGGTTGCGCATGAAGTGGAAGCAGACGTGCAGCAGCAGGTCCTCAGGTGAGGGAATCCCGTGCCCGGTGGCCGGTACGGTGCGCGCTCGTTGCCAGAAGCCGTCGATGTCGAAGTGGCCTTCGCCGGCGAGCGCGACGTGATGATGCAGTTCGACCGCCACCAACTGCTCCTCGCCGACCAGTGCCGGGTCGTGGTGGGGTGTGGCGACGCGCAGCTGCTCAGGTTGTCCAGCCAGCCCCTCGGCGGACGGCATCGCGCGGTAGCCGAGCGGCGTCAGCGCCTGCTTCGCGGCCGCCAGCTGACTGCGCGGAACGAGCACGTCGATGTCCAGCATCTCGCGCTGCGCGGGATCTGGATAGACCGTCTCGATCAGGGCCGCGCCCTTCAGCGCCAGCGCCGGGATGCCCGCCCGATCGAGCGCGCCGAGCACGCCGTCAGTCGCCGCGCGGACGAACAGGCTGCGGGCCGCATTGGCGAGGTAGCCGCGCTCGAGCGCGCTCACGACTGGCGCCGGCGCCCCCGAAGCGGACTGCAGGTGGCAGAACAGCGCCGGCGAGAGGCGATGCCAATCGGCGGCGTTGAGGGTCTGGCCCCAGCGCGCGCCGTCCCAACCCGTACAGTCGGTGCGCGGACGTTGCAGCGGGACGATCGCGTCGAGCAGAAGCTCGTATTCAGGGTCCGGGGCCATGTTGATCTAGCGCGGTCACGGCGCGAGCCGCCGTTACGGCGCAGCTTTTCAGAGTGCCGCCTTTGTACTGCGCTGTCGTGACCGACATGTGAACGTGGTGTGCGTAGATGGTGAAGCAACCGCGCACGCGCTTACCTGTAGCCGTTGACGAGGTGTTTAACTCCCATCAACGGGGTGGCTCCGATCAACCATGCACGCTAGCGTGTCGCGGGCATTGACACAACTGCGCCTGAACCCTCTGATCACCCTGATCGTGATGCTCGCCATCGGCTCTGCTCAGGCTGCGCCCGCGGGCGCAGCCGCGCCGCCGCAGATCCACACGCTGGCGGGCGGCGGCTCCTGCTCGGGGGCGCTGACGTCGGGCGGCGCGTGCGACGATGTGGTCGCCACCAAGGTCCCGATTCTCGAGGCGCGCAGCGTCTCGGCGCTGCCCGGGGGCGGATTCCTGTACATCGACTCCGGCGATGACCTGATTCGCGAGGTCTCGCCGTCCGGCACCGTGACGACCGTGGCCGGCAACGAAACGACGATCGACGCCCCGAACGGATCGCTCGCGATCGACTCAGGCCTCGACGACCCGGTGTCGGTCGCGGCGCTGGCGACCGGGGGGTTCCTGATCACCGAGTTTGGCGACTCGGCGGTGAGGATGGTCTCGCCAGGCTCATCCGCCACCGCCACGATCACGACGATCGCCGGGTGCGTACCTAGCGTACCTCCGGGTAACGGTAGCCCTTGCAACAACGGACTGTCCGGTCCGGCGACGCAGATCGAGCTCAACTATCCGGCGGACGCGCAGCCGACGCCCGGCGGGGGCGTGCTGATTGCCGACACCTACAACAACTACATCAGGCTCCTGTCGGCCGCCGCCCCCGGCGCCACCATCTCCACGATTGCCGGCGGCGGCGCCTGCAACGACGTCACCAGCGACTGCGACGGGCTCCCCGCCGGCTCGGTCGAGCTCGACCACCCCGACTCGGTCTCGGCGCTGCAGGACGGCTCGGGCGGATACCTGGTCGCGGAGTACGACGGCGATGCGATCCGCGAGGTGTCGGGAATGGGCACGTTCTCGACGGTCGCCGGCACGCCGGGCGAGCCGGGCTACGGTGGCGACGGCGGGCCGGCGACCGCCGCCCAACTGAATCATCCCGAACAGGTGCTCAGCACCAGCGACGGCGGCTTTCTGATCGCCGACACCGCCAACGAGGTGGTGCGGCAGGTGTCGGCGTCCGGGACGATTTCAACGATCGCGGGCGACGGTACCGCCACCTACGCCGGCGACGGCGGCGCGGCAACCTCGGCGTCGCTGTTCACTCCCGCCTCGGTCTCCCCGACGACCAACGGCGGCATTCTTGTCGCCGACCAGGACAACGGCCGAATCCGCGAGGTCACGCTGCCTCCCGTCCTGACGTTCAGCCTGAATCCGTCACCGAACGGCAGCGATGGCTGGTACGTTTCGCCGCTCACGGCGACCGTGACGAGCACCGAGGGCGCCACTATCAACTGCGTCCTGGACCCAGTCGCGGCGCCGCCGGCATTCGGGGCGCTGCCGTCCGGCTGCCCGTTCCAGAAGCCAGGGTCGACGATCTCCGGCAATGGCACGCACACGCTCTACGCCGCCGCCAAGAACTCGTTCGGCGATCAGAGCCTGCCGACCAGCGTATCGGTGCAAATCGATGTCGGTGCGCCGCAGATCACGTGTAACACGCCGGCGCCGTCGTTCCCGTTCGCAAGCGCCAACGCGCAGGTCAGCGCGACGCTCTCGGACTCCGTCTCCGGGCCGGCTTCGGAGCTCCTCACGGTGTCAGCCGACACCTCCAGCCTCGGGCCGCAGACCGTGCTGGTGGCCGGTGCCAACAACGCCGGCACCAACAGCGTGGCTACCTGCAGTTACACGGTCACGCCGTTGATCATGTCGCCGGCGCCGGCGACCAGTGCGGCGTTCAGCGCCGGTCCCAAGTACACCACCGTTGAGCGGTTGGTGGTCAACGATGTTCCCGTGGGGGCGGTGGTGGATGTGCGCTGCGCCGGCGCCGGCTGCCCGTTCTCGGCGCACCGCAGCGTCACTCACCAAGCTTGCGCGGCCAAGAGCTGCGCAACGGCAAGATCGAGGCCGCAGAGCGTGAACCTCACGACGCTGTTCGCGCACCATCGGCTCGCGCCCGGCGTGACACTGACCGTGAGCGTGACCGAACCCGATGCGATCGGGCGCCTGGCGCTGTTCACGGTCCGTGCCGGCAAGAACCCCGTAGCGCAGCACGCCTGCCTGGCTCCCGGTTCCACCGTCACCCGTCAGACGTGCTGAGTGCACCTCCAAGACGCTCAGCCGGCAGCTCTGCCCACCCTCCTCGCCGATCAGCGGACTGCCAAAGACCAGAAAGCTCTCGCGCATTGCGCAGCTGACAATACCGGCAGGCATCCGCCTCGAGTTGCCGTCGGCCACGCCCCGGCTCGGCGGGGGAGGCGATAGCCTCCGTGTTGGAAATGAACGAGGCACAGGATGCGGCTACGGCACGGTGACCAGAACGGTCGGCCGGCGTCCGGTGCCCCGCACGAGCCCACTGCGGTCAAGCCGGCTAAGCGCTCGTACAACATGGCGGCGCACAAGCTGCTCGACGACAAGGGCGAGGATCGGAGCGTGTCGTCCAGCCTGGCGATGACCAGAGCTGCCGAGCGGGCCGCAGCCGATGGCCAGGATGGCCAGGCGAAGTCCGAGCCCGATGTGATCGCACACGCCAGCGCGCTGCTGCTCGGCTTGGGCGCGCTGGGGGTTGTTTACGGCGACATCGGCACCAGCCCGCTCTACACCGAGCAGACCGTGTTCCTACCCCACTCGCAGATGGCACCGGCGACCGTCGGCGGCATCTACGGGATCGTCTCGCTGATCTTCTGGTCAACGCTGATCATGGTCTCGGTCAAGTATGCGGGCTTCATCATGCGCGCCCACAACCGCGGCGATGGCGGGATCATGGCGCTGGCTGCCCTGTGCCGGCGCAACAAGGTGGCGCACACCTTCGCGCTGGTGACGCTCGGGATCTTCGGAGCATCGCTGTTCTTCGGCGATGGCATGATCACGCCGGCGATCTCCGTGCTGTCGGCCGTCTCCGGCTTGGAGGTGGCCGCCCCGGGGTTGGAGCATCTCGTCGTGCCGATCTCGGTCGCGATCCTCGTCGGGCTGTTCTTGATCCAGAGCAAGGGAACCGGCACCGTCGGCGGGCTGTTCGGGCCCGTGATGCTGATCTGGTTCTCGGCGCTCGCGCTAGCCGGCGGCCACGAGGTGGCGCTGCACCCGGGAGTGATCCAGGCCTTCTCACCCTCCTGGGGTGTGCGCTTCTTCGCCGACCATGGGTTGAAGGCGTTCATCGCGCTTGGCGGCGTGGTCCTGTGCGTGACCGGCGCCGAGGCCCTGTACGCCGACAGAGGCCACTTCGGCCCCAACCCGATCCGCCTCGCCTGGTTCTCGATCGTCTGGCCCGGCGTGATGCTGAGCTATCTCGGTCAGGCCGCCTGGATCCTCGCCCACGCCCATCACCTCGGCTCCGCAGAGAAATTCAATCCGTTCTTCTCAGTGGTCCCCAAATGGGGCCAATTGCCGATGGTCTTCCTCGCCACGCTCGCGACGATCATCGCCTCGCAGGCCGTCATCTCCGGGTCGTACTCGGTCGCCAGGCAGGCGATGCAGCTCGGTTACCTTCCGCGCCTGCGCGTCGTGCACACCTCCAAGCTCGAGGGTCAGATCTACGTGCCCGTTGTCAACTGGGCGCTCGCCACCGGTGTGATCGCGCTGGTGCTGATCTTCCAGAGCTCGAGCGGGCTGGCATACGCCTATGGCGTCGCGGTGACCGGCACCTTCATCCTCAACACGCTGCTGTTCCTGGTGGTCTCGAAGGCGATGTGGCAGACGCCGACATGGAAGCTCGCCTTACTCGGCACGCTGTTCCTGACCGTCGAAGTCTCGTTCTTCCTGTCCAACCTCTACAAGCTCTTCCACGGCGCCTGGCTGCCGCTCGCCGCTGGGCTCGCCGCGTCGACGGTGATGATGACGTGGCGCAAGGGCAGCGAGATCGTAACCGCTAACCGGATCCAGCGGGAGGGGTCACTTGACGACTTCCTCGACGAGCTGCTCAAGAACAGGGCAGCCATCAAGCGGGTCCCCGGGATCGCCGTGTTCCTCAACTCAGGCAGGGAGACGACGCCGTTGGCGATGCGCGCCGAGGTCGAGCACAACCACACGCTGCACGAGAAGCTGCTGGTGGCGTCGGTCGAGATGGCCAGCGTTCCGCACGTCATGCGCTCGGACCGGTTCGTCTGCAATCGCCTCGGGCACGGGCTCTTCCAGGTGATCCACCTGCACATCCGCACCGGCTATCAGGACGATCAAAACGTGCCGGAGTCGCTGATGCTGGCGCGCAAGATGGGTCTGCTCGAGCGCAACCTGGACCT
The DNA here is from genome assembly GCA_963709135.1 of uncultured Solirubrobacterales bacterium. Lineage (GTDB taxonomy): Bacteria > Actinomycetota > Thermoleophilia > Solirubrobacterales > Solirubrobacteraceae > Palsa-465. The sequence goes on along the minus strand of CAVPVI010000005.1, from coordinate 968,084 downwards.
CGAGCACGCGTCCTACTTCCTCTCGCAGATCCGGATCAAGCCGACCGAGGCGCCCGGCATGTCCGCCTGGCGCAAGAAGCTGTTCCTGATGATCGCGCGCAACGCCGCCAGCCCGATCGAGCATTTCGGGCTGCCGGTCGAGCGCACTGTCAGCATGGGCTCGCAGATCGACGTCTGAGCGACCTGGTTTAGGGTTAAGTTCCAACGGATGCTGATCGACGGCAAGCAGATCGCCGCCCGCGTGCGGGCGGAGGTCCACGACGAAGTCAAGGCGTGGTGCGACGCGGGCAATCCGAAGCCCGGGCTCGCCACCGTGCTGGTCGGCGACGACCCCGGCTCGGCGATCTACGTCGCCAACAAGATCAAGGCCTGCGCCGAAGTCGGCATCGAGAGCTTTCACCACCATCTGCCGGCTGACAGCGCCCAGGCCGAGGTGACGGCGCTGCTCGCCGAGCTCGGCGCCGACCCGCGCGTCTGCGGGATCCTGCTGCAGCTGCCGACCCCAAAGCAGATCGACGGGTCCCATCTGAGTACCTTGATCAACCCCGACAAGGACGTCGACGGACTCACACCGGTGTCGGCCGGGCGCCTGGCGAAGGGCATGCCGGGCTTGCGGCCTTGCACGCCCGAGGGCGTGCTGGAGCTGCTGGCGCGCCACGAGGTCCCGCTGGAGGGCAGCGAGGCAGTCGTCGTCGGGCGCTCGGACCTGGTCGGCAAACCGGTCGCCGCATTGTTGCTGGCGCGCAACGCGACGGTCACGATGTGCCACTCGCGCACGCGTGATCTGGCAGCGGTGTGCCGGCGCGCCGACGTGCTGATCGCCGCGGTTGGCCGCCCGCGGATGATCGGCGGCGACTGGATCAAGCCGGGCGCCACCGTGATCGACGTGGGCATCAACCGCACGCCGCAGGGCCTGGCCGGCGACGTCGAGTTCGACGGCGCCGCCAAGGTCGCGGGACTGATCACCCCGGTGCCCGGCGGTGTCGGCCCGATGACGATCGCGATGCTGTTGCGCAACACACTCAAGGCCGCCCGCGCACAGGCGACCGCAAGCACGAATGCAGGGAGCAAAGCTATGAGCGAGTGGACTTCGGAGCGGTCATGAGCGAGCTGATGAACGCCTCGCTGGCCGAGGTCGATCCTGAGATCGCGGCGGTGCTCGACGCCGAGCTGGAACGCCAGCGCAACACGCTGGAGATGATCGCCTCGGAGAACTTCGTGCCGGTGGCGGTGCTCGAGGCTACTGGCAGCGTGCTCACCAACAAGTACGCCGAGGGCTATCCCGGCAGGCGCTACTACGGGGGTTGCGAGCATGTGGACGTCGCCGAGCAGCTCGCGATCGATCGTGCCAAGGCGCTGTTCGGCGCCGACCACGCCAACGTCCAGCCGCACGCCGGTGCGCAGGCGAACGCCGCTGTCTACCACGCGCTGCTGACGCCCGGGGACCGGATCATGGGTCTCAGCCTCGCCCACGGCGGGCATCTCACGCACGGCATGCGGCTCAACGTCTCGGGCCGGCTCTACGAGGTGCACGCCTACGAGGTCGACGCCACCAGCAGCCTGATCGACATGGACGTCGTCGAGCGCCAGGCGCACGAGTGCCAGCCGCGGATGATCATCGCCGGCTGGTCGGCGTACCCGCGCGTACTCGACTTCCCCCGCTTCCAGCAGATCGCGCGGGACGTGGGCGCGATCCTGATGGTCGACATGGCGCACTTCGCCGGCCTCGTCGCGGCCGGTCTGCACCCCAATCCCGTGCCGTATGCCGATGTCGTGACCACCACGATCCACAAGACGCTTTGCGGCCCCCGCAGCGGCATGATCCTCTGTCGCGAGGAGCACGCCAAGAAGATCGACCAGGCGGTATTCCCCGGCCAGCAGGGCGGCCCGCTCGAGCACGTGATCGCTGCCAAGGCGGTCGCGCTCAAGATCGCCGCGGGCGAGGAGTTTCGCGAGCGCCAGCGCCGCACGCTGCAGGGCGCGCGTGCGCTCGCGCAGGAGCTGCTGGCGGCCGATGATCCCGCTGTCAAGGTGCTGACCGGCGGCACCGACGTGCACCTGGTGCTCGTCGACCTGCGTGACAACGAGCTCGACGGCCGCCAGGCGGAGGACCGGCTGCACGAGATCGGGATCACCGTCAACCGCAACGCCGTGCCCAACGACCCGCGGCCGCCGATGATCTCCTCCGGACTGCGAATCGGTACGCCCGCGCTCGCCACGCGCGGGCTGCAGGTCGATGACTTCCATGCGATCGGTCGCGTGCTCGCGACCGCGCTCGGTCCCGAGTTCGAAGCCCGTAAGCAGCAACTGGCGGCGGTGACCGCGGAGCTGGCGGAGCGATACCCGCTGTATCCGACGCTGCGCCCCGCGATCCCCGCCTAGCGCCTCACGCCTCACGCCTCAGGCCTCATGCCTCAACTGGTCTTCACGTGAACGACACATGACGGGGCCTCACGAGCGCTAGCCTCGCCCGCTGTGAAGTCAGGATCGATACCCTCGGTTGTCTGCGCGTCGGCCTTCGGTGAGCAGCTTCCGAGCTAGCTTTGGGGGCTCCAGGAGGCGAACGGGCCTGCTGCTTGCGCTCCTGTTGATCTGCCTAGCGCCGTGTCTGACACTCGCGCTGGCGAACCGCGATGACGCCGCTTCCGCTGCCGCGCTGCCCTGCGAGGACGACCTCGGCACCCCGGCCGCGGTCTCCTCGGACGCCACCAACGTCTGGGTCGCCAACATCGGCGCCAACTCGGTGACGGAACTGTCGGCATTGTCGACGTCGCCCTCGTTCGACGCAGTCGAGCAGACAATCTGTGGCCCCAGCTACGGCTTCAACGATCCGGTCGCGATCTCCTCGGACGGCACGCATGTTTGGGTCGCCAACGGCCTCGGCGACTCGGTGACGGAGCTCTCGGCGTCGACCGGCGCGCTCGTGCAGGTCATCCAGGGCTCCAGCTACGGCTTCAACTTCTCCGTCGACGGGGATGAGGCGATCTCGACGGACGGCACCGATGTGTGGGTTGTCAACGAGCCCAACCACTCGGTCACGGAGCTGTCGGCGTCAACGGGCGCGCTCCTGCAGGTCATCCAAGGCTCCAACGGCAGCCTCGAGGATCCGGTCGCGATCTCCTCGGACGGCACCAACGTCTGGGTCGCCGATCCGTACCACACCGGCGACTCGGTTACGGAGCTGTCGGCGTGCTCCGGCGCGGTCGAGCGGGTCATCTCAATTCCCGGCGCCCAACGTCTGGACGCGATCTCCTCGGACGGCACCGACGTCTGGGTGGCGGACGCCGCTGGCGACTCGGTCACGGAGCTGTCGGCGTCCAGCGGCGCCGTCGTGCAGACAATCTCTGGCACCAGCTACGGCTTCAGCGATCCGGTCGCGATCTCCTCGGACGGCGCCAACGTGTGGGTCGCCAACGACGGCGTCGATGGCGGCGACTCGGTTACGGAGCTGTCAGCGTCCACCGGCGCGCTCGTGCAGGTGATCTCAGGCTCCAGCCTCAGCTCCAGCTACAGCTTCAGCGCGCCGCTGGCGATCTCCTCGGACGGCTCCAACGTCTGGGTCGCCAATGTGAGCAGCGACAACCCCAACCTGAATTCCACCCCAATCCCCGTCACCGACATCCCGACCGGGGTCAGTGCATCAGCCGAAACCGGCGCGCAACCCGCCCACGCCACCTGCGCTTCCTCGACGACGACTAATTCGTCGACGACGACTTCCTCCTCGACGACGACATCTTCCTCGACGACGACTTCTTCCCCGACGACGACTGCATCCTCGACGACGGCCGGCGATCCGACGACGACCACCACTCAGACGACGACCGCCACGCACGCGCCGAGCGCGAAGCCATCGTTGGTGGCGGCGCTGCGCGGGGTGTTGGCCGTCGCCGGCGGGACGAGGCTGACGCTCGCGTGCACGGGCGCGGGCGGCGCGTGTACGATCACCGCGACCCTGTCGGTCGTCGAGACGCTGCGCGATGGAAGTCTGCTTGGCGTCGCTGCGCGAGCGACGACGACGCACCGGACAGTGGTTGTCGCCCGCGCGACCATTGTCATCGGCGCCGGTCGCGGGGAACGGACGTTGCTGGTCAAGCTGAACGCCGTCGGCGCGCGCCTCTTGCGCTCCCGCGGACGGCTGCCGGTTCAGGTGCATGTGAGCTCCGGCGCATCCGTCCTCGGCAGCCGGACGCTGACGATCAGCGAGCCGACGGCGGCGACCAAGGTGGCGGCCAAGCACTGACGATTGCTGAGCTCTGAGACGCCGCAGAGACGCACCGCTCGCGTTCCCGCACGCCGCCGCAGACAGGGATAAGGGTGCAGGTGCCCTAAGGTGCCCTAAGGGCGCCCGCAGAAATTAGTGGCGGAGTCCGGCGAGTGGCTGGGCGTGTCTGGCGTCGCCGGCTCGCCCGATAATACCGGGAGTATGTGAGGGCGAGCCGGCGGCGTCAGGCGCGTCCAGACGCCGTCGGAAACGTCAGTAATTTCTGCGGGTGCCCTAAGCTCGTCGCGTGACCCGGATCGTCGTCACCCGCCGGATCCCCGCGCCGGGACTCGAGCGGTTGCGCGAGCTCGGCGACGTGTGGCTCTCACCGCACGAGCGCCCGCTGACTCAGGCGGAGCTGCAGGCCGCGGCGGCCGGCGCCGACGTGCTCGTGACGCTCCTGCACGACCGCATCGACGACGCTCTACTCGAAGCGGCCGGCACTCAGCTGCAGCTGGTCGCGCAAGTGGCGGTTGGTTACGACAACATCGACCTGCAGGCCGCGGCACGCCGCCGCGTGCTGGTGACCAACACGCCCGGCGTGCTGACCGACGCGACCGCCGATCTGGCGATGGCGCTGATCCTGACGGTCACCCGCCGGCTGGGGGAGGGGGAGCGGCTGATCCGGGCGGGCACGCCTTGGAGCTGGCACATGTTCATGCTGCTCGGCAGCGCGCTGCAGGGCAAGACGCTCGGGATCGTCGGGCTCGGGGCGATCGGGCAGGCGACCGCTCGCCGCGCCCGGGCGTTCGGTATGGAGGTCGTCTACGCCCAGCGCGAGCCGGCTTCCACGCTCGTCGAACAGGCGCTGGGCACCCGCCGCCTGACGCTCTACCAGCTGCTGGCGAGCGCCGACGTGATCTCGCTGCACTGCCCGCTCACCGAGCAGACCAGGCACCTGATCGACGCCGGTGCGCTCAGGTTGATGAAACCCGGCGCGTATCTGGTCAACACCGCGCGCGGGCCCGTGATCGACGAGGCCGCGCTGGCGCAGGCGCTGCGCGACGGCGTGATCGCGGGTGCCGCGCTCGACGTCTACGAGCGCGAGCCGCAGGTCAACCCCGCCCTGCGCGAGCTCGACAACGTCGTGCTGATCCCGCATCTCGGCTCGGCGACCGTTGAGACACGCACCGCGATGGCGATCCTCGCGGCGCGTAACGTCGCCGCCGTGCTCGCCGGCGAGCGACCGCCCACGCCGGTCCGCGCGGACTGAACCCCGAAGGCCGCTTGAGGGACCGGGAGGTTAAGCACCTCACAGGTGCCAAACCTCCCGCGGAAGCGTTGCGTGCTAAGCGACAGGCTCTAAGCTTGGGCTCGAGAGAGGAGCACTGCCGTGTCCAACAACCTTGTCGAGCTCGTCCGCCGTCAGCACGCCGTCCAGGCGCCGACGGCGATCGAGGTGCTCAAGGAGGCGGTCGAGGCTCACGGCGAGATCACCGACGATGACTGCCGCCGCGCCGCGGCCGTCTCGGGCCTGCCGGAGGCGGCGGTCTACGGGGTCTGCAGCTTCTACGACGATCTGCTTGTGCCCCGCGGCGCCAGGCACGTACGCGTCTGCACCGGCACCGCCTGCTTCGCCGCAACCGGCGACGCGCACGTGGACGAGCTGCGGCGCGCGTTCGGGCTCGAGCTCGACGAGCGCAGCGAGGACCGTGGGATGTCGCTCGCCGAGACCGTCTGCCTTGGCTTCTGTCACTCCGCGCCCGCGTTTCGCGACGGTGACGTGATCGACGCCGGTCCGGGCGCGCTGCAACGTGTGCTCGCCGACGCGACTCGCGCGGCCGGCGAACCGGACTGGTCGAGCACGTTGACGGCGCCGGTGCTGACGGCGCCGGGTGACTGGTCGGGGTTGGCTCGCGCGCTCTCCGAGCGCGAGCCGGCAGCACTGCTCGCCGAGGTCAAGTCGGCCGAGGTCCGCGGGCGCGGCGGCGCCGGCTTTCCGGCCGGCGTCAAGTGGGAGTTCGCGGTCCGGGCGCCGGGCGAGACCAAGTTCATCGTCGCCAACGGCGACGAGGGCGACCCCGGCTCATACATCGACAAGTACCTGATGGAGCGCAACCCGGAGCTGGTGCTGGAGGGCATGGCGCTGGCCGGCTATGCGATCGGTGCCCGGCACGGCTTCCTGCTCTCGCGCTCGGAGTACCCGCGTAGCAAGCCGGCGCTGCAAGCGGCGGCGCAGGCCGCGCGCGAGGCCGGCTGGCTCGGCGAGAACATCGCCGGCTCTGGCTTCAGCTTCGACGTGACCGTGCTCGAGGGCGCGGGGTCCTATGTGGTCGGCGAGGAGACGGCGCTGCTGGCGTGCATCGAGGGTCGCCGCGGGACCGTCTCGGCGCGGCCTCCGTTTCCCGCCCAGCGCGGTCTCTACGGGCAGCCGACGATCGTTCACAACGTCGAGACGCTCGCCAACTTCCCGTTCGTCGCGCGCGAGGGCGCGCGCGCCTACCGCGCGCTCAGCCCCGGCGCGACCCCCGGCTCGAAGCTGATCTGCTTCAACGAGCGTTTCAAGCGTCCAGGCGTGTACGAGGTCCCGTTCGGCCTGCCGGTGCGCGAGTTGTGCGAGCAACTGGCCGGGGGGTTGATCGGCGATCTCGCGATCAAGGCACTACAGATCGGGGGTCCGCTCGCCGGGGTCCTGCCCGCGTCGCGGATGGACGTGGCGTTCGATTTCGCGCCGCTCGCCGCCGAGGGTTGCATGCTCGGTCACGGCGGCATCCTCGCGTTCGACGAGCGCACCGACATGCGCGCGGTCGCGCGGCACCTGCTGCGCTTCGGCGCGCATGGCAGCTGTGGCAAGTGCTTCCCCTGCCGCATCGGCCTAAAGCGCGCGTACGAGCTGTTCTGCCGCGAGCAGCCGATCGACCGCGCCGATTTCGAGGCGCTGCTGGAGGCGCTCGAGGTCGGCAGCCTGTGCGCGCACGGGGGCGGCCTGCCGGCGCCGATGCGCAGCCTGATCGCCCACTTCCCGCACGAGCTGAGGCTGGCGTGATGAAGGTCACGATCGACGGCAGCGAGCTCGAGGTGGGGGCGCACGTGACCCTGCTGCAGGCGATCCACGCGCTCGGCAAGGAGGTCCCGACGCTCTGCTACGACGCGCGCCAGCGGCCCTACGGAGCCTGCCGCATCTGCCTGGTCGGCGTGCAGGGCGCGGGCCCCGTGCCCGCCTGCACCACCCCCTGCCGCGATGGGATGGAGATCGACACCGCGGATGAGACCGCGCGCCGGGTTGCGAAGGCGATCGTCGAGCTCGTGCTATCCGAGCTGCCCGAGCCCCCTGCGCAGCACACCGAGCTTGCCGCCGTGGCTGGCAAGCTCGGAATCACCGGGCTCCGCTGGACGGGCGCGACCCACGCGCGCCGCGACGACGCGCGCCACCCCTACCTCGTCTTCCAGCACGAGCTGTGCATCTCCTGCGGGCGCTGCTGGCGCGCCTGCGACGAGATCCAGGGGGCATTCGCGCTGACCGCGACCGGGCGCGGCTTTCATGCGAACGTGACCGCCGGGCTGGACTCCGGCTTTCGCGAGTCCAGCTGTGTCTCCTGCGGCGCCTGTGCCGACACCTGCCCCACCGACGCGATCACGGAGCTAGCGTTAGTCGAGCTTGGGCTTGCCGGCTCGGGGACGCGCCAACGCGCGGCCTTGGGAGATTCGCTGGCGCGAATCTCCGGGAATCGGTTATGACCCACGTTGCTAGCGTTTGAGGAGAGACATGGCTGGGCGTTTTGATCGAACCGTTACCACTGTTTGCGGCTACTGCGGCGTCGGCTGCCGGTTGGAGGCGCACGTCCACGGCGAGCAGGTGGCCTCGATCAGCCCGGCGCTCGACGGTCCCGCCAACAACGGCCACACCTGCCTGAAGGGCCGCTTCGCGCACCGCTTCTCGCGCTCCCGTGAGCGGCTCGCGACGCCGCTGATCCGTGACGGCGAGGGCTTCCGCGAGGCCGGCTGGGAGGAGACAATCGAGCTGGTGGCCAGCAAGCTGACGGCGATCAAGCGCCGGCACGGACCCGACGCGATCGCGGCGCTCGCGTCCTCGCGCGCTACCAACGAGGATTGCTACGCGATGTCGCGGCTGGTGCGTGCTGCGATCGGCACCAACAACATCGACAACTGCTCGCGTGTGTGTCACTCGCCGACCTCGTTCGCGCTGCGCAAGGCGTTCGGCGAGTCCGGCGCGAGCGGCTCGTTCAGCGACATCGACCAAGCCGACGCGGCGATCATCATCGGCGCCAACCCGACCGAGGGGCACCCGGTAGTCGGCGCCCGGATCAAGCAGGCGACGCTGCGCGGTCTGGCGCTGGTGACGATCGACCCGCGGCGGATCGAGCTGTCCGACTACGGGACCCTGCACCTGTCACCGCGGCCCGGCACCAACGCGGCGGTCGTGCTCGGGCTCGCGCACGTGGTCGCGCGCGACGGGCTCGTCGACCGCGAGTTCGTCGAGCGTCGCACGGAGGGCTACGAGGAAGTGGAGGCGCTGCTCGCCCTCTACACGCCCGCGCACGTGCAGGAGATCACCAGCATCCCGGCGGCCGACATCGAAGCCGCGGCGCATATCTACGCGCAGGCCGAGCGGGCGTGCGTGATCTGGGGCCTGGGGGTCACCGAGCACCGCTACGGCTCCGAGGTCGTACAGCTGATCTGCAACCTCGCGATGATGACCGGCAAGATCGGGCGCCCCGGCTCGGCGCTGCTGCCGCTGCGCGGCCAGAACAACGTCCAGGGCTCCTCCGATATGGGCGCGCTGCCCGACACCTACACGATGTACCGCTCGGTTGCCGACGAGCAGGTGGCCGGCACGTTCGAGCGCCGCTACGGCGTGCCGTTGTCGCGCCAGAAGGGTTACACGATCCCGCAGATGTTCGACGCCGCGATCGACGGCCGGCTGAAAGCGATGTATATCTTCGGCGAGGACGTCGCCCAGACCGACCCCAACACCAACCACGTGATCAAGGCGCTGCAGTCGCTCGAGTTCCTCGTCTGCCAGGACATCTTCCACACCGAGACGACCAAGTACGCAGACGTGATCCTGCCCGCGTCCTCGTTCCTGGAGAAGACCGGCACCTTCACCAACGCCGAGCGGCGCATGCAACTGGTGCAGGCGGCCGTCGATCCGCCCGGGGCGGCGAAGACCGACTTCGAGATCATCACGACGCTCTCGCGCGCGCTCGGCCACGAAATGGGCTTCCGCACGCCGGCCGAGGCGATGGACGAGATCGCGGCGCTGACGCCCGAGCTGGCCGGCGTCAGCCACGCACGGCTCGGCCGCCGCGGCCTGCAGTGGCCGGTCGCCGCCGACGGCACCGACTCGCCGATGCTCTACGCAGAGCGCTTCGCGCGGCCGGGCGGCAGGGGTCACTTCGCGGCGCTGCCCTACAAGCAGCCCGGCTCCATGGCCAGCGAGGAGTTCCCGCTGATCCTGGTCACCGGCCGTCGCCTGCAGCACTACAACGCCGGCACGATGACGCGCCGCACCGCCAACATCGAGCTCGTCGATCGCGACTGGCTGGAGATCAACCCCGGTGACGCGCAGCGGTTGTGGGTCTCCGATGGCCAGCGGGTGACGGTCCGTAGCGCACTCGGCTGGATCGAGACCGAAGCCAGGGTCACCGACCGGATCGATCCGGGCCACGTGTTCACCGCCTTCCACTTTCCCGAGGTGCGCACGAACCTGCTGATCGGCTCCTCGGCCGACGTCAACACCAGCTGTCCCGAGTACAAGGTGATCGCCGTCGACGTCAGGCCCGTGTCCGAGCAGCCGGCGTTCTCGCCGGCGCTAGGTGAACCCGCGCTCCGGTGAGCCTGGCGCCGCGGATGCCGGCCGTGATCGCGTGCGGCCCGGTGCTGCGGTGAGCCTGGCGCCGCGGATGCTGGCCGTGATCGTGCGCGACGGCCAGCGCGACGAGGTCGCCGTCGAGGAGCCGCTCGAGATCCGCGTCGACGGCGCCCCGCTGGCGGTGACGATGCGCACGCCCGGTCACGACGAGCAACTGGCGCTCGGCTTCCTTTACGGCGAGGGCCTGATCGACGGCCCGCGCGAAGCCGGCCTGACCGGCGATTTCGCGGCCAACGTGATCGAGGTCGCGGGCCCGCTGGCCCGCGATCCGGGCGCGCGGCGCTTCTATACGACCTCCTCCTGCGGGGTCTGCGGGAAGGGCGCGCTGGCCGAGATCGCGGTGCTCTCGCCGCCCCTCTCGCCCGGCCCGGTGGTGGCTCGGTCCCTGCTGGCGGCGCTCCCGGAGGCGCTGCGCCAGCCGGGGTTCGAGCGCACCGGCGGCCTGCACGCCACGGGCCTGTTCAGCGCCGGCGGCGAGCTGCTCGCGGTGCGCGAGGATGTGGGTCGCCACAACGCGATGGACAAGGTGATCGGCTGGGCCTTACAGGAGGGACGCTTGCCGCTGTCCGATTGCATGCTGTGCGTCAGCGGGCGACTCGCGTTCGAGCTCGTGCAAAAGGCCGCCGTCGCCGGCGCGCCGGTGATCGTCGGCGTCGGCGCCCCGACGTCGCTGGCGATCGAGCTCGCCGCCGAGCGCGGCATGACCCTCGCCGGCTTCGCCCGCGCCGGCCGCGTCAACATCTACACCGGCGCCCAGCGCATACGCACCTGAGCCGTCGCCCGGCGGGTGCGTGCAGACAGCAACCGCACGCGAGCAAGTCCGCGAGCGGGAAGCGAGCCGACGTCGGGGTAAGGACCCCGAGCTCACTCGCCAGCCGGAGGCGTCTCGGACGGGAGTCCTTCATAATGCTGGTATGGGCGTGGCGGTGCGATCCGTTTCGGTGGCTGGCGCGGTGGATTGCTGGGACGCGGCGGGCTGTAGCGACGAGGAGCTCGTCGAGCGTGTGCGCGCCGGTGATGGTGCAGCATTTGAGGTGATTTACGATCGCTATGCCGGCGGCGTGCTGGCGTTCTGCGTGCATCTCCTCGGGAGCCGTGAGGGGGCCGAGGACGCGCTGCAGCTGATTTTTGTGTCCGCGTATCGGGCGTTGCGTGATCGGGATGGCTGTGTGTCGCTGCGGCCGTGGCTCTACACGATCGCTCGCAACCGCTGCCTGTCGGAGCTGCGGGTTCGGCAGGAGGTGGTCGATCTCGACGGCGTGGTGGGTGATTTGCGCTGTTTCGATGACCCATCAGCACATGTCGTGCGGCGGGAGGAGCTGCGCGAGTTGCTGGCGGACGTGCAGCGCTTGCCGGTTGACCAGCGCGCCGCATTGGTGCTCTTTGAGCTCGGCGACCACTCGCAGGCGGAGATCGCGCTGGTGTTGGGCGTGCGCACGGAAAAGGTGAAAGCGCTTATCTTCCAAGCCCGAGAAGCACTCGCGCGCGGCCGCGACGCGCGCGATAGCCCGTGCTCAGAGATCCGTGAGCGGCTGGCGACGGTCCGCGGCAGGATCTTGCCGCGGAGCATGACGCGTGCGCACATCGAACGCTGCCCCGGCTGCGCGGCGTTCGAGGTCGAGGTTCGGCGCCAGCGAGCCGCGCTGGCGCTGATCCTGCCCGTCACAGCGACTGGCGAGCTGAAGTCCGCTGTGCTTGGGTCGGCGCTGGGCGGTGGCGGCGTCGCGGCCGCAGCCGGCGCTGCTGGCGGCCCGACGCTCGCGGTTGGCGGAACTACTGTAGCCGGTGGCGCGACAGCAGCCGGTGGCGTGAGTGGCGCAGCCACAGTCAGCGTCGCTGGGGCTGGTTCCACGACGGCGGCCGGTAGCGTCGGCTCAATCACCACGAGCGCCGGTGTAGCAGGGACCCTCACCGCTAGCGGCTCGGGGGCCGGCGGCATCGGGTTGGCCGCGGGAGCCCCGGCTGCCGCCGCAACGACCGGTCTCGCGAGCGCGAGCTCCGCGGTCGTCTCGGGAGCAGTGGCGTCAGGTTCCCTGGGGATCGTCACAAAACTCGCGGTGGTGATCACAATCGCTACTGGGGTCGTGGCCGTAAGCCACAGCACCAGCACCCAGCCACTCACCCATCGACAACCGCCTCTGGTCGCGAGCTACGTGCCAACGCGAGCAACTCTGTCAACGCCAGCAAACGCGTCCTCGTCGTCCTCCGCTGCCCAGACCACACCGGCTGCCAGCGGCTCGGCGACCAGACCCAGCGGGGCGACGCCGAGCGCTGCGAGCACCAGCGCAGCTTCATCGGACGGGTCCACGACCGTGATCGTGCCTAGCGATGCGTCCACGACCGGCGGCGCGTCCGGGTCCACGACCGTGATCGTGCCCAGTGATGCGTCCACGACCGGCGGCGCGTCCGGGTCCACGACCGTGATCGTGCCCAGCGATGCGTCCACGACCGGCGGCGCGTCCGGGTCCACGACCGTGATCGTGCCCAGCGATGCGTCCACGACCGGCGGCGCGTCCGGACACACGACCGTGATCGCGCCCAGCGACGCGTCCACCACCGGCGACGCGTCCGCAACCACAACCACAACCGTGCCCAGCGGCGCGTCCACCACCGGCGACGCGTCCAGAACCACAACCACGATCGTGCCCAGCGGCGCGTCCACGACCGCCGGCGCGTCCGGAGACGGCTCCCGGCATCCAGCGACGGGTCCATCACCAACGACGCGTCCGCAACCACAACCACGACCCGCCCCCAGCGACGCGTCCGGAACCAGCGACGCGTCCGGAACCAGCGACGCGTCCGGAACCAGCGACGCGTCCGGAACCAGCGACGCATCCGGAACCAGCGACGCGTCCGGAACCACAACCACGACCGCGCCAACCGACGCGCCGACTACGAGCGACGCGTCCGCAGACGGCTCCCCGGATGCAGCGACGGATCAACCACCAGCGACGCGTCCGCGACCAGCGGTGGTTTCGCAACCGCAATCGCAACCGCCTCGACGACCGAAGCCCAGCGACGCGTCCTCCACCAGCGGCGCCTCGGGCAACGGCTCTGGATCCAGCGACGGGGCGACCGCCGGCAGCGCGTCCGCGTCTAGTGATGGTTCCGCAACCGCGACCACGACCGCGCCCAGCGACGCGTCAGCCACCAGCGACGCGTCCGGAGACGGCTCTGGATCCAGCGACGGGTCCGCAACCACCACCGGCGACGGCTCCGTGTCTATCGTCAGCGCCGCGACCGCGACAGCACAGTCCAACTCATAATTTCCCCGGTTGCGACGGGATGGTTTGGGTCGGGCGCACGCAGGCCGATGCACCATGCTCAGACGCTGACGAGTTCGTCACGATCGCGTACGCCAGCTTTGTGCACCAGCTTCGAGATGTGGCGCCGAACGGTCACCGGGGAGATCATGAGGCCTTTGGCGATCTCGGTGGTCGAGTGGCCGAGTCGAAGCTTTCCAAGGATCTCGGCCTCGCGCAGGGACAAGTGGTCCTCGGCCGTGCGCTCGAGTTGCCGTAGCTCATCGACGAGGCTACGCACCATCGAGCGCGGCACGGCAGCTTCGTGATTGATCACAACGCTAATCACGCGTCGCAGTTGCTCGGCATCGAAGCTAGCCGGAACGAACCCCACCGCGCCGGCCCGCACCGCGCGCACCAGGTCGCTCGTGTCATCGCGGTCGGACAACACGACGACCGACGTCTCCGGCACCGCTCTTGAGATCGCGCGGATCGCCGTGATTCCGCCGCCAGGAATCGAGTGACCGATCAGGCAGACGTCGGGCCGCTCGGAGCATGCCGCTCGGATCGCAAGCGCGCAACTCTCGGCCTCGGCGCAGATGACCGCGTAGCCCTCGAGCGCGAGGCGGACCCCGAGCCGGGTGATTGGTGCGTCAGCCACGAGAACGCGGACGGAGTCACTCATACCTACATAGACGCAGAACGAACCCGAAGGTTGGTCGTACTCCCGAGAATCTGATCACGGACGGGCCGTACGCCGACACCAAGTCGGCCCCCTCGAACACGTAGTAGCCCCCAAGCACCTCCTTGGCCGAGCTGTAACCGCCGAGATGCCCCGGTCAGCCGTCGAATACCGGTGTCTGCCCGAGGGCGACGCGATCGGTATACCCGAGACCGACGTACAGCTCCAAGATCATCTCGTACCGGCCCCGCCCCGCCGGCAGGCGCAGCCAGAACGTTTTGCCGCCTGCTTGAGAGCATTGCTCAGGCGTGAACATCTCCTCCATGGCGAGGTCCCTCTGGTCCAGGACGTCCGTATCGACCGATGCGATTGTCCCGTCCTTGGCGAGCTTCACCAGCGTCACCCTGAGCACGAGCTCGTCGCCGCGGAGGTCGTTGGCCTCATAGCTGTACCGCACCTCGGCACCGTTCCAGTTCGGGTAGGTGGAGGCGACAGCTTGGCTGTAACCGAGATCGATCAGGTAGCGCTGATAGGGATATTGCGGAAACACGGGCGCGCCCGTGAACGTGGCGTTGCGGCCACCGAGGCACGGGGACAGGCGCGGGTCCACTTGAAACAGGATCCCAACTGTGCCCGCCACCACCGCGACGAGGGCCCCTGCGGTGGTCAGTCCCTTACCCAGCCGATTGCGGACCCAGCGCCCCACGGTGCCTCCGGATCGCTGGTGGCCGCCGCTCGATGATCCCGTCGAGGATTCTCCGCCAGGCGGCTCCGAGCTGCTCGATGCCCCGGCGTCCGATCCGCCGGGACTCGTGTCTGACTCAGTCCCGGGCCGCGACGAGTCGTCAGCCGCCACGGCTAACGGGCGAACGCCGCGCTGGCGCCCTCCGAAGGCCCGATCCGCAACTTGCACGTCGGTCGACTCCCACTGCAGTCCCCCTTCCACCCCACTAAGTGAGCGCGCTTGCTGGGCTTCGCCACCAGGGTCACCAAGCGTCCACTGGGCAAGTTCCAATCGCACTGGTTGAGGGTCAATGCCTCGCTGCAGTAGAGCCTGAAGCCATTTGCCAAGACGATGCCGGCGCCGGACACCGTGGTCTGGAAAGCTTGATCGCCGTTCGGTGCGCGCTTGTATCCGGGCGTCGAGGTGAATCCCGACGCTTCGCTCACGGTAACGCTCGCCGGGGAATCGACAACGAGCGAACAGACCGGCCAGTTCCCAACACATGCACCGCTCCAGGCGTAGTTCGCCAGGATCGGCGCGCCCGAGATCACGAACCCGCCGCCGACAGTCAACGTCAGAAATGTGCCTGGCGTGACCTCGCCGGTGCACGGAGACAGATCGACGCAAGAGCTCAGAACGTCCGGGGCGCTGGCGATTGGTGTCTGCTCGTGCGTGACGGTGAGACTCGCCTGATCGCCGCTCGCGGCGACACCCTCGGACGTCGTGCCGGCGTTCTCGAACGTCGCCGTGACGCCGGTGCTGAGACCAACCTGGACGTCGCAGGGGCCGGTGCCGTACTGCGCGCAGGGGCCACCCCAGCCCGCGAATTGCGCGCCGGGCGCCGGCGTTGGCGTCAGCTGGACCTGGTCAAGGACCGGGAAATTGGCTTCGCAATAATCCTCTGTGCCCCCGCAGGCAAGACCGGCTGAGGCCATCGAAACGACGCCAGGCCCGCCGACCGTGAGCTCGAGCTCTCCAGCGGAAACGAAGGTCGCGTGCACGGTCGTGTCGGCATCTGGTGCGAGCGCGCAGACGAGAGCGGTGCCGAAGCAGCCGTCGCTCCACCCTTTGAACGAGTAGCCCTGAGCCGGCGTCGCGGTCAATCCCAGCAGCTTCCCAGCCCTCTCTAGAACGGAGCATTGAGTGCCACAGCTAGAACCACCGTTACCCAGCGTCACGACACCCTCGCCGCTGACCGCAACGGTCACCTCGAGCTGCCTCGGTGACGACGAGGCCACCGCGGTCGACGCCGCGGTTAGCAGGGCAACCGAAGTTGACAACACAAGCGCCGATAGTGCCCGAGTCGCCAAGCGCTGTTGCTTTCGGCTGCGGGGCGAGCGTTCAGTTGCTGCCGCAAGCAAGTGCCGCTTCTGTAGATCGCGCGCGATCACCGTTGGCTGCCATCCTCTCCGTTGCTCCCCTGCGCCGGCAACTATCCCGACTGAGATATAACACACGGCGACTAAGTGCTCAAGCGTGCTGAAGGAATGTTTCCCGCGACGTTGCGCGCCGGTGCGGTGCTCATCGGTGCTCTGCTCGCCGGTGCGCTGCTCGTCGGTGCGCTGCTCGCCGGTCCTGCCGCATTGCCGGTGCCGACGGCGCAGGCTGTGATTCTGCGCGTGCACGGTCATCTCGTTGGGGTGCAACTCGGGGCCGGGCCCGGCGCCGCGGGGCAAGCTGCCGCGGGAACACAGTTCATGGCGCAGGGGCTCGGTGACAACGGCGACGTTGACTACAACGGCGGTCCTGTGCTCCACAGCTCTGATCCGTTCCTGGTGTTCTGGGACCCGTCGGGTACGGGGATACCGGCGCCCGCTCGCAATCTGCTCGAGCAGTATCTGACCGACGTCGCGACCGACAGCGGCGAGGCCGACGACGTGTATGGCGTCGCGCGCGAGTACACCGACGCGACCGGATTCGCGGGCGGCGAGCAGACGTTCTCGGCCGCGACGCAGGCGATCTCCGACACCCAGCCCTACCCGGCCGATGGTGACAGCGCGGCGTGCCCTGAGGCACCGGCTTATCCGATCTGCCTGACTGATCCTCAGATCCAGGCCGAGCTCACGCGGCTGCTGAGCGCCGATGGGCTGCCCAGTGACGGACCCACCGGCGAGAGCGAGATGCCGGCCGGGGCGCCGGTCTACTTCGTGGTCACGCCCAGCACCGTCAACGTCTGCCTGCAGACCGGCGACTGCTCGGCCGCTGGGCGCTTCTGCTCCTATCACGCGTTTTACGCGGACGGCGCGAGTAACGTCATCTACGCTGCGGCCCCGTTCCAGGCGCTGTCGCAAAGCCCCAAGAACTGTCAGTCCGACCAATCCTCCGCCTTGCAGGAGCCCAACGGCGATCTGGCGGACATCGAGCTGGACGACATCAGCCACGAGGACAACGAGTCGATCACCGATCCGCTGCTGTCGGCCTGGTTCGACGACGCGAACCCCAACCCTCAGCAACACCAGGAGATCGCTGATGACTGCGAGGCCTACAGCGCCGTCGCGGATCCTGCGAACGGCCTTGACCCGAACGCTTACGGCGCACTCGGCGGTGATCCCACGCCGGTGGCGCCCGCAAGCTACGGGACCTTGTACGACCAGCTGATCAATGGCGACCGCTACTACACGCAGACCGTGTGGAGCGATGGTGACGTCAATTGCGAAGCGCAACCGTCGACGGACACGATCGCTGACAGGTTCAGCGCGGCGGCGCTCCCACCCCCAGCCATCGGTGCCAGCTTCGATCCGAGCGCCAGTCAGGCCTCGAGCGGCTTCAGTAGCGCCACCTGGAGCTTCGGCGATGGTCAGACGAGCTTCCAGACCTGGAGTCTCGGCGGGAGTCAACCGAGCTTCTTCGCCACGGGCGAGCCGTCAGCGACGGCCCACACGTACGCTCAGCCAGGCACCTATACGGTCACGCTGACGCTCGTCGACGCCCAGGGCAACCTCGCCACCACGAGTCACGCGGTTGTAGTCGTCGCGCCGCTGACGGTGCTTGACAAGCCAACCGCTGCGTTTGTCGTCTCGCCGGCGCATGCGGCCGCGGGCTCGGCGGTCTTGTTCGATGGTGCGAAATCGACCGACGCCGGCGCGTCGATCGTCTCCTACAGCTGGAGCTTCGGCGACGGCGCCACCGGCTCCGGCGTCACGGCGGCGCATACGTACGCCAAGCCGGGCGACTATCCGGTGACCCTGACGGTGACCGATACGCGCGCGTTGACGGCGAGCACCACCGCAGCCGTGCCGGTTCGCGCGGCGGGCAGGATCACCCGCATCTCGGTCAAGACGCTTCGCGGCAAGGAGATCCTGGAGGTGTCCGTCAGCGCTCCCGGCGAGGTCCGATTCGGCTCAAAGACGCTGACCTTGAAGCGGGCCGGGGTGGCGACATTCAGGCTTACGCTTGCGGCGGCCCAGCGCCAGCGCCTTGCCGAGCATCGTCGGATCTCGCTCCGGCTGACCGTCGTCTACGTGCCGCTGGCAGGGCCGCGAATCCGCAAGACGCAAACCGTTACCGTGAGTGACTAGCATGTCCGGTCGGACAAAGCTTTGCCTGGAGCGCCAGATCGTCCGTCTGCGCACGAAAATCGACATCCAACGGACAAACCACTCCCTCGCACGGAGGTTTGTCCGCTCAAACACGCTTTCCCCAGTGCTGCGCTTTCCCCGACCGCGGATCTATACGAACGTGTGGCAGGCTTCTTGATCGGCGTCGATCGGGACGACGCCGCGCTTGCCGTTGCCGTTCGCGGGGATGCTCGGCTGCGACACGAAATCGAGCTTGGCCAGCCGGTTCATGTGGTCGAGCGTCATGCGCTGGGAGCTCTGAACGCGGATCTGATGGCGGCCGTAGGCGCGGATCGCCGGTACGAACAGGGCGCTTCGCAGCTGATTGCGCTCTTGCTTTGTCAGCGACCTCTCGATCTCGGCGAATGCGATCGCGATCGCCGACGTGTTGCCGGCACCACGCTCCCGGCGCGCTGACCGCAGTTCGCGGGCTACGGCGATGCCGGCCGTTGCCGAGCGGCGCGCGAGGATCCGCAGCAGCGCTGGCAGGTTGGGGACCAGCGTTTGCATCGCCGAGCTGGCGATCGCCTTGCGCGAGTAGAACTGCTCGTGCGCGTCCTGCGCGGTGAGCTGCAGCTGCAGCGGCGTCATGAGCTTGGGCGCCAGCACCGCGTGGTGCCCGTCGTACAGCGTCCAGTCCTCGGTCAGCAGGCGGTCCTCGGCTTTGATCCGTGCGTTTAGCCTGGTGCCCACGGCCGGGGTGATGATCATCAACTGGAAGGTGTCGATCCCGACCCTGGTCGCGAAGTCGGCCGTCTCGCGGGCGCTGTTGACGTTATCGCCGTCGAGCCCGATCACGAACATCCCGTGCACCGCGATGCTGTGCTCGTGGAATGCCCCGACGGCCTGCTCGGAGAGTTCGACCGTCAGCTTCTTGCCGACCTGTGCGAGGTTGACGTCGGAGATGCTCTCAAACCCGATCATCACCGTCTCGCAGCCGGCGTTGTGCATCAACTCGAGGAACTCGTGATCGATCTCGCCGCGGGCACGCGACTTGAGCACCATGTCGGCGCGCACCTGCGCCGAGAAGCTCGGCGTCAGACCCTCGGCGATCATTGCCTCCAGCAGTTCGCGCGTGCGGTGCTTATTGACGACGAAGTTGTCGTCGTAGAAGAACACCTCGACTGCGTCGAGCCCCCGCAGCTCCGCCAGCACCTGCTCGGTGCGCCGGAAGCGCACCACCCGCGAGAACTGCGCCGTGACCGAGCAGAAGTCGCAGTCGAACGGGCAGCCCCACTGCGTCATGATCGGCTTGACGCCCAGCTTCTCGTGCCCGCGGATCAGCGTCAGATCTGGGATCGGCAGGCTCTCGAACTCCTCCTGCGAACAGCGCTTGCGGTCGGCGTTGTGGTGCGTCTCGCCGCGCTCATCGCGCCACGACAGGCCCTCGATCAAGCCCAGCTCCCCGCCGTTCTGGAGCGCTGCGACGAGCTCGACCAGCGTCTGATGCCCTTCGCCGCGCACCACGAAGCGAGCGTGTTGCAACGCCTCGTCAATACAGAAGGTGACGTGCGGGCCGCCGATCACGGTGTCGATCCCGTCCGCGCGAGCCTGGTCGCACAGCCGGTAGGCCGCCGGCGCCGTCGAAGTGGTCGCTGAAAGTCCGACGAGGTCAGCCGTAAGGCACTCGCTCACATCGATCGGAGTCAGCATCTCGCAGAACACGGCCGTGTCATGACCGCGCTGGGCGAGCATCGTCGCCATCAGTGGGAGGCCTAGCCGTGGCAGCAGCACGTGGTCATATACCGTGTGGCCGGGCGGGCTCGGCTCCGCGAATCGAATGCGCATCGGCATTCGAATCTACCACAGGCCTCCGGGCCGGCTCGGGCCATCGGCGGCCGGTCGGACGGCAGTCGCTGTGCGATGATGTCGCTCGCAATGGCCAGCGTGACCGCTCAAGGTGATCAGCTCGTTGTGAGCCTCTCGCCGCTGGAGCGGTTCGCCGCTCTGCGCGGAGACCTGCACCTACCTCTGTCTGCCGTCGATGCGGCGGTGGTCGAGCGCTTTCCGTGGCGCGCGCTCCGCGGCTACCGCTCACTCGGACTGGGTTGGCACGGCTTGGTCACGTTCGGCGTGCGGCGGCTCACCGGGGATCGCAAGGACTTTGCGGCGCTGCTGGGCAAGCGGCCAGCGTTGCGCATCGAGCTGAATGCACCGTCGCCGTTCGCGCGGCTGGTGGTAACTGTCGACGAGCCGGATGCCGCTGCCGCGCAGATCTGCGCAGCGGCTGGGATCTGAGGGCATCCGAGGGAGCCAAATGAAGATCATCTACACACACACCGACGAAGCGCCGGCGCTCGCGACCGCGTCGCTGCTGCCGATCGTCAGGGCCTTTGCCGGCGCCGCCGATGTGGAGCTGGAGCTACGCGACATCTCGCTTGCTGGGCGGATCCTGGCGCAGTTCCACGAGTACCTGACCGCCGAGCAGCAACTACCTGATTCGCTGCGCGAGCTCGGCGAGCTCGCCAAGACGCCCGAGGCGAACATCATCAAGCTGCCCAACGTCAGTGCTTCGGTGCCGCAGTTGAAATCGGCAATCGCCGAGTTGCAGTCGCACGGCTACGCGCTCCCCGACTACCCCGACGAGCCAGGCGACGACGCGCAGCGTGAGCTCCGTGAGCGCTACGCGCGCGTGACCGGCAGCGCCGTTAACCCCGTTCTGCGCGAAGGCAACTCGGACCGGCGCGCGCCCGCGTCGGTCAAGGCCTACGCGCGCTCGCACCCGCACTCGATGGGCGCTTGGTCGTCGGATTCGGGCTCGCACGTGGCGACGATGAGCGAGGGTGACTTCCGCGCCACCGAGCAATCGGTGACGCTCGCCGCGCCCGGGACGGTGCGGATCGAGCACGTCGCAGCGGACGGCACCGTGACGCCGTTGCGCAAGCCGCTGCCGGTGCTCGCCGGCGAGGTGATCGACGCCTCGGTGATGCGCGCTGCGGCGCTGGAGGCGTTCCTGACCGAGCAGATCGCCGACGCCAAGGCGCGCGGCGTCCTCTACTCGGTGCACCTGAAGGCGACCATGATGAAGGTCTCTGACCCGATCATCTTCGGCCACGCCGTCCGCACCTTCTTCCCGGCGCTGTTCGCCGAGCACGGCGCCGCGCTGGCGGCGGCGGGTGTCAACGCAAACGACGGGCTGGCGGTGCTGCTGGCCGCCGTTGAGCAACTGCCCGAAGCGCAGCGCACCGCGATCCTGGCCACGATCGACGCCGCCTACAAGGACGGTCCGGCGATCGCGATGGTCGACTCCGACCGCGGCATCACCAACCTGCACGTGCCCAGCGACATCATCATCGACGCCTCGATGCCGGCCGCGATTCGCGCCTCGGGCCAGATGTGGAATGCCGCCGGCGAGCAGCAGGACACGAAGTTCGTGATCCCCGACCATGGCTACGCACCGCTGTATGACGAGGCGGTCAAGCACTGCATCGAGCACGGGGCGTTCGACCCCGCGACGATGGGCACCACGCCGAACGTCGGGCTGATGGCCCAGCAGGCCGAGGAGTACGGCTCGCACGACAAGACCTTCGAGATCGCGGCGCCCGGGACCGTGCGCGTCGTCGACGACGCCGGCGCGACGCTGATGGAGCACGAGGTGGCGGCCGGCGACATCTGGCGCTTGTGCCAGGCCAAGGACGCGCCGATCCGCGACTGGGTCGCGCTCGCGGTGACGCGCGCCCGCGCGAGCGGCGCGCCGGCCGTGTTCTGGCTCGACGAGACGCGACCGCATGACGCGCAGCTGCTGATCAAGGTCCGCGAGGAGCTCGAGCGACTCGACACCGACGGTCTCACGATCGAGGTGCTCCCGGTTGCGCAAGCGGCCCGCCTCTCGCTGGAGCGCGCCCGCCGCGGCGAGGACACGATCTCGGTCACCGGCAACGTGCTGCGCGACTACCTCACCGACCTGTTCCCGATCCTCGAGCTCGGCACGAGCGCGAAGATGCTCTCGATCGTGCCGCTGATGGACGGCGGCGGCCTGTTCGAGACCGGCGCCGGCGGCTCGGCGCCCAAGCACGTGCAGCAGTTCGTCAAGGAGAACCACCTGCGCTGGGACTCGCTCGGCGAGTACCTCGCGCTGGCGGCGTCGTTCGAGATGCTGGCCGAGAAGACCGGCGAGTCACGCGCGAAGGTGCTCGGCGAGACGCTCGACCGCGCGACCGGCAGCGTGCTCGAGTACGGCCGCTCGCCCTCGCGCCGCTGCGGCGAGCTCGACAACCGCGGCGGCCACTTCTACCTGGCGCTCTACTGGGCCCGGGAGCTGGCGGCGCAGACCGAGGATCCCGAGCTCGCAGCGCGCTTCGCGCCACTCGCACAGCGGCTTTCCGACGACGAGCAGGCGATCGTGGCCGAGCTGAACGCGGTTCAAGGCGCGCCGGTGGACCTCGGCGGCTACTACGATCCCGACTTCCGCAAGGCCGCTGCGGCGATGCGCCCGAGCGCGACCTTCAACGCCGCCCTGGCGACGCTCTAAATCGAACCGTCCGCTCCGGCACGCCTTGTGGAAGCTAAATACGTATAACACGATTTCCGTCTGACCCACTCAGTGATAAGATGCTTGCCAGCAAGCAAATAATCCACGAGGGAGAGCAACTCGGAAGATGGCCCCGGTCGCCACGCCACCGACACATGAGCACGACACCGCGCAGCGCCTGCGGGTCGTGTTCGGCCGGCTCTCGCGCCGGCTGCGGCTGACCGACGCGGCGGCCGCCGCGGGGATGACCCCGGCGCGCGTCTCGGCGTTGCTGAACATCGAGCGTCACGGTCCGATCAGGCTCGCAGAGCTGGCCGAGTCGGAGGGCGTCAACCCGACGATGCTCTCACGGATCGTCGCCGACCTCGTCGACGGCGGGCTCTGCGAGCGTAGTTGCGATGCCAGCGACCGGCGGTCGGCTTGGGTGCAGGCGACGCCGCGCGGTCGCGAGCTCGCCGACAGCCTGCGAGCCCAGCGCACCGAGGCGGTGCAGTCCGCGCTCGCCCGCTGCGGTGAAGCGGATCGCCGTGCGATCGAGCAGGCGCTGCCGGCGCTGGAGGCGCTCGCGGAGCAGCTCACGGAGCGCCGGCCGTGACCCGCATCGTGCGCATCGGTCACACCACGTTCGCGGCCCTCGAGGTGCCCAACTACCGGCGCTACATCAGCGGCCAATCGATCTCGCTGGTCGGGACCTGGATGCAGATGACCGCGCAGTCGTGGTTGGTGCTGACGCTGACGCACTCGGCCACCGATCTCGGCGTGATCGTGGCGCTGCAGACGCTGCCGGTGCTGCTGCTCGGCCCATACGGCGGTGTGATCGCGGATCGTGTCAACAAGCGGGTGCTGATGATCGCCCTGCAGTCGGCGATGGGGGTACAGGCGTTGATCCTGGGAATCCTGACCATGGCCGGCAACGTGCGGGTCTGGGAGATCGGCGTCCTGGCGGCGGCGCTGGGTGTCAACAACGCCTTCGAGAATCCCTCGCGCCAGTCGTTCATGCTGGAGCTGGTCGGCGCCGAGCACCTGCGCAACGCGGTCAGCCTCAACTCGGTGCTTGTCAACGTCGCGCGCATCATCGGGCCCGCGGTGGCGGGGATCCTGATCGCGACCGTCGGCGACGGCGTCTGCTTCCTGGCCAACGCCGCCAGCTTCGTCGCAGTTGTGTCCTCGCTCGTGACGATGGACTTGACGGCCTTGCATCCGGTGAAGCCCACCGGCCGCAAGCGCGGGCAGCTGCGCGAGGGCCTGCGCTACATCCGCCGGACCCCGGATCTGGCGATCCCGTTGCTGATGATGGCGGCGGTCGGCTGCCTTGCCTACGAGTTCCAGGTGTCGTTGCCCTACATGGCCGACAAGGCCCTGCACGCCGGTCCCAAGGGCTTTGGCTTCATGACCGCTTCGATGGGAGTCGGCGCCGTGGTCGGCGGGCTGGTGGTGGCGGCGCGGGGCAAGATCGGCGCCTGGCGACTGGTGATCGCGGCGATGGCGTTCGGAATCGCGCTGACGCTGGCGACGGTCGCGCCGAACCTCGGGACGGAGATGCTCGCGCTCGTGCTCGTCGGCGCCGCCAGCATCGCGTTCATGTCGACCGGCAACGCAACCTTGCAGCTGAACTCCGCTGCGGACATGCGGGGACGTGTGATGTCGCTGTGGTTCGTCGCCTTCCAGGGCTCGACGCCGATCGGCGGCCCGATCGTCGGTGGCGTAATGGCGGCATTCGGGGCGCGTGCCGGCCTCGGGCTCGGCGCCGTCACCTGCGTGGTGGTCGCGCTCGTCGGCGCGCTCAGACTTGGTCCGTGGCTGGCACGCGAGACGAGTCGATCAGCTCCCGCGTAGAGCCTCGATGCGCATCCGGCCAGACTGAACCAGAACGCTAAAGCGAGTATCTGATCTAGCCGAATGTGGCTGTACTCGATGAATCGGTGTTCCCGCATATCAGCGGAGACCGGTGAAAGCCGGCTTCCCAAAAACCGCAAAGTCGCCTGCCAGCCGCAGTCCCAGCTCCAGCTGCGCTCGCTGTTCATGCAGGCGCCGTCCGCGCTGATGGTGATCGACGAGGACGGAATGATCGTGCTCGCCAACCTGCAAGCGCACACGTTGTTCGGCTACTGCGAGCAAGAACTCAACGGCCGTCCGGTCGAGGACCTCGTGCCAACTCCCACCGGCTTGGCGCACCCCTGGTATCAGGCCGCTCGCCAGACGCTGTTCGATCGCACGCCCGCATTCGTGCACGAGCTCGAGCTGACGGCTCGGCGCCGCCATGACGACGAGTTTCCGGCCGAGGTCTCCTTGGCGCCGCTCGGCGACGGTGACAGTGGCCTGATCTCAGTGGCGGTACGTGACGTCAGCGAGCGCAAGCTCGCTGCAGAAGCGCTCGCCCGTCAGGTGCACCACGATGCGCTCACCGGCCTGCCGAACAGGGTGCTGTTCCTGGAGCGTCTGCAACAGGCGCTGGCGCGCGCGGGCCGCACCGGTCGCCCGCTCGCGGTCGTGTTCCTCGATCTCGACGACTTCAAGCTGGTCAACGATACGCGCGGCCACGACGCCGGCGACCTGCTGCTGAGGAAGCTCACGCCGCGGCTGGCCGCGGCCGTGCGGGCCGGCGACACGGTCGCGCGGCTCGGTGGCGACGAGTTCGTCGCGCTGTGCGAGGACCTGTCAGACGACACCGACGCGGTGATGCTCGCCCAGCGGATCACCGACGCGGTCGCAAAGCCGGTGCAGCTCGGCGGCTTCACCCACCGGATCTCGGTCAGCACTGGCGTGGTGCTGGTGCGCGATCCGGCCGACTTCACCGCGCACGGCGTGCTGCGCGACGCTGATGCGGCGATGTACGACGCGAAGGCCGGCGGCAAGGGGCGCGTCGCGGTGTTCGACGGAACCATGCGAGCGCAGTTGCTCGAGCGCGTCGAGATGGAGGCTGCGCTTCGCAGCGCCGTCTCCTCAGGCGAGCTACGGCTCTTCTACCAGCCGGTGGTCGCGCTCGAGCCGGGGCGCGTGGTCGCGGCCGAGGCGCTGGTGCGCTGGCAGCACCCCACGCGCGGGCTACTGATGCCGGCGGACTTCATCCCCGTGGCCGAGGGAGCGGGCCTGCTCGGACGCATCGGCGAATGGGTGATCGCACAGGCGTGCCGCCAGGCGGTCCTCTGGCGCGATCTGTTCCCCGAGCGCAGGATCCCGGTGTCGGTGAACGTCTCTGCCAGTCAGCTGCAGCGCCCGGGTCTCGCCGCGTTTGTCAAGCGCGTGCTGGACGAGACCGGGCTCGATCCCTGGCTCCTGGAGCTGGAGGTGACCGAAAGCGCGCTGCGCGAGGACCAGCCGAGCATCTGGCGCGAGCTGCGCGAGCTAAAGGCACGCGGCACGAGGCTGATCGTCGATGACTTCGGGGCCGGGTACTCGTCCCTGTCGGCGCTGCGGGACCTCGGGATCGACGGCGTGAAGCTCGATCGTTCGTTCGTGCAGGGACTCGAGCGCGGCGGCGATCAGGGTGCGATGGTCAAGGCCGTGCTCACGCTCGCCGGGGCGATCGACGCCGACGTGACCGCCGAGGGGGTCGAGACCGGCGCCCAAGTCAAGCGCCTGCGCACCCACGGCTGCGACTTCGCCCAGGGCTACCTGTTCGCGCGACCCGCACCCGCCGCCGAGCTCACTGCACTGATCGCCGAAGGTGCGCCACAGGGCGCCGCGCAGCGCAAGGAGTTCCTCTTCGGCGAGCCTGGCGCCGATTGGGCGCCCTCGCTGCTGGAGGCAGCTGCTTAGGGCACCCGCTTAGGTTATTGAGATAGGCCCTTAGGGCACCCTTAGGGCGATCAGGCTGGGCGGACGGCGGGGGTGCTCGCCGGCGATCCGACTGTCGCGATCCGCCAGGGCTGATTGGCGTCGCCGCTCAGCGCAAGCGTCCAACGCTCGGTGAACGAGGTGTTTCGGGTTGAGCTGCCGGAGACGAGCCGCGTCGTATCGCGATCCTCGATGTAGCGCCGTCCGCGCAGGTCAACATCGATCGTCAGCGTCGGCGGCTCGGCGGCGGCGTCGAGTGCGACGATCCGGATCTGGCTGACCTGCGGGCCCCGCACGACCAGCCGCGTGCGGGCGCTCGGGTCGCCCGGATGCAGCAGCTCCCTGACCGCGCTCGGATCGGCGATCGCCTGCAATTGCGCGTCGCTGCCGTCGACCGCTTCCGCCCAGGCCGCGACCGCGCGGCGGGCGGCGACTTCCAGCACGGCGGGAGCGAAGCGTCCGTCGGCGAGGCTCAGATCCATCGCCGCAGCGCGGGCGTCGCCTTCGAAATGGAGGTCTGCGACCTCGCTCACGCGGGTGCCGGCCGGCACCGCATCGGCCACGGCGCCCTCGACCAGCGCCTCGTCCTTGAGCGCCCGTTCGTCGGACCAGGGGGTGGCGACGAGCTGATCCTCCAGCGCGTGCTTGCCCTCGGCACCCTGCTCGATCGACAGCAGGATCCAGTGTTCGCCGCGTCTGGCGAGCGTCCAGAACTCCCTGACGCGGACGCTCTCGGTGAACTGTCCCGCGCGTTTGATGTGTCTGCCCGAGCTATCGACCACGTAGTCGCGAAGCTTGGCCTCGATCCGGACCACCACGCGATGCTCGTCGGCTGGGCCGCCGCGCTTCAATCCCACATACTCGACGGTCGGCTCGCCGACCGGTTGCACGCGGTTGCGCCAGCCTTTGCGGTCGAAGTCGTCGAGCCGGCGCTCCCATTCTTCGAGCAGACTCGGCGCGACCATGCCGCGCAGCGCAATCCTGTCGCCTGCATCCCAGGCGAACTGGACCGCGACGAACAGGCTGCCGGCGGCTGCGCGCACATGCTCGGGATCGAACATCGGATCGACGTCCGCCGCTTCGGCGGCGGCGAGCTCCACCCGGCGCTCGCGCTTCTTGGTGGTCCTGCGCGCGGCGCGTCCGGACTGAGCGCGAGCGTGCCAGAACGCTCGCGCCTTCGGACCGCCGCGACGGTAGAACCAGTACACCAGCGCCAAGCCGATCAGCACCAGCGCTCCCAGGCCGTGGCCCATTCGCGCGATCACGAGCAGCACGCGGAAGATCAGGTAGATCTCGAAGCCGTTGCCGCCGCCGCCGCCGCCTCCACCACCGCCGCCCCCATCGCCGCCGAAGCCCCCAGAGCCGCCGCCCGCGGAGGCGAACGCCGCGGGCACGACGATCAGCGCCGCGGCGAGCACAGTCAACGCGACGATCAGGAGGATGCTGCGCTTGCGCCGGGGGATCATCTCGCCAGGGCCTCGTTTCTCAATGGGCCGCTGCCGGGCTCGCTCTGCGGCACGTGCTGGTCGGCGTGATAGCTGGAACGGACCAGCGGTCCCGCGGCCACATGCTCGAAACCAAGCTGGTAGGCGGCGTGCTGCAGTTGCTTGAACTCATCCGGGTGCCAGTAGCGGACGATCGGCAGGTGCTCGGCGGTGGGGCGCAGGTATTGGCCGACCGTCAGCACCTGGACGTGGTGCGCTCGGAGCGTCCCGAGCGTGTCGAGCATCTCCTCGAACGACTCTCCGAGACCGACCATCAGGCCGGACTTGGTCACGACCCCGTCGCCGCCGAACTCCTTGGCGGTCTGGAGCACACGGCACGAGCGCTCGAAGGTCGACCCCCGGCGCGCCACCGGATACAGCCGCGGCACGACCTCGACGTTGTGGTTGAACACGTCAGGGCGCTCGGCGATCACCTTGGCGAGCGGCATCTCCTGCCCGCGGAAGTCCGGCGTGAGCACCTCGATCTTGCACGTCGGCGCCTGCCGGCGGATTTCCCGGATCACGTGCTGGAAGGCGCCGGCGCCGTAGTCGGGGAGATCGTCGCGATCGACGCTGGTGATCACCGCGTGCCTGAGCCCCATGCGAGCGACGCTGCGGGCTACGCGCGCGGGCTCCAGCGGGTCGTTCCACGTCGGCCTGCCGGTCTTGACGTTGCAGAACCCGCAGCGACGCGTGCAGGTATCGCCGAGGATCATGAACGTGGCAGTGCCGCGCTGCCAGCACTCGCCGATGTTCGGGCAAGCCGCTTCCTGGCAGACAGTGTGCAGGTTCTCAGCCTCGATTCCCTTGTGCAGCTCGCGATAGCGCTCGCCGCCTGGGGCGGGAACCTTGAACCAGGAAGGCTTGCGCCCGCGGAACGGCTCGACCTCAGGGCCGAGGACGGACAGCACGTTGCTGATTCCGCCGGGGTTGGAGCGTGACCGCGTGGCGCTCATCGTGAGATCAAGCGTAGCGAGACGCCGAGACCTGGCGTCAACTCACGAACGAGTCGGAGCGGATCGAAACGCTGCTGCTTGCGTTGGTCGCCGGCGCGTCGACGTTTGCCTCGATCTCCGCCAGGCTGACCGCTCGTTGCCGCTCGCCGAACGCTTGGGCGACATGGTGTGCGACGGCGACGCGAAAGTGATGCATGAGGCAGCTCAGCTCGCGCGCTCGCGCCGACTCCGGTTGCTGCGCTGACTCCTGCTCCGGCGACGAGTCCGCTTCCCGCGCTGACCCCAACTCCGACTGGAGATCCATGGCCAGTTCCTCGACGATCGAGGTCATTCGCACGTCGGGCAGACCGCAGGCCACCACCCAGCCGAACGGCTGCAAGTCGGTGCTGACGTTGACCCCGAAGCCGTGCGTGGTCACGCCGCGCGCCACGTGCACCCCGATCGAGGCAATCTTGCGCTCTTGCACCCAGACGCCGGTGTACGCCGGCCCGTCCTGCGCCCGCGCGCGCGCCGCGACTCCCTCATCGGCCAGCGCTGCCACCAGTGCAAGCTCGAGTGTGCGGACGTACGCGACCACGTCGGCGACCTGCACCACCGGATAGCCGACCAGCTGGCCGGGGCCGTGATAGGTGATCTTGCCGCCGCGGTTGGTGTCCACGATCTCGATCCCCCTGGCGGCGTACCAGGCGGCGCCGAGCGGCAGCTCTCCGGGCGCCGAGCGCCGTCCACGCGTGTAGACCGGGTGGTGCTCGAGCAGCAACAGCACGTCGGGCACCAGCTCGCGTTGCCGTGCAGCTCGGATCCGTTCCTGCAGCGCGGTCGCCCAGCGATAGTCGACTGTACCGAGGTTGCAGACCCATAGCTCGGGCTTCATCAGAAGATCGTAGAACCAGGGCGGAGCGCAGGCGCCAGTGGCCTGCGGCGATCACCGCTCCGCTTTGCCGGCTGCACTCGAATCAGGACCGCTACAGGCGGACCCCAGTCGCCGCCGATGTCTCCAACCGCGCGGGACCGCTACAAGCTGACCCCCTACTAGTCGCCGCTGAAAGTCTCCAGCCGCCGCCGGAGGCTCGCGAGGAACTGAGCCGCCAGCGCTCCATCGAGCGCGCGGTGATCCCAGCTGCAGCCGAGGATCGTCATCGGACGGATCGCGATCGAGTCGTTCCCGTCGGCGTCGGTGACGACGACCGCGCGCTTGACGACAGCCTCGAGGTCGAGGATCGCGACCTGCGGCTGGTTGATGATCGGGGTCGCCATGATCGACCCGTACTGACCCGGGTTGGTGATCGTGAAGGTGCCGCCACGGACCTCGTCCGGCGTCAGCGATCCGGCTCGAGCGCGCCCAGCGAGGTCCTTGATCCGCGCCGCGAGCCCCTCGACTGACAGCTCGTGTGCGTTGTGCACCACCGGCACGATCAGCCCGCCCTCGCCCAGCGATACGGCAATTCCGAGGTGCACCGCCGCGTCGCTGCGCGTGTAGCGCTCCTCCTCGAGCCAAGCGTTCAGCGACGGGTACTCGCGCAGCGCGCCGATGGTGGCGCGTGCGACGAGCGGCAACGCCGTGAGGCCGATGCGCGTGCGCATCGACTCCACCCTGCTCATGTCGACCTCGATCCAGGTCGTGCACGTCGCCGCTGTGTGCAGCGAGCGCTTCATGTGCTCGCCGATCTGGCGGCGCATCCGCGATAATCCAGCGCTTTCCTGCTCGAAGTTGGCTTCGGGGCGGTAGGGGCTCTCGATGTGAAGTGGAGGTTCAGGCTGAGCTTGCGACGGGGTCTCCGGAGCCGGGGCCGGGGCCGGGGGCGAGGCGATGTGCGCGAGCACGTCCTGCTTGCGCACACGCCCATCGCGCCCACTGCCGCTCACGCTGGACAGATCGACTCCGTGTTGAGCCGCGATCCGCGCCACCACCGGCGAGTAGCGACGTCGATCCTGACGGACGCTGGTTGCGGGCACGGTGCCCTGCAGTGGCACCGTGCCCGGCGCGCCGCCGTTGCTGGCGCGGGGGTGGACCGTCGGTCGGGCGGGGGCCTCCGAGCTGGCCGGAACCGTCGAGGCTGCTGTCGGAACCGGATCCGCCTCCCCGGCGCCCGCGGCGGGGTCGCCGGCGGCGATTCGCGCCAGCACCGTCCCGACCGTCACCGTCGTGCCGACGGCGACCAGGATCTCGTTGACCACGCCGGCAGCCGGCGCGGGCACTTCGGTGTCGATCTTGTCCGTCGAGATCTCGCAGATCGTCTCGTCGGCGCCGATCGCGTCGCCGACCTGCACGCGCCACGCGATCACCGTGCCCTCGGCGACCGAGACGCCCATCTGCGGCATCGTCACGTCGACCAGCCGGCCGGTCTCAGTAGGCGAGGAGCTCACGACAAGCCTCCCTCACGCGCTCGACGTTCGGCAGCACCGCGTGCTCCAGCGGCGGCGAGAACGGGATCGGCACGTCCGGCGTGGCCACGCGCACGATCGGGCCGTCAAGGTCCTCGAAGCCGCGCTGCGCGATCAGCGCGGCCACCTCCGCGCCGGCGGCACAGGTGGAGTTCGCCTCGTCCACGATCACCACCTTCGAGCAGCGGGCGACCGAGTCGAGGATCGCGTCGACGTCGAGCGGCACGAGCGTGCGCAGATCGAGCACTTCGACCGCGGCGCCGTCCAGGTCCTCAGTGGCCTCGAGCGCGACGTGCACCATCGCCCCGTAGGCGATCACCACCAGGTCGCTGCCCGAGCGCGCCACACGCGCGGTCAGCGGGGTCTCGTAGATACCTTCCGGGACCTCGCCCTTGATCCGCCGGTACAGGTTCTTGTGCTCCATGAAGCACACGGGGTTGGGGTCGTGGATCGCCGTGTGCAGCAGGCCCTTGGCGTCATGCGGGGTGGAGGGCGCGACCACCTTGATGCCCGGCGCGTGCATCAGCCACGCCTCGGGATTCTGCGAGTGGAACGGTCCGCCCGAGAAACCGCCTCCGGACGGCAGCCGGATCGTGATCGGCACCGCCAATCCCAGCCGGTAATGGGACTTGCCGGCGACGTTGACGAGCTGGTCGAAGCCGCAGGTGATGAAGTCCGAGAACTGCATCTCGCACACGGGCCGCATGCCGACGACGGCGGCCCCGATCGCGCAACCGACGATCGCCGACTCGGCCAGCGGCGTGTCCATCACGCGCGCGGCCCCGAACTCCTCGATGAAGCCGTCGGTGACCTTGAAGGCGCCGCCGAAGGTGCCGATATCCTCGCCCATCAGCAAAACGCGCTGATCGGCGCGCAGTTCGTCGCGCAGGGCGCTGGAGATCGCCTGCAGGTAGGTCATCGTCGCCATCAGGAGACCACCTCCCGGTCAGCCCCGGAGATCTGCGGGTCGGCGCCGGCGATCTGCGGGTCGGCGCCGGCGATCTGGCGGGGATCTGCGGGTCGGCCCCGGCCGTTCCGCGGCCGGCGCCATCGGCATCGTCCGGCGCGCCACTCGCCAGGAATCCGGACCAGCGCGGCACGCCGTCGCCGAGCGGCTCGGCCTCGGTCTCGCAGAAGACGCCTTCGGTCGCCGTGGCGGGATCCGGCATCGACGCCGCGAGCGCTCGCGCTGTGGCTGCCTCGATCTCGGCGCCGACCTGCGCCCGCAGCGTGTCGACGTCGACGCCCAGCGCGCGCAAGCGGACCTCCTGGCGCTCGATCGGATCGCGGGTTCGCCAGTACTCCACCTGCGCGCGCGGCACATACTTCATGTCGTCGTGCGCGGCGTGGCCATGCATCCGCATCGTCACCGCTTCGATCAGCGTCGGCCCGCCGCCGTCCAGCGCCCGGGCGCGCGCCGCCCGCGTGGCCTCGAACATCGCCTCGGCATCGTTGCCGTCGACCTTGACGCCGTCGAACCCGTAGGCGTCCGCGCGCCTCACCGGGTCGACCGCGAACTGCTTCTCCAGCGGGGTCGAATACGCATACTGGTTGTTCTCGAGGATGAATACGACCGGCAGTCGCTGCACCCCCGCCCAGTTCATCGCCTCGTGGAAATCGCCGCGCGAGGTCGAGCCGTCGCCGAACCAGGTGAGCGCGCAGCGCCGTTCGCCGCGCAGCTTGAACGCCATCGCCATGCCGGTGGCCACCAGCATCATGTCGGGCAGCATCGAGACCATGCCGACGCAACCGAGCTCCTGGGCGCCGAAGTGCACGTTGCCATCGCGTCCGCGAGTGGGCCCGGTGCTGCGCCCGAGGTACTGGCCGAGGATCCGCTCCGGCGTGACGCCGCGGATGATGTGTGCGGCGAGGTCCCGGTGCAGGATGCAGAGCCGGTCCGCAGGGGCCATCGCGAACGCCGCGCCGGCTGATACCGCCTCCTGGCCGTAACCGTCGTAGAACGAGCCTGGCACCTTCCCCTGCCGGTACAGGCGCATCGCGCGCTCCTCGAGTCCACGCATCATCAGCATCGCGCGCAGCAGCCAGATGCGGTCCTCGAGTGTCAGGTGCTCGCTTGCCCCTGCGCCGGCGTCCGCCGCCGGCTGCGCCAATTCGGTGCTCATCTCTGCATTCTTGCGCACGGGAATACGCTTCACCCATGAACGCTCCAGGTTTGGTGCGCCTGCGCTGGCGGCTGCGCGGGGCCTGGCTATGGCCATCGTTCATCTTGCTCACGCTCGCCGACGCGATCATCGGCCACGCGCTGCCCCCGATCGGCGACGCGCAATCGCTGGCCAGTGCCTGGCTGGTCTCCCTGTGGGCGATGCTGATCGCGGTGATCGTGCTGGCGCCCGCGCTTGGCCTGCTGATCCGCCGCCACCGCGTCGACATGCCACGCGTGGTCGCGCGCAACTACGGTGGCACGGTCGCGGTCTACGCCACCAGCGCGGCCCTGCTGGCGGCCGGCCTGATCCACCATTCCTCGTTGATCGCATCGCGCGATGCTCTCCGCGTCGCGAACTCGCGCGCCCGCGAGTGGATCGCCGTGCACGCTCCGGTCGCCTTCCGTCACGACCTCGAGACGCTTGACACCTACGCGATCCAGCCCGGCAGCATCTACCGCGCCTGCGTGTTCGACCTCGGCGGCCAGACCTATTGCGTGGTCGTCAGCGACGGTGCGCCGCGGGCACGCAGCGTCAGCTTCGCGGGCTACGAGCCGAACTCGGTGCTGGCCGCCGGCGCCAACTAGTAACTGGACCCAAACCTGACCTAAACCCGACCGCTTGTCTTGGTGGGACTAGCCAGTGGCCTAAGGGTGGCCTAAGGGTGGCCTAAGGGTGGCCTAAGGGTGGCCTTAGGGGGCCTAAGGGTGGCCTTAAGGACCCTAGGGAGGGCGCGGTTCATAAGGTACCAAATGATTAGGTAGCGAAGCATTTGGTCTGCAGAGCGTCGGCGACCACAGCCGTCTATCGTCTGGCGTGATGAGTACTTTTGCCGAGCTGGGCCTGCGCGCCGAGATCCTCCAGGCGCTCGTCGACCTTGGCTATGAGGCGCCGACCCCGATTCAAGAGCAGACGATCCCCCTGCTGCTGGAGGGGCGCGACGTGATGGGCCAGGCCCAGACCGGTTCGGGCAAGACGGCCGCCTTCGGGCTCCCGATGCTGACCTACGTCGACCCCGGCGAGCAGGAGGTGCAGGGTCTCGTGCTGACGCCCACGCGCGAGCTCTGCATTCAGGTCACGCAGGCGCTGCGCGCCTACGGCGCGCGTAAGGGAGTCGATGTCGTGGCGGTCTTCGGGGGGGCGCCGATCCGCACGCAGCAGGCGCAGTTGCGCGCCGGCGGCCACGTCGTCGTCGGCACCGTCGGGCGCGTCAAGGATCTGATCTCACGTCACTCGCTGATGCTGCATGCCTGCCGGTTCGTGGTCCTGGACGAGGCTGACGAGATGCTCGACCTCGGGTTCCTGGAGGACGTCGAGCGGATCCTTGCGCTGACCCCGGGCAGCCGCCAGACGGCGCTGTTCTCGGCGACGATGCCGGCCGAGATCCGCCGCCTCGCGGCCCAGTACCTGTACGACCCCGTCACGGTCAAGGTCAAGACCGCGACGCTGACGGTCGACAGCGTCGAGCAATTCTCGGTCGAGGTCAATCCGCGCGAGAAAGCCGAGGTGCTGGCCGACGTGCTGGCGGCCGAGCGGCCTGCCCAGGCGATCATCTTCGTGCGCACCAAGATCCGTGCAGATCAGCTTTACCGCCTGCTTCGTGACCGCGGCATGAACGTCAAGGCGCTGCACGGCGACATGACGCAGGGCGCTCGCGACGGCGTGATGATCTCGTTCAAGGAAGGGCGAACGCCGCTGCTCGTGGCCACCGACGTCGCTGCCCGCGGGCTCGACATCTCGACCGTCTCGCACGTGATCAACTTCGACGTGCCGACCTCGCCGGACATCTACATTCACCGGATCGGTCGCACCGGCCGAGTCGGCCGCAGCGGCCGCGCGATCACTTTGTACGAGCCCCGCCAGCAGCGTGACGTCGAGGCGATCGAACGGCATTCCGGCGTCAAGCTGTCCCCCTGGGTGAAGGGTGCGCACGTCGCCGCCCTGGCAGTCACGCCGAAGCCACGGCGCCACTCCAAGCCGCACGAGCCGCTCGACGGCGAACTGCCGCTGCGGGGCGTGATCGTCGCCGGAGGGCGCGCCGACGGGTTCGAGCCGTCCGACATCATTCACGCGATCACGCTCGCCACCGGCCTCGATGGCGAAGCGGTCCGCAACGTACGGGTACTCGAGCGATTCGTGCTGCTCGATGTCCCCGAGCGCGATGCGCAGCGGGTCGTCGAGCTCGTTGCGGGAGGCGAGGTCCGCGGCCGGCGACTCGCGCTCGAGCTGACGCGTCGCTGAGCACGCGCGTCCCTAAGGGCGCAACGGCAACGGTAAGGTCACGGCCATGAGCACAGCCACCATGCACACCACCGCCGGCACGATCGTGATCGAGCTGTTCGACGACGACGCGCCGGAGACGGTCGCCAACTTCCGCAAGCTCGCACAGGAGCAGTTCTACGACGGGTTGATCTTCCATCGCCTGATCCCCGACTTCATGATCCAGGGTGGATGCCCCGATGGAACCGGCGCGGGCGGGCCGGGTTACACGTTCAAGGACGAGTTCAACAGCCACAAGGTCGTGCGGGGAGCGCTGGCGATGGCGAACGCCGGCCCGAACACGAACGGGTCCCAGTTCTTCATCGTCACCGCCGAGCGCTGCCCCTGGCTCGACGGCAAGCACACGGTGTTCGGTCAGGTGACCGAAGGCATGGAGGCGGTTGATGCGATCGAGCGGTTGCCGACGGCCGCGCGCGACCGCCCGGTCGAGCCGCCGGTGATCGAGTCGATCGAGCTCGGATAACCCAAACCGCCGGCGTCCTCGCCGGATTGGGTTCTCGAGCGGCTATACGCAGGCCAAGGACCCAAAGCGGCTCGGTTGCTGCCGGGTTGGGTTCCTCAGCATGCCCCGGGCTGCGTTGCGGCACCCGGGCATGCCGATCGGTGGCGCCGGCCCGTGCGACCGTCCGAGAGGGACGGGTGTTGTTACCAAGTTGTTACCACGAGGCCGCGACTTGTTAATGCGTTGTAACTATTTCGTGTAAGCGCAGCCAGATCGGGGCAAAGCGTCGGCTGAGACAGAGTCGCCGACAAACGCCGTGGTAGCGTTCGGCCGCCTCAGGAACGATGCAAGATTGTTCGAGGCGGTCCAGCTATGCATGCCGTAGTGAGCCCGCCCTCTGCCAATTAGAGGAGGGAACGTGTCACACCAGCGTCGATGGCTGATCGGCTGCTGGCGAGAGGCACGTGTGCACTGCGATGCGCGTGACACGTAGCGAAGATAAAAACCCCAAGGAGGATGCTTTGAGAAGACTGATCCCCCGCCTGGCGCTGGTCGCCACCTCCGCGGTGGCGCTGAGCGGCTTCGCCGCGACGTCGGCGCTGGCGCAAAATACGCCCACGGTCCAGCTGGCGGCCTCGATCACGTCTGAGTCGGCGGTGCTCAGCGGCACGATCGATACGACCACGACGGCCGGGTCGAACGTCTGCTACTCGTTCGAGTACGACACGATCGGCGACTGGCTCGGCAACCAGGACAATGTCAGTTACACCGATCCGGCGTGCGTGCCGACGGGATCGGGCACGCTCACCGTGTCCGCGACGATCGGCTGCTATCCGGCGGCGAGTTGCGCCGGCGATGCCCTGCCGCTGAACCCGGACAGCACCTACCAGTTCGTGCTCGGTGCGCAATACGAGCCGGGTGGCTCCTACCTGAACGCGGAGCAGATCAACGGCCAGCAACTCGAGTTCACGACGCTGCCGCTCGGAGCCGTCAAGCTGACGTCCTCGACGGTCGCCGTCAAGCACGGGAAGGCCTCGGTGTTCGTTGCCTGCAACGGTGAGCTCCGCTGCACGGGCTCGCTCGAGCTCACGGTCAAGAGCGGGCGCAAGACGCTCGTCGCTCTGGCTACGGCGGTCAATCTCAAGGCCGGCAAGAGCTCCACGATCACGGGCAAGCTCAGCGCCAAGGCGCGCAAGCTGCTCGACGCCAGCAAGTCGCGCAAGCTCGCCGGCAAGCTGACCGTGATCGTGACCACCGATCAGAGCGCGCCGACCAACAAGACCGTAACGCTGGTCGGGAGCTAGTAGCCGTTTTGGGGGGCGCGGCCGCTTGCCGCGCCCCTCATCAAGGCCCTTAGAGCCTCTCCGAATAGAGCGCCTCAGCCGCTGTAGTTGTTGAACAGTCCGGTCGCCCCGGTCGAGAACGTCGATGCGCTCGAGGCGTAGCCGATCGGCTTGAGCGAGAACAGATCCTCGATCAATGCCAGCAGCGAGAAGTGGTTGGCCTGGTCCACGTCGTCGGTGCTCTTGGGGATCACGTAGCTCGAGATCACGAGCATCCCGACCTGGCCGCCGCCCGCTGTCTCTCCGGGCAGCAGACCCGTGGGGAGGCTCGGCGTCGATGTACATGTCGAAGCTGCCGTAGTAGTCGAACTCGAACTCGAACTCGAGGATGTGCCAGGCGAGGTCGTCGCGCCCGTGGAGGTCGTCGTGGTGGCGGTCGTGGTCGATCCCGTCGTCGTCGCGATCGAACCCCCGGAGGTGGTGTCGCTCGACGCCGTGCTCGAGCTCGAATCCCCGGAGGTGGTGTCGCTCGACGCCGTGCTCGAGTTCGAATCCCCGGAGGTGGTGTCGCTCGAGGTCGTGGTCGAGCTCGAATCCCCGGAGGCGGTGCCGCTCGACGTCGTGGTCGAGCTCGAACACCCGGAGGTGATCTCACTCGACGTCGTGGTCGTGCCGGTCCCGGCGCCGGTGCCGGTGCCGGCAGCCGCCGTGGTCGACGTGGTCGACGTGGTCGACGTGGAACCTATGGTCATGCTCTCAGTCGGAGCGTCGCCTGATGTGGTGCTCTCAGTCGGAGCGTCGCCTGATGTGGTGCTCTCGGTCGGAGCGTCGCCTGATGTGGTGCTCTCGGTCGGAGCGTCGCCTGATGTGGTGCTCTCGGTCGGAGCGTCGCCTGTGGTCGTGCTCTCAGTCGGAGCGTCACCTGTGGTCGTGCTCTCAGTCAGACCGTCGCCTGATGACGTGCTCTCAGAGGTGGTGGCCGCGCTGTCGGACGTGTCGGTCGAGTCGCCAGACGTCGCGGACGAAGCGGACGCGGTGCTCGAGCCAACGGGCGTCGTGCTCGAGCTCGCTGCGGAGGTGCTGCTCGACTCTGGCGAGGTGCTGGACGCGGCTGCTGTGGTCGTCGTATCGGCTGTCGTCGACGTCGTCTCGGTTGTGGTGGTCCCGGTTGCCGTAGAGCTCGTCGTGGCGCCGGAGGTGGTCGTCGTCGTCTGCGTCGCTGCGGGCAGGTTCGGGTAGGTGGGGTTGTTGCAGCAGGAGCTCGGGTCTGCGTTGGGTCCCGCCTGCGGCGCCTGATCGAACGTGATGATCAGCATCCCGTCATCTTTGTAGGCGGGCGAGCCGAGGATCTCCGGCACAACGGACTCGAGGAACTTGTCGGACTGCGAGGTTCCCGCCGGCGCCCCCGGCCGGCACGGTGTGTCGCTGCCGTCATCGCAAGGCCCCGGCGTGATGAACGCCACCGATGGGGTCGTGCTCTCGGATTTGAGATCGGTCGCCAGCTGCGGGATCCCGACATCCTCGCTCTGGCAGTCCTTGCTACTCGTGATCGACTGGAAGTAGACGAACGGGTTACGCCAGGTGACGTAGTCGTTGCCGGCGCTAACCGCCTGCTCCTGGTCGGCGGCGCCCAGCTTCGGGTAGCGGCAGTTCGCCGCCAGGGACTGGGCATGGGCGCGTGCCCGGCGCGTGAGCTTGGCGCTTGCCTTGCCGCGGCGCTCGTGCGTACGGCGACCGTCCCGAGCCGCTGCGGCGGTTACGCCAAGCCCCTCGACATAGGCCTTCCACGTGTGGTGCGCAGCCGTGAGCTGCGTCGCAAGGGTCGGCGTCGCCTTCGGGTACACGCAGCCGTCGCCGAGAACCTGCCCGTCGCTGCCGCGCTTGCCCGGGGCGACCGTCGTGAAGCTGGGGCAGTCCGCCGCCGTCTGCACGGTCGGGCCCTGACCGCTGATCATCGCGATCTCGTTCGCCAGTTCGCCCTGCGCGACGCCGTAGTAATTCGGCACGATCTCGCCCTTGGCGGCGAGCGTCTTGCTCAGGTATTTGTCCTTGGAGGCCGGTGAGAGGCTGGTGGCGTAGCCTTGGTCGGCGAGCACGATCACGAACACGTGCTTGGTCGGCGGCAGCACCGAGGCGGCGCCGGTGCTCGTCGTGGTCGTAGTCGCGGTCGGGCTGGTGCTCGTCGTCGAAGGCGTAGCGGCCGACGACGAGGGGCCGGAGGTGCCGGAGTTATCGGCAACGCTGGTTGTACCCGGAGCGGCTCCGCCGCCGCCGCTGGAGGCGGCGCTGGGCGTCGTCACCGTGGAGCTGCCCAGCAGCGATTGGGCCAGCGCCCGCGGCGTCTCCATCAGCACGATCAGCGGTGAGGAGGCGAGGCTGTCGCTGCCTGAGCCGAGCAGGGTCCCGAACGCGAGCGCTCCCAGCACGGCGACCGCCGCCGCGCGCGGTGAGGGCATCGCAAACGGCAGGAACGGAGCGAGCCCGGACTCGTCGTCTGGTTCGGCGATCGCCGTGACGAATGCGGGATCGCGGTGACGCCCTTCGATTGCCTCGATGTAGAGCGCGACGTTCGCCGGCAGCGCGCGGATCCGCTTCCCGCATTCCAGGCAGTAGCGCTGGCCGGCGGCCAGCGCGGCGCCGCACTCAGGGCATGGGCGGGAAACGTTCGTTGCCGTCACCAGCGCCCATTATCGCGAGCACGATGACAACACACCCGGACCGAGCCGATCTTGTTCACATCATATTCACACGACCGCGCTTGATCACTTCGATACTCTCGGGGCAAGCAATGTCGACCACGACACGTACATCGCCTCAGGCATCGGGTGAGCCGGCCGATCAGCGCTCGACTTCCGTTGCAGTCGGTGGTCCGGTCGCCGAGGTCTCGCTGATCGGCTCCAGCAGCGACACGTGTAGCCACTGCGGCGCCGGGATGGCGCCCGACCAGCGCTACTGCATCGATTGCGGTGAACGCCGCGGCAAGCCGCGGTTCACAGCGCCGGCAGCCAACTCCAAGGCCCCATCGGGCGCCCAGCTGCCCCAGCGACCGCGCCGGCAGCGCACCCGCATGACCGCGTCGGCGTCGACCACGTTGATCGCCGGCGTGGCGACGCTCCTGCTCGCACTGGGCGTGGGCGTGCTGATCGGCGAGAATAACGCGCCGGCTCCCGTCGCCCAAAAACCGACCGTGATCAACGTGCCCGCCGCGAGCAGCGGCGGCACTGTCACCAGCGCCACGACGACGCCGAGTACGAGCAGCGGCGGCGCCCGACCGACCGGCTCGACGGGCGCCGCCGCACCGACCGGCAAGAGCAGCTCGAAGGCCGCGAAGCCCAGTTCGAAGGCGACCGCTAAGGCGCCCGTTTCGGCGTCGAAGGCGCCCTCAGCCGCCGCCGTCAGCGCCGCCAACCAGGCGGCCGCCAAGACGCTCGACTCGAAGAACGTCGGCAACGCCACGGCGCAACCAGGTCAGTCCTGCACGGCCGGTACACCCGGCTGCGTTGGCGGGAAGCAGACAACGCAGCTGTTCGGCGGCGCACCGTGAGCTTGGATCCGCACTGTGCGTGAACGGTTTGCAAAGACAGCCTCGGGTCTGCGCCGTAACTCGGCGAGCGACGACAGCGGTAGCTACGGGCACCCGCCGACGCCGCCGCCGCATTCCGCCGGTGGCGCGAACGCGCCGCCCGCCTACGATCTCGTCGATCTCGAGCACCGGCGTGACCAGCTGCAGGCGCGCGTCGCCGAGTTGCAGTGGGATCTTGGCGGCCTCGCCTACGAGATGGCGACCCGCGACCGGATCCGCGTCGACATCCTGGTCAAGCGCGCTGCGGTTCTGCAGGACGCCGATGCCGAGCTGGCCGAGGTGGAGCGCATCCTGCGCCTGGAGCAGACCGCTACGGCCGGGGCTTGCGGCTCCTGCGGTGCGCCGCATTCGAGCGGCGCGGCGTTCTGCTGGCAGTGCGGCAACTCGATTCTGCGCCAGGTCGACACCTCGTCGATCATGGCGCCTTGAACGGCGGCAGCTCTGGGTGCCCCTGCGGGCGCCCTTACCGCTAGCCGAACTGGCCGGTGATGTAGTCGCGCGTGCGACTGTCCGCGGGGTTGCGAAAGATCTTCTCGGTGTCGTCGAACTCGATCAGCGTCCCGATCCGCTCCTCGCCGAGGCTGAAGAACGCGGTGCGCTGCGCGACACGCGCCGCCTGCTGCATGTTGTGGGTGACGATCACGATCGTGTAGCGCGTCTTCAGCTCGTCGATCAGATCCTCGATCGAAGCAGTTGCGATCGGGTCCAGCGCGGACGCGGGCTCGTCCAGCAGGACCACATCTGGCTCGATCGCGATCGCTCGCGCGATGCAGAGCCGCTGCTGCTGGCCGCCGGAAAGACCGAGGGCGCTGGATTTGAGGCGGTCCTTGACCTCGTCCCACAGCGCCGCCCCCCGCAACGCACGCTCGACGCGCTCGTCGAGGTTGTCCTTCATCCCGAGGTTGCGCGCCGCCCAGGCGATGTTGTCGTAGATCGACTTTGGGAACGGGTTGGGCTTCTGGAAGACCATGCCGATCCGGCGGCGAACCTCGACACGATTGGCGCGCGGGTCGTAGAGGTTGTGTCCGTGGTAGAGGACTTCGCCGCTGAGCTTGAAGCCCGGGATCGAGTCGTTCATCCTGTTCAGGCTTCGCAGCAGCGTGCTCTTGCCGCATCCCGACGGTCCGATCAGCGCGGTTACGAGGTTGCGATGGATCTTCATGTTGATCGAATCGAGCGCCCGCTTGGGTCCGTAGTCGATTGCCACCTTGCGGATGTCGAACACCGTCTGTCGCTCCGGGGCCGGCGTCGCCTCGCGCTCGCCGGCTGGCGAGGGCGCCACCGTCAGCGCCTGCTCGGACAGGATTCGCACGCGCGGGTTCACCTGCACACGCGTGTCCTTCGCGCTTGGGTGGAACTCAGGGGAGACGCTCGTCGGCGTCAACTGACGGACCTCCGATTAGAGCGCGCGACCAGCGTCCGCACGCCGACATTGGCGACAAGTATCGCGAACAGTAGAACGAACGCCGCACCCCAGGCCATCTGCGTGGAATTGCCGGCGCCCTGCTCGCTCAGAGTCCAGATCGTGAACGGAATGTTGGGCACGCCCTTGAACGGGTCGAGCTGAAAGGTCGGGTTGTAGAGCGAGTCGCAGATCAGCAGCGGCGCCGTCTCGCCGGCGGCGCGGGCCGCGGCCAGGATCGAGGCGGTCAGGATGCCGGCCCTGGCTCCGGGCAGGATCACGCCGATCACGGTGCGCCAGCGGGCCACGCCGAGCGAGTCCGCGGCCTCGCGCAGGGTCCCCGGCACGCGCAGTAGCGCCTCGAGGCTGGCGCGTGTGATCAGCGGCACCATCACGATCGCCAGCGTGAGCGCGCCTGCGAAACCGGATTCGCCGCTGCCCACCACGATCAATCCGTACACGAAGATCGCGCTGACGATCGTCGGGACGCCGTTCAGCATGTCGACCAGCAGGCGCACGACGCCGGCCAGCCTCGCTCCCGCGAACTCGGACAGGTACACGGCCGTGAGCACGCCGACGGGGACCGCGATCAGAGTCGCGATCGCGACGATCTCGGCGGTCCCGACGATCGCCGGGCCGATGCCGACGCTGGTGCTGTCGGAGCCGGGGAGCTCGCCGGTCAGGAAGGTCCAGCTGATCGCGCCGATGCCCTGCTTGGCGACGTAGTAGACGAGGATCCCCAGCACGGCGACGGCCAGCAGGGCGGCGCTGGTGGCGCCGCCTTCGATCACGCGGCTGACGAGCGCCCGGCGCCGCAGGTTGCCGCTCGGGGTGAGCTTGTAGGCGGGATCCGGAACTGCGCTCATGCCGTGCGGTGATGGAAGCCGGCCGCGATCCGCCTGGCCAGCAGGTTGGTGACGATGCTGAGCACGAGCAGGATCGCGCCGCAGTAGTAGAGCGCCGACTCGTGCAGGGCATTGTCGGGGCCGGTGAACTGCGTCGCGATGCGGCTGGCGAGCGTGTCGCCCTCCAGGAACAGCGATGCGTGAATCCCGACGAGTCCGCCGACCACCTGGGCCACGGCGATCGCCTCGCCGATCGCGCGGCCGAAGCCGAGCACAGCGGCGGCGATCACGCCGGAGGTCGTCGTCGGTAGCACGACGCCGCGGATCACCTCCCAGCGCGTGGAGCCGAGCGCTTCGGCGCCCTCGGTGAGCTCGCGCGGAACGGTCAGGAACAGGTCACGGGTGAGGGCGGCGATGATCGGCACGACCATGATCGTCAGCACCAGGCTCGCAGTGAAGATCGAGTCGCCATCGGGCTGGGGGGTGCCAAACAGCGGGATGAAGCCGAGCGTCGAGTGCAGGAACGGCTCGAGCGTGTTCTGCACGAACGGGGCGATCAGGATGATCCCGCAAAACCCGAGGATCACGCTCGGGATCGCCGCGAGCATCTCGACCAGGGGACCGATGATCGCGGCGACCGTCTTCGGCGCGAGCATGCTCAGGAACAGCCCGATCGCGACCCCGATCGTCGTCGCCAGCACGAGACTGGTGACCGAAGTCACCAGCGTGCCGAAGATGAAGGTTCCGGCGCCGAGCACCGGCGGATGGCCGTCGAGGATGTTCGGCACCCATTTTGTGTGCACCACGAAGCCGAGTCCGTATTTGCTGATCGCGGCGCTGGCTCCGCTGATCAGCTGATACGCAATCTCGATCATCGTCAGGAACACGATC
Organism: uncultured Solirubrobacterales bacterium; assembly: GCA_963709135.1. Taxonomy (GTDB): domain Bacteria; phylum Actinomycetota; class Thermoleophilia; order Solirubrobacterales; family Solirubrobacteraceae; genus Palsa-465. The sequence continues at coordinate 923,824 of CAVPVI010000005.1, read as the reverse complement.
GCGGCGCCGACGCCGCAGGCGATCACGAGTGCCTTGTTGGCCCGGCGGTCCAGCGCGTTCAGGCGCGCACGCGCTCGCGTCCGCGCGGCGACGGGAGACCCGCCTTCACTGGTCCTGACGATCGACGGCACGGAGTCGCAGCGTAGAGAAGACGGCTGCGACGCCGCCGACTTGACGAGCGCCGATAACAACTTCTCTAAATGTCAGTAACAACTTGGTTACAGGTCACTCGATAACAAACTTTCCAAATCTCAGTAACAAGTTGGTAACCAGCGCGAGCGAGGCCTCGGGCATGGTACGGATGCGCTCCTACGACGAGCGCCGTTTACCCGCGTCTGAAAGGAACTTACTCTTGCACTTCAAACGCTTGATTTGCGTAGCCGCCGTGGCGTTCGGCACAAGCGCCGCCACCGGCATTACGGCAAGCGCCATGGCAGGCACACTCCAAGGTGCGGGCTCCACGCTGGTAGCCCCGCTCGAGAGCGAGTGGGCAGCCGCCTTCCAAAACGCGACTGGCAACACCGTGCATTATGCGGCGGTTGGCTCCGGCTCCGGAATCACCGACATCAGCAGCGGGCTGGTCGACTTCGGGGCGTCAGACGCGCCGCTGACCGCGACCCAAGCGGCCGGCTGCACGAAGACCGCTCCCAACAGCTGCATCACGATTCCGTGGGCGCTCAGCGCGACCGGCATCGGCTACAACATCCCCAGCGTCGGTAACGGCCTGAAGCTCAATGGAAACGTGCTCGCCGAAATCTACAGCGGCGCGATCACGAACTGGGACAACTCCGCGATCACCGCCCTGAACAAGGGCGTGAGGCTTCCCAGCCTGGCGATCGTGCCGGTCTGGCGCTCCGGCGGCTCCGGCGACACGTATGCGTTCACCAACTTCCTCTCGCAGGTGAACGCCGCCTGGGCTAAGACCTACGGCTACGCGACGAGCATCAACTTCCCGGTCGGCGCGCAGGCGAGCGGTAACGCTGGCGTCGCGAGCAAGGTGCTCAGCACGCCGGGGGCGATCGGCTACATCAGCGGTTCCTACCTGATCTCGGCCGGCGTTCACACCGCCCAGGTCGAGAACGCAGCCCGCAAGTTCGAGTTCCCGAACCCGAACTCGATCGCCAACGCCGCGGCGACGGTGCACAGCGTGCCGGCGGCCGGCGTCAGCATCGTCAACCCGCCGAAGTCGCAGAAGATCGCGTACCCGATCTCGACGTTCACATACGCGATCGTCCCGTCGAATCCGCCTCAGGCGCAGCTGCTGAAGCAGTTCCTGACGTTCGATGTGACGACGGGCCGCAGCTACGGCTTCACGCTCGACTTCGTGGCGATCCCGAAGGTCGTCGAGAACGCCGCGATCGCGGCCATCAACCAGATCCAGTAGTAGCTCACCAGTCAGCTGGCAGCGATCCCAGTCCCGGGGCGGCGAGCGAGTCGCCCCGGGACCGTTCTTGCGCTCCGCCCGGACGCGGAACACGCCGTCGCGCCGGTGCGACGCGACGCTCGGCTCCACGACGATCTCGCCGTGTCAGAAGAGACCGCCGCGGGATACCTGCAGCGCGCGCTGCGCGAGCTCCACGACAACGTCACCGAACGATTTGAGGTACGGGTCGTCGGTGGCGCCTGCCGCGGCACGGCGGTAGTTACCCTCCATGAACACGACCGCCTTCCACAGCGCCAGCGTCACGTACCAGCTCAGCGCCTGCATCGAGCGGCCCGAACGCTGCTCGTATCGCTCGATCATCTCCGCCCGGCTCGGAAAGCCTGGCAGGTTGGTGACGCTGTGCAGGTGCAAGGCGTTGTCCGGGTCGCCGGCCTGGGTCCAGAAGATCATCATGTAGCCGAGGTCGGCGAGCGGGTCACCGATCGTCGCCATCTCCCAATCGAGGATCGAGATCAGCCGCGCCGGGGAGCCGGGCGCGAACATCGTGTTACCAAGGCGGTAGTCGCCGTGGACGATCGTCGCCGGCGGCGACTGCGGCACGTTCGCTCCAAGCCACGCGCCGACCTGCTCGACGACCGGCAGCTCACGCGTGCGGTTGTGCTCCCACAGGCCCATGAAGCGGCGTACCTGGCGCTCCAGGTAGCCCGTCGGCTTACCGAAGCCGTCGAGTCCAAGCGCGCTCCAGTCGACCGCGTGCAACTCGACCAGGGCGTCGATCAGCTCGTCGGCGATCCGGTCCCGCTGCACCGGCGCAGCGAGCGCCGCCGGCAGCGAATCGACGATCACCTCGCCCTCGATCCGCTCCATCACATAGAACGGAGCGCCGATCACGCTCGCGTCCTCGCAGACCGCCAGCACCCTGGGCGTCCTCACGGCAGCGGGCGCCAGCGCGCTCAGCAGGCGCGCCTCGCGCAGCACGTCGTGGGCGCTGGGCGGCAGCGGCCCGCGCGGCGGGCGCCGCAGCACCACGCCGGTGGACAGCGCGAAGGTGACATTGGAGTGGCCGTCTCCGATCGGTGCGGCGCGCAGCTCCCGGGGGGCTTGCAGGCCGGCGCCGCGCAGGAAAGCGCGCAGCGGCTCGAGCACCAGCAGCGGCTCGCGAGCGCCCGGCGCGAGCGCTCCGCTCGTCTCGACGATGTCGTCCGGCGCAGCTGGTTGGCTCATCGCCGCCCAGCATAGGGCGCGCGCAAGAATTGCCCGTAGAGGGCAACGCGCAGCTAGTGAAGAGTCTGAACAGGCGGTGAACTCGCCGCTAAGCCCGGTTTGCAGGACGATCGGCTGCGACAATGCGGCGATGGAGGAACACATCCGCGGGTCGGTTCTGGTGGTGGATGACGAGCCGACGATAGCGGAGGTCGTGGCGCGTTACCTGGAACGGGCCGGCTACGGCGCCAGCATCGCCACCGATGGCATCTCCGCGCTCGAGCAGGCGGCCCGGCGGCGCCCCGACCTCGTCGTGCTTGACCTGATGTTGCCCGGGATCGACGGGCTCGAGGTGATGCGCCGCCTGCGCGACCAGGACCGCGACCGGATCGCCGTGATCCTGCTGACCGCCAAGGGGGAGGAGTCCGATCGCATCACCGGCCTGCGCCTTGGAGCCGACGACTACGTCGTCAAGCCGTTCTCGCCGGCCGAGCTGGTGGCGCGCGTCGATGCGGTGCTGCGCCGCGTCGATACCTCGCCGACTCAGGAGGCGCCGATCGATTGCTCGGAGCTGAGCATCCGCCCGGCCAGCCGGCAGGTGTTCGTGCGCGGCGAGGAGGTGGCGCTCACCCAGCGCGAGTTCGACGTGCTGCTGTTCCTCGCACGCCATCCGGGCCAAGTGTTCTCCCGCAACCAGTTGATGGACGCGGTCTGGCAGTACTCGTTCTACAGCGACACCTCGACGGTCACGGTGCACGTGCGGCGCTTGCGCTCGAAGATCGAGCTCGACCCCGCCCAGCCGAAGCACATCCAGACCGTTTGGGGAGTCGGCTACCGTTTCCAGCCGTGAGCGGCGCACGTCTCGATCCGACCGGCGGGATCGCGCCTCGTCCTGACGAGACCGCGGGCCGCTCTGACGAGACCGCGGGCCGCATTGACGAGACGGCGGGCCGCTCTGACGGGACCGCGGCCCGGATCGCGGCGCGCGTGCGCGCGGTCGCAGGTTCACTCTCACGCCAGCTCGCGTTGGGGGTCGCGATCGTGGTCGCGCCGGTGCTGCTGGCGCTGGTGGTGGTCGGCCTGTTGATGGTCGTCTCCGGCCACGCGGCCGTGCTCGTGGCGCTGATCGTGCTGGCGGCCGGCGCGCTGGCGGTGCTCGCGGCCAAGCTCGTCGCCGATTCGATCCTGCGTGACGTCGGTGCGATCCGCGATGGCCTGAGCGCCGTCGGCCGCGGGCAGCGCGATGTGCGAATCAAGACGGCCGTCGGCGACGAGCTCGACGAGCTCGCGCGCGCCGCCAACGCGATGATCGAGCGGCTCGCCGTCGAGGAGGCGGCGCGCGACCAATCCGATGCGGCGCGGCGCGACCTCGTCGCCGCCGTCTCCCACGATCTGCGCACGCCGATCACCTCGTTGCGGCTGCTCGCCGAGGCGGTCCAGGACGAGATCGTCGACAGTGACACGCGCCGTGCCTACCTGCTGCGGATGAACACGCACATCGACGCGCTCAGCTCGCTGATCGACGACCTGTTCGAGCTCTCGCGTCTGGAGGCCGGCGACATCGGCTGGACGCTGCAGCATGTGCCGCTGGGAGAGCTGGTCGGGGAGACCGTCGAGGCGATGAGAGCGCAGGCCGACGCGAAGGGCGTGGCCGTGCTCGCCGAGGTGCCCGAGGCGCTGGCGCCGGCGCGCGCCAACCCCGAGAAGCTCCAGCGGGTCCTGTTCAACCTGATCCAGAACGCGATCCGGCACACGCCGGCGGACGGGAGCGTGGTGGTGCGGGCCGAGCCGGTGGCCGGCCGCATCGAGGTGGAGGTCGCCGACGACGGCGAGGGGATCGCGCCCGAAGAACGCGAGCACGTGTTCGACGCGTTCTTCCGGGGCGGCGCCGGTGCGGCCCGTAGCGGCGGTGGCGCCGGACTCGGCCTGGCGGTATCCCGCGCGATCGTCGAGGCGCACGGCGGGCGGATCTGGCTGGCGGACACGCAGGCCGGAACGCGCGTGCGCTTCAGCCTGCCCGCCGTCGTTTGACATCCGGCTCGTATCGGAGGACCGGGAGCGTGAAGTCCGTTCGTCAACCGCTCGCGCGAGGCGCGTGGGGGTCCGGCTCGTCAGCCGCCCCGCGGGGCGGCTGACGTCGAGCCGCGTGGCTCGGGGGCGCCCTCAGACGCCGTGCGGGACCGGATTGCGGTCGCCCACAACCCGGTCAAAGCGCCAGCCGCGCAACTGTTCACGACTGCCCGCAAGCCCGACGACGACGGCACCGGTGCGCTGCTCGATCGTTGCGAGCAGCGCCGCGAGGCGATCGCGAAGCGCGCGTCCGCGAGGCGAGTCATCGTCGCCCCAATCGCTCTGCGCGTCCTCGAGCAGCACCGTGACGCGGTCGGGTCGGCGCCGCGCGATCTCATCCACGAGGGATGCGTCCGTCGCTTCGCTATCGATGATTGCCAGGAGATCACTCATGTGCTCGAGTCTGCGCGCGTGCGATTAAGCAATCCTCAACGGAAGCGAACAGCCACCGAAATCCCGACGGGTGGGGGGTGGCACCGTGTGCGTGCATTAGTCTCGAGTCAGAGATGCCTGAGCTGCCTGAGGTGGAGATCACGGCGCGCCGGATCGGGACGGCGATCGCGGGCGCCGCAATCGAGTCGGCGCTGACTCCCGGTGTCAATGCCTTGAAGACGTTTGATCCACCGTTCGCGGCGCTGGCGCAGCGCACCGTTGCCGGCGTGCGGCGGCGCGGGAAGCTGTTCCTGATCGAGCTCGACGGCGAGCTGACGATCCTGATCCATCTGATGTCGGCAGGGCGGCTGCAGCTGTTCGATACGCGCGCGTCGCCGCGCGACCGGACCTCGCGGATGCTCGTTCGCCTGCAGGACGGGCGCGAGCTGCGCCTGCGCGAGTTCGGCACCAAGCAGCGCGCGTGGGTCAAGTTGCTACGCACGCCGCTCCTCGCCGATGAGGAGACGCTCGCTGCGCTCGGGCCCGAAGCCTGGCCGGAGCCGCCGCCGCTGGCACCGCTGCTCGCGTCCGCCCGGCCGCTGTACACGCTGCTGCGCGACCAGCAGGTGATCGCCGGCATCGGCCGCTCGTGGGTGGACGAGATCCTGCACGCCGCCCAGCTGTCCCCGTTCAAGCGCGGCGCTGATCTCAGCGATGCGGAGGCGGCGGTTCTGCGCGAGGCGGTGCTCACCGTGCTCGGCCGCGCGATCGCGCACTACGAGCAGGTGATCTCGCTGCCGATCCCGGACAAGCTGCCGATGCCGCTCACCGTGCACCGGCGCAACGGCGAGCCGTGCCCGCGCTGCGGCGAGCGGCTGCAGGCCGTGTTCTACGAGGACTACGTGATGTGCTACTGCCCCCACTGCCAAACGGGCGGGACCGTGCTGCGAGACAGGCGGCTCAGCCGACTGCTCAAATAGCTAGCCTTGAGCGCCATGGCACCTGAACCCGGCGATCAGGCCCCCGACTTCACGATGCCCGACCAGAACGGCGAGCCGGTCTCGCTGGCGGGCTTGCGCGGCAAGTCGGTGGTCCTGTACTTCTACCCCAAGGCCGACACGCCCGGCTGTACAACGCAGGCGTGCAGCGTGCGCGATCACCGCGCCGACTACGAGCAGATCGATGCCGTCGTCCTGGGCGTCTCGCCGGACCCTGTCAAGCAGATCGCGAAGTTCGACACCAAGTACACGCTCGGCTTCCCGCTGCTGTCCGATGAGGATCACGCGGTCGCGGAGGCCTACGGCGTGTGGGTGCAGAAGTCGATGTATGGCAAGACGTACATGGGGATGGAGCGCAGCACCTTCGTGATCTCCCCCGACGGCGTGATCACCCACGTGTTCCGCAAAGTCAAGCCCGCCGAGCACGACGGACTTGTACTCGCGGCGCTCAGCGAGACGCCCGCGGGATGACCCGCTAGCTCCGCTAGGTCGTTGAATCCTTCACGGGGCCGTCATCTTCAGGCCGCGATAGCGGCCTGTTTTGTCTTGTCGTCGAGCGCGTGCTCGAACGCGCGCCATGCGCGCGCGAGGGGGTGTTGGTGTGCGATCTCCTCGGGTAGGTGGGGGTCGAGTTCGGCGAGGGAGGGGTTGACGATCCGCACGTAGGTCTTCGTGAAGAAGACGGCAGTCCGTCGGCCGAACGCGGTCAGCTCATAGCGCTGGGAGCGTGTGATCCGGCGGATCAGGCCTTTGCGTCTGAGTCGGCGCAGGTCGTAGGTCATCTGGCCCGTGCTGTAGCCGGGGATCAGCTCGGCGATCTGTGGGCGCAGGGTGCGGTTCGTGAGGCCTGCGAACAGGTGCTGGAAGCAGCACAGGCACGCGAACAGCGCCATCACTCTGGGGTCAGTGAAGTGCAGGGCGGGCGCGGGTTGGCCGTCCTCGATGGACAGAGACACCAGACGCGTGAGCGTGCTGGGGCCTGGCGCGCAGTTGCACGCCTGAAGCTGGGCGTCGAGCAGGCGGTCGTTGGTGGGGATCGCCATCACCCTGGCGATCGTGTGGGCGTGCTCGGGGTGTTTGAGCGCGGAGTAGCGGCAGAAAGAGTGGATCGCGGCCAAGCGGTTGTTGCGTGTGCGCGGGCTGTTGCCGCGCTGCTCTTCGAGGTGGGTGAGAAACGCGCCGATCAGCGGCGCGTCGAGATCGTCGAAGTCCAGCTGAAAGGGCTGCTTGCCGGTGCGCTGTTGGGCGTAGGTAAGTAGCAGGCGGATCGCGTCGCGGTAGGAGGCAATCGTCTGGGGGCTGCAGTTGCGCTCGGTGATCAGCCGCTCGGTGAAGAACGCCTGGAGCGTTGGGGCGATCAGGCTCATGAGAGCCCCTCCGGAATCCGCTCCAGTCGCTCGCTGACAAGCTCGATCAGTTCCGGGACCGACTGCAGGTACCAGTAGGTCGATTCCGGCGAGACGTGGCCGAGGTAGGTCGATAGTGCCGGCATCTTGCGATCGATCTGCTCGCCCTCGCGTTTACCAGCGGATCAGCGTTCTGATTATCTGGGGTCGCTTGCCGGGTGTCAGGGATGTCAGCGAACGGGGGTTCCGGGCTGCTGTTTGGCGTGTTATCTGGGGTTTGCCCTCGCTGTCGTTGATGTCGTCGTTGGCGGCTGGGTCGTGTTCGCGTCCGGGCTGTGTGACGGGCACGGAGGAGACGCCTGGCCGGCGGTCGGCCGGTGGTGATTGTGGCGGCGCGGCGAGCCGCAGCGATGAGAGGGCGCGTCGTCCGAGGCGTGGGTTATCTTGGGCGCGTCATCAGTGTGACTTTGCGCGCCACCCGCGGTCACGGACGGACGGTATCGAGCGCGTATGGAGTCATCGACGACATCTCCTTGGGAGGGCTCTCCACCGCCGGGCGGTTGTGCGGTGCGGCGGGTGCTGCTGCCTAGCGGCGCGGCTTCGTGGACGGTGATCGGCTGTGACCGGCTGCCGGTTGAGCCGGTCGAGGCGTTCCTGCGCTGGTTGACCGACATCGAGCGCTCGCCGAACACGGTCCGTGCGTACGCGGGTGACCTGCGTCAGTTCTGGGAGTTCCTTGAGTTGCGCGGCTATGAGTGGGCGGATCTGGGGCTGGAGGAGCTCGGTGATTTCACGGGCTGGTTGCGCAGTCCGGCTGAGAACGTGATCGTGTTGCCGAACGGCGAGGCGGTCCGCGCGGCGGCGACGGTCAACCGCAAGCTGGCGGCGGTCGCGGCCTTCTACGACTTCCATCACCGGCAGAGTGGCGTGCCTGTCGCCGAGCGGCTGTGCCCGCCGTCGTTCCGGAGCGGGCGCCGGAGCTTCCGGCCGATGTTGCAGGGGTTCGCGCCCTTGCGTGCGCGTGGGCGGCCGGGGCGGCTGCGTGAGCGCGAGCGTTTGCCGCAGGTCCTGGCGCTTTCGCAGGTGGAGGCGATTCTGCGCGCGCAGCGTCACCTGCGCGATCGTTTGCTGTTCGCGCTTTTGTTCCAGACGGGGATGCGGATCGGGCAGGCGCTCGGTCTGCGCCACGAGGACGTCATTACGTGGGAGAACCGGATCGAGATCGTGCCTCGCGATGACAACGCCAACGGTGCGCGTGGGAAGGGCGGGCGCGGGAGCGTTCCGGTCGCTGCCAGCTTGATGCGCCTCTATATCGAGTACATGCACGTCGAGTACGAGGCGCTTGACTGTGACTATGTTTTCGTGAACTTGTGGGGCGGCCGGGCAGGGAGGCCGCTGCGGTACACGACGGTGAACGACATCGTGCTGGTCACGCGCCGCGCGGTCGGGTTTCACTTCACTGCGCATTGGTTCAGGCATTACGTGGACGGCTGGGTTATGTGGCCGCCCGGGATCTTTCGGCTGCTCACGGGATCGGGCGCGCCGATTCCGGCCACATAATCCCGAGCGTTACTCGCAGAGGCGGTCGAGCCATTCGAGGAGGTCCTGGTCGGCCGTCCAGTTGGGCAGGGGCTCCGGGGTGAGCGACGGGTATGCGTTCTCGATGGCCTTGCGTTTGGCGTCCGCGTTCGCGCGGGCGTAGATCTCGGTCGTTGAGATGTTGGCGTGGCCAAGCAGGTCGCGGATGTAGATCAGGTTGACTTTCGCTTCGAGCAGGTGCATCGCCCGAGTCCTTCTGATCACGTGCGGAGTGATGTTCACGCCGGGCGCGTAGCCGGGGTCGCGGCGGCGGAGGGATTGGACGTGTCTGGCGAGGATCTTGGTGACGCCCCAGCGGGTCAGGCGGCTGTGTTCAGGCCCGTTGAACAGCGGGTCGGCGTCGCTGCCGACGCCGCGGTGCGTAGCGCGGCGGTCGAGGTAGTCCGCCAGGAGTCGGGCTGTGGGGTCCATCAGCGGGACGCGTCTGGTTTTGGATCCTTTGCCGTGCAGCGTGATCAGCATCGGTCGGCTTGTGCGGACGTCTGCGGTGTTCAGGTCGCAGATCTCTTGGACGCGGGCGGCGGTGTCGTAGAGCGTGGAGAGCAGGACGGTGTCGCGCAGCCCGCGCCGGGTGGCCGTGCCTGGTTCGGCGAGGAGGGCTTTGACCTCCTCGCCGGTGAGGTAGCCCATGTCGGTGGCCGGGGTCTTCTTCTGCTTGATCGCGAGGATCTGGCTGGCGTGGTCGAGGAACTCCGGGCGCTCGACCGCGGTGTATCGGGCGAGCGATTTGATCACGGCGAGCCGCTGGTTGCGGGTCGCCGCCGAGTTACCGCGTTCGGTCTGCAGCCAGTCCAGGAACGCGAGCACCCGTTGGCGGTCGAGGTCTGCGAGGCGCAGCTTCTCGGGTGGGATGGCGTGTACGTCGCGGAACCAGGTGAGCAGCAGCTTGATCGCGTCCCGGTAGGAGGAGATCGTCTGCGGGGACAGGTCCCGCTCGCCGGCGAGATGATCGGTGAGGAACCTGGAAAGCCAGCGGCCGGCGAGATCCCCCCGGTCTGGGGCGGCCGGGCTCACTGCTCGGCTCCTTCCGCCACGGACGGGTTCGGGATGACGTACCCGAAAGCGGCTTGGGCGATCGCGACGACGTCTGGGTACGCGTCGGCGGTCAACCGGAGGTAGTACTGGGTTCCGCGCAGATCGGCGTGGCCCATGTATGCGGACAGGTAGGGCAGCATCACAGCTAGGTCGCTGCCGTCGGCCGCCCAGCGGCGCAGGTTCTGGACGGCGAAGCCGTGACGCAGCGAATGGATGTGCGGGCCGCCCGGCGCGAAATGCGGGATGTCCGCATCGGCGAGGTAGCGACGGAACCGGTTGTAGATCGTGGACGTGTCGGCCGGTGTGGACGGGTCGCCGGTGTGAAACAGATGATCGGCGGGCTCCGGGTCGGGATGCGCGGCCGCGATATATGCCTGCAGCGTGCCGGCGAGGCGCCGGGTGACGGGCACGACGCGGTTCTCGCGATTCTTGCCCTCGCGCACCTCGAGCGTGCAGCGCTCCTGGTCGACGTCGCGCAGTTGCAGATTGAGCGCTTCTGAGATGCGCAGCCCGGTGGCGTAGAGGACCCGGAACAGCACCGGGTCGACCAGCGCCCGGTTCGATCCCTCCGACAGCGGTTGGGTGTCGATCGCCTCGAAGAGACGGCGGATCTCCTCGTCGCTGAACACGTAGGGCGGCGTCCGGTGGCGGGCCTTGACGCGCGTCAGCGTTGGCGGTGCCCACGCCGGCCAGCCGAACTGGCGGGCGTGCTCGGCCAGATCGCGCACGATGATCTCCTCGCGGCGGATCGTCGACGCCTTGAGGTGACGGCCGTAGAGGAACCCCTCGACCGCCTCCTGGATGATCGACCCGTCCGCGTACCCCTCCCGGCGGCAGTACGCGGCGAACCGCGCCAGCACCCGTGCCTGTCCGTCATACCGAAACCCGCCGGCGCGGCGCGCCGCGACGAGCACGTCGATCAACTCGCCCAGCGTCAGCGCGCTCACGACCCCGGCCCCTTCCAGGACGTCTTCGACATCGAGCGCGCAGCGACGCAGGTGCTCGGTATCGAGCCTGAGGTAGTGCGCCGCAGTCGTGGTCGCGACCGCGTGACCCAGAACCGCGGTCACGACCGGTGGCGGCGTGTCGTCCTTGAGCATCGCGACCGCCAGCGCACCGCGGAGCGAATGCAGACCGTGCCAGCGGCCGGCAGCGAACATGATCCCGGCCCGCCGCGCGTAATAGTTCATTCGGCAGCCGACCGAGCTCGACGAGCCGAACGCTGTGAACGGGTAGCGGTGCTTGACGAACACCTGCCGGCAGGCCGCCTCAGGCCGGCCGTTCCGGATGTAATCGATCACCGCCCATCCAACATCCCGCGGCAGCGGCAGCGTCAACGGCACGCCGGTCTTCTGCTGCCTGAACGCCAGCGTCTTGGCCCGCCAGTCGAACCAGCCGAGCTCCAACCGGCGCAGATCCCCGACCCGCACACCGAGCCTGACCGTCAGCAGGATCATCGCGACATGTTGCGCGCAACATGTCGCGATGATCTTGGCGACCGCCCGGCTCGGCCTGCGGATCTCGGATCTACGTCAGCTCGAGCTGAGCGATCTGGACTGGCGGGCGAAGGCGATCACGATCGTGCAGCACAAGACCCGCCGGCCGTTGGGCCTGCCGCTGCTGGATGACGTCGGCTGGGCGATCATCGACTATGTCGGGCACGGCCGCCCGCAGACCGCCTGCCCGAAGGTGTTCGTCAAGCACCCCGTTCGACGCGTTCGGGTGCTCCTCGTCGTTCGCCTGCCGGCTCTCGCGGCATGCCGCCCGCGCGGGCATCACGTTCGCGCCGGGCGAGGTGGGCGGGATGCATTCGCTGCGCGGTGCGCTGGCCGTCGCGATGATCGCCAACCAGACACCGATTCCGGTCGTCTCCGCCGTGCTCGGACACGCCTCGAGCGACACCACCCAGGCGTACTACCTGCGGTTCGACATCGACCGACTGCGCTGTTGCGCGTTGGACGTCGAGGACCTCATCGACCGTGTCAGGTCGGGTGAGCGTGATGCATGAGAGCACGCTTGAGGGCCTGGTCGCCGACCTGGTCGCTGTGCGTCACGCCGGCGGATACAGGTTCAAAGTCCCGGAGCGGGTTCTGCGCCAGTTCGCCGAGCACTGCCGGCGGGAGGGCTATCCGGACGGGTCGATCACCAAAGAAGCGCTCGACGGGTTTCTCTACGGCCGTCACCTGCGAGCGTCCACGGTGCGGCGCAACACGCTCGCGCTGCGGCAGCTGGCCCAGCACGCCCAGGTCGCCGGCTGGGCTGCCCACGTCCCGGCCGTGACGGCCCAGGTTCGTGTCCGTCATCAGCCGCCGTATGTGTTCAGCGACGACGAGCTCCGCCGGCTGTTCGCCGCGATCGACCGGCAGGGCATGTCCTCGTATTCGACCAAGGCGCTCATCGACCCGGTCCTGTTCAGAGTCCTCTACGGCGCCGGGCTGAGGATCTCCGAGGCCCTGAACCTTCGGATTGCGGACGTGAACACGCGCACGGGCACGCTCCGGATCCGTGACACGAAGAACGGCGAGAGCAGGACAGTCCCTGTCACCCATCGGCTCGCCGCGACCCTCGGCGCGTACGTCACTGCGGCGCACCCGGCGCCCGAGAGCAGCGACTACGTGTTCTACAGCCGCGCGGCGGGCAGCCCGATCAACCAGGCGACCATCTACATGCGGTTCCGCAGCTACCTGGCCGACGCCGGCATCCCGCACTTCGCTGGCGGCCCGCACCCGCATTCGCTGCGGCACGGGTTCGCCGTCGCGAACCTCAGACGCTGGGCCGCGGACGGCCAGGACCTTGCGGTGGTGTTGCCGTACCTGGCCTGCTACATGGGCCACGCCGACCTGCGCGGCACCCAGTACTACCTGAGGCTGACCGCGGACGCCTACCCCGACGTGATCGCCAAAGCGCAACTGCGGTTCGGCTACGTCATCCCCACCGCGGCGCTGGAGAGCCAGTCATGACCGCGCAGCGCACACGCCCAGACGACCTCGCGGGACGCTGGCTGACCAAGTTCTTCAGCGACCATCTCGCCGGCGAGCGCGCCGCCTCGCCGAGGACGATCGCCTCCTACCGGGACGCGATCAAACTGCTGCTCACCTGGTTCAGGGACGCTGAGCGGATACCGCCGGAGAAGCTGCGCCTGGCCGACATCGACCGGCCGCGAGTGCTCAGGTTCCTGGACTGGCTGGAGACCGAACGGGGCTGCTCTGAAGCGACCCGCAACCAGCGCCTCGCAGTGATCAAATCGTTCTGCCGCTACACCGCCGTCGAGCAGCCCGGCCACCTCGAGCAGGTCACCCAGATCCTCGCGATCCGGCAGAAGAAAACCCCGAGTCCGCAGCTCGGACACCTCACAGCTGACGAGGTCAAGGCGCTGCTCGCGCAGCCCGGCACCGCCAGCGGCCGTGCGGTCCGCGACACCGTCCTGCTCACCCTCGCCTACGACACCGCCGCCCGCGTCCAAGAGCTCTGCGATCTCGACGTCGCAAACGTCCGCACCGCCAACCCGACGATCGTAACGATCCACGGCAAAGGATCCAAGACCCGGTACGTGCCCGTGATGGACCCAACCGCGCGGCTGCTCGCCGACTACCTCGACCATCTCGACCCGCACCCCGGCCTTGGCGCCGACGCGACCCCGCTGTTCCACGGACCTAACCATTCCAGGCTGACCAGATCCGGGATCGCCAAGCTCCTCGCCCGCCACGTCCACGCGCTCCGAGCAGGCAACCCCGACTGGGCCCCAGGACTGCAGGTCACAACCCACACGCTCCGGCGCACCAGAGCGATGCACCTGATCCAGGCCGGCGTCAACCTGATCTACATCCGTGACCTGCTCGGCCACGCCGACATCTCCACAACCGAGATCTACGCCCGCGCAGACGCGGAAACCAAACGCAAAGCGATCGAGAACGCCTACGAGCCACTGACCCCCGACGCGCTACCGGACTGGACCTCGGACCCGTCCCTGATCACCTGGCTCGACTCACTCGGCCGCTAACCCTACCCGCCAGGATTATGCGGACAAGAGCACCCCCAACAGCGCCCTGAGCAGCCAAAACAATCAGACAGGGCGCATAACGTCGCCGTCCGCATAATGCTGAGGTCGTGCGGGCGGGGCAACACCTGCTGGCCGTGGCCGTCCAAGCCGGCCTGTTTGATCAGCGCGCGGAACGTCGGCCAGAACACCGTCTTGACTGGCCGCCGGCCGAGGTCGGTGATGAAGAACGCTGGCGTCGCGGGCGCGGGGTAGTGCTCGTCTCGCAGGCGGGCGTAGCGGCCCAGCGCGGCCGTAGCGCTCGGATGCAGCACGACGTCGCGCTGACGGTGATTCTTGCTCGCGCGGATGTCAAGTCAAGCACACCTGCCTGGAGATCGACGTCCTCGCGGTCGAGCGCGAGCGCTTCGCGCAACCGCACGCCGGTGCTGGCCATCAGCCCGATGACGGTCTCGAACAACGCTGCGGTCAGCAGCCGTCGTAGTGACCGCGCAGCGGCCATCACCCGGGCGATCTCCTCCGGAGCGTAATAGATATAGGGTGCTGTGCGTGGCTGGTGGGCGGGCAGCAAGTCCTTGGACGGAATCTCGCTGTCGGGATCGACCGTCGCCAGATAGCGAGCGAACTGCCGCACGACCGACAACCGCCGCCGCCAGATGATCGGATGCGAACTCGCCGGCATCCTGGCCCACCTCAACGCGAGCTCAGTGGTGATGTGCTCAGCGCCCGCCTGATCCAGAAAGCGGACGAACTTCTCCAGCTCGGTTTCGTCGCGCTCCAGGTAATAGCCAAGCCCTCGCCGGAGCCTCAGATAGTCGCCCAAAGCCGTGCCGAGATCGGTCATGGATTCACCTCCGGCCATGGCAGCGCCACCGCTCCGAGCGCCGCGTGGTCAACGCGCGCGTAGATCGCAGTCGTCCGCCGCTCCGGGTGGCGCAGCACCTGGCCGATCTCGTCAAGCGACGCGCCCGCCCGAAGCATCCCGGTGGCCGCGGTGTGACGAAGCCGATGAGCGCCCACCCGCGCAATCCCGGCCCGCCGGCACGCCTCACGCACCACCGCCCCGACCGCGTACCTGGACATCGGCCCCACCGGTGCTATCGCCTTCACAAACAAGCTCCGGCAATCATCAGGGCTGGCCGATCGGTGCTCCAGATAGCCGACCAGCGCTTCCCCAATATCGACGGGCAACGGCAACACGTCCACGCGGCCGCCCTTACCATGCACCAGAAGCTCGCCGGCACGCCAGTTCACGTCTTCAAGAGCGATCCGCGCGACCTCGCCCGCGCGCAGCCCGAGCCTGACCAGCAAAAGCAAGATCGCGAAGTCACACCAGCCGACCGTCCGCTGACGATCGCAACTGGACAGAAGCGCCTCGGCCACCTCCGGCTCCAGACCACGCGGCAACGACCGACTCCGGATCGCGGCCACCGCAGGCACCGCCCAATCAAGCGGTGCAGCGATCAGCCCGGCGTGATGCAGGTAGCGCAGCACCGAGCGCAGCACAGCCACAAAGCAACTGCGCCGACGCGCCGCTGTGCATCCGACACTCGCGCGCGAGAAAGCTGTTCACATCCGCGGCGCTCAACCGATCCAACCCAAACCCTCAAGCGCCCCACACTGCGACAAAAACAGCCGCGCGCGCGGCAAATAGCAGCCAACCGTTGCGTCACTCAGCCCGCGCTCGCGCAGCAGATAGCCGCGATACCCCACAAGCACCCGCTCAAGCGGCACATCCGCGCCGGAACCCCCGCCCACTGCCACCAACCCGCTGCCCATCACTGCCTCCTGTGAAATCGACCAAGCCGGTACAGGAACCGTCGGTACCACAGACGGTTATGCCGAGCAGATCGTCAACTGACACCGCGATTTGCAAGGAAAACCGACGGTCACCGTGCCGTCCTCGGCATAACCAGCCGCTCGGCATGAGACCCGTTATGCCGCCATCGGCATAACGGGTCTTACGGGACGCTTTCCGGCCAGGCGGCATCGGGATGTCTGATCGGCCTGGGGGTGTGCCGCAGGGGGATCGGGGGATTCGAGCGGCTCTCGCAACAGGAGCTCAGCGAGGCGTTCTGTGGGCTTGTAGAACCGTAGAACCCCGAGGCGGTGGCCCGCCTGGCGACCGACCACTCCAAATAGCACTGGAGAAACGCCAAGCAATTCTGGAGATCACAGCTCAATCTGTCTCGAAACCGTAAGACCCCGTGCCAAAACCTATGGTCCGACGGCATGAAGCCGTCCGAGGGTTTTCGAACGATCGGCGCCGAGTTTCAATTGACCACCGATGAAGTCGGGATCTCCGGCGGACAAACGTCACCCGGGGCAACATGCCACGCTCCTATCAGGTCACGCCGACGGTCCTCGGGCGGCGGCGAGCGACAGGAGCTAAGCCAGTCAGACCAGCCGGCCGACAGTTGGATTGAGAGCCAGCTCGCCGCCTCCCGCCATATGGACGATGACAGTGACGTTGGATTTCGCGCGGATGATGGCGCTACCCCGTGATGACCGCGGTCGGGTTGCTTTGGTCGGTGGCGCCGCCGTCGACGTCGATCGCGGTCACAGCCAGGCGGATGGTCGCGCCCTCATCAGCCTGGGCCAGCTTGTAGGTCGAGCTCGTGGCGCCGGTGATGCTCTGACAACTCTTACCGGCGGCGTCGCAGCGCAACCACCGATAGGCGTAGGTGTTGTCGATCCCCTGCCAGGTGCCGGGCGCCCCCGTCAGCATGCTCGGGAGCTGCGGCGTGCCGGTGATGGTCGGGATGCCGCCGAGGGGCAGGAAGAGGATAGCCGGCCCAATCTCGCCGCTGTCCACGGTGACGGTCGCGTCGGGATTGGTGGCGGTTTCGGTCGCGCGCAGATAGTCGCCCACGTCGGCGCTGGCAACTACGTAGCTCGTACCGGTCGCGCCGGCGATGTTGGTCCACGTGCTTTGGTCCGATGAGCGCTGCCACTGATAGGAGTAGGTGTTATCCGGGCCGTCCCAGCAGGTGGCGTCGCCGTAGGTCGGCATCGACAGCCTCAGCGTCTGGGTGCGGCGGATGTCGCCGGCGATTTCCAGACGGCAGAACGCGCGCGGCGGCCAGGCCTGAATCGTTGCAGACGGTACGCTGGCGACGCTCACGGTTCCGTCGGGGTTGGTGGCGGTCACGATCGCGCGCAGCTGCGAGCCCTCATCTGATTTGCGTGATCTGATGCACGATAAGGGTCGCGTCGGAGGTGGTGAGGTCAGTCCAGGTGCTGCCGTTTGAGGAAATCTGCCACTGGTAGCTGTAAGTGTTGCCCGTGCCCGTCCACTCGTTGCCGCTCAACCCGGAGACGGCGATGTCCTGAGTGCGCTTGTCGCCGGGGAGCAGCACCGGCTGTGAGATGTTGACCGGCGGTGAGCCCGCCACCGTGGCGGTCGGGGCGCTCGCCGCAGTGGTGCTCGCGCCGGGTTCGGTGGCGGTCACGGCCAAACGCAGCTGGTGGCCCTCATCGGCCACCTGCACTCCGTAGAGCTGAGCGGTCGCACCGGTGATGTTGGCCCAGGTGCCGCCGGTGGCGGAACGCTGCCACTGCAGCGCATAGGTCTTGCCGGCGCCTGACCAGACACCCTTCGAGGTCTCGCTCAGCATCTGGCCGCGCTGCGGCGTACCGGACACGGTCGGGGCGCTGGTGCTCACGGGACCGTTGGCGAGCACGGGACCGACGGCGGCGCTGTTCGCGGTGGTGATTGCATCGGGGTTGGTGGCGCTCACGGCGCAGCGGACCACCGTGTCCTCGTCCGCGACGCCGAGGACGTAGCTCGTCTTGGTTTGGCCGCTGATGTTGGCCCAGCTCGGATCGCTCGCCGCGCAGCCGCTGGCCGCGCTCGCGGGCGCGCAGCGCTGCCACTGGTAGCTGTAGGTGTTTCCGAGCCCGGTCCAGGTTCCCTTTGTTGCTTTGAGGGTGGCCGCGCGCTCCGCGGTGCCGGTCACGACCGGGACGGCGGTGTTGACCGGCGGGAGGCCGTTGACGAGGGCGCTCGCCTCACTCGCGGCGCTGAGCGTCCCGTCGACGTTCTTGCCGATTACGTGCAGGCGCAGGAAGTCGCCAGCGTCGGCGACCACGGCCGTGTACGTGGTCTTGGTGGCGCCGGTGATGTTCGTCCAGTTGGTGGCGTCTGTTGAGCGTTGCCACTGGTAGGTGTAGGTGAGCGACGGGCCGCTCCACGCGCCTTTGGAGGTCATCGTCAGCCTGCTTGCGCGCTGCGGCGTGCCGGAGATCGTCGGTAGGGAGCTGTTCACGGGCGCGTTGGTGCTCACGCCGGCGGTGGTGTTCGATGCCGCGGTCGCTTTGCCGTATTGGTTTGAGGCGATGACATCGGCGCGTAGGTAGTCGCCTTCGTCGGCGACCGCGGGCTTGTAGTTCGCGCTGCTCGCCACGGGATATTCGACCAGCTCTGTCCATCGTTTGAACGCTGCCATTGCACCTTGTAGCTGGTCGCCGCCGGAGCCCAGGCGCCGTCACCGGTGACCGTGATCGCGAGGCGCGCTGTGCGGTGGCCGGGATCGACGGGGCGGTGGTGTTGATGGGCGCGCCGTTGGCGATTGTGCTGGTCGCCGGCGATGTCGCGGAGGTCTGCCCGTAGCTGTCGATCGCGGTGATCGCCACGCGCAGGACGGCGCCGACGTCTTTCGCCGCCGTGGTGTAGGTCGCGTGCGTCGCGCCGGTGATGTTCACCCATGTGTTGCCGGCGTTCGTTGAGCGCTGCCAATGGTAGCTGTAGCTGGCCCCGGCGGGGTTCCACGTCGAGGTGATCGACAGGGTCTGAGCGCGCGCGAGCGTGCCGGTGACCGCCGGCGGTGCCGTGTTGATGGGCGCGCCTGAGAGCACTGCGCTCGTGGCCTGCGAGTTGGCGCTGGCCGAGCCGTAGGTGTTCGCGGCGTTGACGACGGCTCGGAGCAGATTGCCGACGTCGCCGGCAACGGGCGTGTAGCTGGCAGAGGTTGCGATGTTCTGCCAGGTGGAGCCGTTGTCGATCGAGCGTTGCCACTGGTAGGTGTAGGTGATGGTCGGCTGGCCCTGCCAGGTGCCGTCCGAGACGCTTAGCGTCTCACCGCGGCTGACAGTGCCGGTAATCGTCGGCGGCGCGGTGTTTGACGGCGCGCCGGAGCCGACGACGGTCGGCGGCGTCGAGGTTGCGCTTGCGGACCCGAAGGTGTTGGTGGCGGTGACGGTCACCTCGACGCTTTGCCCCGAGTCTGAGCTCTGCAGCGCATACGTCGAACTCGTGGCACCGGCAATCGGCGCGTAGCTCTGACCGCCGCTCTCACTCCACTGATAAGCGTAGGTCAGGCCGCCGGCGCCTGCCCAGCTGCCGGTTGAGGCGCTCAGCGTCTGGCCGCTCTGCGCGATGCCGGTGACGGCCGGTGGCGTGGTATCGACCGGCGCGCCCGAGGTGACCGCGCCGGTCGGAGCAGAAGCGGCCGCAGCGCTTCCCTGCGCGTTCGAGGCGCTGACGATCACTTTAAGCTCGGCTCCAAGGTCGCCGGCGCCCGGCGTGTAAGAGCTTGCGGGCGCGGTCGTGATCGGCGCCCACGTTTGCCCCGAATTGGTCGAGCGCTGCCACTGGTAGCTGTAGGTGTTGCCAACACCGGTCCAGGTGCCGGTGCTGGCGGTCAGCGCGGTTCCCTGCTCGCGACGATAACGCTGGCCGGCTTGCACGCAGTCGGGTGAGATCGGAGGTCGTTCTGTGACCTCAACGTTCCGCGACACGACGACCTCGCTTACCGCCATTCTCGTTGCCTCGATCGTCACTTGGCGTGCGCTGCGGGTCCCGGAGCAACGGTTCGCGTGGGGTGTGATCGCCGGCGGGCATCGCGATCCAGCGGCATGGATGCCGCGCCGTGAAATCCGGATGATCACGAGCCAGGGAGAGCGGATTGCCGTTTTGGTCGACGGCGACGCACAGCCCGGAGGGCACGCACGAAACCGCAGCCAGGCCGTTCAGCATCTGTTCGCTGGCGCTCCAGCCAGTGCCGGTGATCCTGTGACGCATCCTCTTTAGCGGCGCTCTCAGAGACCGCCGGCAAGAAGTTGACGAACAACTCGCCCTCCCCTGTTCCGGGCGCGCGGTGGGCGAAACGTGTACGACAAGAGCGTGACCTGCTCGTGCTCGTTAGACCCGTTGCGGTGCGCATTCTTGCAGTACAGGATGCGCGTCTATAACGACGGTCTAGTGATTGGGTGACTCCAAACGCTCTACTCTAGTACGTCCGTCTAGTTATCACCGGCGGCGAGAAGCTTGGTTCGCCCTCGGCCGTCATAATAAACAGAAGTTCTGCGTAACGATGTTTGGGCAGGGCGCCGGGGGGCCCATAAGGGTTCGGCACCTGACACTCCCATAGAGCGCTCCTGCGCGTGTCCGTCGCGTGAAGGCCGTCGGCATCAATCACGACCATTTCCGGGGAAGTATGACACATAGTATCTTGACGCGCTGGTGGCGGACAGCTGCAATCGCCCTTGCGCTGGTCACCGGCAGTTTAGGCAGCCTGCAGGTATCAGCCCAAGCCGCTCCTCTGTCAACGTTAGCCGGGACTGCTGCCTTGGAATCTAGCCAAGCCTCGTCGCCTGGGGAAGCTGTAACCCTGGAGCAGATGACGGGGCTCACTCCTTCAGAGGTCGAGAGCGAGGATCTCTGCCAGACCGCGATCGGCCCGGAGAAGATCCACTGCGACGCGCAGATTCTCGTGCTGCGCTCAAACCACCAGGCAGTCCAATTCCGCCCCGAAGCTCAGCAGACGTTCACCCAGCGGACATCATCAGGACCGAATGCTGCCTCCCCAGCCAGCAGCTCCACGGCAGCGCAAACGCCGCCCCTTTCATACTCTCCCGCCTGGTTGCAGCAGGCCTACGACCTCTCCTATCTTTCGCAGACCGCAGGCAGCGGTGACACCGTGGCCGTGATCGAATACGGCGATGACCCCACCGCCGAGTCTGATCTGGCCTATTGGCGCAGCCACTGGGGCCTGCCGGCCTGCACGACCGCGAACGGCTGCTTTAGGAAGGTCAACGCCGAGGGCCAGGCATCGCCCTTGCCGCCTACCGGTCCAAATGATTGGGTGGCTGAGGAATCCCTGGACGAGGATGCCGTCTCGGCGTTGTGCCCTAACTGCCATATCATCATGATCGAGGTCGGCCTCTCCGCTGACGGCGGCTTCGACGGTGCCCAGGCGCAGGCAGTCGCCATGGGCGCCAATCAGATCTCCAACAGCTGGAGCGGCGACGGGACAACTCTGCCGACCGACAGCTCGGCGTACTCCTATCCCGGGGTCGCCGTGATCGCCTCGACTGGCGACAATGGTTACATCGGCAACGGGGAAAATGCATACCCAGCATCTTTTCCGGGCGTGACCGCCGCTGGTGGCACGAGCATCGTCCCTGGGGACCCAAGTCCACGCGGTTTCACGGAAACCGCTTGGTCGATCAACGACCCGCTGGTCGGCCAGGGGGGCGGCTCGGGCTGCAACACCTTGGAGGCCAAGCCGTCCTACCAGACGGACGTCGGTTGCACTGGTCGCTCCTATGCCGATGTCTCGGCCGACGCCAACCCTTATAGCGGCTTGCTTGTCTACGACGGCGGCGAGTGGATTCAGTCTGGCGGCACCAGTCTCGCTTCGCCGCTGATCGCCGCTTACGAGGCGGTTACCGGCATCAACGGGGCATCGCCACAGTGGGCTTACAATGACAGCTCCCTCCTGAATGACCCAATCACGGGTTCGGTCGGCACCTGCCCGCCGGCCATCGCCTACATCTGCAATGCTGGCCCGGGCTATGACGGCCCGACTGGCATCGGCTCGATCTCTGGCGATGTCGCCACCGGCGCCCCCGGGATTGGCGGGCCGTCAGGCCTGCCGTTCAGCCCCTACGCCAATACCTACACCGCCTCGGTCACGTCCGCGACAGTGACGTTAGGCGCGGGCATCTACCCTAACGGTCTCGATACTTCCTACTACTGGCAGTACGGCACGTCAAGCGCCTACGGCCAGCAGACCCCGACCGTCGACATCGGCTCCGGGAAAGCGGCCGCCATGGCCGGGGCAACGATAACTGGCTTGACCGCCGGGGGCACCTACGACTACCGCCTGGTGGCCGTCAACGCCGATGGGACGACCTACGGCTATAGCTACAGCGCCCAGACGCCCTCATCCGGCTCGAATTCAATACCGTCGGCGTCCAGCCCGCCGACCATCAGCGGCAGCGCCTACGTGAACCAAACCCTCTCCCTCAAGAGCGTCGGCACCTGGAACGGCGCTCCGCTAAGCTATGGGGCTCAGTGGCTGATCTCCACCGATGGCTGCCATACCTACAGCGCCTTAGGCGGCGCGACCACCGGCCAGCTGACGCTGGCCAGCGCCGAGGTCGGTGACTGCTTCGAAGTCACGATGACAGCCGCCAACTCCTACGGCTCGGGGACCAGCACCTCAGCGCCAATTGGCCCGGTCCTGGCCGCCACGGCCCTTCAGAACACGACCGCGCCCTCGATCAGCGGCACGCTGGCAAAGGGCAACATCCTGAGCGCGGGCCACGGCGCCTGGAGCCCCGCCGCCACGTCTTACGCCTACCAGTGGCAGGAATCAGGTAACGGCACCGGCGGCTGGTCGACGGTCGGCTCGGCCACCACCTACGCTCTGACGAGCGCCAACGTTGGCGAGTACCTGCAACTACAGGTGACGGCCACCGCTCCCTCTGGGCAGGGCACCGCGACATCGTCCGTGGTCGGCCCGATTGGCTCCGGCGGCCCTATGAACGCTGCAGCTCCTCAGATCACCGGCACAGCCCAGCAGGGCCAGACGCTAAAGGCCTCAACCGGAACCTGGAACCCTGCCGCCAAATCCTACGCCTACCAGTGGCAGTCCTCATCTGACGGCCAGGCCTGGTCATCGATCAGTGGCGCGACCAAAAGCTCCTACACGTCGGCGGCCGCCGATGTCGGCAAATACCTGCGTGTTCAGGTCACGGCCACCAACAAAATCGGCCAAACCATCGCCACCTCAGCGGCCACCAGCGCAGTCGCCTCGGGCGCTCCCGTGAACACAGTCCTCCCCAAGATCAGCGGCACAACCCGGCAAGGCCAGCTCCTGAAGGTGACCAAAGGGACCTGGAGCCCGGCCGCGAAATCCTACGCCTACCAGTGGCAGTCATCGCCTGACAACTCAAACTGGTCAGCAATCACTGGCGCGAGCGGTAGCTCTTACACGCCCACGGCCGCCGATGTCAGCGACTACCTACGCGTCCACGTCACGGCCATCAACACCTACGGCCAGACCACAGCGGCCTCGGCAGCAACCTCGACCGAGATCGCCTCTGGCGCCCCCGCGAACACAGCCGCCCCCAAACTCAGCGGCACGACCATGCAAGGCAAGACCCTCAAGGCAACCGCCGGAACCTGGAGCCCCGCTGGCAAAACCTACACCTACCAGTGGCAGGAGTTTCCAGGCGGCGCAGGCTCATCCTGGTCGGCGATCAGCGGCGCAACCAAAGCCACCTACACCCTCCAGGCTGCCGATGTCGGTCTGGAGGTCCGGATCCAGGTCACCGCCACGAACCCCTACGGTAGCAGTCTGGCGGCATACTCCGCCGCGACTACGGCTGTGCTCTCAGGCGCGCCCCAGAACACAAAGACCCCGACAATCTCCGGCACCGCCGCCGTCGGCAAGACCTTGACCGCCAAAGCCGGCACCTGGAGCCCATCTGGCACGTACAGCTACCAGTGGCAGTCATCACCAAGTTCCGCAGGCACCTGGACCAATATCTTAGGCGCGACCTCAGCCCGCTACACCGTCCAAACCTCCGACTCCGGAAACATCCTCCGCGTCCAAGTCACGGCCAACAACACCTACGGCCAAGCGATAGCCACCAGCACCCAGGGAGCCTCCGCCCAGCTGACGCTGGCCAAGACCGGCAACATCGGCGCCATCAAAGCCCTCGCCCTCTCTGGCCGCATCGTCATCATCAACAACAAATGACACTGAGACACACCCCCACCACGCCAATTGAAGACACAACTAAACTAAGAGGCCAGGACCGGGAGTTGATCGTTGTGGCGTTACGCTGTCGCCGGAAGCGGATCTCGTTGAGCTGGGGTCGTCGGCGTTGGACGGCACGAAGGCTACGGCTCGCGCGAACACGCGCCGCAGAATAAAAGGGGTCGTCTGATTAACTCGACTTTCGCACTTTTGGGGCGTCGCCCCGGGCGGCCGGGGCGGGTTGATGGTTGCCGGTCTGGCCGGGTGAGCCCCTGAACACGGGGGGGCGTGAGCGGCTGATCGTGGCGGTCTGGGAAGCACCGGCGGCTTCCGCGAAAGCGGTTGGTGTCACCTCAATCCGGACCGTCGCGGACGGGATTACGGCCCGTCTGCGCGGCTCTTTCGCGGAGGACCGCCGCCGATGCTCCCTGATGTTCCCGCTTCGCTGGATGCGCTGCTATCCCTCTTTTCCTACTGCTTTACGCAACCGACCTTTCAGACCTTCCGGGCGATGGTCATCGGTCAGATCTCACAGACCGACCAGCGGACCGTGTGCGGGATGCTGGCGGGCTGCCGGCTGGCGGAGGTCTGGCATCACGCCCGCGCGCACCGGTTCTTCAGCTACGCGAGCTGGTCTGCTGATGAGCTCGGGCTGCGGCTCGCGGAGCTGCTCGTCTCGCGCTTGGTGGCCGCAGGAGAGGCGTTGGTCGTGCCGATCGACGACACGCTGGCCAAGCGCCGCGGCCGTAAGGTGTTCGGGTGCTTCTGGCATCACGACGCGACCGCCAACAGCCCCGGCGGCGCTGTCGCGTGGGGCAACAACTGGGTCACCGCCGGCATCAATGTCAAGCCGGCGTTCTTGGAGCGAACCGTGTGCGTGCCGGTCCTCTTGCGGCTCTGGCGCCCGAAACGCAAGCACATCGCGAAGGGCAAGAGCGATCCCGAGCGGCCGTCCAAACCCCAGCTCGCGCGCGAGCTCGCGCTGTTGCTCGCCGCACGGTTCACCGACCGCAGGATCCATCTCGTGGGCGACGCCGCCTACGCCGCCAGCGCGTTCGCCGCTCTGCCCGCGAACGTGACGATCACCTCCCGGCTGAAGAGCAACGCCACCCTGCACCGCCTCGCGCCACCGCGCCCGCCCGCCGGGCAGCGAGGACGCGGCCGCCCGCCGAGCAAGGGCGCCGCGCTGCCGAAGCTCGACCAGATCGCACACGACCCCGCCACCCGCTGGACCGCAACGACTGTGCAACGCTACGGCAAACAAGAAGACGTCATGGTCCACGCACTCACCTGCCTGTGGTACGAGGTGTTCGCAACCCAGCCCGTGCAAGTCGTCCTCATCAAGGACACCACCAAACCCTCCGGCTACGAGCTCGCGCTCCTCTCAACCGACTAGCACGCCACCCCCGCAGCGCTGATCGAACGCTACGCCGAGCGCTGGCCGACCGAGGTCGCCTACGAAGAAGGCAAAGAGATCTTCGGGATCGGCGAGGCCCGCAACCGCGCCGAGAAAGCAGTCCAGCGAACCGTCCCGTTCCAGTTCACCGCCATGGGCATAACGATCCTCTGGTACGCCCTCTCAGGCCACCACCCCGACGACATCCAAACGCTCCGCCGCCGCTCACCCTGGTACCTCACCAAACGCACCCCATCGTTCGCCGACATGCTCTCCAAACTCCGCCGCGTCATCATCCTCGCGCAATTTCACCCAGGAACGGGGTCCACGCCCACATCGCAACAAATCACTGAGGTCCACCAAGCATGGGCCGCCGCCGGGCTCTAAACCGCGAAAGTCGAGTGATTAACTCGACTTTTGTGGTCTAGGCGGCGAGGGATGCCGGTGATCTATGGGGATCTGCGAGTTTTGGTGTGGTGGTCATTGGGGGTTGGGGGTGCTTGTGTCCGAAACTCGTTGCGGATGAGTTCGCGGCGGAGTGCGGTGAGCATGTCGGCGTAGCTGATTGTGGTCTTCTGGCGGTACCACGGGGACGCTTTGCGGCGGGCGGCGAGGTCAGCTTCGGTGTCGCCGTGGACGGCGTACCACGTGATCGTGATCGTCTGGGCGAGGAACCCGAACGGACGGTCCGCTGCACGGCTTTCTGGACGCGGTTGCGAGCTTCGCCGACGCCGTGTGCCTTGGCTTCCTGGTTGGGCGGTCTCGATCGTCCAGCGGCTGTCGAGCGGGCGATCAGCGGGGATGCGCTCGCCTTGGTGTCGGTGCTGGCGAGCGCGACGCCGAACCCTTCGCTGCGGCCGGGGTTGCGGATCAGGATGAACTTGACCGTTCTGGTGTGGAATGGCGTGTACCACAGGCACGCGAGCTCGTGGATGTGCTCTGTACGCTGGCGCCCGTCCGGGGCGGTGATCGTGCCCGGCGTGAAGTTCGCTGTGCTGGCGATCTGCGCGAGGGTCGGGAGCTTCGCGCCTTTGAGCGGGGGACGGCCTGTCAAGGCCTTGCTGACCGGGGCGCCGCCCGACGGGCGCGAGTTGATTGATGCACGCGGGCGTTGGCGCGCATCCGTGTCGTCACCGTGACGCGCTCAGGGAGCCCGCGCCATGCCCTGCTGGCGTATGCGCCGTCCCTCACGAGCTCCAGTGTCCGGGTCGGGAAGCGCGCAAGGACCATGTCGATCAGCAACCTTGCGAGCTCGGGCTGTGAAGGCCGCTCGCCGTCAAGCTCGGGGCGCGCCTGGTCCTTGGGTCGGAACAGTCTGAACTGCACGGGCAGAGCGACTGCCCGATCGCCCAGGCACGGCAATGACACGACCAGCACGACCACGACCCAGCAGTTCCCCCAGCGGGTTCTGCGTCCGGACCCCTCCGGTTGCGCGCCGTCGTGGAGGTAGTGCGCGCCCCACACCTTGCGTCCTGAGCGCCCGAAGAGAGTTGTCGTCGAGCGCGAGGCGCAGCGTGCCGTCCGGCGTGGCGAACACCGTCACCAGAAAGTCCAGCAGCGCCAGCCCGACCCGGTCTGGGTCCCAGCAGCGCCGTGCGAAGAAGTCATGCGCACGGCTGTGATGCCAGTGGCCCGCGAGCCCCGCGGACTGCAGCATCCCGGTGACCGTGCAATCCCGCACCCGGCCGGTGAACCCGACCAGCAGCATGCTGAACGTCTCGAAAGTGGGCTGAGAAGAGCATCTCCGCAGCAGGGACAGCAGACCAGCCAACGAACTGGGAACCTGAAACACGGCGGCGACCCCCCCGGATGAGCAGGCCACGAAAGAAGGCGCGCCAACGCCCCGCGGCCGATGGACTTTGTCGCCCACCGGATTCGGGGTCGCCGCCAACCCTCCTTCAGAGCGAGGCGCGTGAGCAGCAGCGGGTAGCCTTCACGCGTGCAGGATCTGAAGTCGATCAAC
This sequence comes from uncultured Solirubrobacterales bacterium, assembly GCA_963709135.1. GTDB lineage: Bacteria > Actinomycetota > Thermoleophilia > Solirubrobacterales > Solirubrobacteraceae > Palsa-465. The sequence continues at coordinate 896,469 of CAVPVI010000005.1, read as the reverse complement.
CGCGAGCTGGACGGCGCCCGCGAGCGCGGTGAGCACGCCACGTGCGTGCGCCTGATCACCGCCGCGCTCGCGCTACCGCAGTCCCAGCCGGACCGCGCGGGATATCTCGACGAGCTCGCCTACTGCTACGAAAGGCTCGGTCGCTTCGAAGACGCGATCGACGCGATGCGCGCGGCCGTCGCAGCCGGCTGGGACGGGGAGCTCGATGATCATCCCAGCGCGCAGGCGCTGATCGCCGACCTGTTGCTGCGCGCCGGACGCGAGCAGGAGGCCGACGAGGCGTGGCGCCAGGCCGAGCGCGACGATCCCCGCAACCCTTCGGTGCACGCCGCCGCGAGCGACGCCTACACGAGCGTCGGGCTGCACAGCAAGGCGCTCCCATGGCAGACCAAGGGACTGCAGCTGGCGCTCGCGGCGGGCGAGGAGGAGGGCGAGCTGGCCGGCTCATTGACCGAGCAGCGGAGCGAGACGCTGGACCTCCTCGGCCTGGAGTCCGACGAGCTCCAACTCCGCGCCGAGGAGCTGATCGAGCGCCAGGAGCAGCAGGATCGCGAGTCCGACCGAGAGTTCCTACGCAGGTGGAACCAGCCGCAGACGATCGCGCCGCAGCAGGCGTACATCAGTCTCGCGTGGTTCCCACCCGACCAATACCCGCGGGCGCTAGCGACCTGGCCGAGCTTCGCCGAGGACTACGAGCACGGACCCTACGCGGCGTACTGCGCACGGCTCGAACTGCTCCTACGCGATCTCAGATCCCAAGGCGTCAAGCAACTCGGACTCACACCGATCACGATCGACGAGTACCTCACCTGGTGCACCGAGCACGACCGCGATCCAGAACAGTCCGACACCCGAGCGAGCTACGCCAGCGAACTGGTCGAACGGGGCGTCGTGAATCCATGGCCCCCAGAGCGCAACAAGTCGTGCTGGTGCGGCAGCGAACGCAAGTACAAGAAGTGCTGCCTCCGCGCCGGATGACCCACCGCAACCCCGTCGCCGCTACGCCACCTCACATCAAGCGAAAATCACGAAACTCGAGTGATTAACTCCGGCCGTAATTGAGTAAGGAGTCACGAAAGATTTAGTGCGGTGTGGGAGGATGATCGGGGTGGGTGGCGTATCGCGCGTGCATGATTGATGAAGCGAGGATTGCGGAGCGTTTTGCTGGGCTGGGTCCTGAGCTGAACGAGCGGCAGCGGCGGATTTGGGCGGCGAGTGAGGCTCGTGCGTGTGGGCGTGGTGGGATCGCTGCGGTTTCGCGCGCGACGGGTATCTCTGAGGACACGGTTGGGCGTGGGATCAAGGAGTTGGTCGAGGGCGTGCGGCTGGAGCCTGGGCAGGTTCGTCGTAAGGGGGCTGGGCGTCCTGCGTTGACGGTGTCCGATCCGAAGCTGCAGGAGGATCTTGAGCGATTGGTGGATCCTGATACGCGCGGGGATCCGATGTCGCCGTTGCGGTGGACCTCGAAGAGCTTGCAGAAGCTCGCGGGGGCGTTGGTGGCGGCTGAACACGAGGTGTCTGATCGGTCGGTCGGGAAGTTGTTGAAGGGCCGAGGGTATCGGCTGCACGCGAACCGCAAGACTCGGGAGGGCGCCGATCATCCTGATCGTGATGAGCAGTTTCGCTATATCAATGAGACCGCTCGGGCGGCGCTTGAGGCGGGCGAGCCGATCATCAGCGTAGATGCCAAGAAGCGAGAATTGGTTGGTGATTTCAAGGCTGTCGGGCGGGAGTACGAGCCGAGCGGTCGCCCGGTTGAGTGAGCTGCCCTGGGTTTGACGGAGACCTGATTTCGAGGATTCTGTCCTCGGGAAGGGAATTCCGTGTCATGGGAAGACCGTCGAAGTATCCGCAGGAGTTGATGGACCGCGGTGTGCGGCTGGCGTTGGAGTCCGGGCGTCCGATTGCGCATGTTGCTAAGGACTTGGGGATCGGGCCGGAGGTGTTGCGTAAGCGTGTGCGTCAGGCGCAGGCCGACGCCGGTGAGGGTGGCGAGGTCCCGAGCGGCCAGGAGCGTGAGGAGGTTCGCAAGCTGCGCAGAGAGAATCTGGAGCTCCGCAGAGCGAACGAGATCTTGAAGTCCGCGAGCTTGTATTTTGCTGCGAGCTCGACCCGGACCGATCGAGGTGAGTGCGTTCATTGATGAGCATCGCGAGCGCTTCGGGGTTGAGCCGATCTGTGAGACCCTGGGCGTGTCGGTGTCCGCGTACTACCAGCGTAAGACCGGGCAGCGGTCCGCTAGAGCGGTCGAGGACGAGCGCCTCGTAGGCAGGATCGAAGAGGTCCACAACGCCAACTATGAGTGCTACGGGTACCGGCGGATGGCCGCGGCGCTCGTGCGCGAGGGCGAGACGGCGGGGCGTGACCAGGTCGCGCGTGTGATGCGCGAGAACGGTATCCAGGGCGCCAAACGCCGCGGGAAGCCGTGGCGGACCACGATCGCTGATCCGCAGGCGCAGAAGTCCCCGGATCTCGTGAACCGTGATTTCACCGCGGGCGCGCCGGATCGCTTGTGGGTCGGGGACTTCACGTACCTGCGGACCTGGGAAGGAAGGTTGTTCTTCGCGTTCATGATCGACGTCTTCTCACGGATGATCGTGGGGTGGCAGATCGCCAGCCATATGCGCACCGACCTCGTCCTGGACGCGCTACGGATGGCGCTCGCGACCCGCCAGCCCGGCGCGGAGCTCCAGCTGGTGCACCACAGCGACCACGGCTCGCAGTACACCAGCATCGACTACACCCAGACCCTCGACGATCACCTTGTGCTCGCGTCGCTGGGCAGCGTCGGCGACGCGTACGACAACGCTATGGCGGAGTCGTTCGTGGATTCCTACAAGACCGAGCTGATCGCCGACCGCGTCTGGCGCACCCACAGCCAGCTCGAGCTCGCGACCTTCGAGTACGTCGCCTGGTTTAACCACGTGCGCCTGCACTCCTCGCTCGGGAACCGCCCGCCGGCCGAGCACGAGCGCGACTGGTGGGCCGCGCGCGGCGCACAATCCGCCAGCGACCGCGAGTCCAGCGCCCGCGAACACGCTGGCCGAGCCATCGCCCACCGCGCTGGCCGAGCCAGCCCAACTCCCCGTCGAGAGGTCGACCGCACGATCACGGGGGCGATCCCGATGGTCTGCATCACCTAGCCGTCAGCCTCCTTGCCCCTCCCCGGTACAAAGCCCGTCTCACGCGTCCCGGGATATCGCCGACGGCCGGTTGGCGGTTGGGCGAGATCCCCCTGCCACGACTCGGCATCATGGTCGCGCGTGCCGCCGGGCCGTAAAGGTCGGGCCTTCGGCCCGCGCTTCGCGCGCCGCTGACGCGGCTCCCTTGACCGCCCGGCGGTCACGCGCGGTGCTCCGCCGAAGTCGAGACAGGGAAAGCCTGTCGCCGGGTCCCGGGACCCCTTTTCGCTGCAACACCCCCGGCGAAGATCGCGGAAGGGAAACGTCGAGGAGGCAAAGCGATGTTGACGACACCGCCTAACACACCATCATCAATCAATTGACTCACTGTCTATAATCCTTAACCTACAAACGAAGTCTCCGTCGAACCCAGGCCATTTCAGAGGTCCGTACCCACGATTTCAAGGACAAGGATCTCGGGCACGCGATCCCATACGGCGTACTTGACCTCAAGGCCAACGAGGGGTTCGTGTCGGTCGGTGTTACGAACGACACGAGCGCGTTCGCGGTCAACTCGATCCGCGCGTGGTGGGCGGCGCTCGGTCGTGCGCGCTACCCCGAGGCGAGGTGTCTGACGATCACTGCTGATGGCGGCGGCAGCAACTCCAGCCGCACGCGCCTGTGGAAGACCGAGCTGCAGAAGCTCGCCAACGAGCTCGCGATCCCGATCCGCGTGCGCCATTTCCCGCCGGGCACCAGCAAGTGGAACAAAATCGAGCACCGGCTGTTCTCCTACGTCAGCCTGAACTGGCGCGGCAAGCCGCTGGAGAGCCTGCAAGTGATCATCGACCTGATCGCCTCGACCACGACCAGCACCGGACTGAAGGTCTACGCCCGTCTGGACCCGGGCGAGTACGACAAAGGCATCAAAGTCAGCGATGCCGAGCTCGCCGCGGTGAACATCGTCCGCGATGACTTCCACTCGGACTGGAATTATACGATCAACCCCCAGCCAACCACCGCACTAATTCTTTCGTGACTGCTAACGGCGCCAAAGTGGCCAACAATGCTTTCGCTAACGTGCAGATCCCGCCTTTAGCGGACTCAAGAATCGGCGGTGACGGTCATCTGGGGCCAAGAATGGCCGATCCTGGCCCACGGAGCCCGGATCCGGTCCACGTGGAGCCGTTCGTGGTGCGTTCAGGGGCGTTTAGCAGACGGCCCCAGACGATCGTTTCTGCACACCGGCTCAAGGTAAACCTCCACATTCGGGATCAAAGGACCTTCGACAAGCCCAATAATCCCTGCTCAGCCGGACGTTACCGCGCCCCCGGTTCACCCCGGGGGCGCGGCCATTACCGCACGCTCCGGGTTAGCCCCAACGTCACCCGCGCTGTGCGGGATCGCGTTCCCGGGATCCTTCGGGCGGACAGGCAAGGCAGGCGCGGGACGGGACTCGGTGTCAGCTTGCGAATAGCGGCTCGGCGGCCTGGTCGGCCCATGCACGCGCGGACATGTACAGCGGGCCGGCGGTCGGGAGGATCGCCTCGGCGCGGTCGAACTCGGCGGTCTCCAGCGCGATCACGCATTCGAGCAGCTGTCCTGCCGGGCCGGTGTGCTTGATCAGCGCGTCGCGGATGTCCTGCGCGAGCGGGATACCGGCCAGCGCGTCCTGGATCGGGGTGTCCAGTAGCGCGTCGATGACCGAGAACAGACCGACCGTGAACAGCTCATCGCTGCTCGCGTTTACGTGGTTCTCTCCGGCCAGCTCACAGAAACGCGCGCGGACCAGAGCCGTGATCGTCAGCTCTGTCGGCTTGTTCTCGACGCTCGCGAACAGCGTCAGCGCGGCCCAGCGTTTGAGTTTCTCCACGCCCAGCAGCGCCAGCGCCTGCGCGATTGAGCGGACCGGCTGGCCGAGCCCGAAGAACGCGGAGTTGATGTAGCGCAGCAGGCGGACGCTCAGCCCGACATCAAGTGCGATCTTGCTGTGCAGCACACCGAGCTCGACATCCGGATCGTTCAGAGCGCCGAGGAGATCGAGCACGGCCTGCCGGGTCGCGTCGATCCGCGTGGCGTGCATGACCTGCGGACGGCAGAAGAAATAGCCCTGGAACAGCTCGCACCCGGCCTGCCTGGCGAAAGCGTGCTCGCGCTGGTTCTCGACCCTCGCAACGAGCAGCGCCACCGGGTAGCGCTTGAGGCGAGCGACCTCACATGCGAACTGCTCACGACCGAGGTCGACCAGATCGAGCTTGACGAAGTCAGCGACCCTGAGCAGCCGCTCGGCGTCCGCGCTGTAGCGGAAGCGATCGAGCGCCACCCTGTTCCCATGGCGCTGGAACTCGACGAGCGCGGCAATCAGATCGTCATCGATCACCTCTGTCGCGAGGATCTCGAGCACCGCGCGTCGCGGCAACAGCGCCACGAAACCCTGGCTGATGAACTCCCTCGTGACCTTGATCCACGCGCCACGCGCACCCACGATCCGTTTGAGACCGACCTCGGTCAGCGAGTTCAGTACGACCGACGCCGTCGCGGCGTCATCATCGACCACCACAGCCCTGTTGGCCTGACCATCCCGGAACAGCAACTCGTAGCCAACGACGTGCTGCTTGCGATCAAAGATCGGCTGGCGTCCCACGAAAACCTGCGCGATCTGAGATCCCGACCCTCCCGCCAAACCATCCTGGCGCACCGGGCATGCCCCGCTTCCCGCGAAAGGTTGATCTCCAAGCGTGCTCTTGCCCATGCTCATCTTGCCCTGAGTTATCGGCAGCCTGCACCAATCATGTGAGCAGTCCCCGCCAAGCGCCGCCCGGCGCAAACCGCCGGCTTCGTGGGAGGGCTTCTCATATCACGCCCCGATAAGACATATTATGACGTCTTAGCTGCAAAGCAGCAGGTTTGTAGACGTCAGTTCACCTCACGAACGACGCCCTAGGGTCCGTCGAGGGGATCATCGGCAGGCTGGCGCCAGAGGCTTGCCGGGGACGTCGAGTCCCGGTGAGGTCGCCGATCCGCATGCGCCGCCAGCCAGCAGATCACCTCGCCGGCCGCCGTTGCAACGTACGCGGTTGGCCAGAGCGTAACGACGAGCTTCTCTTGCGCGGACGTCGAGGGTGGTCCGGGCATCAGTTCGTGCCTCGATTCGAATGGTGATACGAGCGGGACGAGACTCAATACCTCCACCCCCGGGAGCTACCCGTACACGGTGACGGCGACGAGCAGTGATGGGAACGCCGGCACCGCGCAGATCACCTACACGGTCGCGGCAGCACCGGCAGCACCGACAGCGCAGATCAGTTCGCCGGCCGGGGACGGGACGTATGCGGTGGGACAGAGCGTCGCGACTGGCTTCAGCCGCACCGACAGCACCTACGGCTCGGGGATCGGCACATGCCTTGATTCAATTGATCATTCAAGCCCTGGTCATCTGGACACTTCGACCGCTGGCAGCCACACGTACACGGTGACGGCTACGAGCACCGATGGGCAGACCGCGACCGCGCAGATCACCTACACGGTCGCGGCAGCACCGACAGCACAGATCACCTCACCAGCCGGCGGCGAGACGTATGCGGTGGGACAGAGCGTCGCGACCGGCTTCGGCTGCACCGAAGGCGCGCACGGGCCCGGGATCGCCACCTGCACCGACAGCAACGGCTCCGCCAGCCCCGGCGACCTCGACACCTCCACCGCCGGAAACCACACTACACCGTCACCGCCACCAGCAGCGACGCGCAAACCTGGACCGCGCAAATCAGCTACACCGTCATTGCAGCGCCGACAGCGCAGATCACCTCGCCAGCCGGCGGCGAGACGTACGCGATCGGCCAAACCGTCACGACCGGCTTCAGCTGCACCGAAGGCGCGCACCGGCCCGGGATCGCCACCTGCAGCGACAGCAACGGCTCCGCCAGCCCCGGCGACCTCGACACCTCCACCGCCGGAAACCACACCTACACCGTCACCGCCACCAGCAGCGACGCGCGAACCGGGTCCGCACAAATCAGCTACACCGTCATTGCAGCGCTTTCCAATACCAGCGCACCAGCGATCGGCGGCACGAGCACCGATGGGCAGACGTTAAGCGCCAGTACCGGCACGTGGACGGAAAGCCCGTCCTTGTACTCTTATCAGTGGCAGGATTGCGATGGCGCGGGCGACAACTGCGTCGCCATCGAGGGAGCAACATCGAGCAGCTACACGCTCGGCGCCGGCGACGTCGGTCACACCGTCGTGGTGGTTGTGACCGCGACCAACGCCGGCGGATCGAACTCGGCGACGTCGCCGGCGACCTCCATCGTGCAGGCGCTTCCCAGCCCGACCCCCCCGGTGAACACGGCGCCCCCGGTGATGTCGGGAACGGTTGCGGTCGGACACGTACTAAGACTAAGCGTCTCCACCGGCCACTGGTCGGCCGACACCGGTTTGTAGTATCAGTGGCCACGTGACGGTGTGCCGATTCCCGGCGCGACGACCTCGACCTACACCGTCCAGGGCGCCGACCAGGGTCACACACTGACCTGCACGGTCACCGCCTCCGATGCCAGCAGCACGAGCGCAGCGAGCGCCACCACCCCCAGCGTCACGATCCCGGTCAGCAACGTACAGGCATGCCCTCGCCCGACCGGCCAGCTAAGCGCAACGACACTCGGTCCGATCGCCCTCGGCATGACCCGCGCTCGCGCGCGTCGGATCCTGCCGCGCTTCCCACCCGCAGCTACCACACCGACAACTTCTGCCTCTCGTGAGGCTGGGATATCCGTGTCGGCTACGCCTCCGAGAGGCTGCTCGGCTCAACCACCGACGCTGCGCAGACAGCCCTCAACGACAAGATTGTGCTCGCGCTGACCGCGAACCCGTCCTACGCACTCGACGGAGTCAAGCCCGGAACCAGCCTCGCCAGCGTCGCGCACCAACTGAAGCTCGGCAAAGTCATCAAGCTCGGCCCCAACGACTGGTACCTCGTCCCGGGCGTCACGAGCAACGGCGTGCTCAAGATTCGTGACGGCATCATCCAAGAGGTCGGGATCATCAACAAGCGCATCACCGTGAACCGCGCCGCACAGATCCGACTGCTGATCAACTTCTAAACCCCAACCTCTAACTTTAACCAGGATCGTTGATAAGAACCGTGTCACCAGCGGCAAACGAGCCGCTTTATGGAGACTGCGGTGCCGGAGGCGCCCACACGGGGTCCCCGACGGGGACCTCCCGTAGAAGCTCTGGCCGATGGCGTCGGTTGACATCGGGCGCAACGCCACCCAGGTCCCCGACGGAGGACCCGCTTCACGGCGGTGAACGCATCGACCTCAAGGCGCGTGCAGTCTGACCCACCGGCCCGAACCGCGGCAACCCCCCAACCCGTCACGCCGTCCACACATGCCGACCGTCCCCCGACGCTGATCACACAGCCAACAACACGCGGCACGCTACCAAGCCACAAAGACGTGCACGGCGACTCACCACGTTCGCAGCGCATCCGACGAACAGGCATCATTCATAGGTGGCCCGAAATCCGCGGCGGGCTCAGTGGGTCAACACACACGCCGGACGGGCCTGCTGCTTATCCACCCAGCCTGCCTCAGGAGCCTCGGACGAGCAATATGTGAGACGCCGTGCTGGAGACTTGGCTCTTGAGACGGCGAAAGCCCAGTCATCACGGGGAACGTCTCCGCCTACCGGTGCATGTCTCAGGAACGGTCCCTGTGAGACGGCTCGCATCACGCCGTGCCGAAGGCGCACAGGCGGGGGCGACGCCTGTGTCGATTTCAGAAGGCGGCTGCACCGTCGTCAGAAGGCGGGTGCACTGGGCTTCTTGGCGACCTTGCGGCGCCGTGAGGTCTTGCGCCTGCTTCCGCATCGCTACGACGATCCAGGTAGCCCGCGGTCGGCGTGCTCGCGCTGCTGCGTTGCGTCCAATTCGCGTCGCTGCACCCCGCTTGCTGGCGGCAGCGTCTTCGCTAGTCGAGCAAGCGGACGGCGGACTTGGCCACGACTGCCCGCGTCCGCCGGATGCAGACTCGTCTGGTGCTGGCTTCCGCTTGGGCGACCATGGAGAAAGCCGGCCCTCGGGCGCCAGGGACTTCCGCTTCGATCGAGTCGTTAGCTGTGAAGCCGCTAGCACTCTGACGGGCGCGTGCCTGGATTGGGCGCCAAAGCGGGGCGGGCGACCTGTAAGGCACCGGAGGCCCGTCCCAGCGCGGAAGCAGATCCGCTCGTGTCGGCGATCGGGATCGTGGCGAACCAGTCGTCCGGTGGGCCGCCTGAGGCCGGTGGACGCGCCTTCGCCAGGGGTGGCTTGCGGGCCACCCCCGGCGGCGCCTGAAGCGCTGCTACTGGGACGAGCTCGCGCCGCTGCTGTGGACCGCCGTCGTCGACTGGCCGGCGGGGGGTGCGCCGTTGCCGCTAACGCTGCTGCTGCCGCTGGCGCTTCCGCGGCCGCTGCCGAACGAGTAGCCGGACGCGCAGTGGGCTCCGGACGGGCAGCCCGGCGCCGGCAGGGTCGGCATCGACGGGAACGCCACGGTGCTGGTGCCGGAAGCCGTCGCGACCTGCGCGTTGGTCGCCGCGACGGTGCCCGGCCACCACGCCAGGTACCAGCCGTTGGTGACTGTCGCCTGCACGGAGCTGCCGTCGCTGCGTTGGATCGTGACCGCGGTGACGCCCGCTCCGGTCCGGCCGTCGACGAGCGTCAACGCGTTACCCGCGGCGTCGCGCGTGCCACCGCCGTCGAGTTCGATCTGACCCGCCGCCACGCTGACAGGCGCCGCGGAGGGGGAGCTGGAGGACATCGAGACCCCATTGCCGCTCAGGCACACGTCGGTGGTGCTCGAATCGGCGTAGATCGAGGCTGCGTACGGTCCGCGCGAGTCGGTCAAAACCGATCTCCCGAGATCCTGCCCGCAGGCCTGTGCGGCCTGAGCGAGCTGTGCTGGCGCCGGGCTCGTCGGCGTCGCCCGCCAGCCGGCGAACGCCGGCGCAGCGCTTGAGCCGAGGGCCACGATGGCGGCAACCGCCGCCGCGATGCCGGTGGCGCCAAGCGCACCAACGGCCGGAAGCTTCCTGATCCGGCGCCGGCGAGGGTGGTAGTCGATCGCGCTCAGGCGAGCGATCGCGGCTGGATCGAGCTGCGCGGCGCACTATGACAGGGCTTCGCGCAGACTCTGTTCGAGTTGATCAGACATTGCGTTTCAGGGCTCCCGTGTTGGGTTGGGGATTGGTGCGAGCACCTCGCGCAGCCGCGCGAGTCCGCGCGAGGCGTTGCTCTTGACGGTCCCCGGCGAGCAGCCGAGGACCTCGGCCCGTCTGGGCCTCGGTCAAGTCGTTGAAGTAGCGCAGGACGAGCACGGCCCGCTGACGTGCCGTCAGGCGCGCGAGCGCGTCGAGCAGCTCGGCACGCGTCTCAAACTCGACGAGCAGCTCCCGAGCCGGTCCGTCAGCGACCGCCGGCGCCCCGTCGAGCTCGCCGCGGCGCCGGGCACGGCCGCCGGCAGCGTCGAGCGCCAAGTTGACGAGGATCCGCCGGGCGTACGCCCGCGGCTGCGCCATCCCTCGCACGCGCGGCCACCGCCGCGCGACCTTCAACAGGCACTCCTGAACGAGATCCTCGGCCTCGCCTGAATCCCACGTGATCAGGTAGGCCGTCTTGAGCAGTTGCTCGAGGTTGCCGGCGACGAACTCGTCGAAATCGTCCATCACCCATATAACCCCCGGTGGGCCATCGATGGTTCCATGCTTCAAAGCCGAGCAGCCCCGCGCCTCCCCACGACCACTTCCACACTCCAAACGCCACGGACGGCGTAATCGGAAAGGCGACGCGGCGACCACACGCGCGCGCGAGGCGGATGATCGCTCGGCCACGATTCCAAGCGGCCGCTACGGGGTTCCGGCCAGCGCGGGCACGCCGGGCTGCTGGCGAGCTGCCGCGTCGACGCGCCCCTGCCGGTAGCTCTTACCAAAACACATTCCGGGCGATCCTGTGCGTACGGAGCCCGAGCATCCGGCCAGCGCGATCCCGACGACGCACGCGCGCCACCTCCACCGACCCGCCTGCTCACGCAGCCCGCGCGGCGACCGTCGCGTCTGCGTTCACGCGTAGCGCAAAGGCCCCGCTACGACAGTCCCTCGCGCGCTTCGCGCACGAGCGTCACTGCCTCAGGGAAGACGACCGCCATCACCGAGCGCAGCTGCTCGGCCTGCTGCTCCGTCGTTCCCTGGATGTTCACGCGGTTCATCGCCGCGACGGTCAGATCGACCGCGAGCTTGATCGCGTTGTCGGCCCACGCCAGCCGCTGGGCTCCCTGCATCTGCTCGGCGAACTCGCCGAGTCGGCGCTGGAGCTCGTCCGGGTCGCCAAAAAGTCCTCCGAAACCACTTCCTTCCATACGCTTATGCTACCCCTCCTGCGCGGCCGCGCGACACTTGCGCGATCCTCCAGGGGCCATTCCGCATGCATCGCAACCGCGGCAAGAGCAGGTCAGGCCATGCCCGGGCGCGCGGCCCACTAGCATTGCGGCCCTGATGAGCGACGAATCCGTGATCGAGTACGAGTCGCGTGTACGCACGCGGCAGGCGATTCTGGCCGCCGTCGCCGCCGTGCTGTTGCTGATCTCGCCGGTCATGGAGCTCGCCGGGCTGCACCCGAAGGTCAACGAGCTGACGCTCACGCTGATCGCGATCCACCAGCGTTTCCCACTTGATCTGGCGGCGGCACTGATTCAGGCAGTCGGCCTGCTGGCGCTGGCGGCCACGCTCAGCTGGCTCGCCGAGCGCACCAAGGCTCGCGAGCAATCGGGGAGGGGTTGGGTCCGCTGGGTGGCTGTGAGCGGGGCACTGGTCAGCGCCGTCGGTTGGGTCGGCAGCGGCATCGCGGCTGCGGCCGCGTCGAGCAGCTTTGTCAACAGCGGCAGCCAGACCTACATGCAGGCGTACAAGCTCACGAGCTCGGGGTTGTTCCAGGTCATGGGTCTGTTCGAGCAGTTGCTCGGACCGGTGCTGCTCGCGGTCGGGTTCGTGTTCGTGTCGCTGAACGCAATGCGCGTCGGCTTGCTGCCGCGCAATCTCGGCTTCATCGGCGTCGCTGCCGGGGCGCTCGTGCTGCTCCCGATCCTGCCGATTCCGGTGGTCGAATGCTTCTGGCTGATCGTGCTGGCGGTCTTGCTGATCGGGCGCTGGCCGGACGGCGATCCGCCGGCATGGCGAGAAGGCGTTGGGGTTCCTTGGGTCACGTCCGGGCGCGGCGGACGCGGCGCACCTGCGCGCACGCGCGCAGCGCGCGGGCAAGCGGCCGGGCGGCAGATGTCCAAGCGCCCGCCGGAGGATGACGTGATCGAGTCCAACGGCACCTCGACGGCGCCGGTGCGCACGCGCTCGAGCACGCCAAAACGAAAGCGCAAGCACCGCAGCTAGGCTCCTTTTGAGTTAGGCTTCAAACTGTTTGAAGCCGCAACCAATCAAGGACATAGCGGACCCGCGCTGGACGCGCGCGATCGCCCACCCGATCCGGGTCCGTTTACTCGCGATGCTCGACGAGCAACCTGCCAGCCCCGTCGTGCTAGCGGGCAAGCTCGGTCAGCCGCTGGGCACCGTCTCGTACCACGTGCGTACTCTGTATGACCTCGGATTGCTGGACCTCGTCAGTACGCGTCAGCGCCGCGGGGCGACCGAGCACATCTACAAAGCGCGCCCCCGCCCGGATCTCAGCGGCGAGGCGTGGGAGCAACTGGGGACGGTCCCCAAGCAGCGCATGATCACGGCTGCCCTGCAGCAGGTCCACGCTTACGCCACTCGCTCCGCGGCCGCCGGCGGCTTTGAGCACGCCGACGCGCACTTCGCCAGAGCCTCCCTGCGACTCGATCAGCTCGGCTGGTCCGAGCTCGCGGAGGCGACCAAGAAGTGGCTGCGCGAGAGCGCAAGGATCGAGCGTGAAGCCGCGGAGCGGCTCGCCGAGGATCCCGAAGCTGCGCTCGAGGCAGGCCTCGTGCTGCTCCTGTTCGAGGCGCCTCCGGTCAGTACCGGTTAGGGCGCGTGCACGCTGATTCCTGCGCGCGCCCTTAGCGCGACGGGCGCGGGCGGGGTTCTCACCCGCCCGCGCCCTATGCGCGTCGTGTGGTTTCGCCGTTGCTGCGAAACCGCCCTCTCCTGCGCCAAGACATGCGAGAGCGAGGTTAGGGCACACTTAGCTGCGGGGCGAGCCCCACAGCCGTTTCTTCGCTCCCTCGCTCGTGTCAGTCCTCCTGCGCCTGCTCGGCCTGGATCTTGTCCTGCAGCTGCGCCATCACGACCGGATCGCGCAGGGTCGTGACGTCGCCGAGCGCGCGGCCCTCGGCGATGTCGCGTAGCAGGCGCCGCATGATCTTGCCGCTGCGGGTCTTGGGCAGATCCTCGACCCAGATGATCCGCTTCGGGCGCGCGAACTTGCCGATCCGCTCGGCGACCGTGCCGCGGATCCCCTCAACCATCGCCTCGTTGCCCTCGGTGCTCCCCTGGAGCGTGACGAAGGCGCAGATCGCCTGACCGGTGGCATCGTCGGACTGCCCGATGACCGCCGCCTCGGCGACCGACTCGTGCGCGACGATCGCCGACTCGACCTCGGCGGTCGACAGCCGGTGCCCGGACACGTTGACGACGTCGTCGATCCGGCCGATCACCCAGAAGTAACCGTCGCGATCCCGGCGAGCAGCGTCACCGACGAGGTAGATCTCGTTGCCGAAGCGCTTGAAGTACGTCTCGACAAAGCGCTCGTCGTCCTTGTACAGGGTGCGCAGCATCGACGGCCACGGCCGCTTGAGCACGAGCAGCCCCTGACCCTCTTCGACCGGCTCGCCCTCGCGCTCGCCGACCACTTCGGCCTTGACGCCGGGGAACGGCGTCGTCGCCGAGCCCGGCTTCGCGACGGTGATCCCCGGCAGCGGCGTGATCATGATCGCGCCGGTCTCGGTCTGCCACCAGGTGTCGACGATCGGGCAGCGCTCGCCGCCGATCACCTTGTAGTACCAGAGCCACGCCTTCGGGTTGATCGGCTCGCCGACGGTTCCCAGCAGACGCAGGCTCGTGAGGTCACGCGCCCGCGGGTACTCGGCGCCCCACTTGATGCAGGCGCGGATCGCGGTCGGAGCGGTGTAGAAGATCGAGACCTTGTAGCGCTCGATCAGCTCCCACCAGATCCCCTTGTGGGGGTAGTCCGGAGCGCCCTCGTACATCACCGAGGTCGCGCCGTTGGCCAGCGGGCCGTAGATGATGTAGGAGTGACCGGTGATCCAGCCGACGTCGGCCGAGCACCAGAACACGTCCTCGTCGGGATGCAGGTCGAACACGTACTTGTGCGTCGCGCTGACGCCGGTCAGGTAGCCGCCGGTCGTGTGCACGATCCCCTTCGGCGCGGCGGTCGAGCCTGAGGTGTAGAGGACGAACAGCGGGTCCTCCGCATCGAGCTCCTCGGCCACGTTCACCGGGTCGGCTGCCTCCACGAGCTCGTGGTACCAGTAATCGCGTCCCGGCTTGATGTCGACGTCGACGCCCTTGGAGCGCACGACGATGATGTTCTCGAGCGTCTTGAGGTCAGCCATCACCTCGTCGACGTTGGCCTTGACGCCGTGGGTCTTGCCCTTGCGCGCTGCGCCGTCGACGGTGATCAGCGTCTTGGCCTCGGAGAACTCCATCCGCTCTCGGACCGCCTCGGCCGAGAAGCCGCCGAACACGACGTTGTGCGGTGCCCCGATCCGCGCACAGGCGAGGATCGCGACGATCACCTCGGGGATCATCGGCAGGTAGATCCCGACGATGTCGCCCTTCTTGACGCCGATGCTCTTCAGTCCATTGGCGAACTTCTGCACCTCGGCGTGCAGATCGGCGTACGTGAGCGTGCGCGTATCGCCTTCCTCGCCGTGCCAGTAGAACGCGACCTTGTCGCCCTTGCCGGCTTCGACGTGACGGTCCAGGCAGTTGTACGAGACGTTCAGCTTGCCGCCGACAAACCACTTGTAGAACGGGGGGTTGGAGTCGTCGAGGACCTTGTCCCAGGGCTTGAACCAGTGCAGGTTCTGCGCCTGATGCTCCCACCATCCCTGCCAGTCGCTGTCAGCCTGCTCGTAGATCGCCGGGTCGCTCAGGAGCGCGTGCTCCTTGAAGTCCTGCGAAGGCTCGAACCGCTCGATGTCGAGCAGCGCCGCGAGCTCGTGCTCCAGCTCGAGCTCGCCGTCTTGCTCAGTTACGTCTGGGGCCATCCTGTTTCTCCTCTCACTCTTCTCTGTCTGGCGAATCTGCAGACGCGCTCGACGGGGTCGTCGAGCGCGTCTGGATTGCAGCGTCGCCCGGACGAGCCTACTTGGTAGGACTCCGGGTTGCGAGTACCGGGGTTGCGCCGGCGTTGCGCCTACTTGGGTGCGCCGATCGGAAGCACCCAGCGGCCGTACTCCGCCTTCATGACCTCGGCGACGGCCGTGTACAGGGCCACCGCAGCGGTCGCCAGCCCGAAGTACCCACCGGCGTGGATCGTGCTGGAGCTCGCGCCCGAGTTGCCGATCGCCAGCAGGATGAACGTGATCGACAGCAGCACGAACAACACCGACACCGCGCGGGCTTTGGCGAACGTGCAAAGGGTCAAGCCAACGGTGATCGCCGACCATACCCACAGGTAGGCGCCGACCGCGCTGGCGGTGACGCCGGCCTTGACGAGCCCGGCGAACTCATTTTGCACCAAAAAGTAGAACGACATCCAGAAGGCTCCATACGATGTGAACGCGACCGCGCCGAACGTATTCCCTGTGCGGAACTCCCACATCCCCGCCAGCAACTGCGCGATTCCGCCATAGCACAGCGCCACAGTAATGATCGCCGTGACATCAGCGCTGGCGATCAGGTTGGCGTTCCAAAGGCTCAGGAACAGCGTCGTGACGCCGAACGCGGCGAGCCCGAGCGGTCCCGGGTTAGATGGAGTCCATCCTCCAGTCGAGCCAGCCCCAGACTCAGTGTTTGCAGCCATCTTCTCTCCTCTCGAATGATTGGGCGAGCGCAGGCTAACCCGCATGCAAGTGCCACGAGCGGTGGATCGTGCGGCGGTACCCGAAGTTCGACGAACGGTCGATCGCGCGCGACGAACGGCATGCGTTGACGGTCAAGTTTCGTGATGATCGTCCATCTGGAAGGTCCCGATCGGCCCGCTGGACAGATATGCTGCACAGGGAGTGCAGGTGTTAATTGGTGTGCTGCTCGGGTGGGCGATCGCAGCGTCGCTTTGCACGATGCTGGTGGTGCTCGGCCGCCGCCGGCGCCGCCACCGCGACGGCGAGCTCAGCGCCATGCAAGAGGCGTTGTTCGAGACGACCGCCACGCTGCCGCATCTGCGCCTGGGCCTGTCGACGGGATCTGCCGCCAGCGCGGTGGCGCACCTGCGGCGCCTCACGCAAGCCGGCGCGGTGGCGCTCGCGGACCGCGAGAGTCTGCTCGCGTTCGACGGCGAAGGCGCCGAGCACCACGGTGGCGGCGAGCTCCTGTCCGAGCTCGTCGGGGCTGAGTGCGAGGAGGGCGTACACGGTGTGACGGAGGTGCGCTGCCGGTACCCGGGCTGCCGCCTGCACACCGCGATCGTCGCGCCGCTGGTGGTGGCGGGCGAGTGGGTCGGGTCGTTCGTGGCCTTCTACTCGCGTGGGCGCCGGTTGACCGCGGGCGACACGCGCACCGCTGCCGAGGCCGCGCGGATGGTCTCCGCCCAGCTCGAGCTGGCCGAGCTCGAGCAGCAGACCGAGCGCTTGGCCAACGCCGAGCTGCGCGCGCTCCGCGCGCAGATCTCGCCGCACTTCGTCTACAACGCGCTGGCGGCGATCGCCGGTTACATCCGCTCGAAGCCCGAGGAGGCGCGTGAGCTGCTGACCGAGTTCGCCGAGTTCACGCGCTACGCGTTCCGCGGGCAACGCCCGTACGTGACGGTGGCCGACGAGCTGTATTACGTCGAGAAGTACCTGCGCTTGGAGCGGGCGCGGTTCGGCGACCGCTTGCATGTGCGCGTGCACGTCGATCCAGAGGTCCAGCAGGTGGTCGTCCCGGTGCTGTCGTTGCAGCCGCTCGTGGAAAACGCTGTCAGGCACGGAGTCGAGCGCCGGGGCCAGGGGCGGATCGAGATCTCCGGACACGATTACGGCACCGACGTCGAGCTCAGGGTGTCTGACAACGGCGTCGGCATGGAGCCCGCGTACGCCGCCGTGATCCTCGCCGGACAGGGCAGCGGCGTCGGGGTCGCCAACGTCCAGGCGCGCCTGCAGACTTCGTTCGGACCGGGTTACGGCCTCGAGATCGAGACCGCGGTCGGGCGCGGGACGACCGTGAAGATGAGGCTGCCGAGATACTCCGCCGGCCTCCGGGCGGCGTGAGGAATCGGTGGCCGAGCGCAGCATGAGGAATCGGTGGCCGAGCGCAGCATGAGGTATCGGTGGCCGAGCGCAGCGTGAGCCGTCCCGCCCGCCCGGGGTTGCGCGTGCTGGCGGTTGACGACGAGCGCCCGGCACTGGAGGACCTGGCGGCGCTGTTGCGCGGCTCCCCCGAGGTCGACGACGTCGTGCTGACCACCGGGGGCGGCGCGGCTTTGCGGATCCTCGCCGACCAGCGCTTCGACGCCGTGTTCCTCGACGTGCGGATGCCGGGCTTTGACGGTCTGCATCTCGCCTCGGTGCTCGCCCAGTTCGCCGACCCGCCCGCGATCGTGTTCGTGTCCGCCTACGAGGACGGCGCCGTCGGCGCCTTCGCGCTCGACATCCAGCCGGTCGACTACCTGATGAAGCCGGTCTCCAAGGCGCGCATCTCGCAGGCCCTGGGGCGCGTGTTGGCGCGTGTCGCCACGCCGTCGGGACCGCTCGAGGTTGCGGCCCTTGATCCGAGCCCGGGCCTGCCGCCGGGCACCACCGACGAGATCATCCCGGTCGAAAACCAGCGCGGCGGTGCCACCAAGCTCCTGCAGCGCTCCTCGATCCTGTACATCAAGGCCGAGGGCGACTACGTCCGGATCGTCTCAGACAGCGGTCGCTATCTGGTGCGGGCCGCCTTGTCGGACCTCGAGCGCCGCTGGCAGGCGTACGGCTTCGTGCGCATCCATCGCAGCTACGTCGCCAACCTGCCGCGCGCGGTCGAGATCCGCCCCGAGCTCGGCGGCGGCGCGACGGTCGTGCTGGCCGACGGCAGCGAGATCCCGGTCGCCCGCCGGCACGTCAGCGACCTGCGCCGGCGCCTGCGGATGTGATCAGCGACCGGCCCGCGGGCCGGTCGCCGCGCGGGCTTCGGCGGCGATCCGCTCCAGGCGGGGGCCGGTCTCGCCGTCGACGTGCGTCATCGCCGCCGCCACGGCCGGGTGCACGGCAGCGATCTGCGCGTGCATCGCGTGCGCGATCGCGCGGTAGCTCGGGTGCCCCTCGCGGCCCGAGCGCAGCTCGATCAGATGCATCGCCTCGCGCGCGTTGAGATCGAGGATGTAGCGGATCCGGAAGCCGAGGCACAGCGCATACGGCGCGCAGCTGCTCAGTCCCACGCCGGCGAGGCGCTCGAACTCGCGCTGCGAGACCTCCAGCGCGCGCCGGTAGGGATCGCCGCAGCCGGCGAGCGTGACCTGCTCGGGCACCTCGGCACCGAGCGCGGGCGACAGCGCCTGCCACTGCACGGTCAGCATGCGGTGGCGCTGCAGATCGCGGAAGGCGCCGTAGTCGGAGACGATCTCGAACCGGTAGCTGAGCGCTTCGAAGCCGCGGCCCGGCCGCTGGCGGCGGTTCGCGCGGGCGCCGACCAGGTCCCCCAGCAGCGCCGCGCGTTGCTCGCCGTCGAGTGCCGCGACGGCGCTGCGAACCGTCTCCTCAGGGCAGCCGGCTGCTTCGAACAGCAGCGCGGCCAGCAGGTCGTCCTCGCTGCCCTCGGCGCGAAGCAGCGTCACCGAAGGTCCGCCGCAGGCGACGCCGGCGTGCCCGGCGTCGATCCCCAGGCGCGCCCCCCAGCGCTCGCCCGCCTGCGTGCGAGCCTCGAGGTAGGCGATCCACTCACCGCCGCGCTCGGGGCGCTCCACGCGCGCCACGAAGCTCGGCATTACCGCCTTGACGGCGTCGAGGATCATCTGCGCGTAGCCGCGTGCTTCGGGCAGCGGGTGCGCGAGCAGGTGCAGGATCAGCTGCTCGTATGTCTGCCCTGAGGCGAAGATGCCCATGTGCGAGAGCGAGCTCGCCGGCAGCAGGCCGCGCACCAGGTCCAGCGCCTTGGCCTTGATCGCGCGGGCGTGCGCGGCCGCCGGTTCGCCCGCGGCGGGCGGGAACTGCGCTGCCGCCCAGGCGCGCAGGCGTGGCAGCAGCGCCGCGTAGATCGAGAACAGCTCGTCCATCGCCTGCTCGTAACGCGGCCCCAGCGTGGTCGCGTCGCGGAAGTAGCGATAGCCGCCGGGCGGCTGCGGTAGCGATGAGTCATATGCGATGTAGCGCGTGGATTGCTCCAGGTAGGAGCCGAGTCGCGGGCGCTGCAGGACCTTCGTCAGCACGTTGGAGACCCACTCGCAGGCGACGTGGGCACCGCCGAGCTGGGCGACCGAGTCATCGCCGTAGCCGACGAACACGCGTTCGTACAGCGCCGCCGCGCGCGTGCCCTCTGCGCCTCCTGGGCCTTCCCAGCGCTCGCGCCCGACGGCGAGATCGTCTGCGAACTCATCGAGAAACAGGCGGCGCAGCGTTCCCTGGTAGCGCGAGTAGCGCGCGAACAGTGCGCCCTTGACGGTCTCGGGCAAGTTCACGAGCGCGAACACGGGCGCATCGAGGTTCGTGAAGTACGGCGCCAGACGCTCGCGCTCAGCGTCGGTGAAGCTCTCGACCGGGTAGATCACGGACGGCCGATCGTAGCGTCGGCTCCGGCCGGACCGTCGAACAACGCCTCCAGCTGGTGAGCGTGATGAGTATCTGTTCTATAGCAACAGATACTCATCACACCCGGCTTCGCTTGGCCGGCAGCGGCGCCCTTAGAAGATGCCGGCGAGCGAAGCGCCCGCGTGTGCGGCGAGCGCGAACAGCGGCTGGGGGATCACGCCGAACACGATGCTGGCGGCGGCGAACACGACCGCCACGAGCACGATCTCCGTCGGAGCCTCTGAGTCGGAGGCGCCCTGCGCATCGACCTTGGCGGCGCCGTTGACCAGCGGCCCGAGCCCGCCGAGCTCGATGTCGGCCTCCGGTGAACCGCCGGCAATCGGCGCCAGTGCGCGCTGGGGCAGCGAGATCTTGGCGCGCTCGCCGCCCATCCAGATCGCGGCTACGACGCGCAGGTAGTAGCCGAGCGAGATCATCGCACCGATCACCAGCACGATCGCGAGCCACGTGTAGTTGCCGTCGACGAGCGCGTGAATCAGCTGGAACTTGCCGACGAACCCGACCGTGCCGGGGATCCCCGCCAAGCCCAACATGCCGATCGTAAGCGACCACGCGAGCGCCGGGTTGCGCGAGCCCAGGCCGGCCAGCGACCCGACTTGATCATCGCCGCAGTCGAGCTCCTGTGCCTGGATCACCGCGAACGCGGCGATGTTGACGAGCAGGTAGATGCCGAGGTACAGGACCGTCGCCGAGGCGCCGAGCTTGGTGGCGACGACCACGCCGCTGATCATGTAGCCGGCCTGGGCGACGCCGGAGTATCCGAGCATCCGCTTGAGCGAGGTCTGCGACAGTGCGCCGACGTTGCCGACGATGATCGTGAGCGCCGCGATCGTCGCCAGCAGCGGTGCCCATGTGCTCTGGGCGCCGATCGCGGCGACGTCGAAGAAGCGGATGAACACGCCGAGCGCGGCTGCCTTCGTGGCGGTCGCCATGAACGCCGTGATCGGCGTCGGGGCGCCCTCGTAGACGTCGGGCGTCCACTGGTGGAAGGGCGCGATCGAGGCCTTGAATGCGAACCCGACGACCACCAGCCCGAGCCCACCGAGCAGCAGCGGATCGGTGGCGACGCCGAGCGACTGGCTGGCGCCACTGATCGCGGCGGCGATCCCCGTGAAGCTGGTCGAGCCGGTTGCGCCGTAGACCATCGCGAGGCCATAGGCGAGCGTGGCAGAACCGACGGAGCCGATCACCAGGTACTTGAGCCCGGACTCGAGCGAGCCCTCGCGGCGGTGCTCGGCGGCGCAAAGCACGTACAGCGGGATCGACAGCATCTCGATCCCGATGAACAGCGTGATCAGGTCGACCGCCGAGACGAGGATCGCCATCCCCAGCAAGCTGAACAGGAGCAGCGAATGAAACTCGCCCTGGCCGGCCTCCCGCGGTGCCCGCGCTCGCAGCGACAGCAGCACGGTGGCGATCCCCGACGTGGCGCAGATCAAGTCGATCAGCAGGCCCAGGTCGTCGATTCGCAGCGCCCCGGAGATGATCGTCTCGGGGTGGTGAAAGCGCGCTATCTCGGCGCCGATCGCGCCCCCGAGCGTCACCAGCGACAGCAGCGGCACGATCCGCTCGCGCACCATCAGGCTGCTCAGCAGGCCGAACAGCAGCACGACCAGGGCGCCGGCGCTCAGCACCACCAGCGGCGACAGTGAGGCCCAGTCGATGTGGGGGCCCTTGACGTGGCCGCTCGCGGCCGCAAGTAGCGCGATCCGTTGAGCGGGGATCATCAGCGCGCGCTCCCGGGCACCGAGCTCGCAACCGGCGCGGCCGCCGCGATCCGCGACGCCGTCAGCGCCGGGTAGGAGTTGGACCGGCTCGCGAGCGACGAAGTCAGGCTGCTCACGGGCGTTACCGCCCCCTCCAGCGAGCGTTGCGAGCGTTTCAGCCCGAACTGCGGGTACAGCGCCAGCGCCAGGATCACGAGCACCAGCGGCACGATCGCAACGGCCTCGGCGAAGCCGATCTCGCGGGAGCGCACGGACGCTCCGACGCGGTTGTGCATCGAGATGATGTACAGCCGCAGCGCGTAGACCGCGGCGGCGACGACGCCAAGGAACGCAATCACCGCAATCGCCGTCTTGGCATGGAAGGTCCCGAGCAGGATCATGAACTCGCCGACGAAGTTGGAGGAGCCCGGCATCGCCAGCGTCGCGAACGTGACGATCAGGAACAACGTCGCCAGGACCGGCGCGCGGAACGCGACGCCGCCCATCTCGCGCAGGTCCTCGCTGCCGCCGCAGCGCGCCGCGATCGCGGCGACCACGAAGAACGCGGCGGCCGTCACGAGGCCGTGGTTGACCATCTGCAGCAGCGCACCCTGACCGCCCTGCGGGGTCAGCGAGAAGATCCCGAGCATGATGAACGCGAGCTGGGCGATGCTGGAATAAGCGATCACCAGGCGCGCGTCGTTGGTCGTGAACGCGATCGAGCTGGCCCAGATGATCGACACCAGCGCGATCAGCAGCATCACCGTCTGGTAGTGCACCGAGGCGATCGGGAACAGCGGCAGCACGATTCGCAGGAAGCCGTAGGCGGCGACCTTCGAGAGCACGCCGGAGAACACCGCGACCACCGGGATCGGCATCGACTTGTATGCGTCGGCGAGCCAGCCGTGCAGCGGCGCCAGCGGCATCTTCACCAGGAAGGCGGCCGCGAAGCAGAGGAACAGCCACTCCTGCGAGGTCCGCGACAGCGGCATGTGCTGCAGGCTCGTGATCACGAACGTGATCGGCACGTTGTTCTGGCTGGCGGCGATCACGCCGGTGGCGATCGCGGCGGCGAGCATCAGGAACGATCCGACCGCGGTGTAGATCACGAGCTTGGTGGTCGCGCGCACGCGCTCGCCGCTGCCCCACTGGCCGACCAGGAAGTAGAAGGGGATCAGCATCAGGTCGAAGTAGCCGACGAACAACACCAGGTCCTGGGCGCAGAAGGCGCCCAGCACGGCGCTCTCGGCGATCCCGAGGTGGAAGTAGTAGAGCTTCGGGCGCTCGATCTCGCGCATCGCCGACCACACCAGCGAGACCGTGAACAGCAGCGCCGTCAGCAGGATCAGCGAGACGTTGAGCCCGTCGATCCCGAGCTTGTAGTGGATCCCGAGCGAGCCGATCCAGACGCGGTTGGTGACGAACTGCAGCCCGACGTGACCGGTCTTGAAGCGCGCCATGAACGAGATCGCGACCCCGAGGGTGATCAGGCTCGCGGCGGCCGTCAGCTTGCCGACGATCCGCGCGGGTCCCAGCGCCGCCAGCAACGACAGCGCCAGCGGCAGCCAGATCAGGATCGAGAGGGTCATCGGGCTGCTTTCCTCGCCCGGGCGCGGTTCGTCGTGCGGCGGATCATCGTGGCGTAGCTCATGAGGCCGACAGCAGGACGTAGAAGGCGACGAACGCGAGGCCGACGATCATGGCGGCGGCGTAGAAGCGCATGATTCCGGTCTGCGCGCGGCGCACGATCGCCGAGCAGCCGCGCACGACGCCGACCACGCCCCCGGTCACCGCGCCGCCGATCACGATCTTCTCGCCGACCGACTCCGCCACGCGACCGAGCATCAGCGACGGGCGCACGATCGCGTAGTCGATCGCCTCGTCGAAGTACCACTTGTTGACCAGGAAAGCGTGCAGCGGCGCGAACCGCTCGCGCAGCCTCGGAGCCGTCTCGGGCTGCAAGATCCAGACGCGGTAGGCGAGTGTGATCGCGCTGACGGCGATCACGGCGCCGATGACGAGGCCCAGCCACTCCGGGAACACGTGCGGCTCGAGCTTCGCCAGCCGCGAGTCCGCGAACGTCGGCGCCAGGAAGTTCTTGATCACGTTGTCGACGCCGGGGATCGCCAGCACGCCGCCGCCGACCGTCAGCACCGCCAGTGAGCCCATCGCGACCTTCATCGGCAGCTCGCGCTCGGCGATGTGATGCTCGGGCCCGGGGAAGCCGACGTCGGTGTCCTCAGCCTCGCCGGTGGCGGGGTTGCGCGGCACCTCGGCGTGCGCGATGTGGCCGTGCTCGAGCTCGACGGCCTCCGGGCACGGCTCGCCCCAGAACGCTCGGAAGATCATCCTGAACGTGTACAGCCCGGTCATCAGCGCGCCGAAGTAGCCGAGGATCCCGAGCACCTCGAAGCCGCCGCCGCGGTGGTCCAGGTAGCCGATGATGTCGTCCTTTGACAGCCAGCCGGAGAACGGCGGCATGCCCGAAAGCGCCAGGCCGCCGATCACGAAGCACGCGAACGTGAACGGCAGCGCCTTGCGGAAGCCGCTCATCCGGTCCAGCGACTGGCTGCCGGCCATCGCTCCGATGATCGAGCCGGCGGCCATGAACAGCAGCGCCTTGAAGAACGCGTGCGCCATCAGGTGAAACAGCGCCGACGAGTAGGCGCCTGCCGACGCTCCCATGATCATGTAGCCGATCTGGGACATCGTCGAGTAGGCGATCACGCGCTTCAGGTCGGTGACCACGAGCGCGATCGAGCCGGCGATCAGCAAGGTCGCGCAGCCGACGATCGCGCCCACGTCGGCTGCGGTCGGTGCCAGCTCGAACAGCGGGTGCAACCGGCAGATCAGGTAGACGCCGGCGGTCACCATCGTCGCGGCGTGGATCAGCGAGGAGACCGGGGTCGGGCCCTCCATCGCGTCCGGCAGCCAGGTGTGCAGCGGCACCTGCGCGGACTTCGCGAAAGCGCCGACGAGGAACATCAGACAGGCGACCACGAGGCTCGTCTGGTCGGTGTGGAAGGCTCCGTGCACGAGATGGAAGTTCTTCACGAAGTCGACCGTGCCGGTGTGCTCGAAGATGATGAAGGTCCCGATCACGAGCCCGACGTCGCCGACGACGTTGATCACGAACGCCTTGATCCCGGCTTTGGTCGCGGTGCTGCGCCGGTACCAGAACGAGATCAACATGTACGAGGCGGCGCCGACGAACGCCCAGCCGACGATCAGTAGGAAGAAGTTGCCGGCCAGCACGAGCACCAGCATCGACAGCACGAAGTAGTTGAGGTAGGAGAAGTAGCGCGCGAAGCCGCGGTCGGAGGCCATATAGGAGACCGAGTACAGGTGGATCAGCGTCGAGACGCCGGTCACCACCAGCGCCATGAACAGCGAGAGCGGGTCGACCAGAATCGAGAGCTTCGCGTCGACCCCGGAGCTGACCGCGTAGTTCCACAGGCTCGAGGTGACCTCGCGATGTGTGGGCGTACGACCCAGCAGCGCGATCAGCGCGCCGATCGCGGCCGCGAATGCGAGCGCGATCGCGAGCGTGCCGATCCAGCCGGCCGCGGCGCCGAGGCGGCGGTAGCCGAGGCCGATCACGATCGACCCGAGCAGCGGGAACGCCAGCACGAGCCAGCCGAAGGTGGTCGGGCTCATCCGTTCAGCTCGTGCAGCTCGTCGACATCGATCGGCAGGTTACGACGAAAGATCGCGACGATCAGTCCAAGCCCGACCGTCACCTCGCAGGCGGCGACGACCATCACGATCAGCGCGAACACCTGCCCGGCCTCGCCGCCGTGCAAACGCGCGAACGCGACCAGCGCCAGGTTGGCGGCGTTCAGCATCAGCTCCAGGCACAGCAAGATCACGAGCGGGTTGCGCCGCGTCAGCACGCCGGCAGCGCCGATGCAGAAGATCAGCGCCGAGACGACCAGATACCAGCCGATCGCCATCAGCGATCGTCTCCGCTCGAGGTTCGCGTGTGCATCCGCGTGCTCATCAGCCTCACCATCCGCCTCGCCCCCCGACCGGCGCTTGCGGCTCCGGCTCCGGCGTCGGCTCGAGCTCGGGTGCGACCGCACGGATCCGCCGCACCCCGGCGGACTCTGCAAGCGTGCCTGTGTAAGCCGGACGTGGCGTCCCCGCGAGGCTGTCGAGCTGCACGTCGTGCTCGTCCCCGAGCCCGCGGCGGCGCCGCGCGAGCAGGACCGCGCCCACGGCGGAGACCAGCAGCAGCAGCGAGGCCACCTCGAACGGGAACAGGTAGGTCGTCAGGAACAGCGTGCCGAT
Source organism: uncultured Solirubrobacterales bacterium (assembly GCA_963709135.1). Lineage (GTDB taxonomy): Bacteria > Actinomycetota > Thermoleophilia > Solirubrobacterales > Solirubrobacteraceae > Palsa-465. The sequence continues at coordinate 870,462 of CAVPVI010000005.1, read as the reverse complement.
GTGGGCCGGGGTGCCGAACCCGAGGACGTACGGTGCGCCCTTGCCGGAGATCCCCTGCAGCGCCGAGCCGAGCATCGCGATGCACAGCTCGATCGCCACCACGAGCGCGAACAGCGGGCCCAGGATCCGCAGCGTCGTGCCGGCCGCGAGCTCCTCGCCGCCGCCGACGTATGCGACCACGAACACGTACAGCACCATCACGGCGCCCGCGTAGACGACCACCTGCGCCGCCGCCACGAACTCGGCGCGCAACAGCAGGAACAGCGCCGCCAGCGCGACCAGGTGGCAGACCAGCGCCAGCACGCTGTAGAACGGGTTGCGCAGGATCACCACGCCGAGCGCGCCCGCGAGCGCGATGATCGACGCCAGGAAGAAGAAGAAGACGCTCATGCCAGCCCGTCCTGTGCGGGCACCACGTTCTCTGTGGGCGCCACCCGACTTCGCGCCGGCGAAGTCGCAAAGTAAATGCGGGAGCGACGCGAGCGCATTTACTCGCCTTCCCTACGCAGCGGCGTGCGCTCGATCGGCTCGGCCAGCAGCATCTCCTTGGTGAAGATCAGGTCCGAGCGCGTGTAGTCCGACATCTCGTAGTCGTGGCCCATGGTGATCGCGTCGAACGGGCACGCGACCTCGCAGTAGCCACAGAAGATGCAGCGGCTGAGGTTGATCTCGTACACCGCCGCGTAGCGTTCACCGGCCGACACGCGATTATCCGGCGTGTTTTCGGCGGCGACCACCCTGATGCAGTCGGCCGGGCAGGCGGCGGCGCACAGCGAGCAGCCGACGCACTTCTCCAGCCCGGAGTCCTCGAAGCGGTGCAGCTTGTGACGCCCGCGGAAGCGCGGGTAGACGGGCGTCTTCTCCTCGGGATACTGGATCGTGTAAGGCCCCTCGACGACACGCATGAAGGTCGTCTTCATGCCGCGCAGGGTCTCGCCGAAGGTGCGATACGTGCGAGCCGCCGCGCTCGGCGCGGGGTGGCGCACAACCTGAATGACGTCGTCGCCCGGATCGTATGTCACGGTCGAGTTCTCCTCGGAAACATGGAGTGCGGATCTTGCCATGAGGGAGAACTCGAAAGGTAATTCCACTTAGTGGGCTTGAGTTGGAGTGACAACATGAGGAGCGGAATTACCCAGCGACCACGATCGCTGTGATCAGCAGGTTGGCGGTGGCGAGGGGCAGCAGCACCTTCCAACCGAACGACATCAGCTGGTCGTAGCGCAGCCGCGGCAGGGTGGCGCGGATCCAGATGAACAGCGTGAAGAAGATCATCAGCTTCGCGAACACGACGATCGGGTCGACCCAACCCGGCGGATGGATCCCGAACGGCAGCATCCAGCCGCCGAGAAACATCGTCACCGTGATCGCCGAGACGACGATCATGTTCATGTACTCGCCGAACAGGTACGCGACGAAGCCGGTGCCGCCGTACTCGGTGAAGTAGCCGCCGACCAGTTCGGCATCGGCCTCGACGAGGTCGAACGGGGCGCGGTTGGTCTCCGCGAACGACGCCGTCACGAAGATCAGAAAGCCCGCCAGCTGAGGGATGAAATACCACATCCCGCGTTGCGCGTTGACGATCCCCACCAGCGACAGCGTCTGTGCCGAGATCACCACGCCGACCAGCGCCAGTCCCTGGGAGACCTCGTAGGAGATCAGCTGCGCGGCGCCCCGCATCGCGCCCAGGAACGAGTACTTGGAACCCGACGCCCAGCCACCGAGCATGATCCCGTAGAACGAGATGCCTCCCAGCGCGAACACGTACAGCGGGCCGATCGAGACGTCCATCCCGTACAGCCCCACGCGCGTGCCGAAGATGTGCTGCACGCTGCCCCACGGGATGATCGCGAGCGCCCCGACCGCGGTCAGGATCGAGATCGCCGGGGCGAGGCGGAACAGGAACCCGATCGAGGTCGACGGGCGGAACGGCTCTTTGGTGGCGAACTTGAAGATCTCGGCGATCGGCTGCAGCAGCCCGAACGGACCGACGCGGTTGGGGCCGTAGCGGTGCTGAAAGCGGCCGAGCACCTTGCGCTCGTAGATCGTCAACATCGGCAGGACCGCGAACACCACCCCGAAGATCACGAGCGACTTGACGATCTGGATCCACCAGGGCTCGTAGTAGTTGACGTCGGCCAAGGAGATCATGCGCGTGTCACCTTCACCAGCGGCTCGGTCAGGGAGTTGGCGGACTCGGCGGCGAGTCCGTCGGCGAGGAACGCGGTGCCGTTGACGACGCCGGTGCGCACCACCGCACGCGCCCGCAGCCGGGTTCCGTTCTGAGCGACCTCGACCTGCTCGCCGCTCTGCACGCCCAGCCGCTGCGCGTCGGCCGGCGATAGCTCGAGCGTCTGCTCGGCGATCGCATACTGCAGCGCCGGCGAGATCTCGACCTCCGGCGCGGCCCAGATCGGGCGGTAGGTGCCGAGCTTCAGCGCATCATCAGCATGCGCCGCCAGCCGCTTTGCGGGCTGGCTGGCGGCGGGCTCCGCCTTGCCGGCCGCCGCTGGGGCGCTGCTCGCTGCCGGGGCGCTGCCCGCCGCCGGCGCCGGTAGCGCCGCTGCCTGCGCGCGCGCCGGCCAGCGCACGCCGCGTCCGCCGATCTGATCGAGCGTCAGGCCCCCGTAGAACGGAACTGCGTCGACCAGTTGCTGGAATGCGATCCCGCTGGTCAGCACTCTCAGGTCGAGTCCGTTGCGCCGGGCGACCTCGGCGATCACCGACCAGCCGGCGCGAACCTGCCCGGGATGCTTGATCGCCGCGCGCAGGCGTTGCAGGCGCCCGTCGGGGTGCACGACGGTGCCTTCCTTCTCGGCGCTGGACTCGGCTGGGAAGACGATGTTGGCGTGCTCGCGCAGCCCCTCGGTCAGCACCGACGCATGCGCGATCACGAGGCCGGCGCGGTGCAGCGCCTGGTTCCACAGGGCGCGGTCGGGGAGATCGCGAACCGGGTCTACCTGCAGCAGGTAGAGCGCATTGATCTCGCCGCTGACGCCGGCGCGGGCGATCTCGGCGGCGCCGCGTCCGGCGGTGCCCGCCAGCGGCTCACTGTAGCCCGGGCCGGCGTTGGGCAGCACGCCCGCTTCGCGCAGGCCGCGCCCGTTGGCGCCGGCCGGCAGCTCCAGCAGTCCGGCGCCGTCGCGCTCGTGCAGGCCGAGCGTCTGCGCAATCCGCAGCAGCGATTGCAGCGCCGCTGGATCGAGTCGCTCGCCCCACAGGATCACGATGTCCTGACCGCCGTCGCGCAGCAGCGCGGCCAGCCCGGTGACGTCGCCGGCGAGCGCGCCGGCGGGATCACGCCTGGTGTGCGGAGCGGCGCCGGTGGGTCCGGTCGCCAGCGCCGCCTCGAGCGCGGCCAGGAAGGCGGCCTCCTCGCCGGGAGCGTAACGGACTGAGATCGCGGCGTTGCGGTCAAGCGCGCTGGGGCGGGCGCTGGCGATCGCGAGCTTGACGCCGTTGCGGCGCACGCCCTTGCGGATCCGCAGGTCGAGGATCGGGGAGTCGTCGAGCGGTTCGCAGCCGAGTAGCAGCACCGTGTGTGCGAACTCGATGTCGGGGACGCTCGCCTGCAGCGCCGGGGCCGCCAGCGCGCGCATCGTCGGCAGGTCGACCGGGCCGCCGCTGCGTGAGTCGATGTCGCCTGACTGCAGGCCTTCGCGCAACAGCCGCGCGAGCAGGAAGCCCTCCTCGTTGGTTGCCTGGCCGCCGACCAGCGCGCCGACCTTGCCCTGGTGGTGACCGAGCGCGGCCACGGCCTGCAGCGCATATTCCCACGAGACCGCGCGCAGGAAGCTGCCCTCGCGGACCATCGGCGAGGTGATGCGCTCATCGACGTGGATCGCTTGGTAGGCGAAGCGGCCCTTGTCACATAACCAGCCGTCGTCGACCTCGTCATGGTCGCGTGCGAGCACGCGCAGAACCTTGTCATCGCGCACTGTGAAGGTGACGTTGCACTGCGACGGGCACAGCGTGCAGATCCCACCCGCGCCCTCGATGTCCCAGGGCCGCGCGCGGAACCGGTACGGCTGCGAGGTGAGCGCGCCGACCGGGCACAGCTCGATGATGTTGCCGCTGAACGGCGCCACGTACGGGTGCCCGTCATGCGTGCCGACGAACGTGTGTGCGGCGCGCTCGGTGAAGATCAGCTGCCAGTCCTCGGCGACCTCCTGGCTGAAGCGCACGCAGCGGTAGCAGAGGATGCAGCGCTCGCGGTCGATCGCGATCAGCGGCGACAGCGCCAGCGGCTTGACGAAGTGGCGCTTGGGCTCGATCACGCGGCTGCGCCCGAGGCCCCAGCCGAAGGTGATGTCCTGCAGCGGGCACTCGCCGCCCTTGTCGCACACGGGGCAGTCGAGCGGGTGGTTGACCAGCAGGAACTCGACGATCGTGTTCTGTGCCTGGCGCACGCGGTCGGTCTTGGTGTTGACGACCATGCCGTCCTTGACCGGCGTCGAGCACGACGTCTGCAGCTTCGGGATCCCCTCGATCTCGACCAGGCACATGCGGCAGGCGCCGACCGGCTGGCCGAGCTTCGGCTCGTAGCAGAAGTACGGGATCTCGACGTCGCCCTGCTTGGCGGCGTCCACCAGCATCGTCCCCTCGACCGCCTCGATCTCGCGGCCGTCGATCGTCATCTGGATCAGCTTGCGCTCGGGCCGTGGCATCAGCGCACCGGATCCGCGACGGGGAGCGAGACGACGTCCTCGGACTCGCGGGAACCGACGCGCAGGCGCGCCGCCTCGATCTCATCCTCCAGCTCGCCGCGGAACTTCTGGACGATTGAGCCGATCGGCATCGCCATCGCGTCGCCGAGCACGCACAGGCAGTTGCCGATGATCTGACTCTGTACGGACGCCATGATGTCGAGATCCATCGGCGTGCCGAGGCCTTCGTCCATCCGTTGCAGCATCTTCTTGGTCCAGTTGGTGCCCTCGCGGCACGGCACGCACTTGCCGCACGACTCGTGCGAGTAGAACTTCGCGAGCTTCACCGCTACGTCGAGAGCCCGGTGACGCTCATCGACGATGATGATCGCGCCGGAGCCGAGCATCGTCCCCGCCTTGGCCATCGTGTCGAAGTCGTAGGCGAGGTCGAGGTCAGCGGCGGTCAGCACCGGCGAGCTCGAGCCGCCCGGAAACCACATCTTGATCGAATGGCCCGGTTCGGGTCCGCCGGCGAGACCGAAGATGATCTCGCGACTGGGGATCCCCAGCTCGATCTCGTAGTTGCCGGGGCGCTGCACGTCGCCGGAGATCGAGATCAGCTTCGTGCCGCTCGAGTTCTTCACGCCGATCTTGGCGTACTCCGCGCCGCCCAGGGCGATGATGTGGGGCACGGTCGCCAGCGTCTCGACGTTGTTGATCAGCGTCGGCCCCTGGTAGAGGCCCTGAATCGCCGGGAACGGCGGCTTCAGACGCGGGTTGCCGCGCTTGCCCTCCAGCGAGTCGAGCAGGCCGGTCTCCTCGCCGCAGATGTAGGCGCCGGCGCCGCGGTGCAGCACGAGCTTCAGGTCGTGGCCGGAGCCGAGGATGTTCTCGCCCAGGTACCCAGCCGCCTGCGCCTCCTCGATCGCCGCCTGCAGGATCTCGGCCTGCAGCACGTATTCGCCGCGGATGTAGATGAAGGCACGCTTGATCGACGCGCCGTACGTGGCGATCACGATCCCCTCGATCAGCATATGCGGGGACTTCTGCATCAGCTCGCGGTCCTTGAAGGTGCCGGGCTCTGACTCGTCCGCGTTGCAGACCAGGTAGCGATCCACATCCCCCTTCGGCAGGAAGCCCGCCTTCTGTCCCATCCGGAAGCCGGCGCCGCCGCGCCCACGCAGGTCCGAGGCGGCGATCTGGGCGATGACCTGTTCGCGCCCCATCGCCAGCGCCTTGCGCAGGCTGCTGTAGCCGCCGCGGCGCTCGTACACCGGCAGCGTGTTCAGTCCCGGCTCGTCGATCCCGTTGAACAAGAGGAACTTGGTCATGAGGCTGGCTCCTGCGGCTTGGTCGGCTCCTTCGCTGCGGGTTGCTCCGCCGTCACCGGCGCAGGTGCCGCGGCTGTCGGCGTTGCTGGTGCGGCGGCCGCGGGCTTTGCCGGTGCTTTGGCCGCGGGCTTTGCCGGTGCTTTGGCCGCGGGCTTTGTGGGTGCGGCGGCCGCGGGCTTTGCGGGTGCGGCGGCCGCGGGCTTTGCCGGTGCTTTGGCCGCGGGCTTTGCCGGCGCGGCGGCGGCGGGCTTTGCCGGTGCTGTGGCGGCGGGCTTTGCGGGTGCTGTGGCGGCGGGCTTTGCCGGCGCTGTGGCGGCGGGCTTTGCGGGTGCTGTGGCGGCGGGCTTTGCCGGCGCTGTGGCGGCAGGCTGTGCCGGTGCGGGCGGGGGCGTGTTGGCGGCGGCGGCGTGTGCGCAGGGGCGGTTGCGCAGTTGCTTGGCCTCCAGCACCGGGCGCCCGGCGCGGATGTCGGCGACGATCTGGGCGGTGTCGTCGGTGGTCAGGGGGCCGACGAACTCGCCGTCGACCGAAGCCATCGGCGCGATGTCGCAAGCGCCCAGGCACTCGAACTCGCGGACGTTCAGGTCGGGCTCCTGCGCGGCGGCGTCGAGCATCGCCCCGTACAACTCATCGCCGCCGCGCAGTGAGCACGAGATGTTGGTGCATACGTAGACGTAATGGCGCGGCTTGTGCTGGCGCTCGAAGATGTCGTAGAAGCTCGCGACGCTGGTCAGGTAGGCGGGCGTCAGGCCCATTACGCACGCAACCTGCGAGATCGCCTCCGGCGAGATCCAGCCGTGGTGCTCCTGGGCGAGGTGCAGCGCCGGGATCGCCGCCGAGTGGCGGTCTGGGTACTGCGCCATTGCCCGCTCGATGCCTGCGCGAAGCTCGTCGGGCACCGGCGTCTGCGCCGGATCCGGGATCGTCGCCGGCGGCTTGCTGAGGTCGACCCCCTCGTCCCAGCCCGGGACCCGCGAGCCGTGCTCGAAGCGCTTGACCTCGAACGGGCTCATCGGTCGACCCCGCCGAGGACCGGATCGACCATCGCCAGCGACGCGATCAGGTCAGCCATGTAGCCGTCCTTCACCATCGGCGCCGTCATCTGCAGGTTGACGAAGCTCGGATCGCGCATGTGCACGCGCGCAGGCTTGGCGGAGCCGTCCGCTCGCACGAAGCAGCCAAGCTCGCCGCGTGGTCCCTCGATCGGGTAGTAGACCTCGCCCGGCGGCACGCGGAAGCCCTCGGTGACGAGCTTGAAGTGGTGGATCAACGCTTCCATGCTGGTTGCGAGCTCGTGGCGCGGCGGCAGCGCGATCTTGCGATCGGTTGTGATGTGCGGCCCTTCCGGCAGGCCGTCGAGCGCCTGCTGGATGATCTTGGTCGACTCGTACAGCTCAGCGTGACGCACCCGGAAGCGATCGTAGTTGTCGCCAACGCTGCCGACCGGGATCTTGAACTGGAAGTGGTCGTAACTGCAGTAGGGCTGCGCCTTGCGCAGATCCCACGGGTTGCCCGAGGCCCGCAGCAGCGGCCCGGTTACGCCGAGCCCCAGCAGCGTCTGCTCGTCGACGATGCCGGTGTTGCGCAGGCGCGAGAGCAGGATCTCGTTCTTGGCGAGCAGGTCGGCGTACTGGTCGGCGCGCGTGGGCATCAGGTCGAGGAACGTCTGGAGCTTGGCGGCGAAGCCGGACGGGATGTCCTCCATCACGCCGCCGATCTGGAAGTAGCGCGTGTGCATGCGCTGGCCCGAGGACATCTCGAACAGGTCGAGGATCGTCTCGCGCTCGCGGAAGCAGTACCAGAACATCGACATCGCACCGATGTCCAGCGCGCTGGTGCCCAGCCACACGAGGTGCGACATGATCCGGTTGAGCTCCATGTGAATCACGCGCAGATACTGGGCGCGCGGCGGTATCTCGAGATCCAGCAGCGTTTCGACGGCGCCGCAGAACGCCATCGAGTTGAAGTAGTAGGCGAGGTAGTCCATCCGCTCGACGACGGGAATCACCTTCCAGTAGGACTTGTCCTCGGCCGTCTTCTCGATCCCTGTGTGGACGTAGCCGATGATCGGCTTGACGTCGCGTACGACCTCGCCCTCGAGCGTCGCGATCAGCCGCAGCACGCCGTGCGTGGCGGGGTGGTGCGGGCCGATGTTGAGCGTCAGCAGCTCGTGCGTGCGGCCCTGTCCGGCCGGCTCCGCGGACATCGTGATCGACTGTTCGCGCTTGCGGTAATCGCTCTCTAGAAGGCTCACTGGAATCGCCCGTAGTTGTGCGCTTCGTTGTGGGTGAACAGAACCGGCTCGCCGCCGACGGGAAAGTCGCGACGCTGCGGGAACCCCTCGTAATCCTCGGGCATCAGGATCCGCCGCAGGTCCGGATGGCCCTCGAACACGACCCCGAACATGTCGTAGACCTCACGCTCGGGGAAATCGGCGCCGGGGAAGATATCTACCACGGACTCGATCTGCGGCGCGTCCGTGCTGACGCGGGCTTTGACCGTGATGCGGTCCACGCGCTTCATGTCGAGCAGCTCGTAGAGCACGCCCAGGCGCGGCTCCTCAGGGTAGTAGTCGCATCCGTGCAGGCTCGCCAGGAACGAGTAGCCGGCGCCGATCAGGTGCCTGATCACCGGCTTCAGTCGCCTCGGGTCGATCACGAGCGTGGCGCGCTCGCGGAAGAGCACCGTATCGAGGACCGTGTCAGGGTCGATCTCGCGGAGCTCCTGCGCGATCAGCTCGAGGCCGGTCGCGTCAGGCACCGCCCGGTTCCTTGGGATTGCCGGCGCCGGCGCCGGGGTTGCTCGATTGCGCGATCTCCAGCACTTCTTCGGTGCCGACGGCGCCGTAGCGCTCCCGCCAGCCTTCTTTGCCGGTTCCCTGGATCTTGTCCCGCAACCGCAGGATCCCGTGTGCGAGCGCCTCCGGTCGCGGAGGACAGCCCGGCACGTGCACGTCGATCGGCATGAACTTGTCGGACGGCACCAGCGCGTAGTTGTTGAACACACCCATCGAGGAGCAGCAGGCGCCCATCGAGATCGCCCACTTCGGCTCCAGCATCTGGTCGTAGATGCGCCGGATCACCGGCGCCATCTTCATCGACACGCGGCCGGAGATGAGGATCATGTCGGCCTGTCGCGGCGAGGCCCTGAATGCCTCGAACCCGAAGCGCGCGATGTCGAGGCGCGCGGCGACGATCGTCATCATCTCGATCGCGCAGCACGCGAGACCGAAGGTAAGCGGATACAGCGAGTTGCCGCGGGCCCAGGCGACAGCTTTGTCGAGCGTGGTCGTCATCACGGCCTGTTCGACGTAGCGCTCGAGCGCTTCGTCCTCGAGCTCGCCCCGGAGCATGTCCCGTGCCAGCAACTGCCGGGAGCGGAAGTCGTCGGGCGCAGTCGGATGCAGGGCGCTGCCCGGGAAGATCGCCGGCCCGCCCAGTGGCTCGCGCTTTATTTCCACTCCAGGGCTCCCCGGCGCCAGACATACACAAAGGCGATCATCAGCAGCACCACGAACGTGATCGTCTCGCCCAGTGCGAACGATCCAAACGACCGCAATTGCACGGCGATCGGGTACAGGAAGATCACCTCGATGTCGAACAGGATGAACAGCATCGCAATCAGGTAGAAGCTGATCCCGAAGCGGAAGCCCCGCTGCACCTCGGACGGAAGTCCGCACTCGTAGGGCGTCACGCGGTTGCGGTTCGGACGCGTCCGAACCCCGGTCAAGCCGTTCAGGATCGAGAACAGGCCGCCGATCGCGCCGCCGAGCACGAGGAACACGATTGCGGGCAGGTAGGTGCGCAGCACAATCGCGGTTATATCACTGTGCCCGGCGGGTTTCCCCACATGGCCTCGGTGCGGGGCCGGCTGCGACTAATCTTCCAGGGCCGATGGCCGACTCGACAACGCTCCCGGCGCCGACGCGACGATGAAGGACGTCCACGTCGCGTTCGCCGGGGTCACGGTCGCGTTGAACGTGATCGCCGCACTGTGGGGGATCTGGTGCTGGTGGCGGTCGGCCCCGAGCGGATGGTTCTGGCGGGTGCTCCGCGTAGCACAGGTCTCGCTCGTGATCCAGGCGGCGCTCGGGTTCATACTGGCGGCAACCAGCACCTACAAGCCCGACACCCTGCACCTCGTCTACGGGGTGCTGCCGCTGGCGATGTCGTTCATCGGTGAGCAATTCCGAATCTCCTCCGCGCAGGCCGTACTCGACGCGCGCGGGTTCGAATCAGCCCAGGCCGTCGGGCAGTTGCCCGGAGACGAGCAGCGCGAGGTGGCGCTCGCGATCATCAGGCGCGAGATCGGGGTGATGACGCTGGCGGCGATCATGATCGTCGTGTTGCTGGCACGAGCCGCGACCACCGCGCCCTGAGGCGAGCCGCGCACGCCAACGCCTCGGGTGCCCTTAGGTGCCCTTAGCCTTTAGTCCTGCAGGCTGTGGTAGCGCCCCTCGAACCAGATCAGCGGAGCGCCGGCGCCGAGGCCCATCTCGAGCACCTCGCCGATCGCGATCGTGTGGTCGCCGCCGGCGATCAGCTCGCGCAGCGCCAGCACCGCCCACGCGAGCGTCCGCTCGATCACGGGCATTCCGTGCACGGTCCGGTGCTCGACGTGCGAGAGCTTCTCCGCTTCAGGGATCTTCGAGGCGAACACGGCTGCGATCGCGTGCTGGTCGGCGCCCAGCAGGTTCACCGCGAAGGCGCCGGCGTCACGCACGCCGTCCAGCGTGCGCGCGCTGTTGGCGAAGCACACGAGCACAAGCAGCGGCTCCAGCGAAAGCGAGCAGAGCGCATTGGCGGTCATGCCGCCGGTGCCGCCCGGTCCGGCCGTGGTGATCACCGCCACGCCGGTCGCGAAGCGTCCAAAAACCTCCCGAAACCGCTCTGGATCGGCAGTCCTAGCCATCCGCCGGGTTATACCGTGCAAGCGCTCGCGCCGCCCGTGTTTGCGGGCGCGCGTGGCCGCGCCGGCTTGCTTCGCGTGGCTGCGGTTTGTGAGGTCCGCTCACAAGTGGTGCCCGCTTTCGTATGATCTTGCGCGCATGCACAAGAGCACGAGGGTCCTCATCACGGTTCTGGCGGCGATCGCGCTCGCTGCAGTGGTCTCCGCGTGTGGTTCGCAGCGAATCAGCATCCCGAAGTCCGACCCGAACTACGCCAGCGATCTGGCGGGTGCGCAGCTGTTCCAGCAACGCTGTGCCGGCTGCCACACCTTGTCCGCTGCCGGTACGCGTGGCTCTGCCGCGAACGTCCGCTCGGCTGAGGCGATCAACGGCCCGAACTTCAATGTTCGCTGCGAGCGGCCCGTTGATCGCGTGCTGTACGCGATCGAGAACGGTGGCTTCTCCGGCGCCTACATGCCGGCGAACGTCGTCGTGGGCCAGCAGGCGCAGGAGGTGGCTGAGTTCCTCGCCCGCTTCTCCGGCCGCCAGGCACCGCTCATACCAGGACAACTGACCTGTCAGCAACAGGCGATCGGCACCTTGCCGGCACTATCGGACCCGCCCGCCCCGAAGTAGCTGCCTTCCGGCCGCAGCTGGAGCGAAGTGCTCGACATAAAGCTGATCAGATCCGAACCCGACGCGGTCCGGGCGGCGCTCGCGCGCCGTAGCGAGCAGGACGGCGCGATCGTCGACCGCGTGCTCGCGCTCGACGAGCGCTGGCGGGCCGTCAATGCACAGCTCGAGGAGCTGCGGGCCGAGCAAAACAAGGCCAGCCGCGGCCGCACCGGCGCGCCGACGCCAGACGAGCGCGAGCAGCTCGCGGCGCTGGCGGCGCGCGGGCGTGAGCTCAGCGACGAGGAGACGGCCGTACGCGCGGAGCGCGAGCAGGCGCTGGCGTCGCTGCCGAACCTTCCGTCTCCCGCGGCGCCCCTACAGGACACAGTGCTCAAGACGGTGGGCGTCGCCGGCTTGGCCGGCAAGGACCACCTCGAGCTCGCCGGCGCGATGATCGACATGGAGCGCGGCGCGCGCCTGTCGGGCACGCGCTTCGCGTACCTGCGCGGCGGCTTGGTGCTGCTCGAGCTCGCGCTGGTTCGCTATGCGCTCGAGAAGCTCCTGCAGGAAGGGTTCGAGCCGGTGATTCCACCGGTGCTCGTGCGCGAGCGGGCGCTTTACGGGACCGGCATGCTGCCCGACACCGAGCAGCAGATCTACCGGCTGCCTGAGGACGATCTCTATCTGGTCGGGACCTCGGAGGTGGCGCTCGCCTCGCTGCACGCCGACGAGATCCTGCCCGGCGACTCGCTGCCGCGGCGCTATGCCGGCTTTTCCACGTGTTTTCGCCGCGAAGCGGGTGCGGCAGGCAAAGACACGCGCGGGATCTTCCGCGTACACCAGTTCGACAAGGTCGAGATGTTCGCGTTCGTCGAGCCCGGCGAGTCCGCAGCCGAGCACGAGCGGATCCTCGCGATCGAGGAGTCGATCTTGAAGGATCTGCAGATCCCCTACCGCGTGGTCGCGATTGCGGTTGGAGACCTCGGCGCGTCGGCGGCGATGAAGTACGACTGCGAGGCCTGGCTGCCAGGGCAGGAGCGCTATCGCGAGTTGACCTCCTGCTCCAACACAACCGATTATCAGGCGCGGCGGCTCGACATCCGCTACCGGGGCGCCGACGGAAAGCCGGCGCAGGTGCACACGCTGAATGGCACGGCCGTTGCCGTCGGCCGTACGATCATCGCGCTGCTGGAGAACGGCCAGCAGCCAGACGGCTCCGTGGTGATCCCCGAGCCGCTTGCTCGCTGCGGCGCCCCCGCCGTACTGAGCGGATGACGCCGGGCGCTTGCCGGGCGCTGCTGTGGACTGGCCGGGGGGGATGGATGTGCCGCCTTCGGCAGGAACCGGCGCTTTCTAGGCGAATTCTCATGTGTCGTCTACATTTCTGCCTCGTTGTTGGCACCCGGAAGATATAACCGCCGCTATCGCCGGCGGCGATCGCCGCGCTGGAGCCTCAGGGCGATTGTCGTGTTGGCCACCAGCCTGCTCGTGTTCGTGGTGGCGTTGAAGCTCCATGAAGGCACCTCCACCGCGGCCGAGGGTAAAACCTCGACTCGGACTGGTGAGCGCGCAGGCTGGACACGGACAGCCGCCGTCGATCCGCGTAGGACCAGGCACGCCGTCGATCCGCGTAGGACCAGGCACGCCGTCGATCCGCGTAGAACCAAGCACGCCGTCGATCAGCTCACGACCAAGCACGCTGTGGACCCGCTCACGACCAAGCAGATGCGCAGCTTCCTGTCCACGCGCACGGGCTCGATCAGCATCGCGGTGCAGGACCTGAGGACCGAGCAGGAGTGGCTTTACAACCCGGATGCCAGGGATCAGACCGCGAGCATCATGAAGGTCGACATCCTCGAGACACTCCTGCGGCAGGCCGAGCAGGCGAAGACGCCGCTCGACGATGACACGGCCGACACCGTGCAGGGGATGATCGAGAACAGCGACAACGACGACGCTACCGACCTCTGGAACCAGGTCGGCGGCGCGGGCGGTGTCGGTGCCTACAACCAGAGCGCCGGTCTGACCGCGACCGAACTGAACACGCAGGGATACTGGGGCGAGAGCACGACCTCCGCCGCCGACCAGATCCGTTTGCTCGACGAGCTCGTGGCACCGGACGGGCTGCTCGACAAGGCCTCGCAGACGTACCAGCTGGGGCTGATGGAGAACGTCGAGTCCGACCAGGACTGGGGCGTCAGCGCGGGTGCGCCGAGCGGCGTCAGCGTGGCGCTCAAGAACGGCTGGGTGCCGCTCACCAGCAACGCCGATTGGGAGATCAACAGCATCGGGCGGATCGACGGTGACGGTCGCTACTACGTGATCGCGGTACTCACCGCGCACGACCCCAGCCAGGCATACGGGATCGACACGATCGAGGGCATCTCCCCACTCGTGTGGGGCGTCCTGTAGCCCGCGCCGGGGAGCGGCGAACATCGTCGGGACGGGCGGACCGACATGCCGTGCGGACGGGTCGAGCGGACGGGTCGAGCGCGGCTCTCAGACTTTGCGCGAAGCGCGTCCCAACGGAGAGGGGGGGATTCGAACCCCCGAACGAGGTTACCCCCCGTTACGCGATTTCCAGTCGCGCCCGTTCAGCCGCTCCGGCACCTCTCCGGGTCACTGGTCGCTTAGCCTAGCGTGGAATTTCAAGATCAGCGCGCTGCGGGCACGAGGCTCTCAGATCTGCCAGACGCCGCCGCGCAGCAGCGGCACCTGCACGCCTGCCGCGGTCAGGCCCGTGACGCTGACCTCGTCGGATCCGATCATGAAGTCCAGGTGAATCTCGCTCGTGTTGACGCGCTCCCGATCTGCCTGCGTCTGCGCGCAGATTCCGAAGCTCTGGCCGAGGGCGATGTGGCTGGCGGCGTTCTCGTCGAGCAGCGTGTCGTAGAACACCGTGCCGAGCGCTCCGATCCGGCTCTCGCGGTCGACCAGCGCCACCTCCCCGAGTCGGGCCGCGCCCGCGTCGCGCCGGCTGATCGCGCGCAGCGTGCCGGCGCCGGCATCAGCCTCGATCTCGACCGCGCGCCCGTTCTCGAAGTGCACGCGCAGCCCGCTGACAAGACCGCCGGACACGAACAGCGGCTTGGTCGAGGTGACGGTGCCGTCGACGCGCATCGGGTCAGGCGCCGTGAACACCTCTTCGGTGGGGAGGTTGGGGACGTGCACGATGCCCTCGACGGTTTGCATCCGCGCCGCGATCCAGCGCCCGCTCGCGAGCAGGCCGACGGATAGATCGGTGCCGGGACCTTCGAAGCGCAGCGTGTCCAGCGCCAGCCCGCTGAGCGTGCCGGCTACTTGCGTCAGGCGATCGAGCCGCGCGTTCCACGCGGCGATCGGGTCGGCTTCGCGCAATCGGCAGACGTGAGCGACCTCGTCCCAGAGCCGCCGCAGCGCTTGCGCCGCCGGCAGTTCCGGGTGCACGCGCGCTGCCCAGCCGGCGGTCGGGCAGGGGACGGCTGACCAGTTCACGAGCCGCTGCTCGACCAGCGGCTTGGTTTCCTTCAACCCCGGCAGCAGGTCCAAGCCGAGCAGCGCCGGATCGATTCCGTCCATCAGTCCCGGCGCGACCGGCCCGGTCATCGAGATCAGCGCCGCGCGCTCTTCGCCCAGCCGCCTGATTCGCTCCCCGTACCAGGAGGGCACGAACGTGAGCGTGCTCGGGTCGGCGTGGCGCAGCCGCGCGCGCTTGACGTGCTGATCGAACACGGCGACATCGACGAACTTCGCACCGCGCGCGTAAGCTGCCTCGGCGATCGCCCGGGCGAGCGATTCCTTGCCCGGCTCGGATCCGACCGACACGATCTGGCCGGGTTGTACGTTCGCGCCCAGACCGACGACGAGCTCTGCGAGCGCCTCGATCGTGTCCGCGTGCTCGCCGCTCACGTGTCCACCGCGGGCGCATGATCCGCGACGGGCGCGTGATGGGCCATCGTGAAGGCGCCGCTCTGCATGCCTGCGAGGTCGAGCGCCACGAACTTGAAGCCGGCGCCGCGCACGGCCTGCTGCACGGCTTCGCGCATCGGGGTCGTGACGGCGCGCTGCAGATCGGCGAGTGGCAGTTCGATCCTGGCGATCTCGCCATGGTGACGGACGCGCAAATCGCGCAAGCCGAGCGCGTGCAGCGCCGCTTCCGCGTCCTGCACCGCACGCAGCTTCTCGGGGACGACCCGCTCGTAGTGGGGGATCCGTGACGCCAGGCAGGGCGCGGCGGGCTTCTCGGCGCACGGCAGCGCCAGCGCGCGGGCGATGCGCCGCACCATCGCTTTGTCGATGCCAGCCTCGGCGAGTGGTGCAAGCACCCGGTGGGCGGCGGCCGCCAGCGCGCCCGGGCGGTCGGCGCGGCGGGCGTCGTCGGCGTTCTCGCCGTAGGCGAGCGCTGCGAGCCCGTAGCGCGCGAGCACTTCATCGGAGATGCGCGTGAACAGCTCGTCCTTGCAGTGAAAGCACCTGTCAGGCGGGTTGGCGACGTACTCGGGACGGTCGCCTTCGCGCGTGTGCACCTCGACCAGATCAATTGCCAGGAACGCGGCGAGCTCGTGCGCCGCCGCGCGCTCGGCCGCCGGTAGGCTGTGCGAGACCCCGAGTACGGCCAGCACCCGATCACGCCCGAGCGCCCGTGCGGCCAGTGCAAGCAGCGTCGAAGAGTCCACGCCGCCGGAGAACGCCACGCCGAGGGGAGCGTGACCCGCGAGTAGCGCCGCGACCCGCTGCGCCGCCTCGAGCTCGGCTCCGGCAAGCGGCTGGTGCGTCATGGCGCGCTCCACGTACTGCCCGCGTAGAACCCGGCGACGCGCTCCAGCTCGCGGATCTCTTGGGGGATCTGGGCGTGCACGCGCTGGTAGGTCGCGATCAGCTCGGGATCGGCCACGACGGTGGGCGGCTCGCTGGCACGGGGATCGGCCAGCAGCATCACCGCTTCGCCCAGCGTCGAGGCGCTTTGCAGCGCGAACAGCCCGAGCGCCGCCGCGCCCAGCGCGGTGCCCTCAGCTTCGCCGACGACCTGCAGGGGCCGCGCGAGCACCGCCGCCATGATCTCGCTCCACAGCGGCGAGCGGAACACGCCGCCGGTTGCGCGCACGTGCTGCACGGGCATCACCTGGTCCAGACGACTGAGGATCAGGCGCAGCTGCATGCAGGTCCCTTCCAGTGCCGCGCGCACGAGATGCGCGCGACCGTGCGCGCTGCGCAGCCCGAGATACGCACCGGCCAGGGCCGGGCTCCACAACGGTGCCCGCTCGGCCAGCAGGTAGGGGAGCATCACGAGCCCGTCGCTGCCGGCGGGCACGCTCGCAGCGAGACCGAGCAGGGCCTCGTCGACGGCGCCGCCGCCGCCGCTGAGATCGGGGGCCAGCGATCGCTCTGCCCAGCGGACTACGGCGCCGCCGTTGCTGATCGCGCCGCCGAGGACCCACACCGAGTCGGTCAGCGCAAAGCAGAACAGCGCGCCGTGCTCGTCGACCTGTGGCTCGCTGACCGCGAGGCGGACCGCCCCGCTGGTCCCAAGCGAGAGGCTGGCAACGCCAGGAGCGATCGCGCCCGTGCCGAGGTTGCCCAGCGGGCCGTCGCCGGCGCCGAGCACGACCGGGATCCCGGCCGCGAGCCCCGTCCGGCGCGCTGCGGTCGCGCTCAGCGGCCGCTGCGCGGTCGTCGGGCGGATCGCCGGCAACTGGTCGGCGGACACGCCCGCGAGCCCGATCGCGACCTCGCTCCAGCTGCGCTTCGCCATGTCGAGCATGCCGGTCGCCGAAGCCGACGAGAGCTCCGTCTCGACGACGCCGGTCAACCACGACAGCACGTACTCCTTGATCCCGACCCACCAGCGAGCCCGCGCGAGCAGCTGCGGGTCGTGCCGCGCAAACCACACGAGCTTGCTCAGCGGTGTCATCGGATGCACCGGCGTGCCGGTCAGCGCGTGCAGCTGCACCCCGCATCCGCGCAGGAACAGAGCCTCGTCCCGCGCTCGCACGTCCGCCCAGGTGATCAGCGGCGTCAGTGGGCGCAACTCGGCGTCGAGCGCGAGCAATCCGTGCATCGCGGTGCTCACGGACACAGCGATGACCGCGGCGCCGTGAGCGCCCCGCACGCACTCGCTCAGCGCGTCGGCGATCGCCGCGAGCATCGTCTCGGGATCCTGCACTGCCTGGTCTTCGGCCGGCGTGAGCAGCGGGTACTCGCGCAGCGCCACCCGCCGCCAGCCTGATCGCAACCCGAACGCCACCGCCTTGACCCCGGTCGTGCCGACGTCCAAGCCGACGATTACCTGTGCAGGCGAAGCTCGCGTCACGGCCAGCACACGGTAGCGATCCTGGTCAGGCGATCGGTGAGACCCGATCGCGCGGCGGGCGGCCTCGAACGGCTTCCGGCCCGCTTCATCGGACAGCCTCGGGGGCCCCGGTCGCGAGCTCCCGGGCCTGCTCGGTCGTGATCGCCACAAGCTCGGCATCGTCGCCGAGCTGCGGATCGAGCCTCGACAGCACGCGCGCCACCGCCGGCGCCAGCGAGCCCGCGGCCAGCGTCACGAACTCCTGCGCGCGGGGGTCGCTGACCGGTGCGCCGCTGCCACGCAGGTGGCAGATCCAGGCAGCGAGCACGCGCGTGGCGCCGGCAGGCAGGCGGCCGGCGGCGCGCTCGGCGCGCAGCACCGGCAGCACCCGGATCGGGAGCTTCTGCGAGCCGTCGGCAGCGATCTGCGCCAGCTGGTGCGCGATCCGCGGATTTGCCCAGCGCCCCAGCAGTTGCGCCCGGTAGCCGGCGATCTCCCGCGCCGGCAGCTGCAGGTGCGGCGTGACGGTGTCCCACCACTGCGCCAGCCAGGTCATGCAGGTCTCGTCGAGCAGTGCCTCGGCCACCGTCCGGTGGCCGGCGACCCCGCCGGCGTAAGCCAGCAGCGAGTGCCCGCCGTTGAGCAACCAGAGCTTGCGCTGCTCGAACGGCCGCACGTCGGCAGTCGAGATCGCGCCGGCATCCTCCCAGCGTGGCCTCCCTGAGGGAAACGTCCCACTCAGCACGAACTCGCACAGCGGCTCGGTGACGACCGGGCAGCGATCGTCCCTGCAGGTGCCGCGCAGCACGAGCTCGGCATCCTGCGGTCCGACGGCTGGTGTGATCCGGTCCACGACGGTGCTCACTACCGACAACGACGCCTCGACCCAGGCGGCAAGCGGCGCCTCGAGCAGGTGCGCCAGTTGGTGCACGGCGCGCCCGGCGAGCAGACCGTTGCCGGCGACGTTGTCGCACGGGACCAGCGCCAGCGGTCCGGCGCCCGCCTGGCGGCGCGCCGCCAGCCCGGACACCAGGCGAGCCACCGCGGTCCGCACCGGCGCGCCTGCCTCGCGGCGCAGCGCCGCGAGGTCCGCCAGCAGATCCGGGTTGGTCATGTCGAGGCCACCCCCGGCCGCGAGCAGATACCCCGCTTCGGTCACGGTCACCGTCACCATGGCGAGCTCCGGCGCCCGGAAGTACGAAAGCCAGGCGTCGTGTTCACTCGCGACGTGGGCCCGGCTGAGGCTTGCGATGGTTTCGAAGCTGTCCCTGTCGGCGTCACGGGTCACGAGCGTGTACAGGCCCTGCTGCACGTCGAGCTCGCGCACCAGGGCCGAGTTGCCGCGACCGGTAAACGCCGCGATGCCCCACAGTTCGCCGTCGCCGGCGTGCTCCGTGTACCAGCACTGGTGCGCGCGAAAGAAGTTGCCGAGGCCAAGGTGCACGATCCGCACCGGCGCCCCCGCCCGTCCGTCCCCCCGCCCGCGACAGCCTCTGCGCACTCACAACTTGAACACGCGGGTTGGGAGCGCCCCGGCGAGATCCACCGCGATCTCGGCGGCTTCATCGGCGTCGAGCTGGTGCTCGGCGACCAGGCGCGCGAGGAAGCCCGCATCGAGGCGGCGGGCCATGTCATGGCGGGCGGGGATCGAGCAGAACGCGCGCGTGTCGTCGACAAACCCGGAGGTGCGCGTGAAGCCCGCGGTCTCGGTGACCGCGGCGCGGAAGCGCCGGATCGCATCGGGCGCGTCGAGGAACCACCACGGCACGCCGACGTACAGCGATGGGTAGAACCCGGCCAGCGGCGCGAGCTCGCGTGACCAGGCCGTCTCATCGACGGTGAACACGACCAGATGAAACCCTGGGTGCGTGCCGAAGCGCTGTAGCAGCGGCGCCAGCGCATCGGTGAACTCGCAGCGCACGGGGATGTCGTGGCCGCTGTCGGGCCCGTAGCGCTCTAACGTCGGGCGGTGGTGGTTGCGGCGCACGCCCGGGTGAAGCGTCATCACGAGGCCGTCATCGCAGGACATCCGAGCCATCTCGGTGAGCATGTGGCGCCGGAAGGAGAGCCCCTCCTGCGCGCTGCAGCGCCCCGCGAGCGCGGCGCGGTAGATCCGCGCCGCCTCCCGCGGCGCCAGTGGATCGGTGCGGGCGTCCAGGTGGCCGTGATCGGCTGACACGGCACCATGGTCGATGAAGTAGCGCCGCCGGGCCTCCAGCGCCCGCAGGTAGCCGTCGTAGTGCCCGGTTTCGGTGTCGGCGGTGATCCCGAGCGCCGCGACCGCCTCGCGCCAGCCATCCTGCGCGGGCTCGAGGTAGCGGTCGGGGCGGAAAGTCGGGATCACGCGACCGGTCCAGCTCGGGTCCGCGCGCAGCGCCGCATGCGCCGCGAGGTCCGAGCAGGGGTCGTCGGTGGTGGCGAGCACGGCGATCCGGAAGCTCGCGAACAGCGCCCGCGGCCGGTATTCGTCGCGGCTGCACCGTGCCGCGATCTGGTCGTAGAGCTGATCGGCGCTCGCCGCGCACGGGCGCCGGCGCACGCCGAAGATCTCGGCCAGCTCCGCCTCCAGCCAGAAGCGCACGGGAGTTCCCGCGAAGCACCCCCAGCGCTCGCACAGCAGCCTCCACGCGTGGCGCGATTGCTGCTCGGTGAGTGTCCCCTGCCCGACGCCCAGATCCGACAGCGCGATCCCGTCGGCGTGCAGCAGCCGGGTCACGTAGTGGTCCGGCGTGATCAGCAGCGACGTCGGGTCCGTGAACGGCTCGTTGTCGAGCAGCACGCGCGGGTCCACGTGCCCGTGCGGCGAGACCAGGGGCAGCTCCCGCACGGCCGCGTACAGCTCCCGCGCGATCGCCCGCTGCGCCGGATCCGTGGGCAGCAGCCGGTCCGCATCGAGATCGAGATCGAGGTCACGTTCGCCGGCCGGCATCGAAGTATGATCGCTTGCGCGGGCGTGACCGAGCAAATCTCGCATATCGGCGGTCCCGGCGAGGTCCTCGGCGAGGATCAGATCTGCGGGTTCGTGCTCGACCGGCTGCAAGCGCTGGACCTCCGCGACGCGAGCGTCTGCGTGCTCGTCCCGGACGCGACCCGCAGCATGCCGCTGGCGCTGATGCTCGGGGCGGTGCACGAAGCCCTGCACGGCCGCGTGCGCCAGCTGACGGTGCTGATCGCGCTCGGCACGCACGCGCCGATGAGCGACGCGGCGCTGGCAGCCCATCTGGGCTACGAACCCGGCGCACTGGCGGCCACGTATCCGGGCATGGCGGTCCTCAATCACGCGTGGTGGGACGCCTCGACGTTCGCCGCGCTCGGAACGATCGGCGCGCAGCGGATCGCGCAGCTCTCGGAGGGGATGCTCAGCCAGGCCGTCGAGGTGAAGCTCAACCGGGCGGTCGTCGAGCACGATCTGACGCTGATCCTGGGACCGGTGTTCCCGCACGAGGTGGTCGGCTTCTCCGGCGGCAACAAGTACCTGTTCCCGGGCGTATCGGGACGCGAGTTGATCGACCTCTCCCACTGGCTCGGGGCGCTGATCACGAGCCCCCGGATCATCGGCACGCCGGGGACCACGCCCGTGCGGGCGCTGATCGAAGAGGCGGCGACGATGGTGCGCGGCGAGCGTCGCGCGTTCTGCGTGGTCACCAAGTCGGGCACCAAGCACGTGCACAGCATCAGCTTCGGCGACCCCCGGAGCGCGTGGGAGGCCGCCGCGCAGGTCTCCGCCCAGACCCACGTGATCTACCTCGACGCCCCGCTCAAGCGCGTCCTGTCGCTGGTCCCCACCAAGTACGACGACCTCTGGACGGGCGCCAAGGGCTTCTACAAGGTCGAGCCGATCGTCGCCGACGGTGGCCAAGTCGTCCTGTATGCGCCGCACATCACCGAGATCAGCACCACCCACCCGGAGATCGCGCACCTCGGCTACCACTGCCGCGACTACTTCGTCAAGCAGTGGGAGCGCTTCCAGAGCTATGCCTGGGGGGACCTGGCGCATTGCACGCACCTGCGCGGGATCGGCACCTACGATGAGCTCGAAGGCGAACGAGGGCGGGTCACCGTCACGCTCGCGACCTCGATCCCCGAACACATCACCCGTGCCGCCAACCTCGACTACCTCGACCCCGCGGGCATCGATGTGGCGGCCTGGGGAGCCGATCCCGACACGCTGGTCGTCCCGAACGCCGGCGACGACCTCTACCGCCTACGGACGGGGTGATCGGTGAACGGTGAGCGCGATAGCGGGGAATTTCTCGATCTGGGCTTCGCGCGGCTGGACGCGGGGCGGGCGGCGCGCCAGGGCGTCCCCGAGGCGGTGCTCGCGGAGGGCAAGACGACCGAGCAGGTGCTCGCGATCGTCTCGGCGCTGCGCGAGCGCGGACGCGAGACGATCCTCGTCACGCGCGCGGCGTCCGAGGTCCGCGCGGCGGTGCGCGGCGCGCTGCCTGAGTTCGAGGAGGATGCGCAGGCGAGGCTCGTGTGGTTCGCGCGCAATGCCCCGGAGCCGGCGGGCACCGTCGCGATCGTGTCAGCCGGCACCGCGGACGGGCCGGTGCTACGCGAGGTGGCGGTCTGTGCGCAGCTGTTTGGCTCGCACGTGCGGGTGCAGGAGGACATCGGCGTCGCCGGGCTGCACCGGCTGGCCGTCGCGCTGCAGGACCTGCGCGACGCCGACTGCGTCGTGGTCGTCGCGGGCCACGACGCAGCACTGGCCTCGGTCGTCGGCGGCCTGGTCACGACGCCGGTGATCGCGGTGCCGACCAGCACCGGCTACGGCGTGGCCGCGGGTGGCATCGCCGCGTTGCTGTCGATGCTGAGCTCCTGTGCGGCCGGCGTCGCCGTCGTCAACATCGACGACGGCTTCGGCGCGGCGAGCGTCGCGACCCGGATCGCCCGCGCCGCCGCCGGGGCGCCGTGAGCGTCGCGACCCGGATCGCCCGCGCCGCCGGAGCGCCGTGAGCATCGTGAACGCCGTGAGCGACGGGCGGCTGCTGTACATCGACGCCGTCGCCGGGGTCGCCGGAGACATGCTGCTGGGCGCCCTGCTCGACGCCGGCGCGCCCCTGCGCGAGGTCCAGGACGGGCTCGACGCCCTCGGGATCGACGGCCTGCGGATCAGCCTGGAGCGGACCAGTCGCCATGGACTCGCGGCCGGCGCCGTGAGCGTGCTGGCGCCACCCGATCACGAGCGGCGGGACTGGGCTGCCGTGCGCGCGCTGCTGGACCGGGCAGAGATGCCCCCGCGCGCGCATGCCCGCGCGCATGAGACCTTCCGCCGCCTCGCGCATGCCGAGGCGGCGGTCCACGGGATCAGCCCCGACGAAGTCCATTTCCACGAGGTCGGCGCGCTCGATGCGCTCGCCGACGTCTGCGGCGTGGCGCTCGCGCTCGAGGCGCTCGGCGTCGAGCGCGTCGTCTGCTCGCCGCTGCCCGCCGGCCGCGGCTTGATCGCGGCCGCGCACGGCGTGCTGCCGCTGCCCGCCCCGGCGACGCTGGCGCTGCTGCGTGGTGCACCGATCTACGGCGTCGAGCTCGACGCCGAGCTGGTCACGCCGACGGGAGCGGCGCTTGTCACCGCGCTCGCCGAGGCCTTCGGGCCGCCGCCGCCGATGCTGCTCGAGGCCATCGGCTGCGGCGCCGGCGCGCGCGAGCTGCCCGACCGGCCGAACATCGTCCGGGTCTTGCTCGGTGCCACCGGCCCGCGGGCCGGTGGCACCGCCGACGGTGCTGCGGTTGATCGTTTGGAGCTGGAGCGTGGCGCGACCCGTGGCAGCGCGGTGCTGATCGAGTGCACGATCGACGATCTGTCCGGCGAGCTGCTCGCCGACGGCGTCGCGGCGTGCCTGGCGGCCGGCGCGCTCGATGCCTGGATCACGCCGGTGCAGATGAAGAAGGGCAGGCCAGGGGTGGTGCTGAGCGCCGTCGCGCGGCCCCAGCAGGAGGCCGCGGTTGCGCAGGCGCTGCTGCGCAACACGACCACGCTCGGGGTGCGCGTGACCGCGCTCTGGCGCTGGGAGCTCGCGCGCGAGCAGCTGGTCGTCTCGGTGCAGGGACAGCCGATCGCGGTCAAGATCGGGCGCCTGGGCGAGGAGGTCTTGAACCTCGCGCCCGAGCACGACGACGTCGCCCGCGCCGCCGCCGCCTTACGAGTGCCCGCCAAGACGGTCTGGGCGCAGGCTTGGGCGGCGGCTGCGCGCAAGCTCGAGCAGAGCGGCGCGCCTGCGACCTAGCTGGGACCGCGGATCCCGCTCGCATCCGCGAGGACGATCTCGGTGGCCCACTAGACTCGAATCTCGTGTCCGCCGGCCCCTCGCTCTACCGCCGCCACCGTCCGCGCACGTTCTCCGACGTGGTCGGACAAGCGCACGTCGTGCGCACGCTCTCGCATGCGGTGCAGCGCGACAGCGTGCATCACGCCTACCTGTTCGTCGGTCCCCGCGGAACCGGCAAGACGAGCATGGCGAAGATCCTGGCGGCCTGCCTGAACTGCGTCGACGGTCCGACGATCACGCCGTGCGGCAAGTGCGACTCGTGCTTGGCGATCGCCAGCGCCAACTCGCTCGATGTGATCGAGATGGACGCGGCCTCCAACAACTCGGTCGACGACATCCGCGAGCTGCGCGAGAAGGTCGCTTACGCGCCGGTCTCCGGGCGCCACAAGGTGTACATCCTCGACGAGGCTCACATGCTCTCCCAGCAGGCCTGGAACGCATTCCTGAAGACGCTCGAGGAGCCGCCGCCGCGCACGATCTTCGTGCTCGCCACGACCGAGGCGCAGAAGGTGCTGCCGACGGTCGTCGATCGCTGCCACCGCTTCGACTTCGGGCGTCCGTCCGCCGAGCAGGTGGCGACGGTGGTGCGTCGCGTCGCCGTGGCCGAGCGGATCGAGATCGACGAGACCGCCGGCGCGCTGGTGGCGCGTCACGCCACCGGCTCCTTCCGGGACGCGCTGGGAACGCTCGAGCAGCTGGTCACCTACGCGGGCGACGAGCCGATCACGACCGCCGACGTGCTCGCCGTGCTCGGCGTCGCCGATGCCGAGCAGTTGTTCGCGGCGCTCGACGCCGTGCTCGCGCGTGATCCGGCGGGCGCGCTGCGCGCCGCCGCAGCGCTCGCCGACTCCGGGCGCGACTGCGGCCAGGTGCTGCGCGACCTCGAGACGCACGGGCGAGAGCTGCTCAGCGTCCAGGTACTCGGCGAGGTCCCGCCGGAGCTGCGCGTCACGCCCGAGCGCGACCAGCGCCTCGCGGCACAGGCCGCCGCGATGTCCCAGACCGACGCGGTCCGGTTGCTGACGCTGGTCGGTGAGGCGCTGGCGGCCCTGGCCGACGGTGCGCAAGCGCGGATCCAGCTGGAGCTGGCCCTGGTCAAGGCGGCGGCACCCCAGATGGAGGCGTCGACGAGCGCGCTGCTGGCGCGGATCGAGCGGCTCGAATCAGCCCTCGCGGGCGCCGCCGTCACCGTCCCGACCCCGATCGCCCCGCCCGCGCCCGCCACCGGGGCTCCCGCGCCGCCGACGTTCGACCAGCCGCAAGCCGGGGGAATTGCCCTCGGCAATTGCCCCAAGGGAATCGCCCCCGGCGATTCCCCAACGGAAATTGCAGCAGGCGATTCCCCCCCGCCGCAAGCCGGGGGAATTGCCCCCGGCAATTCCCCAACGGAAATTGCCGCAGGCAATTTCCGCGCGCTGCTGGCGCTGTGGCCGGCTGTCGTCGACATGGTGCGTGGCGAGAACCTGATGCTCGCAACGGCGCTCGGTGGCGCCTGGCCGGTCGCGCTGTCCCGCGACGAGCTGACCGTGGAGTTCCCGGCCGGCGCCGATTTCTCCAAGCGCATGGCCGAGCAGGACGATTACCGGCGGGTTGCGGCGGATGCGCTGCGCCGGATCACGGGCCAGCCGCTCGCGCTGCGCTTCGAGCTTGGCGCCGCCAACAGCGCCGCCGGCCCGCCGGCGACCCAGCCAGCGCGCAGCGGGGTCATCTCAGACGACGATCTCGTGCGCGCCTTCGTAGAAGAGTTCAACGCCCAGGAGCTGGGTGAAAACAAACCGGACGAGGACGAGGTGGATCACTGATGCCGCAGCCCAACATGCAGCAGATGCTCAAGCAGGTCCAGAAGATGCAGGCGGACATGGCGGCCGCTCAAGAGGCGCTCAAGAGCGAGCTGGTCGAGGCCTCCGCCGGCGGCGGCATGGTGACGGTCAAGGTGACCGGGGACCTGGTCGTCAAGTCGATCACGATCGAGCCCGAGGCGGTCGACCCGGAGGACGTCGAGATGCTGTCCGACATGGTGCTGGCCGCTGTCAACGAGGGACTGCGCGCGGCCCAGGAGCTGGCCGCAGCCAAGCTTGGCAGCGTCACCGGCGGGCTCGGCGGCAGCCTCGGCGGGCTGGGCTTGCCAGGGTTCTGAATTGGCCGGCGTCTACGCAGCACCCGTCCAGCGCCTGATCACCGAGCTCTCGAAGCTCCCCGGCGTGGGCGGGCGCACCGCACAGCGCCTCGCCTTTCACCTGCTGCGCGCCAGCGAGCAGGACGCGTTCGCGCTGGCCGAGGCGATCCGTGACGTGAAGCTGAAGATCGGCTTCTGCGAGGTCTGCTTCAACCTGGCAGAGGGCCCACGTTGCCGCATCTGCGAGGACGGCCGCCGTGACGCCGATCTGATTTGCGTCGTCGAGGAGCCCGCGGATGTGATCTCGATCGAGCGCACGCACGAGTTCATGGGCCGCTACCACGTGCTCGGCGGCTCGCTGTCGCCGATCGACGGCATCGATCCCGAGGATCTGAAGATCGCCCAGCTGTACGAGCGGGTGCGTGCCGGCAACGTCCGCGAAGTCGTGATCGCGACCAACCCGACGACCACCGGCGAGGCGACCGCGATGCACATCGCCGGCGGCCTGCGAGCGATCGCCCCCGAGCTTGCGGTCACCCGCCTGGCGAGCGGCCTGCCGGTGGGCGCCGACCTGGAGTACGCCGACGAGCTGACCCTGGGCAGAGCCTTCTCCGGCCGCCGCGCCGTCTAGGCTCTCGACCGATGCCATACACACCGACAGTGGTGATGAAGTTCGGGGGCACTTCCGTCGCCGACGCCGAGCGGATCAAGCGCGCTGCGCGTCGGATCGTCGCCCAGAGCGACGCCGGCAAGCGCGTCGTCGCGGTCCTGTCGGCGCGCGGCAAGACGACCGATGAGCTGATCAGCATGGCCGATGAGGTCTCGCCACACCCCGACCCGCGCGAGATGGACATGCTGCTCTCAACGGGAGAGCGGATCTCCTGCGCCCTGTGCGCGATGGCGATCAACGATCTCGGCCACCGTGCGATCTCGCTGACCGGCTCGCAGGCCGGCATCGTGACCGACACCTCGCACACGAAGGCGAGGATCCTCGACGTGCGCGCCGACCGGATCCGGGAAGCACTCGATGACGATCTGATCGTGCTCGTCGCCGGCTTTCAGGGCGTCTCGACCAGCCGTGACGTGACCACGCTCGGACGCGGTGGCTCCGACACGACCGCGGTCGCCGTCGCCGCGGCGATCGACGCCGAGGTGTGCGAGATCTACACCGACGTCGCAGGGGTGTTCAGCGCCGATCCGCGGATGGTGCCGAACGCGCGCAAGCTGCCGATGGTCAGCTTCGAGGAGATGCTCGAGATGGCCGCCTCCGGCGCGAAGGTTCTGCAGCTGCGCTCGGTCGAGTACGCACGAACGCACGGCGTCCGGATCCACTGCCGCTCCAGCTTCGAGGATGGGCCCGGTACCGTTGTGATTGGAGAAGACGAAACGATGGAACATCCGCTGATCACCGCCGTCACACATTCGACCGACGAGGCACGCATCACCCTGCTGGGCGTGCCCGACCGGCCGGGTGCCGCCGCCATGATCTTCACCGCGCTGGCCGACGCCGGCTGCAACGTCGACACGATCATCCAGAACGAGCCGCTCACCGAGGGGCGCGACGCCGAGGTGTCGTTCACGATTCCGAGCGAGGACGTCTACGCCGCCGAGCAGGCGCTCAGCCCGGTGATCGGCACGCTCGGGGTCGCGCACATGGGCACCGACCACGAGATCGGCAAGGTCTCGATCGTCGGCGCCGGGATGCGCTCGCACCCGGGCGTCGCCGCGAAGGTGTTCCAGACACTCGCCCGCGAGGAGATCAACATCGAGATGATCTCGACCTCGCCGATCAAGATCTCCTGCGTGATCCGCGCCGAATCGGTGCCGCAGGCTGTCAAGGCCCTGCATGAGGCCTTCGGGCTCGGTGCCGACGCGGTCCACCCCGACGAGGGTCCGCGATGAGCGCCCAGCTGCGCGTCGCTGTGGTCGGCGCCACCGGTGCGGTCGGCACGACCATGCTCGCATTGCTGCGCGAGCGCAAGTTCCCCGCAACCGAAGTCATTCCGTTCGCCTCCGAGCGCTCGGCCGGCAAGCTCCTCGACGGCCTCCCGGTGCGGGTGCTCGGCGACGAGTCCGAGCTCGACGGGATCGACATCGCCCTGTTCTCGGCCGGCTCGGCGACCTCGCGCGCATGGGCCCCGCGGTTCGTCGAGCACGGCGCGGTGGTGATCGACAACTCCTCCTGCTGGCGGATGGAAGCGGATGTGCCACTGGTCGTCTCGGAGGTCAACCCGGAGGCGATCGCGACGCACAAGGGGATCATCGCCAACCCGAACTGCTCGGCGATGCAGGCGCTGGTCGTGCTGAAGCCGATCCACGACGCCGCCACGCTGGAGCGGATCGTATTCAGCTCCTACCAGTCGACGTCTGGCACCGGCGCTCGCGCGATCCAGGAGCTGCGCGACCAGTCAGCCGCGATCCTGAGCGGCTCCGAGCTGCCGGCGCCGGCGATCTACCCGCACCGGATCGCGTTCAACGTGCTGCCGCAGGTCGAGACCTTCAAGGACGGCGATGACTACACCACTGAGGAGCGCAAGGTGATCGCCGAGAGCCGCAAGATCCTGGGTCTGCCCGACTTGCGGATCACGGCGACCTGCGCGCGCGTGCCGGTGCTCAACTGTCACTCGGAGGCGCTGAACGTGCAGACGCGCGAGGATCTCAGTCCCGATCAGTGCCGCGCGCTGCTCGCGCGCGCTCCGGGCGTGGCCGTCGTCGATGACCCCGCCGCCGGTCGCTATCCGATGGCGTCAGAGGCCTCCGGTCATGACGAGGTGTTCGTCGGGCGGATCCGCCGCGATGAGTCGAATCCGCGCACGCTCAACCTCTGGGTGGTCGGCGACAACCTGCGTAAGGGCGCGGCGACCAACGCCGTCCAGATCGCCGAGCTACTCGCCGCTCGCATTTTTGGTGCATTAGGTGTATGATTAGCCACGACTTGGGGGCCACGGGGAACGGACTCCCCGTAACGGGACGGAACTGGGGTCAACCAGCGGGCGAGGCAACGGGGGCCTCGCCCGCTTGGTTATCAACGGGCGGCCTGACCCGCTCGGTTACCAGCCGGTGTTTGCGGCGCCTGCGACGACCGCGAACGACCAGTCGACGATCCGTGTCGGCTTGATCATGTGCTTGCTCAAGCCGAGCTCGATTGGATCCACACCCAGCGCCAGACCGACCAGCTGGGGCAGGTGCAGCACCGGTAGCCCCAGCTCCCTGCCTGTGACTTTCGCCGCCGCCGGCTGCTGCAGATCGAGGTTCAGGTGACACAGCGGGCACGGCACGACCAGGCAGTCGGCCTTGGCATCCTTGGCATCGCCGATGTGCTGCCCGGCCATCTTCAACGAGGCCGCTTTGTTCAGCGTGACGATCGGGAAGCCACAGCACTTGTACACCCCCGCGTAATCGACGACGGTTCCGCCGAGCGCCTCGATCACCATCTGCAGGTAACGGTCACGCGGTCGATCGGGCTCGATTTCGAGCCGCTGCGCCGGGCGCACGATGTAGCACCCGTAGAACGGCCCGACGCGCAGGTTGGTCAGTGGCCGCTTGACCAGTGAGGCAAGGTGCTCGAGCCCGATCTCCTCGACGAGCATCCACAGGAAGTTCTTGTTGACGATCCCGCGCTCGTAGCGCAGGCCCTCGGCGTCGAGCGTCTGGTTGACGTGCTTGCGGTACAGCGCGTTGGCGTCGAGGCGCTGCTGGCACTCGGACTGCGCTCCCTGGCAGGTCGAGCAGATGTTCATCATCAGCTCGCCGTCGGTCTGCTGCGCGAGCGCGAACGTGCGTGCGTTGAGGGTGTCGGCGAGCTCCTGGTTGTGCTCCGCGATCACGCCGGCGCCGCAGCAGGCGCCGCGGTCGAGCGCGATCAGCTCGAGGTCCAGCAGCGGCGCGACTTTCTCCATCGCCCCATGCAGCTCGGGCGTGAACCCGCGGCTCACGCAGCCTGGCCAGTACGCGACCTTCATGGCGTCTCGCTTTCCTTCGAGGTGAGCGGCGTGATCTGCGGCGTCGGCGCATCGCTGTGCGGCGGGTGATGGGCGAGGTCGTCGTCGACGCCGCTGCTGTAGAGGTTGAGCTCGATGCGCTGATCGCGTCCTTCGACGGTCTCGAAGATCTTGCGGACCTCGGCCGACGCCTTGTGGGGGTGCAGCAGCGCCTTGCCGACCGACATCTTGCCGCGGCGCAGCGCCGTCACGACGGTTCCCAGCGAGCCGAGCAGCTCCGGCACGGCGCGCGGGTGCAGCTTGCCGCCGTAGGAGTCAGGCAGCAGGTCGGCCTCGTGCAGCAGCCCGTTGCGCCAGATGTTGCGCACGAACGCGTGCTCATGGCGGTAGCCGTTGTTACGGTCCTCGATCTGCTGATCCGCTCCCGCGAGCCGCCGCAGGCGCATGATCTGGTCCATCGGCGAGACGTCCTTGGGGCAGGCATCGATGCAGTTGAAGCAGTGCGTGCAGTCATAGATCCCGTGCTTGTCCTCGGCGAGGTCGAGCAGTCGCTCGCCTTGCGCCGCGTCGCGCGGGTCGCCGACGAACCTGTACGACTTCGCCAGTGCCGCCGGGCCGATGAACTCGGGATCGACCTCCATCGACAGGCAATCCGACACACACGCGCCGCACTGGATGCAAGCCATCGTCTGAGTGACGTCGCTCATCTTGTCGTGCGGCACGATGTACTCGCGTTCGGGCACCGGTTGCTTGCCGATCAGCCACGGTGTCACGCGCTTGATCTTCTTCCAGTGAACCGCGTCCATGTCGACGATCAAGTCCTTGATGATCGGCATGTTCCCGAGTGGCTCGACCTCGATCACGGTCCCCGCATCGGCACGCGAGGTACTTGCGCCGCCGTGGCGCGCAGCGGCATCTTCGAGGTGCGTGTTGCAAGCCAGTCCCGGCTTGCCGTTCATCCTCACCCCGCACGATCCGCAGATCCCCTGCCGGCAGGAGCAGCGGATCCCGATCGAGCCGTCGGTGTCGGCTTTGACCCGCAGAACCGCGTCGAGCACCGACTCGCGCTCGCGCATCGTCAGCGTGTGCTCGTCCCAGTGCGCGGCTTGGTTGCTGTGCGGATCGAACCGGCGGATCCTCAGCGTGTACTCGGGCATCGGCCCTCCTTAGGGTACGCGCAGAAATTACTGCTGTTTCCGACAGCGTCTGGACGCGCCTGACACCGCCCGCTCGCGCTCAAATACTCCCCGGTATCATCGCCGCGAGCGGGTGGCGCCAGACACGCCCAGCCACTCGCCGGATTCCGGCAGTAATTCCTGCGCGCGCCCTTACAGTGAGCGAGACTGGCCACGCGAGAGCTCCCCGGGGCCATGGCGATCAGTAAGTCCTCTCCTGTGGCGCCCATCGGGTGATCGTCACTGGCGCGTAACTGATCTGCGGCGCGTCGCCGTCGCCGTCGGGGCGCGAGATCTCGATGTGCTTGAGCCACTGCTTGTCATCGCGCGTGGGGAAGTCGGTGCGGTACTGCGCGCCGCGGGACTCCTTGCGTTCCCGAGCGCCGATCACGATCGCCTCAGCGACGTCGAGCATGTAGCCGAGCTCGATCGCCCCGATCACGTCCTGGTTGAAGACGGTGCCCTTGTCGTCGATCGCTGCCTTCGGCGCTTCCTGCTTGAGCCGCTGGACGGTCGCCAGCGCCGTGTCGAGTCCGGCGGCGTCCCGGAACACGGCGACGTGCGTGTTCATCGTCTCGCCGAGCTCGTCCTTGATCGCCGAGACGCGGCGTGCGCCCGGCTCGCGCCGGAGGATCTCGCCGATCCGCCGCTCGGTATCGATCACGCGCGAGGAGACCGTTTTCGGCATTTGCCTCGCGCCGGACGCTGCGGCGGCGTGCTCGCCGGCGCGGCGACCGAAGATCAGCGTGTCCAGCAGCGAGTTTGCGCCGAGCCGGTTGCCGCCGTGAACCGATACGCACGCAACCTCGCCGGCGCCGTAAAGGCCCGGGACCGTTGTGCGACCGTGGACGTCGGTGCGTACGCCGCCCATCATGTAGTGCTGGCCGGGGCGAATGTGGATCGGCTCGCGCGTGATGTCGATGCCGGCGTAGTCGCGCCCGATGTTGACGATCTCGCGTAGCACCTCGAGCGTGCGGCGTCTGGGAACCTTGCTGATGTCGAGCGCCACGGTGCCGTCGGGGAACCCGCGGCCGGCGTCGATCTCGGTCTGCTCGGCGCGCGAGACGACATCGCGTGAGGCGAGCTCGAGCTTGTTGGGCGCATAGCGCTCCATGAACCGCTCGCCCTTGGCATTCAGCAGCCAGGCGCCCTCGCCGCGGGCGCCCTCGGTGATCAGCAGCCCGTTGCCGGCGAGCGTCGTCGGGTGATACTGGACCATCTCCATGTCCATCAGCTTGGCGCCGATCCGGTACGCCTGGGCGATGCCGTCGCCGGTCACGATCAGGCCGTTGGTGCTCGGCTTGTAAACCTGGCCGGCGCCGCCGCAGGCGAGGATCGTCGCCTTCGCGTTGAACACCTGCAACTGACCGTCACGCAGGTTCCGGCAGATCGCGCCGATGCAGCGCCCGTCGTCGTCCTGTAACAGATCGGTGGTGAACCATTCCTCGAAGCGGTCGAGCTGGGCGCTGTGCTTGAGCAGCTGCTCGTAGAGGACGTGCAAGATCGCCTGGCCGGTGATATCGGCGATGTAGTAGGTCCTGGCCGCGGACGCGCCGCCGAAGGCGCGGGTGCCGAGGTTGCCGGCGTCATCGCGGTGGAAAGTCACGCCGGCGTGCTCGAGCCACAGGATCTCGTCGGGCGCTTCCGTGCACATCACCTCGATCGCGTCCTGATCGCCGAGGTAATCCGAGCCTTTGATGGTGTCGAACGCGTGAGACTCCCAGCTGTCCTCGGGGTTCAGGGCAGCGTTGATTCCACCGGCCGCCGCAACCGAGTGCGAGCGGACGGGATGGACCTTGGAGACAATCGCGACGGTCGACCCCGCTTGCGCTGCCGCGAGGGCCGCGCGCTGGCCGGCCAGGCCGGCGCCGATGATCAAGACGTCATGGGATGGCACGCCTGCGGATTCTATTCGCGCAGGCCGTCGCCAGTGAGGGCACGCGCGCCCTGACTGGTGAACGCCCCGCGGTGAGCCAGCCCGCCGGCACGAAGTGCCCGCCGCGGGGGCGACCGGGAGTCAGGGCGCTGCCGGGCCGAGCACCGATTGCAGCGCCCGGCGAACCTGCTCGACGGTCACGACTCCGCGCAGCACCCCTTCTCTGTCAACCGCCATCACGGCGCCGAGTCGGCCGAGCGATTCCAGTGACAGCAGATCGATGAGTGCCCCATCCTCGTTGATGCGCAGGCTCGCCGCGGGGTCGGATTCGAGCACCGCGCCCACGGTCAGCCAGCTCTTATCACCGCTGCCGGTCGCCTCCACGCGCTCGCGCCGGGCGATGCCGAGGAAGTGACCGAGTTCGTCGACGACCGGCAACCAGGCCGCGGCGTAGCGGCGGAAGAACTCGTCGAGCGCCTGCGTGACGGGCGTCAGCGATGGGATCGCGACCGGTTGGCGGTCCATGATGTCAGCGACCCTGACGCCCTCGATGCGTTCGCTGACGCGCGTCTGTAGGAGCGCGCTGCGCGCCGACTGCCCGACCAGTAGCGACAGCGCCAGCAGCCAGATACCACCGAGCCCGCCGACCGCGAACAGCAACCACAGACCCACGCCGGCGAGGATCACCGCGAAGCCCTGGCCCAGCTTGGCAGCGGCACGGGTGCCGCGCACCTTGTCGCCCGTGCGCCGCCAGACGATCGCACGAGCGATGCGCCCGCCGTCGAGCGGGAACGCCGGCACCAGGTTGAAGGCGAGGATCAGGACGTTGATCACCAGCAACCAGCTGAGTGACAGCAGCACCGGCGTGATCGGGACCGTTCCGGACAGCAGCGCCGCCTGCGCCAAGCGGTGCGGACCGACGATCAGGAGGTCCACGGCCAGGCACAGCAGCACGAACGCCAGCGTCGCCAGCGGCCCGGCGACCGCCACCGCGAACTCCTCGCCGGGCGTGCGCGCGTCGCGGCTCATCTGGGTGAGTCCACCGAACAGGAACAACTCGATGCGCTTGACCTCGATTCCGTGCCGGCGGGCCGCGAACGCGTGGCCCAGCTCGTGCAGGATCAGCGAACCGAAGAAGAGCAGAACGGTCGCTACGGTTGTTGCATAAGCAACGGTGTCGGAGCTGTGCAGCGCGCCGCGGAACGACCCCGAAAGGAGGAAGATCATCAGGAACAGCATCACGAACCAGGTTCCGTCGACGCCGACGCGAATGCCGAATGCATCGAACAGCTTGATCGAGCGTCTACGGATCATGATGCAATGGTCGCACAGGTCCTGCTTGGGCTCAAAGCAATCTCCAGAACAGGGAATTAGGGAAATGACACAAGCGTTGAGTAATCAAAGGGTGAGGCGGTGAGCGCTCCGCTGGCAGAGTTGCGTACCCGACTGGAGCAGATCGAGGACGTCGGCATCGCCGCGGGTGTACTTGGGTGGGACCAGCAAACGATGATGCCTCCCAATGGGGCGAGCGTGCGAGCTGAGTCGCTGGCGACGCTCGCGCGCATCGGTCATGACCTTTTCGTCGCGCCCGAGACCGGTCACCTGATCGACGCGGCCGCCAAGCAGTTGCAGGGTGACGATCCCGACGGCGACGATGTGCGCCTGGTGGCGGTCACGCGGCGCCGTTGGGAGAAGCGCCGGCGCGTCCCAACCGAGCTCGCCGCCGAGCTCGCACGCGCCGCCTCGCTCGGCCAGGAAGCCTGGACGCGTGCCAGGCGCGCGAACGACTTCGCCGCATTCGCACCCTATCTGGTGCACAACCTCGAGCTCGTGCGCCGTTACGTGGACTGCTTCGAGGGCTTCGACCGCGCCTACGACGTGCTGCTCGACGACTACGAGCCGGAGATGAAGACCTCCGAGGTCGCGCGGCTGTTCGCGCAGCTGCGGTCTGAGCTCGTGCCCCTGATCGCCAGGGTGGCAGGGCTGCCGCTGGACGACCGCTGCCTACACGGTAGGTTTCCCGTCGAGACGCAGCGCGAGCTGGTGCTCCAGGCAGTGTCGATGATGGGTTTCAACCGCGCCAGCTGGCGCATCGACGATGCGGCGCATCCGTTCGCGACCAGCTTCGGCTCCGGCGACGTGCGGATCACGACTCGCTGGGACGAGAGCTACTTCGCTTCGGCGTTGTTCGGCGCGATGCACGAGTGCGGTCACGGCCTCTACGAAGCGGGCATCGCGACGTCGCTGCAGCGCACGCCGATCGGTCGCCCCGACTCGCTCGGGCTGCACGAGTCCCAAAGCCGCCTGTGGGAGAACATGGTCGGCCGCGGACGCGAGTTTTCCCAGGTCATGGCGCCGCGGATCGCCGAGCTGTTCGGCGGTGCGAGCGCCGGTCTGGATCCGGATGCGCTGTTTCGCGCCGTCAACCGGGTCAAGCCGTCGTTGATCCGCGTCGAGGCCGACGAGGCGACCTATGCGCTTCACATCGTGCTGCGCTTCGAGCTCGAGCAGGAGCTGATCGATGGAACCCTTGCCGTGGACGAGTTGCCAGCCGCTTGGAACGCGCGGATGCAGGAGTACCTCGGCATCGAGGTGCCCAACGATGCCGACGGCGTTCTGCAGGATGTGCACTGGTCGGGCGGCATGATCGGCTATTTCCCGACCTACGCGATCGGCAACCTGATCGCCGGGCAGCTGTGGGCGCGCGTGCACGAGGAGATCCCCGGTCTGGATGCGCAGATCGCCGTCGGCGAGCTCGCCGGCCTACGCGGCTGGCTGGGGGAGAACGTGCACAAGTACGGCTCCAAGTTCTCGACCGCCGAGCTGCTGGCGCGCGTGGTCGGGACGCCGATCGAGGTCGGCCCGTTCGTCTCCTATCTGAAGCGCAAGCTGTCCGAGGTGTACGAGGTCAGCCTCTAGCGGGCTGTGCTGTAACAGGCCGGCGGGCCTCGGACGAGCCGCCGATATAGCATCGGATCGGTAAACCGTCCCCCAGGAGGTGGGCAAGTGAGCAATACCCCAGTCAAGGTTGCGGTGACCGGAGCCGCGGGCCAGATCGGCTACGCGATCCTGTTCCGTGTCGCCAGCGGGCAGCTGCTCGGTCCCGATACGCGTGTGCAACTGTCGCTGCTGGAGATTCCCGCCGCCGTGAAGGCCGCGGAGGGCACTGCGATGGAACTCGACGACTGTGCCTTCCCGCTGCTCGCAGGGATTGACATCAGCGACGACCCCGCCAAGGCATTTGACGGCGTCAATGTCGCGCTGCTGGTCGGCGCGCGCCCGCGGACCAAGGGCATGGAGCGCGGTGACCTGCTGCAGGCCAACGGCGGCATCTTCAAGCCGCAGGGCGTGGCACTGAATGCCCATGCCGCTTCCGATATCAAGGTGCTCGTCGTCGGCAACCCCGCAAACACCAACGCGCTGATCGCGCAGCAGAATGCGCCCGACATCCCGCGCGAGCGATTCACGGCGATGACTCGCCTGGATCACAATCGCGCGATCGCGCAGCTGTCGGCGAAGACCGGCGTGGCGGTCAGCGACATCACCAACGTCACGATCTGGGGCAACCATTCCGCCACTCAGTACCCGGACATCTTCCATGCCAAGCTTGCCGGCGAGGATGCGGCGAGGAAGATCAACGACCAGCAGTGGCTGCAGGACGACTTCATCCCGACCGTGCAGAAGCGCGGCGCGGCGATCATCGAGGCACGTGGCGCTTCCAGCGCGGCATCGGCTGCCAACGCGGCGATCGCCCACGTGCACGACTGGGCACTGGGCACGCCTGCCGGCGACTGGGTGTCGATGGCGATTGCATCCGATGGCTCCTACGGCGTGCAAGACGGCTTGATCTCGAGCTTCCCGGTCACGACCGCGGGCGGCGTTTACGAGATCGTTCAAGGCCTCGAGATAAGTGATTTCTCGCGGGCGCGGATCGACGCGAGCGTTGCCGAGCTCGCAGAGGAACGCGACGCGATCAGTGAGCTCGGGCTGATCTGAGCTCTGCCTGTAGCGCAGCCTGCAGCTTGACCCGCCACCGGGCACCTGAGTTGCGGCCGGCAGCGGCGACGTCAGTGCGCCGGTGCCGGCCGCGCGCGCTCCGAGGCGGTTACGGAAATTGTTGGTCCGAAAACTCCGGGTTAGCTTTCGCCGTCCTGCGCCCCGTCGCGCCCCGCCGCGTCGGCCTGCTCCCCGGCCGGGTAGTAGCCAAGTCCATCGCGTGTCACGAGGCCCTCCTCGAGCAGCTTGGGCATCACTCGGTAGAGGTAATTGGGCTCGATCTTGAGCGCCTCGGCGATCTGTGGAATCGTGGTTCCGGGCTCACTGCGAACCAGTTCCAGTGCCTGGCTGGAGCGTGTGCCACCGCTCCGCCGGCCACGTGGACGCCCGGCGCGGACGCGCTTGCGCGTCGCTGGTGCGCTGGCAACAGCCAGCGCCTGCGAGTTGGCCGATGCGCGTGGACGTCCGGGTCCGCGCTTGGCGTCACCAAGCAATGCAGTACGCGCCGCCAGTAGTCGGTCCACCTCCTCCTGGAGCTCATGCAGTCGACTGTCGATGTCGCGGACAGTCGTGTCGATGTAGTCTGACATCACTCTCCTTGAGGGAACGCAAAACTGGCGAACAACCATACACCCAAGCTGCGCGTTGCCTGCAATCCTGTCAACGCGCCCAGACCGCGAAGCAGTTGCAAAGCAACTGATTAGGGCGCGCGCTTAGCGCTTGGTTGCTTGTCGGTTTACCTGACCGTCGCGCTCGATAAGCGACTTCAAGCGAGCAAGTGAGTGGTTTGCCTCGCGCTCGGAAGCGGCGCCGACCATCACCCGGCTCGCGACCCGACCAAGCATGCCGCCGGGTGCACTGAATTCGTTGGTGTAGTCAAACGTCGTCGGGCCGGCGTCATCGCCGCCGAGTCCGTACAGGATGCGCGCCCGCGAATGAGCGGGACCGCGACCCTCCCAATGCGCTGTAACCGGCGCTTGCACGGCCTCCAGCGTCCAGTGCACCTTGAACGAGACGCCGTGCATGTGCAGCACTTGGTCCATCGTCGCCCCGCGGGTGAGCGGGTCGGATGACACTTTGCCAAGCGACCGGTGGATCGTGACCCAGTCCGCCAACCGGTACGGGTCCATCACGGTTGCGAACACGATCTCCGGTGGCGCCGCGATCTCAATTCGCACATGGACGACGCTCATCTTCACACCAGACATTAACCGACTGCCGAAAAACCTGCCGCGACAAACTTCCTCGCGTGCCGGCCGGCGCCTTGAGCGGGGCGCGAGGCGGTGGCTCAGCGCGCGGCGAGCGACTCGACCTGCTCCCAATCCCGCAGCGCCCGCTCGATCGCGCGGTCCAACGAGTGGCGCTTGACTGCCAACAACTCGCTGACGAGATCATCGCGCGGCAGCAGGTCCGTTGCGAGGCTCTCCATCAGCGGTCCGATCAGCGCGTGTTCCTCTCCGGCGAGGACCGCTGCCACCCGGCTGGCGATCGGCGTGACGTTCAGGCGCCTGAGTCCAACGATTGGGCGGTTGACGAGCATGTGGTCGGTGATCCGCGCGATCAACTCCTCGTAGGTGACGATCTCGGGGCCGGCGATGTCGAGCGAGCGGCCGCCCAGGGGATTGGTCGCGGCGGCGCGCGCGAGGATCTCGATCACGTCGCGCTCGTCGACAGGCGCGGTGCGGTGCGTGCGCCAGGCTGGCACGGCGAGCACCGGCAGGCGCTCGATCAGCCGTACCAGGAACCTGAACGAGCGCGAGCGGGCTCCGATCACGATCGAGGCGCGGAACGCCACCGATGCGGGGACCGCCCCGAGCAAGATCCGCTCGACCGCCAGCCTCGAGGCGATGTGCGTCGAAGTGGCACCGCCGGCCGGCACGAGGCCGCCGAGGTAGACGATCCGCCGCACCCCCGCCGACGTCGCGGCGGCCGCGAAGTGCTCGGCGGCGATCCGCTCGCGAGCTTCGAACGGACCGTCTGCCGAGCGCTCCATCGAATGAATCAGGTAGTAGGCGACGTCGACCCCCCGCAGCGCGTCGTCGAGTCCCGCGCCGGAGACGGCGTCGCCGGTGATCAACGGAAGCGCGAGCGCGACTCGCGCCGGGTCGCGGGCGAAGCCGCGCACGTCGTGGCCGTCCGCCAGCAGTCGCGGTGCCAGCCGCGCACCGAGGTAGCCGGACACTCCGGTGATGAGGATGTTCACGCACCAAAGCTACGGAAAATGCGGATCATTCCCCCTTGTCGTCACAAAAAAGCCGCTCGGAGCAGGTAAATCGCTTTTGATGAAAGTCTTGCGTTTTCCGGGATTCGAGGTTGCACAAGGGGGGTGAGGTCCGCTTTGATGCCCTGGCCGGCAGCGAGCCGGCGCAAACGAGGAAGGTGTTAGGCATGGCGCATGGTCGGTCTGCATCGGCGCAGGTAAGCTGTGAGAGCTGCTTCTTTCATCAGAACAGTCTCTGTGCGATCACCCCCGCGATCCCGTGCGCGACCTTCCGGCCGAACCATCCCGAAGGCCTGCGGCCGCCGAGCCAGATGCGGTTCGTGTTCCGTCAAGAACGCCGCATGCAGGTCGCTTGGGCGTTCCCGTCGGCGGCCGAGCAGGTCGCGATGCACGCATGAACAGTGAAGCGAGCTGAGCGTCTTGCAAGTCACGGTGCTCGGTAAGTCACCAGCCTGGCAAGATCGTAACGGGGCCTGCAGCGGTTACCTCGTGCGAGAGGGCGACTACACGCTGCTGCTGGACTGCGGTAGCGGCGTGTTCGCGAAGCTTCGCGAAGTTCACGACTACCGCTTCGTCGACGCGGTCCTGATCAGCCATCTGCACGCCGACCACTTCCTCGACCTGGTCCCCTACAGCTACGCGTTGCGCTACTCGCCGCGCCCGCGTTGGCTCGCCGGTCCCGACGGAGTGGCGCAGTCCACGCGCGTGCGTCCGCCTCTGCACGCCCCGCCCGGCGCGATCGGCAGCTTCCGGCGCGTGGCCGGCAGTTGGGGCTCGGAGGATCTGATCGAGGCCGCCTTCGACTGTCGCGAATACGACGAGCAGGCGACGCTGGAGCTGGGCTCGCTGCGTGTCCGCTTCTGCGAGGTGCCGCACTTCACGCGGTCATTCGCGATCGAGTGCAGGACGCCGGCGGGCCGGCGCTTCACCTTCGGGGCCGACTGTGCTCCCAACGAAGCTCTGGTGCAGTTCGCCCGCGAAACCGACCTGTTGATCGTCGAGGCGACGCTCGAGCAGCCCGAGCAAGAGGGACCGCGCGGACACATGACGCCGCGCGAGGCAGGCGAGCTTGCGCTCCGCGCGCAGGCGCGTCGCGTCGTCCTGACGCACTTCACCGACGAGCTCGAGGACGGCTGGGTCAGCCGGCAGGGAAGCGCCGGCTTCGGGAGCGCGGTTTCGCTCGCGCGCGCGGGCGCCGAATTCACAGTCTGATCCGGTCACCCCGTATGCTGAACTCCGGTTCCCGACAGAGAGCGAGTGAGCGGAATGGCAAGACGCAAGAAGGCAGGCGCAGGCGCGGACACCTCCGGGATCTCCGAGGCCAACCCGACGGTGGGTCGGCTCGTGGAAGATGCGGAGCTGCGCGCGACCCTGCGTGAGGCGGTCCAGTCGGCTGAGCGCGCGTACACGCGCCTGACGTCGAAGCGGCGTGGTGAGCCACGGATCGCGGTCGACAAGAAGCTGAAGGCCGAGCTGCAGAGCGCGGTCAAGCAACTCAAGCGGGTCAGCGGCAAGTTCGGAGAGCCTGCAGCGAAGGCCAAGCGCAAGCGCGTCGGCCCGGTCCGCAAAGTCGTGTTGCTTCTCACCGGCAGCGCCGCGGTGGTGGTCTCTTGCCCGTGGATGCGCGGCAAGGTGCTGGATGCCCTGTTTGGGGCAGAGGAAGAGTTTGAATACTCGCCGCCGCCGGTGCCCGAACCGAGCGCAGCACCGGTGCCCGCTCCGAGCGTCCCCCCGGCGCCAGAGCCGAGCGCATCGCAAGAGTCCGTCTCGAGCGCGTCGCAGGAGCCCGAGGCCGGCGCACCGCAGGAGCCCGAGGCCGGCGCGCCACAGGAGCCCGACGCCGGCGAGCCCGCGGAACCGCAGGCAAACGCGTCCGATGCCGAAGCGACGCCCGCGACCGACGCGTACGCGCCGGATTCACCGGACTCCGGTAGCTAGGGGCCAAGTGCGCAGCGGTCGGCTGGATCTGGCCGCTGGCTGATGATGCCGTCTCGCGACGCCGTTACACGCCGCACGCTGCTCGCCGGCGCCGGGGCAGCGACAGCGATCGGCCCGTCGCTGGCTGTGGTCGGTGTCGGGGAGCTGATCGGCGCACCGGATGCCGGCGCTGATGCGTCGCGCGATGCGGTTTTCGCTGCGTGGATAGGCGCGCTCACGGGCGAGTCCCCGGCGCTCGCCATTGAGCGCAGGTTCGCCCTGGTCGGAGTTTCGTGGGAGGGTCCGGCGGGCGCGAGGATCGACCTGCGCGCCCGGATGCCGGACGGCGCCTGGAGCCGCTGGGCGCGCGCCTCGGTGCTGGGCCATGACGGCGACGGCGAAGACGCGCGTGATCGGCTGTTCGGCGAGCCCCTGTGGGCGCCAGGCGCCGACTACGTGCAGCTGCGGACGTCGCAGCCCCTGAGCGGCGTGCGGCTGCAATTCGTCGAGGTCGCGCTCGCGGGCGCCGGCGTCGCGGCGGCCGCTGCGCGCGGGCCAGGCGCCGGCGTCGCGGCGGCCGCTGCGCGCGGGCCAGGCGCCGGCGTCGCGGCGGCCGCTGCGCGCGGGCCAGGCGCCGGCGTCGCGGCGGCGTTGCCGCTCGCGGCGCCGCTGCTCGCCGCCGGCCCGGGAGCGCCGCCGATCATCGCGCGCACGGCCTGGTCGCAGGGGGCGCCGCCGGGCGGCGCTCCGGCCTACGGCGACGTGCGGCTCGCGTTCGTGCACCACACCGACAACCTCAACGGCTACAGCGCCGCCGAGGTCCCGGCGATGCTGTACGCGATCTACCTCTACCACCGCTACGTGCGCGGCTGGAAGGACATCGGCTACAACTTCATGATCGACGCCTTTGGGCGCATCTGGGAGGCGCGCGCGGGCGGCGTCGACCAGGCCGTGGTCGGCGCGCAGGCGGGCGGCTACAACCTCGAGTCGACCGGCGTGGCGATGCTCGGCACCTATAGCGGCGTGCTGCCGAGCGCTGCCGCGCTGGCGGCGCTTGAGCGCCTGCTCGCCTGGAAGCTGTCGCTGCACGGGGTCCCGATCGGCGGCCGCGTGACGGTCGAGGTCAACCCCTCGGACTACTTCTACACCCCGTTTGCTGCGGGCGCGCGCGTCTCGCTTCCGCACGTGGCGGGGCATCGCGACGGCTGCAGCACCGACTGCCCCGGCGACGCGCTGTACGCGTACCTGCCGCAGGTGCGTGCCGCCACCGCACAGCTGGCGGGGCCCGGTCGTGCCGTCACGATGTCGTTCACCGGTGGCCAGGTGAGTGCCGCGACGGACCTGTCGCAGACCGGCGCCACGATCCTCGCCGGAGCTCCACTGCGCGCCGGCGGCCGTCTGGCGATGCATACCGGTGCGCCGATCGCCGCAGCGAGCATCGACCTGCAGCAGCTCACCGTCAGCAGAGCCGGCGTGGCATCCGTGCAGACGCTGGCGCGGACCCTGACCGCGGACGACGGGACCTGGAGCGTGGCGCTGGCACCGCTGAGCAACGTGCTCGTCCGGGCGCTGTGCAGCTCCGTGCCCGTTACCGCCTCGCCGCTCTGCTGGATCGCGGTGGCGCCGGCGATCACGCTGGCTGCGGTCCCCTACCCGCCACCGGCGGATGCCGGCGAGCAGGTGCTCGCCGGCAGCCTCACGCCGCACAAGCCCCTGGTGAGCGTCACCGTGCAGCGCGCGGGTCATGGCGAGCCAATTGCGACCAAGGCAATCAAGGTGCTCGACGGGCACTTCGAGCTGGCGCTGAAGCTCGGCCGCGGCGTATGGTGGCTGCGCGCGCACAGCGCCGCGGACGCGAGCAACCTCGCCGGGGCATCGCCGCGGCTCGTGCTGCAGGTCTGATCGGGGAATCGCCTGCTATGCGGCCGCGGCTGCGATCGGTCTCGGCAGCGGCAGCACCGGGGGCTCGGTACAGCGCTCGCAAGGGCCGTGCGCGGCGTGATCGCGGAACTCGTCGGCGAACACCGACAGCGCGCTGGCGATGAAGCGAGCCGCGCCGTCGGGATGCTGGCAGGCGCCGCGACCGGGCAGTTCGGTCGT
Source organism: uncultured Solirubrobacterales bacterium (assembly GCA_963709135.1). Taxonomy (GTDB): domain Bacteria; phylum Actinomycetota; class Thermoleophilia; order Solirubrobacterales; family Solirubrobacteraceae; genus Palsa-465. The sequence continues at coordinate 827,100 of CAVPVI010000005.1, read as the reverse complement.
CCAGCGCCGGATGTCCGCATACGCGCTGCGAGTGCCGGTGCCAGACGCGATCCGGGCAAGCGCCGCCGCGATTGCATCGAGGCTGTACACGCACGGGCCGCACTGGCCGGCAGTCTGCTCGGCGAACCACTCGCCGACGCGTGCCGTCTCGGCAACCGGGCAGGCGGACACGCCCAGCGCCACGATCACTCCCGCCCCGAGGCTGGCTCCGCGCTCGCGCAGCTGCGTCGGGGACAGGTGTACCTGCGCGAGCTCGTGCGCCGGTAGCCAGGTCCCGAAGTAGCCGCCGATCAGCACCGCCGACAGCGATTCGCTGACGCCGGCGGCCTGCAGCAGTTGCGGGAGCGGCATGTCGTGCGCGATCTCGTAGACCCCGGGCGCTTTCACAGCGCCGCCGAGCGTCACCAGCGCCGAGCCGGGATCGGACTGCGAGCCGACCTCGCGAAACCAGTCCGCGCCGTGGCGCGCGATCAGCGCCACATGTGCGAGCGTCTCGGCGTTCTGCACGAGCGTCGGGCGCCCGCGCACGCCGCGCTCGTATGGCCGTGTCCCGAAGGTCGGCCTGCAGGGGCCGCCGTTCAGCATGTTCACGAGCGCCGTCTCCTGGCCGGACAGGAACAGCTCCGGCGCGGCGAACAGCTGGATCCGCGGTTGATCTCGCAGCGTCCGGCGCTCGGCCAGCGCCGCCGCGAGGCTCGCCGCGCTGCGCTTGTCGCGCTCGCAGAAGGCGACCACGACGTTGTCGGAACCGACCGCGCGGGCCGCCACGCAGGCCCCATCGAGCACCAGATGTGGCGCCTCGCGCAGCAGCGCGCGGTCCTTCTTGCTCGCCGGCTCGCCCTCTGTGCCGTTTACCACCACGACCTTGGACCCCCGTCGCCCGGCGACCGAGCGCATTTTCGTGGCGCTCGGGAACGAGGCGCCGCCGTGGCCGCGCAGCCCCGAGCGCTCGAGCTCGTCCAGGAGTTGCTCGCCAGAGCGCCGAGCGATCGCCGGCAGCGGGCCGTGCAGCCGTGTATGTGCGTCGAGTGAGGTGATCGGCTGCGAGCCGAACCCGCGCAGCAGGCGCGGCAGCAGCGCTTGCTCCGTAGCTGTGCCGCTCATCGCTGCTTGACCGCTGGAGTCAGTGCCGGGATACCGCTACGGTGCCTGGCGGGTCGCGTTTGCAGCGACCCGGGCGAGCCCTGCGTGAACCTCACGATCAGGGCGCCGGCGACGATCAGCACGCACGCTCCCGTCAACGCGAGCATCCACGTAGAGCCGCGGTCGCTACCGATCCCGAGCCCGTGAACCAGCGCCACCGGCCATGACAAGTAGGCGAGCCAGTGGGTCGCGCGCCAGGCGCGGTAGCCGATCCGGCGGCGCAGGACGCTGGTCAGCGCCACGGCGATCAGCAGGTCGAAGGCGATCGCGCCGAGGCCGAGCCAGAGCGGCTTGTAGGAGGCGCTGAACGGCACGACCACGTTGAGCAGATCGATGTTGACGAAGGTGTCGAGCACCGACGTCGCGATGTGCACGAGCAGGAACAGCACCGCCAGCAGCGATGCGTTGCGGTGCACTGCATCGATCACGAACCGCGGTACGTGGGCGCTCTGCAGGCGCTTTTGGTTCGCGACCCCGAGCGCGACGGTCAGCGTCAGCAGCACCAGGGTCACCACCCCGGTGCCGCGCGTCAGATACCAGAGCACGCGCGGGGAGGAGGAGACGGCGGCTGTCGCGAGCATCGTCACGACCCCCCGGAGACGGTCTCGGTCGAGGAGCTGCTCGACGATGCACTCGGCGTCTGCGATGGTGACTGCAGGCTGTCGCCGCTGCTCGAGGTGCTCTTGCCGGTGCTCGCCGATGTGCTCCTGTCGCTGCTCGTCGTCTTGCTCGCGGAGCTCAGAGCTGAGTCGGTCGCGGCCGTCTGCGTCGCCGTGCGCGCATGCTCGGCGCTGTACTCGTGATCGGCGACCACGGCAACCGCACCGGTCATGCCAATCGCGCCGGCGATCATCAGGTTGGTGGCGCGGGAGACCAGCTTCATCCCAGCCTCGCGCCGGTTCTTGGCTCGGTTCTTCATCGTCAGCGCAGTCTTCACGGTGCGTGCAAGAGAGCCCTAAACGTTCCGTCAGACGAACCTAAGTGACCGATGAGAAAGCGCCCATCGACGCGCCCATCGACGCGCCCGTTTTTGCTTTGGCCCGTAGTTCCGCCTGGGAACTCAGCTTTAGGGCCTATCTCGATAACCCAGTGTGACCGGCGGCTACAGAGCGTCGAGCTTGGGCGAGCGCCACGGCTCGCGTAGGCGCCGCTCGAGCTCCTGCGCAAGCGCATCGATCGCGATCCGCTCCTGCACGAGGCTGTCGCGGTCGCGCAGCGTCACCGTGCGGTCCTGTAGCGACTGGTGGTCGATCGTGATCGCCCAGGGCGTGCCGATCTCGTCCTGGCGGCGATAGCGCCGCCCGATCGCGCCGCCCTCGTCGTACTCGGCCTGCACGCGGTGGCGCAAAGACGCGTAGACCTCGCGGGCAAGCTCGGGTTGGCCGTCCTTGCGCACGAGCGGCAGCACCGCGACCTTGACGGGCGCGAGCTGCGGGTGCAGCCGCAGGACCGTGCGCAGCTCGCCTTCGATCTCGTCCTCGTCGTAGGCGTCGACCAGGAATGCCAGCGTCGCGCGGTCGGCACCTGCCGCCGGCTCGATCACGTAAGGGACGTAGCGCTGACCGCTGACGGTGTCGTGGTACTCGAGCTTCTGGCCCGAATGCTTGGCGTGCTGGGTCAGGTCGAAGTCGCCGCGGTTGGCGATCCCCTCCAGCTCCTGCCAGCCGATCGGGTACAGGTACTCGACGTCGCTGGTCGCGCTCGAGTAATGCGAGAGCTCCTCCTGCGCGTGGGCGCGCAGGCGCAGGTGATCCGGGCGGATCCCCAGGCCGGTGTACCAGCCGATGCGCTGCCCGAGCCAGTGCTCGAACCACTGCTGCGCTTCGGTCGGCGGCACGAAGAACTCCATCTCCATCTGCTCGAACTCGCGCGTGCGGAAGATGAAGTTGCCGGGGGTGATCTCGTTACGGAAGCTCTTGCCGACCTGCGCGATCCCGAACGGCGGACGCTTGCGCGCGAACTGCAAGGTGTGCTTGAAGTTCAGGAAGATCCCCTGCGCGGTCTCCGGGCGCAGGTACACCGTCGAGCCCTCGGCCTTGACCGCTCCAACGGTCGTCTCGAACATCAGGTTGAAGTCCCGCGCCTCGGTCAGATCGCAGTCGGGGGCCTCGCCGGGCTGCTTGGAGGGCTTGCGGCCGCAGCGGCCGTCCTCGAGCTTGTCGGCACGGAAGCGCAGCTTGCAGGTCCGGCAGTCGACCAGCGGGTCGGTGAAGCCCGCCAGGTGCCCGCTCGCGCGCCAGGTCTCGGGGTGCTGGATGATCGCCGAGTCGAGCGCGACGATGTCGTCGCGCTCCTGCAGCATCGCCCGCCACCACTGCGCCTTGACGTTGTTCTTGAGCAGCACGCCGTAGTGCCCGTAGTCGTAGCTCGAGCCGATCCCGCCGTAGATCTCGCTGCTGGGGAACACGAACCCGCGCCGCTTGCATAGCGACACGATCTTGTCCATCGTCACGACGTCGGCGCACATCGAGTGCTGGACTCTAGATCAGATGGTGCAGCGATGAACCAGAGCAATGAAGCAGCGGATGCTGGCCGGCGAGCTGTACATCGCCGATGACGCCGAGCTGCGCGCCGAGCACGCGTGCGCCCAGGAGCTGCTCGAGCGCTACAACGCGACGCGACACGCGGACGGCGCGATCCGCGGCTTGGCACTCTCGCCTTGAGAGTGCCAAGAAAGCGCTGCTATAATCCCCGGTGCGATGCCGATCTATGAATATCGTTGTGAAAACGGCCACCAGTTCGAGGTCATCCAGCGGATGACCGACGATCCGGTGTCCGAGTGCGTGACCTGCTCTGAGCCGGTCGAGAAGATCTTCCACCCGATCGCGGTGCACTTCAAGGGCAAGGGCTTCTACAACACCGATTACGGCACCCGCAAACGCGCTCGCGAGACGAAGGAATATTCCGACAGCAAGTCCTCATCAGGCAGCGATTCCGGGTCCTCGTCGTCCAAGTCTGGGTCGGGCAAGTCTGAGTCGGGCAAGTCGGACTCGGGCAAGTCTGAGTCGGTCGGCAAGGCCAAGCCGGTCGACGCGAGCTCGAGCACGTCGTCGAAGTCCACCAAGTACTCGTCGGACTAGGCCGCCCCGCGGGGCGGCGCCAGCCGTCTCAGCCGTTCAGGAACTGCGTCACCGCTGCCTTGACGTCCGACGGCGAGGCGATCAGCGCATCGCCGTAGCCGGGCAGGGTTTCGGAGCCGGTCGGCTGCAGCTCGGTCGGTGGCGGCGAGCCACCGAGCTCGGAGGCCGCGAACAGCGACAGCAGCGTCGGTCCGCCCATATCGGTCTGCAGGACCTTCGGCGCGGCCCACGACGCCCACGGCAGGCGCAAGAACGTGCTCGGGGAGAGCAGCTTGGAGCGGATCGCGTTGAGGATCTCCTGCTGGTGCAGGACGCGCGTGAGGTCGCTGTCGCCAGAGTTGCAGGAGTTCTCGCGTGTGCGGGCGTAGGTCAGCGCCTGGAGGCCGTCGAGGTGGTGCACGCCTGGGTTCAGGTCGAGCGTGAAGCCGCCCTTCGCGGCGCCGCCGCTGATGTTCGAGCAGACCTTGCCGGTGAGCACGTCGATCCCGCCGATCGCGTCGACGAACGGCGGGAACGCCGCCAGGTTGACGATGATCACGTGGTTGATCTTGAGCCCGGTGAACTGCTCGATCGTCTTGACCGCCAGCGCCGGGCCGCCGAGCGCGAAGCCGGCGTTGATCTTCGCCGGGCCGTAGCCCGGGACGTTGGCGACCGTGTCGCGCGGGATCGACAGCCGCCTCGAGGTGCCGCCGCCGATTCGCCAGAGCATGATCGTGTCCGAGTTGCTGCCGGCGACGTTGTAGTCGGCGCCTGGTTCCTTGGAGCCCGGACCGGTCCGTGGCCGCTGGTCGATTCCGAGGATCAGCACGGTGTTTGCGGAGGTGAGCATGTTGCCCGCGGGCGTCAGCTCGCTGGCCGCCGCCGCGGGCAGGCCCTCGCTCTGCCCGGCGCTGATCATGAACAGAACGAGCGACAGCACGACCCAGCCGAGGACCGCGAGCACCGCCGCGCCCAGCACGCGTCGCACGCTCCAGCGCCGCCACCAAGGATCGGTCCTGGCCGGACGCGCGGGCAGCGCGGCCGCGCGCTCGAGCTCCAGCTCCGGGTCGCTCTCGCCCCGCAGGCGCGCCCTCAGCCCGCGTGGTGCCGATCGGTAGAGCGTGTATGGGCGCTCGCTTGCGCTCGCCGGGGGTTTTGCAGACCGGATCCCCGCGGGAGTTTGCGCCGGGCCCGCCAGCCGCGCGGGAGCGGCTTGCGAAGGCTCCGCGGGCGGGGGCAGGCGACGCGAACCGCCCCGGCCGTAGACGTTGTACTCGGGAGGCGTGGAGGGCTGCGGCTTGTCGGAGTCCTTGGGCATCGTCAGGGCGGGTGCGCTTAACCCATTAACCCATATAGTGCCGACATGTCCACTCGGGGTGCTGCTGTGAGCGGCCGCCTGATCGTCTGCCCGACGCCGATCGGCAATCTCGAGGACATCACGCTGCGTGTGCTCGCGTCGCTGCGCGAGGCCGACATGGTCGCCTGCGAGGACACCCGCCGCACGCGCGTGCTGCTGGACCGCTACGGCGTGCGCGCGAAGCTCGTCAGCTACCACGAGCACAACGAGGACACGCGTGCCAGCGAGCTGGTCGAGCAGATGCGCTCGGGGTCGGTGGTGGCGCTGGTCTCCGACGCGGGGATGCCGCTGGTGTCGGACCCCGGGTTCGTGCTGGTACGGGCATGCGTGGCTGCAGGTCTGGCGGTCGAAGTGCTGCCTGGGCCATCGGCGGCGCTGGCGGCGCTCGTGGCGAGTGCGCTGCCCGCCGATCGCTGGCACTTCGCCGGCTTCCTACCGCGCAAGCGCCATGATCTGGAGCGCGTGTTCGCGGTGGGCGAGACGCTGGTCGCGTTCGAATCGCCGCGGCGCGTGGCGGCGTCGCTGGCCGTGCTCGCGGAGATCGATCCGCAACGCCCGGTCGCCGTCTGCCGCGAGCTGACCAAGCTGCACGAGGAGGTCGTCCGCGGGTCCGCGGCCGAGTTGGCGGAGCGCTATATGGACGCAGACCCGCGCGGCGAGGTGGTGCTGGTAGTCGGTCCGGCGCCCGCCGCCACCCCAGACCTCGCGCCGGCGCTCGCGGCGGTGCAGCGACTCGTGCAGGCCGGCTGCAAGCCGCGCGTGGCGGCCGGCGTGGTCGCCGAGCTGACCGGCGCCAGCGCCAACGCCCTGTACAAAGCGCTGACTGACGAGCACCAGGCCGGGCCTTGCGGGCATGCTCACGCACAGGAGCGTCACGAGCGGCGCGCTAAGACAGGCTCTGAGAGCCTGTCTGGTGGGGAATCTGCTGATCGCCACGTCTGAGCGATTCTCGCAGGCGAGGCGCAGGATAGTCTCCGAATCAGGACATGTCCTTTTACGTCACGACCCCCATCTACTACGTCAACGCCCAGCCGCATCTCGGACACGCCTACACGACGATCGCCGCGGACGTGCTGGCCCGGCACATGCGCCAGCGCGGGGAGGACGTGTTCTTCCTGACCGGCGTCGACGAGCACGGCGAGCCGGTCGCCGACGCCGCTCGCGCGCTGGGCCTGGAGCCCAAGCAACTCGCGGATCGCAACGCCGAGCGCTTCAAGGCGCTGATGCCGCGCCTGGACGCATCCAACGACTTCTTCATCCGCACCACCGACGCGCAGCACAAGGCGGAGGTCCAGCGCGTCCTGCAGCGCGTGTACGACAACGGGCACGTCTACAAGGGCGTCTACGAGGGTTGGTACTGCCCGCGCTGCGCCGACTTCAAGGTCGAGAACGAGATCCTCGACGGCAACCGCTGCCCGATCCACGAGATCGTGTTGACGCGTGAGCAGGAGGAGAACTGGTTCTTCCGCCTCTCGACCTTCCAGGCGCCGCTCGAGCGGCTGTTCGACGAGCGCCCCGATTTCGTGATGCCGGCGCGCCACTATCGCGAGGCGCGCTCGTTCCTCGCGCAAGGTCTGCAGGACATCTCGCTCACCCGTGGGCGGCTGACCTGGGGCATCACGGTTCCCTGGGATCCGAGCCACGTGTTCTACGTTTGGTTCGACGCGCTGCTGAACTACTACACGGCACTCACCTACGCTCGCGAGGGCGAGGATCTGCGCCCGCGCTTCTGGCCGGTGACCTACCACATCATCGGCAAGGACATCCTCAAGTTCCACACGATCTTCTGGCCGGCGATCCTGATCGCCGCCGACCTGCCGGTTCCCCAGCACGTGTTCGTGCATGGCTTCCTGCTCGGCGCCGACGGGCGCAAGATGAGCAAGTCGCTGGGCAACGTGCTCGATCCGTTCGAGGTGATCGAGCAGTTCGGCACCGACGCGCTGCGCTTCTACCTGATGCGCGACGTCGCCTTCGGCGCCGACGGCGCCGTCGGCATGGAGGCGGTCACGGCGCGCTACGAATCAGAGCTGGCCAACGAGTACGGAAACCTCGCCAGCCGCACGCTCGCGATGCTCGCGCGCTACCGCGACGGCGTCGTGCCGCAGGCACCGACCGACGCTCAGCTCGCCGCCGAGTTCACGGAGCTGCCCGGCGCGGTCGCGGCCGAGCTCGATCGCGCCGAAGCGACCAACGCGCTGGAGCTGATCTGGCGGCGCGTGCGGCGCCTGAACCGCTACGCCGAGGAACGCGCGCCCTGGCAGCTGGCGAAGGATCCCGCGCAGGCGCCGGCACTGGATCAGACGCTCGCCTCGCTGCATGAGGGTGTCCGGTCGCTCAGCGTCCTGCTGTACCCCTACATGCCGGCGAGCACGACCCGGCTGCTACAGGCGCTCGGCACGCCCGGCGCGCGCTACGACGCCGCGGCGTTCGCGTCGCGAGGCTCCGGCGCGACCGTCGAGAAGCTGCCGCCGCTGTTCCCCAAGCGCGATCGCTAAGAGCGCCTAGCGCGCCAACACCAAGCAAGTGATCGACAGCCATACCCATCTGCACCTCTGTGAGGAACCGGAGGAGGCGCTGGTGGCGGCCGCGCTGAGCGCGGGGGTCACCAGAATCGCGACCGTCGGGATCGACGCCGAGGGCAACCGTGCGGCGCTTGGCGCCGCTGAGCGCCACGACTGCGTGTACGCGGTCATCGGCCTGCATCCCAACGGCGCCACCGGCTTCGACGACGCCGCGCTCGCCGATCTGCACGACCTCGCCCAGCACCCCAAGTGCGTGGCGATCGGCGAGACGGGTCTTGACTACTACCGTGACCGCGCTCCGCGTGAGGACCAGTTGCGCGCCTTCACCGCGCAGATCGAGCTCGCCCGCAGCACCGGCAAGGCGCTCGTGATCCACACCCGCAACGCCGACGAGGACACGATCTCGACGCTGCAGGAACGCGCCGGCGGGATCCGTGTGATCATCCACTGCTTCTCGATGCCCCACCGCATCGAGCAGTGCCTGGCCAACGACAACTGGTGGATCTCGTTCGCCGGCAACTTGACCTACCCAAAGGCCCACGATCTTCGCGACGCCGCCGGGCGCGTGCCGGCGGCCCGCCTGCTGGTCGAGACCGACGCGCCGTTCCTCGCGCCGCAGGTGCTCCGCGGCAAGCCCAACCAGCCCGCCAACGTGATCGCCACGGCGAGGGCGCTGGCGTTCGAGCGCCGCGTTCCCTACGAGGAACTGGAGCGCGAGCTGCACGGCGCCGGCGCCGCGGTGTTCGGGTGGTGAGGCTCGGGCAGAACTTCCTCGTCGATCGCAACATCCTCGACGTGATCGAGCGCCTCGCCGAGCTGTCCGGTGAGGACGTCGTGCTGGAGGTCGGTGGCGGGCTGGGGATCCTCTCGCAGCGGCTCGCCCAGCGCGCCGCGTTCGTGCACGTGATCGAGCTCGACCGGCACCTCGAAGCCGGCCTGCGGGAGGCTCTGGCACCCTTCCCCAACGCGCAGCTGCACATCGGCGACGCGCTCGGCGTCGAGCTCGCGGCGCTGACGCCGGCCCCCGAGAAGGTGATCGCCAACCTGCCCTACGGCGTCGCCGCGAGCGTGATCCTGCGCACGATCGACGAGCTGCCGAGCGTCAGCTCGTGGGTCGTGATGGTCCAGAAAGAGGTCGGCGAGCGGTTCGCGGCCGCGCCCGCGGGCGCGGCCTACGGGATCCCGTCGGTGCTGGCGCAGCTGGCCTGCGACGTGCGCGTTCTGCGGCCGGTCGGTCGCGGCGTGTTCAGGCCGGTGCCGAACGTCGACTCCGTACTGCTCGGTCTTCGCCGTCGAGGCCCGCGGGCCTCGACGGCGGTCCGCGCGCTGGTCCATGACGCCTTCGCCCACCGTCGCAAGGCGCTCGCCGGCTCGCTCGCGCTGGCGCCCGGCGCCACTCCGGAGATCCGCGCGCGCGCTCGCGCGGCGCTGGTCGAGCTCGGGCATCCCCCGGACGCGCGGGCCGAGCAGCTGGCGCCGGCCGAGTTCGTCGAGCTGGCGCACAGGCTGGGGCTCGCGGACGTGCCGCAGAGCTTGGATGCTCGGCGGTGAGGCTGCGGGCGCTGGCGCCGGGCAAGGTCAACCTTTGCCTGTTCCTCGGTGGTGCCCGGGATGACGGGCGCCACGAGCTGGTGACCCTGTTCGAGTCGCTGTCGCTCGCCGACGAGCTCGAGCTGGCGCCGGCCGCGGGCGCGCAGGACCGCGTCGTCTGCGCCGGCGTGCAGGGCGAGAACCTGGCGCTGGCGGCGATCGCGGCGCTGCGTGCGCGCGGCTGGGCGGGAGCGCCCGTGCAGATCACGATCAGCAAGCGAATCCCGATTGCGGCGGGGATGGCGGGTGGCTCGGCGGACGCCGCGGCGGCGCTGCGGCTGGCGTCGGCGCTGGCGCCGGTCGCGCCGCAGGACCTGATCGACGTCGCCGTATCGCTCGGCGCCGACGTGCCGAGCCAGCTGATGCCGGGGTTGTCGCTCGGAACCGGTGCCGGGGAGCAGGTGGCGCCGCTGGCGCCGCTGGCGCCGCACGCGTTCGTGATCCTGCCCGGCGCCGCGCAGCTGGCGACCGCCGCGGTGTATCGCGAGGCAGACCGCCTGCGCCTCGGGCGCTCGGCGGCGGATCTGGGCGCATGCCGTGCGCGCCTGGAAGCTGCGCTGGAGGCGGGCGCGCGCCTGCCCGCCGAGCTGCTCGTCAACGACCTCGCGCCGGCGGCGCTGTCGCTCTGTCCCGCGATTGCCGGCGCGCTTGGCGCCGCCGCCGCGGCGGGCGCCGAGCAGACGCTCGTGTGCGGCTCGGGGCCGACCGTCGCGGGGCTGTTCTGGGGCCCGGACGCGGCGGCGCGGGCCGCCACGGCGGCGCGTGAGCTGCGGCGCGCCTACCCGGATGTGGCGGACACGGCGCCGGTTTGCGCTGGATTTGGAGACGTGCAGTCGCCGCTGAGCGGATGACTGTGCGCTGCGATTTCCGGCTTGCGGCACAATTCGGTGGACGCGATGAGCAATACCGCCATCACCTACCTCGTCGGCGCCGGCTGCGGCGCGATCGCCTTGGTCGCGTTCGTGACCCTGGTGCTCGTTCCGGCGCTGAGCGCCTACCGGGGCGTTTTGCAGCGAGCGGCCGCGTTCGTGCTGTCGCTGTACGTGCTCGGTGCGCTGGTCGGCGTCGGCGTTCTCGCCGGCGCCGCGATCGTGGTCGAATGGCCACGGGTGTTCTGAGCGGCCCGACCGAGATGACGAGCCTTGCCAAAGCGCGCTGCCCTGATTGAGAACCCACCGAACCCACCGCCGCCAGACCTGCGAGCGCTGGCGGCGATCACGGACGCCGTGCAGGACGGCGCCGGCCTGCCCGAGGTGCTGCGCGCGGCAGCGCGGGCACTTGGCGCCAGCCTGATCCTGATCGACCGCTCGGCGACCGTGCTGGCGGTGGCAGCCAAGTCGCCTGCCGACGAGCGCTCGCTGATGCAGGCCCGTGGACTGGTAGACACGATCGAGCTCAAAGTCGCCGACGCGACCGTCGGGCAACTGCGGATGCGAGCCGGCCAGCACCCCCCGGACGCGTCGCTGCTGCGCCTGATCACGACCCTGATCGCCTCCGAGGTCGAGCGCGTGCGGGCCCCCGAGCGCGCCTCGGAGGAGGCGGCCACGCAGTTCCTGCGCGCCGTCCTGCGGCGTCGCATCGAGCACGCCGAGGACCTGCTTGCGCGCGGCCGCGAGCTCGGCACCGACCTGTCCGCCGGCGCCGGCGTGCTGATCGCGCGCGCCCACCCGCGCAGCACGACCGAGGACGACTGGCGCCGGCGGCTGCTGACGATCGCCGCTCGCGGCGCCCGTTCGATCGCGCCGGGCGCGATCGCCGCGCCGACCGAAGCCGATGCCGGCGAGATCGTGGTCCTGTTCGCCGACAGCGACGGCGACACCGGTCGGCGCGTAGCCGCGGCTGTCGCGCGCGAGCTCGAGTCGGGCCTCACCGGGTTCACGTTCGCGATCGGGCGCAGCCGCCGCGTCGAGAACCCGCTCGACCTCGGCCGCGCCGGCGACGAGGCGCTGCTGGCCGCCAATGTCGTCGAGGGCGACGGCGAGCGCACCGAGCTGGCGTTCGACCAGGCCGGCACCTACCAGCTGCTGCTGCCCTACATGAGCGACCCCGCCGAGCTGCAGCGCTTCTACGCCGAGACGGTCAGACCGCTGGTCGCCTACGACGAGCAGTACGAGACGGATCTGCTCGGCACGCTGTCGGCGTTCCTGGAATGCGACGCGAACGTCAACGCCACCGCAGCGCGGATGATCACCCACCGGCACACGATCCGCTACCGCTTCGAACGGGTGCGCGAGCTGACGGCGCTGGACGTCCAGTCCACGGACGGCCGCGAGAAGCTGTCGCTCGGGCTCAAGGCGATGCGGGTGCTCGGGATCGCGGCGCCGCGCGGACCTGCCACCGAGCGCGGCGCGGCCGGCGGTCGCGTTCCCCGCTGAGCGGTTGGGTCGTCTGCTCGCCGCGATTGCCGCTGACCGGATAGCATCGCGCGCCATGCCAGTCGCGGTGATCACGGGCTCCGGCAACTACGGGCTGTCGGGATTCGAGCCTGAGCCGGTGAGCGTGCGCACGCCCTACGGCGTGACCGTGGTTGACCGTGGCAGCTACGCGGGCGCCGACTTGCTGCACGTCTCCCGACACGGCATCGGGCACGCGCGGCTGTCCAGCGCCGTCAACCACCGCGCGAACGTCTGGGCGCTGAAAGAGCTCGGCGCCACCGCGGTGGTCGGCTGCACGGTCTGCGGCGCGGTCGACCCGATGCTCGAGCTCGGCTCGCTCGTCGTGTTCGACGACCTGCACTTCATCGGCAATCGCCTGCCTGACGGCTCGCTCTGCACGTTCTTCGAGCAGCCCGGCGATCCCGCGCGCGGGCACTGGATCCTGCACGGAGGCCCCTACTCGCAGGATCTCAGGGCGGCGCTGCTGAGCGCCGCCGCGCAGGCGGGGCGCAGCGCGCGCGACGGCGGCTGCTACGGCCACGTCGACGGGCCTCGTTTCAACACGCCGGCGGAGATCGCGCAGCTGGCGGCCTGCGGCGTGGTCGCCGTCAGCCAGACGGCGGGACCAGAGACGGTGCTGTGCGGCGAGCTCGAGCTCCCGTTCGCATTGCTCGGGTTTGTCACCGACTACGCGAACGAGGTCGTCCCCGGCGAGCCAACGCCGGTCGCGACGCTGGTCGAGCTGATCGGCTCAAGCCCGGCCACGTTCGCCGACGTCCTGCGCGGGGCGCTTCCGATCCTGGCGGGATCGACCCCGGCCCCAGCCGGAACGGTCTTCCGCATCGGCCGGGGATGAGGGCGGCCGCGCCGGCGGTTCTCATCATGGCGCGAGCGCCGCGCCGCGGTCAGGTCCGTCCTGCGCTCGAGCCGCTGATCGGGCTCGACGGCTGTGTCGCGCTGCAGTCCGCCCTGATCGTCCAGACGGTCCAGTGGGCGCGTGAGCTGACGCCGCGCGCGATCCACGTGGCGCACGATCCGCCCGACTCCGGTCGTGAGCTGCGGGCGTTGGTGGGGCCCGAAGCGACGCTGTTTCCGCAGAACGGCGACGGCATCTCCGGGCGCCTGGCGGACGCGACCGCGCGCGTGTTCACGCGCGGACTCGGGCCGCTGCTGATCGTTTGGCCGGACCTGCCGCGTCTGCGGCGCGCGCACGGGGAGGCGGCGCTCGACGACCTGCAAGCCGGATGCGACGTGGTGCTCGGCCCCGTCTATGACGGCGGCTTCTATTTGGTCGGGATCTCGCGGCCGATGCCGAAGCTGTTCGCGCTGCCGGAGCTGACCTGGCGCAGCACGGACGCGATGACGATGGCGCTGGCGGCTGCACGCGAGGCCCGCCTGGAGGTCGGCCTGCTGCGCGCCGAGCGCGCCCTGCACCGGCCCGGTGACGTGCGCGCCGCGCTCGCCGATCCGATGCTGCCCGACGAGGTCGCACGCGCGCTCGGCAAGCGCGCATCATGAGCAGAGTTGGAGCAGAATCCGAACGGTTCATGAGCTAAGGTCCCAGGCACGGACCCGTCCAGCCCTGGGGAGTGGTGTAACGGCAGCACGGGACGCTTTGGACGTCCTAGTTCTGGTTCGAATCCAGGCTCCCCAGCCATGACTCGTCCGTCGGCGACTTGGACTAGGATGCGCTCGTCTTGACTGCGCCTGTCGTCGTGATCCTCGCGGCGGGTCAGGGGACGCGGATGCGCTCCCGGACTCCGAAGCTGCTCCATCCCGTGTGCGGTCGCACGATGATCGCCTGGCCGCTGGCCGCGGCGCGTGGCGCCGGCGCCGGCAAGCTGATCGTGGTCGATGCTCCCGGGGAGCCGCTACGCGCGGCGCTGCCGGCCGACGTGGAGGTGGCAGTTCAGCTCCAGGCGCGTGGAACCGCCGACGCGGTCAACGCCGCCGCGCCGCTGATCGACCCCGAAGCGACGGTGATCGTGCTCGCCGGCGACGTGCCGCTGATCACCGCGCAAACGCTCGCGGCGCTGGCCGAGCACCACCGCCGCCAGGGTGCAGCGGCCACGATCCTGACCGCGGTGCTCGAGGATCCAAGCGGTTACGGCCGGGTCGTGCGTGCGATCGACGGCACCGTCGAGCGGGTGGTCGAGACCAAGGCGGCGGGCGACGCCAGCGAGCTCGAGCTGCAGATCCGCGAGGTCAACACGGGGATCTTCGCGTTCGACGCCGCCGCTCTGCTGGAGGCGCTACCGAAGGTCCGCGCCGACAACGCGCAGGGCGAGCTCTACCTTCCGGACGTGCTCCCGATCCTGCGCGAGCATGAACGCACCGTGGTCGCGTTCGAGCTGCAGGATCCGAGCGAGACGCTCGGGATCAACGACCGCCGCCAGCTGGCGGCGGTCCGCGCGATCGCGCAGCGGCGGATCCTCGACGCGCACATGCTGGCCGGCGTGACGGTCGTCGATCCTGCCGTAACCGTCGTCGACGTCGAGGTCACGATCGGCGCTGACAGCGTGATCGAGCCGTTCACCAGCCTGCACGGGTCCACCGCGGTCGGCAGCGGCTCGACGATCGGGCCGCACTCGACGCTGATCGATGCGAGCGTCGGCTCGCACGCCACGATCCTGCACTCCTACGTGAAGGAGGCGGTGATCGGCGAGCGCGTCAGCGTCGGCCCGTTCGCGTACCTGCGCCCCGGCGCCGTGCTGCGCGAGGGCTCCAAGGCGGGCACGTTCGTCGAGATCAAGAACTCCGAGGTGGGCGCCGGCAGCAAGGTGCCGCACCTGTCGTATATCGGCGACGCCAGCATCGGCGAGAACACCAACCTTGGCGCGAGCACGGTCACGGCCAACTACGACGGTTACAAGAAGCACCGCACGACGATCGGCTCGGGCGTGCGGATCGGCGTCGATACGACGCTGGTCGCACCCGTAACCGTCGGCGACGAGGCCTACACCGGGGCCGGTTCGGTGATCACGGACGATGTGCCGGCGCGGGCCCTGGGCGTCGCGCGCGGGCAGCAGCGCAACATCGACGGCTACGCCCAGCGGCGCCGCGAGCAGGCCGGCACCGAGCAGGGGAACGGATAGTGCACGCCCTAGCAGGTCGCGGGCGCTCGCGTCCTGCACAACTCGTAAACTTCTGCATCGAATGAGTGTGCTGCAGGTGGCGGCCGCGGCCAGCGAGCTGAGGATCGAGAACGACAAGCGACTGATGCTCGTGTCCGGTCGAGCCAACCAGGAATTGGCGCACCGCATCGCTGACAAGCTCGGTGTAGCGCTCGCCGGCGTCGAGCTGAAGACGTTCGCCAACGGCGAGGTCTACTGCCGCTACCTGGAGTCGGTGCGCGGCGCCGACGTGTTCATCGTGCAACCCACCTGCGGTAACGCCGAGGAGGGCATGACCGCCAACGACTCGCTGATGGAGCTGCTCGAACTGGTCGACGCGGCGGTCGGTGGCTCGGCACACCGTGTGATCGCCGTCACCCCCTGGTACGGCTACTCGCGCCAGGACAAGAAGTCGGCTCCGCGGGAGCCGATCAGCGCGCGCCTCGTGGCGCGCATGCTCGAGTCGGCCGGGATCGACCGGATCCTCGCCATGGACCTGCACTGTGGCCAGATCCAGGGCTTCTTCCAGAAGCCATGCGACCACATGACCGCCGCCTTCATCCTCACCCAGTACTTCGCGGACCTGCACCTCGAGGACCTGGTCGTGGTCGCTCCCGACGCCGGCCGGGTGAAGCTCAACAAGAACTTCGCGTCGAAGATCGGGGCCGACCTCGCGATCCTCAACAAGGAGCGCCCCGCGCAGCAGATGGCCGAGATCAACTATGTGATCGGCGACGTCGCCGGTAAGACCGCGCTGATCGTCGACGACATCATCGGCACGGCGGGTACGCTCGCGGCCGCCGCCCATGCCGTTCGTGACGCCGGCGCGCGGCGGGTCTACGCCGCCGCGACGCACGGCAACTTCTCCGGCGATGCTTGGGACAACCTGGCTGCCGCCGGTTTCGAGCAGGTGGTCGTGACCGACACGATCCCGCTTCCGCCCGAGCATCCCGAGAACGTCCGCGTGCTCTCGTGCGCCGACTTGCTGACCAGCTCGATCCGCCAGATTTTCACCGACGGTTCGGTCAGCGACGTGTTCGGCGGCGAGAACCAGCTGTTCTGAACCTGCAAGCGTCATCGACCGGCATGCCCGCGCGGCATCGCGCGGGGTCCAGATAACCGTCCAGAGTTCTCAAGAACGCCCTCCGGCGGTCGATATGACGGAACATGGACCGAGGCACAGGGCTTGGCCCTCCATCGATGGGCAGGCGAGGCGTGCAGGACGGCGTGGCCACAGCTGGGCCGTGGTTCGACCACTGGCTCGAGACCTGTGGCGGGCTCTCGGCGCTGCCGGCTTCGCATCCGATGGTCGACGCGGTGATCGAGGAAGTCGATGGCCGGATGATCAGAGTCGGTTCACGGTGGTTGGCAGACTTCGCGTCGTGTAACTACCTCGGGTTCGATCTCGATCGCCAGATCATCGAGGCCGTGCCGGCGTATCTCGACACCTGGGGGACGCACCCTAGCTGGTCACGACTGCTCGGCAGCCCGGCGCTGTACGAGCAGATCGAGCAGCGGCTGGTCGGGCTGCTGAGCAGCGAGGACGCGCTCGTGCTGCCGACGATCACGCACATTCACTTGTCGGTGATACCGGCGCTCGCGGCGTCGGGAACGATCTTCATCGACGCGCGCGCCCACAAGACGATTTACGACGGCTGCCAGATCGCGCGCGCCCGGGGTGCCGCTGTCAACGTCGGGCGGCTGCTGTTCGACCGCGGGATCTATGTGACGCTCGCGGGCTTTCCGCTCGTACCGAAGGCGGACGTGGGGTTCCGCATACAGTTGACCGCGGCCAACACCGATGCCGAGGTCGAGTCCTTGTGCGCCGTGCTGGAGGAGCTCGCCGGCCTCGGCGAGCTGAGACAGTACCCAGACGCGTACGAATCACAAGCAGCGGCTTGACGATGGCTCGCGTGCACGGCTCGATCCGCGCTCGCTGCTCGCGACCTCACCTTTGGCAGTTGTATCTCGGCGCCGGAGCGCTGGTCACCGTGCTTTACACGCTGGTGGCGCCGTTCAAGGGCTACGGCCCGGTGATGAACCTGCTCGGCCTGTCGGGCGTCATGGCGGTGATCGTCGGGCTGCGACGTAACAGTCCGCAGTCGCGGCGGCCCTGGCTGCTGTTCGCGTTCGGTCTGTTCCTGTTCTGGGTCGGTGACATCTACACCTACAGCTATCCACAGCTGACCGGTGCATATGTGCCGTTCCCGTCGTTCGGTGACGGTGTTTACCTGACCGTCTACCCGGTGCTGATGGCGGGTCTCTTGCTGCTTGTCAAGAAACGCAACCCCGAGCGCGACCGGGGCGGTGTGATCGACTCGCTGATCATGACACTGGGGCTGGCCCTGGTCTCGTGTATCGCGCTGATCGCACCTTATGTGCACGTCACCGACATGACGCTCGTGCAGAAGCTTGTCTCGATCGCCTATCCCTCCGGCGACATCATCCTGCTGGCCGCCGCGATCCGGCTGGCGGTCGACGGCGGCAAGCGCGAACCCGCCTTCTACCTGCTGGTGCTGAGCATCGTAACGCTGCTGGTCACCGACTTCAGTTACGGGGTGCTGACGCTCCACAACGCCTACCACCATCAGCTGATCCTCGATGTTGGCTGGATCGGCTTCTACCTGTTCTGGGGGGCCGCCGCGCTGCATCCCTCGATGCGAGAGCTCGAGCGTCCCGCGCCTGACAGGCAGCGGCGGTTGACACCGTCCCGGCTCGCGCTGCTCACCTGCGCAGCCCTGATCGCGCCGACGATCGAGCTCACCAATGAGATCGGTCGCAACGACATCGACCTGGTGATCACGATCGCCGTCTCGGGCGTGCTGTTTGCGCTGGTCGTGGCGCGGATGGCGGGACTCGTGCGCCAGCGCGAGCGGCACGTCGCCAGCGAACGGATCCTCGCGGCGACGGCGGCCGACATCGTCGCGGCCACCTCACGGGAGCAGATCTACCAGGCGGCGCTGGCGGCGGTGCCGCTGCTCGTGCACGGCATTGTGCTGGCCAGGCTGTGCTTCGTCAGCGGCGACATGGCCGACCTCGTGGCCTTCGAAGCCGAATCCGGGTTGCCAAGCGCGATCTGGTCGGCCCCGATCTCGATCTGCCCGGCGCTCGTTCGTCCAACCTGGAAGGACGGAGATCTGGTCGCATCGCTCACCGATGACGAGCGCACGGCGCTCAGATTGCCGGCTGGCTGCGCCACCGTCGTCGACGTGCTCGAACTGTCGCTGCGCGGCAATGACCGCACGCGCGGCATGCTGCTGGTGGCCGGCGAACGGGCAGCCTCCCGCGCTGCCCGCGGCGATTTGCTCTCATTGGCCACGCAGGTGTCGCTCGCGCTCGAGAGCAGCGCGCTGACCGAAGAGCTTCATCGCCGCTCGAGCGAAGCACGCTTCCGCTCGCTGGTCCAGCACACGCACGATCTGATCACGGTGCTGGACGCCAACAGCACCGTGATCTACCAGAGCCCGTCGATCGAGCGGTCGCTGGGCTACACGCCGGAGGAGATCGCAGGGACCCAGTTCGACAAGCTGCTGGTCCCGGGGCACAGCGGGCGCATGCTGCGCATGCTCGCGGATGGACCGGCGCATGCAGGCAACAGCGACGGCGAGGTGATCGAGTGCTCGTTGCGCCACCTGAACGGAAGCATCCGCCAGTTCGAGATCCTCTACACGAACCTGCTCAATGACGACGCGGTCCACGGGATCGTGCTCAACGGCCGTGACATCAGCGAGCGCAAGGCGTTCGAGGAGCAGCTCGAGCACCAGGCTTTCCACGACCCGGTGACGCAGCTGCCGAACCGGGCGCTGCTGAACGAACGCGTCCGGCACGCGCTGGCCAGAGCCCGGCGCGAGCGCGCCTCCCTCGCGATGATGTTCCTCGATCTCGACGACTTCAAGACGATCAACGACGGCCTCGGGCACGCGGCGGGCGACCGCGTGCTGCTGGAGGTGGCCAAACGAGTCGCTTCGAGCATCCGCGCCACCGACACGGCCGCGCGATTCGGCGGTGACGAGTTCGCGATCCTGCTCGAGGAGACCTCAGGGCCCCAGCAGGTGGCGGAGACGGCCGAGCGGATCCTCGAACTGGTCAAGCGCCCGCTGTATGTCGAGGGCAAGGAGATCGTCGTCCGTGCCAGCATGGGCATCTCGATCGCCGATCAGGACTCCACCTCCGACGCCGACGAGCTGATCCGCAACGCTGATGCGGCGATGTACATCGCCAAGCGCGACGGCAAGGGCAGCTACCGGCTGTTCGAGCCGGAGATGCACTCCGACGTGCTCGCTCGCCTCGAGCTGCGAGCCGAGCTCCAGCGCGCGCTCGTCAACGGTGAGTTCGAGCTGCACTACCAGCCGGTCATACGCCTCGTCGACGGGACGATCAGCGGCATGGAGGCGCTGGTGCGCTGGCAGCATCCGGAGCGCGGGCTGCTCGGCCCTGACGCGTTCATTCCGTTCGCCGAGGAGACCGGCTTGATCATCCCGCTCGGACGTTGGGTGCTGCGCGAAGGCTGCCGCCAGGCCAGGGCGATCCAGGACGAGGTGCAAGCTGAACCGCCACTGACGATGAACGTCAACCTATCCGTCAATCAGCTGCACCACAGCGACATCGTGGCCGACGTGCACGACGCGCTGCAAGAGTCCGGCATCGACCCGCAGCGCTTGACGCTGGAGATCACCGAGACGGTGATGATGACCAACGCGGATCTCGCCGAGCAGCGCCTGCTGGAGCTCAAGGAATTGGGCGTGAACATCGCGCTCGACGACTTCGGCACTGGCTATTCGTCGCTGGGCTACCTCGCGCGATTCCCCGTCGACGTCCTCAAGATGGACCGGTCGTTCCTGTCGGCGGGCGCCTCGCCGGTCACCTCGGGCCTGGCGACCGCCGTGATCGGCCTGGGCAAGACGCTGGAGCTGGCGATCGTCGCGGAGGGAATCGAGCATCCCGAGCAGTGGGCTACCCTGCGCGGGCTCGGCTGCGAGCTCGGCCAGGGGTTCTACTTCGCCAAGCCGATGACCTCGGCGGCGACGATCGAATACCTGCGCTCGAGCCCGTTTCAGCCGGTCGTCCCGGGAGCGGCGCAGCTGGTCGGGTCGCTCCGCTAGTGCCGCTCGCCGACGCAACACAGCTACGAAGGGCTGGACGTACCCGAGTTGCTGCCCGCGGAGGATCTCTCGCGCGCGAATTCGCTGGATCAGTTCGTGCGATCGATCACGCTCCGGCTTGCCGGCCCCGCGCTCGGCGGCTTGCTGATCTCGCGCCGGCGCGGGCGTCGCGCCCGGGTTCGACGGCGCTTCGTTCATGGCGTCGGCTTGCGCGCTGCTGGCGATGGCGCCGCGGCCTTCCTCGACACGCATCCAGCGCGGCTCCGTCGTCCGGGAGATGCGCGCCGGCTTCGCCTACGTCTGGCGCAGCGGGTCGGTAGCGCCCCGCGGCTTCTCTGGCCAGACCCCGAACAGGTGATGGAAGGTGCCCGCCATCAGCCGGTCGACTACGGCGGCGATCGCCGCGACCGTTGCCGCCTGCAGTGCGGCGCCGGCGGCAACCTCCAGCAGACCCGCCTCGCCGGTGCGCGGCGGCGGCGGCGACGGCGAGTCGTCGATCCTTGCCCACAACGCCTTGAACGCCCGCTTGCCGAGGATCGTGCCGAGGACTCCGGCGATCACCGCGAACGGCTTGTAGAGGAGCTTCATATCGGCTCAGGCTACCCGGATTCGTGATCGCGACTCCCGGATCGCTCTGCCCAGCCCTTGCAGAGGGCGCCGGAGAGCCCTTAGGGCGCCCCTTAGGGCGCGCGCTAACGTCGCGGAGGCGTGAGCGTGCTGGGAACGCGCTCCGGCCGGCGGATCGGCTCGCGTGCGGGGCGGCGCTCACGCGGGCTACGCAGGTCGCTGAGGCGGCGATGGTCCCGCAGGCGTACGTGCGACTGGACGGCGTCGGGCAGCGGAATGCCGCCGCCCGGCCATAGCTTCGGCCGCGGACGGTCAGCCGGCAGGTTGCCCCAACCGTCATCGGATGAAGAGCCGCTGTCCGTGTTGCCCGGTGTGTCGTCGTTGCGCAACGCTGGAATCAGCAGTGCGGCCACGCAGACGACTCCGATGAAGTGGAAACCAGCGATCCACAACATCAGCGAATCGGCGCCTGTCATGCGGAAATAGTAGCGCGTGTTGCAAGCCGAGAATTCACTTGTCGCAGCGGCGCCGACAGCAGCGTTTGCCGCCAAATCGGCACGCCGCTGCACGCGCCGCGACGACTCAGCGGTGCGCTCGCTACCATCGATGCTCGTCATGGCAGGATCTCAGACAACAGCTTTGGCCGCGTCAGTGCGCGAGCCCTCCGGATCGCGCTCGGCAAGGCGCCTGCGGCGCGCCGGCAACGTACCCGGGATCGTCTACGGCGGCGGCCAGGATCCCGTCGCCTTCGAAGTCAACAACCGGGACCTCCGTAATGCGCTCGCGCGTGCGGGCGCCGTGCTCGATCTACAGCTCGACGGCGCGGCCGGCACCCCCGTCGTGCTCAAGGAGCTCGTTCGCCATCCCGTCAGCGGCGAGACGATGCACCTGGACCTGGTGCGCGTCAGCCTTGACGTCAAGATCGAGGCGCAGGTCGTGATCGAGCTGATCGGTGCCGAGGACGCCCCCGGCGTCAGGGACGGCGGCACGGTCGAGCACTCCACGCGTGAGGTGACCGTGCAGGCGTTCCCGACGTCGATCCCCGATTCGCTGCAGCACGACGTATCCGGGATGAAGATCGGCGAGACGCTGCTGCTCGCCGACCTCACCGCGCCCGAGGGCGTGACCGTGATCGGCGAGCCCGACACCTTGATCGCGGCGCTACACCCGCCCCGCGTGCAGAGCGACGAGTCCGGAATCGAAGCGGAGACCGAGGTGGTCGGCACGGTTGCCCCGGCAGCCGCCGCGGCGCCCGCCGAAGCGGCGGACGCCGGCGCCGGCGCCGGCGAGGGCGCCGCCTCCTCAGACGAGTAGCGGGAACGGCGCGACATGCCGTTCCCCGGACGGCGCGGCGCGCCGGCTGACTGGCTCGTCGTCGGCCTCGGCAACCCCGGGCCCGAGTACCGCGGCACACGTCACAACGTCGGCTTCGAGATCGCCGAGCGGCTGCGCGATCGCTGGGGCCTGCCGGCTCCCAAGGCCAAGTACCGCGGGCTGCTCAGCGAGGGCCGTGCCGGCCCTGGCGGCCCACGCGTGGCGATCCTCACGCCTCAGACCTACATGAACGAGGCGGGCAGGTCGGTCGGCCCGGCGCGTGGCGAGCTGCGGGTGGAGCTCGACCGGGTGCTCGTGCTGCACGATGAGATCGACCTGCCGTTCGGCGAGATTCGCACCCGCCTCGGCGGCGGTCTCGCCGGGCACAACGGCTTGAAGTCCCTCAAAGCCGCGCTCGGCAGCGTGGAGTTTCACCGCGTGCGCGTTGGCGTCGGGCGCCCGGCGAGCACCGACCCCGAAATCGTGGCCGCCTACGTGCTCGGCAAGTTCAGGGAGTCCAAGGCCGAGGTGCAAGCGCTGATCGACGCCGCCGCCGACGCAGCGCAGGCGCTCCTGGACACGGTCACGGATCCCGCCGCCCGCTAAGGGCACCCCTAACACCTGCAACTGCGCCATCCGCGCGGCTCGCTCGGGAGGGGAACGGCGACCTACACTGAGCCGTAAGCCGATGCTGCGCACCCTTCTCGCCCAAGCCGAGCTCGATCCCCAGACCGCCGCCTTCGCCACTGCGGGCGGGGAGGCGTTCGTCTCGCAATCGCTGCGCGCCTACCTGCTGGCGGCGTTGATCGACCGCGAGCCGGGCCGCGCCGCGATCGTCGTCGCCGGCGACGATCGCGCCGCGCGCGAGCTCGGCGCCGGGCTGCGCGCCTGGCTGGCGCCGCGCCCGGTGCGCTACTACCCCTCGCGCGGGGTCACCTACGAGTCGCACCTGTCGCCGCCGGCGCACCTGATTGGCCAGCGGATCGCGGCGCTCGATGCGCTGCTGGACCCGGGTGAGCAGGCGCCGGTGGTGGTCGTCAGCGCCGTCGCACTGTCGGAGAAGGTGCCCGACCCGTCGCTGCGCCCGCACGGCTTCACGCTGCGCACCGGCGATCTGATGGACCTCGAGGAGACCGCGACTGAGCTCGTCGCGGCCGGCTACGAGCGCGTCGACCAGGTCGAGGACCGCGGCCAGTTCGCGATCCGCGGCGGCCTGCTCGACCTGTTCCCGGCGACCGAGGACCGTGCCGTGCGGGTCGACCTGTTCGGCGACGAGATCGAATCGCTGCGCTGGTTCTCGACCTTTACCCAGCGCTCGCTGGGCGATGCCGAAGTCGTCGAGGTGGCGCCCGCAGCCGAGCTCGCGCAGGAGTATCGGGAGCTGGCCGAGTTCGCCGCGCTCGAGCAGGCCGAGGACCGCCCCGACATCACCGAGCTGCTGCCGATCGAGGACTTCAAGCCGTTCCTGGAGCTGGTCGACGCCGGCGCCGCGATCCTGATCGCCGCCCAGGAGGAGGTCGCGCCGGCGCTCGCCGACCACTGGCAGGACGTCTGCGCCGCGTTCCACGACCGCGACGCCCACCACCTCTACGTTCCGCCCGAGACGATCACGGCGGTGCTCGAGCAGCGCGCGCGGCTCCGGCTGTCGAGCATCAGCCAAGATCAGCATTTCAGCTTCCACGCGCAGGCGGCCGAGATCGGCGCACGCGGGATCCGGGACGCCGAGCCGGAGCTCGAGAAGCTCACGCGCTCGGGTTACCACACGGTCTGCGCGTTCTCCGCGCGCGGCGAGGGCGAACGCGCCGCCTACAACCTCGGGCGCCTCAAGGTGGCGTGGCTGAACGGCGACGGCGGTGGTTCCGCCACTGCCGGCCCTGCGGGGCCGGCGGTGGCGGCGGAGCGCTCCGGCGCGGCCCTGACGTTCGCCGCGGCGCGGCTTCGCGACGGCTTCATCGCGCCCGCGTTCAAGCTCGCGGTAATCCCCGAGCACCGGCTGTTCCGCCGCCGCCGGGCGACCGAGAGCGCGCGGCGGCCGGGGCGCCGCGGGATCCTGCGCAGCTTCGCGGACCTGCGCACCGGCGACATCGTCGTGCACGAGGACCACGGGATCGCGCGCTTCGCGGGGTTCGACACGAAGACCGTCGCCGGGGTCACACGCGACTACCTGTACCTCGAGTACGCGGGTTCGGACCGCGTGTTCGTGCCCGTCGACCAACTCGCCAAGATCAGCCGCTACGTCGGCGCCGGCGGCGCGCATCCGCCACTTTCGAAGCTCGGCGGCACGCGCTGGGAGACGATCAAGGCGCGTGCCCGCCATGCGGCCCATGAGCTGGCGGGCGAGCTGCTGAACCTGTACGCGGAGCGCAAGCGCCGCCCCGGGCACGCGTTCCCGCCCGACAGCGACTGGCAGCGCGAGTTCGAGGACGCCTGGCCCTACACAGAGACGCCTGACCAACGCGACGCGATCGAGTTCGTCAAGGCCGACATGGAGGCGCCGCGGCCGATGGACCGGTTGATCTGCGGCGACGTCGGCTACGGCAAGACCGAGGTGGCGCTGCGCGCCGCCTTCAAGGCGGCGCAGGACTCAAAGCAGGTACTGATGCTGGTGCCGACCACGATCCTCGCCCAGCAGCACTACGGCACCTTCTGCGAGCGCTTGAATGACTACCCGGTGACGATCGGACACGTCTCGCGCTTCCGCCCGCCGGCCGAGCAGCGCGAGACGATCGCGGCGTTCGCGCAGGGCAAGATCGACATCCTGATCGGAACCCACCGGCTGCTCTCGCGCGATGTGCGCGCCAAGGATCTCGGCCTGTTGATCGTCGACGAGGAGCAGCGCTTCGGCGTCAAGCAGAAGGAGTTGCTGCGCCAGCTGAAGCTGAAGGTCGACGTGATCGCGATGAGCGCCACGCCGATCCCGCGCACGCTGCAGATGTCGATCGCGGGAATCCGTGACATCAGCGTGATCGAGACCCCGCCGGAGGGCCGCCGGCCCGTGAAGACGTTCGTCGGCGAGTACGACGAGGAGCTGGTACGGACCGCCCTGCAGCGCGAGCACGCCCGCGACGGCCAGGCGTTCTTCCTGCACAACCGCGTCGAGTCGATCGACGAGACCGCCGAGCGGCTGCGCGGCCTGTGCCCGGGGATGCGCTTCGAGGTCGCGCACGGGCAGCTCGAGGAGCGCGAGCTCGAGCGCCGCATGCTGGGCTTCGTGCGCGGCGACGCCGACGTGCTCGTCTGCACCAGCATCATCGAGTCCGGGATCGATATCCCCCAGGCGAACACGCTGATCGTCGAGCGCGCCGATATGTTCGGGCTCGCGCAGCTCTACCAGATCCGTGGTCGCGTCGGGCGCTCGCGCGAGCGCGCCTACTCCTACCTGCTGTACCCCAGCTCGGCCGCCTTGACGGGTGAGGCGGCGCAGCGGCTGTCGGCGCTGTCTGACTACACCGAGCTCGGTGCCGGCTTCAAGATCGCGATGCGCGACCTCGAGATCCGCGGCGCCGGCAACCTGCTCGGCGACGAGCAGTCAGGCCACGTGGCGGCGCTCGGCTTCGAGCTCTACATGCAGATGCTCGATGAGGCGGTCGAGTCGATGTCCGTTGCGGACGGGGATGACGGCGTCGAGGACGACTGGGAGCCCGTGCGCCTCGACATCAACGTCGACGCCTACGTGCCCGCCGACTACATCCCCTACGAGCAGGCGAAGGTCGATGTCCACCGGCGGATCGCCGCCGCGCGTGAGGTCGCCGACCTGGTTGCCCTGCGCGAGGAGCTGCTGGACCGCTTCGGCGAGTTGCCGGAACCGCTGGAGAACCTGATCTCGCTGCAGACGGCGCGGATCAAGCTCGGCCAGGCGGGCGCGCGCGCGGTCACCTTCCGTGGCGGACGCTTCGCGGTCACCCCGATCGAGCTCGACTCGGTGCGCGCCAAGAAGCTCCGCGCGCAGATTCCGGAGGCGCTGTACGAGTCCGGCAAGTCGCAACTGTCGATGCGCGTGCCGGAGGACCCGGTCAAGCAGTTCCCCGCCGTCGTGCGCGCGGCCGACGTGCTGCTGGCCGTGACCCGCGAGGCCGCCTGACGGCGTCGGTCGTGCTCATCATGGCGCGCGAACGCGCCTCACGGCGCCTGTCGTGCTCACGATGGCGCGGGCGTCCTTCTGCACGCGATGGCGCGGGCGTCCTCGTGCTCACGATGGCGCGGGCGTCCTCGTGCTCGCGGTGGCGCGGGCGTCCTCGTGCTCACGATGGCGCGGGCGTCCTCGTGCTCGCGGTGGCGTCTGGCTGGGATCCCAGATCCGGCTGGCGTCGCAGCCCATCAAGCAGCGGCGATTCCGGTGAATGCGCGGAGATCGTCGAGGATCCCGGCGCGGTCGTGCTCGAAGCGCCAGCCGGTGATCCGCAAGACGCGGATCTGGCGGCGCTGTAGCCAGGTGTCCTTGAGGCGGTCCCGTTCGAGGTCGCCGACGGTGATGTGGTATGGGCGGCCGTCGAGCTCGACCGCGAGCCGGAACTGCGGCCAGTAGCAGTCGATCTCCCACGGTCCGAGCTTGACGTTGCGCAGCGGCGGCGGTGGGATCTCGGGGTGCTGTGCGAGCCACTCGTCGAACGCGGTCTCGAGGTTTGAGCGGCGCGTCGGCTCGGGTCGGTAGCCGGCCAGCGCTTGCTTGAGGACCGCCACGCCGGGGCGGCGCGCGTGGCGCTTGAGCGCGTCCTCCATGCGCCGCAGGTCGAGGATGTCCTTGCGGATCGCCTGCGTGATCAGCCGGTTGAGCTCGTGCGGGTGCTCGCGGGGCGCGAGCTCGATCAGCATCCGCGGCACCGAGCTGACCCTCAGCCCGGTACGGGTCGCGAGGTCTCCGGCGTCGAGCGCAGAGCCCGACTCATGGATCCAGAGCTTCGTCTTGCGCGGGCGCCGACGGCCGGGCACGGTGACCTCGATGCGGTCTGTCGAAAGTAGGCCCAATCCCCAGAGCGCCACGGCGCTGCGGTGGCTGATGAACGCCCCAGGGCCGGTCGCCAGCAGCGCCGCGATCAGGTGGGCGTGGTCGGCGATCCGTCGGTGTCCGACCGCGTAGACACCCCGATGAAGCTTGTGCAACGACCCGCGGCCGACACGACCCTCGATCTCTTTGCGCGTCAGCCCGAGTGCGAACAGCTGGGCGATCGAGATCACGCCGAACTGCCTGGCAGCGACCGCAGCGATCCGCTGATCGACGGTCACCCCGGCTCGTGCCGGACTCTCCGCGCGTTTCCCCCCGTCACGAGGGGGAACGTAGGGCGAGTCGGCTCGGCTCGCGCTGCGGCCCGGACTCTCCGCGCGTTTCCCCCCGTCACGAGGGGGAACGTAGGGCGAGTCGGCTCGGCTCGCGCTGCGGCCCGGACTCTCCGCGCGTTTCCCCCCGTCACGAGGGGGAACGTAGGGCGAGTCGGCTCGGCTCGCGCTGCGGCCCGGACTCTCCGCGCGTTTCCCCTCGTCACGGGGGGAAACGCGCGTCAGGTCGGCGCGGGTGCTTGGGTCGTTCGTCACGCCGGGAACGCTGCCAGGAAAACCGTGACACGTGGGTGACGCCCGGTGCCAAAAGCGAACGTGCACGCGTCAAAAGCGAACGTCCGAGCGTGAACGTACGAGCGCCGAGAGCGAACGTCCGAGCGCGAATGTCCGAGCGTCGAGAGCGAACGCGTGAACGCTGACCGCTGAGCGCCGAAGGCGAAAGCTCGCGGGCCAAGACGAACGCCAGGGCGTCATAACTCGTTGAAAACACGTCTCTGAAGTTCAGCCGCTACCATCTCCCGCCGGTGCATCTCTCTAAGTTGATCTCGGCGCTTGGCGCCTTTTTTGTGCTCGCGCTTACCGCGCTTGCACTCGCTGGCTGCGGCAGCAGCGTGTCCAGCGACGCGATCGCGTCGGTCGCCGGCAACCCGATCACGACGCAGGCCTATAAGCACTGGATGTTCGTCGCCGCCAAGGGGAACACCGAGGGCGAGACCGGCGCGCCGGTGATCGTGCCGACCGATCCGCCCGGCTTCGCGGCGTGCGTGAAGCAGGTCCGCCAGCAGATCCCGACGTTCGCCAAGACCCCCGCAAAGACCATCAGGTCCGACTGCGCCGAGCTGTTCACCTCGCTCAACGACCAAGTGATGGACTTCCTGATCAAGTCCTACTGGTACCAGGCGGAGGCTTACAAGCGCCACATCACGGTGAGCACTGCAGAGGTGGCCAAGGCGCTTGCGGCCGCAAAGAAGCAGGAGTTCCCGACGGCCGCTGAGTTCCAGGCGTTTCTTGGCTCCAGCGGGCAGACCCTGGCCGACATCAACTTCCGCGTCCGCATCAACCAGCTCTACACCAAGCTGGAGGCAGGCTTCACCGAGAAAGTCACCGCGGCGCGGATCGCGGCCTACTATGCCAGCCACCAGAGCCAGTTCGGCACGCAGGCGACGCGCAACATTCGGATCGTGCTGACCAACAGCCGCTCCACGGCGCAGGCGGCCAAGACGGCGCTGCAGGCCGGTCAGAGCTGGGCGGTGGTGGCCAGGAGGTACTCGATCGACCCCACCACCAAGGACACCGGGGGCGCGCTGGTCGGCATCACCAAGGGCGAGGAGGAGCACGCGCTCGACGTCGCCGCATTCTCTTCCAAGGTGGGCCAGCTGGTCGGGCCGGTCCACGGCACGTTCGGCTGGTACGTGGTCGAAGTCACCAAGATCACGCCGGCGACGCACCGGACGCTGGCGGAGTCGACGGCGCTGATCCGCCAGATGCTCACCAGCCAGTCTTCGACCGATGCCGAGAACGCGCTAAACGCGGCCGTCAAGAAGGGTTGGGGCGCGCAGACCGACTGCCGTGCGGACTACTCGATGACTGATTGCCACGGCTACACCGCGCCCAAGGCGACGACGACGGCGACCGGCGCCGCCACGGCCACGGGCGCCGCGAGCAGCTCGGCGTCGCCCACGGTGACTACGTCGCACGCGGCCAGCACGCACACGACCTCGAAGGCCTCGACGACTACGTCATCGACTTCGTCGACGTCGTCGTCGAAGTCGACGAGCTGAGCGCTGCCGCGAGCGTGAGCTCGGGCCGCCCGGAGATCACCGAGGCGCTCGGGCGCCTTGACGAAATCACCCGCAGGCTGCGCGTCGACTGTCCCTGGGACCGTGAGCAGGACGAGCGCTCGATCGTCCCGCACACGCTCGAAGAGGCCTACGAGCTGGCGGACGCGGCGCAGCGCCGCGATGACCGCAGGCTGCTCGACGAGCTCGGTGACGTCCTCTTCCAGGTTCATTTTCTGGCGCTGCTGCTGGAAGAGCGCGGCGCCGGCGACCTCGCGCAGGTGGCGAGTGGCGTCACCGACAAGCTGATCCGCCGCCATCCGCACGTGTTCGGCGATACCGAAGTCGCCGATTCGGGCGAGGTGCGGCGCAACTGGGACGCGATCAAGCTCGGGGAAGCTGCACGGGAGCCGGGCGTGTTCGGCGAGATCCCTGAGAACCTCCCGGCGCCGCTCTATGCCCGCAAGGTTCAACGCCGCGCTGCATCGACCGGATTCGATTTTTCCGACGCCCAGGCGCCGCTGCGCAGCCTGCGTGACGAGACGGACGAGCTCGAGGCTGCCGCTGACGCCGACGCGCGCTTCCACGAGCTCGGCGACGTACTGTTCGCAGCCGTCAATGTGGCTCGCAAGCTCGAGGTCGATCCGGAGCTGGCGTTGCGTGCCGCGGCGGACCGTTTTCGCTCGCGCGTGCAAACCGGCGTGGATCTGGCAGCGGCCGAGGGCCGGGCTTGGAACGATCTCGCTCCTGACCAGCAGCTCGCCTACTACGCACAAGCACGTCTGAAGACTAGGAGCGCCGATGAGTGAGATCGAACACGTTCATGCCCGCCAGATCCTCGATAGCCGCGGCAATCCGACGGTTGAAGTCGAGCTGAGCGTCAAGTCGGGCGCATGGGGGCGGGCGGCGGTACCTTCGGGCGCTTCGACCGGCGAGTTCGAGGCCACCGAGCTGCGCGACGGTGGCTCGGATTGGCTGGGCAAGGGCGTGACCAAGGCAGTGGACAACGTGAATGGGGAGATCGCCGCGGCGATCCACGGGATGGAATCGGCGGCGCAGGCCGCGCTGGACCGCACCTTGATCACGCTCGACGGGACGGCGAACAAGTCGCGGCTCGGCGCCAACGCGCTGCTGGCCGTATCGCTAGCGGCTGCGTATGCGTCCGCCGCCGAAGAGCAGCAGCCGCTATGGCGCTACCTTGGCGGCGAGGCTGCGCACCTGCTGCCGGTGCCGATGATGAACGTGATCAACGGCGGCGTGCATGCCGACAATCGCGTTGACTTCCAGGAGTTCATGATCGTGCCGCTTGGCGCGAGCCGCTTCGGCGACGCGTTGCGGATGGGCGTCGAGGTATTCCACCATCTCGAGCAGACGCTGCGCGATCGGGGTCTGTCGACCGCCGGCGGCGACGAGGGCGGGTTCGCGCCTGACCTCGAGTCCAACGAGGCGGCGCTCGAGGTTCTCGTCGCGAGCATCAAGGCGGCGGGCTACGTCCCCGGCGACCAGGTCGCGATCGCGCTGGACCCGGCCACCTCGGAGCTATACGCCAATGGCGCTTACGTGCTCGCGCACGAGCACCGCACGCTGAGCGCCGGCGAGCTCGCGAGCTACTGGGAGGATCTCGCCGAGCACTATCCGATCATCTCGATCGAGGATGGCATGGCGCAGGACGACTGGGCGGGCTGGCAGACCCTCACCCACAACCTGGGTGAGCGGATTCAGCTGGTCGGCGACGACGTATTCGTGACCAGCACCGAGCGACTCAAGCGCGGAATCGACGCCGGCGTGGCCAACTCGATTCTGATCAAGGTCAACCAGATCGGGACGCTCAGCGAGACACTCGCTGCGATCCGGATGGCCCGCGAGGCGGGCTACACCGCGGTCATCTCGCATCGCTCCGGTGAGACCGAGGACGTGACGATCGCCGACCTGGCGGTTGCCACCGGCGCTGGGCAGATCAAGACCGGGGCCCCTTCGCGCACCGATCGCGTCGCCAAGTACAACCAACTGCTGCGAATCGAGGAGGCGCTCGGCCAGTCGGCCGAGTTCGTGGGTCGACGCGCCTTCCGCGTGTAAGGGCATGCGCAGGAATTACTGCTGTTCCCGACGGCGTCTGGACGCGCCTGACACCGCCCGCTCGCCCTCAAATACTCCCGGTATCATCGAGGCGAGCGGGCGGCGCCAGACACGCCCAGCCACTCGCCGGACTCCAGCACTAATTCCTGCGCGCGCCCTAAGTCGGCGCTCGTGCCAGACCGGATCCAGGCGGGCAAGCGCGATGAGCGATCGTGTGCAGCGCGCCAAGCACCAGCAGGAAGGTCTCCGCGCGCGTCGAAGGACATCCTCGACGAATGCCTCAGCCACGCGCAGCCCGCAGCAGCTCACCGCGCGCCCACGGCGCGGCCCCAGCCACCCAACGCCCGCGTGGCGTGAAGCCCCGCTCGCCGATTTCGCGCGTGCGCTGGGACCGTCTCGGGCGGACCGCGATGCTCTGCGTGTTCGGGCTGGTGGCCGTGATCGGCGTGCAAGGCGCGATGAGCTTCATCCACACTCGTGCGCAGGCCGAGCGGCAGGATGCGATCGTTCGGTCGCTCGTGCGCCGGAACCAAATCCTCGTCGCGCGCGAGCACTCGCTGCTCAGCACGCCGACGATCGTGCAGGAGGCTCGCAAGCTCGGAATGGTGCGCCCCGGCGAGCAGCCCTATGTCGTCGTGGGCGGATCATCGGTCCCCTGACGCGGCATGCATGCCGCTGGCGGGCCTGGTCCCGGGCCTGGTTCCGCGGAGCTCCAGCCCAGGGCTCGATCAGGTGGCGGGCGGCTTGAGCGAACGGCCGGATGTGGGCTTCGAGGACCTGATCGGCCTCTGGGAGGACGGAGTCAGGCGGCTGGCGGCGCTCGAGGGGACGCAGCGCGGAGCGGTCGAGGCCGTGGTGGATGCGGTCGTGCAGGAGCTGCACCGCCGCGTCGGCGAGGATTTCACGGCGGACGAGCTCGCGAATCAGTTTCTGTCGATGGGCACTGATTGGTGCTTCGAGCTGGCCACGCGAGTGGCGCCGGCGACGCCCGCCGCATGGGACATGACGACCGTCGCGGGTGCCGCTTTCGCCCGCTACGTCCGGTACGCGCGTGACTTCGGCGGCGGCCGGCGGCTCACGCAGGAAGACGAATAGCGCTACTCCGATTCGTCCTGCGCCTCTTCTTCGGCCTCAGCGTCGTCGTCCGCTTCGTCCTCGCCGTCTTCGTCCTGCGCCCTGTCCTCGCCGTCGCTGTCTGCTTCGTCCTCGCCCTCGCTGTCCGCTTCGTCCTGCGCGCCAGCCTCGGTCGTGCCTGACTCGCTGCTCGCCTCCGAATCGCTTGCCGGCGCCTGTTCGGCTAAAGCCTCGGGCTCCGGCTCGTCGGAATCAGGCTCCGACTCATCGCCGCCGGCACGCCGGATGACGATCTGATCCTCTTCGATTGTCACCTCGACCGGACGATGTCCCGCCCAGTACTCGGCATAGATCGGGTCATCGACGACGGCGGGATCGAGCCACAGGCCATATCCCTCCTCGCCGTGATCGAAGGTCGCCTCGAGCGGTCCGGTCAGCTTGCGCCTGCTGCGCGTTGTGCCGCGACCGCCGCGTCGGCTGCGGCGGCGCTTGGGCTTCTCGTCGTCGGCTCCTTCTGCCGCTTCGCTGGCTTCTTGATCCGCTTGCGCCTGCTGAGCATCGAGTTCGGCCGCGATCAGCGCGTCATCCTCGGCGCGGAGGTCGATCTCGTCGTCGAAATCGACGATCGAGGTCGAGGCGTCGCCGGGGACGCTCGGTTCGAGCTCCTGCTCACGCTTGAAAGTTTGTATCTGCTGGACGGGGACCTCGAGCTGGTGTGCGATCCACGCGTCGGTGCGCCCCTGGCGCACCCAACCGCGAATCTTGTTCAGCTCCGGTCGCAAAGATCTTCTAGGCATCGCTTACGGAGACTATTACAGCCGACGGCAGCCTGACTTGCGCGTATTGCGATTTGGGGCTCGCGCTCGTTATGCTCCACATGGGGCGGGTGAAAGATCCCGACGCGGAGGCACGTCGGTTCTATGAGGCGCAGGCAAGGGAGGCGGTCACTGCAATGTTGGTGCTAACCCGGAAGTCCAATCAGAGCATCATGATCGGTGATGACATCGAGGTGTCGGTGCTCGCTATCACGGGGGAGAAGGTGCGCATCGGCATTCACGCGCCCCGGGACGTCCCCGTTTATCGCAAGGAAGTCTACGTCGAGATCCATGAGGAGGGACTGGCGAAGGCGCGCGACGACCGCGACCAGGTCGACGCGGCGCTGGGGTGAGCACGTGGCCGCTCAGGGCGCGTGCCCTCAGGTCAGCAGCTGATACAGCGTCCAGTACATCGCTACCGTGACGATCAGTCCGGTCGCCACCAGCGACAGCACGAGCACATAGAAGCGCATCGAGCCCTTCTTGCGCACGCGCTCGGCGCGGCGCTTGCGCGAGCGCGCATCGATGTCGTGCTGCAGGTGCGCGCGCCGGCGCTGATCCTGTTCGGCCTCGTAGAGGAACTGCTGTTCCATCTGCGCAAGGCTCTGGCGCATCTTCAAGGCCACCTGGGCAGCCTAGCAGCACCCGCGTTATGTCGTCTGGACGGCTGGGGCGGCCGAGAACGCAAAGCGACGCCTGCCCGCCAGGGCAAGCGCCGCACTGCATGTGAACCGCGTCTGAGCGCGAGCTACGCGACGTGATCTCCGCGAGCTACGCGACGTGATCTCCGCGAGCTACGCGACGTGATCTCCGCGAGCTACGCGACGTGATCTCCGCGAGCTACGCGACGTGATCTCCGCGAGCTACCGACGTGATCTCCGCGAGCTACGCGACCGTGATCTCCGGCGAGAGGTAGACGTCCTGGATCGCGTTGAGGATCTCGACGCCCTCGCTCATCGGCCGCTGGAAGGCCTTGCGACCGCTGATCAGGCCGGTGCCGCCGGCGCGCTTGTTGATCACCGCGGTCTTCACGGCCTCGGCTAGGTCGGATGCACCGGAGGAGGCGCCGCCGCTGTTGATCAGGCCGGCGCGGCCCAGGTAGCAGTTGGCGACCTGGTAGCGCGTCAGGTCGATCGGATGATCGGAGGTGAGCTCGCTGTAGACGAGCTTCGAGGTCTTGCCGTAGCTGCCGCCGAGGGCGTTCACGGCGCCGTAGCCGTTGTTGTTCTCCGGCAGCTTCTGCTTGATGATGTCGGCTTGGATCGTGACGCCGAGATGGTTGGCCTGTCCGGTCAAGTCCGCAGACACGTGGTAGTCCTTGTCGCTCTTGAAGGCCGGGTTGCGCAGGTAACACCACAGCACGGTGAACAGGCCGAGATCGTGGGCCTCCTCGAACGCCTCGGAGACCTCGCGGATCTGACGTGTGCTCTCTTCGCTACCGAAGTAGATCGTCGCGCCGATGCCGGCTGCGCCCATGTCCCAGCAGCGCTTGACGCTCGCAAACGGAACCTGGTCGGCCTTGTTCGGGTAAGTCAGCAGCTCGTTGTGGTTGATCTTGACGATGAACGGGATCCGGTGCGCGTACTTGCGCGACACCGCGCCGAGCACGCCGACGGTCGAGGCGACGGCGTTACAGCCTCCCTCGATCGCGAGCTGGACGATGCTCTCGGGATCGAAGTAGATCGGGTTAGGGGCGAAGCTGGCGGCGGCGCTGTGCTCGATGCCCTGATCTACCGGCAGGATGCTGAGGTAGCCCGTTCCGGCGAGCCGGCCGTGGTTGAACATCTGGCGCAGAGCGCGAATGGTCGCGGTGCTCCGATCCGTATCCAGGAAGACCCGCTCGATGAAGTCAGGACCAGGGAGATGCAGCAACGACTGATCGATCGTCTCGCACTTGTGGTCCAGCAGGTCACCTGCGTCGGCTCCTAGCAGATCAGATATGAAATCGAGCGTCGGCTCGGTCGTGCTTGCCATGTCCTGATCTCCTTTTCAGCCAGCAAAAATAGGCAGTTAAACGACTCCCAAAATAGCACGCCTGGCCAGCCTCGCGGTCGTAGTTTTGTGACCTTGGGATCTGCCGGAATCCAGCGGGCGCCTCGCCTCCCGGCTGCGCGGCCGGCCGGACCAGCTCCCATCACGCGGTCAGGGCGGTTAGTCTCCCGCGGGTGCACCATTCGTTCACGGGCCCGGCCTTCACGATTGGCATCGAGGAAGAGCTGATGATCGTCGACGGCCAATCTTTCGAGCTGGTGAACGCGATCGAGACGATGCTCGAGCCGCCGGCGGCCGCAGGCGAGATCAAGCCGGAACTGATGGAATCCGTTCTCGAGGTGTCCACCGACCCGTGCGCGAACACGCAAGAGGCCGGCGAGCAACTGCGTGCGCTGCGTCGACAGGTGTCGGTGCGCGCCGCCGCGAAGGGCCTGGCGATCGGCTCGGCCGGGACGCACCCGTTCGCTATGTGGGAAGACCAGCGGATCGTGGCGCGGCCGCGTTACCGCGACCTGATCTCGGCGCTGCGCTTCGTCGCCCGCCAGGAGCTGATCTTCGGGATGCACGTCCACGTGGCTGTCGATGACCCCGATAAAGCGATCCATGTCGCCAACGGCATGCGCGTGCATATGCCGGTGCTGCTCGGCCTGTCCGCCAACTCGCCCTTCTGGCGAGCGGACTCGACCGGTCTGGCATCGACGCGCACGCCGATCTTCAGGGCGTTCCCGCGGGTCGGGATCCCGCCCACCTACCAGAACTGGGACGACTACGAGCGACGCATCGAGTTCATGATCAAGGCGCGCGTGATCGAGGACTACACGTACCTTTGGCACGACGTGCGCCCGCATCCGAAGTTCGGCACCGTCGAGATCCGGGTGATGGACTCCCAGACCCACATCGAGCACACGCTCGCGTTGGCGGCGCTCGTGCAGGGCCTCGTGCGCGAGTTGTCGGTGCACTTCGACACCGGCGAGCCGCTGTCGAAGTACCCGTTCGAGATGCTCGACGAGAACAAGTGGCTCGCGGCCCGCCACGGCCTCGACGGCGAGATCGTCGACCTGCCGAGCTCGGACCGGGTGTCGACGCGAGCGCTGGCGCGGCGGCTGGTGGATCGCATGCGCGATCACTGCCAGGACCTCGGCTCGCTGAACGAGCTCGAGGCCGTCGATGATCTGATCGTGCGTGGCAACGGCGCCTCGCGTCAAGTCGTCGTCTACGAGGCCAACCACGATCTGCGCGAAGTCGTGGCCGAGATCGTTGCAGCGACCGCTGTCTAGAGATGATCGATTCCAATTTGGTGGGCCGGAGAAGCTTCGCGCGCGCCGCCTACACCCGCCCACGACCGCGACGCCACCGGTAAGCGTGTCGGCTGAGGGCGGCTGCGGTTCTACAATCGGTTCGTGAGCGGCGGAGCGCCTGATCTATTCGTGATCTGCAAGAACTGCGGGAACGAGGTGAGTCCCTACATCACCGAGTGCCCTTACTGCGGCAATCGCCTGCGCAAGCGCGCGCCGAAGCTCGACCGCAACGGGCGCGTGGCGGGCAGCAGGTTGCAGCGACCGCCGTCGCCGTCGCTCCCGCGCCTGCGCCGCGGCGAGATCCCGGGGATCAGAGCGGAGGCGCACCCGTACGCGACGATCGCGGTTGTGGCGGCCGGCATGGTCGGCGCGCTGCTGTGGCGCACGGGGCTGTTCCCGCTCAGCGATGTGGTCGCTCACGGCGGCCTGCGCCACCACTGGTGGCGGGTGTTCACGGCGCCGCTGACCTACGACAACACTGGTTACGCGTTCGTTGCGCTGGCGATCATCGCCATCTACGGGACCCTGCTCGAGCGCCGCCACGGTCCCGCTGTGGTCCCCGCCCTGTTCCTGCTCGGCGGCGCCGGTGGCGCCGCGCTTGCGAGCGCTGCGTCGAGTGAGGCTTTCGTGCTGGGCGGTAACGGCGCCGCGCTGGCGCTGCTGTGCGCCTGGGCGGTGCCCGACCTGCTCGCCAAGCGCGCCCGCCGCGAGATCGACGGCGACCTGCTCGGGACCGCGGTGCTCGGCGGCGTGATCGCACTGATGCCGCTGGCGGCGACGCACGCCAGCTGGGTCGCGGGCGGCGTCGGCTTGCTCGCGGGCACGCTCGTCGGCGTCCCGCTCGCACGCACCCAGCGGCGCTGAGCGGCCGTGCGCGACGGCTCCGATCAAGGCGAGCTCGATGCTGCGATCGCGGCGATCAGCGATCCCGAGCGGCTGAGGCAGGCGGTCGATCTCCTCGCCAGGGCTGCGCCCTCGTTGCAGCGGGTGCTCGGCAGCGCGATCACCGAAGGCGGCTGGTTCGACACCGCGCACCGCGCCGCGCTCACGGAGGCGCTCACGGTAAGCGATTTGGGCGAACGGCTGCGTGCCGTCGATTCGCTGATCGAAGAGGAGACCCGCCTCGCGATGCTGGTCGGTGCCGCGGTCGGGTTCGAGCTCGCGCATGAGCTCGACCACGGCCATGATCGTAGATCCAACAGGGAGGATTGAGCACAGTGACCCATGCGATCGTCCTGATCGAGACTGATCGCTCGGCACTCGCCACGCTCGGCGGTGAGCTCGCCGGCATCGACGGGGTAACCGAGGCCTACTCCGTGACGGGCGAGTGGGATTTCGTGGCGGTCCTGCGGCTGCACCGTCAAGAGGACCTCGCCGAGGTGGTCACCGCCAGGATCAACCGGCTCGAGGGCGTCACCAAGACACATACGATGGTGGCGTTCGAGGTGTACTCGCGCCACGATCTCGAGGCCCTGTTCTCGATCGGTCAGTAGAAGGTAGGCGGCGGGCATACGGCTCTGCGGGTGCGGGTTTGCCAGTCTGCGGGCCTGCGGGCCCGCAGGTACGGGACTACGGGTCTGCGGGCCTGCGGGGGGCCTGCAGGTCTGCGGGTCTGCGGTCTGCGGGTCTGCGGGTCTGCGGGCCTGCGGGCCTGCGGGCCCGCAGGTCTACGGGACTACGGGGCCGAGCGCGACCTGTAGCGCGCGGTCGAACGCCTCGATCATCGCGTCGTAGGTGTAGGCGCCGACCGCCGTGCGGGCGTGTTCGCCGAGGCACCGTCGCAGCTGCGCGTCCTGCAACAGGCGGTTCAGCGCGGCGGCGAGCGCGGTCGCGTCGCCGGGTGGGACGACCAGGCCGGTCTCGCCGTTACGGACCAGGCCGCCGGCCACGGCGCCCACCGCGGTGGTGGCGATCATCGGCTTGCCCTGGTGCATCGCCTCGTTGCAGACGAGCCCCCATGGCTCGAGGAAGCGGGGAGTCGGGATCGATGGCAGCACGGCGAACTCGGCCGCCGCGTAGGCGACCGGCAGCTCGGTGCGCGCCAGCGGGCCCAGCAGCTTCGTGTGCGCGGCGCCCGCGAAGCTACCGGCGAGCGCGCCGCCGCCGATCATCACCAGCGTCGCGCCCGGCGCGCCCGTCGCAGTGGCCTGGACGCGCCCCCAGGCGTCGAGCAGCACGTCGACGCCCTTCTCCGGCACCAGCCTGCCGGCGTAGAGCACGAGTGGTCCGTGCCCGAGTGCGTGCCGGGAACGGAACGCGTCGATCCGTGCTTGTGCGATTGTCGCGCCGAACAGCTCCGGCTCGACCGACTGCGGCGCTACGAACACGTCGCTGTCGCGGCCGCGGATCCTGGCCACGAACCGCCGCGCGTGCTCGCCGTAGGCGACGACCGCGTCGGCGTTGCGGTAGATGTGCCGGGTCAGCGGCGCCGCCAGCGTGTTCGCGGCCGAGCGCGGCTGTGACCAGACCGATGCCCAGAGCACGAACGCCTTTCGGTGCACGCGCACGCCCGCGTATGCGGCCGGGAGGATCGCGCCGCCGCCGTACGGCGCGATCACCGCCTCGTAGCGCTTGCTGACCGAGAAGGCGGCGCGCGCGCCGCCGTCGAGCCTGCGCGCTGGAAATGGCGCCGCCGCGATCTGGGCGTCGAGCCCCGCGGTGATCCACGGCGGCGCGTAGCGATCGCCGCCCGCGTAGCAGAGGACCTCGACCTGATGCCGTGCGGCGAGGCGCTCATAGAGGGGCATCCGGTAGCCGACCAGGTAGTTGGTCAGCAGCGCGATCGGCATCCGCTCGAGCTCCGCACGGTGCTGCACGTTGTCAGAATCGCTGTCCGATGCGGGTTCTGATCGTGCACAACCGCTACCGCGCGCAGGGCGGCGAGGAGCGGGCCGTAGCCGATATCGCGGAGTTGCTGGCACGCCGCGGACATACCGTCGAGCTGCTCGAGCGTTCCAGTGCCGGGGTCTCGAGCGCGCAGGCGGCACGCGGCCTGCTGGCCGGAGGTGCGGCCAGCGCCGAGGTGGCGGCCGCGGTGGCGCGCCTGCGGGCCG
This sequence comes from uncultured Solirubrobacterales bacterium, assembly GCA_963709135.1. Taxonomy (GTDB): domain Bacteria; phylum Actinomycetota; class Thermoleophilia; order Solirubrobacterales; family Solirubrobacteraceae; genus Palsa-465. The sequence goes on along the minus strand of CAVPVI010000005.1, from coordinate 787,598 downwards.
ATGTGGTGCACGCGCACAATCTGCATCCGCTGTTCGGCTGGCGGGCGCTGGCCGCCGCCCGCGCGGCGGGTGCGCGCACCGTCCTGCACCTTCACAACTTCCGCCTGTTCTGCGCGATCGGCGTCGCCTACAGGGATGGGCAGATCTGCTTCGCGTGTCGAGCCGGGAACACGCTGCCGGGTCTGCGGCACCGCTGCCGCGGCTCGCTCGCGCAGGCTGCGGTGTATGCCGCGGCATTGCATCGCCAGCAGCCGCGGCTGCTGGCCTACGCGGACACGCTGGTAGTGCTCAGCGCAGCTCACGAGGTCCGCCTACGCGAGCTTGGCCTGCCGCCCCAACAGGCGATCAGGAGGTTGCCGAACTTCGTTGCCGACGACGGTTGGGCAGCGGCCAGCCGTGCAGGAGAGGGGAGTTACGCGCTGGTCTCGGGTCGGCTTGTGCCGGAGAAGGGCTTCGACGTGGCGATCGTCGCGGCGCGGCAGGCCGGGGTGCCGTTGCTGGTCGCCGGGGCGGGGCCGGACGAGCCGCGACTACGCGCGCTCGCCGCCGGCGCCGACGTGCGCTTTACGGGCTGGTTGCCCGCTGCCGAGCTTGCCCGGATACGCGCCGGCGCGGGCGCCGTGATGGTGCCGTCTCGCTGGGAGGAAGTGTGCCCCTACGCCGTCTTGGATGCGCTCGCGGCCGGCGTGCCGACGCTGGTCAGCGACCTTGGCGGGCTAACGGAACTGGTGGCGGGCGGCGCTGCACTGCCGGCCGGCGATGTCGATGCCTGGGCGCAGGCGCTCACGCAGCTGTGGGGCGATCCGGTCGCGCGCGGCCGGCGCGGCAGTGAGCTGCTGAGCGCGTCACGCGAGCGCTTCGGGGAGCGGCGCTACCTGGAGGGTCTGCTCGCTGCGTATCGCGGCGGCTGCGCGGATCCGTGAAAGATCAGCGAGGCGCGGTTCGCCAGTAACCGGTTGAACTGCGGCTTGCCAGGAACCGGCTGAACTCGATCATCCCGTCTGCGGTGTACACAGCGGCCGTCCGGGTCCCGGTCCCGGACGTGTCCGGCTGGCTGCTCGCCGCCGCCGCCGCCGGCGTCGCTGTCGTTGACGTCGCTGTCGCTGTTGATGACGTCTCCGTCGCCGTCGCTGTTGACGTCGCTGTCGTTGTCGACGTCGCTGGTGACGTCGCCGTTGACGTCGCCGTCGTTGTCGACGTCGCTGGTGACGTCGCTGTCGTTGTTGACGTCGCCGTTGCTGTTGGCGTGCTCGTTGTGGTGAGGGTCGTCGTCGTAGCGCCGGAGATCGTTGTCGTGACCACCGGAGCTGTCGTGGTCGTCGTCGTGGTCGCCGTCGGGGTCGTGGTGGTCGTCCCCGCCGGCGGCGTTTGGGCCGGCTCGCTGCCGGTGGAGGCCGGGGTCGTGACCGGCGCCGTGGTGGCGCCGGTGGGCAGCACCGTCGGAATCGTCGTGCTGTCTACCCGCCCGGGAGCGGTCGTCGACGTGGCCGATGTGGTTGTCGTCGTGGACGTCGCTTTACTTGCGACGGGCGTCTTCGCGGGAACGGCCGCAGTGGTGCTCCTGACGGTCGTCCTGACGTTGGCTGGCGACCGTTTGGCATGCCTGCCCGCGGTCGCATCGGCGCTCGCGGCGGCGCCGTCGCTGCTAAGCGGTGTCAGGGCGGCGATCGGCGCGGCCAGCGTCGCAGCTCCGGAATTGGCCCGCGAGGCGCCGCTGGCGAGCGTCCGTGCGAGGGCCGATCCAGCATGCGGAGTTGGGACTGGCTTGCGCGTGTGCGCTGCGTGGTCGACCGCAACGGCGCCGGCGGTAACCAGCGCAGCCGCCGCGAGCCCGGCGGCCGCCTTCGTCGCCAGCGCTCCGACTCCGGCTGAGACGAGGCTCCCTGCGCTCGAGCCAACCGCGACCGTCGTGCCCGCTGCCACCGTAGTGCCCGCTGCGACCGTCGTACCGGCGACGGTGCCTCCTGCTGCCGAGGCGCCTGCGCTCGCGCCCGTGCCGGCGGCGGCGCTCGTGCCTGCGGAGTGGGACAGATGCGTGAACGCGAACTGCCGCAGGACCATCAGCGGTCCGATCGGCAGGATCGCCGCCAGCGCCTTGTTGGTCTGCTTGAGCTGCGTCTGGAACGCGTCGCAGCGCCGGCAGGACTTGAGGTGGCGGCGCACGGGCGGCGTCGGCTTGTGGATCAATCCCTCGGCTACCGCCCCGAGTTCGGCGCGAACCTCTTCGCAGCTGAGCATGCGCGCTTCGGCCGTCTCCGCCAGCGACACTCGCGCTCGCACCAGCAGCGACTTGACGCTTGGAACGGTCGTCTCCATCGCATCGGCGATCTGCTCATATGAGAGTGCATCCATCTCGCGCAGCACGAGCGCCGTCCGCTGCGTCTCGGGAAGTTCGGCGATGTCGCTGACGAGCTCGCGGAACTGCTCGCGCTCGTGCACCTTGTCGGCCGTCGTCGCGCCGAAGTCCGAGAGGTGGATGTCCATCGAATCGACGCCCACCGCCTGCGTCCTGCGCATGTGGTTCAGGCAGCGGTTGCGAGCGATTCTGTAGAGCCAGGGGCGGACGTTGATCGACCGGTCGTCGTTGAGGATCGCGTTGTAGGCGGCCGCGAACGCCTCCTGGAGCACGTCCTCGGCATCTTCGCGGGATCCCAGCATGTGGCGGCAGAATGCCAGCAGGCGTGTCTGGTAGCGCGCCACGAGCAGCTCGAACGCGGCCGCGTTGCCGCGCCGCACGAGTACGACCAGCCGCTCATCCGACTGGAGCCGGAGCAGTGGAGAGCGCCCGTGTAGGCCGGCCCCTCCGGAGAGCTTGAGTGCAGAGACTTCCATCCGGATATGTAGAGGTTCCTCGGCTCCGTAGACACCCTAGCAGCGCATTAGTTGCGGTCCGTGCCCAGAAGTCCTTGATTGGTGGGGTGGCTATCCGCCGCCGGACGCTCGACGTAATATGCCGCTTGCGCCCGGGTAGACAAACAGGCAAAGTCGGCGCTCTTAAAAAGCGCTGCCCGTAAGGGCATTGCGGGTTCGATTCCCGCCCCGGGTATCGCCGATCGCCGGCGCCGATCGCCGATCGCCGGCGCCGATCGCCGATCGCCGGCGCCGATGGCCGGCGCCGGCGATTCCCTACGCGTCGGTGTGGACTCAGGCGGCGGCGACCTGCGAGGAGCCGTTTGCCGCCTCGGACTGCGAGCTGCTCAGCGCCAGCGTGTCGATCAGGAGATCGACGAGCCGGAAGTTGCCCTCGATCTGCAGGCCGCCGCGATCATGCGCTGGGGCGAACGCGGCGACCCAACTGGCGGTGTCGCCGCTTACCAATGCATCGGGCTGCTGGGCGGCTGTTTCCGAGATCTCGGCGTGGTCGCCCGACATCGTCACCGTGTACGAGGCGCCGGCGCCGTCGCGATGGCCGTCGGTGACGGTCAGCCCGACCTCTCCGTGTGCTCCCTTCGGGTCTACGAGCCCCGGCGAAAGCCTGAAGATCGCGCCCATGTCGACGCTCTCGGTGGAGCGCGGCGCGCTCCAAGCCCATTCATAGCCCCAGCGTGCAAGCTCTCCGAGGATTGGCATCAGCTCGCGCGCTCGCGGCGTCAGCTCGTAGTCCACCCGTGGGGGTACCTCGCGATAGCGCTTGCGCGTCAACATACCCTCCGCAACCATCCGGTTGAGCCTCGAGCGCAGCTGCTCGGTCGAGATGCCGGGGAGGACGCGTTGCAGCTCAACGAATCGCCGCGGCCCAGAGGCCAGGTCGCGGACAATCAGCAACGTCCACTTGTCGCCGACCAGATCAAGTGCTCTGGCGTCCGGCGACCATTGGTCGTATGGGTGCCTCTTCGGTGGTGGGGCTTGGGGCATGTCTAGTCTCCCGCTTGGACGTAGTGCCTACCAAGTTCGAGTCTAACGAACATGGCGGCGGCTACAAAAGGACGTTTGTTCTAGCAACTGACCGCTCCCTGCAAGCGATCAGCGGATCCGTCGTTTAAGAACGTATGGGCGAGCTAATTCATTTGTCGGAGCATAGAATGGAACGAACACAAGTGGTATCTGTGCGTCCGCGCAACGCGCGCTCGAGTGCCGGCAAACGGGCGCTGAGTTCCGGTTTGCAGCTGCGGCTGGTGAGCGGCGCGGCCCGGGAGGATAGCCGCGTCGATCGCCCCCGGCGGGCTCCGTTGATGCGCGCGAGCTTCTTCTTCCAGCTTGGCTGTCCCGCCTCATATCTCGCCGCCGAGCGGATCGAGCGCGCGTTCGGCCAGGTTACGTGGGTGCCGACGGCCCGCCTTCCAGTTCTGCACGGTGAAGGCGCGGTGCCGACCGCCGAGCTGCTGGCGCTCGCCGCGCGCGAGGCGCAGGCGCTCCGGCTGCCGCTGGTGGTGCCCGAGCGCTTCGGCGATGATTTCATTGCCGCCTGGCGCGCCGCCGCGTGCGCGACGGCACATGAGGATGGCGGCCGCTACGTGTTGGCGGCGTCCCGGCTCGCCTTCTGCGGTGGCTACGACCTCGACGCACGGACCGTGATCGCCGAAGCGGCGAGAGCCGCTCGCCTGGACGCACGGGAGATCCTGGCGGCGACCGGCGATCCGCGCTGGGATGAGCAGCTATTCGGCACCGCTCGCGAGCTTGCCCAGCTCGGCATCACGAGCAGCCCGGCGATCCGCGTGGGTACCAGCTGGTTCGAGGGCCTTCACGCGGTCAGCGAGGCGGCCACGTTCTCGGCGCTCAGCGCGCTGCGCGAGGCCGCCCGCACGAAGTCCAGCTGAGCGCTCCCGGGCGCCTCGGGCGCACACGGCGCTGTCAGACTCCGCTGCATGGATGATCCGGTGGGCCGCGCGCGCGGCAGAGCGGTCGTCAAACGCTTCTGGGGGCTCGCGATGAGCTCGAACATCACCGGCCTTTCGGCGATGCTGGCCTACAACATGCTGCTGGGCGTCGTACCGGTCGCGCTGCTGGGGTTGTTCGTCGCCGGCCAGGTGCTCTCGAGCCACTCGATCATGCTGTCGGTGCTTGAAGATCTGCGCCGGATCTTCCCCGGCGCCACCGAGCACACGCTGAACACGCTGTTGAGCCAGGTCAAAGATTCGACCACCAGCACCGGCGTTCTGGCGCTGTTCGCGAGCCTCTGGCTGGCGTCTTCGTTCTGGGGGGCTCTGGACACCTCGTTTGGACGGATCTACGGTTGCGACTCGCGGCCCTGGCTGGCTCAGAAGCGCTTCGGACTGGTGATGGTGGGCGTGGTGCTCCTGTTCATGGTCTGCACGGTGGCGGTGCCGACCGCCCAATCGATTCTGAAGGCCGGCGCCGAGGTGCTGCCACTCGGTCTGGGGCGCAACGCTCAGGTCGTGTACGCGCTGTCGCTGGGCGCCAGCCTGACGGTGCTGTTCGGGTGCCTGACGCTCATTTATGCGCGCGTGCCCAACTTCGACGTGCCGTGGCGCGCGGTCTATCCGGGTGCGGTGGTGGCGACGCTCGCGATCGGCGTGGTCGACTTCGGGTTCCCCATCTACCTGACGAGCATCTCCACGATCGCCCGCTTCGGTACGACGATCGTGTTCGTGCTGATCGTCCTGGGATGGTTCTACCTGATCGCGCTGATCATCCTCTGCGGCGGCGTGCTGAACGCACTGCGGGTCCGCGCGGCGCGACGTTGAGCGGGCGCGGTAGCCGGCGATGGAGCTTGAGGTCGTGTTAAGGTGCGTCGCTTGGCGACGGAGAACGGGTCCGAATTCCATGGCGGCCGGCTGATCGCGCGGCGGCTGCGGGCCGCTGGGGTCAGCAAGCTGTTCACGCTGTCCGGTGGCCACCTGTTTTCGCTGTATGACGGCGCACGCAGCGAGGGTCTCGATCTGATCGACGTGCGCCACGAGCAGACGGCCGCCTTCGCGGCCGAAGGGTGGGCGAAGGTGACGCGACAGATCGGCGTCTGCGCGCTCACCGCGGGACCCGGCGTGACCAACGGCATGAGCGCGATCGCCTCGGCCAGCCAGAACAACTCGCCGATGCTGGTGCTCGGTGGACGCGCGCCGGCGTGGCGCTGGGGTCAGGGCTCGCTGCAAGAGCTCGACCACGTGCCGTTCGTGCGACCGCTGGTCAAGCTGGCCGCCACCGCCGACAGCGCAGCCGAGATCCCCGCGCTCGTCGACGAGGCGATCGCCACCGCGCTGACGCCACACTTCGGCCCAACCTTCCTTGACTTCCCGCTCGACCACGTGTTCAGCGTTGCGCGCGAGCTGGCGGCACCCGCGTCGGCGCACGAGCCATGGAACGGTGCCGGTGCGTCCGCGGCCGAGATCGAGCGTGCCGGCGCCTTGCTGCGTGACGCCGAGCGCCCGGTGATCATGGCGGGCACCGGCCTGTATTGGGGGCGCGGCGAAGGCGAGCTGCAAGTGCTCGCGGAGGCGCTCGGGATCCCGGTGTTCTTGAACGGCCTCGCGCGCGGATGCCTGCCGGCGGACCACGAGCTGTTCTTCTCGCGGGCGCGTGGTCAAGGGCTGCGAGGGGCTGACGTCGCGATCGTGATCGGAGCGGCGCTCGACTTCAGGCTCGCGTTCGGCGAGGCGTTCGCCGCTGACGCCGAGATCATCGTGATCGATGCCGCCGAACCCCTACGCGAGCATCCACGGCCGATTGCGGTGGAGCTCTACGGCGCGCCTGCAGCGACGCTCTCGGGACTGCGCAGCGCAGCCGCCGGGGTTGACACGGATCGCACCGCGTGGCTGTCGGCCCTGCGCGAGGCCGAGCAGGCGGGCCGCGGCGGCGAGGGCGCCGGTCTGGGCGACGCGCGCGTGCCGATGCACCCGATGCGCGTCTACGCCGAGCTTGCACCGCTGCTCGATCGCGACGCGATCGTGGTCTGCGACGGCGGCGACTTCGTCTCGTTCGCCGGCCGTCTGATCGAGTCCTTCGAGCCCGGCTGCTGGCTTGATCCGGGGCCCTATGGCTGCCTCGGCTCGGGCCCCGGCTACGCGCTGGCCGCGAAGCTCGCACACCCCCAGCGCCAGGTTGTGCTGCTGCTCGGAGACGGCGCCTTCGGATTCGCCGGCATGGAATTCGACACGCTCGTGCGCCACGGCGTCGCGGTCATCGGAGTGATGGGCAACAACGGCATCTGGGCACTCGAAAAGCACCCGATGGAGTTCGTGTACGGCTACTCGGTGATCGCCGATCTGCGGCCCGAGACCCGCTACGACAAGGTCGTCGAGGCGCTTGGCGCGCATGGCGAACTGGTCCGTGAACCTGGTGAGCTACGCGGCGCCTGGGAGCGTGCGCTCGCATCCGGCAAGCCGGCGCTGCTCAACGTGCTGACCGATCCCGCCGTCGCCTACCCGCGCAAGGCCAACCTGGCCTGAGGGCGAGCGCAGAAGGAAAGTCCTGAAGACCGAAAGCCGCCCGCTTACGCGGACGGCTTCCGATCGATTTGGCCCAATCGGGACGGGCAGGGGTACGTGCCGGACAGGGCCGCTGTATGTGACTCGGACGGCGGGAGGCGCCGACGTCTGCGGCTTCGCCCGAGTCTATGTTTGGGTTTTTGGCATCGACAAGCAAGCCGCAACCCGCCAGGAATTATGCACGATCCGCGAGGTGTAAGCAATCAAACATCTGTCCAGATGGCGCTGGCCAATTTGACAGGTAACTGCCCAATGTAGTAGTGCCCATCGCCGGTGGTCTATACAACCTGGGCCGCGAGCGAAATCGCCGCGCCGCGCAGTATATCGTGCTCTGAAACCTCGACTTCGCCAAGACCGAACAGGTCCATGACCTCGCCGAGGATCACGATGCCGGGCAGGATCACACCGGCCCGCGCCGCCTGCAGGCCCTTCACTGCCTGGCGCTGCGCGAGCGGCATCTGGCGCAGGCTCGAGAGGATCCCTTCGCACTGCGCGACGCTGAGCACATAGCCATGCGTCCTGCTGGGGTCGTACGGGTCGAGCCGCTGGGCGATCGCCGCCAGCGAAGTCGGCGTACCCGCGACCGCCAGCGCGCGGGTCACACCAGTGCGCCGCCCGGGTGGCACGGCGGCCTCGAAGACGCCGCGAACGTCTCGCGCGACCGTCTCGAGCTCCGCCTCGGTCGGCGGATCGTGGTGAATGTGGCGCTCGCTCTGGCGCACGACGCCGGCCTGGGTCGAGACGTGGAACGCGATCTCGGTGCCGGTGCCGAGGACCAGCTCGGTGGAGCCGCCGCCGATGTCGAGGACCAGCGTGACGCCGTCACAATCCAAGGCGCGGCGGTCACTCGTAGCTCCGAGGTAGGTGAGCCGCGCCTCCTGTTCACCGCTGAGGATGCGAGCCTCGAACCGGTAGCGCGCCGCGAGGCGCTCGGCGAACGCGCGCCCATTGGTGGCGTCGCGGACCGCGCTCGTCAGCACGGCGCAGGCCACTGCGCCGAGCGCATCGATCCGGCTCTGGTAAGTGTCGACCACGGCGATGACGCGCTGCATCGCTTCCTCCTGCAGCTCGCCGGCGGCGTCGACGCCGGCGCCCAGCCGGGTCACGTTTGTCTGGCGTTCGACCTCCGCAGACACTCGCCCGTCCTTGACCTCGGCGATCAGCAGGCGCGTGGAATTGGTGCCGATGTCGACGATCGCGACGCGCATCTGCGTTCTGGGAGTCAATCGCTGTGCCGGCACTTCGGGCGCCCTTAGTGGTCCCCTAGTGATCGAATCGCAGAGCCAGCTGCTGGGGTGGCTGCACGACGGCGCCCTCGTCCTCGCCGGCACTCGACCGGCGGCGACCGGCTTTGCGCCAGTGGCCGATGATCTGGTGGGCGCTGGCGTGACGCCAGCCCGACGCGAGCGAGACTGGATTGAAGTACACGACCCCGGCACGGATCTCCAGCACCTCGCCGTAGACGACACGCCCGCCGATCGACGCCTTGATGATGTCGCCCACGGCGATCGCATCGATTCTCATGACGGCGTATCGCTTGCTTCAGTCACCACGGGTCATCATCGAGTAGGCGCCGGACGGAGTGCAGAGCTTCGTGAGCTCGGTGAAATACTCTGGCACGGAATGATCACCGTCGCCGGCGAGGCGTGTTGAGCGCCGGCGGGATGCTGACGGTGGCCGACCGCGCCGACGCGATCGGCGCCGCTTGACCGGGCTGGCTGAGGGCGTCCGGGTCTGGCGAGTTGCGCTGGACGATCGCGTAATGTCAGGTTTGTGCGTTCGGTGCCCGACACCCCGAGCGCGCTCGATGCTGCATCCGCATCGGCGCGTACGGACAGCTCACTAGCGATCAGTGCCCGCGGCATCACGAAGTCGTTCGGGGACGTGCAGGCTCTGGCGGGGGTCGATCTCGACGTGCAACGCGGCAGCGTGCTTGGGCTGCTCGGCCCCAACGGAGCCGGCAAGACAACCATGGTTCGGATCCTGACCACACTGCTGAAGCCAGATCGCGGCAAGGCGACGGTAGTCGGGCTCGACGTCGTGCACGACGCCGTCGAGCTGCGCTCAAAGATCGGCCTCGCCGGTCAATACGCGGCGGTCGACGAGAACCTGACTGGGCTCGAGAACCTGACGATGGTGGGACGTCTGTACGGGTTCACGCGGGCCGAGGCGACCAAGCGCGGGCGTGAGCTACTCGAGCGCTTCGATCTGTCCGACGCCGGGGGCCGCGTGACCAAGACCTATTCGGGTGGCATGCGCCGTCGCCTCGACCTCGGCGCCGCCCTGGTCGCCAGGCCGCCGGTGCTGTTCCTCGACGAGCCCACCACCGGGCTCGATCCACGCAGCCGGTTGAGCCTGTGGGAGGTGATCGAGCGGCTCGTTGCCGATGGCACGACCGTGCTGCTGACCACGCAGTACCTGGATGAAGCTGATCGCCTGGCCAACACGATCGCCGTGATCGACCATGGCCAGCTGATCGCGCAGGGAACCTCCGACGAGCTCAAGGACCGTGTCGGCGGCGAGCGACTGGAGGTGCGCCTCGACGAGGGCGCCGATCTGAAGGCAGCGATCGACGCGCTCGTGCCGATGTCCGAGGAGCAACCGCTCGCAGAAGGTGGGATGGTCAGTGTGAGCCTCCGCGCTCGCCAGGGTGCGATCGTCGAGGCCGTACGCCGGCTGAGCGAGGCGGGCGTCGGCGTCGATGACCTGTCCCTGCGCCGTCCGACGCTCGACGACGTCTTCTTGACGCTGACCGGCCGCAGTGCGCAGGCCCGCGCCGACGAGGCGGACGCCGAGCAAGACGGCGACGGCGACGCAACCAAGGGTCGCAGACGCAAGCGCTCGGCCGCCAGATCGGCGAGTGAACCCCCCACCGGCGCCGAACAGGCGGGTCGACGGCGATGAGGAAGCTGGTCACCGACACGCTGATCATTGCCGAGCGCAACCTCGTGCGGCTGCCGCGGGCGCCCGATCTGCTGCTCGCCTTCACGGTGCAGCCGATCATGTTCGTGCTGCTGTTCCGCTACGTGTTCGGGGGCGCGATCAGGACGCCGGGCTTCACCTACGTTGACTACCTGATCCCGGGCATCATCGTCCAGAACATCGCGTTCGGTGGCTTTGTCACGGCGATCGGCCTCAACGAGGACGTCCACAAGGGGCTGATCGACCGCTTCCGCTCGTTGCCGATGGCGCGCTCGGCGGTGCTCGCCGGGCGTACGTTCTCGGACATCGTCACCAACGCGTTGTCGATGACGGTGCTGATCATAACCGGCCTGATCATCGGCTTCTCGTTCCACACCAGCTTCGTCCACGTGATCGCCGGCGGCGCTCTGCTGCTCCTGTTCGGCTACGCGTTCTCCTGGTTCTTCGCTCTTGTCGGACTGATTGCGCGTTCGACCGAAGCGGCCAACTCGGTCGGGTTCATCGCCGTCTTCCCGTTGACGTTCATCTCCTCCGCGTTCGTCCAGGTGCGGACGATGCCGGCGGCGCTGCGGGCGTTCGCCAAGGTCAATCCGTTCACGATCGTCGTCGACGCGATGCGCGCGCTTTGGGTTGGCGCGCCCGCCGGCAACGCCGTCTGGGGGACCGCCGTCTGGTCGCTGGTGATCGTCGCAGTGTTCGCACCACTGGCCGTCGCCCGCTACCGCGCCAAGGCCGGCCAGTAGTCGGCTGATCCCGGAGGGATGCTCGACGCAAAAGCGCAATATAGATATGGAGTGCCTGCAGGCACCTTCGATGACGCCGCTGGCGATCGGCCAGCCTTTCTTGAGGGCGGTGGGGTAGTCGAGGTAGGGGCGCTTGTGCAGGAGGTAGTCGGCGGTGCGGTCGGCCTTGGCGCGCTTGGCGTCGGTGAGGTTCTGGTAGGTCGCTTTGCGGCGGATCGCGGCCGCGGTCTGCCCGGCTTGGCCGTCCAGGACGGCGAGTGCCTTGTCCTTGACCCACGTCTCGGCGGCGGGGTCGCCCTCCTCGAAGAAGCTCCACGCGGCGGACCAGAGGTACTCCAGGACGTGCACGATGTCGATCACGATCGTGACCTTGATCTTGCGCTTCTTGGCTTCGGCTTTGATGCGGTCGATTTGGTGGTTGTTGCCGTCCACGAGCACGACCCAAGCGCGCTGGTGGGTCGGGTCGCGACGCTCGGCCTCATCGAAGATGTCCGCGATCACGCTTGCGGCGTCATCCACCACCGACGCGGTCAGCCACTTCCCCGACGCCTTCGGCGCCGGGAGCGTCTTCGCGCTGCTCGGGGCGAGCACGTCCGCGGGGGTGCGGGGCGCTGGCATGATGTCGTAAACCGCGCCGACCTCAGCGATCCGCTTGCGATTGGCCTTCTCTCCCTTGGAGAGGCGGGTTGTGAGCTTCGGTGAGGCGCGCTGCGCCGCCCTTGCGGTCGCCTCCCGTAGCGCTTCTGCGCGCATCACGATCCCCTTCCCATCCGCGGAGAGGACCAGCACCGCGTTCCTCTCCCGCTCGCGCTGCTCCCCGGGGTCCGGCTCGGCGCTGACCCGCTCGGCATAGAAGGCGTCGAAGTCCACCGCGGCACGGATCGTGAGCCCCTCAACCTGCCGCTTGCCCAACGCCAGGCCAGTGTGCTCGCGCACCATATCTCGCGCGTGCTCAAACGAGCCCGCCGCGGACTCCATCGCCGCCAGGCGCCTGACCCCATGCGAGGCATGCTCGACCGGCAGGTTCAGCAGCCCGTCAGCAACGTACAAGTTCGCCTCGCCCTTCGCGCGGTACGCCAGCCGCTCGACCGTCACCTCCCCGAACACGCTCGCCAACGGACGCTCATGATCACGCTCAACCGCGCGATGCTCAACCCCATGCGCATCCGCCACGCCATCCAAACGCTCCTCACGCACCGTCCGCAGCGCAAGATGATCCCCCAACAGGCAGCGCAACAGCTCCCGCCCGCGCGCCCGCAACTGCGCCTCCAGCTCACCATGCTCAAGCGCGGCAGCGTCACTATCAGCGAGCCATCCCACGATCCCCTCAAACCCCTCCCGCGAGCGCTCACACCAATCCCCCCGACCATCCTCACACCCAACATCCCCCCGCTCCGGCAGGAGATCCTCACCAGCCGCAGAAACCATCTCGTCATGGGAGCCGGAGTCGGCGAACACGTTGGCCTTCTTTCAGTCGACGTTACCTAGCAACGCCGACTTCGGCATCCCGCCCCCCTTTTCCTGCCACCTAGCATCCCACCGCAGGACAACCTCCCGCAACACGACCGACCACGGCCCTCTCCACGCCGTGAATCGTCAACCCTTCCGGGAAATCACAATCCCTCCCAAGGAGCCGCACCCTATAGATATGGTGGCTTTCGCGTCGAGCATGGTAGTAAGGGCACCCTAACGGCCCGCTCGTACTCGTCCGAGGACGAGTTCAGGCGGCGACGCCATCTGGCAGGTAGCCCTCGTTGCCGTCGACCTCGTCGAAGTCGCTGACGTCGACGACAACCGCCACCTTGCGGTCATGCCACAGCAACCGGATGCTGGCCTGGCCGTACTGCACCTCATCGGGCTCAGGTAGCCCGGCGTTGTCGAGCAGGGCGCGTATCCGCCGCTCTGCCCTCTGCTTGATGTCGATCGGAGCCATGCCCGGAAGCATGCACGCGATCGTGTGATCAATCTAGACGCATTTGTGCCGGCACTGCGACGTTTCCGTCAAGGCTTTGGATCAACCCACAGACGCGCGAACCAGCGGTCTTCGACCTGCCAGCCCTGCGCCACCGAGAATGCCGCCGCGCGCGCCACCGCAGCGATGTCCTCAAACGCGACGCGCGCCCACGCGAACCAGGCGCTGACGGCGACCGGCGTCTCCAGCCGCGCCTGCAGCGCGCCGCTGTGCAACCCGGGCCGGTCGAGCTCCACCAGCAGCTCCCCGTCCTGCGCGAGCAGCGAGCCGACGCGTTCCAGCAGGCGCACCGGCTCGCCGCCGATCCCGATATTTCCGTCCAGCAGCAACGCCGTGCGCCAGCTGCCCGCGCCGGGCAACTCGTCGAAGATCGAGCCGACGATCGCGCGGGCGCCGCCTTCGCGGGCGAGCGCCACCGCGGCGCTGGACAGGTCCACGCCGAGCGCGAACACGCCGCGCGCGGCGAGCGCGTGCAGCAAGCGCCCGGGGCCGCAGCCGACATCGAGCACCGGTCCGCGCACACCCTCGAGCAGCGACACATCCGTGGCGTCCGCGGGGCCGAGGTATCGCTCCAGTGCGAGTGGCGCGACGTTGCCGTCGCTCAAGCGGACGGTGATGCCGGCGTCGCGCCGGCCGCCGGCGCCCAGCCCGTCGGCGTAGAGCACCAGCGGATGCCTGCTCACGCCGCCAGCTCCCGCCCACCGTCGACGGCCGCGAGCCCACCGTCGACCGCCGCGAGCCCACCGTCGACCGCCGCGAGCCCACCGTCGACGGCCGCGAGCGTCGCATCGACCGTCGCGAGCGCCCGGTCGACCCCCGCGAGCGCTGCCGCGAACAGCGTCCCCGGCGCCTGGCGCGCGACCGCGTGCGCATCATCGATCGTGTCGACGTCGAGCAGCTGCGGCTGCTCGTGCAGCGTGAGTCCGAGTTGCCGCAGGCGCTGGCGTTGTGCCGAGCACGTGAACGGCTCGCTCATCGGCACACCGGCAAACACCTTGCGTGAAGGCCGCTGCAGTCCGACGCTCCAGTAGCCCCCGTCCAACGCCGGCCCGAGCACCGCGTCCACCCCCGGCCGGGAGAGCGCCGTAATCCCGTCCAGCAGCACCTCGACGGTCAGCTGCGGTGTGTCCATGCCCACCAGTAGGGCGGGCGTTGCCACGTCCTCGAACGCCGCCGCCAGGCGCTCGTCGAGCCCTAGCCCGCGCTGAGCGATCAGCTCGAACCCGTCCGGACACCAGCGCTGCGCCGCAGCGCCCAAGCCGGCGTCGTCGAACACGAGCACCCGCCTGACTGCAGGTGTCCGGGACACCACCGCGAGCGTGTCGAGCAGCGCCGCCTGCGCCAGCGCCGCCGCCTGCTGCGACGTGCATGGCGGACACAGGCGCGTCTTGGCGTAGCCGGGCAACGGCGCCTTGGCGATCACCAGCAGCGCGATGCCCCCGTTCCCGATCGGCACGCCGTGCCCCTACGCCGCGCGCCGTAGCGGCGCCCCGGCGAACTCAGCCATTCCCGCGAGGAACTCCTCCTGCGCCACGAAGCCGAGCTGCGCAGCCGCGCGCTTCGCGCTCGCGAACACGTGGCGGACGTCGCCGAGCCGGTACTGTCCGGTGATCGCCGGCGCCGGCCCCGCGGGGCCGGCGGCGAGGCACAGCGCGGCGGCCATCTCGCCGATCGAGCGGGGCTGGCCGCTGGCCACGTTGAACGCGCCCGCTGCCGGCTGCGCGCGCGTCAGCGCCAGCACGTTGGCCCGGGCCACGTCGCGCACATGCACGAAGTCGCGCAACTGGCGACCGTCCTCGAACACCCGCGGCGCGAAGCCCGCCGCAAGCTGGCTCGCGAAGATCGATGCGACCCCCGCGTACGGCGTGTCACGCGGCATCCGCGGGCCGTAGACGTTGTGGTATCGCAGTGCGGTCACGGGCACCCTCGTCTCACGTGAGAACGCTGAGCACAGGTGCTCCTGGTGCAGCTTCGTGGCGGCATACACGTTGCGTGGATCGAGTCGCGCCGACTCGAGCACCGCGTGCGGCGTCAGGACCGCGCCGCACTCCGGGCAGGCGGGCTCGAAGCGGCCGGCGTCGAGGTCTGCCACGGCCCGCGGCTGGGCTGGGACCAGCCCATGCGTGGCGCACTCGTAACCGCCCTCGCCATACACGACCATGCTGCTCGCGAGCACGAGGCGGCCTGCGAAGCCTGCGGCCGCGAGCTCTCTCAGCAGTACCGCGGTGCCAAGATCGTTGTCCTGCACGTAGCCGGTGATGTCGGCGATATCGAGCCCGAGGCCGACCTTGGCGGCTTGATGGCAGACGGCGTCGACGCCGCGGACCGCGTGGCGCACGGCGCGCCGGTCGCTGACATCGGCCTGCACGAGCTCGGCGCCCGGGTTCAGGTAATCCGGCGGCTCGTGGTGCACGTCGGGAGCGAGCGCGTCGAGCACCCGTACCTCGTGAGCGCCTGCCAGCAACGCGTCGACGATGTGCGAGCCGATGAAACCCGCGCCGCCGGTGACCAGGATCCGCATTGGCCTCGACTGTAAGCGCACGAAGGTGCGACTTTCCAGTGTGCCGGGGGCTTGTTTCGTAACTCGTAAGAGTGCGTTCATGAACGTGTAAGCGGTTCGTTTCGCAACTGTTAATCGCCTGGCATCAGGATTTGGACAGTGATCGATGTCGTGTTACCTGTCCTCGATGAGGCGCAAGCGCTGCCGGGCGTGCTGGAACGGTTCGGCGTGGGGTTCCGCCCATTGGTCGTGGACAACGGCTCCACCGACGGCTCGGGTGAGATCGCGCGGGCGCTGGGCGCCAGAGTTGTGAGCGAGCCGGCGCGAGGGTTCGGGGCAGCTTGTTACACCGGACTGATCGCGGCTGACACCGAGCTCGTTTGCTTCATGGACTGCGATGGTTCGCTTGACCCGCGTGAACTGCCACGGGTCGTCGGAGCGGTGCAGGGCGGGGCCTTCGACATCTGCCTCGGCGCGCGCAGGCCGGTCGGCGCCGGCGCCTGGCCGTGGCACGCGCGCTTGGCCAACCGCGCGCTCGCCGCGGAGTTGCGTCGCCGCGCCCAGGTGCCGCTGCGAGACCTCGGGCCGATGCGCTGTGCGCACCGCGCGGCGCTGATCGAACTGCGACTCGCCGACCGCGCCTTCGGCTGGCCGCTGGAGATGGTGCTGCGCGCCGCTGCGGCCGGCTGGCGGATCGGCGAGGTCCCGGTCAGCTACCGTCCGCGAAGCGCCGGACAATCAAAGGTCAGCGGCAGCGTTCAGGGCAGCCTGCGCGCGGTGCGCGACATGGGAGCGTTGCTTCGATGAGCCGGCGCCGGCGTCTCGAGGGACGCCTTCCGGAGCGTCTTCGGGCGCGCCTGCGGGCGCGCCTGCATGAGCCGCCACCCGGGCCGTTTCGCCCGACCTTCTGGCGCAGCCCGCTGCGCGGCCCGTGGCTGACCTCGCTGCTGGGCAGCATGCTGGCGCCGGCGATCCTGATCATCGCCCTGACCGGCCTGATCTCGCACGACAACTACCGCCCCAACTTGCGCGGCAACGCCACGATCAACCCGGCGCACGACATCGGTGTGCTGATCTCGTTGCCAACCTCGGGGCCCTCGTGGCTGTACGCATTCACGCAGGGCCTGCACGTGACGATCGGGCTGATCACGATTCCGCTGCTGCTGGCGAAGCTGTGGTCGGTGATCCCGAAGCTGTTCCAGTGGCCGCCCGTGCGCAGTCCCGCCAACGCGCTCGAGCGGCTGTCAGTGCTGCTGCTGGTCGGCGGCGGTCTGTTCGAGTTCGCCACCGGTGTGCTGAACATCCAGGACTATTACCCGTGGCACTACAACTTCGTGACCGCCCACTACTGGGGCGCGTGGGTGTTCTTCGGCGCGTTCGTGCTGCACGTGATCGTCAAGATGCCGACGGTTGTGCGCTCGTTCCGCGCCCGCGGGGTACTGGCGCCGCTGCGCGAGGATCTGCCACACACGCGGCCTGAGACCGTGGCGGCAGGCGCGACCGATGGGCTCGTGCCCGTCGCCCCGGCGCCGGCGACGCTCAGCCGCCGCGGGCTGCTGGGCCTCGTGGGCGGCGCCTCGTTGACAATCCTGATCGTCAACGTCGGCGAATCGATCGGCGGTCCGCTCCGGCGCCTGGCGCTGCTGGCTCCGCGGGGGCGCGTGTTCGGCACCGGACCCAACGACTTCCAAGTCAACCGCACCGCCGTGGCGGCGGGGATCACGCCCACGCTGATCGGTGATGCTTGGCGGCTGCGGGTGCGCGCCGGGACGCGGACGGCCTCGTTCACGCGCGAGCAACTGATGGCGATGCGCCAGCACACCCATGAGCTGACCATCGGCTGCGTCGAGGGCTGGTCGACCACTCAGCACTGGACCGGCGTGCGTCTCGCGGAGCTCGCGGCACTGGTCGGCGCGCCCGCTGGCGCGAGCGTGTCCGTGCAGTCGGTGCAGCCGGGTGGCTCGTTCCGGAGTGCGACGCTGTCAAGCGATCAGGTCAACGACGTGCGCACCCTGCTCGCACTCTGCGTCAACGGCGTTAACCTCTCACCCGACCACGGTTTTCCAGCTCGCATCATCGCGCCCGGACTGCCGGGCGTTCATTGCACCAAGTGGGTGGGCAGCATGAGCTTCGAAGCAGCATGAGCATCTCGAGGTTCAAGTAATCATGAGATCGAGCGTCCGCTGGTGCTAGGCCACTTCCAGCGCCGTTACGGCGCGAGCCCGCTGCATCTGCTCGCGCACATCGTCGTGCTCGCGATCGTCGCCTACGCGATCGTCCAGCTGCTCGGCCAGAATCACTGGGTGAACTGGCTCGGCTGGTTTCTCGCGGCGGCGGTGCTGCACGACGTCGTCCTGCTGCCGGCTTACTCGCTGCTCGACAGCGTCAGTCGTGCGGTGCTGCGACGCCGCCCTCACCGCCCGCTGCCGGGCCGCGATCCTCGCCGCCCCGCGCGCGTGCCGATCGTCAACCACGTGCGCGCGCCGGCACTGATCTCCGGGTTGCTGCTACTTGTCTACTTCCCGCTGATCCTCGGTCCCGCCGGTCATGGCTACCTCAGAGCCACCGGTCAGCACCCGAGCGGCTACCTGCGCAACTGGCTGCTGATCACGCTGACACTGTGCGCCGCGTCGGCGGTCATTTACGCGGTCCGCGTCGGCATCGCGCGAAGTTCGAGTCCGGGATCAGCGTCCGCGTGAGCACAGCCGAGCTTGCGCGCCCGCGCCCGCGCCCGCGCCCGGCGCGGCTGCCGGCGCGGATCGGCGTGGCGCTGCCGTGGGCGGGGCTCGGCGCCGCCGGGATCGTGGTCGTCGTCGGCCTCACGATCAAGGCCACCGGGGGTCAGCTCGGCCTGCCGCTGCCGCCGTTCCTGATGCACTGGGATCCGCGCGTGAAGGCGCTGGCGCTGATCTACGTGGTTACGATCGCCGGCGCTCTGGCGATCGCGCCCGCGCTCTTGACGCGAGCGCGAGCCGGCCTCGCGTTCGCGCTCGGCATGTACGCGCTGGCGCTGGCGCTCGGCCTCTCGCTGAACCTGGCGCACGAGGGGGCGCGCGGCTGGTGGGGGATGTTCGCGACCGGGCGCCACGCTTCGAACGAGGGCCCCTATGAGTATCTGCCGAGCCTGCCTGCGCTGATCCACGGGATCCCGTACTTACTGGAGCACTTTGCGGCGGTCTTTCCATACCTGTCGCTGCACGCCAAGGGCAACCCGCCGGGGCCGCTGGTCGCGCTCGACCTACTGGGGATCCGTTCGGCCGGTGGCATGGCGGCCCTGTGCATTGGCGTTGGTGCGCTGACGGCGCCGCTCGCCTACGACCTCGGGCGCACGCTGGGCGGCGAGCAGCGCGGCAGGCTGGCGGGCATCCTGACCGCGTTCGCGCCGTCGGTGCTGCTGTTCGGGGTGACCTCGGCGGACTACGCGTTCGCGGCGCTGGGGATGGTGGCCGCCTGCCTGCTGGTGCGGCCGCGGACCTGGGCGCTGCTGGCCGGCGCCGCCGCGGCGGCGCTGGCGGCGTTCTTTTCGTGGTTGCTGCTGGCGATCCCGGCTTGGTCGGCGCTGGTCGTGCTGCACCGCGACGGCTGGCGTGCGGGGATCCGGGTGGGGGTCGCAGCGGCGGTCGCGGTCGTGCTGTTCAACCTGGCGCTGTTCATGGCCTTCGGCTATGACCCGTTCAGCGCCCTGCGGGCCACCTCGAAGGTCTACTTCCACGGCACCTGGCGCTACCGGCCCTACGCCTTCTGGCTATTCGGCTCGCCGGCGGCGTGGGCACTGATGCTGGGCCTGCCGATCACCTGGTTCGCGCTGCGGGCCCTCGGCGCCGGCGATGGCGCCGCGCTCGCCACCGCCGCAGTGGTGGCGATCGCTTCGCTGCTGGGCACCACCGGCGGGGAGACCGAGCGCATCTGGCTGCCATTCGCGCCGCTCGCCTGCGTGGCTGCGGCGGGTGTCGTGCCCGCTGGCCGATTGCGGCCGATCCTGTTGGCGCTGTCGCTGCAGGCGCTGGCGGTGGAGCTGCTGTTCTTCACGGTCTGGTAGCTGGTCGCGATGGCGGTGCTGCAAGCCCGTGATCTCGTCAAGACGGTCGGGGCCGGCAGGGCCGCGCGGCGGCTGCTGGACGGCGTCGGTGTGTCGGTGCACGCTGACGAGGTGGTCGCGGTGCTCGGGCGCTCGGGCAGCGGCAAGTCCACGCTCCTGCACCTGCTGGGTGGCCTCGATGCCCCTGACTCCGGGTCGATCGCGGTCGCAGGCGAGCGGCTCGACGGGCGGCGCAGCGGGCGGCTGGCGCGGATCCGCCTGCGCCACATCGGCTTCGTCTTCCAGCAGTTCCAGCTGATCGAAGAGCTGAGCGGCGCCGAGAACGTCCTGCTCGCCACGCGCCTGCCCGGCGCGCCCGCTGGTGGCTCCCGGCGCGCCGCGGCGCTGATCGAGCAACTCGGTCTGCGGACGGTCGCCGATCACCTGCCGCACGAGCTGTCGGGCGGCGAACAGCAGCGCTTCGCGCTCGCGCGGGCGCTCGTCAACGGACCCGAGCTTGTTCTCGCCGACGAGCCGACCGGCAGCCTCGACGCCGAGAACGGGGCGGCGGTGCTCGAGTTGCTGCGCGGCCT
Organism: uncultured Solirubrobacterales bacterium; assembly: GCA_963709135.1. Taxonomy (GTDB): domain Bacteria; phylum Actinomycetota; class Thermoleophilia; order Solirubrobacterales; family Solirubrobacteraceae; genus Palsa-465. The sequence continues at coordinate 767,468 of CAVPVI010000005.1, read as the reverse complement.
GCGCGGCCGCGCAGTCGTGATCGTCACCCACGAGGTCGATGCGGCCGCGATCGCCGACCGGGTCCTGTACCTCGACGGCGGGCATCTGTCGGCGTCGGCCGCGGAGCTCGAGAAGCCGGGGAGTCCGGGGATCGTGGGCGATCGGCGCGAAGCCGGAGGTCTCGGTGCCGTGGGCGACTGGGGGGAGGCGGGACCATGACGGCTTTGCGGGCTGCGTTCGGGCAGGCTCGCCAGGGCCTGCGGCTGCGCCGGCGCCGGGCGCTCCTGACGGGCTTGGGGATCGCGCTCGCGGCGGCGATGCTGTCGGCCGCGGTCGTCGTCGCCTACGGGCTCGGGACGGGTTTTGACCGCGCGGCGCGGGCGGCCGGGCTGCCCGACGTGATCGTCCGCTTCGACCCGGCGTCCGAGCAATCCGTGAGCGAGCGGATCCGCGCGCTCCCGGACCTTGCTAGCTACTCCCTGCGCTACGAGGTCACCGACGTGGGGGTTGCGTTCGAGGGCCACCGGCGGGGCGACGCCGTAGCGGAAGTGCTCGACGCACCCGGTCGCCTGCGCGGCTATGCGGTTGTGGCGGGGAAGAACCTGGCCGATCGGGGATCGCAGGTGCTGGTCGAGCAGGCATTCGCGTCGGCCTGGGGGATCCGCGTCGGCGACACGCTCTACGTCGATGGGCTCGGTCCGCAACCTGTGGTCGGGCTGGCCGAAGGGCCCGACGACGTCGGCTATCCACTCGGCGAGCCTCGCCTCTACCTGTCGCGCCCGGCTCTGGACGCGCGCTTCGGTGCGCAGCGAGACCCACAGGTAAACCTCGCTGAGATCTGGCTGCGGAACCCGCTCTACCTGCCAGAGGTGCTTGTGCAGGCGCGTGAGACCAGCTTCGGCTTGCGCGGCATCCGCTTCCTGACGCAGTCCGGCCTGCGGGTCCTGCTCGACCAGGCGGCGGGGATCGTGATCGACCTGCTGGTGGCGCTGTCGCTGATCGCGCTGGTGACGGCGGGCGTGATGCTGGCGGCGTCGGCGCGCGCGGAGGTGCAGCGGCGACTCGGTGCGATCGGAGTGCGGCGGGCGGTTGGCGCGACGCGGCTACATGAGACGCTCGCGCAGGCGCTCGAGGGGCTGCTGGTCGCGGTCCCGTTCTGCTCGATCGGCGTGCTCGCCGGGGCGCTGTCGACGTGGTCGGCGTCCGGCAGGCTGCTGACGCTGCTCAACCAGCCGGCACCGGGCGGCGCGCTGGCGCTGCCGCTCGCATTGGCCTGGCTGGCGGGGGTGCTGATCCCAGCCCTCGGGGCCGCGTGGCCGGCCTGGCGTGCGGCCGGGAGATCGGTCGTCGGGTTGCTGCGGGGCGGCGACGTCGGGTCTTCGCCACGCGGGCGGAGGTCGCTGGTGGGTGGCGGGCGCGGATCGCTGGCGGGCGGCGGCGGCGGGTTGGGGATCCTCGGGGCGCGACTGGTCGCCGCGCGCCGGGCGCGGCTGCTGGCGGCGGTCGTGACGCTCGGCTTGTCTACCGCGTTCGTGCTGCTGATGCTGATGCTCGCCTCGGAGCTCAGCACGCTTGAGACCGACCCGGGGGCGCTCGGCAAGCGCTACCAGCTGACCGCCGTCCTGCCCCCCGCTGCGGCTGGCCTTGTGCGGCGGATCCCCGGGGTGCAGGCGGCAGCGCCGCGCTACGAGACCGAGGCCGCCGACTCGTTCGATCTGGGCGAGACGATCGACGTCGTCGCCTACCCCGGCAACCACACCGTGTTCGAGGCGCCGCCGCTGGTGTCCGGGCGCCGGCTGCGCAGTGACGGCGAGGCCGAAGTCGGCGCTGGCCTGGCCGAGGCGCTGGGACTGAGCGACGGATCCGTGCTGGCGCTCGCGTTCTCGAACGGGGTCGAGCTGAGGTTGAGGGTCAGCGGTACCGTCAGCTCGCTTGACCATGATGGACGCGTCGCCTATATCCCAGCCGCCGCGCTGCTGCGCGCCGATCCGTCGGCTCCCTCGCAGATTGCCGTGCTCGTGGGTCCAAATGGGAACCAAGGCGATGTGTACGAGGCCCTGATCCGGCTCGGCGCCGAACCCGCCGAGGCCGCCGGCGCCACTGCCCGCGGCGCCCCCCTGGTCGATGTCCTGCGCGCGATCCTCGAGGCCGTCGCGATCGTCGACGGGCTCGTGTGCCTGTACGCCCTGCTCCAGGCGTGCGCGCTGACGATGCAGGAACGCCGCACTACGGTCGCGGTCCTGCGCGCCTGCGGCGCCGGCGCCGGCGCTGTGTGGCGGCTGCTGTTCGGCGCGGCGCTCGCGATCGTGGTTCCGGCCGCGGTCGTCGGGGTCCTGCTCGAGCGGCTCGTGCTCGGGCCGGAACTCTCGCGCCTGGCGGAGAACTACGCGACGCTGCCCTTGGGTGCCGGCGCGCGCGAGATCGTGGTCGTGCTCGCCGGGTTGGCGCTCGCGGCTGTGATCGCGGTCACCTGGGTGGCGCGGGGGACATCCGGGCAGGCAGTCGTCGAGGGGCTGGCGTCCGCATGAGGCATGTTCGCTAATGACTGAGGGGTCTCCGCAAGACACCACTAAGAGCCAGTCTAAGGCTCAAGTCGAGACCCAGGTATGGGGGACCACGAGGCGTCGATTCCTCGGTGAGGCTGGGCTGGCCGCGGTCGCCGGAGCGCTGGCGCTGGGAGGATGTGGCGGCGGTGGATCTGCTTCAATTGCTGGGGTATCAGGTCGAAATGGCGGCGCCGGAGCGGACGCTGTCGCTGGCGTAGGCCGAGAGCGCTCAGGCTCGACCTTACAGTCGACCTGGGATGACCAGCTTGGGGATGGACAGTTGCGAGTCGGTCCCGGTGAGGCCTTCGGTGAGCGCTTCGAGCTGGGCTCCCGCGAGGCCGCCACCGGCGTGCTGGCCACGCTGGCTCACGTCACCGATGCCCACGTGCTCGACGCTTCTTCGCCGGCGCGCGTCACTTTCCTCGATCGACTCGGGGCGCCGTTCGAATCAACTTTTCGGCCCCAGGAGGCATTGACCGTGCAGGTACTCGCCGGCGCGCTTGCGTCCGTACGGGCTCTACGCCCTGACCTCGTGATCCAAGGCGGGGATCTGATCGACAACGTCCAGAGCAACGAGCTGGCGCATGCCCTGACCGTTCTGGCCGGCGGCGTCGTACACCCCGGTAGCGGGCCCCACGGCTACTACGGCGTACAGCTCGGCTCCGACCCGGACCCGTTCTATTACCGCCCCGACGTCGATGCGCCGCGCCACCCCGGGCTGCTACGGGATGCCGTACACGCGTTCCCGTGCGCCGGCCTTGGCATTCCCTGGCTGCCGGTGCTCGGAGATCACGATGCACTGGTCGCGGGTGAGCTCGTGCCGACGGCACTGACGCGCTCGCTCGCAGTCGGCGATCGCGCCCTCTGGGACCTGCCGACAGGGTTGACGCTGCCGCCCGGTCTCCGGCTGGCGCCCGGCGGGTCCGGCGGCGCCGGCTCGCCCGACGGCCCGCCCGATCCGGTGCTGGTCGGAGAGCTGCTGGCACGTGCACTGGCGGGACCGACCGTGAACGTGGCGCCCGATCCGGCGCGTCGCGAGCTGTCGTTCACCGAAGTGATCGCCCGCCTGCGCGATGCCGCTAGCCGTGGCCTGGGCGGCACGCTCGGTGGCGGTGGTGGCGTGCTCAGCGCCGGGAGTGGGGCGGGCCGCGGCGCCAAAGGTGGCGCTGTCGGTGGCGGCACGGGCGCGGGCGCCACGGCCCGCCTCGACTACGCCGTGGACGTCGGATCGGATCTGCGCCTGCTCGTGCTCGACCTCGCCCGCCGCGACGGCGGCTCAGGCGGGCTTGTGGCGGCCGGCCAGGCGCATTGGCTCGCCGGTCAGCTCGCGGCGTCCGCCGGACGCTGGCTGATCGTCATCTCCCATCAGCCGCTCGCGGATTCGGCCGGCGGCGCGCAGGTCCTCGATCTGCTCGACCACGCGCCCTCGGTGATCGCCACCCTCGCGGGTCACACCCACCGCAACCGGATCACGCCCCGCCCGGCGCCGGGCGGCGGCTACTGGCAGATCGAAACCGCCTCGCTGATCGACTACCCGCAGCAGGCTCGCGCCCTGCGCATCCTCACCACCGCCGGTGGCGGCGTCGTAATCCAGACCTGGATGCTCGACCACGTATTCCCCGGCCACCTGGGAACGATCTCCCGCGAGCTCGCCTACCTCGATGCCCAGGGAGGCCGCCCCCAGGGCTTCGCAGGCACCCGCCTCGACCGCAATGTCGTCCTCTACCGGCGCCCCGTGAGCTGAACCTCGGCGGGACCCAAAGCGCTCGGCGCCCGTGCGTTTTGGGTCGCTAACCATGCGATCGGCGCTCCGACCGGGGCCGCCACCGCTCGTGCCTCCAAGCACCGCTTCCCGATGTCTCGCCGTGGCAAAGGGTGTGATCTACAGGCTCCGCCATCGTGCGCACGCCGATCCAACACGCATTTCTGCGCCACTCCACAATCGGCTTTTTGGCGAAGCGGGCCGCGATTTGCTATCAATATATGTCCGCCGCGGGGTGGAGCAGTCTGGTAGCTCGTCGGGCTCATAACCCGAAGGTCGCAGGTTCGAATCCTGCCCCCGCTACTTCCGAAAAGGTCCGCTTTTGCGGGCTTTTTCTTTTTTCCGGTGTGTGAATCTCAACTGATCTTGTTGAGGTGGAGTACCACATTGGAGTACCAAACGGAGCTCGAAAAGCGACGGTTTGGACGCGCTTCGGAAGTCCGGAAGTGCCGTTTAGCCGATGAGTGGGGACCGAGGTGAGCTCGTGATCGACTCGTCTACGCCGCGACGAGACGCGCGACCTCGAGCAGCGATTCGGGCATTGGCGTCTGTAGCCGCCACGTGATCTGGATCGGCCGCTCCCCACGGTCTTCGACGAACATCACCGGCCCGAGCAACGTGAAGGGCGCTCCTGCGCCGTTGGCGAGCGTGGGGCTCTCGCGCACCAAGGGCAGGACCATGGTGCCGGCTTCGCGTTGCTGGCGATAGCGACGACCCGTCGGACTGTCGCGGCCGGTCGTGCTCTGGGATTCCCAGTGGAAGAGTCGAGACGAGAGTGCGTAGTCGCGGTAGCGCGTTGACGGCGAATACCGGCTCTCGCTCTTTCTCAGCGTCACGAAGAGGACGTCGGTGCTGATGTCGCTGAGCCAGCGGACGCCTTCGCGAGCGGTGGGCGGCTTTTCGAACGTGCCGTCACCGAGTGCGAGCAGCGCCTCACCTCCGGGCGATGCTCATTCGTATCCCGGACGGTTGGGGGCGATGGATCAGCTGTGAGCGTGGCTGGTATCCGCTCCTCACAGAACTCGATCGCGGACTCTCGGCGCTCCTGCCGAGCTACCGCATCCTCCAGGTCAAGGAGAAGTTCGCCGGCTTGCGGTTCTACTGGCGCGATGTTGAGCGCATCGTGGATCCGAGCGACCCGGAGCCCGCCGCTGCGGGGGAGACCACGAGCCCAGCCGAGAAGGCGCGCCTGCTCGCTGACCACGAGGCGTGGGAGCGCCGGCGCGCCGCATACCTCGAGACGCCCGAGGGTCAAGCGCGACAGCAGGATCTCGACCGTCGGCACGAGCTCGCTGATCGTCTCGTCAAACGCGCCGTGGAGATTGCCGCGGAGACGTGCGAGCTCTGCGGTGCGCCCGGTGTGTGTTGCCAGCGTCGCAATGGAGCCTGGTACCAGACGCTGTGCGGCACCTGTGCGGATGCCGCCGGCTACGAACCTGTCCCCGACGATGAGGACGACTAGCGCGTCCGAGGGATCGGGAGTGCCGACGTACGGCGACATCCATGCTTTGTCGACGTACGCCGACGTGCTAGAGTTGTCGTCGTACGTCTACATCACTCGCCTGTCTCCGTACGGTGACAACACTTCGGAATGTCGACACCCATCACCTCCATTCGCGATATCGCGGCCGTCGTCCGGGGGCGGCGCCTGAATCTGGGGCTGAGCCAGGCAGAGGTCGCGCGCATCGCCGGCGTGTCGCGTCAGTGGGTCAGCGAATTCGAGTCGGGCAAGCCGACGGCCGAGCTGGGGCTCGTGATCCGCCTGCTCGAGGCGCTACGGCTCTCGGTGATCCTCGCCGAGCGCGATGCAGACGGCCGGACCTCGCCGCCATCCGCGTCGAGCCCGGTTGACCTCGACGTTCTGCTTGACGACTACCGCGAGCCGTGACCGACACGCTGCTGGTCATCCTCGACGACGTCGTCGCCGGGACGCTGACACGGCTCTCCGGCGGTCGCCTGCGGTTCGAGTACGACGCCGGTTATCAGGCGCAGAGCGGGCACACGCCACTCTCACTATCGATGCCCGTCCCAGTGAGCTCGCACTCCGATCAGCAGATCAGCCCGTGGCTCTGGGGCCTGCTGCCCGACAACGACCAGGTGCTTCGCCGATGGGCACGCGACTTCCACGTGTCGTCCTCCTCGGCGTTCTCGCTGCTCGCCACGCCGATCGGCGAGGACTGCGCCGGGGCGGTGCGGTTCGCCCCGCCCGACGCGATCGAGCGCGTGCTTGCGCGCACAGGCGAGGTGACGTGGCTGACCGAGGACGAGGTCGCCGGGCGCCTGCGCGAACTGCGCGAGGACTCGACGGCATGGCTCGGCCGGTCATTCACCGGGCAATTCAGCCTGGCCGGCGCCCAGGCCAAGACCGCGCTGCTGTTCGACGGCAAGCGGTGGGGCGTCCCGTCGGGGTCGATCCCGACGACCCACATCCTCAAGCCGGCGATCGCCGGCCTGGACGATCACGATCTCAACGAGCATCTGTGCCTGGACGCGGCACGGCGCGCCCACTTGATCGCCGCGCGCTCCCGGGTCGCGCAGTTCGCCGGCGAGACCGCGGTTGTCATCACCCGCTACGACCGCATCGGGGACGCCGATAAGGAGATCACGCGGGTTCATCAGGAGGACCTCTGCCAGGCGCTTGGCGTGCCGCCGAGCGGCAAGTATCAGAACGAAGGGGGCCCGACGCCGGCGCGCATCGCCCGCCTGCTCCGCGACGCGATGACGCCTCAGGCCGGAGAGGAGGCTGTTCGCCGGTTCGCCGATGCGCTGATCTGGAACTGGCTGATCGCCGGCACCGATGCGCACGCCAAGAACTACTCGGTCCTGCTCGCCGGTAATCAGGTGCGCCTGGCGCCGCTCTATGACATCGCCTCGGCGCTGCCCTACGGCACACACGAGCGCAAGCTACGGCTGGCGATGAAGATCGGCTCGAGCTATGACGTCTCTCTCCAGCGCAACCGCTGGCCCGACGCCGCACGCGACCTCGGTCTCGATGCCGAGGCCCTTATCGAGCGGGCGCGTGAGCTGGCGAAGATCGCGCCCGACGCGTTCGCGGACGCGGCCGGTACATCCGATGTCGTCGCGTTGCAGCGCGCACTGCCTGCCCAGCTCGTGCAGCTCGTGGCCGACCGCGCCCGTCGCTGCGTGGAGCTCCTCGGTGAACGTGACTAACAGGCCGGTGTTCAGCGGAGCGGCGAGGCCAAGCTGGCTACCCGTCGGAATCCTCGACCCACTCCGAACTCTTGGTGGCCAACGGGATGGCACGGGCGTCCGCCTCCAGCGGGCGCATTCGTGGCATAGCTATAGCGACGCAGTAGCGGCTCCCGGGCTCGAGCCGACATAGAAGCGCTCGTCCTCCGTGTCCGATGGAAAGGGTCAATGCAGTCGTCGGGACTCGGATGGCCGATCCCGCGGAGCCGAATTGGCGGACCGGCGGCTGGCCGTCGAAGCGGACACGAAGTCGTCGAGCAGCTCCTGCAGGCCAGTGTCGTCGCCGAGCGACACCGATGCGGACTAGATCGGGCTCGCCGCCCCCGTGACCACTCCTGACAGCGATACCGGCGGGCGCGAACACAACGCGACTGCCAGCCCGCGGTGATCACAGCCCGTGGCCCGCACCAGCACCACTTGCGCTCGCGCGACGGTCAGCGCGATCGCCCGCACACCAGCCAGCTCCGCCACGACCTGGCTGCGATCTGCGTGACGACCATCGCGACCGCTACGCGTTGATCCGAGCGGCCGCCGGCGACTACGCGAACAGCGAGGTCTGGGGCGGCTCGATGAACTGCAGCGGTTCGCGTGGCTCGATCCCGACCGCGTTCGGCCGATCGATCAGGCCGGCCTGCACGACCTCGCGGATCGCCTTCGCGTACTCGGTGCTGGTGTAGCGACCGAAGAGCTGCGGCGCGAGCGTGTGGATCAGCTGCTCGCGGGACGCGGTGCCGGCCGCAAGCCCTGTCGCGTACACCCGATCACGGAGATCGACCAGACGCTGACGCGCGTCATGGTCGTGCCACAGGGTGAGTGCGCCCGCGGCCTCCTCGTCCTGCAGCGACTGCTCATACCGGTACGCGATGTCGGACATCAGCTCGATCCCGTGCGGGGAGCCGGTCGCGAACATCAGCCGGTACGCAGGCCGATCCGAGTAGTGGTCGCGCATCCGGATCTGATCCGCGTAGCGCCATCCGTTGCGGCGTAGTTGATAGAGGTACAGCTCCGCGACGTCGTCTATCGCACGCGCGGTGTCCGCGCGGTTCACGAACATCGGCCCGGGACAGAGCAAGTCGCTGTCGCCGGCGGGCGCATACTGGTCTGCTCTGATCCGCTCCACGTTCGTGATCGACCCAGCCGCCCGCTGGACCACGGTCGACGTCGCCACGCACCTCAGCCAGGCGCCCGACTTCACCCGGGTGCTGGCCGTCGTCGGCGCGGTGGCCTGCGCGCGATGCGGGGCGCGCGACGGGTTCGACCACGCAGAACGCTGCATACGCTGCGGCGATCTGAGCCCATACTGAGCGATCAGCGGGGCCGATCGGCAACGGCGGTCCCGGCAGGGTCGTAGTGGACGGTGGCGAAGGGTTGCGGTGCAGCAGAGCGCGATCGAGTGGACCGAGGCGACGTGGAACCCGGTCACGGGCTGCGACCAGGTCAGCCCCGGCTGCGCTCACTGCTATGCGAAGACGTTCGCCGAGCGCTTGCAGGGGATCAGCGGCCATCACTATGAGCAGGGGTTCGCGCTTCGTCTGTGGCCGGAGCGGCTCGATCAGCCGCTTCGCTGGCGTCAGCGCCGGGTGATCTTCGTCAACTCGATGAGCGACCTGTTCCACGAGCAGATCCCCGACGGGTACATCGCCAGGGTGTTCGACGTGATGGCTGCCGCCAGCCAGCACACCTTCCAGATTCTCACCAAACGCCACGAACGCTTGGCGAGCATCGCGGGCCAGCTGGACTGGCCGGAGAACGTGTGGATGGGCGTCTCGATCGAGAACCGCCGGTTCGTGCACCGAGCCGATTACCTGCGCGAGGTGCCGGCCGCGGTCAGGTTCATCTCCGCCGAGCCGCTCCTCGGCCCGCTCGAAGGGCTCAAGCTGATCGGCATCGACTGGTTGATCGCCGGCGGCGAGTCAGGGCCGCGGCACCGGAGAACATGTCCGAGGCCGTCGTGGCGCTGGACGGGTCCCGCAGCACCTCCGGCGCGGAGAAGAACTCCGTCCCGATCAGCGTACCCGTCGTCGTCGGCCGTCCCGCCCGGGGGCGCCGCGGCATCACGATCCCGTAGTCGGCGAGCACCCAGTGGCCGCTCTCCAGTAGCAACACGTTGTCCGGGGAGACATCGCGGTGGATGAAGTCGTGCGGGTGCGTGTGCATCAGCGCCCCGTTGATCGAGCCGAGCGCGCGTCGCAGCTCACCCCAAGCGCCGGGCTCCCGGTCGTGCAGCTGGCGCAGTGAGTATCTGGCGAGCGGCATCGCATACCAGCGGCGGCCCGGGTCTATCTCCAGCACCGGCATCACATGCGGGTGATCGAGCTGCTGCATCACCTCGATCTCGCTGCGGAACCGCAGCTGCGCGAGCGGCCCGTCGCGCTGCACCTTCACCGCCGCGACCCGTCCAGTCCCGCGATGCGTGCCCCGGTACACGATCGCGAAACCGCCCTCCCCGACGATCCGTCCGAGATCGTAAGGGCAGCTATCCATAAGTAGGAATTCTACCCCGGCCCTGTGCAGTCGCCCGGAGGGACCGAGATCACCGCGCTCCTCGACCCCAGCCGGGCGGCAGATGTTGTGTGTGCTCTCGGTAGATGCTTGTCTTATCCCTGGACAGAGCGATTTCTTTCCGTGTGTGTGCTGGGAGAAGTTGTGAGAATGGCGCAACGGACATGACTGCGGGGGCCTTGGACGGTATTCTGTGTGCATTCGGTAGCTCCCCATAAACTCGCTGTAAATCATGCTTTTATATTGTGTGTGTCGCTGGTAGACTTTGTGTGTGGACGAGATCCCCGCCAGCCTCAGGTTCTCCGCCAACTACCGGCGCTACACCGAGCAGGCCGCGTCGCTGTTGATGCGGATCTCCGCCGCCCTGGGGACTGTGCGCGGGGCGCGTGTGTTGCCGGCGGTTGCTGACGAGTTGCGCGCCTCGGCGCGCGTTGGGACGGTGCACTACTCGAACTTGATCGAGGGCAACGAGCTGCCGTTGATCGAGGCCGAGCGGGCGGCGCGGGGCGTGCTCGCGCCTGACACGAAGGCGAAGATCGAGCTGGTCAACTACGTGAACGCGCTGGATCTGATCGACGAGCGGGTCGATGCGGGCACGCTGATGCTGACGCCCGAGTTCCTGAAGGAGCTGCACCGCGTCACGACCAAAGGCCTGGGCCGCGAGGACGACCCGCATTTCAAGCCCCACCATGAGGGTCAGTGGCGCGACGGGATCGCGCTAGTCGTTGACCGGGTCACCGGCAAGGTCCTGCACGAGGGTCCGCCGACCGCGGAGGTAGACCCGCGGATGCGCAGCATGTTCGACTGGATGCAGCGAAAGCTCGCCTCCGGCGGCGGCGAGCAGCCGTTCATCGTCGCCGGAGTCATGCACTACGGGATCACCGACGTGCACCCGTTCGCGGACGGCAACGGACGCGTCGCCCGGCTGTTCCAGGCAGCGGTGCTCGCGCACTCCCAGGTGGTGCCCGGCCGGATGTTCTCATTCGAGCGCTACTACGCCGAGAACCGGACCGCCTACTACGAGGCGCTGCGATCGGTGCGCGAGCGGACGCTCAACATGGAGAACTGGCTGGAGTACTTCCTGCGCGGGCTCGCCGAGGAGTACGAGCGGGTCGCCTCGACCGTCGTCGACCTCGGGCAGTTCGTCGCAGGCGCTGACCGCGGGCCGCTGCGGCTGAGCGGCTCACAGCAGAACGCACTCACCCGGCTGCGCCTCGACGGGCGACGCGAGTTCACCCGCCGCGAGTACGAGACCGCCGCTGGCGTGTCCCGTTCGACAGCGAACAGCGAGCTGCAGTCGCTCGTTCAACACGGCGTGCTGAACGTCCACGGTCGCGGGCCGACCACGACTTACGTGTTCGCCAGCTCGGCAAGCAGCGCCCCGGGCGGCCAGCGCCCTGGGCGCAAGACCGCGTGGACGGAGGCCGCGATAGAGCGCGAGCTGCGCGCGTGGCTCGACGGCCGCTCCTCATGGCCGGCCTACGACGAGTTCGTCGCCGCCGGCAAACGCGACCTGTACGCCGCCGCGAGCCGCAACGGCGGCGTCGCCAGATGGCGCCGCGTCCTCGGCCTCTGACCCCACAGGCCGCCGGATGCTTGCGAACAGCGCGTTGTAACTTGCGAACGTCGGCGCGGGATTACCCGCGAACAGCCCGCCGATTACTTGCGAACGTCGGGCCCTTGGGTGGAAACCTGCGAACAACAACAAACCCGGCTTTGGGTGGGATCCTCGGGAAGCCGGAAAGTGCCGATTCCCAGGCATTAAGCGACGCCCGAAACTCGCGAACGCCTATGCGAACAAGCAGGCCTGTGGGTCCCGAGTTGTAGAGGTTGAACGCGGCCAGGTACCCCCCGATCAAGGTGCCATTGACGGGACTAAGAGTCGGGACAGCCTGCATGCCTGAACATCGACTTTGAGTCGCTGTTCGTGAAGTGGATGAGCTCTAACCCCAAAGCGGGCTTTTTATTGCCGAAATCTCGCCCAATTTGCGGGAGCTAGAGGCCCTTTTCGCAACTCATAACCCGAAGGTCGCAGGTTCGAATCCTGCCCCCGCTACTTCGAAAAGGTCTGAGGATGTCGCGCAGCCATTTCACCTCGAGAAGCCGGCCAGGTCCGGTCAGGCGTAACTCTGATCGACCACCAAATTGTGCTCAGCTGACGGAGCCGGCTTTAGCGGCCGGAACTGAGATGGTCCGACCTTCGGTTCGGGGTCGAGGTTACGGGAGGAACAGCATCCCTTGGGCTTGGGGTGCCGGTCCGGAGAGCGTCACCGGACTGATCACGCCGGTCCACGGATCGAGCTCTGCGAGGAAGTTCGGCGGATACCCGGGCGCCGGGCAGTTGGCCGGCGCGCTGTTCTCGTCGCACGGGGTGTCGGCCACGAACACCTGACCGGGCCGGAACGGACCGGTGATGGCGTAGATCGAGTTGTCGGAGTTATCGGTCGTGTAGATCGTCCCGTTGGCGTCGGACGGCCACGCGGTGTCGTCGACGGAGCTGGTGAGCGACAGAACCGACAGCTGCTGCCCCGGGGTGCCCGCGTTCCGCACAAAGATCTGCTCCTGGTCGCCCTGGCTCGTGAGCATGAAGTCGCCGGCGAAGCGAGCCGCATAGCTCGGCACGTCCTCGTTGGAGTCGGGATCGCTCAGCGCAAGAGGCACGCTCTGTCCGAAGTCAGACGCGTTGACGTTGGCGACGGTGGCGCTGTCCTCGTCGAGGAATAGCGGGGTGACATCGGCAATGCGCGTGCTCGGGTCGAACGTCGCCTCGTACACCGCCGGGAAGGTCGGCTGCGGGGCCGGCTCGGTGCCGGTCGTCCCAGGGGCGGACGCGCTTATCAGAACCATTCCGTGGTAGATCGAGATCGCGTCGGTGCCGCCGTTATGGGGGAGCGGCTCGCTGTACTGGTAGTGGATCGCGCCGCCCTGCGGGTTGATCAGGTACACGCTGGAGTTCGCGTCCTCGTTCACGGTGGCGATCAGGCGGCCCAATTCCGGATCGGCCGTGACCCCGTCGCACTTGCCGACGATATTCCACTCAGCGACCGGGTTGCCCCAGCGGTCGAAGGCGACGATCGTGCTCTCGACGTTACCGGATGCGCTCGCCTGGCCCTGAGGGCCGACCCCATTCTGGAATCCGACGTAGATTCGACCGTGCAAGTAGGTGATGTCGTCCGGCTGTGAGATCGTCTCGCGTCCACCCGGGATCGCGTGAGTGATGTCGTTGCCAGTCGCGAACACGCGGCTATTGAAGGTCTCGCTGCCAGACCACGAGCTGTTCGGACGGTTACCGGCAACAGCGGGTGCGGCGAATACCGCGAGGCCTGCCGCAACCAGCAGCGTGGCGATCGACAACCTGCGGTCGGGCATACGAAAACCTCTCATCCAATCGGCTCCTGTCCGGGCTACGGCAAGTCTGCTCCCTCGCGAAGCGTCAGTTGTTACCAATTCGCAACCGGCTGAGCGTCCGGCCGACACAGGTTTTAGCTCGTCAGCCCTGGGTGGGCTCGGCTGGTCATCCGTAGGACGCCGGCTCGCGTCTGGTCTGGTTGCGCGCCCATTCCGGAGCGGTCAGTCGCGTGGTAGGTTATGTCCCGGCGTGTGAGGGCGCCTCCGGGTCCGCGGGCAGAACCGAGTTCACCTCTCGAAGCGAAGCAGCGATCATCTGACGATCTCCAGGCCTGGCGCGCGGACCACCGGCCTCAGCGAGATGTCATGTCGATTCTTCCCGAGCACCCGGACCTTGAGCAGCTCCGGCGCCAAGCGAAGGAGCTGCTGCGCGGTGCCAGGACCGGTGATCGGGCGTCGTTGGAACGAATATCGGCGGTGTCCGCGCCGCTCACGCTCGCGGGCGCTCAGCTAGCGTTGGCACGCGAGTTCGGCCAGCCCAGCTGGGCGGCATTGGTGCACGAGATCGAGGCGCGCAACGCGACGCTCGACGAGAACATCGTACGGTTCCTGCGCTTCAGCGTCAGCTTTCAGATCGGGGCGGCGGCGCGGATGCTGGCCGAGACCCCGGCGCTGGCCGAGGCCGGCTTTGCGGTCGCGGTCGTGCTGGGCGATGCCTCCCGTGTCACGGCGGAGCTCCGACGTGACCCTGGCGCTGCCACCCGCGCCGATTTGCGCAGCGGTTGGACAGCGCTGCATCTGGCATGTGCCTCGCGCTTTCATCTGGATCCGGCGCGGGCGCCGGGGCTGATGGCGGTCGCGCGTCTGTTGCTCGACGCTGGGGCCGCGATCGAGGGCGAGACCGCCGGCGGCCACTGCTGGCGGCCGCTGGAATGCGCCGTAACGAGCGCCAACTCAAGCTCTAATAACGAGCCGATCATCCGGGAGTTGCTGGCCCGCGGAGCACGGGTGCGGTCCGAGACCTTGGTCGCGGCCCTATACGCCGCCGGCGGTACCTGGTGCCTGAAGCTACTCGCCGACGCGGCCGATGGATCACCCGCGCTGTTCGCCGAGTCGCTGGCCGAGGCGGTCGCGATGGGCGGGCTGGCGGCGGTGGAGATTCTCCTTGCCGCTGGCGCCGACCCCGGCGCCCCGGGGAGGGACGGGCGCTCCGCGCGTCGTCGGGCGCTGAACGCCGGCGTTGCGGAAACGGTCGAACTGCTCGGGCGTGCGGGTGACGATCCCATCGAGCGGCTGCTCGAGGCGGTCCTCCTCGGGGATTCCGCGACGGCTCACCAGCTCCTCGATCTTGAGCCGGCGCTGGTGGACCATCTGGACGCCGCCGATCTGTCCGCACTTGTCGCGGCCGCCGAGCACGGGAACACCCCTGCGGTCGAACTGGCGCTGGAGGTCGGCTTCCCGATCCGGGCCCGCGGTGACGACGGCGCGACCGCGCTGCACGCCGCTGCCTATGCGGGGAGCACCGAGACCGTTCGCCTGCTGCTCGCCCATGGCGCCGACCTCAGTGTCCGTGACACCCGCTGGCAGAGCCAGCCACTCGAATGGGCGCTCGTGGGCAGCGGCGAGGTGCCCGACAGCGCCCCGGCGCCGGACTGGGTAGCGACCGTAACGCTGCTGCTCGACGCGGGGGCCTCGCTCGATGGGATTACGCTCAACCCGGACGAGCCGAAACGGCCGAGCGCCGCGGTGCTCGAACTGCTGCGCTCCCGCGGGCAGGCCGCGGACAAACAAGCCTGATGAATGCGGGAGCGGCACGGCCCAAGCCTTGACGAGCTTGGCGTGATGGGTTGAGTGCTTATCGCAGAGAACACCTCGGCGGTGAACTTCCCGTCAATTCCCTCGTCCACGCTGGGGCCAGTTCCGACGTCTACACCCAGGTGGGCCTCGGCGGCATGCAACTCCACCCAGGGGCGGAGTACGAAGATCGGCCCGGGGGCCGATGACGGGTCTTCTGCCGCCGCGTACCTTGGCGCAATGGCTGTCAACGAAGTCCAAGGAACCCGAAGATGGTCCTTGTATTCCCGCTGATCAGCCACCTCATCCGCGCCTGGCGCCAGCGCCGCGGGAACCACGCCCGAATGTCGGTGCCCTTCGACCAGGCCCGCGATCGTTTGCCGATCGCCGTCGCTGTCGTGTCCGGCGTGCTGGTAATCGTCGGCTGCGGGTCATCGACCAGCCCGAGCAGCCCGAGCAAGAGTGCCTCGAACCTGGCGGCGGCCGCGATCAGCTACGCGGACTGCATGCGCTCGCGTGGGGTGCCGAACTTCCCGGATCCGAGCACCTCCGGCGGCAGCGTCAGCTTCACGCTTAAGAGCAGCTCCGGGATCAACCCCGCATCGCCGGCGTTCCATGCGGCCCAGACGGCGTGCGGCCAACTCCTACCGGGCGGCGCTCCCGCGTCCGGACAGCCATCCGCCGCCACCGAGGCACAGATGCTGGCGATCTCCGAATGCATGCGCGCTCATGGGGTCAGCGGTTTCCCAGATCCGACAACGACACCGCCCGGCAGCCCTGCCGGCTCCAGCGGCGTGCTCGACCGCAACGGCGTGTCCTTCGTGATCCCGACGACAATCGACCTCCAGTCACCAGCGGTTCAGCGGGCCGCGACCCACTGCCACCTCGGCGGTCTCGGGCAAGGCGGCTGACGGCGCCGAGGCGATCGCCCGCGCTTCACGTGGCCGTCATTTGATGATCCGATCGGCCCCGATCATGTCGTGTCGGAACTCTCACCGACTTCCGGACCTTGCGTCCCTCGTTCCTGTCCGCTGGGCCTTCGACAAATACGTCAAATTGGTCCTCCATCACGTCAAATACGACGCGCCAGCGGACGGTGCGTCCCACCGGGCATCATGGGTCTGCGCGCGAGTGATTTTTCAGTGCACGGACAGCCCGCCGTCTACGAAGATCGACTGGCCGGTGATGTAGTCGGCGGCGCGGCTGGCGATGAACGCTGCGATACCGGCGAAGTCTTGGGCTTCGGAGGCGAAGCGCCGGCGCGCTTGATGCCGCTGTGAGGGCTGCGAAGCGGCGGCCGGCGACACCTCCTGGGTGGTCAAGCGGTTCGTGTTGGTTGTCTCTCGTATGGTGCTCGGGTGCGCGTAGGGGTCCTGAGCCGTCCGGAGTTTCGGCTGTTGTTCGCCGGCAGCGCGGTGTCGTCGTTTGGTGATCGACTGGTACCGGTCGCGCTGGCGTTCGCGGTCTTGGATCTGACTGGTTCGGTCACCGACCTGGGTGTGGTGCTCGCGGCGCAGACGCTTCCGCTGGTGGCGTTCGTGTTGCTGGGTGGCGTGTGGGCCGACCGGTTGCCTCGACAGCTGGTGATGCTGGCCTCTGACCTTGTGCGGGCGGTCAGTCAGGGAACGAGCGCTGTTCTTCTGCTGAGTGGGCATGCCCGGGTTTGGGAGCTCGCCGCGCTCCAGGCTGCCTACGGGACCGCGGAGGCGTTCTTCGGACCGGCGTCCACGGCCTTGGTTCCTCAGACCGTCGATGCGACGCGCTTGCAGGAGGCCAACGCGCTGTTGGGGCTCAGCAGCGGCGTCTCGGCGGTCCTTGGACCGGCCGTGGCCGGCGTCATGGTGGCGACGATCGGCGCCGCCTGGGGGCTGGGGATCGACGCGGTGAGCTTCGTGCTCAGCGCCGGGTTCCTCAGCCGACTGAGCCTTCCCGGCGCTGTCCTCCCCACACGTTCGGCGCGCACGATCGACGAGCTACGAGCCGGCTGGCGAACGTTTCGATCCCAGACCTGGCTGTGGGTGACCGCCTGCTACTTCGCGCTGTTCCTGGCGTTCGGCTACAGCCCGCTTCAGGTGCTAGGACCGCAGGTCGCGCGTCGGTTCCTCGGTGGGGCCGGTGCGTGGGCAGCGATCAGCGTCGGGCTCGGGATCGGATCGCTGGCCGGTGGCGGACTGGGGTTGCGTTGGCGGCCACGCTACCCGCTCAGAGCGGCGTTCATCGTCTTTCTGATCGGCACTCCCGCGCTGTTGATCTCGGTGGCGGCCCACGCCTCGGTGGCGCTGATCGTCGGGCTGGCCGTGATCGATGGGATCACTGGTGCGTTCTTCAACACGATGTGGTTCACCGCGATCCAAACCAGAATCCCGGCCGAGGAGCTCTCGCGCGTCTCTTCCTGGGACTACCTCGCATCGCTGACCCTACAACCATTCGGACAAGCGGTCGCGGGACCGATCGCGGGGATCATCGGGACCTCGGTCGCACTCTATGGCGCCGGCGGACTCACGCTCGTACTGCTGCTCATCGTGCTCGCCATTCCAGCGGTCCGGAACTTCAGCTCCTTCGAACACCAGCCACCAGCACGATGACCTTGGATTGGCTTGAGCCGTGCTCCCGGGCGCAGAATGCGAAGGACCCACCGCAGGCCGCCGGCGGGAGAATGTCGCGGTGCATGCCGCCCGCCGTGTCCTGTTGCTGCCGGGCGCCGGTGGCGACCGTGAGTTCTGTACCGCGACCCCGCAGGCAGACCCGACGGATCCCACGCCGCGCGCACCCTCTGGCACAAAGCACGCCGCCGCGCCCAGAACGCCGCGGCTCTCGACGCCGTCCAATCCGAGTACGCGATCATGATCGACGGCCAAGCCATCCCGGCGCTGATGCTCACCGCATCCGCCGACCGCTGGGCGGCGGTGGCCGTCCGCGGCAATCTCACGATCATGTTGCCGGTCACGACGTGGTACCGAACTCGCTACGCCTCAGACCCATCGCCGACCCCACCGAAACGTTCGGTCCGCAATCCCCCCGACGTGTAACGGTTTCCTTGCACGCAGGAGGTCAGCGGTTCGATCCCGCTTGGCTCCACTGACAAAAGCGTTCAGTTGGTTGGTGGCCTCGCGCAAGCCGGTTGGTGGCCTCGCCCAAGCCGGTTGGTGGCCTCGCCCAAGCCGGTTGGTGGCCTCGCCCAAGCCGGTTGGTGGACTCGCCCAAGCCGGTTGGTGGACTCGCCCAAGCCGGTTGGTGGACTCGCCCAAGCCGGTTGGTGGCCTCGCGCAAGCCGTGGGAGTTCGTCGTGGCGAGCGTCGGCATGTCGGGACGGACAAACCTCTGCGTGCGGCGCCGGATTGTCCATTGCGGCCCGAAAATCTGCACCTCACGGACAAACGACCCGCCCACGAGGAGGTTTGTCCGTTCGAGCACGCCGCGAGGCGTCACTGCACTCGGGCACCGCCCGACTGGCGTTGTGGCCGGCGCACGCCCATCGAATGAACAGCTACGGCGTGTAGGACACCGCCGGACCATGGCGCCGCACGGGTACACAGCTCTTGCTCAGCGACGACGGCGACCGCCTCTGCATAGGCTGACCACTACTTCGGAACGCCTGCACGAGCTCTGCTGTTCGTGATCAGCGAGCGGGGCCGCCGACACCGGGGCACCTGATCGTCTCGGGTCGAGGCAGCCGATACCTACCGCTGTCGCCGTTGCCGTTCTGCATGGCGCGCTGGCAGCGTAGATTTCGCGCATGGGGACGACGGATACTGATAGGACAGCCGGGATCGAATCGCGGATGCGCGAGCTGGAGGAGCTCGTCCGTCGCCATAGCATCCTCTACTACGCGGGCGAGCCGGAGATCTCCGATCCTGAGTTCGACGCGCTGTGGAACGAGCTGCTGGGGCTCGAGGCCGATCACCCGGAGCTGAAGAGTGCTGACACTCCCACCGAGCGGATCTCCGACGGTGTCTCGGCGCTGTTCACGGCGGTCCGGCACGAGCATCCGATGTTGTCGCTGGAGAAGGCGCACTCCGATGAGGAGATCCGGGCGTTCCTCGCGCGCTTCCCCGGGCAGGCGGTGGATGCGGCGATCAAGTTCGACGGCCTGTCCGGGTCCGCGCGCTACGAGCACGGACGGCTCGTCGCGTTCGCCACGCGCGGCGATGGTGAGATCGGCGAGGACGTGACCGGCAACGCGCGCGGGATGAAGAACCTCCCGGACCGGCTCGCCGAGCCGGTCTCGTGTGAGGTCCGGGGGGAGGTGGTGATGCTCCATTCCGACTTCAACGCCTACAACGACGCACACCCCGACAAGCCGCTCGCCAACCCCCGCAACGCCGCGGCCGGCACGCTGCGGGCGAAGGACCGCGCGAAGGTCGCCGGCCGGCCGCTGACGTTCATGCCGTTCGACCTGCTCGAGGAGGGTGTCACTCACGACACCCTCGACCGCGTCCGCGCGCTCGGCCTGGAAGCCGTCGCTACGATCACGACCGACGACCCGGACGCGGTGATCGCCTACATGCACCGGATCGAGACCGACCGCCAGAGCTTCGACTTCGATCTCGACGGTGTCGTCATCCGTCTCGCGGACCGTGCCGCGTTCGAGACTGCTGGGAGCACCTCGCACCATCCTCGCGGCGCGATCGCCTGGAAGCCGGCGGTGCTGCGCGGCGAGTCACGGATCGACGCGGTGATCTGGCAGGTCGGCAAGACCGGCCGTGTGGCGCCGGTCGCGGTGATCGAGCCGATCTTCCTGGCGGGCACGACGATCCGCCGCGCGACGCTGCACAACATCGCGGTGATCGCGGAGCGCGACATCCGCGTGGGCGACCGGATCACGCTCTACCGGGCCGGCGACGTGATCCCGTACGTTGAGGGTCCGGTGCTCTCGGCCCGGGACGGCTCCGAGCAGCCGATCGAGGCCCCGGCCGAGTGCCCGTCGTGCGGCGCGCCGCTGCTCGAGGTCGGTGAGTCACGGATCCTGCTGTGCGAGAACACGCTCGGCTGCCCCGCGCAGACCCTCGGCCGGCTCACCTACTGGGCGTCGCGGGCGGCGGCGGACATCGACGCGGTCGGCACCAGCTGGATCGAGCGCTTCATCGACGCCGGCATGCTGTCGACGCCCGCCGACTTCTACGGGCCGCTGCGTGAAGCGCTCGTCGCCGAGCGCGACCGTCTCGCCGCGGATCCGAAGGCGAAGGCGACGTTCGATGGGATGGGGACCCGGCTGGTGGAGAAAATGATTGCGTCGATCGACGCCTCGAAGGACGTCGGCCTGCGCAAGGCGATCATCGGCTGGTCGATCCCGCTCGCTTCGGACGGCGCGGCCAAGCGCCTGTGCCGCGCCGGCTACGAGAGCGTCGAGCAGGTGGCCGCCGCGACGGTGGAGGATCTGGTCGAGGTCGAGGACATCGGCCCGGCCTCGGCCGAGTCGATCGCCGCGTTCTTCTCCCTCGATGCGACACGCGACCAGATCGCGCGGCTCCGCGCCCTCGGCGTGAACCTCGATGTGCTCGATGCCGACCGTCCAGTCGCCCTGCCGTCCTCCTCCCCGCTCGCGGGCAAGACAATCGTGATCAGCGGCGCGCTGGAGCGGCTCGACCGCAAGGCGGCGCAGGCCGCCGTCGAGCAGGCCGGCGGCAAGGCCTCGGGGTCGGTCTCGAAGCAGACCGCTCTGCTCGTCGCCGGGCCGCGGGCCGGCTCGAAGCTGGCGAAGGCGCAGGAGCTCGGGATCGAGATCATCGACGAGAAGGCCTTCCTCGTGCTGCTCGAGCGGGCCGGGATCCCAGCGCGCGGCGGCGTGCTCGCGGCAGCTTGCTGACGACCAGGTCGTAGGAGTCCTCGACCATGTCGGCGATCATCGTGTCGGGCAGGGAGCCGTCGATGATCACGGTGTTCCAGTGGGTCTTGTTGAGGTGATACCCCGGGATGACCGCTGGGTGAGCGCCGCGCAACTGCTCCGCCAACGTCGGATCGCACTTGAGGCTGACGCGGACGGGGATCTCAGCGAGTCGTGACAGCGCGAACACCTTGCTGGCAACCTTGAACACCGAGGTCTCGGGACCGAACGGGAAGTCCTCCTCGCTTCCGAGAAACGCGAGGCAATGATCACGGAGCTCCTCTGAGGTCATCCTCCACATAGTGACGCGCCGCGCCGATCGCTCCGTCGCCGATCGAGCAGCCGTGATTCGGGGATGCCGACTGCGGTCCTTCGCCGACCTCAAGGAGGAAACCGTGCGGAAACCACCCGTCGCGTAGAACCGATGGGCCACACCCGAGAGGCACAGCAACGAGACCATATGCGAGACGGCATCCATCCAAGGCGACTGATCCGCTCACGGCGAACATTCCTGGTCGCCGCATCGCTTCTGGGTGCGGTGATGGTCGCAGGATGCGGGGGAAGCTCGTCGAGCTTGAACGGTCGGCGTCGACCGCAGCGAGTGGCTCCACGACGACCGCCGGGTCGAGCACCGCAGCCGGTGGTGGCAGCGGGAGCTCGGGCTCGACCGCGTCAGCCTCCAGCGGATCGGGGCCGCTCGCGTACGCCCGGTGCATGTTTGAGCGGAAGATCCGACGCGCGCTTGGGTGGTTTGTTCGCTGGCTGTCGATTTTCGATCCGGTACGGACGATCCGGCGCTCGGCGCAACGGATTGTCCGCCCGGACACGCTGTTCGCGGCTGTCGGCCTGGTTCGCGCGAGAGTCAGGGCACGCTCCGGACCCGCGCCCAGCCAGCGCTGCGATCAGTTTGCTGTGGGCAGCTTGCGAGCGCGAGCGCTGCTCAGCGGATCTCGCCGGCGCGGAATCGCCCGACGGGGCCGCGTAGGCGGTGCTCGCCGTTGGTCGTCGGGTGGGCGCGCGCTGTCGTGCCGCTCACCGGCCCGACGCAGCGCTCGCCGTGATCGCATCGCCACCGTCTCGCGACAGCGAACGCAACGCCTCGACCAGCGCGCGCTCGTGCTGGCTGATGCTGAGGTCCAGTTCGTGACGCCGCGCCCGGACGCCGGCCAGGTCAACCGGGGCGACAGGGGTGAGGGTGGCGTCGCGCAACTCTCCCTGAAGGCGCTCGAGTTTCTGGCGGATTCGGAGCGGCGCGCGCCGATCTACTTCGTATACGCCCGGCTCGGTGCCCTTGTGCACGACGGGCGAGCGGGTCACCTGGGTCAGAAACACAGCCAGAGGATCCTTGCCCGCCACCGTGTAGCCCGCGGCCCCCAGCAGGTCGTACCAGCGCCGGTAGTGAATCGCCTCGATGTGCTCGGGCTGGGCGATCACGACCTGCACCGCGGTCTCGCGGATCGCGGGACCGCGGAGGACCGTGCGCGTTGGCCCGCCATCCGGCGCAGCCGCCACAGCGGCGGCGGCGACGCCACGAAGCGCTGCCGGACGGCGGTCAAGCGCAAGCAGATCCGCGTCGACCAGTCGCACGAGCACGCCCAATCGCTCGTCGACCGCCGCCAGTTCATCGCCGACCCGCTGCAATTCGCCCAGGAGCCGCTCGCGCTCGCGGCTGAGTCGGTCACGGTGGCGGACGAGGTCGGCCTGTTCGGCGGCGGCGGCGCGGACCAGGCGGCTCGAGGGCTTCGGGAGGAGTGACTTCACGGTGCTCATCGTTCTACCGGTAGCCACGAGTCTCCGCTGTCGAGCGGATGTTCATAACTATTGCTCTGTAGCTGGTCAGACGCCACGTAGCTGTTGATAACCGCGTCCACATCGCCCGCTTTTTCCCGCAAGCAGCGGGGAAACACGGGCTGACTGCGCGTGTCGGCAACTGAAATCTCGCTGATAGCGGCTATCCCACGACGATGGCATTCCGTCCGAGCCCTCCGTCACAGTGCCGAGTGCGGCATCTACGTAGAGCTACGAAGGAGTGCGTATGTCGATCGTTGACGCAGAATTCGCCCAAGTTCGGCCCGCGAGCGGGCCCAGAATGAGGCGGCCACGCTCGAGTCCGGACCCAGCGAGACAGTTGATCGACGACCTTGCGGCATTGATCGACGCCGGCTTGATCGCTGTCCGCGCGGACCCGACCGGACCTGCCCGCTACGAGGCGATCGCCCCATCCGGGGAGTCCTCTACGCCGCTCGTCGAGATGTGCGCGTGACCTCCGAACAGCTTCGCCTCCGGATGATGTCCTCTACTCCGGCTAACGTGGCCCCCGTGGAACCTACCGCGCGTAACTTCAAGCCGTTCGCACACCTCACCGTCCCAAATGCGCCGCTATACCGCCGGGTGATGGTTGCGTTCGTAGCGGCTAAGCGTCGCTTCGTCGTGCATCTGCGGACCGAGGACGTGCTCGCAGCACTGTGCCGCAGCGCGGATGCGAACGCTCCTGCGGCGAACGGAGAACCCATGCGCAACGACCAGCGCAACGACCAGCCCTCCGCGCCGGCCGGCGACCGGCCGTTCACGCCGGCCGCCGACCGGACTTCTGCGCCCGCCGAAGACCCTGACGCGATCGCCGACGCACTGGCCCGCCTGGTCGAGTGGGGCAACCTGCGGGCCGACCCCGACACAAGCCGTGTCACGACCGTCGAGGACTTTCACCGGGCCCGCTACCTCTATCAGTTGACGAAGGAGGGCGAGGCGGCCGAGCGTGCGCTCGAGGTGTTCGACGACGAGATCGGCCGTCGCGGGGCGCTGCAGGCCGTCGCTCTGAGCGACATCGCCACCGGGCTGCGGGCGCTGCGCGAGTTGGCGCGCGATCAGGATCCAGATCCGGCCCGGACGGCTCTGCTGCTACGCGATCTGGTGGCACGATGCCGCGAGTTGGCTGACAACGCGCAGGCGTTCATGGGCTCCTTGCAGCGAACGATCGAGCTGAACGACATCGACATAGAGGCGTTCCGTGCCTACAAGGACCGGCTGATCGACTACCTGGAGCGATTCATCAAGGACCTGATCGGCGTCGGCGCGGAGATCGCGCGCCTGCTTGGCGAGCTCGAATCGAAAGACGTCGAGCGTCTCCTTGCGATCGTCGCGCACCGCGAGGCCGATGACGCGGCGCCGGACGCCGACCCGGGCGCGCGCGACGCGGGCGCCGCGCACGAGGCCGCCTATCAGGCCGGACTCGAGGCTTGGCGCGAGCGCTGGTACGGGCTGCTGCAGTGGTTCGTCTCCCAGCCCGGCCGCCCGAGCCAGGCCAAGCTCCTGCGCGGACGCGCGCGCCAGGCGATCCCGGATCTGCTCGCCGTCGTCGCCAGCCTGAACGAGCGCCGTGCCGGCCGCTCGGACCGCTCCGCGGATTTCCGCACGCTCGCGGTGTGGTTCGCGCAAGCGCCGGACACGCCGGCCATGCACCGGCTGTGGCGCGCGTCCTTCGGAATCCATGGCACACGCCACCTGATGCTCGACGCCGACACGATCGCCGCGCGCACAGAGCAGCCCGTCGCCGCGTCCACCTCATGGATTGATGCGCCACCACTGCTGATCAGCCCACGCTTGCGCCGGACTGGCAGCTACGAGCGTCGCGGCCGCCCGACGCGGGTGATCGGGCGCGAGGAAGGAAGGCGGCTCCTGGCGGATCGAGTGAACCAGCAGGCGGAGCAGACGGCGGCCGCCCGCGCGCTCCTTGCGACCGGCCACCCGATCCGCTTCGGCCAGCTCCGCCAGTTGGACGCGGACGCGTTCCGGCTGTTCCTTGCGCTGCTGGGCGACGCGCTATCAGCCCGGCGCCCGGGGCAACGCGAGGTCGCTGTGACGACCGCGGATGGCTCGCTGGGCGTGCGTCTGATCGCGCTGCCCGATCCCGTCTGGGTCGAGATCCGTACGTCCACTGGCTGCCTGCGCGGACTCGACCACCTGATCGAGATCGTCGACCTGGGGGCCGCTGCGGGTGTGCTGCAGTCAACGCCGACCCGGCTGGTGGCATGACCCACGCGCTTGAAACCGCCCTCGATCAGGCGCGCTCTCGCGACCAGGAAGCGGCGGCGCGCGCGCTCCTGCGCCGGCCGCTCCTGCGAGCCCGAGGCGACGATGGCGATGCGTTCCGACTGGTCCGCCGCCACGCCGCTGAGCTGCGCACATGGTTCGAGGCGAACACCGGCTGGCGGCTGCACGTCGACAGCGAAGTAGCGAGGTTGATCAAGCTGCCGGCCTGCAACGACGACTCGAGCCACCCGGCGCGGGAACCGCGCTCGGGATTGCCGTTCGGCCGCCGTCGCTACGTGCTCGTCTGCCTCGCCCTGTCGGTGCTCGAGCGCGCCGACGCGCAGATCACGCTCGGACGCCTGGCCGAGGGGGTGATCGTCGGCGCGGCCGACGAGCGCCTGGTCCGGGCCGGCATCACATTCGAGCTCAGCGGACGCGAGGAGCGAGGCGATCTCGTGGCGGTCGTGCGGCTGTTGCTCCAGATCGGCGTCCTCGCCCGGGTCGCCGGGGACGAAGAGGCGTTCATGCGAGAGGCCGGCGATGCCCTTTATGACGTCGACCGGCGGGTGCTTGCGGTGCTGCTGGCGGCCCCCCGCGGCCCCTCGATGATCTCCGCTACTGACTTCGAGTCTCGGCTCGCACAGATGAGCGCCGATCCGCTGCCGTCCTGCGACGAGTTGCGCAACCGGACGATCCGCCATCGCCTCACACGACTGTTGCTCGACGATCCGGTCCTCTACTACGACGAGCTCACCGACACGGAGCTTGCTTACCTCACCTCGCAGCGGACTGCCATCACCAGACGCGTCTGCGAGCTGACGGGTCTGGTCGCCGAGCTACGGGCGGAGGGCATCGCGATGGTGGATCCCGAGGATGAGCTGAGCGACGTGCGGATGCCGGACGTCGGCACGGATGGGCACGTCGCCCTGCTGGTGGCCGAGCATCTGACCAAGCGCCTCGACGATCGTCGCATCCGGGCCGGCGCACGGACCGACGCTGACGGCGATGCGGCGAGCGACCCTCCGCGTTGCGCTGAGCGCGAGCTTCACGAGCTCGTGCGCCGGCTCGCCGCTGAGCACCAGGCGTACTGGCGTCGCAGCACGCGGGAGCCGGGTGCTGAGGTGTCGCTCGTCGCGGATGCGCTGGAGCGCCTCGTCGCCCTGCGACTCGTCCGCTGCGATGGCGGCTACGTCTACCCGCTACCCGCGCTGGCAAGGTTCGGCGCGGCGGCCCCGATCTTCCTGGACGGTGCGCAGCGACTCGAGGGGGCAGCATGAGCGATCTGCCGAAGCCGGGCCGCGCACGCTGGCAGCCGCTGCGCGCAGGTCTGGTCGACATCTTCTACTACGACCAAGAGGAGTTCCGCTTCCGTGATGGGCGGCTGTTGCTGCGCGGAAACAATGGCACGGGCAAGTCCAAGGTGCTGGCGTTGACGCTGCCGTTCCTGCTGGATGGCGAGCTGGCCGCCCACCGCGTCGAGCCGGATGGCGACCGCAGCAAGCGCATGGAGTGGAACCTCCTGCTCGGCGGGGAGCACCCCTCCGAGGACCGGCTTGGGTACAGCTGGCTGGAGTTCGGCCGGCTCGGCGACGACGGGGTGCCGATGTTCTGCACCGTCGGGTGCGGGATGAAGGCGATGAAGGGGCGGGGCATCTCCGCCCATTGGTTCTTCCTGACCACGCGCCGCGTCGGCGAGGATCTCGCGCTGATGGACAGCACGCGTGTCGCGCTTGGCCGTGATCGTCTGGAGGCGGCGATCGGTACGAGCGGAACCGTGTACCGCACCGCCCGCGAGTACCGGCGGGCGATCGACGAGAAGCTGTTCGGGCTCGGTGAACAGCGCTATGGCGCCCTGCTCGACCTCCTGCTCAAGGTCCGCGCGCCACAACTGTCCAAGCGCCCAGATGAGCGCGGCCTCTCGCAAGCGCTGACCGATGCGCTGCCACCCTTGGATCAGGCCCTGATCGCCGATGTCGCGGAGGCCTTCCGTGCCCTAGAGGAGAACCGCGAGGACCTCGCCGCGATGGTCGAGGCCCGTGACGCCTCGGCTCGTTACCTTGGTATCTACACGAGCTACGCGCGGATCGCATGCCGCCGCCGGGCCGCACCGCTGCGGCAGGCCCAATCGACACTTGACCGCGTCAGCCGGGAGCTCGCCGAGGCGCAGGCGGCGTGGCAGCAAGCCCAAGCCGAGCTCGCGCTCGCCGAGCAAGCGCTTCGCACCCTGCGCGCCGAAGAGGATCGGCTGCGGGCACGCGGGCAGGCGTTGCGGGAGTCACCCGAGGCGAGAAGCGCGCGCGAGCTGGCGCTGGCTGCCGAGGATGCTCGGCTGGCCGGCCTGCGGGCCGGCCAGGCACAGGTTGCGCTGGGCCGGGCGAGCGAGCGCCTCGCCCTGATGACCGAGCGCTTGACCGCGGCCGATGCCAAACGCGCCGACGCCGACGCCGAGCTCGACCGCGCCCGCGCCGAGGCCCGCGAGCACGCCGTCCGTGCCCGCATCGGGTCGCAGTTCCTGCACACGGTCGACGAACTGATCGAAGCCCATGATCGCGATGACTTGCGCCGCCGCGCGGCGGGCCTGGCCGAAGCCCAGCAGCGCTCGATCGACCGCGTGCGCGGGCTGCTCGGGGAGGCTGCGCAACGCCTCCGCGAGTTGGGAGCCGCGCGGGAGCGTCACGAGCAGCTCGCCTCCGAACAGGCTCAGGTGGCCGAGCGGCGCGAGCAGGCCGTGGGCTCCCTTGACGCGGTAGGGCGCGCGTACGTGCACGCTGCGCGCGAGCATCTCGAGGCTGCGGTCGAGCTGTTGCTGCCCGAGCTCAGCGAGCCGCTCGCCGCACTCGAGCTGTGGATCGAGACGCTCACCGGGCCAAACCCCCTGGACGCGGCCGTCGCCGAGGCCGGGCGCGCCGCGGGCGCCGAGCTCGCTCGCGCCGGAGCGTTGCTGGATGCTCAGCTCGAGGAGGCACGGCGATTCGGCGCCGAGCTGGCCGATTCGATCGCCCGCCTGGAGGCGGGCGAGCACGACGCTCCGCCGGTTCCGTACACGCGTGATCCAGCTGGGCGCGACGGCCGGGCCGGGGCGCCCCTGTGGCAGGTGGTCGACTTCCGGCCGGAGGTGCCTGCGGCGGACCGAGCCGGGATCGAGGCCGGGCTGGAGGCCGCTGGCATCCTGGACGCGTGGGTTACCCCTGACGGGGCGCTGCTCGCCCCCGGCACCGACGACGTGCTGCTCGCCACGGATGGCGCCGCCACGGATGGCGCCGCCACGGATGGCGCCGCCACGGATGGCGCCGCCACGGATGGCGCCGCCACGGACGGCGCTGGCGCAACAGACTGCGCCAGCCTCGAGCAGGTGCTCGCGCCCGCGATCGACCCCGCCTCGCCGATCGCGCTGGCGCTCTCAGAACGGGCCGTCCGAGGCGTGCTCGCGGCGATCGGCATCGGTGACGCGCACGCACGCGCGTGGGTGGCGCCAGACGGACAGTTCCGCAACGGAGTCCTCAGAGGCGCCTGGCGCAAGCAGGTCGCCAAGTTCATCGGCCACGGGACGCGGGAGGCGGCCAGGCGCGAGCGCCTCGCCGAGCTGCGTCAGCAGCTGGCCGACGCCGGGGAGGTCGTGCAGGAACGCGAATGCGAACGCGCCGCGCTCGCGCAGCGACGCACGCGGTTGGAGGCCGAGCTCGATCAGGTCCCCGGTGACGTCGCGCTGCGCGCCGCCCATGGCGCGCTCACCCAGATCGAGGCCGAGCTCGCCAGGGTGCTCGAGCGAGTCACCACCGCGCAGCAGCGTGAGCGCGAAGCCGCGGTCGCGAGCGACGCCGCGGAGCTGGCTCTGCGGCGCGACGCAGAGGACCTTGGGCTACCGATGGACGCTGCGGAGCTCGAGCAGGTCCAGAGCGCGATCCACGAGTTCCGTGAGGGTCTGGCACGGCTGTGGCCGGCGCTGTCGGCCCGCGATCGGGCCAGGGAAGCGCATTCGGAGAGCCGGGCCGATGCCGACCGCGCTCGCGCTGAGGTCGATGAGTCGACCGTCGCGCTGGCCGGCGCCGAGCGCGAGCACGCCGAGCGCAGCGAACGCCGCGACACGTTGCAGGAGACCGCCGGCGCGGCGATTGCGGAGCTGCAGCGACAGCTGAGCGCGGTCGCCGACGCGCTGCGCGAGAACGAGCGGCAGCGTTCCGCGGCCGACCAGCGGCGCGCGCGGGCGCAGCGTGACGAGGGGAGGGAGGAGGGACGCAGGGGAGAACTGGAGCGAGAGCTGGAGCAGGCCACCGAGAGCCGTCGCGGCGCGATCGACGGCTTGCGACGGTTCGCCGGCAGCGGTCTGATCGAGGTCGCGCTTGGCGAGGTGGAGCTTCCGGAAGGCGAGGACTGGGGGGTCACCGCGGCCCTGCGCCTGGCTCGGCAGATCGAGCAGGAGCTGAGCACGGTCCTCGATGACGACGCGGCCTGGCAGCGCGCGCAGCAGCGCGCGAACGACGATCTCGGTGCTCTGGCGGACGCGCTGCGCCGGCACGGACACAATGCCGCGGCGTCGCTGCGGGAGGAGGGCATCTCCGTCGAGGTCACGTTCCGCGGGCACGGCATGACCGTGCCGTCGCTGGCCGCCGCGCTGCAGGAGGAGGTGCAGGAGAGTCAGCGGCTGCTGGACGAGCGCGAGCGCGAGATCCTCGAGAACCACCTTGTCAACGAGGTCGCGAGCACCCTGCAGGAGCTGATCGGCGATGCCGAGCGCCAGTTGGCGCGCACGAACGCCGAGCTGGCCGACCGGCCGACCAGCACCGGGATGCAGCTGCGGCTGCGCTGGGTGGCCGATACCGACGGGCCACAGGGGTTGGCGCAGGCGCGTGAGCGACTGCTGCGCCAGACCTCGGACGCGTGGTCGGAGGAGGACCGTGCGGCGGTCGGAAAGTTCCTCCACGCGCGGATCCAGGAGGTTCGGGTCCGGGACGTAGCCGGAACCTGGATCGAGCACCTGACCGAGGCCCTGGACTACCGGCGCTGGCACCGGTTTGTCGTCGAGCGCCGCCAGGCGGGCACGTGGCGATCCGCGATGGGGCCGTCCTCGGGCGGAGAGCGTGTGCTGGCTGCCAGCGTGCCGATGTTCGCGGCGGCTTCTTCCTACTACGCGTCGGCCGCGAACGTGCACGCGCCCCGGCTCGTGATGCTCGACGAGGCGTTTGCCGGTGTGGACGACAACGCCCGCGGCAAGTGCCTCGGTCTGCTCGCGGCGTTCGACCTCGACGTCGTGATGACCAGCGAGCGCGAGTGGGGCTGCTACCCCGAAGTGCCGGGACTCGCGATCGCCCAGCTGTCGCGTTTCGATGACGTGGCGGCGGTGCTCGTGACTCACTGGGAGTGGAACGGGTTCAGCCGCCAGCGGGTGGAGCGACCGGTTGTGCCGCTCGCCGCCGCAGCGGCTCCCGACGAGCAACGTCAGGACGGGCTGGCGCTGTGGCCGACATCGATCACGGGCGACTGAGTCGCCTGCTGGGGGACCCGGCGCTCGAGTGGCTCCTGGAGAGGGTGCGGCGCCGCATCGAGCTCGAGCAAACGCTCGGCCCAGTGACGCTCAAGCACGCCTCAGCTGCCCAGCGCGATGCGGTAGAACGGCTGCTGGGGCGTCGCCCGGGAGCCGGACGTGATCTGACCGTGTCGCTGCAGGAGGTCGACGACGTGCTGCGCCGTGCGCGGGTCCATCCCGACGGATTGGCGGCCGCGGTGGTCGCCTTGACCGGCCCGGTGAACCCGCGGGCGGCCGTCGCCGCCGCTGAGCAGGAGGCCTGGGAGCGCGCCTTCGCCAAGCTCAGCCGCGCGGTGGCAGGCCGGCCGCAGGCGGCTGGCTGGCTCGAGCGACTGCATCGCACCGGCGTCGTGAAGCGGCTGGCCGGTGACGCCGAGGCGGCGCGTGAGTTGCTTGACCGGCTGGCGAAGATCGCCGAGGCGCTGCCCGCACACGCGGAGCATCTCGGAAGCTTTGCGGCCCGGACGGCCGGCCGCGCTCACGCGCTGGACGACGGCGAGCCGCTCGGCGCGCTGGCACTTGGTCTGGCCCGGGCGCTGTCTGGTCTGGAGCCGCCGGCGGCGGGCGAATCGCCGGCCGAGTCCCGCCGCGAGGCATGGGCGGCGGTCGGGATCCTCTGCGACGAGCTTTCGAACGCAGTGCTCGTGCTCGGCCTGACCGGCGACGGTCAGACCGCCACCGGCCGGATGCTCGCGCTGGCTCGTGACGCAGGACAGCCGATCTGGCTGACGCTCCGTCAGCTCGTGCGAGACCCGCCGGACTGGCGCAACTGCCTGGACGGCGGTGTCCCTGGCGGCGGTGTCCTTGGCGGCGGTGTCGCTGCCGGCTGGCGTCTACGTCTGCGAGAACCCCTCGATCCTCGCTCTTGCCGCGGACGCCTTCGGGCCGCGATGCCCGCCGCTCGTATGCTTGGGCGGCCAGCCGAGCGCGGCGACGATGTTGCTCCTGCGCTCGCTGGTCGCGGCCGGCGCGCACTTGCGTCACCACGGCGACTTCGACTGGGGCGGAGTGCGGATTGGCAACGTCCTGCGGGCGCGGATCGCCAGCGTTGCGCCGTGGCAGTTCGATCGGGCAGCCTACCTCGACGCCGTGAGCGCCCATCCACATACCGGCACGCTGTCCGGCGAGCCCGTCGTCGCCGCCTGGGACTCCGCGTTGAGCGACGAGATGTGTCACGTCGGCAAGCGGATTGAGGAGGAAATGGTCGCCGACTCGCTGCTGAGCGCACTGGCGAGCGCACGGGTAGCGCAGGCGCCGGCGATGTTTGACCGTCTCCTCAATGCGGATTGAATAAGCAGTCTCGGCGAGTGCGGGCTGCTGCGTTGCGCGCGTGCGGGCCACTGCGGTGCGGGCGCGGGCGCGGGCTCCTGCGGTGCGCGGGCGCGGGCTCCTGCGGTGCGC
Source organism: uncultured Solirubrobacterales bacterium (assembly GCA_963709135.1). GTDB lineage: Bacteria > Actinomycetota > Thermoleophilia > Solirubrobacterales > Solirubrobacteraceae > Palsa-465. The sequence continues at coordinate 735,548 of CAVPVI010000005.1, read as the reverse complement.
GGGCGCGGGCTACTGCGGTGCGCGGGCGCGGGCTACTGCGGTGCGCGGGCGCGGGCTACTGCGGTGCTCGCGGCTCTCGCACCGATACTTCCAGCGGCCCAACCGTGAGCTCGCTCGGCTGCACCGCGACCGGCTCGTCCCATAGGTACAGTCCGATCGCTTCGCCCAGCGCCTCGTGGAGCTCGGTCAGCGTCCTGCCTGACGCGAAGCATCCCGGGAGCTCGTCGATCTCTGACCAGTATTCAGTGACTTCGTGGTGGATGAAGACCTTGAGGCGGATCGCGTGTCCTCCTTCGAGTTGATGCCGGCTTGCTTGACGATCGCTGCGGACAGTTTCTTGCTGTACGGCTGACCATGATGGCGCGGCAGGGTAATCGGCCGCCGGCCAGTCCGGACCATTTTCACAACGTGCTTACCGCCTGTCGTGCGCGTCCAGCCGTTGCTCTGGAGGAGGCGCAGCGCCTCGCGTTGGTCGAGCAGCTTTGCCATGTGACCACGGTAAAGCCGATTTCGGCAGGCACTCCTGATTGCGTGAAAGTTGACACAGACTGTCACCAGTTACATGACAGGCAGTGACACTTTTGTGACACGTCACCGCGTTCTGGCTCAGGAGGACGCACTGGCGTGTCTGAACGGGCAAACCTCGAGGCGCGCTCGTCGTTTGTCCATGAGAGGTCGATTTTCGTGCCCTAACGAACAATCGCGTGGTGCAAACGACAGATTGGTCGCTCGGTCACGGTCTCGCGGGCGGCAAGGCCGATTCACCGGTGATAGACCCTAATCTAAAGCGGGCCGGGTCTCGCCGCCCGCGGAAACCGCGGAACCCGGCGAACCCGCGGAACCCGGCGAACCCGCGGAACCCGCGGAACCCGCGGAACCCGGCGAACCCGCGGAACCCGCGGAACCCGCGGAACCCGTGGAACCCGCGGAACCCGTGGAACCCGCGGAACCCGTGGAACCCGGCGAAGCCGAAGCCAGCCTGCGGAGCGCCTGCACAAGGCGCTTGCGCGCGCCCGCGTCGAGGCGCATCGCACGCGTGTCGCCGCCGATTCCGGGACCGATGGCGCGGACGACCGTGGCCCGCTCGGAGTCGCTCAGCTGCTCGATCGCCGTGAGCAGCTTTGTGACGGACATGCGACTGGATGCGGTAGCCGGCCCGATCAGTCGCTGCTGGAGCGCGACCGCCGCGGCCTCGAGCGCGACCGAGCGGAGCGGGGCGTTGCGCAGCGCGTAGGCGAGCCCGACACGAACCGCCTCATTCAGCACTTCCGACACAGGTCCCTTGCCGATTCCCTTGGGGAGGCTCGCCGGCGCCGGCCCGCGCGGGCGCGCGCCAACGCGTGGTCCCGAGGCGCGTGCGCCAACGGGTGGCTCCGCAGCGCGCGCGCCAACGCGTGGTCCCGAGGCGCGTGCGCCAACGGGTGGCTCCGCAGCGCCCGCGCCAACGCGTGGTCCCGAGGCGCGTGCGCCAACGGGTGGCTCCGCAGCGCCCGCGCCAACGCGTGGTCCCGAGGCGCGAGCGCCAACGCGTGGCACCGGAGCGCGCGTGCCACGCGCGCCAACGCGCGGCTCCGGAGCCGGCGGCTCGTACGGGCGTGCCGGCCGCAAGCCGGCCTCGGTCAGGAACCGGCTGGCGGCCGTTTCGGTGGTGTGGAGCACGAGCGTCTCCTGCGCGCGCGTGAACGCGACGTACGCCAGCCGGCGCTCGGCCTCGAGGCCTTCGCCGGCGGCGCGCTCGGCCTCGCTCACCTCGAGCGCGCGCCGGTGTGGCAGCTGGTTCTCCTCGCATCCGAACAGGTGCACCTCGGGCCACTGACGGCCCTTGGCGCGGTGAATCGTGGTCAGCTCGATTCCGTGTACGTCGTCGCGGACCAGGCGCAGGGCGTCGCTGCGCGACTGCAGCAAGCGGGCGTACTCGGCGACCGTCAGACCGGACGCATCCCGCTGTGCCTGCTCGAGCACCTCCAGCTCGACCTTCTCGGTATCTCCGAAGGCCTGCTCGTAATCTTTGAAGTACTCGTCGAGCCCGCCGGGCCCGCGCAGGTAGGCGATGAAGCGCCGGGCGTCGGTGATGGCGGCCAGCGCGTCGAGGATCCGCCCGGCGTCGGCGAGTCTGCTGCGCTGAGACTCGCTGGCCCGCAGGCCAGCGAGGCTGTCGGTGAACGACAGGCCGCCGCGCAGCCACTGCGCCACCTGCTGCTCGGCGTCGAGCGGCAGCCCGCGGCCCGGTGCACGGCACACTCGCGCGACGTCGTCGGGCTGTGCTTGCTGTGGCTCGTCGCACAGCCGCAGGTACGCCTCCAACGCACCGCGGGCGCCGTGGGGCTCGAACACCTGCGCGGGCGCGGTGATCTTGACGCCGAGCTCCGCGCACGCCAGCGCCACTGTCCGCAGCAGGTTCGTCGTGCGCGCGAGCACCACGATCTCGGCACGCCGGCGGCCGGCGAGCACGGTCGCGATCTCGCTCGCCGCCTGGGGCGGGCCTTCGTGCTCGTGCAGCTGCAGGGCATTCACGCCGCCGGGGGGCCGGTCAGGGTCCGCGTGGATCTGCTTGGGGAAGCGAACCTCGTTGTGTCCGATCAGGGCACGCGACGCGTCGACGATCTCCTTCGGGCAGCGGTAGTTGTGCGCGAGCGAGACGCGTTGCAGTCCCGGGTAGGCGAGGTCGAGGTCGACGATCCGCCGCACGCTCGCGCGTCGCCAGCCGTATAGCGTCTGATCTTCGTCGCCGACGCAGAAGAAGCCATCGTGGGGCGCCGCGAGGATGCGCACGAGCAGCTCCTGCGCCGGTTCGATGTCCTGGTACTCGTCGACCAGCACGTGCCGGAAGCGGCCCTGCCAGCGTCGCCGCAGATCGGCATCCTCACGCAGCGCCCTGACTGCGATCAGCACGAGGTCGTCGAAGTCGTGGAGCGCCTCGTCGGCCAGATGTCGCTCGTACAGCTCGTAGATGCGAAGCAGCGCCGGCCCGTCGGCGTGTTGGTCCGCCTGGCGGCTGAACTCTCGTGGCGAGGCCAGCAGGCCTAGCTTGATCGCGCTGACCGCCGCGCGCGCGTCGCTCGGATCGACCCAGGTTCCCTGCTCGCGCAGTGCCAGCGCACACAGCCGTTTCCACTGGTTCAAAGACAGCTCGCGCGGACCGCCACGGCGGGCGAGGCCCTCCTCGCGCATCAGCCACCAGCCGATGCTGTGAAACGTGCGCGCCGCGACGGCGCCCAGTCCCGCGGCTCGCAGGCGCTCCTGCAACTCGACGCGGGCGTCGCGGTTGAACGTCGTGCACAGGATTCGCTCCGCGGGCACGCCGCGTCGCAGCAGCTCGCGCGCCCGCTCGATCAGCACGGCGGTCTTTCCGCTTCCGGCCGGCGCGATCACCTGCACGACGCCGTCGTGTGCCTGGGCTGCCCGCAGCTGCTCGGCGTCGAGCGCGTGCGCCGCCGGCGGCACGGTCCGATCGGCGCGCGTCTGGGCGGATCCGCGATACAGCCTCGTCGCCACTTCGATCGCCCGCTCGAGCGTGTAGGCGTACTCAAACCCTGGATCGAGGAAATCCTCGGGCGCCAGACGCGTGAGACGTTGCCGGCTTTCGATCGCGAGGGCGGTGCCGCAGCGCAGCGCCGGCTCGAGCACGTACCCGTGGAGCGCGACCAGCTCGCCCAGCTCGCGCAACTGCACGTCGAGAACCGCGAGCTTGTCGCTCCGGGCGACACAGGACAGCCACGCCTGGGCGGGGTTCGCGAGGCTGTCCCGTGGGCCCGCGGCGCTCCGTGACCAGGTGGCGATCTCGCCGCACAGCCACGAGAACTCGACCACCTGATGCCCGGCAGCCGCCAGCGCCCGGCGGTCAAGCGACGGACTCCAGGTCAGCAAAGAAGCAGGCACAGCCGCCACGGCTGGAATCTACTTAGTGCGGGTGCCCTTAGTCGCCCGGATCGTCGACTGGCTGCCCTAGCATGTCAGGTCCTTCGGCTACGGACCATGAGCACTCGGGAGGAACACATGGAATCGCTGGATATTCCCGGAAATGATCGGGGCACTGCTGATCTCGGCTTGGATGAGGTGGCGGACCACGTGCGTGAGGCCGTGCGTGCCACGGTTAGCCCGGCGGCCGAGCACCTGGTCCCGCTCGGCGGCAGCATCGTGGGCAAGATGCACGCGGTTGTCGACGAGCTCGGCAAGGAGGACGCGCTGCAGGAGCGGCTACTCGACGGCTTTGATCGCGCGATTCATGACCAACCCTCTGCGGTCAGCGCCGGCGTCGACCTGGCTGCGATCAAGGCGGTCGAGCCCGACTTCGACGCCTCCGGCTTCCGGACGCTTGCGCGCGAGACGTTCATCAAGGTGCGCGAAGCGCGCGGGCGCCAGCGCGGGCAGGCAGGCGAGGGCCTGCTCAGCGAGTCGATGGAGCGCGAGCTGAACGACGTGATCGCCGGTGATGTGGCGGCACATCGCCATCGCATCCTGGCCCTGCTGGAGGTCATCGACGCGACGATCGTCGCGGCCGCCTTCGAAGCTGGACGCGAGCGGCTTGGCGTCCGGTTCGTGTTCAGCGCAGAGGAGATCGAGCGTGACGGCGCCACTGAGGCCATCATCTCCGACGATCACGGCGTGCACAGATGGGCCGAGCTGTGGCAGTTCGAGCGCGACCCGTCGCTTGACCAAACCGCCACCGATCAACAGCACATCTTGTCCTTCGGTGCCGATCGATGGCTGTTTGCTCACCGCGGGTGGGTGGTCACCACGATCACACGGCTGCAAGACGCTGTAAGGCAGCCGAGCGAGGCCTGAGCGCAGGGAGGGCGAGCGGGTGCCCTAAGCTGAACGGGTGCAATTCCGAGTCGTAGAGCGTGCAGGCCAGTTCACGCCGGCGGAGTTTCCTGCGGTGTCGCTGCGGCGCGACACCTGGAACGACTATGGCTACGTAACCCTGTTCCATCCCACGTTACACCTGGGCGCTGAGCGCAAGCTTGAACTTGACACAGTCAAGATCGTCAAGCGCGGGCAGAGATCAGATGTCTACCATTCACCGCTGCGGGGCGAGTTCAGTCAGCTCCGCGCGGACTACTGCTCGCTCGGTCAGTCGGCCTCGTACTACGAGATGCTTCGCGCCGAGGGTCCCGGCGTGTACGTGCCGTTCTTGACCGCGCTGCGGGACATCGCCTACCTCCCCGAGGTCGAGCGGGAGTTTCAAGAGGATCCGGGCGTTCAGACCTCGCTGCGGCGCTTCGCGAGCGCGGCAAACGCTCTGCGGCAGGCGCGCAGCCTGTTCCATGGCGCGCCGGCCCAGGCAGAAGCCGGGAAGCTGACGTTCAGTCACCTCCTGCCCGGTGCGCAGACGGCGACTACCTTCGCGTTCGGCGAGCTGCAGGATCTACCTTCTCGCGCTGTCGCGGTGATCGGTCACAACGGATCCGGAAAGACGCAGCTGCTCGCGGACCTCGCCGCGTTGGCCTGCGCTGACGCCCGCGAGCTACAGGGCGAGGGCTTTGCCGAGCGACACGGCGGCTTTGAAGGGGGCCCGCCGAGCACCGGCGCGGTCGTGGCGGTGTCCTACAGCGCGTTTGATGAATTCCCGGTTCCGGGCCAGGGCGCGGGCGAAGAAGCCGCCCTCGAGCGCACGCGACTGCGAGCGGGCGAGCAACCGGCGCGTCCCTACAACTACATGGGCCTGCGGCAGGTCGACAAGGGCGGCGAGCTCTCAGATGCACTGAAGGGGATTGAGCAACTCGAAATCGAGTTCGCGGCTGCGCGCCGGCTCGTCAGCCGCAGGCATCGCGAAGCGGTTGTGCGCAGCGCGCTGCGCCAGATCGCAAGCGAGCCGTCGTTCGAGACGCTCGCGAGCCTGCTCGAACAATGGGAGGCGGAGCCCCAGTGGCTGGAGGCGTTTCGCGCGTACGGCGCCGGCCAAAGGATCGTCCTCAGCATCATCGTCGGGCTGTGCGCACACCTGGACCGGCGGGCGCTTGTGCTGATTGACGAACCTGAGCTGCATCTGCATCCGCCACTGGCGGCGGCCCTGCTACGGGCTGTGGCGAGCATTCTCGAGCACCACGACGCCTTTGCGGTGATCGCCACGCACTCTCCTGTCGTGCTGCAAGAGATCCCCGGGAGGAACGTCAAGATCGTGAGCCGGCACGGCTCACACGTGTCAATCGAGTCGCCCGGGATCGAGACCTATGCGGAGAACGTGGGGCTGCTGACCCAGCACGTGTTCAACCTCGATAGCAGCAGGACGGACTACCAAGCGAGGCTGCAGCGGCTCGCGCCAGATCACGATCTGGCTTGGTTCGAGACGCTGTTCGGAGGTCGAATGAGCTCTCAGGCAAAAGCCATCGTGATGGCGATCCAGCGCGCGCTGCGGCGCGCCGGCGACGTGGGGGACTAGGCCGAAGGCCGGTCTAGGTCAGCCTGGCTACGGCCGGCTCGACCTCTCGTGAAGCTGCCTCGGTCGGCGGTATCGTAAGCGCCGGGATCGTCACGTGCGTGATCGGCCCGATCGTCACGGCGAACAGGACGGTCCCGATGCCGACGGTCCCTCCGAGCAGGAATCCGACCACGAGCACCGTGCCCTCGACACTTGTGCGGACCACGCGCATCGAATGGCCGCCGCGCGCGACGATGCCGACGCTGAGGCCGTCGCGCGGGCCAGCGCCCAGGCCGGCCCCGATGTAAAGGCCGGTGGCGAGGCCCATGCCGAGGATCCCGCCGGCCAGCAGCGCGACCCGCGCGGCCATCGCATGCGGTGCGTGGAACAGCGCGAGCACGACATCGATCACGAGTCCGATCAGGATCGCGTTGGCGATCGTGCCGACGCCGGGGCGCATCGGCAGCGGTAGCCAGCCGAGCAGCGCGACAAAGCTGATCACGATCGCCCAGGTGCCGATTCCGAGACCGAGCGTCCTCGACAGGCCCTGGTGCAGCACGTTCCAGGGGTCGAGTCCGAGCCCCGCCAGCACCAGCATCGCGGCGGTGATTCCGAACAGCAGGAGGCCGGCCAGCAACTGAGCGAAGCGCCGCGCCAGTCTGTCGGGCGGGAGCGGTGCGAGGAGGCGGCTCATGGCCCACCAGCTTGCCATCCCCGGCAGCCCAGTGGAGCGTCGCGCGGAGCTCCCGGTCCGCGGACCGGGAGCTCCGGACCAGCGCGTGGCCCGATCACGACAAATCCTGGCGGTCGGTTATCTGAAAAACAGAAGATTATTCGTGGTCTCTAAAGAGTTGTGGAGAGGTGCCCGATAGAAAAAGCAATAGAGACCCGCAAGGAGGTCTCAAACCGGGCTATAACGGGGTTACACATGAAGAAGTTCACCGCGTACCGAATCCTCACCGCTGCCAGCGCGATCATTGCGCTCGTCGTGGCGTCCGGCGCCGGCAACAAGTTCAGCTTCTAGAAGACCGGCCCGCGGGCGCGCGTCACGTACGGCGTGACGCGCGCCCACGCGCATTTGGGCGAATGAGCAATCGATTCAAACTGCGGCTGTATTGCGACGCGATCTTCGCGGCAGGCTGCGCCGTGGTCGCGCCGTTCGCGCAGACCGGGAACCTCGCGTACATCGGCTCGCACAGTCTGACCTTCGGGATCCTCGCGGCGGGCGTCCTGCTCGGCGAGATGCTCCCGGTGAAGATCCCGCGCCGAGGCGGCGATGAGGAGATCACCTCATCCTCGGCATTCTCGCTGGCCCTGCTGCTGGCCGGTGGATTGCTGCCGGCGCTGATCGCGCAATGCTCCGCGTCGGTGGTGCAGGACCGAGCCTCGGGCAAGCCGTGGTGGCGAGTCCGCTTCAACATCGGCCAGTACGCGTTGGCGATGACCGCCGCGCTGGGCGTTTTGCGGCTGATGAACGCCGGTTCGCACATCGGCGGCACGCATCCTTTCTCGACCCGGGAGCTGCCGGCGATCCTCGTCGCCGCGTCGGTCTTCTTCCTCGTCAACAACGGCATCGTCGGCGTCGCGGTGGCGATGTACCAGGAGGTGTCGATCAAGCGCTACTTCCGCAACGACTTCTTCTTCGTCGTCGTCACCGGCGGCGTCACCCTGCTGATGGCGCCACTGGTGGTGGCCACGGCCGCGTACTCGGTGATCCTGGTGCCGCTGTTCCTGGCACCGATGCTGGCGATGTACAACACCGTCTGGCAGGGGGCCCGCAGCCATCACGCGGCGCGACACGACGCGCTCACCGGCCTGGCGAACCGAACCGAGTTTCACGACGCGGTCAAAGATGCGCTCAAGGCCGCGCGCCCGCAATCGTGCGTGCTGCTGATCGATCTCGACCGCTTCAAGGAGGTCAACGACACGCTCGGCCACCGCTACGGAGACATGCTGCTGCTCCAGGTCGCACAACGGTTCGCCTCCAAGCTCGGTGGCGATGATCACATCGCCCGGCTCGGCGGAGATGAGTTCGCGATCCTCGGCCGGGGCCGTGATCGGGAGGCGGCGCTGCAGTTGGCGCAGGGCGTGGCCGACTCGCTGCTGATCCCGTTCGAGCTGGAGGGCATGATCGTCGACACGCAGGCGAGCGTCGGCATCGCCCTGTGCCCGCGCGACGGCACCAACGTCGAGACCGTGCTGCAGAAGGCGGACGTGGCCATGTACCGCGCCAAGAACACGCGCTCCAACGTCGCGCTCTACGACGAGCGTCACGACGATCACAGCCCTGCCAAGCTGGCGCTCACGGTGGAGCTGCGCAACGCGCTCGAAGACGATCAGCTCGTGCTCTGCTACCAGCCCGAGCTGGATCTGCGGACCGGCAAGGTGCTCGCGCTCGAGGCGCTGGTGCGTTGGGAGCACCCGGCGCTCGGACTGCTGCTGCCGACCTCGTTCGTGGAGATGTCAGAGCGCACGAACCTGATCAAGCCACTCACGCAGCGCGTGCTCCAGATATCGCTCGCGCAGCTGGCGAAGTGGCGCGCGATCAACATCGACGTTGCCGTGGCGATCAACATCTCCGCGCACGTGCTCGTCGATCCCGACTTCGTCACGCAGGTAATGTCGGCGCTGGAGCGCGCCGGCGTGCCGCCCGCAAAGCTCAAGCTGGAGGTCACCGAGAGCGCTCTGATGGTCGATCCAGCGCTGGCGCGACAGGTTCTGCGAGAGCTCGACGGGCATGGCGTCGAGAGCTCGATCGACGACTTCGGAACCGGCTACTCCTCATTGGCGTATCTCGCCAACCTGCCCGTCTCGGAGGTCAAGATCGACCGCTCGTTCGTGAGTCGCATGTCGGTCGGGTCCAGCGAGACGATCATCGTCAACTCGACGATCGACCTGGCTCACCACCTCGGACTGCGCGCGGTCGCTGAGGGCGTCGAGGACCTGCGCCTGATATCTGACCTGCGCGCGCTTGGCTGCGACGCCGTCCAGGGCTTTGCGATCAGCCGTCCGCTGACGGCTGACAGCATGACTGATTGGCTGCGCGCCGCGCGCACCTGCGCGCCGTCCATCGGGATCGTCAGGTCCGCCGCATGATCCTGTTTGCGCTGGCCGCGTTGGTGCTCCTGAGCGTTCCGCTGTGCGCAGGCAGCCTCCGTCTACTGGCTAAGCTGGAAATCAACTGCCTCTGGGCGGCACCGCTGGCGCTGGCGCTGCAGGTCGTGATCCTGACGCTCGCCCCGGGCGGGAACCACGCGTTGCACGTCGCGGTCCACATCGGTACCTATGGGCTGGTGGCGGTCTTCATCTGGGCCAACCGGCGCCTGCCGGGCGCCGTGGTGATCGCGGCGGGAACGATCTCGAACACAGCCGCGATCCTCGCCAACGGCGGCGTCATGCCCCGCTCGGCGACGGCTCAGCGGCTGGCGGGGCTGACGCTGGGCCGCGGTTTTCACAACGCCGCAGTGCTGGCGCACCCGCATCTTCCGTGGCTCGGAGACATCATCCCGGTTCCCGCGTTCGCCTTCTCCAACGTCCTCAGCGTGGGAGACTGTCTGTTGTTCGTCGGGATGACGGTGCTGCTGCACAGAACCTGCGGGCGCGCCGCGATCCGCGGCGCGCTAATCGGCTGTCCGGTAAGTTCCGGGAATTGCAGGATCGCCAACTAGAATCTAGAAGATCTCGGGAGCTGGGGAGAACACGAGCGGCGGCCTGCCTTGTGGCCGGGGCGTGCGCTCGATCCAGGCGCGAATCTGCTCGTACACCGCAGGGTCGTTGAGCAGGTGGAAGTGGTGAATGCCCGCGAGCTCGTGTCCGTTGTCGGGGTGAAACGGGATCACGCGGCCCTCGCCGACGCCGCGGCCGGTCGCGCTCGGCGTGCGCACGAGCAGATCGCCCACGAGGGTTCCAAGCGGACCGTCGGACAGCGTCGCGCTGATGAAGTAGTAGTTGGCCTGTTGCAGGAACGGCACCTCCTGGCAGCGGTCGAGCAGGAACTCGTCGGCGTCGTGACCGTGCCAGTCCTCATCGACTAGCGCGCCGAAGCGCAGATCCTTGATCCCGACGCTGCGCGTGTTCAGGAACGTGCGCAGCGCCCCGGTCTCCGGCAGCTGGCCGAAGGCCCAGCCGAGCACGTTCACGCCCTTCTCGATGTCGGCTCCGAGGTGGGGGGTACCCAGGCAGAAGACGTGGCGCACCGCGTCGGTCCACGCGAACCGCTCCAGCTGCCCGTAGTGGCAGGTGCTGCGCGCGACGAGGCCACCCATCGAGTGCCCGATGAGCACCACCTCCTGCACCTCGACGGGCCAACCGCGGACCAGCGAGTCGATCAGCGCCGCGGCCTGGCGGCCGTTGTGCGAGACGCGACGACCGGTGTTGTAGCGCAGCATGATCGGCGTGAAGCCAAGCTCGACCTGTAGGCGCTCGCCGTAGGTCGGCGGCGTGTCATCGAGCTTAGCGGTGCCCGAGAACTTCCACGACTGATCGTTTTCGAACAGCCCGTGAATGAACACGGCGATCCGTGGCGTCGCGCCCGGAAATGCTCGCTGCAGCGACTCCGCGACGGCGGGCACCGCTTGTCCCCCGCGGCGGATCTCCATTTCGAACGCGAGGCTCGAGCCAACCTCGTGCAGGTGATCACCGTACATGCCGTTGATCGCGGTCAGGGCCCGTGCGCCGGTGGGCGTATCGACCAGCCGCGGCGAGCTCTCGTCGGCACGCAGCGTGAGCGCCTGCGCGCCCGTGCGCGAGGCCACCCGCAGGCCGGTCCGAACGCCTTTGTAGATGGCGCGCGAGAGGCCGTCGTGAACGGCGCGTACGGGCGCGGCGGCCGGTCCGATGATCTCGAACGGGCGCTTGGCGATGCTCTCGTGCATCTCGCCGATGAGGCCGCTGGTCGCCGACAGCGCGGTGCCGGTGAGCTCGCCGATCGCCTCGATGTCGTCCTTGCGCACGTGCTGCTCCTTGTCAAGCGTCTGCTGACAGTGTACGTCTCTCGGGTAGCGGGCAGATGCTTGAGATCGCAACCATCTTCGGGAGGGGCCTGTTACAGTTGCGCGTGCCCTTAGGTGCGCTTATTCAGCGGCAGGGGAGGAATCATGAGGCTGCAGGGCCTTCACCACATCACGATGATCACGGGCGATGCCCGCCGCAACGTCGAGTTCTACGCTGATGTGCTTGGCCTCCGTCTGGTCAAGAAGACGGTCAACTTCGATGCGCCGGAGTCCTATCACCTCTACTTCGGTGACGAGCAGGGAGCGCCGGGGTCGATCCTGACCTGGTTCGAGTTTCCGCGCGCGACACCGGGGCGGCCCGGCCCGGGGACGATCCACACGATCCAGCTCGGCGTTGCCTCGCAGGACGCGTTCGGTTTCTGGCGAGACCGCCTGGCGGCGCGCGGATACGACTCGGTGCTGACCGCCAACAGCCTGCGGTTCCTCGACTACGACGGCCTGCGGTTCGAGCTGGTCGTGCGCGATCCCGCCAATGCGCCGCTGCGCGCGGCGCACCCCGACGTCCCCGAAGTCCACGCCATCACCGGCGTCGAGGGCGCCCGCGCCTACAGCCCATATGCGTTTGTCGAGGAACGGCTGCTGACCGAGACGCTCGGGTTCGAGCAGCGCCAGGCGGGCGAATACCGGCTCGCAGGCGAGCGTCGCAGCTTTCGCTGGGGGCTGGATCTGCCCCCGGAGCAAAGCGCCCAGCAGGGCGCGGGCACGGTTCACCACATCGCCTGGGCGACGCGCGACGACGAGCAGCTCGCCTGGCAGAAGCGGATCCGCGCAGCCGGCGGGTACGTGACCGACGTACGCGATCGCGACTACTTCCGCTCGATCTACTTCCGCGAGTCCCACGGCGTCCTGTTCGAGATCGCGACGCTCTCGCCGGGCTTCGCGGTCGACGAGGATCCCGCGCGGCTCGGTGAGCAGCTGCGGATCCCACAGATGCACGCGCAACTGCGCGAGCACCTCGAGCGTACGCTCACGCCGCTCGTCAACCCGCGCAGCACGCAGCGTCAGCAGGTCACCCGATGAGTGCGCTGTTGTTTCTCGAGCGGCCGGCCCGAGCCGAGCCGGCCGGATTGCTGATCCTGCACCATGGCCGTGGCGCCGACGAGCGTGATCTGTTCTCGCTCGCCGACAGCTTCGATCCTGACGGGAGGCTGCACGTGGTCTCTCCCAGGGCGCCGCTGCACCTGCGCGGAATGCCCGGTTACCACTGGTATGTCGTGCCGCGCGTCGGCCATCCAGATCCGGTCACGTTCGGGCGGTCCTGCGACCAGCTCGCCGAGTTCCACGAGCAAACCTGGACGCGCTACGGTCTCGACGCCTCGCGCACGATCCTCGGCGGCTTCTCGATGGGGGCGGTGCTCAGCTACGCCCTCGGCCTCGGCGAAAGCCGGCCGGCCCCGGCCGGCATCCTCGCCCTCTCCGGCTTCCTGCCGGAGGTCGACGGGTGGGAGCTCGACATCGACGGCCGCGCGCAGACGCCCGTCCTGATCGCGCACGGCCGCCGCGACCAGGTGATCGACGTCGGCTTCGGGCGTGCAGCGCGTGCGCGGCTGGAACGGTCCGGCTACGGCGTCGATTATCACGAGTCCGCCGCGATGCACAACATCGATCCGGCGGTCGTCCCGAGCGTCGTGCGCTGGATCGCCCAGGCGCTCGCGGTCGTCGACCCGCGCTAGGGTTTGACTTGAGTTGTGAAGAGGTGAGGAGCGGCGGCTGACGGGGGAAATTCTCCGGACCGAGCCTAAGCCTAAGCCTAAGCCGCGATGCGGGCGCGCAGCGCGGCTAGACCGGCGGCTGCAGCCTCGGTCAAATTCCCCGGGGCAGGCTCGTGCAGCGGCTGCCAGCGGGCCTGATCGTGCTCGTCTGACAGCTGCTCGGTCCCGTCGGCGATCTCGGCCACGTACATCAGCTCGTGCACGAGCTTGCCGTTCGGGCTCACGCGGGGAGCGCTGGCGAGCAACCGCGGCGTGCCCAGCAGCTCGAGCCCGCACTCCTCATGAAACTCGCGAGCGAGCGCCTCGAGCGGCTCCTCGGGGCGGTCCGCGAGCTCGTCGACCTTGCCGCCTGGTAGCTCCCAGCAGCCCGCGAGTGAGTCGCCGCTGGCGCGGCGCAGCATCAGGACGCTGTCGCCCCGGTGTGCGAGCGCCCGCACGACCGTCACCGGCTGCGAGCCGACCTGCGCCGCGGCGCAGGGCGCCGTGCGCCGCCCTCGTGCCCGCTGGGAACGGCGCGGGTGCACGCGTTCGGCGCTTGTGCTGAAACCTGCGAGTCCCTCTCTCATGAGCGAGGGATCGGCATTTGTGCAACGGTCCTTGAGACCCCCGTGAAAACCGGAGTGCGCGGGTGTGCGTTTAGCTAGCTACTACTCGTCGAGGTTCTCGATGATTTCATTGGCGCGCGACCACTGCTCCGGCGGGACCACCAGGTAGATGTCCCCGCGGCCGAAGCGGTCGAGCGGGTGGTCGGCGACGCAGCAGGCAGCGAGCCCGACCTGCCGCAGTTGATCGCGCCACGCCACCGCCACCTTCTGCTCTTCGAACACGCTGACCGTCTCCCACCCGTCCAAGCGCGGGTCGCCGATCGAAACCGCCGGTTCCTTGGCCAGGCGAGCTTTCCACGGACGCGGCAGCTGCACGGCCTCAAGGTTAGGGCACCCGCGGGTGCCCTAACCTGCCCGCCACGACAAGCTCGACGGCGGCCCTTAGGCCCTTAGAGCCTTACCAGCCGGAGCCGGTCGTACTTGTGGTGCCGGAGCCGGTCGTGCTTGTGGTGCCGGAGCCGGTCGTGCTTGTGGTGCTGCCGGCTGACTTGCTTGTGGTGCTGCCGGCTGACTTCGCAGACGCACTAGCGCCGGCGGCCGAGACCAGGTCCCATTGCGCGCCAAACGCCTCGACGCCCTCACCGTTGGTCTGGCCGGGGCCGGAGTCGCCGGCGAAGTAGTAGAGCGGATGACCGTGATAGGTGACCTGCTCCGCACCGTTACCGCGCTTCGTGATCCCGAGCTTCGCGGCGGCAACGCCGGCCCGTGCCTGCGGCTTGCCCTGCGTGGTGAGTGGCGGCCAGGCGCTGGCGCACGCGCCCGTGCACTTGCTGCTCGATCCCGTGTCGCCCCGCCACAGGTAGAGGCTGCGGCCCCTGCCATCGACGAGGATCGGGCCGAACTTCGACTTTGCGAGTGCGACGATCGCGCTCGTGCTGCGCGCGGGCGTGACCGCGGCCGTGACGGGGGCCGTGGCCGCAACCTTGGATGTTGGCGTAGGCGTTGCCTTGTAGCTCCCGGCTTGCGTCGTGGCGCTGCTTGATGAGGCGCAGCCGGCGATTGCGATTGCGGCGCTGGAGAGCAGAACCGGGATTGCGGCGCTGGTGCGTTTGATGCTGGTGGTCATCTCGTCACTCCTGATGCGATCGATGTGGTTGGGTGTCTCGGGGTGGTGATTCGGTGTGCAAATTTGCTCAACCGACCGGCTTGCCTGAGGGCGCCAGCGCCTGCCAGATCCCGCCGAACTGAGTGACTCCGACATACCCGGTCTGTGCCGGGGCACTGTCGAACGCGTACGTGTACAGCGGGTGCCCGTCGTAGGTCACTTGCCGGGCGCCGTCCCCGAGCGTGATCGTGCCGAGCAGCGAGGCCTTAATCCCGCTGCCGGCACGCGGGCGCCCGCTGCTCGTCAACGCCGGCCAGATGCTCGAGCATGACGGTGTGCTGAGGCAGCGATCCTTTCCCCGGCTGTCGCGGCTGAAGCTGTAGAGCGTGAAGCCACGGCCGTTCACCAGCAGCTTGCCCAGCGCTGTGCTGCGTTCCCCGACGGTCGCCACAGACGCGATCGACGCTAGTGGCGGCGCCGGTGTCGCTGCCACTCGTGCCGACGCCGAACGCACCGCGATAACCCCCGTGATCGACATCGCGACAGCTAGCGCGACCGCGCTCGCGCCGGCCAGCCGGAACGCCCGCGTGGAGTTGGCATCTGCGCGCAAAGCGCCTCGTGGGTGGGCCTCAGGACTTCTATGGGAGGCTGCCTTCGACATCTACGCTGCTCCGTTCAATTGGGGATCGCGCCGCCGCGCCGGGCGGTGCGCTTTCCCTCCCAGACTGCAACCGGGCCGATTCCTTCCCGTGGCTGCGTAGCATTGATCCGCGCATGCGCCGTCTCGCTCCCGAGTCGCTGGGCCGGCACTTGGACGCGCTCTACCGCGCGGCGTGGGCTCTGTGCGGGTCGCGGGAGGACGCCGAGGATCTCGTTCAGGAGACGTTTGCGCGCGTGCTGGCCAAGCCGCGCCTGGTCAGCGGCGACGAGCGCGCCTACCTGATGCAGGCGCTGCGCAACACCTTCTACTCACGCCTGCGCGCCCGCTCGCGCCGCCCGCAGGCGATGGTCGACATCGACGAGATCGAGCCTCCCGCCGATCCCCGTCCCAGTCTGCAGCCAGACCAGGCGCTCGAGGTGAGCGAGTTGCTCGCGGCGATCGCAGCCCTCCCCGAGGACTTTCGCTTCGCGCTGGTCGCGGTTGACATAGTTGGGCTGAGCTACGCCGAAGCCGGCCGCGCGCTCGAGGTGCCCGAAGCGACGATCACGACCCGCGTTTACCGCGCTCGCCAGCGCTTAGTCCGGCAGTTCGCCGCGCCGCCGGCCGCCGGACCGGCGCGGTCGGGAAGGATCGCAAACCAGCCGGAGTCTTGATTGATGAATGAGCCCATGAACGACGATCCGCAGTTCCTCGAGGCCGAGCTGGCGCGTCTGGCCGACGGCTCGCTGCCCGCTGCGCGAGAGCCTGGGCTGCGCGCACAGGTGCATGCCAATCCGGAGCTTGCCGGTGCGCTGGCTGAGCAGCAGCGCGCCCTGGCGCTGCTCAGCGCGATCGACGCCGCGGCGCCGGCCTCGCTGCGGGCCCAGGTGCAGCAGCTGACGGCGCCAAAGACGACGCGATCCCCCGCGCGCCGGCGGCGCCGGTTGCGGATCGGGTTGGTCCTCCCGGCCGCGGTCGGGCTCGCAGTTGCGCTCATCGTCGTGTTCGGTGGCCGCACGAGCGCACCGACCGTGCGCCAGACGGTCCGGCTGACGCTCGCCAGGGCGACCTTGTCGGCACCGGTCCAGGACCCCACGCATCCAGGCCGGCTCGAGCTTCACGTCGGCGCCGTGCATTTCCCCTCGTGGAGCGCCTGGAAGGCCGCCGGCGCCCGTACCGACGAGCTCTCCGGCAGGCGCGTCGTGACCGTTTTCTACACGGAGGCCGAGGGCTACCGGGTCGGCTACGCGATCGTCTCCGGCGCGCCGCTGCGCGCGATCGGCGGCACCACGCTGCTGCACGACGGCATTCGCTTCACGCAGGCGCGTGAGGGCCCGGCCGAGCTCGTGACCTGGGTGCAGGCGGGGCATACCTGCGTGATCGCGACAACGACCGTCCCCAGTTCGGAGCTGGTGCAGCTGGCCTACGAGAGTTAGGGGAATCGCGCTGGGGATTCCCTTAGGAGATTCGCTGCGCGAATCTCCGGGTTGCCAGCAAGATTCAGGGGAATCGCGCTGGGGCGCGATTCCCTTAGGAGATTCGCTGCGCGAATCTCCGGGTTGCCAGCAAGATTCAGGGGAATCGCGCTGGGGCGCGATTGCGCGAATCTCCAGGTTGCCAGCAAGATCTAGCCGCCGAGGCGGTCTGGACGGCCGTTGTGGCGCCGGCAGCTACTCTGAAGGCTGTGGTCAAAATGCGCTCGTTGATCGGTGCCACGCTGGCGGCGGTCGCGCTAGCGGGCTGTGGCTCGTCGACGACCGCGACCGTGACCGTCACGCGACCCGTGACCAACGCTGCGGCGCAAACGACGCCGGTGGCCTCGCCGGGCGCCACGTCCACGACGGCGTCTACTGCCTCGCCAACCGCGACGACCACGACGACAACGACTATTTCGTCGACGAGCAGCAGCTCCGCGCAGACGCCTGCCTCCGGCGGGGTGTCAGCCGCACCGGCGGTTGTCGTGCACTACTCGACGTTCGCCTCACCGTCCCGCAACCTCGGCTGCATGATCCTCGACGGCACCGCGCGCTGCGATATCAAGACACGTTCATGGTCGCCGCCGCCGACGCCCAAGAGCTGCCCGCCGGTAGTCGATTACGGCCAGGGGCTGATCGTGACCGCCAGCGGCGAGGGGCAGCTCGTCTGCGCGGGGGACACCGTGTTGGACCCGCAGGCGCAGACGCTCGCATACGGCGCCGTGACCGAGGTCGGGCCGTTTGACTGCGCCAGCAGCACTGCCGGCATGACCTGCACCAACGAGCAGACCGGGCACGGCTTCTTCATCTCGATCCAGAGTTACCGAACGTTCTAGATTCTTCGCAAATCGTCAAACAGGCTGAGGTGAAGCGCTGATGGCACTGGCACAGGAACGACGGGGGCTCTCGCTGCAGCAGCGCGCGCAGCAGCATCTGCTGCTGCACTTCACCCGCAACGGCGAGCTCGGCGAGGACTGGTCGGACCTGCTGGTGCTCGAGCGCGGCGAGGGGCCGTACGTGTTCGATACCGACGGCAACCGCTACTTCGACGCGCTTTCGAGCCTGTTCTGTGCTCAGATCGGCTATTCGTATGGCGAGGAGCTGATGTCAGCCGCCGCCGCGCAGATGACGCAGCTGGCGTTCAACACCAACTGGGGGACCGCGCATCCACCCGCGATCGAGCTCGCCGAGCGGCTCGCCGAACTGGCCCCGGGCGGCCTCGACCACGTGTTCTTCACAAACGGGGGATCGGAGTCGGTCGAGACCGCGTGGAAGCTGGCGCGCCAGTACCACCTTGCGCACGGCGAGCCGCAGCGGGCCAAGGCGATCGCGCGCACCAACGCCTACCACGGCGTCACGCTCGGCGCGCTCTCGTTCACCGGCGTCGAGCGATACAAGACAGCGTTTGGGCGCCCAGCGATCGACGTCCGGCACGTCTCCTGGACCAATCAGTTCCGGCCGCTGCAGGGGCTCTCCGGCGACGCTCTGACGGCCGCCCTCCTGGCGGAGCTCGAGCAGGCGATCCTCGAGGAATCGCCCGAGACGGTCGCGATGATCATCGCCGAGCCGGTGCAGAACGCCGGCGGCTGCCTGACACCCCCGCCGGGCTACTGGCAGGGCCTGCGGCGGCTCGCCGACCGCTACGGGATCCTGCTGGCCGCGGACGAGGTGATCTGCGGCTTCGGGCGGCTGGGTGAGTGGTTCGGCTCCCAGCTCTACGACGCCGAGCCGGACATGATCACCGTGGCGAAGGGGATGACCTCGGCCTACCTGCCGATGGGTGCCGTGCTGGTCTGCGGCAAGGTCGCGGAAACGCTGCATGCGCCCGGTGCGACGCTGCTGCACGGTGTCACCTTCGGCGGGCACCCGGTCGCCGCCGCGGTTGCGCTGAGGAACATCGAGATCTTCGAGCGCGACCGCGTGCTGGAGAACGTGCGCGAGCTGGCGCCCTGGCTACGCGATCAGCTCGAGCAGGCGCTGGCGCCGCTGCCGATCGTCGCCGACGTACGCGGAGCGGGCTTCTTCCTCGCCTTCGAGCTCGTCGGCGGCGATTACGAGCGGCGCTTCGACGCGGGCGAGCGCGAGCGGCTGCTGCGCGGCTTCCTGCCGCGGAGGCTGCGCCAGGCCGGGCTGATCGCGCGCGCCGACGACCGCGGCGATGCGGTCCTGCAGATCGCGCCGCCGCTGATCGCCACGCGCGCGCAGCTCGGCGAGATGGTGAGCGCGCTCACCGAAGTACTCGCCGACGCCGGTGATTTCATCTGCATCTAGCTGTTCGCCATTTGAGTCCCGGCCGCTTCTGCCGATAACCCTCGACTAAGTGGGTTTGCCCACCTGGCGATCGACGACAACGAGGACAAAGAGCTTGATGGCCGCGTCGCGGGCGAGCAAGAGCTACAACCGATGCATCTCAGAGCCCTGTTCATAGGAGGGTCCCAGGAAGCTGCGGACCGGCTCGCGCATGCCCTGGCGCAGGACGCGATCGACTGTGAGCTGAGCCGCGTGCAGTCGGTCCCCGAGCTCCTCGCCGCCCTCGCCGGCGAGCCCAAGTTCGACGTCGCCCTCTGTGAGCACGCGCTCGCGGAGCTAAGTTTCGGCCGCGCGCTTGCGATCCTCGCCATGCACGCGCGTGATCTCCCGGCGGTGCTCGTCGCCGGGCGGATCGGAGAGGAGGCGGTCGCCGAGGCGTTGCAGGACGGCGCCGCGGCCTACGTCAACGATGCCAACCTCGCCAAGCTCGGACCGGTTCTCAGACGCTGCCTGCGGGAGGCACAAGCGCGTCGTGAGCGGCACGCAGCCGCGGCGCAGTCGCAGAGCATGGCGAGCTGGCTGATCGCGGCCGCCCCGGACGCGATCGTGATCGTCGATCGCGAGGGCACGATCGTGGTCGCGAACGACCGCGCCGAGGCGTTGTTCGGGTACGCCCGCGACGAGCTCGTGGGATCCTCGGTCGAGCTGCTGATCCCGGCGTCTGCGCGCGCCGCGCACGTCGGCCAGCGGGAGGCGTTCGCCGCCAATCCGCAGGTGCGCGCGATGGGGGTCGAGCGCGATCTGATGGCTCGCGCCAAGGACGGCCGCACATTCCCGGTCGCGATCACGCTGAGCCCCGTGCAGACGCCCGGCGGTCAGCTGGTGTCGGCGGCGGTGCGCGACATCACGGCCCGTACGCGCGCCGGCGAAGCCCTGAGATTGGCGGAGGAGCGGTTTCGCCGCGCGTTCGAAGAGGCCCCGATCGGAATCTCGCTGATCGCCGCCGACGGCCGTTGCCTGAGCGCCAACCGCGCGCTGTGCGAGCTCGTCGGCTATTCGGAGCAGGAGTTGCGGGGCCGCAGGTTCCGGGAGCTGACCCACCGCGAGGACCTCGGCACGGATCGCGCGTGCGTGCAACAGCTGGTTGCCGGCGAGATCCGCAGCTACAAGCTGACCAAGCGCTACATCCACAAGGATGGGCGCATGATTTGGGTCGATCTGTCCGTCTCGCTGGTTCGGGACGCCGGCGGAGCGCCGCTGCACTACATCGGGCAGGTGCAGGACGTGACCGCCGCCAGGGCTTCCCAGGAGTCGCTGCGTGCCGCAAACGCGCTGCTGGAGGCGGTCTTCGAGCATGCCCCGGCGGGCATGCTGCTGCGCGCGCGAGATGGCCGGATCCTGCAGATCAACGGCACCGCGGCAGAGCACCTCGGGCTACCGCTGACCGGCTCCGGCGAAGCCGGCCACCGCCGCCGGCTCGAGCTGACGGTTGCCGACCAGCTCGGAGGCGATGATGCCGAGATCCTGCGTACTAACGCATCGGTCAGGCGCGACATGACGATCATGCGCCGAGACGGATCGCCCGGCTTCCTGGACGTGACCCGCTACCCCGTGCTGGACGAACGCGGCGAGGTCAACGCGTTCGGCTCGTTCGCGCTGGACATCACCGACCGCAAGCTGGCAGAGTACGCGCGCGAGCAGGCACTACAAGACTTCGAGGACGCACAACGGATCGCCGCGATCGGCTCCTGGTTCGCCGACCCGGCGGCCGGCACGACCACCTGGTCGGCGGAGCTCTACCGGATCGTCGGGCGCGACCCGGCCGCAGGAGCGCCATCCCTGGCCGAGTTCGCGGACTACGTCCTCGCGGCGGACCGCGCGCGCGTACGCGCCGCCTACACCGGCATTCTCGAGGACCGTCGATCGTTCGAATGCGAATTTCGGATCGCGGCGCCGGACGGGACCGCCCGCACCGTGCAAGCGCTCACGCGCGAGGATCCGGACCGCCCCGGCTGCTTTGTCGGCACGGTGCAGGACGTGACTGAGCAGCGCGCCGCTGCGCTGCAGCTGCGCGCCGCCGAGGAGCGCTTCCGCAGCGCCTTCGAGAACGCGCCGATCGGGATGGCGCTCTCGGACCTGGAGGGCAACTACCTGCAGGTCAACGGCGCGCTGTGTGAGATCACCGGCTACACGCCGGACCAGCTCTGCTGCACCTCCGCGGAGGCGATCACGCACGCCGAGGATCTCGCCGCCGACCGCGAGCTGTTCGGGCGACTTCTGGCGGGCGAGATCGAGCAGTACAGCCGCGAGCAGCGGTACGTTCGCGGCAACGGTCAGATCGTGTGGGTTTCTCTGTTTGCGACGGTCCTGCGCGACCGCGAAGGCAAGCCTCTGCAGCTGCTCTCGCAGATCCTCGACATCACCGAGCGGCGGATGCTGGAGACGCGGCTGCGCCATCTGGCCGACCACGACCCGCTGACCGGCCTGCTGAACCGGCGCGGGCTGGAGGCCGCCCTCAACCAGCACGTGGCTCGCGTCTCGCGCTACGGCGATCACGGCGCGCTGCTGGTGATGGACCTCGACCACTTCAAGACGGTCAACGACACGCTCGGCCACAGCGCCGGCGATGAGCTGATCATCTCGATCGCGGCGCTGCTGACCCGGCGCCTGCGCGCTTCCGACACGATCGCGCGGCTCGGCGGCGACGAGTTCGCGATCCTGCTGCCGGAGGCCGGCGAGCTGGCCGCCCAGCAGGTGGCCGCGAAGATCGCTAAGGACGTGCGCCAGAGCAAGCTCGAGATCGACGGGCGCGAGGCCGCCCGCGTGACCGCGAGCATCGGCATGACGCTCTTCCGGCAGGACATCGGCGGCGCCGAGGAGGCGCTCGTCAACGCCGACCTGGCGATGTACGACGCCAAGGAGGCCGGGCGCGACCAGGTCGCTCTCTACCGCGCTGACCGGCATGACCAGTCGAAGATGAAGACGCGACTGGAGTGGTTCGATCGGATCCGCATCGCGATCCACGAGAACCGCTTCGTGTTCCACGCGCAGCCGATCGCGGATCTGCAAACCGGCAGCGTGCGCCAGTACGAGCTGCTGCTGCGGATGCTCGATGAGTCCGGCGGCTGCATCCTGCCCGGCGACTTCCTGCACATCGCCGAGCGCTACGACCTCGTGCAGGAGCTCGACCGCTGGGTGACCGTTCGGGCGATCGCGATCCTCGAGCGGGAGGTGGCGCTCGGCCACCAGCTGACACTCGAGGTCAACCTGTCGGGCAAGTCGCTAGGTGACGCCGAGCTACTCGGGTTGATCGAGCGCGAGCTGCAGCGCTCGAGCGTGCCGCCGAGCTCCCTGATCTTCGAGGTGACCGAGACCGCCGCCGTGGCAAACATCCAGATCGCGCGCCACTTCGCCGAGCGCGTCTCGGAGCTCGGCTGCCGCTTCGCGCTCGACGATTTCGGGGCGGGCTTCGACAGCTTCTACTACCTCAAGTACTTGCCGTTCGACTACCTCAAGATCGACGGCGAGTTCATCAGCAACTGCACCGGCAACCGCACCGACCAGCTCGTAATCGAGTCGCTGGTATCGGTCGCCCGAGGGCTCGGTAAGCAGACGATCGCCGAGTCCGTCGAGGACCGCGAGACCGAGCTGTTCCTACGCGGTCAGGGAGTCGACCTTGCCCAGGGCTACCACATCGGCCGCCCGGTCCCCGTCGCCGAGATCCTCAGCAGCACGCGGAGCCGCGCTGCGCGCGCCTCCGTTGGAGATTCGGCGGAATCGCTTCGCGATTCCGTAGGAGATTCGGCGGAATCGCTTCGCGATTCCGTAGGAGATTCGCTACGCGAATCTCCGGCGTAGTCAGTCCGCGCGGAATCGCTTCGCGATTCCGCGTGGTCATTCCGTCTGCCTGAGGACCTACCCGAAGGCCCGGGCGACTAGCTCCTCGGCGATCGCCAGCGACGAGGTCGCCGCCGGCGAGGGAGCGTTGCGCACCCAGACGACGCCGCCGCCGACGCCGAGGCGGAAGTCATCGACGAGCGAGCCGTCGCGATCGACCGCCTGAGCGCGGATCCCGGCCGGCGCGCGGATCACGTCGTGCGGCGTGAGCGACGGCACGTAGCGCGCCGCGTCGGCGACGAAAGACCGCTTGCGCGCGGAGCGCTGCAGTTCGTCGACCCCCGCTCGCCAGTGCGTGCGCATCATCCGCCAGGTGCCGGGCCAGCTCACCGTCTCATAGAGGTCCAGTAGCCGTGCGTCGCGGCGGCGGTAAGCCTCGCGGGCGAGCGACAGGACCGCATTGGGACCTACCCATACGCTGCCGTCGACCTTGCGGGTCAGATGCACGCCCAGGAACGGCAGCGACGGATCGGGCACCGGGTAGATCAGCCCCCGAACGAGGCTGGTGCGCTCGCGGCGCAGCTGCCAATACTCGCCGCGAAACGGGATGATCCGTGGCGAGGGATCCTCGCCGGACGCGCGCGCGAGCCGGTCGGCCTGCAGTCCGGCGCAGACGATCACGCGATCGGCTTGCAGCGTGGTCCGGTTCGCCAGTTGCAGCTGCGGTCCGCCGCCGGCAGCGCCTCGTAACACCCGCGCCACCTCGACGCCGGCGCGGATCTCGCCGCCGCAGGCGCGCAGCTCCTCGCCGAGGGCAGTGGCGATCGACACGAAGTCGACGATCGCGGTCTCCGGCGAGTGCAGGGCCGCGATTCCGCGCACGTGCGGCTCGATCTCCGTCAGCTCGTCGCCTTCCAACCAGCGCAGGCCGCCGACCCCGTTCTCCTGAGCGCGCTGGGCGAGACGTCGCAGCGGCTCGAGCTCACGCGGTTCGGTGGCGACCACGAGCTTGCCGCAAGCCTCCCAGCGCAGGTCGTGGGCGTCGCAGAAGGCGCGCAGCAGACCAATCCCGCGCCGGCACAGCTTCGCTTTCAGCGAGCCCGGCGTGTAGTAGAGGCCGGCATGGGCGACGCCGCTGTTGTGCCCCGTCTGGTGACTGGCGAGCGTGCTCTCCTTCTCCAGCAGGACGACCTCCGCGCTCGCTTGCGAGCTCGCTACCAGGCGTGCCGTCGCCAACCCGAGAATTCCACCGCCGACGACCACGACTCGCATTCCCGTGGACATTAGAGCACCTGCTGACACCTGGTGGCCTGCACCACGGACCGGGATCTCGTGGCACACTGCCGTTGGCATTTGAACCCGTTCCATAGGAGCGCCTTGAACGAGAGCGACGCGCGATGACCGCGCCCGTGGTCGTGATCCATGCTGGTGCCGGCGACTGGAGCAGCTCGCTGCGCGCGCGCCAGCGCAAGTTCGAAAGTGCCCTGCTGTCGGCCATGGCGCGGGCGCGGGGCGTGCTGGACGCCGGCGGCGCGGCGCTCGACGCAGCGCAGGCAGCGGTTGCCTGCATGGAAGACGAGGCGGACCAATTCAACGCCGGGCGCGGCTCGGTGCTGTGCGCCGACGGGACCGTCGAGATGGCTGCGGCGATGATGCGAGGCGAGGATCGCGCCGCCGGCGCGGTCGCCGGCGTCACGCGTACCAGGTACCCGAGCGCGGCCGCGAGGCTCGTGCTCGACTCAGATCAGGTGCTGATGATCGGCGCTGCCGCCGACGCCTGGGCGGCCGGCGCCGGCGCCGAGCAGCGCGACCCGGAGTACTTCAAGGTCGATCTCGAGCGCGTCCGCCTGCGCCGGCAGCTCGCGGCAGTTGATGGCGGTCAAGCCGGCCGGCGCCAGGCGGGCGGTGGCACCGTCGGCGCCGTGTGCCTCGACTCGTACGGGAGGCTCGCCGCCTGCACCTCGACCGGTGGCCTGCGGGGACAGCTTCCCGGACGCGTCGGCGACACGCCGGTGATCGGTGCCGGCACCTGGGCCGACTGGGACGTGGCGGTCTCGTGCACGGGGCAGGGCGAGGCGTTCATCCGCGCCGGTGTCGGGCGCCAGATCGCTGCGATCGTGGCTGCCGGCGGCGAGCTGGTGCAGGCGGCGCAGCGCGCGCTGGCGGACGTGTCGGCGGTCGAAGGCAGCGGCGGCCTGATCGCGCTGGATGCACGCGGCAGCGCGGTAGCGCCGTTCAGCACGGCGGTGATGCCGCGCGGCATCTGGCGAGCGGGCGCCGATCCGATCGTGGAGATCGGTCCGACCGCCGGCGCCGAGATCTGATCGCGGTTCTGCCGCTCTCGCCGGTTGCCCGTTGCTGCGTTTTGGGGGGAACGGCGTGCTCGAGCGGACAAATCTCTTAGGGCGCCCTTAGCCGAGCGGCCGATTGATCGTTGGAGGTCGATATCCGTGCGCCGACGGACAATCCGGCGCTCCAAGCGAAGGTTCGTCCGTCCGGACACACCGCTCCGACAAGCTGATGAAGTCAATAGACTTGATTACGTACTGCAACGCAGCGATAGAGGAGAACCGATGAGTCTGCAGCTTGGCGATGTCGCGCCGGATTTCGAGGCGGACACCAGCGAGGGGAGGATCCACTTCCACGAGTGGATTGGCGATTCGTGGGCGGTGCTGTTCTCGCACCCGAAGGACTTCACGCCCGTGTGCACGACCGAGCTCGGCTACCTGGCCAAGGTCAAGCCCGATTTCGACCAGCGCAATGTCAAGATCATCGGCCTGTCGGTCGATCCCGTCGAGCGCCATGCCGGCTGGGCCAAGGACATCGAGGAGACCCAGGGCGAGGCGCCCAACTACCCAATCATCGGCGACTCGGACTTCAACGTCTCCAAGCTTTACAACATGCTGCCCGCCGCGACCGAAGGCGACCCGCTGTCACGCACGCCGGCGGACAACCAGACGGTCCGCAACGTGTTCGTGGTCGGCCCTGACAAGAAGATCAAGCTGATCCTCGTCTACCCGATGACCACCGGGCGCAACTTCGACGAGGTGTTGCGCGTGATCGACTCGCTGCAGCTGACCGCCAAGCACAAGGTCGCCACGCCGGTCAACTGGAAGCAGGGCGAGGACGTGATCATCGCCGGCTCGGTCTCCGATGAGCAGGCGAAGGAGATCTTCGGCGAGTGGGACGCGCCGCGCCCCTACCTCCGGATCGTGCCACAGCCGCAGGACTGATCGCCAGCTGCTTTCGGTCCGCCATGAGCATTGGTCGGGCGACGAACGGCACTTCAGGACCGTCGCGCAGTCGTCCGGAGAGCCATTCCCGATCCTGCCCCCGACGCGTGAGCCAGCACGCCGACCGCTATTTCGTCGCCTTGCCGTTCCAGGTTGCCCGTTCATGATTCCTTCACGACCCTTCTAGTGGGTAATTCGGACAGGCTCAGTAGTGCTCTGGTAGCTGGGGAGATCTGCTCGACCGGCCCCGGGGCGAAGACTGCTATGGAGCTGTTGAGCAACCCAAAGCGGCGGTGTGTTTGGCGGTTTTGGCTCTCGAGCAGCTCTACGAGAGCCACGGACCAAAAACGGCTCAGCCGACCCCGGTTTGGGTTATCCAGCATGCGATCGGCAGCGTTCGCGCCGCCTTCCGGGGGTTGGGCGAAAAACGTCGCGCATTTCGTCGTTTTTCGCCCGTTTTCGGCGCTGGTGGCGGTGAATGTGTCGGTCGTTTGTTGGGCGTCGGTGATGTTGGTCCAGCTGAGGCCCGTGTTGGTGGAGTTCTGCCGGCAGTCGGTCCACCGATCAACGGTTACGTGCCGTGTTCCGGTGGTGACGAATGACACGGCGCCATAGTGACGCGCGTCACAGCGGTCTTTGCGCGCGAGAGAGACGATCTCCATGACAACAGCATCCCGTGGACGCGGGCTCGCACAATCATCAGAAGGACTTGGAGGGAAGAACAATGACTTCAGCATTTCCGTTCCTGAGCAAGATCGCACCGCTCAAGACGAAGAAGAACCCGGCGCTGGCGGCGGTGATTGGTTTCGCGTTCGGGAGCATTGGACTCGGTCTTTACCTTCGCTCGCTGCTCGATTTCGTCGCGCCAATCGTCGTGATCGTCCTGTTGGCAGTGGCGCACCAGATGACGGCGGGCGGCTGGGTCGTCGGCGCTTTGATCACGGGCGCATACGCGTTCTGTCGGGTGGTCGACTCCAACGCGCGGCTGTCCCCGCAGCAGAGCGCCGCGCCGAGTGGCGCCGTAGCCCCCGGCGTCGCTGGGAATCCTTCCTGAGTCGCGGCCTGTAGCACCACGCGAGGGCTCTTCGATCCGGTCGTGGCGGCGCGAAGGGGCGCGTGGGGCGCGACACGGGGGCCGCAGGGGGGCTCATTGGGGCGCGAGGGGGGCGGCAGTCACTGCCGCCCCCTTTTGACGCTCACAGTCGGGCGTAGCGACGCAAAGCGTCGAGGTCGGTGAGGACCGTGCGGCGGCCGTCGAAACGCAGGCACCCGAGCCCCCTGAGCTGGGCCAGCGCCCGGTTGACCGCCTCGCGCGACGCCGCCGCCCAGCTCGCCAGCTCCTCCTGGCTCAGCAAGGGCTCGAGCACGGTGCCTTCGGGAGCGTTGACGCTCGCGTCCTCGGCGAGCACGAGCAGGCGCCGCGCGACACGACCCATCACATCGAGCCCGGCGAGCTCCAAGCGCTGCTCGTCCGCGCCAGCCAGGCGATTGGCGACCAACTCGAGCAGCAGCACGGCGAGCGCCGGCGAGTTGCGAACCGCCTCCCGCAACACGTCTCTCGGCAACGCCAGGGAGTGGACCTGTTCGAGCGCGTGGACGCTGGCCGAGCGACGGTGGCCCGTGAGCGCCGCGATCTCGCCGATCAGCGCGCCTGGACCAGCGATCCCGAACATCACCTCTCGCCCTTCGCCGGTCATCGCGGACACCTTGACTCGACCCTCGAGCAAGATGTGCGTCGCGGCGGAGTCGTCGCCGCGGTGAAACAGGACCTCCCCCCGCGCATACCAGCGCGGAATCGACAGCTCCCGCAGGACCGTCCGTTCGCGCGCATCGAGCGCGGCGAACGCGGCGTCGAATCCGTCGGACACGCGCTCAGCCTAGCCAATCATCGCACCTACTCCGCTCCACACGGTCGGTACGCCCTCGAGGCGCTCCCGGCGGGCACCGCGCGGGGCGTGCCCACCTGACCCGATCCGCATAAGCGGGCTGTGTACCGCGACCGGGGAGTGCGCGGCAGCACCGTTACGGCTTGGGCCGATGGTGGCTGATAGCGATCACGCAGCAGTCGCCTGGGCCTGGCCGTCGCCTGCGTCGTCATTTATTGGTAGCAAGACGCGGAATGTGGTGCCGCCGCCGGGGTTGGGTTCGAAGTTGATCGCTCCGTGGTGGCGCTTGACGACGATCGTGTGCGAGATCGCAAGTCCCTGCCCAGTACCGCGGCCGACCGGCTTGGTGGTGAAGAACGGATCGAACACACGCCCCGCGATCTCAGCCGGGATCCCACAACCGGTATCGCTTATGGTGATCAGCACGCAGGCGTCGTGGGCTCGGGTTCGCACTGTGATCGTGCCGCGCTGATCTGTGTCTCGTGCCCGGGCTTCGATCGCGTGGCTGGCGTTGACGATCAGGTTCAGGAAGACCTGATTGAGATCGCCGCCGCTTGCCATTACAAGCGGCAGCTCTCCGAGGTCAAGCTCGACATCGGCTACGTACTTGTACTCGTTTCTGGCGACTATCAGAGTGGTTTGCAACCCCTCGTTGACGTCGATCGGCGAACGCTCGATCGAAGGGTGGGCGAACTGACGCATCGCGCGCACGATCTCTGAGACGCGCTCGATCCCGTACAGGGCACGCCCGATTGCCGGTGGGATCCCCTCGGTCAGGTATTCCAGGTCGGAGTCCTCCTCGGCGGCCACCGCACGCCGCATGCGCTCCTGCTTATCGATCGGCTCATCGGTGTGCAGCAGGTCGTGGTAGAGGCTGGTGAGGCTCAGCAGCGCGTCGGCCGCCTCCTTGAGGAAGCTGACCGAGTTGCCGATGAACTGCACCGGCGTATTGATCTCGTGCGCCACACCGGCGGCGAGCTGGCCGACCGCCTCGAGCTTCTGCGCCAGACGCAGATCGAGCTCGAGCCGCTCGCGTTCGAGCTCGGCCTGCTTGGCCGCCGTGATGTCGAACAGCACGACCTGAATACGGTGCGATTTCTCGTCTGCGTGCACGAGCGTCGCCACCGCCCGCAGCCACACTTGCTGGCCATCAGCGCGAGCAAACCGGAACACGGCCGGCAATGGCTCTAACCCCAACGCCGCCGGTGCCCTGACCGCGGCATGCAGCAGCTCCCGGTCTTCGGGGTGCACCTGGCCGCTGAACCAGAGGGGATCCTCGTGAAACGCGGACGGCTCGACCCCGAGCAGCGTCTTGCTCTGGTGACTGACGAACACGTACTTGCGGGAGCCATCGACGTAGCAATCAAAGACCAACACCACGCCCGGGATCTGCTCGATCAGGCGCTCCTTCTCGATCACCAGATCCCGCAGGCGCTCGGTCATCGCTTCGAGGGCGCTGCTCTGACTTCGGATCACGTCCTGCGCACACCTGCTCCGGATCGCTTCGCCCAGCACCCTCGCGAGCCCTGCCAAGAACGGAACACGATCCGTTGGCACGGCGTGGGGCTGCGTGTACTGAACCTCGAGCAGTCCGAACGGCGAGTCCGGGTCGCCGACGAGCACACCGACGCTGCTGCGCACCCCGCGGATCAGCCGTATGCCGGAAGGACGAGAGCGCAGCTCCCGCTCCCAGTCCTGCACCACAACCGGCTTCTGCGCGCCCACCGCGTAACCCGACAGCAAACGCCCCCCATCCGCGATCGGCTCACCCCGCTTCTGATCAGGCCAGCCGACCTCTGCGAGCAGGACGGGGTCTGAGGATTCAGGTGAACACTCGATCAGCCATGCGCAGTCGGACGACAAGACCCGCCACGCAGCGCGGACCGCGTAGTCATAGAGCTCCTCAAGCGGCGCTTCCCTCAGCGCGAGCCTCCCGAGCTCAGCGATCTCTCCCTGCCCCGCGGCATAGGCGGCGGCCTGCTGCGCCCGGGCTTCGCTCGCAAACTCGGCGGCCGCTGCCGCGAGCGCTGCCTCGCTCGCGCGCTGGGCCTCGAGCTGGCGGGCAGTGATCGTGTCGAGTAGCTGATTGGCGCTGCTCGCCAGCACCGCCAGCTCGCGAGTCGGCGGCGAGACCCGCCCGCCGCTGGCCGCAGCCGTGCGGACTGCCTGCACAAACGCGCGGTTGCGCCGCCCGCGGGCCAGCCGCTGAGCCAGGATGCTGATCGCCAGCAGCGCGATCCCCAAGACGCCGACGATCTCGGCGCTCGTGACCGCGCTCTGGTTCGCGGCGGCGTGCACGGGACGAGCGAACGCGACCTCGAGCACCAAGGGCGCGCCGCCCTCGACCGCCGGAACCCCGACGAGCAGATCCAACCTGTCCTCGCTCACCGTCCGGGTCGACACTTTGAGCGCGCCGAGCACGCTCGCAAGCGTTGTCGCGTGGCCGCTAAGCGGCATGTCCGCGAGGCGCATCTGAAGTCCGGCGCGCCGGCCGATCGCGACCATGCCCGCGTCGTCAAGCGTCCGCAGCACGACCAGCGTCCCCACCGCCGGCCCGCTGCCATTGCTGTGAACCACCGGAGCGGCGCAGTAGAGGTAGTGCGCCTCCACCGCGGCCAGAACCCCGCAGCTCGCTTTGGACCCCCGCACCGGCGGACTCGCCAGCCCGGAGGCCAGGCTGCTCGACACCGGCGCGTACCTCGCGTCGCGGGTGACCATGCCACCGCCGACGACCACGCCGGCACGATCAAGCAGCAGCACGGCGCCAAAATCAAAGCCGACCGACTGCTGAGGCGGGAACGCGACCGCCGCCGCCGCTGCATCGCGCCGGACGATCGCCCGATAGGCCTCATCCCACTCCGCGTTGGTATTCACGAAGCTGGCGATCAGCGATGCCTCATACCCAAGACTGCTGCCGATCCGGTCTGCCTGCCCGCTGACCTGCTCGCGTTCCAAGCGATCAAAGCTGGTGGTCGTGACCGCCTGCAACACCACGTAGGCAACCACGATCGAGACGACAAACGCCGCCGCCACCCACAAATACATGCTGCGACCAAACCACAGCACAGCCGACCGAAACGACATTCACAGGTACTCGACCAGACGCCGCATCTTCTTGAGATCAAGCACACACATGCACACAGATGTTTCGCCTGCCTCACTCCACACAGCGCCGCCTCGGTGATGTGCGCGTAGCTGGCACGCAGCTAAGCTAAACGCAGCTAAACGACGTCCACGAGCTCGGTGCCCGGCGCGTCGGGCTCGAGCGGATCGCGTCGCGAGAGCCCGATGTGCGCTGTGGCCGATCGCGGTCGCCGGCTCGACAGCGGGACGTGACGGTAGTGGCCCAGGTGCTCATCGACGATCCGATCGCTCAGTGCCCAGCGGCGCCTCTCCTCATCGGAGTGAACTGCTCTTAGGATCATCGTGGGCATTGGCGTTTCCTTTCACGCACGGCACACCAACAGCGGGGTCAGAGAGGCAGCGGCTGAGAGAGCCGCGATTCGCGATCGGCGGAGCGTCGTCGTCCCGAGCCGCCGCTCTCCGCGTTGGCCTCGGGACGGTGCGCAAGAGAGGAGGGCTCCGCGCAAGACCAGCCTTAGGCTTTAGGGCCTATCCCAATAACCCCGCGCACGTCTGGCTGGCGCACACTGGGTTATTGAGATCGGCCCTTAGTCTCGGTCTCACCTCCGTGAGGATTCCTGATCCGAATGCCACGATCAGGATGCCCCAAGGCGAATAAGCGGTCTTGGGCCAAATGGCCAGAGTTCGCGTGCGCGCGCTTGTCCATCTTGGGAGCGACGAGCCCGTTGGCGACGGGGGTGGGGGAGAGCGCGAGCTGCCTCCCCACCATTACGGCTCTCGATCTCCGAAACCGCGCGTTTCAGGTCACGTTGAACCGTGCCCGGACGATCTCATTGCCTGCCGAGCACCTTCTCCGTGGTTCTGAAATGCAGCTTGGCGACGTCCGCGAGAGCCTTAGGCCCTCCTGTGGCGGCGATGCCCTTGGCGACATCGACGACCTGCGGAGAAGCGCCCTTGGGCAGAGTGACGCCAACCGTGAGGGATGTACGGTCAAGCCAATCGAGAAACGCCTCACGCGCGAGGATCGACGCGGCGGCAACGGCGAGATCCACTTCCGCCTTCGGGAATTGAAAGACCGTCAGGCCGCTATCTCGGGCTTCGGCCATCAGCCGCTTCTCGATGTAGCGAGCGTCGGCGAACTGGTCCACGATCGCGTAGCGGGGCCGTAGCCCCGCTTTCAGCAGATCCTCGATCGATCTCGTGTGAGCCCAGGCCAGCAGGGAGTTGAGGTTCTTGCCCTCAGCCTTGAACTGGGCGAAAAGGTTGTTGTAGCGCTGTGGGTTGATCGGGGTCACCTTGTAGCGCCCGTTGCCGACCGTCTCCCGGACGATGGGAGCGAGCGCTCGGACTCGCTTGTCGCTGAGCTTCTTCGAGTCCTTGACGCCGGCGGCTCGCAACTGCTCGGCCACGTCGGTATCGGCAAACACCGCGGCGGTGACCAAGGGGCCGAAGTAGTCGCCCTTGCCTGACTCGTCGGTTCCGATCCATGGTCCCTCCTTTGGCAGCGCAGCAGGATCGCTGCCGCCGGCGGGGCCGCGGGATTTCAGCTTGGGCACAGCCTCGACGTTGGCTAGCCCTCCCTGTGCTTTACCGACTAGTGCGAGCACCTCGTCATGGGCAGGAGCGGAGCCGGTGACCCTCCCTTTGCCTGTGGTCCAGACGGTGATCATCGCCTTGCTGGACTTGCGTCGCAGCACGTAGCGAAAGAGCTCACCGTTGCCTTTGGCCTCACGTTCCTGCGCATCCTCGCGCTCAAGCGCCTCCCGCAAGCGCTGCTGGCGTCGGGGCTCGGCCAGCGTGAACGGGTGCGGCTCGCGCTCCTCTGCGGGCCGACCGAGAACGTGTAGGTGGTCGGGCATGCTATGGATGGCCTGGCGTTGGCGGAATGGCTGATCGTAGCGACCGCTGCGAACGCGCTTGCGGCAGGCGGCAGGATGCAAGAAGGGGGCGCTGACGCGCACGATGCGAGCGGCGCACGCGTGGTTCTTACGCGCCGTGGTTATCTACGGATGGCAGGTAGCGATTTTGCGGGTAGCGTGTGGCGCAGCACGCCCTGAGGAGGAGACGGATGCCTGCCAACGACCAGCTGACCGCGCTCGATGCCACGTTCTTGAAGTTCGAGCAGGCTGACGACAGCGCGCCGATGCACATCGGCGCCCTCCGCGAACTCGCGGGAGTTCATCGCTGGACTTGATGAGCCCACTCGATGGTGTGAGCCTGAACTCAGGCTGATGTCATCTCAAAGAGAGGATTGAGACTATGGCAACAGCGACCACAAAGCAGACCACCACCCCGCACAATGGCAACCGACCACGGCCAGCCGCTAATCCCGCGCCAGTTGACGGCGCCGGGAGCCGCCAGTCCGCAGGTGGGCTGCAGGGTCTGATCGCCAAACGTGTCGCGGCGGCTACCGAAGCTGCTCTGGACGGCCCCAACAAGACGCTCATGAACGCTCAGAAGCCCGTCTGGAACACCATCTGCGATTACTACTTCCGGCTTGAGATATCGGGTTGGGAGCGCTTGCCTGAGCAGACCTCGCTGCTGATCGGGAATCATTCCGGAGGGTCGCTGACGATGGACGCTTGGACGTTCGTCGCAGACTGGTGGCGGCGGTTCGGCAAAGAGCGCATTCTTCATGGAACCGCTCACGACGTCCTGATGGCGACGCCCGGCCTCGGGGACTACTTCCGGCAAGTGGGCGTGATCCCGGCCTCGCGGCAAGGCGTCGGAGCCGCGCTCAGCGCAGGCCAAGACGTGATCATCTGGCCCGGGGGCGAGGAAGACTCGATGCGCAGCTGGCGCAAACGCGACCAGGCTGTGCTCGCTGGACGCAAGGGCTTCGTGCGCCAGGCAATCCGCTCAGGCGTACCGATCGTCCCGGTCGCCAGCGTCGGGGGCCATGACACCGCGTTCGTCCTATCCGAGGGTCGCTGGCTCGCCAACGGGCTTGATCGCTTCACGGGGCTCAAGAAGAAGCTACGCGGCACGACGCTTCCGATCATGCTCGGCTTCCCGTTCGGCCTCACAATCGAGACCATCCCGACCCACCTTCCCCTACCAGCGAAGATCCGCACCGAGCTGCTTGACCCGATTCCGGTTGACAACGACCCAGAGCGGGTCAACGACCGCGCGTACGTCAACTCGATCTACCTTGAAGTATTGACCGCGATCCAAGACGCAATGAACCGACTCGCCAAGCAGCGGCGCTTCCCAATCCTCGGTTAGGGCACCCGCAGAAATTACTGGCGTTTCCGACGGCGTCTGGACGCGCCTGACGCCGCCGGCTAGCGCTCACATACTCCCGGTATTATCGGGCGAGCCGGCGACGCCAGACACGCCCAGCCACTCGCCGGATTGCGCCAGTAATTTCTGCGGGCGCCCTTCGGCTGGCAGCGTCACCGGCCCCACTGCAGCCTCCGGCAGCCACGGTGCTCTACACGATGGGGGGTTACCCATATCGAGTCAATCGAATTGGTCGAATCTCACGGCCTTGGGCGAGGCGCCGGCGCGTGACGCGCAGGTCGGTCGTCGCGCTACTGGAACGTCGGTCGACTGACAGTGCCCCACCGCCAGCGAGCGGCTGTTCGACTGGCGAGGGGTCGTGCCCCACCCAGCCGCGCGGTAGCGTAAAAGTATGACCGCGTCCAAGGTATCCGTCAGCCTCTCAGCGAGCAGGAACTGACGAGCGCGCGTGCTCGGTTGGCCGAAGCCCAGCAGCCGTGACGCTCGTTCTAGATGCTGGCGCGCTGATCGCCGTGGAGCGGGGCGATCGGGCAACTGTTGCGCTGATCGAGGTCGGCCGCCCGCCCGGCGCCACAACGCGACCGTGATCAGCTCCGACCGCGCCGATCTCGTGCGCCTCGACCCAAGCCTGCCGA
Source organism: uncultured Solirubrobacterales bacterium (assembly GCA_963709135.1). Lineage (GTDB taxonomy): Bacteria > Actinomycetota > Thermoleophilia > Solirubrobacterales > Solirubrobacteraceae > Palsa-465. Next base: position 700,530 of record CAVPVI010000005.1, on the reverse strand, counting down.
TCGTCGACTGTTGACCTGTGGAAGATCAAGCCGGTAATGCTCCGCGCGCTCTCTCGCGCTCGACGACACATATTCGGTGCCCTGCGGCAGCGGGCTCCCATGGCCGCAGAACGAGCTCGGCACACCGACCGCCTCCTGGACGCCGCCTCGGGCCGCGAGCGCTCCGAGTGCTCACCAGGTTCTCCTGAGGTCGCTGTCGGCAAACTGTGGACGATGGAGTTGCTCGTCGCACGGAATCCGAACCCGGACAGCTCGCTACCGTATCTGCTGTGGGTGCCGCTGGAGGGCGGGCTCGTGTTTCGGACGAAGGGCACATGGCCGCGGACCAGTGCGCTGTACTGCCACGCGGTCGGTATCGACGAGTGGCCGGCAGAGCCTGAGATCGTCGAGCGGGTGGCGCTTCGCGCGTGTGCCAGGCGCGGCGCCGCGATCGACGTGGTCTGCGATCGCGGCCGCGAGCAGCGGTCGCAGATCGTGTTTACCCGCGCTCGTGGACGCGAGGTGGTCTTCTGGCAGTCGCCGCGTACTCGCAAGCAGGCGCGGCCTGACGTGCGTTTGCCGACCGCGCGCGCACAAGGGGTCGCGGACCTGGAGATCCTCGTGGACAGCCACGAGCACTATCCGTACACGTTCGCCTCCCAGCAAGCACGCACGGTGCGTCGTGGCCTGTCCTGCGGCGACTACGCGGTTACCGTGCGGGGCCAGATCGTCGCGTCCGTCGAGCGAAAATCGGTGGCCGATCTCGTGTCGAGCCTCACCGGCGGCCGCATGCGTTATGCGCTGGGCGAGTTGTCCGCGCTGCCACGGGCGGCGGTTGTTGTCGAGGACCGCTATGGCCGGATCTTCGCGGTTGAACACGTCCGCGGCAGCGTTGTGGCCGACGGTCTGGCCGAGTTGCAGATCCGTTGGCCGATGGTGCCGATCGTCTTCTGCCAGACGCGCAAGCTCGCCGAGGAATGGACATATCGTTATCTCGCCGCCGCACATGCGTGGGCGCACGACGAGCCAGCCGCGCGTGCCCGCTTAGGCCTCGAAGACGAAGCGCAACTTACCGCGCGATTCGAGCCGGGGCCGTCAACCAGCGAACTGCGCACGTGGGCGCGCGATAACGGGCTCGCGGTTGCAGACCGCGGGCGCCTGCGACCCGAGATTCACCAAGCATGGCGCGACGCTCACCATCGTTCGAGTGCATGAGCCGGGCGATCGAGTTTCTCATAGGCGTCTCACGCTTGTTGCGTTCGCGCTCGTCCACGGGCCGCGATTCGGGGCCGTGGTCGAGTGATCGAGTTGTACCCGCACGAGTAGCGGGAAGTTGCCCGTTACGAACCCGCGTTCGCTGTCGCAGCGCGACTGTCATTCGACCGACGTTCTACAGCAAAGCAAAGCCACGCTTGCGGCGCTCATCCAGCGGCCAACGCGGGCGCGACGATCAGGGCGAACGCGAGATAGACACCGAGCGTGCCCGCGCCCACACAGACCAGCCGCTCGCGCCAGTCGTCCGTCGCGCCGATCAACGCCAGGCTCTGGCGGCGGTTCGACAGCGGCCACAGCAACGGCACGCCCCTAACGGTCACGAAGTCACCGAGCAGATGCGAGCCATAGCCAACGAGCACCGCTGCGGGCATCCAGCGGCTCACGGACCCGACCCCGAAGACGAGCTCCACGCCAGCGCCCAGCGCGACCCCGGCGCACACGAGCGCCCCCGCACCGCTGATCACGCGCAGCATCAGCGCCCCCGCAAGCACCCACACGATCAGCGCCACGGCCAGGCCGTACCGGCCGTGGAGCGCGAGCGCGAGGCCGCAGCTCACCGCCACCCACGCGAGCAGCGAGTGAGTACCGCGGCGATGCCCGCCAGCGATCAGCGAAACCAGACGCGCGAGCAGGTCACTGACCGGGCCCAGCGCTCGAGCGATGCTCGAGCCCGGACAGTCGAGGTCGGGCAACAGCGACGCGCCACACGCGCACACTCCGCCCGCCGCCAGCTGTCCAGGCGCCAAGTGCCCAAGTACGCCCGGTGCCAGCGCGGCGACGGTCAGGTAGCCGGCGCCGGCGATCACGACGTGACTGCGTCCCATCATGGCCGGCACACGATAGGTCGCGCTACTCGCCTGGAGACGCGAGCTCTCGCACGGCGAGCGAGCTCGCGCGCGCCGGCGCGGCAAGCCGCGAGTGCTTCGCGCGCGCCTTGCTCCCAGCCCTCCCCGAGGTCGACGGACTTCCGATAGCCGTCCACCCGGTGGCCAAGCGCGCGCAGCGCATCGGTGGGCAACCGACTGCGCTTCTCAACGACTCGCAGTCCGCTGCGATGATTCACGCGCCCCGATCCTCAGGGAGGAGTGGAAGGTCGGTGGCAGCGAGGCCTGCGACGAAGATCCTGGCTTGCCGGCGCGCGAGTTGGTCCCAGTCCCCTATGTGAGGGAGGGGTTGGGCGAGCATCGCTCCGGCAATGATGATGTCGCTCGGGGTCGCGTCTGGTCGGATGGTCCGGTCGCGGCGTCCACGGGCAAGTACCCGCTCGAGCAGGTTCCTGATCTCGGCCCGAAGCGCGACGATCTTTGCGTCATGGATGACGGGGCCGCCGTGGAGCGGCAGGATCAGCTCGCTGCGTGCCGCGATCGTCTGCTCGAAGAAGTGCTCGAGTGCCGCGGGGGCCGGCTCGTCGCTCAGCGCGGCGGCGCGGGCGTGCTCAAGGACGAGCTGAAAGGAGCGCAGCGTCAGAGCTGCTAAGAGAGCTGGGCGCGTCGGGTAGTGGCGGTACAGGGTTCCGATCCCGACGCCCGCCTCGTCGGCGATCGTCGCCATCGGCACTCGCTCGCCGTCGCGCCTGACCGCGATCTTGGCGGCGGCGAGGATGCGTTCGCGATTGGCTGCGGCGTCACTTCGTAGCGGCCGCGAGACGCGCCGTGCCTCTGTCGATGCTTCGGCCATGCGGAGCTGATCTTGCCACTTAGATTTAGATTAGACCACCGCCGCTTAGCTAAGCTAGCTAGCTTGTGTTAGGGTGCTGTATATGACAGAGGTCGGAATGCATGAGGCAAAGACGAAGCTCTCGCAGTTGGTCGTGCGCGCCGAGCGTGGCGAGGAGATCGTGATCACTCGCAACGGCAAGCCGACCGTGAAGCTATCTCCGATCGCATCGACGGCATCGTTGGCTTCGGTGCGCGGCGCCTGGCGCGGTCAGGTGCAGCTTTCCGAGGACTTCGACGAGTTGCCTGACGACATCGCCGAAGCGTTCGGCGCGAAGTGAAGCTGCTGCTCGATACGCATGCCGCGCTGTGGTGGTTGGCCGACGACACGCGCTTCGGCCGCGACGCCGAGCGGGAGCTGAGCGACGGGACCAACCGTGTGCTGCTCAGCGCAGCGGTGATCTGGGAGGTCGCGATCAAACGCTCGCTCGGAAAGCTGCAGGCGCCGGCCGACCTGGCGCAGACGCTGCTCGGCGTCGGAGCGCGACCGCTGCCGGTCACGCTGGTTCACGCTGCCGCAGTGGAGGCGCTTCCGTGGCACCATCGTGATCCCTTCGATCGCCTCCTGGTCTCGCAGGCTCTGACCGAAGGCGCTGCGATCGTCTCGCAAGACGAGCACCTAAGGCCATACGGCGTGTCCCTGATCTGGTAGCCAGCACCGCCTCCGACGCGGCCTTGGCGGGGGTGCTGGTATGAGCGATGAGAGGCTCCCGGCCCACGGGCTCCGTGGCTCCGATCCCGTCGATCGGAGCGAAGACGGTACGCTTGCCTGGGCGTCTTATCGGGGCTGTCGGATGTCTGCGTATATACCGGTCGGCGTCAGGATCGTGAAGGGCGCCGGGTGGGCAACGGCAACGTGGTTTCGATGCCGCGGGAGTTTTGGGTCGAGCGGCTACGCGCCCGGTTCGTCAGTCCTGGTCGAGCAGCTCCCAGACGGAGAGCTGAGGATCCCTCCCACCAACCGGATCCGCGACCGGATTCGTCATACCGCTCGCCGTTTCATCGCCGAGCATCCAGAGGCCCTCGACATCCTCGCAAAGCACCGTCCGGTCGACGACCCGCCGTACTCGTAGCCACATGACGCGCCGGGGCTCGATGCGCCTCGCTCTAGAGCGGTCGCGCGGTGGGGGAGTGGGGGTCTCAGCGATCCCGTCTAGAGTGTTGCGAGATGCTGGCGGCGACCCACGACGGTTCCTTTCACGCTGACGAGGTCTTCGCTATCGCGGCGCTTGGTCTGTTGGGAGATCCCATCGAGGTGGTGCGCACGCGTGATCGGGATGCGCTCGCGCGGTCCGATCTACGTGTTGACGTCGGCTTTCGCGACGATGCTTCAACTGGGGACTTCGATCACCATCAGCGTGCCTTCGAGCGTGCGCGGGAGAACGGCGTGCGGTATGCCTCGTTCGGTCTTGTATGGCGCGAGTTCGGCGCGCGGATCTGCGGCGGCGACCAGGAGGTCGCCGACGCTGTCGATGAGACGCTTGTGCAGCCCGTGGACGCCAATGACGCCGGCCAACAGCTGACGCGGTCGCTTATCGGCAGCGTGAGTCCGATGACCGTCAACGCCATAGTCGGCGCTTTCAACGCTCGCTGGGATGAAGCCCTCACGCCCGAAGTGGAACGCGAGCGCTTCGATGCAGCTGTCGCCTTGGCCCGGGGCATCCTTGCCCGTGAGGTGGCCTCGGCCGCCTCTGGCTTCCGTTCCCAGCGTATCGTGCGCGAGGCGATTACCGCGGCGTTGGACCCGCGCGTCGTCGAGCTGCCGGTCAACGCTCCGTGGAAGCAAGTGCTGGTGCGCGAGGCGGCTGACGCCTTGTTCGTGATTTACCCCAAGCGCCACGGCTTCGGTCTTGAAGCGGTACCGCGCGAGCTCGGCTCGTTCACGAATCGGCGTGACCTGCCGGCCGCTTGGGGCGGCCTCGAAGGCGCCGACCTCGTCGCGGCTACAGGCATCGAGGACGCGGTCTTCTGCCACGCCAAGCGATTCCTCGTAGTCGCCCGGTCCCACCCGGGGATAAAGCGGCTCGCCGAGCTGGCTCTCGCCGAGCGCTGACGCGCGATCAGCCGGCGGATCGGAACGATTGTGTTCGGATCGCCGGCTCGCCGGCGGCGTCTGAGGCGTTGAGGTCGACCGTGGCGAGGATCGCCCAGTCGTAGTTGGCTTCGGGGTCGTTGATGATCTGACGCACCGTCCACGTTCGCGCCTCGCTGCCCGCCACGGCGCGCTCGATCATGAACAACTCGGGAGCTCGAGCGGTCGGCCCGGCGTCGATCGTCTCGTATTCGTCCCAGTAGTTCCCGAGTGCGGTCTCCCACGCGGCAGCGTTCATCACGACCCTTCCCGGTGGATCGCTCAGCGCCGCCGCCGCGGCCTCGAGCGCTCCGAGCTCGGCGAAGCGGTCTCGGGCGGCCAGCTGCACCTTGTGGAACATGCAGTTGCGGATCATCACCCGGAAGGCGCGCTCGTTGGCGGTGATCGGGCGCGGCCGTGCCAGCGCCTCGCCGGCGGCCACGGCCGCCGCCGCGCGCGCGACCGAATCCGGATCGCTCAGCGCCTCCCACTCGTCCAGCAGGCTCGAGTCGATCTGGCGGACCGTTTCGCCGAGCCATTCGACGAGGTCGTCGAGCTCGTCGGTCTTCACGCGCTCGGGCACCGTCTGGCGGAGCGCCCGGTAGGCATCGCTCAGGTAGCGCAGGACTAGGCCTTCGGAGCGTGCGACACCGTAGAACGCCACGAACTCGGTGAAGGTCCGGCCCCACTCGTACATGTCGCGCACGACCGATTTCGGGGAGAGGTCGGTCTCGAGCAGCCACGGGTGGGTCTCGCGGTACAGCCGCAGCGCCTGCTCGAGCGCCTCCGCCAGCGGCTTGGGGTAGGTTACCTCCTCGAGCAGCGCCATGCGCTCCTCGTACTCGATGCCGTCGGCCTTCATCGCGGCGACCGCCTCACCGCGCGCCTTGTTCGCCTGCGCCATCAGGACCGGGAACGGGTCATCCAGGATCGACTCCACGACCGAGAGCACATCCAGCGCGTAGTGCTCGGACTCCGGGTCGATGAGATCGAATGCGACGAGCGCGAACGACGCCAGCGGCTGATTGAGCGCGAAGTCGTCCTGGAGCGCAGCTGCCAGCTGGAGGGTTCGGCCATATTGATCGGGCTTGGGCAGCCGCTCCAGCACGCCGGATGCGAGCAACTCGTCCATGAGCGAATCGGCCCGCTCCGACAGGCGCCGGCGCCCGCGCTCATCCTCGTGGTTGTCCTCCATCAGGGCACGCATCGTCTCGATCGAGTCCGCAGGCTGATTGATGACGTTGAGGATGATCGCGTGGTTGACGCGCATCCGCGACACCAGCGCATCGGGTGGCGCATGCCGCAGGCGCTCGAACGTCTCCTCGGTCCAGCTGACCGCGCCGTCCACCGGTTTCTTGCGCTGGATCCTGCGGAGCTGCTTCTCGTCGTCACCGGCCTTCGCCACGGCGCGTGCGTTGTCGATCACATGCTCGGGCGCCTGCACCACCACGTATCCGGACGTGTCGAACCCGGGGCGGCCGGCGCGCCCGGCGATCTGATGGAACTCGCGCGCCTTCAGCAGCCGCTGCCGCGAGCCGTCGAACTTCGCCAGGCCGGTGAACACCACGGTCCGGATCGGAACATTGATACCGACGCCGAGCGTGTCGGTCCCGCTGACCACCTTCAACAGCCCGGTCTGCGCCAGCTGCTCCACCAGCCGCCGGTAGCGCGGCAGCATGCCGGCATGGTGGACGCCGATGCCGTTGCGGACCAGCTTCGAGAGCGTCCGGCCGAACCCGACGGTGAAACGAAACGCGCCGATCGCGTCAGCGATCGCAACACGCTCCTGCCGCGTGCAGAGCTTCGCCGACAACAGCGACTGGGCCCGCTCCAGCGCCGCGGCCTGAGTAAAGTGCACGACGTAGATCGGCGCCCGGTCGGTTCGCACCAACTCCTCGAGCAACTCGTGCAGCGGCTCCATCGACCATGAGAACAGAAGCGGCACCGGCCGCTCGGCGCCATCGATCAAGGCCGTGTCGCGACCCGTTCGTCGCGTCAGATCGGCCCGCAGCGCGCTGACATCACCGAGCGTGGCCGACATCAACAGGAACTGCGCCCGCGGGAGGCACAGCAGCGGCACCTGCCACGCCCAGCCGCGCTGCGGGTCGCCGTAATAGTGAAACTCGTCCATCACGACCTGCCCGACGTCCGCACCCGCGCCCTCCCGCAGCGCGATGTTCGCCAGGACCTCTGCCGTGCAGCAGATGATCGGGGCGCTGCTGTTGACCGACGCGTCACCCGTCAACATGCCCACGTTCTGCGCGCCGAACGTCTCACACAGCGCGAAGAACTTCTCCGAAACGAGCGCCTTGATAGGCGCGCTGTAGAACGTAACCCGACCGTCAGCAAGCGCCGCGAAGTGAGCCGCGATCGCGACCATCGACTTCCCGGAGCCGGTCGGCGTGGCGAGGATCGCATTGCTACCACTGAACAGCTCGATCACCGCCTCTTCCTGATGGGGATACAGACTCAACCCCTGCTGCTCCACCCAGCCGGTGAACGCCTCGTACAAGGAGTCCGCGCTCGGCTGTTTCGGGATCACATCGACCAATCTCACTGGTCATCCTCACGTGCGACGGAGGAAGCCTGGACAGCGCCCCAAGGGCAAGAGCGGCAATAGGACCCGCGGTCAGCCGGCGGAGGGCTGGTTGAGATACGGCGCTCGGCGCACGTTGCGATACCCGTGGTCCACCCAGACATGTAGCATTCCGTAGCACCACATGCTACGGTCTGGTCCATCGCGAGAGAGATCTCAGTTCGTGACCTACGCAATCACACCGCCCAGGTGGTGGCAGCGGTGCGCTCCGGTGAGCGGCTTTCGCTCACAGTCAACCGAACGCCTGTAGCCGACATCGTCCCGTACGCCGCCGCGCGCAGCCCATGGGTGCCGTCAGCGACGCTGCGCCTGATCGTCGAGGAGGCCGGTGCCGATCGGGGATTGCTCGACGACCTCGCGGACGTGCGCGGCTCGCTGGTCGACGACGGATGAGCCGGGCCATCGCCGACACGTCGGCGTTCATCGCGGCCGAGACAGGAAGACCGCTCGGCGAGCTTCCGGATGAGATTGCCGTCTCCGTCGTCACCGCCGCTGAGCTCGAGCTCGGCGTCCTGCGCGCACGCGACTCCGGGACCCGAGCACAGCGGCTCGCGACCCTTGCGCGTGTACGTGCCGAGTATCCATTGCTCTCGATCGACGACGCCACCGCGTCGTGCTTCGCACGGATCGCGGACGAAGAGCTCAGCGCGGGTCGCAAACTGCGCCTGCACGATGTTTGGATCGCCGCGACCGCGACACGACACGGGGCATCCGTCGTCACCCAGGACGCCGACTTCACGGCGTTCTCGTCAGTTCACGTCATTCGCGTCTGACCCACCGCGGCGCCCCAAGCCCGCGAGGACCGATCGCGACCGACCGGCGGCTCGACATCGACGTCCCGCCCGGGAACCTTCGGGTCATCTGGGGTGAAATGCCGGCGTGTCCGGACGCACAATCCTTTCTCTGGAGCGCAGGATTGTCCGTTGGTGCACGGAAATCGACATCAAGCGGACAAACGACCAGGGCGCATCGAGGTTTGTCCGCTCAAGCACGCCTTCCCGAGCGCTACACCTCCCGACCGTCGCTACGACTCGTCCCGAGCGCCGTTACCGCGGGCGCTCGTAGACGAGCGCGAGCGTCTGGCTGACGGTCGAGTTCGTTGTCGAGCTCGCCGGTGCTGAGCATGTGCCAGGAGGCGCAGATGATCGAGTGCCTGACCGCGCCAAACGCTTTCTTGTGCCCGCGCCGAGGCTTGAGGCGGGCGTATTGGGCGGCGAGGTTGACGTCTCTGGTGCGCGCTCATGTCAATCCCGATCTCGGAAATGACCACCTCAGCTGCGCGCCGTTGAACGGCTGGGATCGTAAAGAGCAGTTCAACGGCCGCCGCGAAAGCGGCAATCTGCTCCTCGATCGCGTCCAAGAGCCGGTCGATCTGCTCGTCCAGGAAGTCGATGTGCGAGAGGATCGCGCTGATCCACAAAGAGTGCGGATGATCGAAGCGGCCCTCGAGCGAGCCCGCCGGCGCCGCGCAGGCTCTGCGGACCACAATGCGCCGATAGCGGCCGTTGCGGGTACCCGAGTGAAGGGCCCTTTTCGGTGGGTCGGCGGCCAGATGACACGGCCGCCGTCCTCGCCATGAATCCAACAGCAGCAAATGGTCCCTTTGGGCCCCGATCAGAGCCGTCTGACGGCTGCTTCCAGATCTCGGCGGTTGATGATCTCCGCGACGAGGTAGCCCGGTCCTGGATCGGTCGGGCGGTAGATCACCGCCAATCGCCGACGCACATCCGCAGCCACGGAGCGTGACCCGCCAGCGCCTTGATATCGAGGTTGTCAGCTTCGCCGCCGGCGAGTCGTTCAATGCTGTCTCGGAGTCGACGGGCGTCTTGTGCGGGCAGCTTTCGTACCTCTCGCGCCGCGCGAGCGCTGTACTGAACCTACACGGCCTTCGCTTGAGCTGAGCAGTCGCCCCTCGGCCGGGCCTCGGTCGCGCTTACGCGGCGGCTCTAGCTCCGGTTGGGGAGAGGACCGGGCGGCCCGGGCTCGAACTACTCTGCGACTGATGTCTGAGCGCAGCGCTATTGAGTGGACCGAAGCGAGCTGGAACCCGGCGACCGGCTGCGACAAGGTCTCGCCTGGGTGCGCGCACTGCTACGCCGAGACGTTCGCTGAGCGCTTCCGCGGCGTTCGCGCTCACCCGTACGAGCAGGGGTTTGACCTCAAGCTCTGGCCCGAGCGCCTGGAGCTCCCGCTGCGGTGGCGCCGGCCGCGGCGCATTTTCGTGAACTCGATGTCTGACCTGCTGCACGAGAGCATCCCGGACGAGTTCATCAGCGAGGTCTTCGACGTCATGGGCCGCGCGCACTGGCACACGTTCCAGGTCCTGACCAAGCGCCACGAGCGGCTCGTCGCGCTCGCCGGCGCGCTCGACTGGCCGGAGAACGTGTGGATGGGCGTGAGCATCGAGAACCGCCGCTTCGTCCACCGAGCCGACCATCTGCGGCAGGTCGACGCCGCGGTGCGGTTCATCTCCGCCGAGCCCCTGCTCGGACCGCTCGACGGTCTTGACCTGACCGGCATCGACTGGCTCATCACCGGCGGCGAGTCCGGGCCGCGGCACCGGCCGGTTCGGGCCGACTGGGTCCGGGAGCTTCGCGACCGGTGCGCCGAGGAGGAGGTCGCGTTCTTCTTCAAGCAGTGGGGCGGTGTGCGGTCCAAGGCGGGAGGACGCGTTCTCGACGAGCGGACCTGGGACGACATGCCTGCGGCTCGGTCTCGGGTCGCCGCGTAGCTCGCGGAGCGTTCGCCCGAGGCTCTCGTGAAGAGCGCCTGCCGAGGCTCGCGCCGAACGGGCGGCGTCCGCGGCAGCGCCTAGTCTTGGCAGCCCATGTCGGACGAGGACCCACGCCTCTTCGAAGCCGATTCGCGGCTGCCGAAGCGTCGCGCTTCGAGGCCAGCCGACGAGCGTCGGCGCCTGACGGCCGTGCAGCCCGCTGCGGTCGACCCGCAGGTCCGCCTCGCCGCGGACGGCGCCGGGGTGACCACCGCCAGCGACGGGTTGCCGGCCCGAGTCATCAAGGACCACTCGGCGGAGAAGTCGTGGGCGGTCAGCCGGGACCTTGATACCGTCGGGCGGGCGATGGTCCGGCAGTGGTTTCCGGTCCACTACCTGGAGTTGTTCTCCGGGCCAGGTGTGCTCGTCAACGAGCGCACGCAGGAGGAGACCGTCGGGTCCCCGCTGGAAGCGCTGCTCATCAAGCGGCCGTTTGACCGCTACGTGTTCTCAGACATCAACCCGACCTTCGCCGACGCCCTGGAGACTCGCCTTCGGGAACCGTCGGTGGGGGAGCAAGTCGTGCAGCCCGAGACGCATGTCTGCTGCGGCGACGCTAACGACCCCGCGCACTTGGAACGCGTCTGCTCGCTGATTGACCGCCGAGCGCTGGTCATCGCCTACCTGGACCCCGCCCGGCCCAACCTCCACTGGAGCACGGTCGAGTTCCTCGCTCAGCGGTTCGAGCGCATCGACCTGCTCATCAACCTGCCGTTCAGCGCCATCCACCGCGCGCTCTGCGTCGGGCACACGGACGGGCCGCGGCTGATGCTCAACGAACCGAACCCGCTCCGGTTCCTGACCCCGGACGTCGGCCGCGCCAGTGGGGCCATCCGCGAGCACTACCGCGACCAACTCCGCGAGAAGCTCGGATTCGAACACATCGCCTGGCGGTCGGTCAGCACCCGCACCACCCGCTCCCCGCTCTACGACGTCATCCTCGCCAGCCGCAACTCCAGAGCTACCGACCTGTTCGAGAAGGCCAACAATGTCACCGAGTCCGGGCAACTCGGAATCTTCTAGGCCCCATTAGCGTCTTAGTCGTGCAGCCGCGCACTGACTGCGCTGCTTGCACAGAGCCCGTACGGGGGCTGCAAGGTCGCGCAGTACAAGCGGCCTCAGCTTCAGCAGACCAGAACGTCGATCTGACGCCCGGTTGCCTGTACGAGCCCATCGATGTCGCCCATGTCGCTCGTAACGATCCGGTCGCCCGCGGCAGCGATCGCGACGATCGTGGCGTCAGGCGCCTGGCCACGCCCAGCGCGGCCCAAAAGCACGCCGGCGGCGCGGCCGAGCCGGTCATCGACAGCGCGGACATCGACGGATTTCAGGAACCGCGCAAGGTTGCTCTGACGGCCACCCGGATCACGCCATACCTCCGCCACGACGATCCCTGTCGTACGCAGCTCGAGACCCGCTGAGTGCGCGACGCGCAGCCGGGCGATCATCGCGCGATCATCGCGATCGATCGCGATCAGAGCCCCGGCATCGAGGATCAGAGCGCTCACACCGACGGCGGAGCGCTCGCCGTGTCGAGATGTAGCTCGGCCGCGGCAGCCGCGAGCTGACCACTGCTGAGGGTGCCATGCTCGGCCTCCCAGCCATCCAAGAAATCTTCGAGCGCCTCCGAGCGTAACTTGGCCTGCGCCGCCTCGGCCAACCAACCCGAGAGCCCCCTCCCCGCGCGTTTCGCCGCGTCGCGCACCGCATCGCCGAGATCGGCGTCGAAAGACACGCTGAGCTTGTCGACCTTCATGAAGAATGAGATCATACCACGGTCTGGCCTACCACGGTATGTATACGCGTAGCAAGGAAGGCGACCATTTGCGGCCCCTTGATGGCGCTGCTGGCGCCATCGACGCGCCGGCCGGCAGTCGTGCGGGTGAGCCTGACCGTCGATCTCCACGTCGGGCTCGCCCGCGGGCGAGCCCGGCTGCGACGTGCCGTCGATCGTGCTCGGTTTCGAGCGCGCCGGCAGCGGGCCGTTCGAGCCCTGCAGCGCGTCCGAGCCGGGCAGGTCGAAGCTGATCGTCCGGGCGCCGCAACCGCGTGCCGCGCGCGAGGGCGCAATCGGCGAGGGTGCCGCGGTGCTCACTCAATGTCGCTGTCGCCGCTGCAGGGCTTCACGTTCGTCGAGACGCTGGTCTTGTCAAGTCAAGCTCAATGTGTGGCGGGCACGGGCGGCTCGCTCGTGAGCAGCGGGTTGCTCTCGCCTTCAACAAGAGCCGAGAACGAGCGCCGCCGGTGAAGCTCTACGGCGACTACGACCAGTTCGCCACTCAGTGTCCGCTGCTCCAACAGGCGCACGAGTGCGACATCCTCAAGTTCTTCTTCAAGCTCCTCGATTCGGCGTTGTGCCGCCTCGATGTCCACCTCGGGAACGAGGTAGGCGCTCCGCGCGGCCTTCGGCGGCGGCGCTAGTCTGTCGCTTTGTGCGCACGCTGATCGTCGATCCGTCCTCAGCCGGGCTTGACGAGTTGCTCGAGCGCCGCCGGCGTGCCGGTCTCGATCGCCTCGACGAGGTGTGGGAAGGTGTGCTGCATATGGTCCCGGCACCGAGCTTTGAGCACGCGTGCATCACTCAGCAACTCGCTGAGTTGCTGGGCCCGCTTGCGAGGGCCGCGGGGCTGACCGCCACGATGGGCGAGTTCAATCTTGGAGAGTCCGAACATGATTTCCGGGTGCCTGACGGTGGCTTGCACCGTCCGGGCGCAGCAGGCGTCTGGCTGGCCACTGCGGCGCTCGTGGTGGAGATCGTCTCCCCAGGCGACCAGACCTGGGAGAAGCTCCCGTTCTATGCCGCCCATCGGGTCGACGAGGTGCTGATCGTCGATGCTGGTGAGCGTCGAGTCCATTTGCTCGCCCGCAGGGCAGGCGAGTACCAGGCGGTCGAGCGCAGCAGCCTGATCGACCTCAGCTCGATCGAGCTCAGCGAGCGGATCGACTGGCCCGACACCCCGCCGCGGTAGGTCCCGACAGCGGGAGCCCGGGTCGGGTCGAGATCGTCCTGCCCCGCGTGAGGCGCAGCGCCTTGTGGGACGACGCGGAGGAGTGACTCGCAGGAGCTACATTTCTCGCATGCCAAGCAAGCATCCCCGCATCGCTGCCGCGTCCGCCCCCGATCTCGCGGGCGCACTCGAGCGTGTGCGGGTGGCCGCCCGGCACCCGCGAGGCTGACGCGACACTGTTCCGTCGTCTCGCGGTCGAGGGCGCTCAGGCCGAGCTTGACGCGCGCGAGCAGGGTCGGGCCGCTGCGGAAGCGTTGCTGTCGGTGATGGACGATGGCGGCTTTGACCTGGACCTCGACGCGATTGGCCGTCTGAACCTGGCCGCAGGCTCAGCCCGGTGAGCGGGAAGATCTGGAGCGGTCAGGGCCTGGTGCTGGCCGATACGTCGGGGGGCGGCGGGAACGATGGCTTGCACTGGCCCCAGCGCGACGTCGCAGTGGGGCCAGTTCAGAGCATTGTTCTCAGACGCGTCGGCTGGCCGCGAATGGCACCGTGTTGATCGAGGGCCGAAGGCGTGCAAGAAGACGGAGTACCGCTCGCCGTCAGACGCAGCGAAGTGCTGCTTGATATCGACCTGGCGGCGCGGGAAGCGGCGGCGAGCGAGCCGCCAGTTTTCGAGCCGGTCGGCCTGGTGAAGGTCAGCCTACGCGAGCACGAGGCGGAGTTGCAGACGCCCGAGGTGCTGTCGATCGCTTCCAGCGTGTCGATCCTGATCTTCGCATTGCCGCCCGCGTGGCGAGCGTGGAAGTGCGGCGGCCCGTGATCGTCGAAGTACACCGCGATCACGATTCCAAAGAATCTGCTTCGCTGTCGCGCCCTCAACTTCGGGGGCGACCGACCCGGCCCAGATGTTGCGCCCGAGCTGATGCGAGCAGCCACCGACGACGCCGGCCGGCTGCCAGCCGGCCAGTCTGAGCTTGCAGAAGTCCGCGGCGGTGAGCGTGCTGACCTGCGGCTCGGTGCATCGGTTCGCTGGGTCACGGACGGCCGTTCCGGTCAGCTGGTACTCAACTGATCGAGTGACGCTCGGCGCGCCTGCGGCTGAGGCTGCGAGCCTGCCAAGTGCAATATTCGCCTTGGCGGGAGCGACCGGGGCGCGAACGTGGCGGACTCCGATCACGGCATCAGCACCCAACGCAGACGCCTCCTGCCGCAAGTGATCAAACGCGAGGTGGCGCGCTTGCGTGACCTCGGCGTCGAGAGTCTCGACCGAGGTCACGTCACGGTCGTAGCGTCCGCCCTGAAACGGCGATCCCGCTTTGCGAGCCGGACGCGCGGCCGGGATCGGGAGCGTCACCGTCAACCAACGGATCTCGCATCCCATCACCGGCGCAAGTGGCGTGACCGGCGCCGCGTCAAGCACTGCGAACTCCGGCACGCTCAGAGCAGAGCTGAACGGAGCAGGCGACGCGGACGGAATTGCCTGATCGCCTCCTCTCGCGCGTGGCTCGACGAGCGGGCTCATGCGGACAGATCGAGAACCGGAATCGGCGCCTCGCCCGCGGCGCCGTCTTCTGTGGCGACGATCGCGGTGCCGACGGCAAAGAACTCGATCACGTGGTCGCTCCAGTCGTGATTCGTCTCCCGAAGCTGGACACCCACGATGCCTTTGGCCTGAAGCGCCGCCGCTTCGGACTGCATCCGGGTCATCGCGAGCTCCCGAGCGTCATAAAGGGCCTGGGTGTAGTTCTGCATCTCGACATTCCTGCCGGCCTGCGCAAGCGACCGCGCTGGTCCCTGATGCGCGACGTGATTGACGCAGCTGCCCATCACCAGCCCAACCGGACGATGCGCAGTCCGCAACAGCGTCCAGAAGTCCTGTCCGGAGAGATCGCTCGTGAACGGGCGCCCGTCGGCCGTGCGATGAAGCTTGCCCTCACGATGCTTGACCGCCGTACCGATCGCGATGAACTCAGCCATGTCGTGACTCCATTTATGGCGCTCGACGTCGAGCCGGACGCCGATCACACCATCGGCGCCGAGCTGATCGGCCTCTTCCTTTGGGTGCCGATCGCATGCCCGTCGACGCCGCTCGCGCCGTTGCCGCCTCCGGCCCCGTCGGAGCCGAACGGCCCCTGCTCGTGCGCGTTGACTGCGCCCCACCCGCCGGTGGCGCTCGGTACCTCCGGTGCCGCCGGTGCCTAAGACCGGCTGGCGCTCACCGTGTTTCGATGTAGAAGCGTCCGCCCTTGATTCCGTTCTAGCGGGTTCAGTGGTCGTAGGCGTTCGGGGCGCGTGGTGGGCAACCCAAAGCCGGTGAGCGATCGCCGCTTTGGGTTTTGGCCGCCTCTTGGGTGCTGCGTGATCCTTGAGGCCGTGCTCCAGCGAGCTTTGGGTCGCTGAGCTGCCGGTCGCCGTCACATTTCCAGTGCTTTCCGAGGTCGTGGCGATCGAGCGCGTGAGCTCGGAGCGCGCCGAGGCTCGTAGCGCGGCCAGCGGCGTGTCCGGACGCACAAACCTTGCTCTGGAGCGCAGGATTGTCCGGTCGCGCACGAAAATCGACATCAAACGGACAAACCACCTGGCCGTTCCTAGGTTTGTCCGCTCCAGCACGCATTCCCGAGCGCTACACCTCCCGACCGTCACTACCCTCTTTCCGAGCGCCGTTGCGTTACTCCTGTGCAGCCATTGCGAGTACATGGCAACGCTGAAGGAAGAACGACTCCAGATCCGCTGCGATCCTTGAGATTCAGACAAGGCGCTGCTTGAACGCGCCGCCGGCGCGACTCACTTGAACGTCTCCGCGATCGTGCTTCAAGCCGCTGCCTTCCGTGCTGAGGAGATCCTTGCTGAACGATCGAGCAGCCGGCTCCGGCCCGGCGCTGCTACCGCGTTCAATGAGGCGCTCGAACGTCCCGCCGAGGTCAACGGGCGGCTCTCGCAGGCTTTGCGTCGCAAGCGCAGGTTCAGCTGGCTTGACTGAGCTTCGCCATCCGGCGCCACGCGACCCGCGGTGTCACCACCGTGAGCGTTTCGACAGCGGCGAACCAGTACTCGACGGGTGGTTGCGCCGTCACGCCGGCCACAGCCGCCGGCGCGGCACCGCCGCCACGAAGGTGATCGTCGACGCCAACGAGAACATCGTCGCGTAAGCCAGCGTCGCGATGACCGGCATCGACCGCTCGGCAGCCCCCAGCCGCTCGCCAGGCACGCACCGAACCCGGTCCCGGCGCTGTTGCTCGGCCGCCTCGCAGTCGACCGCCGCCACGCCAACCTGGGGATCGGCACCGCACTCACGGCCCACGTCTTAGCGACCGAGGTCGAGCTCAACAAGAAGGCCGCGTGCCGCGCAGTCGTCGTCACCGCGCTGAACAACCGCGCGCGGGACTGGTGGGAGCATCTCGGATTTCGCCCGTTCGAACCCGACCAGCCAGACGAACTCGACCTCTACATGCTGACCTCGGAGATCGAGGCGACGCTTTAGCGCGCCCGAGACACCTCAGTTGAGCACAAGTACAGGATCTCGACATTCCCGATGACCGCCTCGAGAAGATCGCGATCCCCCGACACGAACGCGGTCGCGGCCGCTGACCGGGCCAGCCTGACAAGTTAGTCATCCTTCGGGTCACGGGTGATCGGTTCTATGCCGGGTGGGTCGGTGATCAAGCTAGGGCCAGGCCACGAGCACGTCGGTCGTAATAGTGCAGGCACTGCCTGCACAATAGTGCGGCCATGCTGCACAAGTTCAGATCGCGACGAAGCCGAGGTGTTGGGCGGCCGCGCGTGGTGCTTCGTCGCGTGAGGCGAACGCGCTGCTCGCCGGGGCCGAGGAGCGGCGGGACCGTGAGCGCGGCGACGGCGAGATGCCAGGCGGCCATCGCCCGGATGGCGTGACGGCGGACCAGTTCGCACGCGTCCTGTTCAACCTCATCCTGTGGGGCTCCGAGCACGATCACGGGGCCGGCCAGGTCTGCGTCCAGGAGCGCGAGCAACCCCTTCTCGTCCCCGCGCCCGCCTCGTGCGGCTCGGACCAGCGCTCCGGAGACCTCGATCCTCGTCGAGGTGCCGGTGACGGTCGCGATCTGGGGATCGGCGAGCAGGGCTGCGGCGTCGTGGTGTCCGTCTTCGTCGACGAGGTATGCGCGCGAGAACGGAGGAGTCGAGGCAGGCGATCACGGCCGCTCGCGCTCGTCCGCGAGCAGTCGGTCGACCTGCGGACCGAGGCCGCTGGTGGATTCGGTGATCCGTTTCCGGCGGGCGGCGCTGACTGGCCGCGCGCTGACGGTCCGCAGGGTTCCGGCGGCGGCCGCCGCGGTTCGCAGCTGTGCGCGTCGATCGCCGGAGTCGGCGTCGGCCGCCGCGTCGAGAATCTCGGTCGCGACCGCATTCACGCTCCGACCCTCGCGGGCAGCACGCGCCGTCAACCGGCGATGAATGTCCTCCGGAACACGGAGCAGCAACTGCTTCATACCGTCCCCTGATAGCTCGCCCACGCACGTGCTATCACACGGCTCGATGGCCAGAGGGCGGCGAGCCTTACGAGGTAGTCGTCCTTCGGGTCACGGGTGATCGGTTCTACGCCGGGTGGGTCGTTGACCAAGCTGTCCGCCGCGCCAGTCGCGGACAATTCGATTTGGCACGCAGTCCTGGCGGCCGATGAACGCCGAAACGAGAACGCCTGTTTCGACGACTGCGCGGATCACGCCGCGCCGCGGCGCTCCTGCCGCAGCGCGCGAAATTGGTCGTAGGCGACTTGCGACGCCTCGTCCTCGGCAAGGGTACTCTCGGCTTGCGCCTCGTCTAGCGCCTTGATCCCGGGTACACGGCGAGCGCCTCCTCGACGATCTCGGCGGCATTCTTCGCTTGGTCACGGCCGGAACGATCACTGGCCCGCTCGACGAGATCCTCGTCAAGCTAGACGGTCACGGTTCGGCGAGCGACGGCCATATCCAGACGTTAGCGCGCAGCACAGGTGGAATCACGAACCTCCAGGCGCGCGACGACAACGAGGTCGAGGCGTTGGGTGATCAGCGCACGTCTTCGATAAACGGTTCGAAGCGCGCCGCCTTGTTTCGAGGAATGTCGGCCGGAGTGCCCGGCAAGGTGGACGGTTCACGCGTCACGCGTCAGTCCCGCGAACTCATCGGTATGCGCGAGTCGCCTGTTGCCATCGACGAGGGCGTGGTCTCGTGCCAACGAGTGCAGCAGGGGATGGGCAATTAGGATGCCGCGAGGGTGATCGCGTCCGGTGGTGGCTTGGCCAGCTGTGGTGCTGGGTCGTTTGACTGCCCCGTTCGACATCTGGGGCTTGATCACGCGCAGGTCGGTTTCGCGGCATCGTAATCCGCGACTACCGTGAGGTTGAGCACCGCACGGGTGCCGAACCTCCCGCGGGTCCTTTGCGTGGGCGGCGTCCGCTTGATCCGGGTGAGGTTAGGCACGTCACAGGTGCCAAACCTCCCGGGAGTGCAGTCCCGTCGCGCGCGACCGCGCTCCAGCGGCTAATCAACGGGCCGGACTGCCCTAGGAGGCTGGTGTTTTTTGTGAGGGGGCCAGCGGACGGCGTTTAACAGGTTTTCCGTCCGATTGTTACGTCATGCTTGAGGGTATGAGCCTTGGACTGACTCCTGCGCAGACGGACATGTTCGCGACGACGACGCAGCTTCTGCGAGTCGCGGGTTGCGCCGGACTCGATCTATGGGCTGTTGCACCGCGAGTGCTTCGAGTTGTTCCCGGATGAGATGTTCGCTGACCTGTTCACGGATGTGGGTCGGCGTTGGGTGCCGCCGATGATCGTGGCGGTGGTGATGGTGTTGCAGCGGTTGGAGGGCTGCTCCGATCGCGAGGCGGTCGATCGGTTCGCGTATGACGTGCGGTGGAAGTACGCGGCGGGCGGGTTGGAGTTTGACTATCCGGGGTTCGTGCACACGGTGCTGGTCGATATGCGCGCGCGGTTGGCGGCGTCGGAGCGGCCGGATCGGATCTTCGAGGTGGTGCTGCAGCCGCGAGAGGGCGGGGTTGGTCGGCCGCCGGCGGGTGTTGGACTCGACGGCGTTGTATGACGCGGTCGCGACGATGGACACGGTCACGTTGATCCGCTCGGCGATCCGGGGGCTGCTGGCCGCCTGCGGGCGCGGGCTGGAGAGCGAGCTGCGGGGTTTGCTGGCGCGCGATGATGACTACCGCACCGCGGGGAAGCCGGTCTGTGATTGGGAGGACCGGCAGGCGCGCGAGGAGCTGGTCGACGCGCTGGCGAGGGACGCCCGCGCGCTGCTGGCGGCGCTGGACGGCCGGGAGCTGCCGGACGCGGTGACGAAGGCGGCGGCGTTGTTGGCGGCCGTCGTCGGGCAGGACCTCGAGGAGGGCGAGGACGGGGTGTTCCGGATCGCGAGGCGGGTCGCGAAGGACCGGATCATCTCGACCGTCGACCGGACGCGCGGCATGGGCACAAGACCGCCGCGCGCGGGTTTGACGGCTACAAGGGGCATGTCGCGGTCGACCCCGACAGGGAGGTGATCACTGCCACGACCGTCACCGCGGGCAACGTCGGCGACGCCGAAGCGGTCAACGCGTTGCTCGCCGAGGAGCTCCCAAGGCCCAGCGCATCTGGCATCGAGCAGCCGCCGCTCGGCGAGCGCGACCCGGCCGACAGCGACCAGCCGGACCCAGCTGACAGCGATCAGCGCGACCCGCTCGACAGCGACGAGCCGGACCCGGCCGACAGCGATCAGCGCGACCCGCGGGACGGCGGGGAGCCGGACCCGGCCGCTAGCGGCGAGCCGGGCCCGCTTGATAGCGGCGAGCCGGATCCCGCTCGACAGCGGCCAGCGCGATCCGGCCGCTGTTGACGGCGAGCGCCTTGCGGTCTACGGCGACGCAGCCTATGGCGCCGGCTCGGTGTTGGCAACGCTCGAGGACGCCGACGCAGACATCATGTGCAAGGTCCAGCCGCCCGTCGCGCCCGGCGGACGGTTCGCCAAGGACGCGTTCGCGATCGACCTGAAGGAGGGCACGGTCACCTGTCCGGCTGGCCAGATCGCCATGTTGCGAGCCCTGCGCGACATGCGGATCGCCCGCTTCGGCCAAGCGTGCCAGGGCTGCCCACTGGCTGAACAATGCACCACCTCGGGTGATGGGCGCACGATCCAGGTCGGTCCGCACGAACAGCAACTCACTCGCGCCCGCGAGCGTCAAACCGACCCGGCATGGAAGGCCGACTACACGGCCACGCGCCCCAAAGTCGAACGCAAGATCGCTCACCTGATGCGACGCAAACACGGCGGCCGACGAGCCCGCGTACGCGGCCAAACCAAAGTCAACGCCGACTTCGCGCTGCTCGCCGCCGCCGTCAACCTCGCACGCCTTGCCACGCTCGGACTCACCCGCCAGGCCGGCGGATGGGCGACAAACACCGCCTGAGCATCACGGAACCCCGCAACAAGCCCAGATAACCGGCCTCGAAGCGCTCCGCGGCCCCACACAACACACCGAACCCGCCAGCGTCACACCCGCGCACCGACGCCGGCCCCAGCCACCCCCGCCCAGCGGCCCTCAGCCGCGCGCGCGCCGCTCACCACACGCCGATTCACACCAGCCTCCTAGAGCTCTAGGCCGAAGTTCCCCCTTCGGTCTAGTCCAGGTGCACGACGGCTTGGGCGGGGCTGAGCCGGGCTTCGGGCAGGCCGACTTATTCGACCGCATGTGTAGAAACGTCGATCGAATGACAGCGTGCGCTAGCGTGGCCATGCGTTTGCACATAAGCTTGGACGATGAGATCGTGCGTGCTCTCGACGTTCGGGTCGGTCGACGTCAACTCACCACGTTCATCGCGGCAGCGGTCCAGCGCGCGCTCGATGATGAGCGTCGCTGGGAGGACATCGAAGGCGCGATCGGCGACACCGAGCATGCGTGGGACGTCGACCTGGCTGCCTGGGTGCGCGAGCAGCGCTCAGCTGATCTCCGCCGAGTTGGCTAGTCGGGATCGTCTGCTCGACACGACTGTGCTCATCGACGTGCTGAGGGGCGGCCGGGGACCGTGGAGCGCCTCGGAGCGCTTCGGCAACACGGCGAGATACCGTTTACGACGCCGATCAATGTCGAGGAGATTCATCGCGGCCTGCGCGAAAGCGAGCGCACCGCGGCGATCCACCTCGTCGACGGCCTGCGTATCGCGCCCATCGATCGGCTTCAGGGCGTCCAGGCCGGCGACTGGCGCCGTGATCACGCATCGAACGGTGTCACGCTGGCGCAGGCGGACTGCATGATCGCGGCCGTGGCCGTCGCGATCGGGGTGCCGCTGGCGACCTGCAATCCGAAGCATTTCCCGATGCGCGAACTGCGAGTCGAGCACTGCCCAGTCGGTGAGTAAGCCAGCCGTCAAGCTCGCGCGATTGCAGCGACTCGCGGATGCGGATAGCTGCGGCTCGTCGAGACAGCGCCGGGTGAACTGTTGTGTGTGATGAGCTCGCCTGATCAGATCGGCCCGATCACGGGCAAGGAGGTGTCCTGGATGGCCGGAGTGGTTGCCACGCTCGAGCAGCGCGAGCAACTCGGTTGGGTCGTGCGGGCGCCCGGGTGGCAGGAGCTGATCGCTGAGGTTGAGATGACGATCGGTGCTGATCGCGAGCGGCCGGCCACTCTCGACTCGGTTGACGTCGTGACCCTCCCGGCCCGCCTGCGGGCGCTGACGCCCGTGGAGCGGATGGAGTTGTTGGACGCGATTGACCGCGACCAGCGTTCACGTGGGGGCACGTAAAGCCGTAAGGCTGCCGAACACGACGTACTCCGCACTCCCCGCTCCGAGGTCGCGAGACGCAGCTGTCGGCAGCAGCCGCGAGCCGATCATCGCTAAGCGTGCCATGCTTGGCCTCCGCGCCAGAGGCTTCACCCGCGGCGGCGCCCCCGTTCCCGCGCAATCCGGGACTGCTGGCTTCGGAGTGAAGGTGCATTGCTGGCGTGACTACAAGTGCAGGAGGCGACCCGGGGCCGTTACGAACCGCGGGCTGGGTTGGTACGCGCCTCAGACGGCCGCGATCGCCGCACTGCGGCTTGTCGATCTTCAGGGCAGGCTGATCAGGGTTGCTCGAGCGTCTTGCGGATGTCGCTGATCTTGCGAAACAATCGGCGCGGATTCTCCGGGACGGCGATGAATCCCCAGCGACGATAGAACGCCGCCGCGTCGTCATCGATCGCATCCACCACGACAAGCCGGGCGGCGGCGGTGTCGCTGGCGAGGACTGCGCGCCGCAGCGCCTCGGCCAACAGGCGACTGCCGAGCCGCTGGCGCTGATAGCGACGATCGACCGCGAGCCGCGCAATCAGTATGGTCGGAATGGGATGGCGAGGCATCCCCCGCGCATAGCGTCTGGGGGCTGCCTCGGGTCGGATCGATCCGGTGGTCAGGCTGACGTACCCCGCGATCCCGGCATTGCTGAGTGCAAGGTAGGTGCGGGCGAGGTCGGCCTTCTGGCTGGCCAGCGCATGGTCAACCAGCCAGCCGGTGAGTTCGGCGTTGCCGCAGTCGAACCCAGTCAGCTCGTGCTCTGCCGAGAGCAGGACCAGCCACAGCGAACTCACTCGCGGCGCAGCGCCGGGAGCGCGAACAATTCCCGCATGGCGGGAACGGCCTGCGCCGGCGCATCGAGCGCCTCGGCGAGGGCGGCAAACGCGTGGTCGCTCATCATCAGATGACGACGCTCGTCGAGGATCGCACGGGCCCGCTCCTCCCCCGCGCTGAGAAGGAACGCCGTGACTGTCTGACCCATGGCAGCCGCGGCCTCCCGGATCAGCGCGTTCTGCTCGTCCGTGACGCGAACATCGATTCGTCGAGAACGTACCGTCGCCATCTGTCCTGACATTGTACCCACATATGCTGCCGGATTCCGGCGCTCGCCGCCGCTTCACAAAGGCCTACTCCGAGCAGTGATCTGCTCGCCTCAGCCAGACCCACGGCATCGCGGCCCGCACATCCCCGAGAACGAAAGCGGGTGTCACCCTGCGCGCCTGAAAGCACCGGCGTTTCGCCACGCGGAGACTGGCGTCCCGAACGAGGCCGCGCAGTTGGAACTGGAACACCGCCGTCTACGCCGGGGCGGAGCTGATCGAGCTGCCAACCCCGGAAACTTTGAGCGAGATCGCGCGCTCGGCGCTGCATCCGAGCAGGCGCTGCTCGCCCGCGCGGTGATCGACCGCTTTCGGCGTTGATCGCCACGTCGCGCCCGAGACGACAGCACCTCTCAGCCAGGCGCCCGGACGTCGGCGCGCCCACTCGGTCGTGGTTCTGGCCTGGCTCGGGCGCGCCGCTTCCCCGCTACATGACTGACCCTGCCCGCGGGAGCGACGAGTATGACGACCGCGGGGAGCGTGTTTCAGGAGGCCGCCGGACTTTCTCGGAGGTTGCAAGAGTTAAGAGTAGTCGTCGGTTTCGTCGGTATTGCCCGGACCGGAGTTGTAGCATCCGACACCCGGCCAGTTCACCACGAACACCTTGTCACCGTTCAGTTCGCCCGTGCCGATGTTGACCGTGTTGCCTACGCTGGTGTTCACGTCGGCGAAGAAGGGGGCGATTATCGGCGTATCCGTCCCGGCAAGGGCGAACGGCGTGTAGGTCTGTAGGAAATTGCCGAACGTGATGTTGCCGTCGTTGTTGATGTAGGCGCCGGCATATTGGACGCCGAAGAAGTTGATGTTGAAGCCGAACGGGTATGCGTCCGTCGAGGGGCATTGCGGTGCTCCGCAGCCCGACGATAATCCTGAGCCATTGGAGTAGCTCCCGTCGTCTGTCGCTTGCATCTGAACATTCGTGAGCGGGCTTTGTCTGGACGTTCGTCCAGGGTCGCCCCGCAGATCTTCAGATCCGGGCGGGGGCGGCGGCCGAAAGGGGCTCTCAGACCTGGTCTGGGCCCCAGAGGCGCTCGCGTAGGGCGCTGGCGCGAGCTACGGGGCGCTGCACGGCGGTGCGGATTGCGGCTTCCTGGGCTACGACCAATAGCTTCTTGCGCGCGCGCGTGACCGCCGTGTAGAGCAGCTCGCGGGTGAGGATCCGGGAGCTGGGGTCGCCCAGCAGCACGGCGGTGGTGTCGAACTGGGAGCCCTGGCTCTTGTGGATCGTCATCGCGTAGACGGTCTCGGCGCTGGATAGGCGCGATGGCGCCAGGGCGACCAGCTTGCCGTCGCGCTCGAACACGGCCGCCAGGTGCCCGGGGGCGGTCTGTACGACGACGCCGCTGTCGCCGTTGAAGAGCCGCAGCTCGTAGTCGTTGTGGGTGATCAACAGCGGCCGGCCGGCGTACTGCGCGCCATCTGGCGCAAAGCCGGGAACCGCCTGCGCGAGCCACTGCTCGATCATCGCCGTCCAGGCGCCGGCGCCGTAGGGCCCGTGTCGCTGGGCGCACAGCAGGCGAAAGGACCCCAGGGCGGCGAGCGCCGCGGCGGCCTCGCCGGCGCGGGCGGCTTCGATCAGCGCCAGCCCGGCTTGCACCGCAGCCTCGCGCAGCGGCGCCAGCGCCGCCTCGGCGGCGCTCCGCCCGGCGGTGGGCTCGATCCAGCTCACCTCGGCCCCCGGCGCTCGCAGGGCATCGAGTGTGGCGTCGGCGTCGCCGGCGCGGATCGCAGTGGCGACCCGCGCGATTCCCTGGCCGTAGCGATGCACGCGATCCAGCACCACGATCCCGTCGCCGAACGCCCCGGCCCGCTCCAGCGCCCCCGCATCGATCTCCACACCCAGTGCTCGCTCGAGGACGGCGCGGGTGGCGCGGCTCATGCGCGGCGCCCTGGCCGCCGGGCCGACGACGTCGCGCAGCACCGCTCCGGCCTCGATCGCTGTCAGCTGCTCGTGGTCGCCGATCAGCACCAGCCGCGCGTCGGCGCGCACGGCCTCCAGCAGCCTGGCCATCAGCGACAGCGACACCATCGAGGTCTCATCGACGATCACCAGGTCGTGGGGCAGGCGGTTTGCGCGGTCGTGGCGCCAGCGGCTGGCGCCGGCGGGTCGGTAGCCGAGCAGGCGGTGGATCGTCCCGGCGCGCAGCGCCAGCAGCGACTCGCGCACGTCCGCGCTGACCTGCAACCCGGCGGCTTCGCCGTGGACCGCCTCCTGCAGCCTTGCGGCAGCCTTGCCGGTCGGCGCCGCCAGCGCGACCAGCGGCGGCGACTGGCCGCCGCTGCGCGCCTGCTCGCAGATCAGCGCGACGATCCGCGCGACCGTCGTCGTCTTGCCGGTGCCGGGCCCGCCCGCAATCACCGCCAGGCGGCGCAGCACCGCGCAGGCCGCCGCGACCCGCTGGCGCTCGTCGTCCGCGCCCGCGAACAGCCGCTTGATCCCGTCGCTCAGCAGCTCGACGTCGACGCGACGCAGCGGCGCGGCGCCGAGCGTGAGCAGGTCGGCGGCAACCGCGCGCTCCTCGCGCCAGTAGCGGTGGAGGTACAGGCGCGTGCCCACGAGCCGCAGCGGTCGAACCGGGACGCCGGCAAGCTCGAGCTTGTCGCTGGCGGCGACCAGCCCCTCGCACGCCGCCACGCGCGAGACCCACCGCTCAGCCACCGGCCAGGGCAGCGTCGAGAGATCCAGCTCCGCCGCGGCGGACTCGACGATCGCCGTCTGGGCGACCGACGCGAGGTCGACGAACACGTGACCCATGCGCGGCGCGCGCACCGCCAGCGCCGCGGCCAGCAGCACGTCGCCCTCCTCGCCGGCGCCGGGCCGCCCGGACAGCCCGCGACACCCGGGCAACGCGGACAACCCGGACAACCCGGACAACCCGGCGAGCCGTAGCGCGACGTGCACGTCGGCAGCCGCCAGCACGCCGGCGGCGTTGAACTCGCGCAGGGGGGAGGGGGCGCGCAGCGCCAGCTGCGCCGAGAACCGATCGGCCGACCCGGGGTCGGTCGCGACCGGGTCCGGACGCAGGGAGCTCACGCGCTCGCCGCCCCGAAGCCGGGATCCCGCGGGCGCGCCAGAGGAGGACTCGCACCGGCGCCGTCGAGCAGGTCGCTGAGCGCGGCGACCATCGCACCCGGTGGGTGCCAGGAGAACACGCCGAGCCGTTGGCCGTCGATGACGGGAGCGTCGGCGCCGAGCATCCCGCGCAGGAACAGGTAGTGAACGCCGCCGAGGTCGCGCTCGGGGGCGTAGCCGGGCAGGCGCCAGCGCAGGTAGCGGTGCAGCGCGGCCGCGTACAGCAGCGCCTGTAGGGCGTAGTGCGCGCGGCTCATCTCGGCCGCGAGCGCCGCCGGGCGGTAGTGCCAGGCGCTCAGCGGCTCCTCGGGCGCCGCCAGCCGGTTGGTCTTGTAGTCGACGATCGCAAACCGCGGCTGATCGCCCGCGCGTCCAACAGTACGAGTACGCAGCACGAGGTCGATGCTGCCGGTCAGGTAACCGCGCACGCTGCCGCGCAGCAGCGGGTCGGCCAGCCGTTGCGCGTAGGCGGCCAGCGGGTCGCCCTGATCGAGCGATTCCCGAAGCAGGGCTGCGATCGCCGCCAGCGTGACCTCGCCGCTGGCCTCATCCCCACCCGCCAGCGGCAACTCGAAGGCGAGCTCGTCGAGCCGGTCGGCGCGCGCCAGCCCGCGCAGCGCGGGCGCGCCGGCGTGCGCCCCCAGGGGCGTCTGGATCGCCGCCGCCAGGCCCGCCAGCAGCGGCTCGAGCTCGCCCAGCTCGCCGCCACCGCGCGGCAGCGCCCCCGCCGCCCGCAACCCGGCGCTCAGCTGCGCCCGCAGGTCCGCGGCGTCGAACTCGATCGCGGCCAGCACGCGGTGCACGAGCGTGCCCACGCGCGCCCCGGCCGGCATCCCCGCCAGCGGCAGCACCAGCTCACGTAGCAGCTGTTGCTGCCCGTCCGCAAGCTCACCGGGCGGCGCCGGCTCACCGGGCAGCGCGGGCAGCGCGGGCAGCGCGGGCAGCGCGGGCAGCGCGGGCAGCGCCGTCGCGGCGGGCTCGTCGGCGAGCGCCGGCTCCTCCGGCTCGCTCGCGACCCACTCCTCGCCCGCCTCGCCTGCCGCCCAGGCGTCGTGGGCGCCGGCGGTGATGTCGCTGTAGGAGGTCCGCCGCCAGCGCCAGTCGAGCCCG
Organism: uncultured Solirubrobacterales bacterium; assembly: GCA_963709135.1. Lineage (GTDB taxonomy): Bacteria > Actinomycetota > Thermoleophilia > Solirubrobacterales > Solirubrobacteraceae > Palsa-465. Next base: position 673,108 of record CAVPVI010000005.1, on the reverse strand, counting down.
CGCGCGAAGCGGGCGCTGGCGAGCTCGCCGTCGGGCGCCGGCGCGTGCCCCCAGCTCGCCGGCGGCCCGAGGCGCGACCACTCGACGCTGATCAGCGCCTGCGCGCGGCCGGCGAGCGCTCCGAAGCGAGCGAACGCGTGCGCGTCGGTCGGCACCGAGGTGCCGTTCGCGCGCACGTTGCCCTCCGGGTCCTGGTCGAACACGAGCCGGCCCAGCGGCGAGTTGCGACTGGCGTAGGAGCCCGCCCACCAGATCACCGCCTGGTGGCGCGCGCGCGTGAGCGCCACGTAGGCGAGCCGCAGATCCTCGCCGCGCTCCTCTTGCAGGCTGGCCTGGCGGTGGTCCTGGAACTCGCGGCCCTGCATGCCGACGTCGATCGCGCGCGTGCCGGTTGCGGCGTCGTGGAAGAACACCGGGCGTGGCTCGTCGGGGGTCCAGCGCGGCTCCCACAGGAACGGGCAGTAGACGATCGGGAACTCGAGCCCCTTGCTGCGGTGGATCGTCAGCACCTGCACCGCTTCGGCGTCTGACTCCAGCCGGCGGGTGAGCTCGTCGCGGTCGCCCTCCAGCGCCGCGGCCGCGATCCGCGCCCGCAGCCAGGCGGTCAGCGCCGAGGTGCCGAGCTGCTCGCCGGCAGCGGCGCCGTGCAGCAGCTCCGCCAGGTGGTGCAGGTCGGTCAGGCGCCGCTCGCCGTCGGTGACGCGCAGCATCCGCGCCGGCAGGTGCTCGCCGGTCGTGATCGCCTCGCTCAGCGCCGCCATCCCGGCGCGGCGCAGCAGCGCCGCCCACGCGTGCAGCCGCTGGTGCAGCTGCTCGAGCTCTGGCTCGCCCGCGCCCGCCAGCTGCGCGGCGCTCCAGCCGATCAACGGCGTCAGCGCGGCGGCGCGCGCCCGCGGCGGCGAGGCCGGACGCTCCAGCGCGCCCAGCAGCGCCAGCCAGTCGCGCGCGGCGTCGGTGCCGAACACGCTGCCGGCGCCGTTGATCACGGCCGGCACGCCGGCGGCGCTCAGCTCGCGCTGCACGAGCGCCGCGTTGCGGTGCGACTGCACGAGCACGGCGACGTCGGCGGGCGCCAGCGGCGTGGCGTCCACGCGGGCGTCGCTGCGCAGCAGCGCGACGATGTCCGCGGCGAGGTCCTTGGCGACGTGCACGCGCGTCGACGGCGCCGACGCGTAGCCGCCGGCGGTCAGCTCGATCGAGCTCTGCGTGCGGTCCACGAGCCGGATCCGCAGCGGCGCCTCGTGGGGCGCCTGATGCAGCCGCGAGCCCTGGTTGGCGGCGCAGGCGTTGACCGTGCGGTAGGCGATCCCGGGGTGCCCGAGCCTGGCGCCGGCGAACAGCGCGTCGTAGGCATCGAGCAGCGGCTGGTCGCTGCGCCAGTTGACCTGCAGCGTGGCGCGCGTCTGGGCGGCGGCGGCGGCCGCCAGGTAGGCGTGGACATCGGCGCCGCGAAACGCGTAGATCGCCTGCTTGGGGTCGGCGATCAGCACCAGCACGACGTCGCCGGCTCCGAACGCGCGCTGCACGATCTCCCACTGCACCGGATCGGTGTCCTGGAACTCGTCGATCAGCACGACCTGGTAGCGCGCCCGCAGGCGCGCTACCGCAAGCGCGCCGTGCGGGCCGGCGAGCGTGTCGCGCAGGCGCGTCAGCAGGTCGTCGTAGGTCACCAGGCCGCCGGCGCGCTTGCGCGCCTCGAGCTCCGTGCGCACCGCCTGGGCCAGCCTCACGCGCATCGCCGCGACGCTGTCAGCGGGCGCCGTGCGGGGGTAGATCGTGGCGGTCGGGTGCGCCACCGCGATCCGCGCGATCAGCCCCGCGTGCGCGCGGTCCAGCGGCGCCTCCTGCTGCTGCTCCCAGAAGCGCCGCACGTAGAGGTCGTCGATCACCTCCGCGAGCAGGTCGTCGATGTGCTCGACAAAGCAGGCATCGGGCTCGAGGTCGCCGAGCGTCCCGAGCTCGCTCAGCACCTCCTGGCAGAACGAGTGGGTGGTGGCGATCGTGGCCGCGTCGAAGTCCGCGATCGCCGCCGCCAGCCGTTCGCGGCGGACCTCGACCGTCGCCGCCACGCCCTGCGCCAGCAGCGTGCTCAGCTCGTCGCCGGTGCTGGGGGGCGCGCCGGCCAGCGCCTGGGCGAGCGCGCGCTCGGTGCGGACCAGCCGCTCGCGCACGCGCTCGCGCAGCTCGCCGGTTGCGATCCGCGTGAAGGTCACCAGCAGCAGCTGCGCCAGCGGCGTGCCGGCGGCGATGAAGCGCGTCGTCAGCGCCGCGATCGTGAACGTCTTGCCGGTTCCGGCGCTGGCTTCGAGCACGGTCACCCCGCGTGGCAGCGGTCCGCTGAGCTCGAACGGCGCGCCGCTGGGCGCCATGGCGCTCATCGCGTCAGCACCGTCTCGCAGTCGAGCAGCGGCTCCCACAGGCGCCACGCCAGCGCCACGAAGCGCGAGGGCTCCTGCGGCGTCCAGCCCTCACCCTGCTCATCCGCGCGCGGGGCGCGCTCCAGCAGCTCCGCGAACGGGAGCTCGGCGCCGAACATCATCAGGTGCTCGGGCTCGCGGTCCTCGCCGATGCTGCGCCAGCCGGCGGGCCTCCAGGCCGCCTGCGCGGCCGCGAGCGCGGCGCTGCGCGGGCCGCTGCGCGCCGCCTGGGCATAGGCGGCGCCGGTCAGACAGGGGAGCGGCAAGGGCTCCCGCAGCCCGCGCGCGCGCAGGTCGACGAGCCCGGCCAGCAGCGACAGTGCCCGGGCCCGGCGCCCGCTGCCGTCGCGGCCGAGCGGGCTGATCTGCGCGATCGACACCGCTTGCTGGTCATCGTCGGGCGCCGGGCGTCCGATCGTGACCGCCTCGAACGGCGCCTGCGGGTGCGCGGCGGTGAGCGCGAGCAGCCGCACCCACGCGGCCAGGCGGTGGCGCGGGCCCAGGCGCGAGTAGGTGACGCTCAGCAGCACGCTGCCGCGCACGCCCGACACGCTGCCCGTCAGCAACGGGCCGCCCGCCAGCGCCACGACCGTCTCCAGCGACCGCGGCGGCAGGCTTCCGGCGTACGCCCTGGCGTGCGTGGCGATCGAGTCCACGTGCGGCCACAGGTCCTGGAGCACCTTGCGCCCAAGCTCGCCCGGGGGCAGCTCGCCGCGCGCGATCTCGGCCAGCAGCGCCGCCCGTGGCTCGGTCCCGCTCAGTAGCTCCGCCAGCAGGCGCTCGCCAACGCTCCAGCGGGCCAGCGCATCGAGCTCGACCGGCAGCCCGTCGCGCACATCCTCGTCGCGCTCGACGATCGAGATCCCGAGCCGCTGGCGCAGGAACGCCCGCACCGGCCGCTGCACGAACGCCAGCAGGTCGCCGAGCGCCAGCACCGGTTCCTCGAGGTCGCCCAGCGGCGCGCTCAGCAGCGGCGCCGGCGCCACCCGCACGCCGCGCAGCGCCCTGGCGCCCTGCAGCGCGACCGGATCAAAGCTCCAGCAGTTCTCGGGCACGAGCGCGCCGCGCACGAAGTTGCGCTGGTCGAACGGCTGCAGCGGGTGGCGGACCAGCACCCGCTCGCGGGCGCTCCCGCGCTCGCAGCGCGCGGTCGCCTCGACGACCTCGAGCAGCTCGCTGAGCACCACCGCCGCCGGCCGCGGCGCGTTGGTGCGCTCGTCGTTGCCGGTGTAGGTGAGGATCAGCGTCTCGCGCGCCGCCAGCAGCGCGTCGAGCAACATCTGGCGGTCCTCGGCACGGGCGTCGCGGTCGCCGACCCGCGGGTCGGCGAGCAGGATGTCGTCGCCGTCGTCGGGTGCGTGGCGCGGAAACGCCCCGTCGTCCAGCCCGAGCAGGCACACGACCCGGTGCGGGACCGAGCGCATCGGCACCAGCGTGCAGATCGTCAAGTGGCCGGTGCGGAAGTTGGCGCGCGTCGGGCGCCCCGCTAGGCGCGCGCCCAGCAGCGCGCGCAGCTCGCTCAGCGCCAGCTCGGTAGCGCCCGCCGCCCCCGACGCCTCGGCCACCAACCCGTCGAGCAGCCGGCGCAGCGCCAGCTGCTGCCACTGCTCGCGCTCGCCGCTGGCGCTGAGCGCCTCCGCGGCGGCGGCGATCGCCCGCGCCCAGCCCGCGATCGTGTGCGGGCCGGCGAGCTCGCGCAGCGCCACCGCGACGCGGTCGATCAGCTCCGCGAAGCGCCCCGCGAGGTCGATCGCGTCGCTGTCGATCTCGCCGAGCGGCAGCACCCGCTCGAACAGCCGCCCGCCGGCCTCGCTGAGCGCGACGCCGAGCATGACCCTGTCCAGACCAGCCTCCCAGGTCCCGGCGCCCACCCGCTCGAGCCTGTAGGAGCCGCGATGCGAGGCGTCCAGGCCCCAGTGGATGCCGCTCGCCATCACCCAGTCGCGGATCTGCGCGAGGTCGTCGTCGTCCAGCGCGAAGCGGCGGCGCACGGGGTCGGTGTCGAGCAGGTCCAGCAGCTGGGAGGCGGTGACGCGCGCGTCCGCCAGCTCCAGCAGCCGCGCGACCACGCCGAGCACCGGATTTGTGGAGCGTAGCGAGCGGTCCGCCAGGCGCACGCGCAGCTCCACGCGCGCGCCGGTCGCCGGCGCCTGCGCGTCCGGCTCCTGCTCGCTGCGCGCCGCGACGCCAAAGGTGGCGGTGATCAGCGGCGCGAACGTCTCGATGTCGGGGCACATCACGATCACGTCACGCGGCTCGAGCGTCGGATCGTCGGCGAGCGCGTGCAGGATCGCCTCGTGCAGCGCCTGCACCTGGCGCGGGCGCCCATGGCAGGAGTGGAGCTGCAGGCTGCGGTCCTGCTCGCTCAGCTCCAGGCGCGCGTCGGGCGCCCCGGCAGCAGGGGATCCTGGCGGCGCGCGGTTGGCGCGCACATCCGCCTGGATCTGTGCCAGCAGCGTGCCGGCGGGCGGTTCGCGCAGCGCGTGGTGGCGGCTGCTTGCAACCTGCTCGCCGGCCTGCGGGCCGGCGTGCAGACCATCGCTCAGCACCAGTTGCAGCTCGCGTGAGTCGCGGCCCCACGATGCCAGCAGGCCGTTGGCGGCCAGCCGCGCCGAGCGCTCGCGGCGCCTGGGGAGCTGGCCGCGGCCGGATGTTGCGCCGTCGGCGCTGACGCGATCCCACAGCTCAGGCGAGGGATGCAGGACGAACAGGTTCACCTCGCGGTGCGCCGCCAGCGCCCGCAGGACCGCCAGCTCGCTGGCCGGCAGGCGCGTGATTCCGAACAGCGCCAGGCGCGCCGGCAGGCGCGACTGCTCAGGGTGCTCGCGCAGGCCCGCGCAGGCGCCTTCCAGGCGCTCGGCCACGCTCGGGGTCCCGATCGTCTCCCGCAGCTGCCGCCACAGCTCCGCCTGCCAGGCGTTCGCGGCCGGCAGCGGCCGGCCGCCGGCGTCGCAGGACTCCCCGCGCGCCCACGCCTGGAGCATCGCCGGGCGCCAGCGCGCGTACTGGTCATACAGCTCCGCGATCCGCTGCACGCGCGCGAGCCGGCGCTGGCGCTGCTGGTCTGCGCCGGCGGGCCGGGCTGCGGCGAAGTGCGTGGTCAGGGGCGCGAGCCACGGCTCGTAGAGGCAGGCATCGACCACGCTCAGCAGCGGCCACAGCAGCCGCTCGGCGCGCCACGGATCCGCCGCGGGATCGATCCCGGCAGCAGCGCTGGTCGCAGCATCGACGAGCGTTCCCGGAAACGGGAACTCGATGTTCGCGCAGACACCGTCGGCGCGGCCGGGGCTGGCTCCGAGGTGGCTGCTGAGGCGCTGCGCCAGCCAGCGCTCCATGCCTCGGGTCGGCACCGCCACGACCTCGGCGGCGAACGGGTCGGCACCTGCCTGGGCGAGGATCGCGGCAAGCGCATCGGCGAGTACGTCGGCTCGTTCGGCTCGGTGGATTTGCAGCACGGTGGCTAATCATCCATCCTGGCCCCCGCCGGCCGCTTCTACTCAGCGCCCATAATGCATGACTGCATGGATCCGCAGGCGGCAGAGCAGATCGATTTCCGTAGGCTGTTCGAGGCCTCGCCCGAGGGTATCGCGGTGGTCTCGTGTGACGGGCGCTGGTTGTGGGTCAACCAGGCCCTGTGCGAGCTCGTCGGCTACCACGCGACGGCGCTGCTCGCCCGCGGCAGCGCCCCGCCGCTGCGTGCCTTCGACCTCGCCGGTGGCGCGCCGCGACTGCACCGGCTCGCCCGCGGGGAGCTCGGCAACTACACCATGCGCCGGCGCCATCGTCGCCCGGACGGGCGCCTGGTGTGGATGCTGATCGCGTGCACGCTCGTGCGCGACGACCACGGCGAGCCCTTGCAGATCGTCCTGCAGACCGAGGACATCACGCAGGCCCGGCAGGTCGAGCAGGATCTCGAGCGCGAGCAACGGCTGCTGGCCGAATCGCAGGCGGCCGGCCGGATCGGCAGCTGGGAGCTGGACCTCGAGACGGGGGTGCAACGCTGGTCAGACGAGCAGTTCTCGATCTTCGGCGTCGACCCGGCCGCCCAGGCGCCGCAGCTCGACGAGCTGCTGAGTCTGGTCCACCCGGACGATCGCCAGTCGATGCTGGAGTCGCTGCGGGCCAACATGGAGTCGGGCGCGACCTTCACCGATGAGTACCGCGTCCTGCACCCGACGCTCGGCACGCGCAGGTTGGTCGTGCGCGGCCGCTACCTGCCGCGCGATCCCGACGGCAGGCGGCCCGCGCGCCTCGCCGGGACCACGCACGACGTGACCGCCGAGCGCGAGGCGGAGGCGGCGCGGTGGGCGCTTGCCGAGCGCCAGCGGCTGCTGCTCGCGAGCCTTCCCGATGCAGTCGTCGGCCTGTTCGACGAGCAGTTGCGCTGCGCGCTGCTGCAGGGCGAGATCCTCGCCAAGAACGGGATCGACCCGGCCAGCTTGATCGGACGCCCGCTCAGCGAGATGCTCCCGGCCGGGCAGTCCGGGCAGTCCGGGCAGTCCGGGCAGGCCGGGCAGGCCGGGCACGCCGGGCACGTCCGGGCAGGCCGGGCAGGCCGGGCAGACCGGGCACTCCGAGCACGCCGAGCGCATGACCGCGGCGCTGCGCCAGGCGCTCGCCGGTTCCTCCTCGACGGTCGAGCTGGTCCTTGCGGGGCGCACCTACCAGGTCGAGGTGTGGCCATACCGACTCGATCAGGACTCGATCGGCGGCGCCTTCGCGGTCGGCCGCGACATCACCGAGCGCAAGCGCGACGAGGCGGAGCTGAAGCGGCTCGCCACCCACGACGAGCTGACCGGGCTGGCTAACCGGCGCACGTTCGACCAGCGGATCGCGGACGAGCTCGCGCGTGCCAGGCGCTACGGCCATGGGCTGAGCCTCGTGCTGATGGACATCGACCACTTCAAGCGGATCAACGACACGTTCGGCCATCCCGTCGGGGATCGCGTACTCGCCGATATCGCGCGGACGCTGCGCGCGATGGTCCGTGAGCACGAGCTGATCGCGCGCGTCGGCGGCGAGGAGTTCGCCTGGATCCTGCCCGAGGCGAATGCCGTAGGCGCGCTGGCCGCCGCCGAGCGCGCGTTCGCCGCGGTCGCCGGGAGGCCGCTCGAATATGTTTCGCCGGTGACGCTGTCCGCCGGAATCTGCCCTGTCAGCGAAGGTCTCGACGCGACCGAGCTCTACCGCCGGGCGGACAACGCCCTGTTGGCGGCCAAGCAGGCCGGACGCGACCGGATCGTGGTCTACAGCGCCGATTGCGAGCTTCCGGCCACGCCGCTCGAGGCCCCACGATCATCTACGCTGCAGCGGCGATGAGCGACGACTGGAGACTGCGGATCGAGCTCGCCGACGCCCGGCAGGCGGGTGAGCTGGCGGAGCTGCTGCAGAGTGGGACAGTCGAGCACGAGCTCGACCAGGGGTCCAGCGAGCGCGTGATCGTGTCGCTCGATGGGGCCGAAGTGTTTGCCTACGCGGGCACGCGCGAGCAGGCCCAGCATGCCGCCGATGCGATCCGCGCGCTCGCCGCCAAGCACGGCTGGCAGCTCGAGCAGCAGCTTGCGCGCTGGCACCCGGTCGCAGAGGCATGGGAGGACCCGGACGTGCAGCTGCCGGGGGGCGAAGCCGAACTGCAAGCCGAGCGCGCGCGGCTGACCGACAGCGAGCGGGCGCAGTCGGCGGCGCTCGGCTATCCCGAGTGGGAGGTCCGGGTACAGTGCAGCTCGCACCACGAAACGGTCGCGCTCGCCGAGAAGCTGACCGACGAGGGCATCCCGCACCTGCGGCGCTGGCGCTACCTCGTGGTCGGTGCCACCGACGAGGCGAGCGCGCAGCAGCTGGCGGTGCGGTTGCGCGGCGAGTGCCCGCAGGACGCCACGGTAACGATCGAGGAGAGCCTCGCGGCGATCGCCGCGACCCTGCCGCCGAACCCGTTTGCGGTGCTCGGCGGCCTCGGCCTCTGAGGCTCAGGGGTTGAAGACGATCTTGCCGTTGACCTCGCCGTCGAGCATCGCCTGAAACCCGGTGCGGGCGTCGGCGAGCGGCAGCGTGCGATCGATCACCGGGCGCACGCCCTTGTCGACGCACAAGCGCGCCAGGCGCGCCAGCTCATCCCGCGTCCCCATCGCCGAGCCCAGGACCGACAGCTGCAAGAAGAACATGCGTGAGAGCTCGGCCGACGGCGCATCGCCGGTGGTCGCGCCTGAGACGACGACGCTGCCGCCCGGCTTCAGCGAGCGCAGCGAGTGCGCCCAAGTCGCCTGACCGGTCGTCTCCATCACCGAGTCGACGCGTTCCGGCAGCCGGGCGCCGGGTTCGAATGCGGCGCTGGCGCCGAGCTCGAGCGCCCGCGCGCGCTTGGCCTCTGAGCGGCTGGTGACCCATACGCGGATCCCCGCGGCGCTCGCGATCACCGTCAGCGCGCTCGCCACGCCGCCGGTCGCGCCCTGCACGAGCACCGTCGACCCGGGCGTCAGTTGCGCGCGCGTGAACAGCATCCGGTAGGCGGTCAGCCACGCCGTCGGCAGGCAGGCCGCCTCCTCGAAGCTCAGCTCCGGCGGCTTGGGCACGAGGTTGCGGCGTGGCACGATCAGGCGCTGCGCGAGCGTGCCCTGATGCTTCTCGGATAGCAGCGTGCGCTGCGGGTCGAGCGTGTCGTCGCCCTGCCAGTCGTCGTCGGCGATCACGGCGTGGACGATCACCTCGCTGCCGTGCTCGTCGATGCCGGCGGCGTCGGTGCCAAGGATCATCGGCAGCAGCTTCGCTTTCAGCGCCACCCCGCGCAGCGACCAGAGGTCATGGTGGTTGAGCGCGGCGGCCTTGACCTCGACAGTGCTCCAGCCGCTGGGCGCGACGGGCTCGGCGCGCTCGCCGACGACCAGGCCGCCAAGCGGGTCATCGGGACGGATCTCTGCGGCGTAAGCGGCAAGCATGGGGGAATGATCGCGTAACGGCGTTTGGGATGAGGCGCTGGCCGGGGGCGAGGTTGCTACGTATTGCGCCATATACGCGCAATACGTAGCAAGCTCGCGTCCGCTGCGCGCGAGGGCTGGCAAGATCGAGGGTTCGTGCTCGGACTGCTGCGCAAAGTCGCGATCGACGTCTCGCCGATCCGCCAGTCGCGTGACTACCGGCTGCTGGCAAGCGGCGAGATCCTCGCCAACATCGGTACGCAGGCGGCGCTGGTGGCGCTGCCCTACCAGATCTTCGTGACCACACATTCGCCGACGCTGGTGGGCCTGCTGGGCGCCTTCGAGCTCGGGCCGATGGTCGTCGTGTCGCTCGTCGGCGGCGTGCTCAACGACCGCCACGACCGCCGCGTGCTGCTCGCGATCGCGCAGATCGGGGTGATCCTGGCGGCCTGCGCGCTGTGCGCGGTGACGCTGCTCGGACATCCTCCGGTGCTGCTCGTGCTCGCGCTCGGCGGCCTGCTCGCCGGCGGCTCCGCGCTCGACGGGGTGACGCGGGCGGCGATCATCCCGGGCATGCTCGGGCCCGGGCTGCTGCGGGCGGGACTGGCGTTCAACTATGGCGTGTCGCAGCTGATGGGGATCGTCGGGCCGGCGGTCGGCGGTCTGCTGATCGCCACCGCGGGGCTCCCGGCCACCTATGCGGTCGATGCCGCGAGCTGCCTGGCGATGCTCGCGGCCGCGCTCGCGATCGGCTCACAGCGTCCCGCCGGCGCCCGTCCCGCCGGCGCCCGTCCCGCCGGCGCCCGTCCCGCCGGCGCCCGTCTCGCCGGCGTCGGCGACGATGCAGGCGCGGGCCCGCAGGCCCGCGCCGTCAGGGCTGGCTCCGAGTCTGTGGAGCACCCGCCGGTGCTCCACGAGGTGGCCGAAGGACTGCGGTTCGTGCGCGCCAACAGAGCGCTGTCGGGATCGTTTGCGATCGACCTCGTGGCGATGACGTTCGGGATGCCGCGGGCGCTGTTCGCGGTGCTGTCGCTGACCGTCTACCACGCCGGCGCGACCGGGACAGGCTTTCTCTACGCGGCGGTGGCGGCGGGGGGGACGCTGGCGGTGCTGAGCTCCGGCTGGGTCGCGCACGCGCGGCGGCTGGGCCGGATCGTGATCGTCGCGGTGCTGATCTGGGGCGCCGCGATCGCCTGCGCCGGCCTCGTGCGCACGCTCGCGCCGGCGGTGGCGCTGCTGGCGGCAGCCGGCTGGGCGGACGGGATCAGCGCGGTGTGCCGCAGCTCGATCAACCAGCTGGTCACGCCCGACCAGCTGCGCGGGCGCATGAGCGCCGTCTTCAGCCTGGTCGTCACCAGTGGTCCCCGGCTCGGAGATATCGAGTCGGGCGTCGTCGCCGGCCTGACCTCGGCGCTGACCTCGGTGGTGGCTGGCGGCGTCGCGTGCGTGCTCGGCGTCGGCGCGATCGTGCTCGCGTTCCCGCAGCTCGCCGCGTTCGACGCCGAGCAAGCGGCTAACTCGCCGCTTCTGGCTGCCTAGGGCGCGCCCTAACCCGGCCTCGCCGCTTCTGGTTACCCTGACTCGACGGCCTTCTTGAGCTCACCTGCGCGGGCGCCGGCGAGCTGACCGCGGAGCACGCCCACGAGCGGCCCGCGGATCACGAGGCTGAGCGTGCGGCCCAGATCGACGTGGATCCGGTAGGTGACGCGTGTCTCGCCGGAGCCGAGATCTTCGAGCTCCCAGGAGCCGGTGACCTCCTTCATGTCGCCCTTCTCCTGCACCCAGCTCAGCTGCGTGGGCCCGTCGTAGCTGAAGCGGATCGTCGAGGTCAGCGTGCGCACCTTGGCGTCGTTCTTGGCCTCGCACAGGATTGCGCGCCCGTCGTCGTCACGCTGTAGCGCGGTCATTGCCTTGAGCCCGTCCTGCCAGTCAGGGGCGCGCTCGACGTTCTGCACGAGCTCCCAGACAGTGTCGATCGGTGCGTGGATCACAGCAGTCGAGTCGCCGTCGATGTTTCCCATTCAAGTCACTCTCCTCGGTGTTGCCTGCGCAAGCATATGCGCAGTGGCAGCCCCTTAGAATCGATCTTTCGATGAAGCACCTGCACGCTACCGCGGCCGCGACCACATCGGCCACGCTCGAGCGGTGCTTCGAGTTCCTGTCGGCGATCGATGATTATCCGCACTGGTACCCGAGCCGGATCGTCGCGGCCGAGTCGGTCGATCGGGATGCCGACGGCGTCCCGACGCGAGCCCGCGCGATCCTCCACTTTGCGCACGGGCCACTGGCAAAGGAGTTTCCCGTCGACCTGTCGGTGATCACCAAGCGCCTGCAGAGCATCGAGCTGCGGCGGCTGCCCGAGCATCCCAAGGACGACGAGCAGCTGAGCGTCGCGTGGCGGCTGATCGATGGCCCCGCGGCGAGGCGAATCGAGGTCGAGATGCGCGCCGACCTCGCGGTGCCCCGCTTCCTCCCGATCGGCGGGATGGCCGAGTCGATCGCGAGGGGCTTCGTCGAGGCGGCCGTCGACGCACTCGGCTGAGCCCACTGCGCTGAGCCCAGCTCAGTCCGCCGCGCGCTCGAGCCCCATCACCTCGGCGAGCAGCTCATAAGATCGTCGCCTGGCCTCGTGGTCGTAGGTGATCGTGACGACGATCAGCTCCTCGGCACCGTACTCGGCGGCCAGCGCTTCCAGCCCGACACGAACCGTCGCGGGCGAGCCGACGATCCCGCGACGGTGCGGCAAGCGGCCGGGGCTGGGCGCGCGACTGCGCAGGAACTCGATCGCCTTCTCGGGCGGCGGGACCGGGATCAGCTGTCCGCGACGCAGCAGCTGCAGGGTCATCCTGCTGCTGGCCGCAAGGTGCTGAGCCTGCTCGTCGCTGTCGGCACACACCACCCACGCAGCGACCGCGGTCCGCGCTGCCGGCTGCTCCCGCTGTTCGGCCCAGCGCCGCCGGTAGAGCGCTGCCAGCTCCGCGCCGGAGGGGTTGATGAAGTCCGCGACCGCGTACGGGAGCGCCAGCTGCGCGGCCCATACGGCGCTCTGGGCCGAAGATCCGAGCAGCCACGGCTCGGGCGAGAATGGGCGTCCGGGCAGCGTCTTCGCGAGCCCGCGAAACGGGTGCTCTTCGCCCAGCGTGTCGCCGAAGTACGCCAGCAGCTCCGACAGTTGCGCAGGAAAGTCGTCGGGGCCGGCCTGCCTGCGGTCTCGCTGCAGCGCGAACGTCGTCAGCTGGTCGGTGCCGGCCGCCCGCCCGAGGCCGAGGTCGATCCGGCCGGGGTACAGCGCCGCCAGGATCGTGAACGTCTCCGCCACCTTCAGCGGGCTGTAGTGCGGCAGCATCACGCCGCCGCTGCCGACGCGGATCCGCTGCGTGCTCTGCGCGATCGGCCCGATCAGTGCCTCCGGGCTGGTGCCGGCCAGCATCGGGCTGCCGTGATGCTCAGCCACCCAATAGCGGTGGTAGCCGAGCTGATCGGCGAGCCGCGCGAGGTCAAGCGTGTTACGCAGCGCGTCCGCGCCAGTCGACCCCTCAGGGATGGGCGACTGGTCGAGGACGGATACGTGCATCGATCACGGATGGTACGGGCGCGCCCTAGGCCGAAGGCCGAAGTTCCCCCTGGGGAACTTCGGTCTAGGCCACGAGGCTAATTCCTGCGGGCGCCCCGAGGGTCGATTCGCTGCCTCCGTCGCTCCGTGGGCCGATCGACCTGCACAAAATCCCGGAAACCCCCCGGGTGTCTGGTTGATTGGCGGCGGGACTTCAAAACTCGCTGTGCGTCGGTAAGCCTATGAACGTGAGTGCGTCCAACCGGCGAGCCAACGATGAGCTCCCGCCCGCGCAACTCGGGACCTCAGGGGCGCAGGCGCAGATCGAACGAGGTATTGAATGAGCTTTGCTCTGGCGCGGCCTGAGACGACGTCGATGACGCCGCTCGAGCGCTTGGAGGCGCTGTGCGACCGCGACACGCTCGACGTGATCCGCTCCGAGGTGATCTCGACGCAAATGGGCGACAACGCCAGGCCGGGGGACGGCATCGTCGGCGGCTCCGGGCTGGTCGGCGGCAGGCCCGTGTTCTGCTACGCGCAGGACGCCTCATACGCCGGCGGTTCGCTCGGATCGGCCCACGCCAACACGATCGTGCGCGTCCTGGAGCTGGCCGGACGCGCGCGCGCCCCGGTCGTCGGCTTCGTCTCCTCGGGCGGCGCGCGCATGCAGGAGGGCGTCGCCGGACTCGGAGGCTATGGGCGCGTGTTCCGTAGCACCGTGGCGTTGTCCGGTCGGGTGCCGCAGATCTCGATCATCACCGGCCTGTCCGCCGGCGGCGGCGCCTACTCGCCGGCGCTGACCGATTGGATCGTGATGACCCAGGAGTCCAGCATGTTCCTGACCGGTCCCGCGGTCGTTCGGGAGGCGCTCGGCGAGACCGTCGATGCCGCCGCGCTCGGCGGACCGCGGGTGCACATGCGCAACGGGGTCTGCCACTTCGTCTCCGCCACCGAACCTGACGCGGCGCGCCTGGCTCGCGATCTGCTCGGTTACCTTCCGAGTCATCGCGACCTCCCGGTCCCGCGCATTGCCTCGCGCCCTCCCGACGGACGCGATCCGAGTGCCTGTGTCCCGGAGCAGTCGCGGCGCGTATATGACGTGCGCAACGTGATCAGCGCGGTCGTCGACGGCGGCGAGTTGCTGGAAGTCTCCTCTGGCTGGGCGCGCAACCTCGTGACCGGGTTCGCGCGGATCGAGGGACGCAGCGTCGGCGTGATCGCCAACCAGCCGCGCTACCTCGGCGGCGTGCTCGACGTCCACAGCTCGCAGAAGGGCGCCAGCTTCGTCAGCAAATGCGACGCATTCGGGATCCCGCTGGTCGTGCTGGTCGACACGCCTGGGTTCATGCCCGGGACCCGCCAGGAATCGGGCGGCGTGATCCGCTTCGGCGCGACGCTCGTGCAGGCGTTCTCCCGGGCGACGGTGCCGCGCGTGACGGTGGTACTTCGCAAGGCGTTCGGCGGCGCCTTCATCACGATGAACTCCAAGGAGCTCGGGGCCGACTATGTGTTCGCGTGGCCGCAGGCGCAGATCGGCGTGATGGGCTCGAGGCCGGCGGTGGGCATCATCCACCGCCGCGAGCTCGCCGTCGCCGAGGACCCGGAGGCGACCCGCGAGCAGCTCGCAACGCGCTACGCGCGTGCTCATCTGCGCCCACAGGTTGCCGCCGGCGCTGGCCACGTCGACGAGCTGATCAGCCCGTCGCAGACGCGCCGGCGCGTTTCCTGGGCGCTGCGGTCGCTGCGCGAAGCCGCTTGAGGAGCCGACCGTGGCGAGGGCGCGCGGTATGAGTAACGGCTTCGCAGAGCAGTTTCTGAGCGCCGGGCCCCGGCTCCACAATAAATTCCTGACCGCCGGGCACGAGCTCAGCATTAAGCTCCGTTGTTGAACATGGCGCTGACTCACAACATCCCCGTCACCGAGGAGCAGTGGCGCGCCGCGTATGGGCTCTCCCCGGAACGCGACGTGCCGTTCACGACGCTTTCGGGCGAGCCGGTCAGGCCGCTGTACACGGCCCGCGACCTGCCGATCGGCGTCGGCCGGCCCGGCGACTCGATCGGGCTGCCTGGCCAGTACCCGTTCACGCGTGGTGTGTACCCGTCGATGTACCGCGGCCGCCTCTGGACGATGCGGCAGTTCGCCGGGTTCGGTACGGCGCAGGAGACCAACGAGCGTTTCCACTATCTGCTCGAGCACGGCCAGACAGGACTCTCGACGGCGTTCGACATGCCCTCGCTGATGGGCTACGACTCCGATCACCCGATCGCCGAGGGCGAGGTCGGTCGTGAGGGCGTCGCGATCGATACCGCCGCCGACATGGAGACCCTGTTTCGCGGCATTCCGCTCGCGCAAGCGACCGTGTCGATGACGATCAGCGCCCCGGCCGCGATCATGCTCGCCTTCTACGTGGTGGCGGCCGAGCGCCAGGGCGTGGCACCCGAGAAGCTCGGCGGCACGATCCAGACCGACGTTCTCAAGGAGTACATCGCGCAGAAGGAGTGGTGCTTCCCGGTCGACCCGGCGATGCGCTTGCTGACCGACATGCTCGAGTGGTGCACGTCGCACATGCCTCGCTGGCATGCGGTCAGCATCAGTGGCTACCACATCCGCGAGGCCGGCTCGACGGCCGCGCAGGAGTTGGCGTTCACGCTGAAGGATGGGCTCACCTACGTCGAGCACGCGATCGCTCGCGGCCTCGACGTCGATGACTTCGCGCCGCGCCTGTCGTTCTTCTTCAACGCCCAGATCGACTTCTTCGAGGAGATCGCCAAGTACCGGGCGGCGCGCCGCATCTGGGCGCGTGAGCTGCGTGAGACGTTCGGCGCGCGCAACGACCGGAGCCTGCTGATGCGCTTCCACACGCAGACAGCGGGCGTCTCGCTGACCGCCCAACAGCCGCTCAACAACACCGTACGCACCGCGATCGAGGCCCTTGCCGGAGTGCTCGGCGGCACGCAATCGCTGCACACCAACTCCTACGACGAGGCGCTCGCGCTGCCGACCGAGGAGTCGGTCAGGATCGCGCTGCGCACGCAGCAGATCATCGCCTTCGAGACAGGCGTCACCAACACGATCGACCCCCTCGGCGGCAGCTACTTCGTGGAGGCCCTGACCGACGAGCTGGAGGGCCATTGCTACGAGTACTTCCGCAAGATCGACGAGCTCGGCGGGATGGTCGAAGCCGTCAAGCGCGGCTACCCGCAGCGCGAGATCGCCGACGCGGCATTCGAGTTGCAGCGCCAGGTCGAGTCGGGCAAGCGGATCGTCGTCGGCGTCAACGCATTCACCGAAGGCGACGACGGTAACGCGGAGATCCTGCGGATCGACCAGGCGTTGGAGCGCAAGCAGGTGCGGCGTCTGCGGGCCGCCAAGTCCGGCCGCGATGGCGTCGCGTTGGAGTCGGCGCTCGCTGCGATCGCCGCCGCCGCCGCTGCCGATCGCAACCTGATGCCGCTGCTGATCGACGCCGCCCGGGCCGGCGCGTCCGAGGGCGAGATCGTCACGTGCCTGCAGCAGGTGTGGGGCGATTACCGCGAAGCGCCCGTGTTCTGAGGTTCGCCGTGGATCGTGGCTTCGCTAGGCTGCGCCGATGCAGACGATCCTCTGCTACACGCGGCGCTCTGCTGGCCGCGGTTGCGCTGATGCCGGCGAGTGCGCTCGCGGCGCCGGTTGCGCAACTTGCGCAAGCGCCGCCGCCGCCGACGGCTGGGGCGTGGCGGATCACCTCGGGCGGACGCGGCGATGACAACCTCCTGGGCAGCTTCACGCTCAGCACGGGCCGCACGGTCACAAGGCTCGCGGGGAGGATCCAACGCGGCGTCGAGCCCGCCTGCGGTCACGGCTTGGTCACCGTTATCAGCAGCGAGAAGATCTTTCTAGCGAGTGGGCGGACGCTCGAGGGCAGCCCGTATGACGAATGGGTCGTCGGGCGCAGCGAGCCGAACGCAGACCCGTTCATCCAGCCGGTGGCGGTGCAACTGATCGTCAACGGCAGGCACGTCGGCGGCGCGCTCGAGATCGTGTTCTCGACCGTTCGCAATCAGAGCGGCGGGGACATCTATTACGCAGGCGGCAACTGCGACCTGAATTTCCTCGTGCGGCGCCGGTAGCGCGCTGCGGGCCGGCTAGGCGGTTAGGCGGTTAGAGTCTCGCGCCCAGACCCGGGCTCCGCAGAACCCGCCAGAGCAACCAGCTTCCGACCAGGAGGGCCAATCATCATGGCCACAGAACCAGCTTACGGCACGACCATTGCCGACCGAGGGCGGCATCAAAGAGGTTCTCGACGCGATCAGCAAGCTCGCAGCCCAGCCCTCCGTCGGCGCTTAGCCGAACTCGATCACGCTGCGGATCCCGTCCTGCCGCTGCATCGACGCGAACGCGTCGTTGACCTGCTCGAGCTTGATCCGGTGCGAGATGAACGGATCGACTTGGAGCTTGCCGTCGAGGTACATCTGCACGAACTCGGGGACCTGGTCGCGACCCTTGACGCCCCCGAACGACGAGCCGCACACGCGCCGGCCGGTGATCAGGTAGCGCGGGATGATCTCGAGCGCCTCGCCCTTGCCGGCGACGCCGGCGATCGTGCACAGTCCCCAGCCCATACGCGCCGCCTCGACCGCCTGACGCATCACGGCCACCAGTCCGGTCGCTTCGAACGTGAACTCGGCGCCGAATCCGCGCGTCTCGTCGAGCACCTTCTGAACGATGTCCGGACCGCCGAGCCAGGTGTCGGTGGCGCCCTGACCGCGCGCCAGTTCGAGCCGCTGCGCCGACATGTCGACGCAGATGATCCGCTCGGCGCGCTGGAGCCGGCAACCCGCGACCGCGCCGAGCCCGACCATGCCCGCCCCGAACACGACGCAGGTCGATCCCGGTGTCACCTTGGCGGTGTTGATGGCCGCGCCGAGGCCGGTGGACAGACCGCACGCGAACAGCGCGGCGCGGTCCGCCGGTGCCTCCGGCGAGACCTTCGCCAGCGCAATCTCCGGCATCACCGTGTACTGGGCGAATGTGCTGGTCCCCATGAAGTGACGGATCGGTTGGCCGTCGCGCGAGAGCCTGGTCGTACCGTCCGGCAGGTAGCCTTTGTTCTGTTGCTCGCGGATCGCGAGGCAGAGGTTGGTGCGGTCGCTACGGCAATGCTCGCACTCGCGGCACTGCGGCGAGAACAGGGTCACGACGCGGTCGCCGGCGGTGACGCTGCGGACTCCCTCGCCGGCGCGCTCGACGATTCCCGCGCCCTCGTGACCGAGCACCGTCGGGGCGTAACCGGAGGGATCTGCGCCGGAGGCGGTGTACATGTCGGTGTGACAGACGCCGCATGCCTCGAGCCTCACGAGCACCTCGCCGGTGCGCGGTTCAGAGAGCTCCACTTCGGTTACGTTCAGCTGCTCGGCAAACTGCTCGAGCACGGCGGCGCGGATCTTCATTCGCTCACCCCTAACGTTGGGACGGCAGCGCGAACGGTACGGCCGTCGCGGGTGCGATCGGCGTCACCTCGGCGAGGTACGGGTAGGAGCGCAGGCCCTCGCGCTGCAGCCGGTACTCGAGGGCGGTGCGCAGCACACCGAAGCCGTAGCGAACGCTGCGCGAGAAGTTGATCGACGACGCTTCGTCGTGATACCTGGTCGGGCAGGACAGCTCGCCGATCCGGGCGCCCGCCATCAGCGCCTGCGTGATCACCTGGTTGTCGAACACGAAGTCGTTGGAGTTGTGGCCGAGCGGCAACGCCTGCAGCAGTTCGCGCCGGTAGGCGCGCAGGCCGGTGTGGTACTCGGACAGCTTCTCGGCGAGCACCAGGTTCTCGATCAGGGTGAGCGCGCGGTTGGCGACGTACTTGTACCTGGGCATCCCGCGGGCGATCGAGTTCTGCGCCAGGATCCGAGACCCGAGCACGATGTCGTACTCGCCGTAGGCGATCATCGCCGCCATCGCCGGCACGAGCAGCGGCGAGTACTGGTAATCGGGGTGGACCATCACGATGATGTCGGCACCGAGCTCGAGCGCGGCGTGATAGCAGGTCTTCTGGTTGGCGCCGTACCCTAGGTTGCTGGCGTGCCGGACGGTCGTCAGGCCGAGCTCGGCGGCGGTCTCGATCGTCCTGTCGGTGCTGGCGTCGTCGACCAGCACGAGGTCATCGACGACGCCGCGGTCGAGTTCCCCGACAGTGCGCTTGAGGGTGCTCTCGGCGTTGTATGCCGGCAGCACCACGGCGATCCGCTTGCCATGCAGCATCGGCGCAATACTAGTATCTGAGGTCGTGAGGGGCGCTTCGCGCGGGTCGGCTAGACTCGCCGCTTCGGTGCGCGCAGCGGTCACAGAGACTGGAGCCGCCTGGG
This sequence comes from uncultured Solirubrobacterales bacterium, assembly GCA_963709135.1. Taxonomy (GTDB): domain Bacteria; phylum Actinomycetota; class Thermoleophilia; order Solirubrobacterales; family Solirubrobacteraceae; genus Palsa-465. The sequence continues at coordinate 653,888 of CAVPVI010000005.1, read as the reverse complement.
GCGGCAGCGCCGCACTCGCGCCTGACCGCGGCATGGCCGTCTGGCTTGAGGCGCTGGCGGTGCTGGCTTCGCCTGCGTTCCTGTACAGGTTGCTGGCGCTGCGCGGGATGGCGCCGGCCGGCCTGCCCGATCCGAGCATGCACACCACGTTCATCCTCGATCCGAGCGCGATCCTCAGGCGCTATACGGCGCTGTTCACACCGACCTCGCGCCTGCGAGAGGCGTCGCGAGTGGGCTTTCTGGTACCGGCGCGGTTGTCTTACCTGTTGTTCGGGGCGCTTCCCGGTTACTTTGTGTTTCGCTACATACTGGCGCTGATCGCGATCGTCCCGCTGTACCTGCTGGCGCGCAAGCTCTACGGGCGCTGGGCCGGTTGGGTCGGGATCGCGGTGGTGATGAGCAGCCCGGTGATCGTGACCGCCTGGGGGACCGATTATCCGGACGCGTGCGCAGTCTCGTATCTGATCGGTGCGCTGGCAGCGTTGGCGCTCTCGCTCGATGCCGACCAACGCCGGCCGGCCTGGATGCTGCTCGGCGCCGGCCTGCTGACCTTGACCGTCTGGTCGCACGGCGTGTCGGTGCCGCTGGTGATCGTGATCGTGGTCGTGTACGTCGGCGTGCGCGCCTGGCGTGAGCAGCCCGGGCTGCTGCGGGACTTGGCGGCGATGCTCCTGTGCGGGCTCGGCGTGACCCTGCTGCTGGCGATCTGCTCGAAGTTGCTGCTCGGTCAATTCAACTTCATCGCCCCGACCCTGCGCTCGGCGAGCTACCTCTCGCATCCCGCCCAGGAAGCGCTGTACCACTCGGTCAGCGACGCGTGGGCCCGCTACGACAACTACCTGCTGGTGCCGCCGGCGGTCGTGATCGCGTTCTTGATCGTGTTCGCGAAGCAGTTGCGCGAGCTGCCGGTGGCGACCGTATTCATCGGGGCAACCGGGGCGCTACAGGTGATCGTGTTTGCTTACCTGCAGTTCCTCGGCAGCCTGCAGACGCTCGAGCAGCATTACTTCTCTTCGACGCTGTGGTCCGCGGTCACGGTGATGCTCGTGCTCACGGTGGCGGAAATGGCAAAACCGATCGTCGCGACCGGACTGGGCGCGGCCGGTGCGCTCACGCGGGCGCTGGTGGTCGCGCTTCCGGCGCTGCTGGTGGTCGCGGTCGCGCTCGCCTATGAGCTGATCGATTACGTCCCGCGTGCGACCTGGACCTGGCGCGGGCTGGCGCTGGCGGGCGCGGTGGTTGCGGTTGTGGCGCTGCACCGGTTGGGTGCGGCCTGGATCGGCCGCGCCAAGTCACACGGCGCCACAGCCGTGCTGGCAACCGGCGCGATCGTCCTCGTCCTCGGCGGCCTGCTGCTCCTCACCGTGGCCCAACCTTCCCCGCATCCGGTCCTCCCCGACACCGTCTTTGACCCTTACCCGGCCTACTCGGCGGCGCTCGGCGGCAGTGAGGCTGCATATGTCGACAGCTACGCCGTCGACGCCAAGATCCCCGCGTTCGTCGGCAACCCCACCTACAAGGGTGAGATCCTGCTGCAGTGGGAGCCGGCCGACGAGTTCGGCCAGTTGCAAGGGCCGATGGGCATCTACCACAACGCCTTCACGTGGGTGTCAGCGACATTCCCGGCCCCCGGTGCCGAAGGTCTGCTCAAGATCGAGCGCTGGCACGCGGCGCAGGTTGTGATCATGAGCCTGACAGGTCAGGGCTTCGCCACCGCGGTCGTCTCACTGGCGCGCTTCGATCCGGTCGTTGTCAGGCGCGGGATTCTCAGCCATGGCCGGCGGCACCTGCACATCTGGCTGGTGGACCTGACGCGCAACATGCCTCGCGTAGCCTCGGCCTGAGCGGCCGTGGCCCCGCAACGCCCTCGGACTGAGCTGCGGTGACCCCGTGACGCCCCCGGCCTGAGCGGCCGGGGCTTTGATCCCTTGCGCGGTGCGGCTGGAGGTCGCGCGCGAGCCGAGTCGGCATTATTGGGGAGTGAGCTTTGGTCGTGGTGGAGGAGGAGGAAGCGGCGGGTTCCGCGGGCAGGGCCTGGGCGCGATGCACGGGTCCGGTGGCAGCGGCGCGATGCGCGCGCTGCGCGGCGGCTCGGGCAAGAAGCCGCCGCCGCTGATGGATCCCACGCGCGAGCGTGACCGTCACCGGATCCTGGCGCTGTTCAGGCCCTACCGGGGGCGGCTCACCGCGGTGCTGATCCTGATCTGCTTCTCGGCTGGCCTCAGCATGATCAACCCGTTCCTGCTTCGCGACGCGCTCGACAACGGGATCTTCAAGCATCAGCACACGCTGCTGACCGAGACCGTTCTGGGCATGATCGGGATCGCGATCATCTCTGCCGCCTCGAGCGTCTGGCAGACCTACATCTCCAATGTTGTCGGTCAGCGCGTGATGCACGACCTGCGCGCGGCCGTCTACCACCGGCTGCAGCGGATGTCGCTGGCATTCTTCACGAAGACGCGCACCGGCGAGGTGCAGTCACGGATTGCCAATGACATCGGCGGTCTCGATAGCGTCGTGACCACGACCGCCACCACGATCGCGCAGAATGCGACCACGGTGATCGCGGCGATCATCGCGATGTGCATCCTGAACTGGCGCCTGGCGATGATCTCGCTCGTGTTCGTGCCGCTGTTCGTGTGGCTGACGCGCCGCGTCGGCAAGGTGCGGCGCAAGATCACGACCGAGCAGCAGCGCCGGCTAGCCGACCTCTCGGCGCTTGTCTCGGAATCGCTTTCGGTGTCCGGGATCCTGCTCGGCAAGACGATGGGCCGCGGCGGCGACCTCGCCGACCGCTTCACGAAGGAATCGAAGGACATCGCCGACCTCGAGGTGCGCTCGCGGATGGCAGGGCGCTGGGTGATGTCGACGATCCAGATGACGTTCGCGATCCAGCCGGCGATCATCTACTGGCTCGCGGGCCAGAGCTTCGTCGGCAAGTCGATCTCGATCGGGACCGTGGTCGCGTTTACGACCCTGCAGACGCGCCTGCTGTTTCCGATCCAATCGCTGCTCGGGGTCGGCGCCGACGTCGAGGCGTCGCTGGCGCTGTTTGACCGGATCTTCGAATACATGGACCTCCCGATCGACATCGTCGAAGCGCCCAACCCGGTGACGCTGGAACCGCGCCGGGTGCTAGGCGAGGTGCGCTTCGAGGACATCTGGTTTTCTTACAGCGCCAACGGCGCCACCGCCTGGAACGTGCAGGAGGTCAGTCTGGTCGTGCCCGCGGGTACGCGCACGGCAATCGTCGGCGAGACCGGCGCCGGCAAGACGACGCTCGGCTACCTGGTCGCGCGTCTGTACGAGGCCCAGCGCGGCCGTGTGACGATCGACGGCGTCGACATTCGCAGCGTCAGCCTCGCGTCGCTGGCCGCGACCGTCGGCGTGGTCTCGCAGGAGACCTACCTGTTCCACTCGAGCGTGCGCGAGAACCTGCGCTTCGCGCGCCCCGACGCGACCGACGCCGACGTGGAGGCTGCGGCCCGTGCCGCCCGGATTCACGATCTGATCGCCTCGCTGCCGGACGGCTACGACACGGTCGTGGGCGAGCGCGGCTACCGCTTCTCCGGCGGCGAGAAGCAGCGCATGGCGATCGCCCGAACGATTCTGCGCAACCCGCCGGTGCTGGTGCTCGACGAGGCCACGAGCTCGCTTGACACGCAGACCGAAGCGGTCGTGCAAGCCGAGCTCGAGCGGCTGTCAGAGGGCCGCACGACGATCACGATCGCGCACCGTCTCTCGACCGTGCGCGACGCCGATCAGATCGTCGTGCTCGACGCCGGGAAGATTGTCGAGCGCGGCACCCACGACGAGTTGCTGGCGCGCGGCGGGTTCTACGCGGCGCTGGTCTCCCGCGACGTCGCGGACACGCCCGCCAGTCGTTGCAGGCTCTTAGGTTAGACCTAGACTTAGACCTCGACCTCGACTCCGACCTCGACCTCGACCTCGACTCCGACCTCGACCTCGGCTCCGACCTCGACCTCGACGTCGGCTCCGACCTCGCCCTCGACCCCGCCGGCGAGCATGGCCGCGAGGAGTTGCAGCTCGCAGGGCGCGCCGTCGGCTTTGCCCTCGACCCGCAGGTGCGGGATCCAGCGCTCGAGCGTCGCCGGCAGGTGCCAGTTGGCCTCTCCGAGCATCAGCATCACGGACGGCACGATCACCGAGCGGATGATCAGCGCGTCGATGAACACGGCGCTCGCCAGCCCGACCCCGAACAGCGAGATCACCCACTGTCCGCCGAGCAGGAACGCGCCGAACACGAGGATCATGATCCAGGCTGCGGCCGTGATCGTCTGGCCGGTGGCGGCGAGACCGTGCTTGACCGCCTCGTGCGTATCGCCGCGACGGTGCCACTCCTCGTAGATGCGCGTAACCAGGAACACCTCGTAGTCCATCGAGAGCCCGAACAGGATCGGGAACAGGATCACGGGCAGGAACGATTCGATCGGGCCGGTCGTGCTGAGTCCGATCAACGAACCGCCCCAGCCGAACTGGAACACCGCCGTTACCACGCCGAGCGCGCAGGCGGTCGCGAGCAGGTTCATCAGCGCGGCGATCAGCGGTACGACGAGGCTGCGGAACACCATCATCAGCAGCAGGAACGACATCAGTGCAACGATTCCGACGAACAGCGGCAGCTTGGTGGTCAACACGTCGGCGAAATCTTGGAAGACCGCGGTCTCACCGCCGACGAGCACGTGCAGGCCGCTCCCGCGCGCGGCCCGCGGGAGGATCGTGCCCCGCATCTCGTTCAGCAGGTCTGAGGTCGACGCCGCCATCGGTGAGCCGGCCGGGTAAGCCTCGACGAGCGCCACCGCGGGCCGCGCGTCGCGACCGGGAAGGAATTGCACGGGCGTGACGCCGGCAACGCCCGCGGTGTGCGCGACGACCTCCACCACATGCTCGAAGTCGGTGCGCTGCGTGGGCGTGCGCACCTGCGCGACCAGTTGCAAAGGACCGTTGTATCCCGGCCCGAAGCCCTGCGCGAGCAGGTCGTATGCCCTGCGTGTCGTCGTCCCCGACGGGTCCGTGCTCGCGTCGGTGGAGCCGAGCCGCATCGAGAAGAAGGGGACCGAGACCACGATCAGCACGCCGAGCGCGACCGCCGCAAACACCGCCGGGCGACGCTCGAGCAGCCTTGCCCAGCGGCTCCACAGCGGCGATTCGTCGCTGAGCGCGAGCTTGCGTGCGCTGAGCGCGCGACGATCGCGGCGGCGCAAGACGCCGCGACCGAACAGCGACAGCAACGCCGGCAGCAGCGTCAACGCCGCGATCACGGTGAACGCGACGGTGACCGCGGCGGCGATCGCAACGCCGTACAGGAAGCTGACGCCCAGCAGCAGCATTCCGAGCATCGCGATCACGACGATCATCCCCGCGAACGTCACGGCCCGGCCCGCCGTGTCGAGCGACTGCGCGATCGCCTCCTCGCGCCCGAGGCCGCGCAGCAACCCCTGGCGGTAACGCGTGACGATGAACAGCGAGTAGTCGACGCCGACGCCGAGTCCGATCAGCAGCGCCAGTTCGCTGGAGAACGACGCCATGTCGATCGTGTTGGAAAGCAGTCCGACGACGGCAATTCCGGCGCCCAGCGACGCCCCGGCGGTGAGCAGCGGCAGCAGCGTTGCCAGCAGCGACCCAAACACGATGAACAGCACGACCGCGGCGGCGGCGAACCCGCTCTTGAGCCCGGCGCTGCTGCTCTGCGGGTTGGCGTCCTCTGCGATCTGGCCGCCTGCCTCGTACCGCACCCCGTCACGCGTCGATGCGGTCACGAGCGCGGTGAACGCTTTCGCCTCCCGTTCGGACACCTTGCCGGAGCTGACGTCGAAGGTCACGTTCGCAAACGCAATCCGTCCGGACGGCGCGATCTGCTGCGCCCCGCTCGCGCCGGCGTACGGCGAGTCGATCTTGCTCACGTGCGGCAGCTTCGTCAAGCTCGCGAGCAGCGCGTCGGTGCGCCGGCGCACCGGCGCGTCGGTGACAAGGCCGCGCCGGACCGCGATCACGACCTGTTCGGTGTCCCCCGACGCTGTCGGCGCGCTGCGCGCCAGCAGATTGTCCGCCTGGAAGCTCTGGGTGTTGGGCAGGCTGAAGTTGTCGCTGTAGTTGCTGCCGACGCTCGCGTGGATCTCGCTCAGCCCGACGATCGCCACCAGCCACGCCAGAATCACGACCCAACGGTGACGGAAGCACCAGATGGCGATCGATCTCATCCTGCTGCCGATCTGATCGGGCCGGTGGTCGTGCTCGTATTTCCGGTCCCGGCAACTAGCATGGCGCCATGGCGGCTCGCAGCGCTGGCATCCTGCTGTATCGCGGCTGGGGTGAGGAACTCGAGGTGCTGCTGGTGCACCCCGGCGGGCCGCTGTTCGCTGCTCGTGACCTTGGGGCATGGTCGATTCCGAAAGGGGAGTACGGGTCCGGCGAGGATCCCTTGGCCGCTGCGCGCCGGGAGTTCGAGGAGGAACTCGGCTCGCCGCCACCACTTGCTCCCGTCATCGACATCGGAGAGGTGAGACTTAAGTCTGGAAAGCTCGTGCGGGCCTGGGCGATGCCGGGTGATCTGGATGCGAGCACCGCACGCAGCAACACCTGCGAGCTGCAGTGGCCGCCCCGATCGGGCCACATGATCGAGATCCCGGAGGTCGACCGCGCCGAGTGGTTTTCGCTGCAGGAGGCGCGTGCGCGTATCAACCCCGCGCAGGTTGCGCTGCTGGACCGTTTGGCGCAGTGCGGTCCTGGGTATAATTGACCAATCAACAGTCCGATCTCCGCAACCCTGTTCAGCGATCCGGCTTGCCCGTGGGCCTATTCCGAGAGTCCGGCGCTGCGCGTGATCGAGTGGCGCTACGGCGACCAGCTCGACTGGCGCCTGGTGCTGGTCGGGCTCAGCGAGGACACCTCGCGTTACGAGAAGATGGGCTTCACGCCGCTGCGTGGGGCGCTCAGCCAGATCCACTTCCGTGAGCGTTATGGAATGCCGTTCGCGAGCGCCTTCAAGCCGCGGATGAGCGCCTCCTCGCGTGCCTGCCGCGCCGTGATCGCGGCGCGCCAGCAGTGGCCGGGGAGCGAATGGAGCGTGTTCCGGGCGCTGCAGCTCGCCAACTTCAACAGTCCCTTCCTGTTCGACGACGACGATCAGATGCGGGAGGTTCTCGATGCTGTCGAAGGCGTCGATGCCGACACGATCGTCAGGTCGATCGACTCGCCCGAGGTGCTCGAGGCCTACGAAGCCGACAAGGCTCAGACCCGCACCGCGGCTGGTTCGCCGACCGAGCTGCAGGGGAAGGCCGCAAACAGCGACGGGAGCGTTCGCTACACAGCGCCGTCGATCGTGTTCGAGGCGGCCGACGGCCGCAGGCTCGAGGCCGGCGGCTTCCAGCCGGTCGAAGCCTACGACGTGCTGATCGCCAACCTCGACCCGACGCTGACGCGCCAGTCGCCGCCGGAGGATCCGGCACCGCTGCTGGAGCGCTTCGAATCGGGCCTGACCACGCAGGAGGTCGCGGCGCTGATGACCGCCGGCAACGATGCGCCCGACCGCGGCGCCGCCGAGGCGGCCCTGCTGGCGCTGGTGAGCGCGGGGCGCGCCAAGCGTGACTCGCTCGGCGACGACGCCGTGTGGATGGCCGCCGGCAACTAGCTTGAGCTCCGCGTGCCGCGCAATGCGGGCGGTGGCTGAGGGTTGTCGTGCGGTGACCATGATCGTCGAGCCCGGCACTTTGCCGGGCCATCTCAGCCGATGAACACTAGGCCCGGTCCTGCTCGGTGTCATCGGCACGGGTCCCGAAGGCGTTTCCGTAGAAGCCCGCACGGCCAGCGACGGCCACGGTACTCCCACGTGCTGAGCGTGGCCTAAATCCTCGTCCCTACAGCTCGCGCTCGTGCTCGAGCACGAGCGGCAGCGACTCGACGCCGTAGATACCGGAAGGCGTCCCGAACTGCGGTTCTCCCGCGAGCTTCAGCGTGCTCACGCGCTCGGCCAGAAATACGAGCGCTTCCTCAACCTCGTCAACCCGGCGCAGGACTCGCGGTCGAGCACCACGTACCCGAACGGCTGCGCCGCCAGCCAGCCGTCGTAGCCCCGCAAGGCGGCCATCGCCGCGTCGTGGCTCGCTCCCCGCAGCGCTGGATCCGTGTGGTCTATCCGTGGCAGGTCCAGTTCGGAGGCGAGCGGAATGTGCTGGTCGCGATTCTTTCAAAGCCCGCGACACCCACGCGGCAGGATTTCCGGCGCGCAGGCGGAAGGGGGAGAGGTGTCACGCTTGCTCGCGGTGATCTGCTCGCTGGCCGTCGGCGGCCTCGTGGCGCTGCAGCCGCCGGCCAATTCGGCGCTGGCCGAGCACGTCGGGGACCTTGGCGCGGCGCTGATCAGCGCCGCGATCTCGATCACGCTGCTCGGCGTGCTGCTGGTGGTGTTCGCCGACCCCTCGCGCTTGTCGGGACTGAGCGCGTTCCGGCCGGAGTACGCGATCGGCGGGATCGGCGGCGCCGCGGTCCTGATCGTAGGACTGATCGCGGTGCGCCCGCTCGGCATCGCCGGCGTGATCTCGCTGCTGGTCGCCGGGCAGCTGGTCGTCTCGGTGATCGCCGACCGCTTCGGCTGGTTCGGCGTGGAGCATGTCGGCCTCAGCCTCGGGCGCTTGGCCGGTCTGGCGCTGGTCGTCGCCGGCACCGCGTTGATCACCAGAACCTAACGGCGCGATCTCGCGCGACGGGACTGTACTCCCGGGAGGTTAGGCACCTGTCAGGTGCCTAACCTCAGCGGGATCAAGCGGACGGCGCCTACGCAAAGGACCCACGGGAGGTTTGGCACCCGTGAGGTGCTCAACCTCCCGCTAGACATCAAGAAACTAAGAACTAAGTAAACGGCATTGGCCCTAAGGACACCCGCGCCCTAAGCCTAAGCGTCTCCTGCGCAAATGTGGTGGCGAGGGCTCTGATCAGTCGAGCCGGATCACGACCTCGGCCGCCGGGCTGCGCTGCGGCGCGTCGCGTTCCTGGCGCCCCCAGCCGAGGTGAATCAGCGCCACGAACCGCTCGTCAGCGCCGATCCCGAGGGCGGCGCGCCCGGCGTCGGTGCGCAGCACGCCAGGCGTGCGCCAGTAGCCGACGAGGCCGCGCGCATGCGCGGCCAGCAGCAGCACATAGGCGGCACAGGCGGTCGCGCACAGATCCTCCTCGTCGGCCACCGGATCATCCGAGCGCAGCGCCGTTACGCCGATCAGCGTCGGTGCCCGCTCCAGCTTCGACGCGGCCTCTGGTCCGGCGGCCCGCTTGAGCGCCTCGCGCGACCGTGGTCCCAGAACCCGAAAACGCCAGGGGTTTGTGAGGTGGTGGTTCGGAGCCCAGCGCGCCAGCTCGAACAGCTCGTCGAGCAAGTCGTTGGGCACCGGCTGCGCAGCGAATGCCTTGTGCGTGCGGCGACTGCGGATCGCGGCCTCGAGCTCCATACACCTCACGTTAGGGCACGCGCAGAAATTAGCTGCCCGAGAGACTCGAAGGACCCGCCGGGAACCGGGCGGGCGCAGCCGGCCGGAGCACCGCGGCGGTTACGGTTCCATGCATGCAGGTCTGCGAGCTCGACACGCCACACGGTCTCGCGCGTGCGCACCTACACGCTGCCGACGAGCCGCTGGCGGCGATGGTTCTCGGTCACGGCGCCGGTGGTGGCGTGGGGGCCCGGGACCTGGTGGCGGTCGGCGAGCTCGCGGTGTCGCTGAGCATCAGCGTCGCGCTGGTCGAGCAGCCCTACCGCGTGGCCGGCCGGCGCTCGCCGGCGCCGGCAAAGCAGCTCGACGCGGCCTGGCTCGCCGTCCTCGCGCAACTACGGGAAAGATCGCTCCGCGGTCTGCCGGTGATCGCCGGCGGCCGCTCATCCGGAGCGCGCGTTGCTTGCCGGACCGCGGAGGCTGCCGGCTGCGCCGCCGTCCTGTGCCTGGCGTTCCCGCTGCTGCCGCCCGCCCGCGGGCGGGCGTCCGCTACAAGCCGGCAACCCGAGACCCGGCAACCCGAGCGCCGGCAAGCCGAGGCCCGGCAAGCCGGGGCCCGGCATCCCGAGACCCGGCAACCCGAGCGCCGGCAACCCCAGAGCCGGCTGCCCGAGCTCGAAGCGGTGAGCGTGCCAATGCTGGTGGTGCAGGGTGAGCGTGACCCGTTCGGGATGCCGCCCCCTGGCCCCCGGCGTGAGGTCGTGCGCGTTGCAGGCGACCACGCGCTGCGCGACACCGGCGCCGTCCGCGGCGCCGTCGCGGCGTGGCTGGGAGCGTGTGTCCTGCCCGGACTTGACCTGATCCCGCAAGCGGCTCCGTAAACTCGTTGCCGATGCCCGGATCAGTATTCAGTGAGACGTTCGGTCGCGCGGCCAAGCGCGTGCCGGTGCTCAAGCGCGTGCCGGTCCTGCGGCTGCTCGTGATCGGCGAGGTGGCGATGCTGGCCCACAGCCACATCGTGCGGCTCACCCCGAGTGAGCGCCGCCGCCTGGTCGTGCTGATGCGCGACGCCCGTGGGCGCCCGCGGAGCCTCTCGTCCCGCGAGCGCGACGAGTTCGAGGCGCTGATCGCGAAGGTCGAACCGAAGCTGTTCGCCGCCAACGCCGCGCAGAAGCTCTCGCCCGTGCCGCTGCCGCTCAGCTTGTTCGTCCGCCGCGACTAGTCGTCGAGCTTGATGTGCCCGGGCTGGCCGGCGACGCGCGCCAGCCAGGGCCCGATCGCGGGGTACGCCGACAGGTCGAAGCCGCCCTCGCCGGCGACGTGCGTGTACGCATACAGAGCAATGTCGGCGATCGAGTAGCGCTCGGCGACGAGATACTCGCGATCGCGCAGGTGGCCGTCGAGCGCCGCCAGCGCGCGGTTGCCCCAGTGCATCTTCTCGGCGCGCTGCTCCTCGCTCGGGGTGACACCGAACAGCGCCCAGAAGCGAGCGACGGCGATGTGCGGCTCGTGGCTGTACTGCTCGAAGAACAGCCACTGCAGGACCTTCGCCCGCTCGAAGCGCTCCTGCGGCAGGTACTCGGTGCCCTCCGCGAGGTAACACAGGATCGCGTCGGATTCGGCCAGCGCGCGTCCGTCGTCGAGCACCAGCACCGGCACTCGCAGGGCCGGGTTGAGATGGCCGATCAGCTCGGGACGGTTACTGCGGTCGACGACGTCAAGCTCGCGGCGCTCGAGCGCGATGCTCAGATGGGAGCACAGCAGCCGCACCTTGTAGCAGTTGCCCGAGTCGCTGTTGTCGTAGAGGAGCATGCGGGAATCGTACGCAGCCAGTCCACGTCACTACGAGCTTTGCGGGTGAGCGCCCAGTAGCGTGAGCGCGACGCCCGCTGTCGGCAATGCCAGTTGGCTCTGGATCGTGAACGCGAACGCGTCGCCACGGTAGAAGTCGCACGAGCACTCCAGCGGCTTGCCGGCCTGGTCGAACACGTGCCTGCATACCTCCAGCAGCGGCGCGCGCCGCTTGATCCCCAGGAGCGCAGACTGTTCGGCGTTCGCCGTGATCGCCGCGATCGTCTGTCGGGCCTCCGCGAACGCGACCCCATGCTCGCCGAGTTGGGCGTACACCGAGCCGCCGTCGAGATCGCAGTCAAGCAGCAGCTGGCCGACCTCCTCCAGGAACGTGCTCAGCTCGATCATCACGGGTTCGCCATCGAGCAGTCGCAGGCGCTTGTACTCGAACACCGGCGTCCCGGGTGCGAGCCCGAGCTTCAGCGCGGCCTGCGCCCCGGCCGGGCGTCGCGCCAGTTCGAGCGTGCGTGCCGCCGGCGTATGACCGCGGCGTTGCGCCCACGCCGAGAACGAGACGAACTGATCGAAGCTCTGCGCCGGCATCGGCCGGGCGATTCTCGGTGGCCGCCCGCGTCCGCCGGCGATCAAGCCCTCGGCTCGCAGCGCCGCCAGCGCCTGCCGCACTGTCCCGCGCGAGACCCGGAAGCGAGTCGACAGCTGCGCCTCCGAAGGCAGCGCCGCACCAGCGGCGAGCGCGCCGGACTGGATCTGAGCACGCAGCGTGGCGGCGATCATCCCGTGGCGCGAACCGGCATCGTTACGCAAGGACATATGCGTACAAGTGTTGCAGCGCCGCCGCTCCGCTAAGCGCGGGTGCCCGATAACCGATAAGGGCACCCGCAGGCGTTAACGGATCGCCGACCGATTGGCGCCGGCGCCGGCTCAGCTCAGCGGCGTGACGATCACCGGCGCGCTGGTCGGTCGCAGGCTGCCGCCGGCCGGCTCCTGCGTGACCAGCACGGCGCTGACTCCGCTCAGGTCGCCCGGGACGGCGGCGTCGCCGGCGCCGGATCGCGTCACGCTGAACAGCGTCGAGGTCGGCGCCGGCGCCCGGCCGCGCCGCGCCAGCCACACCTCGTAGATGCGTCCGGCGGCCGGCTGGGGCAAGCGCGCGACGACCAGCTCGCCGCGAGCGCCGGTCACGTAGAGCCGCGCATCGCCGACCGTCGAGGCGTACACGCGGGTCGAGCTCTGGCCACCGAGCCCCGCCACCAGCACGGCCGCAAGCACCGCCGCAGCGACAAGCAGGCCGGCCAGCGAGCCCGCCAGCGCCGGGCGCCGGTCAAGCGCATTCGCCCATGATCGCGGGAGGTAACGCGAGCGTCGCGCCACCCGTGGCGGCGTCAGCCCTGCCTCCAGCGCCGGCGCCGGCGGCGCGTCGGCCGATGCTGTCTGTACCGGCGGGCTGCCGGGAGTCGGCGCGCGTTTCGGCTCCGCGCGCACGCCTCCCAGCACGCGGTCTCGCAGCGCCGGCGGGGCGCGATGGGCCGGTGCCGCCATCGGCAGCGCGTCGGCGACCTGCCTGAACGCGGCCACCTCGTCGCGACACACGGCGCAGCTCTCCAGATGTAGGGCGAACGCCCGCGCTTCGTGCTCCTCGAGCGCCCCTAGCACGTATGCCGCGGCGTTCTCGCCACATGCCTCCGTCTGCGACATCTGTTCCTCGCGGCTCATGTTAGGGCCCCCAGGGGATCCGACAGCTCGAGGCGCAGCTTCGCCAACCCAAGTCGCATACGGCCCTTGACGGTGCCCGGCGGCAGGTTGAGGACCTCGGCAATCTGGCTGTGTGACAGACCGCCGAAGTAGGCCAGCTCGATCACCTGCCGCTGCTCAGCTGGAAGACCGCTCAGCGCGTGGCGAACCTGCCGGGCGTCGTCGCGGCGTAGAGCCTCGTGGTCGGTGCGAGCTTCGTCCTCCATGCGCTCGGCGAGATCGCCGTCGTCGACCGTGCGGCTGTCTCGCGAGAGCTCGCGGCGGAACGCGTCGACCGCGCGGTTGTGCACGATCCTCAGCACCCAAGAGCGGACGCTGCCGCGCGCCGGTTCGTAGCGCACGCCGGTGCGCCACAACGACAGGAACGCCTCCTGGACGACGTCCTCGGCCATCGCGCGGCGCCCGCACATTCGGTAGGCGAGCGAGAACGCGACATCGGCGTGGCGGTCGAAGATCACCTCGAACGCACGCGCCTCGCCCTCGTGAACGAGCACCATCAGATCCTCGTCTGCGAGTGCCCGCAGATCGGTCATTGGCGCGCGGCCTGGTGCTCTGAACACGCCAACCGTACGTAGCGCTCACGCACCCGGATCACCTGACCAGCACCGAATTGCAAGCCCGTGTCGTGGACGCCCGCCGGCGCTCGTGGGCTGTCCCGTAGGTCCCGACGGGGATTGCAGAATCGTCCACTAGGCGGTCAGTTCGGCGGCGAGCTCGTCGAAGGTCTGGACGTAGGCGTCGATCGCCTCGTAGGTGTGGCTCACCGACAGCGTCCATTCCTCTTCGCGGCCGGGGGTCATGAAGATACCCCGGTTCATGTTGTAGATCCACGCGAGCTGGGTGACTTCCGCGTCCTGGTTGGCCTTGAACGTCTCGTAATCGACGACCGGCGTGGTCGAGAACGTGACGCAGCCCTTGGCGGCCAGGCCGAGCGCGTAGCCCGGCAGCCGGTAGCGGTCGACGACCGCCTGGCAGCCGGCGACGATCCGCGCGTTGAGATCGTCGAGGTGCCTGTAGGCGTCGGGCGTGAGGATCTCGAGCAGGCTCGCGCGCGCCGCCGCCATCGCGAGCGGGTTGCCGTTGTAGGTGCCGACCTGGTAGACGCTGCCGTCCTCGACCACGCGCATGACCTCCTCGGTGCCGCCGATCGCTCCCGACGGCAGCCCGCCGCCGAGCGTCTTGGCGAGCGTGACCATGTCGGGCTTCACGCCGAAGTGCTCGGTCGCGCCGCCGGCGGCGATCGCCAAGCCCGTCTTGACCTCGTCGAAGATCAGCACGATCCCGTGCCGTTTGGTGATCTCGCGGACATCCTCGAGGTACCCCGGCTCTGGCATCACGACGCCGAGGTTCATCATCGCCGCCTCCATGATCACGCAGGCGGGCTTGCGACCTTCGGCGTCGAGGCGCTGGATGCGACGCTCCATCGCGCCGGCATCGTTGAACGGCACCGCGATCGTGAGCTCCGTGACGGCCTTCGGAATACCGGCGCCGTACGGCAGCGAGGCGTAGTTCTCGCGGTCGCCGATGCGGTCGTAGGGGACCCCGATCGAGACCATCACGCCGTCGTGGTGACCGTGGTAGGACCCGAAGATCTTCATGATCGTCTCGCGCCCGGCGACCGCACGGGCGATCCTGATCGCGTCCATCGTCGCCTCGGAGCCCGAGTTGGTCAAGCGCCAGCGAGCCAACCCCCAGCGCCGCTGCAGCTCTTCGGCGACGACGACGCCATCCTCGGTGGTCGCGGCGAAGTGCGTGCCCTGCGTGACGCGCTCGGTGACGGCCTTGACGATCGCCGGATGGGCGTGACCCTGAACCATCGATCCGAAGCCGTTGTGGAAGTCCCACATGCGGTTGCCATCCACATCCCAGATGACGGGGCCCGCACCCGTGCTCAGGTAGATCGGCCAGGGTTCGCCCGCCTGATAGGTGGATGCCACGCCGCCGCTGAGCGACTCGCGTGCACGGCGGTACATCGCGCCCGAAGCCTGGGTGCGCTGCTCGAGCGTCGCCCACTCGCGGTCGGTCAGCTCCCGGATCCGCTGACGGTCGAGCATCACGGGATTGTTGACGGTCATCTTCCGGCTCCTAATCTGGCTGAGGGCGTCGCCCTGCTGATGCCCTAGGGCTGCCGATCGCGGCACTCACCGCTTCCATTTCTAGCGAAAAAGCACGCGTGCAACCTCTAGTAGACTGCGCGCGTGTGGCTGACGGTCGAGCTGCCCGGGGGAGCGAGTGCCGTCCAGGCGCTTACGGCCGAGTGGCCGCGTAATTTTCGGAATCGGGACCGCCTCGGGCGAGGTCAGCCTCGGCGCCTCCGCGTCCGCAGGCGGCTGAGCCCGCCACCGGCGCCGGGATTGTCAGAGTAACTTCAAGTTCACCCTCTATACCTTGTCGATACGAGCACAGATGCGGATCGAAACACAAGGCGGATGGTCATGAAATACCTGCGAACAGTCTCTACCCGTCGGCTCCTGGCGCTGATCGCCGGGCTC
Source organism: uncultured Solirubrobacterales bacterium (assembly GCA_963709135.1). Lineage (GTDB taxonomy): Bacteria > Actinomycetota > Thermoleophilia > Solirubrobacterales > Solirubrobacteraceae > Palsa-465. The sequence goes on along the minus strand of CAVPVI010000005.1, from coordinate 638,392 downwards.
GTCGCCGCGGTCGCCGGCGGCACGGCGATCGCGATCGCCGCGGCCGGTAACGGGCCGCTGCCGGCGCCGTCCTCGCTTGCCGGCGCGGTGCACCGCGCGCTCAGCGCGCCCGCCGTCGACGGACTCAGCGCCCGCATCAGCTTCACCAACAACCTGATCAGCTCCAGCAACATCGAGACCTCGGACCCGATCATCACCGGCGCCAGCGGCCGCCTGTGGATCGGTGGCGGACGCCTGCGCCTCGAGCTGCAGTCGAGCAGCGGCGACGACGCCCAGATCGTCGTCGACCACAGCGCGTTCTGGATTTCCGACCCTTCCACCAACACCGTCTACGAGGGAACCCTGCCGTCCACGACGAAGGGCGCCGCCGGCTCGAGCACGGCGCCGAGCTCGAGCTCGAGCACGGCCTCGAGCACCGGTGCCGGCTCCAGCGAGTCGGTCCCGACGATCGACCAGATCCAGTCCGAGCTGACCAAGCTCGCCGCGCACCTCGACATCAGCGGACCACAGCCGAGCGATTTCGGCGGCGCTGCGGCGTACACCGTGCAGGTCTCGCCCAAGCACGACGGCGGCCTGCTCGGCTCGGTGCAGCTCGCCTGGGACGCCGCCCGCGGCGTCCCGCTCGACTTCGCGATCTACGCCGCCGGCAACAGCTCGCCCGTGCTCGCGCTGCAGGTGACGGGCATCAGCTACGGGCCGGTTGACCCCTCGGTGTTCGCGCTGACGCCGCCGGCCGGCGCCACCGTCGTCAAGATCGCGGCGCCGGCGGCGAGCTCCGCGAGCACCGCAGCCGGCCGCGCGCGCCGGTCCTCGTCAGCCAAGCGCGGCGCCGGGACGGCAGCCAGACGCGCGCGAGAGGTCACCGGCGCCGGCGCCGTCGCAGCGGCGCTGCCGTTCAGCCTCGACGCGCCGGGGTCGCTAGACGGGCTCCCGCAGCGCAGCGTGCAGCTGCTCGATTGGGGCTCCTCACCGGCGGCGCTGGTGCTCTATGGACAAGGGCTCGGAGGGGTGGCCGTGATCGAGCGTGCGGCGTCGAGAACCTCCGGCACGGGCGGCCCGGCAAACGGCGCCGGCGGCGGCGAGCTGAGCTTGCCGACGGTCGACATCAATGGCGTCACCGGCGAGGAGCTCGACACGGCGCTCGGCGCGGCGGTGCAGTTCGACCGCGCCGGCGTCAGCTATCTCGTGATCGGATCGGTCTCGGCGACGGTTGCAGAGGACGCGGCGCGTCAGCTATGAGCGCCCCTCCGGTCGAGGTCCGCGACCTGGTCAAGCGCTACGGCGAGTTGACCGCGGTTGACGGCGTCGATCTGACCGTCAACTCCGGGGACGTGTACGGCTACCTGGGGCCCAACGGCGCCGGCAAGACAACCTCGCTGCGGATGATGCTCGGGCTGATCCGCCCGAGCGCGGGCAGCGTGCGGCTGTTCGGGCGTGACCCGAACGAGAGCGTGCAGGCGCTCGACGGCGTCGCCGGATTCGTCGAAGCGCCGGCCTTCTATCCGTACCTGACCGGACGCCGCAACCTCGAGCTGCTCGCGGCCTTCGACGGCGGCGACGCGAGCGCGAGGATCGGTGAGGCGCTCGACGCGGTCGAGCTCGCCGACCGCGCGCGCGACCGCGTCGGCGGCTACTCGCACGGCATGCGCCAGCGCCTGGGGATCGCGGCGGCGTTGCTACGCGACCCGAGGCTGCTGCTGCTCGACGAGCCCGCGACCGGGCTCGACCCGGCCGGGATGCGCGACATGCGGCTGCTGATCCGCCGTCTCGCCGACCAGGGGATGACGGTGCTGCTCTCCAGCCACCTGCTCGGCGAGGTGGAGGAGGTCTGCAACCGCGTCGCGATCGTGCGGACCGGCAAGATCGTCTACGAAGGGACGATCGACGCGCTGGCGCGCGGGGCGGGCACGGCATACCGCCTGGCGAGCACCGACGACGCGCGCGCGCTCGAGATCTGCCGCGCTCAACGCGGGATCAGCGACGTCGGCAGCGCCCATGGCCGCATCGTGTTCACCTGTGAGGAGCGCGCCGCCGCCGAGCTGTCGCGCGCGCTGGTGCTCGAAGGCGTGCTGATCAAAGAGCTGGCGCCGCAGACGGTGACGCTCGAGGATCTGTTCTTCGCGTTGACCGAGGGACAGCCCAGCGGCAAGCCCCCGACGGGCGAGCAACATGTCAACGGCGCCGAGCAGGTGGTCGCGTGAGCGCCGGATCGGTGGCTGCGCCCGGTGCCGGGATCGTGGACAGCCTGCCGCGAGCCGGCGCCAGGCCCGGGGTCGGCACCGTCTATCGCTGGGAGCTGACCAAGCTGCGCTACCTGAAGCGGACCTACCTGGGCCTGTTCGCCGCCGCGGTCGTGCCGATCCTGTTCGTGCTCGCGATCCACTTCCACGGTGGCCACCGCCGCGGCGACTTCGCGTTCTCGGACTACCTTTCGCGCAGCGGCCTCGCGGTCCCGCTGGTGATCCTGCTGTTCGGCGCCGTCTGGATGTTCCCGCTGATCACGGCGCTGGTGGCGGGCGACATCATCGCCTCAGAGGATCACAACGGCACGCTCAAGACGGTCCTCACGCGCTCCCTGGAACGCTGGCAGCTGTTCACCGGAAAGGCGCTGGCGGCGGCGAGCTACGCCGTCGTCGCGATTCTGCTCTGCGTCACGGTGGCGGTCCTCGCCGGGTGCATCCAATCGGGCTTCCATTCGCTGCAGAGCCTGTCTGGCACGATCGTCTCGGCGCCGAAGTCACTCGAGCTCGTCTACGTCAGCTTTCTCATCTACATGCTCCCGATCATGGCGATCGTGTGCATCGGCCTGATGCTCTCGGCCCTGACCCGCAACAGCGCCGCGGCGGTCGTCGGCACGCTGATGATCTCGCTGCTGCTGCAACTGATCGGGATCCTGCCTGGCCTCGGCGGCGTGCAGCCGTACCTGCTCAGCACGCAGTTCAACGCCTGGCAGGGTCTGCTGCGCACGCCGATCGACTGGGCGCCGGTGCTCCGCGCGGTCTGGGTCTGCGCGCTGTACGGCGTGCCGGCGCTCGGCGCCGCGTTCCTGGTGTTCCTGCGCCGCGACGTCGCCGGCGGTTGATCGGCCCTTGACCGCGGACCGCGCGCTTGCCGGGGCCGGGGACGCTGAGCGGGTGCTCGTCGTCGACGACGACCCACCATTGCGGCGGATGTTGCTGCGGACGCTGCGCGCCGAAGGGTTCGCGGTGACGCTGGCCGCGGACGGGGGCGGGGCGCTGCTGCAAGCCGAGCGCTCCGCGCCGGACGTGATCGTGCTCGACGTCGCGCTACCCGTGCTGGACGGCCTCGCCGTCTGCCGCAGGCTACGTGGCAAGGGCGTCTCGACGCCGATCCTGATGCTGACCGCGCGCGACGCGGTGCCCGATCGGGTCGCCGGCCTGCGGGCCGGCGCCGACGATTACCTGGTCAAGCCGTTTGCGGTGCAGGAACTGGTCGCGCGGATCCGCGCGCTCACCCGCCGGCACGCGGACGCCAGCCCGCTGCGCAGCTACGCTGACCTGACGCTCGACCTGGCGGCGCGTAGCTGCCAGCGCGGCGGGCGCGCGATCGAGCTGACCGGCCGCGAGGCGGAGCTGCTGGAGTTGCTGCTGCGCGAGCAGGGCCGGGTCGTCTCGCGCGAGCGGGCGCTGGGGGAGATCTGGTCGGGCGCCGCCGAGCCCAACGTCGTCGACCGCTACGTGACCCGCCTGCGCCACAAGCTCGGCGAGCCGCCGCTGATCCGCACGCTCCGCGGCAGCGGCTTCACGCTGCGAGCGTGAGCCGCGCACCGCATCGGGGGATCGCGTTGCGGCTGGTGGCCGCGGCTTGCCTGGCCAGCTTCACCGCGGTCGCCGTGTTGTGCGCGCTGTCGATCCTGCTGGTGCGCCGCGAGTTGCGTGACGCGCTTGACAGCGACCTGCGCGCGCGGGCGCTGGCCGTCGCCGAGTTGGCGATCTCGGCGCCGGCGCTGCTGAGCGCTCCGGATGCGCTCGACAGCCCAGCCTCCGGCCGCGAGCTCGAGGTCGAGGTGCTCGACGCGCGCGGCCGGATCCTGGCCCGCTCGCTGACCCTGCAATCGAGCCCGCTGCCGCTCGACGCGCTCGCGCTCGCGCGCGCCGCGATCGCCAGAGGAGCGACCGGCTACGGCGACCTCAGCGTCGCCGGTCAACCGCTGCGCGTGTTCGCCGCACCGATCGCCGCTGCAGGCGGCCCCGCGGCCGGCGGTGCGGTGCTGGTCGCCTCGGACACGCAGGACATCGCGGCCACGCTGACGCATCTGCGGCTGATCCTGCTGCTCGCCGGCCTGGCCGTCGCCGTGGGGGCGACGGTGGCGGCCGTTGCGCTGACCTCGGGCGCGTTGGCGCCGCTGCGTCGTCTGGTCAGCTCCGCCCGTGAGATCGAGCAGACGGCCGATCCCTCGCTGCGGCTTCCCGACACCGGCACGCGCGACGAGCTCGGTCAGCTGACCGGCGTCCTGAACCGGATGCTCGCTTCGCTGGAGCGGGCGCGCGCGCTCGAGCGCCGGTTTCTGGCAGACGCCGCACACGAGCTGCGGACCCCGATCACCTCGTTGATCGGCAATGCCGAGTACCTGGCCAGGCACGGCGCCGACCCTGAGGCACTCGAGGACCTGCGTCGCGACGCCGACCGCATCGGCCGGCTGGTAGAGGATCTGCTGATGCTCGAACGTCAAGCCGCGACCGGCGGCGCGCGGCACCCGGTCGCGCTCCAGGAACTGGTGCAGGAGACCGTGCGGCGGTTCGCCGCCGGTAGCGAGCGGATCCGGCTGGGAGCGCTCGAGCCGGTCAGCGTCGAGGGCGACGCCGAGGCGCTCGCGCGGGCGCTGTCGAACCTGATCGAGAACGCTTTCGTGCACGGTCCGGCGGCCGGCCTCGTCACCGTCTCGCTGGTGCGCGAGCGCGCGAGCGCGCGGCTGTCGGTCGCCGACGCCGGAAGCGGGCCGCCGGCGCCGGAGCACGAGCGCGTGTTCGAGCGCTTCTGGCGGGGCGAGGCAGCCGCGGGACGCCCGGGGTCCGGCTTGGGCCTGGCGATCGTGGCCGCGATCGCGGCCGCTCACGGCGGTCACGTGAGCGTCGACGGCGCCGAGTTCACGCTGGAGTTGCCGGCCCTTTGAGCATATTCTCATGCTGTTCTTAGCGAAAGCTGATGGTCTATCTCCACGATGCCGTCCATGATCAACGACGAGAACCGCTCGCTGCGCCGCGCTCCGCGCGCACAGTCGATGCTGGAGCGCGATGCAGCGATCGCCCGCGTCAGGCGCGTGCGCGGCGTGACGATCGCCGGCGCCGCCGGATTGTCGGTCGGCCTGATGGCGCTCGTGGCGTCGGTTGCGCCCGGCAAATCCGAGGGCGCTACGCGGCTTGCGCCGAGCGGCAAATCGATCGAGACCGCCGACTTGACGACCGCGCTGCCGCCGATGCCGCCACTGGCCAGCGCCGCCGAGCTCGGCCTGCAGTCGCCGCATGCCGCGCCGAGCGCTTCCGCGAGCGCCGCTGCGCAACAGACCACTGCCCAGCAGACCACTGCGCAGCAGACCGCCGCGCAGCAGACCACTGCGCAGCAGACCGCTGCCCAGCAGGCGACTGCCCAGCAGGCGACTGCCCAGCAGGCGGCTGCCCAGCAGGCGGCTGCCCAGCAGGCCGCTGCCCAGCAGCAAGCCGCTGCTCAGCAGGCGGCCGCGCAGCAGGCGGCCGCGCAGCAGGCGGCCGCGCAGCAGGCGACGGCAAGCCAGGGAGGCGGCCCTGCGGTTGTCTCCGGCGGCTCCTGAGAACTCAGGGGAGCGCTGTGTCGGATCAGATTGGCGCCAGAGCCAGCTTCGCGGCGCTGGGGGGCATCGCGGTCGTGGCGCTAAGCGATCCCGCGGGCCTGGACGATGCGCTCGCTGCGGTGCGGCGGGTCGTGGCGGAGTTCGATCTCGCCTGCTCGTCGTTTCGCGGCGACTCCGAGTTGGCGGGTGTGAACGCCGCAGCCGGCCGGCCGGTGCAGGTGAGCGAGTTGCTGCTCGACGCCGTCGAGGCCGCCCTGCGTGGCGCTCGCCTGACGGACGGCGACGTCGACCCGACCGTGGGGGAGGCGCTGGTCGCCTACGGCTTCTACGATGGCCGCGCGCCCGCGGGCGCGCGGCCGCAGCTGGCGCTGGCCCGGGTCCCCGGCTTCCGCACAGTCGCGGTGGACCGTGAGCGCTCGACGCTGACGATCGCTCGCGGCGTGCGCCTCGACCTCGGCGCCACCGCCAAGGCGCTGGCGGCGGATCGCGCCGCAGCGGCTGCCAGCGCCGCCGCCGGCGGCCGCTCGGCGCTGGTCAGCCTCAGCGGCGACCTGGCGATTGCAGGTCCGCCGCCGCCGGGCGGCTGGCAGGTGCGCGTCACCGACGACCACCGCTCCGGGCCGCAGGCGCCGGGCCAGTCGATCACGCTGCAATCCGGGGGCCTCGCGACCTCCAGCACGACCGTGCAGCGCCGGGCGCTGCACGGCACCGAGACCCATCACCTGATCGATCCGTCGACCGGTGCTCCGGCGCGGGTCCACTTCCGCACCGTCAGCGTTGCCGGCGCCACCTGCCTGGATGCCAACATCGCCAGCACCGCCGCGATCATCCGCGGTGCGCGCGCGGTCGCCTGGCTGGCGGAGAACCGCATGCCCAGCCGGCTGGTGAGCGTCGACGGAACCGTCCAGCACGTCGCCGGCTGGCCGGTGGACGGTGAGGAGCTGTCGCTCGCGCCCGCGCCGGTGACGGCATGAGCGCGTTGTCGCTCGCGCCCGCGCGCGCGCCGGTGAGGGCATGAGCGCGTTCGCGGCAGCCGGCCCGAGCGCCTACTGGTACCTGACGCGCGCGACCGGTGTGGTCGCGCTGATCCTGCTGAGCGCCGTCGTCGTGCTCGGCGTGCTGGGCGCGAGCGGCGTTTCCGGGGGAGCCCGCTGGCCGCGGTTCGCGATCGGCTCGTTGCACCGCGACATCTCGCTGCTGGCGGTGGCGGTACTCGCGGTCCACATCGTCACGACGCTGCTCGACTCGTTCGCGCCGATCAAGCTGACCGACGCCGTGGTCCCGTTCATCTCGGCCTACCGGCCGCTCTGGCTCGGGCTCGGCGCGCTGGCGTTCGACCTCGTGATCGCGCTGGTGCTCACGAGCCTGCTGCGTCGCCGGCTTGGTTACGGCGCCTGGCGTGCGGTGCACTGGCTCGCGTACGTGAGCTGGCCGGTCGCGGTACTGCACGGGCTCGGCACCGGATCGGACAGCGGGCAACTGTGGTTGCTGGCGATCACCGCACTGTGCGTCGGTGTCGTCGCGGTCGCGGTGATCGCGCGCGTCGCTAGCAGCGACCGGCTCTCCGAGCAGGGGCGCTCATGGGGGATCGGAGCCGCGATCGCGACACCGCTCGGGATCGCGGTGTTCGTGGTGCTCGGCCCGCTCGCGCCCGGCTGGGCCGCCCGCGCCGGGACGCCCGCGCGGCTGCTCCCGCACACGGTGCTCGTCAGCAGGCCGCTGTCGGCGCCCGGCCGGGCGCCGCGAGTCGCCGCGCCGAAGCTGCCATTCGACGCGACCCTGGCGGGCAGCGTGCACCAGCGCGCCGCGCCGGGCGGCGCGTTCGTCGACCTGGCGATGAGCGTCAGCGGGGGCGCCAGCGGCGAGCTCCGGGTGCGGCTCGCGGGTGAACCCGTGGGCAGCGGTCTGTCGATGACCGGCAGCCAGGTCGATCTGGCGCTGCGGGGCGAGCCGGTTGCGCTGGTGGGCACGATCACGCAGTTGCAAGGGGAGTCGTTCCTCGCCAAAGTGGGCGCCATCAAGGGGCCATCGTTGCTGTTGACGGTGAGCCTGCAGATCGACAACCGGAGTGGTTCTGTGACCGGCACGATGACCGTACGGGCGAGCTGATGAGCGCGCCGCAGGGGTTGCCGCGACTGCTCGCCGGACTACAGGACAGCGGCGGCGCCATGAGCCTCGCCGAGCACCACGGCGTGCATGGCCCGTTACCGGCGCCGGCGCCTCGCGAGCTGATCGAGCTGGTCAGGCGCAGCGGCCTGCGGGGCCGCGGCGGCGCCGACTTCCCGACGGCTGTCAAGCTGCGGTCGGTGGCCGACCGCAAACGCGTCTCGGCGGTCGTCGTGAACGGCTCGGAGACCGAGCCGGCCAGCCGCAAGGACGCGACCCTGCTCGCGCGCGCGCCGCACCTGGTGCTAGACGGGGCGCTGCTGGCCGCACGCGCTGTTGGTGCCCCGGAGGTGATCATCAAGCTCAGCGAGCACTCAAGCGCGGCGATTCAGGCGCTGCAGGCGGCGATCGCGCAACGCCCCGAGAAGCGACCGCCGATCCGGCTGTCGCTCGGGCCCCCGGGTTACGTCGCCGGCGAGGAGAGCGCCGTGGTCCAGCATCTGGGCGGCGGGCCCTCGCGGCCGACGTTCACGCCGCCCCGGCCCTACGAGCGCGGCTATCGCGGCCGCCCGACGCTGATCAACAACCCCGAGACGCTCGCCCAGATCGCACTCGTTGCTCGCTATGGCGAGCAGTGGTACCGCGAGCTCGGCACCGCCGAGGATCCCGGCTCGGCGCTCGTGACGATCTCCGGCGCGGTCGCGCAACCGGGCGTCTACGAGCTGGCCTTCGGTACGCCGATGGTCGACCTCGTGGCAGCCGCGGGCGGCTCCACCGAGCCGCTGCAGGCGCTGCTCGTCGGAGGCTATTTCGGCACCTGGGTGCAGGCCAGGCGTGCCCTGGGGCTGCGGCTGGCGCGTGAGGACCTGCGGTTGATGGGATGCACGCTCGGTGCCGGCGTCGTGATCGCGCTCGGCGAGCGCGCCTGCGGCCTGCACGAGAGCGCCCGCGTGATCGACTACCTCGCGCAGCAGTCCGCGGGCCAGTGCGGACCGTGCGTATTCGGGCTGGCCACGGTCGCGGATTGCTTCACGGTACTCGCCGACGGCGTCGCACACCCACGCGAGCGCGAGCGCCTGCTCGCCCTCTGCGATGAGATCAGCGGCCGCGGCGCCTGCCACCACCCCGACGGCGCCGTGCGGTTCGTGCGCAGCGCGCTGAGCGTGTTCGGCGAGCGTATCGGCGCGCACCGGGGGGCCCGCTGCCGGGCCCCCTCCGCGAACCTACCACTGGGCCCGCGGCGGACCGTCACCGCCAAACCTGCCGCCGGTCCCGGTCCCGGTCCCGGTCCCGGTCGCGGCCGCGCAGCCGCCGGCAGTCCAATCAAGAAAGCGATATGAACATGCGTTTGAGGGTTAATCCGATCATGTGCGAGGCGCACGGCTTGTGCGTGGAGTTGCTGCCGGAGCTGATCCGCCGCGACGAGTGGGGCTACCCGATCATCGAGCAGGCGCAGGTGCCGTCCGAGCTCGAGGACCTCGCCCGTAAGGCAGCGGACGCCTGCCCGACGCTGGCGCTGCTGCTGCAGAAGGACTGAGCGGGGTCCGCCGGTCCGCCGCCGCCAGACGTGCGCGGGGTATTTCGGACAGGCTCTATGTGATGTGACAAGTGCCGGTAACTGCAAGCCGATCCAGATTGTCTAGGACAAGCGCACGGGTGGCCCCGGCTCGGGCGGTGGCTCGCCGCTGTCGTCGTCCGCCGGGTGTAGCGCCAGCTGCCACCAGCCGACATCGCGCCAGCTGCCGGCCTTCCAGCCGATCCGCCTGTAAACGCCGATCGGCTCGAACCCGAACGATTCGTGCAAGGCGACGCTCGCCGCGTTCGGCAAGGTGATTCCCGAGCAGGCGACCCAAAGGCCCTGGCGCCGGAGCAGATCGAACAGGGTCGCGTACAGCTCGCGGCCGACGCCGCGGCGGTGCTGACGCGCGTCCACGTAGACGCTGACGGATGTCGCCCACCGGTAGCCGGCTCGCTCGTGGTGTGGCCCGGCGTAGGCGAAGCCTGCGATCGCCTCGCAGACAGCCGGCGGCGCCTGGTCGTCGACCGCCACCAGAAACGCATGCGTGCGTTGCATCCGCGCGATCCGCGCCGCGAACTCCTGCGTACTCGGCGGGACCGTCTCAAAGCTGACCGCGGAGTGCATCACGTATGGCGCGTAGATCGCGGCGCAGGCGGCGCCGTCGCGCGCGGCATCGGCGTGGCGGATCAGCATCGCCACCACTTTATCCAGACCCTTGGGCAGCGAAGTCCACCCTAAATACCTCTAAACCCTCTTAGACAGGCTCTTAGCCACCTGATTACAACGGGAACTAAAAGACAGGCCGCTTGTTGCCACAAGGCCCGGCGATCAGGGCGAGCGAGCCGAATCACCGTACGCTTGCCTGGGCGTCCTGGGGCGCGCGCGGCTCGCGCTCCTAGGGCAGCGCGTCGATGAAGCCGGCGATCGCGTCCAGGGTGGCGGGGTCGCCCTCGAGGTGCGGGAGGTGCGCGACGCCGTCCAACCACCGCAGTCGAGCGTCGGGAATGATCGCGGCCGCCTGCTCGTCGATCGCCTGGATGTCCTCGGCATCGAGGCGGCCGATCATCACGAGCGTTGGGGCGCTGATCTCGCCCAGCCGCGGCCAGGCCGGTGGAATCTCCGCCTGTTCACCTGGATCGGGGGCGCGCAGCGCGCGTGCGTTCATGTCGAGAAACAGTTCACGGGCGCGGCCGCCGACGCGGCCTTCCCGGGCGCGGGGGCCGTCGAGCCACATCCAGGCCTCCATCCGGGCGACCTCGTCCAGGTCCCCGGCGGCGTCGGCCGCTTCGATCCGGGCGTTGAGCTCGGCGGTCGGACCCGTTGTGATGTCGGGGTAGGGTGCGCCGCGGATTGCCGCGCCGATGAGCGCCAGCCGGGCAACGCGATCGGGGCGCGCCAGCGCCAGGTCGACTGCGGTCTGAGCGCCGATCGAGCAGGCGACGACGGCCACGGGCTGCTCGAAGCCGGCCGCGTCGAGAACCGCCAACGCGTCGACGACCGGCGACCAGCCATCCTCACGCTCGTAGGTGCTCTCGCCGTAGGCACGCGTGTCAAAAGCAACGCACCGGTGACGTGGACTGAGTCGCTCGATGACGTGGCGCCAGCTGCGGCGATCGTTGACGCCAGCGTGGATCAACAAGACGTCGACGCCACTCTTTACGCCGGTGGTCTCGTATGCCAGCTGGGCACTTCCTGAACTGGCGAACATCCAGCGAAGCCTAATCTAAGGGACCGCCAGCGCGAACAGCCGCTGACGGGCACGGCTTGTCAGGAATGCGTGAACGCGCCACAGCCGCTGCCGGCCAGCTGCAAACCGGCGCAGCCCCCGGCGGCGGCTTCCTCGTCGAGGCAACACTGCCCGCCCACGCACGCCAGGCGGTCATATGAACGACATTCGAATCGTCGTTGCCGACGACCACGAAATCGTGCGCTCTGGATTCGCGGAACTGCTCGACACCCAACCAGACTTCACGGTGCTAGCCACCGCAACGAACGGACTGGAGGCCGTCAGGATCACCCGCGAGCTCCAACCCGACATCGTCCTGATGGACATCCGCATGCCCGAGATGGACGGCATCGAGGCCACCCGACGTATCACCCACGAAGGATCCGATCGGACCCGAGTCCTCGTGCTGACCACATTCGACCTCGACGAATACGTCTACGACGCGCTCCGCGCCGGCGCCAGCGGCTTCCTGCTCAAGGACGTCACCGGGGAACAACTGATCGAGGCCGTCCGGATCATCTCCGCCGGGGAGGCTCTCCTTGCCCCGACCGTCACCCGTCGGCTGATCAGCGAATTCGCGCAGCGACCTACAGCTCCGATCGGACCCGCACCGCTCGACGAACTCACCCCCCGCGAAACCGAGGTCCTGCGACTACTGGCTACCGGCCGGACGAACGCCGGAATCGCCCGCGAACTGGTGGTCACCGAGGAAACGGTCAAGACACACGTCAGCCGGATCCTGAACAAGCTGCACCTCCGCGACCGCACCCAAGCGGTCATCGTTGCCTACGAATCCGGACTCGTCACACCCGGATCAGGCTCGCCCGAACGGCACCACGCTGACCGTTGCGATCGCCTGGGCGGCTCAGCCCTGACAGCGATCTTCCGACGTATACATAGCCGGCGCCGAACGCTCCCAGCAAGCACTTGTAACCAACGCTAGTACTCGCCGTTGGCGCCGAGCTCGAGCGCGAACGTCATGTTGAGCCCCCCGCCGTTGACGGCCCACGGTTGCCCGGACCAGACGTAGGCATCTGCGTCGGAGCCGGCGATCTCGGCTGCCGTGGCGGGTAGGTGCCACTTGGCGTCGGCGACATCGGTCGTCGGCGGGATCCCGGTGCGCTGGCATAGCGTCTGTGTCGGTGTCGAGCATCGAGGCGTGTCGTTGGACTCGACGCTCACCTGACCGGCGAGGTAAGGCTGACCATTTTCATCGGTGTTGATGATGAAGTGCTTGCCCGTGACACCGTCCGCGTCGAGGGCGGCGATGATCGCGGCGCCGTAGGTGAGCTCGAGCGAGGTCGCTCCGTACTGAGTGTCGTTGAGCGCGAAGCCACGGACGTGGCGGATGCCGCAGCGGATCAGGAGGGCTGCCATCTGGGCAGCGGGTTCCCATTCGGCCGCGCCGGCGTCGATGTAGACGGTCGTGCGCGGCAGGGCGGACAGCTTCTCCGCGCCGTAGGCGGTGATCGTCTCGGGCGCGGAGCTCGGGATGCAGAACATGAACGGCGAGTCAATCTGGACGATCACGAACGTGCGGGCGCTGCCGATCCCCGACGCCAGCGCGCGGTACCAGGCCTCGTCGGCGGGGACATTCCAGCTGCCCGTGCAGGCGCCACCCTCCCACGGGTTCAGCTCGAACGTCGAGAACTGCGAGAGGACATTCGGATTCCCGCCGGTCGTGTCGGCGATCATCTGCTCAGCCGCCTGCGCGACACCGGCGGTCGGATCCCAGAAGCCGATCGATTGCGTCAGGGGCTTCAGCGCGAGGTTCCCGAGGATCTGCTTTTCGCGGCCCGTCGCGTCCTGGTAGGCGGGGTACAGTCCGCCACTCGGACCCGTGTAGATTCCCCAATCGAGACCAGCGAGCGGGTTCCCCGCGGGCGCCCCGGGGATCCCGGCGTTCGCGGTGCCCGCCCATGCCGCGGGAGCGCCACCGATCGTGGCGAGCGTCAGCGCGACGATCAGCGTCGAGACGAATGTTGCCACTGGGCGTCGCTGAGATCTCATCTGGAGCGTGTCTGGTCTCGGATTGGTCGTGGGTGCGTGCGGGGGCGGCGAACAGCCGGTCTGACTCGTATCGGCAGCCGCGGCCGATCCCTTTAGTGCGCGCGCGTGGCCTCATCGTACGAGGCCGCTTCATGTCAAACCCCAGCGCCTCGCACGCGGCAGGCTACCAAGGTGCACCGGCCTTCGGGCCGCCCGGGTAGAGGAGAGGGGAGACCCGGGCGGCCACAGCGCCAGAGCGTCTTCGGGCCGCCCGGGTAGAGGAGAGGGAGACCCGGGCGGCCCACGGCGCCAGAGCGCACGCCCGCGGCGTGCAAGCAGCGGCTCGGGCCGCTAAGCCGCGTAGGCAACAACAAGGCACGCGTTACCGACCCAGCCTTCACAGCCGCCCTTGACTGGCAATCGGTGTAGGTACGATCAATTAAGTTAGAGCTCATGGGTCGATATGTCAATAGCCCGGTATCTCAGCTAACATAAGGTTTGCTTCTCGACGCCCACGCGATTCAGGCAACACAAACTCCACGCGCCGGTTTGCGTCGCTTTTTTGGCTGGATGCGTGAAGCGTGTGAACTTCTAATCTTGTGACGATCGCAAATGGCCAGCTGCACATGAACGCTGAACAGGTAATCCCGCGCCGGGAGGCAGCCGCTTTACGGGCTGCGATTTGTGCTGGCGCGGTCAGTGGCGCTACGGCCGCGGGCGGGTGGAGTTCCGGGAGCGGGTTCTCGCTCGTCCAGGGCGTGCTTGACGCGATCCCCAGACCGGTTTATTTCAGGGACCTGGACGGATGCTTTGTGGCCTGCAACCGCAGCTTCGAGCGGTTCTTGGGACTCCCGCGCGAACAACTGTTGGGCTGCTGCTCGCATGACTTCTGGCCCGAGGATCTCGCCCACGTCTACGGCGCCCACGACACGGAGCTGCTTAGCGGGTGCGGGACGCACGAGTACGAGTCTGAGTTTCAGTCCGTCGATGGCGTCAGGCACGAGGTCGTATTCCACACGGCGACGCTTCAGGACAGCGATAGGTCGCTCGCCGCTGTGGGCGGGGTGATCGTCGATCTGACCGAACGTGATGGCGCTGAGCGGCGGCTGCGGGAGTCCGAGGTTAGGTTTAGAGGGTTGGCGAGCCAGCCGTTGGTCGGGATCGTCTTGATCGAGGATGGGAGGATCCGCTACTCCAACGCTCGCGTCGATGAGATCTTTGGGTACGACGCGCAGGAGGTCCGGGAGCTCGGGCCGATGCCGCTGACCGTCGAGAGCGACCGCGCGCTCGTGGCGGAAAACATCTGTAGGCGCAGGGACGGCGCGACCGACCAGATTGATTTCGTCTTCCGCGGCTTGCGCAAGGACGGCGCAGTGGTGGATATCGAGTGCCATGGCGGCATGATGAGCGTTGGCGGAAGGCGAGTCGCCGTCAGCCTGATGTTGGACATCACCGAGCGCACTTGTGCTGAGCGTGAAGCGCAGGCCCACCAGGAGCGGCTTCGGGAGCAGAGCACGAAAGACGCGCTGACCGGGCTGTATAACCGCCGCTACGTTGAGGAGGCGCTCCGGCGAGAGCTGATCCTGGCCAAGCGCGCAGCACAGCCGCTCAGCGTGATCGTCGGCGAACTGGATCGCTTCAGAGCGATCAGCGACCGCTTCGGGGAGCTCGGTGGAGATGAGGTGCTGCGCTCCTTCGGTGCGCTGCTGACTCGCCACGCGCGTGCTAGCGATATCTGCGGCCGTTACGGAGGCGAGGAGTTCCTGCTGGTCCTGCCCGGGATGCCCGCGGCAAGCGCCGTCCAGCGCGCTGAGCAGTTGCGCCGTGAGCTCGCGGCCACCCCTATCGCCCAAGGCAGATCGCAGATCGATGTGACCGCCTCGTTCGGCATCGCCGTGTTCCCACGCGCGGGCTGGACTGCGCTGGAGCTGATCGCTGCCGCAGGCCACGCGCTTGATGCCGCCAAGGCCGCCGGCCGTAACCGTGTCATGCCCGGTAGAGCGCAGTCAACCATCAGCCATTGAATTGCTGAGGCTCAGGTGCGCGCGAGGAGCGATCCCCCTCGAGCTCGGCCGGGTCAGGTCTCAGAGGCTATTGGCGATTGTGTTGAGCACCGAATCGATCCTGCCCGCTAGGAACTTCAAGACGGCTATTGCCGTGACGGCGATCAGGGCAAGAATCAGTGCGTACTCGGTGAGTCCCTGGCCCTCCTCATCGCGGGCCACGTGCACTTGCGTGAGTATGAGCTTCACGTGAAGCCACAGGATCGGGTCGAGCATGTTCTGATTATCGGCGCGATCCGCAGACGGCTTGAATTCGGTTCACTCGGGTGTCCAGCCCGAATTGACCCAAATTCGGCCGCGTCGGCATCTGTACCGGCTCACGGGCGATGAAGTCGACGCCGCCGAAGCCGGGCTGACCGAAAACGATCACAGCGACACGCCTGAGGAACCCAAACTGTTTGGGGGACCGCCCACCGCACGGGACCGGGGGCTGCAATGGGCAGTCCGCGCACATATCGTACCACGCGATTCATCGAGCAAACGAGGTTTCGGGCAGCTGGACTTGGCCGGTAGCGGTGTCCGCGTCAGCCAGGGTGCTGGGCGAGCGGATCCTCAGTGCCGCTCCAGCCCTGCGTCCAGTCGCGACAATCGTGCGCGCGAGCCACGAACGCTGGGATGGCAGCGGCTATCCCGATCGCCTGCAAGGCTACTGCTTGGTTGGGCGTCTTAGAGCCTGTCCGAATAGTAGTAGTAGTGCTCTGGTAGATGAGTGGCCGTCATGCAAAACTGCTTTTGTGTGCAGCGGCCTGGGCGAAAAACGACGGAATCCGCGACGTTTTTCGCCCACCCTCCCGGGAAGGCGCCGCGAACGCCGCCGATCGCATGCTGGATAACCCAAACCGGGGTCAGCTGAGCTGTTTTGGGTCCGTGGCTCTCGTAGAGCTGCTCTAGAGCCCGAACCGCCAAAGGCAGCGTCGCTTTGGGTTGCTCAACAGCTTCACAGCAGTCCTCGCCCCGGCGCGGTCGAGCAGATCTCCTCGGCGAGCGTCGATCCGGCCGCTCCGGGGTTGCTGCGCCCTCCAGCAAGCCACCGCGCGCCCCGACCGCTGACTCGAGGCACGCACCACCACGGGAGGCCACCACCACCACGCCAAAAAGCGCCCGATCAGCAGGTCAACACAACTGGTGACCACCTACCAGAGCACTATTAGCTGCTGTACGGATCGACATAGACGTCGTCGATCTGGACAGCGCCGCCGGTGGCAGCCGGGATGAACTGCAGGCGCACCGAGAACGTGTTGCCGGATTCCGTCGGCAACATTGCGCCGAGGTCATAGATCCCGCTCGGCGCCCAGCTCGAGCCGACATTGCCACCGCCGGCCGTGACGTCCTCGGCTTGACCGTAAGTGTTCGTCCACAATACGTTGACGTTCACCTCAGCGTAATAGCCGCCGTCCTGCCGGCCGAAGAAACGAAACGTTGGCGTCTTGCTCGAGACGCAGATCGGCGCGGAGATGGCGGTGCCGTTCGGCGCGATCGTGAGCGCGTCGGGGAACGAGCTGCCCCCGTTCTGCGTCGTGGTGTCGGTCAGCGTCCAGCCGTGCGCACCTGACACGAACGAGCCGCCCGGCGCCAGCGTGTACAACGAAGTGTCCCCGTAGGCGGCGAACGGCTGGCCCTCGTTTGCGGTGGAGACGGTGCAGGCAGCGGCGGCGGCGGGCAACGCAGCGGCGATCGCCAACGCGCTAGCGGCTGCGCAGAAAAGGCGCCGAGGACGCGGCCGGCTGGTCAGGTACAGCATGAGACCTCCAGGATGTTCTGAGTACGAACTTTCCTCGGCGGCTGGGCCGTCTCGAATCGAGACCCCTGGCTTTGCGTCCCCGCCTCACGACAGGTTTGCCTTTTTCTGGTAGTTCATGCATCGACACATAGGCAGTCATCCTTATCCGTAAAAAACACGGAACTTTGCTACGCGGCGCCGCTCGCCAGCGCCGCCTCGCGGGAGCCTTGGACGTTGACATCGCTATGCGGGGTGAACGTCCAAGGCTGCCCGAGTTCCCCGATCCGGCTCGATCGCCCCTAGCTGTCCATGGCGCGTGCGATGTACGTTACGTGATTGAGCATCTGCTTTGAGCGAATGCTAAACTCCCGGCACGATGAGCGAGGAGCAGACGCGAACGGACCCCAGCACCGGCACCGGCAAGCGTGGTGACACCAAGGCTCAGCTCGTCGCCGCGGCCGTCCGGACGCTCCAGGTAAAGGGATTCGCCGGTGCAAGTGCACGTGAGATCGCGGCCACTGGCGGCCTGAACCAAGCGCTCGTCTTTTACCACTTCGGTAGCGTTCGCGCGCTCCTGCTCGCGGCGCTCGAGCACGTGAGCGCGCGGCGAATCGCGAGTTACGGCGCCCGCTTTGAGCGCGCGCACACGCTGCGGGAGCTGGCCGAGCTCGCGCGCGAGATCTACGCCGAGGATCTCGAGAACGGCTATGTGACCGTGCTCGGCGAGATGGTCGCCGGGG
Source organism: uncultured Solirubrobacterales bacterium (assembly GCA_963709135.1). Taxonomy (GTDB): domain Bacteria; phylum Actinomycetota; class Thermoleophilia; order Solirubrobacterales; family Solirubrobacteraceae; genus Palsa-465. Next base: position 620,741 of record CAVPVI010000005.1, on the reverse strand, counting down.
GCGTCTCCGATCCTGAGCTCGGCGCGGGCGTCGTCGCGCTGATCGAGCCGTGGATTGAGATGGTGGCGGGCAAGATCGAGCAGCTGACCGCCGGGTCAGCGCTCGCGGCGATCATCCCGGCGCGCGAGGCCGCGTTCGCGATCGTCGCGCTCTATTTCGGCATCGATCTCCTTGGCCATCTTGACGGCAGCCATGCGCGGGCGCAGTCGCTCCTCGAGCTCGGGCTCGCCAACGCGGCGTTGCTCGAGCTCGTCCTCGGGCTCGCACGCCGGGGCGCGGCGCCTTGACCGACGACCGCGAGCTCGACGTCGTCACCGGCGCGTTCAGCTACACCGGCGCGCGCATCGCCGCGGGACTGCTCGCACGCGGTCGCCGCGTGCGCACGCTCACGTTCCATCCCGAGCGGCCGCATCCTCTGAGCGGCGAGATCGAGGCGCTGCCGTACGCGTTCGCGGACGCCGACGCGCTGGCGCGGAGTCTCGAGGGCGCGCACACGCTCTACAACACCTACTGGGTCCGCTTCGAGCGGGGTGCGACGACGTTCGCAGGCGCCGTTGAGCACTCGCGGTCGCTATTCGGAGCCGCACGCCTCGCCGGTGTCGCCCGCATCGTGCACGTCAGCATCACGAACGCGTCGTCGGACTCGCCGCTGCCGTACTTCGCCAGCAAGGGGCGCGTCGAACAGGCGCTCGCCGAGGTCGGCGTCGAGCACTCGATCATCCGCCCGACATGGATCTTCGGCGGCGAGTACGAGATCCTCGTGAACAACATCGCGTGGATCTTGCGCCACTCGCCGTGTCTCCCGGTTCCCGGTGACGGCGCCTACGAGGTGCAGCCGATCCACGTCGACGACATGGCGCGCATCTGCCTCGCCGCCGGCGCGGCGTCCGGTTGCGAGACCATCGACGCCGCTGGACCGCAGACGCTGCGCTTCAGCGACCTCGTACGCCTCGTGCGTAGCGCCGTCGGCGCGCGTGGGCCGGTGCTTTGCGTGCCCGCTCCGGTGATGGTCGTGGCGGCGCGCTCGCTCGGCGCGCTGCTCGGCGACGTCGTCCTGACCGCCGATGAGATCCGCGGCCTCAGCGCCGGTCTGCTCGTGTCACACGAGCCTCCGCGCGGATCGATCCGCTTCGGCGACTGGCTCACGACTCACGCACCGGAGATCGGCGCCCGCTACGCCAACGAGGTCCGCCGCCACTACGTCCATCCGGCGCGCGGCTGAGCGCAAACCAAACCAGCTCGGCCATGACGGTCCGTCGGTTCAGGCTGATCACCGCGGTGGGTTGTCTGGCGGCGACGGACACGGCTCCCCTAACGCCGGTTTGGGTTATCCAGCATGCGATCGGCCACGCTCGCGCCGATTGAGGAATTCGACGAAGGCGTAAGTCCGCCGTAGGCCGCCAGTAGCCTGTGAGTCAACGTGGGTCAGTCTGCTGCGAGCTGCCGCCCAGGCTCCGCGGCCGGACCCGTAAGTCCTAATGAGTCTGATTCTCCGGAACGAACTTGCTCGCGGTGAATACCGGGCCTTGCGGGTCGGCGATGACTGGTCTGGTCTGCCGTCGAAAGGAACTCAGAAGCTGGGGTGCAGCCACAGCTCGACTGCGAGGCTGATTCCGAGCAACGCGATCAGCACACGCAGCGCTGTGGCTGGAAGGTGACGTATGGCGTGCGGGCCGACGCTGCTGCCGGCGAACATGCCGATCCCGAGCGGCACCGCCGCCGACCAGTCGACCTTTCCGGAGAGCGTGAGGATCGCTGCCGAGAACAGCGTTCCGGCGCCCAGCAACATGTTCTTGAGTGCATTGGCGCTCGGCAGGTGCCGATCGACGAGCAGCATCAGCAGGGTCAGGATCATCACCCCAGAGCCTGCGCCGAAGTACCCGTTGTAGACCGACAAGGTCAACAGACCGCACGGCAGCGCCAGTTTGTGGTCTTGGCGCTCGCGCTGACGGCGCCAGCTCGCGAGCCGAGGCTCGAGCAGCAGCGCCAACGACGCCCCCGCGACGAGGAACGGGACGACCTTCGCGAAGGCGGAAGCTGATGTCCAGAGCAACAGCAGCGCGCCGGCAGCCCCGCCGAGCGCGGACAGCGGCGCCCAGCGCCGCAGCCATGGTCGCTTGCCTTTGAGCTCCGGCTGCGATGCGATCGCCGCTCCGGGACAGCAGCCGACCAGCGCGACGATGTTGGCGACGTTGGCCGAGAGCGCGGGTAGCCCCATTGTCAGCAGCGCGGGATACGACACGAGCGAGGTGATACCGCCCGCGGACCCGACGAGTCCAGCGAGCGCACCGGCGAGAAGCAAGATCGCTGCGTCGCCAAGCGTGATCATTGGCCTCGATTATCGGTGGCGCCGGACCGAGAATCCAGGTTAGGGCGCGCGCCCTTGACTTAGAGCCCTTCCCGGTTACTGGGACAGGCTCTTCTTTTCAGGGCGCCGCCCGACGCGACGACGCGGGTCCTGTACCCCTACCAGTTCACCCGATTCTGATGGCGCGCCCGATCGTGCTCGCTCCGGGGCGGAACTGCCGGAGCGAGCAGTCTCGCCGATGTGCTGCCTATTCGCTTGGGTCGTATTTGAACGAAATCCCGAGACGGATTCGATAGTTCAGCACGCCGCCGTCCTGGATCGTGAGGTCCTGTCGTAGAACCTCAGCCACGCGTAGCTCTCGAACGCTCGCCGCAGCGGTCTCGACGGCCACTCGGGCTGCTGCCTCCCAGGACTCGCTGGAGACACCGACGATCTCGGTGACGCGATAGACACTATCTGCCATACAGACCTCCCATTCAGGGTTTGCGTCGGAGCGCCGGTTCAAGATCTCGTTGGCGCTTCACTGGAGATTTTCCGCCGATGCTTGCAGGTAGTCAAGCCAGGCCGCTGTCCCTGCCAGGCCGGCGACGCGGGTCATCATCGATCCGAGTCACCAGGTCTTGACGCGTTCCACAGGGCGCCGGGGCTCGAGCCGCAGTCGCATGTCGAGCACGACGCAGCCTCTGATCATGCAGCGGACGGGGTTGAGGTCCGTCTCGACTAGCTCCGGGACCTCTCGGAGCAGCAGCGCGAAGCGCAGGATCAGTTCCCGCAGCGCCTCGCGATCGAGCAGAGCGCTGCCGCGGAACCCGTCGAGCTCTGCGACAACGCCCTCGGATGCGTCGATCAGCTCGTCGGCTTCCGCGTCGGTCACCGGCAACAGGCGAAACGCAGCCCCTCGGGCGAGGCCGGCATGGCGACCGCCTAGGCCGACCGCCAGCACCGGACCGAGATCGGGATCGCTGACGGCGCCGACGAGCACGTTCGAGCCGCCAGGCGCCGGGGGGCGCTGGATGATCGCACCGTTCCATTGACGTCCTGCGGCGTGTACCCGTCGTTCCAGCTCTCGCCAGCCGGACCGCAGCGCCGACTCGCCTTCTAATCCGACCAGCACTGCGTCGATGTCGCTCGCGGTCGCAGGTGCGGGAGAGTCCGCCTTGAGCGTCACCGCAGCCCCGATTTGCGCCGCTCGCACGATCGCTTGCTCGAGATCCGGGCAATGGTGCGAGGCGGCAATCGGGATGCCGTGCGTTGCCAGCAGAGCTTCGGCGTCAGCGAGCGAAAGCCAGCCGCCGGCGGGCGCGCGATCGAGAAATGAAGCGGCCACCGCGCGCGCTGCCACCGGGTCGGGGTCGGAATAGCGCGGCGGCTCGCCGAGCGGCCGCGCGAGCCATTCGCGACGTTCGACCGCGCGGGTGAGCACCGCGGCGCACGATTCCGGGAACAAATAGTTGGGCACGCCGAGACCGCTGCGCGCCGGGAGTTGGCCGTCGGATCGCAGCACAGATGCCACCACTGGCTTGGGCTGCCCCGCAGAGACCGCGGAGATCGCGTTCAACACGGCTTCTGGGTCGCCTTCGTGAAAATCGATATAGAAGACCATCAAGGCATCGATACCGGCATCGCCGAGCAGCGCCCCGATGCTCGCAGCGTATTCCTCAGGCCCGGCATTGATCTCCAACAGCAGCGGGTTCTGCGCGTCGCTTGCCTCTCTGACCTGCAGACCGCCGGTCGCGCTGGCGTCGGCGGCGAGCGTCGCCACGCCCTCCGAGTTGCTCACGATCCCGATCCGCCGGCCGCTGGGCAGCGGCTGGCGCTCGAGGAAATCGGCGGCGTTGAACAGCTCCTCGATGCCGCGGAACCGCAGCACCCCGGCTTCTCGCAAGAGCGCGTCGACCACGGCGTCTCCCCGGAGCGCTGCGGCGGTGTGCGAGCGTGCTTCGATGAGCACGCTCTCGGCCCGTCGACGGCCTTTGACCACCAGGATCGGCTTGCGGCGCGACACGCGTCGTGCGATCCGGGTAAAGCGCTCAGGATTGCCGAACGTCTCGACGTACAGGATCACCACACCCGCTCGGTCGTCCTGCTCCCAACACTCGAGCAGGTCATTGGTTGACACGTCAGCACGGCTGCCGAGCGAGGCGAAGGTCGAGACTCCCAACTGCCGCGACGCTGCATGGCCAAGCAGCCCGATCCCGACCGCGCCCGACGGGGAGCCGATCGCCAGCGCCCCAGCGCGCACGATCGCGCCGGTGAAGGTCGCGTTCAGACTGACCTCCGCGGCGGTGTTCAGCACCCCCAGAGAGCTCGGCCCGACCATCCGCAGCCCCCCACCCCGCACGATCTCGAGTAGCTGCTCCTCGCGCGCGCGAGCCGCGTCGCTGTCCTCACGACCGGCGGGGAGCACGAGCAGCGCTCTCGCTCCGCTGGCGGCTGCCTCGGCGGCGAACTCGAGCACGTCCTCGCCAGCGGCTGTGATGATCACGAGCTCCGGTGCGACATCGAGCTCAGCGAGGCTGCGAGCCGCCTGCATCGAGCACACCACCCCCCCGGTGCGGTTGACCGGTCTCACGGTGCCCTGAAACCCGCCGGCGATGATGTTTCGAAGCACCACGCGGCCGATATTGCCCAGCACGTCGGCCGCGCCCATCACCGCGATTGACGAGGGCGCGATGATCGGCCGTAACGATGCGACCGAGGCGATATGGTCCCGCTCGTCGATCCGCGCCTGCATCGTCTCGGTCGGGGTGATGTCCAGCGACACCGTCAGCTCGCCGAAGCCTTTGCGCCGTACAGCGAAGCCGACGTCGTTCAGCAAGTCCAGCGCGGGACGGTTGCCGGACATGACTTCCGCATCGAAGCGGTGGATCCCGCGCCCTGCCGCGATCGCCGCGAGCTGCTCGAGCATCCGCATCCCAATCCCGCGGCGCTGATCATGATCAGCCACCGCAATCGCGACTTCGGCGACACCAGGCTCACGCAACCCGTCAAAGACGGACACGGCCACCACACGCCCGTCGTGGCGACCGATCAGCGCCAAGCGATCAACGCCGCCTGCCTCCGCGTCCGTATGCGCAACGGTGTCCGTCCGCCCAAACCCGTGGAAGCGGAAATAGTGGCTATCCGGCGAAAGGCCGTCATAGAACGCCTTGATCTGCTCGTAGTCCACCGGCGCCGTGGCCTGCAACCGCAGGGTCGACCCATCGCGCAGCAACACATCCCGAATCAGCGGCTTCTGGGACGCCGCCGGCGAAGCGGCCATCACACCTCTCCGCTGGCGCTGACCGCGCGTCGGGAGGACTCACCCCGCGACTCGGGGACCGCGCCCCCAGGCGAAGGACCAATCGCGACAGAGCCCGGCGAGGCAGAAGCGCGCGACAGATTCGACATGAGTTGGCTGTCAGCCGCTCGCAACGGTTACGTGAACCGGGCCGTACTGGCTGGGGAGCACGAGCGCGCTGTCGGCTGCATATCGGGCCCCGCATTGCGGTGTTCCGGCGGGCCAGAACGGTGACGGAGACCGGCACCGGCGCCTACCCGAGCGCGAGCCTGAGCCGCCCGGGTTCGCTGATCTCCGACGCCGTCGGGAGCGTCTCCTTCCTGCGTGGCCTGCTCGCGTGAGGAGCGCGTTGCTGGCGCCTGCACCGGCGACGGCACCCGCCGGCGACGCACTACACGCGACCATTACCACGAGCACCAGCAGGCCACCAACGGCGACCGACGCGAACGCCCGCACGAACCGCGACCACATCGGCACACAGCCTATAGACATCAGCACCAAAAGGCCCTCTGCTCAGGCGGCATCCTAAATCACCGGCCTCCCCAAGTGCGCGAAGAACGGAGGAGTAGAGCGGCCAGCTGACGGTGAACCGCCGCGCTAGGTGAGCACGCTTCACACCGCTCCCGCGACGTGACCTTCGTCCTCGCTTGGCGCTCAGCGCTCGTAGCTGGGTCACTCGCCGTCGTAGTAGTCGACCTGGCCGTCGACGCGGCGCAGCATCACTACGTCCGCTTCCCTCCCCGGCCAGACACCGATCTTGTCGCTGTCCGGATATACCGCAACGGAGGGCTCGTGCGCGCTGGAGAACATCACGAACCGCGCCGGCGAGTCCCCCCGGTTGGTGAGCTTGTGGGCACCGTCTGGTCCGGCTGGGAAGTAGAGCGCGAACCCGGCGCCGGCCTCCTCCTCGCCCTCGGGCGTGCGGACGGAGACCGACCCCTCGAGCACGATCAGCCACTCCTCGACGTACTCGTAGTGGTACGGACAGAGACTCTCCCCGGGCGGCACCTCGAACGCCTTGACGGCGAGCTCCCGACCGCCGAGGAGCTTAGTCAGATGTGAGGCGGCCGCGCGGTACCCCTTCGGATCAGAGGAGTCGTACTCGAGCGCATCGAACAGGGCAGCGCGCCTCACGGAAGGATGATCGCACCGAACGGCTGGCCACTGCTGCAGGACTCGAAGGACCGCAATAGCTTCGCGCCCATGGCGCCAGCCATCTCCAGCCATCTCCGGGCGTGTTCACACGCCCAACAACTCGGCAACCACAGAACGCCAGACCTTGATCATTGAGAGGATCTGTGAAACGTGCGTGTCGAAGCCAAACGTATGTTTCGGTGATAGTGATACGTCTACGTTTGTGATCGCGTCCGATCGAGCGGCGCTTCTTGTGGGCCACATGTCTGTGCTCTCGACGCCCAGATTGGCTCGGTCGAGATCAACAAGTGGATCGGCGAACGGGCTCGCGTGCCGTTCGAGCGCACGGACGTACCGGTCAGCGCGCGGGCCGTATTCGATCGAGACACTTGCGAGCTCTGAGAGCTCAAGCTTTGCCATTTGTCATCTCTTGGTGCTGGTTGGTAAACGATTCGACTATGTGAGCACCGATCGTCACGGCAGATCACTCGTGACAAACGATACTAAGCTATTTCGACGCTTGTCAAACACCATTGCGGACTACCGCGTACCGGCGTGACGACTATTGATCTCCATCCAAGTGGAGTGGCCGCCGTCACGCACGATGGAGGAGCTTGAGGACTGCGTGGCGTGGCACGCGGTCAGCGACGCGGTTGACGCGGCGCTAGCTGAAGCGCGGTTCTCGAGCTAATTCGCAGTTGATCCGCCGGGGCACCACTACGACGCGTCTCCGTAGCTTCTACGGACCAGCACATCGGATCTCTACGGGCTGTACTGCGGTTGGTTCGCCCGCAAGGAGGGTCGGCTTGCGGAGCTCGACTGGCTATGCCGAGCCACGGCGTTCAGGGGTCCGGCGCGCAAATCCTGGCTGAGGGAATCGAAGCGGCCGGGCACGAGCAGCGTGCTGACCTGTTCGGAGCGAGCGTTCAGGCACGCCGCCCAGCGTCACTGCGCTCGGGCACCGCCCGACTGGCGTTGTGGCCAGCGAACGCCATCGACTGAACCCTACCGCCCGACTCCGCGTGCTGGTTGGCGACGGGCAGCTCATTCGCCGTTGGCTCACGGATCGCCGGCAAGCTCGTCGCTCGCATCCGACCGCCGGTGATCGGGCGTGCAAGAGCCGGGCCGGAGCGCTCAGATGGCTGTCTCAGTGGAACCGGCCGTGGGCTCGATCTGCGCTGGTTCAGGCGCTTGGCGGGCGATCGCGAGGAAGTGCTCGCATTCGGCGGCTTGGTAGGCGTACGCGAACGAGAAGTCTTTGCTTGTGAACCCGGGTGGAAGGTGCTTGTGCCTCCAAAAGCCGTTAGTGAACGTCCAGCCGGCAGCCTGGAGTTTCTCCGCTCGGACCTGCTCTTCGGCAGCCTCTCCGAGAGTAAGGCTTGGCCCTGACGCCCGCCCCTCGATGTAGAGCGCGTGCCCGGCCTTGGTCCAGCAACAGACCGAGCCGGAGTCTTTGTCGCCGCCCTCCGTCCAACCGCACGCGCGTAACCTCTTCGCCAGATAAGACTCGGTTGGTGTCAGTCCGCCCCGCGCGGAGGTGCGCCAGGTGTGCGCAACCGCCCGAATCGCTGTGCTGATGACCGATCGCAAGTCCAAACGCTGCTTATGGTCGACGATGTTGGGCGCTGAAAGGTGAACAGAGAGTTTGCTCATGTCGAGAACAATAGGACAGTATTGCCTCACGACCGGACAAGTTCGTCTCGCTCTGGCGCAACTCGCCCCCGTGTCAATCGCAGGATATGTCGCGGTTCACTGTCCGCACGGACCAATCCGCGCCACGGACATGAGCGCACACGACATGCATCGGCAAGCTCCCACCTTTAGTTGAGCGCCGTGCACGCGCATTGACGCTGAGGCGCCGCGCCGCCCAGCGTCGCCGGCGGTAGCCGGCGGGTTGGATTTGGCGGGGTCTGCCTCGCCAGAGCTGCTCGCGATGCGTCCGGCTAGGATTAGGCGAGCAGCATCGTCCAAGCCCAGGAGGTCTTCCGTGTCCATTCTCACGCCGCCCACCGACCTTGCTGCCGCGCTGCCTCCGACTGGTTCGGTGCGGATCGATCGGGGTCGCTTGGACGCGCTGGCGGCCCGGGTCACGACGGTTGCGCCGCGCGAGACGATGGACATCGACAAACCGTTCACGGGCGAGACGCTGGGGCGGGTGCCGCGGTGCGAGGGGGACGACGTGCACCGGGCGGTGCTCGATGCGCGCGCCGCGCAGGCGCAGTGGGCGAGCACGTCGCTTAGCGAGCGTTCGGACATTTTCCGTCGCTTCCACGATCTGGTCCTCGATCGTCAGGATGAGGTGCTGGATCTGATCCAGCTCGAGTCCGGCAAGGCGCGTCGCCACGCCTCCGAGGAGGTGCTCGACGTGGCGATCGTCTCGCGCTACTACGCGAACACGGCCGAGCGCCACCTGCGCTCGCAACGGCGCCGCGGCGCGCTGCCGCTGCTGACGGCGACCTGGGAGTATCGGCATCCGCTCGGCGTGGTGGGAATCATCGCGCCCTGGAACTACCCGTTCACGCTCTCGATGAGCGACGCGATTCCGGCGCTGATGGCGGGCAATGGCGTGGTGATCAAGCCCGACGGCCACACGCCCTACTGCGCCCTGTGGGGGCTGGAGCTCCTCGAGCAGGCTGGGGTCCCGCGCGGACTTCTGCAGGTCGTCACCGGCTCGGGCGCCAAGCTCGGCCCCTACCTGATCGATCGCGTCGACTACGTCATGTTCACCGGGAGCACGGGCACCGGCCGGACGGTCGCTCGCCAGGCCGCCGAGCGGCTGATCGCCTGCTCGATGGAGCTGGGTGGCAAGAATGCGATGATCGTGCTCGAGGACGCCAACATCGGCAAGGCCGTCGCGGGCGCCGAACGCGCGCTGTTCTCCAACGCGGGTCAGCTGTGCGTCTCGATTGAGCGACTCTACGTCCACGAGACGATCGCCGACGAATACGTCGCCCGGCTTGTCGAGCAGACCCGCGGGATGCGGCTGGGCACCGAACTCGATTACGGCCCGGACATGGGCTCGCTGATCTCTGCTGAGCACCTCAAGGTCGTGCACGAGCACGTGGAGGACGCGGAGGCGAAAGGGGCGCGGGTGCTCTGCGGCGGCCGTCCCCGCCCCGATGTCGGCCCTCACTTCTACGAGCCGACGATCCTGCAGGACGTTCGCGACGACATGTCGCTGTTCGCGGATGAGACGTTCGGGCCGGTTGTCGCGATCTCGACCTTCGCCACCGAGGACGAGGTCGTCGGGCGCGCCAACCAGAGTCACTACGGGCTGAACTTCAGCGTGTGGACCAAAGACGCCGCCCGCGGGCGACAACTCGCCACAAAACTGCACGCGGGCACGGTGAACGTGAACGAGGGCTACGCGGCGACGTGGGCCTCAGTCGACGCTCCGATGGGCGGCTTCAAACAGTCGGGTCTGGGACGTCGCCACGGGCGTCACGGGATCCAGAAGTACACAGAAGAGCAGACGATCTCTGTGCAACGACTGCTTCCGATCGCGCCGCCGCCGCACATGAGCCACAAGCTCTGGGTACGCCTCATGACGCACTCTCTGCGCCTGCTGCGCCGCACACCCGGCGTGCACTGAGGACGCGCCCTAAACAACTCGCCCGTCGCGCAAGGGAGAATCTCCCAGATGCGGAAGGCACCGTGATGGCGCGGATCGTGATCGCCGACGATGATCCACTCAACCGTTCGCTCCTGCGCGAGATCCTCGGCGAGGCGGGTCACGCCGTCGTCGGCGAGGCGACGGACGGCCTCGAGGTCCCGGCGCTCGTGCGTAGCGAGCGACCACACCTCGTCGTACTCGACCGCGTCATGCCGGTCCACGACGGGCTCGCGACCCTGCGGGACCTCCGCGTCATCAACCGGTCGCTGCCGGTCATCATCTGCTCGACCCCCGAGCGGGAGCACGTCGCGGCGACCATGCGGCTAGGCGCGAACGGCTTCGTCGCGAAGCCGTTCGAGCGGACCGCAGTGCTGATGGAGGTGGAGCGGGTGCTCGGCATCGCGTCGCGTCCTGTAGCGCCGGCCGCGACACCGTCGGACGCGCCCAGGGCGGCCGTGCAACAGGCCGATCGTCCCGCCGAGCACGGCGAGGAGCGGCGCCAGTTCGCCCGTCTCGGGGAGGCGTTGCGGGTCCTCGTCACGCTCGAGGGTCAGGACGATGTTCATACCTTCACGGTCAACATCAGCGCCTCCGGGATGTTGCTCGCGACGGACGCGCTGAGCACTGGCGAGCACGTCGGCTTCCGCGTCCGCTTGGAGCCCGGTGCGCCGCCGATCGAGGGCACCGGTCACGTCGTTCGCGTCGACAAGCGCGGGCGGGCCGGGGTCGCATTCGACGATCTGTCGCCCGCTGACCACCGGCGGCTCGTCGAGCACCTCCGCCTCGCCACCCAGGCACCACTGACGTCGACCTGAAGGTACCCCGATCGCCCGAGTCGCGCGTCCGTTATCCCGCGGGCGCCGCCACCTGGGCGGCGCTGCGGCGCCAGTCTGCGAGCCGGCCAGCCAGCCCGGCAGCTTCGAGGTAGCCGAGGTCGAGCGCGAGCGCCGGCGGCGCATCGGCATCCCGCTCGGCTTCGATCTCCTCGACGAGGGCGTTGGCGACGTACAGCGCCCCGGCGAGGCTCCACGGCTGCCCCGCCCAGGCGACGCACTGGTGGCGCCTGACGGCTTCGGTCACAGCCGACGGCAGGCCCCACAGCGCTAGCAGGTGCGCGCCGATCTCGGCGTGCGTCGCCCCGAGCCGCTCTCGTTCGACGCACGCGATGCTCTCGCCCCGCTCGCGCGAGATCGCAAGCAGCTCCTGCAGGGCGCCGCTGTTTTCGCAGGCAAGCACGAGCAGTCCGACATCGTGCAGCAACCCGGCGCTGAACGCGTCATCGCGCTGCGCCCGCGTGTCGACCAGCGTACTCGCGAGACGCGCGACCCGCGAGCAGTGCTCCTGCACCTTCTCGGGGTCGAAGCCGGCGATCTGAGACTCGATTGCGAACGCGCGAAACGCCTCGGTCTGCAGGACGAGCGCCCGCAGCACGTCGACCCCAAGATAGGCGACGGCGGCGGACAGGTTTGTGACGTCCGAGCGCCGCACGAAGAACGCCGAGTTGGCGAGTTGCAGCACCTTGGCGGCGATCGCCACATCCTGTTCAACGATCCGCGCCGCGTCGGCGGCACCGGCCTGCTTGGAGCTGACGAGCTCGCTCAACGCCGCATACACGCGAGGCAGCGACGGCAGCGTCGAGGTTCCCGCGGCGCTCGGGGTGAGGTCGATCGCGGCGGCGACGTCTTGCAGCGCGATTGAGCGCGCGATCACCACCGCCAGCTCGTTCGCGTCGCAGGGCTTCGGAAGGATACGATGCGCGACGGCGGCCGCGCGGGCGACCAGCTTGAGGTCCGCGTGGCCGGAGAGCACGATCCGGCTGGCGCCGGGGCAGAGCTCGCGCGCGAGCGCGAGCAGCGTCGCCCCGTCGACGCCCGGCATGCGCAGGTCGGCGACGATCACGTCCGGCGCCCGTTTGCGAATCGCGATCAGGGCATCATCGCCGGTCTCGACGAAACGCATGTCCCATTGACGCCGACGTGAGCGCAGGGCGCTGCGCAGCCCGGCGAGCAGCAGCGGGTCGTCGTCGGCGAACAGGACGGACGGCTTCGGGCCAGCCGATGAGCCGATGGCGCGTTGCGTCATTGCGGACCTCCGTCGGCGAGCGATCCCAAGCTGTCCGGGTCATCGTCCTGGAGCCCGACGAGCCACGCGAGCGCGTCCACCAGCTGCGGGTCGTAGCTGCCACAGGTCCGCAATCCCTCGAGCGCTGCAGGTTTCGCCGTCCCGTCGCAGGTGAGCCCGTCATATTCGGTGACGGCCCGCAGCACCTCGCCTCCCAGCTGCCCGGCGTTCATCCGCGGCCCATGCGGAGGCACCTGCGAGCAATCGAGGATGTCGGTCACGCCCTCGAGCCGCGGGATGCGGGCGATCAGGCGCCGCGTCACCGCCGGTACGCGCGCGATCATCGCCGCCTCGGTTTCGGTCAGCTCGCGGCCGGCATAGGCCTTCTCAGCAGTCGCCTGCGGCAGGATGACGGCCCCGATGTGCGCGAGCATCGCGGCGGCCTCCACCTCCCAGGCATTCGGGAGATCCATCGCCAACGCCAGCTCACGCGCGAGTGTCTTGACGCGGTTGCCGCGTTCGAACGCGGCCGGACTCGTCAACGCGAGCACCTCGCTCAGCGCGTCAACGCTGCCGCGCAGCGTCTCCTCGAGCAACTCCCGATCGGCGAGCGCCGCCCGTTGGCGATGCATCGCCGCCGCGCATGCCCGCAGCAGCTCGCCGCTGTCGCATGGCTTCGTCAGAAAGCGGAACAGGCCGGCGTCGTTGACGACCTTGATCGCGGTGTCGAGATCCGCATGCCCGGTTAGCAGGATGCGGACCGCATCGGGAGCGACCAGACGTGCCTCGCGCAAGAAGACGGCGCCCGACATGACCGGCATGCGCATGTCAGAGAAGACGATCGCGTAGGCATCGGGGTCTTCGCGCAACAGCGCGAGGCCGGCCGGACCGCTCGTGGCGGTCCTGACCTCGAAGTACCGCCGCAACACGGCGCGCAATCCCTCGAGTACGAGCGGCTCGTCGTCGACGCACAGGATGCGCGGGTGCAGCACGCTGAGCTCGCCGTCGACAGCGCTCATTGCACCTCACTCGCGGCGTCGCTCGCAGGTTGGTGCGCCGGCTCGCCGGCCGGTTCGCTTCCCGCCGCGACGAGCGGCAGGCGGATCGTGAACGTCGCGCCCTCGCCAGGCGCGCTGATGCACTCGACCGTGCCGCCGTGGCGGTCGATTGTGGTGCGCGCGAGCGCAAGTCCCTGTCCGGTACCCCTGCCAACCTCCTTCGTCGTGAAGAACGGCTCGTAGATTCGATCCTGGATCTCGGGCGGGATGCCCGGACCGTTGTCGGAGCACCGCACGACCGCGTGTTGCCCGTCGACGCGCGTCGCGATCGTGATCGTGCCGCGCCGGCCGCCGTTGGCGACGTCGTCGGCGAGGGCGTGCGCGGCGTTGACGAGCAGGTTGAGGAACACCTGGTTGAGCTCGCCGATGTTGCACACGACGTATGGCAGGTCGCCGAGGTCGACCTCTACGTCCGCGACGTACTTGTACTCGTTGCGCGCCACCTCGAGGGTCATCCTGATCGCCTCGTTGAGATCGGCCGGCGCGAACTCCGTGTCCGTCGCGTTCGAGAAGCGCTTCATCGCGTGGACAATCGTTCTGACCCGCGAGATGCCCTCGGTCGTGCGCGCGAAGGCGCGCGGGATCTCCTCGAACAGCTCATCAAGCTCGGCGTCCTGCTCCGCGTCGCGCAGCCGCTCGCGCCGCAACGCGACCGGAGTGTCGTCGTCGCTGAACAGCGCCTCTCGATAGAGATTGACGAGCGCGCACAGGTCGTCGAACGCGTCCCTCATGAAGCTGACCGAGTCCCCGACGAACTGCAAGGGCGTGTTGATCTCGTGGGCGATCCCGGCGGCGAGCTGGCCGACGGCCTCGAGGCGCTGCGAGACCCGCCGCTCGAGCTCCAGGCGCTCGCGCTCGCGCTCGAAGTCGACCCGCTCGGTGACATCCATCGAGACGATCAGCAACGAGCCGTCGAGCGTCTCGTCGAGCCGGGCGATGCGCGAATCCAGGAAGTGCCAGGAACCATCGGCTGCTCGCACACGGTTGCGCACGTAAGCGGGGTCGCCGGCGGCCGCGCGTTCGAACGCGGCATCGAGGTCGGGCACGTCTGCGTCGAGCACGCCATCCGCGTACACGCGTCCGACGAGGGCGCCCGGCGCGTGGCCGAGCCACCGCTCGCAGGCCGGGGAGACGTAACTGATGCACCGCTCTGGGTCGACGATCACGACGATCTCGTCGACCTGGGCGAGGAGCATCCTCCAGCGCTCGACGCTCTCGTGCAGCGCGACCTCGGCGCGCCTGCGCGCGGTGATGTCCTCGGCGATGCGGGCGATGCCGACGATGCGCCCGTCTGGATCGAGGATCGGCGAGTCGGTGACGGCGACCTCAATCAGCGATCCGTCCTTGCGCACGTCCTGTCCCTCGAAATGCTCCGGCACACGGGTCGACAGCACCCGGGCCAGGCGCCGCTGGCGGGCGACTCGATCGGACGCGAGCAGGGCGGCGCCGTCGTGTCCGATGGCCTCCGCCGCGGCGTAACCGTAGAGGCGCTCAGCGCCCGCGTTCCAGGTCCTGATGGCGCCATCGGTATCAAGGCTGAGGACCGCATTGGCGGTTGCGCGGACGACCGCGGCGAGCTGCGCCCGACTCTCCTCGGCGATCCGGCGAGCGGTGATGTCGTGCGCCTGCGTGAACAGCAGGGCCGGGCCGCCGCGAGCATCGTGCACGAGCGTCGATGACAGCAGGACGTGGACGATCCGGCCGTCGCGACGCACGTAGCGCTTCTCCGTCTGATAGGCCTCCCCCGACGTGAGCATGCGCGCCGCCGCGTCCGTCGTGCGTTCGGCATCGTCGGGATGGGTGACAGCAGCGAAGTGAACGCCCGTCAGGTCCGCCGGGTCGTCGTAGCCGACCAGCTGCGCGTACGCCGCGTTGACGCGCGTGAAGCGCCCGTCGAGACCGGTGATCGTCATCGCCGTCGGCGATCGCTCGAACGCGCTCTCGAACAGATTCGCGCGCTCAGCGAGCCGACACTCGCGGCAGTGCGGCGATGACGTCGTGAGGTGCGGAAACACGGTGCGGCTCAGGTGTGGATAGCAGTAAGTGGAGGGCTCCTCGCGGAGGCCGGCGCTCTCCGTGATGACTGCCGTTCCCTGCCACAGCGGACGCTGCAGCCCTGTTATCGGAACATCCCGCACGGTCTTGATAGCCGCTCTTGGGTCTTCGCTGGCGCCGCCCACTTACCACCTGCGTATCTTGAGAGCGCAAGCGCATTAGATCGTGAGACTCGCAACGCGAAGGGAGCAGACATGGCGGACGGCCGACTAGCGAAGCGCCGGGTTGGCGTGCTGGGAAGCGGCGAGGTTGGGCGGCGTTTGGCCGCCGGGTTCCGCGGTCGCGGCCACGAGGTGATGATCGGCTCGCGCGATGCGGACAAGCCCGAGCTGCGCGAATGGCTCTCCGGTGATGGCGCCGGCATCCAGACCGGCAGCTTCGGCCAGACCGCCGCGCACGGCGAACTGCTCGTCCTGGCGCTGCTCGGCAATGCCGCAGGGGACGCGATTGCCGACGCCGGCCCGGACAACTTCAGCGGCAAGGTCGTGATCGACGCGATGAACCCGCTCGACTTCTCCGGCGGGTTTCCACCGAAGCTCTCGATCTCTGGCGAGGACTCGCTTGGTGAGCGCGTCCAGCGCGCGCTTCCCGATGCCAAGGTCGTCAAGGCGTTCAACACGATCGGCAACCAGTACTTCGTCGACCCGAGCTTCAGCGAGGGCCTTCCCACGATGCTCATCGCCGGAGATGATGACGGCGCTAAGCGCGCCGTCGGCGATGTGCTGGCCGACTTCGGGTGGCCTGATCCGGTCGACATCGGTGGTATCGAAGGCTCGCGCGAGCTCGAGGCGATTTGTATCGCATGGGTCAAGATCGGAGGCGCGCGCGGCGCGTGGGATCACGGGTTCAAGCTGCTCGTCGGCTAGCCAACCGAGGCGGATCGACGCTTGCTTCAATATCGCGCCGCCGGTGGGTGGCAGCGGGCGGCGGCCGGTTTCCAGGAGGCGAGCAGCCGTGACATCATCCTGGTCGTGCCCGCCGAAAGGCCGACCATTCTTGCCACCAGCGGTGGACTGTTCCCTGATGCGCGGACGTTTGTGCGTCCAGCTCCGCTGCTTGACTATGCGCTTGAGTTGGCTCGCCCATCGTCCAGGCCGCGGCTATGTCTGGTGAACACGGCGGGGGGTGACCAGGCGTGGTGGAACGCGACCATGCATGTCGCCTACTACGAGCGCGATGTGGAGGTCTCGTGTCTGAACCTGTTTCCGATGCCGAACGTGGCGGACCCGGCTGCACACCTGTTGGCACAGGACACGGTGTGGGTCGGGGGCGGCAGCACGGCGAACCTGCTCGCGTTGTGGCGACTACACGGTCTTGACCAGGCGATGCGGAACTGCTGGGAGGCGGGTGTGGTGCTGGCCGGGGTATCGGCTGGCTCGGTGTGCTGGCATGTCGGCGGCACCACCGACTCCTACGGGCCTGATTTGCGCGCGGTGACCGACGCGCTCGGATTCCTGCCCTTCTCCAACGGTGTGCACTACGACGACGAGGAGCAACGTCGCCCGCTCTTCCACCGACTCATCGCCGATGAAACCCTCCCTGCCGGCTACGCCACCGACAACGGCGTGGGGCTGCTCTACCGTGGAACCGAGCTGGTCGAAGCGGTGTCTGAGGTCGCCGGCGCCGGCGCCTACCAGGTCCAGCGAGGCCCGACCGGCGAGGCGCAGGAGACGAAGATCGAGCCGCGGCTGCTTCCCGGCGCCGCCGAACGTCGCGCCCGATGAGCCAGGACGATCGCATTCGTTTCCAGCCCCCCGCTCGCGTCGCGACCGCGGCTACCGCCGATCGGACGGTGAACCTGGGGAATCGTGTGCATTTCCCGAGCGTGGATTCGAGCGTGCCTGATGCCGGCGGTCACAGGATTACCAGACTCCTTGTCGACGGGCTTGCGATGGCGCAGTCTGTGCGGCATGACTAGGACATCGTTTCTGGGCGACAAGCCCGTCAACCGCGTCGGCTTCGGCGCGATGCAGCTCGCAGGCCCCGGCGTGTTCGGAGCACCGCGCGATCCCGAAGGTGCCCGCTCCGTGCTGCGCCGTGCCGTCGAGCTTGGCGTGGATCACATCGACACCTCGCAGTTCTACGGTCCGAACGTGGTCAACGAGCTGATTCGGGAGGCGCTGTATCCGTATCCGGAGCATCTGAAGCTCGTCACCAAGGTCGGCGGCCGTCGTGACGAAGCCGGTGGCTGGCTGCCCGCGCAGTCGCCGGCCGAGCTGCGCGCCGGCGTCGAGGACAACCTGCGCACGCTGGCGCTCGAGCGGATCGACCTCGTCAACCTGCGGCTGTTCGACGAGTCCGACGCCGCGGGTCGGCTGCCCGAGCAGCTGGGCGCGCTGGAAGAGCTCCGCCAGGAGGGCAAGCTCGACCTGATCGGAATCTCCAATGCCTCCAACGACGCCGTCCGCCGGGCGCTCGAGCTCGTCGATATCGCGTGCGTGCAGAATGCGTACAGCGTTGTCAACTGCGCCGCAGACGACGGGCTGGCGCTGTGCGAGGAGCGCAAGCTCGCTTTCGTGCCGTTCTTTCCACTGGGCTCGGCCTTCACAGGTGGCCCCAAGCAACTGGCGGCCGACCCTGTGATAGCGGAGGTCGCCGCTCGGCGGCAGGCCACTCCGTCGCAGATCGCGCTGGCCTGGCTGCTGCACCGATCCGAACGGATCCTGCTGATCCCCGGCACCAGCTCAATCCCGCACCTCGAGGAGAACCTCGCTGCCGGCGACATCGAGCTCGACGAGCACGACATGAGACGGCTCCAGGACGCCACCCAGTTAGGCGACCCGATGGCCGCCGCCGAGCACTAGATCGGACTCGGCCACGCCCTCGGTCCGTGCCGGGTCCGTCAGCCGACCATGGTGCCCGGTTCTGCGCCCTCAGGAGAAACGCGAGCGCGATCGGAAACCAGTCGACCTCTCGCCCAAATTGGCTGTCGGATTACGCCGTCAAGAAGCCCACGACCTCGTCGACCGCGCGCTCGGCCAGAGACGAACCGATCAAGAGGTTCGCTTGTGCAGTTCCATCGGTTGCCAGGATGGTTGCCTCGACAGCCTCGTCAACGGGGACGAGGGTGATACTGATTCCGTTTCTCTGCAGGGAAGGGTTTTGACCCATCGAACGCTTCCACTTGAAGCTGCTGACCATCATGGCTGCAGCATTGGTCTCGATCTTCTGGTGCCCAGCCAACTGAAGCGCTCGAGCGGATCTCTGGAGCGCGCCCTGGGGCGAGTCCTTCAATGTGATAGTTCGTTGGCTCTTCATGTTGAGTCCTTGACTACGTGGTTGGCGAACCAGCACGCCAGCCGGCCAAGATCTTGAGCCGGAACATCGTCTCGCCGAGACGTAAAGCGAAGCGCACAGCTCACTCTACACCCCCCCAATCAGCTCGACGCGCAATCGAGGATCTTCGTGCAGCATACACGATACGTAAGGGCCTATCTGAATAGGGTGGCGTGGCTGGGATGATCGCATCCCTTCCGATCTTCAGACAACCTTGGTGCTCGGTTGGCCGGCACCGCGTAGCGGGCAGATCTTGGCGGCGGCCGCCGTCGGCCCAGCCCAACGCCGATAGCCCGACCGCGAGACACCTGTGCTGCCATCGGTTGCCGGCAGCTAACTTTTGATGTCGGCATGCGTTTTCGGGTGCAGGAGCTTGGGTTGCCCATCGTGCAGGCTCCGATGGCCGGCGGCCCCTCGACGGTCGCGCTCGCGGCTGCGGTCGGCGCCGCGGGCGGGATTGGGTTCCTGGCGGCCGGCTACCGGACGCCCGAGGCTGTGTCCGTCGAGATCGCTGAACTTAGGGCCCTGATTCCAGGGCCTTTCGGTCTGAATCTGTTCTCGCCCCCGGCCGGGGAGGTACCGGCTGGCGCGCTCGCCGCGTACCGGACGGCGATCGCTCGTGATGCGCAGCGCTACGGGGTTGGGGTTGGGGAACCAAGGTTCGACGATGACCACTACCGCCAGAAGCTGGAGCTGGCGATCCGGGAGCGCGTCCCGGTCGTTTCGTTCACGTTTGGGTGTCCGGATCCGGCGACGGTGCAGCGACTTCATGATGCGGGATCGGCGGTCTGGGTGACCGTCACCGATCCTTTGGAGGCGGGGCTTGCCGAACGTGCCGGCGCCGACGCGCTCGTGGCGCAGGGCACCGAGGCCGGCGGGCATCGGGGCTATTTTGATGATTCAGGCAGCGAGCAGGAACTGGGGCTTCTGGTGCTCCTGCGACTGATCGCCGCGCAGACGGGGACGCCGCTGATTGCGGCCGGGGGAATCATGGATGGCCCCGGGATCGCGGCGGTCTTGTGCGCCGGAGCGTCGGCTGCCCAACTGGGAACTGCGCTGATGCTTACGCCCGAGGCGGGGACGTTCCCCGCTCAGCGCGCGAAGCTTGCGAGTTCCGACCGGACGCGCCTGACTCGGGCTTTCAGCGGCCGTAACGCGCGCGGAATCGTCAACGAGTTCATGGCAGAGCACGACGCGCAGGCGCCACGCGCGTACCCGCAGGTACACCACCTGACCGCGCCGATCCGTGCCGCCGCCCGCCGTGCGGATGACCCCGAGCGCGTGAACCTATGGGCGGGACAGGCCCACGAGCTGGTTGTCTCGCAACCCGCCGAGGTGCTGGTGCGCGAGCTCTGGCGTCAGGCATCCCGAGCACTCGAGCAGACACGCCGCCGATGTCTCGAGCCGGACTCAGGCCCGCGCCCTGTAGGCTCTTAGGGCGCCCTTAGTCGGGTTCGGGTGGATTCGCCACACTTCGTCCGTGCTTGACGAGATCAGACCGCCACGCGCTGCGACCGCCTCCGAGGCCGGCGTGGTGGCCGCCCTGCTCGATCGGTTCAACCGCGAATTCGGGACACCGTCGCCGGGACCGGAAGTCCTCACCGCGCGTCTTGAGCAGATGCTTTGCAACGGTGAGGTAGTGGCGCTCCTTGCGGGCGAGCCGGCTGTCGCAATAGCGTTGCTGACGCTGCGCCCGAATGTCTGGTGCGAGGGACCCGTCGCCCTGCTCGACGAGCTCTACGTCGTGCCCGCAGAGCGCGGTCACGGGATCGGCACGGCGCTGCTGCAGGCAGCCGAGGCGCTGTGCGTCCAACGCGGCGCCGAACTACTCGAGATCAACGTCGATGGCGAGGACACCGACGCTCGCCGATTCTATGAGCGCCACGGATACTCCAACCACGACCCCGGCCAGACTCATCCACAGCTGTGCTATCACCGAGATCTCGCGCCGGCGAATGAGCCGCTGCCGGAGTAGCTTGTCTCCCCGAGACGCTTCACGCGATCCAGTATCGCCGCTTCGCGGGGCCGGCCGGGTCGGGACGGATGTCCTCGAGAACTCCGCCGAGACGCTCGATCACGGTCGCCGATCCCGCGTTGTCCTCGTCACACGTGACGAGCACTCGGTCGACCCCCTCGGCGCGAGCGATGATGAGCGACTGGCGCAGGATCTCAGTCGCGTATCCACGCCTGCGATACCGCGACAGCACGCCGTAGCCGATGTGGCCACCGAAGCTGGCCAGGAAGTCGTTCAGCCGGTGACGGACCGAAACACGGCCAACAAGCTCGCCTCGCGCGTCCGCCGCCAGGAAAGTCGACGGCACCCACCGAGGCGGTAGCTCGCGACCGAGTCGAATCGCCTGCAATCGCTCCAGGTACACGGACCAGGGCTCCTGGGCGGACCAGTCAAGGAGGAACGTGAAGTCCTCCTCGCCCATCTCGGCGTGAGCCTGACGCGCTGCGTACTCGTCGACGACCGTGAACGGACGGAGGCGGACTTCCACAACCGCATTGTGCCCGACGCGCTCACTGATGAAGAAGAAGCCTCGTTATTCGAAACCAACCCCACGAGTTGACGTCTGTTTCGAGAACATATTATAGTTTTGCGACCCCAGGGATCGATATAACCTCATCAGACATCTGGGGTACTGATGAGCTTTCGAGGGTCGCGTGATGATCTGCGAGCGACTCGGCGTGATAGGAATTCGAGCGACTTGGGTGCTGCGATGAGCGAAGGAGTCGGCAGTCTGTGGTGTGTGGGTTCGGCGATCGATAGCATCGAACCGCGACGTGCGCGCGTGGGCGTGGAGCCGGCGGCCCCCTGGAAGTGGCGGGAGGATCTGCAGGAGCTCGAGCTCCAGACAATCGATGCTCTGGACATGGTTGTGGGGCAACTGAAGCGGGCGCTCGAGTCCGTGGGCAGCGAGAACGTCGAACTCGCTCGCCTGGTGATTGCCGACGACAAGATGCTTGACGAACGCTACGCGGAGGTCCACCAGGGCGTGCTGTGCCTGCTGGCGCGCCCAGCCCCGGCCGCTGGCGACCCCCGGAGCCTCGCGGCGCTGCTGACAATCCTACGCTGCGTGGAGCGGATCGGCGGGCAGTGCGCCGCGATCGCCAAGCTCGTGCCCTTCTGCTGCCGCTGCGCGGCCGGCGACGGTCACCTCCTCGACGCGACCGGGCCGATCGGCCAGGCCGCGCTGTCGCTTGTCCTACGGGCCCGCGACGCGTTCACGATGTCCGACGGGCCGCTGGCGCGGGGAATCATCCGCGACGGCGCAGCCGCCGAAGGACTGCACCGCGAGATCGTCAGCGACGCGGTCGGGATCGGCGAGGCACCGCGTGCGCGGGAACGCGCGATGTTCATGATCCTGCTCGCACGCTGCCTGCAACGAATCGTTGAGAACGCCGTCACCATCGCCGAGCACACGATTCTCCTGGTGCCGGCTCCAGCCTTGGGCCCGACGATCTCGGCCCTGCGCTTGCATCAATCTGTTGCGTTGACTGAGAGGTAGCGGAGATATGGTTATGGCAGGCGCTACGGCGCGGATCGGCGCGACTGCGGGACGGGCCTCGAGTTCTGAGGGCCTCAGCGAAGCGAACCCTTGGGATAGGAGCGAGCAATGAGACGACGCCTTCACAACACAATCCGGCGTGCCGGCAACCATGGTCCATGGACGATGGTCAGTGACCGGCATCTGAGGAGCGTCGCTCTGAGCGACACCAGGAGCGCACCACTGGCGGAGATCCAATGCCGGATCGGGGCGGCGGTGCAATCCGGCGCCACGATCGACGTGATCGAGCGGGACATCATCAATCGTGCCGCGATCGATGAGGAACAGAGATCCGCGCTATGGCTGTTCGCCGAGGCGGTGATCGACCGACCCGGTCGGCTTTTGCGGCTCAAAGAAGACTTCGCGCGGGCAGGCAGCCCGCTGCGCGCGCGGCTGGCCTGACGCTCGACGCGCCTGGCAGCATTTCAGCCGATCTAATGGCTGGTCTGGAGCAGGCGATCGATCGGCTCGGTCCTGACCAGGTGCTCGCGTTTGTGCTCGAACCGATCGGGCCGCATGTAGCATCGGGCTATGCGGAGACGCACAGCCGTCACCACAGCCACGATCGCGTTGAGCGTGGCGATAGCCGGCTGCGGTGGGTCGACGAGAACGGTGACGATGACAATCCCGGGCCGGTCGGTGACGATGACGATCCCGGGCCGGTCGGTGACGATTACAGTCCCGGGCCGGTCGGTGACTACGTCCGCAGCCAAGCCGGCGCCCACGCCGGTTGAGGTGCTCGCGGTCCCCACAGTTGGGGGCTTCTATGGACGCTGCCAGCGGGGCGCTCCGACCTGGACCCTGCGGTTCGAGGTGCCCGCAGACAGCGCGAGCGCGACGGACGCGATCATCTTCAAGCTCGGCAGCGGGCCCGTGAAGCATGCCAGTGTCAATCCTGGCGACGCGCTGGCCTTCCGCCTCGTGCCGAACTCGGCGCGCACTCATGAGCCGGCCGACCTTCCCGCCAGGATCGCCGCGACAACGGTGCCGAGCACCCCTCCGCTCGATGTCGAGATCTCGCAGGGCACCGAGGCTCAAATCCTCCGTGTCGACGTCCATCTCGCGTTGACGACGATCGGCGGAGAGTCGGGCGAATGCGCGTTAGCGGGCAGTTCCGTCATTGCCCGCACCTATCCCACCAGTGGTCCATAGGGGGCGGCGTGCGGGCCGGTGTCGCCTGAACGATGGCCGGATCGCCGTCAAGGGGCTGGACCCGCCGGCGGGTCCTGGCGAGCGGACTCGGGAACCCGCTCCCGCTCGGTCTCTACCTGCACGCAGATGGCGGCAGCCACGCCAGCGGCTTGGGCGGCCTTGCGCTCGCGCGGGCGCTCGCCGGCAACCGACTGCCCACGATCGCGCTGATCGCAGTCGACGGCGGCAACCTGTACTGGCACCCACACCCCGGCGATGACCCATTGGGGATGCTGATCGACGAGGTCATCCCGATGTGCCAGCGACTCGGCCTCGGACGCAGGCCGCGCTCGATCGGCGCAATCGGTATCTCGATGGGCGGCTACGGAACAATCCTGATCGCCGAGAAGCACCCCGAGACGATCGCGGCCGCAGCCGCGATCAGCCCAGCGATCTGGACCTCCTACGCCCAAGCGAAAGCCGCCAACCCTGAAGCGTTCACCAGCGAGCGAGAGTTCGCCGAGAACGACGTCCTCACCAACACACGCACGCTCGCGCACACACCCCTGCGCATCGCATCCGGAGCAGGCGACCCGTTCCACCCAGGGGTCATTGCGCTGGCGCAACGACTACGCCGCTCAGCCACGATCGACATCACCAGCGGCTGCCACGATGACACGTTCTTCGCCAGCCAGCGTCACCTATCCATCGAATACCTCGGTCGGCACCTACGTGCGTGATCGCCCCGCGTGCCCGCTGCGCCGGGTGCCGCCGCACATCATCCATTACCTGAGGTTATGCCCTACCCAGCAAACACCTATTTGCGTTTATGGCATTCCGGGCGCAAGCCGGCTCCGGGTAGCGAGCGCGCAGAAATTAGTGCGCGCCCTTACGTTCGGCCCGACATGAACCGCCGGCCCTGTTCTTGGCCCTCGTATAAGGCGCACGAGAACCCAATACGACGAGGACACCGACGTCTTGGGGTCGTGAGCATGCTCCACAGTCCTGGAGCGGCGGCCGATTGTGGTGCGCGCATATACTCGCGCAGCGTGGCGGTTCCGATCATCAGACGCCGGTCGACGGGGCTTAGGGCACCCGCCCTTACGGCTGTTGGCGTTGCGCTGCTGCTCGCGGGGTGCGGCACCAGCGTTTCGACGAGCCAGCAGTCTGCGCCGCCTGCTACTGCGGCGACGTCCTCGGGCAGCACCTCGACTCAGGCCGCTCCAACCTCAGCTACGGTCAGCAGCTCGCAGCCGACCGGGACCGCGTCCGCGTCAAGCGCTTCCACAACCACGTCAACCATTTCTACGACCGCGTCGAGCATTTCTACGACCGCCTCCACCAGCAGTTCGACGACGACGCGGAGTACATCGACGTCGAGCGGCGGTTCGGCCTCCGCCGGCGGCAGCTCGACGGCGACTCAGACAGCGTCGAGCACGACCGTGGCCACGCCTGACGGCGGATCGACGACGGCGCAAAGCACGCCGTCATCAAGCGGCCCGACTCCCGAGGAAGTACAGGAGGCTGAGCACTGGCTGCCGCTCTGTCGCCAGGAGCAGCCGGGGGTCACCCTGCAAGAGCTCGAGCAGGAAGCCGCCAGTCCGCTCGGGATCCAGTGCTAGCGATCGAGCGATCCGCCGAGCGAGCGAGCGAGCGATCGGGACGAGCGATCCGCCGAGCGAGCGAGCGAGCGATCGGGACGATCGAGCGATCCGCCGAGCGAGCGATCGTGGCGCTTATTGACCGGCGAGCGTGATCGTGTGCGCGACTGGGGTGGCGCCCGCCGCCTCGGTGTAGGCAATCTGCGCGCCCTGGCCGACGGTCGCGGCTGTGAGCAGGGACTCGCCGGCCGAGAACGCAAGCGTCGGGGCGTAAGTGACGGTGGGCGTGAGCAGGCTCGGTAGCACGTGGTACTGCTCGAAAACCTTGCTCGAGGTGTCGGGGTGGTCGTCGTTCAGCCAGCCGGCCCCGTCCTCGGGCTGAGCCGCGTTTCCGTTCTGGCCGTCGGAGGTGCCGAAGAAGCCGCCGTTGATGTTCATGAAGATGTGAACGCCGGGATCGTCGTAGAGCGTCACCTCAGGCTGGCCCGATCCTGCTCCGGGAGCGATTACGCCGCTCGCCATCAGGTCTGCGATCACGCCGGCGTCGTTCGGGATACCCGTTCCGGGCGGCCATAGGCCGCCGGCCTCCAACACCGCCCCGACGGCGCCGGAGCAGTCGTAGCCGATGTCCGTGCCGCCGGCGACATCTCCGGCGTCGGCGAGGCCGGCGACCTGGTGCCCGCCACCCCACACATAGGTGTAGTCGGCCTGGGTGATGTCGTCGGCGGCGGCCTGCATCGCCGCGATCGCGGTCAGGCTTCGGGCTGGAACCTGGATCACCAGCGAGGAGGAGTCGATCGCGAGAATCGAGCCGGACGCCGCGCCCGCCTCGCGGGACGTCGTGTAATGAATCTGCTCGGCCACGGGCGTCCCTCCGGATGCTGACGCGGCGTAGATGGCGAGCACCGTGTCGCCGGGAAGATATCCATCGAGAAGCGCGGGCTGCCCTGCGGTCGAGAGCGTCAGCGCGGTTCCGGTGCTCGGTTGGATCGTGACCGAGGACGCCGAGGCCTGGGTGATGGTCCCCGTGATCTGTGTCGCTGTCGAGGATCCCTCGGGAGTCACGCTTAGAGCTGTGAGCACGCCGCTGGCGCCCTGCGTGTAGGTGACCTGGGCGAGCTCGCCGGCCTGCAGGCCGGCGAGCAGGCCGGCGCTGGCCTGCACCGTCTCCGACTGACCGGCCGAGGAGAGGATCGTGAGGGCGCTGGTGCCGACGGCGGTGAGCGTTCCGGTCACGGTCTCTGCCGCCGGCGTGCTCGGCGCGGGTTGCGCCGGCGCGGGCTGGGCCGGCGCGGGTTGGGCCGGCGCGGGCTGGGCCGGCGCGGGCGCCGGCTTTGGGGATGTGGTGGGGGTGCTGCAACTGGCGACGGGCGCCGGCGATGCGCTCAGGCCGGTGCCGCCGGATAGGTTGGGAGCGGTCGTGATCGTCGTGCTGAGCGTCCCAGTTGGCGAGCGGCTGAGCGTGAGTAGGATCGTCCGCCCTGAGCGCAGCGCGCTGGTGTTGCCGAGCAGGCTGCTGCCGGCGCCGCGCACAGTGACGTAGCGGGAGCCGTCTGCGAGCGCGACGGCCACCTGCGACTGGGTCCGGGACAGCACCGTCGCGTAGAACGAGACCGCGCCGGCGCTGCGGCACAGCACCGAGACGTTCATGGCGGTGCGCGAGCGGATCGCAAGACGCACCTCGGCGGCGACCACCAGACCGGCCGGGAGCCGGGCGCTGTACTTATAGCTGGCGGCGTTGTGGTCAGCGCTGACGACGCTCAGTTCGTTGCGGTAGACGGCGAGAACCTGGCCGGTGAGCGTCGTGGCACCCGCCGCAGGTGCGACCGCGAGCACCGCGAACATGCTGAGAGTGATGGCGAAGCGTCTTCTCATACCAATCGGCCCGCAGAGGGGAACTTCCGTCACTATCGGCCAGATCGGCCCGGAATCTGCATCTCGGCATGCAGACCCTCGATAGTTTTCGCCGGGAACCGGCGGATCCAGGCACCCTACACGTAATCGTGGTTACGCGTCGTGTCGCCTCGCGAGCACGTTCGGGCTCTGATGGATCTGAGGCTCTGATGGATCTGAGGCTCTGAGTGGTGGACGCGATCGTGGTGGGGGGTGGGCCGAACGGGTTGGCCGCGGCGATCGAGCTGGCACGTGCCGGACACTCGGTACAGGTGCTGGAGCGCGGCCCTGAAGCCGGCGGCGGGGCGCGCACGGCACAGCTGACGCTGCCCGGCTACTGGCACGACGTCTGCTCGGCCGTGCATCCGCTCGCGACCGGCTCGCCGTTCCTGTCAGGGCTCGGGCTCGAGCGCTACGGGCTGGAGCTGCTCTATCCGGAGGTCCAGGCTGCGCATCCGCTGCACGACGGCAGCGCCGTCGCGGTCTACCGCTCGATCGAGCGGACCGCGACGGGACTCGGCGCCGGCGCCGGCACCGGGCGTGACCCCGGCGCCTATGCGTCGCTGATCGGCCCGCTGGCGCGCGGTTGGCCGGCACTTGCCGAGCTTACGTTGGGGCCGCTCACGCGTCTGCCGCGGGCGCCGCTGCTCGCCGCCCGCTTCGGCCTGGTGGGGCTGCGGTCGCTGGAGGGCCTCGCCGCCGCGCGATTTCAGGGAGAGCGCGCTCGGGCGTTGCTGGCGGGGATGGGCGCGCACTCGCTGCGCCCGCTCGGCGCGCCGGGGACGTCAGCCTTTGCCCTGGTCCTGCTGGCGCTCGCGCACGCGACCGGATGGCCGGTTGCGCGCGGGGGCTCGCAGGCGATTACAACGGCGCTGCGGGCGTGCCTGGAGGCCCATGGCGGTGTCGTGCAGACAGGGCGCGAGGTGAGCTCGCTACGCGAACTGGGCGACGCGAAGATCGTCCTCTTCGACCTGGCGCCACGCCAGGTTCTGTCGATCTGCGGCGACGCGCTGCCGCCGCGCTACCGCGCGGCGCTGGGTCGCTTCCGCTACGGGCCGGGCGTGTTCAAGGTCGACTATGCGCTGTCGGGGCCAGTGCCGTGGCTCGCGGCGGCGTGCCGCTGCGCCGCGACGGTGCATGTCGGCGGGAGCCTGGGGGAGATCGCCGCGTCCGAGCTGGCGGTGGCACAGGGGGGGCACCCCCGGCGCCCGTTTGTGCTGGTAGCCCAGCAGAGCCTCCTCGATCCGGCGCGGGCGCCGGCCGGGATGCACACGCTGTGGGCTTATTGCCATGTTCCGAACGGCTCCGCGCTCGACATGACCGACGCGATCGAGGCGCAGATCGAGCGGTTCGCGCCGGGCTTCGGCGAGCTCGTGCTGGCGCGCGCCAGCCGCGGACCGGCGCAGCTGGAGGCGGAGAACCCAAATTATGTCGGCGGTGACATCAACGGCGGCCTCGCCAGCCTACGCCAGACGTTCGCGCGGCCGCTCCTGCGGCGCTGCCCGTACGCGACGCCCAATCCGAGGCTGTTCCTGTGCTCGTCCAGCACGCCCCCGGGCGGCGGTGTGCACGGGATGTGCGGCTATCACGCCGCGCGCGCTGCGATCCGCGAGATCCGGTAGACGCCCCCGCGCGGGCGCCGGCACGGTATCTTTCGCGCGAATGTCGCGCTGCAGGCGCCACGTGCTGCGCGGCGGGCTCGCTCAGATCCTGCTGCTGCCGCCGGCCGCATTCGCCGTTCATCAGCTTCGCTACGTGCTCGCTTACGGCGGCCATGCCGGAGTGGTGCTGGCGCGCACCGGCCACTCGTATCTGCACTCGGTCGTGCCGTGGATCGTGCTGGCGATCGCGCTTGTGCTCGGCGGCTTCCTGCGAGCGCTCGGCCGCGCTTTCGCCGGGCACACGAGCGCGCCCCGCTACGTCACCTCACTGCTTGGGCTTTGGCTGGCGTGCTCGGCTTGCCTGATCGCGATCTTCACCTGCCAGGAGTTCCTCGAAGGCTTGTTCGCGTCCGGGCACCCCGCCGGGGTGGCGGGGATCTTCGGCTTCGGTGGCTGGTGGTCGATCCCGGTCGCCTCGGCGATCGGCCTCGTGCTCGCCGCCGTCCTGCACGGAGCGCTCTGGGTATTGCGCGAGGTGGCGCAGCGGCGCCACCACCGCCAGGCCCCACACGGCGGCCCGGCGCTGGCGCTGCCCCGGCCCGCGAGCTTTCTCGCCGTCTCGTATCCGCCGCTTGACGGTGGCTGGTCCGGTCGCGGCCCGCCGCGCTGAGGTCACGCACATCGCAGAGGCCTCGCCGCGCGCGAGGCCCATGCCTTGCGGTACGCGCCTGCCGACGCGGGGGCGCGTGCCGCCGATCGCTCTTCACGGAGTGCGCGTGAGCCGCGGCGCCGGTCGGCGCGCGGCTCGATGCTTCGCGCTTCGCCTTCCCAATTCAAGAATCGGAGTGACCAACTTGAGCACAAGCGCCGCCGGTCGCCGGACCGGTGCTGTCACGGGCCCCCGCCGCCCAGTAGTCGAGTCGAGCCTGCGGGCCTATTTCTTCTCGGACGCGACCCGCACAGGCCAGACGCTGCTGGGATTGATCTGGCTGCTCGACGCCGGCCTGCAGTTCCAGTCGTTCATGTACTCAAACGGCTTCGTCCAGATGATCAAAGGCATGGCCGCCGGTCAGCCCGGTTGGCTGGCCGGCAGCATCAACTGGGCGGCAAAGACCGCGGGCGGCGATCTGACCGTCTGGAACACGCTGTTCGCGCTGGCGCAATGTGCGATCGCGCTCGGGATCCTGTACCGGCCGACGGTCAAGCCCGCGCTCGCGTTCTCGTTCGCCTGGGCGCTCTACGTGTGGTGGTTCGGCGAGGCGTTCGGGATGTTGTTCATGAACATGTCGCAACCGCTCACGGGCGCGCCCGGCGCGGTGCTCCTGTACGGGCTGATCGGCCTGATCGTGTGGCCGAACGGCCGCCCCGGCGGTCTCGTCGGCGTGCGCGGCGCGCGCACGATCTGGGCGGTGTTATGGGGGCTGATGGCGTGGTTGTGGTTGCTGGCGCCCAGCAGCAGCGCCAACGCGGTGCGCAACGCGATCAACGCCGCGCCGTCGGGAATGAGCTGGCTGAGCAGCGTCCAGGACTGGTGCGCGAGCGCCGCCAACGGCAATGGCCTGGTGATCGCGATCGTCCTTGCGGCGGTCTCGCTGGCGATCGCCGTGACGGTCGCGCGCAACTGGCGCGCGCAGGAGTTCCTGGTGCTGGCGGCCGCGCTGAACCTGATCTACTGGGTCGTCGGTCAGGGGTTCGGCGGGATTCCCGCCGGCGGCGCGACCGATCCGAATGCCGGGCTGCTGTTCATCCTGTTTGCGTATGTCATGTACACGCTGGTCCCCTATCAGCAGGGTCTGGCGAGTCCAACCAGAGGCGACGGGAAGTCGCCGGGAGATGTTTGATGCTCGGATTCAAGTTGATGCAACGCAATGCGACACGCGCCGGCGCCCTGCTGGGGGCCGCGGCGTTGCTCGCCGGCTGCGCCGCCGCCGACAAGACGGCGACCTCGTCGTCGAGCGCGGCCGCCGGCGCCTCCGGGAGCCCGGTGGCGAGCTCGT
Organism: uncultured Solirubrobacterales bacterium; assembly: GCA_963709135.1. Classification (GTDB taxonomy): domain Bacteria; phylum Actinomycetota; class Thermoleophilia; order Solirubrobacterales; family Solirubrobacteraceae; genus Palsa-465. The sequence goes on along the minus strand of CAVPVI010000005.1, from coordinate 590,182 downwards.
CCGGGAGCTCAGCCGGCAGCGCCGCGGGAAGCTCGGCGGGCAGCTCCGCCGGGAGCATGCCGGGCATGAACATGAACGGGGCCGGCACCGCGGTCGCGAGCATGACCGTCAACGGGATCAAGGCGGTCCCCTCGCAGCTGCTCGCTGCAACGACTTGGCAGGGCATGCAGATCGAGGCGCGGACGATGACCGCCGCGCCGTTCGTGATCTACAACGGCACCAGCGAACAGCTGGTCAAGCCCCCGAAGAACGTCAGCTTTCACCTGATGATCATGCTCAACGACGCGCATACCGGCGTCCCGATTCCCTACGCCGGCGTCTGGGTGACGATCACCAAGGACGCCAAGATCGTCTACGACGAGCGGCAATGGCCGATGCTGTCGGCGTTCATGGGCCCGCACTACGGCAACAACGTGGTGCTGCCGGGGGCCGGGACCTACCAGCTCAAGTTGCTGATCAGCCCGCCCGTTTCGGCGCGCCATCTCGAGTACCAGAACGTCTGGCTGCATCCGCACGTGGTCACCGAGAGCTTCCACTGGACGCCGACAAAATGAGCGTCCGGATGGCCAGTCAAGAGTGTCTGTGCGGTCAGGCCGCGAGCAAGTGGAGCGCCGCCGGCGACCTGAGGATGGTCGAAGGACGAAGGAGGGCGCAAGGATGTTGACGCGACGTCGTTTCCTGGCCGGCGCCGGCGCCGGCGCCGGCGCCGTCGCGGCCGGCGGACTCGCTGCCTGCGGGTCCGCTGGCAACGCGTCCGTGGCCACGGCCGTGCCGCACGTGGAGCTCGGGCCGGAGCCCGTGGATGTGCCCGTGCGCCAGCACGCCTGGACGGCCGTCGAGGCGCGCGATCAGTTCGGCAACCCGGTTGCGCCCATGCACGACCGGCTGCTGTTCTTCGACGTCATCGGCGAGCCCACCCCGGCGCACGCGCGGCTGCTCGAGGCGTCGCTGCGAACGCTGCAGCGCCGCTACCGGTGGGGCCCTGCCGGGCTGCTGGTGGTCGCCGGCTGGGGGCCGTCGTACTTCGAGAAGCTGCTGGCGATCAGCTCACCGATCCCCTACGCGAAGGGGCTCTCGGACTTCGAGGCGCCCGCGATCGACGATTATCACCTGTGCCTGCACCTGGCGTGCGACGACGACGAGCGCCTCGCCGCCGTCGAAGCTGCGCTGCTGCACGGCGATCCACTGCCGGGCGCGAGCGGACCGCTGCGCCTGACCGACGCGCTGCGCTGGCGCGAGACGCGCACAGGCTTCGCGGGCGCCGGTCTGCCGGCAGCCAACCAGCACGTCGGCGGCATCCCGCCCGGCAATCCGGTGCCTGCCGGCAGCCCGCTGTTCATGGGCTTCAAATCGGGACTCCTCAAGAACCAGGCGAGCGAGGACTACGTGACGATCGCGGACGGGCCGTTCGCGCAGGGCACCACGATGCAGGTCAGCTACATGCGTCTGCGGCTGAACAGCTGGTATCAGGATCTGACCGAGCAGGAGCGCGTCGCCCGCATGTACTCACCGGAGACGACACCGGCAGAGGTCGCGAGCTTCACGACCGACGCGCCGCCGAATTCCAACCTCATGAACCAGGCGATCAACCGCTACGGCGTGATCGGTCACTCGCAGACCTCGGGCCAGGCTCGCAAGAACAACAAGCCGCTGATCATCCGCCGCGACTTCGACACGATCGACGGCGGCCAGGCGGGGCTGCACTTCGTCTCGATCCAGCGGACGATCGCCGACTTCGTGACCACCAGGACGGCGATGAACGCGACCGGCGCGCAGCTCCAGAACCCGGCGATCACCGATACCGTGAACAACGGCATCAACGAGTTCATGTTCGTCCTCAAACGCGCCAACTACATCCTGCCGCCACGCCCACAACGCTCGTTCCCGCTGCTGCCCGGCCGCGCTGCGGCCCTCTCCTGACCAGTGCCACCTGCCCACCCGAGAGATTCGCGCCGGCGAATCGCTCAACGGAGGCGCGCGCAGCGCGACTCCGCTCTAAGGGCACCCGCCCTAAGCGGTCATCCCGCCGAACATGCCGCCGCTGACCGTCAACACCTGGCCGTGGATGTAGTTTGACCACGGACTGCACAGCAGGAAGATGCCGCCGGCGGCCTCCTGAACGGTTCCGGAGCGGCCCAGCGGGATCAGCAACGGGACCATCTGACGGACCGCGTCGGGAACGCCCAGCGGGATCAGCTCGCCGTCGATTTCGATCGTGTTCGATGGATCCTTGGACGCTGTCAGGCGTGTGTCGATGTAACCAAAGGCAACCGCGTTGACGTTGACTTTGAACTGACCCCACTCCTTCGCGAGCGTCTTCGTGAGGCCGACTACGCCGGCTTTGCCGGAGGCGTAGTTGGCCTGTCCGGCGTTGCCCAGCGTGCCCGACACGGACGAGACGTTGACGATCTTGCGAAACACTTCGTTACCTTCGGCGCGCTCGCGCTTGGCCGGCTCGCGCATGTACGGCGCGACCGCCCGGCACATCCGGAACGGCACGACATTGTGGATCTCGAGCATGCGCTGAAACCACTCGTCGCTCATCGTGTGCAGCGGACGGTCGAGCGTGTAGCCGGCGTTGTTGACGAGGATGTCGATTTGTCCCCAGGCGTCGATCGTTGCCTTCACGACCCGCTCGGGAACGCCGGGTTTCGTGAGGTCGCCGGCGACGAACAGCGTCCCGCCTCCCAGCTCGCGCGCGGTCCGCTCGCCCACGTCGGCGTCGAGATCGGCGATCAGCACCTGAGCGCCCTGCGCCAGGAACAACTCGGCCGTCGCACGACCGATCCCGCGGGCCGCTCCCGTGACGATCGCGACCTTGCCGTCCAGAACCCTCATCTATGTGACCTTTCACGTTTGGGGCAGCGATCGCGTCCGGCTGCGCACGCGGACGCGAGGCGTCCCGACGGACGCTTGCGCAATCATCGCAACGCTAGCGGGGCTCCCGCTAGAGTGCTCAGGCGCATGAACGCCGAGGGATGGATCGCCGCGTACGCGCAGAAGCTGGGCGTGGCGGCGCCGAGTCCCGAGGAGGTGGCACAGCTGCTCGCGGTCGCCGGCATCGCGGCGCACAGCTCCGAGCGTCAGGCGGCCCCCGTGTCGTGCTGGGTGGCGGCGACCGCCGGGGTGAGTACCGAGCGCGCGCTGCGCGCCGCCCGCGCGCTCGAGCGTGAGGAGCAGCAGCGTGAGGAGCAGCAGCCCGACGAGCAGCGCCGCGAGGAGCCGCAGGGCGGTGGCTGACGGCTCCGCTCGCGAGTACGAGATCGTGCTGTTCGGAGCGACCGGGTTCACCGGCGCGCTGACCGCCGAGTATCTCGCCGGCAACGCTCCGCGCGGCACGCGCTGGGCGCTCGCGGGGCGCAACGAGGACAAGCTCGCGGCGGTGCGCGCGAGGCTGGCCGGGATCAATCCCGCTTGCGCGGAGCTGCCGCTGCTGCACGCTGAGATCGACGATCGCGCCTCGATCGACGCGATCGCGCACGCCGCCAAGGTGGTGATCAGCACCGTGGGGCCGTACACCCTGTATGGCGAGCCGCTGGTCGCTGCCTGTGCCGCGGCCGGTAGCGACTACGTGGACCTCACCGGCGAGCCCGAGTTCGTCGACCTGATGTGGCTGCGATACCACCAGCAGGCGCAGTCGACCGGCGCCCGGCTCGTGCACTGCTGCGGCTTCGACTCGATCCCCTACGACCTCGGGGCGCTTTACACCGTCAACCAGTTGCCCGCCGGCGTTCCGATCGAGCTCGACGGCTTCGGGCTGATGAAAGGGAGCTTCTCGGGCGGTACCTACCATTCGGCGATCAACGCGATGGGTCGCCTGCGCCAGAGCGCAAAGCTCGCGCGTGAGCGCCGCTCGCTGGAGCAGCGCCCAGCCGGGCGCTCGGTCAAAGGGCGGGTTGGGACCCCGCACAACGAGCCCGCCGCCGGCGGCTGGGTGCTGCCGGCGCCGCTGATCGATCCCCAGATCGTGTTGCGTTCGGCGCGTGCGCTCGACCGCTACGGCCCGCAGTTCAGCTACAGCCACTACCTCGTCGTCGGCAAGCTGACGGCCTTCGCGACGCTACTGGGCAGCGTTGGCGCCGGGCTCGCGCTGGCGCAGTTCGGTCCCACGCGTGCGCTGCTGAAGCGAATCAAGCGCCCGGGGGAGGGACCGAGTGCCGAGCAGCGTGCCCGCTCGTACTTCCGCGTGCGGTTCGTCGCCAGAGCTGACGGCAAGACGCTGATCACCGAGCTGCGCGGCGGTGATCCCGGCTACGGCGAGACCTCGAAGATGCTCGCCGAGTCAGCGCTTTGTCTCGCCCACGACGAGCTTTCCGAGCGCGCCGGTCAGCTCACCCCAGCCGTCGCGATGGGGCAGGCGCTGATCGACAGGCTGGTGGCTGCCGGGATCGAATTTCGCGTGCTGCCGTGAGCGCGCAGCCTTCGCAACGGCCCGGGCAGCCGCCACCCGGCGCGGTTCTGCGCGAGCACGGCCCCGCCGCCTTGCAGTGGGCGGCGGGATACCTCGAGCGCCTGCACGAGCTGCCGGTCCTCGCGCAAGTCGCTCCCGGCGAGATCGCCGCAAGCCTCCCGGCGCGGGCGCCCGAGCACGGAGAGTCGTTCGCGGCGGTCCTGCGCGACCTCGACCGGCTGCTGCTGCGCGGCGTCACCCACTGGCAGCACCCCCGCTACTTCGCGTACTTCCCGGCGTCCTCGTGCGAGCCGGCGATCCTGGCCGAGATGCTCGCGGCGACGCTGAACTCGGTCGCGTTCCTGTGGCGCACGGCGCCCGCCAGCACCGAGCTCGAGGGCGTGGTGGCGGCCTGGGTGGCGGATCTGATCGGCCTGCCGGACGGCTGGCACGGGCACATCGAGGACAGTGCCTCGACCGCGACACTGGCGGCGATCATCGCGGCGCGCCACGCCACCGGCCGTGACCTGGTCGTGACCTCGGAGCAGGCCCATTCGTCGGTGGAGAAGGCGGCGAGGATGCTGGGAGTGCCGTTGCTCAAGGTGCCCTGCGACGAGCGGTTCGCGATGCGCGCCGCCGAGCTCGGAGACCTGAGCGCAGCGGCGATCGTGGTCGGAACCGTGGGCAGCACCGCGTCCGGGTCGGTGGATCCGATCCCTGAGATCGCGCAGGCGTGCGCGGCCGCCGGGACCTGGATGCACGTGGACGCCGCTTTTGCCGGTACCGCGATGGTCTGCCCGGAGCTCCGCTGGGCGTTCGCCGGCGTGGAGCAGGCGGATTCGCTGGTCGTCAACGCGCACAAGTGGATGCTGACGCCGATGGACTGCTCGCTGCTGCTCTCACGCCGCCCGGAGGATCTGCGCAGCGCCTTCAGCCTGATCCCCGAGTATCTCCGCACGCCGCCGGCCGAGGACGGCCTCAACCTCAGCGAGTACGGCCCGGCGCTCGGGCGCCGGTTCCGATCGCTGAAGCTGTGGGCGACCCTGCGCTGCCTCGGGCGCGAGGGGCTGCAGGCGCACGTGCGCAACTGCGTTGCGCTCGCGGGCGAGCTCGAGCAGTGGGTGGCCGCGCAGCCCGGCTGGGAGCTCTCCGCGCCGCGCCACTTTTCGCTGGTCTGCTTCAGGCACGCGGGCGACGACGATCACAACCGGGCGCTGCTCGATCGCGTCAACGCCTCCGGCGAGATCTTCATCTCGCATGCGGTGCTGAACGGGCGCTATGCGCTGCGGCTTGCGATCGGCGGCATGTATACCACCCGCGAGGACCTGCAACTCGCGTGGGACGTGTTGCGCCGCGAAGCCGCCACTCTAAACCCCGCGACGGATGCGAGCAGCGACGCTAACGTCTATCGTCAATGACATGAACGCCGTGGAGGACGTCGCCGAGATCGAGCGCGCGGGACGCCGCTGCAGCGTCTGCCGGTCTGGCCGTCACTGGCGTCAGCTCGAGCTGGTGCGCCTCCCGGGACGCGAACCGATCGTCCTCTGCGCCGCCTGCCGCGCGCGCCATCCCAACGGCGACGGCCTCCAGGCGCTGCAGGTTCAGGTGAGCCCCACGGCGCCGGCGCTGACAGGCTCGCAGGCGGGCGCCGCGCAAGTGCGCACGCGTGGTCAGGCCTCGCCTCAGGCACAGACGCCCGCCGAGCAGGCCGCGTCCTCGCATGCGGCCCCGCCCGGGCAGCCCGCGCCGGCGGCGGGGGCGGAGCCCTCGCAGACACCGGCCGAGTCCCAGGCGCAGGCCCGCGCCCGCCAGGCCGAGCACGAGGATCGCCTCAAGCGAGCGCTGCGCGAGTTACCGCGCGGTGAGCATTCCACCGGCCGTATCGCCAAGGCCGCCGGGCTCAACCACTCAAAGACGCTGGGCCGGCTGCACAAGCTCAAGGCCGCCGGCGAGGTCCATCAGGTCGGCAAGTTGTGGACGATCGAGCCACCAGCCAATGGGCTCGAGGCTGCGTTCGATCGCCTGCAGGCGCAGACGAGCAACTTGCGGATCATCCGCGAGCGGCCGCCAAGCGCCTGAGGGCGCGCGCCCTGTTTGTTAGCGAGACCTAATCTGTTCATGGCTTGTATTTCTTGATTTCTTACGTTGCGCTGACAGGCTCCGCAGATAACGCGAGCAGTAAGTGTCAGCGCTGAGCGTGGGCGCAAGATCTAGGAGCTTTCTCGAAAAAATGTTCATTGCATCAGGTTTCACCCGTGGGCGGTTGGCGGTCGCGCTCTGCGCGATCGCGGTTGGAGTCGCGCTCGGCGCGTGCGGATCATCGGCGTCGAACAGCTCGACCAGCGTCGCGGCGGTCGGCGACAGCAGCGGCTTGACGGCCGGTTCCACCACCGCCCGGTTGAACCTCGCCAAGTGCTTCCGCTCGCACGGGATCAACGTCTCGGACTCGGGTACCACGGGCGGCGCCGGCGGCGGCGCGGGCGGCATCTTCTCGGCCTTCCGTGACTATCCGCGCGCTCAGGTCGAGGCCGTCATGAAGGACTGCCAGAAGTACCTGACAGCCGCGTTCCCGGCCGCGACCGAGACTCCGGCGCAGCGCGCCGCGCGCACGCAGGAGCTCGTGAAGTACGCGACCTGCATGCGCTCACACGGGGTCGACATTCCCGATCCGACGACCAGCGGCGGTGGCCCGGGCGGTGGCGGCTTCGCATTCGGCGCCGGCGGTGCCGGCGGCGGCACGAACTTCCGCGCCCTGCTGAACACGCCGGCATACAAGACGGCAAACACCGCCTGCGCGAGCTTGCGGCCGAAGTTCGGCGGCGGCCGGTTCGGTGGTGGAGCGGGGGCGGCCGGTGCGTGATCGCCTGAAAGCTCTACGCTTGTTGCCCGCGGGCAGGCGGCGTAAGCGCTTGTTGGCGAGCGCTGCGCTGGTCGTGGCGGCGGTGGCGGTGGTCGGGGTCGTGATCGGCGTCGGGACGACCTCGACGACGACCGCTGCGAGCACTCCCAAGGCGTCTTCGGGCGCGGCTACGGTGCAGCGCCGTAACTTGGTGGAGACCGATACCGAGGCGGGGACGCTGAGTTATTCCAGTCCGCAGACTGTGTACAACCGCGTCAGCGGCACGATCACGTGGTTGCCGGCGATCGGCCAGGTGATCAAGCAGGGCCAGGCGCTGTATGACGTTGATGGCTCGCCGGTGATCCTTCTGACTGGGACCACGCCGGCGTACCGGGACCTGACCTCGGGGATCACCGACGGCCAGGACGTCTTGCAGCTCAACCAGGATCTAGTCGCGTTGGGCTTCAACCCGGATGGGATCGTCGTCAACAACGAATGGCAGGACGCCACGACGGCAGGCGTCGAGGCGTTCCAGGGCTCGCTCGATGAGACCGAGACGGGTGATCTGACGCTCGGGCAGGTCGTGTTCCTGCCGGGCGACCAGCTGATCGCAAGCGTCAGCGCGACGCTCGGTTCCACGGGCGGCGGTTCGAGCTCCGCGGTCAGTACGCGGGTGCTCGAGGCCAAGTCGGTGTTCGTCGACCTCGACCTCGGCGCCGGTAAGTCGGCGAGCGGCGCGACTGCGAGCGTTTCGACCACGCCGACGGCTGACGCGGCGCAGGTGTCGTGCCCGACGACGATCGACGGGACGGCGACGACCACGACGACCGATACGACCTGCTCGACGGCCGCGTCGACCTCAACGTCCACGACGACCACCTCGGCCGCACCGGCAGCGACGACCACCACGAGCACGACTACCGCGAGCACGACTACCGCGCAGGGTCCGACTACCCCGCCGTATACGACCACGACCACGACCGCGTCTGCGGCGCCGGTCAGTACCAGGACGACGTCTACGTCCACGACCAGCAAGGGCAAGGGCGGCAAGGGGCCCGGCTCCAGCTCCTCCTCCTCGAGCCTGTCGGTCGAGCAGGAGACGCTGCAGGCGTTGATCGCGTTGCTCAAGGCGCAAGCCAAGTCGGGATCATCGTCATCGAAGACCGGCGCGGGCTCCTCGACTGGCGCGGCCACGTCGACGGCCGGTGCCGGGCGTTCGAGTTCGTCGGGTACCAGCTTCAGCGGCGCCTCGACCACCGGCTCGAGCTCGAGCGGCACGGGCTCGACGGCGAGCAGTGGCTCGGGTTCGACGGGGTCGTCATCGTCCAGCGGTGCTGGTAGTAGTGCGACGGCGATCATGACGACGACCTCGACGCAGTTGATCGTGACCGTCGATCTGAGCGCGAGCTCGCAGAGCGAGGCGGTGCTCGGTGAGCATGTGACGGTCGAGATGCCGGACGGCAGCTATGTCGACGGCGTGATCACGGGCGTCAGTCCGGTCGCGCAGTCGAGTAGCTCCAGCGGCACGGGCGCGGCCGCGAGTGGGTCGGGTTCGAGCTCGAGCTCTTCGGCGACGATTCCGGTGACGGTCGCGCTCAGCGGTCGTCATACCGGGGCTGGGTTGGATGATGCGTCGGTGAGCGTGAACTTCGCCGAGGCGGTCGCCAACAACGTGCTGTCGGTGCCGGTCACGGCGCTGCTGGCGACCTCGGGCGGCAACTATGCCGTCCAGGAGGCTGCGGCTCCGCACAAGCTGGTCCCGGTCACGACGGGCTTGTTCGCGGCTGGGTACGTGCAGATCTCCGGACCGGGGATCTATTCCGGCCTGCAGGTGACGGATTCGCAGGGATGAGCGTGCGGATCGATGAGAGCGCCGGGCGCCCGTTGCGGGCGCCCGGTGATGCACCGCACCGTAATGGCTTTGCGGTGAGACTGGAGGGCGTCGCCAAGGAGTACCCCGGTGGGGTGTCGGCTTTGCGTGGGGTCAGCGTCGAGGTTCCAAACCGCGACCAGGTGGCGGTTGTGGGGCCGTCCGGATCGGGCAAGACGACGATGTTGACGATCATGGGGACGCTTGAGCGTCCGACCAGGGGCGATGTGAGCGTCGCCGGGCACAACGTCGTGAAGGCGTCTGACAGCGAGCTGGCGGGGCTGCGGGCGCACGAGATCGGGTTCGTGTTTCAGTCATTCCATCTGCAGGACGCGATGACCGCAGTGGACAACGTCGCCAACGGCATGCTGTACAGCGGCGAGCCGGTGAAGGCTCGTCGCGAGGCGGCGCGCGCGGCGCTCGAGCGCGTCGGTCTCGGGCACCGCCTGAGCCACCGCCCGCAGCAGCTCTCCGGTGGTGAGCGCCAGCGGGTCGCGATCGCTCGCGCGATCGCGAAGGGGCCTTCGATCGTGCTGGCCGATGAGCCCACCGGGAACCTCGACTCGAAGTCCGGCGAGGAGATCCTCAAGCTTCTACACGGGCTGGCCGACGACGGCGCGACGCTCGTGCTGATCACGCACGACGAGCGCATCGCGAAGGTGTTTCCGCGCCGCATCCAGATGCGCGACGGTGAGATCGTGGGAGATGATCGGGCATGAGTACGGCGTCCGCCAGTTTGCCTCGGGTAGGCCGCTTGCGTGCTTCGCGGGTGCCGCCGCGTGAGTTGTTCGGCGTCGCCTGGCAGGGGTTGCGTAACCGTAAGTTGCGGGCGGCGCTCTCAGCGCTCGGGATCGCGATCGGGATCGGCGCGATGGTCGCCGTGGTCGGCGTGTCGTCCTCGAGCCAGGCGAATCTGCTGGCGACGATCGATAGTCTCGGCACGAATCTGTTGACGGTCGCGCCCGGCACGTCTTTTTTTGGCGCTGCTGAGGTGCTGCCTGATACGGCGGTGCCGATGATCAATCACATGCAGAACGTCGACAGTGCTGCGGCGATTTACCAGATCTCGAGCGCGATCGTGTTGCGTACGCCGTTCGTGCCGACGCAGCAGACCGGTGGGATCGGCGTCGACGCGGCTGGGGACAACTTGCCGGGTGTAGTCGGAACTTCGATGGCCTCGGGACATTTCCTGGACTCCATCAGCAACCGTTTCCCCGAGGTCGTGCTTGGCGCTCAGGCGGCCAGCATCCTGCAGATCTCGAGCGTCGGTGGGCACGTGATGGTGTACCTCGGTAAGCGCTGGTTCACCGTCGTCGGGATCATGAAGCCGGTGATCCTCGACCCGACGCTCGACACGACCGTGTTCATCACGCTGCCGGTCGCCGAGCAGCTGTTCCAGACCCAGCCGAACCCGTCGGAGATCTACGTGCGCGCGAACGTCAACGATGTCGTGCCGGTGTCGAACCTGCTGGCGCCGACGGCTGATCCGCAGAACGCCTCGGGGGTCGAGGTCAGCCGTCCTTCGGATGTGCTGGAGGCGCGCGCTGCGGCGAAGGGCCAGTTCACGACGTTGTTGCTTGGCCTTGGTGCGGTGGCGTTGCTGGTCGGCGCGATCGGGATCGCGAACATCATGGTGATCTCGGTGCTGGAGCGTCGCGGGGAGATTGGCCTGCGTCGTGCGTTGGGGGCTACCAAGCGTGATATCCGTGTGCAGTTCCTGACCGAGTCGGCGTTGCTGGCGGCGATGGGTGGGGTCGCGGGGTTGATCCTCGGTGCGGGCGCGACCGAGATCTACGCCGTCGCGCAGAACGAGCCGTTCGTGGTGCCGCTCTACGCGCTCGTCGCGGCGCCCGCCGCCGGATTGCTGATCGGCGCGCTCGCCGGCGTCTACCCCGCCGCCAAAGCCGCCCGCCTCAGCCCGACCGAAGCGCTGCGCGCCTGATCAGCGAAGCTCCACCGGCTGGTTGCTCGCCGAGATCCCCCCGGCCCGCCAATTTCGAAAACGATTCATGTAGCGGCCCGGCTGCCGGTGCAAGATACTGGTGGCGATGACCGAACACGAGCTTCTCTGGACTCCGTCGCCTGAGCGCATCGCCGCCGCGACGATCAGTCGCTACCAGGCCTGGCTGGCGGCGCAGCGCGGCGTGCAGACCGACAGCTACGAAGCGCTCTGGCGCTGGTCGGTGGATGACCTTGAGGCCTTCTGGAGCTCGATCGTGGAGTTCTGCGGGCTGCGCTTCGAGGTCGCCGCCGAGCGGGCTCTCGGCAGCGCCGAGATGCCTGGCGCGAGCTGGTTTCCAGGCTCCCGCCTGAGCTACGCGTGGCACATCTTCGCCGGCAAGGATCCGGAGGCGCTGGCGATCATGCACAGCTCCGAGCTGCGCGAGCTGGACCAGTGGAGCTGGGCGCATCTGCGCGAGCAGACGGCGGCGATCGCGGCCGGCCTGCGCGGCCTCGGCGTCGGTCCCGGCGACCGTGTAGTGGCGTACATGCCCAATATCCCGGAGACCGTCGCGGCGTTCCTCGCGTGCGCTTGCATCGGCGCGATCTGGTCCTCGGCGGCACCGGAGTTCGGTGCCCGTAGCGTGATCGACCGCTTCAGCCAGATCGAGCCAAAGGTGATGCTGGCGATCGACGGCTACCGGTACGGCGGCAAGGACTTCGATCGCCGCGCGACCATCAGCGAAATCGCGGCGGCGCTGCCGGCTTCGCCGCGCGTGGTCTCGTTCGGCTACCTCAGCGGCCGCGGCTGGGAGCCGGGCTTCCTGCCCGCGGAGGTTCCTGAGCTCAAGTTCGAGGCGCTGCCGTTCGAGCACCCGCTATGGGTGCTGTACAGCTCCGGCACGACCGGCCTGCCCAAGCCGATCGTCCAGAGCCAGGGCGGGATCCTGCTCGAGCAGGTCAAGACGGGTCACCTGCACCTGGACGCGCAGGCGGGCGACCGCTTCTTCTGGTTCTCCACGACCGGCTGGATGATGTGGAACCTGCTGGTCGGGGTGTTGCTCACCGATGCCGCGATCGTGCTGTACGACGGCAACCCGGGATACCCGAGCCTCGATGTCCTGTGGGACCTTGCGGAGCGCACGCAAATGACGTGCTTCGGCACCAGCGCGGCGTTTGTCGCCTCGTGCATGAAGGCCGCCGTTGCGCCCCGCTCCGGCCGCACGCTGGCGGCGCTGCGGTCGGTCGGCTCGACCGGCTCGCCGCTGTCCCCCGAAGGCTTCCGGTGGGTCTACGACGAGGTCGGCTCCGACACCTGGCTGTTCTCGATGTCGGGTGGAACCGACGTGTGCACTGCCTTCGTCGGCGGTGTGCCGACCCTGCCGGTCCACTCCGGCGAGCTGCAGGCGCGCAGCCTGGGAGCGGCGGTGCAGTCGTGGGACCAGGACGGCAAAGCGCTGATCGGCGAGGTCGGCGAGCTCGTCGTCACCAAGCCGATGCCGTCGATGCCGATCTTCCTCTGGGGCGACGCGAGCGGTGAACGCTACCGCGAGAGCTACTTCGCGATGTTTCCCGGCGTATGGCGTCACGGCGACTGGATCGAGATCACCTCGCGCGGCAGTGCGATCATCTACGGTCGCTCCGATTCGACGATCAATCGCGGCGGCGTGCGGATCGGCACGAGCGAGATCTACCGTTCGGTCCTGTCGCTGGCGCAGGTGCTCGACGCGCTCGTGGTGGACCTCCCGCGCGCCGGCACCGACGGTTGGATGGAGCTGTTCGTCGTGCTACGCGACGGGATCGCACTCGATGACGCGCTGATCGCCGAGATCCGCCGGCGACTGCGGGCAGATTGCTCGCCGCGGCACCTGCCCGACGAGGTCAGGCAGATCGCCGCGGTCCCTCGCACGCTCTCCGGAAAGTTGCTGGAGGTCCCGGTCAAGCGGATCTTGATGGGCACGCCGATCGAGCAGGCGGTCAGCCGCGAGTCGCTCGCCAATCCGGACGCGCTGGATGTGTTTCTCGATTTGTCGACCGCCGGCCCTCGGGACGCGTGAGGGTCTGCCCAGCTAGGTCCGCGAGAAGTAGCCCAGGGCCAACCTAAAGGTAATCGAAGATCTCGGGTTGATCACAAAATCACTCTTGTTGGGAGTGGATATGTGTGGTCAAATACCGCCACGGGCACTCCACCGCTGAACGGGTGCCCGTCCAACCTGGTTCACGCAGAACGGTGTCATCGAAGCTCAAACGCAAACTGACGTTGGCGCTGGTCGCGATCATCGCGGTTGCCGCGGCCGGCGGCGCTTACGCCGCCACCCAGAGCTCGTCCGGCAGTTCGCGCCAGGCGTTTCTCAACGACGTGGCCAAGCGCCTGAACGTCGCGCCGGCGCAGCTGACAAGCGCGCTGCAAGGTGCGTACGCAGACCGGCTTGCCGCCGAGGTCGCCGCCGGCCGGCTGACACAGGCGCAGGCGAACGCGATCGAGCAGCGGATCAAGAGCAGCGGCGTCGCGCCGGTGCTCGGGCTCGGCGGGCACGGGGCGGGCTGGGGCGCCGGCAACTGGGGCGGCGCGGTCAAGGGCCTGCCACGCGCGCCCAGGTTGGGGAGGTTCGGCGCTCACGGCGACCTCGGTGCCGTGGCGAGCTATCTCGGCCTCAGCAACGCCAAGCTGCTGGGCGATCTGCGTGCGGGCAAGTCGCTGACGCAGATCGCGGCATCCCAGCACAAGACGGCGGCAGGCCTTCGGCGCGCGCTGGCCAGCGCCTTCGGTAACCGCTTCGGCCCGCTGGATCACCCTCGCCGCCTGGCTCCCTGGACTCCCTGACCCTCGGGCGCTCCGCCCCGCACGCCGGGTTATCGAGATAGGCCCTCAGCCTCTGTGGGGTCTTAGATAGTTCTCATCTGCTTCTGAGAGCTTTCTAAGCCGGCGCTGCTTCACTTGAGTGGGATCGATCAGAACAGGGAAGCAACCGGAGGAGAAACCCCAGCATGAGCCGTCTATCTAACGTCCTACCAGTCGTTGCCGGCGCCGTCGCCGGTGGCATCGTCGCACTGGCGATCGCGGGCAGTGGCGGCAGCTCGACGAAGACTGTGACGACGGTTGTCTCCCGGGTTACTTCGGTCGGCGTGCCGACGTCGGTCAGCAAGGCTCAGGGGTTGACGATCAACCAGATCTACCGGATGGACAGTCCGGGCGTGGTCGACATCATCGAGACCTCGCAGAGCTCCAGCGGACTGAACCTGTTCGGCGGCGGCAGCACCCAGGAAAGCGAGGGGGAGGGCGCAGGCGTCGTCTACGACATGCAGGGCGACATCCTCACCGACGAGCACGTCGTCAACAACGCGGTGTCGGTCAAGGTCAACTTCCAGGACGGCTACTCGGCGTCCGCGAAGGTGCTGGGCACGGATCCTTCGACCGATGTCGCGGTGATCCGCGTCGACGTGCCGGCTGCGCAGTTGCACCCGATCGCGTTCGCGAACTCCTCGGACGCCGAGGTCGGCGATCCGGTGGTCGCGATCGGCAGCCCGTTCAGCCTGCCGGAGACGACCACGGCGGGGATCGTCAGCGCCGTCGGGCGCAACATCACCGCCCCCAACAACTACACGATCACCGGCGCGATCCAGACCGACGCGGCGATCAACCCCGGCAACTCGGGTGGCCCGTTGCTCGACGCCGAGGGGCAGGTGATCGGTCTCAACGACCAGATCCAGACCGATTCGGGCTCGAGCGCGGGTGTGGGCTTCGCGACCCCGTCCAACACCGACGCTCAGATCGCCAAGGCGATCATCGCCGGGCACCCGATCAAGCACTCCTACGTGGGCGTCTGTCTGAACCCGAGCGTCAGCGGCGGCGCCGAGATCGCGACCTCGTCGGATTCCAGTTGCACCGCACCGGTTGCCGCCGGGTCTCCCGCCGCTGCGGCGGGCCTGGACCCGGGAGATCTGATCACCGCGATCGACGGCACATCGGTCAGCTCGACCGAGGACTTCATCTCGAAGATCGGCGGCTACTCGCCGGGAACCACCGTCACGCTGACAGTCGATCGCTCGGGCAAGACGCTGCACATCAAAGTGAAGCTGGGAACCCGCCCAGCGTCGGCGCCCACCGGCTAGCGGCGCCGAGGATCACTCGACGCACGTTTCCCCTTGTGGCGAGGGGAAACGTGCGGAGAGTCCGGGGTGCATCCTTCTCCGCAGCGAGCGGCGCACGTCATGCCTGCGCTGGGCCCGCGTCAGAGCGCCGCGCGCCCAGCCAGTAGGCGGTGGACACGCCGGCCACCAGCACGATCAGGCCGGGTCCGAGCGCGCCGCTGCCAAGCGCGTGCGCGAGCACGTAGACGGCGGCTCCGAAGCACGCTGCCAGCGGGAACGTCGCCAGCCAGGTGACCACGATGTTGCCGGCGACGCCCCACCGCACCGCGGACAGCCGCTTGGCGGCGCCGGCGCCGGCGACGCCGCCGGAGATCACGTGGGTCGAGGAGAGCGGATAGCCGTAGTGGGTCGATACGAGGATCACGGCCGCGCCCATGCCCTGCGCCGCGAACCCCTGGGCGCTGTCCATCTTGATGATCCGCGTGCCGACCGTCCTGATGATCGGCCAGCCGCCGGCGTAGGTGCCCAAGGCCATCGCGCTCGCCGCCGCCAGTACGACCCACGTCGGCACGCTCAGATGCTTGGCGTCGAGGTCGCCGTGCGCGACCAGCGCGAGCGCGATCACGCCCATCGTCTTCTGCGCGTCGTTGGTCCCGTGCGCCAGCGACAGCAGCGAGCTGGAGACGATCTCGCCCAGCTTGAAGGTCCGGTTCACCGAGCCGGGCCGCCGGTGGCGCACCACGCGGTAGATCACGATGATCAGGATCCACGCCAGCGCGAACGCCGTCAGCGGTGCCACCACCGCCGGCAACGCAGCCTTGGTCAGCAACTCATGCCAGTGAACGCCGTCGACGCCGACGGCGGCCAGCATCGCGCCGACGACGCCGCCGATCAGCGCGTGCGACGAGCTCGACGGCATCCCGACCGACCACGTCAGCATGTTCCACGCGATCGCGCCGATCAACCCGGCAAACGCGATCGTCTCGGTCACCTGCCCAACGCTCACGATTCCGGTCGCGATCGTCGCCGCGACCTTGATCGACAGCAACGCGCCGACGAAGTTCAGCACCGACGCGAGGGCGACCGCGGCCCGTGGCGTCATCGCTTTGGTCGAGATCACGGCGGCGACGACGTTCGCCGTGTCGTGAAAGCCGTTGGTGAAGTCGAACACGAGCGCGGAGGCGACGACGATCACGA
This sequence comes from uncultured Solirubrobacterales bacterium, assembly GCA_963709135.1. GTDB lineage: Bacteria > Actinomycetota > Thermoleophilia > Solirubrobacterales > Solirubrobacteraceae > Palsa-465. Next base: position 573,853 of record CAVPVI010000005.1, on the reverse strand, counting down.
GGAGCAGGTCGCTGTGCATGTCGGTCCCGGTCAGCGCGGCTGCGTCAGCGCGCGGTCTGAGCTCGCACCGCGTCAGCCGCCGGGAGCGGCTGAGGCGAACGCCATCGTGCGCTCCATCAGCTCGCGGTGGACAGAGCGGGTACGTCCCTGCAGCCGATGCCAGCGCCCCTCGCCGTCCAGCGTCCACGCGTTCGTATCGTCGGCGAAGCAGCGCTCGAGCGTGTCCTGCAGCTCGGCTTGCAGCTCGGCTGACTCAACCGGAGTGAGCAACTCGACCCGCGTGTCGAGGTTGCGCGGCATCAGATCCGCCGAGCCGATGTAGTAGCTGCTCTGCGTCCCGTAGTGGAACGAGTAGATACGGGAATGCTCCAGGAAGCGGCCGACCACCGAGGTCACGCGGATCGTCTCACTGACGCCTGGAATGCTGGGCCGCAGGCAGCAGATGCCGCGCACGTTGAGATCGACCGGCACGCCCGCGCGCGAGGCTCGATACAGCGCCTGGATGCAGCGGCGGTCCACGAGCGAGTTCATCTTCATCGCGATCCGTGCGGGCTCACCAGCCTCATGTGCCTCGATCACGCGTGTGACCTCCTCGAGCAGCGGGTCGCGCATCGAGTGGGGCGCGACCAGCACCTTGCGCTCGCGCTTGGGATGGCCATAGCCCGTCAGCGAGTTGAACAGGTTGGCAACCTCCTCGCCGAGCTCGCGGTCGGTCGTGAACAGGCCGAAGTCCTCATACAGCCGGGCGTTCTTGGCGTGGAAGTTGCCGGTCCCGATCATCACGTAGTTGCGGACCTCGCCGCGCTCCCGGCGGACGACGAGGATCGCCTTCGCGTGGGTCTTGAGGCCCGGGATGCCGTGCACGACGTGGGCGCCGACCTCCTCGAGCTTGCGCGACCAGCGGATGTTGCGCCGCTCGTCGAAGCGCGCTTTGAGCTCGACCATGCAGACCGCCTGCTTGCCCTTCTCGGCGGCGTCGATCAGCGACGGTACGAGCAGCGAGTCGTCTGAGGTCCGGTAGACGGTCATCTTGATCGCGAGCACGTTGCGGTCATCGACCGCCTGGCGTACGAACCGCTCGACGCTGCTCGAGAACGAGTGGTAAGGGTAGTGCAGCAGCACGTCGCCGGTGCGCATCGCCGCGAACACGTCCGGGTCGTCGTCGTCTTCATCCGCCCTGGCGCTGAACGCCGGGTGCGTGATCGGCGTCCACGGTGCCTGGCGGATCTCGGAGTGTCCCTCGAGTCCGTCGATCTGCCACAGGTCGCTGAGGTCGAGCAGGCCGTTGACGTCGTAGACCTGCACCTCGTCGACGCCCAGCCAGTCGATCAGGCGGGCGCGGATCACAGCGTTCATCCGGGCGCCGACCTCGAGCCGCACGACCTCCCCGAAGCGCCGGCGCCGGAGCTCGTCCTCGACCGCCCGCAGCAGGTCGTCGGCTTCGTCTGAGACCTCGAAGTCGGCGTCGCGCGTGACCCTGAACAGATCGTAGGAGATGATGTCCATCCCGGGGAACAGCGTGTCCAGGTGCCGGGCGATGATGTCCTCGAGCGGGATGAACGTGTCAGCCGCGATCTCCACGAACCTCGGCAGGACCTCTTTGGGGACCTTCACCCGCGCGAACGCGTCGGTGTCGGTCACCGGGTCGTGCAGCCACACGATCAAGCTCAGCGACAGGTTCGAGATGTACGGGAACGGTCGACCCGGACCGATTGCCAGTGGCGTCAGCACTGGGAAGATCTGCTCGCGGAAGTGGCGTTCGATCACCCGGTCCGGGGCGCCCGAGTCCTCGCAAGAGGAGATCTTGATCCCGTGCTCGGCCAGCGCCGGCAGGATCCCCTCGCGGAAGGTCCGCACGTGGCGCAACTCCTGCGCACGGATCGTGCGTGAGATCTCCTCGAGCATTCGCGTCGGCGACAGGCCGTCGGGGCCGCGCGCGTCGATCCGGGCATCGATCTGATCGTGCACGCCGGCGACCCGGATCATGAAGTACTCGTCGAGGTTGGAGACGAAGATCGCGGTGAACTTGAGCCGTTCCATCAACGGCACGCGCTCGTCCTCGGCAAGCTGCAGCACGCGATCGTTGAACTCCAGCCAGGACAGCTCGCGGTTGATGAACAGCGACTTGTCGCTCAGGTCCACGGTCTCGACCTGCGCACGCGGTGCCGCCTGGTCGGTCATGCGCTCTCCTGGCGGCTCGCGGCCGTCTCCTGCCTGCTCGCGATCGTGCTCAGCTCCGAGGGCCGCAACAGCACCAGCAGCTCGCCCTTGTCGACGCCCGCCAGACCGCCCTTGCGCATCCGCACCTGGGCTCCGGTCATGCCGTGCAGAGTCAGCGAGAACGAGGGGTCATGCCCGACGAGCAGGACGTCGTCGCGGCCCACGCACAGCTCAGCGGGGTCAAACGGCGCGCCCGCCAGCGCCGCACACTCCTCGACCTCGACGCCGAGCGGCGCGCAGACGAGCCTCGCGGTCTGAACCGCCCGCAGCTTCGGGCTCGAGAGGCAGACGTCGAGATGCACGCCAAGCATCGCCAGCGCCCTGCCGGCGTCGGTGGCCTGGCGCACGCCGCGCAATGTCAGCGGCCGGGCGCTGTCGGGATGACCCTCGGCGGCGTCGGCGTGGCGCAGGAGCCAGATCATTGCGCCAACTCTACGCTGCCGGCGCACACCTGTTTGAAGTTTGTGTTGCCGGCGTTGACTTTATTACGGGCTCCGCCCTGTCGGGCTGCGCCGTGTTTGCGCCCCGCCGTGTTCGGAGGTCCCGTCGTCTTCGGCGGCGTTCAGCCGATCACGAGCGGGCGCCTGAACACCCGCTCGAACGCTTCGTCGTCGCCATAGCGCTCGACGCTCCAGCGCGGCAGCGTCAGGTCACCGTCGGCATCGAGGTGCAGCGCGACGCCGTCGCCGTTGACGCGCAACCGCGCCTGCGAGACCGACTGGTCACGGCCCCGTTCTAGGTGCTCGGCGAGACGCAGGATCACCGCGCACCGATCGAGCAGCTCCTCGTCCCCGGGATCGGCGATCCTGGCCCACTCGCCGAGCTTCGGCGTGCCCTTGCGGTGATATCGGGTCATCTGCGCGATCAGCGCCCGCTCGCGCGGGTTGAAGCCGGGCAGCTCGGCCGACACGATCAGGTAGTGCGAGTGCTTGTGATGGTCGTCGTAGGAGATCGTCATGCCGACGTCGTGCAGCATCGCGGCGGCCCACAGCAATTCGCGCTCGCCGGGCTTCGGCCTGAACAGGCTGCCTCTGACCATCGAGTCGTGCATCTGCAGCGCGAGCTTGGCGACGTGCTCGGTGTGAGCCATGTCGGACTCGTACTGGATCGCGAGGTTGCGCACCGCCGCCGCGCGCACGTCGGGGAACAGCGGGTCGCTTTCGTCGAGCAGCGTGCGCGCGAGGAACACGCCGTCGCGCAGCCCGGCTTCGGTGGCCTCGAGGCCGTTGAAGGCGCCGAGCTCGAGCACGGTCTGCAGTGCGACCGCGGCGGCGAGAATGATGTCGCCGCGACCCGGCTTGATGCCGGGGACGCTGCGGCGCTCGCTGACCGGCAGCTCGGCGAGCGCCTCGACGAGCTCGTCGAGCATCGCCGGCGCGATCACGTAGCCCTGCACGCCGATGTCGATCCCGCCGAGCAGTCCGTAGGAGCGGCGCTGAGCGGCCGAGGCGAGGTTGCGCACCGCCCCGCCGACAGCCACCAGGCGCCCGCCCCGGTCCGCCAGCCAGTCGGCCCCGCTGAGGGTCTCGCGCACGTACGCGCGCAGGCGCTGGAGATCCTTCTTACGCGCCGGCTCGTCGGGGGCGCCGTCCAGGAAGCGCTCGGTCAGCCGCAGGGCGCCGAGCGGGTGCGAGACGAGCTCCAGCGCGTGGCGATCGGCGACATGCACCAGCTGCATGCTGCCGCCGCCGATGTCGAGTACGACACCGTCGGTCAGCGTCGAGGTGTTGAGCGCCGCCACGTACCCGAAGTAGGCCTCGTCGATCGCCGACAGCACCTCGATCTCAAACCCGGTCTCGTGGCGTGCGCGTGCCAGGAAGTCGTCGCGGTTGGCGCCGTCGCGGATCGCGCTGGTCGCGATCACGTGCACCTCGTCGGCGCCCAGGCGGTTGGCGCGGCAGAAGCGTTCGAACACCACGAGGGTCTCCAGCCCGCGCGCCATCGCCGCCTCCGACAGCCGCCCCGAGGCGGCCAGTCCCTCGCCGATCCGGACAGTCTCGTAGATCTCATCGGTCCGCTTCCACCAGCCGCCGGCGCCGTAGCTGAAGAGGACCAGTCGCCAGGAGTTCGATCCGAGATCGACGATCGCCACGTGCTGCGGGCCCGAGCCGTCGTGCCCGGCGGCGCGAATCGTTCGCCAGCTCACAAGCTTATGATGCGGGCTGCGCCGGACGGCTGCTTTCCCCAGGACGCCGGATTCTCGCAAATTGCGAGAAGATCGACGAGCAGCGTCGAGAAGCCGAAGCCGCGGGCGGCTAGGCCGCGCCCCGTCAGCGGGTTGTAGTACTCGCGGAAGCCGTGGTGGTCGACGGCGCGTACCAGCGAATCGACGATCCGCTCCGCCTCCCGCGTATATCCGAGCTCGCGCATCGCCGGCACCAGCAGCCAGGCGCTGTTCATCCACGACGGGCCTCGCCAGCAGCGCCACGCCTGAAAGCCCGGGTGAAACGAGGGCTCGTCCATCGACACCGACGGGATCCCGTATGGAGCCCGGTAGCGGCGTGGATCCAGCAGCTGCTCCTCCACCAGCCGGCGGCGGACGTCCTGCGGCAGCTCGCGCAGCGCCAGCGGCGCCAGCGAGGACCACGTGGATACCCGCAGCGGTCGCTCGGCGGCGCCGGCGAGGTCGAAGAACAGGCCGCTGCGCTCGTCGTAGCAACGCCCCAGCAGCGCGTCGATGGTCGTCTTGGCCCTGGCTGCGTAGACGGTGCCGTGCTCGTCATCCAAGCGCGAGAGCGCCTGCAGCGCGAGTGCATAGAAGACGTTGACGACGACGTCCTCGACATGCTCCTGGTAGCGCGCCGCGATCCGCGCCGCGTCGTAGGAGAGTCGCCGGTAACGCTCGATCAGCCAGAAGTGGCCGGGGCGGTCGTGGCGCATCCAGCCGTAGCACGCGTCGAACTTGGGCGAGTCGTCGAGCCCCGACTCATCGGGGGCGATGATCGTCAGCAGCCCGTCACCATCGACGTCGCGCTCGCGCGCGAGCCAGTCGTAGTGCAGCCGCAACTGCCCGAGCGCCTCGGTCGCGAACCCGGGATCATCGGGGGATGCCCGCGCGACCAGCTCCCAGGCGAGCGCCAGCAACGGGGTCTGGATGGTCGCGGTGGCGCTGGCGCCGAATACCGTGTGGGTGCCGTAAAACGGCGCTCGGCGCCAGTAGGCGGGGCGGTCCCAGAAGGCGGTGTGGGGGATGAAGCCGTCCAGTCGCCCGGCGCGCACCAGCGTGCGCAGCTCGCTGCGGGCGCGGGCCGGCTCGAAGTGCCGCCACGCGATCGCGTGAAAGCACGAATCCCAATACCACTGGTGGCGGTAGCGGGGCGTCGCCGGGCAGGTGAACGCGTAGCTGACGCCGTCGCTTGAACGGTGCCCCTGGCGCCAGTTCTCGTGCAGCACGAGGCCCGCCGCCTCAACCACGCGGGCGCGGGCTGCTGCCCCGTCCGCGTGGGCCGCTGCGCCGCTGAACGCCATTTAGTAATCCAGGAGCTCGTCGTAGGTCACGGGCTCGTGCATACGCGCGCGCGTCAGCACGGCTTCGATCGTAGCGACGTGGCCGGAGAGATCGAAGTCGGCGGGATGGATGTCGAGCCGCAGCAACTGATTGCCGTTGCGGGCCGCGGCGAAGCGGACGTAGGCGGGCGACAGGCGCCGCTTCAGCGAGGTGGAGGCGCCGAGGCACAGCGCCGGCGAGCGCAGCCGCGGGCGCTGCCCGAACTGCACGCAGCGCAGCTCCGCAAACCACTGGAACGAGCTGCGCAGCTCGCGCCGCAACGCTTGCGTGTAGGCGTAGCCGGGGGCGACGAAACCGCGCGGATCGAGCCCGATCTCCGCCAGCAGCCGCCGCCCGGTCTGCACCCGGCGTGCGGTGTCCTGCGCGTCGAGCCCCGGAAATTCAGCCGCGCCTGCGCCCTGCCAGCTCGCCAGCAGGTTGCGGGGCCAGTGCGCCGGCCTGCTCGCCGCGTGCGCGAGGCCGTGCTGGGCGACGGTGTCGCCCCAGGCGACACGGCCGCGCAGCCACGACGCCAGCGCGGGCGCGCGCGATCCGATTGGGTGCAGGTCGGCGGCGGGGATCACGAGCAGCGTGACGCGCTGCACGTCGCGCTCCTCGAGCCAGCTCCGGATCTCCTTACAGCGGGCGAACGTGCGCGGCTCGACGTCGTGCAGGGCGACCGCGAGCTGGCGCCTCATCGACTGCCGGCACCGATCAGCCGGGGCTGATCGGCGGATGCCCCCAGCAGCCGGTGGACGTCGGCGAGCTCCGCCGCCAGCGCCGCGTGCCAGCTGTGTTGACGCGCCAGCTCGCCTGCGGCTCGCACGTCTGGCATCCGCGCTCGCGCCCGCGTGATCGCGTCCAGCAGCTCGCCCGAGTCCCCGGCCGCAAAGGTCTCCACGCACGCGTCCAGCAGCCTCGCGGCGGGCGTCACGCTGGCGGTCACGACCGCGGCGCCACAGGCCGCCGCCTCCAGCGCGACCAGTCCGAAGGTCTCGTACGCTCCCGGCAGCACCACGCAGCTGGCGCGCGCGTACTCGCGCGCGAGCGCGTGGCGGTCGCTGAGGTAGGGCGCGAACGTGACCCGCTCGGAGATCCCGAGCTGCGCTGCCCGTTCGCCGAGCGCGTCACCGGCCGGGCCGGTGCCCAGCAGCACGAGCTGCCACGGCTCGCTGCTGGCGGCCGCGGCCTCGAGCAGCTCCTTGACGCCCTTCTCGCGCGAGAGCCGGCCGACGTACAGGACGTGGTCCTCGCGGACGCGGCCGGACGCCGGCATGAACGCCGGATCGAGCCCGAGTCGTAGCGTCAGCGTGCGCGTGCGGTGGGCGTCGGGGCCGGGGTCCACGACCGACATCACGGCGTCGACGTCGAGGTAGGCGCGCCGGTACCAGCGGCGCAGCGCCGACCTGTAGAGCTCCTGCGGGCCGGGCAGGCCGGCGGCGTGCAGCGCCGCCGAGGAGTGGTGCACGGCGATCACGATCGCGCCCAGCTCGTGCGCGGCGCGGCAGCAGTTCCGCGGTGTCCAGAACGGGTCGTGGGCCATCACCACGTCCGGGCCGATCGCGCGCAGCGTGGCGATCATGCCGGCGCCGCCGAGCGGGATCCGGTAGCCGTTGGACGCCGCCAGGCCCAGCGAGCGCTGTTCGTGGCGGTGGCCGTCCTCGGCGGCCGCCTGCGGGCGGCCGGGCACGACCAGATGGTGCTCGAACGCGCCGGTGCGCCGCGCGAACTCCGCTTTCGCCTCCAGGTAGGTGCGGATGCCGCCGCTGCGCTCGCCGTAGAAGATCGCGACGTCCGCGATTCGCAGCGGCCGCTCGCCGCTGCGCCGCAGCGGCTCCAGCAGCCTCAGTGAGCCCTTGGCGCTACCCGCCACCTCAGGCGGCATATGCGGCCTCGCGCAGCTCGCTCGCCTCGCGCACATCGCTGTCCGCGAGCGCTGCTGCCCAGCCATCTGCGAGCTGACACGCGGCCTGCTCCCAGCTACGCCCGCGGACCGCCGCCAGCCCGCCGGTGGCGAGCCGCTCGCGCAGCGGCGGCCGCCGCGCCAGTCCATGGATCGCGGCTGCCAGCGCGCTCGGGCTGGGCGCCACCACGCAGCCGCTGCGGCCACTCTCGATCAGCTCGGCGCCGGCGCCGGCATCGACCGCCAGGACCGGTAGGCCGCTCGCCTGCGCCTCCAGGATCACCGCCCCGAACAGCTCAGCGGCTCCCGGAAACACCAGCAGGTCGGCGCTGGCGTAGACGCGCGCGAGCGCATCGCGCTCCAGCCAGCCGAGAAGCACCGCGCGCGCGCCGAGCCGTTCGCGCAGAACCGGCGCCAGCGGCCCGTCGCCGGCGAGCACCAGTTGCAGGCGCGGATCTCGCTGCGCAGCGAGCAGGAACGCCTCGCTGAGCAGCTCGAGCCCCTTGCCGGAGCTCAGCCGCCCGGCGTACAAGACGTTGATCGGCGCTGCCTGCCCGCCCCCTGCGCCCGGGATCGCGTCGGGATGGTAGCGGGCGGGACTGAAGCGCTCGAAGTCGACGCCTCGTTCCCAGCGGCGGATGCGCTGGTGCCCGACGCCGAGCGCCTGCAGCGAGGCGTCGGCGGCACGGCTGGGGGAGAGGACCAGCGCGCAGGCTCGATAGCAGGCGGTCGCCGGCGCGTCGGCGTGATAGCTGGCGCAGACGGGGATCCGCAGCGTGGCCGCGGCTGCCAGCGCGTCCGTGGCGGCGGGGCCGGCCGTACAGAGGTGCAGGAGGTCGAAGTCATGCGGGCCAAAGTCCGCCGGCTGGCGCGGCGCGCCACCGGCGCCGGCGCCGGCGCTGATCAGCTCGAGCTCGTAGCCGGGGACGCCGCGACGTCGCAGCTGCTCGAGCATGTCGGCCAGGCCGGGACGCGCGTCGAGGTCCTCGGCGATCAAGGCCACGCGCCGCCGGCCGGGTTCGGGCGCGCCGGCGCGGCGCTCGCTGGGCGCCGGTCGTCTGTTCTCATCGTTCATGACCTGACAGGTTCGCCGGTCGGGCGCCGGAAGCCGTTAGAAACCGGGCAAGTTCTCGTGATCAGGATGTGAACGCCGGGAACGGCCGGGCGCCGTCTCGCGGCCCTGAGCGCTAACCAGCGCTAAACCTGCGCTAAACCGCTTCTGGCTCGGCGCGTATGAAGCGCCAGGCGGTCAGGACCGTCAGCACCGTCATTAGCACGGCGCTGCTGACGCACCACTCGCAGATCGACTTGATCGTGAAGATCTCGCGGTAGGTCAGATACATGCTGAAGCCGAACCCGGTGAGGGCGATCGCGAAGCCGATCGCGCGGCCCGTGTCGGTGCGGATCGCCAGCGACGCGAGGATCCCGATGTAGCCGATCAGGCCGAGCACCGCGACCGGGATCCCGGCCAGCTTGGCATAGCTCGAGGACTGGACGGTCAGGCAGCTGCTGTGGCCATGGTGGCCGCCGAGGCACAACGGGCTGATCTTCTCGTAGTGGATGTAGACGAGGTAGCCCGCGACGCCGACCCCGATCACCGACAGTACGATGATCGCGGTCACCAGGCGCCCGGGCCGCTGCGCCGAGCGCGACACGGACGCGGGCACCGTGGTCATGTGACCTGCTTGATCGCCTGTTCGATCTCGCTGTAGCTGGCCACGCCTGAGCTGAGCGGCTGCGCGCCCTTGGGTCCCATGGCGATCAGCGTCGGCGTGCCAGTCACGCCGTCGGTGTTGCCGGCGGTGCCGTCGGCCTGCACCTGCGCCAGCAGCGCCGGGTCGCCCTGGTCCGTTTTCCACTTGGCGTAGTCCAGCCCGGGGACCTGAACGGCGAGGTTGTCCAGGTAGGTCGTGTTCACGTAGTCGCTGGTCTCGTCGCCCTGCTCGCGGTAGAACAACTCGGCGTAGTACCAGAAGCGATCCTGCAAGCCGGCCGCGTAGGCCGCCACCTGCTGCTCGTTGAACAGGCTCTGGCTGTGGCTGTTGCAGGTCGCGGTGCAGAACGAGCGGTAGTCGACCTTGACCTTGCCCTGGCGGACGTCGTTTGAGACCAGCTGTGGGAAACCGCCGTCGAGCGTGAACTCCTGGCAGACCGGGCACTCGAGGTCGCCGTAGTAGGTGATCGTCACCGGCGCGCTCGGCTTGCCGAGGACCGTGCCCGACTGCGGGATCCCGGCCAGCAGCGTGTCGACCGCGGCCTCGATCGGCTTCTCCTGCTTGGAATTCTTGATGGGCGTGCTGCTGGTGCTGCCGCCACTGGAGATCACGATGGCGGCGATCACGATCACGGCGACGACGCCGAGGATCCCGAACAGTTGCAGCTTGCGGGTGCGCTTGAGGCGCTCGGCGGCGGCGTGCTCAGCGGCGAGGCGCGCGGCGCGCGCTTGATCTTTCTGTTCCTTGCGGGAGGCCATGGCGTGTTGGTCTGTGGAGGAGGTTTGGATCAGATTCCCGATATCCCCGCTGGGACGGCGTTCTGATCCGGCGAGCTGAGAATAGCGAGCATCTCTAAGAGCCGGCGAAAACAGCGCCTGGCTAGGCGACGCGCTCGATCGACTGCTCCAGATCGCTGTAGCTCGGCACGCTGGCCGAGACCGTCTGCGAGCCTCGCGGTCCCGTCACGATCAGCGTTGGCGTGCCCTCGACGCCCAGCTTCGCGGCGGCACCGGTGTCGGCGCGCAGCGCCGCGCGCAGCGCCGGCGAGGCGCGCTGCGCGTGCCAGCGGCGCAGGTTCAGCTTCGGCACCTGAGCGGCGAGCCGGTTCAGGTAGGACGCGGTGACGTAGCCGCTGTCCTCCTCTCCCTGTTCCTGGTAGAACAGCTCGGCATAGTTCCAGAACAGGCCCTGCTCGCCGGCGGCGTAGGCGGCCAGCTGCTGGGTGTCGAACACCTTTTGCCCGGGGCCCGCGCAGGTCGCCGTGCAGAGCGAGCGGTACGTGACCTTCGCGCGGCCGCGGCGGACGTCATCGGCGACCAGCTGCGGGAACCCGCCGTCGACCGTGAATTCCCTGCAGACTGGGCACTCGAGGTCGCCGAAATAGGTCACCGTGACGGGCGCGCGCGGGTCGCCAAGGGTGCTCGCGTGCTGCGGGACGCCGGCCAGCAGGGCGCTGACCCGCGCGTCGATCTCGGGCTGCGTGAGCGTTCGCGTCCGGTGCGCTGAGATCGAGATCGCGACCGCGAACAGGCAGGCAGCCACCAGCACCGCGCCGCTCACGGTGCGCAGCCGGCGCTGTCGCCGCTCGCGCAGCGCGCGCGCCCGTGGCGCGCCGACACGGGTCACGAGCGCCTGCTCCCGGCGCGACCTGCGGCTGCTCATCGCGAATGCTCGCGCGGTCTCATGAGATCGGCAACGGTCGCAGTTTGCGTGTGACCATCTTGTGATCGGGGCGCGACGAGAACCGGTTCGACCATGGATCTGCATTACAGTGTCGCCCATGTCGCCCGAAGCCAGCGACGCCTCGGCCCAGAGCCAGGCGCCTTCAAGCTCGCAGCGATCCAACCACAGGCTCCGGCTAGCGGTGATCGATCGCGACCCGGGCTTCTTGCAGGTGCTGTCGAACCGACTCGACACGCTTGGTTGGGATCTGCGCGCGCTTTCAAGCGCCGTGACGGCCGATGCGCTCGTATCAATGCGCCTGAACGCGCTCGTAGTTGATCTCACGGTTGTCGGTCCGGGAAGCTGGGAGTACCTCGAACGGGTCTGCTCGCGGTTGCCCGGGCTCGCCGTGATCGTCTGTACCGGCCCGTCATCGGTCGCCCAGCGGGTCCGCGGACTACGTCTCGGCGCGGACGCCTGGATCACCAAGCCCTGTCACGCGGAGGAGTTGATCTGCGTGATCGAGGCGGCGATCCGCCGTCACCGGCGCAACGACATGCCCGTCGTCGACGAAGCAACCGTGGTCGGAGGGATCACGGTCCGTCCCGACCTCTATCAGGCCTACGCGGGCTCTACCAGCCTCGAGCTGACCGCGCGCGAGTTCGAGATCCTGAACCTGCTTGCGCAGTCAGACCGCGTGCTCCGGCGCGAGGAGATCTACGAGCGCGTCTGGGGCTATGCGATGGCCCACGGCGACCGTTCCGTCGACGTCTTCGTCCGCAAGCTGCGCCAGAAGCTGCGCACCGCCTCGCCACACTGGGACTACATCCACACCCACTTCGGCGTCGGCTACCGCTTCGCTCCGGAGCCGGATGGTGCGCTGCACGAGGTCGAGCTTGCGGCCCTTGCAAGCGACCAGCCGGGCGCGATCGCGCTGCACGGCAGCGACTTCCTGGGACTGCACGCCGACGCCCTGGATGACACCACGCTCGTGCGTTGAGCGGCCCGTAAAGAGGTCCAAACCGCGGCTGCTCGCGTAGTCGCGGCCGTTCACGGGCTGATCACATCTCGTTCACCAAGGGATAACGCCTGCCGGGTCGTTTGAAACGAGCATCAGCTCACATGCACGCGACCGCATCTGCTTGGCACGAGGTTCTGGAGATGGGTCCGCTCGAGATCGCGCCGGCCGAGCACCTGGCCCGCGCGAGCGGGCACACGCTGACGCTCTCGACCCGCGAGCTGCGGCTGCTGACCGAACTGGCGCGACGCGCCGATCGGATCGTCTCCCGGGAGGAGCTGTTTCGCCTCGTCTGGGAACGGGAGATGCGGCCTGGCGACCGCTCGGTCGACGTCTACGTCCGCAAGCTGCGGGTCAAGCTCAAGCGTGCGCTCCCCGAGTGGAACTTCATCCACACGCACTTCGGGTTCGGCTACCGCCTCGCCGCCGAGCCCAAACAGGACTTCAACGGTTAGTTCACATCTCAATAACAACTTCGCCCGATCGGCCCTGGAGACTTGGCGGCGATATTTCAGTGAAACGGAGAATGACCTTGAGTAAACGACGTATCAGCCTCACCGGCCTCCTGCTGGCCGCTTCGATGCTGCTCGCCGCGTGCGGCTCCAGCAGCTCTTCCAGCAGCTCCACCTCGTCGAGCGCTGCGGGCGCGAGCAGCAGTTCGAGCTCGACTGCCAGCAGTTCGGCCCCGAGCGTGTCCGCGACGATCGACGGCGCGGGCTCGACGCTGGCGGCGCCGATCTACGAGCAGTGGGCATCGACCCTCAAGTCGAGCGGCCTGACGGTGAACTACGACGCAGTCGGCTCGGGTGCCGGGATCACCGATCTGCAAACCGCGACCGTCGGCTTCGCCGGCAGCGACCCGGCCCTGAAGCCGACCGATCTGACGCCGATGAAGGGCCCGGTCCTCCAGTTCCCAGTGGCGTTCGGCGCGATCACGGCGTCCTACAACCTGCCGGGCATCAAGGCCGGCCTGAAACTCGACGGCCCCACGCTCGCCGACATCTTCATGGGCAAGATCAAGACCTGGAACGACGCCGCGATCAAGACGCTGAACCCCGGCGTCAGCCTGCCGAGCACGGCGATCACCGTCGTCTACCGCTCGGACTCCTCGGGCACCACCAACGGCTTCACGACTTACCTGTCCGACGTGAGCCCCGCTTTCAAGAGCGCGGTCGGCGCCGGCAAGACCGTCAAGTGGCCGGTCGGCGAGGGCGCGGCCAAGAACGCCGGCGTCGCCGCGGCGGTCAAGCAGACCACCGGCGCGATCGGCTACGTCGAGCAGGCGTACGCGCTCGAGAACGGCTTCACATACGCCGCGGTGAAGAACTCGGCTGGAACCTACGAGCTGCCGACGATCCAGAACACCTCGGCGGCTGCCGCGGGTGTCCCGGTGCCGGCCGACCTCGGGATCTCGACGATCAACTCGCCCAACCCGACCGCGTACCCGATCGTCTCGCAGACGTTCCTTGACGTCTACACCGACCCGTGCAAGGACGGCGGCGCGAGCACGACCACGGCCGCAGGCTTGAAGGAGTTCCTCACGTACGCGTTCGGAGCCGGCCAATCGACGCTCGGCGCGGGCGGCAGCCAGCTGCCCTATGCGCCGCTGCCCGCCACGCTGCAAGCCAAGGACCAGGCGCAGCTGGCGAAGTTGGTCTGCAACGGCACGCCGATCTCCTAGGACGCAGGTGCAGGCCAACGCAATTCCGGCTCACGGCGACCGCTCGATGCTCGAGCGGTCGCCGCTGCACCGTCTGCCCGACAGGGCGCTGAAGTGGGGTCTGAGCGGCCTGGCGGCCGCGATCCTGATCCTGATCGCGTACTTCTTCATCCGCCTGATCGGCCAGTCGAGCAACGCGCTGCACCACTTCGGGCTGAGCTTCGTGTTCGGCAACGACTGGGACGTCTCGCGCGACATCTACCATGGTGCCGCGCTGGTCGTCGGAACGCTGATCACCGCCACGATCGCGCTCGTGATCGGGGTGCCGATCGCGGTCGCGACGGCCGTGTTCCTGACCGAGCTGTGCCCACGCCGGGCGCGGGCGCCGCTGGGGATGCTGGTCGATCTGCTGGCCGCGGTGCCGTCGGTCGTCTACGGTCTGTGGGGCGTCTGGGTGCTCGGTCCCAAGCTCGAGGGGGTCGAGCGCTGGATCGCCAACACGTTCTCGTTCATCCCGTGGATCGGCGGCGGCGCCGGCGCGATCACCCCGGGCAACTACTTCATCGCCGGGCTGATCCTGGCGATCATGATCCTGCCGATCGTCTCGGCGATCTCGCGCGAGGTCCTGAGCACGGTGCCGTCAGAGCACAAGGAGGCGGCGCTTGCGCTCGGCGCCACCCGCTGGGAGATGATCCGCATGTCGATCCTGCCGTATTCGCGGTCGGGCATCACCGGCGGCGCGATGCTCGGTCTCGGCCGCGCGATCGGCGAGACGATCGCGGTCGTGGTCGTGATCGGCGATGCGCCGGTGATCGGCAAGCACCTGTTCGCGCAGGGCTACACGCTCGCCGCGGTGATCGCCAACGAGTTCGGCGAGGCGACCGGAATCCACCGCTCGGCGCTGTTCGCCGCCGGGCTGGTGCTGTTCGTGCTGACGCTGCTCGTCAACATCGTCGCACGCTGGTTCGTGGCGCGCGGTTCGCACGGAAGCCGCGTAACCGCCGATGCCGGCGTCGGCGACGTGGTCGTCGCGGTCCCGAGGGGCACACCGTGAGCGGGCTCGCGGCGCAGGCCGTCAGCGCCCGTCGGCGCCGCACCGACCGGGTGATGCGCGCGTCGATGCTGGCGGCCACGGTGGTCGCGCTCGTGCCGCTGATCCTGATCGTCTACTACCTGATCTACAAGGGCGTCGGATCGTGGAGCGGCAGCTTCTTCACGACCGACCCGAACGGCAACTTCTTCGGCAACCCGGGCGGAATCCGCAGCGCAATCCTCGGCACGCTCGAGATCGTCGCGCTGGCAACGATCGTGGCCGTGCCGGTCGGGGTCGGCGTGGCGCTGTACCTGACCGAGTACGGCAAGAACTCGCGGTTCGCGAACGTCGTGCGCTACTTCGTCGACGTGATGACCGGCGTTCCGTCGATCGTGTTCGGCCTGTTCATCTACATCGTGCTGGTGATCTCGCACGTCGGCGGTAACTTCACCGCCTGGAAGGGCTCGATCGCGCTGTCGCTACTGATGCTGCCGATCGTGATCCGCTCGGCCGAGGTGGTGCTGCTGCTGGTTCCCGACAGCCTGCGAGAAGCAGCGCTGGCGCTCGGAGCGCCGCGCTGGCGCGTGGTCTCGCGGGTCGTGCTGCCGACCGCCGCGCCCGGGCTGGTGACGGGCTCTTTGCTGGCCGTCGCCCGCGGGATGGGCGAGACGGCGCCGCTGCTGTTCACCGTCGCCGGCGCGACCGGGCTCACGTTCAGCCTCTCGCAGCAGATGAACGCGCTGCCGTTGCAGATCTACAGCGACCTCGCTTCTCCCCGCGATGTCGTCGTCGCCCGTGCGTGGGGCGCTGCTCTGACCCTCGTGGCGCTCGTCCTGATCCTGAACCTGATCGCGAGGGCGATCTCACGAAGGAGCCGCGTGGCATGATTGAGCCCGAGAGCACGACCAAGGAGACGAAGTCCGAGATGTCCAAGGCCGAGGGTGCCTCCGGCCCGGCGCAAGCATCACGCGGTGCGAACGCGCCCGCAACCGCCGGGTCCGCGGGTCCCGCGATCGAAGTGAAGGGCCTGCACGCCTACTACGGCAAGCAGCACGCAGTCAAGGGCATCGACATCACCTTCAAGGCCAACGAGGTGACGGCGATCATCGGCCCCTCGGGCTGCGGCAAGTCGACGATGGTCCGCTGCATCAACCGCATGCACGAGGAGATCCCCGGCGCCCGCGCCGAGGGCGCGGTCACGCTCGATGGGGTGGACGTGTACGCGCCCGAGGTAGACGTTACCGCCGTGCGCCGGATGATCGGGATGGTGTTCCAGAAGCCGAACCCGTTCCCGACGATGTCGATCTTCGACAACGTCGCCGCCGGCTTGAAGCTGACCGGTACGCGCGGCGAGAACCTGCGCGAGCGCGTGCACACCTCGCTGCGCTCGGTCGGTCTCTGGGACGAGGTCAAGAACCGGCTCGACAAGCCCGGGATCGGCCTCTCCGGTGGCCAGCAGCAGCGGCTCTGCATCGCTCGCACGATCGCCGTCGAGCCCGAGGTGATCCTGATGGACGAGCCCTGCTCGGCACTCGACCCGATCGCGACCTTGAAGGTCGAAGAGCTGGTCGACGAGCTGAAGGACCGCTACACGATTGTGATCGTTACGCACAACATGCAGCAGGCCGGACGCGTGGCCAACACGACTGCGTTCATGCTCGACGGCGAGCTGATCGAGCACGGCGAGACCAACCAGATCTTCACCAACCCCTCCGACGAGCGCACCGAACGCTACGTCACCGGAAAGTTCGGGTAGAGCGGCAATGCAAGAGGTACGGCATCAGTTCCGTCAGGCGCTGAAGGAGCTGGAGGATCAGACCCTGGGCGGTCTCGACATGGTCATCTCCCAGCTTGACCGGGCGCTCGAGGCGGTCAGCTTCCAAGACGTCGAGCTGGCTGGGATGGTCGTCGCCGACGACGACCGCATCGACGGTCGCTATCTCGAGGTCCACCAGGGCGTGCTGTCGCTGCTCGCGCGCCAGACGCCGGTCGCGGGCGATCTGCGGATCGTCGCCGCGCTGCTGCACATCATCCGCTGCATCGAGCGGATGGGCGACCAGTGCGTGAACATTGCCAAGCTTGTGCCGCTGTCCGGTTACGAGGCGCCCAAGGACAAGGACATCCTCGACGCGATCGAGCGTATGGGACTGTCCGCCCGCCAGCAGGTGGCGCAGGCAAAGGAGGCATTCAAGACGCGCCACGTGTCGCTCGCGCAGGATCTCGTGCGCCAGGACGCCGAGATCAACCGGCTCAACCGCGAGATCTTCAGGCGCGCCGTCGAGATCGGCGACGAGCCGGAGATCCGCGAATGGGCGATGTTCATGATCCTCGTGGCCCGCTGCCTGGAGCGGATCGGCGACAACACGATCGATATCGCCGAGCAAGTGGTGTTCGTCGTGACCGGGCTGTTCCGTGAGGTCGCGGATCAGGCTGCGCAGGTCTCGCCGACGACCCAGCTGTAGCCGCTTGATGACCGGGAGGTTAAGCACCTCACAGGTGCCAAACCTCCCGCGGAAGCGTTTGGGTGCGCGGCTACAGTAATGACGTGGGTCTTCACGCGCTCTTGCTCCAGCAGCAGCAGGACGCGCCGCCGGCCCTGCTGTACGAGTGGATCGCGGCGCGGGGACTGGACGTCACGGTCGTGCGCGCGGACCTGGCCGCCGAGCTCCCGGAGCCGGCGCGGTTTGACCTGGCGGTCGTGCTCGGGAGCGACGAGAGCGCCGGCGACCGCTCCCTGCGCTGGGTCGCGCTCGAGCTGGACTGGCTGCGTGGCGCGGCGGCGCGCGGGCTGCCGGTCCTCGGCATCTGCTTCGGCGCCCAGGCGCTGGCGGTTGCGCTGGGAGGGCGTGTACGTCGCGCCGAACGCCCCGAGATCGGCTGGGTGTCGGTCGATACCGACGCGCCGGAGCTGGTCGGCAGCGGACCCTGGTTCACCTGGCACCACGACGTGATCGAGCTGCCGGACGCCGCGACCGAGATCGCCCGCAACGATGCGTGCACGCAGGCGTTCGTGGCCGGCGCGCACCTCGGCGTTCAGTTTCACCCTGAGGTGACGGTTGCGGTGGTGGAAGCCTGGGCGGACGCCGGCGGTGGCGCGCGCCAACTCGCGGCGTTCGCCGAGACCCGGGAGCGGCTCATGGCGGAGAGCTGGCGGCGCCAAGCGGCGGCGCGCGACAGCGCCTTCGCCCTGTTCGACGCGTTCCTGGCCCGCGCACGGCCATCGCGGTTGCGAATTTCGGCTAAACCTGATTCGCTTTGACTCGTTTCGCCGGGCCGGCGATATGCTTCATCGTGCCGGTGGTGCTCGAGGCGGGTTCGGCTACTGCGTCGGCTGCAAGATCTTCGGGCTGCTGATGCGAGCCGGCCTGATCCTGCCGGAAGTCTGCGCCGAGTGCGCCGACATCAGCGCCCGACTCGGCCTGACCGTTCCGGACTGACGTCGCAGACGTCCAGCCCAGCCGCGACCGTTCCGGACTGACGTCGCAGACGTCCGGCCCAGCCGCGACCGTTCCGGACTGACGTCGCAGACGTCCAGCCCAGCCGCGACCGTTCCGGACTTACGTCGCAGGCGTACAGGGTCGCCTGACACGGCGATCTCGACAGAAGGGGAACTTCGGTCAGATCAGGTCTAGATCATCTGTCCATATTCACTGCAATAGACCGTATTACGGGCTTCTGTGGTCGCTGGTAATTGTGGGCAGGCCGATCGATGATCGCGATGCCCGCCCGGGATCAATCAGTTCGACCAGGGATGGGTAAGCATGGACCGTGGTGACCGAGTGGCAGGCGGCGAGGTCTGGAAGGGACGTTGTGGTTCGGGGCAGGGGACCGCTGCGAAATCCGGATCTCGGCTGCGCACCGTTGCCGTTTCGGTGTATGCGGTGGTGGCGTTAGTCGGGCTTCCGGGCATCGCATCCGCGTCGACGCCGGCGATCGCGCTGAAAGACACCTCGAACCTGGTCGGGTCGCTCAGCGGCACCCCCTACGCGCTTGGCCTCGTCAAGACGGCTCCCGTCACGGCGAGCGCGACGATGGTCACCCGCCTGCGGGTCGCGGCGGCGTCGCTGCCCAGCAGCGTCGACCTGACGCCCCATGCGATGCCGGTCGGCAATCAAGGCCAGGTCGGCTCGTGCGCCGCCTGGTCGACCGACTACGGCGCGCTTGGCTACTGGGAGAACAAGCAGGACATCTCCGGCGGCGGGCTCGAGCCGATGTACACATATTCGCAGTTGGACGGCGGCCAGGACGACGGCTCCACGATCGACGGTAACTTGGAGATCGACGAGCAACAGGGGATCGACACCCAGTCCGACTACTGGCAGGGCAACTTCGACTACAGCGACACGCCGACTGCAGCCGAGACGGCCAACGCCGTGAACTGGAAGCTGACCTCCTACACGGATCTGACGACTCAGCAGTCGGCCACCGCCACCGTCTCGCAGGATTCGATCGAGCAAGCGCTCGCGGACGGCGATCCGGTCGTGATCGGGATCCCCGTATACGAGAACTTCGAAGATGTCGGCGCAGCCGACGACGGCCTTTACTCTGGAATCTCGGGTGACTTCCTCGGCAACCACGCGATCGTCGCACTCGGTTACAACTCGACTGGTCTGAGGATCGAAAACTCATGGGCCACGAGTTGGGGGGACAATGGCTATGCGACGCTGGCGTGGTCGTTCGTGAACGGGTACGTGTTCCAGGCGACCGAAGTCGGTCCACTGCTCGCCGGCCAGCCGGCCAACACGAGCTTGCCCACGGTCACCGGCAGCATCGAGCAGGGCGCGGTGCTCAGCGCGTCCAGCGGCAGCTGGAGCCCAGCTGCCACATCCTACAGCTACCAATGGCAGAGCGCCGCACCGAATTCAAGTGACTGGACGGCGATCTCCGGGGCGACAAGCTCGACCTACACGGTTGCGGCCGGCGAAG
This sequence comes from uncultured Solirubrobacterales bacterium, assembly GCA_963709135.1. Taxonomy (GTDB): domain Bacteria; phylum Actinomycetota; class Thermoleophilia; order Solirubrobacterales; family Solirubrobacteraceae; genus Palsa-465. Next base: position 554,229 of record CAVPVI010000005.1, on the reverse strand, counting down.
TCGCCAACAGCATCCGCGTCCTTGTCAGCGCCAGGAACGCGACCGGTTCGGGCGTGGCCGCATCCTTGCCGGCCGGCGGCTCGACTCCCTCCTCGGGCGTCCCGGTCAGCACCGTCGCGCCGACGATCTCGGGAAGCTTGCGCAAGGGCCAGACGCTGACGGTCACGACCGGGACCTGGAGCCCGGCGGCGACTACATACACGTATGCATGGCAACGTTCGACCACCGGTGGCAATACGTGGTCGGCGATCAGCGGGGCTACCAACCAGAGCTACGCCGCGGTGACCGCTGACATCAACGCGACCCTTCGGGTGGCCGTGACCGCGACCAACTCGAGTGGCTCCACGGTCGCCTACTCGGCCACCGCCGGCCCGATCTCGAACGCTCCTTTCAGCATCGTCGCGCCGGTGGCAAGCGGCACCGCGCAGGAGGGCAAGACGCTGACCACGGGCACCGGCGCCTGGACGCCGTCGGCAAGCTCGTACGCTTATCAGTGGCAGAGCTCCACCGACGGCGGCGACACGTGGACGGCGATCCCGGGCGCAACCACCAAGAAATACGTGTTGGCGTCCTCAGACGTCGGCAACCAGGTCCGAGCGCAAGTCACCGCGATCAACAGCTACGGACAGTGCGCGACCGACACCACGGCGCTCGGCCCAGTTGCCTCCGACGCTCCGGACAACAGCACCCTGCCGGCGATCTCGGGTACCGTGCGCCAGGCTCAGACGCTGACCGCGAAGCCCGGAACCTGGAGCCCCGCTGCGAAGTCATACAGCTATCAATGGCAGATCTCGCGCGACTCCGGCACCGCCTGGTCGCCGATCAGCGGCGCGACGTCCGCGAAGTACGTGCCTGCGGTCGCTGATCTCGCGGCGACCCTGCGCGTGGTCGTCACGGCGACCAACCAGTATGGGCAGGCGTCGGCTAGCTCGCCCGGTGCCGGTCCGGTTGCGTCAGACGCGCCGGCCAACACCAAGGCGCCGACGATTTCAGGCACCGCCACCCGCGCGTCGACCTTGACCGCCAAGCCCGGGACGTGGAGTCCGGCGGCCAAGTCCTACACCTACCAGTGGCAGTCCTCCAGCAACGGCGCCAGCAGTTGGAGCGCGATCTCCGGCGCTACCAGCCCGACCTACGTCCTGGCCGGCACCGACGAGGGCAACGAGCTAGAGGTGGTCGTTACGGCGACCAACACCTACGGTCAGGCGACCGCCACCAGCGCCGCCACAGCCGCCGTGGCGGCGAGCCCGGCGACGCTCGTGAAGGCCCCCAAGCTCACCGGCAGCGCCAGCTTGGGCAGCGTCTTGAGCGTCAGCCAAGGCACCTGGAAGGGCGCCGGGAACAGCTACACCTACCAGTGGCAGCAGGACGCCGCCGGCGGCTGGGTCAACATCACGGCCGCGAGCGCCCAGAAGTACACTCCGGCACAGACCGACCTGGGCCTGGCGCTCCGGGTGATCGTGACCGCGACCAACCCCGACGGCAACGTCAGTGACACAGCCGGTCCGACCGCGGTCGTTGCGTCCCCAGCCGTGGGCGTAGCTCAGCCGCGGAACCGCGTGGAGTAGCCGAGCCGAGCTACTCCCTCAGGTGCGCCATGTCATGTCCGGGCGAACAAACCGTTCCGCGGCGCGCCCGATTGTCCGTTCCGACATGGGAAGAGCGTGTCCGGACGGACAAACCGTTGCCTGGCGCGCCGGATTGTCCGTACAGGCGCGAAAATCGACACCTAACGGACGATCCGCCCGAGCGCGCGACGGATTGTCCGTTCAAGCCGTATAGCCGCGCACGAACCCAAGCCGGCGAGGGCAACGACGCTTTGGGCTCGAGAGCACGCAGCTCAGCCGCGCCGCCGGAGGGTGATCGTCACCAGGCCGGCGGTGGTCGCAAGCGCGATCGCAGCCAGCGCTCCGATGATCAGGATCGCGGTGCCGCCGGTGCCGGCCGCGCCCGACACGGGTGTCACGTCTACCAATGGATGACCATTCGCCGCCGCGATCCGGTAAACGGCTGTGAGCGCTGCGCTCGCGAGCTGATCGCTGGTGCCGCCTTCCGGTTTCGGGAGCGCGGCCACGGCTGCCGTCGCGACGCCACTGAGCCCCTGCGTGCCGTAGCCGTCGGCCATCACCACCAGCAGCGGCTGCTTGGCGTTGAAGCTGATCTCCTGATCGAGGAAGTCGGCGTACTCCTGTGGCTCGCCGAACAGCACGGCGATCGTGCCCAGATCGACCGGGGAGGCAATCAGCGCCACCCTGACCGGCGTGCGTTTTGCCGCCGCCGCCGCGGTCGCTCCGTTGAGCCGGCGCTGCAACTCCACGGAGGTCGCCGGCACGTACGGATAGAACACGTTCTCGATCAGCAGCGTGTCGCTTGCCGGATCGCCGTCGGCGGCCGCTACCCCCGGCGCCAGCAGGGCGATCGACTCCCAGCCGAGCACCGCCAGCACGAGCGCGCAGCCGGCGGTGAGCACGATCGCGGCAAGCGCGGCTATGTGGCTTCTCACGAGCTTCACGATCGCGGCAACCGCGGTCCTGAGGGTCCTGCGGGTGCCCTTACGAACTGGCGCGCCATCGCGAGCCAGGTTAGAGATCGAGCCGATCAAGCTTTGCGCTCAGGCGTCGACTAACGAGACCAGTGAGCTCTCGATGACCTACGTCGACGCCCTGACCCGAATCAGCCAGATCGAGCAGCAGATCTCGCAGCTGAGCGGCGCCTCGACGGCTGCTGCCGCCACCACTAGCACGGGCACGGCATATGACGCGAGCTCCGCCGCCAGCACCGGCAACGCGACGGCGTCCGCGACCCCGTCGAGCTTCGCCGATGCGCTGGCACAGGCGCAGGACACCGGCGAAGTCTCGAATGACATCGCGACCCTGACCGGCGCCGATGCGGGCGTGGCCGGCGCGGGCGTGGCCGGCGCGGGCGTGGCCGGCGCGGGCGTGGCCGGCGCGGGCGTCTCGACCGGCGCCAGCCCGCTGACGCTCGCCTCGCTGACCGGCGGACTGGGCCTGCCCAGCTCCGGCGTGAGCGCGCTGCCGAGCGCCGCGACGGCGTTGCTGACAAGCGACCAGCAGCAGTTTGCGGCGCGTCTGTCCAGCGACACGGGCCTTGGCCCCGGCGTGATCAGCGCCTGGCTGCTGGCCGAGGAATCGGGCAGCGCGGCCCAGTCGCGCCAGGTCGCCGGCAACAACGACTGGCTGAACATCGGCTACACCGACTCAGGCACTTATGGCTCGGCGGACTCCGTGTGGTCCGATCCGGTGAGTGCCGCGGACGCCACCGCGGGCTGGCTCAAGGGGCAGGACACGATCCCCGGCTATGGCACCGCGAGCTCCGGGATCCAGTCGATCGTGTCGACCGCAGGACAGCCGCCGGCGGCTCAGATCTCCGCGCTGCAGAACTCGGGCTGGGCTTCCAGCGGTTATCCGGACCTGCCCAGCCTGTACGCGCAGGTTACCGGCTAGCGACCCGCTCGGCGCGCCGACTGGCCCGATCGAGCACGAGTGCTTCGAGCTCGCCCGCGTCGAGCTCGCACACCGTGCTGCCGGCCTGCCGCGCGAGCCGCACATGGCCCTCGCAGCCGGCGTGCAGCGGCACGTACGCGTCGACGGAGGCGTGCAGGCGCTCATCGCGGTCGGCCCGCGACGGCTCCATCAGGACGTTGATGTCGGCGCACCGATCGAGGTCCGCTCCGGCGGCGCGAGCAGCACTTACGACATACGCTTCGAGCTGCTCCGGCGTGCCGGCGAGCGCTGGGTCGGCGAGCAGGTAGAGGCAGGCGCTGCTCGCGGGCACGGTCGCGGCGCACCACTGCGCCAGCAGTTCGCCGAGCCGATCGCGGCCGCGCCAGGCGGGCGTTGCGAGCAGGCGCAGGTCGACCTGTTCGATCAGCGGGAAGCGCCGACGGCCGTTTCCGAAGCGCAGCGGGCGCCGCGCCGCAAGCGCGGCCAAGCGGGCGCAGTAGAGCGCAGCGACCGCGTCCCAGGAGTAGCGCGCCGCGGCCGCACGGGCGGCGCGACCGCGTTCGCGGCGCTGCTGCGGGTTGGCTTGCGCCGCGCGCAGCAGCTCGACCAGGTGAGCGCGGTCGGGTTCGAGCATCCATGGCCTGCCCGCGGTCGCGAGCGTCTCCACGCGCTCATCCGGGAAGTACTTGCGCGTCGAGGCGATCCGCCAGCACGCCTCGGACGGGCAGAACTCGTCCGTCGGGCCGCCCGCGGTGACGATCACAGGTAGCCCGCAGGCCATCGCCTCGAGCACCGGCATCGCAAAGCCCTCGCCGCGGTAAGGGTGCACGAGCACATCGCAGGAGCGGTAGAGCGCCGCCACTTCGGCTGGGGGTAGCTCGTCGTGCAACAGCTCGACCCTGGGTAGTGCGCCTGACTGCGACCACTCGCGGATCGGCGCTCGGTTGGCATTGCGATAGACCCCGTCGGCGCCGAAGTCCTTGATCACGAGCGTCACGTCCGCGCGTCCCGCGAACGCCTGCTTCCACGCTTCCAGCAGGATGTCCGGGCCTTTGCGCCAGATCAGGCCGCCGACGAACAGGAACCGCGTCGTCTCGGCGGCCGCGCCGACGGGATCGCGGAGGGGGCCCGCCGGGCTGAAGCAGTCCAGGTCGACGCCGTTGGGAATCACGAGCACGCGGTCGGGCGCCAGGCCACCTGCGATGTACATCTGCCGTACGTATTCGCTGGGCACCCACAGCTCGTCGACATTGGACTCGATCTCCGCGAGCCAGTCGCGCGGGACCGCGCCGAACTCCCACGGGACGATCGCCGCCAGCGCGCCGGACGCCGGTGCGCTCAGGTCCGGGGGCCACTGATGGCGGACCTCGACGTCGGCGGCGTGGGGCAGCGGCGGGTCGAGCGTGGCGCCGTCCGCGCGCTCGACGCGCTGGACCGGGCCGGGTTGGCGGCTGCTGACGCGGTCGTTGATGATCGACAGGCTGCTGGCGAGCCCGTGATCGCCCTTCCAGCGCACCGCAACCTGACCCGCGTCCGGCTCGTCCCACACTCGTCCGGGGCGCTCGCCGGCGTAGTAGGCCTCGAGCTGGTCCACGTATTCAGCGAAGCGCCGCGGCGCAGAGATGCCCTCCTGGAGGCGTTCCAGCAGCCCATCCTCGAGCGCTAGCCGGTCGAGCACGCGCGCCAGGTCGCCGACGTCGAGCGCGTCGAACACGAGGCCGTCGACCCCGTCGCGCACTGCCTCTCCAAGCCCGCCCAGTCGCGGGACGACCAGCGGCGTCCTGGCGGCAAGACATTCAGCGGCCACCAGCGGCGCGCAATCCCACCACATCGAAGGCAACACGACCACGTCCACGTCGCGTAGCAGCCCGGCGATCTGATCCGGTGCGAACGCGCCCGCGAGTTCGACGACCCCGCGCGCGTCGAGCGCCCTCAGGTGCGGTGCGAACGCCTCGGGTGTCTCCCCGAGGATCCGCACGGCGAGCTTGGCGTGCGTCAACTGAGCGGCGCTCACGAGCAACTGCGGGCCCTTGTGCGGGTAGGCGGAACCGAGGAACGCAACCGTCAGCTGCGCGCCGCGCCGGCCGGGCCGGCGCTCGCGCCCGACCTGCCCCCAGATCTGCGTCTCGTGCGGCATCGCCTGACGCACGACATCGACGAGCTCGGGGGCGTAACCGGCGCCCAGCAGCGTCCGGCGCACGGCGCTCGAGACGGCCAGGATTGAGCTCAGGCCGGCCTGCGCCCGCGCGCGAATCTCCGCCAACCGGCGGCGATGGCCGTCGGCGTCGGGACTTGCCACGCAGCTCGCACAGGTGCTGCCGTCGCCGGGACCGGGACAGATGCTGCCCTGGCCGTTGAGCAGGTAGGCCCGCGGGCAGATCAACCAGTAGTTGTGGGTCGTGAAGTACGCGGGCAGTCCGCGGACGGCAGCCTGGTCGATCAACGACGCGCCGAGGTTGTGAAGGTTGTGGAAGTGAACTACGTCGGGCTGCGTGCGGTCGAGCGCCTCGGCAAACGCCTGGCTGATCGACGGGTCGTCGAGCTCGCGCTGCGGCTGGCCGATGTCGAACAGGCCGTGCGGGCGGTTGTGGACGCCGATCAGCCGCACGCCGTCCTGCTCCCACTCGCGCAGCTCGTAGGGCAATCCCGTCCCGGTCAGCTTGACCGCGGCGTGGAACACCGTGACTTCCCACCCCCGCCGCGCCAGTTCCTTCGCCGCTAGGCGCGGCACGGTCGTGCCCCCGCCGCTGTCGTTCCAGCCGAAGGAGGTCATCATCAAGCGGCGTGTGCGTGCGTGCGCGTAACCCATCGCCTGTCCGAGTAGTCGGCATCCCGGGCGAGACCTTGACCGTGTGGCGCTCAAGCCGGCCGCCACGCGGTCGATCACCGGGTCATGAGCGCTGACGGAGCTCGCGCGGACGCGATCGATGATCCGGCCGTCTCGGTTGTGATCAGCTGCTACAACTACGCACGCTGGCTGCCGGAGTCGGTCGGCAGCGTGCTCGCGCAGACGCTGACAGACTTTGAGTTGCTGATCGTCGACGATGGCTCAACCGACGATTCGCTCGCAGTGGCTCGCGCGCTTGGCGAGTCCGACAGCCGCATCACGGTGCTCACGCAAGCAAACTCGGGCCAGCCGGCGATCCCTCGCAACCGCGCGATCGAGCGTGCACGAGGACGCTACATCGTCTCGCTTGATGCCGACGACAGGCTCGCGCCCGAGGCGTTGGAGCGCTGCGCAGCCGAGCTCGACAAGGATCCGCTCGCCGGCCTCGCCTATCAACGCCAGCAGGACTTCGGAATCTCGAGCGACCTGCATCCGCTGCTCGACTGGCGGGTGGAGCGGCTCGTGCGAATGAACTTCCTGCCCAGCGCGACGATGTTCAGGCGCACGGCCTGGGAGGCGGCCGGCGGCTACAACCTCAACGTCCGCGGCTACGAAGACTGGGACCTGTGGCTCGGAATCGTCGAGGCGGGATTCTGCGGTCGCCCGGCAGCCGGCGCGCTGTGGTACTACCGAAAGCACGCAGGCGGCGTCTACAGCCAGTCGAAGTCCGGCGACGTGCGGCTCAAGGCCCAGGTGATCGTCAACCGCGCCGGAGTCTTCGGCGACGGCGTGCTCGACTGGGCGCGCGCCGCGCTTGCCGGCGAAGCGTCCGCGCTTAGCTTGCCGCAACATCTCGGTGTGGTGCCGCAGCTACCAGATCCGCCGCATCCGTTCCGGATCGCCCGCGACCGCGGCGAGCGCGCCGACTGGTACGTCGAGGTCGATCAGCTCCAGAGCCCGTGGCCGTCCCGCTCGCTACAGGATGCGCTGGCGATGGTCGACGGGCTGGGCTACACGTCCGTTCGCGCCGCGGGCGCCGCGGGCGCCGCGGGCGCCGCCGGTCCCGTCGCAGCGCGCAAGCGCGCCAGCGACCCAGTGTGCTTTCCGGTGCCGTTCTTCATCGGCCCTGTCGATCCGGGCGTCCGCGCCGATGCGCTCGCCGGCGCCCTCGAGGATCTCGCGGTCGTGGCCGGGTTGCGGCGCGGGTCGACGCTCGACGCAGGCCGCGTCGCCGAGCATCTGGGAGTTGCGGCGGGCGAGGTGCCCGGACTTGTGTCCGAGGTGCAGTCGTTGATCGGCTCTGGGGCCAAAGTGCCTCTCGCGCGCGCCGCGCAACTGCAACGCACGGCTGGCCTGCTGGCAAGCGAGCTGACGGTCGCCGGCGACGAGCACGGCGCGCAGCGCGCCGAGGCGCTCGCGCGAGCGGCTGCGCGCGCCGGCCTCGAGCAGGCTCGTGGCGTCGCGATCCTCGCGTTCGCCGACGAGCTCGTGGCCGACCCGACGCTGCTGCGCGCGTACGGCGAAGCGGTCTCGAGCGAGCACGACGCGACACTCGTGATCGTCACGCGCGACGCGGGCGCGCTGATCGAGGCTGTTGCGCAGGCGGGCATGGACGACGAGGGCACCGCCGACCTGCTCGCGGTCGATGCGCCGCCGCCTGGCGTCGACGCCGTATTCTCGCGACGCGAGTACGGCGAGCTTCCGCGCTACGACGAGGACTCGCTGCCCTCGCTGCTGACTGTGCTAGGGACGCGCTAACGCGCGTCCTTGGGAGATTCGCTGGCGCGAATCTCCGGGCATCGGTTATGGACCCTAGCTAGCTAGCTAGCTAGCTAGCCGGCCGCCGTTGAGGTAGGCGGCGGGCGCCCGCGGAAGCCCGATCGGTCACGTCGCGCCCGCAAGCGCGCCGAGCGATGCGGGGTCATAGCGGGGGATCGACGCGAGCTCCTCAGCGGGAGGCAGGCGCGAGAACAGGGCGCTGACGCCGCTGATCTGCTCGGCCGAGAAACGACCCGCCACGAGCTCCGGTCCGCCGTTGCCGGCCAGTCCGGCTTGCGTGACGGCTTGCACCAGCTGCGGCGTCTGTTCGTCGAGCGTGTGGATCGCGAGGGTCACGTCGTCGCGGCTGCCAAACACCTCGGCCCAAGCCGCGAGCAGGGCGGCGTCGGCGATCAGCTCGTCGGCAAACGCGAGCACGGTCACGCGCCGGCGCCCGAACCCAGCCAGAAACGCGTCCTCTGCATCGGCGCTACGCAGGCGTTCGCTCGCGGTCGGTTGCGGGCAGACCGGCTCACCTTCGAGGATCACCCGGGCACAGCGATCGACGCCGGCGTCGCGCCCGGGGAGCAGCGCGTCCAGGGATCGGTAGCGCAACTTCCCGTCTTTCGGCGTCGGCATCTCGACGAGCGGAAACTCGATGCGCAACCGGAAGAACAGTCCGTAGGTGAGTCTCAGGGCAAGCCGCCTGATCTGGGCGCTGACGCACCCCGGCGCCAGCAAGAGCAACGAGTCGAGCATTTGCTCGTAATCCGCTGCGTCCTCGACGGTCCGTACAAACGAAGTGCCGCTGACGTAGTTGCCGGCGGCCACCACGACTTCCTTACCCTTGCAGGCCAGCTCGAGGCCGACGGTGCTGACCCACACGAGGCCCACCGTACACAGCTCCATCAGCGAGTAGGAGCTGATCTCGACGTCAGCATCGACCACGCGGACGTTCGCCGGCAGGTTCTCGGACAGCCGCTGCATCTGCGCCAGCTGAACGCGGTTGACGCCACCGGAACGACGGCTACCAGTATTCGGATGCACGCGGATGATCAGATCGATCTGCGCGTTGCGCCGGGCGTGTTCGACCGTGCGTTCGATCCACGCAAGTTGCGATGCAAACGGGCTCCGATGATCCTCGTTGCCGGCGACCTCGTCGTCGGAGGACGTGAACAGCACCCAGAGCGGACGCTCGGCCCGCAGGCCGAGCTTGGCGAGTACCTCGCCCGCGGGCTGGGGTGCGGGCGTGAACTGCGTCCAGCCGGTATTCCCGTGCTCGCGGTCGGCCATCACCCCGGCGGCATGTTCCAGCTCGGCGGAGGTCAGTGGCACGGCTTGCCATTCCCGCCAGTAACGCCGGATCGGATCGAGCGACAGGCAGGTTGCGTTCTCAACCAACATGAGCGTCTCACGGCGCAGCCCGCGCTCATGCACGATGACGCGGATGCCGCGGGCGCGAGCGAGCTCGAGCGCCACGCGCGTCGAGGACTGGCGGCCGTTGAACAGCAGCAGCAAATCGGGGGCGCTGTCCTGGAGCAGCCGGTGCAGCGCAAAGCAGGCGATCAGGCCGCTGTAGGCGTAGCTGCGCAGAGCACGCTCCGTCTCCGGATCGCTGACGTCGAGCTCGGAGTTGCGCAGGTGCGACTGGACAGACAGTCGAACCCATTCCCCCACACGCCAATCTCCGTAGGTTGCTGACATCAGCTCTGCGGTTGTCAGTGACTGCGCCCAGTGCCTCGCCTGCCTGCTCTCCTCGAGCGTCAGGTAGCGCCCGAGCCATGCGAAGTCCATCCCCATCTCCGACACCAGCTTGGTGACCTGTGCCTGACACAGGGTGCAAGCGTGCGCGGGCCGTGGCGCGATCGCCATCCAGAACTGGTCGCAGTCGCTGTATAGCCCATCGCAGAGCACGTACTGGATGTCTGCCCCGCGGAGCTTGAGCGCCTGCAGGATCGTCATCTCCCACAGGCCGTGGAGTGCCCAGCGGTTATACGGCGCATAGCAGAGGATGCGACTGTGAGCCACATCACTGTGATCGGCGTGCCGCTTGGTCTCTTGAGTGAGCCCAGCGGGGGCCATGCTAGATTGCGACGGCAGATGGTCAGAGCCTTCCTGCCGTACGGTCGCCAGCAGATCGACGAGCACGACATCGCTGCGGTCGCCGCCGCGCTACGCGAGCCGATCATCACCGACGGCCCCGAGGTTCGCGCGTTCGAGGATGCCGTCGCGTCTTATCTCGGCGCCCGTCACGTCGTGGCGCTGTCGCATGGAACCGCGGCCCTGCACGCGGCCGCCTTCGCGGTTGGTCTGGGCCCCGGACACGAATGCATCGTCCCGCCGATGACGTTCGCCGCGTCCGCGAACTGTGTGCTGTACCTCGGTGCGCGCCCGCGGTTTGCCGACATCGACCCGACGACATGGAACCTCGACTCAGCCGCCGCCCTGGAGGCTGCGTCGGCTGATACCAAGGCCGTCGTCGCCGTCTCGTTCGCCGGCCTTCCGATTGACATCGACGGGCTGCGAGCCGCTGGCGTGCCGATCATCGAGGACGCCTGTCACGCGCTTGGCGCCGTCCGCGAGGCGCGCGCCGTAGGCGCCCCGGGTGGCGCCGACATCACCTGCTTCTCGCTGCACCCGGTGAAGGCGATCACTACGGGTGAGGGCGGGCTCGCCGTCACGGAGGATCCCGAGCTTGCGCGCCGGATGCGGGCGTTTCGCACCCACGGGATCGTCCGCGAGGGCGTAAGCCCGGAGCCGTGGGAGGGTAGCTGGTACTACGAGATGCGGTCGCTCGGCTTCAACTACAGGATCACCGACTTCCAGTGCGCGCTGGGCCGCTCGCAGCTGCGGCACCTCGATGCGTGGGTCGCCCGGCGCAACGCGATCGCGGCTGCCTACCGGGAGCGGCTGGCGACCGAGCAGCGCGTCGAGCTCCCACCCGCGCCGGCGGCAGGCCAGCGCCACGCTTACCACTTGTTCATCGTCCGTGTCCGCGCCGGGCGTGAGGCGCGCCGCGCGGTGTTCGAGGGCCTGCGGGCGGCAGGCATCGGGGTCCAGGTGCACTATATCCCCGTCTACCGGCTTCCTTACTATCGCGACGAACTTGGCTATGCGCAGGACGCCTGTCCCAACGCCGAGGCGCTCTACTCGGGCTCGATCTCGCTGCCGATCTTCCCTGCGATGCACGAGCGTGACGTCGAGCGGGTGGCCGACGAGCTCACACGACTGCTGGAGGAACATGCCTGACCGCGGCGCGAGGGGAGGCACGTCAAGGCGCGGACTCGCCGTTTTCGCGGTTCTCGGCGTCTTGCGGCGCGGCTCGCGGGAACAGGGTCCTGACTCAGTCGGGCGTCAGCAGATCCCAGCTCGCGGGGGTGCCGCGTTTGACATCGCGACCGACCCGGCGACCGAGCAGATCATCCAGGTAGCGCGGCGCCAGGCCGTTCGCGGGCCGGATCGAGCGCAGGTTGTCCGGCGTCAGCAGCTCCCCGGCGCCGAGGTCGCGCGTCACATACAGCGAACGGCGATGCGCGAGGCTTGCAAGCTCGTCCGGGAGCGGCCCGTAGCGCACCTCGCCGACAGCCTGCCAGGCGCGCTCGCTCGCGGCCACCAGTTCGCTCAGTTCGGCGGGCTCCAGCGAGAAACTGGCGTCGACGCCGCCGTCGGCGCGCTGCAGCGTGACGTGCTTCTCGATCAGCACCGCACCGAGGCCGACGGCCGCGAGCGGCACCCCGATCCCGAGCGTGTGATCAGACAGCCCGACCGGACAGTCGAACGCCTCGGCGAGATGGGGGATCGTCGCCAGATGCGAGTTTGCCGGGGTCGCCGGGTAGGTGGTCGTGCACTGCAGCAGGACCAGGTCCGTGCAGCCGCTCTCGCGCGCGGCGCGGACCGCGGCGTCGATCTCGGCGAGCGTCGCCATCCCGGTCGAGATTACGACCGGCTTGCCGGTGCCCGCGACCCGCCGGACCAGCGGCAGGTCGACGATCTCGAACGAGGCGATCTTGTAAGCGGGCGCATCGAGCCGCTCGAGTAGATCGACCGCCGTGGCGTCGAACGGGCTGCTGAACCAATCGATCCCGAGCTCCAGGCAGCGCGCGACGATCGGCGCGTGCCAGTCCCACGGTGTCGAGCCTTCCTGGTAGAGGTCATACAGGGTCCGTCCCCGCCACGGGCTGTCGGGGCTGTCGATCCGGAACTCGGGCCGCTCGACGTTGAGCGTCATCGTGTCGGCGGTGTAGGTCTGGAGCTTGAGGATGTGCGCGCCGGCGGCGGCGACGGCGTCGACTACCGCCAGCGCGCGCTGCAAAGAGCCGTCGTGGTTGGCGGACAGCTCGGCGACGATCAGCGGCGGGTGCCCGCGACCAACTGGATGGCGGCCGATGTTCATGCGGGCAGGATCGTGTCGGCGGCGAAGCGGACCTGCCGGCGCTCGCCGGCAAGCCGCTGGAACGGGCGGCTGACCAACGGCTCGCCCTGAGCTTCGAGGTAGGCCCAGACGAACGTCTGCAGCCCGACCGCAAGCCCGAGCGTCGAGGCCCCGCCGAAGCGTGGATTGCATTCGACGACGTGGTCCTGCGCGCCATCGCGCAGCACCTGGATGACGGCGTGGCCCCGCAGCCCGAGGAGTTCGGCGAGTCGCTTGCCCAGCGACTCGAGCGCGGGATCGCGAACCGTGGCGGTGACCTGCGATTCCCCGTGTTGGACGACTTCGCGGTGCCGCGCGACGACGCCCTGTAGCGCTCCCTCGCGGGCGACATACAGGTCGACGCTGTATTCGCTGCCCGTCACGTACGGCTGAAACACCGGATCGTCGAGCGCCGCCGCGTGCGCCTCCGCGGAGTCGCGGTCGAGATCGAGTCCGATCCGCGCCGCACCGGCGCCGAAGCGCTCCTTCACGACGTAGCGCTCGGCCTCGAGCTCGTCCAGCTTCGCCGCCGTTGCGATCGCGGGCTCGCCGGCGGCCCGCAGCACCCGCGCGAAGCGGAGCTTGTCAAGGCAGCTCGTGACCGCTTGCGCGGATGACACCAGCACATCGATGCCGGCGGCCGTGAGCGCGTCGCGATGCGTGGCCCAGTAGGGCAGCTCGCCGTCCCGGGTCGGGATCACGAGCCCGACGCCATGTCGATCGCAGTACGCGATCACGTCCTCCACAGGCAGCTCGTCGAGCCGCGGCATCGCCCAGAAGCAATCGGCGAAGTGGCGGGCGATCGCGTGGGCGTCCAGGTCGCCGGCATGCAGCGCGGCGCCCTCCGCGCCGACGTCGTCCAGCGCCGCGCGCATGGCCGCCAGCAGCGGCACCTTGGCGCTGGCGCTGGTCACCAGCACGCTGGAGCGCCGCGCGTGCGGGGGGTGCATGGAGGCGGGCGCGCCTCGTCGTGCGCTTGATGCAGGGGTGGCGTTCCGACGCCTCGAGCCAGGGCGCCGCGCCGCGCTCGTGCTCGATCAGGAGTGGGATGCCCTGCTCGAGCGCGTGCGGCGGCTCCCAGCCGGTGAGCGCGCGCAGGCGTGTGAGGTCAGCCTCGGAGGCCTCGCAGCCCAGCCCCTGCGGGTCGCCGACGTCGACCGCCGCGAGGCTTGGAATGTTCGCGCGCAGGATCTCGACGACCTCGGCCACGCGGCGTGCGCGGCCGCTCGCGAGGTTGACCACGCCCGTCGCGCCCGACTCGGCCAGGCGCGCGAGTCCCTCGGCGACATCGTCGGCGAGGACGTAGTCGAACATCCCCTGTGGCTGGTAGACCTTGATCGGCAACCCCCTTAGTGCGAGCCGTATCCAGCGCGAGATGACATCGCGCGAGCCGCGTCCGTAGACGCGGAAGATCCGCGCCGAAACCGCGTCGAAGCCGCGCACCTGCGGACGGAAACTCTGCAAGAAGCCAAGCTCCGTCTCGTGCAGGAGTTTCGCGGCGCCGCACACGTTGCGCGGCCGCAGCGGGTCATCCTCACGCAGGCGCACGGGCGCGGCCGGCGCCTGGCGGAATACATAGCGGGCGGAATCATAGGTGAGATAGCTGGAGGCGAACACGACACGCGCGACGTCCGCGCGCCGCTTCAGCAGCGACAGCAGGTCGTTGGAGAGGCGCCACGTTGTGCCGGTAGGCAGGTCGGCTCCCAGAAGTCGTAGCTCTCGACGGTCCGCTCGAAGGTCGCGGCGAGGTGGAAGACGACCTCGGGCGAAAACGCGTCGAGCTCCTCGGCGGTGAGCGTGTTGAGGTCGCCGCGGCGGTAGCGGATCGACGGTCCCCAGTGCGATGGCCGAGGCTTCAGTCCCCGACCCACAGCGCCGCGCCGTGGGCATGCAGACGTGCCACCAGCGCCTGCCCGATCACGCCCGCGCCGCCGGTCACGAGCACTCTCCTAGCGCGCCACATACCCGTGCACCAGGCTGTCGACGTAATCGTCGCCGATCCGGACGTGGTCGCGCAGACGGCCCTCGAGCACGAACCCGAACGCTTCAAGGATCGCCAGGTGGCAGAGGCCGGATGTCGTAGGTCTCCGTGAACACGCGGTGCAGCCCGAGATCGGCGAACACCAACCCATCCACGACGAGCGCCAGAAACGCACGAAGATCGCCCTCATAACACTCGGGATCGGTCGCCCGCGCCGGCTCCACCAGAAACGACAACTCGGCGCGCCGCGCCTCCCAGTCGATGTTGGTCAAGCCGCCGTAGCCGACCGGCTCGCCGTCGAGCAGTAACGTCACGAGCAGTTGGCGGGGCTGCGGATCGTCGAAGGTGGGGAGGACCGCGCGTTCGAAATAGCGCACCTGCTCGGCGGCCGAGATCGGCGATGACTGCCGCAGCACTTGCAGCTGCGCGTTGCGCCAGCCGCGGATCGGCTCCGTGTCTGCGCGTGCGATCGCGCGCGCGGCGTAGCGGCCGTGCGTGCGCGACGGTGCCCGCGTAAGCAGGGCGTAGCTCGTTTGAACAGCTCGTCCAGGGAGGCAATCGTACGGTCGGCTTCGTGCTCGCCGTCGAGCACGGTGGCGACGTGATCCCCGGCGAGCCGCCGCACCCGCACGGTGCGCATGCCGACCGCACGCGCACCGATGAAGTCCTTGTTGGGGTTGTCGCCGACGTACACGGCATCCTCGGCCGGCACTTGCAACTGCGCCAGCGCAGCCCGGTAGGGCACAGGACTCGGCTTGGAGCAGCCGGGGCCGAGTTCGTCCGAGACGACGATGCACGCGACACGACGGTCGAGTCCGAGCGCGTGCAGCTTGCGCCGCTGCACGCATCCGATGCCGTCGGTCAGCACCGCGAAACTGCCGCGGGCAGCCTCCAGCCGGGCTAGCGCGCGCTCGGCATGGGGATACAGCTCGAGTTCCGGCTCGTGCCCGCGGTCAGCCTCAACCAGTTCCCGCACCGGCACCGTCAAGCCGAACTGCGCGCTCACGTGGTCGAACACCCGCCCGCGGCCGTCGCGGCGCCAGGCGCGCTCCAGCGCGCCGTACAGCTCGGCTTCTGACGCCGCCCCGGAGGCTGCCATCCGCCGCGCCACGGCCGCGAATCCGGAGCGCACATAATCGTGCTCGCGATACAGCGTGTCATCGAGGTCAAAGATGACTGTACGCGACCGCATGTGCCGAGTGATACCAGATCGAGGTCGGTCCAGCCCGTTGCTGCGCCCGCACCAGTGCATATCATCAAGCCGTGTGGTTTCACCATCTCGGCATCGCCACGAAGTCACTGGCTGAGGAGATCCGGGCATACGCGCCACTGGGTTACGACCCGGAAGGCGACGAGTTCGTCGACGAGCGCCAGGGAATCCGAGGCCGGTTTCTGGCGGGCGGCGGCCCACGGTTGGAGTTACTCGAGCCACTGCCGGGCTCGATCACGCTCACCCCGATGCTGACGCGCGGGGTGAAGTGCTATCACCACGCCTACGAGGTGAGCTCGATCGAGGCGTCCACGGAGATGCTCTCGGCGGCCCGCGCCCCCGTCGATGGCGCCACCCGCGCCCGCGGCGGCGTTCGACGGGCGCCGGATCACCTTCCTGATGCTCCCTAACAAGTGGATCGTGGAGCTGATCGAGGCTGAGATCCCCAGAGCCAGGCCGGGCCGGTGAGCCAGTTGTCGACTGCGGAGCTCTGGCGCGCCCGCCAGCGCGGGCACGAGCTTCTGCGCACCGCCTCCGACCCAGCCGGTAAGCCGCGCGTCGCCGTGCTGAGCTCGTTCAACGTCGACCTGCTGCCGCCGCTGCTGGCCGACGCGCTGCACCGCGCCGGTTTGCCGGCGCCACAAGTGTCGCTCGGCGAGTTCGGCCAGATCACCCAGGAAGCGCTGAACGCACGCTCGCAGGCGCTGGCCGCGAGCCCCGACGTGGTGGTGGTGATACCGGCCGTCGAGGACCTGCTGTCCGCGCTCTATGAACGCCGCGCCCGGCTCTCCGGCGAGCAGGCCGCGAGCCTCGTGGACGATCGCATCAGCGAGCTGCAGGCGGCGCTGCGGGCGTTGCTCGCGCGCTTGCCCGGCGGCGATGCTCTACGTAGTCGCATTCGGCGCCGATCGCGCGCCGCTCGAGCACGTTCTGGATCCCGCATCGCCGCAACGCGGGCAGTGGGCGATCGAGCGGTTCCTTTGGCGCCTGCGCCAGTTCGGGCAGGGCTCGCCGCGGATCGCGGTGGTCGATTGGGACTGGCACACGCGCGCCGCAGGACGGCGTCTCTACATCGACGAGCGGCTTTGGTACCTGGGGCGAATGCGACTCAACCCCCTCGGGCTCGCGACGCTGTCCGAGCTGCTCGCCGCGCACATCACCATCCAGCACACCGCCGGGCGCAAAGCGATCGCGGTCGATCTCGACAACACCCTCTGGGGTGGTGTGATCGGTGAGGACGGCTTGAAGGACATCGGTACCTGGAGAGGAGGGCGTCGGGCTCGCGTTCGCCGATTTCCAGCGCGAGCTGCTGGCGCTCAGAGAGATAGGTGTGGTGCTGACGATCTGCAGCAAGACGACCCGGCGGGTACATAAGAGGCGCTCGAGCGCCATCCCGGAGTGGTGCTCAGACGTGAGCATTTCGCTGCCGAGCGCATCAACTGGGAGGACAAGGCGACCAACTCGCCGCGCTCGCCGATGAGCTCGACCTTGGCCTCGATAGCTTCGCGATGCTGGACGACATCCCCGTCGAACGCGATTACGTCCGGCGCGCGCTGCCAACGGTGGCGGTCCCCGAACTGCCCGACGATCCTGTGCGGCGCCCAGCGTTCCTGCGCGGCTTGCCCCTGTTCCGGCGCTTGTCGCTGACCGCGGCCGACAGCGAACGGCCGCGATCCTATGCCACGCACGCGGCGCGCAAACGGGCCCGCGCGCCAGCATCTCGCTCGCGGACTACATCGAGTCGCTGCGCAGCACGTCAGCATCGCCGCGGTCGACGATGCCTCGCTCGCGCGCGCCGCGCAACTTTGCCAGCGGACCAACCAGTTCAACATGACGACCAAGCGGTACACGGTCGCCGAGTCGAGCTGATGCTCGCGGGCGATCTGTTCGAGCTCTATACGGCGAGCGTCAGCGACCGCTTCGGCGACAGCGGCATCACCGGCTTGGCGATCCTCACCTTCGGCGATTGCGGTCCCGATCCCGATTCCGCGCGCGCGGAAATCGACACGTTCCTGCTGAGCTGCCGCGTGCTCGGGCGAGGAGTGGAGGACGAACTGCTGGCGTTCATCGCGCGGCGCGCCCGCGTCCGCGGCGCCGGCCTGCTCTGCGCCCGCTTCATCCCGACCGCGAAGAACTTGCACGCCGGCGGCTTCTACGCGCGCGCCGGATTTCAGGCGGCGGCTGACGGCCAGTTCAGTCTCGACCTCGCGCACAGCGAGCTCGGAATCACACAGGCACCCAAGGAGTGACGAGCATGCGAGAGCGAGTGCGGATGATTATGGGTGAAGTGTTCGGCGTCGAACTCGCGGAGCTCGGGGACGAAGTCACGAGCAGTGGCCTGCCAGCATGGGACTCACTGGCGCATCTGGAGCTGATGCTCGAGCTCGAGCTCGAATTCGGCGTCGAGATCTTGAGCGAGGAGATGCCGAAGCTGTTGTCGCTGGATGCGATCGAGCGCTACCTGCAGCGCGAGCTGCAGACCACATGACGCTCGGGCCGGGTCCTGACACTGCCCCTTATTAGGCTAAGCCGAAGTTCCCCCTCGGGCTAAGACATGCTCGTACTCCGGGGAACTTCGGATCAGCCTTGGCGTAGCCTCGGTCAGGCGGGCGGGGCGTGTCCACGACGCAGCAGAAACGACGGGTTCGTTCGCATTTCCGCGACTGCAACGGACTCGATCGAGTCGGCGTCGGTGACCAGCACCCTAGGCCCGCTCGGCACGATCATCGAACGCGCGCGGCCGGCAGCCAGCAGCGCCTCTTGGAGCGGGTAAAGGAGCAGCTCAACGCTGCCGTCGAGACGACGCACGAAGTAGGACGCCCTGGTCGCAACGCTCGCGCCGGCATCGTGTACGACGCCTTCGAAGTCCTTCAGATACCTGTAGTCGACCCGATGTCGCTGCTCGACGTGATGGATGAACGTGCACACGCCGAGGTCGACTCCGAGAAACACGAAGGTTGCGTTCACCTCTCGCAGGTAGGAGAAGATGCTGTACTCGCCGAAGCAGTCGACATCGCCGACCGAGAACAGCCGCCGTTCCCAGTCGGGCGGGACGCTGCCAAGAATCGCGCTCGAGAAGATCGGGTCCCTGGTGCGCCGGACCCCCGGCAGACGCCGGAAGTACTCACTCAGCGCGCCGACGGTCGACGGGGTTCGCTCGACGTCGAAGGGCTCCTTTTTGCAGAAGCTGTAAGTAAAGGTCGGCATCACCAGCGGACCCTGGCCGGCGGCGTGCCCCAGCGCCCCGACGATCGTCTCGAGCTTGGCGGCGGGCGTGGCACCTTCGACCCGCAAGCATGCGCGCACGTCCGCGTGCACCATCAGGACACTGGGGGAGCTCACTCCGAGCGCGGTGAGCGTGTGAGCCAGGACGGCGGCGGAGATCGTCGCCGGCCGGCGACGAATGCCGTCCTCGGCGGCTGCGGACTGCACGTTCTCATCCTATCCAGCGATCAAGCTCGCGTGACGCGATGCGGGCGCATCCCAGTAGCCGCGAGTGCAAACACCTCGCGATAAGCTACGCCTCTTGCGTGAAACGACTGCCGAGCTGGAGCGGAGTTTCGATCGCCTCTGGCCGCTGCTGCGGAGCATCACCGGAGACGGTCTTCGCGCAAGCCTCGAGATCCTCGCCGAGGTGCTCCCGCTGCAACGCATCGAGGTACCGTCAGGCACGGCCGTGTTCGACTGGACGGTGCCGCAGGAATGGCGGGTGCACGCCGCCTACGTGGTCGCGCCCAGCGGCGAGCGGATTCTCGACGTTGCCGTCAACAACCTGCATCTGGTCAACTACTCGATTTCGTTCCGGGGGACACTCAGTCGCGCCAAGCTCGACGAACATCTCCATAGCCTCCCCGAGCAGCCACAAGCGATCCCGTACGTGACGAGCTACTACGCTCCGCGATGGGGTTTCTGCCTGCCGCACGAGCAGCGCTGCGCGCTCGGCGACGGCGACTACGAAGTGGTGGTTGACACCGAGCACTTCGACGGCTCGCTGTCGATCGGCGAAGCGGTCCTACCGGGAAGCGAGCCACGCGAGGTGCTGTTCTCGAGCTATCTGTGCCACCCGTCGATGGCGAACAACGAGCTGTCCGGCCCGCTTGTCACCGCCTACCTGTACCGGCGACTGGCGGCGATGCCCGAGCGGCGCCACACCTACCGCTTCGTGCTGGCGCCTGAGACCATCGGCAGCCTCAGTTACCTGAACGTCCGCGGCGAGCACCTGCGCGAGCGCCTGATCGCCGGCTACGTGATCACCTGCGTCGGGATCGACGTCCCGTTCGTTTACAAGCGGTCCCGCCGCGGCGACAGCCTCGCCGACCGTGCCGCGCTCGGCGTCCTGGCGCAGCGCCAGCAGGAGTTCCGCGACCTCGAGTTCTTCCCCGATGGCGGCAGCGACGAGCGGCAATACTGCTCGCCGGGCTTCAACCTCCCGGTCGGGTCGGTGATCCGCGCCGTCTACGGCACCTACCCCCAGTATCACACCTCTCTCGACAGCAAAACCCTGATCTCGTTCGACGCGCTGCAGGAGACGATCGACGTCTGCGAGGAGCTCGTCGCTGCGCTGGAGCAGAATCGCTCGTTCAAGCGCGTCACCCCGTACGGCGAACCGCAGCTCGGCCGCCACGGTCTCTACCCGACGCTGGGCACGCGTGACGCGAGCCGGGTGGTCTCAGCGTTGATGTGGCTGCTGAACTACGCCGACGGGGAGCACGACCTGCTGTGGATCGCGTCGCGCAGCGGTCACAGCGTCAACGAGCTCGCGGCGGCCGCTGCCCAGGCGCACGACGCGGGCCTCGTGACCCGCGTCGACCGGTGAGCACCTCCTGATGGATGCACACAGGCACGTCAGGCCGGTGGCGACGCCATCGGGTCCTTCTGAACGATGTGGGCATTGATCGCCGCCACCTCGGGATGGGCCCGGAGGTAGGCGATGATCTGCGCCGGCGGCAGATCGTGGTCCGCCAGCCCGAGATCCTCGTACAGGCGGCGCGCGAGCGCCAGATCTGCGGCTGTGTCGACCGTCCAGCGCAGGTCGGCCGCGTCGTATGGCCGGCGTACGCTGTGCAGCAGGAACAGATCTGGGCGCTCCTCGCGACAGAACCATGTGACGTGCTCCCGCGCCGCCGGGGAGGAGGCCATCCGCGCCATTCGCTCCAGCACGTCGGCCCACAGTGCCTCGGTGTCAAGGCCACGCGGCAGGTGGCGCTCGAGGCTGTTGGAAGCGTAATCGCAACTCCCCCGGCGCTCGCTCAGTGCGACGATCACTGCGTCGGTCTCCGACGCATCGATCAGCGGGCAGTCCGACGTGACGCGGACGACGAGCTCGGCATGCGACTCGCGCGCCGCGCCGAGGTACCGGGAGAGAACGTCTTGCTCGCTACCTCGATACCAGCGCAGGCCCATCCGGCGGGCCAGGTCCACGAGCGCTTGATCCTGCGGATTCGTGGTCACGGCGAGGACGATCTCGTCGACCTGCGAGCAGCGCGCCAGCCGCGCAGTTGCGTTCCAGCATCGCGCGTCCGGCGAGATCCATCAATCCAGCACGTCGGCCCACAGTGCCTCGGTGTCAAGGCCACGCGGCAGGTGGCGCTCGAGGCTGTTGGAAGCGTAATCGCAACTCCCCCGGCGCTCGCTCAGTGCGACGATCACTGCGTCGGTCTCCGACGCATCGATCAGCGGGCAGTCCGACGTGACGCGGACGACGAGCTCGGCATGCGACTCGCGCGCCGCGCCGAGGTACCGGGAGAGAACGTCTTGCTCGCTACCTCGATACCAGCGCAGGCCCATCCGGCGGGCCAGGTCCACGAGCGCTTGATCCTGCGGATTCGTGGTCACGGCGAGGACGATCTCGTCGACCTGCGAGCAGCGCGCCAGCCGCGCGAGTTGGCGTTCCAGCATCGGGCGTCCGGCGAGATCCATCAAGACCTTTCCGGGCAGACGCGTGGAGGTCATCCGCGCTTGAACGATTACAACGGTGCTCACCGCGTCTGATTCTGACATTTGGCAGCCTAAGATCTGCTGATCCTCGCACCCTCCACGGAACGACCTATGGACCTAAACGGAAAGACCTTGCTGATCACCGGCGCGACCGGTTCGTTCGGTACCGCCTTCATCAGCGAGGTGCTCGCGCGCTATGACGTCAAGGGAATCCGTGCGTTCAGCCGTGACGAGCTCAAGCAGAGCGAGCTCGCCCAGAAGCTTGAGGACAGGCGTGTGCGCCTCCTGCTCGGCGACGTTCGTGACGTCGCGCGCCTGCGGGTCGCCACGCGTGGAGTCGACTTGATCATCCACGCCGCCGCGCTCAAGCAGGTTCCCGCTTGCGAGTACAACCCGTTCGAGGCGGTCCAGACGAACATCCTCGGGATCCAGAACGTGATCGTGGCTGCAATCGACAATCGCGTGCCGCTGACCGTCGCACTCAGCACCGACAAGGCTGTAAACCCCGTCAACCTGTACGGCGCCACGAAGCTGTGCGCAGAGAAGATCGTTGCCCAGGCCGGCGTCTATGTGGGCGACGTCCCGGCACGCTTCGCTTCCGTGCGTTACGGCAATGTCGCCGGCAGTCGCGGAAGTGTGATCCCGATCTTCAGGCAGCAGTCGCTGACGGGCACGGTCACGATCACCGACGAGCGCATGACGCGCTTCTGGATCACCCTCGACCAAGCGGTCGAGTTCGTCCTCAGCAGCATTCCGATGGTCCGCGGCGGCGAGACGTTCGTGCCGAAGATCCCGTCGATGCGGGTCGTCGATATCGCCGCGGCGCTAGCGCCGGAAGCGGAGCGGGTGATCACCGGCATCAGGCCGGGCGAAAAGCTGCACGAAGTCCTGTTGACCGAGGATGAGGCGCGCCATTCCTACGACCTCGGCGACCGCTACGTGATCCTGCCAGCGCGGCTGGAGCCCGTCCGGGTGCCGGGCGCGCCGCTTCCGGAGGGCTTTCGCTATAGCTCGGACGCCAACGAGCAGTGGCTGACGCCCGAGGAGTTCCGCCTGATCGCCGAGCGCCTTGGGCCGACGCGCCGCATGGAGGACCGTGGCGGCTCCTCCGGCGTTCTGTAGCCACCGCGCAGGCCGTGCAGCGCATCGCTCGTCGCTGTGCCGCTTAACCACGCGAAGGCGAGATGCTGGCATCTCGCCTTCGCTTCCGGTTCCCTCGATGAATCGGATGTGGTGTATATGGCTCCGCGACGTTTGGGGGATGCGGAGCGGTATGTGCCCCAGCGGCCGGACGCACGCTTTTCCAGCCGCCGAGCTTGGTTCGCCCTCGGGCGGCGCCTTGGGCGCCGCCCGATTAGGCGAAAACTTTGGAGTTAGCCAAGCAGCTTCAAGATCATCTGCGGAGACTGGTTGGCCTGGGCGAGCATCGAGACACCCGCCTGTTCCAAGATCTGGTCTTTTGTGAACTCGGTCTCCTCGGCGGCCATGTCGACGTCCGTGATACTGCTCTGCGCGGACGTCAAGTTCTCCGAGTAAGTCGATAGGTTGTCCATCGCGTAGCTCAGGCGGTTCTGAACCGCGCCGAGCTTCGCAGCGGCGGCCGACACGTTGTCGATGAAGTTCGAAACAGAGAGGAGTACGGTCGCCGCACTCAGCGTGATGCTCGACGAGACCAGGGCGCCCATCGCCTGCATCGTGAACGCGATCGTGTCGGCGCCGTTGGCGCCGATCTGGAAGGTCATGGTCTGCTGCACGGAGAACAGCACGATGCCGTTGAACTGCGAGTTCGTGCCGAGCTGTGAGATCTCAGAGCTCAGCTGGTTGACCTCAGATTGGATCGCCAGGCGGTCGACGCTCGTGACCGAGCCGTTCGTCCCGTTCTTGTACTCGACTGCGAGCTCGCGCACGCGCTGGAGCATCTGCTCGACGTCGTTCAGGGTGCCCTGCGCCGTCTGGACCATCGAAACGCCGTCCTGCGCGTTCTGGTTGGCCTGGTTGAGTCCGTTGACCTGAGCGGTCAAGTCCTCGCTGATGGCATATCCCGCGGCGTCGTCAGCGGCGCTGTTGATGCGCAGACCCGATGACAGGTCCTGCATCGCGGTCGACATCGCCTGGTCGGTGTTCGCGAGGTTGTTGTGCGCGGTGATCGCGTCTGTATTTGTATTGATGATCAGGGACATGCGCATCTCCTTGATGGCCGTCGTTTAATTGTCCCGACCGACTCCATGTCGGCCACTACTGCTGGTTATCGTCAGTACATCGGCGCACTTGAGCTGGATGGGCGGGAACCGGTTTCCACAGCGGCCGGTGCCTGTGAGCGCGGTCCGATCAGCGCTTGCGCGCCTCAGGCGCTGACGTCGATATGCGGTCCGGCATGCTCTCCTCGGTCCTCGGAGCGACGGGCAGGCAGCCGCTCGGAGTCACCGAACCCGCGGTCATCGTCGCTCGCCCAGTCCTTGCGCAGGCGCTGCGCGTTGGGCTGCTGGTCCTCGCTCTCGCTCTCGTCCGCGTCGTCGCGGCGTCGGTCCTTGCGGTTGCGCTCGGCGTTGCCCTCCCGGCCCTGACGCTGATCCGGTGCGACCGGTCGCAGGGCCAGTGCCGGCGACACCTCGGCGACGCGCGTACCGATTGGCTGGATGGAACGGATCGGGTCCATGCTGATCGTGGCCCAGGGTTCGTGGTTACGGAGCGGGCTGCTCGATCGTGGGTTGCGCTGCGGCGGCCTCCGCGCGCTGCTGGCGCGCCTGTTTGGCCTGTTCGGCCGCCTCGCGCAGCTGGGAGATCATCAGCTGACGCCAGATCGTCACGCTGCATGCCCAGGCCAGCAGGTAGCCGGCGGCTCCGGCGATCAGGCCGCGCTCGAGCGCGCCGGCAATCGGCACGGATGCATTGAGCGACAGGTAGGTAGCGATCAGGAAGCCGGCGAGGCCGCCCCAGCCCTTCGCGCGACGGATGCTCTCGGCCGCGCGCGGATTCGCGGAAACGCTGAAGACCCCAGTGCCTTGCTCCGTGCCCGTGCCCTTGCCCTTGCCCTTGTCCTTGTCCTTTTTTTTGTCCTTGCCGTCGGGCTTGGCTTTTGCATTGGCCTTCTTGGCTTTGGCGTCGCTCATCGTCTATGGCTGGTCGTCGCGGGGGACGCGATCAAGCTGTCGGCTATGCAGGACCGCTGCAACGGGTCGCTGCGACATTAGATCGAATCGCCCCTCGTCAGCGCCAGCGCGCGCCGCTGACGGTCGAAGATGAAGCGGATCAAGCGATCGCGGTCGACGTCGGAGATCTCCGTGAACACGATCCCCAGCTGGTTGTCTTCCTCGGCGCGCACGACCTTTGCCATGCCCACCACAGGCGTCTGCTTGGGTCCGAGGTCGAGACTGAATTGAAGCTCGGTCTCCTTCGAGACCGGTGGCGGTGGCTTGGCGGTGATCAGCATGCCCCCGCCGCTGAGGTTGACCGAGTGCGTGGCGACCACGAGTCCCGCCAGATCGTCGAGCTTGACGCGCTGCGGTGCGACCACGCGCACGAACTCCCGGCGCTGGACCAGCTCCGGGTCTCCGAGCGGCTGGAAGCGAACGAGATCCTGGTCGACGCGTTCGACGCTGCCGCGCAGGCGCACGAGCCCGCGCGAGGTGACCGACTCGAGCACCATCTGCGACTCCTGGGCGTCCAGTAGCGGTCCAGGATTGACCAGCAGCACCAGCAGCATCTCCTCGCCCCGCATCGAGATGCTGACAGCCAGCGACCGTCCCTCGGTGACGGTCAACTGCCCGGGCAGCCCGGAGGTCGGCCTGCGCCTGCCCATCCAGTGCAGCGCCGGCGGGGTCATGGCAGCAGGCGCGCCGCGATCGCCCTGGGGTCGAGCGCGTTCAGTGCGGTCGTCGGGTCGGTCCCGGCGTGCACGTAGGCCAGCGGGATCAGGTTTATCGCGACGAG
The DNA here is from genome assembly GCA_963709135.1 of uncultured Solirubrobacterales bacterium. Classification (GTDB taxonomy): domain Bacteria; phylum Actinomycetota; class Thermoleophilia; order Solirubrobacterales; family Solirubrobacteraceae; genus Palsa-465. The sequence goes on along the minus strand of CAVPVI010000005.1, from coordinate 528,711 downwards.
CTCGACGGCGACCCCGATCTGATCGGTTTCGTCAGCGTGCGTGATCGTGATCGCGATCGGTCCGAGCTGCCTGAAAGACGCGACCACGCTGCGGGCTGCCTGAGGTCCGAGCGTCGCCGGCAACGTTACGTAGATCGCATCGAGCGCCAGCGGCTCGAGGTCGGCGCTGAGCGCGCCTACGGCACCGCTGTCGCTCGGGTTGACAGCGGCCGTGTCGAGAATCACGAGGCCGCCCGGCCGGCGGTCCTGGAGGGCGCGGGCGGCCTGGGGCGGGGCGATCGACTGGACCTCGGCCCGGTCCCCCCGCAGCAGTTCCGCGAGCATCCGCCCGCCGTCGGGACAGCGCAGCGCGAGTGCGGAGACCGCCAGCGTGCTGGTCCGGGCGTAGGCGCTGGCGAGTGCGGCGGCGCAGCTTGTCTTACCGGATCCGCCGGCGCCGACGAACGCCACCGCGGCTCCCGTCGCCGGCAGCGGCGCCGGCGCCGTGATCCGGCGCGCGAGCTGTGCGCGTGCCCCCGCTCGCAGGCCGTGGCCGTCGGCAAACACGCTGCCGTGCGCCGCCGCTTCGGAGACCAGCACGCTGGCCAGCTCATCGCTCGCGCCGCGCGCCGTGAGGTCGCGGGCGACCGCGAGCGCCGCCTCCTTGTCGACTTGGATCCCGGGGGCGGGTCCCAGCCGTCGCGTGATCGCTTTACGCAACCGCTTCGGCTGCCGGCTGCGCTTCGTTGGGGCGCGCACCGCCACCCGCGCGCTCGGCGCCGGCGCCGGCACGAGCGCTGCCGGCATCGGCGCCAGCGTCGGGGTGGGGGTCGGGGTCGGGAGCGGGGTCAGGAGCGATGCGATCGCCTCCGTCGAACCGGGCGTCGTCGGCTTGCTGCTCGGCGCGCTGCGTTTGCGAGGAGCGTGGGTGGCGGCCTTGGTGGACCGCGGCGCGGCCCTGGCCGGCTTTGGCGCCGACGGCTCGGCCGCGCTCGTTGCCGGCTCGCTGGCAGCGCTCGGTGCCGGCTCGGTGGCGGCGTTGACGGCCGGCTCGCTGGCGGCGCTTACTGCCGGCTCGGTGGCGGCGCTTACTGCCGGCTCGCTGGCGGCGCTTACTGCCGGCTTGGTGGCGGCGTTGACGGCCGGCTCGCTGGCGGCGCTCACTGCCGGCTCGCCGGCGGGCTCGGCGACGTCCGACGCGGTCGGTTGCGCTTCCTCGGGCGTGGTCGCGAGCTGCGCGAGCGCGTCGTCCAGGGGATGTGCGCCGTCAGCGGGCTCCGGCTCCGGGGCCGGCGGGGGGAGCTGCTCGCGAGCGGTGGGCCCCGGGGATCGCGGCGCCGTGTCGGTCTGCGGTTGCTCGAAGAGCTCCGCCTGCGATGTTGCGCGGTGCTCGACGGGCGGCGCGTCGTCCTCGGTCCAGGCTGAGGCCGCGCTGCGCAGCGCGGCCACGAAGTTATCGGCCGGATCGGCTGCGATCGGAGCTTCCGGGGTGCTCAGCTCGTGGTCGCCGTCATCGTCGTAGACGTCGATCAGCGGTCCGCCGGCACGTGCTTGGACCTCGATGAAACGCTGCGCGAAGAAGCCGCCGAAGCCGCCCACGAGACCTTCGCGCTCGCGCAGGATGACCGCGTCGGGGCCCAGCTCCTCGCGGATCTGCGGCAGGATGTCTTCGAGCTTGCGCCCGCGATAGGTCCGTACAGCCGCGGTCTGCGTTTCGGGGTCGCCCGTCGCAGATGCCGTCAGGGTCGTGCTGTCCTCGCTCATGCGCTAACCACTCCGATCGTCTCCACGCTTATTCCGGACGCGATCTCGTTGTAAGAGCATACGGCCAGATGCGGGAGAGTTTGCTCCACGAGGCGGCGGAGGTGCCGTCGCACGCGGGCGGAGCACAGCAGCACCGGCCGCATGCCGCCGCGTGAGACGGCGCTGTCGGACTGAGCGCGCAGCGCATTCACGACTGCCTGGGCCCGGGAGGGCTCCATCGCGAGGTACTCGCCCTCGTTGGTCTGGGTGATCGAGGTTGCGACTTCGTGCTCGACGCTCGGATCGAGCGTGATCGCGTGCAGGGTGCGGTTGGCGTCCAGATACGGGGCTGTGATCGAGCGCCCGAGTGCCTGGCGGGCGTACTCCGCCAGCAGGCTTGGGTCACGTGTCAGCCGAGCCTTGTCGCCGACGGCCTCGACGATCGCGCCGAGGTCGCGGATCGAGACGCCCTCGCCCAGCAGCGCTTGCAGGACGCGCTGGATCTCGCCGAGTGAGAGCACGTCGGGCACGACCTCGTTGACGACCGCTTCGTTGGATTGCTTGAGCTGGTCCAGCAGGGCACGCACGTCCTGGCGGGTGAGCAACGACGCGGCGTGCTTCTTGATCGTCTCGGTCAGGTGCGTGACGATCACGGATTCCCCGTCGACGACGGTGTAGCCGAGCGCGTCCGCCTCGGCGTGCTGGCCCTGATGCACCCAGATCGCCGGCAAACCGAACGCCGGCTCGGTCGTTGGGATCCCGTTGAGCTTGCCGATCGCGTCGCCGGGGTCCATCGCCAGCAGGTGCCCGGCCATGACCTGCCCGCGCGCCACCTCCGATCCGCGCACCTTGAACATGTACTCGTGCGAGTCGAGGTCGAGCTCGTCGTGGATCCGCACGCGCGGGATCACCATGCCGAGGTCTCCGGCGATCTGCCGGCGGATCATCGACACGCGGGAAGCGAGCGTGCCGCCCGCGCGGCGATCCACGAGCGGCACCAGCCCGAACCCGATACCTAGCTCGAGCGCGTCGATCGGCAGCTCCTTGAGCACCACGTCCCGGCTCGAGCCATCGGTCTCGGCTGGAGCCGGAGCGGCGGGCGCGGCCTCGATCACGGGCGTGAGGAACACGTCAGGCAGGCCGTCGCGCACGGCCCGCCCAATCATGAACAGCGTCCCGCCGACCAGCAGGAACGGCAGCTTCGGGAGTCCCGGCACGAGCGCGAACGACGCGATCACGCCGCCGGCGACCAGCGGTGCCTTGGGCTGCTGCAGGAGTTGCTTGGCGATCTCGCTGCCGAGGTCGCGCTCGGACGCCGAGCGGGTCACGAGGATGCCGGTTGCGACCGAGATCAGCAGCGCCGGTATCTGTGCCGCAAGGCCGTCGCCGACGGTCAGCAGCGAATAGCTGTGGATCGCGTCGGAGAACGACATGTGGCGCTGCAGCACGCCCACCACGATCCCGCCGATCAGGTTGATCATCGTGATCAGCACGGCCGCCATCGCATCGCCCTTGACGAACTTCGAAGCCCCGTCCATGGCTCCGTAGAAGTCGGCTTCGCGCGCGATCGCGGCGCGCCGAGCGCGCGCCTCCTGATCGGTGATCAGGCCGGCGTTGAGGTCGGCGTCGATCGCCATCTGCTTGCCAGGCATCGCGTCGAGCGTGAACCTGGCGCCGACCTCGGCGACGCGGCCGGCGCCGTTGGTGACCACCACGAACTGGATCACGACCAGGATCAGGAAGATCACGAGGCCGATCACGACGTTGCCACCAACCACGAACTGGCCGAACGCCTTGACGACCGTGCCGGCGTCACCGGTCGACAGGATCCGCCTGGTGACCGACACGTTGATCGCCAGGCGGAACATCGTCGTCAGCAGCAGCAGGCTGGGGAAGACCGAGAAATCGAGCGGCTTGGACAGGTACATCGTCGCCACCACGATCGCCAGGCCGCCCGAGACGTTCAGCGTGATCAGCAGGTCGAGGATCATCGGTGGCAGCGGTATGACCAGCATCGTGATCACCATCACGACCGCCAGCGCGGCCATCAGGTCGGTGTGCTTCAGCAACCTGGTGAAGATGCCATCGGTCATACGCCACGCTTCTTCCTGGCTGCCAGCCTGTACACGAATGCGAGCACCTGCGCCACTGCCGAGTACAGCTCGGCGGGAATCATCTGGCCGATCTCGACGGTCCGGTGCAGCTCCCGCGCCAGCGCCGGGTCGGGCACGACCGGGACGTCGTTCTCCTCCGCGATGCGGCGGATCTGCATGGCCACGAGATCCTGCCCCTTGGCGACCACGACCGGGGCCGGGTGGGTGCCGTCATAGCTGAGTGCGACCGCGAAGTGGGTCGGGTTGGTGACGACCACGTCAGCCTTCGGAACGGCTGCCATCATGCGGGCGCGCGCCGCCTGGATCTGGCGCCGGCGCAGCGCTCCCTTCACCTCTGGCGGCAGGTCCTTGCTCTTGAACTCCTCCTTGACCTCCTGCTTGGACATCTTCAGCGACTTCTCGTATCGGCGCTTCTGCCAGAAGTAGTCAATGGCCCCGATCAGCAGGTACGCGATCGCCGCCCGCTCCGCGACGCCGGTCACGTTGGTGCTGATCAGATGGCCGAGCACGGCGGGGGGCGTGCCGACGCTCGCGCCGAGGTGCGTCAGGTCCGGGATCAGCGCGAGCGTCACCACGGCGCCGACGACCGCCACTTTTGCCAGCGACTTGCCGAGGTTGAAGACGGCCTGCGGCCCGAATACGCTCTTGAAGCCCTTGGCTGGGTTCAGGCGCGAGAAGCTCGGCTGTAACACCTGCAACGACGGTCGTACGCCAGACTGGGCGACGTTCAGCAGCACGCCCGTGCCCAGGCATACGCCTGCGATCGGGGCGACGGTGCTCAACATCAAGGCGATCACCCCGTGCATCAGGCCGTTGAGCGAGGCGGCGGACGTGAGCCCGCTGGGATGGGCGATCCGCGTGAACGCGAGCTCCATCTCGGAGCCGACCGAGTTCACGATCGTGGAGGACATCATGATCACAGCGATGAAGCCGGCCAGCAGCACGCCGGCACCGCCCAGGTCCTCGCTCTTGGCGACCTGACCCCGCTTACGGGCCTCCGAGCGCCGCTTCGGTGTCGCTTTCTCGGTCTTGTCGTCGTTGGCCATCGGAGTGCCCGGGTCGTCAGGCGATCTGGAGGGAGTGCAGTGCGGCCCCGACCGACGCATCGAGCTGGCTGGTCAACCAGCTGCCGATAAATGGCAGCGACGCCATCACGACCAGGACGGCGACGAGGACCTTGACCGGAAAGCCGATCGCGAACACGTTCAGCTGCGGCATCACCTTGGCCACCATGCCGAAGCCGACATCGGTGACGATCAGCGCCAGCAGGATCGGCGCGGCGACCTCGACCGCGCCCAGCAACACGCCCTCGAACATCTGCACGGTGCCGCCCACCAGCGCGCCGAGGTTGGGCCCGCGTCCGATCGGGACCGCGCGGAAGCTGGCCTCGATGCCGCGCATCACCCACGCGTCGCCGCCGATTGCCAGGAACACCGCCAGGCCGGCGAACGCGTAGATGTTGGTCAGAGCGCCGCCCGGGTTGCCGTTGACGGGGTCGACCGAGGCGCCGAACGAGAACCCCGAGACCGCGTCTGCAAGTACGCCGGCACCCTGGACCGAGGCGAACACCGCCGCGATCGCGTATGCAAATGCCATGCCCACGACCAAGCCCTCGATCAGCAGGCCGAAAACGGCCAGCGGATCGGTCGGCAACCGCTGACCGCTGGCGACGGTCGGCGTCAGGCCGATCGTCAAGCCGAGCGCGACGATCGTCTTCACGCGCGGGATCATCAGCGGCGAGGAAAACATTGGCGCGAGCAGAAACAGCGGTGTGATCCGCGCGGCCACGAGGAAGAAGGCGACTACGTGGTCACCGCTGATCGCCTTGATCAGCGCCGCGATTTCGTTGCTGGTCATCCGCCGATCAACTGTGGGATCGCGGTGTACAGGTTGGTCGCGTAGGAGACCATCAGGTCGAGCATCCACGGCCCGAGGATCACGATCAGCACCGCCATGCCGACGATCTTCGGAATGAATGACAGCGTTTGCTCATGGATCTGAGTGACCGCCTGGAACAGGCTCACCAGCAGCCCGATCGCGAGGCCGACGATCAGGATCGGGCCGGCGATCTCGAAGGCGACGGTCATTGCCCGGGTGGCGAGGCTGACTACGGTGTCCTGGCTCATGACGGTCCTGCTCTCTAGTGGAAGCTCGTTACCAGCGAGCGGACGATCAGATCCCAGCCGTCGATCAGCACGAACAGCAGGATCTTGAATGGCAGCGAGATGAAGGTCGGCGGCAGCATCACCATGCCCATGCTCATCAGGGTCGAGGAGACGATCAGGTCGATGATCAGGAACGGCAGGAAGACCAAGAAGCCGATCTGGAAGGCGGTCTTGACTTCGCTCAAGATGAACGCCGGCACCAGCACATAGGTCGGGACCTCGCCCTCGGTCTGCGGCAGCTTGATGTGCGACATGCTCACGAACAGCGACAGCTCGTTGTCGCCGGTCTGCTTGAACATGAACTGCCGCAGCGGCTGCTCGGCTCGCTGGATCGCGGTCGCCGTGCTGATCTCCTTGTGCTGCAGCGGCTCCCAGGCGACGTCCTTGATCTGGTTGATCGTCGGCGCCATCACGAACAGCGTCAGGAACATCGCGATGCCGACCAGAACTTGGTTGGGGGGCGTGTTCTGGGTGCCCATCGCGGTGCGGATGAAGCCGAGCACGATCAGGATCCGGCTGAAGCCCGTAACGGTGAACAGCAGCGCCGGGATCAAGGTGACGCCGCCTACCAGCAGCAGGATCTGAACGGCGCTGCTCGAGTCGATCTTCATCGGAGCTGCTTTGTCCGGAGTTCCATCAGCGCGCCGTCATTCGTCGCAGCGTGTCGAGCGCGCGGCCGAAGGTCAGGGCCTGTGCCGGCTGCGTTTGCAGCTCCGTAGACGGGGCCGCGAGCAGGCCCGCGGCCTGGGCCTCCGCTTCGGTGAACGTGCGGATCCGGCTGACTCCGTGCTCAGCGACGCCCAGCACGTGCAGTTCGCTGCCGACGCGCACCAGCGCCACCGAACGTCCGCTGCCGAGCGGCAGGCTCGCAATCTGCTCGAGCCCGGTGCCGGTCGCCGGGTTGCGGGCCGCCTTCGAATGCCGCACGATCCAGGACAGGCCGTAGATCACGGCGATCACGATCGCCAGGCCGACGATCGTTCGCACGATGCTGCCCGACGCACCCGCGGAGCTGGTTGGGTGGGCCACGCCGCCGCCACTGAGATGCAGTGCTGTGTTCTTCCCGAACGAGGGCATGCGTGGCGGCTTGCGCCGGTCGGTGTGACTGGCGATCGCGGCGCTCGCGTCCGACAGCGCCACGGCGCAGCTGATCGCTGCGCCACGGAAGAGTGTGTGCGGCTTCATCGAGGGAATGACTCCCGAGGAGAGAGTCACTCCGTTTATTCGGCCGCGAGCGCCCCGGCTTTAGCTCCTGTGTCAGCAGGGAAGGCCCCGACGCCCCCAAAGCGTCGGTGCCTCCCGGCTTACGCCAGCGCTTTACCGACCGCTTCCAGCACGCGTGCGGGCTGGAAGGGCTTCACGACGAAGTCCTTGGCGCCGAGCTTGACAGCCTCCAGCACCTTCGTCTCCTGACCGAGTGCTGAGCACATCACGACGCGTGCGGTTGGGTCGATCGAGATGATCTCCGCGAGCGCGGCGAGCCCGTCCTTGACCGGCATTGTGATATCGAGCGTCGTCAGCTCGGGACGGAGCTCCTGCCAGCGCTCGACGGCTTCACTGCCGTTTCCGGCTTGGCCGACCACCTCGTGGCCTCCGGAAGCGAGCGCGTCGCTGAGCAGCTTTCGCATGAACGCTGCGTCGTCGACTACGAGTACGCGGGCCATGAGTCTGATCCTTTCATTCGTGGTGAGAACTGCTTGAGGCTGACGCGAACTTGCGCGGCGCCGGGGTTACGAGCGACTCGACCTGAACCGCCCACTCGCCGTCGTTGGTGACGAGCAGATGGCCGTGTCCAAAGCAAAGGCCGTTGACGAACAGGTCAAGCGGTGAGTCGGCGCTGCGATCCAGGTCCACCACCGCGCCGTCGGGAAGCTCGAGCGCCTGCCCGAGCGGGAGGTGCGTGCGTCCCAGTTCGGCCCACACGCGAACCGACACGTCGTGCAGCGCCTCGGTGAGCGAGACTGGGCCGCTGTCAGCGGTGTGGGAGCTCCCGTTTCCGTCGCCCGCGGCCGCCCCGTCCGGGCTCTGATCGAGGCCCATCTCGTCAAGCGCGCGCGCCATCCGCAGCACGAACGCGCTCGGAACGAGCTGGATCAGCCGGCACGGCTCGCCCGCGACCGTGAACGAGGTGGAGCAGGCGTGCGGAGATTTTCCGAACAGCTCGGTCGCGTCCTCGGTGTGATCGAGCACACGCGTGTCAGGCGGGGAGATCTCGACCTGCTCGCCCAGCACCACGCTGATCGCGGCAGCGGCGGCGGCAAGCATCTGGTTGGCGGCTTCGCCCACCGCGGACATCTCGAAGTCCGAGAGCGCAGCGGTGGCCGCGTCACCCTCAGGGGCGCCTGCGCCCATCGCCGTGGCCAGGGCGCGCGCCCCTTCCGGGGTCATCACGAACACGTTCGCGCCGGTCACGCCGTCGACGTACTGGACGCTTGCCACGACTGCATTCAGAGGAAGGTGCGTGAACGGGGTCACGCCGTCGGCGATCACCGATACCTCGCCGCGCTCGACTCCGTCGGGCAGGAACATCTCGAGTACCTTGGCGACCGCTTCGGCCGTTGACGCTCCGAGCCGGATCAGGGCGTCGTGCTGAGTGATCTCGCTGTACGCCACCTCAACACTCCTCCGAACCGCGGATCTGCACTGCGCGGCGGGCACCGTTGCAGCCCGGGTACGCGCGGCCGAGCTTGATGTTCTCGGCGAACAGCGAGACACCGGCGTCGGCACGCGCTCCGAGCGAGATGATGCTGCCGGGCGCCAGCGCCAGGATCTGTTCGATCGGAAGCTCGCAAGCAGCCACTTCGGCGCGCAGCGTGACCGGCGCCCGTGACAGCGCCCGCCCGATCCCGGAGGAGCCAACGATCTCAGTGTCGCTGGGCGCTTCGCGGCCGGCGATGCGGTCCGAGACGACTTCGATCGCCGCCCAAGGGATCATCAGCGCCAGCGCCGAGGATTGCTTGTTCATGCGACATTCGATCATCACCACGTAGGTGGGCTCGCTGACCACAGCGACCTGGCTGGTTTCGTGGTGCAGATCCATCTCCTCGATCGTCAGGCTGAGCCCCCCGAGGTCCTGCCAGACAATCGAGAGCTGGTTGACGATCGCTTCGATGAAGCGGCGCGTGAGCGCCCAGTCGATGTCGCTGAAGCGCCGCTCCTTTGGCGGGCGGTCCGCCATTCCCCCCAGCAGGCACTCGATCGCGCTCAGCACCAGCGGCTGCTCGGCGGTCAGCATCATGCGCGTGCCGATCGGGTGGACCTCGAGCGTGACAGCGACCGAGCCCGGCGGCAGCTGCGACTCCGCCGCCGACCAGGTGAGCTGGGTGGTGTTGATCGTCTCCAGCTCGATCTGCGCTCGCAGCTCGGCCGACAGCCGCGTGGCCGCGGTGCTGTTGAACGTGTCGATCGCGCGCGCAATGCGGCGCTGGTGGTCGTTTGTGAACTTGGTCGGGCGCGAGAAATCGACCGTCCGCAGGCGATGGCCGCGGCGCGCATTCGCGGTTGGTGCGTCGGGCACGTTGCCTTGCTTGGCCGCCTCGAACAGTGCTGCGATCTGGTCTGGGTTGAGCAGGTCGCTCACAGTTTGGCTCCTGCCAGTCCGGGCGTCCCGCGCGGACGCGCGATCGTCGCGGCGGGACTGCTGAGGTCCAGCAGCGTCCTGCGTTCGCCGCCGGCGAGTTGCACGGTCAGCGTTTGCCCGACCACGATCCGGGCGGTGCGCCCGCGGTTGCCGCCGACGTCCTCGCTGTGGATCCGGATGGCGGCGCTCTTGAGCGCGGCGCGCACGGCGATCGTGTTGCGCGCGCCGATGTCGCCGATCGAGCCGAGTGAGAACATCCGGGCGCCGCCGACGAGGACCGCCTGCAGCCGGCGCCGGTTCGCGCCGGCGCCGTCGAGCAGGCGCAGCATTGCGGGCACCACGAGGTCGCCGAACTTGCCGGGGGGCCCGTCGGCTCCCTGGGATTCGGGCAGTACGACGTGGGCCAGGGCGACGACATCCGCTCCCGGGTCGATCAGCGCAAGGCCGATGCAGGAGCCAAGGCCGATCACGGCCAGCTCGTCGCCGGCGCGTGCCGAGACGACCATTTCGCCCATGCGCACGTTGTTCATGGGTGTTAAGCAGTCGCCTCTGCCAGACCGAGCGGTGCCAGCAGTCCAGGGACGCCGCTGGTGGTGGGCAGCAGCAGGAACGAGATCCTGCAGGTCTCGTCGGCGACTTCGAGCTCGGAGTCGAGCACCAGCGCGGTGTCGCCGTGCCCGACGGTCTCGGCGAGCACGGTCGCGACGACGGCTCCGAGCATGTCGACGACGAGGTTCGGTGGCTGCGGTTCGAGCGCCAGTCCGGTCATCGCCGCCAGCGCGTTGAGGTAGGAGGAACCGAGGATGTTGCCGATCTCGCACAGCGCCGAGTCGCCGAACTCGCTGCCGGGCTCGACGCCGAGCAGCGCGCACAGCGTCGCGCCGTCGCGGATCGGGATCAGCAACAGCACGATCCCGTCGATATCGCCCGCGAGCCCCAACGCGACGCCGTTGATCAGCTCACCCGGTTCCCCGGCCGCGTCGACGGCGTCCGCTAGCGGCAGCGCCAGCGCCCGCGGGACGCTCAGGCCGATCTCGCGCCCGAGCATCTGCGACAGGGCCGTGGCAGCGGTGCCCGAGGCGATGTTGGCAAGCTCACGCAGCGCGTCGAGCTGCATTTCGGTGTACGGCGGGTTCACAGGACGCTCCTTGAGGTGATGCTGGCGTGGCAAGCAGCCGGTGGCGCTCATGCCGCGAGCTGGGTGGTCAGTACCGAGCTCGCGTTCGAGGCACTGAGCCTGGAAACGAGCGCGTCGCAATCGATGATCAAAGCGATCTGGCCGTCCGCGAGGACCGCGCCGCCGGACACCGGCTGCCCGTCGGAGATGATCGCCGGCAACGGCCTGGTGACGAGCTCGCGCTGGCCGACGAGCGTGTCGACAGCAAGCCCGATACGCCGGTCCGCGCCGCGGACGATCACCGCAACCTCGTGATGCCCGGTCGGCTCACGCTCAAACGTCGCGGCTCCCTCAAGCAACGGGATCACGCCACTATCGAGGTCCAGCACCCGCCGGCCGATGACCGTACGAACGTTGCTGTGATCAAGCCGCAAGGTCCGCTCGACGCGATCCAGCGGGATCGCGAACGGCGCGCCGGCGATATCGACCTGCAACGCCGACACGATCGCCAACGTCAGCGGCAGCTTGATCTGCGCGTGGGTCCCCTGACCAAGCGTCGACTCGATCAAAACCTCGCCGCCGAGCTCACGGATCTTGGCGCGCACAGCGTCCATCCCGACACCACGCCCGGACACGTCGCTGGTCGTCTCAGCAGTCGAGAACCCCGGCGCGAACAACAACTCCAACGCCCCGCGCATATCAAGGCCCGCGGCCTGCTCAACATCGATCATCCCCTGACTCAACGCCTTACGCGCGACCGCCTGGGGATCCACGCCACGCCCGTCATCACGCACCTCGATCACGACGCTACCGCCCGCGTGGCGCGCCGCGATCGTGAGCCTACCGACACGCGACTTGCCGTGCGCAAGACGCGTAGCGGAATCCTCCAGCCCGTGATCAAGCGAATTACGCACCAGATGCACCAACGGATCCCCGAGCGCGTCAACAACCGTACGGTCAAGCTCGGTATCGCGCCCCAACAACTCAAGCTCGACATCCTTCCCAAGCTTCGTAGACAGATCCCGCACAAGCCTCGGGAAACGCATGAACACAACATCGACCGGGATCATCCGGACCTGCATCACCATCGACTGCAACGCCTGCGAGCTGCGCGTCAAATTCTGCATCGCGTGATCAAGCTCCGGCGAATCGATCGCCGCGGTCCTCGCCTCGACCGCCGTGCGATGGATCACCAACTCGCCCATCAAATGCATCAACGCATCCAGCCGCTCAGCGTCGACGCGCACGCTACGGTTGGTCTGCGAGCCGCTCTTGCTATGCACCGGCACGCCAGCCTGCACGGGAGCAGCCTCTGCGGCCGGGGGAGGGGTCGCCTGCGGGGCCGGCGCCCGCTCGGTACTGGCCGCCGGGACCGCCGGGGCCGCCGGTGCCCCGGAATCCTCGCGCGGCTCCTCGCTGACAGCCGCGGAGGCCTCCAGCGGCGGTTCTGCAACCACCGCACCGCTCGCGCCGGTGAGCGCCTCACCGTATTCACGGACGGTGACCGCAGCCACGTCGGAGACTGTTTGTGCCGCCTGCGCGACGATATCCTCGTCGAGGTCGCTGGCGAGCCAGACCTCGACCACGCGCCCGGAGAACTGCTCGACGCCCTCCTTGGAAGGAATGCTGCCGATCACCTCGCCGTAGTCGCCGAGTGCCACGAACAGCATGTACGAGCGCACGGCCGGCATCAGCACATCTGCGGCGAGTTCGACCTTGACGTGCAGGATGCGCCTGCCCTCTGCCTGCTCGGCGCTGACCTTCGAGACCTCGGGGAGCTCGGCACCGCCGGCGCGCTCCAGCTCCTGCTCGGGCGTGCGGCTGTGGACCAGACGACGGAGCTGGTCGATCAGTGACACGGGATCGAGGCGTTCCTGCCCGGATTCCTCGATGCTGTCAACCGCCTCAGACAGCGCGTCCAGGCATGCCAGGACGGTGTTGACGGCGCTCACGCCGAGCTCGCCGGAGCGCTGGCGAAGCAGCTCGAACACGTCCTCCATGTGGTGGGTCAACTCGGCGATCGCGGCGAACCCCATGGTCGCGCTCATTCCCTTCAGCGAATGCGCGATTCTGAAGATCTCGTCGATCGTCTCGCGGTCGGAGGGATCCTCTTCGAGCCGCACTACGGCGAGGTTGAGTTCCTGCAAGTGCTCGCGCGACTCGGCCAGGAACATCGGCATGTACTCAGAGGTGTCCATTACGCTTTCCGGTAGACGAAGGGATTGCTCATCTTCAACCCGAGCGCAGCCGCGTCAGCGACCCGCTCAGTCGACCCGACAATCAAATAGCCGCCGCTACGCAAACCAGCCGCCAACCGCGCATGCAGCGCATCACGGATCGGCTCAGAGAAATAGATCACCGTGTTGCGGCAGAGGATCAGATCGAATGAGCTCGGCCGTGGCGTGACCTTGAGCAGGTCGCCCACCTCGAAGCGCGTCATCTCGCGCAGCGGTCGCCGGGCGCGCCAGCCATCCTCGACGCGGTCAAATGCCGCTTGCAACTGCTGTGGCGGCGCCGTGCGCGCGTCGTCGTCGCTGAATACCGCGGCCTGCGCGCGCGCGACCATGCGCTTGTCGATGTCGGTTCCGAGGATGCTCACGCGGGTCCTCAGGTTCGCCAACTGGCAGACAGCCGCGAGCGTGTACGCCTCCGCGCCGTAGGAGCAGCCGGCGCTCCAGGCGCGCAGCTCGCCGCCGGCGGCGGTGAGCTCCGGCAGGATCTTGGACTCCAGCAGCGCCCACTGCTCGGGATTGCGCCACAGCTGCGACACGTTGATCGTGATCCGGTCCAGCAGCGCGTCGAGCTGCGCCGGATCACGGCGGAGCGTCTCGATCGAGTCGGTCAGGCGGCTGATTCCCTTGCGCTCGAAGAACGAGCGCAGGCGGCGCTCCATCTGGGGGCGCTTGTACTGCGTCAAGTCGATCCCGCAGAGCTCGCGCAGCGAGCCGCAGAATGAGATGTAGTCGTCTCCGGCGAGGACGCTCATGCTGATGCCTCCTGGGCAATCGCTTCTGCAAGTTCATCGAGCGGCAGAACCTCGTCGGTGAGGTTTGCCTCTGCAACGGCCCGCGGCATGCCGTAAACCGTGCAGGTCTCGCGTGTCTGGGCGAGGATCCTGCCGCCGCGGCGACGGATCGCGGCGGCGCCCTTGAGTCCGTCGTTGCCCATGCCCGTCAACACGACGAGCACGGTGCGCTCGGCGAAGCAGCTGGCGGCGTCCTCGATCGTCAGGTCGGCGCGCGGTCGCAGGCCGCCGATCTCAGGTTCGTCGGACAGCGCCGTGCGCCCGTCGGCGGTGATTCTCAGGTGCTTGCCGCCGGGTGCGATCAGCGCGACCCTCGGATCCAGCGCCTCGCCGCCGCGGGCTTCGCGCACCTCCAGCTTGGAGCTCTGGTTCAGCCTCGCGGCCAGCGACGCCGTGAACCCGGCCGGCATGTGCTGCACGATCAGCGTGCCCATCCCCAGCGGCGAGGGGAGGCGCGGCACGAGCTCCGCGAGCGCCCGCGGTCCGCCGGTCGAGGTGGCGATCAGAACCGCACGGCGGGTGCTGGAGCGCAGCGGCCGGCGCTGGTACACGTGGCCGCTGCAGCGCGCGCCATTGCTCGGCGCGCGGCTGCGGGAAGCCATCGCCAGGCGGACCTTGTCCACCAGCTTGCTCGAGAACGAGTCCAGATCGCCGGTCGAAGCGGGCTTTGCGACCAGGTCGAACGCCCCCGCGGCGAGCGCGTCCACGGCCCTCGCCCCCTGCGAGGGCGAGAAGGCGGAGACGACGATCACGGGCATCGATGGGCGGCCGGCTTGCTGCAACGCGCGCAGCACCCCGAGCCCGTCGAGTCCCGGCATCGCAAGATCGAGCATCAGCGCGTCGGGACGTTCGCGCTCGCAGAGGGCCAGGGCTTCGTCGCCGTTGGCCGCGTTGCCGACGATCTGCACGCCCGCCTTCGACAGCGATGAGGCGACGATCCGCCGCATCATCGCGCTGTCGTCGGCGACGACTACACGGGCTGGGTTGCTTGAGGACATGTTTTGCTCCGATCGCTTGACGGCACGGCGGGCGCCGTCAGGCGGCGACGGCCTCCATGCCCCCGAAGATCGTGCTCGGCCTCAGTAGCACGACGAGGCGATCCTCGAGCTTGACGATCGAGTCGATCAGCTCGCTATCGGCGCCCGGGACGTCCTCGAAATGGTCGTCCTCGACGGTCAGCACTTCCTCGACGTCGTCGACGATCACACCGGCGGTCTCCGAGCCGGCTTCGACGATCACGATCTTCGTGCGGTCGGTAAGCTCGGAGCTGACCTGCAGGCGGGCCGCCAGGTCGTAGACAGGTACGATCCGGCCGCGAAGGCTGATCACGCCGCGGACCCATTCGATCCTCGAGGCAACCGAGCGCGGCTCGTCGTAGCGAATGATCTCGTGGACCTGCTCGATCGGCAGCGCGTACTGCTCGGTACCAAGGGTGAACACGACCAGCTGGTGCGCATGGGTTTCCTGCGACATGTCTCCTTCTCCTGACGTAGGTTGTCTCGATCTCGGACTCAGAAGTGCGTTGCCGATCCGTACCTACGTGTTCGGCCTGCACCGCGGAAGCTTTAGAAACGCTCCGGAAGCCAGTCACACGTACGGCTCTGGGGAATGGGGAATCGCGCTGCGCGCGATTCCCTTGGGAGATTCGCTGGCGCGAATCTCCCGGGTGCGGGAATCGCGCTGCGCGCGATTCCCTTGGGAGATTGGGGAATCGCGCTGCGCGCGATTCCCTTGGGAGATTCGCTGGCGCGAATCTCCCGGGTGACGGTTAGCTGTCGCTGGTTTCGGAGCCGTTACCGCCGGCGCCGAGCACGTCGGTCACGCGCAACCCGAACTGCTCGTCGATCACGACGACCTCGCCGTGTGCGATCGGCGTGCCGTTGACGAGCAGGTCGACGGGTTCGCCGGCCATGCGGTTGAGCGTCACGATCGATCCCTGCCGTAGCTCGAGGGTCTCGCCGACCGTCATCCGCGTGCGACCGATCTCGACGGTCAGATCGACGGGCACGTCGCTCAGGCGTCGCAGATCCGCGAAGCTCCCGGTCCCAGGTACCGCCCCGCCCGCGTTGAGTTGCTCGAGCTCTACCCGATCGGACATCTGGCTCCTACTGGACGGCGAGGTCGGTGAAGTACACGGCGGTCACGGCGACGTCGGTTTGCTTCTTGATGTCGGTCAGGATCTGCTGCTCGACCCGCGCACGCCCCGCGGGGCTGATCAGCGCCTGCGACGGCTCGCCGGTGAGCACGTTGGTGATGATCGAACGCACCACCGCCTCCTCGGGGAGATCACCGAAGCCGGTCGGCGGCGGGTTGCTAGGGTCGGTGGTGGCCATCTGCTGCGTCGGTGCGAGGTCCAGCGCGACCGTCAAGGTCGCGTAGTCCCCGTTGGCCATGTTGAGCGTGAAGTCCTTGCCGAGGATGTAGATCGTGCCCGTGATCTTCTGCTTGGGCGGCGGCGGCGCGGTGGCCATGCTGTAGCCCTCGTAGCCGCCGGCCAGCAGCACGACGACCAGGATCGGGATGAGGATCTTCTTGTTCATGGGCGGTTCTCTAGTGTGTGTATGGGTTGAGGCGTTCGAACACGATCTCGACGCGGCGGTTCGCCGCGCGGCCGGCCGTAGTTGCATTGCTGGCGACCGGATGCAGCTGGGCGTAGCCGGCGGCGCCGAGCCGATTCTGGTCGACGCCGTGGGCGATCAGGTACTGCACGACGGTCGTCGCCCGGGTCGTGGACAGCTCCCAGTTGCTGGGGAACTGGGCAGTGTCGATCGGGACGTCGTCGGTATAGCCCTCGACCACGATCGGGTGGGTCTTGTCGACGTTGAGGAGGTTCGCGACCTCGTCGAGCAGCGGCATGCCGGCGGGCTGGAGCGTCGCCGAGCCCGAGGCGAACAGCAGCTTGTCGGTCAACACGGTCACGACCAGGCCGCGTTG
Source organism: uncultured Solirubrobacterales bacterium (assembly GCA_963709135.1). GTDB lineage: Bacteria > Actinomycetota > Thermoleophilia > Solirubrobacterales > Solirubrobacteraceae > Palsa-465. The sequence continues at coordinate 512,054 of CAVPVI010000005.1, read as the reverse complement.
CTCGATCTGTGCGCTCACCTGGTCGGCAAAGCCGTTGGCCTGCGCGTAGGCCTGCAGCCGCATCTTCAGCGCCGCGAAGTCGGCCTGCTCCTGGCTGGCGGACGCGGCGGCTTGCAGCGCTGCCTGGAGCTCCTGCGCGGAGATCCCGATCGGTTGCTGCGGGTAGACGGCCTGCGCAGCCTTGATCGCGGCTTGTGCCTGCGCGGTACCGATATCGACAGGCTTCGGGATATCTGGCGTCAGCGGTTCGATCGACGGAACCTCGGCGGTTGCGGGCGTGTGCGCGCTGGTCGACTCCGAACCGGACTGCAGGATCGCACGGCCGCCGGGCAGGATCGACCCCGAGAACGCCGCCTTCAGCGACTTTTGCAGGGTGATGTACTTGGACACGTTCACCGACGAGATCGAGAACAGGACCATGAACAGCGCCATCAGCAGCGTGATCATGTCCGAGTAGGTGAGCAGCCAGCGCTCTTCGTTCTCGGGGGCGCCGGCGCCGCCGCGTCGGCTGCGGGCGGCCATCTAGATCGCCTGCCCTTGGGCGTCGATCGAGGGCATCACGCAGCCTCCGCCTCGCGATCCGGCATCGGCGCCGCCTTGCCGGAATCGGCTCCGCCGCGGGCCGTCGGGGGTACGTAGGAATCGAGCTTCTCGGCGACCACGCGGGGGTTGTCGCCGGCCTGTACGGCCAGGATCCCGTCCATCGTGAGCATGCGCAGCTCGACCTCCTCGCCCGACAGCGCTTTCAAGCGGTTGGCGATCGGCAGGAACACGACGTTGGCGCTGCCGACGCCCAGCAATGTGGCGATGAACGCGCTCGAGATCGCTGGTCCCAGGGTCGATGGCGCCGCGAGGTTCTGCAGCACGTGCACGAGGCCCATGACCGTGCCGATGATGCCCATCGTCGGGGCGAACCCGCCGGCTTTCTCAAACGGCATCGCGCCGGCGTGGTGCCGCGCCGACATGCCGTCGATCTCGGCCTCGAGGACCTCGCGCACGAGGTCCGGATCGATCCCGTCGACGACCAGCTGCAGCCCCTTGCGGGTGAACTCGTCCTGCACTTCGTTGACTTTTGCGTCAAGCGCGAGCAGACCTTCGCGTCGTGCCTGCTCGGCGAGTGAGACGAGCAGTGCTGCCCGCCCCGAGAAATCCGGTGGCTCGGCGTTGAGCACGCGCTTGTACAGCGCCGGGATCCGCTTCATCGACTCCATCCCGACGCTGGCGAGCACAACGCCGCCGGTGCCGGCGAAGATCGTGAGGATCGCCGGAATGTCGATGAAGGCTGCCGGGGAGGTGCCTTCCATCATGGCCGCCATCAAGATGCCGAGGGCTGCCACAGCGATGCCGATGCCGGTCGCAGGCTTCATAACCGCTTGATCGGCCGGGCATCGGAAACCTTCAGTTCCAGGCAGCCGCTGAGCGGTTAGGCGACGGTTAGGCGCGGTTAGGCGGGGCCCTGCGGCTCCTGCGCTTCGTCTTGGGTGGCGGTGTCGACCGACACCAGCAGTCCCTGCGCGGCCCGCCGCGCCTGCACGGCGTGGGGGACGCTTTGTTCCTGTCGGCGGCGCTGTAGCGCGCCGGCGAGGATCGCGACGCGGTAGTCGCGGATCTGCGCGATCACGCGCTCGGTCGGTTCCGCGACGACGATCTTGGTGCCGGTCGTCAGCGTGATCACCGTGTCGGGGTTCCCCTCGACGGTGACGATCAGGTCTGGGTTGAGGTGAAACGGCTCGGCCGCGTGACCCAATCTGTGTAGCTTGATCATCTTGCGCCAAATTCTCCGTCGTGTGTGGTGACGCGGGTGCGGGGCGGCAACCTCGGCTGCCGCCCCTGGACCCCGCGCGAGCTCCTCTAGTTACCCGGCTTGTGCCATCTGGATCAAAGTCTGCATCATCTGATCAGCGGTGCTGATCACGCTGGAGTTGGCCTGGTAGCCGCGCTCGGCCTCGATCATGTTGGTGAACTCGGTGCTCATGTCGACGTTGGACTGCTCCAGCTCGCCGGAGATCGTCGCTGTGTTCTGGAAGTTGCCCGTGTCCGGTGTGCCGTAGGTCGGCGCGCCAGAGTTCGGCGACGGCGACCAGGTCGAGCCGGCGCCGCGCGTCAGACCGGCCTCGTTGGGGAACGAGGCGAGCGCCAGAGAGCCGGCGCTGACCGTCGTCCCGTAGGTTGGGTCGCTGGGGTTCTCGTCGGTGTAGGTGACGCTGCCGTTCTGGCCGACAGCGACGTTGGTCGAGTCCTGCGGGATCACGATGTAGGTGTCCGGCGTGGTTGCGGTCGAGTTCGGCTGGAAGCCCATCACGTAAGCCCCGCTCGAAGTGGTCAGGAACCCTTCGGAGTTGGTCGTCAGGTTACCCGCCCGCGTGTACTCCAGGCTGGTCGGCAGGTTGGCAGCCGTAGTGGGGTTGGTCGGATCCGGGGCGGTGGGACTGGCGCCGATGCAGAGGAAGCCGTCGCCCTGGACCGCGATGTCGAGCGTGTTGCCGGTGCTCTGCAGCGAGCCGGCGTTCATGATGTTGTCGATCGAGCCGACCTCCACGCCGAGGCCGATCTGCTGCGGATTCGAGCCGGCGTTGCTCGCAGTCGCGTCGGCGCCGCCCGAAAGCAGCTCGGACAGCTCGTTGACGAACGTGGTTCGCTGCGCCTTGTAGCCGATCGTGTCGACGTTGGCGAGGTTGTTGGCGGTCACGTCGAGCATCGTCTGGTGCGCCTGGAGTCCGCTGATTGCGGAATACATCGCTGGCATCATCGGGACATCGGGTCCTTTCGCGGCTCCCTCGGAGAGGTCCAGCCGTGGTTGTCATAGGCCGTGGCGCTCATGCGATCACGGCGCTGTCGATGTTGGTGAACACGTGCTGGCGCATGTGCTCGGGTGTCACCGCGGTGATCACGGTGTTGCTCTGGACGGAGGCTACGAACGCGGTTCCGTCGACGAACACGACGGAGTTGCGCGAGCCCTTGCCCGCCGCCCGCTGGAGCCCGTCGGTCAGGCGCGAGAGCGTCTGCGCGTCGACCCGCACGCCACGTTGCGAGAGCCGCTGCAGCGCGTGCTTGGAGAAGCTCGGAGCCTGCGCGCAGGCAGTGCTCGCAGCCAGCAGGTCGGCGAACGATGGGCCGCTCGCCGGCGACTGCGCGGCCTGCGCGGCGGCCGGCCGCGAGGAGACCGCTCCGGGCGGCAGCAGCGCCGGATTGGGGACGATCGCGCTCACGACACCTGGGTCACGGTCGAAGGCGCGATCCCGGCGACGCCCGCCACCGTGAGGCTTGGCCCGCTGCTGGTGATCTGGACGCTCTGCACGGCGCCGGTGACCGTCTCGCCGGTCGTCTGGTCGGTGTAGTCGATCGTCTTGCCGATCAGGCCGACGGCTGACGAGATCGCTTGGGCGGACGCCGTCGTGGCGGTCGACTGAGCGGTGTTGCTCTGCTGCTCGACCGAGGTGAACTGAGCCAGTTCCGACAGGTACTGGGTCGGGTCGGTCGGGTTCGAAGGGTCCTGATGGGTCAGCTGGGTCATCATCAGATCAAGGAACTGGTTGGTGCCGAGCGTCTCGCTCGAGCTGTTGCTGATCGTCGTGCCGGCGGTGCCGTCGATGCTCGTGCCGCTGGCATTGGTGGCGGTGCTGGGAACTGAAATGCTCATTGGTCTTCGCTCCTCGGTATGCGGGTCATGCCAGTACGTCGACGTGCGAACCGGCGCTGGATGAGAGAGACAGGCTCGGGGTGCTGCTCGGCTGTGGATCCTCCTCGGCCTGCTGATCGGCGTCGGAGTCGCTGCCGCTGCGCTGCGATCCGGCCTTGCCGGAGGCGTCCGGATGCTCGCCGCCCTGGCCGCCGGCGCCGATGTCCAGGCGCAGGAGCTGCAAACCGCTTGACTGCAGCGAGTTACGCAGCTCGCTGCTGTTCTGCTGCAGCAATTGCAGCGCTTCCGGATGGTCGGCGGTCACGCGCGCGACAAGCCCGTCGGAGGTCTGCGAGAGCGAGATCCTGATCGCGCCGAGTGCGGGCGGCGACAGCGTGATCAGCGCCTGTGTCTGGCCCTGGCGCGCCGCCATCGTGAAGCTCGCCCGGACCGCGTCGACCGCGTGCTGCAGATCGACGGGCGTGTGTGCCGCGGCCGCTGCTGCGGAGGCGCCGTAGCTCGCAGTGGCGGTGGCCGGGGTGCCGGTGGCCGCCGCCGGCGCCGCCGCGTCGGCGCCGGCGGTGCCGGAGGTGCCGGCTGCGGTGCTCTGAGCGGTGGCTGCTGGGCTCCCAGCGGCGTCCGCTCCGCCGGCGCCCGGGGTCCCGGTCCCGGACTTCGTCGCCACGGGCTGACGGCCTGAGGCGGGTCCGCCGCGGCCGTCCGGCGTCGCATCATCGTTTCCGGTCTGGCGCGTGGTGGTGCCAATGCCGCTGGCAGTCGGCCGCGTCGCCCCGGTTGCAGGTGCTGCCGGGTCCTCGCGCAAGCGCTGATGCGCGGCGCTGGACGTGAGCGCGCCGTGCGCGCCTGCGCTTGTGCTTGGCGCCGGTGACGCCTCGGCGTTGGCCGTTGCGGCCGCGAGCTTGTCGGTGGTGGGGGAGGCGTCCGTGGCCGGTCCTGGCGTGCCGGATGCTGTGACGGCGGCGCCGGCGGTGCCGGCGGCTGCGGCGGTTGGCGTTCCCGCTGGCGCGGTGGCGGCTGCCGTCGTCGTGCCGACGGCGGCGCCGGCGGTGCCGGCGGCTGCGGCGGTTGGCGTTCCCGCTGGCGCGGTGGCGGCTGCCGTCGTCGTGCTCGTGCCACCGGGAGTGCCCGACGCCGTGGAAGCGGCGAGCAGTGCAGCTGCCGGCGCGGACGCTGTTGTCTGGGTCGCCGCCGTCTGGCTGCCTGACGCCGCCGGTGTCGAGCCGCCGGCGTGCTTGGCGGATGTCCCGGCTTTCTTGCCGGTTCCCTTCTGGCCTTCCGCACCTGCGGTCCGGGCCACTTGATCGTCGAGCACGCTTGTGAAATGCGGGCCGTTGCCGGCGCCGGAAGCGCCCGGTGGGCTCGAGCCCGGTGGGGCTGCGCCGCCGTTCGGGTTGGCGGGCGCGGGAGCGCTCATCACCGCTGTCATGTTGCGGTCCTCCTACGGAATCCGTTGATTGCAATTTCGTCCAGCGCGACCGCGTCGAGGCGCGCCGTCTCACGCTGAAAGTCGGCCAGTCGATGAGCCTTCAGGTGCTCGAGCGCCTGGCGCTCACGCGCGGCGTCGGTGAGCTCGTTGCGCCGGCCGGCGACTTCGCGCTCGCTGCGCTTGAGATCGTTCAGCGTCGAGCGGTGCGCGGTCTCGACGCGCTCGAGGTACGCCTGGCGGGCGAGCAGATCGATCGCCGAGCTTGGCCCCGCCGCCAGCTGTAAATTGCGCGCGCCGAGCACGCGATCGGCAGCGGCTGACACCTGTTGCTCGCATTCGTGGCACCGGTGCAACGCCCCGGCGAGCTGCAGCTTCGCCTCGTCTTCGCGCCGCTCGCGAAGCGCACGGATCCGCTCCAGCCGGAATCTGAACGAGGGACCGATCACGGCCTGTTTACTCGGCAACGGGCGGCAGTACTGAAGTGGGAATAAACGGTTATCTGGTTCATCGTTGTCAGCCTCTCAGGCTGAGCGCCGGAATTGCCGGCGCGCCGGCGCCCGGCGCGCTCGCCAGCTTGGGCCGGGAGCGGTCTTGTGGCGCCGGGTCGACCTCGACCTCGCGCCCCGCCAGGATGCCCTGGGGACCAGCGCCCAGCTCCGCGGCGATCGCCAGCAGCAGCTCGTCGGCCTGCTCTGGGGTTGATGGCTCGTCGACCGCCTGGCACAAGAACGCATCGATCCGCGTTCGCAGGGAGATCATGCTGTCGACGAGCGGATCGTTGCCACGCTGGTATGCGCCGATCGAGATCAGATCTTCCTTCTCGCGGTAGGCCGCGAGCGCAGCGCGGAGTCGCTGTCCGGCGCTCTGCACGGGCCGGTCGACGATCTCGCCGATCAGGCGCGAGACGCTCTGGAGCACGTCGATCGACGGGTAATGCCCGGCGTGCGCGAGCGCACGCGTGAGCACGATGTGGCCATCCAGGATCGACCGAACGGCGTCCGCGATCGGCTCGTTCATGTCGTCGCCGTCCACCAGCACGGTGTACAGGCCGGTGATCGACCCTGTCGTGCTGGTACCGGCTCGCTCGAGCAGGCGCGGCAGCAGCGCGAACACGCTTGGTGTGTAGCCGCGCGTCGCCGGAGGCTCGCCGATCGCGAGACCGACCTCGCGCTGGGCCATCGCGAACCTGGTGACGGAGTCCATCATCAGCATCACGTGCTCGCCGCGCTCGCGGAAGTACTCGGCGATCGCCGTCGCCGTGAATGCCGCGCGAATCCGCACCAGTGCCGGTTGGTCTGAGGTTGCGACGACGACCACCGAGTGCGCGAGCGCCCCGCCGAGGTCCCGCTCGATGAACTCGCGCACCTCGCGCCCGCGCTCGCCGACCAGGGCGATCACGTTCACGTCGGCGGTGGTCGAGCGCGCGATCATGCCCAGCAGCGACGACTTTCCGACACCGGAGCCGGCGAAGATCCCGAGCCGCTGCCCGCGCCCACAGGGCACGAGTGTGTCCAGCGCTCGCACTCCCAGGCCGACCCGGGTGTGGATCCGCGGGCGGGAGAAGGCGTCGGGCGGCGAGGCGGTGGTCGAGCGCCAATCGTCGCTGTCAAGCTCTCCGGCGCCGTCGAGCGGAGCGCCCAACCCGTCGATCACGCGGCCGAGCAGTTGCGGGCCGACGGCGACCCGGAACGGTGCCCCGGTCGGCGTCACGGGCGTGCCCGGGCCGATGCCGGCGAGCTCGCCGAGCGGCATCAGCAGCGTGCGCCCCGCGCGAAAGCCGACGACCTCGGTGGGAACCTGCGCTTGGCGGCGCGGCTCGCCGACCAGGCACAGCTCGCCGACCTCCGCCTCCAGGCCCGTCGCCTCGATGATCAAGCCGATCAGATCGCCGACGCGGCCGCGCCGGCGAGCCAGGTCGCTTGACTGGATCGCCTCGGTCGCGCGAAGCAGCGCTTGCGGCCTAGGACTCATCGGTCTCCTCCGCGGCGCTCGAGCGCTCGCGAGCGAGCGCGGCGATCACGATCTCGCGGGCTCGCTGCATCTGCGCGGAGATGGTCGTGTCGATCTCGCCGGAGCCCGTTCGCAGGACCGCGCCGCCGAGGTCGATGCGGCGGTCGGCCTGGACGTCGAGGTGCTCGATCCCGCCGAGCTCGCTGCGCAGTCGCTCGAGTGACCCCGACATCAGCTCCAGGTCGCTCGGGTGCACGACCAGTGTGACGCGTTGCCGTTCGGCCGCCCGGCGCAACACGCCGCGAGCGATGTCGACGATCCGCTCCGGTTGCACCTGCAGGGCGCCGGCGATGATCTGCTCCGCGATTCGCAGCGCCAGTTCGGCCGCCTGACGCTCGAGCGTGGCGACCAGCTCGTCGCGCAGTTGCTCAAACGATTCGACAGCCTCGGCAAGCGCGGCCAGCGCCGGCTCGCACTGTTCGGCGGCAGCCGCCAGGCCTTCGGCGCGCCCTTGCGCCTCGCCTGCCAGCCGCGCCGCAGCGCGCACCGCATCGGCCTCTTCCCAGGCCGCCGACAGCAGGTCGGCGGGTCCGCCCGAACCCCGCGCCGGGCTGTCGAGTTGCTGAAAGGCGTAGGGCGAGCTGCGTGCCACGCTCGCGGGCGCCGGCTCAGAAGACGACATCGCTGTCGCCCCTCGAGAGCACCACCACGCCTGCCTCCTCCAGCCGACGCACGATCGCCACGATCCGGCCCTGGGCCTCCTCGACGACGCGCTTGCGCTGCGGCGGCTGGTACTCCATCTCCTCGAGCAGCATCTGCGCGCCGCGCTCGGACATGTTCTGCATGATCCGCTCCCGCACCTCGTTGCTGACACCACGCAGCGCGAGCGCGAGGTCCTTCTGATCTGCCTCGCGCAGGACGAGCTGGATCGAGCGGTCGTCGATCTTGACGATGTCCTCGAATACGAACAGCAGGCGACGGACTTCGGCTGCCAGTTCCTCGTCGGTCTCCGTCAGCGCGTCGAGCACGTTGCGCTCGGTCGGCCGGTCGGCACGGTTGAGGATCTCCGCCAGCGACTTGACGCCGCCCGCCGCCGAGTAGTCCTGCTGGACGATCGAGGCGAGCTTCTGCTTCATGACCTCTTCGACCTTCTTGACCACGTCCGGGCTGGTCTCGCCCATCCGCGCGATCCGCAGCGCGATGTCCGCCTGCTCCTGCTCGCCGAGGTGCGAGAGCACCTGCGCGGCCAGCGTCGTGTGCAGGTTCGCAACCACCAGCGCGGTCGTCTGAGGAGCCTCGTTCCGTAGGAATGTGACGATCTGCTCGGGCGGCGTGCGGCGCAGGAACTCGAACGGCCGCATCTCGATCACGCTCGAGAGCCGGCCGATGATCTCGGCTGCGCGCTCCGGTCCGATCGCGCGCTCGAGCACTTCGCGCGCGTACTCGACGCCGCCGGCGGCGAACGACTCGTAGGCCTGCACGGTCGCTGCCAGCTCCTCGATCACGGTCGCGGTCACCGTCGGGTCGACCTGCTGGAGCTTGGCCATCTCCAACGACAGCGACTCGATCTCGTCGTAATGGAGGTGCTTGAACACCGAGGCGGCGCGATCGGGGCCGAGCGAGACCAGCAGCACGGCTGCCTTCTTGCGGCCGTTCAGCTTCACCTGCGCGTTCTTCGAGTTGCCGGCGCCGGCGGAGCCGGCCGGGGACGGTTGTTGGTAGAGCTCCACGGCCATTTCGTTTTAGTCCTCCGCCATCCAGGCGCGCACCTGCGATGCGACGCGGTCAGGGTCCCGTTCCACTAGATCCTCGACTTGCTTCTTGGCGACGTTGATCGGCGCCCTCAACTGCCGGATCGGAGACGGAGCCTCCAGCTGCTCTGCCTCGACTGTGGCAAGCGGTCTCGGCGCTTCGAGCTCGCGCAGCCAGGTCGGCTCACCGCGGGCGAACCCTTCGATCTCGCGCTTGCGCAGCATCCGTGAGATGAAGATCAGGAACACGAGCGAGGCGATGCCGATCAGCGCGTACTTTGCGTAGCCGATCATCTGCGTGGTGGCGGCCGGGCCCGCCGCCTTCGGCAGCTTGACGAACGCCACCGTTCCCGAGGTGAAGGTGTCGCGACCTGTGAGGTAGCCCGCATCCGCCTTGACGGCATCTTGCAGCCCTGTCATTGCGCTTGCCGGTACCGACTTGTCGACGATCAGCGAGATGAACTGCTTGTTGATCGCACCCGGCGAGATCTGGGTCTGCGTGACGGTCTTGTTGACGCCCCAGTCCGTCTGGCTGGTCTTGTCGCTGTAGTTCGAGTTACCCGAGCCGGTGGTGCCGACACCGGTCACGGTGTTGGCGCCGCTGATCGAGCCGCCCTTGTTGGTCAGCGTCTCGGTCGAGGTGTTGGTCGTAAGCGGGACGCCCTTCGTTGCGTAGGTGACCGACTGCAGGCTCTGCTGGTTGGTGTTGAGATCGGCGCTGATCGACACCTGCGCCTTGCCCGCGCCCAGCATCGCCGCGAGCATCCCATCGATCCTGGATTCCTGCTGCGTGTCGTACGCCTGGTCGGCGGACTGCGCGGCCAGCAGGGCGCTGCTGCCGCCGTCCGCGGACTCGGGCCAGAGGATCTCGCCGGTCTGGTCGGTGATCGTCACGTTTGAGGCGCTGAGACCCTGGACCGCGCCGGCTACGAGGTCGGCGATCCCCTTCGCCGACCCCGTGTCGAATGTGGCCGAGTCATCGAGAAGTACTGAGGCGGAAGCCGCCGTGGAGCTGCCGAACAGCTCCGCAGTCGTGTTTGGGATCACTAGATCCACCTCTGCGGAGGTGACGCCCTGCATGCTCTCGATCTCATCGTCGAGTTGCTGCTCGAGCGCCTGCTGGTATGCCTCGTTTTGCTGCTGATCGCTTGCTCCGAGCGATTGGCTTGGGAGCTGCAGAGCCTCTGTCGAGCTCGTGTCGAGCAGCCCCTGGCCCGCGAGCGCGACACGGGCCTGTGCTACCTGGCCGCTCTGCACCGCAACCGCCGTGCCGTTGTTCTGCAGCTCGTAGCCGATACCCGCTGTCGACAGCGCGCTCGTGATCTTGCTCGTCTGCGCCGGGTTGACGCCGGCCATCAACGTCGTGTAGCTGGGCGCCGACGCCATCGACATCAGCAGGTACACGAACGCGATCGCAGCCGCGGCCGAGCCGCCGACTGCCAGCCATCCGCGAGGCGTCAACTTGGAGGTGAGCGCAGAGAGGTTCATCGAGGGTCGCAGGGAGGGAGGTTCGTCGAGGGTGAAGTCAAGGCTGCGCTGGTCGAGGTCAGAGCTGCTGCTGGAAGAGCGTGTTGGCCACGGACGTCAGCTGGTTGCGCATCTGTGAGGCGAAATCCATCTCCAGCGAGGCGTTCTCGACGGCGGTGATCGCCTGAGTTGGGTCGGTGCTCTGTCCCGTCGCAAGCTGTTGCGAAGCCGTCGAGGCGGCGTTCTGCGTGTTTTCCAGTGAGTTGATTGCGCCGCTCAGCACGTTGCCGAAGCTCGCGGCGCCGCCCGCCGTGGACTGCCCGGCGGTGCTGGTGGCGCTCGCTCCGAGGCCGCCCACGCCGGAAACACTCCATTCGCCTGCTCCGAGCGGTCCGATGCCGATCGCGGGGATCATTTGAGAAGGTTGAGGGTGTCGGAGTACATGGTCTTTGCCGTCTGCATCGCGGTCACGTCGTCCTGATAGGAGTTGGACTCGTCGATCAGGTCGACCATCTCGGTGACCGGCTGCACGTTGGGCATCCGCACGTAGCCCTGCTTGTTGGCTTGCGGGTTCCCAGGGTCGTACTCGAGCTGGCCCGGCGTCGGATCGTTGACGACCCCGGCCACTTCGACGCCGCCCGGCGCTGATCCCTGACTGCCCAGCGCACTGGCCAGCATCGTCCCGAAGCTGCCGCCGCCGACCGCCTGGAGCACGACCTCCTGGCGCTGGTAGGGCGCGCCGTTGGCGCCTACCGTCGTGTCCGCGTTGGCGAGGTTCTCGGAGGTCACGTCCATCCGCGTCTGCTCGGCGCTGAGCCCGCTGGCGGCGATGTTCATCGAGTCGAAGAAGCTCATCACGCGCTCGTGCTGATCGCTGATTGGATGATTCCGTTGCGCGCCGCGGCGACCTGCACCAGCTCCTGGTAGAGCAAGCCGTTCTCGGCGACGTCGGCGCTGGTCTGGGCTGCGTCGACGCCGTTGCCGTCGGGGCCGTTGACCTGCGTGGACGTGAACGGCTGATAGGAGATCTGGTTCAGCGGCTGGCCCTGCTGGATCGCGCTCGCCAGCGTCTGCTGGAAGTCGATGTCCTGCGGCTGGTAGTTCGGCGTGTCGGCATTGGCCAGGTTGTTGGTCAGCAGCGTCTGACGCTGCATGGAGCCGGACATCGCGGCCTCGAGGGCAAGTTGAGTGCTGTCAAGGAAGGACATAGCGTGAGCTTCACGGTGTCGCCCTCCTTGGGCATTCACTTGACCCAGATTCCCTCGGGTCACCCACCGTAATCGGCTGCTGCGCGAGGTTCTTGAGCGGCCGCCGCGCGAGCTCGGCGGCTTGGCAGAGGAGGCTCTAAGGGCTCTAAGGCCAAGATGCGCCTTCGGGCTCGCGTCTGACGCGAGCCATAGGACTAAGGGCGCCCTAAGCCGCCCTAAGCCGCCCTAAGCCGCGATCAGCGAGGAGATCGGCTCCCAGCCGGCGATCTGGATGCTCGTGTCATCCAGCAGCGAGACCTCGTAGGGCTCGCCGTCTTCGGGCAGGATCCGAACCGCGGGCCGGTCAAGCGCGGTCTCGGGGCAGTTGACAACTACCCCCTGGCGCCCGTCGGTGAACTCGATCGGCGAGCCCGGGGGGTAGGGCGCGACGATCCCGCAGAACGATTCCACGACGTCCCGATCGAACAGCGTGCCGGCGCCTTCGGCGATCACGCGCACACCCTCGTGAACCGGCCGGGCGTGTGCGTACAGGCGGTCCGAGGTGACCGCGTCGAACACGTCGGCGACGGCCGCGACGCGCGCCATCTGGTGGATCTCCTCGCAGATCTTGCCGTCTGGGTAGCCGCTCCCGTCCCAGCGCTCGTGATGGCGCAGGACGACCGCCTTGACGAGCGGGTTCCAGTTGCTGCCGTCGAGCAGGTCAACGCCTGCGCGGGGGTGGGTCTTCATGATCTCCCACTCCTTCGGCGTCAGCTTGCCGGGCTTGTTGAGGATCCCGGCGGGCACGGCCAGCTTGCCGATGTCGTGCAGCAGCAGTCCCAGTCCGAGGCTCGAGAGCCTGTTCTCCAGCTGCGTGAAGTGGCGCTCACCGCGGTAGTCCACCCAGCCGTGCTTGCGAAAGTATCGAGCTCCGATCAGCAGTCCGATCGCGGTCACGTCGATCGAGTGCTGGAACGTGTAGGCGTCGGCCGACGCGAGATCGGCAATCGCCAGCGCGATGCCCTCGGCACTTTCGATCTGGGCCATGATCAGCGTGACGATGTTGCCGAGCGAGTCGATCGCATCCGAGGAGAACTTCTTACCCGTCGTAAAAGTCTCCTTGGCGCTCTTGTACGCAGTCGCCACGGCCCGCGTGGCCAGCTCGCGGGTCGCGTCGTCGACGATCGGCTCGACGATGATGCCGGCGCTCTGCTCGTCCTCGACGTAGATCGCGCCGACGCCTGCGTTGACGAGCAGGTCCCGGTAGCGCGAGGTGATGCGCACGCCGGAGCGCAGCAGCGGTGCGCCGTCCGCGCGCCCCACGAGCACATCGCGCCCAAGCTCCGAGCCGTCTGCTGCTCTCTTGGTAGCTACGAGGCGCATACTCGACGAATCGGCAGCTAGGTCTAAGACTTGAAGGCGACGCGCCTGCGCGCTCTGGGCCTGCGAGCGCAGCCGCGCCTGGCGCTCACGCCGTGGCCGAGTAGCGATGCCTGCGAGGTCCGGCGTAGCCCTTTGCCGCACGGCTAACGGCGGCGAGCTTGGCCAGGGACCGAGCGATGCTCTCGCTGGCTCGACGAGTCTCGTTGAGCACGAGCTCGTGCAGTGCGCCGGCGCGGGCGAACGCTGGTACGGCGGCTTCGGGGCACGGGATCGCGAGCGTTGAGAGGTAATCGCCACGGCGCGTCACGGCGTCTTGAAGCTCGCCGAAGCGTCGCTGGCTCACCAGCTCGAGCTCACGCTCGATCATCCCCGCCAGGCGCTCGTAGGGGGCCGCTTCGTCGTTGCTCATGCGCGCGCCACCTGTGCCCACGCCTCGCGCAGTTCGAGCAGCAGACCGTCGACCTTGTCGATGCGATCCGGGTCGGCCTTGACGCGGGCCTCATTCAGATAGCGCATGCAGAACAGGTAGATGCGTTGCAGGTGGGAGGCGACCTCGCCTCCCTGCTCCATGTCGAGCGTGGCTCGGAGGTGCTCGATGATCAGCTCGGCGCGGCGTAGCTTGAGGTGGGCCTCGTTGATGTTGCGCTCACGCATGGCGTGGCTGGCCTGTGAGAGAAAGCGATGCGCGCCATCGTAGAGCATCACAACAAGTTGTCCCTTCGAGGCCGTCAGGATTGCGCTCCGCTGGTAGGCGGCCCGCGACGAGGCTTGGTAGGTTGGCATCACTGGGTCCGTTGATCGATGTTGATGAGGTTCGCGGTCTGGCGGGTGGGACGCGGCCGCCTTAGAATCAGGACGATGATGACGAATCCGAGGACGTCGCGGCGGTGTACGAGGACGAGAACGCCGACCCCTGCGATTGCAGCTGCGAGAGCGTCGATTCGACCTGTGCCCATTGCTCCTGCATGTCCTTCTGCTGCTGCGTGTAGAGCGCCTGCATGCTCGTAATCTGATCGTTGAGCGTGCTGATCTCGGCGCCGTTGCCGGCGATCCTGGCCGCGAGCGATCCCGCCGGGCTGGCGGCGCTTTCGACAAGGCTGTAGAAGCTCTGCGACCATTTCGCCAGGACCTGCTGGACGCCGTTCGGGTCGCTCTGGATCGCGTTCGTGAGCTGCGCTTGGTCGACCACCAGTTGGCCTGTCAGCGACTGCTGCTGAACCGAGCCGGTGGACTCGCCGGTGCTGATGCCGATGTCGGGCAGCGACGCCATGCCGGTTGGCAAGCCGGCACCTGCCGTGTACATCGAGGTGCGCATCTGGTTGAGCAGGTCCGACAGCTCGGTGTCTCCGAACAGCGAGCCGGCGTCAGGGTTGTAGGTGCCGCCGTTGGCGGTGTTGGACGGCTCGGTGTCGACAGAGGACTCGAGCGATGCGATCGCCGAGTTGTAGTCGGTGACGAACTGGTTGACCGCGGCTTCGATCGAGGTCACGTTCGCCGCCGGTTGCTGGACGTTGATCGTGACCGGGTTGTCGGTGCCGGTGACGCCGTTGAGGGTGAGCGTCACGCCCGGGATCGCACCGGTGACAGTGTCGGTCGTTGATGAACCAGGGGTGCCGTTTAGGGTGTACTGGGCATCCTGACCGTTCTGGGCCAGTGCGGTCTGCTCGACGAGCGCGGAGCCAGGATCGGTGACCTGGATGAAGTTGGAGCCGTTGTCTCCGGTCGTGCGTGACGACAGCACGACCTGACCGCCGTTGGTGGCCGCTGCCCAGACGTCCATGTTGCTGTTGGAGTTGATCGAGTCGGCCAGATCCTGGCTCGTGGCGCCCGCCTGCAGGGCGACCTGCTGGCCATCGATCGTGATCGTATCGTCGGCGTTCGGACTGCTGAAGGTGAACGAGCGTTGCGCGGCGCTGGCAAGGTTCGTGACGGTCAGGACCGAGCCGCCGATGACGCCGCCGACGCCGTCGGTTGCGGACGCCGTCACGAGGTCGGGATTGCTCGAGCTGACGGCCTGCGAGGGGTTGAACAGCGTCGGATCGCCGAGCGCCTGCGCGTCGAGCTGAACGGTAGTCAGCGATGACTGCAGCGCGCTGAACGTGTTGTCCTCCGTGCCCAGCCCGGCGACCTGCGTCTGCATGTTGGTGATCGGCAGCTCCGCTTCGGCCAGCTCCGCCGAGATGATCGCGTTCGTGTTCAGTCCCGACGCCAGCCCGGTGATCTGCATCGGGCTGGTCGATGACGCTGTCGTGAGAGTACCGGCGGAGCTTCCGACGGTTGTGGGGCTGGAGGTGGACATATGCTCGACTTCCTTGTCGTCAGCTCGGGTCGTTCCCGCCGGCTACTGCGAGCGCTTGGCTGGGGTTGAGGGTCTTGATGGCGTTTCCGGACAGATCGTGGAGCTCGATCGTGAGCCGCCCGGTCGGGTCGTCGATCGCGAAGTGCAGCCGGCGTCCTGTCGACTGCAAAGTCTGATAAGCGCTCGCGGCCGTCGCGATCGCGCCCCTGAGCTCGGGCGGCGGAGCGCTCGAAAAACTGTCGAGCTCCACTGAGACCGCCTCCTGGTCCGCATCGGTCGCTGCGGTCGTCGGCGGCGCTTGGGCGCTCGCTGCGCCCGGCGCCGGCGGCGTGCTCTGAGCCTGCCCGACCAAACCGATGTCAATGCTCATCGACTGCTGTCTCCTTCGATGGCGGCTGCCTGTGCCCGTTCGCCTGAATTACTGCCTTCACGAACATAATCGCTGCCGGTCGCCATAACTTGAGCCGTCCTTGGCGCTGAAAGACGATCGGCTAGCTCGCCAGAGCGATCTCGGCGGTCCTGTGAGTTTCGAGGATCGCCGCTGCAGCAGCGCAACCGGAATCCAGTGCCAGTGCTTGCGCGGCGAACGTTTCTGCGGGCTGCGTCTGACCGTTGGCGAGCGCGACCTGAGCAAGCCCGAGCAACGCCCGCGCGTCCGGCTCGTCGTTGACAACCGCCATCCATTCGCGCGCGGCCGAGCGCAGGAAGCCCCGGCGTAGGTAGATCCGACCGAGCAGTTCGCGTTGCTCGCGTGCGGGGATGGCGCTGGCTGCCAGGACCGGGAGCAGCGTCTCGAAGTTCTCGAAGTCGCGGACGCGCAACAGCGACTCGAGCATCGACTCCAGCAACTTCCAGGCATCGGCTGGCACGTAGCAGGGGTTCGGCTCGCCAGCCCGCCGCGCCAGCCAACTGTTGAACAGAACCCGCTCGGCGGCTGGCATGCTCGTCGGGGCTGCCTTCGCGAGCGTGTCCCGCGCGCCGTCGTAGTCGCCGGCCAGAATTCTTCCGAACAGCTCACTACGGGCTGCGAGCGTCACCAGCGGGCTGTCCTCGTCCAGCAGCGCCGCCTCGGCGGCGGCCTCGGCGTAGCGGCGCTGGTACAGAAGCACCTCGCTGAGCGCGATCCGCGCCTGGGCGCTGTGCGGCTTGGCGGCCAGCACGAGCCGGAACTGGTGCTCGGCGGCTTGTGCCTGTCCGGCTTCATAGAGCGCCGTCCCGAGCCTGAAGCGCACCGTCGGGCTGGCGACAGGCACGCATTGTTCGATTTCGGCGACGACTTCCTCGCTGCTGCCGCCCGTTCGTAGCAGCGCTGCCGCATAGGGCAGGATCAACCCGAAGAACGTCGGATGGTGCTGAGCGCACCAGCGCAGGAGTTCGAGCGCCGCGTCCTGCTCACCGCTGTGCATGTACATCTCGGCCAGCGCGATCCGTGGTAGGTACGTGCCGCAACCGAGCAGCGCCGTATACGGCGAGCGAGCGTCGCCCATCTTCACGCACTGCTTGAAGTAGTCGATTGCGGCTTCGCGGCGACCCAAGGCCAGCGCTGCGTTGGCCTGCTGGAAGACGAGGTCCGTGTAACCCGGATGCAGCTCGAGACCCTCGGTGGCGAGATCGAGCGCGTCCTGCGGACGGCCGCAGGCCATCCGCGCCGTCACCAGCCGCGTGATCAGGATCGGGACGAACTCAACCGCGCCGGGTGCCGCCTTGACCATCTCCCAGGCTTGCTCGAAGCGTTGCAGCGCCGCTGGCGGGTCTCCTGCCGCTAGGTACTCCGATCCGAGGTTGAAGTGCAGGAACGGATCCGGGGTGCTCTCGTCCTCCTGCGTGAGCAGCAGCTCGATGTTGCGGCGCGACTTCTGGCGCGCGTCGCGCACAGCGCCGAGGTAGCCGTAATGCTCGACGCGCACATTCGAGTGGTGAAGCCGCTCGGGCGTATACGCCGGCATGTGCTGGCCAATCTGCTCGTGCAGGCGACCGGAGAAGCGATAGTTGGGGCGGTTGCGGAACATCCGCAAGGCGCTGAAGCTCACGGATGTCCCGTGTTCCTCCTCGCCCGTGAAGTTGGTCTCGGCGAGGTAGAAGCACTCGCGCCAGGTCTGACCGGTCAGCGTGCGCAGCTGCTCGACGTCCTCCGCGACGAGCACCTCGTCGGCGTCGAGGTACAGCAGCCAGTCGCCGGTCGCCTCCTCGAAGGAGACGTTGCGTGGCTCCGAGAACGAGCCCGTCCACGGACGCTCGAGCACGCGGGCACCGAATGACCTCGCGATCTCGATTGTGCGGTCCTGAGAGCCGGTGTCGACGATCACGATCTCGTCGACCGCGGGCGCGACCGCCGCCAGGCAGCGCGGCAGCATCTCCTCCTCGTCACGGACGATCATGCAGAGGCTGAGCGTCATCCCCTTGGCCGGCCGAGCGCGCTCGGCCACGGATTTCGCGCGTCGCACGAGCTCCGGGCTGACGCCCGCCAGCGGGCGCTTTGCGCGCCCGCCACTGCGGGCGCGGCGCTTGCACTCGGAGATGTTGCGCCGGATGTGGAGCAGCGATCGGTCGAGCCGCTGCGCGGCGCTGAACAGCGCCGCGGCTGCGTCCAGGCTCCACAGCTCGTAGAGCGCGACGCCGGCGTAGTTGAGCAGTACCGGCTCGGCCGGGTCGCCCTCGAGGATGTCGAGCGCGGCCGTTCCCGTGGCGAGCAGGATCTCCGGCGCGCGTGACCGCGGGGCCTGCTCGCAGACCGTGAATCCTGCCTCGATCAGGCGCTTGCGTGCGAAGTAGCGGCGGTTCGGATCCTCGATCGTGTCCGCTTGTCCGAAGCATTCGCGATACTCGTCGAAGCGGCGGCCGAGCAGCGCCCCGGACGCGCGTGCGGTCAGAGCGCTCAGGGCTTGTTCGCTCCCGAGCGAGACCGTGGCAACGGCTGATCGTTGCTCATCCGCGGCCAAAGATGCTGTTGTCAACCGAAGCGCCATGCGAGGGAACCTCCTGTGGGGGCAGCCCATTGATCGGCAGGATCAGCGGATTCCTGAGCGTATTCCAGCAGCGTTTGCGCGCTAAGGGCGCTAACGCGCGCGCGTGTAGGCGGTTGGCCATGGCGCCTGGACAGATCTGGACGCTACCGGCGGACGAATGTTGTGTAAGGGCAACGTGAGCGACGGTCGATATGTGGAAGGTCTCGTCCAACGGAGTGGTGTCCAAGGAGCAGCACGTGACGCAGGTCAAGGCCAAACGGGCCTCGAGTGAAGCCGTCCAGAAGCTTTGGGAGCAGTACCGCGCGTCAGGCGATGCGCGCCTTCGTGACCAGCTGGTCTTGACGCTGGCCCCGATGGTCAAGTACATCGTCTACCGCAAGGTCCGCGAGATTCCGGCTCGTTGCGAGGTCGAGGATTTCATCTCTTGCGGACTGGAGGCATTGCTCCGGTCGATCGATCGTTACGACCCCGAGCGCGGCGCGACGCTCGAGCAGTACGCCTGGACGCGGATCCACGGCGCTGTGCTCGACGAACTGCGCCGCAACGATTGGGCGCCACGATCGCTGCGACGCTGGGAGCGCGACATCTCCCGTGCGCGTGAACGCTTCATCGCCCTCCACGGACGCGCTCCGACGCGTGCGGAGCTCGGCGAGTCGGTTGGCCTCACCCCGGCGGAGCTCGACAAGTGGCTCGAGGACATCGGGCGCTCAGACGTGGGGTCTTTGAATGTGCTGGTGCTCGGCGAGGACGACACCACGACCGAGCGGATCGACACGATCGCGAGTCTGAACGTCGACGCCGATCCTGAGCGCATGGCGATGCGCGACGATGCGAAGGATCGCTTCCGCGTCGCCTTCGAAACCCTGCCGGAGCGCGAGCGCCAGGTGGCGGTGCTGCTGTACGTGCACAATCTGACCCTGCGTGAGATCGGCGAGACACTGGGCGTCACCGAGAGCCGTGTCTGCCAGATCCACAGCGCCCTGCGCCGTCGTCTGCGGGAGAAGCTCGCCGCCGACGATCAGTTGTTCAGCGAGGTTGCGTAGCGTCGAGGCGGTAGGCCCAGGCGAGCGCCTCGGCCACTGCTCTGTACATCTCCTCAGGAACCTCGGTTCCGAGGTCAAACGCCGCGAGCGCGTTGGCGAGCGCCGGATCGGATTTCACGGGAATGCCGAGCTCGCGCGCCACCGCGACGATACGCTCGGCGATGTACGCGGTTCCGGTGGCCGTGATGCGGGGCGCGTTGTCGCCGCTCTGATAGCGCAGCGCGGTTGCCCGCTTTGGCTGAGCGCGCGCAGGCGCGTGCTGGTGCTCGGGCCGCTCAGGCATAGATCTCGACCGGCTCGCGTCGTTGCAGGATCGACAGCGTGATCGTACGTTGCAATGCCGCGGACAGCGCCGTGTGCAGTTCGCCGGCGTAATCGTTGGCGCGTTCGTATGGCGTTCCCGGGCTGAGCGCCAGCGCGAGCTTGAGCGACGCGGGGTCGAGTACGAACGTCATCACCACCGCGCCCAGCGAGGGTGCTTCGTAGACGAGCGTGAGCGTATGCCGGTGTGGCCCCCCGTCGCCGCCGCCGGTCGACTCCTGCTGTTCGCGGATCTCGATGGTTCCGCCTCCCGGCATCGGCATCGTCACCGGCTGATCGAGCATCGGCGGGCGCTCCTGCATCGCCAGTACGACCTTCTCGGGCGTCAGCTCGCGCACCTGCAGGTGAATCTCCTGCCCGGCCTTCAACCCCTTGGGAAGCTCAGCGTCGAGCAACACGCCGGCCAGCGTGATCGTCCCGCGGCCGTTGCCCTCGACGCTCGCGACCCGCGCCGCCAGCATCCGCCCGACCGACAGCCGCAGATCGCCGACCATCATCGCGCGGAGCATCTGCAGGTTGACTGACAGCGCTTCCATCGCCATTGCCTAAAGAATTATGCATGTCCGCCGAAATACCAACTGATGGATCTGGGCCTCTACATCGCAGCTCAGGGCATGCTTGCCGAACAGACTCGCCAGGACAACCTGGCCAGCGATCTGGCGAACGCGTCGACACCGGGTTACAAACCCGTCACGTCGGTCCAGCAGAGCTTCGGCGCGATTCTGCTCTCCAACGCGCAGAACGGCACCGGCGTTGGCACGATCGACTCGGGCGTGAAGATCGCAAAAGAGGTTGCCAACACGGCGTCGGCGCCGCTGCAAGCGACCAGTAACCCGCTGGACTTCGCGATCGCCGGCGCCGGGTACTTTGCCGTCAGGACCGCTCAGGGGATCCAGTACACGCGCGACGGGCAGTTCAGCTCCAGCAGCAAAGGACTGCTCGTCGACCAGTCCGGCGATCAGGTCCTGTCGGCGCGCGGGGCCCCGATCGCTGTCGGCGCGAACGGAGTCGTGACGCCATCCTCGCTCGGTGTGTTCAACGTTCCCAACGTCACCGAGATCGGGAACAACAACTTCGCGGGTGCTGCGGCGGGCGCGGCATCCGGCACCGTCCAGGCGGGAATGCTCGAGGGATCCGGCGTCGATCCGATCGAAACGATCATGGACATGACCACCTCGTTGCAGTCATACCAGGCGGGACAGAAGGCAATCGAGACGATTCAACAGGCGATGCAGGCGAGCGCGAGCTCGGTCGGCCTGATTCAGGGAGGCTAGCTAGATGCTCGAAGGCTTGTACGCCGCCGCCGCCGGGATGGAGGCCCAGCAGACGCAACTGGACGCGGTCTCCAACGACATCGCCAACGCCGATACGCCCGGTTACCAGTCGACGGTGGTCGGCTTCCGTGAGCTGCTGCACAGCGCCGGCAGCTACAGCGGCGCCGACACGGTTGGCACCGGCACGGGTGCGACCGCGTCTGTGATCGGCACCAGCCAGGCGCAGGGTGTGGTGGCGCCCACCGGTCAGCCGCTCGATGTGGCGATCGAGGGTGAGGGGTACCTGGAGGTGCGCCAGGCCGACGGCACGATCGGTCTGACGCGCAACGGCACGCTGGCGCTCGATGCGCGCGGGCAGCTGACGACCGATCTCGGTATGCCGCTGGTGCCGCCGATCACGATACCGCCGGGCACCGAACCCGCCGAGGTCAAGATCGCTGCCGACGGAGCCGTCAGCGTTGCCGGCCGCAAGCTTGGGAAGATCAGCCTCGTGACGGTGCCGGCGCCCAACCAGCTGTGGGCGCAAGCTGGTGGCGTGTTCAGCGCCACCGCGGCCAGCGGCGCGATCAGACCGGCCGCCGGCGTGGCGCTGCAACAGGGCTCGCTCGAGCAGTCGAACGTCGACCTCAACGCTGCGATGACGACGATGGTGACGGCTGAGCAAAGCTATGACCTCGCCAGCAAGGCGATCTCCTATGAAACGCAGATGGGCCAGATCGCTGTGACGGTCAAGCAATGAGCTTCATCTCCACATCCGATCCGATCAGCTCCGTCGGGCTCGGTTCGACGAGCGTGGCGCCGACCAGCCAGGCCGAGCTGCCGGCGAGCGTTCGAAACGGCAACGCCGCCGCCAAGCAGGCGTATACAGAGGGGCTCGAATTCGAGCAGGTGCTGGTCAATCAGCTCGCCCAGCAGCTCAGCGCGACCGTATCGGACAGTGGTGACGGCAGTGACGGCAGTGACGGCAGGCGATGACGGCAGTGACGGCGCAACCAGCGGGCCACTCGGCTCCAGTCTCGGCTCGAGCCTCTATTCCAGCCTGATTCCGCAGGCGCTGACGAGCGGCATCATGTCCAGCGGCGGTACCGGTATCGCCGCCGAGATCGCCCAGGCGCTCGATCCCGCGCTGGAGGGCAAGCTGTGAGCGCCGTGGCCGAGCCTCAGAGCGGTGACGCGCTGCTGACCGGTGACGTGCTGGCGCATCTCGAGGCCCAGCTCCACGCCGCCCGCCACCTGCTCGGGATCGTGCTCGAGCAGGGGGCCGCGATCAGGCGTCGGGACGTCCAGCAGGTCGTCCGGCTGGCCGGCATGCTGCAGGCCGAGATGCAGCGCCGCTACGTGCTCGAGGACGAGCGCATGCGACTCTTGCGGCGCGCCGGCAGCAAGCTGTCGATGGCGCCCGAGCTTGTGACCTTGACGATGCTCGAAGGCCTGATGGAACCCGATGCGGCCGGGGGCACGCGCCAGCGCAGCGCCGAGCTGCGCGGCCTGCTGGCCGAGATCCAGCGCGAGCATACGGTCAATCGCGCGCTGATGGCCCAGGAGCTGGCGTTCCTCGATCATCTCCTGCGGTTGACCAACGGCGCCGGCGGCTACGACGCCAGCGGCGACCACACGTCGACCGGCAAACCGGGCGGCGTCATGCGCCGGCGCGTGTTCGACGTGGAGGCATAAGCGCTTGTACATCTCCACCTACACAGCGTTGACATCGGCTCTGAGTGGCATCAATGCCGCCCAGGAGGAGCTGGACACCACCAGCAACAACATCGCCAACGCCGACACCCCTGGCTACACGGATGAGACCGCCAACACGCAGTCAAGCCTGCCGCTGACGCTCGCCGACGGCAACGGCGCCGGCGTCCAGGTTGGCACCGGCGTTGACGTGAGCACGATCACGAGCGCCCGCAACCAGTATCTGGACGCCGCTTACCGTCTGCAGAATTCCTCCTCCAGCAGCGCTTCGACCACGCAGAGCTACCTGGCTCAGGTGCAGTCGACGTTGCGCGAGCCCTCGAGCACCGGCATCTCATCCCAGCTGGCGACCTTCTGGAGCGCTTGGGGCAGCCTCGCCAACGATCCCACCAGCGTCTCCGCCAAACAGGCCGTGGTCAGCGACGGGCAGACGCTTGCGGGCTCGATCAGTCAGCTGAGTACCGATCTGACGAACATCCAGCAGCAGGCGGCCCAGCAGTTCAACACGATCACCGAGAGTGGCGGCGAGGTGGAGGCCGACGCGACGCAGATCATCAACTTGAACACCGCGATCCAGCAGGCTCAGTCGGCCGGCGAGAATCCAAACCAGCTGGAGGATCAGCGCGGCGAGGTGATCGATCAGCTGTCCGCGCTGGCGAACGTCTCGGTTACCGCCGGTTCGGACGCTGGCGACAGCGGCATGGTAAACGTGACGCTGGGCGGGTTGACAGGTTCGGGCGGCGTTCCGCTGGTGAGCGCTGCGGACACCGGTTCGACGATGAACGCCGGCTGGGAGCAGGCGGTCGCGGCCGACGCACCCGCTGATGTCGGTGGGACCCTCGGGTCGCTGATGAACATCGCCGGCAGCGCCATCAGCGGCGGTTCGCCGGGCCAGATCGAGGGGTACCTGAGCGCGCTCGACGGCGTCGCCCAGACGCTCGCCGATGAGGTGAACAATCCGACCGTCAACGGTACTCAGGAGGCCACCGACCCGCCATTCTTCAGCTATACGCAGGGGGGCGCTCCCGGCTCGTTGGCGGCGTCGCTCACGGTCAACCCGGCGCTCACCGCCACCCCGTCGGACGCCGGCCTGGTGCAAGTCACCGACACCGGCACCGCCGGCGACAACGACGTCGCGCTTGCGATCGCCGGCCTCAGCGGCGGCGCGGGAGATCAGAGCTACCAGCAGTTCGTCGTGCAGATCGGCAGCGATGCACAGGCCGCCAACAACAACGCCACGACGCAGTCGGCGCTCAGCACCGCGGTCGGCAACCAGCGCCAGAGCGTGGAGGGCGTGGACCTCTCCCAAGAAGAGACCAACGTGATCCAGGAGCAGCAGGCATACCAGGCCTCGGCGCAGATCATGAACGCTTTCAACACGATGATCGGCACGCTGATCTCGACGGTCGGCTGATGACCCAGCGCATCACCCCAGAGATGCAGTCCTCGCTGCTGCTGGCCAGCATCAACAACGACCTGGTCGCCCTCGACCGCACTCAGAACGAGTTGTCGACCGGCATGCAGATCACGCAGCCATCCGACGACCCGTACGGAACCGCGCTTTCGATGCAGTTGAGCGGGCAGATCTCGACGATGGGCAGCTATTCGGCCAACATCAACGACGCCACCGCCTGGGCCAACACCGCCAGCACCGCACTCGACAGCATCCAGCAGGCTGTGCAGTCGGCGCGCACGCTGACCGTCGAGGCCGGCGACGGTACGCTGGGCTCCAGCGGCGCCGCCGCGATCGCCTCGCAGATCGGCGAGCTCATCACCGACGTCAAGCAGGCAGCAGACACCCAGTACAACGGCCAGTACATCTTCTCAGGTACCGCGAACGACGTCGCGCCCTATACCGCCGCGACCGGTGACGCCTATCAGGGCGATCAGGGATCGATTCTGCGCACGATCGGCCCCGGCAGTTCGCCGGTTGCTGTCAACGTCGATGTTTCGTCGGTGCTCGGTCAGGGGCAGGCGGCAAACGGCGGCAGCGGCGATGGGCTGCTGCTCGACACGCTCGAGACGATCCAGTCCGATGTGGCGAGCGGAAACATCACCAGCACGGATGACCTGACCAAGCTCGACAGCAACATCAGCTCGTTGGAGGGCCTGCAGGGAACCGTCGGCTCGCTGCAGGACCGCCTGCAGATGGCATCGTCGCGGATCACCGCGTTCCAGACGACCGATCAGACCCAGCTTGCCAACACGGAGGATGTCGACATGGCCTCGGCGTCGATCAACTACTCGACCGAGCAGGCCGCCTACAGTGCGGCGCTGCAGACCAGCGCGCAGATCGTCCAGACATCTCTGCTTAACTTCCTGAAGAGTTGACCGACATGGCGATCACGATCGAGAGCTCCCGCTTCGGCACGATTGAGATCGCGCCCGAAAGTGTGGTCGAGTTTCCAGACGGCCTGATCGGTCTGGGCGGCAGCCGCTACGCCTTGGTGGCCAGGGATGCGGGCAGCCCGTTTCTGTGGTTGCATTCGCTCGATGATCCGAAGGTCGCGTTGCCGGTCACGAACCCCCACAGATTCTTCTCCGATTTCGCGGTCGAGCTCACCGACGAGGATGTGGCGCGCCTGGCGCTCGGCGACGGGAAGTCCGTGGATGTGTACGTGACCGTTCGCGCTGCCCCGGTGCTCGAGGACTTCACCGCGAACCTCAAGGCCCCGATCCTGATCCGCGCCGGCCTGGCGCATCAAATCATCAACCAGGCTCCGGGCGCCACGCTGCGCGCCCAGCTGTTCCCGCCCGACGCCACTGAAGTCGACCGAGCCAAGCTAGCGTGCTGAAGCTCGAGCGCCGCGCCGGCGAGCGCGTGATCGTCGGTGGCGACGTGATCGTCGAGGTCCTGGAAGTGCGCGGGCAGATCGTGAAGCTCGGCTTCGACGCGCCGCGGTCGGTGCGCATCTACCGTGAGGAGATCTGGCTTGCGGTCAAGCGCGAGAACGAAGCGGCCGCCGGCGGGCTTGACTTCGAGTTGCCGCGGCTGCCGGGCTCCGCGACCCCCGTTCCACCCCCGGGCGCTTCCGCGCCGGACTCCGTGACCCCTGCTGGCTCCAGGGACACGCCCGAGCGCGGCTCCGACAAGCCCGGTTCTTCGTAGCCCGGGTGGTGCGCCGGCCGGTCGCCGCCGGGCCCCCTATGCTCACGCATCGTGGCCGCGCACAGGTCAAAGCGGCGCCGCTCACGTAAGCGGCGCAAACCTGGAGCCGGCGCGGTGGGCCTGGCAGTGCCTTCGCACGTACGCCCGCCGCGTCGCGGGGCTGCGGGGGGAGCCGGGGCTGCCGGTGGAGCGCAGCCTGTGCGTTCCGCCGGCTTGCTGGGCACGGTCGGAGAGCGACCCCCGAGCCCGTTCGGCAGCGTGCCGGTATCCGAACTGGCGATCCTGATCGGCGGGATTGGCCTAATCGTCGGGTTGCTGGACAAGCGCGTCCCCGCGCTGATCGTAGGCGCGGCCGTGTGCGCCCTCGGGGTGCTGGAGGTGACGGTGCGTGAACACTTCTCCGGCTTTCGTTCGCATGCCTCTCTGCTGGCGGCGTTCCCGGCGCTGGCAATCATGTTCGGCGTGAGTGCGGCATTCGGCACACCCGCCAACAGGCTGCTGTTCCTGCTCCCCGTCGCGCCCACGTTCGGACTCTGCTTCTGGCTGGCGCGCCGGCGCTTCCAGGTCGCCCGCCACGCACGTCTCGCCCGCCCGCCTGCTCCGCACCTGCCGCCGGCGCCGTAGCCGTCGCCCGGGCGTTCGCTCAGCTCACAAGCGTGCCTGAGCGGACAAACCTGGGCTTGCGGCCCGCTCGGACCCGGGCTTGCGGCCCGCTGGGCACCCGGCCTCGCGTGATTGGGCCGCGCCCGAGGTTGGTGACCACGTGACCACGGGCGCTAGAAGCCGTATCGGCCGAGTCCTGCGCCGATGCCGTCCTCGTCCTCGAACGGCGAAGACGGCGAGGACGGGTCTGCCGTCGCCGGTATTGTCGGTAGGTGCAGCGTGAACAGCGCGCCGCCGTCGGGCGCGTTCACGGCGGTGACGCTGCCGCCATGCTGCGTCGCGGCCTGGCGCACGATCGCGAGTCCAAGTCCGCTGCCCTGGCGACCGCGCGAGCTCTCTCCCCGGTAGAAGCGGTCGAAGATGTGCGGCAGATCCTTCTCGGAGATCCCACTGCCGTGGTCGCGCACTCGCAGGCCGTCGCTGTCGACGACGACGTCGACCGGAGTTCCGGGCGCGGTGTGGCGGGCGGCGTTGTCCAGCAGATTGTTGACCGCGCGGCCGAGGCGCTCCGGCACCCCCTCGACGATCACCGGCGCGAGCTGCCCGATGAACTCGACATCAGGCGTGTTGCGACGTGCTCGCGCGAGCGACTCCTCGACGACACGGTCGAGCCGCACGTCCTCGGTCGAACTCGGAGGCAGGTCGCCGCGCGCCAGTTCGATCAGGTCCGAAACGAGCGCGCTGAGCTCCTCAGATTGCTCGACTACGTCGGCCAGCAACCGCTCCCGATCCTCGTCTTCCAGCTGACCGCCCGCCAGCAGCACCTCGACGTTCGTGCGCAGGCTGGTGACCGGCGTGCGCAGCTCGTGCGAGGCGTCGGCGACGAGCTGGCGCTGCGCATGCACCGACTCGTCGAGCGCCTCCCGCGAGCGCTCCAGCCGCGCGAGCATCTCGTTGAAGCGCGTCGCAAGCTGCCCCACCTCGTCGTCGGCGCGCACCGCGATGCGCCGGCTGAGATCGTCGGTCTCGCCGATCAGCTGGGCGGTCCTGGTCACCTCCGCCAGCGGCGACAGCACCCGCTTGGCAGCGATGCGCCCCAGGACGGCGGCGAGCGCGATCCCCCCGAGCAGTAGCAGCAGCAGGATCAGGCGAAGCTTCGACAGCACGTTGTCGATCGGACCGAGTGGGCGCGCGAGCTGGACGGCGACCGGGATCTGCTGGCCGCTCGGCGAGTCGTAATAGGCGCGGAAGGTGAGGATCCGCACCTGGGCTCCAGCGACCGTTTCATCGTCGAGAAGGTTGTTGGCGGAACCGTTGATCACGCTGACCGTGTCGGCATCAACCGGCAGCACGACCTGACCGAAGTGAGCGAGCACGCCGCTTGCGGTGGCGACCTGCGCGTAGGGCGCCGGTCCGCCATTGCTCGGCTGCCCACCCGGGAAGTACCGCCCGCCGCTCGCCAGAATCCGGCCGAGGACCGCGACGACCTCCGGCCGCTGCTGCGTCAGCTCGCTGTCGACCTGCGTGAGCAGCTCGTCGCGGACCCCCACGTAGCAGACCGTCACCGCGAGCGCGACGGCGATCGCCACCGCGGCTGCGGCGATCAGGCTCAGTCTCTTGCGCAGTGACACCGAAACGGACCGTCAGTCGCGCAGGACGTAGCCGATTCCGCGCACCGTGTGCAGCAGCCGCGGTTCGCCGCCCTCCTCGGTCTTGCGACGCAGGTAGCCCATGTACACCCCGAGCGCGTTGGAAGTCGGACCGAAGTCGTAGCCCCACACGTTCTCGAAGATCGTCGAGCGCGTGAGCACCTGCCGCGGATGCTTCATGAACAGTTCCAGCAGCAGGAACTCGGTCTTCGACAGCTCCACCATCCGCTCGCCCCGGTGCACCTCGTGCGCGACCGGGTCGAGCACGAGGTCGGCGTAGCGCAGCACCTCGCCGTCGCTGTCCTCAGACGCCCGGCGCAGCAGCGCCCGCAGCCGCGCCTGCAGCTCGCGCAGCGCGAACGGCTTCACCAGGTAATCGTCGGCGCCGACGTCGAGGCCCTTGACGCGATCGTCGATCGCGTCGCGCGCGGTCAGCATCAGGATCGGGGTGCGGTCGCCCGCCGCGCGTAGGCGGCGGCAGACCTCCAGGCCGTCGATCGCCGGCATCGAGACGTCGAGGATGACCGCGTCGGCTGCCCGCTCGGCGAGCGTTTCGAGCGCTTCCCTGCCGTCGGCGGCAAGCTCCACCTCATAGCGCTCGAGCCGCAGCGCCCGCTCCAACGCCCGCCGCACCGCGGGCTCGTCGTCCACAACAAGGATTCGCGCCATCTCAGCGATGTTCCCGCTTCCAGGTAAAAGGAGTTGAAGAACGCCTGTCCCAAGCGTCTAAGACCCTGTCTAAACCGAAGTTCCCTCAAGCGTACTTGCCGTTACGCAAGTTCAAGCAACAGCGGTGCGTGGTCGGAGGGCTTGCTGCCCTTGCGGAAGTTGCGATCGATGCCACAGGCGGTCAGACGCGGTGCCAACTCGGTGCCGACCAGCGCCAGATCGATCCGCAGCCCGAGGCCCTTGTGGAAGTGGCCGGCGCGATAGTCCCACCACGTGAACTGTTGCTCGTCGTGCAGGTGGCGGTAGGCGTCGACCATCCCGGCCTCGAGGATCTGCGCCAGCGCGAGACGCTCCGGCTCGCTCACGTGCGTGCCGCCGACGAACGCCTGTGGGTCGTAGACGTCGATGTCGGCGGGCGCGATGTTCATGTCACCAGCGATCACTCTCGGCTGGTGAGCCTGTGTGCTCACCAGCCGGGCCATCGCGTCCAGGAAGATCAGTTTGCGCGGGTATTCGGGGCTGTCGAGCGTGCGCCCGTTGGGGACGTAGACGCTGGCGAAGCGGATCCCTCCGATCGTCGCTTCGCACCAGCGCGCCTCACTGGGTGGGGGCTCGCCGGCCAGTCCGAGGCTCGCGTCCAGCGGCCTCAGTGGCGAGCGCGCAAGCAGCGCCACGCCGGCCCACTGGCCGGCGGAATGATGCACTGCTTCGTACCCCGCCTCCCGCAACTCCGCCTCCGGAAACGTCTGCGGCGCGCACTTGGTCTCCTGCAGGCAGACGACGTCGGGGGCGTGTAGCGCCAGCAGTTCCAGCACGCGCGGTAGCCGGACCCGTAGTGAATTGACGTTCCAGGTGACGATCAGCAATGTGGTCTCTCGGCGCCGGCCCGCGGGCCGGCGCTTTTAGCTCTGCTTGAAAAACGAGGCTGCGTCTGCCCAGACGTTGTGCAGCAGGGTAGTCCCGCCGGACGGGACAATCAAATCGTCATGGCCGCTGATCCGCGTAACCAGTCGCTCGAGGCCTACCGCGCCAAGCGTGACTTCGAGGCCACGCCGGAGCCCGACGGCGGCGCTCGCGCACGCGGACCCGGAGGCGCGCGCGCCCGCGGGCGCGCGCGTGCACGAACTCCGGTCCCCGGCTCCGCGCCGGCGCCGCGGTTCGTCGTCCAGGAGCACCACGCGACGCGGCTGCACTGGGACCTGCGGCTGGAGCACGACGGGGTCGCGGTCTCCTGGGCGATCCCGAACGGGATTCCGCCAACCCCGAAGGAGAACCGGTTGGCGGTCCACACGGAGGACCATCCGCTGCAGTACCTGGAGTTCGAGGGCGACATCCCGAAGGGCTCCTACGGCGCCGGCACGATGCGGATCTGGGACCGCGGCACCTACGAGCTGGTCAAGTGGGAGGAGCGCAAGGTCGAGGTGAGCTTCAACGGCGAGCGGCTCCGCGGCCGCTATGGCTTGTTCCCGATCGGCCGCGCCGGCGAGAACGAGAGCGACTGGATGATCCATCGGATGGACCCGCCGCAGGAGCCGGACTACGCGCCGGTGCCCGAGCACCTCGCGCCGATGCTCGCGCGCGCCGGCAAGCTGCCGGCCGACCCCGAGCGGTGGTCGTTCGAGGTCAAGTGGGATGGCGTGCGGGCGATCGCGTACGCGCGTCCCGGCCGGCTGCGGCTCGAGAGCCGTAACGGTCGCGAGATCACCGACTCCTACCCGGAACTGCGGGGGCTGCTGCTGGATCTGGGGATGCGCGAGGCGGTCCTCGATGGCGAGATCGTCGCGTTCGACGAGCGCGGGCGGCCGAGCTTCGGGATCCTGCAGCGCCGGATGCACGTGACCTCCGTAGCGGCGGTGCGCCGGCTGGCGGCCTCGACACCGGTCGTGTTCGCGATCTTCGACCTGGTCCATCTCGACGGGCGTTCGCTGCTCGAGCTTCCCTACAGCGAGCGCCGAGCGCTGCTGGAAGGTCTGGCGTTGAACGGTCCGGCGTGGCGCGTTCCCGCGGCTCGCGCCGGTGAGGGCGCGTCGCTGCTGGAGGCCACGGCGGCGCAGGGGCTCGAGGGGATCGTCGCCAAGCGCCTCGATTCGCGCTACATGCCTGGCGCGCGCAACGGAGCCTGGTTGAAGATCAAGCACGCACGCCGCCAGGAGCTCGTGATCGGCGGCTGGCTGCCTGGATCCGGACGGCGCACCGAGCGGATTGGGGCGCTGCTGATGGGCTACTACGAGGACGGCGAGCTGCGCTACGCCGGGCGCGTCGGCACCGGCTTCACCGATCAGGTCCTGCAGGATCTGGGGTCGCGGCTGGCGCCGCTGCGTCAGCCGCGCAGCCCGTTCACGGCGGCGCCCAAGCTTCCGCGCGAAGCGCAGTTCGTGGAGCCGGCGCTGGTAGCGGAGGTCGAGTTCACCGAGTGGACCGCCGATGGCGTCATGCGCGCGCCGTCGTACAAGGGCCTACGCGAGGACAAGGACGCAGCCGAGGTGGTGCGCGAGGACGCCGCCGAGGACGCCGCCGAGGACGCCCTCGAGGGCGCCGACGCGGGCGCCGTCGAGGGGGAGCCGGTCGCCGCCGGCGCCGCCGCTCCGGTCGCATGGCGGGACGCCGTCGCCGGCGGCGCGCAGGCGGCCGGCGCCGCGGCTGATTGCAGCGCTGCTGCGCAGGAGCTGTTCGACGACTGCCGCCCACGCGAGGATGGCGGTCTTGCGATCAGCATCGACCGGCGCCCGCTGAAGCTGTCCAACTGGGACAAGGTCCTGTATCCCGAAAGCGGGTTCACGAAGGGCCGGCTGATCGCCTACTACACGTTGATCGCGCCGGCCGTGCTGCCACACCTCAGCGGCCGCGCGCTGACGCTGAAGCGCTATCCGAGCGGCGTCGCCAGCGAGTACTTCTACGAGAAGCAATCGCCCTCGCACCGCCCGGAGTGGGTGCCGACGGCACGCATCGGCGGGGTGGACTACACGCTCGCGCAGGAGCGCGCCACGCTCGTCTGGCTCGCCAACCTGGCCGACATCGAGTTGCATACGTCGCTGTCGCTCGCCGCGGCTCCGCAGCAGCCGACGATGCTCGTGTTCGACCTCGATCCGGGCGCTCCGGCCGGGCTTCTGGAGTGCTGCGAGGTGGCGCTCGTCCTGCGCGGCATGTTCGACGCGCTCGCGATCCGGACGTTCGTCAAGACCTCCGGATCCAAGGGCCTGCAGGTCTACATGCCGCTCAACACGGAGGTCAGCTACGCGCAGACCAAACCGTTCGCCAAGCACGTAGCTGAGCTACTCGAGCAGCGCCTCGGCGAGCTCGTGGTCGCGCGCATGAGCAAGCGCTTGCGCGCCGGCAAGGTGCTGGTCGACTGGAGTCAGAACGATGCCCACAAGACGACAGTGACTGTGTACTCGCTGCGGGCGCTGGAGCGCCCGAGCGTGTCCACGCCGGTGAGCTGGGAGGAGGTGCGCGCTTGCCTGCAGGAGGGTCGCCCGGAGCTCCTGCGATTCGGGCCCGACCAGGTGCTGGCGCGGGTCGCGGAGCACGGCGATCTGTTCGGCGCGCTGCCGACACTGCGACAGGAGTTGCCGTCGCTGGGCTGAGCCGCGCAACGACCTGCTGCGCGATCTGTGGAGCCTGACAACCACTACGATGATGCGGCGATGGATCCGATCAGGCTGAGAAACCGCTTGCTCGTCGCGAGCGGGATGTGGCGAGAGGCGACGGGCGATCCGCTGCCCAAGATGGCGCCCGGCGACCCCGCCGACCAGATTCAGAGCTTCGAGCTGAAGCTGGTCGACCGGCTGTTCGCGGACGCCACGCCTGAGACGGCGCGGGAGGTGGCCGATCGCACCTGGGATCTCGTGCACGATCGCCCCGACAGCGACCCGGTCAAGAAGCGCGTGGTCGAGATTCACAACGCGCTCGCGAAGCTGACCCGGCTCGCGGACTAAGGGCGCCCGCGCCCTCCTAATCTAAGAGCCTGTGTAACACGTCTCTGCGCGAACGTTCGGCGCAGAAGTATTCTCCGCGGCCTGCAGCGTCGACAAGTGTTGCCGATCATGGAGGTTGAGAGCCGTGCGGCACACCCGTCATTACACGTTGGAACAAGCCCACGCCGCGCGGGGCTGGGTTGCCGAGCGCGTGCGCCGGGTGCGGTGCGCCCGCCGGACGCTCGAGTCATTGGGCCCCGGTGTGGCGGCCGGGATCGGCACGCTCGACCCGGAGGCCGGCGGCTCCTACCCGTCCCGTGAGCTCGCGCGCCCGCTGGTCACGCTCAGCTGCGCGGTCTCCGAGCTCGAATCCGTCGAGGTGGTGCTCCGCGACGTGGAGCACGGTGACGTCGACTTTCCCGCGATTCGCGACGGCTGCGAGGTCTACCTGTGCTGGTGCCTGGACGAGGAGGAGATCCGCTTCTGGCGCCCGGTGGACAGCGGCTACGCTGGCCGGCGCCCCCTGTAGGTGGGAGCCGTCCGGCCCGCCCGCCCGGGCGAGATCGACGTGGACGCCCCGGGCGCCGTGGATCCAGGCCGGCCTTGGCGCTCTCACCAGCCTTCGATGCGCACCCGGAACGATTCCGCGCCCTCGACCGACGCTCCGATCGAGTAAGCCCGCTCCGACAGCCACCGGTCGGAGGTCACGACCCTGATGGAGTGCGGCTCGTGGTCGCGCTGCAGCCGCCTGATGATCTCGTCATCGGCGGCGTTGCGTCGTGGCTTGGGGGCGTGCGTGACCTCGATCACGGTCGAGCGGATCGGCGGTGAGGGCGGGCGCTCGAACACGACGACGACGTCTTCGCCCTCCTGCGCCGCCCAGCGCTCGAGCGAATCGACGAGTCGCAGCATCGCTGCGTCGCGGTCCTTCCACCACGCATCTGGCCGCGTTCCGATCACGTTCATGCCGTCCACGATCCACCGCATCGCCGCAGCGTACGCGCCGCAGTGCTCATGCGTGCTAGCGTCCCGTCGGATAGGGCCGCCGAAAGCGGCGTCAAGCAGGTGCAGGCCCCGGTGCGGATCGCAGAGCGTCCTCCGCGGAAGCAGCACTTATTACGGAGGGATACTCCACAATGCCAACCGGAACAGTCAAATGGTTCAGCGACGAGAAGGGCTTCGGCTTCATCACGCCCGACGAAGGCTCGCGTGACCTGTTCGTCCACCATTCGGCAATCGCCGTCGACGGCTACCGCTCGCTTGCCGAGGGTGCCAAGGTCTCCTACGAAGAGGAGGCCGGGCCCAAGGGCCCGAAGGCCGTCAACGTCGTAAAGCTCTAGCGCGAGAGCATTTAGGGCCCTTAGGCGCTGCACCGCGGCCGCTCGCAGGGGCGGCCGCGGCAAACGCAGCCCCGCCCCGGCGACGGGCACGACTCCCGGCAGAATTCCTGCCGGCACGGCGACGCCACGCGCTCCGGAGCCGCTGACCACACAGCCGCCCCAAGCAGCCACCCGAGAGCCCCGACACAGCCTCAGCGTGCGCAACGCCGTGCCGCAACGCGTTTGACGTGCGTGCGGTTCTAAGATTCAGCTTGCACACGTGTCTATCGTTGCATTGAGGGAGTATGACTAAGGTAGAAGAAGAACGCGAAGACGTGATCATTCGCTTCGCGGGCGACTCGGGTGACGGCATGCAGCTAGTCGGCAGTCGCTTCACAGATGCAACCGCGATGTTCGGAAACGACGTCGCGACAATGCCGGACTTCCCCGCCGAGATCCGCGCGCCCGCGGGAACGGTCGCGGGTGTATCGGCTTTCCAGATCCACTTCGCCTCGCGTGACATCCTCACCCCGGGCGAGCTGCCGAACGTGCTGGTGGCGATGAACCCGGCGGCGCTCAAGGCCAATGTCGAAGAGCTCGATCGTGGCGCGACGATCATCGTCAATGAGGATGCGTTCTCCAAGCGCAACCTCGAGAAGGCTGGTTACGACGACAATCCGCTCGAGGACGACTCGCTGCGCGAGTTCCGGGTGCACCGGATCCCGATGACGACGATGACCACGCGGGCCGTCGAAGCCATCGAAGGGGCCTCCACGCGCGACGCCGCCAAGGCCAAGAACCTGTTCGCGTTGGGGCTTCTGTCGTGGCTCTACGAGCGCCCGACCGAGATCACCGAGCGCTGGATCAAGGGCAAGTTCGGTAGCAAGCCGGCCGTCGAGAAGGCCAACCTCGCCGCCTTCAACGCCGGCTGGTCGTTCGGCGAGACGACCGAGTTGCTGGACCATCAGTACAAGGTTGCGCCCGCCACGGGCATCGCTTCCGGTACCTACCGCAACGTCACCGGCACGACGGCGCTGACGCTCGGGCTGATCGCCGCCAGCGTCCGCAGCCGGATGCCGCTGGTGCTCGCCAGCTACCCGATCACACCCGCTTCCGAGATCCTGCACGAGCTTTCGCGCCAGGCCGGTGGCGGCGTCAGCACGATCCAGGCCGAGGACGAGATCGCGGCTGCCGGGATGGCGCTCGGGGCGTCGTTCGGCGGCCGGCTTGGCGTGACCGCGACGA
Source organism: uncultured Solirubrobacterales bacterium (assembly GCA_963709135.1). Classification (GTDB taxonomy): domain Bacteria; phylum Actinomycetota; class Thermoleophilia; order Solirubrobacterales; family Solirubrobacteraceae; genus Palsa-465. The sequence continues at coordinate 477,147 of CAVPVI010000005.1, read as the reverse complement.
GCGGTCCCGGCATGGACCTCAAGGCCGAGACGATTGGACTCGCCGTGATGCTGGAGCTGCCGATGGTGATCATCGATGTCCAGCGCGCAGGACCGTCAACGGGGTTGCCGACCAAGACCGAGCAATCCGATCTGCTGCTCGCGCTGTATGGCCGCCACGGCGAGTCGCCGGTGCCGGTGCTCGCGCCGAGCACGCCGGGGGGCTGCTTCGAGGCTGCGTTCGAGGCGGTCTCGATCGCCGTGCGCTACCGCACCCCAGTGATCCTGCTGTCCGACGGCTACCTCGCGAATTCCTCGGAGCCCTGGCAGGTGCCGGAGGTCGCCGACCTGCCGGAGATCGATCCGCAGTTCGCGACGGCGACCGAGGACGGCAAGCCGTTCGCGCCGTATGCGCGCGACGAGCGGCTCGTGCGCCCGTGGGCGATCCCCGGGACGCCCGGACTGCAACACCGGATCGGCGGGCTCGAGAAGGCCGAGGGGAGCGGCAACATCTCCTATGACGGCGTCAACCACGAGCGCATGACCGACGTGCGCGCCGCCAAGGTCGCAGGGATCGCGCGGGACATACCGCCGCTGGTGGTCGACGCTGATCCAGATGCCAAGCTGCTCGTGCTCGGCTGGGGCTCTACGGAGGGCTCGATCCGGGCGGGAGCGCGCCGCGTGCGGCGCGCTGGGCTGAAGGTGGCCGTGACGCACCTGCACCACCTGAACCCGCTGCCGCCCAACACCGGGGACGTCCTGCGCTCGTTCGACCACGTTGTCTGCGCCGAGATGAACAGCGGGCAGCTGGCGCAGGTCTTGCGCGCCAAGTTCCTCGTCGACGTCCAGTCCTTCACCAAATTGCAAGGTCAACCGATCTGGGGATCGGAGATCGAGCGGATGATCATGGAGCACCAATGACTACGATCACCAACAACGGCGGCGCCGCTGCGCGTGAGCTCACCAAGCTCGACTTCCAGTCCGACCAGGAAACGCGGTGGTGCCCGGGCTGCGGCGATTACGCGGTGCTCGCGGCGGTCCAGGCGTTCATGCCCGAGCTCGGGATCCCGCCCGAGCGGATCGTGTTCATCAGCGGCATTGGCTGCTCCGGGCGGTTCGTCTACTACATGGACACGTATGGGATGCACGGCATCCACGGTCGCGCGCTCACGATCGCGACTGGCCTGGCGAGCGCGCGCAGCGACCTCTCGATCTGGGTGGTCACCGGCGACGGCGACTCGCTCTCGATCGGCGGCAACCACCTGATCCACGCGATGCGGCGCAACGTGCCGATCAAGATCCTCCTGTTCAACAACCAGATCTACGGGCTGACAAAGGGCCAGGCGTCGCCGACCTCAGAGCTGGGGAAGGTCACCAAGTCGACGCCGTTCGGCGTCTCCGATCATCCGTTCAACCCGGCCGCGCTGGCGATCGGGGCCGAGGCCACGTTTGTCGCACGGACGCTAGACCGCGACCGGCACCACATGACCGACATGCTGCGCGCGGCCGCCAATCACGAGGGCGCGGCGCTCGTGGAGATCTACCAGAACTGCCCGGTGTTCAACGACGGTGCATTCCATGCACTGACCGAAAAGGGCTCCAAGGGAGCCAACCAGATCCTCCTCGAGGCTGGTCAGCCGATCCGCTTCGGCGTCGACGGCGAGCGCGGTGTGGTGATGGGAACTGACGGTGCCCTGCAGATCGTCGATGTCGCCGACGTCGGCGAGGAGGCGTTGCTCGTCCACGACCCGAGCCGTGACGATTCGGGGCTCGCATTCTCGCTGGCGAAGCTGTCCGACGACCCCACCGGCCCCACCCCGATCGGCGTCTTCCGGGACGTGTCGCGGCATGTGTACGGTCGCAGTGTGGCGCAGTCCGAGGCGGTGTCCGAGGACGATCTCGCGAAGCTGCTGACGAAGGGTCAGACCTGGACCGTCGAGTGAATCCGGTCGGCCCATGCAGGCGCGCTGTTGACGATGCTCCGATCCGGCGGTCGCTCACCAGGGTCGGCGTATGAGCACGCAACCCGAGATCGAGCTGCTCTGGTGGGAGGGCTGTCCTTCCACCGAGCACGCTCGTGAGCAGTTGCGAGTCGCACTCGAGGACCTCGGGCTGGACGGCGCCGTGATCAGGATGGTCGAGGTGCAAACCGATGAGCAGGCGCAGGCATTGGGCTTCCGCGGCTCGCCGACGATCCTGATCGACGGCGTCGACCTGACCGATCTGTCCGACCCGGAGATTCGCGCCGGAGGCCACCGAACCCGCGGAGGCGCGCGCAGCGCGACTCCGCAATCTCCAGACGGAGCCGCGAAGCGGCTCCGCGATCTGCACGATGGCGAGGCCTCTGCTCCGGCACCGGCCTCACTGACCTGCCGTGGCTACCGCCGGCGCGACGGGAGGATCTCGCCGACGCCGGACCCCGAGGATCTGCGCGACGCGCTCTCGCGCGCTGCGCAGAGGCAAGCGCACGGCGTTGCCGGGAGTCCCGTATGACGCTGGCGATCGGCGACCAGGCGCCGGAATACGAGCTTCCCGACACCGACGGGCGGAACTGGTCGCTGACCGGCGCCGGACCGGATCCAGCCGCGGTCACGGTGATCGTGTTCACCTGCAACCACTGCCCCTACGCGCTCGCGTGGCACGACCGGATCGCCGCCGCCGCGCGTGATTATGCCGGGCGCGGGGTGCGCTTCCTCGCGATTAATCCCAATGACGGCGTGCGCTACCCCGGCGACTCCTACGAGATGATGCGCCGCCGCGTCGCCGGCGAGGACTGGTCGATGCCCTACCTGCACGACGCCACCCAGGAAGTAGCGCAAGCCTACGGCGCCAAGACGACGCCGGACCTGTTCGTGTTGGACGCAGGCGCCGTCCTGCGCTACCGGGGCGCCCCGGACGCCAGCTGCGATCAGCCCAGCCTGAACGCGATCTGGCTGCGCGAAGCGCTAGACGCCCTGCTAGCCGGCGAGCGACCAGCCCGCCCCGAAACCAAGCCCGTCGGCTGCTCGATCAAGTGGCGGCGGAGTCGCGGAGTCGCTGACGCGACTCCGTAGGGAGATTCGCTGGCGCGAATCTCCCGTCGCGGAGTCGCTGACGAGTCGCGGAGTCGCTGACGCGACTCCGTAGGGAGATTCGCTGGCGCGAATCTCCCGGGTTCGGCGGCCGCTAACGGCTCCATTTACGCGAATCTCCCCGGATCGCTAAAGGGATTCGGCTACGGGCCGATAAGCATCTCTAACAATACAGGCTCGCTTCGGCGATCCACCAACATTTAGTCTGGCGTCTGCCGAAGCCCGGGAGATTCGCGCCAGCGAAGTTCCCAACGAGCCGCGCGAGCGATTCTGCGCACTGCGCAACCCGGGGAGTTTCGCGCTAGCGAAAGTCCGGCGGAGGCCGCGAAGCGGCCTTCGCGTGATGCAATGGAAAATGCATCGCTGGTGAAGATCAGGTAGAGTGCCCGACAATCACCCAGCCGAATCTCCGGCGAACGTCGTCGGAGAACGGGGAACCCAAATGTGTGAGCCATCACGGCTCTTGGGGCGAATCGCCACAGTTTCGTGGCGTAGCGCAAGCTCTTTCAGCGCGAGTCCGACAGCTAACCCCGTAGGCACCCGAAAGAGAAGGGGAAAGCTTTGCCGCACTCGATACCAGCGCGAATCAGGGTAGGTCTAGCGGTCGCCGTGTCGGCTGTGACAGTGCTTGCGGCCGGACCGGTGGTCGCCTCGGCGCAGTCGCTTGGAAGTCCCGCGCTGGTTCTCGGCATGCGCGGTCCCGAGGTGCGCACGCTGCAGGTCGATCTCACTCTGTCAGGTTTTGCGACGGGCGAGAGCGGTGTCTTCAACCACGCGACGCGCCGCGAAGTGATCGCGTTCCAGCGCCGCTTCGGACTTTCGGCTGACGGAGTCGTGGGTCCGGCGACGGCCGGCCAGCTGGTGGCGGTGGCCAAAGCGAAGACCGCGCTCAAATCGTCCAGCACGCCGGCTTCCGCCACCACGAGCAACGGCGCCGCTAGCCTGGCGACGGCGAGCTCGAGCAAGACGTCCGCGCCGAGTACGACTGCTGCCGGCACTTCGGCGAGCACCGCCGGTACGCCCGCCGCGGGCACGAGCACCTCACCGACGACTACGACGTCCACGTCGACGATCACGACGGGTACGTCGACGATCACGACGGGTGGCGCCGGCATGGGCACGGAGCCCAACTCGGCGCCCGTGGAGTCCGCGACGCTCAACGCCGATGGCTTGGCGGTTGCGCCCGCTGATGCCCCGCCGGTGATCGCCGAAGTGATCGCGGCGGCCAATCAGATCGCGTTCCTGCCGTATATCTACGGTGGCGGGCACAGTGACTACCAGGGCAACCCCGTCGCGCTGGACGCGGGCTATGACTGCTCGGGCTCGGTCAGCTTTGCGCTGCACGGCGCAAACCTGCTGTCGGAGCCGCTCGACTCAACCGAGTTCGAAAGCTGGGGCACACCGGGCGCGGGGCAGTGGATCACGCTTTGGACCAACGCGGGTCACGTCTACATGAACGTCGCCGGACTGTGGTTCGACACCGCCGCGCAGAGCGCGGCCAACGGCGAGGACCGCTGGTCGACCACCCGGATCTCGTCGGCGAGCGGGTTCATGGAACTCCATCCCACGGGCTGGTAGCAAGTCGCCTGGCGGCCACGCGGCGGGGACGCAGGTTTTCACCTCGCTGACCCACCGCGCGCCATAATGGCCAGCATGAGCGCACTGCAAGAGCTGTACACGATCCCGCAGGAATACTTGGATTTCCGCGACACGATCCGCCAGATCGCAACCGAGCAGATCGCCCCGCGCGCTGCCGAGATCGACGAGAAGGCCGAGTACCCCCACGACCTGCGGAAGTTGCTGTCTGAGCAGGACATCTTGGGCTTGCCGTTCGACACCGAATACGGTGGAACGGGCACCGGCACGCTGATGCTGAACATGGCCATCGAGGAGATCGCGAAGGCTTGCGCCTCGACGGCGCTGATCCTGATGGTCCATGAGCTTGGGACGCTGCCGATCAAGCTTTTCGGCTCCGAGGAGCTAAAGCAGCGGTTCCTGCCGAAGTGCGCGACCGGCGAGTGGTCGCCGGCGTTTGCGCTGTCCGAGCCGGATGCGGGCTCTGACCCGGGAAGCATGATCACCCGCGCCGTGAAGGACGGCGACGAGTGGGTGATCGACGGCGTCAAGAACTGGATCAGCAATGCCGGCATCTGCGACTTCTACGTCGTGTTCGCGGTCACCGACCGGACGGTCGGTCCCTCGAAGGGGATCACGGCGTTCGTGATCGAGAGCGAGCGCGAGGGCGTCAGCATCGGCAACCTCGAGCACAAGCTCGGGATTCGCGGGTCACCGACTGGTCAGCCGGTGTTCGACGGCGTGCGCATACCCGACGCGAACGTGATCGGCGAGGTCGGCAAGGGCTTCAAGGTCGCGCTGGCGACGCTCGACCGCTCCCGTCTGGGCGTCGCCTCGCAAGCGCTCGGCATCGCCCAGGGCGCGACCGATTACGCCGCCAACTACGCGAAGGAGCGCAAGCAGTTCGGCAAGCCGATCAACACCTTCCAGGCGATCCAGATCAAGCTCGCCGACATGGAAACGCATTGCGCGGCCGCGCGCGAGCTGCTCTACCAGGCGGCCGCGAAGGTCGACCGTGGCGATCCCGATATCGGCAAGTTCTCGGCGATGGCGAAGCTGTTCTGCTCTGATGTGGCGATGAGCGTCACCGTCGAAGCGGTGCAAATCCTTGGTGGCTACGGCTTTGTCAAGGATTATCCGGTCGAGCGGATGATGCGCGACGCCAAGATCACGCAGATCTACGAAGGCACGAACGAGATCCAGCGGGTCGTGATCGCGCGGAGCCTCGCGTAACGCCATGCGCGGCACCCCGTCAACGCCCCGCAAGGCCGCTTTGGCGGCCCTCGGGGCGCTGACGGTCGGGCTCGCTCTGGTCACGCTGCTGGCGGGCTTCAGCCCGTCGTCGGTGTTGGTGCGGTTGCTCCAGGGCATCGCCGTGTTCGGAGCGGGCGCGCTGATCGTCGGAGCGGCAGTCGCGTTCGCGCTCGTGCGGCTGGCCGACTGGCGCGACCCGGAGTCCGAGACGGAGTTCGATGCGCTCGTGGAGCGTGCCGAGCAGCTCGCCGCCCAGGGTTCCTGGGGCGATAGCGAGGATTACCGGCCCGCCGGCGCTTCGCGGCCGGACACCTTCGCGAACGACGATCAGGACGACGGCGGGTACCTCCTCGGCGACGAGGAGGACTTCAAGGCGCTCGTGCGTCTCGCCGTCGACGAGCTGCCGCTCGAGTTCCACCGTGCGCTCGAGCACGTCGCGATCGTGGTCGCCGATGGCGGCCGCAAGCACCGCGCCTACGGTCTGTACCAGGGTGACACGATCGCCCAGGACTACTTCCACGAGCGCATCGTGATCTTCCGCGACACGCTGATGCGCGACTTCGGTCACGATCCCCAGCTGCTGCGCGCGCAAGTCACCCGCACCCTCCGTCACGAGCTCGCCCACCACCTCGGCTGGGGCGAGCGAGGCGTCCGCAAGCTGGGCTTGTGAGCGGGCCTTAGTCCGGCCGCGCGGCTAATGACAGGGAGAACAGCTCGTCCTCGTCGGTGTACCAGCGGTCGAGCCGCAGGCCTGCCGCGGCGAAATCGCGCTCCAGGCGGCTGCGCGTGAACTTCGCGCTGATCTCGGTACGCAGCTCCTCGCCCGCCGCGAACTCGACCTGCAACGCCAGCGCGGCGATCCGTACCGTCTGCGGCTCGCGCGCCTGCAGGCGCATCTCGATCCACTCGTGCCGGCGGTCGAAGAAGGCGACGTGATCGAAGCCCTCCGGCGAGAAGTCGGCGTCCAGTTCTCGATTGATCACATGCAGGACATTGCGGTTGAACTCGGCCGTGATGCCCTGCGAGTCGTCGTAGGCGGCCTCGATCACCGCCGGATCCTTGACCAGGTCGGTGCCCAGTAGCAACCGGTCCTCAGGGCCGAGCAGCATGCCGATCTTGCGCAGCAGGCCGCGCCGGGTGCCGGGCGGGAAGTTGCCGATCGTGCCGCCGAGCAGCGCCACGATTCGGGGGCCCTCGCCGCGGGCCGGCACCTGCTCCAGATGGCGCTCGAAATCGCCGATCACGCCGTGCACCTGCAGCTCGTCGTAATCACGCACCAAACCGTGCGCCGCTTCGAGCACGACTTTCTCGGAGACGTCGAGCGGGATATAGCGTCGCAGCGTGCCGGCCGCAGCCATCGCGTCCAGCAGCACGCGCGCCTTGTCCGCGGACCCTGATCCCAGCTCGACGAGCTCGCTGGCGCCGGTGCAGGCGATGATCTCGCCCGCGCGCTCCGTCAGGATCTTGATCTCGGTGCGGGTCGGGTAGTACTCCGGCAGCTCGCAGATCTGCGCGAACAGCGCCGAACCGCGCGCGTCGTAGAAGTGCTTGGGGGGCAGTTCCTTGAACGGGCGCGTGAGACCGTCGAGCACGTCGTTGGCGAGGCAGCGCTCGTCAGCCTCCGACAGCCACGACTGGATCCTGATCGCGTCCATCTGTGACGGGAGGCTCATGCGTCCTTGGCGATCCGGAAGCCGGCGAAGATCTGGCGGCGCTGTGGGTAATCCCAGTTGCGGAAGGTCGGCGTCAGCACGCGCGCCCGGGTCGCCCACGAGCCGCCGCGCAGGACCTTGTAGTCGGACCCGAAGAACACCTCCGAGTATTCGCGATACGGCTTTGCGACGAAGCCCTCGTAACCGTTGAAGTCGCTCATCGTCCACTCCCAGACGTTGCCGATCATGTTGAGCACCCCGTACGCCGAGGCGCCGGCCGCGTGGCCGGCGACATGGTCCGGTCCGGTGCAAACGTGGTCCAGGTTGGCGTGCACGCCTGGAACCGGCGCCGCATCCCCCCATGGAAATGCGCGTGCGCGCTGGCGCTCCGGGTCCCAGCTGGCGGCCTTCTCCCACTCGGCCTCGGTCGGCAGGCGCGCGCCGTGTGCGCGGGCAAAGGCGTCGGCCTCATACCACGAGATCGAGCTCACCGCGCGGCCCGGATCAAGCGGCACCGCGCGGCCGAGCCTCCACTCGTACGTCAGATCTTGGCTCCAGGCCCCTGGCCTGGTGATCTGGTGTTGCCGGCGCCAGGCCCAGCCGGCGTCGGTCCACGAGTCGCGGCGCTCGTAGCCGCCATCCCGCACGAACGCGAGAAAGCCTGCATTGCTCACCGGGGTGGCACCGATCAGGTAGTCGCCGAGCATGACCCTGTGGCGGGGTCGCTCGTTGTCGTAGGCAAAGCCCTCGCCGCCGGCTCCGATTGTGCATTCGCCTGCCGGGATCCCGATCAGCTCGAGGCCCGTGGGAACCCCGCTACGTCCGAGGACGTTGGCGTTGACGAGCGCTCCGCCCGCGCCGTGATCGCGATCGGCGAGCGAGTCGGAGGCGTGGCCATCGCGGCCACGACGTTCATGGTCATTGCGGCCACGACGTTCGTGGCCATTGCGGCCACTGCGGTGGTGGCCATTGCCGCCACGACGATCGTGGCCATTGCCGCCACGACGATCGTGCTTAGCCGGGACCAGTTCGTATCCGCGCAACCCAGCCAGCTGGATCGCCTGCAGCATCGTCTCGTTGTGCTGCTGCTCATGGCGGATCACGAGCTCGTGCAGGATGCCATCGCCGATGCCCCGTTCGTCGATCACCGCCAGCGTGCGGGCGCGCACCTCCTGTAGGTACTCGCGCGCCGGCTGTGAGCGTAGGAACTCGGTCTCGCCGCGGCTCGCGCGGGGGGTCTCGAGGGCGTCATAGATCTCGGTGAGCTCTGCGTGCAGCAATGGCCGGCCGCCGTAACGATGCACGAGCCACAGATCTTCGAAGGCGGCGATGTGCGCGAGGTCCCACACGAGCGGGCTCATCAGCGGCGAGTAGACCTGCTCGAGCTCCGCGTCGGAAAGCGGTGCGACGAGCGCCAGCGTGCGCTCCCGCGCCTCGGTCAACGACCCGACGACCGCGGTCGTCTGAGAGGTAGGTGCTGTGATTGTCCGGTCCATTTTGGAAGTTATGCCCAGTTGAAGCGTGATTCTCCCATGGCAACGACTAACGAAGTCGAACTTGCGCAATTCGCTGCGCGAATCGCATCGGGAGAAAGTGCGATTCGCTGCGCGAATCGCATTGGGAGAAATCTACGATTTCTCCCGTCTGGTCACAGGATCGCGTAGCGCAGATAGAGCGCGTCTGCGTGGGTCAGCAGCCACAGCAAGCTCAGCGCCAGCGGCTCGGGGAGGGGTGGGGCGCCGATGATCGTCGGTCCGCTGGCGCCGCCGGCTAGGGCGGGCGCGAGCGTCAGGAACAGCTCGTCTACCAACTGCTCAGCGAGCAGCGCGCGCATCAGCGTCGGGCCGCCCTCGCACAGCAGCGTGCCGACGCCGTGCTTGTCACGAAGCACGCGCAGGGCAAGCGCCAGGGGCCGGCGCTCGGCTGGATCGGTTAGCACGACGGTGACGTGGGCAGCGAACGCTGCGGGGTCCGGCGCGATCGGCGAGAACAGCACGATGCGGGCTTCGGGTTCGGCGAACAGGGGGATCCCCGCCGGGATCAAGCCGCTGCTGCTGATCACGCACGCGATCGGTTCGCTCGCGTGGCCGCCGGCAAGCCTGCGCGCGCGGCCTTCCTGGGACTTGACGATACGGCCGTAGCGCTCGACGGCGAGCGTCCTGGTCCCGACCAGAACGCCATCGACCTGCTCGCGCAGGGCGTGGAACAGAGCCCGGTCACCCGGATCGCTGAGCGCGCCCGAGCGGCCCTGCACCGCCGCCATGCCGTCGGCGCTGGCGACGAAGTTGGCGATCGTGTAGGGACGGTCGCTGGGCGGGACGATTGCCTGCAGGCAGGACATCAGATCGCTCACATCGACGGTCGCGAGGTCCGGCAGCAGGCGGGTGAACTGCAGCGTGTCGATGCCGCTAAGCTAACAGCTCTGGCGGCCGTTGCCCGGCGATCCGGATCGCGCCAATAGGAGTAGGGTTCGGCGGCATGAAACCAGACGATTTCCAGCGAAACGGGGCCAGTCCTCGAGGCGTCCGATGAGCCCGGTGCGCCCGGATCGCAACCTCGCGCTCGAGTTGGTGCGCGTCACCGAGGCCGCCGCGCTGGCGGCCTCGCGGAAGGTTGGCAGGGGGGACAAGGAGGCGGCCGACCAGGCCGCCGTCGACGCTATGCGGCAGGTGCTCGACTCGATCTCGATGGACGGCCTTGTCGTGATCGGCGAAGGCGAGAAGGACGAAGCGCCGATGCTCTACAACGGCGAGCAGATCGGCGATGGCAACCCGCCGCGCGTCGACATCGCCGTCGACCCGCTCGAGGGCACACGCCTGACGGCACTGGGGATGCCCAGCGCCCTGACCGTGATCGCGCTCGCCGAGCGCGGCGCGATGTTCGACCCAGGCCCGTGCGTGTATATGGAGAAGCTGGCCGGCGGGCCCGACATCGCAGACCTGCTCGACCTCGAGCGGCCGCTGCCGGAGACGCTGCAGCTGGTCGCCAAGCGCAAGGGCGTCGACATCCGCGACGTGATCGTCGTGATGCTCGACCGTGAGCGGCACCACGAGAAGATGCGCGAGGTCCGCGAGGCCGGCGCGCGCGTGCGATTGATCCTCGACGGCGACGTGTCGGCGGCGCTGCTGGCCGTCTCGATCGACCGGCCGGTCGACCTCCTGTGGGGGATCGGCGGCACGCCCGAGGGCGTCATCTCCGCCGCCGCGATCAAGTGCATCGGCGGGCAGCAGCTCGGCCGGCTGTGGCCGCGCAACGACGACGAGCGCCAGCGCGCGCTCGACGCCGGCTATGACCTAAACAAGGTGCTCGACGTCAACGACCTCGTCAAGGGCGAGGACGTGTTCTTCTCTGCTACCGGTGTGACCGACGGGGACGTGCTGCAGGGAGTGCGCTACACGAGCAGCGGCGCCGCCACGACCGAGTCGCTCGTGATGCGCACGCGGACGGGTACCGTCCGGCGCGTGTTCGCGACCCACGACCGCGCGAAGCTCCACAAGATCAACGCCTCGCTGTACTAGACGGTAGACGGCTCCGGAGCCGGATCACGGCAGATCTACAGTGCGGGGTGCGAAACGTCCGTATATCGGACGTTTTGCGCCCCGCCGGACGCTGTGAATGCTATTCGTCCTGCAACTGGCCGACGTGCGATTGCGCCAGGTCCAGCGTCGCCAGCGATCTCAGGAACGCGTGCGTGACGAGCACGTGTATTAGCGACTGCGTGGCCTCGTAGACGAACGTGCTGAGGCCGGCGGCGATCGACGGGTAGAAGTTCGCGACCTCGACGTGCACATGCAACGTGGCGAGCTCGGCACCATCCGCCGGCGCGTCTTGGCGCTCAACGTCCAGTGCCAGGAAGCCATCGCCACTGCGGCCCGCGCGAGCTACGAGCAAGCCGTCGCGGATGTGCCAAGTGACCTTTCCGTGGCCGGGCTCGACCTCGTACTCGGGGGTCGAGAATCGCAGGAGCGTCAGCGGCCGCGCGAACAGCACCACGCGGCGCTCGTCGGGACCATAGATGACGCGGATCGCGCCGAGCGTCACGCGCGAGAGGAACAGCCAGTAGGTGCGCCCCAGATTCTCGAGGTTGGACTGCTTCCAGATCCGGTCGAGGTCCCGTGGATCCAGCGCGATGTGGGCTGACTGGACCGAGCGCACCGATCCATCGGCGGCGATCACCGTGGACTCCCGTGGGGACACGATCAGCGTACGCGCAGGGAGGCTCCGGCGCCACAGCCAGCGTGCCACGAGTCCGATCAGGACTGTGGCCAGGACCGCCGCCACCGCGGCGGCACGTGCTCGCAGCGACATCGACTTCATCGCAGCATCGGCTCCAGTATCACGCTTTCTCCGGCCGGGGCGTCGCCAGCTCCACGGGGAACCATCGCCAGCGCGTCGGCGCCCACCAGGGCGGTGATCCGGTGTGACTCCTGCACGCCGGTCGGCACCGCCACCGTCCCCTGTGGGCCGAGTATCAGGCGCACCAGGATCGCGCGGTCGCGGGTGGGGTTGCGGCGTACCGGCACCGCCAGCGCAGCGCGCTGCTGTTGCCGTCCTTCGCCGTCCGGACCGAGGCTAGGAGGCGCGCCCTGCAGGGCGCGCAGAGCCGGGGCGACCAGCAGCGTGAACGTGACCGCAGCGGAGACCGGGTTGCCCGGCAAACCGAACACGGGCTTGCCGGCGCCGACGCCGAACCACGTGGGCTTGCCGGGTTGCAACGCCACGCCCCAGAACTGCTGCTCGACCCCGAGCTTCTGGAGCGCTGGGCGCACGTGGTCGTGCGGTCCCACCGAGACGCCGCCGCTGACGATCAGCAGGTCCGCCTGCACGAGCGCATCCGCCAGCGCGTGTTCGGTGACGGCGACGTCGTCGGCGACCCTGGTGGCGGGCGTCGTGATCGCGCCGCAGCGCGACGCGAGCGCCGTCAACATCGGACCGTTCGAGTTGTGAATCTCTCCCGGGCGCAGTGGCTCCCCGGGCGCTCGCAACTCATCGCCGGTGCAGAGCACGGCGACCTGGGGCCGGCGGGCGACGAGGATCGTGGCGGCGCCGGCTGCGACCGCGGCAGCGAGCGCGTGCGGGCCGATAACGGTGCCGGCGGGCAGCACGAGCTCGTCAGCGCGCATCGCGCTTCCGGCGGGTCGGATGTTCGCGCCCGGTTCGAGCGCGACCAGGGTTTCGATCGCGCCGTCGCGTACGACGGCGTCCTCCTGGCGGATCACGGCGGTCGCCTGCGCCGGTACCGCTGCTCCGGTCGAGATCCGAATCGCCTCGCCGGGCTGCAGTTGCCCGCGGTGGGGCGCACCGGCGCGTGACTCTCCCGCCAGCCGCAAGGTGCGCGCAGCAGGGCCGTGCGCGGCGGCGTATCCATCCATCGCCGAGCACGCAAACGCCGGTACGTCGCCGCTCACGCGCACGTCGGACGCGAGCACCCGGTCCAGCGCGTCGCTGATCGCGATCGGTTCGGTGCCGAGTCGTTGCGCGCAGACGCTGAGAATGCGTTCACGGGCCTCGCCGATCGTTATGAGTTGCTGCGCCATGAAGCGGATTGTCGCCTAACTAAGAGAGCGCGACCGTGCCGATCGTGATCGTCGAGGTGATCCCGAGCGCGTTCGCGGTCGCCTGCGTCAGATCCCAGCTGACCCCCTGAACATACGGACCGCGATCGATCACCGGAACCACGATCATGAGAGCGCCGTAGAAGATCCTGACCGGCGTGCCGCATTTCAATCTCATGTTGGCCACGCCGAGCGTCGTGCGCCGCAACGTCTGGCCGCAGGCCGTCTTCTTGCCGAACAAGCCCGGGCCGTAGTAGCTCGCGACCGCGGGCCGGTAGACGGTCATCGCCAGCGGCGATGAGGCTGGACCGCCGGCGGGCAGCACCGGCGTGGATGCGAGCGCCGCTCCGGCGTCGCTGGCGGTGATCTGCGCCGCCGCGCTGGTCGGTACGACGGCGGCCCTGACGGAGAACTGGCCGCTCTCGCTGGCCAGCCAGGTCGCGTTGAACGAGCCGTCGGCGGTCACCAGCGCCTGGGCCGTGGCGACCCAGCGGTCGCCGGACTGCGGCCCGATCCGCTCGATCTCGACGATCTGGCCGGCGTCGGCGACGGGCGCCGTGCCGTCGAACTGCACGGTTTGGCTGACGATGGCCGACTCGCCGACGGTCAGCGTGATCCCATCGCCGCTGGCCGAGACGCTCAGGTTGGCCGGCTGCGCCGGCGGCACCGTCGCAACCGCGCCGCCGGAGACCGCGAGCCCGGTGCCGCTGCTGGCCAACCCCGCGCCGCCGCTAGCTGCGCCGCCGCTGGTGCTCGGCAGGGATGGAGCCGGCAGGGATGCCGCCGGCAAGGATGCCCTTGGCTTGGCCAGGGCAGAGGAGGGGAGGGCGAGCGCTGCTGCAGCGAGCAGCAACGACAGCGACAGCCCTGTGGGAGCGCGCGTCAAGTCAGTCTTGGTCTTGTACGGTGGTCGCGCCTACGGGGTGAGCTGACGGGCTCGCGCTTGCTAGCGCTACGGTCCTTTACAGGTCCGATTCGCCCCTACGGGGTCGGTTGACTCCGCAAGTGGTTCCCCCGCCGGCTGTCCGCGGACGGACAGCCGCTCGGCGTAGGCCGCATTATACGCATCTTCGGGAATTCGAGACATGAACCCGGCAGCCCGGCAGCTGCCGTGGTCCTGGCAGTCGTTCACGCCGGCCGACGGCCGATGGTGGCGCTGGAGATCGCCGGATGGGGTCTGTTGGCGTTGTGAGGCGGTGAGGAGCGACCAAGCACCATTACGGCCGTGGAAGCTTCGCGACCGCGGTGCGGATCGCCCGTGCGCTCAGCGACAGTCCGATCTCGGCCAGTTCCGCGGCGGCCTGCACGCTCGTCGCCAAGATCTCGCGTGATCCGCCGCGCGGCTCACGTTGGGAGACATCGCGTGATCCGCCGCGCGGCTCACGTTGGGAGACATCGCGTGATCCGCTGCGCGGCTCACGTTGGGAGAAATCTTCGGTTTCTTCCGGGGTCCGCCGAGACGGGGCTGGCGGTGAGGCGACCAGGGGGGTGGTCGGTTTGGCGTCGGCCGGGGGGGTGGTCGGTTTGGCGTCGGCCGGGGGGGTGGTCGGTTTGGCGTCGGCCGGGGGGGTGGTCGGTTTGGCGTCGGCCGGGGGGGTGGTCGGTTTGGCGTCGGCCGGGGGGGTGGTCGGTTTGGCGTCGGCCGGGGGGGTGGTCGGTTTGGCGTCGGCCGGGGGGGTGGGGTTCGGCTTGGACTTGCTCGGCGTCCGCTTGCGCCGGGCGGGTGGCCGCGCCGCCGGTTGCTGTTCGAGTGGGGCGGTTGCGAGGGGCGGCGGCGGCGGGGCAGCCGGGCGCTTGTCGCTGCGGCGCTGCGGTCGCGACCGCGGCAGCGAACCGAGTAGGTCGGTCGGCGTATCGTCGCTCATGCAGACTGGATCATGGCACCGCAACGTTGCTTGGGGGGTCGCGGTGCCGCAGGGATTGAGCGGATCTCGCGATGATCTGCCCTAGCGGCCGGCGAGCGACGAAAATTCGGCCACGGATTGAAACGTCGCGAGCCGATCGTGGTATTTGCTTCAAAGCCCGGGCGGCCCGAATCGCGGTCTTGACTTCAAAAAGGATAGTACATATACTTGCCGGGTATGTCTATGTGGTAGGTGTGCGCGCTCAGCGGTCGCGCGCGCCCGCTAATTCATGGAGCCGGTAGCTGAAGACTCTCGGCACGACGACGGAAACGGAACCAGATGTCAGTAGCGGAACTGCAGGAACTCGAAGAGATCAAAGGCTTGGTCAACCGCGGCCAGCAGCTTGGCGTGCTCACATTCGCCGAGATCGCGGGCGCGATCGCCGAACTCGATCTCGACGAGGCCGATGTGGAGGAGCTGCACGGCTACTTGGAGCGGGCCGAGATCGAGCTCGTCGAGGAGGTTGACCCCGCGCTCGCCGAGGCGGAGGTAGAGCGAGCCCCGGACAAGCGTGGCCGGCGTAAAGCGAAGACGGCGCTTGACCTGAAGCCGGACATGACCACCGATTCGCTTCAGCTCTTCCTGAAGGACATTGGCAAGGTGCGGCTGCTGACCGCGCAGGAGGAGGTCGATCTGGCCAAGCGCATCGAGCGTGGCGATCTGGATGCCAAGCAGAAGATGGTCGAGTCGAACCTCCGGCTTGTGGTCTCGATCGCGAAGAACTACCGCAACCAGGGGCTTCCGTTCCTCGATCTGATTCAGGAAGGCACGCTCGGCCTCGTTCGTGCTGCCGAGAAGTTCGACTACCGCAAGGGATTCAAGTTCTCTACATACGCGACCTGGTGGATCCGGCAGGCAATCGCGCGTGCGCTGGCTGACAAGGCGCGGACGATCCGGATCCCCGTGCACGTCGTCGAGAAGCTCAACAAGATCGGTCGCGCCGAGCGCAAGCTGGTGACCGAGCTGGGGCGCGAGCCGACCGCGGAGGAGATCGCCGAGGTCACCGGCATCGAGCCCGACGAGGTCGAGTCGATCAAGCGCTCTGCGCAGGCGCCTGTGTCGCTGGAGAAGCCGGTCGGCGACGAAGAGGAATCCGAGTTCGGACAGTTCATCGCCGACGAGCGCGCTGAGTCTCCGTATGAGCGCGCCGCCGAGATCCTAACCAAGGAAGCCCTGCGCGAAGCGCTCGAGAACCTCTCCTACCGCGAGCGCCGGGTGCTGGAGCTACGCTACGGACTGGGTGGCGAGCATCCCCGCACGCTGGACGAGGTGGGGCGGACGTTCAACGTCACCCGCGAGCGTATCCGCCAGATCGAGAACCAGTCGCTCAAGAAGCTGCAGTCGCTCGCTGAGGCTCAGAAGCTTCGCGACGTCGCTTGATTGCTGATTGACCCTGGGCGTCGGCCTTCGTTTGAAACCGCACGCGAGTTCGAACGAAAGCCGTCGCCCCAGCGCCTGCATGCGTTCTCGGTCACGGTTCTGGCCGGGCTCGCTCTCTGGGCCGAGCCAGACGTCGGCGTGCGACTGTTACGCGGACGGCTCGCGGGCTCGGTCGCGGGTCTGCTGCTCTAGCTGTGCCGCTTGGCGCTCGTTGAACTCGCGGGCGTCGCGCACGAACCGCAACAGCAACTCGAGCTGCTCGAGGCTGTAGCGGTCGTACAGGCGTTCTGCCTCGGCGACGTGCTCGCGGTAAAACGCCTCGGCGGCGGTGACCGTGTCGGCCCTCAGCTCTACCAGCACGCGCCGGCGGTCATCGGTATCGCGCACGCGGCGGGCGTAGCCAACACGCTCCAGGCGATCCAAGGCGGTCGTCATCGCGCCGGCCGACAGGCCCGTCTCCGCGGCCAGGGCCCCGGCGGTGATCGGACCCGTTCGATGCAGCACGTCGATGCAGCGCATGTCGGTGCGGTTGAGACCGAGTGCATCGGCCACGGCCTGGTCGAAACGGGCTGTCGCGCTTTGCGAGCGGCGGACCTCATCGATCAGCTCTGTGAACGTCTCCCGTTTATCCCTTGACATTCGAATCTTTCCACGATAAAACTATCCCACGGTCAAACTAATTGTAGGACGCCCGACCTGGGAGGGTCTGATGGATGTAGCGATTGAGGCATCTGCGCTCGAGAAGACGTATGCGCCGGCGGTCAAAGCGCTCGACGGTGTCAGCCTATCGGTGCCGTCGGGAACGATCTTCGGTCTGCTGGGACCAAACGGCGCCGGCAAGTCCACGACCGTGCGCATCCTGTGCACGCTGTCCCGGGCCGACAGTGGGAGTGCGCGCGTGGCCGGCATCGACGTGCTCACAGATCCGGTGCGGGTGCGCCGGACAATCGGCGTGGTCGGGCAGAAGCACGGGGCAGATCCCGATGCCACAGCGCGGGAGAACCTCGTTTTGCAGGGCGAGTTCTACGGGATCACCGGCGCCGAGCTCAGACGGCGGGTGTCGGCGTCGCTGGAGCGCTTCGATCTTGCCGATGCGGCCGACCGGCTGGTGAAGACCTACTCGGGCGGAATGCAGCGGCGGCTGGACATCGCGATGGGCTTGCTGCACCAGCCGTGCGTGCTGTTCCTCGACGAGCCCACGACGGGGCTGGATCCCGAGGCCCGCGTCGGGATGTGGCGCGAGATCGAGCGGCTTGCCGCGCAGGAGGAGATGACGATCCTGCTCACCACCCACTACATGGAGGAGGCGGACCGGCTCGCATCGCAGCTCGCGATCATCGATCGCGGCCGCGTGGTCGCTCACGGGACGCCCGCGCAGCTCAAGGCCGAGCTCGAAGGCGACACGATCCAGATACAGCTGGCCGATCCGGGGGACGCAGGCGCTCGCATGGCGCTCGCCGGGATCGGTGACCTCGACGAAATCACGCTCGACGGCCGGTTGCTGCGCGCGCGTGCCCGCGACGGTGGCGCTGCGATTCCGTGCGTGCTGGCGGCGCTCGAGGCACGTGGTGCCAAGGTTACCTCGGTCACACTCTCGCGGCCGTCGCTCGATGACGTCTATCTACGTCACGCCGGCAGGGAATTCCAGCGAGCCGACCACGAGCTTTCCGAGGTGTCGGCATGACCGCGCTGCGGCAGAGCTGGCAGGTGTACATCCGCGGAATGCGCGTGCTCAGGAGGCAGCCCGCATACCTGGGCATCACCCTGTTCCAGCCGATCATCTGGTTGTTGCTGTTCGGCGCATTGTTCAAGTCCGTGACCAAGATCCCCGGCTTTCATGGCTCCTACATCAACTTCCTGACGCCCGGGGTGGTCGTCATGCTCGCGGTGTTCTCGGCCGGCTGGACCGGTATGGGGTTCGTCGAGGACATCGAGGCCGGCGTCATGGACCGGATGCTTGCCTCGCCGGTGTGGCGCGGCGCGCTGAACGCCGGCACGGTCGTCTACGGCGCGTTCACGGTCGTCATCCAGACCGTGTTGATCGTGCTGCTCGCACTCCTGCTTGGCGCCGATTTCAAAGGTGGCGTGATCGGCGTGGTGCTGCTGATCCTGATCGCAGCGCTGCTCGGTGCCGTGTTCGCATCGCTGTCCAACGGCGTCGGGGTGCTCGCGCGCCAGCGCGAGACCGTGATCGGCGCGGTCACGCTCGTGCAGCTCCCGCTCACCTTCCTGTCGGCGGCGCTGATGCAATCGAGTCTGCTGCCCGGTTGGATCCGGACGGTTGCGAAGTTCAACCCAGTCAACTGGGCGGTGCAGGCCGGTCGCTCCGCGGCGATGGAGAAAACCGACTGGGGCCTGGTGGCGAGCCGCATCGGGCTGCTGGTCGCGTTGCTACTCGTCTCCGCGACGCTCGCGACGCGCGCGTTCACGAAGTACCAGCGGTCGCTATAGAGGCGCTCAACGCCCGTCGCGGGGCGGGCCGCTCACGCGCGGAGTCCGAAGCCATGCGCACGACAGAGCCTGCCTGCGGGCAGGCTCTGCTGGCCCTCTGCGCAACCGACGTGGGCCTCGTTCAGACGCTCGCGGCGGATGGCGAGCGCTCCTGCGCGACCACGTGGTTGACCTGGCGGCCGGTGAGCTGCTCGATGCGCCGGGGAAGGTCGATCCGCAGCCAACGCGAGATGTGCTTGGGGAGCGTCGAGACGATCACTTCGTCGAATTTCTGCGGATCCCAGATCTCCGACACGGCCTCGAATGGGTCGGCCGCACCACACACCGTCCGCATCTCGATCCCGACCTCGGACAGCCTCCCCGCGGCGCTGTGCAAGCGCCGAAGCGCGGACTCGCGTCCGCCGTGCGGGTCGGTGACCTCCCAGGCGGCCGGCGCCAGCAGCGTCGCGGTGATCGGGCCCAGGGAGTGGCGCTCGACCAGGGCCGCGTGCAGCTCCTCCGAGTCGGCGGTACGGTCGGCAACAACGAGAATGCGAGCCGGGGCGGGCATGACAAACCTCCTGTGAGTTACAACGACGTTAGCACCGCTGCGGAGCCCCCGAGACAGCTGTTTAGGCGCTGTCTGATCAGTAATCATCAGCAGACCTGACCGGGTGCTGCCGCCACGCTTCACTTCGTGAAGCGACGCGCTAGACTGGCTTTCGCATGGCTTCCAACGACACCTGTCCCGTCTGCCGCACGGCCGAGATCGTCTGCGGCAAGTGGACGCTGCTGTTGATCAAGGACCTCGCCGAAGGTCACTCACGCTTCTGCGAGCTCGAGCGCTCGCTCGGGGGGATCAGCCCGCGGACCTTGTCGCTGCGCCTGCGCGCGCTCGAGGAGGAGGGGATCGTCGCTCGCAAGACCTATCCAGAGGTGCCGCCGCGCGTCGAGTACGCGCTCACCGAGAAGGGTTCGGCGCTGGTGCCGCTGATCGAGGACATGCGCGCCTACGGCAACCGCTGGTTGACGGACGAATGCGCTGAGCAAGCGCGTGCCGGCGGGTCGACAGACCTGCATCCGGCGGCAGTCGCAGCCTGAGAGTCCGCGATCGGTGCGATGCGAATCGCGATCGCAGCGGACGAGTTGACAGGCGTCGCCGAGCAGATCGTGCAGGAGCTGCGTGACCGCGGTCACCAGCTCAGCTTCCACGGCGCGTACAGCGACGCGGCACGCGACGACTGGGCATGGTGCAGCGAGACGGCGGCCCGCGAAGTGGCCGACGGCCGCGCCGAGCAGGCCGTGGTCGCCTGCTGGACTGGAACGGGCGCCTGCATTGCCGCCAACAAGGTGGGCGGCGTGCGCGCCGCCCTGTGCGCCGACGCGCCGACCGCCGCCGGCGCCCGGCGCTGGAACGACGCCAACGTGCTCGCGCTCAGCCTCAGGAGCACCTCGGCGGCCGAGTTGGTGGAGATCCTCGATGCCTGGTTCGCCGGATGTCCAAGCGATGACCCCGGCGACGCGGCGAACGTCGAGCATCTGAGCGAGATCGAGCGGTCGTGAAGGATCTCGCGCCGTTGCCGCGAATCGAGCTGTGTGCGAAACGTGGCGCTATACGGGATGCTCGAGGCATTCACGATGGACGCCGCCAGCCGGCTTGCGAACGTCACCGCCGAGGGTGAGGAAGTCCCCTTCGAGGTCGTCGAGAGCGAGCGCGGCCGGCGGCGAGCGCGTGTACCGCTCTACTGTTACCGGCCGCTGACAGACGCCTTCATCGGCGAGCGCATCGGCCTGCTGTCCGCGCTCGACAGCTACGCGCCGGCGGCGCGATCGCTCCAACCATTGGACGGGACCACGACTTACCTGCGTCAGCGCGGCGAGACCTGGGTCGCAAGTGACCCGCGTGAGCGCGCCGACGGCGTCCTGCGCTGCTTTCTGGCGCGAGTGTTCGAGGAGCGCAGTGACTTCGAGTTCGACTCCGACCGGTTCGAGCACGCCTACGCGGAGCTGGAGCGTGCGCTCTTCGACGGCGGCTGCATGACCGTCGTGGTGGCGCCGCTGCACGGCGTCGCGCTCGACCCGCAGGGCACGGAGCTGGCGCTCGGCGACGGACTCTCGCTCGTGCGCGGCGACGCGCTGCAGGGCGCTCCCGCCGAGGCGGTTTGGGGGCTCGGGTGCGAGCGGCCGGGCGAGGACCCACGCGTGCTGGCGGTGCTCAGGAGCTCGCAGGAGCCGGCTTCGCCGGCGCCTGCGTCGGTCGCGCGAGTTCGTTTCCGCCGTACGCTGTCGGCGTTGCGGCTGTTTGAGCGTGGCTCGTATGCGCTTGGGCCGCTGGCTTGGACGCGGGTCGGCGACGGGCCCTGGCGGCCGCTGCCACTCGGCAGCAGCGGGCGTGCGCGTTACGTGACCAGGATCGAAGCGGCACGCGAGGACGAGCTGCGCGCATTCTGCGGCCTGGTGGCCCGCCGGATGCCGGCGGCGCGCCCGCATGCGCGTAATTCCGCCGGCCCCGAGCAACCGCAGCCTGACAGCTCCGGTCGCGGTGAGCTCGCCTGGGCGCTGGCGCGGTTCGAGATGGGCTGCGAGCGACTCGCGCCGTTCGAGGCGCTGACCGACTACCTGCTGGCGCTACGCGCGTTGCTCGAGCCCGAGGGACCGTCGAGCGGGCGTCTGGCGCAGCGACTCGCCGCGATCTGCGCGCGCCCGGAGGACCGCGCCGCGCTTGCGCACAGCACCGCTCAGGTGATCTCGCTCGAACGGGCCGTGATCGCCGGGTTGGCGGGCGCTCGCACGGGGGTTGACGCACTCGTCGAGGAGCTCGCGGAGCATCTGCGCGCGATCCTGCGCGATGTTCTGTGCGGCCATCTCGACATCGATGTGTGCGCGGTCGCCGACGAGCTGCTCGCAGAGACGGCGCTTGCGGGGACTTGAGCGCAGCGCCGATTAGGCTTCAGTGCGTGTTCCATCTCGAGCTCCGCCAGCGTCCGCACGTGGCGCGCGCCTTCAACCTCGGCGAGCAGGAGGTGACCAGCCGCTTTCTGGGGCCGCTCGCGTCCGGGCGGGAGCTCAGCTACTCAGACCACGAGTGGAATCCCAAGAAGACCAAGCTGACGGTCATCGAAGGGCCGGAGCTGCGCTTGGAGGAGATGGGCATGGGGCGCGGCTGGGCCAACGCGCAGCGCTTGGGAACCGACGTCACCGAGCGCCTGATCGCCCGGGCCCGTGAGCAAGCGCAACGCAATCCGGCGCTTGATCGGCTGAAGGAGCGGATCGCCGGCCGGATCGAAGCCGGGCCGCTGCCGCTGCGTCGCGTGGTGGCGCTGAGCGAGGAGCTGATGCCGGGCCGGCGCGCCAGCGAGCGGCTGGCGGTGGCCGAGCTCGCGGTCTGGGAGCTCCTGCACGAGCGCTCGCTCGAGCTCGGCGCTGATCAAGCGGCCGCCGGCGCGCCGCTGCCGGAAGCAGACTGGCAGCGCCACCTACTGGCATGGGAGTCGTGGAGCGAGGGCGCGAGCACCGTCCGCCGCCGGTTAAGCGACGACGTCGTCGATCATCCGGGCGCGCTCAGCATCTGACGCGAACAGGTAGCTGTGCACGCGCAGCAGCCCGTCGATGTCGTGCACGTCGTCGTCGAAGTAGGGCACCAGCAGCAGCGGCTCCCCGCTCATGTCTGCGGCGAGCCGCGCGAGGTTGCCGGCGTCGCGCTGCGCGAGCGCCCGGTAGTCCTCGAAGTTGTCGGCCACGGTTTGCGCCAGCTGATCGGACAGCAGCGCTGCCAGCGACGCGGTCACCGCGTCGGGGTGCTCGGCACCGGCGAGATCGTGATGGAAGCGGTTGACGATCACGCCGGCGAACGGGAGTCCGGTCTCCTGCAGCGTGTGCCTCAGCCAGATCGCTTCGTCGATCGGATCGCCCTGGGCCGAGGTGACGAGCACGAACGCCGTGTCGGGCGCGCGCAGCAGCCGCTGCACCTCCGTCGCGCGGACGCTGAAGTCTTCGGTCATATCGCCGAGCAGCTGGAAGAACAGCGACAGGTCGCTGATCATCTCGACGCCGGTGATGCGGCGCAGTGCCGGCAGCAGAGGCGCCACGCCGAGCTCCAGCAGGCGCATCCCGATGCCGGTTGGTCGCAGGAATGCCTTGAGCGCTCGGCCCTCGAGGAACGAGGTGAGACGTCGCGGGGCTTCGAAGAAGTCGATCGCGTTGCGCGACGGCGGCGTATCGAGCACGAGCAGGTCGAACTCGCGTTCGTGCGCCAGCTCGTACAGCTTCGAGATCGCCGTGAACTCCTGCGAGCCCGCGACCGCCGTCGACAGCGAGCGGTACACGCGGTTGGCCTTGATTTCCTCGGCACGGGCGGGCGTCGGCGCGATCTTCTCGATCAGCTCGTCGAACGTGCGCTTCGGGTCGAGCATCATCGCCCACAGCTCGCCCTGCAGCTCCAGGCCGAACTGCGCCAGCCGTTCGGGCGCGACCAGGCGCGGCTCGTTCTCCAGCTCCTGCAGGCCGAGCGCAGCGGCCAGCCGCTTGGCGGGATCGATCGTGACGACCGCCACGCGGGCGCCGCGCGCGGCCATCCCGAGTGCGATCGCCGCCGAGGCGGTCGTCTTGCCGACGCCGCCGGATCCGGCGCAGACGCATACGCGCTTGCCCTCGAGCAGCTCCGCGACGTTCACGCCAGCGCCCGCCCGAGCTGGTCGGCGAGCTGGCGCAGCTCCGCCACGCCGATGCTTGCCGAGAACACGAACGGCAGTTGCGCGACGATCCCGGGAAACGCCTGTTCGAGGCGCTGCTGCTGCTCGGCTTGGGCGAGACAGCGCCGCTGCTGGGAGCTTGCGGCGCGCAGCGCCGCCCGCACCCCGGGTCTGCCGGCGCCCTCGGTTGCTGCCTGGATGCTCGCGAGGTCCGCGGCCGTGAAGCGGTCGGGATAGCGCTCGTTCAGGATCACCGCGTCGATCGCCAGCTGTTGCCGGTTGAGCCCTTCGCCCAGCGACAGCGTTTCGGTCACCGGCATCTCCTCAGGCGTGCTGACCGCGAGCACGCCGGTGAACGAGCGATCGGCGATCGTCGCCGAGATCCGGCCCGCCTGTGCCGCAATCGGTCCCACGCGTGCGATCTCGGCGAACGTGCGTGGCGTCTGCAGGAAGCCGACGCCGTGACCGGTGGCTGGCGCGTCGACCACCACCAGGTCATAGGGCGCTGCGTCGCGTGTACGGCGCTCAAACTGAGCCAGCTCCCAGATCTTGCCCATGCTGAGCAGCTCGCGCATCCCGGGCGTCGCCATCGCGAACGCGTGAAACACGCGGCTGGCCGACAGGGCGTGGCCGAGTGCTCCGATCCGCAGTCGCAGGTACTCCTCCATCGCCTGCTGAGGATCGATCGAGATCGTGAACAGGCCGGGTGCGAGCTCGACCTCGTGCGAGATCTCGCCGTGCCGCTCGAACGTCCGCTGGGCGCGATCGTTGCCCCCGAGCTCGGCCACGATCGTGCGCAGCCCGCGCCGCGCGGCGAGGATCCCGAGTGCAGTGGCGACGGTCGACTTGCCAACGCCGCCCTTGCCGGTCACGAAGATCAGGCGACGCTGCAGAAGCGAGGGCACCTGGTGCAACATACAGCCGTCCGCGGCCGCGCCGCGTACGGGTCCGCCCGCCCGCGTATGCTTATTTAGCAGGAATCCCGGCGGGTTCTACGAAATAGTGCCCGCGCATGTGTTCTTCAACGCACCGGAGCCTTCATTGACGGCCACCGCCAAGGTGATCGCGTTCGCCAACCAAAAAGGTGGCGTCGCGAAGACCACCACAACGCTAAACCTCGCCGTGGCCTTCGCTGAGGAGGGCCACCGAGTGCTGTGCGTGGACATGGATCCGCAGGGCAACCTGACCATGTCGCAGGGCATCGACCCGGATGGTCTAAAGCAGTCGATGTACGACGTGCTCGTCTACCGCACCTCGATCCGGGACGTGATCAACCGCCGTGAGATCGATGTGGCCTGTGCCTCGATCGATCTCGCCGGTGCGGAGATCGCCATGTCGACGATGATCGCCCGTGAGCGCTCGCTGCAGAAGGCCCTGGCGGAGATCGCGGGCGACTACGACTTCATCTTCATCGACACGCCTCCCAGCCTCGGACTGCTGACGATCAACGCGCTGACCGCGGCGCACAAGGTGATCGTCCCCGTGCAATGCGAATATCTCTCCATGCGTGGCCTCGTTCAGCTACAAAACACGCTCGCGATGATCCGGGAGAACCTCAATCCGGACATCGACATCGAGGGGATCCTGCCGACGATGGTCGATTCCCGCACCCTGCATGCCAAGGAGGCGATCGAGCTGCTCGAGGAGAACTTCGGCGACCGCGTGTTCGCCTCCCGCATCCGCAAGACCGTCCGCTTCGCCGAAGCGCCCGTCAAGGGCATGTCCGTGCTGAAGTACGATCCCGATGGTCTCGCCGCACATGCATACCGGCAGCTCGCGAAGGAGGTTCTCTCAAATGCCCAACGCTAAACGCGCAAGCATGCGGGAGGGACCGCTGGCCGCGCTGTTCCGCAAGACCGCAGAGGACACCGCGCTGGCCGACGCCCAACCGCGGCCGCTGGGCGCGCAGGCCGCTGACGGTCGTGAGCCGGCAAGTCGTGAGGTACCGCATCCGTCGCTGGAAGCGCCCGCGACGGCGACCGCTGCCGCCGCCCCGGCTGCCGGCGCTCCCGCTTCCCGTTACCGCCGCTGCCGCCACTCCCGCTACTGCCGCTGCCGCCGCTCCGGCTCCCAGCGCCCCCGCTTCCACCCCGGCCGGACAGACCGACGGTGAGACCGGCGAGGCGCCGATCCCCTCACCGCAGGAGCGCCTGCGTCACGCGTTCTCGGCGGACATCCCGCTCAATCTGATGGACCGGCCAGAGCAGCCGCGTGAGCAGCTGCGCCGTCCGGCGCCGACGCAAGAGCCCGCTCCCGAGCATGACGTTTACGCGCGCAACGACCGCTCGTCCGATATCTACGCGCTGCCGCGACCGATCGGCCGGCCGGTGCTCCGCGTGGTCGGGGTCGGTGGCGCCGGCGTCAACGCCGTCAACCGGATGATCGAAGCCGAGGTCGAGGGCGTCGAGTTCATCGCCATCAACACTGACTTGCAGTCGCTGCAGCAGTCGGCCGCAGCGGAAACGCTGCACATCGGCGACACGCTCACCCGCGGCCTGGGGTCGGGATCCAACCCGGATGTCGGGCGCCAGGCGGCGCGCCAGGAGTACGACCGCATCAAGGCGATGCTGCGCGGCTCCGACATGGTGTTCATCGCCGCCGGCGCAGGCGGCGGCACGGGCACCGGTGCGGCTCCGGTCGTGGCCGAGATCGCCCGCGAGCTCGGCGCGCTGACGGTCGGCATCGTGACGCGGCCGTTCCAGTTCGAGGGAACCCGCCGGCGGGTGCAGGCGGCAGCGGGGATCGAAGATCTGGCGCAGGTCGTCGACACGCTGATCGTCGTGCCGAACAACCGGCTGCTGAGCGTGCTGGATCGCAACACCTCGATGGTCAACGCCTTCCGCGTCGCCGACGACGTCCTGCGCCAGGGCGTGCAGGGCATCTCCGACCTGGTCACGCTCCCGGGTCTGATCAACCTCGACTTTGCCGACGTGCGCACGATCATGTCCGATGCTGGCGACGCGTTGCTCGGGATCGGCATGGGTACCGGGGAGCGCCGGGCAATCGACGCAGCCGAGCAGGCGGTTGCCTCGCCGTTGCTGGAGACGAGCATGGAGGGCGCGCGCTCGATCCTGCTGTCGATCACCGGCGGCTCCGACCTCTCGCTCTGGGAGGTCAACGAGGCCGCCAAAGCGGTCGCCGAGGCGGCGCACCCGGACGCCAACATCATCTTCGGGGCGATGGTCGACGAAAAGCTCGGCGACGAGCAGGTGTGGGTCACGGTCGTTGCCACGGGCTTCGGCGACGCTCGTCCGCGCCGGGCGGAGAGCGAGCGGCCCAGCGTGGCCGAGCGCGCGCGCGTCGAGGCGATCGATCGTCCGTGGACCAGCATGCCGGCACGCCCCCGCCAGAGTGCGACGGAGCGTCCGCGGCAGAATGCGACGGAGCGAGCACGCCAGGTCATGTCGGAACGCGCGCGGCAGAGCGCGGCGGAGCGTCCACGCCAGGCCACAGCGGAACGTCCGCGGCCGGCCGAGCGCGAGCCGGACGGCTGGCGGCCACTGCGCGAGCCGAGCGGTCAGCCGCGGGTCCGGCGCGCGCGCGAGGGCTCATACTCGTCTGAGTTTGACGTTCCCGAATTCATCCCCCGTCACTGACGCGCTGGGTGTAGTCGCGGCCGGGCACGAGCTCAGCGCTCGGGCCGGCGCGGACGCGCTGCGAGCCGGCGGCAATGCAGTCGATGCGGCGCTCGGCGCGCTGCTGATGTCGTCTGCGTGCGAGCCGCTGCTCACCGGCCTCGGGGCAGGCGGTTATATGCTCGTGATCGAGCCGGGCCGTCCGCCGGTCGTGCTCGACTTCTTCGTCGAGGCGCCCGGCCGCGGCGCTGATAGCAGCGCGCGCGCCGACCTTGTCCCGATCAGCGTCTCGTTCGGCGAGGCCGTCCAGATCTTCAACATCGGGCCCGCCTCGGTCGGCAGCTACGGCGTGCCAGCCGGAGTCGCCCACGCGAGCGCCCGCTTCGGGCGCCTTCCACTCGCGCAGCTCGCGGCGCCGGCGGCGGCGCGTGCGCGCGCGGGTGTGGCGCTCGTACCGCAGCAGGCCTACGTGATCCAGATCCTCGCTGGACTGGTCACATCCACGCCTGAATCCTGCGCCTTGTTCGCTCCCGGGGGGCGCTTGCTGCGCAGCGGCGACGTGATTCGCCAGGAGGAGCTCGCTGACGCCCTCGAGCTGCTCGGAGCGCACGGCGCCGACCCGTTTTACTCAGGCCCGATCGCGAGGGCGATCGTCGATTGGCTGCGTGAGCGCGGCGGCACGCTGACGATGGATGACCTGGAGGCTTACCACGTGATCGAGCGTGAGCCCGTGCGCGTCGTCTACCGCGGGCGCGAGGTCCTCACCAACCCGCCGCCGTCGGCGGGAGGGATCCTGATCGCACGCGCGCTCGCGCTGCTCGAGGCCGACTCCTCGCCACCTAGCCTGCCCGATCTGATCGCCGCGATGCAGACGACCCAGGCCGAGCGCACGGCTGATTTCCTGGAGGGGCTCAGCGACCCCGGATTCGTGGCGCGGTTCCTGCAGGCGGGCCGCGCGACCAGCCAAGCCGCGGCGCCACCAGCCACCGGCCGCGGCGTTGGGGCCACGCTTGGATCGACCACGCACGTCGCCGTGATGGACCGCGAGGGCTGGGCCTGCTCGGTCACGACGAGCAACGGCTCGAGCTCGGGTGTGATCGTCCCGGGCACCGGGGTGCACCTGAACAACATGCTCGGCGAGCAGGATCTGAACCCCCGGGGCTTTCACCAGCATCCGCTGGGCAGGCGGCTGCCGAGCATGATGGCGCCGACGGCGGTCCTGCGCGACGGCCGCCCGGAGCTGGTGCTCGGCAGCGCCGGCTCCAACCGGATCCGCTCCGCGATCCTGCAGACGATCGTGCGGGCGCTCGACGACGGTCTCAGCGCCGGCGAGGCGGTGCAGGCGCCGCGCGTGCACTACGAAGATGGCGTCGTCTACGCTGAGCCTGGGGTCGATCTCGCCCAGATCGACCGCGGTCCGCACGGGCTGGCGGCGTTCACCGAGCGCAACATGTTCTTCGGAGGCGTGCAGGCGGTCGAGCGGGACGCCGACGGCCGTTTCTGGGGCGGCGGCGACCCCCGCCGCGGCGGCGTCTCGATCGTCGTCGACGGCGGCTCATGAGCTAATCTGCCGCGTCGATGCTCGCACTAGCCGCAGCCAAGATCACAACTTTTCAGGCGATCGTGCTGGGCCTGCTCCAGGGCGTGACCGAGCTGTTCCCGATCTCCAGCCTCGGCCACACGGTGATCTTTCCGAACCTGTTCGGCTGGACCAACATCGTCGCCTGGCAGTCACAGTCCGAATCCCCTTGGCTGGCGCTCGTCGTGATGCTCCACGTCGGCAGCGCCGTCGGGCTGCTGATCTACTTCTGGCGCGACTGGATCGTGCTGATCAAGGCGTTCTTTGCGACGCTCTCCAAGCGGCGGATCGAGACGCCCACCGAGCATCTCGCGTGGCTGATCGTGGCCGCGACGATCCCGGTCGGGATCCTCGGGCTGGTGCTGGAGCACCCGGTACGGGTAGCGCTGGCAAAACCGCTCGCAGCCTCGATCTTCCTGGTCGTCAACGGCGGCGTCCTGCTCGGTGCCGAGCGGTTGCGGCGACGCACCGAGGTGCGCGAGCTTGCCGCCCGTGAGGGCGCCACGACCGAGGGCGGCCGCAAGCTCGAGACGTTGAGCTACAAGGAGGCGGGCGTGATCGGGCTCGCCCAGTCGAGTGCCTTGATCGCCGGCATCAGCCGTGACGGCATGTGCATGAGCTCCGGTCTCGTGCGCGGCCTCGACAACGCCGACGCCGCCCGCTTCGCGTTCCTGCTGGCGACCCCGCCGATCCTGCTGGCAGGTCTGCTCAAGTTCAGCGATCTCACCGGTCCGCTCGGGAACGGGGTGCGCGGCGGAGCGGTGATCGGCGCAGTCACGGCGGCGATCGCCGCGGTGTTCACCGTCCACTTCCTGACGCGCTGGTTCAAGACCCGCACGCTCACCCCGTTCGGGATCTACTGCGTCGTGTTCGGGCTCGCGATGGTCGCCTACAACGCTTAGTGGTCCCCTTCCGAAATACGTTGACATTCGAGCGGCCCCCAGCGGCGCTGGGCTGCGTCCTCGTCGCCTCGCGTGGCGCTGCTACGCGTCGACTCCCGCGTCCTTGCCATGCTCGCTTTCAGCCCGCGAGTCAGGATGGAACTCAGAGGACCAAACCGAGGTGAACTTAGGGTGCCCTTAGGCCCCATTACGCCCAATGCCGTTTCGTTACGGCGGCGCCTCGGTCTCCCGGCGCGTCGATCCGAGTTGGCGCAGGTCGCTAGACCTTCAACAGGCGGTGCCGCTCGCTGATCAGCCGCTCGAGCGTGACCGCGCGCGACAGGACTGCACTCCCGGGAGGTTTGGCACCTCTGAGGTGCCTAAGGGCACCCGGATCAGGCGGGTGCGGCTCACGCAAACGACCCGCGGGAGGTTTGGCCCCCGCGCGGTGCTCAACCTCCCGGTAGTCGCGGACTTGCGATGCCGGCACGCGAAACATGACGTGTCCGGACGGACAAACCGTGTGTGCAGCGCCGGATCGTCCGTTTGAGCTTGAGAATCGAAATCAAACGGACAAATCGCCCGGGCGCGCGGCGGATTGTCCGCACGAGCACGCCTTCGTTACGTGGCCGTCTTCGGAATGGGTTGACCGTTCTTGGTCACGCGGCGACTTATGACCTTCAACTCGCTGCATACTTCGGAGGACGACCACTTAGGGCACCCGAGAGGGGGTGGTTGCCTGACTCAGGACGATGCGCGGCTTCTTGACGGGGAACGGAATAATCTTCCTGACTACTCGTGAGCTTTACTGATGCTGCGTGTTGGCGGCGGACACCAACGCGTGGAGGGGACGGCTGGGTGCGACGACGTTGGCGGGCGGCGATGTGAGCGACTCCGGGGCTTTGGGCCCGGCAGCTGGCGGCAGGGCCGCTGATCGCGGTGTCGGGGGCGTGTCCGAGCTTGAGTCAGCGCGTTTGGGGGTGCTGCTTGAGCTTGCGTCTGATGCTGTGGTGGCTGTCGATCGCAATGGTGTGATCATGCTCGTCAACGCGAGTGCTGAGGAGATGTTCGGTTTCACGCGGGAGGAGCTGATCGGCAGGGCGGTTGAGGTGTTAGTCCCTTCGTATGCGCGCGCCAGGCATGTTTCGCATCGGCTGGGCTATGTCGCTGACCCGGGCCCGCGGCGGTTTGAGGTCAGCGCCGCGCGGGCCGACGGGAGCGAGTTCCAGGTCGAGATCACGCTCAATACGCTCGGTACCGAGGCTGGGTTCCTGGTCGTGGCCGCGGCGCGGGACATCTCGGAACGCAAGCGCTCCGAGGCAGAGAGCGCCCGGCTCGCGGAGGCCGCCGATTGCGGCAGCGACGCCGTGATCTCGACCGACCATCAGGGGGTGGTGTGTCACTGGAACCACGGTGCCGAGGTGCTGTATGGCTACAGCGCCGAGGAGGCGATCGGGCGTGACTTGCGCGAGCTGACGCTGCTCAGCGATATCAACGAGCACATCGAACGGGTCCGGAGTGGCGCGCGCGCCTACCAGTACGAGGCGAAGGGGCGTCACAAGGACGGCACGATCATCGACATCCTGACCAATGTCGTGCCGTGGCGCATCGACGGGCAATTAGTCGGTGTGACTGGGGTCGTGATCGATATCACGGAGCGAAAGCGTGCACAGCAAGCCGCCGCGCGGCTGGCTGCGGTCGTCGAATCGTCGGATGACGCGATCCTGACCTACTCTCTTGAGGGCCTGATCGAGACCTGGAATCCGGGGGCGGAGCGCCTGTGCGGCTACACCGCGCGGGAGGTGATCGGACAACCACGATCGATGCTCGCCGCTCCGGGATGGAAGGCGCGCCCGCTCGACGACGTGCTCGCCGGCGCCACCGCGAGGTATGAGAGCCGGGCGATGCGCCGAGACGGAAGCGTTTTCGATACCGGCGTGACGATGTCACCGATTCGGGCAGCTGATGGCGCGGTCGTCGGCGTCTGCGCGATCTGGCGGGACATCACCGAGCAAAAACGGGCCGAGCGAGAGCTCGCGCGTCTCGCCCAGGCGGTCGAGTACGGCAGCGACGCAATTCTTTCCTTTGATCGTGAGCTGCGGATTCGCTACTGGAACGCCGGCGCGGAGCGCATTTACGGCTACGCCGCTGCCGAGGTACTTGGTATGAGGACTTTCGAAGTGGCTGTGCTTGTCTCCGATTCCCCACAGGTGATCGCTGAAAGTCAAAGTGCGGTTGACCGAGCGCTACGCGGCGAGCGGGTTTCGCAGTTGGAGGTCCGCCGCCGACATAAGGACGGCAGCGAGTTCGATGCGCTGATCACGGTCACGCCCTGGCGCGTGGGCGAGCAGGTGATTGGAGCCACGACGACGACGGTCGATATCTCGCAGCGCAAGCGCGCCGAGCGTGAGCGTGAACGCGCGCTCGCGGATCTCGAGGAGGCCCAGCGGGTCGCGAAGCTCGGGTCGTGGACCTGGGCTCCCGCGAGCGGGCAGGCGAGCTGGTCTGCGCAGATGTACGAGATCTTCGGTCGCGATCCCGCCCATGGGCCTGTGACCGGCGAGGCGCTGCTGATGTACGTGCACCCCGAAGATCGCGAGCGAGCGGCCGGCTACGCGCAGATACCGGTCGGCGCCCGCAATGTCGAGTTCGATTGCCGGATCATCGTCAGTGGGGTCGAGCGCGCCGTGTATGTGCTCGCCCACGCGGACCCCGCCTGCCCGGGCGGCTATCTGGGAACCGTCCAGGATGTGAGCAAGACGCGCGCGGTCGAACGTGCGCTGCGGGCCGCGGAGGAGCGCTTTCGTCGCGCGTTCGAGGGCGCCCCGACCGGGATGGCGCTGCTCTCGCTCGACGGGCGCCTTGAACAGGTCAACGCGGCCCTCGCCGCGCTCTTCGGATGCACCCGCTCAGAGCTCGAAGGAGAGCAGCTGAGCAAACTGCTGCACCCGGCCGACGTCGAGCTCGCTACCGAACAGCTGCGCGCGCTGGCGCTCGGCGAGCACCAGCGCATAGGGGTTGAGCTGCGGATCATGTCCGCTGCCGGCTCACCGGTCGATGTGATGGTGCACGCCGGCGCTTTGCGCTATGGCAACCGCGAGCCGGCGCGGCTGCTTTGCCAGGTCCAGGACATCACCGAACGCAAGCGCTTTGAGTCAGAGCTGCAGTTCATGGCCGACCACGACCCCCTCACGGGCCTGATGAACCGCCGCAAGTTCGAAGCCGAGGTCGATCGGCACGTCGCGCACGTCAAGCGCTACGGCTCCGAGGGCGCGCTGCTGATGCTCGATATCGACAACTTCAAAGCCGTCAACGACACCCTCGGCCATAACATCGGGGATGAGCTGATCATCTCGATCGCGGGCGTCCTTGCCCAGCGCGTGCGCGCCTCCGACGTACTCGCGCGGCTTGGCGGTGACGAGTTCGCCGTGCTGCTGCCACGCGCCGATCAGACCGAAGCGGCGCAGGTCGCCGACGCGCTGATCAGCGGCGTGCGCGAGAACGCAGCGCTGCTCGGCGGGAAGCGCCAAAAGGTCACGACCTCGGTCGGGATCGCGATGTTCGACGCCGGGAACAGCGGCCTGTCGGGCGAGAGCGTGCTGATCGAAGGGGACCTGGCGATGTACGACGCCAAGGAAAACGGCCGTAACGGCTACGCTTTTTTCGCCAGCACGGATCACCCCATGAGCCGCACCAAGGCGCGACTGACTTGGGTCACGCGGATCGAACAAGCGCTGGCGTCGGACCGCTTCGCGCTGGTCGCCCAGCCGATCCTCGACCTGCGCAGCAACCGCGTCGGCCAGCACGAACTGCTGCTGCGGATGCTCGACGACGACGGCGACATGATCCCACCGGCCGCGTTCCTATATCTGGCCG
This sequence comes from uncultured Solirubrobacterales bacterium, assembly GCA_963709135.1. Lineage (GTDB taxonomy): Bacteria > Actinomycetota > Thermoleophilia > Solirubrobacterales > Solirubrobacteraceae > Palsa-465. The sequence continues at coordinate 443,746 of CAVPVI010000005.1, read as the reverse complement.
AGCGCTTCGAGCTGATCGCCGGAATCGACCAGTGGGTCGTCGCGCACGCGATCGAGCTGATCGAACAGCACCCCGAACTGCGTCTGCACGTGAACATCTCCGGCAAATCGCTCGGCAACCGGCAGCTCCTTGGAACCATCGACGAGCACCTACGCGCCAGCCGGATCGATCCCCGCCAGCTGATCTTCGAAGTCACCGAAACCGGCGCCGTGGCCAACATCACCGACGCGCAGGCGTTCGCGCAGCGGCTGCGCGACCACGGCTGCCGGTTCGCGCTGGACGATTTCGGGGCCGGGTTCGGCTCGTTCTACTACCTCAAACACCTCCCCTTTGACTACGTCAAGATCGACGGCGAGTTCGTCCAGAACGCGACTAACGGCCGTGTCGACCAGCTCGTGATCGACGCCGTCGTCCGCATCGCCCAAGGGCTCGGGAACGAGACGATCGCCGAGTTCGTCACCAACGAACAAACCCAGCGGATGGTCGCCCGCCTCGGTGTCGATCACGCCCAGGGCTACCACATCGGCCGGCCCGTCCCGATCCCCGACCTACTCAACCACACGCTCACCAACCCCCTCTAAGAGCCTGAATCCCCACCAGCGCTAGCAGCACACGTTGCGAGAACAGGGCGCCGCAGACGCTCGGCGTTGCGCGGCGCGAAATGAGCTTGCGCACCCGAGCTCAGTCAGTTGAAGCGGACCTTGCCGTTGGAGCGCGCTCGCGCCTGGGCGCGCTCGACGAACTCGAGGCGCTTCAGCGCGGCGCGCAGCAGCCGCGTCAGCAGCGCCATGCGAGCGTTCTCGGAACGCAGGTCGAGCAGTCCCTGCTTGGCCTCCAAGCCGAAGTCGACGGTGGCGGCCATCTCGTAAGCGCTCAGTTCGGCCAGCGCGCTGTCGGCCGGGTCACGGTCGGTGGCGCGGCGCACAAGATCGCCGTAGACCGCGTGGGCGCCGTCGGCGAGCTTGCGATCGAGCGGTTCCTCGCTGTCGGTGAGGAACTCGACCAGGCCGGCCGGGTAGGCGAGGTTGCCTTGACGCTCGAGCACCCGGAAGGGTCGTGTACCGCGGGTGAGCAGGTTCATGCGCCCGTCCTCCATTCGCTCCAGCACGCGTTCGATGCGGCAAGCGCAACCAATCTCCCGCAGCCCGTCATCCGACAGCCAGACGACTCCGAACTCCGAGTCGCGCGTCAGGCACTCGTTGATCATCGTCTTGTAGCGGTCCTCGAAGATGTGCAGCGGCACCGCTTCGGTCGGCAGCACGACGAGTCCCAGTGGAAACAGCGGGAAGTCGTACGAAAGGCGGTCGGGCACCAGCGCGGCGGTCAGTCGTTCATGCCCGCCGCGCGGTCAGCAGCAGGTTGTAGAAGATCGAGGGCGGCAGGTGCGGCTCGAGCGCCCGCTGGTCCAGGCGCTGGAGCATCAGGTAGCCGTTGAACGCGTAACGACGCCAGAGCATCGGCACGTCCCGCTGATCGGCGGTCGCCTCGAGCACTCGGTTGAACCAGCCGAACCAGCTCGCCGTCAGCTCCTCGCCGCGCACATTGATGTCGACGAAGCCGGCGCGCCGCGAGAAGGTCACGAGGTCGCCCGGCGTGAATGCATGGATGTCAACGAAGTGCTCCATGTCGTGGTAGATCTCCTCGGCCGACCCGGGCTCGGCCGCCGCCGGTGCCGGGCGCGCATGCAGCAACGCCCGCCAGGCGGGCGCCAGCAGCCGCGCGGACTGCTTCGGGATCCGCGCGATCGCATCGCCGAAGCGCGATGGCTCGCCGGCGAACGCGATCCGGCCACCTGGGGCGAGCACGCGACGGAATTCGGCAAACGCCCGTCGCAGATCGGGTAGATGGTGCAGCACCGCGTGACCCAGCACCAGGTCGAAGCTGGCGTCGGCGAACGGCAGCCGCTCGGCGTCGGCGCGGGCGGCGCGCACGTGCCGAGCAAGGCCCAGTCGCGAGGCGTTTTCGCTCAGGGTCGTGACCATGCCCGGCGAGATGTCGGTGCAGGTCGCCTCTCGGACGACGCCGGCCTGCATCAGATTGAGGCTGAAGTAGCCGGTGCCGGCGCCAATCTCCAGCGAGCGGTCATACCCGGCCTCGAGCTCGCGGCCGACCAGCTTGCGCAGCTTGCCGAGCACCTGATCCTGCCCGGTCCGGCCGAAGTCGATCCCCCACTTGGCGTCGTAAGTCGAAGCCGCCACATCGTGGTAGCGAGTATTTACGTCGCGAATCTCGTCGGGCGTTCGCAGTGCCTGCATGACGAGATCACATTACCCTTTCGTAGATGGCCGTGGACAGTTACGTGCAGCAGGATCAGCCCGAGGGGGTGCCGCCCCTGTCGCTGACGGGCGAGCGCACGCTCCCGGACGTGCCGCTGGAGAACTACTGGTTCCGTCGCCATCTTGCCGTTTACGAGTGGATCTCAGCGCGGGTAGCGGGCTGCCGTGTACTCGACATGGCCTGCGGCGAGGGCTACGGCTCTGCAGTGATTGCGCGCCGCGCGGCGAGCGTCGTCGGCCTCGACGCCAACCTCGAGGCGCACGAGCACGCCAAGCTGCGCTACCAGGCCCCGAATCTCAGCTTCGCACGCGGGATGGTGGAGAACTTCGGCGAGCCCGGGAGCTTCGACGCCGTCGTGTTTCTGCAGACGATCGAGCACGTGTTCGATCCGCCCGCCGTGCTCGCCCACCACCGCGCGCTGCTGGCGCCCGGAGGCAGCGTCTACGTATCGACCCCGAACCTGCTGACGATCGCACCGCAGGGCGCGGAGAAGTCGGGAAACCCCTGGCACATCCGGGAGTACCGCGCGGCCGAATTCCAGCGGCTGTGCGCTTCCGCGTTCCCGTCGGTGCAAGTGCTCGGGCTGTTCCATGCACGCCGGCTGCGCCTGCACGAGCTCGCGCTGGCGCTCGGCTGGGATCGCGTGCACCGCGCGTTGCGGATCACCGATCCGTTCTACGACCGCTTCACGCCTTCGATCACGACCCGCGACTTCGCGCTGCGTGCCTCGCGGCTCGACAAGGCGCTGGACTTCCTCGCGGTCTGCCGATGAGCGCGGCAGCCGCCGGCGGCACGCCCGGCGAGCGGGGCGAGCTGGGCGAGCTGGCGATCGTCCTGCACACGCACATGCCCTACGTCGAGGGCTTCGGGACGTGGCCATTCGGCGAGGAGTGGCTGTGGGAGGCGGTGGCCACCTGCTACCTGCCGCTGCTGGACGTGCTCGGCCGTGCGCCGCTGACCCTGTCGTTGACGCCCGTGCTCTGCGACCAGCTGGAATCTCGCGACGCGATGGCGCGCTGCCTGCAGTTCCTGCGTGAGGTGCGTCCGGCCTCGCACGCGCTCGACATCGCGCAGGCGCGCGGGTCCGGGGATCAGCGGGCGATCGTCGAGCTCGAGCGCTCCGCCGCCGAGTATGCCGCCGCCGCCGACCGGCTCGAGCGTCTGCAGGCCGACCCCGGAGGTCTGTTGGCTGCGCTCGGCGCGCACGCGAGCTGGACCTCATCGGCGACGCATGCGATCCTGCCGCTGATGGTCACCGACACCGGGATCGCGCTGCAGCTGCACACCGGCATCAACTCCCACCGGCGACGCTTCCATGAATGGGATGGCGGCTTCTGGTTGCCCGAGTGCGCCTACGCGCCGTGGCTGAACGTGCCGCTCGAGCAAGCCGGCGTGAGCGCCACCTGCGTCGAGCTGACCAACTTCTTCGGACTCGGCGACCGTCGCCATCTACGCCCGCTGCGCACCGATGAGGGGCCGCTGCTGTGGCCTGTGGACCGGCAGGCAATGGCGCTCCCGTGGGGCGAGGAAGGCTATCCGTCGCGGCCCGCCTACCGCAACTACCGCGCCCTGACCGCGCGCCACCATCACCTACTGGCCAACGACGGTATGCCGTATGACTTCCAGCGGGCGGACGCGCAGACGCGGCTCGACGCCGGCGACTTCGTCACGCGTGTGCGTGAACGCGTCGCCGGCGGCGGCATCTGCGTGTGCGCGCTCGACACCGAACTGCTCGGCCACTGGTGGTACGAGGGCGTGCACTGGCTGAGCGCCGTGCTCGATGAGGCGCGGCGCCAGGGGCTGGCGCTGACCACGCTGCACGACGCCCGCGATCGGCACGCTCCCGCGCCCGCTCCCGCCGGCGAGGATCTACCCGTCACCAGCTGGGGCACTGGCAACGACCTGCGAACCTGGAGCGGGCCGGCCGCGGCGCCGTTCGCCTGGCAGATACGCAAGGCCGAGCTGGCCGTGCTGGCGACCGGCAGGCGGCCGAGTGACCGCGCGTTGCGCGAGCTGCTGGCTCTGCAGGCGAGCGACTGGGCCTTCCTGCACTCCTACGGCTGGGCCGCCGAGTACCCGCGCGAGCGCGCCGATGCCCACGCGGCCGAGCTCCATCGAGCGCTCGAGCAGAGCGAGGGCGCCGGCGTCGGCACCGGCACCGGCGAGCAGTCGCTGCGCAACCTCTCGCCACAGCTCGCCGGCTGGCAAGGCTGAGCGGAGTCGCGCTGCGCGCGACTCCGTTGGAGATTCGCTGCGCGAATCTCCGGCAGCGGCTCCCCGGCGGAGAGTCAGGACCAGCGGAACGTCTGAGGCGGCTCGCGCATCCGGATCAGGCGCGCGGGCACGCCGCCGACGACGGCGTTGTCCGGAACGTCGTGGGTCACCACGGCGTTGGTCCCGATCACCGTGTTGTCGCCGACGGTGACGCCCCGCAACACGCAGGCGCCGTACCCCATCCAGACGTTGTTGCCGACCTTGACGTCGCGCTTGTAGATGCCCTGCAAGCGCACGGGGGTCTCGGTCTCGGCCGTGTGGTGGTCGAAGTCGATCAACATCGTGCGGTCGGCGATGATGCACTCGCGCCCGATCGAGACGTGCTGGTAGCAGGAGATCGTGCACTCCTGGCCGAGCACCGACTTGGCGCCGATCGACACGGTGCCCTCATGCGCGCGGACCTTGGTGTCGTGGCCAAGCCACACCCAGCGCCCAAGCTCGACGCGCGCATCGCGACCGATCTCGAACTTCACGCCCGGGCACACGAAGCACAGGCCGTCGGTGACCAGCCGGCCGCGCCAGCGCAGCTTCAGGTAGATCCACTTGCAAATCAGACGCACGTATCCCCACCGCAACATGTTGTGCTTGCGGGCGAAACGCAGGAACTCGAGCGGCCCGCCACGGTGCGGTCCAGGCGGCGGGCGCAGCTCCTGCGGCGGCGTCGGCGCCCTGTTCAAACTGGTCAATGACACCGGCGAATCGTAATCGTCATCATGCTGACCCCGATGAGCGACGCAATCAAATCACTTTCAAGCAGGCTCCTGGAGGGCGACCAGCGCGCGCTCGCGCGCGGGATCACACTCGTGGAGGACAACACACCCCAGGGCTGGGAACTGATCCGCGAGATCTATCCGCACAGCGGCCGGGCCGCGATCATCGGCCTCACAGGTCCACCCGGCGCCGGCAAGTCGACGCTGATCGGCGCGCTGACTGCGCTCGAGCGCAGCCGGGACCGCACCGTGGCGGTGCTCTCGATCGACCCGTCCTCGCCGTTCACCAAGGGCGCGCTGCTCGGTGACCGGATCCGTCTCACCGACCACTTCCTCGACCGCGGCGTGTTCATCCGCTCGATGGCCAACCGCGGCGCCCTGGGCGGACTCAGCGAGGCGACCCTGCAGGCGGCGCTGCTGATGGACGCCTCCGGCCGCGACGTCGTGCTGCTCGAGACGGTTGGCGTCGGCCAGGCGGAGATCGACATCATCGACCACGCCGACACGGTCGTGCTGGTGCTGGTTCCTGGCTCGGGCGACTCGATCCAGGCGCTCAAGGCGGGCGTCATGGAGATCCCCGACATCATCGTCGTCAACAAGGCAGACCACCCGCTCGCCGACACGATGATCCGTGAGATCCGCGGCGTGCTCGCGCTCGGTCCGCGCGAAGGCTGGCAGGTGCCGGTGCTGAAGGTGCAGGCCGCCTACGGGGTCGGGATCGAGGCGCTCGCCGATGTGATCGCCAAGCATCACGCGTTCATCGAAGCTCAGGGCACGCTTTCCGAGCGCCGCGGGCGCAACCTCCGCAACGAGGTGCTCGCGATCGCAACGGCGCGCATGCGCCGCGAGCTCGAGATCGCGATGTCAGCCGACCCGCACGTCCAGGAGCTACTCGACCGTGTGGTCGCGCGCGAGCTCGATCCAGCGAGCGCCGCCAGCGAGATTCTGCGGGCCCGCACGCGCGGCGCGCAAGCCGGTCCGAAGACCGTCGCCGGGAGCGAGCCCGAAGCGTAGGCTCCAGCCATGGCGGGGCCGCTCGATCGCCGCTCCTTCCTGACCCGGGCAGGGCTTGGGGCCGCGGCGCTGGCGCTGAGCAGCGGCGTCGCCTCGCCCCGCACCGGTCCGCCCGATCTCAAGCCCGCCAAGCCCGCCAAGCCCACGCCGCGATCGCTCGCGCAGGCGATCCGCGGCAGCGTGATCGGGCCCGGCGAGCCGGGTTTCGCGCGGGCCGCGCACGTGTACAACGAGGCGTTCGATTCCGTTATGCCGTTCGCGGTCGCGCGGCCCGAAAGCGCCGCCGACGTGCAGCGCGCGGTGCGCTGGGCGGTGGCCAACGAGATGCCGATGCGCGCGCGCTCAGGTGGGCACAGCTATGCCGGCTATTCAACATTGTCCGGCGGGTTGGTGATCGACCTGCGCCAGCTGCGCGCGATCGCCGTCGACCACGCCGCCGGCACCGCCACCGTGGGCGCCGGCACCGCGCTGATCGACCTATACACGGCGCTGGCGGCCCACGGCGCCACGGTCCCTGCCGGCTCGTGCCCCTCGGTCGGGGTCGCCGGTCATGCGCTCGGCGGCGGCATGGGCCTTGCCGGGCGTGGCTTCGGGCTCGCCTGCGACAGCCTGCTCGCGGCCCAGATCGCGACCGCCGACGGCCGCCTGCGCAGCGTCGACGCGCATACCGATCCGGGCCTGCTGTGGGCGCTGCGCGGCGGCGGCGGCGGCAACTTCGGCGTGGTCACGCAGTTCACCTTCAAGCTGCACCCGATGCCGTCCAGCGCCGCGTACTTCATCGTCAGCTGGCCGTGGTCGCAGGCCGCCGACGCGATCGAGGCATGGCTCGGCTGGGCGCCGTACGCGACCGAGCTGGCGACCTCGATCCTGCATCTGAGCGCCGGCGCCGGCAGCACCTCGATCAGCGTCACCGGCCAATACTTGGGGCCGTCCGTGGCGCTCGCGGGAGTGCTGGCGGCGCTGGCGCAGGTGCCCGGGGCATCGATCTTCGCCGGCGATCAGGACTACCTCGGCCTGATGCTGCGCTGGGCGGGCTGCCTGAGGACGCCGATCGCGCGATGCCACACGGCCGGCAGCGCCCCGTCCGGCACGCTGCCGCGCGCCGATTTCAACGCCAAGTCCGACTACGTCGCCAAGCCGTTTCCCGGAGCCGCGCGCAAGCTCCTGGTCGCAGCGAGCGAACGCCGCGCCTCGCTCCCGGGCTCGGGCGACATCCTGTTCGATTCATACGGTGGGGCGATCAACCGCGTGCATCCGGCCGCGACCGCCTTCGTGCACCGCGACCAGCTCTGCTGCATGCAGTACCTCTCCTACAACGACCCCACTCGATGGCTCGCGCAGACCTGGGCGAGCATGCGCCCCTACGTGTCGGGCACCGCCTACCAGAATTACATCGACTCCAAGCAACCCGACTGGCAGCACGCCTACTACGCCGCCAACTACGCGCGCTTGGAGGCCACGCGCAAGCGCGTGGACCCCGAGCACCATTTCAACTTCCCGCAGGCGATCGGTCCCTGAGGGCGCCCGCAGCAACGGCGGCCGGTACGCTGGCGCCGGCCCAGTGGCCCGCGGGCCACTGGGCCGGATCAAGACGCTGTCGCGGGATGCTGCAGGCGCCCCGCGCGCGTGGGGGCGCGCACCGCGCTGCGTGTCACGCCCGGGTGTGCTGCCAGCTCTGCGCGACCTCGGCCAGCAGCCGCACGCCGTAGCCGGTCGCGCCCTTGCCGGCGATGTAGCCGTTGGCCGCGTCCCAGGCGGTCCCGGCGATGTCCAGATGCGCCCACGGCAGCTCGCCGGCGAAGTGGTGCAGCAACTCCGCCGCGGTGATCGCCATCGCCTCGCGGCGCTCGGAACGGTTGGTCAGCTGCGCATAGCGGCCCTTGACCATCGCCGCGTAGCGCTCGTGCAAGGGCAGCCGCCAGACCAGCTCACCGGTGCTCCGCGCCGCGTCCTGCACGTTCGCTGCCAGCGGTTCGTGATTGCTCAGCAGGCCCGCGTACACGTTGCCGAGCGCGGCCACGACGCCACCGGTCAGGGTCGCGATGTCGAGCAGCGCGCCGGCACCCTCGCGCCGCGCGTAGGTGATGCAGTCGGCCAGCACCAGCCGGCCCTCGGCGTCGGTGTTGTTGACCTCGATCGTGGTCCCGTCGAGCGCGACCACGATGTCCCCGGGCTTCACCGAGCCGCCGCCAGGCATGTTCTCGGTGGCGCCCACGACGCCGAGCACGCGCACCGGCGCGCGTAGCGCCGCCAGCGCCGCGATCGCCTCGATCACGGCCGCGCCCCCGCACATGTCGAACTTCATCTCCTCCATCTTGGCGGACGGCTTCAGCGAGATCCCGCCGGTGTCGAACGTGACCGCCTTACCGATCAGCGCCAGCGGCGGCGCGGCCGGGTCCGCGCCGGCGCCCTCGTAGGCGATCCGGATCAGGCGCGCGCTCGCGCTCGAGCCCTGCGCGACCGCCGCGAATGCGCCCATCCCGGCCGCGCGCAGCTCGTCCTGCGCCAGCACGCTGACGGCGACCTCGCCGTGGCGATCGGCCAGCCGTGTTGCGTAGGCGGCGAGCGCCGCGGGCGTGAGATCGTTGGCCGGTGTGTTGCCGAGATCGCGCGCCCGGTTCTGTGCCTCGGCGAGCGTCGCGGCGACGGCGACGCAGGCGCCGAGGTCGTGGTGGGAACTCAGGATCAGCTCCTCCAGGCGCGCCGGCGCCGTGTTGCCGGCGGCGCGCTGGTAGCGATCGAAGCGGTAGTCGCGCAGGATCGTGCCCTGTACGAGGCCGGCGATGACCGCCTCGTCGACGTGGTGGGGGACCTCCCAGCAGAGCGAGCTCGTGCGAAGCTCACGCGCGCGGGCGCCGGCGGCGCCGGCGGCGACCCGCGCGCGCTCGGCGTCGAACTGCTCGCGCGCGCCGAGGCCGAGCAGGATGAAGCGGCGTCCGTCGGCGTGGGTGACGGCCAGGCGCCCGCGCGCGCGTCCGGCTTCGCCGCTGCGTAGCAGCGCGCCGAGCGGTTCGCCCGGCAGGTCGTGTGCGACCTGCTCGCCTTCGAATACGCCGACGGCGACCGTGTCCGCTTGCGTCTCGTGCGGGGCCTCGGTGGTGGAGCTGACGTTCATGCCTGCACCCTAACGTGGCGCCGCCGCTGGGGCAGGCGCGGGCGCTGCCGGGGACGACGATCAGCAGAGTGCGCTGAGTCGCTATCGAGGCAGGCTCTACGATGAGCTCGTGAGCGCTCCTCAGCGCGGCCAAGCGCTCAGCGCCGCCTTCTTCGACCTGGACAAGACGCTAATGCAGGGGTCCTCAGCGTTCGAGTTCGGTCGCGCCGCCTACCGGGCCGGCCTGATCAGCCGCCGGCGGATCGTCGCTGCGACGCTGGCCAACTTGCGCTACCGGCTGCGGGGCGCATCCGACGAGCATTCGCAGGCCGTCCGCGAGCGCATCGCGAGCACGCTCGCGGGCGTGCGCGTACGCGACCTCGAGCGGCTCGGCGTGGGCGTCGTCTCGGGCGTCCTGCCGCGCCTGTATCCGCGCATGCTGAAGCTCGCCTACCAGCATCAGGACACCGGCCAGCCCGTGTACATCGTGACGGCGGCGGCACACGAGCTGGCGGAGGTCCTGGCGCACGTGATGGCGTTCGACGGCGCCATCGGCTCCCAGCTCTCGGAGGTGGTCGACGGTCGCTACACCGGTCGCGCGACCGGCGCCTTCCTGTACGGCGAGGCGAAGGCGCAGGCGATCCGCGCGATCGCCGCGCGCGAGGGTCTTGACCTGTCGACCTGCTACGCCTATTCGGACTCCGCCTCGGACCTGCCGATGCTCAGCGCGGTCGGACACCCGGTCGCGGTCAACCCGGACGCCGAGCTCGAGGCGATTGCCCGCGCCCAGGGCTGGGAGGTACTGCGCCTGGACCGCTTGGCGCGCTGGTTGTGGGCCGGCGCGGCGCTTGTGATCGCCGCGTCCGCAGGCGGCGCCGCCGCGCTGATCGCGGCGCGCGTCAAGCAGCAAGCCGAACGTGACGATCGATCCGATCGCCGCGCGTCCAGGCGCTGGATTCGCTCGGCGCAAACGGCTGATCAAGCGGCAGGCCATGTCGGCCGTGTTTGACATACAATGGCGCCCTCGCAGCACCAGTGGAACCCTGGAGCTGCGCTTTAGTCGATGCCCTCCGCCACCGAGAAGAAGATCCGCGTTGTCGTAGCCAAGCCCGGCCTTGATGGGCACGATCGCGGCGCCAAGATCATCGCCCGCGCGCTACGTGACGCGGGCATGGAAGTGATCTACACGGGTTTGCACCAGACGCCCGAGCAGATCGTCGAAACCGTCATCCAAGAGGATGCCGATGCCGTCGGTCTCTCGATCCTGTCCGGCGCCCACATGACGCTCGTGCCGCGGATCCTGACGCTTCTCAAGGAGCAGGGCGTCGACGACGTCGTCGTGATCGTCGGGGGCACGATCCCGGCCGAGGACGTCGCCGAATTGAAGTCGCTTGGCGTTGCTGCGGTGTTCACGCCGGGGGCCTCGACCGAGCTCGCGATCGACTTCATTCGCGGCGCGGTCCGCGCGTAGTGACACCATCAGGCGCCCGATTGGATCCGCAATCGATCGCAACATTACCGCCCTGTTCAAGGCAATTCCTTAGGAGGCACCTTTGAAGATCTGCGTCCTGGTCAAAGAGGTACCGGACGCCGCCGTCGAGAAGAAGATAAACCCCTCGACGGGGCGCTTGGACCGATCAGGTGAGAAGAACCTGAACCCGTACGACCAACAAGCGATCGAAGCGGCGATGCAGCTTCGCGAGGGAGGGGTCGTGAAGGTCGACGACATCGTCGCCGTGACGATGGGTCCGACGACGGCGGTGCGCGTACTTCACAAGGCGGTCTCGCTTGGCGCCGACCGCTCGGTGCACCTGACCGACGAGAGCCTCGCCGGCTCCGACGTCGCCGCCACCGGCTACGCGCTGTCGCAGGTGCTCGCCAAGGAGCAGCCCGACCTCGTGCTGCTCGGCCAGCAGTCAGACGACGGCGAGTGCTACACGATCGGCGCGGTCGTCGCCGACTGGTTGAAGATGCCGTCGATCACGCAGGTGATCAAGCTCGACGTCGAAGGCGACGCATTGATCGCCGAGCGCCAGGCCGAGTACGGCTACGACACCGTCAAGGTCGAGCTACCGGCCGTGATCTCCGTCGGCGACGCGATCAACGAGCCGCGTTACCCGTCGCTGAAGTCGATCATGGGCGCCAAGAAGAAGCCGCTACAGACGGTCTCCGCCGCCGACGTCGGCATCGACCCCGAGATGGTCGGGGCCGAGGGCTCACGCGTGCACTGCACCGAGTTCCTGGAGCCGCCGGCCAAGGCCGCCGGACAGATCATCGAGGACGAAGACACGAATGACACGGTCGAGAAGATCGTCGCCTGGCTCGAGGAAAGGAAGCTGATCTGATGTCCGACATTCTGGTCTACGTCCTGCACTACGAGGGGGCGTTCAACAAGAACTCGCTCGGCGCCGTATCCGAAGGCGCCGCGCGCGCGGCCGACGTCGGTGGCGAGGCCCACGCGGTCGTCGTCGGTGGTGAGGACCTGACGGACGCGCTGTGCGCGACGCTCGGCGAGTACGGCGCCAAGAAGGTGTTCCGCGCCAAGGGCCCCGAGGGCCTCGCGCAGCCGGTCGTCGACGTGATGGCCAAGGTCATCGAGGAACACGGCCACAACTACGCGCTGTTCGGCGGCGGCCTGCTCGGCTTCGAGATCGGTGCCGGCCTCGCTGCACGCCGCCGTGCCGGCGTCACGATGGAGGTCACCGCGATCCATGTCGAGGGCGGCCAGTTGGTCGCTGAGCGCCCGATCCTGGGCGACTCGAAGCTCTCGCAGTCGCACTACAACCACGGCCTCGGGATCATCGTCGGGCGCATCAACGCGTTCGAGATCAAGCAGACCGGCGGCGGCCCCGCCGAGATCGTCGACGTCGAGGTCGAGTACTCGCCGTTCTCCACCAAGTCGACCGTGTTGAAGCGCGGCGAGCAGCGTGGCGAGGACGTCGACATCGAGGGCGCCGACATCCTGGTCGCCGGCGGTCGCGGCCTTGGCAAGCCCGAGGGCTACCAGGTCTGCCAGGAGCTGGCCTCAGCGTTCCCCGGCAACGCCGCAGTCGCGGCTACGCGTGCGGTCGTCGACGCCGGTTGGTTCCCATACGCAACCCAGATCGGACAGACCGGTAAGACGGTCGCGCCGAAGCTGTATCTGGCGGTCGGCATCTCCGGCGCGATCCAGCACAAGGTCGGGATGGCGGGATCGGAGAACATCGTCGCGATCAACAAGGACGCCAACGCCCCGATCTTCGAGTTCTCAGACCTTGGGATCGTGGGCGATCTCAACAAGATCGTGCCCAAGCTGACCGAGGCGCTCAAGGCCAAGAAGGGTTAGTCATGGCGAGCAACGGCAAGGGGCCGTACGCCCCCAATCAATTCCCACCCCCGGTAGACGCGCAGAAGGAGTTCGTCAAGCACGGCCTCGACGCTGAGGACGAGCTGATCGAGGTCGGCGTCGTGATCGTCGGCGGCGCCACCGCCGGGCTTGCGGTGGCCAACCGGCTCCTGCAGTTGCTCGCGGATGATCCGGAGACGATGGAGAAGCTCGGCGAGGTTCCGGTCGCGATCGTGGAGAAGGGGAAGGCGTGCGGCGCGCACGCCCTCTCCGGCGCCGTGATCCGGCCGGAATCGCTGCAGCAGCTGTTCCCCGATCTGACCCGCGAGGACTGGCGCAAGGAGCGCTTCGCGTTTGGCGAGGTGCACAAGGAAGCCGTCTACATGCTCCCGAGCGCCACCTCCAAGCTGAAGATCCCGACGCCGCCGAACTTCAAGAATCACGGCAACGAGATCGTGTCGGTCGCGGCTCTGGCGCGCTATCAGCAGCGGATCGTCGAGGAGGCCGGGGCTTACGTCCTGACCGAGACCTCGGGCATGCAGCTGATCGTGCAGGACGGCGCCGTCGTCGGCGTGCGCTCCGGCGACAAGGGGCGCGGCAAGGAGAACGAGGAGCTCGGCAACTTCGAGCCGGGCGCCGACATCAAGGCGCAGTACACGGTCCTAGCGGAGGGCTGCTGGGGCCATCTGACGGGCGCCGCGATCAAGGAGTTCAAGCTCGGCGACGGCAAGGAACCGCAGGTCTGGGAGCTCGGCGTCAAGGAGATCTGGAAGGTCGCCAAGCCGCTGGACCGGCTGATCCACACGATCGGCCCGTGGCCGCTGAAGCTGTCCGCCAAGTACGGCCAGATCGGCGGCACCTGGCTATATCCGATGAAGGACGAGAAGACCGGTGATGACCTCGTCTCGATCGGCTTCGTGGTCGATCTCGAGTACGCGGACGCCACCACCTCGGCGCACGATCTGCTGCAGCAGTTCAAGCTGCACCCGCTCGTCAAGGGGATCCTGGAGGGCGGCGAGCGTGTCGGCTGGGGCGCGAAGGCGCTGCCGGCGGGCGGCTACTGGTCGATGCCGAAGCTGTCGATGCCGGGCGCGGTGATCGTCGGCGACGCCGCGGGGATGGTTGACACGGTCGCGCTCAAGGGCGTGCACCACTGCATAACGTCGGGCATGCTCGCGGCCGAGGCGATCTACAGCTCGCTGAAGAACGGCACGCCGCTCAGCGCCTACGAGGATGCGATCGAGCAGTCCTCGGTCGGCAAGGAGCTGTACCAGGTCCGCAACACCCGCCAGCCGTTCCAGAAGGGCTTCATCAAGGGCGCGCCGCTGGTCAACCTAGCGATCATGACCAAGGGCAAGCTCCCGGGTGGGCGTCTCTCGTGGCATACGAACGACAGCACGCCGCTGTTCGTGGGCGACACGGCGGACGACTATCCGAAGCCCGATGGCAAGTACACGTTCGACAAGCTCTCGAGCGTCTACATCAGCGGCAACGTCACGCGTGACGACGCGCCCAACCACATCCGGGTCCAGAAGAACGTCCCCCGCGAGATCGCGGAGGGCTGGAAGTGGATGTGCCCGGCGGGCGTCTACGAGATCCCTGAGGAAGCACCGGCGACGGGGTCCGTCGACGTGATCGTCAACTACACCAACTGCGTGCAGTGCGGGGCGATCACGGCCAAGGGAGGCCGTCTGACGCCGCCGGAGGGCGGCGACGGGCCGCTGTACACGCTCACTTGATCGATTGTTGTGCCGCGCTTCGTGCAACTTTGCGCGTGGCGAGTTGTTATAGGGAGTCATGAGGCGGTTCGCGAATATCGCGCTTGCGTTGGCGATCTTCGCGATCACCGTTGCGGTCGCCGACCCGCAGGTGACCGTCGCCGCCGGCCCGACCGTCAGGTCGGCCGGCGGCGTCTTTGCTTCGCGCGCGGATCTGATCGACCCGCTCTGCCAGACGGCGTTCGATCCCTGGGGACGGGTCGTCTCGGTGACCGCCGAAATGCGGCCGCTGACCGGCACGCAGACGCTCGCTGTCCAATTCCAGCTGTTCGAGAAGGTGAGCGGGTCGGCGAGTTGGAGCCTGGTGTCAGACTCGGTTCAGGATCCGCGCTTGGGCGTGTGGATCACGCCGTCTGACCCGACCCTCGGTCAGCGCCCTGGCGATGTCTGGAACGCTTCCCTGGAAGTGGCGAACCTCGCCGCTCCGGCCACGTACCGCTTCAGCGTCGAGTTCCGCTGGACGGGCCTTCACGGTCGGCTGCTCGGCCTGCTCACCCGTATTTCGGGCGCCTGCCGGCAGACCGAGCTGCGTCCGGACCTGACGGTCGACTCGGTCGCGATCAACCAGGATCCCGCGCATCCGCGGCTCGATCTGTTTGACGCGGTGATCGGCGATAACGGCCTCACGGGCGCCGGCCCGTTCGGCGTGCAGTTGACCTACACGCACGATCAGGTGGGTGTAACGGACACGGACACGATCGCGCACATCGGCGCGCACGGCGCACGCACCTTGCAGCTATCCGGCCAGCTCTGCGATGCCGGGACCGGCGTCACCGTCACCGTTGACCCGCAAGCCCAGATCGACGTCTACAGCCGCTCGCAAGCCAGCCTCACGGTGCCCTGCCCGGGCCCCACGACCTCGGTCTCCTCGACCACCACGACCACCACGACCACCACGACCACCACGACCACCACGACCACCTCGGCTCCAAGCCCCTTGCAGCGCGGTCGCTATGCTGGTTAGACGATGAAGCAAGGAATCCACCCCGAGTATGTCGAGTCGCACGTCACCTGCAGCTGCGGCAACGACTTCGTGACCCGCTCCACCAAGCCTCAGATCCACGTCGAGATCTGCTCGGCCTGCCACCCGTTTTACACCGGCAGGCAGAAGCTGGTCGACACCGGTGGTCGCGTCGAGCGCTTCCAGCGACGTGTCGCCAAGGGCCGCCGCGCGGCCCGCGCCACCACCTGAACGAACCAGCCACCGTGGGCCGTACGGCCACCCGATCCGGCCTGACTGCCGCCCGCGACGCTCCCGTCGGCGGGCAGGCGGTGCTGGAAGGGGTCATGATGCGCGGCGTCGCACACTGGGCGGTCGCGGTGCGAGCGCCCGCCTTCGCGCCGGAAGGGCGGCCCGGCGAGCGGTCGGACGGCCGGACCGGCGAGCGGTCGGACGGCCGGACCGGCGAGCGGTCGGAAGGGCGGCCCGGCGAGCGGTCGGACGGCCGGACCGGCGAGCGGTCGGACGGCCGGACCGGCGAGCGGTCGGACGGTTGGCGCGGCGAGTCGGCCGGACGCCCAGGCGGGGTCGGGGCGATCGAGCTGCGGACGTTCGAGCTGACCCCGGCCAGCCGGCGCCAGCGCCTGTACCGGGTGCCGTTGCTGCGCGGCGTGCTCGCGCTCGGCAGCTCGCTGACGATTGGCATGCGGGCACTCGGGATCTCGGCCAACGTGGCAATGGGTGAGGACACCATCGAGATCTCTCCGACCACCTGGACGGGCACGATCGTGTTCGCGCTTGTGTTCGCGATCGGACTGTTCTTCGTCGTCCCGGTGACGCTGACCAACCTGGTCAAGCATCAGCTCGGCTCGGCGCTGCTGTTCTGGTCGGTCGAAGCGGTCGTGCGCACCGTGATCTTCCTCGGGTACCTGTGGTTGCTCTCACGCGTGCGGGACCTGCGCCGCGTGCTCGAGTACCACGGCGCCGAGCACAAGGTGATCTCCTGCTACGAGGCCGGCGATCAGCTGACGCCGGCGCGCGCGCAGCTCTACTCGCGCCTGCATCCGCGCTGCGGCACGAGCTTCCTGCTGATCGTGATGCTGCTCGCGATCTTCGTGTTCGCACCAATCGGCCTGCCCGCCTGGTGGATTCTCGTGACCACACGGGTCCTCGGCGTGCCGGTGATCGCCGGCCTCGCGTTCGAGCTGATCAAGCTGGCCGGCCGGCACCGCAACCGGCGGTGGGTGCAGTTGATCATGTCGCCAGGCCTTGCGCTGCAGAAGCTGACCACGCGCGAGCCCGACTTCGATCAGCTGGCGGTCGCGATCGTGGCTCTGCGGGCAGTGCTGGCACGCGAGACCCCCGGCGAGCGCTGCGCCGAGGATCTGGTCGGCCTCGAAGTCGTCGCCTGACCCGGGCGTCCTAAACTCGCTCGACAGATGATCGAAGCGCTCGCACACCAGATCCAGTCGCGCTTTGCCGCACTGCAGGACGAACTCTCGGACCCCGTCGTGATCGGCGACCGCGAGCGCTTCACCGCGTCCTCGAGGGCATACAGCGACCTGGAGCCGGCGGCGCGGCTCGCGACCGAGTACCTGCGCACGCTCGGCGACTACGAGGGCTCCCGCGACTTGCTCAGCGAGGACGGCGAAGATCCTGAGCTGCGCGAGCTGCTGGACTCCTCGCGCGAGCGCCTGGGGGAGCTCGAAGAAGAGATCCGCCTCGCGATGGTCGAGCGCGACCCCAACGACGACAAGAACGTGATCATCGAGATCCGGCCGGGCGCCGGCGGCGACGAGGCGGGGCTGTGGGCGGGGGACCTTTACAAGATGCTGACTCGTTACGCCGAGCGGCGCGGTTTCAAGACCGAGGCCCTGTCGCTCGGTGACGGCACCTACACGTTCGCCGTCAAGGGCGACAGCGCGTACTCGGTGTTCAAGTTCGAGGGCGGCACGCACCGCGTCCAGCGCGTGCCCGAGACTGAGTCGCAGGGGCGGATCCACACCTCGACGGCGACCGTCGCCGTGCTGCCCGAGGTGGAGGACGTCGAGGTGCACGTCGATGAGAACGACCTGCAGATCGACGTGTACCGGAGCTCCGGTCCCGGCGGGCAGTCCGTCAACACGACCGACTCGGCGGTGCGCCTCACGCACAAGCCATCCGGAATCGTGATCACGATGCAGGATGAGAAGTCCCAGCTCCAGAACAAGGAGCGCGCGCTGCGCGTGCTGCGCGCCCGCCTGTACGAGCGCGCGCTGGCCGAGCAGCAGGCACAGCAGGCCGCCTCGCGCTCCGCGCAGGTCGGCACCGGCGAGCGGGCCGAGAAGATCCGCACCTACAACTACGGCGAGCGGCGCGTGAAGGACCACCGCATCAACCTCCTGGTTCACAACCTCGACGCGATCCTGATGGGCGAGCTCGATGAGCTGACCGACGCGCTGCAGGACGACGAGAAGCGCCGCCGCCTGCAGGAGCAGGCGGATGCTCAGTGATCAGTTGACGCGTGGCGCGGCGGCGCTCGCTGACGCCGGCTGCGAAACGCCCAGGCTCGACGCGGAGCTGCTGCTCGCCGCCGCGCTGGGCGTCGATCGCGCTGCGCTGGTGATCGGCGCGCGGGACCCGCTCGCGCCCGCAGACCGTGAACGTTACGAGCGCATGCTCGCGCGCAGGATCGCGCGCGAGCCGGTCGCGTACATCCTCGGCCGGCGCTACTTCCGCCGCCTGTGCCTGCATGTCGACACCAGCGTGCTGATCCCGCGCGCCGAGACCGAGCTGCTGGTCGAGGTCGGCCTGATGCTGCCCGCGGGGGCGCGCGTAGCCGACGTCGGCACTGGTAGCGGCGCCGTGGCGCTGGCACTCAAGGACGAGCGCCCCGACCTCGCCGTGTCCGGGATCGATCAGAGCGAGCGCGCCCTGGCGGTGGCGCGCGCCAACGGAGAGCGCCTCGGCCTGCGTGTGGCCTGGTTGCTGGCCGATCTGCTCGATGGCGGCGACTACGACGCCGTGCTCGCGAACCTCCCGTATGTGGCGCACGGCGCGCAGTTGGCGCCCGAGATCACACGCTTCGAACCCGCCGATGCACTGTTCGCCGGCGCCGATGGCCTTGAGGTGATCCGCCGTCTGACGACTATGGTCAGCGAGTCAGCAGGAGTCGCGCTGCTGGCGCTGGAGATCGGCTTCGACCAGGCCGATGCCGTGCGCGCGCTTGTGCGTGACGCCGGGTTCGGCGATCTCGCCGTGTTGCGCGACCTGAGTGGTCACGAGCGCGTGGTCGTGGGGCGGCGATGAACGCCGACGGGCGGCGACGGGCGAGCGGGGCGGGCGGCGATGCGCGAGCGCGGGCGGGGCGGCGATGGGCGCGGGCTGGCAGGATGAGCGCTAGCGCGGTTGCCGACAGCTCGGCGTCGTTCGAGCGCGCGATCGCCGGCGGTGGCGTGGTCCTGTTCGGTGCCGACACGGTCTACGGCCTGGCGTGCGATCCACTCGATGCTCGCGCGGTGGCGCGTCTCTACGCGCTCAAGGGCAGGACGCCGGGCAAGGCGGCTGCCGTGATGTTCTTCGAGCTCGCGGCGGCGCTCGCGGCGCTGCCGGAGTTGGGCGAGCGCACGCGCGATGCGCTCGCGCGCCTGATGCCGGGTCCCGTGACCGTGCTGGTGCCCAACCCGGAGGCTCGCTTCCCGCTCGCGTGCGGTGAAGATCGCGCGACGCTGGGGGTGCGGGTGGTGTCGGTGCCCGCGCTCGCGGCCGTCAGTGCTCCGGTTCTTCAGTCCAGCGCCAACCTCGCAGGCGGGGCCGACGCCCGCCGTCTGGCCGATGTTCCCGACGCGATCCGATCGGGCGTCGATCTGGTGATCGACTGCGGTGAGCTGCCTGGAACCCCCTCGACCGTGCTGGACCTGCGGCGCTACGAGCGCGGGCTCGGGCGCCCCTGGAGCATCGTCCGAGCGGGCGCCGCGTCCGAGCGCGAGCTCGCAGACAAGCTCAGCGGTCAGTTCCACTTCAACCCCGCCACCTATGCGCAGGTGATCCGCCAGGACATCCCGAGCTATGAAGACTTCCAGGATCAGCTCGCGCAGGCCAGCGGCGCCGGCGCCCGGCGGATCCTGGAGCTGGGCACGGGGACGGGGGAGACCGCGCAGCGCTTGCTCGCGCGCCATCCGCAAGCCTCCCTGGTCGGGATCGACGAGAGCACCGCGATGCTGGCCGCCGCCCGGGTCGCCCTCGGCGCCGGCGCCGAAGGGCGTGGTGGGGTGGATGCGCGTGGTGGGGTGGATGGGCGTGGTGGGGTGGATGGTGGTGGTGGGGTGGATGGGCGTGGTGGGGTGGATGGTGGTGGTGGGGTGGATGGGCGTGGTGGGGTGGATGGTGGTCGTGGGGTGGATGGTGGTGGTGGGGTGGATGGTGGTGGTGGGGTGGATGGGCGTGGTGGGGTGGATGCGGTTCGTGGAGTCAACGCGCGGGCGCGAATGTCGCTGATCGCGGCGCGCCTGCAAGATCCTCTTCCGGCGGGCCCGTTCGACCTGGTCGCGAGCGCGCTGTGCGTGCACCACCTGGACGCCTCCGAGAAAGCTGACCTGTTCCTGCGGATCCGGGCGGCGCTCGCGCCGGGTGGCAGGTTTGTGCTCGCCGATGTGGTCATCCCGGTCGATCCCGCCGAGCTCGCGATTACGCTGACGCCCGGGTACGACAAGCCGAGCAGCGTCGCCGAGCAGCTGACCTGGCTCGCGGAGGCCGGGTTCGACGCGCGCTTGCACTGGCAAGAGGGCGACCTCGCCGTGATCATCGCCGACGCCCCGCGCTAGCGCCTCGCACTGGCGCATCGCATCAGTGACGCATCGCGCTGACGCGCCGCGCCGAGCCGCGCCGCGCCGCCCCGCCCCGCCCCGCGCCGCGCCGCGCCGCGCCAACAGCGTCTCGCGCCCACGCCTCGCCCTATGCCCGACGCAGTTTGCGCCGCGAGCATCACGATGCAAACGGAAGTGCAAAAAGTGTGTGACGAGAGCGTCACAAACGGCCATCTCGGCCAGGAATGGGCTGATACTCCTGTCCGTGGACAGCTCAGAGCGTGTTGCAACAGACAATCCTCTGCCTGCGGGCGACGATTGTCCGCCAGCGCTCGAAAATCGACATCTAACGGACGATCGACCGATCGCAAAGGAGGTTTGGTCGCTCGGGCACGTTCGCGGCACGGGCGACGCCGAGATCGTGCGGTTGGTCGAGTTGCAGCGCGGGTTCGTGCACCGCCGGCAGTTGCTCGCCGCTGGCATCGGCCGTGGAGCGATCGCGCGGCGGCTTCGCAGCCGTCGCCTGCACATCGCATATCGTGACGTCTATCTCTCCGGTCGCCCAAGGGTCGAGCCGTTCGGGCTCGCGACGGCCGCGATCATGCACTTCCACGGCTATGCCCTGCTGAGCCACAGCACGGCGGCAGCCGCGTGGGGGATGGTCGAGACCGAGGGTGAGCTTGTCGAGGTCACGCTGATCGGCCGAAACGCGCATCAGCGGCCAGGTCTGAAAATTCATCGCGTCGCCGCGATCGCGCCCGTTGACGTGCGCCGTCACTTGGACCTGCCGGTAACCGCTCCCGCTCGGACGCTCGTCGATCTGGCCGGTTGCGTGAGCGCCCTGGATCTTGAGAATGCGCTCGCCGAAAGCCGCGCCCGTAACCTCACGTCCGACGCGCAGATCCTGGCCGCGACGGCGCGCCTCCCCGGCCGCGCCGGCGCCGCCAAGCTGCGGGAGCTGCTCGACAGCGGGACGGCTGCGCTTACGCGATCGAAGGCCGAGCGGAAGCTGATCGCGCTGCTGCGCGCCGCCGACCTGCCACAACCGCTCGCCAACGCGACCGTCTGCGGCCACAAGGTCGACCTACACTGGCCCGCCCACAAGCTGATCGTCGAATTCGACGGCTGGGAGACCCATCACACGCGCAACGCGTTCGAGATCGACCGCCGCCGCGACCAGCGGTTGATCGCCGTCGGCTACCGAGTGATCCGGATCACCTGGCGCCAGCTCGAACACGAGCCGTTCACGGTGATCGCCCGCATCGCCGCGGCGCTTGGTTGAGCTACCACGGCGTTTGGTTGGGAAAGCCGCGGCGCTTGGTTGGGAGGGCTGCCGTGCTTGGTTGGGAGGGCCGCCGCGCTGGTTGGGAGGGTGAGCCGTCGGCGGCGGCTGGCATGCTATGGCTAAGCCATGCGCTACTGGGACGCCGTGTTCGCATTCCTCGTCGCGATGGCGATCGCGGCGGCGCTCACGCCGCTCGCGGCGTGGGTCGCACGGCGCGTCGGTGCCGTCGACGAGCCACGCGCACGGGGGCTCTCGCAGCGCTCGACCCCGCGACTGGGCGGGCTGGCGATCCTCGCAGGCTTTCTCGTCGCGGCGGTGATCTGGATGCCCGCTTCGATCCATCTGGGGCACACGCCCGGCGGCCGGCACGGTTCCGCCGGCGCCGCGCACACGTGGGCGCTGGTCGCCGGCGCGGTCGTGATCGCGCTCGTCGGTGCGCTCGACGACGTATTCGACATGAAGCCGCTGCCGAAGCTGATCGGGCAGATCGCAGCGGCGGTGATCGCGGTTAAGGGCGGCGCCGTCGTGACGGACGTCACGCTGCCGTTCGTCGGCAGCCTGACGTTCCCGCAGGCCGGCGGCTGGCTGACCGTGATCTGGCTGGTGGCGCTGATGAACATCGTGAACTTCAGCGACGGCATCGATGGGCTGGCGGCCGGCGTGTGCACGATCGACGGGATCGCTTTCGCGGTGATCGCATTCGACTTGCAGGGCGGCGAGAGCGCCGCCGCCGTGCTCGCCGCGATCACCGCCGGCGGCGCGCTCGGCTTCCTGTTTCACAACTTCTATCCGGCCAAGGTGTTCATGGGCGACAGCGGCGCCAACCTGCTCGGCTACCTGCTCGGCGTGGTGGCGGTGATCGGGTCGATCAAGACCAACGCCGTGGTCGCGCTGGCGGTGCCGCTGTTGATCCTCGCGGTGCCGTTCCTCGATACCTCGTTCGTGGTCGCCAAGCGGCTCAAGTACCACCGCGCCCCGTGGTCGGCTGACGCCAACCACTTCCACCACCGGATGGCGGCGATTGGCTTCAGCACCCGCAAGACGGTCGCCTACCTGTACGGCTGGACGCTGATGCTCGCCGGCGTCGCGATCGCTCTGCGGTTCGTCCCGTACTCCGATCACCACGGTCATTACCACCTCGGCTGGAGCCTCGTGATGGCGCTGATCCTGCTGCTCGCGCTCGCCGCGAGCGTGTACCTCGTGTACGTGCTGGAGATCTTCAAGTTCAAAGGGCTGCGAACCATCCAGCTGCGCAAGCTCGACCCGGACACGACCGAGCACGAGATCGTGCAAGCCGTGCAGCGCGACGTCGAGACCGGCGAGTTCGAGCGAGTGAGCTAGCGCCACGGTGCGCGCTGCGCCCCACAAACCCGCCGGCCTGTCGCGGGCGCAGCGCGTCGTGATCGCTGCCGTGACCGTGCTCACGGGACTGGCGGCGGTGACGCGCTACGCGCACGGCGTCAACTCGATCGTCGCGTTCGTGCCGGCGACGCTGGCGCTCGCCGGCCAAGCCTGGATCGTGTCGATCGCCACCGAGCAGGTCGGGCAGCGGCTCGGAACCTCGATCACCGGTCTGCTGCAGGCGACGCTCGGCAACCTGCCCGAGTTCTTCGTCGTGCTGTTCGCGCTGCAGGATCGCGCCGTGATCGTCGCGCAGACCGCGATCCTCGGCTCGATTCTCGTCAACGCGCTGCTGGTGCTCGGGATCGTGCTGGTCGCCGGCTCGTTCAGAGCGCCGGGCGAGCTGATGAAGTTCAGCGCGCGCCTGCCCAACGACACCGCGACGCTGCTGCTGGTGGCCTCCTTCATCATCGTCCTGATCGGCCTCGTCGTCGCCTCCGGTGACCCCGCCAGCCATCACATCACGACGATCTCGATCATCGGCGCGATCGCGATCCTGTGCGTCTACGGGTCGTGGCTGCGCCAGTATCTGCGCGCCGGCGACGGCCCCGGCGAGCACAGGAGCGCGCCGCCCCGGCTCGGGATGACCACTGCGATGACGCTGCTCGTGCTCGCCGGCGGCGGCTCGGCGCTCACCTCCGATTGGTTCGTGCATGCGCTCGAGCCGACGATCCACACTTTGCACATCTCGCAGGCGTTCGCGGGGCTCGTGATCGTTGCGATCGCGGGCAACGCCGTCGAGAACGTGACCGCGGTGGCGCTCGCGGTCAAGGGGCAATCGGAGCTCGCGATCGCGGTCGTGAAGAACTCGGTCGCGCAGATCGCGGCACTCGTCTATCCGGCGCTCGTGCTCGTCTCGCTGCTGACCGCCAGTTCGCTGACGTTCTCACTGGCCCCGGTGTACATCGGCGCACTGTTCGGCACCGCGGTGCTCGTCTGGCAGATCACCGGCGATGGCGAGGCAACCCCGTTCGAGGGGGCCGCGCTGATCGCGACGTTCGTGATCCTGGCGACCGTTGCCGCGTTTCAGCGCTAACCACTTCGTGATCCTGGCGCACTTCGTGATCCTGGCGACCGTCGCCGCGTTTCAGCGTTGACCGGCTGCGCTCCGCGTTCGAGCATTGACCCGGCCGCACACGCCGTGTCTCGGCACTAATAGTGCTCTGGTAGGTGGTCATCAGTTGTGTTGGGCCTGTTGATCGGGCGCTTATTGGCGTGGTGGTGGCGTGCCTCGAGTCAGCGGTCGGGGCGCGCGGTGGCTTGCTGGAGGGTGTAGCAACCCCGGAGCGGCCGGATCGACGCTCGCTGGGGAGATCTGCTCGGCCGCGCCGGGGCGAGGACTGCTGTGGCGCTGTTGAGCAACCCAAAGCGACGGTGTCTTTGGCGGTTCGGGCTCTGGAGCAGCTCTACGAGAGCCACGGACCCAAAACGGCTCAGCTGACCACGGTTTGGGTTATCCAGCATGCGATCGGCGGCGTTCGCGGCGCCTTCCCGGGAGGCTGGGCGAAAAACTGCGCGGATTCCGTCGTTTTTCGCCCAGGCCGCTGCACACAAAAGCTGTTTTGCATGACGGCCGCTCATCTACCAGAGCACTACTACTTAGAGCCTGTCCGAATTTACCCCGCGCACGTCTGGCGGCGGCGGACCGGCGCGAGCCGGCACGGTCGGAAGGCTTGCGTAGCGCTGCTACGCGGCGCCTTCCGCCCGCACGTCTCGCTTGGTCCGGCGCTCGCCAGCCGCACACTGGGTAATTCGGACAGGCTCTAACGGGTAAGCCCAGAAGGCGGCGCTGCTATTCTTACGTTTACGTAAGAAGCTGATTGCACGAGAGGGAAGAGTGTCAGAACAAGCTGTGGGCGCGACCGACGCCCAGAACGCCCAGAACGGTCAGAACGGGGGGAGCGGACCGGCTTCGCGCCGGATCGGCGTGCGCGCCGATCACGGCAATTACAAGTGGTGGGCACTGTCGTGCACGAGCCTCGGCATGCTGCTTGCGACGATCAATTCCGGAACGCTGATCATCGCGCTGCCGGATCTCGAGCGGAGCCTGCACACGAGCCTGCTGGAGCTGGTGTGGGTGATTCTCGTCTACATGATCGCCTCGACCGTGCTGGTGCTGAGCGCCGGGCGCCTGTCGGACCAATTCGGCCGCAAGCAGGCCTACATCTGGGGCTTCCTGATGTTCGCGGCGGCTTCGCTGGGCGCCGGCTTCTCCGGCAGCGGCACCGAGCTGATCATCTGGCGGGTCCTGCAGGGCATCGGCGGCGCCTTCCTGTTCGCCAACTCAGCAGCAATCGTGACCGACGCGTTCCCGCGTAATCAGCTCGGCGTGGCGATGGGCACCAACACGATGGTGGCCGCGGTCGGGCTGGTGATCGGCCCGGTGCTGGGGGGCGCGCTGGTGGCGATCTCGTGGCACTGGGTGTTCTGGTTCAACGTGCCATTCGGTCTCGCCGGCAGCGCCTGGGCGTACCTGATCCTGCACGAGCAGAGCGGGCGCTCGGAGGACACGGCGTTCGATGCCGCCGGCACGATCACCTTCCTGATCGGCCTGACCGGGCTCGTGCTGGGCATCTCCAAGGGCGGGATCTCGGGTTGGGGCTCGCCGGTCGTGATCGGCGGGCTGATCGCCGCCGCGGTGTTCCTGCCGATCTTCGTGCTGGTCGAGCGCCGCCACCGCCAGCCGATGCTCGATCTCTCGATCTTCTCCAACCGCCTGTTCTCGGCCGCGTCCGGGGCGGCGTTCCTCAACGGCCTGTCGCGGTTCGCGCTGATGTTCCTGTTCGTCTTCTACTTCCAGGGCGTGCAGGGCGACTCACCGATCACCGCCGGGATCAAGCTGGCGCCGCTGGCGCTCGGGATGCTGGTCGCTTCGCCGCTGGCGGGCGTCTACGCCGACCGGCGCGGATCGCGAACGCTCGCGTCGATGGGGATGCTGGTGACGGCGATCGGCTTGGGTCTGATGACGACGCTGGAGCGCGACTCGAGCTACGCCGCCAGCTGCCTGTACCTGTTCGTCGTCGGGATCGGCTCGGGCATGTTCAACTCACCCAACACGGCCGCGATGATGGGCGTCGTCGCGCCGCACCGGCGCGGGATCGCCTCAGGGGCGCGGATCCTCGTCCAGAACACCGGCGCGGTGCTGTCGATCGCGTTCGTGATCGCCGTCGTCACCTCCTCGGTGCCCAAGACGGTGCTGTTCGCGGTCTTCTCTGGCCTCGCGCACGGGATCTCAACCGCCCAGCTGACGCCGTTCATCAGCAACATGCACACGGCGCTGTGGTGCCTGACGGCTGTCTCGATCCTCGGTGCGGTGGTATCGGCCGCGCGACCCAAGCACGTTGCAGAGCATGCGCCTGGGGCTCACGCCGACCCCAGTGCCGACGCCGATGCCGACGCCGGCCTGCGGGCCGGCGCCGAGGCACTCCCGGGCCCGCTGGCGACGCGGTGAGCGCGACCGCGCCAAAGCCGATGCGAATCGGCGAGCTCGCCGAGCTGACCGGCACGACGCCGCGCACGATCCGCTACTACGAGGAGCTCGGGTTGCTTGGCGCGGGAGCCCCACGCGAGCAGGGCAAGCACCGTTGCTACAGCTCCGCCGATGCCGAGCGCCTGCGCGAGATCATGCGCTTGCGGGACCTGCTCGGGCTATCGCTCGAGCAGCTCTCGAGCCTGGTCGAGGCGCACGCTGCCCGCGCCGAGTTGCGGCGCGAGTATCAGGAGACGGCCAGCGACGACGTCGAGCGCCAGCGCTGGCTGCTGGCACAGGCACTCGGTCACATCGAGACGCAGCTGGCGCTGGTGCGGGGCCGTCTGCGCGAGTTGGCCGAGCTCGAGCGCGAGCTCGCCGGCAAGCAGGCGCAGGTGACCGAGCGGCTGGCGGCGCTCGGCTGAGGTCGCGCACGGCCCACCGAGCGGCTGGCGGCGCTCGGCTGAGGTCGCGCACGGCCCACCGAGCGGCTGGCGGCGCTCGGCCGAGCCTAGGGTGCCGCGAAAGCGCGGCCCACGCCGGGTCCGCGCGCGAAGCCCCGGCGAGCGCGCGTGCAGCAAACCGCCGGCATTTGCCCGGACGGCGCGCAGGAACGCGGCGGGCGGCGTCGTAACCAATCCTGGCCGAAGCTGTAGATTCTGTTTAGCAGCCGGTCGCTGTTCAGCTTTTGCGCCGTCACGCCGATCAACACGTCGGCGGCGACCAAAGACCGGCACTTTGCCTTTCACCGTGAAACATCGAAAATCTGAGCCGCGCTGGCCGCCTGCGGTCGCTGCCGTCGGCGCCGTCGTCGTGGGGCTGATCAACATCGCCTCGGCGTTGACGCCCGACATCCGCTGGCGCGGTCATCTGCTGCTGAGCATCGAGCCGGTCGCGACGATGCGGATCTTCCACGCGCTCGCGCTCCCCGCCGGGGCGGCGCTGCTGCTGGTCGCGCCGTACCTGGCAAAGCGCCGGCGGCGCGCGCTGCACGTCGCGCTCGGGTTGCTGCTCGCGCTCGTGCTTCTCAACATCTTCAAGGGGCTCGACTACGAGGAGTCGCTGATCTCGCTGGCGACGGCCGCGGCGCTTTACAGGTGGCGCGGGGCGTTCACGGTCGAGCACGATCCGATCACGCTGCGCTCCGCGCTGTGGCGCGCGCCGCTGCTCGGCCTCGGCGGCCTGATCGCCGCTTCGGTCGCGTGCTGGGCCTCGGAGGGGCGCCCGTCGGTCACGAGCGTGCTGAACGAGACCTGGGCGCTGCTGCGCTACCGGAGCGGTCCGCTGCAGTTCGAGCGACACAGCGTGTTCCACGATCACCTGCACTTCGCCTGGATCCCGCTCAGCGTGCACCTCGTCGAGATCGGTTCGCTGATCGCGATCGCGTACGTGATCTTCCGCCCGCTGGCGGCGCCGCGCGCGTTGCCGGGACCCGCGGCCCGCAAGCTCGCGACCGAGGTCGTCCGTGCGCACGGGCGCGACTCGCTGTCGTTCTTCAAGCTGCGCGCCGATAAGCAGTACTTCTTCAACCAGGACCGCACGGCCTTCGTCGGCTACCGGGTCGAGGCAGGGGTGCTGCTGCTATCCGGCGATCCCGTTGGCCCCGAGCGTGACTTTCCGGCGCTGCTGCTGGAGGTGCGCGCGTTTGCGCGCTCCCGCGGGCTGAAGCTCGCCGCGATCGGCGCCAGCGAGCAACTGCTCGGCATCTATCACGGTCTCGGATTGCACACGCTATACCTCGGCGACGAGGCGATCATCGAGATGGACAAGTTCACACTGGAGGGCCGGCCGATCCGCAAGGTCCGTCAATCGGTCAGCCGGTTGCACAAGGCAGGCTACGCCGCCGAGCTGAGAACGCTCGCAACGCTCGATCAGGGCACGCTCGCGCAGGTCGAGGAAGTACTCGAGCGCGGCCGCCTCGGCGCGCCGGAGCGCGGCTTCTCGATGGCGATGGACTCCATCCGCGGCGACTGCGAGGCCGACACGCTGTTCGTGCTCGCGCGCGACGGCGAGGGGGTGGTCCGCGGCGTGCTGCACTTCGTGCCCTGCTACGGGCGCGCCGCCGTATCGCTGTCGTTCATGCGCCGCGATCCGCAGACGCCCAACGGCCTCACCGAGTTTCTCGTCACGCAGGCAGTCGAGTTGCTGCGCGAGCGCGGGATCGAGGAGCTGTCGCTGAACTTTGCGACCGCCGCCCGGTTCATGAACGACCCGCAGAACATCGTCGAGCGCGTGCTCGGGAAGCTCGCCGCGAAGCTCAACCGCTACTTCCAGATCGAGAGCCTGTACCGCTTCAACGCGAAGTTCTTCCCGCGCTGGGAGCCGCGTTACGCCGTCTTCGAGGGCGTCTTCGGGCTGCCGCGAATGTTCCTCGCCGGGATGTGGGCCGAAGGCCAGCTGCCCAAGCCGGCGCTGCGACGCCCGCGCTCGCGGGCCGCGGGCCGCGGGCCGTCGGGTGCCGCGCCGATCAGCGGCTGAGCACGCGCGCGCCGTTGCCGATCCCTGACGAGCACCCGCGCCGCCCCGCCGGCACCCCGCCGCCGGCTCGCACGCGCCGCCGCTACACCGCCGCCGACGCCGCCGGAGCGGGCGCGATGATGCTGGCTGTAAACCTCATTTGCACCGCGATCGGCGCGGGCTTGGGGGAGCTCGTCGGCGCGCTGGTGCCGTTGCTGCTGGCGGGCTTCTGCGTCGGGTTCGTGTTGGCGATCCGTGTAATCGTGAAGCGCTTCGGAGATCTCTGAAACGCCACCGGCAACGTCAAGGCTTACGCGGCGCCGTTGAGATAGCATCCGCGCCGCCTAGTTGGCACGCCACCGTCACCCAGATTTGCCCAACCTCCCCCGTAGCGCTCCTGATCATCTCCGGTCATCCGACCGGACAGTGAGCGCGCCCGGGCTCCGTCACGGGAGCCGGCCTTGGCGGTAGGTTCCCAAATGGCCGCCGAACCTCGTGCAATGGTTTTGCTCCGGTACATCGACGTCGTGGTCGTGGCAGCTTTGGCGGGTCCGCTTCTCGCCCTCGGCGTGCCGCCGTTCGGGTTTGCCGTCGGCGCCATCGCGTGGATCGCGCAGCGGATCATCCAGGCGAGCGACAGGCGCTTGCTGACCAAGCTCAAGGAGCCGCGCGCGCAGCTGGGCGCGAACATGTTCGAGGCGTTCGGGCGCATCTGGCTGCTCGCCGGGGCGATCGTCCTGGCGGGCGTCGTCGGCGCCCGCGCAGACGGGCTGACAGCGGCGTTGGTCATCTTCGGCGCCTACTCGCTCGCGTTCGTCGTCAGGGTTCTCAGCGGCCCGCCGAATCGAAAGGCAGCGCGATCAAAGCCATGAAGAACTGGAGCAAGGGCAAGAAGATCGGCTACTCGGTCCTGGCCGTCTACATCCTCGGGATCGTGCTGTTCGCCGTGATCTTCGGCGTCAAGGGCCACAAGGCTCCGACGGTGGCCAGCGGCGTGTTCACGCCGGTGGACGAGTTCAAGCTCGACACCTGGTTCAAGCTGGGCCCGGTCGCGTTCAACAAGGGCGTCCTGTATCTGCTGATGACCTGCGTGATCACGATCGGGATCATGCTGTACGTCGCCAAGCGACTGCAATCGCGGCCGGGGCGTCTGCAGGTGGCGGTCGAGTCGCTGTACAACCTCACGCAGTCCATGTCCAAGGACAACATGGACCCGAAGCTGACCAAGAAGTACTTCCCGCTGGTCTGCACGCTGTTCGTGTTCATCCTCGTCACGAACCTGCTCGGCTACCTGCCGCTGCCGGTCAACTCGGGCGAGAAGTTCACGCTGTTCGGCTTGCACATCCCGTCCTTCCAGATCTACGCCGCCGATACGAACGTGGCGTTCCCGCTGATCCTCGCGCTCGGCGTGTTCATCGCCTTCAACTATGAGGGCATCCGGCACCACGGACCGGGCGGCTATATGAAGAGCCTGATCCCCGCGGGCGTCGGCGGCGGCATGCTGTTGATGATCTTCCCGCTGGAGATCGTCTCCACCTTCCTGCGGCTGATCTCGCTCACCGTCCGTCTGTGGGCCAACCTGCTCGCCGGACATCTGCTGATCGCCTTCATGGGTGGGGAGCTGGGGGTCCTGCTGGGCCTACAGGTGATCAGCTGGTTCACCCTGCCGGCCGGGATCGCGATCTTCGTCTTCGAAGCCGTTCTGATCGCCGGACTGCAGGCATTCATCTTTGCGATCCTGACCGCCATCTACATCGGCGGCTCGGCCCGCAGCCACTAGCCACACGACAAGGAGCCATCGAGTCAATGCTGCCCACCCTTCTAGCCATGATTCACACAATCGCCGCGACGTCGTACGTCACGTTGGGCCAGGACGCGGGTCGCGCGATCGCGCTCGGCGTCGGCGCCGGCGGCGGCGCGGCGGGTGCCGGTGCCGGCATCGGCATGCTGTTTGGCAAGGTGATCGAGTCCGTCACACGCCAGCCGGAGATGCGCGACGAGATCACCTCGATCCAGTGGCTGGGATTCGCGCTCACCGAGGCCTGCTTCTTCTACGGCCTGGTCGGCGGGTTCATCGCCTTCTTCCTCTAGGAGATCGACGTGGCTGCTTTGCTGCCCAACCTGACTCCCGGGACCAGCTCGTTCCTGATCACGCCCAACGTCGGGATCATGATCTGGACACTGGTGGTGTTCGCGATCTCGCTGTTCATCCTGGTCAAGGCGGTGTTCCCGCGGATCGCGTCGGCGCTCGACCAGCGTGCGAACCTGATCAACGAGTCGATCGACGAGGCTGCCAAGACCCGCAAGGAGGCCGAGGACCTGCTGGCTTCCTACCGCGAGCGGCTCAAGGAAGCGCGTGAGCAGGCCGACGAGATCATCGCCCGCGCGCGCAAGGCCGGCGACGTGCACCAGCACGAGGCGGTCGAGGCCGCTCGCGTCGAGCGCGAGCGCCTGCTCGAGCAGACGCGGCGGGACATCGGCGCCGAGACGGCCCGCGCGATCGACGAGATCCGCCGCGAGGTCGCCGACCTGACAGTGCAGGCGACCGAGCGACTGACGCGCAAATCGCTGACCAGTGCGGACCACCAGCGCCTGGTCGAGGATGCGTTGCGCGAGCTCGATTTCAGCTCGCTCAGCGCCGGAGCAAACTAGTGGAGGAGATCGCTCAGGTATATGCCCGGTCGCTGTTCGAGGTCGCGACCGAGCGCAAGCAGCTCGACGTGATCAGGGAGCAGCTCAACCTGTTCGCCGACACGCTGCGCGGAAGCCGTGACCTGGAGATTTTCTTCTTCAGCCCGTACTTCTCCAGCGAGGAGAAGAAATCGGGTCTCACCACTGCGGTGAAGGGGGCGGAGCCGATCCTGATGAACTTCCTCGAGGCGCTGATCGAGCGTCACCGGATGCCCGCGGTGTTCCGCATCCAGGCCCGGTATCAGGAGCTCTGGGACCACGCCAACAAGCTGCTCCCCGTCCAGGTGACCAGCGCCGTGCGGCTGGATGAGGCGACCGTGCGCAGCGTTGGGCAACGGATCGGCGAGCAGACCGGCAACAAGATCGAACTGAGCAGCACCGTCGACCCGGAGATCCTCGGGGGGATCGTGCTGCGTGTCGGTAACTTCATCCTGGACGCCTCGCTCAGGAGCCGTCTGAACCAACTTCGTAGGCAAGTCGCGCAGGCCTGAGAGAACGTCGCGTCGCGGTAAGTCACCCAAGGAGCTTTTGAATGCAGATCAACCCAGACGAGATCACCTCGATCCTCAAGAGCCGGATCGAGGGTCTCGACACGGCCAGCGCCGAGCTCACCGAAGTGGGTACGGTGCTGTCCGTCGCAGACGGCATCTGCCGGGTCCACGGCCTCGAGAACTGCATGTCGTACGAGATGCTCGAGTTGCCACACGATGTGATCGGGTTGGCGCTGAACCTCGAGTCCGACAACGTCGGCGCGGTGCTGTTCGGCCATTGGGAGCAGATCTCCGAGGGCGACACGGTCAAGCGAACCAAGCGCCTGCTCGAGATCCCCGTCGGCGAGGCGATGCTCGGCAGGATCGTCGATCCGCTCGGAAACCCGCTCGACGGCAAGGGCGAGATCCACACCACCGAGGTCCGGCCGGTCGAGCACAAGGCGCCCGGGGTCGTCCAGCGCCAGCCGGTCAAGGAGCCGATGCTGACCGGGCTCAAGGCGATCGACTCGATGATCCCGATCGGCCGCGGCCAGCGCGAGCTGATCATCGGCGACCGCCAGTCCGGCAAGACGACGATCGCGGTCGACGCGATCATCAACAACAAGGACCGCGACCTGATCTGCGTCTACGTCGCGATCGGTCAGCGCAAGGCGGCCGTCGTGCAGCTCGCGAAGACGCTCGAGGACGCCGGCGCGCTGCAGAACACGATCATCGTGATGGCAGCCGCCGACGAGGCCGCGCCGATCACGTTCCTGGCGCCGTACTCCGGTTGCGCGATGGCCGAGTACTTCCTCTACAACGGCAAGGCGGCGCTGACGATCTACGACGACCTCACCAAGCACGCTTACGCTTACCGGCAGATGTCGCTGCTGCTGCGCCGCCCGCCAGGCCGCGAGGCCTACCCGGGCGACGTGTTCTATCTGCACTCACGGCTGCTCGAGCGAGCCGTGAAGCTGAGCGACGAGCTCGGTGGTGGCTCGCTGACCTCGCTGCCGGTGATCGAGACGCAGGCCGGTGACGTCTCGGCGTACATCCCGACGAACGTGATCTCGATCACCGACGGCCAGATCTTCCTCGAGCCGAAGCTGTTCAACTCCGGCGTGCGGCCGGCGATCAACGTGGGGATCTCGGTCTCCCGCGTTGGTGGCAACGCTCAGATCACGCCGATGCGCAAGGTCGCCGGGCGGCTCAAGCTGGAGCTCTCGCAGTACCGCGAGCTCGAGGCATTCGCGCAGTTCGGCTCCGAGCTCGACGCTGATACACAACGGACGCTGGCGCGTGGCGAGCGGCTCGTCAAGATGCTGAACCAGTCAGAGGGCGACCCGATGCCGGTTGAGGAGCAGGTCGTGCAGATCTACGCTGCGACCAACGGCTACCTGGACCGGATCACGACGAGCAAGGTCGAGCACTTCCTCGAGGCGCTATCGGACTCCGTGAGCGGCAGCGAGCCTGAGCTGATGAAGAAGATCGCCGGCGGCGACTGGAGCGACGACACGGTCGCCGCGATTGACGCCGCGGTCAAGCAGTACGCCGATGACTTCGGTTTCGACCTCGACGAAGAGGGCCATCCGCTCGAGGAGGCTGCGGCGCTGCCGGCCTAGCCGGCACGCCCAGACGTCAATGGCATCACAACGCGACGTTCGCAACCGGATCGCCTCGATCAAGAACATCGAGAAGATCACACGCGCGATGGAGATGGTCGCGGCGGCCAGGCTGCGCCGCGCCGAGCAGCGGATCGAGGCGCTGCGACCGTATGCCGAAGCAATGCGCCGGATGACGAGCCAGGCTTCGGCCCGCGTCGGTGCCGTCCCTAAGGTGCCGATCCTGTCCGAGCACGAGTCCGTGGAACGGGTCGCGCTGCTACTGATCGCGGGCGACCGCGGTCTGGCCGGCGCGTTCAACTCGCAGATCGTTCGCGCCGGCGTCGCCGCCGGCCGCGAGCAGGAAGCGGCGGGGCGCGCGCCGATCTACTTCGCCTCCGGCAGGCGCCCGGCCTCCTCGCTGTCGTTCCGCGGCCTCGCGCCGGCGCAGAGCTTCATCGGGTTCTCGGATCGCCCGGCGTTCGCCGACGCCCGGCGGATCGCCGAGCGGCTGATGGTCGCCTATGTCGACAACGAGGTCGACCGCGTCGAGATCTTCTACAACGGATACGTCTCGCCGATCACGCAGATCGTCAGGCGCGACACGCTGCTGCCGCTGCAGCAGGCGGTACTCACAAATGATGAGGATTCTGAGGCGGCCGCCAAGGCCGGTGGCCACCGCGCTTCGTTCGAGTTCGAGCCTGGCCCGGAGGAGATCCTGCGTCGGCTCGTTCCCGACTACGTCGAGATCTCGATCTACCGGGCGCTGCTGGAGTCCACCGCCTCCGAGCACGGCGCGCGGATGACCGCGATGCGCAACGCCTCGGAGAACGCGGGCGAGCTGATCGAGGATCTGACGCTGCAGATGAACCGGGCCCGCCAGGCCGAGATCACCCAGGAAATCATGGAAGTCGTCGCCGGCGCCGAAGGCCTCGGTTAGAAACTGAACTGGAGACCTAAACATGTCAGCCACCACCGCAAAAGCCACCCGCACCAAGGCGCCAAAGGTCAACACCGGCCGGATCGAGGAGATCCAAGGGGTCGTGATCGAGGCCGTGTTCCCCGACAAGCTGCCTGAGATCAACCACGCGATCGCGGTCCGCCGGCCCAAGGCGGCCGCCGAGGAGGAGGCCCAGGACATCGCCGCGCAGGAAGAGGAGATGCTGATCTGCGAGGTCCAGCAGCACCTCGGCGATGACCGCGTGCGCGCGGTGGCGATGGATTCGACCGACGGCCTCTCGCGCGGAACCGAGGTGATCGACACTGGCGCGCCGATCACGGTCCCGGTCGGCCGCGAGACGCTCGGGCGGATCTTCAACCTGCTCGGCGACCCGATCGACCTCGGCGCGGCGCTCAGCAAGGACGTCAAGCGCTGGCCGATCCACCGCGACGCGCCGAGCGTCGAGGCGCTGACGCCGACGACCGAGATGTTCGAGACCGGCATCAAGGTGATCGACCTGCTCGCGCCTTACGCCAAGGGCGGCAAGGTCGGCCTGTTCGGCGGCGCCGGCGTCGGCAAGACCGTGATCATCCAGGAGCTGATCAACAACCTCGCGCAGGAGCACGGCGGCCTGTCGGCGTTCTGCGGCGTCGGCGAGCGCTCGCGCGAGGGCAACGACCTGTGGCTGGAGATGAAGGAGTCCGGCGTCATCGACAAGACGATGCTCGTGTTCGGGCAGATGAACGAGCCGCCCGGCGCGCGCATGCGCGTGGCGCTCTCGGGCCTGACGATGGCGGAGTACTTCCGTGACGAAGAGGGCCAGGACGTGCTGCTGTTCATCGACAACATCTTCCGCTTCGTGCAGGCCGGCTCCGAGGTCTCGGCGCTGCTCGGCCGCATGCCCTCGCAGGTTGGCTACCAGCCGACGCTGTCCTCCGAGATGGGGCAGTTGCAGGAGCGGATCACCTCGACCCGCAAGGGCTCGGTCACCTCGGTGCAGGCGATCTACGTGCCCGCCGACGACCTCACCGACCCGGCCCCGGCGTCCGCGTTCGCGCACCTCAACGCCACCACCGTGCTGTCCCGGTCGATCTCGGAGAAGGGGATCTACCCAGCCGTCGATCCGCTCGATTCGAGCTCCACGATCTTGAAGGCCGCGATCCTCGGCGAGGAGCACTTCTATGTGGCCAACCAGGTCAAGCAGGTGCTGCAGCGCTACAAGGAGTTGCAGGACATCATCGCGATCCTCGGGATCGACGAGCTGTCCGACGACGACCGCGTGACCGTCACCCGCGCGCGCAAGCTGGAGCGCTTCCTGTCGCAGCCGTTCCACGTCGCCGAGCAGTTCACCGGCACCCCCGGCGTGTATGTACCGATCGCGGAGACGATCCGGGGCTTCAAGGAGATCCTCGAGGGCAAGCACGACGACGTGCCCGAACGGGCTTTCTTCATGAAGGGCGGGATCGACCAGGTCGCCGAGGATGCGCGCAATGCCTGAGCGTGGTGCGCGAGTAGGCAGCCGGATTGGGGGCGCGAGTTAGATGGCGTTCTCCAAGTTTCGCTGCGAGGTGCTGACGCCCGAGGGCGAGGTCTTCAACGACGAGGTCGAGATGGTCTCGACGCGCACGGCCGACGGTCTGATCGGCGTGCGCGCCAGGCACTCGCCGTTGCTCGGCGTACTCGATCCGACCGAGCTGCGGCTCTACCGCAGCGAGACCGACATCGTCCGCTTCGCCCAGGCGGAGGGGTACATCCAGGTCGCCGACAATCACGCGATGCTGCTCGTGGAAGAGGCGATCACGCCCGAATCGCTCAACGTCGCCGAACTGCGCGAGCGCCTCGTCGAGGCCGAGAACGAGCTCGCCGCAGCGGGTGAGGACACCGAGAAGCGCCGTCTGGCCACGAAGGACAAGCGTCGCTGGGAGGCGTTCCTGCGGATCGCCGAAGGTAGCTAGCTAGATCTCTTGCCAACCTCCGCGCTTACTGGCCGGTTGGTCAGAAGCGCGCCGTGACGGGAGACTGTCACCGGGAGATTCGCGCAGCGAATCTCCCAAGGGAATCGCGCCCCGCGCGATTCCCCGCGCAGCGAATCTCCAAGGGAATCGCGCTCCAGCGCGATTCCCCCTTATCCTCAGGGGATGGTCGATGAGCGGATCCTGGCAGAGCGGCTGATCCGCTACGACACCTCGCGTACCGAGGAGCTGCAGTCGGCTGCAGGATTCGTGCGTGGTTGGCTCGAATCCAGGGACATCGAGGTGATCGAGCATGACCACAACGGCTTGCCGCTGCTGGTGGCAGAGGTCGGAGCCCCGCTCGGCGAGGGTCCCTGCGTGGTCTTCCACGGGCACCTCGACGTGGTCCCCGGCCGCCCCGAGCAGTTCGAGCCGCGCGTCGAAGGGGATCGGTTGATCGGGCGCGGCGCCTACGACATGAAGGGTGGCCTCGCCGCGATGATGTGCGCGCTCAAGGACATCGAACGCCAGGAGCGGGTCCGGGTGCGATTCGTGTGCGTTCCCGACGAGGAGTCCGAAGAGCTCGACGAGCGCTCGACCGACTGGTTCGTGGCCGGCGGCGGGGGCGGGGATTTCGCGATCACGGGTGAGCCGACCGACATGCACATCGGCGTGGAGGCCAAGGGCGTGCTGGCGATGTGGATCATGGTGCACGGCCGCGCCGCCCACAGCTCGACGCCGTGGCTGGGCGACAACGCAGTGCTCAAGGCCGTCGACGTGTTCCGTACGATCGAGACCCTGCCGTTCATGCGCGAGTCCTCGGAGATGTTCGATCGGCCGTCGATCAACCTGGGGCGGATCGCGGGCGGCGACGCGGTCAACAAGGTGCCGGATCGCTGCGCGATGTCGGTCGACGTGCGCTACCTCCCTGGCCAGGATCCAGCTGAGATCCTCACCCAGGTCCGCGCGATCGCGGGGATCGAGGTGCAGCGCACCTTCATCCACCCACCCGTCACGGTCTCGCCGGCGGAGCCTTTCGTTCGCGCCTTGCGTGACGCCGTCGCACGCTCGACCCGCGGTGAGGTGCTCGCCGTCGGGCGCGACGGCGCCTCAGACGCCGCGTCGTTCATCGAGGCGGGCATTCCGGCGGTCGAGTTCGGGCCGGCCGGGGCCGGCCACCACGGCCCCGAGGAATGGGTCTCGATCACGGCGCTGGCGCGCTACCGCCGCGCGCTGGCGGACTTCGTGCGGGTGATCCCGATGTATGCGCCCGAGGATCGTCGGTCGCAGCTGCGCCCGCGCGCCCCGGTGCAGGAGATCGGGGCGCATGCCGAGCTTGAGTCTTCGGCCGACGAGCGAGCCGCGCACCGCGGACTGCGCTCGATCGAGGGCGGCTTGTAGCTTGATCCTGGTCCCGAAGTCAAGGCGCGGGGCGCTGTGGCGCTTCGTCGGCGGCGCCCTGCTGGTGATTGCCTGCGCGGCGGCCACGACGGCCGTCGCCGGGCTGCTGCAGGTCAAGCAGATCGTCACCTACCTCAATCACACCGCACCGCTGCGCAAGGCCAAGGTCACCCTCCCGGCTCCGGGGGCGCCGCAGACGCTGCTGCTGATCGGCTCCGACCACCGGGCCGGCACGCCTTACAACTCGGCCAACACCGACACGATGATGCTGGTCAGGATCGACGACAGCTCCGCGACGATCAACCTGCTCTCGATCCCGCGTGACCTCGAGATCCAGCTTCCGACCGGCGGCGGCGCGAGCGGCGACTTCAAGCTGAATGCGGCGTATTCGCTCGGCGGTCCCAACCTTCTGATCACGACGCTGCAGCAGCAGGTCTTCCCCGGCCTGGTCGTCAACCACATCCTCGACCTCGGCTTCGCGGGCTTCGAGCAGCTGGTCGACGCGATCGGCTGCGTCTACAGCGACGTCGATCATCGTTACTACAACAACACCGTGCAGACCGACTACTCGAGCATCGACATCCAGCCCGGGTACCAGAAGCTCTGTGGCAGCGCCGCGCTGCAATTCGTGCGCTTCCGCCACACCGACAGCGACATCGTCCGCAACGCCCGCCAGCAGGACTTCATCCGCTGGGCGAAGGACCAGTACGGCGTCAATCAGCTGCTCGACAACGAGAGCACGCTGCTGCAGATCTTCGGCGACAACGTGCAGACCGACAAGTCGCTGCACACGACCGACGGGCTGATCAACCTGTTCGACCTGATCCTCGACGCCGACGGCCACGAGCTCAAGAGCATCCCGTTCCCGGCGATCTTCGAGCCCTGTGGGGG
This sequence comes from uncultured Solirubrobacterales bacterium, assembly GCA_963709135.1. Classification (GTDB taxonomy): domain Bacteria; phylum Actinomycetota; class Thermoleophilia; order Solirubrobacterales; family Solirubrobacteraceae; genus Palsa-465. Next base: position 404,992 of record CAVPVI010000005.1, on the reverse strand, counting down.
CACCGGTGCGGCTGCAGCACAGCCGTGCTATGTGACCGCCACGCCGGCGGCGCAAGCGGCCGCCTACCAGGCGTTCATGACCCCGACGATCGCGCCGAGCACGCCCCCGAGCCCTTCCAAGTCTGCGTCCGCGCACCCGCGACCGGTCGCCGCCGTCCCGAGCACGGGGCTGGCCGCCGACCCTCGTGAAGGAGCCTCGCAGTCTTCGCAACTGGGCAATATCGCGATGCCCGTTTACTACCCCCGCCTGATCCAAGCCGGCTCGGAGTATTGCTCCAGCATCACCGCCAACTGCGACGAGTATCCCAACCCCGAGAGCGAGTACACCGGCTCCTACCCCCGGAACTACCTGATCCGCGGCCCGGGCGGGGCCCCTTACACCTCGTACGTGTTCACGCTGGTGATCAACTCGGTGCTGGGCGAGTACTACACGGTGCAGGGAACAACCTGGCTGCACCCGCCGCTCCTGAACGATCCCACGCAGACGCAGGTCGTCGGCGGTAAGACGCTGCTCGAGTACTCGCAGGGAGGCAAGCTGAGCGTGGTCGCGTGGCGCACGCCGCAGGCCGCCTACTGGGTGTCGAACACGCTCGCCAACACCATCCCCAACTCGCAGATGGTCGCAATCGCGGCTTCGCTGACGCTTCATCCGCCGTCGGCCCGCTGACCCGATCAGAGCCTTGCCGTAAGGGCGCGCGCAGCCCGCCCTAAGCACCCTAAGCGATACCTCTCGCCGTAAGTGATCCCTAAACGGGTCTCAACCAGAGGCCAAACGCGCGCTTCTTGTACGCTGGAGCCGGTGATGAACGCGAGTCGTGAGCCGATTGCGGTAATCGGCACCGGTTACGTGGGGCTGGTCACCGCGGCTGGCTTCGCCGAGCTCGGCAACGAGGTGTACTGCGTCGACGTCGATGCCGAGAAGGTAGCGCGCCTGCGCCGCGGTGAGATCCCAATCTACGAGCCGGGCCTTGCCGAATCCGTGGCCGCCAGCGGTGATCGCCTGCACTTCTCCACCGAACTGGCGCCGGCGCTGGAGCATGCGCGGCTGCTGTTCGTGGCGGTCGGCACGCCGCCGACGTACTCCGGCGACGCCGACCTCTCGGCCGTGCACGCGGTCGTCGATGCGATGCCCGCGAACGCCGGCCACGCGCTGGTGATGAAGTCGACGGTGCCGGTCGGTACCGGTCAGGCGATCCGGCGGATCCTGGATGAGCGCGGCAAGTCCGAGTTCTCGTACGTGTCGTGCCCCGAGTTCCTCAAAGAGGGCTCGGCGCTGGCCGACTTCCGCGATCCTGATCGGGTCGTCGTCGGCGACGTCGGCGACTGGGCCGGCGACGCCGTCGTCGAGCTCTACAGCCCGCTGAACGCCCCGCTGCTGCGTACCGACATACCCAGCGCCGAGATGATCAAGCTGGCCGCCAACGCGTTCCTCGCGACCAAGATCTCGTTCATCAACGAGATCGCCAACGTCTGCGAGGAGACCGGCGCCGACGTGCTCGAAGTCGCGAAGGGCATGGGCCTGGATCGGCGCATCGGGAAGCATTTCCTGGCGCCGGGGATCGGCTTCGGCGGCTCCTGCTTTCCCAAGGACGTGGCTGCGCTCAAGCAGCTCGCGGGCAACTCCGGCTATCACTTCCAGCTGCTCACGTCCGTGATCGAGGTCAACGAGCTCCAGAAGCGGCGGGTGATCGGCAAGCTCCAGAAGCACCTTGGATCGCTGGTCGGCAAGCGCGTGGCGCTGCTCGGGCTGGCGTTCAAGCCGAACACCGACGACATGCGCGAAGCCTCCTCGCTGGTGCTGGCGGCGCGCCTGCAGGCCGACGGGGCGCGCGTGCGCGCGTTCGATCCGGTCGCAGAGGACGAGGCGCGCAAGCTGATGCCCGGCGTTGAGTTCGCCGACAGCGCGATCGACGCGGTGCGCGACGTCGACGCGATCGTGATCGTCACTGAATGGCCCGAGTTCGTTGCGCTCGATTGGGCGCAGGCGGCGTCCGTGACGTCCGGTCGGGTGGTGATCGACGGGCGCAACTGCCTCGATCCGAGCAGTGTCCGCGCGGCGGGGTTCGTGTACGAGGGGATCGGCAGATGAGCCGGCTCGTTTCAGGGTGCGCGGCTTGCAAGCGCTGATTCTCGTCGGTGGCGAGGGCACGCGTCTGCGGCCGCTCACCTCCAACCTGCCCAAGCCGGTGGTGCCACTGGCAGGGCAACCGTTCATGTGGTACATGCTGCAGTGGTTGCGCTCGCACGGCGTCGACGACGTGGTGCTGTCGTGCGGCTTCCTCGCCGGCGGCGTGCGTGAGGTGCTGGGCGACGGATCGGCGCTGGGGATCCGGTTGCGTTACGTGGAGGAGCCAAAGCCGCTCGGCACCGGTGGAGCGCTCAAGTACGCCGAGGATCTGCTGCAGGAACGATTCGTCATGCTCAACGGCGACGTGCTGACCGACATCGACCTGACCGCACAGCTCGCCGCGCACGAGCGCACCGGGGCGCGCGGGACGATCGCCCTGATCGCGGTGCAGGACCCGTCGGCCTATGGACTCGTGCGCCAGCGTGCGGATGGCTCGGTCAGCGAGTTCCTGGAAAAGCCGGGGCCCGATCAGATCGTGGACACCAACCTGGTCAACGCCGGCGTCTACATCCTGGAGCGCGAGGTGCTCGACGGGATGGCGCCGTCGGGGACCAACATCTCGATCGAGCGCGATCTGTTCCCGACGCTCGTGGACGGCCGCCTGTACGGCTACGAGGTCGACGGCTACTGGCTGGACATCGGCACGCCCGAGCGTTACCTGCAGGCGACCTTCGACATCCTCGAGGGCAACGTGCGCACCGACATCGGCATGCAGCTGGGCCGTAGCGGGATGCGGATCATCGATTCCCGCGAGTTGCAGGGACGGGTCGGTGCGCCGGCGATCGTCGGCGCCGGCTGCGCGATCGCTGCGCACGCGATCGTCGGCGGGCGCACGGTGCTCGGCAACGGCGTGCGGATCGACGACGGCGCGCGGATCGAGAGCTCGGTGCTGCTCGACGACGTGCACATCGGGGCGCGCACGACGGTGCACGGCTCGATCGTCGCCGCCGGCAGCGATATCGGTGAGCACTGCAGCATCGACGGCGGCGTCGTAGTCGGCGCCGGGGTCCGGCTCGGGGCGGACAACGTCCTGCGCGCCGGCGCGCGTATCTTCCCTGGTGTGCATCTACCGGATGGGGCGATCAAGTTTTGAGCGTGCAACTGGAGCTCTCGAGCGACTCCGTCGCGGCCGTCGACAAGTCCGGGTATCTTGCCGACATCCTGGCGATGCCGCAGCATCTGACGGACGCTCTGTGGCGGGTGGAGTCCGCCAAGCTCGAGGAGCATGACTCGCCCGGCGGGTTGATCGTCGCGGGGGTCGGAGGCTCATCGATCGGCGGCGCGCTGGCCCGGGCGGCGCTGGGCGACCGCGCCTCCAGGCCGGTCCTGCTGGCGCGCGATTACGAGATGCCGGCGTGGACGACGCCCGACACGACCGTGCTGTGCTGCAGCTACTCGGGTAACACCGAGGAGACGCTTGCCATCTACGAAGCCGCCAAGGCGCTCGGCGCGCGGCAGATCGTCGCCAGCACCGGCGGCATGCTGGCGCAGGTCGCACGTGCCGACAGGGTGCCCGTCGTGGGTCTTCCAGGCGGCTTTCAGCCGCGCGCCGCGGTCGCCTACTCGTTCGTCACGGCGATCGAGGTCGCCGCGATCTGCGGCGTCTGCGAGCGGCTGCATTCCGAGATCGACGTGGCCGCCGCCCACGCTGAGCGATTGGTCGCGGCGTGGGGGCCTGACGGCCCCGACGATTCGCTCGCCAAGACGCTCGCGCGGGGCCTGCACGGGACGGTCCCGCAGATTGCCGGGGCCGGCTTGACGATCCCGATCGCCTACCGCTGGAAGTGCCAGATCAACGAGAACGCGAAGGCGCCGGCGTTTGCCGGTGAGATCCCGGAGATCAACCACAACGAGATCTGCGGCTGGGAGGCGGCCGGTTCGCTCGCACCGTTCAGCGCCGTGTTCCTTGACGATTCCGACCTGCACCCGCGGGTCCGTCAGCGGATCGAGCTCTCGCGAGGCATGATCGAAGCGCACGACGCGCCGGCCTTCCGGGTCGAGACGATTGGCGAGACTCGCACCGAGCGGCTCGTCTCGCTGGTGCTGCTGGGCGACCTGGTGTCGCTGTACCTCGCGGTCCTGCGCGGCGTCGACCCCACGCCGATCGACCTGATCGAGCACCTGCGCTCGGCGCTGAACCGCGGCTAGCTAGCTAGCTGCCAGCCGTTCGCCGTGATGGTTGAGTGATCGAGTGATCGAGTGATCGTCGCGTGCGGGGCGATTGCGCGTAAGCTCAGCGCGCGCTGAGACCGTAAAGGGGCTAAGCAACGCGTCCGAACGGACAAAGCTTTGCCTGCGGCGCCGGATTGTCCGTGTGCGCACGAAAATCGACATCGAACGGGCAACCCCTCGGGCCGAACCGAGGTTTGTCCGCTCAAACCCGTCTTCCCACGCGCTACTCGCTCGCGAGGCGGATCCCGGCGGCATGTGAGGTGTGTGTGGTCAGGCGGATCCCGGCGGCATGTACGCGCAGCTGGGGTCGGCGGCGAGGTAGTCGCCGGTCATCGCGTAGGCGCGCGCGCGGCTGCCACCGCAGAGCTCGCGGAACTCGCACGCGCGGCACTTGCCCTTGAGCGCCTCCGGGTCGCGTAGCGACCGGAACAAGGGCGCGTTGCGATAGATCTCGACGGGGCTCTGTTCGCGCACGTTTCCGGCCGCCAACGGCAGGAAGCCAGATGGGGTGACCTCGCCGAGATGCGAGATGAACATGAACCCGCGGCCGTCGTTGACGCCTTTCATCGGGCGGTCGAGCCCATCGGCGAATTGGAAGCCGGCGCCGGCGATCGACCCCTCGCCATGCTCGCGCGTGTGCTGCACGGCGATCCGGCGATACTGCGGTGAGGCCGTCGCCTTGATGTCGAACGGGGCTCTCAGCGACAGCTCGTAGAGCCACTCGAGCACGCGCTCGTGCCGCTCGGCGGACAGGACGCCCAGTCGCGCGCCACGTCCGGTCGGCACCAGGAAGAACAGCGACCACTGGACCACGCCCCACTCCGCAACAAGCGGCACCATCGCCTCGAGCCGGTCGACGTTGAGCTCGCACACGGTCGTGTTGATCTGCAGCGGCAGCCCGGCCTCTTGAGCGTTGGCGATCCCCTGCAGGGTGCGCTCGAACGAGCCGCGAAAGCCGCGGAAGTGGTCGTGTGCCTCGGGGTCGGCGCCGTCGACGCTGAACGCGATCCTGCGAATGCCGGCGGCGCTCGCTTCGCGCATCCGCGCGACGGTCGGCAGCGCGGTCGCGGTCGGGGTCAGCGAAACCCGCAGGCCGCGCTCGTTCGCATAAGCCGCCAGCTCGAACAGGTCCCGGCGCATCAGCGGGTCACCGCCGGTGAGCACCAGGATCGGCCGCGTCCCGAACGACGCCAGCTGGTCGATCAGCCGCTTGCCCTCCTCGGTGTCCAGCTCGTTCGGGTCGCGCGGGTGCTGTGCGTCCGCTCTGCAGTGAAGGCACGCGTAGGCGCACGCGCGCGTCAGCTCCCACGCGATCGTGAACGGCGAGGCGTCGAAATCAAACGGCACCATGCGCGCGTCGCGCTCGCTGCGAGCGCTGAAAGCGTCGGCCCGCAATCCGTGCGGGTGCCCGCCATGGGGATGCCCGCCGCCCTGCCGGGGGTGGCCCTGATGCGGGTGCCCGCCGTTGCGCGGCTGGTCCGGGTGTGCAGGAAGGCTCGCCGCGGGAGCATTCCCGTTCGGCTGAGAACTATCCAGATCGTGATCTACGGCCGGCACTGCACAACAAGCGTACCGCGCCACGGCGGCCGCCTGAGAAGATGCACGGACATGAGCTTCACAACACTCCAGGGCGGATGCATGTGCGGAGCGGTCCGCTTCGAGCTGGCCAAGGCCCCGCTTGGCGCCTCCTACTGCCACTGCACCCGCTGTCAGCGCCGCACCGGCACCGCCGCGTCGGCGTCGGCGCGGATCGACGGCAACGCACTGCGCTTTCTGTCGGGCGAGCATCTGATCAAGGGTTGGCGGCATCCCGACGGCGGCTCGGAGAAGTGCTTCTGCGGCGAGTGCGGAGCGCACCTGTTCTCCCGTGACCCCAACGATCACACGCACATGGGGATCCGCATGAGCGCCTTCGACACCGACCCCGGCGTGCGCCCGAGCTACCGCCAGTTCGTCGCCTACGCGGCCGTCTGGGAGCCGATCCCCGACGACGGCCTACCGCGCCACCCCGAGGGCCGGCCTTAGATAGGCCCTTAGAGCCTGTTTAGAGCCACGCCCGTCCTCAACCTTGACACGGTCGTGGTAACGTTGTCGGAGATGGAAGGGCTGACGATCCACGAGGCTGCCCAGACGACCGGCTGGTCGGCGCGGATGCTGCGTTACGTCGAGCGCACCGGGCTGGTCTCGCCGGCGCGCACGAATGCCGGCTACCGCGTCTACGGCCCGGCCGAGCTGCAGCGGCTGCGGACTTTGAAGGATCTGCTCGCACGGTTCGACGTGGGGCTGACCGACGTCGCGTTCGCGGCCCGGCTGGCCAGCGACCCCGAGCTCGGCGAGGCCGTGCAGGCGTGGCTGCAGGCAACGGCGCGACGCCCGGATCACGTCGACCCCGGCGACTGGTTGCAGTTCGAGCAGCTCAAGCACCAGGCGTTGCTCGAAGTCGCCTGAGGCGACGCGATCAAGCGAATAGAAACCCGAACACCCCGGAGAATCAATGAGCACAACCGTCACCAATGCCGGCTTCAAAGTCGCGGACCTGTCGCTCGCCGAGTTCGGCCGCAAGGAGATCGTGCTCGCCGAGCACGAGATGCCGGGGCTGATGTCGACGCGGCGCGAATTCGGGGCCAGCAGGCCGCTGGCCGGCGCCCGGATCACCGGCTCGCTGCACATGACGATCCAGACGGCCGTGCTGATCGAGACGTTGGTAGCGCTCGGCGCGGAGGTCCGCTGGGCGTCGTGCAACATCTTCTCCACCCAGGACCATGCTGCGGCTGCGATCGCGGTTGGGCCCGACGGTACGCCGGAGGACCCGCGCGGGGTGCCCGTCTACGCGTGGAAGGGCGAGACGCTCGAGGAGTACTGGTGGTGCACCGAGCAGGCGCTGCGCTGGCCTGACGGCGGTGGCCCGAACATGATCCTTGACGACGGCGGCGACGCCACCCTGCTCGTCCACAAGGGCGCGGAGTACGAGCGCGCCGGCGCGGTTCCCGACCCGGCAAGCGCCGAGTCGGAGGAGTTCGCGATCATCCTCGGGGTGCTGCGCCGCTCGCTCGCGGCAGATCCGCATCGCTGGACCAACATCGCCGCGGGGATCAAGGGCGTCACCGAGGAGACGACCACCGGCGTGCACCGCCTTTATCAGTTCGCCGCGGAGGGCGCGCTGCTGTTCCCCGCGATCAACGTCAACGATTCCGTGACGAAGTCGAAGTTCGACAACAAGTACGGCTGCCGGCATTCGCTGATCGACGGCATCAACCGCGGGACCGACGTGCTGATCGGCGGCAAGGTCGCGCTCGTCTGCGGTTATGGCGACGTCGGCAAGGGCTGCGCAGAATCGCTGCGCGGTCAGGGCGCACGTGTGATCGTGACCGAGATCGACCCGATCTGCGCGCTGCAGGCGGCGATGGACGGCTACCAGGTCGCGACCCTCGATGACGTCGTCTCCAGTGCTGACATCTTCGTGACGGCGACCGGCAACCGCGACGTGATCAGGGCCGAGCACATGGCCGCGATGAAGCACCAGGCGATCGTCGGCAACATCGGCCACTTCGACAACGAGATCGACATGGCAGGACTGTCGAAGGTGTCGGGCGTCGAGCGGATCAACATCAAGCCCCAGGTCGACGAATGGCGCTTCCCCGACGGGCACGCGATCATCGTGCTCTCCGAGGGACGCCTACTGAACCTCGGCAACGCCACCGGCCATCCCAGCTTCGTGATGTCGAACTCGTTCACCAACCAGGTGATCGCGCAGATGGAGTTGTTCGGCCACAGCGAGATCTACGAGCGGCGCGTATACACGCTGCCCAAGCACCTCGATGAGAAGGTCGCGCGGCTGCATCTCGACGCGCTCGGCGTGCGTCTGACGAAGCTGACCGACGAGCAGGCCGCCTATCTCGGCCTACCGGTCGAGGGCCCGTACAAGTCTGACCACTACCGCTACTGATCTGCAGGCGGGTCGCTGGCGGGCGCCGGTCGCATGATGGCGAAGGCGGTTGACGCGGCCTCCGGGGAACGCCCTTACGAGGTCGCCGACCTCGGGCTCGCTTCCCTGGGCGCCGGCAGGATCGCCTGGGCGGCGGACCAGATGCCGGTGCTCCGCCAGATCGCGACCCGGTTCGCCGTGCAGCGGCCCCTGCACGGGGTCCGGATCGCCGCGTGCCTGCATGTCACGGCTGAGACGGCGAACTTGGTGCGGGCGCTCACCGCAGGCGGTGCGACCGTCTCGCTGTGCTCGGCCAACCCACTCTCGACCCAGGACGATGTCGCGGCGGCGCTCGTCGTCGAGCACGGCATCGAAGTGCGGGCGCTGCGCGGCGAAGGACCGGCCACCTACCAGCGCCACATCGCGGCTCTGGTCGCCGGTTGCCCGCAGATCACGATCGACGATGGCGCCGATCTGATGATGAGCGCCCACCGGTCCGGCGGCGCCGTGCTCGAGGGCCTGCTCGGTGGCACCGAAGAGACGACCACCGGGCTCGTCCGGCTGCGCCGCCTGCATGAGCGTGGCGAGCTACGCCGTCCGGTGCTGGCGGTCAACGAGGCGCGCACCGAACGGGCGCTGAACGACCGCCACGGCACCGGGCAATCGGCGTTGGACGGGATCATCCGCGCCACCAACGTCCTGCTCGCTGGGCACACGCTGGTGGTGCTTGGCTACGGCTGGGCGGGTCAGGGAGTAGCCGAGCGCGCGCGTGGCGCCGGCGCCGCGGTGATCGTCTGCGAGATCGATCCATTGCGGGCGCTGGAAGCACGGATGGCGGGATATGAGGTCATGCCGGCGCTGCGGGCGGCGCCGCGCGGCGACGTGTTCGTGACCGTCACCGGTTCACGGCGAGTCCTGCGCCGCGAGCACTTCGAGCTGATGAAGGATGGCGCCCTGCTCGCCAACGCGGGCCATTTCGATGTCGAGTTGGATCTCGAGGAGCTCGCAGAGCTCGCAACCGGCCCGGCCGTCCAAGTGCGGCCGCTGGTGGAGCAGTACCTGCTTGCCGACGGCCGGCGCCTGAACCTGCTGGCCAGCGGCCGCGTCGTCAATCTCGCGGCCGCCGACGGACATCCCGCCGCCGTGATGGATGTGTCGTTCGCGCTGCAGGCGCTGTGCGTGGAGACGCTCACAGGCGCCGCGGGCGACTTGGGTCCAGGCGTGTACCGCGTGCCCGACCCGATCGACCAGGAGGTTGGGCGCCTGAAACTGTCCGCGCTGGGTGTCAGTATCGACGAGCCGACGCGCGAGCAGGCCGATTATCGCGAGTCCTGGACGTAACGGCCCCCCTGACCGGGGCGGACCTGTAAGGATGGTCGTCGAGGTCCAGAGGACCTCGGTAGGGAGGTCCAGAGGACCTCGGTAGGGAGGTCCAGAGGACCTCGGTAGGGAGGTCCAGAGGACCTCGGTAGGGAGGTCCAAAGGACCTCGGTAGGGAGGTCCAAAGGACCTCGGTAGGGAGGTCCAAAGGACCTCGGTAGGGAGGTCCAGAGGATCTCGGTAACGGAGGGAGAACCCAATAGGCACGAACGCCACCGTCCCGAACCGGACGCCGGAGTTCCGGCGTGCGCCTGGCGCCGAGCGAGATCCGCGGCCAGCGCGCAAGCTTGCACGCGTGCTCGCAGTGGGCGCGCTGCTGTGCGTGGCCGTGGTGATCGCGGCGATCGTGCTGACTGGCGGCTCGGCCTACACGCTCCGCATCACCTTCCAGAACGCGAGCGGGCTGGTGAGCGGGGACGAGGTCCTGATTGGCCCCGCGCAGGTCGGGACCATACAGTCGATCGGGCTCACGCAGGACGGACAGGCGGCGGTCGTGATCGGCCTGCAGTCCGGCGCCGCGCCGCTGCGGCAGGGCACGACCGCATGGATCGAGGACGTCGGGCTGGCTGCGATCGCGAGCAACTACATCGTCTTGTACCCAGGGCCCACCGGGAATCCCGCGATCCCGTCGGGCGGCTCGATCGCCGAGGCTGACGCCTATTCCGAGGTCGGCCTCGACGAGCTGTTCGACACGCTCGATCCGCTTACCCGCGTCGGCATCCGCGGCGTGATCCGCGGCGAGGCGGCGTCGATCCAGGGGCGCGCCGCGCAGGCTAACGCGACGATCCACTTCCTCGAGCCGGCGCTCGCCTCGACCAGCCAGCTGGCGGCCGAGCTCGCCGGCGACGAGCCCGCGTTCGACGGCCTGCTCGTGCAGGGCGCGCAGACGCTGCAGGCGCTGGCCGCGCGCAGCCAGCAGTTGACGGCCCTGGTCGCCAACGCCGACGCCAGCACCGGCGCGCTCGCGAGCCAGGCGCAGTCGCTGCGCAGCGCGCTGGCGCTGCTGCCGGTGACCTTGACCGAGTCGACCACGACCTTCGCCGGCTTGCGGGCGACGCTCGACGCGCTCGATCCCGTGGTCGCGCAGGCGATGCCCGCGGCCCGGCGGCTGCCGCAATTCAGCGCGGCGCTCGGCACGCTCGCGCAGCAGGCGCTGCCGACCGTCGGCGCGCTCACGAAGCTGATCCACAACCCCGACGCCGGCGGCGATCTGACCTCGCTGCTGACGCAGGCACCGGCGTTGTCGCGAATCGCGGCTGCTGCCTTCCCGCAGCTGATCGAGGAGCTGAACGACTCCCAAGCCCAGCTGGACTATCTGCGCGAGTACACGCCGGACGTGGCCGCGGCGCTCACCAACCTCGGCCAGGCGAGCGCCTACTACGACGCGAACGGGCACTACACGCGCACGCAGCCGTTCTTCGGCGCGTTCGGCCTCGACGCCTCGGACGAGCTGACCAGCCAGCCGCCCGCAGAGCGCTACAGCGGCCTGAGCGTCGTCCACGGCCGCTGTCCGGGTGGGGCGGCGCAGGCGTCCCCGGACGGCTCAGCTCCCGAACAGGTTCCCGGATGCAACGCGGCCTCGAGCCCCGGCGGATGAGGCGCCTGGCGTTGATCGCTGCCGTGCTGCTGATCGCAGCCGGCGTCTGGGCGATCGTCGCAGCCGGCTCCTCCAGCAGCGCCGGGCAGTACGGCAGCGGCTCCTACCAGGTCCGGGCGATCTTCGACAACGCGGCGTTCGCGGTCGCCGGCGAGGACGTCCGCATCGCCGGTGCGCCGGTCGGTCAGATCGCGTCGCTGAGCGTCACCTCGAGCGATCAAGCGGCGGTGAGGCTGTCGATCGACAATCCCGGTTTCGTTCCGTTCCACGCCGACGCGACCTGCGCGATCAGGCCGCAGTCGCTGATCGCCGAGCGCTACGTCGACTGCAACCCCGGCAGCTCCAGCGCGCCGCCGCTGGCGCTGGTCAAGCACGGACCGGGCGCCGGCACGTACCTGTTGCCGGTGACGCAGACCAGCTCGCCGGTCGACATCGACATCGTTCAGGACATCTCGCAAGAGCCGATCAGGCAGCGGCTGTCGATCATCCTCGACGAGCTCGGTACCGGCCTCGCCGCACGCGGCGCGGACCTGGGCGCGGTGATCCGCCGTGCCGATCCGGCGCTCGGCTACACCGACCAGGTGTTCAAGATCCTCGCCGGCCAGGACAAGGTCCTGGCGGCGCTCGCCAGCGACTCCGCGACCGTGCTCGGTCCGCTCGCAAACGCGCGCCGGCAGATCGCGGATTTCGTCCTGCAGGCAGACACGACGGCTGTTGCCGCTGCGCAGCGGAGTGCCGAGATCGCGCAGTCGATCCGGCTGCTGCCGTCGTTCCTGGGAAAGCTGAAGCCGCTGCTGGCCGACCTCGGGTCGCTGGCGGACCAGGGGACGCCACTGATGAGCTCGCTCGGCCAGAGCGCCGCCGGGCTCGACCGCGAGTTCGCCGAGGTCGTGCCGTTCGCGTCGGCCGCGCGCAGGGCGCTGATCGAGCTCGGCGACGCCGCCGCGCAGGCACAGGGACCGCTGGTGGCGAGTCAGTCGCTCGCCACCAGGCTGAACAACCTCGGTGCCGCCGCGCAGCCGTCGGCGACGCTGCTGGACCGGCTGACCGCGAGCCTCGATCAGAGCGGCGCGATCCAGCAGCTGATGGGGGTCCTGTTCTACGGCACGGGCGCGACCAACGGGTTCGACAGCGATGGACATTACGTGCGCACCGATGCGCTGATCGGAGCCTGCACAGCGTTTGCGACCACGCCGGCGTCGGGCTGCTCGGCGAACTTCGGCTCGGCCGCGGGCTCAAACGCGGATAGCACAGACGTCGAGGCGCAGCGTGCGTCTGTGGCAGCAGCGGCGCTCTCGGCTACGCCACCCGGCCGCGAGACCTCCAGCACCGCCTCGGTTAGGCTACCCGGCACCCCCACCACCACCACCACCACCACCACCACCGCCGCCGTCGCCGCGGTCGTGCGCCAGGCACTGGCAGCCAGCAGCGGCGCCGGCGCCAGCAGCGGCCCGTCGAATGCGCTCGAAGGCCTGCTGGGCTACCTGATCGGAGGTAGCCGATGACGCGCCGGGGCGAGAGCGCGCTGCGCAGCCCGGTGCTGATCGGGGCGCTCACCGTCCTGATCACGGTCGTTGCGGTGATCCTCGCCTTCCAGGCCAACAACGGACTGCCGTTCGTCCCTCACTACACCCTGCACGTAAAAGTCAGCGACGCCGAAGAGCTGACGCGTGGCAACGAGGTTCACATGGGCGGCTCCCTGGTGGGCAGCGTCGCCGACGTGCGGCCCGCTCGCGACGCCGCCGGCGAGCCGATCGCCGTGATCGATGTGCAGCTCGACAAGAGCGTCGAGCCGCTGCCGGTCGATTCGCGGTTCACGATCCGGCTGAAGGGGGCGATCGGCGAGAAGTACCTCGACATCACGCTCGGTCATGCACGCCGCAGCTGGCCCAACGGCGCCACCGTCCCGCTGCGCCAGACCGGCGCCGAAGTCGATCTCGACCAGGTGCTGTCGATGTTCACGCCGCCCACGCGCGCCGGCGTCGTCGCCTCGACCACGGGCTTCAGCGACGCGCTCGCAGGCCGCGGCGCCGACCTCAACGATGCGATCGATGCGTTCGTGCCATTGGTGAGCGACCTCGGGGCGGTGATGCGCAACCTGGCCGCGCCGCAGACCGACCTCGGCGGCTTCATCGATGGTCTCGGCTCGCTCGCGAGCGCATTGGCACCGGTCGCCGGCACGCAGGCGGCGCTGCTGGTCAATCTCGACACGAGCTTCCGCGCGCTCGCCGGCGTCGCGGTCCCCTACCTACAGCAGCTGATCTCCCTGACGCCACCGGCGCTGCAGTCAGTGATCACCGACGGCCCGCGGATCCAGCCGTTCCTGACCGATGCCGCCACGCTGCTGGCCGAGCTGCGCCCGGGCTTTGCCACGCTTCCCAGCTCCGCCCCGGCGCTCGCCGACGCCTTCGCGGCCGGCGCCGGCAACCTTCCCGGGACGGCCTCGCTGGACCGGGAGCTCGTAAGCCTCGCCAACACGCTCGACGCCTACGCCAGCAACCCGACAGTCCAGCAAGGACTCGATCGTCTGACGCTGACGGCGAACAGCCTGATCGCCCCGCTGTCGTTCCTGACCCCGGTGCAGACCTCGTGCAACTACGTGACGCTGGCGCTGCGCAACCTGGCGAGCTCGCTTTCGGACAACATCGGCAGCGGCACTGTGCTGCGGATCGTGATCGTGGCGATCGACGACGTGACCGGTGGCGAGGCGGTTCCGTCGAGCACGCCATACCTGACGCCTGGCACCGCGACAGGCGGCCACTCGCACGGGCCGCTACACGTGGACCCTTACCCGAACACCGACTCCCCCGGCGAGACCCCCGAGTGCTCTGCCGGCAACGAACCGTATTCGACCAGTGCCGCGTTGATCGGCAACCCACCCGGCGACGTCGGGCTGCACACCGAGACGACCAGAAGGAGCGCAGGGTGAGACGCCACCAGCCGCGCATCCCAGCCCAGGCGGCCGCCGTCGCCGCGATCGTCGTGATCGGCGTCATCTGCTACCTCGTGTTCGGCGGCTCGCTGCCGTTCGCCGGCAAGCCGTTCGTGCTCAATGCGGTGTTCACGAGCAACACCGAGCTCCACATCCCCTCGCCGGTACGGATCGCCGGCGTCGACGTCGGCGAGGTAACCGCTGTGCGGCGGCTCGCCGGCAGCTCCGCAGGCATCGTCTCGATGGAGATCGGCTCCGACGGCCTGCCGATCCACGCCGACGCGACCGCGGCGATCCGCGAGCGGATCTTCCTGGAGGGCAATGTCTATGTCGACCTGCAACCCGGCAGCCCGAGCGCGCCGGTGCTCTCCTCGGGCGCGACCCTGCCGGCCTCCAACACCTCGGGACCTGTGCAGCTCAACCGGATCCTGTCAGCGCTGAGCGCCAGCTCCCGCAGCAACCTGCAGGCGCTCGTGCGCGGTCTCGGGGCGGCGCTGTCGGCGCCGCCGACGCCGGCACAGGACGCCACCCAGGACGCGAGCGTGCGTGGCCTGACGGGGGCGCAGGCGTTGAACGCCGCGCTGCGCTACTCGGCGCAGGCGTTCCAGGCCTCGTCGATCGTCAACGAGGCGCTGCTCGGCACCCAACCGGGCGACCTCAGCGCCGCCGTCCGCGGCAGCCAGCATGTGTTCAGCGCGCTGGCGGCGAGCAGCCCACAGCTGCAGGGTCTGATCACCGGCTTCAACGCCACGCTGGCGACGCTCGCCTCGCGCCAGAGCGAGCTCAGCGCGACCGTCGCCGCGCTGCCGGGACTGCTACGCACCACGCAGGCGGCAGACACGGCGCTGCAAGCCTCGTTCGCCCCGACGCAGGCGTTCGCCCGCGCGATCTTGCCCGGGCTGCGTGAGCTCGACCCGACGATCGGCGACGCGCTGCCGTGGCTCTCACAGCTGACCGCGCTCGTCTCGCACGGCGAGCTCGGAGCCCTGCTCGCCGAACTGACGCCCGCGGTGCAGAGCGCCTCGCAGGCGATCGCACCGGCCGAGACGCTGCTGAGCGGCGCCGCTGCGCTCGCGCGGTGCCTGATCCACAACGTGATCCCCACCGGCAACGAGGTGATCCAGGATCCGCCCAGCAGCACCGGGCTGCAGGTCTACCAGGAGCTGTTCCAAGCGGCGGTCGGGATCGCCGGCGCCTCGCAGAACTTCGACGGCAACGGCCGCTACGTGCGGGCGGCCGCCGGGGGCGGCTCCGATCAGGTACAGAGTCAGACGCTGCCGATCAACGGGCCGCTGTTCGGCAACGCGGTGCTGGCGCCGCTCGGCACCAGGCCGGCGTTCCCGTCGAGCGCGCCGCCGCTGGACGGCACCGTCGCCTGCTTCAAGAACGCGCTGCCCAACCTCAACACGGCGTCCACCGGAGCCGGGCCGTGAAGCGCGCGCTCAAGGTCCACCGGGTCGATTTTCTCGCGATCGTCGCGTTGGTCGCGCTTGCGATCGTGGTCGTCGGTTACGTGCTCGAGCAGCAGCCCGCGTTCACCTTCGGCAAGCGCTACTACACGGTCCGCGCGCAGTTCCAGACCGCGGCTGCGGTGACCGCGGGCCAGGGCCAGGCGGTGACGATCGCCGGCGTGCCGGTCGGCCTCGTCGGCGGCGTCACGCTGGCGGGCGGTCTCGCCGTGGTGACGATGGACATCGATCCGCAGTACGCCCCGATCTACCGCAACGCGACCGTCCTGCTGCGGCCGCGCACGCCGCTCAAGGACATGTACCTGGCGCTCTACCCGGGCACACGCAGCGCCGGCGCGATCCCCGACGGCGGCGAGCTCAGCGCTGCCAGCACCGAGCCGGACATCGACGTCGACCAGATCCTGTCCTCCCTGGACGCCGACACGCGCACCTACCTGCTGCTACTGCTGGCGGGCGGCGCACAGGCATTCAACGGGCCGGGAGCCACCGGCGGCACCCCGAGCGCGCAGACTGTCGCCGACCTGCGCGGGATCTTCAAGCGGCTCGCGCCGCTGGATCGCGACACGCTCAGCTTCTCGAGCCTGCTCGCCCAGCGCTCGCAGGACATCCGCGACGCGATCCACAACCTGCAGGCGGTGGTCGGCGCGCTCGGCGGCGTCGACGCCTCGCTGGCGTCGCTGATCGACGCCTCCGACACCGATTTCACGGCGATCTCCTCGCAGGACGGCGCTCTGCAGGCCGGACTTACGCAGCTGCCCAGCACGCTCGCGCAGACCAGCCAGACGCTCGGCAAGGTGCGAGCGTTCGCGGCGCAGACCGGCCCCACGCTCACGCAACTGCTGCCGTTCGCGCGCGAGCTCGCGCCGGCGCTGAGCGCCACCCAACCGCTGTTGCTCGACACCAGATCTTCGATCGAGCGCCAGCTGGCACCGTTCGCGGTCGCCGTCCAGCCACTCGCACGCAAGCTGGCGCCGGCGGCGGCCAAGCTCGCCGGCGCGACGCCGGCGCTGTCGCGCACCGTCGCGGTGCTCAACGAGCTGTTCAACACGCTTGCCTACCAGCGCACCGGCGCTCAGCAGAGCTACCTGTACTGGGGTGCGTGGCTGAGCCACATCGCCGCCAGCCTGACCTCGATGCAGGACGCCAACGGCCCGATCGTGCAGAGCCTGTTCATGGCCAGCTGCCCGGCACTGAACCTGCTCGAGGTCGAGCTGCAGCCCAACAACCCGGCGCTCGGGCCGCTGCTCGACCTGCTCAACGCTCCGACCTCCCAGGAGCTGCACTCATCGTTCTGCCCGCCGGCGGGTCTGCCGTGAACCGCACCGCGCCGACCCCCGGCCGGATCGCGGCGATGGTCGTGTTCGCGGCGTCGTGCGTCGGATTGCTGCTGTTCCTCTGGCTGTCGTTCGGCGGCAGCGTCCCGCTGCAACCGCGCGGCTACCGCATCAGCGTCGAGTTCAACCAGGCGGTGGAGCTCGGCACCCAGGCTGACGTCCAGATCGCCGGCGTGAACGTTGGCAAGGTCGTGCAGGTGAAGCTCGATCGCCACACCGGCCTGACGCGCGCGGTGATCCAGATCGACGCGCAGTTCGCGCCCCGCCCGGCCGACACGCGCGCGATCCTGCGCCAGAAGACGCTGCTCGGCGAGACCTACGTGCAGCTGTCCTTTGGCAACCCGCACGGCGCGATGCTGGCCGACGGCGCGCAGCTGCCGCAGGGCCAGGTGGCGCCCACGGTGCAGCTGGACCAGATCCTCTCGACCTTCGATCCGGCCACCCGCCAGGCGTTCGAGACCTGGATGCAGCAGGATGGGATCGCGTTCAGCGACCGCGGCGAGGACTTCAACGCGGCGCTCGCCGAGCTGTACCCGTTCGCCACCAACGTGCAGTCGGTGCTGGCGGTGCTGAACCGCGACAGCGCGGCGACCCGCGTGCTGCTGTCCGATGGGGCGCAGGTGCTCGATGCGATCAGTGCCTCGCCGTCGCAGCTGCAGGGGCTGATCAGCAACGCCGACAACGTGTTCTCGGCGACCGCGTCAGAGGCCGGCTCGCTGGCGGCCGCGGTGCGCGCGTTCCCGGCGTTCCTGCAGGCCACGCAGCAGACGGTCGCGCGGGTGAGCACGTTCGCCGCCACCGCCAAGCCGCTGGTGGATGAGCTGCGCCCGGCGGCGGTGAAGCTCAGCCCCGCTCTGGAGGCGCTCGCGCCACTGGCGCCGGAGCTGCGCTCGGTATTGGCCGACATCGGTCCGCTCACGCATGCGGCGCGCGGCGGCGAGCCGGCGCTCGAGCGCTTCCTCGACGACAGCGTGCCGTTGCTGGCGCGGCTGACGCCATACCTCGGCGGCGTCGTGCCGGTGATCGACTACATCAACGCCTACAGCCGGGAGATCGCGGGGTTCTTCGCAAACACGGCGGCCGCCACCGAGGGCGACCAGCTGAACATCGCTCAGACGCAGCTGCTGCACTACCTGAGGATCTCCGACCCGGTCAACCCGGAGACCCTGACCGCCTATCAGCAGCGACCGTACAGCAACCGCTCCAACGCCTACCTCGAACCTGGCGGCTACCTCGAGTTGCTGCAGGGCCTACCGGTGCTCGGCAGCTACCTGTGCACGAGTAACCCGCTGCCGACGATTGGACCAACGATTCCCGCAACTCTCGCTACTGTCCTGCGTTCTGTGTACTACACGGACGATCCCGGGGGACCTCCGTGCAAGGCACAAGCGCCGCTCGGCCAGACGCTCATCGGCTCCTCCCAGACATTCCCGCAACTTCAACAACTGCCCTGAGTGAAGCCCGTTTCAGCGCAACGCTCAAACCCGTGAGTCCCCCAAGGAGGAATCACTTGCGACGGATCATCATCGCGACCGCGGCCCTGGCCGTACTGGTCGCCGCAGGCGTGGCCACGGCCACCACAACACTCAACTTCAACAGCTATGGAGGCTCGCTCACGGTCGCCCCGAGCGCGGCCGGGAGCGCCGCCAAACCGTCGCCAGCCGGCTTCACGGAGGCCCTCGCGGCGGCGAGCGCCCAGCCCGGTCTGAACGCCGCGCCGCTGGTCGACATCAAGCTGACGCTGTACGGGCTGAAGCTCGACTCGAAGGACTTCCCGACATGCAGCGTCGCCTCGATCGTGGCCGCCCAGACCGACACCGGCTGCCCGAAGGGCTCGCTCGTCGCCTCCGGCAGCATCGTCGCGGCGGTCGGCCCGACCAGCTTGACGGGCCCCACGATTCCGTGTGACCCGCTGCTGCACGTCTACAACGCCGGCGGCGGCGAGCTCACGTTCTTCTTCGTGATCTCAGGTGCCCACCAGTGCGCCGGACAGGTGACCGGAGCAGCAGCGCCCTACCCGGGGACGCTTGTTCCCGGACGCGGCGGCACGCTGATCCAGAACACGCCGCTGCCTCCGGACACCTCGACCGACGCGGCCAACATCAACCTCTACGCTTCGCTGACCGCGGAGCACCTCGTCTGGTCGAAGGCGACCAAGAAGGTTCACGGCAAGACCGTGTCGTTCCTCTCATCGGTCGGCTGCAAGGCCGGCAAGCGGCCGTGGTCGATCAGCTATACGGCGACCAACGGCACCAGCGATCAGACCGACGTGGTCAAGGGCTCACAGAGCTGCTGAGCTCCTGAGCAGCGATTCCTGGCGCGGCCCTGCGGGGCCGCGCCAGAACCCGAGCGCGATCATTTCCGGATCGGGCGGGGGCGGCTACGAGAGCGCCAGCGTGCTCGTGAAGCGCGTAGCTGGACTCTGTGCTGCAGCGTTCGATCACCTCGATGTTCATGAGCACGCGGGCGGGCTTGGGTGATTCGCCGGCGATCAGCGCGCAGAGGCGCGCAGCGGCGCTCATGCCGGACGCGACCAGCGGCTGACGCACGGAGCTGAGATGCACCAGACGCGCGGTCTCGAGGTCGTCGTAGCCGATCACGGCGACATCGTCGGGCACGCGGCGCGCGAGTTGCTGCGCCGCCATCAGTACGCCGAGAGCCTGCGTGTCGGATGCTGCGACGATCGCCGTCGGTGGCTGCGCGAGCGACAGCAGCTCGACGGCGCTCTCGAGCGCCGGTTGTGCCCCGTGCGCGCGGAGCGCTACCAGGCCGGGATCCGGTTCGATCCCCGCCGCAAGCAGAGCTTCGCGGTAGCCGCGCAGGCGCCGTCGCGTGGACATGAAGCCGAGGCCGTCCGCTTGGTTGTCACCGATGAAGCCGATCCGCTCGTGTCCGTGCCTGAGCAGGCACTCAGCTGCCATGCGCCCGCCACGCACGTCGTCCACGACGGTCCGCAGCACGCCAGGCGTGTCGGCATCGACCATCACCAGCGGCAGCTGCACGTCGCTGATCGCCTTGACATCGTCCTTCTCGAGCGGCAGCGAGCAGACGATCACCCCGTCCGCTCGGTGCTCCCTGATCAGGGAGCGCAGGTGGCCGTCGCGCTGGGCGGGCGTCTCGACGTTCGCGACGATACAGTCATAGCCGCTCTCGTCGAGCACCGCGATGATTCCCGACAGGCGCGTGACCGACGACGGACGGGTCAGGAACGCGACGAGCACGACGACCGAGCGCGTGGCACCGACCGACAGGCTGACCGCCGCGCGGCTGGGGCGGTATTGGAGCTCCTTGATCGCCTCGAGCACCGCGCGGCGCGTCGAGTCGCGTACCTGGTTGCTGCCATTGAGCACGCGCGAGACCGTTCCCACGCCGACGCCCACGCGTGCGGCTACGTCGGAAATGTTGACCTGCCGTGGCCTGGACGACGGTTGCACTGCCTCTCTCTCCGTTTGAGAGCGGTCCCATGCCGAACCTATGTGACGGTTCCTATGGAACTGCTTCCATGCGGAGTATGCAGCTCCGGATCGCCTGTGTCAAAATCTTTGTTGATCAGCAGCGCGCGCTGAGGGGCCGGCGCGCCCGCGGGTGCCGGGTCATCGTCGTGGACCGGGTGGCCGCCGCGCATCAGCGACGCCGCCGCGGCGATCAGGCAGGCGATGATCGCGAACAGAAACGCGGTGTGGAGTCCGTGGCGGAACGGCGCCGAGATCAGGTTTGGAAAGAACGATTTACCGGTCAGGATCGATTGACTTCCCGCCGGCAGGTGCGCCAGCACCGAAGGCCCGAGCAGGTGCTGGATCGGGTTGTACCCCAGGAACGCCGCGAACAGGATCGATACGGGCGGTAGCGTCGCGGCCCGGTGCGCGGCGGCGGCCGAGACGCCGTGAGCCTCCAGTCCGGCGCTCATCGTCTGCGGTAGCGTCGCCGCCAATCCGAGGATCATCAGCGTGAAGAACACGCCGATCGACAGCACCTGGGCTGAGTTCTGGAAGGTCTGGTTCATCGCGCCGCCGGCGCCGCGGTCACGGCGCGGCAGGCTGTTCATCACCGCCGCCCGGTTCGGGGAGGCGAACATGCCCATCGACATCCCGATCAGTCCCAGGATCAGCCCGAACGACAGGTAGGAGAAGTCGGTCGGCAGCACCGACAGCAGCCCGAAGCCGCTCGCCGTCAGCAGCATCCCGGCGGTGGCGAATGGCCGCGCGCCGAAGTGGTCGGACAGGTAGCCCGAGGTCGGTCCCGCGATCAGCATCCCGACCGTCAGCGGCAGCATGTAGATCCCCGCCAGCAGCGGCGTCTCGGTGTAGCTATATCCGTGTTGCGGCAGCCAGATGCCCTGCAGCCAGATGATCAGCATGAACATCAAGCCGCCGCGCGCGATCGAGGACAGGAAGGTCGACAGCGTGCCGAAGGTGAACGCCCGGATGCGGAACAGCGGCAAGCGGAACATCGGATCGTGCGAGCGGCGTTCGATCAGCACGAACGCGATCAGCGAGGCGCCGCCGCCGCCGAGCAGCGCCAGTACCCGCGCGCTGCCCCAGCCGACTGCATGCCCGTCCGCCGGCCGGATCCCGTACGTGACGGCGACCATGATCAGCACCAAGCCGAGGGCGAATGTCGCGTTGCCCCACCAGTCGATCGGCGCTGCCCGTGGCGAGCTCAGCTCCCGCAGGCTGCGATACGCCCAGACGGTTCCGAACACGCCGACCGGCACGGAGATCAGGAACACCAAGCGCCAGTTGATCGGCGCGAGCACGCCGCCGAGCACGAGGCCGACGAACATGCCGCTGACGCCGACGATGTTGTTGATCCCCAGCGCCATCCCGCGCTGGTGCGCCGGGAACGCATCGGTGATGATCGCGGCGGCGTTGGCCAGCAGGCACGCCCCGCCGATCCCCTGCACGACCCGCAGCACGATCAGGTAGATCGCTCCGTCGCGGCCGTGCAGCCAGTCGATCGCCAGCAGCAGCGACGCCAACGTGTAGATCACGTACCCGAGCCGGTAGATCCTGACGCGGCCGACCATGTCGCCGAGGCGGCCGAGGCTGACGACCAGCACGCTGGTCACGACCAGGTAGCCGAGGATCATCCACAGTAGGTAGAACGAGTTGGCCGGGACCAGCGGGTCGAGGTGGATGCCACGGAAGATGGCGGGCATCGCGATGATCGTGATCGAGCCGTCGAGGACCGCCAGCAGCACCGCGAGCGTGGCGTTGGTCAGGGCGATCCACTTGTAGCGGTCGGAGTTCACAGCGCGCATCGATCTCACAGGATACACAGGTAGCCTGAACAGCCTGACTGTTCAATATCTTCTAGACTGCGCCGTATGGCGGTGATCGAGCCCGGCACCACACAGCTGGCTCACGAGCTGCGTGAAACGCTCGGGCGCGTCGTCCGGCGCCTACGCGCCGAGCCGGGTCCGTCGGTCGGGCGCTTGGCGGTTCTCGGCCGCCTTGACCGCGACGGCCCCTCGAGCATCAGCGACCTGGCCGCCTGCGAGCGGATGCGCCCGCAATCGATGGCTCAGACCGTTCACGACCTGGAGACCGCCGGCCTGGTCTCGCGCCGTCCCGACCCAGCCGACGGCCGCCGCGCGTTCGTCGAGCTGACGTCCGCCGGCCGCGATCTGCTGCAAGCAACCCGCACCCGCCGCGAGAGCTGGCTCACCGAGGCGCTGGAGCGCGAGCTGGATGCGGACGAGCGCGCACTGCTGCATGAGGCGCTCGCGCTGATGAGCCGGATCGCCGACGCCTGATCACGGAACGCTCGAGCGCGTCCGGATCACACGACGCTCCGATACTTCTCCTGGCGCTGGGCCTCGCGTTCGCTCTCGACCAGCATCCGCACGAACAGATAGGCGAGCGCGATGCCCATCACAACCGACTGCTCGAGGGCCATCACGAGGCCCGCCAGGTTCTGGTCCTCGATCGCCGTCAGGTTCCACCAGTGGGGTTGATGGGCGTACCAGGGGTAGAAGACCGTCGGCGAGAAGGCGAGGCCGACGCCGAGCACGCCGACCAGCAGCTTGGTGCTCACCATGTAGGCGACCGGGCCCATGCCGCCGAACCGCAGATGGCTGCGGATCGGCGAAATCAGGTGCCACCAGTACAGCGTGCCGGCGGTGGAGAACGAGAGGTGCTCGAGGATGTGGATGTTGTTGTAACGCAGGGCGAGGTCGTAGATCGCGGGGACGTGCCAGAACCACATCGCGCTCACGTAGGCGACCACCGCGAAGCCCGGCGTCGCGAGCAAGCCGGCGCGCTCCTCGAGCGTCTTGACCTGGCGTGCGATCGGTCGCAGGATGCCCTTCGTCAGGCTCAGGATCAGCAGGATCGGCACGATGTCGAGCAGCAGCACGTGCTGGGTCATGTGCATCACGAGCAGGTACCGCGCGAATCCGTCCAGCGGCGAGATCAACGCGATGGCGATCGTCAGCTCGCCCAGGCAGAACAGCGCGAGGCGCCCGAAGCCCGGTGGATGCGGCTCTCCCGGGGCCCGCGCCGCGTGCCACGCGTAGCCGTACGCGAGCGCGAGCGCGAGCATGCCGACGAGTACACTCGGTTCGAACGTCCAGCTGATCGGCGGCGACACCCGTGGGATTGTCTCAGCCAACCGGCGTCGCGTGGCCGCTGACCTGGGACGATCATCACATATTCATCCCTCAAGCTACGAGGTGGTCATATGCGCATTGAAGTAAAAGGGCGCAATCTGCCGGTCTCCGAGGACTTGAAGGAGCATGTCGCCAAGCGCTTCCGAATGGTCTCCAAACAGGTTTCGGAGCTTGCGGAGCTCGAGCTGGAGGTCTGGGAGGAGCGCAATCCGGCGATCGCCGAGTCCAAGGTGGCTGAGGCGACGCTACATCTGAAAGGCGCGACGCTGCGCGCCCGCAGCGCCTCACGTGAGCTGAAGAACGCGATCATCACGGTCAGCGAGGACATCGAGGTGCAGGTCAAGCGGCACCTCGAGAAGCGCCGCGGACGCCGCGAGGCGCGGGCGGCGGCTGCCGCGCCGCCGCTGCCGGCGACGCTCGAGGCGACGCCCGCGCCCGGCGAGGACCTCGTCCGCGGTTTGGGCTAGCCCGCGCTGTGAGCGAGACCAGACCGTAAGCCGCCTGCGCGAAAAGCCTCCGGCGCCACGCGCTTCGCGAGCCGCGGGAGGTTGAGCACCTCAGGGGTGCCAAACCTCCCGCGGGTGGTTTGCGCGAGCGGCGCCCGCTTGATCCGGGTGAGGTTAGGCACCTCCCAGGTGCCAAACCTCCCGCGGGTGGTTTGCGCGAGCGGCGCCCGCTTGATCCGGGTGAGGTTAGGCACCTCGCAGGTGCCAAACCTCCCGGGAGTGAAGAGTCGTAACGCGGGCGGTATCGGAACGGATACTTGCGCCGCAACCCCGTTGGTACGCTAACCAGATGTCTTTTCTGGACCGCGCACTTCGTCTCGGCGAGGCGAAGAAGTTCAAGGCCTACGAGGCGCGGGTGGGCCGGATCAACGGATACGAGCCGGAGATGGAGAGCTCGACCGACGAGGAGCTGCGCGAGCTCGCGGACGAGCTGCGCGAGCGCGCACGCGCAGGGGAGAGCCTCGATGCGCTGCTGCCGGAGTGCTTCGCGCTGGTGCGAGAAGCCGGCAAGCGCTCGATGGGGATGCGCCACTTCGACGTGCAGCTGATCGGT
The DNA here is from genome assembly GCA_963709135.1 of uncultured Solirubrobacterales bacterium. GTDB lineage: Bacteria > Actinomycetota > Thermoleophilia > Solirubrobacterales > Solirubrobacteraceae > Palsa-465. The sequence goes on along the minus strand of CAVPVI010000005.1, from coordinate 380,386 downwards.
GCGATGGTGCTGCATGACGGCGCGATCGCCGAGATGAAGACCGGCGAGGGGAAGACCCTGACGGCTACAAGTGCGGTGATCCTCAACTCGCTCGGCGGCCGCGGCGTGCACGTGGTGACCGTCAACGATTACCTGGCGCGCCGCGACGCGCTGTGGATGAAGCCGATCTACGACAGGCTCGGGGTCAGCGTCGGGATCCTGCAGAACATGCAGCCCTACGAGGAGAAGCGCGCCGCGTACGCCGCGGACGTCACATACGGAACCAACTCGGAGTTCGGCTTCGACTACCTACGCGACAACATGGCGACTTCGCTGAATGAGAAGGTCCAGCACGGCGGGCGACCGAAGCCAGAGGCCGGCAAGTCGCCGTACCACACGTTTGCGATCGTCGACGAAGTCGACAACATCCTGATCGACGAGGCGCGCACGCCGCTGATCATCTCCGGTGCGCCCGAGCAGGCGGCCGACCTGTACGCCACGTTTGCCAGGCTCGCGCCGAGGCTGATCGCGGGCACGGCGCCGGAGGGCATGGATCCGCGCATGAAGAAGGAGTTCGTGGCGGACTACGACTTCGAGTTCGACGAGAAGTTCAAGACCGTCGCCGTGACCGAGCGCGGCGTCGCGAAGGCCGAGCGCTTCCTCGGGATCGACCATTTGTACCGCGCCGAGAACGGCCACCTGGTCAACCACCTGCATCAGGCGCTCAAGGCCCAGTCGCTGTACAAGCGCGACGTCGACTACGCGGTGATCGACGGCGAGGTCAAGATCATCGACGAGTTCACCGGACGGATCCTCGATGGCCGGCGCTGGTCGGAGGGGCTGCACCAAGCGGTCGAGGCGAAGGAGGGCGTGCGCGTCCAGGAGGAGAACCAGACGCTCGCGACGATCACGCTGCAGAACTACTTCCGCATGTACGACAAGCTGGCGGGGATGACCGGCACGGCGCTGACGGAAGCGACCGAGTTCATGAAGATCTACACCCTTCCGGTGGTGCAGATCCCGACCAATGCCCCAATGGTCCGCAAGGACCGCAACGATCAGGTGTACAAGACCAAGCCCGGCAAGTGGTCGGCAGTCGCGCGCGAGATCGAGCTGCGCCACAACAACCAGCAACCGGTGCTGGTCGGCACGATCTCGGTCGAGGTCTCCGAGTTGCTCTCACACGAGCTGACGCGCAAGGGGATCAAGCATGAAGTGCTGAACGCCAAGCCCGAGTACGCTGCGCGCGAAGCCGAGATCGTCGCCGAGGCCGGCGCCCCGGGCGCGGTCACGATCGCCACCAACATGGCCGGCCGCGGCGTCGACATCAAGCTTGGCGGCAACCCCGACCACCTGACGGCGCTGGAGCTCGCGAAGCTCGGGCTGCAGCTGGGGACGGCGGATTACGACGAGCATTACGCGCGCGTGCACGCCGCCGTGCTGGAGCGCGTCGAGGAGTCACGGGCGCTGGTGCTCGAAGCCGGCGGCCTGTTCATCCTCGGTACCGAGCGCCATGAGTCGCGGCGGATCGACAACCAGTTGCGGGGCCGTTCGGGGCGCCAGGGGGACCCGGGCGAATCCCGTTTCTTCCTGTCGGCCGAGGACGACCTCGTGCGGCTGTTCGCCGGTGACCGGATCTATAAGATCCTCGACCGGCTCGGGGGCGTCGACGAGGAGGGCAACGAGGAGCCGATCGAAGCCGGCATGCTCTCCAAGCAGATCGAGAAGGCCCAGCGGAAGGTCGAGGAGCAGCACTTCCTGCAGCGCAAGCACACGCTCGAGTACGACGACGTGCTCAACCAGCAGCGCGAGGTGATCTACACCTACCGCGACGAGGTGCTCGAGGGCCGCGACATGGGGGGCGCCGCGCGTGAGGAGGTGCAGGGCATGATCGAGCGGTTGGTGAGCGACTACACGTCCGGGGACTTCGTCGAGGACTGGGACATCCGCGGCTTGCTCAACCGCGTCCTCGAGGTCTTCGCGCCGAGCGACGAGATCCTCAACATCGACCCCAACCAGGTCGACCGCGAGGAACTGGCGCATCGCTTGAAGGAAGAGGCGATGGCGCAGTACGACCGTCGCGAGCAGGAGCTCGGCGAGGAGCTGATGCGCGAGATCGAGCGGCTGCTGCTGCTGCAGATCATCGACCAGCGCTGGCGCGAGCACCTGTACGACATGGACTACCTGCGCGAGGGCATCCACCTGCGTGGGTTCGCACAGATCGAACCGCTGGTCGCTTACAAGAACGAGGCGTTCGATCTGTTCCGGGACCTGATGAACACGATCTGGAGCGACTTCACGCGCTTCATCTTCAACGTGCAGGTGACGATGCAGGCCCCGGACGGCACGCCACCACCTCCGCCGCCGCGGCGCCCCAGCCGCGCCGCGAGCTCACCGACCGGTGGTGGGCGCGTCACCTACTCCGGCGGCGCCGGCCTGGCGGCCGGCTCGCAGGCGATCGCGGCAGCGGCGGCGGACGCCGGAGCGCCGCAGGGACCGCCGCGTGGGCCCGGCGGCTTTGCACCCGGCGGGCTCGCGCCGGAGCCGGCGCCGGCGCCGCCGGTCGCGGTCGTGCAGCGTCGCGTCGAGGAGCCCGAGCCCGGCCGCAACGATCCGTGCTGGTGCGGCTCGGGTAAGAAGTACAAGAAGTGCCACGGCGCCTAGGGCGCGCGCAGATGTCAGTCCCGCCAGAAGCACGGCAATCGAGTCCGCTCGCGGCTCGCGCAACGGAGGCGCCGGTCGTCGTCGTGGCGCACGGCAAGGAGGAGCTGCTCGACCTGCTCGCGGCGGCGCACAGCGAGCACGCGCTGCCGCCAGACATGCGCAGGATGGCGGAGCGGTTCTTCTACGGGATGCTGGGGCTGCTATTCCCGCACTTCGCCGGTCGCCTCGGCCAGGAGCGCGACGAGCTCGCCGGCGATCTGGCGGCGCTGCGGCGCCTGCTCGTCCAGGCGCTGGCCGCGCCGGGGGGCAGCGATGACGACCGGGTGCGGTGGGCGGCGGCCGTGGAGCATCTGTTCGCGCGGCTCGGCTTGATCCGCGAAGCGCTGGTGCTCGACGCCGGGGCGATTTACGACGGCGATCCGGCGGCGGACAGCATCGACGAGGTGATCCTCGCCTACCCGGGGTTCCTGGCGATCGCGGCGTATCGGATCGCGCATGAGCTGCACGGTCGCGTGCTGCTGTTCCCGCGACTGGTCGCCGAGGTCGCGCACCGCGCGACCGGCATCGACATCCATCCCGGTGCGCGCATCGGTGCCTCGTTTGCGATCGACCACGGGACCGGCATCGTCGTCGGCGAGACGGCCGAGCTGGGCGCCCGCGTGCGGCTGTATCAGGGCGTGACGCTGGGCGCGGCGCACGTGAACCGTGGTCTGGAGAACGTCAAGCGTCACCCGACGATCGGCGATGACGTCGTGATCTACGCGAATGCCACGATCCTCGGGGGGCAGACGGTGATCGGCCGTGGCAGCCGCATCGGCGGCAACGTGTGGCTGACGCGCAGCGTGCCCGCCTACTCGGTCGTGATGCCGACCGCGCGCGTGGAGAGTCACGACGGCGAGCCCGGCGCGGCCGACGATCTGATCGAGTTCAACATCTGAGGGCACCCGACCGGCGCAGGCGCCTGTGCTTCGGCCCCGATCCTCCCGCTGGCCTGACGTCCACATCCCGCCTGCTGGTAGGGTTGGTCGTATGACCACCGCCCCCCCAGAGCCGCTGCCGCAGCGGCTCGCGGCGATCCGCGAGCAGCTAAAGCTGCTAGCGGACTATCTTTGACCCAGCAGGGCTGAGTGAGCGCGCGATCGCGCTCGAGCAGGAGATGAGCGCGCCGGCCTTCTGGGACAACCAGGAGCATGCCGCCCGGGTCAGTGCCGAGCATGCGCGCGCGAGCCGTAAGGTGCAGGAGTTCCTCGCGATCGAACGCGACGTCGATGATCTGGGCGCGCTCGCCGAGCTCGCCGACGAGGATCCCGAGATCGCTGCCGAGCTCGAGCAGCAGGTGCGCGTGGTCGAGGCCAAGCTCGGCGAGCTGGAGGAGCAGCGACTGTTCGCCGGCCGCTACGACGCGGGCGATGCGCTCGTCACCGTGAACGCCGGCGCCGGCGGCACCGATGCGCAGGACTGGGCCGAGATGGTGCTGCGGATGGAGATGCGCTGGGCGGAGAAGCGTGGCTTCGACGTGGAGCTGCTGGAGGCCTCGCCGGGGGAGGAGGCGGGGATCAAGTCCGCCACCTTCCGCGTCAAGGGCGAGAACGCCTACGGGCTGTACGGGAGCGAGAAGGGCGTGCACCGGCTCGTGCGGCTGTCGCCGTTCGATTCCGCCAACCGCCGCCAGACGAGCTTCGCCGGGGTCGAGGTCTCGCCGGTGGTCGACGACATCGAGGGCGTCGAGATCGACGACGACGATCTCCAGATCGACACGTACCGCGCCAGCGGCGCCGGCGGTCAGCACGTCAACAAGACCGACTCCGCGGTGCGGATCACGCACCGCCCCAGCGGGATCGTTGTGCAGTGCCAGAACGAGCGCTCGCAGTCCTCCAACAAGGCCGAGGCAATGGCGATGCTGCGCTCGAAGCTGCTCGAGCTGCAAGAGCGAAAGCGCCGGGAGGAGATCGCCCGCGAGCGCGGGCAGGCGCAGGATGTCAACTTCGGCTCGCAGATCCGCTCCTATGTCCTGCACCCGTACACGATGGTCAAGGACCACCGCACCAACCACGAGATGGGCGACATCAATCGGGTTCTGGACGGCGACCTGGACGGCTTCATCCGCGCATACCTGCTGAAAGCGGCGAATGTCGCTCAGTGACCGGCGCCTAACTCAGGCTCTAAGGGCGCGCGCCCTAAGAGCCTGTTACTGGGACAGGCTCTAAGTGCAGCACCGAGACCGGAGGCGTCCAATGCAACGTGAGCTTGCCCAGCAGCCGACCGCGCCCTACCTCGACGCGGTGGTCGCCTACGGCTTCCGCGCCCCCGCCCGCTTCCACACCCCCGGCCACAAGGGCGGCGAGGGGGCCGACCCGGGCCTGCGCAGCGCGCTCGGGGACCGGGCTCTCATGTTCGATGTCCCGCAGGACATCGAAGGGATCGACGCGGGACCGTCGCCGACGCCTTACGAGCGCGCCGAGCAGCTGGCCGCCGAAGCCTATGGCGCCCAGCGCGCGTGGTTCCTGACCAACGGCGCGACCCAGGGCAACCACGCACTGTGCCTCGCGCTGGCCCCGCCCGGCACGCGCGTGCTGCTGCAGCGCAACTCCCACGCGAGCCTGATCGACGGGCTCGTGCTGAGCGGCGGCATCCCAAGCTTCGTCTCGCCCGAGTATGACCTCGAGCTGGGAATGGCGCACGGCGTGACGCCCTCGGCGCTCGAGGCTGCGCTGCGACGCAGCCCGGATGCACGCGCCGCGTTCATCGTGTCGCCGACGTATTACGGGATGGCGGCCGATGTCGAGTCGTGCGCGGCGGTCGCCCACCGCGCAGGGATCCCGTTGGCCGTCGACAGCGCTTGGGGGGCGCATTTCGGCTTCCATCCGCAGCTGCCGGACTCGGCGCTGAACCTCGGCGCCGACGCGATGATCGCCTCGACGCACAAGATGGTTGGCAGCCTCAGCCAGTCGGCGATGCTGCTGGTCTCCGGCAGCGGACGGATCGGCTCCGACGCGCTCGCCCGCACCGTGCGATTGCTGCGCACAACCAGCCCGAATTCGCTGCTGCTCGCCTCGCTCGATGCCACTCGCCGCCAGCTCGCCGTGCACGGCGAGGCGTTGATCGGCCGCACGATTGCGGCCGCGGCGCGGGCGCGCGCCGAGATCGACGAGATCCCCGGCTGCGCAGTCGTCAGCGAGCACTTCGTCGGCCGGCCGGGAATCGCCGGCTTCGACCCTCTGCGGATCGTCGTCGACGTGCGCGGCACGGGCCGCACCGGCTACGAGGTCGCGGCGGCGCTGCGGGCCACGCACGACACCTACGTCGAGCTGGCCACGCATGCGACGATCGTGCTCGTGCTCGGTCTCGCGCAACCGCTCGAGCCGCTCGAGCGCGTTGCCCAGAGCCTGAGCGTGATCACCCGCCGGATCACCAGGGAGGTTGCGCCGAGCCGGGTCGTGCGGCCACCCGACGACCTCCCGAACGAGTGCGTCGTGCCGCCGCGCGAGGCGTTCCTGGGCCACGGTGAGGCGGTCGCCGTCGACGAAGCGCTCGGGCGGATCTCGTGCGAGGCGATCGCGGGTTACCCGCCGGGGGTCCCGACGCTGCTACCGGGCGAGCGCGTGACGGCAGCGGTGATCGAGTACCTGCGCGCGCTCAAAGCCGCCGGTGCGAGGCTGCACGGGGCCGCCGATCCGACCTTCGCAACGGTTCTGGTGCTGGCGTGACTGGGGCTGGCGAGACTGGGGCTGGCGTGACTGGGGCTGGCGTGACTGGGGCTGGCGTGACTGAGGCTGGCGTGACTGAGGCTGGCGTGAGCAGCGCTACCGTCGCCGAGGTGGTTGCGCGGGCGCTGGCCGAGGACCTCGGCAGCGGTGATGTGACGACCGACGCGACAGTTCCCAGCGGCACGCGCGCCCGCGCGTGGATCACGCAGAAGGCGCCGGGCGTGATCTACGGACTCGACGCCGCCGCAGCGGCGTTCAGGGCGCTTGACCCGGAGATTACGATCGTGCGTCAGGTGCACGAGGGCGTCTGGCGTGAGCGCGGGCCGGTGCTCGAACTGCAGGGGTCGGCGGCCGCGATCCTCACGGCGGAGCGAACGGCGCTGAACTTCCTGCAGCGGCTGTCAGGCGTGGCGACGCTCACCGCGCGCTGCGTGCAGGCGGTGGCCGGTACGCCGACCAGGATCCTCGACACCCGCAAGACGACCCCTGGGTTGCGTGCGCTGGAGAAGGCGGCGGTCGCCGCCGGCGGCGCCACCAACCACCGCGCCGGCCTTTACGACGCGGTCCTGATCAAGGAGAACCACGCCGCCCTCGCGGGCGGCGTCGGCGCCGCCGTGCGCAGTGCGCGTGGGCACGCGCCCGGATTGCTGGTCGAAGTCGAATGCCGTACGCTTGCCGAAGTCGACGAGGCGCTGGCGGCCGGGGCGCCGCGGATCCTGCTGGACAACATGAACGACGAGCAGTTGCGCAGCGCCGTCGCCCACGTCGGCGGTCGCGCGGAGCTCGAGGCCAGCGGCGGCATCACGCTCTCCCGGCTGCGGGAGGTCGCGAGCACCGGGGTAGACTTCATCTCAGTCGGGGCCCTGACCCACAGCGCTCCGGCATTGGATCTCTCCCTCTTGGTCGAACCGCTCTCATGAATCTCCCAATGCTCGGCACGACGAGCGCCCCGCTGATGCTCGAGGACATCCCGAAGCTCCAGGACGAGGTGCGCGAGCTTGCGCGCACGCGCGAGGCCGTGATCCTCGCCCACAACTACCAGCTTCCCGAGATCCAGGAGGTCGCCGACTACGTCGGTGACTCGCTTGGGCTCTCGCAGCAGGCGGCTGGGACCGACGGCGAGACGATCGTCTTCTGCGGCGTGCACTTCATGGCCGAGACCGCCTCGATCCTGTGTCCCGACAAGCGCGTCCTGATCCCCGACCTCGACGCCGGCTGCTCGCTGGCGGACTCGATCACCGCCGAGCAGTTGATCGAATGGAAGGCCCAGCACCCGGGCGCGATCGTCGTCATGTACGTCAACACGACCGCCGAGGTCAAGGCCCACACCGACTACTGCTGCACTTCGGCCAACGCCGTCAGCGTCGTCGCGCACATCTTCCGCGAGCACGGCGAGGATACCGAGATCCTGTTCGGTCCCGACATGTTCCTGGGCTCTTACGTCGAACGTACGCTCGGTCGCCGTCTACACGTGTGGGATGGCGAGTGCCACGTGCACGCCGGCATCCGACCGGCGGACATCACCGCCGTGCGCGCCGCGCATCCCGGGGCCGACTTCCTGATCCATCCCGAGTGTGGCTGCTCGACCAGCGTGATGGAGTACGTCGCCGCCGGTGACATCGCAGCTGAGGGCGTGCACATGCTGTCAACCGGCGGCATGCTCCGCTATGCCCACGAGCACCACGGCGGCACCGCGATCGTCGCCACCGAGACCGGCATGCTCTACCCGCTGCGCGCCGCGGCTCCCGACACCGAGTTCATCGCCGCCAACGAGCGCGCGAGCTGCCGATTCATGAAGATGATCACGCTGCCGAAGTTGCGCGATGCGCTGCGCGACGACGTGCACGAGGTCAAGGTCGCGCACGACATCGCCGTCCGCGCCCGGGTCCCGATCGAGCGCATGGTCGCGATCGGCTGACCCTAGTGGGTCACTGGAGCGCGGGTCGATGACTGATTCCGGGAGATTCGCGCCAGCGAATCTCCCAAGGACGCGCGTTAGCGCGTCCCTAGATCGCTAGCAGGTTCAGCCCGTGCCAGGCCGTCTCGCGCACGACCGACATCGTGCGGCACTTGCGCTCGTACTCGGGCGGCGTGTAGCAATGCACGTCGGGGCGCGCCCCCATCACATAGCCGTCCCATAGCGACCCCGCCAGGTGCACGCGCTCGAGCCAGGGCAGCCCCTCGTAGGCGCTGGACACGAGCACGACCACGAACTCGGGCCCGCGCTCGCGTTGCGGGGGCTCGCCGCGTTCGTCGGCGACACGCGCGCCGCCGAGCAGCGCAACCTCCAGCGGCCAGCGATCATTGACACGGTCCCGATAGTGACGAAGTTCGGTCCGGTCGAGAGCGGCGATGACCTCCACTTCCACCAATTGTCGCCGGTCGGACCCCCAACGCGCAACCTGTGAGGATTAAGACAGGCTCTTAGGGCACCCGCTTAGCGACCCTGCCTCCGGACGGCGAGGACCTTCCTATTGGGTAGTTGTTACGTTCACGTAAAGGCGGCACAATCCTCTTATGGGTGTGAGGGAGATTTCGTCGCCTGCGGTCGCGAGCCTGCCAGGTGTACGCCACGAACCGCGCGAGCCGGGCGACCTGCAACGCGAGAAAGAGGAGCTCTCGCTCAAGCTGGCCCAGCTCGGTCGGGCCGCGCGCGGGCTCGCGGTTGAGCTTGCCGACGCTCGCCGGGAGCTGCGCATCAGGCAGCGTCGCATCACCCAACTCGAGGCGGAGAACGCACGGCTCGGCGGCGCCGGTCACACGCTGCGCGTCACCGGCAACGCAGCCGCGGCCCCCGCCCCGCAGTCGATGAACTAGCCCGCCAGCTGCCAGCCGGATCGGAAGCGGGCCTCCAGGCGCGAGCGGCGTCGCCGCGGACTCTGATGTCGTCCTGGTTGATATATACCCATAACGACATCAGAGCGCGTTAGGCCCTTAGGGCGCCCTTTAGGGCGCGCCCCTAGGCCCTTAAGGGCGCGCCCCTAGCAGCTAGTACGCGGCGATCGCGCCGACGATCCCGTTCATCGCCTGCAATGCGGTCCAGTTGCCCGGGCCGTCGATGAACACGGCGAACACGAGCAGCTGTCCGCCGCGCGCGTGGCAGTAGCCGGCGAGGTTGGTGACGTAGTTCAGTGTGCCGGTCTTGGCGATGCATGCCCTCTGGGCGGGAGTGTGCACGCCGACCGTCTGCACCGTGCCACTCTCGCCGACAACCGGTAGCGAGGCCGCGAGCAACTGCCCGACCGATGTCGCCCAGACGTCTCGCAGAAGCGAGACTACCTGAGTCGGGGAGGACCGATCGGCCTTGTCCAGGCCGGATCCGTCGAGGATCGTCGGATGCAGCCCGTAGTCGGCCGCGATCACGCCGCCGATCTGCTGGGCGCCTTGCGCCAGCGTGCCCCGAGCAGCGAAGCGGTATCCGAGTTGCTTTGCCAGCATGTCGGCGAACAGGTCGTCAGAGGGGACGTCCATCAGTCGCAGCAGCACCGCCAGTGGGGGCGAGTCGACGGTCGCGAGGCCCTGTGCATCCGCGGGCGTTACCCTCGAGCGCTGATCTGCGCGGGCGTTGATGTGCGCCGCGCGCATCGTTATCACCAGCTCCCGCGCCGCGAACGCCGCCGGCGAGAGGCTGCCGACCGTCGCGCCGTGGTCGTAGACGAGCGCGCTCAACTCGCCGAAGTAATCTGGAATGTCGGGCTGATTGCCCGTGGCCGGCCCGCCGCGGTCGGAATCGAACCGCGATTCATCGCCGATCACCGCGCCGGTGACGCTGCGGATTCCGTCGTGGCCCAACTGGGCCACGAGCTGCGCTGCCGTCGGCCCGTAGCCGTCCTCCTCGATACGGTTCCACGTGCCGTCGCCGAAGGTCGGGTCACCGTCGCCGCGCAGGTATAGGTTGCCGTGCCAGACGCCGCCTGGGCCGAGATAGCCGGTGCCGAGCACCTCGGTCGGGAAGGTCGCCTGTGGCCCGAGCAGTGTGGCGGCCGCGATCGTCGTGTACAGCTTCTCGACCGACGCCGGCGGCCGGCCCACGCCCGCCTTCAGCGCAAACAGGGTGCTGCCGGTGCTGAGGTCGTACACGAGCGCGCCGCTCTGCGCGGCGGCGGGACTCAGGCTCTTGACGAGCGCGCCGTTGAGGTGGTCCAGGGCCGGGGACGGCGCCGCATCCGGCGTATCGCTCACGGTCCCCGTTGCGTCGCCACCGCCCGCGTCGGCGGCTGTGGCTAGCGCCGCGGCTGTGGCTGGCGCCGCGGCTGTGGCTGGCGCCGCGGTTGTGGCTGGCGCCGCGGTTGTGGCTGGCGCCGCGGTTGCGGCTGGTGTCGCGCTCCTGCTCGTAGCTGCGGGCGCGGTCGCGCTGCCAGCGGGATCCCCAGTGCTTGGCGCAAATGTCGCTGCGACCTCCGACGCGGGCGCCGGCTTGGTCGTGATCATGATCGTGGTCACGTTCGCGTGCTCACGCGCACCGCTGCCACAGGCCGCCAGTGCAGCCGCGGCGATCACGGCGATCGTGGTCACGGTGGCGAACCGGCAAACGTGTGCCATCAGGCGGACTCCAACTCCTGCACGGTGTGCGGACCGACGCAGGCGACCGATAGCTGGTCCTCGATCCCGCGCGCGACCTCCGCGATCTCCTCGAAGCTGACCGCGTCGAGCAGCTCGATCGTGGAGTCCGGGTCGATCTCCTGGCCGAACACGATCGCCTGGTGGGCGGCCTGTCGTGCGACAGCGCCGGTGTTCTCGAACGCGATCGCGCGCGCGCCGGCCGCGTAGGCGCGTGCGCGCTCGACCTCCGCCTCGGTCGGTCCGTCGCGCCGCAGCTCGCCGACGATCTCCCGCATGCGCCGGTAGGCCTCCAGGCACTTGCCGCTGTCGAGCCCGGCCGACAGCTGCAGGACGGGTACGTCGGCGTAGGCGTGCGCGACCGCATGCACCGAATAGGCCAAGCCGCGCTGCTCGCGGATCTCGTCGAACAGGCGCGAGCCCATCGAGCCGCCGAGCAGCGTCGAGTAGATCGTCAGCGCCGCGCGCTGGCGCTCGTCGGTCACATCGATCGTCGGGCGGTAGGACATCCGCAGGTGCGACTGGTTGGAATCGCGCTGCTTGACCAGGACGCGTGGAGCCTGCGCCGGCGCCGGTTCGAACGGCTCCGGCTCGGGTGCGGGTGCCAGCCGCTCGAACAGTGCCTCGAGCTCGCCCCCGGCGCCGAGCGCGGCGAGGTTTCCCACGGCGAACGCCGCCCCCCGTTGCGGGGACCAGCGGCGCTCGCGGAACGACACGACCCCCGCTCGGGTGAAGGTGGTGCTGAGGTGCTCGGTCGTGCCCAGCACAGGCCGTCCCAGCGGATGCTCGCCGAACACGGCCTCGTCGATCAGGTGCTCGGCGACGGCGGCCGGCTGGTCGTCGGCGCGGGCAATCTCCTGCACGACGACCCCACGCTCGCGATCGAGCTCATCGGCGTCGATGCGCGGACGGCCGACGAAGTCGGTCAGCAGGTCCGCGGCCTCCAGTGCGCGGGTGGCGCGTGCGGTGATATGGAAGGCCACGAGGTCGTGGCTCGTGTAGGCGTTCAGCACGGCGCCGTTGCGCTCAGCGGCCTCGTTGACATCGCGGTAGGTGGAGTACTTCTCGCCACCCTTGAACACGAGATGCTCCAGAAAGTGAGCCATCCCGTTCTCCTCGGGGCGCTCGGTGCGCGCACCGGCGTCGAACGCGACCAGCAGGGTCAGTGCGCGGGTCCCCTCGACGGCGATCCGGTGCAGCGGCAGCCCGTTGAGAAGGATCGTGGTTGTGATCGTCGGCATGTGAACAACAAAGGTACCGTTCAGCGCGGAAGCCCCGCAAAACAAAGGCGCCGAAGGCGCCAATTAAGCTGTCCTTTACGGAACTTCCCTGCAAATCACCTTGCAAGAGGAGGGTCTGGCGGCCGTCGCACGACTTCGGTCGCTACCCTGAGACGACCCATGGCTAACTCAGATTCAATCCAGCGCGGCCGCGGTCGCACGATCAAGCCGGCGCTCACGCGCGCCAGCCCCAACCCCGCGGCCCGCCTCAAGCGCTCCTCCGCGAGTGGTGCAAGCGGCGCGACCGTGATCGAGTTCCGGGGCGTCAGCATGACCTATCAGAGCGGTGACGTGGGCCTTGACCAGGCGACCTTCTCGGTGCAGCGCGGCGAGTTCGTGTTCCTGGTCGGCTCTACGGGATCGGGCAAGTCGACCGTGATGCGGCTCCTGATCAGGGAGCTCGAGACGAGTACCGGCTCGATCAGGGTCGCGGGCCACGATCTGGCACACGTGACCCACCGGCGTGTGCCGTACTACCGGCGTAACGTCGGTGTGGTCTTCCAGGATTTCAAGCTGTTGCCGAACCGGACCGTGTACGACAACGTCGCCTACGCGTTGCAGGTGACCGGCCACTCACGGCGCGAGATCCGTGCCCGCGTGCCCGATGTGCTGCGGTTGACCGGCCTCTCGACCAAGCTGCACAGCTACCCCGACCAGCTCTCGGGCGGCGAGCAGCAGCGCGTCTCGATCGCCCGTGCGTTCGTCAACCACCCGCCGCTGCTGCTGGCCGACGAGCCGACGGGAAACCTTGATCCGGAGACGAGCATCGACATCATGCGGTTGCTCTACCGGATCAACCGGACCGGCACGACGGTGCTCGTCGCCAGCCACGACAAGGCGATGGTCGACAAGATGCGCCGCCGCGTGATCGAGCTGTCGCGCGGGCGGATCGTGCGCGACGAGGCGACCGGGCTGTATGCACGTGACGAATCAACGCGGGAGTTCGCGCAGCGGATGCGCGCGCCCGGCGAGCGGCCCGAAGGGATCTAGGCGATGCGCTTCGGCTTCTTCATGCGCGAGGCGCTGCGCTCGATGCGCCGCAATGCGGCCCCCAGCTTCGCGGCGCTGGCGACGACGATCGTCACGCTCGTGGTGCTCGGCGTGTTCATCCCGATCGTGCAGGCGACCAACGGCGCCGCCGACAGCGTGCGTAATCGCGTGATGGTCGACGTCTACATGCAGACCAACGCCACCGCCGCCGACGACGCGCGTGTGCATCGCGAGCTGATCGCGCTCGCAGACGTCAAGACGGTGCAGTTCGAATCCAAAGCGGCCGCCTACGCGCAGCAGTCCAAGACCGATCCCGCCGCCTACGCGCTGCTGACCACCAACCCGTTGCCGGACACCTTCCACGTGATCCCTGACAACCCCGGCAACGTGCTCGCGATCCACAACTCGCTGACGCCGCGCGGCCCCGGCGGCTCGACGCGGATGCTGGACCCCGCGATCGCGAGCATCTCCAACCACACCAGCGACACCAAGAAGATCCTCGAGGTCACGAGCCTGGTGACGATCACCGCCGCAGCGCTGACGATCCTGCTGACGCTCGCGTCGATCGTGCTGATCGCCAATACGATCCGGCTGTCGCTGTACGCGCGCCGGCGCGAGGTCGAGGTGATGAAGCTGGTCGGTGCGACCGACTGGTTCATCCGCTGGCCGTTCGTGATCGAAGGCACGATCGTCGGTGCCGCCGGCGCCGTCCTGGCGATCGTCGTGCTGGGAATCGCCAAGGTGCTGCTGGTCGACCCGTTGTCCAGTGACTGGACGCTGATCTCAGCCCCGCACACGATCCCATTCGTGGGGCTGATCATCGTGCTCGCGCTGGCCGGCGTGAGCGTCTCGGCACTCGGCTCGGGACTCTCGCTGCGGCGTTTCCTGCGCGTGTAGCGGCCGCGGCTTGCGAGGCACAGCGCTTAGCGTCACGGTTGCGCTGCTCGCGGTGCTCGGGCTCGCGCCAGCTCGAGCGCTGGCGGCGGCCGGTCCGACGATCACTGTCACCGGCACCGGCGACGACGCAGGCTCGGCTGGGAGCTGCGCGGCGGTGCTCGGCAACGCCACCACCTGCGGCACCCTGCGCGATGCGGTCGCGCTCGCGAACGCCTCGAGCACGACCGCCACGATCGAGCTCGCCGCAGGCCAGTACGAGCTCACCAACACCGCCGGCGCGCTCGTGATCTCGGCGCCGATCAAGATCGTCGGTCAAGGGCCGCCGGCTACGACGATCGCGCAGACGGTCGCGGGTGACGGCGTGATCGAGGACCAGACCGAGCTCCAAGGTGGGGGTGCGCCGTCGTCGATCAGCGGCGTCACGATCACCGGCGGGGATCTGGTGGCCGGCCCCGGAACGAGCGCGGCGGGCGGCGGTATCGACGATCTGTACGGCGCCGCGCTGAACCTGAGCGACGACGTGATCACCGGCAACCAGGTCAGCGGCGGGACGGCGCTCGACGGGCGCGCCGGAAATGCGCAAGGCGGCGGAATCGACGATCCGGCCGGTGGCGCCGACGGTGGCACTTCGACTTATGACGAGGTCGTCGTGACCGACAACACCGCCACCGGTGGCAGTGCGCCAAACGACGCCGGCGGCACGCCGGTGGCGGGAAGCGCTCTGGGGGGCGGCGTTTACGCGCCCGAAGCGGTGCTCGAGAACTCCACGGTGCAGGGCAACCTTGCGACCGGCGGCAGCGGCGGCGGCGCTGCCGCGGGCGGGGGCGTCGACAGCACGGCCGTGTTCAGTTCGACGATCGCCGACAACTCGGCGGTTGCTGGTGGCGGCGAGGGTCAGGCGAGCGGCGGCGATCAAGGTGCTGAGGCGAGCGGCGGTGGCTGGGAAGCCGGCGTCGGCTTGCATGCGACGACGACGCCGCTGATCGACTCGACGGTGTTCGGGAACTCGGTCAGCACCGCGGTCCCGACAGCGCCCGCCGGCGGCGGCGCGGACGCTTCGGCTGGAGCCGAGCTGTACGGCGACACGATCGTGGACAACTACGCCGACGGTCTCGGCGGGAACCTGGCTGTCGTCCGCGCCGGCGCCGGCGCCGAGCTGGCGGACACCGTGCTGGCCGGTGGGCAAGGGCCGGCGGGCAGCGAGAACTGCTTCGTCCAGGCAGGCGCCGTGCTCGCCGACCAGGGCCACAATCTCGAGCAGGATCCAGCGTCCGCTTCGCAATGTGGATTCTCGGCGGCGGCGGACGTGTTCGGTGATCCGTTGCTGCCGGCGTCGCCGCAGTCGGCCGGCGGCCCCACACAGACGCTCGCGCCGGCCGCCGGCAGTCCGCTGCTTGGCGCGGGCGGCAATTGCCAGAGCCTGCAGATCGCGCTGGCGGCGGCCGGCCTCGGCTTCGCCGATCAACGCGGCGAGCCGCGCCACACGCCCTGCGACATCGGTGCGTTCGAAGGCCAGCTGCCCGTCAGCACGACCTTGCCCGCAGTCAGCGGCACGCCGGCGATCGGTCAGACGCTGACCTGCAACCCCGGCGCCTGGAGCGCCGATGGGACGCTCAGCTACGCCTATCAGTGGCTGCGCGACGGAAGCTCGATCGCCGGTGCCGCCGCCGCGAGCTACGTGCTCCAGAACGCCGACGCCGACCAGCAGCTGGTCTGCGCGATCACCGCCACCGGCAGGTACGGGAGCACGCCGGCGCTGAGCGGGCCCGTGTTCGCCGGCGAGTTGCCGGCGCCGGCGCTCACGCAGGTCGCTCAGACTCATAGCCGCTGGCAGGAACCGCCCCGCCGCGGCCGACTCGTCCCGCCGGTCGGGACGGTCTTCACCTTCACCCTGAACCAGCCGTCGCGGGTGACGCTGAGCTTCACCGAATCGATCGCCGGTCGCCTCGTCAAGCACCGATGCGTCGCGACGAGCCGACGTGTCGAGCGCGCGCCCAAGTGCAGCCGTTCGGTGCTCGCCGGCAGCCTCGTGCTGGCCGGCCGGACCGGCACCAACAGCCTCGCCTTCGCTGGTGCTCTGAGGACCGGACGCAGCCTGCCACCCGGCCGCTACACGCTCACGATCGTGGCCGCGCACGCGGGCAAGACCTCATCGCCCGTGAAGCTGCAGTTCACGATCATCGCTTAGTGCGCGCCCTAAGGCCAGACCGTCCAGCTACCCTCAGATGCTGTGTCCAGGCGTGCTCAGCGTCGCCGGCCGATCGCGCCGATCATCATCGTCGGCGTGATCGTTGCCGTGCTCGTCGGTGTCTGGCTCGGGGGCCATCCGAGCTGGTTGCCGTCGTTCGTGCGCACCGCCCTGGTGCCACAGAGCAAGGGCGACCAGGTCGAGAGCGTGCTGTCGCTGCTCGAGAAGAACTATTACCGCCCGGTCGGCGCCCAAACGCTCTCCAACGAGGGCCTCGAGGCCGCTGTCGCGAGCCTCGACGATCCCTATTCGCACTACTTCCCCCCGGCCGATTACCAGTCGTTCATGCAGGTCACCAACCCGCACCTGAGCGGTATCGGCGTCGACGTCGACCCCGATCCGCGCGGCCTGCTGGTCGAAGAGGCATTCCCAGGATCGCCGGCGGCACGGGCAGGCATCGGGCCGGGCGAGGTGATTACGGCCGTCGGCTCCGTATCGCTCGCAGGGCGCTCCGCGACCTTTGCGTCGAACCTGATCAGAGGCCGAGCCGGCACCGAAGTCTCCTTGACGGTGCTGGACGGCAAGCACCGCCGGACCTTCGCGATCACGCGCCAGAACCTCGTGATCCCAGTTGCCGCCTCCAAGCTGCTGCACTACCACGGCGTCAGGATCGGATATCTGGCGCTGACCTCCTTTACCGAGAACGCTGCCACCGAGCTACGCCTCCAGGTGGACACGATGCTCAGCGAGCACGCGCAGGCGCTGATCCTCGATCTACGCGAAAACGGGGGCGGGCTCCTCGAGCAGGCGGTCGCGGTCGCGAGCATCTTCATCCCCGACGGGACGATCGTCAGCACGCGCGGGCGCAACCAGCCGACACAGGTGTTCGCGGCTACGGGCGGCGCCATCTCGACCAAGATTCCGATGGTCGTACTGGTCGACCACGGCACCGCCTCGTCGGCCGAGATCGTCACCGCAGCGCTACAGGATCATGGCCGCGCCAAGGTAGTTGGCACGCATACCTACGGCAAGGGCGTCTTCCAGGAGATCTTCAACCTCTCCGGCGGCGCAGCGCTCGACATCACCGTGGGCGAGTTCTTCACGCCAGATGGGCGCAACCTCGGTGGGGCGGGCGTCGCCACGGGGCATAGCGTCGCGCGCGGTGCCGGAGTGACACCGAACGTCTACGCGTACAGCAATCCGACAGCGCCGGGAGACAAAGCGCTCGGCGTGGCCGAGCGTGTCGTCGCTGCCGAAGTCCCGTGAGCGAGGATCGGGACGGGGCGGCGCCGGCGCGCGTGGCGATGCTCGCCCGGCGCGGCAAGTTCCTCGTGGCGGAGCCGTTCTTCGAAGGTGGATCGACGGTCGTGGTCAGCCGTGACAGTCGCTACGAGATCGGCGATCTGGTGGTTGTCGGGCCGCCGTCCGGCGGGCGCGGACGCGCCGGCGGGCGCGCCGGCGAGCGCGCCGGTGGGCGGGCGCAGATCCAACGCCGGCTTGGTCGGCCCGATGTGGCCCGAGACGTGATCGAGGCGCTGATGGTCCAGCGTGGCCTGCGGCGAGCGTTCGACCCGGCGCTCGCGCGTGACGCGCGCCTGGCCTCCGAGGTACCGGTACAGGCCGGCGAGGACGGCCGGCGACGAGATCTTCGCGCGCTGCCGACGTTTACGATCGACCCCGCCAGCGCGCGCGACTTCGACGACGCGATCTCCGCGACGGTCGAGGATCACGGCGGCTGGCGGGTATGGGTGCACATCGCCGACGTCAGCGCCTACGTGGCGGCCCGCTCGCTGATCGATCGCGAGGCGTACCGTCGCGCGACCAGCGTGTACGTACCCGGAGCGGTCGAGCCGATGCTGCCCGAGGCGCTGTCGAACGGCTCGTGCTCGCTGGTTCCAGGTGAGGACCGCCTGGCGGTCACCGCCGAGCTGGAGCTGCGCGGCGACACGGTCGCGAAGGCCTCGTTTCACCGCACCGTGATCCGCAGCGACCAGCGTCTGGACTACGACCAGGTCGATCGCATCTTCGCTGGCACGGAGTCGGCGGCGGCGCCGTGGGGGGAGGGGCTGGCCGCCGCCCGCGCGGCGGCGGCCGCAATCGCCGCGCGGCGGGCGACGCTCGGTGCGTTGGCGCTCGATTCCGCCGAGCCCGAGTTCACCTTCGATGCGCGCGGCAACGTCGTCGCCGTCAGCGGCGTGGTTGCGACCGAGTCGCACCGGCTGATCGAGCAGTTGATGATCGCCGCCAACGAGCAGGTCGCGAGTTTCCTGGCCGCCCGCCGGGCGCCCACCCTGTTCCGGGTGCACGAGCGCCCCGAGCCGATGGCAGTTGAGCGCTTGATCGATCAGCTGGCTTCGCTTGGAGTGCCGACACCGCCCGTGCCAGGGCCGCACATGACTGCGCAGCAGGCTGCCGACCTGGCCGGCGAGGCGTCGCAGATGGTCTCTGCCTGGGTCGCGCGAACCGGACGCGGAGCGCGGGCGCTGCACCGGCTGGTACTGCGCTCGCTCAAGCAGGCCTACTACGACGATCACAATCGCGGCCATGCCGGCTTGCACTCCCACTCCTACTGCCACTTCACCTCGCCGATCAGGCGCTACCCGGACCTGATCTGCCATCGCGCGCTGCTGGCGACTCTCGGCGGGGGTGAGCCCCCGCCCGAGGCGTCGTTCGTAGCCGCCGCGGGACCCTGGACCTCCGCGCGCGAGCGCCAGGCGATGGTGATCGAGCGCGACGCCGACGACATCGCGCGGTGCTTTCTGCTGGAGCGTCAGCTGGCGGCGGCCGCGCCCGAAATCAGTTTCGAGGGTGAAGTCGTGAGCGTGATCAGCGCGGGTGCGTTCGTCGCGTTCGGCGAGGAGGGCTCGTTTGAGGGGATGCTGCCGGTGCGCCGCATGCGCGATGACTGGTGGGAGCTCAACGAGTACGGCACCGCGCTGGTCGGCACCCGCAATGGTGGCGCGCTGCGGCTCGGTGACCGCGTGAGCGTCCGAGTGGGCACGATCGACGCGCCACGGGGTAGGGTGGACCTGCTGCCCGCCGACGCGTGGACCTAGCGCGCGCCCCTAGGCTTTCTGGTGGCCCACCGAAGTCCCGGTGGTGATCCATCGCGACCGGGCGACGATGAATGATCCGAAATGGCTACCAAACGCAAACGCAAAGCACACGCCGGAGACGTAGCTAGCAACCGCCAGGCGTCATTCCGCTACAACCTGCTCGAGAAGCTCGAGTGCGGCATCGTGCTGACCGGCACCGAGGTCAAGTCGCTGCGCCAGGGCAAGGCTCAACTCAAGGACGCGTACGCCACGGTCCGCGACGGCGAGGTGTGGCTGATCGGTCTGTACATCCCGCCCTACGAGCCGGCGTCGCGTGAGAACCACGATCCCGAGCGACCGCGCAAGTTGTTGCTGCACCGCGGCGAGATCGAGCGGATCATCGGGCGCACACGCGAAAAGGGGCTGACGCTGATACCGACGCGCCTGTACTTCGCCGGCCCGCGTTCGCGGGCGAAGGTCGAGATCGCGATCGCGACCGGCAAGAACCTGTTCGACAAGCGCGAGTCGATCCGAAACCGAGATGTGGCCCGCGACATGGCGCGCGAACTGCGGGACATACACCGCTAGCCCACCGCGAGCTCTTAGAGCCTGTCCCGCTACGGGACGGCCTGGTCTCAGATGATCGAACGCGTCAGGTTGGTCGCGTGCATGCCGATCACCAGCAGCACTATCAGGCCGACGTAAGTCACCGCCACACGCGCCCGATCGGCCGGCGCTACCCGGTAGTACGCCTCCTCCTGCTCGCCGCCCTGCTTGCGCCGCTGCCAGCGGCGATAGGTCTCCAGGCCGCCGATCACGAGGATGATCATGATGATCGGGTTCGGGAAGAAGATCGCCAGCGCCAGCAGGCCAGCGAAACCGACACCCCACATCCACGGCGCCATCGCCGCCATCGCGCGCCCACCGTCGAGCGGCACGACCGGGAGCAGGTTGAACAGGTTCAGCAGGAAGCCGGTGTAGGCCAGCGCGCGCCACATGTCGTTGCCGGTCGCATGCCAGACGAGGATGCAGGCGGCTGCGCCGATGCTGCCGAGGATCGGGCCGGCGAGCCCGACCCGGGCTTCGGCAAGCGCGTTGTCGCCGAGCGAGCGGGCGCTGATCACCGCGCCCATGAACGGGATGAACATCGGTGCGCTCGCCTTGATGCCCTCACGCCGCAGCGCAATCACATGACCCATCTCGTGCACGAGCAGCAGCAACACGAAGCCCGCACCGAACGCGAAGCCCCAGATCGAGCCGTAGGCGACGACCGAAACCGCCATCGTGCCGGCGGTCGTGAGCAGCTTGACCTTCGGGAGCAGCGCCAGGATGAACTTCAGCTTCGCCAGCAGCGCCAGCAGCGCCGCGCCGGCGGCGCTCAGCTTGCGTCGCAGCCACGACTGCTTGCGGTGCTGCAGCGGAGATCCCTGATACGCCGGATCGGCTTCGAGCCCAGCCACGTGGACTTGAGGGGTGAGGGCGGGCGGCGGGGCCACAGGCGTCAGCGCGACCGACGAAGCCGGGAGCAAGGGGGAGGCGGGTTCCATTTCCGCTCCAATTGTCGCAGGCGCCACGCGCGCCCTTACGATCTCCTTCGACCCGCCGGTCCAGGTATCTTTGGGCTGGAATCGTTGGGCGTGTCGACTATCTGTTGCTATACAACAGATAGTCGATACGCTCAACGGAATCGAGCCATTGCTCCGGACGTCGGCTACAATGAATCCGTAGACAAACCTCAGGGGACGACAGGCTTCGACGTGGTCGGTTCGTGGGGGTGGTTGCGAGTCGAGGTGCCCAGGAGGCCTCGTAAAACACCTGGGAAACAATAAGTGCGGACACGCACACGCATGATCTCGGCCTCGCGGCTGCCTAGTAGCCACTAGTCGAGAATCGCTCGGCCCCCGCCCGCCCGCGGTGGGGATCGCCGGGCTCAACCAGCGGGCTTACTCAGCGAGGATTTGCTCCCTCTGATCTGAGGACAATTCAGGGAGCTGGCTCCGCACAACCCCGCCGGCTAGGCGAGTGCGGAGTGAGATCAGAGTGCCGGCTACGCTCGTAGACGCCACCTTTTGCGCGATTGCGGACGCGGGTTCAATTCCCGCCGTCTCCACTGCTTAACGCGACAAGCGCGCAATAGCGCGAATTCGCAGCAGGTAAAGCCGCCCGCGACACGTCGCGCGAGGCCTAGCCGAGCGCATCCGCGGTCTGACGGCGCTCTTGGGTGCTCAGCGGGCGTACGGCTCGCCGAGCTCAAGCCTCTGGACCTCGGGCCGGTAAACTCTCACTAGTGAGCCGTACCACCGCTTCTCGCCCCGATCGCCGCGACGCGGCCGCGAGCGCGCTCGGTTCGGTGCGCGCCGAAGGCCTCGACCCTTCCACTGCTGAGGCCGACCTGGCCGCGTGGGCCAGCGGCGACATCACCGACCAGGAAATGGTCGACCGCGGCCTGGCTGCCGCCTCCGACCTGCACGGCCCGGCCAAGCAACAAGTCGCCTGACACCCGGGCCCGCGCCGCACTCGACGTTGCCCGACGACCCGTACGTCTATCCGGGCACCAACACCCTTCGCAATCGCTACGGGATCCGCGACCCCGCCGAGCTCGCCCGCCTTGAGGCCGACCTCTCCGCGCGCCGCCTCGCGGTCCTTCGGTGGACGTGCCGGCGCCGGCGAGGTCGCCGTCGATTCCTCCGGCCCGGCGGTTAGGGTCTGCCGTATGTCGAGAGTTCCAGACGACGACGAGATCATCCTCGGTGACAACCTCGAGGTCTTGAGGGGCTTCGCTGATGAGGCTTTCCAGATGATCTACATCGATCCGCCGTTCAATACCGGCAAAGATCAGCTTCGGAAGACGTTGCAAACGACTCCCGACGCCCAGGGCGACCGCATCGGCTTCAAGGGGCAGCGGTACAAGACAAAGCTGCTTGCCGAGTCTTCGTTCCGAGACCTGTTCGATGAATACCTCGAGTTCATCGGGCCACGGCTACATGAGGCGCGTCGTCTTCTGAAACGGACTGGGACGCTCTACTTCCATATCGATTACCGCGAGGCTCATTACTGCAAGATCTTGCTGGACGAGATCTTCGGGCGCGATAGCTTCTTGAACGAGATCATCTGGGCGTACGACTATGGCGCGCGATCGAAGGGGCGCTGGCCGGCAAAGCACGACACGATCCTCGTGTACGTGAAGGATCCAAAGACATACCATTTCCGTGCCGATGAGGTGGACCGGGAGCCGTACATGGCCCCGGGACTGGTGACGCCGGAGAAAGCTGCGGAGGGCAAGCTGCCGACTGACGTCTGGTGGCACACGATCGTTCCGACAAATGGCAAGGAGAAGACTGGCTACCCGACGCAGAAGCCTGAGGGAATAGTGCGGCGGATGGTCATTGCGTCGACCGAGCCCGGCGACTGGTGCCTCGATTTCTTCGCCGGGAGCGGCACGCTAGGCGCGGTTGCCGCTGAGGCGGGCCGACGCTACATACTGATCGATGTCAACCCCGAGGCATGTCGGGTGATGCGACAGCGACTCCTTCTGCCGGGGTCGGCGCTGTAGCCGTGCGTCGCGCCGAGATGCCGACAAACCGTGATGGGCAACGAGCACATCAGCCGGGAGCGCGAGCACGAGCGCGGCGTCGGCGACATGGGCAGGTTTTTCGATTGGCTCTATCGTCGATCCGGCGCGCGGTATCTCGACGTCCTCCTGCTGGCGCTGATCGCGTTCGTGTTGGTGGTCGCGGTGCCGGCCTATGCGGCGCTCCTGATCCCGTATTTCGATGTGACCGCGCGGCGGTGGTTGCAGGTCGTGCTGGTGTTCGAGGTCGCGATGGTCCTCGCGGGCGGTGGCGTGTTCGTTATCGCCCGGCGGACGTTCGCGCCGATCTTGTGCTGGTTGCGCGGCCAGCGCGACGCTGAGGCGGCGGCCGCCGCGTGGGAGTCAGCCGTCGCGGTGATGCCGCGCCTGGCCGCCGCGGTCGGTGGCTGGTACACGCTGCTCTGCATCCCGTCCGCTGTGTACGTGTCGGAGTTGGAGCACCTTGCTTGGTTCGCTGCGCTTCTGTACTTCGTCGTGCTGCTGTTCCTGATCGGCGGTCTGGTCGTGTTCGGCTACCTGTTCTTCGAGCAGGCCTTCCGGCCGCTGATCCGGGAACTGGCGAGCAGCCTGAACGAATACTTCCGTCCGCCGTCACGGACGATTTCGCTGGGCGGCAAGATGGCGCTGATTCTGCCGGCGATCAACCTCTACACAGGGATGATCGTCGCCATGGTTTCGACGACACCCCTGGGGCTGGACGCGCGGCTCGCGGTTACGACGGGCGCCGCGCTACTGGTGACCTCGACCGTCTCGCTCGGCCTCACGCTGATGTTCCGCAACTCGCTGCTGGCGCGGCTGGCGGACATGAGGCGGGCGATCGCGCGTGTCGACCGTGGAGATCTCGCGGTGCGGCTGCCGAGCTTGGCCGGGGACGAGCTCGACGATGTGGGCCGTAGCTTCAACGGCATGGTGATCGGCCTGCAGGAGCGCGAGGCCCTACGCGAACTCAACGCGGGTCTGGTCGACGAGCTCCGGGCTTCACGGGCACGGATCGTCGCGGCCGCGGTCGCTGAGCGCCGCCGCGTTGAACGCGACCTCCATGACGGCGCGCAGCAGCGACTGGTGCTGCTCAGGCTGAAGCTGGCACTGGCACAGCGAACCCTCGCGACGGAAGGCAAAGCCGCAGACGCGGCGATCGGGGAGCTGCTGCTCGAGGTCGACAGCGCGCTTGCCGAGCTGCGCGACCTCGCGCACGGCATCTACCCCGTGGTGCTGGAGAACGAGGGACTCCGTGGCGCCCTGCGGGAAGCGGTTGAGCGTGCCGCGCTGCCCGCCGAGCTCGCCTCAGATGGCACCGGCAGGTACCCGCCAGAGCTCGAAGCAGCGGTTTACTTCTGCTGTCTGGAGGCACTGCAGAACGCTTCCAAGCACGCTGGCGACAATGCCCGCGCGAAGGTTGCGATCGGCGAGCATGACGGGACGCTGAGGTTCACGGTGGCCGATGACGGACGCGGCTTCGAAAGCAGCGCAGCGGCGCGGGGAGCCGGCATTCAGAACATGGCCGACCGGATCGGGGCGCTTGGAGGCACGCTCAGCGTCGAGTCGGCTCCGGGGTCCGGCACGACGATCGCCGGCACGATCCCGCTCGCTCAACCGCGCAGCCATGCGAGTACGGCGAGCACCCGACGGTGATCGTCTTGGGTCTCGTTCAGGCCGAGCTTGCGAAAGATCGTGCGCACGTGGCTCTCAACCGTCCGCCGGCTGAGCACCAGGCGCTCGCAGACCCCCGCGTTCGATCGGCCCTCCGCCATCAACGCCAGGATCTCCCGCTCCCGCTCGGTCAGGTCCTCCAGCGGTCCAGGGGTACGCTGCCGGCTCACCAACGCTCCCACCACCTGCGGATCGACCACCGAGCCGCCCGCCCCGACTCGCCTGATCGCTTCCGCGAATGACTCGAGGTCGGACACGCGATCCTTGAGCAGGTACCCGCGCCCCGCGCTTCCACGCTCGAGCAGCCGCATCGCGTAGGAGGAGTCGAGGTACTGGGAGAGGATCAGAGCTCCCACGCTGGGGTGACGCTCGCCAAGTTCCAGTGCCGCGCGCAGCCCCTCGTCGGTGAACGTCGGGGGCATCCGGATGTCGATCAGGGCAACGTCGGGCAGCAGCCCGCCGGCACGGCGGATCAAGCTGGCCGAATCGGCAACCTGCGCGACGACGTCAAATCCAAGTTCCGCCAGGACCCGGACGAGCCCTTCGCGGAACAGCGTCGAGTCGTCGGCGACGATCACCCGCATGACTGACAGTATCCAGCGCTGCGTGCGGGTCCGCTGCGGCGCGGCCGTGCGGCTGCGGACTTGCGGTTACTTACAGCCGCTACGGGCGGCGGTTAGGACTTTTGGCTTGCCTCCGAGCCGGAGCCAGTTCCGCGCTGGCACGTAGAAGCTCCCCGTGCTGGCACTGATGATTGGCCGGCAGGGCCGGGCCATGATTCTCCTCGTCGCTAACGCCCGGGCGCTTAATCAAAGCAAGCAAATAGAGGGAGAAAGCCATGACTACAGCATCATCCAGTCCCGCACGCAACGCGGCTGTCAGCCGCTTGTCTCGCCGGGCCGCTGCGGCTCGGCCGGCCGGGCTCACGTCGACACTGCAGCGTCGTCTGCGAGCTTCGTTGATCTGCGCGGGAATCCTCAGCTGCGGGCTGATCGCCGCAAGCCCGGGTGTGGCGGCTGCCGCAACGGTGCTACCAGTCGCCTACGTCGAGGGATCGGGTACGACCGCCACGTTCAACGT
Source organism: uncultured Solirubrobacterales bacterium (assembly GCA_963709135.1). Classification (GTDB taxonomy): domain Bacteria; phylum Actinomycetota; class Thermoleophilia; order Solirubrobacterales; family Solirubrobacteraceae; genus Palsa-465. Next base: position 354,764 of record CAVPVI010000005.1, on the reverse strand, counting down.
CGGCGCCTTGGACGCCGCCTACAAGCCATCGGAGTGCCCCGGCTACCACGCCGGCTTCGCGGTGATCAACGCGACGTTGAGCGTGCAGTCGGTTTACTACTACGGAGGCGTCGTCAACATCGCTCCATTCGCCGGCCACGTCTTCTGCATCGGCGGTACCGCAGACGATTACCTGATCGACTATGACCTGCTGCCGCTGCCGACCAGATTTCCCGGCCCGCCACCCCGCCAGCTCGTAGTCCACGTGCCGTAAGCGGCCGTAACCGCCTAGCAAGCGAGCGTGTGGGGCTCCGATCGCAAACCGCGACGTCGGCGTTCGCCAACCGGCGCCGCGCGGTCGGAGCCCCCTCTCGGCGGTCGTGGGGTCGCGTTCAAGAACGAGCCGACGCTGCCGATCCCGTAGGGGATGAGCTTCGAGGCCACGATCGGTCGCATCGATCAGATCCTCCAGTTTCAGCAGCAGGTACTCGACCCCGGCGCCGCCACGTCCGCCCCCGCCTCCGCCACGAGCGGGACCGGGTCGAGCTATCCAGCGAGCACCGCAGCGGGGACGAGTACCACGGCCACGGATTTCGCCAGCGCGCTGTCCAGCGCCCAAGCGGCCTCGGAGGCTTCGGCGCTGAGCGGCCTCGATCAGTCGAGTGTTACCGGGGACGGCTCGCTGTCCTCCAGCACGGATCCCGCCACGAGCGTGCTCGCGTCGCTCGTCTCGGGTCTGGGGACATCGGCGCTGGGTACGTCAGGGGCATCGGCGCTGGGTACGTCAGGGGCATCGCTGCTGGGCGCGTCAGGGACATCGCTGCTGGGCACCTCAGGACTGGCCGCTTCGAGCGCGGCTCCGGATCCACGCGTGCAGGCGATGCTCGAGGAGGCCAACTCGCTGGTCGGCAAGCCGTACGTCTGGGGCGGCGGGCACTCCAGCTGGGAACCGCAGACCGGCTATGACTGCTCTGGCTTCGTCTCGGCGGTCCTGCACGCCGGCGGTTACCTGAGCTCGCCGCAGGATACGGCCACGCTTCCCACCGCCCCCGGGATCGAGGCCGGGCCGGGCCAGTCCGTCACGATCTACGACCGCGACGAGTCCGGCCAGCAGGGGCACGTGATCATCGACATCGGCGGCCAGTTCTTCGAGTCCGGCGGCGAGGCGGGCGCGTGGGGAGGCGGTGGTGGCGTCGAGCGGATCGCCACACCGTCGGCGTCTTACCTGGCGACGTTCAACGACGTGCTGCACCCGGCAGGTTTGTGACCGCGAGCTGAGCTCTGCAGGTCGTTGCGATCGCGCCGCGGCTCAATCTTCAACAAGCCGCGGCGCGAGCGCCTAGTGTTAAAGGTTGTGAGTCGCACCCTGGACGCTTCGCTTGTCCGCCATCGCATCGCGGTGACCGGAGCCGTGCAGGGTGTCGGCTTGCGCCCGTTTGCGTTCCGCCTTGCGCAGGAACTGGGTCTGGCCGGCTTCGCCGGCAACGATGCCGGCGGTGCGTTCGTGGAGGTCGAAGGACCCGCGGACGCTGTTGAGCTGTTCACGGCTCGGCTCGTGCGAGAGGCGCCGCCGCTCGCACGGATCGAGGCGCTGTCCGCCGATCAGGTTCCTCTGCGGGGTGAGCGGTCGTTCGTGATCGCCGAGTCGGTCGCCCGGCCGGGCGACCGAACGCTGGTGGCGCCCGATACAGCCACGTGCGAGGCCTGTCTGGCGGAGATCCAGCAGCCCAGTGACCGGCGCTACCGGCATCCGTTCGCGAACTGCACCAACTGCGGGCCACGCTTCACGATCATCCGCGCGCTCCCGTACGACCGCCCGGCAACGACGATGGCCGCCTTTGAGCTGTGCCCGGCATGCGCCGCGGAGTACCACGACCCGCAGGATCGCCGGCACCACGCGCAGCCGATCTCCTGCCCGCAGTGCGGGCCGCAACTGCGTTTCCGCCGCGCCGGGGTGCCCGCGCAAGACTCCGGCGATCAGCAACCCGAATCGATCGTGATCGGCACAGACGCGGCGATCCTCGCCGTCCAAGCCGCTTGGGCGGACGGGCAGGTCGTGGCGGTCAAGGGCATCGGCGGCTATCACCTGACCTGCGACGCGAGCATCGATCGGGCCGTCGCCACGCTGAGAGCGCGCAAGGGGCGCGTCGACAAGCCGTTCGCGGTCATGGTCGCCGACCTCGAGGCGGCCGAGTCGCTCGCGGTACTGAGCGACGCCGAGCGCGAAGCGCTGCAATCTGTCGCGCGACCGATCGTGCTCGCGCCGCGAAGGCCCGGGCCGGGCGTCTCCGAGCAGGTCGCGCCGGGGAATCCGCACCTGGGTGTGATGCTCGCCTACTCGGGCCTGCATCTGCTGCTGCTGAGCCGGGTGCCGGGATCGCAGGTGAAACCCCCGCGCGTGATCGTCGCGACCTCCGGCAACCGCTCCAACGAGCCGATCTGCGTCGAGGACGGCGACGCGCTGGCTCGCCTGGGCGATCTCGTCGACGCGTTCCTGGTTCACGACCGCGAGATCCATGCGCCTTGCGACGACTCGGTTGTGCGGATCGTCGCCGGCGTCGAGCAACCGATCCGGCGCTCACGCGGCTACGCGCCGCTGCCCGTGAGCCTGCCGGCAACGCTGCTGCCGACGCTCGCTGTGGGCGGTGAGCTGAAGAGCACGTTCTGCCTGGCCGCCGGTCGTCATGGCTGGATGAGCCAGCACATCGGTGACCTCGAGAATCTCGAGACGCTGGAAGCTTTCCAGAGAAGCGTGTCCTCGTTCAGGTCGATGTACCGGATCGACCCGGCGGTGATCGCGACCGACATGCACCCTGGCTACCTGTCACGGCGCTGGGCGCTCGAGCATTGCGGAGGGGCTCGCGTCGTGGAAGTGCAGCACCACCATGCGCACGTCGCCTCGCTGATGGCCGAGCACGGGCTCGATGGGACCGTGCCGGTGATCGGCGTCGTGTTCGACGGCACCGGATATGGAACGGCGCTCGCGGGCGGCCCGGCGATCTGGGGCGGCGAGATTCTCGTCGCCGACTATGACGGCTATCTGCGGGCAGGCCATCTGGCGGAGCTGCCGCTGCCCGGCGGCGACGCCGCCGTCAAGGCGCCCTGCCGGCTCGCGATCGCGTATCTGATCGCCAGCGGCGTCGAGCTCGACCGGCGGCTACCGAGCGTCAGGGCCACGAGCGAGCTCGAGCGGGGCGTGATCCAGCGCCAGCTGCAGACCGGCGTTGGCGTGGTGCCGAGCACCAGTATCGGCCGGCTGTTCGACGTCGTCGCATCGCTGCTGGACGTTCGTCATCAAGTCAGCTATGAAGCACAGGCCGCGATCGAGCTCGAGGCGCTGGCGGCGAGCGCGACTGGCGCCGGCTGGCCGTTGCAATTCGGACTGCGCGATGACGGGGTTCTTGACCCCGCACCGGTGCTGCACGAGCTCGCGCGCGCCCTCCTGCGCGGGGTGGCGCCGGCGCGGCTGGCACTCGGCTTCCACGAGGGGCTCGCAGCCGCGGTGGCAGCCGCCGTCGAGCGCGTCGGCGCCGCCACGCAGCTGCGCACGGTGGCGCTGAGCGGCGGCGTGTTTCAGAATGCGACGCTGTCCAGACGCTGCGCCGACAAGCTCCGGGAGCGCGAGTTCGACGTGCTCCAGCATCGAATCGTTCCCCCCAACGACGGCGGACTGGCCCTCGGGCAGGCTGTGATTGCCGGTCGGGACAAGCAACAACGACCACAAGGCGGTAGCAGATGTGCCTCGGAATCCCCGGCAAAGTAGTGTCAGTACGTGAGGAGCACGGGACGCGGATGGCCTCGGTCGACTTCGGCGGGATCACGAAGTCCGTCTGCCTGGCGTATGTCCCGGAAGTGGGCGTCGGCGATTACGCGATCGTGCACGCGGGCTTCGCGATTACGCGTCTGGACGAGGCCTCGGCACTCGACACGCTTGCCCTGTTCGGCGAGATGGGGGTGCTGGAGGAGGAGCTCGCCGGTGAGCAGCCAGCGGGCGAGCAGCAGCGTCGGGAGTCGGTCGCGTGAAGTACCTCGACGAGTTCCGCGACCCCGAGCTCGCGGCGCGCCTGCTGGGGGAGATCCGCGCGGTCGCGAAGGGCAACTGGGCGATCATGGAGGTCTGCGGCGGCCAGACCCATTCGATCATCCGCAACGGCATCGACCAGGTGCTGCCAGATGGGATCGAGCTGATCCACGGTCCGGGTTGCCCGGTATGCGTGACGCCGCTCGAGATGATCGATCGGGCGCTGGCGATCGCGGCCCGTCCGGAGGTCATCTTCTGCTCGTTCGGCGACATGCTGCGGGTGCCGGGCAGCACCCAGGACCTGTTCGCCGTCAAGGCTCAGGGAGGCGACGTGCGGGTCGTGTACTCGCCGCTGGACGCGGTTCAGCTAGCCGCTGCGAACCCCGACCGCGAGGTGGTCTTCTTCGGGGTCGGGTTCGAGACGACCGCGCCTGCCAATGCGATGGCCGTGTACCAGGCGCGCGCCCGCGGGCTGACGAACTTCTCGATGCTCGTCAGCCATGTGCTCGTCCCCCCCGCGATCGAGGCGATCATGAGCTCGCCCCGATGCCGCGTGAACGCGTTCCTGGCGGCTGGGCATGTCTGCACGGTGATGGGGTCGTCGGCGTACGAGCCGCTCGCCGAGCGGTATCACGTCCCGATCGTGGTCACCGGCTTCGAGCCGCTTGACGTGCTGGAGGGGATCCGTCGCGCCGTGATCCAGCTGGAGTCCGGCCGCGCCGAGGTCGAGAACGCCTATCAACGTGCGGTGCGTCCCGAAGGCAACCTGCCGGCGCGGGCGATGCTCGAGCAGGTGTTCACGACCTGCGACCGACAGTGGCGCGGGATCGGCATGATCCCGCAGAGCGGCTGGAATCTTTCCGATGCGTACGCCGATCTCGACGCCAGCCGTCGCTTCGGACTCCAGCAGCTGTCGGTGACCGAGCCGTCACGTTGCCGCGCCGGCGAGGTTCTGCAGGGCCTGATCAAGCCGAGCGCATGCGAGTGCTTCGGCCGCGAGTGCACGCCGAGGACTCCGATCGGCGCACCGATGGTCTCCAGCGAGGGAGCGTGCGCGGCCTACTTCCAGTACCGCCGGCTCGACACGCCTGCGGTCGCGGTCCGACATGGCTGAGGGAGCCGCGATCGAGATCGAAGGCTGGACCTGTCCGGCGCCACTGCGCGACCACGACCGCGTCATGCTGGGCCACGGAGGCGGCGGGATCCTGTCGGCTGAGCTGATCGAGCACCTGATCCTGCCCGCGTTCGGGGCCGCGGCCCGCAACGCGATGCCCACCGACGCCGCCGTGATCGATCTCGGCGCAGGGCACCGGTTGGCGTTCACGACCGACACGTTCGTCGTGCGCCCGTTGTTCTTCCCCGGGGGGGACATCGGCGATCTGGCGATCAACGGCACCGTCAACGACCTCGCGATGCTGGGCGCCGCGCCACTGGCGCTGTCGACCGCGTTCGTGCTCGAGGAAGGCCTCGAGCTCGAGGTCCTGCGCAGGATCGCGGCGTCGATCGGGAAGGCAGCCGCCGCCGCCGGCGTGGAGCTCGTGACCGGTGACACGAAGGTGGTCGAATCGGGCCACGGCGATGGTCTGTACGTCAACACCGCCGGAATCGGCCTGGTGCCCGCCGGCGTGCAGCTGGCGCCCGCTCGCGTCAGGGCCGGTGACCGGGTGATCGTGAGCGGGCCGATCGGCATGCATGGCGTCGCCGTGCTGAGCGTCCGCGAGGGCCTCGAGTTCGGGACCGAGCTGTGCTCGGACACCGCTCCCCTCGGCGGTCTGGTGCGGACGATGTTTGCGGCGGTCGAGGATCCCGGAGTAATCCGTGTGCTGCGTGACCCGACCCGCGGCGGGCTGGCCGCGACCGCCTGCGAGCTCGCCGCCGTGGCGCGCGTCGGGATCGAGCTCGACGAGCGCCTGGTACCGGTGCCCGAGGCGGTGCAGTCGGCCTGCGGTCTGCTCGGTCTGGATCCGTTCCAGGTGGCCAACGAGGGCAGGCTCGTCGCGATCGTCGCGCCGCACGCGGCCGACGCCGTGCTCGCGGCGATGCGCGCCAGCGCCCCCGGCGCCGGCGCGGCGCTGATCGGCAGCGTGACCGCCGAGCACCCGACGGTGGTAACCATCAGAACCTCGCTCGGGGTCAACCGCGTCGTCGATCGCCCGCTCGGCGAGCAGCTGCCAAGGATCTGCTGAGCGCGCCGGCGACCGGCGCGGCGGCGCCCCGGCGACAATAACGTCACACGTAACCCAGGAGGCACGACATGGGCCGCTTTCACCGCCACGCCGACGGCACCGTCCACGTTCACGACCACGACCACGACCGCACCCCCGACCACGAGCATCGGGACGTCGGCGATCACTCCGCCTACGACACGGGGTCGCTGCGGATCGACGTGCTCGAGCAGATCCTCGGTGAGAACGATCGCACGGCGGCCCAGAACCGCGCCGACTTCGCGCGCGCGTCGGTTCGCGCCGTGAACCTGATGTCCTCGCCGGGTGCCGGCAAGACGGCGCTGCTGCAAGCCGCCCTGCGTCACCTCGACGGCAGCGCGCGCGTGGGGATCGTCGAGGGCGACATCGAGACGCCGCTGGACGCGCAGCGGCTGGAGGGGCTCGGCGCGCCGGTCGCGCTCGTCAACACCTCCAACGGCTTCGGCGGCGAGTGCCATCTCGATGCAACGATGGTCCGCTCGGTCCTGCACCAGTTGCCGCTCGAGGCGCTCGACATAGTCGTGATCGAGAACGTCGGCAACCTTGTCTGCCCCGCCGAGTTCGATATCGGCGAGAGCGCGCGGGCGCTCGTCTACTCGATCACCGAGGGCGAGGACAAGCCACTGAAGTACCCGATCATGTTCCGTGCCGCCGATCTGGTGGTGATCAACAAGTTCGACCTGCTGCCGCATCTCGAGTTCGACCTCGCGAGCTTTCGCGCCAACCTCGACGCGGTCAACCCGGGGGTTGCGACGATCGACGCGTCGGCTCGTACCGGGCAGGGCGTAGCGGCCTTCTGCGACTGGCTCACTGGTCGCTGAGCAGCGTCGTGCGCCAGCGCCGCAACCGCCGGCGCGCCGCCGCGCAGCCGGGCTCTTGAGATCCCGGGCGCAGGTCAGCGCCGACAAGCTGCGCGGTGGCTTCTACACGCCCGCGGCGCTCGTCGATCGCTGCCTGGAAGCCGTTGCAGCGCTGGTCGATCACGACCGCCCTCTGCGGGTGCTCGAACCGGGCGCGGGCGACGGCGCGTTCGTGCACGGGCTCGCGCGCAGCGTGCTGCGCACCAGGATCCAGAGCGTCACGGCGCTGGAGCCGCTGCGCAGCGAAGCCGACAAGGCGCTCGCGGCGCTCGCGGCCGCCGCGCTCCCCGGTGAGGTCAGGAGCGCCAGCGCCGTCGGGTGGGCGGCTTGTACCGAGGAGCGCTACGAGCTCGCGCTCGGCAACCCGCCGTTCGTGCGGTACCAGTTCGTCTCACGTGAGGACCGTGCGGCGGCGCTCGCGCTCGCACAGCGGCTCGGCCTCGCGCTGAGCGGCGTCGCCAACCTCTGGATCCCCGTTGTGATCGGCGCGCTCTCGAGGCTGGCGCCAGGTGGCGCGTTCGCGTTCGTCGTGCCGACGGAGTGCCTGACCGGCGTTTCGGCCGGGGCGCTGCGCGCCTGGGCGTTGGCCAACTTCGAGCGCCTGCAGTTCGATCACTTCGTGCCGGGCTCGTTTCCCGGGGTGCTCCAGGAGGTCGGGGTCCTGAGCGGCAGGCGGGCGTCCGGCCCGCAGGCCGCCGGCACCCTGCGACTGGTCGAGCACGATCGCGACGGCGCCGGTCACGCCGTCACCCACGCAGGCGTGGGTGGCGGCGCCGGCTGGACCCGTTATCTGCTCGATCCAGCGGCGCTGCAGGCATTCACGCACGCGAGCGGCGCACGCAGCGTGCAAGCGCTGGGCGAGATCGCCCGCTTCGAAGTCAGCATCGTGACCGGGGCGAACGACTTCTTCTCGGTCAGCGATGCCACGCTGAGAGAAGGCTCGCTGGCGCCCTGGGCGCTGCCGCTGCTGCCGCGCATCCGCCATGCCCCGGGTCTGATCCTGACGCCGCAGGACATGCAGCGGGCGGCGTGCGCGGGCGCGCGCACGAACCTGCTGGACTTCTCCAGCGAGCGTCCCGACCCGAGGACCCAGCCGGCGGCCCGCGCCTTTCTAGAGCAGGGCGAGGCACGGGGGCTGCCGGGCCGCTACAAGTGCCGGATCCGTGAGCCCTGGTTCCGCGTGCCGGGGATCGCCCGCGGCTCGTTGCTGCTGTCCAAGCGCTCGCACGGCTACCCGCGCGTGGTCGTCAACCAGGCCGGCGTGTTCACGACCGACACGATCTACCGGGGCGAGGTCCGCGGCGACGCCACCCCCGCGGGGGTGGCGTCAGCGTTTCACAACTCGCTGACGCTGCTCGCCGCCGAGCTCGAGGGACGCTCGTTCGGAGGCGGCGTGCTGGAGCTGGTTCCATCGGAGATCGCGCGGCTGGCGTTCCCCGTGATCGCCGGAGCCGACGCGCAGCTGCAAGCGCTCGACCGGATCGCGCGCGCGCTCCCCGTCGACGAGCTGGTGCGCGCCACCGATGCGCTGCTCGCGGGCGCGCCAGCCGGAATCGAGCGGGACGTGCTCGGCGCTCTGCAAGGCGCGCGCGAGCAGCTCCGTGACCGGCGCCTTGCTCGCAACCGCCGCGGCGCGCAAGCAGGCGCGTACGCGAACGCGCATTGATACGGTCCGAAGCGATGGAAGGCAGCGGTGCGAACGACGTGGCGCCGATCGGCGAGCTGAGCCACCGGCGCGTGCTGATCATCATCGGCGCGCTGATGATGGGGATGTTCCTGGCGGCGCTCGACCAGACGATCGTCTCCACGGCGTTGCCGACGATCGTCGCCGATCTGCACGGTGCGGCGCATCTGGCGTGGGTGATCGTCGCGTATCTGCTCGCGGCCACCGTCTCGACGCCGCTGTGGGGCAAGCTCGGAGACCAGTACGGGCGCAAGGGGTTCTTCCAGGCGTCGATCGTGATCTTCCTGTGCGGCTCGGCCCTGTCCGGGCTGTCGAGCTCGATGACCGAGCTGATCGTCTTCCGGGCGGTGCAGGGGCTCGGCGCGGGCGGCCTGATGGTCGGTGCGCAGGCGATCGTCGGCGACATCGTCTCGCCGCGGGAACGCGGGCGCTACCAGGGTCTGTTCGGTGCGACCTTCGGGGTGGCGAGCGTCATCGGCCCGCTGCTCGGCGGCGTGTTCGTCGACCAGCTCTCCTGGCACTGGATCTTCTACATCAACCTGCCGCTAGGCGCGATCGCGCTGGTCGCGATCGCGACGCAGGTCCCGGGCCGCCTGTCGCGGATCCCGCACGTGATCGACTATGTCGGCGCCGCGGTGCTGACGCTCTCGGCGGGCTGCCTGGTGCTGTTCACGAGCCTCGGCGGCACCAGCTACCCCTGGGGTTCGCCCGGGATGGTCGCGCTCGCCGCTGTGGGCGTGCTGGCACTGGCCGTGTTCGTGTTCGTCGAGCGCCGCGCCAAGGAGCCGGTGCTGCCGCTGCACCTGTTCTCGATCCGTGCGTTCTCCACCAGCAGCGTCGTCAGCTTCATCGTCGGCTTCGCGATGTTCGGGGCGATCACCTACCTGCCGGTGTTCTTCCAGATCGTCCATGGCGAGTCGCCGACCGCCTCCGGCCTGCAGTTGCTGCCGCTGCTGGGCGGCTTGATCATCTGCTCGACGCTGTCCGGGATCGTGATCAGCCGCACCGGCCGCTACCGGTTCTTTCCGCGCTTCGGAACAGCCCTGATCACGCTCGGGCTCGGGCTGCTCTCGCTGCTGGCAATCGATACGAGCAGCGCCCTCGGGGGGCTCTACATGTTCGTGCTCGGCATCGGGCTCGGTTGCGTGATGCAGGTGCTGGTGCTGATCGTGCAGAACGCCGTGCCGCACTCAGAGCTCGGAGTGGCCACCTCCGGTGCCACCTTCTTCCGCTCGATCGGCGGATCGTTCGGCACCGCGATCTTCGGCGCGATCTTCTCCAACGTGCTCGCCGGCAACCTGGTCAGGCAGCTCGGACACGTGAAGCTGCCCACCGGGTTGTCAACCTCGAGCGTCACGCCGGCGGTCCTCAATACGCTTCCGCCCGCCGTCCATCACGGGATCGCGGTGGCATACGCGGACTCGATCTCGACGGTGTTCACGATTGCCGCTCCGATCGGCCTGCTGGCGTTCGCCTGCTCCTGGCTGATCCCCCAGGTCGAGTTGCGCCGCGCGATCGACACGCCGACCGCTGCGGCGGCCGCGCCGACGCCGGCGCCGTCGGGCGACGTGATCTACGCGCGCGATGCCTAACCTCGAGTACCCGGCGCCGACCGGCGAGCTGCGCACGTAGCTAGCGCTCCCGTCGCGGCGCATGGTCTCCGTTCACGCTTTGGTTACATCTGCCCCGGCGCTTCTCCGTAGGTTTGGCGGGACGATGCGAGCACCGCGGAGGTGCCTGCGCGTCGCGTCGCAGGATCTGGTTCACAGGCTTGTGCGGCACACGGACGGCCCACACGCGCCCGATGTTCGATGGAGGTAGCAATCGATGAGACGTTCCCTGTCATGGGCCGGCGCCGCGTCGCTGGCGGTCGCGGGCTCGCTCGCGCTCGGCGCCCCGAGCGCGCTCGCACGCCACCACTCCAGCTCTGCGAGCTCACCGCCCGGTTACATCGCGCAAACACCGGCGGTCGCGACTGTGAGCGGCGACGCGTCGAACCCCGCTCCCTGGACGCTGTCCCAGGGCGATCCCAAGATCGGGGCTCCGTACGACGCGTCGCTGCCGACTTTCTCGTTCGGCGGCACCCCACTCGGCACGTACAGCGAAGGCACCTACTACCCGGACGTCAGCTACCCGAACCTCTCGACCGATCCCGGCTCGAACACCGACGCGGCGGGCTCGCTGCTCAACCCGCTTCCTTATCAGACCGGATTTGCGGGGACACCTGGCCCGCTGGCGGGCTACTGCACCAGCGGCGGCCCGAACCCGGAGACCGGCGCGGTCGCGCGTGAACCGGCGGGCGCGATCCTGCCGATGTCGCCCTACTACTTCCCGTTCGTGATGCGCAACCCCAACGACCCGCGCGTGCTGACCGGCTTCTTCGACTACCGCCCGAAGGACACCGACGAGGCGCTCGTGGTCGCGAACTCCTACGACAACGGCCGCAGCTGGCACTTCGTCGACGAGAAGCTCGAGCTGAACCCGAACACCTGCGGCGATCTGATCCAGAACGACAACGGCCAGGGTCACGCGTTCGTGCTGCGGATCCACGGCGACTACTACCTGTACACGCTCAACCGCGTCAGCGGCGACACGCTCGGGCAGGGGCTACTCGTGCACCGGCTCGATTTTCACCCGACCCGCCGAGATCCGCTCGGCGATCCGATCTCGAACCTGCCGGCAACCGAGCCGACCGACGCCGGTCCCAATCCGGTCAGCCCGGTGCAGGGCACGCTCGGCTACGACGATGTGACTCAGCCCGCGGGTCCCGCGGTAGCCGAGGGCAGCGTGCTCGTTCCCAATTACCAGACCAACCCGGCCGGCGCCGTCAACATCCCCGTATCGTCGATTGCGCCGTTCAGCAACCTCACCGGCTCACCCGGCGGCACCGTCGTCGACATCGGCCCGTACGGGATCGCGGTCAGCACCAAGCTCCCCAACGTCACGATCCACTGCGCGGGCGGCTCCGCGACCGGCTCTAGTGCCGGCAACGGCCCTGAGCTGACCGGCTGCGTGACCGTCAACGCCTACGGCGCCAGTGGCGTCCAGACCGTGCAGGTCGCGCAGGGCGACAACATCGCCGCCTTCCCGGAAGTGCCGGACACGGCCGAGGTCACCGATCCGGCGACCGAGGGCAACGAGGCCGGCCCGGGCCTGCAGGCGCCCGACGGGATCATCGGCACCTTCCCGGCACGCGAGGTGGCGGGTGCGCCGCGCGGCTCGAAGGTGATCGTCTACGGCGAGAAGATCGTCGGCTATTACGCGCCGGCGACGGTCGCGGGGTCCGCGAGCGTCGTGCTGGGCGCGAGCACCGGGACCACGATCCCGGTGAGCTCGCTCGGCTACACCGGGAGCGGCGGCCAGGAGGAGGCCAGCTTGACGAACGAGCTTGCGCCGTCGGCGTCCAACCCGGTGAGCGGGATTCAGCTCGGTTACAGCAAGTCCTCGGTCGCCGGATCCGGTCCGGGTATCGTGGCGGTCAACTGCACCGGCCAGGCGGCGGCCAGCGGCACGACGCCCGCCGAGTTGCTCGGCTGCATCGCCACGAACCTGCCGGCCGGCGCCACGAGTGTCACCACTCCGGTCGGCTACACGGTTGGTGCTCCGGGAGCGTGCAATACCCCCGGCGCGACGCTCCAGCTGACCGGCGAGGGCAGTACCAAGGCGACCGCGCTGTTCAAGAACAACGAGGACTACACCGTGATCCGCGCGGCCTGGACGACCGACGGGATCAACTTCCACGACCTCGGGATCCTCAACGGCATCAACAATCCTGCCTACCAGGGCAACGCCGCTGACAACACCGCGGTCGGCGCCACCGGCACCGACCTGCTGCGGTTCGTCGCCTCGCGCGGGACGATCGTCCCGACGGCCGGCGGCAGGCGCGGCGAGGAGACGATGTTCATGTCCGGCGCCGACTGTCAGGACGGCGACAGCGACTCCTTCGAGCAGGTGTTCTACTCGACCTCGACCAACGGGCTGGACTGGACCACGCCGGTCCCGCTGATCCAGAACGACCCGACGTTCGCGGCGTCCGCGGAGCAGGAGGCGAACCTGGCGAAGGGCATCGACAGCCCGCTCGGCGTGTCGGCATACTACTCGGGCCGGGTGTACGACCCGAACCTGATTGCCAACCCGGACGGCAGCCTGACGCTGGTGTTCTCCGGCTACCGCACCGCCAAGCCGCTTCCGGCGACGGGCATCTCGGCACTTGCGATCGGCACCAATCCGCTGCTGACCTACACCCCGAGTGCGACGGATCCGGCGCTTTATCGGACGATCCTGACCGCCACGGTCTGGCCGACAGACGGGCGCCGCGGGCGGCGCCGCTAAGGGCACCCGCACTAACAGCAGACCGCACTAACAGCAGACAGCAGGCCCGCGCGGGCGGGGGGGCAGGCGTCGCCCCCGCGCCCGCGCTACGCCCGCGCGACGCCCGCGCGACGACGCGGGACGCCCGCGCGACAATGCGCGACGCCCAGCGCGACCACCGGCGCTACCAGCTTCCGGCGTTCCGATCCGCTACGATTCGCCATCTTGCCGGCAGACTCCGCCACTGCGACATCGCCTCAGCGCGCCGCCACAACCGCTGGCGCAGCGTCGACACCGAGCAGCAGACCTCCGACCGGCTGGGTCCGTCCAGTCGAAAGCCCTAACGTCGACCGCTTCGCGAGCGCGGTGGTGACTGGTGGGCCGATCGTGATCTTCGTGATCGGCATGATCCTTGGCTGGACCACGCACCTGTTGGTCTGGCAGGACATCGTGGTCCTGCTCGTGATGTACGTCTCGATCGGCATGGGCGTGACCGTCGGCTTCCACAGGCTGCTGACCCACCGCAGCTTCACGTGCAACCGCTGGGTGCGCGCCGGCTTTGCCGCGCTCGGTTCGGCCGCCGCCGAGGGACCGGTGCTCGACTGGGTCGCCACGCATCGCAAGCACCACCAGTTCTCCGACCACGATGGCGACCCGCACAGCCCGCACGTCGGCTACCAGAGCGGCTTCAAAGGCGCCTTCAGAGGGCTCGTGCATGCGCATCTCGGTTGGGTCTTCAGCGACATGGAGGTCGCCGACGAGCGCCACTACGCCAAGGACCTGATGGCCGATCCGCTGATCAAGCTCGTCAGCGACACGTTCGTCGTGTGGGTCGTGCTCGGTCTCGCTGCCGCGTTCGGGCTCGGAGTGGCGCTCAGCGGGACCATCGCCGGCGGCCTGACGGCCTTGCTGTGGGGCGGCGCCGCGCGGATCTTCCTGGTGCACCACGTCACTTTCAGCGTCAACTCGTTGTGCCACTTCTTCGGCAAGCAGGACTACGACACCGCCGACGAGTCGCGCAACCTCGCCTGGCTGGCGATCCCGACCTGGGGCGAGGCGTGGCACAACAACCATCACGCCTTCCCGACCTCCTACCGTCACGGCCTCACGCGCCGCCAGATCGATCCGTCGGCGGCGTTCATCAGGCTGCTGGAGATCACCGGCCTCGCCTGGGACGTCGTGCGCGTCGACCCGTCGACGCGCCAGCCCGCGCGCATACGCTCCTCGGTGCTCGAACAGTCCCTGTGACACGGTAGTGCCGTTCGCGCGCACCGACAGGCTCCGTGGGGAACTGCGCAGAGCGCTCCCCGACCGTCCCTTTGCGGTGAGCTTCTGGGACGGTACGGTGCTGGAGGCGACCGAAGCAGGGGCGCCGACGTTCAAGATCAACTCGCCGCAGGCGCTCGCGCACGTGCTGCGCGCACCCGGTGAGCTCGGGCTCGGTCGCGCCTACGTCAGCGGGCTGATCGAGACCGACGATCTCGACTCCGCCCTGCTGGTCGTCGACCACTTCGAACCGCCGGCGCTCGATCTCCGCACGAAGCTGCGGCTCGCCGGCGCGCTGGTGCGCGCCACCGGCCTCCTGGCGCCGCCGCGCGTCCCCGCGGCCGAGTTGCATCTGCGTGGGGAGCGTCACACGCCGGCGCGTGACCGTGCCGCGGTCGCACACCACTACGACGTCGGCAACGACTTCTTCGCGCTGTTCCTCGACCCCTCGATGACTTACAGCTGTGCGCGCTTCGCCGGCGGCGCGGAACCGCTGCAGGCCGCGCAGACGCGCAAGCTGGAGCAGATCTGCTCGAAGTTGCGGCTGACGCCCAATGCGCGCATGCTGGAGGTGGGCTGCGGCTGGGGGAGCCTGGCGCTGCACGCTGCCACCAGTCACGGCGCCACCGTGGTCGCGATCACGCTGTCCGAGCGCCAGGCCGAGCTCGCCCGCCAGCGCGTCGCGCAGGCCGGGCTGCAGAGCGCCATCAACATCCGCCTGGTCGATTACCGCGAGCTGGGGGGCGAGCAGTTCGACGCGATCGCATCGATCGAGATGATCGAGGCGGTCGGGGAGGAGCGGGTCGACCTGTTCGCATCCTGCCTGGCACAGGCACTGCGCCCCGGCGGCAGCCTGGCGATCCAGGGGATCGCGAAGCTGCAGGACCTCGACACCCCCGACGAGGGCCCATTCTCCGAGCGGTTCGTGTTTCCCGACGGCGTGCCGCTGCCAATCTCCCGCGTACAGCTCGCGCTTGAGCGCGCGGGCCTGGCGACGACGCATCTGGAGACGTTCCCGGAGGACTACGCCGAGACGCTCAAGCGGTGGATCGCCCAGCTCGACGACCGCGAGCAGGAGGCCACGGCCCTGGTCGGGTCTGAACGGGTGCGCATCTGGAAGCTGTACCTGCGCTCCGCCCGGCAGGCGTTCGAGACCAATTGGGCGACCGTCTACCAGCTGCAGGCGCACAAGCCGGCGGTCTGAGCAGCCGCGCCTGGACGATCGTCTGCGGCGTGGTCCTGGAGACGATCCACGAACAGCAGGCGCAGGCGGCACGCGCCGGATGAGCCCCCGTGAGCCGCTGCTGGCGCTTGAGGTCGCCGGTTCGGGCAAGCCACTGGTGCTGCTGCATGGGCTCGCGACCGACCGGCGCATCTGGCGCGCGGTAGTGCCGGCACTCGCGCGCGAGCGCCAGGTGGTGACGGTCGATCTCCCTGGTTTCGGCGCCTCGGCGCCCGCGGGTGAGGGGTATGACCTCGACGAAGTAGCCGACCGCATCGCCCGCGGGATCGCCGCGCAAAGGATCCGCGCTCCATTCGACCTCGTCGGGCACTCGCTTGGCGGCGGTGTCGCCACCGCGCTCGCGGCCGGCCGGCCGGCCGCTGTCGACCGGCTGGTGCTGGTCGCCCCTGCCGGCTTCAACGCGATGCCGGGCACGCTCTCGTCGCTGCTGGCGGCCGGTGTCGACGGGGCGCTGGCCGCGCATCGGTGGCTCGTGCCGCTGACCGATCTGGCCTGGGGCAGGCGCCTGCTGCTCGCCTTCACGGCGGCGGACGGTGCGAGCATCTCGCCGGCGGTCGCGCGGCAGATGATCAACGCCTCGGAGTCCGCGCGGCGCAGCGCGCCGGCGCTGGCGACGATCACCAGGTCCGACCTGCGCCCCCGCTTGCTCGAGCTTCGGGCCCCGCTCGGCCTGATCTGGGGCGAGAAGGACCGCACGATCCCGATGCGCCAGGCGAGCACGCTCACCGCCGTCCGTCCCGACGCCGAGCTGATCCTGCTGCCCAATTGCGGGCACGTGCCGATGGTGGAAAGCCCGGACGCGTTCGCGGCTGCGCTCTCACGGCTGCTGCGCACCCTGCCCGCGGCTTCCCGGGTGGCCGGCGCGCTCTGATCGCCACCTCAGGCAGCTGCGCGCAGCTCCGCAAGCGGCGGGCGCTGCACCAGCGCGGCCGGCACGCAGGTGAGCTCGTCTGCGCCCCACGCGAGGAACGAGGTCGGCAGCTGGCCGCGTAAGCGGCCGTCGCGCTCCAGCCGGGTGCTGACGGCCTGTAGGACCGCGTACGCCATCGGGCCGAGATCGCGCAGCGACTGGTGCGCGTTCTGGCGGACGTCGAGATCGACCTGGGCGATCGCGTCGAGTCCGACCAACTCGTAGGCGTCGAGCAGCAAGGCGATGTCGACTCCGTAACCGGTCACGAACGGCAACCGCTCGAGCAGTTCGCGCCGCGCCGCGATCTCGCCCGCGAGCGGCTGCTCGACCGCCGCCAGATCCGGGTAGAACAGGTTCAGCAGCGGCCGTGCGGTCAGCTCGGTCACGCGCCCGCCGCCCTCCGGCAGAGTCACGCCCGAGATCCGGAACGGTCGCCGGTAGAAGCCCTTGACGAACGCCGTCTGGCGCCGGCACAGCAGCGGACCCAGCAGCCCGCACGCGAAATGGGCGCCGAACTCCTCGGAGTCGGCGTCCAGGAAGCACACGACCTCGCCGCTGCACACCGCCAGCGCCCGCCACATCGCGTCGCCCTTCCCGAGCACCGGTCCGAGCTCGGGCATCAACGACCCCTGCTCATACACCTCGGCGCCGTGCGCGCGGGCGATCGCGGCGGTCGCGTCGCTGGAGTTGTCGACGACCACGAGCTGGTCGACCACGCCGAGCTCCAGCAGCGGCGTCAAGGCGCTGAGGATCGCTCCGATCGTCGCCTCCTCGTTGCGAGCGGGGAGGCAGACCGAGACGGTTTCGGTCCGCTGCGCGGCCAGACGCGCAGCGGGGAATTGGCTGTGCGCGAACGTGTTGGTCCGGTGCCAGGAGCGGGCGCGCAGAGACATGCCCACACAGCATGCCAGCCGCGATCGTTCGCCGTTGCGGAGCACCAGCCGCTACGCGGCTAGGCAGCCGCGATAGCGTAGGCCTGTGCGCCGCGCCTGCATCGACATCGGCTCCAACACGACGCGGCTGCTGGTCGCGGAGTGCGCCGGACCGAAGTTGCTGGAGGTCCATCAGGAGCGATCGTTCACGCGTATCGGTCAGGCGCTGCGGCACGACGGCCGGATCTCCGCGGAGAAACTCGAGGAAGTCGCCGCTGTCGTGGCCGAGCAGCAAGCGAGCGCGGTCGAGCTCGGGGCGCTTCAGATCCGCTGTGTCGCCACCGCATCGATCCGGCGGGCAGCCAACGGCAACGAGCTGGTTGAGCTGGTCCGGCGTCACTGCGACGGTCTGCGCGTCGAGATCCTGTCAGGCGAAGACGAGGCGCGGCTGGCGTTCGTCGGTGCGGCACGCTCGCTGGAGAGCGATCCCGGCGGACTGCTCGGCGTGATCGACGTCGGCGGCGGCTCCTGCGAGCTGGTCGTCGGCTCGATCCCCGACAAGGTCATCTGGTGGACATCGCTACCGCTCGGCTCCGGCGACATCGCGGCCGACTACCTCGACGGCGACCCGCCTTCGAATGCTGCCTTCGCGCAAGCTCGCGCGCGGATCGCGGATCGCCTCGAGGGCGTGATCCCGCCACGCGTGAGCGCCGCGGTCGCCGTCGGCGGCAGCGCCACGTCGCTGCGCCGGCTGGTCGGGCCCGCGCTCGACGCGGGCGCCTTCGAGCGCTCGCTCAGCCTGCTCGCGAAGGAGCGCGCGACCGACGTGGCGCGCCGTTTCGCGCTCGACATCGAGCGCGTGCGCCTGCTGCCGGCGGGGCTGCTGATCCTGCAGGCAATCGCGCTCAAGTTCACCGCGCCGCTGGCGATCGGCCGCGGCGGGATCCGCGAAGGCGTTCTGTTAGAGGCCGGCGCCTGAGACAGGCTCTGTCAGAGGCCGGCGCCTGAGACAGGCTCTGTCAGAGGCCGGCGCCTGAGACAGGCTCTGTCAGAGGCCAGCGCCTGAGACAGGCTCTGAATCACCAGTGGACGCCCTTCATCAGGTGCGCGAGCGCCACCTGCTCGGTCGAGGCGCGTTCGTTGGGGTCCTTCTTGCCGCGGGCGGCGGCTGAGTCGGGAAACACCTTGTAGGCGGTCGCGAGGATCTGGTCGACCGCCTTGGGTAGCAGCGCGTAGGAGACCTCGCCGAAGGTGCCCAGCCGTGTGTTGATCTGCTTGGGCTTGGAGCGGATCGCCTCGCAGATCAGGTCGGCGGCCTCTTCGGGCGAAGCCGTCGGGAAGCTGTCGTAGATCTTCGTGGGCGCGATCATCGGCGTGCGCACCAGCGGCATGTGGATCGTCGTGAAGTGGACGTTGTCGCTGACGCACTCGGAGGCAACCACTCGCGTCCAGGCGTCCAGCGCCGCCTTCGAGGCGACGTACGCCGAGAACCGCGGCGTGTTCGTCTGCACGCCGATCGAGGAGATGTTGATCACGTGGCCGGAGCGGCGCGCGCGCATCAGCGCAAGGAATCCCATCGTCAGCTTGATCGTGCCGAGGTAGTTGAGCTGGATCAGCCGCTCGTAGTCGTAGAAGCGGTCGTACTCCAGCGCGACCGAACGGCGGATCGAGCGTCCGGCGTTGTTGACGAGGATGTCGACGGCTCCGTGCTCGGCGAGCACCGTCGCCACCAGCCGGTCGACCGAGTCCAGCTCGGACAGGTCGGCGGCGTAGGCGAACGCCGTGCCGCCCGCGTCCTCGATCTCGCGCAGCGCCTGCTGCAGCTTGTCCATCCCGCGCGCGACCAGCAGTACGGTCGCGCCGTTCTGCGCGATCTTCAGCGCCGCTGCCCTGCCGATCCCGCTCGAGGCGCCGGTGATCATCACCGTACGGCCCTTCAGCGCTCCTGCCAGGCTGCGGTCCTTGTAGAGGTCCGGGTCGAGGTTGCGCTCCCAGTAGTCCCAAAGCTTGTCGGCGTAGCTCGCCACTTCGGGCACCGAGATGCCGCTGCCGGCGAGTGCGCGCTCGGTGTCGCGCGTGTCGAACTGCGCGGTCAGGCCGACGTGCCCGATCACCTCCTCCGGCACCCCGAAGTCGGCAAGGATCGCCCGGCGCACGTTGCGGGCGGCGGGCAGCGCCATCAGCATCGACAGCGTTCCCTTGGGCAGCGCCTTCAGCAGGCGCGTGTCGATCCGCATCGACAGCTGCGGTGCGTTGGCGGCCTTGGCGATGATGTTGAGCAGCTCGCCTGAACGCTGCGAGCGCGGGTTGGTGAGATGGAATGCCTGCCCGTCGAGGCCGGCCTCGTGCGCGATGTGGTCCAACGCCGCGGCTACGAAGTCGACCGGTACGATGTTCGTGTACCCGAGTTCCGGTCCGACCAGCGGGAACCAGCCCGGCAGCAGGTGCCGGGCCATCTTGATCAGCGTGAAGAAGTAGTACGGACCGTCGATCTTGTCCATCTCGCCGGTCTTCGAGTTGCCGACCACGATCGACGGCCGATACACCCGCCACGGCACCGTCGCCTTCGTGCGCACGATCCGCTCGGCCTCGAACTTCGTCCGGTAGTACGGATGCTCGAGCTTTTGGCCGACGTCGAACATGTCCTCGCGGTAGAGGCCCTTGTGGCGTCCCGCGACCGCGATCGACGAGGCGTGGTGCAGGCAGCCGACCTCCAGCGCGTTGGCGAGCTCGACCGCGTGACGGGTCCCTTCGACGTTCGCGAGCTGGTTGGAAGCCTCGTCGGCGGTGATGTCGTACACCGCCGCGAGGTGGAAGAAGTGTTCGACTCCGGCCTGGCGCAGCTCGTCCACGGTCTCCGGGCGCAGGCCTAGGCGCGGCTCTGAGAGGTCCCCGGCGAGCGGCTTGATCCGTGCTGCGGCGTCCGGCCCCCAGCGCTCGATCAGCGTCTGCAATCGTGGCTGCGAGCTCTCGCGCACGAGCACATAGATCTCGCCCTCGCGCCGCAGCAGGCACTCCACCAGATGGCGCCCGATGAACCCGGTCGCGCCCGTCACAAAGTCGGTCACGGGCTTAGCCTTTAGATAATTACCAGCCGCCGCGCCAGTCGATGCTGGACTCGCGGGCCTTGTGGGCTGCGAGGTGCGCGTAGTGGCGCTTCTCGAGGCGCCACTGAATCAGCGAGAAGACGATGATCAGGGCCGGGACCAGTCCGATGATGATGAACATCGTGTTCGTGATCGCTTCGTCGCTGCTCTCACCGTACCAGCCTTGGCCGCCGCCGCCGTGCGCGAGCGCCGCCGGCGCGAACGTCAGTAGCACGATCACCGCCACCGACAGTGAGCTGATCAGTCTGGTTCTACGCATGTCGTGAAAGCCTACCTGAAGCCCTCTACCGCGTGTCACCCCACCGACCGAACCCGCACGCTCTCGATCGCCGCCAGCAGCACCGGGTTGTAGGTCTGCCAGGCGGTCGAGATATCGAGGTGGCCGATCGGCGCTTCGAAGATCGGAGCGCCGAGCGCCTCGGCGAGCTGTCGCTGCTTGGACGGCGGCACCACCTGGTCATTGGCGGTGAGCACGATCGCGGCGGGCACGTTGACGGTGCGCAGCCACGGGCGCGAGTCGAAGCGGCCGAGCTCGCGCCCGGCCTCGGCCACGTCGCGGGCGCTGTTACGCAGCAACTCGGACTCCACCCAGGCGGCGGCCGGGTTGCCGGCCAGTCCGGCGCGCCGGAAGCCGGCGCCCCAGACCTTGCGAGGGGCGACCGCCAGCGCCAGGCCGACCGCGCCCATCACCTGCCAGTAGCGCCGCTCGCTCGACTCCTGCCAGTGCTGGGCGGTGCCGCTGAGGACGATCCCCTCGATCACTTCGGCGTGGTCACGGGCGATCAGCTGCGCGATCGCGCCGCCCATCGAGTAGCCGACCGCGACCGCGGGTGTTGCGTTCAACGTGCGCAGCACCCCTGCCGCATCGGCAGCGCAGTCCGTCAGCCTGAACGGCACCAGTGGCCGCAGCCCGCGCCCGTGGCCGCGGTGGTCGATCGCCAGCACCCGGAAACCGGCGGCCGCGAGATCGCCGTAGGCGCCGCACCAGTTGAGGTCGGCCGTCACCATCCAGCCGTGCAGCAGGATCAGCACCGGCCCGTCGCCGCCGGTGTCCCTGAGGAAGAACTCGCCGCGGCCGGGGACGTGCACGGTCCGCGCGGGGGGAAGCTCGACGGGCGGCTCGGGTGCGATCACCATCCCGATCCTATCCCCCCCTACCATGAAGGCAATGGCCGTCGTGATCGCATCGGACCTCGGTAAGGACATCGCCGGGGAACCGCTCCTGCGCGGGATCTCGTTCAAGTTGGAGCGCCGCGACCGGATGACCCTGTCCGGTCGCAACGGCTCCGGCAAGACGACGCTGCTGCGGATGCTCGCAGGCGAGGCCTCGATCGACGCCGGTGAGCTGATGCTCGCCAGGGGCGTGAAGGTGGCTCTGCACGACCAGCGGCCGCCGCGTGAGCGCGACATCACCCTGCGCGACTACATCCTCTCGGGAGCGGCCGAGCTGGTCGCGATCGAGCAGGAGCTGGACGAGCTAGAGCACGCGATGGCCGCTGGCGCCCACGACGAGCAGACGCTCGCGCGTTATGCGCAGGCGCAGGCGCGGCTCGAGCACGCCGGCGGCTACACCTGGCGCGACCGCGCGCTCAGCACCCTTCGCGGCCTCGGCTTCTCCGGCGACGCCGATCTGCAGCGGCCGCTGCGAACCTTTTCGGGCGGCGAGCTGACGCGCGCGTCGCTCGGCCGCGCGCTGGCCGGCGGACCCGATCTGCTGCTGCTGGACGAGCCGACAAACCACCTCGACATCGCTTCGCTGGAGTGGCTGGAGTCGCACCTGATCGCGCTCGACGCCGCGGTCGTGCTGGTTGCGCACGATCGCTGGTTCCTGGAGGCCGTCGGCACTTCGGTGCTCGAGCTGGAGGCCGGGCGCGGCAAGTTCTTCCCTGGCAGTTGGGCGGCGTGGCGTAAGGAGAAGGCGGCGCGCGAGCTGGCGCTGGGACGCGCGATCGAGCGCCAAGAAGCGGAGATCGCGCGGCTGGAGCGGTTCGTGACCCGCTTCCGCGCGGGCACGCGCGCCCGCCAAGCGCAGTCCCGCGCCAAGAAGCTCTCGAAGATGGACCGCCTGAACCGCAGCGCGACCGACGGCGCCGCGATTCAGTTCGCGTTCAAGCCGCCCGAGCGCAGTGGCCGCGTCGTGTTCGAACTGCTCGACGCCTCGCTGTCTGCCGGCGAGAAGCCGCTGCTGTCCGACGCCGAGCTATGGCTCGAGCGCGGCGAGCACGTCACGCTCGTGGGACCCAACGGCTCCGGTAAGACGACGCTGCTGCAGGCGCTGACCGCGAACCGGGAGCTCGACGCGGGCAAGCTGCTGACGGGACACAACGTCAAGATCGGCTACCTCTCCCAGCACGGCGAGGAGCTGGCGGCCGGCCACGCCCGCACGGTGCTGGAGGCGACGACCCACCTGACCAAGCTCACCCCGAACAACGCGCGGGCGCTGCTGGGGCACTTCCTGTTCTCCGGCGAGGAGGCCGAGAAGCCGCTCGAGGGCCTCTCCGGCGGCGAGCTGCGGCGGCTGTCACTCGCGATCCTGGTGCACTCCGGCGCCAACGTCCTGATCCTCGACGAGCCGACCAACCACCTCGACCTCGAGAGCCGCGAGGCGCTCGAGGACGCGCTCTCGCGTTTCGAGGGGTCGCTGCTGCTGGTCTCCCACGATCGGGCACTGCTCGACGCGGTCGGCAAGCGCACGATCGCCCTCGAGGACCGCACCCTGCAGAGCTACCTTGGCGGCTGGCCCGAGTACGTCCGCGTCCGCGAGGAGCGTGCGGCGGCGCGACTGGCCCGCGGGCCAGTCGCCACCAAGCCCCGGCCGCCGGCGAAGCCCGCCGCCGGCGCGAAACCCGCCGCCGGCGCGAAACCCGCCGCCGGCGCGAAGCCCGCCGCCGGCGGCAAGCCCGCCGCCGGCAAGCCAGTCGGCGCGAAGGCTGCCGCTGCAGCTAAGCGCGCAGCCAAGCCGAAGCCAAAGCGCGCCGGCGCGTCCGATCAGGTCAAGCTGGAGCGCCAGATCGAGGCTGCCGAGGCGACCCTCAAGGCCCTCGAGGACGAGCTCGCCGACCCTGCAGCGTGGTCCACACCTGAGCGCAGCGCCACTTCCAGCGCCCGCCACGACGAAGCCAAGCGAGTCGTCGAGTCGCTCTACGAGCGCTGGGAGAAGGTCGCCAGCTAGCCGGCGCCCCCACGCGAGCGTGCTACGTATTGCGCGTATATGGCGCAATGCGTAGCACGCCGTCCCTGCCGTGCTCCTCACGGCGTGCTCGCGACCCGGGCGCCGACCGCGACCTGCTTTTGCAGCAGCGGCATGCAGATCTTCTGGGCCGCTTGGAAGGCCGGCGAGCTGGGGTCGATGCCGCTGCCGGGGCCGCCGATGCGGATGCCGACGCCGCCGCCGGGCCCGCTGCCGATCACCGGGTCGGGGAAGTTCGTGACGCCGTGCGCGCGCATGCACTTCGACATCGCCAGCGCCGCCAGCCGCAGCTTCGCGCTCTGCGCCGCCGACGGCACGCCAGCGCCGGGCATCAGCTTGCTGCAGGTCGACATCGCTGATTGGAACGCGGGGGCTTTGACGGCGACGCCGTTGACCGTCAGCGAGGCGCCGGATCCGACCCGCTGCGTGGCCTGGATCGCGAAGCCGCCGCTGCCGTTGGCGCCGGGGTCGGGGAAGTCGGGGACGCCGTGCGCGCGCATGCACTTCGCGAACGCGATTGGGCTGCCGGCTGCTGAACCTAAAGCTGAGGTTGAAGTTGAGCCTGAGGGTGAGGATGAGGCTGAGGCTGACTGCCCACTGGGGCTGGAGCTGCCGCACGCGGCGATCAGCAGGCTCGCGGCGAGCAGCGCCGGAATGGTCATCGAACGGGACATGCCAGTTTGATATCGATGATCCGGTTACATGGCGGGAACAGCGACTGTAACCGTCCCGTAACTCGCCGCGCGCGATCCTTGCCGGGGTGGCGCCGGCGGGCGCCAAACTGTTGACAGAACATGCGTGTGCTCGTTGTCGAGGATCACCGGGAGCTCGCGGAGACCGTGGCCGCCGGGCTGCGCCGCGAGGGGATTGCGGTCGACATCGTCGGCGACGGCGTCAGCGCGCTGGCGCGCGCCCACGTCTATGACTACGACGTGATCGTGCTCGATCGCGATCTGCCGAAGCTGCACGGCGACCGTGTGTGCGAGCAGCTCGCCGGCGGCGGTGCTCGCGCGCGCGTGCTGATGCTGACCGCGTCGGCAGGGGTAGAGGATCGCGTAGCGGGGCTGAGCCTCGGGGCCGACGACTATCTGCCCAAGCCGTTCGCGTTCGCCGAGCTGGTGGCGCGCATTCGCGCGCTCGCACGGCGTTCGCAGCCGGCGCTGCCGCCGTTGCTGGAGCACGGTGACTTGCGGCTGGACCCGGCGCAGCGGATCGCGCGCCGCGGCGAGCAGCGGCTGGACCTGAGCGCCAAGGAGCTCGCCGTGCTCGAGCTGCTGCTGGGCGCGCGCGGGGCCGTGGTCTCCGCCGAGGAGTTGCTGGCCCGTGCTTGGGACGAGGCGGCCGATCCATTCAGCAACGTCGTCAAGGTCACGGTCAGCCGGCTGCGCCGCAAGCTCGGCGACCCGCCGGTGATCGAGACGGTGCCCGGTGCCGGCTATCGCATATGAGGCAGCGCGGTTTTCGCCTGACCCTGCGGCTGCGGCTGACGCTGCTCTACGGCGCCTGCTTCCTGGCGGCCGGGGCGGTGCTGCTGGCGATCACCTACGGGCTCGTCGAGCAATCGCTGCCGAGCCAGCAGATGATCAAGATCCGCGGCGCCCTCGTTGCCCCGGCGGCCGGCGCCGGCAGTGGTCAGCCAGGCGCCGGCGCTGTGATCGTCGGCCGAGCGCCCGCGGCGCCTGCAGGTCCCGTCTTGCAGACGTCGCCGGCGACGCTCACGGATGTCCCGAAGGCGTTGCGCAACGCCGCCGTCAAGCTGCAACAGGAGGCGCAAATCCAGGTGAGCGCAGCGCGCCGCAGCCAGCGCGTGGCGCTGCTGACCGAGTCTGGGGTCGCGCTGGCGATCATGGCGCTGATCTCGATCGCGCTCGGCTGGTTGCTGGCCGGCCGCGCGCTGGCCCCGTTGCGGACGATGAACGCACGGGCGCGCCAGATCACCGAGCACAGCCTGCACGAGCGCCTTGCGCTCGATTCGCGCGACGACGAGCTCGGGGATTTGGCGCGCACCTTCGACGGGCTGCTGGCGCGCCTGCAGCGAGCGTTCGAATCGCAGCGGCGGTTCGTCGCCAACGCCTCGCACGAGTTGCGCACGCCGATCACGCTCGAGCGGGCGCTGGTCGAGGTGGCGCTCGCGGACCCCGATGCATCGCTGCATTCGCTGCGTGTGTGCTGCGAGCGCGTGCTGGCGGCAGGCGAGCAGCAGGAACGGCTGATCGAGGCGCTGCTGACGCTCGCGCGCAGCCAGAGCGGGGTCGCGGCTCAGGAGCGCATCGATCTCGGCGCGCTTGCAGCTGAGATGACCGCGGCCCGCCCGAGCAACGGCAGCGGGCCCGAATTGCGCTGCACGTTGGCGCCCGCCGCGCTCGACGGCGACCGCGCGCTGATCGAGCGGCTGGTGGCCAATCTGCTCGACAACGCGATCGAGCACAATCTGGCCGCCGGCGGCTGGGCCACGGTGTGGACCGGCATGGTCGGCGATCGCGCCACGCTGCGGGTCGCCAACAGCGGTGAGGCGATCCCGCCCGAACGTGTCGAAGAGCTGTTTGAGCCGTTTCGCCGGCTGGACGGCGAGCGCATCGGCGCAAGCGGCCGCGTGGGCCTGGGCCTCGGCCTGTCGATCGTCGGCGCGATCGCGGCCTCTCACCATGCCTGCCTGCGCACTACGCCTTTGCCAGAAGGTGGCCTCGAGCAGGCAATTTGCTTTCCGCCTGCAGCTTGATCGGCTGCGCGCGACGGCGCGCGCCGCACGGGGATCGGTCCAGTGGGGTCCCTAAACTGCGCCGTGATGGCGCTGCCAAGTGACTCCTCGCCAGTAAGAGTCCTGTTCATAGATGACGACAGCGGCCTGCAGGCCGTGATCGACAGACGCTTTACCGCACTGCGCTGGCAGCGCGAGGTCTTGCAGTACGCGCCCGGGCCTGACCAGCTGGCCGCGATGCGGCTGCACGCGATCGTCGTCAATCCGGCACTGACGGGGCTCGCGTACATCGAGCGGATCGCCCTGGCGATGCCGGTGCTGGCGCTGCTGGTCGTGGCGGCGCCCTCGGTCGTCGCCGAGCGCGTGCGCGGGCTTCGCTGCGGCGCCGACGATTGGATCACCAAGCCCTGCCATCCCGAGGAGCTGGTGGCGCGGATCCAAGCGGTGCTGCGGCGCCGGCGCGTCGGCGAGCAGCCCGCCGAGGCGCAGACGATCGTCGCTGCGGAGCTGGCGATCCGGCCGGATCGGTTCGACGCCTACGTCGCGCAGGAGCCGGCGGGCCTGTCGCGCAAGGAGTACGAGCTGCTGACGCTGCTGGCACGCGCCGGCGGGCGCGTGCTCGAGCGCGAGCACATCTACGAGCGCGTGTGGGGCTACACGATGGTGCGCGGCGACCGCTCTGTCGACGTGTTCGTGCGCAAGCTGCGCACCAAGCTCGAGCGCATCTCGCCGGACTGGCGCTACGTGCACACGCACTTCGGCGTCGGCTACCGATTCGCGCCGGAGCGCTCCGACGGGAACGCGGGGGAGACCAAAACCGATCCCGGCGCGCTGACCGAGCCCACCGAACCCAGGGCCCCGGTACGCTTAGCTGGCCCCTTAGGGCGCGCGCCCTTAGGTCTCGCACTCAGCCGTTGAAACCAGACACCACCCGCCATGAAGATCGACGAAAACGTACGCAACATCGTGATCGTGTTGGTGATCGCCGGGCTCGTGGCGGTGCTGCCCGGCGGCGGTACGGCTGCCGGGGTGGCCACACAGGCGGTGTCGCTGTGCTTCCTGGCGACCCTCGCCTGGATCGCCTCGCGGATGTATCGCGAGCATCGGGTCACGCTGTACTCGCTGGGTGACCGCCGCCGCGCGATCCTGTACGTGGCGGTCGGCGTGGTCGTGCTGACGTTCAGCGCCAGCTCGAGGCTGCTCGCGACCGGACCCGGCACGGTCGTATGGCTGCTGCTGATCGCAGGCGCGGCGTTCACCGTGTTCTCCGTGTTCCGCTCCGCGCGCGAGTACTGACGGCACCCGGCAACGCCATGAAGGCCGGCCAGGATCGTCGGCAGGCGGGCCTGCGGCCAGTGCCTGCCGGCCCCGCAGGGCCGGCACTAGCTGGAGTCCTATCCTCGAAGCGTGTCGATAATTCCCGCCGAGCGGCGCCGCGAGCTCCCTGACGAGCCCGGCGTCTACATCTTCCGCAACGAGCGCGGGCGGGTCATCTACGTCGGCAAGGCGAACTCGATCCGCAAGCGCGTCGCCTCGCACTTCGCCAATCCGAGCACCCGCGCCGGCCGCGATCTGCTGCCGATGATCGACCACATCGAGGCGCTCGTCGTCCACACCGAAGCCGAGGCGCTGCTGGTGGAGCAGAACTTCATCAAGCAGTACAAGCCGCGCTTCAACATCCGCCTGCGCGACGACAAGTCCTACCCATACATCGCGATCTCGCTCGACGAGCAGTTCCCGCGCGTGTACTTCACGCGCGAGCGCCACCGACGCGACCGCGCCTACTTCGGGCCGTTCAGCAACGCCAAGCGCGTGCGCTCGACGCTCGAGGTGCTCGGCAAGGTATTCATGTTCCGCTCGTGCGAGGGACCCGAGCCGGGGCGTCGGAGCGGCTCGCCGTGCCTGGACTACTACATCAAGCGCTGCGAGGCGCCGTGCGTCGGCTACGTCAGCCGCGAGGATTACCGCGCCGGGATCGACGGCGTGGTCGCTTTCCTCTCGGGCCGCTACAAGGAGATCGAGCAGCGGCTCGAGGCGCTGATGCGGGCGGCCGCCGCCGAGCAGCGCTACGAGGACGCCACGCGCGAGCGCAACCGCCTGCGGGCGGTGCGCTCGCTGCTCGAGCGCCAGCGCGTGGCCAACGACTCGGTCGGCACGCTCGACGCGATCGCCGTCGCGACCGCCGAGGGCGAGGCCAACGCGCAGGTCTTCCAGGTCCGCGACGGGGTCCTGTCCGACCGCCAGAGCTTCTATCTCGACAACGCCACCGATGCGGACATCGATGACGTCGCCGAGGCGTTCATCCTGCAGTACTACGCGAGCGCGATGATGATCCCGCCGCTGCTGATCGTGCAATGCGAGCTCGACTCCGGCGCTGGCGCAGGCGCTCAGCGAACGTCGCGGCGGGCACGTCGAGATCCGCGCCGCCGAGCGCGGCGACAAGCGTCGCATCCTCGAACTCGCGGAGCGCAACGCGGCGCTCGCGCTCGATCAGGAGAGGCTGCGCTCCGAGCGCCGCCGCCAGCAGCGGGTGGAGGCGCTCGACGGACTGCAGGCTGCGCTCGGACTCGACACGCTGCCGCTGCGGATCGAGTGCTTCGACATCTCGACGCTGATGGGCACCAACACGGTCGCCTCGATGGTCGTGTTCGAGGGTGCGGCGCCGAAGAAGTCCGACTACCGGCGCTTCAAGGTCCGCACCGTCGGCGACGCCGCGCCGGCCGCCAACGGCGGCGACTGGGGGCCCGACGACTTCGCGGCGATGGAGGAGGTGCTCGGACGGCGGATGGCCGCGTTCGAGGCCCAGCGCGAGGTCTCACCGCACGACAAGGAATACGACCCCAGCTTCGCGACGCTGCCGAACGTGGTCGTGATCGACGGCGGCAAGGGACAGCTGGCGGCCGGCCTGCGGGCGCTGGCAGGGCTTTCGCGAGCGCGGCGTGCTGGTCGTCTCGCTCGCCAAGCGGATCGAAGAGGTGTTCATCCCGGGCCGCGCCGCGCCGCTGGCGCTGGCGCACGAGACACCCGAGCTGCAGCTGCTGCAGCGCCTGCGCGACGAGGCACACAGGTTCGCGATCACCCACCATCGCCAGCGCCGCGACCGGGCGATGACGGCCTCGGTGCTCGACGAGCTGCCGGGGGTCGGCCCGGCACGCAAGCGCGCGCTGTTGGCGCACTTCGGCTCGCCCGACGCGATCCTCGCTGCCTCGGCCGAGGAGCTCGAGGCGGTGCCTGGGTTGCCCGGCAAGCTCGCCCGCGAGCTGCACCGGGAGATGCACAAGACGGGCGTCTAGGGCACGCTCTAGCGTCTGTGCGGGTGGGCGGCTGGGTGGCTTGCCCGGCGGCTCGCGGTGGGCGGGGCGTAGAGCGCGGGCGGCGCGTAGGGGGCGGGCGGCGCGGCGCTGAGCAGGACCGCGGAGGCGGCCGGCAGCCTCACCGAGTAGTAGCCGCCGGGGGACTGCGCGATCAGTGCAGGCTGCGGGTTCGATGGCAGGAAGCCGATCGTCGTGTTGGCGGCGAACGACTCGCCACCGAGCGAGATGCCGCTGGTCGAGCCGAGCGATGGCGCCTGCAGCGGCTCGCTGGTGAGCGGCTGTCCCGGGGTCGGCGTCGAGATGCCATCCAGCTCGATGCGGACCACGGCCGCCGTCGAAGGATCCTCGTTGATCACCACGAAGTGCAGTTCGCCACTGGCGCTGCGGGTCGCCCAGATCTTCACGGGTCCGCTCGGAGCGCTGACCGACAGCAGCCGCGCGCCCGGCGGAAACGCCTGCGTGAATGCGAGCATCCCGTAGTACACCGGATTCACCGTCGCGGTCCACTGGTCGTTGGTGTAGGTGAACGAGAACGGCTGATAATTGCTGCCCGGAAGCGTGTGCACGTTGACCCCGTCGACGCCGGCGGCCGCCAGGTTGAACAGCGTGTCGAGCATCCACAGCGCCGACGCGAACGTGTTGCTGACGCCCGCCTCGCCTTGGCAGGCGACCGAGTTGATCTCATCCACGCGGAACTGCTCCCCGAGCGAGTGCGCGATCCAGGCGTATGGTGCCAGCCGCTGGGCCAGTCCCTGCGAGGCGCTGTCGGCGAGCAGGTTCGGGATCGACGGGAACGTCGGCTTGCCGGCGTTGCCGCCACAGGCGCTGAGCGGATATGCGTGGTAGGTGACGACCGCGACGTTCGAGCTGCTCGCCATGAACTGCATCAGGTACGGCAGCCACGCCATGCTGGAGAAGGCCGGACCGGCGAGCGGCGCGGCCGGCAGCGCCCCGCTGAGCTGCGTGAACTCGGCGATGTACTGCTGCGGGTCGTAACCGGGCCCGCGCGCAAACACCGAGGCGTCCGGGGCGCCGCCGATCAGCGGGATGGTCGTATAGAGGTCGGGCTCGTTGCCGATCTCTAGCGCCTCGACGTACCGGCTGCCGATGCCGCTCAGCAGTGCGCCGGCCTCGGCCGCCGCCAGCGACGGGTTGTCGGCCGCGATGTTGATCCCGGGGATCACGCGGGCGCCGAGTTGGGCCGCCAGCGCGTGCATCACCGCCAGCCAGTTGGCGCTCAGCGTGAACTGGATGCCGGCCGGCGCCTGCATCCCCGGCACCGGCCACCACGTGCGGTCGGTGCTGTCGCCGCCGATTCGCAGCACCGGCGAGCCCGATGGGGCCAGGCCGCGCACGAGCGCGAGGAACACCGGGTTGATCGCACCGGGGTCGCTGCCGGCGTAGCTGAGCAGCGCCGTGTACTCCAGCGACAGGCCGACGAACCCGGCCGGCATCGGATTGCCGGCGGTGCCCGGACTGACGACGGCCTGCAGGATCGGAGCGCCGCCGCTCGCCGTACTCTGAGCCGCCGCAGGCGCCGGCGCCGCCAGCGCCGGCGCTACGAGCAGCGCGGCGATTGCGCCCACGAGCACGGCCAGCCGTCGAAATCCCGCGCTTGCTGGCAAGCGTCCGCCGCAGGCGTCAAGCTTAAGCGCAATGGAAAGCGCTGCTTCCAGCTCGAAGCCTGGGCAGGAGCCCGCGATTGCCCCGGCTGGCGTGAGCGATGGCACCGGCCTGGCGCTCAAGGATCTCGTGCTGATCACCGGCTTCTCAGGCGCGGGCAAGTCCACGGCGATGGCCGCGTTCGAGGACGAGGGCTATTTCTGCGTCGACAATCTGCCATCGGAGATGATTCGCTCGCTGGTCGAGCTGTTCATGCACGCTGGTTCGAAGATAGAACACGCCGCCGTCGTCTCCGATGCGCGCGGCGGCAGTTATTTCGAAGGCCTGGCGGCGATGCTCGACGAACTGCGCGCTTCTGGGCTGCGGATCCGGGTCCTGTTCCTGGAGGCCGATGAGTCGAGCTTGCTGACGCGTTACAAGGAGACCCGCCGCCGCCATCCGCTTTCGCCGCGAGGCAGCGTCGCGAGCGGGATCGCGCGTGAGCGCACGCTGCTGGCGCCGCTGCGCGAGCGCGCGGACGTGGTGATCGACTCAACCGGCCTGACCGCCGCGATGCTGCGCCGCCGGCTGTCGGCCGAGCTGATGCTGTCGCGCCCGCCCGAGCGCATGGCGGTCAGGTTCGAGAGCTTCGGTTTCAAGTACGGTGCCGTGCGTGACCCGGATCTGATGCTCGACGTGCGCTTTTTGCCCAACCCGCACTACGATCCGGAGCTGCGCCCGCTTACCGGCGCCGACCAGCGGGTCGTCGCGTACATCAACCAGGACGGCGAGCTCGACCGCTTCTACGAGCGCCTGCATCCGCTGCTGGACTACCTGCTGCCGCAGTACCGCGCCGAGGGCAAGGCACATCTGGTGATCGGCATCGGCTGCACCGGTGGGCGTCACCGCTCGGTGGCGATCGCGGCGCACCTCGCGGAGCGCTACGGCGACCAGGACACCTACCTGGTCGAAGTGTTCCACCGCGACGCGGCCAGGCCCGCGTGATCGATCACATCGGCTACGAGGTGTCCGACCTCGCGCGCTCGACGCGCTTCTATGACGCGGTGTTCTACGCGCTCGGCGTGCGGCGGATCATCGACTCAGAGCACGCCGTCGCGTACGGGATCAACGGACCGGTGTTCTGGATCGTCGTGCGTGGACGGGCGCCCGCCGCCGGCTACGGGCACGTCGCGCTGGGCGCGAGTGGCAAGGCCGCAGTCGAGGCCGCCCACCGCTCCGGGCTGGCTTCTGGGGGCACGGACGACGGTCCTCCCGGGCCGCGGCCGCAGTACGGCCGGGGCTGCTACGCCGCCTACCTGCTGGATCCCGACGGGCTCCGCGTCGAGATCGTCTCGCGCAGATAACCGCCCGTCCGCAGCGCCTTGAGATAGCCTTCATGCGCCGGCCCCTGCCGGCGTTCCCAGTTTCCAGCGAGCGACCCGGAGTTACCTTATGTCAGTTAGGGTTGGAATCAACGGTTTTGGTCGGATCGGGCGCAACGTGTTTCGCGCCGCCTACGAGTCCGGCGCCGATGTCGAGTGGCTGGCGGTCAACGACATCGTCGATCTCAAGACGATCGTTCATCTGCTCAAGTAC
The DNA here is from genome assembly GCA_963709135.1 of uncultured Solirubrobacterales bacterium. Classification (GTDB taxonomy): domain Bacteria; phylum Actinomycetota; class Thermoleophilia; order Solirubrobacterales; family Solirubrobacteraceae; genus Palsa-465. The sequence goes on along the minus strand of CAVPVI010000005.1, from coordinate 321,907 downwards.
GACTCGACCTATGGGCCCTTCCCGGGCACGATCGAGCAGACCGACGGCGGCTTCGCGGTCGACGGCAAGGAGGTCAGGGTCACGGCCGAGACCGATCCGGCCAAGCTGCCCTGGGCCGAGCTCAGCGCCGACGTCGTGATCGAGTCGACGGGGCGCTTCACTGATCGCGCGAGCGCCAGCAAGCACCTCGAGGCGGGCGCCAAGAAGGTCGTCATCTCCGCCCCGGCGACGGACCCGGATGTGACCGTCGTGCTCGGCGTCAACTTCGACGAGGTGTACGACAAGGACAAGCACAACATCATCTCGAACGCGTCCTGCACGACCAACTGCCTGGCTCCGGTCGCGAAGGTGCTCGTCGACACGATCGGCATCAAGCACGGCCTGATGACGACGATCCACGCGTACACCGCCGACCAGCGCCTGCAGGACATGCCACACAAGGACCTGCGCCGCGCGCGCGCCGCTGCGGTCAACCTGATCCCCGCCAGCACCGGCGCCGCCAAGGCGATCGGGCTCGTGATCCCCTCGCTCAAGGGCAAGCTGAACGGCTTCGCGGTGCGCGCCCCGGTCCCGACCGGCAGCGTCGTCGATCTCACGATCGAGGCCAACAGGGCGACGACGGTCGAGGAGATCACCGCCGCGGTCAAGGCGGCTGCGGACGGGAAGATCCTGCAGTACACCGAGGACCCGATCGTCTCCTCGGACATCGTCAAGAACTCGGCCTCGTCGATCTTCGATTCATTGCTGACGGTCGTCATCGACGAGACCCTCGTCAAGGTCGTCTCGTGGTATGACAACGAGTGGGGCTACTCGAGCCGGGTCGTCGACCTCGTCCAGAGGCTCGTGTGAAGACGCTCGAAGATCTCAAGGATCTCACTGGCAAGCGGGTCCTCGTCAGGGTGGACTTCAACGTCCCCCTGGCCGGCGGCGCCGTCGCGGATGACACGCGCATCCGCGCCGCGCTGCCGACGATCGAGTGGCTGCGCTCCAAGGGCGCCAGCCTCGTGCTGGTCTCGCACCTGGGCCGGCCCAAGGAGGGGCCGGATCCGAAGTACTCGCTGCGCCCGGTGGCGCAGCGACTGTCCGAGCTGCTCGGCGTGGACGTCCAGTTCGCGCCGGCTGTCGTCGGCGACGAGGTGACGGCGCTGGCCGAGAAGCTCGGCCCCGGCGACGTTCTCCTGCTGGAGAACGTGCGCTTCGAGAAGGGGGAGACCAAGAACGACCCCGAGCTCGCGGCGAAGCTGGCGGCGCTCGCCGACGTGTACGTCAACGACGCGTTCGGCTCCGCGCACCGCGCTCACTCCTCGACCGAGGGCGTCGCCCACCTGGTCCCGGAGATTGCGGCCGGGCGACTGCTCGAGCGTGAGGTGAGCACGCTCTCGAAGATCCTCGAGGATCCCGAGCGGCCGCTGGTGGCGGTGCTCGGCGGTTCGAAGGTGAGCGACAAGATCCTCGTGATCGACCGCTTCCGTGAGATCGCCGACACGATCCTGATCGGCGGCGCGATGTGCTTCCCGTTCCTCGCGGCCAAGGGTCACGGTGTCGGCTCGTCGCTGTGCTCGTCCGACGACGTCGAGCTGGCGAAGAAGACGCTCGCGTCGTGGGAGGGATCCCGCGCAAAGCTCGAGCTGCCGGTCGACCTCGTAATCGCCGACAAGCTCGCGGCTGACGCGGTCGCGACCCCGCTGGACGGCGTCGATGTCCCGGACGGCCAGCTGGGCCTCGACGTCGGACCGCGCACCGCGAAGGCCTACAGCGGCGTGATCGCGGCAGCCGGCACGGTCTTCTGGAACGGCCCGATGGGGGCGTTCGAGACGGCGCCATTCGCCGCCGGTACGCTTGCGGTGGCGCAGGCGGTCGCGGACGCGCCCGGGACCACCGTCGTCGGCGGTGGCGACTCGGCGGCGGCCATCCAGCAGTTCGGACTGGCCGACAAGGTCACGCATCTGTCGACCGGCGGCGGCGCTTCGCTGGAGTTGATCGAGGGCAAGCAACTGCCCGGAGTGGAGGTACTCAAATGAGCGGCTCACGTACGCCGCTGATCGCCGGCAACTGGAAGATGTACAAGACGATCGCGGCGGCCGAGGAGTTCATCGCGGCACTCTTGCCACGTGTCTCGACGGCCGAGGGCGTCGACATCGCGATCTGCCCACCGTACCTGGCGCTGGAGGCGATGGTGAACTCCACGCGCGGCTCTCGCGTGCAGGTCTACGCGCAGAACGCCTACCATGTGGATGAAGGGGCCTTCACGGGCGAGGTCTCGCCCGCGATGCTGGCCGAAATCGGCGTGCACGGCGTCGTGCTCGGACACTCCGAGCGGCGTCAGTTCTTCGGTGAGACCGACAAGGCGCTCGCCTTGAAGGTGCCCGCCGCGCTGCAGGCGGGGTTCGTACCGGTGCTGTGCGTGGGCGAGACCGAGGACGAGCGCGAGCGGGGCGACACCGAACGCAAGCTCCGCCATCAGGTGCGCGAGGATCTCGCACGCGTACCGGACGATCGGCTCAGCGACATCGTGATCGCCTACGAGCCGATCTGGGCGATCGGCACCGGACGCGTCGCGACCCCGGATCAGGCGCAGGAGGCGATCGCGTTCGTGCGCGCGCTGGTCGCAGGCCGCTCCCAGGAGCAGGCCGACCGGACCCGGATCCTCTACGGAGGCAGCGTCAAGCCGGACAACGCCCGCGAGCTGCTGGCACTCCCCGATGTCGATGGCGCGCTGGTCGGTGGCGCCAGCCTCGACGCCGAGTCGTTCACCGCGATCATCGAGGGCGCAAGCTGACGACTTGAAACACGGGCCGGCCCCGCAGCCGGCCCGTGACGGGCTCGATCAGACGGTGGTCCGGGCGAACACCGGCCCGAGCGTGCGTCCGGCAAGCTCGAGCGTCTCGAGATCGTCGACGTCGGGCATCGAAATCGTCAGCCCTTCGATCCCCACCTCGCGCAGCTCGGCTGCCTTGGCGGCAACCGTGTCGGGCTCGCCTGCCAGTGCTGACAGCAATCTCTGCTCGGGCACGCCCGCCTGACGCATCGTCTCGAGCTTCGCGACCGCCGTTTCGTGCGTCGGCGCGATCAGGACGACGGCCATCGCCGTCTTGGTGATCTCGGCCGGGTCGCGGCCGAGCTTCTCGCAATGCTCTTCCAGCACGCCCAGCTTGTGCCGTGCCGTCTCGGGGTCGCCAAACAGGTTGCAAGCGTCGGCGTACTGCGCGACCATCCGCAGCGTCTTGCGCTCGCCGCTGCCGCCGATCAGGATCGGGATGTCGCCGCGCACCGGCTTGGGGTTGTTGTATGCGGCGTCGACCTGGTAGTACTTGCCCGCAAACGTCGCACGCTCCTGTGTGAACATCGCGCGCGTGATCTGCAGCGCCTCCTCGAGCCGTTCGAAACGCTCCTTCAGCGGCGGGAAGTCGAATCCGTATGCGCGGTGCTCGTCGTCGAACCAGGCCGCACCGATGCCGTGCCATGCACGGCCCCCGGAGATGATGTCAAGCGTGGTGGTGATCTTCGCCAGCAGCGCCGGGTTCCGATACGTAACGCCTCCGACCAGCGTGCCGAGCGACAGCGTCGAGGTGCGGGCGGCCAGACCGGCCAGCATCGTATTGCCGTCGAACATCCACAGCTCCTGGGGACCGACTGGCGGAATCTGGTGCAGGTGGTCCATCAGCGAGATCGAGCTGAAGCCCGATCGCTCCGCCGTCAGTGCGATGTCGACCAGTTTGCCGAAAACCTGGTCGGGGCCGACTCCGGGGTAGTTGAAGTTCGGCAAATGGAGGTCAAGCGTCAAAGGTACGCGCATGTCCGGAACGCTACATCGTCGGTTACTGCTTGGCGCCGCCCGGGAGCTCGCGTCGTGAAGTCTGCCTGCGAGCAATCGACCCGCGCGCTGATCGCATTGTCCGTTCGAACGCGCCCGAGCAAGCGCATCGACCCGTGCACACTGAGCGAGCAGACCCTTAGGGCCGCCTACCTCTCAGGCGCCCGCCAGTTGCGCCATCTGCTCGAATGCAGCGATCGGCGCCAGCGGTTGCTCGTCTGCGAACAGCTCGCTGTAGATCGTGGCGATGTTGACCACCAGCCGCTCGGCCTCACCCCACTGCGCCCAACGATCGAGCGCGATCGAGCGCGCGGCCTGCAGCGCCGTCATACCCTGGCCGTGACAGCGTCGTGCCTGCTCGTAGAGATACTCGAAGTACGCCTGCAGCTCGCGCACGGCGGCGCGATCGGCGAGCGGGCCATGCCCGGGGACGATCACCTCGATGTCCATCTGCAGGATTCGCTCGCAGGCCGCGATCCAGTTGGATACCGGACCTGCCCAGACGATCGGATGTGCGCCGCTGAACAGGATGTCGCCGGAGTACAACACGCGCTGCGCAGGCAGCAGCGCGAGCGTGTCGCCACGGGTATGCGCCGGCCCGACTTCGATCAACCGCACTTCGCGGCCGCCGACCCGCAGCGTGAGCTCGCCGCTGAACGTCTCGTCGGGCAGTCGCAACTCGATCCCATCGAACTCGAACGCGCCGAAGCACTGCAGGAAGAACTCGCCGAGCCTGCCCATGCTGGGCGCGTGTGCCACCAGCGCAGCCATCGTCGCTGGTGGCAACTCTGGCATCTCTGCCGCGGTCCGCTCGGAGGCGACGATCCGAGCCCCGCCGACGAGTTGGTTGCCGTAGCAGTGGTCGCCGTTGGCATGCGTGTTGAGCAACGTGTCGATGCGCGCGGCCGCCGGCACCGCCCGGCGCATCTCGCCCAGCATGCGCTCGGTCAGCTGCAGGTCGTAGAGCGTGTCGATCAGCAGCGTGCTCTGGCCGTCGACCACCAGACCGGCGTTGCTCCAGCCCCAGCTACCGTCGGGCTGCAGGTAGGCGTAGAGGCCGTCGCCGACCTCCTGTAGGCCACGCTCGTAGCCGCGGCTCATCGCGCGAGCTTTCTTGCAGAATGCCTATGCGTAGCCGGGATGTTGGCACATCTCCCCGCGGCCGTGAGGTCGCGCTGGCGGTGCTGCACGCGCTCGTGCGCAGCGCGCGCGATGCGAGCCGGCCCGACCGAGCCGTCGGTGCGGAGCGCTGGCGAACGATGGCGGGGCGAGGAGCGGCGTCGAGCAGGCTGACGATCCCAAACCGCCAGCGTTGCTGGCGAACTGGGTTCGCGAGCGGCCATGCGTGAGCCGGGGGCCCAAAGCGGCTTGGGTCACGCTACGCCGAGCTGGCGGCTTGCGCTGCTCGCGCTGCGGCGCGAGGCAGCCGCAGCGCGATCGGGAGTCCGCACAGCGCGACCGCTGCCATCGCCACGAACGCGGGGAACGGGTGGTGAACCAGTGCTTGCACAACCAAGGCGACCAGCAGCCCGCCCAGGTTTCCCGCCAGCCACACGATTGCCCCGGCGCTAGCCGCCAGCGGACCCGCCAACAGCTCGCACCGCGTCAGCACGATCGGAAGTGCGGCCAGCAGCACGACGCCGACGCACAGCAGCGCGCCCGCGCGCACGCCAAGCGCCGAGCTGACGCCGCATGCGAGGCAGCCGACGAGCGTGACGGCGACGGTTACCAGCATGTAGGAGCGCTCGGTGCCACGCTCGGACACGCGTGGCGCGAGCACGGCGCAGCCGAACACGCCGGCGATCACCATCCCGACCAGCAGCACGCCTGCAGTCGTCTCCGACACGCTGGCCGGCGCCAGCAGCGTCTGCAGCCAGGTTGCGATTGCGACAAAGATCCCGAAGCCGAGGAACACCAGCCAGCAGAGGTTGCGCATCTCCGTCAGGCCCCAGAGCGTCCGGGCCGCGTTGCCGGCCAGTGCCGAGCGCTCGCCGGACGCATGGCCGGGGCGCCGCAGGACGATCGCCAGGCCGATCGCCGCGAGCACCGCCAGCACGGCTTCCACGGCGAGCAGGCGCTCGAGGTGCCCGTGATCGGCGATCAGCGGCCCGAGCAGCAACGCCAGCAGCATCCCGACGAAGTTGCCGGCTGAGCCGATCGCAATGCCGTCGGCGCGGTCGCCCGCCCTGAGGTAATCGCCCGCGAGCCTGGTGAGGGCGCTGAGGATCACCGGTTGGGCGACCGCGATCATCACCTGCCCGGTCATCGCCCAGGCGAACGTAGGCCCTCCGAGGCGCACCACGGCACCCGCCGCAAGCAGTGCCGTGCCGCCCACCAGGGTCCCGCGGAAGTAGCGGTCGAGCAGGGCGCCGGACGGAATTGCGAGCAGCACGTACAGCAGCGGGAAGATCTCCGCCAACCATCCGATCGCCGTCACCGAGACCCCGTAATGGCGGGCGCTGGTGGTCGTGATCGCCGCGAATGTGAGCCACAGCATCTGCGTTGCGCCGGCCACCAGCGCGTAGGCGGCGATCACCCGCCAGCGGCTGCCTGGCGACGGCTCGCCTTGCTCCTCGTCGCCGTCTGCCGGTGGCGCGGCGCGCGGTGCACGCTTTCGCGCCGGTGGCGCCGGTGGCGCGGCGCGCGGCGCGCGCTCTCGCAGCAGCGTCTTGAAAGCCGAGCCGACGACCGCCAGGCGAAGCCGCCGCGGTCCGCCCATCAGGTTGAACGCCACCCGCAGATGCGGTTTGTCGACCACCACCACCGGTCGCGGACCGCCGGTGGCACGGACGATCGCCCGCGCCACGGTGGCCGGCGCCATCGCCTTCTCGTAGCTCTCGCCACCGGTCGGGCCCCAGGCGTGCTCCTGCGCCAGCTGATCGGTCCGCACGTCACCAGGGCACACCGCGCAGACCGACACGCCACTGCCGGCGAGCTCGTGGTGCAGTACCTCGGCCAGTCCGACGAGCGCCCATTTGCTCGTGCAGTAGGAAGCGTAAGTTGGTCCTCCGATCAAGCCGAGCTCGGAGGAGACGAGCACGATGCTGCCGCGCCCCCGCGCGCGCATCCCCGGCAGCACGCGCTGGCTGAGCCACAGCCCTGCACCGGCGTTGAGGCGGTAGCTGTGCTCGAAATCCGCGACCGCTACGTCCTCGACGAAGTCGCGCCTCAGCACGCCGGCGCAGCTGACGAGCACGTCGACGGGCCCAAGGACGGCCTCGACCTCGTCGACCGCGCGCCGGCATTCGCCCGGGTCGGACAGGTCGGCCGCCACCCAGTGACAGCGTCCTGAAAGCGTGCTCGCCGCCTGCGTGAGCCGGGCGCCGTCGCTGGCGACCAGTCCGACCGCGGCACCCAGCTCCTCGAAACGCTGCGCGACAGCCAGCCCGATCCCACGCGAAGCCCCCGTGACGAGCACCGTCCGCGACTCATACCCCGACATCGCCGCAAGATACTAACTATCTAGGGGTTCCCGCCGACAAGCCCGGTGAACAGCGACTCGAGCGTCTTGCGCGGGTCGGCGGTAAGCCCGGTGTGCGCCGCTGAGGTCTGGATGATCGTGCTCGACGGCGCCACCAGCCAGCCGAACCGTTCCGACGCGGGCAGCGCCGCGATCGGCCCTGCGGCGGGGTCACCGTCGGCGATCCGCACGAGCGCGTCGAGGTGCTCGCGAACCTTCGGCGCCGAAACGCTCGAGTCAAGGGCCGCAAGGCGGGCTTCGTCGAGTGCCACCCGCGCCGCCAGGAAGTCACGCTGCCGGCAATAGACGATCACGCCGGCGTTGATCCGCTCACCCCGCTCGACGCGGGGAACGACCCGTACGACCGCGTATGCGAACGGGCTACGTTGCGGATCGGGCATGCTCGGCCTCCTGCGCAAAGCTCCCGCTTCCCAGGCGCAGCATCAGGTACTCGACATAGTCGATGGCGCGCTCGCGCGGTGACCAAGCCGCGGGCACCGTCGCCACGACCTGTTCGATACGCTCGCGATCCAGTCGTGGCGCCAGCCTTGCATGCGCCTCGAGAATCGATGCCGCGTGCGGTAGCAGGACGTGCTCGGCGATCTGCGGGAAGGCGCGCTGGGCATGGACGGCTGGGATCAGGCCGGCGTGGTGGTGGTAGAGCGCCGCGCCGTGATCGATCAACCACAGGCGGTCGTGCCAGAGCAGCAGATTCGGATTGCGCGCACTGCGATCGACATTCGTAACCAGCGCATCGAGCCAGACGATCTCGGCGGCCAGCCCGCCTTCCGGGCGCCAGCGCCCCGCCGGCGAGTACGAGAGGGCGCCGGGAAGGAAATCCACGCCAAGGTTCAAGCCTGCGCTTGCGACGATCAGCTCCTGGATCTCCGGGTCTGGCTCGGCCGCGGCCAGGACACGATCGACCTCGACGGTGACGAGCTCGGGCACGAGCAGCCCGAGGCCGCGCGCCAACTCGCCCACGATCACCTCGGCGACCAGCGCCAGCGGACCCTGGCCGGCGCCGCGAAACTTGGTCACGTACAACCAGTCGTCGTCGGCCTCCAGCAGTCCCGGCAGCGAACCACCCTCACGCAGTGGCGTGACGTAACGGGTCGCGGTGACCGCGCGAAGACTCATGCCAGCGGGCCGGACGGCCCAGCAGGTACCCTCACGGCTCCCTCATCAGCTCGCAGAGTATTTACTCGCGGGCGATCCTGCTGCGAGATAACCGCTCGCGACCGGCTGAACTTCGTACCCCCGATCCGCCACGCGCTGCATTGCCAGGACGAGGCACGAGGTCAGAGGAGAGAGGGCTCGACGCAAGACCAGCCCTGGTCGGGCCGGGCGCGACGAGATCGAGGAATAGGCCACCGAATGTCACACCGATCGCGAGCGGGTAAGTCACCGTTTGTTCACCTCCTTCAGCTCTAGGACTTGAGGAATTCCCGATTCCAGCGTCCCGATCAGCATGCCCGAACGCTTCTCGGGGGTCTTGGGCCACGTGGCCAGATTTCGGGTCGCTGGCCTTGGCCATTCGGGATGCGGGCTGACCTCCGGGGGAGCGATGGAGTCAGGGAGCGGCGGCGATGCTGCGCTGCCAGCGCTGACCGCGTCCGATAATGCACGTGTGGCGTCGCAGGCGTCGAGCTCGGAGATCCTCCCTGGTGTATGGCGGTTCGTGGCGCCACATCCGGATTGGACTCCGGATGATGGTGGCGAGGACGGCTGGGAGCGGGACGTAGCCTGGTGGGCAGTCGCCACCGCGGCGGGACTCGTGCTGGTCGATCCGCTGGTTGAGGATTGGGTATCGCTCGATGACCTCATAGCGGCCGATGGTGGTTGTGCGGCCGTGATCAGGACGATCCACTGGCATGAGCGCACGATTGCGCAGGCTGCATTGCGTTATCACGCGGAGGTGTGGGCAAAGCCGTTGCCTGCGGATCCGCCGACGCCGGACTCGCCGCCGTTTGACCGAGCGATCATCGCTGGAGAAGCGCTCCCCGGCGGTCTGCTGCCGTTCGCGATGGAGCGCTCCGACGAGGTCGCGCTGTGGTTGCCCGACCGCGCGGCGCTGATCTTCGGCGACGCGATGCTACGCACAAGCGAAGGGACGCTCGAAGCCTGCCCAGCTTCATGGCTACAGCCCGAAGGCGGTCCGGCTCGGTTGCGTGAGCTACTGCGCAACTTGACCGACCTGCCGGTCGAGCATGTGCTCGTCGCCCACGGTCCGTTGGTCCTGGGCGGCGGTCTCGCCGCGTTGCGGCGCGCGGTTGCCTGAGAGGATCGCCCGGCGCGCCACGCCGGTCTCGAACAGCTTTAAGCTGTTTGACTATGGTGGAGATCTTCAAGGGCTTCCTCGTGCTCCGACTGGTCGCGCTCCTGGCCCTGCTGGCGGTCGTTGCGGTGGTCTTCGGGATCAGGTCGCTGGCGCGCGGTTCCGATGTGGCCGGCGCCGCGATCCTCGCCGGCGGCCTGGTCTGCGTCCTCGCGATCAGGACGCTCGTGGCGCGACATCGGATGACCCGGCGCTGAGCGCTCCGTGCGCTATCATGACAAAGTCAATTGAGTTAGTAATTGGCTTTCTGATCAGACATGCAGATCGACGTTCATCAACATATCTGGACCGCGCCGCTGCTCGAAGCGCTCTCGACCCGGCGCTCAGAGCCCTGCGTGCGCAGGCAACGGGGCGTGACCGTGCTCTACAGCGACGGCGAGCGGCCGTAGGTGCTCGACGGTGAGATCGACCTGCCCGACCAGCGTGCAAGCCTCGTGCGAAGCGACGGTCTCGACTTGATCCACTCACCTTCTACGACAGCTCCAGCTACGGCGCGGCGGCACTCGACGCGATGGCACTTCGAGTCGGCAGCGCGCAGCTCGTGTACGGGTCTGACCGGCCCGTGATCGAGCCGGCTAGCACCGGCCGCGACGCGGTCCTGCAAGCCAACGGTGCGCGGGTGCTGTCCCCGATCGGAGCAACTCCATGAGCCTCACGCCCGAAGCGCTCGAGCAGTTCGTGTCCTCGCTCGTCACCTCGCCGGAGATCTGGAGCCATCACGTGCGCCACTCGAACGTAGCCCGCGTCTACGAGCAGATCTGGGACAGTGAAGACGTCAACGCCTGGTTGATCTGTTGGAGTGAGGATCAGGACACCGGCTTCCATGACCACGACGAGTCAGGCGCCGCGATCGCCGTCATCTCGGGCCGGATCCGCGAGGAGCGTCTAAAGCCCGGAGGCGCGCCGGCGGCGCAAGAGCCAGGTCCGGGTATCGTCATCAGCGTCCCGCCCGTCGCGATCCACCGCGTCCTGCACGCTGGTAACGGGCCCGCGGTGACGATCCACGCGTATTCGCCGCCGCTGAAGCGGACGGGCGCCTACCGTGTCGGACCCGACGGCGTGCTCGAGCGGCAGTCGCTGGCCTTCGAGACCGAGCTGCGCGCCCAAGCGGCCGTCGGCTGACCTCGAAGACAGGCCCGCTGGATGCGGTCAGCCGACCGAACCGTCGCGCCTCGCGCGGTTGGCCTGCTTGCTCTGTTGCCTGCCGACAAACGCTTCCAGACGCTCGAAATCACGACCTCCAAGACGCTCGAACGCCACGCCGTAGTGACTCGGCGTCTCGCGCTTGAGCGCCGCTTCGCAGCACACCGGCTCGGGTTCGCCGGGTAGGAACAGCTGCATCTGCCAGGGTCCGCGCTCGAGGCCGGAGCAGCGTTTCAGCAGCGCCCCGCTTATGCTCAGGTCGGCGGTCACGGTCTCGACCGGTATCGGCTTTGCGTTAGCGCCGATGAGCACCGCGCGCACGGCGAGCTCGCTCTCCAAGCGAGGTGCCGTTCGTCGCTCGGCGATGTCCACGAGTCGCGCGGCCGCGGCCGACAGGGTCGCCGTACTCTCCTCGGTGCTCGCTCGCTGAGCTTCGACGGTCGCTTGAATGCGGCGGGCAGCGTCGTCGACTGCCTCCAACGTGGCACTGGTCTGCTCGATCGAGGCCGAGACGCCCGAGCTCTCGTTGCTGACGCTGCGGATGTGCTCCAGGACACGATTGGCAGCGCTGCCGGCGACCTGCGCAAGCGCCCCAACCTCCTCTGCGACAACGGCGAAGCCGCGTCCCTGCTCGCCGGCGCGCGCCGCCTCGATCGCCGCGTTGAGCGCCAGCAGCCGCGTCTGGTCGGCGACCGCCGAGATCTCCTGCGTGACCTGCGCGGCGGCGTCGGTCGTCACGCGCAGGGCGACGCTACCCTTCACGGCCTGCTCCACGCGCTCGCGCATCGCGGCCGCCGCCAGCAGCGTGTCGTGGGTACCGTCCGAGATCGTCTCGCCGGCACGGGAGAACAGCGCTAGCGTCGACTCGATCTCAGTCAGAGCTTCGCGCGCCTCGGCGGCGCTTGCGCGTCTGGCTTGCGCGGCTGCCTGCTCGCGCTCGTGTGTCGCCTCGATCGCGGCCTGCTCACGCTCGAGCTGCGCCTGGGCCTCTGCTTGCGCCAGTTCGCGCTGCGACTCTGCTGCAGCCTGGATGCGCTCGCGCTCCGCTCGCGCCTCGCTCTCATGCTTCTCGGCGGCTGCCGCGGCGCGCTCGGCCGCGGCCGCGTCCCTGGCGCGGTGCGCCTCCAGTTGGCGCTCGCTCATCGTTTCCAGCAGACCATTGACGCTGGTGGCCAGTACCGCCAGATCACGCCCCGGCGGCGCAACGCTGCCGCCGCCCGCGGCGGCATGGCTGATCGCCTGTTGAAAAGCTCGATTGCGCCGAGCCTGGGCGGCGCGCTGCGCGAGGATGCTGATCACCAGCAACTCGATCCCCAGAACGCTGATGATCTCCGCGCATAGCGTCGCGCTGTTCAGGGCAGCCGCGTGAACGGGCCGGTCGAACGCTGCCTCGAGGACCAGCGGCGTGCCCCCATCGACGGCCCGCACCGCGACCAGCAGGTCCATGTGGCGCTCGTCGACCGCGCGCGTCTGCACTGCCAGCGGGCCGAGGGCGCTGGCAAGGATCCTCGTCACGCCGTGCAAGCGCGTGCCGGCGACAGTCACCGTGAGGCCGGCGTCCGCACCGAGTGCGCGCGCACCCGCCGCGTCCAGCGTTCTCAGTGCCACGAACTCGCCGTCGGCTGGGCCGCTGCCGTCCGTGTGCAACACCGGAGCCGCACAGAACAGGTAGTGCGCCTGGACCGCGGCCAGCACCCCACAGCTCTCGCTCGAGGTCATCACCGCGGGACTCGCGAGGCCACCGGCGAGCCCTGACGAGAAGCTTGCGTAGCTACCGCCACCGCTACCGCTGGCCAGGCCGCCGCCGACGACGCGCCCGGCGCGATCGAGAAACGCGATTCCATCGAGAGCGAAGCTGGTTCTCAGCTGGGCGGGCGGGAACAAAGCGTCAGCAGCGCGCGAGTCGCGATTCGCAATCACGTCGTAGGCTTGATCCCACTCGGAGTTCGAGAGCACGAACTGGCCGATCATCGCCTGCTCGTGACCAAGGCTGCTGCGGATCCTGCTCGCCTGAGAACTCACGTTCTGCTGCTCGAGCCGGTCGAAGCTGCCCGTCAAGGCACTGTGTAACACGAGATACGCGGCTAGGACCGATACCACGAACGCGACGGCCACCCACGCGTATTCATGGCGAACTAGTCGCACGCGGGTTCCTTTCATGGAGATATCTCCCACTTCATCGGCCGCCACGCTTCCGGATTGAGCGAGGAACGGCGGTTCGCGCCGGAGATCGTCGCCAGCTGGCGCGGCGCCAGCATCACTCCGGTCAACATCGAGAGCCAGTCGCCCGTATCTTGTGACGGAACGAATCGAACGAGAGCGTGACGGCCTGATGAATGTGTCGTGTGGCGATCGGCGGAGGAGGAGACTGGAGTGAGCGACTGGCTGTCAAGCGCGGACGCGGCATGGCTGCACATGGACCGTCCGACGAACCTGATGGTGATCAACATCGTTTTCATGCTCGAGCAACCGATGGAGTTCGAGCAGCTCAAGGCGCGTGTGCAGGAGCGTCTGGTCGACGAGTTTCCGAAGTTCCGCCGTCGCGTCGTCGAAAGCCCCTTGCGGCTGCTGCCGGCGCGCTGGGCCGATGACCCGGACTTCGCGATCAACCACCACATGCATCACGTGGCGCTGCCGGCGCCCGGCGACGACGCCGCGCTGCGGGAGTTGATGGGGGACGTGATGACGCAGCCGATCGATCGCAGCCGGCCGCTGTGGCACGTTTACCTGATCGACAACTACGGTGACGGGTGCGCGCTCCTGGTGCGCATCCATCATTGCGTCTCGGACGGGATCACGCTCGGCGAGGCGATGCTCTCATTGGTCGACGCGCCCCCAGGGTCGAAGATGGTCCCGAAGGCTGTCGAGGTCGATCGCTATAGCGCGAGTCCGTTCGATGTCGGCGCCGGCATTCGCGCGCTCGCGAGCGCCGGTGGCGCCGCCACCTCGCTCGTCCGGCAGGGCACAGGGCTGGCCGTCTCCCCAGGCCGGCAGGTGAGCCTCGCCAAAGCGGTCGTGCGCGACGGCACGACCGCGATCCGGCTCGTCGTCAAGCCACCGGATGCGCAGACGGCGTTCAAGGGCGACCCCGGCGTGAGCCGGCTCGTGACCTGGACCTCGGCGATGTCGCTGCCGGAAATCAAGCGGATCGCTCGCTCCCACGGAGGGACCGTCAACGACGTCGTGCTCGCAGCCGTGGCGGGCGCGCTACGTCACTACCTGCAGGGCCACGGCGAGTCGCTCGCGGACATCCAGGCGATGGTCCCGTTCAACCTGAGGCCGCTCGACGCGCCACTCCCGCGCGATCTCGGTAACCGCTTCGGCCTCGTGTTCCTGCCGCTGCCGGTCACGGTCAGCGGGAGCCTCGAGCGGTTTCGCGAGACCCACAATCGGATGGAGGACATCAAGAACTCGCGCGAGGGCGCGGTCACGTACGGCCTGCTGAGCGTGACCGGTATGACGCCGGAGCCGATCGAGCGCCGCGTCGTCGACATGTTCACCTCGAAGGTGACAGCAGTGATGACGAACGTTCCCGGGCCCAGAGTGCCGGTCAGCATCGCCGGGGCTCCGATCTCGACGATCCTCGTGTGGGCGCCGACGTCGGGCCACCTCGGTCTGAGCGTCGCCATCTTGAGCTACTGCGACGACGTTGCCGTCGGCTTGGTGGTTGATGCCGCGCTGATCCCCGACCCCGACGTGATCATCGATGACATCGAACGCGAGGTCGCCGCGCTCGGTACGTTCCAGCCGTCGGTCGGTTGATCGCAGCGTTTGGCGATGACGACGGCGACATCGGCGAGGTCGGCCGGGTCGATTCCGGCGGCGCGGAGGTTCGTGGTTGCTCACCCCGTGTGCCATGTCTCCTTCGCGGCCGGCCGCGGCCAGCGTCGGAGCGTGAGGTCGTCGTTGCCGGCAGGGATCATCGGGGCGCTGGCGGGTGCCAGGCGTAGGGACCGATCCCGACCGCTTCGCCGCACAGGTGAAGGCGTGAGTGTCGCTGCGTCACCGTCCAAAAGCCCACCCCACCATCAGCGGGAACTCTCCTTGCCACAGCGCGGCGCCGTGCGACGCGAGCCGCCGGCTCATCACGACGTCGGCTCCGGCGTCGCGCAGCGCGACTGCCCACGCGGTCGCGTTGGCGAGGAAGAACGGCTCTAGCGTGCCGCCGAAGAGGTACACCCGCGGAAGCGAACTAGGCATTACGCCAGGCGGCTTGTAGCCAGCGCCCGGCGAGCCGGAGAAGACCGCGCCGTAGATGTCAGGATGCCGAATCCCAAGGGCGAGCGCGAGCTCTCCACCCGCTGAGTAACCGAACACCGCGGTGCGTTCGGCGGGCAGTGCGACTCCGAGACGCGACCGCGTCCATCGGCGGACGTCCTCGACGAAGAACCTCTCGTGTGCGGCGAACCGGTCCGCGTCAAAGACCGGTGAGTACTCATGCAGCCGCGGCATCTCTTCGACCAGTCCGTGTACTCCGACGATCATCGTGGGCGGCACGTCGGCGGCTTCGAGGAGCTCACCCCACTGCGCGATCCCCTGGCCGTCACCGGCAAATACGACGGCCTCGGGCGGATCCGGCGGGAGGTACACCGTGACCTGGCGACCTCCGTCGTACTCGAGCGTGTCGGTGACGAACTCTCCCGCTATCGGGTCCGCACGCGTCGGTTCCGGCGGTGGTGTGGGACTACCTGCGCCGTCGGCCATTGTTTGGTCGTCCATGGTCAGACCTCGATCCGTTATCAGAAGCGGCACCCGCCGTATCGCGCGGACCGTCAGCGAAAGCGTTCAGCGGCTCGAGTTCCAGACGCCCGTCAAGAGCGGGCACCACCTGGCCGGAGCGGCGAGCGAGCCAATCGCTTCTCGAACCAGTGGTCCGCGAACGGTTCGTCGTTGAATTGCGGCACCTCGATCCAGCCGCTCGAGCGGTACAGCGAGAGTGCCTCGGTGCTGACCGCGCTCGTCTCGATGCGCGCGACACGCGCGCCACCCTCGCGTGCGCACCCCTCCAACGTGTCCAGCAGCCGTCGCCCGAGGCCGAGTCCGCGTGCTTCGGGAGAGATCCACATCCGCTTGATCTCGGCGGGCGCATCGCGGTGATGCTTGACCCCGCCGCAGCCGACCGCTTCGCCATGCAGATAGGCGACGAAGAAGGCACCAGCAGGGTGCCGGAGCTCGTGCGGATGTGCGGTGGCCCCGCTCGCCGGGTCAAAGATGCGGGACGAACCGCGCTCACGGGCGCGGCGGTTCAGGTCGGCGACATATTCGGCGACGCAGTACTTCGCATCGGCGTGCTCCGGGTCGATGTGTCTGATCTCGACGCTCGCGGCCGTCAGCAGTCGTTCGACGTCTCGCATCGCAACCAGGAGCCGTTCGCGCTGCTCGGCGCAGAGCGGCTCGAGCAGCGAAGCAGCGCGCTTATCGGATCGCCGGTCGATCATCGCCCGCTCGCGCCGGCCGGCGCTCGTCAGGCGCGCAATGCGTATCCGCCGGTCCGCGGGATTCTCAGTCACCTCGATCAGCCCAGTCCTCTCAAGTGAACGCAACAGCCGGCTCAGGTACCCGGAATCGAGCGCCAGTCGAGCGCGCAGAAGTCGTACCTCGCAGCCATCTCGACCGATCTCCCACAGCACGCGCGCCTCACCTAGCGGCAGGGCACGACCAAGAAACCGGTCGTCGAGCGCGCCGACACGCTCCGTTACGACGCGGTTGAAGCGGCGTACCTGCTCGACCATTGTGTCGGCCATTCTCGGACTTTAGTCAGAAGACTCAGACCCGTCAAGGCGCTTATGCCAGAACGGGCCGAGCTCGATCGCTCCTGACGCCGCGACTGCTCGCCCTCGTTCAGACCCGGCACTCCTGCTGGCACAGCCCGGCGTCAAAGCCGTTTCGGGTGTGTCGAGACGGGTCTGATCCAGGCTGTGGGCGGGTGGCGATAGCGAGCCACGTGACGCATCGCGTGGCGACGTCAAGAAGGTTCGGATCCTGCTCCTTGCGGCCGCTGCTCGGTAGGGGCCGTCGGCAGATCGATCATGACCGCCGTCAGATCCGCTCGCGTGATCGCCTTATGCGTCAAACCGAGACGGTCTTCGAACTCCTCCGACGTCAGTGTGCCCGCAAGCATCTGTTCGCGTAGCTGTTCAATCACGCGTTCCCGATCAGCATCACCGATGCGCTCAGTGGGCAACTTGACGGGCGGCGCTGATAACTGACGGGAGACCGTTGCCGCCACTATTGCTGTTGCCGACGCCGCGGACGATCCTTGGATCGCTCCCATCAGTTCGCGGTGCCTCATCGCCTCGACTTTGCGTTTGCGCGCGCCACGGCGCAGCAGCCGGTATGGGATGAGCAATATCCCCCATGTCAGGTACCAGGCAGTGACGAATACCCACGCGACTACCACGAGGACCACGGCCACTACGGTTATTGCGACAAGAGCCCCGCCGGCGTCCGCGCGGCGCCGGAGACGCATGATCCGCTGTGCCGACCCCGCGTAGCTCATCGGCGCGTTGATGATGACGTCCTCGCTTGCGAGGCGAATCGGCGGCTGGATGCTCATGGTCGGTCTCCCCAGGTGATTAGACGCCCTTCAACGCTACCGTAACCCGTTAGCCGATCGCATCAAGAAGCGCGACTTGCCGGACGCCACGCCCTGGGCTGTGCTGTCCATCGCCGTCGGAGTTCGCGTCGATGCCGCCGTCGACCGCATTGGGCTTCGAGCAACGAGCAGCCAAGCCGCCGGGGGAGGACATCGACAGCTGGCGCCGAAGTGTCGTCAATATGGAAGCAAGGGGTGCGGGCGTTGATCCTCGCGTGCCGAGGCGGTTCACGGCGCCGCTCATGAAGCTTTTGACGCGCGATGTTCCGAACGGAATCATTTGTGTGAGCGATCACCTCGGCCTGTCAACGGTGCCGCATCCGGAGGTTCCCAATGGGGTGGCCGAGATGTCTCCCAAGGAATTAGACACTATCCTGATTCATTACACCAGGACTGCCGACGCGGCCGATAGGCGAGCCAACGGCTCTGTGCCCGCGGCTGGATTACTCAGCATCGCCAGCTCTGTGATCTCCAGTCACGCAGCCGCGGTGGCGGTAATTGTTGTCTCCGCCGTCACCATCCTGATGGCTTTGTTTGCCGTGAACGCGCAAGTCGAACCGTATCCGCATGAGCAACCGACGGTCGAGCTCGTGAAGCAGGTGAACGACGAGCTCCGACGGAAGGTGGCATGGGCAGAGCTGTCAAGTTATTTTGCCTTCGGAGTGGCGGTTGCTGTCGGAATTCTGGCTATCGTGACCTCGTGACCTAAGCTGACCCGCTCGCGTCCAGGAGTTCCTGGCGAAGAACCGTCCCGGAGGATGCGGCCGTCGCACAAGCCAGCGCTGATCGGACGATGCGGGCCGACGATGCGGGCCGACGATGCATACAGCGCCATCGCAGCAGCGGACGTCAGGCTATGGGCGTTGCGCTGCGCGGAGGGCTTGCGCCTGGGTACTGTCCATCCACATCTCCCAACGGCCGGATCCCGACTGGCGGTCGTCGAGGAAGCGGTAGGGACGGCGGCCGCCAAACTCGCTCGTGCGCAGATACCACACGCCGCCGAGCACGCTGGCGATGCGCCGGCGCGGCCACGCCAGCGCGTCTTCGATGTCGGCGAAGACTCGTGGCCGGTCGGGCTCGGCGGCCAGCGCGTCCAGGAGCTCGCGCATCAAGACGCTACAGCGATCGTAAAACCGCTCGATCTCGCCGGGGTCGACCATTGCGTTCTCGGGAGCGTGCTGGGCGGTGGCCGATGGCGCCGAGCGGGACATCGACCTAACTGTAGAACGCCGCGCTGCGCACAACGGTTTGTCCGTCCGGACACGTCTTGTTCGCGTGCCGGCATCGCAAGTCCGCGACTACCGGGAGGTTGAGCACCACGCGGGGGCCAAACCTCCCGCGGGTCGTTTGCGTGAGCCGCAGCCGCCTGATCCGGGTGAGGTTAGGCACCTCTGAGGTGCCAAACCTCCCGGGAGTGCAGTCCCGTCGCGCGCGGTCACGCTCGGACGGCTGATCAGCGAGCGGCACCGCCTGTTGAAGGTCTAGCGACCTGCGCCAGCTCGGATCGACGCGCCGGGAGACCGAGGCGCCGCCGTAACGAAACGGCATTGGGCGTAATGGGGCCTAAGGGCACCCTAAGTTCACCTCGGTTTGGTCCTCTGATCTGAGTTCCATCCTGACTCGCGGGCTGAAAGCGAGCATGGCAAGGACGCGGGAGTCGACGCGTAGCAGCCATGCGGCCACGCGAGGCGACGAGGACGCAGCCCAGCGCCGCTGGGGGCCGCTCGAATGTCAACGTATTTCGGAAGGGGACCACTAAGCCCACGGCGAGTTTGCTCGATGTTCAGGTCGCCGAGCGCCCGGTGTGGACGAAGCCTGTTCAGGGGTAACCGGCGGCGCGGAGCTCGGCGAGCGTGACCATCAGCGTGCGCGGGGTTACGCTCAGCGCACGGAAACCGAAATGCGCGTAGAAGCGCACCGCGGACTCATCGATGGCGTGGACAACGACCGCGCGGATCGCGAGCTGCTCAGAGGCAAGTACAACCCGCCAGAGCGCGTCGTGCAGCAGGATCGCGCCGAGACCGCGGTTCTGGTGGCGGCGATCGACAGCCAGCGGTCGAGTAGCTCGCGGCCGGACTCGAAACCGGAGGTGTCGTGGCGAGCAGGTTCGAAGCGCTCCGTCGCCGCCGGTGGCGCGCTCACGTCCTTGAGCGCAGCGCAGCCAGACGCGCGACGGTCTGCTCATCGGGCGTCTGGAGCGCATCAAGGAAGCGGACTGCCTCCTCGTCGGTAAGCGCGATTCGGCGTTGATCAGCCAGCACGTCAGCCGCACGCGAGGCGGCGGCTCGACGGAAGAAGTCGCTGAGCGACTCACCCACCGCGGCTGCGGCTGCCTGGTCGATCGATCGCTCCTCGTCGGTGAGTCGAAGTTCAAGTCGCTGCGTTCGCACTTCGGAGGATTGTACGGACGCCGTACGGAACGCGCAAATAGATCAATCACGGTGCTAGCTGATGGCTCGCCTACTGGCTACCAGGAGATGCCCGAGCATGACGTCGAAGCATCGCGGTCGGCATCCGTGTAACGTCGCGACGCAGTCACAACGGTGAAGGAGGAGTGATGGAGCTGTACGCGATCTTGCGGCGCAGTGGCTGGCGCTCGGCGGCCGAACTAGGCGAGGCGGCCGCGCGTTCGACCAAGGTCGGGAACGAGCAAATGCCAGAGGACGTGCGCTGGATTCGCAGCTACGTGCTCGATGAGGGCGGCGGCTCGGTCGGAACCGTGTGCATATACGAGGCGACCAGCCCGGAGGCGCTCCGCAAGCACGCGTCGCTGGCGGACCTGCCGGTCGATGAGATCGTGCGCGTTGCCGACACGGTTGTCGTGCGTCCCGACCCGGAGCCGACGAAAGCCTAGGTGCCCGCAGATCGGGATCAGCTGCGGGCGACGCAAAGACCGATCAAGGAGCGCAGCCGGTAAAAGCCCAGAAGAGCCGTATGCGGAAGGCGGGATTTCGCGCCCGTCTCATCGGCTGGAGCGAGGACGCCGCTGCTCCGCGCTCGCGCGACGCTCGGCTATCGCAAAGGGCTGTAAGCGGGCGACCATCTCGGCGTACCGGTGCTCGTCATGCTCATGCACCGCGGTGAGCGTGTGGAGAAGACGCGCGAACGGTGCAAACAGTGGAGCCGGCATGCGTGCGCTGGTGACCCATGCCACCTCATCCAACTCGTACGGGGCGGCGATAACCGGCACGGCGGAGGTGCATTCGGCGATCATCCACACGGTCACGAAGTGCTTCTGCTCCTCGGGGAAGGGATCGTTGGTTATCCCGAGGTAGGCTGGGTCAGTTTCGATCGCGATGCCGGTCTCCTCCTTGACCTCCCTGCGCGCCGTGTCTGCGAATGACTCGCCGAACTCGAGGGTGCCCCCCGGGGGCGACCACGAGCCGTTGCCGTGCACGCCTCGGCGTCGCGCCATCAGCAGCTCACTGCCCATGAGTACAACGCAGCCCACGCCCACGCCCACGGGTGTATCGGCAGTTCGGCGTCGCCTCTCGTTACCCATACGCGATGAAGGAAAGCACTCGACCAGCGCAGTCGAGCCGTCGCGAAGATCGCCGACCTTCAGCCCGGATACGGCGTCGGCACAGTCGGCGCCAAGCAACGACGTCCCTCGCTGCGACGGTCCGTCGCGCTCAGGCCGCTTTCAGCGCGTTTGGAGTCCGGCGTCAGCGTCGCCCGGTCGCTGACGCCAGTCGCGTCACGCAGTCCATCAACTCTTAGCCTCAGCCACGGAGGCTTGGGGTCGAATTTGGTTTGCCGGGCAAGGGGTCGCGCGGCGTTTGGACGCCGCAGGTCCGCGGGAACGCGTCCGGGCGGAGTTCGTGATGGTTTCTGTTGGATTGCCTTCATATCCCCTTGACATCCAACGGGAACGGGTGTATAAAAACAGAAATCATCAAGTATTCGGACAAGAACGGAACTATGTATCAGGAAGAGCGACACGCGGCGATCCTTGAGAAGGCTCGTAGCGACGGACGCGTCGACGTTGGCGAGTTGGCTGCTTTGTTTGATGTGACGCCGGAGACGGTTCGTCGTGATCTGACCTTGCTGGAGCGTCACGGTCTGCTGCGGCGGGTGCATGGCGGCGCGATCCCGCTCGAGCGGTTGGGGTTCGAGCCTGGGTTGAGTGACCGTGACGCGGCGATGGCTGAGCAGAAAGTGAGGATCGCGCGGGCGGCGTTGGACGAGCTCCCGGCGGAGGGTGCGATTCTGTTGGACGCCGGCACTACTACCGCTCGGCTGGCGGAGATGCTTCCGAGCGAGCGCGAGTTGACGGTCGTCACGAATGCGCTGCCGATCGCGATGACGCTGGCGGCCCGCCCCAATCTCACGGTGTTGATGATCGGCGGGCGGGTTCGCGGGCGGACGCTGGCGAGTGTCGATCAGTGGGCTTTGCGGGTGCTGGCGGACACGCTTGTCGACGTTGCGTTTCTGGGGATCAACGGCGTCAGCGTCGAGCGCGGCCTGAGCACCCCGGACCTCGGCGAAGCCGCGGTCAAGTCGGCGATGGTCGCGGCCGCCCGCCATGTGGTGGTGCTGGCCGACCACACCAAGGTCGGCAATGACTGCTTCGCGCGGGTAGCGGGCCTGGAGGAGGTCGACACGTTGATCAGCGACGACGAGCTCGACGCCGCGGTCGCGGTCGATCTGCAGGCGGCGGGCCCGAGGGTGGTCCTGGCATGATCGTGACCTTCACAGCGAACCCGAGCGTCGACCGCACGGTTGAGGTTCAGGAGCTCGTTCGCGGCGCCGTGATCCGGGCGAGCGCGATCCACGTCGACGGCGGCGGCAAGGGCGTCAACGTGACCCGTGCGCTGGCCGCCAACGGCTATCGGAGCCTCGCGGTGCTACCGGCCGGCGGCGCCGAGGGCGCCCAGCTGGTGGCGCTGCTGCGCGCCGAGAAGCTGGCGTTCCAAGCGGTGCCGGTCAGCGGCTCGATCCGCGCGAACGTCACGATCGTCGAGCCGGATGGGACGACGACCAAGATCAACGAGCCCGGACCGGTGCTTTCGGGCGCCGAGCTGGCGGCGTTGACCGACGCGTTGCTGGGTGCGGCGGTCGGCGCGGATTGGGTGGTGCTGTCCGGGAGCCTGCCGCCGGGCGCGCCTGAGGATCTGTATGCGTCGCTGACCGGCGCGCTGCGGGGCAGGGGCGTGCGCGTCGCGATCGATGCGGACGGCGAGCTGCTGCGCCGCTCGCTGAGCGCCGGCCCGGATGTGATCAAACCGAACCGCAGCGAGCTCGAG
The DNA here is from genome assembly GCA_963709135.1 of uncultured Solirubrobacterales bacterium. GTDB lineage: Bacteria > Actinomycetota > Thermoleophilia > Solirubrobacterales > Solirubrobacteraceae > Palsa-465. The sequence goes on along the minus strand of CAVPVI010000005.1, from coordinate 299,314 downwards.
CAGGCAAGCGGGACCCGGGTGCGCTCGCCCGAGGACGCGCTGGTCGCGATCGCGTGCCTGCGCGCGATCGGCGCCCGGACCGTGCTCGCGAGTCTTGGTAGCCGGGGTGCAGTGTTGGTCGCTCAGTCCGGTAGCTACCTGGCCAGCGCGCAGGCGGTCGCGCGCAGCACCGTCGGCGCCGGCGACGCCACGTTGGCCGGGTTCCTGGCCGCTGGCGGCGCGGGACCGGACGCGCTCGTGGAGGCGGTCGCCTGGGGTACCGCCGCGGTCGCGCTTCCCGGCAGTCGTATGCCCCAGCCCGCCGAGATCGATCGCGGCGCTGTCGCGATCAAGTCACTGAACCCGATGGAGGTACACACGTGAGCACGATCAAGTCACTGAACCCGATGGAGGTACACACGTGAGCACGCTGATCACAGCAGAGCTGGTCGACCTCGAGCTCGCCGGCCCGGACCGCGGGGCGGCCACCCGGTCGCTCGCCGCGCGCCTGGCCGGCGCCGGCCGGGTCACCGACCTGGAAGGCTTCCTGGCCGACGTCGCGGCTCGTGAGGCGCAGATGCCGACCGGGCTGGAGGGCGGGATCGGGATCCCGCACGCCCGCTCGAGCCAAGTGACGGTTCCGTCGCTGGCGTTCGGGCGCTCCGTCGCCGGGATCGACTGGGGCGCGCCGGACGGCCCCGCGCACCTGATCTTCCTGATCGCCGCGCCGGCGGCAGGTGACGCGGACCATATGACGATCCTCGCCGCGCTCGCGCGGCGGCTCGTGCACGCCTCGTTCCGCGAGGCCCTAACGAACGCAACCAATCCGCAGCAAGCTGCGGAGCTGATCACCCGGGAGGTGGCAGGACAATGAAGCTGGTCGCAGTGACTTCCTGTCCGACAGGAATCGCCCATACATATATGGCCGCCGAGGCGCTCGAGCAGGCCGGCAAGGCCGCCGGCCACGAGATCTCGGTCGAGACGCAGGGCGCGGCCGGCGCCACGCCACTGCCGCCCGAGGTGATCGCCGGCGCCGACGCCGTGATCTTCGCGGCTGATGTCGAGGTCCGCGGCCGTGAGCGGTTCGCCGGCAAGCCGCTGGTCAAGGCGAGCGTCAAGCACGGCATCAGCCAAGCCAACGAGTTGATCGCCGAAGCCGTAACGCGCGCCAGCGCAGCCGCCAGCGCCGCCACCGCCACGACGACCAACGGCGCCGGCGCCGGCGTCGGCCGAGCGGTCGCGGCGGACGCCAAGCCGGGCGCCAGGAAAGGTTCTGGGGAGGATGATGATGGGATCTTCGCCGGTCTCACGAGCAAGGTCGAGGACGGCGCCGGCTGGGGCACGCGCTTGCGCCAGTGGCTGATGACCGGGGTGAGCTACATGATCCCGTTCGTGGCTGCCGGCGGGATCCTGATCGCGCTCGCGTTCCTGATCGGCGGCGCCGACGTCGCGACCAAGGTCAACGGCGGCGTCTTCCAGGGGCATACGTATATCGCGATCACCGATCCGTCCAAGCTGCTCGGGAAGGTCGGAATCGCCGGCGTGATGTTCTTCATCGGCTCGACCGCGTTCCAGATGCTGGTGCCGATCCTGGCCGGGTTCATCGCGTTCGCGATCGCTGACCGCCCCGGGCTGGTCCCCGGGATCGTCTCCGGACTGTTGGCGGTAGCGATCGGCGCGGGGTTCCTCGGCGGTCTGCTGGGTGGCCTGATCGCAGGTGGCGTGACGTTGGCGATCTTGAAGGTGAACGTTCCGCGCGCTTTGGCGGGGGTGATGCCGGTCGTGATCATCCCGCTGCTGAGCTGCCTGATCGTGGGATTCATCATGGTCGTCGTGATCGGGCAGCCGATCTCCAGTGCGCAGCACTCGCTGACCCACTGGCTCAACAGCCTCTCAGGCACCAACGGGATCCTGCTCGGGCTGCTGCTCGGCGCGATGATGGCGTTCGACATGGGCGGCCCGGTCAACAAGACCGCCTACACGTTCGCGCTGGCCAGCCTCGCGTCCGGGAACCTCAAGATCATGGCAGCGGTCATGGCCGCTGGGATGACGCCGCCGCTGGCGCTCGCGCTCGCGACGGTCGTGCGCCCGAAGCTGTTCACCGCCCAAGAGCGTAAGGCCGGCGAAGCAGCGTGGCTGCTGGGGCTGTCGTTCATCACCGAGGGAGCGATCCCGTTCGCCGCCGGCGACCCGTTGCGCGTGATCCCGTCACTGATGGCCGGCAGCGCCACGACCGGCGCGCTGTCGTTCGCGTTCGGCGCGACCTCTCGCGCTCCGCACGGCGGAATCTGGGTAGTCGGTCTGATCGGCAAGCCCGGCCTGTACCTGCTCGCGATCCTCGCCGGGATGCTGATCAGCGCCACGCTCGTGGTCGCGCTCAAATCGATATGGCGTAAAGCCCCAGCCAACGAGCAAGCCACAGTCCCAGCATCGGTCAACGCCGGCGCCATGGTCACCGCCTGACGCCGACCGGCGCGCAGCGGTCCCCTCAACCCGGGGTGCCAGCGGCATGACACCTCGCCACGACAACAACCTCCATATCAGCAAACAGCAAAAGAACCCAGTCAAGAGAGAGCAAGAAATGTCACAGCGCAGCGTCATCGTCGGATCCCGCGTCGGTCTGCACGCCCGCCCCGCCAGCCTGTTCGTGCAGGCGGCGGCGCGCCAACCGGTCGCGATCAAGATCGGCAAGCCGGACGGCCCGGCGGTCGATGCCCGCAGCATTCTGATGGTCCTCGGCCTCGATGTCCGCGGCGGCCAGGAAGTGGTCCTGAGCGCCGAGGGCGACGGCGCTGAGCAGGCCCTCGAGGAGCTCACTTCGCTGCTGGCCTCAGACCTCGACGCGCAGGCGGCCTGAGCCATGGGCAGCCGGCTACAAGGACTCGGCGTCAGTGCCGGCGAGGCGGCCGGGCCGGTAGCGCGGCTCGCCCCGCCGCCGCAGCTGCCGCCAGCGACCGAGATCGCCTCGAGCGAGATCAAATCCGAGCTGGGGCGGGTCCGCGACGCGCTCGACGCGGTCGGCACAGAGCTCGACAAACGCGCCGGCGCTACCCAGGCGGCGGCGCGAGAAGTGCTCCTCGCGCAAGCGCTGATCGCCCGTGACCCGGTGCTGCTCGATGGCGCCTGTGCGCGTGTGCGGTCAGGCAGCGACGCCGCGCACGCGATCGACGCGGCGTTCGCCGAGCACCGCCGGGCGCTGGAAGCGATCGGCGGCTACCTCGGGGAGCGCGCCGCCGATCTCCAGGACCTCAGCGACCGCGCCGTCGCCTGGCTTCTAGGTCTACCGATGCCGGGCGTCCCAGACCCGGGCCACCCGTTCGTGCTGGTCGCGGTGGACCTCGCTCCCGCCGACACCGCGATCCTCGACCCGGCCACCGTGCTGGCGATCATCACCGAGCAGGGCGGACCGACCAGCCACACCGCGATCCTCGCCAAGCAACTCGGGATCCCAGCCGTGACCGCCTGCGCCCAAGCCAGCCAGCTGCGCGACGGCGAGCAGGTCCTTGTCGACGGCAACAGCGGCGAGGTGCTGAGCGACCCGAGCGCGGAGCAAGTCGCGCAGGCGCACGCCAGGAGCGCCAGGCGCGCCGCGCGTCGGACCGCGAGCAAAGGCCCGGGACGGACCGCCGACGGGCACCCGATCCCGCTGCTGGCCAACATCGGCGGGCCCGCCGACCTGGACGCCGCGGCGCGCTACGACGCCGAAGGCGTGGGGCTGCTGCGAACCGAGTTCATGTTCCTGGAGCGTTCAACCGCGCCGACGCTGGCCGAGCAACGCGACGAACTGCAAGAAGTGTTCGGGGCGTTCAGCTCACGACGCGTGGTCGTGCGCACGCTCGATGTCGGTGCCGACAAGCCGCTGCCATACGTCCCGCAAAGCGACGAGCCCAACCCGGCGCTCGGCGTCCGCGGACTGCGCATGAGCCGCACCAACCCCGAACTGCTCGACCAGCAACTCCAAGCGATCGCGCAAGCCGCCAACGCAACCAACGCGGACGTCTGGGTGATGGCCCCGATGGTCGCGACCGCCGCGGAGGCACGCACGTTCGCTGCCGCTGCGCACGCGCACGGGCTCGGGCGCATCGGGGTGATGATCGAAGTCCCAGCAGCCGCGATCTGCGCCCACGAGATCCTGCCCACGGTCGACTTCGCGAGCATCGGCACCAACGACCTCGCGCAATACACCCTCGCTGCCGACCGCCTCGCGGGCGAACTCGCCGACCTACTCGACCCGTGGCAGCCGGCGCTGCTAGCGCTGATCGCCACGACCGCCAGCGCCGGCACCGAGCTCGATCGCGCCGTCGGGGTCTGCGGTGAGGCCGCCAGCGACCCGCTACTCGCACTCGTGCTCGTCGGCCTCGGCATCACCAGCCTGTCAATGGCCCCGGCCTGCCTACCCGACGTCCGCGCAACACTCGCCCAACACACAACCCAGCAATGCCGCGCACTCGCGGCAGCGGCACTGCAAGCCACAAGCCCGCAAGCCGCCCGCGCCAGCGTCACCGAACTAGCCCAACGACAGGTCGCTGCCACAGCAGCGACCGGACCCACAGCCCCAAACCAAGCCCAGGATCGGGAACTCGCGGGCCAACCCGCAGCGACCGCTGCGCCTCGCCCTGCAACACCCGAACCCAACCCGGCATCAACGCTCGCGAAACCCTCCGCACCGCAAGATCACAAGCTGGAACGAAAAAAGCCATGACCGCCGGCGCGGCAGCGTCGAGGAGATCGCCGACGTCGGCGCATTCGTAGCCGGCGCCGATCGCTGCGGGCGCGAGCCCCCGATCGAAGTCGAAGATCGCCACAGGCCGTCAAGAACGCACCGCTCAGGGGCTGGAGCGCTCCGATGAGCATGAGCTCAGTTCGCGCAGGAATGCAAGCTCATCGCCAGCGGACGCCCGCTCGAGCACGGTCATCGTCACGCCTCGGATCCTCCCATCTCGAGCCATCGGCTGGCGGATTCGTCAACGTGCGTGGCGCTCAGCTCCGGTCGGGCGCCGCTTCGGCGTCCCGCGCCGCGAGCTGCATCGCGCGTTCCATCCGGCGGTCCGGGACCAGCCAGATCAGTGCCGGCACGACGGTCAAGGCGAACCCGACCAGTGGCGTGATGAGCCACGCGGCCGCTATCCCAGCGAGGTACAGCGCGATCGAAATCTTGCCCTTCTGGTCGGTGCCGATCGCCCGGGCCAGGTGGCTGTCGCGTCCGTGGCAGCCGATCAAGGCCAGCAGCATAAGCGTGTAGGCGATCGCGCAAACGAGCAGGTTGAACGCGTAAATTATCGTCGGCGCCTGCGCGAAGTGGTGCTCGCCCATCCAGTCGCTTGAGAATGGCACCAGCGACAGCCAGAAGAGCAGGTGCAGGTTGGCCCACAGCACCCGGGAGTCGATCATCTTCGTCGCCTGGAACGTGTGGTGGTGGTTGTTCCAGTAGATCCCGATGTAGGTGAACGACAGCGCATAGATCGCGAACCTGTGCCACTCATGGCCAAGGGCGCTGAAGGTCGCGCCAGCCGGCGGGTTCAGCTCCAGCACCATGATCGTGATAATGATCGCCAGCACTCCGTCGCTGAACGCCTCAAGCCTGCCCTTGCTCATCGCACCAGGAGCCTAATCAAGAGCGGACGCATGGCCCGGCGCGATCGGGCTCGAGTCCTGGACGCAGGTCATCGACGTACTCGCGCCAGCTCGCCCGACGGCGAGCTCACGTCCGGGCCGGCGCGCAATCCGCTACCGTTACCGTCGTCGATGGGTGCGCTCGTGGGCGAGATCTTCGCCGCCGGTCAGCTGGAGGCGCTCGCCGACTGGGCGCGTGGCTTGCAGCAGCGCGACGTGCTGCGGTCGGTGGACCCCACCCTCAGGGATCCCGGTGTGATGCGGGCTGAGCGGGTGCTCGATCGCGCTCGTCGATCATCGGGCTGCTCGCTCGTGTGGCGATGCCGGCGGCCTGCGGGCCGCCGGCCCCCGCAGTTCCGCCGTCACCGCGCCCAGGTCGCCGCCTCGGTCGAAGCAGTTGAAGATCATCTCGCTCGTGTTGCCGTCCTGGCGGCGCTCGTCGTTGACGTAGGTCTTGAGCCCAGGTCGCGCGGATCGCCGAGCTCGTCGGCGGTGACGAGCCATGGCCCCAGCGGCCCGTGCGTGTCAAACGACTTGCCAGCTCGCCCTCGTAGTCCAGCAGGCTCGAGACCCGCGGCATCGGCACGTCGTCGTCGGGTCCGACGACGCAAGTCACCTGCTGAGGCCTCGCCGCAGAACATGCCGTGCGGCCAGCCTCCCGTCCGCGCTCGATGCTCGCGCTCCGACGGGACAGGGGCGTCGCAGCAGTCTTCTTCGGCGCGACAGGGGTCGAAGCTCAGGCATAACGCAATGTCCTGGCGGAGGGTGCGCGGCGGAGGCGTCATAGGCGGTCCTGCTTTCAGCCGCGCATGTCGACGGGGTAGACATTCGTCGGCTCGATCCTCACCATGATGCGGTGGGCTCCCGGGCCGTCGAACGAGCGAACGTCCGCGCCGTACTTGGCGCCGATCTTGTCGGCGAACTCGTAGTCGTCGTCGGGTTCGATCTTCACTGTGCCGCGAACCTCGAGGTACCGCTGCGGCGACGCGGGATCGAGGATTAGCAGGCTCGCGCGCGGGCGCGCGATCAGGTTCTTGGTCTTCAGCCGGGAGGTGGTCAGCGAGATTTTGAGCTCGCCGCCGTCGTGCAGGAACCAGACGAGGGTTGACTGCGGGATGCCATCGCCGCCGATCGTCGCCAGGGAGGCCAGCGGGGCGTCGAGCAGGTCGTGGTGGGATTCGGGGAAGTCGGTCATGGGTCCTAGTGTGCCTAAGAGCCGAGTGCTCGGGCGAGAGCAATCGTCCCGAGCAACGGCAACCGTGCCGTGGATGTCGGAAAACAACTCGCGCGCAGCAACCGCGCAGGTGACACGTTCTCGGGGCTGACGCAGGACGCAAGCGGGCTTCTGGAGGTTTGGCGCAGTCTGCTCGCGGCAACTCAGTACTTTCCCGGAGTGCGCAGTCGTGCATGGGCGGATGCGCTTTCGGATCGTTCGTTCTAGCGTTGCGGCGGTGACCTGCTGCCGCGCCGAATTGCGCCACGGAGGGCGCAAACAAACCAATTTACAGGCTTGTTTGGCTTTGGTCGCGGGCTTGTCGGGCGAGCTTGAATCGCCAGACGCCGATGTTCGTGTTGAATCGCCCGCGTCGCGTTCGCAGGAGCCGCTTTGTTGGATGGGTCGTGCCGTTCGGCCCCAGCATCATCGTGATCGGGCGTGATGTGAGCGAGCAGCAGCGTGCCGAGGACGCTTTGCGGCGGTTGGCTGCGGTGGTCGAATCCTCGGCGGACGCGATCTTCTCGAAGGACCGCGACTGCCGGTTCACGAGCTGGAACCCGGCGGCAGAGCGGCTCTATGGGTACACGGCGTATGAGATCGTCGGGCAGCCCGTCAGCGTGCTGGTGCCCGCCGACCACGCGGGCGAGGAGCAGGCGATCCTCGATCGTGCGCTGCGCGGCGAGTTTGTGGAGCAGTACGAGACCGAGCGAGTCGCGAAGGACGGGACGGTGATCGATGTCTCGATCACCGTTTCGCCGATCCGTGGCCGCTCTGAGGAGGTCGTCGGCGCCTCGTCGATCCACCGCTACATCACCGAGCAGAAGCGGACGCGGGAGGAGTTGCGCCGCAGCGAGGAACTCTTTCGCGGCGGGTTTGAGCATTCGCCGATCGGGATGACGCTGACCAATCCGGATGGCACCTTGAAGCGGGTCAATACCGCGTTCGCGCGGATGCTCGGCTACGAGGACCCGAGCTTGTTGGCGGGGGTCAGCTTCTTCTCGTTGACCCATCCCGACGATGTCGCACGAAACCGTGAGGGGTTGCGGGCGATGCTCGAGCAGGATCGACCGTATGTGGCCGAGAAGCGCTATCTCCGGCGCGACGGGGCGACTGTGCACGTGATCGTCGGATCCACGGCTGTGCGCGATATCGACGGGCGCCCGGTCGCGCTGTTCACTCAGGCCGAGGACATCACAGATCGCAAGCGAGCTGAGGAGGAGTTGGCGCTGAGAGCCCAGCTGCTGGATCTGGCCCACGACGCGGTGATCGTGCGCGATCCGGCGCAGAGCCGGGTGAGGTTCTGGAACTGCGAGGCGCAGGAAATCTACGGCTACAGCGCAGCCGAAGCCGTCGGGCGGGTCACACACGAGCTGCTGCAGACGGAGTTCCCGGAGTCCAGGGAAGCGGTCGATGCCGCGCTCATGCGGGATCGACGGTGGGTCGGCGAGTTGCGCCACACCCGGCGGGACGGGACGGTGATCGTGGTCTCAAGTCGCCAGGCGCTGCAGACTGCTGAGCACGGGCGGCCGATCGCGATCATCGAGTTGAACTCTGATGTCAGCGAGCGCAAGCGCGCCGAACAGCAGGTCGAGCGTATGAGTGGCCTGCTCGCGCGGACGCAGGAGATCAGCAAGACCGGCGGGTGGGAGTTCGACATCACGACTGGCCAGCTCACCTGGACCGACGAGATGTACCGCATCTATGGCGTCAAGCGAACCTCCGAGCCGCCCACCGTCAGCTCGGCGATCGCGGCATACGATCCCGAGAGCGCGCCGGTCATCGAGGCGGCGTTCGAGCGGCTAGTGCAAGAAGGCGAGTCCTACGACCTGGAGCTCCGGTTGGTACGCGCTGACGGTCAGCTGATCTGGGTGCACACCAGCGGCCGGGCGGAGTTCGAGGACGGACGCGTCGTGCGCGCGGATGGCAACATCGTCGACGTCACCGACCGCCGGCAGGCCGAGGAGGCAATCCACACGCTGAACGCCGAGCTTGAGCAGCGCGTCGTCGCGCGTACCGAACAGCTCGAGCGGGTCAACCGGGAGCTTGAGAGATTCGCGTACTCGGTCTCGCATGACCTGCGCGCGCCGATGCGGGCTGTGGATGGCTTCAGCCAGGCGCTGCTGGAGGATTACGCGGAGAAACTCGATGAAGAAGGCCGCCACGATCTCGAGCGCGTACGCGCAGGAGCGGTACGGATGGGCAGACTGATCGATGGAGTGTTGGAGCTCTCGCGCGTATCGCGCCAGCAGCTTGCGCGGATCCCGGTCGATATCAGCGCGTTGGCGACGAGAATCGTCGCGGAGGTGCGAAGCGGCCAGCCAGATCGGCGCGTCGAGGTCGAGATCCAGGACGGGCTGGTTGCGCAAGCGGATCTTGAGTTGGTGCGGATCGTGCTTCAGAACCTGTTCGATAACGCCTTTAAGTTCACCGCCAAGACAGCAGACGCGCGAATCCGGTTCGGCGCGGTGCAGCAGGCCGGCGTGCCCGTGTATTTCGTGGCCGACAACGGGGTCGGGTTTGACATGGACGACTCCACGCGACTGTTTCGCTCGTTCGACCGCCTCCATCGTGAGAGCGAGTTCCCCGGCGACGGGATCGGCCTGGCGACCGTCATGCGAGCGGTGCGCAAGCACGACGGCGTGATCTGGGCCCGAGGCGCGGTCAATCAAGGCGCGCGTTTTTGCTTCAGCCTGACAGCGGGCGCGAGTCCGCCCGCTTACGCGGCGACCGGCGAGGACGTCATCCCGGCGTGGGAGCCAGCAGCAGAGAAGGACAGCCGATGATCGACCACCCGACAGTGCTGCTGGTCGAGGACAACCGCGACGATGAGGAGCTGACGTTCCGAACTGACCGCCGGCTATGACCACGGGCGCCAAACATCTGTGTTAGCAATTGATCGCGTTCGACGAATTCGCCCATGCGGTCGCGCGACGCAGCGACCGCGTAGGTGACACGTTCTCGGGGCTGACGCAGGACGCAAGCGGGCTTCTGGACGTTTCGCACAGTCTGCTCGCGGCAATTCAGTACTTTCCCGGAGTGTGCAGTCGTGCATGGGCGGATGCGCTCTCGGATCGTTCGTTCTAGCGTTGCGGCGGTGACCTGCTGCCGCGCCGAATTGCGCCACGGAGGCGGTCGTGCCGGACGCGGGGTGTGTGCGACGTCCGGATCCGTCGCCACGGGAGCGAAGCGGTGCTTCGCGCGCTGATCATCGACGACGCACCCGATGATGCCGAGTTGATGGCACGCTGTTTGCAGCGTGCGGGTTCGATGGTCCATTTCGAGCGGGTCGAGACCGAAGAGGCGATGGCTGACGCCCTACAGCGTGGCGGGTGGGATGTCGTGCTCTGCGACTACGCGATGCCGAGCTTCAGCGCTGAGCGCGCATTGGCGTTGCTCGCACGCACCCAACCCTCGGTGCCTGCGATCATCGTCTCTGGGGCGATCGGCGAGGAGGCTGCGGCTGCGGTAATCCGGGCGGGCGCGATCGATTTTGTGTCGAAGGAGCATCTGACGCTGCTGCCGGCCGCGGTCCGGCGGGCGCTGGACGAAGCTGCGGGGCAGGCCGAACTCGCGCGTGTCGCGGGCGAGCTGCGCGACGCCGAGCAGCGCTTGCACGCCCTGCTCTCCGGCGCCGGAAGCGACGTGCTCGACCGCTGGACGCGTCTCAACCTTATTCGCCGCGCAAGGGTTCTCGATCCTCGTTGCTTCGGTACCGACCCGACAGACGGTGATGAAAACGACCCGCAAACGATGACGCCGACGGAACCCAGCCTGGGCGTCGGCACCCCGCTTCGCGCGGTGACGGCGGTTGAGCCCGAGGGGGGAACGAACGCGGATCCGCCGGAGTTGCGCCTGGAGCTCGAGGAGGCGCGTCGCGAGCTCGAGCAGGCGCGGGAGACGTTGCGGGCGATCCGGGGCGCCGCCGTCGACACGCTCGTGATCGATACCGGCAGCGGCGACGAGCTGTTCACGCTCAGCAGCGCCGAGCGGCCCTTCGAGGTTATGGCTGAGGGAGCGCTCAGGTACTTCCGGGCGGTCGCGCTCGACTACGACGGTACGCTCGCCGAAGGTGAGGTCGCGCCGGACACGCTGGCCGCGCTCGCCGAGGCGCGCGCGGGGGGGATCCGGGTGATCCTGGTCACCGGACGGATCATCAGCGAGTTGCGGGGTGTGTTCGCCGGGTTCGAGGACCACCTCGATGCGGTCGTCGCCGAGAACGGCGCGGTACTGCTGACCCCGGTCGGCGTCCGGCGGCTGGCGGCCCCGGTCGATCGAGCCGTGAGCGCGGCGCTCAGCGCCCGTGGCGTGGCGCACCGCAGAGGCATGGTGCTAGTCGCCTGCACCGCCGCGGAGGAGTCGGTCGCGTTAGAGGCGGTCCGCGGCTTGGGGCTGGATTGCCAGCTGGTGCGCAACCGGGGGGAGCTGATGATCCTGCCGGCCGGGGTAACCAAGGGCAGCGGCCTGCGGGAGGCGCTCGGCGACCTGGGACTCTCGCATCACAACACGATCGGTGTCGGCGACGGCGAGAACGACCACAGCCTGCTGGATGTGTGCGAGATCGGGGTGGCGGTCGCCAACGCCGTTGACGCAATCCGCGCCCACGCCGACGTGACGCTCGCGCTTCCCGACGGGCAAGGGGTCGCTGATTTGCTGCGGGGGCCGCTGTTGTCCGGGCACGCGCACGTCCATCCCCGCCGCTGGCAGCTCACGCTGGGCCTTGACGACCGCGGTGAGCAGGTGACGCTCCCCGCCTCGCAGCTGAACGTCGCGGTGTGCGGCGGCAGCGGGGACGGGAAGTCCTACCTGGCCGGGCTGATCTGCGAGCAACTCGTCCGCCTCGGCTACTCGCTCGTGGCCGTTGACCCCGAGGGCGACCATCTCGGCCTCGGCGAGTTGCGTGGCGTGCTCCTCACCGGAGGCGAGGAGCACAGTCTCGCCGACCCCGCCGAGGTCGCGCGCCTCTTGCGTCACCGCTACGCGAGCGTGGTCGTCGACCTGTCCCACCTCGACGCTGCCGAGCAGGCCGGCTACATGGCGGCACTACCCGGTGAGATCGAAGCCCAGCGGGCCGTCAGCGGCCTGCCGCAATGGGTGGTCGTCGACGAAGCCCACGACCCCTTCGGACGGGCCGGGACCGCGCTGGGCGTATTCAATCCCGCCGCCAAGGGCTACCTACTCGTCACCTGGCAACCAGAGGAGCTATCGGGCGTGGTCCCGGCCGCGCTGGACGCCGTGATCGCGCTCGGCTCACCGCGTCCCTCGGACCACCTGGTCGACCTCACCGCCGCGGTCGCAGGCATGCCCCCAGCGGAGATCGCCCGGCTCCTTGAGGGACCAACCGGCCGCGGCGTGCTGGCCTGGCGAGCGCAACCTCACCAGGCGGTCGCGTTCACGCTCGGGCGTCGGAGCACTCCGCACCTGCGTCACGAGCACAAGTACGACCTTGCCGGCGTCGAGCCCGCCCACCGGTTCTATTTCCGCAACGAGGGGGACACCCCCACCGGGGCGGTCGCCGCCAACCTCTCCGAACTCGAAGCCGAGCTCGTCGTCTGTGACCGCGGTGTGCTGCGTCACCACTGCCCCGAACACGACTTCTCCCGGTGGATCGACGCTGTCTTCCACGACCAGCGCCTCGCTCTCCAGCTCGCCGCCGCCGAAGCCCAACTGTCCGACCACAGCCCCGCCGCGATCGTCGAACAGCAGCGCCTCGCGCTGATCGCCGCACTCCAAGCGCGCCACGCTCTCCGTCAAGGCGATCGATCAGCTTCGAGTGATGTGAGGGCGCAATCCGAGACGCAGGCGTTTAGCTTTAGCATTTAGCGCGTGCGCCGCGATTCCATTGTCCATAACGCGCCAGCACGCTGGGGCGGTTGTCGTTGTTCGCTTACGCGTTGTGGTCTGCGTTTGGGGCGGGTTGGTTGATCATCAGCCAGTAGATCCCGATCTGCGCGATCGCGGGGGCGAATTCCTCGAATCTGATCGGCTTGCGGACGTAGCTGTTGGCCCCGAGGTCATAGCCGTCGATCAGGTCGTGCTCTTCGTTCGAGCTGGTCAGGATTACGACCGGCACCCGGCGCGTGCGTTGATCGCCGCGGATGCGCGCTAGCACCTCGAGGCCACCGACTCGTGGTAGCTTGAGGTCGAGCAGAATTAGCACCGGGGGGCGGTGGGCGGGTTGTGATTCGGTTCCGAACAGGTAGTCGAGTGCCTCCTGGCCGTCGCGTGCGACATCGACCGGGTTCGCGAGTCTCGAGCGTTTGAACCCGCGGATCGTCAGCTCCTCGTCATCGCGGTTGTCCTCGATGAGCAGAACTGTTGACGGATGATCGCTCACTGGCGGCGTTCTCTCTCGGTAGGTTGCCAGGTCGGGAGGACGTCCTGACCGGCGGCGGCAGATGCAGGCGGTTGCGCTCCAGGCGTCAAGCTGAACTGGAACGTCGCACCTTCGTTCACGGCACCCTGCGCCCAGATCGCGCCACCGTGCTTGCGCACGGCTCGCGTTACGGTCGCCAGGCCGATCCCGTCGCCCGGGAACTCCGTCTCGCGGTGAAGTCGATGAAACGGGAGAAACAGCCGGTCCGCGTGCGCCATGTCAAACCCGGCGCCGTTGTCGGCCACAAAGTACACGCAGACGCCGTCCTGCTCGACGGCTCCAAACCGGATCCGCGGGTGCGCGGCTTTGGCGGTGAACTTGTAGGCATTGGCGAGCAAGTTCTGCAACACCGTCCTGACCAGGCTGAGATCGGCCTCGGCGAGCAATCCGTCCTGGATCTCAACCTCGACGCGACGATCGGGCCACTCGCGTTGTAGCTCGGCGACAACCTCGCGCGCCAGCGCGCTGATGTCGATCCGCACACGCGCCAAGCGCCATCTCGACAGACGCGAGAGCTGCAGGAGTGCGTCGATCAGATCGCCCATCCGCACTGCTCCCGCACGTACCCGCTCCAGATCGTGAAGGCCCTCCTCGTCCAGCTTCTCCGAATAATCCTCGAGCAGCGCCTGGCTGAACCCTTCCACGGCCCGCAGCGGCGCGCGCAGGTCATGCGAGACCGAGTACGCGAACATCTCAAGCTCCTTGTTGGCGCGCTCGAGCTCCGCCGTGCGCGTGACGACGCGCTGCTCAAGCTCGACGTTCAGCGTGCGGATCTCCTCCTCGGCCCGCCGGCGCTCGGTGATGTCCTCCACCTGCGCAAAGATCACGGACGGTTGCCCGTCCGCGTCGCGCACCAGCGTCGCCCCATACAGCGCGTACACGCTGGTGCCGTCCGTGCGGACGTAGCGCCGCTCCGCGTGGTCGGTCCCCGTCTCGATGATTCGCTGCCTGGCATCCTCTCCGAGGGCCACTTGGTCGGGATCGACAACGTTCGTAAAGCTCTGTCCTGCCAGCTCGGACGGGTCGTCATAGCCAAGCATCCGCGCGAGCGTGGCGTTGACCTCGACGAACCGGCCGTTCAGGCCGACGAGCGCCATACCGATCGGCGAGTTCTCAAAGCCACCGCGGAACCGCTGCTCACTAACGCGCAACGCCGCCTCGGCCTGCCTGCGGTGCGTGATGTCTTGAACCTGCGTGTACAGCACCGATGGCCGGCCGTCGGCGTCGAGTACTGCCGTGGACCCCACCAGCGTGTCCACGACAGCACCATCCCTGCGGATGTAGCGCTTCTCGGCCACGAAGGGCTTGCCTTCTTGGACCATTATGCGGATGCCCTCGCGAGTCGCGGCCAGATCGTCGGGGTGCGTGAAGCGCGCGACGTCCTGTCCCGCCAGCTGCGCAGGATCATCAAAGCCAAGCATCCCCGCAAACGCAGCGTTGACCTCAACGAGCCTGCCATCCAGGCCCGTGAGCGCCATGCCGATAGGCGAATCGTCAAATCCACCGCGGAACAGTTGGTCACTCGCGCGAAGCGCCTGCTCGACCCGCTTGCGTTCGCTGACATCGCTGATGTTGCCACCGACACGCACGACGCGGCCATCCTCGATCACAGGCCGGCCGATCGTGCGCACCCAGATCCGCTGCCCATCGGCGCGCACCAGCCCGAGCTCGAGATCGTAGGGCTCGCCCTCGGCCACCAGGCGCTTGAAAGCTGCATCGATGATCGGCGCGCTCTCGGAATCGAAGGCCGCGATCGCCTCTGTGACCACGGTCGGATCCAACGTCCGCTCGACGCCGTAGATTCGGTACACCTCGTCTGTCCAGGTCAGCTCGCCGGTGGCGAGGTCGTACTCCCAGCCGCCCGTCTTGCTGATCCTCTCGGTGCGCTCAAGCACGCCGGCGATGCGTGCGAGCTCCTGTTCGGCCCGCTTGCGCTCGGTGATGTCGGAGTTCAGCTCGATGATCGCGATCGGCCGCCCATCTGCATCGTGCTGCAACGCTTGGCGACTGGAGACGACGATCACATCGCCGTCCTTGCGGGTGTGGCTCAGCTCCCCCACCCACCGTCCGTCTCGCGCCAGAGCGTCATCGACCGCCTCCCTGGAATCCGGGAAAACAGTGGCGAGCAACTCGTGCGTGACCACTCCGAGCGCTTCTTGACGGCCGTAGCCGTAGATCGCCTCCGCTTCGCGGTTCCAGAACGTCACCCGGCTCTCGACCGGATCACGGACGATCACCGCATCATGCGCCAGCTCCAAGAGCTCGGCCTGCAACCGAAGCTCCCGCTCGTTACGTCTCGCGTTGGTCACGTCGCGCCCGGTGACGACGATGTTCGGACCGAGCGGCACCACGCTCCCGTCATACGCGCGGTCGACCTTCCGGCCGGCGACCCACTCGCCGTGCCATGAAACCTCATCGACCCGGGCCGGCTCGCCGGTCTGCGCGACCCGGCGGTGGAGCTTGAACACGTCGGTGTCGGTGTATCCGGGAAGCACCTCGCTGATGCGGTGCCCGAGCATCTGTTCGCGCGTGAGCTCGTTGCGCGCGCAGGCGGCGTCGTTGGCGTACTCCCAGCGGAAATCGATGATCTCACCCGTTTCGTCGCGCACCGGTGAGCAGATCGTGAACCCGTCAAGCAGCGAGCCGACCCCCGTCCGGAGCAACTCCTCGCTCGCGCGCAGCTGCTCCTCGAGGCGATGGCGCTCGGTCACGTCACGCGCGGTGACTACGACGTTCTCGCCCGCCGCGACGATCATCGTGTCGAGCACCCGGTTCTCCAGCCGCCCTCCGGCCCACGCCGCCGGTTCGGCGACATCGACGCTCAGGCACGGCTCGCCGGTCTCCGACACCCGGCGGTACACCACGAGGCGCTCGCTGCTCGGCCAACCGGGGTACCGCTCGCTGAGCCGGTGGCCGACCAGTTGGTCGCGGTCGAGCCCCACCAGCGTGCAGTAGGCGTCGTTGACGTACTCCCAGCGAAAATCGACGACCTCGCCCTGCTCGTCGCGGACCGGTGAGATGATCGCGAACGCGTCGAGCATCGACCCGACCGCCGCATCGAAACGCTCCTCGCTCGCACGGAGCTCCGCCTCGGCGCGTCGCCGGTCGGTGACATCGCGCGCCGAGACCACCAGCCGCTCGCCGGCCCGGGCGACGACGCTGTCGAGCACCCGGCGCGCGAACTCGGCTCCCCACGCTCGTTCGGGATTGAAGTCCTCAGTCCGAAACGGCGTGCCCGTCAGCATGACCTGCCGGTAGATCGCGAAGCGCGCGCTTCGCGACCAACCGGGGAACACGTCGCCGACGCGGCGTCCCAGCAACTGCTCCCGGTCGCGCCCCACGACCTCGGAGTGCGCGTCGTTGGCGTAGTCATAGCGGAAGTCGACGATCTCGCCGCTCTCGTCGCGGACGGGGGACTGGATCGCGACCGCATCGCGCATCGATCCGATCGCGGCTTGGAAGCGCTCCTCGCTCTCACGCAGCCTCGCCTCCGCGGCCCGGCGCGCTGTGATGTCGACGAACGTGGTGACGACTGCGTCCTCGCCGGCACTGTCGCTGCCGGCACGGAACGGCATCGAGTCGATCGAAATCCAGCTCAGCGACCCGTCCGGCTTGCGCACCCCCATGATCACGCCCCCCAGCGGACGGCCGGTACGGAGCGTGACCATCGCCGGATGCTCCTCGCCCGGAAACGGAGATCCGTCCTCGTGGATCGCCCGCCAACGCGGGTCGAGCGAGCCGACACCCATCATCTGGTCGGCGTTGAGCCCAAGGATGCGCTCGGCCGCTGGGTTACAGCTGCTGATCGCCCCGTCCTTGCCTTGGACCACGATCCCCTCCGATAGCGCCGAGAGAGCCTGCCGATATCGCTCCTCGCTGGCACTAAGCTGCGCCTCGATACGACGGCGGTCGCTGACGTCACGTGCCGACACCACGAGATCTTCGCCCGTAGCGACGATGCTGACGTCGACCACATGACCAGCGAGCGCAGTGCCAGGCCACACGTCGGGGTCGGCGGCGTCCTCGGTCCTGCACGGCTCGCCGGTCACAGCGACCCGGTGATAGGCCTCAAACCGCGCGCTGCCTACAAACCCCGGAAATACCTCGCCGACTCGATGGCTGAGTAGTTGCTCGCGGCCAACGCCAACCAGGGCGCAGAACGCGTCGTTGACGTACGCGTAGCGGAAATCGACGATCTCGCCGCCATCGTCACGAACCGGTGAGACCACCATAAAGGCGTCGAGCATCGACTCGACCGCGGTGTGGAAGCGCTCCTGGCTGGCGTGCAACTGCGCCTCGACGGCCCGGCGTCGCTCGTCACGCTGCATCGCCTCCAGCGCGAAGGAAAGGTCGGCCGCCATCCGGTCGAACAGCTCGACCTCCTCCTCGTCGAAGAACCCTGGCTCTGAGGCGTAAGCCGTCAGCACCGCCACGCAACGATCGTCCACCACGAGCGGGAACCCGGCAGAAGATCGAAACTCCCGCGCGAGCGCCGCGTCGCGCCACGGCGCCATCCGCTCGTCCGTCGCGATGTCCGTCGTGAACACGTGATGGCGCTCGCGCGCGGCGATGCCGGTCGGCCCCCGGCCCTTCGGAACGTCGAGCACGGAGACCCGGAGATCATCGAGGTAGCCTTGCGCCGCGCCCGCGTGGGCGACGGGAACGATCCACCCGTGATCGTCGATCTCACCCACCCACGCCATCCGCAGCCGCCCCTCCTCGACCAGCACGCGGCAGACCTGCTTGAAGAGGGGAAGCCGCTGCCTGATCCGCACGATCGCCTCGTATGACTTGGCCAGCGTGGCGTAGATGCGAGTAACCCGCTCCGCTCGCGGCTCGGCGCGCACACCGCTTGCCACATCGCTATCGCTCACCATCAAACGATCCCCGTGGCGACGGATCCGGACGTGTACACAACCCGCCCCCGGCACGACCGCCTCCGTGGTGCAATCCAGCGCAGCAGCAAGTCACCGCCGCAACGCTAGAACGAACGATCCGAGAGCGCATCCGCCCAGGCACGACCGCGCAAAGCGGAAAAGTACTGAATCGCTGCGAGCAGAATGTGCGAAGACGCTAGCCGAGGCAGCCGAACAGAAACGCAAGGCGCTGCAAATCATCGTACGTGACGAACTCCGAGTAGGGGCGCTGCTCAGATTGCAGCTCGAGTCGCCAGAGGATCGCGTCGAACGGGTAGCGGATCGTCAGGGATGCCAGTCGCGACGACGCGGCCTTTCTCGCGCACCTCAAGCAGGACATGGTCAACGGGCGGACGCGCCCAGCCCATGTAGGCGGCGATCACGCTCGTGCGAGCGCCGGCGGGACGGCGGACGCGCCGTAGACTGATGCCTCTCTGTGTCGTCCCCCGTCGCCCGGAGGGCGCTCGAAGTCCTCATCGGCGGCGGCCGGGATCGGCGATGATCCGTGCCGTGAAGCGCCCACGGCAACGGCTGGAGCTCCGCGACCCCATGTTCAGCCTGCTCACCCGCTCGAGCCGGGTCACGGTCGCGTCGGTGTCAACGAGCGACAGCCTCGTGACGGCGCTCGCCGTGGGGACTCGAGGAAGCGTGGCCACGGCGGGCAGTGCTGTGACCGCGTGGAGCGTGGCGTCGGCCGGCAGCGCGATGACGATCGCCTCGTTGGGGACCGCTGGCAGTGCCGGGACCGTGCTCAGCGCAGCAGTGGCGGGCTGCGCGATGACGGCGTTGTCGGTTGCCTGCGCCGGCTGCGCTTGGTGCTTGGGTTGCGTCGGATGCAGCAATTGCGTGGGTTGCGTCGGATGCGTGGGGTGCGACGGGCTGCGATTCGCGTTCTGGCGACATGGCGAACGGGCCGCGGCTGAGCCGGCCGGTTCCCGCGACTTGACGGCGGCCTGATCCGTCGGAGCGCTGCTCTCCCAGTCGCTCTGGGCAGCAGCAGCGTCGCGTCGCCAGAACGCGAATCGCAGCCCGTCGCAGGAGGCCGAGCTCGCCACGGGCGCTACGCGCTCGGCATCGTCCGGTTCGCTTCCGTGCACGGAGCTGCCGACGGCGCCATCCTGGTTGGCCATGCAGTGCGAAGAAGGTGTGGGCCGGTCGTTGGGCAAGGTCGGCGGGCCTTCCGGAGGGAGGGCTTCAAGCGCTTTTGCGCGCAGGTCTCGATCGATACGAGCGCGATCCGGGGCGCGATCAGCACCGGGCGTTCCGCGTGCGCCGATAGTTGGTGTGAGACGCTGCCCAGCACGGCGCTGAAGAACGCGCCCCGCCCACGCTGTCCACAGACGATCAGACGGGCGTCGATCTCACGAGCGACCTCGCTCGTGGGGAAAGCAGTCGTGCGCCGCGCCTGGTGCGTCGCCCCGTCGGACGATCGCGATGTCGCCGTTGGGATCGTCGGCGCCGCCGGCGTCCGCGGAAGTGCTCTCGGCGAGATGCGATCGTCGGCGACGTCGTGGCCCCGGCACCGGCGTACCTGCGGGGCAGAAGCCCGTCGATTACATCCGAACGAGCCACGGCGATTCGACATTCGTTGCTGCTGTCATCACACCTTCGTTCCGTAGTTCGGAGTTCTGCCTGGCAGAGCTCGGAGCCGTCTGGCTGGCGGCGGACAAGGACTTCTTCCCGCTGTGCGTTCCTGCGGTCGAGCGTGGGGAGCTTCGAGCCACGTTGACGGGCATTCAGGTCGAACGGATCGATGAGCGCGAAGCCCTCGCAGCTCTTCTGGCCCGAATCGCAAAGCACTTTCAACGCGACTACAACGCAGCGGCCTGCGATAACGCGATCACGGTCTTCCTAGCGGGCCTGGATGCCCGCCTGGCCAGCCTCGCCGAGCCAGCGGTGGTGCCCGCGGTGGATCTCGAGGCGGAGAAAGCGAAGAACACGGCCCTTGGAGCCGAACTCACGAAGCTACGAGATCAGGTTGCTGCTGAGCGCGGGCGCGGTGACGCCATCCTCGCCGCCAAGACGGCTGAAGAGGCCGTGGCGGTGTCGCTCCCCGACGATGATCGCGAACGGATCGACGCGCTCATCAAAGAAGCACGTTCCGCTGTTCGTCGCGTGAAGGGCGCCGTGTCGATGGTGCTCCCGTTCTACCTTCGAGGTGAAGAAATGCCCTGGCCCGATGCTGGCGAATACGCGCATCAAGAGGTTGTTCGAGCCGTCGAGGATGGCCTTCTCCTGGACGGTGGCGAAGGGCGAACCGTGCTACTCAACATCGACTGGCCGCTGGTTGAGGCCCGCCGCGGCTGCATGTGACGCGCTCCAGGGATGCCTGAACGGTCTCGACCCAGACGCGGAGGCGTGGTTCAAGGAGACGTATGGCGTCCCGGCCGACATCCGCCAGGGCGCAGTCTTCCGGGAGATCGTCTCGTCCTGAACCAGACGCCGTCCGTCACGTGCCGGCCCAGCAGCGGTCATGGCGCGGCAGTCGCCGCATTCCAGGCCAGCCGATGCCTCCTTCGCGATCGCCGTCACGGCGACAGAGCTGGCCAGCGAATTTGCTCGAAAGCGCTGTCCGGTTCCTTACCGACGGGAGCTAAGCGGGATGCTGGGAGGGGAGGCGTGCCGACGAGGGGAGTCGTCGCCCGCCCGCTCGCAAGCGGTCGACATGCCGACTGATGTGAAGTAGAGTGTGAAGTCGTGTCCGGAACTGCATCTCATCCATTCTCCGCAGCGCCTGTCGCCACCGTACCGCTCGGCGCGCCACCGCTGGCCAGCGTGCTAGTCCAGGTCCGGTTCTCGCCGGTGCTTGAAGTTTCTGAGGAGCAACTCGCGGCCCGCATGCAGAAGGTCCTCCGTGATGAGTATCCGTTCGTGCAGGCGGACTTCGAGTTCGCCATCGCATTTCCGGGCAGCGGCGACGGGCCGCCGACAACCATCCCGACACGTCTCTGGCGCTTCACGAGTGAGGACGGAACCTGGCGGGCGAGCCTCGCCAGCGGCTTCGTATCCCTTGAGACGACGGCTTACTCGACTCACGAGGACTTTTTCGAGCGCCTCGGGCGAGTCCTTGCTGCGGTCGAACAGGTCGTCGCCCCTCCGGCGGCCGAGCGGCTGGGTGTCCGGTACACACAGCGGTTGACCGACCCACAGGATCTTGCCCGATTGTCCGAACTCGTCAGGCCGGAGGTGCTCGGCGTTAGCGCCGTTCGGGACAACGACACGAGCTTCTCGTTCTGCCTCACCCAGGCCCAAACGCAGTTTGACGACGTCATCCTCACTGCGCGTTGGGGCCTGCTGGCGCCGAACACCGGGATCGATGCGGTGATCCCGCCATTGGAGCAGGCCAACTGGCTCCTCGACATCGACGTTTACGACGAGCGTCGGGAGCCCTTCATACCTGCGACGCTCACTAGCCGAGCCCTCGCACATTCGCGGCGGCAGTACCAGTTCTTCCGTTGGGCGGTAGAGCCCGAGTTCTTGCTGCGGTTCGGCGCTGACGAGGCGGTCGTGCAACAGTTGGCAGTGGCGGGTGGGTGATGGCAAATCTTGAACTCATCGAGCCTGGCACTGGCGGTGGCGACGGCCGGGTGGCGGCGGCAGCGCGCAAGCTCGCCTCGGTGATTCCTGTCGGTTTCGTCGTCGCCGGAGCGCTAACCGGTGCAACCGCGGCAACGGCACCACCCAGCATGCTCAACTGGACTTCCGCGGGCGTCCACCGCTTGGAACATGCCCCGGAGTGGACTTCGTTGAAGCCGACGTCCGAGTCGTCGGCGCTCGTACTCAACGCAGCGCAAGCAGTCCTCGCCCGCATCAAGCAGGACACTGGGCTGACCTGGGGACAGATCGCGGACGCCGTGAACGTCGACGTCCGTGCCCTCCACCTGTGGCGGAAAGGCGGTGGAATAAGCGCCGTACACGAGACCAGCCTCCACGACTTAGACTACCTCGTCCAGAACGTACGCTTACACGAACCGAGCGAGACACGTAGTGAGCTGGTTAGCGCCCCGTCAGGGCAGTCTCTGCTTGAGCGGCTGAGTCAGGGCGCGTCGGTGCGAGAACTGGCGATGGCCGCGCCCTGGAGGGATGAGGCCCGCGATGCAGTGGCCCATAACGTCGCAGCCCGGACAGCCGGGCAGTCTGTCGATGAGGACTTCGCGTTCCTCCTATACGCAACGGACGCCGATGCCGCGGCGTTTTCGGAGCGCGCCAGCGCTTTGCTGGATGACCCGTCGACGACGCGCCGGGGCTGGGAATCGGAGTTCGACCGCCAGTTTGCCGAAGTCGAGCAACCTCTCGTTGCCGATGTTGCGGCGACGAGCGACTTCTCCGATGATGGTGGGCACGGTGAAGATGAGCGACCGACAGCCACGCCCCTATTCGGGCTCGACGATCTCGGGATCACGCTCGGGGTTGGCGCTATCGCGTCACGACCGGCGCTGAGTCAGGACCGATGAGCGCGTACGCCCCTCCGGTCCCGGGCTCGCCGCTGCTCTTCGGCGACATCTTCTCGCCGAGTTGGCTGTTCGATGCAGTGGTGAACAACGATGCTGTCCGTCTCGGCGAGGTCAACATGCGAGGGGGCAACCGGGGCTATCAGCCGCTGCCGGTGACTACTACGGCGACCAACAAGGACTTCATCCTGGCTCACGGGGACGCCTGCCGCGCCGTCCTACTCGCCGACGACTGCGAGATCGAGACATGCCTGGTGCGGAGAGGCGGACGCGGGAGGCTGCTGTTCGCTGCCATCACGTCGTGGCCTGCCGATGAGACCGAGGCCGCGCAGACGCGGGCCTTGACGACGTTCCGCCGCCACCCGTTCGCGCCTGGTGAACACTTCGACGGCGGAATCGTTGAGCTTGGTCGCCTGTTTGCCGTCAATGGCCGTGCGCTCATCAGCTTGGGGGAGGGTGACCGCGTCGCACGCCTCTCGGATCAAGGTCGTGCGCAGTTGGAGCAGCGCTGGGCAGCGTTCGCGACGAGAAGAGGCCCGTTGGCCGCGATCGATAACGCGACCAAGCTTGCCCGCCTGATCGACGCTCGCGACGACGCAGCGCGACTCGACCTGCTCCTGTCTGGAGATGCCCTGCCACGGGAGGCCACCATCGAGACGGCGAAATCCGTCGCGCGGACGTTCGCCCAAGCGTGGAAGACAGAGGGGGAAGTGATGCAGGGCATCGCGGACGCTCATGAGGCCAGGCAGCCTGGACTCGATAAGGTGGCCGAGTTAGAGGAGGCGCTGCGAACCCTGGCGCTGTTGGCGTCGACGGCTGCCGACTCGCTGGAGCGCGATCGCGCGGCCTGACCGGACCGCCCGTCGCGCGAGCGGCTGCGACGAAGACGGGGCGAGTGCTTGCCGGCGAAACCGGAGGTCAGGGAGTCGACGGGACAGACGATCGGATTGGCGACATCGCGATCGTCCGACGGGGCGACGCGCCAGGCGCGGCGCACGACTGCTTTCCCCACGAGCGATCACCCGGCTTGCTTGCTCGGCACGATCGCTTGCGAAGGCGAGCGATGGTCGGTCGGCACCGGTCGGCGTGATCCCTTTGCCACGCACTCGATGGCCGCGACCGGCGCGGTTGGTGACTGCTTCGCCCGGAGATTGCGCAAGCCGTACCGAGCGAGTCCGATGGCAGTCGCGTCGCTACTGCTTCTTCAGCGCGCCGCACTACTCCTTACGCGTGGATGCGCTCGTACGCCACTCGCGAAGCCCGCCGGGTACGAAGCCGCCGACAAAGCCCTGCTGCTTGCCGTTCTCCGGCAAGCACCATTCCGAAAGGAGCGGCCTCGAGCCGCGATCGGACGTCGGCGGTATTGGCGCCCAGCAACGACGTGCTTCGGCGCGACTTTGCGACGTCCGGACCACGCCAGCGAGTCGCTCTTTCGCGCAAGGACGAGCATCGTCCGTCGCACGGTCCGGGTCCTGGAGTGCGCGGAACCGGCGTGGCCATTGCTAGCTTCCATCCGGCTCGGCAGCAAGTACAAGCCAGAGAGCGGCAAGAGCAGCCGGCTCCGCTCGGCCGTCGAGGGCGCGTTATGCCGCGTCGGTCAGGCGGCTGTCGCGGTCGGTGAGGATAGCTGAGTAGCGGTAGCCATCGCCGAGGTCGTCGGCCTCGCCGAGCGACACCGTGTAGTGGAAGCCTCCCCGACCAACCGCGCGTTCGAGCGTCGCGAGCACACGCCGCGGATCTTCATAGGGACCGTTGATGTAGTGCGGCTTGCCGTCGTGCCCGAACGTGATCGCGCTCGGCCCCTCCCAGCTGCCCAGCAAAGAGCGGGCGCGCTGGAAGTCCCGGTGTGCGTCGAAGCCGAGCCGTCGCGCGAACTCGGCGGCACCGAGCACCAGGTGCTGCGCGAGTTCGAGCCGGATAGGGATCCCGTGCGACTGCCACGGCGCGTAGCACTGACGCCTGAGCGCCTCAAGCTCGCGCCTTCCCAGCCGCTTCGGTCCCATCGCGTTCTTGACGCCAAGACACCACGTATCCACCAGGTAGCTGCACATCGCCAGCCGGTCATACCCGTGAGGCTTTGCGACCACGACGAGGGCGACGCCGCTGTCGCCGGCTTCCGACGCCACGCCGTCGTCGCAGGGCCAGTCATCATGGCCTTCGATTCGCAGCCCGTGGCGCCAGCCAGAACTGATCCAGCACTGTAGCTCGTCCCGAGCCTCGGCTGCGTCGGCAGTTCCGGTTGCTGACTCGATCGCAACTACCCTAACCAGCCGCGCCGCCTCACCCTTAGCGATCGCCAACGAACGAGCGATCTCAGCTGGCGTGTACCCCCGTGCTCGCAGTGCACGAACCTGTTCCAGTAGCCGTTGAGCTTCGATGAAGCGATTTGTACGCCAAGCACCGGACGGAACGCGCGTACGGCCGCCGCAAAACCCGCAGTATGACCCAGTTATACTTGGGTCATGAAGACCGCTATCTCGCTCCCCGACGAGACCTTCGAACGGGTCGAGGCAGCCGCAAAGCGCCTCGGACTCTCCCGCAGCGAGTTCTTCGCCCGCGCAGCCCAGCGCTGGCTCGAAGACCTCGACGACCACCAGACCACCGAAGCAATCAACAACGCGATCGCCAACCTACCCGCCGATACCACCTTCACCGACGCGGCCGCCCAAGCCCTCGTCCAGGGCCGTCCCTCGAAGTGATCGCCCGCGGCGAGATCTGGTGGGCCGACCTCGGTCTCCCCCGAGGCTCGGCGCCAGCTCTCAGGCGGCCAGTGCTGATTCTCAGCGCCGACCAGTACAACCGCTCTCGACTACAGACCGTGACCGTCGCGGTCATCACGACCACCACACAACTCGCCGCCCTCCCCGGAAACGTCCAGCTACCAGCCGATCTTGGCGTCCTCCCCGAGAACTCGGTCGTCAACGTGACCCAGATCGCAACGATCGACCGACAGGTTCTCGAGGAAAGGATTGGGGCGCTCCCGGAGTGGCTCCTCGCGCAAATCGATGTCGGAATCCAACTGGCGCTCGGGCTGCCACGAACCTGACCCCGAGACAACTCCTTTGCAAAGGAGCCACCACACATTGGCTCGAAGTTAGCCGACCAGCCGCCGGCCAGATAGCAGTCCGGGATCGTCAGGCCCGGCAGCGCAGCGCCTCCCAGGTTCTGGGCAAGCGCTCAGACAAAGCAACGACCTCGAGCGCGGATTCAGCGTCCTCGCTTGTGGCGCAAAGCATCAGTCTCGGGCGAGCAGACCCCGGCTGGTGCGATCGCTTCTGCCTAAGCCTAAGCTGAGGCGGAGGATCGAAAAGGGACCCGGGAGCCGTGGCGCGATATGGGGCCCAAGGAATCCCCACTTAGGGCGGGCGCAGACCACGTCTACAACCCCGCCTACGCCTGGGCGCTGCGATCATCGCATGGTCGACCCGTTCACCTCAAGTGAGCGGACGCTGTGCCGATGTTCTTGGCTAACAACGCTCGCCGCGCGGCCAGACACCCGGACTCCGGGAAGACCGAGCAGCCGCGCGGCGCCGCCGTCCTGAACACCAGGTGAGTCGAAGGCCCATACGCGTGGCCCGCGTCGCTGCTCGACCAGACCAGCCCGGAAATCGGATGGGCAATGAAGCGAGGCCATCAAAGCGATAGCCGCAGCGTTTGCCGCAGCCGCGATTATTGTGCCCATAGCTTCGGCGTTCCAGCAACCGCAGCCACCGCCAACCTTCGTTTGGAACGGCGTCGGCAACCACCCCCATTACGTCAGCCGCCCGACGACTATGCGGTTCGGGCCGTTCGTGCCCATTTATATACGCTGGGGCGACTGGGGCTGGAGCGGGATCATCGGCACCGGCTTGGTGTTGCCCAACACCTGGTATCGCGTCGGTATCGAGCTTGAGAGCTCGATTCCCTGCTACGGCGGCGGCACGACGACCCCGCTCACTGTTAGCCGCGCCTGCTACTTGACCGGGCAGGTGCTCGTGCCGCCACACCGATACGTGCCTTCACGGCTCCGTCCAGACTGGCATCACTATATGTTCCGTGTTCTCGCCTGTTGAGGTTCGATGCCCCGGCTGGACAGAAGTGAGGGCTCGCCCATGGTCCAGATCCACAGGTCACCTCGGAGCCAGCAGCCCCTCCGAGGCATCCTCAGCCCCCGGCGCCTTCTGAGCTGCAAGCCTGATGCACGCTTTGTTGCTGATCCTGGGCTCAGCTAAGGGCGCCTGACAGGCGCGCTACCGCCATGCGACGATGCGATCGTCGAGAATCGCTGCGTTTGCGGCCGCAGGGCACGAACGCATCCGGCGGCCGCCAATCCGCGACGCTGGCCGAGCGTGTGATCGCTTACGTGGAAACCAATCGTCCTGCGCCGGCCAGCAGGACGATCGCCTCGGCTTTCCCAGTACGCGTGGCGCGCTACGCCTATTTCGACGAAGTACGCGTTGGGGCGCGGCAGACCCGGCGAGCGCTTCGCTCGCTCGAATGCAGACGCGAGCGCCTTGGCCTAGACGGGCTTGCCGGTCAACGGCGGCCGGTAGTGCTTGTTCGGTCAGACGAGCTCTCCGGGGCACGGCAAGACGCAGCCGAAGGCACACTCGGCGATGGCGGCACCCCCTCGGCACGCCATGTGGCGCGCCAAGGGCTGTCTGACATCGTCCCTTCGGGTGTCGAAGCGAGGGGCGCCTGGTGATCGGCATCCTCTGAGCATGGCCCGAGTGCTGCTTGCCTCGCGAGGCATTCCAGACCTCGCTGTCATGCCTGCATGACTGGATGTAAGTCGTTGCGGAAGTAGATGGGACACCCATTGGGGGCGCGGGCGTCGATCAGCTTGACCATGTCCGACCAACGCGCGCCCCTTGCCACGAGCGCGTGTCGAACGGGGCGTTGTGCACGGCCTGTTCGTACGCGCGCTGGAACTCCCGCACGCCCGGTACGAGACCGTCAGCCGGCGCACGGTGAACGCTCGCCGGTAGGTGCCGGCTCGGTCATCAGGTGCTCCGGTGGTGGTCGATTCGTAGACCGCAGCTTGGCGGTCGGGGCTCACGCGACGCGCCAGTGTGGTCCCTCTAGTCAGTCATTGCCCACGGCGGGGCCAGAAGCCGTGATCGCAGCGGCCAGACTGGTGGGCGCGGCAGCGAGAGTGGCGGGCGCGGCGGCCAGACGATTGGATCGATGCACGTGCGGAAGCCGGGCGGTGCGGCATTCAAAATTTAGACTAGCCGTCGGTCGGCCGGGGGACGGTGGGCTTTCACGATCCGGCAATACGACCTCCGCTATGTCTTTGCGCTTCCGGCGCTTCCAACGCACGACCGAACGCCTTGCTGACCATCTCCAGACCGTCGAGGGTTTTCCGCTCGAGTCCTGCCAGATCCTCACGGAACTGGTGGCGCGTCTCCGGCACCATGCGAACCCTACCCAACGGTCGGCTTTGCCGCGCGCCTCGAGCATGTGGCTTCGCTCCAGACTCTAAACAGGCTATGTCGCCCGCGGTCGCGCCGCACCAGTACTCCCGGAGACGAACACCTGTTCGCCTCCGGGTACGATCTTCTACGTGGAGATGCTCAGGTTTCGCTTTGATGACGAGCAAGGAGCCGTCATCCTCGACGGCTGGGCTCATCGCGCGGACTGCCCGCGGCTGCCGGTGCCGCTCAGGGCGCGAGCACAGCTCATACCGGCCGCAGGCGTGGTGCTGAGCGAGCGCGGCCCGCAGGAATGTCACACCTGCGCGCCTCGGTTCCTGACGCTGCTCAGCCACCAGAGCAACCCTTGAGCGGCGTGCGATCGCGCTGACCGCGGCGGCGCCGCGGTGATCTTACGGCGCCCGCGTCGATAGAGAAACCGGGTTGCGGTCGGTTCCCGCTCAGATGTCGGCGCGGTTGCGAGGCGGTCTGCTCGGGATCGTGCTGCTCGCGAGAGGAATCATCGCGTGATGCTCGAAAAGCTCTCTGCGCCCAATCGTCGGCGGCCTGCGCGGCAACAATCGGGCCTGCCCCCGGCCCCCCGAAGCCGCGCTCGCCGCCGGCCCCCCGCTCCCTGCGGCTAAAGGACCAGCCCTTCGAGCAAGGGACGCTGCACAGCGTTGCTCTCAGCACCCAGCGTGTCGCTCAGCATGGTGCCGGCGCTCCCGGCGCCGGTCAGGTTTTGGGGAGATCCGCGCCACCGTGCTCACGCCGCCGACCGGACAGTCCGAAAAGTCGAAGTAAAACCAACCTTCGGGTTCGTTTTGCGTCGATACAAATAGATGCGCGCATGGGGCGCACAGGGGAAAGGCGTAGGCGTGGGAAGTTTTGGGTGTAGACGTGGGCGTACGGGGGAGAGGGTAGGCGCTGGGCGGCGGTCATGGGGTCTGCTGTGAGTGACTGCGTTCGTGTTCTGGTGGCTGACGCGCCACTGACCCGGCTCGGGGTCCGCCTCGCGCTCGAGGGCCACGCGGTCATCTGCGCCGAGGTTGACAATTGCGCGCTTGCGATTCAAGCGGCATGCTCGCAGCGACCCGACGTCTGCCTGATCGGCCACTCGCTTCCTGGCGGCGCCATCACGGCGATCCGCGCGATCGCCAGCGCGGTGCCGCAGACGTCCGTCGTGGTGCTATCCGACCGTGACGACACGAGTGGCCTGGTGCTCGCGGTGCGTGCCGGCGCGGTCGGATTCGTTCCGGCTCGCTGCGATGCCGAGCAGCTGCGACGCGTGATCAGCGTCGTGATCAACCACGAAGCTGCCGTGCCGCGCGCGATGGTGCGTAGCCTCGTTGATGAGCTACGCCAGCTCGAGCGCGCGGCGGAGGGCCACTTCTCCGTGCGCGAGGCAGAGATCCTCAGCAAGCTTCAGGTCGGCCACTCGACCGCCGAGATCGCCAAGAGCCTCATGATCTCCCCAGTGACGGTGCGACGCCACATCTCCAAGCTGGTGCACAAGGCCGGCGTACGCGACCGCGACGAACTCGTGAACGCTAGTTGAGGTCGCCGTGGCCGCGGTGCCCGGCGGCCCAGCTCGCTTCGGCGAGTCTGAAGAACGCGGTGATTTCCTCGCTGGTCTTTCGTAGCTGCTCGCCGGCGTGCGATCAGCGCGCTGGTGACCGCCTCGTGCTGCGGGTCTGTGGTGGCGGTCGTAAACCCGTGCCGGGCCTGTAGGAGCTTCGCGAGCCCGCTCGCCGCGAGCGTAGCGATGTTCAGTGGCAGATCCTCATCGCCCGCGCGCGGGTCCAGCTCGACCTGCGCCAGCGCGGGGATGATTCCCATCGCGCGCTCCATCAGATGAATTTTCAGGGGGTCTGAGGCCAGCACCGGTGTGTCTGTTTCCCTGTCCGAGCGCGCTTGTTGCGCGCTGTTGGTGCGTGTTCTGGTGGGTGGTTCCGTCCGCACCGAGTGGGAAGGTGAAGTTTGTGCAGCGGAATGCAGCGTTGCCCGTCGCGGGTTGCGCCGCGATCCGTGTTCGTCCGCCCACGACGTGGTGATCCGGACAGCGGACGCTCGTGATGTCGGCGCGATCACGACCTTGCGGTCTTTCTGGAGCTCCGGCGCCGATGAACCTGGCTTTGAGCGGCGCATGGCTACATGGCTCTCTGCCGAAGGCGAACGCTGCACCGTCTGGCTGACCGCGCTCCCGAACCTGGCGATCGGGATGGCGTCGTGTTTGAGTACCGACGGATGCCTCGACCGGGCCGCGCCGACTCGCGGTGGGGATACTTGAGCAACATGTTCGTGCGCGAAGAATGCCGCAACCACGGTCAGCCGCTCGATCAAGGGCTGCCACACATCGCTGCTATCCCTCAGCGGCGCCGGGCTACAGCAGCTACCCGCCGATGCGGCCCGCGAGCTGCTAGGCGCTGCGCTAACCAACCAAAGCTCGTCTCGACGTCAAGGGCTGACCAAACATCCCCGCGAACCTCTCACCGCACCATGGAACACCTCGACGCCGAACGTCATGGGTTCTAGCGCATCTATGACAGGCTTGATCGCGACGCGGGGACGCGGGTTTGTTCAGATCACCGGCGGACGTGATCGGGGCGCCCGATCGGTCGCGTGTTCCTCCCCCTGGACTGACCGCAGGAACGCCATGGGAGACCGGGGGGCTATGCGGGCATTCCCGTAGCCAGTCGAACCAAGGTGATGAGGTGCATCAAAGAGATGATCGGCACCCCCGCAGCGATTCGTGAACTGGCCGCCTGCGGTGATCCAATCCATACCCTCCCGACCGATCATTACGTCGGGATGTCCTGCGGTAAGCGGCATTCCGGCGCCTGACCTGCACGGCGCTGAGGTCCAGGAGGACTCGAAGAGGTCGCTGGCTCCAGTATTCCTGTGCGCGTCGATGTGAAGCGCTAGCGCTTCCTTGAACGTTGCGCGGAACGGGACGTAGCGGTCCTTCTTGCCTTTGCCTCGCTCAAGCCGAATCCGGCAGCCGTCGAGGTCGACGTCGCCCAGGCGGAAGCGGACGAGCTCTGAGACGCGCACACCGGTGCAGCGCAGCGTCTTGATCATGACCACGTCCTGGCCCCGGCGGCCGTGCCACGCGGCGTCGTAGAAGGAGCGGATCTCGTGCTCGGTCGGGACGTGCGGGAGCTCCTTGGGGGCGCGCTGCACTTCGACGCCGAGCTCTTCGCGGAGGTGACCGAAGACCTGCTTGAGGTAGGCCGGGGTGCGCAAGAAGCGCTACTCAGACCGCGGCGTGCGCAAGATCCTCGCCCGGTACGCCACCGCGGCTGGGATCGAGGGCCCGATCAGCCCCCACCGGCACCACCACTTCCTGTTCACGTGGCTGAAGACCCAGTGGGATCGATGACGCGCTGGATCCAGCCCTACTCACGGCACGCCACCCGGATCGTTGGAGATCTACTCGCGGATCGCGCTAGCCGACGCCCAGCAGGCATACGATCCGGCGATCGGCCGATACCCCGTCTGAACCCATCGGCCATCTGGTTTGCGGGTGGTGTGACACGTTTCTTACCGATGACCCCAGTTTCGGGGCTCCCGAGTGCACTCTTCCCCGGGTCCATGGAGTCGGTGCTCCACAATCGGCCCCAAACGCGGCGGTCGTGAGTTCAGACGGTCGGCTGTATCACAAAAGGAAGGTGGCGTAGCTGTAGCACGGAAGCGGTGGCGCGGGCGCCTCCGCTCAGAGGGACGTTATGCTTCGCGGGAAATCACGCTGTTGACATACCGTTGGTCGTGGTTGCGGTGGCGTTCGTGGGCGAGGTGGTAGGCCCAGTAGTAACTGTTTAGGTCCCCCGCTTGGGCCCGTGCAGCGATCCAGGCTGGGGTCTGTGGGCAAAATTCCGTACGCGTGTACGCGCGCAGGCAGGCGTGCAGTTGGTCGGTGGCCTCGCCTGGGTTGAGATCGCGCGGGTGGGTGCTGGTGGTGGCGAGCGTCGGCGTGTCGGCACGGACAAACCTCTGCGTTCAGCGCCGGATCGTCCATTGCGGCGCGAAAATCTGCATCGCACGGACAAACCAGCCGCCTACGAACGGGTTTGTCGGTTGAAGCACGCCCGGCGGCGCCGGTGCGCTCGGGCGCCGCGCAACTGACGTTGTGGGCAGCGCAAGCCCAGGATTCCTCGGCGTATCGACTGAACGCGTACCGGGTTCCGCGTCTTTGCAGGGAATGTTGCGTCTATGGACGCTGGCGCGAATCTTGCAGGTCAGGGTGTAGATGCAGTCCGACCGGGTTATGCCGAGCTTGAGGCGCTGGTAGCCAGGCTTGAGGCTCGGATCGTTGAGCAGGACGAGGTGATCGCCGAGCTGCTTGGGCGGCTGGGCAAGAATTCGCGTAACAGCTCCAAGCCGCCCTCTTCGGAGGGTTACAGCAAGCCGTCGGCGGAGGAGAAGAAGCGCAGTCTGCGTAAGCGTTTGGGGCGCAAGCCGGGCGGCCAGGACGGTCACAATGGTGCTCGTCTGAAGCGTATGGAGGTGCCCGACGCTCAGGTGCCGCACGAGCCGCAGGCGTGCTCAAGTTCTGGCGGGGATCTCGCGGGCGCCGAGCGGCTCGAAGATGGTGGGGATTCCCGGCAGGTGTTCGATCTGCCCGAGGAGATCGTGTTGGTGGTGATCGAGCACGTCGCCGTGAGGCGGCTGTGCAAGTGCTGCGCAGCGCTCAGCACAAGGTCCTTCCCGCCGGGGTGGCGGCGCCTGTCCAGTACGGGCCCTCGATGCACGCGCTGGGTGTCTATCTGCACGTCTTTCAGCACATCCCGTATGACCGCGCGCGCCAGGTGATCCTCGACCTGACGGGCACCGACGTTTCGACCGGGACCTTGAAGGCGTGGGTCGATCAGGCCGCCGCGGGACTGACCGAGTTTGACGAGGCGCTGCGCGGGGTGTTGTTGAGCAAGGCGCCGGTCGTGCAATTCGACGAGACGGGCGCGCGGATCGCCGGGCGCCTGGGGTGGGTCCACTCAGCCTCGACCGAGGAGCTGACGCGCTACACCTCACATGCCAAGCGCGGTGCGGTCGCGATCGATGCCGCCGGCGTGCTGGGCGACTTCCACGGGGTTGCGGTGCACGACGGCTGGAAGCCCTACAGCACCTACGTTCAAGCGATCCACGCGCTGTGCGGCGCCCATCACCTGCGCGAACTGCTCGCTGCCGAGGAAGCGGGCCAGACCTGGGCGTCGGTCATGAGCTGACTCCTACTGGGCACCAAGGCCCTGGTCGACAAGGCCACAGCGGCCGGCATTCCCGCGCTCACGCCCGAGGCACTGGCCGAGCTTCACGCCTCAGCTACCGCGGCGTGATCGCGGCAGGCTACGAGCTGCACCTAGGCCTGGCCGAGAACGCCACCCAGAAGACCAAACGCACCGATGCCCAGAACCTCCTGCTGGGCCTCGACCAGAAACAGGCCGAGGCGCTCAGGTTCGCAACCGACCCCGGGGTACCGTTCACTAACAACCTCGCCGAGCAAGACATCAGAATGATCAAGCTGCAGCAGAAGATCTCCGGCTGCTGGCGCACCGATCAAGGCGCCGAGCGCTACCTCCGGGTCCGCTCCTACCTCTCCACCGCCCGCAAACAACGCGAGCGCCCGCTCGAGGTGCTCGCCCAACTGGCCGCTGGCCAGCCCTGGCTACCAGCACCCGCGCCCGGGCTGATCTGCTCCGCCAAGGCCGCCCCGACCTAAATCGTTACGCCCAGTATTGGTCGAAGTCGCCGTTGCTGATGATCGCGCGGAGCTTGAGGCTCGCTTCGGCGCCTTGGAGGCCCCAGCGGGCGCCGGTGATGTCCATACGGTCTTTCACCAAGCTCCGGCAGGCGCCCTCGATGATGCCCGTCGCGATCGGCCACCCCTTCTTCGGTGGTGGATGACGCCGCGAGTGTGATCGCCGACATCTTCGATCAGGCCGAGCGTCGCGACCCCAAATTCCTCGGGATCCGGCTCGGCGCTGACCCGTTCGGCGCTGAAGCCGTCGAAATCCACCGCGGCGCGGACCGTGAGCTCCTCGACCCCCGCTTGCCCAACGCCAGCCCCGTGTGCTCGAACACCATATCTCGCGCGTGCTCAAAGGAGCCGCGGCGGACTCCAGCACCAGCCAGGCGCCTGACCCCGTGCGAGGCATGCTCGACCGGCACGTTCAGCAGCCGTCGGCGACGTACAGGTTCGCCTCGCCCTTTGCGCGGTACGCCAGCCGGCCGACAGTCACCTCCCCGAACACGCTCGCTAACGGACGCTCGTGATCACTCAACCGCGCGATGCTCGACTCCCTCCGCATCCGCGACCCCGTCCAAACGCTCCTCACGGACCGTCCGCAGCGCGAGATGATCCCCCAACAAGCAGCGCAACAACTCCCGCCCGCGCGCCCGCAACTGCCACTCCAGCTCACCATGCTCAAGCGCGGCAGCATCGCGATCGGCGAGCCACCCCACGATCCCGAAGAACACCTCCTCGGAGCGCTCATACCACCCCGCCGCGGGATCCTCACACGCCCCATCCCCCTGCTCGGGCAGGAGATCCCCGCCCGGCACAGAAACCATCTCGTCATCGGAGCCAAAGTCGGCGAACACGTTGGCCTTCTTTCAGTCGACGTTACCTAGCAACGCCGACCTCGGCATCCCGCCCCCACTATTCCTGCCGGCTACCACACCACCGCAGGACAACCTCCCGCAACACGACCGACCACGGCCCCCTCCACGCCACGAATCGTCAATGGCGCCGGAGAATCACAATCCCTCCCAATGAGCCGCCAAGCAATTTGACAAAGAGGCAACAATATTGAAAGATTCGTTATCGCCGAGGGCGTGCACCGCTGCTAGTCGCTATGCCGGAGGATAGCTTTGAAGAATCGTCCCTCGGCGGAATCGGACTTCCGAGGATTTGCTTGGAGTTGCGATAACCATTCACTGGGCGGGAGCTGCTCGATGGCGCGCGCCATCGAGGTTCAACAGGTCGAGGCTCAACAGGTCGCCGCCGTATGCCTCAGACCCGCGGACCCGTGAGCGCCGTAACGAGGCTTCGAGAGAGTGAGGAGCAGTGATGTCGTCGGCCAGAACCCACGTGTTCAGTGGGAGCCTAGTCGGTCTCTTGACGTTAGGAGGGGCTGTCGGCGCTGCCGACAGTGCACAGGCGGCGAACGCCAGCAAACCGGAGCCGAGGGCTCATGACGCGGCGACAAGCAGGGGCCCGCGGGGTCCCCAGGGTTTGCGGGGACCGCGCGGTTTCACTGGCGCGAAGGGCGCGAAGGGCGCGAAGGGCGCGAAGGGCGCGCAACGCACCACGGGACGAGCGGTGGCCACGGCCTGCGCGGTTGGCCTTTGCGCTGGTATGACGCTGCTCGGGGCCGCGACGGCACAGGCGGCCACCAGCTATCCGGTTACCGCCACCATCCTCGTCGGCGCCTACCCGTATGCGGTGGGGGTCGATCCGGTGACCGCTCAAATCCCTGTTGGCATCATTCCGTACGGAGTCGCCGTCAATCCGTTTACTCACAACGTCTACGTCACCAACTCCGGAAGCGGCTCCGTGTCGGTGATCCACGAGTCAGATAGCGGCCGTACTGGGACGGTGACAGCCACCATCCCGGTGGGGACCAACCCAGTCGGAGTGGCCGTCGATCCACTTCTCCGCAACGTCTACGTCACCAACTTCGGAAGCGGCTCCGTGTCGGTGATCCACGAGTCGGGCAACGCCGGCGCCGACATGGTCACTACTACGATCCCCCTTGGCTTCGGAACGAGCGGCGTGGCGGTTGACCCGTTCAGCCACAACGTCTACGTCACTAACTCTGTAAGCGACTCCCTATTTGTGATCGACGAGTCGGGCGACGCCCAGACCGGCACGGTTACTGCCACCATCCCGGTGGGTACGAGTCCACACGAGGTAGCGGTCGATCCGCTCAACCACGACGTGTACGTCACAAATGAGGGCAGCAACTCGGTGTCGGTAATCGACGAGTCCCAGGATTCCCACCGTGGCACAGTGACGGCAACCATCCCAGTCGGGGTGGCACCGTATGCAGTGGCGGTCGATTCCGTCAACCACCACGTCTACGTCACGAACTCCAGCGACAACTCGGTGTCAGTGATCGACGACTCCGATGACGCACGCACCGGCACCGTGACTGGCACTATCCTGGTCGGGAGTATGCCGCTCGGGGTGGCCGTCGATCCGTTCAGCCACAACGTCTACGTCACTAACGCCAACAGCGGCTCTGTGTCGGTGATCGGCGAGTCCTGTGACGCCAGCAGCGGCGTGGTGAAAACAACCATCCGCGTGGGGACTGATCCTATTGGGGTCGGGGTTGATGCGTTCAGCCACAGCGTCTTCGTCGCCAACGCGAACGACAACCGAGTGTCAGTAATCAGTCTCAGGGTGTCAGCGAACTCTGGACGCTCGCCCTGCTGATCGGCATGGGGTAATTGCAAGCCTCCACCTCTCCACCTGTATATACCATATAACAACACCGAGCCGGACGCCCTACTGGATCTCATCTCCTGCCCTTGGGGCGTCAACCACCCTGGCCTGAGGCAGACGCGGCATGGTCGTCCGCGAGCAATCACATTCGTAGTGACGAGCGACCCTGGTGTGCCTCTCGCGCTCTTGCGCGGAATAGCCGGGACGATTCCGGCCGATGACCGCGACGGCCTTTCACTTGCGCTTTGCTACGAGCGGGATTGTCTGAGTAAAGACGGTAAGGCGGCCAACGATTCATCCACTAACGCGTGTAAGAAGAAAGAAGAAAGCAACGATCTCGGGCATCGTGCCGGTGGCGGCATCTGGTTTTGTAGACGTGAGTGCGCCTCACGAACGACGACCCAAGGTCCGTCGAAAGGATCATCGGCCGGTCTGTTTACGTGATGCTGAGCGTCGATGTGTCGCTCACTTTGGTCCCGGTCAGGGACGTGCCAGTGGCTGTGGCTGTGGCGGTGCTGGTGATCGAGCCTTTGGTCACATCTGTCTGGGTGGTGGTGTAGGTGGCCGTGCAGCTTGCTTCTCGCTGGCCGCCGGGGCGAGCGTGCTCGCCGGGCAGGAGACCGCGGACAGGAGCACCATGTAGTCGATCACGATCGGGTTGAGGGTCACGTTGCCGGTGTTGGTGACCTTGTAGCTGTGGGTGATCTTCGTGCCGGGCGCGTTGACGCTGGTGATGTTTGCGCTCTGGTCGATCGCGATTGCCGGGCGCCTGCATGGCCGGGACGGTCAGCGAGAACTGGGCGCTTATCTTCACCACCGAC
Source organism: uncultured Solirubrobacterales bacterium (assembly GCA_963709135.1). Classification (GTDB taxonomy): domain Bacteria; phylum Actinomycetota; class Thermoleophilia; order Solirubrobacterales; family Solirubrobacteraceae; genus Palsa-465. The sequence continues at coordinate 262,112 of CAVPVI010000005.1, read as the reverse complement.
GGGGACGTGCCTGTCGCCGTGCCGGTGTTCTTCAACGAATTGCGGTGGACGTCGGCCTGGGTGGTGGTTGCGCGCGCTGACATGAGCGCGGTCGAGCGTGCGCTCGCCGCGGTCGAACGAGCGCTTCCCGACCGACCGACCGACCGGTCGGACGCGACGCAATGGCCGCGATCTGAGCAGCTGCTCGCGCATGTCGTCGCGCTCGCAGACGCAGCAGCGGACCTCTCCGAAGCGGCTGCGCAGATCATCGATCTGCTCAACGGCGCATGTGAATACCTGAGTTGGGCTGAGGGCGGTGCGCGCGGACTGGCGCTCGCGCAGCGCACCACCAAGCAGGCAACGAGCGTCCTCGGCGCCGAGCGTCCCAGCACGCTCACCGCCCGCTACCGCGAGGCCGTCGCGTATCGACAGACGGGACGTGCTTCGCACGCGATCGCCTTGGTTGAGCCGCTGCTCGCCGACCAGGAGCGGATCCTCGGCGCCGAGCACCGAAACACGTCCGCCACCCGTCACGACCTCGCCCTGGTCTACTGGGGCGCCGGGCACGCGGGCAAGGCGATCGCGATCCTCGAGCCGCTGCTCGCCGACGAGGAGCAGGTGCTCGGTGCCGAGCACCTCGACACGCTGACCACCCGCCACGAGCTCGCCGGCGCCTACCAGAACGTCGGGCGCGTCCAGGACGCGGTCGCGATCTTCGGGCCGCTGCTCGCCCAGCGCGGGCGTATCCTCGGTGCCGCGCACCCGAGCACGCTGACCGCCCGCCACAATCTCGCGCGCGCAATGGAGTTCCGTATTGCGAGCGACGGTCGGATCGAGGTCTACTGGATCCCATTTGAACGCCTGAACTCAGCCGCTCAGATCGTCATCGTTGGCCTTACACCCGGCTACTCGCAAATGCGCGCGGCATTCGACGCAGCCCGCGAAGCCCTCGCTCAGGACCTCTCGCTAGCGGAAACGATGGCGCACATCGATCGACTACTGGGTTTGCTGGGGCTATGCACTGGCAGGCGTCGCATATCGCCGGGCCGCTGCGGGCCGAGCAGCGCGACCGCGCTCAAACCGCGGAGCTCGAGCGCGGCCAAGCGCAGGGAGCGCTAGGTGGTGAGCAGCAGCTCCGCGCCCAGCTGGAGAAGGAGCTTGCGCAGACCCAGCACCGGCTCGAAGCAACCGAGAGAGTCCGCGACGCAGCAATCAGATCGCTCGAGCAGGCCGCCGTACGTCGCCCCACCGGTGGTTGAGCCGGTGTTCGGCGGGATCTGACCACTAAGCGTTAGTCGCCGTTGATCGTGACCATCGCGTCGACCGCTCTTCGTGAACCGCTTGAGCTCGCCGAGCGCGGCACGAAGGCTGTGGCGGCCATTTCCCTGCCTCCTGGCGCAAGTCTCATGGCTGCAGGCAAAGTGAGATCACGCGGGCGGCGGCTTGTTCGGCGCTGGTTCCGTGTCCTGTGCTCCGAGGAGGTCGCGCACCGCTTCGCGGACGAGCTCGGCGAGTTCGGGCAGCGGCACGTCACCGAATAGCCCCTCCGCGCCGGCCAGCGCACTGACCACGGCGCCGAGCGAGCACACCATCCGCACCCTTTGTGCGAGTGGAATGTTCGGGCTTTGGAGGACGCGGCGGAACTGCTGTTCGATGTCGTCGTTCTCGGACTGGTGGCGCTCACTGTTGGTGAGCTCCTCGAACGCGCGGTGGTTGCGCTGGTGTAGCAGCACGAGCTCGCGGTTGTCCACGACTTGGTCGATGAAGTGGTCCACGAGTCCCGGCCACGCATCTGCACGCGCCTGTCCATCCTCGAGCTGCTCGAGCTGCTCGAGTGCCTCGCGCCCGAGCGCGTGGAGGCGCAGATGAAGCTCGAGGAGGATGTCTTGCTTGCGCTCGAAGTGGTAGTAGAGCGCCGCCTTGGTAGTCCCGAGCCGCTCGGCGATGTCACGCAGCGAGGTCTTGTCGTAGCCCTGATCGGCGAACAGCTCGAGGGCGATGTCGAGAATCCGCTCACGCGTCGACCTGGGCGTCACGCCTTCGGATTGCTCGGCCTTGCGAGTGACACGGCGCGCTTGGTCCTCGAGCTTGGCTGGTTGGGATTGAGCCACGGACGAAGTCTACTTGACGACCGGTTAGGAACGTGTATGCTGATCCTTGCTTGTCGACCGGCAAGTCCTTCGAGGAGCTCTTGTGACGAACGATTTGATGATTGAGGCGCATGACCTGCGCAAGCGCTTCGGCTCGACGGTCGCGCTGGACGGGGTCGACCTGCAGGTGCCCGCAGGTGCGATTCTTGGCGTCCTCGGACCGAACGGGGCTGGCAAGACGACGGCGGTGCGGATCCTGACCACGCTCTCGATGCCCGACGGTGGCTGGGCGCGTGTCGCGGGCCATGACGTTGTGAGCGAGGCGTCGGCCGTACGCAGGAACATCGGCGTCACTGCTCAGGACGCCACCCTCGACGAGGTTCTGAGCGGCCGCGAGAACCTCGTGATGATCGGACGCCTGGGCGGCTTGCGCCGGGCGCAGGCACGTGTGAGAGCAACCGAGCTGCTCGATCAGTTCGATCTCGTCGACGCGGCTGACCGCGTCCTGAAGGAGTACTCCGGCGGGATGCGCCGGCGCTTGGACCTCGCTGCCGGCCTCCTGACAAGACCACCGGTGCTGTTCCTCGACGAGCCGACGACAGGCCTTGACCCCACGAGCAGAGTGCGGATGTGGGAGGTGATCCGCGGACTGGTGGCTGACGGCGTGACGCTGCTGCTCACGACCCAGTATCTCGACGAGGCCGACGAGCTCGCCGACCGAATCGTGGTCATCGACCACGGCCGGGTGATCGCCGGCGGCACCGCCGCCGAGCTGAAGAGGCAGGTCGGTGGGGCACGCCTGGAGCTCACGCTCAGCGAAGCCCACCCCTCCGCGTCGGTCGCGATCGCGCCGTTCGTCGCCGGTCCCGTGCGTGTGAGCCATGACGGACGTCGCCTGCGCGCGCCGGTGCGCAGCGCCGCCGGGTTGGCGAGCACCGTCGTGCGCGCCCTGGACGACGCCGGCATCACCGTCGATGACGTCGAGCTGCACCAACCGTCGCTCGACGACGTGTTCTTCGCCGTCACTGGACACCCACCTGAGGACACCGAGGCCCGTGCCGAGCCCGAACCGTCTGACTCAGACCTGGAGGTCGCCCGCTCATGAGCCCCACCACAGCATCCACTCCCATCACGCCGACTCCCGCCTCGCCTGGTCCCGTCAGGCAGATCCCAAAACCCCCAAGACCACACGGATTGACGCAACGACTACGCGACGTTGCCGTGCTCACCGGACGCAACCTGCTGCACATCAAACGCGAGCCGCTACAGCTCTCCGACGTCACGGTCCAGCCGGTGCTGTTCACGCTGCTGTTCGTCTACGTGTTCGGCTCTGGCGTCGTCCTACCCGGCGGCGGCAGCTACAAGGACTTCGCGATCGCCGGCCTGCTCGCGATGAACCTCACCACCTCAGCGATGGGAACCGCGGTCGGACTGAGCACCGACCTGGGTAGCGGCGTGATCGACCGCTTCAGGACCCTCTCGATGTGGCGACCGGCGGTACTCGTCGGACGCTCGCTCGCCGACATCCTGACCGCCGCGATCTGCGCCGCTTTCGTCGCCGCGACCGGGCTGGTCATCGGCTGGCGACCCGACGCCAGCGCCGCGTCGATCATCGCCGGGTTCGCCATCTTCCTGCTGTTCAGCTACGCCCTTTCCTGGGGCTGCGCCTGCCTCGGCATGGTCAGCAAAAGTCCCGAATCCGCGCAAGGCGTCGGCCTCGTGATCCTGTTCCCCCTCGCGATCGTCTCCAACGCCCTGGTCCCCACCGAACACATGCCCGCCGTACTGCGGACGATCGCTAACTGGAACCCGGTCAGCGCAGTCACCACCGCCTGCCGACAGCTGCTCGGCAACCCCAACCCCTCGGCGACGATCCACGCCTGGCCGATGCAACACCCGCTGCTGGCATCACTGCTCTGGTCGATCACGCTGATCGCGATCTTCGCCCCCCTGGCCACCACGCTTTACCGGCGTCGCACCACCAACTGAGGAGAGACTCCAACACTACGGGCAGGGCGCCCGCTGCCGAGCCGGCCTGAGGGGAACAATGGAACGAAAATCCGCGCTAAGGAGTCACGACTTTTTCAAGTGCTCGGATTCGTCGGGCAAGAGCCCATGAATGCTGGGGTCCCGGCGAAGGCCGATCCGGTAACCCAGACAGCCTCAGCCCGCGTCGGCTGCGCCGACTCGCATCGCATTGGCCTCCGTCTCCGCCGCCCCGCTGTCCGCTGTGACCGTCGGCGCGGCTCGCCACGGGAGATGCCGGTAGAGGCTCGTGCGCGGGATGCCGGTCTTGGCGACGATCTTACCGGAAGGCCGATTCGGAACGCTCGCTTGAGCAAGGACAAACGAACGCGACCCGAGAATCTCCCGCCCCGGCCCGCCAGGATCTGCATCGCGCGTATCTCGTCGAGCATGACGTCGAGCAGTCGGAAGGCGGTCCGCGAGAGCGTGCTAAAGGGTGTGTGAGCTGCCGGGTTGCCAGGGTCCTGATTTCCCGAAGAACCATTGCGAAAGAATCTGGCGCGCGACGGGCGCCGCCGCGACGTCACCGAAGCCGCCCTGCTCGACCGTGACGACAACCAGGATCGGCTTGCTGGTAGCAGTCGCCGGAACGAAGCACGCGTACCAGGCGTAGTCCTGCTGGCCGTTGTGTTGCGCGGTCCCGGTCTTGCCGTAGACCTGCTCGGGGAAGTTGCCCATCACGTCGTAGGAGGTGCCGCCGGGCTGCGAAGCGGCGGCGCGCAGCCCCGCGCGGATCGTGTCCAGGTAGGTGGGATCGATGTTGATGTGACCTGGAGCCGGCGGCACGAGCTTCTGCAGCACGGTGCCGTCGGAGGTCTGGATGTCGAGGCCGAGGTGGGGACGCACGATCGTGCCGCCGTTGGCCAGCGCCGCGTACACGACCGCGAGCTGCAACGGCGTCGCCTGCACGTCGCCCTGACCGACAGCCATGTTGATGTTGTCACCCACCGTCCACGTCTCGGGTGGGATGATCGCGATCCCGCAACCACCGGCCGCGGCCGGGTACTTGGGCTTGCCCTTATACGGGCCGGTCGCGTCCTCGCACTCCTGCTCCAGGAGGTTCTGATGCGCTCGCCACCCGGGGGTGGGGAGCGTGCCCGTGTCCTCGGCCGGGAGGTCGATCCCGGTCGGCTGGCCGATCCCGAACTTCTTTGCCCACTGCTGCAGCGCGCCGCCATCGGGGTGCGCGACCGGGTCAGCGTTCAGCTTCGCGCCGAGGTTGTAGAAGAACACGTCCGAGGAGACGCGAATCGCGTTGACGAGATCGAGCACGCCGTTGGCCGCGCCGCCGGCGTTGTGGCGGCATTCGGTGTCGATGCAGAAACTGCCCGTGTCGTCGTAGGTGTCGCCGACGCTCCAGGCGCCGCTCTCGAGCGCCGCGGTCGCCGTGATCACCTTGAACGTCGAGCCGGTCGGGCCCTGGCTGTCGATCGCGCGGTTGACTAGCGGAAAGCCCCCCGACGGATTGAGCAACGCCTTGTACGCGGACCCCGAGATCGGCTTGGTGAAGATGCTGGGATCGAATGTCGGCGCCGATCCCATCGCGTAGACCTCGCCGTTCTGCGGGTTCATCGCCACGAACGCGCCGCCGGTGGCAGGTGGGTTGGTGGCGATCGATTGCGTTAGCGCAGCCTCTCCCACCTTCTGTAGCCGGACGTTCAGTGAAGTTCGGAGGTTTTGCCCGGCGCGTAGGTAGCTGTCGTAGCGGTACTCAAGCCCGGACTGGCCGACGATCGCGGTTCGCGGAACACCCTTGTAGCGCGCGTTGCGAGTCTGGACTGGGGCGATCGGTCCGACCGTTCCGAACACCTGCGCGGCCAGCGACCCGTACGGGTAGGCGCGCTGGTAGACGCGCTTGATGCTCACCCCCGCAAGCTCGGCCTCCTCCCGGGAGACCTCGCCAACCACTCGCGGCGACAGATCGCTTTCGACCGTCACCAGCGCACCGGCCTTCTGCTGATGCTGCGCGATCTCGCACTCGATCGCCGCCAGACGCGGCGCCCCACGTCCGGGCAGCGGGCAGCGTGCGGGCATGTTAGACATAGCGAGCACGCGCGCAAGCAGCCGGTACTCCGCTGCGCGCGCGGTGGCAGAGCTAGGCAGTGCCGCGGGGTTGATCTGAACATCGAACATCGGCCTGTCGCCCACGAGCACGTTGCCGTTTGGGTCGAGGATCTCCCCGCGCGCCGCGGCCACCGCCGCGGAGCTTCCCGAGCGAGTCGGGGCGTGATGGATCAGGATCAGCGTGGCGCCCGCGATCACCAGCGCCAGGACCACCGCAAGCGAAGAGACAAGGCCGCCCAGGCCCGGTACCCGCCGCCGTCCTCGGGGACTCGCAGCGTCATCGCTGGCCACAACGCCATCGAGCGAGCCGAGGCGCCCGCGGATCGCCTTGAGCTTTCCGGCGAGCGCGCCAGCGCGTCGCGGCCGGGTCGCCGCGGACGGCTCGGCTGCGATCGCGCGCTCCAGCTGTAGTAGCGCCTTCTCGCGCGCGTGGCTACTCGGCTCCTCGACCGGCGGGCGGAGGCTTCTCACCAAATCAAGCTCATCGCTCACTGCACCATCTCCTGTCCTTCGGTCCCGGTCAGCGAGCCGGTCCGTTCACCAACCGCCAGTGCTGCTCTGAGCCGATCCCGCCCCCGCGCCAACCGCGAGCGAACCGTCCCGATCGGGACACCGAGCGCGGTAGCGATCTCCTCGTAGGAGAACCCCTCCCACGCATACAGCAACAACACATCGCGTTGACCCGGATCCAGCTCCCCAAGCACCCGCGCCAGCACCACGCTCCCGCCAGCCTCAGCGGCGCCCGTCGCGCCGGTTGGATCGCCGCCAGCCGCCTCGACTCGTGCGAGCGCCGCGAGCGCGCGCTGCTGCGCGCGCCACTCGTTACGCAACAGATTCGTCGCGATCCCGAACAACCACGGCCGGGCGCTACCCACCGCATCGCGAAACTCGGCGCGGCGCTCAAACGCGACCGCGAACGCCGCGGACGCCAGATCATCAGCCTTACCAGCCCCCACACGCCTGCTCAGATACGCGTGCACAGCACCGTAATGGCGGTCAAAGATCGCCGCGAACGCCTCCGGGCGCGCCGACGAAGCAGCGATCACCGAAGCATCAGAAGCCTCACGCGCCGCAGACGGATTCAGTCCCACGGAAAGCTATTGTCGCCACGACCTCGAAAAGTTCCCCAAACCCAAGAAATTTTGAAATCTTCCACCCCCAGCGTCGGACCGCACCGCGAGCAGAACGGCACCGTGCCTGTGGACCATGAAACCCCAGCGCTACCTAATCCCGGCGCAAGCAGCTCGCCGGCTGATCCGGCAGTAGGGTAGGGTCCGGCGGAGTTCCTGTCCGATGCCGAGGCGGCCGCGTTCGGCCGCTTCGTTGGGGCTCCGTCTCGGGATGATCTGGATCGGTTCTTCGTTCTGGATGACGCCGACTCGAGCTCGGCCCGGCCCTGAGGAACGACGAGACGAAATCCGGCGCTAACGCCCGGTCGGCGTGTACCCACGATGTCGAACGGAGCGCTGTCAGCGCCGGCTTGTGCTCGCGGCCCCTGCTGGGCTCTCCGCAGCTGTGGTGGTGCCCGCGGCGGTGACCGTCGGCGCGGGACGGGGCGGGAGGTGCCGGTAGAGGCTCGTGCGCGGGATGCCGGTCTCTTGGTGACGATTTCGGCGATCGTGTGGCCACTATCGCGTAGGTGCGCGGCGTAGCCGAGCTTTGTGGGGTCGACGAGAACAGGCCGGCCGATACGGCGGCCTTTCGCGGTCGCGACCGCTCGGGCGTGCGCGGCTCGCTCCATCGTGTACGTCCGCTCCATCTGATCGAACAGCGCCAGCAGCACGACCGCCAGCTGCGCCACCGGATCGTCGGGGTTGCTGGAGTCGACCTCGATCGGGTCGGCGAGGTTGCGGACACCGACCTTGCGCTCGGCGAGCTCGTGGATCAGGTTCAGGGTGTCTCGGACCGTTCGGCCAAGCCGGTCGAGCGTGTGCACGACGATCACGTCGCCCTCGCGCGCGTACGCGATGAGCTCACGGAGCCCGGGCCGGTCGGTCGTCGCGCCGGACTTCTTATCGACGTAGATCCGATCCCGAGGGATTGCGACCTGCTCGAGAGCATCGATCTGCCGGTCGGGTGAGCTCGCGTCGGATGTACGTTTGCATCCGGTGACCTCAGGGACGCCACCTGGTTGACCGTTCCGCAGCCGACGCCGAGCCCAGTGGCGCTCAGCCGGGGGATGCCGCGGCGCATCGAGCTGCGCCCTGCGACCTGCCGGAGTGTCGCACCGTGCCACGCGTAGGTGATGTCGGTCCGCTGCCACAATCCGCTCTCGCCCGGCCCCTCCAACACAAACGAGTGCTGGACGATCGCGGGAGGATGTCCGGCACGGCAGGTAAAGCCGGCCCTCAGGCCCGAGTCGCCGCCATAACCGAACATCCGCCCGGCGCCGACCAGTCGCCCGGCGTCGAACGTGTAGACGTCGACCGACGATCCGCTGGAGATGCGGGTCACGAGGATGAAGAGCGCGACTCCCGGCTCGGCATTGATGTGTCCTACCTCGACGATCGTCGGGGCAGCCTCCGGGACCGGAATGCGCGTCTGGACCACGCCGCCGCTCGCCCGGACCACCTTCAGCACAAACGAAGTCGGAACGTAGAGGTCACCGACGCGCCGGTGGCTGAGGCGCTCGTAAAGCAGGACAAGGTCCAAGCGGCCGTTGCCCTCGACATCAGCACGCAGGACGGTCACGCACCCCGAGCGCGCCGGCAGATACCGGCTGCGCGAAGCCAACGGGCACACGTTCCCACCACCCGCCCAATCGCCGCGCTGGGTCATCGGCGCACCCGGAAACGTGCCAGATGGCGCCTGCCGGTGGCCACTCGGCCGGATCGCCCCGCCATGATGCAGCGCGACGAGAAAGATCCCCCCCAGCGCGACGGCCATCAGCGCGAACACCAGCGCGGCCGCGGCCGCGACGTTGCGCCTCGCTCTGGAGATCCTCTCCTCCGGCTTGCTGCCCAGAACCCGGTCAGCCCCGATCCTTGCAGGAAGTGGTCTCCGCGCCGCTCGCAGCAACTCACGCTCGACGTCTGGCAGCAGGCTCACTGGTCTGCTCCCATCGCCGCGCGCAGCCGAGCGAGGCCGCGGCTCACGCGTTTGCGCACGACCAGCTCAGACAGGCAAAGCTCCTGGGCGATCTCCTCGTAAGCACGCAGATCCACCACCCGGGCCGTGACCGCGACGCGCTGCTCGGCCGGCAACTCGGCGACTAACTCCAGCGCGGGCGTCTCGGCGGTCAGCGCCTCGATCTCCGCCAGCGACTCATCGCTGATGACCGTCGGGCGCATCTCGAGCTGTCGCCGCGCCTCGTCCTCCACGCGACCTCGCCGATAGCTGTCGATCAGCTTGTGCTGAGCGATCCCGTACAACCAGGCCCGCTCGCTCACGCCCGGGCCAGCCCCTCGGCGCCAGGCGATCAATCCAGCGGCGAACACCTCCGAGGTGAGATCAGCCGCGACCTCAGCGCTGCCGGTTCGGCGCATCAAGAACGCCGCCATCGACCGCTCGTGACGACGATACAGCTCGCCAAAAGCATCGGCATCCCAAGAACCCTGAACATCCGGCGCCTCACCCACCTCCGAGATCACCATCCATGCACGCTAAGTCGCACCACGCCACCGGATTGTGACCGCGCCACAAGCGCTCAACCGAAGCCGCAGACCAAGCTACGCCGCTGGTACCGGAACCGCGCTTGGCACTGGCCACGAACTCGCCGCAGGACAGCGGCCCGGCTACGTCGACACGGCGACCGCGCTTAGCGTACGTTCCTATTCCATTACTACCGGAAGGCCGGTCACGAGCGTTCCGTCGGCGAGTGGCACACGGACAGCCTCCCCCTGGGCGCCGTCGCCGTTGGATGGAAAGAACCCGCCGTTGGCGCACGCGCTCGTGATCCCGTGCCGGCAGTGTGGGCATGTGCCATCGCTGAACGCGAACGGTGAGATCACGAAGTCGCCGTTCTTGATGTTGCGGACCTCGCGTCCGACGGCCTCGACCACCCCGATCAGCTCGTGCCCGATCGGGCCCGGCTCAAACGGCGACTCGCCGCGGTAGTACCACAGGTCCGACCCGCACACGCACGCCAGCACAACGCGCACGACCGCGTCGGTGGGCTCCTTGAGCACAGGGTCTGGCCGCTCGCCCACCGAGATCGAGCGGGGCCCATTGAAAATGGCTGCGCGCATCGCTACGACGGGGTCAGCGTCGACTACTACACGCGGCTCGAACGAGGGAACCTGACGGGTGCCTCGGAGGGTGTGTTGGAGGCGCTCTCGCGCGCGCTTCAGCTCGACGAGGCTGAGCACTCGCATCTCTTTGATCTCGCGCGCGCAGTCCAAACGACGACCCCGCGGCGTCGCGGTCCGGCGAGGGAACGGGTCCGACCGGGTGTGCAGCGCATGCTCGACGCGATGACAGGCGCGCCCGCGTACGTGCGAGCGGTCGACGTGTGTGCCAGAGGTTCGAGCGGTCCGGGGGTTAAGCCGTCGTGTCGAATCAGTGGTGGCCTGATCGCGTCGACCTCCGCGGCCTTACGCCCCTGCGCCCCTGTTCTGGGCGCAAGCCCTACCGCGAAGTCAAGGCTCGACATGAACCGACGCGTCGCCCTCAACGTCGCCTAGACCGTCGAGACCAACGCCGAGTCGAGCTGAGTGGGCCGGCAGGCCAGGAAAGGAAAACGACCGGCGGATCTCGGCTTACTTGTCACTAGCCGCATAGGCGTAGGGATGGTGGAACACGTCGAGCGCTCGGTCGCCGTCGCGGACTGCCAGCTGGAGCGTTTCGCCGCCTTTCGAGTCCCTAACCGTGACCGACACTTGGCCGTCATCTGGGTGCCATAGCAGCCGGACGTGGATGCCGTCGGTGGTGCGGCTGTCGTGGGGGGCACCGGACCCACCGGGCCTGACGTCGTCCGGGGTCTCCTCGAGCGCGGATTCGACGCCACGATCTTCCACGGCGGTGGCCATGAAGTGCCCCTTCCGGATCAGGTCAGGCACATTCATGGCGACCCCCACTTCCCGCAGAGCATCGCTGAGGCGCTCGGCGACGCCGAATTCGACGTGGTGATCGCCCAATACGGGCGCCTGCGCCACCTCACAGCGCACCTGAGTGGGCGAGTCGGTCAGATCGTGGCGATCGGCGGCGCGATGAGCCCGCTCGCTCTGCCCGGAGACACGCGCTGGGGTCCGTTGGGACGGCCGGCAGTGGTGCGCGAGGAGGACCGCCATCCGCTGGGAGACGAGGCTGAAAACAAACTGGGTTCCGGATCGCACAAGCAGCCAGCGAGTTCCTCGAGGCCGGGGCGAGTGGCGCCTTCACTGCGACCTACATCGCCTATCCGACGCTCTATGGACCGCGCCACGATCGACCATTCTGGCGAGCGAGTCGCGCGGCTATGTCCGCAACGTCGCGCAGGCGCCGCTGGCCGCGGTCGACCATCCCGCGACCGGGTGGTGCGAGTTCCCGCCTCGTGAGCACAGACTTTCGGCTTTACGCCGCCCGCAGCCCCGACGTCGCCGCCGCGCTCACCGCCCATCGCAACAAGCTTCGCGACGCGCTCGCCGCCTCACTGTCCTCCGCGATCGACCGCTGCGACCTACCCGCGTCCCTGCGAAGCGCTGAAGGACTCGCCCGAGCCGTGATGGCCATCCACGACGGCGCCGCCATCGAACTACTCCTCGACCACGACCCAACCCGGTTTCGGTCCTGGCACGCCGACCTGCTCACCGCGCTGCTCGACCACCGCCGCGAGACCCCGCAACCCACCACCGCCAACCCCGCCACCGCGCAGACCGTCAGACCCTCGCAGGGACGTGCTTGAGAGCCTGGAGCACGTTCGCCGAAATCTGCGGCACGGCCTCCGCCTCACTGATCGGGCTGCTGTTCGTCGCCGTCTCGATCAGGATCGACCTCATCGCGCCCTCCCAGGAACTCCGCAATCGCGCCGCACACACGCTCAGCTCGTTCGGGACGGTTCTCATCATCTCGATCTTGACCGCCGTTCCGGGGCAGCCGATACGAGCCCTCGGCGCCGAACTGACCGCGCTCGCGATAACCACCGCGGGCCGCCTGATCGTTCTCGATCGACGCGCGAAAGCCCACGCGAGTACCAAACGATCGCGAGGGCTCCGGAGCGGCTCGCGCCGACCAACCGGGGCCCGAACGTTCGGTCATGCAGCGCCAACGGAACGAAAGCTGTCCGCTGGCGTTCTTGGAACTGAGACGCGCTTGCCGCCAACACCGCACTGGGTCAACGGACGGGAGCTTGGGCCTCGCCTCTGATCGTCAGGCTTTCGTCGCCGCTTGGCCCTTGGGATCGATTGAGGCCGATCTGCTGGATCGAGACACAGCTCGTGAGCTCGTGAGAAACTGCGGTTCGCCCGGTCAAACGTGCGAAAGGAGGACGACATGGGGTACCGCGTGCTCATCGCCGAGGACGCGCTCTGGCGACCTTCGAACCAGATGGGCGTCCAGAACACCGATTTGGCGAAGCAGGTGGAGTCGAGCACGTTGGGTGCACGGCTCTGGCGGCTGGCGCCCGGCCAGGCGTCGACGCGCCATCGTCACCGTCAGAGCACCGAACTGTATGTGCTGCTCGAAGGCATCGGGCGGATCCGCGTCGACGGCGAGCTGCTCACGCTCTCACCGCTGAGCGTGGTGCTGGTCGACCCCGACACCGTCCGGCAGGTGTTCAACGACACCGATCACGAGCAGCTGTGGTTGATCGTCGGCGCACCGCCTGAAGGCGCCAACACCCTCGAGATGACCGCTGAGACGCTCGCCTTCCTCTACCCCAACGGGCCCAAGGCACTCCCGCCGGAGCTCGAAACCGCCGACTCGGGGGGTCCCTCGACCGTCGCGTGAGCGGCAAGCCCCTGCTTCGCAGAGGGTTCGACAACTGAGACGCATGGCGGTGGGCCCAGCAACCCTCGGTAGCTCGTTGGCGCGCCGGCTCCGCGCAGCGAACTCGTCGATCGATGGCGCGTTGGCGCTGCTCCATCCGATTGAGAGATCGGGCGCTGATCGCGCTGTCCTTGAGAGATGGCGGTAGATCGTGGGACGCGTCACGCCGAACTCGGCAGCGATCTGCGCGACCGTGTGCCTGCACTCGCCGTCCTCGCCGACCTGGTCGTACATCTGGCGCGCGAGCTCAACCTGCCGCGGCCCGAGCTTCGGTTTCTGCCCGCCCGCGCGACCGCGCGCGCGAGCAGCGGCAAGCCCGTCGACCGTGCGCTCCGACATCAAAGAATGCTCGAACTCCGCGATCGCGCCGATGATCTGAAAGAACAGACGCCCGACGGCGGTGGACGTGTCGATCCCTTGGTCCAGCACCACGAGATCGACGCCGCGGGCGTGGAGGAGTTTGGCGAGCTCGATCAGGTGCCCGAGCGAGCGGCCGAGGCGGTCGAGCTTGGTGATTACGAGCTGGTCGCCGACGCGGTTGGCGCACAGCAGCGCCTTGTCCAGCTCTGGCCGTGTGGCGAGCTTGCCAGACGCGGTGTCGATAAAGATCTCATCGCCGCCGGCAGCCGGCAGCCGGCAGCGCGTCGTCCTGAGCTTCGCGGTTCTGGTCGCGAGTCGAGACGCCCGTGCGTAAAAACAGTATCGCGGAGGGCGCGCGTTTCGTCGGGGTTCGGACACGGACACGGCCCTGACCCATCGTGAAAGCGACGACGTCGCTACCCCAACACGTCGTTGGACCTGGCGCTAACCACCGACGCCGGCGTAGCCAGCCGCCGGTCGAGCTTTAGGTCGTCGCATTGCGCCACGATCAACGACGTCGGCTTCGGGCTCGAGGTCGTCGCTTTCCGCCTCGTGCTTGCAGCCGAACAGCATCGCGGCTAGCGATTTCGCCCGCGGGCGCCCCGCGCGACCGAAGAACTGCGCGGCGCGAAGCCGCGCAGCGGAGCCCTCCTCTTCGTCGTAAGCGGGGCGCGCTAAGGGGCGTGCACGATCTCGGTTTTGCCTAGGTACGCGCCGCGGCCCCGAGATTGGCGACGTGAAGCACCATGTGGGCCGACGCGGTTCGGCTCAGCTTCCGTAGTTCCACGTCGCGCTGGTCGCTAACCGGCACGGCGGACGATTCGATTGGTGGCGAAGCGATCACGCGGATGCCCGCGGACGATCGCTGCCCGTCGAAAGCGATGGCGCTGGTGTACGGGAGCGGACCCTCGCGGCTGGGGGGAGGGAGAAGTTGGCCGCCCAGGCCGCTGGCGCATGCTTTCCTTTGAGTTCAGAAGTCCGGACGTCCCCGGCCGAACGAGCAAAGCGCAAGTCGGCGCCGGCCGTTGGCGATCGGGACCGCACGCGCGCATCGTCCCCGGCTTGCTCGACCGGTTCGAGCACTCTCGGGGGCGCAGCGATCGTCCGGGGAGTCGCCGAGCCCTACCGTGGCATGGCGGCTCTTCGTGTCCAAGATGGTCGCAAGCGGCGTGAAGCGCGGGCGCGACTGGAGCGGATCGACTTGAAACGGCTCTGCCACTTGGGGCGGGATCCATGTACGGGGCTCGCTGCCCTGAGCGTGTCGGCGCTCGGGGCCTCGCGAACAGGGGAGAGCGCGTTCGTGGTGCCCGCGGGCGTCACGAGCGTGCATGCGGTGCTTGTCGGCGGTAGCGGCGGCCATGGGACCGGTATCAGCCAGGCTCCAGGCGGTGCCGGCGCGACCGTTGAGGCGACGATCGCTGTCACGGCTGGGAGACGCTGTTTGTCGAGGTCGGCGGAAACGGCTATGCCGGAAGCGTCGCTAGTGGCGGTGGCGGTGGCGGTGGCGGTGGCGGTGGCGGCGGCGAAGGCGGCGGCGGGGGCGGCGGCGAAGGCGGCGGCGGGGGCGGCGGCGGGGGCGGCGGCGCGACCGACCTGCGGACCTGCTCGATCACCCCGGGCGGCAGCGGCGATCCGGCGGGCTGCGCGACAGCGAGCATGCTTGCTTCGCGGTTGCTCGTTGCTGCCGGCGGCGGTGGCGGTACCGGCTTCGGCGAGCTGGCCGGGGGTGGGGGCGGAGGTCTGGCGGGCGGGCCGGGCGGCGGCGGTACCGCGGAGCCGGCCAGTACGCCGACATGGACGGCGGCCCCGCAGCGGGCGGCGGCAGGTCGACGCCGACGGTCGCGCTCCGTCTGTCGAAGCTGCGCGTGAGCCCGTCGCGGTTCCGTGCCGGAAACCTCCGCGCGACGTTCGCGACCGCGCGCCGGTCGCCGGTGGGAACGACGATCTCCTTCACGCTCTCCGGGCCGGCGCTAGTCGCGCTGACCTTCGCCCACCAGGAACCCGGACGGCGCGTCGGGTCGCGTTGCGTCGCTGGGCGGTCCTCGCGCACGCACCCGCGCTGCACTCGCACAGTGGCTGTGAGCAGCGGTGTAAGCGGGCAAGGTAGCGGAGTTTCAGACGACCGTGCATGTCCTGTTGGCCCTGCGGGACTGGTTGGAGGCGCTGGGAGTCCGGCAGGTCGCGATGAAAGCAACCGGCGTGTATTGGAAGCCGGTGTGGGCGGTGCTCGAGGATCGCCTCGGCATAGGCAACAGACCACAGCGCACCTGCGTAGTTCACCCTCGAGCGTGGTTCGTGTCTGAGCTCGTGATCGTCTGATCGCCGCATGTGCCGACACGCGCCACGGTGAGCCGTCAATAAACACGATCGCGCGGGTCGCATGCAGCACGCCACACGTGATCGCGTCCGGGGCGCGAGTCTGGACTAGCTCCAGCTGACGAAAACCAGCAGCCCGACACCCCGGCGGCCGCTTCGCGACCTACGGGTCCGGGCTGCTACTTGCTGGTTTGGCCGTTTGGCCAAGGCAAGGGCACGTACGTCATTCACCACGTTGACGTTTTCGGCACCAACTTTCCCAGGAAATCTTTGGAAATAACGAAACGACGTCAATCGGGCACCTACGATCACCGTTGGAGCCCAGGTTCCTACTCGCCAATACGGCGAGATAGAAGCCCGCAACAGTCGCTCGACAGAGGACCACGCAGCCGGCCAGATACTCAGCGCCCATCGCTTAGCGGCACTTTCCGTTCCATTGGTCCCCACGGGCCGAATCGAGCCCGGGACGCAGGGGCGCAGGCGCGCGTACTCGCAGCAGTTCTGTCGGAACGGGGCCGATCCGGT
Source organism: uncultured Solirubrobacterales bacterium (assembly GCA_963709135.1). Lineage (GTDB taxonomy): Bacteria > Actinomycetota > Thermoleophilia > Solirubrobacterales > Solirubrobacteraceae > Palsa-465. The sequence continues at coordinate 245,850 of CAVPVI010000005.1, read as the reverse complement.
TCAAGGGGATGCACGGCCAAGCCGATAATGAGAGGAGCAACAGTCCGAGCAAGGAGCTCCCATGTCTGTCAGCAGCGTCGGATCATCCGTGAGCACGAGCAGCATCGCTTCACTGCAGAATCACTTGAAGACCGATCAGAAGAGCCTTACTGAGGCCAGAACCAAGAACGCCTCGCCAACAACGCTTGCCGGCGACGAGGCGAAAGTCGCCGCCGACCAGCGGGCAATTTCCGCGGCCACCGCACGCCAAGCCGAGGCGGCCGAGACGGGAGCCAGCAGCCCCGGCTCAAGCGCCGCTTTGGCCCAGGCGAGCACCGGCAACCCCGGCTCACGTACCACCTCGTCGGTCGCGACAGCGCCAGCCACGCCCGCATCCACGAAGGTCAGCACACCCGGCCGCGTCGACATCTCCGTCTAGTCCGAAGTTTTCGCCAGTTGCGAGCGATTGTGCCTGCAAAACTTGGTGTTTTGGAAATACAGGAAATACGGGCTTTGGCGGTCGTGCGCGGACCGGCTCACCCGGCAGCTCGACGCGGTGCTTGAGCGCCACCCGCAACAGCGTCGAGGGCGAGGCACGCCGGGCGTAGGAGCGCCCCGGTACGCGAGTTTGCGATGCGAGCGGTCAACCGGACGCTACTCCTCGATCAGATCGAGGATCGCCTGCTCCTCTGAGGACAGGATCCGTTGTACCGCGTTGCCGACCGGCCGGACGGTCATCGAGCGAGCCGGTCTCGGCCAGGCGAGCCCGCCAGCGGTACACACGCACGTCCTCGATCGCAAGCACCCGGCACGCCCGCGCATGCGCCCAGCCCGCCTTGACCGCGCCGTCCACAAGGCCCATCAACCCGAGCTTGGTCGCCGCGCTCACGCGCCGCGGGACCGGGCCGAATAGCTCGAGCGCTGCCTTCCCCGATACGAGCTCCAGCTCGACCGCCAGCTGCTTGAGCGCTTCTGAGAGCCGCTCGTTCGCCGCCAAAGCGGCCTCCAGCGCCGCCTGCTCGGGCGCGGGCATCCGCCCCGGCTTGGAGGCGGCGAACGCCGCCAGCGCCGCATCCTTCGCGAGCTGCCGGATACGGATCACCGTGCTCACATCCACAACCCACTTTCGGGCCGCGTCGACCTGTGTGAGCTGCTGCGAGGCGACCTCCAAGCAAATCTCCCACTCCCACTCCTCCTCCGGTGACAACTGCCGACGCTTGCGCGGCTTGCCGTTCTCTATGATCGCGTGCTCCTGGTTCGGGGCCCGCACAGCCCAGGTTTGGCGTGAAAAACGGGGCCAGTTCTATCACAGGATCGGACGCACACCAATGCTCACAAGTCTTGATCCTGAGAACGCACCTCGTCACGAATGCCTCAGCGACATTTACGCCACAGTTGATCGCCCGCGTTGCAGCGCCGCGGCCGTGACTCGCCGCCGCACCCGAGCAGTGAATGTGACGAGGCGCACGATTTTAAGAACCTGCAAACGGACTCAAACATCCGTGACGCGTCGATCACTGGCTCAAAGCGCGCCTCGGACCTGCACATGAAACTCGAGTACCTCCGCTCGCGCCACGGCGCCCGGATCGCGACGCTCGCGACCGCGACCCCGATCGCGAACAGCATCACCGAGGCGCACGTGATGAGCCGTTACCTGCGGCCCGACCTGCTCGCGCGCGCCGGCGTGGAGGATTTCGACAGCTGGGCAGCGACGTTCGGGCAGACCGTCACCGAGATCGAGGCCGACCCCGCCCGCACTGGCGACTGCCGGATGCACACCCGCTTCGCCCGTTACCAGATTCTGTGCCCCCGTGCTCCTGTTCTCGCCTGCCTGACGGGCCGCGACGATCGGCAGACCACTGCCGCTCGTGACAGTCCTGTCAGAAGAGCCGGGCGGGGTGACGCGCCGACGAAATACGAAAAGTACGAAACGAGGTGCAGACTGCGTGCTCTGCCCTGTTGAGCACCCGATGGCAGGCCGTCGTGCTCGAACCGTCCGCACCGACGGTCTTGCTGATCGGGTGCGGGTTGTCCAGGCTGCCGGAATGCCGGCGGATAGCAGTCTCGTGCCGTCGTCGGCCTTGATGGCTGCTTCTCGATCTTTGCGACAGCCGACGACGTGGTTGGGCACTGACGCGGACATTCAGCGCGAGTGGAGGTTCTGAGGGAAGGCGAGGCCTCTGCCGAGCCCGCCGCAGGCTACGATCACGCTAATGCGTTCGGTCGCCAATATCTCTCGCACTTGCATTCTGATCGTCGCGCTCGTGGCCGTACTCGGAGCCACCTTCGCTAGCGCCGCACCATCCACCCAGAAGGTCAGCTACCAAGCGGTCGTGACCACGCTCAATGACGGCTCTGCCGCCGAGCAGGCGTTCATTTTCGATGGCCTGGTTAAGGGGGAGGACCTGACGCACTGGCAGACCGGACAGGCGCTCCGCAAAACGCTGGAAGCAGCTACCGGCCCCGGAGGGCACGCACTGAGAGTGTCTCTCGATCAACCGCCGTCGCCCCAGCGTGGAATCCCTGGTGTCATCTACATCGGCGCGAGCACCCAAGTGCAACTCGATCTGGCGACCTATTCCTCAAGCCATGAGGAGTTGCAGATCATCGTGACGCACACGCCCGTCCTTTCGTAAGTCGGCGCAGACAGCTCCTGCGGGCTGAAACCAGCCACGGGTCTCCTCGCCCGAGCCACTGCTGGTTCGTGCTGCTTTCCGGCAGCGAGACGGCTCAGGCGCCCGTTCGCGTTAGCTCGGTAGCGGGGCGCCAGACGGTGAGGGTGCGGTCGATGCGTGGGTCGCGGATGGTGACGCGTTCGAGTCGGCCGGCATCGATGAGGGCTTGCAGTGCGCGGTCGATTTCGCGGGCTTTCTTGTTGCGTGAGAACAGGTTGGAGACCTCGGTGCGGGTGATTCCGTCGTTGCGGTCGCGCGCGAGCGTCCAGATTTCGTCGGCGGTCGGGTCGCCGATGCTGTCGCCGAAGACCCAGCGTGCGGAGGCGGCGCTGTAGGCCCAGAACGCCAGGGCGGCCTCGAGGTGCTGCAGTTGGATGAGGTCGGAGCAGTCCAGGAGCGCGTTGAGCAGCGCGACGCGGACGGTGTGCGCTTCGGCGCGTGCGGTGGCGGCGCCGGCGAGCCCGGCCTCGCCGCGTGACAGCTCGTCGTAGGCAGCGATCCAGCGCTCGCGCGCCGGACCGTCAAAGGAGATGTGCTGTTCCACGGCGGCGAAGCGGGCGGCGAGGCACACGTGTTGGCGGACGCGGTCGAGATCGTCTCCGGCCAGCCGGCCGCCGAACGGCAGGGTCTTTGAGCGCTGGACAGCCACGACCATAAAGCGATTGAAGAACCATTCGCGAGCTCGGTGGCGGTGATGTGGCGCAGCAACTCTTGCTTGGTGATGTGCCCGACGATCCCGATGTGCGCGCCTGTTCCCCGCAGCGGGCTGTTTTTGGCGATCGTTTGGAGCGCCTTGCCGTCCCAGGCGTTGCGGATCACCGGCGAGAGGGTGTTGCCCTCGCGCGCCAGGGCGGGCGCTGGGGGCCACGGGGCGTCGCTCATCGCGCGCCTTGCAGGTCGCTCTCTTTGAGCAGCCGCTGGTTGAGAGTGCGGACTGCTTGGAGCTGCTCGTCGCGGTCGCGCAGCGTCTCTCTCGCTTCGAATAGCTGCTGTTCGAGCTCGGCGATGCGCTTGGTGAGATCCTCGTCGCTGGGGGCGTGCTGGTCGAGCATCGCCTGGCCGAGAGACTCGCCGAGCCTGCGCTTGAGCGTGGCGACGTCCCGCTCGCGCTCGTGCAGGCGACGCTTGAGGAACTCGTTCTCGGCCTTCACTGAGGCCATCGTGAGCGCGGTGCCGCTGCGCAAGCCAGCTTGAAGCTCGACTGCCGCGTCCTCGCGCAGCGCGTTGACCTCGGCCTTGAGTCCCGGGGTGCGGTGCACGAACCCGGGGTTGATCTGCGCGCCGCGGGCGAGTCGCTCCCAGGAGAGGTCCTGGCCGCGGTCGACCCACGCGCGAGCGACGGTCAGGACCGTTCGCGCTTATGCTCGCTGTCAGCGCGCTTGCGGGCCGTCGCGGCGGCCGTCCGGTCCTCGCCGTTCACGCCGAGGCTCCGCTGGCGCTCTGCGGATACAGGCTCGGGGCGGGCTGGCGGACCGTGGCGCTCAGGTGGAGCGGGAGCGCCGTGTCGATGTTCGCGCGGGCGCGGCGGATGACGCCGAGGGCTCATCGAGCGAGGCGCGCTCGGCAGGGACGAGCCCGTCCAGCATCGCTTCGGCGTTGCGGATCAGCCGGCGCACGGCGACGATCTCCTCGGGCGCCGGGAGCGCGTCCCGGCGGGCCCACTCCTCGAGCATCCCGTCGGTGATGGCGTTCAGGCGCTCGTGATCGGCCAGCAGCTTCTGCAGGTGCCCGCGCAGCTCGGGCAGGTAGGACGGGTCGGTGCGGAAATGGGTGCAACCGAAGCAGCGATACCGGTAAGGGCAAGACTGGCCTGAGGACTTAACGTTGCTGGGCTCGTGGCAGGTGCCGAACGCGACCGCGATCTGCCCGACCCGGTAGCGGTCATACTCCGCGTCGACGAGCCCGGCGAAGCCTGCGCTGATGCGGTTGCCGGCGTGGTTGAGCTGCATCTTCGACACGCGCGCGACGGCTTTGCGCATCCGCGACTTGTCCACCTTGTAGTAGCTCGCGTCGTATCGATCGTGCGGTGCCCCGTCATCGCCGCAAGCACGTCCAGCGGCGTGCCGTTGTCGGCGTGGCGCTGCGCGAAGCTGTGACGAAACGCGTAGGGGATCACCCGCTCGCGCGGGTAGTCCTCGCCGCTGGTGCCGACGAGCTTGGGTAGCCCGTCGCGCCAGCCGCGAACGGCATCGCTGAGGCGGCCCCAGGACGCCGGCAAGGTCCCATGCGGGTTGCGCATATCGCGCGGGAACAGGCGCAGCGCCGACAGTGGCGTGCCCCGGTAGCGCGCGACCACGCGCTCGCGCTGCTCGATGATCAACAGTGCGGTCGACTGCGCGACGAACAGCCGATAGTGCTTGACCGCGACCTTGGGCGTGTCGTGCACCAGCACCCACGCGATCGCAAGCTCGCCGGTCTCCTGGTCGATGAACTCGGTCCGCTCCAGCTCCAGGCATGTCGCCATCAACGCGGCCAGCTCGCCGGGACGACGACCCGTGTCGGCCAGGATCCGCAGCATCATGCAGACGTCCTCGCCATGCCGGACGCGCAGCAGGTCAAGGTAGGTGTCTGACAGCAGCTGGTCGATCACCACCTGGGGCAGCGCGCGCCCCTCGCCGCCGTCGTCCTCGTCCTTCGGCGGCCTGCGCACGTCCTGCGGCCAGACGGCGAAATCGCCGCTGAGGCGATGCAGCGGCGCGCGCGGCTCATAGAGCCCGAAGTCTTTGCATTCGCGCAGGCACTGACGGACCTTGGTGGGCCTCTGGTAGTAGCGGGTCTTGGACAGCCGCCCGGCGCGGTGAAGCCGGCCGACGCGCTCGACGAACGCGCGCACGTCGACACGGGCGAGCGCGGATCTGTCACGTCCGCTGTCCTCGCGCAGCGCGAGTGACTCCGACAGCAGCGCAACCGCGAGCAGCATCGATTGCGAGCCCGCCATGTTGTTGCTGGTCGATGCCCGGCCGCGAGCCCAACCCTTGGCCGCCTCCCGCAGCCAGCCCTGCATGATCACCGAGAAGTCCAAAGCGACGCCATCGTGCGAGACCGACCTTCCGCAGATCCCAGACATCTCCCGTGAACTCTGTCTCCGGGTCGGCGCAACGACCAACCCACCAACACGGGATCTCACCCACGCACCGTCACGGTCCCCGTCCCCTCGACCCCGACGGTAACCACCCACGACTTGCAAGGCACGGGTCTGCGCGGGCAAATCGCGCAAGAACTCCAACGTTGGAAATTGTGGCGGACGGTCCGGACGGAAAGGGTCCAAGCCTTTGCCGGTCGCTTTGCGACGGCGCGGGCTTGGAAGTTGCTGTGGGTATCGGAGCCGAGCAAGCCGAGAATCAATGGTGTTGGATGCCGCAGCCCGGCTAGCAATTCTGGGGGGGAGCGGTTCCTGGGACTGTGACCTGCTCCTCGAACCGTTGCTCCTGTTTGGCGCTGAGCGCCTCAGGGAGCGGCTGGTACCCACCGATGACCAGGCGTCCCACGTCCGCACGTCTCAGCTCGATCACCTGGCCCATGTTGTGGTCGCCGAGAACAGACGTACTCTTGCCGCCCCTCTGGAATGCTTCGCCGATATACACGCGGTCGGAGGTCTGACCGACGTAGATGCCACAGAGCACAAGCGGCGGTTTGTCGAGTAGCAAGACCGCCGCCGGGCGAACACTCGGATAGTTGAGGCTTCCGGCCGTTGCGACGGTGCCGCTGAGTAATACGAGAACGCCAAAGAGCCCGGCCAGACGCAGCGCCTCGTCGAGCGGCTTCTCGCTGCTTCGGGCGTGGCGGGCGAGTACGGTCGCTGCCGCGGATCCCGCGAGCGCAACCACTATCACCCCCGCGAACATGAACCGCTGCGACCAGTACTGCAGCAGCGCCGACCGTCCCCAACCCAAGTAGTAGTCCAGAACGGTCAAGACCGCTGTCCATCCGCCGAAGATACACCAGCGATGTCGGAAGGAACGGTCTCCCAATAGCCACTTCCAGGGCGCGGCGTCGCGGTCAAGCGGCCGTGGCAACCAGTGGATGAGCCCCACGAGCACCAGTGCGGCCAGCCCGCTCAGCGCGAGCACGTTTCCGCCCATCGCGAGCAGGTAGCTGCGCGACTCCACGCTGACCGACAGCTCGGAAGGTAGCCCCGCCCCACGGAACCTCGCCTCGGTGACGATCCCGCCGACAGCCGTCACGACGCCCAGCCCGCCGATGCCGGCGCCGGCGGCACTAAGCAACGCGAGCGCTATCTGAACGACTGAGGAGCTGTCCGGGGCATCCGATGATGCCGGGGGTGGTGGAGCCATCGCGTTAGTTAATTTAGGGGTAGGGTCGGCGGGAGGCGGCCCCTCTGGCCCAGTGCTCGTCCGGCCTACCAGGCTTCGGAATGAACACCCGGGCGGGGCTGGCAGCGTCCCGGTAGCTGCCGTCCTTCAGACGGGGTCGGGGTAGCAGCGGAGCAGAAAACGGCGCTAAGTCGTGATGCGCGCTGGGGGTTTGGGGTCTCAGCTAGGAATGCAGCAGAAACGAGCGGCTACGTGGGCTGCCTGTGGGCTTTAGGGGCCACCCCGGCACTCGCCACATGGGACGCCAGCGACCCTCGCCGACAGAAGCGACACGTCGCCGCGACCCGTCGATCTCCGAGCGACACGTCGCGCCCGCCGAGGCTGCGCAAGACGGAATCCGACCGGACTGGCCATTAGATTTCGGGCATGGACGATGTGCTGCTAATCGGCAGTGATCGCAGCGTGTTGGATGATCGCGTCCGCGAGCTCTCAGCTGAGGGACACACGGTCCGTCCTTCACGCACGGTGGCGGGAGCACGCGCCGCGCTTGCTTCCGGTATCGCGCAGGCGGTCCTGCTGGCGGCCGTCGGGGACGAACGCTGCACGCTTGCGCTGCTGCGCGATCTTCGGGCGGGCGGGATCGACGGTGCTGACCGGACCGTGCCGGTGATCCTTGTCGGCGCTGACCAGGACTCCAGCTCGCGCGCGCGTTCAACGCCGGCGCCGACGTCGCGCTACCCGGCGAAATCGCCTCGTACACGCTCGCGGCCGCGGTGGCGCGCATCGAACGCCGCGCCGCGCAACATGACGAACGCGGTGTCAGCAAGATCGGCAATCTCACCATCGACCGTGCGCGCCAGCAAGGGGTGGCGCCATCATTTGCGCAAAATCCTTAGTGTTTGTCGCCACTCACGCCGAGCGGCGGGGTCGGGATGGCTCGATCATCGCTTCCGCCCCGGCGTAGCGGGCGGAGTTGGCCCCGGGGGCGGCGGCTGGCGGTCCAGTTCGTAGCGGCCGAGCGAGTTCACATGCGCGTGCGTGACCGGCGCGACGCGACTCAGCGCCTCGTCGTGGGCGACGACGTCGGGCTTGGCGGCGTGGAGGTGGTCGATTGAGGCGGTCATGTACCGGGCGTTCCAGACCTGGACGGCGTTGACGAGGATCTGGAGGTAGAGCGCGTGCCGGCGGTGGTCGTCTTCGTCGGCGGGGGATCTGGGCGCGGGAGCCGATCACGAGGTGCCGGCGCAACGCGTGGAGCGTCTCGCCCTTGTTGAGCTGTCCGTGGATCCGGGCGCGGAGCAAGGGGTGAGCGCAGTAGCGCAGGAGGAAGTTGGTGCGGACGATCCGGCCGTACTCGCCGAGCGCGACCGCGAGCGGGGTTTGGGGCGTGGCGTTCTTCAGGCGGGTGATCAGCAGACTCGCCGGGACCCAGCCGCGTTTCAGCGACGCGGCCGTTCGTAGCAGGTCGTCGTACTGCACAAGGATCCGTTCCGGCCGGGCCCGGGATCGCAGCACGACATCGACGGGCAGGCCGGCGGGCTCACCGAGAAGGTAGAGCCTGAGATCTCCAGCATCTCGGAGGCGCGGGATGAAGCTGAGTCTGAGGAGGTCGAACAGCGCGAATACGAGCTCGGTCGCGCCGTGCGTGTCGGTGGTGTGCTCGGCGATCGGCAACGGGGTGTGGAGGATCGCTTCGAGCGTATGGATCGCTTGGCGTTCAGTGACGGACACGACTTTGGTGCCGTATTGGCTGTACTGGTCTGAGACCCAGTTCACGAGGTTCAGCGCGCCGCGGCGGAACCCGAACTCACGGGCCATCGCATCGGCGGCCGCCGCGCGGCCACGGGCGCCGGAGCATTGCCCGTCGGAGCTTGAGAACCTGCCGGTGCCCCAGTGCGACGCGAGCTGCAGGTGGTGGAGGTAGTCGACGAGGACGTCGTTGGCGGCTTGGAGCTGTTCGTCGCCGAGATACCAGTCGGTCGCCCACGCGAGCTGGCGGTAGCTGAGCGGGCAGCACTCAGCCATCCGGGTCGGCCCGATGTTCAAGCCGCTCGCGAGCAGCGCGGCGTGGAGATGCTGTTGCAGATCGCCCATCCGTGGGGTCGCGCCAGCGGCGTGCGTGAGCTGGCCGGTGAACCCGGTCCACCCCTCGACCTCGGCGATTCGAGGCGGCCGGCGACCAGCCGCGCGCCGTTTCCGGCGTCGACCGCGGCCTGGAGATCGCGGAGCGCCTGCTGCTGATCGGCCCGGAGCTCGGCGAGGCGCTGCTCGGCGTGCAGCGTGCGGCCGAACGTGAACGCGAGTTCGTGACGGGTCAGCCTGCCAGCGGCCGGCGGGTATCAGGAACCCGGCCGGATCGGCGCAGCGCCGCCCGATCGGGCGAAACAGGCGTCCGGCACGCGGCGCGTCGCGGGCGATGAACCACAGCCCGAGCTCCAGGCGAGTTCGCCGAATTCTCCCGTTGTCGTCGAGCGCCCACGCGCGCCACGTCTTCGGCAGCAACTCGACCGGCTCATCGACGAACTGGTCGTGCGCCGCTCGGAACCGCTTGAGCGTGGCGAGCAACTGCTAGTCGGCACTGCTCGCGCCACGCAGGACAACGGCGTCGAGGATCGCGCGCATCGCTCGGCTCAGGTGGCTGTAGCTGCCGAGCAGCTGATCGAGCTGCTGCTCGTCGATCGGCGCGATCTGCTCCGGGGTGACCGCGGACGCTGCTTGGAGACGCTCGAGACCAACCTCGCTGCGGACGCGGTCGAACGGCACCTCGCCCGCTTCGACGCAGTCGAGCAGGATCATCGAGAGCTGACGGCCCAGAGCGGCGAGCTCATCGCGCTGGCGGGCAGCCTTGCGACGCTGTTTGTCGACTCGCCGGCCGGCGCGGCCATCACTCAAGCGCAGCAGCTTGCCGAACAGGTCGAGCAGCTCATCGCCACGCTCGATCACGAGCGCTTGCAGCAGCACCAGCATCAGCGGGTGTCGTCGCGCGGGCTCAAGCCTGCGTATCTGCTGGGCGGTCATCCGTCGTCCCATCGTCTCCAATGCACGCCGCCGCGCCGGCGGGAGCATGCTCACGTCGATCTCCGCGGCGCCGAGCGCGATCAGCCGGCGGTAGCGCTCGACCTGGCCCAGCGCCTCCTTCACGCCGGTCCGGGCGGCGCGTCCACGGAGGTCCGCGAGGCTGCTGGTCTGCCCCGACCCACCGTCCAGCAGCGCGTCGAGCTCGCGTCGCCGCTCCGGGGGAAGCGGGTCGGCGAGGAGCTGATCGACGCGGGGGTGCGCGTTCCCGCGGGCGGTCGCGATCATCCGCGTGAGCGTCTCGACCGGCGGGCGCATCACGCTTCGAGCACGGAGATGCTCGGCCCAGCATCCCCATCAACGTCGCCGGGCTGTCGTGCTCAATCGCGCGCTCGATCAGCCAGTCCGGCGGGCGCTCACGATCGGCCTCGCCGGCGCGGCGCCAGCCGAGATGGTTGAGAACCAGTTGCAGGTGATCGCTGCTGGCCTGCGCCCGGGAGCCATACGCGAGCAGTTCGTGGGCCTCGGCGTCGACCTGCCGGGCGACAAACCCGAGCGCCTCATCAGGGATCGACGCAATATCGTCAGCCACGAACCCCAAGAACCGCAGCGCGCACAACGAAACAGCCAGCCCGAGCCGGTTCTCCGGGTTGCTGGTCGAGCACCAGCAACCGGTCACGGTCAGACAGCGCGAAGCACGCCCGGAATCCTCGACTACGATCCGGTCAGGGAACCGCTCCAGTCGCCTACGCTCCGCGTCGTTCGGATATCCCACCCTTGGCCTCCCTCGGTCAGTAGTCGATCTGCAGGTCCTCAACCGCGCGCTGGCGATCAGCCGCGGACGGCAGCGTGTATCGCCGCGTCGTCTCGAGCTTCTGATGACCCGCCAGCTCCGGGACTATCACGAGATCGTTCCCGCGACGCACCAAGCCCGTCAGGCACGTGTGACGCAGTGTGTGCGCCGACAGCTCAAGCCCCGCGCCCGCGGCGACCATCCGCACGTCCCGATCGGCGGACCGCGCTGACAGCCGTACGCCGGTTCGGCTGATCCACAGCGCCCGCTCGCCCTCGCGCGCGAGTACAGATCTCTGCTCCAACCACTCGTCGAGGACCTGGCGCACCAAGCGCGTTGAGCGGCACGTCGCGTTGCATCTCACCCTTGCCCATCACGGCCTTGCGCGTCGTGATCCGCACGTCGTCGACGTCGAGCGCGACCGCCTCGGAGATCCGCAGCGCCGTGAACAGCATCAGCATCACCAACGCCCGCGCACGGATCGGCGCGGCCTCCGCCGCGCGCAGCAGCAGGCGTTGCCCGGCCTCGTCCAACGCTCGCGGGGCGGCCTGTGCAGGTTTGTCGCGACGCACGTTCGCCCGCCCGAGCTCGAGGCAGCGATACAACGCGTCCAGCGATGCCAGCGCCGGGTTCGCCGTCGACGCCGCCGCGCGCCGCTCGACCGCGACGTTTTTCGCTCAGCCTCCCCGGAAGGCGGCGCGAACGCCGCCGATCGCATGCTGGATAACCCAAACCGGGGTCAGCTGAGCCGTTTTGGGTCCGTGGCTCTCGTAGAGCTGCTCGAGAGCCCGAACCGCCAAAGGCAGCGTCGCTTTGGGTTGCTCAACAGCTTCACAGCGGTCCTCGCCCCGGCGCGGTCGAGCAGATCTCCCCGGCGAGCGTCGATCCGGCCGCTCCGGGGTTGCTGCGCCCTCCAGCAAGCCACCGCGCGCCCCGACCGTTGACTCGAGGTACGCCACGACCACGCCAGAGCGCCCGATCAGCAGGCCCAACACAACTGGTGACCACCTACCAGAGCGCTACTATTTGTCGCCACGGCGGAAGCCGGATCGCGCCCCTCTGCAGACCCGGTTTGTCGCCACTCCGGAGGGATAGCTGGCGACTAAGAGCAGCCCCCTCACGCATCTCGGAGAGCATTTTGAGCTGAGAATGCTCTCGGAGATGCGGCACTCGCCAGATCCCACGTCCATGCTGCAAGGGGATCTTCGTCCCACCAACGCATCTCAGAGAGCAATCTCGCGGGAGAATGCTCTCGAAGATGCGTGAGGGGGAGAGCAGTTAGTCGCCACCAACGCCTCCGGGGTTGCGGCAGTCACCACCATCCGACGATCGCGCACGATGTCGAGCATAACCGTTAGTGGCCTCCGAGTCAGCGGCGGCGTTCTGGCTGTGTGGCGGTGCGGTAGCGGGATGGTGCCATCCCTAGTTCGCGTCGGAACGCTTTGGAGAAGGCGTACTCGTTGGCGTAGCCGACTCGTGCGGAGATAGCGCTGAGCGAATCATGGCTGGCGCGGAGCAGCTGTGCGGCGAGGGTCATCCGCCACCAGGTGAGGTGGGTCAGCGGCGGCTGGCCGGTTAGCTCGGTGAAGCGCCGGGCGAAGGCGGCTCGCGACAGGTTGCAGCGGGCGGCCAGTTCGGCGACGGTCCACGGGTGCTGTGGTTGGTCGCGGATAAGACGCAGGGCGACGCTCAGTTCGGGGTCGCGGCTGGCTCGGGCCCAGCCGCTCGGGGCCTGCGGCGCCTCGAACCAGGCGCGCAACGCGTAGAGCAGCAGCAGGTCGAGTAACGCCGGGGTCGCGGCGCTCGTGCCTGGCAGATCGCGGTCCAGCTCGGCGCCGAGCAGGTCGACGATCGCGCGTACCTCGGAGGCGGCGCCGACGCGGGCGCGCAGGTGCACGACGTCGGGGAGGTCGGAGAACAGCGGATGCGCGCGGGCGCCGGCGAGGTCGTACGTCCCGCCCAGTAGTACCGTGCCGCCGGTCGCGGGGTCCAGCGCGCTGCCGTCCTGCGGCCAGTGGTTGGCGGGTACGTGGGTTGCATAGTCGGCGTCAAATAGCGGTGTCGCGGGATCGTCGGCTAGCGCGTGGGGAGCGTTGCGGCGGATGAGCGCGATGTCCCCCGCACCCAGCGCGATCGGATCGTCTCCGCCTGGGCCCGTCAGCCAGGCGTTGCCCTTGAGGATGATCTGCACGCCGATCGCTCCGGCCGCCGGGAACCGCAGCCCCCACGGAGCATGCAGCAGCGCTCGCGCGACTTGGGGCTGGCCGGTGCGCATCGCCGCAACGGCGTCACCGATCAGATCGAGGCCGTGAAGAGACGATTGGACATCCACGCGTGACTCTGAGGCATTCACCGTCTTGCGTTGAGAGCTTACCGTTCGATGCGTCCTTGGCTCCTCGTCTCATGGAGGTTGTGATGAACGACCGTCGTTGTGATCTTGTCGTGGCCGTGCTGGCGCTGGGAGGCGCGCTCTTCGCGGTTTTGCAGGCCGCCGTTGTGCCCGCCCTGCCCGACATCGACCATGCCCTGCGCGCAGGGCCCTCGAGCGGTGCCTGGATCCTCACCGTGAACCTGCTGGCCACAGCCGTGCTCACCCCGGTGCTCGGCCGGATGGGCGACATCCGCGGCAAGGATCGCATGCTCTGTGTCGTGGTGACCGTGGTCGGCCTGGGCACGCTCATGTGCGCGTTGGCGCCCTCGCTGCCGGTGATGCTCGCCGGTCGCGTGGCTCAGGGCGCCGGCGGGGCCGTGTTCCCGCTCGCGTTCGGCGTGCTGCGCGACGAACTCGAGCGCGATCGCGTGGCCGGTGCGATCGGCGTTGTCTCGTCGCTGCTCGGCGTCGGCGCCGGAGTCGGGCTGGTGATCGCCGGCCCGGTCATCGCCATGCTGGGCTGGCGCTGGCTGTTCTGGCTGCCGCTCGCGGTGCTCGTCCCGGTCGCGGGCGCTATCGCGCGGTGGGTGCCCCGCTCGCCAGTCCGCACGCCCGCGCCCGTCGACTTCGCATCCGCCGCGCTCATGGTCGCCGGCCTCTCGGCGCTGCTCGTCGACGTCAGCAAGGCCAGCGCCTGGGGTCTGGGCTCGGCCCGCATGCTGGGGCTCCTGGGCGCGGGCGCGCTGCTCGTCGCCGCGTGGGTTCGCCACGAGCTGGCCAGCGGCAACCCGCTCGTCGACATGCGGATGATGGCGCTGCGCGGCGTCTGGACGACAAACCTCGCGGCGTTCCTGCTCGGCGTCGGCATGTACGCGTCGATCGCCCTCGTGCCCGCGCTCGTCGAGCTGCCGCGCGCCACCGGCGTTGGCTTCGGCGGCTCGGTCACCGCCGCCGGACTGTTCATGCTGCCCACCGCCGCCCCGCAACTGATCGTCGGACCGCTCACCGGCCGCATCGCACGCAGCATCGGTTCGCGGGCGCAGCTGTTGGCCGGCGTTACGCTCATGCTCGGCGCCTACCTCGCGCTGGCCCTCGCCCATCACCACGCCTGGCAGCTCATCCTCGCCACCGGCGCGCTCGGGCTGGGCCTTGGATTCGGCCTGGGCGCGCTAGCCAACCTGATCGTCGTCGCCGTCGGCCCGCGTCAGACTGGTGTGGCCACAGCGATGAACACCGTGATGCGAACCCTGGGCGGAGCATTCGGGGCCGCGATCGCCACCGAATGCCTGGCCCGTAGCGGCTCACTGGACGGAGACTTCGCGCTCGCCTTCGCGCTCTGCGCCGCTGCCCTCGCGCTCGGCGTCGGCGCGGTACTCGCGATCCCGGGCAAGCGACCCGCAATCGACCTGCACATGTCCCGCGACCGTCGTGCCCTACCCCAGAGCTGACCGCCACAACCACGGCACCCGCTCTGACGCCCGTGAAGGACGTCGCCTGCGACGCCGCAGGCTGCGGCGAGCGATCCGCCGGGTCGCGCACCGCAGCCACCCCCAAAGCAGATACTCGTACCGGCAATCAGGGAGTCCTGATCCTCGCCAACTCCGGGGCCGACGCCGATCGGCGCCGCTGTGCGCTGAGCGTTCCTTCGCTGACACGCTGTCGGAATTAGCCCGCACCGAAAGCGAGGCCGGTCCTGTCCTTGGCGACTGGCGGTCTCGCACGGGGGTTGGCGACGCGCCTTGCTCTTGTTGGTGCGTGCCGCGGTGCCTGCGAGCTTGGTAGGCGGGCATGCACCGACTGGCTCGTCGAGCGCTTCATCGAGCCGGTCTGGTGCCACCCCCATTCTTCATTCCTTCGCGAGCCCGCGTAGGACGGTGGCCAGGGAGGATGTGAACTCGTCTTCGGGGTCGGTGCTTGCGGCGCTGGCGGCGATCGCGATCATATGAGGGGAAGCTATCGGGCGGCAATGCGCCGTACCTGTCAAATATCGTCGCTGCGTCGCCGGCGGGCTTGTCGCGTCTGGAATCGCGTGGCTGTCCGGCTTGACCGTCACTGACCGCCGCGTGTTGTTCTCGGCGTGGAGTTCGTGTGGCTCGCTCGCGGCTGCCGCTGCGCTGCTGCGGCCCGGGCTCTTTGGAGGTGGAACGCTCATCAGCTTCACGCTCGCGGCCGGCTTGGGGATCTCCGTGACGAATCGCCTACGCGCGCCAACACTGGAGCGTCTCCCCGACCGCCCTGCCAACCCCTACGCCGACCTCCCGGCGCTGCGCGCCGATTTCCGCGCGCTGATGGCCGGTTTGGACGCTTCAACGGCGAGACGCTCACCGACGAATATGCGCGCATCAATCCGATGCGCACCACGCCCGTGCTCGAGACCGAGGGCGGCCGCCATCTGCCCGACGCGAACGCGATTCTCCTCTACCTCGCCCAAGGCACCGGCTAGCTCCCGGACGACGCGTTCGGGATCGCACAGGCCGTCGGCTGGCTGATCTATGACCAGACCGACGTGATTCCGATGATCGGGGGCCTCCGCTTTCGGCTGCTGATCGGACGGTCCAGCCCTTCGGATCCCGATGCGATCCGTCGCCGCAGCGGTGCCGGGCCTGTGCTCTCACGACTCAATGATCACCTCAGTCACAACGAGTTCTTGTCGGCGCGCGCTACACCATCGCCGACATAGCGATCTACGGCTACACGCACCTTGCAAACGAGGCCGGGCTCGACCTGCAACCGTACGTCAACCTCCGCTCCTGGCTGGTTTGAGCGCGTCGAGCAGCAACCCGGCTATATCGAAGACGTCATGCCGTACGGTGCCAACGCGGCGCCCGGCGCCGGAACATCGATCTACGACTGAGCGGCGTCGTGCGTGGGGCCTAGCAGCACGACTGCGAGTGCTTTGGTGGCCGTCTGCCGGGAGCGCAAGAGCTCGGGTGCTTGCTGGCCGTGCGACGGACCACGCGTCTCCAGGCGGCTCGGCGGCTGCCGCTTCGCGATGAAGCGGCAGCCACCCCGAGCACCAATCCGACTCGGCTGGGCTGGAAGGAATTGGCGGTTAGTGACCGCTCGCTCAATGTGACTAGGTTGCGGGCTTGATCTCGAAGTTCAATTCAAAGAACTCCATCGGCGGGAGCTCGGCTCCCGGCGGCAGCCTTGGCGCGAAGTGGCCCTCGGCGAACGCCTGGCAGTCCTCGCGCGAGTCCCACAGCTCGATCGCTCTGTAGCCCGTGCTGGCGGCGCCGCTCCAGTGACCCCGAAACCCTTGGGCCTTCTGCAGCTCGTCAAGGACTCCGGCGTGGCGCATCCCTTCCGCGAACGCTGCATCAGCGCCGGGGATTTCGACCATCATCAAGACGGGCATTTGAGCCTCCTGGTGTCTGCCGGCTGGGCCGGCATTAGCGGTTACGGAGCTTTTGACACCGGAGCGTCCGCAAAGGGGGCGCTGGGTAGATCGAACCGCTCTAGGTAGCCGGGGCCGAGGAACCAGGTCAGCTCAGAGACCCGTGCGCCCGCCAGCGACAGCACCAACAGCCCGGCCTGCTGGACCAACCCCGAGAGTGGGTCGATGTAATAGGTCGCGAACGCGGGCTCTCCGTTCGCACGGGTGGCGATCAGACGGCTCGACTGGCCCGAATGCCCCTGAGAAACCGCCGTGAGGAACGTGCCGATCAGCTCCTGGCCGTGGTACTTGTGCGGGGCGGGCGGCATCCGGAACCACGCGTCCTGCGTGACGAGAGCGATCATCCCGTCGACGTCGTCAGCGAGGAACGCCCTGGCGAACCGCTCCACCAGCTCCTGCTCCTCCACGAGACGCGGGGGGCGGCGGGGCGATCCGCTGCGTCCGGTCACCGAGCTCCTGCTCGATCGTCGCCCGGGCGCGCTTGAGCGCACTCTTGACACCCTCGACCGAGGTCTCGAGCATCGCCGCGGTCTCCGCAGCGTGGAAGCCCAGCACGTCCCGCAGCACCAGCACCGCGCGCTGGCGTCCAGGCAGTCGCTGCAAGGCGCTGATAAAGGCCAGCTCGATCGCCTCACGGCTCTCATACCGCGCCGCCGGCCCTGGCTGGCTGTCCGCGAGCCACCCGAGCCGGTCATCCGGATACGGCTCCAGCCAACCAGGATCGGACATCCTCGTCGGCGACGGAATCTCAAACGTCAGCGGCGGTACCGAGCGGGGGCGGCGACCGCCATCGCGCAGCACGTTCAGGCATCGGTTCGTTGCGATCCGGTACAGCCAGGTCCGCAAGCTCGATCGCCGCTCGAAATCCGCCAGCGCGCGCCAGGCAGCCAGCATCGTCTCCTGCAGGACGTCCTCGGCATCCTGCACCGAGCCGAGCATCCGGTAACAGTGAATCTCCAGCTCGCGCCGATACGGCTCCGTGAGCTCGCGGAAGGCAACCTGATCGCCGGCGGACGCCCGCTCGAGCACGGTCGTTGTCACGCTTCACATCGTCCCATGTTGACCCATCGTCTGGCGTGGTGACGCCGGTTGACGGCAAAAAGGGGCGTTGCCGGCAGACACTCGGCCTCGACTTGGCCCTCTCGAGAGCTCAGCTCGTGGGACCGATCCAGCGACCCTTGACGGTGTGGTCCCCGCGGCGTGTGGCGATCTTCGACTTCCGATCGCGGGCTCGCGCCCCCAAGCGATCGGCGAGCGGGTGGGCGGTCCGACCGACGCCGTTCCCACGTCGCTCCAGAACCACCCGGAGTCGGGAGGCGTCCGAACCGCCAGCCGCGCTCGGGAATGCGTTCCTCGCCAATCGATGACGTGCGGGGGTCCGGCGAGCGCGGTTGAGGTCGGGGCTGGGGACCGGTCGCGGGGTGACGGGTCCATGGAGGTTCGCCTGTTCCGGTTCGCTTGAAGGCTGTCCCCTCAGCGTGCGGCCGTTCGTTGTCATGGCGACAATCCATCCCCATCGGGAGGCTGAGATGCAGTACGCGATGTTGGTCCATTACAAGCCCGGCTACTACAAGGTGCTGTCCGAGGTGGAGCAGTAGGCTGTGTTCGGCGAGTACAGAGCGCTGGCGGAGGATCCGCGCGCCCGCGGCAGCGCGCAACCGCTGACGATGACCCCGACCGCGAGGTCAACGTCGCACTACCCGCAGGTCGAGAACCCATCGGCGCGGACCCGTACCGGCGATAGGTTTCCGCGGTCTGCAGGGGAGCCGGCGCCTTCTGATCGACCGGCGCCGACGCTGCCGGGACGCGTTGTGCTCCTGGCGAAAAGGAGGGCCTGCCGCCGGCCAGCGCCAAGCACTCGTTTGGAGCGGGCGTTGTTGCCGTTGCCGACGTCGCCGACTTTCTCGACCGTGGGCGCTTCAACTGACGCGCGTGAGCGTGGCGGTGTAGCCGCCGCCGGGCCATTGCCAGGCGCCCGAGTAGGAGTGGCCATCCTCGCTGAAGTGGCCCTCGAAGAAGTTGTCCGAGCCCAGGTCCCCGAACCAGATCCTGATCGTGTCGCCGTCGATCTCCCACGTGTAGGTGAAGTTCGCGCCGTGGACGTCCATGTAGTGGGAGCGCAGCGTCTGCGTGTCCTCGTCGAAGCCGATGTACTCGACGCCCCTGATCTGTCGATCGCCAGCCTCTGCGTCGACGTGCTGAATCAAGAAGAAGCCGCGTTCCATCCACTCGTAGGTCATGAAGCCCTGAACCAGCGATCCTGTCACCTGCCATTTACCGATCAGCCGATCCAGCTGACGCAGCGCCGGATACGGCTCCGCCGGCAGGAGCCCGGCCAGATGGTTGTTGCGATCTGCCATGTCGACCTTCCTCGTTTCCTCATGTTCAATCGTGCTCGGTCCCGCGCTGCATCTTTAGACCGGAGGGTGGGCCCAGATTCATCGATGATGATCACGCCCCGCCAATCGCGCGTTCAGGCTGGGACGGGTCTACCTCTCGCAAACGACGGGCGCCATGCTTTGCGCGGAGAGCACGTCTCAGCCGTCCCTCCCACCCCCTTTCACGTGATGAACTCGCGCCGAATCCTGAGATCCGCGCAAGGCGGGGAAGTCGGCGTCGCGCCCGAGGTGCCCGTGCCATTGGCAGAGCAGGTCTAGGTTGAGGCCTGCGACGCTGTTGGCCCACGCCTGAAGCGGCAGTGCCGGCGTCGACGCTCGTCGTGACCGCTGTGCTGCTTGCAGCGGTGGCGCGGTGTCGATTTCGGCTGTTCGCGTTCGTGTAGGGGGTGAGAGGCCGGGATAGCGCTGGTCTCGGGAATCCCCAGGCGGCGGTGTTTTGTGGTGCTGCCGAGATCGAAAGGACAGGAGTTGGGAAAGGTCATCGTGATGAATGGCGTGTCGCTTGACGGCGTGATGCAGAGCCCGGGGCGCTCGGACGAGGACACGCGGGATGGGTTTGAGCTCGGCGGCTGGAATGCCCCGTACGGGGACGAGACGATCGTTGCCAAGATGGGCGAACGGATGGGCGATGGTCACGCGTGGCTGTTCGGGCGCCACACCTACGAGCAGCTGCTGGGCTATTGGAACGCCCAGGGCGGCCCGTTCAAGGACCCGCTGAACAACATCCGCAAGTACGTCGCCTCGAGCAACCCGGCGACGAAGCTCGAGTGGCCGAACTCGACTCTGCTGCGCGGCGACGTTCCGGCCGCCGTGGCAGACGTCAAGCAGAGCTCGACCGCGAACCTCGTGATCATGGGTAGCGGCGTGCTGATCGGCTCGCTGATGGCCGCCGATCTGATCGACGAGTACCTGCTGATGATCGCCCCTGTGGTGCTCGGCAGAGGACGCCGGCTGTTCGGCGGCGGGACGCACGCGTCGTTGCGGCTGGTTGACAGCAGCATCACTAGCAAGGGGGTGTTGATCGCCGCTTACGAGCCCGCTGGGTGATAGGAGATGAGAATCTGTCCCCGTCGGCGAGGCTTGGCGCGATCGCCCGGCGCCTGGCCGGAGAGTGGGAAGCTGAGGGTGAGAGGAGTGAGCATGAAGCAGTACCTGCTGAGCATCTACCAGCCCGACGGACCTACACCAGCCCGTGAGGTGCTCGAGAAGATCGCGGGTGATGTGCTGGTGGTGCGGGAGGAGATGCGCTCCGCGGGGACCTGGGTGTTCTCCGGCGGGCTGCACGCGTCGAGCACCGCGACGGTGCTCGACCCGCGCACTGATGGGATGCCGATGACGGATGGGCCCTACGTTGAGGGCAAGGAGCACGTCGGCGGTCTGGTGATCATCAAGGCAGAGAACCTGGATGAGGCGCTCGCGTGGGGGCGGAAGGTCGCACGGGCGACGACGCTGCCGATCGAGGTGCGTCCGTTCCTGGGCGAGCTCGAGGACTAACGGAGCGTGCCCACCGTCCCGCATGAAGAGATCGAGCGTGTCTTTCGCGAGCAGTATGGGCGGGCGGTGGCGGTGCTCGCCCGCGTGTTCGGTGACATCGACATCGCCGAGGAGGCGGTCCAGGACGCGTTCGCGACCGCGGTCGCGCGCTGGCCTGAGAGCGGCCTGCCGCCAGCACCGGCGGGCTGGATCATCACCACCGCTCGCAACCGCGCGATCGACCGGCTGCGCCGCGAATCCGCGCGCGATGACCGCCACGCCCAAGCGGCGCTACTACACGCCCGCGACGAGCCTGTCGAGGAGGGTCCGGTGCCCGACGACCGCCTGCGCCTGATCTTCACCTGCTGCCATCCAGCGCTGGGCCGGGCGGCTCAGGTGGCGCTGACGCTCAGGCTGCTGGGCGGGTTGAGCACCCCGGAGATCGCGCGGGCGTTCCTCGTGCCAGAGACGACGATGGCGCAGCGCCTGGTCCGCGCGAAGGGGAAGATCCGCGACGCCCGGATCCCGTGCCGGGTCCCGAGCGAGGCCGACCTGCCAGAGCGTCTCGCGTCGGTGCTGGCGGTCGTGTACCTGATCTTCAACGAGGGCTATGCCGCCAGCTCGGGCGAGCGTCTGATCCGCGAGGAGCTCGCCAGCGAGGCGATCCGCCTCGGACTCCTGCTCGCCGAGATGATGCCCGACGAGCCCGAGGTGCTCGGGCTGCTCGGGCTGATGCTGCTCCTGCACTCCCGACGCGCTGCGCGGACCACCGTCACGGGCGAACTCGTGCCACTTCCCCAACAGGATCGCAGCCTCTGGGACCGCGATCTGATCAAGGAAGGACAGGCGCTCGTCAAACGCTGCCTGCGCCAAGACCAGCCCGGCCCCTACCAACTTCAAGCCGCGATCAACGCCGTCCATAGCGATGCCGCCACGGCGGCAGAAACCGACTGGAACCAGATCCTCGCGCTCTACGACCAGCTCCTCAGGTTCACCCCGACCGCGGTCGCGGCGCTCAACCGGGCCGTCGCCGCCGCAGAAATCCACGGCCCGCGGCACGCGCTGGAGCTGATCGACGAGCTACCCCTCGCCGAGTACTACCTCTACCACGCGATCCGAGCAGACCTCCTACGACGCGCCGGCCAGCCACACGAGGCCATAGCCGCATACCAAGCCGCGATCGACCGAACCCAAAACGCTGCCGAGATCGCCTTCCTGAACCAGCGCATCCAAACCCTCAGCCGGCCGGCGCGATAGCACTCGTCTCTTGCGTTGCGACGCGCATCTCGAACCCGAGGGAGCGGATGCCCGGCTCGGCGCGAGGGCACCACGGCCGAAGTCGACGCGCCCGGTGCCAGCGAGGAGCTCGGACCTGTAAAGCACCAAAGCAGCACGCACCCCGCCACGGCGATGGGGCTGCCAGTTTGCAGACACTTTGGGTGACCCACGGCAGGTCACCAGCGACGGGTGTTTGGCGGGCGAGCAGCAACAGCACGCCTTGGGATTGCCAGACAGCGAGCGTCGATCCGGGCCTCGGTAGCGACGACCAACTCGGCGAGCTCGATGCCGTGGTTACTGAGCGACGCGAGCGCCGGGTCGAGCTGCGCGACCACGACATCGATCTCCTCGAGCGTCTGGTGCTCGAGTTCTTTGAGGTCTTACACATGTCGACGGTTGTGCTGGTCCCCGCGCCAAGAGCGTCGGGGGCGCTCGACCTTCCGAGCGTCGATCTCGCCAGCGATCGGAATCAACGACCTCGCAGTGCACCTTCGCCGCTGACCGGCTCGCCGGTCGAGCTCGGGGACCTGCTCGCCCTGGGAACCCGCGCGCGTGCGTATTGGCAATGCGTGCGCAGCTTGGGGTCTATCGCGAGTTCGTGCGGAAACCGTGATAAGCAGGCCGCTTCCTCCGCGAGCGGCAGGATCAGCCCAGCCCACGCACACGCGTGACCAGTGCCAAAGGCACCAGCGTCGTCTAACCAGCGTTAGAAGAGCCTTCAGCCTGGCGCCTGCGGCGTCGCCACCGCGCCCAGTGACGAGATGTCTGGATTACTGACGCAGCGCGAACGCTCTGACGGTGCTTCGGCGCTCGTGGTGATCGTCCGCAGCGTCAACGTCGCGCTGGAGCTGGCGTTCGATCCGTTCGCGATCGCCCCTGCTTTCCCCTGCTTTCCGCTCAAACCGGGACCGTCGTCAGCGACGCGCAAATGCCCGTCGGAGCTCACGAGCAGGTTTGCGCTCCTTTCGGTCGGTGAGTTCGAGAATGCCCGCCCGGTCATCGTGGACCGGGCGGGCTATCCGGGTGGTCAAGCAGGCAATCGGCCGACACCTCTAGCACCTGACCGCCCGGGAGCAGCAGCCGCGTTAGGGTCGGTGATGGCCTCGCCACCCGGGCAGGTACGCGCGCGCCGCCGCAGGCATTACTTTCACCAGTTGGGGGGTGTGAGGAGCTCGGTGCGGTGGGCCTGTGCCCAGTCGGTGAAGCTGCGTGCCGGGCGGCTCGTGACTGTGGTGATGTCGCCTGTCGGCTTGGAGTTGTATGGATCCAGGGTGGAGCGGAATTGCTCGATGACGGCGTTCGCCAGGTCGTCGGGCATGCCGTAGGACACCATCTGCGCGAGCATGTCGGCCGGATCGGATTCTGTGTAGCGCACGTCGCGGTCCAGCACCTGGCTGAGGATTGCGACCTGGTCAGGGGGGCTGAGCGGTTCGGGGCCGGTGAGCTCGTAGACCTGGTGGTCGTGGCCGTCGTCGGTGAGGCTGGCGGCGGCGACCGCGGCGATGTCCGCCGGGTCCACGACAGCCGCCCGGCCAGCGGCGAACGGGGCGTGCACGACCTGATCGGTCGCGATCATTGGCGCCCAGTTGAGCGCGTTGGACATGAACCCGGTCGGTCGCAGGAACGTCCATTCGAGGCCGCTGTCGCGGATCGTCTCCTCGCCGGCTCGGTGCAGGGTGGTGATCGGGTCGATGGCGTCGTGTCCGACGCTGAGCACGGACAGCTTGACGATCCGCTCCACGCTTGCGAGCCTGGCCGCGGCGACGAGCCGGTGATCGTGTTCGGCGATGTGCAGCCCGTCGGTTAGCAGGAACACCGCGTGCACACCGTCCAGTACGGGTGCCAGGTCGCTGTCGCCGAGATCGGCCACGACCTTGTCGGTGCCGTCGGGGAGGACTGCGTCAGGATTGCGGGTGAGGGCGCGTAGGTGGCCTGCGTGGGTGGGAAGGAGCGCTGTGATGAGTTCCGACCCGACGTGGCCGGTGGCTCCGGTGATGAGAATCATGAGTTCTGGTCCTTTGCTTGAGATGGGTTTTTGGGGTGAGTTGGGGTGGGCGCAGCCCCGGCGGGCCGGAGCTGCGCCCCGTAACGACACGCTGGGCCAGCCGACTTCGTCTGGCGTCGACGAGGTTCGACTGAGGCGCTTAGCCCGCGGCGACGGGAACGGCTGCGGGATCGGGTCTTGCGGCCTCGCCGGTGCGGGGCGCCTGGGAGTGCTCGTGGCTGTCGCGTGAGGAGATCAGCACGGCGGCGAGGATCGCTCCGGCGACGGCGAGGCCGGCGCCGACGAGGAATGCCCGGTCAAAGCCTTTGGTCAGCGCCACGGCCGTGCTGTGGACGCCGGCGTGGAACAGGCTTTGGGTGCGGCTGTTGGCGATGGTCGCGAGGATCGCGAGCCCGAGCGCGCCGCCGATCTGTTGGGAGGTGTTGATCAGTCCGGAGGCCAGGCCGGCCTCGTGTGGCTTGGTTCCGGTGACGGCGGCGATCGTGACGGGCACGAACGCCAGTCCGAATCCGACGGCTGCCAACAGGGAGGGGCCGAGGACGTCCGCGGCGAACGAGCCGCCGGTCCCGGGCACCTGTGAGAACCACAGCAGCCCGCCGGCGACGAGCAGCATGCCGGCGATCAGGGGTGTCTTGAAGCCGGCGCGCGTTACCAGCTGGCCGGCGAGGCCCGCCGCGATGAAGATCCCCACCGCCAGCGGGAGGTAGGCGATCCCGGTCTTGATCGGGGAGTAGCCGAGTACGTCCTGGAGGTAGAGGGAGATGAAGAAGAACATCGAGAACAGCGACATGCCGATCAGCAGCCCGACGATGTTGGCGCCGCGCACGGTCCGGAGCCGGAAGATCTGAAACGGCATCAGCGGATCACGCTGGCGCAGCTCGATCGCCACGAACGCGATCAGCAGCACTATGGCCGCGGCGAGGCAGACGATCGTCTGGGTCGCTCCCCAGCCGACGTTGACCGCGTCAACGACGGCGTACACCAGCAGCGCCAGCCCGCCGGTGACGGTCACCGCCCCGGGGATGTCGAAGGAGTTACCGGCCTCTCCGCGGCGGCTCTCGCGCAGCGTGCGGGGGGCGACTGCGGCAGCGATCAGCCCGATCGGGACGTTGACGAATAGCACCCAGCGCCAGCTGAGCCCGCTGGTCAGGATCCCGCCCAGCAGTACCCCGGCGGCGCCGCCGGCCCCGGCGACCGCGCCCCAGATGCCGAGTGCGCGGTTGCGCTCGGCGCCGTCGGCGAACGTGGTGGTGATGATTGACAGCGCAGCGGGGGAGACGATCGCGGCGCCCAGCCCCTGGATCACGCGGGCGGCGATCAGCCACGTCTCAGACTGCGCCAGGCCGCCGGCCAGCGAGGCCAACGAGAACACGACCAGTCCGAGCATGAACATCCGGCGTCGTCCCAGCAGGTCGGCCATCCGCCCACCCAGCAGCAAAAAGCCGCCGAACGTCAGCGTGTAGGCGTTCACGACCCAGGTCAGGTTGTCGCGGGAGAAGTGCAGGTGAGCGCCGATCGACGGCAGCGCGACGTTCACGATCGACGCGTCGATCACGATCACAAACTGCACCATCGCCAGCAGCGCGAGCGCGAGATTCTTGGTGCGGGGTGTAAGCGCGGTCACAGGCTCATCCCCAGCATCCGGCCCAAGCCCGACAGCGACGCGAAGGCAAATCGCTGCACGCGCGAGGTGCGGATCGCGGTCGGGTGGGCTTGGAACAGCATCGCGACGTAGATCGCTTGACGCGGGCTGTGAGGTATTCCGGCGCCCATCCTCCCGGTCGATGTCAGCGACGCCATGTCGCGAAAGAACCCCTCGTTATCGCCGGCGGGGCGATGGCGATTGATGAACTCAACCGGCTCATCGTGACTGTTTCGCAGGGTATGCCGGTGACCGGGAGCCGCTGCGACGCGCTCTCCCGGACCATAGGTACGCCAGGTCCCGTCGAGCTGCACGTCAAGTCGGCCCTCGACGATCTCAAAACTGTCTTCAACATTGTCGTGCACGTGCACAGGGGGGCTGGGGCTGTGGGGACCGAGCCAGCTATTTGCCTCAAGGACTTCGCCATCGGTGTCATCGGCGTTGCGCACGATCTCCCAATACATATCCTGGCCCGGGCGAAAGTCGATGCGCCGAGTCACGGTAGGGCGGTTCGCTGGGTCTAGAGAAGCAGTATTCACAGGGGGCTCCATCAGGTCATTGGTTCTTTATTGGTTATGTCCGGTCTAACGCTGGTCGGCAGACAGCCGATCTCCAGCAGCTCTAGGCCGAGCGCCTCGAGCTGGTGGATGACGCCGTACAGAGCGCTCTGATCCGGGAGCGAGCCGGTGAGCAGCGTGTCCTGTCCGCGGCTCGCCGCGGCCAGCGTCGGGAACGCTTGCATCAGCGTCGGGCCGATCGGCCCGCGGACGCGGAACTCGTAGCGCCGCGGCTCGCGACCGCCGGTCGCTCTCTTGTCGGCTGGCATGTGATCAGCGTCGCCGTCTGGCGGGTGAGCGCGCACCGCATCGTTCGGGTGATTCCGACGGCCTGGTTGAACGGCGGCAGGATGCAACCATGTGCTGTGTCGTGGCCGACTCGGGAGCAGCCGTCAAACACGCCGACTCCGGTGCAAGGGCGTGGTTGATCCCGCGGCCAGGCCTGTTCGAGCTGCTGGCCGCGGGGCGGCGGGTGGTCCAAGTGTCGGCACCGGCGGGAAGCGGGAAGACGTTCTTGCTGCGCTCCTGGATCGCCGCGGAGGGTCTCAGCGAGCGCGTAGCGTGGGTGTCGGTGGGGCGTCAGGAGCACGATCCGCAGGTGTTCTGGCTCTCCGTTTTTGACTCGCTGCGCCAGACCGGTGCCGGATCTGAACGGGTGCGGGAGCTGACGGCTGCCCCTGATCTGGACGGCGCGAACGTCGTCGGACGGTTGCTCGAAGATCTGAGCTCGCTCCGGGAGCCGCTGTGGCTGGTGATCGACGACCTGCACGAGCTCCACGCGGACCAGGCCATCCGCCACATGGAGCTGCTGCTCGGGACCGCGCCGCCTGAGCTGCGGTTCGTGCTGTTGACACGCCGCGATCTGCGGCTGGGGCTGCACCGCTTGCGTGTGGAGGGGGAGCTCACCGAGATCCGCGGCGAGGATCTTCGCTTCACGCTCGAGGAGTCGCGCGCGCTGCTGGAGGCGGCGGGGGTGCGGCTGTCCGACGGCGCGCTCGAGTCGCTGGTCGTGCGGACCGAAGGCTGGGCGGCGGGGCTGAGACTGGTCGCATTGTCGCTCGCCCGCCACCCGGATCCCGAGCGCTACGCGGTCAGCTTCTCCGGCCGCGAGCGCGCGGTGGCCGACTTCCTGCTGGCGGAGGTGCTCGAGCGCCAGTCAGCGGAAGTCAGGCAGCTGCTGTTGCGAACCTCGCTGCTGGAGCGCGTCAGCGGACCGCTCGCTGACCGGCTGACGGGAAGCTCGGGCTCCTACGGGATTCTTGCCGGGCTCGAGGACGCCGGCGCGTTCGTGGCCGCTGTGGATCCGGAGCGAAGCTGGTTTCGCTACCACCACCTGTTTGGGGACCTGCTCGCGCTCGAGCTGCGGCGCACCGCCCCGCAGGAGGTGCCCGGCCTGCACACGATCGCCGCCGAGTGGTGGGCCGAACACGGGTATCCGGTCGAGGCGATTCGCCACGCTCAGGCAGCCGAGAACTGGAGCTTGGCGGCGCGGCTGCTCGCGGACAACTGGTTCGGGTTGTACTTCGATGCACGGCTCGCCACCCGCCACGAGCTTCTGTCTGGGTTTCCCGCCGGCGTGGTCGCAGCGGATCCCGAGCTGGTGGTGCTCGCCGCGGCCGACAAGCGGAAGGCGGGATCACTGGAGGAGACCGAGCGGTATCTGGGCCTTGCGGCACGGATGTCGGCGTCGGTACTCGAAGACCGTCGCGGGCGCTTCACGATCGCGCTTGCGTTCGAGCGATTCGAGCTCGCTCGGGCCCGCAACGACCTTCGGGCCGTTGCCGAGGAGGCGCAGCGACTGCTCGCCTCAACCGAGGCCACGGAATTTGGCCTCGGCGAGGAGGTGCGCACAAGCGTGCTGACCGACCTCGGGATCGCCGAGACGTGGGCCGGTCGACTGGAGGACGCCGAGCGCCACCTCGAGCAGGGGCTGCAAGAGGCCCGGCGGATCTCCAAACCGATGCTCGAACTCCAAGCGCTGGCAAACTGGGCGCTCCTGAGCTCCTTTCACCACTCTCTGGCGACGGCGGAGCAGCGCGCCACGCAGGCGATCGAGCTGGCCCGCAAGCACGGTTGGGAGGAGACCGCACCAGCGGCCGCGACCGCCTACGTCGTGCTCGTCCACGCGACGGTCTGGCGCGGGCGGCTCCGAGAGGCAGAGTCGTGGCTGGACCTGGGCGAACGCGTCCTCGAGCGCGACACTCAACCGACCCCGGCGCTGATGCTGTACGCGATACGGGCGTTGTTGGCGTTCGCGCGTGGCCGGCACGCGGAGGCGGCTGCAGCGTATCGGGACGCCGAGCGGATGGAGGGCCTGCTCGTCATGCCGCACATGTTCACGGTGCGCGTGCAAGCGCTCAAGCTCCGGATGCTCGTCCGCGTGGGCGAGACCGAACAGGTGGAGCGAGCCCTCGCGGAGATGGACGAAGAGGTTCGCGAAACGAGCCAGATGCGGGTCGTACTCGCGGCTCTGAGATTAGCCCGCGACGATCCCAAGGCCGCCGTAGACGTCCTCGCACCCCTCCTCGACGACTCCACCCCGGTCATGGCGCCGGTGTGGGAAATCGAGGCGTTGCTGCTGGAGGCGATCGCGCGCGACGCGCTTCGCGATCCCGGAGCGGTGTCGCGTGCGCTCGAGCGCGCGCTCGATGTCGCCGAGCCCGACGGCCTGCTGCTTCCGTTCCTGCTCTACCCGACCGCGGAGCTGCTGCAGCGCCAGGCGCGACTTCGGACCACTCACGCCTCGCTGATCGCCGAGATCCTGAACCTGCTCTCCGGACACGCTCCGGCGGCCCGGCCCAACGACGCCGCGCCGCTCCAGGAACCCCTCTCCCAGAGCGAGCTGCGCGTGCTGCGCTACCTGCCGACCAACCTCCCGGCGCCGGAAATCGCGGCCGAGCTGTTCGTGTCGCTGAACACGATCAGGACCCACTTGCGCAACGTGTACGCCAAGCTCGGCGTACACAGCCGCGCAGACGCGGTGAAGCGAGCGCGCGAGCTCGGCCTGCTGTCGCCCTCCTCGCTTAAGCGCTGACCCGGTCGCCGTCAGTCGGACCTCTCGCGCGGGGCTCAGGACTTCGATCCGACCAACCTGATCCGCTGCAATCAACCGGTTCCACTGACCGAACGAGCTCAGCTCAGAAAACGACCGGATGCGGCGCACCGATCGCGCTCAGATCGCGAGCGCCAGGGGCTACGTTGGGCGAGGGCATGAACTGGCAGCGGCCGCGAGTCTAGGGCCGGGGGTGCGGTGGTCGATGCTCTGGGGGCCGCGGCGGTCGCGGTGGCGGGGGCCGGCGGGGCGGGGCGGCGTCCGACAGCGCCGCCTCGACCTGCGGCAGCGCGCGCGAGCGCGTCGATCTCCGGTCGCGGCAAATCCCCGATCAGCGACGCCAACCGTCCGGCCAACAGCGCCTCGGCGCTGGCCAGCGCCGTTTGACCCTTGGCCGTCAACGCATGCTCCTGAACTCGGCGGTCCTGCTCGGCGGCCCGCCGGTCCAGCAGCCCCGCGTCGGCCAACGCGCTCACCAGCTGCGAGGCGGCGGGACCGGACACGCCTGCACGTCGAGCGAGCTCGTTGACCGACACCTGCTCGCGCGCAACCGCGCGCAGCGCCAAATACTGCGGCGTGGTCAGCGGCGGCTCGTGCGCGGCCAGCAGCCGCTCGATCCAGCGCGCCGCCAGCGGCGCGACCGCCACCAGCGCCTGGGCGGCCTCGGCCTCAGTGCGATGGGGGGCAGGCATCAGCTACGTGCACTTAACGAATAACCATGCTTAGCGTTCACCTCAGTCTTGCAGCCACAGCGGTCGTTGCGCTCGGATTCGCCGGCGCCGCGAACCCCTTCGCGCCCGAGCTGATCCGCGACCGCGTCTGGCGCACCCACACCCAGCTCGAGCTCGCGACCGTCGAATACGTCGCCTGGTTCAACACCCAGCGGCTGCACTCCTCGCTCGCCAACATCCCGCCGATCGAACACGAAGCGAACTGACGGGCCCGGCTCGCCTCACAAACGGACGGTGACCTCTTGCCAGCAGGCCAGGGCCTGGGCGAAAAACGACGAAATGCGCGACGTTTTTCGCCCAACTCCCGGAAGGCGGCGCGAATGCTGCCGATCGCATGCTGGATAACCCAAACCGGGGTCGGCTGAGCCGTTTTTGGTCCGTGGCTCTCGTAGAGCTGCTCGAGAGCCAAAACCGCCAAAGACACCGCCGCTTTGGGTTGCTCAACAGCTTCATAGCAGTCTTCGCCCCGGGGCCGGTCGAGCAGATCTCCCCAGCGAGCCTCGGGGCGGTCGAGGAGATCTCCCAGGCGAGCGTCGATCCGGCCGATCCGGGGTTGCTGCGCCCTCCAGCAAGCCACCGCGCGCCCCGACTGGTGGCTCGAGGCACGCCACCACCACGCCAAAGCGCCCGATCAGGCAGGTCAACAGAACTGGTGACCACCTACCAGAGCACTATTAGGGCACCCGCAGAAATTACTGGCGTTTCCGACGGCGTCTGGACGCGCCCGACGCCGCCGGCTCGCCCTCACATACTCCAGGTATTATCGGGCGAGCCGGCGACGCCAGACACGCCCAGCCACTCGCCGGATTCCGCCACTAATTTCTGCGGGCGCCCTTAGGGTTCGTGGCCCGCAACCCGGGCGCGAGCGCGCTGACCTTGACCCCGCCGCCAGCGAGCGCCTGCGCGCAAAAGACGATTAGCGCGTTGAGCGCGGCCTTTGATGAGCGGTATGCGGCGCCGGCGCCGGTCCCGGCCGCCTGGTAGTCGAGCTGTGGGTTGGGACCGGTGCTCCAAGTCAGCGATCCGGTGCCGCTGGAGACGTACCGGTCAGCGAGCTGACGAGCGATCTGCAGGCCGATCCCGCCGGTGGCGCCGGTGACCAAAGCAGTGGAACGCGTCATGCAGCGATGATCTCACCGCGGCGTCGCCCGGGACGAGGCAGCGTCGCCCTGAGCACACCGGGGCGTCGGAGTCGGAATTTTCGGACCATGCTTCCGCTCAAATGCACCGGTTTCGACAGGTCGACGGCTTGTCACATTGCCGAAATGGTCCCAGCCGGGAAACTGCCCGAAATGCGACAAACGGCACGTCTAAGCGGCGATCTGAAATCGGCCCACGAGCAGATTGAGCGCTGCAGCGCTGTCGGCTAGCTCTTGAGCCGACGCGGCAATCTGCTCGGCGGATGCGGAGGTCTGCTCGGTCGCGGCTGACACCCGCTCAGCGGAGGCCGCTGATTGCTCAGCAGCTGTGGAGACATTGACCGTTGTGTGCTTGCGTTTCTCGGCGTCGGCGGCGACGTTCTCGGCGAAGATCGTGATCCGCTCGGTTCGCTCGCCGATGCCCTGGACGACGTGGTTGATGCGCCCCAAAGCGGTACGCGTACGCTCGACGATGACGGACCCGGCCTCGGTGCGGCTACTGCCGTCCTGCACCACGCTGACGGCCCGCTCGGTCTCAACCTGGACCTGGTGGATCAGCGTGCCGATTTCCTCGGCGGCGTGCTGGGACTCCTCCGCTAGCTTTCTCACCTCCTCAGCGACGACCGCGAACCCGCGGCCCTGCTCGCCAGCACGTGCGGCCTCGATCGCCGCGTTGAGCGCAAGTAGGTTGGTCTGCGCGGCGATCGCCGTGATCGTCTGCACGATCGATCCGATCCGCTGTGATCTGGCCGACAGCTCGCCGATCACCTCGGACACGGCTTGAGAGGAGTCACGTACCGTCGCCATCGCCTCGGTTGCTTGTGACGCGGCGGCGAGGCCGTGCTCGCTCACCTCGCGCGCCTCGCCGGCCATCTCGGCTGTCTGGCGCACGTCCTCGAGGTTCGCGCGTACCGAATCGGCGGCCTTGTCAGCGGCCGCTCGCGCCAGAACCATCATCTGAACAGTCCGCTCCTCGCTTTCGGCAACGTCAACGATCGCGGTGGCGATCTCGCTGACCGCTCGGCCTACCTCATCAGAGGTACTCGCCATCTGCGCCGATGCTGAGCCCACCGACCTCGCCGTGCCGGACACCTCGCCGATCAGCGTCCGCAGCGACAGCGCGGTCTCGTTATAGGCAACCGAGCATGCGACCACCGCGGCGCGCAGTCCCTCAAACGTGCGCAGTATGGAGCCCAGCTCACTGCCCGCGAAATCCGTTATGGCGCTCGTAGTGATCGGGATCTCGCGGGTGAGGTCTCCGGCTGCAAACGCTTCAAGGCCGTCCGTCAGGCGGCCGATGCCGAGCACCGTCGCCTTCTCCAGCCAGGCGGTGATCTCCTCCACGCTACCGGCCAACCTGTGCACAATCACGAAAGTCGCGCCGCACCCGAGGACCACACCACCGACCATCAGCGCGATCGTCAGCGTATGGCTCGGCCGACCCGTTAGATCAAGCACCCCCAGCACGACCAAGAACGTCAACAGCAGACCCGACAGGCCGTACAGCTTCCTTTCCAACGGCACCTCACGCGACCCAGACACGGAATCTCCTTTCTCGATGTGCAACACGAACATCGCCCGCTGGCGCTGTCCCATTAGTCGTCCGTTGCGCGGGCTTCTGTAGTACGCCAACCGATGCCAGGACATACACGAATGTCAGAATCGCACGACCTGGCCAATTGAACTGAGCGGACCTACCTACAGAAGGCCCGAGTCGTAGGATCTCGAGCCTCAAATAGTCCGTTGGCCGCTCCAGACGATCACGGCAATCGCTAAGCAGACGAACCTGCTGGCGCTCAACGCGGGGATCGAAGCCGCCCGTGCCGGCGAGCAGGGCCGCCGGACGCCTTTGCTTTGGCAAGGGCAGGAAGTCCGCGACCGAGCCGCCATGTCGGGGCTCTCGCGCGGATCCCTCCCGCGAAAGCGGACGACGGGGGTCGAACCCGCGACCTTCGGCTTGGGAAGCCGACGCTCTACCAACTGAGCTACGTCCGCGCTGGGCGCGATTCTAAAGGGCGCGGGGGGGCCGCGCGAACCAGCGCCTACCGGGCGTGACCTCGCATGCATCTGCCGCGGGCGACGAGTGTTCCGCGCCGGCGACAACTGCCCCGCACGGGCGGCGAACGGTCCGCCGACGTGCTCGTGCCCAGCGGGCACTACCCTTGGCACGAATGCGTCGGTTCGCTCTCCCGCTCGTGCTGATCTGCGTCGCGGTCGCGTTGATCTTGCTGCTGGCCTTCGGCGTGGCCAGCCAGGGAACCAGCAGCTCGATCGATGCGATGGTGGATCGCGGTGACTATCCTCGGGCGCCGGTGGCGACGATGGCGCTGCCCCTGCTCGGCACTGATTCGACCGAGAGCCTGCATGACCTGCGCGGGAAGGTGGTCCTGGTGAACGTCTTCGCTTCGTGGTGTGTTCCATGCGCGCAGGAGGCGCCGGTGCTCGAACAGGCGCAGCACATGCTCGCGCCGCACGGCGGCACGGTGCTCGGCATCACCTACCTGGACAACTCCAGTGACGACGAGACCTTCGTGCACGAGTATCACCTGACCTATCCGGTGCTACGCGACGTGAGCGGTAGCTTCGCGCGCGCCTACGGCACGACTGGCGTCCCTGAATCTTTCGTGATCAACCGCAGCGGCAGGGTCCAAGCTCTGCAGCGCTACCAGCTCACCTCGCAATGGGTGTCGCAGACGTTGCCGCGGATCCTGGCGGAGCCATCGTGAGCCGGCCGGGCGCCGTCGTCGAGCGTGTACGCACGCGATCGACACTGATGCTCGGCATCCGCCCGTGGCTGCTCGCACTCACGATCCTCGCCGTGACCGGAGCGCTCAGCGCCACGGCGCTGACGGACGGAGCGGGGGCGAGCGGGCCCGCGCCTCGGGCTCGAGCTTCGCTGCTGGATGTCGAGAGTGCGCTCATGTGCACCTCGTGCCACGAGCCGCTCGAGGCGGTGTCATCTCCGCAGGCGCTGTCCGAGAAGGCCTACATCGCGAAGCTGATCGCCCGGGGTGACACCAAGCACCAGATCCTCGACGAGATGGTTGTGCAGTACGGCGTCGAAGTGCTCGCCAAGCCGCCCGCCAGCGGTTTCAACCTGACGATCTACATCCTGCCGCCGCTGATCTTGGCCGCCGGCGTCGCCTTCCTGCTGTTGACGCTGCCGAAGTGGCGCAGACGGGCGCGCGCTGCCGCGGCCGCGAGGTATCCGGGCGGCGCCCCGCCGCTCAGCGCGACCGATGCCGACCGCATCAACGAGGATCTCGCGCGCCTGATCTGAACCGAACGCCCGGCGGCGCCGACCCGGCACCTACATCGAATCCGGCGCGCTGACCCCCAGCAGACCCAGCACCAGCGCCAGCGTGCGCTGCGAGGCGACGCATAGCGCCACGCGGAAGGATTCGACCCCCTCGGGGCTGGCGCCGACCACCCGGCAATCCCGATAGAACGCCGTGAACGCCTGCGCGAGCTCGAGCGCGTAAGCGGCGATCCGGTGTGGAGCGCGCTGATCGGCCGCCTCGGCGATCTCGATCGGCAGCGCCAGCAGCTTCTTGATCAGCTCGCGCTCGGAGGCATGCAGCTCGCTCGCAGCGTCCGTCCAGTCGGCGCCGGCGCCGACCGCGACACTCACGCGCGCAGAACCCAGCTTCGCCAGCATCGAGGCGATCCGCGCATGCGCATACTGGACGTAGTAGACGGGGTTCTCACGCGACTGCGTGCGCGCCAGTGCCACATCCAGCTCCAGCGTCCGGTCGTGCGAGCGCTGCAACATGAAGTAGCGGGTGGCGTCGACACCGATCTCGTCGAGCAGGTCGTCGAGCGTGACGAACTCTCCGCGCCGCTTGGACATCGCGAACGTCTGACCGTTCTCGACCAGGTGCACGAACTGCAGCAGCGGCACCTCGACGGAGTCCGGATCGCCGCCAAGCGCCGCCATCGCCGCTTTGAGCTCCCGCACGTACGCGTGGTGGTCGGAACCGACCGGCATCAGCTGGCGCTCGAACCCGCGCTCGCGCTTCTCCTGCAGGTAGGCGATGTCACCGGCCAGGTACGTCGGCTCACCGCTGGAGCGGATCACGACCCGGTCCTTGTCGTCGCCGAAGCTGGTAGTGCGTAGCCATACAGCCCCATCGGAGCGGTAGATGTGCCCCGCCTCCTGCAGGATCGACATAGCGCGCTGCACGCCGTTGGGGGAGCCTTCGTGCAGCGTTCGCTCCGAGAAGAAGGCGTCGTAACGCACGCCGTAGCGCACGAGCGTCGCCTTGATCCGCTCCAACAGCACCGCGACCGCGCCGGCGGCGAGCGATTCGACCGGCACCGACGGGTCGCCCGCGCCCGCCAGCACCGCCGCCAACTCCACCACGTAATCACCCTGGTAGCCGCCCTCTGGAACCGCATCGCCGAGCGCCCGGGCACGCACCGACTCGCCCAGCAGCCGGATCTGGCCACCGGCGTCGTTGAAGTAGTACTCGCGCTTCACCGAGTGGCCGTGGTGCGCGAGGATTCGTGCCAGCGCGTCGCCATAGGCGGCATGGCGGCCGCTGGCGGCGACCAACGGTCCCGTCGGGTTGGCCGAGACGAACTCGAGCAGTACTCGCTCCGGGTGCGGCGCGCCGCCACCGGCGAAGCGATCGCCGGCATCCAGCACCCAGCGCACCGCGTCGCGGTGCCAACGGTCGGAAAGCACCAGGTTCAGAAAACCCGGGCCGGCGATCTCGTAGCGCACGAGCGCGCCACCCAGCCGCGCCGTCAGGTCGTCGCCGAGCCGGCCGGCGATCTCCCGCGGCGGCTGGCGCAGCGTCGGCGCGAGCAGCATCGCGGCGTTGGTGGCGTAGTCGCCCTGGCCGGCGCGCTTGGGCCGCTCGAGCCCAGGCTCGGCCGCGGGCTCCGGCGAGGCCGCGCCCGGCCGCAGCGTCGCGACGCTCGCGAGCACGGCGCCACGCAGCGCCGCAACCGGGTCAGGCGTGTGCTCGGGATTCATCTGCTCTGCAGTCACGACATACGACAGTAGACGCTGGGCGCAAGTACAACGCTCAAGCGCGCGGGACGCTGGATGGCTGGAACACCGACTCGAGCTGCTCGAGCGCAGCGGGGCTGCCGATCGCGACCACGGTGTCGCCGGCGGCGACCACGGACTGCCGCGAGGGCTGGGTCTCGAACGAGCCGTCGCCACGGCGCAGGGCGACGATCACGGTCTCGCCGCGGACTTGCGCGACCGTCTGGCCGGCACCGCGCGAGGACGACGGCACAGCGATCTCCTCGATCCTGTATTCGGCGACGTCCACGGCGCCGAAGATCTGCGGGTGCAGCGCCATCCGCGCCATCTCCGAGCCGCTCGTCTTATAGGGGGAGATGACACGGTCGGCGCCGGCGCGGATCAGCTTCTTCTCGGAGTCCTCCGCGGACGCTCTGGCGATGATCAGGATGTCCGCGCGCAGCTCGCGCGCGCTCAAGGTGATGAAGATGTTCTCCGCGTCGGAGTCCACGCACGCGATTACGGCACGGGCGCGAGCGATCCCCGCCTCGATCAGCACGTCGTCCTCCGAGGCCCGGCCGTCGAGGTAAGCCGCACCTTCCAGCTGAGCCAGCTCCCGGTTCAGCGGGTTGGTGTCGATCACCACATGCGCCACGTCCTGCGCCCCCAGGTCTCGCGCCACCTGCCGTCCCACGCGGCCATAGCCGCAGATGATGTAGTGATCCGCGTAGCTGTCGATCATCTTCTGGGTGCGCCGCAGTGCAAGCAGGCCGCTCAGCTGTCCGGAGACGAAGAACTCGGCGACCGTGGCCAGCGCGTAGAACAGCGTACCGATGCCGAGCAGCTCGAGGCCGACGACGATCACGCGCCCGCCGGTGTCGGTTGGCGCCGGGACCGAGCCGAGCGTCGTGACGGTGTCGAGCGTGCGCACGAATCCGAATCCCAGCGACACGCCATCGGCGAGTACGAACGCGACGGCGCCCGCCACGACCAGCAGCGTAAGTGCGGCCAACAGCACCAGCAGGCGCACCGCGACCTGGCGCAGCTCGCGCTGCGCGCGGCGCTGCTGATGCTGGGTTAGCGCGAGTCGCTGGGCCCGGTCTTCCGGTGGCTCTGGCATTGCCCCTGACAGCTACTAGTAGTGGTAGGGCTCGCCGGCGAGGATCTTGTGGCCTCGGTACAGCTGTTCGAGCAGCACCACCCGCGCCAAC
The DNA here is from genome assembly GCA_963709135.1 of uncultured Solirubrobacterales bacterium. GTDB lineage: Bacteria > Actinomycetota > Thermoleophilia > Solirubrobacterales > Solirubrobacteraceae > Palsa-465. The sequence continues at coordinate 208,884 of CAVPVI010000005.1, read as the reverse complement.
TGGTGCGGCAGCGTGATCTCGCCGAGCGACAGGCGGTGATCGACCTCGGAGAGCTCCAGCCCGAACGGGCCGCCGATCACGAAGCAAAGATCGCGTCCGCTCGCCCGCCGTTCCTCGAGAAACCTGCTGAACCGCAGCGAATCCATCGCCTCGCCGCCGAGCCCCAGCAGCGAGATGAACGCCCGCGCCGGCAACCTGCGGGCGACGTGCTCGTTCTCGCGCACCTCTATCAGCTCCAGCCTCGCGTGGCCGGCCAGCAGCCGCTGGTAGTGCTGGACGTCATCCACAAACGGTGGGCGGAGTCGACCCACGGCGACGATCACGATCCGCACGGTGGGATACTACGTCGATATGGACGACCTGAATGCGCCCGAGCGCCACATCAACATCCACTTCTCGCCGGATGTGATGGCCGGCCACTACGCCAACTTCGCCAACGTCAGCCACTCCGACTACGAGTTCACGATCACTTTCGCCCGTGTCGACCACGAGATCGAGGACGCGGAGATCCCCGGCGTGGTCGTCTCCCGGATCAACCTGTCGCCGAAGTTCATGCGCGAGCTGATCGACGCGATGGAGGACAACTATTCCAAGTGGAAGCACCGGCAGGACGTCAACAGCTTGCCGGAGTTCGGCGGTAGCCCGACTCAGCACGAGGACGAATAACAGCTTTATGAGGCGAGCAGAGCTCGCCTTTTTTGGTATCCGAGGGCTGCTCCGATCCGTTCACCGGTTGGGGGGTGCGTGGACATCAGGGCAGTGAGCGCCCGCGGCGGATCGATGTCCGCGACGTTCTGCAGTGCGATCGCCCGCTCGAACGACACGAACGCCTCGGGCGCGTCGGACAGCTCGAGCGAGAACGCATCGGCACGTCGCTCGAGTGCCCTCGACAAGCGGTTGGCGATCAACCCGATCGGCGCGGCCACCAACCCGGACGCAAGCGCCAGCGACGGCAGCGCCCGAGCGGTTCCACGCTCGCTGGTCAGCGCCCAGCTGACGCGCTGGACCGCAAACGCGCCGGCCGGAGCGGTCAGCGCCGCGAACGCGATCCCTCGCAACACGTCCCGATTGCGCACGTGTGCGAGCTCGTGCGCCACGACGACGCGGATCTCGTCGCGCGAGTAGCCGCTCAGCAGTGTGTCGAACAAGACGATCCGCTTGGTCGGTCCAAGTCCGGTCACGTACGCGTTGGCGGCGGTGCTGCGCCGGCTGGCGTCGACCGAGAAGACCTCGCCGACCTTGACGCCGGCTGCGTCGGCGAGCGCGAGCACGTCCGCCCGCGTCTCGCCCGCCGGCAGCGGCGTGAACTCGTTGAACAGCGGGTCGAGCACGATCGGCGCGATCGTCGAGAAGACCGCCCCGACGAGCACCGAGCCGCCCGCCGCCGGCAGCCACCACGCGCGCGGCAAGCGTCGCGTCAAGGCGGTCACGCCGACGCTGCCGACGCTCGCGATCCCGGCCTCGATCAGATGCGATTTGGCCATGTCGGCGCCCCAGTCGCGCCAGGACTGCGTCGCGAGCCCGACGCGCAGCGAGCGCGAGCGGGCGAGCGCCGCCAGCGGCAGGCCTGGAAGCGACAGCGCCACCGTGATGCCGGCAGCGGTCGCGGCGCTGGCGAGCGCCGGCGAGCTTGCGCTCAGCGCCGTCGGGCGCTGAGGTCCCTGGCCGGCGTCCTGTTGCTTCGGCGAGCCGCGGCGAGCCGTGAGCCGCACTACCGATATGAGCGCTGCCGTGTCGACGACGCCGCGGGCCAGGGCAAGGGCGAGCTGGCCGCGGGCAAAGCGCCGCCCGCGTGCGATCTGCTGGTCGCTGAAGTGCTCGCTCAGGTCAACCGGATCGCTCTCCAGAGGGGGTTCGCGCGGTGCCAGGATGCGGGTCGCGAGGTACGCCGACCCGACTGCGAGCAGCACCGGCGCGGTAGCCGGCTGGACGTGCGATCTCCTCACAAGCGAGACTGTACGAGGTGCGAGTCGCAATCGTCTCCGATATCCACGCAAACCGGCAGGCGCTCGAGGCCGTTCTGGCCGAGATCGACGCTTCGGCGTGCGAGTCGCTGTGGTGCCTGGGAGACCTCGTCGGGTACGGCGCCGACCCGGACGCCTGCGTTGAGCTGACGCGGGCTCGCGCCGCCATCTGCCTCGCCGGCAATCACGACCTCGCCGTCACCGGGGGGCTGTCGCTGGACGAGTTCTCGGATGCCGCGCGCGCGGCCGCGCAGTGGACGCGTGCGACGATCGCGGCCGGCACGCTGGAGTACCTGAGCGCGCTCGTGCCGCTGCACGAACAGGAGCTCGTCGGCCTTTACCACGCCAGTCCCCGTGACCCGGTCTGGGAGTACGTGGTCTCGTCGTTGCTCGCGGACCTGTGCCTTGACCTCCAGGCCCGGCGCGTGTGCGTGGTCGGTCACTCGCACGTCGCATTGTCGTTCTGGCGCCCGCCCGGCGAGAGCGCCTTCGGCGAGCGGCGCGACGGGGGCGACGTACTGGACCTCAGCGCCGGCCAATGGCTGCTGAATCCCGGCAGCGTCGGGCAGCCGCGCGACGGCGATCCGCGCGCCGCTTGGCTGGAGCTCGATCTCGACCGCTGGTCGGCGAGCTTCCATCGCGTCGAGTACGACATCGACGGCGCCGCCGCGGCGATCATCGCCGCCGGCCTACCGGAGACGCTGGCACGGCGCTTGCATATCGGCCACTGAACCGGACCCTAACCGGCTGCAAACCGACCGAGCCTCTAAAGTAGGTCAGCCGATGCGTTTCGCAAACAAGGCAATGGTTGCCGGTGGCCTCGGCGTTGCGGTCTCGGCACTGGTGGGCTGTGGCAGCAGCGGTGGGCTTCTGTCCTCTCAACAGGCTGTCAGCCTCAACAACCAGCTCGCGCAGGTCTCAGCCGGCGTCGACAGCCGCGATTGCGGCGCGGTTGACACGTCCGTCGCCGCCCTGAACCGCGTGATCGCCGGGCTCTCGGCGGTCAATCAGACGCTGGTCGACGACCTCCAGCAGGGAGCCCAGACGATTCAGGTGCTGGCTGACCAGAACTGCCGGGGTATCTTCGCCACGACGAGCACGTCAAGCACGCTGACCACTACGACGACGACGACGACGAAGACGTCGACGTCGACGTCGACGTCGACCGGCACATCGAAGACAACCTCGACGACAACCAAGACCAGCTCGAGCTCGAGCACCACTCCGACGACGTCAACGACGCCCACGTCCCCGACCACGCCAACGACGCCCACGACTCCGACGACGCCCACGACCGCGACCACGCCAACGACGCCGACGACCCCGACGACGTCGAGCACCGCGACGGCGCCGACCGGTGGAACCGGCCTCGCGGGCAGCACGACCAGCGACGGCGGAGGTAGCGGCTGATGGCGGGCACGGTGAAGATCGCGGGGCGCTACCGGATCGAGGGACGGCTTGGCGTCGGTGGCATGTCGACCGTCCAGCTTGCATTGGATGAGCGACTCGAGCGCTATGTCGCGGTCAAGCTGCTTGCCGAGCATCTGGCCGACGACCCGACGTTCGTTTCCCGCTTCCGTCGCGAAGCGCTGGCGGCCGCGCGACTGGTGCATCCCAACATCGTGCAGGTGTTCGATTTCGGGCTCGATGAGGCGACACACCAGCACTTCATCGTGATGGAGCACGTCGCCGGCCATTCTTGTGCCGAGCTGCTACGCGATCGCGGGCACCTCGACGTCGACCAGGCGGTCGAGATCGTCTCGCAGGCGTGCCGCGGGCTCGATTATGCGCACCGCAACGGTGTCGTGCATCGCGACGTGAAGCCGGGCAACCTGCTCGTTTCGGGAACCGACGTGGTCAAGCTCGCCGACTTCGGGATCGCGCGCGCCGCCGACCTATCGAGCATCACCCAGGTCGGCTCGGTGCTGGGCACCGCCGCCTACCTGGCCCCGGAACAGGCGCGTGGCGAGGAGGCGGGTCCGCGCGCGGACCTGTACTCGCTCGGGGTCGTCACTTACCAGCTGCTGTCCGGGCGTCTTCCGTACGAAGCTAAGTCGCTGTCCGAATTGGCGCTCAAACAGCAGCGTGAGTCGCCGATCCCGCTCACGGAGCTCAACCCGCTGGTGCCGCCGGAGCTGGCGCGAGCGGTCGCGATGGCGATCGCGATCGAGCCCGAGGCGCGTCCGGCCGACGCGATGCAGCTCGCCAAGTCGCTGCGCGATGGCGCCCGCGGGATCGCGCCCGTAGGGGCCGACGCTTTGACCTCGCAGCTCGGCAGCAAGGCCGCCACGCGGGTGCTGCCGGGACGCGGCGGCGAGGAGTACCGCCAGCCGCTGCCCGATCAAATCGAGCAGACCGCCACACGCGTCGTGCGCCCGCCGGCGCCGGCGGTGCGTCAGGTGCCGGCGCGTGATCCGCGTCAGCCCGCCCGCGACCAGCGCAGTGCGCGCGCGGGACGCGGTGCCGCAGACCCGGAAGGCTTTGAAGGCCGCGCCGCCGCCTCGTCGCGGGGGCCGCGTACGGTCCCGCGTGAAGCCGCGCCGCAACCGGCGCCTAGGCGCGGAGGCCGCGTGATGCGGCGGCTGTTCGTCCTGTTCGCACTGATGGTCGTGTTCATCGTCGCGGTCGTGACCGCGGTCGTGATCGCGACCGGCACCTCCGGGTCGGCGGTTCAGGCCAGGACGGTGATCGCCCGGGATGCTCAGGACGCGATCAACCAGGTGCAGAGCATCATCAGCTCGTACACGAAGTAGCTGCGTTTGCGGTTGGACGGGCGCTCGTCGTCCGCCCCGTTGCACCCGCAAGGCTTTGTGGTTGTGTGGTTGACAGGATGACAGGTGCGGGTGGGCGGATCTCGTCGTCCGTCACGCCGCACCCGCAGGGCTTTTTGGTTGACGTTCTGTTGGTCAGGTCCGCGCGAGGTGCATCGTTCCGGACGACGAGACCCCTCTCTCACTCAGTTCGTGACTTGCGTTCGAGCGTGGCCGAGGACCCGGCCTGCCTCGCGCTCGGTTCGTGTGCTCGGGGTCTAGAGCAGGGCGGCGGACGGGGCGTACCTTGCGCTCGGTCGGTCGCGCGCGTGGGCTCGGCGCGTGCGGAGGCTCGTAGCGGGGCCAGCGGCGTGCCTGAGCGGACAAATCTTTGCTTGGAGCGCTGGATTGTCCGTGCCGGCTCGAAAATCGACATCGACCCGACAATCGACCCAAGCGTGGGTCAAATTGTCCTCTCGAACACGCTTTTCCGCACAAACCGTAGGTTGTTCCGTCGGCGTTGGTGGCGACCATCCGGTAGTGGTAGGAGCTCGATCCGGCAAGACCCGTGAGGGTGTCGTGGGTGATCACGGGGGCGGCTCCGGCACCGACGTTCACGGCCGGGGTTTGATGCCCGTGGAGGTGCCCGTGCCGTACTGCCAGTAGTGGTGGCTCCTGGGATGTTCGTCCAAGTGCTTCCGTTTGAGGATTCCTGCCACTGGTAGCCCGCCGCCGGACCAGCTGTTGGTGATCTGGTTTGCGCCGAGCGATGCCGCGGTCTGCTCGGCGGCAGCGAGATCGACGGTGGAGGCGGCGCATGCTTCCACGAGGTCGATATGGCAGTTCGGGCACAGCGCCGAAACGGCGTCGAGGTCGAGGGATTCCTCGACTTCCCAGCCGGAATTCCCGGCCGGCAGCGGCGAGGACTTACCCTTCTTCGTTGACCTTCAAGAAGCACCTGTTGGCGGTCGTGCATGCCGGCAGGCCGTAGGTCGAGCGAAACTCCGCCAGGTCGGACGCGGCGTTGGGATCATGATCATCGTAAGCGTCGACTACCGCGACCGTGTCCCCGACCCCGCCTGTCTGCGACAGGTATGTGAGGTCGTACGCCTGCTGCAGGTAGGCGGGTGTGAACGCACCCGGCTCGGGGGCTCACCGTCGCCACGCCCGTTGACTCGATCGCGCTGGAGCGGGTCGGGAAGACCCGGTCTCGGCGGATGTTGGAGGCGAAGCCCCAGGGCGGGGGATGGGTCGACGCCCTATCTCTCGGTAAAACCGCTGAGGCGGGCTTGAAGCCCGCCTCGCGTACTACCTGGCGCAGCGGCTCGTTTCCCTCGGCGGCTACGCGTGTGCGTGCGGCTGTTACGCCGCTGCCGGCGTCTCCGGGGCCTGTGCCGGGGTGGCGCCGCTCTCGATCGCGGGCTCCTGGCCCGTGACGTTGATCGTCACCTTGTGCGGTTTGCGGGCGGTCGGCTTCGGGATCTGGACCTCGAGCACGCCCTTGTCGAAGCTCGCCTTGATCGCCGACGGGTCGACGCCCTCCGGCAGGGTCATCGTGCGAGCGAACGAACCCGAGGCGCGCTCGATGCGGTAGTAGCCCTCCTTGCGCTCCTCGTGCTCGGCCTTGCGTTCGCCCGAGATCGTCAGGACGTCATCCTGCAGTTCGATCTTGACGTCGCTCTCGCCCACGCCTGGCAAGTCTGCGCGCAGCACGAAGTCATGCTCGTTCTCGACCAGATCCATTGCTGGAATCCAGCGGCGCGCCGTGCCGTTGCCGGCCGGCGTGGGTGATTCGAACAGGGTGTTGAAGAGCCGGTTGATCTCACTCTGGACCGACTGCAGTTCACGTGCGGGTTCCCAGCGAATAAGTGCCATCTGAATACCTCCCAATAATGTTTCTAACGACTGCAGCAATCATAAAATCTAAGTCGTGGCTTGTCAAGTCTTGGATCCTAAAGATGGCGCGGATGGATAGGGCACCGGGGTAGCGCCCGCGCCAGCCCTACCCCGCCTCGACCTGATCACACCCCTGCTCGCAGCGCGTCTGCCACGGCCCCCAGGCGCTGCTCGTCGATCGCGCGGCGCAGGGTCGCCATCAACCTGGCGATGAAGCTCAGGTTGTGCAGCGTCAGCAAGCGTGCGCCTGTCTGCTCGCCCGCCCGCAGCAAATAATGCAGGTAGCCGCGTGTGAAGCCGCCCGCGCAGGCGGGGCAAGGGCAGCTGTCGAGCACCGGCTCACGGCATTCGCGCCAGCGTGCTTTGACCAGGTCTACGCGCCAGCGGGCTTGAGGATCTGGCACCAACGCGACGCCATGTCGCGCGAGTCGCGTCGGCATCGCGCAGTCGAACGTGTCGATCCCGAGCTCGACGCCGGCGATCAGGTCGTCGATCTCGCCGATGCCGAGCAGATGCCGGGGGCGCTGCGGCACGATTCGCGCCAGCGCGGCGGTCGTCCAGCCGACGACCTCGTGCATCTGTGCCTTGTCCTGCCCGAGCGAGCCACCGATGGCGATCCCGTCGCAGGCGCTGGCCGCGAGCACCTCGGTTGACGCGAGCCGCAGGTCGTGCTCGACACCACCTTGCACGATCCCGTATACGGCTTGCGCCGGCGGGCCGTGGCACTCGTGCCAGCGCAGGCAGCGCTCCAGCCAGCGGTGGGTGCGCTCGGTCGAGCGAGCGGTGTATTCGCGCGTTACGTGAAACGGGGTGCACTCGTCCAGCGCCAGCGCGATGTCCGAACCCAGCGCAGCCTGCACCTGCATCGAGATCTCCGGGCTGATGAACTGCTCGCTGCCGTCGAGGTATGAGCGAAAGCGCACGCCTTCCTCCTCGATCGAGATGATCGAGCCGCTCGACTGCCTCGCGCGGCCACGTCCCTTGATCTCGTCGGCGACGTTGCCGTGCCCCATCGAGAACACCTGGAAGCCGCCTGAGTCGGTGATGATCGGCGCCGGCCAGCGCATGAACGCGTTCAGCCCGCCGAAGCGCGAAACGAGCTCGGGGCCGGGGGAGAGCAGCAGGTGAAAGGTGTTGCCGAGCACCATCTCGTAGCCGAGCGCGGCGACGTCACGTGGCTCGAGCGTCTTGACGGCGCCGCGGGTGGCGAGCGGCACGAACGCCGGCGTCCGGACCTCGCCGTGCGTGAGTCGCAGCGTGCCCGTGCGCGCTCGCGAATCGATCGCCTGGGTGCGGATCTCGAACATCTGTCGTGCTCAGACTGCCAGTTCGTGCCCGGGATACCCTGCCAAGCATGTGCTTCGGCGTGCATGAGCGAGCTTGGAAGCGCCCCTGCGGCGCGATCGTCGCGGTCGCGTTGCTTTGCGGCTGCGGGTCAAGCACGTCGACGAATGCGGTGCGCGCCGTTGCCTCCGCGACGGCCTCGCGAAACCCGACGATGCCCGCCGCGGTGCCCGCCCGCCTGCTGATCGCGTCCTCGCTCCTGCCCGTATATCAACTCCGTTCCCAGCCACCGCCGGCCCCGGCGTCGCCCTGGCCGCCGCTCGGGCAAGCGCAGCAGACGGACTCGGGAGGCGCAAGGCTCACGGTCACGGTCACGAAGCTGACCGACCCGTTGCTGGACTCCGGTGCCGCGTTGCTGCCGGCGACGCGGGCCGTCGCCGTGTTCGTCGAGATCGCGAACGCGGGTCCGGCGACTTATGACAGCTCCGCCAGCGGCGACTTCTCGGTGATCGCCTCAACGGGTGCCGTGACGCCGGCGTTCGCGCCACAGGGGGTCTGTCAGACGCCGCTGCGGGACTTCGAGAACGACATCTACGCCGGTGGTGGCGGCAGCGGCTGCATTGCATTCTCGGTCGCCACCGGGGCGCGGATCCTGGCTGTGCGCTTCTCGCCGCACGCCGCGTCGCCGGGAAGCCGGACCTGGCTCGTGTCGCCTTGAGGGCGCCTCCAGAGCTTACTGCCGCCGCCCTGAGGACCAGTGAGGCCTTACTCGTACTGCAGCGCTTCGAGCACGTTCAGCCGACCGGCACGCCGTGCCGGGAAGACGGCGGCGATCAGGCCGGCGAGGATCGCGGCGATCACGAACACGACCAGCGTGCCCCACGGGATCGTCACCGCCGGGTACCCGATCGCGACGCCGACCATCAGCGCGAGCACGACTCCGAGCGGGATCCCGAACGCCGCGCCGAGCAGCGCCGTGATCACGCTCTCATGGCGGATCATGCGGCGAACTTGGCGGCGCGTCATGCCGACGGCGCGCAGCATCCCAAGCTCGCGCGTGCGCTCGAACACGGTCAGCACCAGCGTGTTTACGATCCCGAACAGGCTCACGACGATCGACAGCGAAAGCAGCACGTAGAGCAGGTTGAGCAGCGTGTCGAGGCCCTGCTCCTGGTTCTTCTCGAACTGTGACTTGGTCTGGATCTTTGCGTCTGGATAGGCGGTCAGAGCGGTTTGCAGGACGCGCGTGTTGAACGCCGTCACGCCGCCGGCCATGTTTATGAACGTGTAGAGGTTCTGCGGGTTCTGGTAGCTGGCATCGAACAGCGCCTGCGAGATCGTCACGTCGCCGTACGGCGAACCGCCCTTCGGAGGCGCGGTGATGCCCCTCAGGGTCAGATGCAGCTTCGCTCCGCTGGGCACCTCGACGGTGATCGGCGAGCCGACGTGCAGGTGCAGGGCGGAGGCATAGGCCTCGTCTACGAATGCGCCGTTGCTACCGAGTTGTGCCGGGGTCAGACGGCTACCGACCTGCCACTTGACGTAGATCACGCTACTGACGTTTGGCGCGGCGCCGGTGACATTGATCTGCGATCCGAACGCCCGGCCCACGCCGGCGCGAACGCCGGAGATGAGCGTCACGCCGGGCACCCCGCGCAGCACGTTCTCGGAGGCGACCCCGATCGGCGCGAAGTTGGAAGTCGAGGTGAGTGCGTAGTCGGCGACGAACTCTTGGTTGACGGAATTCTCGAAGCGGGCCCGCAGGCCCGCGGCGAGCACGCCCACGAGCGTCACCAGCGCGAGCCCGATCATCAGCGCGGAGGCGGTCGAAGCGGTGCGCGTCGGGTTGCGAATCGAGTTACGGCGGGCCAGCGAGCCGGCGGCGCCGCCGAAGCGCGCCGCCGGGGCCCCGAGGACCCGTGCAAGCGGCGGCACCAGCAGCGGTGCCAGCATCGACACGCCAATGAACAGGGCGGCGGCTCCGACACCGATCGCCAGCAGCCGCGTGCCCGTCGAGAGCGCGCTCACGAGCAGGCCAACGAGCATCAGCGCCACGGCGGCCGCGACGGTCGCCAGCGCCGCGTGTGGTCCGTACTTCGCAAACCGCGACGGCGGCAGCAGCGCCCCTTCGCGCACCGCCGCGATCGGTGGCACGCGCGTGGCACGCAGCGCCGGGCGCAGCGCCGCCAGCAGCGTGATCACGATCCCGACCAGCAGCGACACGATCACCGTCCGCGTCGCGAACACGGTGCCCGCATGCGGCAGGTCGATCCCGAGCGAGACGAACAGCTGGTTGAGGCCCTTGGCGAGCCCGAGCCCGAGGAGCAGCCCCGTGATCGAAGCGAGCACGCCGATCACGAACGCCTCGAGCAGCACCGAGCGCAGCACCTGGCTGCGCATCGCTCCGAGCGTGCGCAGCGTCGCGAGCTCCCGCGTGCGCTGCGCGATCGTGATCGAGAGCGTGTTGGCGATCACGAAGCTGCCGACGAATAGTGCCACGCCGCCGAACGCCAGCAGGAAATCTTGGATTATGCTGAGGAATCCGCTGGTGTCCTTGGTCGCCTGCTGTGCCTGGGCCTGGCCGGTGCGCACCTGAGCGCTGGCCGGCAGCAGCGGGCGGATCTCGCTCACGAGCTGGCGGCCGGTGACATTCGGCTTGGAGGCAACATCGATCTCGTCGAGCAACCCCTGCTTGCCGAACAGCCGCTGCGCGGTCGCCAGCGTGAAGATCGCCATCGTCGAGCCGCCGAGCGACGAGACCCCCGCGATTTGGACCGTGCCGGCGATCCGGAAGTGCAGCTCCGGTCCGCGCGCGACCACTCCGATCTCCTGCCCGACCTTGAAGTTGTCATCGCTCGCTGTCGCCGCGTCGATGTCGATCTCGTCGGGCGCGGTCGGCCAGCCGCCGCCGGTCAGCGACAGCGGGTTGAAACGCTGGCCTGAGGGCACATAGCTGAACGCGAGCCCGGGGGCGCCGCCGCGGGCGATCACCTTGCCGTCGTGGCCGACGAGCCCCGCTTCATCGCTGATCGATCCGGATGCGTCGGCAACGCCGGGCAGCGCACGCACCCGACTCAGCAGCGACTCCGGCAGCGACGGTGCCGCGACGCCGCTGTCGGAGCTGTTGCCGATCGCACTCTTGCCGGTGATCACCGCGTCGGCGTTCTTGTAGACGTCCGAGAACACGGTTGTGAAGGCAGCCTTGATCGTGTCGGTCAGGACGTAGGTGCCGCTCACCATCGCGACGCCGAGCACGATCGCGATCGCGGTCAGAGCGGCTCGCAACTTGCGACCGAGCAAGCCTCTGAGCGCGACCGTGATCACGACTGCAGCGTGTTCATGACCGCAAGCACGTCGCTCGCGCTGGCATCCGCTAGCTCCTTGACGATCAGTCCGTCGGCGAGGAACAGGATCCGGTCGGCGATCGCGGCCGCGCGCGCGTCGTGGGTGACCATCACGATCGTCTGCCCGTAGCTCTGTGAGGAGTCGCGCAGCAACTCCAGGATCTCGCCTCCGGTCTTCGAGTCGAGATTGCCGGTCGGCTCGTCGGCGAATAGGATCGTCGGGCGCGTGATCAGCCCGCGTGCGATCGCCACACGCTGCTGCTCCCCGCCGGAGAGCTCCGCCGGACGGTGCTTACGCCGCTGCACGAGGCCGGTCTTCGTGAGCAGCTCCTCGAGCCATTCCCGGTCCGGGCGCGCGTCCGCGATCGACAGCGGCAGCAGCACGTTCTCCTCGGCGTTGAGCATCGGCAGCAGGTTGAAGAACTGGAACACGAAGCCGATGTGCCGGCGGCGTAGCAGCGTCAGCTTCGCATCGTCGAGCTGAGTGATCTCAGTGCCGGCGATCGTGACCGTCCCGCTGGTCGGCTTATCGAGACCCGCGAGCGTATGCATCAGGGTCGACTTGCCCGATCCGGAAGGGCCCATCACCGCGACGAGCTGGCCGCGGATCACGCTCAGTGAGACGCCACGCAAGGCATCGACTGCGGTCGAGCCCTCGCCGTAGCGGCGCGTCAGCTCGAGCGCCTGGACGACGTCGCCGTCTACCTGAGCGCCAACGCGTGCGGGGTCGGATCTTTGCGCGCGCACGTGACGATTAGTGTACGTTGCGCCCGTGCCGGCCGACAGGCGCAGCGGTCGCCCGCCCCAGCTGGATACGGCTCGAGTCGACGTCGTCGACGCGGCCCGGCGGCTGGCGGCCTGCGGGCTCGTGCTCGGTAGCGCCGGCAACGTCAGCGTTCGGGTCGACGAGCTCGTCGCGGTCACGCCGACCGGTGCCGAGCTCGACGCGCTGGTGCCCGACCAGGTGACCGTGGTGGATCTCGCCGGCGAGGTCGTGGACGGTTCGCTGGTGCCAACCTCGGAGCTGGACCTGCATCTGGCGATCTACGCGCGCTTCGGGGCCGGTTCGGTCGTGCACACGCACGCCCCTTACGCGACCGCCCTGGCGTGTGTGCTCGATGAGCTACCGTGCGTGCACTACGCGATGCTCGACCTCGGCGGCGCCGTGCGGGTCGCGCCATACCGAACATTCGGTACAGGTGAACTGGCGGCGGTCACGCTCGTCGCGCTCGAGGGGCGCACGGCGGCGTTGCTCTGCAACCACGGCGCGGTCGCATTTGGCGAGGACGCCAAGCAGGCGGTGCGTCGCGCGGAGCTGCTCGAGTGGGCGTCCACGCTGTACTGGCGAGCGCGCTCGCTCGGCTCGCCACGGACGCTCGACGAGCGGCAGCTCGCAGATGTCGCGACCGCGATCAGTCAGCGCGGATACGGCGCGTTGCGGCGCCACTGACAGATTCGCTCGCGGGGTTTGACCGCGCAGGCTATTTTGTGCATCTCCCACCCAGGTAGGGTGCAGCCTGCACGCCTTTCCGAAGTTCCGGACTAAGGAGATCTCAATGGCAGACAAGGACGATGCGGCCGTGACAGAGGCGCCGGAAGCCGCTCCCCAGGTCGATTTGGATGCCGCGACGACGGCCACCAAGAGCGCAGAGAAGCCCGCGCCGGGGCCTGCGCCGGCGCCACGCGCTGCGTCTCGCGCCAAGGTCGCGGCCGCGAAGCCTGCGGGGGCGAAGCCGTCGGCTGGCAGAGCAAGCGCTGCGAGCAAGGTTTCCACGACGAAGGCGGGCAGTGCTGCGAAGCCGGCAGCAGCGAAGCCGGCTGCTGCGAAGGCGACCTCGAGCAACAAGGCAGACACGGCGCACGCCGGCTCCGGAGCAACGGCAGCGAGCGCCGAGGCAAAGGAGAAGGCGCTGCACGATCATCGGCTCGAGGCGCTCGCCGAGCGCCTGCGCAAGCTCAACGAACGAATCATCGACGCAGGGCGCGAAGCCGGCGAGGCCACGCTCCACAGCTATGAGAGGGCTCTCAAGACGATCGCGAACGGACTCGAGAATGGCCCCGGAAGCAGCGAGATCGACTGGCTAGCGCAAGTCGCGACGGCCCAGGCACGCTTCATCCGCGACCTGACGGACACCTGGACGAAAGCGGCTCGCGACAGATTCAAGTAGTCCAGCCTCGCATCGTGGGTGCGCTCGCGCTTGCGCGAGCGCACCCGTCCCAGGCGCGTCGCTCCTTCGTTGTCTATGGGAGAATGACCGTTCGCATGGATCCAAGTCGCAAGCGTGCGGTCCGCTTGACCGTCGCCCTCACAGCCGCACTGCTGCTGGCAACAGCGCTGGTGTACGTCAGCTTCAACAGTGGGCGTGACGAGTTCACGGCCTCGCAGTTGCTCGCGCACGCACAGCCGGGCGGCACTTATATCCTGGCCGGCACGGTGCTCGACGGATCGGTGCGCCGCGAGGGGGGCGCAATGCTGTTCAGCATCCGGGATCCGAAGCTGGACGTCGCCGTGCCGGTGAGTTACAGCGGTCTCGTTCCCGACCCGTTCGCGCAGGGGCGGGCCGTGATGGTCACCGTGAGCGATGACTCGGGCAAGTTCATCGGCCAGCAGAACTCGCTCACGACCAAGTGCCCCTCCAAGTACCAGGCCGCCGCCGGCTCCTACAGCTGATGCACAGGCGCGCCCGCCGCCAAGCATGAACACGGCCCTGATCGGACGCGCACTGCTGCTCCTCGGGCTGGGGGTCTGCGTCTACGGACTCGCGGCGTCGATCTACGGCGCCACGCATCGGCGTTCGGACTGGGTCGCCTCCGGGCGGCGCGCGGTGTACGCGCTGGCCGCTCTGATGGTGCTCGCGTTCGTGCTACTCGAGTCGGCATTCGTGCGCAGCGACTTCTCGTTCAAAGTCGTGGCGCAGACGTCTGCGACCACGATTCCGACTTTTTACAAGCTCGCCGCGCCGTGGTCCTCGCAGCAGGGTTCGCTGCTGCTCTGGGTCCTGCTGCTGTCGCTGTGGTCGAGTTTGATCCTGTACATCACGCGCAAGCGGATGCGGGAGATCGCACCCTATGCAACCGCCGTGCTGCTCGGCTTCGGCGCGTTCTTCGACGCGCTCGCCGCGTTCTACGCGAATCCGTTTGCGACCAGCTCAAACCCGCCGATCCAGGGGGCAGGGCTCGATCCGCTACTCCAGCACCCGGCGATGATCATCCACCCGCCGATGTTGTACTCGGGCTACACGCTGATGTCGATCCCGTTTGCATTTGGGATCGGAGCGTTGATCAGCGGCAAGCTCGGCCCGGAGTGGATCCGCGACACGCGCCGGTTCGCGCTCGCGGCGTGGCTGTTCCTCGGGGCCGGCATCATCCTCGGGGCGAGCTGGTCCTACACGGAGCTCGGCTGGGGTGGCTACTGGGGGTGGGATGCCGTCGAGAACGCCGCGCTGATGCCGTGGCTGCTGATGACCGCCTTCATCCACTCGATCCAGATCCAGGAGAAGCGCGGGATGCTGAAGGTCTGGAACGTGTCGCTCGTCCTGCTCGCCGGCACGATGTCGATCTTCGGCACGTTCCTCGTACGTTCCGGCGTGTTGGACTCGATCCATGCGTTCGGCGCCTCCACGCTCGGGGTCCCGTTCGTGGTGCTGCTCGGCGTCATGCTGATCGGCTCGATCGGCCTGGTGCTGTGGCGCCGCGACTCGCTGCGCTCCGAGCACGAGCTTGACTCGCTGCTCTCCCGCGAGGCGATCTTCCTGCTGCAGAACCTGGTGCTTGTCGCGATGGTGTTCGTGATCTTCTGGGTGACCCTGTTCCCGCTGATCTCCGAAGCGATCACAGGAACCAAAGTGTCCGTCGGACCCCCCGCGTTCACGCCCTTCGTGGTGCCGCTGGCGCTGGTGCTGGTGGCGCTCGCGGGCATCGGGCCAATCATCTCCTGGCGCCGGGCGACGCTCGCGAACCTGCGGCGGAACTTCACCTTCCCGGTGACCGTCTGCCTGATCACATTGATCGCCGTGCTCGTGTTGACAGGCGCCGGGTCTCGCCCGCTGGCGGTGGCGATGTTCGCGCTTGGAGCGTTCGTGCTGGCGACCGTCGCCCAGGAGTTGCAGCGCGGCACCGCCGGCCGCCGGGCGACCACGCACGACTCGTGGGCCGGGTCGCTGTTCGGGCTGATCCGCCGCAACCGGCGTCGCTACGGCGGCTACACCGTGCACGCCGGGCTCGCGGTGCTGCTGATCGGAGTGGCGGCCTCGTCCTCGTTCCAGCATTCGCGCGATGTGACGCTGCGGCCCGGACAGTCGGCGCGCGTCGACGGCTACACGTTCCGCTACCAGAGGCCGATCGCCGAGGCGACGCCGGCGAAGGTGCAGTTCGGGGCGGTCCTGGTCGTCTCCAAGGGCGCCCGGCGCGTCACGACCCTGACCACGACGCGCGCTTTCTATCCCAACCAGAACCCTGCCGACGGCGTGATCGGCCGCTTCTTCGACGCCAGCACCTCGGACAGCAGCGTCGGTTTGCAGAGCGGACCGGTGCGCGACATCTGGACGGTCGTCAGCCCCGATCTCACCCCGCTCGCGAGCTTGATCAACCAGGGCAACCAGCTGTTCGGCAACGCGATCATGGCCACCGTCAAGCGCACCAGCGGCGAATCGGTTGCGCGCCAGGACGCCGCGCTCGCGCCGCTTTGGGACGAGCGCGACCTTGCCGTGCTGGGCATCGCCGACCGCTACGTGAGTCACCCCTGGGCGGTCGGATTTCTGCTGATCGTCTCGCCGATGGTCCTCTGGATCTGGATCGGCGCCGCGATCATGTTCTCCGGCGGGCTGATCGCGCTCTCGCCGCTCCCGTCGCTGGCGCGCCGGCGCAGCTCCGCGAACGCGACCTATCGGGCGGGTGTCGCCGTCAGCGAGCACGCGGGTTAGGCGCCAACGGTTACCGATGGAGTTCCTGATCGTGCTCGTGATCCTGGCCGCGGTGGTGGTGTTCCTGACCGGACCGTTGCGCCGCCAGCCGCCGGCGGAGAACGGCCGAGAGGCGGATCGCGACGCGTCCCCGAGCACGCGGGTGGTCGACCTCGAAGCGGCGCGTGAGGCGAAGTACAGGGAGATCCGCGACGCCGAACTGGACCACCTGACCGGCAAGCTGTCAGACGCCGACTACGGCGCGGTCGACGCGGGGCTGCGGGCCGAGGCGGCTGAGATCCTGCACACGCTAGATGGTGCCCGCGCGAGCGAGCACGTCGACCTCTGAAGTTCCCGCCTGAATCGGCGTCGGTAGCCGACTCGCGGCCGGAGGTGTCGCGAGCCGTTCGAACCGGCTCGCAAGCGACCCCGGTACTATCGGACGGCGATGGAAACGATTCTCGACGTCGTCCAGGTGTTCCTCTCGATCGGGCTGATCTTCCTGATCCTGATGCATTCGGGCAAGGACGCCGGCCTGTCCGGCGCGTTCGGCGTCGGCACTGGCGCCGGTCCGTTCGGGGGTGGTTCGCTGGTCGAGCGCAACCTCAACCGCTGGACGGTCCTGTTCGGGATTCTGTTCGTCGCCAACACGGTAGCCCTGATCAGGATCTCCTGACCCTCGGTTCCCCGCGCCGGTCGGGTGAGCTCTTAGGGTACCCGCACCAATTCCTGCGCGCCGCCTCGGGTGCCCTTAGCATGTCCAGATGAGCTTCTTGCGTACGTCGTCGAACAGGCTGCCGGGCGTGCTCGGCGCCGTCGCCGCCGTGGTACTGGTGGCATGCGGCGCGCACGCGACGGGTGCGACGAGCGCCTCCAAACGCAGCGCCCATGGCGTTGCGAGCAGTGCTGCGACTGCGCCGCCCGCGACGAGCCCCGCGGCTGTGACGAGCGCTGCGACGGCGAAGACCGCCGCGACTGCGACGAGCGCTGCGACTGCGACTCGAGCCGCGATTCCGAGCGGCGACTGGAACACATTCGACTACAACCCGCAGCGCAGCGGCGTCGGTCCGGTCAACACCGGGATCACAGCCGCCAACCTGCACCTGCTCAGACGCCGCACGGTCGCGCTCGATGGGACAGTCGACTCCGCTGCGATCGAGTTGCACGCGATCCGGATCGACGGTCGCGCGCGCGATGTGATCGTGGTCACGACCTCATACGGCCACACGCTCGCAATTGACGCGGAGACGGGCGCGAAGCTGTGGGAGTTCGCGCCCGCAGACGTCGCCCGCCTGCAGGGCGGGCCGCAGATCATGACCGCGACGCCGGTCGCCGATCCCGACCGCGCCTACGTGTACGCCGCCAGCCCCGACGGCTACGTTCACAAGCTGCAGATCACAAGCGGCCGACCGGTGTGGTCGACGCGGGTGACCTTCGACCCCGCACACGAGAAGATCGAAGGCGCGTTGAACCTCAGCGGCAATTCGGTGACCGTATCGACCGGCGGCTACATCGGAGACATCCCCATCTACCAGGGTCACATCGCCCTGATCAACCGTGCCAGCGGCCGCATCGTCGACGTTTTCAACTCGCTGTGCTCCAACATCCATCACCTGATCGATCCACCCAGCTCCTGTGCCGCGAGCGACTCGGCGTTGCTGGAGCGAGCAGGCGCGGTGATCGAACCCGGCACTGGACGGATCCTGATCGCGACTGGTAACGCCCCGTTCAACGGCAGGACCGACTGGGGGGACAGCGTGCTCGAGCTGTCGCCATCGCTGGCGCTGCTGCACAACTGGACCCCGACCGACCAGACCTACCTCGACAACAACGACGTCGACCTCGGCAGCACCGAGCCGGCGCTGCTCGGTGAGGTCGACGGGGTCGACCTGGCCGTCCAAGGAGGCAAGGACGGCATCCTAAAGCTGCTGGACCTCGACAAGCTCGACGGCACCACCGGCGCCGCCGGTCCGCGCACCGGCGGTGAGCTGCAGGACATCAACGCGCCAGGCCAGAATCAGGTGTTCACCGCCCCCGCGGTGTTGACGATCGGCGGCCGGGTGAATCTGTTCGTGGCCGACAACTCGGGTACCGCCGACTACGTCCTTGGCGCCAACCTCCGGCTGCACGTCGCCTGGCAGAACGGAACCCCGGGCACCAGTCCGGTGATCGCGGGTGGGCTTCTGTACATCTATGACCAGAGCGACGGGCTGTTGAAGGTCTACCGTCCAAGCGATGGCGCCGTGCTGGCCTCGCTGCCAGCAGCGAGCGGGCACTGGAACAGCCCGATCGTGGTCGGGGGTCGCATCATCCTCCCAGTCGGCGACGACAACGATCACCTCACATCCGGCACGCTCTACATCTACTCGCTGCCCGGTAGCTGATCAGGCGGTTAGGGCGCGCCCCGAGCGGATTGTGGAACCGAAGCTTGTGGGCGCCTTTCGAGACACGGTGAACCTCATTTCAGAGAGCCGTTCGGAACGGGAATAGTGGCGCGCGAGGGGCAAGAAGCTGCGGGCACGAGAAGCTCCGATGATGAGCATCTCGAACTGCTGCCGGAGTCGAGCCTGTCAAACCGGTTCGTCGAGCGCTGGCGCGCGGACCCCGCCGCGCCAGTTCTGCGTGATCTCGGCGGGCGCTGGCTCAACGGTGCCGAGCTTGACGAGTGCAGCGGCGCCGCGGCGCTGGCGCTGAGGCGCGCGGGACTGGTGCCTGGTGAGCGTCTGGCGCTCTGCGGCAGCAGCTCGGCCGCGTTCGTGATCGCTTACGTGGCGGCGTTGCGCGCCGGTCTCGTGGTGTTGCCGATCAACCCGCTCTACACCGCTGCGGAGATCCAGCGGATCATCGCTGACGCCAGCCCCGCTGCCGCCCTGGTGCAGGACCGTGTGCACGCTCGCTGGATCGAGCGGGGATCGCATGTTCCGATCCTGATCGGCGGCGTCGACCTTGGTGGCGTCGGCCTTGGTGGCGTCGGCCTTGGCGGCGTCGGCTTTGGCGGCGTCGACCGCGAAATGTGTGGATCGACGGCAGCCGTTGGGCGGCGTGCCGAGGCGGACGTCGCTGAAATCGACGGCATCGGCGAAGAAGTGGGGATCGACCGCGCCGGCCTCGAGGACCCCGCGGTGATGATGTACACGTCCGGAACCACCGGACGCCCCAAAGGCGTACCGCTGAGCCACGGCAATCTGCTGGCCAGCGCGACCGCGGTCGCGCTGGCGTGGCGCTGGACGCCAGCGGACCGGCTGCTGCTGACGCTGCCGCTGTTCCACATGCACGGGCTCGGTGTGGGGATCAACGGCGCGCTTGCCGCGGGCGCGCAGATCGTGCTGCGTCCGGGATTCGATGCCGCCGACGTTGCGGCTCGATGCGAGGAGGGGGTGACGATGTTCTTCGGCGTGCCGGCGATGTACCAGCGACTGGCCGCCGCCGGCTTCACCGGTGCGCTCGCGCGGCTGCGCCTGCTGGTGTCCGGCTCGGCGCCGTTGCCAGCCGAGCTGGCGCTGGCGGTCGCCGATCAGGCCGGCCAGCTTCCGCTCGAGCGCTACGGGATGACCGAGACGGTGATGCTGACCTCCAACCCGATCGACGGTCCGCGCAAGCCCGGCAAGGTCGGCCTCCCGTTTGCCGGCGTGCAGCTCCGGCTCGCCGCCACCGGGGAGGTTCAGGTGCGCGGCCCAAACGTGTTCGCCGGCTACTACCGCCGTCCGGATGCCAACGCCGATGCGTTCACGCCCGACAGCTGGTTTCGCACAGGCGATCTCGGCGAGCTCGACGAGGACGGCCATCTGCGGCTCGTGGGCCGCAGCAAGGAGCTGATTATCAGCGGCGGCTTCAACGTCTACCCGCGCGAGGTGGAGGAGGTGCTCGAGCGCTTCCCGGGTGTCCGCGAGGTGGCGGTGATCGGGCGTCCCAGCGAGCAATGGGGCGAAGCCGTGACGGCGGTGATCGTCAGCGACAGACCGATCGACCTCGATCGCCTGCGTGCCCATGCGGCCGCCGAGCTGGCGCCCTACAAGGTGCCAAAGCGGGTCGAGCTGGTCTCACAACTGCCGCGCAACGCGCTCGGCAAGGTCCTGCGCCACGAGCTCTAGCCCGAAGGACTAGCACCCAGCGCGACTCCGTAGGGTCGTTCGATACCCTAATCATGTGCCTGACGAACTACCCTCGCATCCCGGCCGCGTGCTGGCGCGGATCGCGCGCCAGATCGAGCTGGCGCTGAGTGCGACCGATCTGACGCTGCCTCAGTACCGCGTGCTGATCCTGCTGTGCGAGCGCAAGGAGGAAGCGTCGGCGCTGGCCGACAAGCTTGGCGTCAGCCGTCCGAGCGTGACCGGTGTCGTCGACGGACTCGTCGCCCGTGGCCTCGTCCAGCGCCGCCACGACCCGGAGGATCGCCGCCGCGTTCGTCACTGGCTCACCCTGGAGGGGCGGCGGCTGCTCGCCCACGCCGATCTCGAGGTGGAGCTGAGGCTGCGCCAGATCGCCGAGCTGATGCCGGACGCCGGAGCGGATCCGTTCGCCGGCTTCGAGCGCTGGCAAGGCGCGCTGGACGCCCACAGGGTTCGCTGCGCTGCCGCTCGCTGCGTACCTGCGAGCGCGGTGCTTGACGCCGACTCGGGCGCGCAGCCGAGATCAGCGCTTCAGCCGGCAGCCCTGCCGACGGTGGCAGCGGATGCCGGGGCCGGCGCGCTGCCGACGGTGGCAGCGGATGCCGGGGCCGGCGCGCTGCCGACGGTGGTAGCGGATGCCGGGGCCGGCGCGCTGCCGACGGGAGCCACTCCATGAGCGCTCCTGCTTCGGATTTGCGTGCGGCCGCTCGGACCGCCGCCGAGCGTCACGTGCCGGCCCCACCGCACTCGCGCTACCGGGCGCCGCGGGCGACGGTCGATCCCGACAGCGGCCAGACCTGGCTGCGGCGAGCCCGTCCGATCGTGCTCTCCCACAAATGGACCTTGCTGACCGCGCTGACGCTGTCGTTCGTAGGGCTGGTGCTGCAAGTGCAGATCCCGAACATCCTCAACCATGCGGTCTCCAACTCGCTGCAGCGCCGCGTGGTGCCGCTTTCGCACTACGTGTGGCTCGCGCTCGGCCTGGGCGTGGCGGCGGGCATCTCGGCCTACATCTCGCGCCTGTTCCTGATGCGCACCGCGTTTGCGATGGAATTCGACCTGCGCAACCTCATCTACGCGCACCTGACGCGGATGTCGTTCGGCTTCTATGACCGCGTGCAGTCAGGGCAGCTGATCTCACGCGCAAATTCGGATATCCGCTCGGTGCAGATGTACCTGACGTTCGCGCCGGCGATCATCGTGCAGTGCCTGGTCGCCGTAGTCGCGTTCGTGTACATGCTGTCGATCAACGTCCCGCTCGCGTTCGTGGCGATGTCGACGTTGCCGTTCGTGTTCGTGCTGGGCGTGCGCATGCGGCGCGTGATGTTTCCCGTCTCCTGGCTGATCTCGGCGCGGCTGGCGGAGGTCGCCACGATCGTCGACGAGAACATCAACGGCGTGCGCGTGGTCAAGTCATCGGTCGCCGAGCAGCGTGAGCTGACGACGCTCGCGAAGGCCGCCGACGCGCTGCAATGGGCATACATCAAGGACGCCGACCTGCGCGCCCAGTTCACGCCGGCGGTCCAGAACCTGCCGCAGGTCGGCCTCGCGCTGATCCTCGCGTTCGGCGGCTACCTGGTGATCCACGGGCATCTGCAGGTGGGCGCGATCCTCGCCTTCAGCGCCTACGTGGTGATGCTGCAGGCGCCGTTCCAGATGCTCGGGATGCTGGTGATGCTGGGTCAGCGCGCGTCGGCATCGGCCAAGCGGATCTACGAGATCCTCGACGAGCAGCCGACGGTCCTCGATGCGCCGGATGCGATCGAGCTCAAGGACTGCACCGGCGATGTTTGTTTCGAGGGTGTCGAGTTCGCCTACAACGACGGGCCGCCCGTGCTGTCGGACTTCTCGCTGCACCTGACGCCCGGCGAGACGGTCGCGATGGTCGGCCGTACGGCGAGCGGCAAGACGACCGTCTCGCGCCTGCTGCCGCGCTTCTACGACGTCACCGCAGGCCGCGTGATGATCGATGGTCACGACGTGCGCGAGCTGACGATCGCCAGCCTGCGCGCCCAGATCGGCGTGGTGCTCGACGAGCCGTTCCTGTTCTCCAGTTCGATCCGCGACAACATCGCCTACGGACGCCCCGACGCCGGCATCGAGCAGGTGCGCGCAGCGGCGCGCGCGGCCGGCGCCGAGGAGTTCATCCTGGCGCTGCCGGAGGGCTACGACGCGGTCGTCGGTGAGCGCGGTTACACGCTCTCAGGCGGGCAGCGACAGCGGATCGCGATCGCGCGCACGTTGCTCGTCAATCCGCCGATCCTGGTGCTCGACGATGCCACCAGCGCCGTCGACGTGCAGGTCGAGCAGGAGATCCACGAGGAGCTGCGCGTGCTCATGGAGGGACGCACGACGCTGATCGTGGCCCACCGGCTCTCGACGATCGGCCTCGCCGACCGAGTCGTGCTGCTCGATGGCGGCCGGATCGTCGCGCAGGGCACGCACGCCGAGCTGTTGGAGACGACGCCGCTGTATGTCGAGGTACTGGCCCAGGCGCAGGACGCTGACCTGCAGGAGCGCGAGGAGGTGCTCGGGCTATGAGCTTCGGCGGCGGCGGATTCTTCGGTGGTGGCGGCGGCCCGGGAGGCCCTCTGGGAGGCGGCTCGCGCTCGTCCGCGTCGCCGGGCGGAGGCTTGCCGTTCGCCGGGATCCCTTCGGAGATGAAGCCCGGCGTCGACAAGCTGCTGGCCGACGAGCCCGACCATGGCGAGCCGCGCGCGGCGTTCAGCTACAGGATCAGCGATCAGGAGCGGACGCAGCTGACGCTGCGCGGGATGATCTTCCGCCACTGGCACCTCGGCGCGGCGGCGGTGCTGCTGGTGACCGTGGTCTCGATCGCCAACCAGGCCGGCCCGGCCCTGATCGAGATCGGGATCAACAACGGGATGCTGCCCGGCCACCGCAGCGTGGCGGTGATCGCCGCGGTGTCGATCGTGTTCCTGGCGGCGATCGCGATCTCAGCGCTCGCGCAGCGTGCGCAGGTGAAGGTCACCGGCAGGCTCGCCGCGCGGGTCATGAACGACCTGCGGATCCGCGTATTCACGCATCTGCAGCGGCTCGGTCTCGACTTCTACACCGAGGAGAAGGCCGGCGTGATCATGACCCGGATGACGAGCGACATCGAGAACCTGCAGCAACTGCTGCAGGACGGGCTCGCTCAGTTTGCCGTGCAGGGCCTGACGATGATCGTGATCACGGTCGTGCTGTTCACGATGAGCGTCAAGCTCACGCTGATCACGCTGGCGCTGACGATGCCGGTGCTGACGGCGGCGTCGTTGTGGTTCCGGGCCGCTTCACAGCGCGCCTACGACCGCGTCCGAGACGGGATCGCCAATGTGCTCACTGACCTCTCGGAGAGCCTGCACGGCGTCCGCACGGTCGCCGCGCACAACCGCCAGGCGTTCAACATCGTCCAGCACCGCAACATCGTCGGCGACTACCAGTCCGCGAACAACTACACGGCTCAGATCAACGCGCTCTACGGTCCCGGGACGCAGCTGCTCGGCTACCTCGCGCAGGGCGCGCTGCTGGCGATCGGCGGCGACATGGTCCTGCACCACCAGCTGAGCCTCGGTGCGCTGGTCGCGTTCTTCCTCTACCTGAACCGTTTCTTCGCCCCGATCCAGCTGCTGGTCCAGCAATACAACACCTTCCAGCAGGGCAGGGCGTCGGTGTTCAAGCTGCGCACCCTGCTGGAGTCGGAGCCGAGCACGCCGCAGGCGCGCACAGCCGGCGAGCTGCCGCCGGTCGAGGGCGAGATCGTGTTCGATCAGGTCACGTTCGGCTACGACCCGGCGGTGCCGGTGCTCAGGAACGTGAACCTGCGGATCCACGCCGGCGAGAGCGTCGCGTTCGTGGGCAAGACCGGAGCCGGCAAGTCGACGATCGCCAAGCTGATCACGCGCTTCTACGACCCGACCAGCGGCCGCGTGCTGATCGACGGCTACGACCTCAAGTCGGTGACGCTCGACTCGCTGCGCCGCCAGCTCGGGGTCGTGCCGCAGGAGCCGTTCCTGTTCGCCGGCAGCCTGCGCTTCAACATCGCCTTCGCGCGACCCACGGCGTCGGAAGACGAGGTCTGGGAGGCGATCCACGCGGTCGGTCTCGCCGATGTCGTGCAGCGGATGCCGGACGGACTCGACACGGTGGTTCACGAACGTGGGCAGTCGCTGTCCTCGGGCGAGCGCCAGCTGATCGCGCTCGCGCGGGCGTTTCTGGCGGCGCCGCGGGTGCTGGTGCTCGACGAGGCCACCTCCAACCTCGACCTGCTGTCCGAAACGAAGATCGAGGCGGCGCTCGACGTGTTGCTGCGGGCGCGCACGGCGGTGCTCGTCGCCCATCGTCTGACGACGGCGATGAAAGCCGACAGGATCGTCGTCGTCGACGCCGGGCAGATCGCCGAGATCGGGTCGCATGAGCAGCTGCTCGCGCGCGGCGGTCTGTATGCCCACATGTACGCTACCTGGATCAGCCACACCGAAGGGCAGGTTGCGTGAGGCGTTCCGCCGGCGCCCAGGAGGCCGAGAGCGACGCCGCCCGCGATACTGCGCTGAACTTGTCGAGCCAGACCAACACCAGGCGGTCGCACGGCCGCGCGCGCCGCGGCGGTGGCGAGCCGATCCCGCGCGAGGCGTGGATGCGGCTGCTCGCCTGTACCGGCGCGGCGGCGCTGCTGCAGATCGACGGCACGCTGATCACGGTCGCCCTGCCGTCGGTTGCGCGGGGGCTGCGCGTCTCGAGCGCCACGACCGCGGTCGTGCTGAGCGCCTATTTCATTCCCTATGCGTTGATCCTGGTCCCGGGCGGGAGGCTCGTCGACCGCCTGCAGGCACGGCGCGTCGCGCTGCTCGGCTTGGCGGTGTTCGCGCTCGGCGCGGCGCTGGGCGCCATCTCGGCGAACATGACGGTGCTCGTCCTGAGCCGCGTGGTGCAGGGGGTCGGTGCAGGTCTGGTGAGTCCCGCCGCACTCGCGGGCGCGGTCAGCGGCTTCCCGCCCGAGCGGCGCGGCAGCGCGCTCGGGATCTGGGGCGCCAGTGCGGGGTTGGCGAACCTCGTCGGACCGCTGATGGGCGGGATCTTGACCGTCACGCTGGGCTGGCGGGCGAACTGGTGGGCACTGGTCCCGTTGGCGCTGCTGTCGGCGCTGGCGGTGATGCGCTTCCTGCCGCAGCTTGGGCGCAGCCCGCAAGCGGCGCCCGACCGCAGCGTGCTCAACGAGGTGGTGCTGGCGGCGACCGTGATCACGGCGCTCACCTTCGCGATCATGATCGGGACCTTCTATCTCGCCGAGCAATACCTCCAACGGGCGGCCGGCTATTCGGCGCTCGGGGCATCGGCGGCACTGATCCTCGTGGCCCTGCTGGTCGGCGCCGCGGCGCCGATCGCGGGGCGGCTCGTCGACTCGCGCGGGGAGCGGCTGCCGGCGCTGATGGGATTCCTCGCCGTCGGGCTTGGGCTGGCCGTGCTCGCGATCCCCTCGTTCTCGCTACGCAGCCCGCTGACGATCGTGCCACTGATCCCCGTCGGCCTCGGTCTGGGGATGCTGTTCGTGCCGCCGTCACGCGCGGCGCTGAACTCCAATCCATCCGCTTCGCACGGGCGGACCTCGGCGATCCTGTCGATCGGCCGGCTGCTCGGCGCGGCCGTCGGCGCGGGCCTGGCGGGCATCGCGATCTCAGGCGGCGCCACGGCGTCGACTGTGCACACGGCGATGTTGTTCGCGTGCGCGCTGAGCCTCGTCGTCGGGATCCCTGCGTCGATGCGCCTCGGCTCCACGCTCGCGGCGGCCTCGAGCCCGACGCCGGGGTAGGGACGCGCTAATGCGCGTCCTTGGGAGATTCGCTGGCGCGAATCTCCCGGAATCGGTTACGGACCCGCGTTCCTAGGGCTGGGGCGCTCCGGCGGCGGTTTGGAAAGCTCGGGCGGTAGCGTCTCGGCGAGCGCATGCAGCGTGGCGATCGCGGCGGCGCTGGCGGTCGGGTGCAGCTCGAGCTCGGGATCTGAGGGCAGCCGTGCGGAGTAGATCGAATGGGCGCCAAGGAGCCTGGCAACGACCGTCGCCTCCGCGACCATGATCAGCGTCGGCACCATCAGTGCATCGAAGTGGCGTGTGAGCTCCAGCACGATCACGGTGCCCGCCAGCGGTCCCTGCATCGCCGCGGCCAGAAACGCAGCGCCGCCGATCAGCGCGTAGCTACCCTCCGCGGCGCCAGGCCAGAGATGCTCCCACATGGTCCCGGCGACGCCTGCCAGCAACACCCCAACCGCGAAGGTCGGCGTGAACAGGCCCCCCGGTGACCCTGATGCGACGCACGCTGCGGTGACGAGGGGCTTGAGCGCGAGCAGGACTGCCAGCAGGCCAAGCGAAAGCCCGCCGGTGATCGCCAGCTGGACGATGGCCTGGCCGTTGCCCAGCAGCTGCGGGTAGGGAACCGACAGCAGCGCGAGCGCCGTCAGCGCTCCCACCGGCGCCAGGTAGCGTCCGGCGGCGTGCGGCCGCGTACGGCCCGCACGCCAGATCAGCTGCGTCCAGGCGTAAGCCACGAGGCCGATCAGCGGGCCGATCAGCGCTGCCCACAGGAGTTGCTGGGAATGCACGCCGTACGCGGGCACGGCATACGTGGGGCGCGTGCCGAGCGCGATCCAGGCGACCGCCGTCGCGGTCACCGAGGTCAGCAGCGCCGGAACCACGAGCGGCAGCGCGAGCGTTCCGAGCAACACCTCCACTGCGAGCAGGGTGCCGCCGAGCGGAACGTTGTAGACGGCGGCAAAGCCCGCGCCGGCACCCGATGCGACCAGCAGCCGCCGCTGCCAGATCGGCAGCGCGGCCCAATCCGCAAGCTTGCTGGCAGTCGCGGCGCCGACCAGTTGGGGGGCGGCCTCGCGTCCCAGCGAGACGCCCATGCCGACGGTCACGATCGACAGCGCCCCCCGCGCGATGCTCGGCCAGAACTCGAGCCGGCCGCGGCGCAGCCAGAGTGCCTCCGCGACCTCGGTGCCGCCGGCGCTCGCCATGTATCCGAGCACCCTGAGTCCGGCGATCACGATCAGCGCCGCGATCAGCAGCACGACCACGTGACGCCAGCCCGGCGCGGCTCGGGTCGCCGCCAGGTAGCCGCCCGGGCGCTCGCCGTACGACAGGCGCGCCACCAGATCGAGCAGCCCGATCAGCGCCGCGGCGCTGATACCCGTCACCGCGCCAAGGGCCAGCACGAGCGCCCAGAAACGCCTGCCGTAAGAGGCCATGATGCCGACCCCGGTGACGTTCGGCTGGTGCGAGAACCAATGTTGTTCGGGGGCTTGTGGCATCTCGGTGCGACGGCTACGCCATCATTGCCGCGCGGTCCGCAGCCCAGAGCCTATGCGCTCACCGCGTCCGGATCGCTCGGGGCAAACGACACGGGCGCGGCGCGGATCAGAAATCGCTTCTGCTCGGCATGCATGTTCTGCGGCAGTACCGTGAACCATTCGCCGCCGTCGATATCCTCCTGCGCGGGTTGCGCCTCGAACACGATCCCGACCGGTGAGTCGAGCCCCCGCTCGTAGTGGCTTGGGTACTCGATGTAGCCGATCATTGCGCCCACCCGCACCTCCAGGCCGAGCTCGGCGGCGGCCACGCGTTTGACCGCCTGCACCAGCGGCTCACCGAAGCGCACGGTTCCGCCGGGCAGGTTCCACATGCCCTCGCAGGGTTCGCGCTCACGGCGGCGCAGTAGTACGCCTCGCTCGCTCGAGGTGATCAGCACCTCGACTGCCAGGCGCGGCACCTTCGCGAAGATCGCGTCGAACTCGGCTTGCGGCACTGGTCCCTGCATCTCCGCAAATGGTACGGTTGGGCTACGCTGAACACGGGCGTACCGCAACTCCCCATTGACCACCTCTATGCGCGGGCCTGAGCCCGCGCCGCGGCAGCGGCAGGCGCCGGTGTCGATCACGCCGGGGCGGGCGGATGTCGAGTTGCGCAGCGGCGGGGCGATCGCGCTCGACGTGCGAGAGCGCCGTGAATACGAGGCGGGCACGGTCCCTGGTGCGCGGTGGTTTCCGGTCGTCGCGCTCGATCCCGGGCAGCTCGATCCGCACGGTCGCTACATCACCGTCTGCTCGAGCGGCTCCAGGTCGGCGGTCGCCGCCCGGCGGCTGCGCGACGCGGGCCTCGATGCCGTCAAGCTCGAAGGAGGCTTGACGGCCTGGCGGGGTATGGGACTGCCCGTCCGGTAAGTGGATCGTTCGTCCAGCCGCCGCAAGGCGGTTGTCCATCCTCACGCCGATTTCCGATAAATCGAGAGGGTCGAAGCCAGGACCCTGACCCAACTACGAGGGGCCGTTAACTGTGGCACGGATCGTGATCGTCGATGACAACCTGCTTTGCCGGTCGCTGCTGACCGAGATCATCAACGACGGCGGGCACGAGGTCGTGGGGGAGGCGAAGGACGGCCTCGAGGCCCCCGGCCGGGTGCGTGATCTGCGGCCTGATCTGGTGACGCTTGACCTCGTGATGCCCGGACGCGGAGGGCTGCAGACGCTGAGGCACCTGATGCTGCTCGATCATTCCCTGCCGGTGGTCGTGTGCTCGGCGTTCCTCAACGAGACCCACGTGCTGCAGGCGCTGCGGTTCGGCGCCAAGGGCTTCATCGTGAAGCCGTTCAGCAGCGAATCGGTGCTCAGCGCGATCGAGAGCACGCTCGCCAGCATGAGCTCCAGGCGCGCCGCGCACGCGGTAACGCGCCCGGCGGACGATGACGCCGATGCTCGTCGCGAGTTCGTGCGCACCGACGCCAACTTGCGCGTGATCCTGGAGGCGGAGGACCGCCCGGAGTGCTTCATCGACACGTTCACGATCAATCTCAGCGGTTCCGGGATGCTGCTCGCCAGCGGCGCTGCGCGCGCCGCCGGGCGCGCCGGTCTGCGCCTCTACCTCGGCACGCACGTGGGCTTCCGCCTGTACCTCGATGAGGCGCAGGCGCCGATCGATGGCCGCGCGCGCGTGGTCAGGATCACCGAGGAGGACCACATGGCGCTCGCGTTCGAGCACGTCAACGTCGGCGACCACGAGCGTTTGGTCGGTTACGTCGCCGACCACGGGCTGGCTGCGCTCGTGTTCTCCCGCTGAGCGCCTAAGACTGCGCGTCCGGCGCGCAGCGTGAACCGCTCGAACCCCTCGAAGCCCTCCTCGCGGTGCGAGATCACGAGCAGACCGCGGTCCCCGGCCGCGGCCGAGATGCAGCGCATCATGTCCTGGGCGGTGGCGGCGTCGAGCTGCGCGGTTGGCTCATCGAGGATCAGGTAGCGCGCCTGCGAGAGCAGTGCGCGCGTGAGCGCGATCCGCTGGCGCTGGCCCCCCGAGACCAGCTCGCCGTCCTCGCCGACGAGCGTGTCGAGCCCGTCGGGTAGCGACCGCACCCAGTCCTCCAGTTGCGTCGCTCCGAGCGCGCCCCAGATCTCGGCCTCGGTCGCTTCACGGTTTGCGAGCAGCAGGTTCTCGCGGATCGACGTGGTGAACACGTGCGCGTCCTGCGCGGCGAGCACGACGTCTCGCCTTACCTCGTGCTGGGTCAGCTCACGCAGGTCGATGCCGTCCAGCGTCACGCGCCCGTCGACCGGGTCCAGGAAGCGCACCAGCAGCGCCGCCAGCGTGGTCTTGCCGATGCCGCTCGGACCCGCCAGCACGATCCGGCTGCCGGGGGTGACCTGAAGCTCGACGCCGTCGAGCAGCCATCCCTCGTCGCTGGGGGGGTCCGCGCCGGTGGTGGCGTAGCGGAAGCGCACCCGCTCGAGTGCGAGCGCCCCGGCGCCGTCCCGCGGGAGTGCGCGCGGGTGCTCGGGGTCGAGCACGGCCGGCCTGCTGTCGGCGAGCTCCTGCAGCCGGCGCGCCGACTCGGCGCAGCCGCGTAGCGACTTGGCAGCGGCGGGCAGCGGCGTGATCCCCTCGAACGCCCCGAGTACCAGAAACACGATCGCGGCCAGCAGCACACCGCTGAGCGCGCCGCTGTGCACGGCGGGGATCCCCACCAGCAGCGCGGCCACGATCGTGAGCCCGCTGAGCAGCGACATCAGCATGCTCGAGGTAGCGCCGGCGAGCGCGTCGCGCCGGGAGAGCCGCGCCAGCGCGTCGCTGAGCGCGCCCAGGCGCGCGACGCGCTCGGCGCCGGCGCCCGCGACCGCGAGCTCGACGCTGCCGTCCAGCGACTCGACAAGCTCGCTGGTCAGCGCCGCGCGCGCGGGTGCCTGGCGCCTGCCGGCGACGGCCGCGAGCGCCGCGGTCAGCGCCGGCACCGCAACCGCGCTCACCAGCAGCAGGACGCCGATTGCCAGCGCCGCCACCGGCAACATCAGCCACGCCGTGAGCGCCGCCGAGCCGATCACCAACAGGGCTACGACCGGGGGGCCCAATGCCCGCAGGTAGAGGTCCTGGAGCGCATCCACGTCGGCGACGAAGCGGGCGAGCAGTTCGCCTCGCTGGCGCCCGCCGAGCGCCGCCGGTCCGAGCGGAGCCAGCACTGCATAGAAGGCGGCGCGCAGCCGCGCGAGCACCCGCAGCGCCAGGTCGTGCGAGACCAGGCGCTCGCAATAACGCAGCACTGCGCGCGCGATCCCGAAGCCGCGCACGGCCACGATCACGGCCGTGAGCGAGAGGATGTCCGGGCGCTCCGCCGCGCGTGAGATCAGGTAGCCGGAGGTGCTCAGCAGCCCGGTGGCGGCGAGCACCGTGCCAAATGCGAGCAGGATCGAGAGCGCCAGCTGGCGACCCTCGCCGTCGCGAAGTTGCGCGGCGCGCCGCAGGCTCCGCCAGGCGGCGCCCGGCCGCTGCGCGCCTAAGAGCCTGTCCGAATTACCCCGCGCATGTCTGGCGGCGGCGGACCGGCGCGATACGGCACCCTCGGAAGGCTTGCGTAGCGCTGCTACGCGGCGCCCTCCGCCCGCACCGTCTCGCTTGGTCCGGCGCTCGCCAGCCGCACACTGGGTGATTCGGACAGGCTCTAACGCGCTCACGCTGCCGCCTCCAGCGGCACGCCGGAGGTCTGAGCGTGTCCCTGCGCACGCCCCGTGACGAGCTCGCGGGCACACCCGCCCGCGAGCTCGATCACCCGATCGGCGTGCTGTGCGAGCCGCTGATCATGGGTGATCAGCAGGGTGCTGCGCCCGACCGACAGCGCTGCGATCGCGGCGCCGACGGCCCGCGCGGTGTCAGCGTCGAGGTTTGCGGTCGGCTCGTCGAGCACCGCCAGCGGGGCGTCGCGCAGGAACGCGCGCGCCAGCGCGACGCGCTGGCTCTGTCCGGCCGACAAGTGCCTGCCACCGTCGCCGATGACCGTCTCGAGCCCTTCCGGCAGGCCGGCCAGCAACTCGCCCAAGCCCGCCTGGAGTGCCGCGCGCATGATCTGCTCGCGTGGAGCGTCGGGCGTGGCGAGGGCGATGTTGTCGGCGATCGTGGCCGCGAACAGCTTTGCCCGCTGGGGCACCCAGGAGGTTCGTGCCTTCCAGTCGGTCGGGGATACCTCGCGCAGGTCGACGGTGCCGCAGCGCACGCGGCCGCCGGTGGGATCGACCAGTCGCAGGGCGAGCGCGGCAAGCGTCGACTTGCCGGCGCCGCTGGTGCCCATCACCGCCACGAACTCACCGGGAGCGATCGTCAACCGCACGCCGTCGAGCACAACGCCGGCGCGACCTGGGTAGGCGTAGCTCACGTCCTCGAAGCACAGCGCCGCTTCACGCGGGTCGGGAGCTGGGAGCGGTTGCGCGGCGGTGGCCAGCGGCGGTCGCTCGTCGAGCACCTCGAGCACGCGCGCCGCAGCCGCGAGCCCGTCGGCACTGGCGTGGAACTGCTGACCGACGGCCCGCAGCGGGTTGTACAGCTCGGGCGCCAGCAGCAGCACGGTGAGACCGGCGTCGAGCGTGATCTCGCCGCCGATCAGCTGCACCCCGATCGTTGCGGCCACCAGCGCTGTGCCGATCATCGCGCAGAGCTCCAGCACGAGCGCCGACATGAATGCAAGCCGCAGCGTGCCCATCGTCTCGCGGCGGTAGCGATCGCCGACGTCGGCGAGGATTTCCGCCTGCGCGGTCTCGCGGCGGTGTGCGCGCAACGTCTCCAGACCCTGGACAACATCGAGGAAGTGGCTGGAGAGCAGCGACAGCGTGCGCCAGCGCCGGCGCGTGCGCGCCTGCGCTCCCTTGCCGATCAGGATCATGAACACGATCACGATCGGGATCGTGAGCGCCAGGATCACGGTGCATACGAGGTCGATTGGCGTCAACCAGGCGAGCACCGCAACCGGCACCGCCGTGGCCAGCATGAGCGACGGCAGGTAGCCGGCGAAATAGCTCTCGAGCGAGTCAACGCCCTGTACCGAGGCGGCCGCCAACTCGCCGGTGCGCTCCAGCGGCGAGCGCCCGGGGCGGTCGATCAGCAGGCGCTGCGCCAGCCGCATGCGCAGCTCGCTCATCACCTCGATCGCTCCCAGGCGTCCGGACAACTCGAACGCGCCCGTCAGCAGCGCGCGCGCGGCGAGCACCGCGACCAGCGCGATCAGCGAACCGCGCAACGCCTGCAGCGGCACGTGGCGCATCGCGGCGGTGGCAATCACGTGCGCCAGCAGCGCGGCCTGCGCCACGATCACCGCCGCGCTCACCAGGCCCAGTCCGCCGGCAAGGGCGAACTGGGACCTGGCCGCGCGACTCTCCCGCGCGAGGCGGCGATCGACGCGCTGCGGTGCGTCAGCTGGTGGCCGGCGCATTCCTCTTGCCGCTGGGCGGCTGCTTGGGGCCACCGTTGGCGGGGAACTTCTTCTCCAGCACCGCGACCGGCGTCAGCGGGCCCTCGAACTCCGAGCGCCCGAGCCGGTGACGGAACACGAAGTAGGTCCAGCCCGTGTAGGCCAGCACGATCGGGACGAAGATGATCGCCACGACCGTCATCACCACCTGCGTGTAGTGACTCGAGGACGCCGCCGCGAGCGACAGGTCAAACGCGTGGTTGGTGCTCGACGGCAGTGCATTCGGATACAGCGCCGCGCACAGCACCACCACCAGCAGCAGCACCGCCAGCGAGCTGGCGCTGAACGCCAGGCCGTCGGAGCGGGCGCGCATAACCGGGACCGCAGCCACGAGCAAGCCCGCCACGACCGCCGGGATCAGGACGCCGATCTGGAACGACTGGTTGGCCAGCGTCCAGACCAGGAACCCGATCATCAGCACGGCCGCGACCGGCGCCACGCGACCGGCGAGTCCCTTCGCCCTGCCGCGGACGTCACCTTCGGTGCGCAGTGACAGGAAGTTCGCGCCGTGCGTGAGGAACAGCGTCAGCGTCACCAAACCCCCGAGCAGCGCGTACGGATGCAACAGGTCGAACAGGGTGGCGTGCACGATGTGGTTTGCGCCCATCGGTACCCCATAGATGAAGTTCGCCCAGGCGACGCCGAACAGTAGCGCCGCGGCGCCGCTGGAGATACCCATCGCCCACTCCCAGGTCGAGCGCCAGCGGGGCGAGTCGAACTTGCCCCAGAACTCGAACGAGACGCCGCGGATGATGAGCGACGCGAGCACCAGGAACAGCGCCAGGTAGAAGCCCGAGAAGGTGCTGGCATACCAGCCCGGGAAGGCGGCGAAGGTCGCGCCGCCGGCGGTCAGCAGCCACACCTCGTTGCCATCCCAGACGGGTCCGATCGTGTGGATGATCATTCGCTTCTCGACCTCATCGCGCCCCAGCGCCCGCACCAGCATGCCGACGCCGAAGTCGAATCCTTCGAGCACGAAGTAGCCGGCCCAGAGGACCCCGATCAGCAGGAACCACAGGCCTTGTAAGAAAGTCGTGTGCATTTGTATCTCTTTCGAATCAGTAGGCCATGACCAGTTCGGGATGCTCCACCGGCTCATGCGCCAGCGAGTCGTCCTGGTCCTCGGGGTCGGACTCGGGGCCGTGTCCCGCTTCGCGGAACATCAGAATCACGCCGATCACGATCAAGATCCCGTAGATCACGACGTAGCCGGTGAGCGTGATCGCGATGTCGAGCGTGGAGACGTTCGGGGAGTTCGCCTGCGAGGTCTTCAGCAGCCCGAACACGACCCATGGCTGGCGGCCCACCTCGGTGAAGATCCAGCCTGTCCAGTTGGCGAGGATCGGCAGCAACACGCCGAGCATCGCCAGCTTCTGGAAGCGCCGGCTGACCTCGAGCTTGCCGCGGGCCAGCTGCACCAGCCCGACCACTGCAATCAAGCTCATCAGTATTCCGGCGCCGATCATCAGCCTGAACGACCAGTACTCGACGCCGACGATCGGGATGTAGTTACCGGGTCCGTACTGCTTGCGCTCCTGCGCCTGGATGTTGTCCATGCCCACAACGGTGCCGCTCCACTGGAAGGTCTCGATCAGCGAGAGCAGGTGCGGGAGCTTGACGTCGACCGACAGGCCTCCCGGGTTGTGCTTTGCGGAAGCGGCCGCGAACAACGACAGCCCCTGACCCTTGCCACTGTGGTAAGTCGCCTCGGCGGCTGCCATCTTCATCGGCTGCTCGTGCGTCAACAAGCGTCCCTGCCCATCGCCGAAGCCCATCGTCAGCACGACCGCCACCAGTGAGAGCGGAATCGCCATCCGCATCGACGCCATCGCCACCTTCTTGTGGTTGCCGCGAAGCAGCAGCAGCGCGCTGACCGCGACCACCAGCATCCCGCCGGTCGTGAACGCGCCGAGGATCGTATGCGGGTAGGCGAGCAGGACCGTCGGGTTGAGCAGCACCGCGGCGATGTCGGTCAGCCGCGCCTTGTGCGTCGCCTGATCGATCGCATACCCGACCGGGTGCTGCATCCACGAGTTGGCCGCGAGGATGAAGTAGGCCGACAGCGCCGTGCCGGCGGCAGTCAGCCAAATCGTCAGAAGGTGCACCCTCGGCGACAGCCGGCCCCAGCCGAAGATCCACAACCCCAGGAAGGTCGATTCCAGGAAGAACGCGATCAGTCCCTCCATCGCCAGCGGCGCGCCGAAGATGTCGCCGACGTAGCGGGAGTACAGCGACCAGTTCATCCCGAACTGGAACTCCTGCACGATTCCCGTGACGACTCCGATCGCCATCGAGATCAGCAGGAACTTACCCCAGAACTTCGTCATCCTGAGGTACACCTCTTTGCCTGAGAAGAAGTACCTCGTCTGGCAGAGCGCCACGAACGACGAGAGGCCGATCGAGATCGGCACGAAGATGAAATGGAACAGCGTCGTGATCATGAATTGATCACGCGCAAAATCCAAGGTGTTCATAAGGCCTGCTTCCTTGTCGCGCCTATGCGTACATGGTTCTGCGTCGCGTCAAGCAGCACGGCGACGCTCAGGATGTTTCCCCTCTCCATTGGTGCCGACGGGATCGAGCGTTCGGCAGCGATCGAGCCAGCCGCCGTGAGGATGACCCTTCCCTGCTGCGCGACGCCACCGGCGACCGTCCCGCGCGCACCGCCGATCGCTCCCTTTGAGTACAGCAATCCCACGGCGTGCTCGACTGGACGCCGGCATTCTTGATCACGGGTAGTTGGGGTGGGAGCGAAGGCGACCGTCGCCAGAGGGTAGCTCCAAACTTCGTAGCAATATGCCCCAGTTTTGCTGCGCAACAGGGCGGATCCGGCATCCGTAGTTCGCCGCTGAGCGCGCTCCGCGAATGCCCGCGGGTAGCTGCTCTGCTGTGACCTTCGTACGCAGCACACGCGCGGGAGGTTTGGCACCTGTGCGGTGCTCAACCTCCCCCGCATCGAGCGCACGAGGCTCACGCAGCACACGCGCGGGAGGTTTGGCACCTGTGCGGTGCTCAACCTCCCCCGCATCGAGCGCACGAGGCTCACGCAGCACACGCGCGGGAGGTTTGGCACCTGTGCGGTGCTCAACCTCCCGGTAGTCACAGCGTGGTGCGGGGGCAGGGGTCGCCGGTGCGTGAGGTCACCGGCGCGTGTGCGCCCTCGACGGGGCGATCGAAATGACTAGCGCAACGGCTAGCGCCCGGAGAGCCGGGACTTGGCCTTTTCGTAGCGCTTCAATCCGAAGGCGCCGAGCCCGAGCACGGTGTTAGCAACGAAGAACACGATCCCGCCCGCCGCAAGAGCGAGCACGATGGCGAGGATCACGGGGGCGCCGGCGATCGCCACGATTAGCAAGATAGGCAGCGACACGATGACGAGCACCAACAGTACGGCGATCAATGTGGGCGTCTCCTTCCCCGGTTCCACAGCTTGTAGTGAGCTTCTGACGGTAAGACTTCGCGCGCTCCTGCGCATCCGCAGGGCGCGCCCGCTCGCGGGGGAAAATTACGTACGTAGTCGTGTGTAAGCGTTCCGCCGGATCTCGATCCACCGACGCGAGACGCCCTTGACGCGCGACGTCCACCCCGCAGGCTGCGCGGCGCACGTTCGCACCGACGCCGCCGGGCAGCGGTTCGGCTACCATCCGCCGCCGGAATGCGCGACATCGACGACGTGCGTCTCGGCGCCGAGAACCCAGCTGACGATCAGGCGCTGGATACGCTGGCGATCGAGACGATCCGTTGTCTGACGATGGACGCCGTTCAGCAGGCGAACAGCGGCCACCCCGGGTTGCCGATGGCGATGGCACCCGTCGGCTACGCGCTGTACGCGCGCTTCCTGCGTCACGATCCGCGCGATCCGGCATGGCCGAATCGCGATCGCTTCGTCCTGTCGGCCGGACATGGCTCGATGTTGCTGTACGCGCTCCTGCACCTCTCCGGCTATGACCTCTCGCTCGATCAGATCCGGTCGTTCCGCCAGTGGGGGTCGATCACCCCGGGCCATCCCGAGCGTGACAAGACGCCGGGAGTCGAGGCGACCACCGGGCCGCTCGGCCAAGGCTTCGCAAATGGCGTCGGAATGGCGATCGCCGAGCGCTTTCTGCGGATGCGATACGGATCGGACGTCATGGACCACCGCGTGTTTGCGCTCTGCTCCGACGGCGACGTGATGGAGGGCATCGCCTCGGAGGCCGCCTCGCTGGCCGGGAACCTTGGTCTGGGCCGGCTGATCTACTTCTACGACGACAACTCGATCACGATCGACGGATCGACCGCGCTGTCGTTCGCGCGCGAGGACGTCGATGCCCGCTTTCGGTCATACGGCTGGCATGTGCAGTCCGTCAGCAGCGCCAATGATCTGAGTGCGGTCAGCGCCGCGGTGCAAGTGGCGATCGCGGACGAGAAGCGCCCGTCGCTGATCCGCGTACGGTCGGTGATCGGCTACCCGGCGCCGCAAAAGCAGGGCAGGCCGGTGGCGCACGGTGCGCCGCTGGGGGAGGATGAGGTACGCGCCACCAAGCGCGTGCTCGGGTGGAACCCAGATCTGCACTTCGTCGTGCCGCCGCCGGTCCCCGGGGCGTTCGTCGCTAACGCCAGCCGCGGCGCGCGCGAAAACGAGCGCTGGCGCGAGCGGTTCGCCCGCTGGGCACAGCGCAATCCTGATCTGGCTGCACAGTGGCGGCGCGCGTGGGCCGGGCAGGCGGAGCCCGGCTTGGCCGACGCGCTGCCAAGCTTCGACGTCGGCGAGAAGCCGATCGCGACCCGCGTCGCGGGCGGTAAGGCGATGGCGGCATTCGCTCACTGTGTCCCGACGATGGTTGGCGGCTCCGCGGACCTTGCCGACTCGACCAAGACCAAGCTTCCCGACGCCGGCTCGTTCGAGTACGCGAGCAGCGGCGCGAACGTCCACTGGGGAGTGCGCGAGCACGCGATGGCAGCCGCCGTCAACGGGCTGGCGCTCCACGGCGGGATCGTGAGGCCGTTCGGCTCGACTTTCCTGGTGTTCTCCGACTACATGCGCGCCTCGATCCGTCTCTCGGCGCTGATGGCGCTGCCGGTCGTGTGGGTGTTCTCGCACGACTCGGTCGCGGTCGGGGAAGATGGTCCGACGCATCAGCCGGTCGAGCACTACGCCGTCCTGCGCGCGATTCCCGGGCTCACCGTGATCCGGCCGGCGGATGCCAACGAGACGGTCGCCGCCTGGCAGCTGGCGCTCGAGCATCTCACCGGACCGGTCTGCCTGCTGCTGACCAGGCAGGATGTGCCGGTGCTCGAGCCGGTCCCCGGCGGCGTGGCCCGGGGCGCCTATGTGCGGCGCGATGGCGCGGACGGTGGACTCGATGTGATCCTGCTGGCGACCGGCTCAGAGGTGGCCGTGGCGCTGTCGGCCCAAGCGTTGCTGCGCAGCGAGGGCATCAACGCGCGGGTCGTGTCGATGCCTTCCTGGGAGCTGTTCGAGGTTCAGGACCGGGACTACAAGGCCGGCTTGTTGCCTGCGGGCGTGCCGGTCGTGTCGGTCGAGGCCGGCATCTCGATGGGCTGGGAGCGTTATGCCCAGTCACACGTCGGCATCGACCACTTCGGCGCTTCGGCGCCCGGTGGCTTCCTGCTGGAGCAGTTCGGGATGACGCCCGAGCGTGTGGCTGCGGCGGCGCGCAGCGCGATCGCCGCGGTCGCGGTCTCCTAGGCCTCGCAGGCGAGTCAGCCGACGGCCGAGACGGTGCGGCCGGCTTCCAGGTAGACGCATCGGCCGGCGCCGATGCAAGCGGACACACGGCGCCTGAGCGGACCGCTGAGCAGCTCGAGCGCGCGCCGGGGCTCAGCGAACCGGAAAGCTTCGATCTCCTCCTGCTGCAAGCGGATCGTGGCGTGCGCGCCACGATCCAGGGTCCCGCAGTGAAACAGGAAGCGCACGCCGCCGGGACGGTCGGGCTTCGGCGCCAGGAAGTCGACGCACACGAGCCTGCCGCGCTGCACGACCAGGCCGCACTCCTCCCTGGTCTCCCGCCGGCAGGCATCCCACGGTGATTCGCCGCCGGCATCGATCTGGCCGCCAGGCACCGTCCAACCCTTCTTGTAGTTGGGCTTGAGGATCAGCAGTCGTCCGGCGTCGTCGAAGATCAGCGCGCCCGCGGACGCGGGGATGCGCGGGATCGCGTCGGTGCGTAGGGCGAGCTCGGCCACGGGAGGATTACGATGCCGACGCTAACACAGCGCTCTTTCCGCAGAAAGAGCGACACAGCAACCTCAGGGAGGGAATTGGCCGTGATCGAACTCGAGCGTCACCTGCTCAGTGCCGAGATGCTCGACCCCGCCAGTGGCGAGGTGCTGCGCACGCCGGTCGAGGTGCGCGTGGATCCGCTCACCGGGCACAGCTCGCGGATCCTCCCAGACCGCGGCCTGATGCCTGCGAGCGACTTCGATCTCGAGGCGTTCGCGCGGGAGAGCGAGGCGCGCTGCCCGTTCTGCGGCGAGCGCATCCACCGGCTCACTCCGAAGCTGCCACCGGCGATCGAGCTCGCCGGCCGGATCGTGCGGGGCGAGGCGGTCCTGTTTCCCAACCTGCACGCGTACTCGTCGCACAGCAGCGTATCCGTGTACTCGCCCGACCTGCATTACCTGCCGCTCGAGCGTCTGAGCGAGCGGCTGATCACCGACAACCTCGCTGCCCAGGTGGCCTACTGCAAGGCAGTGAGCGCCGCCGCGCCCGAGTCACGATGGGCGTCGATCAACGCCAACCACATGCTGCCCTCCGGCAGCTCGCTGTTTCATCCGCATCTGCAGGGGATTGTCGATAGTCAGCCGACGACTTTGCAGCGGCTGCTCGCGTGCGTTCCGGCGGCGCGGTTCGAGGGTTACCTGGCGGCTGAGCGGGCGGCCGGCGAACGGTACCTCGGCGATAGCGGCCGGGTGCAGTGGCTGGTCAGCTTCGCGCCGATCGCGCCCGCGGAGCTGAGGGCCTTCATCGCCGGCGCCTGCTCACCCGCAGAGCTCGACCAGGACCTCGTGGCCGAGCTCGGTCACGGGCTGTCGCTGGCGATGTCGGCCTATGCGGAGATGGGCTTTCAGAGCTTTAACCTGGCGATCTACGGGGCTCCGCCGGAAACCGCCGGCTACCCGCTGAACCTGCGGCTGGCCTGCCGCTCGAACCTGCGGCCGTTCTACCGATCGGACTCGACGTTTCTGGAGCGGTTGCACTGGGAGGGCGCGATCGACTTGGCACCCGAGCACGTCGCCGAGCGAATCGGGGACCGTTTTCGGGGCTGAGCTTCCGTGCGCTGCGCGCCATCGCGCTCTGCTCGGCATCCCTGCAGCCCTTAAACCCACGCGCCGCGCGGGGCTTGTAAGCTCGCGCCGAAGCTGACAGAGCATCCGAATCCGTGGGAGGACCCCAAATGAGTGCCATCGAACACGTCCACGCCCGTCAGATTCTCGATAGCCGGGGCAACCCGACGATCGAGGTCGACGTGCGTCTCTCCTCTGGTGCATCGGGCCGTGCCGCTGTTCCATCCGGCGCCTCGACCGGAACCAGGGAGGCACTCGAGCTGCGCGACGGCGGCACCGCGTTCGGCGGCAAGGGCGTCAGCACGGCGGTCGCCAACGTCAACGGCGAGCTCGCCGGCACCGCCAAGGGCCTCGACGCCTCCGATCAGCGTGCACTGGACGCGGCGCTGATCGCCGCTGACGGCACCGACGGCAAGTCGCGCTTGGGCGCCAACGCGATCCTCGGCATCTCCCTGGCGAGCGCTCGCGCGGCTGCGGCGGACGCCGGCCAGCCGCTGTGGCGCTACCTCGGCGGCCCGGACGCATCCGTGCTGCCGGTGCCGACGATGAACGTGCTCAACGGCGGCGCGCACGCCGATAACCCGGTCGACTTCCAGGAGTTCATGATCGCCCCGGTCGGCGCGAAATCGTTTGCGCAGGCGCTCCAGATCGGCGCGGAGGTCTATCAGGAGCTGAAGCGCACACTGCACAAGCGGGGCCTGGGCACAGCGATCGGCGACGAGGGCGGGTTCGCGCCCGCGCTGGAGTCAAACGAAGCGCCGCTGGAGCTGCTCGTCACGGCGATCGGTGGCGCCGGCTACAAGGCCGGCGAGGACGTCGCGATCTGCATGGATCCGGCCGCCAGCGAGTTCTTCAAGGACGGCAAGTACGTGCTCGCCGGTGAGGGACGCACGCTGTCCTCGGCCGAGATCGTCGACCTCTGGGCGACGCTCACCTCACGCTATCCAGTGCTGTCGCTCGAGGACGGCATGGCCGAGCAGGATTGGGACGGCTGGAAGCTGCTCACCGACCGGATCGGCAAGACCGTTCAACTCGTCGGCGACGACATCTTCGTCACCAACCCCGCGATCCTGCGCGAGGGCATCGAGCGTGGCATCGCGAACTCGATCCTGATCAAGCTCAACCAGATCGGCACGCTCACCGAGACGCTCGACACGATCAAGCTCGCCCACGAGGCGGGCTACCGCGCGGTGATCTCGCACCGCTCAGGCGAGACCGAGGACACGTTCATCGCCGACCTCGCGGTTGCCACCGGAGTCGGCCAGATCAAGACGGGCGCTCCGGCACGGTCCGAGCGGGTGGCCAAGTACAACCAGCTGCTGCGGATCGAGGAGGAGTTGGGCGCCAAGGCCCGCTACGCCGGTCGTGCGGCGGTCGCGCTGGGCTGAGGACACGCCCTGAGCGCCGGCGACTCCCCAGGCCGTTCAGGCTGGGCGCGCATGCGCGCCCAGCCTGCCTTGCGTCCTTCCTTGACTTCATCCTGCCGTCCTGGGCGTCAGCAGAATCACCGGGATGACGCGCGCGGTCTGCTCTGCGTACTGCGCAAACTGAGGGGTACGCTGCGCCTGCTCGCGGTGGTGAAGCAGCAACAACGGCATGCCCTCGAACATGCCTCCGACGCGCCCCTCGTTGGCGCGGAACTCCTCCACGATCGTAGTGTTGAAGTCTGCCTGCGATGTTGACATCAGAGCTCCCAAACGGCGTGTGGACGGGACCGTCATCGAACCGGACCAGTCTGTCAGCCGCCACGTGGGGCAGGCGCAGCCCCGGGGCTCGCTAGACGTTCGAGGCGTCGGCGATGCGGCTCAGCAGAACCGACGCCTCACGCAGCAGCTCTCGCTCGCCGGCGTCGAGTTCGCGCTCGAGGGCGAGCGCGAGCCACGTCTCGCGCTGCGGGTTCGTGGTGTCCAGGAGATTGAGGCCGGCTGGGGTCAGTTCGATCAACGCGCGGCGTCCCACGGCCGGTGTGCGGCGTTCCACGAGGCCGGCTATCTGGAGATCGCGGACGATCTCCGCAATCGACTGCATGCCAATGCGCTCGCGGGCGGCGAGGTCACTGATGCTCGACGGACCGTCTGCGTCCAAGCGGCTGAGCACCGCCAGGCGTCCGGCCGACGGGCCCCGTTCAGCGCGCAGCCGGCGTCCGACCCGACCAAGGGCTTCGCGCAGCTCAAGCGCCAGCTGCGAAATTGTGGTGTCTCGGACTGGCACAGATCAAGTCTAGAGAAGCTGAGTTTTCAGGAAAATGCTTCCGAATCTAAGTTCACGTCCAGGATGCCTCGCGGTGGATTCGTCGTCTTTGGCCATGTGGCCATAATCCCGCGCTGAGGCTGGATCCTTCGGGACCAACGCTGCGCTCGCGAAGGGCGTTTGGGGCGACGGGACGTAAGGTTTCCCGTAGTGCCGGCCACTTCCCTTATATGAACCTTCGGAGAGTTCGGCCATCGACGCCCGACGAGCAGCGCTTTGAGCGGCTGTACGCAGAGCACTTTCGGGCGATTGCCGGCTATCTGAAAGCGCGAACCGATTCCGAATCGGCTGTCGACGCGGTTTCCCGGACCTTCGAGATCGCGTGGCGTCGGCTGTCTGACGTGCCGGAGGAGCCGAGGGGTTGGCTTTTCGGCGTGGCGCGTCGTGTACTCGCCGATCAGCGTCGGGCGGCGGGCCGCCAAGACACTCTCATCGAACGCATCGCTGGCACGCTCGCTGAGTCCAGCGAGGACAGCGGGGAGGCGCTCGTCCTCCGCGAGATCGTTCTTTCGGCGCTGCGCGAGTTGGCCCCGCTTCAGCGCGAAGCGTTGTTGCTCGTTGCCTGGGACGGACTGAGCCATCGTGAAGCTGCGGCTGCGCTCGGCTGCTCCTCCGGGGCGCTCGCAGTGCGGCTGCATCGCGCCCGCAAGCAACTCCGCGCCGTGATGAGCCATCAGGCACATCAACAGGCCGACGGCTCCGCCGGACCGTTGCCGGCCCCACCACTTAGCAATTCTCCGAAGGAGGCGCTGTGAAGACGGACATCATCATGCGTGTGCTGGCGGATCTGCGTCCGGTCGACGCGGATCGCGTAGATGAGTGGTTCCCTGCTTCCCAGCGCGAGACGCTCTTGCACGAGATCACGGGTGCGGCCCGTCCTGCCAGCAGCGGCAGCCCTAGGGGGCGGCGGCTCCAGCGTCGATCGGGCCGGCGATCACGTAGCTCGCACGTGCGCCCGCGCGCATTGTTCTCGGTTGCTGGCGCTCTCGCGGTCGTTGCAGTTGTCCTCGTGCTCGGTCTCGGCTCGGCGGTTCAACCCCAGCCCGCCCGCGCCGCGGTTGCGTTTAGCAGCGCTGCGAACGGCGACATCATCGCGACCATCACTGATCCGTTCGCCGCGGAGACCCAGCTCGATGCCGCCTTCGCGGCCCACGGTTTTCACATCACTGTCAGTCTCGTGCCGGTTTCGCCTAGCCTGGTGGGAACGGTCGTGTACATGAGCGATGACGGCGGAAGCGGCCAAATCGAGTCGCTAGAGGGGGGATCATGTGTCACGGGCGGGGGAGGATGCCCGGTTGGTCTCAAGATTCCCGCGGCGTTCACGGGCCAGGGTTACATCACGCTCGGACGTCCGGCACAGTCCGGCGAGACCTATGAGTCGGCTGCCAGCGCGTTTGCGACAGGTGAGGCCCTGCACTGCAGCGGTTTGCTTGGGGCGCAGGTCGGCGCTGCGATGCCAGTGCTAGACGCACATAAGCTGACCGTTGTCCAGTGGCGTGTCGGTCAGCAGGTCGTCTCGACAGCCCCCGCTGAGAACTACATTTGGCAGATCGATC
Source organism: uncultured Solirubrobacterales bacterium (assembly GCA_963709135.1). Taxonomy (GTDB): domain Bacteria; phylum Actinomycetota; class Thermoleophilia; order Solirubrobacterales; family Solirubrobacteraceae; genus Palsa-465. Next base: position 164,770 of record CAVPVI010000005.1, on the reverse strand, counting down.
CGGTGGCCGCCGGCACAGTGCGCGTCTGGACCGAGTCTACGGCGCCGAGTGACACGAGCGCCTCGGCCGCCTACGACACCGGGTGCGAAACCGGGTGATGACACGGTAACGAGCGGACATATCAATCGGGTGTTAATGGCTTGACATGCGTGTCAATGGCTTGACTTCTTTACTCATCCCGATGTAGGCTCGTTGCTCCGAGTAGCTCGTATAGCGAGCTACTCAACCTAGGCAGGCTGGGAGTGACATGTTCAGGAAGTTGGTTCTTGACGCTATGCGTCGGGGCCGGGATGCTTTGGCTGCCGATGGCGGCAAGTGCTGCCGCTGCGGCGGATACGGCGGCGAGTCCGGCGGACTCGCCCGCCAGCGTCAATGCAGACCCGAACGGGGTGTGGCCAACTGCTGCGAAAGCCACGGCGATGGGCTCGCTGATCGTGTCGCCGATGGCCGACGGTCATGGATGCGCGTCGGGCAATGGCTGTGGCTGGGTCAACAGCGGGTATGGAGGTCCGATGGGCAAATGGGCTGGCAACAACTCGAACTTCACGGTGTTTGGTCAGAGCCAATGCCAGGACGGCAACTGGAACGACTGCATCTCGTCAATCGATAACAACGGGACGTCAGGCTGCAACATCAACTGGTGGTGGAACGCTGGCTATGGCGGCAGCGTCTGGTCGGAGCGCGTCGGATACAACTACGGCAGCATCGGCTCCGACAACGACCAGTTCTCCTCGGACTCCTGGTGCAGTACCTAAGTCACATCATCACGCAGCCTCTGCGCGTCACGTACGAGTCGTGAGATGACGTTCAGTAAGCGGCAAGGCGGTGCGCGGACCCCGAGTGTCCGCGCACCGCTGGCGTGCCTCACCCTCGCACTGATGGCCTTCGCGGCCGCGGGTTGCGGCAGCAAGGCTGCAAACAACGTCCACGCCAGTTCGCCGGCGCGAGATGCGGCGTCTACTGCGACGCATCACTTCGGCACTGAGCTATGGCGCTTCTATCGCCAGTCGGGACGGGAGCCTGGGGTGGTGAACGTCATCGACCTCGCCGAGCAGACCGTCGAAGCGCGCTGCATGCGCCGCGCGGGGTTCCTGTACCGGCCAGTTCCCACGGAGCCCGTCGGAGGTGTGTTGCTCGACGGGCTATCACCTGTTCCAAGCGGCGATCCTCCAAGTGAGGCGACCATGCTACGCGTGGAAAGAAGCCACGGCTTCGGTATCTACGCTCGTTTCAGAGCAGAGCAATCCACTGCGCCACAGGCGAACAGTAATTACGTTGCGGCGCTGACCCCCGCAGGACAGCGCCGGTATTTCCTCGCACTTTATGGCGATCGCCTGTCCACGGTTAGCGTCAAATTCCCGGACGGCTCCGTCGACACCGGCCCCGGCGGCGGCTGCCTGGGGGCGTCCGCCAAGACCGTGTACGGCTCGGTCGTGCGAGACGACTTTCGTCTCAACGCGGTCGTCGACGTTAAACAGCTGATCGAGCAAGAGGTCGACGCCCGCACCGCGATGAAGACCGCAACCGAGCTGTGGTCACGCTGCATGGAGAGAAGCACTGGACGCCGGTTCGCAAGCCAAACGGACCTCGTCGAATGGCTGACCGCGCTATACGGCGTAGGACCTGCGATCAGCTCAGCCCGCCGTCTCGAGATCCGGTACTCAACGCTGAGCACAATCTGCATGTACCAAACAGGCGCAGAAGCGCGCTATGCAGCGGAGACCTGGAACGTGATGAGTCGGATGCCGGACGTCTGGTACCGCACGCTCGTCGAGGTTCGCGACTGGGATACTCGCGCTCTCAAAACGGCCAAAGCGATCCTGCGGCAATCCGCGCTATCTCTTTGACAGGCCGACAACTCCCGCGGTTCAGCTTCGACGCCGAAGCCGCGGCCACCGCGGCGATCGACCCCGACCGCCACTGAACCCCGGGGTTCCAGACGCCGCGGCGCCGGCCGGCCTGCGTACCAGCCGCCGACCGCGCGCCGCAGCGAGCGGCCTCAACCACGGAACTGCTCCGCGAACGCGGCGAACGCGAACAGATGCGTGCCGGTGCGAGCCACCCGCGGCAGCGCCGCGAGCGCCGTCCGGCCGGTCTGCTCGTCGCCGAGTCCGGCGGCCATCGCGGGCGCGAACAGCGCCGGGTCGCTCCTCGGCGCCCGGCCGTCCTCGCTCACACGCGAGATCTCGAGGACGGCCCGCGGGCCGTCCTCGCGGATGCAGCGCTCGACGCCGTTCGCGTTCTCGCGCGTCAGCGTCCGCTCGGTCGCGTAGTAGCTGCCGCCCTCCGAGTCGAGGATCAGGAACCGACGCAGCCGGGCCCAATCGTCGACCTTCCAGGCGAACCCACCGGCCGCGTTCGGCACCTGGCCCGAGCCGGGGATCGGCGCCCACTGCGGCACCGGCCGCGTGCCGTGACGCTCTATCACACCTCCTTTTTGGGTGTTGGTTGTTGGGTTTAGGTTTAGGTGAAGGCTGTGGTCGTTGGGTGCCGACCGGACGGAGGCCGCCGAAGCGGGTGGGGCCGCCAAGCCCCGTCTTCTGGGGTTAGGTCGGGGTCGCGCGGCGAAGCAGGTCGCTGATCAACGCGCCGCAGCGCTCGGGGTCGTCGAGGAAGGGGGCGTGGCGGCCTGGGATGACCTCGAGGCGCGCGTCGGGCAGGAGCGCGCACGCGCGCTGGCCGATTTTCGGTCCGCCGTATGGGTCCTCGTCGCCCCAGATCATCAGTACGGGCACCGCGAGCTGCCGAAGTTCGGCCTCTGAGAGGAAGTTCTCCGGGCGGGGTCGACCGAGCCGCAGGGCGAGCCACATGTGGCTGAGCATCGCCGTCGGAAAGCCGGGCTGGCGCATACCCTCGTGAACGACCTCGAAGAACCCGTCAGGCGCTCGCTCGGCGGCGCGAGGGCCGACGACGCCACGGGCCAGCGACCGGCGTGTCGTCGCGACGTTCGGCGAGCGGATCCGCGCCGCGAGCCGCCGCACGCCCGGTGTGGAGAGCGCGGTGAAGAACGGGTCGCCATGCATGCCGGGCAGCGCGACGGCTGGGACTCCGAGCGACGCCAGGGCGGCAACCCGGTCCGGCGCGTCTACGGCTACGCAGAGTGCCCACATCCCGCCGAGCGAGGTGCCGACGATCGGCACCCGCTCGAGGCCGAGCGCGTCCAGCAGCGAGGTGAGCTGGGCAACCGCGTGCGCTCGCAGCGACCGGCCGCTGTAGTCGAAGGCGTCGCTCAGTCCGAATCCGGGGAGGTCGAAGGCGATCAGACGGCGAGTTCCCAGAAACGGCATCAGCGGCGCCCATGTCGAAGCGCTCATGCCACTGCCGTGCACGAGGACGAGCGGCGGGCCGTCGCCCGCCTCCAGGACGCGCACGGCAACCGGGGGATCAGCCAGACGCACGCGACGGCTCGCGACCTGCATGCCACACGCGGCAAACAGCTGGCGCTCGGCCAGTTCGAACCGCGCTGTCGCGTGATCGCTTGCATGCTGAGGCATGGCTCGGTCCCTCCTCCTTCGTCGTTGTCGGTGCTGAGATGATCCCGGGTGCGGGCGGAAGGCGACTGCGTAGCAGCGCTACGCGAGCCTTCCGACCGTGCCGTATCGCGCCGGTCCGCCGCCGCAGACGTGCGCGGGGTAATTCGGACAGGGTCTAACGCGAGTGGCTGCGCCGAGCGGACCTCGGGCATCCACGCCTGCATGTCGCTCATCCGAGAGCGCCGGCGGCCTCGGCTCTCCCCACAAACGTCGCGGATGCCGGAGGAGGGACTCGAACCCCCGACACGCGGATTATGATTCCGCTGCTCTAACCGACTGAGCTACTCCGGCGTGGCACGGAGTGTAATGGCGCACGAACGGCGCCGCGGTGCCCGCGCATCCGGGCGGCGCGCTGGCCCTATGATCCCGGCGGTGAGCGATCTGGACATCGCGATCGACACGATCCTGCGCCGGTGCCTCGCGGTCAGGGCCGGCGAGGACGTGCTGGTGATCGTCGACCCGGGCACGCGTGAGATCGGCGAGCTGCTGCGCCAGGCCGCCGACGCGTTCGGGGCGGAGGCGGTGCTGGCGGTGATGGACGAGCGCGCCGAGGACGGCACCGAGCCTCCTGCCGTGATCGCCGCCGCGATGCTGGCCGCCGACGTGATCGTGGCGCCGACAAGTCGCTCGCTCAGTCACACGCACGCACGTAAGCGCGCAACCGACGCCGGCATCCGCGCGGCGACGCTGCCCGGCGTCACGGCGGACATGCTGGCGCGGGCAATGGCGATCGACTTCGGGCCGCTGGCGGCGCGCTCGCGGGCGGTCGCGCAGGCGCTCAGCAGCGGCGCGCAAGCTCACCTGAGCTGCCCGCGCGGCACCGACCTCACGCTACAGCTGGGCGGCCGCGAGGGCCTCACCGACGACGGCGTGCTCAGCGCTGCGGGCGCGTTCGGCAACCTGCCGTGCGGCGAGGGATTCATCGCGCCGGTCGGCGGCGACGGGCGGATCGTCGCCTCCAGCCTGGCTCCGCTCGGAGTGAGCGAGCCGCCGGCGGTCCTGACGGTCGCGGGCGGCAAGATCGTGTCCGCCCAGGACGGCCACGGCCCCGCGTTCCTGGAGCGGTTGTGCGCGCACGGCGAGCTGGGCTGCAACCTCGCGGAGCTCGGAGTCGGTACCAACGAGCGCGCGATCCTCACCGGCAACATGCTCGAGGACGAGAAGATCCTCGGCACCGCACACGTCGCGTTCGGCGCGAGCGCGGGCCTGGGGGGGACCGTCTCGGTGCCGATCCACCTCGATGTCGTCGTGCTCGAGGCGAGCCTCACGATCGACGGCCGCGCGGTGCTGGAGCACGGACGCTTCGTCCTCCCGATCGACGACGCGTGAGCTCCACAGCAGGGTCCAACTGTCCGGCCCAACCGCAGGACGTCAAGCTGCTGGCTGTTCCGAACGTGTCCGAAGGTCGTGACGCGCCGAAGATCGCTGCGATCGGGCGGGCGTTCGACGCCCGGCTGCTCGATACGCACAGCGATCCCGACCACAACCGCACGGTGTTCACGCTCGCCGGCGAACCCGGCGAGCTGGCGCGATCGGTGCTCGCTGGCGCCGCCCAGGCGCTCGCGACGATCGACCTGCGAAGCCATCAGGGCGTTCACCCGCGCGTCGGCGCGATCGACGTCGCCCCGATCGTCTACACGGACATCCGCCAGCGCGGCGCCGCTTGCGCCGAGGCGCTGGTGCTCGGCGACCTGCTGGGCGCCGAGCTCGGGCTTCCCGTGTTCCTCTACGGCGAGCTGACCGGCGCCACGCGCACCCGCGCCGGGCTTCGTCGTGGCGGCCCCGAAGCGCTCGCGCGCCGGATCAGCAGCGGCGAGCTTGCGCCCGACTTCGGTCCGCGGGCGCTGCACCGCAGCGGCGGGGCGGTGCTGGTGGCGGCGCGGGCGCCGCTGGTCGCGTTCAACGTCGAGCTGGCCGCGCCGGCGACGCTGGCGGACGCCAGGGCGATCGCGGCCGCGATCCGCGAAGGCGGCGTCGAGGGCCTGCCGTCGGTGCGCGCGATCGGCGTGTGGCTCTCGCACCGCGCCGTCGCCCAGGTGTCCACCAACATCGAGGACCATCACGCGGTGCGGCTGTGCGACGTCGTGCAGGCGATTGCTGCGCACGCGCGGCCGGCCCGCGCGGAGCTCGTCGGGCTGGCCCCACGGGCCGCGCTCGAGGGCTTTCCGGAGGGTCTGCGCCTGGACAACGAGCGCGTGCTGGAGGATGCAACCGCGGCGCTCACGCTTCGCTGAGCAGACCTCTGCGAGCAGCCGCAGGAGCCGCAGGTCGAGGCGGATTGCGCGCGCGAGCTCACCGGCGTAGCCGATCGCAGCGCCCGGCGCCATAATCTCATCAGAGATGGCCCAGACCAAACGCAAGCGACGCACCAAGCACCGCGGCACCGCTGCCGGCATGATCGAGACGCGCGGGCGCACAGGCCGACCGCCGACGGCGGAGGAGCGCAAGCAGTCCAGCCAGCAAAAGGCCCGGCAGCAGCGCCTGCTCAAGCCGCCTACCTGGCAAGGCGCCGCCAAGCGCGCTTTGCTCGTGGCGTTGTTCCTGTTCGCTGCGCTGGCGTTCATGATCCATCCCAAGAAGGGCGCCGGAAGCGCGCTGCCTACCGCCGGGATCATGTCGGTCCTCGCGCTCGGCATCTACATCCCGACCGGCTACTACCTCGACCAGTTCATCTACCGTCGGCAGATGGCCAAGCGGGCGGCCGCCCGGAGGGCTGCTCCGAAGTGATCGACGTCCGTATGTTCACCGTCGGCCCGGTGCAGGAGAACTGCTTCGTCCTGCGCGCCAAGGGCTCCGACACCGCGATCGTCGTGGACCCGGGCGAGGAGGCGGATCGCCTGCTGCAGGCGCTCGACGCGCTCGGGGTCAAGACGGTCGCCGCGATCCTTCTCACCCACACGCACTTCGATCACGTCGGCGCCGTGGCGCCGCTGGCTCGTGCCACTGGCGCCCCCGTCTACTGCCCTGAGCTCGAACGGGCGGTGCTGGCCGACATCATGGCGTTCATCCCGTGGCCCGGGTTCGGGCCGTATGAGAGCTATGAGGCCGACCATCTTGTCAAGGGGGGCGAGACGCTCGAGCTAGCGGGCCTGCGGATCGACGTGCGCTTCACTCCCGGGCACAGCCCCGGGCATGTCACCTACTCGATCAGGGACGAGGATGCGCTGTTCAGCGGTGATGTCCTGTTCCGCGGTTCGGTCGGGCGCGTAGATCTTCCTGGCGGCGACTGGAGCACGCTGCTCGCGTCGATCGAGTCGCTGATTACCGAGTTTCCCGCCGAGACGACCGTCTACCCCGGGCATATGGGCGTCACGACGCTCGGCCACGAGCTCGCCAGCAATCCGTTCCTGAGTGAGCTAGCGCGTCAGTGAGTCCCGCCGCCTCCGAGCAGCGGCGATGATCCAGGCGCCGAAGGGTACTTTCGACGTCCTGCCCCGGGACGCCGAGCGCCGCGCCGTGCTCGAAGGGCATGCGGAGAAGATCCTCGGCGCGGCCGGCTACGGCAGGATCGAAACCCCTTCGTTCGAAGCGACGGAGCTGTTCGCGCGCGGCGTCGGCGAGGCGACCGACATCGTCCAGAAGGAGATGTACACGTTCGACGACGGCGGCGGGCGCTCACTGACGTTGCGCCCGGAGGGAACCGCACCGGTCTGCCGTGCCTACATCGAGCACGGTTTGCACAAGCAGCCCCAGCCTGTGAAGTTCTGGTATCTGTCGAGCTTCTTCCGCGCCGAGGCTCCCCAACGCGGGCGCTACCGGCAGTTCTGGCAGGTCGGTGCGGAGGCGATCGGCGCCGCCGGGCCCGAGACCGACGCGGAGCTGATCGTGCTGCTGGCCGAGCTGCTCGAAGCGATGGCCGTCAAGAGCGCACGACTGCGGATCGCGAGCCTCGGGTCGCCCGAGACCCGCGCCGAGTACCGCCGCGCGCTGACCGCGTACCTGCGCGCCAACGAATCAGCCCTGCCGGCGGAAGTCAGGGCGCGCATCGATCTGAACCCGATGCGCGCGTTCGACTCGATCGATCCGCGCGCGCGCACGGTCATGGAGCGGGCACCGAAGCTCCTGGACCGGCTCGCACCCGAGGACGCGGAGCACTTCGGCGGCGTCCGCGGCCTGCTCGACGCGACCGGCCTGCAATACGAGCTCGACCCGACGCTGGTACGCGGCCTCGACTATTACACGCGCACTCTGTTCGAGTTCACCAGCGACGCGCTCGGCGCGCAGTCGGGGGTCGGCGGCGGCGGCCGCTATGACCGCCTGATCGAGCAACTGGGGGGGCAGCGCACGCCCGCGTGCGGCTGGGCGGCCGGGATCGAGCGGATCCTGCTGGCGGGCGGCGAACAGCCGGTCGCACCCCAGCCGGTCGATCTGTTCGTCGCGCTGGCTCGTCGAGACTTCGCCAGCGCCACCGCAGCCTTCGAACTGGCGCGCACGGCCCGCCGCGCGGGGCTGGCGGCGCAACTCGAGCTGACCGAGCGCTCACTCAAAGGGCAGCTCAAGCACGCAGATCGGCTCGGCGCTCGATACGTCGCGATCGTTCAAGACGCCGGCAGCGCCAGCTTGAAGGAGATGGCGTCGGGCGAGCAGCAGGAGTCGACGGTGACAGCCGTGATCGCGGCGATCCTGCGCGGGAACGAGCTGGCGTGAAGCGCCCGCCACTTCCCAACGTCTACCGCGACGCCTGGTGCGGCGAGCTGACGGCAGCAAGCGCCGGTGCCACCGTGCGCGTGGCCGGCTGGGTGCACCGGCGCCGCGACCATGGCGGCCTGATCTTCATCGACTTGCGCGACCGCTCCGGGCTCCTGCAGCTCGTGTTCAACCCCGAAAGCGCGCCGCAGGCGCACGCGGCGGCGCACGCGCTGCGCTCCGAGGACGTCCTCAGCGCGCTCGGGACGATCGTGCTGCGTGAGCCGGCGAACGTCAACCCGAAGCTCGCGACCGGCGAGATCGAGTTGGCCGGCAGCCAGCTCGAGATCCTGGCGGATGCGCAGACGCCGCCGTTCCAGGTCGACGACGACGGCCCCGTCGAGGAGAACCTGAGGCTGCGTCACCGCTCGCTGGATCTGCGCCGCACGCCGATGCGCGAGGCGCTCGAGCTGCGCCACCGGGTCGTCTCGACGATCCGCGAAGTGCTTGACGCGCGCGACTTCCTCGAGATCGAGACGCCGTTCCTGACGCGCTCGACGCCCGAGGGCGCGCGCGACTTCCTGGTGCCCGCGCGCACCCAGCCGGGATCGTTCTACGCGCTGCCGCAGTCGCCGCAGCTGTTCAAGCAGCTGCTGATGATCGGCGGCCTCGAGCGCTATTACCAGATCGTCCGCTGCTTCCGCGACGAGGATTCTCGCGCCGACCGCCTGCCCGAGTTCACCCAGCTCGACCTCGAGATGTCATTCGTGCAGGAGGACGACGTGATCGAGTGCATGGAGGCCGTGATGGGGGCCGTGTTCGAGCGCGCCGGGTTCGAGCTGGCGCCGCCGCCATGGCCGCGGATGTGCTTCAAGGAGGCCGTCGGGCGGTTCGGCATCGACCGTCCGGACACGCGCTTCGGCCTCGAGCTGCGGGACCTCGGCGAGGCGCTGGCGGCATGCGAGTTCAAGGTCTTCTCCGGGGCGCTGGCGGCCGGCGGCGTCGTCAAGGCGATCAACGCCGGCCCCCGCGAGCTGCCACGCTCCGAGCTCGACGCGCTCACCGAACTGGCCAAGCAGCACGGTGCCAAAGGGCTCGTGTGGGCGTTCGTGCAGGACGATGGCTCGCTACGCTCGCCGATCGCGAAGTTCCTGCGCGAGGGCGAGGTGGCCGCGATCAAGGCGAAGCTGGACGGCGCCAGCGGCGACCTGCTGCTGATCGTCGCCGATCAGGCGACGACCGCCGGACAGGCGCTCAGCGCGCTGCGGATGGAGCTCGCGCGGCGCTTTGACCTGATCCCGGCAGGACGCCACGAGATCCTTTGGGTCGTTCAGTTCCCGGCGTTCGAATGGATCGCCGGCGAGCGCCGCTGGCAGGCGATGCACCACCCGTTCACGGCGCCTCAGGGCGATTTCGACGATCCCGCGAGCCTCAGCTCGCGGTCCTATGACCTGGTGCTCGACGGCGCCGAGATCGGCGGTGGCTCGATCCGCATTCATCAGGCGGACGTGCAGCGCCGCGTGTTCGAGCTGCTCGGGATCTCGGCCGACGAGGCCCAGGCGCGGTTCGGCTTCCTGCTGGACGCTCTGAAATACGGCGCGCCGCCGCATGGCGGGATCGCGATGGGGATCGACCGGATCGTGGCGCTGCTCGCCGGCCGCGACAACATCCGCGAGGTGATCGCGTTCCCGAAGGCCACGAGTGGGGGAGACCCCCTGACCGGCGCGCCGGCGCCCGTCGACGACCTGCAGCTGCGCGAGCTCGGCCTGCGCCTGCGCTGAGCCGTCGTACTGCACTCGGCGCACGTTTCCCCCCGTCCGGGTGGCAAACGTGCGCCGAGTGCGGTCCGCAGTCCGGGCGGGGCGTGGTAACCGCCCCTCTATCCTCGTCTCGATGGACGGACTCGCATTCGAGCATCATCTGACCTCGCCGCAGGGCCTGGGGCTGACTCCCGACGACGCGTTCACCGTGGTCTCCGGCGGCGGCGCGTGCGGCGACACGGTCCGCTTCTCGGTGGTCACCGACGGGGAGTTTGTCACCGCTGCCGGCTTTGACGCCGACGGCTGCGGCGCGACCACGGCCGCGGCCTCCGCGGCGGTCACGCTGGTCCGTGGGCACTCGCTGCTCGACGCTGCGCGGATCGGCGCCGGCGCGATCGCACGGGAGCTGGGCGGACTCAGCCCGGGCAAGCTGCACGCCGCCGACCTGGCGGCGGATGCGCTCGCGCGGGCGCTGGGCGCCGCCGCCCGCGCACGCGGCGCCGTGCCGGTACCGGTGGCACCGATGGCACCGGCGGCAGCGATGGCACCGGCGGCAGCGATGGCACCGGCGGCAGCAACCGTGCCGGTGGCGCAGCGGACGTTGGTGGCGATGTCCGGCGGCGTCGACAGTGCTGTGGCGGCGCTGCTCTGTGCGCGAGAAGGCGAGGCGATCGCGGTCACGCTGGAGCTGTGGTCCGACCACGAGCACGACCCGGAGCGCAGTTGCTGCTCGGCCTCGGCGGTCTCGCAGGCGCGCGCGCTGGCGCACACGCTCGGTCTACCGCACTTCACCATCGATCTGCGCGAGGAGTTCCGAGCGGGCGTTGTGGTCCCGTTCATCGCCTCCTACGCTGCTGGTGAGACGCCCAACCCGTGCGTGCGCTGCAACGGCCACGTGCGACTCGACGCGATGATCGGGCTGGCCGACCGGCTCGGAGCGCAGTCGCTTGCAACCGGACATTACGCGCGGGTGAAGTGGGAACGGGAGGGTGGGGAACGGGAAAGCGCAGCACCGCTGCTGCGCACCGCCGCCGACCCCGATAAGGATCAGGCCTACATGCTTGCGGCGCTGGCGCCGGCCTCGCTGGCGCGGTTGCGCTTCCCGCTCGGCGAGCTCACCAAGCCGCAGGTGCGCGAACTCGCGCGCAGCGCCGGCCTGCCGGTCGCCGCCAAGCCCGACTCCCAGGACCTGTGCTTCCTGGCCGGGACCGGCCGCGCGCGCTTCCTGGAGCGTCACGGCGCCGTCACCCGCCGCCGCGGGGAGATCGTCGATCGCGACGGTGCCGTGCTCGCCAGCCACGACGGCCAGGATGCTTTCACGGTCGGGCAGCGCCGCGGCATCGGCGTCGCGTCGCAGGCGCCGCTGTTCGTGCTGGAACGCGACGCGCAGCGCAACCGGGTCGTCGTCGGTCCGCGCGAGGCGCTGCTGCGGCGTACGGTGGCGATTCGCGACGTGCGTTTGCTGCGTGGGGGCGCCCGGGTCAACGCGGTCAAGCTCCGCTACCGTGCGCCGGCGCTCGCATGCCGGTTGGCGGGCGATCCCGACGCCGGCGGGCATGACTCGCTGACGCTCGAGCTTCACGAGCCGGCGGCCGCGGTGGCGCCGGGCCAGCTCGCGTGCCTGATGGATGGCGACACGGTGATCGGTTCGGGCACGATCGCCAGCGAGCGGGTTCTGAACGCACGCGAGTCCTCGCCGTATGAGCGCGAGTTGTAAAAGCCGCCACCAGCGTTTAGCCTTGCGCGCCATGCGTAACCGGGTACGTAAGCCGCGGGTGCTCGCGTCCGCCCTGGCCGGCGCCGCGCTGGCAATCCTCGCGGTCGCGCCGGCACTCGCCGCGCACGCTCACGCCGCCGCGTACGGTCACGCCGCCGCGCACGCCCGCGTCGCCTCGCCGCTGATCGCGTTCGTGCAGAACAGGCCCACCTCCTCGACGAGCTCGGTCTGGCTGATTGGCGCAAACGGCGGCCACGCCCGCAAGCTCGGCAACGGCGACCAGCCGCTGATCTCCCGCAGCGGAGCGATCGTCGCGGCCGGCGAGAGCACGAAGCTGGCGCTGTTCGCGACCTCCGGCGGGCCGGCACGCACGTTCGTCGCCCCCGGTGGCGCGCTGCCCGAACCGCTCGCGTGGTCACCTGACTCGCGCTACCTGGCCGTCGGGCTGCAGAGCGATGCGACCAACGGCATCACCGGCGGTGGACTCGGGGTGGTCGACACCGCTACGGACACTTTCAGAGTGATCGCCAAAGGCGTGATCTACGGCGCCAGCTTCGCCGTCGACGGCTCGGACGAGATTGTCTACGCATCGGCCAGTTCGCAGCTGTACACCGCCCCGGTCAACCTTCACACGATCGCGCCAGACGGCGCCGACGCCGCGCAGATCACCAGCGACGGCCGCAGCCTCGCCCCGGTCTGGGGCGCGAAAGGCATCGTCTTCGACCACGAGACCTTCGACAAGTCCGCCGGCCAGGAGGCGTATCAGCTGTGGCTGCGCAGCGGCACGACCGTCACGCACCTGACGAACATGAGGATCCCGTCGTTGCTGGACGGGCTTGTCCCGATCGGCGTCTCGGCTGACGGCAACCGGCTGATCGCCGCCTACACGGGGACCGACACCGACAACGCGTGGACGGTTCAGCTGCACCCGTTACGCGTGAGCCAGGTGAGGGTCAACGGTCAGCCGGTCCAGGCCGGGGCGATCTCGAGCAGCGGCGACACGCTGCTCCTCGACAGCGGCGGCTTCGAGAACTATGCCGACGCCGGCACCGTCGAGACCGTGCCGTTCGCCGGCGGCCATCCCCTGCTCAAGCTGAGCCGCGGCGCATTCCCGACATGGAACGGCTGACGATGAAGCGCGACAAGCGGCCGACCGACGGGATCCGGGCGGCAGCGGCGGTGACGCTCCTGACGGCCGGGGCGTTGCTGGCAACCGCGGCGCTCGTGGTCGCGCCGGCGCTCGGGGCGAGCGGCGCGGCGAGCGGCGCAGCGCCCTACGCGATCAAGCCCGCGACCGGCTTGATCGCGTTCGTCAGGGACACGACCACGTCGCCCGCGACGGTCTGGGTGGCCAGCCCCACCGGCAGCCACGCCCGTGAGCTTGGACCTGGAGAGCTGCCCGCGGCGTCACCGGACGGCGCGATCGTCGCCGTCGCCCGCTCCGCCGGCGGGGCGGTGCTGCTCTACTCGTCCTCGGGCAAGCTCTTGCACAAGTTCGTGACGGCCACCGGCACGCCGTCGCCGGGCAACGGGCTGACGCCGTTCGCATGGTCGCCGGACTCGCGCTACCTGGCGGTGCAGGTCGCCAGCACCGCGCTCAACGGCGTCACCGGCGCCGGGCTGGCGGTGATCGACACGACTGCCGGCACCTACAAGCTGATCGCCAAGGGCATCATCGACGGCGCCAGCTTCGCCGTCGACGGGACCGACCGGATCGTGTACGGAGCCGCGCCAACGCTGAGCGACAGCGCGCCCGCCAACCTGTTCACGATCAATCCCGACGGCTCTGCGCGCACCCAGATCAGCTCTGACGGGCGCAGCCTCGACCCGATCTGGGGTGCCGGTGGGATCGCGTTTGACCGCGAGCGCTTGCGTGGACCGGACGCTGCCCCCGCCTACCAGGTGTGGCTGTTGAGCGGCACCCGTACCAGGCAACTGACCAACATGAGCATCCCGGTGCTGGTCGACGGGCTCGTGCCGATCGCCTTCTCGGCCAGCGGCAACCGCATGATCGCCGAATACGAAGGCGAGGACACGAACTTCGCCTGGACGATCCAGTTGAGCCCGCTGCGCGTGCGCCAGGTGCCTGGTCTCGTCCAGGGTGGGGGAATCTCGCGCAGCGGTAACTCGCTGCTGATCGACCGCGGCGCGTTCGAGCAGCCCGACAGTGACGGCACCGTCGAGTCGGTTCCGTTCTCCGGCACGGGCGCGGTTCACAAGCTGACGCGCGGCGGTCTGCCGAGCTGGAACCTGTGAGCGTCGCAGCAGCGGGTTGCTGAGCGCTGCCGCCGGCCTTTCATCGCGCGCCCCGCGCGCGCCCTTACACTGCATGTCGTGAGGACTTCGGATGAGATCCGCCGCACTTACACGTCGTTCTTCGAGGAGCGCGATCACCTGCTGCTGCCATCAGGCTCGCTGATCCCGGCGGAGCTGGACCCCTCGGCGCTGTTCACGGTCGCCGGCATGCACCCGCTGAAGCCATACTTCTCAGGGGCTGAGCGCCCGCCGCACAAGCGTGTCACGACCTGCCAGAAGACCTTCCGCACGGCCGACATCGAGATCATCGGCACCACCACCCGGCATCTCACGTTCTTCGAGATGCTCGGCAACTTCTCATTTGGCGACTACTTCAAGCGCGAGGCGGTGCGGTTCGCCTGGGACCTCAGCCGCGAGGGCTTCGGGTTCCCCGAGCGGGACATCTGGATCACCGTGTTCGGTGGCGACGAGCAGCTCGGGCTTGGTCCCGACGAGGAGGCGATCGAAGCCTGGCTGGAGGTCGGCGTCCCGCGCGAGCGGATCGTGCAATGCCCCCGCTCGGAGAACTTCTGGCAGGTCGGCCCGACCGGCCCGTGCGGGCCTTGCTCGGAGCTGTATCTCGACCGCGGCGTGCACCTCGGCAAGCCCGAAGATCTGCCCGGCGGCGATAACGAGCGCTTCCTCGAGTACTGGAACCTCGTGTTCATGCAGTTCGACCAGAACCCCGAGAACACGCTGACACCGCTGCCGGCCAAGAACATCGACACCGGGCTCGGGCTGAACCGCCTGGCGGCGATCGTGCAGGACAAGGCGACCGTGTTCGAGACCGACCAGTTCGCGCCGCTGATCGAGCTTGGCGAGGAGCTGTCCGGCCGCCGCTACGGGCAGGACTTCCCAACCGATCGGGCGCTGCGGATCCTCGCCGATCACAGCCGCGCGATGACCTTCCTGATCGCAGACGGGGTCGTGCCGTCCAACGACGGCCGCGGCTACGTGTTGCGCCGGATCATGCGACGCGCGATCCTGCAGGGACGCTCGACGCTCGAGCTTGCGCCCGGCTTCCTGGCGCGCTACGCGGAGCGCGTGACCGACTTGATGGGCGCCGAGTACGGCGAGCTAGCCGAGCAGCGCGAGTCGGTCCACAAGTGGCTGGCCTCCGAGGAGGACAGCTTCGGCCGCACGCTGCAGCAGGGCAGCGTGCTGCTGGACAAGCTGATCGAGCGAGCGCTGCAGGAAGGTGCCGAGGGGATCGCGGCCGCCGACGCCTTCCTGCTGCACGACACGCACGGGTTCCCGTTCGACCTGACCCTGGAGCTCGTCGCCGAGCACGGCCTCGGCGTCGACGAGGAGGGCTTTGAATCGCTGATGCAGGAGCAGCGGCGCAGCTCGCGCGTGGCGCCCGGCCGCAGTCAGGGCGCTGAGCAGCTGCGCGAGCATGCGCGCGCGCTCGTCGCCCGGGCGGGCTTCGCGACGGACTTCAAGGGCTATGAGTCAACCGAGCTGATCACGACCATCGGCGCGCTCACGCCCGACGACGGGCGCCTGCTAGTGAAGCTGGTCGAATCGCCGTTCTATGCGACCGGCGGCGGCCAGGTGTCGGACTCCGGCTGGGTGGAAGGCGAGGACGGCAGCCGGGTCGGGCGGGTCGACGACGTGCTGCGCCTGGGCGATGACCAGGTCGTTGCCGTGGTTCCCGAAGGCGCTCATCAACTGGGTCCCGGGGAGCGTGTGCGCGTGCTCGTGGACCATCACGCGCGCCACGCGACCGAGAGCAATCACACCGCTACGCACCTGCTGCACGCGGCGCTGCGCAAGCGGCTCGGTACGCACGTGCGCCAGGCCGGTTCGTACGTCGGGCCCGACAAGCTGCGGTTCGACTTCACGCACGGCAGCGCGCTGTCGGCCGAGGATCTCGCCAACATCGAGCAGACGGTCAACGACTGGATCACCGAGGGTTACCCGGTGCGTGCCTTCAGCACCACTCTGGACGAGGCGAAGGCGCTCGGCGCGATGGCGCTGTTCGGCGAGAAGTACGGCGAGATCGTGCGCATGATCGAGGTCGGCGACGGTTCCTTCTCACGCGAGCTGTGCGGCGGCACGCACGTGCACTCGACCGCCGAGATCGGGCTGCTGAAGATCACCAGCGAGACCTCCAGCGCCGCCAACGTCCGCCGCATCGAGGCGGTCACCGGGCCAGTCGCGGTCGGCTTGCTGCGTGCGCACGACCGAGCGCTGAGCGAGGCCGCACATGTGTTGCGCGTGCCTCCCGAGCGGGTGCCCGACGTCGTCGGTGAGCTGCGGGCTCGGATCCGCGAGATCGAGCTTGAAGCCAAGCGCGGTCGTCGCGGGGACGGCGCCGACCTGGAGGAGCTCGCGCAGGCGGCGGTGCTGGTGGGCGGTGCCAAGGTGCTCACGGCAGCTGTTCCGGAGCTCGACGGCCAGGCGTTGCTCGATCTGCTCGATGGTTTGAAGGGCAAGCTCGCCGATGCGGTGATCGTGCTCGGCTCGAGCACTGGTGGCCGCGTGGATCTGGTGGTCGCGGTGGCGCCGTCACTGGTGGCGCGCGGGCTCAAGGCCGGCGAGATCGTGAGGGTGGCGGCGGCGGCCGTTGGCGGTGGCGGCGGCGGCCGCGACACGCTCGCGCGGGCAGGCGGTCGCGAGCCGGCCAAGCTCCCGGAAGCGCTTGCGCTCGCGCGTTCGGCGATCGAGGCTGTGCTGCACTGATTTGCGGGTACTGGCGCTGGATTACGGCAGCGCGCGGTGTGGCTGCGCGGTCAGTGACCCGACCGGTGTTCTGGCGACACCGATCGAGGTTGTTGGCGCGCCGCGCTCGCGTCGTGGACTCGCGCGGCTGGCGGCGCTGGTCGGTGAGCTCGGGGCCGAGCACGTGGTGGTCGGGCTGCCGCTGACGCTGGCCGGCGGCGAGTCCGCGCAGACGCGCGAGGCACGCGAGTTCGCCGCGACGCTCTCCGACCGGCTGCCGGTGCCGGTCGACCTCTACGACGAGCGCTTCACGACCAGATTGGCGGAGCGCCACGGCGGCACGGCGGCCGAAGATTCGCGTGCCGCCGCATACCTGCTCGAAGGCTGGCTGCATGCGCACGCACGAGTGAGTCTGGACGGCGATGCCTGAGCGGCGGGAACGCACCGAGGCCGAGCGTGAAGCGGCCCGGCGCGAGCGCGAGCTGCGCCGCGCCGGTGCCGGGCGGCTGCCCGCGCCCGGCGCCCAGAGCCCGGACGACGGCCTTGGGATCAGGCTGCGCCGTCCGACCGAGGGCGACGGCGCCGCAGCGCAGCCGCGGGCCGCCGCGACGCCGCCGCCGCCGCGGGCTGCCGCGACGCCGCCGACGCCGCGGGCTGCCGCGACGCCGCCGCCGCCACGGGCTGCGGCTACGCCGCCACCGCGGGATTCCGCGACGCCGCCGCCGCGGGCGGCCGCGGTGCCGCCGTCGCGGGCCGCGGCGCCGCGGGCGGCGCGAACGCGAACGCGAGCCCCGAGAAGACCCGGCACGCCACGGCGGACCGGTGGCGCGTTGTCCCTGCGCCGCGCGGCGGCGGTCCTCGCGCTGGTGCTCGGACTCGCTGTCGTGTGGTTCCTGGTGGAGTTGCTCCAGCCGCTGCACGGCTCCGGACACGGCAGCGTGATCGTGCACGTGCCGCATGACGCGAGCGCCGGCAAGGTCGGCGATCTGCTCGCGCGCGACGGGGTGATCTCCTCGTCGTTCTTCTTCGAGCTCCGGGCGACGCTCGCCGGTGACCGCGGCAAGCTGTATGCCGGCACCTACCGGTTGCCGCTCGGGACCAGCTATGGCAATGCGCTGTCGATTCTCACGACGCCTCCGCCGGCGCGGCCCGTCACCTACGTGACGATCACCGAGGGCCTTGCGCGCAGTCAGATCAGCGCGCTGCTGCGCTCCCAGCACGTCCCTGGCAACTACGTGGTGCTGACACGTCGCTCGCCGCTGCTCGATCCAGCGCAGTACGGCGCTCCACGCAGCACGCCGACGCTCGAAGGGTTCCTGTTCCCCGACACCTATCAGGTGTACGAGCCGCTGCGGATCAGCGAACTGGTCGACGATCAGCTCCAGACGTTCAAGAAGAAGTTCGCCACCGTCGACCTGACTGACGCGCGCTCCCGACACCTGACTGCCTACGACGTCCTGATCGTCGCCTCGATCATCCAGGCCGAAGCAGCCACCAACCATGACTTCCCGCTGGTCGCCTCGGTGATCTACAACCGTTTGGCAGCCGGGATGTCGCTCGGTTCGGATGCGACCACGCGCTACGCGACCGGCAACTATACGAAGCCACTGACGGGATCCGAGGTCAACTCGCCCTCTCCCTGGAACACTCGCACCCACCCGGGCCTGCCGCCGACGCCGATCAACAGCCCAGGGCTGGCGACGATCGAGGCCGCGGCGCACCCGGCCTCGACGAACTACCTGTACTTCATCGTCAAGCCCTGCGGCGACGGCGCGCTCGAGTATGCGAGCAACTACCAGGCGTTTCTGGTCGAGGACCAGGCGTATCAGGCCGCGAGCGCCAAGCGCGGTGGCAACTCGCCGGAGTTCTGCCCCAAGAAGCACGGTGGCTGAGCGACCCCGGGGGCGCCGGCCGGCGCCGGGCGGCTGCGCGGCACGCCAAACCAGGCTGGGCGTGGTCGGGTGGCCGGTGGCCCACAGCCGCTCGCCGGCGATGCAGAACGCGGCGCTGCGTGCCACCGGTCACGTCGATTGGCGCTATCAGTTGCTGCCGGTGCCGCCGGAGCTGTTCGAGCAGACCGTCAGGGCGCTCCCGGCGGCGGGCTTGCGTGGTGTCAACGTGACGATCCCGCACAAGCACGCGGCGCTCGCGCTGTGCGATCAGCCAAGCGCCCGCGCGCGCGCGATCGGGGCCGCCAACACGCTCGTGTTCGAGCGCGACGGAGCGATCGCCGCCGACAACACCGACGCGCCGGCCCTGGTCGCGGCGCTGCCGTTCCCGATGCGGGGCAGGACCGCGCTCGTGCTCGGTGCCGGCGGCAGCGCCCGCGCAGCCGTCTGGGCGCTGCTGCACGCCGGCGCCGCGCAGGTCAGCGTCCACAACCGCACCCCGCAGCGGGCGCGGGCGCTCTGCGCGGAGCTCGGTGGCGGCACGCCCGTAAGCGTCCTCGCGGCGGCCGACCTGCTCGTGCACTGCACCCCGGTCGGCTTGCACGCCGGCCCCGGCCCCGGCCCCGGGCCCAGCAGCGGCGCCGCCGCCGCCGGCGGCGGGCAAGCAAGCGGCGAGCAGCTGCCGCTCCCCGCCGCCAAGCTCGCGGACTACACCTGCGTCGTCGACTTCGTGTACAGGGATGGTGGCACGCCGCTGCTGCGCGCCGCCCGCGCGCTCGGGATCGAAGCCGTCGACGGCCTGGCGCTGCTGATCGCACAGGGGGCGCTCAGCTTCGAGCAATTCACGGGTCAAACGGCGCCGGTGGCGGCGATGCGGGCGGCGCTCGGGCTGCCATCGTTATGATCGGCCGCCGATGATCATCGTCGCGCCGCAGATCGAGCTGAGCTCCGGCGAGGTGCGGGCGTGAGCGTGGACACGCGCGGCGTGTGCTCGCCGTGCCGTGGCACCGGGATGCTCAAGTCCAACCAGGGCGGCGCTCTGCACGCCGTCCCCTGCCCCTGGTGTGGCGGCAGCGGACGCTTCGTGCCGGGACACGACGCCCAGGCCGCCCGGCTCGGCGACCCCGATGCAGGATCGCAGGAAGCCAAGCCGCCGGCGTGAACCTGCGCAGCCTCTCGACCCGCGACGCGCTGGTGCTCGCGGCCGGTGCCGCGGTCGCGGTTGCGGTCGTGCTCGTCAAGCACGGCGCGCACGAAATCGCGCTCGGTTTGGCGCTGACGGTCGTGCTGGTGCCCGTCACGATCAGCGACCTGCGCCGTCGGATCATCCCGAATGCGATCACCGGCCCGGCGGCGCTGGCGGCGCTGGCGATCGGCCTGCTCACGCACCCGGCTGGCGTCCCCGCCCAGCTGGTCGGCGGGGCGGCGGGCTTTGCCTTCCTGCTGCTGTTCGCGGTCCTCTACCGCGGTGGCCTGGGCATGGGTGACGTCAAGCTCGGCGGCGTGCTGGGGCTCTACCTGAGCAGCTCGGTTGCGGTCGCGATCGTCGTGGCCGTGTTCTCGTCGGCGATCCTCGGCCTGCTCGTGATCGCCCGGCTCGGGTTTAAGGCCGGCCGTAAGCAGCTGTTCGCATTCGGCCCGTTCCTGGCGCTGGGCGGGGTCGTCGGGATCCTCGACGGGCCCTCGATCGTGCACTGGTATGTGCACTCGCTGCACTAATGCGCCCGCCAGCCCGTTTGGCCTGCGCCCGATCTAACCTGTGAGCAGAGATGGCGCTGCGCATGACCACCGCCGGCGAGTCGCACGGCCCCGGACTCACGTGCCTGATCGAGGGGATGCCCGCCGGCTTGACGTTGCAACGCGACGCGATCGACCGTGACCTGCACCGCCGCCAGCTCGGCCATGGCCGCGGCGGCAGGATGAAGATCGAGCGGGACCGCGCCGAGGTGACCGCCGGCGTGCGCCACGGGCGGACGCTCGGTTCGCCGATCGCGCTGCAGATCGCCAACCGCGACTACGCCAACTGGGAGGAGCGGATGAACCCCTGGCCGGTGGCCGCCGCGCTCGCGGAGGTGCACCTGCCCAGACCGGGCCATGCCGACCTCGTCGGTGCTCAGAAGTACGGCCTGCGCGACGTACGCGACATCCTAGAGCGCGCCAGCGCGCGCGAGACGGCCGCGCGGGTGGCAGGCGGTGCGGTCGCCAAGCAGCTGCTGCGTGAGCTCGGCGTCGAGGTGCGCTCACACGTGCTGCAGATCGCATCCGTCAGCGCTCCGCGTCGCGATGATCTGCGCGCCGAGGACTTCGACGGGGTCGATGCGTCGCCGGTCCGCTGCCTGGACCCTGAGGCTGCGCGCGCGATGGTCGCCGAGATCGACGCGCTGCGCAAGGCCAACGAATCGCTCGGCGGTGTGTTCGAGGTGCGCGCTTTCGGGCTGGTGCCCGGGCTCGGCTCGCACGTCTCCTGGGAGGAGCGGCTCGATGGGCGCCTCGCCCAAGCGATCCTCTCGATCCAGGCGATCAAGGCGGTCTCGATCGGCGATGGCTTCGAGGTTGCCGGGCTGCCTGGCTCCCTGGCTCAGGACGAGATCTTCTACGACGCACAGCGTGGCTACTACCGCCTGACCAACCGCGCCGGCGGGCTCGAAGGCGGCATGACCAACGGCCAGGCACTGGTCGTGCGGGGCTCGATGAAGCCCCTGCCGACGCTCACCAAGCCGCTGCGGTCGGTCGACATCGCCACGCATGCGCCGGCGCAGGCGCTGCGTGAGCGGACCGACTCGTGCACCGTGCCCGCGGCCGGCGTGGTCGCCGAGGCGATGGTCGCGTTCGTGCTGGCCGACGCGTATCGCACCAAGTTCGGTGGCGATCACATCGATGACGTGCGTAGCGCCGTCGCCGCGTACGAGGAGCGGATCGGGTGGCGCCGGAGTTGAGCAGCACAGCGCCGGCGGCGCCACCACATGGCGCCGGCGCTCCGAAGACCGTCCTGGTGGGGTTCATGGGCGCCGGCAAGACGACCGCGGCGCGGACGCTGGGCAGCGATGCGGTGGATGTCGACGAGGTGATCGAGCAGCGACTCGGACGTAGCGTCAGGGAGGTCTTCGAGCATGACGGCGAGCCGGCCTTCCGCGAGGCCGAGGAGCAGATCACGCTCGAGCTGCTCGAAGACCGTCGCGCCCGGGTGCTGGCGCTCGGCGGCGGCGCCGTCTCATCCACGCGCGTGCAGCAAGCGCTCGGCGCCTGCCGCGTGGTTTGGCTCGACGTCGATGCCGACGCCGCGTGGCGGCGGGTCAGCCGTGGCGGCGAGCGACCGCTGGCCGGCGACATGCGCGGCTTCTACGCGTTGCACGAGGCGCGCCGTCCGCTGTATGAGGAGGTTGCCGACGTGATCGTGCCGGCCTCGCGCTCGCACGCGATCAGGCAGGTGCTGGACGCGCTGCACGGCCTGCCGGAGCGCGGCGTGAAGGTGCTCTGGGCGACCAGCGACTCGGGCGATTACCCCGCTTACATCGGCGCCGGGCTGGTGATCGACAGGCGCTTCTGGCCCTCGACGGTGAGCGGGCGACGGCTGCTGGTCACCGACGGCAACGCCGCTTGGCTCTACGCCGACGCGCTCGAGCCCCTGCACGGACGTGTCGCGGTGATGCCAGGAGAGCAGTCCAAGACGATCGCGCACGCCGAGATCGTATGGACCGAGCTGGCGCGGATCGGGGCCACCCGCTACGACGTGATCGTCGCGCTCGGGGGAGGTGTGGTCGGCGACCTCGCCGGCTTCTGCGCCGCGACCTACCAGCGCGGCATGCGCTTCGTGCAGATCCCGACGACGCTGGTCGCACAGGTCGACTCGGCCTACGGCGGCAAGACCGGCGTCGACCTGCCGGAGGCCAAGAACTATGTCGGCGCCTTCCACCAGCCCTCGGCGGTGATCGCCGACACCGCGACGCTGCAGTCGCTGCCGGCCGCCGAGCTCGCCGCCGGCTACGCGGAGGTGGTCAAGACGGCGCTGATCGCCGGTGGCGAGCTGTGGCAGCGCGTGCGCCGCGGCGCCCAGCCGGCCGACAGCGAGGTGATCGCGCGTTGTGCGCTGACGAAGCTGCGGATCGTCGCCCAGGACGAACGCGACGGCGGCCTGCGGCAGGTGCTCAACCTCGGCCACACCGTCGCGCACGCGATCGAGACGGTCACCGGATACGCCCGCTACCGGCACGGCGAGGCCGTCGGGCTTGGTCTGCTGGCGGCGCTGCGGCTGTCGGGAGCCACGAGCCTGCGCGACGAGGTGCGTGCGCTGCTGGCGGCCAAGGATCTGCCGGTCGTGATGCACGGCGTCGACCTCGACGCCGTGCTGCAGGCGACCAAGCGCGACAAGAAGCGCGTCGGCGAGGGCCCGGTGCCGTTCGTGTTGCTGAGCCACCCGGGCAGCCCGCAGACCGGTTGCACGGTGGAACCTGGCGAACTGCGCGCCGCCGTGCGAGAGTTGTGCATCTAGTGGACCGCCAATGAGCGCCCGCAACCGCATCGAGGTCATGCACGGGGTCAACCTGGACCAGCTCGGACGCCGCAGCCCCGAGCACTACGGGACGTTCACGTTCGCCGACCTCGAGCGGCGAATCGAGGCGTTCGCGGACGAGCTCGGGCTTCGGGTCCGCCTGTTCCAGACCAACCACGAAGGCGAGTTCGTCGAGCGATTGCATGCGCTCGACGGTCAGGCTGACGCGATCGCGCTGAACCCCGGCGCCTGGACGCACTACTCGTATGCGATCCGCGACGCGCTCGAGCTCGCCGGACTGCCCGCGGTGGAAGTCCATCTGTCCGACGTCGACCGGCGCGAGCAGTGGCGCCGGCGTTCGGTGATCACCGAGCTGTGCGTCGGCAGGGTCGCCGGCAAGGGCCCGGATGGATACCGTGAGGCGCTCACGCTGCTGGCCGGGGAGCTGACGCGTTGAGCGCGCGCTGCGAGCGGTTGACGGAGTTGCTGGAGCCGGCCGGTGTCGATCTGCTGCTCGTCAGCGAGCTCGTCAACGTCCGCTACCTGAGCGGTTACACGGGCAGCAATGGACTCGCTCTGATCGGACCGGGCATCCGCAGCTTCGTCACGGACTTCCGCTATGTCGAGCAGGCTGCCGCACAGGTCGATCCCAGCTTCGAGCGCGTGCGTGCGCCCCAGGATCTGATCGAGGCGCTCGCCGAGTTGCTGCCCGAAGGGCAGCTGCGGCTCGGCTTCGACGATCGCCACACCTCAGTTCACGGCTACGGTCGCCTGCGCGAGCAGCTCGGCGAACGCGTCGAGCTGGTCGCGGCGGGCGGGCTCGTCGAACGCCTGCGCGCGGTCAAGGAGCCGGGGGAGATCGAGTCGCTCAACGCCGCCACCGAGCTAGCCGACAGCGCCTTCCAGAGCCTCGTGCAGGGCGGTCTGGTGGGGCGCACCGAGCGCGAGCTCGCGCTAGCGCTCGAGCAGGAGATGCGCAGGCTCGGGGCTGACGCTCCGAGCTTCGACTCGATCGTCGCGGCGGGTCCCGAGGGCGCGCTGCCGCACGCGCAGCCGAGCGCTCGCGCGGTCGCGCGCGGCGAGCTGGTCGTGATCGACTGGGGGGCGCGCCTGGGAGGCTATTGCTCGGACTGCACCCGCACGGTCGCGGCCGGCGAGCCGGGGGAGCAGGCGCGGGGCGTCTACGAGCTCGTGCTCGCGGCGCAGCTGGTTGGGGTGCAGGCGGTCAGGGCGGGCGCCGCCGGGCGTGAAGTCGACGCGCAGGCGCGCACCGTGATCGCCGACGGTGGCCACGGCGAGCGCTTCGGTCACGGCCTCGGGCACGGCGTGGGTCTCGAGGTCCACGAGGCCCCGCGGCTCGCGCAGAGCTCACAGGACACGCTGGTGGCGGGCAACGTCGTCACCGTTGAACCCGGCGTCTACCTGCCAGGCGCCTTCGGGGTTCGGATCGAGGATCTGCTGGTTGTGCAGGACGACGGCGCGCGGATCCTCACATCGATCCCCAAGGACCTGATCATCACCGACTGACGGCTGCTTGGGCGCCGGCGCGGCAGCGCTACGGCGGGGCCGAGGCCAGATTCACGTTCCAGCTACCCTCAGTCGTCGAGATCAAGGTAAGAGTCACATGTCCATAAGCACCAATCAGTTCAAGAACGGGAACCACATCGACGTCGAGGGCACGGTCTACAAGATCGTGGAGTTCCAGCACGTCAAGCCCGGCAAGGGCGGCGCTTTCGTCCGTACGAAGCTGCGCCGTGCCAGCGACGGTAACGTGATCGACCGCACCTTCCGCGCCGGCGAGAAGTTCCGTTCGGTGCGCACCGAGGTGCGCAACATGCAGTTCCTCTACAAGGACGGGTCCGACGCGCACTTCATGGATGCCGAGTCCTACGAGCAGCTGACGATCCCCGAGGCGACCATCGCCGATGCGCTGCGCTGGATGAAAGAGTCCCAAGTGGTCGAGCTGCTCTACATCGACGAGCAGCCGGCCGACGTCCAGCTGCCGAGCGCGATCGACCTCGAGGTCACCGAGACCGAGCCCGGCCTGCGCGGCGATACCGCCTCGGGCGGCGGCAACAAGCCGGCGGTGCTCGAGACGGGCGCCAAGATCCAAGTCCCGCTGTTCGTCAACATCGGCGACGTCGTGAGAGTCGATACGCGCTCGGGCGAGTACATGTCACGTGCGTAGGACCGAGCAGCGCCGCGCAGCGATCTGGGCGCTGTATCAGAGCGATCTGCTCGAGAAGCCGCTCGAGCAGACCTTTGCCGGCGACGTTCACACCTTTACGCGTGCGCTCGCGGTCAGCGTGCGGGACAACCAGGGCGAGCTCGACGAGCTGATCTCGCGTCATGCGAGCGGCTGGTCTCTGAGCCGGATCGCCCCGCTCGAGCGCTCGATCCTGCGCGTCGCGCTGCTCGAGCTGCTGCACCCCGACGCCGTCCCGAGCGAGCGCGCGATCCCGCCGGAGGGCGCAATCGACGAGGCGGTAGAGACCGCCAAGATGTTCTGCGGCGCCGAGGCCCCGGGGTTCGTGAACGGGATCCTGGCGGCGGTGCTGCGCGAGCGCGAAGCGCTGCAGGATCGCTAGCGCGCGGCTGCGCGAGCCGGAACCGCCTGGACAGGCTCTAAGACGTTCGTAGGAGCAGCTCGCGTTCGTGACGTCGGCCGAGCACAATGCGAAGATGCGACTGCTCGTGGTGGATGACGATCGCGGCCTGCGCGACGTGCTGCGCCGAGCACTGGCGCTCGACGGGTACGAGGTGCGTCTGGCTGACGGCGGTGCGGCCGCGCTCGCCGAGGTGCAGAGCGCAGTTCCCGACGCGGTGGTCCTCGATATCGGCCTGCCGGACATCGACGGGCTGGAGGTCTGCCGGGCGCTGCGGCGCGTCGGCAACCGCGTGCCGGTGCTGATGCTGACCGCACGCGATGCCGTCTCGGATCGGATCGAGGGACTTGATGCCGGCGCCGACGACTACCTGGTGAAGCCGTTCGACATCGACGAGCTGCGCGCACGCCTGCGCGCCCTGCTGCGCCGCTCCGGGCCGGACGGCGCGGCGCTCGACGGCGCGCTGTCGTTCGGCGAGCTGCGCTTGGACCCGGCGCGCCACGGCGCCACGCTCGCCGAGCGTTTCGTCGAGCTGACGCGGACCGAGTACCAGCTGCTCGAGCTGCTGATGCTCAACCCGCGGCGGGTGCTGCCCCACAGCCTCATCTATGACCGCGTCTGGGGCTATGACTTCGGACCCACGTCGAATGCGTTACGCGTCTACATCGGCTACCTGCGCCGCAAGCTCGAGGACGTGGGCGCCACCTGCGAGATCCACACGGTGCGCGGCGTCGGCTACGCCCTGCGGGAGGGCGAGGCGGCGCCGTGAGCCTGCGCGTGCGGCTGGGCCTGGCCGCGGGGGTGGCCGTCGCGCTGGCCGTCGTGGCGGTCGCCGCCTCGGCCTACGCGGGCACGAGGTCGGAGCTGCTCGGCCAGCTCGACAGCACGATCCGTCAGCTCTCCCAGCAGTTGATCGGCCGGACCGGCGGCGGCCCCGGGCAGCCAAACCAGAGCCAGGGTCAATCGAACCAGCCGGGCGGCGCCTCACAGACGGGCGGACACGTCTGCGGCGCGGGCGGTGATCCCGACGGAGGCGCCGGCTTCGACGCGCCGGGCGCGCCCGCGTTCGGTGGCCCCACCGGGATCTTCACGCTTGTCTGTGCCGGCGGCGGCAGCTACAGCCCCAAGCAGGCGATCCCGATCGACGCGCGCGCGCGGGCGGTTGCGGCCAGCGGTCGAGGACAGTACTTCACCGACGTCAGCGTCAAGGGAACGCCGCTACGCGTGCTCGTCACCGGGGTTGACTCGGACGGGGCGATCATGTTCGCGCTGCCGCTCGCCGACGTCGACAACGCGCTATCCAGGGAGAAGCTGACGCTACTGCTGATCGCCGCCGGCGGGATCATGCTGGCGGCGCTGCTCGGCATGCTCGTTGCGCGCACCGCGCTGGCGCCGATCGCCCGCTTCACGCGCCAGACGGAGGCGATCGCGGCGCGCCCGGAGCGGCTCGAGCAGGACCGCGTCGAGGTCAGCGGCGGCGATGAGCTCGCGCGGCTGGCGCGCACGTTCAACGCGACGCTCGACGCGCTCGCGCGCTCGGTCGCGGCGCAGCGCAACCTCGTTGCCGACGCGTCGCACGAGCTGCGCACGCCGATTGCGACGGTGCGTGCCAACCTGCAGCTGATGCGCGACGAACAGCGGCTCAGCCCAGAGGACCGCGAGGCGCTGCGCGCCGACATGATCGACGAGCTCGACGAGCTCACGCGCCTGGTCGCCGACGTCGTCGAGCTCGCCCGCGGCACGAAGGTCAGTGGCGAGGCCGGCGACGTGCGTCTCGATCAGATCGCCGCCGACGCGGTGCAGCGCGCCGGCAGGCGCGCGCCGAACCTACGATTCGAGCTCGAGCTCGAGCCGACGCTGGTGCGTGGGGAGGGGGAGCGGATCGCCCGCGCGACCTCGAACCTGCTCGACAACGCCTGCAAGTGGAGCCCGCCGGAGGGCGTCGTCGAGGTCACGCTCGCCGGCGGCGTCTTGAGCGTTCGCGACCACGGCCCCGGTTTCAGCGAGGAGGATCTCCCGTTCGTGTTCGACCGCTTTCACCGCGCCCGGGAGGCGCGCTCCAAGCCCGGCTCCGGCCTGGGCCTGGCGATCGTGCGCCAGGCGGCCGACGCGCACGGAGGGTTCGCGCAGGCCGGAAATGCTCCAGACGGTGGGGCTTTGATGCGCGTCAGTTTCGGTGCGACGCTTGAACTAGGCGAATTCGATGCGCGATCGGACGCCACGCGCGACAATGGGCGACATGACGTACACAGCGCAATCCGCGCGGGCGCAGATCCTGACTGAGGTGGCCGCCGGCGCCGATGAGCTTTCGAGCGCGCTCGCCGCGCTCAGCGAAGCTTATGAGCAGCTCGACGACAGCTCGGCCGACCTGATGGAGGAGCAGCTGTTCCGGCCCTTGCAGGCCGCCTACGGCCAGCTTGCTCGGACCCACGCCGAGTTTGCGGCGCGCTACGGGCTCCCCGGCCGCGAGTTGCCTGTGGCGAGTCCAATGCTGCCGGCGACAGCGCGCGTGACTGTCGAGCGTGCAGCCGAGGCGGTGCAGGTGGCCGACGCCACGCTCTCCGAGCTGCAGGACTCGATGCTTCCGGTCGAGGTCGGCGACCGCGAGTTACGCGAAGGGCTCGAGCGCACACGGACCCTGATCGCGCCGTTCAACAACCGCTGCGTGGAGCTGATCCGGACGCTTGGACGCTGAACGCAACCACGCCTTCGTCGTCGCCTGAGCGGCGCCGCGCACAACTCCTACCTTTTCCTAACGCGACTCGCTGAGAACGCTTAGTAGTGCCCGGCAGCCTGCCGGGTATGAACTCGATATCTGATCTGATCGACCGCCCGGTCGCTGTTCGCCGGGGTCTGCCGGGCAAGGCGTTCTCGTTGAGCGGTCTGCGCGCCCGGGTAACCTGGGCGCGCGTGGGGTTGGTTGCCCTATTGCTGGGCACCGCCCTGGCATACATCTGGAATCTCAGCGAGTCCGGGTACGCGAACAGCTTCTACGCGGCGGCCGTGCAGGCTGGCACCAAGAGCTGGAAGGCGTTCTTCTTCGGCTCGCTGGACTCCTCGAACTTCATCACCGTCGACAAGCCGCCGGCGTCGTTGTGGGTGATGGCGCTGTCGGGCCGGATCTTCGGCTTCAGCAGCTGGAGCATGCTGGTGCCCCAGGCGCTCGAAGGCGTCGGCGCCGTGTGGCTGCTCTACGGCGCGGTCAAGCGCTGGTTCGGCGCCGGCGCCGGATTGGCCGCCGGCGCGCTGTTCGCCGCGACGCCGGTCGCGGCGTTGATGTTCCGCTTCAACAACCCCGACTCGCTGCTGGTCCTGCTGATGGTCGCGGGCGCTTACTGCCTGACGCGCGCGCTCGAGCACGCCGGCACTCGCTGGATCCTGGCCGCGGGCACGATGATCGGGTTCGCGTTCCTGGCGAAGATGCTGCAGGCGTTCATCGTTCTGCCCGCGTTCTCGCTCGTGTACCTGGTGGCCGCGCCGACGAGCCTGAGGCGGCGCATCCGGCAGCTGCTGGCCGGCGGCGGCGCGGTGCTGCTGAGCGCCGGCTGGTGGGTGGCGATCGTGGCACTGTGGCCCGTGGGCTCGCGACCGTTCATCGACGGATCGCCTGACAACAACATCTTCAACCTGATCACCGGCTACAACGGACTGCAGCGGATCTTCTCCGGCGGTGGCGCCGGGAGCGGCGGCGGTGGCGGTGGCAACTTCAGCGGGTCGACGGGCGTGCTGCGACTGTTCAACGACCTGATGGGCGGCCAGGCGTCGTGGCTGCTGCCGGCGGCGCTGCTGGCGCTCGCGGTCGGCCTGTGGGCGCGCCGCCGAGCCCCGCGTACCGACCGGGCACGCGCGGCGCTGATCCTGTGGGGCGGCTGGCTGCTGGTGACAGCGCTCGTGTTCAGCTTCGGCCAGGGCGTGATCCACACCTACTACACGGTCGCGCTGGCGCCGGCGATCGGCGCGCTGGTGGCGATCGGCGGCGCGCTGCTGTGGCCTCATAGGGGATCGCTGCGGGCGCGCGCGCTGGCGGCGCTGGTGATCGCCGGCACCGCCGGCTGGGCGTACGCGCTGCTCGAGCGGACCCCGTCCTGGCAGCCCTGGCTGCGCGGCGTAATCGTGGTCGCGGCGGCGCTGGCGATACTCGGTCTGCTGCTCGCGCCGCGCCTACGTGAGGCCGGGCGAGCGCTGCAGATCGCGGCTGTGACGTTGGGCGTGATCGCCTGCCTGGGCGGCCCGCTCGCGTACGCGGCGCAGACGATCAGCACCGGGCACACCGGCTCGATCCCGTCCGCCGGACCTGCCGGCGCGGACGCTTTCGGCGGCGCTCCGGGCGGCGGGCGCTCCGGCGGCAGGGCGGGCTTCGCCGGGCCTGGCGCCGGCTTCGGGGCGTTTGCGGACCGGGGCGGGCCGCCGACTGGCGCCGCCGGTGCGTTCGGCGCTCGCGGCCGGTCCGGTGCGTCCGGTGCGTCCGGTGCGTCCGGTGCGTCCGGTGCGTCCGGTGCGTCCGGTGCGTCGAGCCGCGCCGCCGGCCCGCAGGCCGGCGGCCGTGAGGTCGGCAGCGCCCTGATCAAGGCCCTGCAGCGCGACGCCAAGGCGTACCGGTGGGTGGCCGCGACATCGGGCTCCTCCAGCGCCGCGAGCATCGAGCTCGCCACCGGTGGTGACCCCGTGATGGCGATCGGGGGCTTCAACAACAACGGCGGCGAGCTCAGCCTGAGCGCGTTCGAGCGCTACGTCGCCAAGCACGAGATCCACTACTACATCGCGTCCGGAGCGGGCGGCGGCGGTGCCGGCGGACCCGGCGGCGCGACGAGCAGCGCGAGCGCGATCTCGACCTGGGTCAGCGCCCACTTCAATCGCGTGACGCTCGCTGGACAGGTCGTCTACGACCTCACCTCCCCCCTAAGCAAGTGAACGAATAGGAAAGTGACCGAAATGATCTCCACCGCTGAGAGCCTGGAGCTCCCGGACCGCCCGCAACGACTGGCGTCGCCAGCGGACTGCTCACGCCTGCCGCGCGTCGATGTAGTGGTTCCCGTCTACAACGAGCAAGCTGGACTGGAGCGCTCGGTCCGGCGCCTGCACCGCTTCCTGAGGGCGAACCTGCCGCTCGACTGGAGGATCGTGATCGCCGACAACGCCAGCGTCGACGCGACCCCGGCGATCGCCGCCGAGTTGGCGCACGAGCTGCCGCGCGTCACCGTGATCACGCTCGCGCTCAAAGGTCGCGGTCGGGCGCTGCGAGCGGCGTGGTCCGGGAGTGATGCCGACGTCGTCTGCTATATGGACGTCGACCTCTCAACCGACCTGCGGGCGCTGATACCGCTCGTCGGAGGTCTGCTCGCGGGCGCGGGCGAGGTCGCCATCGGGACCCGCCTGGCGCCCGCTTCCAGGGTGGTGCGCGGGCCCAAGCGCGAGTTCATCTCCCGCTCGTACAACCGGCTGCTGCGGTTCGCGTTGCGGGCCCATTTCTCGGATGCGCAGTGCGGCTTCAAGGCGGTGCGTGGCGACGTCGCGCGCCGGCTGCTGCCCGAGATCAAGGACGAAGGCTGGTTCTTCGATACCGAGCTGCTGGTGCTGGCGCAGCGGCGCGGGCTGCGGATCCTCGAGGTGCCGGTGATCTGGATTGACGATCCTGACTCGCGGGTGGACATCGTCCGCACGGCGCTCACCGACCTGCGCGGGGTAGCGCGCCTGCTGATGGCGACGCCGCTGGCGCGGTTCCTCGCGATCGGCATCCTCTCGACGATCGCCTATGCGTTGCTGTACCTGGGCCTGCGTGCGCCGCTCGGCGCGCAGGGCGCGAACGCGCTGGCGCTGGCGCTGACGGCGGTCGCCAACACGCAGGCCAACAGGCACTACACGTTCGGCGTGCGCGGGCGGCGCGGGCTGCTGCGCCAGCACGCTGCCGGCGCGCTCGTGTACCTGCTGGCGCTCGGCCTCACGTTCGCCTCGCTGGCGGTCCTGCGCGGGCTCGACCCGCATCCCGCGGCGCTGCTCGAGGTGAGCGTGCTCGTGATCGCCAGCGCCGGGGCGACGATCAGCCGCTACTTCGCGCTGCGCAGCTGGGTGTTCGCGCGTCGCGGCGGCCGTGGCCGCCGCGCCCTGCGGGTGGCCGCTCAGTGACGGCGCCCCCGACGCGGCCACGGAGGCGTGTGCGCGCAGCTTCAGTGATGGAACAGGCGCGTGCCGGTGTGGATCAGGTTGACGCCGAGCTCGTCGCAGGCGGCCTTGACCTCGGCGGTGCGCACCGATCCACCCGGCTCGACCACATTGCGGGCGCCGTAGTGCCGCGCGAAGTCGATGTTGTCGCGGAACGGGATGAAGGCGTCGTGAACGACCGTGACGTCGTCGAGCTGGGCCAGCCAAGCTTCCCGCTCCGCCTCGTCGATCACGGCCGGCACCCCACCCGGAATCAGCTCAGCCAGCGCCTGGCGCTGGCTGAGCGTCATGTCGCCCTGGGCGACGATCATCTGCCAGTTCAGCAGGTCCTGCCGCGAGCCGCCGCCGCTCAGCGACAGCCCCTGAACGGTCGCGTGGCGGCGCATCCACCAGACCTCGGCCTTGGCGCCGGCGAGCCGCGTGCAGTCGACGCGCGACTGCTGGCCGGCGCCGATCCCGAGCGTCATGCCGCCCCGCAGGAAGCCGACGGAGTTGGACTGCGTGTAGCGCATCACCAGCATCCCCAGCAGCGCGTCGCGCGTCGCCTGCTCGCTGAGCGGCTGCCCGGTGGCGACCGCCAGCAGCGCGGCGCTCAGTGGCAGCTGGTCGAGCTCCTGCTCGAGCGTCACGCCGAACACCTCGCGGCGCTCCCAGGCGGGGGGACGGTAGTCGCCGTTGGCCTCGAAGATCACGAACGCGCCCTTCTTCTTGGCGGCCAGGATCTCGAGCGTCCCGGCTTCGTAGCCCGGCGCCACGATGCCGTCGGCGACAACTCCGCTCAGCAGTTGGGCGAGTTGCGTGTCGACCGGCTCGGAGAGCGCGATCATGTCCCCGAACGACGACTTCGGATCGCAGTCACGGGCGCGCACGTAGGCCGAGGTGATGGGGGAGGGATCGGCGACCCCCCAGCACCGGCGCATCGTCTCGTCGAGCTCCCCGGCGAGCGCCGCACCAGCCGGCGAGACGTGCTTGAACGAGGTCGCCGCCGGCACGCCCAGCGATGCGTGCGCCTCGCGGACCAGGGCCCACGCGTTCAGCGCGTCGAGCAAGTTGATGTAGGACGGCTGACCTGAGAGCAGCCGCACAGGACCGTTCTCCGGCATCGAGACACGGGCCGCCTGGTGCGGGTTTACGCCATATCGAAGTTCCAACTGAGCCTCCTCGGACCGCGGCGCACCCAGGCGTACGATGCCCCGAGAATCGCGCTCCCCGATGGTCACCCATCCAACGCCAGTCGCGCGCCCGCAATCCTACGCCACCGCTGCGGGCTGATGGAAATGATGCCGTGACACCGGCTCTTAGGGCGGGTGCCCTTAGGGCCCGCGTCCTTTCTTGATACTGACGGCAACGACATCGGGGCGATGCAGTACGGATCCTTCCGCATGCCTGACCAAAGAAGCGTGCCGCGGCCCGAAACGAGGGCGATCGCCGATTCGGCGGCCGTGGGATTTCGGAATTCGCTCAAGTCCCTGCGCCGAGTTTCCGATCACTCATCCAAGCCGGGTGTCCCTCGCCCCCGAGACCGTTATGGAGCACGCACCATGATCGTCCTCTCCCGCCGCAGCCGCGAGTCCCTCCCCGTGGAGAAGTGCGGCCATACCCACCACGTCGGTTCTTGCCCGATCTGCCAGCGAGCACAGCTGGAACGCTGGCGCAAGCAGCTTGCGGCGGTGAGTCCGCGCCGTCCCGCCTGAGCCACGCTTGCCAGCGGTAGGCGAGGTTTGAGGCACGCTGCCATCGCTGACGGCGCGCAGGGCCTCCGTGTGAGACCCTTCCACGTATCCGCTTCCGTCGAGAAGGCTCCAGAGGAGATACCTCGCGTCGCCACCTGACGCCGAGTTTCGGCGTGCATGACATGGCGATCGACCTGGGCACCGCCAACACGCTCGTGTTCGTGGGCGGGCGCGGGATCGTGGTGTCCGAGCCCTCGGTGGTTGCCTCCGATCTCGACACCGGCGAGGTGCACGCGGTGGGCGCAGACGCCGAGCGGATGATCGGGCGTACGCCCGCGAACATCGCGGCGACCCGGCCGCTGCGCCATGGGGTGATCGCCGACTTCGAGGTCACCGAGCAGATGCTTCGCTATTTCATCCGCACGGTGCTGGACCGCCGCATGGCCCACCCGCGGTTGATCGTGTGCGCGCCCTCGGGCGTCACGGAGGTCGAGAAGCGCGCGGTAGAAGAGGCATCGCTGGCTGCCGGCGCCCGCCGGGTCCACCTGATCGAAGAGCCCATCGCGGCGGCCATTGGCGCGGGGCTCGCGATCGCCGAGCCAATCGGGCGGATGGTGGTCGACGTCGGCGGCGGCACGAGCGAGATGGCCGTGATCTCGCTCGGGGGCATCGTCGTCTCGCGCTCGGTCAGGGTGGGCGGATACGAGATCGATGAGGCGATCACGCAGTACCTGCGCAACTCGCACCAGCTGGCGATCGGATCGCGGACGGCCGAGCAGATGAAGATCCAGATCGGGTCGGTCACGCCTTTGCATCCCGAGGAGACGATCGAAGTCCGCGGCCGTCACCTGGTCACCGGGCTGCCCACGGCGATCGAACTGCACAGCGAGGACGTGCGAGCCGCGATCATGGCCCCGGTCCGGGAGATCCTTCGGGCCATTCGCGACACGCTCGAGGAGACGCCGCCCGAGCTGGCCAGCGACATCGCTCGGGACGGTATCCTGCTGGCGGGTGGCGGCACGCTGATCCGTGGGTTCCAGGAGCTCGTGGCCGACGAGACCGGGATGCCGGTGTTCTCAGCCGCGTCGCCGCTGACCTGCGTGGCGTTCGGGTCAGGCCTGGCGCTCGCGCATCTCGATCAGCTCAGCCGGACGAGGCGCCACCGGGTGACGAGCCTCACCCCCGACTGGCGGACGACCCCGTAGCAGGTAGCCAGTGGCAGTGATCGCCTCTAGCTGTGCTTCATAGGAAGCGGTGCATGATCAGTAAGCCGACGTAGCCGCGGTCTGGGTGATCGAAGGCCTCAGGAACAGTCGCGAGAATGCTGAACCCCAACGAGAGCCATAGCGCAACCGCGCGGTCGTTGGTCTCCACGACCGCATTGAACTGGATCGCCCGGAAACCACTGGCGCGCGCCCAGTCAAGGACGTGCAGGCCTAAGGCTCGGCCGGTCCCGTGTCCCGTGTGTCCCGGATCGACCATGAAGCTCGCCGACGCGACGTGCGCCCCGGGGCCGCCACGGTTGGCATACATGCTGGCCGTGGCGATGACTGCGCCGCCTGCATCCGTCGCAACGACCGTTCGGCCCGGCGCGCTGACCATCCAGATACGCTCCGCCTCGGCCTTGGTCATGTCGCGGTCGTAGGCATACGTCTCGCCGGCGGCCACGATGCGCCGAAAGAATGGCCAGATGGCGTCCCAGTCCTCTGGACGTGCGTCCCGGATCGCCACGTGTGTTTCGCTGCTCATCGTCGTCTCCCATCTCGGCGATCGGATCGTTCGGATCGTCGGTCCTGCAAGCGGGCGCCGATAGCCGCTTCGGCGGCCGGCCCGTTTGTCCAACGGTGCTGCCAAGCTAGACCGTAGCGTCCAACGCCACCCCACAGCCAGCGCCGGCTTCCTCTGGTCCCGACCGTCAGGGCGCTTCGGCCTTATACGGTTACTCGCATCCGTTCGCGCTCACGCGCAGCCAGGCGGCCGACGACCACAGCAGCGATTATCGGCAGCCCGGTAAAAAAACGAAGCGTCTCGCCGCCGCACCGTCAGCGTGAACACTCATAGCCTCGGCAGGCCGGCAGGTGGCGTGACAAGCAAGGCGTTTGTGTATCAATGGCCGAGATGAGCTGCGAAGCCGCTGGGAGGTGGGTGTGGTGAGGTCCGCAATCGGCAGGACGCTGGCTGTGTGGGTCGGTGTGGCTGCTGTGTGTGGCGTGCTGGCGGGGGGCGCGGCCGCGGCGGCGGCTCCGCTTGGCGCATTGAATCGCGCGCAGTCGCAGCTTTCGGCGCTCGTGGCGGGTGCTGATTCTGCGGGCCGGGTGGCGCTTGATGATGCGGTTGCACGGTTGACTGCCGCGACCGCGGCGAGCTTGTGGTCGAGTCAGAGCGCTGCGGTCCCGCCGCCCGAGGGTGATGCGGTGTTCACGAATTCGGGTGCGGCGGTCGCGGACATCGACAGGCTCGCGTCGGATCCGACCGTGTCGCCGTCGCAGCTGGCGGCGGCGCGTGGCGAACTGGTTGCGGCTGGCGCGACGCTCGCTGCCGGGGCGCTCGCGCAGGCCGGGCTGCCGGACGTTGTCGGCGATGACAGTCCGCTGGCGAAGGACCAGGCTCTGTATGACCACGCGTTCCAGGAGTTTGGTGCCCGTATCACCACGGAGCTCACGTCGATCCCGTGGAGCACGATCGACCAGGCCGCCGCACTGCTGCTGCGCTCGACGTCAGAGCGCCTGGACTTCTACCCGCAACCGATTTCGGGGTCGCCGTTGACCTCGGGCGGGAAGCCGGAGTTGTTCTATTACGGTGCGGAGTTCTGCCCGTTCTGCGGCGCGGATCGGTGGTCGATCGCGCTGGCGCTGGCGCAGTTCGGGCGCTTCTCGCCGCTGGGTTTGATGGTGTCCTGGACGCAGGAGCCCGACTATCCATCGATCAACACGCTGACGTTCGACGGCTCGCAGTATGCGAGCTCGCTGGTCGCGTTCGTGCCGGTCGAGGCATACACCAACCAGTTCTGCGCAACCTGCATGCCGTTTCCCTTCGGCGCGCTGCGGACCCCCACCTCGAGCGAGCAGCAACTGATCGATCTTGATGACCCGTACGGGTCGCTTCCGTTCCTTGACGCTGGCGGTCGGTGGGCCACGATCGGCACGTATCCGGACCCGTCGCTTGTGGAAGGCTTGTCGTGGAGTCAGATCGTGAGCGCGCTGTCGAATCCCAGCTCGCCGGTGGCCCAGACGGTGGAGGGAGGCGCGGAGCTCCTTGCCGCGCAGCTGTGCGAGGCGACATCCGAGCAGCCCGGGCAGGTTTGCGAGGATCCCGTGAACAGCGACTATCAGCGATTGCTGAGCGACGGCCCGATCACGATCGACCCGACGTTCTACCCGATCACGAGCGTCTCCTGCGCCTCGCCGGCGCTGTGCGTCGCTGCCGACCAAGGCGGCAACGTCGTCGCCACCAACGATGTCTCAGCGGTGCCGCCGACTTGGAGCATTCCGAGCGACATCGACGCCACCAACACCTTCTACTACGTGTCGTGCCCGTCCGCCTCACTTTGTGTCGCCTCAGACGCGGAGGGAAACGTCCTCAGCACCAGCGACCCCGGCTCGCCCACGCCGAGATGGTCGGCGCCCGAGAACATCGATCGCGGGAATGGCCTCAGCGTGAGCTGCGCCTCGGCCTCCCTGTGCGTCGCGGTGGACACCGCGGGCAACGCGCTCGTCTCCCGCGACCCCGGCGTGCCACCCGCCGTCTGGAGCACGCCGGTCAGCATCGACGGCGCCAACGCGTTAGACGGCATCTCCTGCGCGTCCGACACGCTGTGCGCCGCGGTCGATGACGCGGGCAACGTCGTGATCAGCGACGATCCGGACGCGAGCGCACCGGTCTGGAGCGCCCCCGTGAACATCGACGGCACGAACGCGATCGACGGAATCTCGTGCGCTGCGACGGGGATGTGCGTCGCCGTGGACGATGCCGGCCGCGTGCTCATCACACACAACCCCGCAGCCCCCACACCCACATGGAGTACTCCCGACGACATCGACGCTGGCAACCAACTGGAAGCGGTGTCGTGCCCCACAACCGCGCTCTGCGTCGCAACCGACGACATCGGCAACGTGCTCGTCACGCACGACCCCGAGGGGCCAGTACCCACCTGGACCAGCGATCGCATCAGCGCCTTCGCGCTCGATGGCGTTTCTTGCCCGTCGGTCGGTCTCTGCGTCGCCGCCGGCGAGGATGATTACGCGTACATCACGCACGATCCCTCAGCCCCGGAGCCGACCTGGAAGGCGCACGCGCACAACACATAGCGAGGGTCGACGCTACCGTCCGGACGCGCCGGCCTCGCCGAAACCACGGTCCAAGGGATCTTCGGGTTTGGCTACCGGCGTCTGGGCCTTGCCGCGTCGCGTAGCGTCTGGCTACGAGCGATGGACGGAGCGCCTGGCGGGATCAGGGTGGGGAGGAGAGTGCCGGTGAGCACGGCGCGCGACTGGCTGACCCGGCACGATCCCGGCTACGGGGCGACTCGGCGTGCCGCTCGCGCAGCGATCATGATGCCGTCGTTGTTCGCGTTTGCCGACAAGGCGCTCGCGGACCCGGAGATGGCGTACTTCGTCGCCTTCGGGTCGTTTGCGATGCTGCTGCTCGTCGACTTCCAAGGCTCGCTCGCCGACCGGCTCCGAGACCAGGCGTTGCTCGCCGTCACGTGCGTCGGGCTCATCTGCGTGGGCACGGTCGCCTCGCGCTCGACGGCCGTGGCGGTGGTCTCGATGGGAGTGCTCGGCCTGCTCGTCCTGTTCGCTGGTGTCGTGAGCTCTGTGCTCGCCGGCGCCACCACCCCGCTCCTTCTCGCGTTCATTCTGCCCGTCTCGCTTCCAGGTCCCGCTTCGACGATTCCGGATCGGATCGCGGGCTGGGGGCTCGCTGGCGTTGTGTCGCTGGTGGCGATCACGTTGCTTTGGCCGGCACCGGCCCGCGATCCGGTCAGGACCGCGGCGATCGGCACCTGCCGCGCGATCGCCGAACGTCTGCGGGCGCACGTCGAATGGCTGCTGAGCGATGGCTCGGCCGCGGCGCGGGCCGCTTACGGGGCCGCGATCGCCGACGCCGACGCCGCCGTCGGTGTGCTACAGACCCGCTTTTTCGCTACGCCGTTCCGCCCGACCGGACTCACCACCGAGGCGCGCGCCGTGGTGCGCCTCGTCGATGAGCTGCGCTGGTTGAACACGATCGTTCTGCGCTGCACCCAGGCCGCCCAGCTGTCGGTCCCAAACCCGGCGGTGTGCACGGTCAAGGCCGCCGCCGCGGAGGTGCTCGACCGCACGGCCGACGCCCTAGACGACTCAGGCGAGGGCACCGAGCCGCTACGGGCCGCGACGGCCGCGTTGCGCGACGCGCTCACCGCTCTGGAGCGCGCAACCACGACCGGGTTTTCCGTCGAACCGAGAGCCTCGCTCACTGACGCGGAGCACGTGGTAAGCGCACTTGACCCGAGCTTCCGGGCTCAGGAGCTCGCCTTTGTCGTCGGTCAGATTGCGATTAACGCCGAGTTCGCCGCGGCTGCCGCGCGTCGGTCGTGGACGGACCGCATCCTCGGCCGCCAACCGTCTGGGTTCACCGGCCCGTTCGCGTCGATTGCCGAGCGCGCCGGCGCGCACGTTCGTCTCAACTCGTCATGGCTGCATAACAGTCTGCGCGGCGCTGCGGCGCTCGCCTTGGCGGTTCTCGTCGTCGACCTCTCGAGCGTGCAGCACGGCTTCTGGGTCGTCTTCGGAACGCTGGCGGTGCTGCGTTCGAACGCGCTCAATACCGGCCAGAGTGCGCTTCGGGCGATGCTCGGCACGATCGTCGGCTTCGCCGCGGGTGGCTTGCTGGTCTACCTGATCGGGACCGACTCGGCGATCCTGTGGGTTCTGCTCCCGATCGCCGTCCTGTTCGCAGGGCTCGCCCCTGCGGCGATTTCGTTCGCGGCAGGGCAGGCCGGCTTTACGCTCACACTCCTAATCCTGTTCAACCTCATCGTCCCGGCTGGCTGGACAATTGGGCTGGTGCGGATCGAGGACATCGCCATCGGCTGCGGAGTCAGCCTGCTGGTCGGGCTGCTCTTTTGGCCCCGCGGCGCCGCCGTCGCCTTCGGCCGGGCGCTGGCGGAGGCGTACCAGGAAAGCGTGCGCTACCTCTCCGACGCGGTCGCCTACGGCGTTGGGCGCTGTGACACCCGCGGGCCCTCGACCGCCCCGCCCCAGGCCCAGGCACAGCAGGCGGCCGCCGCCGCCCGCCGCCTCGATGACACCTTTCGCGGGTACCTGACCGAACGTGGCGTCAAGCCGCTGCCGATGTCCGAGGTGACAAGTCTTGTCACCGGCGTTGCTGGACTTCGCCTCGCCGCCGACGCTGTGATCGACTTGTGGAACGGCGACGCCCGCGGCGGTGACCGCTCGGCCGCCCGCCGCGAGTTGCTGAGCGCTGCCGATCACGTGGCCGGCTGGTATGACCGCTTCGCCCGAAGCATGGCCCAGGGCGAGCGGGTGCCCGACCCCCTGTTCCTCAACGAGACCGCTGCCGGTCGCCTCGTTGAGGCGGTCACCCGTGACTTGCGAGGCACCGACGGCAACGCCACCGCCACAGGCGTAAAAGTGATCTGGACTGGCGACCACCTAGACGCTGTTCGCCGGCTCCAGGAAACGCTCGTCGAACCGGCGCGCGCGGCAGTTGCCGCCCACGCGCTGAGCTGAGCGTGGTCGAGCTCAGCCCAGGTGGCGGAGATGCGGCTGTAGATCCGGCGGGCTGTGGTGGTGATCATCGGTAGTTCCCTCCCGGCTGTGGTTGACAGCTTGTCGGCCGCTGGCGATCGCCCGCTTCCGCGGGCAGTACCCCGGCGTCGAGCTGTGCGTCGAGATCATCGAGGAGGAGCAATCGATCCCACGCCTGCGCTGCGGCGAGCTCGATCTCGCGCTCACCAACGACGCGCAGTCGGTGCCCGGCGATGCGATCGAGCGCGTCCACCTGTTCGACGACCCGATGTACGCGGCGCTGCCCAGCGGTCACCGGCTCGCGGAGCGAGAGCGGCTGCGCCTACGCGACCTTGCGGGCGAGCAGTGGATGCTCGGCACAACGGCCACCTGCCCCGACGCCCGGATGTTCATGCGTGCCTGCCACGAAGCGGGCTTCGAGCCGAAGATCGCGTTCGAGAACGACGACTACCACGCGATCCTCGGCTTCGTCGCCGCCGCCGAGGCGATCTCGAGGTTCTGCGCGAGGTCCGTTCCGAGTGGGAGCACTCCGGCCGCGCGCTCGTGTACGCGTAAGGGTGACTGCCCCTTTCGGAGCGAGGCGCCGAGCCCAGCGTTTCTCTATTCGTTGGGGACGCATTAGGGCACCCGCAGTCAGCGGAGCGCCGATTTTGCCGCTGGACGGTAACGATCATGACGTGACGTGCCGAAGCATAGGCTTGATGACTGTGCAGCAACACCCGGTCGACGAGTCCCAGGAAAAGCTGAGCGTGGAAGTGTTCATCTCACGTCAGCCCGTGATCGACGGCGAGATGCGCGTGAGCGGGTACCGGGTCGCCCACGCGATCCTCGAGGCTGAGGATTTCCTGGGTCCGAACGATCGGTCGGCTGCGCGACTGCTCGGTGATGTCCTCTCTACCGTCGGCCTGGAGGATCTGGTCGGCTCAAGCTGTGCGCACGTCATGGTCTCGGCTGAGCTGTTACTGACCGTCGGGATTCCGCCCGTGCATCCTGATCGGCTGATCCTGAGGCTAACGCACGAGACCGCAACCGATCCGAGGCTCACGCGAACCCTGGAAGAGCTCTCGAGTCGTGGCTATGCGCTCGCGCTCGAGGCCACCCCCGGTCGCGTGTTCGATCGCGTGGCGCTGGATCTGTTCAGCACGGTTGAGGTCGACTTCTCGGTCTGGGATGAGTTCGATGCTTCTGCGCTGGTGCCACAGATCACGGCCGCGCGTTGCAGTCCGCTGGCGGAAGGGCTGCGGTATTACACCGAATTCGAGCTGGCGAAGGCACTGGGCTTTGAGCTATTCACCGGGCCGTTCTTCGACGCACCGCACGTGACTTCCGCACGACAGGTGCCGGCCGGCGACCTCAGCACGCTGGCATCGCTCGCGCGACTCCACGGCGATGCGTCGATCGATGAGCTGGAGCAGGTGATCAGCCACGACCTCGGGCTCAGCGTGAAGCTGCTGCGCTACATCAACTCGGCTTACTTCGGGATGCGCAGCACGATCAGCTCGATTCGCCAAGCGGTGATGATGCTCGGCTCCCGCGAGGTCTCTCGATGGGCGCTGCTGAGCGCGCTCACCGGCGGCCCCACGGCACCGCCCGAGCTGTTGGTGATGGCGCTGACGCGCGCGCACATGTGCGAGCAACTCGGGGCGAAGAACCGCGAGCCGGTTGGCGACGGGCTGTTCATGATCGGGCTGCTGTCGCTCGCTGATGCGCTGCTCGCCTTGCCGCTCGAGACGATCATCGCGCAGCTGCCGCTTGCCGACTACGTCGCACAGGCGCTGTTGTGGCGCGCCGGCCCCGCCGGCAGCATCCTCGACGCGGCCATCGCTTTCGAGCGTGGTAACTTCGAC
Organism: uncultured Solirubrobacterales bacterium; assembly: GCA_963709135.1. Lineage (GTDB taxonomy): Bacteria > Actinomycetota > Thermoleophilia > Solirubrobacterales > Solirubrobacteraceae > Palsa-465. Next base: position 122,760 of record CAVPVI010000005.1, on the reverse strand, counting down.
GCCGAGGGCCTCCGGCCCCACCGACAGACCGTCGCCTCTGCGTACCGCGAATCGCTGCGAACCGCGCGCGAGACCGTCTCACGGCTCAGCTAAGGGCGCCCGCAGAAATTACTGACGTTTCCGACGGCGTCTCAACCTCTTGTCCACTCCGCGGGCCGAGCGAGCCTCCTGCCCTAAAGCCCGCCGCGTCTGCGGACGATTCATCCGGTACTCGGCAGGTAGCCGGTTCGAAATCGTCACGGAGCTCATTCTTGTTCACACGCAGCATGTCGGCTGGCAGGGATCGGCGGGGGGCCGCCAGGCTGGATTTGGACGGCACCGTCCTGGTGTCCCGCCAGCCCGTGTTTGATCGCAAGATGAGGGTTGCCGGTTACCGGATCGCGTATGCGCTGCCGGGCGGTAACGGGGTGTCGAGCGCCGACTCATCATCGTTGTTCGACACGGCGCTGAGCGTCATCGGGCTGGAGAAGCTCGTGGGCGGGAGCATCGCGCACTTGCCGATCACGCGCGAATTGCTGCTCGCCTTGGGCGAGCCGCCGGGCAGGAGCGACCGCCTGATGTTGCGCATCGCTCATCAGGACGCGGTCGATCCGGTGCTCACGCCGATTCTGCAGTTGGCCGCCGAGCGTGGCTATGCGTTGGAGCTCGACCAGCTTGCCGGCCATGATTTCGATCCAGAGCTGCTCGACCTCTTCAGCGTCGTCGAGATCGACCTGGAGGCGGTGAATGCCGACGAGGTCGCGACGCTCGTGCCGGAGCTACTGAGCCGTCACCGTACGCCCCTGGCCGCGAACCTCCGTGATCACGACGAGCGGGACCGCGCGCATCAGCTCGGCTTCGAGCTGTTCACGGGTCCGTTCTACGGAACCGCGAAGCTCGTCCAGGGGCACAAGGTGCCAACCGGCGACCTGCGCATGGTTGCGTCGATGGTCCGGCTGCAGCCTGACAGCATCTCGCTCGAGCAGGTCGTCGAGGTGATCGAGCAGGATCTCGGCCTATCGGTCAAGCTGCTGCGCTACCTCAACTCGGCTTATTTCGGGTTGGCCGCGAAGGTCAGCTCCATTCATGACGCCGCAATGCGGCTCGGATCCCGCGGCGTGGCGCGCTGGGCGCTGACGGTCGCGGTCGCCGGCGCGCCCCGGATCTCGCCCGAGCTCGCGGTGATGGCTCTGACCCGGGCCCGATTGTGCGAGCTGCTCGGGGCCGGGGAGGCCGAGCTCGAACCGGGCGAGATGTTCATGATCGGCCTGCTGTCGGCGGCCGATGCGGTGTTCGGCCGTCCACTGGAACGCATCATCCCCGAGCTTCCGCTGACCGACCGGGCCACTGCTGCGCTGCTGGCTCACAGCGGGCCCGCGGGGGATGTCGTGCGCGCCGCGATCGCCTACGAGTGCGGCAACTTCGGGGACCCTGTGCTCGCCCGGCTCGCCACCGGGCACGGACGCAGCTACCGGTCCGCGCTTGGCTGGGCGCAGGACACCCTACCGTAAGGGCCCTAGCATCCGCGCGGCTTGCGGTCCCTCTCACGCGTCGTTGCCATGCTCGATTTTCGCTTGCGAATCGGCACGGCGCTTACAAGACTGACCCACTAGCCCACTAGAGATCATTAGTGCCACGGATTTCGGGCCCGTGCCGCTGAGAACTGTGTCGCATCAAGCCTTCGCACACGTCATCTGACCGAGGTTCCGCGGTGAACTTCGGTTAGACGCGTCTAAGACGTCCGCAAGCGGCCACTTGTCCACTCGCGGACGTCCTCCATCACGGCGTCGGTGACGCGGCTGCTGGGGTTGAGGCTCGCCTGAGCGCCGTATCGCCTGCCGCATCAATCGCGTATGCAGCGCGTCCAGACGCGCTCTGTCGATCCACGCCCACGAGTCGATCATGCGTCCACCCCCGCTGATCGACACGGATCCGATCGGCGGCCCGCCAGCGGACGGCGATACAGATTGCAGGATGGCTCTACAAGGACAAAGGCACAAGCTCATGGGTTGCAAACTGTCATCGGCCCTGGCGCTGGGCGCGGCGCTACTAATGCTCACCCCCGGAGTTGCCACCGCAGCGTCCGTGTGCCCGCGGGTTCCGGCGGCCGGACACGCAACCTGCTATGCCGAGCAACTTGTGGGAAAGCCCGCGCAGCCCAGCACCGCAGCCCCTACCCCGGCAGCGACGGCAGCAGCCGAGCGGCCCGCGGGCTACCACCCGTCGGATCTGCAAGCAGCCTACGGTCTGACCTCGGCCGCGCTGACTGACGGCGGCTCGCAGACCGTCGCGATCGTTGACGCCTACGACGATCCGAACGCCGCCTCTGATCTTGCCACCTATCGCTCGACCTTCGGCCTGCCGGCCTGCTCGACGAACTGCTTCCACAAGGTGAGCCAGACCGGCAGCAGCGTCCTGCCAACCGCCAGCGCGGAGTGGGCCGAGGAGATCTCGCTCGATCTGGATATGGTCTCCGCGATCTGTCCTAACTGCAAGATTCTCCTGGTGGAGGCCAAATCCACCGCGCTTGCGGACCTGTTCGCTGCTGAGGACTACGCGACCAGCCACGCGAACGTGGTCGCGAACACATGGGGAACGCCAGAGTTCTCCAGCGAGCGCAGCTACGACTTCCATTTTCAGAAGTCCGTGCCGATCACGTTCGCCTCGGGCGACGCCGGCTACGGCGTCCAGTACCCGGCAGCTTCACCCTACGTGATTGCGGTCGGCGGCACCACGCTTCAGCGTGCAGGCGGCTCACGCGGCTTCACCGAATCAGCCTGGTCCGGAGCGGGGTCCGGCTGCTCGGCTTACGAGCCGAAGCCGGCATGGCAGCACGATCAGGGCTGCGGCCGGCGCACCGTGGCCGACGTCTCGGCAGACGCGAACCCCAACACCGGGATGGCCGCATACGACACGTACCAGAAGAGCGGCTGGATGGTTCTGGGCGGCACCAGCGCTTCGTCGCCGATGATTGCCGCGACGTACGCGCTCGCCAGTTCCTCCACCTCGGCTGCGTACGGGTCGCTGCTCTACACGACTGCATCATCGCTGTCGGGCGTCACCGGCGGCTCAAACGGCACTTGCTCGTCCTACCTTTGCAACGCCCGTGGCGGTTACTCAGGGCCGACCGGCTTGGGCTCGCCGAACGGCATCGCGGGATTCTGATCCACGAGCGCCCGCCCCTCGCCGGCGATTATGCCGAGCTCGCGCGCGAAGCGGTCGGCAGCGCGGATCAGAGAGTCACGAGAGCGTCCGCGATCATCCGCCCATCGTGCTCCCAACGATCGCGCCCGTCGCCACTGAACGCGTCGAGCGCCTGCCGCACCAGCGGCTCACGGGGGTCAAGCGTGATCGCTCGATGGATCGCTGAGATCGGGTCGACGCCGGCCGACGCGCGAACGACGGCCAGGTCATACCAGTAGTTCCAGTTGCCGGGATCGAGGGAGATCGCCTTCGCGATCGCAGGAATGCCCAGCGTCGGCCGGTCGCGACGAATATCGCAGTAGCCCATCACCTCGTACGGCTCCGGCCGCTCGCCCAGAATCGATATCGAGCTGAGCGCCGAACGTGTCGCGGTGGCGCAATCGCCCCGCGCAAACGCGGCAGTCGCCTCGTCGAGACGACGTTGCGAGAGCCACACGCGGGCTGGCACGACGGCGACGGCGCAGCAGCCGACGCACAGAGCGATGCGCGCATAGCGATTGACGCTGCCGACGCTCGCATGGCCCGGAACCTGGGTGGGGGAGCGTCTGTGCGCTGACGACAGCATCGCCCCGCCCAGGGCGAAGAACGGCAGCGTGACCGCGGGCATCTCCCAATCCCAGTCGATACCGGCATGCAGGGCCCAGATCAGCATCACGACGAATCCCGCCGCATACAGCGCACGGTCGGGACCGCGAATGCGAGTTGCCGTCCGGATGAGAATGCCAACGATCACGCCAACGAGGAGCACGAATCCGACGATCCCGAACTCGTCGAGAGTCTGCAGATAGAGCGAGTGCGCATCGACGACGGTGTCCGCGTTAGGGCGGTACTGTGCCCACGTGTTCTGGTAGGTGCCGGCGCCGAGGCCGAGAATTGGAGCGCGCAGGAAGCCCTGCCAGCCGACGCGCCACATGTCAATCCGCCCGTCGTTGGCCGGATCGGTCAGACGCGCCCTGTAGTCACGCGACGTCCCCGGCTGGGCCGGGCTCACGAAACGTTGGTACTCCCTGGCGATCGTGCCGCTCGTCGCGACAATCGCGACAAGCGTCACAGCCACGCCCCCGCCCCATCCCAGCCGGCGCGCGTGGACCCGAGCTCGCTCCGAGAGCCGAAAGCGCTCGACTCGCCGGTCCAGGACAGTTATCAGCACCCCTCGTGCAAGAGCGGCAACGAGGATGCAGGCGAGCACGATCCAGGCCACGTGCCTGCCCTCGATGATCGCGGCCTGCGTCGTCGAATCGGGTGTGGCGAGGAGGCTCGCGTGGTAGGCGCCGGCCACGGCGGCGCCGGCACTGGGAACAATCGCGATGACCGCGCTCAGGAGCGCTCGCGGGCGAGCTATGAGCGCGTAGGCGACTACGCCGATCGCCGCGGCGGCGATCCCACCGCGCGAAAACGTGAAGTAGACGGTTGTCGCGAGGACCGGAATGGCAGCAGCGCCAAGAATGCGACTTGCCGCCGGCTCCGCGCCGTCGCTGGACAGGTGCAGGCAGAGCACGATGCCGAACGCTCCAATGAGCGCGAGCGCGTTCCAATAGGTGAGCGGGAACGCGAGCCGGTTGATCGCGATCAGGTTCGTCGTCGGCCAGACGTGTGGCAGCAGACGCGTGATGAGAGCGGCCACGCAGACGCCCACGGTCGCCACCGCGGACGCGCGCAGCATCCACCGAAGGCGCTGCGGACTGCGGCCCAGAGAGCCGCTGAGCACGAGCGCCACCAAGTAGACGAGCGCGCGGTCAAACTCGACGAGTGCACGTCCCGGAGCGTGCGACCACAACATCGAGATCAGTGTCAGCAGTGCGTATAGCGCGAACGCTCCCGCCCCGAGCCACAGACCGCGACTGGCGCCCTCGAACGGGTTGCCCGCCAGCATCACCCTCAGGGCCAGAGCGATGCAGAGCGCGACCGCAGCGTAAGCAGTCGGCCCGGGGTAGAAGCCCCCCGAGTTGAATGCCAGATAAACGCACAGGCCAGCCGGCAGGATCAGCAACGCTCCGATCGCGAGGCGTCCACTGTCGAGCGACGCCCGACGCAGCGAGGGCTCCACACGCACCGTATTCGTCGAGATCGGCACCACCTCTTACGAGCAATCGACCCGGACCACCGATCCTTTAGATGCTCGAGCGCCCATCGACGACGACGACCTCACGTCCCGCACCGAGCCCAAGCTCACGCGCGGGCGCCGCTCGCTCGTTGCCAAGCGTTCTGTCCGTGCCCCTCCCAGCCAGCATCGCGCGCACAAGCCAGAAGCACGCCAGCCCAGCCGCTTCAGCGCACACGAGCGACAGCACCACGCCACCGGTGCTCGCCGGGCAGATCGCCACCATCGCACTGACGACCAACACCGCCGGACCGTTCCGCGCCAGTGGGAGTCGCGTGCGATCGGCGACGAGCGCGAGATTGGTCTGTACCTGAGCACTGAGAAGCAGCGGCACCACCGCAACCAGACACGCGATGCCGATGCCAGCGCGCGAGTACTTTCCACCAAGGCCCACGGCGAGGATCAGTGCACCCGCCGGCACGGCAACGCCCAGAGCCGCCGCCAGGGCCCAGTTCGCACGCACCATTTCTCTTGCCGCAGCGCTGTAGCCGTCCGTTCCCCGGGCGCGGAACAGTCGTGCGCGGAAGTATTCCGTGTTGATCGCGCTGCAGATCGCCACAAGTCCACTGAACGCCAGGAGGACGAAGCGCACTTCTCCGGCTGTCCGGTCCTGCGCTCTGATCGCGACGACGATTCCGACGATCGTCGGGATCGATCCATACAGGATCGCACTCGCACCGATCCAGGCCCCATCCCTGAACCGCGCGCTCGTCTGCGCTACGCCACCGCCGCGAGGGCCCAGCGCTCGTACGCCGACGTACCACATCCACGCTACGGCGGTACCCGCAGCCGTTGCTGCCAGCGCGTCACCGCCCGCCAGCGCCGCGATCACGCTAGCCAGCTGAATCGAGACGGCGTTTAGTAAGAGCAGCCAGCCCCGCGAAAGGTACGCTCCGCGAGCGAGCATCAGACTCGCCTCACCGTACACCAATACCATGCCAACAGTTCCGACGCTTGACACTACGACGATCAGGAACGCCTGCCGGGACAACGATACACCGGCCACGGGAATGACGCATAGGGCGCCGATGAGCAGAACCACAAGGCTTCGCCGACGCAGGTCTCGCATCGATAACCGCCCCTGAACTACAAGCTGATCTTGTCCCAACAGCATGATTGTGGCGAACGCGTTCGCGAAGAACGAACCGCGCGCGTACAGCGCATACTGGTGGATGCTCAGAACGCGTGCCAGCGCGACCGAAAGAACCACGAGCAACGAAAGATGTGTGATGCGAATCACCGCAAAGCGGGCAGCCTCAGATCTGATTCCCACGCTCACCGGAACGTGCGCCTGAGCCGCGACTGGTCGCGAGCGACCTCCAGCGTCGCCGCGCGCGTCGATGACATAGCTGGCGCCGCGGAGATCACTGCCCCCACGGCCGCCCACATCGGCACAGGAAGTCCAACGTCACTGAAGCACGGCACCGTGATGCCGACGAGCGCCATTGAGCCGATCAGTACGCGAAGCGGCTTCGCGACTTGCTTCGGGGCGCGCGCCAGCGCGCGATAAGCGGAGATCAGCAACGCGCAGAATACGAGCAACTCCACAACCCCACCTGTCATCAACTGTTGGAACCACTCAGACTCCGGGTACGGCCAGACGATCGACGTCGGCCCGTCGGTCCAAGTTCGCAGCTGGGTGTAAACGCCTTGTCCCCATCCGGTGATGGGTCGCTCGACGACGGCCGGGATCGTCTGGTGAACCCACACTCCGAAGCGGAAGACAAGCGTCTCGGGAACGAGACCTGAGGACCGCGAAAGTGTCTGGTTGGTTGCAACATACTCCTGCTGGACGCGGTTCACCACAAACGGGATCAAGAGCGGAGCGCTGAGGATGAGCGCGGCTACAGCCCCGATGACGAACTTAGGTCTGATCCGTACCGTGCGGGCAGAAAGCAGCACGATCGCAATCGCTGCTGCGATCACAGCGAAGGTCAACGTCGAGACGACACCAACGAGGGCGGCGGCGAGGACCACAACCGGGTACAGCGCTCGGCGGCGCTCAGATCGAGCGAGGTAGATCAGGATGGCTACGATTGCAATCTCCGCGCAGGCAAAAGAGCCAAAATCGGTCCATTGACCGATCAGACCGCTGGCGCGCGTGAGCGCTTGTCGTTCGGCGCGGTTGATGAGCGCTTGGCTCCCCGTCAAATTCATTACGAAGCTCGAGGCACCGCCGACGCCGGTAAGCTGTGCCAAGCCAAGCAGGACGGATGGAACGACGGGTACGGTCAAGCCGACCAGAAAGCGCCGGAGACCCTCCCGGTCGTGCACGACGAGGCGTGCGGCGAGATAGCATGCGCACACGAACATCGGCTGGGCCGTTGTTGTAAACAACCCCGGGCGACCGAGTGAGATCTCGTTGTACAGTTCGAGCACCGCACGTACGTAGATAAAAGCTGCGAACCACAGATCAACGGAGCTCCGACCCAAGCGTGCCCGACGACCCCCCGCTCGCGAGACCAGTGCCAAGAGCAGCGATGCCACGGCCAGAACCTCCCACGGCGGCAAGCCGCCGATGCGATGAATTTGGATCCCGGCGATAGCGCCGGTCAGACCGACGAGCACGCCTGTCGCCAAGTCGCAGGCTTGGCTGCGGGTCCGGGCTGTTGAAAGACGGGGCGCTCCAGTCGCCGACGGCTTGGCCCAGCCAGGCGCGATACCAACGGGCACGGAGGTACTCATCGGCGTGCGATCCCGGCAGCGCCGGCGAGGACCGCTCCGAGGTGAGGCGGACCGGCCCGCATCACCTCGCGAACGCCGGCCACGACGCCGTGCAGATCACGCGCGCCAAGCGCTGGACGCACGATCTGAACCGCCGCGAAGTCGGCCTGCGCTTTATGTGATAGCTCGCAACGATGGCGGGCGAGCCACGTCAGGCTCGCACGCCAATTCCGGGCGCTAGAAAGAGAGCCGGCGCTCCCCTGCTGGACGTGTACGAGCGGAATCGTCGGGCCGATGAGCGCAGCGGAGTGTTGCGCCGTCAAACGGAGAATCAGATCCCAGTCTTCGTGCAGTGCCAGCGTCTCGTCGAATGGCGTTCGGTGCAGTAAGCGCGCAGGTATCAGCAGCGAACTGGTCTGGACTACGCCAAACCCCCACTTTATGCGCGGTCGCAGGACCAGATAGTCAGCGAGCCGCACGTCCGGCGACGGCAGGCGATGCGGCAGTACCTCACACACACCGTCTCGCCTGTGAAACACGATCGGACTGAACAAGATCGCGGGGGCGCCAAACGCATCAGCTAGAGCCAGTTGCACCTCGAGCTTCTCGGGCTCCCACCAGTCGTCATCGTCGCAAAAGGCGATCCACTCCCCATGGGCGTGGCCGATACCGATGTTGCGTGCCGCCGAAATGCCATGCGTCCCACTCGTGGCGACCACTTTCACGTCGAGATGGCCGAGCATGCGACGGACACGCTCGACTGCCGCCGGCCGGTCCACCACGACTACGACCTCCGGATCGACGGTTCGGGAAGCGAGGGCGGCCGCGGCTGCTCGTAGGACTGACTCACGCCCAACCGTCGGGATCACAACAGAAACGCGCACTATCGCTCCTCGTTCATGCGCCGATCGTCGGCGTCGAGCCAGAGATCGAACGGGAACGCCGACATCAGGGCGGTTTCGGGAACGATCAGCACGCCGCTCTGCGGCAACTCCGCGAATGCGTCCGCGAGCGTCGGGGCGGCCTCGACAGGCTCTCGTCGAGTCCCAAGGTAATAGTCACGGTATTTGAATTCGGACTCCGCCGATGACGCGACGCGCACAACCGGTATACCCAATGCCTCCGCGATCACGATTGCGTGCAGAGAGGAGGCGACGATCACCTCGCTGCCGGCAATTGCACGCAAGGCTCGCATCAAGCCACCGCGCGGGTCGAGACAGTTTGGTCCAGCGTGCACTCTTGACGATTCAAAATCTCGGAAATTTGGGGCGACGAGAACCTCGCGGTGCTTCGTATTTGCCCAGTCTTGGAGTTCCGGCATCAGCAATGGCACCAGGAGACCAGGATCTCCGTACACCTCCGGAGCCGTGATTCCGCGCGCAAGCAGGAACTCGCGTGTGAGCGGCCCGCGCACGGCGCGGACGTCGAGCGAGGTGAACTGATGCTCACTCGGCGGGATCGTGCCATTGACGCCGCTGCCCCAGACGACATCGCCATCATGTGCAAGGTGCAAGATCGAGCCTACGCTCACCAGCCGGCGAGGCTGACGCGTCGCGCAGCTCGCATCGACGTCGTGCGCGGCGAGCATCCGCTCCACGACCAGTGGGCCAATCAGGTCCCCGAAGTTGTTGACTCGCCCACGGACAGGAAGACGTTGCCTGCTCTCCAGCAGGTTCCGGCGCGGATTCCAATGAACGACGTCCACGGTCGGGGTACGACGTCCACCTAGTCTCCCGTGCCCGGCAGCGAGCCGACGTGCATTCCCTCGCAGGCGCGCGTCACGATCGGTCTCTGCGTAAAAGCTCGCATGTTGGCGACCGACGTATTGCCACTCACGTCTCTCGGGGTGGACGAGGTCGCGACGGGGTGCGTTGAGACCTTGCAGGATGTCTTGGAGCTTGGCCGCGTCGAGTTCTCCATCCCAGAGCATCACCCAGTCGGGGCCGTATTCCTCTTGCAGCGCTGCAGCGGTCTGATTGGCTCGGATTGCCACTGGACATCCGGCCGAGAGCGCGAACAGCACCACCCCCGAGTTGTATATGTCCGTATATGGCACAACAACGAGGCGGGAGTCTCCGAGCAGCGCCAGCAGCTCCGAGTCGGTGATCCGTCGAGGCAGGACCGAGATGCGCTTCGAGCGGCGACACTCCGCGAGAAGCTGCGAGAGGTACTCGCGATCGGGAGCGCTGCCGGCGACGACGAGCTCGATGCGGGGGTCGTTGCCTACCGCAACAGCCCGTATGACCTCCTCGAACCTCTTGTAGGGGCGGAGAATGCCAAAGCACAACATGCGCAGCGAGTCCTCGGCGCCGGGACGCGAGCTTGCCTCGGTCCCGTGGGCCGCGCACACGGCGGCCCCGCGTGCCCGGCAGCCGCTACTGTCAAGGCGCGAGATCCACGGTCGGTAATCCCCATGCGGGATGATCGCGTCCCCAACCTCGACGCTCGATGTTCCGCCCTGCGGCGGTGGCGTCAGCCAGATGCGACCAATCGTGAGCCGGTCCCACGTCTGAATCAAGAGTCGCTCGACCGCTGAGACGGGGACGAGCGGAGCCCGGTCGTGGATCGTCCGCACAACCGGCACGTGCGCAAGCCAAAGTCTCAGCAGCCAAACGGCGCTCAGCGCGTACGCGAGTGGTCTCAGACCTCTGCGTCCCGGCCGCAGGAGGTACTCAGGCCAATGAACATGGACGACGTCATAGCGCCCGATGAGCGCTCGGCTCCATGCGAAGCCGTGAACCTCCACCTCCGGTGTGACCGAGTCGCACAACAACGCGATGTACGGGTTCTGCGTGAAGTGCTTCTTGCGAGTGTCGAACAGGACGACGCGCTTCGGGCGCTTCGCCGTGAAGAGGTTTCTAAGCATTGGGCCCGAACACTCGCGAGCCCGCCTCAGGGGATGCCAGGCCCGGATCACGCCGATCGCGGCTCGCGCGCCGACCTTCGGCCTCAGAGCTCTCCCCGTAGCCGTAGCGGTACCGTGCGACTGGACGTGTCGGAACACAATTCGCAATAACACCCAAGAGCGGCGCGCGAAGCCCGGCCAGCGTGTCCCGAATCTCCCTGGCTGTGTCACGTCGGTTGACGCCCATGCGGCTCACGAGCAGCACGCCATCGACCTTGGTCAGCAGCGCGATCGAGTCAGAGACCAACATCAACGGTGCCGTGTCGATCACGACTAGGTCATATCGATCGCGCAGGTTCCCCAGGAGCGCCTCCATTGCGCGACTTTCGATCAACTCCGCAGGATTCGGTGGGGTTATCGCCCCTGCCACGATCACGTCCATGCGCGAGAGCGCAGTCCCATCATTCATGCTGCGGTCCGACAGCGGTAGCGTCTGAATGCCATGCTCGCTGGGCGTGACGCCCGCCAGAATGTCAGACAGACCAGGCTCGAGGCGCAGGCTATATCGCTTGGCCATCACCGGTCGGCGGAGGTCGGCCTCCACCAGCAGCACCGTTGCACCGGCCCGTGCAGCGGCCACAGCGAGCTGGAAGGACACCGTACTCTTCCCTTCGCCGGTCACGGCGGAAGCGATCGCCACCGTGCGCAGCTCCCGGTCCACGTTGAAATAGCGCAGGTGCGCCCGGAGCAGGTGAAACACCTCGCTCGTCGGCGCACTTACGTCGAGCGGCCGCGTGCAAGCGTACTCTGAATCGTCTGGGACAGTTGCGAGAACCGGCCGCTCGAAGATCGCTTCGAGCTCCTTCGGATCGGCGATCCGCTTATCGAGGCGCTGGCGCAGCAGCGCAAACACGAACCCGATCGTGAACACAAGGATGCCGCAGAGCATCGCGATCAGTTTGGTCTGAGGCGATGACGGCGCCGGCGGCACGGAGGCACGCTGAGCAAGCTGGACGGTGTCCGATTGCAGCTTGGCGAGCAGGCCGATCGCCTGCGCCCGTTCCTGTAGGGCGAGCCCTTGTTCACTCACCTGCTGCGGGCGCGAAAGCGAATCGTACTGTGCCCTCACCGCGAGCAGAGCAGTCTCGTAGGAAGTGTGGATCGCTTGCTGCTGCTGGGCGACGAACTGGGTGGCGTAGGTGTTTGCCAGCGTGGCCGCTTGCTCTCCAGACCCCGCCGTCGCAGCAACAAAAACCACGTTCGTATCGCTGTCTGGGGCGATGCTCAGCGCGTTACGCACCTTGCTCGCCGTCAAGCCGCCCCCAACGATTTGCGCGGTACGGAGTGCGGGTTGCCCCGTCGTCCCCAGGCGAACGAGCTCGACATTCGTATCCTGTTGACCCTGGGTCGGAGCGGCCTGCGACACCGTGAATCCGGCGAGCTGCTCGAACAGCGGATCTGCCTGAAACAAAATTGAGCTCGTTGAGGTGTACTGCTTGGTCATGATCTGAGAAAGACCAAGACCGATACTCACACCAACGATGGCGCATATGCACAGCAGCGCCCACCAGCGACGGAAGAACTGCAGCTGAAGCTCCAGCGACGGATAGCTACTGTTGTCGTTTTGCACCACTAGCTCAGCTCCTCGAGATTCAGGTAACGTGGATGCATCGGCACCACGAAGTCACCCGTGCGTCCTGTGCATCGAGACGCGCGGATCGCTCGGAGAGCCATCGCTCGCGCAGCGTACGCCGGCAGCGAGCGCTCTAAGCAGGCCGCGGCTCGGTGGAATGATGGGTCTCCGATTCATGCTCATTGCCTTTCCGGTTTTATCGGACACGCAATGCGTTGCTTGAGGAGTAATGAATCTCAGGCTGCCGGCGCGAACGCAACCGAATACCGTGAATTGCATTTCGCGCCCATTCCGCTTATCGAAAACTAGCCAACGAAGCCGCGCGGTTTCTCAGACCGGTCCCGTGCGTCATCGCGGCTGCGGCGTCAAACGTGTACCGACGCCAAAGGCGGCGCGGTTCGCGGGCGAGTCGCACGAGCCAGTTCAAGCGCAGCGGGTAAGCCCAGCGTGGATAGTAACCGGTTGTCAGGAGCTGATCCAGGAAGCCGCCGCACGTGAGCGCCAGGCCACCGTGAGCGAAGCTCCGCTTGGCCGTGGCAGCGTATCGCTCCTGGAGACCGGCGCCGAGTCCAACGATGACCACGTTCGCCTCCGATGCGGCGAGTTCGCCGGTGAACTCCTCCAGACCGGGCAGGCCGTCGTATCCGTCGGCGACCAGCACCACCCTGCTGTCGGGGGCGAGCAATTGCTCCAGCGCAGCCCTGCGATCCGCCATTGTGTCAGCGCGACCGCCGACGACGGCGACTCGCGCGCCGTGAAGCATGGGTAACAGGTCAGGCAGAACGAGGTCGGCGCTGGTCCGATGTGGGTATCTGAGGATGTGCTGAAGCAGCTTGCCGTCGACCTCGACGATATCGAAGGTGTCGATGTCGCTGCCAGCGTCACCGAAGACGATCGGTGCCGAGTAGTGATTGAGCCAGGTGACACTCATGCTGCTATGCGCATAAAATTCCTGCGCAAGACTCGACGACAGCCGCTCGACGGGGTTGACGGTGGCGAGTTCGCCAGTGGGCGTTTGCATCACATTCCCTTTCTTGCCAGTACATAGGTAATCGTCCGAAGCAAAATCTTGATGTCGACCCACAACGACCAGTTGGTCACATAGAGGTAGTCGATTCGCACCATGTCCTCGAGCGGGATCCGGGAGGAACCGAGGATCTGCCAGTGTCCGGTCATACCCGGCGTCAGCTGCAACCGCCGGCGATGCCAACCCTCGACACGCCCGTCCTCTTCAGGTACGAGCGGTCGGGGACCGACGAGGCTCATGTCGCCACACAAGACGTTCAGCAGTTGGGGGATTTCGTCGAGTGAGCTCTTGCGTAAGAACCGGCCAACTCGGGTGATTCTCGGGTCGTCGGCAATCTTGAACAGGCCATCGGCCTCGTTGAGATGGCGGAGCTGATGCTTCTGGCCGTCCGCGTTTGCGACCATCGTGCGGAACTTGAAGATTCGAAAGCGTTCTCCCCCGCGACCAACGCGAGGTTGGCGAAAGAAAACCCCACCCGGAGAATCCAGCGCGATGGCGAGCGCGATCACGGCTCCCAACGGCGCAAGCAAGAGCAGCATCAGTGCCGCCCCAACCAGGTCCATCAGGCGCTTGGCGGTGCGTGACAAGCGCGTGAACCTCGCCGGCGCCATCGTCAGCAGCGTCACCCCCTCGACGTCCGCAAGTCTCACGGCCGCGCATCCGACCGCCTCGAGAACACGGGGGACGATGCTCACCTTGACGCCCGCGGTACGACACGATCGCACGAGCTCACTGACGCCGCCATCGTTGCGTCCGGGGCCAACGATGACGCGATCGACACGGCCATACGCCTTCAGCACGTGCACGGTGAAGCGCGTTGGTTCAAGGCGCCCGGCGACGACGAACTGCCCGCTCGTCTGGCGGCTCAGCCTTGTCTGCAGCCAATCGCAACCGTCAGCATCGCCGACGAGAAGGCAGCGTTCCGGCGCAACCACGAACTTGAAGAGGACGCGCGCAACGGTGCGAAGCACCAGCATGAGCACGATCAGCCCAAGCCACAGAAGCGGAAGCTGTCCGGCGCGCGCGCTCGAGCCGCGCAGCATGCCGTACCCGATCCAGACGACCAGCGAGTACATCGTCGCGACCTGACACAACGTCGGCGCCTCATCGAGCGTCGAGTGGCTGAACTCGAGCTCGTCACGCCCGTACCCGCCGGCCAGCTTGCTGATGATGACGATCAGGGGGACCGTCGCCAGCATCGGCAGAGCCTGATGTCCGACCTGCGCGATCAGCGCACCGGTGAGGGCACACAATGCGGCAAGGGCATCGGCGCTCGCGAGACCCAGTCGGTAGACGATGTCACGATCTGATCTGGGCGCCTCTTGGTGGATCACGCGCTTACCATCGCGCTGCCACACGTGTTCGTTCACGGTGCTTGGCGCAGTCGCCGGCTCAGCCGTCGTTGGCTCGCTCGCGATGGCTTGCCGACGCGGTTCCCGCTGCTGTTGTTGCGGTAGTGCCCCCAAGGACCCGCTAACGCCATAAAACGGTGTTTCGATCATTGCCTGACACACCTCGGGTCAAGCGGGAGCACTCGTTAGCGAGTCACCGACCACTCATGCATTCGTTGAGCTGCCCGCTCATACGTTCGTCGAAGTCGGCGTCGATCCCGCGCAAACGGTGCTGGGAAACCGTTACGCCATTCGTACAACCACTCGAACAACGAACACGAGCGGCGAGCTGCCAACACGCTCCAAGCGGGTGCGTGGACTCCGAGCCGGCCGGCTCGACCAAGCCGGCTCGGCCTTCATCACACAGGCAAAGGACGATGGCCCGGAGAGGGCACTACCAACGGAGGGTCAATCCCATGAAGTCACAAATCGCAACCATTGTCACCGTCTTGGCCCTCGGGGCTGGTACTACCGGAGCGCTCGCCATGTCAGGCAGCGGCTTTCCGGCCGGACAGGACTTTGGCGCCGCGAAAGCACAGTACACGCCAGGAAAGAGCTGCAGCACGAGCGCCAAGGCTGGTGAGAGCTCGTGCCCCTCGCCCGCTCCTGTCACCAAGAAGTCGACGGGCAAGCGGGGCAAGGGGCACACGAAGGGCTCGCCGAAGTCAACGCCGCCCGCCGTGACCCCGTTCGTGACTCCCAAGCCCACGAGCAGGTCGACCTCGAAGAGCGCCAAGACCAAGTCCAAGGGCGCCAAGACCAAGTCCAAGCGCGGCAAGACCAAGTCCAGGTCTGCGAACACCAAGTCCAAGACAGCCAAGAAGGCGAAGGCATAGGGACGTGGCCAGCGCTGAGCCACGCTCAGCGACCGGGGTGCTGC
The DNA here is from genome assembly GCA_963709135.1 of uncultured Solirubrobacterales bacterium. Taxonomy (GTDB): domain Bacteria; phylum Actinomycetota; class Thermoleophilia; order Solirubrobacterales; family Solirubrobacteraceae; genus Palsa-465. Next base: position 107,036 of record CAVPVI010000005.1, on the reverse strand, counting down.
GCGTGAACACGTCCAGCGCCAGCGCGCAGGCACCCGGACCGTCGAAGGTCGGCGTCTCCCGAGGACGCCGGCCTTCGCGTGCTTTCGGACGCCCACGTGCCGAGCGTGATCCTGTGCGAGGCGTCGCGCTATCACGACGCCGCTGTTGGAGGGTGGTGCTACGAGATGCGTGATCGTGAGTTCGAGCGTCTCTATTCAGAGCATGCTGAGAGCCTGCTCGCGTTCCTTGTCTACCGGACGGGCAACCGTCCGCTCGCGGAGGACCTGCTGGCCGACACGTTCGAGCGTGTGCTGAGGTCGCGCTCCCGCTTCGATCCCCGCAAGGCGAGCGAGAAGACGTGGCTGTATACGATCGCGCTCAACCTCGTGCGCGACAACGCCCGCCGGTCTGCCGTAGCCCATCATGCCATCGAACGGGTCGCGGCGGGCGTGCTGACGACTGGGTCCGGCCGCGAGTTTGACGCCGTCGAGGACCGCGAGCTGCTGGACCGCGGACTCGCGCGGTTGTCCGCCGAGGAGCGAGAGGCGCTCGCGCTGCGCTACGGAGCTGATCTCACGCTCCCCGCGATCGCGACGGTGCTCGGACAGACGCTGTCCACCATAGAAGGACGCGTCTACCGTGCGCTGCGCAAGCTGAAGAACGAGCTGGACTGAGCAGATCGTGCTGAACCGGTCAGTGACAGGTGTCGGCGCAGCCGCGATCGACGTCCCGGATTTCTCGCTCTCAGCCCGAGCGGAGATCGGCTCGGAGGACGGCCGCGCCTACGACCACCGAGGTGGTGGGGTTCCGAGAACGTTGCTGATGCTGCTCCCGGGGGCGCTCGTCGTCTACATGGGTTTCAACGCGGGAGGGTTCTTCCCCGGAACTCCGGCGCTCGGGGCGTTGATTCTGCTCCAGGTCCTACTCCTTCGCCTGCTGCTCGCGGACCGGCCCATCGCCGGCTTCGGCGCCGAGACGATCGTGGCGACGGGCGCGCTTGCGATCTACACGCTCGTCGCCCTGATCTCCGCATCGTGGTCGCAGTCAGCCTCGCGAGCGCTGCTGGCGTTCGATCGAGACCTGTTCTACCTCCTCGCGCTGATCGTGTTCGCGAGCGTGGGACCGCGGCCCGGCGATCTGAGATGGCTGATCCGAGGGTTGGCGCTGTCGTTCGCGATTCTGTGCGTCGCCGGCCTCATCAGCCGCGTCGCGCCCGACCTCTGGCACACGGCGCCGAGCATCGCCAACCAACGCCTCAGCTACCCTCTGACCTACTGGAACGCGCTCGGGATCATCGCGGCGCTGGGCATCGTCCTGAGCTTGCACCTCACGTGCGCAGTCGACGAGCCCTGGGCGGTCCGAGCTTTGGCTGCCGCGCTCGTCCCGCTGCAGAGCACCACGCTGTACTTCACGTTCTCGCGGGGTGCGATGGCCTCGTGCGTGATCGGCGTGATCGTCTACATGATCGCCGCCCGGCCGCGCGCGCTGCTGAGCGGGCTCGTGGCGGTCCTCCCAGCGTCGGCGGTGACGGTGAAGGTCGCCTACGACGCCGGTCTGCTCGCCTCTTCCGCCCCGACGACACCGGCCGCGATCGTGCAGGCCCACCGCGTTGCACTAGCACTGGGAATAGGGGCGTGCGTCGCGTCCCTGCTGCGCGTGGTCCTGTGCAGATGGCTCGACCCGATCGACGTCGCGGGCACGACGTGGGGCCGGGCCTGTCGGCGCACGCGGGTCGCGCTGGCGAGCTTCGCCGCCCTCGTCGCCGTCGGGATCGTGCTCGTCGTGGTTACGCCGCAGTCGCTCGCGGGCGACTGGCACCAGTTCCTCAACGGCGCGACAACGCCAACCAGCGACATGCGCCAGCGGCTCAGCACCGTGTCAAGCGACGGCCGCACCCAGCTATGGCGCGTCGCGATCGACGCCTTCGACGCCAGGCCGCTCGATGGCTATGGCGCGGGAACGTACCAGCTGCTGTGGCAGCGCAGGGAGCCGGTCCACGCCTACACGGTCAACGCCCACAGCCTTTACTTCGAGACGATGGCGGAACTCGGGCTGCTCGGCCTCGTGCCGCTCGTCTGTCTCGTGCTTGTCGTGCTGTTCGGGCTCTTCCGCCGCTGCCGTGGCGACGCACGGCCCATCTACACAGCGCTGGCCGCGACTGCGTTGGTCTCATTCGTGCACGCCGGCGTCGACTGGGACTGGCAGATGCCCGCGACGATGCTCGGACTGTTCGCCGCCGCCGGGCTCGGGCTGTCAACCCGCGTCAGTTCGCGCAGCTGGATCCCGGGGCGCAGGGCACGCACGCTGCTCGGATTCGGCGCCGTCGCCGCGATGGTCCTGCCGATCATGATCATGGCGTCGCAGGCGCGGCTTCACCGGGCGGAACTGGCCCTGGTCAGCGGGCGTTGCGATGCTGCCAGCAGTTCGGCGCTCGCGGCGATCGGCTGGATGCCGGACCGCCCGGAGCCCTACGAGATCCTGGGCTACTGCGACCTGCAGCGCGGGTTCCGCACGCTCGGGATCGAGGCGATGCGGGAAGCGATCAGCCGCGATCCGAGTAACTGGGAGGGGTACTACTCACTCGCCCTCGCCCAAGCGAGCGCCGGCCTCGATCCGCGCGTCGCGGCAGGGAGAGCGCTGCAGATGAACCCCAAGGACCCGCTGACGATTCAGGCCGCGCATGCGTTCGCCGCAACATCACCGTCGGGCTGGCCCCGCGTGTCCTCGGTGCTCCGCAGCGACGCGTTGGCAAGCGGCGAGTTGTCCGTCGAGCCCGCATGATGTCGGCCGCGGCTGTTCGTGAACTTCTGCGCCAACTCCAGTTGGGAACCGTCAACGCCACTCGTATAAGCAAGCATGAACTACTTCGATGAGGACCTCAGCGAAGTCGAAGACCGGCTTCGGAGGAACCGAGCGACGCTCGATCCGCTGGAGTCAGACCAGATCAAGCGGCTGGCGATCAGCCGTGCGACGCGGCCGCGAACAAATGCGGCGAAGGGACTGGCCATGAAGCGGCGCTTGTCTGTACTGATGACCTGCGCATTTGTCGGTCTGGGCACGCCGGCCGCGCTCGCCGTGTGCGGGCATGGCTCGGGCGGTTCTCAGAGCGGCAATGGCAGCAGCGCACAGTACCGTCCGTCCTGCGGCGATCACGACAACGGAGGCGCTCAGCGCTGCGACAGCGGCTGGCACTGGCGCTGGGCATGGGGCTGGAGCTGGAATGGCCACCGTTACGTGTGGCAGCAGAGCTGGATCTGGACGTACGACAGCCAGTGAGCGCTCGATCAGATGTCACCGACGGGCCCGATCCTCCGGGCCCGTCGGCCGTTGTGGGAGACACGAGCGTGCGTGAGCAGCACACAGCGTTCGCTGACGCTGCCGGCTCCCGGAATGCGCGCCGGCTCTCCCGGCTTGCCATTCTGCCGTCGGCGATCGTGCTGTGCACCGTCCTGCTGATCGCCACCACCGGGGCGGCCATCGCCTTCGTAAGCCTCGGCAGCGGGGATCTGGTCCGCGACACCCAATCGCAGTCGCTCGGGATGCCGGCGCCGATCTTGAGGACCAGCGACGTCGACAGCGCGGTCATGCACATCCCGGCGCCGGTGGCTGCCCGCGCTCGCACTCCGGGCCTCAGCGCACAATGCGTCGCGCGGGGCAGCGGGCCACTGCGCGATCCGTGGACGTGCATGATCAAGTACCGCTCAGGTGTCGAGGCCCACTACATCATCGAGGTCAACGGCGATGGCTCGTTCACCGGTGCAGGGACGGGACTCGTCAACGGCTGCTGCGTCAGGCTGCCGCGTGTGAGCTAGCGTTCCGAGCCCGCATGAGTGTCATCGCGGCGCGGATCCCGGACGAAAGCGTACCCTGCCGGCATCACCGTTCCACCGAGGCATCGCGAGTTCGCCCGCCAGACGGAGGCGTCCCTGGCCGTCGATCCGATGCCGACATTCCAGACGCTCTCGCGGAGCACCGGGGTCCCTGTCGAGACGCTCGTCCATCATGCGCTTGTGCGGTGGGTCATGGCGGGATCAGAGGCGCTCATGACGGTCGAGCCGCCCGTGCTTCGAGAGCTCATCGAAGCTCGTCGACGGGAGGATTGGGTGAAGGTGGGCGGCATGATCGATTGGCTGCAAGCGGGCCTGCGCGGCACGCAAGGAGGCTCGAAGCGCCTTTCCGCGCGCGCGCCGGATCCGGAATGACGTGGGATGATCGACCGCTACGAGGAGACGGACCCTGCCCACGAATGGCTGCTCGCCCCTGCGCCGGCCCCACTGAGACACACCCAGGAGAGAGAAAGAACATGTCGACTGCTGCGGCCATCCGCACACTCCAGAACTACGTCAACGGGCAATGGGTCGACGCCCACCCGACCGAGACGCTCGAGGTCACGAACCCCGCCACCGGCGAGCTGCTGTGCCAGGTGCCGCTGTCCGGCGGCGCTGATCTCGACGCTGCGGTCGCCGCAGCGCGCGCGGCGCTGCCCGTTTGGCGGGCCGTGAACACGATCGCGCGCGCGCGCAAGCTGTTTGAGCTGCGTGAGGCGCTCTCAGCACGTCACGATGAGATGGCGCGCTCAGTGACGACCGAGATGGGCAAGACGCTTGTGGACGCCCACGCCGAGGTCGCGCGAATGATTGAGATGGTCGAGGCCGCCTGCGCGACCCCGATCACGATGCAGGGCCGGATCCTCGAGGACGTCGCCAGGGGAGTTGACTGCGAGACGGTCCGTCAGCCGGTCGGCGTTTGCGCAGCAATCGTGCCGTTCAACTTCCCGGCGATGGTCCCGTTCTGGTTCTTGCCGTTCGCGATCGCGTGCGGGAACACGTTCGTGCTAAAGCCTTCCGAGCAGGTCCCGATGACCCAGCAGATCGCGTTCGACGCGCTCGATTCGATCGGGCTGCCGCCGGGTGTCGTGAACCTCGTAAACGGCGGGCGGGCGGTCGTCGAGGGGATCCTGTCCCACCCCGGAATCGATGCCGTCAGCTTCGTCGGCTCCGCGCCGGTCGCGCAGATCGTCTACGAGGGCGCCGCCAAGACGGGCAAGCGCGTGCAGGCATTGGGCGGCGCCAAGAATCATATGATCGTGATGCCCGACGCCGTTATCGGGAAGACCGTCGACGGCCTCATCGGCTCCGCGTTCGGCGCCGCCGGGCAGCGGTGCATGGCGGGGGCGACGGTGGTCACCGTCGGCGAAGCGCACGCACGATTGATGCCCGCCCTCACTGCAGCCACCGACGCGCTGAAGGTTGGCGACGGACTGCAGGAGGACGTCGAGATGGGCCCCGTTGTCTCCTGTGTCGCACGCGACCGGATCGTCGCGTGGATCGAGAACGGCGTGGCCGCCGGCGCGACGGCGGTCGTGGACGGCCGCGCTCCCGAAGGGCTTGACCCCAATGGGGCATACGTCGGACCGACGATCCTCGACGACGTCACCCCCGACATGGAGATCGCCCATGAAGAAGTGTTTGGGCCGGTGCTCTGCGTCATCAAGGCCGACACGCTGCAAGAAGCGATCGAGGTCGTCAACCGCAGCCGGTTCGGTAACGGCGCGTCGATCTTCACCGAGAGCGCCGCCGCGGTCAGACGCTTCCGCCATGACGTGCAAGCCGGCATGCTCGGGATCAACATCGGCGTCGCAGCACCTGTCGCGTTCTTCCCGTTCAGCGGCTGGAAGGCGAGCTTCCTCGGCGACCTACACGCGCACGGCACGGACGGCGTCGAGTTCTACACCCGCAAGAAGACAGTCACCAGCCGATACTTCTCGAGCGGCCAGGAGAGTGGCAGCTACTTCGTCGAGAACTGACCAGTCGTGTAAACGACATTGCTCGTCCGCGCGTATGATGGCCGTAACGTCCCTGCGTTTAGTTTCGGCAGCGCACCTCCGTGCTGAAATTGCGCACTCTTGACACGAATCGGATGCGAGTAGAGGGTGCTCCCAGGAGACGCGACCCAGTGAGCTTGCAGCACAACGGAGTCACGGTGCTCGGCAATCTCGCGATTGACCGCGTCAACGATGATCCACCGACTCCAGGCGGGTGTCCTGCGTTTGCCGGCCTAGCGCTCGAAATGGCTGCGGGCGGGGGACGAGTCGTCACGCGTGCCGCGCCGCAGGACAGCCGGATCTTCGCAGAGCTGCTGAATGGCTATCGCGTCGCAATCACGATGCTGGCAGCGGGGAGAACCAGCGCGTTCGGATTGCGCTACTCCGGAGAGGAGCGGGTGATGACAGTCGATGCGATCGGCGAGCGGTGGACTCCCGATGATCTCAAGAGCGCCGCGGTCGATACACGTTGGGTTCACGTCGCGCCACTTCTGCGCAGCGACTTCCCATCGGACACTCTGCGGCACCTCAAGGCGAGTGGACATCTCGTAGGGTATGACGGACAAGGGCTCGTGCGCGCAGCGCGCCTGGGCACTATGACGGTTGACGCGGCGTACGACGTCACGATTTTGGACTCAATCACCGTTCTCAAGCTTGCCGACGAGGAAGCGGAGGTCGTGGCCCGAGGTCGCTTTGGCGAGCGTGTCGCGAAGTGCCTGCAGGTTCCCGAGATCTTGGTGACGTCCGGCTCCGGCGGCTGTGACCTGTACGTTCAGGGACATGTCGAGCACGTCCCGGCGGCATGGGTGGTCGCGGATGTCCACACCACGGGTGCCGGCGATGTCTTCACGGTTGCGTACCTTACGGGTAGAGCCGACGGCGCCTCGCCCCGCGCGAGTGCCGAGCGGGCGAGCGCATTAGTGGCACGCATGCTCGAAGGCCGACGCGCGGGCCATCCGAGACCGAGACTTGGTTCGACGAGGACCTCCGAGTACTCCGAGTAGAGGTCCAAACAGCGTGGCGCCGTCGCGCGCTCAGGCCGTTGCGGACTTGCCGTCACGCAGGTGGTCGTCGCGGCAGGCGACGCGTGCCTTCGCGGCGATCGACAGCCAGCGATCGCGCCAGTCGGCCTCCTCCGCTTCGGAGGTAGCGAGTGGCGCGAGGCCCTCGAGATATTCGGATTGTGATTTGGTCAGCAGCATGAGAAGTCCTTTCCGTCTTGAGCCATGCGCCGACCTCGGAGCTCCCGAGTCGCGCACGTCCCGCTATTGCTTGATGTGCAGCATTAGCCTTTGCACCTTTCCGGGCGCTCAAGCACTCTCCTCAGACGACGGCCAGCCAGTCACTGAACCGCTTGTGGCGATTCCCTCAATCTGAACTGCTATTTGTCGAGTCTCGGTCAATGACCGTGTGCAGTGGCTGCTCGCGGTGGGTAACAAGATCACCGCTGGGGCGCTCTGCAGTATTGTGCAAAGTTGATCAATCGCCAGCTGACCCAACCGCCTGTGACGGCATAGCCCGCTCGGCCACGAAATTAGAATATAGCACCGGGCGGCGGCGACGCCAGTCAGTTACTGTGAGATAAGCGTAGGTCCTTCGTTAAGTCACCACGCCAACCGCCTTTAGCCGCTAGGGAAAACGACTACTCATGGCTCGAGAAGCAACCTTTCTGCCAGTTTCCGTCTCAGCACTTTCCCGGTCGGGTTGCGCGGCAGCTCATCAATGAATATGACCTCGCGCGGGACCTTATAGCGAGCCAAGTTGGCCCTCACGTGGTCCTGGAGCTGCTGCTCTGTGGCGTGCTGGCCGGGGCGAAGCACCACGAAAGCACGCAGTCGTTGCCCGAACTGCTCATCGGACACGCCCTGCGCCGCCGCTTCGGCCACCGCCGCGTGGGTCGCCAGTACATCCTCCACCTCTTTGGGGAACACATTCTCGCCACCGGAGACGATCATCTCGTCCTCGCGTCCCTCCACGAACAGCCGGCCTGCCTCGTCGAATCGCCCTCGGTCGCCGGTCGCGATCAACCCGTCGATTCGATCTTTGCTGCCACCACCGGTGTAACCGTCGAACAGAATCGAGTTTCCGACGAAGATGCGGCCTGTATGTCCCTGCAACACAGGCCGCCCGTGCTCGCCGTAGACGCGGACGATCGATCCACGCGCCGGCTTGCCGGCGGTTCCCGGCGCGCGACGCAGATCCCTCGGCGTCGCAAGCGTCGCCGCGGCGACCTCGGTCGAGCCGTACATGTTGTAGAGGTTGTCCCCAAACTCATCCATCCATCGAACCGCGAGGTCGCCGGCGAGAGCCGAACCGCTCACGCAGACCGCGCGCAGCGAGCTCGTGTCGTAGCGGTGTCGCATCTCGGCCGCCAGCCCGAGAATGCGCTGCAGCATCACCGGAACGACGACGAGAATCTCGCAGCGATGCTGCTCGATGTCGGCCAGGCACTGCTCGGGGTCGAACTTTCGTCGTAGCACGAAAACCGCACCGAGCGCCATCCCAAGCGCAAAGTTAGAGAACCCCCAGGTGTGGAAAAGTGGCGCCCCGATCCGGACGACCTGCCCCTCGTGCAGCGGTATGCGCTCGAGCATGGAGGCGGGCGGATCCAGCGTGAGCGGGGTGCTCGTTCTCGTCGCGCCCTTCGGGGTACCCGTCGTCCCGGAGGTCAGGATCGTGACACGCCCGGTACGACCGGGAGGAGCAAGCGCTGCGTCATCTCCTTCCTCGATCAACGCTCCGAGCGTCGGCTCCCGTCGCGAGCCTGGCGCCTGCGCGACGACGAACCGCCGTCGATCGCGACCGGCCTCGGCGGTCAGCTCGGCGAATTCCTCGTCGTAGATGAGCGCCGCTGCGTTCTCGCGGCGGCACACCTCGGTCAGTTGCGGCGCCGCGAACGACGTGTTCAGCAACAACACATCGGCGCCGAGCTTGGCGACTGCGAGAACCCCCTCCAGGAATCCGCGATGGTCGCGGCACATCAGCCCCACGCGGTCGCCGGCTTTGAGGCCCTGCTCCCGGAGGTCGTTCGCGACCGCATTCGAGCGTTTGTCGACTTCTGCGTATGTGAGTGAACCTTGCTCATCGATCACCATCGTCCGGTCGGGATGCCGGACGGCGCCGACCAGCACGCCCGTTGCCGGAGAGGCGCCCCAGCGTGCTCCGATCAGCGCGATCCTCGCGACCCGGTCCGGACGCATCGGCGCGACCATTCCGGACTTGGTGAGGATCCAGACGTTGTCGATCTCGTGCAGTAACCGCGCCGGTAGGCTTGGCCGGCGCGGCGGTGGTCGCTCCGTTCCTTCGGCCTCGCGTTTGACGTTCTGGAGGCTTCGCTTCACGCTCGCGCTGACCTGCGGAGCGGACAGCAGCTCCGCTAGGGTACCCAGCAACGCTCCTGGCGCCCCGTAGGCAATCCGCATCGTCAGGCGTGTCTCCTGGTCGGATTTCGATCGCAGCCTGATCCTGCCGCGTTGCTCCACGCCGGTGACGCTGGTCCAGACGATGTCACACAGCGGGTCATACTCGACGATCTCTACCAGCCCGCCAACGTTCGCCGAGCCGACCTGGACGAGCATGTCGTAGCGGGTTCCGACACCTGGCTCGCGCCGGGCCTCGTGAGGCTCGAAGATCGTTACCCAATCGAGCCGGCCCGCGTAGTCAGCGGGATCCCGGATCAACCCCCAGACCCGCTCGCGCCTCGCAGCAATCGTGATCTCCTCTTCGATCCTCATCCGATCACCGGGAAGCGACGCGCCTCAGACAGCGAATCCAAGACGTCCTGCATGCGGCGAATGACGTCATCGTAGGTCTCCTCCACATTCGGATCCTCTCCGTAACGCTCCCGCAGATCGATCTTGGGCATCACCTGAATCGTGATCTTCGCGGGAAGAGGAATGTGCCCGAACACGGCCGGCATGAGGCCGAACGGGAGGCCGAACATGATCGGCGCCGTCTTCAGACGAAGCATCCTGTCGAGTCCGATCAGCCTAGCCAGATGCTCGCCACGCGTCAGGAACAGGGCGGTCTCCTGGCTGCCGATCGAGACGATCGGCTGAATCGGCACGTTCATCTCAAGCGCCAGGCGGATGAATCCCTTACGCCCCGCGAAGTCGACCTTTCCGGAATCCCAGCTGGGACGAAAGACCTCGTGGTCGCCACCGGGGTACACCAGCACCGCGGCACCGCTTGAGAGCGCGAGCTCCGCGTTGCGCGGATCAGCCGCCACCGTCCCATACCGGCGCACGATCCGTCCGGCAGGAGACACCAGCACGCCGTTATGGGCCAACTGGTAGAAGCGGCGCTCGACGCCGAAGTACGTGCTGAACGCGAGCACGAACACGAACAGGTCGGGCGCCACCATCCCGCCCGAGTGATTCCCCACCAACAGGACCGGCCCCTCGCGCGGGATGTGGTGAAGCCCACGGACCTCGGCGCGGAAGTAGAGGCTCGCCAGCATCCACAGGCCCGGCAGCGTCTCACGAATGTAGTCGGTGTCACGCACATCGAGATCCGCGCGCGGCACCCGCACGACCAGCCGTCTCGCAATACTGCTCGTTGCTCCAGACAGGAGCCCGGACACGGACGCGCTCACGTCGGGCGCCGAGACGCGGCCGTGTTCGTGCGCTCAACCGTCATACCGGAAAACTACCCTGCAATCGAACGGTAGCGTCGAACCCGCGCTGGACCGCATCCCTCATCCGGATACGAGTCTTTGTGACGTTTGATGCAAGGAGTAGGTCTGTCTGACTCCGGTGCCGGCGGCAAGCGGCTGACAATCCGCGCTCTCGCGACAGCCCCGACCGTGCACATGAAGGAGCTGACCGCCCGCGGCCCGATCCCCGGAGCCGGCCGAGCGCCGTGCCACCGAAGACCCAGCCCCGTGCGCGCCGAGGGCGACCACGTCCTCAGAGCCTGTCTCAATAACCTCGCGCACGTCTCGCGGCGCCGGACCGGCGTGATGCGGCACGGTCGGGAGGCTTGTGTAGCGCTGCTACAGAGCGCCTCCCGCCCGCACCGTCTCGCTTGGTCCGGCGCTCGCCAGCCGCACACTGGTTTATGAGGCGGGATCTTCGCGGTCGCCCGCGAGCCTGTGCACCCGCGCGCGATCAGGCAGACCGCGGTGCCACAGCGCTCAGCGGCCGAGCAAGTTCTTCGCACGCCGCGCAGTTGCGGCGCGACGCTCATGGCCGTGGTCGGCGTCGAGGTGATAGCTGGCGGCAGCGCCGACGATGATCCCAACGATGAGGCGCGTACGCCCGACTGCGCCAGCCTTTCGGTTCTCCTTGATCATCTCATTTAGCGAGTTGACCGCGGCGCCCAGGTCTGAGGTTTCGTGGGCGAGTTCCCGGCTTGTGCGGACCAACTCTGCGCGGAGCTTGGCATCGCGGGCCGGCCGGAGCTTCTCGCGGGCCGCGGCCCGAGCGCCAAACAACACGCCTTTCGCGCCCAGTCTCGAACCCTTGACGCCAAGCTTTGCTCCGGAGGTGCCGGCGCGGATTCGGGCTCTGTCTGCGAGATCGGCCGAGCGTCGGCGGGCTCGACGCGACGTCTTGGACAGCCGCGTCCGAGTTTCATCCGCCGTTTCAGTCACGCGGGTGACGGCTTCCCCGGTTCGCCGCATCACCGCATCCCGCACATCTTCGGGGGACTCCACCAAAGTCATATCCGTTTGCCTCCCTTCGAGCTCAGCAGTCGTGCGGAGCTTACCCGCATGTTCCGCCTGGCGAACCGGCAGTTGTCACTCGCACGAGCTGAGGCGATCGAGTTTTCGTCAAGCACGTCATCGGTCGTGTCTTCCCCGCGGCGGGCTGTCTAAACAGAGTGCACCAATCCGGCTTTGGGCTCCAGCTAAGATAAGGGTGCAAAGTTGATCAGCACTACCGATCTATAGAGGGCGGCACGCGGCGCCTCCCGCCCGAATCGCCTCGCTTGGTCCGGCGCTCGCCAGCCGCACACTGGAGCCTGGGCGAAAAACGACGAAATCCGCGACGTTTGTCGACCAGCCTTCGGAAGGTAGGCGCTGCGACCGCGGGCCCCGCGGTTTGGAAGGCCGGTTTGGTACGGGTGTGGGTTGCGGGCGTGGGAGGGGTGCTGCCTGTCGGTCGCCCACGAGCGCTCGCTCTGCGCTGCCGATCGGCGACGCGGTGTGGCTACTCGGCGCGAGCGTCGCCGATCGCATGCTGGGTAACCCAAACCGGCGTCAGGGGAGCCGTTTTGGGTCCGTGGCCCTCGTAGAGCTGCCCGAGCGCCCGAATCGCCAAAGACATCCATCGCTTTGGGTTGCTCAACAGCTCCGGAGCAGCCCGCGCCCCGGCGTCGCCGAGCAGATCGCCCCAGCGAGCACCGGACGTCACGGTCCGCGTCGGGGGGCGGTCCCTCGCGAGCCGGCCTTGGGCGTGGTGCCTGGTCCGGATCGGCGAAGATACGTCGATGTTTCGCGTGTTGCTCACGTTCGCGCCGGTCGCCGGATTGCTGACGATCACGCCCGGCGCGGCGACGGCGCTGGTCGTCCGCAACGCTGCACGCGGGGGACGGCGTCACGCGTTCCTCACCACAACTGGCAATTCGGTCGGCGTGCTGGCGTGGGGCTGCTTTGCTGCGGTCGGGATCGCGACGATCGTCGCGACGTCCGCGGCAGCGTTCACCGCGGTCAAGCTCCTCGGCGCCCTCGTCCTCGTTGTTCTCGGCGTTCGATCGCTGCGCGGCGGGCACAGCGACGAACGATCGACCTGCGGACGCTCGCAGGCGTTTGCGATTTCCGATCAAGCTGCGGTTCGTGATGGCTTGCTGACCAGTCTCGCCAATCCCAAGCTGGCCGTCTTCTTCGTCGCGCTGTTTCCCCAGTTCGTTCCTCGGGGAGCCGCCGTGTTGCCCTCAGCGATCGCAATGGCCGGGATGATCGTCGCGTTCGACTTGGTCTGGTACTCGACGCTCGCGGTGCTTGTCGCACGAGCCAAAGGCGCGTTCATCGACGGTCCATGGGGACGACGGATAGAGCGAGTCACAGGTGCCGTCCTGGTGGGTCTGGGAATTCGCCTCGTGCTCGAGCGTCGCTGAGCGTTGCGTCAGCCGAAGCCCGGAGTCCAGCCGAGCACGCTCGGCTCGCTGGCCGGCTCGCCAAAGAACAAAGAACGAGAGTGGCTGAAAACCCTGGGCAGTGGGGGCTACTTCTTGGCGGCTTCGAAGTAGGGGTTGGTGCCTGAGGCGTGGTCGGTGACGTCGACGACGTGGACGATTTCTGGTATTGCTTCGGTGATCGCGATCTGGATGCCTTGGCTGAGGGTGACGGCTGCCATGCCGCAGCCTTGGCAGCCGCCGCCGAGGCGTAGGTAGGCCGTCTGGCCGTCGATGCCGGCGAGTTCGGCGTGTCCTCCGTGGGCGGCGATGTTGGGGTTCACGTCGCGGTCGAGCACGAGCATCACGCGGCGCGCGAGGTCGCTGTCCACGTTCCCCTGTACGGGGGATGCGGGTGCGGTCGGCGGGCGCGCGGGAAAGCCGGCGCCCGAGCCGGGTGAGATGCTCATCGGCAGAGCGACCGGAGCTCGTGGCTTGTTGGGGTTGATGACCGTAAAGCCGCCGCCGAGGCGGGTTTCGTTCCAGTCGATCGTCGCGCCGCGGAGTTTCTCGATGCTGTCGCCGGCGATGACGATCACGAGGTCATCGAGGTGCTGAATCGCGTCGCGTTCACGCGCGCCGCTGCGCGCGTTGAGCGTCAGCGCGCAGGTGTATTCGCCGTCGGCCGAGCCGCTGACGCGGACCCATAGCGCGTGGCTCTCGGGCAGATCGGCGCGGAAGGCTCTAACGCGATCCAGTGCGGTCTGCGTGATCGCGACGACTGCTTCGTGATCCATCGGCATACCATAGCGTTGTGGATCGCCTGCTTCTGATTCTTCCCTCGGCGACGTATCGAGCCCCGGACTTCATGGCGGCAGCCAGCGAGCTGGGGGTCGCGGTCACGGTCGCCAGCGAGCGTCGGGCGGCGATGTCCGCGGTGATGGGCGAGCGGGCGCTGACGCTGCGTCTCTCGGACCCGTCGGAGGCGGCCGACGCGATCGTGGCGCGTGCTCGTGAGACGCCGTTCGCGGCGATCGTCGGCGTCGATGACCAGGGGGTGATGGCCGCGGCGATCGCGTCCGAGCGTCTGGGGTTGGCACACAACCCGCCCGGCGCTGTGGCGCACACGCGCGAGAAGGCGTCGATGCGGCGGGTTCTCGAGGCGGGGAACGTCCCGCAGCCTCGCTTTGCGCTGCTCGCCGCCGGGGATGACATCTCGGCTGCGGTGCGCGTTGTGGGTCTTCCGTGTGTTGTGAAGCCCTTGTCGCTTTCAGGAAGCCGCGGAGTGATCCGCGCCAACGATCTCGAGCGGGCGAGCGCGGCCGTGCGCCGCGTGCGGGGGATTCTGGCCGGCGCTGGTGAGCGCGAGGACGCGCCGCTGCTGCTGGAGAGCTACCTGCCCGGCGCGGAGGTCGCGGTCGAGGGTCTGCTGCGTTCCGGGCGGCTGGAGATCTTGGCGATCTTTGACAAGCCCGACCCGCTCGAGGGACCGTACTTCGAGGAGACCCTGTACGTGACCCCGTCGCGGTTGCCTGCCGCCGCCTTGACGGAGGTGGAGCGCGTGGCCGCCCTCGCGGCGCGCGCGCTCGGGCTGCGCGAGGGCCCGGTCCATGCCGAGCTGCGTGTACACGATGGGCGCGTGAGCGTGCTCGAGCTCGCTGCTCGCTCGATCGGAGGGTTGTGCTCACGCGCGCTGCGGTTCGGGGCTGGCGTGAGTCTCGAGCAGCTGATCCTGCGCCACGCCCTCGGACTGACCCTCGAGGGGTTGGCGCTCCAGAGTGCCGCGGCCGGGGTGATGATGATCCCGATTCCGCACGGCGGTACCCTAACGGCCGTCGACGGTCAGCAGCGGGCCCGCGCGGTGCCGGGCGTCGCGGGCATGGAGATCACGATCGCGCGCGGGCGCCCGGTCACACCGTTGCCGGAGGGCGATCGCTACCTGGGGTTCGTGTTCGCGAATGGGAGCACCCCCACGGCGGTTGAGCGCTCCCTGCGCGAGGCTCACCGCTGTCTTGATATCCGGATTGAGCCGACGCCTGCGGTGCTCGCGCCGGCAGGCGGTCCGCTAGCGTGATCGCTCGCGTGCGCGTTCTCTTGATATCGACCTACGAGCTTGGGCACCAGCCGCTGCACGTCGCCTCGCCCGCGCGCGCGCTGCAGCGCGCCGGGCACGAGGTCCGCTGTCTGGATCTCAGCGTGCAGCCCTGGGATCCTGACGCGCTGGCGTGGGCGCAGGCGATCGGCTTCTCGGTCCCGATGCACACCGCCATGCGCTTGGCGCTGAGCGCCGCCCGCCGCATCCGCCGCGAGTACCCGGAGCTGCCAATTTGCCTCTACGGCCTGTACGCAGCGGTGAGTCACGAACTCGTGGTCGGCGAGTTCGCTGACCGCGTGATCGCCGGCGAGTACGAGCCGGGGCTGGTGTCCTGGATCGACAGCCTGACCCGCACCGACACCGTGCCCTCAGCTTCCGAGCAGCCGATCGTCCAACTCGCCCGGGGGACCTTTGGACTGCCGGCGCGAGAGCTGTTGCCCGGCCTCGAGCATTACGCGCGCCTCGCGGTTGGCGGACAGGAGCGCTTGGTCGGCTATGTCGAGGCCAGCCATGGCTGCGTGCATCGCTGCCGGCACTGCCCGGTCCCGGCGGTCTATGACGGGCGCATCCGCATCGTGCAGGCCGACACTGTGCTGCGTGACATCGAGCGCCTAGTGGACATGGGCGCCGCCCACATCACCTTCGGGGACCCGGACTTCCTCAACGGTAAGCGCCACTCGCTGGCGATCGTGCGGGAGCTGCACGAGCGTTTCCCGACGCTCACGTTCGATGTCACGACGAAGGTCGAGCATGTGCTCGAGCACGCCGAGGTCTGGCCGGAGATGGCAGCCTCGGGCTGCCTGTTCGTGGTGTCCGCGCTGGAGAGCGTCAATGACGTGATCCTCGCGCGCCTGGACAAGGGCCACAACACCGCACAGGCGCTGCTGGCGATCGCGCTGCTGCGCGAGCACGGGATCGAGATCCGGCCGTCGTTCATGCCCTTCACCCCATGGACGACTCCCCGTGACGTGCTCGATATCGTTGAGTTCGTCGCCGCCCAGGACATGGTCGCCAACGTCGACCCGGTGCAGTACACGATCCGGCTGCTGGTACCGGACGGGTCGCTGCTGCTTCAGCGAGCGGACCTGCGCGAGCACCTGGGCCGCTACGACCCCGAACGCCTGAGCTACCCGTGGCGCTCGGCCGACCCCTGCGCCGACCGTCTGCAGGGCGTTCTAAGCGCGCTAGTCCAGCAGAGCCTCGCCGCTCGGCGACCGATCGGCGCGGTCTTCGCGCGCGTCCGCGCGGCGGTCCGCGAGGCGGCCGGCGAGCCCCCGACCGAAGTGCCCGAGGACGACGCGATCGCGATCGCGTCGACCGAGGGGAGGCCTCGGCTCACCGAGGCCTGGTTCTGCTGCGCAGAGCCCACCGAGCAGCACTTCGGTCCGCTCCAGTCATAGCCTCCCCGGCCACGCGCGGGGGCGCGACGGACCACTACAGGGTGATGATGTGGTCGGGCGGGTTGCCAGCCAGCGCCGCGTACAGGTCCGGGAAGCAGCCCACCCGCACGCCCGCGACCGTACCCTTGGGCACCGCCGCGCCGATCTCACCCTCCGCCAACTCGCGCTCGAGCGCGCACTGGTCACAGAGCATCAGCAGCACGCCGCGCTGCGTCGCGACCCGCCGCAGCCGCTCACCAACGGGATCCCCCGCGCGCAACAGAAACGTGTTGTCGTCAAAGAAGAACATCCCGACGACATCGACGCCATGGGTCCCCTGCTCGAGCTGGGGCAGAATCATCTTGCCCAGCTTGTAGCTAGCCGTGTGACCCGAGGTAGAAAAAACGTACGCAACCTTCACTGAGAAGCTGCAGCCTATACCAACCAACGCTCCCAGGAGCTGCGTTGGGCCGCTCCGGGTGTGCGATGATGATGAGAACTGATCCCCGCCTGCGGCTCGAGATGGGGGCAGTTGAGTGTGCGCGTCGGCAGGGACGCGGCGCGTTACTGGGCGCTACAGGCTCCAGTGGTGCCCGACGTAGGAGGCCGCCTGCCGGGTGTGGATGCGGTCTGGCGCGATCGACTCGGCGGGCTGATCTCCGGTGAGCGCGCGTAGCGTCGCGATCACGCACTCGGCGAGCGCCGGTGGGTGATAGCCGCCCTCGAGCACGACCCCGATCGGGGCATCCGCACGTTGTGCGAGGTCGCGCACGTGGCGCGCCATGCGCGCGAAGTCAGAGCTCTCGAGCCGACAGCCGCCGAGCGGGTCGGCGCGGTGTGCATCAAAGCCGGCCGAGATCAGCACCAGCTCGGGATCAAACGCCCTCGCGGCGGGGATGATCACGTGTTCCAGCAGCGCGACCCAGAGCTCGCCGTCACAGCCGGCGGGGACCGGGAGGTTGATCGTGTATCCCAAACCGGCGTCTGACCCGGCGTCACTCAGCAGACCGCTGTGGGGGAATATGTTGGCCTGGTGGATGCTCGCGAACAGCACGTCGTCGCGGCGACGGAACATCTCAGCGGTCCCGTTGCCGTGGTGCACGTCCCAGTCAAGGATGAACACGCGCCGCACATCGAGCTTGTCGATCGCGAACTGCGCCGCGACCGCGATGTTGTTAAACAGGCAAAAGCCCATCGCGCGGGCTCGCTCAGCGTGATGTCCTGAGGGGCGCAGCGCCGCAAACGCGACGCGGGCCTCCCCGGCGATCAGCGCCCTGACCATCGCAGTGGCCGCGCCGCTGGCGTGCCGCGCGGCGCGATAGGTCGCGCCATCAACGTGAGTGTCGGCGTCGATCGGTCCACCGCCGTCGACCACGAGCCGCTCGATCATGTCGATCAGCCGCGGGTCATGGACCGCCTCGAGCTCCTCATATGTGGCCATCGGCGCCACCCGCCGCTCCCACCCCAACCCGTCCACCGCCGCCAGCGCGGCTTCGATCGCCAGGATCCGCTCAGGCGTGTCGGGGTGCTCGTCGACGTGCCGGCGCGGGTCATAACGGCGCGACGCGGGATGCGTGAACAACAGACCAGTCTTCGCGACCACCGGCGCGGGGTCGACCGCGCGAGCGTCAAGCTCACCAACGCCACTGCGGCTGTGCCGTTGAAAGCTTTCGGCAAGCCTGGGGTCTGCGCCCTCGGACATCACGACCGGGGTCCGTGGGAGAGATTCGGCAGCGTGCATGCCCCTGCAGGCTCAGGCGTCCACACGCGAGCGCGCTCGTGGCGCGCTCCACTGACAAGCTCACCACGGAGCCGGCCAGCGCGACATCGGGCGACATCACGAACAACACCACATAATTCCCGACCCACGAACAACTCAAGCACGACGACAAGCGTCGCTGGCACGATCACAGCAAAAACCATCGCAAGCATCCTCTTGCTGACCTTCGATCCCCTCCCCGGGGACGCGTGTAACGAATCTACCCACCAACACAGGCACGCCGCATCCGTAACAATCCACGAGGTTGCTGCGTGTTACAGGCAGAGAGACGCTCATCTCATGAGTACCTTGCGGTGATTGTGTCTTGCGCTCGCCGCTTCTGCGGGGAAGGCAGTTTAGGAGGCGCGTTTGGTCAGCGCGAACAGCGGGATTCGGCGCGCCGTCTTGGCCTGGAACTCGCCCTAAGATGCTGCGGTCATGTCCGTCTCCTGCCCGGGTGGTGGCGAGCTTCGGCATGTCGGGACGGACAGACCTCTGCGTGCAG
The DNA here is from genome assembly GCA_963709135.1 of uncultured Solirubrobacterales bacterium. Classification (GTDB taxonomy): domain Bacteria; phylum Actinomycetota; class Thermoleophilia; order Solirubrobacterales; family Solirubrobacteraceae; genus Palsa-465. The sequence goes on along the minus strand of CAVPVI010000005.1, from coordinate 88,438 downwards.
CGCCGGATTGTCCACTGCGGCCCGAAAATCTGCACCGCGCGGACAAACGACCCGCCCACGAGCAGGTTTGTCCGCCCAAGCACGCCGCCCGGTCACTGCGCTCCTGCAGCAGCCGGCGGCTAGCCCGGTCGCGGTAGCCACCTCGTCAGCGGTCATCGTGCTGCCACGAGTGAACGCCGCCAGGACGGCGTGCCTGGTTGCGCCTGGGGCGGCGCGCGTCGCCCTACGAGCCGGGCCGACCGCGGGCGATTCCCCGGCCTGCGGCTCGGCAGCCTGCGGCTCCACGACCCGCGGCTCGGCGGCCGGCGCCGTAGGGCGCGGCGGGACCGAGGCTTTGCGTGCCCGCGGGGCCCGTGCGGTCGCATCGCGCGAACTCCTGGCCGCGCTCTCACCGGCCGAGGCCGAGCTGCTATCAAAGGGCGCCGCGTGATCGCCGCGGTCAGGTCCGCTCTCGCGCGAGGTGAGCGCCGCCAGCGCCTGGCGGAGCTTGTCGATCTCGCCAAGCAGATCCTCGAGGCGGGCTTGGATGTCGCGGCGTATCTGGTCGAGCATTGGATGGCGGTCCTTGCGTGTAGGTGGAGCACCCTGATCGTAGCCAGCAGTAGATCAACGCACGCGCACGAGGCGAACGGCGCAGCCTTGGCTGCCTGTGCGCGAGTTAGCAGATTGCGTAGGCCAGCCCTGCAAATCCTGTCATTGATTTACATAACGTATAGCTAGATCTTGCGGGTTTCGACGGTCACCTCGCGCTTGCGGCAAACGGTCAGCGCTACGGCGAGTTCCTGACCACTGCTCCACTGGGAGAGATCACCCACCACACACCGCCGCTGTTGTGAACGCCCTCCCCTGAAAAACTCCCGGGCGTGGCGTCGGCAATGTAGGTGTAGAGCGGCCAGTCGTCATAGGTGACGACACGTCCGCCGCTGGGGTTCGAGTCGCTGCCGAGCAGAGCGCTCCTCACCGCCCCATGCACCACGACCGCTACACCATCGCGCGTTGCCAGTGGTGGCCACACCGATGCGCATTCACCGGTGCACGTCACCGCCCGAGCGTGGTCCGGCTCAAAGATGTAGAGCGTCTGTCCCCGGCCGTCGACAAGCACGGCTCCGAGTCCGGGCAGGTTCCTACTCGAGATCGCAACCGTGGCGCCCTCCGCGGTCCGAGACGATGTCGCACCCGATGACGAGCCGTCGCAGCCGGAGCCGGCCAGGAGAAGTGCGCTAAGGGTCATCAGCAGACGTGTGTGTCGCACCAGGAATCCTGCTTTTGGCGAGCGGTACAAGCGTACGCGCCCGCGCAGTACGACGACGCACTCTCGCTCCAGCAGGGGGTGTGAACCGCCGCCAGTGACACCCCAGGGTTCACCCACGTTACAGCGGACCGTCATGCGGTCTGGACAGGCGATCGTCGCCTCGTGCTGGAGGCCTGCGTGAACGGCGTCTCGACGCTTCCGGACGAACAGCGAGAACGACCGACGAGTTCGGCGCCACCGTGGCTGACCCGCTCACAGTGGTCGACCTACCCGACGATCGTTGCACCACTTCTACCGAGACGACCGGCGCTTGGCGACGCGTTGTGCCGCTAAGGTTGCCGATGAGTACTGGGTCAGCCGAAACGCAAGGGAAGGCTAGTGGCGCAACCGAGAGGCAACAGGCTCGAACGAGGCTCCGAGTTGGGCGGGTACCGGATCGAGGAGCTGATCGGCCGTGGCGGCATGGGGATGGTGTACCGCGCCACGAACGTCGCGCTCCACCGGATCTACGCGGTCAAGGTTCTTGACCCCGTCCTCGCCAGCGACGAGCAGTTCCAGGTGCGCTTCAGGCGCGAGATGCGAATCGCGGCGTCGCTCAACCACCCCAATGTCGTCGCAATCCATTACGCCGGCGAGCATGACGGATTGCTGTTCCTTTCGATGGATTACGTGCACGGCTCCGATCTGCGGAAGATGCTGCGCGAACATGGAGCACTTGCGCCCGACCGGGCCGTCGACATTCTCACGCAACTTGCGTCGGCGCTCGACGCTGCCCATCGCCAGGGTCTTGTGCATCGCGACGTGAAGCCGGCCAACGTGCTGATCACCATCCGCGACGGCGAGGAGCGCGCGTATCTCACGGATTTCGGCTTGGCCAAGCAGCTCGACAGCATGTCCGGCCTGACCGTCCAGGGGGCGGTCGTGGGAACTGTCGACTACATGGCCCCTGAGCAGATCACGGGCGAACGCGCCGATGCTCGGACCGACGTCTACGCGCTCGGTTGCGTCTTCTACCAGATGCTTGTGGGCGAGGTTCCCTACGAGCGCGATAACTCAATCGCAACGCTATTCGCGCACGTCAACGACGATCCGCCGCGGCTCAGCGGCCACCTCGCCGGCCTCCACCCAGAGTTCGACGACGTGATCGGGCGCGCGATGGCCAAGCGCTCCGACGACCGCTACTTGTCCGCAGGGGACTTTGCGCGCGACGCCGCCGCCGCGCTCGGCGGCTCACGGTACCACGGCGCTGAATCGATGGTGGCCACCGGCGAGGCGCAGCCTGCCCACAAGGACGAGAGGCCGTCGCGGCGAGGCGACCCAGCGTCCCGTGGCCCAGAGCCGCTTGCAGAGCCGTTCACCGATACGCCGGACACCAAGCCGCCATCCCCGCAAAGGCCCGCGGGGGAGACGATTCTGAGTCCGTCGACGGCGAGGTCTTCCGAGAGCGATCGACGCGTCGTGGCGCCGCCGCCTGATCGGGCCTCCGGTCCTCGTGCGTCAGAAGCAGAACAGCCTCAGCCCCGCGACCGCGGCGGCAGCTCCGAGCGTACCGGGGTCTCGCCCCGTCGGCGCTGGCAGTGGGCGGCGGCGGCGCTCGTCGCTGCGGCGATCGCGGCAGCCGTGATCATCGTCGCCGGCTCAGGCGGCTCCCCCGCCGTTTCGGGCGCTGGATTCCAATCAAGCGAGGGACCGATCCCAACCAATCGCGTGACCGGCGGCGGCACTGTTGCCGTCGCTCTGCACGGACAGACGGCCACGGTCACGCTCACCGCCCACGGGCTGCTGAACGGCTCGCCGCACGTCATGCACATTCACGCATTCGGGGCTGGTATCTGCCCGCCGGCGTCAGCCGCGCAGCAGTTGAACGGCCATACCGCCATCAGCTCAGACGTCGGAGATCGATTCTACGGTCCTCCGATTGTGTCGCTGACGACGTCCGGTGACACCAGCTCGGCGAGTCACCTGGCCTTCGATCGCTCGCCGTCCAGCGGGAACATCACATATAAACGCATGATCACGATTCCGGCGGCGGTCGCAAAAGCGATCCGCGACGGCAACGCCGTCGTCGTCATTCACGGCATCGACTACGACGGCAGCGGTGTCTATGACAACGTGCTCGGCCACACCACCGTCAACGGAGTCGATGTGCCGCAGGAGGCGACTGCGCCGGCCCTATGTGGCGCGCTGCACGGGACGCGAGCGCTCTCGGCATCAGTGAGACACTCGCCGCAGACGGTCTTTACCGCCGACCTGCATGCGTACCAACCTCGCACGCTTGCGGAGTTCCTGGCCCTGTGGCTATGCTCCGCGACCGCCGACTGAGACGAGCGTCTCGGCCGTCGCGCCGTCCGATGCCGCTGCCATCATTCGGCGTGGCTCCGATGTCTGTGAACACAAGCCAGCCACACGTCTCAACCGAGTACCTCGCGCACTCGTCGGCTCCGGCACCCGCGCAGCTCAAGCCGGCCGGGCAACCCGGTGGGCCGTCAGTGGCCGAGCTCTATCGATCGCTGGTCGAGAGCCTGGGGGCGAATGGCGCCGTGTGCGACCGGCGCTCGTCGCTCGTCGATCAGGCGCTCGATGCCTGGGCACGTCCTGGCTTCGAGACGTTCATGTGCCTGCCGCGCCTGCGATTCGAGCCATTCCCGTACCAGCTCGAGGCTGCCGGGCGTGTGCTCCGTCACATGCAGGGACGCGCGGTGCTCGCCGACGAGGTCGGGCTCGGCAAGACGATCGAGGCGGGCCTCGTGCTCAGCGAGCTGCGACTACGTGGACTCGCCGGACGGGTGCTCGTGCTGACCCCGGCCGGGCTCGTAGGCCAGTGGCGCGAGGAGCTCGAGCGCAAGTTCGCGCTCCCATGCGCGATTGCCGGCACGGACGTGCTGGAGGCGACCATGACCAATCGCGGATCAGCTCCGGTGGTGGTCGCATCGCTCGCGGCCGCTCGACGCGAGCCGCTGCGGGCGACGCTCACCGCACCGAGCTGGGACCTGGTGATCGCCGACGAAGCCCACCGGCTCAAGAACCCGCAAAGCGCATCGGCGAGGCTGGCCCGCTCGCTCCGAGCGCGGTACCTGCTGCTGCTCACCGCGACTCCGATCGAGAACCGCCTTGCCGACCTGTTCCAGCTCGTCAGCCTGGTCCGGCCCGGGTCCCTGGGCAGCGCGAGCGAGTTCCGCCGCCGGCATGGTGGCGGGGACGGACACTGCGTGCGCAACGTCGCCTCGCTGCAGCTCGGGCTGCGCGAGATCATGGTCCGTCATCGCCGAAGTGAGATCGCCGTGATGCTTCCCCGGCGGCTCGCCGAAACGATCCCGGTCGTCCCGTTGGCTGCAGAGGGCGAGCTGTACAACGCGATCTCGCAGCGTGTGCGGGATTATGGTCGCGACGCGAGTCCGGCACAAGCGCTGGCGCTGCGGACCGTTCAGCAGCTCGCGGGGTCGAGCCCGTGGGCGTGCGTTCAGACCCTGTCGAGGCTAGGTTGGAGCGATCTTGCAGAGCAGGCCGCGGCGGTTCGAGCCACCGGCAAAGCGTCGGCACTGCTCGAGCTGCTTGCGCGCCACGGCACGCGCGGCGAGAAGGTGGTCGTGTTCACCGCGTTCCGCCAGACGCTCGAGCACCTGGCTTCGCTGTTCGCCGAGCACGACCTGGAGGCAGTCACGTACCACGGAAGCCTCAGCCGCGCTCAGAAGGATGCGGCGATCACCGCGTTCGCCGGCCCTGCGCCGATCCTGTTGAGCACAGAGGCCGCGGGCGAGGGACGCAACCTGCAGTTCTGTCACGTGATGATCAACTTCGACCTTCCCTGGAACCCGATGCAGATCGAGCAGAGACTCGGCCGCATCCACAGAATCGGACAGGACCACGATGTGCTGCTCACGAACCTCGTCGCCCGTGGCACGCTCGAGGAGCGGCTGCTCGACGTCCTCCAGGCGAAGATCAACCTGTTCGAGCTCGTCGTCGGCGAGCTCGACATGATCCTCGGGCGCGTGGAGGACGACCTCGACTTCGAGACGCTCATCTTCCGCGAGTACGTTGCGAGCCGCGACGACGCCGAGTTCGCGGCCAGGCTCGAGTCCGTCGGCGACAGCCTCGCACGCGCTCGGGGCGAGTACTTCGAGACCCGCCACCGCGTCGACGCGCTCGTCGCCGGCGGATGACCGGGGCACGCGCATGCCGGCCTTGACCGACGAGCCTGGGCTCGCGTTCTGGCTGCGCTACGCCGAGCGGGAGGGCGCGCTCGTCGAGGAGCAGCGCGACCAGGCGCTGGTGCTGTTGCCGCAGCGGCTGCGGGACGAGAGCGAGTTGCCCGAGGAGGCGATCCTCACATCCGACCCCGACGTCGCCCGCGACGACGGCGCCGTGCTGCTGATCGCCGGACATCCTGCGATCGAGCGGGCCGCGGCCGCCGTGCTGGCCGAAGGCGATACGGGACACGCCTACCTGCCGTGGCCCCTGTCGAGACCTCCGACCCGGTCGGCGCTCGAGACTCGCGCCCGCGAGCTCGTCCCGGTCGACCACGGTCGCGTCGACGCTACCGGCGAGCCGGCCGGCGCCTACCTCCCGCTGTTGCGCGTCGGCGCGATGATCAGCTACGCGGCGTCGCTGACACTGCGCTTCCAGGAGCAGGAGGAAGCCTGGGTCGACGCGCGCTCGGGCCTGATCCCGAGCGAACGGCTGCTGGCCGTGCTTCGCGCTCGGCGCTGGCCGCAGGGCGCCGAGGCGCACCGGCGATCGCTGGCGGCAAACGTCCCGCTCGCCCTCCCGGCGGCCCACGACGAGCTCCAGCGGCGGGCCATCGCCCGCCAGGCGTCACTGGCGACAGCGGCGCAGCGCGAGCTCGAGTCCGAGCTGGCACGCGCGGACGCCTACTACGAGGGTGCGCTCGGATCGATCGAACACCGGCTCTCTACTGCCACCGACGAGCGCGCCCGGATGCTGCGGGCCCAAGCCGACACAATCAGGGTCGAGCGCGCCCGCCGGCACCGGGAGATCCGGGAGCAGTTCACGACGCGCCACGAGATCAAGCCGTTCCGGCTTCACATGGTGCATGTGCCTGCCTTCGTGCTGCCTGTCGACGTGCGCCGGGGAAGCCACACGTTTCCCTTCGCGCTGACGTGGCTGGCCGCAGTCGACGAGTTCGCCCCCGTCCGTTGCCCTGCGTGCGCCGCGCCGGAGCGGCTCGTCGCTGGTCGCGACCGACTCGGCTGCGAATCGTGCATCCCCAGGGCCGCCGCAGGTCACGGCGCGTCGAGCGCACCGGTCAGGTCAGGGCCGGCGCAGAGGCGCACCGGCGTCTCGCCTGTTCCGGGGCCGTCCAGCCCGAATCCGGGGAGCGACCGCACAGTGCGAACCGCACCGGTGGCACGCGAGGACGCCGGCGCCAAAGCGCCGGTCAACCGCGGCGCCAGACCTCCGGTCAGCCGGAGCGCGCCGCGGCTGGTCAGCCACAGCGTCAGACCCCCGGTCAGCCGGAGCGCGCCGCGGCCGGTCAACCGAGACGCGATCGAGCGCACGGGCAACAAGATGGCGCTGACGTTCTGGCAGACCGTTGCCGCCGGCGATCGCTGGCCGCGCGGAAAGGCGGCGCGGGACTCGCCGCTGCGCGCCCTGTACCGGCTGTACGGCGTCGCGGCGCCGCTATGCGCAATCGGGATCGAGCCACACCAGCGGCCCGACGAGGCGACCGCGTCGACGTATCCGCCAGACGCGGGCGCCCCGGCGCTGACGCTCGGACAGGTGGTCGCCGGCGGCCGCTCCTACCGCTTCTCGCTGCGCTGGTGGATCGAGGCGGGCAAGCCGGTGGTGGGGGAGCTGATGCCCGGCGCAGGCCCGCTGGAGCTCCCACCCGCTCGCGGGGAGTGGTCCGAGACGGCCGCGCGTCTGCGGGAGCTAGTGCCCACGCCGACCACCGAGCTCGACCCCGTCGCAGCCGCCCTATGGCGCACCGAGGTTGAACGCTCCGGGCTGCCGTTCGCCGTGCGCTGCCTGGCGACCTGGTGGCGGGCGCAGGCGCATTGTGACCCGACCGAACCGCCCGCAGCGATCGCCGCAGCCGTCGCCGACGCGGTCGCCCGCGCTGCAGCGATGCGCCGCAGCCGAGCTGACAGCGCCGGGATCTACCGAACCGATCCAGGTGCACTGGAACGCGCCGCCCACGAGCTACGGGACGTGTTGCGCATCGACCGCGTGCGCGGCTGGTGACGTGGCGAGCAATTGCGCCATCCCCATTGCCGTCGGGCCCGTGCCAGGCCGGGTTCGGAAACATTTCCGCGCCGCGCTGAGCACCGCGCCGACTCGCCAACGTCAGCGTCGCGGGCGCTGCGCCGACGGTTGGCTTGACGAACGGCGACCGTCGCGGCGGTGGCCGCGATGGAGGAGCACGCTCGCGAGTTGAGGGAGGAGAAAGAGCCATAGCCCAGTTCGGTGTGTCTGCATTCACTGTTCGGCTACGTTCAGCACCTGGGAGAACGCGGATGTTGTTGCGGACGTGCGGACCAACGCAGAAGTGGCCTTTGCAACAGCCGCGATTATCGTGCCAGGACCCTGCGGACCTGCTTGACTGAGCCACTGAGCCACTGAGCCGCTACCGGCGGACCTGTGTGGGAGCGGGTACACCTGTTCGGCCTCTTCGACGAAAGGGAATCCATGCCTCTGCCTGAGAGCATCCAGCGCTTCATCGACGAGCAGGCCGACAGCGCGCCTGTGCGTTATGACGACCTTCGGGCGGTTGTGTTCAACGGGACTACGAAGCGCTCGCCGGAGCCGAGTCACACCGATGGCCTGTGGGAAATCGTGCGCGGAATCTTCGCCAAGGTCGGCGTGACGGTCGACGAGATCCGCACGGCCGACCACGAGATCCCGGCGGGGCTGTGGCCCGACATGCGACAGCACGGATATGAGCGCGATGAGTTCCCCGGCATCTACGAGCGGCTCGTCAAGCCTGCCCACATCCTGATCATCGCAGGGCCGATCTGGCTCGGCGATCAGAGTTCTCATACCCGCAAGATCATCGAGCGGTTGTATGCATACTCGAGCGACGTCAACGCGGCGGGTCAATGGTCCTACTACGGCAAGGTCGGGGCGGCGATCGCCACCGGAAATGACGACGGCGGTAAGCATGTGTGCGCGCAGGTGCTCTATGCGCTGCAGCACATCGGACTCACGATTCCTCCGCAAGGGGACACCTACTGGACCGGCGAGGCTGGACCCGGACCCTCCTATCTCGATGTCGTGGGCGGCGGTCAGGACAACGCGTGGGCGACCCGGAACACCGTATTCCTGGCATGGAACGTGCTTCACCTCGCGAGGATGCTGACCGACGCAGGCGGTATCCCGGCCTACGGGAACTCGACCCGCGATTGGGACCTCGGGCAGCCGGATCATCCGAACCCGGAACACCGCGCCTGACGAGCACAGGGGCTTCTACTTCTCAAATCGGAGGACTGGAGCTTCCGGGCACGAGACGCGACAGGCGATCCCGCTTGTGACTCACGCTGATCCGATCCAACCGTGATGGTCGCTCGGTCCAGCAGCTTCCGGGCGTTATCACGGTGGGCGGCGTTTAGTTCCGGCTTTGTCGGGTTGAGTGACGAGGTCGTTGCGGCGATCTCAACGGGCGTACTGGATCTCGGGTGCGTTGAAGTAGTTGCGCACGATCTCCGGCTGGCTCTGGCGCAGGCCGAGGAAGCTCGTGAGCGTGTCCTTGAGCGCCGGCTTGGTGCTGGGGCGCTCGTGCAGCGCTCGCATGTGCCGCTTGACGTCTTGGTTGAGGTACTCGTCAGGGTTCAGGTGCGGGCTATAGGCCGGCAGGAAGCACAGCTCGATCTGCTCGGTGTGCGCCACCGCCCACGCCTTGAGCTCTTTGGCGTGGTGGGTGGAGTGGTTGTCGCAGATCAGGATGATCTTGCGGCCTTGGTACTCGCCGATCAGTCGCGTGAGGTAGTCGATGAACACCTGCGCGGTGAACTTCCCCTCGAACAGCGAGAAGTGCAGCTGCCCGGAGTTCGACAGCGAGCTGATCATGTTCACCGAGACGTACTTGCCCGAGACCTTCGCGACCGCCCGCACACCACGCGGCGCGTACCCGGCCTGCGGGGTCAAATGCTGCAGGCGCACCCCGGACTCGTCCTGCCACAGGATCAGCGCTCCCTGCGCCTTCGCGCGCGCCTTGATCGCCGGGTACACCTCCTCAAGCCACGCCTCGACGACCACCGGATCGGCCTCCAGCATCCGCTTCACCGGACGCTTGAGCGTGAACCCCCAACGCCGCAGGTAGCGCCCGACCGTCGTGACATCCAGCCGCACCCCGCACTCCCGCTCGATCAACGCCTGCACAGCCGAGCGCGTCCACAACAACCCCGGGATCCGCAACTGATCCGGGAACCGGGTCCGGACCGCCTCCACGATCCGCTGCTGATCAGCGGCCGAGAGCACCATCTGATCCTCAGACGAGCGACCACGCTTGCGCTTCGCCAGCGCCTTCCAGCCACCCCGCCGAAACCGCCGCGCCCACGCACGCACCGCCCGATCGCTCACACCCAGATGCTCCGCGACCTCGACCTGCGTCAACCCATCCTCAAGCATCTTTACCGCCCTGACTCGCAACACCTCTTGCGCGTCCTGCGACAGCGAGCGAGCGTCTGTCTGATCGTCAGTCACCCCGCAATTGTATCAACATGCGGAACTGTTAGCAGCCCACTGTGATATGAATAGCAGGATGAAGTTGGTTCGCTCTCCGTCGTGTTCGCCACCTGGGTGTCGGCGGACGCGAGTTGACGGGCGGCGAGCCAAGTTTCATCCATGGCCACGAGCCGAGAACAGGAGCTACGCATGGGAAGTGACGCCGCGGGTAAGTTGGCCCAGCCTGTTGGGCAGCTGGTGTCGGTCAACGTCGGCATGCCGAAGGAGGTGTCCTGGCAGGGAAGGACGGTCTTCACGGGCGTCTTCAAGGACCCGGCGAGCGGGCCCCGTCGGGTTGGCAGGCTCAACGTTGACGGTGACGGGCAGGGCGATCTGGCGGGGCATGGTGGCGAACAGCGTGCCGTGTTCGTCTACCAGCTCGACTCGTACCGGTACTGGGAACGGGAGCTCGGGCGCGGCGGCTTCGTGTACGGGCAGTTCGGCGAGAACTTCACCGTCGAGGGGCTGAGCGATGCCGAGGTCTGCATCGGCGATCGCTACCGGATCGGCGGCGCGGTGTTCGAGGTGACGCAGCCCCGCGTCACCTGCTACCGCGTCGGGATCCGGATGAACGATCCGCGGATTCCCGCCCTGCTCGTCTCCCACCACCGCCCTGGCTTCTACTTCCGCGTACTCGAAGAGGGCGACGTGCAAGCAGGAGACGACATCATCAAGCTCGCCTCGGGACCCGAGCAGATGACCGTGGCTGACGTCGACGCGCTGCTCTACCTTCCCGGGCACACGCGCCAGGGACTGCTGCGAGCGCTCCGGATTCCCTCGCTCAGCCCCGGATGGCAGGGCTCGTTCCGCGCCCTGCTGGACGAGGAGCCGGGCAGCGGCAACGCCGGCCTCGCGGCAACCAGCCCGCCTCCGGCCTGGCCCGGCTTCCGTCAGCTGACCGTAACGGCGATCACGCGCGAGAGCGACTCGGCGATCTCGATCCGCCTCGAGGCCCCAGACGGCGACCCACTGCCGGCGGCCCGCCCCGGTCAGTTCCTCACGCTGCGCGTCCAGCCCGATGAGGGCCAGCGGGCGCTGCTGCGCAACTACTCGCTGTCCGGACCACCCAGGGCCGGCTACTACCGCCTGACCGTCAAGCGCGAACGCTTTGGCGCCGCCAGCGGCTACCTGCACACGCGTCTGGCCGTCGGCGACCGACTCGATGTCGCGGCACCCCGGGGCACGTTCATTCTCGACCAGACGCATGCGCCCGTGCTGCTGATCAGCGCCGGCATCGGTGCCACGCCCGTGCTCGCCATGCTCGGTGCCCTGGCGCAGGAGCGTTCCGATCGAGATGTCTGGTGGCTGCACGGCGCCCGCAACGGCCGCGAGCACTCATTCGCCGCCGAAAGCCGGACCCTGCTGTCCTCGCTGCCGAACGTCAGGGCTCGTGTGTATTACAGCGACCCTGGCCCGGATGACCTCGAAGGCCGCGACTTCGACGACACAGGGCAACTCACCCCCTCAGCACTGGCGGCGCTCGTGCCACCGCTCGACGCTGAGGCTTACCTGTGCGGACCCGCCACGTTCATGGACGACATCAGCGCCGCCCTCGCCGCCCTGGGGATCGATGCCACGCACATCCACACCGAACCGTTCGGGCCGGCGCGCAGCCAGACGCCGGGAATCGCCGCGAAGCAGGGCCGAGCACCCCACCCACCCGCCGGCCAGCCCGGCCCCGGCCCGAGCATCGCATTCGCCCGCAGCGACCTGACGATCCCCTGGAGCGGCGACTACGCCAGCCTGCTCGAATTCGCGGAGGCGTGTGATGTGCCCGTTCGCTGGTCATGCCGCACCGGCGTCTGCCAGAGCTGCGAGACAACCGTGATCGCGGGACAGGTCGACTACAGCCCCGACCCGGTCGAACCCCCGCCTGACGGCAGTGCGCTCCTCTGCTGCTCACAGCCCCACGACGACCTGGTGCTCGATCTGTGACCGAGCCGGACCGCATCGCTGAATCAGCCTCAGCCGACGCCCCAACCCCAAAAGGACGGGAGTGCCGAGGTCATCGGAATCGGACGGGCTAACGACCGTGCCGTCGCCATCGCGGCAGGCGCGTCGACATTCATCGACCTCGACGACGCAACGTACGGACCCGATGATCACGCCGCCAGCAGTTGGTCTCGCCGTCCGCGGGTGCCGCTCTGCGCGTTGAAGCGGCATGGCGGATCGGCTCGAAGTTAGGGCGCCCGCCTTAGCCGCCCTCCCCCTAACGCATCTCGTTGGGCATTCTGAATCGAGAATGCCCAACGAGATGCGTCGCCTTGTGGCTGACGGTCAACGCACGTAAGCCCACATTCGGACGACTAACGCATCTCCTTGGGCACTCTCAGCGGAGAATGCCCAAGGAGATGCGTTGGGGGCCGCCCTTAGCCGGCGCCGGGCAAGGGGCCCGGACGCTCGCGTAGGCCCGCTTGGTAGGTCAGGGCCGCGAAAAGGCCTCGCGCGCCGCCTGTGCGGTGGCGCGCGCGTGGCAGCCGGTGAGGTGATCGTTGACCAGCCCCATCGCCTGCATGAACGCGTACACGGTGGTCGGGCCGACGAAACGCCAGCCCTTGCGCTTGAACTCGCGAGCCAGCGCACGGGACTCATCGGTGATTGACAGCAGCCCGGCTCGGTCGAGGTCTGGGCTGTCGCTCTGGGGCTCAAAGGTCCATACAAAGCGAGCCAGCGAGCCCTCTTGGGCGACGAGCTCGACGGCGCGCTGGGCGTTGTTGATCACGGCCTCGATCTTGCCGCGGTGGCGGACGATTGCGGCGTCATCGAGCAGGCGGGCTACATCATCGCTTCCGAAGTTGGCCACCCTGGTGTAGTCGAAGCCGGCAAAGGCGCGGCGAAAGGCGTCCCGCTTGCGCAGGATGGTCAGCCACGAGAGTCCGGCCTGGAAGCCCTCGAGGCTCAGCTTTTCGAACAGACGGCGATCGTCGGCGACCGGGAAACCCCATTCCGAGTCGTGGTAGTCGCGGTACTCCGGGGCGGAATCGGCCCACCAGCAGCGGGCGACGCGGTCATCGCCAACAACGATGCCCTCCGGCGATGCGGGCGCCCCGGCTTTCACCGCCTGGACGCTATCGGCTCGTGTCCTGCATATCCACGCCGGACGAGTTGGACTCAAGCCCCGTCGACTCGATTCCCGAACGCGTGACCGCCCAAACCGGCAGCGAAGCTGTCTCGTTTCGAGCGCCGCTGATCAGCACCGGCTAGCACGTCGGCGTTTGGAGGCTCCCGATCCGTCGCAACGAGGGCTGTCGCTGCGGCCCGGTCTATCGTGCTCGTCATGACCACTTCCCTCCTGAAGCGAGCGGCGATCGGATCGATCGCGGCGCTCGCCTGCGCCGCTGCCCCCGCCGTCGCCGTCGCCGTCGCCGATTCGGGCCCGAAGGCTGGCGCCGAATACTCCGGCTCGATCGGCCCGGGCTACCCGATCCACTTCAAAGTCTCACGGAACGGGAAGACGATCGACGATCTGTCGGTCCACTTTGAGGCGACCTGCCTGCCGGGAGCCGGGAGCGTCGCGCCGGCGTTCCCGTTCAACGCGCTCGCGATCAAGGACGGCGGGTTCGTCGGCGATTCGAGCCTAGCCACGCCGGGCAGCTCGATGTCGATCCGTATCGAAGGCAGCTTCGACGGCACGAAGGCAACCGGCAAGGTGATCGGGCGCGAGAGCATCAAGAGCCTTGGCAGCTGCAAGCAGACCGAGCCGTTCACGGCCCACGTGAAATAGGTGCTGAAGAGCCTCTCCCGGGGAGGGCGGCGCGAGTCCGCCGCGCGACACGCGTGCTCGGCAACGTCGCGGCTACCGCCTCGTCGCGTGGTTGCTTGCCGTCGAACCGATCGCGCGTCGCGGTGGTCCTCGCGCTCCTCTGCGATGATCGCGTTGTCGCCAACGCGCTAGCGCGCCACCCGCCGACGCGAGAATGAAAGGAATCGTAGCGGTGGTCGACCCCGCGCAATCGCGTCCCGTCGAGGCTGTCGCACGAACCCTGACGTGCGGCCCGATCCCCGGTGGGCGGCGGCGACGCATGCCTGGAGCTGGCCGCGTCCGCGCCCAACCTTCAGCGTTGAGGGGCTCACGAGTCATAATGCAGGGTGGCTGGTCGTCCTGCCGTCAGACCGGAAGATTGGGTCTTGCGCATGAAGTCCTCGTTCCGTGCAAACCGTGTCACGCGATCGCCGAGCAACGCTGAGCTGACTGTGCGCGGCCAGCAACCGGGCGAATTGCTCAGGGGTTGCGACGTTGACGCGCGATGTGGATCCGGCGACACATCAAAGCGTGGAGGGAGCGCCATGGACAGCCAGCAGGCGATCGCGCTCGGCGCGTTGCGCCGGGCTGCGGGGGACCCGGTGAGCTACGCCGAGCTGCGCGATGCAGGCATCGAGTTCCCCGCTAGCGTCGTCTCGGAGTTGGAACTCGCGGGAGTGGCAATCCGTAGGTGCTACGGCAGCACTGGCGGTAAGCGGTCTGTTGGCGTGCGCCTTGAGCGATCCCGGGATTGGAGTCCCGCCGGCAGCGGATTGGGGACCGCCCCGTCTGAGGCCCGAGCGATCCCTGGGCCCGGGCGGGAAGGAGTCCGTGTGTATGGCACGTCCGCGTGCCGAGCTCTACTACGCGGCGCCCTGACGTGGGTGTTGCAACACCGCGACAGGCTCTCACGCGTGAGACAGACGCAGGCGCGACACGCCTTCCGCCTAGGATCCCGCGGCGAGTCTCACGGCTCCCGCGAGCGTGCAGCCGCGGCGACTGGGCGTGCGCGTGCAGCGACTGCGCCGCGAAGCAGCAGTCGCGCTCGGGACGAGCGGGCCAAGCACCGCTGGGTTGCGCCCGTGGCGCTCGCCGGCGTGACCATCACTATTTGTGCGATCGCCCTGGGCGCACTGCTCGGCCCCGGCGCGTACAGCACTGGCCTGCGACCACGTCGGGCTCGCAACGAAACGGCCGCTGCGGGTCCGGCCGCGCGTTTGCCTGCGCACCCCGCCGCGCTGCTTTCCACCAACCCGCCTCCTCATCACGTGGCGCCAGCGCGGCCGACGCCCACCGTGACCGCCGAACGACGGACGCAGACGCCGACTGCACCCACGATGGCCACTACACCGCAGACGCAGACGCCACCCGCCATGGTCACCGAACCGCAGACGCCGACGGCACCCACCGTGGCCACCGCACCACAGACGCAGACGCCGGCGACGCCCACCGCGGCCACCGCACCACAGACGCAGACGCACGCGACGACCACGATGGCGACCGAACCCGAGGCGCAGGGGTCAGCGACGCCCACCGTGGCCACCGAACCGCAGGCGCAGGGGCCAGCGACGCCCACCGTGGCCACCGAACCGCAGGCGCAGGGGCCAGCGACGCCCACCGTGGCCACCGAACCGCAGGCGCAGGGGCCAGCGACGCCCACCGTGGCCACCATGCTGGAGGCGCAGGGGCACGACCTGCTGCAAGCAGGAAGCTACGCCGAAGCGGTGCCGGTCCTCAGGAGAGCGGTCAGTGCTACCGGTGAGCGCCTCAGCGAGTGTTTGCAACCCGCCACCCCAACCTGCCTCACCTACGCATACGCGCTCTACGACCTCGGTCAGGCTTTGCGGCTTGAAGGTCAGCCAGCCGCCGCCGTACCGATCCTGCAAGGCCGTCTGGAGATCAACAACCAGCGCTCGGCCGTTCAAGCCGCGCTGCAGCTTGCGCGCCAAACAACCAGGTGACGCAAAAGGTTGCGCTCCGAGAGACCGCCCATCCCGGGAAACGCCGCTTGCAGATCCTGCGAGAGCCTCGGGATGACACGCGTCCCACGGCGACCAAGGCCGCTCTCCTCAGCAGTCTGACGCGCGAGGATCTCGCGCCCGAGATACCAGTACACCCCGATCAGCTCTGCGTTGACGGCGCGCGCCGCGCGGGCCTGCGCAGTCTGGATCCGCCGCTTGGCATCGGCCAGGAAGGTGGCGTAGTCGTTCGCATCTTGGTCCAGGCGCTTGGGCGGGCGCGCGTCGCTCATGACGACGATTCTGGCGAGCTGCCAGGACAACAGCCGCCCACGCCGGTGGCATCGCCGTCGACCTTCCCTGCGCCGTCGCGATGTCGATCATTCAGCGCATCGATCCACGCGATGCGATCGCGCCCGGCGACCCGGCACACCCGCCTTGTACCCCCGTCGCGAACGGCAGCGGCATCGGGTGAGGGCGTCGGGCGCCTCGGCATCGCGCCCTCAAGACGCACTGGGTCTCTCCCGACCTCTCCCAGCCGCAGCGCGCGCGAATCGCGCAGCGCGCGACTCGGCGGCCAGATCTGGTCGTGATCGAGCCGCTCGGGGAGTTCACCTGCTCGGTCTGCGGCGCTCCGCAGAGCGGGCTGTTGATCATGGACGACGGCGGACCCGCGTGCCTGTCGTGTGCGGAGATGGACCACCTCGTGTTCCTCGGGGCGGGGGATTCGGCGCTCACGCGCCGCGCGCGGGCAGCGAGCCGCCTGTCGGCGGTCGTGGTGCGCTTCAGCCGCGCTCGCAGGCGCTACGAGCGCCGAGGAGTGCTGGTCGAAGCAGACGCGCTCGAGCGGGCCGAGCGCGACTGTCTGGCCGACGAGTCGGCTCGGGAGCGCCGGCGCGAGCGCGACGCCCAACGACGTGCCGCACAGCACGTCGCGTTGCAAGAGCGGATGGAGGCGGAGTTCCTGCGTCTGTTTCCTGGCTGCCCGCCGGCGCGCGCGAGCGCGATCGCCCGCCATACCGCCGAGCGCGGCAGCGGGCGCGTTGGACGCTCCGCCGCCGGCCGTGCGCTCGCGCCAGAGGCGCTCGAGCGTCTGTTGGCGCGGCCGATCTCGCTCGGGTCGCGCAAGCATCGGCCTCAGCCCAGATCGCCGGGCCGGTGCTGTGCGCCAAATGCTACGGCGACGGGATCTGCCACAAGGCCGCTGCTCTTGTGTTTGCTGCAGTTGTCGTATCTGGTTAGCGCTGGTGCGAGGCCGCTGGTCGACCTCCGGCGCGGGTGACGCTCGTCGTCAGCGCGCCGGTGTCAGCGCTGAGCGGCGACCGTGATGCGCGGTCACGTTGTCGCGCCCGTCCGTCGCTGTGTCGTTGGCTCGTGGATCGAGCGGATCTTCGCGGAATGTGGTGTGCGTGCGCAGAGGCCGTGTGTGGACGCTGTTTTGGCTGCGCATGGCCCGGAATACGAGTGTCGTGACGATGGACTCGCGCGGTGGTCATTGAGAGGCCGAGGGGGATATCAGTCGGGCGTTGTGGTGAGGAAATGTATGCCTTCCGTGGCTTCGAGCGAGAAGCCCTCGGCGGCTCCGGTCGAGACGTCGATCAGGATTCGGGGGCGTCCCCACCGCTGGTATTGCTCGGCGTCGACGTAGAACGGCGCTCCGCCGAGCTCGCCGATGCGGATGTCGTTGGGCCCCGTCGGTAACTCGCCGGCCTTGAGGCAGATCGGTGCGCTGCCGTCGCAGCAGCCGCCTGACTGGAAGAACATCAGCGGACCGTGGGCGGCCTCGAGGCGACGGATCGCCTCGAGGGCCGCTGGAGTTGCGCTGACCGGTTCGTTCGCCGGCTCATGAACGCTCACGGTTTGAGCGCCAGGATCAGAAGAACCCCATGGGGTTCGGGTCATAGCTGACCAACAGGCATTTGGTCTGGGTGTAGTGCTCGAGCATCAGGCGGTGGTTCTCACGCCCAACACCGGACTGCTTGTAGCCGCCGAATGCAGCATGCGCGGGGTACTGGTGGTAGCAGTTGGTCCACACGCGTCCGGCTTTGATCGCGCGGCCCATCCGGAACGCGCGGCTGCCGTCGCGGGTCCACACACCGGCGCCGAGCCCGTACATCGTGTCGTTGGCGATCTCGAGCGCCTGTGCCTCGTCCTTGAAGGTCGTCACGGCGAGCACCGGCCCGAAGATCTCCTCCTGGAAGACCCGCATCTTGTTGTGGCCTTTGAGCACGGTCGGCTCGTAGTAGAAGCCGCCCGCGAGGTGTCCCGTGAACCCGGGGCGATGGCCGCCGATCAGCAGTTGTGCGCCCTCGTGCAGGCCGATCTTGACGTAGTTCTCGATCTTCTCGAGCTGTGCGGTGGATACCTGCGCGCCGATCATCGTCTCGCGGTCGAGTGGATCGCCCTGTTTGATCGCATGGATCCGCGCCAGGCAGCGCTCGATGAACGGCTCGTAGATCGACTCCTGGATGAGCGCCCGCGATGGGCAGGTGCAGACCTCGCCCTTGTTGAACGCGTACAGCACGAGTCCCTCGACCGCCTTATCCAGGAACGCGTCGTCGGCTGCCATCACGTCCTCGAAGAAGATGTTCGGCGACTTCCCACCGAGTTCGGTGGTTGACGGGATCAGGTTCTGCGCGGCGTAGGTCATGATCAGCCGGCCGGTGACCGTCTCGCCGGTGAACCCGACCTTCGCGATCCGCTTGCTTGACGCGAGCGCCTTGCCGATCTCCGGGCCGGGGCCGTTGACGACGTTCACGACGCCGGGCGGGATGATCTCGCCGATCACCTCCATCAGCTTGAGGATCGACCACGGCGTCGGGCTCGCGGGCTTGATCACCGTGCAGTTGCCGGCTGCCAGCGCCGGCGCCATCTTCCACGCCGCCATCAGCAACGGGAAGTTGAACGGGATGATCTGCGCGACGACGCCGAGCGGCTCGTGGAAGTGGTAGGCGTAGGTCTTCTCGTCGATCTCCGAGATACGGCCCTCCTCCGCGCGGGCCGCGCCCGCGAAATAGCGGAAGTGGTCGGCGGACAGAGGAATGTCGGCCGCGAGCGTCTCGCGCACCGGCTTACCGTTCTCATAGCTCTCCGCGACCGCGAGCAGCTCGAGGTTCTCGTCGATCGCGTCAGCGACGGCATCGAGCAGCGCCGACCGCTCCGCGGGCGAGCGTGCGCCCCACGCGTCTTTGGCGGCGTGCGCGGCGTCGAGCGCCGCCTCGATGTCATCCGGGTTTGAATGCGCGACCTCGCAGAACGCCTCGCCGGTCGACGGCGTCACATTCTCGCGATACTCGCCGCTACTCGGCGGCGTCCACTCCCCGCCGATGAAGTTCTCATATCGTGTCTGCAGCTCAACCGGGCTACCGGGTTGACCCGGGGCTGCATAGACAGTTGTTTCATGGACGACAGCCATGATCACTCCTTTGCCTCTGCACACATCCAGTTCGCAACTTCCAGTATCACGCCGACCGGTGGACCAGCGCATCGGTGCTTCGCGGCGGACGCGTCAGTAATTCCCACCGACCAAGCTCGTCGTCCAATCGCCGGCGGTGGCTACCGCCGCAGGCGGAGACGGTCGCCGAGTGCAAGCGTTGTGCGCGCGATGCGAACGGCTGAGCGCATCGAGAGAAGTGATGCTGATCCCTGCTCGGACGGAGAGCGACCCGAATGATTGGCCGCCACGCACTTTCCAGAACAACGACGCTTGCAGTCAAGCGACCGCGCTGGCGAGTGTGCCTCTCAGGAGCCGCTCTGCGGGATCACTCCCCAGCCAGCCGCGATCAACACTCGCCGCACGTCCCGGCAGTTGCTTCACCACCGAACATAACGCATGATGCGCAGCAGACGGCCACCTTCGCCGAGGGGCAGCGCGCAGCGCGCGCCCATGTTCCACCTGACTCGTTGAATGCGGCGATCGCCGGCGGAAGTCGCCATTAGCATCGGCGTGGGTTTCGGGAGGGTGTCAGGATCGTTGCTTCTGTGTGTGGGTGCATTCCGGGTCAGGT
The DNA here is from genome assembly GCA_963709135.1 of uncultured Solirubrobacterales bacterium. Taxonomy (GTDB): domain Bacteria; phylum Actinomycetota; class Thermoleophilia; order Solirubrobacterales; family Solirubrobacteraceae; genus Palsa-465. Next base: position 68,797 of record CAVPVI010000005.1, on the reverse strand, counting down.
GTGGCGCCCGTTGACCTCTGGGCGCCGCGCGCTCGCTGCGGGCGTCGGCGGCTACGTCGGGCTGAATGTCGCGGCAGTCTGCGCGGCGACGGAGTTAGGGTTGCGGCCGTCGCTGTTACACACGGCGAACTGCACGCCGCTGTACGCGCCGTTTCATCTCTCCCAGACGACTCGGCCCCCAAGGAGGCCGGCTGAAAGTTGAGGCTCGCGTTGTTCGATCTGCCTGCCGACCAGGTCTCCTCAGTGGACTCGCGGAAGTGGCGGACACGCCATTTGTTGTACGGAGTTGTTGTACGACGCTCCAAGATCCGCTTGCAGAGGTGCCTTCAGAAACGAAAAACCTTCCAATTTGGAGGGCTTTCGTGGGAAGCGGCTGAAGAGACTCGAACTCTCGACCTTCTGCATGGCAAGCAGACGCTCTAGCCAACTGAGCTACAGCCGCGCGGAGACGCAGTATACTTGGGTCCCGTCGCTTAGTGGTCGTCCTCCGAAGTGTGCAGCGAGTTGAAGGTCATAAGTGTCCGCGTGACCAAGAACGGTCAACCCATTCCGAAGACGGCCACGTAGCGAGGGCGTGATCGTGCGGACAATCCGCCGCGCGCCCGGGCGATTTGTCCGTTCTTGATTTCGATTTTCAAGCTCAAACGGACGATCCGGCGCTGCGCACAACGGTTTGTCCGTCCGGACACGTCTTGTTCGCGTGTCGGCATCGCAAGTCCGCGACTACCGGGAGGTTGAGCACCGCGTGGGTGCCAAACCTCCCGCGGGTCGTTTGCGTGAGCCGCACCCGCCTGATCCGGGTGAGGTTAGGCACCTCTGAGGTGCCAAACCTCCCGAGAGTGCAGTCCCGTCGCGCGCGGTCACGCTCGAGCGGCTGATCAGCGAGCGCCACCGCCTGTTGAAGGTCCAGCGACCTGCGCCAGCTCGGATCGACGCGCCGGGAGACCAAGGCTGCTTCGGAACCGGGCACTGTCTCAGAGGCGACGACCGGAATCGAACCGGTATAGACGGCTTTGCAGGCCGCTGCGTAGCCACTCCGCCACGTCGCCGTGTCCATGTAGCCTAGCGATGCGCGCGCCGCGGCGGGGCCTCAGGAGACGGTGCAGGCGCCCTGGTGCGCGCCCGGCAGCCGCCGCAGAAGCTCGGCGAGCTGCTCGATCTCGGCGGCGCTGAAGCGGTCCAGGAACAGCCTCTGGATGCTTGCCACGTGCGTGCAACCCGCCTCGCGCAGCTGCTCGCAACCGGCATCGGTCAGCAGCGCGTGCGAGACCCGGGCGTCGCTCGGACACGACACGCGCTCGATCCAGCCGGCCGACACGAGGCCGTCAATCAAGCGGGTGATACCGGAGCGTGTGAGCATCGTGCGCTCGGCCAGCGCTGACATCGGCAGGCGGCGGTCGGGCGACTGGGCGAGGTACAGGAGCACCTCGTAGTCACGCGAAGTCATGCCGTGCTCGGCCAGCAGTTCGGCATTCAGCTCACGCATGATCGAGGCGTGGCTTTGGAGATAGCTGCGCCAGGTTTCAAGGGCAGCGCCGTCCAGCGCTGACGAACTCGCGGTCTGCATCGCAAAGGATAATAGTTGACTGGTCAACCTGTCCGCGGGCTGCGGCCCGCGGACCGTTCTGTGGTGCGGGCCCTGGGCGATCCGTAACCGCTCAGACGGCCGTCAGCTCGAAGCTCGAGACGATCTTCTCGAGGTCCCGGGCTGTGTCCTCCAGACCGCGGGCGGCGGCGGCGACGTCCTGCATCGAGGCGGCCGTCTCCTGCGTGGACGCGGACACCTGCTCGGCGGCGGCCGAGGACTGTTCCGCGACCGATACGACACCGTCGGTCGCGGCGACGATCTCGCGGATCCGTGAATCGATGTCGCCGATGCTCTCGGCGATCATCAGGAACGCGTCACGCGCCTTCTCGACGACGGCGGCGCCCTCGCGCGTGCGCTCGGCGCCCTTGCCGACGACGTTCACGGCGGACGCGGTCTCGTCGTGGATCTCCTCGATGATCGTCCGGATCTCGCCGGCGGCGCGCTGTGAGCGCTCGGCGAGTCGCCGAACCTCTTCGGCGACCACCGCGAAGCCACGCCCGTGCTCACCGGCGCGGGCCGCTTCGATCGCGGCGTTGAGCGCGAGCATGTCGGTCTGCCCGGCGATCCCGTTGATCGTCTCGACGATCCCGCCGATCTGGTCGGACTTGGAAACCAGGCGGTTCATCGTGTCGCTCACGGCCGAGGAGGACTTGGCGATCATGTCCATCGTCTCGGTCACTTCGGCGGCGGCCTGGGTTCCCTCGTTGGCGCTGCGGCGTGACTCGCTTGCCGCTTGCGCAGTCTTCTCCGCCACCAGCCTCGCATCCTCGATCATCCGCACCTGGGTCTCGGCGCTGCGCGCGACCTCGGTGATCGCCTCGGCGACCTGGCTGACCGCAACGCCGACATCGCTGGAGGTGCTCGCCATGTTCGTGGAGGTCTGCTTGAGATGCACGAGCGTTCGTGCGATCCCTTCCAGCGGAACCTTCACAAGCGCCTTTAGTTCACCGCCTTTGTCGGACAGGTCGTGCTTGCTCGACTGCACGCCGATCGACTGCAGTCGCACGCCCATCGCTGAGAACGTGTCGAAATAGAACGCGTCGACGATCGCCTGAATATCGAAGTTGAACACGGTCAGCAGTGCACGCTCGGCGCGCGCACGAAGGTCAGCGTTCTTGGGAAGGTGCCGGCTCAGGTGCGCGCGGAACAGGTCGAAGTAGACCGGATAGCTGCCGATGTACCATTTCACCGGCAGGTTGATCTCGTTGTGGATCCGTCCGACCCGCAGGCGCTTGTCGAAATAGTCCACGCGGTAACCACCGCCGGTGACGGCCTCCTCGAAGATCTCGTCGAAGTACTTCGCCTGCGCCCGCTCCAGCATCTCGCGCAGCTGCGAGAGTGAGATCCCGCCGCGCTTGGCGCGATCCGAGAAGAACTCCAGTGTCGGTTCGAACGAGAACTGGTGGTCGTAGAACTCCTTTGCGACCTGCGGGGCTAGCGCCCGCGCCCAGGGAGCAAGCTCCGCCAGCGTGCGGACATCTTCCTCGGTCAGCTTGATGAACGAGCGGCGCAGAGCCAGGTTCTCGTCATTCAGCTTGTATAGCTCGGCAAGCTTGCTCATCGTGCCTCCATATTCGTGTCCATCCGCGCGAAAGCCTCGTTTGGGTTCTCGGCAGACAGCCGAATTTCTGTAGTCGAACTTTCCACAGGGGGCGTGGGGCGGCTCTAGACTCCGCCGATGCAGTTCCAGACGATCATCGAGCCGTTCCGGATCCATTCCGTCGAGCCGTTGCGGATGACGACCGAGATCGAGCGCCGCGCCGCGATCCGGGCTGCCGGCTTCAACGTATTCAGCTTGCACGCGGTCGACGTGCTGATCGATCTGCTGACCGATTCCGGCACCGGCGCGATGTCGCGTGACCAGTGGGCCGGGATCCAACACGGAGACGAGAGCTACGCCGGCTCGCCGTCATGGTTCGTGTTTCTCGAGGCGGTGCAGGAGCTGTTCCCGTTACGGCACGTGATCCCGACGCATCAGGGCCGCGCCGCCGAGAAGATCATCTTCTCGGTGATCGGTGGTCCGGGCAAGATCGTTCCCAACAACACGCACTTCGATACGACCCGGGCGAACGTCGAGGCGACCGGGGCGCAGGCGCTCGATCTGCCGATCGCGGAGGCGCTGCAGCCGGAAAACCAGCATCCGTTCAAGGGCAACATCGACCTTGCCGCGCTTGAGACGCTGCTGGCCGCGCAAGCCGACATGGTGCCTGCGGTATTCGTGACGGTCACGAACAACTCCGGCGGCGGCCAGCCCGTCTCGATCGAGAACCTGCGTGGCGCCCGCTCCCTGTGCGACCGCTTCGGCGTGCCGTTGTTCCTCGACGCCTGCCGCTTCGCCGAGAACGCGTGGTTCGTCAAGCAGCGCGAGCCCGGTTACGCAGACCGCAGCGTCGTCGAGATCGTGCGTGAGATGGCATCGCTGATCGATGGGATGACGATGTCGGCGAAGAAGGACGGGCTCGCCAACATCGGCGGCTGGCTCGCGATGAACGACGATGAGCAAGCCGAGCGGTGTCGCAACCTGCTGGTCCTCACCGAGGGCTTCCCGACCTACGGCGGGCTCGCGGGGCGGGACCTCGAGGCAATCGCGCGCGGCTTGCGTGAAGTCATCCAGGACGATTACCTTCGCTACCGGATCCGCTCGACCGGCTATCTCGGCGACGCGCTGATCGCGCATGGAGTCCCGTGCCTGCAACCGATCGGCGGCCACGCCGTCTACATCGACGCGCGCGCGATGCTCCCGCACATCCCGCCGCTCGAATATCCAGGCCAGTCGCTCGTTGTCGCCCTGTACGAGGCGGGTGGTGTGCGTGCCTGCGAGATCGGCACAGTCATGTTCGGTCGCCAGCCGGACGGCTCCGAACGGGTGGCGCCGATGGATCTCGTCCGGTTGGCAATCCCGCGCCGCACCTACACGCAGAGTCATATCGACTACGTGATCGAGGTGTGCGCGGCGGTGGCCGCCGGTCGCCAGCGCCTACGCGGCTACCGGATCGTCCATGAGCCGCCGGCGCTGCGACACTTCACGGCGCGCTTCGAGCCTCGGTAGCGGGGGGCCACCGGCCGTCGCCTGAATTTCCGGGTCCCTCCGAGGCCATTAGACGGCCTCAGGGCCCGCAGGCCCTGAGGCTGGTGCACTCAGGCCACCGCCATTTCGATTCCGCCGAAGATCGTGGCCGGCGCGAGCAGCACAACGAGGCGATCGCCGACCTTGACGATCGCATCGATCAGAGTGGGGTTGGCGCTGGCCACCTCCTCGAACTGCTCGGCTTCCACGGTCAGGACCTCGTCGACGTCGTCGACGATCACGCCGGTCGTCTCCGAGCCGGTTTCGACGATCACGATCTTGGAATGCTCGCTCACCTCGGATGCGATCCCGAGTCGCGCGGCCAGGTCGTACACGGGCAGGATCCGTCCGCGCAGGCTGAGCACACCGCGAACCCAGTAGTCGCTCGAGGCGACGGGACGAGGCGGGCTGTAGCGGATGATCTCCTGCACGTGCCCGATCGGGAGGGCGTACTGCTCGCCCGAGAGCGTGAAAACGACGAGCTGCCGAGGATGTGAGTCTTGAGGCATTGTTCGCTCCTGGTCGGGCTCAGGCGACGGTGAACTTCGAGACGAGCTCTTCGAGATCGTGTGCCATGCCTGCCAGTTCGTTGCTGGAGTTGGCGACGTGTTGGCTGGTGGCGGCTGACTCCTCGGATGAGGCGGAGACCTCTTGGGTGGCGGCGCCGGTGTCGTCGGCGACGCGCGCGACGTGTTCGACGGCTTCGTTGATCTTGGTGATGCAGGAGGCGACGTTCTCGACGCTCGAGCTGAGTCCGTCAAATGATTCGCGCGTGCGTCCCGCGGCTTTGGAGGCGGATTCGGCGAGTTTGCGGACTTCCTCGGCGACGACCGCGAAGCCGCGTCCTTGTTCGCCGGCGCGGGCTGCTTCGATCGCTGCGTTGAGTGCGAGGAGGTTGGTTTGGCTGGCGATCGCGCCGATTTCGCCGGTTAGCACGACGCCTTCGGCGGCGACTTCGCGCGCATGGGTTGAGAGTTCGACGGCTTCGGCGGTGACGGTGCGGACGTCGTGGACCATGCTCATTTGCTTTTCGGCACCGGCCGCGACGCTGTTGGTCGCCTGTGCGATTTGCTCGATCGCGGCGCTGGTTTGCTGGGAGGCGGCGGACATGCCTTGCGAGGAGCCGGATACCTGGGCGGCGGTGCCGGCGATTTGGCGGACCATCGCTGCCAGCTCGCCGCGCATCTCGTTGTAGGACCCGATACCGCCCTGAGCCTGTCCGAGCATCGTGTTGAACACCTCGCCCAGCTCGCCGAGCCGCGCGCCGGAGCGCGCCTGCAGCGGTGTGGTTACCGGCGTCGCCTCGACCGTCAGGTCGCCCGAGGCGGCTGCCTGCAGTCCAGCTCCGAGGCCCGCAAGGCAGTGACCTGAGAGGCTGTGCAGGCGTTCCGTGAGGCCTTCCAGGCAGGACTGATCGCCGAGCGCGGACCGCAGTTGCTCACGCAGCTCGTTGTAGCCAGTCAGCGCCGCCTGTGCCTTGCTCAGCATCGAGTTGAACACATCGGCCAGCTCGTTGAGATCGCGGTCCTCGCACCTGGCCTCGATCGACTTGGTGGTCGGGAGCACTTCGACCGTGAGATCACCGTTGGTCGCCGAACTGACGCCGTTGACGAGGTTCTGCAGGCAATTGGTGTCGAGGCTGCGCAACCGCTCGATCAGCTGGCGGCGAACCTCCGCCGCTTGGGAATCGTCAGAAGTTGCCTTGGCAACGTCAAGCGGTCTGCGCTTTAGAGTCACTGACACGTCGAGCCTCCTAGAAGAGCTGTTCTGGCCGGTTTGCTGACCGGACTGAGATGTATGCCTGCGGAGCGGGTCCGACGGCGGCATCCTGCATTCCAGGTTGACGGCGCAGGGCTGCTGCGCTGGTTGATCGGTCAGCCGCGTCGCCCATTGACTATCCGATCGATCAAATGGTACTGGCCGGACAGGCCGTCTCGCTGGCCAGAGGTGGGCACGGGCGGCCTCTACCTGGCAGGCTGACCCACTAGCGATCGAGCCCGTAGGATCTTCGTTGGATGCGAACCGAATACGCAAGCCATGAACGGGGTCAACCCGGATCGGCGACTCTGGGTTCGATCGACAGGCGAGACGCAGACACGGGACCGGCGGCCAGATGGAAGATCCGATGAGAGTGGGGAGCTATGCGCTGGTTCCGCTGCGCGAGATCACGATCCGTGCGTCACGCTCGTCGGGCCCCGGCGGGCAGCACGCGAACAGCGCAGATTCGCGGATCGAGGCGGTGTTCGACGTCGCCGCGTCGGCTGCGCTGAGCGACGAGCAGAAGGCGCTCATCATCTCCCGCTGCGGTTCTCACGTGGTGGCCGTCGCCCAGGATACGCGTAACCAGGCCCGTAACCGCGAGCTCGCGCTCGTGCGGCTGGGCCGGCGGCTCGAGTTATCTCTACACGTCTCCAAGCCGCGCGCTGTGACCCGTCCGACCAAGTCATCCAAGCGCCGTCGCATGCAGGCCAAGCTTCGCCAAGCCGAGCGCAAGCGCCAGCGCCGAACCCCGGGCGCCGACGAGGCATGAGCCTGCGGGGTGGCTGCGCCACCAACCTCAGGCAGCTATATGAAGTCGTTGCCGGTAAGGACGTAGACGAAGGGGACGAGCGGAACGATTGAGGCAATCGCCCAGCTGAGCTTCGGAATCAAGCCCAGGTCGCGGCGAAGCACGAGATTGATCCAGATCAACACGACCGCGATCGGATGCAGGATGCACAGCAGAATTTCCAGTACTTTCTTCACGGTGACTCCTTCTCGGGGGCGCCACGGCTTCGGCAGGCCGAAGCTTCGCGCATGCGCACCGGCGTCGCCGGTGGCAACGATTGCTGCTCATACGCTACCCGCGCTGCCGTCGGCCCACTCATGAACGCATGCTCTGGCCGAGCGGGCGTCCCAGCGACTGGTCCAAGCGCACTGCGGTGATATCCATGAACGCGACATCTGGAATGAGGAGTTGGCGATGGAGATAACCGAGGAGTTGCAGGGAACCGTCGCGCTGGTCACCGGCGCATCGAGCGGGATCGGCGAGGCCACGGCGCTGGCCCTCGCCGCCCGCGGGGCCGCGGTGGCACTGGTGGCTCGCCGGCACGAGCGGCTGCAGGCGCTGGCAGATGCGATCGAGAGCGCCGGGCGCCGTGCGGTGGTGATCGACGCCGACGTGAGCGAGTCTGAACAGGCGCAGGAAGCCGTGGCACGGACTGTGGCTGAGCTCGGGCGCCTGGACACGCTGATCAACAACGCCGGCGTGATGCTGTTGGGTCCAGCCGTGGATGCCCCGCTCGAAGAGTGGCGGCGGATGCTGTCGGTCAACGTCGCCGGCCTCCTTTACTGCGCGCATGCGGCACTGCCGCACCTCTTGAAGGCCGCGCAGGACGGTCCCCGCAAGGTGGCCGACATGGTCAACATCAGCTCGGTGGCGGGGCGGGTTGCTCGCAACGGTAGCGGCGTCTACAGCCTGACCAAGCACGGGGTCGGCGCGTTCAGCGAGTCGCTGCGCCAGGAAGTCACTGGCCGCCACGTTCGGGTCTCGCTGATCGAGCCTGGAGCGGTCTCGACCGAGCTGTCCTCGCACAACCGGCCCGAGATCCAGGAGATGATCGGCAAGCGCTTCGGTCGCTTGGAACGGCTGCAGGCAGGCGACATCGCCGACGCGATCGCGTATGTCGTGACCCGACCGCGGCACATGGCGATCAACGAGGTGCTGATCCGTCCGACCGAGCAAGAGGGCTAGTGCGCATGACCCATGGTCGGCCGCTGGCGATAGGTGGCAGACTGTCGCGAGCTTCATGTCGGTGAGCCCGCAGCAGCACGACCATTTGAACCTCGCGCTCGCTGCGATCACGTGCGGGCGCCTCAGTCAGGCGGCCAGCGTGAACGCCAGCCGCGGACAGTTCTGCGCTTGCGCTGATCAGTACCGCGTGCAGGTGACCAAGCCGCGGCCACAGCGCTCCGCAAGGAATGCGCCCGGCGACCGACGCCCCGAGGTTGTGCTCGAGCACTGGGGTGGGGACGCTGAGATGCTTGTCTTGGCGTCACCACTGAAAGGGGCGGCGCGGCGATCCACCCCACTGGAACGCGCGCGGGTGGCTGCCCGTACCGTGCGCGACCACGAGCTCGACTCGTTGCAGATTGCCTATCCGGACGGCGCTGAACTCTCAGCGGACCGTGTTCAGCTCGTTCTCTACGGACCCCGCCAGGGCTTCTTGCGCCGGCGCGGACGGCTACTGCGCGCGACGCTCGGCGAGCTGCTGTAGGCGCGAGTCGGCCATCCTGCCATGACTGTCCCGCGTTGCGGCTGCAAAGCCTCGCTGCCCGAGCGCAGTGACGGCGGGCGGCGTGCTCGCAAGGACACACCGGCTCGTGGGCGGGCCGTTTGTCCGTGCGGTGCAGATTTTCGGGCCGTAATGAACAATCCGGCGCTGCACGCAGAGGTTTGTCCGTCCCGACTTGCCGACGCTCGCCACCACGAGCTCCCACGGCTTGCGTCGAGGCCATCAACCAACGTGCGGCCCGGACGCTGACCCCTGCGGCCGCAGGCACGTCCGCACGCCAGAGCACGTCCGCGGCCAAGCGGAGCTTGCGTGATCGCAACCTAGGCGCTCGGTGCGTGCGCGACCTTCTGTGTGCTTTCGCCGGCGAGACTGAGGGTGAGATGGGAGTGTGGTTTTCGGGCCCACTGGCCATGGACCACCCGGTGCCATGCGTGCAAGATGCGCGACGGTGCGTTCCTTTGAATCCGATTTGAACGTTGACGGGCCGGCTGAGGGATCCGACTTGTCGTTGCCGGAGCGCCCGCGGAGTCATCGGTCACATTTCAGCGAGCTCGATCATGCGAGCGCAAACGATGTCGCCCGCGCAACGTAACGCCTTGGACAGTCCTCCAACTGCGACGGTGGCAGCGGTTCTACCGGGTGGAGGCGCGCGCGGTGCGTATGAGATCGGCGCAATGTCGGTTCTTCTTCCCGCGCTTGCGGCGCGCGGCGAGCGCGTCGCAGTGTGGTGCGGGACAAGTGTCGGCGCAATCAACGCGGCACTGCTGGCGTCTCTGGCCGATGGAGGGGTCGCCGAGCAGATCGACCAGGCGCTCGCAGTCTGGCTCGAGATGCGCAAGCAGCACGTGATCGCACGGATCACCGGCCCCGGTGGTGCGCGGACGTTCTTTCGTCTCGTGGGTCACGCGCTCGGCGTCCGCGGCGTGGGGCTGGCAAGTCTGCTTGACCCGTCCCCGTTGCAGGCGAGCCTCGATCGCTGGATCGACTGGAGGAGGCTCGCGCGCAATGTCCAGAACGGAGTTATCGACGCTGTGTGCGTCGTCGCCACCTCGTTGTCGACCGGCAACCCCGTCGCGTTCGTCTCGACGAGCGGCGCCGCGCCGAGTCTTGCCGACGAGGGATTGCGCTATGTCGCCACGCGGCTGAGAGGCGAGCACGTTCGGGCGTCGGCCGCGATCCCACTGCTGTTCCCGACGGTCAAGATCACTACGCCCCGGAACGCACGCGGCGATTACATCGACGGTGGGACACGGCTGAACAGTCCGATCAAGCCCGCGCTTCACCTCGGGGCAGACAGAGTGATCGTGGTCGGACTTGAGCCTTTCACCCAGGCGGTCGTGCGGCCCTCCTCACCCCGTTCGCCTGGAATTGCCGACGTCGCCTCCAACGTTCTCGACGGTCTGCTCGTCGACCAGGTGGCGACCGACCTGCGACGGCTGGTGGCGATCAACTCCTTCTTCGTCGAGAACGCAGCAACCGGAACGATGCGCTCGCCGCGCGCGTACCGGATCGCCCGCGGGCGCGCCCCGTACCGCCTGATCTCGTATGCGCTAGTCGCCCCTCGTCGGCGAGGAGCGATCGGACGCCTCGCGGAATCTGTGTTCGAGCGCAGGTTCGGCGGCGTGCGGGCGCTCCGCGACCCCGACTATGCCGTCATCTCTCGTCTCGTGGGCGGACGCGTGCGATCACGAGGTGAGTTGCTGTCCTTCCTCCTGTTCGATCCAGTGTTCGTCTCGGAGTTGATCGAGATGGGGCGCCGTGATGCCGGCCGCTGGTTGCGTCGGCATCCCGGCTTCTGGTGCAAAGACGCCGCCCACGACCTGTCCGTGATCGCGTCCCCAGATCGCGATCGTATCCGCGAGCAGGACATCCTGGACGAGTTCCGCGCGCTACGCCGGCACTGATGCTCGCTGAGCCTCGACAAGATCTGCTGGTTCGTCAGCTTCAACTTCGGCGTCGCCTTTGGACCATCGCCTAGCAACGGCGCGTTCTCTTGGAGACTCGTTCAAAGCTGCCGACGGGCGTCCGGTCTCTTCTCAAGGAGTTCACATGGGGCCTTGTGCTTCCGTTTACTAATTCACGGGATGAGCTCAGATCTCCTAATCCTGATTGTCCTGATCGTGGTCGCCGTTTCGTTCGACTTCACGAACGGCTTCCACGACACCGCGAACGCCGTCGCGACGTCGATCGCAACCGGCGCACTCAAACCGCGGCAGGCCGTGTCCCTGTCGGCCGTGTTCAACATTGTTGGCGCGTTTATCTCGATCTCCGTCGCGGCCAAGATCGCCAGCGGCCTGATCAGCACGATCGGCGACAAGGTCTCGACCGCAGGTGGCGTGACCCACGGGGTCAGCGCCCTTAGCGGCACGGAAGGACTGCTGATCGTGTTCGCGGCGCTCTGTGGCGCGGTCCTGTGGAATCTGACCACGTGGTACTTCACCCTGCCTTCAAGCTCTAGCCACGCCCTGATCGGCGGGATCATCGGAGCGGCGCTCGTGGCTGGCATCACCGTCAAGTGGAACGGCCTGTTTTCAAGCGTGCTGATCCCGGCGATCTTCTCGCCGATCATCTGCTTAGGCGTCGCAGCCATTTCGACCTTCCTTGTCTACCGGCTGGCGACTGCGATCGGCGTGAGCCGGGCCAAGCGCGGCTACCGACTCGGGCAGATCCTCTCGGCATCTCTGGTTTCGCTCGCCCACCCACGGCACCAACGACGCACAGAAGACCATGGGCGTGATCACGCTGGCGCTGATCGCCTATTACACCGGCGTTCATCACTGGAGTGACCTGAATGGCCTGCTGCACGTCAAGGCCTCCCACGGTTCGTCGTCAGCTCCAGTCTGAGCGTTCCGATCTGGGTCAAGCTCATCTGTGCCGTCGCCATCGGCGGTGGCACCGCCACCGGCGGCTGGCGGATCATCAACACGATGGGCAACAGGATCACCGAGGTCGAGCCGCCGCAGGGCTTCGCGGCCGAGACCGCATCCGCGGCTGTGATCCTCTCCTCCTCCTACTACGGCTATCCGCTGTCTACGACGCACGTCGTGTCGGGTGGCGTGATGGGCTCCGGCGTCGGCAGGCGCGCGGCGGTCCACTGGGGGGTGGCCGGCCAGATGGCCACGGGCTGGATCTTCACGATCCCGGCAGCCGGCGTCGTTGCTGCGATCGCGTGGTCGATCTCCGATCTGTTTGGCAAGCGCAGCGCCGCCGGCGGCATCGTGATCGCTCTGATCCTGGCTGCCGCCGCCGCCTTCATCTTCCGCTTGGCCGGGAAGAAGCCGATCACCGCAGACGAACTCGACCGCACAAGAAGCAGCGCGACCGCCGTCCCCGCCCCCGCCGCCGCGGCGATCTAAGGAGTCATCGCATGAACACCTTTGCAGCAGCTGCGTACACCCTGATCAAGGGTAAGACGCCCGTCATCGACCTGACAGCGCTGTGGCACATCATCGTGGTGTCGGTCGCCGCCGGATGCGGCCTGGCACTCGCCTTTGGCCTGATACTGCTCGGAGCGGAGCGCGGTGAGGACGGCAAGACCGGCGCCGAGAAGACCGGCGGCTACCTGCTGGCCGGGCTCGCCGCGGCCTTCTGCGCATCCGCCATCGCGGTCGGCGTCTACGTGATGTGCAACCCCCCGAAGGCGACGCCGCTCAAGGTTGTGAAGACGGCGGCGGTGACGACGGCACCCCGCTCAGTCGCCTAACTTCTCCCGGGGTGATCCCGGTGAAGAAAGTGATTAGGGTCGATGTGCACGATCGCGCGATCCGGTTCGAGCATCCTTCTGATGATCCCGGCAACGAGTCGTCGGTGCATCCAGTGAAACGATGCCGCAAACGTGACGACACCAGACATCTCGAGACTAGCCCGAAGTTTTCGCTAGAACCACGGAAAACTTCGGACTAACCGAGCCCGCGAGCGTTCGGGAGACTTCGTGGTCATAGTAGGCGGCAGTTCCGGCGAACAGCGTCTCGTCCCACTCCCACTCGAACCACTCGCCGGGCACCAGCGAATCCTACGACCAGTAGGTGGTTTCGTTGGCTACGTCGGTGTGGCTGGTTTCCTGGTTCTGGAAGCCACGACCCGCGAGGGTGGTGAGACTGGGAGCCAGCATTGCGGCTGGAGGGCGCGAGTGGTCTGGTACTCCGGTGGCGCGTGATGCAATGAGTCCATGAACATTCCAGAGGCACGAGCGCTATGGGAGCCGGTGGGGGTGTACTGCAACACGGCCAGTTATGGCCTGCCGCCGCGACCGGGGTGGGAAGCGCTGCAGTCGGCGCTCGCTGACTGGCACGGTGGGCGCACGAGTTGGGAGGATTGGGCACGGAGCACCGAGCGTGCCCGCGCGGTGTTCGCGCGGCTGGTCGGGGTGGAGGTGTCATGCGTGGCGGTCGGTTCGACGGTTTCCGAGCTGGTCGGATCCGTCGTCACCGCCTTGCCGGACGGAGCGCGAGTGGTCGTCCCCGACGTCGAGTTCACCTCGATGCTCTTTCCGCTGCTGGTGCAGCAGCGTCTCGATGTACAAACGGTTCCAGCAGCCCAACTGGCGGGCGCTGTCCGCGACGGGGCCGCGGCGGTCGCCTTCAGCGCGGTCCAAATGAGCACCGGCGAGGTCGCCGATCACGAGGCGATCATCAGTGCCGCCGATGATGTCGGCGCGATCACGCTATGCGATGCGACACAGGCGGTCGGTTGGCTGCCGTTGCAGGCGAGTCGCTTCGATGCTGTTGTGTGCGCGGCGTACAAGTGGCTGATGTCCCCGCGCGGGAGCGCCTTCGTGACAGTGTCGGATCGTCTGCTGGAGAGGGTGGTGCCTCATAGCGCCGGCTGGTATGCGGGCGAGGATGTCCACGCGAGCTATTTTGGGCCGCCGCTACGACTGGCCTCCAGCGCTCGCCGGCTCGACCTTTCGCCGGCATGGTTCTCATGGGTAGGTACGCACCCGGCGTTGGAGGTGATCGAGCAGGTCGGGATAGAGGCCATCCATGACCACAACCTGGCGCTCGCCAATCGCTTCCGCACCGGCATCGGTTTGCAGCCAAGCAACAGCGCGATCGTATGCGCCGACCTGCCAGGAGCCGCGGAGCGACTACGAAGCGCCGGAATCTTCGCCGCCGTACGCGGGGGATTGTTGCGCACCTCTTGGCATCTGTACAACGATGTGCATGACGTCGATCGCGTGCTCGATGTTGCGGGCGCATGACCATCGGCGCCCCGGAGCCTTGCAGTGGTGTCCGCTCAGCGTTCGAGTTCTGATGCCGACGCGGCACTGCGCCCACAATATGAAGAGCTCACGCGCCATCACGAGACCTCGTCGTTCGTCGCTTAGAAGATTAGAAAGGCGCGGGCTGGGTGTTGTCGTTGCACTGTGGGTTCGACAACTGCGACGGCGCCAGCCGCGATCCGGAGGCCTCTCGCGGGCGCCCGGGAGCGTCAGATCGTCGATGAGCTTCGGCGAACGCCCCCATCGCAGGGTGGATTGCGCTTAGAGCCTGTCCGAATTACCCAGTGTGCGGCTGGCGAGCGCCGGACCAAGCGAGACGGTGCGGGCGGGAGGCGCCGCGTAGCAGCGCTACGCAAGCCTTCCGACCGTGCCGTATCGCGCCGGTCCGCCGCCGCCAGACGTGCGCGGGGTAATTCGGACAGGCTCTTAGATTGCGCATTGCAAGGTTATGGTTCCACGACAACGCGGGGCGAGCAAGCGGTCCGAGCAGGGCCAGCGGCCGGTGCAGTCACTCGACTTGCGCTCAGCGCACCGGCGGTGGTTGGCCCTCGGCGCTCGCACCGAGGCTCGGATTCCACTGGCAGACTGCGCAACTGTGGCGAAACGCCGAGCGGGCGAATTGGAGTGCCGCTGCGTGGGGGTCGTCGGCTTTGCGCACGTCCTTCCAGTCCAGCACGTACTCGCCCAGCGCCGGCTCCCAGCGCGCTGCCATCGGCTCCAGGTCGCCACCGGCGAAGCCGTCGGGCGCTGGGTGCGCGTAGGCGTAGAACGCGGCGCGGTCATAGCGCTCGTCGCCGGGCCACCACCCGACGGCCACCTCCTGTGCGTCCATCGCATTGCGCATGATGAAGTCCTGTGCCGGAGGCTCGGCTGTCTCGCCGGAGAAGAGACTGACGGCCAAATCAAAGGAGCCCCACCAGGCGTTCACCGGCGTGCAGCGACCACGATAGGGGGCACGGAACGCGGCCAGCGCCAAGGCCGCCTGGGTGGCCGCCGCGAAATACGTCTCCACCTGCACCGGGTCGTAGGTGGCGTGCTCCTCGTCCTCGTCGAGGGACACACTCCAGCTGACTTCCTGCGGGGCGGGGTTGATCTGCACCGTGCCGGCCACCCGTCGCACCGCGGCCAGAAGCTCACGGCAGACCGCGCCGACCGACCGCTCTCCAGCCAGCATGATGCGCTGCTCGGACCCTCCGCTGCCCTCCACGACCGCGTAGTGATTGCGCAGATCCAGCGCGACGACGAATGCGCCCGACCCGTCCGGGGCCGGTAGCGGGGCAGTCTCCCAACCACGAGCCGTGAGGCGCAGCGCGGCGTGCTGGAGCTGGGGCTCGCTCGGCGCCAGCGCCACCGCCAGCTTGCCCAACACCTGCGTGTGGCCGTGCACAGTGTCGCACGTCTCGCGCCAAGCGCTGTAGGAAAGGTCCGGCCACAACACCGTCATCACCGACACCTTAGCGCGCCAGTCCGAAATGCCCGCCCATGCAAGATCCCGAAGCGACGCTCGGGGCCGGGCGGCGTGCTCGCACGGACAAACCAGCTCGTGGGCGGGCCGATCGTCCGTGCGGTGCAGATTTTCGGGCCGTAGTGGACAATCCTGCGCTGCACGCAGAGCTTTGTCCGTCCCGACCTGCCGACGCTCGCGACCACGAGCTCCCACGGCTACCTCGCCGCGATCGAACGCGAGCGCGGACAGCATGCGTGAAGACAGGGTGTGCATCATGTACCCTTCTAGGGGTCGGTGCCCACGCGTGTGACTCGCCAAGGAAAGTCGCGTCGGGCATGGTTTGAAAGGCCGTCCCGTTCACGCGGGGCGGCCGTATTTTTGATCAAGCGGTCCACGGAGAGGCCGCGGAGTGACCCGGCGCTCGCCAGGTCAAGGGACTAACCGCGGCCCCGAGAGTCCCCGCAGAGCCGTGCGTCTGCGCCTCTACAACAACTTGGTCCGCCAGTAGTCCGCTTCGCCATCGCGGAAGCCGTTCCGACTGTTACCGCTCCCGCCGGCTCGCGAATGAGCGCGGATGTACGCGACGACATACGGAAACACAAGCCAGCCCCAAATTCCCACGAGAAGGTACGCAAACGCGCCCGAGAGCGAGATCAGCGCGACTGTCCCGAACAAGCCCGCCGGAAGCAACCAAGGCAGCATCCACGTGGACGGATTCCCTCGGTCGACCCGCGCCGGAACCCCGCCGCGAAACCGGCCTCTGCCTGACCCAGCAGGGCTCACAGATTGATCATCCCACCAACGACGAGCGCACGCCTGCGAGCCGGCCGGCTGTCCCAGCGTTGGCCAGCGCAAGCCGGCAGCGACCGATCTCGAGTGGAACCGATGCCGTGCCGCGGCAAGAGGCACCATCTGAGATGAGCACCTCCGGAGAATGTCGGATCCGGAGCAGGCCAACGATGCCGAACGGCGATCCGCTGCGTGAGAACTGCGACTCGAGCGGTCCTGGACGCGTACCGGACCAGGCGGAGCGGCTAGTAGCCGCTGACCAGCACTGCCTTGTGCTCGAGCGGCGTCAACCTCTACGCCCTGCCTGTGGCGAAGCGCAGCGACGACGTGCGTGAGGGGGCGGCCCTCAAGGCCTCCCACACGGGTGCCGGGTGTTTATGATATCCAAGTCGCCCTCGGTCGCCAGCTCGATGGCGGGCTTGTCGGCGCCCAGAAGGCCCAAGCGATTGTCCCGGTGGGCACCCAGATCGCAGAATCCGGCCGCTCGATCATCGCCGATGCACTCGTGGCGACCCCAGGCGCTAGTCAGCTAGTCTAGTTCTAGTTGAGAGCGCTCGTCAACCCATCCGTAGCCACGACGGAATGGGTAAGCCCGACAGTCAGTCACCTGTCCCGGCGCCGCGGCCCTGTGCCCGGGCACGCTCCCCGCCGCAGCGGGGTGGACCCGAACACCCGACCGGTGCGGTCAGTGGCCGCGGGTGCGCGTGATGCGTACTCGAAGCGGTACGCAGTACTTCTTGGCGAAGCTCTTCGGCGTGTGCCCGATCCGCTCGATCGAGGCTGCGTACTTGGCGAGGTAGTCGGAGTTGGAGTCCACCGGCAGCGCTCCGGGCTCCTCGATCGCCATGCCCGACAGCACCACGATGTCGCCGCCACGCCGGTCGCCGTCGAAGTTGAGCGACACGCGGGCGTTGGCGGCGAGGTTCCGGACTCGGGCCGACACCATGCTGTAGATCAGCACCGACTCGTCGCTGTCCCATAGAAACCAGACCGGACTCGGGAGCGGCGCGCCGCTGCGCGATACGGTCGTCAGCCACACGACCACGTCCTCGCGGAGGTGGCGGGCGACACGGGCTCCGAACTCGCTCGACTGGTCGATCACTGCGCAGGACGATACAGTCATGCCCCAGCCTGGCACTACCGCGACGCGCTTGCCGGCGGATGCGATCGTCCGGGCGGCCGCTCGGACGAGCGCCCTCGCGCCGGCGCTTGGTCGCCAAAGCGCTCCTGGGTCGCTGCAGGCGAAAACCCGAATGCGATCGTCGGCGAAACGATCCCTTTGCTCACCAGCCGCGCACTCGTCAGGGGCCGACCGGCCGAGCTTGAGGTTCCGGGTGAACCCGATCGTCGCCTCACTCACGCCCGAGCGATCCCAGTCGGCAGAGAGGCGCTCCAGAGCACGCTCGTGCTTGCTGCACTTCAGCAAGCACTTCGAAGAGAAGCGACGACCTCATGGCGGAATCCGGCGTGGTCGCAAATGGCGCAATCCGACAACGTCGTCCCGACGGCCGTCCGGGACGCTCGGAACCACAAGAGCAATCGCGCCGACAGGGCGACGCGTGGCCGCCGTCGGACGAGCGCTCGTCGCCTTGTGTGCAGGTGCGGCGAGAGCGTGAATGATGTGAACGTACGGGCTCGAGGCGGGCTCAGTCGACGCGTTCTGTGAGGGTGTGCGCGACTTGAGCGATGTGACGCGGAGCAAGCTCTCGAGCGGCGTTGCGAACCGAGAGGTGCGACCGGCCGCACCAACACCCTGCACCGTCACCGACGCCGGCGGCCGAACGCGGGCACATCTGCCACCAGCAACGCTGTGACGATCCCGATCGTCAACGTGAATGCCTGCCCGCGACCGTTAGGCCAACTCACGGGCGCACAGCTGGGACCCGTGGCGCTCGGACTCACTCGCGTCTGCGCGCGGCGGCGGCTTCGCGTGCATCAGCGTGTCGAACGTCGTGCGAGCTTCGACGGCTTCGGCGTCGGTTGGGAAGTTTGCGAGTAGGAGCCCTTCGGCTGCCCACAGGATGTTGTCGGCTTCGGCGTCAAACAGCTAAACAGCTTTACGTTGCGGAGCTCCTCAACCAGGCCGCAAACTGCTTTGTAGGCGTCGTAGCGGGTTGTGCGGGTGCTGGGCATGGCGTGCTCTCCCTTCGCTGAACGATTTCCAATTTTGTTTATTGACTTTAGAGAGATATCGGCACGCGTGACCTTCCTGCTGGAAGCCGAGATCAACCGGCCCTCGCCGAGAACGGGTCGAAGGTCAACGCAGGCGCTGTTGCGCGGCCGTACGAGTTTGGACGGAGATCTGACGGGCTCTGCTGGCTCGCCGCGCCGGCGCGCCGGGCCGTCGCCGACGACGAGCGAAGGCGCGGCGGAGTCCGTAGTTCTTCGTGATGCGGAGTGCGCGCTCTCCCCGATGCGGTCTCGCACGGCGCGGCGCAGTCTTCAGATCTTCGGTAGTAGGGTGCTCGGTCGGTAGGGGTTTCTCAGATCAAAGGTAGGCGCCGGAGAGGGGAGCAAGGCGATGTGCATTGATGGGTTGCGGCGCGGCGGACGGGTCGGCCAAACGCGGTGGCGGCGCATGCGTGGTTCTCGTGTGCTGGCCGTCAGCATTGTGTTGGGTGCTTGCGCGAGTGCGGCGCTGCCCGGGCTGGCGTCGGGGGCGCCTTTTCAGCGCGGCGACGTGTTCTTCACCGACGCGCTGTACGGCCCGGGTACCGCAAATATTCAGGAGTACTCGCCCAGCGGGGAGCTGCAGCAAACTATCCCGGGCACCTTGGGGGCGACTGCGATGTGCTTCGATCCCTCTGGCGGGCATCTGATACTGCCTGGCGTGGGACTGTTCGACAGTTCGGGGAACCCGCTGGCGTCGAATTGGGCGTCGGTCACTGACGCGGGCCGCTGTGTGGCGGATGGCTTCGGCGACGTATACGTAAGCAGCGAAGCCTCCGACTCGATCACGAAGTATGACCTTACGGGTGATCTCATTCAGACATTTACCCCCGCTATCTACGGCGGCGGTATTTTCCCGTGGGGCATAGATCTTGCGCCGGATGAGTGCACGATCTACTATGGCGCGTTCCAAGACTCTTTCAACGGCCGGTTCAACGTCTGCACAAACACCCAGGGGCCCACGTTTAGCAACGACGGGATCGAGAACTCGCCGGATGATCTGCGCGTTCTGCCGAATGGGCAGATTCTCGTCACTACCGATGGAGGTGGACTGTTGTTTGACGCCTCCGGGTTGGTCCTCAGAGACTACTTTCCGGGCATCCCAATAAGCAACTCGTTGCGCAGCATGAGCCTTGACCCTGACGGCACATCGTTCTGGATGAGCGGGGCCTACGGCGTCGTGCACTATGACATCAACAGCGGAAGCCTGCTTTCGATGTGGTGCAGGTTTTCTTTCGGGGTTGGGAACTGTACAGGCCCGAGTGCTGCCTTCGGCCTGGCTGCGGTCTACGGCCCGCCGCTGGTCGGTAATGCTGACGTGGAGAATCATGTCGATCACAATCCTGGCGGAACCGCGGAGGCATTCCCTGTGACCGTGAGCTACTCCGGGCAGATCTCGAGCCTCGATCTGTACGTCAATTCGAAGTCCACGGCTAGCCAGGTGATCGTTGGCGTCTATTCGAACAAGAACGGTAAGCCAGGCACGCTGCAGAACCGAGCGATGATCACCAATGTGGTGGCCGGGAGTTGGAACGACGTCCAAATCCCGTCGATCCCTGTAACCGCCGGGCAGCGCGTCTGGATAGCGCTCCTCGGTCCCAACGGCGGCGGCACGATTCGCTTCCGTGATGACGCACAAAGCAGCCCCGGGGAAGGCTCACAAACGAGCGCGCAGACCCACCTGACTGCCCTGCCGGCAACCTGGTCCGTTGGCACGGACTGGCCCACCGGAAACCTGTCCGCTTACGGACAGTGAACACGCGCAGCCGAACCGCGCGGCATCGCGCTGCGCGGTTCGGCTGCTTCGACCTATACGCTCCGCGCGCAACTCAAGCGCGTCCCAAGGCGGGCACGACGTCGATCGGCGCGCTGCTGCTCGATCCGCCCGCGTGCCTACAGACCGCGAAAGTCCTCGACATGCTGTTGAGCAGCCCAAAGCGACGGTGGCTTTGGCGGTTTGGGCTCGCGAGCAGCTCTACGAGAGCCACGGACCCAAAACGGCTCAGCTGACCCCGGTTTGGGTTATCTAGCACGCGATCGGCGGCGTTCGCGCCGACCAGCGGCACCGCATCGGCCGCACCGCATCAGCGGCACCGCATCAGCGGCACCGCATCAGCGGCACCGCATCAGCCGCACCGCACCAGCCGCACCGCACCAGCCGCACCGCACCAGCCGCACCGCATCGCCGATCGGCAGCGCACAACGGCGAACGCGCTTGGGCCGCCGACAGGCAACAGCCCGCTCACGGCTGACAACCACAAGACCCGCCTTACCGCGGCATTGATCACCATCGCACGCTGGTGACGGCCGGTCATCTACCAGAGCACTATTAGGCTGGTCGTTGCATCATGTCATGTTGGTGTAACCGACGTCCACGATGTGGTCTGCGACGGCCCGAGAGGTAGTTCTCCGGGCGTGTTGTGCGCGCCCGGAGAACTTGCCGCTGGCCGAATCGGGCTTATGGGTTGAGGAGGTTGAGCGCGAGCTGGGTTGGCTGCGTGTTCTGGCCGACCTGGATCGTCGTGGTCGGGGCGATGTTGCCGCCCTCGTCATCGGGTAGGTGGTGATTGTTCCTTCGGTGAGGCTGTCGACCCGCAGCGTGTCGTCGGTGGGGCCCAGCAGCACCTGCTCTGAGTTGGCCAGCCCGGTGAGCGATCCGGACACTTCGCCGCTCGGGGGACGGTTGCCCCTCCAGCTGGTGCTGGATTCGGTGACGGGGCCGCTGTCGTTGGCGACGAACAACACGCCGGAGCCGTTGAGCGCCAGGCCCTTGGGTCCGTCCAGCTGGGTCTCGTCGCCCTGCAGCATCCAGACCGGTGTGGCGTTGCCGTTGGATCCGGCGCGAACGCGCTGATGCTGTTGTCGCCGGCGTTTGAGACGTAGATCTGGCCGCTCGGGTCGACGAAAACACCGCCACCGCCGCCGGCGTTGACCGCGAGCGCATCACCGCCGGCGTCGGCACCGTCGCCGCCGGCGGGCGCGGAGTTGGCGCCCCCGCGGCCGCCGGAGCCGTATTGGCCGATCCCGTCTACGTTTACCTGCCCAGGGGAGTCGTAGGAGTAACTCGCTCGGGCCGCCGTCCCCCGCGGGATTGCCACCGAAGCCGCCGGACCCGCCGAAGTCGTCGCGAGGCTCGTTGCCGAGGCCGCCGGCGCCCCCGCCGCCGCCACCGGCAACGACGAGCGGGTCACCCGCCGCGGCGATCTCCGAGGCGGCACCGCCGCCGCCGCTCGCCCCGCCACCAGCTGGGGCCCGATATGAGAACCCTCCGCCGGTGCCGCCCGGTGCGATGCCTCCGGCGGCGTCGCCGGGTTCACCGCGCGTCATGCTCAGCTCGCCAGCCTCACCGTGATCAGCGATTAGCGTTAGCCTGGATTTCCGGGCCTTGCGTGTTGAGAGGGACGCAGCGATCGGCTCCAGCCGCCTGCGGACGGTCTTTGTCGGGGCTGATGGCGTCGGGAGCCGAGCCGCTGGTGTGGAGCCGCCCGGCGCGAGGCCTTGACCGGCGCCTGGCCCACGAGTTGGCGCTAGCCGAGCCGGCGCTCCCAGTCCAGCGGTACGCGACCGACCGGGCCAGGGACGCCCTGCTTGAGGGGATGGCTGTGCGGCGGCGCCAGCTCAGGGCCGACCGCGAAGTCGTCGGTGCGGTAGTCGTAGAACCAGTCCTCGCCGGGCTCGAAGCTCTGGATGATCGGATGCCCGGTCGCGTGGTAGTGGGCGGTCGCGTGGCGGGCCAGCGAGTCGTCGCAGCAGCCGATGTGCCCGCAGGTCGCGCAACGACGTAGATGCAGCCACCATCCCTGTGGGCTTGCCGCGTCACAGTCGGCGCAGCCGGTGCCGCTCGGGGGTCGAGTGGGGTCGATGTCAGTCATGAGCTGCAGTCTGGCGTATCGCTCATCGCTGGTCAGGGCGTTCGTTGCTCACGGGGAAGGCACGCGCGTCGGCGATTGCTTTGGCCCCGAGCCGACGCACTGACCGCGCTATCGCAACGGCGACTTGTCGACCCGTGCGGAGCTTCATGGACAGGTATTTGGAGCGCTGCGCGGCGATCGCGACGATGGCGCTGTGGACCTGCGCTCCGTCCAATACGGGCGTGGTGGAAGTTCCGGTGGGCCTCAAACCGAGCGCGCGCTGCTTTGCTTGATTCGGCGACCCGCCATCATGATCAAGCCGATGATGCAACCGACTAGCCCACCCCCAATGCCTGTAGGAATGCCGAGCTCGAAGACGGCGAACCAAGCAGTCGCCGCGTTGACGTGGAGGCCGACGATCAGGCCGACAATTCCTCCGAGCACGGCGCCTGTGATCGCTCCGATGGCAGCGCACCGCTCGACCGGCATGCGACCCAGCGCCAAGAGGATCGTCTTCACCCCGTCCATGATCGCAGCCCCACCGACCTGAGTCGGAGCTATGCAGGCGACGGGCCTAACGACGTCTCGTGACTGTCAGCGGCCGGCGCGAGCGCCGCACCCGTACTTCCCTACCAGGCGGTCGACGCGGACCGAAGCTGTCCGGTGAGCGTTCGATAACCGAGACGGCGCCGAGCCGGGATCCGGAGGCCCCCTGCGGGCGAGCGTCGGATCGTCGGTGAGGTTCCGGACGCCCTGGTGTGGGCGTACCGCAAGGCCCAGGCGCGCTCAGCGTTGGCGTTGAGGTTCGAGGATCTCAGCCAGCGGGATTGGAGTCAGCTCGAGCATGGGTGCGTCAGGATTGCCGTAGAACATCCGCAGCTGGCCATCGGCGATCTCGGCCCGTGGTGCCGGAAAGCCGGCGGAGAGCTGACCTGCGACCGCCGGCCATGGCTCGCCGGTGTCCTCAGAGACGTAGTCCTGGGCCGTGGCCAGCGCACCCTCCACGGCACCTCGAACGACTTCAACCGGATCGTCGCCGTCGCGCAAGCCGTCCACACGTGCGAGTCCGGCGCGGCCGCCGAAGGCGCTGATCAGCCAAACCATCCCGTCCTGCACCGACACCCACATCGGCGCAGGGATGACCGCTGCAAAGCGCTCCGCCAGCGCCCGGGTGAACGCTTCGAGCTTTAGTGAGCCTGGGATCAGTCCGGCGCTGCTTCGTTCGCGCTGCTTGCCAAAGAGCTCACGGCGCCACTCTTCGCTCTCCTCGCTCGGCTCAGAGAGCCCAAGGTCCAGCGCATAGATATTGCTCGCAAGCGCGCCCGAGTGGTGGTGGCGCTCGATCCACAGCCTGAGGCGGTAGGACCCGTTTGGCGTGGACACTGCCCGGATACGCCCTGACTCGATCCACTCGATCACGGCCGCTTCGCTCACCTTCAGGATCTCAGCCGCCTCACGGACCGTGATGAGCCGCTCCCCACCGTTCAGTTCTAAACGATCGCCCATTGCAGTTGCAGTCCTGATCAGCATATAGCGGCCGAAAGCAGCTGAGCGCCCCAAGCAAGGCCAACTCCAGCGCGCTCGACCCTTGCACCACGAGTGCGTTCAGCCTGCACGCGGTCTCTTTCGT
The DNA here is from genome assembly GCA_963709135.1 of uncultured Solirubrobacterales bacterium. Taxonomy (GTDB): domain Bacteria; phylum Actinomycetota; class Thermoleophilia; order Solirubrobacterales; family Solirubrobacteraceae; genus Palsa-465. Next base: position 44,761 of record CAVPVI010000005.1, on the reverse strand, counting down.
GCAACGAGGGGTGGGCTGTGGGCGCCGGCGGCGCGTGCTCAGCGGAGCGCGATGTCGAAGATCTGCCCCGCCAAAGATTGCCGCCTTGCGGTCCTCGCGACCTGCTGCACGATGCGGAACGCCACGCCGTCGCCGAACTCCAAATCCTGCCGCTGATCGCCGGGGCATCGTCGTCCGGAAGGCCGGAGGACGAGCGATGTCATCGATGTTCGTGCTCGGGTTCGGTGATCAGCGCTGCGTCGTCCACCAGGCCTACGGCGACATCGCGCGGTGGGGTAGATTTGCGCAGAGTGGTAATACCCGGAGAGGATCATATGCCCGACCTTACGACCTTGCGAGCGCTCAGCGGCCTTCCATCGACCCCGGCCAGCCTGGCGGACTCGGCGCTAATTATGATCGACTGCCAGAACACCTACGTTCGCGGTGTGATGGCACTTGACCGCGTGGCTGGCGCGCTCGATGAAGCAGCCAAGCTCCTTGCGCGAGCGCGTTCGGCTGGCATCCCGATCTTTCACATAAAGCACGATGCCGGCGAGGGGTCGCCCTACGACGTTCGAGCCGAAATCGGCCAGATCGTCGAGATGGTCGCGCCGGAGGGCGACGAAGCGGTAATTGTCAAGCACTATCCCGACTCATTTGTTCAGACCGACCTCGACGGTCGGTTGAAGGCCGTCTCAGCGCGCAACCTGCTGCTCGCCGGGTTCATGACCCACATGTGCGTCAACTCAACCGCCAGAGGCGCATTCAATCTCGGGTATGCGCCCACCGTCGTCGCGAGCGCGACGGCGACCCGCGCGCTACCAAGCCCCGCTGGCGTCGTGTCATCCACGGCCCTGCAGGCTGCCAGCCTGGCCGCGATTGGGGATCTGTTCGGGATAGTTGTCCCAGACGTTGCCGCCGTCCCTGACGAGCGCTCGACTTCCTGAACACTGTCCGCTTTGTGAACGCTGTCCGCTTTGATCAGATTGGCCCATCGCGACCTGGCCCCCGATAGCCGAGGCACCGTCCGCAGAAGGTTCGACATATGCGACGAGCTCGCAAGCGGCATCGAGCGCTTCCGCGGCCGCTCCGGGCGTTCCGTGGTGGATCCGTTGCGGACGCGCTCGCTGCCGGAAATGATCGTTCCGACAGTCTGGGCTAACGCCGGGTTGCGGACGAAAGGTCCCGCTCGAGGACCTGTTCCCCCTCGACCGACCGCCATGATTAGGAGTCGGTCGGATTGGATAGTCCCGCTCAATGTGGCACAGCGCGCGACCATACATTGACGATGGCTCCCAGCCGAAGAGCCGGCTCGCAAGTCGACCCTCGCAACGGGCAATCGCTTCGCTCCGGCTACCTATGCGAGCAAGGACAGCTCGGTATAGAAGGCCTCGGTTGCGGGGCGGGTTCACGGGATGACGACCGCAACGACCGCGCAGATCGATGGCGCCGTCACCAAAGCCAACGGCGGCGTCTGCCTCCGCGGATTGGCGAAGTCCTACCGGGGCCCGCAGGGCCCGATTCGCGCGGTGCGAGGCATCGATGTATCGATCGCGGCGGGCGAGACCGCGGCGCTGCTGGGCCCCAATGGCGCTGGTAAGTCGACCACGATCGACATGCTGCTCGGCCTCTCCAAACCCGACGACGGTACCGTGTCGGTGTTCGGCCGCTCGGCGCGCCAGGCCGTCGACGCCGGCCTTGTCGGCGCGATGCTGCAGACGGGCGGGCTGATCCGCGACCTCTCGGTGCGCGAGCTCGTCGCGATGATGGCCTCGCTTTATCCGGATCCGATGGATGTCCAGGAGGCGCTCGAGGTCACAGGGCTGAGGGCGATCGCCGGTCAGCGAACGCACAAGCTCTCTGGCGGTCAGACCCAGCGCGTGCGCTTCGCGCTCGCGATCGTCTGTAACCCCGACTTTCTGGTGCTCGACGAGCCCACCGTCGCGCTGGATGTCGAGGGCCGCCGCGAGTTCTGGAGCGTCATGCGCGAGTTCGCGGCTCGGGGCAAGACGGTGCTGTTCGCCACCCACTACCTCGAGGAGGCCGACGCCAACGCCGACCGCGCGATCCTGATGGCGCACGGGCGAATCGTCGCCGATGGCCCGACGACCGAGATCAAGGCGCGCGTGGGGAGGCGGACGCTTCGCGCGACGCTGCCGGACGTCGATCCGTCGATCCTGGCCGGCCTGCCTGGAGTCGCCTCCGCCGAGCGGCACGGCGACGCGGTGATCTTGAGCTGCGTGGACTCCGACCAGAGCATCCGGGGGCTGCTCGAGCAATATCCGGCGGCGAAGGACATCGAGATCACGGGGGGAAGCCTCGAAGAGGCGTTCCTGGAGCTGACGGGCGAGCCGGACGCCGACGAGCAGGACCTGGGGGCGCCATGAACGGGATCGCCTACACCCGCTATGAGCTGGTGCGCACGTTCCGCAATCGCCGCTTCTTCTTGTTCTCGCTTGGCTTTCCGCTGGTCTTCTTCTGGCTGATCGCGGCGCCACAGCACAACAAGATCATCAGCGGCACCGGGCTCACCTACGCCACCTACTACATGGTGTCCCTGGCGTCGTTCGGGACGATGATGTCGATGATCTCGACCGGCGCTCGGATCGCCGGCGAGCGGCAGGCCGGATGGACCCGGCAGCTGCGAATCAGCCCTCTGTCGGTGCGGGCGTACTTTCGCGCCAAGGTGCTGACCGGGTACGCAATGGCGCTGGCGAGCCTGCTGGTGCTCTACATCTCGGGGTCGCTACTCGGCGTCAGCCTGCCAGCCGGGCGCTGGCTGGCAATGACCGGCCTGATCATCGTCGGTCTACTACCGTTTGCGGCACTCGGCGTCCTCGTCGGCCATCTTGTGAACACCGACTCCGTCGGCCCGCTGATGGGCGGCCTGGTGTCGATTCTCGCCTTCCTCAGCGGCACCTGGTTCGCGATCACAAGCGGCTTCCTCCATGCCTTCGGGCAGTTCCTCCCATCTTGGTGGCTCGTCGAGGCGCGTAACGTCGCGCTCGACGGCCACGCCTGGGGCGCGCGCGGCTGGATAACGGTCGCGGCGTGGACAGCGATTCTCGCTGCCGGCGCAGCTTGGGCGTATCGTCGAGACACGGCCAGGGTTTAGACCTCCGCGCTCCACTGGCCTTGAGCTGATCCCCACGGGAGCTGCTTGGCCATTGCGCTCTGTTCCGGGAAGCTCACGCCAGCGCTGCTTCCGTGGATCAACGCGAGTCGCGGCTGCTGCGCAGGCTTCAAGGCGAGGAGCGCCTTGAGCTCATCGTTTCGCTCGCCAAGAGGGGGTTCGGTCCAAGCAGCGGCCGCCCCCAGGCTGACGCGGCGAGATGCCGGGGCGGAGCACTGTAGGAGCGGGCTCGCCGGTCAGCTCGTCATGGCGAGGTTCTCGAAGAACGCCGCGACTGCATCTGGATCAACCGGATCGGTCAAGCTGTCGCGCAGCATCTCCTTGGCGTTGGGGAACGCCGTGGATCGGAGCTGCTCGGCCGAGTCAGTGACGTCGTAGATGGTCCGGCGCAGCGAGACACTCGGGCCCAGCAACGTCCAGTAGGCGCCAGCGCGGCCCTCATAATTCATAAGGAAACCCGACGCTGCCGGCGTTGACGAAGCGGTGATCGCGACTTCCCGGTCAACCTTCGCCAGCACTGCCCACAGCGCGGGCAGATTGCCGTGGATGTCGTAGAGGGCCGCAACCCGCATTAGCGAGATCATCCCAGAGCCACAAGGACCCGTAACCTCGCTCCGACCGCGACCAGCGGCTGGGGCACTCTCTCGATAGCGTCGGCGGTTTCCGGGCTGAGTATCACTGCCATGGCAAGCAGTTCTCGAGAGGCAGACGGCTGAGTCCCGTCCCCAAACTCGGGGCGAGCGCACCCGCTCACGTGTTCGCAGAGCGTTCGACAACTGCGACGACGCTTGACCGCAGGTCGGTCTCTCCGCAGCCCAGGCGCTTCCACGAGAATGGTGGAGCTACGTACGTGCGCGCCGGCGAGGGGCGTCGGGTTGGCGCCGGTTAGGTCAAGTTTCTTCTTTTCGGTGCCGACCTTTGTGGTATGAGCGTATCTGGCGAGGCTGTAAGGGTGCGGGACCGTTGGGTTGGCGTCGGCCACGACGCCGGGGTCGGCTCGGTTGCCGGTCAGCGGGCGGCGGTTTTGGCTCTCGATGGGCGCCAGCCATCTTTAGTGGTCGTGTTTTGCTCGCCGCTTTTTGACCTGGGCGCCGTTGGCGCGGCGGTGCGCGGGGTGGCGGGCTCTGGCGTGCCGATTGTCGGCTGCACGACGGCGGGTGAGATCAGTGGCGCGATGGTGGGCAGCGGCGGGGTCGTGGTGATGGCGCTTGGGGGCGAAGGCCTTGCTGTCGGCACCGCGGTCGGCAGGCTCTCTGATGGCCCTCGCGCGGCAGGGGCGGCCGCTGCGGCCGCGATCACCGGCATCGACAGTCCGCATCGGGTGTTGATGATGCTCAACGAGGGCCTCGCCGGCGACCGACTTGCGATGCTGCGTGGGGCGTACAGCGTTGCTGGTGCGGCAGTGCCGCTTGTTGGCGGCTGCGCGGGCGACGACTTCGCGATGAGAGAGACCCGACAACTGTTCGGCGAGGAGGTCCTGACGCAGGCGGTTATAGGCGTTGCGATTGGATCGCCGGCGCCGATCGGTGTTGGCATCGGGCATGGGTTTCGCAGGATGGGGGAGCCGATGGTCGTTACGGACAGCACTACCGATCGTGTCCTTCGCCTTGACGACGAGCCTGCGCTGGACGTGTACCTAACGCGCATGAACGCGGCCCCGAGCGCGTTTGAAGACCCTTCGATTCTGCGAGAGATCGCGTCGCACCATGCGCTGGGGCTCGAGCGCGCGGGCGGCGAGGAGCTCCGCGCGGTGCTTGGAGCCGACTTCGGGGAGCGCTCGCTGACGGCAGCTGATGTCCCGGAGGGCTCGATGCTATGGGTGATGGAGGGCGATGCGGATTCTGTCCGAGATGGCGTTGCTGTGGCGTGTGATGAGGCGCTCGGGATGCTCGAGGGTCGAGACCCGATCGGCCTGATTGCGTTTGACTGTCTCGGTCGGCGGATGATTCTCGGCGAAGACGGAATCCGGGGGGAGATCGCGCTGATCGCCGGGTGTGCCCCCGGGGTGCCGCTCGCGGGCTTCTACACGTATGGAGAGATTGCCCGCGTCCGGGGTTCGCGCGGCATCCACAGCGCGACGCTAGTCCTGCTTGCGCTCGGGTAATGCTCGAACTCCGCTCGTCGCATCAGCTAGTCGAGTTCCTCCTGGCGGTGAGCGTCCATGAGGAGCAACGCGAAGCGACGGCAGCAGCGGCCGAACTCGCGGCCGAGCAGTTCAACGCGGAGATCGGCGCGATCATCATCGGCAACGAGGTCCGGGCAGCCGTTGGGTTTGGCAGCGACGTGGTGCCCGCCGAGCAGCTCTGCCGGGCGCACCCCGGGCAGCGCACGATCCAGCTCCCGCGTGAGGGAGCGTGCGAGCTGGCCGTCGCCAGTTGGGCAGGCGGCGAGGAAGGCAGGGTCGTTGTTATCCGTCTCGAGGCCCCGTTCAGTCCCGATGAGCGAAACCTGCTGATGGGCATGGCGCGCGTGCTTGGGCTCTCGCTGCGTCAGATCGCATCGCTGCAAACCGAACGTCTGCTGCGCACCGAGCGCGAGCGTGAGGCCGACGAGCGGCTCGTCTTGCTGTCCTCACTGCGCGAGCGTCAGCGGTTGCTCGAGGTGCTCCTAGAGATACAGCACTCGATCTCGCATCGCGAGCCGTTGCGCGAGGTGCTCGGCAAAGTGACCGCTGGTGCCAGCGCCCTGCTCGGTAGCGACTGCGCGGTCTCGCTGGTGCTGAACGACGGGTTCGACCCTGAGCGGCCGATCATCGCTGCGACGACCCGTCACGCGGCCCGCTGTCACGATCCGGCCGGGGTGATCGTGGCTGCTCGGACGGTTCGTTCGCGTGAGGCGCCGATCGCTGGGACGCTTACGGCGCCGGTGCATGTGAGCGGCAAAGCTGCCGGCGCGCTGGTGGCGATGAGCGGCGCCGGCGAGTCGTTTGATCAGAGCCAGAGTCGGATGCTCGACGCGTTTGCCGAACATGCCAGTCTCGCGCTTACCGACGCGCGAACCGTCGAGGCGATGCAGGAAGCCTTTCACGACCCGCTGACCTCGCTCCCCAATCGAGCGCTGTTCCTCGAGCGCTTGGAGCACGCGCTCGACGGCGGAACCGCTCACCCAAACGCGCTCGCGGTGCTGTTCGTCGACCTCGACCGCTTCAAGCTCGTCAACGACACATTCGGGCACGGCGCCGGCGACGACCTCCTAATCCAGGTCGCCGACCGCCTCCGCGAGAGAATCCGCTCGTGCGACTTCGCCGGGCGCCTCGGCGGCGACGAGTTCGCGGTCATCGTGGCTGACGTGACCTCAGCCGAGCTACCCGCGGCCATCGCCAAACGCATCCTCGATGCTCTCGCGAGCGCATTCACCGTGGCCGGCCACGACGTGTTCATTGACGCCAGCATCGGGATTGCCCTCGGTACCCCTCGCCTTGACGACGCCGAAGGCTTGATCCGCGATGCTGACCTCGCGATGTACAAAGCCAAGCAGAACGGTCGCGGCCGCTATGAGCTGTTCCATGAAGACATGGCTGCACCGCTGCGGAACCGTGTCAAGCTCGATGCGGACCTGCACCGAGCGATCGACCACGACGAACTACTGCTGCACTACCAGCCAATCGTCAGACTGACCGACGGCGAGCTAGTCGGCGGCGAGGCATTACTACGCTGGCATCACCCCGATCGGGGTCTGATCCCGCCGCTGCAGTTCATCCCGCTAGCCGAGGAAACCGGACTCATCGTCCCGATCGGGCGCTGGATCCTGGCTGAGGCTTGCCAGCAAGCCGCCCGCTGGCAGACAGCACGCCCGAGCCGGAAGCCGCTGTTTGTGAGCGTCAACCTCTCAGCCCGTCAGCTTCAGGATGGGCGGCTCCTACGGGACGTCGTTGCCGCCCTGAACGATTGCGGCCTTCCCCCCGAGTTGCTCAAGCTTGAGATCACGGAAACGTCGCTGCTGCACGACTCCAAGGCGGCCGTGACGATGCTCGACCGGCTACGCGAGCACGGCGTACGCATCGCGATGGACGACTTCGGCACCGGGTATTCGTCGCTCACAAACCTGCGTCGGCTGCCGATCGACATCCTCAAGATCGACCGCTCATTCGTTGCCGAGATCGGGACGGACGCCAAGGCTGCCGCGTTCGCGTACTCGATCGTCTCGCTCGCTCGCCCCCTCGGACTGCTAACGGTCGCTGAGGGCATCGAGAGCGACGGCCAGCTCAAAACGATGCTGAACGCCGGTTGCGACCTCGGCCAGGGTTATCACTTCGCGCCACCGCACGATCCCGACACGTTTCTCGAGCTGATGACGACAACAACCCCTGTGCCAGTGAAATTCGCCATTTGCTCAGCAACGTAGTTCTATGACGAAAATCCACGCGCCGGGTGCGACCGCGAAGCCGATCAGCCGCAGCGAATCTAGCGCGCCATGCCGCGAACGCGACCGTCACGCAGCGGCGCGGCAGGCCGAGCACTTTGTACGGATCCCGCCACTTACAGCGATCTCAACTTCCACCGACCACAGCCCGCGGTCCCGCACGAGACGAATCGCCGTGGCTGTCTCTCGGCTTGGGTTGGCAAGCTCGAGAAGGCGGTTCCCGAAGTGCGTATCGTCGCTCCTCTGACATGAACTCCTCCTACAAACGGGATAAACAGAGATCCACCGATCATCCCCCCGCCCGGGCACCGTCCCCGACTGCCCGACCAGCCGGCGGGACCAGGCCTCTCAGGCCCACCGGCGTGACTGCATCCCTTACCACGAGACCCTCCGCCCCCGGAAGCTCACAGCAGCCGAATGCCGTCGAAACCGATCATGCCAATCAGACTGCCAACGCGCTCCCGATCTCCCCTGAACATGGGTTTCGACGCGGAGACCCGCGTCACGAGGGAGAGCACGATGGCTATGCATCGCCTAGACAGCCAAGGTGTTCTGCGCCTCGATCCTCTCGAGCGCTATCTCGCCTTCCGCGCATACGGGGCCGGCGTCGGCTCCCGTGGGCCTGCCTGTCGCGTCATGAATGAGGTGTGCGACGTTGGTCCGGTCCGGACGGCGGTGCGGCAGTGGGGCGATGGCAAGCTCAGCTAAAGGGCGGTTGCTGCGCTGCGGACCGGATGGAGAGCAGCCGTCTCCGTCTGACTATCGGCGCCCGTGAAGCGTCTGTCCGAAGAATGCTCGAAGCGTCCTGCCTACCAAATACGCGACTGATCGTGCCAGCGCGTGCTCGGTCTCGGGTCTGGCAGGACGCTGTCGTGAACATCTTTCAGGCGGCGATGCGACCCGTCTCCGGGTGACTTGACTCTGGTAGCGCGTGTGACGGAACCCGGGCGTGGGCCAGGGCCGGCGCGGACTGCGTGGCCAGCGGCAGGAGCAGCGCGGCGAGAAGGATCATCAGCGGGCCGGTGCCGACGTCGGTGGCCTGGCCGGTGAACAGTCCGCCGAGGCCCTCGGCCAGGACCCAGAACGATAGTGAGAGGGCGATCGAGGTAAGCAGCGTGATCCGGGTGCCGCGAAGCCAGATGACGCTGAGGCCGATCCCGGCCGAGACGACAGCAAGCGCGATCGTGATTGTCGTGCCCGAGTCGGCGATGGCGCTTGCGGCCGAGGAGTGCAGACTCGTCAGCCAGTCCGCACCCGACGGCGCCGCGGTCAAGGCGCCGCCCAGCGCGTGGCTGCCGGCATTGGAGGGAACTATCCACAGCGCGGCGCCGCCTAGCCAGAGCGCCGCCCACACGGCGCGGGCGCCGCGTCGGCCCAGCAACCCAAAGCCCGACTCGCTGCCGTGCTCCGCCTTGCGCGGCCACACCAGGAGTCCGACGATGATATACAGGGGTGCGGTGCCGAGGATCCCGAGCAGCGGGGTGGGCGCGGTGCCGGTGAACAGTCCGCCCAAGCCCTCGCCGGTGAGCCAGATGTTGAGCGCCCAGGGGATGGACAGGAGCAGGGCTGGCTTCACGGTGCGGGGCACGAGCAGGCCGATCCCGATCGTGATCTCAGTGAGGACGGCGAGTACGACGAAGAGGCCTTGGTGGGGGGCGATGATGCTGGCGATCGATTTGATCGGTAGGGCGATCACCCCCGGTTGCCCGACGGCGCTCGGGTCGATCACGCCAGTTACGAAATGGTGAACGAAGAACGGCTGAAGCTTGAGCAGACCATCCGTGCACCAGATCAAACCGAGCGCGATCTGTCCCAGGCGAGTTGGGGAGTTGATGAGGGACCGCAGGGTGCGCCGTCTCGCGACGGTTGACCGAGTCGCCGTGCTGGCTATCTGAGTTGTTTGACGCATTGGATTCCTTCTGGCTGAGGTGTGTTGGCGTGTTTCACGCTCTTGGAGAGGCCAGACGCCCTGGCGGCGGTTTCCTTCCAGGTGCAGCCAGCTAATCCGATCGATTCGATGCCGCGCCGCGCCGCGCGCGTGAACTCGAATTCATCCGGGAAGGTTCACCTTGCGGAGTGCGTCCTTAGGGTTAGGGGAAAGACCAACGAAAGGAAGCCGCATGTCTTCGGCAATTCGTCGTCCCGTTATTTTGCTGGCTGCGGTCGGGCCAGCGCTCGTGTTGTTACCTTCGGTTGCGTTCGCTCAACAGCCGTTCATCAGCAAGTTCACCCATGTTTCCACGAATACCGTCCTCGGCAATGGCGGCCTGACGTCACCTGGGAGGTGAGCTCATGGCCCCGCTCGGGCTCGTGATCGCTCCCAAACGCAACATCGTGACCGCGACAGTGGTGATCGCAACATCGTCGATGACAACGCCGAACGGCACTCGGGTTGCGACCCAGACTCTCGTGCCCAATGCGAGCCGGAGACCTGTTCGGGCTCGCTCTCACATCAAATGACAACGGTTCGTTTTTCGTGAACCACGCGGGCTCCCGGCCGCGAACTCAACCTAGTCCTAAAGCAAGCGTAGGAAGGTCTTGAGGATTCGGGGCTGAGCCCGGAAGGCCTGTGTTTTCGGGGCTTTTTGGGCTAGCCGCGAGCCGAGGCCGGGTGGTTTGTGTGAGCTTTGAGGTGCAGCTGATCGCTTACGGGTTGGCTGCTTGTTTGAGCTTCAGCTCGGTGGCTTTGGCTGCGACTTCGCGCATCTGTGCGATGACGTCTCGTAGCTGGCGGTCGTTGGCGATCCATTCTTGGTAGAGCTCGGCTTCGGTCTGGTTGAGTCGGCGGGTGACGGTCTTGCCGTTGACCTTCGCGGTCCACTGGTAGTACGGGCCGTGCGGTTGGGGTGGGTCGGCGTGGCATTTGCAGCCCGGGGTTGCGCAGCGGGTGTAGCGAGCGGTGAGGCTGCCGGAGTGGATCAGGCCGATCGTCGCGAGTTGGGCGGCGAGGTCGTGGTAGCGCTGCTCGTAGTCGGCGAGCTGTTCGGTGGTGTCGGTCGGGGGCATGTCGTTAGTGGTCTCTGTCTTCTTTTCTTGGCGGTCAGTATCCCACAATACCAGACAGTATGTATACTGTCTGGTATTGTGTTATTGGCAACCAGGAGCAACCGATGAGCACCAAGCACCGCAAGCGAACCGCCAAGCTTCGGACACAGGCAGCCGCGATCGAGCGGCGTCTGGAGCGCGCCGTTGTCTCGAACACGAACGGGCCGGTGCTGGGGCGGGCGAAGATCGCCTATGAGCTCTCGGGGCGCACGAAGGGCACCGCCCACGGCGGGATCGGCGCGATCGCCAAGCTCGTGAGCGCGACCGGCCTGGCCGCTGAAATCGACAGCTCGCTACAGCTGCTCAAGTGCCACAAGCCCTACTACGAGTCTGACCACGTGTTGAACATCGCCTACAACGCGCTGTGTGGCGGGCAGCGCTTGGGGGACATCGAGGCGCGTCGCGCCGACGCGGTGTTCCTTGACGGCCTGGGTGTTCAGAGCCTCCCGGACCCCACAACCGCTGGGGACTTCTGTCGGCGCTTTGACGCCGAGGCGGTCCTCGCGCTGCAAGAGGCGGTCAACCGCGCGCGGCTCCGGGTGTGGCGCTCCCAGCCGGACTCGTTCTTCGCGGGGCCGGCGGTGATCGACGCCGACGCGAGCATCGTGCCGACCGACGCGCAGACCAAGGAGGGGATGGACATCGCCTACAACGGGATCTGGGGGTACTCCGCGCTCCTGGTCTCGCTCGCGAACACCAAAGAACCGCTCTACCAGGGGCTTTTGGGCGCCAACCGCCCCAGCCACGAAGGCGTCATCGACCTCTACGACCGAGCGATCGCGCTCTGCCGGGAGGCGGGGTTCAAGAAGATCCGGCTGCGGGGCGACACCGACTTCTCGCTCACCACCGAGTTCGACCGCTACGACGACGACAACGTGCAGTTCGTGTTCGGCTACGACGCCCGCGCGAACCTGATCAAGCGAGCCGAGAGCGTCGACGACGCGCTCTACCACGAACTCGCCGCCCGCGCCGAGCAGCAGATCGCCACCAAGCAACGCACCCGTCCGCGCAACGTCAAGGACGGCATCGTCCGCGAACGCAACTACAAGGTGCTACGCCAAACAGCACAGGACGTCGTGGAGTTCTCCTACCGTCCCGGCAACTGCAACCGCGACTACCGCGTCGTCGCGCTACGCAAAAACATCTCCGTCGAACGCGGCGAGAACGTCCTGTTCGACCAGCACCGCTACTTCTTCTACATCACCAACGACCGGACCATGACCGCCGACGAGATCATCAACGAAGCCCGCCAACGCTGCAACCAAGAGAACCTCATCAGCCAACTCAAATCCGGCGTCCGCGCCCTACACGCCCCCGTCAACACCCTCAACGCCAACTGGGCGTACATGACCATGGCCGCGCTCGCCTGGAGCCTGAAAGCCTGGAGCGCGCTACTGCTACCAGTCACCCCGCGCTGGACCGAGCGCCACAACGAACAACGCCGACGCCTGCTCACCATGGACTTCCGGACCTTCCAAACGGCGTTCATACAGATCCCCGCCCAGATCCTCACGACCGGACGAACCGTACGCTGGCGCATCCTTGCCTACAACCCATGGCTCAGCGCGTTCTTCCGCCTCACCGACATCCTCTAACCACCCCGCCGGAGCGGCCAACGCGACCACCCCAACCACAACCCCACCCCAGCAACCACCGGCCACACACGCCGGCGCATCACCGACCCCAAACAACGCGTCAAACCGCCTCACACGACCCGTCCCCCACACCAACCACGAGCCCGAGCAGCACCCGACTCCTTCCCCAACGGCCCCTACGGCCTCGCTGAGGCCTCGCCGGTCCATCCCGGCCAGTGAACCCGCCTCATACCGCCCGATCGCTTGTTTTAGGCCTAGGCTAGCTGCTGCAGTAGCGGGCGTACGGCCAAGATAAGGCGGAAAAGTCCATCAGCCGCCTTGAGTGGTTGGTCGCAAACTGCGGGATGGGCGCTCTCGGCGTCCCGGCGGGGAGGGTAGCCTCGGCTGCGTGAACGGCCGTGGCGAGCCGAATTGGCAGCCGATCAGCATGTTGGCGACGATCGCGTCGTTGATCGACGGGGGTCTGGCGGACGCGCGGGAGCATTACGCGAGGTTGCTGAGGGCGCGGCCGAAGCCGTTCGTGTTTGACGACGCGACGATCGCTGAGACGAAGCGGGTCAACGGTGAAGGGCTTGAGTGGTGTGATGTTTATGACAGGCAGCTGGAGCGTTGGCGTTCTGAGCGGCTGACCGGCGCTCAGCAGGGCGAGGTCGTGCGGCTGCAGGGCGTTTCGGGGGAGCTGCGGGTCGAGCTCGCTCGGATCCTCGAGCTCGCCGACGAGTTGGGCCGCGGCACGATCGAGCGCCAGCTCGCGAAGAGCGATCTCGAGCTTCGTCTCGAGCGCTTTTTGCGCTCGGATCCGAAGATCTGACGTTCGGGTTTGCGGCGATGGCGTCGATTGAGCGGACGGCGTACCCGCGGTTCCGGCGTCTGGTGACGGCGCGGGAGCTGCTCGTTGAGCCCCGCGGGCGAGGACGTGGTGTGGGCTCGGGAGCACACCCGTTCTGATGAGCACCTGTTGTCGCTGGTGCTGTCGCTGGCGTGCTTCCAGCGGCTGGGGTACTTCCCGCGGTCCGGGAGGTCCCTGTGGCGGTCGTCGAGCACGTCCGCCGTGGCTTGGTTTGCCGGAGGGCACGGCGGCGTCGTGCGAGGCTCGAGATGTGAAGTCGCAGCGGCAGCTGGTGCGCGGTCGTCTGGGCGTGGTGCATGATCCGCAGCGGGCGCGGGCGTCGCGGTGGCTGGGATTCGCTCGGCGGCTGAGGTGATGAACGATCCGTCGGATCTGATCAACGTCGCGTTGGAGCTGGTTGTGAAGGCGTCGTTGGAGCTGCCGGCGTTCTCGACGGTTGACGAGCTCGCGTCGAGGGTTCGTCTCGAGGTGAACACGGGCATGTTCGAGCGTGTCGCCGGCCGGATCGCGCTGCCTGACCGTGTGGGCCTTGAGAATCTGCTGGAGGTCGTCGGCCCTGGTCCGAAGACTGCGTATAACCGCTTGAAGCGGCCAGCCGGGCGAGCGTCGTGGTCGGGGTTTCGGGAGCAGGTGGAGCACTTGCGGTGGGTCGATTCGCTCGGCGATACCGGGGCGTGGCTGGAGGGGATCGCGGAGGCGAAGATCGCTGACTTCGCCGGGGAGGCGATGGCCGCCGACGCGGCGGTGATGCGCGACGTCGCGCCGCTGAAGCGGATCGCGCTGTTGGCGTGCATGGTTCACGTCGCGAGGACGCGGGCGCGTGATGATCTGGCGGAGATGTTCTGCAAGCGGATGGCGTCGGTCACGAAGCTCGCGAAGGCTGAGCTTGCCGAGATCCGCGAGCGCGAGGCGGAGATCAGTGAGCGGCTGATCATCAGCTACCGCGGCGTGCTCGGCTGTCTTGACCCGCGCAGCAGCGAGACCGTCGACGCGGCCGCGGCGCTGCGGCGAGCGCGCCGGATCGTCGAGGACGCGGGCGGGTTCGAGGCGCAGCTTGCCGAGATCGAGGCGGTCTCAGCGCATCACGCGAACAATTACATGCCGTTGGTCGACAAGCACCGTCGGCGTGACCGCGCGACGATGTTCGCGTTCACGAGGGTGGTCGGGCTGGAGGCGACGAGCGCTGACCGCAGCGTGCTGGACGCCGTCGAGCACGCGGTCGCGCACGGCACCTGACCCGCGATTTCATCCCCGACCATCTCGACGGCGTCCGGTTCGATCTGTCGTTCGCCTCGGAGCAGTGGCAGCGGATTGTGGTCGATCGTGATCATCCGGGGCAGTTGCATCGCCGTCATTTCGAGGCGTGCGTGTTCACGTATCTCGCCGCGGAGTTGTGGACCGGGGATATCGCCGTGCGGGGGTCACAGGCGTACGCGAACTGGGCCGCGCAGCTGCTGTCTTGGGAGCAATGCGAGGGGCTGCTCGAGGAGTTCTGCGCCGAGACCGGCCTGCCGGGCAGCGCCCGGGCTTTCACCGATCAGCTGCGTGCCAGGCTGACCGCGCAGGCCGCGATCGTTGATGCCAAGTACCCGGAGAACACCGATCTCGTGATCGACCCGGCGACCGGCGTCCCGTCGCTCAAGCGCCGCCGCGCCCGCGGCCCGGCCGCGGGCGAACTGGCCTTGGAGGAGGCGTTGAAGGAGCGGATGCCCGAGCGCACGCTGTTGGAGATCCTCGCGCGGACGGCGTACTGGCTTGAGTGGTGGCGGCGGTTCGGGCCCGCCTCGGGGTCTGACCCGAAGCTCGCCGATCCGCTGCTGCGCTACGTGCTGACGACGTTCACCTACGGCGCAACCTCGGCCCGGCGCAGGCCGCGCGGCATATCCGTGGCGTGTCCGCGCACGAGCTCGGCGCGACCGCCGCCCGGCACTTCACGACCGGGAAGCTGAACCTCGCGAGCGCAGACGTCGTCAACGCCTATCTGCTGCTCGACTTGGTGAAGGCGTGGGGTGACGGCACGAGCGTCGCGGCGGACGGGACCCAGGTCGACACGCTGATCGACAACCTGCTGGCTGAGTCGCATATCCGCTACGGCGGGTACGGCGGGATCGCCTACCACCACATCGCCGACAACTACATCGCGCTCTTCTCGCACTTCATCCCGTGCGGCGTTTGGGAGGCCGTCTACATCATCGAAGGGCTCCTGGAGAACCTCTCCGAGGCTGAGCCGGACACGATCCATGCCGACACGCAAGGCCAGAGCTACCCTGTCCACGCGCTCGCGCACCTGTTCGGGTTCGAGCTGCTGACCCGGATCCGCAACTGGAAGGACCTCACGTTCTACCGTCACGCGGTCGATGTCCGCTACGCGCACATCGACCAGCTGTTCGGCGCCCCTGGGGAGAACACGATCAACTGGCAGCTGATCGAGACGCACTGGGTTGACCTGATGCAGGTCGTCCTCTCGATCCGCGCGGGCCGGCTGTCCTCAACCCTGCTGCTGCGCCGGTTGGGGACCGAGTCGCGCAAGAACAACATCTACAAGGCGTTCCGCGAGCTCGGGCGCGTGATCCGCACGATCACGCTGCTGCGGTACATCTCCGAGCCCGAGTTGCGCGAGGAGATCACCGCCGCGACGAACAAGGTCGAGGCCTACAACGACTTCTCCGCCTGGCTGCGGTTCGGGCACGACACGATCGAGCGCAACGACCCCGCCGAGCAGGAGAAGATCATCAAGTTCAACACGCTGCTCGCCAACTGCGTGATCTTCCACACCGCCCTGGACATGACCACCGTCCTGCGCCAACTCGCCGCGGAGGGCTGGGAGATCACCCCAGCCGCCGTCGCCGCGCTCTCCCCGTACATCAGAGAGCGGATCAAACGCTTCGGCGAGTACGCCACCGACGGGCTCATCGACCCGCCCGACGCATTCGACCCGCACCTCGACCTGCTCCCCGCGACGGCCGCCAAGGCAGCATGAACGCCGCTCGATGCCCGTCGGAGCGGAAGACCAGGTGCTGTGGCCTCCGGCCGCGGAGATCATGTCTCGTCGAGAGTCGCACGTCAGAGCTGGTAGCCAGACGACCCCGCGGTAGCACGAGCGGGTGCGAGGACGGTCGTCACCACCGTGGGGCGGTGAGAGCGCGGCAGCGCGAGCCGTCGCGGGCGGGCAGCGGGAAGTCCCGTCGGGATGCCCGCCTGGGCTCTCGGATCGCATCAGTGCGGGCCGCGACCGAGTTTCTGGGCCAGGGCGCCGCACGCTGCCGCCGCCTGCGTGTACGCAGGCGACTGCATGTTGAGCGTGGCCGGGAACTCAAGGAGCGCTCCGTCGTAGTCGGTTATCTCGGTGATGCCGGCTGGGACGGACGGGAGCCGGCCCATAGGAGCTCTCTTGGGGTCGGGGAACTCGGAGATCCCGTGCGCGCGCATGCACACCGCGACCTTGTCCACCTCGACCAGCGCCTGTTCGGAGAACGCGGGCCCGGCGCCGCTATGGGGCAGGAGCTTCTGGCACTTCGCCTGCGCCGCCTTGAACGCGGGCGCTGAGGGGTTGATTCCAGCGGTGGAGAAGATCGTTCCGCCTCCGGGTTGCGGGTCTGAGAAGTTGGGCACGCCGTTGGCGCGCATGCACCTGGCGAACGCGAGCGGCGACGGTGTGGTCGAGCCCGAGCCCGTTGCGCCGGCGTTGGTGACGGTGCTCGACCCGGTGGCGGGCGCGTGCCCGGCGCTCGTGGCGGTCGACGCCGGGGTGCTCGCGCCGCCCGCCGTTGCGACGGTCGGGCTGGGGGAGCTTCCACCGCAGCCTGCCAGCAGCACCCCGGTCAGGAGTGTGGCGACGGCGAACATGCATGCTCGCGGTGAGCGGGTCAGCCGTTTCGGGTGACTGCTGTCTGGCATCTGGTCTCTTTCCTCGGGTGTGCGCATCGGTTCTACGCGACGGTCGGTTTCAGCACGGTTTCCCCTCCTCCTCGCCGCCAGCGGTCCGTGTACCGCAGCCGGTGAGACCACCGTGAAACGTTCGGCTGGTTACCTTCATCTGAGAAGGAGCGGCCGATGCGGGTGCTTGTGATCGAGGACGACGAGGAATTGGCGGAGACGGTCGCCGCCGGTTTGCGGGAGACGCGGATGGCGGTCGATATCGCGCTGGACGGCGACGTAGGCCTGAAGCGCGCGCTCGTACACGATTACGACGTGATCGTGCTCGATCGCGACCTTCCAGCCGTCCATGGCGACGCGGTGTGCGCAAAGCTCGTCGCCGCCGGCGGGCGCAGCCGGGTGCTGATGCTGACCGGCGCCGCGGAGGATGAGGACCTCATCGACGGGCTCGGGCTCGGCGCCGACGACTACCTGCCCAAGGCTTCGTAATCGGAAAACGGGGCGAGCGCGAGCGGACGCTTGCGGATCGGCAGCAGCCCGTCGTCGAGGACGGTGATGCCGCCCGGAAGCGGGTTCGGGCTGATCGTCACGCGCTGGTAGAGGTCCGGTAGGGAGATCGTCTCGCGGGCGAGAGACAGGATCAGCGAACCGTCGCGGAGGGTGATCGAGTCAAACAACTGGCGCAGCAACGTCCGGAGCGCGTTCAGGTCGGGCGCGTGCTCGATCCCGCCGAGGACGGACGCGCGGAGATCGGCGAGGCGCCGAAGCGTCTCCTCCTCGACGTCGCCCTGTTCGGTTCCGAGCAGCGCGGCGCGATCCCGAGCCCGTTCGGCGGCGGCATCTGCGGCGTTCCGCTCCTCGATCAACCCCGCGCGCTGCTCGCGGTAGTCCTCCGGTTCGATGATCCCGTCCTGGAACGCTCTGGTGACGCGCGCGAGACGCTCCGCCGCTTTCAGCGCCTCCCGCTCGGCCTGACCCAGCGCCTCGGCCGCGAGCGCCGTGTCGGCGTTCCGCTTGGTTCGCAGACGCTCCCTCGTCTCGTCAATATCGAGGTAGCGCGCAGACAGCTCGGAAAGGATCGCGTCGTCCACGGCGACACGGTCGACAGGACGCTGGTCGCAGGACTCTCGATCCTTGTATCTACCGAGGCACTGATAAACCTCGCTCGCTGGACCGTTCGCACGCGGGTCGGTGCGCGGCGCCATCGCGTCGCCGCAACGCCCGCAACGGAGCAGCCCCTTCGTCAGCAGGTGATGACCCTTCGGGTACCGGCCGCCGCCGTTCTGCCGCGTCCTGGTCTGGCCGCTGCGGACCGCTTCGGCGGCCCTCCATGTCGCCTCGTCGATGATCCCGGTGTGGGCGCCGTCGTAGACCTGTCCCGCGTGGCGGATCTTCCCCATGTAGATCGGGTTGCAGAGGACGCTTCGGACGCTGCACTGAACCCACTTCCCGCCGGTCGAGGAGCGGATCCCGTCGTCGTTCAACCCCTTCGCGGTCGCCTTCTGCGACCGGCCGGAGATCGCCTCGGCGAAGATCCGGGAGACGACAGCGACCTCGGCCGGGACCCGCTCGTCTAGCCGGCTGTTCAGGAAGCCGTAGGGACGCGGGCCGCCCGCGAGCATCCCGCGGTCCTGCGCGCGACGCCGAAGCCCCTTGGTGACGGCTTTCGACTTCCGCGCCGAGTCGATGTATGCGCGCCGGCCGATCGCGGCGACCGACGCCTCGTCGCGTAGTTCGTCGTCGTCCTCGACCGTGCGCAGCCACACGTTTCGGCGGCGCATTTCGTGCCAGATTTCGCCGAGCGACTGCGGCGCGTTCGGCCGGTCGCCAGCGCCGCGTGCGAAACGGTCGTGCGCCTGCGCGACCAGCATCACCGTCGCGCCGGTCTGTTCCGCCGCGTCGATCGCCGCCCGCTTCGCGCGTTCCAGGCCGGGGCCGCGGTTGCCGCTGTACGCGGAGAAGCCTTCGTCTTGGAACTCGCCGACGATCCGCCAGGCGTGCTCGTCGGCCTTGTCGCGGCAGTCGGTTAGCTGCTCCGGGATCGACGCGTGGCGGTCCTGGGTCGACTTCGCCGCGTAGATCACCGCCAGGGTTGGCGTCTCCGTAGTCAACTCGCCACCTTCATCGCTGCGGCTTCCGCGCGACGCTCGAACTCGCTGAAGTTGAAAGAGCCGTTAGGGCGCGTGCACTCCCGTACCAGCCGCTGCTGGACCTCGGTCGGAGTAGCGCTCCGATCGAGCAGGCGTAGGGAGCGCGCGAAGCGCTCGACCGTTCGTTGGCTTTCCGCGGGGAACATCGCGCGGCAGTGGCTCAGGAGCGGGTCTTTGGGGCGGCCCCGCGTTTTCGGTTCGTCGGTCATGGCTGTAACTATAGCGCGTTTCCCGCTAATTAGCGCTGAATTCTAGAAACTTTCTAGAACGCCTAGAACGTACTCAATTAGACTGCAGCGCACATTCTTGCCCTAGAACGTACTCAAACGCCCTACAATACGCTATACTAGCCTCAAGCAAGGCAAAGGAGGCTAATCGAAGTGAACCTCGCAGAATGGGCCGCCGAACAAGGCATCCACCGCCAAACCGCATACCGCTGGTTTCGTGACGGGAAACTCCCCGTCGAAGCCCAGCGCGTCGGGCGACTGATCCTCGTCGGCGACCTCGAACCCCGCCCGAAACCACAGCCCCCAAAGGACACCCCCGAATGAGCCGCCTGATCGCTCTCCGTCGCGTCCCCGCATGGGCCGCAGCCGCCGCCGCGATGGTCGCGGTCACGCTCGCGGTCGTCGTCGCCGGCATCGGAGCGAAGCCGACCACGTTCGTCCCGGTCAGCGATTTCAACGCCCGCGACGACACGACGATAGCGGCGCAGATCGCGCACAACCGCAGCACGCCGCACCAGCGCGTCGTCTGCGTCGCGTACCCGACCGCCGCCGAAGTCGCCTGCTCGGACCGGACAGTGTGGTGGACGCTACAGGGCGATCATGCGCTCCCGGAGACGACACCGTGAGCACGCACACGCTCGTTATCTTGGCCGTCTTGCTGGTCGTGGCGTTCGCGCTCCCGTCGCTGGTCGCGATCGCCCGCGGCGCGGTCGGCGGACATCGCATGCTCGCGAACCTGCCGCGCGAACCCGCGATGCTGCGCGAGCGCAGCCGGTTCTCGCGCTGGGCGCCGTGGGCGATCGTCGCAGGCTGGGCGGTATACGCGGTCGCGTCCGGCAGCCTGATCCTGCTCGGGGCTGGGCTGCTCGCGTTCTACGTCTGGCAGATGGGCCGCCGTCTGGTGTGGCGTTTCGAGATTGCCGCCGGCCTCGCCGCGATCGCGTCCGTCCTGGTCGCCCGGCAAGCGCTCGGCGTGAGCCTGCTCGCCGTGCTGCTCCTAGCCGGCGGATGGATCGGCGTCGCCTGGCTCCACGCAGGACTCAGAACGTCGACCATCGAGCGCTGGCGGCTACGAACCATCCGCCGACGCGTCGCGGTCGCGCTCCACGACGCCGGCCTCAACAAGGACGGAGCGCACCAGATATTCGTCGGCAAGCCCGAACGAACCAGCCTCGGGCACAGGATGCCGATTTCTGTCGGTCTCGGCGCCGACTTCCAGCAGGTAGCGACCGCTCGCAGCCGGGTCGCCGCCAGCGTCGGCGTCCACACCGTCCGCCTTGAGCGCTCTACCCACAGCGAAGGATCCGGATACCTCGAACTCGTCGAGCGTGACCCGATCGCGGACCTACCCGACTCGATCGCGTGGCCCGGATACGGGACCGCGGAACCGTCGATCTGGACGCCAACGCCGTTCGGCATCGGAGAACTCGGCCAACCCGTCTCGATCAGCCTCGTCGAAAACCACGTCCTACTCGCCGGCTCGACCGGGTCCGGCAAGTCGAACGCATCCAGTTTGCTGATCGCCGCCTGCGCGCTCGACCCCGCAGTCCGATTGTTCCTAGTCGACCCGCAAGAGCTTGAACTTCACCAGTGGGAGCCGCGCGCAGAACGCTTCACGGCCAGTGTCGAAGAAGGAACCGACATGCTGCGCGAGATCAGGCAAATCATGCAAGAGAGAATCAGTCTCCTCAAAAGCAACGGGATGCGCAAGATCGTCGACCACCCCGACCTACCGCCGATCGTCGTTGTTATCGAGGAGATGATCTCGTTCGCCGCCGAGCGAAAGTTCCAGACCGAACTACGGGACATCATCAGCAAAGGCAGGAAGTTAGGCGTGATCGTTGTCGGCGCGATCCAGCACCCGACCGTCGCGGTTCTACCGTCCGAGATCCGCGAGAACTTCACTCGCCGGGTCGCGTTCAGGACCGCAACCATCGACCAGAGCGAAGCCGTGTTAGGGCGCGGCGCAACCGACGCCGCCTACTCGGCCGTGAACATCCCGCTCTCCCAGCGCGGCGCCTGCATCATGCAAACCGAGGACGGACAGATGGAGCGCGTCAAGACCTACAGGCTCGACGACGAGCACCTGGCCCGGATCGTCGCGCAGGTAACCCCGCGGGCGGTCGCATGACCGACAAATTCATCCGCGAGCTGCTACCAGCCGGCCCCGTCCGACCAGCGCCGAAACTCAAACTCATCAGCTACAGCCGCGAGTCGCCGTACAAGGCGAAAGAGTCAAAAGGCGACGACCACCCACACCACACCGCGAACAAATGGACCGCCCGACGCCGCGGGTTCACGATCGTAAACCAAATCAACTTCATCGAATCCGCAATCAAAACCGACCGCGGACCTCGGATCATTACCGCATGCCGCGACGCGAACGCAGACGGCATCCTAGTTTTCTCGCTCCGCAGACTCGGCGTCGGGCAAGCGCAAGTCGCGCTCCGCGAAATGATCGAAGCCGAAGGCTTGCTGATATCCAGCGGACTCGACAGCGAAGAACTCCTATTGCGCTGCTCCCCGGACGCGTCACGCGAAGCCGAACTATGGCGGGTAGCCGGCAACGACCTACGCGACTGGCGGGTCAACATCGACCGGCTACGCACCGCCCAACGCGCCGCCCAAAGACAACGACCCGCCATGCCGCCATACTGGGCCAGCAACCCAGCCGGACTAGCTGCGGTCGAGTTCATCCGCGACCGCGACCACCTTACGATGCAAGCGCTCGCCGACCTCCTGTCGTTCCACCAGTTCGAGACCGCGACCGGAAGCACCGTATGGCACAGAAACACCGTCCGACGCGTCAGAGGTTACGTTACAGAAGCGCGACGCGCGCGTAACAGCCTGCGTGAGGTCGGTTGACGCTGGGTAGGGCGGTAGTAGGGGGTGGGCCGTCGGAGCGGCGTAGGCGCGCTAGGGACGGCCCGAGAGCGTCAGCGCGCCGCGCGTGCCCTCGCTGCGGTATTGCTCGGCGAGGTCGGCCAGACGCAGGAGGCTATCGCCGGGACGCTCGGGATCTCGCAGGGGCGGGTTGCACAGATTATTAGCGGTGGCGGTTCCGCCACCGCTAATAATGGGCTGGACGAGTCCTCGTTGCGGACGGCGCTTGATCTGATCCCGGCGGAGTCCCGGCGCGTGGCCGAGGGGGTCGCGGACCGTAAACCCTTGGCGCAAATCTGCGCGAAGGGTTTTGCTCGCGAAGCAGCAACTGGCAGTCGCCGCAGCCGAAGCATGGGAGATGGCAGCAAAGGAAGGACGAGTGCTGATCGGCTCTGGCCAGCGTTCTGACCTCGCTAAAAATGACGAGGTCATCTCGGCTCCTGCGGAGCATTTCGGCGCTCTGTTCGGCGTCTCCGCAGCCTACGTCAAGCAGGCTCGCGCACTCGTCCAACAAGCCCCAGGAGCCGCAGAGGCGGCCGGGGCCGACTCTTTGTGTTGGTGCCATCGTACTACGGGACTAGGATGATCCGCCGCGCCCGGACGGTTCGGCCTCGACCATGATCCGCTGGCGCTGGTGGCAGCCGTCGAGCCATAACGGGTCCGAGCCGGCGAGGGTGCGCGCTTCGCTCGCCAACAGTCGACACTCGTACCTGACTGCGGGTTCGTCGTGCGCCGCCCATGCGCGGACAACCGCCTGGGTTCGCTGGATCAATACCGCGGGGCTCGATGCTTCCCGTTGGGCGACTGGCGCTCCGCCTTTCATCGCCTCGCCATCCGCTCGGCCTGGAGTCGCAGCATCGTCCAACTTTTTTCGACGCTGGGCGGCGCCATCGGGCGGCCGACAAGGACGCGAGCCCGGATCTCGGCGTCGCTCATTTTCCGCAACGACCGTTTGATTGTCCCGTCCGAGTTCCAACTAGGCGGAATCGGCCAACCCTCTGCTTTGGCGCGGCCGATCAGGTAGCGCCGGACGAGCGCACGGTTTTTCCCAGGGGTTCTTCCGAGCGCCAGCACGGCGTTGTCGTAGTCGGTTCGGGTCGGCGTCGGGAAGTGCCAGCCGCCGTCGAAATAGACCGCTTTGCCTTCTTTCCCGAGCGCTGCTTTTTCGGCGTCCGTGAAGTCTCGGCGGGTCTCGACGACGGCGAGGCTTCCGACATAGCGGACCTCGTACTCGTCGGTTTCGCCGCGGACGCCCAGCACTCGCGCGGCCGGGTTCGCTGCCAAATGAACTAGCGACACTTCCGCGAGCCGCGCCTTTTTGATCGTTCGTCGCGTCCGGTCGTCGGACCACTGGTCGCCGCCCTTAGGGATCGACATCCCGACGCTCAGCTCGCTCAAGACGCCGCGCTTGACCTTGCTCACAGCATCGGCGACGTCGGTTTCGCCCTTCGGCAGTATCGCTGTAAGCAGAAGGCCGGTGCTGTCGTCGGTGAAGTGCAGCGAACCGCCGCGCGTGCTGGCCAGCGGCGGCGCACCGTCGGCGTGCTCGACGCGCAGCGCAACAACATCCGTTCCGTCCACTGCGCCGGGGAAACTGTGCGGCGCCATGATCTCTACGTGCCGCTGCGGGCGCTTCATTACTGGGTCGTAACCCATTTTGTACGGTGCGTTCCAGGTCGAGGCGTAACCGTTCAGCTGCCAGTTTTCGCCGTCGCTGGATTCGCGTAGTTCGATCGCGTTACTGATCATTTTCGCTCCTAGGTAGGTAGTCGCGGGTGGCCCGGGTTGTCCCAGACATGTTTCGATACCTCGCGGTTTCTGACGGCGGCGGCGCTCAACTCTTGTGCGGTCGCTCCGCGCGCCTGGCGCTTCGACTCCGCGATCGAGTCGAGGATTTTCTGGACGCCGGCTGGCGCATCCGAGGCCACAGCGACCCGCGCGCGCACGCGCTCGATATCGTCGGACCTGCGACCGTCGAGCGCTCCCGCATCGACGCCAAGAGCGCCAGCGACCGCGGCAACCGCGGCGGCGATGACCTCGATTTGGTCGGCGAGCGCGACGATTCCGGCCCCGAGTGTCTGGACGTCCTGCTGGGTTGCCGGGAGTCGCGTCGCGTCGAACTCGACCCCGGTGCGGTTGGTGGCGCTCATGCCACTCTCCGCTCGAGCGGCGGTTCGGGCGACTCGGCCTCGGCCATCTCGCGGATGATCTGCTGCGCTTCGTCGCGGATGCTGGCGCGCACGCGACGCCAGTTCGGGTCCATCGGGCCGACCAGCCCCCCAACGTCCAAGCCGAAGCGTTCCGCGGCTAGCGTCGCGAGAATGCGGTTTTGTCGCGCGTCGCTGCGCTCCAGGGCGTCAAGGCGATCGGCGGTCGATAGCGGTTTCATACCTTCGCCGCCGTCCCGATCGACCAGTTGTCCGGGGCGTTCGTCGCGATCGCTGGCGGCTGGCCGAGTGCCTGCGAGACCGGATTTGCGCCTGTCGGTGTTACCGCGCAGCCGGTATCGACCGCCTGCTGGCATCCGGCGCCGCCAAGGACTGTCACGTTGATCGTCATAGGTTTGGTTCCTCCTGTCCTCATAGGTCGCGTCCGAGATAGGTCGACGCGGAGTTGCCGCCTTCGATGAGAGCCACCCCATTCCACGAAACGCTCGGGCTTCCTGCTGGCGGCGCTACGACCGCAGCTGCGGGTGGTTGCACCGCCGGCACCGGGGCGCCTTGCGCCACCGGGCTGTTGCCTAGCGGCGTCGTCGCGCAGCCGCTGTCAATCGCCTGCAAATTTCCGGGTACGTTCACCGTGATTGTCACTGTTCTCCGTTTCGAGTAGCGTGATTGTTGTTACTCCGGTCGCCTCGTCGCGTACCGCCCAACTGAATCGCGCCAACCTGATCCACGCGCCAGCGATCCAGGATGTAGGTCGGGATGTCCGCGAAAGCTTCTCCATCGCCGCGAAGTACGCTGCCCTTTCGGCGATCGGTACCTGATCGACACTGCGGAGCAAGTCGCCCAGCATCTGCCTAGCCTCACGTTCCGTGACCGTTTTCACGGTGCCTCCGTCCCCGGTCGGAGATCGCGGAGCAGATCGTCGAGTGGCAGGCGGTCGTGCTCCAGCACGAAATGGCCGTCCAGACGCCCGAGCGCAGCCCGACGCAGCACCCGAAGAACCATCCGCGGGTCGGACCCGTACTCCATCAGTTCGACGATCGCGCGGCGCTCCCAGCGCGCTATCGGGCCCGGACACCGCGTGTCCAGTTCGTCGAGCTGGAGCAAAACGAACGGCAACTCCCCGTTTTCCGCGGCCTCGATCAGTTCGGCGGCGACGGCCGCAACCGGCCAATCCTCGATCTCGTCACGGATGGTCACAGCAACCACCCCTCGATCTCACGGACAATCTCCCGCTCGTCGACCCGCACCAGCCCGAACCGCTGCGCGACCCGCAGCCACCGGAACCGCCAGCGGAGCGGGATCGGCGACCGCTGCCAACGCGCCAGAATGTCCCGGCGCGATCGACAACGCGCGATCTCCGCGGCGAGACGAGCCCGCTCCGCGAACTCCTCGACGCGCTCAGCCTCCCGCCGCTCCCGGTGGCTCGCGGCAATCTCCAGCGAGATCCGCCCGACCGCCGCCCTCTCGTCGGACGTGAGACCCTCCAGCGCGTCCCGGATCGCAGCGTCCTGCTCGACCGGCGGCAACCCCGGTAGGTCGCGGATCAACCCGACGGTAAGGCTCGTGAGGTAGTCGCTCTCGACGTCCAACGTTCACCCCTCCCCGACGATAATCGGCCCGGAACCGTCGCTGCCGTCGCGATCCCAGCCCATCGCCCGCCAGCGGTGCGCCGCCGCGGCGGCGACACCCTCGACGCGCAGCTCGTGGTTCAGCGCGGCCTTTTCGGCGTCCTCGTTCCGTAACCGCGCGGCTTCGATCTCCGCGAGCCACTGATCGCGAGCGGCTGTCAGTCGTTGCCGCGCCTCATCTTCGGGGACGCCACGCCAACAAAGCTCACAGTTGAAGCTCCACAAATCCCGGTACCTACGAGGGTCGAGCGGATCGCCGCGCCACTGCCGGACCGCGCCGCGAATCAAAGACACGACCGCTCCAATCCTACGAATTCAAAGTCCTCTGAAAAAACTTTCACACCGTACACAATGCGAGGCGCGTGGTAAAAGGGTGGCAACATCATCGTTCTAGTTTTTGGGGTGGCGCGGGGGGTTGACCCGTACAAACGACTCGCGAACCCGTACGCGTCGGGACAGCGCGAACGTGAAGGGTCTCAGGATCGCGTTCAAGTTTCGTACCCCGCGCGTAGGTCTATGCGTCGTGTCGTGCTGTGTGACGCGCTGGCAGCCGCGCTGGCGGTCATGCGGCGGCTCCTTCGTCTGCGCGGCATTTGGCGTAGCAGTGGTCGCACGCGTCGATCAGCGCGCCGTCGTCGCGACGCACATACGTTTTTGCGGCGACGCTGCAGCCTGGTAGCGCGACCTGGCAGAGCAGTTCGCGTTTAACGCCGGTCGCTGGCGGCGGCTGGGTTCGTTGTGTCATCTCAGGTTCGTTTCGTCGTTTACGGTTTCGAGCGTCCGCGCGATCTTCGCCCAGCATTCGGGGCCGACACCGCGCTCGATGGATTGCGAGTCTGTGCAGAGTCGTCCGCAGACGCGACAGTGGTTCGATGGTGCGAGCTGGCCGCCTGATCGGATTCGGACCGCCTCGGAGTGGATGCGGAGGTCCTGGCGGCTCCGGGTTCTCGCACTCATCGAACACGGTTCCTGTTAATCGTCGCGCCTAGGTTGGCGGCGAGCACGCGCCCGTAGATGCTGCCGTTCGCTTCGGCGAAGCGTGTCGGTGTTGGCGAACGCCAACCCGTTTTGGGTAGATGTAGAAGGGTCCGCAAGTTCGGTAACTTCGGCAGGTTCGGCATAAAACAGTCAGTTTGCAGAGCTTTTGTGCTTACCGAACTTCGGCGGGCTTTACCGAACTTGCCGAACTCCTGTTTGGCCGCTGACTGAAGTTCGGCGCTGGAATACCCCTGCTAATGCGGCGCTTTTGCCGAAGTTGCCGAACTTACCGAACTTGCGGGACTTCGTCATTTTTCTTGTCGCTCCAGCCTGATGATCCTTGGGCGTCCGGTGCTGCGCTCGTAGATATAGCCGCGTCTCCGGAGGTTCGGTCCGAGCCGTTTCAGGCTCGTCGTGAGCGCTTGCGCGGACTTCGGGAACGACTTCGACTTGGCCGCTTCGCCGGCTAGGCTGGTCACCTTGGCTAGTAGCTCGGCGGGCGTGCCCTCGAACCCCTTGTCCGCTATCGCGCAGATGTACGGTCCGATCGACGCCGACTCGATCGCGATGTCGTTCGACTGGACGCGGTTCGCGCTGTACGCCTCGATGAAGCTGCCATGCTTCCACCCGAGCGCGGGTTCCGCTGCGGTCACCCATTTCGCGAAGTCCGCCATCCTCGGCGTGCGCTCCAGTTTCACGCTGTCGAGGCGCTGGAGTGCGCAGGCGACCGCGTCGCAGAGCGCACCGAGGATCTTCGGTGCCGCGGCGTCGAACCGCTCCCAGAACGCCTTTTCGTCCATCCGATCCGTCTCGGAGATCACCGGTAGTTCGACCATCAGGCTGCGGTCGAGAAGGTCGGAGCGGGTCGCTAGCTCCTCGATCCCGTTGATGATCACCGGGCGCTTGCAGTCCAAGACGTGCTCGTCGCTGTCGGTATAGAGTTCGCGTTTCGAGAGTCCGCCGCCGGTGACGAGTCGGCAGATCGCGTCACTCAACCACGGCTCGAGGTGCGATAGGTTGTCGTAGGCGACGATGTGGCCGGCCGACGCACCGACCATCAAATCGTCGTTGTTGCTCGGCGAGCTGCGTAGCGGTGAAGCGTTCGGGTCGACGAGACTACGTACTATCCTCGCGGCGGTCGACTTCGCGCTCCCCTGCTCGCCGTGGAGTACTAGCAGTGGACAGCTTGCGCCGGGCCGAAGTGCGGCGACTAAGAACCCGACCACGAGCTTCCAGACAGCCTCGTCCTTAACGTTCACGAACGGCCTAAGCAGGTCGACGGTACCTCCGCGGACGGGCTCGGCTAGCGCGGTCATGCTGCCGCTGCGACGGAACCGCACGGGGTGCTGGTCGAGCACGGTCCAGCCGGCGCGGGTGATCGCGATGCACCGCCAATCGTCGTCGCCGAGGTCGATGTAGATCGTCTTGTCTTGCTCCGCGACCCGTAGGTGGACGTCTAACTCTTCGCCGTCGAACAGCGCCTCTGCTTCGAGCTGTGCGCAGGCGTCAGTGACTGACGTTCCACTTGGCGCCCCCTTCGTCTCTGCCTCTTCGCCTGTCTCTGGGTCGGGAGCGCCGCGGTAGTAGCAGCGTCGCGCGAACAACTTGAACGTCCGCGATTTGATCGCGTGCGTTTGTCTGTGTCCGTCGATCTCGACTGTCGCGTATCCGCGGGCCCCGACGTCGTGCCACAACACCGCGCCGCTTTCCTTGACCGCGTTCACGATCGCGGTTGCCACACTGTCCTTTTTACGGTGGTCAAGGAGCTTCATCAGCTCTTTCATCGAGTTGACGCCTTCAAGATCCTCGGCGCCAAGCCCGGACTTCGCCAGGATGTCGTCGACCAGCAGGTCTGACAGCCCGGATGCTGCTCGCTGCGCGGTCGGCAGCTCGACCAGTTCAGCCAGGGATTTCCCGGCGTTCAGATGGTCGGTCACGTCCTTGCCGACGGCTGGCTCGACGATCTTCGCGTCGGTGCCGTTCAAGGCGGCGCGGATCGCGAGCGCGTGCTCGCGTCCCTTGTCATCTCGATCGGCGACGATGATGACGTCGGCACCGTGTAGGTGGTCGTTGTACTCTGGCCGCCACTTTCCGGCGCCCATAGGGTTACACGTCGCGACGGCGCCGGCCCGCTCGACAGACTCGACGTCCTTTTCACCCTCGACCACGTAGACCGTTTTGCCGGTTTTGATCGCGGCGACGAGCTGCGGCAGGTGGTAGAGCACGCGGCGCGTGTCACCGAGCTTCCAGACCCAGCCGCCACCGCCGTCCGGTCTGCGCTGCTTGAACGTCTTCGGGCTGTATTTCACTACCTGATACAGCAGCTCGCCGGTCTCGTCTACATACGGGTACGTGTTGACGATCTCGCACTTGCCGTTGCCGTTACCGTTGCTGTGGCCGTCTAGCAGGTCAGCGAACGTCAACCCCAGGCGCGAAAGTATCTCCTCGGTGCCTTCCTTTCCGCATACCTGACAGAACAGGACAACGTCGCCGCTGGTGCCGATCGTGGCGCCAGCCGACGCCCGTTGATCGTCGTGGACCGGGCACCTGAACTCGAATTTGTCGTCGGGGCCGCGGGGGTCGCAGCCGTGCTGCTCCAGCCGGTCCCGGAGGATTTCGATGGGTCTCACGCCTCACGCTCCAGTTCGCGACGCTGAGCGAGCAGGCCGGGGCTGTACTGCTCGATCTCAAAAATCGCCTGCTCGAGTCGATCCCGGATCAGATCGAGGTGAAGCGCAACCCGGCTGAGTGCCATCTCGTCGCCCGGGCGGGTCGCGTCGCCGATCGCGAGGTCGGCTAGTCGGTCGACCTCGGCGGCTGCGACCGCGAGCGGAAGCCATGCGATGCTGGCCGGCCGGGTCGCGTTTTCCGTCGGGGATACGTTATACTGAGGGCGGGACGATTCCCGCGTCCCGTAAGAATTCTGGGCCATCGATACTGGCCTTTCTGTCAAGAACGCCTCGGCTGTCCCGGCCGGGGCGTTCGTTTTCTAGGTCGTTCGCGAGAGCGAGGAGTACGTCGGCGTGGCACGCGGCAGGCGCGCACCAGCACACGAGATCCTTGCCTCGTAGCTCGTGGATGTCGTCGATCAGCCCGCTGTCCTGTAGGTACTCGCGGTAGCGGTCGATCACCCGCTCGCGGTTCCCGTCGCGCCCGATCACGTAGGGGTTGCCCCATTTCGTTGGGCGTCCGACGTAGATAGCGCCGCGCGGGGTTCCATTCCTCTTGTTGAGCACGCGCGGTCCGGCGTCGAGGAGCGATAGTTGGACGCCTTGCTCTCTGAGCGAGCACGCCGGACAGGTCGAGGCGCCCGGCGGCGAGCCTGGCGACAGCGCTACGCCGCAGAGTCGGCACCGTAGGGGTCCTGCCCGCGCGCCGGAACGCTCTCGAAACGGCGCGCGGGGGTTCCCCGGCCGCGGGGCGGGCGCGGCACGCTTTGCCTCAAGAAACTGGTTCCGCATGTATTTCCGCGGATATCCGCGCCAACCGTTCGGCGCTGGTCTCGGCGGCTGTCGGGGGTTGCGTGCGGCGCAATTCCGCCCTTAGCTGCCTGCGCCATTCGGGGATCGGCTTGCCGGTCATCGGGTCGATCTCGGCGGCCCGTTCGACCTGTGCGACGCGCTCTAGGTGGACCATCTGGTCGATCAGTTCCTGGCGTTGCCGGTCGGTCAGTTCGGCGAGGTCGACGCGCCCGAGGATCTCAAGCCTGCGCGCAGCGCCCATCCGTCGGCGTGGGCGCGACGCCTCGTCGGGGTGGCTAGGGATGGCCGCAAGCCGGTCCTCGACCTCTCCGAGCGTCAGTGTCGCCCAGTCCGGCAGGAGTGCCTGTATTGCGCCGAGCGTGAGCTTCCCGTATTGGTCGGCGGTCATGCGGCCATCCTCCGCCGCCGGTATTCGTCTCGGGCTGGCTCGCGGTCGTCGTCGTCCCCGCCGTGGACGGCGACGTACTGTCGGAGTGCCTCCCTCATTACTGCGGAGGTGGTGCGGTCGTCTCGGGCGGCGATTTGGTCGAGCCGTGCGACGAGCGGCAGCGGCACGCGCGCCGCGATTTGCTTGCAGTCCTGTCTACTGGGCATGTAACCCAGTGTAGCAAAAGTGCCGTTATCTCCCGCCACGTTTTCCCTGCAAATGCTAGGGTTACTAGCTATAAATGGTTTTGCAGGGGAAACTGTTGACACTCAATCGAGCAGCACAAGCGAGCGGCTCGCGCATGGCTCAAGCGCCGTCGCGCGATCCGCTCCGCGCGCCGCACATCAATCACCGGCGAATGCGGCAACTGCTCGATCGCCGACAGCGCCTGCTGCGCCCGCTCGGCCTCCCGCTCGTTCTTCGCCGCGACGATAGGACGCTTCGCCGGGTAGCGCTTCCCGTCCCGACCGATCGACTCGCCAGGTGTCCCGGATGGGACACCTGAAAGGTCGCGCTCAACCTGACTTTTACTGGAGCCGACGGCTCCGGCGATCGCGCGGAGCGAATGGCCGGACTCGCGTAGCGCCGCGACGATCTCCCGTCGCTGTTGCGGCGCGAGCTGCCGCCGATCCGCGTTCAACGTCACCGCTATCTCGCGCGCCAGGTGTTACATCCGTAACACCTGCTAGGCAGCCGGCAGGTTACCGACGTCGGTAACCTTGGGTTTCGTCACGCGTCGAGCGCGCCGCTCGCGCGCAGCCGCTTGATAGCCGCCGTAACCTGCTGGCGGCTCGGTCCCCAACTGCCCGGCGGCCGCAAAGCAAGCGCAACCTCCGAGGCGGCCGGATCGCGGTCAAGGATGGCGCGGCGTCGGCGGAACTCCGCGAGTACGCGCGCGTCGAGGTCGAGACTCTCGTTCATGGCATTCCTACCTTTATCGGGGAGAACAGCGCATCCAGGGCATCCAGGTTTTCCGAATAGGACGCCAAGCCGTTCGCCTTCGCCGTGCTGGTCGCGCGAATCGGCGCGCTGGCTCGCCGCGCACAGCCGAGCATCCCGCCGGTGCTCGAGCACGGCGACATCGTTCTTGACGCCGCCAAGCGCCGCGCCGAGCGGGCCGGCAGGCCGCTCGCGCTGCGGCACAAGGAGTTCGGGGTACTCGAGCTGCTGCTCTCCGCCCAAGGCCGGGTCGTCTCCGCTGAGGAGTTGCTCGAACGCGTCTGGGACGAGGCCAGCGACCCGTTCACAGCGACGGTCAAGATCACGATCAGCCGGCTGCGAGGCAAGCTCGGCGACCCGCCCGTGATCGAAACGATCGCCCGGGCCGGTTACCGCATATGAGCAGCGCCGCGCGGCTCAACAGCCGAATCACCCAGCTGGCGGTCGGGCGACACCTCCCGCACCGGACCGTCCGCACACGGCTGACGCTTCTGTACGGCGGCCTGTTCCTGCTCTCCGGCGCCGCGCTGGTCGCCATCACCTACGCCCTCTTCCAACAGGCGACCGAATACACGAAGCCACACCTACCGGACATCCCTCACGCTCCCTCCATTCAGCAGGTCCAGCTGCCTCAGCTGCCACGGTTTCTGCCTCAGCTGGCACAGGACCAGCATCAGCTGGCACAGGACCAGCATCAGCTGGCACAGGTGCTGCCGCTGGGGCAGGCTGGGCCTGGGCTGGCATATTCTGTGCCTCTGCTGGCACGGGACCAGCATCGCCTGGCGCGGGATCAGCATCAGCTGGCGCAGGCGGTGAATCAGCTGGCAGGAGCCGTGCATCAGGTGGCACAGGCAGGGTCCGTCCAAGCCGCACAACGCGCTGCCGACTCGCACCAGCTTCTGGTCAACTCGGGAATCGCTCTGGCGATCATGGCCGTACTCGCCCTCCTGGCCGGCTGGCTTGTCGCCGGGCGCGTCCTGCAACCGCTTGAGGACTCCTACCGCGCGCAGCGCCAGTTCGTCGCCAATGCCTCACACGAGCTGCGCGCGCCGTTGACCCGCCAGCGAGCGCTGATCGAGGTCGCGCTCGCCAGCTCCGAGGCGAACTTCGCCTCGCTGCGCAAAGCGCACGAGCGCGTGCTCGCATCCGAGCAAGACCTCGAGCAGCTAATCGACGCATTGCTCGCCCTTACCCGCGGCCAAGCGGGGCTCGAGCGACGCGAACGAGCCGACCTCGCCGTCCTGACAACCCGAGCACTGCAAGCGCAGCGCCCCGACGTCGAGCGCTTGAGCCTCGACGTCGACGCCACCCTCGACCCAGCACAGACCACAGGCGATCCACGACTGCTCGAGCGGCTGATCACCAACCTGATCGACAACGCGATCCGTCACAACACCCTCGGCGGACATGTCGCTATCACCACCGGGACCCGCGACCGGCGCGCCTTCCTGGCGATCGCGAACACCGGCCAGACCGTCCCGCCCGAACAGATCCAGCGCCTGTTCCAACCCTTCCAACGCCTCGTCGACAGCCGCACCGGGCACAACAACGGACACGGACTGGGGCTCTCCATCGTCCAAGCGATCGCCAACGCACACCACGCCGAGCTCACCGCACGCGCACGACCGGACGGCGGACTCACCATCGAACTCTCGTTCCCGCCCGCAACCGCCGCCGGCTCTGGGATAAACCTCGCCGCCTGGACCAAGCGCCGCACCCGACACGCCAGTCTCCCTCCAGACTGACGCTCCCGCGAAGAGCCGAAGAGTCTCGTTTGGCGCTGCGGCGAGAAGCACCGCGCCGCAACGAAGCAGATCTCGGACGCGCACCCGGCCGACCTCAAGTTCGTCGGATCCGGTGGGCGTCAGTGTGCTGCCCGACGGAGTTTGAACGCAACGGCAACCGTCGCCGATGCGCCCTTGGAGTCCGACCCCTGACACGCCCCGGCAACGAGGGGTGCCGCGTGGTGGCCGCAGAGCAGACCCACGTCCGGTTGTACCGGCTGGTGCCAACGACATTCGCTGCGCCCCTGAGCGGCTGCCACGCATCCCGATCCGCCGGTGCCGCCACACGCAGCAAACAAGCACCGCCCCCAGCTCGACGCCTGCCTCAAGTTCCTCGCCGCCGGCGACGGGGGCGGGCGTCGATCGCGCTCTCGGGCGTGCACGCGGCCGCGCTCGAGGAGTACGTGCAGGCGCTTGCGGCGGCGCAGCTGGCGGCGCAGACCCGTCGCACGTACGCGTCTAAGGCTCGCCAGTACCTTGCCTGGCTGGCGGGCGCTGACGTGGACGGCGATCCGCTGTGGGGCGCGGAGGGGCGCGATTGGGCGGTGCGCGACTACCGCAGCCACCTCCAGGCCGTGCTCAAGCGCGCGCCTGCGACGGTCAACAACGCTCTCGCCGCGGTCGATGACCTTTACATCCGCCGCGGGCTCGGGCCTGCGCAGGCAAAACGGCTGGAGATCCCGGATCAGGCGCCGCGCGCGCTGGATCAGCGCGCGCAGATCCGCTTCCTGCGCGCGGTGCAGGCGTGTCCGTCGCCGCGTGACCGGGCGCTCGCGCTGGTCCCGTTCTACGCCGGCGCGCGGATCTCCGAGACGGTCGCGCTCGATCTCGAGGACCTGCGGCTGTCGGCTCGCGGGGCGCTTCTGCGGATCTACGGCAAGGGCGAGCGGGTCCGCGAGGTCCCGATCCACCCGAAGCTACGCGAGGCGCCGGGCGAGCTGGCTGCAATAGCGCTCGGTCCTCAGGGCTTTCGGTCCCCGTTGTCCACGAGGTCGAATGCCGCCGAGTTCGCGCGCGCCTGGGAGGAACCGTGCCCCAAACCTCATCGACCACCCCCAGCACCCGGTAGCGCGCGAGGCCGCCCGCGCGATCTGCGATCCGGTCCG
This sequence comes from uncultured Solirubrobacterales bacterium, assembly GCA_963709135.1. Classification (GTDB taxonomy): domain Bacteria; phylum Actinomycetota; class Thermoleophilia; order Solirubrobacterales; family Solirubrobacteraceae; genus Palsa-465. The sequence continues at coordinate 10,149 of CAVPVI010000005.1, read as the reverse complement.
CGGCTTTGGCCTGCGCCAGGCTGATCGGGCGATCGCGATCCACTCGTCGAGCCAGGAGTCGGGGTCGCCGTCGGCGAGCCGGCCGGCGGTGGCCAGCACTTCGGCGAGATCGGCCGTCCCGTGGCGGCACGAGGCCAGCGCGGAGCGCAGGCCGAGCCGGAACGCCGCGTCCTGGAACCGCATCGGGTCCGGTCGGTCGTGCGTATTGATCGGTGTGCTGCCTGCTGTCAGGTGGCATGGGAGCAGCATGTTGGTCGACGCGGCCGGTGTCGTCAGTAGGCCACTGCTGCATCGACGCCGTTCCGGTACTGCGCGCGGGCGTGTCGGGCGGGATGCGTATAGTCGAGCGAAAGCGTTGGTGGAACCGACCTCATTCTCAGCACCGGAGCGCACGACTCGAGACTGGCGGTTGATCGGGCGAGCTGGCGAGCTGGAGCGCGTCGCAGGCGCCCGGGCCGTGGGCGTGCCGGGGGTTGTGCTGCTGGCCGGAGCCGGGGTCGGTAAGTCGCGGCTGGCGCGGGCCGCGCTGGCGGCGGCCGAGCAGGCAGGCGCGGCGAGCGTCTGGGTTCAGGCGACGCGCAGCGCGGCGAGCGTGCCGCTCGGGGCGTTCGCGAGCGTGATTCCCGCCGGGGTGCGCTCCGATGATCTGTTCGAGCTGCTGCGCGGCGCCGGCGCGGCGCTCGGAGAGCTGGCCGGCGTGCGGCCGCTCGTGGTCGGGGTTGACGACGCCCACCTGCTGGATTCCGTCTCCGCCGCTTTGGTCTTGCACCTGGCCAGCGCGACCGACGCGTTCGTGCTCGTCACGGTGCGCACCGGCGAGCCCTGCCCCGACGCGATCGTTTCGCTGTGGAAGGACGCCGGTGCGCAGCGGCTTGAGCTCGCGCAGTTGGACAAGGCGCAGACCGCCGAGCTGGTGGAGAGCATCGTCGGCGGGCCGGTGGAGGAAGGCGCGCAGCGGTGGGTGTGGGAGACGAGCCGCGGTAACGCGCTGTACATCCGGGAGCTGGTGCTCGGCGCGCGCGGGAGCGGCGCGCTCCAGGAGGTCAGCGGGCTGTGGCGGATGCGTAAGCGCCCGCCGTTGAGCGCGTCGCTTGCCGAGGCGGTCTCGGCACGTCTGGCCGGGCTGACGAGCGCGGAGCGTCGCGTGCTAGAGCTGCTCGCGCTCGGCGAGCCGCTCGGGGTCTCGGAGCTCGTTGATCTGGCGGGCAGCGAGCCGGCCGATGCGGTCGAGGCGCGCGGCCTGATCGCGGCCGGTGGCCCGGGTGGCGACGGGCTGGTCCGGCTCGCTCATCCGCTCTATGGCGAGGCGATCCGCGCGTCGCTTCCGTCGCTGCGCGCACGGGAGCTGCGGCTGGCGCTCGCGTCGATGGTCGAGGGGCGGGGCGAGGTCGGCGCCGAGGGCGCGCTGCTGATCGCGCGCTGGCGGCTCGATGCCGGCGCCCCGATCACCACGCCGATGCTCCTCGACGCGGGACGGGCGGCGAACCTCAGCGGCGATCCGGATCTCGCTGCCGAGCTCGCTCGGCAGGCGCTGCTGGCGGGCGCCGGCCCCGAAGCGGCTCTGCTGCTCGCGCGCTGCGATCAGGTCCGCAAGCGCTTTGCCGACGCGGAGTCGGTGCTGGCCGGGATCGAGGGGAAGATCGAGTCTCAAGACACCGCGATCGCGTATCTCGAGCAGCGCGTCTCAGTGCTCTACTGGGGGCTGAGGCGCTCTGAGGAGGCACAGGCGCTGCTCGCGCGGGCGCGTGGGTGGTGGACGGAAAGTGCGTGGCTGCGACGGGTCGATCCGGTGCGGCTGCACCTGGCGGCGATGCTCGAGGGCCCGGCCGGGACGGTCGCCATCGCCGGGGAGATCCTGGCCGACGATTCGCTGCAGGAGGAGGTTCGAGATCAGCTCGAACCCGTCTACGCAATCAACCTGTTCTTCAGCGGCAGGGTTCTCGAGGCGTATGAACTGATCCGCAGGATCCGCCCGGCACCGCCGCTCTGCAGTCACATCGAGGAACTGGCGCTCGCCTCGCTGAGCGTGATCTCGCTCGAGAGCGGACAGGATATGGCCGAATACGAGCGCACCATGGAGGCCATCTTCGAACAAGGGGTACGGGCGGGAGATCACGCGGCGGCGGGGATCGGCGCCTGCGCGTTGGGCGGGATCGCGTTCCTCGCGGGCCGCTACCGCGACGCCGCACGCTGGTTCGCGGAAGGTGAGGTTCACTTCGAGCAACGCGATACGTTCGGGCTGCTGTTGGTCGGCTGGGCCTACCAGGTCGGCATTGCGCGCTTCACCGGTGACATCGACGGCGTCGCCCGCGCGCTCGCGCGCTGCGAGGAAGCCCTGAAAGGAGCGGACCCGTTGCCCAGCCAGCTTCCGACTGTTGTCCGCGCGCGCGCGTGGGCCGCCGAGGCCCAGGGCGACAGAGCCCGCGCGCAGCAGCTGCTCCTGGATGCCGCCGCGTCGCTGTCGGATGTGCCCGTGTCGGCTGCCCAGCTCGAGTACGAGGCGTTGCGGTGCGGCGCCCGTCCGTGCGAGGTTGCCGCGGCGTTGTCGGAGCTGCGCGACCGTTGTGACGCCCGGCTCGTGGCCGCCTACGCCGACCACGCAGCGGCTCTCGCCGCGCGGTCGGGACCGGCGCTGCTCGAGGTCGCCGAGGAGTTTGCGCGGATCGGCACGTTGCGCTACGCCGCGGAGGCGGCGGCCGAGGCGGCGACCGTGTTTCTGCAGAGCGGCCGGCAGGATTCTGCACGGCGTGCCGCCGCCCGCTCTCGTGAACTGTTCGTCCCCGGTCACGGCGGGACGCTGCCCGCGATCGACGGCCTCGACGCTCCCGCGAGCGAGCTCACCGCGCGTGAGGCGCAGCTGGCCGCGCTTGCGCGGCAAGGGTTGACGAACGCGCAGATCGCCGAGCGGCTTGTGCTCTCGGTCCGCACCGTCGAGTCGCACCTCTACCGGGCGATGGCGAAGCTCGGCGTCAGCGACCGCCGCGACCTCTAAAGCCGCGATCCGGCGCGCGCCGACGCGGCGCTCACCCCAGCTCGGCGATCGGTAGCCGGCCGCCGACTCAGTACCCCCGGCCGCAAAGTGCAGTAGCGCCGTACCGATGGCACACGGTTGCCGCTGGGGCAAGCTCCTCCTTGCTTGAAGCCAACCCAACGACTAGATCCACTCATCGTGTTTCGGAGAGGGACATCGAATGCAAACCACAAGCATCTTCTCAGCGTTCACGCCTGCTACTGCCCGCCGTGCCATCCGCGCAGCCGCCGCCGTTGCCCTAGCCGGGGGAGCGACGCTCGGCCTGGCCGCCTCCGCGGCATCGGCCAGCCCCGTGCCCGGAAGCAGCAACGGCAGCCTCGGGGTGTACACCATCCCGTCGACGCCGCCCACGACCGATTCCGGCGAGGCCGTCCTGCCATCGACCCCGGGTGCCCTCGGGGCCGAGGCCGAACTGGCCGCGGGGTTCAACGGCTCAAACCAGCAGGTCCTCACGATCCCCAACGGGGCGATCGCCCAAGGCACGCACGTCAACACCTCATGGTTGGTCTCCGCTGCGGACCAGGCGTGGTACTTCCAACTGGTCGGGACCGTCGACGTGACGACACCGGCCGACTACCTGGACGGCATCGTCGTGTTCCAGGACCAGGCGTCGGTGTACCGGATCATCAACTACAACCCCGACGGCCTGCACACCTGCCTGCAGGCAGCCGACTTCGCCGACACCCCGAACGTCGGGTCGGCCGCAGAGTCCTCCGCGTGCCAGGCGTTCGGGGCGAACCAGGCCAACCAGCTGTGGATCGTCGGCACCAAGTCCTCTATGGAACCGATCACGGGGGACGACGGGGGCCTCATCCCCGAGATCTACAGCTTCAGCCTGGAGTTCAACGATCCCCCCGGCGCGGTGATCGAGAACGTCGCGTCCCTGGAAACGAACGGCTGGTTCACCAACTCCACCCCCGTCCTGGCAGCGCAGGCCAACCTTCTCGGCGAGCTCTCACCGGTCACGATCCAGAGTCAGGCCTGGCCGACAACCGTCGCCAACGCCACGTGGAACCTCGTCGACCTGGCCCCGCCACCGTCATCTGGCGGCGCGTGCGCGGGGTACAGCTGCCTGACCAATATCGGGCCGGATCTCTGACCCTGCGAGCCGGTACGCCGGCTCGCAGCTGTCCTGAGAGAACCGGGGCCGCCCACGGATCGTCGTGGGCGGCCTCGTCGCGTATCAGGCATGGTCTGCAAGCCAGGCCCACCGCTTTCGACGTCGGGTCGCGGGGAGAGCACCGCTCCTTGAGCGACGGCCGCCGGAGAGCCGGGCCGCTGGAGGCCTCAAGCGACACGTCACCGCCCGGTGTCGCGCGTCAGTTCCAGACGCCGCTGGCTTGTTGAAGCGCGGCGACTGAGATCTGCACCCGAACTTCCCTGCCCGCCGCCTGGATCGCGTCGCGCAGCTCGGCGGCGTGATCCAGAAGGCATCCTCTGGCGAGGTTCACGCCGACGATCCTCGACGACGCGTTGGGTGAACGCGTTGCCCGCGCTGGTGCAGCGTAGGTGTGAGACCGCCCAGCGGTCCGCGAGATCGCCGAGATAGCAGGAGCACAGCGTCAGCGCGAGATCCGCTACCACGCTGGTGAGAACGACGACGTGCGCCCCCGAGCTTGAGAGCAGCGTCTCGCTGCGCAGCTCGCCGCCGGATTGCGCGAGGACGTTGAGGTCGATCTCCATGCCACGCGGGATCATCCCGACCGCCGTACCCCTAGGCTAGCTGCTGCAGTAGTGGGCTTGGCACACCGCCCCCCGGGACGGCTTATCGGGGAGCACCACGCAGCCTGCCCTCGCGGCGTTACCTCGGCTGTGTCACGGAGACACTCCGGTCCTTCCCAACCACGGGAAGGAAACCGGTGAACGGCGCGTCTTATCAGACACCAGGCAGAGGTGAGACACACAAGCCCCGGCCGGCCCACACCATTCACAACCGCGAGGAACACAGAATGCCACACCCGATCTCCCCAACCGATCACCGGGCCTCGAGCGAACCTCCTCTTGCGACCGCTCGGCGGGTACTGATCATCGCAAGCGCAGCTGTGACCAGCCAGGAGCTCATCGCCGAACTCCGAGCGCGACTGCAGCGGGGAGCCGTACGCTTTCACCTCGTCGTGCCCGCTCTGAACAGTCGCCTTCGCCACTGGTGCTCAGACACCGACCAGGCTGTTCACACCGCACAGCAGCGCGCTGACGAGGCGCTAGCGGTGATGGCCTCTCACGGGGTCCCGCTCACCGCGGAGATCGGGGACGCCGTGCCATGGCTCGCGATCGCCGACGCTCTCGCCCGCTTCCGGGCCGATGAGATCCTCGTCGCCACACTTCCAGCGCATCGCTCGCACCGGCTCGAGCATGAACTGGTCAATCTACCCGGACACCGCTTCGGGCCACCGGTAAATCACCTCAGCGCCGTGAGGGACGCCGGCTACGCCGCGTAGAGCCCGGCCGGAAAAGTTCCTGTGTCCACCCCGACCAGGAGGCGCTCCTCGGCGGATAGCGGGAGCGCCGGGTGTGGTCATTCGCTCGCTGGTGACCAGTTCCATGGCGAGACCACCGTGGCACCGTGGTTACGATTGCATACCTCGGCCAAGCAACGACACACTGCTAACCGGTCGGACGCTAGCCGAGCCTGACACAGGCGGCGTTCCGGCAAGCGATCGCAGACAGTAGGGTCGCCTGTGCAACCCGCGATTTGGAGGGCTCCCAGCAGCGACCTCGGCACTATCGGTTTCGACCGGAAACGTGCCCGCTGGTGCTGGCGCGACGTTTGTCGCGCCAGCTACGAAGCGATCACCGGTTGGGGGCGGGCCGAGGGCGGATCCTGACGGCCGGACGCTCCAGATGGGTCGGCAAGCCAAGGATCCACGCGCTGTCCAGCGGGAGGCCCAGGCTCGCGCCGGGTCACCGAGCGGCCAGCGGATTGCCGAAAGATCCCGGGGCCGGTGGGAAACCGATCCGATCCTAGAAGGCCGCTCTTTCGTCACTCTCACGCAGTTGCTCTGAGCCGTCTTCTGGGTCCGGTGTTGGGGGCTTGCTGTGCTCGTGGGTCGCGCCACATCGTTCTGTAGGATCGCGAAGCGATGATCGACTGGCCCGCGCGCTCGGACGCCGCCGAGCTGACCGACGAGCAGCTGTTGGAGAAGTTGCGCGGCTTCGGCCTCCGCGTGGATCGCGCTGATATCGAGCGACTGTGCGAGGGGGCGCTGTCGGTCGAGGAGGTCGCGCAACCATTGCTGGACCGCTGCGGCGTCGGGGGCGGGGGCGGGGAGGGGCAACCGAACCCGGACTGGATTTGGCTGTGCCTGCTTGAGCTGTGGCGGCGGTGGTGGCCCGAGCGGGTGTGCGTCGAGTTCCTCGGCGACAAGATCCAGGAGGGATACGACGCATTGGAGCGCCGGGAGCCGGTGCCCGCGGCGGCGACCTGGCTCGACGCGTGGTCGGACGTCCTGCGCCTGTGCGATCTGAGCGGGATCGACTCGATCCGGGCGTTCGATGATCGGTTCTCGATGTACCAGTCGCTATTCAACTGGAGTCAGGACCTGGAGGACGCGCTGGGGAACGCCGGGCGTGAGGATCCAGAGTTCCTGCGCGCGAGGATCGCGATCTGCGAGCAGGCGCTGTCGCGGTTCCCCGACGAGGACGAGCTGATGGTTGGGAACCGCCGGCGAGCGCTCGCCGAGTCGTACTTTGAGCTGGGTGAGACCAGCAAGGCCGAGGCGCTGTTTGAGCAGTGGCTGGAGGCCGACCCTCGCTGGGGGTGGGGGTGGATCGGCTGGGCGGACCTTCATTTCTTCGCTGAGAACCGGCCGAAGGACTACGGCCGAGCCGAGCAGCTGCTCGCTCGCGGCTATGCGATCGATGGTGTCAGGGACCGGGAGGACATCGCCGACCGGCTCGTGCTCCTGTATCGCGAGACTGGGCGCGATCAGGACGCCGAGGCGCTCGCGGCCGAGGTCAAGCGGATCACCCGTTCGAGCTCCGGCGCGAGCGTCCGGCGGACGATTCGTGTCGAGGCCGCCGACGAGCGCGCCGTCGTGCGTGATACGCAACCGCGACATTCGAGGGCGACGGCGTTCCACTCGACCGGATCGCGGATCGTCGAGGCGCTTGAGACGGCGCGGACCACGAGCGGCACGAGGCGAGCAATCAAGATCGGACGCAATGCTCCATGTCCATGCGGGAGCGGCCGGAAGTACAAGAAGTGCTGCGGCTCTGGCTCTACCGGTTCGTGATCTCAGACGGGACGGTTACCCCATCGTTCGACGCAACGAGCGATCAGTACGGTCTTGCAGTGCCAGGTCTTGATCGAACCGAAGCCGACGGCGCCGCACGCGAAGGTAATCGCTTTCCTCTCGGCGCACTCCGAGCGTCCGGCCCCGCAGACATGGTCTCCGTCGGAAGCGATCGTCCCGATGCGGTGGCCGTGGCCGCCGGACTATGCGACTACAGCACAGCCGTCGATGGCCCTCGGTGCTTGCAAAGTGGCGGCACGCACGACACTCAGCAAGCGCTCGGCCGCGCTCGCTTTCCGTTAATAGCAGGCGCCAGTTCGTGAATTGAAAACGAGAGTCAGCGTTCTCAGCCTCGACGGTCGTATAGTGGCAACCAGCACTGGCACCGGACGAGGTCCTGCTGCTAACTGGATCGCGGCTTGTTAGCTTACTAACCTCGTGCAGATCCGCGGTGGCTGCTTCAGCGGATTGCGGCGGTTTCAACGGCCGAGTCGAGGTGACCGCTTTCCGTCGTGCGTCCCGTCAATCAGCGATTACGATCCGGCCCGGCCGGGCCTGATCGCTGGTTCGGGAGGTATGGCGGTGATCGAGCGCGCTTGCGTTGCGAGCGCGTTCGTGTGTAAGTTGCCTGCCCGTTCTGACGATCAGCTTACCTGGCGCGGCTGCGGCGCAGCGCTGGCGACGTCTCGCCAACGCGGTAATCCCCCCTCGCTGGGATCGCTCAGATATCTACGCTCTCGCCAGCGCCTCGGTCTCGATGCCCACGACGCCTGTGCGCGGACGCGGCGCTTGAGCGGCGGCCCGGTCTGCTCCGCTGAGCCCGAGTGCGTCGGCAATATCAGCGTAGACGTTGCGGCCGGGAAGCGAATCGTCGACGTCGTTGAAGTCAAGCGCGCTGTTGACCTCGATGACGATGTAGCCGCTATCAGGGAGTGGTAGGAGATCAACGCCGACGAAGTCGGCACCAATCGCGCGCGCCGCGGCGATCGCAAGGGCACCTTCTCGTTCGCTGGGATGTGCGGGGAGCGTCCGGCCGCCAAGGGCTTCGTTGGTTCGCCACTCGCCGGGCGCTGCCTCTCGTCGTTCGGCTCCGACGACGCGATCGCCCGCGACGATCACGCGCAAATCGTAGCCACGCGGCGGCACCAGTTCCTGGACGAGCACGCCATGACGGCCAAACCAGCTTTCTTGGCCGATCATCACGAGGCACCTCTCCAGGTCCTTCCCGTCGCGGCAGAGCATGACGTCCCGGCCCCAGCTGCCGAACCGCGGCTTGAGCACGAACGGAGGATCGAGCGCCCGGATCTCATCGATGTTCTTGCAGTGCAGCGTGCGCGGATGCGCAACGCCGGCATCGGCGAGCCGGCGCGCGGTCTGCAGCTTGTCATGGGCGGCGAGCAGCGCGGCTGGACGGTTCAAACACCCGGGCATCCGTCAAAGCCCGCGCACGCGGCGTGATCCCGATCTCCGGCTCGGCGACGAACAAGTGCGGCGTCTGGCCGTGGTCAAACAAAGGAGCTGTTCTGCCCGATCGCATAGATCCTCCGGCCGACTGCACCGCCGGCGAGGTGGCGGCGGCCACGGACGTCCACGCGCCATATTGGCCCACAGGTATCGTGCCTAACATCGCCGAACGGAGGATCGCCGAACGCAAACGCAGGCATTGGTTTGCCGACCTCAAGGCCGAGGCGCTTGCCCGGTGGGTGCGAAGAACCGCAGATCAGAGACTGCAGCTGATCATCCGCGGCCCTTTTCGCGGCGTCCTGTTGTGGCTGATCTTCCGCACGATCCGTCAGCGCGCACAGCCCGATAGGCGCGTCAACGCGATCGTCGAGTTCAAGATCGCCGGCCGACGAGACGGCGGAGTCGATTGCTACCGGCTCGCGCTCACTGGCGGCCGGGCCCGGCGGTCAAGAACCGCCGGCGAACCGCCAGCGGTGACGCTGGAACTTGAACCAGTCGCGTTCCTGCAGCTGACCGGCGGTACTGCCAGTCCGCAGCGACTCCTGCTCGCCCGCAAGCTCAAGCTGCACGGTGACCTGATGCTCGCCCTGGACCTGCGGACGGCGCTCGGGCTGCCAAGGAGGTCGCCCAGGCACGTAATTTAACGACCAACAACGTTAATCGGGTCCATCTGATTTGCTGATTTGTTGATTTGTGCGACAACCTCAAAGGAAATGAGAGGGTCTGGAGCGCCGCCAGACTTGACGGCGCTCCATCAACTCTATGCCGAGCCACCCACAGGCTCGTCTGTCCTAAGTGCGCCGTCCGCCGGGGTGTAGATGCTTTCGCGGCCTTCGTCCCAACGGATCCGGTAGCGCGGGTGCGGGTCGCCGTGGATGACCTCCTCCACCACCCCACGGCGCGGGCTCCGCTCGGTCGACCCCGCCTCGGTGACAACGCGATCTCCAGATGAAAACGCCATGACCGTTCCCTTCGTAGACTCCCTGGAGCGTACCTCACACCACGAAGCTCAACGGCAGACCAGTCCGGGTTTCTGCGCGAGCTGTGCGAATTGATCGAGCTGGGATCAATGGCGGGGATCGACGGGATCCGCTTCGTCGTGCCTATCCCCTCGATCTACGCTAGGCCGAACCCCAAGTTCTTCGGCCCAGACCGCGGCGTCACCTGCCTGAACATGATCACCGACCGGGCGGTCGGCTGGCCGGGAAGGTCGTCTCACATGCGCCACCACATCGGCGTCCAAGGCGACTGCTCGTTCCTACTGCCAGCGCTCGGTGGGCGCCTTCGCGAGCTGCAAGACCCCGGCAGCCAACCAGGAGTACGAAGACAAAAACGAGGACGACGACTGACCCACGGCGACCGACTCGGCCGACTTCCGTCCCCGCGAGAAACCAATAGCGGGCGAGTCGCTCCCCTTCCCGT
>CAVPVI010000004.1:0-4902 GCA_963709135.1 uncultured Solirubrobacterales bacterium | reverse complement strand
CGCTGCACGAGCCGTCACGCGAGACGACTCCTCTCGCTGGCGCCGGGCTCGAAGCGGCCACGAGACTCCACGGCCCCACCAGCGGCGTTGCGGTAGTGTCGCCGGCGGGTTCGAGCCACCCGTTTCGCCAGCTTCTGGGGCGTTTGGGCACGTGCCAACTCTCGCTGGCGCCGCGTTCGAAGCGGCCATTGGTTGGACGTGTCGGGCGGTGCGGGAGCGTCGTCCTCTGGCGGGTTGCAGCTACCGGTTCGGGATGATGGCGGCGTACGCGGTGCCGGCTTCTCCGCGGAGACACGGTTGGCGACGCTGGTGATGACGATGATCGGGGTCGAGAGGAGACTGATGAGATGACGACCGCGGTGCTTATTCCCGGGGCCGGCGGCATGGGCTGGTACTGGCACTTGGTCGAGCGCGACTTGCGGAGTCGCGGGTATGACGCGATCGCGGTGAATCTGGTGGCGTATGGTCGCGTCGGTCTCGCCGCGTACGCCGACGCGATCGTGGACGCTGTGGATGGCCGCACCGATGTGGCTCTGATCGCACAATCGATGGGAGCCTCCGGGCCGGGCAACAACAGGCGGGCCAACGCGCCGACCAACAACCCACCGAAGAACAGAATGATCAAAAGACCACCAGACCCACGTTCGCATCCTACCCCGGCGCCGGCGGCCGGCGGCGCCTGTAGCGAGGCGCACGACGAAAGACAGGCGGCGGGGAAGGAATGGCACCGGCGCGGCTACGGCTCCGGGGGGCGCCGGCGGCCGGGCCGCCACCGGCCAGCCCGGCGGCGACGATCGGGATCAGGCCGGTGGGAGCCGCCGGTGAGCTCGCGATCGCCGGCATCGGCCAGGTCGCCATGCCATCAATTGAGAATCTCGCTGCCAAGCGTTCGAGAATCCACAGAATAAGGAGGCGAATTGCAGGGCTTTTCTTCTCTGGTAGACATAGGGATACTTATCGAGCGGCGGCTGATGGACTTTTCCGCCTTATCCAGGCCCGTACCCCCCTTGTGCGCCCGTACGGGGTCGTCCGGAGCTGCTCGGTCGTCACCCGGGCACGGCTTCTGCTATCGACGGCTACGATCCTGTCGTGGTCATCGGCACGCTGCCGATCCCGAACGCCGGACACGTCACGTTGGTCGTCGCGAGGGTTCCGACCAGCGCCCCGCCCCCGCTGTTCACCGCGTAGGTGAGGTTGTCGCCGTAGCTGTTCGAGACCTTGCCCGAGATCATCGCGACCTGCGCGACCTGCGCACCGCTGCCGACCGTCACCATGACGGACGACGCCCCTGGGATGCTGACGCTAGGGTCAAATGCGAGCGGGTGGCTCGACAGATCCAGGTCCCCGCATTTCGTGTAGCTGACGTGGCCGGTGACCGTCGCCGTCGTATCCGCCAGCCGGTTCGCGTCGGTGGGCGGCGGGATCGTCACAGTCAGTTTCAGCGTCCCGCAGCCGTTCGGGAGCGTGCCGCTGAAGGAGAGGTCTGTCTCCCCACCGGTAGCCCGTGGCTCTGCGGCCGGCCGCTCCCGCGCAGCCGCCGCGTGCGATCCGCTCCCGAGATCCGGTCCCACGCGGGTGATCGTGAGCCGCCCGTGGGCGGGAGCTCGCAACGTCAGATGGTCGAGCACGAGGAAAGTGTGGCGTAGCCCATGCGGGGGCGTGATCGTCACCGTCACGGCCAGCGTCAGCGTGTGCGTGCCCGGGAACAGCTTGCGCAGTTCCGCCACGTTGAATTTCAGCGCGAACGCCACCCGGCCCTTGCGGGCGCGGCGGATCGTGTGCGAGACCGTGATCGTCGGCGTCGCCCTCGCGACCCGGCGGGCGGTCATCGCCGCAGCGTCCGAGCTCGACTCCGGAGCCGGGCAGCTCTGCCCGTCGTCGGCGGCGGTGCCGTCTCCGGTCAGCGTCGCCTGGCCCGTGAGCGTCGAGCCGCTGACCGGGTTGTCCTCGGTGAACGTCAGCGTCTGCGGGTTGAACGTCTCGATCGTCGGGTTGAAGACCCCGTTGCCGGGTGCGGCCGTCAGGAACTGCGTGCTGCCGGTGCTCGCAGCGTGCGTCGCGTCGCCCGCGTAGGCGGCGGTGATGTTGAGGAAGTTTGTCTCGCTGCCGGTGACGGTGATCGAGCAGTTCGCGACGCCAGGCGAGGATGGCGTCGCCTGCAGCGAGCAGGCACCGGTCCGGTCGCCGGAGAAGCCGACCTGCCCGGTTGGGGTCGATCCGTTGCCGGTGCTGTCGCCGACGGTCGCCGTGCAGATGTCGTTCGCCGACGCCACGTAGAAGTCGCACTGCACGGCGGTCGCGGTGGGATCGAGGCTCGCACCCGTCGACGTGGTCTGGGTCGTCGTGGACGACGACGACGTCGACGTGGTGGTGCTGGTGCTGGTGCTGGTGCTGGTGGTCGTGCCGGTCGGCGAGGTGAGCTCCGCCCAGAAGGTGCCGCCGGTGAAGGTGCCGCTATTTCCGCCGATATTCCCGTCAGCCAGAACCGAAAGCGTCAGCGTGTCGTGGGCGACGTAGCCGCCCTCGCTCAGTGTCTGGGTGATTGCAGCGCCGGTCTCGGTGCCCACGAGGACGAAGTTGACGCCCTCGATCACCGCCGTCCCGGAGTAGGCGCCCGTGCTCATGTTCATCGACGTGACAGTCCAGGTTCCGTTGGCGGCGGCGCGCGAGCCGTCAGCGTTTAGGTAGCCGGTTGTCCACGTGCCCACCAAGTTGTAGGTCGGACCGGCGGCAGAGCTCCCACCGGCAGCCAGCAAAGCGAACAGCGCACCAAGCGCCAGGGCAATCACCACAGCCCGTTGCAGGCGCCGCGAAGCCCGGCGCGGGGCCGGTCGGCGCTGGTCGAGGCGAGAAGAGAAGATCATGGGCGAGGTCCAACCATTTCGTGGTTCCCGGAACCGGGAAGGGCGGGCAGGCGCGGCGACAACGGCTTATCGGACAGCACGGCCGCATGCGGCCCGCACGGCCCCGGTGCCGTCAGCGGGACAGACTACGCGCACGGCTCCACGCTGCAAGAACATTTCGGCGCGGCTGATACTCGGCGACGTCCACGGAGGTCGAGCCTCAGAGAAAACCCCTGTAAAGGCCCGTCTTAGGATGTCGGCTGCGGGCCGAGCCGGCTACGTAATGGCAACGTAGGGCCGGCATCGGCACATGCCGACCCGATAGCGTTCGATCAATTCCACCGGCAACGGAGCGGCGCGCGCTCGCCCTGATCGGCGAGGTGATTGGGCTTCTCGACCTCGAGGAGTTCTGCGGCGGCCTGCTCGCTGCGCTCCGCGACGCTGTGGCGGCCGAGTGGTGTGCGCTAAACGAACTCCCCGCCGATCTTCCCCGCACGGTGTCGATGACCGACCCACCGGTGCCCGCCGAGATCCACGTCGCCTTCGCCCGTCACGCGGCGGAGAACCCGCTGGTCGCGCACTACCTTCGCACGCACGACGGTCGCGCGACGCGCTTCTCCGATGTCCTCGCGCGACGTGAGCTGCACCGGCTGGAGATCTACCGCGAGGTGTATCGACCACTCGGTGTCGAATACCAGATCGCGTTCACCCTGCCCTCTTCCGCTCAGCGACTGCTGGGGATCGCCCTCAGCAGGAGCACGCGCGATTTCACCGCCGCCGAACGCGATCTGCTCAACCTCGCACGCCCCTACCTCATCCAGGCCTACCGTAATGCTCTCGCCCATACGCTGCTGGCGAGGGGAGCCGGCCGCCAGATACTCGTCTCGGACCTGCGGGCACTCGGCCTCACCCAGCGGCAGTCGGAAGTGCTGCGTCTCGTAGCGATGGGGCGCTCCGACCACGACGCCGCTGCCGCGCTCGGCATCGCTGTTCGCACTGCACAGAAGCACCTCGAATGCTGCTACCGAACGCTGGACGTGAGCAGCCGTTCCCGCGCGGCACAGCGGGCGTGGGCCGCGGCGGGGACGTGACTGAGCGCGGAAGCCCCGCGCGGCAGTGCGGCAGCCGCACGACGCTCGACTCCTCCGGAGCACCAGCAAGCGCGTCGATCGTCGACGCGCCCGCGCTCGCGTCGGACGGTTGGTGTCGCGCAAACGGTGGGTCTGTCCGGAACCGTCGTCAAAGGCTGCCGCGCGGTGGGCGGTGGGCTCGGAATCGACCGTTATTTGACCTCTCGTGCTGCATCGTCTGATGGGAGCCAAGCTGCGGCCGGCCGACGACACGTCGGTCGAGGGCCGTTGAGCGAAAAGGCTTGCCCCGGGCGCGACGTGTCGCTCGGAGCTCGGCCGAACTGCCCCTCCTTCCCCCCGCCTGTCTTTCGTGGTCCGCCGGCTTTCGTCGTCCGCCGGCCGGAGCGCAGAAGCGCGCTGACCCGGTTGAGCCGGTGTTCAGCGCCTTGCCGTAGCGCGCTTGCCAGCGGGCGCGCACGTGGGGGTACAGCCAGAGGGCTCTCGATTCTCACGGCCGACCGGGCGCCCGTGCGTGTCGATTTCAGTAGTCGGCTGCACCGGCCCTGATGTTTCGGAGGTAGTGCGGTGGGGGCTCTTGACATCACGAGGGCGTGCGTTCGTTTCAAGAGTCGGCTGCACTAGCTCGCAGGACTCCAGAAGCCGCTCGCGCGACTGCCCGATCTCGCCGAGCTCGGGATCCCCACGCGAGACCACCCTGTCACACAACAATCCGCGCCAACCGTTCGCATGACATACATAGAATGCGCGACGGCTTATGTGACACGAATCGGGGCTGATGCTCCTGGCTCGGACGATGTCACGTAATCGGACGTATACGTGACAAGGAGCAATCCCATGCTGGTCGGCTACATGCGCGTGTCCAAAGCAGACGGATCCCAGACCGTCGACCTGCAACGCGACGCGCTGCTCGCCGCCGGCGTCGATGCCGACCACCTCTACGACGACCACGCGGTCTCTTAGCCTTAGGG
>CAVPVI010000003.1:0-186264 GCA_963709135.1 uncultured Solirubrobacterales bacterium | reverse complement strand
CGCGGGCGGCGGGGAAGAGGGGGTGTCCGCTCGTGTCGGAGGCTGGTTGTCTGGTACCGTGTGGAGTGGCGACGCTCAAGGCCCGCCGTGCGCAGTTCTCGCGCAATGGCGAAACCTTGCTGGCAGACGCCGTTGGCGCAGGTTTCACCCAGCGGCTGCTTGCGGGTGTGGGCGTGCGGTTCACGTTGCGCGCGCTCGTGGCTTCTGGCCGACGGGTGTGGCATGGTGCGTCGTGTGCTCAGTCACAGGTTGATCGACTTGAAGGGATTTGGTGGTGTGATGCCGACATCAGTTGTGGATGCGCTGCCGGGGCAGCTTGAACCGGTCGCGGCGGCGGCGGCGGAGCGGCTGCGTGCGCAGGCTGCCGGTGATGAGCCACAGGCCGCCGCGGCGCAGCAGGCGCTCGTCGCCGCCGCGAGCACAGCGATGGCCGCGGGTGTGGATCTCGCGGAGATCGCGGCGGCGCAGCAGACCGGCCAAGCGCGCGTGCGCGACGAGCTCGGCAAAGACGCGCTGCGTGGCGTTGAGCGTGCCGCACGGCGCCGTCGCGAGCTCGAGGTTGAGTACCAGGACGCGATCCGTCGCGCTGGGCGGCTCGGGCTCGCGCACCGCGACATCGCATCGGCCGCGGGAGCTGCGGCCGGGACCATTCGCTCGCTGCTGGCGCGCCCCGCCAACGGTGCACCCGTCGCTACGCACGACCAGGCGCCGCCAGAGCACCACGATGACAAGTAGCACGCTGGCGCGCCACGCCCGCGCCGCCGCTGACGTGCCGCCCAAGCGTGGCGCGTTTAGCGGTGCGGTCGTGGTGAGCGCGCCGTACCGGTCGTGCGCGTGGGGCGTGCCGGGACGGTGACCGGGAGCGACGTACTCTTTGCGCGGATTGTCGGAGGGCGCGCCGCCGCTGCCAGTGCCAACGCTGCGCGCGCCTCGGCATACGGGTCCGCGTCGGTAGCGGGATGCTCCGAATGAGAGGGCGGTGTCGCGCTCGCCGCGGTGTGCTCGCGTGGACGTGCGCGCCCGCCCTGCTGGCCTTGGGCGAGTTGGCGCGAGTGGAGGATCTCGCGGGCAGCGAGGCCCTTTAGGAACGCGCGCGCGTGCGTCTGCGCCCACCGCTCAGGTGTCGCGTCCCGCTCGGACAACGCGTCCAGGCGCTCGGTGATGCGCCCGCCGCGGGCCTGCAGCTGCTCGGCCCGTTCATGTAGCTCGGCGAGCTGCCGGCCGCGAGCATTGTCCGTGGCCGCCACAGCGTTGGTGGCGAGGTCGGTGGGGGGGTTGGTGATTTCGGTGATGCAGGCGCGGACGCCCGCGAGGACCGCCGCGGTGCGCTGTTGCTCGCCGATTAGCGTGAGCGCCTCGCGGGCGTCGGCTTGGTCAAGCGCACGCCACGCCTCCCGGCCGTTGGCGAGAACGGCGCGCACCTCGCTCTCGCCAGCATCGACCAGTCCGCGGTAGGCGACCTGCAGCCCGTCGGCGAGCTGGCGGACGAGCGCGGCGCCGAGGACAGGTTCGCAGCGCTCAAGCGCCGCACGCAGCGCCGCCTCGCGCTGAGACTCTAACTGCGTGGCCGAAGGCTCCGCTGGGACGATGGTGGTTGTGCGCGCAAGCCGCACGCGCAGCTCCGACGCGCTCGCGTCGCGGTTGGCGACCAGCCAGTCAGTCAGATCCGCGCCATCCTCACGCCCCGGGTGCAGATCCGCGACCCGGACCTCGCGCGCGACCGCCGCCACGTGGGCGGCGATCCGCGCCGCTGCTGTCCGGCCCGCTTGATCGGCGTCCATCACGATCGTCACCCGCCGGCCCGCAAGCAGCTGCGCCCATTCTGGTTGCCAGGCGTCATCGCCCGGGACCGCGAACGCGCTCCATCCCTGACAGCGGGCCGCGAGCATGTCGGGCGGCCCCTCCACCAACAACACGTCAACACTGGGATCGGCAGCGGGGTGGGGGAGTAGCCCCAGCGTGGTGCCAGCCGCAGCGAGCATCTTCGGCGCCTTCTCGTGCGTCGGCGCGTACCGCAACACGCCCTCAAGACGCCCGTCGCCGTCACGGATCGGGAAGATCACCCGCCCACGGTGAAACCCCAGCCCAAGCGCCAACAGCGTCTCGCGCTTCCACAGCGCACGGTGCTCTGAGCGCATCACCCGCAACGGCCAGCGCATCCGCTCAAGATCCGCCCGCCAACCATCCATGTCGCGCTCGCTGACCGCCAGCGCGTGCCGCGGCTGGCGAGCTGGGCGCTCAGCATCCACACGGGGCGACCGCGCCGCCAAAAGACCGGTGCGGGCAGGTGGTTGCGGGCGCTTCGGGTCGCGCTCGGCCAAGCCAAAGGCAACCTTCAGCTCGAACGCATGGCGGGAGTCCAGGCCGCGCGCGAGCGCCGCGTCATACGCGCCACCCTTGGCGCCGCACCCCCAGCAGTGCCACGCGCCGCTCGCGAGGTTCACCGAGCAAGACTTCGAGCGGTCCTGGTTCTTGTGCGCGCCCGGGTCAGCGAAGCACGAGACGGCCGCCTCGACGGTTGCCCACTCCGGGATCTCGACACCAAGCCGCGCGTAGAAGCCACGCACATCACCCTCGGCCATCACACGCTCACCCCGATCGCGCCTACCCCGGCGAGAGCGCCGGCGGCGGCCGCGAGCGACGTGTCGCTGCGCTCGCCGACGTCGACGCCAGCGTAGCGTCGCCACGCCTCGCCGACCGCACCCGATCCCGGGTAGAGGTCGACCAACTCATCTCCGGAGCGAGCCCCAAGCTGGCAGACCATCCACACCGCGAACTGCGGCGGCTTCATCCCGACGATCGCGCCGGGGAACGCGCGTGTAGGGGTCGGGAATAGATGAGCAATTCGGAACATAAATGAGCACTGCGTGAGCAATCGGTACGGGATATGTGAGCAATCCGGACCCCCGCGCTGCGCTGCGCCCGCGGCTTCCCGTGGTGGCCGGCAGCTCGCGGAGCGGGAGGCGTGCGGCGCTGTCGCTGGAGCGGTTGCGGGGCTTCGGTAGCAACGGCGCAATAATGCCCGAGAAGCGTTAGGCGTGGTTGGCTCCTCGGCCTCGACTCGCTTGTGTCAGGAGCGGGAGCGCGCGCGGGGCGTTAGGCCGTCCCGGATCTCCGCAAGAAGGAGAAGCGGCGTCATCGCTGTTGGCCTCCGATCCAGCCAAGCAGGGGCCGTCGCGCGCGGCCCTGGCACGCTCGAGTCACGTTTTTGTGTCCACAAACGTGATCATGTCGCTGGCGGCGGCCCTGACCAACGCGCGTCGCTACGGGGCGTGCGGGGTCGCGGAACCGAGACTCCCGAGGCTGGTGAGATTGTGGCCGGTCGGAATGAACGCGGTCAGCGCTGATTTCGGTGGCCGCATTTCGCGCCGAGCAGCGACCTCTCGGCAGCGGCCAGGTGGCGGCCGGAGCGGCTAAGTAGCGACCGATTTTGGAGGGCAGCGGCGCACGTAGACTGAGCTTTACGACTGTCGCGAGGGGTGTCGTTGGCGCGGTCCCGCGACCGGGGTCGAACGCGGCTCGCCAGCTCCCCGTGATCGGTGGTGAGCTGCTGAGTCGGCGGTCCGGTCACAAACTTGGGGGCGGTGCGTTATCCCTGATATGCGATGGTCTGAGGTGGGCGACGGGGTGTTGTTGTCGGCGAGCCGATCGAATCCTGACGCGTTCGCGGCGTTCTATGACCGGTATGAGACCGCGGTTGTCGGCTATATGCTGCGGCGCACGCGCAGTGCCGAGATGGCCGTCGATCTCGCGAGCGAGGTGTTCGCATCCGCGCTCGCGGCCGCGCATCGATACCGCTCGACGGAGCAGTCGGCGGCACCGTGGTTGTTCACGATCGCGCACAACACGCTCAGCGACAGCCTGCGACGCGGTCGGGTCGAGGCGCGCGCTCGCCAGCGGATCGGGATCCGTGATCCGATCGAGTACGGCTCCGAGGAGCTGGAGCGGATCGAGGCGCAGGTCAGCCAGTCGGATTGGTTGATCGGCCTGCTCGACCGTCTCCCGGCCGAGCAGCGCGAAGCTGTCCGCGCTCGCGTTCTCGATGAGCGCGATTACGGCGACATCGCCAGCGAGTTGCAGACCTCGGAGCTGGTCGTCCGCAAACGCGTCAGCCGCGGTCTGGCCGCTCTACGAGAGAATCTGGAGGAACCGACGTGACCCTACTCCCGAAGTTCCGTGACCAGATCCATGGGGCGGCGGCGCGCCGGGCCCGGAGGCATCGGCGTCTGTTGCCGTCAGCGCCACGCCTGAGAGCGACGGCCACCGGGCTGCCGGCGATCGCGTCGATCCTCGTCGCGATTGCGGTGGCCGTGATCGCGCTGACCGCGCTCAGGCACGGTCACGGCGCCACCCCCGTCAACACCGCCGGCTCTGTCGGCTCCACCAACCCACTGATGCCGGCCACGCCGGCCGCCGTGGCGGGATCTGACCCTCGCGTCGGCAGGCTCGCGTCGCGCCCGGCGGGCCACAGCATCGAGGACCGCGCGATCGCGCTCGTCAACCAGGCACGCCAACAGGCGCAAGACAGCTCGCCGGCCTGCGGGCAGCGGATGGTCCCGACACCGCACACCTCGATCTCCGAGGGCACGCCACCGGCATCGTTGCTGTCGATGCTCGGCGTCCTGCGTCGCCCGCCGACCACGGCCGAACTCGCAGTTTCGCTCCCAACAGGCGCTGAGGAGCCGGGGCTGCTCGGGCCGCCGGGGGTGTACACGTACTACCGCCGGTATGTTCGCTTGGTTGATTGGCCACACGGCGTGACGATGCGGATTACCGTCGGCTACGGCCACTGGTCGGTTCCTCGGGACGGGCAGTACCCGTGCATCGACGCCGCGACGAAGGTTCTCAGGCGGATCGTGGTCGGCCAACCCGCAAAGGTCGCGAAGGAGGCGCTCCGTTTCCAGCTCGGATACAAGCTCGGCCCGCAGGTCGAGCGCAACAACATCCTGCTCGGCTTCCAGGGCCTCGGCGGCACCGGCGGGATCTTCAACCCGGCGCAGTTCCGTGCGCACGGGATTCAGGTTGAAGGCGGCTCGCTGACATCGCCGCGGGGGTCGGCCGCCCACTACGAGTGGGACATCGATGGCCTGGTCCCGGACGGCGTCACCTCAGTGACCGTGAAGCTGTCAGGGCGCAGCGATCACATGGGTGCGTTCGGCGGGCCCAACGCCGCCGGCGACGAGGGGTTTGCACATCCCTTCGAGGTGACCGTGCGCGTCCGCGAAAACACCTTCCTCGTGTACACGCCCGCGGATCCGAACAGCGCCGCGCAACAACAGGTGATCTTCAACCGAGGCTGAAATCGAAGCCCGGGGGACGGTCCGGCCGCGAGCATCTCACACCGCGAAACGCGAGCTGACGCATAGCTCACCCGACACGGGCGACGTCGCCGCGGCGGCAGCCGCAGCCGCAGTCGAATGCAGCCCGGCAAGGACGCGGTGTCTTGATGGCCGGCGTCGCGTCGATCTGGGACGGGTGTTGCCCGACCCGGACTGCTCGCGTTGTCCTCAAGCGAGGAATGTCCATCAGGTTGGGGTTCCGACCACAAGTCTGCGCCAGACAACGCTAAGCGTTAGTCGCAAGCGGCACTACGCCAGTCTTTCCTGCAAGCGAGGACCACGCTCACCCAGTGGCCCCGTCCGTCACGTCAATCAAGGTTTCTTTCAACGATGGCGATTACCCGGCTAGATACGTCGTCAACCGCGCTCTGGACGGCCTAGGCCGAGGGGGCGGGCGCTCCTCCACAATCCATCACGGTTGGCCCCACGGCAGCGAAATCCGCATCGGAGCCGGCTGCGACCCGCTGCCCGCCTATCGCTCGTAGCGGGCTCGCGCCGTCGCGAAACCGGCTCTCCGCACCCATCGACGACCGTTTGCGCAGGTGCCAATCCCTCGTCGCCAGTGCGATGGTGATGGCGAGGCCGGCGCTGTCCGGAAAGTGAGCGCGACCGCCGGCAGCATCCTCGATGGCGCACGTCAGACGATGACTTGGATCGAGTTGCCGTGACAGCCTTCAGAGGCGATCAAGGCGCTCGACGGATACCCAACCAGGCAAACCAAGCCCTGGATCGCGTTTAGCGCGAACGTACAAAACTGCGCCGTTGCTGCCGGAAGGCCTTGCGGAATCCAGTCACTTGGGTGGGACGCCGGGGCCGCGTCGCGCGCGTCGTCCGAGCTGGAGCGTAGGGTCGCCGGTGTGCTGGTAACTGGATCTGTGCGCTTCGCGGACGGGTCCACGCGCGAGATGCCGCTGGCTGAGCTGACCGCGACGCTGGTGTTGTCGGCGGTTCCGTGGCGGGCGATTCGCTCGCATCGTGGGCAGCAGCATCTGCCTGGTCTGTATTGGTCCTCCACGACCGACGCGCATGTTGTCTACGAGAGTCGGCTGGAGCTGGCGCGGTTGCTGCTGGCGGACTTCGATCGCGGGGTCGTCGGGATCGCGGCGCAGCCGTTCCTGGTGCGCGAGGCGGGTCGTCGTCATGTCCCGGACTTCTTGCTCAGCCGGGTTGATGGGTCGGTGCTGGTCGTCAACGTCAAGCCCGCAGACCGGTTGGATAGCGCGCGCGATGCTTTGGCGTGGGCTGGACGCGTGTTCACGGATCGGGGTTGGGAGCACGAGGTGTGGAGCGGCGCGGACGCGCAGTTGCTCGCGAATGTTCGGTTCTTGGCGGGTTACCGGCGTGAGGCGCTCGTTGGGGAGTTGACCGGTGTTGAAGCGGTCCTGCGGACGGATGCGGTGCTGACGATCGCCGGCGCGGAGGCGGCATTGAAGGGCGCTGGCGTGGCTGAGCCGCGGACGGTTGTGCTTCATCTGTTGTGGACCGGAGGGTTGCGCGCGGACTTGGATCGTCCGTTGACTGGCGAGACTGAACTGGGGGTCCTGTCGTGAGCGTTGCCTGTCTGTCGATCGGGTCGAGGATCGCCCATGACGGCGGGGTGTGGACCGTCCTCGCGCTCACCGGCGACCGAGCGACGATCGAGGACGGTGCCGCCCGGCAGACGCGCTCGGTGCGGATCACGCACCTGTTGTCCTCACCGGGTAGCCGCCTGCTCGATCCGCCGTCAGGCCCGCCGGTCGGGGCGGTCGGGTCGCTTTTGGCCAACCTCTCAGAGGTTGAACTGCGCGTGGTCTGTGAGCGCGCGGCTGATGTGCGGGAAGTCTTGACGGGTTATCGCTCGGGGAGCTCGGAGGACGCGTTGGCGGGTGAGCCACGCGCTTGCTACCTGCCAGGAACGCCGAGGATGGATCGCTACGGTGCGAAGTCGCGCGAGCTGGGCGTGAGCCTGGCGACTCTGCGACGCTGGGTCGCGGCGTACCAGCACGAAGGTGAGGTTGGTTTGATCGACGCGCGCCACCAGCGTGCGAGCGACCCGTTGCGGGGGATCGACACTCGCTGGCTTGATGAGCTGGGCAGGGTGCTGGACGAGCATGTCGGCGCGAGCCGGCCGACCCAGAAACTGCTGCTCGATCGCGTTGACGCGCGCGTGCGCGAGCAGTACGGGGCCGAGGTCGTGCCCGCGCGCTGGAAGGCGAAGCGCGCCGTGGGCGAGGTTGCGCGCGGCACGAACGCGCTGGCGGGCAGCACGAAGGCCAAGCGCAGCATCGCGAATCGCCCGTCGGCGCCGTACGGCCGGCTGGTGGCCACGCGTCCGGGGGAGTATCTGCTGTTGGACACCACGACGCTTGATGTGTTCGGGATGGACCCGGTCACGCTGCGATGGATCGGCTTGGAGTTGACGATCGCGGTCGATCTCTACAGCCGGTCGGTCGTGGCGTTGCGACTCTCGCCGGTCTCGACGAAGGCGGTGGACGCCTCGCTGGTGCTGTTCGAGGCGATCTGCCCGGACTCCAAGGCGCACACAGGCGGCGGGATCCTGCCCTACGCGGGCGTCCCGAGCCGGGTGGTGATCGCTGCCGGTGATCGGCCGGCTTGTGGTCTGCCGGGGGTCGCGCCGGAGACGGTCGTGATCGATCACGGGAGAATCTACGTCTCGGCGCATCTGCGGTCGGTCTGTCAGCGGTTCGGGATCAGCATCCAGCCCGCCAGGCCGTTTCAGCCGACCGACAAGGCTGTGGTCGAGCGGATCTTTCGCACGATCGGCGAAGACCTCCTCGCTGCGCTCCCGGGGTACAAGGGTCCGGATGTCTATGGCCGCGGCGAGCATCCGGAGGATCTCGCTTATTACTTCGTTGATGAGCTTGAGCTGATCATCCGCGAGTGGGTCTCCGAGCGCTACCACCGCCGTCCGCACGAGGGGCTGGTGGTTCCCGGGGTGCCGGGTCTTGAGTTGTGTCCGAACGACGCGTTTGAGATCGGTGTCGCGCTCGCCGGGCGGATGCTCGTTCCCGCACGCGCGGACCTGGCGTATGACTTTCTGCCGGTCGCGTGGCGCACGATCCAGCATTACGGCGTTGAGCTGCACGGCCTGCGCTATGACGGCCCGGGGCTGAGCGCCTATCGAAACCGCCGCAGCGAGCTCACCGGCCGGCACGAGGGGAGATGGCCGATCCGCTTTGATCCCGACGATATCCGCCGCGTGCTCTTCCAGGACCAGGAGACCAACGAGTGGCACTCGCTGCCCTGGGAGCACCACAGCGAGATCGACGTGCCGTTCAGCGCCGAGGCGCTCGAGTACGCGCGCCGTCTCGCGCGTCAGACCGACCGGTTCCCGGATGAGCGCCGTGCGCTCGCCGAGCTGCTCGAGCGGTGGGACGCCGGGCTGACGCGCAACCCAACCGAGCGGCGGATGGCGCTGCGTTTGGCCCAACAGCGAAACGACCGGCTGCTGGCGGCCGGGGAGCAGACCGCGAGCGTGACCGATCTCGCGAGCGTGCGCGAGGTCTCGCAGCGAACCGGCGTCGCCGGCGCCGGCGAGCCGGACGAGCAGCGTAGGGAGCTCGCCGGCGATGACGACGATCCCGCCGAGCTCGACGCGCTGCCCGCGGACGAGCTGGACGGCGACTACTACCACGAAGCGTTCGGGAGCTTCTCGTGAAAACCGGCGATCAGGGGGAGCGCGACTACACGCTCTCGCGCAAGGTGGGCTGGTTCACGCGCGCTGAGATGGCGCCGCGGGTCTCGCCGGGAGCGTGCACGCGGGCGGCGCTGGATGCGCTGGGCGGCGCCGAGCGCCGGCGGTATGACGACGCGCGGGCGGTCTGGCACGCGAACCTCGGGCCGATCGTCACGCCGCAGATGCAAACCCTGTTTGACGAGCTTGAGGAGATCGTGCAGGCAAACCGTCAGGACGGCGACCGGGTGCGCGGCTCGGCGGTGCTCTCAGCGCTGCCGGGGTTGGGGAAGAGCACCGTCGCTGTCTCCTACGGGGTGCGCTACCACCGCGAGCAGATCGAACTGCACGGCCGCTCGACGCCGGGCGGTCACGACCGCATCCCGGTCGTCTACCTCGGGCTGACGTCGAGCACGACGATGCGCAGCTTGAACTCCGCGCTGTGCCGGTTCTTTGAGCATCCGGGCTGGGAGAAAGGCAACGCGGCTCGGCTAGCTGACCGCGCGACCGACTGTGTGCTGTCGTGTCAGACGCGGCTGATCATCATCGATGACGTTCATTTCCTAGACATGAACCGCCGCGACGGCCGCGAGGTCGCAAACCACTTCAAGTGGCTTCAAACCCAGTTCCCGGTCACGTTCCTGTTCGTCGGCGTCGGGATCCTGGAGCGGCAGATGCTGACCGAGGGCCTATGCCCCGCCGACGCGGCGCTTGCGCAGACCGCGAGGCGCTGGACCGCCCTGTCGCTGAGCCCGTTTGAGATCGCCACCGAACCGGGACGGCGGACGTGGCGACGGCTGCTGTTGGCGATCGAGCGCGATCTCGTGCTCACCGACGCGCGCCAAGGGATGCTCGCCGACGACCTCTCCGACTACCTATACGCTCGCTCCACTGGGCACTTCGCGTCGCTGATGACGCTGATCATGCGTGGCTGCCGCCGAGCGATCAAGACCCAGTCGGAACGCCTGACCACCGAGCTGCTCAGCCAAGTACGCAACGACGAAGCCTCCGAGAGCGCCCGCCAAGAGCTTGAAGCAGCGTTTGAACGCGGGCTGCTCACAACCCGCGTGCCCCCGGCGCAGACCTCGCGCGCGAAAGCAGCATGACCATCGGTACCGACGGCCGGATCCCGATCCGGTTCGAACCGGTCCACGGCGAGTCCTTTGACGGATGGCTGGATTCCTACGCGCAACGCCTGTTGATGTCAGGGGTGGAATTAGGCGCCGCGCTCGGCGTCCGACGCGAAATCCTGCGGTTGCGCTGCGCCACCATCGCGCTTGGCGATCACACGCTCGACGCGGACCGCGTCGCTGAACTTGCGTGCGACATCGACCCGGCAGCCGTCAGGGCGCTGTGGCTGGGCCTAGCGAGATATCAGCGACTCGTCACGGCGCGCACGGACGGAGGCTGGCTGGCCCGCGCAACTCGCCCGCTGGGCTGGAGTCGCTTCTGCCCGACCTGCTTACGCGAGAACGGTGGACGCTGGCTCGCGGCATGGCGCCTGCCTTGGTTCCTCGCGTGCCCGAAGCACCTTGTACTCCTTGCATGCACCTGCGCGCGCTGCGGCGGCACGCAGCGCGAGGGCGGTCTGCGCATAGATCACGTCCCCGAACTGATGACGTCGTGTTGTCGTGCAACCGCCCCTCAGGCGGGACGCGGCGACAATCGCTGCCGAGCTGACCTGACCGCCCCCGCGGCGACCGCCCCCGCGCCGCATGATCTGCTCGCCTTGCAGACCGAACTACTCGCCCTCCTGGATCCGACGCTGTCAGACGACCAGGCCGAGAAACTCGTCGAACGACTCGTCGACGTGCTCGTCGTCGCCACCCATGTCGGTCTTGACGCGCGCGCAATCGACGGCGACCGGCACAACGCGACAAGCGTCCTCGCCAGACCACTCGCAGAAGCCCACGTCGCTCTCACCAACCCGCACGGGCCGCAGCTGCACGCGCTGGCCAACGACGACCGCAGCGCCAGACTCTACCCGCTGCCCACCTCCTGGAACGCAGCAAGCCCGACACTCACGATCGCGCTGCTACAGCACCGCGACACCCGTTTGCGCCCCACAGACCGTCTCCGTTTTCGCAGCATGACGGGCTCAGGCCGCCGTCCCGAGGGCGCCGACTGGTCCAAACGTCTTCGCGCAAGCCCGCTCGCCTTGTGGCCCGACTGGTCGATCCGCCTGCGCCCCCCGGTCATCGAGGCGACCAACTTCCGGATCTCCGCCGCGATCGCGCTATGCGTGCCGGGAACCACGGAAACCGTCGGTGAGATCATGCGCAACTGGCCCGATCCGCACCCCGTCAAGAGACTGGTCCGGTTTTGCAGGATCGTGGCCCACGACCCCCACGGCACAGCCATCCTCGGCGCGCTCTGCGCTCTGAGCGACGAACTCGATCGCAACGGCGCCCCAATCGACTACGACCGCCGACGAATGATCGCCAGCGAGACGGAACTGCTCACTGCGTCGACATGGGCGTCGATGTGCCGAACCGGCGGCACGCCAACTGGCGACGCGCCCAAACTACGAGAAGCCCGTCTCTCGCTGTGGGAGACGCTGACCGCCGGCCTCGCAAGACAGGCGCCCCCCTCACTGCGCATGCAATCCAGCCTGGACGTCGCGCGCCATGAGCGATTCGCGCTACGACTCACCGGCGACACCGCACGAGCTCTGCGCGACCACGCCCGCGGCCTGCTCGACGCCAACGACTGCCGCGACGAGCCGCTCACATGGTCACCCTGCGGGGACCGCATCGCGCCAGACAGCCTGCCCGGGCCGGATCCCGACACATTCGACCCACAGCGCGCTCACGCGCTACTTGGTCGCCAGATCGCACACAGTCGCATTGCCGAGCGACTCGGCATCACGCTCGAACATCTGCGCTACGTCCTTCGAGAGCATCCCCCTGATGACCCGTTCGGCGAGCGCCCGCGAGAGAACCAACCGTCTGCGCCTCGACGCAAGGCACGATTCGCCGCCAGGATCACGCCCGACGAGCTGCGTCAACTCGTCGACGACGGCAACACGCTCACCTCGATCGCAGATAGCTACGAGGTGGACCGCAGCGCGGTCCACGCGGAGCTCGTGGCGCACGGCATCCCGATCCCCCGCCGCCAGCCGCGCTTCACGATCGAGCGCGACTGGCTGCACGAGCAATACATTGAGAAACACCACTCGATGCCGGAAATCGCGGCGATGACAGGCGCCGCTACAACGACGATCCTTCGGCTACTGCGTAGACACAAGATCCCGGCTCGCTCCCCTGGCCACCATCGCCTCACCGTCATCGACAGCTACCCCGAGCCGCTCGCCAGCGCGGTCCGACGGGCCGGCGGCGCCGAGCGAGTCCGGCGGTTCCAGATCTATGCCCGCACCCGCTCGCTGCGCTCCGCAGCCCAGCGCCTCGCCATCAAATCGTCCACGCTCACGGCGCAGCTCGGCACGCTCGAGGCGGATTGCGATGGCGCCCTCATCGAACGCACCACACCGCTCAACCAGAGGTCTCAGCAGATCACCGCCCTCGGCCAGACCCTTCTTGGCCAAGCCGACTGCCACCTCGGACCCCACCCCAACGCGCCGCCCAACGCACCCGAACCGCTCGCCAGCGTTCTCCGCGACTTCCGCGGGCATCACAAGCTCGCCACATTCGCTACGGCCGCCGCATGCCGATCGCTAGCCGAAGCCGCCACGATCCTCGCCATCAAGCCGTCCAGCCTCCAGCGCACGGTCCAGAAGCTCGAAGTGGTTATCGGCGCACCCCTCCTGACCGACCACCGCAGGATGGCGCCGCTGCATCTCACCCCAATCGCGCGCCGACTCCTGCAACAACATGCCGACCACGACGCTACCCCCGCCGACCGGGCCGGGATCAGGCCCGACCTAGCGAGATCCCCGCCACCCGGAAACTCCAGCGCGCTGCGGAGCACGGCCTCCTGAAAGATTGTCCATCTATCCCCGACCGCACCCCATTGCCGAGGCTCCCGATTGCTCATCTATCCCCAGGCCCAGTGCCCATCTTTGATCGATCCCTACAGCCCGGAACCGGCCGCGGTACTCAAGCGCGTCGTGGATCGTCTGCGTCTGCGCCGTCGGCAACTCACGGCCACCGAACACGATCAGCGGCTCCCACCCCGACAACGGCCGGCGCGAGCGCGTATAGCGCACAGGACGATGCCACGAGCAGACGCGCACACCGGCCGGACACAGCGCCAGCACGTCCTGGAGCGCCGCGGCGCTCGTGGATAGCGCCCAACCATCCGGGAACTCCCGCACCAGCCGCTCGACGAGCTCGCGGTGGTCGACCTCCTCCTCCGGGTAGTCCTCGCCATGCCCCGGATAGGGCGGGTCGGCATACGCGAACCGCATCGCCCGCGACGCGTCGCTGACGACCTCGCGCGGCGGGCGGCGACGTGTCGCCCCCGCCGGCGGCGTGGCGGTGGATGTGTCGCCTGGGCCCGCCGCGTCGCTGGCCGGCCGCAAGGCTCTGCGCACTGCCAGGTCAAAGCGGGACGCGGCCTGCCGACAGCGCTTCTTGCAGAAGCGCGCCTCGGGGCGAACGCCGGGCGGCATCGGACCGCTGCACCACGCGCACGTCTCGGGCGGCGGGGAGGGAGACCGGGCGGGCTGGGTCTTCAGCTTGGCGCGGGACGCGGCCTGCCGGCAACGCTTCTTGCAGAAGCGCGCCTCGGGGCGAAGGCCGTCGGGCATCGGTCCCGAGCACCACGCACACCCGCCCGTAGCGAGCAGGTCGGGGCGACGTGTCGCGTGCGTCGCCGCCGGCGGGAGCGACGTGTCGCCGGCCAGCAGCCCGTGTGCGACCTCGAGCACGGCGCGCGATCGCCGCTGCACCGCGTCGAGGTCGATGCTGGCGCGCGCAGCGTCAGCGAGCACCTCGCGGATCGAGACCTCGCACCCCTGCGCGGCCGTGTCCGTCCAGGCCCACTTCGCGTCCGCCAGCGCGCGGCGGGAGGGCCGGTAGGCAAACCGGTCGCGCAGCTGCTGGGCGGCGCGGTCCAGACTCATGCCGCGTCCGGGACGACAACCCCGCCCGCGCGCCGACGCCATGCCTGCGCGACGTGTCGCGCGAGGCCTTCGCCTGGTTCTCCTGCCGCGGGGTGGTGGTGTCCTCGCGGACCCACTTGCGGACCTGACCCCACGTCAGCCTGACCGTGCTGTGATCGGAGCGCGGCCGCGGCGGCGAGGCGGCCATCAGCTGCTCGTCGTCGATGTCGTATCCGCCGTGCTGGTCCCAGTAGGAGTGCCAGGCGACGCGTGAGCGCCACGCCGCCGGCGTGTACTTCCGCACGAGCACCTCCCGACGGCGCATCCGTACCTCCGGCGCCAGCAGGCCGGAGCTGCTCGCGTCGATCACGTCAGGAACGCCGCCGGCGAGCAGCTCCGCGCGCTGGCGGTCGCTGAGCACGTCCAGCACGAGCTCGCGCACCCCGGGCTGCTCATGCTCGAGCAGCGACGTGTCGCCCGTCGACGCTGGCGCCGACCCACCGATTTCGGACGCGGGCGCGGCCGCCTCGGCGGGCGGCTCAGAGCGCCTTACAACACACCGCCCCACACGTGACCCGGCCGGTTTGCGCTCTGACGGGCTCCCAACGGCCGTGGGGAACGCGATCAGCGACGCCGCGGCGGCGAACTCGGCACTCTCACAGGCCCGCGTGAGACGTGTCGCGCCGAGCTCGTCCGCGGAGCCCCGCGACACGTCGCGCCGACCAGGTACCTCGTCCCACACGCGGCCGTCGAGCTGCCGGCCGCCAGCCTTCGGCGTACGGCCACCCCACTGCTTGAAGAAGAACCGCGGCCGGGTGGTGCCGCTGCCCTCGCCGCACAGTGCGCAGTCCTGGCGACGCTGATGGTCAGAGCGGCAAAACTCGCAGAGGCACGCGTCGCGGAGATCACGCACCCATCGAGGATCGATCGGGCGGTGCCGAGGACCGGACTCGCCGCCAACGATCAGCCAATCGATGCCGGTCAGGCACAGGCTCGGTCCGGTGTACCCGTCAAGCCACCGCCGCCGCGGACAACGCAACGGACCAAGCAGCGGCTCGGCGCTGATGAACCGCACCGCAGCGGGCGTGCGCCGAAGGTGCTCAGCACGCCCGACGAACCGCCGGTTCTCGATCGACGTTCCCAGCCACACGTTCGGTAGCGGCGGGTCTTGCAGCCCAAGCTCCCGCAGCAATCCGGGCATCCGCTCGGGGCGCTTGGTGAGCACCTGGAAAGTGTGCCAGTCGGCGCGCGCCATCGTGTCCCACACCTGCGCGACGAACTGCTCGGGAACGTCTGGGTGAAACAGATCGGACATCGAGTTGACGAAGATCCGCTTGGGCTTGCGCCAGCGCAGCGGCAGCTCGAGCCGCTCGGGCCACAACCGCAGATCGAACCCCTGCTCGTAGGGATGGCCCCTGACCCCACGCCACCGCTCGGCGAACGTCTCCGCGTAGCAGTGCGCGCAGCCCGGCGAGACCTTGCTGCAGCCCGTCACCGGGTTCCACGTCGCCTGCGTCCACTCAATCGCGGTGCGGGCGCTCACGCCGGAGCCTCCTGACCGTCGCGGGCGAGCAGCTCGAACTCGATCCGCCAGACGATCGCGTCCGGGTCATAGCCGCCGTTGATGATGGTGAACGCCCGCTCGAACTCTGGCGCTGCCGAAGCCCTCGCGCGCGCCTCGCGCTCGTCGAGGCGGCCGAGTGACACCCGCGCGACGCCAAGAACACGGGCACGCCCGACCGCGGGCTTGCCGCGGCCTGGACATACGGCGAACGAGTCGCCCGCAGCCAGACCGCAGCGCTCCCGCGACCACGGCGACCGAGGATTGCTGCTCGCGAGCCGCCGCGTGACCGTCTTGCGACCGTCCAGCACCGCGCGAACGAGCTCCGGCTGGAAGTTCACGCCGCCTTCCCCGTGCGGCTAGCGACGTGTCGCCCGTCGACGCCGGCGCCGGCGCCGAGCCAGCGGTTTCGGACGATGGGTCGCTCACGACGTGTCGCGTCGAGATCTCGTGCGCGGGATCTCATCGGCGACGTGTCTTGGTCCGACCGGCGAGTCGCTTGTAGCGCAGAGCGATCTGCCGCTCGGTCGCGCCTTCCGGCCCGAACGACCGCGCGATCTCGAGCAGCCGCCGCTGTGCGAAGGTGAGGCGTTCATGATCGCCGCGGCGAGTCATCGGCGTGCGGTCTCGATCGCGGCCGGCGTGTCGAGGTCGTGCTGGAGCTCGGCGTCGGCTGCCAGCTCGCGCGCGTTGCGTGCAGCGCGGCCCGCGAGCCGCGCGACGTTACGCCAGTCCTGCGGGCTGCGGCTCTCGATCGCGACATCCGTCGCACGCCGGATCGCGCCCGTCAAGCTGCGAAACAGCAACTCGGACTCGTGCAAATGGTCAAACACGCGCCGAACCTGACCGCTAGCGGTACGGTCGGTAGCGCTCATGACCGCTGCCCAGCGCTCAGATCGCGGTACAGCGCGAAGCTGTGAAGCGCCGCGCCGCACGACGGGCAGCTCGCGTGATGACGCTCTCCGTGAACACGCTCGTGCCCACACACGACGCACAGCGCGAGCATCCAGTGCGTGCGCACCAGCCCCGCCAGCGGCTGGGTGTCGGGCGTCTCGACGGTCGGAGTTGCGTTAGCTTGGGATGGTGGCATTGAGGGTTAGCTCCTCGGTGTCTGCCCCCGGCCGGTTGCACCCGGTTCGGGGGCTCTTTACAGGACCAGCCGCCAACCTCTCACCACAGCAGCGGCAATAGCGCTCGTCGACCGCTCGCCGCCGGCCGCCCGGTGCGTACACCACACGATCAGCCGCAACGATCGTGACGTCGTGTTCGCCGTCCACGCAGCGACGGCGCTGGCGCTCAACGACCGCGAGCCCTAGGTGAGGGTCTGGAGCTGGCTGGCGGTACGGCATGTTTCTCACCTTGTACGACACTGGTTAATTGTCTCATCTCGCCCGGACGGAAACCGGCGGATTACAGGGATTTTTGGGAGATAGCCGAGGTTTTCGCGACTCGTGTTCTGAGCTGGCGTGACCGGCAAGCCGCGTGTGGCTCTGTACGTTGTTAGCTCTGCGGGTTGCGGCGGCTGGGGTTGGTGGGGCGTACCGCGGCTTGCTCGAGCGATTTGATTGCTGCGTCGCGGGCTTTCTCGGCTGCGTCGAGCCGGTGCTTTGTCTCGGCTAGCTCACTCTCGAGCTGGGCGCGGAGTTGCTGCTCGCCCTGTAGCGCTGTCTGCGCTTGGCCGCGCTCGAGTTCGGCTGTTTGTCTGGCGGCGCGTTCGTGGTCGAGTTGGCGCTCGAGCGTTGCGCGGTCCTCGCGTGCGCGCTCGTCGATCCGCTCAACGCGCTGGCTGGCGGCCTCAGCGCGCTGCTCGGCCTGCTCGGCACGCTGATCGCTGCGCTCGGCATCTGCCGTCGCTCGGGCAGCTTGCTCCTCAGCTGCGCTCGCGCGCAGCTGCGCCTCACGCACCTCCTCGACGGCCTTGTCGCGGTCGTGCTCAGCGGCGCGTGCGCGCTCCAGGGCGCTGTCGCGGTGCGCCTCGGCCTGCTCGGCGCGCTCCTCGGCGGCGCTGGCGCCATGTTCGGCGGCGCGCTGGGCGGCGAGCGCGGCCTCGGCGCGGGCCTCAGCGTCAAGCGCACGGCGCTGCGCGTCCTCGGCGGCTGCCTGCGCGTCTCGCTCCCGAGCCTCAGCGCCGCTCGCGCGCTCGCTCGCGGCCTGCTCTGCCTGCTCTGCCCGAGTGGCGGCCGCGAGCGCTGCCTCCGCGGCCTCGTCGGCCGCGAGCCGCTCGCGGCGGGCGGCCGCCTCCTGCTGGGCGGCGTGCGAGACCTCGGCCTGCGCGTCGGCGCGCACAGCCGCGAGCTCAGCCTCAAGCGTGCCACTGTCGCTGATCAGCGCCAGCACCTCGCGGGTACGGGCCATGTCATCCGCAAGCCGCTTGGCGAGCTGCCCGACGCTCGCGATCGCGAGGCTCATCGGCCGCTCGCCACCCAGCCGCTCGCCACCCTCTCCCTCCTCGCCGACGAGCTCGCCGCGGGAAGCCCGGCGCCGGCGCTCACGGTACGCGGTCTGCGCGGTGTGCTCGGGGTCCGCGCAATAGCCGGGTGGCCTCCCGCCGGTCTCCGCGACAGGCAGAGCGGGCCGGTCGCAGCCGGGATACCGGCACGTTTCGGTTTCGGGCACGGACATGGCGGCGGCGGTTCCTTTCGAGCGGATTACATCCATACATGCATCATAGCGCATAGTGGGGACCGATTCGTAGCGTACGTACATTCATACATAACATACCTACATACCTCTCATACATACCTAACCGATGTCATGCTATGTATGTATGTTGCATCCGGCGGCTCGTGGGACGGAGCGCCCAGAGGCCGACCGTTGGGTCGACGCCCAACCCCGATCAGCGCGCTTCTCCTGAAGCCCCCGCGACGTGTCGCTTGCGTCGGCGACCGCGTCGACGGTGTGTGGCCGACGCGTCGCTGCCACACCGGGGCGCGCTGCGGATGTGCGAGAAGTCGCTGCCCGCCGAGCGCCGCTCGGGGAATGTCGGGTGCCGGTCTAAGTACGCCGACCCGGCCGTACCCCCCGCTTAGGCTTTCCCCTTTTCCCCCTTTCCCCGCCACCGAAGCCTTTGGTGCGCGACGCGTCGCGTCGAGATCTCGGCGGGCGCAGGGGCCCAGACGTGTCGCGTCGAGCTCGAGCGCGGTGGCGACGTGTCGCCGCCGCGCCGGGGGGCGTTTGGATAGCGAAGCGGCCTACTGTCGCCCTTGCTCAGGGCCGTCGAACGAAACCGTGCCGAAAACGACCCCCTTGTGGGATGTAGGTTGCGCGACGGGCGCGGCGCGGAGTTCTGTGAGGTAGCGGCGGCGCGGTTACGCTCCCACCCGTGACGCCAAACGACCGCAGCACCGAGGTCGTGCGGGTGATCGTGGTCTCCCCTGGCGACGTCGCCGCGGAGCGCGACGCGGTCAAACTCGTCGTTGATGACCTCAACCGCCGGGTCGCGCCCGCGAACGGATGCCAGCTGTCGCTATGGCGCTGGGAGACCGACGCGCGACCCGGGCTTCACCTGGAGGGTCCGCAAGGCCTGATCGACGAGCGGATGCAGATCGGCGACTCCGATGTCGTGATCGGGATCTTCTGGAAGCGCTTCGGGACCCCGACGGGCGACGCGCAGTCCGGGACCGAGCACGAGCTGCGCAACGCCTGGCAGGCATGGCGCAAGAACGGCAGACCGGACGTGATGGTGTACTTCTCGACGCAGCCGGCCTCCCCGACGACGTCGACGGAGCTTGAGCAGTGGCACCGCGTGGTGAAGTTCCGCGAGGAGCTGCCCAAGGAGCAGCTGTGGTGGTCCTACACCACCCCGGTCGAGTTCGAGAGGCTCGTGCGCGGCCACCTCGAGGACGTGCTGCTGCGCCGGGCTGCCGCGCGCGAGCCACTCGCCGCCGCGACGCGAACCGGCGGGACGTCGGTGAGCAAGCTGTGGTTCGGTGTGCCGGCGGTCGCCGCGGCGTTCAGCGGCCGCGGCGGTGAGCTTGATGGGCTTGTGGAGGCGCTCGGGGTTGCCGACCGGGTGGTGATCGCGCAGGCGATCACGGGGCTGGGCGGCGTTGGCAAGACGCAGCTCGCGGCACGCTACGTCGCGCTGCACGGCAGCGAATACGACATCGTGGCGTGGATCCGGGCGCAGGACGGCGGCATCGCGGATCTCGCCGAGCTGGCCGGCAAGCTGGGCGAACCCGTCGAGGGGCTCTCTCCAGCCGAGCGGCGGGATCTCGCGCTTGAGCGCCTACGGCGTGCCGAGGAGCGCTGGCTGCTCGTACTCGACAACGTCGAGTCAGCCGCACAGCTAAACGACTGCCTCCCGCGCGCCGGGAACGGGCGGGTGCTGGTGACCTCGCGCAACCGCGCGGTGCGCGAGTTCGCGCCGCTGCTGGCGCTTGACGTGTTCGACGAGCAGACCGCGCTCGCGTATCTGACTGAGCGTGGGGAGCGGTCGGGGGACCGCGCGGGCGCCGAGCGGGTGGCGCGGGCGCTCGGCTACCTGCCGCTGGCCTTGTCGCACGCGGCCGCGTACTGCGCGACCGGCACGAGCTTTGATGACTATCTCGAGCTGCTCGACGCGCTGCCCGCGCAGGAGCTGTTCGACAGTAACCCAGAGGTCTCCTACATCCAAACCGTCGCCTCGACCTGGAAGGCGTCGATCCAGGCCGCAAGCGCGAGCGCCCCGCTCGCCGGCGAAGTGCTGGCGCTCGCCGCGCACCTCGCCCCAGACGCAATCCCGAAATCGCTGTTCGAGGTCCTGATCGACCCGAGCAGTCCGCTTGAGCGCAAGCGGCTTGGCGATGCGCTGGGCGCGCTCGCGCGCTTCAGCCTCGCCACAGTGGATGACGACATCGTCAGCGTGCACCGCCTGCTCCAGAAGGTCGTGCGCGACGACGCTCGCGCCCGCGCTGACCCGAGCGCGGTCACGAGCACGCTCGCCGCGCTCGAGCACGCGTTCCCGGATGACGCATCGGACGCGGCGCGCTGGCCGCGCTCTGAGCAGCTGCTCGCACACGTGATCGCGCTCGCCGACGCCGCCGCGGGCGTTCCCAACACCGCTGAGCAGGTGATCGAGCTACTCAACCGCGCATGCCTCTACCTCATCTGGGCTGAAGGCGGTGCTCGCGGGCTCGCGCTCGCGCAGAGCACAGTCAAACGGGCAACGAGCAGCCTCGGCGGCGAGTCTCCCAGCACGCTCACCGCCCGCAACCGCGAGGCCTTCGCGTATTACCAGACCGGACGCGCATCGCACGCAATCGCCCTCTTCCAGGAGCTGCTCAGCGACGAGGAGCGGATCCTCGGCGCCGAGCACCCCGACACGCTCAGCACCCGCCAAGACCTCGCCCGCACCTACGAGGACGCCGGACGCGTGGCGGAGGCGATCGCGATCTACGAGCCGCTGCTCGCCGACCAGAAGCGGATCCTCGGCACCGAGCACCCCAGCACGCTCAGGACCCGCCACAACCCCGCCCGCACCTACGAGGACGCGGGGCGCGTGCCGGAGGACTTCGGCGATCGCGAGCGGATCCTCCGTGCCGAGCACCCCGACACGCACATGACCGTCCCCGTCCACGAGCACTCCGACACGCTCAGATTCCAAAACCTCGCCTACCACATCAGCCGCGCATCGCACGCAATCGCCCTCTTCCAGGAGCTGCTCAGCGACGAGGAGCGGATCCTCGGCGCCGAGCACCCCAGTACGCTCAGGACCCGCCACAACCTCGCCCGTACCTACCGGGACGCGGGACGTGTGGCGGAGGCGATCGCGATCTACGAGCCGCTGCTCGCGCAGCGCGAGCGGATCCTCGGCGCCGAGCACCCCCAAACGCTCAGCACCCGCCACAACCTCGCCCTGGCCTACCAGGGCTCCGGACGCCTGACGGAGGCGATCGCGATCTACGAGCCGTTGCTCGCCGACTCCGAGCGGGTCCTCGGTGGCGAGCACCCCGGCACGCTCGCCACTCGCCACAACCTCGCCGCCGCCTACCTGGCGGCCGGGCGCGTGGCGGAGGCGATCGCGATTTTTGAGCCGTTGTTCGCCGACCGCGAGCGGATCCTCGGCCCAACGCACCCCAGCACGCTCAACACTCGCAACAACCTCACCGTCGCCTACCGCGCCGCCGGGCGCGAGGAGGATGCAGCGGCGCTCCAGGGGGGCCGTAGCGAAGGCGATGCTCGATAACGGGCCCTTATGTGCAGCCGGGCAGGTGGAGTGCCTCGCCGCGGCCGGGGTTCATGACGGGGGGAGCTGGGGCGGTCCGCGGCAGCGCAGCTCGGTCAGGGAGTCTTCGACGGTGCGCGGCAGGCCTGCACGAACTCCCACCCGAACGCTGTGAACACCACGTCGGAGATGCTGTCCCGGTCAACGGATACGAAGCCCGGGACTGTCGGCGCCTGTCGGGGGAACTCCGTAAGTCCGAGGCTCACCAGGTGGTCCAGGCCGGCCATCCCTACCCGCGCGTCCGTTACGGGAAAGCGCGTGCGCCGCCAGCCGTGTTCCTCGGTGGCGTCCGCCCATGCCTCAAGCTGCGCAGCTTCGGCCGGCTCTAGCTGACCGAGCACGTCCGGAAAGGCCTTCCTCACGTCGGTCGACTCGTCCGTTAGAGCATTCGCCAACAGGTTCTCCCAGCGCTCCTGCATGGACGGGTCCTCCTCCTCCGCGGCCCCGACAAGGATCGCCCGGAGCAAAGTGTCCGGAACCGCACCATACGCGCGGGGGGGCAGCCCGGAGCGCCTGATCTTCTCCGCAGCGCCCAGCGCCCGCTCTACGACCTTCGGGTAGTACCGATAGTGGAGCCTCATGGCCACCATCTCCCCAAACTGCTGCGTCGGCTTGAAAACGCCGGATTCATCCGCCAAGGCGCCGACGACCTCGCCGGCGGTCTTCGCAAACAGCTCAAGCTCCTGACCAGGCTCTGTCACTTCCCGACATGATGCCGTGGAGGCGCTTCGCCGGCGAGGCTGGCGTCGAGATCCAAGGGTCGAATCCGACGCGCAGGCCGTAGCGCGCTCCGACTACTGCGGCGTCGCTCAAGCGCTCGCCTGATGGCCCGCGCGCACACAACCCGAGGAAGGGCTCGACGCGGAAGCTACGGCGTCCCGACCTCGTGGGGTCCATTTCTGCGCTGTTTCTACGCCAACCTTGAGTTGGACGGGGATCGTCGGCGAGTTATGGCTTACTTAGTAGCGACAGCGCGATCCACCAGTTCACCGCGAGCAACGGGCAATGGCAAGACTTCAGCCTAGGCGGCACAACGGCAGGTTGACCTCCGACCCGGACGGCTCGCGCTTCGCCACAAAGCCGGATCTGACTCCAGTGCAGTGGCGACAAACACTAACCGTTGGATTTGGGTGTGGCTCTTCTGGAGGGACGTGATACTGAGACGAAATGGCCGCCCGCGAGCTTCACCGGAAGCCGGTGCGTTAGGGAGACGCCCGCGCGCATCGCCCCGTGCAGATGGCTGGGCTCACCGGCCGGGCTTCGCCTCGGTTCCTGACGCTGCTGAGCCCCGACGCGTTCACCGAGAACAGCCCTTCAGGTCACTGATCCGGCGTCGAACGGCCCCGGCATTGGACGCCTTCTTCTGGCCGGCTTGGCCCTCGGACTTGCGCTACCGCCCAGAAGGAGGCGTCCGCGGCGGGTCCCGAAAACTACCTTTCCGGGACGGCCTCGGCGTCACACACAGACACACGCGAAATACCACGCCACGGCCCGCCAAACGTGCCGTAACGCAGTCCCGGAAACTACGTGCCGGTAACGGTCACCGTCCGAGTCCCGCACAACCATCTCTTATCTCTATCTCACGCGCGCGTACGACACGGCAACCCCCGTCTCCTTCCCCCTTGTTGTCGATTACCGAGGGCTGGGTGGCCTCTCGGTAACTATACGTTTTTGAGAGGTCAAGCAATCGAGAGGCCAACCGCAATGTCAGCAACGACAGCGGCCCCCTCGAAACGCTGGCCCGAAACCTCGGCGGGTCGCGGATAGCCATCCGAGGGTTTTGAGAGGGTTTCAGGCGATTGGCGATAGGCGATGAGCAACGAGGTCGTCAGCTACGCGCGCGTCTCGACGGGCGTTCCTAAAGCCCTATAGCCTCAAGTCCGTGGAGATGGACCCGCGGGCGAGCGAATGGAGGGACCCGATGGGCGCTGCGGCTCCACGAGCGATTGGCATCGTGCGTGTCTCGCGTCAGAACCGCAATGAGGATTCAAGGGAGTCGCCGGAGGTTCAGCGCCGGTTGATCACGAGGTTCGCGGGACCTCAGGGCCAGGGTTGGGATCTGATCGAGATCCTCGACGAGAACGAGCTTCGTAACGGCAACGTGTCCGGCGGTGGCGATGTCTTTAGGCGACTGGGATTCAGCGCCGCGATCAAGCGCATCGAGGCTGGTAAGGCTGATTTGATTGTGGTGGCTGACCACGGTCGACTGTTTCGGGACATCGACGTCCAGCGTGCGGCGATTGATCGAGTTGAAGGCGCCGGTGGTCAGTTGTGGGCAGTCTCGAGCGGTCGGATCACGCACGAGACGGCGGACGCCGAGCTGATGGCGAACCTCAAGGGCTCGATTGACCACTACCAGCGGCGCTACGCCCGTGAGAAGTCGTTCTTGGCGGTCGAGCTCGCGGTCGAGAAGGGCAAGGTCCCGTGGCCGGGTGAGATCCTGGGCTACATCCGCGACGCCGACAGCAGGCTGACCCCCGACGATGAGATCGTGGCGGTGATTGTGCGGGCGTTTGAGATCCGCAGGGACGGTGGCACGATTGACGCGGTGCGAGCTCACCTGTTGGCGCATGGGATCGAGCTCAGCTACACCGCTACGCAGCACTTGCTTGGGGATCGCATCTATCTCGGCGAGATCCACTTCGGTACGCACACGCCGAACCTGGGGGCGTGCACGGCGATCATTGGCCGCGAGCTGTTCGGCGCGGTGCAGAGGACCAAGATCTCGCGCGGGAGGCGCGCGAAGTCCGACCGGCTGCTCGCGCGGATCGGCGTCCTGCGGTGCGGGAACTGCGGCTCGCGGATGGTTGTCGGCACGAGCAACAGCGCGAATTACTACGTCTATCGCTGCCAAGGCAAAGACTGCACGCAGCGGATGACGATCTTGGCCGACACGGTGGAGAGGATGGTCATCGAGAAGGTCGAAGAACTGCGTGCTTGCAGGAGCCTGAGCGTGCGTGGTGAGTGCGACGCCGTTGAGCAGGCACGACTCGATCTGGAGCGCGCTCAGGCGGCGCTTGACGGGGCGATCATTGCGTTTTCGGGGCTCGAGGTCGAACCTGCGGCGATCAGACGGCTGCGGGAGCTGCGTGAGGGAAGGGACGCCGCGCAGGAGCGCTACGTGGCTCTGGAGGCGGCGTATGCGCAGAGCGACTTCGCCGCCACGACGGGTCCTTGGAAGAGCTTGTCGCTCCAGGAGCAGCGCGATCTGGTCCGCGCCCTGATCAAGCAGGTGTTGATCACTGCGGGCCGTGGGCGTCAGCGCGTCGATGTCCATGTCCAGGAGATGCCGGATATTGCCGATCGAATCGAGATCCGATGATCTACACAACGTCATCGACGGCGTTGATGCGAGCCGATCGGGCCCCACGTGCCGGGCCTCGCTTCGTGCCGGATGTCGTGTGTCCTGCCATGTGCTGGCGCAAGGTCGGGTAGGCGAGAGCACCCAGGTTGCGCGGTTCTACCCGACTGGCTTTGGTTTCCTCCCGCTCTCCATCGATTTCTGCATGCGGGCTTCCCGCACCCCCACACAGAAGCTTCGGGCGGGTGATGTAGTCGCTTGAGCTGCGCTCGGCGGGTGTCGGGGGCGCGCGCTGTGCTCGGTCGCCGGTGGTGCGGTGTGTGCGTCGGCGCGCGGGAGGTGGTGTTACTCGAAGCTGATGACCCACCGGTCTGGGCGCCATGGCTCGCCCGCACGGGCCCTGGTGGTGGGGTGCCGAGCAGGCCGCCGGCGAGCGCTTTGAGGTCGCCAGGGCGCAGCAGCTCTTCTGGTGGCCAGAACGTGGCCATCTCGGCGGCGATCGCGAGCGCGTGCTCCTCGTCTCTCCAAAGTGCTTGCGGAAACGCAGCAAGCACGACCGTGCTTTTGAGCCGCTCCCCCGACGACTGGGACCGCCTCGGCTCGAACCAGCCGACGATCGCGTTCACGCGAACGCGATCGTCCGCCTCTGCGCCCGCTGAGGATCGCATCCGTGGCAAAGCGATCGCGCCTCTTCGAGGCGTCGCAAGATCGCTCGCCGTCGATAGCGATCGTCCGGCGCCGGCTATTCCAGACTGCTCCTCGTGGGCGAAACCGAGCGCGCGGGGCCATCTGTCCTCGCTCCTGCATCCGACGGAGGCTGCGCACAAACCAAACGCGTTGTGCCGATCGACCAACACGTCCCAGCAAGCGCCGAAATCGACCTCACAGGAGCCGCTGTAAGCGTCTCGCGAGTACCGACGCGACCGATTTCACCTCCGCGCCAGCGCCGCGACTGTCTGCTGGTCACAAACAGAATCCGGTGCGCCGGATTTGTGCGACAGCCTCGACGCGAAGCGACAGTCCCTCGGAGGCATCCGCGGCTGCTGGTTCTCCCGCATTGCGGGGGCCGACCCGGCCCGTGCTCGGACGCTCGCTTGGCCCGGAAAACAGCGGCGCGTTGCCCGTCGTGCCCGAGCTCAGCTTCCGGCGAGCGCGCCGGCGTAGACCTGCCAAGCGAGCGCGCTCTTCGCGACCAGGCTGAGGATCAGATACACGCGCTCGGCGAACTCCGGGTCCGCCCAGCGTCCGCGTCCCCGGTACTGCAGCCACATGTTGACGGCGAAAGTGTTGAACAGCACGAACAGCGTCAAAAAGATCGCGAACACGAACCCGGGCACACCCCCGCTGTTGGCCTGCGAGACGCCGAGTTGCACGCCGATCGCGACCCAGGGGACGGCCCCCGCGATGCAGCCGTAGATGAAAGGCCGCCAGTCGATGCTTGCACGGCCGGCGTTCGCTCGCTCCATCACCAGTCCGAACAGGATCATCGCGCTGTTCACGCCGAACAGCGCGATCAGCCCGATCGCGTCGGTCACGCCGGCGAGCATCGCGATCAGAACTACCATGATCGAGGCGCTGACCGAGTACTCCCACCAACGCGCGGGGTTGACCCCGCGCGAAACGTTCGCGAGATACCAGGGCCGCAGCCGTGGCGAGACGACGATCAGATGGTCGGCGGCCGCGAGCAACAGAAAGGCTGCGACCGCGAGATCGATCCTGAGGTTGAAGAGCTGGGCAGGCCCCCCATAGCGGCCTGCCTCCGGCGGCCCGGTCATGTAGCGGACGTTTACCGGCAGCGACGCGGCCTTCGCGAGGACCAGGATCAGGACCGCCTGCGCGAGATGGGCGACCCCGACGATGACGTTCAGCCGCACGAGTCGCGGCGCCGCACTAGCGACCGGCGGCGAGGACCGAACTTCCGACGCGGGCGAACTCACCGGAGGAGCATAGATAGTCCATGTGAGGGACGAGATCCGAGCGTGCCGCCGTACGGTCGGCTCGCGCCTGCTTTCGCGTGAACTCAGCAGCGGCCGGCGCCGCGTCGAGACCGTCGCTTCGTGCCGAAGGGACAAGCGCGGAGCGGGGGCGCCGAAGGGGGGCTTTGTGGCGTCTCACGGGGACCGTTCCTGCGACACACAGCAGCAGGCAGAGCACGTCCCCGCGCGCACTGGGTTTTCGCCGTCTCAAGAGCCAGTCTCCACCCCGCCGTCGCGCGTATTTGCCTGTCCGAGGCTCCTGAGACACAACGGTCCTTCTGGTTCTGAGCTGGACGCCCCCAAGTAGCGTCTAACACGCTTCAGTGGATGAACTGTTGGCCGTTTGACGTTGTTACTCACACGACCCCGCGTGCACGCGCCCCTCGAAACGGCGGCGCCCGTGCCGGGGCGGTGCAACGACACGGGCGCTGAGTGGCGGGAGGAGAGTGTCTGCGGACTACAGGTTCTTGGGGATGAGCACGGCGTTGATGACGTGGATGATGACGTTGCTCGCGGTGATGTTGGCCGTGACGACCTTCGCGTTGTTAATGTAGACGCTGCCGCCCTTCACCTTGACCGCGACCGTCGAGCCCTCGAGCGTCTTGATCGAGTGCAGCTTGACGATTTTCGACGCCGGGTAGCTGCCGGCGACGACGTGGTACTCGAGCGTCTGCGCGCCGCCATCGACGAGGAGGAGCGAGCATGAGCGACGAGCGTCTCATCAGCGACTACCTGTGCGGTGAGGCCAGCGAGCCGGAGCGTCTGGAGCTTGAGTACCGCATGCAGCGCGATCTCGCGCTGCATGAGCGGGTCGAGCGGCTCGCGGCGCTCACCGAGCGCCTCGCGGATCTGCCCCCGGCGGCATGGAGGTCGATCGAGGACCCGGCGGCATGGAGGTCGATCGAGGAGCCTGAGCGCACGGCCGCGCGCCGTCGCCGCCGCGTCCTCGGGGTTGCTCCCGTGCCCGGCTTCGCGCTCGCGTTATTCGCCGTCGCCGCGGCATTCGCCGCCGGTTTCGGCACGCGTGCGCTGAGCCGGTCGGGGTCCAGCGCGGGCGGGAACGGCAACGCACGCGCGCTCGCGCTGGGTCCGATCGCGGGTGGACCGACGGACGTGAGCGGCGTCGCCTACCTGAGCGGGTCGCAGAAGATTGTCTTGGTCATCCGACACCTGCCGGACACAGCGCTCGGCCGCTACTACGAGGCGTGGCTGATGACCGACTTCAAGAAGCTCGTCCCGCTCGCCTCGTTCCGCGTCAACCGAGACGGGAAAGCGCGCATGACGCTCGTGCTCCCAGCCGCGGAGCACGACTACCGCTACATCGACGTCTCGCTGCAGGATCCGAGCGCCGGCGCGGCGCACTCGCAGGTCTCGGTCCTGCGCGGTCTCACATAACGTCGTCTGCGATCAGCACATGCGATTCCGTCCGCCGACATGGGAGGATGCGCCCGCCGTCCTAAACCTAAAGCGTGCTGCAGGCGCGCGAGATCGCCGATCTCGGGGCGTCCGACGTCGAGCTCGGCGATCTGAGCGACGAGTGGCGCGGTCGAAGTCTCGGCCTGCGTATCCATACCTACGCTCCTAGTTCGGCTCGCAAACGATTGCGCTTCTCGGGCCCAAATGCAAAGCAGAACCGAGACCCCAACCCGCAGCCGACCACGCGGCCCGCACTTCGATTAGCCCTAAAACAAGCGATCGGGGCGCGTGAGGCGGGTTCACCGCCCGGGATCGCCTCGGCGAGGCGTGAGCGTGGCTGTGGGGGTGGTTGATCAACGGTCTGGGTGGCGGTCGGGGTCGTGGTTGGTGTGGGTGGGCGTCGTGTGCGGCGGTGTGACGCATTGCCGGGGCGGTAGGGAGAACTCGACGACGTCCTGCGCGGTCTGGCGCAGCACCTTGTAGTTGCGCTCGCGGACGATGTCGTCCTTGACGTTGCGCGTGCGGGTGCGCTGCTGAGTGGCGATCTGCCGCTTGGCGCGGGCGGCGAGCTCGTGGTAGAGCTCGTCGTCGGTGCTCTCGGCTCGCTGGATGAGGTTCGCGCGGGCGTCGTAGCCGAAGACGAACTGGACGTTGTCGTCATCCCAGCGGTCGAACTGTGCGGTGAGCGAGAAGAAGTCGGTATCGCCCCGCAAGCGGATCTTCGTGAACCACGCCTGGCGGCAGAGCGCGATCGCGCGGTCGTAGTAGTCCACGACGCCCTCGTGGCTGGGGCGGTTGGCGCCCAACAACCCCAGATACAGGGTATCGCCGCCACGGGGCGGGATCGCCAGAGCGACATCCGTTCCCGGTGCGCAGCCAAATGCACAGACCCTGAACAAACACTCGACAACACAGCCCATGCTCTGTTACAGTCTTTGCACAGAAGTTCTACAGCGTTGTCGGTTCTCATTCACCAAGGAGTTCGTCTCATGAAGAAGCTATTCGCCACCGCGCTCGCGGGTGTCGCGCTGTCGGTGACGCTTGCCGCGTGCGGCAGCTCGTCGTCGAGCTCGAGCACGACTACGTCAATCACCTCGGTGGCCTCCGCGAGCACGCAGACCTCGGCCAGCGCCCCGGCTGCGTCCAGCCAGTCGAACATCGTGCAGACGGCGGTCGCGGCTGGCGAGTTCAAGACGCTCGTCTCGCTCGTCAAGCAAGCGGGTCTCGTGGGGGCCCTTTCGGGCCCGGGTCCGCTGACCGTGTTCGCCCCGACGGACGCTGCGTTCGCGAAGGTGCCGAAGGCGACGCTGACCGAGCTCGCCCATAACGCGGCTATGCTCAAGTCGGTGCTGCTCTATCACGTCGTCAAGGGCGAGATCACGGCCGCTCAGGTGGTCAAGCTGAAGTCGGCGAAGACGCTCGAGGGCGGCTCGCTGCCGATCCGCGTCGAGAACGGCAAGGTCT
This sequence comes from uncultured Solirubrobacterales bacterium, assembly GCA_963709135.1. Lineage (GTDB taxonomy): Bacteria > Actinomycetota > Thermoleophilia > Solirubrobacterales > Solirubrobacteraceae > Palsa-465. Next base: position 156,327 of record CAVPVI010000003.1, on the reverse strand, counting down.
ACGTCGGGGGTGCGCAGGTGATCAAGGCCAACGTCACCGCCTCCAACGGCGTGATTCACGTGATCAACGCGGTGCTGATCCCGCCAGCCAGCTGACCAGCGGGAGAGCGCGAGCCCGGCGGCGACCAGTCCGCCGGGGCTCGGCTCCTCGTTACTTGACCGTCTCCGACCCGACCTCCAACGCCAGCTTGCGCATGTTCAACCCACTCCTAGACACGATCCTCGACCGTAGCGTCGTGGGGGGCTACACGAGCGCTGGATATCGCATCCGCAAGGGGATGTGGAATCCCGCCGACCTGCAGCCGATGGGAGGCAAGGTGGTGCTCGTCAGCGGTGCGACCTCGGGGCTCGGCTTTGCTGCGGCTGAGGGCTTCGCGCGCCTGGGAGCCAGCGTCCGGCTGCTGGCCCGCAGCGAGGAGCGCGGTGAGCGCGCGCGTGCGGAGATCGTCGCACGGTCGGGCAACGGCGATGTTCACGTCGACGTATGTGACCTCAGCGACCTTGCAGCCGTCAGGCGGTTCGCGTCGAGCCTCAGCGCCGCGACGCCGAGGCTCGACGTGCTGGTCAACAACGCCGGCGTGCTGCTGAGCGACCGAGCGGTCTCGCTCGACGGTGTCGAGCTGACGTTCGCGACCAACGTTCTGGGCCCGTTCCTGCTCACGAACCTGTTGATCGCTCTGCTCGAGCAGAGCGCGCCGGCGCGCATCATCAACGTCTCCTCGGGTGGCATGTACACGCAGAGGATCCATCTCGAGGACCTGCAGAGCGACCATGGGAAATACGACGGTGCGGTCGCCTACGCGCGCACGAAGCGCGCCGAGGTGATCCTGACCGGGCTCTGGGCGCAGCGCCTGCAGGGCACCGGTGTGGTCGTTCACGCGATGCATCCCGGCTGGGTGGACACACCTGGAGTTCGCTCCTCGCTGCCGCAGTTCTACAAGGCGACGAGCCGGCTGCTGCGCACGCCGCAGGAGGGCGCCGACACGATCGTCTGGCTCGGCGCCGCTCCCCAGCCGGCGCGCAGCACCGGCGGTTTCTGGCATGACCGGAGACAGCGCCCGATCCACCGCGTGCCGTGGACCAAGGAAACTGCCGAGGATCGCGAGCGGCTCTGGGCCGAATGCGAGCGGCTCAGCGGCTGGCGCGACACTCGGATTCCGGCCACCGCCCTCACAAACCCTTAAGGCGAACCCGACGGATCATTACAACGCGAGCGTGGCAACGCTGCGCCCCCGCCAGGAGGTGTTCGCCTACCTGAGCGACTTGTGGACGACCGAGGAGTGGGATCCCGGTGTCATCGAGGCCGAGCGCGTCGGCGAGGCACCCGTTCGCGAGGGGACCGAGTTCCGGCTCGTGGCGGATTTCCTCGGCCGCAAGACGCCGCTCACCTACCGGATCATCGAGCACGCTCCCCCGAACGCTGTCACGTTTCGCGGCGAGAGCTCGACCGTCGTCTCGCTTGTCCGGATCACCTTCGAGCCCTCCGCTGGGGGCACACTGATCACCTACGACGCTGACCTCGCGCTGAAGGAGGCGCTCAAACTCGCCGACCCGCTGCTCGGGCTCGCGTTCAACCGTGTCGGCGACCGCGCCCTCGCGGGTCTGCGCAAGACGCTCGGAGCCCAGCAGCCCGCGAACCTGCCGACGCTCTCAGGACGCGCCCTTGACGGCAAGAATTACGAGCTGCCCCGGGATCTATTGGACCTCGAGCAACACCGCGCTGATGTCGCCGTCTACGAGCTGCCGGTGCTCTCCAGCGCCTACAGCCCCGCCCGCTGGTTGATCGACGGCGGCATGGCATGAGGCATCCCCGACGCATCCGCTCGCGCCCGCACGATCACCGTCTACACCGATGTCGCGAAGGCCGTGCGAGAGCTCGGACTGTCTGTGACCGACACGATCGCGGTGCCTGCTCGTCGAGCGCTCCGGCCGGATCCTCGCCCGCGAGCACGGCGGCTTCGACAACCAGAAGACCCAGCGGCTCGCAGACGCACTCGCGCCTGCGCCCCGACACGACCGCACGTGACGGTCGCCCTGCCCAGACTCGACTCCGAGCCAGCCCGAACGCGTGAACGGTCCCGCGCCCGCAGTGGCCCAGTTCCGCACACGACGACACACTACTCTGGCGCCGGCGGCCTCCGGCGCAATCGAGCCGGTGGTGACTTCGACGACGAGTAGCGGCCTGAGGGGGCGTGTACGCCAGGCTCCGCCGGCAACGAAAGCTGTGGTCAGCGATGGAGCGACCTACGCGATTCGTGTGAGGGCCCGGGCGCCGCGTCAGCTACCGGCGAGAGCGCCGGCGTAGACCTGCCAGGCGAGGGCGCTCTTCGCGGTGAGGCTGAGGATGGTGCAGACGTGCTCAGCGAACACCGGGTCGGCCCAGCGGCCGCGGCCACGATACTGCAGCCACATGTTCACCGCGAACGTGTTGAACAGTAGGAACAGCGTCACGAAGATCGCCACAACGAAGCCGGGCACGCCTTTCCCATCGGTCTTCGAGACGATCAGCTGCAGGGCGATCGCGATCCACGGCACGCCCCCCGCGAGGCAGCCGTACACGAACGGGCGCCAGGTGACCTGCCCACGGCCGAGGTTGACGCGCTCCATCAGCAGCCCGAACAGGATCATCGACGCGTTCACGCCGAACAGCCCGATCAGCGCCGCGACATTGCTGACGCCCGCCAGCGTCGCGATCAGCACGACCATCAGCGACGCGCTGACCGAGCACTCCCACCAGCGCGCGGGGTTCACGCCCCGCGCGACGTTCCCCTCATACCAATCGCGCGCCCACGGGCTGACCGTGGCGAGGTGATCGACGACTGCCAGCAGCAGGAGCAGCGCGACGGCGAGATCGATCCGCAGGTCAAAGAGCGTCGCCTGGCCGTACTTGCCGCGGCCGGGGGGCCTTCGAGGAAGCCCGCGGTCACCGGCAGCGAGGCCGGCTTGGCGATCACGAGGATCAAGACCGCTTGGGCGAGCAGCAGCAGGCCGACAACGACGTTCAGGCGCGACAGACGGCGCGCGGCAATCTCGGTGAGTCGAGCAGCGGAGGTCGATCCGACTACCCGTCAATCGTAGTACGGCACGGTCAGGACGAGAAGGATCTGCTGCGTCCCTCCACCCTGCAGCCGACCAGCCTATTCGTGGAACCTCTCATCTCGAGTCACGTCAAACCGCGCCTCAGACGACCCCACCGCCGGAAACGCCTCTCCTCGCCGTTTGGGGGGTGACTCATCGGTGAGGACGCGCGATTCTGGATGCCGGCGCAGTACAGGTAGATCATTGCGATCAGCCCGCTGGCGGAGTGGAATCCCACGTGTGCGCGGTGTGAGATCAGCCGGAGCTTGCTCTTGAGCGCTTCGAGGCTTCCGCCCTACAGGAGACTAACCTTCGACAGACTTTTAACAGTAAGGGGCCCTAGGGTATGATCGTACACGTTCTGTACGAGTTTCAGCGTAGGCAGGTCTCCGTAGAAGTCCGCTTCTCTGAGCGCCCGTCAGCACGAGGCTGAACACCCCGAGAGAACCCGAACAACAAGGACTCGACATGCCGAAGAACGTCGTTGACACGACAGACACGACAAAGGATGCGGGAACTCCCTCGTCCGTGATCTCGTCGGTGGACCGCTCCGGCCTTCACGCAACGCTCGCGGGGGCGGGCCTGTTCACCGTATTCGCACCGAGCGCCGACGCGTTCGCGTGGCTGTCTGAAGTGAACGTCGAGTCGCTGCTCGCCTCGCCCGCTACGCCGACCATGGTTCTGAGCTGCTGCGTGGTGCCGGGCGGGGTGCGCGCTGCTGAGGCCCGCGCGCTGGGGAGCGCACCAGGGTTCGGCGGTGTGGAACTGCCCGTGTCGGGCGATCGCGTCATCCGCGTCGACGGGGCCCGGGTCGTGAGTGCGGACATGGAGGCCTCGAACGGTCTGATCCACGTCATCGATCGTGTGCTGGTCTCGGAGGTCGTATGACGGCGATCGTTGATCGAGAGGGGCGCCTGCCCAGCCGCAGCCGAGGTCTTCGGACGGCGCGTCTGGGGCGGGTCGCTGTTGGTGGCGCGATTCGCTGGACGGGCGATCGGCTGGATTCGCATGGGAGCGTCGATGAGCAGCGCCGGCGTCGGGGGGACCGGATCGTCGCCACGATCGATGCGCTCGTCGATCAGCTCGCGGTGATGCGCGGGGCGGCGATGAAGGCCGGCCAGGTGCTCTCGACGATGGAGTTCCCCGGGCTCGATGAGGACCAGTCGGCGTACCTGCAGAGCCGCTTGGCCTCGCTGCGTGACGGTGCTTCCGCGGTCGGGTGGACGCAGATGCGCAAGGTGCTGGCCAGCGACTGGGGCGAGGCGCCCGAGCGGATCCTTGAGCAGATCGACACCGAGCCGGCGGCCTGCGCCAGCATCGGCCAGGTCTATCGCGGCCGGACGCTGGATGGGCGTGAGGTGGCGATCAAGGTCCAGTACCCGGGAATCGCCGAGTCGGTCGAGGCCGACATGCGCAACCTCCTGCTGCTGTCGCCGCTGCTGCGCGGGCTGATGCCGGGGCTGCAGGTCAAGGAGCTGCTCGCCGAACTGCGCGAGCGGATCCTCGAGGAGTGCGACTATGAGCTCGAGGCCAGCAGCCATCGGCGGGTCGAGCGCTACTGGCGTGGGCACCCCTTCGTTCTGGTACCCGCGGTCGACACCGAGCTCAGCCGCCGGCGCGTGCTGGTGAGCGACTGGGTGGACGGCATCACCTTCGACGAGGTCATCCGCCAGCCCGACGCGGTTCGCGACCGCTACGCGCAGATCGTCTACCGCTTCTTCTACGGCACGGCGCTTCGCCTCGGAGTCGCGTTGGGTGACCCACATCCCGGCAACTACCTGCTGTGCGCTGACGGCCGGGTGGCCTTCTTTGACTTCGGGATGATGCGCCGTCTGCCTGTCGACTACCTGCGCCGCGAGGCCGTCATCGCCCGCGGCGTGCGCGAAGGTGACAACGTCGCCGTGATCAAGGGAATGCACGAACTCGGATACCTCACCGGCGCGCCCGACGAGTTGGACACTGCGCTCTTGCTCGACTACATGCAAGGGGTCTCGTGGTGGCTGCAGGCCGACGAGCCGCTACGGCTTGTGCCCGAGGACCTATGGCGCGGCGCCGAGCTGTTGCGCGAGCAAGACGCCCGAGGACACATCGACCAGCTGCGGCAGATGACACTCCCGCCCGAGGCGCTGCTGCTGCGCCGCATGGAGGGACTGCTGTTTCAGATGGCGACGACGTTGCGCGCGAGCGCCCCGTGGGGACGGTTGATGCGCGAGCTGGTCGAAGAAGCGGAGCCTGTCGGCGAGCTCGGCGCCCAACACGCCGCATGGCTGGCGGGCCGCCACGACCGACCGCTGGCCCGTCCGATCGCTGGTCTCTGAGTGTTGATCAGCGTGGCCGACCCGGGCTACTTCACCGACGGATCACTCGTGCGGGTTGTGCACTGCGAACAGGTCGTCGCGCTGTCCGGCGCGCGAGCGCTGCTCATGCAAGCGGCCCATCCCGTCGCCTTCGAGGGGTTCTTCGCGCACACCGGGTCCCTCAGCGAGCCGTATGAGCGCCTGGCCCGGACCGCCCGGGTGCTCGACACGATCGGCTTCGGTACAACGGAGCAGGCGGATCGCGCGACAGCCAGGGTCCGCGCGATTCATCGCCGGGTGCGCGGTGAGCTGACGCACGCTGCGGGTCGCTTTCCGGCCGGTACGCCCTACGCCGCCGACGACCCTGAGCTGCTGCTCTGGATCCTCGCCTGCCTCGCCGACTCCGCTCTGACCGTCTACGAGCGCTACGTCCGCACGCTGAGCGTTCGAGAGCGCGAAGCCTACTGGCAGGACTACCGCACGATCGGCCGCCTGTTCGGCCTGAAAGCCGCAGAGATGCCGGCCGGTCACGCGGACCTCCGCGCGTACATGCACGAGATGCTCGCGGGCGAGGATCTGTTCGTCACCGACGCCGCGCGCGATCTGGGCATCCAGATCGTGTTACGACCGCCGGTACCGCTCGCCGCCCGCCCGCTGCTCGAGCTGGCCAATTTCGTGACGGTCGGACTGCTGCCTGCGAGCATCCGCCGCGCGTACCGTCTCGGCTGGGACCCTGCACGTGAGCTGGCGTTGCGCGGAGGCGCTGAATACGCCAAGCGCATGATCGTGCCGCTACTGCCCGCGCGTGTACGGTTCGTCTCGTCCGCTCGGACCGCGGCAGCAGCCTAAGCAGCGCAATCGGGTCGGCGGGTCGCGACGTGTTCTGTTGTGCGCCTCGGGTGCGTGCCGTGGCTTGACGCCGTTGCCGCGTGGCTGATCGGCGGGGCGATCGAGCTCCACGAGCGGTCGGCTATTCTGAGCTCGCCGCCGCGTAGCGCGCCAGCGCCTGTCGCCTGGCGTGGGCGTGGTCGACGATCGGCGCCGGGTAGTCGCAGCCGATCGCGCACCCGGCCCGCCGCTGGATCTCGGTCGGCATCTTCCACGGTTCGGCGAGGTACTCGTCGGGGACCTGGCGGAGCTCGGGTAAGTACCGGCGCACGTAGGTGCCGTGCGGATCGAAGCGCGCCTGTTGACGTACCGGGTTGTAGATCCGCCGATAGGGCGGTTGGGGGTCCACGCCGACTGAGGCGATCCACTGCCAGTTCCCGTTGTTGCTGGCCTGGTCGCCGTCGAGCAGCAGCCGCATGAACCAGCGCTCCCCCCAGCGCCAGTCGATCCCGAGGTCTTTGGTCAGAAACGACCCTGCGAGTAGCCGCGTTTGGTTGTGCATCCAGCCTTCGCGCAGCAGCTGGCGCATTCCCGCGTCGATGAGCGGATAGCCGGTCCGTCCCTCCCGCCAGGCGTCGAACAGCCGTCGGGCACGGCTGAACTCTAGTGTGCCGCGGTAGCGCGGCTGGTGCTCGGCGCGCGTATTGGCGGGGAAGTGCAGCAGCACGTGCGCGTAGAAGTCGCGCCAGCACAGCTGCCGGCGAAACGCCGCGGGCCCCTCGCCCGCCGTGGCGAGCTGCTCGAGTTCGCGCGCGGACACGCAGCCGAGGTGCAGGTAGGGCGACAGTCGTGAGACGCCGTCGCGACCGGGCATGTGCGAGTCGGTTTGGTAGCCGGCAATGGCGGCTGACATGAACTTCCGCATCCGCTCGCGGCCCGCCCGCTCGCCGCCCGGCATTGGGTCCTGGAGCTCTTGGCGCAACTGCAGCGCGGCGAGCGCTGGCAGGGTTCCGGCGTCGAGCCCGGGTGCAGGCGGCGGCAGTGACCGCGGTGCGGGCGCGACAGCCCTGCGCCCCGACGCGCTCCAGGTTCTGTAGAAGGGGGTGAACACGGTGTAGGGCGTGCCGCGGGCAGTCCGGATCGCGCCGAGGTCGTCGGCGACGAACAGCCCCGGATGGACGTGTACCTCGATTCCGGCCTGGCGCAGCCCCAGCGACACGCGCTCGTCGCGTGCGCGCGCGAACGGCCCGACGTCGGCGCTGAAGTGCACGCGCTCGGCACCGAGCTCGCGGGCGAGCGAGACGAGCACTAGCTCGGGCACGCCGCGGCGGATCACGAGCTGGCTGCCGCGTTCGCGTAGCGAGTGATCGAGATCCTGGAGGCTTTCGAGCAGGAACTGCGTCCGCGGCCCCGAGGCGTGGCGCCCGTGCAGGAGGCGGTCGTCGAAGCAGAACACGGGCACGAGGCGCTCGGCGCCAGCGGCCGCAGCGAGCAGCGCCTGATGGTCGTGAACGCGCAGGTCGCGCCGCAGCCACAGCAGCGAGATCATCCGAGCAACCGAGAGACGGCTTGCCGGCGGAACTCGCAGATCCGCTCGAGGTTGTCTGTGCGCGCGAAGAACTCCAACACCTCCGCAAGCGGGCGCGCCACCCGCTGCTCGCGCTCGAGCGCACGCGCGCGAGTCCCGCCGCGGTCGCGCACCAGGCATCGAACGGTCCGTCTGGAGCTTGCCAGCGTGGCGGCGAGGCGAGCACCGATAAACCCGGTCGCGCCGGTGACAAGCACCGTGTCGTCGCTCATGTCACGACCCGCTCCCGGAGACGGTGCCGGCACGAGCGCGGCGGCCAGCCGCCCGGCTTTCTGCTGCTCGAAGCCACCGACCTCGCTGGCGAGTATCCGGCCGGATCGCTCGACAATCAGGACCGCGACGGTTTCGGTGCCGGGAAGCCCGCGGTTCTCAACGACGTTGCGGACGTCGGTGTAGACGGTGACCGTGCGGGCGCGGGCGGAGGCGTCCGGGATGCCGCGCGTCATGCCGCCGTCGATGAGCCACCGCGCCGGCCTGTAAGAGGAGGACAGGTCTGGTAGTTCGTATACCGCGACGTCACAGCGGCGCTGCTTGAGCTTGCTGAGGTCGCAAAGCCCCACGTGCACGTTGCCGTTACCGGAGCGCTCGGCGATCCTCTCGCGCGCGTGCTCACCGCGCTCCGGGCTGCGGACGACGAGCCAGACGGTGGCGCCGAGACGCGCCAAGCCCTCAGCAGCGGCCAGACCGAGCCCTGACGTCGCGCCCGTGATCAGCACCACCTTGCCCTGCATGGGCCGCAGCTCAGACGCGCTCCACCCGCGGGCGCGGATTCGGTAGCCGAGGTTCGTCGGCTGTAACCGGCAACCACTGTGCGGTCAAGGAAAGCGTCAAGCAGCGAGTTGATCATGCGCTCAGCGAAAGGTCGTGCTGTTGGCTGTGGTCGGAGCGCCTCGGGTACGCGTGTGAGGTGATCCGGGAGCGGGGCTTGGTCAGGAGCAGCTGGAGGTCGCCGATACGCCGCTCCGCGAAGCCAGCTTCGCAGTAGGCAAGGTAGAGCGTCCAGAGCCTCCGGAAGCGTTCATCGTAGCCCAGCTCCGCAAGCTCGTCGGCATGCGCGGTGAACGTCTTGCGCCAGCGCCGGAGTGTCTCGACGTAGTGCGGCGTCAGGTCCTCGAGCCGCGTTAGTTGCATGTCGGTTCGCCGGGCGAGGCTGCGGGTGATCACCTCGAGTGAGGGCAGGCAGCCGCCGGGGAAGATGTAGGTGTTGATGAACGACTTCGATGCCTTCTGGACCTCGTAGGCGCGGTCGTCGATCGTGATCGCCTGCAGCAGCATCGCACCGTCCGGCTCGAGCAGCTCGGAGCAGTCGGCGAAGAAGGTGCCGAGGTGCTGCCAGCCGACCGCCTCGATCATCTCGATCGAGACGAGCTTGTCGTAGCGGCCACGCAGGTCGCGGTAGTCCTCCATCAGCACCGTGACCCGGTCGTTCAGTCCCGCGCGGTGGACCTGCTCGACGGCGTAATCGTGCTGTTCGCGCGAGATCGTGGTCGTGGTCACGTGGCAGCCGCGGGTCGCGGCGGCGTGAACCGCGAACGCACCCCAGCCCGTTCCGATCTCGAGCACGCGATCCTCGGGACCGAGGTCAAGCTGCTCACAGACACGCTCGAGCTTCGCGAGCTGAGCCTGCTCGAGCGTCACCCCGTCGTGCTCGAAGAACGCGCACGAGTAGCTCATCGTCGGGTCGAGCATCCGCGAGAACAGCTCGTTGCCGAGATCGTAGTGAGCGGCGATGTCGCGCCGGCGCCGGCGTCTGGTGCTGCGGCGCAGAAGCGTCCTGGCACGCTGCAGCGGCCAGCGCATCGGCGCGAGCCGCGAGCGCAGCCTGTCAAGGCCGCCAGCGTTGCGCGCCGCCAGCCTGATCACAGCGACCAGATCGGGCGAGTCCCACAGCCCATGGGCATAGGCCTCGGCCATCCCGCGGCTGCCGAGAAGCAGCTTCGGCCAGGTCCGCGACGAGTCGACCCGCACCATCGCGACAGGCGGCCCAGAGCCGTAGACGCGCCGCACGTCGCCCTCCACCACGACGAGGCTGCCCACCGTGATCCGCCGCAGCAGGATCGACACGAGCCAGCGAGAAACCCAGACGCTCATCGGGCTCCCGCCTGCGGGTGGCGGTGCACGGGCACGCCCGCGAGCGCCAGTCCCAGCGCCTGCGTGTAGATCAGCGCCAGCACCCGCACCGTCGCAAGCGGGTACCGGGCGGTGATCCCCGCGATCGATGCCCGCGTCAGCTCCCGGCGGCGCAGCGCGAGCGTCGCGTCGAACACCGTGGCGCCGGCGCGGCTTGAGGCGATGTGGACTGACAGCGTCTTGCCTGGCATACCCGCGCGGGCGTGGTAGCGATGATCCATGCCCATGAACGGCGACACATGTAGCGCCTTGTCGAACTGACCATCGAGCACACCCGCGCTTCCCTGCTCGCCGCCGAGCACGTACGCGTGCCGCTCCCCCCAGGGCGTGTTCGTGACCTCCGCGGCAAGCGCTTGCACGCGCTCGCCACCCGGGTCAAAGCAGTAGTAGAAGCTGACCGGGCGACGGGGCAGCATCCGCACGTCGGTGTGAAGCACCGCCTCGTTGGCCTGATACGGGATCGCACCGAGGATCTCGCGCTCACGATCGCTCGCGTCTCCCAGCAGCGCCAGCGCCTGATCAGAATGAGTCGCCAACACCACCTCGTCAAACCGCTCCGCCTCACCGCCGCGCGGCTTGACGAGCACATGATCCGGGTGGCGCGTGACCACATCAACCGGCGTGTGCAGCCGCAACCGGTCACCGAACGGTCCCGTCAACGCTTCGACATACCGAGCCGATCCCCCTCGGACCGTCCGCCAGCACGGCCGACCACCCAGCGAGAGCATCCCGTGGTTGTCGAAGAACTCCGCTAGGAACCGCGCGGGTAAGCTCCACATCTGGCCGGGATCGGCCGACCACACAGCCGACGCCTGAGGCACGATCAGCCGCTCGATGAACGGCCGCGAGAAACGATGACGCTCCAGCCAATCTCCAAGCGAGACGTCGTCTGCGTGGTCGCCAAGCAGCTCACGGGCGGCACGGTTGAAGCGCGCGAGATCGGCGATCATGCGATGAAACCACGGGGCCAGAAGATGCGCGCGCTTGGCGAACAGGCCATTCGCAGACGCACTGCTGTACTCGAAGTCCCCCATCCCGTCACTCACGCTGAAGCTCATCGTCGATCGCTGCCAGCCGACACCCAAGCGGTCGAGCAGCCGCTCGAAGTTCGGGTAGTTGCGGTCGTTGAAGACGATGAAACCGGTATCGACCTGATGCGTCTCGTTCGGAGTGTCGACGCGGATCGTGTTCGTGCGCCCGCCCGCATAGGCATTCGCCTCGAACACAGCGACCTCATGCGGACGGTACAGCAGATGCGCCACCACCAGCCCCGAGATACCCGCACCAACGACAGCGACTCTCATCTCAGACCAACCCTTATCGGGCCCGAACCACCGCTGAGACACCCGGGCATGCGACGAGGGGCGTCGGTTCTGTACGGATAGGTAAGCGTCGCCATTGGTGTCTTTCGCTGGTGAGGGCCCGCCGGTCCGGGCGCGCGCGTGCTGCGCTCTCGCGCGGGACCGATGCCATGATCGCCGCGGTCGAGGGCGGCATAACGTTCGAGATCCCCGCCCCCTCGAGGAACAGCGCCAGCTCGAGCAGCCAGATCGGCGAACGGGCTCCCGCGGTCGTGTAGTCGGCGAACGCGATCGTCATCAGCCCCAGCCCGATCGCGAGTAGAACGAGAGGAAGAACACGAGCCCCATGAACGCCAGGAACACGAGCGCGATCACCGCGACCGCGGCTGAGAAGGCGCCGGCACCGAACAGGCTGACGTCGATAATCATCCAACGCCGCTGCTGAATCAGTTCATCACTCATCGCCACTCCACGCTCGCCCAGTCGCTGTTCAGCGTCAGTGCAGAAACTGTACAGCTATCCCGCAATCTTGTCAGATGTCTGTAGAGCGTCCGTAGGCTCGTAGACACGGCGGGAAGTCCCGATCCTCAGGCCAGTGGCGCGAGATCGGTCAGTGCTCTCGCCTCCGCGATGCGCGGATTCGCCCGGCGCTGCCTGGAGTCCGAGGGCGACAATGGGCTCGGGCGTCGCGCGCGGTGGACGCCCTTTGAATGTGGGCAGGCGATCCGCGTCGCGGTGCGCCCACGCGGGTCGCCAGCTGCCACCTAATCGAGCTTGTCGACATGGTCGGTGGCCGTAACGAGTGCCTGGGCGCTCGCGATGCGGCCTGCGCGCCCGTTTCGAGATGGTCCGCAAGGGAGGCCAGGATCTGGCCTCCCTCCCTGCCAGCGGAGCGTCCCGGGCTGCATATGCTTGAAAGGCTCGGTGATCTCGCTCGTGATCGATCCCCGGAGAAGTCCCCGGCCGGCGGGGAGCGAGCAGCCCCTCCCTGTCGACAGCGCGCATCCATCAACCAGAGGTAGAAGGCGTGGAGTCGTTCATCTCCTCGAACGCGGAGGAAGGGTTCTCGCCATCCCGCTCGCCGAACCCACGACGCTCGCGTGGCAGGTGCGCACCGGGGCGCTCGCCCGCCGCGGAGCCTGTTCGCCACCCGTGGAGCAGCGCGCTCAAGCCAGGCCGTCGGCCTGGTACTCGCGCAGGAAGCCCTCGAACAGGCGGCGGTGGCCTTCCTCATCGCGCAGGATCGTGATCGCCATGTCGTTGGTGACCGGGTCGACGCCGTCGGTGGCCTCGATGACCCGGTTGTAGTGCTCGATCGCACCGGTCTCGGCCTCGATCACGCCCTTGACGACGTGCACGACATCGGTCTGGTGCTCGGGGGGCTGCAAGTAGGTCTGCTCGGCCTTGAAGTCCATCGAGCCGGGCACGACGCCGTAGAGCTCCTTGATCCGCGCCGCCCACTGCTGGGCGTGGGCGAGTTCCTCCTGGATGTCCTGCGCGAGGGAATCGACGATCTGCTGCGCGCGGACGCCGTCGGGGTTGACCGAATTGGCGATGTAACTCATCACCGTCTCGATCTCCATCCAGTACGCCTTCGTCAACAACGCGACAATCGCTTCCCGCTGCTCGCGGTTTGCGTCGTCGAGGATACCGGTGGAATTAGTCTTGTGCTTGGCCATGTGCGCTCCTTGAAATGTGCGGTGGCTGTTCTCTGTCCGTGTGTCTAGCAAGTGGCCTTCGATCGATCGCCGCGACCGATCTCCGCACGCGTGGTCTGGATGTGACGATGGCTGCGGCGCGTCGCAGCGACACGTGGTCAGGCGGTCGGCGTCCTGGCATTTGGTGATTTGGCCGTGTGTCTGGCTACTGTTGCGGCTGCGGTGACGGGATCCTCGTTTAGGTAGCGCGCGCCGATCGATTTCGCCGTCACGGAGTCGGCGCCAGCGCCGGCGAGCGCGAGCGGCGCGTGAGCGGCGATCTCGTTCAGGTCGTCGAGGTTGTTGGTGACGTGCTCGGTGAGCGCCGCGGTGAGGACCACGAGCGCAGCTTCCTTCAGGCGAGCGGTTTCGCTGATCTCCGCGAGTGGTGTGTCGGTCCCGAGGAACATGATTCGCCAACCGTGTCCGCGCAGAGCCAGCCCGAAGCAGATCAGGCCGAGATCATGCTGGTCCTCGGGTAGGCAGGCGAGCAGTCCGAGGGGGCCGCTGCCGTTCCCCCAGCCGCGGGCTAGACCGAGCAGCCGTCCACGCAGCAGCGTGCTGGCGAAATGCTCCTGTGCGATCGATGCCTCGCCGGCGCTCCAGCGCTCGCCGAGGTCTTTGAGATAGGGCAGCACGGCTTCGCGCAGCACTGTCTCGAGCGCGAAGTCGGCCAGCAGCCGGTCAAACGCGGCATGCGCGCCCGCCTCGTCGAACCGATCCAACGCTCCGCGCAGCTGAGCGCCGATCGGATCGACAGGCGCCGCGTTGGACGCCACCTGGGCGGTTGTCTCGGGCTCGGCGCGTGCCAGTCGTGCCGCCTCGGCGGCCGAGACACCGGCGGCGAGGTGCTCGAGCATGCGTCGCACGCGGCGCTCGTCATCCTCGCCGTAGAGTCGGAACCCGCCGGCGGTGCGCGTTGGTGAGAACAGGCCGTACCGGGTCTCCCAGGCGCGCAGCAGCTCGCGGCTGACCCCGACCCTGTGGCTCAGCTCCCCGATCCGCACATGCCCGCGTTCAGTCTCCTCGGACTGCATCCAACCATTCTACCGACTCTCGACAAAAACTTGACAGACCGCCAGGGCACTCCTCCGGATTCGACCATGCGATGCCCAGCTGACCCCTTCCACGTGAACGTCTCCACAACGCCCAGCACCCGGCGACTCAGGGCACGACCGCGATCGGAGCCCGGCGGCCAGACTGGACAGCTCGTTCGACGAAACCTTTACATACACTTGACAGCCGACGAGCACTAGGGCTAAGATCGTCTAAGTTCTGTATAGCGTCCGTTTAGGGGAGGTTCGATGGAGAAAGTTCATTCGCTCGTTTCTGCACGCCCCGAGGCTGGTGCGCGTGCGCTGATCCTGTTCGCGGCGTTCGTGTCGTTCGTGCTCTCGGTGGCGTTGTGGTTCAGCGGTCACGAGCAGCAGGCGATCTTCGTCGGGCTGTGGGTGCCGTCGATCCTTTCGCTTGGCGGGGTCCTGCTGCGGCGGAGTGAGCGATGAGCCTTCTTGACTTGTTCGTCATCGGCGTGCTGATCACGCTGATCGTGACGGTCGCGATGGCGCTGCTGATCTACGCAGCGGTTCAGGACGGCCGCTACGAGGCGGAGTGCAAGCGCGCCGCAGAACAGCAGGCGGCCTCCGAAACGGACCACGTTGCGCTCAGCGCCGCGTGAGCAAACAGGCCTAACACCGTGGGAAAACCCAAACAACAAGGAGTAGACATGCCGAAGAACATCGTTGAGACTGCCAAGGACGCCGGGACGTTCACCACGCTGATCGCCGCAGTCGACCGCGCGGGCCTCGCCCAGACGCTCGCCGGGGAGGGGCCGTTCACCGTGTTCGCCCCGAGCGACGACGCGTTCGCAAAGCTGCCCGAGGGCACCGTCGAGTCGTTGCTCGCCGAGCCGGCCAAGCTCGCCAAGGTACTGACCTATCACGTGGTGCCCGGCCGGGTCACCGCTGCTCAGGCCCGCGGACTCACTGTCGCGCCGACGGTCAACGGCGAGGAGCTGGCCGTTTCGGCCGACGGGACCGTCCATGTCAACGGCGCGCAGGTCGTCAGCGCGGACATCGAGGCCTCAAACGGCCTGATCCACGTCATCGACCAAGTCCTGATCCCCGCGAGCATCTGAACGCAAACGAGGATCAGACGAGCACTCGCGCGCGCCCATGCTCGCGGGGTATCGCTCTGAGCCAAGGCTCGAGCCATCGTTCCGGGGGGGCCGGGTGCCAGCACCGCGCCCGGCCCTCGGCACGAGCCGTTAGAGCCGAACGACCGAACGTGCGCTCAGACACCGATTTTGGGAGTTCAAGGCGCTCGGGCGTCCTTGTCCTCGGCGAGCGCCTGGCGCAGCGTTGCCTCAAACGGCGCGGGTTCGATGTCGAACAGTTGGCGGGCTGAGTCGTCGGTGACGATCTTCTCGGTGCTGAGCCCCTCGATCACCAGGCCGATCCACAGCGACGAGAGCCAAGGAGTTATGAACGGGACCGGGACCTTCGGGCGCGGGCGCTTGCCGACCAGGTAGCGCAGCGTGCGATAGGACTCGCTCTCGCTACCGACGACCATCCCCGCACGGAAGTACGTCAACGGCGGCCCGCACGCCTCAAGCTGCCGGGCCGTCTCCTGGCGGCTGCGCAGATGCTTGGAGCGGGGTTGGTCCCCGAGGCCACCGAGGTAGATGACCCGGGCGATCCCTTCGTGCTTAGGGCTCACTGGTGAACTAGTGTTGGCACACTAGTTCTGGAAGTGTTGGAGGGTTTTGGTGGTTGCCGGCGAATCGGTAACCATGACTGGTGTGTTGGTCGACGAGTCCGGCATTCGTGAGCGGTGGCTGGTCGTTGAGCAGGAGCTTGACGAGCGCGGCCGACGGATGTGGGCGGCGGCGGAGGCTCGTTCGCATGGGTGGGGCGGGATCGCGGCGGTCGTGCGGGCGACGGGAATCTCGGAGATGACGGTTCGCCGTGGGATCGCGGAGGTTGAGGCGGGGGAGCGTGCGCCGGCGGGCAGGGTGCGTCGCGCGGGCGCGGGGCGTAAGCCGGTTCTTGAGGTCGACCCTGATCTTCCGGCTGCGCTCGAGAGCTTGATCGATCCGGTCACGCGCGGGGATCCGGAGTCGCCGTTGCGGTGGACCTCCAAGAGCGTCGCGAAGCTGACTGAAGGGTTGCGTGGGTTGGGTCATGTCGTGCATGAGTCGACGGTGCGTCTGCAGGTCCGGGCGCTGGGGTACTGCCTGCAGGCGAATCGCAAGACGCGGGAGGGCGCCGATCACCCTGACCGCGACGCGCAGTTTGCGCACATCGCGACCGTGACCGGCGCCGCGCTCGCAGCCGATCTGCCCGTTCTGTCTGTAGATACGAAGAAGAAGGAGCTGATCGGCAACTACAAGAACGGCGGCCGTGAGCTCGCCCGTAGCGGTGAGCCGGTCGAGGTCAACACCCACGACTTCCCCGACAAAGAGCTCGGGAAGGCCGTCCCGTACGGCATCTACGATGTCGGCCGCAACGAGGGCTGGGTGAGCGTCGGAATCTCAGCGGATACGTGCCAGTTCGCTGTGAACGCGATCCGCGGCTGGTGGCAGTACCTCGGCAAAGACCGGTACCCGAACGCCGAGACGCTCACGATCACGGCTGACTCCGGCGGGTCCAACAGCCCACGCGTGAGGCTCTGGAAGACCGAACTGCAAAAGCTCGCCGACGAGATCGGCCTCGCGATCCGGGTGCTTCACTTTCCGGCTGGGACCTCGAAATGGAACAAAATCGAGCACCGCCTGTTCAGCTACATCTCGATCAACTGGCGAGCGAAGCCCCTGACCAGCTACCAGGTCGTGATCGACCTGATCGCCGCGACCACGACCAGCACCGGCCTGAAGGTCTACGCCCGCCTGGACACCAACACCTACCAGACCAAGCTCAAGGTGACCGACGCCGACCTCAACGCCGTCAACATCATCCGGGACAACTTCCACGGCGAATGGAACTACACAATTCACCCAAAGATCCCAACAGTTATAAAAGAGTGAACCCTTAGCCATCCGCGCGAACCCCGCAGCGGCCTCCCGTTCGCGCGCCGCGAAGTCCGAACCGTCACCGCCCCGACCCATCGAGTGCACAAGGTAACAGGCCACATCGACACCAACACCAGCGCCCGACAGCGAGCTGGGACGCAGAACATCGCCCACGTGCAGCTCGAACCCCTCCCCGGCCAACGCACGAGCACTCGCGCTACCGGGGTCGCGGACAAGGCAGCGCACGTCGTCGCCGCGCTCGCGCAGCCGGCGGGAAAGGCGGCCGCCGATGAAGCCGCTGGCGCCGGTCACGAGCAGGTGCATGTGAGCCTGAGGCTAGCCCACCCGGCCGCACCGGGGCAGGTGATCCGTCATGCTGGCCGTGTGAGTGCATTCGCAGAAAGGCGCACGACGGGCAGGATGATCAACGCGTTGCGGCTCGTGGTCGTCGGGTCGGGCATCGCGGGGCTGTCAACCGCCTGCCGGCTCAATGAGCAGGGCCACGTGGTGGCAGTCATGGACAAGCGCCGGCTCGTGCTCACCGGCGAGGCCATCGGCGGCTCCCACGTGCAGGGAGCGTTCCCATCAGGTCCGGCGGCCGCCGGCGCCGTGGCGGGAACCGACCGGTGAGCCTCGCTGTTGGACGGTTCGTGCGGGCAGCGCCAAGCGAGGCGTGGGCGCTGATCTCGCGTATCGGTAGCTGGCCGCGGTGGGGCCCGAGCGTGTCGGCCGTCGAGCCTGCCGATACGGAGCTGCGTCTCGGCCTGCGTGGGGCACGTGTGGACCCCGCTCGAGCTCTGGCTCCCGTTCCAGATCACCGACTTTGACCCGCCACGCTCGTGGGCCTGGTCGGTGCTCTCGATCCCCGCCACCAGCCACACGGTCGAGCCGGCCCCCGGTGGGTGCCGTGTCAGCTTCTCAGTGCCCGCAACCGGCTTCGCGTATCTGGCTGTCTGCCGGCTCGCGCTCGAACGGATCGCTGCGCTGCTCGAGGCGCCCGACGAGCGTTGATCGCGCTGCGGCGCGAACGGTGCAACGCTTCCCGAGAGCCGGCCGAGCCAACGCAGCTGGCAGACGCAGCTCAGCGCGGTTTGGCGTCAGTTAGGCTGGGTTTGTGGACATGGTGCCCGACGCAGATGATCGAGGAGGGTTCCGTCGCCGCGCACCCGTTGCGGGGCGCGTCGGTGCTCGTCGCGGGCGCGACGGGGGGAATCGGGAGCGCGATCGCGATGGAGCTCGACCGTCGTGGCGCGCGGTTGACGCTCGTCGCGCGTGACGCGCGGCGTCTTGAGGATCTGGCTGTGCCCGGCAGCCGCTACGCGTGTGACCTGCGCTCACCGCAGGCGTGCGAGGAGGCCGTCGCGGCCGCCAGCTGGCTCGACGTGCTCGTCAATTGCGTGGGGGTCGTCGCGTTCGGTGCTCTCAGGGACCTCTCGTACGAGACCCTCGAGGAACCCTTCCGGGCGAACGTGTGCGTGGCGATCCTGCTTGCTCGCGCGGCTCTGCCGGTGCTGGGGCGCGGTGGGGCGATCGTGAACATCTCCGGGGTCATCGCTGAACGTAACCTCCCCGGAATGGCCGCCTACGGGGCTTCAAAGGCCGCTGTTCGTTCGTTCGACGAGGCGCTCGCGAGGGAGGCACGGCGGCGCGGCGTCCGGGTGCTTGATGCTCGCCCTCCGCACACCGAGACGGGCCTCGCGGGCCGATCGATCGAGGGGAGCGCCCCCGAAGCTGCCTCCGGGCGTGTCCGCCGCGAGCGTCGCCGTCGCGATCTGTGACGCGCTCGAGTGCGGGGCGGTAGACCTGCCGAGCAGCGCGTTCGCGGCGGACCGGCGGTGAGGGACGTCGTCATTGTCGGGGCGGGGCTCGCGGGTCTGACGTGCGCCCAGGATCTCACTCGTGCGGGTGTCGAGTGCCTGGTGCTCGAGGACTCCGACGGGGTGGGGGGACGCGTGCGGACGGACTCCGTGGACGGCTTTCTGCTCGATCGCGGCTTTCAGATCTTGCTGACCGCCTTACCCCCAGGTACAACAACGGCTCGACCTCGGGCGCTCGGTATCGCCCGCTTTGAGCCGGGCGCGATCGTGCGCAGGGATGGGCGGATGCACCGTGTCAGTGACCCGCTGCGCCGCCCCCTGCAGGCACCAAGGACGCTCGCGACCCCAATCGCGACGTTCGCCGACAAGCTGCGGGCGGCGCGGCTGCTGATCGACGTGTGCACCCACCCGGTGCCCGAGCTGCTGCGCCGGCCGGATCAGACGACGGCGCAGCGGCTCGCGCGCGCGGGCTTCTCGGCGAGGTTCATCGAGGCGTTCTGGCAGCCGCTGTTCGCCGGCATCCAGCTTGACCCAGACCTGGAGGTCTCAAGCCGACGCTTCGAGACGATCCTGCGGATGCTCGCCACCGGCTCCACCGGCCTACCGCGCGAGGGGATCGGGGCGATCCCCCGCCAAATCGCCTCCACCCTCCCCGAGGACGTGGTGCGGCTCGGCGTGCGCGTCGCTCGGGCGCAGGCAGGCGGCGTCCTCACCGAGGACGGAGAGCACCACCGTGCGCGCGCCGTGGTTGTCGTCACCGACGGGCCGACGGCCCACCGCCTCCTCGGCGACAACGTGGCAGACCCCGGATCGCGGGCGGTCGCCTGCTGCTGTACGCAGCCCCCCATCCGCCCCTGCGGGGCGCCGTGCTGGTGCTCGACGGTGAACGCAGCGGGCCGGCGAAGAACGTCTTGGTCATGAGCGAGGTCGCGTCCTCCTACGCTCCGCCCGGAACCTCGCTCGTCGCGGCCGCTGTCCCCGGACCCTCTGCCCTCGACCCCACGATCACGGTACGGGTCGGCGATCAACTCGCGCGATGGTTCGGATCGAGCGCCCGCGACTGGGAGCACCTGCGCACCGATGTCATTCCCCACGGGCAGCCCGACCAGCGCCCACCGCTGCAACCGAAGCAGCGAGTCGCGCTCGGCGAGGGACTGTTCGTCTGCGGCGATCACCGCGACACCGCCTCGATCCAGGGCGCGATGTTCAGCGGAGAGCGCACCGCCACCGCGGTGCTCCGCCACCTCAACGGCCAGGTCGCGCCATCGGCGACGTGATCCACTCAGGCGTGTTAGGAGTGGGACTGTTGGGTGCCGATCGTCTCGCGCAGGCCGGCGAGGGCTTTGTCCCCAACGCGGTTGAAAGCGAGCGCGAGTAGCGGGTCCGCGAGCTTCAACGCTCCTTTCAACGTGAGGTCGGCGTCGTAGGTGATCCGCGTTCCTCCGTCAGAGGGTTCGAAGGTGATTCGGTCGAGTGAGACGACTGTCGAGTTCTCGCCGCGGAACGTGACTGCGCGTGGCGGTTGGTACTCGACGATGCGGTAGGTGAGCGTCGTCTTACGGCCGAGGAACGCGGCCACCAGGCGGAACTCGGTTCCCTCACCGAGCGGACCTTCGCCGAGGCGCTCTGACTGTACCGTTCCGGGATCCCATTCCGCAGCGTTCTTGAAGTCGCTGAGGTAGGCGAACGCCTCCTCCGGGGAGCGTGGTGTGTCAACGCTTGCTTTGTAGCGGGCCATCGTGTCTCCTTGTCTCGTGATGCCGGCCTGCGCCGGAAGTTCGGATGGTGTGCGGCGCCAGCCGCGGTGCTCTGATCAGGTGCGCTCAGGCTCGGGCCGTAGCTGCTGCTGCGTTGGTGTCCGTGGCCTGAGGCCCAGCAGCCGCGCTGGGAGCCGCGGCAGCCACCAGTTCCAGCGCCCGAACAGTGAGACGACGGCGGGTACGAGCAGCGCGCGAATGATCGTGGCGTCCAGCAGGATCCCCGCGGCCAGGCCGGTCGCGAGCACTTTGATGTCGGTCTCCGGGCCTGAGGCCAGTGACACGAACGAGAGAAACAGGATCAGCGCGGCGCTCGTCACCAAGCGGCCGGTGCGCCCAATTCCTCTCACGACGGCCGTGTTGGTATCACCGGTGGCGTCGTACTCCTCCCGCATCCGCGCGAGGATGAACACCTCGTAGTCCATCGAGAGTCCGAACAGGAACGCGAACACCATCAGCGGGATCCAGGCCGTCACCGACCCGGTCGCCGGGATGCCCCAGATCAGCTTCGACCCGAGGCCGCGCTGCCAGACCAGGTCGACCACGCCCCACGCCGCACCGACGCTGATCACATTCAGAAGCACCGCTTTGAGCGGCAGCAGCAGCGACCAGAACGCGCGTGCCAGCAACACGAAGGTGATGATCGCGATCAGCGCGATCATCAGCGGGAAGCTGCCGTACACGGCGTTGATGAAGTCCTCGTTCTGAGCCGCGATCCCGCCGAGACGCACATCGGGCCCGGCTGCGTGGGCGGCGGCGCGCACGCGATCGAGCGTCGCGCGGCCGGCTGCCGATGAGCCGTCGGCGACGGCGAACGCATCGACGAGCGCCTCGCCGGCGTGCCTCCACGCCGGACTGTCCGGTGCGACGGCTCCGTGCACTCCCGGAACGCCGGCAAGCGTCCGCGCGAGCGCCTCCGGAGAGGTTGATCCTCTGACGAGCACCTCGTTGGGCGCCAGCGCGCCCGCGCCGACCCCCGAGCGCTCGAGCGCAACCAGTCCCTGCTTGGCGTCGCCCTGCTTGGCGAGCGTGTCTACGTTGGCGAGACCCGGCTGCAGGTTGGTCGCGGCGAGCACGAGCGCCGCAAGCACCGCGACCGCCGCGAGCGCGGCCACGACGCGGTGGCGGACGACAAGCCTGCCCCACGCGGTCCAGGCACGGCTGGCGTTCTCATCGGTGCGCGTGTGTGGCCAATCGAGCCGCGGGCCGAGCTTGGTGAGGATGATCGGCAGCAGCGTGATCGCGACGATCACGCTGATCAGCGGGATCAGCATGCCGCCATACCCGATTGAGCGAAGGAACGGGACCGGCAGCGCGACGAGCGCCAACAGGCCGATCGCGACCGTCGTGCCGCTGAAGACCACCGCGCGTCCGGCGGTCTGCATCGCGCGCTGCACGGCCTGCTCGCTCGTCAGGCCCCTTGCGCGCTCCTCGCGCCAGCGCACGACCACCAGCAGCGAGTAGTCGATCGATACCCCCAGACCGACGAGCGCGATCAGGAACTGGACCACGGGCGAGATCTGCGTAACCGTCGTGAGCCCCCACACCACGAGGAAGGTCGTGAGGATCGAGACGACCGCCATCAGGATCGGGACGATCGCCAAGAACGAGCCGAACACGAACGCGAGCACAACCAGCGCCCCCAACCCGCCGAGCAGCGCCTCGACGAACACCCCAGGTCCACCGCCTCCACCGCTCTGCGCCGACAGCGCGTCGTAGCCCGTCAGGTGAACCGGTGCGCCGGCAACGCTCACGCCGGCCAGCGCCGCAGCCGCCCGCGCCACAGCCCTCGGATTCTCGCCAAATTCCTGAGTGGGATCAGCAGGCGGGAACGCGATGATGAACGTCGTGTGACGATCCCTGGACAGGAAAGCCGGGTTGCGGGTGCTCGCGTAGCCCGCGACTCGCGCACCGACCAGCGCACGCTGCAGACCCGACTGTACCAGCAGCAGCTGGCTGCGGACCGCGGGCGAGCTTGCTGAGCGACCGTCGGGAAGGGTCACCACCGCCAGCAGCGGCGCGCCGTTACCGCCGGTCGCATTGAAATCGCGCGCGATCTGCTGATTGGTCGTCCAGCCCTCCTTGCCGGGCACCGATAGCTTCTGCTTGAGCGACCTGGACGCCGCGCCCGCGCAAGCCATCCCCACCAAGGTCAGCGCCACCCAGAAGATAACGACGGCGCGCTTATGCGCAAGCACCCATCTGGTCAGTCCTGTCATCTCTCTCTCCCAATTGACTCCGTCACAACGGGTTCTCCGCGTCGCGTATGCGCGCGGGCATGTGTGTTCTGCTGCTGCTGTTCGTGGCGAGCGAGGCGTTGCAGCTCTCCCAAGCTGCGGCCCGGGCCACCCACGAGCGTCCGCAGACCGAGGCCCTCAAGCTGTGCGGCGGTCCGTGCCGAGACCCCGCGAATCTCTGCGACCGTCACGGTGAGCACGGCGAGATCGACACGCTCCCGACTGCAGAAGCGCATCAGCTCCTCGGGCGGCAGATCGCCGCCAAGATGGTGCACAACCCAGTTCTCCTCACGCAGCGCGACCGCAGCCAGCGTTGTCGGCAGCACATGCCGATCACCGGAAAGCGCCGCGACCACGGCCGTTCCACGACGCCGCCCGCGCGGCTTGGGATAGCGCTCCCCGAGAATCCGCTCGACGATCGCTGACGCTCGATGCTCGACCGAGACGTCCAGTCGCCCAGCCCGCCACTCCTCGCCGATGTCGCGCAGCGCCGGCACGAGCACCTCCTGCGCGATCGTCGTCATCGCGAGACCCCTGTCGACGAGCTCGCCGACCAACAAGGGTGCCTGGCGCTCGTCGCCCGCGACCACGTAGCCGAACATGCGTCCGCTGAGCGCAGCGAAGTCCGCTCGCGGTGATCGTGGCCTGGGTCGCATCGGACGAGCGCGGCGCTGCGCGAATCGAGCGACGACATCGCGCTCGAGCCTGTAGGAGCCCATCACCATCGTGGCCCGAAGCTCACCCGAGCGAACCCACCTGTAGGCGGTCTGGTAATGCACTCCGAGCAGCTCCGCGGCGGCGTGCAGGTCGATCGTCTCAGCAGACACGACGCACACCCTACCGCCTCCCAGTCACAAAGCAAACTAAAAGGAGCTAAAACTGACTAAAAGGCGCTAAGCTGCCTAACATGGACAGCGAATCGAACGTCGTCAACATCGCCGCCCGGTCCTCGCGCCGCGCACCCGCACAGCAGCCCGACCTGGACAAACCTCGCACCGGTGGGCAGCGCCGCCGACGGAGCGCCACGCGCCCGGGCCCGGCACGCGCGTCCGCGCCCACCGATGCAGTCGTCTTCGAGTTCAAGGTCGCAGGCGGCGGCCTCCCCGAAGCCGACGACACGCAGGCGGGCCCAACTCCGGGAGCGGCAGCGTGACCGGCCGGCGGGTCTCCCGTCTCGCGCCGGCGGTCCGAAGTCCGGCGGTAGGTTCATTCCAGATGCGTGGGCGTGGCCGGTCCCGCAAGTCCGCTTCGTGGCCGAGCAGACCGGGCTCGGGGTTGCTGGCGGCGCCATCGGCAGGTAGCCCGCTCACAGTCAGTGGCTGCGCCATGCGGTCCACCGCGCTGACGGTGGCTGAACGCCGCACCGCCACCAAACCGCACCGGTCGTTTGATCCGCGCGTCGTCGGCGGGTTGGAGTGCGCCGCCTGGGTCGCATACTACCGCCGCGACTGGCTGGCGTTCCTGCGAGCGGCGCTCACCCTCAGCCGTCACACCTTCGGCCTGTCATGTAGGGCGACGCTCCACTGCTCATGGCTCATCCTACGCGCAAATCAGCTCTGGGCGCCATTCCCCGACAACGATCCCGAACGGTCCCGGCGGATGATGGAGCGCTTCTACCGGATCGTCCAGCAGCTCTACGCCGAGCCGTTCGACCCCGCCACAGCCGCAGACCTCGAGGTCCAGTGGTGGCGCGTGCACCGCGAGAGCCAGCACTCCGACCCTGGCAGCGACGGCCCCGCGCTCGCTGACGCGCTCGCCAGGCTGTACTCGCACGTCTACGGCGTGCCGGAGTCCTCCGTCCGTCCAGCCGCCGAACAGCGCGCACTGGCGATGCGCCACTCAGACCATTGGGTACGCGAAGGCTGCCAAGCGAACAGCACACTGATCGACCAGGAACGCGCCGCACTCATCCGCTCCTACGCCGCCCTGCTGACGGCCGTCCGCGAGTCCTGACCGCCCACCAGCCCGCACCGCAGCGCACACACCCGCCCGCCACCCGCGCTAGCTGACCCTCGCTACATGCGGGCGGCGAGGGCTGCCCGCTATGGCCGCAAAAGCGCGAGTTAGTTCCCCCGCAGAGCTACCAGTTGCATAGCGACACTTCGACAGACACTGGACAGCGGACAGGCATCGTGGTAGGTGTGTTTATATTCGGTATAGAGTTCGTACAAAGAAAGGATTTTCGATGAAAGAATTCAAACCAGTCGCGAGCGAGACAGCTCGGGACGAGCAGATGTTCACCACGTCGACCTCCGCAACCAGCGTCGGGTCCTGGTGCGGCCTGATCTACGTGACCGACCAGGTGTCTCTCTCAGCGATCCTGTGATCGGGATCGCTGGTCGAGATCGGCCGGGCGCCGTAGGCGCCAAGGAGCCGAGCGGAAGCTCGGCTCCTTTAGCTTTAGCGAACGCCGGCCTTGTCGAGCATCGCGATCAGCGTCCGGCGTCAGCGCTGTCGCTCGCATGATCACCACGTCAACGAACGCGTGGTCTCACCGACGGCCTCGACGACTCTCCTTGAGCGCTTTTGAAAACCTGCACCGCGGCGGCGTACGCCCGCTGGTCTGTCTGCTGCAGCCCGCCGTCAACCACCCGCCAGTACAACCGGCAGACGCTGGCGGCTGGTTTCGCGGGTTTCGGCCAAGCGCAACCACAGATGCGACCCGAGATCCCGGTCAGCATCCACGACGGTCATCTCCCACGTGAGCTCGGCGTCGCCGTCGCGCCGCGCGGTTACAAGGACCACTCGCATTCTGTCCAGCCGGGCGTGGTCAACTGAACGTCGATCACGACTCCGATCGGCTCGCTCACGGACAGCACTCCAGGCACACCGCGGGACGCCCCAAGGACCTCAACTGCCTCACCGACGCCCGGACGCCTGCGGGCTCCGGTATCGGCTCGCCGCCGCGCGACTGTCCCTTTGCGCCGGATGCAGAAGCGACGACAGATGGTCGCGCGCGCTCGGTTTCGCCCAAATCCGAGCGTCCGCTCCGTTACATCGGGACGATCGCTATCGACGGAGGCTGTCGCACAAATCCGGCGCACCGGATTCTGTTTGTGAGCAGCAGACAGTCGCGGCGCTGGCGCGGAGGTGAAATCGGTCGCGTCGGTACTCGCGAGACGCTTACAGCGGCTCCTGTGAGGTCGATTTCGGCGCCTGCTGGGACGTGTTGGTCGATCGGCACAACGCGTTTGGTTTGTGCGACAGCCTCGACGGACAGCGACCGTACGATTCCGGCGACCGGCGCGATCGCTTCGGCGACTTATGTGCAGGTGGCTTATGAACGTGCTGTGGTTGCTGGGGATTGACGTCGTTCATATGTGATCGACGTGGGTGCTCGGTGGGCTGGATTGACGCGCTGGTGATGTACGACCGAAGTCGTGGGGGTTAGGCGGTCTGTTGGAGTGGGATCCAGATCTCGGCGCGGCGGCCGGTGCTGGGTTCGATGCCGGGCTGGCGTTGAAGGCGGCCGGCGTCGACGGGTGTGGTGAGGGCGCGGTCGATCTCGCGGGCTTTCTTGTTGCGGCTGAAGAGGTCGCGGACTTCGGTGCGGCTGATGCCGTTGGCGCGTTCTTTGGCGAGTGCCCAGATGTCGTCGGCGGTGGGGTCGCCGAGGCTCTCGCCGAACACCCAGCGGGTTGAGTCGCGTGCGTAGCGCCAGAGAGCGAGGGCGGCGTCGAGGTGCGCGCGGGTGATCACCGGTGAGCTGTCGAGCAGCGCGTAGATCAGCGCGAGCCGGATGGCGTGCGCCTCAGCGCGGCCGGTGGCGGCGCCGAACATGCCGGGCTGCGGGGCGGAGAGTTGCTCGTAGATGTCGCTGTAGCGCTCGCGTGCTTCGGGATCGAAGCTGAGCTCGCCGCGGGTGCGGGCGTGGGTGAGCGCTCTCTTGAGTGAGTGTGTCCCCTCGCGCGCGAGGACCTTCATCACCTGCGCGAACTCCGGCTCTTGGACGAGAAGTCGCTTGTCGGCGGGCGCGGTGGTGTCGTTGTCGTCGAGCGGGTCGCGGACCTCGGCGATCAGCCCCTCGCCGCTGGAGAGCCCGGACACGAGTCTGGCTGCGACGAACGCCCGGTCGGCGGCGCCGAGGAGGTGCTCGACGTGGTCCCAGCTTGAGCCTTTTCGTCCCTTTTCGGAGGCGCCGACGAGCACGCAGAACTCGTTGGGGTAGTGGTGCGAAGCTTCGATCCGTAGGTGCGCGTGGCGGCCGGCGGCGACACCGAAGGCGACCAGGAGCTGGATCAGCAGCGCGATCGGGTCGGCCTCGGTGTGAGGCTCGATCAGTTCGACGAACTCGCCAGCCGGGCCGTGGAGGGCCACCTGGGCGATCGGCTCGGGCCAGTCGCTCACGGCTGGCTCCCGTGACGTTTGGCGAGTTTGAACTCGCGGATGTGGCCGTGTGCGAGCGCGAGCTCATCGCGTAGTTGTACGTTCTCTAAGCGCAAGCGCTTGTTCTCCTCAATCGCGCTGCGCAGCCGTGCGCGGATCGACTCCTCGCTCGCGCGTTCACGTATCGGCAGCTTGGACGGCACGCGGCGTTGCTCGTCGCGGAGCTGCTCGATCGTGGCGCGTAGCTGTGGGTGACCGTAGAGGTAGCGGGCTCTGACGCGTGCTTGGGTGGCGACCGCCAGGAACGTGATCGGCTCCCCGCGCCGGTCGAGCTCAAGGATCGCGTGGCGGGCGCGCTGCTCAGTAGCGAGGGATCGGGCGGCAGCCGCTCCACGCAGCGCTTGCGATCGCTTAGCGCTCACGACCGCTCGCCCGGGTGCTTGGCGTTGCGTCGGCTGGCGAGCTCGATTACGTCGATGCCTGCAGACGGCGGCTGCTGTGAGTCCTCGGCCGCGAGCGCGTCAGCCCGTCGAGGATCCTGCGCAGTGACCGCTCGTCGCCTTCCAGAAGCTCCACGAGTGGCTTGTTCTCGTTCTTCTCAGCGCGTTCGCGCAGCGACAGGCTGTGGGTGAGCTGCAGCTCGTGGATATGACGGAACGAGCTGTCGGTGAGGAAGTTCTCGCAGCTCAGGAACGCGTTCGGGTGTGGGCAGCTCTGCACGAGCGGCAGTCCGCAATACCCGTTCGCTAGTGCCTGCTTGGCGCGTGCGATCCGTTCCTTCATCCACACGGCCTCCTGGAGCGGCCCACCGACGGGCAGCGCGATCCGCTCACCGCGGATGTTGACCCGCTCGTGAAAGCTGGCCATTTCCCGTTTGACGGTCTCGTCGTCGAGGTGCGCGTAGCGGGCGGTCATCTCGATCGAGTCGTGGTCAAGCACCCGCTGGATGACCGATAGCGGCACTCCCTCGTTGACCATGCTCGTGCCGAGGTGGTGACGGAACCGGTGTGGGTGAACCCAGACCGCCAGCCGACCCTGGCTGTCGCGAATCTCGGCCTTGCGCACGTAGTCCTTCACGATCCGACGAGCCGTCAGCGGCGTGATGTGATACCCACCGCCGCGCGAGGGGCCCTGCATCCCTTCCGGCGGGGAAGGCAGCAGGAAGCGGGTGCCATCGGGCCCGTAGATCCCGGTCAGGCTCTTCTCCTGACGGTGCAGCTGCTCGACCAGCACCGGCCCGATCGGGATCACCGCCTCTCGGCGCAGTTTCACGTTCACGTAGCGCAGGTACGGGTGGTTGTCGGAGCCGATCTGCAGCGCGTCACGAGGCAACGTCACAACGCTGGAGACACGCAGTCCGGTGAACGCCAGCAACAGGATCACGGTGCGATGCTGCTCGCAAGGCAATAGCGCCAACTTCGCGCGGTCGATGAACTGGTCGAACACTGGCGCCTCGATCCCGCGCGGCAGCCGCCGAGAGCGGCTATGCGGAACCTCGCCGACATGGATCACCGCAGAGCGCGGCAGTCCGGCCAGCCCATCGTTCCACTGTTCATCCAGGAACAGCCGCACAGCGGTAACCCGTCCGGCCTTGCTGCCGAGCGCCAGTTCGCTGGCGCGGACCGCCAACAGCCAATCCTCGAGCACCGTCCGGGTGACGCCCGCCGGCGAGCTCACCACAGGCGCACGATCGGCCAACCAGCCGCTGAACGCCCGCACATGCTGCACGTAGCTGGCCATCGTGCTCGGCGACCCACCGGCCAGCAGCCGCGCCCGCGCCCACCGTTTCGCTGCCTCTTTCAACCATGGCTGCCCGATCCCCGAGAACAGGATCGACCCACCCCGGCCGGTGCTGTGAAGATCGCTATGCGGCAGCTCCCGCAGCGGCCACCTGATAACGCCCCAGGCAAGCACTCCAAAGCCCGCTCGTTCACGTCATTCACACGCCAGCGGCAACCTCACATAAGCCACGCATGCGATCGTCAGCTTGAGCCGAAGCGGACGATCGCGTTCGCGTGAACCCGATCGTCGGCTCGTTCAAAGCGGAGCAATTCCAATCGCCGGAGAAGCGGCTCACGAGCAGGACTCGCGCTTGCAGCGCTTCAGCAAGCACTTCGAACAGAAGCGACGACCTCAAGTCGGAATTCGACGTCGTTGGATATGGCGCGATGGGACGACCTCAAGGTCGACCGGCGGCTGGCTACGCCGGCGTCGACGTTTGCGCCAAGATCCAACGACGTGTTGGAGCGTAGCGAGGTCGTCGCTTTCACGATGGGTCAGGAGGCCGGGTCCGGGTCCGAACCCCGACGAACGCGCGCCCTCTGCGATACTGTTTTTACCCACGGGCGTCTCCACCGACGAGCAGAACCTCGCGCTGCAGCTCGACGCGCTCGAGCAAGCCCTGCCGCTGTCGATTTCAGTAGTCGGCTGCACCGGCCCTGATGTTTCGGAGGTAGTGCGGTGGGGCTCTTGACATCACGAGGGGCGTGCGTTCGTTTCAAGAGTCGGCTGCACTAGCACTAGCTCGCAGGACTCCAGAAGCGATCGCGCGACCGCAGGCCGATCTCGCCGAGCTCGGGATCCCCCACGCGAGACGACCCTGTCACACAACAATCCGCGCCAACCGTTCGCATGACATAGAATACGCAACGGCTTATGTGACACGAATCGGGGCTGAAGCTCTTGGCTCCGACGATGTCACGTAATCGGACGTATACGTGACAAGGAGCAATCCCATGCTGGTCGGCTACATGCGCGTCTCCAAAGCCGACGGATCCCAGACCACCGTGCTACAGCGCGACGCGCTGCTCGCCGCTGGCGTCGACCCCGACCAGCTCTACGACGATCGCGCTTCCGGCCGGCGCGATGACCGTCCCGGGCTCACCTCGTGTCTGAAGGCACTGCGCGACGGCGACACCCTGGTCGTCTGGAAGCTCGACCGGCTGGGGCGCGACCTGCACCACCTCGTCAACACCGTCCACGACCTCACGGCCCGCGGCGTCGGACTGAAGGTCCTCACCGGCCAGGGCGCCGCGATCGACACCACCACACCGGCCGGCAAGCTCGTGTTCGGGATCTTCGCCGCACTTGCCGAGTTCGAACGCGAGCTCATCTCCGAGCGAACGGTCGCCGGGCTGGCCTCCGCCCGCGCTCGCGGGCGCCGCGGCGGACGGCCCTACAAGATGACGACCGCCAAGCTCCGCCTCGCCGAGGCCGCGATGGGCCGGCCCGACACGAAGATCACCGAACTCTGCGCCGAGCTGGGGATCACCCGCCAGACGCTCTACCGGCATGTCTCTCCGGCCGGCGAGATCCGCCCCGACGGACGGAAGCTTCTGGCGGGCAGACAGAAGCCTCCCGCCGCAAAGCAGAACCTCGGGCCTGAATGACAACCGCGACGCGGCTGCCGTAAATACGTGAAGGGAGTAGTCGTCAGTAACCCACGAGCTCGTGCGAAGCAAACTCTGGGACGCGCTCGCTGTGGACCCCGTATCGCAGCGCCGCGGCGCTCGTGGACAGCGCCCACCCAATCGGAACTGCTCATGACGGAGTATGCGGCGTACGGTCGCGCGGAACCGCTCCTCCTTCGCCGCTATTGCGGCCACGAGAAGCGCCGAGTCCAGGCTCGCGGTAACCTTCCGTCGATTGCTCGGGCGTGGGCGAGCAGAAATGCCTTGTCGCGCCGCGGTTTCTGACAAATCTACGACCGCAAGAGGAGAGGCGTGCCTGATTTCAGCCCTGAGGTCAAGGAAGGCAATCGCGATCCCCGAGTCGCTTGCGCTCTACTGCTCGATACGTCGTGGTCGATGAACAATGACGAGAACGGGGACAGGGCCATTGATGAGTTGAACCGGGGCTACGACGCGCTGCGAGAAGCACTTGCCGAAGATCCGCTTGCGCGTAAGCGGACGGAGGTCGGCGTCATCACCTTCGGGGGAACCGCGCAGATGGCGGTTCCTTTCACCGAAGGACGCGATCTTCAACCGCAAACCTTCACAGCTAATGGCAACACCCCGATGGGCGCGGCACTCGAGCTGGGCCTTGATCAACTTCTTGCCCGGAAGCAGAGCTATAAGGACGCGGGTCTCGAATACTTCCGTCCGTGGCTGTTCGTGATCACAGATGGTGCGCCTACCGATCCCGATCGGTTCGATGCCGCGGCGGCTCGGGTTCGGGAGGTTGAGAGCAGAAAGGGAGTCACGGTCTTCGCAGTGGGTGTGCAGGGCGCTGATATGGCGACGCTCGCAAAGCTCTCGGCTGCTCGGCAGCCCGTCATGCTCAAGGGGCTTGAGTTCGTGGAGATGTTCCAATGGCTGTCCGCGAGCATGAGCATCGTGTCGCAGTCGAGTCCGGGAGTATCGGATTCCCAGATAGCGCATAACGAGCAGGAGGAGCAGACCCCGCTCCCTTCCCCCCAGGGATGGGCGAACTGGTAAGCCATCGAAGACGGGCGATGAATGACTGGAGACTGCTTGGTGCCTCGGTTCCAGGACTTACACATGTGAAGCGTGGTAGTGGGTGTGACGACGCCCACGGCTGGACCATCCGCGAGAACCTCGCGGTCCTCCTTGTTGCCGATGGAGCGGGCTCGCGGCATCTTTCGGGCGTCGGCGCTCACGTTGCGGTTGCAGCTGCCTTGAAATTCGCCGAAGACGCGCACTTCGCCTCGCTTCATTACGACGATCCGGTCTCCGCGACACGCAGCTTGGTGGAGCGAGCTATCGCAGCGCTGAGCACCGAAGCGAAGACGCTCTCCGTGAGCATACGGGACCTCGCAACGACCTTGTGCGTGTCTGTCATAACGCCGCTGGGCGCCATTGTGGCGCAGGTTGGAGACGGGCTGGCGGTCATCGGACTCGCCAGCGGGGAGATCAAGACGGTAGCTGTAGCCGACCGATCAGAGTATGCGAACGAAACGGTCTTCTTGACCTCGCCCGATGCACTTGATCACCTCAAGCTATTTTCCACTGGGAACGACGATCCCGTCCGAAGCATCGCGCTGAGCACCGACGGATTGCGATACAAGCTTCTGGATAATCTTCAGACGAGCACACCGTTTATCCCTTTCTTCCGAGACGCTTGGGATTACGCTCGCTTGGAGGACGCATCCTCTGCTTCTGTCGCGCGTTTCCTCGATCGCGTCGATGACCAAACGGGCGACGACAAGACCTTGGTACTGGCCGTGCACGACTTCGTTGGTGTCGATGGCCCCCACCGACAGCTGAGCGAACGGCCGCTCCCCGGCGGCGCGGCAGAGGAAACTCACTTGCCCGAGACCGCGTAGGCATGACCCTGGCCACAGGTCTTTCTCGCAGTTGCCCCCGATCGCCTTGACGGTGGATCCGCACGTTGCGCGAGAGAGTCCCGAAGCCTTTCGATGACAAACCAGCGCGTGGATAGCGGCAGGTGCCGCGGACCTACACGCCCCACCTTGGGGGCCGCCTCGGAGGTTTGTGGGACGCCATTTCTGGTTGATTTGGAGCGGGGTGGTTGGGCGTGAGTGGTGAGGTGTTGCCGGCGGGTTCGCGGCTGTCGTTGGGGTCTGGTGGTGGGCTGGTCGTGGGGCGGTTGTTGGCTGAGGGCGGTCAGGGGCTTGTGTATGAGGTGGCTGGTGATCCTGGGGTGGTGTTCAAGCAGATCAAGGCGGTGGCCCTGGCAGGAGGTCCGGAACTTGGGCGCAAGCTCGAGGTGATGGTCGCTGTTCCTCCGCCTGGGTGGCGTGAGTCATCCGGGCACGTTCTGCTGACCTGGCCGCTGGACACGGTTCTGGCTGGGTCGCGGTTCGTCGGGTTCACGATGCCGCGAATCGACGCGGGCAACTCGGCAGAGCTGCACGTCCTGGCGAACCCGTCCGATCGTCGCAATCCCGGACCGAAGACTCCTGACTGGGTTCGAGGATTCACGTGGCGCTATCTGCTGCAGACCGCGGCGAACCTAGCCGCGGCGACCGATGCTCTGCACTCTGCCGGCGTCGTGTTCGGCGACTTCAACGAGCGCAACATGCTCGTCTCCAAAAACGCGCTCGTCACGCTGGTGGACTGCGACTCGATGCAGGTCCCCAGCCCCGCCGGCGGCGCCTTCCTGTGTGGGGTCGGCCGCGCTGAGTTCACCGCGCCCGAGCTGCTCAACCTCGACCTCAAAACAGTCGCCCGCAAGCCCAGCAGCGACCTGTTCCCACTCGCCGTGCACATCCACCAGCTGCTGCTCGAGGGCGCGCACCCCTTCGACGGCGTGTGGCACGGAGCCGGCGAGAAACCCCGACGCCCACAGCTCGCCGCCGGGGGAATCTACGTGTACGCCGGGGATCCACGCTTGACGCCCCATCCGCTCTGGATCGACTACGACCTGATCCCTCGATCGCTGCAGGACATGTTCCGGCGCGCGTTCGTGACCGGCCTACGAGACCCGGGCCTGCGGCCCACAGGGCGAGAATGGCGCGACGCGCTAACCGCCACCAGTCGGCGCTTAAAGACGTGTAAGCGCATCAAGGAGCACGTCTACCCGCCTCACCACCAAGCATGCCCCTGGTGCGAGCACCAGGCTCGCCGCCAAACAACTCAAGCGCCCCTTCCACCAGCACGCTCAACCGCCCCGCCATACGGAACCGGGACGACGGCCCCGTCGCCGGCGATACCAGTCTCTAGGCGAAAAGCCCTTTGGGTAGCCCTCGCCGGCCTTGTCGCCGTACTCGTGCTTGCTGCGGTCGCGGTCAGCGGGAGTGGCACACCGCCGGTACGCACGCCGACCGCTGCCCCAAGTCATCCTGTCGCGGGAGACAAACGCCCGGGGATCACGACGCCATCATCAACGACGACGACATCATCAACGACTACATCAACGCAAACCCCCGTGGCGGTTGCCGGCTCGCTCACCATTACTGGCACCTTGTCGGTGTTCGCCGGGAATGGCCAGGCCGGACCACCCACTGCCGGTCCAGCGAACAGCAGCGAACTAGATGGTCTTGCAGAGGTAGCCGTTGACCGCGCCGGGAATCTGTACATCGCAGACAGGCTCAACAACGTTGTCGAGAAGGTCACGCCGTCCGGAATATTGTCAGTCGTCGCCGGAGGAGGATCAGACAACCCATCGACAACGCCGCAGGCAGCGACAAGCGTAGCCTTGAACTGGCCTGAAGGCGTCGCAGTCGACCGCAGCGGGAATCTCTACATCGCCGACAAGAACAACAACGTTATTGAGAAGGTGACGCCGTCCGAAGCACTGTCAGTCATCGCTGGCGGAGGGTCCGAGACAGCATCCACTACGCCACAGCCTGCAACCAGCATTAGCTTAGACCTGCCGGAAGGCGTAGCCGTCGACAGCGTCGGAAACGTCTACATCTCAGATACCTGGGAAAACCTCGTTGAAAAGGTCACCCCATCCGGAAGTCTGTCGGTCATTGCCGGCACCGGTAGCCAGGGGACGCCGACCCCAGGGCCGGCGACAAGTAGCGACATTGACCTGCCAACGGGCCTTGCGGTCGACAGCTCCGGGAACGTCTACATCGCAGACGACGGCAACTACGTCGTCGAGAAGGTCACCCCCTCCGGAACCTTGTCGATTTTCGCGGGAGGTGGCTCGAGTGCCCCGTCGACAACGCCGGAGCCCGCGACAAGCATCCGGCTTGCCAACTCGGGCGGGCTTGCGTTTGACGCCGCCGGAAACCTCTACATCGCAGACAAGGACAACCACGTTGTTGAGAAGGTCACGCCGCCCGGTGCGTTGTCGGTCGTCGCGGGAGGAGGGACGGATGAGCCATCAACAACACCTCAACCGGCCACCAGCGTCGAGCTCAGCCTGCCAAGCGGTGTCGCCGTCGACAGTGCGGGAGACATCTACGTTGGGGACACCGGCGACGGCGTCGTCGACAAGGTAACGCCGAAATAGTCGCGACCCGCGACGGCCCGCGCCAGTTGGTCGCTGGGAAGCGTGCGTGCGCACGAAGCAGCGGTCAGCCGACGCGATGCTCCAGTCCGAGTTCTGCCTCCGTACCCCGACCGCTTGCTGCCGTCGCGTTTGTGGCTAGCAGTGCCCGGCCGGCACGCCAGTGCCGCGTGGCCGACGCGGACTCGATCGTCGAAGTGATCGTGCGAGCGGATGCCCGGATCGTCGCGCCGCGCCGCTGCTCGCCGCGCCACGGGAGCGGTGTGGTGGGCGGCAACCGGGACGATGCTTTCCGTGCCGCGCTCGCGACGGCACTGCCTCCTACTCGCCGAAGCGAGCGTGTCTTGAACTCGCTTCGCTAGCGCGATCGCTCAGGACTCCCGCTCGGCTGGTCGCCTGAGGCCCGCTAGGTACCCCAAAACGTGCCTGCGGTTCATTGCTCCTCCGGCGACAGCGGCGCGGCTTCTTGCACGAGCTTCATCCTGGCAATGTCTGCGTCGACCTTGATCTTGGCCTGCATAGCGGCCAGCCGCGCCTCGACATCCTGAGCTTGCAAGGCGTCAGCACGGGCTTGCAGGCGCTCGGCTCTGCCTTGTCGGTTCCTGGTGCACCTGGCTGAGGGTTCAGTCAGCTATGAGACCCGGATCACTGGTCGGCGAGGTCGAAACGGGGGCTATGGAGAGTTCGTACGAAAAGCGCGATAGGCGGGCGTAACGGCTCGCTTGATCAGGCGGCTCGGGCGTCGGCTGCAGTAGTGGGCTCCTCGCTGTTCTGAGTGGGTAGGTGGGTGTTACACGCGGGCGGTGAGCGCGACTGGTGGTCCTGGCGTGAGCTTGCCGTGTCGGCTCCCTAAGCAGGACGAGCCGATCGGCTAAGCAGCGCCTTCCTCCGCACACAAGCTGTGTGAAGCCGCTCATTCCGGGTCGAAGTCGCGGAGAAGGTACGTGGAACCGTCCTCGCGCCGCCGGAAATCGCGCGTTGGTGCGACGTAGTCGGCAATGACCTCTTCGCGATCGTCCGGGAGATCGTCGCATTGAACCCTTACGCGGATGTCTAGCCGATTCATGTCGCGCGGTAGGGTCAGCGCAAAATGCAGGAGGAGTGGAGTGCGCAGGGTGATCTTCGGCGCGATGTGAGCGAGGTACTGCGTGCCCCACTCCTCGTTTGCGAGCCGCTCTACCGTGTCCACGCCGCGCCTATCAGGCCCAACTGGATTCGCGTCTGTGGTGCACCACCACATCTCCGCTGCCCGGCCAGGTGCGAGGACCTTGATCTCGACGTGTTCTGCGGCTTTCGAGCCCGTGTTCCTTATCTCGAGACGGAAGATGACGGTCATGTCTGCTTGCTCCCACCGGTCAATCCAGAGAACCGCCTGCCCGCGCACCACAAGGCTGGTGGCAAAGTCCGCGCGCGCGTTTAGCTGCAGCATGAACGTCTGGTGTTCCGTCCTAGCCATGTTGGTCGACACGACGGATATTGCGAGCGCCAGGATCCCCACCACGAGGGCAAGAATCCCCACGACGAGCGCGATGACAGACACGGCGTCAACGCCGCCTGAGGAGCAGCCAATGCAATGGAACTCCGGGATACGGGCGATCAGTCGCATTGAAGATCGGGGCGGAGTATGCGCACCTCTGGCCGCGATGAAGTGGACGCCGTGCCGCGCTCGTCCGCGACATCGACCTCTAGGAGCGTCGGCGACCGAGCCTCCCGAGACCGGCGTCAACCGGTCCGTCAGCTGAGCATCGCTCGGTCAAGATCCTCGACACCTCCGGCCGGGGGATCGAGGAGCCATGCGTTTAATACCTTGCGCGCGAGATCGCGGGTGTCGCCGAGCACCCGAGCGAGATCACCGGGTGGTGCTTCTCCGTGCACTACCTTCGAGCGCATTTTGGACGACTCCCGGGCTACCTTGAAGGCTTCCCATCGTTCCTCCGGAGCGTCTCCCGCGAGGCGACCGATTCTCAGCGATGCACGGTAGCTCAGCTCTGCCGTGTCTCCGGGAACGAGGAGCGCCTCGAACGCGACCCACAGGTCAATCAACGCGTCCTCGCGGTCGTGACGCTCGTATGCACCGTCGAACCGTCGTAGCGCTAGCGCCGTCCGCCGGTCTTTACGAGCAGCCGCAATCCGTCCGGTCAGCTTGGCGAGCGCCGGTGCGTCGTCAGAACCGATCTCGACACTAGGCGCCTGGTCGAACACCGGGGCAGTGAGTGAGCTGAACAGCGTCTCCTCTCCCCAGGGACCCGCCAACGGCGCATCCGGCGGGTCCGGGCGATTCCACTGAAATGTTGTCCCAACCAATCCTGGATGGTGGAGCCTCAAAGCGGTGACCACGTCCCAGACGTGCTGGGTCCCGGCCTCCTCGTTGACCGGTGTTTGTCTCGACAGGTTCCACCTGTGGTCAAGCACGTGCGTCCAGAAATCGAGCTGATTGGGCCCCAGGTGCGGGATGTGCCCGACGCCGCCAAACTGACGCCAGAGCTCTTCCCGATCCTCGTCCGTCATCGCTCGAATCGTCGTGCTGGGGCCCACCGCAACGTCCCCCGTGCTTCGAAGATTGTTCAACGGCGCGATCGTCTGACGTGGAACCGAATCTGAGCTGAGCAGTTCGCGCCGACTGGCTATGAGCTCTCGAGCGAGCTCTGGGTCCCAATCCAGCGTCGGCCGACGAGCGCCGTAGCGTTCGAACATCGGGGCCAGGACGTCGTCCCAGAGCAGGTTTGCTCGCTCGCTCTGATCCTGGGCGGCACCGGTCGCCGCGTCGACTTGCGGGTCGGTCCCCAGCTCCTGCATGAGATCCGGAAGGCGCCCCCTGACAAACGCGCCGATCACGATCGCCGCGAGCTTCCAAGACGTCTCAGCGCGCGACACCGACCGGAGACCTCGACGGGTGCGTTCAAGGCCGGCGACTTCGCGCTCCGGGAGGCCCCGCTCCGTAAGTGCGAGCGCGCGGCCTCGCGCGCACGCATCCTCGAGCCCCCGTGTCAGTAGGGCATCAAACCGCTCGGTCTCAGCCGAATCCTCACCAGCCACCGTTAGAGCGTAGAACGCTCCGCGGACATTCTGGCATCCGGCACCGAATTGAGAACGACGACTTGCGCTGGCCCCACCGCGACGGCCTGATCTGGCCCCACTTCTCGTCGGTGGTTGTCAGTTTGAATGTTGCCTGATTGGCCGGACGGATCGCTTCCGCGGCTGGCGTCGCGACGGCCTGAGCGCGTAGCGCGAAGGTCGTTGCGATGCCAGCCGCGGGCGCGGTTTCCGGACGGGGGGTCATGCTTGCTTGGCTCGTTTGAGGCCGTGGCGGAAGCGCCAGCTCTCGGTGCCGGTGTCGATGATGTGCGCCTTGTGCGTGATTCGGTCAACGACCGCTTTCGCGAGCCTGGGGTCGGGGAACACCTTGGTCCACTCGCCGAATGGGAGGTTGGTGGTGACGATCAGCGATCCTCGTTCGTTGCGTTCGCTGATCACCTGGAAGACCAGTTCCGCGGCGCCGTCCGGGAGGGCCAGATACCCGAGCTCGAGTAGCAGGACCTCGATTCGGGAGTAGCGTCCCACGACCCGGGCGAGCTCTTTGCGGCTGTCGGCTTCTTGGAGCTCGGTCGCGAGGCCGGCGAGGGTGGTGAAACGGACGCGGCGGCCTTGTTGGCAGGCGCACACGCCCAGGGCTGTGGCGAGCATCGTTTTCCCGGTGCCGCTCTCGCCGATCAGGATCACCGACTCGCGGTCGTCGATCCATGAGCCCTCGGCGAGCGTGGCGATCGTGGCTTGGGGCACGTTGGGGTTCTCGGCGAAGCGGAAGTCTTCGAGTCGTTTGATGATCGGGAATCGGGCGTCGAGCAGGCGTCGTTTCTCGCGACGCTCAGAACGTTCGGTCACCTCGGCCTCGAGCAGCGCGGCGAGGTAGGCGAGCGGGGTCTGCTGCTCGCGTACCGCTTCGGCCGCCAGGCCCCGGAACCGTTGCCGGATCGCGGGAAGGTGCAGCTCGCGGGCGTGTGCCTCCACGAGCGCTTCCAGCGCCTGGGTCTTCGCTGGGGCGCTCATCGTTGGTTGTCCTTTCCTGCTTGGGGGGGTTGCCAGGTGCCGGCCGCGAGCTCGTGGACGTTTGCTGAGCGGGCGTGTTCGGGGCGGTAGCCGGCGGCGGTGAGCGCGTCGGTTAGCTGCTGGGAGAGCTCGCCGACGTCGACAGCGAGCGCTCGACGCTGCTCGCTCGCTTGCCGGTAGGCCCAGAACGCGCGATGGATCTGCTCATGGACGCTGAGCGGGTCCGCCGCGGGATCGCACGCCAGCCGGTCGTTGGCGCCGTCGAGCAGGTGTTGAGCGCTGTTTAGCCGGGCAACGATCTCCTGGTCTGCCTCAAACAGCTCGGCCAGCCGGGCGGCCAGCGCTCGTGCGCGCGCGGGAACCGCCCGTGTGGGCGGGGCGCTCGTGGTGGGTGCGCCACGGTCCCCGGCGCTCATCGTGCCTCCTGCGGGCAGCCGTCCTGCTCGCTCTGCCAGTCGGCGTCCTCGGCCGCAGCGAGGATCTCGAGCGCGACCCGCCGGGCGCACGTGCAGGGCAGATCGATGAACGCGGCAGCCGTGGGGTCGGCGTTGTCGTGACCGGCGATCGCCACGCGCACCAGCAGCTGCTCTGAGCCGCCTGGGAGGGTCTCTCGGGCGGGCGAGACGAACGCTTGGATCTCCCAGGAGCCGCTCATCGTGCCACCGCCTCTGCGTCGAGCAGTTGGTCGTACTCGCCTAGGGTCGGGGCGGGCCGCTGATGCTGGGCGAGCCGGTCGGGCAGCTCGATCGCCTCGGCCGGTGGTCGTGTCTTTCGGTCGATCAAAAGCGCGACCGCGCGACCGTCGATCGCGCCCGCCGCGAGCGCGCCGCGGACCGCGAGTTCGACGACCTCGGGGTCGTGGTCGCGGCAGAGCATCAGCACATCGACGATCTGCCGGGCGGCCTCTGAGGCACCCACCCGCCCCCTCAGGAGCGTCCACAGCTCGTCGAAGCAGTCCGGCCAGCGGCCCTGCTCGCGCTCCTGGCGTAGCGCCAGCGAGTGCTCAAGCGCGCCCGGCTTGTGCTTGAGCAGCTCGAGGTAGTGATCTAGCCGCGCACAGCGCAGCTGGCTGCCACGCAACCGCGGATGGGTCGCGACTAGCTTGCCGTCGGCGAGCACCTCGATCTCGCGGGCGCCGACGCGCGCGGCGACCTTCGTGCCGGCGAGGCGGACCGGGACCGAGTAATGGTTGCGGCGCACCGTGATCATTGATTTCTGGTTGACGCGATGCGTGCTCTGCTCCCACGTCGGAAACGGCGAGGCTGGCAGCGGCCTGAGCATCTCGATCTCCCGCGAGAGCCGCTCACCCACCGTCTCAGAGCGCCCCGTGACCGTGCGATCCAGATCCCGCACACAGCACGCCAAGAGCCGGTCGTTGAGCTCCGCCAGATCAGAGACCTCCGGGACCGGCACCAAGTGATTGCGCCGGAACCGGCCGACCTCGCCCTCGACCTCGCCTTTCTCGTGAGCCCCCTCGATCCCCACGAGGGTGAACCACGATTCGTAGAGGTAGTGCGAGCGCAACGCCACAAACCGCTCGTTCTCGACCCTGTTACGGCCCTTCAGCGTCTTCTTCGCCGCAGCCGCCAGGTTGTCGTACCTGATCGTCGTAAATACGCCCGAGAACCAGTCCAGCGCGTGCACGTGACCCTCGAAGAACGCCTGCTGGCACTGGGACTCGAACGCCATCACGAAACACGCGCCCGAGAAGCAGGACCGCATCAAGAACAGGCCGAGCACCGTCAACACGCCCGCCAGGCTGACGGTCGCCTGGCCCCAGTCGACCTCCGCGGTCACCCCGGGATCGTGCACCTGCTCACAGAACGCCTCCGCCGCGAGCCCAAGCTCGCGACGGCGCTTACGCACGTGATCACGAACCGTCGACTCCGCGACCACGACCCCGTGCTCCTGCGCCAGGCGATCACCGATCCGCTTCGCCGTGTGCCGCTGCTTACGCGGCGCCGTCTTGTCAGCGATCAGGATCTCATCGATCCACTCCCGCCACGGACCCAACGCCGGCGCCGGCCGACCGACCGGCCGCTTGCGCTCCGGCGGGAGCGCCGACTCAAACGCCTGCCGGACCGTGCGACGGTGCACCCCATACCGACGCGCCAACTCGCGCGTCGAGAGATCAGCGAACTCGTGATCCCTCCGGATCTTCTCGAACAGCTCCACTCTGGAACCCATCCCTTCTGACCTCCGATCCGTGCTCTGAAAGCACGGACCCTGCGGTCACGCTCGGACGGAACGTGGGGCCAAATCAAGCCGTCGCACTGGGGCCAACTCAGGCCGGCGAACTCACCGAATGGACGCTGACGTCGAGGAGCTCGTGCAGCGACCGCTCGCGCTGCTGGCCGCCGACGCTGTGGCGATCGCTGCGAGCACCGGTGCTGGCTGCGCCCCATGGCCTTGACGCGTGCGAGCAGCGTTAATGGATCCCTGCCGCCGGGGAAAAACGGCGGGCGCATCCAGACAGACGCGCACCGCGCAGCCATGTCTGTCTCACACGCGCGTACGACACAGCGATCCGGGTTCCTTCCTGCTCCTCGCCGATCCTTGCGCGACCCGATCCTGACACGACGCCATCGACCGCGACCGGCATCGCAGCCCGTCAGCGAACGCTTCACACGACAGCGGATCAGTCAGGCGTGCCGGACTCTGCAGCGCTCTCCACAGCGGGAGCGTCGCTCTCGCGTGGCAGCTGATAGCCGCGGGCGGCTTTGATGACCTGACCGGAGCTCGCGAGCTTGGAGAGGGTGGTGCTGACCGTCGCGCGGCCAAGTCCGGTCGCGGCCGCGATCTCACCGGCCGTCATCGCGCGCCCGTCGCCCAGCGCGGCCAGGATCGCGGCCTTCGTCGCGCCCGGCGCGGTCCGCGCCCGAGCAGGCGCAGCGGCGGCCGAAGGCGGCGGCGCCGAGGCTGTGCGTGTCCGCGGGGCCCGAGGCGCCGCGGCACGCGGGCGCTTCGGCGCGCTGCTCGTCTCCTTGCTCGTCTTCGAACTCGCGGGTTCGCTGCCCGGGACGAGTGCCGTAAGCGCACGACGGAGGCGCTCGACCTCGCGCAGCAACTCTTCGATGCTGGCTTCGATGGCACGGATGATCTGGTCAAGAACGGGCATGAGAAGGGGGGGTCCTTGCGCATAGAAGGCTGACGGGTCCAGGCGATCCTAGACCCGTGAGCGCCAGCGAGTGCTTGAGAGCTACGCGTGGCCGCCCGGCAGCAATGCGCGATAACTGGTCGTTATGTGCACCTC
Organism: uncultured Solirubrobacterales bacterium; assembly: GCA_963709135.1. Classification (GTDB taxonomy): domain Bacteria; phylum Actinomycetota; class Thermoleophilia; order Solirubrobacterales; family Solirubrobacteraceae; genus Palsa-465. The sequence continues at coordinate 114,082 of CAVPVI010000003.1, read as the reverse complement.
GCACCAGCAGGGCCGTCGATGACGTCTGGCGGCGTGACCGGGGCTATGGCTTCCTCGCGAAGGCGATCAGGCGTCGCGGGCGCAGGGACGAATGCGGGCGTCCGACGGCTGCCTCGTGAGGCGGTCAACGGTTTCAATCCGGTTCCTTCCCGTATCGTCGGGACGTGGCCGACGATCCACGCGAGAGTCTCAACGATGAGCGTGATCTTGAAAAGGGCCAAGGACTTGTCAGCCTCGGGGCGGAGTCATTGAGTGCGCTCGCTGGCGCGTCGGTGGGTCTGACGTTCGGGCCACCGGGCGCACTGGTCGGAGCCGCGGCCGGCCCGTCGCTCACGCGCATTCTGCGCCTGGTCGGCGGAGAAATCCGTGGCCGGCTCTTCTCGTCAAAGGAGGAGGTGCGAATCGGTGGTGCGTTCCTCATTGCACTGGCAAGGATTAAGCAGCGTGAGGAAGCGGGCGAGACCCCGCGCAACGACGGCCTCTTTAAGCCAGGCCATGATCCACAGGGTCTCCTCGAGGGGACGTTGCTGGCTGCCGCACGGAGTTACCAGCAGAAGAAGGTCCCGTTCGTTGGAGCGTTCTATGCATCATTCGTGTTCTCGGGTGACGTCTCAGCAGAGACGGCCCATTACCTCCTCCGCCTTCTAGACCGCTTGACCTATCGTCAATTGAGTGGCCTCGCCTACGTCAGCGATCCCAAGCGACAGACCGAGCGCGAACAGATTCACGCAGACGCGAGGGACAGTGGGGATCGGACGTCGCCAACGCTGATAGCGGAGCTCTCCGATCTGGCAAACCTTGGTCTGATCGGCTTCGCGCAAAACGAAGGCTGGGTGGCAAATCCGCTCGCGACTTTGGGCCGTGGCCAGATATCCGCCGGATCTCTAAACCAAACAGTGCCGACGGAGCTGGGTCGCGTGTTAGGCAGGCTGGCCGAGTTACACAACATTCCGGCCGAAGATCAGGACGGCATCGCCGCGGCGTTCCGAGGCGGGGCCGCATAGAGGTACTCGTTCAGGGGGTTTGGTTGACGTAATGCAGGATCTGGCTGGTTTGCAGCGAATCTTGCATGCGTGACTCGGGCAGAGGCGGAGGCGATTGCAGCGGCAGGCGGCGAAGTTGTGGTCGCGGCGTTGCTGGAGCTGTCGGGGCGGATCGAGGAGCTCGAGCGGCAGATGGGTCGTAGCTCGCGTAACAGTTCGATGCCGCCGTCGCGTGATTCGCCCGCGCAACGTGAGGAGCGTCCGAAGAAGAAGGGGTCGGGGCGTTCTCAGGGCGGTCAGGCTGGTCATCGCGGCCAGCACCGGCCGATGGTCGCTGACCCGAATCGGGTGGAGACGTATTGGCCGGCGCAGTGCGATGGTTGCGGCGCGCCGATCGGCGAGCAGGATCCCGTCGCGGAGGGCGACCCGATAGTCCTCGAGGTCGCTCTTGCGCTGCTCGCCGCGCTCGAGCTCAAACCGGCGACGCAGCTGCGGCGTCTGGCGGTCGCAAGCGGCTACCAGATCGCGCTGATCACCACCGACCTCAACGCCACCGCAGCACAGATCGTCGAGCGCTACGCCGACCGCTGGCCAATCGAAGTCGCCTTCGAAGAAGGCAAAGAGATCTTCGGGGTCGGACACGCCCGAGCAGTGACATGTCCCAGAATGCCTCCCCCTGAAGGTGTGCGACCCAATGTCTCTCGGACGTGCCCGTTACCGGCACGTAGTTTCCGGGACTGCGTTACGGCAGCCTCGACCGCAAACAGCTCTGCGCTGTCCGCAAGCCGCCCCGCGGGCGACCATGTGACTTGGTGCGTTGGGCGGGGCCCCTAAGTCTCGGGGAGCCCCTGAAGGCGCAGCGTATAAAGCATACCTCGTGCTTCGCCGACGCTGACAGTCAGCGGAGCGCGAAGACCTATCGCGCAGGCTGAGATTCCCGAGTCGCCGGTCCAACGCGCGGTGATGCGGCCGCTGTCGAGCTCCGACACCCGCACCGTCCCGTCGTCGCCGCCGGAGATCACCCGGCCGTCAGCGCTGACCGCCACCGCGCGGACCGCGCCGACGTGGCCTTTCAGGTTCTGCAGCTCGCGGCCGCTGTCGAGCTCCCACACCCGCACCGTCCCGTCGTCGCCGCCGGAGATCACCCGGCCGTCAGCGCTCACCGCCACCGCGCGGACCGCGCCGACGTGGCCTTTCAGGTTCTGCAGCTCGCGGCCGCTGTCGAGCTCCCACACCCGCACCGTCCCGTCCCAGCCGCCGGAGATCACCCGGCCGTCAGCACTGACCGCCACCGCGCCGACCCCCATCACAAAGGCTGCGCCGGCGCGACCTTCCAGGCGGTGCAGCTCGCGGCCGCTGTCGAGCTCCCACACCCGCACCGTCCCGTCCCAGCCGCCGGGGCGGTGCAGCTCGCGGCCGCTGTCGAGCTCCCACACCCGCACCGTCCCGTCCCAGCCGCCGGAGATCACCCGGCCGTCAGCACTGACCGCCACCGCGCCGACCCCCATCATGAGGACCGCGCCGGCGCGGCCTCCCAGGCGGTGCAGCTCGCGGCCGCTGTCGAGCTCCCACACCCGCACCGTCCCGTCCGTGCCAACGGAGATCACCCGGCCGTCGGCGCTGACCGCCACCGCAAGGACCGGTCCGACGTGGCCTTCCAGGCGGTGCAGCTCGCGGCCGCTGTCTGGCTCCCACACCCGTACCGTCCCGTCCATGCCGCCAGAGATCACCCGGCCGTCGGCGCTGACCGCCACCGCGCGGACCGGGCCGGCGCGGCCTTCCAGGTGGCGCAGCTCGCGGCCGCTGTCTGGCTCCCACACCCGTACCGTCCCGTCCGTGCCGCCAGAGATCACCCGGCCGTCGGGGCTGACCGCCACCGCGTAGACCGGGCTGACGTGGCCTTCCAGGCGGCGCAGCTCGCGGCCGCTGTCGAGCTCCCACACCCGCACCGTCCCGTCCCCGCTGCCGGAGATCACCCGGCCGTCGGCGCTGACCGCCACCGCGAGGACCTGGCCGGGGTCTTCCAGGCGGTGCAGCTCGCGGCCGCTGTCTGGCTCCCATACCCGCACCGTCCCGTCCTCGCTGCCGGAGATCACCCGGCCGTCGGGGCTGACCGCCACCGCGTAGACCGGGCCGGCGTGGCCTTCCAGGCGGTGCAGCTCGCGGCCGCTGTCTGGCTCCCATACCCGCACCGTCCCGTCCTCGCTGCCGGAGATCACCCGGCCGTCGGGGCTGACCGCCACCGCGTAGACCGGGCCGGCGTGGCCTTCCAGGCGGTGCAGCTCGCGGCCGCTGTCTGGCTCCCATACCCGCACCGTCCCGTCCTCGCTGCCGGAGATCACCCGGCCGTCGGGGCTGACCGCCACCGCGCGGACCGGGCCGGCGTGGCCTTCCAGGCGGTGCAGCTCGCGGCCGCTGTCTGGCTCCCACACCCGTACCGTCCCGTCCTCGCCGCCGGAGATCACCCGGCCGTCAGCGCTGACCGCCACCGCGCGGACCGGGCCGGCGTGGCCTTCCAGGCGGCGCAGCTCGCGGCCGCTGTCGAGCTCCCACACCCGCACCGTCCCGTCCTCGCCGCCGGAGATCACCCGACCGTCAGCGCTCACCGCCACCGCGAATACGTAGCGGCTGTGGCGTAGGGTGAGTCGGAGCGGTCCGTATGGAGTGGTGAGCGAGCTGGCGGACGGGCATAGCCAGGGCTCTTCGCACCAGCTCGCGGCCTGCTCGAGGAGCCCGTTGAGCGCTGAATCGTGGTCCTCCTGGAGGCGTCCGATGAGCTGTCCGGGCAGCTGGGCGGGGTCATCGGCGAGTGTAGGAGCGGACAGTCGCAAGGCGGCCTGCAGCGTCTGCGCTGCCGGATCGTCGGGCAGGTACTGGTAGTCGGCGAGTAGGTTGACCGGCGGGCTCTCGAGTCTGATGCGAAGCCAGCGGAGGTCTGTGAGCAAGGCGAGCAGCTCGTCGCTGCGCCCGGCGCGTGCCAAGTGGTAAGCGAGGTTGTTACGCAGATAGCCGTCGTCGGGCACCGCCGGCCATCCGGCGGGCTCCGGCGGCCGGTAGCCGGCGAGCAGCTGGTCGTGCGCGTCGATCAGCCCGTCAGAGCCGAGCTGGTGGGCGACGACGTCCGCTTGGAGGTCATGCAGGCTGAAGCGGCCTTCGCCCTCGGGATGGATCAGCGAGCGGCCCTCCAGCAGCGCCACCAGGTCGCCGCAGTCCGGGCCGCTGAGCCCAGTGGGTGTCCACAGCGCTTCGGCGGCGGAGCGGGGGAACGGGCCGCGGCCGTTGAACACCGCCAGCTCACGGTAGCGCTGGCGGGTCGGCTCGTCGGACAGCTCGTCGATGCCGAGCTCGATCGCCGCCAACAGCGTCGGGTGCGGGTACTCCTCCCCAAATTCGTGGCGGACGCGCCCCAGGTCGGCCGTCTCAACGCGTGCTAGCACGTCCTGCCACCGCTTTTCGTCGCCGTCGGCGATCATCGCGCCGGCCATCGCGACACCCAGCGCAAGCCGCTCCAAGCGCTCGCAGATCGCCACGGCAGGCAACCCGTCCAACGCGGCTCGCTCGCGGCCGGTCCAGTTGGCCAGCAGCTCCAGCGCCTGCTCTAGCTCGAGCTCGGCGACCTCAACGACCGTGGCGTTGACATCGCGCGCCAAGGCTTTAGAGCGGCTAGTGAACAGGATCTGGCACTCCGGCGGGAACGCGTCGAGAACCGCGCGCTCCCAAACGTTGTCCACCACCACCAAGAGCTTGCGATCGGCCATCAGGTCGGCCAACGCCCCACGTCTCTCGCGCGCGTTACGAAAAACGGAGTTACCCCCGCCGAGGCGCTGAGCAAGGTCACTCTGAAGCACCAGCACGTCCGCGCGGGGATCGGCGACCAGCCAGGCCACACCGTCGGGAAACTGCCGCCGGACAATCTTCTCATGGACGGCCTCGACAGCCAGGACTGTCTTGCCCGTCCCGCCAGGGCCCAGTAGCGCCACGGGATGGCCGTCCGCGCCAGCCAGCGCTTCAACAAGCCGCGCAAGCTCGCCGCGCGCCACATACCGCGGCGACACGCGCCGCGGCTCCGCACCCAAAAAGCCGCCCTTGGTCGGCTTCCCCTTTAGCTGCTCGACCGAGTCGGGCGACTGAACGCCGCCAACCACCGTGACGACGCAGATGACCCCAAATGCACCACCCGCGACCACTACCACCACGTACAGCGCAGTGACGATAGCCTCGTGACCCGCCGGGATGACCACGATCGCAGCGATCGCAGCAACGAACGCGAGCAGCAGGCCGACCATATAGCGGAGAGCCCCCGCGATCTGCTTGAGCTGCTCAGGCCTTCGGCCCCGCGCGCCGAACCTCGTCGATAGCCCCACTCCACGCCGACTCTAATCAGATAGGCCCAGAAGCGCAAACCCGGGACATGCCGCATCGTCTGGCGGCGACCGCCGAGCACCGCCGCGCCATCAGCGGGACTACGGCAACGCAAGAGACAGGGCACGGCATGGGTCGAGGCGTGCCGGTTGCTCAGACGACTAGCAGATGCCCGAGCGCCGAGCCGAAGCCGTCTCGCTCCACGGTCGTGGAAGCAGCAGCCGTGCGGGTCGGGAGCCAACACTCCCCAATTTTTCGCCTCGTGCGCGGCGATCCGCACGGCCCCGGGGCACTGCTGCTTCCAATCTTCCAAGCGACCAGCTTGGACTCACCGCGGGGTCCAACTGCGTGGCATATGGGAAAGTAGCCTGAGCGGCGACAGCGGCACGCTCGCCGACCGCCCCGAGCTCGCCCTGGCGCTCGATCATGTGCGGGCCGGCGACACGCTCGTGGTGTGGAAGCTCGACCGCCTCGGGCGCTCCACGCACCACCTGATCGGACTCGTGCAAGAGCTCGATCGCCGCGGCATCGGCCTGCGGGTCCTCGACGGCGCGATGACGGGGTGCCATTCAAGGAACGTGGCACCAACCGACAAGTAGCCTGGAATCGGAGTCACGCGGTCGTGCGGTCACCCGCGCGTTCGATCGCCCGGTAGACCGTGGACCGGCCGATGCCGAACAGCTCTGCGAGTTCGGCTGGGTTCTTCTCGCCGGCGCGGTGAAGTTCGACGAGATGAGCTTCTTGGTGGGGCGAGAGCTTTGGCTTGCGGCCGCGGACTTGCCAGCGGCCCGGGCGACAGCCAGGCTTCTCGGGTTCGCATCTTGATCAGGTCCGATTCGAATTCGGCGACCATCGCCAGGACGTTGAACAGGAGCCGGCCGACAGGGTCGGTCGGGTCGTGGACGGAGCCGCCAAGGTTGAGCTTGACCTGGCGGGTGGTGAGCTCGTCGACGATGTCGCGGGCGTCGGGCAGTGACCTGGCCAGGCGGTCGAGCTTGGTTACCACGAGCGTGTCGCCGCAGCGGCACGCGGCGAGTGCTTCACGAAGCCCGGGCCGAGCACGGTTGGTGCCGGTCAAGCCATGGTCGACGTAGATCCGTTCGCCAGGGACGCCGAGCGCGGCGAGGGCGTTGCGCTGCGCGGTCAGATCCTGGCCTTGCGTGGAGACCCGGGCGTAGCCGATCTGGAGTCCGCTCACCGGCACAGTGTGCCGTATGACGTCCCTTTGCGGGATTTCAATTCGGACGGGTCTATCGGGACGGATTCGGCCACCCGCCGCGGGGGCTCGGCGGGGATCGTCTGCCGTCCCGGCAGACGATCCCCAAACGGGACGGGCGACATTGCCGCATCAGCATGACTGCGTTGGTCCGATCACCGCAAGTCGGCGGCGCTGATCGCCTCTCTGTTTCACGCGCGCGTACGACACAGCGAGTCGGGCTCCTTCTGCTCCTCGCCGATCCTTGCGCGACCCGGATCCTGACACGACGCCATCGACCGCGCCCGGCATCGCAGCCCGTCAGCGAACGCTTCACACGCCCGCAGGATCTCAGCGTGCCGGTCGACCGGGCGTTACCGGCCCCGTCGATGGCAGGCGAAGCGGGCTCAGGCCCCCAGTTGGTATAGCCGCGCGCGGCCTTGGTGACCTGACCGGAGCTCGCGAGCTTTGAGAGGGTGGTGCTCACCGTCGCGCGGCCGAGGCCGGTCGCCGCCGCGATCTCACCGGCCGTCATCGCGCGCCCGTCGCCCAGCGCGGCCAGGACCGCGGCTTTCGTCGCTGCGCGGTCCGCGCCCGAGCAGGCGCAGCGACTGTCGAGGGCCGCGGCGGCACCGAGGCTGTGCGTGTCCGCGGGGCCCGAGGCGTCGTGGCACGCGGGCTCTTTGCCGTGCTCGCCTCTTTGCTCGTCTTCACGCCCGCGGGCTCGCTGCCCGGGACGAGCGCCGCGAGCGCACGACGCAGGCGCTCGACCTCGTGCAGCAGCTCCTCGATGCTGGCTTCGATGGCACGGATGATCTGGTCAAGAAAGGGCATGAGAAGGGGGGGTCCTTGCGCGTAGCAGGCTGACGGGTCCGGGCGATCCTCGATCCTAGACCCGCGGGAGCAAGGCGAGCGTTGAGAGCGACGCATGGCGCCCGGCAGCGATGCCCGAGAACTCCTCGTTATGGGCACCCAGCAAGCGCGCGACGGTGGGCGAGAAGCCGCGCGACGTCGACGCCGGCAGTGCACAAATAGCCCGGGTTTGTGCGAAAACAACGTTGATCGATCGGCTTGCGAAACGCCTCGGGTGGGCTGCGCCCACTGCGTACAGGCAAGCCAGACATGCGCAGGGGTTCACCAGCCCCAAAGTAGCCTCGCCTGTGTTTCCTCACGCAGTGCGTGGCGTCGATGGTGCCGCGCAGGGCGGTGGCGGCGCCCCACAGGTAGCTCTCAAGCTCGGGCTGGGTACCGCTCATGCTGCGGTCACCGACACCGAACCGTGGCTCTCCCATTCGCAGTGTCCGCGCCGGCTTCTCCGACAGGCATCCATCACCGCCGATACGGAGGCTCGCAGCTCGCCTCGATGGCTGCCGCGAGCCGTGGTAACGTAGCTCGCCCTTGCATAGCGCTCCCGACGTTGATTTCCGAAACATATCGCTTGCCTTCGAAGAGAAGCTGGCAGACCTGTTTGCCGAGACGCGGTCCGGTATTGCCCAGCGAGAGGATTCCCGAGCGTTTGGCGCGATGGTAGAGCATGAAATCACCACCAACTGGGAAAGAATCTGTGGGGATATGGGGTATCCGCCAATTGATATTCCAGGGCGCAGAACCATCTTCGACTTTGCTTGCACGATCGACGGTCGGCTATTCGGATTTGATGTGAAGACGAAAGACCTCGACTCCTCTCGGTACTCTGACGGCGGAGTGTGCGCGGTGGGCAACTTGCTCAAGTACATGGCGAATGACCGCGGGATCTTTCTCATCGTCGAAGTCGGCCACAATCGCTCGGCTGCGACCATCGACGCGAGAGATATCGAATACATTCGCGTCGCTCCATTCCACTCCCTGCCCGCTGACGCGTACCGCATCGAGAATCTGGGCACAGGCCAAATTCGGCTGAATTACACCATCAATCAGGTTTGGGACGAGATTGACTGGAATCGTTCATACCCTGAGTTCTTCGATTTGTTTTGCGCACTAGCCATCTCCCATTATCGGCGGGTCAGCGCAGATGCCGAGAAGAGGATTCAATCCATTCGTGCATTCAAAGAGTCAGGCTATGCGCAGTTCAGGTTCCGATAGCAATACGTCTATTGGCTTCGGCGCTGTGACAACTCCCTTGCTCTGGGCGGAGTTCGCGGCGTCCGAGTTCGGCATTTTCGACCGGTGGATCGCTGGCGCAACGGTCTTTGACCCCACGATGGGTGAAGGGGCCCTCCTAGAGAGCCTGATCTCTCTCGGGGTCAAGGCGGACATAGCACCTCACCAACTGCCCCTCAGCAGCCTATATGGGGTAGAAATAGAGTCGACGCTTTGTCAGCGCTTTGTTGACAGGGTGAAACGGCTCTACGGCGTAGATATGCCAAGGTCTAACTTTCGGCATGAGGATATTCTCTTTCAAAGTGAGCCTCAGACCTTTGACATCGTGTTCGGCAATCCCCCGTGGCTCAACTTTACTGACTTGCCCGGTCAGTACAAAGCACGCGTCAAGAGCAAGTTTGTCAGTTATGGGCTCGCCGGTGATCCTCGGGCGCTGCTTCTGGGTGGGTCTCGGATCGACGTGTCCGCTCTTGTTATTCAGAAGACGATCCAAGAGAATCTCGATCTACGTGGAGAAGCCGTGTTCTTCATTCCGCTGTCCCTGCTACTGAACGACGGTGCAAACCGGTTCTTTCGCCAGTATAGGGTCAACGGAGTCGAGTTCTACATCGATAGAGTCGTGGATTTTGGTGGTCAGGAAGTCTTTCCCGGCGTAAAGACACGGTACGGACTTATTCACGTTTGTCGGGACCGGAAACAGAGATTTCCAATCAGATACAAGCGCTGGGATCGCGGGCAGTGGAATGAAGTGTTTGCTCGGCCCTTGTTTGGAGCCGACGGCCCGCTAAGTGTGGGCAGTTTGGCAGAGTTTACGAAGAGACCCAGCTTTGAGCCTATAGAAGTCGACACAAAATCGACTCCGAGGCAGGGCGTTAATACGTGTGGCGCCAACGGCGTCTTCTTTTTTGACGATTGTGTCGAGCAAGTAGGCGGGGCTTGTGTTGTACGTAATGGCTCTGGCTCAGCCGTGCTTCCACGGAGGTACGTCCATCCGCTCCTTATTAGCAAAAACTTCGGGGAAGCGGAGCCCGTGCCGCGGAAATGGGTGTTTCTGCCGTACACAAGCGATGGAAGGCCTATGTCTGCCGCGGATGTGACGGAGAATGCAGAGCTGCACGCGTATCTCGAACGCCATAGGAGGACGTTGCTGAAGAGGAAAGGGTCCTTGATTGGATCGTGGATAAGACGAGGATATTGGTGGGCGATGATGGGGGTCGGCCCGTACAGCTTCGCTAAGCACAAGATTGTGTGGGAGGCCTATGGCAAGAAACGGTTTGCGCCGCGCTTACTTCCCGGCGAGTGGCAGGCCAACCAATCTTTGCAGGCCTTCATTCCATGCGAAGACCGGGGAGAAGCTGAAAGGATTTTGGCCCTGCTCGGAGATCCATGGATTGAGAGGTATCTGCTCTCGTTCAGAATGGAGGGAACGATGAATTGGGCTCAGCCGGGAAGGATCAAGAGGTTGATGAAGTTTCACAGCGAGAGTCGCGAGCCAGAAGTAGCAGCCACGAGTTCGCTGTGGTGAGGCCGCTAGGCGGCTACGTTCGCGCGAGATCAGAAGGGGCTACGTTAGTAGCTCGCGTCGGTGGACGTTAGCTTTTGCCGCCTGCGCGGACTGCTCGACCTTCGCGGCCGCCGACTCGGGAGCCACGACCTTCGCCATGAGCTGGAGATGCGACGCCTCACCGTCCACGGCCTCGGCGATCTCAAGAAGCAAGCTGTAGATCGCGTGGGCCTGCGCGGTGTCGTCGAGGTTGGCCGTCAGGGTGATCGCGACCTCATGATCTACGGCTGGGACCGTGCCCTTGGCGCCACCGCTACCACCGCCCGGCTGGCCTGTGCCCTCGCTGTGGTCCGTTCCCTGACCTTTTGCAGCCTTATCGGCCTCCCCACCTGTGGCAGCCGCCTTCTCCGGGCGTGTAAGTCGCAGCCCGCTCTGGTTGAGCGCAATCCCAGTTTCGCTTGTTACCGCGCGCACTTCGCCGTCGGCACCAACGACGCAGAGGTCGCCCGACGTGACGGCTTCGTAGATCGCGCGGCGCAGATCTGACTCACCTTGAGGCAAAAGCGGCATACGCGGGCTGTTCCAGAAGCTATTGCGCAGCTCGTCCAGTGGTCGCCCGTAATCGTTCTCGCGCAGGTTCACGATCAGAGCCTTCGCGTCGAACGTGCCGACGTCGAAGGCCTTCCCGTGCTCGACGAGCGCCTTCCACGCGGTTTGGCCGTTCAGGGCGGTCTGGTTCTCCTCCTGGAAGGTGTGGATCTCGTCGATACGCGCGCCAGCCCCTACGCCCTCCGTGACGTACACGAGATGCTGGTAAGCCTTACGCACGGCAACCTCGAAGTCCCGTTCAGCCTGCTTCAGCTGATCGCGCGCCTCCGCGAGTAACTGGTCGTCTGACTTCACTGCGTCCATCCCGGCCACTCGCTGCCAAGCGAGATAGTGGGAGGCCAGATTCCGCGCCTGCTGACGTCGTTGCGTGTTGACCACCGCGAAGACGAGACTGCTCGCCCACACGACCGGCAGCGGATCTTTCCCGAGTCCGAAGGCGGCCCGAATGGCGGCGCGCGTGTCCTTGTCGACGCCATTGAGCAGGGAGAAACGTGCGGGATCAAGCGCAACGAGGCGCGTCTTGCGCGCATCATCCAGGCTCTCGGTTTTGAGAATCTCGACAGGTGTCCTGGAGTCGGCCGTCGCGACTTGGACGACTTTTGTGATGGCGAATGGCCCAGAAGACAGGAGCTTCTCTGCACGCGCGACCAGCGCGGCGTCCCGCTCGGGCTCGCTAATCGAGGTACGGGCCGCTCTGCCGAGCATGTTCAGCGTCTTGCGCGTCGTCAGGAACAGACGCGCAGGCTGTCCACCCTTTCCGGCGATGCGCTCAACGGACGCAAGACCGCCCTCGTCCGCTGAGAGCTCCGCGATCACGGTGTCGGCATCGCTGATAGAGAAGAGCCCGTCGGGCACGAACGTCGCGGCCTTCAATTCCGCCTCGGTCGCGCCTTGCTTTCCGCCTGGGCGGTTTCCTACGATTGACGCGAGGAATAGGGCGGTCGCCGCCCGTTCTGCGGCCCTCGGATTGCCGTCGGTGAGCGCGGTGCTTGGGCGGGCCTTATCGATTTGGCGCGCGGTGCCCGTCTCGTCGTCGGGGCCGACGATGTCCGTCGTAGCAACGCTGCGGTAGTTGGCCTCCGTTTTGGAGTCAGCGATCAGTCCACTGCCGATCACCGCTTCGCGCACGACCGCCGATGAAAGGGGTAGATCGCCGGGCCCGATCATGAGCGGAGCCCACTCTCCGCTCATGCCTCTCCTGCGCTGTTCGTGCAGAGCTGCGGCGAAGATGCGAATCGTCGACCGTACGCGTTGAAAACCTGCCACGTTGGCCCACTCCTGCTCGGCGAGCGCGATCAGGTGAGGATGAAACGGGAAGCAGCGCGCCACCTCGCCATCCCAGTCATCCCAGCTGTGATGAGGGTGGCCATCGAACACCTTGGTCTTCCACGGCCCTGACATGCGGTCGGCGTAGGTGGCTGCGACCTGCTGGACAAGCCCGTCTGGCGGCGCACCCTTGAGCAGACGACGGCGAAGGATAGCGGCGAAATCGGTGTTTTCGTTGATCGTCGCCGGGTTGCCGTTGCGGATCAGCAGGCTCTCGAGTTCGGCGCGTCGACTGCGCCCTCGCTCATCGAGATCCATCGTGTCTTTCTCGCTTGCGATCATGACGACCGCCAGCGCAACATTTGGCACGTCGTTGACCGTGTCCAGTAGCGCCCGTAGAAACGCCATATCGCGCGTCGCGATGTCTGCGAGCGCAGCGTCGGAGAGCTGGCGGACGTAGTCCATTAACTCGTCGATCAGGATCAGCACAGGGTGTCCGACGCTCGCGATCGCCTCGCCGATCTTGCTCTTGTCGGCGTAGTGATCGCGGTAGGACTCATAGCGGTCCCACTTCTCCGTCTCGCGCTCAAACAGACGCCACAGGAACCGCTCGTGGAGCGTCTTGGCAGGCCCCTCGGAGTCTTGTACCCCCGCGGTCATGTTGTCGCACGGCAGCACCACGACCCGCGACTCGCCCAGATCCGCCGGCGGCTTGCGCCGCAAGATTCCGGCGGCTTGGTGCAGCGCGACGTTTCGGCGGTCGGGGTGAGCCGGTGAGCTTCATCGAAAACCACGACATCCCATCCCGCACGGTCTGGGCGGATCGCGTCCTGGACTTGTGGGTTGATCGCCGCGAGTTCAAGCGAAACGACCCACAGATCATGCTCTAACGACAAGGCATCCTCGCGGATAGTCGCGGCGGTGATCCGACGCAAACCGCCGCCCAGGAAGCGCTCGAAGTCGGCCTGCCATTTCGTCACCAGGTTGGCTGGGGCGACCACAAGTCCACGGCGGACGAGTCCCAGCCTCTGCATCTCCCTGAGGTAGAGCCCCGCCATGATCGTCTTGCCGGTTCCGGGTTCATCGGCAAGTAGGAACCGAAGTCGAGGTTGCGGGAGCATCGCTCCGTAGACCGCGTTCTGCTGATGCGCGTACGGTTTCAGCGGTGACGAGGCGAGCGCCGTCGCCGCTGCACCTGACGTCGCGGCCTGCATCCACGCTGCCCAGAGGCCGGCTAGCACGCGGGCGGAGTTGCCGCCACCGTCCTCGGCTACGATCTCCACGCTGTCGATCTGATCCGCGGCCACATCGATGCGACCGCTGCCGCCGTCCGGCAGCCGAACGTACAGCCTCCACCCACCGTCCTTCGCGATCGCGTCATCGATCTCAACCGGTGCAGCGGAGTCCAACAGCGCCGGTGCCCTGATCTTCATACCGGTCTCGAAATCAGGCATGGTCACCCAAACCTTGCGCAGTCTTGACGTGCCCAATCATGACCATCTCAGACTAGCCGTCGGGGTCGATGTCACGCAGAAGCTCCCCCGGGTGGGGAAACGCGCGATCGGGCTGTGGAATCTAGGGCGAGCGAACACTAATACTAATTGGCGATGACGGCGCGCTCGACCTCGACCCCCGGCATCAAAGAACTTTTGCAAACGCGGCCTCACGGCTTTTTGAAATAACCCGGCGCTTTTGTGAAATTGTGAAGACGCTTGGTCAAATGCAACCCGACGCGTGTTCCGATCTACGGGCTCCATGCCTGTCGGTCAGTGGACGATCTCGCCTTTGCGAAGCCGGACTTCGGCGCCTGCCTTGCAGTAGACGAACGCGACCTCGCGTACCTCGAGCCCGGTGGCGGTCGCGAGCCCCTGCGCGTACACCTCGCCTTGCCCAGCGTGGTGCTTGAGGGCGTACTCCTCGGCGGTGTCCAGGGTCACGTCCTTGTCGGTCTTGTAGTCGACGACGACGAGCTGATCGTGGTCGCGGAAGACGAGGTCAACACGGCCGTTGGTGAGCGGCGCCCGCTCGGCGGCTTCCCCCTGGGGAGCGTGGTTGATGACGAACGGGACCTCCCGCCACCAGCTGCCGAGCTCGATCGCGCGTTTGACGCTGGGGGAGTCGAGGCAGGCGCGGCACATCGAGATCACGTCTTGCTGGTCGTGGGCGATGTCGCCCTCGAGGCAGACGTCTTCGGCGATCTGCTCGAGGTCGGCCGCGTCGGGGAGGCTGATGCGTTCCATGACCATGTGGACGGCGTCGCCGATCGGGATCGGCGGGCCTTGGCCGATGACGAGGGCGGCGTCGAAGGTGGCGACCTCGGCGGCGAGCGGTCCGTACGCGCGCTCGCGGCTGGAGGCGGTCTCGATCTTTCGCTCGGTCGATGCGGCGCGCTTCAGCTTCGTTCGCGCGTCGATCCACGCCGCCCGCTGTTCGACCGCGGCCATCACGTCTTCCTCGGTGACCTCGCGCAACTCCGGACCCTCCACCGCCGGGACGGCGATCGTGGCGGCGTCGACGATGTCGACCAGCGCCGGATCCTCCGGCAGGGCGCGGACGAGTACGCCGAGCAGCTCCTTGGCGGCGGGCCTGCCCACCACGCAGGGGATCAGCAGGTGCTCGCGGGTGCGGGTGGCCGCGACGTACAGCAGCCGTAGTCGCTCGGCGTCGATGTGTGCCTTCTCGTCCTCCCACACCGCGTCGTAGCCGGGGGTGGCGAAGTGGCCGTGGCGGCCGAGCGTGTCGGCGCCGACCCGGAAGTGCAGGAAGGACTCCTGCTCCCGAGGCACCGGCTCGCGCGGTATGTGGCGCTGGGCGCCGAGGTTCGCCAGCGCGACGATCGGGTACTCGAGGCCCTTGGCGCCGTGGGTGGTCATGATCCGCACGACGTCGTCGGTCTCCTCGGCGACGGTGGCCTCGATCTCGATCGCCTCGGCCTCCATCGAGTCGCGCAGGTGGCGGATGAACGGACGCAGCCCGCCGCCGCCAGCGGCGGCGAACAGCCGCGCCTCGTCGACGATCGCGAGCAGGTTCGCGGCGCCCTGCTCGCCGTCGGGGCGGGTGAGCGCGAACTCGACCAGCCGTGTGCGCTCGACCACCCGGCGGACGAGCTCGGCCAGCGAGACGCCGCGGCGCAGCTGGTGCAGGTCGCGCAGCTCGGCCATCGCCGCGTTGACCGACTCCCTGGGTCCCGTCGCCGTGGAGCGGTAGGAGAGCGCGGCCGGTCTCGGCGGCGTGGATCACGAGCTCCTCGTCGGAGATCGCGAACGCGCCCGGAGCGCAGCGCGCCGACGAGCGCGATCCGGTCGGTCGGATCGTCGGCGGCGGACAGCACCCAGATCAGGTCGCGGACCTCGTCGCGCTGGAAGAAGTCGCGCGAGCCCTCGTGCCGGTAGGGGATCCCGGCGCCGGCGAGCGCCTGCTCGTAGATGCTCGATCCCGGTGCGGGCGGGCATCAGGATCGCCATGTCACCCCACCGGCACGGCCGCCAGCGATCATGGTCGCGGCGGTCGCGGATCTCCCATTGCTCCTCGTGCGCGGTGTGCAGCAGTCCGACGATGACCCGCGCCTCCTGCTTTGCGGACACCGTCGGCGTCGTCCACTGATGGAGCCCTCGGCGATCACGACCGGCGGCCGTGCGACGCTGGGGGCGTCTGGCGGCGGCTGGAGCTCGACGTTGCCGGGCTGCATCCCGGGCTCAACGGTGAAGATCGCGTTGAACGCCGGGTTGAGCGCCCGCAGCAGCTGCGCGGTTGGAGCGGAAGTTGGTGACGATCTGCTCGGTCGAGCCCGCCAGCGATCGGGTCTTGACCTGGTCGTAGACGGCGATGTCGGCGCGGCGGAAGCGGTAGATCGACTGCTTCGGGTCGCCGACCACTGTCAGCCGGGCCGGGCCGGGCGTGAGCTCGCCCCAGTCCTCGCCCGGGTCCTGGTCGCTGGTCAGCAGCAGCGCGAGCTCGGCCTGGATCGGGTCGGTGTCCTGGAACTCGTCGATCAGGACGGTCCGGAAGCGGCGGCGGAAGTAGCGGCGCGCTGGCTCTGAGTCGCGTAGCAGGTCGCGCGCCCAGAACAGCAGGTCGTCGAAGTCGGCCTTGCCCCGCCGCTTGCGGTCCTCGACGTACTCGCGCACGAACCGCTCGACGCGGGGCAGCAGGCTGAGCAGCGCGTCCGTGCGCAGTGACAGCTTGGCGGTGTTGAGCGTCGCGTTGAAGCTGTCCTGGAGGTCCTTGACCCGCTGCTTCTCGCCGCCCCAGTTCGCGTCCGATCCGACCCCCTTGTTGGTCTTGGCGCGGGAACCGGAGACGAGCAGCCGCTCGCGCTCGTCGCCGTCAAGCGCGTCGAGCCTCGTCGATCCACGCGACGATCCGCTCGACCACGTCGACCAGCTTGTCGGCGGGGCTGTGCTTGCGCATCAGCGCCCGCAGCTCCGCGGCGATCCCCCGGAGATCGCCGAGCGTCTGATCGAGGCCGCCGCCGGACCGGCCCGGGTGCGCGAGCGGGAGCAGGTAGCGGTGCGCGTGTAGCGCGCTCGCACGCCTCGCGCAGCTCCTGGAGCCCGAACTCGCGCCGCAGCGCCCGCTCGAGGTCGGGGTCCTCGCTGGAGAGCAGCTCGTCCTGGAAGCGCTCGTAGGCCTCGTCGAAGTCGAGGCCGGCGGCGAGTCCTTCGAGCACCTCGAACAGCGGGTCGATGCCTGCTTCGACCGGCCGCTCGCGCAGCAGCGCGGTCGCGAAGCTGTGGATCGTCTCGATGTGCGCCCGGTAGAGGTCGCGCGCCGCCTCCAGCAGGCGCTGGCGCTGCTCCTCGACCGCGCCCTCCCTGGCGCGCCGCTCGAGCTCGTCCCGAACGCGAGTCGATAGCTCGGCCGCCGCCTTCTCGGTGAACGTGATCACGACCAGCTCGTCGACCGTCACGACCCCGGCGGCGAGCAGGCTCGCGACCCGCCTGACGAGCACGGTCGTCTTTCCCGTCCCGGCGGCGGCCTCGACGCACAGGTTCGCGTCGAGCTCACCGGCGATCCGGGAGCGTGCCAGCTCGTCGACCAGCACGCCCGGCGTCACTGGACGCCCCGGATCCGCTCTGCGAACACGGCCAGCCGCGGGTCGGCGGTGCGGCGCTCCATGTAGGCACCCGGGCCACGAGGGCAGATCGGCTTGAAGTCGCAGTAGGCGCAGGCGCTCGACTCGTTCCACGGAGCGACCATGAAGTCGCCGCGGGCGATCCCGTCGACGATCGCCGCCAGTAGGCCGATGACGTCGCCCTGGCGCTCGGCGAGCTGCTCGGCGTCCCAGCCGATCGTGCGAAACCCGCCGCGCCGTGTCGGGTACACGTAGGCCGCCTCGCCGGCGTCCGCGTCGACGCCGAGCAGCTGCGGCGCCGGCGAGCACGTACAGCGGCAGCTGCAGCATCCGGCCGCCCTGCAGCTGGGCGGGCTTCTCGTCGCGAACCTTGCCGGTCTTGTAGTCGACCACGCGGAACCGGGTCGGCGGCTGCGCGTCCCAGCTGAGCCGGTCGATCCGTCCCGACACCAGCAGCTTGCGGTCGCCGAGCTCGATCTCGATCGGCTCATCGCGCGAGAGCTCGTCGTCGGGCTCCCCCGGATGCCGGCGCCCGAACCGCGCCTCGCACATCACCAGCGGCAGCGCCCGCGTGTGCGGGTCCTGGCGCTCGACCTCGAGCCACCGCAGGCAGTCCTCGATCACCTCGAGGCGGTCGGCCCGCCACATCGCCGCATACCCGGTCTCGCCCCGCTCCTCGGCCGCGGTCGCACTCCTCCCGCGCGA
The DNA here is from genome assembly GCA_963709135.1 of uncultured Solirubrobacterales bacterium. Taxonomy (GTDB): domain Bacteria; phylum Actinomycetota; class Thermoleophilia; order Solirubrobacterales; family Solirubrobacteraceae; genus Palsa-465. Next base: position 96,284 of record CAVPVI010000003.1, on the reverse strand, counting down.
TCGCGCGCATCCGCTCCGGCGGCCTCCGGCGCGAGCGCCGCCGGACCATCGCTCCTCCCATTCACCGTCGAAGCGCTGCGAGGATCCGGTGAAACAGGCTGCCGCGGCGCACGTTGTCGATCCGCACCGTCCGCTCGGGCTCCTCGACCGACCTGACCCGCAGCACGTCGGCCATCAAGAACCGCTGCGGGCAGGCGGCATAGTTCTCAAGCGCCGTCGGCGACAGGACCCGGTCGGGCGCCACCAGCCGTCGCGATCGCGTCGAGCGCGTCCGGGCCGAGCGCCCCGTCCCACTCGCGAGTAGCGGTTCGAGCGGCGCGCCCGCTCGGCCCGCAGCGCCCGCCCGAACGCCGGCGCGGCCCGCTCGAACGTGGCGATCGCGCCCGGCTGGGTGACAGCCGCCTGCAGGTAGGTGCGGTCGCGGTCGGCCTCGGAGATCGCCAGCCGCGCCGCCATGCTCACGATCTCCGCGGTCTCGGCGTAGCGACCGCCGGGGATCGGCACGCCGATCGCGTCACCACCGATCCGCTGCACGTCGGCCCGGCGAAGCAGCGGCGCCTCCTCGGCCGACACGCGCTCGCCGACCAGCTGCGATGCGATCTCCCGGAAGAACACCGACGGCAGCCTCGGCCGGCTCTCCCCGGTCGCGCGGCGCGCGTAGGAGACGACCAGGCGCTCGCGCGCCGCCTCGCACGCGAGCGCGAACACCAACTCCTCCTCGCTGCCCCGGTCCGCACGCGCCGCAAGCGGCGCCGGCGCGCGCCTGGAGATCGCTGCGCGCTCGTCATCGAGCAGGATCGGGTCCTGTCGCGCCGGCGGCGGGAACGACCGCTCGGTCGCGCCCAGGATCCACAGCCGACGGAACTCGATGCCGGGCAGCGAGTTGACAGCGACGACGTTCACGCCGCGCCGCGCGAACGCCCCGGGCGCCCCTCGAGCACGTCCTCGGAACGCAGCGTCCCGAGCGCGCGACGCACCACCTCGAGGAACCTGTCGAACTCGACCTCCGCCTCGAGCGCGGTGAACCGCTCGAGCCCCCGCAGCGCGAGCACGATCTCCTCGCTACGGCTCACATACCGCGCCAGCAGGTCGCGAAGGTAGTCGAGGTGCGTCGGCCCAGGTCGCCCGCCCCGGATGGGCGCCAAGACGCCGATCGAGCTCGGCGATGAACCGCGCGAGCTCTCCGACGTCGGCGATCCGGTCGCGCACCCAGTCCGGCTGATCCTCCTCCGCTCATCACCCGCCAGCTCCAGGCTGTAGCGCAGCGAGCCGCTGCGCCCACTGCTCGGCGCCGCCGACGATCCCAGCCTGACGCGAGACCGAGTCCCAGCGCGCGGCCGGCAGCTGCCGCCGTACTGCTCGCGCAGCTCCCCCGGAAACCAGGCGTCGGTCAGAAAGTCCATCACCGACCGGCGCGACAGATCGCTCTCGTAGAGATCGAGCAACGCAAGCGTCTGGCGGCCCAGCGGCCGCTCGGCCAGCGGCGAGCCCTCGTGCAGGTAGAGCGGAATCCCGGCCTCGATGAACACCGCCTCCACCAGCGGGCGGTACGCCTCCCCATGCCGATACGCGACCGCCATCTCCCAGAACTCGACACCCGTCCGACGCCCACTCCAGACAAGCACGCGCAGCCGCCCGCACCTCCCGCGCCGGATCCGGCGCCGACACCAGCACGCACCGTGCCGTCCGCCCCGATCCCTCGCCCCGACGGCGGGGTGAACAAAACCTCGCCGGACCTGGCCAAGCGCAGTCCCGAGCCTCGGAATGGGTGGGACGACGATCTCGCTCCCGCCACGCCCGAGCAACCGCCGGCCCAGAGCCGCGACCGGCGCCTCAGCAGCAGCCGGCACATCCGGGAGGTACACCACGACCGGCATCCGCTCCGCCACGCCCACGATCAGCCGCTCAAGCGCCGGCGGCATGTCAAGCAAACCCCACACCAGCAGGCCCAGGCCATCAAGCCGGGCCGGATCGGCGGCCACCAGCGCGTCGTCCGGACCGTAGAAGCCAGCCCTTCGCCGCTCGAACGACACCAGGATCTCGGCCAGCGACCCCGCTTTCTCCGGCGCGTCGGTCGCGCCGTCCAGCAGCGGACCGAGGTCAGCCAGGTCGTAGCCCGCGCCGCGCAACTCCCGCACGAGACGAAACAGCGCTTCACCGAATCCCGGGGTCTCCGCGACCGGAGCGAAGTACCCGAGGTGCTTGCGGGCAACGTCGGCGAGCAGCACCCGGTCGGCGAGCGGCGGCAACGCCCGGCGATGCTGGGCAACGAGCACCGGAGCCCCGAGCAGCAACGCGAAGTCCCGGCCTTCCGGTAGTAATGGAACAGGAACGTACGCTAAGCGCGGTCGCCGAGTCGGCGTAGCGGGCGCCGTCGTCCTGCGGCGAGTTCGTGGGCAGTGCCCAGCGCGATTCCGGTAGCAGCGGCGTGGCTCCGACCGCAGCCCTGCTCGTGGCGAAAGACAGGGCACGGCCCGGGTTTGGGCCACCGGCCCTGCATTGACAGTGGCGCGGGCGCGGCGTGTGCCCGCCCTGTGGGTCGCGGTGTTCGTATAAGCCCGGTGAGTGCGAAAAATGTGCGACACCCTATGTGCGACGCGGGTCGGCGAGCGGGCGCTGATGGTCGGCGGCCATGTCGCCTGCTGGCACCGGCGCCCGGTGGTGGATCCCGGGTGGACACGGTCCCTCTGGTGTAGTCGAATGAGCGCATTTGGGATCCGTGGGTTCATTCGGGTGGTAGAGCGCCGGGGTGGGTATGTCTGTAGTTGAGGGCGGCTCGGATCAGCGCGATGTATTTCGCGTTTAGAGCGATGAAAGAGGCGGGTGCGTGCTTGGACAGGCCGGGAGACCGCTTGAGGTCGTCCCGCGCTTGGTGTAGCTGCTGTGTGAGCGAGCTTTGCGCATAGTCGGGTCCGAGGTCAGCGTGGGGGATGGTCTGGGTGATGGTGTGGCCGTCTTTGAGCTGTGCGGTGATCGTCACGATGGAGCTGTAGAAGTACCCGTCGTAGACAGCGATGAAGGCGTGCTGGCGTCCCGTGGGGCGGAGTGTGCGGACATCGCGGGGGGTGGTGATCGTGACGGTGACGACGTCGGGTGCGGCCAAGCCTGCGATGAGCGTGAGGCCCGGGAGCGTGCGGTGCTCGATTTCGGGTTGTGTGAGGGCCACCGAAACCTGCGAGGGCATCGGTCGTGGGAACAGTTCCAGTGGGGAAGGCGCTGGGAGCTTTCCGGTGCCGAACTGGCCGAACTCGTCGGGGCCGGGTTGCACGATCCCGTTGGATTGGACCGAGACGAGGCGGTTGTCGATGACTTGCCCGTCCATCTCGAACTTGTTCGGCCCGGCTCGGAACCCCCAGGGCGCGCCTCCGTCCGGGTCTGGTGCGGTCGCCAGCGGTGCTGCGGTGCCTTGGAGGTCGTTGCTGGAGGTCACTGTCTTGCCGTCGGGAAGGGTCGCGGACACGTGCAGGTTGGTGTCCCAGAAGCGTCCGGGAAGGACCGCGAGGAACGCGCCGTTGGCGTCGAGCGCGAGTGATTTCGTGGCGCCGTCTCCGAGCAGCAGCGGGTGGGTCGCTCCCGGTGGGAGAAGCCCGGTCAGGACCACGCGCGTGGGTACCGGCGCGTAGGAGTCGGGATTGTTCAGATAGTCCTGCGCGCTGACGAGCGGCTTTGTCTGCGCGCTGATGCACTGCCCCTGGTCCTGGGGGTCTATGGCTGTCGGTTTGCCGCCGGCGGTCAGCTGTACCAGCTTGCCACCGACGATCACGCCCGCCTGTTCGCAGTAGTAATACTTCGGGACGCCGGCGGCGTTGCTGGTATGAAGCAGTGCGGCTGGGTTGAGGTCGCCCTGCCAGCTCTCAAGCCCCCATTCTGGTCCGCCAGCGGGATCAGCGGCGCGCAGTTGCGCACGGACGGTCGCGGCGATCGGTTCGACGAACAGCGGCTGGCTGATCGGCTTGACCGGGGCGAGTGCGCGGTAGGCGGGTACCGGCGGCTCGCTCGCGGCCTTCCCGTCGGGTTTCAGGACGTTTGTCGAGCGGGTGTAGCTGACCGTCGTGCCGTCGCTCAGGTGGGCGGTGAGCGTCAGCGACCGCGGGTCGATAAGCCCATCGAGGACCGCGGCGAACGCGCCATCGCTTCGATCGATCACCAGAGGACGCGTGGTGGCCAATCCGATCTTCAGCGTGAGCGACGCGACGCGCGGTGACGCGGCGCCGTAGACGACCGTCCGCGGCGGGTTATTCCACCAATGCCACTGCCCGTTCTGCTGCTCGGCGGGATCGAACCGGCGGATCACGACAAACAGGGGAGCGGTACCGAGCCGGCCACACAGCTGCGGGGTTGAAGGACCGACGGGCGGTGAACCAGGGAACGACGGCGGCTGCGCGACGCCCGGCTCGAGCGGAGCGTTCTCCTGGTGCAGCTGAGTGCACTGCTCATCCGGGTACGCGCCCAGGGTGAGATCAGCGCCGCCGATCACGTCCCAGGGCGGTCCTCCTTGCGGGTCGGCGGTCTGCTGCATGTAGGAGCGCGCGAGCGCGATCGTGTCCGTTCGCCCGCTGCGCTCGACGATCTCGATCCGCGGGCGCACGTCCTCGACATAGCCGCTGTAGACAGTGATGAAGCTCCCGTCGGACCCCAGCCGCAGGCTTCTCGCGCCGCCGGGCCCGTAGACCGTGACCGAACGCGCGAGCGGTCCAGCGACGCCGTTGACGACCGTGCGCGCCTGCGCCTCGCTGCGACCGACGAACACACGTGCCCCCGCGAGCACCGGGCCGGCGACACCCGGCACGCCGCACGCATCGACGCCACCAAGCCCCAGCACCCGGAAGACCCCATCCAAGCCCACGATCCCGAAACGCCCGTCCACGACCTGCCCCACAGCCGAGCAGGTCTCACCCGTACGGCTGCGCGAGAGCCGGATATCCCACGGCGGGCCGCCAGCAGGATCACTTGCATCCAAGCCGGCCAAATGCACGCTCCCAGGGACCGGCTGAACGTCCGGACCCAACGCGCCCGCCGGGAGTGCCGGCAGCGGCTTTCCCTGACGGATCAGCAAGACCGCAGCGGTGGCAACGCCCGCCAGCAGCAGCACCGCCACGATCACCGCCACCACGCTCACGCGATGACCAGCACGAAACGGGCGACGGCCACCGTCCAGCCGCGCGACGCGCTCCAGCTCGGCGCCGAGCTCATCGAAGAACCGCAGATCGCTCATCGCGACGCCTCCCGCGCTTCGCGATGCGGCTCCAGCGCCTGCGCGAGCGCTCGCAACCCCCGCGCGACACGCGCCCTGGCGGCCTGCTCAGAGATCCCGAGCGTCCGCGCGACATCGTCATACGGCCGGTCCTCGACGACCCGCAGCTGCAGCGCGTCACGCTGCTCACGACTAAGCCTTCGCAACTCCACGCCCAGCGCCACTCTCAACTCAGCCAGACCCGCGAGCTCCTCGATCGCCGCCACGTCGTCCTCGTGCATCACCGGCACCCGAATCCCGAGACGCTCCACAGCCCGACGCTCGACTGCGCAGCGCCGTAGATACCGCGAGACCTGCCGGCGCGCGACCGTAAACAGCCAGCCACGCACCTCCGCCTCAGAGCGCCCACGCAACCGCGCCCACGAACGCAAAGCCAACGCGAACGTCTCCGCCGTCAAATCAGCCGCGACCGCGACATCGAGCGTACGCCGCGCGACGAACACCATCACGGCCTCCCGCTCCCGCCCGTACACCGCCAAAAACGCATCAGCATCATCCATCTCTAGCTGGGAATGCCGCGAGCGATCAAAACTGTGACGCAAAATCCCACGATTCCCAATTCTGGCGAGCTGACCGGCCTCGCAAAGAACTCAAACCGACGGTCCGGCGCCGTGATCGCCATCGTGCCTTGAGCCGCCGTCCGGTCGAGGTTGCGCGGGCCGATCCGCTTGTCGCCGGGTCGGCTGACGACGTCGAGAGACTGCTTGAGCGCGACGCGATGATCGGAGTCGTGCGTGGTCTGCCGCGCCGTCAGCGGGAAGTAGTTGTGTTGCGGTTCTTCCTCGGCCTGTCCGTCGGGCAGACCGCGGCGGCGCTCGGCGCATCACAGGGGACAGTCAAGTCCTACACGGCTCGGGCGCTTGCGCGGATGCACGACCTGCTGGTCGAGAACCCTGCTGCGTCCCAAAGCGTCTCATCCGAGGTCCCAAATGCTGACTGACGAGCAACTCATCCAACGTATAGGAGCCGAGCTTCAGGCTGGGCTCGCGGTTCTCGACCCGCCTGGATCTGCTCGAACGACTCGGCCTGTGGGGAACAATGTTGCTCCTATGTCAAGTGAGATTCGCTATTTGCGGGTTTCTGAGTGGGGTTGGTGAGGGCGGCGGGACCGGGTGAGGGTCGGCGATCGCGCGGATCGGGGGGGGTGTCCTGGGTCCCCGGGGCGTGGATGGTGGTTGGCGCGGCGGTTGGCTGGGGCTGGTGTTGGGCGAGATCCCCTGCCATGACTCGGCATGATGTTCGCGCGTGCCGCCGGGCTGTCAAGGTCGGGCCTTCGGCCCGCGCTTCGCGCGCCGCTGACGCGGCTCTCTTGACTGCCCGGCGGTCACGCGCAGTGCTCCGCCGACTATCCCCAGTAGCGCGTCATCTCCAGTACCGGGCCCCGGAGGCCTTGTTCTCGCTGCTCAGCTCAATATTGCTGTGGCCTGTACTGCGGATAATCTCCGCCCTGCCGCGAAGCTCGCCACCCTACCCGCTGGCAGATAGCCAGCCGGCGACTGGCGGCGCCGCTGCGGTGCAGCGAGCGGGCGAATCAGAGCCAAAGCCCCGGTCCGGTAAGGCACCTGCGATACAAGGCGCCCGCCAGCCGCCCGAGTCTCACCATCCTTGTGGCTGGTCGGATCGCCCCGGTTGAAGACACGACGCCCGCTGAGACGAACGGAAATTATCCGAAGTCGGCCGCCACCCCAGCCCGGTCGTTTGCAGGTAAGAACTGCAACGAGCGGGTGCCAACTTCGGATAACACGCCACTGGGGATAGTCGGCGTTATCCGACACGTCGGATAACGCCGAAGTCGAGGCAGGGGAGCCTGTCGCCAATCGGATCAAGGGGGGGTCCCGGGACTCGCAGGGCGACTTAGAACGCGTTGGTTGGCGTCGGTGGGCCGCCGTCGGTCCGTATTGCGTCGATTTGCGGCAGGCGTGTTCGCACGGCGGTTCTCGCCGTGTGCGGCAGCGGCCGCAGAGAGGGCTGCGGCGGGGGGAAATACTGGGAGCTGGCGGCTAGGTGATGCAGACCATCGGGATCGCCCCGGTGATCGTGCGGTCGACCTCTCGACGGGGAGTTGGGCGTTCTGGGATGGCGAGGGGCTCTGGCTCGGCCGGCGCGTTCGTGGGCGGCTCTGGCTCGGCTGGCGCGTTCGTTGACGGCTCTGGCTCGGCGAGCGTGTTCGTGGGCGCTGGCTCGGCCGGAGCGTTGGTGGGCTCGCCTGTGGCGGCTTGTTCGGGTTCGAGCGGTGGCTCGGCGAGCAGCCGCCAGAAGCGCCTCGCGAGGTAGCGTTTGAGGCAGCGCAGCGCGCCCTTCTTGGTTTTGCCGTCGGCCTGCTTGCGCGCGAGGTACTCCTTGGTGGCCGGGTCGTGCTGGGCGCGGGTGATCGCGATCGTGTGCAGCGCCCGGTTGAGCTGGCGGTCCCCGCCGCGGTCAAGGCGGTGCTGGGTTCGCTGCCCGGAGGAGCACGGAATCGGGGCTGTGCCTGACTGGCGGGCGAAGCACGCGTCTGAGCGGAATCGCTGGGCGCCGGCGGTGTGTCCGATCAACAGCGCCGCGCTCAGCGCGCCGCAGCCCTGCTCTTCGAGCAGCCTCGGCCGGTAGGCCTTGATCAGCTCGAGCAGCTCCTGCTCGAGCTCGTCGGCCTCGCGAGTCAGGCGACGGATCTGCGCCACCTGCTCGCGCGCGACTCGCACGCGAGCGCCGGTGCCGATCCGCCGCAGCCGCCCGTCCACGCGCTCCAGCTGGCGCAGATCAGACAGCGCGCCGCAGCCGAGCTCGGCCTCGAGCTCAGGCTTTAGCTCTAGCAGATGCCAGCGCAGGCGGTTCTGGAAGCGGGTCCGCTCGCGAACCAGGCCCTCGCGGTGGTCAAACAGCAGCCTGATCTCCATCGCCCGCTCGTCCAGGTAGGCGACGGGGAAGCGCTCGACGCCGTCTTTGACGACCGCGCGGGCGACCGCCTGCGCGTCGATCTGATCAGACTTGCCGCGCTCGCGCTCGCCGCGGCGCGAGGCTCCCATCATCTTCGGCGGCACCCTGACGACCCGCTCGCCCGCCGCGATCAGCGCCTGCTCCAGGCGCCCGGAGACATGCCGGCAGTCCTCGATCGCCCACACCCGCTCCGGATCCAGGCCGCGCGCCCATTTGACCGCAGCCAGATGCCCCGGCTCGGTCGCCTTGATCTCGGACGTGCCGCGCACGCGGCCGGTTCCCTCGTCGACCGCGGAGCTGATCGATAATCGGCGCGGGGCGCACAATCGGCTGGGGTTCGCGGTTCAGCTGGGCACGGTTCGTTTCCTGGGTACGTTTCTGCGCGATCCAAGTGACGTGCCCGGGGTCGTGTTGCGGGACGTGGCCGGCCAGCTTCTGATCGAGGATTTCTCGTCGTGTATCGGGCGCTACCTGCAGCGGACCCAGACCCGCTTTGACCACGCCGAGGAGATCCAGGCCGCGCTTGGCTTGCGGGAGTTCCCCGCAGTTGCCGGTGAGTTCGAGGAATGGGTGATCGCGCGGGCGTGGATGACCGGCGACGGTCCGCGCGCGATCTTCGCTGATGCGGTCGGCTGGCTGCGGCAGCGGGGCGTGCTACTGCCGGGCGTGACGACGCTGGCTAGGGCCGTCGCACGCGCCCGAGCGGACGGCGACATGCGGCTGTGGGAGACACTTGGTGGCGTGCCGAGTGGGGCTCAGGAGCTGGTGCTTGAGTCCGTGCTGGAGGTGGCGGGCGTCTCGCGCGTGTCGGATCTCGAGCGCCTGAGGAAGGGTCCTGCTGACCCGACCGGCAAGAACCTGAAGCTGGCGTTGCGGCGGGTGGCTGAGCTTCACGAGCTTGGGATCGACCCAGAGCACGTACGCGCACTCGTGCCGGCGCGGCGGCTGGTGGAGCTGGCGCGCTACGGGCTTGCAGCGAAGGCGGCCCGGCTCAGGCGCCATCCACCCGCGCGGCGCACGGCGACGCTGCTGGCGACGGTCGTACACCTGCAGGCGTCGTCGATCGACGATTGCCTTGAGCTGTTTGACCTGTTGATGGTGACCGATCTGGTCGGCAAGGCCAGCCGCGAGACGGCCAAGCGGCGCGCCCGCCAGCATCCGCGGCTGGCGCGCGCGTCGGTGAAGCTCGCGGCGGCTGTGAAGAAGCTTCTTGAGGCATCGAGTGCAGGCGAGCCGATCCGGGTTGAGGATCTGCGGCGGGAGATCGAGCAGGTCGTCGACCGCGGCGAGCTGCGGGCGGCGGTCGAGACCGTCTCGGAGCTCGTGCCGCACGTTGATCAGGATGACGAGGGTGACGCGCGCGCCAGGCTGAGCGAGCGGATCCGCATGGTCTCCGTGTTCCTGCGTGAGCTGTGCGAGACCGTCGAGCTGGGGTCCAACCCCGAGGGCGAGCCGGTGCTCAGGGAGATGCGGCGGATGCGCTGGCTGCTTGACCGTCGCAAACTGACCGCATCTGACATCAACGACGGGCTGGTACGTAGGTCCTGGCGGCGGCTGGTGTACGGGCAGCCGCCTAACGGGGACGGGACGGTTGATGGCAACGCGTATGTGTTCTGCGTGCTGACCCAGTTTCACCGGCAGCTGCTGCGCCGGGACATCTACGCGCCCGGCTCGACCCGCTGGCGGGATCCCCGCGCGCTGCTGCTCAGCGGTGAGGCGTGGGCGAGGGCGAAGGACCCGGTGCTCACCGCCCTGGGGTTGCCCGAGCGCCCGGATCAGCACCTCGCCCAGCTCGCCGCAACGTTGGACGGCGCCTATCGGGATGTCGCCGGGCGGCTCGCAGAAGACGCGCAGCTGACACTCGACGATGACGGCAGGCTGCACGTCTCAGCGCTTCAGGCGATCCCCGACCCGCCGAGCCTGCTCGCTCTGCGCCGGCTGGTCGGGACGATGCTCCCGCGGGTCGGGCTGCCGGAGGTGGTCTTGGAGGTGATGTCGTGGCTGCCGGGGTTCGTTGCCGCGTTTCAAGCGGTGTCCGGTGCTCGCTCGCGGCTGGAGGATCTGCATGTGACGGTCGCGGCCTGCTTGTGCGTGCAGGCAATGAACCTCGACTTCGACGCGATCGCCAAGCCTGGCGTGCCGGCACTCGAGCGCCACCGGATGGGCCATGTCGACCAGAACTACATGGGCGTGGAGAACTACCGCGCAGCGAACCCGCATCTGATCGAGCACCAGGCCGGAATCCCCTTCGCTCAGGCACTGGGCGGCGGGATGGTCGTCGGGATCGACGGGATGCGGTTCGTCGTCCCGGTCCCGTCGATCTACGCCCGGCCGAACCGCAAGTACTTTGGCGCCGACCGCGGCGTCACCTACCTGAACATGATCAGCGACCAGGCGGTCGGCCTGGCCGGGAAGGTCGTGGCCGGCGCACCGAAAGATTCGCTTCACATGCTCGACGTCGCGTTCAGCCAGGACCAGGGGCAACGGCCCGACATCCTGATCGCCGACACCGGCACGTACTCCGATCTGATCTTCGGGCTGTCCGCTGCTCGACGCCGAGTACCGCCCGGAGCTCGCGGACATGCCAGACCAACGCGGCTGGCGGATCGACCGTACGGCGGACTACGGACCGCTCGACGTGCTCGCCCGCGGACGGATCCAGCCAGAGAAGATCCTGCGCCACTGGGAGGACATGGTCCGGATCGCCGCCTCGATCTACACCGGCGCCGTTCGCGCCTACGACATCACCAGGATGCTCCAGCGCGACGGGAGCCCAACCCCGCTCGGCGAAGCGATCCAGCACTACGGGCGGATCTTCAAAAGCCTGCACTCCTCACCTACCTGGCCGATGAGCCCTACCGGCGAGCGATCAAAGCGGTCCGCAACCTACAGGAGGGGCGCCACTCCCTCGGCCGCTGGGTGTTCCACGGCAACAAGGGCGAGCTGTACCAGCGGTACCACGACGGGATGGAGGACCAGCTCGGCGCGCTCGGGCTGGTGATCAACTGCATTGTGCTGTGGAACACCGTCTACATGAACGCCGCGCTCTGCGAGCTCCGCGCCCAACGCCACCCGGTGCTCGACGAGGACGTCAGGCGGCTGCACCCGTTCCGCCGCCGCCACCTCGCCGTCACTGGCGACTACTCGTTCCTGCTCCCGCAGCTCGAAGGGAAGCTGCGCGAGCTGCGCGACCCAGCCCGCCACCCGGACGACCACGACGAGGATGACAACGATGACGATCGCTGACCCATCTTCCCCGCCCAGGCGCCCCCAGTCGTAAACGGCGCGCGCCACGCGCTTGTGCTTTGCGATCGGTCAGCGGCAGCCATGCACCACAGCCGGGGCGGTCGAGCTCGCCAGCGGCAATCGTGCCACGGGCTACGGGCTGGTCACGGGTGTCCACTTCCGGCCCAGCCGGGTCGACTACGCGACCGGCGTAGCAGCCGGCTCGGCTGGGCTTGGTAGCCGTGGAACCCGCACGAACCAGGGAGATGCGCGTAAGTCGGCTCCACGTAACGTGGCCGGTCGGTCAGCAGACAGATGGCAGTCCGGGGATGTAATCGCTGCGTGGTTGCTGGACTCTTAACCGATTGTGGAGCCTCGCTGTCGGTTCGAGAGCTTGTATGTGGCGCATGCCGGGGCGGTGCGAACATTCGCGCGTCGGCGTGCGGGAGCCGCGGAGGCCGACGACGTGGTCGCCGAGGTCTTTCTCTCGGCGTGGCGGCGGATGGACGAGGTTCCAGCCGACCCTCTCCCGTGGCTGCTGGGCATAGCCCGCGGCGTCTTGTCCAACCGTCGGCGAGGGCAGGACCGGAACGCCGCTTTGATCGCTCGGTTGATGAGCGAGCAGCTCACCGACCAGAATCGGGACGGGAACGAGCTCGACGTGGCCTTGGTGACGGCGCTCGGTTCATTGAGTGACAGCGATCAGGAACTGCTGCTGCTGGTCGCCTGGGAGCGGCTCAGCAACGAGCAGCTGGCTAAAGCCCTCGGGCTCGCGAAAGGGGCGGTCGCAGTCCGGCTGCATCGCGCTCGACGCCGGCTCAAGCGCGCGATGGCGATCCAGCAGCACCCGACAGGGAGCGCTCACGGGCGCTCGCCAGAGATGGAGGGTTTGTGATGGATGACCTGATCGAGCGACTACGCCGCCTGGACCCGGTTCCCGAGCAGCTCGCCCCACTGCCGCTGGAGGACATGCTGCGCCTGCTCGATCAGCAGCCAGACGACCCCGCGCCCGATCCGCTCACTCCCAGCGCACGCGACCGCCGGTCCCGTTGGCGGCCGAGCATCGGCGCGCTTGTGACGGTCGCGTCGGTGATCATCGCGCTCGTGATCGGGGTCGGCGCCCTCGTACTGCTCGGTCACGACAACCGCATGGCCCAGCCCACAGTGCCGTCCAGCGGGCATGCCGCCACGCCTGGCAGACAAGAGCTGATCAGCATGCTCGGAGTGCTGAGGCGCCCGCAGACCAAGGCAGACATCGACCGGGCGCTGCTGAACTCGATCAACCCACTTATGCTGCAGGGCGGCACTCCGGACGTGCCGCTGATGCGGCTGGTGATCACTTCGTGGGGGGAGAAGCTGTACCTGATCCCGATGAAGCCACCGAGCGTGAGCGCACTTCGCGCCGTCTGGGAGAAGATCAGCACGCCCCGCATCCCGCTACGCAGGTTCATTGCCGCTCATGACATGGAAACACTCGGCTTCTTCACCAGCAACGGCGGCGGCGGCGGCGAAGGCCAAACAGCCGCGAACATCCAATACGTCGGTTCCGACGGCTACACTGGTGCCCGGTTCGCCGGTCTTCGGACGGCCCAAGGCGGATACCAGTACCTCATCCGGGTCGTGCCAGACGACGTCACCAAAGTGGTGTTCGTCGTGCGCGGCCACCTCGGACACGTCGAGCCAGGAATACCGGCCAACCCACCCCCCACCACCGTCACAGCGACGGTGCACGACAACATCGCGGCCGCGCGCATCATTCGCAAAGGCCCCGGCGGGAGCTTCGAAGCGATCTGGTACGGCAACCACGACCAAGTGCTCAAACGATCCTTCTGGCCATAAAGCCACCCCGCGGGACGACGACGCCGCCCAGGATCCAGACAGACCTCGCAGACCGATCCCCATACGGCGCGCCCCCGCAGAACGAACGCTGCTCCCGGCGCGTGCGCACGTGACGCAGGCACATGTGGCCCGCGGCTAGCGACCCGGACGCAACGGACGGGTGCCGCCGAGTTCGAGCTGACTCCTCAGCAGCCACGATCTGCGCACCGCCGTCCCAGGCGTGATTCAGCAGCGCGTACGTGCTGACAGCGCGTGATTCAGCAGCGCGTACGTGCTGACAGCGCGTGATCCGTCGCGAGAGTGGCCTGCTCTGCTTCGGCCACGGGCATCCCAGGCGTGACGCCGACTTCCCTCTTCTCCCGGGTTGGGCCGAGGAGCGTTCCACATCCTTGGAAGTGGGACGGTCCGCTCAGCTCCTCGGGCAGCTCCGTGGTTGCTGGTCGCTGGCCGTCCCAGAGGCTGGTCCCGAAAGGTGGTGCCGTTTCTCCCGTTCGGTCGGAACATCCGGTACGTTCGGGGGTGTGGAGCTTGGGTACGCGCGCGTGTCGACGATGAAGCAGGACCTCGACCGGCAGATCGATGCTCTCGAGCAAGCCGGGATCCCGCGAGATCGGATCTACGTCGATAAGAAGTCCGGCGCGACGACCGACCGGCCCGGACTCCGAGAGGTCATCGCGTACGCGCGCGAGGGTGACGTGATCGTCGTGCACACGCTCGACCGGCTTGGCCGAACTGTCCGCGACACCCTGAACCTGATCCACGAGCTCGCCGAGCGCAAGGTCGGCGTCCGCAACCTCGCCGACCCGATCAAGGTCGACTCCAGCAACCCCGACGATCCGATGGCGCAGCTCGCGGTTGTTCTGCTGGCGCTGTTCGGTCAGATGGAGCGGACGTACACGATGGAGCGCGCCGCGCACGCGCGCGCGGTGGCGACTGCGAAGGGTCGTCGTGTCGGCCGGCCTGTGCTGGTCGACCCAGGGAAACTGGAATGGGCAGCTCATCTGCGCGACACGGGGAGCACGATCGCTGAGATCATCGATAAGACCGGCATCCCACGCACGAGCTTGTACCGCCACCTCCCGCCGCGCCCTGAACCGGCGATCACGGCGGAGGGAGGTTCGTCGGTCGATCGAGACGCCGAGTCGTGATCGGCCACCGCACGGCCGGCGGTGAGACGGGGCCGTGCCGGTCGATTTCCTGAGCCCCGGCCAGCTCACGACCTACGGCCGCTACGCCGAGGCACCGTCGGTGGCTCAGCTTGAGCGGTTCTTTCACTTCGACGAGCGAGACCGGGCGTTGATCGCGCGGCGCCGCGGTGATCACAACCGGCTCGGGTTCGCCGTACAGCTCGGCACGGTGCGGTTCCTCGGCACGTTCCTCGCGCGACCCACGGAGGTGCCGGAGATCGTCGCCGGCAGGGTCGCCGAGGAGCTTGCTGTCGGGGATCCGGGGCGCCTTGCGGAGTATGCCCGGCGGGATCCGACGCACCGCGAGCATGCTGGGGAGATTCAGCGCGAGTACGGGTACCGCGACTACTCGGACGCCTCCGCGCACGCCGATCTGGTTGGGTGGCTTGACGCGCGGGCGTGGGCGACCGCGGAGCGCCCGAGCGTGCTGTTCGATCTCGCGACCGCTCGTCTGATCGAAGGCAAGGTGTTGTTGCCCGGAGCGAGCGTGCTGGCGCGGACGGTCACCGCGGCGCGAGATCGTGCCGCCGCCCGGCTGTACCGATCGCTCTCCGAAGCCGCGGCCGCGCACCGCGGTCCTCGCTTTGAGGAACTGTTGGACGTTCCCGAGGGCGAGCAGCTCTCGCGTTGGGAGGAGCTTCGCGCGGGCCCGCGGAAGTTGACCGCGAGTGAGGTCGCCGAGTCCTTCGAGCGTTTGGCGGCGATCCGCGCGGTCGGCGTTGGCGATCTGACCGTCGATGTTCCTCCGGGCCGGTTGCGCGCGCTCGCGCGATACGGCTTGAGCGCCAAAGCGCAGACGCTGCGTCGCTTGAGCCCGCAGCGGAGGACCGCGACACTGCTGGCGGCGTTGTGGCAGCTGGAGCGCGACGCGACCGACGACGCGCTGATCCTGCTCGACCAGGTCACCGGCGTGCTGCTCTCCCAGGCCACCCGCGAACACAAGGACCGCCGCTACAAGCAACTCCCGGAACTCGACCGAGCCGCCCGCGCGCTGCGGGCCGCCGTGCTCGTCCTGCTCGACCCGCCACCCGGAGGGATCGAGGAGCTGTGGAGCGCGATCGCCGTCCACGTCTCCCGCAGCGAGTTGGAGCTCGCTATCGACACGGTGCACCGGCTCGCCTCGCAGCCCGATCCGCAGGACGGACAGGACGCTGCGTTCCGCGCGGAGCTGCTGCGCCGCTACCAGAGCCTGCGGCGCTTCATGCCGATCCTGCTCGATGCCGTCTCGTTCGAGGCCGCGCCCGGAGGACAGGCGGTCCTCGAAGCGATCGAGTCGCTGCGGGCGTTGGAGGGCCGCGCGGGCCGCGTGAGCGCCGCGACGGTGTCGCTGAAGGTCGTCAGCGGCCGGTGGCGCCGACTCGTGCTAGACAACCCACAGCTCGGGGAAAACGAGGTCGACCGGCGCGCATACACCTTCTGCGTGCTGGAGGCGCTCCAGGCAGCGCTGAACCGACGCGACGTGTTCGTTACCCGCTCCGGCCGTTTCACCGACCCGCGGGCGAAGCTGCTCCAGGGACCCGCATGGACCGCGGCACGGCCGGAGATCTGCGCCGGCCTGAGCCTCGACCCCACGCCGCAGCGCGCGCTCGAGCAACTCGGCGCTCAACTCGACAGCGCCTACCGACAGACCGCCGAGCGCCTCGACGCCAACCTCGCGCTCGAGATCGCCGAGATCGCCGGCAACGACCGACCCGACCTCAGCAAACTCGAAGCACTCGATCAACCCGAACGGCTGACCACCCTCCGCGCGACCACGACAGGGATGCTGCCCGATCGTGTCGCGTTCTCCGAAGTGCTCCTGGAGGTCTGCGGCTGGACCGGTTTCGCCGACGCGTTCACCCACCTCAGCGAAGGCCGCGCCCGCGCCACGGACCTGCACATCAGCGTCTGCGCCGTGCTGCTGGCCGAGGCGTGCAACATCAGCCTGTCCGAGGTCGCGCAGCCCAGCGTCCCAGCGCTCTCCTACAACCGGCTCTCCTGGGTCAGCCAGAACTACGTGCGCGCCGAGACGATCGCGGCCGCCAACGAACGGCTGCTATCCGTCTACCGGAGCATCCCGCTCGTCCAGATCCTCGGCGACGGGCACATCGCGACCGTCGACGGGATGCGCTTCCAAGTACCGGTCCGCTCGATCCACACCGGCCCCAACCCGCGATACTTCGCCCGCGGCCGCGGCGTGACCTGGCTGAACTACATGAGCGACCAGTTCGCCGGCCTGCACGCGATCGTCGTACCCGGCACCCTGCGCGACTCGCTGATGATCCTCGACGGACTCCTCGAACTCCAACCCCCCGGCGATGGCGGCCCGACGCTGATCATCACCGACCAGGCCTCCTACTCCGATCAGATCTTCGGGCTGTTCTGGCTGCTGGGCTACCAGTTCAGCCCCCGCCCAGCCGGACTACCCGACCAACGGTTCTGGCGCCTTGACCGCCACGCCGACTACGGCCCGCTCGATCGACTTGCCCGCCACCGCATCAACATCGAGCTGATCATCGAGCAATGGGAAGACATCCTCCGCGTCGCCGGTTCGCTCTCCACCGGAACCGTCCGCGCCTCCGAGCTGATGCGCGTCCTGCAGGGCGGCGGGCGCGCCACTCGTCTCGGGCGGGCGATCGCGGAGCTCGGCCGCGTCGCGAAGACTCTCCACCTCCTCAGCTGGATCGACAGCGAGGAGCACCGCCGCCAATCAAGCGTCGGCCTGACCCGCCACGAAGGCCGTCACTCGGTCGCCCGGGTCATCTTCCACGGCAACCAAGGCGAGCTGCGCCAGCCGTACCGGGAAGGGCAAGAAGACCAACTCGGCGCGCTCGGCTTCGCACTCAACGCGCTCGTGCTCTGGAACGCCCAATACCTCGACGACGCGATCGCATACCTCCGAGCCACCGGCCACGAGATCACCGACGAAGACCTCCAACGCCTCTCGCCGCTCCAGTCCGAGCACATCAAGATGCTCGGCAACTTCCCCTTCAGGCTCCCCGACGACCTCGCCACCGGACAACGCAGACAGCTACGCGGCCTCGGCGAATCGGCTTAGCGTACGTTCCTGCTCCATTACTACCGGAAGGCCGTCCCCCGGCAGCAGAATCCGCACATTCGCGTGCGCGCCGAGCCTGGCGGCCAGCCACCGCTGCAGGAACGGACGCTGCAGCGATGCACCGACGAGCACCGTGATCGGCGACAGCGGATCGCCCGCGCGGAGCTCACGGACGCGGCCTACGAGCTCCTCCCTGAGCGAGCCCGACGGGCCGTTGACCACCTTCAGCTCAGTCACCGCCGGAGAACCCTCCCGCAAACGTCGTCGATTGGCGGCAATCGGCTCGCTGCTGCGAGCCGAGCCGCGGAACGATGTTGCCCGGGGCAACCAGGGTCTCGCACGCGACGCGTCCGTGGGGGGTCCTGCTCGAGGCACGCGTCGACGATCGCGTCGGAGATCTGGTCGGCGAGCTTGTCCGGGTGGCCCTCGGTGTCACCGACTGAGATGTGAACAGACCGTTCACGAGTACATCCAAGCCCCGCACGCAGTGCGAACGAGGACACCGGGATCCTCCTGGCCCTCGAGCCCCTCCGCCGCGAGAGCGGCGATCACCTCGTCCACTAGATCCTCGTCGATCTTGAGCGCGTAGCCGTTCAAAACCGTGGACTGGAGCGTGCCGAGCTCCTGGACCGACGCCGGCAGCCAGTCGAGCATCTTCGCCATCGGCCATGCGGGCCAATCGCCGTCGGCAAAGCCACAGATGTCGTTGGGATCGAACGGAACGTCCCTGGCGGGAAGCTCGTCGAACTTGTCGCTGAGCTCGTCGAGAGTGACTCGGTCGACGGAGACCGCGTCCAGAAACTCGCCCCAGGTGTTGGAGCTCTCGAGCGCATCGTTGAGCGCAGCGAGGCGCTCGGCTTCTCCGCGCGGGATGACCACGAGGCTGTCGTTGAAACTGTCGATCAGGAACGGCTCGGTCGTCACGGGAGTTCTCCACTGGTCGATTGGGTGACGCACCGCGTTCGTGGCGCTCGTCGTTCAACGGGCATACAGGCTATTTCGCCCGGCGAAAGGAGGTCGCCCGGCCGGTCGCGAATAAGTAGCGAGAAGCCCGGTTATGTCCCCCCTCGGGTGTAAACGACGTGCCAGCACTGGGGATTGCTGTCGTTGACATGTATGCGACGAGACGAGCCGAGGGCGGCGGGGAGAGAGAAGGGCCCTATCCCGAGCCGAGAAGCCCGCCGTCGATGACGTCGTGGACGTGATCGACACGGTGAACATAGCGGCGCCGGCGGACGCCTGCGAGGGGTGTTCGTTGACGTCGTTGACACCTAGATTTGGGGTGAACATAAGCCTGACTATCGATACCTAACCGATGGACGACGGGGCCCTCTCAGCATCCCCCGCTTCCCAGCGCTGCCGATGGTCAAGCGTGAGCTCGGGGCGCACCTCCTCGTACGCCCCTCGGCGCTCGCGCCGTGTCCTGTCCGTAGCTTCGGCGTCTAGCGCTCAGACGTGACTGAGGTGATCGTCTGCCATCACTGCGACTCCGCGGAGACAACTGAGGCGGGAACGACGATCATCACGCCGCTACCGCCCATCGGGTCGAACGCCATCTGCTCACACCACTCGGCCGCATTCTCGTAGGTGTCGAATGGCCCGTAGGTGTGGTCCTGCCCGTCGGCCGCGACGCTGGCCGGGACGATGACGACGACGTGCGGCGGCAGCCCTACGTCGAGCGATCCGTACCGCTCCCACGCAGCCTGCTTGCTGGTTCCGAGCGCGTGCCCGATGCTCTGCCACGAGATGCCGTACCCACGCGCCGCCGATACGAGCGCCGTGAGTCTGTCATCGGCGCGCTTGGCGTCCTCCCGCGTTTCGCGGATCGCCGCCAGGATGTTTTGGTGTTGAAAGTTCTGCATGACGTCAAGCATACCTGACGCGCGTCAAGAACTCCTGACGCCAGTCTCCGCGAGAGACAGCGCGCGCTCGTCTTACAACGCCGCGCGTCGCGCGCACCGCAGCCAATTCCGCCTGGCCGATTCGCCCGAACTTGTTTGCGAGGGCCAGATGACATCACTGAGGAGATGATCGCGTAGCAAGCGGCCGCGTTGGGTCGCCTCGATCCCGAAGGATCCGCCGCGTCTGCTCCAAGAACGCAAGAATGATTGGGCCATAGGCGCCTGCCACGAGGATTGGCCTTACGATTCCCTACGCGGTGTCATCGTTCATCGGGGAGGTTCTGAAGCGGCATCCTGATCACCGCGCCAGATGGCCGGGGGAAGATCTGTTGACCGACGCAACTGCTGCCGTACTGCGTCGGGTCAAGGGTCTTCCCAGCGCAATCGTCGCTGCCGCTTGCGCATGTGACCAGGCTGCCGTCGGTGATGACGTCGACGTTTGGTCGCAGCAGCCAGCGGGCGACGGATGGATCGACCTGGAGTTCAGAGTCCCCGCCGGATTCTTGGTCTGGATCGAGATCAAGGACTGGGCGCCGGTGAGCGGAGCGCACCAGCTCGAACTCTACATGCAGGCCCTCTCGAGCCGGACTGTGCCTACCAAGCGCCTCGTGTACTTGCCACGGCCGGGCGCGTCGGATCGACTCGTTCCGGGCGTCGCGGACGTTCCAACAATGATCCGCTGGGACTGGGAGCGATTCGGCACACTCGTGCAGGATTGGCTGCGCGACAACAGGGAGGCGCTGGATGCGGTGCAACTGTGGCTACTCGGCGATTACGTTGAATATCTGACCTAAATCAGTGAGTTAGGCCGACGGTTGGTCGCCGGTCGGGTCCGGGGCATGTTTGGTGTGGAATAGGAAAGCCCTGCAAAAGCAGGGCTTTCCGTCCGATGCGACCGTCAGAATTTCTGGTTGACGAGACCAACTCTGACGGTGAGGGGATGCCACCTTGCGGGTGAACGCTAGTGACTGTGACAGAGCCCCCGGACGGCTGTCGTTCCGGGCCGACGATCCGAACCTGACGCCGTATGGCGGGCTTGCGATCGTCGGTGAGCTCGCGCGCCGCACGCGGCTGGTCGAACTCGTCGATGCGGAGCTGTCGGCCGCGCGTGGGGTGCGGGCGGTCAAGGCCCGTCGGCGTGGGATTTCGCCGGGCGGGCTAGTGGTGTCGTTGGCGGAGTGTCAGATCGCGGGGGCCGAATGCTTTGACGACATCGAGAACGTGCGAGCGGACACCGCTAGCGCGGCGATTCGCGCCGTACGCGACACCCCGTCGGCACCCACGGCACGCCAGCTTGCCAAGCGTTACCGACGCATCCACATCCGCGCGATCGAGCGGGCTCTGGCCCGCGTCGGGGAGCAGGTCGACCGTCAGCTCGGGCGCGACCCCGGTGCTGAGGTGACGTTCGATCTCGACGCGACCGAGACCGAGGTGTACGGCCGCGGGCCTCGTCGGCGGGGCGCGGCTCGCAGCCACAGCGGCGCGTTGGCCTACCAGTCCTACGTCGTGACTTGGGCCGAGCGCGGCCGCCCGCTGACCAGCGAGCTTGAGCCGGGGAACCGCGCTCGGATCACCGCGGCCGAGTCCGCGCAGATGATCGCCCACGCGAAGAAGCTGCTGCCCGCGGGGCATGGTCAGGTGACCGCTCGCGTGGACAGCGGGTTCTACTCGGCCGAACTGATGAGCGACCTGCGCCAGCAGCAGGTGCGGTTCTCGATGTCCGCGCCGCGGACCAGCGGCATGTGGCGCGCGATGCGCCAAATCCCCGAGCAGGCCTGGGCTGACGCGGAAGAGATGCGCGGCGCGCAGGTCGCCGAGACCGAGCTCGCCCCGCGCGGCTGGGGACATGAGCAGCTGCGGCTGATCGTCCGCCGGGTCAGCGTCACCGCCAAGGAGATCCGACGCGGCTCCTCCCGCGCGCGTCGGCGCTCGACGATTCCCGCCGATCAGCTGCAGATGGTCCTCGACGGCAAGCTGGACTCGACCTACGCGTACAGCTTCATCGTGACCGACATCCCCGCCAGCGAGAAGACCACGACCGAGGTCGAGCACTTCCACCGCCAACGCGCGCAGATCGAGGAGCGCTTCAAAGATGCCAAGCTCGGCCAGCCGCTGCGACACCTCCCTTCCGGTGACCTGAACGCCAACCGGCTGTGGCTCACCGCCAGCCTGATTGCGCTGAACATCACGGCGCTGGTATGCGATCTCTCACCCGGCGGCCGCCGCGTCCGGTCAGGCCCCCGACGATGACACACCGCTGCGCCGCCACGGCAAAGCGCTACGCCGCATCCTGTTCTGCGTCCCGGCGCGCGTGATCCACACAGCCCGCCAGATCACGCTGCGCCTGTCTGCCGGCTTTCGCTACCTCGACACCTTCCAACAGACCTACGACAACGTGTACGCGCTCGGGTAAACCACCCGGGCTGGCCGACCGAACCTCAAGTCCGCCACGCCGCCCGCCTCAGCGACCCACAAAACGCCACCAGCAACACCAGGCAGGCACGCCGGTGCCGGCCACCGCACCCACCAGCCGCTCAAACAGCCCACCAGCACAACCCCACAGCCCGCCAGCCGACCCAAAACCCCCAAGCCCGCCGTACTCACTGAATTAGGTCTGAGGGAGCGTGGTCTCTTGAGCAGCAATCCTGTGCCCGATAACCTGGCAGCGATCCTGGACGGCTTCCGCCGAGCTCAGCCGTCGCTCGACCGCCTGCAGGTGCTCGTCGATGATCAGCTGCAGCCGCGAGACCCCGCCGGCAATCCGCGCTGGTCATTTGAGCAGTCGGGGAAGACCGCTTGGCCGCTCGACGACTACTGGTCCGCATTCGAGGCAGTCCCAAGCAGCCGCTACCCTGGCTGCCATTTCGACTGGGGAGTTCAGGTGATCGGGGAGGATCGAGTCGAAGACATAAGGTTCTACGCCGGCGTGAGTTGCTGGCCGAATGATGACAACGATCCGCTGACCGATCCCGCGCTACGTGACCGTGCGGGTCGACGCACTGACGCGCTGACGCCTCACCGGCCATTTCGGGAGCCGGGAACCTTCACTGACAGGACTACCCACTTCGCCCTCTATCGAGAACTATCTTTGGCCGACCTTTCTGGCAAGGATTCCCTCAGCGAGCAAGCCACCGTACTCGCCGAGTTTGTGGACGAGACGTTTCAGATCCTTCGCGACGTAGCAGCGTGACGGGGCCCCGGGCTCGGCCGGGGCGATAACGAGCACGCACTTGCCCCTGACCCTGAGAAGGCTCCACATTTAACGCTCGATAATGGTTATTACGTAGACCAGTCCTGCAAAACGGGCGCTTTTGCTTTACATAACGTATGCGGGTGGGGTCCCGGTCAGCCCCAGGAAGCGCTCAGCCGGGGCACAGCCTGCGTGCCCGGAAGCGAGGATCTGGAAGTCGCTCGCCCAGCTTCGCCCAGGTAGATGAGCGCGGCGTTGAGGGTGCTGACGCTGTTGTCGGGGGCACGATCACGCTTACCGGGTCAGACGATTTGCTGGCCTCCTGGACAATGGTCGCAGTGGACGATCCCTACCCCGAACCCCATCATTTGGAAGGAACTGAAGCTGTACCGACATCATGGGAACACGGTGTCTGCTCCGTCTTGCCCAAGCTCAAGCAGGCCACTTTCATCGTTCGCTAGGTAGCTAGTGTGGACCTTGAAATCGGCGGTGTAGTTCGTGCCAGAGTCGTAAGGTCCCTGAAAGTCGCATACGAAGTCGTTAGCGTCGCAGTAGGCGGTGGTCACGCTCGTCAGCTGACTCGGAATATCCAGATGCGGATTACCTCCCGGCAGCAGTGATCCCGCAATCCCTCCCGGCAGCCATGTGAAGACACCCTCTCCGCCGTCCACCTTGCTCCCGAGCACTCCGCTTGCGGGATAGGGTAGTGACTCGGGGTCGGCCAAGAGCATCACGCTAGCGATGTGAGCGGTCGAAATTTCGCTTGGAGCCTCGCTAGCCAGATTATCCAGGGCCTGATGAATGACCATGGCGCCCTGCGAATATCCAGCCAGCACTATCTCTTCCGAGGGGCAGTCTGCTTCGTCAACGCTAAGTTCTATTTCGAGTTCGTCAACTCCCTCGCTGACGCTGTTCATGTAGTTCGCAATGTCGTCAGTATTCACGCTAAGCGGAAAGTCGGGAGAGAACGGGTTGGCTGAAGCGCTGAACGCGTCTTTGAGGTCATTCGTGCTATCAGCTGGATAGACGAGAGCTTCAGTCTGAATGCTGGACGCCGAAACACCATTGCTCTCAAGCTGCTGAATGAACCCAGTCCCGTAGTTCGGCTGTACCGTCACGTTATCCGATTCCAGCATGTCGCCGAAGAGCATCAGCGCGAGTTCCTTGCCATAACCTCCCTCTACCGCCTTGGCTCCTGCTCCTGAAACGATAGGCGTCGGAGAGTACTCGCTCGGCTCGGTGTCGTATGGAGCGCCGATCGGCGGCTCGCCGGAGCCTCTGACTCCAATGACCAGTACCCCGGGGCACGAGCCGGAGCTGGTCGGAGGGTTCCAACCGCCCGTTGGTGGCGGCGTCGGGTTGGGTTCGGAGTAGCCCACCCATGGCACAAAATCGACGTTGCCGGAAGTTGGACTGCCGGTTCCATACGGTGGCGGGCCGCTCGAGTCACCCCAGTTCGTCTGTGTCGCGTCGAGGCTTGAAGCCGAGTCAGCCTCTGCGCCAGTCACGTCGTCAGCCAGCGTGCCACTAAAAGTCGCTGTCGAGCCCGACAGCTTAATGCCGATCGGTACTCCGGACACGTTGTCGCCTGCGAACTGAGCCCCGGTTACCTGGCTTAGCTGGATACCAGTCTCAACACTGGCGATTGTCGAGTTAGCGACCATAACCGTTCCGGTCGTCGATGCATTGAGTCCGGTGCTGGCGTATTCAAGAGTGGCGTGGATCATGTTGATAGCGCCGGCTCCTGTGACATTGATCCCCTGCCAGTCCCCAGACCCCGGCGAGGTCGCGTTCCCGTCCCCATTCGTGTCGCCACCAACCGAGTCGTCTTTGGCGGAGGTGAACGTCACCGGCGAGCCCGCAGTGCCGTTGACAAGCAGCGAACCGTCGACCTCGAGCGCGCCGCCGCAGCCGTCGGCGGCGTTCTTGATCACCGCGCCAGCATTGACGGTCATCGTCGCGCCGCTCGCGACGTCCAGCGACCCGGAGCAGTACCCAGAAGCGCCGATCCCGACCGGCAGCGACCCCAACGGCACCGTCATGTTCGTGACGAGGATCCCACCGAGCTGCAGCTGCGAGATCTTGTTCCCCGACCCACCGTTGCCGGTCAGATCCGACCCGTTCAACGCCGTCCCATACACGCTGATCGCAGCCGACCCCGACGTGTTGACCGTATTCCCGGTCACGACCGGCACCGGCGAGGACGACACCCCAGGACCCATCGTGATCACATCAATCCCGTCAGACCCCGACGAGGACACCGTGTCGTTGGTCACGCTGACCGTCGCCACATTCCCCTGCGTCCCCTGCGGCGGATACACGTAGATCCCCGTCCCCGACGAGTTCTCAACCGTCGAGGAATCGATCGACGTCCCCGGCCCAGTCGCGTCCACACCCTCACCCGCATAGTCGATCACCGCATGCTCCAACGACAACGACCCAGTCGCCGAACTCGAGATCCCCTGCCAGTCCCCAGACCCCGGCGAGGTCGCGTTCCCGTCCCCATTCGTGTCGCCACCAACCGAGTCGTCTTTGGCGGAGGTGAACGTCACCGGCGAGCCCGCAGTGCCGTTGACAAGCAGCGAACCGTCGACCTCGAGCGCGCCGCCGCAGCCGTCGGCGGCGTTCTTGATCACCGCGCCAGCATTGACGGTCATCGTCGCGCCGCTCGCGACGTCCAGCGACCCGGAGCAGTACCCAGAAGCGCCGATCCCGACCGGCAGCGACCCCAACGGCACCGTCATGTTCGTGACGAGGATCCCACCGAGCTGCAGCTGCGAGATCTTGTTCCCCGACCCACCGTTGCCGGTCAGATCCGACCCGTTCAACGCCGTCCCATACACGCTGATCGCAGCCGACCCCGACGTGTTGACCGTATTCCCGGTCACGACCGGCACCGGCGAGGACGACACCCCAGGACCCATCGTGATCACATCAATCCCGTCAGACCCCGACGAGGACACCGTGTCGTTGGTCACGCTGACCGTCGCCACATTCCCCTGCGTCCCCTGCGGCGGATACACGTAGATCCCCGTCCCCGACGAGTTCTCAACCGTCGAGGAATCGATCGACGTCCCCGGCCCAGTCGCGTCCACACCCTCACCCGCATAGTCGATCACCGCATGCTCCAACGACAACGACCCAGTCGCCGAACTCGAGATCCCCTGCCAGTCCCCAGACCCCGGCGAGGTCGCGTTCCCGTCCCCATTCGTGTCGCCACCAACCGAGTCGTCTTTGGCGGAGGTGAACGTCACCGGCGAGCCCGCAGTGCCGTTGACAAGCAGCGAACCGTCGACCTCGAGCGCGCCGCCGCAGCCGTCGGCGGCGTTCTTGATCACCGCGCCAGCATTGACGGTCATCGTCGCGCCGCTCGCGACGTCCAGCGACCCGGAGCAGTACCCAGAAGCGCCGATCCCGACCGGCAGCGACCCCAACGGCACCGTCATGTTCGTGACGAGGATCCCACCGAGCTGCAGCTGCGAGATCTTGTTCCCCGACCCACCGTTGCCGGTCAGATCCGACCCGTTCAACGCCGTCCCATACACGCTGATCGCAGCCGACCCCGACGTGTTGACCGTATTCCCGGTCACGACCGGCACCGGCGAGGACGACACCCCAGGACCCATCGTGATCACATCAATCCCGTCAGACCCCGACGAGGACACCGTGTCGTTGGTCACGCTGACCGTCGCCACATTCCCCTGCGTCCCCTGCGGCGGATACACGTAGATCCCCGTCCCCGACGAGTTCTCAACCGTCGAGGAATCGATCGACGTCCCCGGCCCAGTCGCGTCCACACCCTCACCCGCATAGTCGATCACCGCATGCTCCAACGACAACGACCCAGTCGCCGAACTCGAGATCCCCTGCCAGTCCCCAGACCCCGGCGAGGTCGCGTTCCCGTCCCCATTCGTGTCGCCACCAACCGAGTCGTCTTTGGCGGAGGTGAACGTCACCGGCGAGCCCGCAGTGCCGTTGACAAGCAGCGAACCGTCGACCTCGAGCGCGCCGCCGCAGCCGTCGGCGGCGTTCTTGATCACCGCGCCAGCATTGACGGTCATCGTCGCGCCGCTCGCGACGTCCAGCGACCCGGAGCAGTACCCAGAAGCGCCGATCCCGACCGGCAGCGACCCCAACGGCACCGTCATGTTCGTGACGAGGATCCCACCGAGCTGCAGCTGCGAGATCTTGTTCCCCGACCCACCGTTGCCGGTCAGATCCGACCCGTTCAACGCCGTCCCATACACGCTGATCGCAGCCGACCCCGACGTGTTGACCGTATTCCCGGTCACGACCGGCACCGGCGAGGACGACACCCCAGGACCCATCGTGATCACATCAATCCCGTCAGACCCCGACGAGGACACCGTGTCGTTGGTCACGCTGACCGTCGCCACATTCCCCTGCGTCCCCTGCGGCGGATACACGTAGATCCCCGTCCCCGACGAGTTCTCAACCGTCGAGGAATCGATCGACGTCCCCGGCCCAGTCGCGTCCACACCCTCACCCGCATAGTCGATCACCGCATGCTCCAACGACAACGACCCAGTCGCCGAACTCGAGATCCCCTGCCAGTCCCCAGACCCCGGCGAGGTCGCGTTCCCGTCCCCATTCGTGTCGCCACCAACCGAGTCGTCTTTGGCGGAGGTGAACGTCACCGGCGAGCCCGCAGTGCCGTTGACAAGCAGCGAACCGTCGACCTCGAGCGCGCCGCCGCAGCCGTCGGCGGCGTTCTTGATCACCGCGCCAGCATTGACGGTCATCGTCGCGCCGCTCGCGACGTCCAGCGACCCGGAGCAGTACCCAGAAGCGCCGATCCCGACCGGCAGCGACCCCAACGGCACCGTCATGTTCGTGACGAGGATCCCACCGAGCTGCAGCTGCGAGATCTTGTTCCCCGACCCACCGTTGCCGGTCAGATCCGACCCGTTCAACGCCGTCCCATACACGCTGATCGCAGCCGACCCCGACGTGTTGACCGTATTCCCGGTCACGACCGGCACCGGCGAGGACGACACCCCAGGACCCATCGTGATCACATCAATCCCGTCAGACCCCGACGAGGACACCGTGTCGTTGGTCACGCTGACCGTCGCCACATTCCCCTGCGTCCCCTGCGGCGGATACACGTAGATCCCCGTCCCCGACGAGTTCTCAACCGTCGAGGAATCGATCGACGTCCCCGGCCCAGTCGCGTCCACACCCTCACCCGCATAGTCGATCACCGCATGCTCCAACGACAACGACCCAGTCGCCGAACTCGAGATCCCCTGCCAGTCCCCAGACCCCGGCGAGGTCGCGTTCCCGTCCCCATTCGTGTCGCCACCAACCGAGTCGTCTTTGGCGGAGGTGAACGTCACCGGCGAGCCCGCAGTGCCGTTGACAAGCAGCGAACCGTCGACCTCGAGCGCGCCGCCGCAGCCGTCGGCGGCGTTCTTGATCACCGCGCCAGCATTGACGGTCATCGTCGCGCCGCTCGCGACGTCCAGCGACCCGGAGCAGTACCCAGAAGCGCCGATCCCGACCGGCAGCGACCCCAACGGCACCGTCATGTTCGTGACGAGGATCCCACCGAGCTGCAGCTGCGAGATCTTGTTCCCCGACCCACCGTTGCCGGTCAGATCCGACCCGTTCAACGCCGTCCCATACACGCTGATCGCAGCCGACCCCGACGTGTTGACCGTATTCCCGGTCACGACCGGCACCGGCGAGGACGACACCCCAGGACCCATCGTGATCACATCAATCCCGTCAGACCCCGACGAGGACACCGTGTCGTTGGTCACGCTGACCGTCGCCACATTCCCCTGCGTCCCCTGCGGCGGATACACGTAGATCCCCGTCCCCGACGAGTTCTCAACCGTCGAGGAATCGATCGACGTCCCCGGCCCAGTCGCGTCCACACCCTCACCCGCATAGTCGATCACCGCATGCTCCAACGACAACGACCCAGTCGCCGAACTCGAGATCCCCTGCCAGTCCCCAGACCCCGGCGAGGTCGCGTTCCCGTCCCCATTCGTGTCGCCACCAACCGAGTCGTCTTTGGCGGAGGTGAACGTCACCGGCGAGCCCGCAGTGCCGTTGACAAGCAGCGAACCGTCGACCTCGAGCGCGCCGCCGCAGCCGTCGGCGGCGTTCTTGATCACCGCGCCAGCATTGACGGTCATCGTCGCGCCGCTCGCGACGTCCAGCGACCCGGAGCAGTACCCAGAAGCGCCGATCCCGACCGGCAGCGACCCCAACGGCACCGTCATGTTCGTGACGAGGATCCCACCGAGCTGCAGCTGCGAGATCTTGTTCCCCGACCCACCGTTGCCGGTCAGATCCGACCCGTTCAACGCCGTCCCATACACGCTGATCGCAGCCGACCCCGACGTGTTGACCGTATTCCCGGTCACGACCGGCACCGGCGAGGACGACACCCCAGGACCCATCGTGATCACATCAATCCCGTCAGACCCCGACGAGGACACCGTGTCGTTGGTCACGCTGACCGTCGCCACATTCCCCTGCGTCCCCTGCGGCGGATACACGTAGATCCCCGTCCCCGACGAGTTCTCAACCGTCGAGGAATCGATCGACGTCCCCGGCCCAGTCGCGTCCACACCCTCACCCGCATAGTCGATCACCGCATGCTCCAACGACAACGACCCAGTCGCCGAACTCGAGATCCCCTGCCAGTCCCCAGACCCCGGCGAGGTCGCGTTCCCGTCCCCATTCGTGTCGCCACCAACCGAGTCGTCTTTGGCGGAGGTGAACGTCACCGGCGAGCCCGCAGTGCCGTTGACAAGCAGCGAACCGTCGACCTCGAGCGCGCCGCCGCAGCCGTCGGCGGCGTTCTTGATCACCGCGCCAGCATTGACGGTCATCGTCGCGCCGCTCGCGACGTCCAGCGACCCGGAGCAGTACCCAGAAGCGCCGATCCCGACCGGCAGCGACCCCAACGGCACCGTCATGTTCGTGACGAGGATCCCACCGAGCTGCAGCTGCGAGATCTTGTTCCCCGACCCACCGTTGCCGGTCAGATCCGACCCGTTCAACGCCGTCCCATACACGCTGATCGCAGCCGACCCCGACGTGTTGACCGTATTCCCGGTCACGACCGGCACCGGCGAGGACGACACCCCAGGACCCATCGTGATCACATCAATCCCGTCAGACCCCGACGAGGACACCGTGTCGTTGGTCACGCTGACCGTCGCCACATTCCCCTGCGTCCCCTGCGGCGGATACACGTAGATCCCCGTCCCCGACGAGTTCTCAACCGTCGAGGAATCGATCGACGTCCCCGGCCCAGTCGCGTCCACACCCTCCGACGCGTACTTCACGACCGTGTGCTTCAACGACAACGACCCCGAAACCGACGAATAGATCCCAGTCCAGTCGCCCAGCGCTGGCGTACCTGAACCCTCTTGACCAGCGATGGAATTGTCGTTGAAGGAAGTGAATGTGATTGGTTTCGTTGACGTCCCGCTAGATGAGAGACTCCCCGCTACCGAGAGTTCCGTTCCGCCTTTGCCTTTGATGACCGTGCCTGGATCCACGGTCAGGGTCGCGCTGGATGCGACGTCGACGGTGCAGGTGAGCACGTACTGGTCCGCGTAGTCCGGGCTGAGCGTCTCGTTGGAGTTGATTGTGCCGCACAGGTCGATCTCGGCGGCGGTCGAGTTCCAACTGGCGCTCGCCGCTTGGCCGGTGTTCTGGGCGGGGTCAGTCGCTTGGACGCTGAACGTGTGCGCCCCGCCAGCGAGGCTCGGGGTGATGAACGGGGAGCTGCAAGTGGTATAGGCGCCGCCGTCGAGGCTGCACTGGAAGGTGCTCCCGGCCTGGTTTGAGCTGAACGTGATCTGTACCGTCCCGGCTGGCACATCGCCGGACGGCGCGGAGTTGATCGTCGTCGTCGGCGCGGCGGCCTGGACCGTGAAGGTGTTTGCGGTCGAGAGGCCCGTGTTGCCAGCTTTGTCGGTCTGTGAGGCCTGGACGGTGTAAGTGCCGTCTGGCAGCTTGGAGGTGGCCTGGATCGACCAGCCGTCGCCCGATGCCGCAGTGTTGAGAGTCTGGGCCAATGAGCCCGAGGTGTTCGATCCGGAGTAAATGTGGACGGTGATGGCTGCGAGATCTCCTGCGGCGGTGCCGGCAGCGCCGGAGAATGTCGGCTCGCTCTCGTTCGTGTAGCTGCTGTTCGCCGGGATCGTGAGCGTGACAGCCGGGGAAACGGTGTCGATCGTGAAGCTGATGGGGGTACTGGCACCGACATTTCCGAGGTTGTCGGACTGCTGGGCCTGGACCGTGTAGGTCCCGTCGGGCAGGGGCGAGCTGGGCGTGATCGACCAGCTTGCGCCCGAGGCGCTCGCGGTCAGCGTCCGCGTGAGCGTGCCGCTGGCGCTGGTGCCGGTGTAGATGTTGACCGTGATCGTTGAGAGATCTCCTGCGGCGGTGCCAGCGGCGCCGGCGAATGTCGGCTGGTTGTTGTTCGTCCATGACCCGGTGGCAGGGCTGGTCAGGGTGACCGGCGGCGGGTTGGGGACCGTGAAGGTGTTTGCGGCGCTCAAGCCGACGTGCTCGGCGAGGTCTGACTGTGATGCCTGCGCGGTGTAGGTGCCAGGGGCCAGGACCGAGGTGTTCTGCACCGACCAGGATCCGGCACTCGCGGTGGCGGCGAGTGTCTGGGCCGGGCTCCCGGTCGCGCTTGAACCGGAGAAGATCTTGACGGTGACTGTTGTTGAATCCCAGCCCGCTGACCCAGCTGCGCCAGAGAATGTCGGCTGGTCGCTCACGGTGACGTTGTTTGCCGGGGTGGTGAGCGTGACCGTCGGAGCAGTGGTGTCGATCGTGAACGAGGCGGGCGTCGATACGCCTGTGTTGCCAGCCTGGTCAGATTGGTTGGCCTGGGCGGTGTAGACCCCGTCGGGCAGTGTGCTTGACGGCGCTGCTGACCATGCCCCGGCGCTCGCGGTCGTGCTCAGGGTCTGCACCAGAGTGCCGGTCGCGCTGGTGCCGGCGTAGATCGCGACCGTGACCGCTGGCAGATCGCCCAGCGCGGCCCCAGCGGCCCCGGAGAGCGTCGGCTCATTCTGTGCGAGCACCGCTCCGCTGGTCGGGGTGGTGAGCGTGACCGTGGGCGGTGTCGTGTCGACCGTGAAGGTGATCGCTGCCGAGGTGCCGATGGCGCCGCCGGAGTTGGCCTGCGTCGCCTGTGCGGTGTAGGTCCCGTCCGTCAGCTTTGATGAGGCCTGAACCGACCAAGCGCCAGCCGAATCGCTCGTGGTGAGCGTCGCCACCAGCGTTCCGGCGACATTCAGGCCGCTATAGATCTTGACCGTGACCGTGCCGGAGTCCCCGGTAGCCGTTCCGCCCGCACCTGAGAACGTCGGCTTGGTCGCGTTCGTGTAAATGCCGTTCGCAGGGGCTGTGAGCGTGACCGCAGGCCCCTTCGTATCGACCGTGAACGTGATCGCTGAGCTCGACCCTGTGTGCCCCACCGCGTCGGTCTGATCGGCCAGCGCGGTGTAGGTGCCGTCCGACAGCGACGAGCTGGCCTGTACGGACCAGCTCCCGCCGCTCTGGGTCGTCGACTGCGTCTGTAGCGCGGTTCCCGTAGCCGCGGAGCCGGCATAGACGTTCACCGTGATCGTTGATGAATCGCCCGGCATCGTCCCGGCAGCCCCGGAGAACGTCGGCTTGCTCTGATCCAGAACCGCGCCGCCGCTCGGCGCGGTCAGCGTGACCGCCGGCGCGATCGTGTCCACCGTGAACGTAACGGGAGAACTCACGCCGACACTCCCGCCAGAGTTCGACTGCGCAGCCTGCGCCGTGTAGGTCCCGTCGCTCAGTGTCGAGGCGGCC
The DNA here is from genome assembly GCA_963709135.1 of uncultured Solirubrobacterales bacterium. Classification (GTDB taxonomy): domain Bacteria; phylum Actinomycetota; class Thermoleophilia; order Solirubrobacterales; family Solirubrobacteraceae; genus Palsa-465. The sequence goes on along the minus strand of CAVPVI010000003.1, from coordinate 63,889 downwards.
GGAACCGACCAAGACCCAGAGCTAACCGCCGCACTAAGCGTCTGCAGCGCTGTAGCCGTCGCGCTCGAACCCGCATACACGTCGACGGTCACCGTCTGGGAATCCCCCGCCACGGTGCCCGCCGAACCCGAGAACGTCGGCTGGTCGCTGCCCGTGTAGCTCCCATTCGCCGGGCTGGTGAGCACGACAGCCGGTCCTTTCGTGTCGACCGTGAACGAGGCCGGCGACGAGACCCCAGTGTTGCCGGCCTCGTCAGACTGCTCGGCAACCACGGTGTAGAGCCCATCCGCGAGCGCCGAGGAGGCCGGCACCGACCATACCCCGCCGCTTGCAGACGCGCTCAGCGTCTGAACGGGGGTACCGGTCGCGCTCGAGCCGGGATAGACCAGCACCGTCACCGCCGCCAGATCCCACGACGCTGACCCGGCCGTCCCCGAAAACGTCGGCTCGGCCTGATTGGTGACCGCGCCGCCCGCGGGAGAACTCAGAGCGACCGCGGGCGCGATCGTATCGACCGTCCAGGACGCCGTCGCCGGCGTCGGGTCCGGCGTTCCCGCCGAATCAACAGCCCGCACCGCGAACGTGTGCGGACCTTGCGACAACCCCGGGTAAGCCTGTGGGCTCGAACAGGCCGTCCACGGGCCGCCATCAAGGCTGCACTGGAACGTTGCCGTCGAGTCGCCCGAATCAAACGTGAACGACACCACGACCGCCGCCGTACTCCCCAAAACACCGGAAGGGCCGCTCAGAATCGTTGTCGAAGGAGGCGAGCTCGGCGGCGGGGAATGTGGCCCCGCCAACTTGACGGTCGCGACCCGCACACAGTTGTTGGACTGCTCGTACCGCTGGATCTGGCTAGCGACATCCAGGCACACGAACGCCGCGTAGCTGCCCGCCGGCTGCGTCGCAGGGATCGCCGCGTCCAGCATCAGCTTCTTCGAGGCGCCCTTTACCAGACGCGGGACCGAGAGCCGCTCAATCCCAGTCAGCGTGCCGCCGGCCGCTGGCTCCAAACTCAACTCCCCCGTCGTCGCCCGTACCGTCTTACGGCTCGAATTAGCGACCGTCACGAACCCCGACAGATGGTGAGCGCCCGACAGCGCCACCGACGCTTTGCGTACGACCAACGGCAGCTTCGGCAGAGCGGCAGCCGCACCAGCACGAACGCTCCTCGGCGCTCGAGGCGTCGCGCCGCTCGCGGTGGCGACCACCCCAGCGGCCACCACCAACACCAGCACGAGCGGGAAAACCAACGCCCGCCAACTACCGCATCGGCCAAGGCCGACACCCCCAAACCCGCCACGCCGTCCAAACATGCTGACCGTCCCCTACGTCCGATCACGCGCCGATAACACGCGGCACGCTAGCACCACACCACAAAAACGCGCATTGTGACTAACCGCACGAAGCTCGATCGGCGCTCGGGAGATTGGTGTCGCGGGCGGAGCTGTTACGCGAGGCCCGACAGCCGCCACGCTGGCAAGAACGCCAGGACGCTCCACACGGAGCACCCTCTGCGGCCTACGGACGTGTTCGCGCCGAGGAGAAGGCATAGGCTCGCGTGGACGCAGCGCGAACACCCCCAGCTGCGTACGCGAACGCATCTGCGTCCGGTACCTCCGCGTTAGCACGTGGTCCTGCGCCGTCCGGCGCGAGAGGCACAGCCGGTCGGTGATCTCAGCGCTGTTCAGACCGTCCACCACCGAGCGGTTGACGTCGAGCTCGCGCGGGCTGAGGCAGGATCGATCTCCGGTCATGGGTCCGAAACCTAGCCCGGATCAGCCCGAGCCAACAGGACGGAAAGTGATGAAAGAGCCGCTGCTGCCGTCTCAGTCAGAGCCCAACGCCCGGCCGGTCCCCCCGTCGGGGCTCGATCGGGGCTGGCACCAGGCGCCCGTCAACGAGCATCCCGACGAGCTCGCTCGTAGTGGCCGCCCCTACCCGGCTGCGGGCCTGCTCCACCAGCCGCTCAACCTGACGCCGGCTGACCGACAGACAGCTGGCGATCTCGTCGTGATGCAGGCCGTCGCGGACGAGCAGCAGCACCTCGAGCTGGCGCGCGGTAAGCAGCGAGCGCGCGCTCAGCCGCGCACGAGGAACTCGCGGCGGGGTGTCCGCCGTCACAGCGGACGGCGCTGGCCGGCGCGCGAGGTTCTCAACCTTTAGCGGCCCTGGCGGGGGTTCGGCCAGCTCGAGCTCCAGCCGATGCAACCGCAGGACGAACACGCCGAACGACTCGGCCACAGCGCGTGCGACCAGCGCGTTGACGACGAGCATCGCGGCGCCGACGAGGTTGCTCGTGTCGCCCCGGTAGACCAGTGGGTTGTCGTAGAGGAGCGTCCCACCGCAGTAAGCCGCGGCGGCGAGCACCGCAGCCAGCACCGTCATCGATGTCGAGCTAACCGAGGCCATCACGAACAGCAGCGCGAACGCCATCCACCAGGTCGCGCTGTGCGGACCATCGGCCAGCATCATCACGATCGCGGCCACTGCCGGCAACGTCTGGCGCACGCGAGTGCGCCGTAGCCACCCGTAGGCCGCTCGCCGCTTGATGATTCCGGCCAGCGCCGCCGCCAGCCCAAAGCCGGCGAGCACGATCGTCAGCGCGAGACTGCCGCGCTGGGAGTCGGCCAAGCGCGCCCACACCGACCATCCACTGCACACGGCAAGCAGCACGAGCGTGAGCACGAACAGCCGTACGTAGAGATCCTCAGCGACATACACCAGATCGGCCCCGCACCGAATCAGGAAGCCATCGGCTTCCACGGTAGGCGGGCGTGGCTGGGTGCGCCGTGTCACCTCACTGCTCACGCTGCGCCTCCACGAACAGTCCCACCAGCTGGTCGAGCGTGCGAGCACCGGTCTTGCGCTTGGCGGAGGCGATGTGCGAGCGGACCGTGCTCAGCTCGACCCCGAGCTCACGGGCAGCCTGCTTCGGAGCAAGGCCGCGAGCCAGCAGCGACAGCACGGCCCGCTCTGCGACCGACAGCGTGGCCGTGATCGCAACTGGGTCGCCGCGCGCAAGCTCGGCGATCGGCTCGCCACGCACAGCGGCAGCAAGAGCCGGGGTGATCGTGTCGATCGAGCCAGCGCGAGCTTCGGCCAGCCCGGCGGGCGCGTGCGCAAGCGTGGCGCGCAGGAGACTGATCGCGGCGAAGGTCAAGCCCGCGCTGACCAGCAAGATCGCCAGCTCACCAACGCTCTGAGACAAGACACTGCCGTGCTGTACCTGAAGCGCATGACCTTCCAGAGCCAGATCCATCGTGTACCCGCCCCAAGCGAGCAGCACACAGACGCCGACAAAGCGTGGAGAATCGACCACGGCGGAGATCCACACCAGGGCGAGCAACACACTCGAGTAGGCAGGCTGCAGGCCGTGCTCAAGCGCACCAAGCCCGCAGAACAGCACGATTAGGGCGCACACGGCGTAGCGAGCCGTGAACACACGGACAGCCAGCTGGACCCGAACGAGACAAAGCACAGCGGCCGCGATGATCAGCACGCCCTCCGCGATCAGGAGCAGCGAGCCATCTCCCGCGATCAACGTCCCCGCGCCAATCCCCGAGATAGCGAGCAGCAACGCCAAACCAGTCCGCAAGGCGAACGTCGCGACCCGTGCCACACCCGCAGCGACCACCTGAGCGCGCGATTCGCCCGGCGGAACAGCGATCAAAACGCCACCATCCGCGACGATCTGTGTCCTCATCAGGCCGCGCAGAGTATCCGGTAAAGCGCTTTCCGGCAGCCCGAAGGTGAAATTCGGCGGTCCGGCCGTTGCGTGAGCACATCAGCAGCAGGCTTGGTTGGAGCTCAGCCAAGTAGGCGACTTCGTGCGGCCGGTCGACACCCTGCGCCGTTCGTTCCGGCCCTCGTCTCAGGAGCCTCGGGTGACCTAATAGTTGCGACCCGCAGCGTGAGATTGGCTCTTGAGACCGCAAAAGCCCAGTGAGCACGGGGCGCTCTCTGCTCGCATCTGTGTGTCTCAGGAACGGTCCCCGTGAGACGGGGGGCCGAAGCAAGCCCGACCCCTCTCCTCCCACCTTTACGTGGCTGGCGGCTACTTGTTCAGTCGGCCAGCGAGCTCCGCGCGCTGGCGGTCGGTGAGGCCGCCGAAGGTCTTGCTCGGCGAGACTCGGCAGCTGTCCAGAGTCTTGGTTGCCTTGACCCTCCCGATCTTGGGGAGCGCGAGCAGCATGTCGAGCACCTTCGCGGTCTCCAGCCACGAGGGCGGGTCGAGCAGCAGCGTCCCGATCGACACGCGGCCGGCCTTGAGGTCGCGTTTCAGCTGTGCGCGGCGCGTGCGGACTTCGTTGGCTCTGTTGAGCGCGTCGATGCGCTGATCGGGGCTGCGCTCGGGTGTCCCCCGATGCTCGAGCGGGTCTTGGCGGGGCACGATGACCAGGTCGAGACTACATGCGCATCGCGCATCAAACGGGCGCCGGCCGGCAGGGCGGCGGGAGCGGCACGTCACGGCCGGGGTAGGTATGGCGTCTCGCCGGCAGCGACACTAACTAAACCTAAAGCAAGCGTAGGAAGGTCTTGAGGATTCGGGGCTGAGCCCGGAAGGCCTGTGTTTTCGGGGGCTTTTTGGGCTAGCCGCGAGCCGAGACCGGGTGGTTTGTGTGAGCTTTGAGGTGCAGCTGATCGCTTACGGGTTGGCTGCTTGTTTGAGCTTGAGCTCGGTGGCTTTGGCTGCGACTTCGCGCATCTGTGCGATGACGTCTCGTAGCTGGCGGTCGTTGGCGATCCATTCTTGGTAGAGCTCGGCTTCGGTCTGGTTGAGTCGGCGGGTGACGGTCTTGCCGTTGACCTTCGCGGTCCACTGGTAGTACGGTCCGTGCGGTTGGGGTGGGTCGGCGTGGCATTTGCAGCCCGGGGTTGCGCAGCGGGTGTAGCGAGCGGTGAGGCTGCCGGCGTGGATCAGGCCGATCGTCGCGAGTTGGGCGGCGAGGTCGTGGTAGCGCTGCTCGTAGTCGGCGAGCTGTTCGGTGGTGTCGGTCGGGGGCATGTCGTTAGTGGTCTCTGTCTTCTTTTCTTGGCGGTCAGTATCCCACAATACCAGACAGTATGTATACTGTCTGGTATTGTGTTATTGGCAACCAGGAGCAACCGATGAGCACCAAGCACCGCAAGCGAACCGCCAAGCTTCGGACACAGGCAGCCGCGATCGAGCGGCGTCTGGAGCGCGCCGTTGTCTCGAACACGAACGGGCCGGTGCTGGGGCGGGCGAAGATCGCCTATGAGCTCTCGGGGCGCACGAAGGGCAGCGGTGTTCCTTGACGGCCTGGGTGTTCAGAGCCTCCCGGACCCCACAACCGCTGGGGACTTCTGTCGGCGCTTTGACGCCGAGGCGGTCCTCGCGCTGCAAGAGGCGGTCAACCGCGCGCGGCTCCGGGTGTGGCGCTCCCAGCCGGACTCGTTCTTCGCGGGGCCGGCGGTGATCGACGCCGACGCGAGCATCGTGCCGACCGCCGCGCAGACCAAGGAGGGGATGGACATCGCCTACAACGGGATCTGGGGGTACTCCGCGCTCCTGGTCTCGCTCGCGAACACCAAAGAACCGCTCTACCAGGGGCTTTTGGGCGCCAACCGCCCCAGCCACGAAGGCGTCATCGACCTCTACGACCGAGCGATCGCGCTCTGCCGGGAGGCGGGGTTCAAGAAGATCCGGCTGCGGGGCGACACCGACTTCTCGCTCACCACCGAGTTCGACCGCTACGACGACGACAACGTGCAGTTCGTGTTCGGCTACGACGCCCGCGCGAACCTGATCAAGCGAGCCGAGAGCGTCAACGACGCGCTCTACCACGAACTCGCCGCCCACACCGAGCAGCAGATCGCCACCAAGCAACGCACCCGTCCGCGCAACGTCAAGGACGGCATCGTCCGCGAACGCAACTACAAGGTGCTACGCCAAACAGCACAGGACGTCGTGGAGTTCTCCTACCGCCCCGGCAACTGCAACCGCGACTACCGCGTCGTCGCGCTACGCAAAAACATCTCCGTCGAACGCGGCGAGAACGTCCTGTTCGACCAGCACCGCTACTTCTTCTACATCACCAACGACCGGACCATGACCGCCGACGAGATCATCAACGAAGCCCGCCAACGCTGCAACCAAGAGAACCTCATCAGCCAACTCAAATCCGGCGTCCGCGCCCTACACGCCCCCGTCAACACCCTCAACGCCAACTGGGCGTACATGACCATGGCCGCGCTCGCCTGGAGCCTGAAAGCCTGGAGCGCGCTACTGCTACCAGTCACCCCGCGCTGGACCGAGCGCCACAACGAACAACGCCGACGCCTGCTCACCATGGACTTCCGGACCTTCCAAACGGCGTTCATACAGATCCCCGCCCAGATCCTCACGACCGGACGAACCGTACGCTGGCGCATCCTTGCCTACAACCCATGGCTCAGCGCGTTCTTCCGCCTCACCGACATCCTCTAACCACCCCGCCGGAGCGGCCAACGCGACCACCCCAACCACAACCCCACCCCAGCAACCACCGGCCACACACGCCGGCGCATCACCAACCCCAAACAACGCATCAAACCGCCTCACACGACCCGTCCCCCACACCAACCACGAGCCCGAGCAGCACCCGACTCCTTCCTCAACGGCCCCTACGGCCTCGCTGAGGCCTCGCCGGTCCATCCCGGCCAGTGAACCCGCCTCATACCGCCCGATCGCTTGTTTTAGGACTAACTAACTAACTAATGTCCCGCGGGGTGAAGGACAGCCAAACCCAGGCCGGTTCGCCTAGGCGTCCGACCGCCCCGGATGCGCGTGAGCGTCCGTGGGATGACGGCTGGCTGCGTGAGCGGTTCTACACCCACTATCCGCGGCGTCGGTCGCGGTTCGCTCTGCCGAGCGCCGCGCAATACCCGGACTCGCGTCGGCTGGCGCCAGCGCAGCTGCGCGCGCTACGCGGCCGCTGGCTCGGGCTCAGCGCCCCCCTGCACGATTTCACCGGGCGGGGGCGCTGCTCACGTCGGCTGGCGGTGCATCGCGCCTGCACCCTTCACGAGCTCGTCACCGTGCTGTGCGCCGCGGTCGGCTTCACCGGCGATGAGCACCTCTACCGGTTCCAGACCACCCGTGGGAACTTCAGCCCGTGGGAGCTGGGCGTGTACAGCAGCGACGGCCCAGTCACCAGCTCGCTGCAGGAGATCGGCTTCCGAAGCCGGGACGGCCTGCAGCTGCACTACGACATGGGCGACAGCTGGTACTTCGTTGCGCGCGTCGAGACGATCCCGCTCGCGGTCACCCCGGCGCTACGCGCCCATGAGCGCGTCAAGGACACGCCTGCGCTGCAATACGGCCAGACCGGCCGCGCCCCCCAGCAATACCCCAGAAGCCGCGACGACTGGTAGGCAGCGAGGGTGAGCGGAGGTCAGGCTCAATTTCAGGAGCCGAAGGTCCGGCCGAGTTCGCTTTTCGTTCCGATGCTGCTCCGGGGCCCACACTGGGGCACGTAGGCGGTCGGGCTGGGGCGGTTGGGAGCCGGTAGCGTTGGTGATGTGGAGAGCAACGTGATGCCGTTGGTGACTGTGATCTTGGGTCTGTTCGGCTCCGGCCAGCCGTGCGATCGCTTCGAGGTCGTGCTTAACGCAGCGGTTCACGGCTGGATGGAGGGCCACCTGGCGGCGCCTGGTCATGTGCTGTCAGAGGATCGCTCTGGGATTGAGATGCCCGCGCCCCCTTTTCCGGCCCGGGAGAGCGAACAGTTGAGGGCGTTGGTGTTTGAGGCGATGGATCGCTTTGAGGATGGCGAGGAGTCGGCGGCGGCGATGTTCGCCGCCGCGATCGCGTGGCGAGCCGGACGCCAGGAGGGCGCGCGCTGTCCTGGTTGTGCGCTTGAGCATGCCGACCAGCCGATCCCGCGGGCGGTCCGCGCCGGCCTGGGGCGCTACAGCTTCCAACTGGACGACCGGCTCGCGCCAACCCGACCAAGACCCGGCGGCTGACCATGAGCCTCTCGGTCAGTAGTGGGATTTTGAGCCGCTGGCAGATCGCGCGAACGCCTGCTGATCACTGAGTAGCCGGCGGCTGAGTGGCGTAACCCGGTGGACAGCTCGGGCTACGACGCTCGGGTCAACCATCGACAAGCGTGTCGGCGGGCGTCCTGATCGAGGCGTTGAAGGGTTGATGGCAGGAGCTGCAGACGATTGGCGCGAGGTCGAGCACTCGGCCGGCGACGCGGATCCGGCGCCCGCAGCCGCAGACGCAGACGAGTAGGTTCGCGCCGCCCGGCCGTTTTCGGGTGCGTGCTTCGGGCTGGCGGTGAGTGCTCAGCGCCGCCTCGAGCTGGTCAAGCGCGGCGGCGTAGCGCAGGACGGTTTGGTTGGTGATCGTTGTTGGGGACCAGCCGAGTGTTGGGTGGTGATCGATCTGCAGGCCGAGCTGCTCGGCGATCGTCTTGAAGCGCTGGTTGTGGTAGCGGCTCTGGCGGCTGGTGTCGCGGATTTGACGGTGGTGCGCGATCGCGTGCGCCGCTTCGTGCAGCAGCGTCGCCAGGACGGCTCGCGAACCGCGGGCGAGACCTTCGCCGCCGACGAAGATCTCGGCGAGCTCGTGGTTGTCGGTCTGCCAGCGGCTTGCCGCGAAATGACCCAGCCGCAGGCCTCGCCGCGGGCCTGAGCCGGCGCCGATCACGACGACCGCGGGTGGCACGTCGGGATGTTGGGCGCGGATCGCTTCCCAGCTCGCCTCGAGCGCGCTGACGACGACGCTGCCGTGCTCGTTGTTTTGACGATTAAGTGTCAACGGCTTAGAGGTTGTACGGGTCGATCTCATCTAGCCGCTGGTCCTGCGCGCTGCCCGCCGCGGCGACCGGCTTGAGCTCGGGGAGCTCGTCCTCGGGATGCACGGCAACCTCGGTGGCGTGCCGCTGCCCGTTCTGTTGGATGCGCTCCGCCGGCGCGTCAGGCAGCGCAACGAGTTTGACTTGCGCCCGAGCAGGCTCCCCCGCGACCGGCGTGTAGATCACCGCCTCTCCGCGACGCAGCGTCGAGAAGATGTCGGCGCCGACGCGGAACTCCCGTGTGCGACGGGCGCTGCCGCGCCCGGAGTGCTGCGTGCCGTGGGCTGCTGTTTGGTTGGTCGACTGCCAGATCGCGCGGGTGCCCATCAGCTTCGCCAACCAGTCCCGGCTCTCCGGCGAGGTCTGCCGGTGCGCGACGATCCCGGCGAAGTTGTCGGTCAGCGAGGCCAGCAGACCGACCTGACCGGTCAGCGCCTCGATGTCCGCGGCAGACTGGGTAACGACGATCACCTGCCCGCCGTGCGAGCGCGCGCGTTGCAGAATTGCGATCCCTCGCTTGGCTGCCATGTCAATGACAGCACCGAACTCGTCAAGCAGCAGAGTCCACTGAACGCCGGCGCGCTCGGCGGCGTCGTGCAGGTCCGCGAGCGCCAGCACCGACAGCGCCGCGGCCTCATCAGGCATCGTGTCGGCATGCGTGCGCCACATCACGACGGCGCGCTGCGCCAGCGCTTGGACCAGGTTCAGAGCGACCGCTTCGCCCTCAGGCGTGATCCGCGGCGTGACGACTTGCCGGGACGCGAGCGAGAGCGCCGTCTCGAGCCGCTTGGCTCCGCCTCTGAGATCGTGGATCCCTTCTTTGGAGTTGACGTAGCGGGCGTGCCGTTGCGCGCGCCGTGAGAGCCGGTGCTGCGCCGCGGGGAGCGCCTCGGCCATCGCGAGGATCGCGGGGTAGGACTCCGGGGAGCACGCGTCGATTAGGAATGGCACCGACGGCGGCCAGCGATCGGAGGCGTGTAGCACCTTGCAGACGATGTCCAGATGCCCACGCAGGACGTCGTAGTAGTACTGCTCGGTGGCCTTGATCGGCTCCACGCAGCGGGCCGCGACGCTGTCGGGCGTGCCCCACAGCGGCTGCCAGCGATCGGTATTGGGGTCCTGGGAGTCGAGCAGGATGAACGGCACGCCGGCGGCCGCCGCGAGCCGACGCATCTGCTCGACGTCGCCCTGGTCGCCTTTCTGATCAAGGATCAACAGCGCGGCCTTCTGCGCGTGCGTGCGCGCCGCGATCACGCGGCGCGCAGTGGTTGTCTTGCCGGCGCCCGTGGCGCCGACCAGGAAGATGTGCTGCCCCTGCCCTATCGGCAGCCGCGGACCCCGGTCGCCGTCCTTGGTCATTGACACGTAAGGCATCTCAGCGGGCCACGGCCGCTCGTGAATCAACTCGCCTTGCGAGCGCAGATACCGCTTCTCACCGGCCGGCAGCGATCGCGCCGGCTCCCAGATCCAGCGGCGCGCGAGCTCGTAGTTGCGCAGCTCCTCCCCCGCCCCGAGGTCCGATAGCCGCCAGCGCCGGCCCGCGGCCGCGCCCGCCAGCGCCGGCGCCGCCAACGGCAGCAGGACGAGCACACCCAGCCACCAGCGCACCGCCATGCACAGAAGCAGCAGGACCGTGGCGGCCGCGGCCGCGAGGTAGAGGTTCTGGGCGCAGAGGGTCGTGCGGCGACGCATCCACCACGCGCCACCGGCGCCCGCGGCGCCGGCCACGAGCGTCAGCGCCAGGTCGATGAGTACGACGGGCATGGTCAACATGCCCACAACTTTAGCGCTGACTTTGGCGCTAAGCGATAACGGGGGTGGACGTCCGCGCGTCGAGCGCCGCCCGCTTGATGTCCTCGAGCAGCTCGATCCGCAGTCGCTTGCTCTCGACCGAGAGCCCGACCTCGCCCGCTGTGCGCTGCACCCGCGCGCGCCCACGCGGCCCGCCGCACACGTAGATCACCGCCGAGGTCTTACCCGCCGCCACCCAGCTCGCATGCAGCGCCAGGATCGCTCGCAACCGGCCCGCTGACTTCTGCGCCAGCTCGACCTCGATCGGCAACACCGCCCCACGCTCGCCGTACCCGCCGAGCAGGTCGGGACGGTGCCCGCGGCGGCGCAGACCGTCGCGCTCCAGCCACTCAAGCTCACCCCGCCACCCATCGTCGAGCAGCAGCTCGCGGGTGCCGCGCACCTCCCGCCCCCGGGCGCTCAACCACGCCGCTACCCACGCGCACCCGACCGCGTGCGCCCACGTCGTCGGCGCCGGCGGACCCGCCAACGGCGAGGCCTCCACCCCACTGACCGCGACCCCAGTCCGCGTCACCCAGACCAGAGACCCGGCGCCACGAGTCATCGGCGTGCTCTCAACCCACCCCTCCCCTCGCAGCCGCTCGGCATGCGACAGAGCTGTCCGTCTCCCCCACCCCATCGCCGTCCCCCAAGCATCGATAGGAGCCGGCCCAACACTCGCAAGCCACCCCAACCCACGCATCGACGCCTGCCCAGGACCAACCGCCCGACTCACCGCACGCACCTCTTCCCCTCGGCACCAGTGCCAATCCCATCCGGCCGAAGGCCCCAAGCATCGCCTTTGACGTTTGCCTTTGACTTTGACTTCTTTTCTCTCTCCTCTCCCTCCATCACCTCACACAACTTTCCTCTCAAACCAAACCCATGAAAGCCCCGCCCCGGTCACCAGTGGACCCTCAGTGTGCAGAGCCCGACTACCCGACAGCCACATCAGTATTTATACGTGGCGGGCGGGTAGTCGGGCTCTGCGCGCTGTTTGAAGTCTAGTGGTGGCCGGGGCGGGGCGTCTAGAAGCGCACACTTATTGTGCGTAGTTTGGCGAGTGGTTCGGTGAGTAGTTCTAGGGGACGGGCGAGCTGGCCTCCGGGTTTTGCGGCGGGGGTCCTCGCGCTGGCGAGCAGGGCTGCTGGCGCAGGCTCATCGCTCGCCCCCGCGCTCGTAGCGCTCGCGGATCTGTTCGCGTAGGGCGGCCGCGTCGGCGCGCGCCTGGTCGGCATCGGCACGGCGCGCACGCTGCAGCCACGCTTGCCGGTAGCTGGGTGAGAGCCCTCGCAGGACACTGATCGACTCGCCGGCGCGGTGCGCGAGCTCGCGCAGCTCGAGCTCCTCGACGGCCGGCCGCTCCGCTCGCGCCCGCCGCTCGAGCCGCCCATCCTCACGCATCGCCATCTCGACTCGCCCGTCCAGCTCGTACGGCAGCCGCACGCCGGCGAGCAGGTACGCGTCGCGGAGCGCCATCCGGTAGGCATCGGTGTTCGCCGCCGGCGCGTAGATCGCGACGAGCTCGTCGTCGAGCACCAGCCCGTCCTTGTCAAAGGTCGGCTCGCTGCGCCCGGCAAGCAGGATCCACGCCGGCCAACGATCCCCCGGCGTAGTCGACCGGAAGCAGACCCGACCGGGCGCCGCCGGCGCCGGATCGGGGTGCCGGCGGCGCCCCGCCCGTTCAGCAGCGCCATCGACCCGCCGCACGCTGTCGGCCGACACCCGCGCTCGCATCCGTCGGGACTCCGCATCCAGCCGAGCGATCGCGACCGCCACCAGCCGCGGTCCACGCGCCAGCTCTCCCCCAGCGGCCAGCACCCCGAGGTGCATCAGCGCCGCCAACCCGCGCTCTGGCCACCCGTCCAGCCGCCCGGCGGCGTTGCGCTCATAGCGAGCGACCGCCCGCCGCAGTCGCGCGTAGTCCTCATCCGACAGCGGCCCGGCAGAGCTGGTCCCGCTCTCCGCGGCGGCGTGCGCGCCGTAGCGCGCCACGACCCATGCCTCCGCCAACAGCCGCCGCGGCCACTCACGCCCAAGCGTCCAACCGGACACCTCGACCGCCCGCGCTTGAACCTGCCCAGCGACCGCAGCAATCAGCGAAGCCCGCTCGGCTTGCCGTGCCGCCACCCGCGCGATCAACGCCTGCTCCCACTCCGCAGAGCCGAACAGCGGCTCAGACGACCCCACCGCCGCAGGCTCAGGCGAGCTCACTGAGTCGCTCTCGGTAGACCGCGACGGTTGAACTGGACCGACTCCTTTTTCGATAGCCGCAGTTTTGTCTTGCTGATCACCGTTGAGCGCGGCGCTGGCGTGTCGGGCGCCAGATACCCGCGCTCGCGTCACGCGCGTTCTGTCTGAGACGCTTGTGTTCTGAGAAGGGGTCTGTTGTTCTGTGACGTTCCGTAAGGCCCCGGAGGGGGGTGCCGTTTTTGAAATGGTTGCTGACAGTTGCGTGCGCAACCGTCGCGCGGTCGCCGCCTTCTTGGTGTGCTGAACACCGCGCCGCTGACGCTCTGAGGCGCTCAGCGGCCGGCCGTGCCCGGCAGCGTTACGGACCTGTGTGGAGCTGCCCGAGTTCAGCGCCAACCCGTAGCGCGCCTGCCAGCGCACCAGCTGCCGGGCGGCCGCCTCGAGCTCCTCGGCGCTGACGGCAGGCGCCGCCAGCAGATAGATCTCTGTGCGGCGCTCCTCCCCCTCATCGTCGGTGCCGGCACGCCAGCGCAGCACCCCCATGTCCGCCAGCTCACGCAGCCGCTTGCGGACAGCCGCGTGGTGGCGATCGCGCGCAGCGAACGACCCGCCGCTCATGTCCCACCGCGGATGCAGCTTGTGCAGCCCCGCGACCAGCTGCGGCATGCTCGTGCCGATCGTGCCGCCGCACTCCCCCCCGGCCGCTAGGCGCCGGTAGTACCCCAGCTCGGCGTAGGCGGTCGTGAACGCCTGCCGATGACAGAGGAACTTCGGCGCGAGCTTGCCCGCATCGACCAGCGCCTGGCGGCTGCGGGTCATCAGCGCCAGGAAATGGATCGCGTCGATCGCGGCCGGCATCGCCGTGATCGAGAGCTCGGGCAGCGCCGCGTCGAGCTTGCGAGCACGTCGCAGCCCACGCGATCGCGCGGGATCAACTCGAGGCTTGGTTGGTGCGGTCATTGTCAGCACCGCCAACACCCGCATCCCGGGTGCTCGCGGTGCCGACCACGCGCTCGCACAACGACCTCGCTCAAGCCGCTGAGAAGGAGGGACGAAGCGGGAACCGCGGGTCTGTAGGTAGAGCCGCGCTTAAGCGCCGTGAACGTCAACCCGAGCGCGCTTAAGCGCGCGAAACGTCAACGGCTGGGATTCCGTCCGACCGACAGCTAAAATCCCACTCCAGATCCAGGAAAACGGGTTTAGCGGTGGTTTTAGGTCGCCCCTCGTTGGGGCTATGTAGGACCAGCCAAGTTGCGCAGAGACCGAGGTGGCGACCTCGGTCTTTTGCGTTAGCTCGGCTGCTGGGAATTGGCGCGCCCGCTACACGGGCGGCTCCTGCAGGGCAGGCGCCGCCGGCATCCAGGCCGTGCGCGCGTTGTGCATAACCAAGGATCGTGAGAACGCGTGCGGACAGAAACCACGCTTTTTGCGCGTTCTGGTCTGTAGGTCGACGCGCGCGGGTCTGTAGGTCGAGCCGCGCCCCTCTGTAGGTCGACACGCGCCTGGTCTGTAGGTTGACGCGCGGGGTCTGTAGGTTCACGCGCGCCGGGGGTCTGTAGGTTGACGCGCGGGGGGGTCTGTAGGTTCACGCGCGCCTGCGCGCAACGGGCTAACTGGGGTCTGTAGGTTCGTCCGCGCCCCCCCCTACGATCGCTCGCGATGAGTAGCGACGAGGCGTCCGAGAACCTGCATCCGGAGAGCCGGGAGGCAGTCGGCTACCTGGAGCGATCGCTGGCCAACAGCCCCGTCTGGCAGATGGGCGCCCGCCAGCTCGAGCTGAAGATCGAGCGGCGCGACCCACGACTGCTGGACTTCCTGGCTAGCGCCAAGAACGCGCCGCTCGGCGAGTTGGAGTTCGACGTTCTGACGTGGGCGATCACCCGCTGGTATCAGGCCGAGCGCCCCTCCGACGGTCGGCTGATCGCGACGCTCGGCGAGATCACACACGCGCTGTACGGCAGCCGCAACGGCGGCATGCAGTACGCGCTGGTCCGCGAGGCGCTGGACCGCCTCTACAACGTCAGCCTCGACCTAACCGTGCTGACCGTCGAGAACGGCGACGAGCGCTGGCTGGCTAGCAAGCGCCGGCGGATCATCCAAGAGCTGACGATCAGCGAGCCGCTGCGCGACGGAGCGATCACAGCAAGCACGCTTGAGCTACGGCTGGGTTCCTGGCTGGTGGATCAGTTGGACGCGCACACCGTCGCGGCGATCGCCTGGCAGGTCCTGCGTGGCCTGTCGGGGATCGCTAAGCGCCTGGCGATCTACCTGGCTGCCCACAGCGACGAGTTCCGGGTCACGCCAGAGCACACCGCAACGTTCAGTGTCCCGCTGACGCTCGAGCTGTACGAGGAGTTCGGGATCAGCGCCGCACGGGAGCGCGATCGGCGAGCGTCGATCGCGCGAGCCGCCGCCCGGATCCTCGAAAAGGACCAGCGCTACACACGCCTTGAGGTCGAGCAGACCGCCGCCGGCAGCTACATCCTGCGTGCTGAGCGCGAGCTCGGCGCCGAGATCATTCCGTTGCCGGGTCTCGCGCCGCCAAACACGCGCTAGGACGCGCGCAGCGCCTCAGCCTCGGCCGCGAACCGGCGAGCGCGAAACTCGGCCAGCCGCACGGCGAACTGCTCCACCGCATCGGGATCTGAGGCCGAGCCAAGCGCCCAGATCGCGACAGCGAGCACCTCCTGTTCGGAGAGGCCCTTCTGCGAGCGCTCCCCGGAGCGCGCCCGCAGCGCCGTGGTCATGTCGGCGAGCGACTGGCGCAACGAACTCGGCAGGCGCGAGGAGAACCCCTCCAGCGCCTCGTTCAGCGCCGGTGGGTCCGGCAGCCTCCCTGCAGGCCCGCTGAGGGCCTCTGAGACGGCCGCAGGCGCCCCAGACGGCGCTGCAGGTGCCTTCGCCGGCGCGCGGGCCGGTCGCGGTGCCCGGCGGGTCGCTGAGGCGCGCGCGGGAGCTGGCTTCTCGGGCGCGTGATCGCGCCGCAACGGCGAATCGAGCCGCGTGACGTTCAGACCGCTCATGCCGCCGTCTCCTCGAGCTCGTCGACGAGCGCGTAGAACGCGAGTGATCCAGCGTGGTCAGGGCGCCAGACAACTAGCGGCACCTGGTTGATCGCGGCTTTCTCGAAGTCATCACGAGCCGGGATCAGCGTCCTGGCGATCGGCAGCTGCAGCTCGCCGAGCGCCCGATCAATCGCGAGGTAGACCTGCCGGCGGTGCAAGCGGCTGCCCTCGACGCGGTTGCGGAACAGTGCCGTGACTCTGGGACCGTCCTCCTCCAGCGCCTCGGCGGTGGCGATCAGCTCCTCGGCACCGGCGAGCGCATCGACGCTTTTCATGTCGATCGGAACGATCGCCTCGTCAGCCGCGCAGAGCGCGTTGACGGTCAGCAGCCCGAGGTTCGGTGGGCAGTCCAGCAACACGATGTCGTATTTCTCCTGATGGCCCTTCAGCGCGCGCCGCAGGAACGCTTCGCGCTTGATCTCGCGCACAAGCGATGTCTCGACATCAGCCAGCCGCCGACGGGAGGGCACCAGATCAACCCCGGGTGCGACGGACTCGACGGTGACCTCCCCCACTCCCGGTGCTTCGCGGTCCTTGAGGATCATTCCCTCGAGGACGTCCACGATCGTCGCGGTCTGCGACGGGTCGACGCCGAACCGGCGTGTGAGCGCGAACTGCGGATCGAAGTCGACCGCCAATACGCGCCGGCCCCGGCCGCCCCAGGCGGCCGCTAGGTTGGCAACGGCCGTCGTCTTGCCGACTCCGCCCTTCTGCGTGCAGACAGCGATTACGCGCATAGCGATCTCATTCGGTTTGCGTGCCAGCAATCCTGCATATTTGTCAGCAAACACGTTTGCTGACAAATATGTTTGCAATCATGTTTTCTGACATGTTTGATGGCCAGCATGTTAGCTGACTTGCCGGTCAGCACGTTTGTCAGCAAACAGCCGTCAGGCTCGCGCCGGCTGAAGCCCGGCTCCGGCCGGATACTCGGCGGGAGCCGCGAATAGCTCCAGCCGGTCGCCGAGGGACCGCCGACCTCGGGTCAAGCCAAGGTTTACGCCGGAGTGGGGGGCGGGAGCCAACGAGCGAGGTGTTCCGCGATGGTGGCGATCTTCTCGCGAGGCGGAAAGCTGGCGGCCGGGCTTGCTGAGCTGGGCGAGCCGACGGACGTTGGTAGAGGCCGGGAAGCCGTTGACTCGTAGCGTGCGGAGGGTGGGGAGGTGTGCGTCGACGAAGCAGAGGGTCGCGTGGATCCGGGGGTCGGGCGCGATCTGTTCGGCGATGCCGGCGCTCGCCGTTGACGATCGAGCGCGTGCCAACGCGGCGCGATCGGCGAGCAGCAAGTCGCCATCACCTTCTGCTGCTGCCGCCCGCGGTTCCCCCGGCGTTTTACCTGGGAGGGACCGTGCTCGGGGTCCGTCAGGCATAGCGCGGACGGCACGACACCCGGCGGCCGGAACTGTGGGGCTCTTACGGCCGACGCCCTCGGCGGCGAGGATCGTCGGGAGTGGTGGGCCAGTGCCCGTGTCGACGGTAGTGGGCGATGGCGTAGACGCTGGGGCCGCGGTGGGGGTGGCGCTCACCGAACGCAACGACCGCTAGGAAGGGCCCGTTGATGTCGCGGTCGCCGGCCAGGACGAGTCCCCAGGGCCCGTAGGGGATCGGGAGGTAGAGCTTGGCCAGCCCGCCGAGCTCGGTGCCGTCGCGTGCGTCGCTTTGGCAGGCGCTCAGGAGCGCGACGGCGATGCCGTCGCGCTCGAGCTGCGCGCGGGCGTTGGTGGCGACGGTGCGGCCCTCCTTGCGGACGCGCTGGAGGTCCTGGTCGTAGGTGGGCGTGTCAAACCGGACCCGGAATACCGGGCCGGGCGTTGAAGCGCTCATGAGGGCGGCTTACCCTTCTCCGTCAGCTGGCTGAAGGTGGGGGGCGATCAGCTCGGCGAACTCATCGTCGGTCAGCGGGCGGCTGCCGAGCCGCTCGCGGATCGCTTCGAGTTCGGTTTGTGGGCGGAGCATCACGCGCCCGTCGGGGAGTTGTTCTTCGACGACGTAGCGAGTTGTGTTGGCGTCGTTGATCGCCAGCTCGAACACCTTTGCCATAGGTCTGATTGTCGCATGGCTCATTCCAGGTTTTGTAGGTATCGGTCGATCGGGCTGTCAGCGGCCGGGATGGACTGGTGTCGGGCTGCTTGGTCGAGGTAGTCGCTAACGATGGCCTGCAGCGCGGCGTATCCGTCCTGTTCGAGCTCGCGCTCGATGACGTAGCTGCGGCCGGCGCCGGTTGCGGGAGCGTCGACGAGTCGCACGTGCCCGTCGATCCGTTGGCCGTACAGCAGCCTTTCGCCTGCGGGTGTGCTGTAGCGGGCGAGTTCTGCGCGGCGGCCTATGGTGTGGCCGTTGACGTTTGCGGTTGGGGTGGGGGAGGCCAGCGCGGTCATGCGCGCTGGCTCCAGGTTGCGGTTGAGCCGTGGCCGGTGACTTCCCATGCCTGGACTGCGGAGGCGAGGTCGGTCGGGAGGTTTACATCGCCGTGGTGCAGTTCGTCGGCGAGTTCGGCGAACGTGAACCCGGTGTTGGTCACGGCCAGGAGCCGCTCGATCTGTTGGGAGGCGTGCTCGCGGGTGCGGGGGGTCGTGAACGTCTGCCCGGCGCGGTTGGCGAGCTGGCGCAGGTAGCGGAGTTGGCGGGCGGTGGGGGGCCAGTTGGCGGTGCTCACGGGGTTGCTCCTGTTGGTCGGGGGTGTGGGCATGCCCCGGCCCTGACCGCGCCGGCGGGCGGCTGTCAAGCGAGCCCCGACAGGGGTGCCCGCAGGGCAGGCGAAGCCCGACCTTGACCGCCGACCGGCGGCGTGGTGGGCTTGAGGGGTTGCCTTCCCCTGACCCACAGGCGCTGCCCTACTGGCCGGCGACTGGCCCCCCACCGCCTGTTCAGACGCACACTCCGACTGGCTCCTCTCGTCACCCGTGATGTTCGCGACCCCGCGTCTCGCGACCGCCCGCGCCCCCGCGGGCGATCGCGAGATGTCGTGTAGCTACCGGTTAGCCGTCGGCTGGCCGGGGTGCTGGTTGCAGGCGCGGCACTCGCAGTCGTGCCGCGTGGTGCACTCGATCGTGCGTCGGCCGTTGACGAACGCGGGCAAGCCCCACGGGACATCTGACCAGCCCTCGCGGCGCATCCGCGCCCACACTTTCACGACCGTGTACAGGTCACCGGTCGTGATCAGCGTGCCGTGGCAGGTGCGCAGCTCCCAACACCCCTCGGCGATGCGGGTGATCGTCATCGCTTCACCCGCTGCCAGTCAAGCGTCGCGCACTCCTGTGAGAGGCTGTGCAACGCGGTGATCGGCGCGACAGCGTGCGCGAGCAGCGGTCGTCGCAGTGGGTCGGCGAGGATCTGAGCGACCCATCGGCCGTTTCTGCCTTCTCGCTGCTCGTGGGTGAGCTGTAGCCGCGCCGGGGTGGTGTGCCGGCGCGTGTCGAGCTGACGCAGCGTGTCGGTGATGAGCTGCAGATGCTCGTCGGTGCTCATGCCACCACCGCCAGCGTCTCGCTTGTCGCCTCGGCGACCGTGGTATCTGCGGCGTCCGGTCGGATTGCCTGCTCGATGCGTCTGGCGATGCGGTCGATGAGCCCGGCCATCTGCTCGATGACGCTGATGTCGCTGCTCTCCGCCCACGCCGCGAGGTAGGGGATCGAGGCGGCGTCGGCGTCGATCCCGAGCGATGAGCGCACGACGGTGAACGCGACGCTCTCGACGACCAGCTCCTCGCTGGCGTAGTCGAGCGTCGGATCGTCGCCTTGGCGGTCGGCGCGGACGAGTGCGTGCGCGAGCTCATGGCAGAGCACCGCGGTCTGCTGGTTGATCGAGTGCTGGGTGTCGATCACGATCCGCTTGGTGTCTGGCTGGTAGTAGCCGTAGGCGGACCCATCGATCGGCGCGAACGTCACGGTTGAGCCGATCTCGCCGGCGAGCTCGACGAGCCGTGGCAGGACCTCGGCGAGGTCATCGCCGTCGAGCTCCCGGTAGGGGCAGTCGATTGGTGCCGGCACGGCCGGCGGCGGTAGCTCCTCGACCTGGTCTTGCGCGAACACGGCGGTCAGCTTGAAGAACGTTCGCGGCCGCGCCGTAGGGTCGCTGCCGCTCTCACGCCACGCGTCGAGTTGCTTCTTGGACGGCGGGCATGGCGCCCAGATTCGAATGCTGGTCTCGCCCTTGCGCACGCAGTAGCCCAGCTTCAGCCACGCCCGGAACCCGGCGACGCGGGTGGCGGTCGGGTGCTGCATCGCGATCAGCAGCTGGTTACCGAAGCTGTAGGTCCGAAACTCCGCACGAGTTTGCAGCCACTGCTGCCAGCCGGCAGAGCTGCGGAGCTGCTCGACGGCCTGCTGTGCGTACTGGCGATCGGCAGCGCGCCGTTGCGCGCGCTCCTCGTCGGTCAATCGACGCGGTTTGAAAGAACCCATCAGATCCCCTTGGTGGTTGCGGGCCCGCCTGGGAGGGGCGGGCCGGTTTCCCCGACCCCAAGGCGCCCGGCAGGGCGCACAATCAGGGAGGGGACGGCCCGCCCCTGCCAGGCGCTTAGTGCTGTTGGCAAAGCTGCGGGGTCCGGCCACGTGGCCGGACCCCCCTGGTCGCGAGCGGTTAGAGGCCGGGATCGGCGTCGGAGTAGACGGCGCCGTCGGGTCCGACCGCACCGGCGTAGTCGCGGTACTCGTCCTCGAGGTCCTCGTCGAGGAGCTCGTAGCTGTCCTGGTCGCCGTCGAGGTCGGCGTCGTGCTCGACCTCACCGGCAGCCGTGGTCGTTGCCGCTGGAGCCTTGCTGCGCTTGCTGTTGAGCTCGGCGAGCTGCTTGTCGTGGTCGGCTTTTGCCTTGGCGACGGCCTTCTCGAGCTGCTTCAGCGACCCGGGCAGGTGCGAGTCGACCAGCTTGGCCAGCGCTTTGGCGGCGTGATCCTTGTGGGACGGCCAGCGCTTGGCGGGGTGCTGCTGACTGGAGGGGACTACCAGCCGGCTGGCGTGCCGCTCGGCGGCGATCACGACCAGCGCCCGGCCGTATAGCTCGCCGGCGGTCTTCGCACCGTCGATGAACTTCCACATCCACGCGACTGGGTCCTCGGGCTTCTTTGGGTCGGTGTAAGCGATCCGTAACGCGCCTTTGGATCCGTCTTTGCGGGTTTTGGTCACGTCGGTGCGGAACTCGTCGATCACGAGGCGGATCCCGCGGACGGCTAGCTCGGCGACGAGCTCACCGGACTGTGTGTACGGCGGCGACCCGTCGTAGTCGGAGCCCAACAGTGCGTACACGTAGAACTTGGCCACCGTAGGGTCGCTCGGGTCTACGACGGCGAGCTCGTTGCGTAGCGCCCAGCCGAGGTCGATGTTGACGCCGTGCGCCTGCTCGGCCAGCTGGCGCATTTGCCGGCCGTGCTGCCGTTTTGCCTCGCCGGCCGGGTCAGCCGGCTGCGTCTGGCCGGAGGCCTTGGCTGCCTTGCGCTCCTGCGCGACCTGCAGCTGGCGGGCGCGGAGCTGCTCGACGGTCCGCTTGATCGCCTGCTTGCAAAGCTCCCGGTACAGGGAGCGGTCAGCGATGATCGGCCGGCTGCCCGCGAACTCGATCAGCACGCCGCCGGCGCGGGCCTGGTCGACGTCCTCCTCGGCGAACGGGAACGCCGGCGAGCCGTAGGCGTAGCGGTCGAGGTTGCGGTGGATCTCGATCGCCTCCTGCACGAGCGCGTCGGTTTTCTTGCCGAGCTTGAGGTGCGGCAGCTGGTGGCTGTCGACCTGGGTCATGTGCGCGGCGAACACCTTGCTGTCACCGCGCCGCAGGACGCTGTCGATCACCCAGCCCGGCTCGCGAGCGAGCCGCTCGGCAACCCACTCGTTTCCGTCGGCAATGAACGAGATGACCGTGTCGAGCAGCGCCGGGCTGACCTTCCCGATCTGGCGCAGCTGGTCAACCGCGGCGAGCGGGATCAGCCCGTCGCCGATCATCTGCTGCGCGATCTCAGGCAGCTCGAGCAGCTTGACCCGAGCGGTGACGCGGGCCTTCGGCCAGCCGAGCGCCTGGCCAGCACCGTCCTCGCTCAGACCGCGGTCAAGCATCGCGCGCACGGCGACCGCCTCCTCGTAGGCGTTGAGCTGTTTACGAACGATGTTCTCCGTCGCTCGCGCGCTCGCGACCGCGGAGCCATGCTCGGCGCCATCAGGGGTGTGGAGCACCGCTTCGATCACGGCATAGCCGAGCTTGGTGACCGCCGCGTAGCGGTGGAAACCGCCGACGAGCTCGTACTGGTAGCCCTGATCGGCCGGCTCGCCGGTGGTGGGGGTGACGATCACTGGCACGAGTAGGCCCTGCAGCGCGATCGAGCCGGCGAGCGCGTCGACGTGCTGCTCGTCGAGCGGCCGGACGTTGGTCGGGACGTGGATCTTCTCGACCGGCACGTTGAACTTGCCGGTGCTGGCTGTTGCGTTGACCATCGTTTCCTCCTGTTTGTAGGGGCCCGTGACCCGGGTGCTGGGGGGCCCGATTCCCCGACCCGGGCGCGCTTGCGCGCCATACTCGGGAGGGGTCGGGCCACCCAACACCGCGGCCTGCCGCCTGTCCGAGCGCGTGCTGTTAGCTGGTGATCGGGGCGCGGGCGATCGCGCCGGCCAGCACCATCGCCTCGATCAGCAGCGGCCCCTCGAGCAGTGATGCGCCAGGCTCGTAGAGGTCGTGCAGCGTCTGCGCGACCCGCAGGACGCCAACCCCCGCGCGCGGCGTCAGCTCGCCGGCCTGCAGGGCGTGCGCGAGCGCGTGACGCGCGCTGGGCGACAGTCGCGCCTCAAGGGCGGCAGCGGGCAGGTCCCGGTTCTCGACGGCCTGTTCGCGTTGGGTCTGTCGTTCCCGCGCGGCGATCACCCGCGCGCGTACGGTCGCGGTGTCCGTGAGCGGCGGGCCGGCGAGATCCTCGGGGTCAGCTGGTCGGGTGTGGACGCGCAGATCGAAGCGGTCAAGCAGCGCGCCGACGCGGCGCCGCTGGCGGACCTGCGACACGCGATCGTCCGCGATGCTCAAGCCGGCCAGCAGCGTGAACCGCGTCGGGAATCGCAGCGCCCGCTCCCCTCGGATCAGCGTCACCTGGCCGTCGGCAAGCGGGCCGCGAAGCGCGTCCAGCGCGCCGCGCTGTAGCTCCTCGAGCTCGTCGAGGTACAGCACCCCGTGGTTGGCGAGAGTCGCTTCCCCCGGCCGCGCCGGCGACCCGCCGCCAAGCAGGCCCGTGAGCGAGATGCTGTGGTGCGGTGCCCGGAACGGCCGCTGGCTTGCCGGCATCCTGAGGCCGGCGACGCTGTAGACGCGATGAACCTCTCGCGTCTGCGCGTCGCTCAGCGGCGCCATGACGCCCGGTAGGCGGCGGGCGAGCATCGTTTTGCCGCTCCCGGCCGGCCCCTCGAGCAGCAGGTGGTGACCGCCGGCGGCCGCCACCTGGAGCGCCAGGATCGCTTGCCGGTTCCCGCGTACATCAGCGAGGTCCGGCAGCGGTTCGCGGTTCAGCCTCAGTACCCGCAACGGCGCGTGCGCGGGAGTCACCGGCATCTTGCCCGAGAGGCTCTCGACAGCGTGAACCAGGTCATAGACCGCCAGCACCTGCGGGCCCTGAGCGGTCGCTGCCGCCGGCGCGCAGTCGCCGGGCACCAGCAGCCGGGTGATCCCCGCTCGCTGGCAGTCCTCCGCGACCGCGATCGTGCCCGGCAGGCTGCGCAGCTCGCCGCTCAACGACAGCGCGCCGTAGGCGCCGACGCCGGTTAGCGCTTGGGCGTCGAGCTGCCCGCTGGCAGCGAGCACGGCCAGCGCGATCGGGAACTCAATGCCGGCGGCGAGCGCCCGCAGGTTCGCAGGCGCGATGTTCACGGTGACCCGGCCGGTGGGATAGCGGTAGTTGCTGTTGAGGATCGCGCAGCGCACCCGCTCACGGATCTCCCGCGCGCACTGGTCGCCAATGCCGACGAAGGTGGTGGACGGCAGGCCGTCCCTGACGTCGACCTCGACGGTCACGGGACGGGCGTCGAGTCCGTCGATCTTGAAGGTGTGAGCTCGGCTGAGCATCAGGCTCCCTTGGTTGAGGTGTCCCGCCGGACGGCGGGCCGTTCCCCGACCCCACGCGCGCGTCAGCGCGCACAATCCGGGAGGGGACGGCCCGACCGCCCGGCGGGTGTCAATCACCCCTCAAGGCCAGCCAGACGACCTCGAGCCGTACAGCAACCCAGTCGAGCGTGTCCATGCTCCACTGCAACGGATCCCGATCGGCGGAGTAGTTCATGGTCCGGCCAGTAGATGTGGTCTGAGTCCTAGCCCGCGTGCTGCTCCGCAACAGGCAAGGGCGGTGCAGGTTCTCGATCACAGCGCCAGCGTCGACCTGCAGGCTGTGCTGGTGTGCTGCGCCGACGCGGCTTGGCGTGCCGCGTCGATTGAGCTGGCGGCTGATCACGATTGGTCTTCGTGCTGTCGGTGCCCCGCCCGCGGGCGGCGGGCCGTTTCCTCGACCGCAGGCGCCCGCCAGGGCGCCACACTCAAAAGGGAGAGGCGGCCCCGCCGACCGCGGGCTGGGAGGTGGCTACTGGACGCGCTCGAGCGCGCTGAACGTCTCGTCGGCGAGCTTGACCTGCGCGGCGAGCCCGAGCTCGGCGAGCTTGTCGATCAGCTGGTGAACGTGGTTGTACGCGCACCCGCGCGTCAACCTGAGTGTGTTCAGCTGCGCATAGGGGCAGGTGTAGGTCTCGGTCTCGGCCCGCTGACCGTAGGCGACGGTCAGGTGCGTGACGGTTGTATCGGTGTCGGGGTGCCCGATGTAGGTGCTGATCTGCTCAAACGCGAGTCCGCGGTCGGGCAGCACGGTCGCGATCGTAAGCACCGGACCGCCACCGCTCCACCAGTAGCCGGTGTGAGCCGCGACCGGCTGTCCGGCGATCTCAACGTCGAATGGCAGCTCGCCACGCAGGTTGGGCACCGGATCAAAGTAGCGCCGGCCGCGGCGTACGACAGCCGTGGGCGGCGATTCGCCCGGGTTTGGGGGCACAGCTGTGTACGCGCGCGGGTGTTGCCGCTCAGCGAACTTTGCCCCGTGAAAACGTAGTTGGACCCAGGCTTGACCGACCCGGGGCGCTAGACCGCCAGCTCGTCCGACTACGCGTCAAGTGCGTGTTGCCGAAGCCAGTTGACCGCGGATGCGTGGGCGTTATCGAGCAGCCATGAATACCTGCGGTCTGTGCGATCCACGTCGGCCCGCCCGCCCGCCCGAGCGCGACGGCAGACTATTTGTCGCGGCCGTCTCGTCGTCGGTAGTCATCAACTAGCCCGGGCCACGTAGGGGCCGGCTCTACTCGGCTCCATCCGCTTATCTCTCCTTACGAGTTCGTAGATCTCGCCATCGAGCCACGGAGGCTTTCCCGCTGTGGCGCCGACGCCGGGCGAGACATCAGCAGCGCGTAGATCTCGGCGACAAGTTCGTGCGTATGTTCGCTACGACCGTACCCGCCGCGCGGGATGACTTCGACACGGGCGAGCGGCACGACCGTGGTAAAGTATTTCCCGGTGAGGAACGAGTTTTCCGGAGTGGCGGCGCTGATGACGCGCCGGGAGGCCGCCGAGCTGAGCGGCACGACGTTGGGCACCGTCAACAAGGCGATCGAGCAGAAGGTGCTGCGCGGGCATGCACGCAAAGGCCGGACGCTTCTGGCGCCAGAGGATGTCGGAGCGCTGACGCTGCTTGCGCAGACGCGTGTCTGCTTGCCGGTCGTTGTGAAGAGGCGCGTGGCTGCGTGGGCTCGTAGCGGCCCTGAAGTGGATGCGGAGCTGCGCCTCGACGGAGCGCTTGCGGTGCGCGTTGGACCGGAGATTGAGCAGGCGGTGCTGCGCGCACGGCGCTACATCGAGCTGCGCGGGCGGCTGGTCGAGGTCGACCCTGAGGTGTGCGGCGGCGAGCCGGTCATCAAGGGGACGCGAGTCCCGGTCCGGGGACTGGCCCGGCAGATCGAGCTGGGCGAGAAGCCCGAAGTCCTGCGAGAGGACTACCCATTCCTGCCCGAGGAGGCATTTGAGCTGGCTCCGCTGTGGGCGAAGGCCAATCCACGCCAGGGCCGACCGTCGCGTCCGTGGGCAGATCCTCCGGGGACGCGGGTCCGGGGTTCAGGTGCCCACGCGCGGGCGGCGTGAGATTGTGGATCGACGAGTGTCTCTCACCGACGCTCGTTGCTGTCGCCAGGCGGCGCCATGAGGCGACGTGCAACGAGTACCGTGGGCTGCTGCAGGCCAAGGACCCGGCGCTCTACAGGGTCGTCTCAGATGAGGAGTGGGTGCTCGTCACCAACAACGAGCGCCATTTTCGCTTCTTGACGGTGCAGGAGGCTGCACGCGGGGCTGATCCTTCTGCCGCAGCGCACGCGCGCGGACCAGACGCTGATGCTGGAAGCGGTCCTTGACTACATCGATCAGCGCTGCCGAGAGGCCGGCATACCGCCGGCGGCTTGGATGACCAACCAACCGTGTAGTCGAATACCACGACGATGACGACACGATCACCGCAGCCGAGTGGCCGCCGAGCGAGTCCTACAGTCCTAACGCTTACGCGAACCTCGATTGCACTGCGGGCCAGCGCCGTTCGAAACTCGGTTGCACATTCGAAACTATCGTGAGCGGCAACAGCGCGCGAGCAGCCGCTCGCGCAGCTGAAGGAAGTCGCGACCCTTGGTGTCGAGGTGCCACAGTCGGGCGGCGAAGTCGTAGATCGATCCGCCGGCTTGGCAGGCGCCGTAGCAGTACCAGGTTCCGTCCTCGTATAGCTGGAGGCTGGGGGTTGAGTCGTCGTGGAACGGGCAGGCGATCTTTCCCGTCCGGTCTGGCTCACGGCTGGTCAGCGCCTGCACGTAGGTCTCGGCGGGCACCGACCGCAGTAGCTGGTCCTCTGCCCGTCCGGTGGCTGAGCGGGCGGCTGGCGGCGACGCCGATCGCCGCGGTGGTGGTGGTGGGAGGGTGTCGATCAGCGCCCCGAGCTGATACCGGCGGGTTGGGCGCGCTGCGGCGATCCGGACGGGCGTCGGCGGCGTGTGTTTGTGGTTGAGGGTGTTGGGTGGTCGCAGGATTCGCGCGGCGTCGACCGAGGCCTCGTCGCCGCCGAGTGCGAGCGCGAGTCGCTGGTTGTAGGCCGCGACGAGTTCGGCGGCGATCGGTTTGCGCAGCAGCCAGTACGCGTGAGCGTGTCCGGCGCTGCCGGAGCTGATGATCAGCGTCGGCGGCCACGAGAATGCGGTCAGCCGGTCGAGGGCGTCGGGCTGGTCGATCTCGGCCCACAAGAGGTGCGATTCGCTGACGGCGTCGGCGCCTCCCGCGCGGCGATCGCGCAGCAGCACGCCGATGTACACGTCGCTGCGGGCAGCAAGTGACGTGATGATTTTCGCGGCCTGCGCTTGGTGGACAGCTGGTGTGAATACCTGCCGCATCCGGCCGCGGACGGCGGGGTAGCGGATCTCGATCAGTCTGCCGCTGGGTTTTGGACCCGCGAGCAGTCGCAGGTAGACGTCGAGCTCTCGAGTGGTGTTGGTGGCTGTGCTGAGCGTGTTCATGCCTTGGCGAGGATCACTTGGAGCAGTAGGACGAGGAGGACGGCGAGGAGTGGAGACCAGAGCGGCTCCATCAGCACTGACCAGGGCACGCGCTGCCAGTCTGGAGCGTTGACAATGCGGACTAGTCGGTAGACGAGGAATAGACCTGCGGCCAGCCAGAGAAGCCAAACGATCGCCTGGGCGGTCGAGGTGAGGGTGATGGTTGAGATGATCGTGCGGCGGGGTCTGCTTCGGCGAGGCCGCGGAGCTGGCGGCCTTTGATCGAGACGGGCACCAGGTCCTCGGTGCGGGTTCGTTTCAGGGTCATGGTGGGCTCAGGGGTTGTAGGTGGATGGTTCTGGTCCCGCCGGCGACGGGGTGTCTCCACGGGCCGGGCCCGTCGTCGAGGCATCCATTCAGGAGGCCGATCAGCAGGCGCGCCTGCTGGAGCTGGTGTGGCGGGCTGGCGTAGGCGAGACCGTCAGTGCCGGCCAGCGTGGCGTTGCGCTGCTCGTCGACGACCACTTGCCAGAGCTGCTCGTCCATGGTTCAGTCGCCGAGGTACTCGGGGGTCTTGACGGCGATCCATTCAAGCTCGCCGTCGATCCGCGGGATCTGCTGCGGGTGGCGGGAGCTCCACTTGCTGAGCTCTTCCACGGTCAGCTCGCCGCGGCGCATGGCCGCGGCACGCTGCTCGGGGCTCATCTGCCACAGGCGACGCAGCCGCTGGTCGCGTTCGTCGAGGGACTTCATCCACGAGTTGAACAGGCCGTACCCGTATTTGGGGTCTGGTGGGCGGGGTTGGGTGTGATCGGGGATGACTGCTCCTTGCGGGTCGGGGGCTCGGTCAGCCCCGTCCGCCGGCGCGAAGCGGCGGCGATCATCAGGGGCGGCGAGTCCCCGCGCCGCGAGCGGACGGGCGTTCATCGCACCCATCTCCGGTAAGCGGCGATCCAGTTCGTCGCGATCGCGTGCTGCGCGGCCGCGAGCGTCAGCTGCCCGTTGCATATCAGCTCGTTGAGCTTGTCCTCGAGGTGGTCCTTGGGGTTGAGGTAGTAGCTGTCGTCGCTGACGCCGGGGTAGTTCGGTTCCGGCCACAGGTTCTTGGCGCTGTTGCTCGCGCCACCGAGCTCGAGTGAGATCAGGTGATCGAGCTCGTAGGGGTGAAGTGCCCGGCCGTCGTAGTTGCCGTAGGCGCTCAGCGCGGCGCGCTTCTCGGTCTCGGTGACGCTCTCCGGTGGTCGAACGCCGGCGCTCCAGCCGGCTTTGCAGATCGTCTGGTGGATGGTTGTCTGGGTGACGGCGGGGTTGATCGCGCCTGGTGTGCATGCCCTGTCGGGTAGGACGTACAGGCCGCTGCCGGTGACGTGGCAGCGTTCGCCGGGCGGGAACTTCTGGACGGCGTAGCCGCCGGCCGGGAGCGCTGTGCTCGCGCTGGCGGTAGCGATCGCCGTGAGGAGTGCGGCGATGGTGGCTGGGCAGCGGCGGTTCATGCGGCCCTCCGTGGGGTGCAGGCTGGGCAGGTGTCATAGCCGTCGGTGGCGTGGACCAGCTCGCGGCCGCACGCTTGGCACCAGCCCCAGCCTGGCAGGGTGGGATGCAGCCGCCCGGCGCGGTGGCGGTAGAGCTGCTCGAGCTGGCTCTGCAGCAAAGCGATCTGCCGATCGAGGCCCGGCAGCTGGCGGGTGCTCGGGGGAAGGTGGTGGAGGCTTGCGGTCGGTTGGGTGGTCGTGAGCGGGTCCATGTCCGTGTTCTCGGTGGTGGCGGTTAGGGGGCTGGCGGGCCCGCGGTGTTTGCGGTCCCGCCAGCTGGCCGGGTTGAGCGACTGAGACGGTGCGGTCTCGTCGCGTGTGGTCATGCTTTTTCCGCGTGCGCTTGGGCGAGCTCGAGCGAGCGGCAATGGGTCACATAGGCTCGTTCGGTGTGGCGTCCGAGTGGATCGGGACCGGTGGGCCAGTGCGGCGTCTCGCTGAGCAGGCTCGCGTTGATGATCTGGCCATCGAGCTGCTGACGGTTGACGCGCCCGGTGGTTGCGAGCTGGTCGAGTTGCTCAATCGTGGCGAGGGGGAGGCTGACGGTAATGCGGCGGGTCGGGCACGGGGTTTGCAGGACGTCGGATGTGGTGGTGTCGCTCATCGCTGGTATTGGTGGTGTCGGGGAGTGTTTCGGTCGGTGGTGGCGGCGGTAAGGTGGCTGGCGGGGCCGCGGTGTTTGCGGTCCCGCCAGCTGGCCGGTTAGATAGCGGCGACCTCCTCGTGTGCTTCGGCGAGGTCGGCGTCGGCCTTGCTGTTGGGGCGGGCGAGGCCGTGGATCTCGTCGGCGATCACCTCGAGCGCCTCGCGCCGGTTGCCGTCGTTGTCGGTCCACTCGTTGTGGTGGAGGCGGCCCTTGACTGCGATCTGGCGGCCTTTGCTGAGGTACTTGGCGGCGAACTGGGCGGTGGTCCCGAACGCGACGACGTTGACGTAGTCGGCGCCCTGGTCCTCGCCGTTGCGCTTGCGTCGCTGGACCGCGACTCGTAGGTTCGCGACTTCGGTGCTTGCCGTGTTGCGGAGCTCGGGGTCGCGGGTCAGGTTGCCGATGATGTTGACGCTGTTGAGCATTTGGGTCCCTCCTTGTGGGGATCCGGGGGTTGATTGACAAGACACATCCGCGCCGGTTGGCGGCCGAGCGGAACCGAACGCAGTGAGGGGAAGGGAGCGCAGCGACCTTGAAGCGACCCGGGCCGTCCCGGCGCAGAATGAGGCGCAGGCAATCAACCCAGCCGGCTCCCTTCCGGAGAAGGACACAGCTGCATAGCGGCGTCTGAGGCGTGCTGACCCGCGATCGTCGGCTCGTCAACGACGGGAGCGCCGGTCAGTAGAACCTGGGGTGGTGCGGTCCTCGCAAGCGCGACGGCGCGAACAGGGGACAGGGGAGTGCCGTCGCGTTCGGAAGCGACGCGGGTTGCCGTCATGTAGCCGGCTAAGGACAGGTCGGTCATGGCTGGGTCGTTGACCACAACGAGTGGACCGTCGATCGCGTGCGATCGGTTGGCTCCGGGATGGCTGACAGCGAGATGCGCTCGCCTGCAGCTGGTCGAGCAGGCGAGACGGTGGGGGTAGCGAACGTCTCGAGCACGGTTGCGACGATCAGGAGCGTTAGCGTCACACCGGCCAGCTGCAGGGTGCGCTCGCGGTCTCGGCGCCCCGTGCGAGCTAGTAGCCAGGCTGAGAGCGCGACGCTCAGCGCCGACCACTCGAGCGGTAGGTGTGGTAGATACGGCAGCAGCCGGCTTCCCCACCGGCCGAGCTCCACACCGACCGGAATCGTGCTGAGTGCGGTCAACGCAACGAGTAGGAGATCGCCGGCGCCGCGGCCGGGCTTGCTGGCCGGGAACCCGAGCAGCAGCAGCAGGAATGGTGTCGCGAGGACCCGTGCGTTGTTCTGCAGGATCGGCAGCGCGTCGGTGGCGGTGGCGCTCAGCGTCGGGTGCGGGCGGGTGTGCCCGGCCAGCGCTGGGTCAAGCTGCCCGAGAACGATCCCGAGCGCGGTCAGCGCGAGCACGCCGGCGCCGGCGCGCGCGAGCGCGGCAGCGACGCTCGGTCGAGGGGCTGTCAGCTCTGTGGATTCCATGAGCTGATGACCCAGCCGCCGGTGGTTGTGTGTTGCAGTTGTGCGATGGTGACGTGATCGGTCGGCGGTAGCCCGACGTAGTTCCCGGTCCCGGTGGTTGTCTCGCGCGTGACGACGATCCAGTCGCCGGCGGCGGGGCCTTGCCCGGGCGCGATCGACAGGATGCTGCCGGTGTTTGCGACCTGGCTGGCTTGGAGGGTGGTGTCCTTGGCGTAGCTGGCGGCCGCTTGCAGCGCTTGTGCGCGCGCGCCGGCGAGCGAGATCGACGCGAGCTGTCGCTGGTTTTGCGCGACCGTCTGCGCGGTCCAGTTGATGTAGAGCGTGGCGTAGTGCTCGAGCGCGGCTTGTGGTGTTGAGCGGGCGGCGCCGGGGGCGAGCTTGTTCTGAGCGGCCTGGGCGTTTGTGGGGATGGTGCCGTTCTGCTCTTGGGGGGGCTCAGGGTTCGTGGTCGACGTCGACGTGGACGCGGTGGTGGTGGTTGTGGTGTAGGGGTTGGTGATTCCGCAGCCGGCGGTTGTTAGCGCGAGCAGTAGGACGACGGGAGCGAGAGCGGGGCGCATCAGAGTCCTTCCGGGTGTCGTTGCACGAACCCGCCGTTGCCGTCGGCTTGAGCTGCCCTGGGTTTGACGGAGACCTGATTTCGAGGATTCTGTCCTCGGGAAGGGAATTCCGTGTCATGGGAAGACCGTCGAAGTATCCGCAGGAGTTGATGGACCGCGGTGTGCGGCTGGCGTTGGAGTCCGGGCGTCCGATTGCGCATGTTGCTAAGGACTTGGGGATCGGGCCGGAGGTGTTGCGTAAGCGTGTGCGTCAGGCGCAGGCCGACGCCGGTGAGGGTGGCGAGGTCCCGACCAGCCAGGAGCGTGAGGAGGTTCGCAAGCTGCGCAGAGAGAATCTGGAGCTCCGCAGAGCGAACGAGATCTTGAAGTCCGCGAGCTTGTATTTTGCTCGCGAGCTCGACCCGGACCGATCGAAGTGAGTGCGTTCATTGATGAGCATCGCGAGCGCTTCGGGGTTGAGCCGATCTGTGAGACCCTGGGCGTGTCGGTGTCCGCGTACTACCAGCGTAAGACCGGGCAGCGGTCCGCTAGAGCGGTCGAGGACGAGCGCCTCGTAGGCAGGATCGAAGAGGTCCACAACGCCAACTATGAGTGCTACGGGTACCGGCGGATGGCCGCGGCGCTCGTGCGCGAGGGCGAGACGGCGGGGCGTGACCAGGTCGCGCGTCTGATGCGCGAGAACGGTATCCAGGGCGCCAAACGCCGCGGGAAGCCGTGGCGGACCACGATCGCTGATCCGCAGGCGCAGAAGTCCCCGGATCTCGTGAACCGTGATTTCACCGCGGGCGCGCCGGATCGCTTGTGGGTCGGGGACTTCACGTACCTGCGGACCTGGGAAGGAAGGTTGTTCTTCGCGTTCATGATCGACGTCTTCTCACGGATGATCGTGGGGTGGCAGATCGCCAGCCATATGCGCACCGACCTCGTCCTGGACGCGCTACGGATGGCGCTCGCGACCCGCCAGCCCGGCGCGGAGCTCCAGCTGGTGCACCACAGCGACCACGGCTCGCAGTACACCAGCATCGACTACACCCAGACCCTCGACGATCACCTTGTGCTCGCGTCGCTGGGCAGCGTCGGCGACGCGTACGACAACGCTATGGCGGAGTCGTTCGTGGATTCCTACAAGACCGAGCTGATCGCCGACCGCGTCTGGCGCACCCACAGCCAGCTCGAGCTCGCGACCTTCGAGTACGTCGCCTGGTTTAACCACGTGCGCCTGCACTCCTCGCTCGGGAACCGCCCGCCGGCCGACCACGAGCGCGACTGGTGGGCCGCGCGCGGCGCACAATCCGCCAGCGACCGCGAGTCCAGCGCCCGCGAACACGCTGGCCGAGCCATCGCCCACCGCGCTGGCCGAGCCAGCCCAACTCCCCGTCGAGAGGTCGACCGCACGATCACGGGGGCGATCCCGATGGTCTGCATCACCTAGCCGTCAGCCTCCTTGCCCCTTCCCTACAAAGCCCGTCTCACGCGTCCCGGGATATCGCCGACGGCCGGTTGGCGGTTGGGCGAGATCCCTGCCACGACTCGGCATCATGGTCGCGCGTGCCGCCGGGCCGTAAAGGTCGGGCCTTCGGCCCGCGCTTCGCGCGCCGCTGACGCGGCTCCCTTGACTGCCCGGCGGTCACGCGCGGTGCTCCGCCGAAGTCGAGACAGGGAAAGCCTGTCGCCGGGTCCCGGGACCCCTTTTCGCTGCAACACCCCCGGCGAAGATCGCGGAAGGGAAACGTCGAGGAGGCAAAGCGATGTTGACGACACCGCCTAACACACCATCATCAATCAATTGACTCACTGTCTATAATCCTTAACCTACAAACGAAGTCTCCGTCGAACCCAGGCCATTTCAGCTTGATCGCCGGCGTATTGGGCGGGCGATGATCGATGCGGGCTGCCACCGCGGGCCGCTGCTCGGGTTGGTCGGGGTGACGGGCGCGTACCAGGCGGTGTCCAGCACGATCCCGGCGACGTCGATGAACGCGTGAGCGCTGTTGGCGTAGACGGTGATCCACTGCCCAGCGCCGGGCTGGCCGTAGGTCTCGAAGTTCGGTTGAGTCCTCGTGCGTAGTCGCCGAGCACGCCGGCGCCGTGTAGCACGTAGCTGGTCGAGCCGGAGCAGTCGTAGCGCGGCGGCGAGCTCGGTGAGCGGCTGGCCGTGCCCGCCGCCCCAGAGGTAGGGCTTGTCGATGAGCTGGTTGCCGGCGGCGATCGCGAGCTTCACCGCGTGTAGCGCGTGCTTCGGTGCGGCTGCGATCCCGTCGGGCAGGATCTCGGCGGTCGGCCCGGTTGTGAGCGGCAGCGGTCCGCTGATGCTGCGCAGTCACTGGCGCTGGCGTCCTGGTCGGGGTCGGCCGGGCGGCGGCGGTGGGGGTGATCTCGTCGAGTAGGTTGCCGGTGCCGGGGTCGGGGGCGGGGGTGACGGTGACGTGCCGCTGCGCCCCACGCGTCTTGGGCGGCGCGGCCCTGCCAGTCGTAGATGTCGATGTGGCGGCCGATGATCGCTGCCGCCGGTGTCAGCCGGCGTAGAACGCGTGGTTGGTTCCGAACGGGTTGGGGGTGACGTGCTCGAAGCTGCGAAGCGGGATCACGGTGGGGTCGACCGCGATCTCGTAGGCGGGCTGGCCGGCGGTGAGGTCAAGGCCGGTGGCGGTGATCCCGTCGCCCTGGATCCCGCCCCACGGCGGCCCGTAGCTGGTCGCGATCCAGTTCCCGCCACCGCCGGAACGCCGGCGCCGACGGTGGTTGGGAGGCACGGGCGGGTTTGCCGGCGCCGGCGAGCAGCACGACCGGCAGAGCGCGATAGCATCAGCGCGCCGGCCGGCGAGCAGTCCGATCAGCTTGGCGGCGGTGGTGCGTTCATCCGGCGCGGTCCCTGTGCGGCGGTGCCGCTCGTGCCAGAGCGGGTCGCAGAGCTTGGTCAGCGCTCGCCACGGGTCACCGCCGGTGTCCTTGAGCGCTTGGTGGCGGAGCGGCTGGTCGAGCTCGGGGTCGGAGCTCGCGATCCAGTATTCGAGGTCGCCGGGCGCGACCCGGACCGCGCCGCGGCCGCGTTTGCTGACCATGTAGAGCGGTCGAGTAGACGCCCTTTTGGGTGGGGAGCGACGGGATCTCGGCGATGTCGGTGTCGGTCAGCGCGAGCGAGTCGCGGGCGTGCTCGAGGTCGCGGCGCTCGTTCGGCAGGCAGAGCGCGAGGGCGTGGTTGGCGAGCAGCGCGCGGCCTTGTTCGGAGTCGAAGTCCTTGAAGAACTGGGTGACGAACGTCAGCCACAGCGCGTAGTGCCGGGCGCGGCGGGCGTACTCGTTCAGCCACGCCCCGGCCGCCGGCGAGGTCAGCGGCTTCCAGCCCTCCTCGATGATCAACGCGACCTTGCCGGCCCACGCGCCGTGCGTTGTCGAGCTCGCCGGCGACGCGGGCGCGCCGCAGGCGGTGGACCTGCCACTCGACGTAGTCAGCGACCGCGAGCGTCAGCGCCGGCGCGAGCCGGTCGGACAGGCCGGTGAAGTCGAACAGCACCAGCGGCGCGTCGGTCGGGGACCGTGGTCGGCGCGTCGGCGATGTGCGCGAGCGTGCCGCCGTGCGCCGTAGGGCCGAGGCGCAGCAGCAGCGATTGCAGCTTGTCGGCGTTCGCGCCGGACAGATCGCCTTGCTGTTGGCGGGTTCGTGAGCGCGTCGATGAGCAGCTGTTCGCGCGGCCGCTGCTGCGGTGTCGGCGGCACTGGTGGTAGACGGTGGTGATCGCGTCTCGGAGGAGTGCCTCCTCGTCGGCGTCCAGGGTGCGGACCAGTCCTTCGGGGTCGTGCGCGTCGCCGATCAGCAGCGCGTGCAATGCGAGCAGGAACTCGACCTTCTGGTCGGGGACGTGCTCGGGGTCGGGGACGTCCCATGGGCAGATCACGGCGCCGTGCGCGGTCCCGAGCTGCACCCGGCGCGCGCCGGGGATCAGCGAGAGCAGCGTGTCGTAGTGGCCGGTGCCGGTGGTGTCGCCGCGCTCATCGGGGGTGCTTGAGCGGTCGGTCGATGTACAGCCGCCCGCCTTGCGCGAGGAACCTGGCACGCGAGCAGGATCGCGGTGACCGTCTTGCCGCCGCCGCCCTTGCCGACGATCAGCGTCAGCGTGGTCGGGAACATGCGGGTCGTACGGGTCGAGCCGCTCGAGCGTGCCGCCGGGGTCGGCGGTCCCGAGGATCAGCCCGTCCGGGCAGCCGCAGCGGCTGACGTCAGCGGCGACGCAGTGCGCGATGTTCCGCTGCGCGTAGCGGCGGGTCGCGCCGCAGCGTGTCGACGCCGAGCGGCAGCGTGGAGGTGAACCCTGCCAGCGCGAGGTGCCGGCCGCGGACGACCCGGGCGTTGGTGAGCGCGTGGAAGTCAGAGCAGGTCTGTTTGACGATCCGCTCGAATGTCTCGGCGTTGCCCGGCGGGGTCGCGGATCGAGCGAGTAGATCCCGACCTGGTAGACGGTCGCGCCGATCTGCGCGGCGAGCTCGGCGTCGACGACTGCGGCTTCCTCGAGCGCGTCCTCCTCGTCGGAGCCGACGAGCCGGTCGCGGCGCTCCTTGTAGCGGACCGCGGCGCGCAGCCGCTGCCACCGGCGGCGTTGGCGGGCTTGCTCGCGCGCGCGGACGCCGACGGTGATGTGCACCGCGAGCGTCGCCGGCAGCGGGCAGGACGAGCAGGTGAGCGAGCCAGGACGGGTCGGTCGCCAGCGGCGGGGTCGCGAGATGGATGATCTCCTCGAGCGTCCCGTCGGCGTGGCGCAGCCAGGCGGTGCTCTCGGCGGTGTTCGAGGCCGGCGTCCGGGACGCAGATCGCCTCGAGCAGCCGGTGCCGGGCGGCCGCGGCGTCCTGGGGTGTGGTCTTGGGCGTCTACGTAGGCACGCGTCGTACAGGTCCTGGAAGTCAGGGTCGTCTTGGGCGGCGGGGTGAAGGCGCTCCCACAGCAGCGCGAGCGCCTGGGTGCCGTCCAGCAGCCAGGTGTCGATCCCGGCGCGGCGCAGCGCCGCGTCGATCTGGTCGGTGAGCCGCAGGCTCTCGATCGCCGCCTCGCGATGGGTCTCCCAGAGGGTCTGGCCGCGTGCGCCAGCCCAGATCGCGCGCAGCTGTTGGCGGCTGTCGTCGATCAGCGGTCGGTAGGGGACGACGACCCACCAGCGCGCGGCGACCGCGGGCTGCTCAGCGCCGGCCGCGGCGCGGACCGTCTGCCGGGCGGCGGCCATCAGCCGCAGGCGGGCTGCGGCGAGCTCGTCGTGGCCGGCGAGCCGGTCGCGTGCCGCGGCGATCTTTGTGGCGCGATCGTCGGGGGCGAGCGCGTCGTCGATCGGGACCGGATCGGTCTGCGCGAGGATCGTCAGCGATTGCCGGTCGGGAATGATCCGGGCAGAGGTGCGCGAAGCCGTCCTCGATCCGTGCCAGCTGGCTGGGGTCGGCGGTGATCGTGTTCGGGACCCGGTCGCACTCGATCACCCGCACGTACCGACCGTCGGTCGTGATCGATCAGCCCGTCGGGCTCGACCACCGCGATCGGCAGCACGTCGCCCAGCGACCCGACGCTCTGGCGCTTCACTTCCCAACCTCCTCGGTGCTCTCGACGAGCAGCTCCGGCGGCTTCTCGTCGTCGGGGCCGTTCCATTCGTCAAGCAGCGGATCGCTGGCCTGCTCGTCGGCGTCGGCGAGCAGCTGCTGGTAGAGCGTCGGGGCGTTGGCGAGCACGAGCCCGCGCTTGTCAGGCCGTTCGGGAAGCGCCCACTGTTTCGGCGAGCGTCGGTAGCGAGTGATCGCCTGCAGCTGCCGGACGGGGGAGAGCGCCTGGCCGGAGACCCCGAGCAGGACCATCGTGGCGAGCGCGAGCGCCAGCAGCACGATCGTGACGGTCGCCTTGGCGCCGAACGGCGAGAGCTTCACCGCCGCGTAGAGGACGCCGCCGGCGAGCGCGGCAGCGATCCATTGCGGCCAGGTGAGCCCCCAGTAGCGTTCGCGGTCGTTGAGCCGCCGAAGGGTCGGGACTGGTGCCATCACTCACCTGCCTTGCGGTTAGCGAACGGCCGCGAGAACCGGCCGCCAAGCGGTCGACGCGGCTGCTTGTCAGCCGGCGGTGTGCCGGCGGTGGCGGGCGGGGACGCTGCGCTTGACGGCGCGGGCGTGGACCGCGCGCTGCGAGCGAAGCGCCGGGCGCTCGCCGCGGGCGCGGGGGACGGGGAGCCGCCGATCGGCGTCGAGGGCCGAACTTCCGGCTGGGAGGAGCCGGTGCCGGCCGGCTGGTTGTTGGAGGCCTGGCCCGGAGCAGACCGCTGCGGCTGGGAGGGTGAGGCGGAGGTCGAAGCTGTGCGGCTGGTGCCGGCGCCGCCCGGACGGGACCTTCCTGCGGTTCTCCGCCCGTTGGTCGGGGTGCCAGCGGCGGGCTGCTGCGCGCGGCGGGCGCCTGGGCGCCCGCGCTTGGCGCCAGCGCCTGAGCGGCCGCCGGCTGGAGCGCCGGCGCTCGGAGGGGTTGCTGTCTGTCGGGCGGCTGCTGCTCGTTGTTGGCTGGCGGCCTGCTGCCAGCTGGCGGTGCCTGCGCGACCCATCCGGACCGCGACGGCGCCGGCTCGGGAGCGGGAGAACGTCGCGGCGGCCGCGGGCGCCGCCGCGCTCGCGGCGCTGCGACCGGCGAGGGCAGCGGTCCCGAGCAGCCCGCGACGGCCGAGCTGCCCAACGGCACGCCCACCACCAGCGACCGCGCCAGCGACAGGGCCCGCGCCGGCGGCGGCGGCGGCGAGCTCGCCGCCGGCGGCGCTCCCGGCGGCCGCCAGCCGCCGGCCGTAGTCGCGCAGCGACTGTCCGGTGGTCTGCGAAACGCGGGACGCGACCCCGCTAGACGAGGAGGAAGCTCCACGGCCGCCGAGCACGAGCAGCCCGCCGAGCTGCATCCGCAGCATGCTGGCGGCTTCCCGCGCGACCTTGAGGCAGAGCCAGAGGCTCGCGAGGCCCGCGACGGCGAGCAGCACCCCGCCGATCAGGCTGCCGAACGCGCTGTTGCCGGCGATCAGCGGGCCAGCGGTGCCTGCGTCGTCGATCATTAGCGCGCCGACGGCGAACAGCGTCGCCCACGCGATCCCAAGCGACAGGAGCGCGATCACGGCTGTCACCCAGGCGCGTGCGAGCGCGCCGCCCTGACGGGTCGGGACCAGCCCGATCATCAGCGGGCCGGTGGCGTACAGCAGCGCGCCGAGCAGGATCACGACGACCTTCATGAAGATCAGGCCGAGCAGCTCGAGCGCGATTGCGCCCATCAACCCGAGGTCGATCAGCTGCCAGCCGCCGAGCGCAACCCCGTCGACCGCGTACTCCATCAGCTTGTAAAGCCCGCCGGTTACGGCGGGTAGCGACAGGATCACGTTGGTGATCTGGTCAACCAGTGCCGCGGCCTGCTCCCACCAGTAGGGGTAGGAGACGATCACTGCGCCGACGGCGAGCATCCGCAGCAGCGGCAGCGCGACCGGGTCGGACTCGCCGATCATCGCTCGCGAGGTCGCGTATACGAGCGTCAGCGGCGCGATCGCGATCCCGAGCCACCTGAACACGCTGCGCAGGTCGTTGACCCCCGCGAACCCGTATTGGTGCCCGCCGCCCGGGGTCGCGATCTTGCCGGCGTAGTCGGGGACCGCGACGATCCACTGCATGATCTGCAGACCCTTGTGAACCCAGGACTGCGGGATCAGCATGTGCACCAGCGCGGCGACGGTGGTCAGCAGGAAGTTGGCCGCGAGGCTGATCGTCCAGGTGAACGCGCCGAACACGGCGCTGGTGATCGAGGAGAAGATCCCGCCGATGCCGTTTAGGACCGGCGCGATCACCGGGATGCCGGCGATCACCAGTGGTGCGTGGAGCGTGGACGCGTTCGCGGCCGCGGGGCACAGCACCAGCAGCCCGCCGGCGAGGATCGCCGGGTGGGCTACACGCAGGCGGTGACGTAGCGAGAACACCCGGCGACCCGTTGCGGTTAGGCGAGGACCGCGGGGATCACGACGAGGATCAGCAGGATGCCGCCGATCACGCGGAATAGATGGTCGGGCGCGCGCTGAGAGCCGAACATCATCAGCCCGGCGACGATCACGAGCACGAGGCCAACGCCGGTAGCGATCAGCCATTCCCAGTTGCTCTGCAGGGTGCTGATCAGGTCTTCGACGACTTTTCCTCCGGCGGGCATCGTGCCGGTGAACCCGGCGGCCTTCAGAGCGGCGAGCTCGCCGGCGCTGGCAGCAGCACCCAGGAGGGCCAGGAGCGCGGCTGCGCTCACGCGGGCAAGACGGTGCTGAGCGAACATCGAGGCGTTTCCTTTGCGGTCGGTGAAGATGGTTTTGGAGAAACCCGCGCACATCTTAGCGCTAAAATCAGCGTAGAAGGCGCTAAGTACTTGGCGCTAAGTCGTGCATCGTCGTGACAGCACAAGCGCTGCCGAGCCAAGAAGGCGAGGGAGGGGGGCTAGCGGAGACCGGCGGCGGTGATCGCCGCGTCCCAGAAACCGAAGTGGCGACTGATCGCGTGTAGTGAGGGCTTCAGCCGTTCATGTTTCCAGACGGTGGTGGTAGGGATCTCGCCGTGTTGCGCGTGGTAGCTGCGGAGCGCCTCGAGGATTTGCTTGTCGCTGACGGGTGGGTTTCCGGGCTGCAGGCCGGCGGCCTTTAGCCCGGTGCTCCAGGCCCCGAATCGCGCGGCGACCAGGCTGGAAGACGGGTACTCGCCGAGCCGGCCGACACGGTCGGCAGATCGAGGCGGCCTGCCGAGCGCAGCGGCCAGTCTGCGCAGCCCGTCGAGGATGTCCTCGTCGGTCCAGTCGCTCCAGCGCAGCAGCGCGCGCTCGGGTGCCAGCCCGGCTGCCTGCAGCGCCGCCAGCCAGCCTCCGAAGCGGACGGCGATCGCGTCACGGCCAGGCTGGCCGTCCCACTCACCGCTTGTGGGAGGCCGTCCGTTGCGCCGCGCCCAGTCACGCAGGGCCGTCGAGCATCTGCTGATCGGTGTACGCCGGCGGCCGTGGCCGGTCATAACCGGCCGCTTGTAGCGCTTGGTTCCAGGACCCGAACGCGCGGATCACGTGACTGTGTGGTGGGTAGCGGGGGCATTCCTGTTCCCAGCGTGGGTGCCCGTCGCGGTCAGCTGGCTCCCAGTCGATCGCTGCGGGAGCGCGTCCTTCGAGTGCCGCCCAGTGTTGGATCGCGGCAATGATGTCGGCCCTCTCGAAGCGTTCGCCCCAGCGCGTGCGGCCGCTGCTCCAGCAGCTGTGGCAGCGCTCGCCGCGCAGGATCGTTTCGTGTTGGCAGACGGGGCACAGCCGCGCGTGCGGATAGCGCCGGGCCGTGTCAGGCGAGATCCCGAGCAACTCGCCGATCTCGCGCCAGCGGAGCCCTTCGTTGCGTAGACGTGCTGCTTGTGCCACACGCTCGCTGAACGAGAGCTCAATCGGCGCTGGTGCGGGGAAGCCGGCCTCGAGCAGCATCGCCCGCCAGCCGCCGAGGTGGCGGTTGACCACGGCGACTGATGGCCACGCGGGATGCTCGCGCTCCCACTTCTCCGCCAGCGGGGAAGGACGGCCGGCCTGGCGGCCGCGCTGGACCGGCGACCAGTCGTAGTAGCTGGGTGGGCTACCGGTCTGCTGCGCCCAGCGCCTGCACGCGTCGATCACCCGCTCCCGGTCCCAGGTACGGCCGTCCACCCACCACCGTTGGCGAGGTGGCGCGGCCGGTCTACTCATCGCGGGCGGACAGACCCGCCGGGCACGATATCGACCGCCTGCCAACCCCCGTCGACGTGGCTAAGCAGCATCGTGAAGAACCCAGAGTTCGGCTGGCCTGAGAGCTGCTGCGCCTCGATCGCCGCGGTCGGCCCGTCCAGGAGGATGTGACGCAGCCGGAAGGACACTGTGTGGACGTTGGTGTAGTAGGCGGTGCAGCTGCGACCGGTGTCGGCTTTGAACGCCTGCGCGAGCGCGGGCGCGTACAGCCGGTCGCAGACCTGGCCGGGGTTATCGAGCGCAGCCGCGGTCCACTGTTGCACCCACGCGCTGGGAGTTGCCGGCAGCGGGACGCTGGCGCGCGCGGGCGCGGCGTGGTTGTGGTGAGAGGCGGCGATCGCCGCGACGGCGCCGATCAGCACCACAATCCCGAACCCGGTCCGCCGGCGGCGGACCTCGGGCTCGGCGACCGTGACCGCCGGCAGCTCACCGACGCCGGGCTCGGTGTCGACGGCAGTTTCGTGTGGTTCATCAGCGAGTCGGGTGGTCTGGCTGCCGGGCGGTGTCGGCGTCCACGGACGTACGTTCTGCCCTGCGTGATCACCGCGGGCCCGGGGAATCACTTCTGCTTGCCGCTCTTCGGAGAATGGTGCGTGGCGGGCTCCTGATGCTTGGCAGCCCGCTTCTTCTTGACCGTGCGCTGTTTCTTCTTCTTCGCCGCTGCTGGGGCGGCTTTTCCGAACGTCACCTTGACCCATCGGCTGCGGGAGGCGGTGTAGGGGTAGTCGCTTTCGTTGGCTGTCGTGGCGACGGCGATCGGGTAGCTGACGACCCCAGAGCCCGAGCCCCACAACCACTGAAACCGGAACGCGCCTTGAGAGTTGGTCCGGAATGGAAGCGGCTCATACGGAACACTGCGCCCGGGCAGCTTGATCAGCAGTCGCATCGCGACGCCATCAGGCGGCACGTCGCCGCCGAGCAGCTGCCCGGTGGCGGTGAATGGCTTGCTCCATCTGACGCTTCGCGGCGTGATCGAGATCTGGATGCTGGCTGGCACGGTGACGCTTGCGTTGCCTGTGGCGGGCAGCATCGTTTGCGAGCCGGCGTAGGAGGCCTCGATTAGCCGGGAGGGGCCGGCCGGGAGGGTCGTCGACCACGACCCGGAGCTGCTGGTCGTCGCGGTCGTGGTAGGGGTGAACTGGTTGCTGCCGTTGTCAGGCGCGGTCAGGATCGTCACCGGCGCGTTGACGATCGGCGCGCCCTGCCCGGTCAGCAGCAGGCCATTGACGGTGACCTGCTTGCCGTAGGCGACGGTCGTGCTGGTGACCGGATCGACGCTCAGCGCCCGGCAGACGCGGAGCTCCTCCCAGCGGTCCTTGCCCGTCTTGACCTTCTTGGTCGCGCAGCTGGCGTTTGTGGGGATCACGAGCGTGATCGTCTTGTCGTGCCCGCCGGCGCGGACGCGCACGATCTTGCCGTGGCGTCGCTCGCGCTTCCAGTGCCAGTCGACGAGCACGCGCTCTTTGACTATCTTCGCGGGCGCGGAGATGACGGCGAAGCTCGCCTCCGAGGTGGTCGCGAGCCGCAGCGGCATCGTCAGCGTCTCGCTGGTCGATCCGCAGTTCCCGACCTGGCTGCAAGCGCTCGCCTGGATCGTGTAAGGGCCGTGCAGGGTCGCGTCGGGGATCATCGCGATCAGCTGCCCGCTCGAGGTGAACGTGGTCGGCAACACTGTCCAGTTGCTGGTGCCCCGCGGTGCGATCTCGATCTGCCCGCCGGCGACCTGAGACTCGTCGTCGCTGGTTTGGGCGATCACCTGATCGGGGTCGCTCGGGTCCTGCGCCTCGAGGCTCACCGTCGGCGGCTGCTCGTCAATATCGACGGTCATCGCCGCGCTGCCAGTGTTGTGCTGGCCCTGTGGATCGATCGCCGAGCTCGCAGCCGTGCAGTCGATGCTGTGCTGGCCGTTCCCGTTGACGGTGAGGTCGTCGCTTGAGTCGACCTGGGCGGCGTTACCGTCAACGGTGCAGGTCAGGGAGGAGAGACCGGAGGGGCCGGTGCTCGGAGTGACGTGGACGGTCACGGCGTGGTTGACCGACCAGCCGCCGGGGTCCGAGTCGTTCGGGGTCGTAAGGGCGACGGTCGGCTGGACGTTGTCGACGTTCAGCGTCTCAGAGTCGGTGGTTGAGAGGCCGGCGGCGTTGGTGTCGCTGAGCGTGAGCGACAGTTGGCCGCTGGTCGGGAAGTACTGGCTGGTGTCGACGGTCGGCGCCGACCAGTTCAGCTGCGGGCACTGCTGCCAGCCAGCCTGACTCTGCGGCTGCGTCAGCGGGGTCCCCGTGTTGTCAACCCGGACGTAGGCGCTGCAGATGCCGCTGCTGTCGCTGCCGCTGATCGCCGCGGACCAGAGGTCCGACGGCGTGTTCCACACCCAACTGCCAGCCTGGTACCAGAGGTTGTTGGAGCTGGTGGCGATCAGCGATGGCGCGGTGGTCTCGGTCGCGTAGACGTGCAGGCCACCGATATTCGCGTCGGCGCCATCGTGGCAGCCAAAACCGCCGGCGACCTGCGCCGTTGCGGTGCAGGAGAGCCAGAACTGCCAGTAGGACGAGTTGATGTTCGAGGCCTGGTCGATCGTGTTCATCGCCGTCTGCCCGGCACTCCAGTGGACATCGCCGCCGCTGGCCCAATGCTCACCGGCGTCATACTCGCCGGACGGGTCCGAGAAGCCGAGATCGCCGATCGGAACCCACACCTGATTGATCGTGACCCCCGCCGGCGCGGCAATCGTGTACCCGGCCTCGGACTGATTCAGCGAATTGCTGTTAGCGAAGATCGCCATACCGGTGTCGCTCGTGCAGTCCTCGCCGTCGCTGATTCCTGACCCTGACGCGAACGGCGCGAACAGGGTGCAACTGGCGGGCGTGCTCGAGACCTGAGCACCGACGTTGAGGGTCAGATTCGACGCCGCCGCGGGCCCAGCTGCCGCCAACGCGGCGATCACGCTCGCGGCGGCTGCCAGAACCTGGCGGCCGCCCCGGTTCTGCCGGTGCTTCATCTCAACAAGCCCCCAGCACGTCGAACGCCACGTCCTCCGACGCGTAGGACCCGTTGGTCACCTCGCCCGTGTAGACGTCGAACACGCCGGGGCTTCCGCCAACGTCCCCGACGTCGGC
This sequence comes from uncultured Solirubrobacterales bacterium, assembly GCA_963709135.1. GTDB lineage: Bacteria > Actinomycetota > Thermoleophilia > Solirubrobacterales > Solirubrobacteraceae > Palsa-465. Next base: position 19,464 of record CAVPVI010000003.1, on the reverse strand, counting down.
AACGTGGTACTCACTGGTGTACCCGCCCGAGCCATAGCCGATGTCGCCCGGCGAGCCAAGCGGGGACACGACGAGGCTGTCGCCCTGCCCTCCGGTGACGCCGCAGGCAGCGCCGGTGAGCGTGACCTGGTACTCGCCGGTCCCCTCGGGCTGGACGGTGAACCCCTGACTGTTGGCGAACGCGACGCCGTTGGTGCCCACGACGCCGCTCGCTGAGAAGGGGCTGGTGCCGGCCGCGCCGGTCTGGCCCTCTGGACCTTGTGGACCGGTCTGGTTCCAGCTCAGGCTTTTCTCGTCTCGTGCGCACTTGGTCTGGATCAGCAGCTCGTGGCTGCGAGTGATGCAGCCATGGATCGTCTTGGTCTTCTGGGTGGCAGCGAGCGCATAGCCACCCGACGCGCCGACAGCGAAGAACAGCGCGAGATAGCTGATGATGTTCTTACGGAGGTGATGGAGGAAACGTTGGGGCATCTGGGTCCTTTCTGGCGGGCGCCTCACTGCGTTCAGGAGCACGAGGGGTTGCAGTTACTGCCAACCGCCTCTCCGAGTCCCGTGGGCCCAGGGGTGGTGTTCTTGGTTGAGGTTGAGCTGCTCTTGGCCGCCGCCGCACCGGTCGAGCCCGACGAGTCGGAGGAGCTGGAGGAGCTGGCCGTCGGCGGTGAGTACGCAGGGTGGCTGCTGTAGCTGCTGGCAGGAGCAGCCGACGGCGACTCGGTAGAAGAGGAGATAGGCGCGCCGCTGCTCACAGCCGGCGCAGCGCTGGTCGCGACCGTTGGTATGGAGCGGATGAGTGGTCGGGCGCGCGGGTGGCGTTGCGGCTTCCGGCGCGCTGGCTCGGCCCGGGCGGAGTCGACGAGTCGATGGATGTCCTCGCCGAGCTGGACACTGAACGTGCTGGGGTTCAGACCGGGCAGCAGCGTCGTCAGCGCCCCGTTCGCGTTTGCGCTGGTGTGCGCGGCCGGCGTGTAGGTGATGTGGTTGACCGCAGCGTGGCGGTCGAGCTGACCCAGGCCGACAACGACAGCCGCAGCGGTACCCGCCACGGCGCCAGCGAGAAGCAGGAGCGGAGCGAGCCGACGCCGTCGATCGCCGCGACGCGTCGGCTCAGGCTCAGGTGCCGCCCGCCGCGCCCGACGCCGGGCTGGAGTAGCGGTTGCTGCCCGAAGGTCCGCAGACCCGCGCGGCACGACGGGTTGATTGGCGGGCTGAGTCCTGAGGTGTTGCTGGTCGATCTGCGCAAGGATCTCGTCGCCGCCGAGGAGCTCGCTGCTCGTCGGCTCGGTAACCGGAGGAAGCTGCCGCGCCGCAGGCTCCCCAGCGTGCGCCGGCGCCGGCGGCGAGGTTGCCGTGGACGTCTGAGCGTCGAGGTTCTCAAGGATCGCGTCGGCGTCCAGGACCTCCTCGTCGACATCGAGGGTGGCGGCCATCGACCGACCCACGCGGCGATCGGTGGACGGCGTGTCCCGGGCGGAAGCGCCGCTGCGGGCCTGTGGTTGATCGGCGAGGGTCCCGGCGGGATCGCGTGGCGAAGCCGCCCTGCCTGAGCGGCTGGCTCGGAGTGCGCGGAGCTCCTCGATCGTCGAGATCGAGGCCTCGTCGCTCGGTGGTTTGTCCCTGCCGATCCCGGGCATCGTGCCGGTCGTCAATGTATCATTTTCCACGTTGTCGCCTAGCGCTGATGCTGCTAACTTTAGCGCTAAATGGTGACGGAATTGGCAACCATCAACCGGACGGGCTTTCACATTTCCGAGACGCCCAGTGATTCCTACACGCTCCCGCAGATCGCGGAGCTGCTGAACGTCAACCCTTCAACCGTCCGGCATTGGGTAACCCTCGGTCGCCTGACTGCGCGTAAGGAAGGACGACGCTGGGTCGTTGACCGCGAGTACGTCGAGGAGCTGATGACCACGCGCCGCAGCCAACGACGCTCAACCAGCCGACGCTCGACCAGCACCGGCACCACAAGCGCGCCGTACGAGCCGCTCGGCGCTGCGCCCGAGCCGCGCGAGAAACGGGTCGGATGGAGTATGGCCGACACGATCGACCGCGACTGATGTCTGACCAGTTCGGCACCGTTGACGAGGCCGTCCTACATGTGCGCCGAGCTGACGCACACTGGGAGGCAGCGCTCCAGGCCTTCGACGCATATCCAGACCGGCTGCGTCGGCTAGCCGAGGCAGCCGAACAGGAACGCAAGGCGCTCCTGTTCGCCGAGGTCTGCAGCGTCCGCTGGCGACCGCTCGATGCCGGCCCCGACTTCAGCTTGGCGCGGGATCTCGAGCCGGGCAACCGTCCCGGCCCCGACAGCGTCTGGACGGAGTTCGACCAAGCCGTCAAGCAGATCGGCGCCGCCCTCGGCGGCGACGGGCACGCAGCGCTGGCTGTCACATTCGGGAAGCTGGCCGCGGCCGCCGTCCCGCTCGCAGACAAGCTCGAGGAACTCGACCTGCAGCAACGCAAGACAGGCTGAGAAAGGAGAGGGGCTGGTGCTCTCTCGGCTTCTTGGGCTATGGGTGCTCTGGCGGAGCGCTCGGAGAGCCGTCCCACTGTTGATCGCCGTCGTTCTGCTTGGCAGCCTGGCCGCCTCGATCCACCGCCGTCCGCTGGTCTCTGCGCCGCGGTCGCTGGCTCCGATCACGAAGGTGATCGAACACGACAGCGCAGCGTTGATCAGTAGCGCTCGCCGAGACGTCACCGACGCGCTGCAGCGACGATGACGCCCGCAGGATTCGCCAGCAGATTTGCTGACAAACCAGCCGAGGCTCGTGCTCGCGGCTAAGCGACCCCCCAGCGTAGCCGGGTGGGCGCTGCAGATGCTCGCGCGGAACCACCCGCGTCGCCGGCAGAGGGGGAGGGGGAGGGGGAGCGCGGCGCGGACGGCCTGCGGCTTGGAGCGGGGAGCTTTGCCTCCATCTCCCGCGTGCGCGCGAGTTCTCCCCGCACGCTGTACACGACCGCGATGGCCGCGCACAGCCGCGTGAGCGCAACCGGCCAACAGCGCCCCATTGTGCCGCCTCCTCGCCGCGTATCTCCGTGGACAACCCGTGTTTTCTACTCGCGTCTACGCTGGAGGCACCTCAAGACAAGCCGGCGCGACCGATAAACCTGACGGCGGCGGCAGGAGTTCGAGCCGGCGGCGGGGGTTGCTCGATCGTCCGCGAGCGGGGTACTGCCTCACCCGGCGAGGGCGCTCTCGGTGTTTTCGGGGCCATCGCCTGGTCTGGGTAGCTCTTGCGGCTACCGCGATCTCTTGAAGGCCTCGAGGTTGCGCTGCATCTCCTCGAGGGGAAGCAGCCCGGGGCCAGAGCTGCTCCGCTGTCGCGCAGCCTCGTAGTTGGCGCGTAGGTAGGGAGCAAAGACCGGGACGGTCAGCGCGAGCTCGCCTCGGCGCGGCGCGTACACCTCGCCCTTGGCGATCAGCGTGTCGCGGACTTGCGAGAGCGACTGCTGCGGACGTCCGAGCGTGATCGCGAGCGCCGCGCTGGTGGCGCTGCCATCGTTGAGGGCCAGCGCGGTGAGGAGTTCGCGCTCGCGGTGCGCGAGCCCGTCGAACCGTGGACCCAGGCTCTCGCGCTCGAGCGTCGCGGTGCCGGCCGTGATCCCCGCCTGCGCGTCGGCGACGGTGATCACCGCCGGTCCGTGGGCCGCCATCCACGTCTGGTCCGCGAACACCTGCAGGTGCGCCGGGTAGCCCTGGCATATCTCGACGATCATCTCGGCCGCGTCGGGCTCCCAGGCAACGGCGTGCTTACGTGCCGCCTCGACGATGGCGTACCGGGCGTCATCGGGGCTCAGCACGAGCGGGATCGGCCGGAACTTGAACAGCCGATCGGGATGCGTGACGCCGGCGTTGATCAGCACCTCGAAGGTCTGCGGCAGGCCACTGGCGGCGAACATCACCGGCGCGTCCGGGTACTCCGTGTTCAGCCCCTGCAGCGCCGCGGCTAGCAGCGTCAGGTCCGAGCTATCGGCTGCCTGGATCTCGTCGACGGTGATCAGCACGCCGCCCTGCGAGTGGTCCTTACGAACCTCCCTGGCCAACCCGGCGAGCGCGTCGGCGAGGTCCTCCGGGCTGGTTCGCGTCGGCGGCGGCAGCTGTTGCCCGTCACGAAGGCTGATTCCGCCCCCGACGACAGGCAGCGTGAACCCGCCGATCCGCTCGAACGCCCGTTGTGCGCGCTGCCACGGTCCAGGGCCACCCTCCGCTCGGGCGCGGGCGCGGCGCAGCAGACTGTCGACCACGCCGGCGTTGCCGCTGGCGGCCTGCAGCCTGACGACTTCGAAGCCTTGCTCCTGGCTGAGGTCCTGGAATGCCAACACCGCCGAGGTCTTACCAGCCCCGCGCGGGGCCGTCAGGATCATGTCCGGCGCGCGTTGGCGCCCCGTCGCGGTCACGTCGTTCAGGCCCGTCCGCCACACTCGCAGCAGCTCGTCGCGGCCCGCCAGCACCGGCGGGCGGTGACCAGCTCCAGGTGTGTAAGGGCTCCCGTCCATTGATACAAGTTGAGAAAGTAGCGCTTATCTCAACTTGTATCAACCCGAGGACCCGCCGGCGACTTCCTCGCTGACGGCACGCCCTGCCGGAGCTGGGGGGGCCGGTTTGCGCTCTGACGGGCTCCCCCGCGCCCGTGGGGAACGCGATCGGCGACGTCGCGGCGGCGAGCTTGGCGCTCTCACGGGCCGGCAGGGAGGAGGACGACGGCATGTCGCGTCGAGATCGTCCGCGGGATCCGTGCGACGTGTCGTGGGAGGCCCTGGCGCGGGGGGACGCACTCAGCGCGGTCGCTCCGCTCGCACGCTTGCTTCCTGCGCGGTCCGGGGAGGATTCGTGCGCGATCGACAGCTGACCGTCCCGCTCGCCGACGTCGAGGCTCAGCGCGCCGGCGGCCGCCGGCGACACGTCGCCAGACGCGGCCGCCGGTTGCGACACGTCGACTGGGCTGCGCTGCGGGCGTGGTAGCTCATCCCAGGTGTGGCCGTCGAGTTGCCGGCCGCCCGCCTTCGGAGTGCGGCCACCCCACTGCTTGAAGAAGAACCGCGGCTGGGTGCTGCCGCTCCCCTCGCCGCACAGTGGACAGTCCTGGCGACGCTGATGCTCAGAGCGACAAAACTCGCAGAGGCACGCGTCGCGGAGATCACGCACCCATCGAGGGTCACTGGTAAGAAACGTGTCACCAGCCGCAAACGAGCGGCGTTATGGAGCCGACACGATGCCCCAAGGGACGGAATTCGGCATGGGCGCCCATTGTTGGCTTCCGCTCCGCGATTGGCGAACGGGAGTTCGCCATTGCCTCCGGAGCGCCGCCTCCGTTACGGTGCGGAAGCCCGGGACCGATCCATCGGCGACCGAGGGCTTCTGCCTGCACCCGACTGCGCAAGTGTGGTCACATCCTTGTGAGCGGGTTCACTGCCGAGCCCATGCCAGCACGCCGGCACCCTTCGGCGTCAAGGCACCCGCCTGCTCGAAGGGAGTGAGCAGCGCGATAATCTCAAGCTGGCAATCTTTGATCGCGCCAGACTCGGCTTGGGTGAAGAGATAAAGAGCCACGGCGAACTCCTCGGCGAGGTCAACTCGCCGAGGCTCCTGGACGCACAGCGCTCGACGAGTCTTCACCGCGGCTTCGAGTAGCTTGACCGCCTCGGGCGCCTGCCCGGACTCCCGCGCGAGGTCACCCAGCCGGTCGTAGGAGATCGAGAGGTCGCGCTGGTAGGTCGTGTTCCCCGGCTCGGCCGCCGCCAACGCCTCACGCACGGCGAGCGACTGGCGGTAGAGCCGCTCGGCCTCGGGCGCCTGCCCGGACTCCCGCGCGAGGTCACCCAGCCGGTCGTAGGAGATCGAGAGGTCGCGCTGGTAGGTCGTGTTCCCCGGCTCGGCCGCCGCCAACGCCTCAGCCACGGCGAGCGACTGGCGGTAGAGCCGCTCGGCCTCGGGCGCCTGCCCGGACTCCCGCGCGAGGTCACCCAACTTGTTGTAGGAGATCGAGAGGTCGCGCTGGTAGGTCGTGTTCCCCGGCTCGGCCGCCGCCAACGCCTCAGCCACGGCGAGCGACTGGCGGTAGAGCCGCTCGGCCTCGGGCGCCTGCCCGGACTCCCGCGCGAGGTCACCCAACTTGTTGTAGGAGACCGACACGTCGCGCTGGTAGGTCGTGTTCCCCGGCTCGGCCGCCGCCAACGCCTCAGCCACGGCGAGCGACTGGCGGTAGAGCCGCTCGGCCTCGGGCGCCTGCCCGGACTCCCGCGCGAGGTCACCCAGCCGGTCGTAGGAGACCGACACGTCGCGCTGGTAGGTCGTGTTCCCCGGCTCGGCCGCCGCCAACGCCTCAGCCACGGCGAGCGACTGGCGGTAGAGCCGCTCGGCCTCGGGCGCCTGCCCGGACTCCCGCGCGAGGTCACCCAGCCGGTCGTAGGAGATCGAGAGGTCGCGCTGGTAGGTCGTGTTCCCCGGCTCGGCCGCCGCCAACGCCTCAGCCACGGCGAGCGACTGGCGGTAGAGCCGCTCGGCCTCGGGCGCCTGCCCGGACTCCCGCGCGAGGTCACCCAGCCGGTCGTAGGAGATCGAGAGGTCGCGCTGGTAGGTCGTGTTCCCCGGCTCGGCCGCCGCCAACGCCTCAGCCACGGCGAGCGACTGGCGGTAGAGCCGCTCGGCCTCGGGCGCCTGCCCGGACTCCCGCGCGAGGTCACCCAGCCGGTCGTAGGAGATCGACACGTCGCGCTGGTAGGTCGTGTTCCCCGGCTCGGCCGCCGCCAACGCCTCACGCACGGCGAGCGACTGGCGGTAGAGCCGCTCGGCCTCGGGCGCCTGCCCGGACTCCCGCGCGAGGTCACCCAGCCGGTCGTAGGAGATCGAGAGGTCGCGCTGGTAGGTCGTGTTCCCCGGCTCGGCCGCCGCCAACGCCTCACGCACGGCGAGCGACTGGCGGTAGAGCCGCTCGGCCTCGGGCGCCTGCCCGGACTCCCGCGCGAGGTCACCCAGCCGGTCGTAGGAGATCGACACGTCGCGCTGGTAGGTCGTGTTCCCCGGCTCGGCCGCCGCCAACGCCTCAGCCACGGCGAGCGACTGGCGGTAGAGCCGCTCGGCCTCGGGCGCCTGCCCGGACTCCCGCGCGAGGTCACCCAACTTGTTGTAGGAGACCGACACGTCGCGCTGGTAGGTCGTGTTCCCCGGCTCGGCCGCCGCCAACGCCTCAGCCACGGCGAGCGACTGGCGGTAGAGCCGCTCGGCCTCGGGCGCCTGCCCCGACGCCACCGCCAGGTCACCCAGCCGGTCGTAGGAGACCGACACGTCGCGCTGGTAGGTCGTGTTCCCCGGCTCGGCCGCCGCCAACGCCTCAGCCACGGCGAGCGACTGGCGGTAGAGCCGCTCGGCCTCGGGCGCCTGCCCGGACTCCCGCGCGAGGTCACCCAGCCGGTCGTAGGAGACCGACACGTCGCGCTGGTAGGTCGTGTTCCCCGGCTCGGCCGCCGCCAACGCCTCAGCCACGGCGCTGGCGAGCTGTCCCGCAAGCGGGCGCGCTATTGCGTTGGCGAGGTCCAGGCGTCCGGGTCGGTTCGGTGTCCCTCGGGCCTGGGCTTCTGCCCGGAGCACGAGGCGGATGTGATGCCGTGCGAGCATTTGTGCCATCGCAGCCGCGACTAGCTCATCGGTTGCTGACAGGCGGGTGAGCACGTCCAGCGCGCCGACGAGCTGATCGTCAGACCGAAGCCCGGCGACCGCGTCGAGCAAAGCGCGTCCGTGATCGTCCTCGCCGCGGAGCAGCTTCGCGATGAGCGCCTCGCCGAGGCGGTCGGGACGCAGCGGGTTGAGCACGCCTGGGCCGTCGTACAGGTCGCTGAGCCATCCGATGATCGTCTCGCGCGTCTGTGGCTGGCTGGCGAGGGCGGAGAGCGTTGCAAGCAGCGCGTGTGCTTCCTCCTTGCTGGCGGCCCCGACAAGGGTGCTCAGCGCGACGCACCGGCGGAGCAACTGGTGCCCAACGTCTGCGGGCGCTGTCCGCTGCCAATAGCGCTCTTCGTGGGCAAGGACCCGCTCCGCCGGCGGCAGAGCAGCGTTCGCAGGCTGCGGGCCGATCGCCTGGTCGTGCGCGAGGTACAGCACCTCGAGCGGAACACCGAACCGATCGTCCTCCAGATCCGGCTCGTAATCGTCTGTCAGCCGGACGGCTTCGCCAGCCGCATCGTCTCTCCAGGCAGCGATGAAGCTCGCGACGGCTTCGCGATAGAGGGACTGACGCTGAGCACCCTTCAAGGATGACTCTGCGGCGTCGCTGCTCTCCGCCGCGTCCATGACGCTTTGCAGAGTCGCTGTCGCAAGTTCGCGGAACGCGTCCAAAGGATCGCTGGCCCGGCTCGTGCGGGTGCGCGTCAGCAGCAGCACGCGCACCGGGCTGATCTCGCTCGCTCCTCGTCGCAGATCATCGAGCATGTCGTCCAGCGCCTGGGGGTCGGCCGCTTCGGCGTAATCGATGACAATCAGACGAGGGATCGGCACCCTGTCGGCCCGCCGGTCGGGGCGCCACAGGCCCGCCAACCAGCCGCGGGCCGACATGCGCTTGCACAGCTCGATCGCAAAGCGGGTCTTGCCGGCCCCGCCCCGCCCGGGAACGCTCAACATCGACATACGCGTCGCGTCGTCGCACCAGGCGACCGCCGCCCCGAGCTGTTCGGCTCGAAACAGGTAGGGCACGACGGCGTGCTCAGCCAGGAGCAAGCTCGAGGGACTCGAGCGCGGCTGCCGTGTGAACCGCTCCCACGGCTGCTTGAGCAGATCCTCGGCATCCTCCACCGGCAGGACGCGGTTCCACAGGTCGCGCTGGGCGACCACCGCGGCGTGGTTTGGCTGCCGCAAGCCGACACCGAGCTCGACGAGCTCGTGAGGAACACCTGGGCCGCCGAACAGCAACGCCGAGATCGGGCTGGCCCACCCGCCCAGGTCGGTGCGCACGTCACGCGTGGCGGAAACCACACCAACCACCGCGCGACGCACGGGACAGATCAGCGGCGCGCCACTCAACCCCGGGGCGGCCTGGCCCTGTTTGAGCCTCAGGTACCCGTCGCCCTCGACTCCCTCATAGCGAAAGGAAGCCGGCGAGCCGATCGGGGCGACACCCTCCTCGCGGCGAGCAAACCCCCACGCATGACAATCCAGCTCGCCCGCCGGCTCACGCGCGTCCAGCAGCACACACAGATGATCGATCTGGCCCTTCAACTGCAGCAGCGCGAGATCCGGAAACGGCCACAAGCCACCGCTCTGGGCTGGCCGATCTGACCGCGCCTTCACGACCGCGGGGACGCCATCCCCGGCTGGCCCGGCATCCGCCGGCGTGACCACGACCTCGCGCGCGTCGCCGACGACATGGGCGCACGTCAACGCCCAACCGGGCGCGACGAAGAACCCCGTACCCAGGATCTGCCCCGCGTCGCTGGCGACCCGCACGACATACCGGCGCAGCTCCCGCGAGTTAACCCCAAGCCGCATCTCTCACTCGCGACTGTCAGCCTCGCGCGGCAATCCCTTCCATGTCAGCGTCACTGTCAGGCTCGCCGTCCCGCCGCCATCGACCAGCAGGCCAGTCAGCTTGCCCGACTTCACCGTCAACGCCAACCCAAACTCAGCGCTCCCCTCCGTCGGCTTGGCGCTCTCGAACGCCCGCGCCACCGCCGCGCCGATCGCCTCGATCGTCTCACGGACGCCGTCAAACGACACCACCTCGTCAAGCCCGACCGTCCGCGGACCACCACCATCCCGCAGCTCGACAAAGAACTCCACATCCCCCGCGCGAACCAACTGCCTCTGACCCACCAAACCTCCTTCGACAGCACCACGCCCACGCTGCAAGCCAAGATCCCCGTCGCGGCGATCCTATCCCAGCACGTCAAAAGCGCTTGCGAACAAGGGCACGACCCGTCGGCCGAACCGGCCGACCGCACGTCCCAGAAGGCAATTCCCGGAAGTACGGGCAGGGATCGACGCAGCTGCCGACGGGCGGATGCCACCACGGCACGCGATGCCGGCGGCACGGGCTCGCGGAAGGCGGCTTGTGCCTTGCGCGAGAAGCAGAAGCGAGACAGTCACGGCTGGTTTGGAGCAGCTGCAGCAAGCTACCCGTGCGCGCCGCATCGCTGTCGCTGGGGAAATCGCGAAGCGGAAGCAAGGCGTACTTTGCGGCTGGGCCAGCTACCCGCGCCCCGAGCCGCAGGAGCCAAGAGTAGGCGTGAGTTCCGTTTCTGCCTGTGGTATCGGAACTTCCGGTGCCCAGGTCGTGTTTGAGGGCGCATGATCGGGCTCTCTGGACGGCTCAACGCTGGCGTTTGTTCCGTTTCTGACCGAACTCGGAACTTTCCCGGATGAGCGCTGAACCGCTTGACCTGGACGAGCTGGTCGAGCACTGGACGCTGCTTGACGGCGACCGCGAGCTCGTCGCCGGCAAGCGCGGCGGCGGCCGGCTGGCGTTCGCGCTGATGTTGAAGTTCTACGCGCGCCACGGCCGCTTCCCAGACAGCGAAGGTGACCTTCCGGGTGACGTGGTTCAGTTCGTCGCCCGCCAGGTGCAGGTCGCGCCGGAGGCGGTGCGAGGGTACGAGTTCTCGGGCCGGACGACCGAGTACCACCGCGCCCAGATCCGCCAGCATTTCGGCTTCCGCGAGTGCACGGTCGAGGACGCCCGGGGGCTTCAAGGCTGGCTCGCCGAGCACGTCGCTGAGGCCGACCCCCGCCCGGAGGTCGTCCGCGATGAGCTGCTTGACCGCTGCCGCAAGTGGCGGGTCGAGCCGCCCTCGGAGGGTCGCCTCGAGCGGGTCGTCCGAGCCGCGATCCACGGCGCGCAGACGGCGCTGTGCGACCGGATCGTTGCGAGGTTAAGCGCCGAGTCGATCATCCGGATCGAGCAGCTGCTTGTCGTCGCGGCCGCGGAGGACGGCGAGACTGAAAGCGAACTTGGGTTGATCAAGTCAGCTCCGGGGAACGTGAGCCTGGAGACGATGCTCGCCGAGATCGAGAAGCTCGAGGCGGTCCGCGCGGTCCGGCTGCCAGCGGGGCTGTTCTCGGATGTGACGCCGCGGGTGCTTTCCGATTGGCGCCAGCGCGCGAGCGTTGAGTCCCCGTCGCATCTGCGCGAGCACCCCCGGGCGCTGCGGCTGACGCTGCTGGCAGCGCTGCTGTGGGCGCGGGAGCGGGAGATCACTGACACGCTGGTCGACCTCCTGATCAGCACCGTGCACCGCATCGGTGCCCAGGCGCAGAAGAAGGTGACCAATGAGCTGATCGGCGAGTTCAAGAGGATCTCGAACAAGGAGACGCTGCTGTTCAAGGTCGCCGAGGCGTCGGTCTCGCATCCGGACGATCTCGTGAAGGATGTGGTCTTCCCGGCCGTCGGCGGCGAGCAGACGCTGCGCGATCTCGTTGCCGAGTACAAGTCTTCGGGCCCGACCTACCGGCGGACGGTGCAGACGAAGCTGAAGGCCTCCTACTCCCACCACTACCGCCGCGGGCTGATCCGCCTGCTGCAAGTGCTCGAGTTCCGCTCCGAGAACACCGTGCACAGGCCGGTGCTGGACGCGCTTGAACTCGTCGCCCGCTACGCCCGGCGCGAGCACCTCACCTACTACCCGGCCGGCGAAACGATCCCGGCGCACGCAGGCATCGACGCGGACTGGCGGGCGCTGGCGTACAAGCAGGACGGGCGTGGCCGGGAGCGGGTGCTGCGCCAGATCTATGAGATCGCGACCTTCGAAGCGCTGCGCGACCAGCTGCGCTGCAAGGAGATCTGGGTCGGCGGTGCCGACCGGTGGCGCAACCCCGACGAAGACCTGCCGCAAGACTTCGAGCAGCGCCGGGGCGAGCACTACAAGGCGCTTCAGAAGCCGCTGGACCCCGCCGAGTTCATCGACGAGGTCCGCTCAGAGATGCAGGCGGAACTCCAGATGCTGCACGAAGCGCTCCCGAGCCTGCCGTTCCTCGAGATCGCCGACCGCGGCAAGCAGGGAGCGATCAAGCTCACCCCGCTGCACGCGCAGGCTGACCCTCCGAACCTGAATGCGCTCAAGCGGGACGTTCTCGGCCGCTGGGGGATGGTCGCGCTGATCGACATGCTCAAGGAGTCGATCCTGCGCACTGGCTGTCTGGGCCTGGTCGGCGACCTTGCCCGCAGCGCTCGGCTGACCCCGGAGACGCTGGCGGAGCGGCTGCTGCTGGTGATCTACGGCTACGGGACCAACATCGGCATCCGCGGCGTCGCCGCCGGCGACCACGCCCACACGGAAGACGACCTGCGTTACGTGCGCCGCCGGTTTCTCACCCCGGAGCTTGTGCGCTCGTTCGCGATCGAGATCGCCAACGCCGCCTTCTCGGTCCGTGATCCGGCGATCTGGGGGCAGGCGTCGACGACGGTCGCCTCGGACTCCAAGCACATCGGCGCGCTCGATCAGAACCTCCTCACCGAGTGGCACGCCCGCTACCGCAAGCCAGGCGTGCTGATCTACTGGCACGTTGAGAAGAAGTCGATCGCGATCCACTCGCAGCTGATCAGCTGCTCGGCGTCCGAGGTCGCAGCGATGATCGACGGCGCGATGCGCCACGGCACGATGATGGACGTCGAGGGCAACTACACCGACACCCACGGCCAAAGCCAGATCGCCTTTGGTATCACGAGGCTGCTCGGGTTCCTGCTCCTGCCCAGGATCAAGGGGCTCAACCACGCCAAGCTCTACCAGACAGAGCGGGGCGACCGGGCGCTGTACCCGGGCCTGACGCCGGCGCTGTTCAGGCCGATCCGCTGGGATCGGATCGCGGCGCAGTACGACCAGATGATCAAGTACGCGACCGCGATCCGCACCCGCACCGCCCAGACCGAGGCGATCCTCCGCCGGTTCATGCAGACCAACGCGATCCACCCCACCTACCAGGCGATGATCGAGCTCGGCCGCGCTCAGAAGACGATCTTCCTCTGCCGGTATCTGCGCGACCGCGACCTTCAGCACGAGATCCAGGAGGGCCTGAACGTGGTCGAGGCCTGGCACCGCGGCGTCCAGCTGATCTTCTTCGGAGGCGGCGGGGACATCCCCTCCAACCGCCGCGACGAGCAGGAGCTGTCCGTGCTCTGCCTCCGAGTGTTGCAGGCCGCGATGGTGTACATCAACACGCTGATGCTCCAGCAGATCCTCCACCAGCCTGCGTGGGCGGACCGGCTCACCACCGAGGACCGGCGTGGGATCACCCCGCTGATCTGGGCGCACGTCGTGCCACACGGCGAGATCCGCCTGGACATGGGCCGCCGCTTGGAGCTGCCCGCATGAGCGAGCCTCAGGCACCGAAGCGCACCCCGGCCGCTCGCAAGGCGCGACAGCTCGCCAAGTACCTCCGAGCAGAGCGGCCCGACTACGCCTACCTCAAGCAGGTCTTCAGCCACCTCCGCGAAGAGCTCGGCGTTGAAGTGCAGCGCGCCCCCAAGAAACTCCCGCACGTCCCGACCGAGCACGAGATCCGCTCCTTCTACGAGGCCGTGTGGCACGGCCGCCGCGGCCAGGACGTGGTAATGATCAAGACGCTGCTCTACACCGGCGTGCGCGTCTCAGAGCTCGTCCGCATCCGTCTGGGTGACGTCGACCTCGACGGCTGCCGGATCCGGATTGAGCAAGGCAAAGGCAAGAAGGACCGCTACGTCCCGTTCCCCGCAACCTTCAAGGAAGCGCTCGCGCTTCACATCGACGCGCACAGGCAGGCCGGCGCCAGCCACCTCTTCGAGTCCTCCTGGAAGAAGCCCTACTCAGACCGCGGCGTGCGCAAGATCCTCGCCCGATACGCCACCACAGCCGGGATCGAGGGCCCAATCAGCCCCCACCGACTCCGCCACTTCCTGTTCACCTGGCTTAAGACCCAAGGGATCGACGACGCGCTGATCCAGCCCTACTCAGGACACGCCACCAGGAAATCGTTGGAGATCTACTCGCGGATCGCGCTCGCCGACGCCCAGCACGCCTACGATCAAGCGATCGGCCGGTACCCCGTCTGAACCCATCGGCCATCTGGTCTCCATAACGCGGCTCGTTTGCGGCTGGTGACACGTTTCTTACCAACGACCCTACGAGGAGTGGGAGACCGACCACGGTAAGCGCTCCGCGATCCGGGTCGTTGGCCGCGTCGAGTTCCTCGCCGCACCACGCAACGGCGAGAGCCCGGCCGAGGTCGCCGACTTCGAGCCCGCCCCACCCGTCGACGACGACATCCCGTTCTGAGCCACGCACGGAGGGAGGCGCCCGACGGCGGGCGCCTCCTCCCCGGCCCACCGGCGGGCGACGAGCCTGCCGCGCGACGGATTGGCGCGTGCGGCAAGGCTGGGCTGCGTCCGCGTTACGGCTGCTCGTCGCGGGTGATGGTCGCCCGGATGTACGGGGTGCGGTAGGCCGTTGGCAGCAGCCTGGCCCACCGTTCGGGGTCGGACTCGGCGGTGACCTGCTCGTCGGTTTTGGGGTCGATCAGGCGGATTTCCTTGACGCGCTGTGCGAACGGGTCCGCAGCGGTGATCAGCACGCCGTCGCGGTCGACGGTGACGACGGCGAACTCGCGCGCGGGCTGGAAGGGCTCGCATTCGTAGATTCGCACCTCAATCATTGTTGCCTGAGCATATCAGCATATGGGGCTAGATGCATATGCTACGGTTGTAGTCGGCGTTGAGGGTCGTCGGGGCGGCCTGTGGTCTTGCGCTCCGCGGGCGTGGGTGGCTGCGCGAGGCCTTCACGGGCCGGCCGCGGGCTCGCCATGCGGGCGAGATCGACGGCTTCTCGGGCTTGCGGTGAGACCGACTGCTGGCTGGGGGTGGCGCGTGGCCGGCCGAAGTCGCCGGCGGGGAGGAGGCGGCCGGTGGCGAGGATCGTCTGGCAGCGGTCGACCAGGCACGCGCCGCGATCCTCGCGCAGCAGGCCGGCGATCGGGTCCAGCGCTCCGCTGCGCTGCAGCGCGAGCAGCGAGTCGCGTTCGGGGGCATTGAGGTTCTCGTTGACGGAGGGGGTGTGATTCACCTGGCGCCATTGGAGGAACACGGATGCGTTGCTGCGCGCCTCGGCGGGTGGGAACGCGAAGCCGTTGTCGATGAGATGCAGCTGGCTTGCGCTGGCGTCCCAGCGGAAGTTCGTGAGATGGCGGTCCTGCTGGCCGATCAGTGAGTCGAACAGTGCGGCGGTATTCGCTTGCGCGGCGTACTCGGCGGTGAACGGCTCGAGCACGGGCCGCCCGGGTACGTACTGGATCAGCACGCCACGGTCGTAGTCGGCGTTGTAGATTTCGCCGGCCTGGGGGTACCCGTGGGGGTTGGCGTCGATCAGGAGATCTCGGACACCGGGCAGCTCGCGCCAGACGGCGACGGGAACGAGGTCGGTGAACGGCTCGCCGAGGCGCTTGGCGAGCTGCCATGCGGCGACTTCGTTGACCATCACGTCTTCGGGGGTGTGGCTGTAGAAGGCGGCGAGATCTTGGCTGACCCCACCGAGCGGCTTCCACACCGCCACGCTGCTGTCCTGCAGGGAGAGGAAGAACACTTGGCTCTCGCCACGCTCGGGCGGGATGTCGACAGCAACCGCCCGCTGTGGCGCCAGCAGCGGCTGCTCGCTCGCCGAGGTCTGCATGGTTTGGACGTCGGCTAGGGGATCCGGCACGCGGCGAACAGTAGGCCAGCGTGCGGTCCCCGTGGGCACTGCTTTTGGCTCCGGCTAGGCTGACGAAGAATAGCGGCCTAGCGATCTAGACTGATATGCTTTCAGGTGTGGCTGTGAAGGTGAAAGGCTGATGGCTGAGTCGGTGCCGGGGCAAGCCGCCGAGCGTTCGGACAGCACGCCGGCGCCGCCGGGCGGGAAGCGGCGACGTTCGGGATCGGGCCTGTATGTCGAGCTTCCGCGCGAGATGAAGATCGAGTTGGACATCGTCGCCGCGACCTTGCAGGTGCCGCTCAACGCACTGGTCGGGGCGGTGCTGAGCGCCTACGTGTCGCGCGAGCGGACCGCTGAGCTCGAGCAGCTGGTCCGGGAGTACCGCGCCGACGGCCGCGCAGGTGACTGACCGGGGACGCTATGGGCATAGGCGACGCCTAGCGTCTAGGTGTCGTCGGTCCTATTGCGCCGGCGGCTTGAAGAGGCGTTCGAAGGACGGCGTCTTGTAGGCGTCGACATGCCCGAACGCGAGCTTGCACCCTTGCATGACGAAGACCGCTGTGCAAAGCGCAAGCGCGGCAAAGAGGAACCAATTGAGGGTGGGTGCGAGCGCCGGGCCGATTGGGATTGGCAGGGCCTGGTCTCTCGGCTTGGTGATCGCCGCGAATACGACGGTGTGTAGGGGTTCGATTACGGCTCCTTTCGTTTGGGACGGTCGCGAGCGCGGCTCCTGGCTGTCTCAACGGTCCCGGGCGAGCCCGAGTCGCTGCCAGTCCTGCGCGAGGCGGTAGGCGAGCTCGCGGGCGGAGCGCTGCCATTGGCGCGGGAGGTCAGTCCATTCGACGCGGCGGTCCTGGAGCTTGTTGTAGGCGGTGGTGTTGTGGGCGACGACGGTGACGCTGCGGGGGTTGCTGTCAGCGCCGCCTGCGCTGGTCAGCTGTCCGTGCAGTCGCCGCGCCGCGGCGGCGTGGCTGCCGGTGATGTCGTTGGCGACGATCGTGTACTCGGCGCCGCTGATCGCGCGGACGTCGTCCCAGAAGCTGGCGGCGGTCTGCTCGCCGGCGATCCAGTCGTCGTTTGAGACGACGATGAGCTGGTGGGCGGCTTTGAGCGCGGCGACGGTCGGGCCCTCGAGCATGTCGGTGCCGAGGTCGATCACGACGATCCCGACGTGACGGCGCAGGCAGTCGATGACCGTGGTGTAGTCGTCCTCGGCGAGCTGCCGGCGGCGGTTGCTGTTCTGTGGGGCGGGCAGAACCCGCAGTCCGTGCGGTCCGGTGGCGAGCATCGCGTCGAGGTCTGAGGAACGCAGGTCTGGATCCTGCGCCGCGGCGCGGACGTCGTCGACGTAGAGCATGTGCCCGCGCGCGAAGCTGGTGCCGAGCGTGCCGCGGTCGGGGTTGGCGTCGATCAGCACGCAGCGGTCCCGGCGCGCGTCGGCGAGCGCAATTGCCACCAGCTTGGCGGTCGTGGTCTTGCCGACGCCGCCCTTTGAGGACAGGAACGCGATCACGGCGCACTGCGTTAGCTGCGGTTCGGCGATCCCGCGTGTGAGCGTGTCGAGGTACCGCGAGTGTCGCCATGCCTGTTTGGCGCGCGTCAGCGGCGGTGGTGCTGGTAGGCCGTTGAGTTGTGGATGGCCGTCCGCGAGCGCGCGGTAGGCGGTTCCGAGCCGCCCGACCGCGCGGACTTTGGGGGGCAGCGCGACGGCCGGCGGTTCCTCGCGGCGGGCATCGGCGAGCTCCGGAAACGACGGTGGTGCGGGCGCCGGCGACACGTCGCGTGTCGCCGGCGCCGGCAGCGCGTCGGCGGGCGAGGGACCGGGCGGCGGGGAGGGGAGCTCGGAGGACGTGGTAGGGGCGGGAGCGGGGGAGGTAGAAGGGGAGAACCGAGAGGGGCGCGGTGGTGGTGGTGGTGACGGTTCGGCGGCGCGCAGCGCCCGTGGGTGATCCGCGCGGCTGGGGGCGAGCGTGATCGTGACCGGGTCGTTGTGGATCACGTCGGCGGGCTGATCGGCGTCCAGCTCGCGATCGCCGTCAATCAGCCGCAAGCGGCCGGCTTCGATCGCCGGCTCGACCGCGGCAGCGTCGATCCCGGTGCACGCTGTCGCGGTCGCGGTGAGGATGTCGCTGACGGTCAGATCCTGGGTGTCTTCCAGCTGGACGCGGACGCGACCCGTGTCGCCGACCACTGTGAGTTGTGTAAGGCCCGGCATCAAGGCTCCTTTTCGTCTTCAGTCAAAAGCCGCCTGTGTTAGCGGACGGTCGTTTACAAGTGGCCCCGAGAGAGGGGGAGGCGGAGCTCGTCGCCGGCGAGCAGGCCAGTGAGCTGCTCGCGCCCAGCGGCTGGGCCGTGCAGCTGACCAGCGATCAGCCGCAGTTCGCGTGGCCAGCTCAGCTCAAGCGTGTGAGAGCGCCGCCGGTCGGTGCTGTTGAGCGTCAGCCCGGTGCGCGGCAGCGTGTCCCACACGCTGCCGATCGCTGGCGCGTTGCGCAGCGCGCGGCGCACCTCACGGCTAGCCTGCGGTGCTGGGATCGGGCGGCCGTTGAGGATCCAGACGTGCTGGTGGTCGATCGCGAGCCACATCGCGAGCTCTCCAACCCAGCGCTGCAGCTGCCCGTTATGGATACGGTCCTGAGCGTGCATCGTGAACGGCAGCAACAGGTCAAGCCGGCAGCCCGTCCGGGACTCAGCGGCGCGCAGAAGCTCAGCCGCGTGTTGTCTGTGGCCGATCATCGGCTCGCCTTCCCGGGGTTCTGCAGCGCCGGGAGGCGTGTGCGGACGGCGTGCTGCAGGAAGTTCAGGCGTTGCGCGGGTGTAGGAGCACCGAGCGTGCGCCAGAGCCGCGCGGGCTCCGGGAGCGACGCGAGCCATTGCCTGTACTCGGCGTAGGGCAAGAGGCGGTTCGCCGCGATCAGGTCGGCGCGGAAGATCCGCCGAGCGGAATGGTTTCGGCATGTCCGCGCGTGCCCGGGCAGGAAGATCAGCAGGATCAGCGCAGCGATCCCGGGCGCCAGGATGAAAGGTGTGGTTGGAGTGACGGCGATCGTCGCGAGCATCAGTGCGATGCACAAGGCATGGCAGAGGGCCGGGCTCCACGCGCTGCGGATGGCGCGCCTGTCGAGTGTGGTGAGCGCCGAGCCTGGGGAGGCGATCCCGCGTGGGATGGGGGGAACGAGGCGGTGCATCGCTAGTAGGAGATGAACCGGCTGACCACGCCGCTGGTGGCAGACCAGGGCCAGTAAGGGGAGGGGACGACGTCCGCGCGGATCTCATAGCTGTAGCCGGCGCCGTCCTGGGGGATCGGGACGCGGGTGAACCAGTGGCCGTTGCTTTGCGTGACGAGCGCCAAGTGCGAGAACGGCTGCCAGCCGGCGTAGGTCAGGTACCAGAACTGCACGTACAGGGTCTGGGGGAGATAGCCGCCGTAGACGATTCCCCAGAAGGACCCGTCCTGGCCGGCGGTCAGTTGCCCGACGTGCAGCGAGAGGTGCGCGCTGGCGTCGATCTGGTGGGTGACCGTGATCACCGTGCCGGGCGCGGGCGAGTAGCTCACGGTCACGATCTTGTGAGGGCCGAACACGAGCGCCGAGAAGCGGCCCTGAGCGTTCGTGACGACGCTCTCGGTGGCGTTCTGCCAGCTCGGGATTGTCCAGTTGATCGTGACTGTCGCGTTGGCGATCGGCTTGCCTGGTAGCGTGACATGCCGAACACCTCGCCGTGTTCGCGCCAGCGGACAAGTAGGCCCGTTCGTGGGCTTTTACGGGGCCCAGCCGAGCGCGCACGCTGTGCTTCTGGACCCGGGTCTGCCGGCCGCCGCGGACGCGA
>CAVPVI010000002.1:0-38775 GCA_963709135.1 uncultured Solirubrobacterales bacterium | reverse complement strand
TGGCGGCCGGGTGTCGAAAAACGACCGTTTCTCGACACGTGCATCGCCGCTCCCGGCACGTAACGGCCCGAAGCCCTCCGGAGGGGGATGCGTACCGCGCCATCGAAGATGGGCGCTTGGCGTTTATCAGCGTTCGTACGCGCGACCGCGTGGAAGTACGCGTTGGATCACGATCGTCCGCGTTGCAACGTCGAGGCCGACGATCACGCGCCAGTCGCCGACCCGTAACCGCGACTCGGCACGGCCTGTGAGCTTGCGCAGGGAGGCGCCACGCGGGTCGCTGGCGAGGCGATCTATCGCAGTGAACACTGTTGTTGCTTGACCTGCGGGTCAAGTCGCTCGAGATCCCGTCGGCGCGCCGTTCGAACTCGACCGACCACGGCTCCGACGTCACGGATATCCGTGCTTGCGCTTCATCTCCGCGAACGAGATCCTCGGCACGCCAGCGGCGCGGTCGGCTTTCACCTCGGCGAGCGCCTGTTCCTCAGCACCTGTGACTGGCTCGTCGTCCTCGAGCGCGTCGCGGAACGCTGCGATCGTCGGATCCTCGCGCTTTTCGGCGATATAGCGCAACGCATCGTCAGCCTCGTGCTCGGAGAGCTCGTCGACAAGCTTGTGCAGACGCTCCTTAGTCGTCACCTTCGTGATTTTACCGCTGCGAGACCGACTTCCAGCCCCGCAACGGTGGCCATCTGACTGATAGCCGTGCTCGGATGTCCCGCGCGATCCCCGGCATCGTGCGCGCCAGGATCCGAACCCTTATGACAGACGATCCCCTCAAAACCGGCTCGCCGCCTGCCCGATCGGGGTCTGGGTGTCCTCGGCCAGCGCACGGCGAGCCTCGCGACAACCCGTGATGCGGGCGTCGTCAGCGCGGTCAACCAGCGTCTCGATCACCTCGCCTGGCGCGTCGACGATGTGCGCCAGCGCCGCCGAGACGATCAGCCCGACCGGTAGCTGCAGCGCCGCGGCTCTGGCGGTGAGCTCTTCGAGCAGCTCGTCAGGCAGCCGGTAGCTCGCCACACGACTCACGCCACGCCACGACCGCCACGCACCCCGCCCTCCGAGCGCCCCGCGTCATGCCCGCCGCTGGAGACCGGGTCGGCCTTCGGCCGCGCGCGGCCTCCGCGCCCGGCGCTCCCCTCGCCGGACGCTGCTCGGCGCGCAGCACCGTCTGGTCGCGCACGCTTGCCGTCCCTCGGCGGCGCGGCCGCGTCGACTGTGGTCTTCGACGTGGTCCCGTTCTGTCGGCTCGGCTCCCGCGCCGACTCAACCTCGTCGGTGGCATCGGCGATCACGGCGCTGCCCGCCATATCGGGTGCCGGTGCGAGTGGGTCATCGACCCTCAGCGTGATCCTGCGCCTGGCGCTCATCGAACCAGCACCCCCTCCAGCTGCTCCGCCAGACGCTCGTACACGAGCGCGACCGCACTGTCGGGCGAGGAGATCGCCAGCGGCACGTGCTCGGCGCCGGCCTGCGCGACAGCCGCCCGCGACGGCACCCGCGCCGCCGGAGCGAGACCGAGGTCGTCAAGCGCGCGTTCAATGACCTGGCTCATGACCCGCCCCGGCGCCCAGCGCGTCAACACGCTCAACAGCACCGGAGCTTCCCCGCCGCGAAGCCGGGACAGCTTCGAGAGGGTCGCGCGGAGCTCCACGAGGCCCTGGACGGAAGCCTCGTCCTCGCAGCTGACCGGCGCGATCACAACCTCCGCGCAGACCAACGCGTTCACCGTCAGCAACCCCAGGTTCGGTGGAGTGTCGATCACCACCACCGTGTACTCGCCCCGCAGCGGCGCCAGCGCGTCGGCGAGGAACCGCTCCCGGGCGATCTCCCCCACCAACGTCATCTCGACCCCCGCGAGCTCCCGCGCCGCCGGGATCGCATCGACCCCAGGCGCGACGTCCCGAACGAGCGCGTCGTGCGCACCCGCGCGCCCGGCGAGGACGTCGACGAGGTTCACGCCCGAGTGAGCGGACCTCGATCCCGAGCTGGCGGGTCATCGTGAACTGCGGATCGGTGTCGACCGCCAACACCCGCCGGCCGCCGCCGCGCCGGCCCAGGCACACCGCCAGGTTCACGGCGGTCGTTGTCTTCCCGACGCCGCCCTTCTGATTTCCGACCGTTGCGATCATCCGCCAGCCTCCTTGACCGGGTTGTAAGTAGACGTGTAAGACAGCGCGCAATACCGCCGCTCAGCAGACGCGTAAGACAAGGCGTAAGACGACGAGCAATACGACGCGTAAGCAAGAGAGCCAGCAGACCCCGCACAACGACCCCCCAACCGCACGCGACCCAGCGCAGGCCCGGCCTGCGCGGGCCAGGCGGCCGCCGGCGAGCGCGCAGCCGAGGCGCGTGCCCGACCGTGCGACGCACGCGGCGGCGTGCTGCTCGGCGGCGTCGGCGACGTTGGCGGGCCTGGGGGGAGGGCAGAGCGCCCCGAGCAGCTCGATCGCGCGGGCCTCCGCCGGCTCGGCGATCCTTATCACCCTCGCCACGTGCTCGGCGGCGCCGGCGAGCACGGTCGCGAAGCGATCAACGATCCAAGCACGCACCTCACCAGCGGCCACAATCACGAGCGCGCCGTCACGGTCGACCGCAGCCAACCGCACCGGGTCAAGCCACAAGTCGAACACGCCCTGACCGACGACCTCGGCCATCCGCTCCCGTGCTCGCTGCCAATCCCGCAGATCAACAGCGCCCGGCGCGGACAACCGCAGCCTGACCGCGTCGACGTCGACCGGGACGACGCGACGGCGCTGACGGCGCTGACGGCCACGAGCCGTTCGGAAGCTCTCCTCAACCAGCACCCTGCTGGCGGTGGCGCTCCCCCCCGCCAGGCGGGGCTGGGGGGGTCTTGGGTTAAAGGATTCAAGGCTTCCCTACCCGCGCGCACGTTAAGCGGCGGGGTTTCTGACGGGGCTTCTGGCGGGGTTTCTGGCGGGGTTTGCGGCTGGCGGTTTCGAAGCCCCGTTTTCATGAGGTTTCCTCCCAGATCACCTCGCGGCGCCAGAGCCTCAGACGCCGAAACCCCGCTCAAAGACGGACCGTTTGCGCCGGAAACCCCGTTCGCAGCCGGACCCTTTCCGGCAGTTTCGAACGCTCGTCGCTCGATCCCAGCGCCCGACCGGTCTGCCCGGACCTGGACGAGCACCTCGGTGTCGAGACGCGTGTTCGAGGTGCTCGTCGCGCTGGTGAGAACAGATCTCCGGCCGGGCCCCGGCGCCGACGGGCGCGCGTGCGAGCTCGCGTGTGCGAACCCGCGTTCATGGGCGTGAGGGATCCGCCAGCGGTTCGTGCGCCCACGGCCACCCCCGTCCTCGACGAGCACCAGCTCGCCAGAGCCCAGCAGCGCCGCACGCGCACGCCGATACGTGCTATCCGCCAGCCCCGCCGCCCGCCGCAGCTCCTCGGTCGATACGCCCTCAACGGTGCCGTCATGCTCGGCGAGCGCCGCCATCACCGCCAGCAGCAGCCGCGCGGGCCCCCGCGCCGGGCTGTGCGCAAGGACCAACTCGAGCAGCTGCGCGTTCACACCGCCCTCCCACCACGGACCACGCAGCGCGAACACCAACCTGACCACGCTCGCCTGCCCGCGACCCCCACGCACATCCTCGACCACGACCACCCCACGAGCGACCAGCCGATCACGAGCAGCGAGAAACACGCCGCGACCCAAGCCCGCACGCGCGGCTGCCGCCGGCGTGCCCGGCCACGCGAGATGCTCTGAGTTCCCGAAGCTCGCAAGCGAGAACGCGACCAGCCGCTCGCTCGTAGCGAGATCCTCGCTGGCCAGCACGGCAGCGATCGCGGCGTGGCTCACCGCAACCTCCCCACAGAGGCCAGGCCGGATGTGATGTGGGTGAATGCCATCGCCAACACCACCCCAGGTGGGGTTCGCGATGACGCTCACGCCAGGACGCGAGGGCGTACAGAACCAAGACAGGCCAACGAGTCCGTCCAAGGGCCGGCTAAACTTGTCCCAAGTCATATTTGGTCGGCGCTGACGGCGCCTATTTAGGGAGACCGGGCTGGCACCCGGTCTTCTCGTTCTCCGAGCAGATCAGCCGGGGAGGCCCTCGGGCCTGAGGCTGTGCAGCGCCGCGTCTTGGCCCTTCAAGGCGCGGCGTATGGCAAGGCTCGCGGCGCTTCAGTCGAAGCTGACCGGTTGCGCTCCGCTAGCCAGGACCAACGGCCTACGATGGTCGCGGTTCGTCCATCCAGCTCCCGGCGCGGGCCGGGTTGCGCCGCCAACGACGCAGATGCGATCACGCGACAGTGCCGCGGCCATGTGGCCTCGGCGGGCACGCCCGTTCGCCAAAGAGCGCGGGACCGAAGGGCGGTCCGGGAATCTGGTGTACCCCTCCTGTACCCAAAGAGCAGATTCCGACCGCTGCGAGACCCCTCTAAAGTCTGCTCATATTCCCATGTTTTGCAGGGAGTTTCTGTTGAAGCCGACGCCCGGATTCGAACCGGGGACCCCTTCATTACGAGTGAAGTGCTCTACCAGCTGAGCTACGTCGGCAAAGTGTTGTTTTGCAGGGCTTTTTGGCGAGACACGCCGCCGGCGCCTGTTTTGGCTGTATCCGGGCTGCAAACGCGCGGCCGCATACCGCTTGCCGACTAGCGTAGCCAACTGCTCATAGGTCCGCCAAGCGCTGCCGAAATGGATGATCAGCAGGGATCTTTCCACATGGCAGGGAGCGGCCTCGATCCTGCAGCGGTACGCCATGTTGGGAGACCCTTTCACGACCTGGAAACGAGTCTCCCGAGTCCTGCGTGCTTTCGGGCGGGTCAGTGAGATTGACCGTACCGGGTTAGTCGGTCGATCAGGCGTCGCGCTTGTTGATCAGGATCGCGGCGGCGAGTAGGGCGGCGCGGGGATCCTGGCTGCGATGCTGGTCATAATGTCGCCGTCCACGTGTTGGGGCCGGTCCTCGGCGGCGGAGGTGGATGGCCCGCTGCCGCGTGCGAGCAGGTGGTCGAGGTCCGGGTCGACGCGGATCGTGACCTGGAGGGAGTCGGCGAGTCCGGCTTGCCATCGCGCCAGCTCGGCCTCCCACGCCCTCCGGAGCGTCTGGGCGGAGACGAGCGGGCGTAACTGGGCGGGGAACTGCCGGCGGATCTCGTCGAACCGACCGCTGCGGGCCAGCTCGATCACCGCGCGCGCCTGCTGCGCTGGGTTCGACGTCATCGCTCCTCCTCGGGGGGTCCTGCACGGATGCCGGCTCGGGCGCGGGGAGCAGGACGGTGTAGAGCATCCGGCGCCGCCGGCCCGGCCCCGGGGCGTTAGCCAGCCGCGGCTGGCTAACGGCGACGAGGTCGCCGTTAGCGCATGTACTGGGCGCAGCACCCCGGATCGGCCGGATCGCCGCTCGTCGGGGAGGTCCGCCCGGCCGTGCTGGGGCGAGGACTGCTGTGGAGCTGTTGAGCAACCCAAAGCGACGGTGTCTTCGGCGGTTCGGGCTCTCGAGCAGCTCTACGAGAGCCACGGACCCAAAACGGCTCAGCTGACCCCGGTTTGGGCTATCCAGCATGCGATCGGCGGCGTTCGCGCCGACCAGCCGCACCGCACCACCCGCACCGCACCACCCGCACCGCATCGCCGACCGCCAGCGCACAGCGAACGCTCCCGGGCCGCCGACAGGCAACAGCCCGCTCACGGCTGAGAACCACACCCTCGCCATAACCCGCCTTGCACACCGCAGCCCCACGGTCGCAGCGCGCCGCCTTCCGGGGGTTGGTCGAAAAACGTGTAAACGCTCAGTTGGTTGGTGGCCTTGCGAAAGCCGTGGGAGCTCGTGGTGGCGAGCGTCGGCATGTCGGGACGGACAAACCTCTGCGTGCAGCGCCGGATTGTCCATTGCGGCCCGAAAATCTGCACCTCACGGACAAACGACCCGCCCACGAGCAGGTTTGTCCGTTCGAGCACGCCGCGAGGCGTCACTGCGCTCGGGCACCGCCCGACTGGCGCTTAGCTTAGGGCCTATCTCAATAACCCAGTGTGCGGCTGGCGAGCGCCGTATCAAGCGAGGCGGTGCTGGCGAGAGGGGCGCCGCGTAGCAGCGCTACGCAAGCCTCTCGACGGTGGCGCATCGCGCCGGTCCGCCGCAGCCAGACGTGCGCGGGGTTGTTGATTTATTGAGACAGGCCCTTAGAATTAGGCTAGGCACGCCCATCGACTGAACGGCGACAGAGACGTCGCGCATTTCGTCGTTTTTCGCCCAGGCTCGTGCGGACGGAGGCAGGGCTTGATCGCACTCCGTCAGGGGGCTCCGTTGCGTTCGCGCCAGTCCTCGGCCAGCAATGCCCAACGCTCGTGGTCGCGCCAGCGTCCGCTGATCTTCAGATATCGAGGTGAGAAGCCCTCGCGGCGGAAGCCGGCGCCTCGAGCCAGCGCGGCCGAAGCGACGTTGCCGGGCTGGATGTTGGCTTCCACACGGTGCAGGCCGATGTCGGTGAACGCGTGCCGCAGGACGATCTGGATCGCCTCCGACATGTACCCCTGGCGGGCATAGCAGTGGCCGATCGCATATCCGAGGTAGGCGCTCTGGAAGGCGCCGCGCGTGATCTGCGAGAGGTTGAAGAAGCCCAGGATCGCGTCATCGCTGTACCGACAGACGATCAGTCCTTCGAAGTCCGAACGCCGCGCGTCGGTGATATAGGTCGCGAATGCCTTGGTGTCGGACGGTGCGGTGGCCCACGGGCGGTGAAAGGCGCGGCTGGAGCGCATCAGCTGCGTGAACTCCTGCTCGTCGTCGACAGCCGGCAGACGAAGATACACGCGCGGCTGTCTACTCACGGGACGCTTTGCCCCCGAACGAGGCATCGAGCACGCGCTGGAGCCGGTAGGCGAGCGCCTCGCAGGCGAGCTCCTCGCTGACGTTCAGCGAGAAGCGCAACCGTGTCTCCTCGACCAGCTCGATCGCCGCGCGCAGCTGCTGCGGGCTCCGGCCCGCGCCGTCGCTCAACGCCGAGGCACGATCGACGTGACGCACGAGGTCCTCGGCACCCATCGCGATCGCCGCCAGGTCGGCAAACCAGAGCGTCACGAGCTGCAACCCTGCGTCCAGCGCGGAGGTCTCCGCACGCCGCACGCCGCGCTTGATGCGCTCGGTCCATTCCGTCTCCACGCGCTTGCGCTCACGACGCGGGTACAGCTCGAGGTCGGCTGCTCGCGCCTGGTCGAGCTCGATCCTGAGGGCTTCGCCGCGCGCCCTGACCGCCTTCAGCAACCCCTCCCACGGCGCCTGCGTCGTGGTCTGCGCCGCCAGCACCGTGCACGCGAACGCCTCGGCCGCGGCCCGTAACGCCACGCCATGTGCACTGGCCAGCTCACGCGCGAGGGCGGCGTCGCCGAGCCCGAGCCGCGCGCATGCCAGCGCCGTGCGCGGTTGCACGCCGGCGGCCGCGATCTGCGCCGCAATCTGCTCCTGCGCAGGCGCGTCGAAGCGCACCAACTGGCAACGCGAGCGGATCGTCGGCAGGACCTCGGCGAGGCGGTCGGTGATCAGGATCAGGTGCACGAACGCGGCCGGCTCCTCGAGTGTCTTCAGCATCCGGTTGCCGGCCTCATCGCTGAGCTCGTCGACGCGCTCGATCACGAACACGCGCCGGGAGGACTCGAACGGCGTCTTGCTGGCCGCGGCAACGACCGGCCGCTCGATGTCGCTGACAAGGATCTCGTGCGCACCACTTGGTGATACCCACGTCAGATCCGGATGCGAGCCGGAGGCGACCCGGCTGCGAGCGCTGTGCGGATCCGGGGATCCCTCGCTGAGCAGCTCGGCTGCGATCGCGCGCGCGATCGTGCGCTTGCCGGAGCCGCCCGGACCGTGGAACAGGTAGGCATGCGAAGGCCGGCCGCCGGGACCCAGCGCCGCGCCCAGGAGCGCGCGCACATTCGGTTGCCTGTCGAGCTCTGCCAGCACGCCGCTCGATCCTAGGGCACCCGCAGAAATTACTGACGTTTCCGACGGCGTCCGGACGCGCCTGACGCCGCCGGCTCGTCCTCACATACTCCAGGCATTACCGGACGAGCCGGCGACGCCAGACACGCCCAGACACTCGTCGGATTCCGCCACTAACTTCTGCGGGCGCCCCTTGCCACAGATACCGTCAGCACGTATGCACAACCGTGGACGGCTGATCACGATCGAGGGAATCGACGGTACCGGCAAGACCACGCTCGCAAATCGGCTGCAGGCAGCGCTGCGCGAGCGGGGCATCGAGGTGACGCTGCTGCGCGAGCCGGGCGGCGTGGACGCCTCCGAGCGCGTCCGGGAGCTGGTCAAGGACCCGGACCTGACGGTCGGAGCGCGCGCCGAGGCACTGCTCTATGCGGCTGCGCGCGCGCAACTCGTCGAGCAGGCGTTGGCGCCGCGCCTGTCGGCGGGCGAGTGGGTGCTGCTGGACCGGTTCGTGGACTCATCGCTCGCTTATCAAGGCGCCGGGCGGCAGCTCGGGATCGAGCGGATCCGGGCGCTGAACGAGTTCGCGACGGGTGGTCTGGCGCCCGACCGGACCCTGCTGCTGATGCTCGACGGCGCCCGCGCGCGGGAGCGCGCGCGCTCTCGCGCCGACGGCGAGGACCGGCTGGAGCGCGAGCACGACGAGTTCTTCCGGCGCGTCGAAGACGCCTACGCGGAGCTGGCCGCACGCGAGCCCGACCGGATCAAGCTCGTCGATGCCGCGCTGGCGCCCGCGGGCGTGCTGCGGGCCGCCCTGGCAGCGCTCGCTGATCTGCTCTGATGCCGGACCGACCAGCTGCGGGCACCCGCAGACATTACTGCTGTTGCGACGGCGCCTGGACGCGCCGGACACGCCCAGCCACTCGCCGAATTCCAGCACTGATTCCTGCGCCCGGCGCGTCCAGCGCCGCTGGACGACCCTACTGGACGTTCGTCCAGGTGCGGTACGGGCCCCGGACTAGCCTTTCGTCCAGGTGAGCACGCCGGGCCTCAAGGTGTGCGCCGCAGCGGCCGAAACCGCTGGCAGGCCTCGAATCGTCGAACCCTGCAACAGCAGCCCGGCAAACCAACGTCCGTCCAGAGGGAGATCACTCATGAGCGTCGGCGTCGCAACCCTCGAACTTCCCCAACCGACCCGCACCCGCCCCACCCGGGTGTTGATCGCCGACGAGCACCCGCTGATCCTCACCGGCATCCGTCGCACGCTCGAGCGCAGTGACGATATCGAGGTCGTCGGCGAAGCCGCCACCGGGCCCCAGGTCCTGGCGATGGTCGAGCGCCGACGCCCGGACGTGCTGCTGCTCGACGTGCACATGCCGGGCATCTGCGGATCTGATTGCCTGGAGGCGGTCCGGCGGCGCTGGCCGGAGGTCAAGACGTTGGTCCTGTCCGCAGCCGAAGACCGCGCGACGATCGACTCGGCGCTCAGCGCCGGTGCCAGCGCCTACATCGTCAAGAGCGTCCAGCCGGCGGATCTGCTGTCGATCATCCGCCAGGTCGCAAGCGGCGTGGTCTTCCACGCGCCCACCCGCCGCGCGCTCGCGAGCGTTCCCGCCGACGATGCCGAGCAGCCGATGCTGACCGAGCGCGAGCACACGGTGCTCTCGGCGATCGCCTCAGGCAAGACGACGGCGACGATCAGCGGCGAGCTGTGGGTCAGCGAGCACACGATCAAGTTCCACTTGACCAACATCTACCGCAAGCTCGGAGTCAGCAACCGCGCCGGCGCGGTGCGGTACGCCGTCGAGCACGGCGTCGCCGCCTAGTCGCCTCGTCGACTCAGCCGCTCGAGCTCGACCCGAGCGGCGCCGCTGGGCTGGCGCCCTCAGTGCTTCGGGTAGCCGTGGGGGTTGGCCTGCGCGAACTCCCAGGCGTCGGCGATCATCTGCGCCAGCTGCGGCTTGCGCGGCGACCATCCCAGCTCGGAGCGGATCTTGGCGCCCGCGGCGACCAGCATCGGTGGGTCCCCCGGACGCCGCGCGCACTGCACGGTGAGGATCGAGGCGCCGGTCACCTGCTCCGTAGCGGCGATCACCTCTCGCACCGAGAAGCCGTTGCCGTTGCCGAGATTGAAGATCTGATGCTCGCCGCCGCGCGCCGCGCCCAGCGCCAGCAGGTGGGCAGCGGCGAGGTCATCGATGTGGATGTAGTCGCGGATCGCGGTCCCGTCC
Organism: uncultured Solirubrobacterales bacterium; assembly: GCA_963709135.1. GTDB lineage: Bacteria > Actinomycetota > Thermoleophilia > Solirubrobacterales > Solirubrobacteraceae > Palsa-465. Next base: position 28,634 of record CAVPVI010000002.1, on the reverse strand, counting down.
GGGGTCGGGTAGTCGGTCCCGTAGACGTCGACCGCGGGGTGCTGGCCGAGCGCGACGCGCAGGATGTTGGGGATCAGATGCGTCTCCGGCTCGTGGTCCTCGCCGGCGCCGCCGGACGCGCCGGCGACGTTGAAGTAGCGCAGGCTGACGGCGCCGATCTCGTGCGCGGCGCAGAAGTCGGTGATCATCCGGTCGACGGCGAGCTTCGAGGCACCGTAGGCGTTGGCGGGGCGCGGCGGCGCCGACTCGGCGATCGGGACCTCGTCGGGCTGGCCGTAGACCGCGCAGGTGGACGAGAACACCAGGCGCGGCACGCCGGCGGCGTGCATCGCCTCCAGCAGGTTCAGCGAGCCGCACACGTTGGTGCGGTAATAGCGCTCGGGATGGCTGACCGACTCGCCCACCAGCGCCAGCGCCGCGAAGTGCAGGACGCCGTCGAAGCCCTCGGCGAGCGCCGCGCTGGTCGCCTGCGCATCACGCAGGTCGGCGATTACCAGCCGCGCCTGCGGCGCAACGGCTTCGCGATGGCCGCGCTGCAGGTTGTCGAGCACGACAACCTCGTGTCCCTCGGCAAGCAGCAGGCGCGAGACGATCGAGCCGATGTAGCCCGCCCCGCCGGTGACGAGCAGCTTCATCGCGGGCGAGCGTCCGAGCGTGGCGAGTATCTGTTGCTATAGAACAGATACTGGACAGGGTCGCGAGCGGGGAGGTCGTGTGCGCGATCGATCATCAGCGCGTGATGTATAACAGACCTACAATCGCTTGCCAGTGAACGAAGCGCCGCCGGGATCCGACCGCTCGAGCTCGAGGCAGGCGCGATCAGCCGCCGAGCTGATGCTGATGCGGGTCCGCGCCGAGATCGACGTGCTGCGCCGAGAGGTGATCGACGCCGACGTAACGGCGCAGCAGCGCCGGGCCGAGATCGAGCTGCTGCGCGAGGCGTTGCTGGACACCGACCGCACCTCGCGCCGGCGCGCCGCCGAGATCGACCTGCTTCGCAATGCCGTGGTCGACGGTGGCCAGGCCGCACGTGAGCGCGGCACCGAGATCGACCTGCTTCGCAACGCCCTGCTCGACGGCGCGCAGGCGCTGCAGCGGCGCAGCGCCGAGATCGACCTGCTGCGCAGCGCCGTGATCGACGGCGATCACAGCACCGGCCGGCGCGACGCCGAAATCGACCTCCTGCGCGACGCCGTGATCGACCGTGGCCAGGCGGCGCGCGATCGCGCCGCCGAGATCGAGCTGCTGCGCGACGCGGTGATCGACGGCGCGCAGGCGATGCAGCGGCGCGCTGCCGAGATCGACCTGCTGCGCAGCGCCGTGATCGACGGCGAGCACCGCTCCCGCCGGCGCGACGCTGAAATCGACCTACTGCGCGACGCCGTGATCGACGGCGAGCACCGCTCCCGCCGGCGCGACGCTGAAATCGATCTCCTGCGCGACGCCGTGATCGACGGCGAGCACCGCTCCCGCCGGCGCGACGCTGAAATCGACCTACTGCGCGACGCCGTGCTCGACGGTCATCAGGAGGTAGCGCGGCGCAGCGCCGAAGTCGAGCTGCTGCGCGAGGCGGTGATCAGCGGCGAGCGGCGTGGTCAGGTCCGCAGCGCCGAGATCGACCTGCTGCAGCAGGCGCTGGTCGCGCAGGTCGCCTCCGCGGAGACGCTCGCGGCCCAGTCAGAGGATCTACACGTGGCGATCGCGGGGCTCACCGAGCTGGTCGAGCAGGAGGGCGTGCACGCGAGCGTGCTCGCCGATGTGGTCCGCGCCGAGACGCACCGCCGCGAGCTGATCACCGCCGAGCTGGCGGCGGCGCGGGATCAGCTCCAGCAGCTCGAGCGTCTGCTCGCGCAGCGCGAGCGAGCGCTCGACGCGCAGAGCGTGCGCACGCGCGACGCCGCTGCCGGTAGCGATGCCCAGGCGCGGACGCATGAGCAGGCGGAAGCGAAGGCGCGCACGCTCGAGGCGCGCGTCGCGATGCTCGAGGCGCGACTCGAGCAGCTGGTCGCCGAGGTGGCGTTCGTCGGCGCCGCGCGCGAGGATGCCGAGCACGCCCTCGCGGCGCTGATGGCGGACCTCCCGCAGGCCCACTAGCAGGCAGCGCACCCCCGCAGGCCGCCCTGCGGCAGATCCACCGGCGGGGCCCCGATGCACGCGCTCGGGTTGCCGCAGACCACACCAAAGGCGGCGAAGCCGCCAATAAAACACGCCAAGATCGGGCAACTTGACGGGTTTGTGTGGCTGGGTCGCGAGCCGCCCCGGGTACACTTAAGGGACGATCCGGAGGTCGCCGCACATGTCCCGACGCCCCCGCGATCGTTGTTCCGTCCGGCGGTTAGGCGAGGATTCGTTGTTGTCCCTAGGGGCGCTCGGAAGCCAGGGGAAAGCACCGGAAGAAGCGGAAATCGAGAGGAACCTGCACGCATGGACAACACCCCGCACACCCAACTCACGACTGAGGTCAAGTCAGGCCGGGGGCTCTCGATCGGCCGGTACTTCACCGCCGCCGGCGAGCATCCGTTCGATCTGATCGAGTGGGAGCTGCGGGACGCGCGCATCGGCAGCGGCGACAAGGTCTCGTTCGAGCAGCTGGGTGCCGAGTTCCCGCGGGCGTGGTCGCAGAACGCGACCAATATCGTGGCCCAGAAGTACTTCCGCGGCCAGCCCGACTCGCCGGAACGCGAGCACTCGGTCAAGCAGATGATCAGCCGCGTCGCCGGCACGATCGCGACCTGGGGCGTCGAGCGCGGCTACTTCGCGAGCATCGAGGATGCGGCAGCGTTCGAGGCGGAGCTGATCCACATCCTCGTGCACCAGATGGCGGCGTTCAATTCACCGGTGTGGTTCAACGTCGGCTGGCACCCGGTCGGCAGCCCGAAGATGCAGGCCAGCGCCTGCTTCATCCTGTCGGTCAAGGACAGCATGGAGTCGATCCTCGAGTGGAACACGCAGGAGGGGATGATCTTCCGCGGCGGCTCCGGATCGGGCATCAACCTGTCGGCGATCCGCGGCTCGATGGAGCCGCTCAGTCGCGGCGGGACCGCCTCGGGGCCGGTCTCGTTCATGCGCGGAGCCGACGCTTGGGCGGGCTCGATCAAATCCGGCGGCGGCACGCGCCGGGCGGCGAAGATGGTCGTGCTCGACATCGACCACCCCGACATCCGCGAGTTCATCTGGTGCAAGGCCAAGGAGGAGGACAAGGCCGCGGCGCTGCGTGACGCCGGCTTCGACATGTCGATCGACGGCGACGGCTTCCACTCGATCCAGTACCAGAACGCGAACAACTCGGTGCGCGTCACCGACGAGTTCATGCGCGCGGTCGAGAACGACGAAGACTGGCATCTGATCGCGCGCACGACCGGCGAGCCGATCGGCGAGCCGATCCCGGCGCGCCGGCTGATGGAGGAGATCGCCCAGGCCGCGTGGCGCTGCGCGGACCCCGGGGTGCAGTACGACACGACGATCAACCAGTGGCACACGAACCCCAACTCGGGGCGGATCAACGCGTCTAACCCATGCTTCCCCGGCGACGCCCGCGTGCACACCACGAAGGGCCTGCTGCCGATCTCCGAGCTGGTGGCTCGTGGGGAGGACGGGGAGGACATCCGTGTCTACACCCACCGAACGACCGCCGCGCAACCGGGAGACGGCGTCGTCGCAACGCAACCGGTCGCGTTCATGCGAAATGGCGTGAGCCAGATCGTGCGCCTGCGGTTCGCGAACGGTGCAGAGCTGCGCTGCACCCCGAATCACCGGATCTGGACCACGAGCCGCGGGTATGTCAGTGCTAACGAGCTCACCCGTGCCGACCGTGTGCTCCTGAACGATTCGCCGACGCCGGCGAGCGATAGCACCTGGGCACTGCCGGTCAAGGCTCATGCGCTCGCCGGGTCCTACGCTCGTGGCAGCTCCGTTGTGTCCAAAGAGCTTCCTGGAACCTGGAGCGAAGGGCTGGCCGAGTTGACGGGTCACCTGATTGGCGATGGCTGCATGACCGAAGTGCAGACGGTGTGGGTGTACGGTGGCGACGACATCGCCGACGGCCTGACCGATTCGCATGAGGGCATCCTGCGCGAACTGATCGGCGGCATCTCTCGCCAGCGGATGCACAACGGCACCGAGCAGCTGCGCGCCGGCAGCGAGGCGGTCAGGGACCTGTTCCGCGCTCTCGGCGTTACGGATGCTCGCGCCCACGAAAAGCGCGTTCCCGCCGGCGTGTTCACCGCACCGGTCGAGGTCCAGGCAGCGTTCCTCCGAGGCCTGTTCGGGGCAGACGGCTGCGTCTCGCGCGTCGAGTCAGGGGGCAAGGCAAACCGCTATGCCGGCCTCGGTAGCCGCAGCGAAGCGTTACTGCGCGACGTGCAGAAGCTGCTGTCGGCGCTCGGCATCCGCGCTCGCATCTACCGGACTAGCGACTCCGAGAAACCGACGTTCACCTACACCCGTGTCGATGGCAGCACCGTCGAGTACCAGTCACGCGAAGGCTTCGACCTACGGATCACAGGCCGGGACCTCGAGCGGTTTGCCGAAACGGTTGGCTTCTCCACGCCTCGCAAGTCGGCTGCGCTTGACGCGCTGCTCGCGGAGACGTCACGCTACGCCAGCAAGACGAGCACGACGCTAGTGTCGTGCGAGGCTGACGGTCAGGAGCACGTCTACAATCTGACCGAGCCGCTGCACCATTCCTACATCGTGGACGGCTTCGTCGTGGCCAACTGCTCGGAGTACATGAGCATCGACGACTCGGCCTGCAACCTCGCGTCGCTGAACCTGATGAAGTTCCGCGGCGCCGACGGCAGCTTCGACGTCGAGTCGTTCGAGCACGCGGTCGACGTCGTGCTACTCGCGCAGGAGATCATCGTCTCGCCGTCGAGCTACCCGACCGAGCAGATCGGGGAGAACGCGCGGGCGTTCCGCCAGCTGGGCCTCGGTTACGCGAACCTCGGCGCCTACCTGATGGCCGACGGGGTCGCCTACGACTCGGATGCGGGTCGCGGCACGGCGGCGTCGATCACGGCGCTGATGACCGGCCGCGCCTACCTGCAGTCGGCGCAGATCGCCGCCGCAATCCGGCCGTATGACCGCTACGCCGAGAACCGCGAGGCGCACAACGCGGTCATGCGCATGCACCGCGACGCCACCTACGCGATCCCGGATGCGACGTGCGCCGACACGGCGGTACTGGAAGCTGCTCGCTCGACCTGGGAGGACGCGGTCAACGCCGGCGAGGAGCACGGCTACCGCAACGCGCAGGCGACCGTGCTTGCGCCTACAGGCACGATTTCCTTTTTAATGGACTGTGATACGACGGGGGTCGAGCCCGACTTCTCGCTGGTCAAGTACAAGGCGCTGGTCGGTGGCGGTCACATGACGATCGTCAACCGCACGGTGCCGCTGGCGCTGCAGACGCTCGGTTACGACGATCACCAGATCGAGCAGATCCTCGCGTACGTCAACGAGCACGGGACGATCATCGGCGCGCCGGAGCTGGCCGACGAGCACCTGCCGGTGTTCGATGTCGCCGTCGGCGAGCGGGCGATCTCGCACATGGGTCACATCAAGATGATGGGGGCGGTGCAGCCGTTCATCTCGGGCGCGATCAGCAAGTGCGTCACGGGCAATACGCTCGTCGCAAGCGAGCATGGCCTCGTCAGGATCGGGAGCCTGCATGGCGGCGAGCGAGCAGACTGCTTCCGTGACATGGAACTGCGGATTGCGTCACTCGACGGCGAGCGCGACACCGACGCGTTCTACTACGGCGGCCAGCGGTCCGTGCGCGAGATCCGTCTGCGGTCAGGGCATCGTGTGACCGGCACGCCCAACCATCGCGTCTTGACGTGCGGCTCGGACGGTCTCGTGTGGCGAGCGCTCGATGAACTGAAGGTAGGGGAGTTCGTCGCAACGCAGTACGGAGACGATCTGTGGTCGCTGACACCGGCGCGGTTCGACGGCTTTCTGCCCAGCCAGGCGTACGGCTCGCAGAAGCAGATCACGATTCCAGATGCGATGAGCGAGCAGTTGGCGTTCTTCCTCGGCGCCTTCGCAGCCGAGGGCCACATCAGCCGCAGTTCTTGGACGGTCAAGGTCAGCAACGCAGACGAAGCGGTGATTCCGCGTGTCGCGTCGGCAATCGAGGAGCTGTTTGGCGTCCCAGCGAGGGTCGTTAGGACCGCCGGGAAATGTCCCTCGATCGAGCTGACTTCGAAGCGCGTTGTCGAGTTTCTCGACTATCTCGGCAGCGGCGAGCGTGCCTCCAACAAACGCATTCCCGATGCAGTGATGCGCTCTCCGAAGGCAATGGTGCTGCGGTTCCTCGAAGGGCTCTGCCTCGATGCGTACATCACGACCTCGGGCATGGCGAAGTGGGCAATCTGCCTGGATTCAGGCGGCATGCTCGACGACCTGCAGGCGATCCTCACGAATCTCGGTGTTGTCCACAGCCGCATCACCAAGGCTGCGCCGCTCTACGACAAGACCTTCGACGAGGTATACACGGCAGGCCGTGAAGCTCAGAAGCTGACCGCGATGCTCAGTTTTGTCGAGCCCCACAAGGCCGCGAGAGCGGCCGAGCTCGCGACGCGGGAGTTCGCGCAGAGCACCGCCGATGTCGTCCCGGGAATCACAGGACCCGACCTGTATGGGCTTATCCCGCGTGGAAGCAGCGGCCGAACGGGCAAGGGGACAGGTAAAGCTGTGGCTTTCAGTGATCTCATCGATCCTCGTACGCAGCACGTGTCGCGTGAGTCCTTGGCACGGGTTGCTGTGCTCGATAGCGTCGAGCTGCCGGACTGGCTTGACGTGATACTCGATCGGAATCTGCATTTCAGCCCCGTGATCAGCAATGAGGACGCAGGCATTCGGGAGGTCTACGACATCTCGGTCCCGGTCACACATGCGTTCGTAGCCAACGGCATCGTCAACCACAACACCGTCAACCTGCCGGAGAGCGCCACCGTCGAGGACATCGCGGATGCTTACATCCAGGCTTGGCGCCTGGGGATCAAGGCGCTCGCGGTCTACCGCGACGGCTGCAAGACCGCGCAGGCGCTGTCGACCGACGCACACAAGAGCAAGGACGCGCCGGCCACGGCGGCGGGCGCGGCCAGGGTCTCGGCCGGGGCTGGCTCGGCTACCGGAGCCAGAGCCGGCGCCGGCAGTGCCGAGGGGCCGGCGGTCGAGGTCGTGCAGGCTGCCCCGATCGACGTCGAGAAGGCGATCGCCGAAGCGCTCGCCAAGGCGCCACCCAAGCGCCACCGGATGCCGCGTGAGCGCAAGTCGATCACGCACAAGTTCTCGCTCGGCGGGCACGAGGGCTACATCACCGCCGGCATGTACGAGGACGGGACGGTCGGCGAGATCTTCCTGACCGACATCGGCAAGGAGGGCTCGACGCTGCGCGGCATGATGAACGCGTTCGCGACCGCGATCTCGATCTCGCTCCAGTACGGGGTGCCGCTCGAGACGCTGGTGCGCAAGTTCAGCTACATGCGCTTCGAGCCGGAGGGGATGACCTCCAACCCGGAGATCCCGTTCGCGAAGTCGATGCCCGATTACATCATGCGCTGGCTGGCCTCGCGCTTCCTCGACGTCGACCTGCAGGAGGAGCTCGGGATCCTGACGCCGGAGGTGCGGGCGCGCAAGGCCGCCCAGGACGCAGCCAGCTCGCACATCGGCGACACGGCAGTCGCGGCCCGCAGCCTCGGTAACGGCGCCGAGCAGCGCTCCGGCGCGGCGGCGCTGCCGGCCGCCGCGGCGCTGACCGACACGCCCCCGGTCCAGCCCGCCATACGCCGAGGCCTGGACCTGGGACCCGCGTGCCAGCAGTGCGGCGGCATGATGCAGCGCACCGGCAGTTGCTACACGTGCGGCAGCTGCGGCTTCAACACCGGCTGCGGGTAGCGAGAACGCGCGTTGAGATTTCAGCGGCATCGAAACTGAGATCTTCATCGCGAGCCGAACCCAGTGCTTCAGCGAAACGCGCGTCCGCCTGCAGCGGGCGCGCGTTTCCGCCTCAGTTGCGCCGACGACACCGACAAAGCTGTAGCAGAGTGCTACAGTTCGATTGTGTCCACGACTCCCACCAGAGTTGACCAGGGCCTGTTCGACGCCGCGAAGGCGGCCGGTGCGCTGTACAGCCGCAGTGCTGCGCAGCAGCTGGCCCATTGGGCGCGGCTCGGGCGCGAAATCGAAGCGTCGCCGTCGGTCACCCAGGATGCCATCGCGCGGGTGCTCGCTGGGCAGGCGCTCTACGACGAGCTGCCGGACGCTGCGCAGGCCGTGGTTCGTGTGGGATGGAACGACCGCGTTGCTTGCACCCTTGCTGAGTTGGACTTCACGAAAGCCCTTCACGCGGCTGGGAGGCCGTGGGCGGAGGCCGACGAGGATGGCAACCTCGTCATGCGTGGGGATGCGCCGCCAACTCGTTGAGCACGCCGGTGCTGTGCGTCGTTGCCGGGCCCGACGGCTCCGGCAAGTCGACGTTCGTGCACACAGTGATTGGGCCGGCCACCGGCCTGCCCTTCATCAACGCCGACGAAATAGCGGCTGCCCTGTGGCCGGGCGATGAGGAAGCGCGCGCCTACGACGCGTCGCGTGCCGCGACAGAGGCCCGCGACCAGGCCCTGAGCGACCGGCGGTCGTTCATCACCGAAACCGTCTTCAGCCATCCCAGCAAGGTGGCCCTGGTAGAGCAGGCAATCCGGGCGCGCTACCGCGTCGAGCTGCACGTCATGCTCATCCCGGAGGAGGTGACGGTCGCACGTGTCGCGTATCGCGTCAGCGCCGGAGGACACACCGTTCCGCCCGACAAAATCCGCGAGCGCTATCACCGCCTCTGGGGACTAGTGGTCGACGCCCGCGCAATCGTGCACCACGCGACCTTCTACGACAACTCGCGCAGCAAGCCGTTTCAGCAGGTCGCCACCTACGAACGCGGCCACCCGGTCGGCACGCCGACCTGGCCCACTTGGACTCCTGCGGTTCTCACCGCCTGAGATGGCCCCCGCCGTCAGCGTCCGCTCAGGACGCGCGCATCACACCGCTACGCGACAGCGACGCCCAAGCACACATTTTTCCGGGGGCTTGGAGCATTATCTACACATTGTTCCGGGGAACCTTGGGCAGTCTCAGCACGGTCTTCCATCCCTAGACGACGCGCCGCCTCAGCGCTCGGCCTGTTCGGCAAGCTCTACCCACGTCATCGGCGAGCGGACACGCGAGCAGCGTGTCCGGGCGGACAAACCTCTGTGTGGCGTGCCCGATCGTCCGTCTAAGCTAGAAAATCGACATCGAACGGACAAATCGCCCCGGCGCGCGGCGGATTGTCCGCGCGAGCACGCCTTCGTAGGGCGGTGTCGTCGTACGAAACCAGCCAAGGCTATGGCCCGTAGCCCTCGGCCTCAACGCGCCGAGAACGGGCGGTTGGACCGTCTAGATGAGGTCGTCGGTGAGTACGAGCTTGTCGCCGTGCCGGGCGATCAGCCCGTGATCGCGGGCGTAGACGAGCACGTCACGCGCAGTCACCTGCGGCGGAAGCACGCCTGGGTGTGAGTTCATGACGCCGATCAGCGCATCCTCCATCTCGCCGTACGTGCCCGACGCTTGGCCGAGCCCGCGCAGCTCGCGCAGGAGGTCATCGGTGGTGGGGACCGTCGAGTTGGTCGGGTTCGAAATGCTCACGGCGCTGAAGGAAGGGTAGCCATCATCTTCTGGTACACAGTATCGGCCAACCCGGCAGGATCCGCAATCCGCTGCTCGCTGAACGCGAAAACCTGCAGATCGGTCTCCCACGCGGCGGGCAATGCGGCGATCAGCGGGGAGAGCTCCGACAGCGGCTGAGACTCCGACGCGGCGGCGCCGACGCGCAGCAGCGAGGCGCCGGTCAACGCGTCGATCCTGACCGGCGTGAACCGGACGCGGTTGAGGATCACGCCATGGTCAGCGCGGACGCTTAGCTCAATTTGCCGCCACGCCTGCTCGGCGGCGACATCGCCCCGCGCCGGCAGACTCCTGTTCAGCGCCGCGACTGCCGCTGGCCCACCCGGAACCTCGCTGACGCGCTTCCAGAGGCTCACTGGTCCCGGTTGGCGCGCTAGAACGAGGTCGCGCATCGGGCTGGACTGAGCATTCTCTCGAAGCTCGCCCAGCCACCACACGTCGTCGTGCATTGCGAACATCCCAAGCGCCGCCTCCCGGCTGGCCAGCTTGGCGGCAGGATCGGCCAACGTTGCGATCTCACGGACGAATCCGTGAAGTGGGTGAGTCGGTCTTGAGAAGGCGCCCTCGAGAAGCTCGCGGGTGACCATTTCGAGTGCCGTCCCGACCTGCGCGACCTTGTGGTGGAAGACGCCCCACTGGTAGATGCGATAACGCGCGAGAAGGAGGCTCTCAGCAGCTGGCTGTCCTGGGGGGAGGATGGCGACCGTGAGATCGCCGTGCGCGTCCTCGTGGACTGTCAAGCTACTTACAAGTCGCTCGAGGTCGAACGTGATGTAGTCGAAGCCGTAGCTGCGGGCATCACGCAGGAGGTAATCGCTGCGGTCGACGTCCAGCTCGCCGTCGACCAGCGAGTGGAGCAAGCGGATGCTCGCGAGCCCCGTGCCAAGCCCCGGCGGCGCATCGGCGGCCATGATGCGGCGGGCAAGCTTGAATGCGGGGCTGACGGCGTCCCGCAAAGCAGTCGCGGTCAGCTCGTCGTAGACCGATTGCTGGAGGAGAGGGACCATCGTGTAGCCGACCTGCTCGTGCGGCGGCTTACCCCGCCCCAAATGCTCGAACTGCTGCGGTGCCGGCTCTTCGTTGACGAGCGCCTGGATGACGTACTCGAAATTATGGCTGAATGGAAGGTGCCCGAGATCGTGGAAGAGCGCGGCTAAGCGCAAGGCCTGCTCGACCACGACCGTCGCCGCCGCGGCGTCAGGGTCGACGGCGGTTGAGGCGATCAGGCCCTGCCGTTGGAGTTCCCGAACCGTTGCGCCGCTCAGCTTGACGTCAGGGTCAGCTGTGGAGACTACATCGACGAACTCGCTCTCCAAGCGTGCTTTTACGCCGGACTCGGTGTTCCGCAAGATGCCGAGCAAAAAGCGAGATGCAAGGTGCATCGCTCCCAGGCTGTGCGTGAAGCGAGACGTACGAACGTCTGGAAACACGTACTGGGCGAGACCGGACTGCGCCACCCAGCGCAGCCGCTGTGTCATCGGGTGGTCGAGCAACGGCTTCTCGATCGCGGTGACGGCGATGTAGCCATGAATTGGATCGCGAAGGCGCAGCGTCCGATTCGGCACCGGCGCAGTCTAACTGTAACCACCCGTCGATTCGCCTCAAGCACGATCGCGATGGCGCTGGCTCGCGCGGCTTCCGTTAGACCCTCCTCCCAGCCAGCCCGGTTCCGTTGATGATCAGCCCTTGGCCGTGGACGAGTGCTCTGCTTGCTCCGCCGTCGCTTCCGTCGCTGAGCTGACGATGCCTATGGCGACGAACGACTCACCGGTCGACGCCTAAGGGCGCCCGCAGAAATTAGTGGCGGAATCCGGCGAGTGGCTGGGCGTGTCTGGCGTCGCCGGCTCGCCCGATAATACCTGGAGTATGTGAGGGCGAGCCGGCGGCGTCAGGCGCGTCCAGACGCCGTCGGAAACGTAAGTAATTTCTGCGGGTGCCCTAAGCAACGGCACTGGGGCTAGAGGCGAGCAGAACAGATCGGCTAAGCGACGCGGCTGGAGCGGGCGTGCTCGCTGCGCAGCAGCGCCAGGTCGGAGTCGACCATCATCCGGATCAGCTGCTCGAAGGACACCTCGGGCTCCCAGCCCAGGACGCGGCGCGCCTTGCTCGGATCCCCGATCAGATGCTCCACCTCGGCCGGACGCAGGAACGCCGGATCGATCACGACATGATCGGCGACCGACACGCCGGCCTGGTCAAACGCGACCTCGACACACGCGCGCACCGAGTGCGCGGCGCCGGTCGCGACCACGTAATCATCCGGCTGGTCCTGCTGGAGCATCAGCCACATCGCGCGTACGTAGTCGCCGGCGAAACCCCAATCGCGCTCGGCATCGAGGTTCCCGAGTCGCAACTCGGTACGCAGCCCGAACTTGATCGCAGCTGCATGCCAGGTGATCTTGCGAGTCACGAACTCCAGCCCGCGACGCGGACTCTCGTGGTTGAACAGGATCCCGCTGGTCGCGTGCAAGCCGTAGGACTCACGGTAGTTGACGGTGATGAAGTGCCCGTAGGCCTTGGCAACGCCATACGGCGAGCGTGGGTAGAACGGGGTGCTCTCGCGCTGGGGCACCTCCAGCACCTTGCCGAACATCTCGCTCGAGGAGGCCTGATAGAAGCGGGCCTCCGGGCACACCTCGCGCATCGCCTCCAGTAGGCGCGTGACGCCGACGCCCGAGAACTCAGCCGTCAGCGTCGGCTGTACCCACGACGCGGCGACATACGACATCGCCGCCAGGTTGTAGATCTCGTCAGGCTGCGATGCGCGCAGCGCATCGACCAGCGAGCGGTGGTCGAGCAGATCCCCCTGGTGCAGCGCCAGCCGCTCGCGGATGTGCTCGACACGATCGAACTTCTCGGTCGAGGAACGCCGCACCATGCCGTGCACCTCGTAGCCCTGCTCGAGCAGCCATTCCGCCAGGTAGGAGCCATCCTGACCCGTGATGCCGGTGATCAGCGCGCGGCGGGTCACGGCTGCGGGTGGCGGGCTAGCGTGGACATTGCAGAGAGAGAGGTTAGCCCGAAGCTGGGTTGAGGCGCGGTCCCGACCGCGCTCACGCCTCGCTGGAGGGTGCCCAGATGTTGAGCTCTCCCTCCTGTGCGTGGTGGTCGATCGCCGCGAGCTCGTCGTCGTCGAGCTCGAGTCGCGCGAGCGCGGCGACGTTGGCCTCGAGCTGGCGCACGCTGCTGACACCGATCAGCGCCGAGGTCACGCGCTGGTCACGCAGGACCCACGCGAGCGCGAGCTGCGCGAGCGTCTGCCCACGCGCCGCCGCGACCTGATTGAGAGCCTGCACACGGCGTACGTTCTCGGGGCTGATCAGGCGCTCGGCAAAGGAGTCGCTGCGACGCACGCGCGAGTCCGGTGGAATCCCGTCGAGATACCTGTCGGTCAGCAGGCCCTGCGCGAGCGGCGAGAAGGCGATCGTCCCGACTCCCTCCGCGCCGAGCAGGTCCAGTAGCTCTGGTTCGATCCAGCGGTTCAGCATCGAGTACGACGGCTGGTGGATCAGCAACGGCGTCCCCAGGCGATCGAGGATCTCGATCGCCTCGGCGGTCCGCTGAGCGGAGTATGAGCTGATGCCGACATACAGGGCCTTTCCCTGTCGCACGGCGGCGTCGAGCGCGCCGAGCGTCTCCTCGAGCGGGGTCTCGGGATCGAAGCGGTGCGAGTAGAAGATGTCAACGTAGTCGAGGCCGATCCGCTTCAGGCTCTGATCGAGGCTCGCCAGCAGATACTTGCGTGACCCCCACTCACCGTATGGACCGGGCCACATGTCGTAGCCGGCCTTGGTGGAGATCACGAGCTCGTCGCGGTGGGCGCTCAGGTCCTCTCGCAACAGGCGACCGAAGGTGAGCTCGGCGGTCCCGTACGGCGGGCCGTAGTTGTTGGCCAGATCGAAGTGCGTGATTCCAAGGTCGAAGGCGCGGCGCATGATCGCGCGGCTGTGCTCGAGCGGCTGATCGGCGCCGAAGTTCTGCCACAGGCCGAGTGAGATCGCCGGCAGCTTGAGGCCGCTGGCGCCGCAGCGGCGGTACTGCATCCCGTCGTAGCGATCCTCGCGTGGCTGGTAGCTCGCGGTGAGTGTCATTTACCGGTGAGATCCTACGCCTGTCAGCGTGCTGACCCTCGCTGCAATCCCACGCCTGTCAGCGAGGTGACCGGCACTGCTCCTACCCGTGGGGCGCAGGGCGGGTTACCCGGCGCGGTTGGCCGCGAGCTGGCCTGTCAGCGGCGCGGGCATGCCGAGGTGGTAGCCCTGCCCGTAGTCGACCCCCAGCTCCGCCAGCAACGCGATCGTCTCATCGTCGGGGACGAACTCGGCAACCGTCTCGGTGCCGAGACCGCGGGCAATGTCGACGATCGCGGCGATCAGCAGTTGGTCGGTCTTGCTCGAGCGGCAGTCGCGCACGAACTCACCGTCGATCTTGATCAGGTCAAAGCGCAGATGCTTGAGGTAGTAGAACGAACCGAAGCCGGCGCCGAAGTCATCAAGCGCGAAGCGGCACCCGATCTCCGACAGGCGGTCGCCAAACAGCTTGGCTTTCGGGATGCTGCCGAGCGCAGCGGTCTCGGTGATCTCGAAGATCACGCGCGCGGGATCGACCTCATAGACCGCAAGCTCGTGCTCGATGTGCTCCAGCAGCTTCGAGTTGCCGATCGAGGCGCCGGACAGATTGATCTCGAGCGCGGGAGCATCCGCCGCGTCGCCGAGCTCGGCGAGCATCGAGATCGAGTTGCTGATCACCCAGGCGTCGACCTGCCCGATCAGATCGAGGCGCTCGGCGACACACAGGAACGCGCCGGGAGGGATCAGTCCGCCGTGCTCGTCGCGCATCCGCAGGAGCATCTCGTACTGGGTGACGGCGCCCGTGGCGAGCTCCACGATCGGCTGCGCGAGCAACGTGAAGCGCTCGAGCGCGAGCGCCGCCTGGATGCGATGTGCCCAGGTGATCCGCCCCTTCGTTGGCGACGGCGTCTGCTCGCCGGTACTGAACACCGCGAAGCGGTCGCGACCAGCCTCCTTGGCGTCATACATGGCCAGGTCGGCGTTGACGAGCACGTCTTCGCCGCCGTGGAGCTTGCCATCCTCGAATACGGCGATCCCGATGCTGGCCGTGACCTTCCGCTCGAGTCCGCCGATGCTGATGCGCTCCGCCCGCAGAGCGCCGAGCAGGTTGGCTGCGACGTCCGCCGCCGCACCTGGATCGGACTGGGGCAGTAGCACGCCGAACTCGTCGCCACCGAGTCTGGCGAGGACATCCGAGGCCCGCAGGCGCCTGGCCAGCAGCTGGGCCGTGCGGGTGATCAGCTCGTCGCCGGCATGGTGACCGAGCGTGTCGTTGACGAACTTGAACTCGTCGAGATCGATCACGAGCACGGAGCCGACCGCTCCGTAGCGCTCCGCCAGGGCGGCGTGCGAACGCAACGCGCGGTTGAACGCGCGGCGGTTCAGAAGTCCGGTCAGCGCGTCGTGGTCGGCCAGGTACTCGAGCTGGAGCTCGTGACGCTTGCGGTCGGTGACGTCCTGAACGTGAGCGAGGACATTGAGCGGCGTCCCGTCCGGGGAGCGCAGCAGCGACGCATGCGTAGCGACCGTGATCGTGAAGCCAGCGTCGTGGACGTAGCGCAGCTCGGCGAAGTAGGAGCTACTCTCGCCGGCAAGTAGCGCTCGATGACGCTCGCGCATGTCGTCGACGTCGTCGGGGTGGATGATCGAGTCGACGCGTACGCCCTCGAGCTGCTCGCAGGAGCGCCCGACGAGCTTGCAGAACGCTGCGTTCGCACGCTCGAAGCGACCGCTGAGATCGAGCATCACCATCCCCAGCGGCGAGTCCTCGAACGCGTAGCGAAAACGCGCCTGTGCTTGGGCCAGCGCCGCCTCGGCTTGCCGGCGTTCGCTGACGTCGACCGAAATGCCGACGAAGCCCTGCAGGCCCGGTCCATAGGTGATCGGCGCCCAGCGCACCATCACCGGTACGCGCGTGCCGTCCTCGCGCTCGATCTCCTGCTCGTAGACGACCGGCACCGATTGGCCTGGCGAGCGGCTGGCGTCGCCGAGCTCGTTGCGTGCCGCTCCCGGGACCAGCAGCTCAGCCGCCGGCCTGCCCATCGCTTGCGCCGCCGGCGAGCCGAACAGACGCCTCGCGCCGCGGTTCCACTTGATGATCCGGAAGCTGTCGTCGGTGGCGATCACACCGGCGTCGACATGATCGAGCAACTCGGCATGCAGGTTCAAAGTCGCCTGCATCCGGCGCGTGGCGGTGATGTCCCGCGCGACGATCGCGGCGCCGATGATCGTGCCCGACTGATCGTGCAGCGGGAACATCCTCAGCGCCACATCGACGATGCTCCCGTCCTTGTGTATCCGCCGGGTTTCGAGGTCGCCGAACGTCTCGCCGGCAACTGCCCGCGCCCGTAGCCGCGCATCGCTCTCGGAATGCTGTGGCCCCACGAAGACGCCGTCCACGCGTCCCAGCATCTCGTCGGCGCGATAGCCGAGCAGCGCTTGCGACCCCGCATTCCAGCCCGTGCATCGGAGCTCGAGGTCGAAGGTGATGATCGCGTCCTGCGAGGAATCTACGACCGCCGCCGCCCAGTCGAAATCTGCCTTGGCAGAGTGCGCCGTTCCGTGGCCGTCCAACTGTGGCTCCTTGTGCCTCTCTACGAGCGGCCCCGCTCGGGGCGAGCTTAGCGTCTTCGCCGCGGATGCAGATCCCGCGGGATCCGCGGATCCCGCGCAGGTCCGGTCACGCACGGGCCCAGATCCAGTCAAGCGCGGGCCCCCTCCAGAGCGGCCGCGGCCGCTCTGGAGGTGCGCCGGTTCTCAGCCCCATCGCCGCCGCAAGCGCTGGTCGGATAGGTCGCAGGCGCCGCGCCAGCGGCGCGACGGGCGGTGCTCGCAGTGGGCTACGAGCTGCCGGCGCCCGTGCAAGTGCTGCGATCGCCGCACGCACTTGCTCACGTAGCGAAGCGGGTACTGCTCAACTGGAGGTGGCGTAGGCAATGGTTGCGGCTGTGGTTGTGGCTGGTCGCTCGCGGAGTGGGTTGGCCGCGGGTGCGGTGCCTTCCAGATTTCGTCGAAGCTCCACATGATGCTGTGCGATCGTTTGACTTTCCTGAGCTGAGAATTGGCATCAGACCAGATTCTGATAAGCCGTCTGCCGTTGATTTCGACGACGCCCAGGCCAGGCTCCAGAGCGGCAAGCAGACCTAGCCATATGTCGGAGTCGGCGGCGTCGGCGGCGTCGGCGGCGTCGGCGGCGTCGGCGGCGTCGCTTCGCGACTCGAGGCGGCACCGCGGCGGAGTCAGCCGGACGCGCCTGGTCGGCGAGCTGCGCGAACATCTGCTCGGTTTGGCCGTATCGTCCGTAGTAGCGCTTGGTAGCTGGTCACCATTTGGGTTGACCTGCTGATCGGGCGCTTTGGGGTGGTCGTGGCGTGTCTCGAGCCAGCCGTCGGCGCGCGTTCGCTCGCTGAAGGGCGCAACGGATCGGCCGAATCGCCGCTCGCTGGGGAGATCTGCTCGGCTGCGCCGGGGCGAGGACTGCTGTGGAGCTGTTGAGCAACCCAAAGCGACGCTGTTGCTGGCGGTTTGGGCTCTCGAGCAGCTCTACGAGAGCCACGGACCCAAAACGGCTCAGCTGACCCCGGTTTGGGTTATCCAGCATGCGATCGGCGGCGTTCGCGCGCCGCCTTCCCGGGGGGCTGTCGAAAAACGTCGCGCATTCCGTCGTTTTTCGCCCAGGCCCCTAGGGCGCTAGCCTGAACGCGGTGGCCACGCTCCAGCACCTCACGGTCGAGCGCTATGACGAGCTCGTCAACGCCGGCGTCTTTGACGGTCAGCGGGTCGAGCTCGTCGACGGGCAGTTGGTTGAGATGAGCCCGCAAAGCCCCGAGCACGCATCGCTGGTCCAATGGCTCACCGAACGGTTCGCCGCGCGAGCTGAGCTGCTGCGGGTGCAGTTGCCACTGGCGGTCCCCAACGGACGCCCCGAACCCGATCTCGCGCTCGCGCGCAGACGTGCGCACCAGCATCCCGACAGCGCGCTGCTCGTCGTCGAGATCGCGATCAGCTCGCTTGACGAGGACTACGCCAAGCTTCCCGGCTACGCCGCCGCGAACATCCCGCTCGCGTGGATCATCGACGTCGGTGGTCGTGTCGTGCACGCCTTCGAGCTCCCCGCAGCCGGCCGCTACCGCACCGACAGAACGCTGCGCGCCGGACAGACGCTTCCCTCGCCGGCCGACGGGATCGCACCGATCCCCGTCAGCGACCTGTTCGCAGCACTCGACGATTAGGGCGCGCGCAGAAATTAGTGGCGGAATCCAGCGCCGCGGTCGAGAGCTGGGCTATTTCGGGGCAGCTATTTGCTCGGGGAGTGGGGCGGGGGTCGATGCTTCGCGCTTTGCCAGTTCGGCTCGCACCAGGGGGGCGACTTCGGTGCCAAACAGCTCGATCGATCGCAGTACATCCTTGTGGGCTACGGCGCCGATGCTCATCTGCGCCAAGTAGCGCTGATGGCCAAACAGCTCGTGCTCGAACAGGATCTTCTCGGCGACCTGCTCGGGGGAGCCCGCGGCAACGGCGCCGCGCGGCGAGGTGAGGGCCACGTACTCGGCGTGGCCGGATGGGGGCCAGCCGCGCTCACGTCCGATGCGGCGCATCATCGCCAGATACGGGGCGGCGAAGGCGGCGTCCGCTTGCGACTGCGTGCTCGCCACGAACGCGTGCGTGTTGATCGCCAGCCGCTCGCGGGCGGGATCGTGGCCGGCGCTGCTCCAGGCGCGGCGGTAGAGCGCCACCAGCGGGCGGAAGCGCTCGGGCTCGCCGCCGATGATCGCGATCGTCATCGGCACACCAAGGGTGGCCGCGCGCACGACCGATTGCGGCGTCCCGCCGACTGCGACCCACACGGGCAGCTCTGCCTGCAGCGGCCGCGGCCACACGCTGGCGTCCTGCAGCGGTGCGCGGTGACGCCCCGACCAGCTCACGGGATTGCCCTTGCGGAGCGCCAGCAGCAGCTCGAGCTTCTCCTCGAACAGCTCGTTGTAATCCTTCAGCTCATAGCCGAACAGAGGGAAGGACTCGATGAACGAGCCGCGCCCGGCCATGATCTCGGCGCGGCCCCCGGACAGTAGGTCGACCTGCGCGAACTCCTCGAACACGCGCACCGGATCATCGGAGCTCAGCACCGTGACCGCGCTCGAGAGGCGGATGCGCTCGGTCCGCATCGCGATCGCCGCCAGCGCCACGGCAGGCGCGGAGACGGCGAAGTCGGCGCGGTGATGCTCGCCAACCGCGAACACGTCAAGACCCACTTGATCAGCGAGCGTCGCTTCCTCGATCAGGTTGCGCATGCGCTGTTCGGGGGTGGTCTCCCAAACGTCGGCGAAGGTGGCAAGTCCGAGTTCCATGTCGCTCACCATAGCAGGTAGTTGCGCTCACAATCACCTTGAGCGCGCAGCGCGTGGGTAGGGTCCGCGGGTAGGGCGCGGGTAGGGCGCGGGTAGGGCGGCGGTAGGGCGCCGGTAGGGCGCGGCGCGGGTAGGGCGGCGGAGGGCGCCGGCAGGGCGCGGGTAGGGCGCGGACGCGGCGCGCGGGAGGGCGCGGACGCGGCGCGCGGGAGGGCGCGGACACGGCGCGCGGGTAGAGTACTCGGCGATGATCGAGCCGTTCGTGAGCAGCGACTGGTTTGAGCAGCACCGGGCCGAAGTCGCAGCGGCCGACGTTCGCTGGTACCTCGACGGCCGCTCCGGCCGTGCGGCCTATGACGCCGGGCACCTCCCGGGTGCGGTGTTCGTCGAGCTCGGCGCGGTGCTCGCGGCACCGGCTGGCGCCGCGGCGGGCCGCCATCCCCTGCCCGAGCCGGAAGCGTTCGCGGCCGCGCTCGGAGCGCTCGGGATCGGCGATCATGACACAGTCATCGCCTACGACGATGCGGGCGGCGTGATCGCGGCAAGGCTGGTCTGGATGTTGCGCGCGCTCGGACATCGGGCGGCCGTGCTCGACGGAGGTCTGAGCGCGTGGACCGGGGCCCTGCAAACGGAAGCCGTCATCCGGCCGGCGGCCCACTTCACGCCGGCGCCCTGGCCCGCCGAGCGACTCGCCTCGATCGAGCAGGTCGCTGTTGCCGGCAACGCCGGTGAGATCCTGATCGATGCGCGCGATCTGGTCCGCTACCGCGGCGGCCCGGACCCGGTCGACCCGCGCTCGGGTCACATCCCTGGCGCGGCGAGCATGCCGGCGCGCGAAAACACGGATGCGAGCGGCCTGCTGCTCGGCGTCGAGCAGCTTCGCGACCGCTTCGAGGCAGCCGGGATCGAGGCGGGAACGCCGGTGATCTCCTACTGCGGCTCCGGCGTGACCGCGTGCCACAACCTGCTCGCGCTCGAACACGCCGGTCTCGGTCAGGGGCGCCTCTATCCCGGTTCGTGGTCGCAGTGGAGCGCCGATCCGAGCCGTCCGATCGCGATAGGAGACGCCAGCTAGCGGACGAGAGCCTTTGGAGGACCCGGCCGCGGCGCATGCAGCGGCTCCTGACTGGACATGTTGCAAAGCCCGCGCGCGGCGCATGACACGATCAAGCTGGGATGGCGTCCGAGCACGATACGAGCAGGATCGGTACGAGCTGCCTCGAGGTGCTCGCCGGCAACTGGCGCGAGGGCAGGCGCCGCTCCGACGGCGTCCCGTTCGCCTACACCTGTCCGAGCCCTCGCCACTACCCGTGGCAGTGGTACTGGGACTCGTGCTTCACGGCGATCTCTTGGCGCCATTTCGACCCCGACCGCTCGCGGCGCGAGCTGAGCTCGCTGCTGGCCGCGCGCCGCGAGGACGGCTTCATCGGCCACACGATCTTCTGGAACACGCCGCTGCGCGGGGTCCGCCGCTTCACCTACAACGTGCTGTCGTCCGGAGCCCTGATGACGGCCAGCATCCAGCCGCCGGCGCTCGCCTGGGCATGGTCGATCGCGGTCGGCGACCCGGCGCAGGAGCCCGCGATCATGGCGCACCACGAGTGGCTGGCCGCGAACCGCACGCTCGACGACGATGGCCTGCTGTGGATCGTGCAGCCGGACGAGTCGGGGCTCGACGCCTCGCCACAGTTCGATGCGATCTGGGGTTGGCGCTCGCACGCCCAACCGGGGTACGTCCACCTGGTGGCGCGCAACCGCCACCTGCGCTACGACCTGCGGCGGATCCTCGCCGGCGGCGGGCCGGTCTGCTGCGAACCGCTCACGAACGTGCTCTACGGCCTGTCGCGGATGGCACTCGGTCAGCCGTCGCTGACCGCGGCGATCGTCGCGCGGCTGTACGACGAGCGCTCCGGCTTGTTCTGCGCGCTCGCGCGGCCCGCGAGCCGCAGGCCGCCGGCGCTGACCTGGGCGGCGCTGGCGCCGCTGGCGCTGCCCGACCTGCCCGAGGCGATCGGCCGGCGCTTGGTGGAGGAGCAGTTGCTGCGCACCGACCGCTTCTGGCTGCCGGTGGCGCCGCCATCGGTCGCCGCCAGCTCCCCTGAATTCTCGCGCAGCGACCTGTTCGGGCCGTTGCGCCGGCGCCGCTACTGGCGCGGGCCCGCCTGGATCAACGCCAGCTGGCTGGTGTGGCTGGGACTGCTGCGGCTCGGCTACCAAGCACAGGCCGACGAGCTGGCGCGGCGAGCCGCCGACGCCGTGCACGCCAGCGGGCTGCGCGAGTACTACGACCCCTACACGCGGGCGGGCATGGGCGCGCGCCAGTTCGGCTGGTCGAGCTTGATCATGGAGATGATCAAACCCGATCCGAGCGCCGCTAACAGCTACCTCCCGGCGCTCGGCGCAAGCTGACGCGAAGCTTTCGAATTTCCGCTTTGTTCAGCCCCGAGCGCTACGGTGAACTGCATGACAAGTGACAGCGCAGGCACACACCAGGCAGAGGCGGTCGAGCTGAGCGACGCGCAGTGGCGCGAGCGTCTGAGCAAGGACCAGTACAACGTGCTGCGCCGGCAGGCCACCGAGCGCCCGTTCACCGGCGAGTACGTGCACATGAAGGACGACGGCACCTACCGCTGCGCCGGCTGCGGCGCGGAGCTGTTCAACTCCGAGACCAAGTTCGACTCGGGCAGCGGCTGGCCCAGCTTCTACGAGCCGGCGGTGGCCAAGAACGTCGAGCTGCGTGCCGACAACAGTCATGGAATGGTGCGCACCGAGGTCGTCTGCAAGCGTTGCGGCGGGCACCTGGGCCACGTGTTCAACGACGGTCCCCAGCCGACCGGCATGCGCTACTGCATCAACTCCCTCTCGCTGGACTTTGCCCCATCGGCCTAGGGGCTCCGGGAACGAAGCAGCAGCCCGCCTTGATCAGAAGGTCCGTGGCGGCCCGGTCCGGGCGCGGACCAAGGCGTCAGCGAACTCACCGCGGGATGTGTCGACGCTCTCCAGCCACCAGGTCACACCTAGCACCCGGGCTTCCGTGAGCGAGGGTCGATCGCGGGCCGGCGGTCGCTCCAGTCTCGGTGCAGCCCGCGATCGGGCACCCGGTAGTCGTCGGCGTCGCCAAGGTTGAACGGGCACCGGGCACACCGCTGGCCTCCGCCGCAGACACCGACCAGGCATGTCGCACCGCCCGGATCACACGTACTCGATGTGGGAGACAACCCGCCACTCGCTGCCGTCCGGCGGACGCCTGGCCGGCCCGCGGGCCGGCCACTGCGAATGCTCAGTCTCGCGCGGCCCGGCGGTGCTCGCGTAGCTTCCAGTAGATCAGGCCGGCGACGAGCGCGGCGCCGAGGGCGATCGCGGCGCCGACGCCGACCTTCTCGAGCACGTGCGCGGCCGCGTTGCCGCCGAAGTAGCCGAGCAAGCCGTACGCCAATGCCCAGCTGGTCGCGCCGAGGGCGTTCCAGGCGAAGAATCGCGGGAACGGCATCTCGTTGATGCCGGCCAGCCAGGCGGTCGCGACCCGCACCAGCGCGATCCAGCGCCCGACGAATACGGCCTTGCCGCCGTACTTGTCAAAGAAGCGGTCGCCGACCGCGAGCGCCTTCACGCGACGGCGCTGAAACGGACCCTTCGCCTCGAGCACCTCGCGGCCGACCCAGCGCCCGAGCAGGTAGCCGAGGTTGTCGCCGACGATCGCGGAGGCGATCGCGATCGGGATCACCAACCAGATCTGCAGCTTGCCCTGACTCGCCAGCACGGCCGCCAGGATGAGCGCAGTCTCGCCGGGCGACGGCACGCCCATCGACTCGAGTCCGATCACCGCCGGCAGCAGGTAGCCGAGGCCGCTGGACAGGCTGAAGATCGCCGCCAGCGTGAGCATCAAGCGCTGACGGCCGGCTCGCCGGCGACCGCTGGGGCGCCGACCGCTTCACCGCCGGCCGGCGGGTTCTGCATGACCATCAACAGCGACAGCCCGGCCGGGATCGCATGTCCGCGGCGCAGCCACCGCGCCTCCGCCTGCAGTGGCCGCTCGAACACGCCGTTGAGCCATGCCGGGCCGATGTGGAGGTCCGGCGTGTAGTCGTGGTTCAGCGGTCGGCGCCGTTGGGCGAGCCGGAATACGGCCGCCGGCGCGAGCAGCAAGCCGTTGAACGACGTGGTCCTGCCGACCAGCCAGCCGGAGGCCTGCGCGGCCGCGCGCAGCGACGCGCGGCTATAGCGGCGGAAGTGATGGTTGGCCTCGTCGTGGCGAGACCACAGCGCCTGGTAGGCGGGCACCGTCACCAGCAGCCAGCCGCCCGGCTTGCAGACACGGCGCAGCTCGCGCAGCGTGAGCACGTCGTCGGGCGTGTGCTCGATCACGTCGAGGCAGGTGATCAGGTCGAACGTGGCGTCGGGCCACGGCATCTGCTCGAGTCGGCCAACGTGGACCTCGAACGGCCCGCGCGCCGACGCATACGCAGCGGCGTCCTCGTCCAGTTCGATCCCCGAAACCTCGCCGTAGCGACGCAGTTCGAGCAGGGTCCGCCCCGAGCCGCAGCCGGCGTCGAGCACGCTCGCGGGCGCACGCACGGGTATCCGATCCAGCTCCGCGGCGATGATCGCGCGCCGGCCCCGGTACCACCAGTGGTGCTCGTCGACATCGAGCATCGCCTGCATCAGTCGCTGATCCATCGTGCTGATGCTGCCAGCTATCAGCCCGCGACGCTTGCCGCGGGCTCACCCGCGGGCGCGTGCGCCGGCTGCAGCGTCAACGTGAAGATCGCGCCGGACCCATCGCCGCCGGACAGCACGAGCGTTGCGCCCATCCGTTCGGCGAGCTCGCGCCCGATCGCGAGCCCAAGCCCGAAGCCCGCCTCGCCACCGTGGTCGTGCCCGCGCTTGAAGCGCTCGAAGATCAGCTCGCGCTCCTCCGGCAGGACTCCCGGACCATCGTCGGCGACGCTCAGCGACGGCGACGGCACGGCGCTCAGCAGTACTTGGATCTCGCTGCCGCGGGGCGCTACGCGGACGGCGTTGTCGAGCAGGATCCGCAGGATCCGGGCGACGCTGCCGGGGTCGCCGAGCGCCCAGGTCCCGGCGTCCGCCTCGTGCAGCGCCAGGCCGACACCGCGTTCGTTGGTGCCGAGCTCGAACTCGGCGATCACGGCGCGGCTCAGCTCGCCGAGCTCGACAGGCTCGGAGCGCAGCGGCATGTCGGCGTCGATCCGGCTGAGGTCCAGAAGGTCGGCGGCCAGCCGGCCCAGCCGCTTTGACTGGGCGCGGGCGCGCGCGAGCAGCGCCTGCGCGTCATCGATGTCGACCTCGCCGGCGCGCAGGTCATCGCCGAGCAGCTCCAGCATCAGGTCGAGCGATGCCAGCGGCGTGCGCAGCTCGTGCGAGGCCGTGGCGACGAACGCGCGCCGGGCCGCCTCCTGCTGGCGCAGACGCCGCTGCATGAGCGCGAAGGTGCGGGCCAGATCGCCGATCTCGTCCCGCGAGCGGTCGACCGGAAGCTCGGCGCCGGCGCCGTCGGCGGCGAGGCGCAGCGCGTGCTCGTGCAGGTTCCGCAGGCGCCGCACGAGCGTCGCCGACAGCGGGATCGCCAGCAGCAGCGTCAGGACGAGCCCGGCCGACGCGGCCAGCAGGAACGACACCTCGACGGCGCGCACCGCGCCTGGGATCTCGTTGATCGCCTTGCGAACCACCAGCACGGCATCGGACTTGCCCCCCACCGGGATCGCCACGCGCACGTACTGGGTTCCGCCGACGGTGACGAACCCGTACACCGCGTGCCGCGCTCGAAAAGCTTGCCGCACGCCCTGGCCGTCATCCACTCTGGAACCTTCCGGGTTTCCTCCCGGGATGATCGCCAGGCCCTTCCCAGCGGCATCGATGAAGCCCCAGAACGTGACCGCCGTGGCCCCGACCTGGTTGGCGAAGTGAGTCTCGGCTGTGGATAGCTGGCGGTCAGCCAGATGCGCTGCGTGGTCGCCCGGGTCATAGCTCAGCTCGTCGATCAGGTCGTAGTTGACGCCCCGAAAAGCTCCCAGTTGCTGGCGCGAGGCGGTTCCGACGTCCTGCTGGAAGGTCGTCAGCGCGGCATCGCGCAACGACGTCTCGAGCCGCCCGAGCAAAGCCAGCGCCGCGACGCTGAGGGTCGCGACGGTGGTCGCAGCCACCACCCCAACGATCCGCCCGCGCAGTCCGAGGGCGCCGATCCTCCAGTAGCGGCGGATCATCGGCAGCTCCGAGGCGTGCGTCCCGCCACCGAGACCACTACTAGGACCCCCGCAGTCGGTACCCGGCTCCGCGTACGGTGAGGATGTAGCAGGGCTTGTCGGGCTCAGGCTCGAGCTTCTCACGCAGGTGACGGATGTGCACGTCGATCGCCCGCGGGTCACGGTAGGCGCTGTCCCCCCAGATCGCCCGCAGCAGCTCCTGGCGGTTGAGCAGCCTCCCCGGCTCGGCCATCAACGCGTCCAGCAGCTCGAACTCGCTGAAGGTCAGGCGCACCGGGCGCCCCTGGATCGACACCTCGCGCTGCGCACGGTCGAGCGCGATCGGCCCGACAGTGAGCACCTCGGCTCCCATCGCGCGCGTCCCCGCCCGGCGCAGCACGGCGCGGATCCGGCTGCGCAGCTCGGCGAGCCCGAACGGCTTGGTCACGTAGTCGTCGCCGCCGGCCTCGAGGCCGAGCACGGCGTCAGCCTCGGAGTCGAGCGCCGTCAGCATGATGATCGGCACGACGTTGCGCCGCGAGCGCAAGGTCCTGCAGACCTCGTAGCCGTCGGGGCCATGCCCGAGCGCGATATCGAGCAGCACGATGTCGAAATGGTCGGTGCTGGCGCGGTCGATCGCGGCGCGACCGTCGGCGACCGCGGTCACGCGGTGGCCCTCGCGCGAGAACGAGCGCGTCAGCATCTCACGCAAGTCCGACTCGTCGTCGACGACCAGGATGCTCAGTGAGGCGTCGGCGCTGGGGAGCGAGGGAAGCGCGGCTGACGTTGCTGGACGCTCGGTGCTCATCTTCGCCAGACGATCCTAGCGAGCCGGGGCGAGGTGTTCGGCGGCGCCCTGGCGGTGCCGGCCCTCAGGCCTTCGGCGCCCTGCAGCGTTACGCGCCCTGCAGCGACTTCGTCGAGGTCTGCGCCGGGACCGAGCCGGCAGCGCTCGCGGCGAGCTCGGTGCGCGGCACAAGCCGACCCTCGGTCGCGATCGCCCACAGCACCACCAGCCAGATCACAGCGGCGAGGATCACGTGCACCTCGACGACCTCCGACGGCAGCCCAGTCTCGTACTGGATGAAGCCGATGATCCCCTGCACCCCCATCAGCAGACCGAGCACCGTCAGCGGCTCGAGCAGCTTCAGCGGGACGCCGCGGTTGCGCTTCAACAGCCAGACGCCGATCACCATGAACCCGAACAGGGTCGCGATGATGCCGTGCCAGTGCACGACGAAGTTGAACGTGTCGGCGCCCTTGAAGTCAAGCCGCTTGAGGTGCTGACCGACGGCGCCGCCGGAGTGCGGACCCGCGGCCGTGGTGGCGCTGCCGGCGAACAGCAGCAACGCCGCCAGCGGCCCCAGCGCGCGCACCGACCAGACGAGCGCGCGGTCCGTGGACCTAGGTCGAGCCCCGGGCTCGTAGGTCGCGCGCCAGGCGAGCGCCAGCGCCGGGATGATGATCACCATCGACAGCAGGAAATGCGACATCACGAACCCGGGCGCCAGCTTGTGCTGGACCGTGTAGCCGCCGAGGATCGCCTGCGCGACGATCCCGAGCGGCAGCAGGAACGCCAGCAGCGCCAGGTCACGCCGGAACGGCTTACGCCGGCACGCCTGGATGAACGTAACGGTCACGCCGACGCCGAAGACAGCCGACAGGACGCGGTTTCCGAACTCGATCAGCGCGTGCGACTGCAGCGGCGGATAGACCTTCCCGAAGCACTTCGGCCAGGTCGGGCAGCCAAGCCCGGAGCCGCTCAGGCGCACCGCCGCGCCAGTGGCAATGATCAGGCTGACGACCAACAGCGCGCGGTAGCTGAGCTTGCGAAAACTGTCCGGCGTGCTTTCCAGTTGGGCTGCGAGGTGGCCGCGCATCAAGTCCGGATGATGACGCATCGCGCGAGCATCAGCGGATCCGAGGCGAACCCAGCGCGCACCGGCACAGCAGGCGCCGCGAACTCAGCGCAACCGGAACGGCAGGCCGCCGGCGATCTCCGACAGCAGCGGAGCGCTGCGGTCACGGTCGGAGGCGATCAGCTGCAGTCCCGCCGGCCACTGGATCGCGACCTCGGGGTCATCGAACTTGAAGCCGCTCTCGAGCTTCGGGTCCCAGTAAGCTGACGTCTTGTAGACGACGTCGGCGACCTCGCTGCGCACGCAGAACCCGTGCGCGAAGCCATTGGGGCAGAACAGCTGCAGGCAACGCTCGTCGTCCAGCTCGAACGCCTCCCACTGACCGAAGCTCGGCGAGTCCACGCGGATGTCGACGAGCACGTCGCGGATCGCGCCGCGCACGCAGCGCACAAGCTTCGCCATCCCGTCCTGGAAGTGCATCCCGCGCACGATCCCGGCGCTCGAGCGCGAGTGGTTGTCCTGCACGAACACGTCCTCGATGCCGAGCGCCGCGAGCGCGTCCTGGCGGTAGACCTCCTGGAAGAACCCGCGCGGGTCGCGGTGCACGACCGGCTCGATCAGGACCGGGCCGTGGAGGCGAGAGGGAAGTTGGCGCATCGGACGGTGCAGGATACAACTGGCTTGATGAACGACGAACTACAGGGACGCAATATCCTCGTTACCGGAGCTTCGATGGGGATTGGCCTCGACGTTAGCCGCTCCCTCGCTGCGCGTGGAGCGACGGTCACGCTCGCCGCGCGCGGCGGGGAGGCTCTGGCTGGCGCGCTCGCGCAGCTGCCGGGCGCGGGCCACCGGACGCTAGAAGCTGGACGTGAGCGATGGGGATGCGTGGAGCGAAGCGATGGATGCGGTGGACCGGTCGGGCGAGTTGCATGGGTTGGTGTGCGCCGCGGGGGTGCTCGGCCCGGTGGGACGGCTCGATGAGGTATCGATCGCCGCGCTCAGCGAGACGGTCGCGATCAATCTGTTCGGGACCCTGCTGGCGTTGCGCTTCGCGCTGCCCCGACTTGGAACGCTCGGGAGGGCGCGCAGTAGCGTTTTCCGGTGGAGGAGCCACGGCCCCGCTACCCCGCTATGATGCCTACGCGATTTCCAAGGTCGCAGTCGTGCGCCTCGTGGAGAACCTCGCGCGCACGACCGAAGTTGAGATCAACTGCATCGCGCCGGGGTTCGTGGCGACGCGCATGCACGAGGGTACGCTGCAGGCCGGACCGGAGAAGGCGGGCGCCGAGTACTGGGCGCGGACCGCTGAGCAACTCGACGCCGGTGGGTTTCCAGCGACGGAGGCGGCTGAGCTCGTGTGCTTGCTGCTGTCGCCCGAGGGCGCGGGAATCACGGGCAGGCTGATCAGTGCCCAGTGGGATCCCTGGCGCGAGC
>CAVPVI010000001.1:0-57335 GCA_963709135.1 uncultured Solirubrobacterales bacterium | reverse complement strand
AACATTCCGCAAGACGCGCCGCCGCACGACCGACGCTCTCGGTCTGCTCTCGTCGTTACCGCGCCCTCGTCTCCACGCGGAGCGGGACTCGCCGGTCGGTAGGTGCTCCTGCTTTTCCGGGGTGGCTGCGTGCCAACATCACGGATCATGCGAAACGAGCAGCTGATCCCTAGGCGTACGCCGGAGTCGCGTGCGGCGACTGACCGGGTTCAGGTCGTGATGGAGTTGACATCTCGTCTCAACGTGCTGCGCCACAGCGACGTCGAAGCTCGTAGCGCGTTACTCAGCGAGATTCTTGGCCGGCCCATGCCGGAGACCGTCACGATCTATCCGCCCTTCTACTGTGACTACGGACTCCACCTGGAGTTCGGCGAACGGATCTTCGTGAACCAGAACTGCTCGTTCTACGACCTCGGCGGCATCACCATCGGGGACGGCACGATGATTGGCCCCGGCGTCACGCTCAGCACTGCTGGCCACCCAGTCGAGCCAAACGAACGATTTGACGGAATCATGACGGCTCCTATCGTCATCGAGTCCAACGTTTGGATCGGCGCGAACGCCACGATCACGCCCGGCGTCCGAGTCGGCTCGGGATCAGTCGTGGCCGCAGGCGCCGTCGTGGCAAAAGACGTGCCACCGAACTGCATCGTGAGCAGTAGTGGCTACGTCAAGCGTCGTGATCTCAACCCAGCCGGCTATCCCTCGGCCACAGCGGGAAGCAAGATCGCGGTCGAAACGGAACGATGACCAACCGCGTAAACCCAAGGTCGGCCGCGGACGTATGTGGAGCCATGGTCGAGCTGGTGCGCTGCGGGCGGCTAAGGCGAAACCCACCAGACACGAACCTCAACATCATCGGGTCTAAACTGCGGAGGACGCGGTCGTCCAGCGCGCCCCGTCTACCCCCAGCAGGCGTTCGGTGATCGGCACGGCTTTCAGCCATCGCGGGTTTGCACGCGGCGTCAGCGGTAGATGACGAGGATCCTTGTGGTCGTCGAGCGCTGCTGCGTCGGCTTGCTGCGATCGTGACGGGTGATCTGCAGCGCGGCCTGTAGTCGTTTTGTGGTGCGCAGCCGGACCAGTTGGCGTCCCTTGAAAGTCAGTGTGATCGCCTGGGCGCGGCCCGGTTGCAGTGTGAAGCGCCCGCCCGAGAGAATCGCCTTCGCGAGTCGCAGGACGTAGGTGCCGGTGCAAGAGCCGGTCGTGAGCGGTGGGCACAGCACCGGCAGCGTTGCTTGTGCTTGGCTTGGGTCGGGGCCGTGATCACCGGTACCCCATTCAGCGGCGGCTGGTTGATCGCCGGCCCGTCAAACTACGCGACGATCGTCGAGCCCGACAGCGCCAGCGAACTGGTCGGCCCTGAGCCTTGGATCAGCTCCTGGTTCTGCGTGGGCGTGCCCGACCAGCTCGTCGCCTGATACTCGTAGAGGACCCTGGCGGAGTGTCGTGTAATTATCGGCGCCGACGATGATCGTGTTCTCGTTGATTGCGACCTGCTCGCCGAACCGGCCCTCGACGACGCCGTCGGATGGCTCGAGCTCAGCGGCTGGGTGGGGCGAGCCCGCCCAGCCCGCCTGCGGCTCGCTGAACACAAACGCCGCGCCCTGCGCCTCGCACGTCGTATCGCCACACGGGTAGGTCCCCGTCACATGGACGGGAGCGTCGACGACTATCGTGTTGCCCGAGATCGCGACCGACGTCCCGAAGGCGTCACCGAGCGCGGGGTTCGGCTCGACCAGAGTCGCGGTCTCGGTCATCGTCGCCGCCCCCCGGCGCTGGGTTCCAAGAACACATACGCGCTTCCCACCTCTTGCGTGCCGCCCACCGTCTCATTCCCAGCGCCGACCACGGCGGTGTTGCCGGAGACCGCCACCGAGCCGCCGGACTCGCCGGCCGTGTTGGAATTCGTGTTCGTGAGGACTGAGGACTGGTGGACGATCGGGTCGATCCGCACCGGGAACCGCGCCCCCCGGATCGTCGACCTCGATCAGGATCCGACGCCCCCGGACAGCCAGACGGGCCGGCAGCGCCCGCCCGCGTCGCTCGCCGCAAGGTCGTCATAGACGAGCGCCATGCCGCTCCGGCCCCGCAGCTCGGCCGCCGTCGAGCCAAGCGCCCGCAGACGCGCGTTGCCGCCGACCCCGACCCCGACCGTCAACGCCCTGCCACCAGCCGGCCGGCGGTCGACGACGAACCCCTGCTCAAGCCCCAACGGCCCGTTTGACCACCACGTCCGAGCGCCGGCGAACGCGTACGCGACCAGGTTGAGGCTCACGACCGGCCGCGCCGCCCCCGCGGCCAGCAGGCGAGAACCAGCGCCCCAGCCGACGATGCTAGGCGTCATCTGCAGGCCGTCGGACGCGATCCGCGGCCCGCGTGAGGAGGACACCGCCGAGCGAGGCAGAGACGGTCGCTCGTTCGCGCGCAGAGCAGTCATCAGAGATCCGGTTCGCCTAGCCTCGCCTAGCCTTCGCCTAGCCTAGCAACCGTCAGAAGCCGATCGACGCAGGAGGCGGGCCGTGTCGCAACATGCCGTGCTCGTCGTCGAGCGCGTCGAGCGTCTGTCTCACCGGATCCTCCCAACGGGTTCGAGTGACTCGAGTTCCTCGGTGATCGCCAGGCCGGCTGAGCGCTCGTCTGCGATTCGCAGTGCCATCGGGCGTTGTCCGCGAGGCCGGGGTTGGCGAGCGCGTCGCGTACCGTCGCTGCGATCTGCGCCTCGGTCGCGTCGCCGGAGAGCTGAATGCCGACGCCGGTGTGCGCGACGCGTGCGGCGACGTCGCTTTGATCGCGGCCCTCGGCATGCACACGAGGCACGCCATGTCCGAGCGCGGCCATCACCGTGCCCATCCCGGCATGGGTGATGACGAGCGACGTGTCGGGCAACACCTGCTCGTGGGCGCTGAACCGCTCGACGCGGACGTTGTCCGGTCCCGTTGCGTCGAAGTCGATCGCGGGGCCGGCCGTGACCAGCGCCGTGACCGGCAGCGTGCCGAGTGTGTTCACGACCCGTCGCAGCAGCGGCTGCTGCGCCTGGTAGGTCGTGCTCAGGCTGACCAGCACCCGCGCCGGACGATGCCGCTCACTCGTCCGCTCGGAGACTTTTGACCTGCGGCCCGACGTAGCGCACGTTGGCGGGCAACGCAGCGCCGGTGATCGCCCCAAAATCAAATGCCGCGCTGGTCAGCACGAACACACGGTCAAGCCGGTCAAACTGCTCAAGCACATCGCCCATCGGCTCCAGGCCCAGCCCCGCACGCGCGTCGTTGAGCGTCGGCAGGCCCTCGTTCCACAGCGCCGACATAACCCTGCGCATCGCCTCCCCGCGCGCCCGTGCGGCCGCGTCCGCGGACAAGCCCGAACTGGGCGCTCAGGAAGGCGAGTGACTGCGGGTTGCCGCCAAGTGCGGGCCTGACCACTGCGCGGCCATGCCTTGAGAATGTCGGGTCAGGGAAATTCGGCACGCACAGTCGTCCGCAGCTGTGGCGCGAACGAACCGGGAGCGCTTCCGCGATGCCGCCATTGAAGAGGCCAGCCGCGTCGCACATTATCGTGCTCACCAGACACGAGGAGGTAGCGGGCCAGCGGAGGAGACGCGTCGCGACGTGACGAGCGCACGACGCCTGCGAAGAAGGACCGGCTCACGATCCCTGCACGCGACATGCATGCACTTGCGGGGGCGTTTGCTGTTCGTGGTAGTTGTTTTCGCTGGGATCTGCACCGTCGCCAAACAGCAAACAGAAGGCCCATCAACAAAAGCAAGACGCTGATGACACTCGCACAGGCTCTCGACAGCGCGGTGGAACGCGGTCTGCTGAACTCCAACCCCGCCAGAGGCTGGCGCTCCGCTTCAGAACAACAAAAGTCCCGCAAAGCGAAGCTTTGGGGGAGTGTTCAGTTGGTTGGTAGCCTCGCGCAAGCCGTGAGATCTAGTGGTGGCGAGCTTCGGCATGTCGGGACGGACAAACCTCTGCGTGCAGCGCCGGATTGTCCACTACGGCCCGAAAACCTGCACCGCACGGACAAACGACCCGTCCACGAGCAGGTTTGTCCGCCCAAGCACGCCGCCCGGCGTCACTGGGCCCAGGGACCGCCCGATTGTCGCTGTGGCCGGGCACGCCCATCGACTGAACGTCTACGGCTTTTTGGCTTTGTTCAGTCAGTGGAGCCAGCGGGGCTCGAACCGGCGACCTCCTGCGTGCAAAGCAGCCCATGAGCCTCTAATTCCCAGAATTTGCGGCAAGTTGAAGCCCGCAAGAGCCAGTATTCATAGGCTTTTCGCGTCAGTATGTGGCCCAAAATGTGGCCCAATTCCCATGTGGCCCAAATGTGGCCCAACCCGATCTCGGTGATATTTTGGGTTTATGAGCGAGGCTCCGAATGTCGAGGTGAGCAGCCTGCGAATCCGCCCTCGGGCGGGCGCCGGCGGGAAGGTCTACTGGGACGCGGACTGGCGCTGGCGCGACAACCACACCGATCCGTGGAGGTTTCGCAAGCAGCGACTCGGGCTCGCCTGGCAGGAGCCCGATGGCAATGGCGGATGGCGCAAGCGTGCCGGCCGCTGCCGCGAGGGCTGGCTCGATGAGCGCTCCGCAAACGTGGCGGCTGTCGCTGCGGTCGAAGCCTTCCAGCGCGACACCGCCGCCAAGTTACTCGCCGCGCAGCAGGCGGCCGAGCACAAGGTCACCGTTCGCGAGCTCGGCGTGGAATGGCTCGAGTGGCTGCGAGAGGTACGCGGCGCGAAGCCCTCGACGATCGAGGACTACGGGTTCCTATTGCGAGAGCCCGGCCATCCGTACAACCGCGGCACGCGTGTCAGCCCCGGGCGGATCATGGCCGCGTTCGGTGATCGAGCGGCCGCCGAGGTCACGACTGCGGAGGTCTCCAAGTTCCTGCGCTCGCTGGACCGCGAAGGTCTGACACCGCGCAACGTCAACAAGCACAGGCAGGTACTCGCCGCGATGTTCACCTGCGGCTGCCGCGAGGACACCCACCAGCTGCCAATCAACCCCGTAACGGGGACCGACAAGCGACGCGAGAATCCACCACCGGCGCTCGACTACTACGAGGTCGAGGAGGTCGAGGCGCTGGCCCGGGCCTGCGAGGCCGGCGAGCATCGGACCGGCGCGCCAGCGGTCGATGACGCGGAGCGGGCCGCACGCGAGCGGGAGGACCGCCAGGACGCCGACGCGTTCCGCGTGCTCTTCTATACCGGCCTGCGACTCGGCGAGGTCCTCACGCTTCGCTGGGAGGACGTCGACCTGACCGATCGGATGGTGCTCGTGCGGCGCGGCCTCTCCGCCGGCGAGGAGACCACGCCCAAGGGCCGGCGCCACCGCTTCGTGCCGCTGTCGATGCCGGCGGTCGCGGCGTTTGCGCGCCTCGCTGAGCGCGGCGAGTTCACCGAGCCCGACGACTACGTGCTCGCTAACCGCTTCGGCCGACGACTCGATGCCTCGGCGCTGCGCCATCGCTACAAGCGCGGCTGCACCGCCGCCAGCCTGCGCCCCGTCCGGCTGCATGGTCTGCGTCACGCCGCCGGCAGCCTCATTGCCCGCACGAGCGACGCCGTCTTCGTCCGCGACTTCCTCGGGCATTCGAAGCTCACGACCACCGACCGCTACCTGAGTGCCAAGCTCCGCCCGGAGGAGTTCGAGCGGCTCGATCGGGCCTTCGGGGTCGGCGTGGATGAACTTGCCGGCGGGCCGGATGAGCGCTGACGCAACGAGGCCTGGGCGAATCCGCGCCGCTGTTGCCGAGACCAAGGTGAAGATGCGGGAACCTCGCGGCCTATGGAGGATGATCATCAGGCGCGCGCATTTGGATACCGCACTTTCTGTACGGTGATACCTCTAGTTCTGCGGTATCATAGTGCGAGAGATGGAGTCGCGCGCTCATGTTCTGCCGGTCGGCCCGCCCGTCGAGCCGCGGTATCAGATCGGCCGCGAGGGAGCGATCGCGCTTCTCTCAAACGAACTCGCCGAGCACGAGCACACGGTCATCGCCGGTGCGCGGCGCATCGGCAAGTCCACGGTCGCGCTCGGTGCTCTGGAGCGTCTCGCGGACGCTGGCGTGGTCGTCTGCGCGATCGACTGCCGGCTGGTGCCGACGGCCGCGGACCTCGCGCTTGAGCTCGACGCGCAGCGGCTCGCCAACGCCCCTGAGCTGAGCCAGCAGGCGCGACGCGCGGGCGGCTTCGCGTTGCGGTTGTGGCGCACATTGCTTGCCTCGGAGGACCGCCCGAGCACCGATGAGCGCTTCGCCAAGGCGGTCGCCGAGCAGCTCGCCCAAGGCCATGGCTCGCATACGGTCGCCGAAGCGCTCGCGGCGGTCGCGCACGCCGGCCGCGACCGCGGTGCCGTCATCTTCCTCGACGAAGCCGAAGCGCTCCACGCCCAGCCGGAGGCTGCCGACGCGTTGCGGGCGGTGATGCGAGCGAGCAGCCGCACCCTCACGCTCCTGTTCGCCGGCTCGGAGCCGTCGCTGATGGAGACTCTCTTCGCCGACGACGGGCTACTGGAGACAAACGCCCAGCCGTTCGCGCTTGAACCGGTCATCGCCCCGCACGCGTGGATGGAAGGACTGCGAGCGCACATGCGCGAGTACCTAGGCGTCACCATCGACCGGGGCGCTGTCGAGATCCTCCTCGACGCCTCCGGAGGCCATCCGTATCGCACGATGCTGGCCGCCAACCGCACGCACGCGCTCGCTCGCGAGCTCGTCCAAACGCATATCGACGAGGCGCTCGCCGCGACGGCGCTCGCACGTGTGCGCCGCGACCGGCGGTGGAGCCTGCCGTGAGCGCGAGATCCACCTCCAACCAAGCCGCAGGAGCGCCCGCCGCGCGGCTCGCCGATGCGGCCGCCGTCGCCCAGGCCAGGCTCATCGAGGAGGCGACCACCTACGGAAAGCTCGACCCGGTCGGCCCGGTACGGCTGAGCCAGACGCTCGCGGCGTATGTCGCCGGACGCAGCCGCGAGGTCAATGAGATCGCCGCCGCAGCGCTCGAGGGCGAGCTGGTCATCGTCAGCGCCGCCGACCCATCACTCGCGAGCGCGCTCGCCGACGCCGCGGCGTTCACGCTCGCAGACCGCGACAAATGGGCGGTCGTCCGCGCGGACGCGCGATTGGCTGCGGATGAGAACGCCCTCGCGGAGCAGCTGATGAGCGCCGCGATCGAAGCCGTCGCCCGCGTCGAGTTCCCACGCCAGATGCTCGGCGCGGACGCCAGCCCGGAGGGCGATGACTGGACGGCGACGATCCTTGGGAGGGCGTTGCTAGAGGCCACGCGCGCCCTCGCCAGCAGTCGCCTCACCGAGCACGGCGACACGACCGGCGGCGCGCTCGAGACCCTCGGTGCGGCCGTCCAGGCGGTCATCTCGGCCCGGGAAGCTCTCGATGGACGACTCATCCTTGTGCTGCACGGTGTCGATGAGCTCGCGCGCGGCGGCCGTAGCCGGTTCGCTGACGGCCCCGGCGCGCTGTGGCAAATACGCGGCCTGTGGCAGCAAGCGCAGGGCGCGGCGCTGCTCAGCGGCGGCACAGCAGCGGCGGCGATGGCCGCCGATGACCGCCAGGCGTTCTACGGCTACGGGCAGCTACACGAAGCGACAGACCTGCCGGACTGGGAGCTGCGCCGCGTCCTGGGTCAAGTGCTCCAAGAACCCACGATCGTCAGCACGGATGGCGTCGCGGAGGCAGCACGGCTCGTCGGCCAGGCGCTGTGGCTGGCGCCCGGTCTGCGGTCGCGCCTGTCCGGTGAGGCGCACGGCCCGGCCGCTGTGCGCGCGGGGTTCGAGGAGCTGGTGCAGGAGCGTGAGGTCGAACATCATCAGCTGCTACGCGCGCTCACGCGCGTGCACCGCCTCGCGCTCCCGGTGCTCGCTGCGCTCGCCAACGGCACCGGGCCATATGCCTCAGCGGGAGGGAAACGCCTGAGGCCCGCAGACGTCTCGCGCGCCCTGCTCGCGCTCGAGGACAACGGCGCGGTACACCGCCTCGGGCACGGCGCCTGGCGCCTGGCGGACCCCACGCTCGCCGCGATGCTGCGCCGAACGCGCGCGCGCTGAAGCCATCGGAGGCCGCGTCGTGGCCTGCCGGCAATCACGGCTTGTCCCCAGGGTTGATCACGAGAATTCCTCAGGGCGGCCGGGCCTCGGGATACGCGCGTGAGGTCGAGTCGCACGTTCACGCCGCCAAAAGCGCGAGCGATGGCCGATGGGCCGAGCGTTGGCGAGTGCGTTCATCGAGAAAGCGATCGCGAGACCCTGCCGATGCGGACGACAGAGTTGTCGCCGAAGCGCTCGCTGGGGCGGCACTGCCGGAATCATGAAAGGGATCGTTCGCCGCGCTGGGCGCCGCATCACCTGCGGCGATCCGACTGGCGTGTTCCCCAGGCACCGGTTGGGCAGTGGCCGTCCGTCCATGCTCTCTTGTTCCATTCGATGTGTAAGCGAGCGCCTCGACGGCGAGCAAACGCCGGGTCATCCGGCCCATCCCGCGGGCTGGGATCGTTCGTCGCCTGACCTCGACACGCGATGAGCTCAGCGCTTCGGAGCGATTCCGAGTTGTAGCGGAAGACCGAGCGCTTCAGACTTGGGTCTACGTGAGAACGGTGCCCGCCGCGAACGTGGCTACCTTCGCTGTTCTCCGACTAGCGGGGTAGTAAGCGCGCTGCTCCCCGCCAATCCGGAGATCTCTCTTATCTTATCTCGTGCCCCTATGCTTCGAAGAAAGCGACGTCCTCGCGGGCGAGCGTCCCTTCTGGGATTCCGCACGCCGGACAGTGTTCGTCGCGCTCGAGGTATTGACCGAGCCAGCGAAGGATCCCGGGACCAACGGAGCCGTCTCCGAGCGGCGACCATTGTTCGAACTGCGTTCCGGCCTCACGACGGTTGAGCCAGAAGAACCACGGTGCCACAAGGTCGCGACGAAGCGAGTCAAAGGCCGGAGAGCTCTGGTCCCCAGTGAGTTCGATGAGCGCAAGTTTCGCCATCATCAGCGCGACCGGTGCGATGTCGGTCGATAGCCCTGGTTCAGGTTTAACGGGTCGGTCGGAATAGGCTATGCGGCGTGCGTCAGACGGCGAACTGATCTCGACGTCCGAAGCGACGTCCGGAACTCCCTTTATGAAGCATTGGTAGCAGGGGGTGAGCCTCGGCACGACGCGGAGGACTTGTCCCGCATACGCACGGCGCCGCACGCCACCATAGAGCGCAACGGCGCCTACGAGTAGAGCCGCCCTGTTGAGCAACAATCTGCTCTCCCGATTGTCCGTGCCGCAGACGACAATGTCGGGCGTCGGCCGGCAAAGGTCGATTAGGTTCGACAGTGTCGTGCCATCGACGTGAAATGAATGAGCGGAGACCTCGGCCACCGGATTGCGGTCGAGAATATACGCACGCATCGCGTTAACCTTCAGTCGCCCGACGTCTGCGAGACCCAGTTCGTGCCGACAGACGTTTGACGGCTCAAGGCGATCGTGGTCAATAAGAATGAACCGTCCGACGCCGGCTCGAGCAAGCTCCCGTGCCACGAAGCTGCCACCGGACCCAAGTCCCAGGATGAGGGCCGATTTGGAACGCAAGCGATCGGACTCGAAGACACCGCGGAGTCTGTCGAAGACATCCGGCTCACGCGGCACAACGGTGATGTCGATCGACGTCCACTCCCGGTCACTGCGACGAAACGCGGCGACACGGTCAGCCGAGTCCGTCCGTCTAAAGGCGAGCAACAGATCAGCATCGGCCTTTCCGACGAATGGAGTGCTCTCGTCATCGAGCAGTCTGACCTTCGCGACGTGGTCTCCCTCTGCATCGATCACGGCCAGGTCGTCTCCGTCCACCATCCGGTATGCGGTGTGGCCGTCGTGAGTCGCCGCGAGCCGATCGAGTGCGTCCTCGCCAATCAATACATGTTGCGGCGCGCCCACGAGTCAGTCGCCGTCCCGCACAAGGAACGCCTGCAAGTCTTCGCGCGTCACAACGGGAAGATTGTCGGGGCGCGCTCCCCTGTCCACCAGCACGAACTTCGACGTCTCCGGATCCCAGGCCATCTCCTGGCCCGTCTCGGTGCCCGTTCTCCTCGCCTCCATGAATTTGGCGATGTCTTCGTGTCGGCTGCTTGATGTCACCTGCGGTCTCCGTAATTGTGTGTATTCAAGACTTACTCCATCTCCGACAGCATCTGAGAGATCTTTTTACCAGTAAAGACGTGCTGCTCGTAGGCGACGATCCACAAGAGCGCTTTCTTCACTACCTGGACCAGCGAGTTTCTCGCGTCCCAGAACGTGGGGCGGAACGTGCAGATCTTCACGTTACCCGGGCGGTCACTTTCCCAGGTGTGGCCCTCCGAACTTGTCCCCCACCGCGCCACCGGCTGGCGTCGATGGTCCAGCAGGGGCTTCGGCGAGATGATGTACGTGCTAGGGCACTCCTCCGGGTAGCCAGCAGGTATGTCGATTCGGATGCTGTACCAGTATCCAGCGTTACTTTGCCATCTGCCCTCAACGCGCGGTTCCGCGATCGGATCGACGATAGTGAACCCCGGTGTGTTCTCCTTCAGAAGCAGTCTTTCCCGAGCGAGCCGCTCTTGCTGGTACGGGAGCCACGTTACCATCGCGATACCTCTCAGTACCCAATCTGCCGCGCGGTATCCCTCAATGCGCACGCGAGGTCAGCATCCGTAGCAGGCTCGCCAACGTAAGATGCCCAGAGCTTACCGGGTGGGTATTCGACGCGAGACCTGACGGTCATCTTCGTCCCTGAGTGTCCCTGCAGCTCGAACACCAAACGACGCTGGCCGTCCGGACTCAGCAGACTGAGAACAAGAACATCGGGCGCCGGGGAGTTGAGCTGCAAACGCTTGGCGGCCTGGTCGGGCAGGGCCGCTCGGATAGCTTGTTCGATCACTTGGAGCAACACCGAATCCTGTGCCACGCGGCCAGCGTAATGATCCTCAGCCTGCTGCGACGAAGGGCTCGGCTCAGGCGAAGACGGAGGTGTCTCGACTGCGGCCGTCGCTCCGACACGGTCACGGTGCTCAGTTTCGGCGCGGACAGGCTCATGGGTCCCAGATCCGCCACCCGGCTCGTGATTCTCGATCACGTGCCTGGCTGCAGCACGGGGCACGTGGAGTCGACCGCGAATGACGTGTTGCACATCGCGAGGAAGCGAGCGGCCAGCGAGTGATCGTCGCATTGGACTCTCCCCGTCGAGCACCTCGAGCGAGGTAGGGACCGCGATGCCCGAGGCTGCGTTGGAGTACACGTGCGGTCGCAGTCCGACGGTGAGTGGGCCACCCTCATCCGTTTCGATCAGATACGCGAGAATCTCGCTGTACCTCGGCCTGCTATGGCGAATGCTATAGGTGCGAGTTCTTCGCACATCACCCGGGCTCAGCTGGTGAAGCCCCAAGCGGTGATGGGAATGCCACATGCCGACGACCTGCATGCCAAATCCCTCCCACATCGCACGCTCCAGTTGCATGTGGGTCTCGGCGTTCTGCTGAAAGTAGGTCGGCTCCCGTTTGCTGTTCTTCGACGGACCGCTCGCCAACATAACCGTTACGCCGGACAGAAGCACCGTGGGAGAGTCACCGTGCGACCATAGTCCGATGAGCTCGCCGCCTGTCTCGATATCGGGGCTCGCGACCACACAGTCCTTGATGCGGTCGAGCTCTGACTGGAAGATCCGGATGACAGCTGACTCGCTCACAGAAGCACCTCGATGAGGGATGCGAGGGACCGTGCGGGCTCCCACTGCGCGTTATCCAGTTGGATGCGCGCGATGTCACCCGATTCCTGACGGAGGAGGAGCTCAGGTGGGCTGCGGGGATAGTCGAGGCGGACGATGAAGAAGACCGAACGGGGGTAAGAACCAAGAGGGGCGAGGATCCCGAACCCTCGCTCGTCGTCCGGCAGATCGCACACCTCGACCTCGATGCCAGCCGCGATGAGACCGGCGAGCTCTTGTTCGACGCGTTCGGCCAGCGCGCCGGACGTGACGGACACGTCGCCGTGTACAAGCATCTGTGGAACCGCGCCGGCGAGTGTCGATTCGCTTGCGGGTACCCGCCACCTGACTCCCTGTAGCGCCCAGTAGAGGGACGTGATCGCGAGAGTGAACGTTGCGATGTCCGCTCCCAGTTGGGCAAGGATTTCAAGCGTTCGTCCGGCGCCATCTCTGTCCATCCGGCGCGTGAGCCACTCGAGATCCACCTCAGAGGTCCCCAGCCGGCGCCACGACGCGTACTCGAGCTGCTCTTGCGTCAGCCGCGCCAGCGGCATGACCACCGAGCTACTACCGTCAAGCGTGTGGATGACATGGGTGAGTAGGGCCGCTACAGTGAGCGCTTCGGCGGACTGCTCGAAGTAGACAACGACGGATGGGGACGGACTGAACTCGCAATCTGCGATCTCGCTGGCCTGTACCGCACCCTCGAGTTCGCGTAGGCGACCATCGTCGCGGACAAAGGCGCCGCTGACGACCTGCAGGAACTTGCCCGTCTTGTCAACCCGGCGGACGTGATCACTGACCGTGTTGGGGACCGTGTAGGCCGGGGCGTCTCCGTAGTGGACCGGCGAGACCAGCAGGCGCGGGGCGAGTCCACGGGGTAGTGACATGCGCAGCCGGCCCGGCGAACCCAACGGATATGCTCGAGCAAGCTCCTTACTGCGCTGGCTCTGGACTTCGAGCGCAAGCTCTTGCCTCCGCCGTTCGAGTGCTGCCGCATTTGCCGCGCGCTGTGCCTGTGCTTGGATAGCGGGTCCGAAGAACGTCCGCACGTTTGCTAGCACCTCGGTGCCGAACGTAAGGAACGGCTTAACCGGAGTCACGGGTCACCTCAGCCGGGACGACTTTCGCCAACCGTCGTGACGCACCCCCGACGGCTCCGTCGCACACCCGACAGCTCCGAGCTCCCACTGAGCACAGACATACGCACCGCCCCAAGCATGACTCCCGACCATTCAACCAATGCGGACTATTCTACAGATGGCCTTATGCAATCGCAAGTAAACAACAAAACAAACCTGTCAATCCAAACGCTTGGAAGGCGGGCGAGGGGCCGCCACCCGACGCCGTCCCGACGCCGCTTTTTTCCATTTTGAGGTGAACCGGGTTTCGAGGAGACGGGGTTTTGTGAATTAGAAAGTCTCTATATCCAGTTGGTGAGATTAGAGAGTCTGTAGAGCGGAGACGACCCCGTAGGGGTCGTACACCTCCGAGAGGTTCAGGGTTTCGGGGCGGTTGAAGTACGGCAGCGTTTCAGGGTGCGTTCCAGGGTGGGCGATCACGCTCGCGGCGCGGTTGCGCTCGTACTCGGCGGGCGGGATGTCGCCGAGCGAGCTGTGCAGACGGGTCGTGTTGAACCACGCGACCCAGCCGACGGTCGCGAGCTCGAGCTCGGTCCGGGTCCGCCAGACGCGATCGGCGATCAGCTCGGTTTTGTAGCTATCGACGAAGCTTTCGGCGAGCGCGTTGTCATAACAGTCGCCGACGGTCCCGATCGACGCGAGCACGTGGTGGTCGTCGAGCACCTGGGTGTAGTCGCCTGAGGTGTACTGCGAGCCGGCGTCTGAGTGAGCCACGAGCGCGACGTCAGCGCCGTGTTCACGCAGACCCAAGCGCCATCCGCAGCGCGTCCAGGACGAGCGTGGTGCGCATGTTGCCGGCGAACTGCCAGCCGACGATCATCCGCGAGAAGACATCGATCACGAAGCTGAAGAACGCGACGCCCTCCCAGCAGCGCAGATACGTGAAATCGGCGACCCACAGGCGGTTCGGGCGCGTCGGCGGTGAAGTCCCGCTTGACGAGATCAGGCGCCCTGCGCGCCTCGGGGTCAGCGTTCGTGGTCCGCCACGGCTTCCCGCGACGCTTCGCGCCCTGGATCCCGTTGGCGGCCATCAGCCGCTGCACCTGACAGCGCGAGACCCGCTCGCCGGCGCGCATCAGCGCCTTCCACATCCGCCGGTACCCGTACGCGAAGTAGTTCTCCGCGTGCGTCTGACGGATCACCGCCAGCAGCCGCTCGTCCTCCAGCACCGCGCGCGCTGAGCGCGCGCCGGTCGCGCGGTGGTAGTACGCGGACGCCGACACGCCCAAGGTCGCACAGATCGGCTCGACCCCGAAGCGACCGCGATGCTGATCGACGTACGCGCTCACCTCGGTCGGTCCTGGTCGAGCTCCTTCGCAAAAAACACAGAAGCGGATTTCAGGATCTCGTTCGCGCGGCGGAGCTCCTGCACCTCGCGCCGCAGCTTGCGGATCTCCTCACGCTCCTCGGAGTTCAACAACGCAGGGCGGGTGCCGGCATCGGCCTCCGCCCGCCGCACACGCTTACGCAGCGCCTCCGCGCCGACCCCAAGGTCAGCAGCGACGTGAGCGATCGGACGCTTCGACTCAAGCACGAGTCGAACGCCACGGTCCATCAGCTCATCGGGATACTTCTTCGGTCGTGGCATAGCAGTGGAGTTGGCTCCTCCACGATTTGAGTGTGTGACGTCCGGGCTGCTTGGCACGATTTTGGCCTTTGAGGAGGCCGAGTGAGGAGGGCTGGATGCAGGCTGAGGAGCTGTTTCGGGTGGCGTTGGGGTTCGGGGAGCAGTGGGAGGTCGTCGACACGCGGTTGGACGTGGAGGGGAAGCGTCTTGATGTGCGGCTGGATTTCGTGAGGGGTGCGCGGTTCCCGTGTCCGGTGTGTGAGCGCTCGTGCGGGGCGCGGGATACGAAGGTGAAGACGTGGCGGCACCTGGATTTTATGCAGTACGCGCTGTACTTGACGGCGCCGTTGCCGCGGGTGGAGTGCCCTGAGCACGGTGTGAAGCTGATCAAGGCGGAGTGGGCGCGTCCTTGGTCGGGGTTCACGCTGCTGTTCGGGGCGCTGGTGATGATGATGGTGAGGGAGATGCCGGTCAACTCGGTGGCGGGGCTGCTCGGGGAGACCGACATGCGGCTGTGGCGTGTGGTGGGCC
The DNA here is from genome assembly GCA_963709135.1 of uncultured Solirubrobacterales bacterium. Classification (GTDB taxonomy): domain Bacteria; phylum Actinomycetota; class Thermoleophilia; order Solirubrobacterales; family Solirubrobacteraceae; genus Palsa-465. Next base: position 42,360 of record CAVPVI010000001.1, on the reverse strand, counting down.
ACTACGTCGATGAGGCCGTCGCGGCTCAGGATCTCGCCGGGGTTGAGCGGGTCGGGCTCGATGACACGCGCTGCCGTCGCGGGCAGGACTATGTGACGGTGTTCTGCGAACTGGACGAGCGCCGGGCGGTGTACGTGGCCGATGGCCGTGATGCCGAGACGGTCCGGCAGTTTGCGGGTTTTCTGGGCGAGCATGGCGGCGATGTGGGGCGGGTCGTTGAGGTCAGCCAGGACATGAGCGACGCGTACATCGCTGGGGTCCGTGAGCACCTGCCCAGCGCCAAGATCACGTTCGATCGGTTCCACATCAAGAAGCATCTCGGCGAAGCGCTGGACGAGGTCCGTCGCGAGGAGGCCAAGACCCACAAGGCGCTGCTCAAGAACACCCGCTACCTGTGGCTCAAACGCCCCGAGAAGCTCACCGACAAGCAGCTCGACTGGCTCGATGAGCTTCTCACCCAGCCGCTGGCGATCGTGCGGGCCTACGAGTATGCGCTGCGCTTCGACGACTTCTACGAGCTTGACGGAGCCGCGGCCGAGGAGTACCTTCGCCGCTGGATCGAGGAGGTCAACGCGAGCGACATCACGCCGCTTCACAGCTTCGCCAGGATGCTTGAAGCGCACTGGGACGGGGTGATCCGCTGGCACCACACCCAGATCTCCAACGGGCTGCTCGAAGGCCTCAACTCCCTCATCCAGGCCGCCAAGCGCCGCGCCCGCGGATACCGCACAAACCGCAACTACAAGACGATGATCTACCTCATAGTCGGCAAGCTGAACGCCGGACCGGTTATCCCCTCACCCAACTAAAACCCACACGAATCGTGGAGGAGCCGTGGAGTTCCTTGCCCGAGGACCAAAATCCTCGTTTCAAAGCCTCCGTCAAACCCGGCCTGCCTCACCGGTCCACAGACGCGGAGCGCAGCGACCCAATCCGCACACAGCACCACGCTGACTGCACCAACTCCGCAACGATACACGCAACAATCCGGCCAATCCGCCAGTCCAAGCCGAGGACCCAAACCCATCCCACACCCTCACAACGACAGCGGCCAACAAAGCCGTGGCCGCCGCAAACCTCGCAACTCCACACCACAGTCACCGCTCTTCGGCGAGAAGCGCGGCCCCGACGCCGGCCCCCGCCACTGCTCTCGTCTAGCGGCCATCCTACGGGCGCGCGATCGGATTGGCGACATTCCGGCTGCCCGCCGATCGGGAGCGCTCGACCTAACGCCCGTAGGACGGTCGGGGGGTTCTGCATGAGCACTCAGGTCGCTTCGCGCGCCTGCGGCGGGCCGGGCTGGCGACGACGATCGCGGTTGTGGCGGGAGGCGGCGCTGGGTCTCTGCTTGTGGATGCGAGACGTATCCGCCGTCGGCGGGTTGCATGGCTGCTGCGCTGCGCGCAGATGGGGTGGTCGAGACGCGCCCGTCCGCGAGCCGGTCGGCGGCCACGTGGCTGGCGGTCATCGCATGGCCATCGGTTGATGCATCGAGCACGGCGTCAGGCGTGACGCGGGCGCGATCTGACATTGGGTGACTGGCTCGGCAGCTCCGCCTGTCGGCGGAGCTGTCGTCGAGCACGTGCCGCCGGCCTGGTCGTGGGGCGTGCTGGGGCCGGTGTCAAACGCTGCAGCGGGCCGGCCGAGCATCGGGAAGCCCGAGAGCCGGCCAGGCCACGCGATGGGCAGCGCGACCTGCCCCGGGGGGGGCGCGTTGTCTGGCTGGAGAGTGGGAGCCCTGCGCCGAGCGGCGATCTCGGCCGGGTTACCAGGGAATGGTCTCGCCGTCCTGATCGGTGAACGTTCCGGTCGGACCGCCCTTCTGCAGCGCGAGGCGAATCGCGTCCTTGCCGCCTTCCTGCACGGGGAGCACCCCTCGGTGGTTGTTGAGATCGGTGGCGACGAACCCCGGTGAGATCGCGTTGACGCGAATGCCTTCGGCCTCGAGGGAGATTGCGAGACCGACGGTGATCGCGTTCATCGCGGTCTTCGAGGCCGAGTAGGCGCCGAACATCGCCCGGTATCGATTCCCCGGTTGGGAGGCGCCGTGCAGTGAGCCGACCCCGCTTGAGACCATGACCACCCGGGGCGATGGCGCCTTGCGGAGCAGTGGCAGCGCTGCCTGGGTGACCGCGAGCGCGCCGAACACGTTGGTCTCGAAGATCTCGCGCAACTCGTGAAGCGAGACCTTGCTGAGCTGACCTGACTGTGCCTTCTCCTCGAAGGTGTCGCCCGGCATCTCCTCCCAGGGTCTGGCGTGCGAGATGCCGGCGTTGTTGACGAGAACGTCAAGGCGGCCGAAGTCCGCGCGGATCCGGTCGGTGGCGGCGGTGATCGAGCTCTGATCGGTGACGTCGAGCTGAACCGCGTGCGCGTCGCCGTCGATGTCCCGCGCGGCTGCTTCACCGTTGGCAAGGTCACGCGAGCCGACCAGGACCGTCAGGCCGTGGCGGGCGAGATTCTCGGCGATCGTGCGTCCGATCCCCTTATTGGCCCCGGTGATCAGCGCAATCTCGTTGTCCGGCATGGTGAGCTCCTTCGCGCGTCGGGATGGGATGAGGCCGCGGTCGCGCGATGTAGATTGAGCGAGGGCGGGCCATGCTCCCACTATAACCGGAACGTCGTTCCACCTGTGTTCGATGTCTGATCCCCCCAAGAAGCGCGCCGACGCGCAACGCAACATCGAAGCCCTCCTCCACGCCGCGATGACGGTGTTCGCCCGCGATGGAGTCGACGCGGGAGTCCGGCAGATCGCCGAGGAGGCCGGCGTCGGGGTCGGCACGGTGTACCGCCACTTCCCGCAGCGCTCGGACCTGATCATCGCCGTCTTCCGTCGAGAAGTGGACGCGTGCGCGGAGGCGGCGGTGGCGCTGGCCGCCGATCACCCCCCTGGCGAGGCGCTCGCTCGCTGGATCCAACGCTTCGTCGACTTCATCTCGACCAAGCGCGGGCTTGGCGCGGCGCTGCACTCCGGCGACGCGGCCTACGCGCCCCTGCCGGACTACTTCAACGATCGGTTGCGCCCGGCGATGCGCATGCTGCTCGCCGCCGCGCAGGCGACCGGCGAAGTCCGCTCCGGAGTCGACCCCGACGATCTACTCACCGCGGTCGCCAGCCTATGCGGACCACGGCCTGGCACCGACCCCGAGCACCCACGGCGGATGGTCGCGCTGCTGATCGACGGCCTGCGCTCCGGCCCAACGCCGCCCGCCAGCATGCCAGCCGCCTGACGGCCAGCCAGCAACCCGCTGGCGCGTCTTGAGCAGGGTGCGGACAAGCCCGCGACGCAGACCTGGCGGGTCCGCGCCGATTCCGCGTACACAATCGCTCCATTCGGACAGCTCAGCACGGGCCCTGCATCCAGCGGGTCGCTGCCGTCCGTCGTCTGCGCGCGATCGCATTCCCCCGCCGGCCGTCGCTCGACCTGACGACTCCTATGGCGACGACGGGCCCGTGCGGACGACGAGCGGTTCGTGTCGTAGGCGATCGCCGGCCTATCCCGAGGCGTCGATCGCGAGGACTACTCCAGCCGCGCCATCGCGTTCGTCGAGAAGCGCGCATCCGGCCGCGTCAGCCCGTCGTCGCCAACGCGATCGTGAGTCGCGACGCGGCCCGCGAACGAAGGCACTTGTGCTGACTGCCTTGACCCGCCGACAGCGGTGCTCCACCTTCGGGGTGGACTGCGATCGTCTCAGCTGCGGTCACGGACGCCGCTACTCGTCGCCCACAACGGGCCGGCAAGGCGGCCGATAGCCGGGCGCTTTGCATAGGTACCGCCACCTGAGCGGCGCCACGACGCCCTCCTGCCTCGACCGCCCTGTCTTGCTATTCGCCGTCAGTGAGGAGCCAGTTGACCGCGGCCAAGCGGGCGAGCGTGGCCGCGCGGTGAGTAGCTCTGCGCTCATCACTCCAGGTCAGCGTGAACTGTCCGAATCCGGGATGGAGATCTGACTCGATGAGCTTTCCACCGTGTGTGAGGGCGGACCGGAGCTTGTAGAGCCTCCGACGCGCCTTTTCAGTCTCGCCGGCCTCCGGAGGCGCATAGCGGTCCATGAATGAGATGAACTGGTTGGTGGGACCGGCTCCGGTCGGCCGGCCGCAGCTAACGCACGCCGGGCCGCCGTCGTCGTTCGGACGGAGGGCTTCGACTGCTTGAATGATCGCCATGTAGCTGGCCGATAGCGAGAGTCCGGCGACTAAGGCCGAATGATTGATCCAATAGGCCCAGCGGAGAAGTCGCTCGCGTCGGATTGGATCGAGCGCATAGTAGCGATCGAAGATTGACTCGACCGAGGCTGGCAACTCGAGGGTCTCGTCACCCATCAGACCCTGCTGCGCATATAGCGTGCGGTCGTCGACGAGTTCGAGCTGGCGGTCGCTGGGATCCCAAAGCGCTCTGCGACATGCTCGAACCCCTCGAACGCGTACATCTTCTGCGTCCAAACCGATCTGGTTACGGGCTCCCCGATGGCTATGGCCCACTGGAAGTCGATATGGCCCTGCGCGCCCGGTCCGTTGACCCTGGGGACAAATGCTGATAGCAGGAGGTTGGCCTCCCGTAGAGCTGCCGACCCTCGTTCACTCGCGAGGAGCGTATGCCGGCAATCGGCGTAGGCGACCTCCAGCATGAACGGGTTCTGGCCCATAGGTCTTGGCGGCCGCGGCGCGTCCTCTGGAGCGGGAACAATCTGAAAGTGGTCGCGAAATCGCCAGGATCCTTCGACGGGCACAGTCGCGAAGACGATCTGCCGCCGGACCTTGCGTCCGGCATCCGCGAGGACACCGAGTTCCACTGCTGATTGGAGTGCCTCGACATCATCTGCAGTGAGAGCGGGACCAGCTTGTACGGAGATGACGCGGTCCCCGGCGTACCGAGTAAGCAGAGCGACCTCGCTATCTCGGAGGTAGGCCAGTGTCTCGTCGTCAAGATCTCGGATGCGGTGAAAATGTCCTGCGAGGACGACGCGAAGTTCCCCTGCGGGCACCTCAGTTACATGCAACCGGGCTTCAAGTCGGGCGTCATCCATCGTCGCGAAGTAGATCAGGAATCGGATGATCACCTCGAAGCGGCAAACAGACTCGCGAGGCGGCAGGCGGCCGGAGCCACGGCGAGGCAGGATCCTGACAGCGCGCGCTCATCGGAGATGCGGCGAACCGTGGCCGTAGCCGCCCCATCGTACTCTGATCTCCACGCGCGATTGGTCGCTGAAACGCCCTGCCCGCGCGACGGCCGGCAGATTCCCGAATCTACAGGGCAGCGTCAGCGTCGAACAGCCGCGTCCGGGTTGGAGGTCCTCTGGTCTACCTCGGCGAGCGAATCGAAGGCAGCCTGCTCGTAGTCGGAGAGTTCGAACGTTATGGGTTTGACCTGCTCGGCCCAGACGATCTCGGGTCGTCTCCCGTTTGTTGCGCAGACGTAGATATCAAGGGTGGCGTCGCTTTCGAGTTCTTTGGCTTGCGTGGTCGCAGCGTCGATGCTGATTCCTCGCGGTAAGCCGATGAGGCGGACGCGATCGCAAAGCGTCACGTCGACGCGACCCGATTTCTTCGCGGCCCTCGTCGCGTGCTTTTCAGTCCCCAGGATGAACGCGATTTCGGGAATCGAGAGGTCGAGGCACGCGCCTGCGGCTCTGAGCCACCCGTCGGGCCGTTCGACGGCCATGCGGTGGACGAACCGCTTCGTAGATTCTTTGAGGAACTTCTCAGGCTTGCGCGCCTTCGGGCCGTCGCCGGCAAGACCGGCGTAGTAGTCGTCGAAGTCAGTGGTCGAGTTACCGATGAACTCATGACCGTCGTTAGCGAGAGCGCCGAACCTGTGTGCGAGGAGGTAGCAGCCCCACAGATCGAGTTCGTCCATCGCGATTACGCGGTCTCCGAGCGGTAGCCGTGCGCGCCAGACCAGGTAGTGCAGGAAGACGGCAGCATTGTCAGCGGTCTCGGAGATCACGCGGAGGTCGTTGATGAAAACCGACCAGGGGTACTCGCCGTCGAGGAACAGACCCAGGCTTCGCAGACGTGGAAGCTGGGGCGCATGCCCGCCGAGCTCGTGCAATGTCGGGGTGACGATGAAGACGTCATCGACCGTGCCCTTCGGGATCCGCAAGAGCTCGGTGCCATGACTGTCCGTGAAGACTGCGTCAGCGTCGGCGCGAAGGTACTCGCGTGCTCTGGCGCCTTGCTGCCAGGCCTCCTGAACCGTGTCGGCCACGTCGCTGGCGAGGCGGCGTGTGTCTCCGCGGCGCGCTGGGACACTCAGGGCAGATCCTTTCCCTTCGATGATGAGCGCGATCCTCTCGAAGAGGACGAGTCCGTCGACTTCGGTTCCCTCGTAATGGAGGTTGGTGAATCCGGTGCTGTCTGGCAGCACCGACGAGACGAAGTCGACCGCGAGTCGGTCTAGCGTCTTGGCGCGTGCCCGCGAGAAGGTGGAGATGCCAGTCATAAACCGCTTCTCGAGTAGCGCGACGGTGTCACGGACGACCATTCCGGGCACTGGGAGGAGGTAGCGACCGTGAAGTTCGAGAAACGGACATTCGACCAACGGGTTCTTGTCAAACAGACCGCGATAGCGCTCGGCCTCGAGCGAGCCGAGAGGGATCGAGAGCTCTTGTAGAACGGCCGTGACGCGATCGCGGTCAAGCCCGATCGCAACGAGGTCATCGGGGTTGAACCTGCCACTGGCACCTAGCTCGGCCCAGAACGGTTCAAACGCATCCATTGCAGCCTGCGCCGTGGGCCTGCCGGACGGATCCTTCGGTGCTTCGTTGAGCGCGTCTGCGAGTTTGTTACGCGCCTGGGATTGGCGGCGTTCGAAGAGAGACGATGCGGCATCGCCCACAGCGAGCACGTCGTCGACCGTGAACCCATAGCGCTCAACCGACCATGATGCGAAGGGTCGGTATAGCGCGAGCGCGAGCTCGCGACCGTGGCGCTCGTAGGACTGGCCACGGGTAGTCGTCCACTTCAGTGCGCTCGTAAACCGAATCGCATCGATCATTTCGTCATCGCGCGTCGGCGCTGTCAGGTTCACGAGCGTCGCCAAACCGACTAGCCGCTCGATTTCGTCGAAGATCCGCTGCATTGTTGGACTCGATGCGGGAGCCGTCGTTGGAGCCGGCGCTTGGGTCACGAGCAGCCCGGCTGCGAGCTCAACCTTGCTCTCCAGGCCACCATGCGTGGGCTCGTAGTAGTCACCCCGTCGGGCCGTGAGATTCGAGGTTTGGAGCAACGCGAGCGTGTGGAAAGGCTCTCCCTTCGCCAGCAATTTCCGAAGCGTCGTCGTGGCGTCCTCCGTTTCCTTCAGAAACGATTTGTGAGCCTCGGGAGTCAGCGCCCTAAGCTCCGCGCGCTCGGCATCACTGAGCGTAGATCGGGAGACGAGCGACTGACCTGACATCTCGTCGACAAGCGACTGTCCGAGCAGCTGGGAAAACCCGTCGTCGCGCGCCAGAAAGCCTCTCATCATCCGCGCCCTTGACGCCGCGATCCCTTCGACCGGGGTCGGCCGTGAAGTCGGCACATGCGTCGACCGGGCCTCCGGGCCGGGTGCCGTCTTCTCGTTTGGTCGGCGCCGCTTCGCAGCCATACGAAGAGCGTAGACACCTTCCCGGCGCTTCTCGTCCGGACGGGTCGTCGGCTGGGGCAGTTTCGCGCCGATGTCAAACCCGGCCGAGGTGCGTGGATCACAGCTCCCGGCAGCTATTCCCCGCGGCTATGTGATTGCTTTGACGAGCGCGAACGGGTTTGCCTGGCGACTTCTTTGGCGACCGACCAGTTGGCCAGGTCCTAGTTCGGCGACGCACCGGCCACCGCGACCATCCCCCCTGCGGGTCAGCGAGGCAGCCGCTGGTGACGGTCGTAGTCGGGATCTCCGGGCTGCCAGATGTCGTGGATCTCGCTGGCGGAGACAGGATCGGGATAGTGGAGTTCAGCAAACCGGCGCTCGAGCCCTAGAAGCGTTCCGACGAATACCTTCGCTAGTGGCGGATACGAGTAAGGGTCGTTGTGCCGGCGCGTGAGGTTGAGCCTCGCAACGACGATCGAAGGGGTCCCGACCGCCTCGAGCGCCGGCGCCTCGGCCGGGCCTCCACGGATCGATTCACCGCCCCAGTAGCGAAGGAGGGGGTCACATCCATCGGCATCGTCATCGAAGACCGAGCGACCCACGATGAACGAGATCTGCCCGGCTCGTCCGGTCTCGCTGCGAACCGCGTACACGTTGCACCTCTCGGCATGGCTGCGCGCAGCGTCCGGGAGCTGACCGTGCGTGACCGCCGCCGCGATCCGGTCAAGTACAAGGCTCTTGTCGAGCAGGCGAAGACCGCCGGTTCGAATGTCGTCGCTCTCGTGCACGAGAAGTCTGGTGCAGTGGTACGCAAACAGTTTGCGGGCGGCAAACGTGCGACGGAACACATCTTCTTGTTCGAGCGTGATGTCTAGGTCCGTGAGGAACTCCGTAGAGCCCTCAAGCCGCCGCGCTTGCTGGTCCGTCCACCGGCGAGTGGCGTCCGGCCACGTCGCATCCGCATCCACGTCGATCGGATCGTGGGTCTCGCTCACTGCCCGACGATACTACGTGTCTAGCGTCGCATGTCACCACGAGTTGAGTCGGGTGCGCTGAGAGGCGACGACGCAACAATATGCCTGCATCCACCGACGAGGACAGGCCATGGGCGCCGCTTCGTTGACTCGAGACGCGCGACCGCCTTCCCTTGCGTGGATACCGACCAAACACCCGCGAGCGCTTTGGCGACGAGGCGTTCGTCGGCCGTTGCTCGCCTCATGCTGAGTGAGTCCGACGCTTCCGTCGGCCTAGCGGATAACGTAATTGCTCGTGCACGGACGATCAATCGCTGCGATACAACATTGGTCCCTACTTGACGGCCGGCGGGTCGAGACTCATCGCGCACTGGGAGTGGCGCTGTTGTTGCGCGCCGACTTCGAGGAAGTCCTCGTGCGCCTCGGGTCTGGACCTCCGATGGGAGGCAAGATGCGATGGAGGCTCGATCTAGACCTAAACCAGACCTAAACCAAGCGTAGGAAGGTCTTGAGGATGCGGGGATGAGCCCGGAGGCCCCGTGTTTTCGGGGCTTTGGGGCTGGTCGCGGCCGGAGGGCTGGTCGTCTGTGTGCGTTTTGAGGTGCGGCTGCTGGCTTATGGGTTGGCTGCTTGTTTGAGCTTGAGCTCGGTGGCTTTGGCTGCGATTTCGCGCATCTGCCCGATGACGTGTCGTAGCTGGCGGTCGTTGTCGATCCATTCTTGGTAGAGCTCGGCTTCGGTCTGGTTGAGTCGGCGGGTGACGGTCTTGCCGTTGACCTTCGCGGTCCACTGGTAGTAGGGGCCGTGGGGTTGGGGTGGGTCGGCGTGGCATTTGCAGCCGGGGGTGGCGCAGTGGGTGTAGCGGGTGGTGAGGCTGCCGGCGTGGATCAGCCCGATCGTGGCGAGCTGGGCGGCGAGCTCGTGGTAGCGCTGCTCGTAGTCGGCGAGCTGCTCGGTGGTGTCGGTCGGGGGCATGTCGTTTGTGTTCTGGGGGTCTTCTCTTCGTTCGTGGCAGTATCCCACAATACCAGACAGTATGTATACGGTCTGGTATTGTGTTGTTGGCTAAGAGGGAGCGACCGATGAGCACCAAGCACCGCAAACGCACCGCCAGACTCCGGGCGCAGGCTGCCGGGATCCAACGGCGACTGGAACGCGCCGTTGTCCCGAACGTGACCGGGCCGGTGTTGGGGCGGGCGAAGATCGCCTATGAGCTCTCAGGGCGCACGAAGGGCACCGCCCACGGCGGGATCGGCGCGATCGCCAAGCTCGTGAGCGCGACCGGCCTGGCCGGCGAGATCGACGGCTCGCTGGAGCTACTCAAGTGCCATAAGCCGTACTACGAGTCCGATCATGTGTTGAACATCGCGTACAACGCGTTGTGTGGCGGGCAGCGCCTTGAGGACATCGAGGCGCGTCGCGCTGACGCGGTGTTCCTTGACGGCCTGGGTGTCCAGAGCCTCCCGGACCCCACCACGGCCGGGGACTTCTGCCGGCGTTTTGACGCCGGCGCGGTCCTCGCGCTGCAGGAGGCCGTCAACCGCGCGCGGCTGAAAGTGTGGCGCCAGCAACCATCCTCGTTCTTCCAGGCGCCGGCGGTGATCGATGCTGATGCGAGCATCGTGCCGACCGACGCGCAGACGAAGGAGGGGATGGACATCGCCTACAACGGGATCTGGGGGTACTCCGCGCTGGTGGTCTCGCTCGCGAACACTCGCGAACCCTTGTATCTGGGCCTGTTGGGCGCCAACCGCCCCAGCCACGAGGGCGTCATCGACTACTACGACCGCGCGATCGCGCTCTGCCGCAAGGCTGGGTTCAAGAAGATCCGGCTGCGGGGCGACACCGACTTCTCGCTCACCACCGAGTTCGACCGCTACGACGACGACAACGTGCAGTTCGTGTTCGGCTACGACGCCCGCGCGAACCTCATCAAGACAGCCGAGAGCGTCGACGACGAGCTCTACCACGAGCTCGCCGCCCACGCCGATCAGCAGATCACCACCAAGCCGCGCACCCGCCCGCGCAACGTCAAGGACGACATCGTCCGCGAACGCAACTACAAAGTGCTGCGCCAAACAGCCCAAGACGTCGTGGAGTTCTCCTACCGCCCCGGCAACTGCAACCGCGACTACCGCGTCGTCGCGCTCCGCAAGAACATCTCCGTCGAACGCGGCGAGAACGTCCTGTTCGACCAGCACAGATACTTCTTCTACATCACCAACGACCGGACCATGACCGCCGAGGAGATCATCAACGAAGCCCGGCAGCGCTGCAACCAAGAACACCTCATCAGCCAACTCAAATCCGGCGTCCGCGCCCTACACGCCCCCGTCAACACCCTCAACGCCAACTGGGCGTACATGACCATGGCCGCGCTCGCGTGGAGCCTGAAAGCCTGGAGCGCGCTACTGCTACCAGTCACCCCGCGCTGGGCCGAGCGCCACAACGAACAACGCCGACGCCTGCTCACCATGGACTTCCGCACGTTCCAAACGGCGTTCATACAGATCCCCGCCCAGATCCTCACGACCGGCCGAACCGTCCGCTGGCGCATCCTTGCCTACAACCCATGGCTCAGCGCGTTCTTCCGCCTCACCGACACCCTCTAACCACCCACACCGGAGCCGCCAAACGACCACCCCAACCACAACCCCACCCCCACAACCACCGGCCACACCAGGCCGGCGCGCCACCAACCCCAAACAACGCCTCAAACCGCCTCAAACGACGCGCCACCCACACCAACCACGACCCCGACACCACCCAGACCGCTTCTCAACCACCCCACAACCACGCTCACACCCCGCCGGGGCCAATCCCGGCCGGCGAACCCGGTCTCACACGGCCCGATCGCTTGTTTTAGGTCTAGACTGCGAGAGCGCGAACGTGTACTGCCCGGGAGCGCGTCTGGATGCGCTCGTCAATCCTGCGGTGCTCCGGCCCGCCGACCAGTGTTGCAACGCGCATGTCGATTAGCTCGTTCTTCCCTTCCCCAGAAGAGGTCGAGCTCCTCCCACTCGATCAGTTGGCGCTGCTGCTCCTCCGGCACATACAAGCTCAGGAGGCAGATGGGGGCAAGGCTCAGGTTCTGAACGTGATCAACAACGGCGCGTGGCCTCAAATCGACCATGTAGCACGATTCCGGTTGCTGTGTCACCTCCAAGAGGCCTGGGACTGGCTGTACGTCCACGGTTTGATCACGAACCGCGAGCCAAGCCAGACCCACGGCATCGGTTTTACGTTCATAACGCGGCTCGGACAGAGGGTCCTCGATGACCCGCACGGCCTGGAACGGACTCGAGCCCAAGCGCGCCTGGATGTCGAGATCCATCCCGCGATCCGCGATCGGATCCGCAGCCAGTTCCTGCTCGGTGACTACGAACTTGCCGCCATCGCTGCGCATAAGGAGGTTGAAGTCCGGGTTCGGAAGCTGGGCCATCTCCCTAACTCGCTTGTCGGCAAGCAACTCGTCACGGCAGCCTTCCGTGAAGGAGGCCCCCTGCGCGACCCGTCGATGGAATCGGGCGAAAGCGACGCGCTCCTTGCACTGTTCGTCGGAGCAGTTGGCGTCTTCCGCAATCCGGTCTCGCATCGTGAGGTTCGATACGAAGACGCGACAGAAGCCAGTGAGGTGATCCTGGTTGCAGACCTTCTGCTCCGAATTTTGGATCGCGTTGAGTCCAGGTTGCGCGCAGGTGAGGACGACTGAGCGCCGAGTTCACGCGGAAGCTCAAGCCCGGCCGGCGGACCGCTGACGAGCGCTTCCCCCGATTTGCGATAGCCGGGCGCCTCCGACGCGGGTGATCCCGTCGTCGCCAAGGCGGTCGTGCGCGTGGCTGCGCCGGGACTATCAAAGCGATCGCGCCGCGGGGCCTGTGGCTGCGGCCGGCCGGCGCCCCGGGCTTTGTCTGAGCGCGCGGTTGACTGGATAACGAGCTGAGCCTTTACTAGCTAGCGATATAGTAAAGGGATGAGCCTTGTCTCTCGAAAGAACCAAATCACGATCCCAGCTGACGTGATGCGCGAAGCGGGGCTCCAACCCGGCGACGACGTGCGCGTGAGAAGCGCCGGTCCGGGGCGGATCGAACTCGTCAAGACCGCCGACTTGATCGATGAATTTGCCGGAATCCTCGACTCCAGCACCTATCCGCCCGGCTATCTCGACGACCTGCGCGCCGGATGGGCGTAATCGTCTTCGACAGCGACGTCCTCATCGGGTTTCTCAACGCCGACGACGCCCATCACAACGATGCCGTCGAGCGTGTGCGCGCTTCAATGGCCCCTGGGACCAGACGCCTGTTGTGCGCGGTGAACTACGCGGAGATCATGGTGGGTCCTGTTCGTGCCGGAACCCATCAGCGCGTCGAGCAGATGCTGGTGCAGTTCGGCATCGAAACGATCACAGTCGACATCGCCCTGGCCAACCGGGCGGCCGCCGTGCGCGCCCGAACGAACCTCAAGCTCCCGGACGCGTTCGCCCTCGCTACCGCGGTCCACGCCGAGAAGCGCGGCTGGGAGGACGTACATCTCGACAGCTTCGACGCCGCGGTCCTCAAAGCACACCGCGAGCTTCATCCATTCGACTCCTAGCGATCCGTCACGTCGCTCGGATCAGTGACGGGCCGCCCGCGGATGCCAGCGCCGAGCGCAGTCCCGCAAAGTCGAGGCGGCGGATCGTCGCCGAAGCGCTAGCCACCCGCGCCTGGTCATAAGGACCAAAGGGATCGTCGGATCCTGCGACCGGCGACGGCGGCAGAAGGAGGAGGAGCGCCTAGTCGGGCATCCAGTACGCTAAAGCGAACTCGCGGTTCGCGCGTCGGGTGGACGTAGACTGAACAGCGTGCCGAACGCGTCGACCGACGCTCCAGAACCGACTGAGGCCTACCGCGCCATAGGGCGGTACGTCGTCACGTTCTCGCACCTGGTGTTCGCGATGCGCTCGGCAATCGAGCAGCGGCTTATGGGCGGCCGCACCGGCTACCACCTAGTGCAGCTGGCTATCGGTGAGGTCACCGCGACGCCGTTGGCCAATTCGTTTTTCGGCATGTGTTCGGAGGAGGCGAAGCTGGAGGACGACGCGGACCGCAAGATAGCTCGGACGCTGAAACAGAACGTCATGGACGAGATCAATCGCCTTAACGACATCGCCCACGGCGACTGGTGGCCAGGAGTCACGGAGGGCTCGCCGACTCTGCGCCCGCCGACGCTCGTTCGCCTCAAGCCCGGCCGCGGAAACTTCCCCGTGCGGCGGCCGTGGCGAGGCGTTGAGGAGGAGGTGGCCGACCCGATTGTGGGTACGGCGGCACGGACAGTCCACTCATACGCGATCGAGGATCTCGATGCCCTCTCAGACTCGGTTCTGGAGCTCACACGGGTGACCGCCGAGTTCGGCTCAATCTGCATGGCAGAGCGCCGACCAGGACAGCCCGTGGCAGTTCGCAGCCGATTCGCGGTCTCCGAGAAGCGCGTCATCTTTCGCGAACCAACATATGAGATATGAGGCATGACCTGCGCTTCTCCTACGCTCGACGTTGATGGGTGAAACAGCTACTGAACACTCGGGCGACGACCGCAAGCCGATTGAAGCTCGGCTGATCACGGCTCCCACCGTATCCGGGATCCTTGCGGGCGCGCAGGCCAGCGGACCTGTGGCGATCGGGCTGTCAAATGCGACCGGGAAGCTGACGATTCCTGTCGCGAGCGTGCTCGGAAACCTGGTCGAGGGCTACCTGTTCGGAGATCTCGACTCAATCGCCGACGAGGTCCAGACGAAGGAAGTCGGCGCCTGTTGCTACCCGATGGTGATGGCCGTCTTGTCCGGCTCTGAGCTGTTGGGGGCGATGACCAGTTACGCGTCCCCAGATAATCGGATCGAGCAGTACTGGCAGAACTACATGGCCAAGGTCAACCCGCTCTACGGCTATCTCGGGAAGATCGCTTCGCAGCTAGCCCGCAACGGCATCGCGCACACCTACCTCACGCATCTCGGCGTCTTCGTGTTACGGGGTAACCCGCGCCGGCATCTAACGCTCTCCGAGAGCGAGGAGGTAATCTTCGACTGCCTCGAGTTGGACAAGCATTTCCGTGAGTCCTACCAGGAGTATGCGCGGCCGTACATCCTCGACCATCTCGAGGATGCTCAGCGCCGCATCGATGAGCTCGTCCAGTACGACCGCATCAAAGCGCAGAGCCTGATCGATCAGTTGCCGTTCGCTCAGTTCCGGCAGACGCTGCCAAGCGGCAACGAGCTCGCGACGCCTCTCCATGTCCGGCCGCCAAGACCTGCGCCGTAGAACGTCCTGGGCGCGCTGGCTTATGGGCAAGCTTGAGCGCTGCCTCCCGAGCCAGAATCAACCCCGCGGCGCTTCCCGCGATGAGCGTGCAGGGATAAGGCTGGTACCTGGCGGCGTTGTGCGCCTTGAGGCTCTAAGAGGTTGCGTGAAGCAGACGGACTGCTGCCACCGTGGCACGCTGCTGGACTGCGAGATCGGCCAAAAGGTCCGCCTCGCCATACTCGCCACGGCGCATTAAGCTGATTACCGGTTCGTAGTGCCCGCCGTCCGTTTGGTACTCAACCCATGTGGAGCTATGTGAACGTCCGGAGTGCACGGCTTGATTTCGGAGCTGGATCGCAACCTCGATCTCGTCTATCTCGACCTGCCACCGAGTGCTGATCTCATGAGGGAGCTCTTGGCGGACGCATCTGACCAGTTGGCCGGCGGTCTTGCGCTCCGGATCAATCGTCGGTGCCACGGCCGCGAGAATCAAGCCCAGTGACCGGACCCATGAACGGGGTCCGGTCATGTGCGCTGAGTGCGCGCCGAGCCGAGGTATCTCCGGACGCTCTGGTCTCCTGTATAGGCTCTGGTCGTGTCGTTGCCCAGTCCGTCGCCCGTCCCTCCAGCCGATGGGGTCGTGACGCAGGAGCGTCTGGAGGCGCTCTTGGCTTTGCGTGCTGAGTACGACGAACTCGACTACAAGCGCAAGCTCGAGCTGTCGTCACGACGCGACGAGGTCGAGTTGGCTAAAGACGTCGGCGCGATGCCGGTCAAGGGCGGCTTCATCGTGGCCGGTGTCGACGGGACCGGCGTGGCGACTGGCGAGATGGACGGAGTCGACACATCGCCATTCGATCCGGCACGGCTCGTGCCGAAAATGCAACGCTTTCTTGACGGGCCACTGCTGATCGCCTCCAACGTGCTGGAGACCGCCGGCCACACCGTCGTCCTGATTTGCATCTCGCCCAACCCGAACGGCTGTGCATTCTTTCGGATCAGCGGCGAGTACGAGATCATTCGCCCGGATGGCAGTACCGACACGAAGACGAGGTTCCGGCCTGGCGACGTGTTCTGGCGCGAGAGCACCCGCAGCGTCCGCATCACGAAAGACGGGCTGGAGGACGTCATCGAGCGGCGGTTCGCGGCCTGGCGGGACGAGCTCCTGCGGGAGTGGGCGGCCGCGCAACGCGCGCTCGTCGAAACCCAGGTTGCGCAGCCGGGGGCGTCCCGGCCTTCTCCAAGCTTCGCTATCCCCTCCGACGAGGTGCCAGACACTGGGCTTCAGCTCATCCGCGACGACGATGCCGTGGGGGTTCAGCAGATGCTCGACGACGGCCGCCGACGGGCCCGCACGTACATCGAGGACGAGGCGATCGGTGTGGACCAGCTACCCACGCTGCTCGACGCCTTCACTTGCCTGGCCGCGACGTTCCTGAGCTACGGCAAGGCCGACTGGTTCGATCAGGTCGTCGCTCTCCTCGTCGACGCGTACGCGGCCGCCGGTAATGCGGCCGTGGTTCAGCGACTCGGCTATTCCACGCGAATCTCCCCTAGCGAGATGGCCCCGCGTGTGTGGCTAGCGATCGCCCAGCGCGTGTGCGCCCTTGGTGGTCTCGCCGTCCGACGCGAGTCGTGGCCCGCCGTCCGGATCCTCACTACGCAACTACCGCCCCCGCTCGCTCAGGTCGGATATGAACGCAACTGGCTGCGGCACGCTCTCACGATGGCGAGCCGGGCTAGCCACTTCGCCACGTCGACGGAGCCCGGACAGGAGATCGGCCTTATCGACCTCGCTCGTGACGACGCGCTGCGGCTCCGATGCCTGCGATCAGATGGGCCAAGCGACGAGGAGACCTTGACCAGCGTCGCGCAGTTCGACGTGCTGGCAAACGTCGTTGCCATTGACGATGCCCAGATGCACGATCCCCGCGTGTTCTATCCGAACTTCGCGCGCTTCCGCCAGGACCGCGTCGAGGCCATCGTCGAACGACTGATTACAGATCCCGGCATGCAATCAGACCTCCTGCGTGGCGACTCGCGAGATCTTGCAGCCGCACTTGCGGTCGTCGGCCGCCAAGCCGAAATTGAAGGCCAGCGCTACCGCGGATTCCATGGCTGGTACGGCTCCGTCAGCCAGTTCATCGCAAAGAACCTTCCGCCCGACTTCCGATGATCACGAGCATTGAGAGGCGTGAATGACCGCTGCCGACCAGACGCCGACGCCAGTACCGTCCGCGATCTTGTGCGCTGATTGGGGGAAGGCGTCGGCGAAGCGAGCTGTCTACGTCGCCGACGTCGCGAGCCGCGCGGTGCGGCGCGTTCCGGACCGAAACTGGTCGCTTGCCGGAGTCCTCCATGAGGCGGAGCGGTGGACGTCGACTGGTTCGGTTCTCGTGAGCTTTGACGTACCGCTCGGCGTCCCGCGAGCTATATCGAAGCGTGGGGCAGGATGTCGTCCGGACTAGCGACGACGTTCCTCGATCTGCTCGAGCTCACGGCAGCGATGCCTGAGTTCTTCGAGGCCACCTCGGATGCACAGCCTGGCGTCTCGAGCGCCCGTTTTTCGCCGTGCCGCCGGGCGTCGGCGGGCGCTTCGCGTACGAGCGCGCCGCTGAGTCGTTTGGGGTCAACATCTATCGTCGGATCGATCGACAGACCTCAGCGAACTCGTTGTTCATCAAGTCCGGGATCCCGGGGTCAGTCGGTAGTGCGACATGTGCGCTGTGGCTGGAACTGGCGGAACTGTTGACCGAGGACCGCAGCTTTCGCGTGTGGCCGTTTGAGGGTTCCCTTCGGAGGCTGCTGATGACCTCCGCCGTGGTGGTCGGCGAGATCTACCCTCGCGCGGCGTACGCGACCGCGCTCTCCTCAGCGACCCCGGCGTTCCGTCCGAGATTGAGCATCGCCAAGACCAAACCGGCTACCAGGCTCCAGGCGATCACCTCGCTCCACGCGGCCGACTGGGTGCACTCGCTCGGTGTCTCGATCGAGAATCTTGCAGACGCGGCAGGCAACGAAGACGACTTCGACGCCTGTTTCACCGCCGGCGGCACTGCTTCGCTGTGTCCTTGAAGGCGCGCCGCTCGGGCTTGCTGCCAGCACTGCCACGCAGGCGGAGGGAGGGATGCTGGGAACCGGAAGCATCAACCTCGACCTGCCAGACCAAGGCTTCAGAAGCCCGACACTCGAGTCGTCGCCCCTGGCTGGTGTCCGTTCGTCTCGTGGGTTCCTCCCGGTCCAGAGCGCGCCTGTCGGCGGGGTCGGCGCGGAATGAGGCACCAAGAGGGTACTCGTGCCCGATTCCCGGATGCCACAAGGTGTACCGAGGCTCCCGCGGCGGCTGGGACTCACAGGTGGGATCGCTTCGGGTCCACCCAAGCTGGCATCCGGAACTGCACGACGAAGCGGACCGCAAGCAGCGGTACCGAGATGAGTTCCCGGACTTCTTCCGCTAAGGCCTTCACACAACCGGGGCTCCGGGCTTAATCGTAGGTGAGTCTGCCTTGAAACCGGGCTGGGTTTGCTGGGCTGGGTAGGCTTTCTTGGCTTTCGCGGGGGTGTTGAGCGGGATGCTGGATGGTGCCGGTGGGCGTGTTCAGCGATACGCTGCGCGGTGATCTGCAGCATGGTCCGCGGCGCTGCCGGGCGGACTTGGCCCGCTACGGCTACGCGCGAGTGGGTCGCATCGCTCGCCCAGCCACACCCGCACCACGACACGCCCCTGCGTGCCTCAGCCACGCATCGTGGCGAGCGATCAAAGGTGGAAGCGAAGCGGTCTCAACGCGCGACGCACGCCTGCACGCCCCACCTGTCCACCCATCCTTCATTGCAGGCCTTTTGCCGTCCGCTCGGGACGCCCTTACGGAGCTATTGCTGCGTTGGTACTCCTGGAATCCGCGCGCACGACGGCCTCCGACATGCCCGAAGCTCAGCGGCGCTGAACATGTGAGGACCCGCCGGCAGCGCCGCCCTGAGCCTCTGGCCTGCTGGCTGGCTGCCACGGGCGGGAGCCGCTCAAGGGCGGGCTTGCGGATCGTTCCCCCTCTCCGCCGCCGGCCGTTTGCGTTCGGCCCTCGCGCGGCCCAGTTCGCGTCGGCGCGAGCCTCGGTCGTTCTGCGCGCTCGGGCGCTACGCGGGTGCGGCCGGGGGGTTTGAGAGACGCGCACGAGTTAGCCCGTAGGCTCGTGGGTGTTCTGAGTCCTCGAGCTGGAGGTGTCGCCCATGCGCGTCTGTACTGCATTCTCTCGTCTTCTTGACCTGCCCGGGGTGTGGGTCCGCTCGGTGCGCTTCGAGCCTGACCGCGTCGTGGTCACGGTCGCGTTGCGTCGTCGTTGCTTGCAGTGCCCGAAGTGCTCGTACTCCACGCGCCATCGCGAGAACACGCAGCATGACGACTCGGTGTGGCGCGGTCTGGATCTCGGGCGCTGGCGTCTGGTGGTCCACGCGCGGCTGCGGCGGCTGCGTTGCCCGGTGCACGGCGTGCACGTCGAGGGGGTCCCGTTCGCGCGTGACGGCGCGCGGTTCACCGGGGATTTTGAGAACCTCGTGGCGTGGCTGGCGACCAAGACCGATCAGACCGCGACCTGCCGCCTGGCGCGGATCGACTGGAAGACGGTCGGGCGGATCATCGCGCGCGTCGGCGAGGACCTGCTGCCCGAGGAGCGCCTCAAAGATCTGTTCGAGATCTCGATCGATGAGGTCGCGTGGCGCAAAGGCCAAAAGTACCTGACGCTGATCGGTGATCACCGCCGCGGCCGTGTGGTGTGGGGCGGCGAGGGCAAGGGGAAGGCCGCCGCCGATGAGTTCTTCGCAGAGCTCGACCCGCCGCCCACCGAGCCAGCCAGCGAGCCGGCCAGGAAGCCGCGCTACCCCCCAGAGCCCGGGATCATGGTCCCGTTCGGCCCTTGCCCTACCGTCCCGGCCGGCGAGGGCGTGGTGGCCGCGTGGCTAAAGGCGGGCGTCGAGATCGACCCGGCGCTGTTCGCGCGCGCCTCAAAGCTACGCGCCGTGTCGATGGACATGACCGGCGGCTACGCCGCATCGGTCCGCGCGCACGCGCCGCAAGCGGCGATCGTGATCGACAACTACCACGTCGTCGCGCTCGCGACCAAGGCGCTTGACGAGGTCCGCCGCGAGCACTGGAACGAGCTCCGCCAAGCCGGCCAGACCGACTACGCCAAACAGTTCAAAGACAGCCGCTGGGCGCTATTGAAGAACCCCGAGGACCTCACCGAGCGCCAGGCCACCACGCTCGCCGCGCTGCACGCCGCCGGCGGGAAGCTCCCACGCGCCTGGTCGATGAAAGAGATGGTCCGCGCGATCTTCGCGCCCGACCTCACCGTCGAGACAGTCTCAGCACTAATCGACCGACTCTTAGCGCGCCTATCCCGCAGCCGCCTAAAACCATTCATCAGGCTCGGACGCACAATCCGCAAACACCGACAGGGCATCCTCGCCGCCCGCCGCCTGAACCTCAGCAACGAGTGCACTTCATACTGCACCTCCTGGTGTGGTTGTGGTAGTGGTGCCCTCGGCGGCGAGCGCAGGCTGATCATGACGAGCGGCCGGGACGGCCTGGGCGGGCTGGGCGGGCTGGCGTTCGCGGCCGTCGCGTGGGCGGGTTTGTCCGGGGTGGTAGAGGTGGGCGCGGCGCGCGTCGATGCGTCGGCCGGTGATGTGCCCTCGGCGTTGCCAGATCTTGACTGTCTGGGTGCGGACGCCGAACTGCGCGGCGATCTCCTCGAGCGTGAGCATGCCGCGGGCGCGGAGGCGGTCGTGGTGGGACGGGATGCCGCGGTTGCGGCACAGCTGGGTGAGCGAGACGACCGTGAACGGGTGGCCCCACCCGCCGGTCAGTCCGCGCTGGTTGAGGATGTTAACGGTCTCGTCGTAGGTGTGCTCGGCGAGCAGTTGGTCGATCAGCGCGATCGTTGATGGTGCGGTGGTGTGCTGTTCCCAGGCGCGCAGCGGCCGGGGGACGGTGAGCGTGTGCAGCTGCCCGCCGGAGAGGCGGACGTGGGCGGTGATCTGCTCCCCGGTTTTGATCAGGGTGACGTCGGTGATCAGCAGGCGGATCAGGCGTTTGCGTTCCCGCATCGGGGTGGCGGGGTCGTTGAACAGGGCGGGGAGGTCTGCCGCGAGCGCGCGGATCCGGGCTTGTTGCTCGTTGGTGAGGGTGCTCGCGCCGGCGTTCTGCGCGCGGTCGTACTCGTCCTGGGTGTCTGCGAGCTCGCGCAGTTTGTGGTTCCAGTCGGCCTCGAGTTGGTCGGCGACGAGCCGGTTGGCGGGGTCAACCGCGAGGTAGCGCCGGCGGGCGGCGTCGGCGGTGTATTGGGCGCGTTGCACGCTGCTGGCGCGGATCTGGTCGGCGTCTGCGGCGCGCTTGGTGAGCTCGGCTGAGACCTGCAGGGCCGTTTCGATCGCGAGCGGCGTGAGCGTTTCGAGCACGAGGTCGGCGACGGCTTGATCGATGCCGGCGCCGTAGATCGTCTGACACGGTGGGGTGCCGGCCTTGATCGCTTCGCGCTCGCAGGCGTAGTCGGGCACCAGCTCGCCGTTGCAACGGGCGTGGTAGGTTGCGGCCATTCGTTTGCCGCAGACGCCGCAGATCGCGAGGCCTTGCAGCAGCGCGGGTCCTTCCCGTGGCGGGCCGCCGCGGCGCTCCTGCCCGCGGAACGCGGCGTTTGAGGCGAGCGTCGCCTGATGCTTCTCATACTGCTCGAAGGTGATGTAGCCGGGGTGCGCATCGCGGATCAGCACCGTCCACTGATCGCGCGGCTTGTGGACGGTGCGGGTGTGCCCGTTGATGTCGGGGACCTGGTGGCGGCGCCCGTAGAAGTACGCGCCGGCGTGGCGCGGGTTGTGCAGCACAAACAGCGCGTGGTCGTGACGTAGCGCCTTCCAGTACAGCTCGCCGGCATGCGGGCCTCCGGGGGAGTGACGGCCAGGGAACGTGAGGCGCTCGGCGGCGAACGCCTTGACTACCGCCGACGCCGACGCGGTCCTCGCAAACGTCTCAAACAGGTGCGCGATCGCCTGGCGCACGCCGGCGTCGGGATCGAGCACAACGTTGCCCAGCGCGTCGTAGACGAATCCGACGGGCAGGCGCACAGCGAGCTCCCCGCGCCCGGCCTTGGCCAGCAGCCCCCCCCTGCAGCCGCGCGCGGATGAAGTGCAGCTCGGCCTCAGAGATCGTGCCTTTGAGCCCCAGCAGCATCCGGTCGTTGACCTGGCCGGGGTCATATAGGCCGTCCTCGTCGCAGATCAGCGTCTCGGACAGTGCGCATAGCTCAAGCAGCCGGTGCCAATCAGCGTTGTTTCTTGCCAGTCGCGAGCACTCCAGACCGAGCACGATCCCGGCCTTGCGCAGCGACACGTCGGCAACGAGCCGCTGGAACCCCTCGCGGTCGGTCGCCGACGAGCCCGACTGGCCCTGGTCAACGTCGATCACCACGACCCGCTCGGCGGGCCAGCCAAGCGCGACCGCGCGGCCACGCAGGTCGTACTGGCGCCGAGCGGACTCGGTGTTGTGAGCGACCTGATACAAGCTCGACTGGCGCACATACAGGTACGCGTCACGGCGCAGATGATCGCCGGTCACCTTCATCTGACTGTCACTCATCACAGCTCCCATCAGGTAGAGCATCGGTAGACATCAAGCTCACGCAGCGATCGCGAACGCCATCTGCGACAGCACCGCGACGATCTCGCCAGCGCCCGGCAGCGACGACCCCCTCGCTGCGGCCAGCCGGGAATTGCTGCGCCCGGCGGCTGGCGGCGAGCCGGGCGCAGCGTCGCTGATCGCCGCGATCCACGCGACGATCCCGCGGGTGGCGAGCACTCCGTGCCCGAGCGCCCACCCATCCACGCGCCCGGACAGGACCGCCTCGCGTAAGCGCTCATAGCCACAACGCAGCGCCACAGGATCGCGATGTGCGCGCTCAGCCACTTTTCGTGCTCCGAGCGTCGGCCTCCCGACGGGCGAGTGCTCTCTCCACCGAGCGGGGATGCACGCTCACACCGAACCGCTCAGCGACCGCCGCAGCCAACGCCACCGGCCGCATACCGGGATCGGCAACGCGCAACTCGGCCACGTGGTCGAGCACCTCATCGGTCAGCTTGTGCGCCCCGCGCGGTCCCGGCTTGCCGGGCACCAACCCAGCCAGCCCGCCGTCGACGAGCGCCGCCGCGGCCGTGTAATAGGACTGACGCGAGAAGCCGAACGCGTCCGCGGCAGCGCTCACACTCGCGCCCTCGCTCTCCACCCGGCGCACCATCTCGTACTTCACCTGCACGAGATCCCGCGCGTCAAAGAACCCCGACGAAGCGAACGCCGGATCGCTGACCGCTTCCGGGCGTGGATTCAGTGTGCGCGAGCGCGCCAACTCCCGCTCCTTGCCGTCAGGTGGTCGTCTCGCCATCACGCCTCCTTTCCATTTGTCCAGCAGATTATGCTCCAATGGTCGGACGGAACCGCACGCATCGCCGTCGCAGCATCGCGCTCGCCCGCAGTCACTGACAAATCTCAACTTCGATCGCCAGTCCAACGTGTCAGCCGCACCACCAGACGGCATAATCTCCTCGACAGTCACGGCATAGTCTGCTTGACACGCCGCCGAGCCCGCGCCGGCCGAGCCGCCGCCAATCCGGCCACCAACTCCGACAACTCGAGCAGCCCGTCGAGGTGAAACGGCGAACGCCCCGCCGACACGACCACGAACGGATCCGCCGCGACCGCATCAGTCCACTCCGCCGGCAGCACAACCAGCGCACCACCGTCGTCATAGAAGTAGACCCGGTCAGCCTGCCAGTTCTTGCGTCGCTTGACGAACTCGAACTCCTGGCCGGCCAACCGATGAAACGGATGCGTCACCCGCACCCGCGGTACCTCAGTCAGATCAGCGCCATCACGCGCAATCGACGGTCCTATCGAATGCCCGAGCCGAAGCGCTCAACAACAAAGTCAAACTGATCGTCCGGCGCGCCTATGGATTCCACTCCGCCAACGCCGCGCTAACGCTCGTTCACCTCACCTGCGGATTAGTCACCCCCAAACTCCCACACGAACAAGCGTTCGCGTAACTCCACCTACGATTATGCCCGAAGAGCCACACAACCGCGATCCGCGGGTGCCCCGGGCGGCCGAGCGACTACTCGGTCGCTGTTTCGTCGGCGGGGTGGCTGACGATTGGTTTCGTCATCCAGCCTGGGGAAGACCGCGCTATCGCAATGGCGACATAGGGGCGGTTCGCGGCTCCGGCGCCGGACGAGCCCTTTGCCGTCCATGCGATCGTCGGCACTGGCGACAGCGCACTTGCGCCTACGCGTGAACTCGATCGCGCGCCGCTGCCGCGAGGGCGAAGATGACGGTTCGCCGGCGACCATCGGGTTTCGTGCCGGCACGGCGTCGGTCCCGACGAGCGGTTCGGCGACAAGCCGCTGTTGGTCACGCGAGCGATGCGACAGGGCGCGCGGCTGCCGCAGGATTGTGGGCGGGTCGCCCTACAGATCGAGAAAGTCTGCGAGCCAGGTTCTGACAGCAGCGAGTGTCGCGGCGTTCGCGCGGCCGGTGCGCCCGACGACTCGCTCGCGAGAGATGGTTCTGATCTGCTCAGACATCGCCCATGAGCGCTGCTGAAGATCAGCGCCGACTACCTCGATGTGGTTCGGCCATCCTCGGTGAACGGTGGTGATCGGCACGACCAGCACCAAGGTGTCGACGACTTCAAGATAACCGGGTCCAGCGACGACCAGCGCAGGTCTTCGTCCTGACTGCTCTCTTCCTATAGCGATCTCCGACTGCACCCACACCACGTCACCGGGGGCGAGCGCCTCGGCCGGTGCTTCAGCCATTCTCGATGCGGTTCCAGACGTCCGTCTCGACGCGGTAGGACTCGAGGTCTTCGGGCGAGGTCGCCTTCACGGCTGCGCGGAGGCTGGCAAGGCGGGCCTCACGCTCGCCCAGGCTCGCCAGATGCTCCAGATGCTGGCCGAGGGTGCGATGCGCGAGAGCCGCCTGGCCCTTGAGTCGATCACGGACCTCACTGGAAACCTTGATCGTCGTAGTCATACTCTCAGTATACCCGTCAGCTGGGGCGGAGACTGAGTCGCTCATACGGGCCATCGTCTCCATCGCGGCGTCGATCGACGGGTATCTCCATGTGGCTTCGTGCTCGATCATCCAATTCAGGCTGGCGTTGCCCTGGGCTGGCATCCGTCCCGTCCCGGTGGGGCAGTCGACGACGATCTGAGACGGCGCCACGTAGCTCAGCCCGTTGTCGATCTGCGCTCTCTGCCACACGACCGCTCGTTCGTCCACGCAGTAGATGAGCAGAAGGACAGGAGATGCGACAGGCGCGAGTCGGATCGCCGCGAATGAGCTGACGCGGCCGCACGCTGAGGTTCGCCTACTTCCGCCAAGCGCGGAAGCGCACGCTGCGCGCCGGTTGGGAGCGAGGTATGCGGTGGCCTGGATCGTCTTGAGCACGTCGTAGTTCTCCGCCCTGACCACGCGAGCCCCTTCCCGGACTTCATTGCGAAACCGCGCCGGACGGCCGGGCTGTCACCGAGCGAAGCGAGGGGAAGGGAGCGAAGCGACCTTGACAGCTCGGACGCCGGCGCTACCACTATGTAAGTCCGGGAAGGGGCGCTCATCCCTGACGTCACGGTCACGTCAGCGGCAGGAGGCGGCGTCGGTCGAGTGCCTTGAAGAGGACGGAGAGCCCGGCGGCGAGCGTGCGGTCGCGAGCAGGACGGCAGCCTCGATGCTGCGCTCGAACGCGGCTTCGGTGAGCGGAGATAACGAGTGCGATGTCGTCGTCGGCAATGATCGCCTTGGCGTGCAGAACCGCGCCCGCGTTTTCGAGATCGGGCCAATCGCGCGGCCAGAGCCCCTCCGCGAATGCGGCAATGTGCTGCGCCCGCGGCGTCGCGTCCCCTGTCGCCGGCCGATGTTGATGAGCAGGCGCACGCGCAAGTCCCGGACTGCGTCCATCCGCGCGGCGAGCGATTGAACGCGTTGGGACCGTCGTAGTAGGTGAACGTGCTGATCCACAGCGACTCCCGTGCGCTCCGGACGAGCTCTTCGTAGCCGGGCGCTGTGTCGCCGGCGTGCGGTCCCTCGACCGCGGGTCCTGGCAGATGAGCTCGGGGCGCTGGACCTGAGCGGCCGCGTGCGCGGCGGCGTCGAGGGCGACGGGGAGGGCGACGGCGGCGCAGACGATGCCCCGGCCGGCGAGCGTCGTCGCGGTGGCGGAGGCATTCGCGGAGTCACCGAGCAACGCCCCGGCCGCGACGGGTCGGTAGGACGGCGCGAGCAGCGCGGTGCGCGGCCGAGCTGTTCGCGCACGTGGGTGGGCAGCGCCAGACGCGGCTCGATCACGGCTGTGCGTCGAAGAAGGCGGCGCCGGGCACGGCGAGTGTGGGGATGACGAGCGCGCGGTCGAGCAGCTCGTGGCGCGTCTCACATGAGATCCAGCGATGAGCGCGCAGCCGTGTCAGGCGGCGCCCTGCAGCCAGTGGCCTTCCATCCCTTCGCCGGGCGAGTCCTGAGCGCAGACGGGGTCGTTGGATCAGAGCTCGCCGCCGCGCAGCAGGCCGTGCAGGTGGGCGGCGATGTACCGCGCTTGGGAGACGAGCCAACCGAGTGTCCCCTCCGCGTTGGTCGGGGCGGTGTGGAGCTGCAGCGCGACGGAGCCCGTCTCGTTGAAACGAATGGTCTGCACGGAGGCGCGCGCTGCGGATGGGTGCGCATCCGCGTTCGCGTCGCGGTCAGCTCGGCCGACGCGGCCAGCGCCGTTCGACCTCGTTTGGATCGCTCCGGACGGTCGTCGCGGCTGTCGGCGCCGGAGCTGGCGGATCGGCCGCGACGAGCTCGCTCGGCGCGGCGCGGTCCGACGGGTCCTCATCTTCGAACTCGTCGTCGGGATCGTCGTCGCCAAAGTAGAGGTCGTCTTCGTCGGCGTTGGTGAAGTACGCGTCGAGTTGCCGGAGGGTCGTGAGGGTCTCGACCGCGTCGCGCGCGAGGGTCTCGATGTTGTCGGCGAGCCGGTCGAACAGCCCGCCCTCAGCCGACCGCTGGAGCTTGAGGAGGGGTGGTGACCGGTCGGCTTCGGCGGCGAGGTTGAAGGTGAGCAGCATCGTCTCGCCGACGCGCAGCACCGAATGCTCGGGGCCGGCTTCGATGGCGAGGATCTCGATCCGCTCGTGGCCGATGAGCGGTTCGAGCCGTGGCTTGGGGTGGCCGGTGAGCAGCCGGACGTGGCGGCCAGCGTTCGCCTGTTCAGCGAGCGCGGCGAGGAGGTCTTTGGTGAGCTGGATGCCGCGGCCGTTGTCGATGAGGTCGATCGCGCCGGATGTGGCCGTGATGAACGTGATCGGGTCGGGCGCGGCCTCGTCGGTGTCGTACGCCCCAGGCACCTGTCACGTCACTGCCGGGAGCCGCGTCGTGTCCGGCTGGACCCGGAGCGGGAGCCGGCGCGGGTGTCTCGTCGGGCCAGAGCTGGTGTTCGGTGAGGTCGAGCGCGCGAGCGATGCTCGCGCGGTGTCGGGGGTAGGGGGTGGTCGTCCCGGCGAGCCAGCGCCCGACGGTCTTGGGGTCCACGCGGACGATCTGCGCGAACTCCTCGGGGGTCAGTCCGGCGTGCCGCAGGGCGTTCTTGAGCTGCTCGTTCGCCATGTTCCGTGTGCTGGTGTTCCGGTCGTGAAAGCGATGCTGTGCAGGGGTTTCGCAGTGTACCGGCGAAGATGTCCGAAGATGTCCAAGGACGTCTTGCAAGACGTCCCAAGCTGCGGTTGTGCCGTCCCCGGCGGCTGGTGCATGGTTGCGGCATGGCGCTCACAGCCCCCCATATCAGGACCGCGACGGCCCCCGTACCAGCGCGCGGTGGGTTGACCCGCGATGAGGTGATGACCGCTGTTGAGGTCGCGGAGCTGCTGCACCTCCCCGTCTCGACCGTCTACTACCCTCGCGCGTCGTGGGGATATCCCGGCGTGCCGGCTCGGTCGTGCGTGGCGGTTCGTCCGCCCCCGGATCGAGGAGTTGCTCGACACAAATCCGGGACGGGAGGCGCGATGATGTCCGGCGTGGATCGGTGGGGGCCCTCGCATCAGACCGGCCGCCGCGGCGGCGGCTTCTCGGGCAAGTGGACGGTCTGGGTCATCGTCGGCCTGGCGGTGCTCGGGATCGCCAACGGCGGCACGAAGGGCCAAAGCCCAGTTGCGATCGCCGGCGGGCTCGTGATCCTGGGCGCGATCGCCCCGGTCGGGCTCCCGGCACCCGTTCAGCGGCTGCTGCTCGCACCGTTCCGGCGCCGCGCGAGCCAGCCGGCGAGCGTGGTGGCGGGCGATCCGCTGGCCGCGGTGCGGGCCTCCGTGTGGCGGGCCGGTGGTGGGGTGTATCTCGGCCTGACCGCCTCCGGGCAGCCGCGCCACGCCCGGCCGGAGCGGGCGGTGCTGCTGCTCGGCCCACCGCGCTCCGGGAAGACGAGCGCAGTCATCATCCCGGCCGTGCTCGCGCACACCGGTCCGGTCGTGTCGACCTCAACCAAGCCGGACGTCGCGCGCGCGACCCGGCTGGTGCGAGCGCTCGGCGGCCGGGTGTGGATGTTCGATCCGACCGGCACAAGCCCGGCGGGCGGCCCGCTCGAGCTGCGGTGGTCACCGGTGCGCTCCTCGGCATCGTGGGATGGGGCGCTGTTGATGGCCCGAGCGATGACGTCGAACATCGGCGCCGGGACGACGGATCGCTCGCACTGGTCCTCCCGCGCGCAGGCACTGTTGGCGCCGATGCTGCACGCCGCCGCGGTCCACGGCAAGGACATGGAGACGGTCGTGGACTGGGTGATGCGCCACGAGCTCGACGAGCCCGGAATCCTGCTCGAGGACAAGCGCTGCTCACGGCTGGCGTTCGGGAACCTCCTCGGCCTTCTGCATACCGAGGACCGCGAGCGCTCCTCGATCTTCTCCTCTGCCGCGGACGCGCTGCAGGCGTACGGCAGCGAGCACGCCCTCGCTGCCGCCAAGGACCCGAACTTCGACACGGCCGTGTTCGTACGCTCGATGGACACCGTCTACATCCACGCGCCGGCGGAGGCGCAGGCCGCGGCGGCGCCGATCGTCTGCGGCCTGCTCGCGGAGATCCGCCGCGCGAGCTACCAGGCGCACTCCGCCGGCGAGCTGCGGGGGCGGGTGCTGTTCGCGTTGGATGAGGTCGCGAACATCGCGCCGCTGGAGGAGCTGCCGCAGATCGCCTCTGAGGGCGGCGGCCAAGGCCTCCTCCTGCTCGCCGCGTTGCAGGACCTCTCCCAGGCGCGCGCGCGGTGGGGCGCGCAGGCCGACGGGTTCCTGACCCTGTTCGGCACCAAGCTGATCCTCCCCGGGATCGCCGACCCCAAGACGCTCGAGACGGTCTCCATGATGCTCGGCGAGTACGACCGCCAAGTCGTCTCACGCACCCGCACCCCCGCCCACACCGGCTGGTCGCCATGGCAGAACTCCACGACCGTTTCCACGCAGCGCACCCGGGTGCTCTCCGCCGGGGAGGTCGCGAACATCCCCGCCGGCCGCGCGCTGCACCTGGACGGGGTCCGGCTGGGAGCTGCTCACCCTCACCCCGGCACACGCCACCGAGCCGTGGCGGACGCTCACCACGATCTCGGCCCGATGATGCCCACGACGGCATGCACGAAGCGCTGCGAGCCCCTCCGCTCGGCGCTCACGGGCCGGGACAACTTGGGACATCTTGAGGGGACAGCACCCAGTGCGTGGAGTGTATGCCTGGATTCGGGGTCTGCTGCGGTCAGCTGGGGGATCGCGGTGCTGATCCTCGCGAAGATCACGCGGGCATCGGCGGGCGGGTACGCCGAATACCTGGAGGGCAAGACCCGCTCGGCGGCTTTGGGGGACTACTACCTCAAGGACGGCGAGAGGACCGAGGCGCCCGGACGATGGGTTCAGGGCGCCACGCAGTTCGGAGTGGATCCCGAGCAGCCGGTCACCGCCGAGCAGCTGCACATGCTGATGGACGTCCGGCGCCCGGACACGGGCGAGGAGCTCCGGCGAGCCGGCGGCAGCGGCGAAGCGGTCGCGGCGATCGACGCGACGTTCTCGGCGCCGAAGTCCGTCAGCGCGGTCTGGGCGCTCGCCGACCGCCACTCGCGAGCGGAATCGAGCGGGCGCACGAGGCTGCGATCGACCGGGCGCTGCACCACGCGATCCGGCAGGTGCCGATGCTCCGCCGCCGGGTCAGCCAGGACACGGTTCTGCACGAGAAGGCGAGTGGCCTGGTCGCCACGTGCTGGCGGCACACGACCGCCCGGCACGGTCGATGGGCAGGTCCCGGACCCGCAGCTGCACTCTCATGTTCTGTTGCACGGCGCTGTCCGCCGCGATGGGCGGGTCGTCGCGATCGACTCCCGAGCGTGGCTGGTGCACCAGCGCGAGGTCGGCGCCGCGTACCGCACCGAACTCGCCCGCGAGCTCGCCCACCTTGGCTTCCGGGTCCAGCGCGGCACGGGGCGCGGCGGGCGGTACTTCGAGCTGGACGCGATCCCCCAACCTCTGTTGGATCGCTGGTCAAGCCGTCACCACCAAGTCCACGCCGCCGATCCGCCAACGGCTCGCTCGACCAAGAGCGAGAGCTCAAGACCACGATCGCCGAGGGAGGCGCGGCGGCGACCGAGGCCGCCATCGCGCTCGAACTGCTTCGCCAGACGGGCAGCTGTCCCCGGCACAGGAACGGCTCATGGGGACGGTGACGCGCAGCGCGAAGACACCGGTGACGGTCGCCGACCTCGACGCGGAATGGCGGCGCACCGCACTGACGCTTGGCACCAGCCGCGAACGCATCGAGGTCCTGCGCCACCCGCACATCCCGACGCTGCCGGCTGCGGCACCGCGACGAGGTCCTCGACGCGCTGACCGAGTTCGACGCAACGTTCCCCGCCCGCGACGCGCGTGCGGTCGCGTTGGAGCGATCCGCCGGCGCGCCGATCGACGCTGCGCTCGAGCAGCTCCGAGAGCTACGTGCCCAAGAGGAGATCCTCGTGCTCGCCGACGGGACCGGCACGACCCGCGAGCACCGCGGCCGGGAGCGGACTGTCGTCGCGATCGCCCAGCGGCTCGCGGAGGGAGCGCTCGAACCGCTCCCCGCGACGATGACGGCGCGGGAGGCCGATCGGCTTGACCGCGAGCTCGCCATCACCGGCGGGCGGCTGTCGGACGCGCAACGCGCCGCGATCACGCTCGCGTGCGGTAGCAGGCCGCTTGTCATCATCGAGGGGCAGGCCGGCACCGGGAAGAGCACCACCCTGACGGGCATCGCCCGCACCCACCAAGCCGCAGGCCAGGAGATCCTCGTCACCAGCACCGCCGCGCTGGCTGCCGAGCGCCTCGCCCGGGAGCTCGCCGAGCGCGGCGTCCGCTGCGAGGCCCACTCAACTGCTGCACTGCACGCCGCGATCACCCACGGCCGCATCACCCTCACTCCGCACACGACGATCATTCACGACGAGGCAGCGCTCGCCTCCACCAGCGAGCAGCTCGGGCTCCTCGACGCCGTCGAGACCGCCGGCGCGCGCATCATCGCTGTCGGCGACCCACAGCAGAACCAGCCGGTCGGCGCCGGCGGCCTGTGGAGCGACATCGAGCAGACCACGCGCGACAACCGCGCGCACGTGGAGCTGACCCGCAACCAGCGCGCCCGCGACCCTGGCGACCGCCGCGACCAGGCGCTGTTCCGCGCGGGGCACGCCGAGCTCGCGATCCGCGGCTACGCCGCCCGCGAACATGTCCACCTTCATCGCGACTCCCGACTCACCGAAGATCAGGCACTCGACGCCGCCCAAGGCGACCGCACCAACGGCAAGACCACGATCGTGATCGCGCAGACCTCCAACGACCACCTCGACGCGCTCAACGCCCGAGCCCAGGCGATCCGCCATCAGGCCGGCGAGCTCGGCCAGGACGGGCTCCCCGTTCCGGGCCGCCCGTATGAGCTGCACGAAGGCGACCTCGTTCAAGTCCGCCGGACCATCCAGCACCCCGACCACGGGCCGCTGCGCAACGGCGCCGCCGCTCAGATCACCGCCGTCCACCGAGAGGCCCGCGCGTTGGAACTCCGGCTCGACGGCGGCGCCGAACTGACGCTCACCGAGCAGCAGACCGCCGACGCCGATCTGCGTCTCGCCTACGTCCAGCACCCATTCCCCGCCCAAGGCCAGACCACCGACACCACCCACCTGATCATCGGCGAGCGCGCCACCCGCGAAGGTTCCTACGTCGGGCTCACCCGCGCCCGCCACGCAACCGACATCTACGCCGCAGAAGCGCCCGACCGGACTCTCGAGACTGACCGCCTGCAAGATCTCGCCCAGCGCATGAGCCGCACCGAATCTGATCTGCCTTCCATCCACATCCCGCTCTCACACGATGTCTCGGTCGCGATGCTCGCAAGCATTGAGACGACGCTGTCGAGCGAGAGGCACCCCACTAATCGCGAGCTGCAACTCGACATTCACGCAGACGGCGAGCAACCGAAGGTCGAGATGGCCACGAACGGGGAACCCAACGCGCTGCTTGCGCCCAGGAACTTCGGCGACGAAGATGCCGGCGATCTTGAGCGCGCGCGAACGCTGAATGGGGAAGCGATCAGTTGGTCGGATGCGATCCCCGTCAATGCGCAGGA
Organism: uncultured Solirubrobacterales bacterium; assembly: GCA_963709135.1. GTDB lineage: Bacteria > Actinomycetota > Thermoleophilia > Solirubrobacterales > Solirubrobacteraceae > Palsa-465. The sequence goes on along the minus strand of CAVPVI010000001.1, from coordinate 9,858 downwards.
GGATGTGGAGCGTCCCGCTCGTAGATGGCCGCAAGCGCCTTGCGAACAGCTTTCCACAGTGGCACACGAGGAAGGCCACGACCCCGACCGCTCCATCGGTTTCGAGCCGTGAGTCCAACGCTGCGCGATCGCCTCGCCTGCCGAGGAGGGCCACCATGCGACGTGGCGGCTCTCAGCAGCTACATAAGTTCACAGGATCTCGTGGATGGCTGTGAAGATCTGTAAGTCTGCTGTGCCGTGGCGAAGAACCGGCACAAGCCGGGCGTGGGGACTCGCCCAGCGTTTCTCGCGGGTCGAGACGAGCAGCAGCGCCGGTTCGCGAGCCTGCTCGCAGCGCCCACGAGCGCGACAATTTGCTGATCACAGACGCGCGGGTCGGGAAGGTCGTTCTGCTCAAGAGTTCGAACGGACGGCCAATCGTCGCACAGGCGTCTGGTGGGTCCCGCCGCGCGAAGACCTACCCAGTCGGCGGTTCTCGACCGTAGCGCGGATCAAGGGAAACATCGTCGATGCCGCAAGAGCGCGATTTGGCCAAGGTGACGCTCCACCTGGACGAACGGGTCACGATGTCGGTTCAGTCAGCGGGCGGAGAGCCGCGACGCTCGTGTCGCGCGCGAAGTCGGCGATCGCGATTGCGAGCGTTTTCTTGCCATCAGTAGCGCCATTGGGGCAAGCGTGGTGGCTGGTTCGGCACACCGAGGAAGCTCAATAATCGGTAGCGGACGGTCGTCAACCCTCGCTTCATCCGTGCATTCCCTCGTGCGGCATGCAGGCAGAAGCGGTTGCCGTCGTCACTCATTCGAGATCAGGTTCAGCGTGTCGCGTAACCTTAGGCGGCCCGTTGCCTAGTTCTGCCGGACTCGTCGACGGCCAAGACCTGCGCGCGAGCCGATCCGGGCGATGCTCAAGCCGTGGGTCATCGCGCAAGCCGATCGCCGCGTTGGCTACCGCTACGGCGTGCCGGTCAGTCCGGGGTATGGCCTGACCGCGGATTACGCTGCGGCGACGCTCCGCGCGACCTCGAACAGTTCTTCCGGCATCGGCTCGGGGAGACGCCACGTAAACGCGACTGGTTGTTCGCTGCGATGGTCGACGTACGCCACTGGGCCAAGGAACGTGAACGGCGCCGTGCCGAGCTCAGACCGCTTCTTCTCGCGCACAAACAGCAGCACACGTCCGCCTCGCTGTTCGTGCTCGATCCATCTCTGTACGCGTGGCTGTTGTGATGTCTGCGTTGACTGGGACTCCCAGTGGAACAGCTCTCGGTTGATCGCGTAGTCCCGATACATCGTGGTCGGCGAGTAGTCGCGCTCGGCTTTCTGCAGATCAACGAAGAAGGCGTCAAATCGACCGTCCCCAGTAGACGTCAAGCCTTCTCGAGACGGTGGAGGTTTGACTCCGCCCGCAATCCCCAGGGCCGCGAGGACGTCGTTTCGGGTGTATCTCGCGTGAAGAACGAGAGGGACCTCGGGATCGAGCGACGAAGGACGTCCGCGGGTCTGCGACTGCTGGTCCAGATACTCCAGAAGAGCCAGCACTTCTTGACGGGCTGCGTCCTCAAGCCAGAGCGCGAGGTAGTAGTCATCGAGCGTCCCGTACGGAGCAGAGCCTGAGCCGAGATCCCACGCGAGCATGGTCATCAACCGCCTGCGGCGCTCATCCAGCGAGGCGAACGCCGGTGGGTCCGGTTCGAGCAGGACGCCGCGGTAGAGCTCGATGCGTTCCGGGTCATCGATGTGGGTCAAGCGGTTTGCTGCTCGTAATGTCTGGCGCTCGAAGTCCGTGTCTGAAGGAGCTGGCGTCGACCGGCCCGCGTCCCGCCTCAGCTTGGTCCAGGAGCGGTTGGCCTTGTAGATGTCTTCGAGCCTGTGGTCGTGCTTCGTGATGAACTGGGCGAGCCGGATATCGTCATCATCCGCGCTCAGATCCGAGACCAACGTCCTCCACCGGGACCGCTTTACCGCGGACCGCAGGTTGTCAAGGATGATCTGCCGGCTCTGGCGGTCGAGATCGACGGTGCATCCAGCCGGGAGGAACGGGAATTCGTTCTCCACCTGCTTTTGGATCGATCCACGCCGAACATCGAGAATCGAGCGCAGTCGATCCTCGAAGCGAAACTCTCGATGTTGCTGTCCGATGAGATCGAGGACGGTGAGGCTGCTCTTGCCCTGCGCGCGCCTCAGACCACGGCCGAGCTGCTGGGTGAAGAGCGTGGCTGACTGAGTGGGGCGCAGCAGAAGCACCGTGTCGACGTCGGGCACGTCGACACCCTCGCCCAGCACCTCCACCGAGAACACACAGCGGATCCGGCCGGCTTTCAGGTTGCGAAGCCCTTGGTCGCGAACGTCGGTCGAGTCGTCTCCAGTGAGAGCGATGCTCGCGAGCCCCGCATTGGTGAACTTCCGCGCCATATATCGCGCGTTCTCCTTCGAAACGCAGAATCCGAGCGCGCGCATCTGACCCGGATCCAGGACGATTCTCTGGATCGCCTCCAGCAGCTTTGCGACGCGGATGTCATCGTTCGTCAGGAGGTTGCTCAGTTCCTCGGGTGCGTAGCCGCCGCGACGCCATGTGAGTTGGCTGAGGTCCGTGCCGTCAGCGACCCCGAAGTATTGAAAAGGGACCAGGAACCCCTGGTCGATGGCCTCCCAGAGGCGAAGTTCGACTGCGATCCGATGGTCGAACCAGTCGGTGACATCTCGACCGTCCAAACGCTCTGGGGTTGCGGTCAACCCGAGGAGCTCCCTCGGCTCGAGGTGGTTGAGGAGCCTGTCGTAACTGTCTGCCGCGGCGTGATGAAACTCATCGACAACGACGACATCGAAGGCGTTCGAGGCGACGTTCGCGATCCGCGCCTCACCCAGCGATTGAATCATCGCGAACACGTGGCGTCCTTGGGCGACCTGTCCGCCACCGTGGATCTCTCCAAAGTCCTCTCGTCGAAGCACAGCTCGGTACGTCGCGAGCGACTGCCGGAGGATCTCCTCTCGGTGCGCGACGAAGAGGAGGGACACGTCTCCCCAGCGCTCGCGCAGTTGTCGGTAGTCGAGCGCCGCCACCACCGTCTTTCCGGTTCCGGTTGCCGCCACCACAAGGTTGCGGTGCCGGTCGTGACGGTCGCGTTCAATCATCAGTGCGTCCAGCATCCGCTGCTGATGCGGGTACGGACGCACGTCGAGATTCGCGAACGAGATCGTCGACGCCTCACCGAGGGACCGTCGGTCGTGTTCGGCAAGCGCCTGCGCGAGCTCGTCTCCATTGACGGCCGGGTCGTACGAATCGAAGAGTTCCGACGCCCAATGGCTCTCGAACATCATGCGTACGCGGTCAATCACATGGGCCGCATCCATCGAGGACAACCGGACATTCCATTCCAAGCCATCGAACAGCGCCGTATGCGACAGATTTGACGAGCCGACGAACGCCGTCGTCAGCCCCGAGTCGCGCTCCAGCAGCCATGCCTTCGCGTGAAGCTTTGTGGTCCGCGCGTCGAGCGCCACCTTGATACTGGCCCCGAGCGAGAAGAGCTCGTCGACGGCTCGCTTCTCGGTCGCTCCCATGTACGTCGTCGTGATGACGCGCACCAATCCACCGCGCTCAACGACTTCTGCAAGCGCATCCCGCAGGTGCCTCACGCCGGTCCACACTACGAACGCGCAGATGAGATCGACCGAATCCGCCGTCCTCAGCTCAGCTTTCAGCTCCGACCCAATGTTGGGCTGCCCCTCTGCGTTGACGAGGAGATCGCTCTGGGCGAACGGCGTGGACGGCATCGGAGGGAGCTCGAGCAGCGCACCGAGCGGCGACCGGCCCCTGATCCCGTAAACGACTCGTGGCGGAATGGCCACCTCGTCAGCGCTCCGTGGCTGGGCTGCTGTCGCTGCAAGCCGACGCAGTGCACTATTGAGCCGCTCTGCTTGGACCTCGGCGGTCTCGTCGACAGCGAGCTCGCGCTCAATCTCTCGCATCGCGAGATGGGCGAGTCGAGACGGCCCTTCAGCAGGATCAAGCGCGTCCTCGACCAGGAGCTCAGGATCGAGCTGTTCAAGGTCTCGCTCGATCGAACGGGTTATGAGATGGTCGCGAGGCCCCGGTGCGGTCGAATCCATGCCCACGGCGGAAGCCTACTGCTCGCACCCCCTGGGACGAGGGAAGGCCTTACTCGTGTTTGACACGACCGAAAACACCGAGACCGCCGATCACTCGGAGGTCCCGATTTCCAGCGAATTATCGATCGGCGATCGATAACGAGGCCAGGGTTGGGACCTGCGACCTTTCGAGTCATGAGCCAGACTTGTTTGTTCGGATGGTTCCGACTGGATGATGGCCCGTACCCAGAGATTCCGAGCGCTCTCCGCCAGCTTCGGCGCCCCTTGAAGTGGCCCTGTTCGTCGCCGTTCGTTGACAAATGACGAATGTATGAGGAACGAGCGACCCCCACGGCGTGTCACCGCGACGTACGAAGTACGGAGGCGCAGCTGAAGACCACCCTGCAGATCTCATCCTCGGCGGTCCCTGATTCGGGCATTCCGTCGACCGCGTGTGCAACGCTGCAGTCTCAAAAGTCTTCAGGCGAAAGAAGGGACTGTGGCGGAACTTATTCCGGGGGTAGGTGCTGGCTCGTTGCTACAGGCTCAACTGTTGGCAAACGATCGTTCGATCCGGATCGGAGCTGTCTCCGGATCGACTATGGAGAGGCTGTCGTCCTAACCCACGACCGCTGGAAGTTCGACGCTGGGGGAATCCCCCGCCACTCGTTTCTCCTCGCGACCTCACAGGACATCAGCAACCCGCACGTCGATGACGACGAGGTCCTGCTGCTGCGCGTCGACGGCACGGCGCCGTTGTCCCTGGAGACCGACCTCCATGCGGTACGCGAGGAGTCGCTGCGAACGGCCCTTTCGAGCAGCCAGGACCCTTCGCCGTCAGCAGTCCTCGATGTGGAACTTGACCCGTTCACTAAGAACCGCGTCTCCTTCACTGGGCTTAGATGCGTGGTCCTCGGAACGTTCTACGAAGACGACGTGGACGGGCAGAAGGTCCTCGAGTTCGGTTCCGATGTCGACAACTTCTACGCGACATCGACCTATCGGGTCCTGAAGCCCACCGGCGCTGGCCTGTCGACGATTGCCTCCTATCTGAAGCCAACCGGTCGTCCGGTCGAGCGGGTCCGCATCGGCGCCGTGCGTTACTCGGCAACGCGGCGCAGAGCAAAGGCTTCAAACCAGGCTGATGCCGCAGTCCAGGTCAACATTCACGACTTCATCGGCAACAAGACGGCTTTGCTCGGAATGACGCGCATGGGCAAATCGAACACAGCGAAGATCATCATCGCCCGGACGTTCGTCGTCTCAGAGCAGCAACGGGCGGCTGGAAGGGGTCCGATCGGCCAGCTCATCTTTGACCCTCAAGGCGAATACGCTAATCCAAACACGCAGGACGGGACGGAGATCGCGGCGATAGGCGAACGCCATGTGCGGATCTTCAAGTTCGGAGCGGATGGTAGCCAGCCGCACGTCCGCCCTCTCCAAATCAACTTCTTTGATCCGGGTCAGATCGACGCGGTCCAGAACCTGATCTACAACCAACTGAGTACCGACGATGCCGGTTACGTGAAGGACTTCGCCGGGGCGTCCTTGACGGATGTACCAGGAGATCGTTCGGCGACCACACACGCTGAGCGCGCCAGGTTCGTGCTGTACGGCGCTCTGTTACGAGCGGGCTTCGCGGCGCCTTCTGGCTTCAAAGCAAAGCTAAACGTGGCGGGCAAGCTTCAACAAAAGATCGTGTCGAAGCTGGGAAACAACAACCCGTTCACCCAGGCCGGGAGCACCGCGAACATGGTGACTGTGTCCGCTGCTCATGTCGAGGTGACGCTCGACACCATCGTCAAACTGAGAGAGGACGGCGACACAGACGCGGCGGAGTTCACTAAGAACGCCCGCTGGCAGAACGTGGAGCCAATCTTCACAACGAAGGCCGGCAAGCTGAACGTTCGCGGGTGGAAAAACCTCAACCCGCTTCGGCCCTTCCACAGCCCGCATACGCGAAGGAACCCCGCAGTCGAGATCTACGATGAGCTAAAGGCCGGAAAGATTGTCATCGTCGACCTTCACGTAGGCGCCGAGCGCATCACGCAGGCTCTGAGCGAGTCGATAACGCGTCGGCTGCTCGCTGAACAGACAGAAGTCTTCACTTCTGGCCAGACTCCGCCGGCAATCCAGGTGATGCTTGAGGAAGCCCACAACCTCTTCGCGTCAGACAAGTACAAGGACGATCGGGACGTTTGGGTCAAGCTTGCGAAGGAAGCAAGCAAGCTCAACCTCGGTATGACCTATGCGACCCAGGAAGTGTCGGGGGTCGCCCATCAGGTCAAGGCCAACACCGGCAACTGGGTCGTGGCCCACCTCAATAACACCCATGAGGTCAGGCAACTGGCGCAGTTCTACGATTTCGGCTCGTTCTCGGACGCTATCATCGCGTCTGAGGACCGCGGCTACGTCCGACTTAAGACACTTTCGTCTCCATACATCGTGCCCGTTCAAGTCGACCGGTACGACGAGACGCTTGTGAATGAAGCTCGCGCAGCCGCGAGTGATCCGCCCCTTACAGCCACCAACTCGGCCCCCTGATGCCCTACGAGACGGTCAGCGGCGGCTTCGAGACCGCCTCTCGGCTCGGGCACTCAACGGCTGCCGTCCGGGCGATTGCTGATCAGCGCAGCTTTTACGTGCCCGCCGACGCGGTTCAGAACGTCGCAACCATCACTTCCAAGATCCGACCTCGCCACGACTTCGCGCTGCCCTCTTCCGACGCCCGTCTAACGTCTGCTCTCGCGGTTGACGGGTCCTACATCGTCGAGCAGGTGCGCGACGGGCTTCCCTCGGTGCTCTACGGGTTTGCGCAGGCGTCGGCGGCGTACGTGGACTTAGGCGTCATGGAGGCACAGAAAGCGGAGCGATTCGTCGACCCATATGCAATAGCGCGGGCCGTCAACACGGCACTTGTGACGCTGGATCTGCCCGTCTCCGGGGCATACACGCGAGTCGGCTGTGACATAACTACCTCGTGGCGCGAGGCACTTGTACAGCTCTTTCAGACAAAGAAGATCGAGGTCAACCGACTCAACCAGACCCTCCTCGATCTCTTGTTTCTCCTCCACGGAAAGCCAAGCGCGGGCGCCGCGACGGTGCCTGTGAACTGCCCGACTGAGGGCTGTGAGCAGGATCTAGCGGTGCCAATCGCCGGCCTCAACTGCCCGACCTGCGGTACAGCGCTCTTCCCCACCGACGTCCTCCGAATCCACGAAGAGGTTGGGGAAGAGGGGAGTAACCAAGCAGCCCTCGGCCGCCTCATGTCCGTTGTCGAGCTGCTGGTCCTCGTGGGCCTCACGACCCTCCTCTGGCGGCAGTCACGTCAGGACCTCCTCCCCACGACCTTGTTCCTTGTCGACGGACCCCTCGCGGTATACGGCCCGCCCGCGAAACTCCGAGGACGAGCCCTCGATTACTTCCAGGCCATGGCAGCCTCCTCCACCGGCAATTCTCCTCTCATCTGCGGAATCGAAAAATCCGGACAAATGGCCGATTACGCCCGCCAACTTGCTCGCCATGACGTCTTGACAGCCGGCGATCTACTCGTCTGCGACGCGGACGTGATCTCGCACGTGACGAATACGAAGAAGCCGCTGGCCTACGGGAAAGAGACATACTGGGGCCGCAAGTTCATCTACCGAGCTATGGACGGCAGAGTGCTCGTTCTCACTGTGATGCCGCCAGTTGGAGCACCATACGACGTCAACGGCGGGCTTCCGGACCCGAAGAGCTATCCGGCGCTCCCGGCCATCCTGGACGTAGTGGATCGCACGGGCTCGTCGATGTACTTGGACGGCGTAATCCCAGTGGCAGTTGCCCACGGTAAGGCCGCGTTCCCGATCGGTGTTGGCACCGACGTTCTGCGCCTCGTCGCCACGGCACGCCTCGGCCTGGACCAGCCGCAACCGGAGTCGTCGTGATTCGACCGTCTTCGCCTGATGCTCGCTGACGGCGTGCGCGCTCTCCTTAGCTCGGGAGACGAGCTCACCACGGTTGATCGGGGTCAGTCGAGAGCCGGCGACCCATCAATCGACCCTGCGGCGGCCACCACCGTCATTGCCGCGGCGATCCGGGACTCCGAACGTCGTTGGCAGCAAGAGGTAGAGCCTGTCTCACATTCCATGGCCGCCGCGCGATATCAGTCGCCGCTGCGCTATGCGGGCGCCAAATCCGCTCTGGCCCCAGTAATCGCCAGGATCATCAGCGCGGCCAAGAAGTCCTCGGAGGTGCGCGACGTCAAGCTGCTCGTCGAGCCCTTTGCCGGAGGAGCATCAGCGTCGCTGCGTCTCGTCGGCGCCGGCGTGGTAGACCGAGTCCTGCTCGCTGATGCAGACCCTCTCGTCGCCTGCTTTTGGCAGGCTGCAGCTGACGACACAGACCGTCTCCAAGAGCGAGTCCGGGCGGAATGGACTCGATACGTAGCACACGGCGGGCATCGGGCCGTAGGACGCTGGGATTACTGGCGGGCCTGGATGGCACCTCGACACATGGCGCCTCGCGAGATCAGACTGACGTCGGCGGTCCGATGCTTGTTTCTCAATCGAACCACCTTCTCGGGCATCCTGCATGGTCGCGCGGGGCCGATCGGGGGGCGTAACCAGGCAACTCCTTACTCGATCGGCTGCCGTTGGAATCAGAACGGGCTCGAAGACCGCATCAGCTACGTCGGCCACCTGTACCGGGCGGGGAGGCTTGTCGACGTTTGGTGCAAGGACTGGAGCCGAACTCTCAATGACGTCCCGGAGATCTACCCACAGCTGGTTCCGTCCAACGTCGTCGCCTATCTCGACCCACCGTATGTCGATAAGTCAGCCCTGCTATACCGTACGTCGTTCGGACCGTCCGTCGATGCCTGCGGTCATGAGCATCACGCTCTGGGTGACCTCCACCTCAAACTCGCCGCGTATCTGACCAGGAGGGCACAGTTCCGCTGGCTCCTGAGTTACGACGCGCATCCGGCTCTGACACAGCGCTGTGAGCTGTATGCTCAGCGTCGGATGAATCCGTCGGCAATGGATGCCCAGGTCCTGGGTGTCAAGCGGTGGACAATCAGCAAGCGGCTGGTGACGACCCGGTACAGCGCCGGCGGGAAGGCGGGCAAGCGTTCGGCGGATGAGCTGCTCCTGACAACCCTGCCGCCGCAGACGGTGCCTGAGGATGACGAGCTTCGTGCATTGCAGCCGCTCATCACCCGCAGTTAGGCCGACGAGACACGTGTTCAAGGCCGCTTGTGCTAAGCCGCTGCGGGAACGGTGGAACGGACCAGTTTCTCTGGCTCCCACCAAACGCGTAGTCGACCCTCGTTGACCCGAAGGGGGCGCTCCCGCATCTGATCTTCCAAGCCTGAGCCTCAAGCCTGAGCTTCTATAGATCGGAGCCGCCCTTGAGAATGACGGTCTGAACTGGGCCCACGGCAACGGTGCGGATTCCACCTGAGTTGCAACACCAGCGCAGTTTGGAGCTTGCCATGCCGCACAGGAGGCGGACGCCAATGGGGCGAGGTTGAGACTGGGAAGCAGCAGCGCTACGTGCCGCTGATCGCGCCTGGCGTCGACGACAGCGAGGCGTCCGGTGGTCGGGATCAACCGAAAGACTGGGAAGCGCTGGCGGTATGGCCGGCACGTGACGAATTCCGACGGATCGCGGAGCAGTTGCGGCGCGCGCCGTCGACGATCAGCCTTGGGATCCCACCTCAAACGTACAAGTGCCCCCAGAGCACGTACTCGGGCCACTGATCGTCATACCCGTTATGTGGACCAATCGT